>NZ_LMDG01000001.1:0-625000 GCF_001426265.1 Rhizobium sp. Root1220
GTAACCGCCCGATTGGCACCGCCTGCCGCATAATGCCTTAATGGCCTAAGACACGTGTTTAACGACGTCGTTAGCGACGTGTCTTATGGGGGGATCGCGATGCGCGTTGAAATTCTTGGGCAAGAGCGGCGGCGCCGATGGCGCGACGATGAGAAGCTCGCGATTGTCATGTCGGTTGGGGATGTTGGAGCGACCATCACAGAGGTTGCCCATCGGCACGATATTACGCGGCAGCAGATTTACGCTTGGCGTAGCGAGCTGAAGAAGAAGGGGCTTCTCTCGGCGTCGTCGAATGCATTGTTCATCCCCGTCGATGTGAAAGCGGTGCAGATGGATGTTGCTGATGACCGGGAAAGGTGTTCCGGGATGGTCGAACTGCGATTGACCTGCGGCCGCAACCTTCGCTTCGGCAGTTCGGTCGATACGGCTGCCCTGACGCAGATCATCCGGGCGGTGGAAGCAGCATGATCGGGCCTGGGACCGGCGTTCGGGTCTATCTTGCGTGCGGGATCACGGACATGCGCAAAGGAATTGAAGGCCTGGCTGCGCTTGCGCAGGACGTCTTGCGCCAGAAGCCGACGGGCGGCGCGGTATTTGCCTTTCGCGGCAAGCGTGGCGACCGTTTGAAGCTACTGTATTTTGATGGCCAAGGCTTCTGCCTGTATTACAAGATTTTGCAGAAAGGTCGGTTCCCGTGGCCTTCAGCGTCCGACGGTACAGCGCGACTGACGTCGGCTCAACTGGCGATGTTGTGGGAAGGGATCGATTGGCGTCGTCCTGATTGGGGCGCGCCACCGGCCCGTGTCGGGTGATTTATCCCTCTGAAACCACTCGTTTTTATGGCAATTTCTCCTGACTTGTGGTAGTCAGGATCATGTCAATCGCAACGACAAATCTTCCTGATGATCCAGCCTTTCTCAAGGCAATAATAATCGCGTTGCAGGCGGAAAACGCGAAGATGTCGGCGACGTTGCAAGCGCACGACCAGTTAATCCAAACACTGCGGCTGCGCATCGCCAAGCTGAAGAAGCAGGTCTTCGGCAAGTCGTCCGAAAAGATCGAGCGTGAAATCGAGCAGTTGGAACTGGCGCTTGAGGATCTGTTGATCGCCGCCGCTGAGAGCAATACGGCCCCAATAGATGAGCCTGATGAGGAAGCGTCTATTGTTGCCTTGGCGGATACGGCTGAGAAGATCATGCGCCGGCGCCCACGCGTCTCGGACAAGGCAGTTCGCGAACGCCGGGAGCTTGATCCTGGCTCCTGCTGCCCGGAATGCGGAGGTGAATTGCGTCTTGTCGGGGAGGACACAAGCGAAATCCTCGACATGATTGCAGCGCAGATGAAGGTGATCGAGGTCGCCCGATTGAAGAAGTCCTGCCGTTGCTGCGAGAAGATGGTGCAGGTGCCTGCGCCCAGCCGCCCGATCCCTGGCAGCATGGCGGGCGCTGGCCTCTTGGCGTACATTCTGGTGTCGAAGTTCGATGACCATTTGCCACTCTACCGTCTGAACGAGATCTTCGCCCGCATGGGTGCCGACATTCCCGACAGCACGATGGTTGATTGGTGTGGTCGTGCCATGCAGGTGCTGCAGCCTCTCATCGAACGGATCGAAATGGCGATCATGGCGAGTGATCTCCTTCATGCTGACGACACGCCAATCCGGGTGCTGGATCGCTCGCTGCGAGACAAGGGCTTGGGCAAAGGCGTGAAGAAGGGCAGGCTCTGGACGTATGTTCGCGATCAACGTCCCTGGGCTGGCAGTTCTCCGCCCGGTGCAGTCTATTATTTTGCTCCCGACTGGAAAGAAGAGCACGTCCACCGCCACCTCAGGCAATCAAGCGGCATCCTTCAGGCTGATGGCTACAAAGGATATGGCAAGCTGTACTCGCCTGGAGCGGATGGGCGTCCTCGCTTCAAAGAGGCGGCCTGCTGGGCCCACTGGCGACGCGACTTCCACGATATCTGGACATCGAACAAGTCCGAGATCGCGCGAGAGGCGCTCGATCGTATCGGAGCGCTTTACGATATCGAGCGAGGCATCAACGGCCAACCTCCTGAGATCCGGCTTGCCGCGCGTCAGATGCAGAGCAAGCCTAAGGCTGAAGCATTACGCCACTGGGCTGAAGCTCAACTGACGCGCATTCCGGGCAAAGGCGATCTGGCGGTAGCGTTCCGCTACGGGTTGAGCCGATGGTCTTCGCTCTGCCTGTTCATGGAAGACGGTCGTGTCGCGATCGACAACAATGCTGCCGAGCGGGCTCTGCGTCCGATAGGTGTTGGAAGACGCAACTGGCTATTCGCGGGAGCCGACACCGGAGCGGAGACTTTGGCGCGGGCCATGACGATCATCGAGACGGCCAAGATGAATGGTCTTGATCCACAGGCATACTTGGCTGACGTGCTTAATCGCATCCACGATCACAAGATCAATCGGTTAGACGAGCTGCTGCCGTGGAACTGGTCGCCGCTCGTCACAATCTCTGCCGAGGCAATCTGATGGCAACAGTTACCTACGTCCGTACGATCAAATTTGTTGCCGAAATTCTCAAAGAGGACCCGGAGCTTCTTCAGGCAATCGTCTCCAACGATGATAATCTGAGCTACGGCAGCATCATCTCCGTCTATACCGGAGACGATGAATCCATCACCGCACTGACAGACGACGGCATGGACGAGTTGGAGCAGATGCTCAAAGACGCCCGCCGCTCACCCCAAGAATGGAACGACTTCCTAGACAGCTTTGTTGACAACGAGCTGCTCGTCGCTCGCATCAAAGCCAAATCTACGCGGTAGCAATCGGGCGGTTACCCAAGAATGGAACGACTTCCTAGACAGCTTTGTTGACAACGAGCTGCTCGTCGCTCGCATCAAAGCCAAATCTACGCGGTAGCAATCGGGCGGTTACGATCGAGTAACGCGCCACCCACTCCGAAACCGAAGGTGCGATCGCCGCGGAAAATAGCGCCGGTAGAGAACCCACTATCTCGTGCCGCACAGCGAAAGCGGAGGCGACAAGGTCGCCCGATACTGAAACTGGTGAAGCCGGAGTCCTGAACTCGAGCGAGGCGTACGGTCACATTCGCATTTGCATGCGGTTTGCGTGAGGCAAGCGTGTGGGGCACCGGGGCTGAGCGGAAATTACCAATGAACTGAATGAGACTCCGCCCAACCACTGTTGTAGGAGCTCGGAGCGGTGTGATGCAGCTTTCCGACTGTGTCGCCTCCTTGACACCAGCCTACCGCGTTACTAGCGCTCAGTTCGCTTGTCGACGTAAGCGGTACGTGCACAGTCCGCCCAATCTACTGAATCGTCATCGCTGGCGAATGCCTTGACTTGTTTTTCTTGAAAACCGTTTCCCGGTTTTTAAAGCCATTATCTCATGCTCCCCTGGGCGCATTTCCGAGATAATATTGTTGGCATTTTCGAGGGGATTTATATCCTCCCAACGAGCATTTATGCAGATAACATTATCTCCGTTTTCCAACCGATATTATCTTATCAGACGAATTTCATTATTGAAAATTTCACATTAATTCTCCGAGATAATATTGTCGACAATCAACCACGACCTCCCATCGCGCCCCGCAAAGAGCATTTTTAAAATAATGCTATCTTCATTATTCCCATAATATTATCTCAATCTCAGCGGCGATTATTGGCGCATTACATTCGTTTCCGGGGCTCTGTTGAGCATTCGGTGATCGGCCCTTTTTGCTATCCGCACATCTCGCAGAGCGTGGCCATCGCCGTTGGTGGTCACCGTGTTGTCTCGCGCGAGCGAGTGACAATGTCGGTGATTCCAACATTCTTTGGCGGCATGCGGATTTGTTGTCATCGTCGTTTTGTAGCTCGCGAGCTGTTCTATTACTCTGCATACTGTCAGTTTAAATTGGGACATCGAGTGGGTGATGGAAGACGATCGCGCGCGGACTGTGAAACATATACTGGACGACTACATGCAAAGCCCATCCCTCCGTCATCTTCGTGATCCGACCTCCTTGTTGAAGGTGGCGGAGGCTATCGTCAAACGTTTAGATCGGGAGAACGGCATCTGGCAAAAATGGGAAGGTGAGAGAGAAGCGCTTCTCAGGTCAGCTGTCGGATGCTGGATTCCTGTTGAGGATTTGCGAGGATACCTTAATCGAATGCCGGGCCCCTCCCTGACGATGACGGATGTTGCACAGCGGCTCAGGGCCTTTGAAGAAGAACCATACACCCTCTACCCCGATGATGACCTGAAGGATGGATGTCTTTCGGTGTTCGCCAGGGAGAAAGCGGAAGGAACCGAACTGCCGGCGATCATCCGACTGCTTTCAGAGCATGTCGAGCAGGAGCGCGAGCGGCTCCAACTTGAGCGCCAGGCGCGGCGGAAATCGTTGAGGATGCAAGAAAGGATAGCTGCGGAGCAGAGGCTGCTCTCGGGAGCCGACTGCAAATGGACCCAGCTTGGCAAAACTCCGAATTGGTATTGCCGCAGCAACGGGCGAACATACCGCCTCACGCCAACAAATGATAAGCGATGGGACCTTTATGAGGTGGAAAGCCCGTCCGCGGACGAGATGGGTGATTTCATTGGGACGTATGGGGCGCGTGGAGCCGCGACCAAGGCCGTGACTCAAGTTGCATATCAAACGAGTACACGATTTTAGCCTTCCGGCACGGCCGTGGCCGGCTATCGGTGTCGAGACGGCCGCTCGACGCAATCCCTTGAGCTGGATAGCCATTATCTAGATAATCCGAGATATTAATCGAAAACGGATTTTTACAATAATCGCTCGGACTTTTGTTCGGGGTGCTTGGCCGTGCCGCTCTTCCGAGATTATGGATGCAAGTTCCGCGTAACGTCCTACCCGTGAAATTCTCGATGATTATGGGAGAACATCAAAAATGGATTTTCGAGATAATAGCTGCGCGATCCATTCCTCAAAAAACATGCTGACGGATCCAGGCCTGACTCAATCCCCCAAGTTGGCGAATTGCCCGAACCATTGTTCGGGTGCATTTCCGTATAACACATCCGAGACCATCGGGCGCAGGTTCTCAATAAAGCCACTTATTATCTCGATAATTGCCGGAGATAATGACAATGGATTTTCGCGATAATAGCTGCGCGATCATTGCCCCTGGCTACACGACCGATCGTTTTACCCTCTTGGTAAATCCATTGTGCAAACGCCGACGACGAAGCAAGCAGGGCGATGCCAATATTTTGCGCTTGGATGCCAACTCTTTCGGCTCCCGTAGCGGGCGGACCGCCGTAGCGTCTCCTAGGACGCCAAAACAGAGCGGGATGGACTGCGCCATCCGGAACGCAATCCTGTCCTGCGCCGGCCCTGTGGAATGCTGTCGACATTTTGCTCCCACTACGTCAACGGCCCAATCGGCATCAGCCAATTGATGTTCCATTGAAATCGCCCGCATCCGGCCGCTAGGCGCCTGCGAGCTGACAACATTATCTGGATAATTGCAGGAGATAATCGAAAGTGGATTTTCGTAATAATAGCTGCGTCACCATTACACAAAACCAACTTGACGGGACGGCGATGCAGAATAGTTGTTGAACCGTTCGGTATATCGTTCGTAACTGCAAGCGCGCTTTGAGGATCGACGCCTAGTCAAGCTGAGCCACTGCTACGACGAGCCACGGAGCATGACGAGGGAACAGATTGGCTGTATACCGCGTCGATTATCATGAAAATCGGAGAGGATAATCGAAAGGCGATTATCTTGATAATAGCCTGAACACGCCAACGACCGAGCTGTACCGCTCTGTCCCTGAAGCTACCGACCGTCGTCCTGAGACGCATTCCCCTCGCCATGACCTCCTCCTGGATCCGCCCTTGCCCGTTTGGTTGGGCAGCATTGCAGAGTCAGGCAGGTGCCGTTGCGACCATGGAAGCGCAGAAGCGCCCACCCGAACTTAGACCAGGGATAAAGAAACATGGCCTGTTTTATTCTCGTAGAATAACGGCGATGACTTTTGACCAATTCCCACGGAAGGTGATGATGGCGTCTGGTCGAGCGGAACTTCGCGAAATATTCCCGGGATCGAGGCCGGGTTCTTTTTTGTGTGGGGGGCTTGCCAGACCCCCCATTCACAATGTAGGGATATTTATCCCTAACGCCGAGAGGCCTAAACTTTTATTCTCTCTTATCTATAAGAGAGAATGAGAGAGAGAGAGATGTTGTGTAATCCAGAGAAGATTACACCATAGGGATAAATAAAACTCCCCCATATAAAGATAATATTAAATAGAAAATAATCCATGATGATTTGAAAATCAGTATGGAAAATAATAATGATATTATTTTGGAACCCCCATTCTCATTATATTTATAATCTTAATTTATATTAATACGTTGATTTACTTCATTAATTGCGTGGTATTTTTAGACTTTTTTGATTGATAATCTTTATTTTATTTATGGTTCCAGTATGCTCACCAGYACTTGCCTCTCGCATTACCCTTCGCTCGCTGCGCTCGCTCGGGATGCTTCGGCTCGTCTGGTTCGCACCGGAGGTGATGAAAGAGAATATTATTATTTCGGGAATGGGCATTTTCGAACTGACTGCGGTGTTCACACCGGGGGCTCCCCCATGTTTTTTATGTACCCCCCCGGTCGATGCCCGCACATCTGACACATGCCCCCCACCTCGTTTCACTGGTTCCCTTAACAGGCGCTTCGCGCCTGTTGGAATACTTTACCGACGAGAGCTAACCAGAATGCTTTCCATTGGTTCCTCTTGGATCGCCCTTCAACCGATACAGTCAGGTCTTCTTTCTGGTTCGCTTCGGACAACATAGGATTCGCTACCGGAGCCCGAGGGGAACTGATGCGAAAGACATCAGAGGAGATGGATCGGCAACCAAAGCCTATGAGGCATTCGACAAGACCTAAACGCCATTGATAGTCTTCTTGAACCTGAGAGAACCTAAAGCATAACAAGAGCCCCGACACATTGTCGGTAAGGCCAGATCACGGTTCCTTCGTTTTCGGATAGACCAGCAGCAACTCAGCCATTCAAACCATAGCCGAGGAATTCGAGGAGAATTCTGGGATTTCCACTCTCGAAGTCGGAGGAAGTTGAACTCGTTCCATCTCTGGTTCCAACTTTCTAAAGACCAGCCGCATTTTCTCGAGTGGGGGGACGACAGGTAGCCTAAAGCCTATTCATTTGAGAGCATCGTTAATAGGGTCAGGACTCATTGATCGAAGCCAGAAGATGACTGCGGCTGCGATGCAGATCGCCGAGAAAAAAGTGCGGGCACGCGGTCGTAGCGCATCGCAATGCGCCGCCAGTTGCGGGCACATGTCGGCACGACAGAACGAAGGACTGCACTAAGCGCGGATCGGCGACGGGCCCTTCGAAAATCTTCCGAGCGGGTGCCAACGTACGCGGGCTCGCGATACTACCAATTTTGATGACGTGACTGTTCACCAGCGATGAGGGTAGCATCAGCTACGACAGGGTTGCCAAACCTGAAGACGGACAGGCGCGTAATGAATATTGAGATTCTGCCGCTGGCAGGTTTGACCAAGATCATTCCAACAAGACTGGGTGATCATCGCGGATATTTTTCAGAAGTGTTCAAGGACGGCTGGTTCCGCGAAAATGTCGCGGACGTTGCGTTCGTGCAGGAGAACGAATCTCTTTCTGCGACCGCTGGAACCGTGCGTGGTCTGCATTTCCAACTTGACCCGTTCGCTCAAGGGAAGCTGGTGCGCTGCATCGCCGGCACGGTTTTCGACGTAGCCGTCGACATCCGCGTCGATTCGCCAACCTATGGCCGGTGGTATGGTTGCGAACTTTCGATGGAGAACGGCGAACAACTGTGGATTCCGACAGGCTTTGCACACGGTTTTGCGACACTCCTTCCGGACTGTGTCATTTCCTACAAAGTGACGGCCCCTTATAGCGCGGTCAGCGACCGCGGTGTCTCTTGGGACGATCCGGAGATCGGTATCGAATGGCCCGTGCCGCTCGCCAATGTGGTCCTGTCGGACAAGGATAGGGCACAGCCTAAACTGGCGGATCTGCCCCCGTCTTTCAAATATTGACCGTCACAAAGACGGACGACGAGCGGAGATAACTGATGCGTATTCTCGTAACCGGCGGAGCGGGCTTTATCGGTTCGGCGCTCGTCAGGCACCTCGTGAAAAACGTCGGCGCGGACGTGCTCAATGTCGACAAGCTTACCTATGCCGGCAATCTCGCTTCACTCAAGGAGATCGAAGGCGCTTCAAACTACCGTTTTCTGAAGGCCGACATTTGCGATCTTGCAAAGATGTCGGAGGCAATGAACGGTTTCCAGCCCGACCGGATCATGCATCTTGCCGCCGAAAGCCATGTCGATCGCTCGATCAGTGGTGCGGGCGACTTCGTGCAGACCAATGTCATGGGCACGTTCAGCCTGCTGGAAGCGGCACGGCATTATTGGAACGGGCTGCCCGCTGATCGCAAGGAGACATTCCGCTTTCTGCATGTATCGACGGACGAAGTGTACGGATCGCTCGGCGATCAGGGCCTGTTCGAGGAGGCCACGGCGTACGATCCGTCATCACCCTACTCTGCTTCGAAAGCGGCGAGCGACCATCTGGCGATTGCGTGGTACCGCACCTACGGTCTGCCTGTCGTCCTGTCGAACTGCTCTAACAACTACGGACCTTATCACTTTCCCGAAAAGCTGATCCCGCTGATTATCCTTAACGCCATGGACGGAAAGCCGCTGCCGGTCTACGGCCAGGGCGTTAACATTCGCGACTGGCTCTACGTCGAAGATCACGCCCTTGCGCTCGACCTGATTGCGTCGCGCGGCCGCCTCGGTGAAAAATACAATGTCGGCGGTCGCAACGAGCGCCGCAATATCGACGTCGTGCATCGCATCTGCGCTCTGATGGACGAATTGCGCCCGAAGGCAAAGCCGCATGCCGACCTTATCACCTTCGTCACGGACCGACCGGGCCACGACGCCCGCTATGCCATCGATGCCACCAAGCTGGAGACCGAACTGGGATGGGAGGCGCAAGAAAACTTTGACAGTGGCATCGCGTGGACGGTGCGCTGGTATCTGGAGAATGAATGGTGGTGGCAACCGCTGCGGCAGAGGGTGTATTCCGGTGAACGTCTGGGCGTTCTGAAGAAGGCTGAGCAATGCGCGTTGCCGTGACGGGAAAACAGGGCCAGGTTGTCTCGGCTCTTCTAGAACGCGGTCCGGCGGCCGGTGTCGAGATCGTCGCCGTTGGTCGTCCGGAACTCGACCTGGTCGACAGGAACTCGATTCGTGCCGTCCTTTCGCAAATCAGGCCGGATGCAATCGTTTCCGCCGCCGCGTATACGGCGGTCGACAAGGCTGAAAGCGAAGAGGCTCTGGCTTTCGCCGTCAATGCCGAAGGAGCAACGGCGATAGCGGAACTGGCAAGCGAGTTCGGCATTCCGGTCGTGCATCTGTCGACAGACTATGTGTTTCCCGGTGACAAGCATGATGTATATGTCGAAACGGACGCAACCGACCCGTTGTCTGCCTATGGTCGCTCGAAACTCGCGGGCGAGGTAGGCGTCGCCTCTGCCAACCCCAACCACGCCATTTTGCGCACCGCCTGGGTCTATTCGCCCTTTGGCGCCAACTTCCTAACTACCATGCTGCGCTTGGCCGAGACCCGTGATTCGCTGAACGTGGTCGGCGACCAGCACGGCACGCCGACCAGCGCGCTTGATATCGCCGATGCGGTGATCACCATCGTGAAGCGCCTTTCTGTCGATCCGGACACCAAACTGCGCGGTGTCTTCCACCTGACCGGAAGCGGCGATACGACATGGGCGGATTTCGCCGAGGCGATCTTTGCTTCCTTGCTGGCGAAGAGCGGCAAGATCGTGTCCGTGCGCCGAATCACGACGGCGGAATATCCGACACCGGCAAGGCGCCCGGCCAACTCGCGGCTTTCGAATGAAAAACTGAAACAGGCCTACGGATTCGTGCTGCCCGATTGGAGGGTGTCCGCAAAGGTTGTCTTGGACCGCTTGTTATAGGTTGGCGCTTTCGGGTTTCATGAATGGAAGGAGTAAGCATGAAGGGTATCATTCTCGCTGGGGGCGCCGGCTCGCGCCTTTACCCGATCAGCAAAGCCGTCTCCAAACAGCTCATGCCGGTCTACGACAAGCCAATGATCTACTATCCACTGACCACGCTGATGATGGCGGGGATCAAGGAGATTCTGATCATCACCACGCCGCACGACAACGACGCCTTCAAGCGGTTGCTCGGCGACGGCAGCCAGTGGGGTATCTCGATCGAATACGCGGTGCAGCCGAGCCCGGACGGGCTCGCGCAGGCCTTCATCATCGGTGCCGATTTCGTGGGGGAAAATCCGTCGGCGCTGATTCTCGGCGACAATATCTATTATGGGCACGGCTTGCCGCAGATTCTTCGCTCCGGTGCATCCACGGTCGCGGGCGCGTGCGTTTTTGCTTATCACGTCACTGATCCGGAGCGTTACGGCGTTGTCGAGTTTGACGACAGCATGAAGGCGCTTTCGATCGAGGAAAAGCCGGCCAAGCCAAAGAGTAATTGGGCGGTTACCGGCCTCTATTTCTACGACAAGCAGGTTATCGACATTGCCGCAAACCTGAAGCCGTCGCAGCGCGGCGAATTGGAGATTACCGACGTCAACCGCGCATACCTTGAGCGTGGCCAACTGACAGTTGAACTAATGGGCCGCGGTTACGCTTGGCTCGACACGGGCACGCCGGACAGCCTGCTGGACGCCGCCGACTTCGTTGGAACCCTCGAAAGGCGTCAGGGTTTCAAGATCGCCTGCCCGGAAGAGGTGGCGTACCGCATGGGGTATATTGATGAGAATCACCTACAGAAGCTCGCTGACGAGCTCGGCAAGAGCGCTTATGGCCAGTACTTGGCGAAGCTCGCAAAGACCAAATACACCTTAGAACTCTAAAGGGCGTTGGCCCCACTGAAGCAACGAGACGAGGAATAGGCGGTCTTGGCTTCCATCAAAGGGGGCTCCGTAAAGCCTGGGCGACACATCGCTACTCTCTGCACCAACGTTTGCAATGAATCGATTATCTTGACTGACGAAGACGGCGAGACCCAGCCTGATTTGGTGCCACTGGTTTGAAAACTATCGATATCCATCGCTAATCTCTTGACACTTTCGCATGACGGCTTACCGACACAGGCCGTAAGCCAGTGAATATAGGGAACTTCATGAAATTCGGCACCAGCGGTCTTCGCGGCCTTGTAACTGATCTTCAGGGCCATGCATCGGCTCTGTACTCAACCGCATTTGCAAGACATCTGCTGCGTACCGGATTGGCAAAGGCGGGAGACCGCATCTTTGTCGCTGGCGATTATCGTCCCTCAAGCCCCGACATTGTCGCCACTTGCATCGGGGCACTCGCCCGCGCCGGCCTGCAGCCTATCGACTGCGGCGCAATCCCGACTCCGGCGTTGGCGCACTATGCCATGTCGAAAGAATGCGCGTCACTGATGGTCACGGGTTCGCATATCCCGGCAGATCGGAACGGCATCAAATTCTATCGCCCGGATGGCGAGATCGACAAGAACGACGAGCTTGCAATCACCCGTATCGCTGCCGAGATCGGAGACACGATTGATGACTTAACACCTGGAGAGGCACCGAACGAAAAGCATCATGCCTTTGCTCTTTTCTTGTCGCGAAACAGCGCGCTTCTGCCGGCTGGCGCTCTTTCCGGCCTGAAAATTGGCGTCTACCAGCACAGCACGGTTGCCCGCGACAGCCTGCGCGACGTCATCGCCGGCTATGGCGCGGAAGTCGTGGCACTCGGACGATCCGACCATTTCATTCCGGTCGATACAGAAGCCGTATCGGCGCAGACGATTGAATACTTGCGTGGCTGGGCGACGGAACATGATCTCGACGCTATCGTTTCCTCCGATGGTGATGGCGACCGACCGCTGGTCGCCGATGAAGAGGGAACGCCCCTGCGCGGTGACCTGCTCGGGCTCATCGTCGCGCGTTTCCTGGGAGCGGAGGTCGTAGTCACCCCGGTGACCTCCAATTCCGGCATCGAGGCCGCGGGTAGCTATCGCGTTATTCGCACCAAAGTCGGGTCTCCCTTTGTTATCGAAGGTATGAACAAGGCAGTCGCGGCGGGCGAAATGGCGGTAATGGGGTTCGAGGCCAATGGTGGCGTCCTGGCTCAGTCGGCCTTCGCCCTTTCCAAGGGAATACTCGGCCCTCTTCCGACACGTGATAGCTTTCTGCCGATTCTTGCGACGTTGTTTCTCGCCAATCAGCATGGCAAACCGTTGTCAGCCATCGCCGCCGATTTTCGCCTTCCGGTGGCGGCGGCCGGCCGCCTCGAGAACTTTGCCGTGGAGACTAGTACGGCGTTAATGGCGCATCTGCGCGCCTCTCCTGCAAACCTTGCAGCTTTCCTCAAGCCGCTCGGAGTTGTTCGCTCGGTCAGCGATATCGATGGCCTGCGCGTTACGCTCGCCGACTGTTCCATCGTTCACCTTCGTCCTTCCGGCAATGCGCCGGAAATGCGCTGTTATGTCGAGGCCGAAGATGGGACGGTTGCTTCTTCGCTGCTAGACAAAAGCCTTTCCCTCGTTCGCGACTGGGCGAAAGCGCAGTGACCCGATTGTCAATTAACAGTTGAGCCCCTACAAGCACGGTCCGTCCGTACCCGGAGATTTTTATGACCCAGAAGATCATTCCCGTCATCATGGCCGGTGGTAAGGGCACCCGCCTCTGGCCATTGTCGCGATCGAGCGCGCCAAAACAGTTCATCAAAGTCGTTGATGAAAAAACCTTGTTCCAGGAAACACTTGAGCGTGTGACGGACCACACGGTCTACGAGGCGCCTGTCGTCATCACCAATCAGGATTTTCGATTCACAGTGGCCGAGCAGGCCCGCGAGGTCGGCGTCGATCTGTCGGCCATCATCCTCGAACCGGTGGCTCGCAATACGGCTGCCGCCATCGCTGCCGCCGCTTTCTATTTGAAGCAGAAATTCGGCGAGGATGCCATCCTTCACCTTCTGGCTTCCGATCATGAAATCGATGCCAATGAGCATTGGTACGAGGCGATCGCATCAGCGCGCCAGACCGCCGCGGCGGGTAAGATCGTCACATTCGGCATCAAGCCGACCGAGCCCGCAACCGGGTACGGTTATATCGAACGGGGCGAACCGCTTTCGACAGGCGCGCACAAGGTTAAGCGCTTCGTCGAGAAGCCGCAAATTACCGCCGCCACAGAGATGCTGGCCGCTGGCAACTTTTTCTGGAACTCCGGCATTTTCATGTGCCGGGCCGACTTGCTCCTGAACGAGCTATCAACCTATGCACCGGCCGTGCACCAGGCAGCGGAGGGAGCGGTTGCCCAGGCCGCGATCGATCTCGATTTCGTACGTCTTGATGAGGCGAGTTTTCAGGCAAGCCCCGATATTTCGATCGATTATGCGGTCATGGAGAAGACCTCCAATGCCGCCGTGATCACATCAACCTTCGCATGGTCGGATCTTGGTAGTTGGGATGCTGTCTGGAAACTCGGTGAAAAGGACGAGAAGGGCAACGTCGTTATCGGCCATGCAACCGTCATGAATACCGAAAATTCGTTGGTCCTTTCGCGGGCCTCTCATCTCGCGGTTCAAGGATTGAAGGACGTAGCCGTCATCGCCAGCGAGGACGCGGTCTATGTTGGTCGACTCGATGAAGCGCAAGAAGTTGGTAAGCTTGTGAAATATCTCGCTAGTACCAACGCGACATCGAGCCTGACGGAAACTCACCCAACTTCCTACCGCCCTTGGGGCGGATACACCTCGCTATTGAACGGCGATCGTTTCCAGGTGAAGCGCCTGTTCGTCTTGCCCGGCAAGAAACTGTCGCTGCAGAAGCATTTCCACCGTTCTGAACACTGGGTCTGCGTGAAAGGCACTGCAGAGGTGACGGTCGGCGATAAGGTGACTTTCGTGCGCGAAAACGAGTCCGTCTATATCCCTCAAGGCGAATTGCACCGCCTCTACAATCCCGGCCGCATCATGCTGGAGATGATCGAAGTGCAGACCGGCTCCTATCTCGGCGAGGACGATATCATCCGTGTTTCCGACGAGTTCGGGCGGGAATAAGTCCCGCCGGTTCAGGTGCGCCGCCATGCTATTCTAGGCCTGAGATGTTGACCAACTACAGCTCACCACACAGTGCCGGGTATTCTCTTGTCGTATTGGCGCGATCTCGGTGGGAAAAGCCCGCTGAGCACGCGTTCTAGTCATCACCTTTTGGAACGGTGATACTCGCGCGACTGACGCCGCAGGGCAAGGCAATACTCTGGTACGCAGTGAAAGCTAAGAGCGCCGCCTGATCCACCGCGAAAGGCGGCGTAGAGCTGCAATCTTCAATGAGCTGGACGGTGCGGCAACCCCCAGATCGAATTCAGCCATTTCATTTATGCGATGGGCGATCCCGACAGGGCCATTCTCCAGCCCTACATGTGGCACGAGTTCAAGCTTAAATCCGGCCTTGGTGAAGGCAGAAACAATGAACTCCCGAGACCAACCGCTCTCGAACCAGCCGAATTTTCGGATACAATAGACGGAAACGGCATCAAGACGCAGTCCCCAATTTCTCCAGTAGCCGTAAATGGGTTCACCAGAGA
The DNA here is from genome assembly GCF_001426265.1 of Rhizobium sp. Root1220. GTDB lineage: Bacteria > Pseudomonadota > Alphaproteobacteria > Rhizobiales > Rhizobiaceae > Rhizobium. The sequence continues at coordinate 14,660 of NZ_LMDG01000001.1, forward strand.
ATACAATCTTGCCCCCGTCTTTCAAATGCCTGCCTGCGTTCTCGATGACGATCCAGGGACGCAATGCATGGTGCAGGCACTCATAAAAAAACGCGACGTCAAACTTCTTGCCGATTTCGAAATGATCAAAGTTTCCCTGCCGCGCGTCGATCGGAAGGTTAAGCCGCTTAGCACGCTCCGTTACCAAATCGACAAATAGGGGGTTTATGTCAACGCTGGTGACCGAACCGCCACAGAAAGCGATAATCTCAGAGCTCAAACCCCATCCGCTTCCGATATCCAGCACATCGGCTTTGGGAGTAAGTTTTGCGATCAACATCGCAGTGGCCACTGCCCTAACGTGCTTTGTCATAAAGGCCAGATCTGTTGTATTATAGGGATTGACCGCAGCTGCATGGGCCGGAACGTCCAACGGCATCATTTCACCGGATGACTGATCGATGTCGCGACCGGCTATTTCCCTATACAACGCTATTTGCTGTTGGAAATATTCATCGCCGAAAGGGTCGAGCTGCTCGTTTACTACGCTCCTATAGCTGAGTGAAAAGTCAGTGACATAGTTCATGGCCTTCGGATCGGCTATCCCACCCAATGCATCGCATGCGGCCACAAAATCTGAGAGATCGTCAACAGAAATATGTCCAATTCCCATTCCTGATATCATCCGCACGCAAGAGACTTCGTCATTGTGCGCAACCTAAAGAACTGGCGTACGTGAAGATCGAATGCTCTGTCAAACTGGGGGCTCACATGGCGGCTTGGCGCCTACGGGTCATCGTTCCAACGGCCTTGGGCGCACGTCATCGTCTGGTCAAGCCGGTCTCCGATACGTACTGCGGAAGCATCCGAACGGCTCGGGGCTCCTGTTTTGCGCGCTCGCTTTGCCGAAACTTTTCCACCGCTGAGACCAACCAAACCTCCCGAATTGGCTTCCGGTCGTTGTCATTGGGCCTAAGACGAGCTAAATGGCGCAGGATAATTAGCATTCGACCAAGCGCCTTCAGGTGGCATTGCGTTCGTCTAGCTCAATGACAGGTCGTAGCGGCCGAAGGAACGGAGACTGAAGTGGCGAAAAAAGCGTTAATTACGGGCATAACTGGTCAGGATGGCGCCTATCTCGCAGAGTTGTTGCTGAAGAATGGGTACGAAGTTCACGGTCTCGCGCGCCGGTCAAGCACGTCCGATGTCAATCTCAGCCGCCTGCAGTGGTTGGGCATAGAACGTGACGTTCGGATCGTTGATGGGAACCTGTTGGACCTATCCGGCCTCATCCGGACGATGCGCGATGTAAGGCCAGAGGAAATCTACAACCTCGCGGCCCAATCCTTCGTCAAATCGTCGTGGCAGCAGCCTTTTCTTACCGGTCAGGTTACTGCGCTTGGTGTAACCAATGTCTTGGAGGCTGTTCGTCTTGAGAAGCCGGACGCGCGTTTCTACCAGGCATCTTCATCCGAAATGTACGGCCTGATCCAAGAGCCCATGCAGTCAGAAACCACGCCGTTCTATCCGCGCTCGCCTTACGCCGTCGCCAAGCTCTACGGCCATTGGCTGACAGTTAACTACCGCGAAAGCTACGGACTGCATGCATCCAGCGGCATCCTTTTCAATCACGAGTCGCCACTTCGTGGCATTGAGTTTGTCACCCGCAAGGTTACGGACGCCGTCGCGCGTATCAAGCTCGGCTTGGCGAAGGAACTCCGCCTCGGAAATATTGACGCAAAACGCGACTGGGGCCATTCCAAGGATTACGTGCGTGCGATGTGGCTGATGCTGCAGCAGGACGTTGCCGACGATTATGTGATTGCGACTGGTCGCACGACAACTGTTCGTGATATGTGCACCATTGCATTCCAGCATGCAGGCCTCAACATGGACGATCACCTCGTGATTGACCCCGACCTCTTCCGGCCGGCGGAAGTAGATGTCCTGCTCGGGAATCCACAGAAGGCGCGGGATAAGTTCGGCTGGGAGCCCAAGATCAGTCTCGAAGAGATGATCGTCGAGATGGTCGATGCCGATCTAAAACGACTGAGCCAATACATCTGTCATTGAGTTGTGAGTGTTCATGCCGCGGGAAGATCGAATTCTAGTTACAGGGGCCAACGGCTTCGTTGGGACATGGCTTCGGCGTGAATTTGACCGACGGCTGGCAGAAGATGGATGCAGGTTTTCCGTCATCACAACTGGTCACGGAACCGAGTCCGACCGGACGACCGACATAACGGAACGATACCAAGTTGTGGACTTGATCAAAAGCTGTCGGCCGTCCGCAATCATTCATCTGGCGGCGATGGCCGCCCCGGCGGAAGCTCGCAGGATGCCACAGCGAGCTTGGGACGTGAATTTTCGCGGGACGATGAATCTTGCGTACGCAACGCTCGAACACGCCCCCGAAGCGCGCTTTATCTTCGTCGGTAGTTCGGAAGCGTACGGCGCTTCGTTCAACGATGCGGCTGGTGCCGCGGTTAGCGAAGATCGGCCGCTTAGGCCGATGACTGTATACGGCGCTACGAAAGCTGCCGCGGATGTATTGGTCGGACAACTTGCCTACGAAGGATTGAAATCGATCTGCTTTCGACCCTTCAATCACACGGGACCTGGTCAGACCGATAGCTATGTCGCAGCTGCGTTTGCCAGGCAGCTTGCCGAGATCTCGTCAGGCGCCAAACCCTCTCGCATAGAGGTAGGAAATCTATCGGCCTTTCGAGATTTCCTCGATGTGCGAGACGTTGTACGAGCATATGCAGATTCGGTACTTATGGAAGTGCCACAGGATGCGTTTGGCAAACCATTTAACCTGTCTTCCGGTCGACCGATACAAATTCGGTCAATCCTCGAGACGCTGATTGAGCTGTCTGAACTTACAGTGGAAGTAGAGCTTGATCCCGAGCGCCTGCGTGGGTCAGAAGTCGCGGTGGCTTCAGGTGATAGCGAAGCGGCTTTCAGAACCTTTGGCTGGAAGCCTACAATTGAACTACGCCAGACGCTTAGTGATGTGCTCGAGGATTGGAAGGCCCGGATAAACTACCAGTGACTATCGAGGGAGTAGTGGGGGAGACGATTGCCGAATAGTACCTGGAGATACAGACACTTCATACTTTCCTCCATAAAGGGGAAACTGCATGGGCGACTGGTTCGCTCCCCATCGAGGCTTCTACATGGAGACTCTGACGCGAATCACAGGCGTTCACCTCAAACAGACGCACTGTTGAACAGGATTTCGTTTCCGTTCGGTTATCTTCCATGGCCCGATGCCAAGCTCAACATTTCAAGGCACCACTAAGCATGTTTACTTCCTACGCACAAAATTTCGAGGACGTCATCCTTTGGCGCGCCTTAAAGCATATTGAGAACGGCTTCTATATTGATGTCGGCGCCCAGGATCCCGTTGTCGAATCCGTCAGCCGGGCATTCTATGAAAATGGCTGGCGCGGCATTCACGCAGAAGCTACGACTTATTATGCTGAGAAAGTGCGCCAGGATCGGCCTGACGAAACGGTCGTCCAGGCAGCGATCGGTGATGGCGATGGCCATATCCGCTTCTTTGAAATACCGCAAACAGGCCTCAGCACCAGCGACCATGCCATTGCCATGAAACATCAAGCAGTTGGGCACGTGGTGACGGAGACCAACGTTCCGCTCATGCCCCTCTCAACGCTGCTAAACCAAGCTGGCCTTAGAGAGATCCATTGGCTCAAGATCGATGTTGAGGGCATGGAGGCATCTGTAATCCAAAGTTGGACGCCGTCCGAAGCAAGACCTTGGGTGGTCGTGGTAGAGAGCACTGCGCCCAACTCACAGGAAGAGGTCTTCGAGACATGGGAACCCACTTTGCTGGGGAAGGGCTACCGATTTGTCTATTTTGATGGATTGAGCCGATTCTACGTTAGCGATAAGCACCCAGAGCTTGTTCATTTTTTTGGTGCTGGCCCAAATGTCTTCGATGCCTTCGTTCTTGCGGAACGGACGCCGTATACGGCCCTTGTGCGGTCGCTCTCCATCAGTCGCATTAACGAAGAGAAAGCAGCCAGAAAACTCCTGGAAGCAAGTGAAGCGGCAATGCTGGATCAACTGCATCAGTTAGGACATCAACTACATCGTATGGAAAGAAGCTTGTCGTGGCGTCTAACCCGACCGCTTCGAGAGATGAATTTGTGGGTGGCTTCCACCAAAGCTTTTCCACGAAAACTCGTCCGAAGCTTGGCTGAGCGGGCAGTTGAGACGATTTCAAGAAATCACAAACTCAAGAGTCTGGCACTCCTCGTCTTGAACTATTTGCCGGGAATGAGGGCAAGAATAGAAATCTTCGCGGCATCACGCGGGTACGGAAGCGCTTCCGGCCCAGAGGGGGAAAACGAGAAAGGGTGGCAAATTAGCGCGCCCAAAGGTGCGACCGCGCGTTGGGCGAAACTGCTTGATCCCTAGAATTCACAAACGAAAGAAGAGAATACATGCGACTATGGGTAGACGGTCAATGTTTCCAGACCCCAAGCAAGTTTCGAGGGATCGGACGTTACGTCCAGGAATTGCTCATTGGGATTATTGAGAACTTCGCAGACGTGGAAGTTCTGGTTTCTTTTAACGCAGCTTTGCCGAATGAAGCTTTATCAGCGCGGGATTACATAGCTAAATGGGTTAAGCCGGCCAACATCTACATGTGGAACGGACTCGCGGAAGGCGGCGAGGCAATTCGCGGCCTTACTGACAGCCGACGCCTGAGTGAAATTGCCTTGGCCTACCACGTCGCTTGCCTCCAGCCCGACATTGCGCTCTCAGCTAGTCCCTTTGAAGGCGACACGAATAAGGCCGTTCCGCTTGCTCCCAACGATATCTCTGAAATTCCAGTAGCATCTATATTCTATGATGCAATCCCATATCGTTACCCTAAAAAGTACTTACGCTCCGCGAGAGCTCGCGCATTTTACAATCGTAGGCTGCTTCAGTACTCCAAATACGATTTAAACTTGTGCATTTCAGAGTTCTCTCGATCCGAGTGCGTAAAACTATCTTGCAACCCCCGATCGGTAAACATCCTAGCTGGCGTCTCCAAAAGCTTTGCGAAGGCACTCGAAAACGACCGAGAAGAAATCAGCTCCGCCCGCAAACGGTCTGTCCTTTACGTCGGTGGGTTAGACTGGCGAAAGAATGTGCCCTCCGCAATTGTCGCATTCGCGCAACTTCCCAACGAGCTCCGTGAGAAATTCAGCTTTATTTTAGCAGGAGATAGCCCAAGCTCGGCCCAAATGGAACTTAAAGCAAAATGGAAGAAGCTGGGCTTGCCCGAGGAAGACCTAGTCACCGTTGGCCATGTGTCGGATAGGGACCTAGTTTCGCTTTATGAAAGCGCGGATCTGGTGATACAACCCTCATTGTCTGAGGGTTTCGGTCTGACAGCCCTTGAGGCCATAACATGTGGCGTGCCCGTTATCGCGTCAAATGCTGGAGCACTGCCAGAAATCGTCGAGGACAAGGACTTCCTTTTCGATCCTATGGACATCAAAGACATCTCAAGAGCGATGGTACACGCTCTTAGCAATCCCGAAGAGGCAAAAAAGTCAGCTGAGCGCCATCGAACTAGAGCATCGGAATTTAGTTGGTCAAAATCGGCAATGATTGCTGTTGACGCACTGAGAAATGCAACACGCAGTGCGCCGTTGATCACTACCTCGGATAGAACAGCCGAGATCACAAGGTCTGTCTTGCAAAGTGTCAGAACCTTGTCCCTTCCGAAAGATCTAATAGCGGAAGCTCTTGCGCGCTCCGAGACGGTCGTGGAGACGGAACCTCGGCTGATTATCGACGCCACGGCCACATATAACGTGGACCACAAAACGGGAATTCAGCGTGTTGTCAAAAATATCTGTGCCAACATTGGTAGAGAAAAAAATATCGTTGGAGACGGTACGGAGTGTTTGATTGCGTCGTGCGATCCAAAGATCGGTTGGTTTCCTGTTGATCGTACACTGGAGAAAAAGACATCTGAGGTTTTCAGATCTGATGTACCGTTGGAGTTTTCTTCGAGTGATCGCATTTTGATGCTCGACAGTTCCTGGGATATCCATCAATCCGAGTATAAAAGGTTAAGATCCGCTCGATTGAGAGGAGCAGCTATTATCTCGTGCCTCTACGACACCGTCCCACTCATGTATCCCGCCATGTGCCATGCGGGAATGCCACCCTTCTTTTCGGCGTGGTTCCAGAAGGCACTACAATATTCGACAGCATTTGTGTGTATATCAAAAGCAGTCGCAGATGAGTTGATTGCTATCTTACACGCAATCCAATTTCCTAGAGAGCTAAGGGTCGGATATTGGCATCTTGGTGCCGATTTTGCAGAGCCAGCATCAGGCACAACAGCCACTCCAAGTGGCACAAACCTTACGCCGACCTTTCTTATGGTTGGCACGTTGGAGCCTCGCAAGGGACACCAGGTAGCTTTGGATGCGTTTGATAGTTTGTGGAATGCCGGTCTAGACGTCAAATTGGGTATCGTCGGAAGGCCTGGATGGGGCGTGGACAATATTGTTAAGCGCATCCAAAATCATACCGAATACGGAAACCGCCTGCTTTGGTTCAATGGCATTTCCGATGAGGAACTCCAGGAAACCTATGCGAGTAGCGATGCATTGATAGCAGCCTCCTATGCAGAAGGTTTTGGACTTCCCATCGTCGAAGCACAGCATTTTGGGAAATCGGTAATTGCGAGTGATATTCCAGTCTTCCGCGAGGTCACAGAACGTGGCCAAAACTGCAGCTTTTTTACCGTCGGTTCGCCTGAGTCACTTGCCAATGCGATCCGTTCTTTCCTTGATGTAGGCGCGAAGCGGACCAATACTTCACAAGGTAGTTGGATCAGTTGGAAGGAGAGCGCCGAAGAGCTTCAGAGGACGGTGCTGTCAGAGAATTGGTATCAAGTATATCGGCCGAAGTCTGAAAGGGCCTATGTCCCAATAAGCGATATCGGCGAGACAAAAATGAAGGCAGCCCTCTCTCCGAACGAAGCTCGGTGCAAAATCGAACTCATTGAGGGACCAATCACCACCGATGACGGCCACCTCCTGAAGTATGTAGTAAGGATTACAAATCTCTCCGGTACGCTATGGTCCAGCGTGGGCGAGCGTGGTGGCGCATTTGCGATCATGGCAGGCTATCGGATAGTAACAGGCAGCGATCAAATCATAGTGTCCGAGAGCCCCCACCTCTCTATGCCCTTTGTACTTCCGCCTGGAAGCAGTCTGTACCTATCAATCCCAATCCCGGCTGACTTCACAAGGAAGAATGGCAAATTTGCAGATATTGGTCTGTTTCAGAAATCAGTGGGTTGGTTAGGCGGCGAGTTGCGAGTTCCGCTGTGAAGCAACTAGAAAACAGGAATTCTGAATAGCCATGAGAATTGGTGTAGATGCGCGCAATCTCACTACCAGCATGACTGGAATTGGGCGGTATGTTCTGGAGATGAGCCGTCACCTCGCCCAGCTGGGGCATGAGTTGTACTTCTATCTCCCACAAAGACCCTATGGCGACCCAGCGGAGTTACCCGCGGCGAAAGTGCGCGTCGCCCATGCGTCGAGCAGCATGAGGCGCATGATCTGGGCACAAGGGGAACTGCCACGCCTCGCAGCAGAGGATGACCTCGATGTATTTTGGGGGCCGGCTCATCGACTGCCTCTATTTCTCGATCCCCGTATCGCACGAGTGATAACGATACACGATATGGTGTGGCGGAACATGGCATCGACCATGCGATGGCAAACTTGGATGGCCGATCGCTTGCTGATGAAGCCGGGTGTCTTAATCGCCGATGAGATCGTCGCCGACTCTACTGCTACAGCTAGAGCACTAACCAACGAGTTTCCTGCAATCGGCAAAAAACTTAGCGTCGTTCACCCTGGTCTGACGACCATCAAGGGAATTACGACCACGGATGGTCTCACACGGCTGGGCATCGCAGATCGCTACATCCTATTTGTCGGAACTCTTGAGCCTCGCAAGAACTTGCTTCGGCTGCTAAAGGCTTATGCCTCTCTCCCAGAGTCCACACGGCGGCAATACCTGCTTGTGCTAGCCGGAGGGCAAGGTTGGAGATTGCGGGATCTGACAGGATATATACGCGATTTGCGGATCGAACCGTTTGTGCGCCTTACCGGCTATGTCAGCGACACTGACCTATCGTTTTTATACACTCACGCACGATTTCTCGCGATGCCTTCTCTCTACGAAGGCTTCGGCTTTCCAATTATAGAAGCAAATGCAATGGGCATTCCGGTGCTAACGTCGAATTCGTCATCGATGCCTGAGGTCGCAGGTAAGGCAGGCATCTTGATCGATCCCAACAGTGTGCAATCCATTCGCAATGGCCTGGAAGACTTAACAAGCAATGAGGACCTCTATGCTCGTCTTGTTGAACAGGCAAGGCCAAATGCATCCCGCTTCGACTGGAAAAAAAGCGCTCAAGCACTCGAAGTCATATTTGAAAAAGCAATGCATAAGCGCCTTCAGCTTAGGTCGGAATAAGGCTATCGACGCGATGCTCCGCCTCGCGCCCCAAATGGCAGCGGCGTTAAGAGACCGAGCGAAGTCATTTTTACTAGGTTTGCCTGCTCCCGAGCTGACAAACGTCCGAGCGCTCATTCAACTGCATATTGCGGTCAGTTGAACTGGCGGACATCTATTACACACTGTTTACGCTACTAGAACGCAAATAGCTGCCAAGCGAAAGAGGAACACCGATGCTAAGAAAACTTGCACTCCATATTCCACCAATAAAGAGGCTATGGGAGCACAGAAATTCTTTGCTAAGCAGGTTGAACGTTAGTGGTGAGAAAGGAAGCCCGTTTTTCAACTACGTAAGTTCATTCGATGCAATTGAAGTGATGCAGCGCCATGCAGCCAAATCACTTACGCCGTCACCGGACCATTTGACAAATTTCCTTGGAGTTAAGATTTCTCCGGATTTTTTTCCAGGGATCCTTGATGGAAGAGCAGGACAGATTGAGGAGATTCCTATCCCCGCTAACTGGCACGCCGATATTGCAGAATGGGCCGCGGCTTTGCGCGCGGTTGATCTATCGCAAGAGAAATTCAGGATAATTGAACTAGGGTGCGGTTGGGGCTGCTGGTTGAATAATACTGGTGTCGCTGCTCGCAACTCTGGACGTGACGTGGAGCTTATTGGTGTCGAAGGAGACGCTGGACATGTCGAGTTTGCTCACCGGGCCATGGCCGACAATGGCTTCTCCAATACGGAATATCGGATAATTCATGGGATCGCGGCGCCGGCCGATGGGAGAGCTTTGTTCCCCGCAGTCGAACGCGCAGGCGCGACGTGGGGGTCAGAGCCACTTTTGAACGCCACAGAGGCACAACGAACAGAGGCCGCGGCAACAGGCGGCTATATCGACTTGCCATCGTTCGCACTTTCCAGCATTGCCCACGGCCGGCCGGTTGACCTACTTCACATCGATATTCAGGGTGGCGAAGCGGACTTCGTGCAATCCACACTGGTCGATCTCAATTCTCTCGTGCGGTACATTTTAGTCGGCACTCACTCTCGGGAAATTGAGGGTAGGCTGATGGCCATACTACGCAATGCGGGGTGGCAGCTGGAAATGGACAGGGCTGCCATAATAACCATTCTGGACGGCAGGCCTCAGATTTCTGTCGACGGCGTGCAAGCTTGGCGCAATCCAAGATTGTAGTTGGAGCTATTGGCCTCTGCTCACTTCCTGAGCAGGACGGCATGTATTTGTGACGGCTCGAAGATGGTCGAGTCGTCCTATCGCTTCAAAGTAAGCCGGGTGCCGCTCACGCCAGGGCGGAATTCCCGACGCGGGCACGATGCTCCGTCAGCAAGCTAGGCATGTAGGAGATCAACGGTGCTGATCGTTTCTGCCTTCCAGCCAGGCGGGCTTATGGGGAGAGACCACGCAACTCAGCTTCGATGCGATAGAGTTCACTGATCCGCTTCACGCCGTCTTCAGCAACCAGCGCTGAGCCAGTGCGGGTGATCTCGACAAGCTTACGCCGCGCATCGCCTTCAATCTATAGCGCTCCGGCACGTCACCTACCATCACGCCGGGTCGCAAGCTCTCTGAAACGAGCTGCCCTTTCACATTATCCGGCCATTCCCGAGGAACCTCACGCCCAGACTTCCTGGTCGTGAAAATCTCCAATGTACTCGCCATGGAGAAGTTCTCCTTCGTTTGTCCAGGGAAAGAGGCAATCACAGGCGGTGCGGCGATGACAACGGGGCAAAACATCGGTCACGCTCCAAAGCTGCGCGCATGGAACACTTTTCCGAGTAGAGACTGCTAAGGTACTGGCAACGAAACAAGCAGCCGCTGGGTCCCAACTCGTGGAGAACTCTGCACAAATCTCTGCCGCAGCAAAATGCCGGCTCATTGCGAATTAGAGAATACAAAGTGCTTATTCAAAAGATAAGATAACGCAATATATATGGCTCCAGCGGGGAGCTGAGCGAAACCTTTATTGACGTGGAAAACGTCGATAAGCGCAATCAATACTACAAGGTTTGCTGCATACGCCAAAAAGAATACCAAGGCGAATTTGAATGGCTCGGAAATATTCCTCGACTCTGTCTTAAAGGTAAACCATTTGTTTAGAACAAACGATACGACAATACCAAATCCATAACCAATAAAGTTGCTTGCAACTGCATCGATCGAAAGAAGATACATACACGCAAATATGACAGCATATCCTAAGAGCGAATTGATCACGCCCACACATATGTATCGAAGAAATTGATTCATTTTGCGTGCCGCACCACACTGCAGTATTGCCCCCCGAGAGGTAGCCACCCAAGGTGGTCTTCTAACCTGACGAGCGAGGAAAGCCTTGGCGGAACGAACAGGCAAAATGACCGGTCGGTAACCGTCATATTAACTTGGCTGAATCGCTTCGCCAGTTCCGAAGGGCGGAGAAGAACCGCATCAGCATCGAATGGGCACGTATTGACGATTGAGCGCGTGATCGGATTGTATGGGTTGTGCTCGAAGACTGTCATCGTTCCGGAACGCACTAGTCTGTTGCTTAGCAATTGGCAGACAGCTGGACGCTCGACGGGTGCAATATGGTGGAATACGCCGGCAACGAAGATCAGATCGAACTGCCCGATTTCCAGTCCGGGACTTTCCAACGCAAAAGTGGCAGTCTTGTTTTCTGCCGCCGCCAGCTCCAAACCAGCGGCCGAGATATCGGTCCCAAATACTTCTGCTCCAGGAAACATCGACTCTAGAAACGGAATATTTCTGCCAATTCCGCAGCCGTACTCGAGTATTCTTTTAACTTGATGCTTAACCTTCCTACGCGCCAACCTGACTTTGTATTCGGCAAAATAGTTCTCATTACTCGTAAAGAAGCCCGTACTATCTCGGAGAAGATCGTTGTAGTTATCGGTGTATTTGTCAAAATCGACTTTTTCACTCATGCGACGATATCTCCTCATCAATAATGTATTTCGGCCTAGCCTTTACTTCATTATATATGCCGCCGATGTATAGCCCGATCACACCTAGAACTGTCAGCTGAACTGCGCTGAACAGCAGCAGTAGCGTTACCATGCTCGTCCACCCACTCGGTAACGAGCGGTCTATGAAGAAATTGACTATGGCGGTGCACATCAACACCAGGGCAACAATGCCAAACGCTGCACCCACAACAATTCCAGTTTGCAGAGGCTTGGTACTAGACGAAAGGATCCCACTCGAGGCTAAGCGAACCATTTGTGAGATCGAGTATTTCGATTGGCCGGAGGCTCTCGGTGCCGCAGTGAACTCAACGCCTACCTGGCGGTAGCCCATCCAGGTAAAGAGTCCTCGCAAGAACATGTTGCGTTCTGGAAATTCTGCCACCAGCGTGGTAGCGACTCGTTGGGAGATCAACCTGAAGTCGGCCGAATTGGGATTGATCGGCACGTCAGAAATTCGATTCAGAGTGTCGTAAAACAGATTCCCCAGGAATTTTCGACCTGCCCCGATATCGAGCGTATCTTTGCGGACGGTGAAAACGACGTCGGCGCCCTCGCTGAAGTGCTGCACGAGCTCTGGAATCAACTCCGGCGGGTGCTGCAAATCACTATCCATCATAATCACGGCGTCAGCGTTGACGGAATGCTCGATTCCCGCGAGAAGCGACATCTGGTGGCCAAAACGGGCGCTTAATGCAAGGACTACCACTGCACTATCTCGCGAGGCAATCTCTCTCAGAATCTCAAGCGTATTGTCCGTACATCTATCGACTACATAGACCACCTTGAAATCTAGTTCAGGACATTTTTTAAGGACACCACTTAGCCGGCCGTGAAACTGTTCGATGACATCAGCTTCGTTAAACACAGGACAAACCACGTTGAGCTTGATCGGGGACATTACTTAGCACCCATAAGGGCGATCGTATGTTCAACGTCCGCGTAGATGACGGGTACGTCAAAGCCGCTCCGCCCGTGAGGTAGTGCTCCCTCGACGACAATGTCCATTCCTAGGCCCCGCTCTTTAAGCATCCCTTGAAGCAGTTCTCTCATCGAAACTGGTTTTCCGCTTGCAACATTGTAGATCGAGCCAGATTTCCCGGCCTTTATGATGGCCATCAACTGCTCTCCGGCTCCCGAGAGCGATATGTAATCTCTGACCGCCGCCAAAGGCCCTGTCTCGATCCTGTCGCAACTTCCAGCGTCCAATTGTTTGAGCTGCTTATAGACGCGACCCACAAACAGCCGCTCGGACATGCCAATACCAACGAGATTAAATATCCGCGCAACAACGACATCCTGCCCCTTGTGCGCACTGTGGACTCCCCACTGCGTCTGCCAGGACTTGGTGACCCCATAGATTGACACCGGACGCAGTACTTGCGCGACCGAGATCGGGTTTTCCTCAGGATGGACGATCCCATATTCTGCAGCGGATCCAGCCAACAGAACCCGGGCGTCAAGATGGTTTTCCTCGAGCGCCGCGAGCAGGTTCTTTGCGCCTATGACATTCGTGGCGAGCGCCAGCGCAAAATCGTCGGAAAACACGGCCGACAAGTGCACGACAATCTCCGGCCTGAGAGATCTCAGCGCTCCGGACAGATCGGCATAATTGCAGACGTCGATGCATACGGAGTCAGGGGCGTCAACATTTGACCGCCCGGCTTGAACAACGTGATGGCCGACGGATCGAAGTTGTATTGCCAATGAACGGCCGAGTGCGCCCCAACCGCCTGTGATCAGCACTCTACTCAAGGCAGGTTTATCCCCAGCTTCCCCGCAAGTGTGTCAAAATTCTCATCAGCGTACTGATAATCATCCGGCCTGCCAATATCCAGCCAGTATCCGGAAAATGGCCTGATCGTCGCTGGACTATCGGTGGCTAATCCATCCAACATCAAATTGTCAAAACCGTATGTCCGCCCTTTCTCAAGGCGCTCCACCATCTGCCGACTAAGGCAATAGATTCCCATGCTCACATCGAAATGGAATGTCGGCTTCTCCTCGAACGAAACCAGTTTTCCTTCAACGTGCTTCAGTACTCCAAAATCAATCTTGACGTCACGACGGTAGGCAGCAACTGAAACCTCACTACCCGCCTTCACGTGCTCCTGCAGGAACTCATGATACGGCAAGTCCGACAGGATATCCCCGTTCATGACTAAGAAGTTCTCGGGAAGGTCCCTAATCAGCGTCAAAGGACCGATTGTACTAAGTTCACTCTCCTCAATCGAATAGTCTAGTTTTACACCCCAACGTGCACCGTCCCCGAAATACGCCATGATGAGGTGTGAAAGGTGGTTCACCGCTAACGTGATGTGAGTAAATCCGGAGCTGCTAAGCTGCATGATAATGATCTCGAGAATCGAGAATTTTCCGCCCAGTGGCACCAACGGTTTAGGTATTAAGGTGGTGTAGGGCCTCAACCTCGTCCCCTTACCGCCTGCAAGTATGATGGCCCTCATCGTTTACATCTCCCTCGTCTCAAACATTATAGAGCCAAGCCTTGTAGCGGTTCAGATTTTCCGGCATCTTAAACCATTCGACCGTATCGCGTAGTCCAGCTTCAATGTCGTAAGAAGCCTCCCACGCCGTAAGGCTCTTGATAAGACGGTTGTCTCCGATAAGTCGAAACACCTCTGACGCTTCGGGCCGCAGACGCTCTTCGTCGGTGGCGATTGTGGCATCCGGATTGATTTGTGCGACAAGAGTTCGCGCAATTTCTCCAACAGATACTTCCGTCCCTGTTGCAATATTTACTTCCCTACCAATTGCCTCCTCGCATTCAGCAAGCGCGAGGAATCCCGCAACCGTATCCTTTACGTAGTTGAAATCACGCGTCGGCGAGAGGCTGCCCAATTTTACTTCGGACGCTCCAAGCAAGAGCTGCGTGATCACTGTAGGGATGACAGCTCTTGCCGACTGCCGCGGTCCGTAGGTATTGAAAGGTCGAACTACTGTCACCGGCGTTTCAAATGACCTGAAAAATGACTCCGCCAGGCGATCGGCACCGATCTTCGTTGCGCTGTAGGGCGACTGGCCCTGAAAAGGATGGGATTCATCAATCGGGGCATACTGAGCAGTGCCGTAGACCTCAGATGTAGACGTGATCAAAACGCGTTCGGTTTCGAGGCTTCTAGCGGCTTGGAGCACGTTGAGAGTGCCCTTGATGTTTGTGTCGACATAGGAGTCGGGCGAGTGGTAGGAGAATGGAATTGCGATCAAGGCCGCCAAGTGGAAAATCACGTCGCATCCCGCCATCGCAGTTGCGACTCCGTTTGGGTCGCGAATATCGCCGGGAAACACATCCAGGTCTTTGAGCTGGGACTGGGGGAGCGAATCCAGCCAGCCCCAACTGTTGAATGAGTTATAGAAGACAAACGCGCGCACGTCGCAGCCATGATGCAACAGCGCTTCAACAAGATGGCTGCCTATGAACCCGTCCGCCCCTGTCACCAGAACCTTCTTGTTCTTCAAATCCATGTTCAGTCCTCTTTTAAAGTCGGATTAACAAACCGAAAGTACATTACCCGCGCATCGCCGTTTGCAGGCACCCTGTCACCCACGTATCTGAATGTAAGCTTTGTCGTTTGCTTCGCTGGTAGCTCCAAAGGCACGGAAAAATCGCCGCTTCCAGACTGCAAGTCCACCATTGTATCCAGCTCTGATCCGAGAATATGCAATTGGCCGCCGGGGAGACTTCGAAACCCGGCAGAAAACGTTACGCGTCGCGTGGTCGCAGAGGGATTGCTCAACAGTATTCGCGAAACGCGTTGTGACCATCGAAACGACTCCCCATCCGCGCCAGCCTCCTTTTGGTAGATACCAGAGGCAAAACCGAGAAAAGGAGCGTCCAGGGCCAGCTCCCCACGATCGACCGACGAAACACCTTGATTGGCAGCGGGCGATCCAGGTTTTTCGCTTAAATCAAAAAATGCATATCGCTTTGTGTTCGACTCAAGCTTCGGAGGTCCGATCTGGCGGCGAAGTGAGGCCTCAATTTCCGGCAAATCCTGCTCGCCGTAGCCGTATCGATCAAGCCAAAGCCCATTGAACCCCGAATCGAAAAGGTTTCCCAGAAACTCTGGATCTGAAAGGGATCCAATTCTTTCGTGCCATGCCTCCGACCTATAAGAGAAGCTGGGCCAACTCCAGCGCACTGCTTTAGACCAGACGAATGGGCGCCCGTGATCATAAGCTTTCATTCTGTTCTGGCCAGCGTCCAGAGGGAATGGGGTCTCGGGCAACTGATATATTTGCGTCACACTGGGAAAACGCTGTTCCACTTTGTCTACAAGGTCTTTCTCATCGATTGCTTGCGCGCTATCTGCGCTATATCGCTTTACCAACGGCCGTGCCGCATCACCTTGATCGATCAAGCCCGCAAGGAAAATCATGGCAACCAGACCAGCGGAAGCACTCTGCCTGGCCCACTTTCGGGTTTGAAACACGGGTTGGCTCTCTATAGACCTAAGCACGTCGGACAAGAGGGCGCATAGCACGACCGCGGAGAAAAATGCGATAAAGACAATGATCCGATTGTACGCTCGAATATCCGGCGCGATTAGCAAGTTGAAAATTGATCCGAGCCCGCCAATCGTGGCAACAAATGTTCCAAGCAACACCAGAACACCTGCAGCCCATCGGATATCGTTTCGGCTAGGGGGGGCTGTGAACAGCGCGTAGAATATCGATAAAAGATATCCAAGAGCCAGCACGATACCTAGCCTCACAAACCGATTCTCATTTTCCAGCGGGAAACCCGCCTTATCGGCACGTCGCTCCAGCATCACCGGGCTGATTACCTGCCTGATCTTTAGGCCATAGTAATCTGCCTCGACCGCGGACTTATAACTCATATTGGGCGGCACGCCGTTAGTCATCCACGTGACCGCAGAAGGAACGAAGTTTATCGCAGAAAAAATACAGATTATTGCAATAAATGGAGCGGCAGATCGAGATGGTTTCGAATTTCTCTTGATAACCGTAGAAACACCGGCAGCGCAAACCAGAAAGAAGCAAGCAAAAAAAGCATTGTATACGTAATCAAGTCCAAGAAATACACAGGCAACGACAAGCATTGCTCGATTTTTCCTGTTGAGCTTATCATTTTCACTGCTGCTGATGATCCTCAGGCAATGCGCACATATAACCGGTACAAACGCGTAAGTAAGGCTAATATGCGCGACATTACGCTGCAGGGCGTATGGAAGCAGCGCGTATAGTGTCGACACGAGAAGCACTACCGACCATCTAAAACTGAAGAGTCGCAAGCTATAGCAGCAGACGATTGAGGTCAGAACGCAAGACAACAACCAATATAGATTTAGGATCCTGGCAGGATTTGACGTGAAAATTGAAAGGATCTTCATCACGGCGGATGATGCGGTGATGTTCTGCGGAAATGCGGCGGCATCGAAGCCAAACGGAGCGCCTAGATCGGACACCCACCATATCCACCCGCCGGAAGCAATCGACTTGGCAAGCGCCAACTCAAATATAGTGTCGCCTTCATAGTTGAAGGGAATCCCCATATCGAAGCGCCATGTCCTCAGAAGAATCGCGAGACACAACGATGTCAAGACAACCTGTATGAAATAAAGCAAATGTTCGCTGCGAAACGGCTCATTGGTCATAGGTAGAGGCACAAGTACGATCTCGGGTTCGGTTTCGTGCCGCGTTTACACTATTTGACTAGCTGTTCATACTGCTGGTGGTACAAATCCACCATCTTCGCAGCCTTTAGATTTTCCACGTAACGTCGTCGGGCATTCGCTCCATATCTGGCACACGCCGACGCCGAGCCAGCGATCTTTGTCATTGCAGCCGCCAGGGCTTCACTGTCCTGCGGCGGCACCACCAGTCCCGTGATACCGTCCAGATTTATGTAGCTCGTGCCCGTTCCTATTTCGCAGGAAATCATCGGCTTCCCAAACATCGCCGCTTCCACAAGGGAAAGACCAAACGCCTCGGAACGCAAATGGGATGGAAAGACGAAGCCGGTGCTTAACTCGAGAAGCGCGGATTTATCCGCATCCGACAATGCTCCGAGAAAATGTACGTTTTCTAAGTGGTGCTCCTTCGCGTACGCTGTCAGAGACAACTCCATTGGCCCTTCCCCGATCAACGCTATATCAAGCGTTGTCTGCCTTGCAGCCTCCAGGAGTGTGTGGACACCTTTGTAGTAGCGCAAAACACCCACGAAGAGGAAAAATGGCTTCGGGAACCGCTCTCGCCAACGTTCCTTCCGGTCGTCGGAGGCGCGGGGGTAGTCCCGCTCGTCTAGTCCAAGCGGAATGACCGTTATCTTGGCCTTATAGCGCTGCAAAACGTCACTGGTAGCAACATAGTTCGGAGACGTGGCCACAATCTTGTCAACACTGCTCAGAAAGCGGTGCATGACCGGCTTATAGAGCTGCAATAGTACTTGCTGCTTCACGATATCTGAATGATAGGTGACGATTGCCGGCCTCTTTGGCCGTGAAGTGAGGTGAACAACGTCCATCAGCGGCCATGGAAAATGATAGTGCACGATGTCGGCCTCTTCGATGAGTGCCCGAAATTTTCCAAAGACCTCACGCGAAAAGCCCGTCGAAGCGAATTCAAAGTCGAGCTTGGCCTTGTAAGCCAAATGTCCGTCAAACTCGCGACTGTTTTGCTCAGGCGCCCTGCTCAAGGAGAGTACGTCGGACTGAATACCGTGTCCGGCAGTTCCCTTTGCGATTGCGTGAATGGTTCGCTCCACTCCGCCAAAAGTATCCGGCCAGTATGTCTTGAAGAAATGTAAAACGCGCATCTCACTCCAATGCCCATTCAGTAGATCGCGGTCTTTACTTTGCCGAAATCAGCGCACATCCAGTGGAGGCATGCATAGCGGCTCGGAGACCCAATTACAGAGCGGCGAAATAACCCCCGATTGCGGGGCGATGAAGGCACTATCAACAAGCATGTGAACGGCAAAGCCGAGCAAGACTGTTTCCCAGTAGCTGCAGGCCTGAACAGATCGGCATGAGCAAGATTTAGCTACCCCTCAAGAGGGAATACATAAAATCCGCAGCCGGGGTGTTCTTTAGGCCCCGAGCCAGCCAGGTCGCCAACGACGCTTTTCGGTACGCCACCAGAGCAATCAAGGATTGCACTAGTACTTCCCTCCAATTTGCCTCGCCCTCTAACCGACGAAAAAATACGGCATCGCCCCAGCCTAACCAGTCTCGGGAACCACTAAAGGGTGTGCCTGCAAACGGATAGCGGCACAGCGTAGAGAAGTCTACTAACTCGAACCCAATAGCACGCATGTATTGTTCCACTTCGGAGAAGAGGGCCTGCCCCTTGTAGATCTCAACAAATGAAACTTCACAATGCACAACCAACGTACGCCTCAGTATCTCGCTCGCATGCTTCAAAGCCTCGAGTTCAAAACCCTGGATGTCGAGCTTAAGCAGGTCAACGTAAGGCTCGTCCGCTAGAATTTCATCCAGTGTGGAGGTAAGCGCAGTCTCTGTCCTCACAGTCCGCAGTGGCTCTAATTCCAGGAATCGGCCCATTACTTCAGGATTGAAAGGAAGCAGCGATGACGTTGAATCCGGCTCATTCAGCCGGAAGACATGTTCTCGCCCATCTCCGATGAACGCAGGCAGCAGCGTAAGTCCGGTTTCGTCGCCCTCCAGTCTTTCCTTGCGGCGGTGTTCTAGAGGCTCAAATCCAATCACCCGACTGGGAATATTTTTATCTATCAGACGTGCATAGACGTGGTCTTCGTCGCTTAGATTCTGCGCCCCAACGTCAACAATTACCACCGGAGAATTTTTTAGAACTCCCGGCAGGGCTTTAATTGTCGCCACCTCATTCACAATTTTTACTGGCGCTGATAGTCGCCTCGATTTGTATTCATCGCTTGACATCAATCCATTAGCGATCGCGGTGAGGTCAGATCCGCTCTGCCAGCTTGCAATCCAATGCGCAAGACCGGAGGCATCTGGTTCACGCCCCAGCAAAGACAAGTAAAGCCCACGCACTATTACGCCCATCTCATTGACGGACGGAGCGAAGGACGTGTTGTTATTGCGTCTTGAGTTCATAAGTCTTTAGAACCTGTTGTGCCGGCTGTCACCTGATTGTCAGACCACTGCCAATGGGGAACCGGGTGTATGTTGACAACTCCGGCCCAGATAATGGCCGACGGATTGGGCAAGACCCGGAATGAAATCACATCGTGCGAATAGTTTAAGAACTCGCGAAAAGCTCCACCTGGCAAACTGCCATTGGACAGCCCAACCGTTATTGTGTAGTCACCCGGTGAAAGGTCGATCGAAAATGCAAAACGGACCTCCACCTGCGAACCGGGATGCGCGACACCCAAGATGCGGCCCATGCAGTAGGTATTTGACTCGAATATAACCGTGCCAGTGGCAGCCCGAACTTTGAAGCCGACGTGAGGATCTTCGAGATATCGGTGCATCTGATATTTCACCGCCAACTCGACGCTATCCTCGCTAAAAACGACCGATATCTTCTCGCCGTTCTCGTTCACCAACGCCGCGTCCATACAAGTCGCATCATCGGTTAAAATACTGCCTGCACTTCCAGTGACTGATGCGCTGCCGTTGGAGGAATTGACGGAACTGATTGTGGGGTTGCTGTCACCTTCATGCTGCCTCACCAATACATCGGCCTGATACAAATCGACAGCTTCTTTGGGCGATCCGTCGCTAGCTATCATCCCGGCGCGCAAATAGATGGCTCTCGTACAAAATTCCAGAACTGTTGACATACCGTGCGTCACGAACAGTAGGGTCGTTCCATCGGCTACATATTGGCGAATCCGATGATAGCACTTTTGTTGAAAATGAACGTCGCCGACGGCTAGTGCTTCATCGACAATGAGCACATCAGGTCTATCCGCAACCGCGACCGCAAACGCCAAGCGAACTTGCATTCCGCTTGAGTACATGCGGACTGGCTGGTCGATATAGTCACCAATCTCTGCGAAAGCCAGTATACCGGGCATAAGCCGGTCGATTTCTTCAACACCGTGGCCTAAAAGCTGCCCGGCCATGTACACATTCTGTCGACCAGTGAAATCAGAATGAAAACCCATGCCAAGTTCCAGTAGTGCCGCAACACGACCTGTGACACACACGCTACCAGTAGTCGGTTGAGTGGTACCAGTAATCATCTTTAACAGCGTGCTCTTGCCTGCGCCGTTCACACCGATGATGCCTACCGCTTCCCCGGGTTCAATCGTAAAATTTAGGTCTTTGAGGACCTGACGCAGGTGATGGCGCGGTTTATGACGCGGATCCAACCATTCCGCGAGACGCGCCCAACGAGAAGTATATTGCCTGTAAGCTTTGCCGAGATCGCGGACTGAAACAGCGGCCATTAGAGTTCGTCCACCATTTCGCCTACTCGGCTGCGAAATAGTCGCAGTCCAAACGCAGATAGCACGATTGCCAGCGTCGCTAAGTAGAGCAGGCCTCGGAATTGAGGCCACTCCCCTAGGACGAGAACCCCCTGCACAGCCTCAATAAGATTCACCATTGGATTGAGCGCAATTATGTCCTTCACGCGTTCTGGCAAGATCGACACCGGATACACAATTGGCGTGAGCCAGAACCAGAACGTAATAACAATGCTGAACAACTGTCCTACATCTCGGAAAAAGACATTGAGGACACCAAGGATCAATCCTAGGCTCGCACCGAAGACCACCAAAAGCGCGATCAGTGGCACCAAACATACATAGACAAGCCCTGGAAAATTGCCCGTTACGATCAAAAAAGATGTGAACAGCCCAAAGACGATTGCGAAATTTAACAAGCCAATCGCCACTATCGTCACCGGCAGACACAGCCGCGGAAAATTCAGCTTCTTAAGGAGATTTGCGTTCTCCAAAAACATGCCCTGCGAGCGAGTTGTGATTTCTGCAAACAAACCCCACGTCAGAATTCCTGCACACAAATGAATGCTATATCCAAACGTACTAGCCACACCAGGCAATTTTGCATGCATAATCTGAGAAAAAACAATGGTATAGACTAGTATCTGAGCCAAAGGCTGAAAAAAGATCCACGCCGCACCCAACAGCGAATTGCGATATCTAGACTGGAATTCCCGCTTAACACTACCAAGCACGAACCCACGGTAAATCCAAACGGGACGCAAAATAGCTAGCATTAGACGCGTCCGTATAAATCTTGGAGGCGAACCGTGTCATCCTCATTCAGATATATGCTGTCAACGATGCTCGAATTATCCAGTTGACGCATGTGACCTGCAGGCATGTAGGTAGGCTTATTGGTGCTCAACAGAATCTCCGGGGTCGCCATCTAAAACTTTTGCTCCTGCGACTGCAACCGAATGTCGATTGCGATGGTGACGCATTTGCAAGCCCAAGCGCTGTTCACCGCACTTCGGACGCGCCACCGAGTGGTAGACCTGCCATGAACTTCTTAACCCATTCTGACGGCGGCACTTAATGGCTATCGCAGCTAACATGCGCGTTTGCGAGACGCAAGGAGTGTAAACACATGCGCTGCCTCCTTTCCCCACCGAGCGTCGCCAGTTGCTTAGAGGGATCGAACGGTGGACAGCAGTTTCCGGCAGGTGTTGTCTCGGAAATCTTCGGTAGCAGTGCACTTCATCGGGGCTATCCAGAAGCGCCTTGGCTATTTTATCGCACGCTGAGAAAACCGCACCGATGAAGATAGCACCATCGGTCCGGGCTGCCGAATGACCAGCCAGCAGATCGACGGCCAACCGATAGAGGGGCAGCTTATTCGAATGCTATCCCATGTCCCTGGACAGCAGCCGTCACCCTCCTAGGCAGAAGGCCTCCCACGCCAACATCATGGCCCGCCGTTGATCGATAAGGTCGGTACGATGGTAGGCACCCTCGACTGCATTTTTGACAGGATGGGCGAGCGCCTGCTTCGTAACATCGCGAGATGTGTTCGTTTTAGATGCCCAGTCCCAAAGCTTGAGCGGAAGCCATGAGTGATAGCAATGCGCCCTGGCGTATCGCTCATAACCTTGTTGTCCCGGAGGAATTTGGTAAGCGTCATAACGCTCATCGCCGTGACCATTGCCCGAAAGTTGCGGCGCCCAGAGCCAACGATGAACACTAGGAACGCCAGGTGACGTATAGCCGATTTCCGCCCCAACGCCGCTACAAAATCGAGACCCGGCATGTTGCGTTTGTGTCGCGTGGACTGGCCGAGTTTGCGTGGAAACCGTTGGAAATCAAAGGAATCGGATTGCAACAAGGGCGCAACACAATCGCTATCGAAAACCGGCTAAGTTCTTGAAATTTATGGTGCCCAGACGCGGATTTGAACCACGGACACGCGGATTTTCAATCCGCTGCTCTACCAACTGAGCTATCTGGGCTTACCGGCTTCACTGCGGTTCTCGTTGACTTAGAACCGCGGGGCATTGGTTTTCCCCGGAAGCGAGCGGGGTTATAGCATCTTGCTCGGACATGGCAAGCGTCAAATGAGAGTTTTTTGAAAGGCTGCACGTTTTTGCAGATTATTAAACAAATTGAATGGCTTCGCGTACGGGAAACCCGGTCACTCCTCGTCCGGATATTCAGCCTTGGTCTCGTCTTCGGCAACCGGGATCGCATAGGAACCCGTCAGCCATCGCGAAAGGTCGATTTCACGACACCGGTTGGAGCAGAAAGGGTAGTGTTCACGGTGGGAAGGCTTGGCGCATTCCGGGCATGGGCGCGTCTTGCGCAACGGCTCTACTTTGGCACCCGTTTTCATCTGGTCTGACATTAGCGGTCCTCGGAGAGGGTTTCAGGGCGATCAGCCCTCTGGCCACCGGCTATGGACGTCGAAGCCTTCGCCGGTCAGCAACAGGATGGTTTCATAGAGCGGCAGGCCTACGACATTGGTATAGGAGCCGATCATCTTCTGGACGAAGGTGCCGGCAAGCCCCTGAATGCCGTAAGCGCCGGCCTTGCCGCGCCACTGACCGGAGGCAAGGTAGTTCTCGATCTCGAAACCTGAAAGGCGCTTGAAGCGCACCTTGGTCTCGACGATCTTCTGACGGATCTTGCGGTCCGGCGTTACGAGGCAAACGCCAGTGTAAACCCAGTGGCTGCGGCCGGACAAGAGATAGAGCGACGCCGATGCTTCGTCCGCAAATTCGGCCTTGCCGAGGATGCGGCGCCCGACGGCGACGACGGTATCGGCAGACAGAACGTAGCTGCCCTTCCACGTCACGTCGCCCTTGATCGCGGCAAGGGCCGCCTCGGCCTTCTCGGTCGACAGACGTCGTGCGAGCGAGCGCGGGTGCTCCGACTTCCTGGGCGTCTCATCGATGTCCATGGGCATCAGGCGCGAAGGTTCGATACCCGCCTGGTTGAGCAGATCGACGCGGCGGGGCGAACCGGAAGCCAGAATGAGCTTGTATTTGAGCGACATGGAACCTCGACCACCGGCAGACGGGAGCAAAAGCCCTTGCGGGCTTTCGGGCCAAGCTTATTTGAAACGATAGGTGATACGGCCCTTGGTGAGGTCGTAAGGCGTCATTTCCACAAGAACCTTGTCGCCCGCCAGAACGCGAATACGGTTCTTGCGCATGCGACCGGCCGTATGGGCAATGATTTCGTGTTCATTTTCGAGCTTCACGCGGAATGTCGCATTCGGCAGAAGTTCGGTCACGATACCCGGAAATTCGAGGACTTCTTCTTTAGGCATATAACGGTTTTCTTCCTGTTAGTTGAGATGACGGCGCTGGCCGCCCCAAAATTTGGGCGGAAACTACACAATCGGGTGCGGTTTGTGAACCGAATTGATCGCGTTTCCGTTATTTGTTTCACGCCGACTGCGCGGCAATACCATTTCTCTTGAGTAGCCGGCTCTCGATGAGATCGGTCAGGCGGTTTCGGACCTCTCGATAGGCATGCAGAATCTGGTCTCGCGTTCCCTGCACGACGGTCGGATCCATGGTCGGCCAGTAGACGACTTCGATGGCTTTGGAGCGGGTGAGTTCCAGGGCGGCGTGGTGGGCCTGCGGCGAAAGCGTGATGATGAGATCGAAATAGTCGTCTTCGAGCTCATCGAGGGTCTGCGGATGACGGCGACCGAGAGAAAGTCCGATTTCCTCCAGCACCACGTCGACGAACGGATCGCGCTCACCGGCACGCACGCCTGCCGAGCGTATGTAGATATTGGCGGACAACATGCTGCGGGCGATCGCTTCGGCCATCGGCGAGCGGATGGCGTTCATCCCGCACATGAAAAGAATGGCGCCGTGCCCAGTTGTGACATTCCTGCCTACCGCGAGCTCCATCACTCTCACCCGCGCCAGTAGAGAACGCAAACCAATGTGAAGAGCCTGCGGGCGGTATCGAAATCCACCTCGATCTTGCCGTTCAGGCGATCCCTCAGCGTCTGCGAGCCTTCGTTGTGAATGCCGCGCCGTCCCATGTCGATCGCCTCGATGCGGCTCGGGGAGGCGGAGCGTATGGCTTCGTAGTAGCTTTCGCAGATCATGAAGTAGTCCTTCACGATGCGGCGAAATGGAGTTAGCGACAGGATGTGCGTGGCAACCGCAGCGCCTCCATCCGTGGTAATGCCGAAAACCAGCTTGGCATCGACCAGCGAAATATTCAGCCGGTACGGACCGCCTGAATGCCCAATGGGCGCGAATCTGTTTTCTTCGATAAGGTCGAAGATGGCGACCGCGCGCTCGTGCTCGACATCGGGCGTCGCTCGGCCGATGGTGTCGTCAAGGACGACGTCGCAAAGCCGGAAGTCGCCCGTCGCCATGTCCTACCTTTCCAGATTGAGACGGATCGCAACCGATCGCGCATGGGCGTCGAGCCCTTCCGACACCGCGAGCGCAATAGCCGCCGGGCCGAGCGTGCGAAGCTGCTCGGGACCAAGCCGCAGGATCGAGGTGCGCTTCACGAAGTCGAGGACAGACAGGCCTGACGAGAAGCGTGCTGAACGTGCCGTCGGCAGAACGTGGTTCGACCCACCGACATAATCGCCGATCACCTCCGGCGTATGTGCACCAATGAAGATCGCGCCAGCATTGCGAATGCCATCGAGCAATGGGTCCGGATCAGCAACGGCGAGTTCGAGATGCTCGGCCGCGATGCGATTGGCCAGCGGAATGGCATCCCTGAAGTTTTTCACAAGAATGATCGCGCCGAAATCGCGCCAGCTCGCGGCCGCGGTTTCCGAGCGGTTCAGCGTTGTCAGCTGGCGTTCGACCGCAGCTTCTACCGACTTCGCAAATACGGCGTCGTCAGTAACGAGTATCGCCTGTGAACTCGTGTCGTGCTCGGCTTGAGCCAGCAGGTCGGCGGCAATCCAGTCCGGATTGTTGTGCCGATCGGCAATAACCAGCACTTCCGAAGGCCCGGCGATCATGTCGATGCCGACCGTGCCGAACACATGTTTCTTCGCGGCGGCGACATAGGCGTTGCCGGGACCAGTGATCTTGGCGACGGGTGCAATCGTCTCCGTGCCATAGGCGAGTGCTGCGATGGCCTGGGCCCCGCCGACCCTGTAGATTTCGCTTACGCCCGCCAGCTTGGCAGCGGCGAGCACCGCCGGGTTGACCAAACCGCCGGTCGCAGGAACCGCGATTACGATGCGATCGACGCCTGCGACTTTCGCCGGCACGGCATTCATCAGGACCGAACTCGGATAGCTTGCCGTGCCGCCGGGCACGTAGAGGCCGACGGCCTCAATCGCCGTCCAGCGCGAGCCGAGGCCGACGCCCATGTCGTCCTCGTAGATATCGTCCTTCGGCAGCTGGCGTCGATGGTGAGATTCAATACGGACGGCCGCGACCTTGAGCGCGCCAAGAACTTCCGCGGGAACAGCCTCGACCGCTGCATCGATCTCCGCTTCGGTCACGCGCATGGGTGTCGTCGCGTAATCGATCCCGTCGAATTTCTTCGAGTATTCCGCCAATGCCACGTCGCCACGAGCGCGCACATCGTCGATAATGGCGCGAACGACCACATTCACATCTTCGGACACTTCACGCTTGGTCGTCAGGAAAGCGGCAAAACGCTGCTCGAAACCCTCCGATGCCTGATCCAGCCAGATTGCCAACGCCGATATCCCTCTTCCTATACTCAGTTAATGCAGGCTAGGCGCCGGGGTGGCGTGGCCTAGAGGCGGCTTCCCACGCACCACCGATATCTGCAAGTTGAATTTCAATGCATTCCACGTCGAGCACAATGGTGGCGGCGCCGGAAAGCACCAGTTCGATGGTGCCGTCAGGCCCCTCGCCCTTCTGTTCGAAGCGGATGGCAAGCAGCGACAGTACGTCATCGCGATTCTTGCGGTCGATGCCGGTGGAACGAACGGCAAGCACCCGCTTGAACACCAGTGCGGCGCGCCGGCGTTCAAAACCCTTGCGCTTTCTCGCCGCCTCTTCCCAGACGAAGCGATTGGCGGCGACGGAAAACTGGCCATCGCGCGGCGACCAGGCGATATCGGCGACCTTGAAGACACTATCCTGCAAATGCGCGGAGACGACGGCAAGATCTTCGCTATCAAGCGCAACAAGCTTCAGGTCAGTCATGCAGGCAAAACCCCATCGCCGATGCACCGCCGGAATGGCGATGCGTTCTGACAACGGACATAAGGCGCGACAGCGCAATGCGCAACCGGGCTATAGGGCGAAGAAACGCCCTTTCGTTACTCGCTGACGCGCTCGACGATCGCCCCACAGCGAGTGAGCTTCTCTTCCAGACGCTCAAAGCCGCGGTCTAGATGATAGACTCGAGAGACAATGGTCTCCCCTTCAGCCGCAAGGCCGGCGATGACCAGCGACACCGAGGCGCGCAGATCGGTCGCCATGACGGGCGCGCCGCGCAAGCGCTGGACGCCTTCGATCTTGGCCGTCTGGCCGGAGAGCGAGATCTTCGCGCCAAGACGCGCAAGTTCCTGCACGTGCATGAAGCGGTTTTCGAAGATGGTCTCGGTGACATGCGAAATGCCGGTGGACCGCGTCATCAGAGCCATGAACTGCGCCTGCAGGTCAGTCGGGAAGCCGGGGAAGGGATCGGTCACAATGTCTACGGGCTTGATTCCCGCGCCGTTGCGCCTGACGCGCATGCCGTTGTTCGTTGAAGAAATCTCGGTACCGGCACGGCGAAGCGTCTCGAGCGCCGTATCGAGCAGGGCCACGTCGGTATTCTCCAGCACGACGTCACCGCCGGCCATGGCCACGGCCATCGCATAGGTGCCGGTCTCGATGCGATCAGGCAACACGCGGTGGCGCGCGCCCGAGAGCGACGTGACGCCCTCGATGGTAATCGTGCTCGTGCCGGCGCCCGATATCTTGGCGCCCATGGCGATCAGGCAGTTGGCGAGATCGACGACTTCAGGTTCGCGGGCCGCATTGCCGATCACGGTCGTGCCGCGGGCAAGCGTTGCGGCCATCATCATGACGTGGGTGGCACCGACCGAGACCTTCGGGAAGGTGTAGCGGGCGCCGATCAGGCCGCCCTTTGGCGCCGTCGCGTTTATATAGCCGGCGTCGATCTCGAGGTTGGCGCCGAGGGCCGTCAGGCCATCGAGGAACAGATC
The DNA here is from genome assembly GCF_001426265.1 of Rhizobium sp. Root1220. Classification (GTDB taxonomy): domain Bacteria; phylum Pseudomonadota; class Alphaproteobacteria; order Rhizobiales; family Rhizobiaceae; genus Rhizobium. Next base: position 42,716 of record NZ_LMDG01000001.1, read on the forward strand.
GACCGGGCGCGTGCCGATGGCGCAACCGCCGGGCAGCGAGACGCGGCACTGGCCTTCACGCGCCAGAAGCGGGCCGATAACCCAGAAGGAGGCGCGCATCTTCGATACCAGTTCGTAAGGCGCGGTCGTATCGACGATGGTGCGGCAAGTGAAATGGATGGTGCGGGAGTAGCTGTCCTCCTGGCGTTCGCGGCGGCCGTTCACCGACACATCGACGCCATGATTGCCGAGAATGCGCAGCAGCTGCTCGACGTCGGCCAGATGCGGCACGTTTTCAAGCGTCAGCGTATCGCTGGTCAGCAGCGAGGCGATCATCAGCGGCAGGGCGGCATTCTTGGCGCCGGAAATCGGAATGACGCCGTTAAGCTCATTGCCGCCGACAATTCTAATACGATCCATGTGCGCTTACGGGCTATGCCCGCCTTTCTGAACGACTGTCTTTTAAAATGATGCGGGTGTTTAGACGAATTTGGAGGGCGCTTCAATTCGTCACGGACGGAACATTAAGATTCGTCCGTTTTTGCGGCAGGCAGTCCATTTGCCTCATCCGCCTGCCCGGATCGCCGCGCGCGCGTCTGCTGTTTGCGGCGGGACAGATTTTCCCGAAGTTTCTCGGCGGCTCGATCGCGGCGCAATTTCGCCTGGCGTTCGATCTCGGCCTTGCGGCTCTGCTGGCCTTTTTCAGTATCTTGGCTCATGCTGCATGGCTTACCCGAATTCGCGCCAATCCAAAAGTGGCCACGTTAATCTGCGTGAAGATAGAAATTGCGGCTTGCGCTTGTCCCTAAGCTGTGGCAATAGCCCCCCCGTTCACGCAATGCAGCCGGTTCGGTTGCGCGTCTGGTCCTTGCTGCCGTAGCTCAGTGGTAGAGCACACCCTTGGTAAGGGTGAGGTCGGTGGTTCAATCCCACTCGGCAGCACCAGCTTTCTTCAGGAAAATCAAAGAAAAGCACGCGCCCGAAATCGGCGACGGCGTGCGACGAGGCTTACTTTCCATCGGCCGAAACGGCGTGCGACGAGGCTTACTTCCTATCGGCCGAAAGAGACAGGATGCAAACGGGCTTCCGGCGCTGAGTGGCAAAATCCATCTCGTGATGCGCCTCTATTGGCCGAATCCTATGCGACCGTCAATCTGCCGGCGAGCGAAGGGACTTGGCGGCACCGGGGCTAAAGCGCATAGCAGCCGCAGGTTATCGTGCCCATGCGGTATTTCTGGCCCAGCAAGACGGATCGGCCGCTGCGACACAACCGATCACAGCGCCGAGCCTTGCATACGGGACGAAGTATTCGTGCTTAGACGAATAATGATATGAAGCGCGAGATGCACTGGCTTGCGGTTCTCCTCTGACAGCCAGCGAAGCACGCGGTCAGTCGATAAAGCGCACCGCCAACATCAAACGGTCACCTCGCGTGGGAGGAGACGCCCTGTGAAAGCAGGAGGTATCCTGAACGAATCCTGTACCCGCCGGGCCTTCGATCGTTATCTCGTTTTCGCGGCCAAACTGCTTGTAGACAGCATCCTGGCTCGCGCGCGCCGATCCCAGCAGCATACGCAACGGCTTCCATTTGTGCGAGCGCTTCATCATTACATGTGCTCCCGAATATCGATCGGTGTCAGTGATGTAGAAACTCGCATAAACGAAGGCGTATCCAGCAACATCGTAGTGGTAGTCGATCACGCCATGCTTCAATCGCCGACGCTCCTCATCCGCCATCGACGACGCGAAGCTCCAATCGAGTATGGTGGTGATCTTTCGCGGCTCGTGACCGAGATACTTGCGCACGATCGAGCGCAGGACGGGATCGTTGATAACCTTCTGCACCGCAGGGCAGCGGGCAGGGTCAGACACACCGCCTATCGGCATCGGTCGCCCGTCTGACGCTACCCCCTCTGACACGTCAGAATAGAAAAATGTCGGGCCTTTCGGATCGTAGATCGCATGCAGCGGCTCAGTCAACGCGAACGTCCTTATTTCGTCCACGATATGTAGCGGAAGGTTGAGGCCGACGAAAACTGCCTCGTCGCGGATGCTTTGCACGATGTCGGGTATTTTTGCACTCGGAAACAGCGTCGGCATGACCCACTTGCCGGGCGCCTTGCCGGCGCGCTGCAAGAAACCAATCGCGCTTCGACCAGAACTATAGGCGGCGCGAACCATCCTGAACCTGCCCAAGACGTAAGCGATATTTTGTTTTCGTATCTTTCTCACAAGTGCTGCTGCATCCATTGGTGCCTTCTCCCATAAGCTAAAAGTGCAACCCAGCCGTTTAACAAACTAAAGTGTTGTTAGTTTGAGGGGAATTTACCAATCTGAGGTCGATGGGTCGCTAAAGCGGTAGGTGACGGTCAACTTTCCGACGTAAGCGAAGATGAACACAAGGCGCTAGGATAGCGACACCAGATGGCCGAAGATTGGAAAAGGGAAATACTGGCAGCCGCGCCTTCTGCGGGACTGCATGAAGGCGTCAAGCAGGGCTTTTCGACAGGTGCTCGGTTGCGTGCCACGGGACGTAAAAGCTGCGATGGCGCCGGCTCCTGCCACAATCCCGGCTCGCCTTCAAATCGTCACCGAATTGGGTAGCTTCCTCCGACGCATCCAAGCCTGAACACACTGACTTGAGTTGTGCACCACACGTAGGTTTTCCCATTTGCGGGTTTCCGAAATATCGCTAAAATACCTTCTGTACAATGCTTCCTGGAGGAACGCGGAAGCATGTGTGCACGTTATGGCGTAGGCAACGGAGGAGTACGCCGATGGCAAGCAACAAATGGAACGACCCGATCGATCTCGGCTTTGAAAATACCGCGGCGCGCACGATCCTCGGTCCGTTCGATGCCCTGAAATGCCTTGCTGACCTTTGGCCGAGTGCTCGCGGCCTGCGCTATCTCAAGGCGAGAAGTGCATGCCGTGCGGCGCTGGATGGCCGCAAGAGCCTTGAAGAAGCCCGCGCCGAATTCGTCGCGGCGGCTGAGGAAGCCAAATTGGTGGTGCGATGAGAGCAGGTATTTGAGCGTTGGGGGACAACCGGTCCAGAACAAGACAATAGTTTATTTTTATTTAACCTTCGGCACAGCCAACAGTGCGTTCCTGCGGAAAGCTATTGCCCCCGGAGACTGCCTCTTAATAGAACGTCTGCAGCCATCATGATGATGGCCAGAGGCTCGTCACCCTCTGCTTTGCGGCAGACGAGCCTCGTCCAGCGTAGCCATCGTTCAACAACGGCTTTCGCTCTCAACCTCAATGTAGCCAACGCCGATGATCGTCCCGTCGAGGGCCCGAATGAAGGATGGGACATATCGGGGGCTTACCGGCACACAGGCAACGGAACCGGTATATTCAGTGAAGGCGATTTCGTCTTGTGGCATCGCGGTGAAACCGCTGTTGATCTCAAGCGAAGCCGAGGCGGGCGTGATAAATCCGCCTGTGGCCAGCGTCAAAAACGGGATCCCAAGTCGAAGAAGGCATCGCATCTGCTTCTCCTGTGATTTGTATACGGACATTAAACTAGCAAACGCGATATTAGTTCCAGTGCACCCCTTTACCTCTTTCGCATAGTTGAGCATTCATATTTTCGATAGTGCTAAATTTATTGTAGTTACATAATCATAAGCTGCTTTGTCGTGGGACACATCAGTTGGAAAGCAACCGCTCTAAAATGAATACTTCGGATTCACGCCAATCGTTGGCGGCGTGTCTATCGGTGAAGAATTCGGCTCTGGACGTAGCCTTTTCCAACTATGTTCTCGGCGATTTGGTTAGCGCGTTCAACGTCGCCTTTCCGCCTCACAAAGCCCTCGAGGATGACGTAAGGGCCGAGAACGGTGACAACGATTTCGCCTGCCTCGATTTCGTGGGCCGAGCACAAAGCGCTTTCGACTGACGCTCGCGTCGAGGAAATACTGTGACCGCGACCACAGGAATCACCGTGCTCTTCCGATATCTGGAATCGTAGCACCATTACCGCCTCCAATGACGAACTGTTAATGCCTAACGCGGGATGCTTCGATTTGGTTGCAAAGATGATCCTGTACTTTGCCAATACTAGGTTGCTCTCCGTGACCATCAGGGGTTGTCTGGCCGGGTGCGATCGACAGCGCGACCCAGGTCCAGCCGATCCCAGCCAGCATTCCCACGGTGGCCAACCTTTGAACAGGCCGATCGCCTCCCGACTGGGTCTTTACAATTCCTTCTAGGGCTCCACCGGTCCAAGGCTAAGGAAAGGTATCCTGCAGCTGGATCGCAGGCTAAAGCTCACCGGCCGCGCCGTCGTGCCGGACTTCCCCAAGTCGGCAGCAGACTTGACAGTCGCCGTGTTCGAGAACATTCAAGGAACGAACAATATTTCCGCGGTGCGATTCTCCCCGGGAGCAAACGGACGGATCGATGTATCTCGACAAACTCAATCCGCAGCAGCGTATAGCAGTCGAACACGGAACACTGATGGACGGCACTCACGTTGGCGGCCCTCTGCTGGTCATCGCCGGGGCGGGCTCAGGCAAGACGAATACGCTGGCTCACCGTGTCGCGCACCTGATCGTCAAGGGCGCTGATCCGCGACGGATCCTACTGATGACTTTCTCCCGCCGCGCGGCGGCAGAAATGGCGAGGCGCGTCGAGCGTATCTGCACGCAGGTGCTTGGCAGCAATTCCGGCATCATGGCGGATGCGCTTGCCTGGAGCGGGACATTCCACGGTATCGGTGCGCGCCTGTTGCGAGACTACTCGGACCAGATCGGCATCGATCCAGCCTTCACGATCCACGATCGTGAAGACAGCGCCGACCTGATGAACCTCATCCGGCATGACCTGGGTTTCTCGAAAATGGAGAGCCGCTTCCCGACCAAGGGGACATGCCTTGCGATCTATTCCCGCGCGGTCAATTCGGAGACAGAGCTCGCTGTCGTCGTGCGCGATGCCTTTCCGTGGTGTACGGCCTGGGAAAAGCAGCTGCGCGAACTCTTCGGCGCCTATGTCCAGGCGAAGCAAAACCAGAACGTCCTCGATTACGACGATCTGTTGCTTTACTGGGCACAGATGGTAGGGGAGCCGATGATCGCCGAAGACATCGGCAGTCGCTTCGATCATGTTCTCGTCGACGAATACCAGGATACCAACCGGCTGCAGGCATCGATCCTACTCGCCCTGAAGCCCCACGGACAAGGTCTGACCGTTGTCGGTGATGATGCGCAGTCGATCTATTCCTTCCGGGCCGCGACCGTGCGCAATATTCTCGATTTTCCGGCCACGTTCACCCCCGCTGCCGACATCGTCACCCTCGACCGCAACTATCGTTCGACCCTGCCGATCCTTGCTGCCGCCAATGCCGTGATTGACCTTGCGTCGGAGCGTTTCACCAAGAACCTCTGGACGGAGCGACAGTCCGCCCAGCGCCCTCGACTGGTCACGGTGCGTGACGAGGCCGATCAGGCGCGCTTCGTCGCGGACAAGGTGCTGGAAAACCGCGAAGAGGGAACGAGGCTCAAGCAACAGGCGGTGCTCTTCCGTGCGTCCCACCACAGCGGTGCGCTAGAAGTCGAACTGACGCGGCGCAACATTCCCTTCGTCAAATTCGGGGGCCTGAAGTTTCTCGACAGCGCCCACGTCAAGGATTTGCTTGCCGCGCTGCGCTTTTCTCAGAACCCGCGTGATCGCGTTGCCGGATTTAGGTTGATGCAGATCATTCCAGGGGTCGGTCCCTCGACAGCCCAACGGGCGCTCGACCAGATGGGCGCTGACACCAACCCTTTGCAGGTGCTCTCGGAACTGCCGGCACCCTCGCGATCCGGCGAAGACTGGACATCGTTTGTGTCGATGCTGCAAGAGGTGAAGGCGGGCAAGGCTGGTTGGCCGGCAGAGATCGGGCTCGTGCGCGAATGGTATGCCCCGCATCTGGAACGGCTGCACGAAGATTCAGCCACCCGGCAGGCCGATCTGCTGCAACTCGAGCAAATTGCCGGTGGCTACCCATCGCGCGAGCGTTTCCTGACTGAATTGACGCTCGATCCGCCTGATGCAACCAGTGACCAGGCAGGGGTACCCTTGCTTGACGAGGATTATCTGATCCTTTCCACCATTCATTCCGCCAAGGGCCAGGAATGGACCAAGGTGTTCATGCTCAATGTCGTCGACGGTTGCATCCCATCAGACCTTGCTGTCGGCACCAGCGCCGAGATCGAGGAGGAACGGCGACTGCTCTACGTCGCAATGACCCGCGCCAAGGACAACCTCGATCTCGTCGTACCCCAGCGCTTCTTCACGCATGGGCAGAACGCACAGGGCGATCGCCACGTCTATGCATCCAGAACACGGTTCATCCCGGCGACACTGCTGCAGTTCTTCGAAGTGTGCGGCTGGCAGCAGCCAAAAGCGGATGGCAGCGCATCGCATCAGGCACGGCAGGTGCGCGTCGATGTCGGCGCGCGCATGCGCAGCATGTGGCGCTAGAGGGCGAGTGGTCGCGAGGCTGGTTGCAGGAAGACGTCGACCGCCGCCTGATCCACTGCCTCGATTGTTGCCGGGTGCCACTTCGGGTTCCGATCCTTGTCGATGATCGCGGCGCGGATGCCTTCGTAAAAATCGGGAGTATTCAATATCCGCATGCAAGCGCCTAGCTCCCGGTTCAGGCATTCCGCCAGCGTTCGGCTTTGACCGCCCTGACGCAGCAAGCGCAACGCCAGCTTCAGGCTGGTGGGCGAACGCGTCAGCAGGATGCGTCGCGTTTCGGCTGCAAACTCACCTGCTTCATTTTCCAGGGCGCCGTAGATCTCTTCGACGCTTCCGAAATGAAACGCGCGCTGGATCAGGTCACCATTCCGCTTGAGTTCGCTGTCGCCCGGATGATCCGACAGGTTCTTGAGAAGGGAGCCGACGTCCCGAAAGGCCGCATTTCTCGGCAGCTCGGCCAGCGTTTCAATGAGTTCCGGCAGCTGAAACGACGCAACGCGAACATCTGCCAGCCCTGCATAGATGGCATCCGCGGCATTGATCGCCGAGCCGGTCAAGCCCATCCATATCCCCGTTTCGCCCGGCGCCCGCGGCAACAGCCAGGTAGCTCCGACATCAGGGAAATAGCCGATCCCGGTTTCCGGCATGGCAAGCCTTGTTCTCTCGGTAACGACGCGGTGGCGGCCATGCGACGATAAACCGACGCCGCCTCCCATGGTAATCCCGTCCATCAATGCGACATACGGTTTCGGATAGGTGGCGATGCGATGGTTGAGCCGAAACTCCTCGCGCCAGAACGTCTCGGCGATATCCGTGCCAGTCCGGCCGCTCTCGTGCAGCACACGAATGTCTCCACCGGCACAAAAGCCACGATCGCCGTCGCCAAGGACGATCACGGTCGCCGTTGCGGAATCCAAGGCGAACTCATCCAGTGCCGCAGCAATCGACCGGATCATCTCGAGCGTCAGACTGTTCAGTGCGCGGGAGCGGTTGAGACGGATGATGCCAGCCGATCCCCGGCGTTCAACGACGACGTCGCGCTGTTCGGTCAGCTCTGGCATGTCGATCTCCTTGGTCATCATCATGCGCATCTGGGTCTTCGTCCGACCCAGCCTTTATAACGGTCAGGCGGCGAGGCGCTACCGCCACACCACGAGCTTACCGCACTTGGCGTGATAGTCGATGGCTGCAGTGATTGCCGAGCGCAGAGCTGCGCCGTCTTGATGCCGTGGGCGACGGAAGTCTGTCAGAACGCCGCGGCGAGCGCCCGATGCATGCTCGGCAGATCCTCGACGTTTCGGTGCATCAGGAAAAGTTCCCAATCCAGAGCGCTGCGCACAATCGTCTCCAGAGAATCGTGTGTCGGCTTCCAGTCGAGAACGCGATGGGCGAGCGTCGAGTCCGCAACAACGCTTGCGGCATCGCCAAGGCGTCTCGGTGCCATGTGGACCTTGAATGAGTGACCGTGCAGGCGTGTCACCATGTTGAGGACGTCAAGTACCGAATAGCCTGCGCCGTATCCGCAGTTGGCAACCAGAGAGCCCCTGCCCTTGCGAAGATGCTGCAGGGCGTTGAGATGGGCATCCGTCAGATCGCTGACGTGTATGTAATCGCGCACCCCGGTGCCGTCATGGGTCGGGTAGTCGATGCCGTAGACGTGCACACCACTGCGCCGGCCCAGTGCAGCTTCGCACGCGACCTTGATCAGATGCGTCGCGCCGGCAGTCGATTGCCCGGCACGACCGCGGGGATCGGCGCCCGCGACGTTGAAATAGCGCAGAGCCACATAGTTGAAGTCATAGGCCGTCGCTGCATCCCGCAACATGAATTCGGTCATCAGCTTGGACTGGCCGTAGGGATTTTCCGGATTGAGGGGCGCTGTCTCCGTCACCGGTTCGGACGTCTTCTGGGGACCGTAGACCGCTGCCGTCGACGAAAAGACGAAGTGGCGGACGCCGGCACTGATCGCCGCGCTCATCAGGGCGCGTGTCTTGCCGGAATTGTTGTCGTAATAGGATAGCGGGTCGGAAACGGAAGCAGGGACGACGGCAGATCCGGCGAAGTGGATGATGGCGTCGATGTCGTTTTCGATGAAGATCGCTTTCAGCGCCTGCGGGTCGGCAACGTCCCCAAGGTAAAAGCGGGCGCCCGGTGCGACCGCCCAGCGAAAGCCGGTCGAAAGATTATCGAGGACGACAACATCCTCGCCCGCATCGAGCAGCGTCCAGGCCATATGGCTTCCGATATAGCCGGCACCGCCTGTAACCAAAATTGCCATGTCCCTGCACCCCGTATTCGTCACGCGGGGACATCTGACGCCGTTTTTCCTTCAGAGTTTCCTATCAAAAACGCTTGGAGCCGCTTTTATCAGGGTTAGTTTTACAGCGTGGTTAGGGACCGATTTCACCCGACGCTACAATTTTATCGTTCGCCGGACGCGGGACAAAAAACCCGGCGATGCGCCGGGTTTTGGCAATATCTAGAGGTTGAGGATGTAATCGCAGAGCCTGTCCGCGGCTGTCTGTATCTGCGCGGGATCGCGCAGGAAACAGGCGCGCAGGAACAGCTCGCCGCCCGGTCCGAACGCCGTTCCCGGAGCCAGGCCGACGCCGGTCTTGTCCACGATGTCGATGGCCGTCTTGCGGCTATCTGTTACACCATCGATCTTCAGGAAGGCATAGAGCGCGCCATCGGGCTTCAGCGTTTCGACACGGTTCGTCGCGATCAACGCGTCGCAAAGGATATCACGCGAACGTTTCGCCTTGTCGATATTCGATTGGACGAATTCGTCCCCATCGTTGAGCGCCGCGACGGCACCCTTCTGCATGAACTGCGCAACACCCGAGGTTGAATACTGGATCAGGTTCTCAAGCACTTGCCCGGTCTGCGGCGGCGCCACGATCCAGCCGACGCGCCACCCGGTCATCGACCAGTTCTTCGAGAAGGAGTTGACGAACATGACCTTGTCGTCCGGCTCCATGATATCGAGGAAAGACGGTGCCCGACTGCCGGCAAAATAGTACCGGGCATAGATTTCGTCGGCCATGATCCAGAGACCGTGCCGGCGGGCCAGTGCGAGAATAGCCCCTAGATCTTCGAGCGAAGCCGTCCATCCGGTCGGATTGGAGGGCGTATTGATGAAAAACGCCTTGGTCTTCGGCGTTATGGCGGCGGCGATGCGGTCGATATCGACGACCCACCTGCCACCTTCGAACTCGAGCTGTACGCCGACGGAACGTGCGCCGGCAATTTCCAATGCAGCGGCAATATTCGGCCAGGCCGGTGTCAGGTAGACGAGTTCATCGCCCGGCGACGTCAGTGCCTGGACAACGATCTGAATTGCCTGCATGCCGGAGCCGGTTACGTAGAAATGCTCAACCGGCAGGGTGAGGCCGAAATGCCGGGCGTAATAATCGGACAGCGCCTGGCGCAGTTCCGGAATGCCGCGCTGATAGGTGTAGAAGGTCTCGCCTCCTGCAAGCGCATCCATTGCCGCCCTGTTGATAAAATCCGGCGTCGGCAGATCACCCTCACCGACCCACAGCGGCAGCAGACCATCGCGCCCGCGGGCATAGTTGACGACTTCGACGATCCCGCTTTCAGGTGCGGCGACGGCGCGTGGGCTAAGGCTATTCACAATCGACATGCGTTGCTCCGGTTTTCGCCTTCATAAATCAATTACGAAGGCAAATCCCATGACAAACGGTGATGCCCTATCGATTTCTGTGATGGATGAGCCCTACCCGACGCAGCACAAATTTGGCTAGACGGCAGGGCGCTTGGCCAGAAGGTCACGAATTTCGGTGAGCAAGGCAACGTCCGCAGGCGGAGGCGCGACGTCTTCCGATGCGGCCTTCTTCCTTTCCACCTGCTTCTGCAGCGCGTTTACGCCCTTGACCATAAGGAAGATGATCCACGCAAGGATGAGGAAATTGATGAGAACGGTGATAAAGCTGCCATAAGCGAGCACAGCGCCCTGCTGGCGAGCGGCAGTCAGGGTCGGCGAGTTGACGTTGGCCGACAAGCCAACGAAATAGTTCGAGAAGTCGAAGCCACCGAAGATGGCACCGACGATCGGCATGATGACATCGTCGACCAGCGATTTTACGATGCCGCCAAAGGCACCGCCGATGATAACACCGACGGCAAGGTCCATGACGTTGCCGCGGGCGATAAATGCCTTGAACTCGTTGAGCATCCGATCCGTCTCCCTCTGATGCAGTCTCTCTGACAGGCCATTGTTTTCATTAGCTACATCTTCGATCCAATTATTCAATTGCTAATTACAAATTAATGGGCTGCGCCTGCCTTCTTTGACTTAAGGCCTAGACCGGGCCGATGTTCAAAGCTTCGAATTTACCTTAATCTCGAAGATACGGGAGAACCGGCGCTTGGCGCGCCGGCGGAGGTTCAATGCTGCCAGGCTGGGTCATACTTGCGTCTGCATTCGGCTATCTGCTGCTGCTGTTCGCCGTTGCAAGCCACGGTGATCGGCGGAGGAGGATGTTCGGCACACCTTCGGGCGGCAGACCTGTTGTCTATGCCTTGAGCCTGGCGATCTATTGCACCTCCTGGACCTATTTCGGCGGCGTCGGACTTGCATCGCAACGGGGGCTGGAGTTCACCGGCATCTATATCGGCCCGATCCTCGTCTTTACACTTGGAATGCCGGCGCTGCGACGGATCATCGAGCTTGCCAAGGCTGAAAAACTGACATCGGTCGCCGATTTCATTTCCGCGCGCTACGGCAAGAACTCCACGGTCGCGACCCTCGTCGCCTTGATCTCCCTTGTTGGCGCCATTCCCTACATTGCGCTGCAGCTCAAATCGGTATCGAGCACGATGAGCGCGATGCTCAACCCGTCGGACTACGGCATCGGCAGCGGCAATCTCTATTTTCTTGACCTGCCTTTGCTCGTGACGCTGGTGCTCGCCTGCTTTGCGGTCATGTTCGGCACACGCCATACGGACGCAACCGAGCATCAGGACGGCTTGATCCTCGCAGTTGCCATGGAGTCCGTGGTCAAACTCTTCGCTTTCCTGACGGCCGGCATCTGCGTTATCTGGTTTCTCTTCGACGGGCCGTCCGACCTATGGCAGAAGGCTTCCGAGAACCAGCTCGTGCTGTCTGCTCTGAACTACCACACTCCCGTCAGCCGGTGGATCACGCTGATCCTGCTATCGGCTTTCGCAATCGTCATGCTGCCGCGGCAATTTCACGTCACCGTGGTCGAAAACCGCACCGCGCGGGAGCTTCGGCTCGCCGGCATGCTGTTTCCGCTCTACCTTGTCGTCATCAATCTGTTCGTGCTGCCAGTGGCAGTCGGCGGTATGCTTACCTTTGGCGGCAGCGGCAATGCGGATCTCTACGTGCTCTCGCTTCCCCTTGTCGGGCAGATGCCACTCATTTCTCTGATCACTTTTATCGGCGGATTTTCGGCTGCGACAGCAATGGTGATCGTCGCCTCGGTCGCGTTGTCGATCATGGTCTCCAACGACATCATAATGCCGATCTTCCTGCACAATAAACTTGCCGGACGTACCGGGCTCCGGGACGATTTTGCAAAAACGCTGCTCAATGTCCGACGCAGTGCGATCTTCGTCGTTCTGCTCCTCGGTTACGCCTACTATCGCTCGACGGACAGCACGACCGGCCTGGCGTCGATCGGTCTCCTTTCCTTCGCCGCCATCGCGCAAATGGCACCTTCGCTGCTCGGCGGCCTGATTTGGCGGCGAGCCAACGCCAGGGGTGCAATTCTCGGCCTCACCTCCGGCTTTGTAATCTGGGTCTATCTGCTGTTTCTTCCCTCACTCGGCGGGCCCGACTATTCCTCCGTCGCGAGCGCGGTCCTCGGCTTCGTCTTCGCGGGTACGACCGTGTTCACGGCAGTCGATGCCGATCCTCTCGTCAATGCGACCGCGATGAGCCTGCTCGTCAATACAGCTTTCTTCGTGATCGGCTCCCTCACGCGCAACGCTCGACCGCTCGAGCGCATCCAGGCGGGTATCTTCGTCAGGGGACAGTCGCGATCGCAGTTTGCCACGCGCGGGTGGAAGACCCGCATCGCCGTGGGCGACCTGAAAGCGACAGTATCGCGCTATCTCGGCGAGGAGCGCATGGAGCGCTCCTTTCAGACCTACCAGCAAAATTCAGGGCGAAAGCTGGAGGACGACCAGCCGGCAGACATGGCGCTCATCCATTTCACCGAACAGCTGCTCGGAAGCGCAATCGGCTCTTCGTCCGCGCGGCTGGTCCTGTCGTTGATACTGCAGAAGGTCGAGGATGCTTCGGCGGATACCGCGTGGCTGCTCGATCAGGCAAGCGAGGCGCTTCAATACAACCAGGACATGCTGCAGACGGCCCTGTCTCAAATGGATCAGGGCATCGCCGTCTTCGACAGCTCCAACCATCTGACGATCTGGAACCGCCGCTTCCGGCAGCTGCTCGACCTCCCCGAAAATGCCGGTCAGGTGGGTTTCCCTCTTTCCGATATCGTTGCCATCCTCAGCCAACGGGGCGACCTGCCTCCGGGCGACGTCAGCCAAACCGTCCGACACTTCCTGACACTCGACAAACCATTTGCGCTTGTCCTCGGAGGCGGCGAGCGCATCATCGAAGTCCGGTCGAACGCGATGCCGGACAAGGGCATCGTTGCAACCTTCACCGACATCACGCAACGCGTTGCCGCGGACCGCGCACTGAAGCAAGCCAACGAAACACTGGAGCAGCGCGTGGTGGAACGCACCGCGGAGCTCACCCGCGTCAACCACGAACTCGGCGAAGCCCGCGCCGCCGCGGATGAGGCAAATCTCGGCAAGACTCGATTCTTTGCGGCGGCCGGCCACGATATTCTGCAGCCGCTCAACGCCGCCCGGCTCTACTCCTCGGCGCTGGTCGAGCGTATGGGCCAGTCGGACGGCAGCAGCGCCATCGTGCGCAATATCGATTCCGCGCTCGAATCCGTCGAGAGCATCCTCGGAGCGGTGCTGGACATCTCGCGGCTCGATACCGGGGCCATGCGCCCGCGCCTCGCCTCCGTCGCGCTCTCCGACCTGTTGGAGCGCATCCGTACGGATTTTGCGCCGATCGCCCGTGAGAAGAACCTGAAGCTCGTCGTCATGCCGACTTCGCTTCGGGTCCGATCCGACCCCAACCTGCTTCGCCGCCTCGTGCAGAACCTTGTTTCCAACGCCATCAAATACACGATCGACGGCAAAGTGCTCGTCGGTGCGCGACGGCGCGGAAACCAGGTCGTGATTCAGGTCATGGACTCGGGGATCGGCATTCCGCCATCTAAATTCCGGACAGTGTTCAAGGAATTCGCCCGGCTGGAAGAAGGCGCCAGGACGGCATCTGGCCTTGGTCTTGGCCTATCTATTGTCGACCGTATTGCGCGCGTCCTGAGCCATCCCGTGGAACTGCACTCGACGCATGGCAAGGGCACCGATTTTCGCATCGTGATGCCGCGTGACGTCTCGCGGTTGGCGGAGGCCGCGACCGTGAAACCGTCAGCGGACCAAACAATGCAAAATCTCAAAGGATTGAAAATCCTCTGCATCGATAATGAGCCGCATATTCTCGAGGGCATGCGGCTTCTGCTCAGCGGATGGGGTTGCGAGGTCCAAACTGCGGATTGCCTTGCCACCGCCGAGAGCTGCAATGCGCGCCAGGTACCGGATCTGATCATCGCAGATTACCACCTTGGCGACGGAACCGGCGTCGCCGCCATTCTGGCGGTGCGCGCGCAGTTCGCCGCATATGTCCCCGCCCTGATCATCACTGCTGACCGCACGTCCGAGGTTCGTGCAGAGGCCGAGCGGCATGGGATTGGTCTTCAGCACAAACCCGTTCGGCCGGCGGCTCTGCGAGCCCACATCACCCAGATTTCCGCACAGAAACGGTCGGCGGCCGAGTAGGCGTGGCCGTCGCCAACCTCCCGAAGCGGAGAGAGGCTTGAGTTACCGCGTGGCGCGGGGGCTTGACGCCGATCGATCGTTTCGTGAAGCGTCAGAACGAAAAAAGGCCGGGCAAACCCGACCTTCCCTTCCATCTCAACGAACCGTGCCAGTACATCCGTGGTCACAGTTCGGAGACGATATTTGCAGCCTTTAAGGCTCAGATCTCCTGAAGGCGATCTGCGGACATCTTGCCCGAACGCTTGTCGGCTACGAGCTCGTAGGAGACCTTCTGGCCGTCCTTGAGATCGCGCATACCAGCGCGCTCAACAGCGGAGATGTGTACGAAAACGTCAGCTGCGCCGTCATCCGGCTGGATGAATCCGAAGCCCTTGGTTGCGTTGAACCACTTTACTGTACCTGTGCTCATGACGATATCCTTTTCAAAATCGTGCATATTAGAAAACGCACCGGCCTAAACCGAGGCGCGATGAAGACCGATTTTGGAAGAAGTTCGCCAGTTACAGCATGGCTGTAACTAAGTTCACATAGCAAGATCGATGTCGGAGCTTTAATCATAAATTGTGTCGTTGGCAAGGCGGCAATTTCACCTTGTTCAAACACATGTATTGGAAACGCCCCAGCTCGGGCCCTAGGCTTCGGCTTGCAACGGCTGTTGCGAGGCGTTGATCGATGCCGCATGGGCTTCAAGAATGGCGGCCGCTATGACCTTCTGGAGCTCATACACCAGCGAACGCGAGCGCTTGCGGTCCAAATCCTGCGCCGCCTTTGCAAGATTCAATCCCTCATTGAGGACAATATGGTTAGCCCGCGTCAGCGCCCAGCTTTCAATATCGAGACCTGCCATCTGAAATCTCCGCCAAATCATTCAGCATCAACGATTTTCACGAATCACGCTACGCACCGCATTCATGCAGCAAGAAGAATCACAGTCGCAATAATTTGAAAACAGGTTTCTTGGAAGAATACCCGCTTTGAATGAAATTTATTCAAGGTGAGTCTTGCGGGATACGATGGTGTCTCCCGCAACTAGACATCGGCTGGATTAAACCCATGCTTCGCAACGAAACATCCAAGGCGATATACCGCTTGCCTAGCCGACTATTGATGGTCGCGCGGTTAGAATACCCTTTGTATCGTCGCGCCAAAAAAATGTGTGCGCCACGACATCTCAGGCCTTGGTCGACGGCGCCTTGTTCCGCTCAAGCAATGCCCTTACTGTGTGGTCGTTGATCTTGCCACTCGGGTCCTGACCGATCGATTTCTGGAAGCTCTTGATTGCTGCAACGGTCTTTGCTCCCAGTTCACCATCCGGCTGACCTGCGTCGAAGCCGTTGTTGTTGAGAATCGCCTGAATGTTACGGATCGCCTTTTTCATGTCGATGGTGGAGGTCTTGGTGGCACTGCCGTTCCATTCGTCCGGCACATCGGCACCATTCACCTTGCTGTCGAGTGGCGAGGCTTTCCACATATCGGCTTTCGCGCGCGCCTTTTCGAGCTGATCCGGCTTCATGGCGTTTGCAACTTCATCGCGCTTCTGAGAAGCATCCTTGTCGCCGCCCTTGGCCGCGATCGCAAACCACTTGTAGGATTCAGTCAGGTCCAGGGTCACGCCGTTGCCGCGGGCCCACAGGATAGCCAGGTTGAACTGGCTGTCGGTGACGCCGAGGTTCGCCGCCTGCGTGAACCACTTGGCAGCTGCCGAGTAGTCCTGCTGGCCGAGAGCGCCCGATGCGTAGAGGACGGCGAGATTGTGCATGGCACTGGCGTTGCCCTGGTTGGCGGCCCGCTCGTAATACTGTCTGGCCTTGACTATGTCGCGGTCGACGCCCGTGCCCTTCTCGTAGATGCTGCCGAGGCGATATTCGGCGGGCGCGAAGCCCTTGTCTGCGGATAGCTGATACCAGCCGACCGCCTGCTTCGGGTCGGCAGCGATCCCAGCTCGACCGTCGCTGTAACGGGCTCCGATTTCGAACAACGCCAGCGGATCTCCGGCCTTGGCGGCGTCGGCAAGCGACACTGGCTGAACGAGATCGGGAACGGTGATCGTCGGCGCGGCCACGGTCGATGCCATGCCGGCAATTGCTGGGGCACTGTCCTTCGCCACGAAGTTGGAGGAATCCTGCGGTGCGCCGGAAGGCGCCAGTGTCGATGCGCCCTCGCCGTCAAGCGGCATCGCGGTGGTGAGACGATCCGGCGCGGGGGATTCGACTGCGGCAGGAGCTTCCACAATTGGCGGCGGAGCTTGTGTCTCAGCGACTGGAGCTGCGGCTATCGCCGCAGCGACATCCCTCGGCTCGCCTACCGTCTCGCTGTCCTGCGGCAGCGGACTGCTGGCAGAATCCGTCATCGTCGCGACTTCAACCTTGGGGGCTGGCTCGCCGCTGGTCAGCGTCCGGGCGAGCGGGAAAGCCATGACAGCAAGCAACACCGCTCCGACAGCGAGGAGGATTGGACGGCGGAAGCGGGAAAAGGCGCCACCCGGCGACACGTCCCTGCTTGTCGCTTTTTTCTCGCCCTTGGCAGCCGTCGACTTGGCGCTCACTTCGGTCTCGAGCGCGGCCGCCTGAGCAGCGCGGCGGGCGGCAGCGATGTAGTCAGCGCGCTCGTTTTCCGTCGCCGCCTTCGGGTTTGCCCGGGCGGCATTCTGGCTGGCGCGGACTCGCTCCAGGATCTTCTTGACGTCAGGCGCACCTGAGCCTGGTTCGAGCGGTTCATTGGCCGCTTCCGGCGGCATAACATCGATCGGGTCGATCGAGGGCGTGGGGTCGATGACGGCGCGCTCGGGGGCTTTCGGATCGGCCTTGACCTTCCTGGCCGGGAGCAGGCGCTTGCCGAGACCCGAGAGCAGGCTGCCTTTGGAGACCGTCGCACCTGCAGCCGGCTTGGAGGCCGCTTCAATCGCGATCGCACTCGTATCGGTCGTAGCCATCGGTGGCGCGGAAAAGTCTTCGCGCGGCTCCGCGTGCATCACCGGACCGGCCGCGGGCCTTGTTCCGAAGGCGGCGAGCTTCTCCATCGTCTCGCCGCCAGCCGGCACCAGGGCATAGGGATCGACATCGAAGTCGACATCGGCTGAAGGCATTCTTGCTGCAGGGCGGGCCGTCCGACTCTCCATGTCGTCGAGGCGTTCAGCGATCTGGACGAGAGTCTCGTGCAGTGCCTGGAAGGTCCTGTGCGTCCGATCCTCGCTGCTGCGGCTGAGGTCGCCGAGATGGCGCAAATCCTCGGCGAGCGCGTTGAGCGCCGACATGTCAGCCGCTGCCGAAGCGCCACCCTGGAGACCATCATTGCGCGCGTAGGCATCCACGACGGCTTCGGCGGCCTGGCGGGCAGCCTCGATGATGTATTCATCGCTGGTCGCCATGTAGTCTTCAATGGCGCCCATGCGGCGATCGAGCTCGGCAGGCATCTCGGCCGCCAGGCGCGGCTCGCTCATCAGCGCGGACAAGTTGGCGATTTGGTCTTCGAGGTTTCGCATAGCCAGCGTGTCGGTCGCCGGAGCTGCCGCCGTCTCGTCGAGACGCGCGGCAATGTCGCTCAGCCGTCCCTCTATGCGCAAAAAGGCGTCATGATCGCTCGGCGCAGCGACCGGCTGAAGCGGCTGGAAATCCATCTCGTCGATACGACGCGCCAGATAGTCGAGCCTCTGGGCAAGTGCGTCATTGACCGACCCGCTTTCGAGCGCATCGATCTTGCGGGAAATGTCGGCGAGTGCGCCGGTCAACTCCGGTTGCGGCGCTGCGCGCTGGTTGCGCTCCAGCAGATAAGCGAGGTTCTCGAGCCGCTCGTCCAGGCGCGACGTCGTCTCCTTGTTCGCCAGTTCCTCGACGCGCATCGTCAGAGCTTCCAGGCGATCTGCAAGCCCATCAACCGGTGAAGCACGATTTGCAACGCGGTCGCCCATGAGGTCGATCTGTTCGGCAAGCGCGCTTAGCCGGTCCTCGAGGCGGTGCATCATCGCCGGGTCGCCGCTGGCCGCGGTGCGCCCTGTAGCCGCAATGGCGCGGCTTATTTCGTCGAGGCGGCTGTCCACGGCCGCGAACTGCTCGGACATGGCGCGATCATGCGGCTGGATCATGCTGCCGAACTGCTCCATGGCGGTCGCAATCGAGATCAGCTTGTCTTCCAGCGCCCGCACGGCAGGGCTCTCCCCCATGCCGCCAAGGTGGCGCTTGATGTCATCGACGCGATAGGCAAGAGCGACGAGCTCTTCCTGCAGCCCCGCGGTGTCGAGCGTGTGCAGCTGGTTCTCGAATCCGTCCCACCGGCTTTCGATGTGGCGCAGCGAATCCTCGCGCGCCAGCCCGTCCATCAGCGAGCGCAGTTCCTCGAACTCGCCGCGAAGACCTTCGGCTTCCGGCGCGGTGGAGCGAGCTGCGAGATGGTCGATGCTTTCCGCAAGCCGGCCCATGTCGGCGCGAATGTCGTCGGCAAAGTGCCGGTCCTCTGCACTTGCCTTGATCTCGCGCAGTTCACCGCGCAGCGCGTTCATCTCGCGTGTCACCCCTTCCGAGATGTCACGCTTGAGGTCCTGACGCAGGTTGACGAGCGCTTGCGCGATCTCGGTCATTGTGTCCTGCGGCTGACGGTAGGCCGGTGCTGCTGGTGCCGCAGGTTGCGGTGCTGCGGGACGCGGCGCGCGCTCGGCAACCGGTGCCGACAGAGACGGCCGGGAAACGGGCGCCGGTTCGCGCGCATAGGGCGCCGGTTCACGCACTGTCGGGCGCTCGCGGCTCGCCTCCAGCATGCGCTGGCGCTGGCGTATCTCGGCAAACGGATCAGGCCGGGCCTCGGCGGCGGCATGAGGCGAACGAGCCTCGGAGTGCGCGTCGCGCTCTGGCGTCGGGGTACGCTGTCGCGAGTCGCGGGCGCCGCTTCCCATCAACCCTTCGATCCTCGCTTCCAATCCTTCAATCGTGCGGTTCAGCGCATCGAGCGATGCCCTGTCGGAATGCCGTGGGGAATTTGATCGCGATCCGTTCATCTTCTTGCTCGCTTCGTCAGGTCAACCCTCGTCAGGGTCGATCATTGGCTTTTTCCGTCAGAGCCGCACCGGAATGCGGATCAATGAGCACCGTCCATCAGAGGATATTCAATTAGGCTTTCCTCAACCTGTACGGAGTGGCGTGCATCCCATAAAACGCGAGACTTGAAAAAAGGAACGCAGGTCGCCAATACTCAACCGTCACCTTTGACGAAACGTGGTAAACAACCCGTTAATCAACGTGAGATTTCTTTAACTTTTGATGATTTTTGGCCGATTTGCGTGCTGAAATCGGCCGCTGGGCATCCGGCCGCAACCACGGCGCGCGACGGCATGTTACGCGGATATCAGAACGTCTCCGTCCATGGCCGCAACTCGACTTCGTGCGACCAGGCACTCCGCTGTTGCAACAGGACATCGATGTAGCTCTGTGCGATCGCATCCGGGTGAAGCATCGCGTCGGGCTTGTCGGGATTTTCCGGCCGCGTCTCAGACTGGATCGCGCCGTCGATGATGAAATGCGCGACATGGATCCCCTTTGGCCCGAGTTCGCGCGCGACACTCTGGGCAAGGCCGCGAAGGGCGAACTTGCCCATGGCGAAGGGAGCCGAGTGGGCAAATCCCTTGACGCTTGCCGTGGCGCCGGTGAACAGGATCGCGCCGCGACCGCGCGGGATCATGCGCCTTGCGGCCTGCTGGCTCACCAGAAAGCCGCCGAAGGCGCTTACGGCAATAGCCTGCTCGACTTCGCGCGAGTCCAGTTCGGCAAGCGGACCGCGCACTCGACCACTGGCGTTGTAGACCACGACATCGGGTTCGCCGATGGCCTTGGTGACCTGATCGAAGAGAGCTTCGACGGAAGCCGGTTGCGCCGCATCGGCCGCAAAGGCTTTCGCGCCTGTTTCGTCGGCCAACGCCTTGAGCTTGTCTGCGTTGCGCGCCGCCAACGCGACCTGGACGCCGCGTGCCGTCAGCTGGCGTGCAAGCGAGGCGCTGATGCCAGGGCCCGTGCCCACGATGAGTGCCGTGCTATAGGGAAATTCGCTCATACCTAGTCCTCCGGATCGATGTCCCTCAAACCTATGTATTTCGATGCGGTGGAAACACCCGCAACACCAAAAAGAAATCAGCGACCATCAGGAGAGTCGACCGTACAGGAGGCTATTCTCGACAGATGGGTCAGCGTCAGGCCGGTCTGCCTGGACCAGGCTGCAAAGGCCTGCTGAATGAGATGCCGATCTTTCTTGCTGGTTCCCGACGAAGAAAGGGGGATACCGGCATGCCTGAGACACGCAAGGACGTCGCTCGTCACGATAAAGCAGTCACACCCGATCGCCCGCAGGAAGCGCTGTCCGGCTAGCCCGCCGAGCCGGCTTGCGCGTTTGGCAAGCAGATCCAGCAGCCCGACCTGGTCATCAGCGGGCCAGTCGGCGAAGAATACGCCGGCGCTGCCGGCTTCCTTTTCCAGCGAACGCACAAAGGCCGCATTGGCGCGCACCGACATGATCTTCGCGGCGTTGCGGATGATCCGGCTGTCCGACATCAGAGCATGCCAGTAATCGTCCGGCGTTATATTCAGGAGAGCCGGATCAAAGCCAGAAAATGCTTCCTCGAAGCCCGGCCATTTGTTGTCCACGACCTTCCATGCAAAGCCGCTGTAGAAGACGCGACGGGTCATTTCGGACAGGATCCGATCGTCGCTCGTCGCACGCAGCCGGTTGTAGTCGGGAAGCGGCGGCAGCAATGCGCGCAATGCTGCCGCGCCACCCTTGCGTGCCTCCGCCCGATGCCGGATCAGCTCAAAATCGATCACAGCTCAATCCCCGATGATCTCCCGGGCGGGCGCTTTGCACCCCGCCGCAAGGCTATACCCGCCGCGCCTTTATCGTGTTCATCACAAAGCTTGTCTCGATCGTGTCAACGCATTTCAGGCGGGCGATCTTTTCCTTGATGAAGCGCTCGTATTGCTCCAAGCCGGAACTCATCACCTTGAGGACATAGTCGCGCGATCCGGTCACCAGATGGCATTCGAGGACCTCGTCCCACTCGCGCACGGCGCTCTCGAACATCTGGATTTCGTCCTCATGCTGGCGGCTGAGGCGAACCGATGCCAGCGCCGTCATCGTCCAGCCGTCGACCGCGGGATCGACGAGTGCGGTATATCCCTGAATGATTTCGGCCTCTTCCAGCCGACGAAGGCGGCGAAGGCAGGCAGAAGCCGAGAGACCGACGCGCTCTGCCAGCTCGTTGTTTGGGAGGCGCGCGTCGCCCATCAACTCCTTCAAAATTCTGCGATCTGTCTCGTCTGCAATTTTCTGCGCCATATTTCTTGTTCACTCGCACTATGTTGCTTCCAACATCGCCAACGCGCGTCAAATAGCAAGAACCCTTGTGACGTTCCGGTATAATTTGCGGGCCTCGCCCGTATCCCTCGAAGCAGGAGACGACAATGACTGCGCCGCATCCCTCCAAGACCCATATCGGCAACCACGCGCTGCATCCCGAGACGCAGATGCTGAACTATGGCTACGACCCAGAGCTTTCGGAAGGTGCGGTCAAGCCGCCGGTGTTTCTGACCTCGACATTCGTCTTCAAATCCGCCGAAGACGGTCGTGACTTCTTCGACTTCGTCTCTGGTCGCCGCGAGCCGCCGGCGGGGCAAGGCGCCGGCCTCGTCTATTCGCGCTTCAATCATCCGAACAGCGAGATCGTTGAAGACCGGCTTGCCGTCTACGAGCAGACAGAAAGCTGCGTACTGTTTTCTTCCGGCATGTCGGCAATCGCCACCACGCTGCTTGCCTTCGCCCGGCCGGGTGACGCCATCCTGCACTCGCAACCGCTCTACGGCGGCACCGAAACCCTGCTCGCCAAGACTTTCCTCAATCTCGGGGTCGCTGCGGTCGGGTTTGCGGATGGCGTGAGCGAGCCGTCAGTGCAGGCGGCAGCGGAAGAGGCGATGGCAAAGGGCCGGGTCTCCGTCATCCTGATCGAGACGCCCGCGAACCCGACCAACAGTCTGGTGGACGTCGCGATGATCCGTCGGGTTGCCGACGCGATCGGCAAGAAACAGGGTCATACGCCAATCGTCGCCTGCGACAACACGCTACTCGGCCCGGTGTTTCAGCGGCCGATCCAGCACGGTGCCGACATCTCGCTCTATTCCCTGACAAAATATGTCGGCGGTCACTCCGACCTGATCGCCGGAGCTGCGCTCGGCCCCAAGGCGGTGATGAAGCCGGTCAAGGCGTTGCGCGGGGCAATCGGCACGCAGCTCGATCCCCATTCCTGCTGGATGCTCGGGCGCTCGCTCGAAACGCTGCAGATCCGCATGGAGCGGGCAAACAACAATGCCCTGGCCGTCGCCGATTTCCTCCGCGCGCATCCGAAGGTCGAGGCGATCCACTACCTGCCTTATCATGACCAGGCGTCGCCGCTTGGGCGCACCTTCGCAGCACAATGCACGGGCGCCGGATCGACCTTCTCCTTCGACATCAATGGCAGCCAGCCCGCCTCGTTCAAATTCCTGAACGCATTGCAGATTTTCAAACTGGCCGTCAGCCTCGGTGGAACAGAGTCCCTGGCCAGCCATCCGGCAACGATGACGCATTCCGGTGTGCCCGCTGATGTCCGCCAGAGGATCGGCGTTCTGGACTCGACAATACGCCTATCCATCGGGATCGAGCATCCCGATGATCTCATTGCCGACCTGACTCAGGCTTTGGATGCGGCCTGACACGTGCGGTGGCGGCTCAGGCCGCCGCCGTTTCCCGGACATCGTCAAGCAAGAAATGGACGACCACGTAGGCCGTCTTGTAATGCCGGCCACTGTCCGAAACATCATCGACAGTACCGCCATCGGCGGGATGCCAGCGATGATAGTGCGGGTTGGTGGTGATGAGCGTGATCGCCTTGCCGGTCATGTTACCATCGAGGCGGTAGCGCATTTCGGCCAATGGCCAGATGCGTTCATAGTCCTCCATCGACATGCGAACCTTGAGGGCCTTTCGGCTGATCGCCTCGCTGCGCGACCCGTCGTCGTTGTCAATCGCAGGCAGGTCGAGCGTGACCTCTTCCGCGCCGTTGAGGATGGAGTTGAACTCTTCAGGCCACTTCCGTCTCATGAAATTGCTCCTCCCAGGCTTTTTCGTCGGTTAGCCCGCGAAATCTAGCGTGTCTTGGCAGAGAAGCAAACGGGCGTGGTGGAATTTTGGCGGGAGTTTTTTATCTTTTGGTTTTGCTGACGGTATGCGACGTTGCCGCACAATTCTCTTTTGACTGCGTCCCTTCGATCACCGGACAGCACCGAAGCGCAGCATTCGAGCGTGAGCGACCGCGTTACTGTCGCCAGCGAACCGCGATATGCGTGCCCGAAGACTTACCTTCCCGACCATAGACGATCTCTGCGCCGAGCGTGGTCGCCATAGCATTGATGAGTCGCGTTCCAAGACCGGTACCTTTCGGTCCGGTCGCCCGGCTATAGCCAATACCGTCGTCTTCCACCGAAAGAACAGCGGTGCCCTCATCGTTCGAACGTAGCTCTATCCGCACGTCGCCGGCGCCTGCCGGATAGGCGTACTTCATGGCGTTGGTCACAAGCTCTATCAGGATGACTCCGAGCGCCACCGCCTTGTCGGCGGAGGTAGAAATGCCGCAGAGATTCGGTTTCAGCGAGATGCCGTTGGCGGCGGCATTGGTACTTTCAAGCTCGGCCAGGAGCGGCCCGAGATAGACGTGGAGCTGGACCTCCCCGACGTTTTCAGAGGTGTACAGGCTGCGATGGACACCGGCGATCGCAGTGATGCGGTTCTGGGTCTCGTTGAGCGCCGTTTTCGTTTCTTCACTGCTTGCGAGCTGCATCTGCATGCGGATCATCGCGGAAACCAGCGAAAGGCTATTGGCAATGCGATGATTCATTTCCGCCAGCAACAACTCCGCGCGTTCCTTGGCGGCGACCAGCTGACGGTCGGCTTCCTCTTTTTCGCTGCGCAGCCGTGCATTTTCCAGCGCCTGGTGCAGGGCACTCACCAGCAACGGGAAAAAATCGTCGGTGGCGGTTTTCACGACGTAATCCGCGGCGCCGCCCTTGAGCGCGCGGATCGCAACGTCGGCGTCGCTTGATCCGGTCACATAGAGAACGGGTGTCTGCCTGCCCAACTCGGCGATGGCCTCAAGGAAGGTCAGGCCCGTCTGATTCTCGAAATAGTGGTCGAGGACCACCGCTTCGAATGCCTCCGCTTCGAACAGTTGCAGGCCGATTGCGATCGAGGCGGCATGAACAACTTCGAAATCGCTGCGCGCAAGAACCCGCGTGGCAAGGCGGGCAAGGGCCGGATCATCATCGACATAAAGGATGCGCACAGATTTGCTCGTCAGGGAATTTGAACGACTGAGAAGAAAAGGCCGAGGTTGCGGATCGCCGTTGCAAATCCATCGTAGTCCACCGGCTTGGTGATATAGACGTTTGCCCCGAGATCATAGCATTTCTGGATCTCCCGTTCGTCGTCCGTCGTCGTCAGCACGACGACCGGAAGACGGCGGGTGTGCTCGTTGCCCTTGATCTGCGCAAGAATGTCGAGGCCGGACATGTCAGGCAGATTGAGGTCGAGCAGCACGAGAAGATATCTGTCCTTGCTGACCAACCCATCGCGGCTCGGGCCCAGCACGTAGTCAAGCGCGTTCTTACCAAGGGTGAAAGGGACGATCTCATTGTGGACGCCAGCGCGGCGTACGTTCTTTTCTATAAGACGGGCATGCCCCTCATCGTCCTCGACCATGACGATCGTGACTTCCTTGCCTGTAGCCTTCATAGTTCCATACTCCGTACAATCTTGGTGAGGTCGGACGGCAGTGTCAGAATAAAGGTACTGCCCTGCCCAAGTTCGGACTTCACCGTAATATCCCCGCCCAAATTTCGGATTAACGAGCGCACATGCGCCAGACCGATGCCTTCTCCACGCTGATCCTGGTCGCCGGCTCTGCGGAAGAGCTCGAAGACGCGTTCAAGATCCTGGGGGCCAATACCTCGGCCATTGTCCTTGACGTCGACCCTGACGCGTCCCGGACCGTCGGGATAAGCATCGATGTTCAATGTCAATGGACGGCCCTGCACCTGGTATTTTACCGCATTGTCGAAGAGATTGCCGAATATCTGTTCGAGTGAGAAGCGATCGGTGATGATGCCGCCGACGCGAACGCGGGCTTCCGCGGTTCCGTCGGTCTCCACGAGTTGGTGGTGAACATTTGCGGCTGCCGTATCGATCAGCGCCTTCAGGTCAATGCGCTCGGGCTGCAACTTGCGGCGGCCATCCCGGGAGATCTTCAGGATTGCGTTTATAAGCGAATCCATCTTTCGCGTCGATGAACGGATAAAGCCGAGCGCTTCGGGCAGGTCTTCCTCGACGGCACGCCGCGCTTCGTAGACTTCCTCTGCTGTCGGCGTCTTGCCATCGGCGAGAACATAGGCCGAAACCGCCTTCGTCGCGGTATCGAGCTCGCTGAGAAAGCCCATGATATTGACGAGCGGGGCGCGCAGGTCATGCGTGACAATGTAGGCGAACTTCTGAATCTCCTGGTTGGCGCGAATCAGATCCTGCGTACGCTCATTGACGCGCGTCTCGAGCCCGACGTTCAGGAGTTCAACTTCCTCGGTCGCCGCTGCAAGGTCGCGTACATGCTGAACGATAATCATGATCGCGCCGCCCAGCACAAGCAGGATGGCGATCGCGCCCACGATAGTGACCCACTGCAGATTGTCGGCCGCAGACAGTTGCGCCTCGACCAGCACACGCAATCTGTCATCCGTCTGCTGCAAAAAATCGCCGAGAATGGCGCGGACTGCGTCCATCAACTCTCGCCCGGCGTCGTCGCGAACGACAGCAACGGCCTCGGCCAGCTTTCCATCCTTGGTGAGCGCCACCGTCGTCGACAGCTCCTTCATCTTGCCATCGATGGCGGCATTCAAAGCGTCGAGCTGCGAAGCATAGGTCGGAAGCGGCAATACGTTATCGACCAGAGTCTTCCGACGCGTCGGCAGCTCCTCCAACGCCGTGTTGTAGGGGGCGAGATAGGCGGGATCGCTCGACAGAAGAAACCCACGCTGCCCGGTCTCAGCATCCTGAACACTGGTGAGGAGATTGACGATTGAGCTACGGACGCGCCGAAGCGAAGCCGTTTCCTCCGAGTAAGACCGATTGGTCTGCACAAGCCAGAGAGATGAGCCGACAATTCCGAACAGTATCAGGACGCCAACGGCGAGCATGAGCAGGCTGGAACGGAAGAAAGCGGCTGTAGAAGTCATAAAGCGTCCATGAAATGGGTCTGGATGACTTCTATACGCGGCTCACCCAGAAAGATAGCGCCCTCATAATCACCTCTTCAAGGTTTTGTCACTTGAACTGCGCGATCGTGGCAGCCGGCAGAGAATGCCGAACTACCGCTGCCTTAGCGATAGGCTTGCTGGAGCTTTGCCATGTGGCGCTTGACCAACCCGCGCCCGACAGCATCTGTCAAAATCCGCTCACAAATTCGCGACGCTACAAAATTGACGTTTACGCAAACGTCAATATTTTGTAAGAGACTCTCAAGTGCCGGCCTCGTCCGGCGTGCCGAATTGGAGGAATTCGAACGATGCCAGTCTACAAGGCCCCGATAAATGACACGCTCTTCGTGCTGAACGACGTGCTGGGTCTCGAGCGTTACAACAATCTGCCGGGCTTTGCGGACGCCACGCCCGACATGATCGAGGCCATTCTGTGCGAGTCGGCAAAAATCGCCGAAGAAGTCCTTTTCCCGCTAAACTACTCCGGCGACCAGGAAGGTTGCACTCGTCACGAAGATGGCTCGGTCTCCGTGCCTAAGGGCTTCAAAGAGGCCTACGACGCCTATTGTCAGGGCGGCTGGACGGGTCTTGCCGTTCCCGAGGAATTCGGTGGCCAGGGACTTCCCTACGCGCTTCACGCAGCGGTCGGGGAGTACACCTCGGCGGCCAACATGTCGCTGATGATGTATCCCGGCCTGACGCAGGGCGCGATCGCCGCTATCTTCGTGCACGGCTCGGACGCTCAAAAGCGGACCTACCTGCCTAAAATGGTCTCCGGCGAATGGTCGGGCACGATGAACCTGACCGAGCCGCATTGCGGCACCGATCTGGGCCTGCTGCGCACCAAGGCCGTGCCACAGGCCGATGGCAGCTACAAGATCTCCGGACAGAAGATTTTCATCTCCGCCGGCGAACACGGCATGACGGACAATATCGTGCATCTGGTTCTCGCCCGCATCGAGGGGGCGCCTGAGGGGACCAAGGGTATCTCGCTCTTCATCGTCCCGAAATTCATTGTCCAGGAAAATGGTTCGGTAGGCGCCCGCAATGGCGTCTCCTGTGGCGCGGTCGAACACAAGATGGGCATCCACGGCAACGCCACCTGCGTCATGAACTACGACGAAGCGACCGGCTTTCTCATCGGTGAGCAGAACAAGGGCCTCAGTGCCATGTTCGTCATGATGAACGAGGCGCGCCTAAGTGTCGGCCTGCAGGGTTTGGCGATTTCTGAAATCGCCTACCAGAATGCGGCAAACTACGCCCGCGAGCGCATTCAGGGGCGCTCGCTTTCCGGGCCGAAAGCGCCTGACAAGAAGGCCGACCCGATCATCGTGCACCCGGATATTCGTCGCTCGCTGATGACCATCCGCGCCTTCAACGAGGCTGGTCGCGCATTCCTGCTGTGGACGGCGCTGAAATCGGATATCGCCCACCGCTCGGCAGACGAGAAGGAACGGCAGACGGCAGACGACATCCTCGGTCTCGTCACTCCGATCCTCAAAGGCGTGTTGACCGACAAGGGTTTCGACCATGCCGTCATGGCCCAACAGGTGTTCGGTGGTCACGGCTATATCGAAGAACACGGTATGAGCCAGTATGTCCGCGATGCCCGCATCGCGATGATCTACGAAGGCGCCAACGGCATCCAGGCGCTCGACCTCGTCGGCCGCAAGCTCGGCCAGAACGGTGGCCGCGCGGTCATGGCGCTGTTCAAGGAGATCGGCGATTTCTGCGAGGAAAACCGCAACGACGAGCAGATGGCGTTCTTCACCAAGAACCTGAAGAAGGGCTTGAACGACGCCCAGGCTGCAACCATGTGGTTCATGCAGCATGCAATGGCAAAGCCCGACAATGCCGGTGCCGGCTCGACCGACTACATGCATCTCTTCGGCCTCGTCATTCTCGGCTATATGTGGGCGAAAATGGCGAAGGCAGCCGAGGATGGCCTTGCCGCAGGGGACACCGAGCGCGAGACTTTCTTCCGCAACAAGCTGGTAACCGCACGGTTCTTCATGGAGCGGATCATGCCCGAGACGGCGTTGCGCAAGACCCGCGTCGAGGCCGGAGCGGAAACGCTCATGACACTGGCCGCCGACGCGTTTTGATGCGCAGAATTCACCGGCATCACTGCCGCTAGGGAGACGAGAGACATGACCGAGGTTTTCATCTACGACCACGTCCGCACACCGCGCGGCCGCGGCAAGAAGGACGGCTCGCTGCACGAGGTGCCGTCGGTGCGCCTGGCCGCAAAGACGCTGGAAGCGATCCGCGACCGCAACGGGCTCGATACGGCGGAAGTCGACGACATCATTATGGGCTGCGTGGATCCCGTCATGGAAGCAGGCGCCGTGATTCCGCGTGGCGCCGCCTTCGAGGCCGGCTATTCCACCAAGGCTCCCGGCATGCAGATCTCGCGCTTCTGCGCCTCCGGCCTCGATGCGGTGAACTTCGGCGCGGCCAAGATCGCTCAGGGTGCCGATGACATTGTGATCGCCGGCGGCGTCGAGAGCATGTCGCGCGTTGGTCTAGGCATGTCCGGCGGTGCCTGGTTCATGGATCCGTCGGTCAACTTTCCCGCCTATTTCATGCCGCAGGGCGTCTCGGCCGATCTCATTGCCACCAAATACGGCTTCAGCCGCGACGACGTCGATGCCTACGCCGTCGAGAGCCAAAAGCGCGCCGCCAATTCCTGGGAGAAGGGCTACTTCAAGAACTCGGTGATCCCGATCAAGGATCAGAACGGCCTGATGATTCTTGCCCACGACGAACACATGCGGCCCGGCACCGACATGCAGGCTCTGGCGTCCCTCAATCCGTCATTCCAGATGCCGGGCGAAATGGGGGGCTTCGAAGCCGTCGGCATCCAGGCGCATCCGGAGATCGAGCGGATCAACTACGTCCACCACGCCGGCAATTCGTCCGGCATCGTCGATGGCGCCGCCGCTGTACTCCTCGGCTCCAAGGCGGGCGGCGAAAGCATGGGCCTGAAGCCCCGCGGCCGCATCAAGGCTTTCGCCAATATCGGTTCCGATCCGGCGCTGATGCTGACCGGCCCCGTCGACGTCACCGAAAAGCTGCTGAAGCGCACGGGCATGACGCTTGCCGACATCGACCTCTTCGAACTCAACGAAGCCTTCGCCGCCGTCGTACTTCGTTACATGCAGGCTTTTGGCATCCCTCACGACAAGATCAACGTCAACGGCGGCGCCATCGCCATGGGCCACCCGCTCGGCGCCACCGGCGCGATGATTTTGGGCACGGTGCTGGACGAACTGGAGCGCCGCGATCTCAACACCGCGCTGGTGACGCTCTGCATCGGCGCGGGCATGGGCACTGCAACGGTTATCGAACGGGTCTGAGGGCGCGCGATGCCGATCGACCATGACACCTGGGTCACCTTGGCCGTGCTGATCGGGTCGGTTGCCTGGCTTTGCTACATTCTTGGCGCCTTTTGACAGTTTGGGAAATTCAGGGAAGAGGAATCCCATCATGACCAACTACACCAATTTCACCGTCGAAACCGACGTAGACGGCATCGCCCTCGTCACCTGGGACATGCCCGGCAAATCCATGAACGTCATCACGACAGACGTGATGGATGAGCTCAACGCCATCATCGACCAGACAGTTGCCGATAACACCGTCAAGGGCGTTGTAATCACCTCGGGAAAGTCGAGCTTCTCGGGGGGCGCCGACCTTTCGATGATCAAGTCGATGTTTAGCTTGTATCGGGACGAGAAGGCCAGCAGCCCTGATACCGCCGCGCAGAAACTCTTCGATCTTGTCGGTCGCCTTACCGGCCTGTTTCGCAAACTCGAGACCTGTGGCAAGCCGTGGGTTTCCGCCATCAACGGCACCTGCATGGGCGGTGCGCTGGAGATGTCGCTCGCCTGCCACGGTCGCGTTGCATCGAACGCGAAGGGCGTCAAGATCGCGCTCCCCGAGGTCAAGGTCGGCATCTTTCCCGGCGCAGGTGGCACCCAGCGCGTCTCGCGCCTAGCCGATGCCCAGTCGGCCCTGCAGATGATGACCACAGGCCAGTCGCTGACGCCAGCACGCGCCAAGGCGATGAATCTCGTACATCAGGTGGTCGAGCCGGATCAGCTGATCCCCGCGGCGAAGCAGCTGATCAAGGACGGTTTGAAGCCTGTCGCGCCTTGGGACGAAAAAGGCTTCAAGGCCCCCGGCGGCGGTATATGGACGCCGGCGGCAGCCCAGCTCTGGCCGGCGGCACCGGCGATCCTGCGTCGCGAAACGGCAGGCAACTATCCGGGCGCGCTGGCGATCCTGAAGTGCGTCTACGAGGGCTTGCAGGTGCCTTTCGATACGGCTCTCAAGATAGAGCAACGCTATTTCACCGAAGTCCTGCAGACCACCGAGGCGTTCTCGATGATCCGCTCGCTCTTCGTCTCCATGCAGGAGCTCGGCAAGGGGGCTCGCCGCCCCGCCGGCATCCCGAAGACGGAATTGAAGAAGGTGGGTGTCGTCGGCGCCGGCTTCATGGGTGCCTCGATCGCCTACGTGACCGCCGCAGCCGGCATTGCCGTTACCTTGATCGACCGCGACATGGAAGCGGCCGCCAAGGGCAAGGGCGTCGGCGAGGGCCTGGTGAAAGACTCCGTCGGTAAAGGACGCCTTACGCAAGACGAAGGTGCAGCTCTGCTTTCCCGCATCACGCCATCGGCCGATTATTCCGACCTGAAGGACGCCGATCTCGTCATCGAGGCGGTCTTCGAAGACCGCGAAGTCAAGAGGGCCGTCATCGAGGCCGTCGAAGCGGTGCTGCCGGAGGGCGCGATCTTCGCCTCCAACACCTCGACGCTGCCGATCTCGGGCCTTGCCAAGAACTCCAGTCGCCCAGTCGATTTCATCGGCGTCCACTTCTTCTCGCCGGTCGAGAAGATGATGCTGACCGAAGTCATCCTCGGCAAGGAATCCGGCGACAAGGCGCTCGCTGTCGCTCTCGATTACGTCGCTGCGATCAAGAAAACGCCAATCGTTGTCAACGACACCCGTGGCTTCTTCGTCAACCGTTGCGTCTTTCGCTATATCCACGAAGCCTACGACATGCTGATCGAAGGCGTGCCGCCTGCAATGATCGAGAACGCGGCCAAGATGGCCGGCATGCCGGTCGGGCCGTTGTCGCTGAACGACGAAGTGGCGATCGATCTCAGCCAGAAGATCCTGAAGGCAACCGTAGCCGATCTCGGCGAAGCTGCCGTCGATCCGAAGCATCTGGCGCTGATCAACAGGATGGTCGATGACCTCGATCGCCGCGGCCGCAAGAACGGCAAGGGCTTCTACGACTATCCGGCAAAGCCGGCCAAGAAGTCGCTCTGGCCCGAGCTCAAGACCTTCTATCCGCAACAGAAGGCGGATGAGATCGATGTCTCCGTCCTCATACAGCGCTTCCTCGTCACCATAGCGCTCGAAGCCGCCCGCACCATGGAAGAGGGGATTGTCACCGATCCGCGCGAGGCCGACGTCGGCTCGATCCTCGGCTTCGGCTTTGCGCCCTACACCGGCGGCGTGCTGTCCTACATCGATGGCATGGGTGTGAACGCCTTTGTAGAGCTTTGCGAAAAGTTAGCGACCTCTAACGGATCGCACTTCAAGCCTACGGCCCTGCTGCAGGAAATGGCGGCGAAGGGCGAAACGTTCTACAGCCGGTTCAATCCTTATCCCGGCACCAAAGAGGCGGCATAGCGAGCTGCTTCGGCATAGATGTGCAGACAGGTCCCCAAGGCTCGCTTGGGGACCTGTCGTGTCGTACGCGCGCCATCAAAGGCAGCAACATCCGGGCACGCCCGATAGGTCCAGCTCGGCAATTGCCGGCTCACACCCAAATGGACTGACGGGGTGAAATCGAAACATGGTGCCCTACCTCTGGGAAGCTGGAATTAAAAAGCGTCGTCGCTGCGCACCTGATCGATTGGCGTGAATCTTTCTCGCAATATGCCTCACGCCACTTGATCCGGTGTTCAGCAATAATTTATGCGTTGGCGACGCAGGTCCAAATACTTCGGGGAACTATCGCATTATGGAAATCTTCACATCCGCCGGTTTGCTGGCGCTCCTGCAGGTCATCCTCATCGACCTCGTACTCGCTGGCGATAACGCGGTGGTCATCGGTCTTGCGGCAGCCGGATTGCCGACAGATCAACGACGGAAGGCGATTTTGGTCGGTATCCTTGCTGCCACCATTCTTCGCATCGCGCTTGCGAGCGTCACCGTGCAACTCCTCGATATCATCGGCCTGTTGCTCGCCGGTGGCATTCTCCTGCTCTGGGTCTGCTGGAAGATGTGGCGCGAAATGCGCAATGGCGCCGCGGATCCGGAGGGCGTTGCCAACGGGGACTCGCAAGCGCCGCGAAAGACCTTTTTCCAGGCGGCCACCCAGATTGTGATCGCCGACGTCTCGATGTCGCTCGACAACGTGCTGGCTGTGGCCGGAGCGGCGCGCGAGCACCCGACCATCCTGGTGATCGGCCTTGTGCTTTCCATCGCCATGATGGGTATTGCGGCGAACTTCATTGCGCGGTTGCTGAACCGCTACCACTGGATTGCTTATGTGGGCCTGGCGATCATCCTCTATGTCGCACTCCACATGATCTACCGCGGCGCACTGGAAGTATGGCCGCATCTCGCACCGGTCGTCGCCGGGCTCAACTGACAAATAGCAGCGCGATCAAGGTCCGTTCACCAGCTTCAGGATGAGATGGTGAACGTTGCCGCCCTCGCCCATTTCGACACCATCGAAGTCGCGGCCAAGCTGGCGCTGTTTGGCCGATAGCTCTCCGAGGCGCTTCTGCAGATCCACCCTGATCTTGCGGCACTGCGGATCGTCATCTGCCGACAAGCCGACACTAGTCGTGACGATGGAGCGAACCATGTCCTTTATCGTTTCCCCGTGCACCTTTTCATGTTTCTGAACGCCATCGATGAAAGTCTGCCAACTGGCTTTGACCGGGCCGGATAGCGGCGTGGAGGGCTTGGGCAGCATGTAGGTGATTGTAAGCTTCGGTTTTGCCAGGACGAGAACGCAGGCATTGCCCTGTGGTTCATACTTCCTCGTCCACGTCAGCTTGAACGTGGTATAGGCGATGACCCGCGTCTTTCCGCCAACCTGGGGGCCCCGTTCGCCGATCGACGCATAAAGCGAGGCACCGGAGTTGCCTGTGATGGCGTAGGTGCGAACCTCCTCGGTCGCCTGCCACTCCGCGTGCCCGGTCATCGGGGCCGAGACCAGAGCTGTCGCCAGCCAGAGAAGTCGAAAGCCTGCCGTCACGAGAATCCCCGAATGTTTGCTTCGGGTTGAGCCTAGACGCAGCACGGATGGCTTTCAATGCGCTGATGTCCCCGGCCGATCGGTCAGGGCCGCGGACCCGCAAGTGTGTCGCTTCATCGCCACAGAACTCAAAAAAAGCCTGATTATCTGGGATCGTTTGCTTATCGAGGGGCTCCGTGTCGCTTATCGAAAGCCTCTGGCAACGATTTCACCGTAGGATGCGCCATTCGAACAGGACGTTGCAACGCCTGCCCGGCGGGGGCAGTTCACAATTCGAGGTCGGCTGTGACAATCTATCTGCCTATCGCAGAATTGTCGGTGAACATCTTCATCATTCTCGGCATGGGAGCAGCCGTCGGCTTCCTATCGGGCATGTTCGGCGTCGGCGGCGGGTTTCTGATCACGCCGCTGCTGATTTTCTACAACATTCCGCCGGTTGTTGCAGTGGCCACCGGCGCAAATCAGGTCGTAGCGTCCTCGATTTCAGGCGCCATAACGCATTTCAGGCGCGGCACGCTCGACGTCAAGCTGGGCAGCGTCCTGCTTGCGGGGGGCCTCTCCGGGGCCACGTTGGGCATCTGGATATTTTCCCTTCTCAGACGTCTCGGGCAGCTCGATCTCTTTATCTCATTGATGTACGTCTTCTTCCTCGGCACCGTCGGCAGCCTGATGCTACTGGAAAGTGTCAACGCCATGCGTCGCTCGGCCAGGAATATCCCGCCGACACCGCGGCGGCCGGGCCATCACCATTGGGTCCACAAGCTGCCGCTCAAGATGCGGTTCAAGAAATCCAAGATCTTCCTGAGTATCATTCCGGTTGTCGCGCTCGGCTTCGGGATTGGCATTCTGACGTCGATAATGGGTGTTGGTGGCGGCTTCATCATGGTACCCGCAATGATCTACCTCCTGCGAATCCCCACCAACGTCGTGGTCGGGACGTCGCTCTTCCAGATCATCTTCGTGACAGCCTTTACCACGGTCGTTCAGGCAGCAACCAACTTTTCCGTCGATATCGTGCTCGCCTTCATGCTGATGATCGCCGGCGTAATTGGTGCGCAGTACGGCGTTCGCGTCGGCCAGAAGCTGCGCGGCGAACAACTGCGGGCGCTCCTCGGCCTCCTCGTGTTGGCCGTCGGCCTTCGACTGGCGGTGGCGCTGGTCGTGACACCTGCCGATATCTATTCGGTCGTCATGGGGGGCAACTGATGCGCAAGCTCCTCGTCGCCCTGCTCTTCTCCCTCCTGCTGCTGCCGAAGCTCGCGGAAGCGCAGATGATGCTGCCGGACCAAGCGACGCAGGGAACCGGTGAAAGGCTGGAGATCGGCACGTCCACCAGCGAAATCGCCATTACCTCGGACTTCCACGGCGCTGACCTGACGGTCTTCGGTGCCGTTGCCAACACCGACAGTCTGTTGTTGGCGATCGGCCAATACGATGTGATCGTCGTTCTGGAAGGGCCGCGCGAGGATGCGACTGTGCGCCGGAAAGAACGTGTCTTCGGAATCTGGATCAACACCCGCTCGATGACATTCGAAACCGTGCCGCATTCCTATTCGATGTCGAGTTCGCGCATGCTCGACGACATAACGACGCCTCTCGACCTGACGGATCAGGGAATCGGCATCGATCACATTCCGCTGACGCCGGTCGGCTTCGTCGGCAACGCCAGCAACCTCGGTGAATTCCGCCAGGCCTTCCGCAGGCTACAGGAGAAGGGCGGCCTCTACGATCGGGATCCGAGCGGCGTGCGCTTCGTCAGTTCCAATCTCTTCAAGGCGAGCCTGCGTCTGCCGGCGAACATCCCCAATGGCGTTCACACCGTACGTGCCTACCTCTTCAAGAGCGGCAAGTTCATTACCGAAAAATCCCTGCCCCTTCGTGTCATCAAGACCGGAATCGAACAGACCATCACTGATGCCGCACATGAACAGCCGATCGCCTACGGTCTTTTTTCGGTCTTCCTGGCACTTGTGACCGGCTGGGGCGCCAGCGTAGTGTTCCGCAAGGATTGACCTGGTCGCTTAGCGCGCGACAGCCTCAAGATCGCCTCGGCCAGTCACGCAAGAGTTCCTCCAGACACTCGGGACGGATCGACAGCTCTTCCGACATTCGCAAGCAACCCAAGCGCCTATGTGGGCGACGGTCGCAATCAGTTTTGAAGTAACAGTTGAACGGTCAAAGGGAGACGACCGGGATGAGAAAGCTTGTTGTATGGAACCTGATGACGCTCGATGGCTATTTCGAAGGCTCCAAGCCTTGGGATATCGAGTTCCACAATCTCGCCTGGGGACCGGAACTCGAGAAGTACGCCGAACAGTTCGGCGAGGACGGCGATCTCCTGGTCTTCGGTCGCAAGACCTATGAGGGTATGGCATCCTACTGGCCGACTGCGGAAGGCGAGGAGAAGATAAAAACCTACATGAACGGCATCGCCAAGATCGCCGTATCGCGGACGATGAAGAGTGCCGATTCGGCAGCGCCGAGCTTGCGGATTCGATGCTGAAGGAAGGCCTGGTCGATGAGATCCGTCTTTGCATCGTCCCTGTAGTCCTCGGCGGCGGCAATCCCATTTTCAAACCGGCCGACAAACAACTGCCGATGAAACTGCTCGATGTGACGAAGACGGCCAAGGGCGCAGTCATCCTTCGCTACGAACCGGCGACGATTGCCTAGCGGTTGTTTTTCGTGCGGCCGAGGCCGATGAGCATTCGGCCAAGCCCGTTGTCAATGACTGACGCCCGGCGATAGCTCGCATTCGTCTAAAAACCCCTCGTTAACATTTACGGGCTAGCAATCTCTCGGAAACGAGAGGTTTTTTGCAATGCGTGTCGGTACCCTCCTTGCCCTCGTGCTCCTGGCACTTGTTGCCGGTTGCGCCACCGCCCCTCGTCAGACCCGGGATATCTGCGCCGTGTTCGAGCAGCGCGACGGCCTGTTCACCGACTGGCAGCGCGAAGCAGTGCGAGCAGAGAAGAAATACGGCGTACCGGTGCCGATCCTGATGGCGACAATGTATACCGAGTCAGGCTTCCAGCCGAATGCACGACCGCCACGCACCAAGCTTTTCGGTTTCATTCCGTGGACACGCCCTTCGACAGCCTACGGCTATTCGCAGGCACTCGACGGCACATGGGACCATTACCAATCCGCAACCGGAAACTGGGCGGCGCGGCGCACCAATTTTGCCGACGCGATCGACTTCATCGGCTGGTACCACGCGCAGAACGGCCAGGTGACCGGCATTCAGCTGAACGACGCCTACAGCCTGTATCTTGCCTATTATTCCGGACCGAAGGGATACATGCGCGGAGATTGGCGCTCGAATGCGCAATTGCAGAAAACGGCGCAGCGCTTCTCCAACATGGCGGCGACATATGAGCAGCAGCTGCGCAAGTGCAACTGAGCACCACCCCTTGGCAAGGTGTGGTGCCGTGAGTTGCCGTCAGCGACCAATTCTCGCAAGGGCGAGGCTGGAATAGCCAGCCGGCCTGGATTTCTCGGCGGCTTTTGACCGGCGCTATCCCGCCAGATTCCCGAACCGGACCGAATAGATCCTGTCGCGGCCCAACAGATGCGCGATCAGCGACGGCTGGTCGAACAATCCCTTCATCGCCTTGTGGCGCAGATCGAGCCCACCGCTCATAACGCCGAAAGCCGGCATCAGCAGGCGGGCGCCATCGGTGGCAAAGCATGGCCGGCGAACGGATTTCTCGCGTCGCCGCACCGTGGCGGACGGGTGCAGGTGACCGGCGATCTCACCGCTCTGCAGCCCGACCTTGGGCTCATGCCGGAAGGTCAACCCGCCATGGCGCAACTCGTCGGCGCATGTGCCCGGCAGGTCGACGGTACCGTCAGGATCATGATTACCGTTGATCCAGATCCACTCGCGGCCACGCGCCATATCCGAAATAAGCGCTCTGAACGTCTCCGGCAGATGCGCCGAACCGATGCGGTCGTGGAAATTGTCGCCTAGCGAGATCACCAGTTTTGGATTGTAGCGGGCGATGACCGCCGACAGGATTGTAAGCGTCGCCAACGTATCGTAGGGCGGCAGCATCATGCCGCGGCGGGCAAAGGCCGCTCCCTTTTCCAGATGCAGATCGGAGACGACGAGGATGCCGGAATCCGGCAGGTAGAGCCCGCCGAGCGGATCGCAGACGGCCGCCGCCCCGCGCACAGACGTCTCGACGCCCGGCATGGCCGCCACTCCGTTCAGTTCCCGCGCCAGCGCCAGCCTGTTGATCACGTCGGTTCGTTCCTCGTTCTCAGGCCTTTGACGATTCTCAAGACAGCGCCTCGGCGATCAGGTCGTCGGCGGCTTCGGCCAGCACCGCGTCATGAGCCTCGCCATGCACCGGCACCTTGCCGATCTCCAGCATGACAGGCACGGCCAGCGGCGAGATATGTTCCAGCGCGCGATGGGTGATGTGCCCTTTGATTCGCCTCAGCATATCGCCAAGCCGGCCGATGTCCAAAAGACCCGTTGCCGCATCCTGCCGCGTCGCCTGCAACAGGATGTGATCAGGTTCGTGGGTCCGGAGCACGTCGTAGATCAGGTCGGACGAAACGGTCACCTGCCGTCCGCTCTTTTCCTTGCCCGGATGCCGACGCTCGATCAAGCCTGCAATCACGGCGCAATTGCGGAAGGTGCGCTTCAACAGAAAAGATTCGTCGAGCCATGTTTCCAGATCGTCGCCGAGCATGTCCTCGTCGAACAGATCGGCGAGCCTGAGACGACCGTTGCGGATCATCAGGCCCATGTCCTCGAGACCCCATACGCCCAGCGAATAGTCGGTGGCGACAAAGCCGAGCGGCTTGGCACCCGCCCGCTCCAGCCGGCGGGTGAGCAGCATGCCGAGCGTCTGGTGTGCAAGCCGGCCTTCGAAGGGATAGGCGACCATGTAGCAGCGACTACCACGCGGGAAGGTCTCGACCAACAGCTCGTCGCGCTTCGGCAGGATCGATTTCTCCTTCTGGACCGCCAGCCAATCGCGCACCTGATCCGGCAGCCGGTACCAGCGGTCGGGATCGGCGAGCATCGAACGCACCTGATCGGCAAGATAGGTGGAGAGCGGAAATTTTCCGCCGGCATAGGACGGGATCTTCGGGTCGTTGGAATAGGCTTGGCTGGCGAGCGCCTCGTTTTCGCGAATGCCCTCGAAGCGCAGCACTTTTCCGGCGAAAATGAAGGTGTCGCCGGGTGACAGCTGTTCGAAGAAATACTCTTCCATCTTGCCGAGCGTGGCGCCACCGCGACCGATACGCCCGCTCTCTCCACGCTTGACCATCTTTAAATTCAGCATCGGGCTCTCGACGATGGTGCCCAAATTTAGCCGATACTGCTGCGCCACCTGCGGATTGGAGACGCGCCAACGCCGTTCGGCGGTCTTGCGGATGCGGGCATAGCGCTCATAGGTGCGCAGCGCATAGCCGCCGGTGGCGACGAAATCGACAATACGCTCGAAGGTCTCCCAGCTGAGATCAGAATATGGTGACGCGCTAACCACCTCGTCATAGAGCTCCAGCATGTCGAAAGGTTCGGCGCAGGCCATACCGAGCACATGCTGGGCCAGCACGTCGAGTGCGCCCTTTCCGACCGGCGGCGTGTCCTGCGCGCCAATATAGTTGGCGTCAAGCGCTGCCTGGCATTCCATCACCTCGAAACGGTTGGCAGGCACCAGGATCGCCTTGGACGGCTCGTCCATCCGGTGGTTGGCGCGACCGATACGCTGGGCAAGCCGCGACGCCCCCTTGGGAGCGCCCACATGGATGACGAGATCGACATCACCCCAGTCGATGCCGAGATCGAGCGTCGAGGTGGCGACGACGGCGCGGAGCCTGTTGGCTGCCATCGCCGCCTCCACCTTGCGGCGTTGGCCGACATCGAGCGAGCCGTGATGCAGCGCGATCGGCAGATTGTCCTCGTTGATGGTCCACAGCTCCTGAAACAGCATTTCCGCCTGGCTCCGGGTGTTGACGAAGAGCAGAGTTGTCTGGTGTTCGAGCAGCTGCTTGTAGACGTCGGGGATCGCGTATTTCGCCGAATGCCCGGACCAGGGAATGCGCTCCTCGGTCGACAGGATCGAAATGTCAGGCTTGGCCCCGCCCTCGACGGTGACAATCCCGGCGTGGCGCTGCTCGCCTTCCTGCTGCGCCACCAGCCATTTCTGCAGTTCCATCGGCTCGGCGACGGTTGCCGACAGTCCGATCGTCTGCAGGTCGGGCGCCAGCCGCCGCAGCCGCGCCAGCCCCAACGACAGCATGTGTCCGCGCTTCGACGACACCAGCGAATGCAGCTCGTCGAGAACGATGTATTTCAGGTCCTTGAAGAACCGCTCGGCCTCGCGGTTGGCAAGCAGTAGCGCCACCTGCTCCGGTGTCGTCAGCAGAATGTCGGGCGGGTTCAGCTTCTGGCGCTGGCGCTTGGCGACGGGCGTATCGCCGGTGCGGTTCTCGACCGTCACGGGCAGCCCCATCTCCTCGACGGGCGTCATCAGGTTACGCTCGATATCGACAGCGAGCGCCTTTAGCGGTGAAATGTAGAGCGTGTGGATGCCGGTAAAGGCCGAGCCCGGTGGGAGCCTGCCGCGGCGAACAAGATCGGTGAGCGACGGCAGAAAGCCCGCGAGCGTCTTGCCGGCGCCGGTCGGCGCAATCAATAGCGTGCTCTCGCCTGCCTCGGCGCGGGCCAGCAGTTCCAGCTGATGCGCACGCGGCCGCCAACCCTTTTCCGCAAACCAGCGGGTGAAAGGCTGAGGCAGGACAAAACGGGCTTCGGATTCGATCTGGTCCACGGCGCTAAAGGTAGTGCACCGGCTGACGAATTAGAATGGCGCGTCTAGAGGAAGCGATGCGGGTGGAACGGGATCGGGTCGGCAAAGGTCGGGGCACCGCACATCTGCTCGGCCAGAAGCCTTCCACTGGCGGGACCGAGCGTCAGACCGTGGTGGGCATGGCCAAAGTTGAACCATAGGCCACGATGGCGTGGCGCCGGGCCGATCACCGGCCGCATATCGGGCAGGCAGGGCCGGAGGCCCAGCCAGGGCGTCTGCT
Source organism: Rhizobium sp. Root1220 (assembly GCF_001426265.1). Taxonomy (GTDB): domain Bacteria; phylum Pseudomonadota; class Alphaproteobacteria; order Rhizobiales; family Rhizobiaceae; genus Rhizobium. Next base: position 83,726 of record NZ_LMDG01000001.1, read on the forward strand.
CGACCGGCTCCCCAAGCGGGAACAGCTGGCGGGCGTAGTCCTCGTCGCGGCGGAGCTGGATCATGTTGGCAGGCGCATCCGGGGCGGCGAATTCAATGCCGGTTGTCAGCCTGACACCGCGCGCCATCGGCGCCAGCACATAGCCTGCTTCTTCATCGACGACGGAATGCGTGAGCGGCGGACCGTCAACTTGCCCATAGTGGCGATGATAGCCCCGTTTGATCGCGAGGGGGATCGAGTAGCCAACCTTGCGGAAGATCCGGCCCGATTGCGGACCAAGCGCCACGACGATTTCACCCGCCTCGACGATATCGCCTGTACCCGACTGCAACGACCAGCCGCTCTTCTCCTCGCGCAGTCCTGAGGCATCGGCCGTCAGGAATTTGCCCCCGCCGCGTAAAAAGAGATCCATATAGGCTCTGGTCAACGCAAGTGGGTCCGTCACTGTCTTCGGGTCGAGCCAATGCACGCCGCCCGCAATTCCGTGTGCACGATCGGCAAAGGCCGGCTCCAGCGCAAGGAAGTCCTGGCTATCGAGAACGCGCATCGACAGACCGAAAGGCGACAGGCTTTCGGCATCGGCGCGGGCGGCCGCGTATCGGCGCGGGTTCTTGTAGAAGGAAATCCAGCCCTTCTCGCGGATCAGATGAGCCGCGCCGGCGCGCTCGATCAGCCTGTCATGCTCGGACACGCTCGCCTCCACCAGCGGCAGCAGCGCACGGGTGGCTTTTTCCAGATTGGCGGGCGAGGAATGCCACCAGTATCGGGCGAGCCACGGCGCTATGCGCAGCAGGTAGGCTGGATCGTAGCGGACGTCGGCTGCGTTGTTCAGCGCGTACCTTAGCAGGGGACCGATCTGGCGCGGGAACGAATACGGAATGACTGACGAGCGCTCGATCAGGCCGGCGTTGCCGTAACTGGTGCCGCCGCCCGGTTCGCCGCGATCGGCAAGGACGACGGAGCGGCCGCGATCCTGCAAATGAAGGGCCGCGCTGACGCCGACGATGCCGGCGCCGAGAACGAGAATATCTGTTTTCATGGGAGCGCTTAATAGCCGAAAGGTGTGGAGGCACAATGCCCCCACACGGTACAAACGACGAGCCGATCAGTAGATATCGAAGGGGAAATACTTCTTGGTAATCTTCTGGTAGGTGCCGTTGGCAACCAGCGCATCAATCGCTTTGTTGAAGCGTTCCTTCAGCTCAGGCTCGCCCTGACGGATGCCGATGCCGGCCTGCGTCTCGGTTCCCGGTACATCGCCAAGCAGCGTGCAGCAATCCTTGCCGGCCTTGTTCAGCCAGTCGACCACGACGAACTTATCCGAAATGAGCGCGTCCATGCGGCCGTTCTGCAGATCGGCCACAGCCTCATCCTGCGTTGGATACATCTTCGCTTCAACGCCGCCCTTGGCATAGACATCGTTGAGGTAGTCGGCCTGCGTTGTCGATGACTGGGCGCCGACGACCTTGCCCTTCATGTCCTCGACGCTCACCCCCTTCAGCGCGCTGTCCTTGGGAACGGCTACGGCCAGCGGCGTCGTATAGTATTTGTTGGTGAAGTCGATCTGCTTCTTGCGCTCCTCGGTGATGCTCATCGAGGCGACGATCGCGTCATATTTCTTGGCCAATAGACCTGGGATTATGCCATCCCAATCCTGCGCGACGATCGTGCACTTCGCCTTCATTTCCTCGCACAACGCATTGGCCATGTCGACATCCAGACCCTTCAGGCTGCCGTCCGATTCAACGTAGTTGAAAGGAGGATAGGCGCCCTCAGTTGCGATCCGGATGGTGTCCTCGGCCGAAGCCAGATGCGTCGCTGCCAGCAGCGCGGCAGCTGCCAGGAAAATCGTTTTCTTCATTGCTGTTCCCTTTTGGAATTTGTTTTTGTCATGCACCATGACTTTAGCGAATCCTTATCGCTTCACAAGCCCGTGGCGACTTGGCTGAAAGACTATGAGTCACTGGATATTTGGTGGATGCCGGCAGAGATCGGAAACCGTGTCTTGACAAAATCTCTTATCATGGATATTTTTTATCCACGACATAGGGAGAACCATCATGAAGCTCGGCGAAGGCGTCGAACAGGCGATTCACAGCGTCTCGATGCTTGCAGGATTGTCCGAAGGCAGCGTGCTTTCAGCCGCGGCCCTGGCGGAGTTTCACGGAATCTCGACCAGCTACCTGCTGAAGCACCTGCAGGCGCTTTCAGGGGCCGGCATCCTGGACACGGTGCCTGGCCCGAAAGGTGGCTATCGGCTGGCGAAGGCGCCAAAGGATATTACCTTGCTGGACATCGTGCTCGCAGTCGAAGGTCCGGCTCCGGCTTTCCGCTGTAACGAAATACGCCAGCGCGGACCGAACCCCGCCCCTGACCGGTTCTTTGCCGAGCCCTGCAATATCGCGTCCGCAATGCTGCGGGCCGAACGCGTCTATCGCGCCGAGCTCGCCAAGACCAGCATCGCCGATATCGGAGCAGAACTTTCCGAGATCGATGACGGAACCATCGCAGCACGAAGGTGCGCCTTTCTGGATCTCCACGAACGTCGAACGGCCCGTTGAGCCACAACAAAAAGGAGACTACCCATGCAACCGCGTTTCAATTTCGCCAAGGCTTCGCCTGAATCCTACAAAGCCGTCGTCGCGCTGGAAGAATTCATCCAGGCGTCGGGCCTCGAGCGGCGCTTCATCCATCTCATCAAGCTGCGCGCATCGCAGATCAACGGCTGCGCCTATTGCGTGGACATGCACGTGAAGGAAGCCCGCCACGACGGTCTCAGCGAGCAGTGGATCAATCTGATGTGCGTCTGGCGTGAATCACCGGTCTATGACGCTCGCGAACGGGCGCTGCTTGGCTGGGTCGATGCTGTGACCAGGATTGCCGAGACCGGTGCACCGGATGGCGATTTCGAGGCGTTGAAGGCTCTCTTTAGCGAAGAGGAGATCACCAAGATCACAGTGGCGATCGGCGCAATCAACGTATGGAACCGCCTTGCCGTCGGCTTCCGCTCGCAGCATCCGATCGACAAGCCGTCGAAGGCGGCTTGACGTCAAGACCGAGGAATTGCTGTCTCCCCGCGGCGTGGGGAGACAGGCGTCAAAGTGCGATGTAGCGATCGGCCCGGTGATTGATCGCCACGAAAAGGTTCAAGACAACAGCGCCCAGAACCGAATAGAACACCACCGGCGGCGTGGTGACCAAGAAGGCCGCGGCAAGCACGCATAGGTCGATCGCCATCTGCACGAGACCCGCGCGAATACCGAAACGCTCCTGCATGTAGATGCCGAGAATGCCCACGCCTCCAAGGCTGGCGCGGTGGCGATAAAGCGCCAGCAGGCCAAAGCCGAGCAACAGGCCGCCGAGCAGCGCCGCCCATGCCGGATGAATGGTGGCGATGGTCATGACCTTTGGCTGCAAGCTGGTCAGTACCGAAGTCAGACCGATGGCGGCGAAGGTCTTCACAGTGAAGGACATGCCGAGGCGCGTCCAGGAGAGATAGAAAAACGGCAGGTTGAGCAGGAAGAACGCGAGACCGAAGTTCATGCCGAAAGCATAGTGCAGCAGGAAAGCGACACCGGCGGTGCTACCCGTGAGCAGGCCGGCGCTTGCAAGCACGTAGAGGCCGAGTGCGGCGACGAGGCTGCCGGAGAATATGCCCTGGACGTCTTCCACAGGCGTGTGGCGGGTGGCGCTCGTGTTCCAGAAGCCAAGCGCGTTGATGAACTGCGTCATGTCGCTAATCTCCGATAGCAGGCGATGTCAACGACGCCCGAGGATACTCAAGCGGGACAGAATTTGGGTGAATGATGTACCGTCTGGCACGCTTGTTACGGCGGCGCTTCTCGGGTCGATGCGCTTGATTATCAGCCGCTTCCGCGATCTTTTCAAGAAAAATATGTAAGCAATACTGACCTATTTCGCTTTCGCAAGAATCGTTCGCCTACAGTCCCTTGCGGGCAAGGAACAGAATACCGGAAATGCTATTGGCACCATCTTTGCGAATGACCGTCTTGACGACCTTGCTGATGGTTAGGCCATGACGTTCGCATAGGCTGCGAACATACGCTTCTGAATGCGCATATCGCAGCGACGGCGCAAGATGGAAGCTCTCCCCCTCGCCTGCATCCTCGACGGAAAACGCGACGTCGGCATCTGGCAAAGCCAGTGCGACGATGGCATCGAAGACCGCTTCGAGGTTGCCGAGATACATCAGCACATCGGCCGCGGTGATCAGGTTGGCGCGATGCTCCGGTCCATCGATGAACAGGCCCGTTGCATCCGGTGCAAGCGAGAGGTCAGCCTGGGCAAGGCGATCATAGACGTTCTTCTCCGCCGCCTTGGTCAGCATGTTCTGCGAGAGGTCAAAGCCTTCGAGGCGGCCGACCCGACCACGGATTTCCGGGCCGAGCAATCCGGTGCCGCAGCCGAGATCGACGGCCAGCGCATAATGTCGGTCGGTCGTGGCGATCAACGCCGCGAGCTTCTGCGGCACGGTGTAGTCGAGTTTTTCGACCAGCGACGCATCGAAACGATCTGCGTAGTCGTCGAACAGGCGTTCGACGTAGCTGCTCGGCGGTCGGTCGGGCGTGGCGATAGCCCCGAGGAGCGCGAGCTTGAGTTCGGCGCCGAAGATATCGTTCTCGCCGAGACCGCGCGTCTGCCTGTAGGCTTCTATCGCGCCCGACAGATTGCCGGCCTTCTCGCGATAGGTAGCGAGGCGATACCACCCCGCGGCCCATGCGGGCACCAGTTCCAGCGCCTGCTCCATCAGTTCGGCGGCAGCGTCGGGCTCACCACCCTCGTCGAGCATCCTGGCGTAGTCGGCGCGGCGATCGGCGATGACGTCGCCTGACGTGAGCTGGTTGGGCGGCATGTCTGAGACCTGTTGGAACGGCCCGCATTTGGCGGCGGCCACAAAAAAACTCAAGTCCTATTTCAGAGCCAAAGGCGCCAGCTCTGAAAAAGGCTTGCGAGCGACGACTCGCGCCCGTATTTCAGGGATAAACAGGAGATGGCGCATGTCCGATCAGGTGAACAAGTTTCTGGGCGATTCCCTCGGCCGCACATTGATCAAGCTTTTGGTCGTGTCGCTGATCGTCGGCTTCGTCATGGCGGTGCTCGGCTGGGCACCGCTCGACTTCGTTTATGGTGTCCGCGATTTTGTTCTGGAAGTCTGGCATCGCGGCTTCTCCGCGCTCGGCCGCGTGGGTGACTATCTGTTGCTCGGCGCCACCGTGGTCATCCCGATTTTCGTGATCATTCGTCTCTTTAGCTATCGGCGGTAACATGACCTCCATCGATCTTTCGCGCCGCAGTCTTCTGCGTTTTTCGGGTCTGGCGCTGGTTGCCGGCGTCGCCAGCTGCACCACTGCGCCGCAGCAATCCTCCATTCCGTCTAACGGCGACGACGAGACGGCAGCAGCCCTGCCGCTCGTCAACCAGTTGCGCGCGAAGAACGGCCTGCCGCCGCTCTCCATTGATCCAGCGGCAACGGCTGCTGCTCTCTATCAGGCCAAGCGCATGGCGTCCGCCGGCAAGATGAAGCATGTGATGGGTATCGCCGACGGCTTCGGCCCGCGTGTCAAGGCGAGTGGTGTTCAGCTGCCGGCAGCCGAGAATATCGCTGCCGGCCAGCAGTCGGTTCCTGCCGTCGTGACCGCCTGGATCAACTCACAGCACCACCTCGAAAACATGCTTGGCCGCTACACCGGTCTCGGTGTCGCGGTGGCCCACAATCCGGCTTCCAAAAACGTCCCGTACTGGGCAATGGTGCTTTCCAGCTGAGGCGATTCTGCCTCCCTTTTCAGAGGCAGACATGGACATACGGGGCAACGAGCACGGACTGGCATTCGATGTGACGCACCGGCTGGTGCTGTCCATCGCCATCCCCATGACACTCGGCTTCATCACCACGCCCCTGCTCGGCCTCGTCGGCACAGGTGTCGTCGGACATATGGGCCAGCCGGACGCGCTGGCGGGCCTGGCGATCGGCGCCGTGCTCTTCGATCTCATCCTCGGCAGCTTCAACTTCCTGCGCGCCTCAACGACCGGGTTGACGGCCCAAGCCTATGGGCGGCATGACCGATGTGCGCAGCAGGGCGTCTTCTGGCGGGCGCTGATTTCGGCGGTCGGCTGCGGCCTGGCGCTGCTCTGTCTTTCACCGCTGCTGCTGGGCGTGGGGCTCAAGCTGATGGGACCGGAGGCGGCCGTTGCGCAGGCGACCAGCACCTATTTCTCGATCCGCATCCTGGCTGGACCTGCGGCACTCGCCAATTATGCCATTCTCGGCTTCGTGCTCGGCCGCGGCCAGGGCACCGTCGGCCTACTGCTGCAGAGCATCATCAACGGCATCAACATCGTGCTCGCGATCTTCCTCGGTATCTGGCTGAACTGGGGTGTCGCAGGCGTCGCCTGGGGTACGATGGCCGGCGAAACAGCGGGCGCGCTGGTGGGGCTTGTTATCGTCGTGCGCGGCTTCGACCGCGCCGACCGACCGGGATGGGCGGAAATCCTCTCGCGGCACCGCTTGGCGGAACTTTTCGCACTCAACCGCGACATCCTAATCCGAACTTTCGTGCTGCTCGCCGCTTACACGCTAATGACGCGTATCGGCACAAGCTTCGGCGCCGTGACGCTGGCCGCCAATGCCGTACTGATGAATTTCTTCCTGCTGTCGGGCTACTATCTCGACGGGCTCGCCAACGCAGCAGAGCAGATCACCGGACGAGCGGTCGGCGCACGCTATCGTCCGGCCTTCGACCGCGGGCTCAAGCTGACGGCGATCTGGTCCTTCGGGCTGGCGGGCATCATCTCGGTATTGTTGCTGCTGATAGGCCCATGGCTGATCTCGGTGCTCACCACCTCACCCGAGGTCCGACAAGCGGCGGAAACCTACATGCCGTGGGCGGCAATCACCGGGCTGACCGGCGCATTGGCTTTCCTGATGGATGGCGTCTTCATCGGCGCCACATGGTCCGGCGACATGCGCAACCGGATGCTGATGTCTTTTGCGGGTTACCTGGTCGCCGTTGCCGTTTTCGTGCCGCTATTCGGCAACCACGGCCTGTGGCTGGCGATGAACAGCTTCCTGCTGTTTCGCGGCGTCTTTCTGGCGATACTGGTGAAACCGCGTGCCGATCAGACGTTTCGCGCGCTCCAATAGTCGGTCCGGCTGCCGCGTAGGTCTCGGATGGAGGAGACCTTCTCGCGGTCAAGCAGCTTCGACAGGCCACGGACGATCTCGCCAGGCAGGCCCGGACCTTCATAGACCATGCCGGAGTAGAGCTGCACGAGGTCGGCCCCTGCCTTGATCTTCTCCAATGCGGTTTCCGCCGAAGATACGCCGCCCACGCCGATAATCGGCAATGCCGGACCGACGCGCTTGCGGATTTTCGCCAGCACTGCCGTCGATTTCTCGAATAGCGGCTTGCCGGAGAGCCCCCCTGTTTCCTTAGCCTGACGCTGATCCCTCAGACCGTCGCGGGCAAGCGTGGTGTTGGAAACAATCAGCCCGTCCAGCGCATGCGACAACGCCTCGGCGGCGATGTCGTCCATCCCTTCCTCGGTGAGATCCGGGGCGACCTTCAGGAACACCGGGATTTTCCTGCCGGATTTGGCTGCCTCCTCGTCGCGTGCTGCAAGCGCTGCGGAAAGCAGGGCAGCAAGGCTCGCACGTGCCTGTAGGTCACGCAGGCCGGGCGTGTTCGGGGAAGAGATGTTGGCGGTGAAATAACGCGCCACCGAATAAAAGCGCCGGATGCCCTTCAGGTAGTCGTCGATACGATCGTCGCTATCCTTGTTGGCACCGATGTTGACGCCGATGAGGCCATTGCCCGATATCCGGGAGAGACGCGCAAAAACGGCGTCATGGCCCTCGTTGTTGAAGCCGAGACGATTGATGACGCCTTCGTCCTCGACAAGACGGAAGATGCGCGGGCGCGGGTTCCCGGATTGTGGCTTCGGCGTCACCGTGCCGATTTCCGTAAAGCCGAAGCCGATCTTCAGCAGCGCTTCCGGCACCTCCGCATTCTTGTCAAAGCCTGCCGCCATGCCCAGCGGATTGGCGAAGTCGAGGCCGGCTACTGTCTGACGTAGGCGTGGGTCGGGCGGGATCGCGCAGGCCGGCACGAACCCTGATTTCAATGCCGCGATCGACATGCCGTGCGCCGTTTCTGGGTCGAAGAGGAAAAGACCCTTGCGGGCGGCATGCTTGAAGAGGTCGATCATGGTTGTAGGTCCGGAAAGATATGGTTGCCTGCGGTGTCCAGCGGCAACGGCTTTTCCCAAAGCACGGCCGACAGCGGCAGGTCTGCGTAAAGATGCGGGAAGAGATCGCCACCGCGCGAGGGCTCGAAAACGAGCTTGTCGCCGAGCGCTGCGCCGTCGATAGCGACGAGCAGCAGACCGGCCTGGCCGGCAAAGTGCAGCGCCGCAGTCTGCCTGGCCTGGCTTGCGGTCGAGAAGTGGATGAAGCCGTCCTTGAGATCGATCGCTGCGCCGCGAAAGACACCCGTCTCGCGGGCCTCCTGCCAGAGCGTTTCCGTCACGATCTTGTAAAGCGTCGGTGTCAGGGTCATGATAGCCCTCATGAATGGCTGGTCTTTCCCGGGCTTTGCCGCAAAGAGCCGGCGATGTCCACGCCCCGACGCGAAAAATGCGACCGCCACGGATATTTCGGGAGGAAAGCATGAAAAAGATCGCACTCAGCCTGGCTGTCTTTCTGCTGCCAATCGCCGCCTATGCCGCGGAACCCGACGCGTCCCGCTTCCAGCTGGAGCGCATCGGCGATCACTTCGTGCGGCTCGACCGGCAGACGGGCGCCATGTCGCTTTGCGAGGAGAAGGACGGCTCTCTGGTCTGCCGCATGGCGGCCGATGAGCGAGCAGCCTACGAGGATGAACTCGACCGGCTGTCGCGGCGGGTAACGGCGCTTGAGAACAAGAGCATCGTCAACAAGGCACTTCCGTCCGACGCCGAGATCGACCGCTCGATCCGCATCATGGAGCGCTGGATGCGGAGCTTCATGGGGATAGTCAGGGAATTCCAGAGCGAAGACCAGCGCAATACCCTTCCGCAAAAGACATGATTTGCTATAGTCGTATCAGCATGGAGGCATGTGTTGCGGGTTTTCGCGGTGCATGAGGAGATGGTCGAACTCTTGGGAGGGAGGTTTCGATGCGGGAACAGACAATCATCATAGCCGACGATCATCCCCTTTTTCGTGATGCGTTGCGTCAGGCCGTAACCGGCATGGACGGGCATCAGGAGATCGTGGAGGCCGGCGATTTCACCGCCGCCCGAATGGCTGCCGGCAATCACCCGGACGCGGACCTGATGCTGCTCGATCTCGCCATGCCTGGCGTCAGCGGATTTTCCGGCCTTATGGCACTGCGCTCCGAATTCGTCGGCCTGCCGATCGTCATCATCTCCGCTTCCGACGACGCCACCACGATCGGCCGGGCGCTGGAGCTGGGCGCATCCGGCTTCATCTCCAAATCCTCCGGCATCGACGATATCCGCCGCAGCATCCAGGCCGTTCTGGCTGGCGACATTGCCATCCCGGCGAACTATCGCGATGGCCAGGAGCAGGATCCCGACGTTGCCCGGCTGATCCACCGGCTGCATAGCCTGACCCCGCAGCAGAGCCGGGTACTGACGATGCTGGCGGAGGGACTGCTCAACAAGCAGATCGCCTATGAGCTCGGCGTCTCCGAGGCAACGATCAAGGCCCATGTTTCCGCCATTCTGCTGAAGCTCGATGTCGACAGCCGCACGCAAGCGGTCATCCAGCTCGGCAAGATCAACGTGGCACTGGTCGCGTAGGCTTGCCGTAAAGGATTTTATTCCTCTCGTCTCTTTACTCCCGCAGCGCTTGCAGCTAGTATTTTAGCGGATTGAAAAACCCGCCATGGGCGTCCGGAATTACGAGACATGCTGTCACACGAGCAGATCTGGGGAGCGATCGATCGGCTTGCCGAACGGCATGACCTGTCGCCGTCCGGCCTTGCCCGGCGCGCAGGCCTGGATCCAACCTCGTTCAACAAGTCGAAGCGGTTGTCGGCCGACGGGCGGCTCCGCTGGCCATCGACGGAATCCATCGCCAAGGTGTTGGATGCGACCCGCTCCACCATGGAAGAATTCATGGCCTTCATGCGGCCGGCCAGCAGCTTTTCCACCCTGCCCGACGGCGCCTTTCCGCCACAGGGCAGCTCTATTCCGCTGCTGGGCTTTGCACAGGCCGGTGCCGGCGGCTTTTTTGACGACGGCGGGTTTCCGGCCGGACAGGGCTGGGACGTGGTGGAGTTTCCGGCCGCCCCGTCGCAGAAAGCCGGCGTCTATGCGCTCGAGGTGCAGGGAGAAAGCATGATGCCGCTCTATCGGGATGGCGACGTGCTGATCGTCGAACCGGGCGCACAGGTGCGCCGAAACGACCGCGTCGTCGTCAAGACGCGCGAGGGCGAGGTCATGGCCAAGGTGCTGCTGCGGCAGAGCCCGCGTTCCATCGAGCTGATGTCACTCAACCCTGAACATCCGAACCGGACGATCGAGCTTTCGGACGTAGACTGGATCGCCCGGATCATCTGGGCTAGTCAGTAGGAAAATCTTCCATGCGTGCTGCGGCAATTGTTACTGCTGTTGCGGGGGTCGGGATCGTTGCCGGTCTTGTTGCTGCAGGCGGGAAGCGGCTTGAAGTGGCGCAAACGGATGTCGAACCGACAACGTCACCTAGCGCGACGGCGCGTGAACCGGCTGTACTTCCGCAGCCGACGCCGAACCCCGAAGCCAGCATGAACGCGCGGCCGGTCGATGACGCGAGCCAGTTCTATCCCGCGGTCGTGGGTGGCAAGCCCTTGGAGCGCATCGCTGCCCCAGTATCGGCGAAACCAAAGGCGGTCGAAGACAAGGGGGTCGACCTCGCGCGTCCTATCGCGGAGAGCGCCGGGGTCGTTGCCTTTGGCGACAGGCGGTTGCTGCTTGCCGGCGTCAATCCCACACCGGCGGATCGGACGTGTACGGATACCGATGGCCGGGACTGGCCATGTGGCATGCTGGCGAAGACCAACTTCCGGCTCTTCCTCAGGCTACGGACGGTGAATTGCGATATCGATGACGCACAATGGACTGGAACGGTAACAGCCGCTTGCAAGATAGGCACCCAAGATCTCTCCCGTTGGCTCGTTGAAAACGGCTGGGCGGCCGCAACGGGCGGGTCAGAGCTTGCCGACGCCGGCGAGAACGCAAGGCAGGCACGCAAAGGTATCTATGGCGGTGATCCTCGCAACAGGACAATGACGACCGAACCGGATGTTCAATCGCCGGATGTGTCGCCCGATCCCTTGTAATGCCGCTGGCCAGTTCCTAAACTTGGAACTCGCTTCAGAGGGAATATCTAGACATGAACAAGCCGCTTTCTGCCCATGACGCATTGATCTACGTGATGGTGATGGCATCCGCCGTCGACAGCACGATGAACGACCGCGAATTGGAGCGCATCGGCCAACTGATCGGCTTCCTGCCGGTCTTTCGCGACTTTGACGACGAGAAGCTGATTTCGGTTGCTCGGGACTGTGCGTCGCTCCTGGCGGGCCCCGAAGGTCTCGACGTGGTGCTCGAGACAGTCAAGGATACGCTGCCCTCACGCCTTTACGACACGGCCTATGCATTGGCCGTCGAGGTGGCGTCGGCAGACCTCTCGGTAAAGGCGGAAGAGCTGCGCCTGCTCAGCCTGCTGCGTGACCGTCTCGGTCTCGACAAGCTGACTTGCGCCGCCATCGAGCGCAGCGCCATCGCCCGCTTCCGCAAGGGCTAGTAAAGGCCGTACGGGAAATATCGCAGGTAGATTTCCTGCAGGCGACCGCTGCGCGACAGTGCAGCAAGGGCGTGATCGAGTGCTGCGGCGAGGATATCATCCTTCTGGCGCAGCATGATGGTCATGCCCTCCCCCAGGAATTGCTCGGACAGATACGGTCCGTCGAACAGGGCGCAGCATTTTTCCGACGCCGGCGACGAGACCCAGAAGGAAAGCTGCAGCGCATCGGCGAAGGCGGCATCGACCTTGCCGGCTTTCAGCGCCGCAAGGAGTGCCTCCTTGCTGTCGAACGAAACGGCTTTCAGCCTCGGAAAATAGGCCGCAAGCATCGCCTCGTGCGCGGTGGCCTTGACGACGCCAACGGAGTGATCCGCCAGCGCGCCAGCCCCTTCACCCTTTAGCGGGATCTTCAGATTGCGAACAAAGCGGGCAGGCAGCATCAGATAGGGACGCGTGAAGGCGAACTGCTGACGCAGCTTATCGCTTACCGCAATACCCGCGATCACCGCGTCGCCCTGAGATGCGGCAAGAGCGGCATTTAGGTCAACGAAAGGTAGCGCTTGGATCTGGCATTTGTCCGCTATTTCAAGCTCGCCGCAAATTTCGCGCGCGAGATCGATGTTGAACCCTGCAAGCTTGCCGTTCTGGTCTGTGAAGTTGAATGGCGGAAAATCGATCGACGTCAAAAAGCGCAGACGCACCAAAGCCGAAAGGTCGGGCTTGGCGAGGCGCTCCCTGGCATCGAACAACAGCGGCAGAGACGGGGTCGCCTGCTGTGCGCACAGCGCGATCGGGCATAAAAATACAACCAGAGACAGCCAAAAGCTGCAAAGCCCCCTAATATTCAGGGATGCCAGTTTAAATTGCATCATTATGATCTGCCTCGGGGATTACATGCACTGCCACTCAAAGACGGTGTATCAGAGTCATGCGTATCGGGGAATATGCGCCGGGCGGGATCAAAGATCTAAGCCGGACGCCAGACAATCATTCATCTTCTCATGCGCAGCCTCCGGCTCGCGCTGCGACGGATTCTCATCAGCTTGAGGCAGACGTTTTGCTTCAACTCGGCATCAGCAAACCGACGATTGCCCGCGCGGCCCGGGCGGCGCGCAGCCATGGCACAACGATCGAAACGGAGCTTCTTGCAAACGGCCTGGTCGATGCCGACAGTTATTACGCCGCCCTTGCGCGAGGGCTAAGGCTCCCCTTCCTTTCGGCCATCGACCCCTCCCACGTTGGCGACGATACGGCGCTCGACACCCGGTTGCTGGAACCAAGCATGCTGCGGCTGAACTACATCAACAAAACCATGCACGCGCTTGTACCCGAGGCGCGGAAGATGGCAACGCTTGCCCAGGCATTCGAGAACAAACCGGGCCTGGCGGAACGAATGGTCATAACCACACCGTCCGCCGTTCGAGCCGCGGTTTGGCAGGCCGGCGCCGGACGGCGGCTCCGCGAGAGCGTAAGTACGCTTTTCGAGAGCCAAGCGCGTTTCAGCGCGCGCATTGTGCTTTCCGGCAAGCAGGGATTTCTTGCCGGCACCGGTATTTGCGCATTTGCTTTCGCCGCAACATCAAGCGCGCTTACGCTAACCATTCTGCACGTGGCAGTTTCGCTCTTCTACATGGCAGCCTTGCTGGTCCGCGCTGCAGCGGTGGTCCCTCGCCGGCGCCGGTTACCGGATCCGCTGCCATCCGGATACCTTCCGGTCTATACGGTTCTTGTGGCGCTCTACAGGGAAGCGGATGTGGCGGGCCAACTGGTGGCCGCCCTGAGCCGCCTCAACTGGCCACCATCAAGGCTCGACATCAAGCTGGTCTGCGAGGCAGACGACCATGCAACAATCGAGGCGCTCCGGGCCGAAAGACCCGGACCGCAATTCGAGATCGTCGAAGTGCCGCCGGCACACCCTCGCACAAAGCCAAAGGCACTGAATTACGCTTTGGCCGCCGCCCGTGGCGAATTCGTCGTGATCTACGATGCCGAGGACCGACCCCATCCCGACCAACTGCGTGCCGCCCATGCGCAATTCGCTGTAAGCCGCAGCGACATTGCATGCCTCCAGGCACCGCTCGTCATATCGAATGGCGGGGCCTCCTGGATCAGTGCCGTCTTTGCGCTCGAGTACGCGGCATTGTTCCGCATGCTGCTGCCCATGTTGGCGCGGTGGCGTATGCCCATGCCTCTTGGCGGAACGTCCAACCACCTGCGCGTGGCCGCACTCCGGACCTGCGGCGCCTGGGACCCGTACAACGTGACGGAGGATGCCGATCTCGGTATGCGGCTCTATAGGCTGGGCTATCGATGCGGGACCGTCGACTGTCCGACCTATGAAGAAGCTCCCGGCACCTTCAACATCTGGCTCAACCAGCGGACGCGCTGGTTCAAAGGTTGGCTTCAAACCTGGCTGGTGATGATGCGCGAGCCGTCAAAGCTCGTGCACGAAATGGGCGTCGGCCCCTTCCTGGTCTTTCAGCTGCTGATCGGTGGAATGCTTCTTTCCTCCCTCACTCATCCCTGGCTCATCATGCTTCTCGTTTCCACCGCCAGCTACTTGATGCTTGGGTTTCCCTCACCCGGAACCGGCGAACGCGCGCTGTTTGTACTGGATTGTGCAAACATGCTCGCAAGCTACGGCCTGTTTTTGCTGCTGGGCAGGATCGCAATGCTGCGCGACGAAAAGAAACGCGTCGGATGGCGATGGATCGGCATCCCGGTTTACTGGCTGATGATTTCGGTTGCGGCATGGCGCGCCATTTTTCAGCTGCCCGTAAAGCCGTTTTTCTGGGACAAGACAGCTCATCGGCCCATCCCGGTAATAGACGTCCGGCAGCGCATGTGAGGGTCACTTGAATTTTCCGGGGACAGACAGGCGATGTTAGCGCCGCATTAAGCAATATCCCATTCTATGGGCGAGACGACGCCGGTCCTTGCCGAATGCATGATGCACATGTCGAGCCTCCGAGGCATCCCTCCATGCCGTTTCCTTGCGTCATGCCACACCTCTCTTAATTGCTTCCTGAACGGCACTAACGGAGCAGGAAAGCGACTGGACATATCATGCTCAAGCACTTCAAAATCCGAACCAAGATCATTTCGGTCGTAGCGCTTCTGGGGGCCATCGCGGTCGCTGGCCTTGTCTATGTCATCAAGGAATTCCGTGGTGCCGACGCGACCTATAGCGCGTTCATAGACCACGAGGCGCTGGCGGCCATGCAGGCGTCGCGCGCCAGCGCCTCGGCCACAGCGGCGGTGCTTCAGGTGACATTGATCGCCGGTCTCAAGCCGGATACCCCCGCCTTCGACACCGCGCTTTCCACCCCGAGCAAGATGCCGCAAGCGCGCGAACGCCTTGAGCAGGCCGCGGCACTCGTTCCCAGCCGGAAGCAGGCGATCGACGAGATCCTCGTCGGCATCGAGCAGATGGAGGCTCTTTCCAGCAAGGTCATAGACCTCGCCAAGGTGAAAGACAGTGCCGGAGCCCAACTCGCCGCCAGTTCATTGAACGCGGAGTTGAACGCCGTAACACCCAAGATGATTGCAAACAACGATGCACTGATGGCGTTGCTCAATGATGGCGGCGATGCACTCTCCGTCTCGGTCAACCAGCGGATCATTCTTTGCTTCGCGCTGATCGGCCTGACCGTTCTCGGCGCGGTTGGCCTCAGCGTCTATATTGCGCAGGCCGGTATCACTGCACCCATGGCGAAGCTGCGCGAGCGGATGGTGCGACTTGCCGAGGGCGAGACAGAGAGTGCGATCGAAGGCCTGGAGCGTCGCGATGAGATCGGCCAGATGGCAAGTGCCGTCGCCACCTTCCGCGACAATGCGGTTGAACGCGTTCGGCTGGAACACGAGGCGGACAGCAACCGCACCCTGAGCGACAGCGAACGCCGTGAACGTGATGCCCAGCGGGCAACCGAAGCCGCAGATCTTTCGCGCGCCGTCAGCGCACTCGGCGCCGGATTGCAACGGCTGGCGGCAGGCGATCTGGCCTCACCGATCGACACGCCCTTCGCGGGCGATCTCGACGCGCTTCGCCAGGATTTCAACAATTCAGCCCAGCGGCTCAACGAAACGATGCTGAATGTCGGTGACAACGCCCGTGCGATCACCGCCGGGGCAGGCGAAATCCGTTCGTCGGCGGACGAGCTCTCGAAGCGCACAGAGCAGCAGGCCGCCTCCGTGGAGGAGACAGCCGCGGCCCTGGAACAGATCACCACCACGGTCCGGGACGCCGCCAAGCGGGCCGAAGAAGCGCGAACGCTCGTTGCCCGCACTCGCGGCGGCGCGGAAAAATCAGGGGAGGTGGTCCGCAAGGCCGTCAACGCGATGCAGCAGATCGAGCAATCGTCGGTCGAAATCGGCAACATCATCGGAGTCATCGACGACATCGCCTTCCAGACGAACCTGCTGGCCCTCAACGCCGGCGTTGAGGCAGCGCGGGCCGGCGAAGCCGGTAAGGGTTTTGCCGTCGTCGCCCAGGAAGTGCGTGAACTGGCGCAGCGTTCCGCCAATGCTGCGCGCGAAATCAAATCGCTGATCGGCACATCCGGGAGTCATGTCCAGACCGGCGTGACGCTTGTCGCGGAAACCGGAAGAGCGCTCGATGCAATCGTGAACGAAGTCGAGGAGATCAACCGGCACGTCCATGCAATCGCAGAAGCTGCACGCGAGCAGTCGACGGGGCTGCAGGAGATCAACACCGCCGTCAACACGATGGACCAAGGCACGCAGAAGAATGCCGCAATGGTCGAGGAGAGCACTGCCGCGAGCCACAAGCTTGCGAGCGAAGCTGCCGCGCTCAACACGCTGCTCGACCAGTTCAAGCTGACGGGCACCGGTGGGTTCACCGCCGGAGCGGCGACGGCTCCGCAGCGTCCGAGCGCCGCAGCGCGTCCCGTTTCGTATGCGGCCACCGTCCGCAAAGCGCCCGTCCGTGTGGCCACGTCGGGCGTGTCGCGTCCCGCAGCGTCGCCCGCACGCGCTCTCGGGCAACAGCTCGCCGATGCCTTCAGCGGCACGGATGCAGGAAAGGACGCCGATTGGACCGAGTTCTGATATCAGCGTGACCAAATGCGAATAGGGCGGCTCTGGGCCGCCCTTTTTGATTGCTGCATCGCTCTTCCGCCATCAATCGAACAGTTCGACAAGGCCTCTCGGCGCCGTGGAACTCAAACAAAGCCGATCGGAATCTCTCCGATTTCGCGGCCGCGACCGTAGTCCCGTTCATATGAAGAGCGATCATCGTCCCGCTTGTAGGCGGCGACCGCCATTTCGGGTGCATGGTAACCATCCGCGTAGGTACCGGTGTCGCCGTAATCCCGGATCTCGCGCTTCGCCGTGAAAATCTTCAAAAGCATTCTGGCACTCCTCCTGATCATGCCGACAACGACCAACAGTCGCCTGCGTTCCCGTGATATCGGAGAATAGTTAAAAATTAACCATGTTTATTAGAATTTTGTCAAGTATCAGCACGGAGTCTGCGACCGAGCTTCAGAGTTCGCACCGGCGACGGTCATCGGGATGGGGCAATCATCCATGTCGGGGCGACGGTACGACTAGGACAGATGATCTGGCTCCTTCTGGTCGATGACAACTATTCCTTGCCGGAATGCCTCGTCCTTGGTTGCCTGGATCGCCTGACGGATATGGTATACAGCGAGGTCAAAGTCCGGCCCCTCCCGCAAGGCGATTTGCCGGGCGGCACTCAAGGCAAAAACTAATTGCGCAACATTGGTCTCGTCCACGGGGCGTTTCCCTAGCAAGCCAGGAAGCCTAGAGCCCCATCAAACTCGCGGCAACGCTGACAATTGGGGGCTTCGATATTGGATCGACACCAGCGTGATAGTAGGAATGTACTATGGCACTCGTAGCGAATGACAATGAAACTTGATTGGTCGTGGACCGCCGCCCGTCCCAAGCCGAAGCACGCATTAAATACTCAAGCGAAACGCCATTGAAGTGGCCGCCACACCGACCGTGATCATCGAAATTTCTGGAGCGGGTGAAGGGAATCGAACCCTCGTATTCAGCTTGGGAAGCTGCTGCTCTACCATTGAGCTACACCCGCGCAAGATGGAGACTTCCAACAGAAGGCCCTCCCTGTCAAGCGGCCAAGCGATCGGATCAGAGGCGGAAGTGCTTCGAGAGCTTAAGGCCCTGCGCCTGGTAGTTTGAGCCCAGCCCCGAGCCGTAGAGGCTCGACGGCTGTTCGCGCATGTGTTCGTAGACCAAGCGACCGACGATCTGGCCGTCTTCGAGGATAAACGGAACTTCGTGACTACGCACTTCCAGCACCGCACGACTGCCGCGACCGCCGGAAGGCGCATGGCCAAAGCCCGGGTCGAAGAAACCGGCGTAGTGAACGCGAAACTCACCAACGAGCGGATCGAAGGGCGTCATCTCGGCGGCGTAGTGCGGCGGCACATGGACGGCTTCGCGCGAGACGAGAATGTAGAATTCGTCGGGATCGAGGATGAGCTCGTTGCGCCCACGACTATAGAGAGGCTCCCAGAAATCGTAGATGTCGTGCTGCGCCTTCTTGTCGACGTCCACCACGGCCGTATGGTGCTTGCCGCGGTAGCCGATCAGGCCATCCTTGTCACCGGCAAGGTCGATCGACAGCGCGATGCCGCCGCCCGACACATTCGGCTGCTTGCTGGCGACCAGCGTTTCAGCGTCGTGCAGCGCCAGCAGTTCAGGCTCGCTAAGCAGTGCCTGCCCGACTCGAAACCGGATCTGCGACAGCCGCGATCCGCGACGAACGACGATCGGGAACGTACGCGGGCTTATTTCGAGATAGAGCGGTCCGGAATAGCCTGCCGGGATCTTGTCGAATTCCTGCGCGTAGTCAGTGATGACGCGGGTGAATATATCGAGGCGTCCGGTCGAGCTTTTCGGGTTGGCAGAAGCCGACATCCCGGCCGGCAGGTCCAATCGCTCCATCAGCGGCACGATGTATACGCAGCCGGTTTCAAGCACGGCACCTTCCGACAGATCGATGACGTGCAGGCTGAGGCGATCCAGCTTGTCGGCAACCAAGTGCGACGGCCCCGGCATGAAGCTTGCGCGGACACGAAAGGCCTTGGCGCCGAGGCGCAGATCGAGGCTCGCCGGCTGGACCTGATCGCGATCAAGCTCGCGCTCGGAAATGAGACGCCCCGCCTCGAACAGCGCGGCGATCGCGGTGTCTGCCAGAATTCCAGTATCGCGAGCCATCATGCCCCATCCATAATTTGCCGCAGACAAAACCAAACTCGGGGAATTGACGCAAGCTTTGAACGGCAGTATTGCAATTTTATCCCGTGGTGATTTGGCCGGTCGGCTTGCAGCCACGTTAAACAAGTGGCTAAAAGGACCGGGTGCAAACCGGTCTGCTTTTCGCGACCGGTTTTTTTGTTGTTTGAAAGTGGTGATGGCATGAGCAAGACTTGGCGCCCGGCAACCCAACTCGTTCACAGCGGCACGCTCCGCTCGCAATATGGCGAGACCTCCGAGGCAATCTACCTCACGCAGGGCTTCGTCTACGAGACGGCGGAAGCCGCCGAGGCGCGTTTCAAGGGTGAATCGGAAGGCTATATCTACGCCCGCTACGGCAGCCCCACCAACGATATGTTCGAGAAGCGCATGTGCGCGCTGGAGGGTGCGGAGGAGGCCCGTGCGACCGCGTCCGGCATGGCGGCCGTCACCGCGGCCATTCTCTGCCAAGTCAAGGCGGGCGACCACATCGTCGCTGCGCGTGCGCTGTTCGGCTCCTGCCGATGGGTTGTGGAGACGCTCGCACCCAAGTACGGCATCGAATGCACTCTGGTCGATGGGCGCTATCTCGAAAACTGGGAGAAGGCAATCCAGCCCAACACCAAGGTCTTCTTCCTGGAGAGCCCGACCAACCCGACGCTGGAAGTGGTCGACATTGCAGGCGTTGCCAAGCTCGCCAACCAGATCGGCGCCAAGGTCGTGGTGGACAACGTCTTTGCCACGCCGATCTTTCAGCAGCCGTTGGAGCTAGGTGCTCATATCGTCGTCTACTCGGCAACGAAGCACATCGATGGCCAGGGGCGCAGCCTCGGTGGCGTAATCCTGTCCGACAAGGAATGGGTGACTGAACATCTGCAGGATTATTATCGCCACACTGGCCCGGCGATGTCGCCGTTTACGGCCTGGACGCTTCTGAAGGGGCTTGAGACGCTGCCGCTGCGCGTCAGCCAGCAAACCGCAAATGCCGCCAAGATAGCGGATTTCCTGGCTGACCAGAAGCAGGTCGCCAAGGTCATCTATCCCGGCCGCAAGGACCATCCGCAGGCCGATATCGTCGCCAGGCAGATGAAGGGCGGTTCGACGCTGGTTGCGATCGAGCTGAAGGGCGGAAAGGAAGCGGCGTTCGCGTTGCAGAATGCGCTCGACATCGTCAAGATTTCCAACAATCTCGGCGATGCCAAAAGCCTTATCACGCATCCCGCGACAACCACCCACAAGAACCTCACGGACGAAGCCCGGGCAGAGCTTGGCATTTCCCCAGGCACGGTTCGCCTGTCGGCCGGGATCGAGGATACCGACGACCTGATCGAAGACTTCGCGCAGGCACTCTCCAAGGTGATTGCTTAAGAAGGTCAAGCCGGTCGGATCTCGTCAGAAATCCGACCGGCGCCATGCGCCTAGCCGACCATCGTCTTCGGGTCGTCTCGGGTCCAAAATTAGGCTTAATACGCGAAACCTGCCGCCATTACTTGGATTTAACAGAGGATCCTCTCTCCGTTTGTTGACGGATGATGCCTCTTATAAGATACCAGTAACGTATTCTGACTAAGGTGCAGGCATGTATCGCGCCCTCACACGAGACATTGAAGTCGTCGTCGAACCCTTTTATCTGGAGGAGCAATCCGATCCGGAGGACGACCGCTATGTCTGGGGCTACCGGATCGTCATCAGCAACAAGTCGAGTACAACCGTGCGCCTCGTGAACCGTTACTGGAACATCACCGATCAGAACGGCATCGTCGACGAGGTTACGGGGGCGGGTGTCGTCGGCGAGCAGCCGCGGCTCAGCCCGGGCGACACCTACGAGTATTCCTCCGGTTGCCCGCTGGACACGCCATCCGGCCTTATGTTCGGCCACTATCAGATGGAAACGGACGAAGGCGAACTTTTCGACGTGGAAATACCCGCCTTCTCCCTGGATTCTCCGGGGCTGCTCAGGATCCTGAACTGATCTCCGCGGCCTGGGAGATTTCCTCGGCCGCAAATCGGTAAGTCGTCGAGCAGAATTCGCAGGTGACGGCGATCTGTCCGTCCTCCTGGCTGGCGTCGATCTCCTCGGCCGAAAATCCCTTCAGGACCCCCTTGATCTTCTCCCGCGAGCACGAACAGCGATCGAAAACCGCGCGGGGTTCATATACCCGCACACCGCGCTCATGAAACAAACGGAAGAGGAGCCGCTCGGTTCCCACCAGCGGATCAGTCAATTCGTCGGCGTCGATCGTCTCGACCAGCGAGCGGGCTTCCGACCACGCATCGTCCTCGTTGTGCCGACGCGGGCTCGTGTCGCCGTCACCGCCGTGCAGGTCGGCTGGACGCATGCGCTCGGGTGCTTCAGGCAGGAACTGGGCGACAAGACCGCCCGCGCGCCAGCGATGGCGCGGCTTTCCGGCCTCGTCACGATCAAAAAGTTCGGCTGCGGCCAAACGCACACGCGTCGGAATCTGTTCGGATTGACGGAAATATGTGCCGGCTATGTCCTCGAGCGTTGCGCCATCGAGAGCGACTATCCCCTGATACGGTTGACTAAACTTGCCCTGATCGATGGTAAACGCAAGCATGCCGCTGCCAAGCAGCTGTTCCGGCTCGGTTTCGCCGGCCGCTATCGCCTTCTCCAGCAGGGACTGATCGAAGCGTGCATAGGCTCGCACATTCTCCGGCGTCGAGAAATCGGCGACGAGCAGGTCCACGGGACCGTCGCCCTTGGTCTGAACGGTGAACTTGCCATCGAATTTCAACGAGGTGCCGAGCAGAACCGTCAGAACGACGACTTCGGCGAGCAACCGGGCGACGGGTGCGGGATAGTTGTGGCGCTCGAGAATTGTGTCCAGCATCGGCCCGAGCTGAACGGCACGACCGCGAACATCCAGGCCTTCGACCTGAAACGGAACGACATGATCGTCGCCGGCGAAATCGAACTCGCCGAGAGCGGTTGCAGTCTCTGCCATGGTTTTCTCCTAGTAGTCAGAGCGGCAGACAAGAGTGCCCATCCGCCTGCGCGGCCACCGGCCCTTCCGGCCGAATGTGGCGTCCATTATGGTTCAGATCGCGCCCAGGCACCAAGCAAGAATCGACTTCTGCGCATGAAGACGGTTTTCCGCCTCATCGAAGACCACGGATTGCGGGCCGTCGATCACTTCGTCCGTGACTTCCTCACCACGATGGGCAGGCAGGCAATGCATGAACAATGCATCCTTGCCGGCCTGTGCCATCAAAGCCGAATTGACCTGATAAGGCTGGAAAACGTTGTGACCCCGAGCCCGATGTTCCTGATTCATGGAGACCCAGGTATCGGTCACCACGCAATCGACGCCGCTGACCGCCCGGTCTGCATCGTGACCAAGCATGATTTCGGCGCCCTCATTGCGGGCCCAGTTCAGATAGTGATCCTTCGGCTCGGAACCAAGAGGCACAGCCATGTTCATGCGATAGCCAAACCGGGCGGATCCCTCGATCAACGAGTGCAGCACGTTGTTGCCGTCGCCCGTCCAGGCAACCGTCTTGCCCTTGATCGGCCCGCGATGCTCTTCGAAGGTCATGATATCAGCCATGATCTGGCACGGATGCGTGTCGTCCGTCAGCGCATTGATGACCGGAACGGTCGCATGCTCGGCAAGCTCCAGCAGGCGCGAGTGTTCCGTCGTGCGGATCATGATCGCATCGACGTAGCGCGACAGCACTTTCGCCGTATCGCCGATCGTCTCGGCGCGACCGAGCTGCATCTCGGTGCCCGAGAGAAACAGTGTCTCGCCGCCCAGCTGGCGCATGCCGACGTCGAAGGAGACGCGCGTGCGGGTGGATGGCTTTTCGAAGATCATCGCCAGCATCTTGCCGGCGAGCGGCTTATCGCCCTGGCCGGCCTTGAAAGCCTGCTTGCGGGCAAGCGCATCGTTCATGATCACCCGCAGGTCCGATGAAGTTACCGCAGAGAGATCGAGAAAATGTTTGGGGGAAGCCATGTGTCTTAACCTATCACGCCCGGCACTCGGCCGGGTACCTTTCCGTTCAAGCCGTCTTCTTGATCTTGGATGCGCGCACGCTCTCGGCGGCGCGCTCCAGTCGGGCGAGGCCTTCGCGGGCTTCGTCTGCCGTAACGACCAGGGGCGGAAGGAGACGGATCACGTTGTCTCCGGCCGGAATAGCCAACAGATGAGCCGCCCGCATCGCCTGCAGCAATTCAACGGCAGGCACGGCCGCTTTGACACCGAGCATCAGGCCTTCGCCGCGGACATCCTCGATGACATCCGGGAAGCGATCCTTCAACGAAGCCAGCCCTTGGCGGAAGACCAGGGAAACGTCACGAATGTGCTGCAGGAACCCATCCTCTAGAACGACGTCGAGCACGGCATTGCCGACCGCCATGGCAAGCGGATTACCGCCATAGGTCGACCCGTGCGTGCCGGCCTTCATGCCCGACGCCGCTTCAGCCGTGGCAAGGCAGGCACCAAGCGGGAAGCCACCGCCGATCCCCTTGGCGACTGCCATGATATCGGGCGCAATGCCCGACCACTCGTGGGCGAAGAGCTTGCCGGTGCGGCCGATGCCGCTCTGCACTTCGTCGAGGATCAGCAACAGGCCCTTCTCGTCACGTAGCTGGCGCAGCGCCTTCATGAATTCGTTGCTGGCAGGACGAATACCGCCCTCGCCCTGTACGGGCTCGATCAGAATGGCAGCCGTTTGGTCCGTGACCGCGGCGCGAACGGCATCGAGATCACCAAACGGGACCTGATCGAAGCCAGGAGCCTTGGGACCGAACCCCTCGAGATACTTTTCCTGCCCGCCCGCTGCGATTGTCGCCAGCGTACGGCCATGGAACGCACCCTCGAACGTGATGATGTGAAACCGCTTGGGATGACCCTTGGAATACTGGTAGCGCCGCGCGGTCTTGATCGCGCATTCCAGGGCTTCTGCGCCCGAGTTGGTGAAGAACACCTTGTCCGCGAAGGTTGCGCTGGTCAAACGCCTGGCGAACACCTCCTGTCCCGGAATCTCATAGATGTTGGACAGGTGCCAGACCTTGTCCGCCTGCTCCTTCAGCGCGCCTACGACATGCGCGTGGCCGTGGCCGACGGAGGTCACCGCAACGCCTGCACCAAAATCAAGATATCGTTCGCCGGTTTCGGTGATCAGCCACACGCCCTCTCCTCGCTCGAACCGCAAAGGGGCACGAGAGTAGGTGTCGTAAAGCGCGGCTTCAGCCATGGCGCGATCTCCTGTATCTAGCTATCAGCAACCGGACTCCGGCTAAAAAGCAGGTCCGAAAAATTAAAAATGCCGCCTTTCGGCGGCAGGCAGCACTATTTACTTTTCGCACTGCAATGTCAACAAAACTGAGGTTTTTCCGCATGCGTCAAGCTGCCATTGGCGGCGGCCGGGCCTATCAACAATTAATGTTGCAGAAATGACTCTCCCGTCCAGCAAGTTGGGGAAAACCTCGAATTCGATTCGCCGGGATTCAACCGACTCTTGTCACGGAGTCAGCCTCACACTAGGTTAAAACTCAATTACTAGACTGCATGCGGCGGAACTAGTCACCACAATCGAGCGAGCGTTTCTTGCTTCGGATGCGTCCGGGGCAACGGTGAAGGATTCTGCCTACACCAACGCAAATAAGGCGGAGACAGGGGCATGAACTGGACAGACGAGCGCGTTGAAAAACTCAAGAAGCTTTGGTCCGAGGGCCTCAGCGCCAGCCAGATCGCAGCACAACTTGGCGGCGTAAGCCGGAACGCCGTTATCGGCAAGGTGCACCGTTTGTGCCTGCCAGGCCGGGCCAAAGCCGGCGGGACATCCAGCGCGACAAGAACGCCTAAGCGCACGACGACTGCGCCGCGCGCTCCCAACTATGCATCTAGGATCACCACCCGCACCGTAACCCGCCAGCAGGGCGCGACGATGCTGAAGGAAGAGATCGAAGTCGGTGCGATCGAGGAAGTCAGGTTCCGTCCCGCTTCGAACGTTGTCGTTCCGATCTCGCGCCGCCTCGGCCTCACGGAACTAACCGAGCGCACCTGCAAGTGGCCGGTTGGCGATCCGCTGACCGATGACTTTCACTTCTGCGGTTGCGAATCCCCGGATTCCTCACCCTATTGCACCTATCACCAGCGCATGGCCTACCAGCCGGTGAACGAACGTCGCAAGGCCGCCAACCGGGTCGCATGAACCGGAAAGCCGGATAAGAAACAGAAACGGGCCCAGTGGCCCGTTTTTTTAATTGATAAGTTCTTGAAATTATTGGGATTCCATTAAATTCCAGCGCTGCGAAATGGTCAAGCTTCGGGCGATACAGCATGGC
Source organism: Rhizobium sp. Root1220 (assembly GCF_001426265.1). GTDB lineage: Bacteria > Pseudomonadota > Alphaproteobacteria > Rhizobiales > Rhizobiaceae > Rhizobium. The sequence continues at coordinate 109,093 of NZ_LMDG01000001.1, forward strand.
TAGCGGAAAAACGTTTTGCGATCGGAAACCGGAACGCGAGCGCCCCGAGGCACGACGCCAGCCGCCCGCCCTTCTGGCCGATAGGAAGGGTAACGTCGACCGTCTTGCAGATCAATTCGGCTTTACGTCAAAATCGCACGGTAAAGCGTGTTCCCGTGCCAACTTCGGACTTCACAATAAGGCGTGCGCGATGGCGCGTCAGGATATGCTTGACGATTGCAAGACCGAGGCCAGTCCCTTTTTTCGAGCGGCTGTCTTCGATGCTGACCCGATAAAACCGCTCCGTCAGACGCGGCACATGCTCGGCAGGGATTCCTGGTCCCTGGTCAACGATAGTGACCTCGACCGGCTGGCCCTGATTATTGCGCAGAAAGACATCGACAGTCTTGCCTTCCTGTCCGTATTTGCAGGCATTTTCCATCAGATTCTCAAACACTTGCACGAGTTCGTCGCGGTCTCCGAGAACCTCTGCCTTGCCATCCGGGAGGTGTAGCGCAATTTCGACGCCGACGTCGTTGGCGAGCGGCATCAGGGAATCCTTTACGTGACCGAGCAATGGAACGAGATCGACCTTCTCGTCCGGCGCGATGTGCGACTTCAGCTCCAGACGCGACAGGGAAAGCAGATCGTCCACAAGGCGGCTCATGCGCGTGGCCTGATCCAGCATGATCCCCAGAAAGCGCTCCTGTGCCCTAGGGTCGTTTTTTGCCGGCCCCTGTATCGTCTCAATAAACCCGCGCAGGGACGCCAGCGGCGTTCGCAGTTCGTGGCTTGCATTGGCGACAAAATCCGAGCGCATGCGGTCGATACGCCGCACTTCGGAAATATCGCGAAAAGAGAGAACGAAAAAGCGCTCGCTCGTCGGCTGGCCGTCGCCGAGATCCACAGGCGCACTGCGAACGATATAGACACGCTCGGAAGGTAGGCGTTCGGAATGCTCTATCTGGTTTGGCGCGTTCGTAGCAATCGTCTCTCGCATCATGTCCAGAATGCCCGGCGAGCGTAGCCGGGCGGATATGTGCGCGCCGATCGTCATTTCACCAAAGGCTTTTTCCGCTGCCCGGTTCTGATAGAGCACCGACGCGTCTCCGGAGAGCACCATTACAGGGATATCGAGAGCGGCGAGCGTTGCGGAAACCTCCGGCAAGAGGCTGCGAGCGGCCTCGACATCTTCACCGACCGGCTCAAGCGGCACCTCGTTGGCCACCGGGGTCGCATGCCATAGTGCGGTGATGATCAGTGCTACCCAAAGGCCCAGCACGGCCCATCCGTTCACGCCAGCAGCCAGGGCGATCAATGCAATCAGCAGGCTCATCAGCAGTACCGGGCGCTCCTGCCGAATGCGAGCGATCAGGCTTCGTGTCCATGGCATTTCGTATTCCAACCGCCCCGTTGCGACGTCGATTCGTACTTTCCGACTTCAAACTCTGCCTGATACCTGCAATTCATGACAGAAGTTTTCGACAGCGGCCAACAATCGAGACACGCGTGAGGAAACGCACAGCATTTTTTTGACCAGCAACCGATTTGATTTTCAACGAGAAATATGGTCGCCTGCTGCGAACGAAGCCCGAAGGGAGAAGCCATGGCCGATGAAGTCGAAAGCAGAGCCGTCGAACTGGACATTCGCGGCAAAAAACGTGTCTTCGACGTCGATGATCCGGTCCTGCCGGACTGGATAGACGAAGCCGCGCTTCAGTCCGGCGACTTCCCATACAACAAGAAGCTCAAGGAAGACGAATACCTCGAGCAGTTGCAGAAGTTGCAGATAGAGCTGGTCAAGGTTCAGTTCTGGCTGCAGGCAACCGGCAAGCGCGTCATGGCACTCTTCGAGGGTCGTGATGCCGCAGGCAAGGGAGGGGCGATTTCCTCTTCATCGGCCCATATGAATCCCCGCCTCTCTCGTGTTGTCGCGCTAACGAAGCCGACGGATCGTGAGGCTGGCCAGTGGTATTTCCAGCGCTACATCGCCCAGTTTCCGACGGCCGGCGAATTCGTTCTCTTCGATCGCTCCTGGTACAACCGCGCCGGCGTCGAGCCCGTCATGGGATTTTGTACGCCAAAGCAGTACGCGGATTTTCTCGTGCAGGCGCCACAGATCGAGAAAGTCATCGCGCACGAAGGCATATTTTTCTTCAAGTTCTACCTGGATATCGGCCGGGAAATGCAGCTTAAGCGATTCCATGACCGGAGGCACGATCCACTGAAAGTCTGGAAGCTGTCCTCGATGGACATTGCCGCGCTGACAAAGTGGGGTGACTACAGCGAGAAGCGTGATCGGATGCTCAAGGAAACGCACACTGAGTATGCCCCGTGGACGGTGATCCACGCCAACGACAAGCGGCGCGCGCGGCTCAACCTGGTTCGCCATATGTTGAAGACGCTCGACTATGACGCCAAGGACAAAGACGCGATCGGCAAACTCGACGACAAGATAATCGGTTCGGGACCGGGTTTCCTGAAATAGCCTATTGCCCCGGCAGGACGCGCACTGCGTAGAGGTTGACGCCCCGCGCCTTGCCGTCCACGTCGCTGTTGATCAACAGGCTACCCGGAGAGGTCGGCGCCAGCGAGCGGTCGAAGCGCACCTGAAGCAGAACATCGGACTTCTGTCGCGTGACATCGAAGCGATGGCGCGCGCAGTCCCCGAGCGATTGGAAATCGCACTCGACGGTGATCTGCGTCGGCTCGTCCGAAGTCGACTGCAACGTGATTGCGATCGTCGACGACTTGCCGGCCAGCTGCGTCAGCACATCGGCTGGAACCACGATCCCGACGTTACCGTCGCTGCCGTTGCTTTGGGAAATCAAACGCACCGCGGGCCCGTCGCTTTCTGCGACATTCTCAGTTCGGGCCTGAGCGCCCGTCTTTATCTTGTCGGTGTCGGACGGCTTGAATATCTCTATCCAGTCCGCGGAGAAGGAGTTCTGCGGATCGATGGTCACGGGGGAGGCACCGCCGGACGACGCCTCTCCGGTGTTGTCATCGTCGGCACCATCAAAGTCCTCCGGCTGCGTGCTCGCTGGGGGATTGGCCACACTGGTGTCGCGCTCGGCAGCGGTCATCAGCAGGCCCGAGGTGTAAACCCACCATGCCCCCATCCCGACGAAGGCGAGAAGCACGCACCACACCAGAAGCCGGGAAAAGAACTTGCGCGGCTTGCGACGGCCAGCGGCCCGCTCCGGCCGGAAATCCATATTGGCGGGCCGTCTTTCCTCCGCGACGGCTTCAGATGCCAGCGGCGGCGCGGCGCCGAGATGGTCACCGCTACCGGCATGCACGCCCGCAAGACTGGACTCGTCGTCAAAGCGCGGATCCTCCACGGCATGCCCGCGGGTCTCGCCACCAACCGCCATGCTCGCCGTATTGTCGGTCACGGAATGAACGATCGGCTTCGGCACCTCTACGACCGGTGGCACCGGCACCTCCGGGGGACCTTGTCGCGGATGCATACGCTCGCGCTCCTCCGCCTCGATCATGTGAATGGTCGTCTCAAGCCTGTGGCGATGAAAAGAGACCGCCTCGCCGTCAGTGATGTCCTGTTTGCGAAGCCCCGCCTCCAGCGCCTGGCGCGCGGATTGGTAAATCTTGGCTCGGACCTCGGGATTGTCGCGATCGGCATTGTCGAGTGCCGTTCTGATGGCCGTTTCTAATCCGCTCACGTCCGGTCCTTCACTCTGAGACAGGGCATCATGCTTGACACTTCATTAAATCCGGTACCCGCTGACGCTTCAAACCGCAACCCTCAGACGGCCTGAGCTCCGAATCCGGCAGGGGATAAGGGTCGGGCGCCCCAAACAACCTCAAGCCTTGATGACAATAGCCGATATTTTCGGAATCGATAGGCCGGCCTTTTCCTGCCGACAAGCATCTGCTATCAAATTGACGTTTTCGTAAACGTCAATTATTTGGTGTCCCATGGCCCTGCCCCCGATCCTGACGCAGAATCTTCGATTGCCGGTCGTCGCCTCGCCACTCTTCATCGTCTCGCACCCTGCCCTGACGCTCGCTCAATGCAGGGCGGGCATCGTCGGCAGCTTTCCGGCGCTAAACGCGCGGCCGGAGAGCCAACTGGATGAATGGCTGGCGATGATGACAGAGGATCTTGCCGCTCATGACAGGACGCATCCGGAACGACTGGCAGCCCCTTTTGCCGTCAACCAGATCGTCCACATGTCGAACAAGCGGCTGGAACACGATCTAGGGCTCTGCGTGAAATACCGGGTGCCAATCGTGATTTCGTCGCTCGGCGCCGTTCCCGAAGTCAATGCAGCGGTGCATTCCTATGGAGGGATCGTGCTCCACGACGTCGTCAACAACCGTCATGCGAATTCCGCCATCCGCAAGGGGGCAGATGGCCTGATCGCCGTTGCGGCGGGCGCCGGCGGACATGCCGGCACCCTTTCACCCTTTGCGCTGATCCAGGAAATACGCGAATGGTTCGATGGCCCCCTGCTGCTTGCGGGCGCCATCGCCAATGGCGGCGCCATCCTAGCCGCTCAAGCGATGGGGGCGGACATGGCCTATATCGGCACGCCCTTCATCGCCACGGAGGAGGCTCGCGCATCGGACGCGTACAAGCAGGCAATCGTCCAGGGCGCAGCCAGTGACATCGTCTACTCCAACTACTTCACCGGCGTGCACGGCAATTATCTGAGGCCGTCGGTCAAGGCGGCCGGCCTTAATCCGGACGACCTGCCGGTCGCTGACCCTTCGAAGATGGATTTCGAACAGGCCGTCGGCGGCGCCAAGGCCTGGAAGGATATCTGGGGCAGCGGCCAGGGTATCGGCGCCATCAAGTCGATCGAACGCGTCGGAGCGCTTGTCGATCGACTTGAAGACGAATACCGGGCGGCCCGCGCGCGGCTGTCGCTCTAAGTCCATCCATGGCTCCTCCGCAAGCAGCTGCTTTTTTGCGGAAGACCGAACTGGACGCTTGAAATCTCCAATCAATGGCTGTATCAGCGCCGTGCAAGTCGCGGCCAGCATGTTTGTGTCGCGGAAATTGCCGCTTTAGCTCAGTCGGTAGAGCACGTCATTCGTAATGACGGGGTCAGGTGTTCGAGTCACCTAAGCGGCACCATTCTTCTCCTTAAAATACAGTCACCCAGAATATCCGCCATTTCTGCTCTTCGGCTTTAGCTTGGGCCGCCACGGCTGCTCACTAACGACGGCAGTAGTAGTTAAATGGCTGGGTCTCGCACATCCAAGAGTTTACATCCACGCCGACGCTCTTTGCGGCTATCAGGAACTCCTGATATTTGAGCATCAGGTATTCATAAATGACGGATCCTGCGCTTATGCCCGCCTCCGCTATTTGCCGCGCGATGTCACGAACTGCAGCACCGGCAGCCTCCCCGAGATCGAGGGCTTCGGTCGTGATACTATCCACAATCACCTGAACATTCTGTCGAATCTGGTCGCGCAGGCGCGCGAACGAATCGAATCCATTGCGGACCATCGCGTTGGCAGAGCGTTCCGCAGACTGCATCGCGATCGCGAGGTTGAGCCTAAGAGTTTCAACCGCGATAAACATGTCTTCAAGTCGATCCGGATTGGAAAGGGTTTGCCGGATAGTCTCGGTGGTCACGCTTGGCAATTCCTGAGCGCGAGAAGGGAGCCCAGCGAGCAGTGCAGAACCACTCACCGTCAGCAGAAGTAAACTTCTCCTATCCATTTCTACCCCCTTGTGAAAACGCTCCCAATAGCCTTCCCGACTCGGCTCAGTCCCAAAAGTGTGGCAATGACAAAAGAAATGACCGAGGCCGCCAAGGAATTAAACTGCCAGACAGCATTGAACTGAGATTTGTCGACCTCCTGGCACCAGTTAGCTTCGGTCAACAAGTTTCTGACGGTCAGCGCTACAACGCCCTTAGCACTAAATCCGAAGAACAAGGATGCCAGTGCCGCCATGGCCCCGATGGACAGGAAGATGGCGACTAACCAGGTCCTCCAAGTTTTGTTTTCCTCCTTGAGCACCTGGGCCAGCACTAAGGTCGATATTCCAAGGAATGCTATGCCAGCAAGCCACAGGTCATTTATTTGTCCGGTGGAAATATCTGCCCACTTCAACAGAATTTCTTTCTGCGCCTCTAGTGGCACAGGTGGCGTCATGTTGTCGGCAGCCGCGCAAGTCATCCTCGTGCCTCCCCCCTCAACGATACAAGCACAACAAGTCCGAGTAAACCTATGATTGATACATCAAAGGTAGTAAATCGGGCACGATGGGGATGTCCGGCCCGGAGACATAGGTAAAAGATCGTTCCAGAGACAGGGGTGACAATCTCGTGCCGTCGGAATAGCGACACTGCCGATCATGCCGTTTGCTTGCACCCTGATTGCCACGCTCATCCGACTGAGTTGCGCTAAAGCGCGCAGTGATCTCCGGCTGCATCCCGTTTGAAAAGGCCCTCCACCTCGAGTTTTCCGAAGCGCGATGGCAGCGTTTGTATCAGTCGGCCTGAACCTCAGTATGATTTCTCCAGGCATGCAGTGAGCTATTATTCTTCGACAATCCGCGCGTCGTTGGGTGCGGATAACGCCTAAAGGAGAATGCTATGTCGTTCAGAAAAGCCGCAACCACGGGATTGATCGCTGCAACCCTGGCAATCGCGTCCATTGTCGCCTCCACGCCTGCGATGGCCCACGGCGGTGGAGGTCATGGAGGAGGCGGCCATGGAGGAGGTTTCGGCGGAGGTTTTGGCCGTGGAATTGGTGGTGAACACTTCGGTGGCAATGACCGCGGGAATTTCGCGATGCACAACGATGGTTTCGCCGAAAACACAACTCACAGCTTCGGCCGATTGAACCATCGGGGATTCCACCGCTTCCGCGACAATGGATGGGATACCTGCTATCCAGACTGGTGGCAGGAACGCCACGTCGACACCTTCCAGAACGAATGCTACTGATCGGCTCCTCTGACGCAGGGCGCTTGGCCAAAGATACGCCGCCGTTTCGGGCGGCGTTTTTTGAGTGGCCTCAGGAACGCAGCGTTCAGGCAGAAACCGAACCGCATCGAACACCCTTGCAATCGAAGCGTTCCTTGCTCCATCGCCAGATGCCGCTTGTGCCACGGCACAGCAGCCGGGAAAGCGGCGCGAGGCGGGCATTCGCGTCGATGTATCGATGCGCTAACCTTGGCTTTCAACAGCTGCTGCCGCACGCAGAGGTACAGCGCATTAGTCCCGCCGAGATTTGATGCGCTGACGCATGGCTCCTTCCGGCCGTTGAAACAAACGGGTTCTCCAAGCGTTTTCAGTGTATGAAGAATTGGAGCAGACCGATGAAAAAGCTTCTATTGGCCACCGCAATCGCAGCGGCGACATTACTCAGCGCCGTACAGGCTTCCGCCCAGGGTATATACTTTGAGTTCGGTGATAGCCCCCGCTACTACGACGACTCTCCTCGTCTCTATCGCGCACCGCCGCGCTACTATCGCGATCGCTACGAGGGCTCGCGCTACGAGAGGCAGCGTTGTTGGAAGGAGCCTTATCAGGTTCGCAGCCACAACCATGAAATAACCAAGTACAGGACTGTGTGCCGTGACTAGCGTCGCGGCTGGATGCCTCCCAGAAGGCGAGCATAAACCGTGACCGGGCAAATCTCAGCCCCAATCATTGAAACGGCCCGCTTCTCGGTGCCAACGAGCAGGCGGGACGCTTGTGTCCTTTAGGCTAAATTCGCCGCAAGCAGAATGAAAAATGAGCGTCCGGCTCCAATGTCAAGTACTCGAAGCGCCATCCGCACTCCACGCAAAACTTGTTGACGGCTTCGACGACCCCGTAGACGACCGGCTTGACGGTATTTCCCGTACAGAAATCGTGGCCGGCGATGCGTCCGTCCGTTTTCACTTTCCGGTCGGCCAGCACCAGCTCTTGCCACGTCAAGGCAAAGGAGTGATCTGTGTCGATGTAAACCCAGTCGAAGACATTATCGTCGAATTGGGCCAACATATCGATCGAGGTGCCCTGCCGGACGACAACGCTCCCATCGGCTATCTCCGACTTGAATCTTTCGTTGATCACACCGATACCGCTTGAATAACGTCCCATATCCCAGGGATCGATGAGGTAGAGTCGTTCAGGCTCGTTTCGTGCCAAGATATCGGCGGTAAACGCGCCTTCTGCGACACCCAACTCGGCCACGATTCCATGCTTCGGCAGATGATCGAGAAGCTTGCCACGATCAGGAAGCAGCCGCGCCTGCGCCGTGTGGATATCGTCCAAAGCTGTCCGGGGTGTGGCTTTCCGAAGGGCGAGGCGTTGTTCTGGCGTTGTCATTCTTGCTCCGAATTGTTCGCTGATTGTCTATAACGAATGCCAGCCGTCGGGAAGAGCCGCCTCGGGCGCCAAAATGTTCTGAAACGTGAAAAAGATGCTTGCGGTCGTTTACCAATGTCGGTAGAGACGCTGCATGTTCGATGCACACAGCATCGAGGGCGATTAGCTCAGTTGGTAGAGCGCCTCGTTTACACCGAGGATGTCGGGAGTTCGAGTCTCTCATCGCCCACCATTCTTTTTCCTTTGAAATTATGGTCTTACGCGGGTGCCTCGGCACTCGGGAAATTCAGCGTTCGTTATGCTGAATTGGGTCAACCTCGCTCTTCGCTTGCGAAGCTTGTCCACCCGACATTGACACGACGTTATCGAACTGCCGCGTCCCCGGTGCCGCCGCCTGCGATCGTGGCCACGATAAGTTTCACATCGCTCCAGAAACCTGCCGTCTGGACATAAAGGCCATCGGCTTCCGCGAGCTCCTCCGGCGTCGACATATCGATACCCCTAAGCTGAGCCAGCCCGGTAATTCCGGGTCTGACGGAAAAAACGTCGCGTGCTCGCCGGGCCGCCAATACCTTCACCTGCGTTGGCAGGCAAGGCCGAGGGCCGACCAAGCTCATATCGCCTTTCAGGACATTCAAAAGCTGTGGAATTTCGTCGAGCTTGTAGGCGCGCAGTGTTCTGCCAATCGGCGTTATCCACGACGGCGCTGCGTCATGGGAGCCGACGTCAGGCGTTCCGGCTACCATCGTGCGGAACTTGATGCAGATGAAAGGAACCTCATTGCGCCCCACGCGCTCTTGCAGGAAAAACGCGCGTCCAGGCGATGTCCTTCGTATCAGCACCGCGAGCACAACGAACGCCGGGGACAGGATGATCAAACCGGCGGCTGCGGCACAAACGTCGAACAGTCTCTTAAGTCCGTTGTCAATCCGTCGCGCTTTTGGCTGTTGCGTGGTCTCGTTGGTGTGCATGCGTTGCCTCAAATTGAACGCCGGATAGCATCTGGCGTTTGAAACGGCGGTGTCCATCCCAACAGCCTGCGGGTCTCGGAAGCATCCACCTCCAAACTGTCAAGAACCCTGCCGGCCAGGTCTCCCTTGCCGGTCAAATTCGCTATGCCTCTCAAAACGCCTGCAGGACACGGCAGCAACCGGACGGATTTTCCGGTAGCCTGTGCAATCAGGCGAATAAGCTCCGGCGTCGCCAACGCCGCTTCGTCCGCCGGCATCAAGACGTTGCCCGCTGCAGCCGGGTGAAGCGCGGCGGATACGAGCAAATCGGCCAAGTTTTCGACATACAGGATCGATCTGCGATTATCGATGGATGCAAACGGCAGCGGCATTCCGCTTTTCACTAGCCTGACAAGCGCATCGAAGCTTCCCGCCACCCCGCGACCGTAGACGAGCGGCGGCCGAACAATCACCACCTCCATGCCCGACGTCGCCGATATCTCGGCGAGGCGCTGTTCCGCCTCGAACTTGGAGGCGGCATAGGCGGTCTTCGGGGACACTGGAGCATTTGCCGAGAACGGTTGACCCGGTGCCGTTTGTTCGCCGTTGACCTTGATGGTGCTGACAAATACAAACCGCTTCACTCCTCTTGTCGCGGCCTGCCTCGCAAGGTTGACAGTTCCGTCGACGTTTACGGCGGTGAATTCCGCCGCATCGGAAACAGGGCGCTCGACGACGTTCTGGTTTCGTGCCGCCAGGTGAACGATAACATCCACATCGACCAGCGCCTCATTCCAATCAGTACTGCCACTGATGTCGCCGACAGCGAGGTGCCCGGCCATGCTCAATCGGCTGACAGCCCTGAACGGCAGATTGCGGCGTTGCAACAACGGCTGCAGATGTCGCCCGACAAAACCTGTCGTGCCGGTCACAAGCAACATAGTCTCACTCCAGCGGGAGGGAAGCGGTCGGAACATGCCACCGTCAATTGGGGCGCTCTTGGCGGATTGAGACAAAGTCAACCACTTTCCCGAAGGGACGATACCCCTCCACCAGCTCGCCGAGCACATTTCGCAAGCCAACCGCGTCGCCGTCATCCGCCAGAACGTTCAGTCGATCCAGTGCCGGGGCTAGTATCTCCCAGTTCATGAACCGCTCCCTCGCCCGCAGCACCTTCGGTTGCTCAGTCGGTTCGGGGTTGTCGCCAATCAGCGTTTCCTCGTAGAGCTTCTCACCCGGTCGGAGACCTGTTGTTACGATGCTGATGTCTCCAGATGGATTTTGCTCGTCTCTGACGGTGAGACCGGATAGCTCGACCATGCGGCGCGCCAGATCCATCACCTTCACAGGCTCGCCCATGTCGAGGACGAATACATCTCCACCCTCGCCCATCGCCCCGGCCTGGATGACCAACCTTGCGGCCTCCGGCACAGTCATGAAAAACCGCGTTATATCGGGGTGGGTCAACGTGATCGGTCCGCCGTGGCTTATCTGTTGACGAAACAGAGGCACAACCGATCCCGATGATCCGAGGACATTCCCGAAACGAACCATCGCAAGCATCGTTTTGGCGCCATCGTCCGCCAACGCCTGAAGGGTCATTTCCGCGAGACGCTTCGTTGCTCCCATCACGTTGGTCGGTCTGACCGCCTTGTCGGTACTGACCAAGATAAAGCTGCCGACACCTGCGGCGATCGCCGCCTTCGCGACCGTAAGGGTGCCGAATACGTTGGTCTTTACGCCTGCGACCGGATTCTGCTCGACGAGGGGGACGTGCTTGTAGGCAGCCGCATGATAAACAGTATCGGGTCGCCACGTTTGCAGTATTCTCGTGATCAGAAGGTCATCGCACACATCCACCAGCAGCGGAACGATCGAAAAATCAACGTGGTCGCGGCCGCACAGCTCATTCTCAAGCGAATAAAGCCCGTATTCGCTTTGATCCAGAAGCAGAAGCATCGAGGGCTTCAGGTCCGCGAGGCAACGGCAGAGTTCGCTGCCGATGGAACCAGCGGCACCTGTGACGAGAACCACCTTGCCGCGAACGTTTCTTTCCAACAGCGCTTGGTTCGGCTCGACCGGAGACCTACCCAGTAAATCTTCCAGATCCAATTCCTGCAGATCGGCCAACTGGGGCTGTCCAACGGCAAGCGCATTCAAATCGGGAACGGTGCGGACAGCGACACGCACACCGCGCAGCGTCTCGAGAATCTGATTTCGGCGTGTGCGATCGATTTCCGGCAGGGCCAAAAGAACTGTCCGCACATTCAGCCGCGCACTCAAATCAACGATATTGCCCGGGTCATAGACCTTGATCCCGCCAATCAAGCTTCCATGCAAGCTCTTGTCGTCGTCGAGGTAGCCAACGATCCTGAAGTCGGCGCTATGACTCGACGCACCGCTGAACTGCCGACCCTGGAAGCCTGCGCCGTAGACCAGGATGTTCTTCTCAGCACTCCGCCTCAGTATCCGGTTATAGGCTTCATACAGAAAATACCTCGTCGTAAACCGTGAAAGCCCTATCGCAAGAAGCAGCAAAAGTGGCTGAAGTACCCCCACGGTGCGAGGTATCCCGGGAATGCTTACGGCCGTGAAAACGGCCATGAACGCCAGCCCGTAGATACTTACGGCTTTGATCACGGTAATGGATGCCGACCAGCCAACAAACCTGAAAATCGCTCGATATAGTCCCATTGAAATGAAAATGGGTAAAGCGATGCCTAGCGAAACCGGGATCGTGAGCAGTTGAACTCCGGAGAGAGCTACCCAGTCATTGAGCCGGAAGCAAAATGCTAGCCAAATGGACAGTACGCACAAACAGGTGTCGACCAGCAGAGCCAGGGCACGTTTGGTCGGCCTCGGCAGGTCCAAAATCTGCTGGACATACTTGTGCGCAATCATGTTGCACTCTGCCTGTTATCGGACGCCGGATCCGAACTGAGGCGACCGCCGCCTATAGGCGCCATAGCGTTCTGCCTCATGGAGCAAGCGAAGCAAACGGCTGCAAAAAGCAACGCGAAGGACTCACCGAGAGCAAGCCTGTTGTTGGAATTGCTCAATATGGTGAAGCCAAAATACACCGCGAACGTTAGATAACAGCAGAACGCACTCCTGCTGACGATGCCTGCCGCAGCAGCCCGATGGACACGCCAGATCGAAACCGCGACGATGGTGCCAAAAACGATCAGACCGAAGAAACCGTATCGAACCAGAATTTCGAGGTAGCCGTTGTGAAGAAGCGTATAGGGAACGGAAGCATACGAAGTGCTACGCCAAATCGTTAGCCAGGCGTTGCCACTTCCGAATATTGGCGCAACAGCGATGACGTCCAGAGCATTGGACCAGAGCTGCAGCCGCTCATTCAATGACAGCGGTGTCGATGCGGACGAAATTGCCTCACGCGCAACGACAGCCGCCTGTGCGCCGCCATCGACCCTGCCAATCAGACCGATGACCGAATCAAATGTCGCTGCTCCGAACCGTTCAATATTGTCGCGAACAAGATAGATCGCGCCGCCCAAAAGCACCAGTCCGCTAACGACAGCCACCTGCAGTCCTTTTCGGCGCAGATACAAAGTCGCCATAGCCATCAGCGCGAGCGCCGGCATCAATGCGAACCAAACGCCCTTGGACTTGGAGCCAAAGATATTCAACAGGGCAAGGCAAATCACTGCGATTGCGATCGACAGGGCGATTGCCTTGAACCGCGCCGATCGACCAACCTCCCACTGATGCAGCGCCCAGTAATAAGCGCCGATGAAAATGAAGCCGCAGCCAGCGGCACCGTGGATGGAGTTGTGGTGAAAAAGCGGCGTGATGCGCTCCCCCGAAGCAACTATGGAGAACGGTGTTGATACGAGAAGCAGCAAAAGGGCTACCGAGAAAAACCCAAGCAACACCGTGCTGGCAACGCGCCAGCTCATGTTAAGCGCGATACCCATAAAGGGGAAGAAAAGCGGAAAGGCGTAGAGCCACTCAGACGCACCCCTCTCACCCGTTGTCGCGAGATCGAAAACGAACCTGGAGAGGGCAACTCCCCCCCAACCCATGCACAGAAGTGCCAGCCAATCCCGGGATACCGCGCCAAGCGGATTGGCACTGAAGAGGAACACACTAACGATCAAGATAATTGTTGCATATCGATAGGCGTCACTCTCGATCAGTGTGACAGACAACATTGTCAGCCACAGAAGCCCCGCTACGAACTGCAGCGCCACTTCCCTACTCCACACCGATGTCGAGAACATCTTCATGAAAGTGCATATTGTATGCGACGCGCATACTCGAAAATGCGGACAAGATGTGTGCGCATTTTCTTGATCCCTCTTTTTTTAACAGCGCGATACTCCGCCCTGCTGGCTATCTGGCTACTCAGGGCCCTCTCCGACAGGCTCACGACATTTTCTCGTACGGTGAAAATGTTCAAGCCAGTCTTCCATCCGCGTTCGAGCGTGACATCGTAGGGAAACTCTATTTGCTGGATCCGGCTGAGCAGCTTGCGTGCACCGTGGCGGGTTACCAGATAACAGGCGGCAGAACCTTGCGGCCCATGCAGACAGCGCCCGACAGCATCACCATAGGGTGTCACGGCCACACCTCTGAAAAATCTGGACCGGTGGTTGAGCAGCTTCACAAGATCGGCCGATGGAACAGCCGCCAGAATCGCAGACGCCCTGCTTGTAAGATTTTCGACCAGTTCCACGTCATCTTCCATGATGATCGCACTGTCGTAGCCACTTTCGAGAAACGTCTCCAAAGCCTTGATATGGGCAAGATAGCAGCCGTATTCGCCTGGCAGGATCGGACGACCGTTTCGACAGATAAATCGCCTCTCGTTGAAAGCCGAGCGTTGGCCTGAAGCTATCTTCCCTCCGTCGATTCCCGCTATGCGATCAATCCGCATTCCAACCCGTTCCGCCTGAGAAGCAATGGCCGCCCATCGGTCCCGCGATCGATCCAAGTTTATTACAAACGCGCCGACCATGCCTAACACTTTTTGCATCACCTCAAAAACGCAACCGAATGCGCCTGTCCACTCGTCTAACTAACGGCTGTGCGTCTTTGGCAAGTGGCTGCTGGCCTGACGCGGATGCCTGAATGCTCATGGTTTACGTGGAGATTGCGCGATACGCAATATTTCAGCGTGTCTTTCAACACCAATCAACAACCGATGGTCGCCATATCCAAACTCACATTATCCGTTACTGTTGCGATTGCAGCTAAGCCTCAGCTCCACATCAGTGCCGACCTGCTGGTCAGAGCGTGGTGATTTGTGAAAATTATAGCGCTTCCTCGACGTCAGTCTAACGCTATTTTCGTCTCCACGATCAACCCGCCACGCAGTTCGAGCAGGCCAAATAGATCTCGGCGTCGTTTACTTCGTTTTAAGTGCGCCGATACAATACTATTCCATAAATTGCCTGCCGCATGTGCATGATGCACCACGGAGCTCCAGTCGTTTCTGTCCCTTTGCTTTCCGAAAGGCACCACAGCCGCTCGTCGGAAACTACGCGTCATGGCAATGAGTGAGGTCCAAACAAAACGCAAGACGATGTGTTCATCGTCGACAGCGAAACAAAGTCATGTGGAGAGCATTCGATGCAGCCTACCGGAAACACCGTACATCTGGCATTGCGTGTGGCAACGGTAATGCAGCAGTTGGGCATCGAGGGCCTGCCACGGAATTATGAGCTCGTCTTCGAGGCCATGACCGGCAACAGTCCGGATCTCGCGCGGGAGCTCAAATCGCTCGGTGCGACCAAGTCTCAAAAGGTACTGGATGGGATTGGTCGCCGGTATCTGCCTCACCACTATGAAGGTGGCTTGCTTGAAGCCCGCTCCGGCCAAGTCCAGCAAGAACTGCAGAGCATCCTTAGCTTGCTGGACGAAGAAAAAACCGCGCTGACACGCTACGGAACCGTGATCAGTCAGGCGGCACGGGTATTTGATTCGAATGAATTGCCCGACAGTTCCGCACTCAAGCAATCCCTGAAATTCGTGAGCTCCGCAACACATGATCGCGAAGCCCAAAGCGCGATGCTCGCCTCAAAAGTTGTCGAGAAATCCCAGAAGCTGGAACAGGTGCAGCGCGAGGCAGAGGCAGCCAACGCCGCCAGATTCGTCGACCCGATCACCGGGCTGGGAAACCGCCGAGTTTTCAACAAGGAAATGGCGAAAATCTACGAACGATCCGGCCTGCCCGATCTGTGTGGGATTGCCTTTGCAGAACTCGACACGTTCGAGGTCATTGCCGGGGTTCCCAACCTGGTCGAGCCTGTGTTGAAGAAGGCCGGTGAATTGATCCAATCGCTGTTTGGTAAGGACGATCTGGCTTGCAGATTCGATCGAGGCCGGTTTGGCTTCGTGTTTCGAACCGCGGACGAAACAGAGATCATGAGGCTTGTCGATCGTCTCCGCGATCGACTGAAGGGGGTGTCCGTCGCGCATCCGGTAACCGGAAAACAAGCGGCCGTGCTGACTTTGTCTGTCGGATTATGCATGTCGAAGCAGGCACGGACAGCAGACGCCTTGATGGCATTCTCCGAACAAGCGCTCGGCATGGCCAAGGCATCCGGCGGAGACAACGTCTCCATCCACGGCGCGACCAATGTTTCGCAGGTACCCAAGGACTGGCTGATCTATAGATAAATCCCGCAGAGAGGTTCACGGTGGGAGCCTTCCAACAAAACAACGTACTTGTGCCGCTGTAGGCTGGCCTCGCTACAGCGAAAAGAACCGTGCCAACGGAAAGATGGGCAAGCCCGGTGATTGATTTTTTTCTGCTTATGCCTCAACCTAGAATTCCAAGCTGACAGGGGCTGGGGGGTTGCCTGTGGCGAGGGAGAACGACTTTTGCAATATGCTGTGCTCCGTGATTCAGATGTTTGCATAATTGCTCCAACACTTTGCCAAGCGGAAATCGAGCGCCGTTTCTTTGCCTCGGCAAGGCGTGATGGTTGCGTAACCATTGTTGCCATCGCGGATGATGAAGAGGCCACGGCGCGTCTCCTGCTGCAACTCGCCTTGCGAAATCCGCGTAGCCAGGCGTGAACACTTGCTGAAATGTTGACCTTGAGCCCGGGCGATCCGTGGACAGCTGTGTGCGATGCCGACTCGGATTCACGAAGGCCTCGGCACCTTTGCATCCTGTCAAAGGCGACTCGTTTTCACGAGCGTGCGCAGGCGAAGCCACGTCACCGACCTATCACTTTCGGCTGGCAAGCTTTAGAAGCCAGCACGAGCATTGCGAAGCCCCGAACGGTCACCCGCAAATCGAGCTCCTGAGAAATGCGGTGCGCCAGCGCTCAATTGGATCGCGCCGCGTTATTGGCATCCGATGGCGGCCACATCCAACGCGTGTCTAGCTCCGCCCACACCTAAGTATGGTTATGAAGGGGGCGGGAAAAGGATAATTTTCAGCCATTGCGGCATCTTTCCAGCTGGACCGAACAGCCGAGCGCTAACTTCATGAAAATCATTGAATCCCGGGCAATCCAGGCTTGGTCAACCAGGAGCAGGAGCCATCATGAACGTCATCAACCATCCTGCTAGCCCGACGGCGGAAACCGCCCTGCCAGCAGGTGACGGCAGCAATGCTCAGGCACCAACAACGCCCGCACCGGTGAAGCGCAAGCCCAAATGGCGAATGCTGGTGCTCGGTACGGTCGCGATCGCGGCGCTGGGTGCGGCGGCCTATGGTGGCTGGAAATATTGGACGGTGTGGCAATTCGAGCAATCGACGGACGATGCATATGTTCAGGCCGACGTGGTCGCGATAGCGCCACAGGTGGCGGGCTATATCCAGACCCTTCACGTCAACGACAATCAGCCAGTCAAAGCGGGTGACATTCTCGCTACGATTGATCCGCGCGACTTTCAGGCGGCGGTCGATCAGGCAAAGGCGGATGTCGCACAGGCCGAAGCGGACATAGTCAGTATTGCTGCCCAGCTTAGTGAACAAAAAGCACTGATCGACGAGGCGCAAGCGACGATCAATACCGACCAGGCATCGGAGGTGTTCGCTGAACAGAACAACCAGCGCTTTTCGACCCTGTCGAAAACGGGATCTGCAACAGTGGAAGAGGCACAACAGGCGGCGTCGCAGGCCGAATCGGCAAAGGCCGTGGTGGTCAAGGACAAGGCGGCGCTGGTCGCCACGCAGAAGCAGATCGATACGCTCGACGCACAGCAGTCAGAAGCCAAGGCAACGCTCGACCATAATCGTGCTGCGCTGGCGCAGGCAGAACTCAACCTTGGATACACGGTGCTCCGGGCGCCCGTCGACGGCGTGGTCGGCGCGCGGACGGTTCGGGTTGGCCTCTATGCCCAACCCGGTCAACTGCTTCTGGCGGTGGTGCCGCTCCAGGCGGCCTATGTCGTCGCCAACTACAAGGAGACCCAACTCGCCGACGTCAGGCCCGGTCAGCCGGTCGGGATCGCCGTGGACACATTCTCAGGCGTTACCGTGCGCGGTGTCGTCAACAGCCTTGCCCCGGCAAGCGGCCAGGAGTTCGCCCTGCTGCCGCCGGACAATGCGACTGGCAACTTCACCAAGATCGTGCAGCGGGTTCCCGTGAAGATCACTATCGACAAGTCGGATCCGCTCGCGGGTCGCCTGCTTCCAGGCATGTCCGTGACGACGACGATAGAGGTCGGACCAGTCGCTGAAACCACCCCTCCCGCGAACAAAAGCAAGTAGTTATCGGAAGGTCAACGGCGATGACGGGCATCGAAGCGGCTGGCGGAGAGCGCGAAGCAGGCGCCAGCATCCGCACATGGATCGCGGTCGGCGGCTGCATGGTAGGCGCCCTGATCGCCGTCCTCGACATTCAGATCACCAATTCCTCGCTTCCGCAGATCGAAGGCGGGATCGGTACCGGTACCGACAACGGCACCTGGATCTCGACCGCCTATCTGATCGGCGAAATCATCATGATCCCGCTGACGGACTATCTTAGCCGCGTCTTCACCTTCCGTCGCGCCCTGCTTGGCAACCTCGGCTTGTTTCTGTTCTTTTCCATTTGCTGCGCCTTTGCCACGAACCTCACGGAAATGATCATGTTCCGTGGATTGCAGGGCTTCACCGGCGGGGTAATGATCCCGATGGCCTTCACGCGCGTGTTGACCACCATCCCACTCCGCCAACAACCGATGGGGCTGGCGGCTTTTGCGCTGACAGCGACATTCGGGCCAGCGATCGGGCCGACCATCGGCGGTTATCTGACCGAAAACTATGGGTGGCAGTACATCTTCTTCATCAACCTCATTCCCGGGGCGTTGATGTTTGGGCTGCTCTATCCGACGCTGGAACGATCCAAGATGAACCTCTCATTGCTGCGGGACGGCGACTGGTTCGGTATCGCATTCATGGCGGTCGGCTTGGCATCGCTGCAGACGGTGCTCGATGAAGGCAACAAGGACGACTGGTTCGGCTCACCCTACATCGTCCACCTGGCGGTCCTGGCAGCGATCACATTGACCATTTTCATCATCATCGAGCTGATCGTCGAGAAACCGGCTGTCCAACTACGGCTGCTCGCTCGCCGAAATTTTGGATTGGGTACGCTCGCCAACGTCATTGTCGGTTTCGCCCTGTACGGCTCCGTTTACGTGCTGCCTGCGTATCTGAACGGAGTTCAGGGCTACAACGCCGAGCAAACCGGCTTGGTGCTGGCCTGGGCCGGCCTGCCGCAGCTTCTGATAATCCCATTCGTACCATTGCTGCAAAAGCACTTCGATCGGCGTGCCATCGTCTCGGTGGGTCTGGCGATCTTCGCAGCGAGCTGCTTCCTGAACACGCATTTGAGCTTCGACGACGGCGGCGACCAGTTCATGATGACCAACATCGTGCGGGCAATCGGTCAGGCCGTCGTCATAGCACCGCTGATCGGTATCGCGACAATCGGCATCCCCAGGGAGCAATCGGGAGCGGCATCCGGCCTGTTCAACATGATGCGAAGCCTCGGTGGCGCTGTGGGAACGGCGACCCTGGCGACGATCATCACCAAACGTGAACAGTTCCATTCCAACATCATCGGCCAGTCGGTCACGCCCTATGGGAACAGTGTCGGGCAGTTTCTGACGGAAATGCAGCAGTACTTTCTGGCGCATGGCGCCGGTGATATCCCGCATGCGCATCATCAGGCCGAGATCCTGCTTGGCAATCTTGTTCAGCAGCAATCCTTCGTCATGGCGTTTTCCGACACCTTCTATGTCCTCGGAGTGCTGCTGTCGCTCGCGGTCGTCGTAGTCCTCATGACGCGCGGGCCTTCATCGACTTAGGGCCGTCGGATGTTGCCAAGTGCGAGGCATGTCCGGATCATGCCGATAGCGAAGTGTCACTACGTGGGTGAACCCAAGCATTCGGCAGGAAGGAGCCGACACTCAGGTTCATGCCTTCACAAATCGATAGGCGTTACCGTCGCGCTCGGCATAGCCAACCCCCGGATAGCTCCAGTGATAGCCAAGCAGCTTCAGCTTTTCGCTAGCGGCGCGATCGAGCAGGGCCGCCCTGTTCTTCAGGGCAACATCTGGTTCGGTGTCGAAGCCGAAGTGCCATGCCGGATGCTCAAAAAAGATGACGTCATTTGTGCAGGCGTCAGCGGTGATCAGCAAATTGCCATCCCCGGCAAGCTCGATTGAAACATGGCCCGGCGTGTGACCTCGCGTTTCGACAACTTGCATGCCGGCAACAATCTCGTCACCGGGCTTCACCAACGTCAGTCGATCCTTGACAGCGAACAGATCGCGCTGGGCGCCTCGGGCAAAGGCGTGAAGCGCGGCCGGCATATGCGCCTCGTAGTCCTTGTCTGTCCAGAAGTTCCATTCCGCCTCACTCACATAATACTGCGCGTTCGGGTAAAGCAGCTTGCCCTCTGCCGTCGTCGTCGCGCCGGAGTGGTCGGGATGGGCATGCGTGAAGACAATCTTGGTGATGCTTTCCGGTTCGACCGCAAGGGTCTTCAGATTCTGGGCGAGCCTACCGGCGGTTGGCTGAAAATGCGGGCCTGAGCCATTATCGATCAGAATGAGATCGCTGCCGTGACGAATTAACGGAATGTTCGCCTGAACCGGCGCGCCTTCGGCATTGCCGCCGAGGCGGGCCAGGATTCCGGTTCGTTCCTCCGGCGAGGCGTCGGGAAGAAGGACCTCCGCCGGAAGCGTGATGAAGCCATCGCTGACGACCGTGATGTCGAAGGCCCCATGCGCGAGGCGATGAACGTCGGCGGCAAACACACTCCGCGGTAGAAGCAATGCCGCCGCCGTCATTATCGAGCCCACAAGCATTTCACGGCGATTTGGGGAGAGTTTGTCATCAGCTTTAGAAGGCATCCGCGAATCTCCCTGGAACTGACGGGCGTTTGCCGGCTTCCGCCATGCACGCCGAATAACCTACGTCGCCCTCAATATAATTTTAAAGCGAACTATGTTTTTTTCCAGCGTCTAGTGGTTGTCTGCAGGCTCCGATCCTTGCATCAAATTCCACTTTTGCATGGACCGAGCATTGATAACACCCTGAACCGCTCCAATTGCACGTCCGAGACAGACACGCTCAACACCGATCTCCAGACTTTTCCAGCTCGCACTCCCGGGCCCGGCTTGCTTGATCCAAAGATCGCCAAAGCGTGCTGCAGCACAGGTATCCCTTGTCCACGGAAGCCGTAGGCTCATTCAGGAGGCTGATATGAAAATTCCGGTTATTCGATACCATACCGCAAAGATCGACGGCGTGAATGTCTTTTATCGTGAGGCCGGACCGGCTGACGGGCCGATAGTCGTTCTGCTGCATGGCTTTCCGACTTCATCGCATATGTTCAGAAACCTCATTCCACTCCTGGCCGATCGTTATCACGTTATCGCGCCAGATTATCCGGGCTTTGGCGAAAGCGATGCACCTGATCACACGAGGTTTGCCTATACGTTTGGAAATTACGCGGACATTGTCGACGCCTTGTTAAACCATTTGGATGCCAAGCGGTACGCGATGTACGTCATGGACTACGGTGCTCCGGTCGGCTACCGCCTTGCCCTCAAGCATCCCGATCGCGTCACCGCCCTGATCGTGCAGAACGGAAATGCCTACGAGGAGGGATTGAAGGAATTCTGGGATCCCATCAAGGCTTACTGGGCTGAGAACACGCCCGCCCGCCGTGAAGCCCTGGCCGGTCTCGTTTCTCTCGAAACGACGAAGTTCCAGTATCTGGATGGCATGAGCGATGCCGCCCGGATTGATCCGGACAACTGGGTCCACGACCAGGCCTTGCTCGACCGCCCCGGCAACAAAGATATCCAACTCGATCTCTTCCACGACTACGGCACCAATGTTCCGCTGTACCCAAAATTCCAGGCGTTTTTCCGCGAGCGCAAGCCGCCGACACTGATCGTCTGGGGAAAGAACGACAAGATCTTCCCGGCCGATGGCGCGGCCCCTTATTTGCGCGACCTGCCGAACGCGGAGATGCACATGCTCGACTCCGGGCACTTTGCTCTCGAAGACAAGCTCGATGAGATGGCTCCGCTCATCCACGATTTCCTTGATCGAAATCTAGGCCGGACCTAGCATCGCCAAGTGCTGCTTGTCGGAGGCCGAGACTAGATTTCGGCCATCTCGTAGTCATGCAGGCTGCCCCTTCGGGCCGTCGCGACAAGTCTCGGATCTAGGCTCAACTGACCAGGAGGACGGCATGAATTCGTCAATGCACCACTACAATCTTTCGAGACGCGGCTTCTGCTTTTGCTGCCTTGGTGGCGCTGCGTTTGCGGCAACTGGGGCCTGGTTGACGCCTGCCGAAGTCTTTGCGGCGGCTGGCAACGTGGTGGATGTGATACGAGATGCAGCTGCCAAGGCGTCGATCACCACAGAAAAGCTTCGCGGGGGTGTCAGTGCGCTTTCCGGGTCAGGCGGCAACATCGCCGTGCTGGCTGGCGGCGACGGCAAGCTTCTGATCGACGCCGGCATCACAGCCACGCGACCTCGAATCGAAGAGGCTCTGGTCGCCCTGGGACCGCAACCGATTACCCATCTGATCAACACGCATTGGCATTTCGACCATACGGATGGCAATGAATGGCTGAATTCTGACGGCGCCGTGATCATGGCCCACCCCAACACGCTCACCCACCTGGCCTCGGCACAGCGCGTCCAGGACTGGGATTTTACGTTCCCGGCATCACCGAAGGGTGCCTTGCCGACGTCGCTCATGTCCGGTGATGCGCAGACGCTGAAATTGAACAATCAAACGATTGCGTTGAAATACTACGGACCCGCCCATACCGACAGCGATATCTCCGTCTTTTTCCAGGAGGCGAATGTGCTTCACACTGGCGACACCTTCTGGAATGGAGTGTACCCGTTCATAGACTATTCCACGGGCGGCAACATAGACGGTACGATCATGGCAGCGGAGGCCAATATCGCTACCGCCGCAGGTGACACCATTGTCATCCCCGGCCACGGCGCAGTGGGGAACAAGGAACAGCTCGTCGCCTTCCGAGACATGCTCGTTGGGATCCGCGAGAATGTGGCCAAGCTCAAGAAAGAAGGGCGCTCCGTGGACGAGGCGATCGATGCGAAACCGACCGCAAAATGGGATCCTGTCTGGGGGAAATTCGTCGTGACGCCAGCTTTCTTTACGCGGCTCGTCTACGAAGGCGTTTAGCGCAGTCTATGGCCCGCAAACACCAAGACGACGGCAACCGGTTCTGGCTTTGATCCACATATCACAGCGAACCGGTCATCCGCTGCGCGACAAGTGCCAGTTCGACGCGGTTCTTGGCATTCATCTTCCGAAGAAGCTTGGAGACGTGGAACTTCACATTGCGGACACTGGTGCCGACCAGGTCGGCGATCGCCTGATTGCCCATGCCGCGGGCAACACATAGCAACACCTGTCGCTCTTTCGACGATAAATCGGGAGGCGAGTTGGCGTTTTCCGCCGGGACGGCCCGCATTGTCGCGAACAGCCGGGAGCCGAGGGTCGGCGCAAGATAGCTGTTGCCGCGTTGCACGGTCGTGAGGGCGTCAAGCAACTCGCCCGCAGCGACGCCTTTCAGGATGTAACCGGCGGCCCCCGCCTCGAGCGCTTCGAGAACCTGGCTGTCATCTTCCGACACAGTCAGCATCACGATCCTGACGTCCGGCCATCGCGCGTGAATTTCCCGGGCTGCTTCAATTCCGCCACCCGGCATGGAAATATCCAAAATCGCGACTGCCGGTCGGTGGCGTTCAGCGAGGTCGATGGCGTCCTGTTTCGATGCTCCTTCCGCGACCACCCGCAAATTCGTGCTCAACGCAATCGTCTGAAGCACCCCCATCCGGAAGAGCGCGTGATCGTCAACAACGATGACAGAGGCGGGCTGCACCATCTACGCCGTCTCCCGCAACTCGAACAGCATCGTCAGCCTGGTTCCATTTCCGGCAGCCGCGGCAATTTGCAGGCTGCCACCAAGACTTTCGATGCGTTGGCGCAAGCCATAGATCCCCATTCCTCCGCCGACCTGGCGGGCTGGCGCGGTGAACCCCTTTGGTGGCCCCTTGTCTGAAACCACCACTTCCAGATGCGCAGTGCTCATCTCATACCGAACCGCCTGGCAGTTGCCGCCCGCATGCCGGTAGGCATTGCTCAGGCCCTCCTGCACAAAGCGAAAAAGACAGATTTTCAACGCCGCCGGGATTTCCCTATCATCAGCATTTGTCACGAAAGCGACCTCGGTTCCCGATCGGGTCTCATGCAGCTTGATGGCACGCTCGATGATGCGGCCCGGCATCAGATGCTCGATTTCCGGCAGGATCAAGGATCGCGCAATTGCCCGGATCTCCGCCGAGGCGCCATCAAGCGAATCCTCAAGCATGGCGAGCGGCGTCTTGCGACCGGCCGCTGTCTTCGCCTGGCGGACCTGCTCGACCTGCAGCCTCGCAAAGCCGAGAAGCTGAGCCGGCCCGTCATGGAGATCTGCCCCGACGCCCCGCATCAGCTTTTCGTTGCGCTCCGCCAGTTCCATCGAGGCTTGCCGCGCGATATTCTGCAGTTCCATCAACTTGCGGGAAGCAGCTTCCGCCTCCTCGGCGCGCTGTCGCAATGCCTGTCGCTGCTCTTCGATCGTATTGCTGGCCCGGCGAACGATTGCGAAGAGACACAGTAGTATCGCACTGGAGCCGATTGCTACCGTGGCCCAGCTAGCAAGCCTCACTTGTATGAGATCCCGATCGAAAATCGACAGGTCTTCCTGAATTTCCGCAACCGCGATGATCTGACCGGAGAGGTTGTCGCGCAACGGACTGTAGATCTCGAGATAACTCGTCTGAAAGTTACGAGCGACATGCTCGCCGGCGCTCAGATCGGCCACCAATAGCGAGACTTCGCCGGAAAGGGCATTCCTGACACCGACCGGCAGTTCGAAAGTGCGACCGATCAGGTCCTGCGACAGCGAATAGATGATCTGTCCGTCCGGTTTCCATATTTCGACGTGGGGGAAGCGATCGCGCAACGCCGGATCCGTGAAGAGACCGTTGAGCCTGGCGATATCGTTCGCCGACAACGAATGTCCCGACATCAGCCCCTGGACCAGCGGCTCCGTCATGCTCTGAACGAAAATCGCCGCAGCGTCGGCTTTGCTTCGGATCGCATTCTGCGCAACGATCCGCGATACAGCGTAGCCCGATATCACTGTGGCGAAAAGAATGAGGGCGCCGCTGGCAAACAGAAACTGGATCGATGGCGACCGCGTTCGCATCCAGGTCAGCAATTGCGCAATCACCTGCCCCTCACACTCCGATTCCATCCCCGCATCGAAGGATCGACCTTCAAGACCCAACGCGCCGCAAAGGCGTTGCAGAACAATCTTGCCAAGTAACTCCCAGACCCTCCCAGCAAAGTCTGCACCGCACGCCACAGCCTCACACCGTATGACATTATGCTTAAAGAACCTTGGTGCAACACATACTTTCGAGCGTCTTGGGTGCGAAGGCGCGACGCGTCCGAGGACGGTGAGAAGGCCCTTCCTCTCGTCGGGTTTCCCGAAATATAGCCAATTGACGTAGTCCGGGCGGGCGAATAGAAAACCAGACATCGCTTCGCGTCGGCACCTGCCTGCCCAGCCGACCTGCCGAAACCGACGGCATGCCGCGGAGCATCCGGAGACTATTTCATGCCCAACACAGCTCAGCGCTCTAACCGTGCGCTTGTCGTTGCAACGATCATGCTTGCCACCTTCATGGTTGCAATCGAGGCTACGATCGTCGCCACGGCAATGCCAAAGATCGTCGGGCAACTGGGCGGCTTTACGTACTACAGTTGGGTGTTCTCGGCGTTTCTCCTCGCCCAATCGACGACGACCGTTATCTACGGCAAACTGTCGGATATCTTCGGTCGCAAGCCGATTCTGATTGTCGGGATCGCGGTCTTCCTGTGTGGATCTCTCCTTTGCGGTCTGGCTTGGTCGATGACCTCGCTGATCCTTTTCCGTCTCCTTCAGGGACTTGGCGCGGGTGCGATTCAGCCCGTGACGATGACAATCATCGGCGATCTCTTCACGCTTCAGGAACGCGGTCGGGTACAAGGTATCATGGCGACCGTCTGGGCAACCTCGGCGGTTGTCGGACCACTCGCCGGCGGCGTCATTGTCGACAGCGTTTCCTGGGCGTGGATTTTCTGGATCAATCTGCCCATCGGCGTCTTGTCGATCGCAGCGTTCCTGGTGTTCCTCAAGGAATCTGTGGCACACAAGCAGGCCAAGATCGACTACGCGGGCGCGATCCTTTTCTCGATCACGATCACCGCATTGCTTGTCATCCTGACCGAAGCAGCGGATGCGAGTGCTGGTATCCTGCTATTGCTTGGCGCTGTCTTCCTCGTTGCCGGCACGCTTTTTCTCCGGCAGGAGCGACGCGTGGCGGAGCCGATCATTTCGATCGCACTGTGGAGCCGCCGACTGGTCGCAACGAGCAATGCCGCGACATTGCTTGCGGGGATGGCGCTGATCGGTCTTTCGACCGTACTGCCGATGTACGTGCAGGGCGTCCTCGGGCGGTCATCGATCGTCGCGGGCTTCACGCTGACGATGCTGGTCGTCGGATGGCCGCTGGCCGTCATGCTCTCCAGCCGTTTCTTCAAAGCCTTCGGAATCCGTCGCACCCTCAGGGTGGGGAGCCTGATGTTTCCCTTCGGTGCGAGCTTCCTCTTGTTTCTGACACCAGACAGCCATCCGGCACTCGCCGGTGCCGGGTCGTTCTTCATGGGCTTCGGCATGGGACTGATCAGCCTGACGAGCATCGCGCTGGTGCAGGATAGTGTCGAATGGTCAATGCGCGGCAGTGCCACTGCCTCGATCATTTTCGCCCGCAGTCTTGGCAACACGCTTGGCGCGACGGTACTCGGTGCTATCCTCAATGCCGGGATCACCCACTATGCGGTCGGCGAAGCAGCAAGCTCGCTGCACGAAGTGCTCAACCAACCCACGGGCCTTTCGGAGTTGGCTGCGGATCCCGCAATCCGTGCCGTCTTCGATGCGTCGCTTCACTGGACGTTCTGGGGCGTGGCCGTGGTGGCCGTGCTCACGTTCCTCGCAGCCTGGCTCATTCCGGTCGGGCATGCGCATGACCGTGCATCGACGTCGTCAGTCCCGAGCGAAGCCTCGCACTAAATTGAAAACCGCACCCGTAAGTGGGATTTCACTTTCCGTCGGCAGGCGCGGCCCTTGGTAGCGGACTGAGTTCTTCGATCACCGCCGGGATCGATTGCAGCAGGGTCTGCCGAGCCGACCGCAGGTGTAGACGGCAGGAGAAGTCGATTGCCGCCTGATCGCGCGATTCCAGTGCGGCGATGTAGTCGAGGTGTTCGTGAATGGCGCGTTCGTTGCGCTCGCGGGCGAAAGCCTTGTTCCACTGGTAGTGATAGTGGAAGATGATGGCGATGGCATCGTAAAAGTCGGCAATGAAACGGTTTTTCGCAGCGCCGTGGATCAGCAGGTGGAACCGCTCGTCAAGCGCCGAAAAATCCTTGTAGCGCGTGTCGAGATCCCTCAGCATCGCCTGGTGTTGTGCCTTGATTTCGGCGAGCGCGCTCCAGGCGTCGTGACCGGCCGGAAGCTTGCCGAACTCCGCTGCCGAATGCAGCTCGAACATCTCGCGCACGTCGGCGAGTTCAAGCGCAAAATCGCGGGTGAAGCCCTTCAGAATCCAGTGGCTGTTCGGTCGCTTCTCGATCAGGCCGAAACGCGAAAACCGGATGAGAAACTCGCGCACGCTGGTAGTGCCGGTTCCGATCTCGCGCGCAAGCTCCAGCTCGTTGATCTGCATGCCGGGCGCGGCGTCATCCGACAGAATTCGTTGCATGAAGCTGCGCTCGATGATGTCGTGCAGCGAGCTGGTCTCCTCGGAGGGGAAAAGCTCATCTTCCGCAGGCTCTCTCAGCACGATCTTCTGGCGCTTGTTCCAGCTGATAATCCCCTCGTCGCTGAGCCGCGCAAGGATCGCTCGCGCGGTGCTCCGGCTGATCCCGAGTTGCGCCGCTATCTCCGGCTCCGAGGGCAAGGTGGCATCTATGCGCAACGCCACCGCATAGCGGTTGTACGCTTCCTTGAAGACTGTATTCTGCCTCGCCATGCCCCGCCCTCATGCTTCGGCGACCCCGATCGACCGCCCTTAAACAGAGGTCTCCGGTAGGTCGGAAGCTTTATCCATCGACGATCCTTATCTTATTTTGGATCGTGTGCGGCTGTTTGCCTCCCTCGTCCACAGGATCAACAATCCCGTTGACTTGAAAATGTTTATTGTAGATAAAAAACAAAATCAATGCGCATTCGCCGAAGCAGCGAGTGTTTCCCTAGGGAGAAAATTGTTGAAGAAAGACCCTTGGATCATCCTGTCGACCGGCGACAACGTTGCGGTCGCAACGGCTGCGATCGCAGCCGGCGAGACGGTCGCGGGTATCCAGACCCGCGAGAAGATCGACCCCGGCCACAAGATCGCGCTGGCCGACATCGCGCTTGGCCAGCCGGTCGTGAAGTACGGCCAGGCGATCGGACGCACAACGGCAGAGGTCAAGGCTGGCGATCACATTCACAGCCACAATCTGCATTTTGAGAATGACCGCCTCGCGGCGACCGCGAATTCGGCGCCGGAAGAGGCAAGCGCGAAAGACCGAACGCGCACTTTCATGGGCTATCGTCGCGCTGATGGGCGTGCTGCGACGCGTAACTACATCGGCATCATCGCCAGCGTGAACTGTTCCACCACGGTCTGCCGTGCGATCGCCGAGACGGCAAACCGCACCCTTCTGCCGCATTATGAAGGCATCGACGGCTTCGTGCCGATCGTACACGACCAGGGGTGCGGGATGAGTTCGACCGGCGACGGCATGGCGGTGCTGCACCGGACCCTTGCCGGTTATACGAGGCACGTGAACTTCGGTGGCGTGCTGATGATCGGGCTCGGCTGCGAGGTCAACCAGTTGACGCTCTATGGCCAGAGCGGGGCCGGAAGCTCCAAGCGCCACTTCAATATCCAGGACGCGGGCGGATCGCGTCGCGCCGTCGAACGCGCGATGGGAATGCTCAAGGAAATCGCCGACGATGTCGGCAGGGAGCGGCGCGTGGCGCTGCCGATCAGCGAGATCATCATCGGCCTGCAATGCGGCGGCTCCGATGGTTTCTCCGGTATCACCGCCAATCCAGCGCTCGGCGTTGCAGCGGACCTCCTGGCCGCGGCCGGCGGAACGGCTATCCTTTCGGAGACCTCGGAAATCTATGGCGCCGAGCACCTTCTGCGCAGCCGAGCCGTCAGCGACGAGGTTGCGAAGAAACTCGACGACAAGATCGCCTGGTGGGAAAAATACGTGGCACTGCATGGCGCCTCGCTCGACAACAACCCCTCGCCCGGCAACAAGCGGGGCGGGTTGACGACCATTCTCGAAAAGTCGCTCGGCGCCGTCGCCAAGGGCGGACGCTCGCCGCTGACCGCCGTCTATGGCTATGCCGAGCGGGTGACCGCGCCCGGTCTGGTTTTCATGGATACGCCAGGCTACGACCCGGTCTCGGCGACGGGGCAGGTCGCCGGTGGCGCCAACATGATCGCCTTCACGACCGGCCGCGGCAGCTGTTTCGGCTGTCGCCCTGCACCGTCAATCAAGCTGTCGAGCAATTCGGCGCTCTATGCCTCGATGGAAGAAGACATGGATATCGATTGCGGCACGATTGCCACCGGCGATGCGACGATCAGCGCCAAGGGGCGTGAGATCTTCGACCTGATCATCGACACCGCATCGGGCAAGAAGACCAAGAGCGAGGAATTCGGATACGGCGACAACGAATTCGTGCCGTGGCATCTCGGGGCAACGCTCTAGAACAGAAATCTGTCAAGTCTTCTGAGGAGGAATGATGAAGACGAGGAGACTCGGCAAGACCGATCTGTCGGTGACCGAAGTGAGCTTCGGCGCCGCAGCTCTCGGCGGCCTCTACCGCGCCTGCCCACGGGAGCAGGCGATGGAAACGCTGGGCGCCGCGTGGGACGCCGGCATTCGCTATTTCGATGTCGCGCCGTGGTACGGGCTTGGTCTTGCAGAGCGCCGGGTTGGCGACTTTCTGCGCGACAAGCCGGACACGGAATGGGTCCTGTCCACCAAAGTTGGCCGGTTGCTGCGCCCTGTGCCAACCGGCACGGTGCCTGATTACAGCTATGTCGAACCGCTCTCCTTCGATGCCGACTACGACTATTCCTATGACGGCATCATGCGCTCGGTCGAATTCAGCTACGCCCGTCTCGGGCTGAACCGCATCGACATCATCTATGTCCACGACATCGGCGGCTATACACACGGGGCAGCGAAAAACGCCGTCTACCTGCGGCAGTTCCTCGACGGTGGCATCAAAGCGCTGGAAGAACTGAAATCCGCTGGTGCGATCAAAGCCTTCGGGCTTGGCGTCAACGAGGTGCCGGTCTGCCTCGATGTCATGCGCAATGGCACTATCGACTGCATTCTCATGGCCGGGCGCTACACGCTGCTCGACCGTTCCGCGGTCGCCGAGTTGCTCCCACTCTGCCGGCGGAAGGGTACATCACTTGTCGTTGGCGGCGTCTTCAATTCGGGCATCCTGGCCACCGGCGCCGTGCCGGGTTCGAATTTCGACTATCTGCCGGCCACCGACGACGTTCTTGCCAAGGTCGCCGGCATGGAGGCGATTGCCAGCAACTACGGCGTACCGCTTGCCGCGCCTGCCTTGCAGTTTCCGCTGCGCGATCCGCTTGTCTCGTCTGTGCTAATCGGCACGGCGAAGGCGTCGAGCCTGCAGCGCAACATGCAACTCTTCGAGCCCCCGTTGTCCGAAACGAGCTTTCCGGAATTCGATAATTTCACGCTCGTGGCGCCGCCGCTGGGCGACGAAGCAGTACGCGTCTGAGGAACTGAAAAATGCTTAAAGGAATTCATCCCGTTCTTAATCCCGACCTGCTTCGCGCCATCGCCAGAATGGGTCACGGGGACGAAATCGTCATTGCCGACGCCAACTTCCCTTCAAGCACGATGGGACCGGACGTGATCCGCGCCGACGGGGTCAGCGCCACCGATATGGCCGAGGCGATCCTGACCCATATGCCGCTCGACACGTTCGTGCCGGAGACGGCCTGGCGCATGGAAGTCGTGGGGAACCCGTCGGCCGTGCCGGACGTATGTGTCGAGTTCCAGACCATTGTCGCGAAACGCGCCGGCGACTTCAAGGTCATGCCGGTCGAACGCTTCGCCTTCTACGAGCGGACACGCAAGGCGGCGTACATCGTCGCAACCACCGAATTTCGCCTTTACGGCAACCTTATTCTGAAGAAAGGCGTCGTCCATCCGCACGAAGTCTTCCGAGGCTGATCCCAAGCACTTCCCAAAATGGAATAAACGTTCCGTATTGACAAATATTCGGAACCAATGTTTCATATCGCAGGTTGGCGCTGCCTTGAAGTCGACTTGGAGACGGAGCTCCAAGAGAGGAAATGCGTGAGGAAAGTGCCGATCAAATCGGAAATCCGGGGTGGACTTGCAATTCGCGGCGGCCTCGGCTAGCGTCCAACCGTAAATGTTTTTTATCGATAAAAATCTCCCGCTAGCGTTCGGCGGGAGATTCCCTGGAGGAGAACGCACCTGAGAGGAGAACATACATGCGCATGAAATCCGTTCTTTCCCGTCGAGCCTTTACGGCTCTTGCGGGCGCTGCCGTGATCGCAACCGCGATGCCGATGCCGTCTTTTGCGGCCGACGTCACGATCCCGATCATCGTCAAGGACACGACATCCTTCTACTGGCAGATCGTTCTTGCCGGCGCCCGCAAGGCCGGCCAGGATCTCGGCGTCAACGTGCCGGAACTCGGCGCGCAGGCCGAAACCGACGTCAACGGACAGATCAGCATTCTTGAAAATGCCGTCGCCGGCAAGCCGGCCGCGATCGTCATCTCGCCGACCGAGTTCAAGGCACTTGGCAAGCCGGTCGATGAAGCTGCAAAGTCCGTGCCGATCATCGGTATCGATTCCGGCGCTGACTCGAAGGCCTTCAAGTCGTTCCTGACGACCGACAACGTCCAGGGCGGCCGCATCGCTGCTGATGGCCTTGCCGCTGCGATCAAGGAAATGACCGGCAAGGAAGAGGGCGATGTCGTCATCATCACCAACACACCCGGCGCCGGCTCGCTCGAGCAGCGCCGCGAGGGCTTCCTCGACCAGGTCAAGACCAAGTATCCGGGCCTGAAGGTTATTGCCGACAAGTATGCTGACGGCCAGGCAACGACGGGTCTCAACATCATGACCGACCTCATCACTGCCAACCCGAACATCGTTGGCGTGTTTGCGTCCAACCTGATCATGGCACAGGGCGTCGGACAGGCGATCGCCGAAAACAAGCTCGGCGACAAGGTCAAGGTCATCGGCTTCGACAGCGATGACAAGACCGTTGGCTTCCTCAAGGATGGCGCCCTTGCCGGCCTCGTCGTGCAGGATCCCTACCGTATGGGCTATGACGGCGTGAAGACTGCACTTGCCGTGTCTAAGGGCGAGAAGGTCGAAGCCAACGTCGACACCGGTGCAAATCTGGTGACGAAGGCCAACATGGCCGATCCGAAGATCGACGCACTTCTGAACCCGAAGATCAAGTAATCTTCTACCGGGGCCGCGCGAGAGAAATCCCGCGCGGCCTTTTCTTCGCCTATGGTATCGTCTGCCCGAGGAAGCGTGGATGACTGGTGGGGAAACAGGAATTCGCGAGGAGGAGAAGACGCCATGAGCCTGGAAGAGATCAGTCATCGCCACGATGACAGCGCGACGCTGAAAGAGGCAAACCGCATTCCGGCGGGGTCACCCATCCTCGAACTCAAGGGACTGCAGAAGAATTACGGCTACGTTCAGGCGCTGAAACCGGCGACGATCACGTTTCTGGCCGGTGAAATTCACGCGATCGTCGGCGAAAACGGCGCCGGCAAATCAACGCTGATCAAGCTTCTTACGGGTGTCATAACCAGGACGGCCGGCGAGATTTTGTGGTGCGGCCACTCCGTTGCATTGGCAACGCCGAACGAGGCGATTGCGCGCGGTATCAACGCGGTCCATCAGGAAGTGGTGCTGTGCCCTCATCTGACCGTCGCCGCCAATATGTTTCTCGGCGATGAGGTCAACAACTTCGGACTGATGCGCAAGAAGCAGATGGTGAAGATGGCCCAGGCCGTCCTCGACGATCTGGGCTTCGGGCTGCCGGCCGCCGCGCTGCTGAGCGAGTTGACGATCGGACAACAGCAACTCGTCGCGACCGCCCGGGCAGCGATGCGCGGCACCCAGTTTCTGATTTTCGACGAGCCGACCGCCTACCTCACGCGACAGGAATCGGCACAGCTCTTCAAGCTGATCCGACGGCTTCAGAGCGAAGGCGTCACCATCGTCTACATCAGCCACCGCATGGAAGAGGTCTTCGAGCTTGCGGACCGCGTGTCCGTGCTTCGTGACGGCACCCATGTCGGCACGCGCCTGATCGGCGAGACCAACGACAACGAGTTGATCGCACTGATGATCAACCGCACCATCGAGCAGATTTACCACAAGGAAGAGATTGCTATCGGCGAGACGATCGTCGATGTCCGCGGGCTTTCCGGCCCCGGCTTCCAGGATGTGTCGCTTTCGGTCAAAGCCGGTCAGATCGTCGGTCTTTACGGCCTGATCGGCGCCGGCCGCAGCGAATTCGCACTCGGGCTTTACGGCCGTGAGAAGACCACGGCAGGCGAAATCCACTGGATGGGAAACAAGGTCAACATCAAGAACGAACGCACGGCAATGGAGCTTGGGATCGCGCTTGCGCCTGAAAGCCGCCGCGACCAGGGGCTATGCCTCAACCTTCCGATCGGCCTGAACATCAACCTGCCTGTCTTCCAGCGACTGAGCAGGGGGCCGGTGATCAGCCTGGGCGAGGAGGCAAAGAATGCCGACCAGCAGATTCGCGACCTCAGCATCAAGACACCGAGCCGGCGCGTGCTGGTTTCAGCCATGTCGGGCGGCAACCAGCAGAAGGTGGTCATCGGGAAATGGCTGAGCCACGGCGCCCGCCTGTTCATCTTCGACGAGCCGACGGTCGGGGTCGATGTCGGCACCAAAGCTGAAATTTACCGGCTCTTCGCCAAGCTTCTGAAATCGGGCGCGGGCATCATCCTGATCTCGTCCTATCTGCCCGAGGTCTATGAACTGGCCGACGAACTGCATGTCTTCCGGAGCGGCAGGCTGGTGGCGAGCCATGACTTCCATGCCGCGCCACACGAACAAGTCCTCAGCGAAGCAATCGGCGTCTGAGCGGAAGAATAAGAGGGAGAGAGAAATGACCGTAACCCCCACAGAGATCGCTGCTCCGAAGCAACGCCGCAAAGTGAACATCCTCTTCGGGCTCACCCTGATCGGGCTGCTGATCGGGCTCTGGGTCGCGCTTGGTCTTGTTACTACCAGCTTCTGGACGCCGCTCAACATCAGCAACCTGTTGCGCCAGGGATCGATGACGGCGATCCTCGCACTCGGCGAGACCTTCGTCATCATCACCGCCGGCATCGATCTTTCGGTCGGCGCCATCGTCGGCTTTGCCGGCGTCATTGTCGCGTGGTTGCTGCAAGCCGGTTTCCCGGTATGGGCCGCTATCCTGCTGACGCTCGCCTTCGGCGTCGCGATCGGCGCCTTTCACGGCTTCGGCATCGTGCATATGGGACTGCCGCCATTCATCATCACGCTCGCGTCCCTGACGGCGTTGCGCGGTTTCGGTCTGCTAATCACCAACGGATCGTCGATCAACATCACTAACGAGGCATTCGCCAACTTCTCGCGCGCCGATTTTCTTGGAATACCAAGTCTGTTCTGGATGGTGATCCTGGTCGCGATCCCCTCGTATATCCTGCTGCATCTCAGCCGCTGGGGGCGCTATCTGTTCGCGGTCGGCTCGAACAGCGAAGCAGCGCGCCTTTCGGGTGTCCGGGTCAGCGCGATCATTTACATGGCCTACATCCTCTCGGCTACCTTCGCCGCCTTCGTCGGCATCCTGCTTGCCTCGCGCATTGCCATCGGCAACGCCACGCAGGCGGACGGCTGGGAACTGCAGGCAATCGCGTCATCGGTCATCGGCGGCACAAGCCTGTTCGGCGCAGTCGGATCGGTCCACGGCCCCCTGATCGGCGCCTTCATTCTGGCGACCATCAACAACGGCGCGAACCTGCTCAACGTCAATTCCTTCTGGCAACGCATCATCACTGGCCTGCTGATCATCGTGATCGTCTACTTCGACCAGTTGCGCCGCCGCCGCAGTTCATAAAGCGAGCGACAGGACAGGAGCCGCCCCCCGGGGAACCGGCATCCTCAATTTGAAGAAGGCAATTCCGTCATGAAAGCAGTCCTCTGCCAAGAGCCGGGCGTCCTCGACCTCGTCGAGCGCCCCTCGCCCGGCGCGCCTGAAGCAGGCTGGGTCCGGCTCGCCGTAAGCCATGTCGGTATCTGCGGCACGGACTACCATATCTTCGAAGGCAAGCATCCGTTCCTCGAATACCCGCGCGTCATGGGTCATGAGATATCGGCAACGCTTCTGGAGGCCGGTGCCGGCGTGGCGCTGGCAGCGGGCACACCGGTCATTGTCAATCCTTACCTTTCGTGCGGCGCCTGCGTTGCCTGCCGACAGGATAAACCGAATTGCTGCACCAACATCAAGGTTCTGGGCGTCCATACCGATGGTGCATTCTGCGAGGAGATCGTGGTCCCGGCAGGCAATCTCTATGTCGCGAAAGGCGTGAGTCTCGAGGCTGCGGCAACCACCGAGTTCCTGGCGATCGGGGCGCACGCCGTTCGCCGTTCGATGGCACCGTCCGGATCGCGCTCGCTCGTCATCGGCGCGGGACCGATCGGACTGGGGGCCGCGATTTTCTCACGGATTGCGGGCCACGAGGTGACATTGCTCGATACCAGCACCGAGCGCCTGCAGATGGCGGCCGAGCGTTTCGGCTTTTCGTCCGGCATCGTTGCGAATGACGGCGCGGCTGATGCGATAAGGGCCAGCACCGACGGCGATGGCTTCGATGTCGTCTTCGACGCCACCGGCTACGGCCCCTCGATTGAAAAGGCGTTCAGCTTTGTCGCCCACGGCGGCGCATTGGTTCTGGTCAGCGTCGTCAAAGATGACATCCGCTTTTCCGATCCCGAGTTTCACAAGCGCGAGATGATGGTGATCGGCAGCCGTAACGCGACGCGTGTCGACTTCGAACACGTCGCGGACTCGATTGCCAGAGGCCTCGTGCCGGTGGAAAAACTCATCACCCACCGCACGACACTTGTCGATGCACCCCACGACCTCGCCCGCTGGGCGCACGAGAAGAGCGGACTGATCAAAGCGGTTATCAAGATTGGCGCCTAGAAGGCGTCGATCGCCTGCCGCATCCGGCGAACGACGTCCGCGTCTGTCATGTTGAATGTCGCTGCTTCGAACCCGAAGGCAACTGCGCGCGGATCGAGGCTTGCAGCGGGCGTACTGCAGGACGCGTGTACTTCGGCCGCGCCAGTGGCGCGGAGGACCTCGGCCACGTTGGCGGGTCGAACCCCGCTACCCGGCATGATCGAAATGCGACCGGCCGCCTTCCTCGAAAGACGTGCGAGGATGTCGAGACCGTCGATCGCTTTCGGAACGCAGCCGGAGGTGAGAATGCGCTCGCAGCCAAGTTCGACCGCCTGCTCCAGCGCGGCGTCCGCGTCCGGCACTAGGTCGAACGCACGGTGCAGGGTCGATCCGAGCCCTGCCGCATGAGACTTCAAACGGTGGATCAAAGGCAGGTCCAGCGTCCCATCCGCCCGGTTTGCTCCAATGACGACCCCGGCGAGACCGAAGGCACGTACGGCGTCGATATCGGCCATCATGGCCGCCTCGTCCGCTGCATCGAACACGAAGGCCCCGGCGTGTGGGCGGATCATTGCATAGACAGGAATGGGAGCAGCGGCGGCGGCCTTCATGAGGCCGGCGACCGGCGTCAGGCCGCCGAGTTCCAGAGCCGCACACAGTTCGATACGGCTCGCGCCACCTTCGATTGCGGCTGCCAGGCCCTGTCGGCTGTCCACGCATACTTCCAGCAAAATCGTCACGCTCGAATCTCCCTCGTCCGCCGATGCTCTTTAAGCGAAGGCGGCCGTTTGCGCGACCGGTTCGGCAACAA
Organism: Rhizobium sp. Root1220; assembly: GCF_001426265.1. GTDB lineage: Bacteria > Pseudomonadota > Alphaproteobacteria > Rhizobiales > Rhizobiaceae > Rhizobium. The sequence continues at coordinate 146,003 of NZ_LMDG01000001.1, forward strand.
TTTTAGCGACGGCCGCGATAATCATGGCGCTGGCCTCCGCCGAGGCTTTTCTATGGTTGAAGGCGACGTGGTAGGACAGCGGGATATGTTCGTCGAGTTCGACGATGCGCACCTTGTCCGCTATCGGCATGGCGCTGGCGCGACCAAGGAACGAGACATAGCCGTGGTTGGCGACGAGATCCACGATGACCGGCAAGGAATCGGCGGCCGTTATGTCCTGGTTGCGGAAACGGCGCTTGCTGCGCTCATGACCGAGCGCCATCGCAGCATGGCCAAGCCCAGTTCGGGAGCTTGGTGTGCAGATCGCGTGGCTCTCGACCAGTTCGCCTACCGAGCGCTCGCTACCATGCGGCGGCGCAATTGCCACCATGTCCGTGCGCAGAAGCTCGCGATGCTGGAACCGATCAAGCCCGAAAACAGAATCCAAGATCGCCACGTCAATGCGGCCGGATTTCAACGCCTCCCGCAGGTCATCCGCCGTCATCAACACGAGTGAGATGGTGTTCTTGTTGCGGCTGGCGTTCCACTCCGAAACCAGCGTTCCCATGCAACGGGCGACCCAGCTCTCCGATCCGGTTGGAATGATCGAGCCGATCCTCAACGAGCGTACCGTACGCTGGTAGCGTTCGTCCGCCGAAGACTTCAGATCGTTCCAGGCCTGGCTGATGGTCGAAAAGATGGCATAGGCACGCCGCCCCTCCTCCGTCAGCGACGAACCATGAGCCTGACGCTCGAAGAGCCGCTTGCCAGACATCTTTTCCAGCGTGGCAATCTGCAGCGAGAGTTGCGGCTGGCCGAGCTTCAGCCGCCGGGCGGCGCGGTTGATGCTGCCTTGATCGGATACCTCCAGAAAGCGTTCCATGGTAGCGATCTTGATCGCGAGACGGGAACTCTGACCGCTTCCGATCCAACCGGCCAGTTCCTCCGCCGATCGCACGATCGGGCAAAGACCCTCTCGCACCTTGGCGCTGGCAAGCAGTGTCGAGAGTTCGCCGGAGCTGCGTTCCGTCAGCTTGATTGCCAGCTCGGTTTCGAGGTGGCGCACGGCTGTTGAAACGGTGGAGGCCGCCAGCGATAGCTCGCGGGCTGTCGCGCGTATCGAACCCGATGACAACACATGACTGGCGACGACCAATGAGCCTAGCTGCAAGCGCGTTCTCCGTAACAAGCTGAAAACGGAACGATATGATGTGTTCGTGAAAAAAGATATCCCTGCGATAAAACAGGAGGGCTATCGTCCTTTCCAAGAATAAAACCGGACGCGGCGCAAGAACCGCAAATAGCACCGGATATCCGTGGAAACACGCAAGGGAACAAAAACAAATCGCGGCAGCGATCGAAAACGGAATGCGATTGCGCGCAACTATTTGCATTCGCAGCCATAATCACGCCGCTAGTGCAAAACTGGAGGGGACTGCATCGATTTTTCGAGCGCGCACGCTATTTCCAAAACGCACGTATTTCCTGGGTGACGGCAGCAGCTCTGTCTTCGCTGGCAATTTTATACGTGGGAGGCTCGCCGCCAGAGCTTTCCGCGAGATTTAACGGTGTAAATCAAGGGGACATTCCATGCTGAAGAAAATCGCACTTGCCGTCACGCTCTCTGCCTTTTCGGCAGGCGCGGTTGCGGCCGCCGACGTCGTCGTCTCGTCGAAGATCGATACGGAGGGCACGCTGCTCGGTAACGTCATCGCGCTGGCGCTGAACGCAAACGGCATCAAGACGCAGGATCGGATCGCACTCGGCGCGACGCCCGTCGTGCGCAAGGCGATCACCGCAGGCGAAATCGACATCTACCCCGAATACACGGGCAATGCCGGTTTCTTCTTCAACAAGCCTGACGATGCTGCCTGGAAGAACCTGCAGCAGGGCTATGACATGGCCAAGAAGCTGGACTACGACGCCAACAAGATAGTCTGGTTGACGCCGTCGCCTGCCAACAACACATGGGCGATCGCCGTACGCAACGACGTCGCGGCGCCAAACAGCTTGAAGACGATGTCGGATTTCGGCAAGTGGGTTGCCGGCGGCGGTGCCGCCAAGCTCGTGGCTTCCGCAGAGTTCGTCAATTCAGCAGGTGCGCTGCCCGCCTTCCAGACGACCTACGGCTTCACGCTGAAGCCGGACCAGCAGATCGTGCTGTCCGGCGGTGACACCGCCGCCACCATCAAGGCCGCCGCCGACCAGACGAACGGCGCCAACACCGCCATGGTCTACGGCACTGACGGTGCCATCGAAGCTGCCGAATTGACGGTTCTCGAAGACGACAAGAGCGTGCAGCAGGTCTATGCGCCGACCCCGATCATCCGCGAGGAGGTATTGAAGGCAAATCCCAAGATCGAGGAAGTACTTGCCCCGATCTTCAAGGGCCTGACCGCAGACGACCTGCGCAGGCTGAACGGCAAGATCCAGGTTGACGGCGAGCCGGCAAAGGCCGTTGCCGAAGGCTATCTGAAGGAAAAGGGCTTCCTGAAGTAATCTCGTCGCCCGATGCTCCGCCTCGCAGCGAGGCGGAGCACTTTTTTCCGGACAGGGATGGATTGATGGAAGAAACTTTAGCGGTCCGCAAACTGGACCGGCTCGGCGTGGTTCTGGTTGCCGCCGCTGCAATCGCCACGGCGCTTCTGCCCTTCATCTACGTGAAGGCCAACCGCATTGCGGCCGGCAAACCGCTGCTGCTAACCCACCTCTTGGGCCAGCCTTCAGTCCTCGTCCTGACGCTCCTTCTCGTCGCCACCGCCTTCGCGGTCCTTTACCTGCAGAACCCTTTTACCAGGCTGGTCATTGCAACGCTCTGCTTCGCCGCCCTGCTCGCCGCCATTGGTTTCGTCGCGACGGCCTTCACGCCGGTAAACAGTACTGTAGCCCGCATGACCCCGGGCGCGGGATTCTGGGTTCTGTTTGCCGTCATCGGCCTTGTCGTCTCCGACGCGCTGGTGAAGATCAAACTGACACCGTGGATGCGCATCGCGAGCCTTGCCGCGTATACGGCCCTTTCGGGCCTCTTCCTGTCCTCCGGTCTGCTCGACAGCCTCTCGATCATGAAGGAGTTCGCCACGCGGTCCGATCAATTCTGGACCGAGGCGCTTGCGCACCTGCTGCTTGCATTTGGTTCACTGCTGATCGCCGTCGTCATCGGCCTGCCGCTCGGCATCCTCTGCTTCTGGGTACCGAAGCTGCGCGCTTCCGTGCTGCAGGGCCTGAGCCTGATCCAGACGATTCCGAGCCTTGCCCTCTTCGGTATCCTGATGCTGCCGCTCGGCTACATTGCAACGCATGTCCCTGCCGCCGCCGCTCTCGGCATTCGCGGCATCGGCGCGGCACCGGCGCTGATCGCATTGGTCCTCTATTCGCTGCTGCCGATCGTCGCCAATACCGTCGTCGGCCTGCAGGGCGTCGATCCCTCCGTACGCGACGCCGCGGCCGGCATGGGGCTGACACGCCGGCAAATCCTCACCGGCATCGACCTGCCGCTCGCCTTTCCGGTCATCCTCACCGGCATCCGCATCGTGCTCGTGCAGTCGATCGGGCTGGTGACGGTCGCCGCGCTCATCGGGGGCGGCGGGTTCGGCATCTTCATCTTCCAGGGCCTTGGCCAGACCGCCATGGACCTTGTGCTGCTCGGCGCCGTGCCGACCGTCTTCTTCGCCTTTTCCTCGGCCGTCATCCTCGATGCGGTCATCGACAGCATACGGGGAACCGCAGCATGAGCATGATCGAGATCCGCAACGTCACCAAGCGCTACGGCGCAGCGACCGTCGTCGACGATGTGTCGATGAGCGTCGAAAAAGGTTCGATCACCGCGATCGTCGGCACGTCGGGGTCCGGCAAATCGACCCTGATGCGGATGATCAACCGGCTGGTACCGATCACCGAGGGGCAAATCTTCGTCAACGGTCATGACGTCATGACCGTGCCGGTCACCGATTTGCGGCGCAAGATCGGCTATGCCATCCAGGGCCACGGACTATTCCCGCACCGGACGGTGGCGCAGAACATCGCGACCGTGCCGCAGCTTCTCGGCTGGGAGACGGCGGCGATCGACAACCGCGTCGAGGAACTGCTTGGCCTCTTCAACCTCGACCATGCCACCTTCGCCGGCAAATATCCGCACGAGCTTTCCGGCGGCCAGCAGCAGCGCGTCGGCGTAGCGCGGGCTCTAGCCGCCGAACCGGAATTACTGCTGATGGACGAACCCTTCGGCGCACTCGACCCCGTCATCCGCGGAAAGGCGCAGGACGATCTCCTGGCGATCCAGAAGCAGTTCGGCACCACCGTCCTGCTGGTCACCCACGACATGGACGAGGCCTTTCATCTTGGCAACCAGATCGCGGTGATGAGCGCCGGCAAACTGCTGCAATGCTCGACACCGGAAAAGATCCTGACGGAACCGGCCGACCCCTTCGTGCAGCAATTGACCGGCACTTCCGACCGGGCGCTGAAGCTGATGTCGCTGCTGCCGCTTTCCGGAAGCATGGCCCCCGCAAAGGCTGGCCTCTCCCATGTCTTGCCACAATCGCTCAGCCTTCGCGATGCGCTGGCCGAGATGATCTGGCAGGGCGCCGAGGAGGCGGCCGTCCAGGATGCCGAAAAAGTACCGGTGGGTTCAATCTCGATGACACGACTGCTCGAGTTGGGTCGCAAGGCATGAGACTGATCGTCGCCAACCTGTTTCGCGTTACGGCGCTGATCGTGCTGCTGATCCTGCTGTTCAAGACGGAATGGCTGTCGTTCCTGTTCGTGCCGCTGACAAGCAACGGCGCACCGGCTGTCTATACACAAAACAGCCTGCCGCTGCTGGCCGCCGCCCATCTCTATCTTGTTGCGATCTCGATCGTCGGCAGCGCTATCCTCGCCATCCTCGGCGGCATATTCGTCACCCGGAAAAGCGGCGAGGATTTCCTGCCGCTGTCGCGGGCAATCGCCAATGCCGGCCAGACCTTTCCTCCCGTTGCGGTGCTGGCACTGGCCGTTCCCGCTACCGGTTTCGGCGCCGCGCCGACGCTGATCGCGCTCTTTCTCTACGGGCTGCTACCGATCTTCGAGAACACGGTGGCGGGTCTCCACCAGGTTTCGCCATCGGTGCTCGACGCTGCCGACGGCATGGGCATGGACACGAGGCAGCGGCTGTTCCGCGTGGAACTGCCGCTTGCCATGCCGCTCATACTTGAGGGCCTGAAGGTCGCGACAGTCATCAATATCGGCACTGCGACGATCGGCTCGACGGTTGCAGCCAAGGGGCTCGGCGAGGTGATCATCGCCGGCTTGATCTCCGATAATACCGCCTTCATCCTCCAGGGAGGCCTGATCGTCGGGCTGATGGCGGTGCTGATCTACGATGCAATGGGGCTCGTCGAAAGCGCAATCACGCGAAGAATGGGCTTGCGCCAGGCGTGATGCTGCGGCTACCAAGGCTGCCGTGATATCGGCAATGGGAGGCAGCCTTGGCCAAGATGATCCACTCCATGATCCGCGTTCTCGACGAGGCACGCTCGGTCGAGTTCTACGGCAAGGTGTTCGGGCTAGAGATTGCTGACCGCATCGAATTCGAGACATTCACGCTGATCTATCTTAGCAACCGGGAAACCGGCTTCGAGCTGGAACTGACGGTCAATCAGGGCCGGGTCGAGCCCTATAGTCTCGGCGACGGCCACGGTCACCTTGCCGTCTCGGTGGACGAGGTCGCCGTCGAGCACAAGCGGCTGGCGGAAGCCGGCCTCAACCCCGGCAAGCTCGTCGAGCTCAACCGCGACGGCAAACTGCTGGCGCTGTTTTTCTTCATCAGCGACCCGGACGGCTACAAGATCGAAGTCCTGCAGCGCCACGGCCGCTACCTCTAAGAGCACATCATGATCGAAAAGACCGAACTGAACCGCGGCTGGACACTCTCCTGCAACGTTGCAGGAAAACCTGACCTGCCTGCCACGATTCCGGCCAGCGTGCCTGGCTGCGTGCATCTCGACCTGCTGGCAAGCCGGCTGATCCCTGATCCCTATATCGACGTCAACGAGATCACCAATGACTGGATCGGCCGTGAAGACTGGACCTATCATTGCAGCTTCGAGGCCGAGCCTGATGAGGCCAAGGTGCAGGAACTGGTCTTCGAGGGGCTCGATACGATCGCGACGATCGTCCTCAACGGCGAGGAAATCGGCCGGACCTTCAACATGCACCGGACCTACCGATTCGACGTTTCAGCGCTGCTGAGAAATGGCGGCAACGAGCTCAGTGTCACCTTCCGCTCCGCCTACGCCTATGGCGAGGAGATGGAAGCGCACTATGGCTACCGCCCGAACAACTACCCGGGGCCGGGCAACCTGATGCGCAAGATGGCGTGCAATTTCGGCTGGGACTGGGGTCCGACGCTGGTGACCTCAGGCATATGGAAGCCCGTGCGGCTGGAGAGCTGGAACCGGGCGCGGCTAGCGGAAACGCGGGTATCGGCGACGCTTGCCGGCGGCGACGGGCTGGTGACGATCGTTGCGCAATTGGCGCGCGCGGATGCGGCGGTGGCGTATACACTCACGGCCGAGATCGGCGGCGTTCGACAGAGCATCGAGGTTGCCGCGGGCATGGACGAAGCCAGCTTCGAGGTGCGCGTGCCCTCGCCGCAGATCTGGTGGCCGCATCATCTCGGCGCGCAGCCGCTCTATCCGCTGCGTCTCGAAATGCGAGATAGCGTAAGCAACGATTTACTCGACGAATATTCGAGAGAGATCGGCTTCCGGTCGGTCAGGCTCGACACCTCGGCCGACGAGCACGGTTCGGCCTTCACCTTCGTCATCAACGATGTGCCGCTTTTCCTCTGTGGCGCCAACTGGATTCCCGACGATTGCTTTCCGTCGCGAGTGACGGCAGAGCGCTATGCCTCGCGCATCGATGAGGCAAAGGCGGCCAATATCAACCTGCTGCGCGTCTGGGGCGGCGGCATATTCGAGCGGGACGAATTCTACGAGGCCTGCGACCGCGCTGGTATGCTGGTCTGGCAGGATTTTCTCTTTGCCTGTGCCTCCTACCCGGAGGAGGAGCCGCTGCGCAGCGAGGTCGAGGCGGAGGTGCGCGACAATGTCGTGCGTCTGATGCCGCATGCCTCGCTGATCGTCTGGAACGGCAACAACGAGAATATCTGGGGCTTCGACGAATGGGGTTGGCGGCCGATCATCAAGGATGGCACCAGCTGGGGGCTTGGCTACTATCTCGACGTGCTGCCGAAGCTCTGCGCCGAACTCGACCCGGATCGACCCTATTATCCGGGCAGCCCCTATTCCGGCACGATGGAGATCGAACCAAACGCCGATGCGCATGGCTGCAAGCATATCTGGGACGTCTGGAACGATGTCGGCTACGAGGTCTATCGCAACTATATCCCGCGCTTCTGCTCCGAATTCGGCTGGCAGGCGCCGCCGAACTGGGCGACGCTGGAGGAAAGCGTGCATGACGCGCCGCTGACGCCGGTCTCCAACGGCGTGTTCCATCACCAGAAGGCGACGCAAGGCAACGACAAGCTGATCCGGGGCCTTGCCGGACATCTGCCCGAGCCGCAGACGATGGACGACTGGCATTTCGCCACGCAGCTCAACCAGGCGCGCGCCATCCGCTTTGCTGTCGAGCACATGCGTTCGCATCGCAATATCTGCAAGGGTGCCGTCGTCTGGCAGTTCAACGACTGCTGGCCGGTCACCTCCTGGGCGGCGCTGGATTCGGCCGGACGGCGCAAGCCACTCTGGTATGCCATGCAGAAAGCCTTCGACCCTCGCCTCCTGACTATCCAGCCGCGCGCGGCCGGTCTGGCGGCTGTTGCGGTCAACGAGCGGACGCTGTTCTGGCGGGCGAAGATCAGCGGCAAACGCATGCGCCTCGACGGCACGGTGTTGGCCCAATTCGAATTCTGGCGGCTGCTCTGCGACCGCTTCGAGGCCGAGGAATTTCCGCTGCCGAAGGATATCGCCACGGCTGATGCGGCAAGCGACGAGGTGATCGTCGTCGACATGCTCGACCGGCGCGCCTTCCACTATTTCGTCGAGGATATCGAGCTAAGGTTGCCGGCACCGCGTCTTGCCGTGGAGGTGAGCCGCAGCGCCGATGGTTGCGATGTCCGGGTGACGGCCGAAAGCTTCCTGAAGGACCTCTGCCTGATGGCGGACCGTCTCGATCCGGCGGCAGCTGTCGATTCGATGCTTGTAACGCTTCTGCCGGGCGAGAGCCATGTCTTCAAGGTGAAGACGGCGCAGGCCATCTCATATAAAGACATTACCGTCGGCAAAATACTGCGATCCGCCAACGATCTGGTTCAAACGGCCTGAACGGGCCCCGTCGACGACGGGGCCCGTTCAGCTCCTCGTGCCGCGCTGCGCAGCCAACGGGCGCTTGCGGCGTGGCGGATAGCGCATGATCATAAAGTCATGCGCCAACGGACGACGTTACATCCAGTAAGGTGGCACGCCGTAGTAGTCGTAGACCCGGCGGCCATTGTCATTATACCAGCTGTCGTCATCGTCCGAATAGCTCGGCGCACCGTCGATCTGCTCCTTGGTTAGGTCGATACGGTAACCATCCAGTTGTGTATCGTAGGTCAGCTTCTCCCAAGGCAGCGGATAATGATCGTGACCGATGCCGAGGAAGCCACCGAAACTCAGTACTGCATAGGCCACACGGCCGTCGTGCTTTCCGAGAATCAGTCGTTCGATCGAGCCGATATGGCCGCCGTCTGAACCATACACACGGGTGCCCTCAACCCGGTCGCTAGCAATCAGCGTTGGCGTATCCTTGACATTAGGGTCGCGGCGGTTGTTGTCAGCGTCCTGATGCAGCATCTGCACCTCCTCTTTTGGGTTCCTCGTGGTTGATTCCACTCCTGAAGAACGCCGCGCCTTACTCAAAGTTCCCACATCGGCGACGCTGTTGGAGATCGCTCATATTGACGTTTACGTCAAAGTTATTATAGCTCTAATCTCGGCTTGAACCATTCAAGCAATGACATAAGCTGCCGGCTCGGGAGATGGAGGATCGACCGATCGGCTTGCCGGTTAGACGGGCTGCAGCGGACAGGGAGAGAGATACCATGAACAGCATTTCCGGCCATCCAAGTGCTGCGAAACCGGAAAAGCCGTGGCTTGCCGCCTACCCGGATGTCGTTCCGGCCGAGCTTCCGCCAATGGAGCACGAATCGTTGGCGGAACTGCTGGAAAAATCCTGCGCGCGCTATGCCGACCGAATAGCCTTTTCCAGCATGGGCAAATCCCTGACCTATCGCGAGCTGGAGAACCTTACCCGAAAGATCGCCGCCTGGCTGCAAAGTACTGGTCTTGAGAAGGGCGATCGCGTCGCCGTCATGATGCCAAATGTCTTGCAGACCCCGATTGCTGTCTACGGCATCCTGAGGGCCGGCCTGGTGGTGGTCAACGTCAATCCGTTGTACACACCACGCGAACTCGAACACCAGTTGGCCGATTCCGGTGCCAAGGCGATTTTCGTGCTCGAGAATTTTGCCCGCACAGTCGAACAGGTTCTTGCGAAGACGGATGTGCGGCATGTCGTCGTCACCTCTCTCGGCGAGATGCTGGGCGCCAAGGGACTGATCGTCAATCTGATCGTCCGCAAGGTGAAGAAGCTCGTCCCGTCCTGGTCGATCCCAAAGCACAAGACCTTCCGGCAGATCCTGGCCGAGGGTTCAGGCAAGGCGCTGAAGCCTAGCGGCCTGAAAAGCAGCGATATCGCGTTTCTCCAATATACCGGCGGCACGACGGGGGTCGCCAAGGGCGCCATCCTCACGCACAGCAACCTTCTGTGCAACAAGATGCAGCTGCAGCTCTGGCTGAAATCCGCCTTCGACAGCAAGAAGCAGCCGGACGTTCTGAATTTCCTGTGCGCGCTGCCGCTCTATCATATCTTCGCGCTGACGGTGAATTCGCTGATGGGCATGTCTCTTGGCGCACACAATGTCCTCATCGCCAATCCGCGCGACATCCCCGCGCTGGTCAGGGAATTCTCCAAGTCGAACGTGCATATTTTTCCAGGCCTCAACACACTGTTCAACGCGCTGATGAACAATGCAGAATTCGCCAAGCTCGACTTTTCGTCGCTGGTGATGTCGCTGGGCGGCGGCATGGCGGTACAGCGGCCAGTGGCTGAACGTTGGCTGAAGATGACCGGCTCCCACATCACCGAGGGGTACGGGCTGTCCGAGACATCCCCCGTGGCAACGGCCAACCGCTTTGATTCCCCCGAGTTCACCGGTTCCATCGGTTTGCCGATTCCATCGACCGAGCTCGACATCCGCGACGAGGACGGCAATTCGCTGTCGCTCGGCGAGGTCGGCGAGATCTGCATCCGCGGGCCGCAGGTCATGGCCGGGTACTGGCAAAAACCGGAGGATACTGCCCGCGCGATGACCCCGGACGGCTACTTCCGCACCGGCGACATGGGTTTCATGGACGGGCGCGGTTATACAAAGATCGTCGACCGCAAGAAGGACATGATCATCGTTTCCGGTTTCAACGTCTATCCGAACGAAATCGAGGAGGTCGCGGCCATGCATCCGGGCATTCTCGAAGCGGCAGCAATTGGTATCGCCGACCAGCATTCCGGCGAGGCCGTGAAACTTTTCGTAGTCCGCAAGGATCTGGCGCTGACCGAGGCTGACGTAAAAAGCCACTGCGCCGCGAACCTGACGAACTACAAGCGCCCGCGCTTCATCGAATTCCGCACCGAATTGCCGAAATCACCGGTCGGCAAGATCTTGCGCAAGGATCTGCGCAGCTGATTCTTGAAGGTTGCGTGAAATCTCGAGCCATCCGCCGCCGCGGGTGGCTTTTTTGCGTTGTGAACGGTCGCCGAACTTGATTTGCGCCCTACAAAGCGAATAGTTTCCGCGACCCTCTCGCCCTGCAAAGGAGCCTCCCATGAATGCCATCGTCGAACAACTGAAGAGCACAGCGGCTGCCACCAAGGCCACCGACATCCGCGCTGCATTTGGCGCCGATCCGCAGCGCTTCTCCCGCTTTACCGTGTCGCTCGACGACCTGTTGATGGACTATTCCAAGACCGCCGTAAACGACGAGATCCTGGCATTGCTGGTCAAGCTCGCTGAAACCGGCGGCGTCGAAGCCAAGCGCGACGAGATGTTTTCGGGCAAGGCGATCAATTTCACCGAGAACCGCGCCGTCCTGCATACCGCCCTTCGCAACCGCTCCAACACGCCCGTTCTGGTTGACGGCAAGGATGTGATGCCCGAGGTCAACAGCGTGCTGGCCGCCATGGGCAAGTTTGCCGAAGGCGTTCGCTCCGGCGCGTTGAAGGGTGCCACCGGCAAACGGATTACCGACGTCGTCAATATCGGCATCGGCGGCTCGGACCTCGGCCCGGTCATGGCGACGCTGGCGCTCGCGCCCTTCCATGACGGCCCGCGCGCGCATTTCGTCTCCAACATCGACGGCGCTCACATTGCCGACACGCTGAAGCTGGTTCAACCGGAATCGACCCTGTTTATCGTGGCATCGAAGACCTTCACGACGATCGAGACGATGACAAACGCGCAGACCGCGCGCAAATTCATCGCCACGGCGCTTGGCGAGGCTGCGGTGCAGCACCATTTCGCAGCCGTATCAACGGCGCTAGAAAAGGTTGCCGCGTTCGGCATCGAGAGTGACCGTGTCTTCGGCTTCTGGGATTGGGTCGGCGGGCGCTATTCGATCTGGTCCGCAATCGGGCTGCCTTTAATGATTGCCGTTGGGCCGAAGAATTTCGGCGAATTCCTCGATGGCGCGCATGCCGTCGATAACCACTTCCGTAAGACACCGATTACCAAGAACCTCCCGATGCTACTCGGCTTGATCGGCTTCTATCATCGCAATGTGCTCGGCTATGCCACCCGCGCGATCCTTCCATACGACCAGCGCCTTTCGCGCTTCCCGGCCTATCTTCAGCAGCTCGACATGGAATCAAACGGCAAGGGCGTGACGATCGACGGTACGCCTGTCGAAGGAAACTCCGGCCCCGTCGTCTGGGGTGAGCCCGGCACGAACGGTCAGCACGCCTTTTACCAGCTGATACATCAGGGCACGAGCATCGTTCCGGCAGAGTTCATGATTGCGGCCAACGCCTTCGAACCCGATCTGGTTCACCAGCACCAGCTGCTGATGGCCAACGTCATTGCCCAGTCGGAAGCGCTGATGAAGGGCCGCACCTTCGCGGAGGCCAAGAAGCAGCTGACCGACAAGGGCATGGACGACAGACAAGCCGACTTTATCGCACCGCACCGGGTCTTCACCGGCAACCGGCCATCGATCACCTTCGTCTATGACAAGCTGACGCCTTACGCGCTTGGACGCCTGATCGCCCTTTACGAGCATCGCGTCTTCGTCGAGGGTGTGCTTTTCCGTATCAACTCCTTCGATCAGTGGGGGGTCGAGCTTGGAAAGGAACTGGCGACGGGATTGCTGCCCGTTATCGAAGGCAAGGAAAGCGCTGCGGGCCACGACTCATCAACGCAGGGTCTTGTTGCGGCCTTGGCAAGCCTCGCCCGTTAAGAGGCAAGACGAAAGCAAGCTCCCGCAGCCGCGGGAGCTTGGAGAACGGTGATGCAGACATTGCGTCCCTGTTCCAGTGATCCCCCTCCAATTGCTAGTGGCCATTGGAGGTGTTGCTCGGATGGACGAGGGCGCGTTTAACGCGTCAGTGGCTGCGCAACCGTGCCTCTCAGTATTTCGACGGCACGTAGAGCTCCGGAGGCAGGACCTTCCGCTCGTAGTCCGGATTGAACACGCGCTCCGGAAGAGCGATATCCTCATGCGGGACGTCCTCGTAGGGGAACTGTTTCAGCAAATGATCGATGCAGTTCAGGCGGGCACGCTTCTTGTCGTTGCCCTCGACGATATGCCACGGCGCCTCCGGAATGTTCGTGCGCGCAAAGGTCTCCTCCTTCGCCTTCGTATAGTTTTCCCAGCGGACGCGCGACTCCAGATCCATCGGCGAAAGCTTCCACTGTTTCAGCGGATCGTGAATGCGCACGAGGAAGCGCAACTGCTGCTCTTCGTCGGTGATGGAGAACCAGTATTTAACAAGACGGATGCCAGAGCGTACGAGCATCCGCTCGAACTCGGGAACGTCGTGGAAAAACTGCGAAACCTGGTCTTCGCTCGCAAATCCCATAACCCGCTCGACGCCGGACCTGTTGTACCAGGACCTGTCGAACAGCACGATCTCGCCCCCCGCCGGCAGATGCGGCACATAACGCTGAAAATACCATTGCGACTTCTCGCGGTCGGAGGGTGCAGGCAATGCGACCACGCGGGCGACGCGCGGATTGAGCCTCTGGGTGATCCGCTTGATCACCCCTCCCTTGCCGGCTGAATCGCGGCCCTCGAAAATCACGACGACCTTTTCCTTGTGGTAGGTCACCCAGTCCTGAAGCCGGATCAGCTCGGCCTGGAGGCTGAGCAGCGCGCGGAAATAATCGATGCGGGGCATCGCGGCCGGATGCGCCTTGCGATAGATTTTCCGGATTTCGTCCGAAAGAGCCGGCTCCGACAACTCGAGCTCGTAGTCCTCATCCAGGGTGTCGGCCAGTTCAGCTTCAAGCCAATCGGACGGAGGTGCGCCGTGTATGATAGTCATCTCGTCTCCCTTTTGCGCCCCGCGAGGCAAATAGCCCGGGCGTGTTGGCCCGCATAGTTATAGCTGCCTTCCGAATTAAGCCCAGAGCATGAAGCTCTCGTGACACTGCCGAAGGTCAAGAGCATCTGGAATTTCGCGGTATTTCTTCTTCCAATGACGCCGTTGCATCCAAGCTTCCATTTGGCCAAGTATAGCAGCGGCGCAGGGCTTTCCCTACGATGTCGAAATGCGGTGTCGCCAATCGTCATTCTCCGAATGGCTTTCGAGAGGATCGGATGAACGTGACAGACGACGAACTTGTGAAATTCGATGCGCACGGTGCAGCACCTTTGCCTCAGACCGGAAGGGAAGGCTTCGTCGAAAATGCGGGCGGGCGGATCTGGCACGCGACCTATGGATCCGGGCCGGCGGTGATCCTGCTGCATGGCGGGCTCGGCAATAGCGGAAACTGGGGGCATCAAATCGCCGCACTGGTGGCATCGGGCTGGCAGGTGGTGGTCATTGACTGCCGCGGGCATGGCCGCAGTACGCGCGATGAGCAACCGTTCAGCTACGAGCTCATGGCCTCGGACGTACTTGCAGTCATGGACCAGCTGGAGATCGAGAGGGCTGCGCTTATCGGCTGGAGCGATGGTGCCTGTACGGCGCTCATCCTCGCCGACCAGCAGCCGCACCGGGTCTCCGGCGTCTTCTTCTTCGCCTGCTGCATGGATCCGAGCGGCACGAAACCATTCGTTGCAACGCCGGTCATCGACCGTTGCTTCAGCCGCCACAGGAAGGACTATGCCGCGCTGTCGGCAACGCCCGATCAGTTCGACGCCTTTGTTGAAGATGTAAGCCGGATGATGGCGACGGAGCCCAATTATTCGGCGAACGATCTTGAGGGCATCAAGGTGCCGGTCGCCGTGGTTCTAGGGGACGGAGACGAGTTCATCAAGCGGGAGCATATCGACTACATCGCAGGTGCGATACCAGATGCGCGGCTGATCATCCTGCCCGGGGTCAGTCACTTTGCGCCGCTGCAGCGACCCGAGCACTTCAATCGCGAAGTGCTCGGATTTCTCGATAGGATATCCTGAACCTCAGAGGCCGATTTCACGCGCCCACGGCGGGTTGGCACCCGCGCGGGAAACAGTGACGGCAGCTGCCTTGGCACCCAGCGAAAGCGCGTTCTGCAGCGCCGTTTCGTCGAGGGAGGCAACCTGTGCCTTGGTCAGCAGGTTGTCCATCTTCAGCGACGCGAGCACGCCGGCATCGAAGGTGTCGCCGGCACCCACAGTATCGACCACGGTGACGCGCTGGCTGGGAACCGTGACCTTTCGATCCCTGGTATAGCCGGATGCCCCCTCGGCACCCTTGGTGATGACGACCAGCTTCGCGCCATGCTGCAGCCAGTAGGCGGCCAGATCGTCATGGCTGCCCTCCAAACCGAACCAGTCCAGATCCTCATCGGAGAATTTCAGAATGTCGGACTTGGACGCCATGCGCTTGATGCGCGCCATGTGGGCCTCCTTGTTCTTGATGAAGCCGGGGCGGATGTTCGGATCCAGCGAGATGACGCGTTTGTCGGCTTCGCGGTCGAGCAGGGCCTCGTAGGTTTCGCCGCAGGGACTTGGAATAAGACTGATCGCGCCGAAATGAAGGGCCTCGCAATCGTCACCAAGCGTCGGCAGATCATCCGTGGTAATCATACGGCCGGCGGTGCCCTCGTCGTAGAAGGCATAGGTCGCCTGGCCGTTGACCAGCTTGACGAAGGCAACCGTCGAAGGACGTGGCGTAATGGCACAAAGGCTGAAATCGACGTTGCTGGCAACCAGCGTCTCACGCAGTATTTCGCCCATCATGTCATCGGCAATGCCGGTGAAGAAGGCGGTAGGCACACCAAGCCGACCGAGCGCGATCGCCGTGTTGAAGATCGCACCCCCGGCATAGGGCGCAAAGCCCTTTTCTCCGAGAGTCGTCTCCCGCGGCAGCATGTCGATCAACGCTTCGCCACAGCACAAAATCATGTCCGTCTCCCAACGCATCGCTATTTTCGATAGGCAAATCGATTAGATAATTTCGTGGCAAAAAGCAAAGTGCCACGTCTCTCATACGGGCTTTAAAGTGACGAGACGCCGCCGTTGCGGCCGGACCAGGCGAGAGGTGCGTCGAGGAAGGCCTCTACTTCACTCAGTGTCTTCTCGTCGAAAAGCTTCTGCGCCTTGGCAACCGCCAGAACGTCCCGCCAAGTGGCGATGTAGTGGAGTTTGACCTTGCCGTCGGCAAAACGCAGCGCACCCTCGTCAAATATGCCGTAGTAAAAGAGCGCGATACCATGATCAACGACGCCGCCGGCAGCGCGAATCGCATCGATGAACTTGAACATGCTGCCGCCGGCCGTCGTCAGGTCCTCGATGACGAGAACCCGCGACCCCTCTGGCATGTTGCCCTCGATCTGCGCGTTGCGACCGTGCCCCTTCGGCTGCTTGCGGACATAGATCATCGGCAAGCTGAGGCGATCGGCAAGGAGTGCGGCAAAGGGAATGCCCGCGGTTTCGCCTCCGGCGATACAGTCGAACTGCTCGAAACCTGCGTCACGCAGCACGACACTGGCAGCGAAGTCCATCACCGTCGAGCGGATGCGGGGGAAGGAGAGCAGCTTGCGGCAATCGATGTAGACCGGGCTCGCCATGCCGGAAGCAAACTTGTAAGGCTGCGCGGCATTGAAATGAACCGCCTTGATCTCCCAGAGCATTTTAGCCACCAGTTCTGCCATGACGGTACGGTCGGTGAATGTTGTCTGGATCATCGTTCTCTCCTTCGGCCAAATTTATCGGCCAATAGCAGCAACCGCAGCAAGTTTCCACAACGGCAAGCAACTTGCGACGACGGAACGACCACTAGCCGACCCGGTCAGACCGGGAAGACGGAGGCGAGGCGATCCGCCTGCCTGGAATGCCCCAATACTTTCAGCTATTTGCGCTTGCTTAGCGGCACAGCAGCGATATCGTGGCGCGCATGGAACACGTCGAAGTTTTCCGCCGTCTCGGTGTTGCGCTTGCCATCGGTCTGCTCGTCGGCGTCGAACGAGGCTGGACGGAACGCGACGTGCGGGCAGGCGGGCGAACCGCTGGCGTCCGCACCTTCGGACTCACCGGCTTTCTCGGCGGCGTCGTCGGCACGCTGCAGTCGATGACAGGTCCGCTTTTGCCGGCCACAATCGCCGCCTTGCTCGGCCTCGTCTACATTGCGGGCAAATGGCAGGAAGCGATCGAGGACAAGGACTACGGCATCACCACGATCGTTGCCGCGCTCGCGGTGTTCGCACTTGGTGTGCTGGCAGCTGTCGGCGATCTCGTAACCGCCGGTGCCGGCGCGGTGGCAATGACGGTGGTTCTTGCAGCGCGCACCAGCCTGCATGGCTTTCTGGAGGGACTGACCTGGGTCGAGCTTCGTTCTGCGCTGGTGCTGCTTGCCATGACCATCATCGCACTGCCGCTGCTGCCCGACAAGGCTCTCGACCCATGGGGAGCGCTCAACCCCTATCTGCTGTGGCTCCTGACGATCACTATCGCGGCCCTGTCCTTTGCTGGATATGTGGCCATCCGCCTGATGGGTGTGAGCCGCGGCGTGCTGCTCGCGGGTGCTGCTGGCGGGCTCGTCTCTTCCACTGCATTGACACTCTCCTTCGCCCGCTATTCGATCGAAGCGCCGCAGGGCGCTCGGCATCTGGCGGCGGGCGCTGCCATTGCCGGAGCCCTTTCCCTGACACGCGTCCTGGTCATTGCCAGCGCCTTCTCGTTCACGATGTTCGCACCGCTTGCTTCCGCACTGGTCCCGGCGATCATCGGCTTGCTCGCCGTCGGGCTGCTTGCGGTCTGGCATTCCAAAACTGCGACGCAAGCGCCTGAAATCAGGCTGAAAAACCCGTTCGAGCTGCGGACCGTCATCTCCTTTGCCCTGTTGCTCGGCATCGTCAGCCTCGTGTCGAAGATGGCTATCGGCTACATCGGACCTTCCGCGCTCTTCGTCGTGGCGGCGATTTCAGGCATCGTCGACGTCGATGCGATCACGCTCTCGACCGCACGTCTCGCTAACGCTGTAATCGACGTGAAGACGGCGACAGATGTCATCCTGATCGCCGTCACGGTCAACATGATGACGAAGGCGGCGCTCGCCTTTACCGCCGGCCGTCGGGAATATGCCACGGCGCTTGCCGGGGCATCCGCCGTGGCGGTCGCACTTGGAGCCATTGGCCTGGTCGCAATGCGCAGCTTCCTGCCGGCCTAAGCCAGCTTAGACCAAGTCGCAGCTTGGCCCGGCTGCGAACAGGCCTACGACAGTCGGCAGACATCGGCGGGCAGCATCCGCTGATATAGCGCGATTGTGGCCCGTCCAGCCGCATCGTCCAGAGAATTAGCATAGCGGACCGCTGCGGCGAGAAGCTGCATGGTGAGCCTTGCAATAGCCAGGAGCTCGTCCTTGCCACGTGTCGGCTCCAGCCGTCCGAGAACGGAAAACAGCGCCTGGGCATGAAACTCCATGTCGCCGGCATCGATCTCCTGCAGCATCCGGTCAGCCTGGGTGGCGATCCAGATATCTCGCATCACGGGCTCCTGGCGGAAAAAATCGTAGTACTCGTCAGCGATATTGCAGAGCGCCTGCCGCAGCGTCCCCGCATCCGTCACCTTCGCGAGCTCGGACTCAACGCATTCCCTGCCCTGTTCATTGAAGCGCTCGGCGAGCGTGCGAACAATCGCGCTCTTGTCCGGAAAATACTGGTAAAGCGCACCAAAGGACAATTCAGCCTTTTCAACGATCTCACTCATCTTCAGCGCATCGCTTCCGTTTTTCTCGATGAGCTCGGCGGCAACGGAAAGGATCTTCTCGAAACGATCTCGCCCACGCTGCTGCTGCGGAATTCGACGCGCTTCCGATCGTCCTTTGCGCGGTTCGACGACCTGCTCAGCCATTCCATCCTCCAAATTTCAGTTGACGAACAAAATAAGAGAGTTTATCACATTTTGCAAATAGGAGACTTTCTCTTGTTTTGGAGGAGAACGGATATGCAGAATCGCGAAATCGTTTTGGTCGGCGGCGCAGGAAAGACCGGAAGCCGGGTGGCGGCACGACTTAGGGAGCGCGGCATCAACCACCGCTTCGCGTCACGATCCAGCGTTCCAAAATTCGATTGGGAGGACCGAGCGACATGGCCGGGCGCGCTCGCGGGAGCCACCAGCGCCTATGTGACTTTTCAGCCCGACGTCGCCGTTGCATGGGCCGCGGATGCCATCCGCACTATCGCCGGCGCAGCCCTCGAATGCGGCCTGCAGCATATCGTCCTGTTGTCCGGTCGCGGAGAGGAAGGCGCACAGCGCAGCGAGGAGGCTCTGAAGGCATCGGGCATCGGCTACACGATCCTGCGCGCCTCGTGGTCCTGCCAGAATTTCAGTGAAGGGATTTTTGCAGGTTCAATCGCCACGGGACAGCTTGCCTTGCCTGTCGGCGAGATGAGGGAACCGTTCGTCGACGCCGACGATATCGCAGATGCAGCAGTCGCCGCGCTCGTCGATCCGCGCCACGTCGGGAAGACCTATGAGCTTACAGGTGCCCACTCGATCACATTCCGGGAAGCGGTGGGGGAGATCGCCAGAGCCTGCGGTAGACCGATCGCCTATCGGGAAATATCGATGGCAGAGTTCAAGGTGGATCTCTCCTCGGCGGGTGTGCCCGACGAAAGCATAGCTTTTCTCGAACAGCTGTTCGGTCAGACTCTCGATGGTCGCAACTCGAATCCCACAGAAGGCGTCGCAGAGATACTTGGCCGACCGGCAAGAGCCTTCAGCTTCTATGCAGACGAAGCGGCCGCAGCTGGTGCCTGGAGGACATGACGATGGCGACCATGCTCACCATCGCACTCACAGCCGCAGCAATCGGCAGCGGCCTGGTTGCCGGCATCTTCTTTGCCTTTTCCACCTTCGTCATGTCGGCCCTATCCCGTCTTCCGACCGAGCAGGGAATTGCGGCGATGAACTCGATCAACGTGACGATCGTACGGTCGCCTTTCATGCTGCTTTTCATTCCAACGGCGATTCTCTGCGTCGGGATCGCCACGCTTGCCGTTCTGAACTGGCGCGCGCCCGCCAGCGTGTGGCTACTGGCGGGCGCAGCAAGCTATGTTTTCGGATCCTTCATCCCGACCATCGCCTTCAACGTGCCACTCAACGACGCGCTTGCAAGAGCAAGCGGAAACGGTGCCGACGCAGCGGCGCTGTGGGCGGTGTATGTGAAGGATTGGACATGGTGGAACCACGTCAGGACGGCGGGCTCGCTTCTCGCATCCGTCGCTTTCGTCCGAGCCCTTATCGTTGGCTGACGATTGGTGGGGGAGACGCATCGCCCCGCCAACACGATCACGTTCGCTCGCAGAAGGTCAGGCGATTGTTGAACGGGTCGATGACTTCCATCTCCAGCCCCCAAGGCGCTTCCCGGACACCCGGCTTCATGTATCGATACTGCTTCGCGGCAAGCTCGGCCTGGAACGCGCGGACACCGGTTACGGGCACGAAAGCCCGGGCGCCGGGGCTGGCATCGCCCGAGTGCTCACTGAGGTGCAGCAGCAGTCCGCTGCGTGAGACCTGGCAATAGAGCGGGAATTGGTCGCCGAAGCGATGCTCCCAATCCAACGCAAAGCCGAGAAAGCCGCAGTAGAATTCCTTCGTCTTGTCTACGTCGAAGATGCGGAAGATCGGGATCGGCGGCTGAATGGCAATCGCGGATGGGATCGCTGCGTGCGCCTCATCAAGCTTTGAAGACAGGATGTTCCATTGATCGAAGCCGAACTGGCGGGCCACGATCTCCAGGGTTTCGCTGTGGGTGAGAGAAATATCGCGGCTTGCAAGAACCTGTCGCAGGGCCTTGGCCATAAGTTTGGCATCGCGAAAATCGCGCATGATGAATTCCTTCCGTTGGCGGCAAACAGGACGATCAGTGCCCGCGTCTGCTGACCCGTTCGCCATCAATCGCCAAACGGCAAGGGATGTGAAGGATGTATCTGGATGCATTCACCATTGCGCTTTCGCGCCGCGGGGCGGCTGGCCGCATCCGGCCACTTGAGACAGTATAAGCAGACACACTCCTGATCAAGAGCCCGTACGGATGCTCTCTGACCTCACGGAATGCAGGTGGCTGGCAAGCTCAACCCGATTGCGGCCGGCGCGCTTGGCGGCATACAGCGCCTTGTCGGCAGCGTTGAGCATGGTATCGAAAGCCATTGGTGTGGAGAGCCCCGACGCGACTCCGACGCTGACGGTGCATTTCGTGACGCCTTCGTCGATATAAATCTCTCGGCCTTCAAACGCCTTGCGGATGCGCTCTGCCACTATTTCGGCACGACCGGGCATGATTTCATTCAGGACCATGGCGAACTCCTCTCCACCAAGGCGCGCGGCGACATCGCCTTTTCTGCAATGCGCGGACAGCTCTGCGGCGAAGACCTTCAACACACGGTCACCCGCCGAGTGCCCGAAGGTGTCGTTGATCGCTTTGAAATGATCGAGATCGAACACGATCACAGCCGTAGCGGGCCCCATCATGCCTTTTGCGTGGCGATCAAATAGCGCGCGACGATTCACCAGGCCGGTCAGCGGGTCGGTGATTGCTTCCAGCCGGTGGAGCGACGCCTGTCTCCATTGATGAATCGCCAACGAGAGTGCGCCGATGCCTGTCATGCTGGCGATGCAGACGGCAAGGCTTATGTCTTCCGCCCAATTGCTCGGTGCAGCGCCCAGCACCATCTTCCCATTGGAGACCAGAACCGCGGCGCATAGGACGAATGAAAACGCGGTCACCGCATAGAGTGCCGCAATCCCTTTCAGCGGTGCCGGCGCCTCGGACCGAGCAAGCCAATACTGATAGGAAGTCGCAAATAACAGGGTCGCTATAGCCCCGTTGTCGGCGATAAATGCCAAGCCATCATAACCGGCGACCAGCGGGGGAATGGAGAGCGCCATGGCAACACATGCGAAAGCTGCGATTCTGACGCGCGGGAGCCGTCCCGTACGAAATTGGTAGCTTGCCCCCCACACCGTCGCGAAGCCGGAATGAAAGAGCACGAAGGCGGCAACACCGAGCCATTTCGCAGGATTGTCCACGTAGAGCCCGTAGGCGACGATACCGCTGACAATAAGGGCAAGACCCAGGGTGCAGCTCAACAGGAATGTCTCGGTGCGTCGTGCGAGCCAGCTGCCGAGCAGCGTCACCGCCAAGCAGGTTGCCGAGACGGCTAGCGCCATCAACAGGGAATTGTAGTCAAGCGTCATTCCAAACCCGCGGCATCTGCCGCCCCTCGTTAGACAGAAGCCTAAGGCGTCCGCAATGACGAATGTCTTACCTATTCCGTTAAAAAATCATGCATTTAGACCGCGGATCGCGACAGGCATAACAATGCACGCTAGTCCGGCACAAAATCGGCAGTAAAAATCGCGTGATGCCGGGCTATTTTCTAGCGCTGTACATCCCAGTGCAGCGGAAACATCGGATCGAAAACAGTTACGGACCCGGCGCCAGTATCCACCCTCACCGGGAATTCCACGGCTTTTTCCCGTCGAACGAGGGTTATTCTATCCTCGTTGACCGGCAGGCCATACCATCCCGGTCCGTTGAGCGATGCAAAGGCCTCGAGCTTTTCGAGCGCGCTATCCTGCTCGAAGACGTGCGCGAGGCAGCTCATCGTGTTGACCGAAGTGTAGATGCCAGCGCAACCGCAGGCACATTCCTTAAGCGGATCGACATGCGGGGCGGAATCGGTGCCGAGGAAGAAGCGGGCGTCGCCGCTGGTCGCTGCGGCGCGCAGCGCGAGGCGATGGTTCTCGCGCTTGGCGACCGGCAGGCAGTAGTAGTGCGGGCGGATGCCGCCGACGAGGATCACGTTGCGGTTGATGATCAGGTGATGCGTGGTGATCGAACCGGCGAGATTGGCATTCGCAGACTTAATGTAGTCGATGCCGTCCTTCGTCGTGACGTGCTCCATCGTCACCTTGAGCTCAGGAAGGCGCTTGCGCAGCGGATCGAGCACTGTTTCGATGAAGACGGCTTCGCGATCGAAAATGTCGACATCGGGGGTCGTCACTTCGCCATGGACACAGAGCGGCAGGCCGATCCTTGCCATGCGCTCCAGCACCGGCATGGCTTTGTCGATATCACTGACACCGCCGTGCGAGTTGGTGGTGGCGCCGGCGGGGTAGAGCTTGACGGCGGTAATCAGTCCGCTCTTCTTCCCGGCCTCGACATCATCTGCATCGGTGTGTTCGGTCAGATAGAGGGTCATCAGCGGCTGGAAGCTGTCACCTTTCGGCAGCGCCGCCAGAATACGGCCCCGGTAGGCCTCGGCATCGGCAGTCGTAACCACCGGTGGCACTAGGTTCGGCATGATGATCGCACGGGCGAAGTCCCGGCTGGTGTCGCCGATCACGCCTTCCAGCATCGCCCCATCACGCAGATGTAGATGCCAGTCGTCAGGACGGCGGATGGTGAGTGATTGCATGACGGGCCTCCGAAGCGATATGTCAGCGCCTCGATACCATCAACGCCTGTAGGGAAACAACCGCTAAGCGATCTCCAGCGTCACATCGGCATGGCGGCGGTTTGCGAGAATCAGCCGGCCATTCGGCAGGTCGTTTTCATAGACCTTGGCGCTCGCCTCCGCCTCGCTCAGATTGTAGCCGCGCCAGCGCGCCCAGAGACGCTCTTCCAGCACCTCGATCGGCGGCGCGAGCATGATGTTGTAATCGAACACACCATCGAGTTCCGCCCATTTGCCCTGGGTAAAGAGCAGGTAGTTTCCCTCGACGATGATGAAGCGATGATCCGGCGAGACAACGCGGGCCGACGCGATGGCCAGTTCGCGCGAGCGGTCGAAGACCGGTATCAGGACTTCCTGGTCCGCGCAGCCGACGGCACGGATGATATCGAGGAACCCGCGCACGTCGAATGTTTCCGGAATGCCCTTGCGGGCCAGCTGGCCCCTGGCGATCAGGATTGCATTGTCCATGTGAAAGCCGTCCATCGGCAGGACTTCGGCGCTCTCGCCTCTTGCCCGCAGGGCATCGGCGAGATTGTCGGCCATAGTCGACTTGCCGGCGCCGGGCGGGCCGGCGATGGCGACCATGAAACGCTTCACGTCGCCGGCGCGGTCCATCACCTCGCCGGCAATCTCCTTGATCGTGGGACTCATGCGACAACCGGCTCCGTCGGCACCGACTTGGCGCCGGTCATGAACGCCACGGCATCGGACATGGTGTATTCCTTGGGATCGATCACCGTCAGACGGCGTCCGAGGCGATGGATGTGAATACGGTCCGCGACTTCGAAGACGTGCGGCATGTTGTGCGAGATCAGCACGATCGGAATGCCGCGCGAGCGCACGTCGAGGATCAGTTCCAGAACCTTGCGGCTCTCCTTGACGCCGAGCGCTGCGGTCGGCTCGTCGAGAATAATGACCTTGGAACCGAAGGCAGCCGCGCGCGCCACCGCCACGCCCTGGCGCTGGCCGCCCGAGAGCGTTTCGACTGCCTGATTGATGTTCTGGATGGTCATCAGACCGAGTTCGGAAAGCTTGTCGCGGGCCCTCTTTTCCATCGCCGGACGATCGAGCATGCGGAACCACTGCCCAAGCGGGCCCGGCTTCCGGATTTCGCGGCCGAGAAACATGTTGTCGGCGATCGACAGCGCGGGCGACAAGGCCAGATTCTGATAGACCGTCTCGATACCGGCTTCGCGCGCCTCAAGCGGCGACTTGAACTGCACCGTGCGTCCTTCGAGCTTGATTTCGCCCTCGTCGATACTGATCGCGCCGGAGATGGCCTTGATCAGCGAAGACTTGCCCGCACCATTGTCGCCGATCACCGCCAGGATCTCACCGGGATAGAGATCGAAGTCCGCGTGGTCGAGAGCGATCACGCGTCCATAACGCTTGATCAGACCGCGGGCAGTCAGGATGGGTTCTACAGCCATGATTACACCGAAACCTTTCTGATCCACTGATCGATCGCGACGGCGGCGATGATGAGCACGCCCGTCAGCAGGACTTTCCACTGGGGATCGGCGCCCAGCATGTTGAGTCCCATGGACACGACGCCGACGATCATTGCGCCGAACAGCGTCCCCAGAATTGAGCCACGACCCCCGAAAAGCGAGATGCCGCCGATCACCGTTGCCGTGATTGCCTGCAGATTGTAATCGGTCACGGCAGAGGATGGCGACACCGATCCGTTGCGGCCGATTGAAACCCACGCCGCAAGCCCGGCGATCACACCGGAGACGGCGTAGACAGTCAGAAGCACCTTCTTGGTCTGGATGCCAGACAGCTTGGCCGCCTCGGGATCATCACCCACAGCATAGACGTGGCGACCCCAGGCGGTGTGATTGAGAACGTACCAGAGCGCCAGCACTAGCAGCACCATCGCGATAACGCCGAGTGTCAATACCGCGTTGCCGAGCCGAAAGCTGATCGCGAAGAAATGCAGCAACGGAGCCTGTGCGTCGACGTCCGCATCGCGAATGGTCTCGTTGGCCGAATAGATGAAATTCGTCGCCATGACGATATTCCAGGTACCCAGTGTCACGATGAAGGGCGGCAGCCGCATGTAGGCAACGAGCCAACCGTTGAGCAAGCCGCAAAGCCCACCGACGACTAGTCCTGCAAGCACCGCAACCGGCGTCGGAAAGCCATAGGTAACCGCGACGTTGCCCATGATGACCGCGGAGATCACCATGATGACGCCAATCGAAAGATCGATACCGGCGGTCAGGATAACCAGCGTCTGCGCTGCGCCAAGAATACCGACAATGGCGATCTGCTGCAGAATGAGGGTCAGCGTGTAGGAGGAGAAAAACCGTCCGCCGATCGCCAGACCGAAGATGATAATCGCAAGCACCAGCACGATCAGCGGCACAGCCGCCGGCGTAGAGTGCAAGAAATGCTGCGCGCGCTTCAAAAGCGACACGTCCTGATGTTCGAATGACGCGACATTCTTGTCGCTGCCATCAAGAACTCGTTCGAAGTCCTGTGCGCCGGTCATTATTTCCTCCCCGCTCTCGCGCTGATCCGCCTGCGGAGGCCGCTCCGAGATCGCTCCGGTCTTTCCTACGCCGGCTTTTTCGGAAACAGCCTTTCGTGTGTCGAAGTCGGCCGGGGACCAAGCCCCGGCCGACGTTACCATTAAATTGCGGAGCTTAGCCCCAGCACTTGTCGGTGCCTTGCTTGATGTCGATCGACTCGACGCCGGACACTGGCTTGCCGGTGACAAGCGAAACGCCGGTGTCGAAGAACGACTTGCCTTCGGTCGGCTTCGGCTTCTCGCCGCTGTCGGCGAACTTCTTGATCGCCTCGACGCCGAGTGCGGCCATCATCAGCGGATACTGCTGCGAGGTCGCGCCAATGACACCTTCCTCGACCGCCTTGACGCCCGGGCAACCACCGTCAACCGATACGATCAGCACGTTCTTTTCCATGCCAACAGCCTTCAGCGCCTGGTAAGCGCCAACAGCGGCCGGCTCGTTGATCGTGTGGATGACGTTGATGCCTGGATCCTTCTGGAGAAGGTTTTCCATGGCCTTGCGACCGCCTTCTTCATTGCCGTTGGTGACATCGTGGCCGACAATGCGGGCATCATCCTCGTCGCCGATCTTGTTCGGGTCCTTGGGGTCGATGCCGAAGCCGATCATGAAGCCCTGGTCGCGCAGAACGTCGACGGTCGGCTGCGATGGCGTCAGGTCGAGGAAGCCGATCTTGGCGTCCTTGGCCTTGTCGCCCAGCGTCGCGGCAGCCCATTGGCCGATCAGCTTACCGGCGAGCAGGTTGTCGGTGGCAAAGGTTGCATCGGCAGCATCAGCCGGATCCAGCGGCGTATCGAGAGCGATAACCAGCAGCCCGGCGTCACGTGCCTTCTTGACCGACGAGACGATGCCCTTTGTGTCGGATGCCGCGATCAGGATGCCTTTCGCGCCGTCGGCGATGCAGCTTTCGATCGCAGCAACCTGGCTTTCGCTGTCGCCGTCGATCTTACCGGCATAGGACTTGAGGGTGACGCCGAGCTTCTTTGCCTCGACAGTCGCGCCTTCCTTCATCTTGACGAAAAACGGATTGGTGTCGGTCTTGGTGATAAGGCAGGCGGAAACATCCGCAGCCATTGCCGGAGCCGAAAAGGCGACACCGAGGGCGAGCGCGCCTAGCGCGGCGGAAAGCACTGATTTCTTCATTTACTCCTCCCAGAGTTTTCACGGGCCCGCCCCATGGCTGAGCCGGAATTGACTGACACGAAGCCGCTTTCGGGTATTGCCGGTGGCCTCCTCCAAGCCGCCTCGTGTCTCTAACGCGGCAATTAAGAGGGAAACAAAATCGGTTGTCAATAAATAAATCCAATTGAATTATTAATTCCATCTGGCATGCTGCAGGAAAATAGCGCATAGGCCAACGACGGGAGGAGTGGCCAATGTCGTCGCTGGACGATCCGGTGCAGGCGCCGGTACAACTACCAATTTTGAACCCGGCCGGAGGTGCGAACCAGATTAGGGTGCGCGCCTACAACGAACGACTCGTGCTTTCGCTGGTGCGCCTCTACGGCTCGCAGTCGAAGGCTGATATCGCACGGCGCACCGGCCTCTCGGCGCAGACCGTTTCGGTCATCATGCGGGCGCTGGAAAAGGAAGGCCTGCTGTCGCGCGGGGAGCCCGTGCGCGGCCGTGTCGGCCAGCCATCGATCCCGATGCGCCTCAACCCCGACGCCGTCTATTCCTTTGGCGTGAAGATGGGCCGGCGTAGCGCCGACCTCGTGCTGATGGATTTTGTCGGCCGCATCCGGATGCAGAAGCGCAAGACATACGCATATCCATTGCCCGAGGAATTCCTGAACTTCATCACGTCGGGTATCCGCGAACTGGAAGCCCGGCTCGATCCGCAGCAGCGCAACCGCATTGCCGGCATCGGCATCGCAGCCCCCTTCGAACTGTGGAACTGGGAGGAGGAGGTCGGCTCGCCGAAAGGCGCCATGGATGTCTGGCGCGACGTCGACCTGCAAACCGAAGTAGCCACGCGCGTGTCCCACCCGGTCTTCCTTCAAAATGACGCGACCAGTGCCTGCGGCGCAGAACTGGTCTTCGGCGTTGGACCTTCCTATCCCGACTTCGTCTACTTCTTCATCGGTTCCTTTATCGGTGGCGGCATCGTTCTCAATTCGGCAATCTTTTCCGGGCGCACGGGGACCGCGGGGGCCATCGGCCCCCTGCCGGTACGCGGAAAAAACGGCGAGACACTTCAGCTTCTGGAGGTCGCATCGATCTTTGTATTGGAGAACCTGCTGCGAGAACGCGGCGTCGATCCCCAGCCGCTCTGGTATTCCGCCGACGACTGGATCGATTTCGGCGAGCCGCTGGAGACGTGGATTCAGGATACGGCAAAAGCGCTCGCCCAGGCGATCGTCGCCGCAGCCTCGATCATCGACTTCAGCGCAGCCGTGATCGACGGCGGTTTTCCCGCCTGGGTTCGCGAACGCATCGTCAAGGCAACGATCATGGAGGCAGCGAAACTCGACCTGCAAGGCGTCGTCATGCCGGATATCATGGAAGGCGCCGTCGGCGCGCAGGCGCGAGCGATCGGTGGAGCGAGCCTTCCAATCTTCGCGCGCTATCTCACAGACCAGAATGTGCTTTTCAAGGAGGTCGACAATGCTGAAGGGACTTGATCCGCTGCTGAGCCCGGAACTGCTTTCGACGCTGCGGGCCATGGGCCACGGCGACGAGATCGCCATCGTCGACGGCAACTATCCTGGCGTCGAACACGCTCGTCGCCTGATCCGGCTCGACGGGCACGGCATCGTGGCGGTTCTCGACGCCGTGCTCAGTGTGCTTCCCATCGACGACTTCGTCCACGACGCCATCTTCCGCTCAACCGTCAAGACAGACCGCGACAAGCTCGATCCGGTACACGAGGAAATGATCGACTGCTGCGCCAGGCACGAGCCGCATCGCCAGGTGGTGCCGTTGATCGGGCAGGACTTTTACGGACGGGTGCGCGCGGCCCACGCCCTCATCCAGACTGGTGAGCCGCGGCTCTATGCCAACATCATCCTGCGCAAGGGAGTCATCTACCCGGGCATAGCGGGAGATCACTCCGTCACGAAGGCCGAGGTTGATCCGTTCACCTACTGAGGTTCAGATTTCGCCCGCGGAAGGCCCCCACACATCCGTCAGCGCAAAACCGCCCGGATGAGGATCGAACGGATCGAGCGCCACCTGCGAAAGGCCGAAGGTGAATCCCCGTCCAGTGATCGTCGGAATGATCGCCAGACGACCGGCAACCTCCGTCTCGGCCAACAGACCGACCTCGAACTCGGAATCGATGATCGAGCGCGACTTGAAGACATCGCCCACCTTCGCCTTGCCGCGTGCATGCAGCGTGGCAAGATTGGCGGAGTTGCCGGTGCCGCAGGGGGAGCGATCCGCCCTGCCGGGCCACATTGTCGTGCATGTGCGCACGGTGCCGTCCGCTTCGGTATCGCGGAACATCACGTAGGCGACGCCCGATATAGCCGGGATTTCGGGATGAACGACCGAAACGCTCCGATTGATCATATCCTTCAGGACCATGCCGGCCTGCACGAGCGCGGCGGCGTTGCCCTTTTCAATCGTCAGCTTGATCTGGCCGACATCGACCAGTGCATAGAAGATGCCGCCATAGCAAAGATCGGCCTTGATCGTTCCCCAATGCGGCGTGTCGATCTCGACGTCCAGCTCGTGCACGAAGGACGGCACCATGGTGAGCTTCACCTTTTCGCAACGGCCGTCACGGCAGGTCGCCGTCGCCTTGACGAGACCGGCCGCGGTTTCGAGCGTGACGATCGTTTCCGGCTCCTTCATCTCGACGATGCCGGATTCGAGCAGGGCCGTGGTGACACAGATCGAGTTCGATCCCGAGCTTGCATGTGCTTGGTCCGGCTGGAGGATGATGAACGCGGCATCGGCATCAGGATGCTTGGGAGGCAGCAGCAGGTTGACCGAGCCGATCGGTGCGCCGCGCGGCTCGAGGCAGAGGAAGCGGCGAAGCTCCTGACCCTTCGGGTCGGTGTTCAGCCAGTAAAGCTGCTCGGCGACCGTGTTGCCCGGTATCTTTGGCACGCCGCCGATTGCGACCTTGCCGATCTCACCCTCGGCGTGAACGTCCAGAAGCTGGATCGTGCGCTTCCATCTCATCAGTCAACTCCCATCAAACGTGACGCGTGATGCCGCCATCGACCCGGATATTCTGCCCGGTGATATAGCCGGCGCCATCGGACAGCAGGAAAGCCGCGGTCTTGGCTATCTCTTCCATGTGGCCGATGCGCTTCATCGGGATCTTGTCTGCCGTTTCGGGCTTGTGGTTCAGACTGTCGATGTAGCCTGGAAGGAGGCAGTTCATGCGGATGTTCTCCGCTGCATAACGGTCCGAATAGAGCTTGGTGAAAGCCCCGGCCGCCGCGCGATACGTGCAGGAAACCGGGAAGACCAACGACGGCTCGTAGGCGGCGAAGGTCGTGATGTTGACGAACGCACCCTTGCCCTGCTTCTGCATGACGGGCGTCACAAGGCGCGCCATTCGCACCAGCGATAGGACCATCATGTCGGAACCGAGCGTCCAGTTCTCGTCCGATATATCGAGCAGATCGCCCTTCGGCGGGTGGCCTGTGTGGTTGACCACGGCATCCACTCGACCGTAGGTCTTCATCGTTAGATCGAAGATTGCCTGAATGTCGTCGGCCTTTTCGGCCACTCCGCGCGAGGCGACGCCGCCGAGTTCGGCCGCCAGCTTCTCGCAGCTTTCGGACGGCGACATCAGCGCCAGCCGGTATCCCTGCGCGTGCAGTTCGCGGGCGATGGCCTCGCCCATGCCTCGGCCACCGCCGGTGATGAGCGCTACGGGTTTTGAGCTGTCGGACATGGGTTTCCTCCTAGTAACGATCGATGCGGAACGGTTTCATATCGATTGCGGGTTTGGTTCCGGTCACCATATCGGCGATCAGACGGGCTGTCGTGGCCGAATAGGTCAGGCCCAGATGGCCGTGTCCGGTCGCGTACCAGATGCCCGGCATCCGCGAAGACGCAGAGATGATCGGAATCGTATCCGGGAGCGCCGGCCGATGTCCCATCCACTCCGTCGTCTCCTCGACCTTGAGGGCCGGCACCGCGCGCTGCGCATGGCGAACGAGAACCCGCGGGCGGCGGAAGTCCGGCGCCGCATCCAGGCCAGCCAGTTCGACATTGCCGCCGACGCGGATGCCACCGGCGGTCGGGGTGATCATGAAGGCGCGATGCGGCCAGATGACCGAATAGCGCATTGAGACACCGGGCTTCATGATCTGGGTGTGATATCCGCGTTCCGTTTCGAGCGGAATCGGTTCGCCGAGCTTTTCGGCGAGGGCGCGGGTATGAACGCCTGTGGCAAGAATGACGGCATCTGCCGTGAGGCGCTGCCCGTTGTCGAGCAGCACGACCGAAGTGCCAGCCCCGCTCTTTTCGATGTTACGAACCGCGCCGGATATAAAGCCGGCGCCGAGCGATTGCGCAGCGGCGGCAAGCTTTACCACCAGCTCATAGGGATCGCGGATCGACTTGTTGTCCGGCAGCAGCACTGCCTTGACGATTGAGGGTGAAAGAGCTGGTTCCAAGGCGCGAATGTCGGCACCGCTCAGCACATCAAAATCCAGACCGTATCGGCGCATCATGTCGATGTGCGCACGATCTCCGGCAAATTCTGCCTCGTTTTCATAGATGGCAAGGCAGCCCTCCTCCGTCATCAGCTGCGGCGCCGCGATTGCCGACAACATGGAGCGAAAATCGGCCAGCGCATGTGCCGAGAGGCTCATGCCCGCATCTTCGATCTCGCGAAGCCGCGAAGGTCGACCGGCAGCGACAAAGCGCAGGAACCACGGAAGCATTTTCAATGCATAGGAGGGGCGAAGCCAAACCGGACCCTCGGGATCAAGCAGCCAACCCGGAATTTTGCGCCAGGTCGCCGGACCGGACCCTGCGGCAAAGTCGAGCGCTACGCTCGCCATGTTGCCGTAGGAGGTTCCCCTTCCCGGTTCACCCTTGTCGATCAACGTCACCTGCAAACCGCGACGCTGAAGCTCGAAGGCGATCGCAGCACCGATCACGCCTGCGCCGACAACTGCTACTGTCCTTTTTTTCTCATCCACCATGTCTTCGCCCACCAGGCAGCCGGGACTCAGCGGCTGCTCATTCATCCTGATATATCAGAACGGAATCGATTGACTATGGGAATTTTGCTCCGTGGGAATGCTGGCTCCGACAGTGGCGCCAACCGACCGCGCGGTATTTGCCATCGACTGACCTAACCGCTTCAATTGGCCATCATAGTTGCGCCGCGTGCGCTACGCACTCCAACGGTGCCAAGCGTCTGCTTGCCTCTTTCCCAAATGGGTTGCCCCGGCGGAGCGAGTCAAATCTCGACGAGGTCCGAAACTTTCCGCTGAATTTCGCCGTTAATGTCGATCGCGCTCAAAACAACGGGAGGACTGACATGAAGGCCCCGAATTTCGCCCTGCTTTTGACGCTGCTGCTTCTGCCGACGTTTGCCGTCGCTGATACACTTCTTGCAAACGACATCCGCCGCGACATTATCGGAAGGACCATCTACCTGGCGACGCCGCTCGGTGGCGAGCTGCCGCTGAATTATCACATCTCCGGTCAGGTGGACGGCAGCGGCGAGGCGATCGGCCTTGGCAAATATTTCAAACCAAGCGACACCGGAAAGTGGTGGATTCAATCCGATCAGCTCTGTCAGAAATTCCGCACCTGGTACAAGGGCGCTCCAATGTGCTTCGAGCTGGAAAGCGTAGGGCCGGGCAAGATCAGGTGGACACGGGATAACGGCGAGACCGGCATGGCACGGATCCGCGAGTGACTTCAGGGGAAGCAGAATAGAAAAAAGCCCGGTGCGGGAGGAGGTGCACCGGGCTCTTGATCCTGACTGACAACTGGGAGGAGGAGTGTTGCCAGTCCGATGAAGGAGCGCTGGGAGGAGGAGTGCGCTGCCTTCGAGACAATAGATAGCGCATTGGTTCGATTGGGAATAGCGAAATTACCGCAATGCAGCAATGCAAACGAAGCATGGCTTGCGGTTTAAAATTCCACGGAAGCCTATTTTTGCAGCAATTTTGATCAATCGGTCAATTTATTGGGCGAAAATGCAATTCGCCGTGGCCAAGTGCCACAAACGAGGGCAGCAGGAGGAAGAGGCGGTTGAAGCCGCCCTTCCTCCGTTGGCCCAATCAGTAGCCGTTGTCACACGGCATGCTGCCATCGCCATTGGTGCCACCGAAGGTTCCTTGGCAATATGTCTGGCGCTGGATGGGTTTTGCGGGATGGCGGACGATTGAACCAGTCGTTCCCGCCGCGACGCCAAAGGCCGAAAACGGGTACCAGTAACCGTCCGCGTAGCGGCGCGTGCCGGGGCGTTCCGTGCGGGAACCGCGATAGCCGTGCCAATGTCCGACGCCACTCTGTACCATTGCCACATTCGAGATAGTTGGGAGCGTGGGCATCGCCTGGACGGGAACCGCCGATAGTGCCAGGAGAGCACCGAGTGATAAAGTGGATGAAGCAACTCTGAGCATTTTCATGATAAACCCTCCTTACGGATTTACGTGAACAAAATGCGGTCGTTGCTTGCATAGTTCCCGGGTCGCAAGCGACCTCCAGCACTCGTGATCGCAGGCGACTGGGCGTGATGGAAAAGGCTGATCTATCCGTCTTGGACGACGCGATAGCCCTGGCTCGACAGGCAGGTCACATACTGCCGGCGCGCCGCTGCAGTGGCGGTGACTTCCTCGTTGGCGACGTCAATCGGCGTGTTCGTCATCCGCGCGCGGAGCTCGTATTGCTTCCGCGCCTCGTTGTACATGAAATTGCCGTCCGCAACGCAGATGCCGTGCGCAATACCCTGTGGGTTGAGCGGCGGGTCGAGCGGTGCTGCCACCGGAACGAGGATCGGCGCGTTGGCACGATCGACACAACCGGCAAGCGTGGCGGCAAGTCCGCACACGACAACCACCCGAACCATTATACTTGGCATATTCCCTCCGGCCGCGGGCCGCCATTCGCACGGCAACGCTCCGCCCGACGCACAACGCCGGGCCAACATCACCGAGCAACATTGCGTCAGGCTAGCGCGATGTCGGATCTGGCCTAGAAAATTGCTGCTTCGCCGCGCGGTTGATCGTCGGTGGCCAGCTCCTCCGCTGTCGACCGGAGGCCGCGACGCAATACTTGTTCCACGAAGAGCCGAAGGAGATCCGGGCGCGAGGAGTGACCGCCCGTATCCAGGGCGGATTTCGCAGCCAGGACGGTTTCCATCGAGCCTTCGCAGCCGGATGCCTGCGGCAGCGATGACATAGGATGCTGCTTGTGAATGCCCGGGAAAGAAGAAGCTGCCGTGGCCAAATCATATCGGGGTAGGCGGGTGCGGGATCGACCTCCCGGCCCGGCCAGGCCGCAACGTGGATCTGGGTAGCCTGGGCTGCAAGCGCATGCGTGGGAAGAATAATGTTGTGCTCCCAGCAATTGAAGCCGCTGATCCGGGCATATGGCCGCTCATGAACCCTGAGCCCGCTTGCAACGCCGTCGCCCCAAACGGCTCGCTCGACATGGGTCGGCTTGAGTTTCCTGTGGCGACCGAGAATGATGCCCTCACGGCCGATGAACAACAGCGTGCAGTAGATGCTACCGGACGTATTGGCATCGCGCACGGCAATCCCGATGACGACATCGATATCCGCCCGGCGAGGCAGACGGCAACCCCTTGTACAGGGGATTCAAAGCAGCGAATTGCTAAGACAGGAGATAGCGAGTAAAATTTCAGCCATTGGTTCGACTGGGGAGTAGGCTAATGAGCAGACTGTTGATCCTGTCGGCTGGTGCCATCCTGGCGCTAACGTCCGTGGCGTCCGCTGCGCCGGCTATGCAACCGCTAAAGATTTCTAAGGAATGCAGCCAGTACACCGGCGATACGCCGAGCTTCTGCACCATTACGGAATCGAACCTCGCGTCGATCCCGGCAGGCACCAAGATCTTATATTATGGGCCGGTGACCGGCAGTCCGCTTTTCGGCAGCAGCACGACGGTTATTGCCGTCGGAAACGGAGACACGGCGGTCGGGTACTGCGTCACCTACGACACCGCCAGCCCGATGCAAGGAACCTGTGCGTTCCACGCCGGCAGCGGAACGCTTGCCGGATTCCAGGCGGTCGTCAAGGTCACGGTCGACGACAAGCAGATCTATCACTGGGACGGAGGCTACCTGCTTGGCCCCGCCAAGTGAGTGCGAAAGAATGGTGCTCACGGCTGGCTGTTTGACGTGAATTCGTGCCCTGACTCATAAGCATGCGAATCGGGTTGCCGCTGGCGTCCCCGGAAACCCAAGCTGACTGGCAGCGAGGGTCAAAGGGTCGCGCTTAATGTGCATGGATGGCCAGAGCCGTTCCAGGAGAGTCCTCGCCGACTAAAATAGGGATCCCTTTTGCAAGATGACCTCCCGCTCGAAATGCTGGGTCTTGGGACTAACCAGCTTTCCGAGGACGGCCCGCAGGCGCGGTAGGCAGGCCTTCCTGGCCAACTCGGTGGGAAGCCGCGCCGCCGCAACAGACGTGAGCCCAGTCATCGTGTGTCCATCCTTGCGTCACCCCGTTGTGTACCACACGGAGTCCGCCAAGGTCCTGAGACCGTCGATGTATTTGGCTTTCAATGCATTAGGAAAAAAATGGCGCACCCGAAGAGATTCGAACTCCTGACCCCCAGATTCGTAGTCTGGTGCTCTATCCAGCTGAGCTACGGGTGCGTACCGGCAGCGGTCAAACCGCTTGCGTGGGCGGTTCTCTAAAGGGTCCTTTGAGTGATTGCAATAGGCTTTCTCAAAAAATCGCGCCTTTCGCACAGCAGGACGGGAATACGGAAATTGCTCTATTTTTCCTGAAGGCTGCGACTGCGGTAATCTTCCAGCGAAACCGGGCGATCCGGTATTTCGATGCGGAACTGCGTCCCGACCGACGGCTTTTCCACAAGCGCGATCGTGCCACCGTGCGCCAGCACGAGTTCGCGCGCGATCGCCAGACCAAGCCCCGTTCCACCCGAGCGCACCGATCCGCGGAAGGCGGCGAAGAGATTCTGCCGGGCCCTCGGCGGCATGCCTGGCCCGGTGTCATCGACGATAATGCTGACAACGCTGCCGACACGCTGGGCCGAGACGGTGATGCGCTTGAGCTCCGACGCCTGCCCTACCCCCGGCGCGGTCGACAGCGCCTGTATGGCATTGCGGCAGAGATTGTGGATCACACGGAAGAGCTGCTCGCTGTCGGCATCGATTTCGAGATCGTTGGCCATCTGTTCAATAAACTCGATTCCGGCCTGCGCGTCGAGCGCCAGCATGTCTCTGACATCCTGGGTCAGATCGTACAGCCGGATGCGGCGCCGGCGCGGGGTCGATTCGCTCGCCTGCCCGTAAGACAGCACCTCCGTGGTATAGCCGACAGCGCGGTCTATGGTGCGCAGCAGCTTCGGCGCGAACGCCTTCACCATCGGGTCGTCCACATGCACCAGTCGATCCGACATCAGCTGCGCCGCGGCGAGGATGTTGCGCATGTCATGATTGATCTTGGAGACCGCGAGGCCAAGCGCCGCAAGATTCTTTTGCTGCTTCAACGTCTTCTGCAGTTCCATCTGCATCGAGGTCAGGTGACGGCCGGCCACCGCCAGTTCGTCGCGCCCGCCATCCCCGACGAAGACGTGCTGCGGGTTCTCGGGATCGATCGAGAACTGCTGCATGCTGCCCGTCAGCATGCGGATCGGGCGAATCAGAATGCGATTGATGGCGAAGAACACGAGCGTCGCGGTGAAAAGCGAGATCAGGATCGACAGCAGGAACACATTGCGCGAATAGACGAGCATCGCATTGCGAAGATGCTTGTCCTTCATGACGACCTCGACGCCGGTATTGGTATCCTGGACCGGGCCGTAAACACGGATCAGGCGGTCGCCACCGAAGATCAGCGTGTCCAGCGCGTCGCGAATCGCAGTCGAGGCCGGCACGTCGGTCAGGTCATACTGTTCATCGACGGACGTCGGCATGTCAGCGGTGGCGAGCAGGCGGGAGGTGCCGTCCTTGCGCAGGACAATCGCCTTGGTGCCGGTGGCGTCCAAAATTTCCTTCTGCAAGGCGCGCGGCAACTCGACCGGCTGCAGACCGTCGATGACGATTGCAGCCGCGGCGGCGGCATTCAGCCTCTCGTCCAGCCAGCGCAAACGCATGCTGGCGACCGACGGAATGAAGATCAGCACTTCCGCCAGCATGATGCAGACGACCGTCAGCCAGAGAAGCTTGCCGGAAAGCCCCCTGAACTTGCCTGAACCTGCGCGTGCTGCCCTGCCGGCCTCGGCGGGCACCACTCTGTTCTCGGGAAAATTGTCGGCTTGACCTTGGTCTTGCATGATTTTGTGTCCGCTCAGCGCTCGGCGCCATGCCAAGTCTTTTACATTAGACGATCACAGTGCGTTTTCAAATCTCCGCGAGCAGAGGCAAGACGGCGCAACGAAAAACGCCGCCCGAAAGCGGCGTTTCCTCGCTATGGAAGGAAAATCAGAACTCTTCCCAACTCTGATCGGCAACGGCGGCGTTGCCGTTAAACGCGCGCGCGACGGTCCCCATGGCGCGGCGCGCCGGGGATGCAACGGGGCGATGCTCTTGATGCCGAGTGACGCCAACCGGTGCAGCCGGCGCATTCGATAGCTTGAACCTCGCGATCAGACGCACCAGCCCATCGGCCTCGCCAGAGAGCTTGTGGGTCGCCGCCGATGTCTCCTCGACCATCGCCGCGTTCTGCTGCGTCACCTGGTCCATCTGGTTGACGGCGGTATTGACTTCCTTGAGGCCGGTCGACTGTTCCTTGGCGGCGGTGGCGATCGAGTGGATGTGATCGTTGATGGCGTTGACGCGGCGTTCGATCTGCGAGAGCGCCTCGCCGGTTTCCTGCACCAGCTTGACACCGACCTGCACTTCGCTGCCGGACTTGGTGATGAGCCCCTTGATGTCCTTGGCGGCCGTGGCAGACCGCTGGGCCAGTTCGCGGACCTCCTGGGCGACGACGGCAAAGCCCTTGCCGGCTTCACCGGCGCGCGCTGCCTCGACGCCGGCATTCAACGCCAGCAGGTTGGTCTGGAAGGCGATCTCGTCGATGACGTTGATGATCTGGCTGATCTCGCGGGAGGCCTGCTCGATGCGACCCATGGCATCGACGGCATTGCGAACCACCACGCCCGACTTTCCGGCATCGGCCTTGGCTTCGGATACCATGACGCTGGCTTCCTGGGCACGTTCCGTCGAGTTGTTGACGACCGCCGTGATCTCGTCCAGCGCCGCCGAGGTTTCCTCCAGGGCCGCGGCCTGCTGCTCGGTGCGCTTGGAGAGATCGTCGCTGGCCGAACGCAGCTCGTTGGTATTGCCGTGAAATCCTTCGGCGGTCTCGCGCACTTCGCGCATCGTCGACTGGAGCGTCGCGAACGTGTTGTTGACGTTCTGCTGCAATTCGGCAAAGGCGCCCTGGAAGCTGCCGCGCATGGTCTGTGTCAGGTCGCCATCGGCCAGGCTTGCAATGACGCGGCGGGTTTCGCCGACCCCGCCGTCGACGCTGGACAGCAGATGATTGATGTTTCCCGCGAACTGATTGAGGTTTGCGTCGCCATAATCCTTGTCGATGCGACGGCTGAAATCGCCGGCAGCGGCCGCGGCCACCACGACCGACATGCTCGATTGCAGGTCGTCACTCTTGGCGCGCATCGCCCCTTCCTGCGCATTCATCCGGCGGACGGCAAGACCGTTTTCCTTGAAGACGGCGACGGCAGCGGCCATTTCGCCGATTTCGTCCTGACGTGCGGCAAAGGGCACGTCAGCATCGAAGTTGCCGTTTGCGACTTCCTTGATCGCGTCGGTGACCTTCTTGATCGGACGACCAAGCTGGACAGTACCTATGTAAAAGCCCATGCCCATGCCGACAGCGATACCGATCGCAGTGATGGCGAGCACCAGCCAGAGGATGAAAGCACGCGAGCTTTCAACGTGCGCGTTGACGGCATCAAGCGTTG
This sequence comes from Rhizobium sp. Root1220, assembly GCF_001426265.1. Lineage (GTDB taxonomy): Bacteria > Pseudomonadota > Alphaproteobacteria > Rhizobiales > Rhizobiaceae > Rhizobium. The sequence continues at coordinate 184,784 of NZ_LMDG01000001.1, forward strand.
CCTTGTCCGTTGCAACGACCGCATCGATTTCGGCCTGGAAGGCCTTGCGGTTTGCGCGGTTGGCATCGTTATTGCCCTGCTCGTTGGCAGCCTGCGGAGTTACTTCGGTACCGAGACGCGCGGTTTCGGTGCGGAAGGCGCGGAATTCCTTGGCGCGCTCGGTCAGCTTTGCGAAAGCGTCCCTCTGTGCCACGGGAACCAGCGGCGCCCAGGATGCAATGACCGTGTCAATCTGGTCGAGATCCGTCATCAGGCCCTTGGCAAACGGCCCGGCTTCCTTCGTGGAGGGGGCACCGTAGATGCCTCGGGCTTCCATGACGGTCGCGGTCACGAAACGGTTGAGACGCTCGCCGGCATAGGCGCGATCGGACGCATCTTCGTAGGCCGAAAGATTTTGATCGTATTGATGCACTGCCCACAAAGCAGTCGCGCCAACAAGTAACGCAACGCCGCACATGGCAGAGACGAGTAGATTGATCTTACCGCGAATTTTCAAAGAAGGCCCCCCTGGAACGAATGACGAGCCGAGAAAGCGTTCCGGCCGATAGCTAAATTTGGCCTAAATAAATTAATGCTACATTTCAGCCGCCTGATTTCAGCACTATAAAAAATTACCTGTACTTAGTCGTTGGAGCATGTTTTTTTGCGCGCAGTGATGCAATTCAGGCTAATTTCCGCACGCTTCAGTTGAATTATGGGAAAAAACGTCGAATGCGCGACCTGTCACAATGCTTAAGGGCGGATGCTAATTTTCACAGCGACGGCGCAGGAAATCCGGAAATTTCCGGCGATAATTGACTTTGAGGGCCTTCGTCCGTATAAGCCGCGCACGTTCGGGCATATAAGACTTTTGATAGTCTCTCCCGTTCGAAAAACAACGCTCCTTGCTATATGCAAATTCAAGAAGGGCCGCACTCCGCGGTGTTTAAAATAAATGAAGCGTACCTACCAACCATCCAAGCTTGTTCGCAAGCGCCGTCACGGTTTCCGTGCACGTATGGCTACCAAGGGCGGCCGTAAGGTCATCGTTGCTCGCCGCGGCCGCGGCCGCAATCGTCTTTCGGCCTAAGGCCGGAATTGCCCGATAAGATGGCGGGCGAATTGACGATCGAAGAATCCCAAAATACTGCCGGGCGGCTGAAAAGCCGCCCGCAGTTTCTTGCTGTCCGCAATGGCGAAAAACGCAGGGGCGGCTTCTTTTTGCTCGAGGTCCTCGATCGCAAGGAGCCCGAAACCGAAGCCCGCGTCGGCTTCACCGTCACCAAGAAACATGGCAACGCGGTCGAAAGAAACCGCATGAGGCGGCGCCTGAAAGAGGCGGTGCGACTTCATGCAGGGTTTGCAATGCAGCCCGGACACGACTATGTGGTTGTCGCGCGAAGGGATGTGCTCAAAGCATCCTTTAGAGAATTAGCCGCAGAGCTCAAGGCTCGCGTCGAGACCAAGCCGAAACACAAGCGGTCCGGAGACGGCCGCCCCAGGAATGTATGATGCAAAACAACCGCAACTACTTCATTGCGATCGCTCTCTCTGTGCTGATCGTTCTCGGGTGGCAATTCCTCTACATGAACCCGCGCATCGAGGCCCAGCGCAAGGCCGAGCAGGCACGGAAGGCGCAGCAGCAGACTGAACAGACGCAGGCGCCTGCCGCCGGCGGCACCAGCCCGGCCCAGCCGAACGGTGCAGCTCCAACCGCAACGACGACCCCGTCGCTGATCGACGCGCTTGCAAAGTCGCCGCGCATTACCATCGACACGGCCGCACTGGCAGGCTCCATCAACCTTGCAGGCGCGCGCCTCGACGACCTGAAGCTCAAGGGCTACCACGAGACTGTCGACGACTCGAGCCCGATCATTACCCTGTTCAGCCCGTCTGAAACCAAGGACGGCTACTTCGCAGAACTCGGCTATATCGGCGGCGACGCCACCGGCAGCGTTCCCGGCCCTTCGACACTCTGGACAGCCCCTGAAGGTGCCAAGCTCACTGAGAAGACACCCGTCACGCTGACCTACACCAACGAGAAGGGCATCACCTTTGCCCGCACGATCTCGGTGGATGAACACTACATGTTTACGGTCGCGGATAAGATCACCAATGCCGGCCAGGCGCCCGCCGCGTTGTCTTCCTATGGTCGCGTCACCCGCTACAACAAGCCGGCCGTCGCCTCGACCTACGTGCTCCATGAAGGTTTCATCGGCGTAATCGGCGACAGCCTGATCGAGAGCAAGTATGCCGCCGTCGAGAAGGAAGCCGTCAATCCGGCCACCGCAACCGGCGGATGGCTCGGCATCACCGACAAGTACTGGGCCGCGACGATCATTCCGCCCCAGCAGACACCCTACGATGCGCGCTTCACGCACTTCACCGACGGTCAGCCGCGTTTCCAGGCCGACTACAAGCAGAACGCCGTCACAGTCGCGCCCGGTCAGTCGATCGAACTCAAGAACCTCGTCTTCGCGGGCGCCAAGGAAGTTCCGGTCATTGACGGGTATGAAAAGACGTACTCCATTCCGAAATTCGACCGCCTGATCGACTGGGGCTGGTTCTACTTCCTGACGAAGCCGATGTTCCGGCTGATGGACTTTTTCTTCCGGTACTTCGGCAACTTCGGCGTCGCGATCCTTATGACGACGATTGTGGTCAAGGCGCTGTTTTTCCCGCTCGCCAGCAAGCAGTACGCTTCGATGGCGAACATGAAGCGCATGCAGCCGAAGATGGAAGAGCTCAAGGCGAAATTTGCCGACGATCGCATGGGTCTGCAGCAAGCGACGATGCAGCTCTACAAGGAAGAGAAGATCAATCCGATTGCCGGCTGCTGGCCGATCCTGTTGCAGATTCCGATCTTCTTCTCGCTCTACAAGGTGATCTACATCACCATCGAGATGCGACACGCACCGTTCTTCGGCTGGATCCAGGACCTTTCCGCGCCTGATCCAACCTCCTTCCTCAACCTCTTCGGCCTGCTGCCGTTTGCGGCTCCGACCTTCCTGCATCTCGGCGTGTGGCCGCTGATCATGGGTGTAACGATGTTCCTGCAGATGCGCATGAACCCGACGCCGCCTGATCCGACGCAAGCGATGATCTTCAACTGGATGCCGCTGGTGTTTACCTTCATGCTGGCGAGCTTCCCGGCCGGCCTTGTCATCTATTGGGCCTGGAACAACACGCTCTCAGTGATCCAGCAGGCGGTTATCATGCGCCGCCACGGTGTGAAGATAGAGCTTCTCGGCAATCTCAAGGGTCTGTTCAAACGAAAACCGGCTCCGACTGAATGACGATAAGCCCCGCTTCGGCGGGGCTTATGCGTTGAGGGCCCATTGGGTTGACAAAGCTACACTAAACCTGAATGCCATAGGCTCACTGGATATGGACGTGCTGGAACAAGCCGAATGACCGATAACAACGACAAGCCGCTCTTCGGGCGTCCGTGGATCTTCATCCGCGGTGTACCCTCCCTGAAATTCCTGCCACCGGAAGGACCGCTGGAAGTGGCTTTCGCGGGCCGCTCGAATGTCGGCAAGTCGTCGCTGATCAACGCGCTGGTCAACCACAAAGGATTGGCACGCACGTCCAACACGCCGGGCCGCACGCAGGAACTCAACTATTTCGTGCCCGAGGGATATTCCGGAGATGCCGGCGATCTGCCGCCTATGGCGCTGGTCGACATGCCGGGCTACGGCTACGCCAAGGCGCCGAAGGAAAATGTGGACGCCTGGACGAAGCTGGTGTTCGACTATCTGCGCGGTCGTGCGACGCTAAAACGTGTCTATGTACTGATTGACAGCCGCCACGGCATCAAGAAGAACGATGACGAGGTGCTTGACCTCCTCGACAAAGCCGCGGTGTCGTATCAGGTAGTCCTCACCAAGACCGACAAGATCAAGCCGCCGGCGGTCACCAAGCTTCTTGCTGATACAACTGAGAAAATCAAGAAACGCCCGGCTGCCTACCCGGGCATCATCGCCACCTCGTCCGAGAAGAGCGACGGATTGGATGACCTGCGCGAAGCAATCGCACGGACGGTTGGAATCGCCACCTGGCAGTGAAAGAGGGCGCCCCGAGCAGAAAGGGCGCGCCTCCCAGTAGCTGCCTGAACTGGTTTACATCTTCGGCAGCAGAACCTTGTCGACGACGTGAATGACCCCATTCGACTGCTTGACGTCTGCTATCGTCACATGGGCCACGTCGCCGTTTTCATCGGTCAGCGTAATCTTGCCCATGCTTTCCTTGGCCTTCAGCACGCAACCACCAACCGTCTTGATGTCGTGTTCGCCGCCATCGGCCTTGATCATCTTGGCCACCGTCTTGGCCATCGCGTCAGCTGCGACGACATGGCAAGTCAGGATCTTTGTCAGTTTCGCCTTGTTCTCGGGCTTCAGCAACGTATCCACCGTGCCGGCCGGAAGTGCCGCGAAGGCCTCGTTGGTCGGAGCGAAGACGGTGAATGGGCCTTTGCTCTCGAGCGTCGACACGAGGCCAGCCTCCTTGACGGCGGCAACGAGGGTCGTGTGATCCTTTGAATTCACCGCATTCTGGACGATGTTCTTCGTCGGATACATGGCGGCGCCGCCAACCATGGGGTTCTTGGCCTGCGCGGCGAAAGCGAGTGCTGAAACGGCAGTTGCTAGCGCGATGATGCGCAGCGCGGATTTCATCATGATTGTTCTCCTCTTGCGTCCGCTTGAGTATCGCCGGCCGAATGCCGGTGAACCGCGCGGATAGGAGGATCTACGTGCGGGTGGCAAAAAGAGTTTCAGGGGATTCACGGCCTGCGTGCTGTACCGCTGGCAACGACCGGGCCGGTCGCCACACCCGTCGGCGATCCGCCGAAGGGCTCCAGGCTAACCGCAAACGTCGTGCCATCGCCAATGCCGTTGCGCATATCGGCCGGAATGGTGAGTTCGCCGCTTCGACCCGGCGGAAAGACGCCGAGCGATTTGGGCGCGCCCGTTGCAGGGACCATCCAGAGTTCAAGCGATTTTTCCTCCGGCTTGCCGGCGGCAACAGGGACGATCTTCAAGCGGCCGCTTTCCGCCTCGTACGAGACCAGCAGGTTGACTTGGCTGTTCGGTGCCGAGAGTTCGGCCACAAGCGGCGTACTGGACCTCGGAGGAGAGACCGAAGCAAACGCAAGGACAAGCGCCGCAGCAGTGAGAAGCAACGACGCCGCTGTCAGCGACCGCCAGAAAACAACGGAATTCCAAACGCCGCGCGAAGGCAACGGGGCTTTCTCCGACGTGCCGAACAGCCGGGCCTCAACCTGCCGGAAGGTTTCCTGACTTGGGCTGACCACGTCATAGTCGTCATTGAACGTGGAAAGATTGGCTTCCCAGCGGCTGACGATGGCTGCGAATTGACGGTCGCGGCGCATGCGTTCTTCAACGACCCGCCGATCCTCGAAGGAGAGCACACCGAGCACATACTCGCCTGCAAGCACTTCGTCCCGGGAGCGCCCTCCCTTGCTTTGATCCGACGATGTCATCGTTCCATGCACTCTCTCAGCTTCAAGAGGCTGCGCCGCAACCAGGTGCGCATCGTATTCAGGGGTACGCCGAATTGATCCGCCAGTTCCTGATAACTCAATCCTTCGACATAAGCGTTTCGCACCGCTACCGCGCGGTCAGCTTCCAACTCTTCCATGCAGGTGTCAATCCGCCTTCCTTCGTCTCGGATCACAGCCTGCTGTTCCGGGTCGAGAGCGTCATCCGAAAGGTCGTATGCGCTATCCAGTTCACTCGCGGCAGGTTTGCGCGCGCGCATGATGTCAATCGCCTGGTTGCGCGCGATCGTGGCCAGCCAGGATGACGGCGCCCCCGTGGAGGCCGCGAATACCGAAGAGCGTTGCCAGATCTTGATATAGACCTCCTGCAACGCATCCTCCGCCTCTGCGCGGTCCTTCAAGATACGCACGCATATGGAAAGAAGTTTCGGCCCGGTTGCCCGATAGAGCGCGGCAAAGGCTTTTCTGTCGCCGATGGCGACACGCCCGATCAGTCCCGCGATTTCCTCGCTCGTCATGCCGCCTCCCCCGTGCCGCTTTCACCCATGGGCGTTCCGCAGCGCTTGGAAACACACCTAGATGCAGCAGTTACGCTAAACTATTGCCGTCTGGATTATTCCATCTGTCAAAAACTTGAGATAAAAGGCCGCAACCAGTTCCCGCGGGGTATCCCATGATCGAGACCGAAAGCGAAACCCAGGCACGCCTCCTTGCGCAAGCCCTGCCCTTTATGCAGCGTTATGAAAACAAGACGATCGTCGTCAAATACGGCGGCCATGCCATGGGCAACCCCGAGCTAGGCAAGGCGTTCGCGAGCGATATCGCTCTGCTGAAGCAATCCGGCGTCAACCCGATCGTCGTTCATGGCGGCGGTCCGCAGATCGGCGCCATGCTTACGAAGATGGGCATCGAATCGAAATTCGAAGGCGGCCTGCGGGTCACCGATGCCAAGACGGTCGAGATCGTCGAAATGGTTCTTGCCGGTTCGATCAACAAGGAGATCGTGGCGCTCATCAACCAGACAGGCGAATGGGCAATCGGTCTTTGCGGCAAGGACGGCAACATGGTCTTCGCCGAAAAGGCGCGCAAGACCATCAAGGATCCCGATTCGAACATCGAGCGGGTGCTGGACCTCGGCTTTGTCGGCGAAGTGGTCGAGGTAGACCGCAGGCTGATCGATTTGCTGGCGCGCTCGGAAATGATTCCGGTTATCGCGCCTGTTGCGCCGGGCCGTGATGGCGCTACCTACAACATCAACGCCGATACCTTTGCCGGCGCAATCGCCGGAGCATTGAACGCCACGCGTCTGCTGTTCCTCACGGATGTTCCCGGCGTGCTCGACAAGCAGGGCAACCTGATCAAGGAACTCTCCGTCGCCCAGGCGCATGAACTGATCGCCGACGGCACGATTTCGGGCGGGATGATTCCGAAGGTCGAGACCTGCATCGACGCCATTAAATCCGGCGTTCAGGGCGTCGTCATATTGAACGGCAAGACGGCCCACTCCGTCCTGCTCGAAATCTTCACCGAGCATGGCGCGGGAACGCTGATCGTTCCCTGAGCCTTCGCCTTTGCGCCATTGCGGGCAAAAGCCCGCTTTTGCCCTTTCCTGAATTTTCTTCAGCCTGTGGCGGCATAGACCGCCGAGGCCGCTTCCTTCAGCTTTTCCATCATGATCCGATAGGGTCCCGGTCCGTAGCTGACGCGGCTCACACCAAGGCTTCCGAGCGTTTTCACGTCAGGCGCGCCCGGCCTCATCATGATGTTGACCGGCAGTGGCGACGCATCGCAGATTTTCTGGATCAGCGCTGGATCAATCAGCCACGGCACGAAGAAGCCGTTGGCGCCGGCGGCGGCATAGGCCTTGCCTCGCTCAATTGCTTCATCGACCAGTCCCGCATGTTTCGACAGGTCGCCTTCGCGCAGAAATAGATCGGTGCGTGCATTAATGAAGAAGGCAATGCCCTTTGCATCTGCCATCTCGCGAATGGCCTTGATACGGGCCGCCTGCTTTTCGACCGGATGTAACCCGCTTCCACCGACCACCTGGTCCTCGAAATTGATCCCGACGGCTCCTACATCGATGAGCTTTTCAACGTTGGCGGCAGCGCCTGTAGCGTCGGTCGAATAGGCACCCTCGAAATCGACCGAGAGCGGCAGTTCGTTGACTGCGGTGATCTGGCGAGCCGCGGCCACCAATGAGGCCAGCGGAATCTGCTCGCCATCGCCATAACCTTGCGCGGCCGCGACAGACCAGCTTCCCGTCGCCAGCGCCTTGGCGCCGGCCTCGGTCACTGCCTTCGCTGTTCCGGCATCCCATATGTTGTAGAGGACGACTGGATTGCCCTTCTGATGCAAAGCATCGAACGCCTTTGCCTTCTCTGCCAGGTTCATTCGTTTCTCCCCCGTGAGCTCCCAATTGCTGGGAACTTAGTCCGATTGCTCGACATCATCAATCAAGCGACTGGAATGAATGCATTCCGGATTTCAATTGAACGCACCGCGTGCCATAACGCCGGCATGACCAAGATAGATCGCACGCCCACCGAGGCAGACTTCTCGCATGTGACCGAGTGGGTTTTCGACCTCGACAACACGCTCTATCCGCATCACGTCAATCTGTTTTCGCAGATCGACAAGAACATGACAGCCTACGTTTCGACGCTCTTGCAAATGGAGCGGGACGAGGCGCGTAAGCTGCAGAAGCAATATTATCTCGATCACGGCACGACCCTGCAGGGATTGATGATCCATCACGGCATCGACCCCAACGACTTTCTCGAGAAAGCCCATGCGATCGACTATTCGAGCCTGACCGCGCAGCCGGAACTCGGCACAGCGATCAAGGCGCTGCCCGGGCGCAAGTTCATCTTCACCAATGGCAGCGTCAAGCATGCGGAGATGGCGGCCGGCGCGCTTGGTATTCTCGAGCATTTCGACGATATCTTCGACATCGTTGCAGCCGATTATGTGCCGAAACCGGCACAGGCCACCTATGACAAGTTCGCTGCGCTGAAGCGCATCGAGACCGGCAAGGCAGCCATGTTCGAAGACCTGCCACGCAATTTGAAGGTCCCTAAAGCACTTGGCATGCAGACGGTCCTGTTGGTGCCCAACAACCTCGAGGATACGGTTGTCGAATGGTGGGAAAAGACCAGCGGCGACGAGGATCACATCGACTTCGTCACCGACGATCTCACTGATTTTCTTGGCAAGATTATCGGTTAGATTACCAAACTTTCATCCAGCTTACCGATCTTTAATTCGTCAGATCGGAGCCTGCGCCCTACCCTTTCGCGTGCAATCCGCAATGAGATTGCACACCGAAAGGAATTGAGATGTCACGCAACAAGCTGATACTGGCCGCACTTTCCTCCGTCATGTTTGCCGGTGCTGCAGCCGGCAGCAGTTTTGCCGCATCCGGCGACAAGCCCCGCCATCCGTCGCGTCCTCACCAGATGATGGGCGGCGGTCTCGGTTCGCCTATCATGCGCGAGGTCGTGTTCGTCCGAATGCTGCAGCAATTCGACACGAACAAGGACGGTCAGATTACCAAACAGGAAGCCAAGGACGGCATGGAGGCGATCTTTGCCGCAATCGACACGAACAACGATGGCTCGCTGACACCAGGTGAGATCCGCAAGTATCATGAAGCACAGATGGCCAAGGTCAAGGCATCGAAGGAGGATACGACCGACGACGAAAGCCTGGGTCAAACTGATGACGATGCCATGCAGCCTGCGCCGCCTCCCGGCGGCCCTGATGGCGGCGCCGGCCGTCACGGCATGCGCGGCGGCATGATTCGGGAATTGTTGCTCATTCAACGCATCGACACCGACGAAAACGGTCAGATTTCCCAACAGGAAGCCGACGCCGCCTTCGACAAATTCTTCAGCTTCATGGACAACAACAAGGATGGCGTGATCTCGATCGCGGATATGCCGGATCGGCCATTTCCGTAAGCAATGAATTACGAAAATAGGCGCCGCCGCGTCATCGCGGCGGTTTTTATTCGTGGTGCTCGTAGAAATCCCGGATGATCTTCCAGGCATCATCGGCGGTATCGACGAAGCTGATCAGATCGACGTCGTCCGGGGCGATCGTGCCGAACTCGGCGAGCGCCTCGAAATTGACGATGCTCCGCCAGAATTTCTCGCCGAACAGGATGAGTGGCATCTTTTCCATACGCCCCGTCTGAATGAGCGTCAGGCATTCAAAGAATTCGTCGAGCGTGCCGAAGCCGCCTGGGAAGACCGCAATCGCCTTTGCCCGCACCATGAAGTGCATCTTCCGGATCGCGAAATAGTGGAAGTTGAAGCTCAATTCCGGCGTCACGTAGACGTTCGGCGCCTGCTCGTGAGGCAGCACGATGTTGAGGCCGATCGAGGGCGCGCCCTCATCGGCCGCGCCGCGGTTTCCGGCCTCCATCACGCCGGGGCCGCCGCCGGTCACAATGACATACTCGTGAAAGTCGAAGCTCGCCGAATATTTCGAACATAGCCGCGCAAACTTCCGGGCCTCGTCGTAATAGACCGATGCGGCCTCCAGATTGGCGCGCTGCGTCTCGTTTCGCGCCGCCCACGCGCTCTGGCCGGGCGCCGGGATGCGGGCACCGCCGAACATCACTACCGTTGATTTTATGCCCCGCTCCGAAAGCATCATCTCGGGCTTCAGCAGTTCCAGTTGCAGCCGGATCGGGCGCAGCTCCTCGCGGCACAGAAAGTCCTCGTCGGCATAGGCAAGACGATACGATGGCGAAAGCGTTTGGGGCGTTTTAGGCACTGACTCGGCGCGGCGTTTGTCGGTCACGCTCGACTTCAGCGGGTCCCAGACGCCGTCCTTGCGCCGCAACCTGCCGTTTCTTCCTTTTGCCATGCCGAAATGCCTTTCAGTCGACCGGCAGCCACTGCCGGTCATGTCGTTAGCGCCTTGAATCGGGAGAGCGATCCTGCCCCGAAAAATCATTCCATTTTAGCCGTGCATGCGATAGAGCAGATCGCGTCCCGCCAATCACAATTCCCGGAGGCTTCGGTCTCCACGATAGAGATCGAAGTTTAAGGAATTCCAATGAGCGCCAACGACCTTTCTTCCCTCGAAAAGACCATCGAAGCCGCCTTCGATAGCCGCGACAGCGTGACCACGTCAACGAAAGGCGAAGTGCGCGATGCGATCGAAGCAGCACTCGAACTTCTCGACGGCGGCAAGGCACGCGTCGCAGAGCGCGGTGCCGATGGCGTGTGGAAGGTCAACCAGTGGCTGAAGAAGGCGGTCCTGCTTTCCTTCCGCCTGAACGACATGGAAGTCGTCAAGGGCGGGTCCGGCAATTCGACGTGGTGGGACAAGGTACCATCGAAATTCGAAAATTGGGGCGAGAACCAGTATCGCGCCGCGGGCTTCCGCGCCGTGCCGAACTGCATCGTCCGCCGCTCTGCCTTTGTCGCCAAAAACGTCGTGCTGATGCCGTCCTTCGTCAACCTCGGCGCTTATGTCGATGAAGGCACGATGGTCGACACCTGGGCAACCGTGGGCTCGTGCGCGCAGATCGGCAAGCACGTGCATCTCTCCGGCGGCGTCGGCATCGGCGGCGTTCTTGAACCGATGCAGGCCGGCCCGACGATCATCGAAGACAACTGCTTTATCGGCGCGCGGTCGGAAGTCGTCGAAGGCTGCATCATCCGCGAGGGATCGGTCCTCGGCATGGGCGTCTATATCGGCAAGTCCACCAAGATCGTCGATCGCGCCACCGGCGAAGTGATGTACGGCGAAGTGCCGCCCTATTCGGTTGTCGTTGCTGGTTCCATGCCGTCGGGCAATGCTACGATGGCCAACGGCCTGCCGGCGCCGCATCTCTATTGCGCCGTCATCGTCAAGCGCGTCGATGAAAAGACCCGTTCGAAGACAGGCATCAACGAGCTGCTGCGCGACTGATAGTGCCAGAGCGTTCGCAGAAGGCGCTTCGCCCGTCGCGAACCGCCGGACAGCTCGCCGCGAAATGGACGGCATACCTCGACAGGGCGACGACGCCGCCTTGCCTTTTCTTTGCCACTACCCCCGGATAACTCCACTGCCATGACCGCTACCGATCCCGTCGCCAATCTCCAGACCCTGATTCGCTGCCCGTCCGTGACACCCGCCGAGGGCGGCGCGCTGTCGGCGCTTGACGCGATGCTCTCGCCGCTCGGCTTCAAGGTCGAGAAGGTGAAGGCGACAGAGCCGGGAACACCGGATATCGAGAACCTCTATGCGCGCCTTGGCAACGATGGCCCGCATTTGATGTTTGCCGGGCACACGGATGTGGTTCCAGTCGGTGACGAAGCCGCATGGACACATCCGCCCTTTGCTGCTGAAATCGCAGGCGGCGAGCTCTTCGGCCGCGGCGCGGTCGATATGAAGGGCGGCATCGCCTGTTTTGTTGCCGCCGTTGCCCGCCATATCGAAAAGCATGGCGCACCGAAGGGTTCGGTTTCGTTCCTGATTACCGGCGACGAAGAAGGACCGGCGGTTAACGGCACGATCAAGCTTCTTCAATGGGCGACGGAGCGTGGCGAGCAGTGGGATGCATGCCTTGTCGGCGAACCCACCAATCCCGACAGACTCGGCGACATGATCAAGATTGGCCGCCGTGGTTCGCTATCCGGCAAGATAACCGTGCACGGCGTTCAGGGCCACGCTGCCTATCCGCACCTCGCGGACAATGCAGTGCGCGGGATCCTGCAATTGACGCAGTCGCTGATGGACCCGCCGTTCGACGGCGGCACCGATAATTTCCAGCCGTCCAACCTCGAAGTGACGACGATCGACGTCGGCAATCCGGCAACCAACGTCGTTCCCTCCAAGGCGACGGCCAGTTTCAACATCCGCTTCAACGACACATGGACGGCGGAAAGCCTGCAGCAGGAGATCGTACGACGGCTGGACGATGCTGCCGCGCACGGCTCGCTTCGTCCCGGCCGCGAGCCGCTGCGATACGACATGGTTTGGGCCGAGCGGCCGAGCCATGTGTTCCTCACCCGCAACAACGCGCTGATCGCCTCGCTGTCTTCGGCCGTGGAAAGCGTTACCGGACTAGCGCCGAAACTCTCCACCACGGGAGGCACGTCCGATGCCCGGTTCATCAAGGACTATTGCCCGGTCGTCGAATTCGGGCTTGTCGGGCAGACGATGCACATGGTTGACGAACGTGTCGCGGTTTCCGACCTCGAGCAACTGACCGGAATCTACGAGACCTTCATCGAGCGCTGGTTCGAGAATGCCGGGCTTTAAGGAAGTACAGTATTACCTCGCCGGGCTGTGGCTGCTGATCCGCATGGATCCGCGCGGCTTTGGTTTCCTCGACATGTCCGAACGAGGCGCCAATCGTTCGTTCTGGGCGATATTCTGGTGCCTGCCTCCGATGGGCATTTCCTGGCTCTGGTGGCGCCAGGCCTTTCTGCTGACGATGCCGCCGCATACAGATGTCGGGGTGTTATTCTATTTGCGCCTCGGAATGGTGGAAACGGCAAACTGGTTCGTGCCGCTGATCTTCGCCGGACTGCTGCTGCTCGCCTTCAAGAAGGGCGAACGCTTCGCGCCCATCATCGTTAGCGTCAACTGGCTTGGCGTCCCACTGTCCTATATCAACGGGTTGCTGCTGGCCCTGGTCTTCTTCGTACCCGGTGCGGTTGGTGTTGTCTCGATACTGCTGCTCGCCTTCATGTTCGCACAGGTCTTCGCGATCGCCCGTATTCTGCGGATGATTTTCTTTGGAAACGGCCTGATGGTCGGTGCGCTGACGCTGGTGCTGCTGGTGCCGCCTCTGCTGCTGTCAGAATACCTACAGCGCTTTCTCGGTATCTATCCGGTCTAGGCAGTTATCGACCCGGAACGATTTCGCCGTCTTCCTTGGTAAAGGCGCCGATCGCCGAATTGGGCAATATCTCCAGGACGAGCTCCGACGGGCGGCACAAGCACACTCCCTTCTCCGTGACCACGATCGGCCGATTGATCAGGATGGGATTGGCGATCATGGCGTCCAGCAAATGGTCGTCGCTGAGCGATGGATCATCCAGACCCAGCTCCTCGTAAGGCGTGCCCTTCTCGCGCAACAGCGCACGAACAGGGATATCCATCGCAGCAATCAGTTCGACCAGTCGCTTGCGTGTCGGCGGTGTCTTCAGATATTCTATGACCTCCGGCTCCTCGCCGGATTGACGGATCATGGCAAGCGTGTTGCGCGAGGTCCCGCAGGCGGGGTTATGATAGATCGTCGTCGTCATTGCGCGCTTCCGTCTCCGTCCGCCGATCGGTGATGACCGCGGGATAGTCGACCTGCATGAAATAGAGCCCGTCAGGCGGTGCGACCGGGCCGCAGGCCTTTCGGTCGCGAGCTTCAAGCGCCGCACGCACATCCTCAGGCGTCCACTTGCCCTCGCCCGCGAGCTTCAACGTGCCGGCAAAGGAGCGGATCTGATTGTGCAGGAAGCTCTGGGCGGTGGCCCGAATTTCGATCAGTTCGCCACTGCGGCTCACATCCAGCCGGTCGAGCGTGCGCACGGGGCTGTTGGCCTGGCAGTGCGCCGAACGAAAGGTCGTAAAATCATGATTGCCGACCAGCGTCTGAGCGGCAGCGTGCATCGCCTGGTGATCCAGTGGCTTCGGAACCCACCAGGCCTTGCCGGCCTCGATCGCCAGCGGCGCACGGCGGGTGATGATGCGATAGAGATAGTGCCGCCGTTGCGCCGAAAAGCGCGCATCGAAGAATTCGCTGGCGCTTTCGACATCGACGATAGACACGCGCTCGCCCGCCATCCTCAGATGCGCGTTGAGCGCGTTCTGCAGCTTGAAGGGTGCCCATTCCTTGGCGAGATCGCCATGGACCACCTGCCCCATCGCATGCACGCCGGAATCGGTCCGCCCCGCGCCGCGGATCGACACGGTTTCGCCGCTCGCCGAAAGAATGGCCTTCTCGATCGCCCCCTGCACGGATGGGCCGTTGTCCTGTCGCTGCCAGCCGACATAGGGCGCGCCGTCATACTCGACGGTCATGCGGTAACGGTGCATCAGAACAGCCTCGTGCCTGATGGAAGCGGTGTGCCGCGCAGAAAATCGGCCGCCATCAATGGCTTGCCACCAGCCTTCTGTAGCTTTGTCAGCCTGATGGCACCCGCGCCGCAGGCAACGACGAGATCGTCCGATAGCAACTCACCGGCCGCGCCAGAACCATCCGCGCGTTCGGAACCGAGCACTTTCACGCGCTCCGGCTTACCGCCGACCACAAGTTCGAACCACGCGCCCGGAAAAGGCGCAAGTCCGCGGATATGATTGTGAACCTCGGCCGCACGCTTCGAGAAATCGATCCGCGTCTCGCTCTTGTCTATCTTGGCGGCATAGTGCACGCCGTCGACAGGCTGTGGCGTAAGTGACAGACTGCCCATTTCGAGATCGACCATCGCCTTGGCCATTGCCTTGGCGCCGGCATGCATGAGCGTGTCATGCAACTCGCCGGCCGTCATGTTCTCGCCGATAGCGACCTCGCTGGTGATCGCCACGTCGCCGGTGTCGAGCCCCTTGTCCATCTTCATTACCATCATGCCGGTCTTTTCGTCGCCCGCCATGATCGCCCGCTGGATGGGTGCCGCACCGCGCCAGCGCGGCAGCAACGAGGCGTGCCCGTTGTAGCAGCCGTAACGCGTGCCATTCAGGATCGCCTCGGGGAGCAGCAGGCCGTAGGCAACGACGACGGCAACGTCTGCCTTGTGGGCGGCGAAGCGCTCACGCTCGGCGGGATCCTTGAAGTTGACGGGCGTGAAGACCGGGATGCCCAGAAGCTCCGCTGCCTGATGAACCGGCGACTTCTGCAGGTCAAGTCCACGGCGTCCGCCGGGACGCGGCGGTTGCGTGTAGACGGCCAGGATCGAGTGCCCGGCATCCACCAGCATACGCAGGGTCGGGACGGAGAATTCCGGCGTTCCCATGAAAATGATGCGAAGCGACATTTTTTCTCGCCAGTCTTGAGGTCAGCCGTCTTCAAACGGGTTTACGGGGTCGAAATCAAGCCCTTCTGAAAACCGATGTGGCTTTTGTGGTCGCACGTTGAGGGTTGCCAAGCCTCTCCAGTTTCCCGCATGCACTCGAAACGGGCTTCCAGCACCCGTCCACAGCACATTGATGCTTTGACCCGAGGATTTCAATGCGACCTCAGATCGCCTTCGTGGTCTTGGCCGCCTTGGCAAACTTCTTGACCACCATTTCGCGCTTGAGCCGCGAGATGTGATCAATAAAGAGCACGCCGTTGAGGTGGTCGATCTCGTGCTGCAGGCAGGTAGCGAGCAGGCTGTCAGCCTCCACCATCTGTTCCTTGCCGTCGCGGTCGAGATACTTGACGCTGACTGTAGCGGGGCGCTCGACCTCGGCATAATAGTCAGGGATCGACAAGCAACCTTCCTCGTAGACAGAGCGCTCGTTGGAGGATGTGACGACTTCGGGGTTGATGAAGACGAGAGGCTGCTTCTCCTCGCCTTCGCGCGAAACGTCTATGACCAGAACGCGGCGCAGCACGCCGATCTGGATGGCGGCGAGGCCGATGCCCGGTGCGTCATACATCGTATCGAGCATGTCGTCTGCGAGACGTTGGAGATCACTGTCGACGCGCTCGATCGGCTTGGAAACCTGACGGAGCAGCGGGTCGGGGAGAATGATGAGTGGCTTGATGGTCATGGCGTTCCCATAACCCATCTTTTTGCCCGATGGAATTATCCGAAAGCCGGTGGCGGCGCTTTTTTGCGTCGCCACCGGAATTTAGCCGCATTTCGCCTCAGGCAGCGCGGCGCGAGACGGTCGAGGTCGCACGCTCGTGGCCGCCCGTCCGGAAACGCTGGAGAAGACCGACAAGGCTTTCGACCTCGTTTCTGAGGTGACGCGTTTCGGCCGAAGTGCGTTCGACCATGCCCGAGTTCTGCTGTGTGATGGTGTCCATGTTGCGGATGGCGACACTGACTTCGTTCACACCGGTTGCCTGGTCCCGCGCGGCGGCGGCGATATCGGCGACAAAGCTGTTGATGATGTCGATGCGGGCGATCATGTCGCTCAGCGCCTCGCCGGTGCTGCTGACGATGTCGACGCCCTCGTTGACCTGTACCGAACTTTCCGAGATCAGCTTCTTGATTTCCTTGGCGGCATCCGCGGTTCGCTGGGCAAGCTGGCGGACTTCCTGAGCGACGACAGCGAAGCCCTTGCCCGCATCGCCGGCACGGGCAGCTTCAACGCCGGCGTTCAGCGCCAGCAGGTTCGTCTGGAAAGCGATCTCGTCGATGACGCCGATAATCTTTGCAATTTCGGTCGAGGACTTCTCGATGCCCGCCATCGCCGAGACGGCGCTGGTAACAAGCTCTCCGGAATTCTTCGCCTTCTGCTGGGTGTCGCGCACTGCATCGGAGGCCTTCTCGGCGTTGGCCGCCGTCTGGCCGACGCTGACCGACAACTGCTGCAGGGCGGCAGAGCTCTCCTCGACGCCGGCCGCCTGCTGCGCGGTACGCAATGCCAGATCATCCGATCCCTTGGCAATTGCGTCGGTCCCTTGCAGGATTTCACCGGAAGTTGCCCGGACAGACGCAAAGGACGTCCGCAGGGCGGCGACTGCGCGGTTGTAGTCTTCGGCCATTTCCTTGAAGTTGCCGGGCAGATCAGCCGGCAGGGTGGCTTCGAGGTCGCCGTTCGAAAGGGCTTCGAGGCCGCGGCGAAGATGATCGAGGGCAATCGCCTGATCGGATTCCGCCTTGATGCGCTCCTCTTCCAGCTTCAGTCGTTTTTCTTCCATCGCTTCGAGATAGACGGAGATGGAATAATCCATGTCGAGCATCGCCGCCTTGACGACCGCGGCCAGTTTCTCGGCAAGCACCTTGCCCTGCTGGCGTGCAAACATCGAAGGCCACTGCTTGTCCATCAGCCCCTTGATCAGATCGCTCATCAAAAGCGCGTAGCCGCCGATATACCAGCGTGGCTCGAGGCCGATACGGGCATGCGTCTTGCCGACGGCCATGACCCCCTTGACGTAGGCCTCGTCAAAATTGCCGCCCGCCAGATTGGCCCAATGGGCTTCCTGGCGCGCCTTGGCATGGTTCATATGCGATTTGTCGGCAAAAAAGCTTGCAACGGCCGGCGTGCGCGCCAGCTTGCTGTAGAATTTATCCAGGGCACCGCCCAGCAGCTCCGAAATCGCCGGACGCATCTCGCGCAGCGCCGTGCGAGCGTCATCGTTCAGTTCGATGAAATCGAGGCGCTGCTTGAGGCCGTTGTCGGATGGCTGGCTTGTCATGATATCTCTGCTTTGTAATTGATGCTGAAAGAGAAATTTGAGCAGAGCTTTTGCCGAATATAGTTTAGCAATGGTTAAATGGCGACCTGATTTGTCGGCTGCCAATTCATCGGTCAACCTATGAGATCCGAGAAGACCTGTGGTCTGTTCATGTTTTGATCTAGCCAGCGTCATCGACTTTGCTATGGTGGCGGAATGAATGCTACCTCCGAATCGCTTTCCGCCGTCCTGTCCCAGATCAACCCGGCCATGCTTGCACTTGCAGGCGGTGCTGCCGCCGCGCTGATCGTTCTCATGATCGTCCTCCTCGTGCGCAGCAACCAGTTGCGGCGGGAACAGGCGGAAGACGCGGGCCTGCGCGCTGCGGAAGCCGATGGCCGGATGGCCGAGCTTTTGAAGATCCAGGCCGAGATGCATGGACGCATGTCGACCATGGCCGAGGTGTTCGGCTCCCGGCAGGCCGAGCTCAATCAGGCGATCAACCAGCGCCTGGACGGAATGTCGCAGCGTGTCAGCACGACGATTACCGAGCAGACGAAGTCGACGCATGAGAACCTGCAGCGGCTGCAGGAGCGGCTGGCGGTCATCGATGCGGCGCAGAACAACATCCAGACACTGGCAAAGGATGTCGTCGGGCTGCAGGCCATCCTGTCGAACAAGCAGACGCGTGGCGCCTTCGGCCAATCCCGTATGGAGACAATCGTCGCCGACGGCCTTCCGATGGGGGCCTATGCCTTTCAGCAGACGCTGTCCAACGGGTCGCGCCCGGATTGCACCGTCCGCATGCCGAACGGCGCGCCGCCGCTCGTCATTGATGCCAAGTTTCCCCTCGAAGCCTGGAATGCGATCCGCGATGCCGGTGGTCCTGATCTTGCCAAGGCCGCGTCCCAGCAGTTCCGCCGCGACATGGAAACGCATATCCGCGATATCTCGGAGAAATACCTGATCCAGGGCGAGACCCAGGAAACCGCCTTCATGTTCGTGCCGTCGGAATCGATCTTCGCGGAAATCCACGAGAATTTCGAGGCGATCGTGCAAAAGGCGCACCGTGCGCGTATCGTCATCGTCTCGCCGTCGCTGCTGATGCTGTCCATCCAGGTCATCCAGGCCGTCCTGAAGGACCAGCGCATGCAAGCGCAGGCGCATGTCATCCAGGGCGAAGTCGCCAATCTGATGGACGATCTCGGTCGCCTCGACGAGCGCGTGCGAAAGCTGCAGGGCCATTTCGCGATGGCCCAGAAGGATGTCGACATGATTGTGACGTCTGCCGACAAGCTCAACAAGCGCGGCGCCAAGATCGAGGCCCTGGAATTCGAGGGCGGCGACGGCAAATCCGGACGGGACAGTGAACCCGCCCCGAAATCCGTCGACAGCCGCACAGGGCTTCTCAAGCTCAGGGTGGTTGACGACGAGTAAGCCCTTCGGGCAGTGTCGCGCCAAGGAAAAGCTTTGGATGGAACACCCTTATGATCACAGTTTTCGGCTCCATCAACATGGATCTCATCGCCACGACCGAACGGCTGCCAAAGCCGGGCGAGACGGTTGCGGGTAACAGCTTTTCGACGGCTGCCGGCGGCAAAGGCGCCAACCAGGCACTGGCTGCCCGGCGTGCCGGACGCACCGTTCACATGGCCGGCGCCGTGGGCAAGGACGGTTTCGCAGAGCCGGCGCTTGCACTGCTGAAAGACGCGGGAACCCTCCTCGAAGCCGTCAAGCATGCCGATGAACCAACAGGTACCGCACTGATCCTTGTCGGCGGTGACGGCGAGAATATGATTGCCGTCGTGCCTGGCGCGAACGGCACCGTCACGACCTCGGACGCTGATCTCGCGATTGCCGCGATGAACAAGGGTGACATTCTGATGCTGCAGCTTGAGATCCCCGTTCCGGCGGTGGAGCAGGCATTGGCCGGCGCGCGTACCAGAAACATCACGACGGTGCTCAACCTTGCGCCGCTGATCGACGATGCAGCACGGCTTGGCCGCCTCGCCGATATCGTCATCGCCAACGAGACGGAGTTCGAGCGCCTTGCAGGGCAGGAGAACATGGGGCCGGACGAGCGCGAGGCCGCGCTGAAGCGCCTCAATGGAGAAACCGGCCAGACCCTGATCGTGACACTTGGCGCCGATGGCGTCATCGCCATTCGGGACAGCGTGATATTCCGCACCACCGGACTGAAGATCGAACCAGTGGACACCGTCGGTGCGGGCGATACTTTCTGCGGTTACTTTGCGGCCAGCCTCGATGAGGGGCTTGATTTCGAAGTGGCGCTGCGTCGTGCAGCGGTGGCCGGATCGCTTGCCTGCCTCAAGCAGGGTGCCCAGCCTTCCATCCCCTTGAGGGCTGACGTCGCAAGCAAACTCTAAGTCCCCTCGCCTGCGACATAGTCGGGGCGGGCCCATATGATTTCATAGGATTTCACTCAAATTTAAGAGATTTCTGGCGATGTTCGCGTTGATCGCCAGACCTTCCTCCAAGGCTCAGGCCCTCGTTACGGCTGCTCCATGAAGGGGCGACGCCTTCGTCCCTGCGCCGGTGAATGCCCCGTTCGGCGCATCCTTGATCCCCGAGGAATCCATGTTCATTTTCAGAATGAAATCGCTCGCAGCCAAGCTTATCCTTATTACCGGCGTCGCTATCGCGTGCGTCCTTTTCGTCTCCAACTTCTTCCTGATCGGCGAGACGCGCGACCGTGTCCAGACGCTCACCATGGACCAGGCAAATCTCGAGGCGAAATCGATCGCCAATGAAGTTGCCTCCTCCGTTGGCGAGCTTGCAGGTGCGGCGCGCTCCATGGCCGGCACGATCAGCCGCGGACACGAAGGCAAATACCTCGACCGCAAGGCTGTCCTCGACATGCTGAAGGCCAACGTCGAACGCAACCAGTTTGCCTTCGGCAGCTGGTTCGCAGAAGAGCCGAACGCATTTGACGGTCAGTCCCCCAGCATGGGCGGCAAGGTCGACTTCGGCGCCGCAAAGGATGGCACCTTCAACCCCTACTGGACGAAGCGCAAGGACGGTGGCTTCGCCTTCTCCACCTTCGATTCCGACTACAAGGCGCCGTGGTATGCCTTGGCAGCCGAGAGCAAGAAGGGTGCGCTTTCGCCGCCTTACGCCGAGACGACCACCGGCGAGAATACTGCAATGACGTCGATCGCCTATCCCGTTCTGTCCGGTGGCAAGCTGATCGGCGTCAGTGGCGTCGACATCTCGCTAAAGTCACTGTCCGACAAGCTTTCGACCCTCCACCCGTTCGGCTCCGGCCGTGTCACCCTGCTGTCGCAGGGCGGCAAGTGGATCGTTCCGCCGAAGGCGGAGCTGGCCATGAAGGACTACGACGGAGACGGCACGGCTGCGGTCAAGAGTGCCCTGTCCTCTCAGCAGCCTTCCGTGATCAAGGACCTGACGTTCGACGGGTACGAGCCTTTCGATCGCGTCGTCTATCCGTTCGCCTTGCCTGACATCAACACCACCTGGGTTATCCTGGTCGATGTTCCGCGCAGTGCTATCAACGCGCCGGTACAGGATCAGACCTTTATGATGATCGTCGCCGGCATTCTGGTTCTGGCGGCCGTCATGCTGGCTCTCTACTTCGCTGTCCGGTCCCTCGTCCAGCGTCCGCTCAGCGGTCTGGTCGCCAGCGTCAAGATGCTCAGCGATCGTCGCTATGAGCAGCCGGTGGCCGGTCAGGACCGCGCCGATGAGATCGGCTCCGTTGCGAAGGCCCTCGAAGGCTTCCGCTTCGCACTTGCTGATACGCAACGCCTTGAAGCCGAGGCTAACAGCCAGCGTGATGAAGCGGAAGCGGAACGTGGCCGCTCGGAATCCGAGCGCCAGCAGTCGGTCACGCTGCAACGCCATATCGTCTCGATCGTCGGTTCCGGGCTCGCCGAGCTTTCCCAGGGCAACCTCGGCCATCGCATCACCGACGAGTTCCCGGGCGAATACGACAAGCTGAAGCAGGACTTCAATGCTGCGCTG
The DNA here is from genome assembly GCF_001426265.1 of Rhizobium sp. Root1220. Classification (GTDB taxonomy): domain Bacteria; phylum Pseudomonadota; class Alphaproteobacteria; order Rhizobiales; family Rhizobiaceae; genus Rhizobium. Next base: position 206,557 of record NZ_LMDG01000001.1, read on the forward strand.
GCGAGCCTTGAGGAAACGATCAACACCATGAACCTCAGTGTCGTAAACATCGGTTCCGGAACGAGCGAGATCAGTGGAAGCGCGTCCGATCTGGCCAAGCGCACCGAGCAGCAGGCCGCAAGCCTGGAAGAGACTGCGGCGGCACTGAACCAGCTGACCGCACAGGTCAATTCGAGCGCCGAGAATGCCCGTGTTGCCGCCGACAACGTCAACCTCGCCTGCGAGGATGCCGAGAAATCCGGCGAGGTCGTCCGCAAGGCGATCACCTCCATGCACGGCATCGCGCAGTCCTCTACCGAGGTATCGCGCATCATCGGCGTGATCGACGAGATCGCCTTCCAGACCAACCTGCTAGCGTTGAATGCCGGCGTCGAGGCAGCGCGCGCCGGGGAAGCCGGCAAGGGCTTTGCCGTCGTGGCCCAAGAGGTCCGCGAACTGGCACAGCGTTCGGCAAGTGCTGCGAAGGAAATCAAAACGCTCATCAATACCTCGGCCGTGCAGGTCAAGGAAGGCGTCGATCTTGTTGGCCGTGCTGGCGATACGTTGCACAAGATCTCCGAGCAAGTGATGGGCATCAATGGCCTCATTCGCGAGATCTCCGCATCGGCCAGCGAACAGGCGATCGGTCTCAAGGAGGTCAACCAGGCCATGAACCAGATGGATCAGGTGACCCAGCAGAACGCCGCTATGGTGGAAGAAACGACGGCTGCGAGCGTGACCCTCAACGATGAGGCGCAGACACTGAAGCAACTCGTCCTGCGCTTTCGTGTCGGGGGAGCAGGACATGCTGCCGCGCTGCGTTCAACCGCCCAGCAGATGCGCGCACCGGCTGCCGCGTCAGCCTACCGTCCGGCTACTGCACCAGCGCCACGGCGCGCCGTCGCCCAGACGCATGGCTCGGCCGCACTCTCCCAGGACAATTGGGAAGAGTTCTGAACTGGCCCTTTGAGAATCAAAAAAGGCGCCCGAGCAATCGGGCGCCTTTTTTGTGAAGAACCGGCAACGCTCAAGCCGCGTTGGAGGCCTGCTCTTCGTTCAGGAATGAATAGATCGCCGAAGCGGAATCGGTCGCGCGCAGCTTCGCCACAAGATCGTGATCGCGAAGAACGCGCGCAATACGCGACAGTGCCTTGAGATGATCCGCGCCAGCACCTTCGGGCGCGAGCAGCAGGAACACGAGATCAACCGGCTGATCGTCGAGCGCCTCGAAATCGATCGGTTGGTCAAGACGCGCGAAGATACCGACGATCGAGTGGACGCTTGCAAGCTTGCCGTGGGGTATGGCGATGCCATTGCCGACGCCGGTCGAGCCGAGCCGTTCGCGCTGCAGAATAACGTCGAAAACTTCCCGCTCCGACAGCCCGGTGACCTTTGACGCCTTGGCAGCCAATTCCTGAAGGAGCTGTTTCTTGGAATTTACCCTGAGAGCGGGAATGATCGCATTTTGCTGCAGCAAATCTGCCAATGCCATTTCTTTTTCCTTTTGCGCCAAGAGGGAGAGCGGCAGCCGCACTGCCGCCCCTCGCCTTGAATCTCAGCCTTTGATGCTGGCTGCGTCTATCCAGCCGATGTTACCGTCCTGGCGACGGTAAACGATGTTCAGTTGTTCCTTGCCCGGGCTACGGAAAAGCAGCAGGGGTTCGTCCGTCATGTCGAGCGCCATCACGGCGGTCGCAACGGACATGGTCTTCAGTTGCTTCGTGCTTTCGGCAACGATCGCCGGTGCAAAATCGTCCTCAATCTCATCGTCGTGATCCGGCATGCCGTCCATGACTGTGTAGGCCACTTCCGCAAAACCGTTGAGATGGTTTCCGGCATGATGATCCTTGAGTTTACGCTTGTAACGGCGAAGTCGCTTCTCGATCCGTTGAGAAGCGGCGTCGAAAGCCAGCTGTGGGTCCATGGCCTCACCAGCGGCATGCAAAACAACTCCGCTATCGAGATGAAGCTTGCAGTCGGCGGAAAAACGGGCGTTGGCCTTTTGCACGATCACCTGACCAGAATAGCCTCCGTCGAAGTATTTCGTAACGGCCACACCAATTTGGTCCTCGATCCGCTGACGGAACGATTCACCAATTTCCATATGTTTACCGGATACACGCACACTCATGGAGGTTTCCTTCTTATGTGGTTTGCGAGTACCAGTTTACGCCAACGCTGACCCTCATCCAAGCACTTCGCGTGATCTCAAGCAAGATCGGCCGAAGTTCCCGGCTAGACGCGCCTGCGGTTGATGGGGATAACTTGCGACGCCATCCACAGCGCCGATTGCGGCGGGCTTCTAGCGAGAAGTGACTCAAATGTCAATAGACGACTATTAGATTTTACGAATACACCGGAGGATCGTTCGTCCGACCATCAGAAGCCGGCCACCTTGGCCAAAGCCCGCTTCTCCCGCCTGCGCTGAACCGACGAAGCAATGTTCATGGCCTCCCGATACTTCGCCACCGTACGCCGAGCAAGGTCGACTCCGCCATTCTTGAGAATATCGACTATGTCATCGTCGGAGAGGACCGCCTCCGGAAGCTCCTGCACGATCAGGGCGCGGATCTTGTGCCGGACGGCCTCAGCCGAGTGGCTAACGCCCCCTTCCACGGCACTGATCGAGACCGTGAAGAAATATTTCAGCTCGAAGAGGCCGCGCGGTGTCAGCATGTACTTGTTCGAGGTTACGCGGCTGACCGTGGATTCGTGCATCTTGATCGCGTCGGCCACGGTCTTGAGGTTCAACGGCCGCAAGTGATCGACACCATGCATGAGGAAGGCATCCTGCTGTCGCACGATCTCGCTCGTCACCTTCATGATCGTCTTGGCGCGCTGGTCGAGACTGCGCGTCAGCCAATTGGCAGTCTGCAGGCATTCCGAGAGAAAGGCGTGATCGTCGCCGCTTTTCGTTACCTTTGAGAAATAGGTCTGATTGACAAGCACGCGCGGCAGGGTGTCCGGGTTCAGTTCGACCAGCCAGCCGCCGTCAGCGGCAGAACGAACAACCACATCCGGCATGATCGCCTCGGAAACGCCGGCTTCGAAACCACTGCCCGGCTTCGGATTGAGCTGCCGGATCTCACCCAGCATATCGAGCAGATCCTCCTCGTCGACGCCACAGATCCGCTTCAACGTCGCAAAGTCGCGGCGTGCAAGAAGGTCTAGATTTGCGACAAAAGCCTGCATGGCTGGATCATAGCGATCTTTCTGGCGAAGCTGGATGGCCAGGCACTCGGAGAGGCTGCGGGCAAAGACGCCGGGTGGATCCAACGTCTGCAAAGCGGCGACGACGCGATTGATGTCGTCTGCAGCGGCACCAAGCCGCTCGAATGCGTCGGCCGTATTCCCCTGGAGATATCCGGCGTCATCGAGCTGGTCGACAAGGTACTGGGCGATCAGCCGATCGCCCATATCCGGCAGCACGAAGGGTAATTGCTGGGCGAGATGATCCCGCAGCGAAATCTGGCCGGCAACGAAATCGTCGAGATCATAGGTGTCCGCTCCCTCGCCACTGCCAGGCATCGACTTCCACTGGCTGATCAGTTCGGGCGCATCCGCTCTTTGCGGCACACTGTCATCGGGAAAGACATTCGCATAGTTGGAATCGAGCTCGTCGGTCAGGCGGCTGACGCTGGCACTGCCGCCACTTTCGTACCAGTCAGCGGAGAGCACCTCGGTGCGGCTATCGTAACCGTCGTCGGACGTTGCTTCATCCGTCTGCCGCGCATAGACCTCGTCAGCGTCGGCGACCCGCTCGCTGCCCATTTCCGCGTCATTTGACGGAAACTCAAGCAGTGGATTCTTCTCGACTTCCTGAGCGATGAACTGTGTGAGCTCGAAATGCGTCATCTGCAGCAACTGAATGGATTGCATCAGTTGAGGTGTCATCACCAGCGACTGGTTCTGGCGCAAGAAAAGGTTGGCCGATAGTGCCATAATGGACGCGAAACTCCCGTTCGTCTCCTCCGGGAAACCGCATCCTGTCACGGGTTCAGGCCACGGAAATCCAAGTTGGCCCAAAAATTGCCTTTTTATCGTATTTGGTCAAGCGGAACTGTCACAGAAGGTGAATTTCCGTCGCCTTTGACTTTGTCAAAGGCTGAAATTGTCGCCAAGATACAGTCTGCGGACTTCCGGATTATTGACGATGTCGTTGGCCCGGCCATGCGTCAGCACTTCGCCCGCATGGATGATGTAGGCACGGTCGATAAGACCCAACGTCTCGCGCACATTGTGATCGGTGATGAGGACGCCGATGCCGCGGGCCGTCAAATGATGCACCAGATTTTGGATATCCGCGACCGAGATCGGATCGACACCCGCAAAAGGCTCGTCGAGAAGCATGAAGGTGGGGTCCGTCGCCAGCGCACGCGCGATCTCAAGACGCCGACGCTCGCCACCCGACAGCGACACCGCAGCGCTTCCGCGCAGCTTGCGTATGTGAAATTCGTCGAGCAGCTCGTCGAGCTTCTTTTCGCGCGCGCCCTTGTCCTTGATGTGCATTTCAAGAACGGCTCGGATGTTGTCTTCAACCGTCAGCCCGCGAAAGATCGAGGCTTCCTGCGGCAGATAGCCGACGCCCAGCCGCGCACGGCGGTACATCGGCATCGTGGTGACGTCGTTACCGTCGATCTCGATCGTGCCTTCGTCCACCGGCACGAGACCGGTGATCATGTAGAAACAGGTCGTCTTGCCGGCACCGTTCGGACCAAGCAGACCGACAGCCTCGCCGCGCCGCACCACCAGTGACACCCCGTTCACAACACGCCGAGTGCTATAGGTCTTGGTCAGACCGCGCGCAATAAGGGTGCCCTGGTAACGGCTTTTGTCACCGGCGCTGGTTTCGGTCGCGGCCTGCGGGCCCGACCTGCCGAACATGGTCGATAGCGAGAATAATTTCACGTGAAGGCCGGGGTCAGTTCTTTTTCTGTGATTTTGGATCAAGCTGTATCTGGACGCGCCCCCCGCAGCTGTCCAGTTGCGCCTGTCCCGTCGCCATATGGACCGTCAACTGGCAACCGGTGAATACGTTGGGTCCGTCCGAAAGGACAACCTTGTCACCCTTCAGGATAAAAAGCTGCTTGGCCATATCGAAGGAGCCGTTGTCGGCCGTCGCGGTCTGGGTGCCGGAGGTGAGAAACACCTTGTCGGTGACTACGATGTGATCGATATCGGCATTGCCGGACGAAATCGAGGCGGGCGCCTGCTTGTCAGCTGCCGGTGTGGTGCCGGCGCTCGCTGCTTCATCCTTTGGCTTGTAGAAAACCGTCATGTGACCAGCCTGCAGAGTCGTCGCTCCCTGCACCACCTTGACGTTGCCCGAAAAATCGGCGGTGTGCTCCTGATCGTGAATTTCCAGCTTGTCGCTCTCGATCTGGATCGGCTCATCGTTGTTGAGCTTCAAACCATCCATTTGGCTGGTCGTCGCCTGCGCAACAGCGCCTCCGGCCAGCAGCAGGAGCGCGAGTGCACCGTTGAGAAATATTGCACCCGTGTTGCGGGCTGAGATGCGACGATCGTTTGTCATGGTGACCCGGCTGTTAGTTGCCCTGTTTGCGAATGGCTGATGGATCGACATTCATGCGAACATTCCCCTCGAATGTGATCGTCCGCCCCTTATCCGTCATCTTGAGCGACTGCGCAACAATGGAAGCACCATCTTTTTGGATCGCGACAGGATCGTCGGTCAAAAGCTTCCCACCCTTGATGTCGACCTTGGCTGTCTGGAAGTCCGCCTTGAGCCCGTTGCTCAAGAGAATGGCGAAGGGCGCCTTGATATCCAGGTTGTCGGTCGACCGGTCGTAATCGGCCGTCGTCGCCTCGACGCGGGCGATCAGATCGTCCTTCATCGGCACGGCCGCCTTGATGGTTTCGAGCGTGAGCAGGTTCGGATTCTTGATGTCCTGCAGGGCACGTTCGGCAATCATCGAATAGTTGATGCCGTCGGAATTGCGACCGGATATGGCCGGTTTTTCCATGACCACCTTGCCGTTTTCGATCTTGGCGCCTGCGATCTTGATGTTTTCCGGCAGATAGGTGCGGATAACGGAGACCCCGATGAAAACCAGCGAAACCGCGACAGCCGCGATCGGCAATAGAACCTTGAGACGCCGGACGCGTGCGGAATGGAAGCGCGCATCGCCATACGGCCCCCTCCCGGGCCGGGCAAAGGCAGCCTTGCCGCTGGTGTTCACTGTATTCAGCATAAAATCAGTCCATGTCGATGTCGGAGCACGTATATAGGTATCGTCTCGCCCGATCACAGTTCGTTTCGCATTATTACACTGACTTGCCAATATGGATTTTTTTCTGCAACAAGCAACAAAGGCAATGAAACCGCGGTAAACCGGCATTTCCGGCCGCCCTGACAGCCCTAGATTGGGATTGCTCGGCGTGTGCCGCCTGGAGGAATGAATGGACAGCTCGATGATTGCAGATCGCCGCAGGCTTCGCCGAAAGCTCGGGTTCTGGCGCATCGTCACAGTTCTGCTGCTGGTGGCGCTCGGTCTAGCCGCCTATCGATTTGTCTGGGGTGATGCCGGAACAGGCCGGCCGCATGTCGCTCACGTGACAATTTCCGGTCTCATCACCGACGATACGGAACTCCTTGAACGCTTGAAAACCATCGAGATGAGCGATGCGGCCAAGGCCGTCGTCATCTCCATCTCCTCGCCAGGCGGCACGACTTATGGCGGCGAGCGAATCTTCAAGGCGATCCGCGCCATAGCCGTCAAAAAGCCGGTCGTTTCCGATATCCGCACGCTTGCAGCCTCGGCCGGCTACATGATTGCCACGGCAGGTGACACAATCATCGCCGGCGACAGCTCGATCACAGGTTCGATTGGCGTCATCTTCCAGTATCCGCAGGTGAAGCCGCTGCTCGACAAGATCGGTGTTTCCCTCGAAGAGATCAAATCCTCGCCGCTGAAGGCCGAGCCATCGCCGTTCCATCCGGCGAGCGAGGAAGCCAAGGCGATGATCAACAATATGATCGTCGACAGCTACGGCTGGTTCGTCGATCTGGTCGCCGATCGCCGCAAGCTGCCGCGCGACGAAGTTCAGAAACTCGCCGACGGCACCATATTCACCGGCCGGCAGGCGCTCAAGGTCAAGCTCATCGATCAGATTGGTGGCGACGACGAGATTCGTGCCTATCTGGCAACCCGCAACGTCAGTAAGGACCTGCCGCAGGTTGACTGGGACAAGAAAAGCAGCACGCCTTTCCTGCTTGCAGATAGTGCCGCGCAGATACTGACGCTGCTTGGCTATGGCGATCTCGCCAAAGCTCAAGACATAACCGGAATTCTGCCACAGAAGTTGCTCCTTGACGGGCTCCTTTCAGTTTGGCAGGTTGGCCGCGATTGATAAGAAATCAATAATTTAAGGGGGCGACAGTGATCAAGTCCGAACTGGTGCAGATAGTTGCAGCGCGCAACCCGCATCTCTATCACCGCGACGTCGAAAATATCGTCAATGCGGTCCTCGACGAGATCACCGATGCGCTGTCGGGAGGCAACCGCGTCGAGTTGCGCGGCTTCGGCGCATTCTCCGTGAAAAACCGCCCGTCGCGCTCCGGTCGCAACCCGCGTACCGGCGACACGGTCTTCGTCGAAGAGAAATGGGTTCCCTTCTTCAAAACCGGCAAGGAATTGCGTGAACGACTGAATCCGGGGCAGGCTGATCAGGACGACTGATCCTCGTCTGTCACTGCCTGCGGCGAAACCGCACTTGAATTTCATGAAGCCCTTACTATCCTGTGGCTGACAGGGAGCGTTGCGCCGGAGACGGCGCGCGCCAAAGCATGCGGAAGTGAAAAATGACGAAGAAGATCCTCAACCTTCTGATTTTACTGCCTCTCGGCATCATCCTGATCGCTTTTTGCGTTGCCAATCGACAGAGCGTAACGCTCGCGTTCAACCCATTCCGACCGGATGACCAGGTTCTCTCGCTATCGGCTCCCTTTTTCGTCTTCGTGTTTATCGCGTTGATCATCGGCATGTTGGTCGGTTCGGCAGCAACATGGTTCAGCCAGAGCAAGCATCGCAAGCGCGCGCGCTCGGAAGCGAAGGAGGCCGTCCGCTGGCATACCGAAGCCGACCGGCACAAGACGCGCGCCGACGAGATCGCTGGGCAACTGCCGTCGCGATAGATTTCGATCGCGGGATACTTGCGGCGATCGATATGGCTCCATAGCTATGCAGGTATTACCCGTCGCGCTTCTGCCACACAGCAGTTTCAACACCTCAGCGCCACGGCTTATGAGGATGAAACCATGAATATCGATAAGACCCTGCAATCGGTTGTCGCCGTTCGAACCTCCATTCCTGACGATGCCTTTACCGCCGACGCGCTCGGCATCAGGCGGGAAGGCAGCGGCGTCGTCATCCGGGAGGCCGGACTGGTGCTGACGATCGGCTATCTGATCACCGAGGCCGAAGAGGTCTGGCTGACGACCCACGACGGGCGTGTTGTGGCCGCACATGCACTGGCCTACGATCAGGAAACCGGATTTGGCCTGTTACAGGCACTGGGCGAGCTTGGTCTCCCTGCGCTGGATTTCGGAGATGCCGCAAAGGCAGGTATCGGCGATCCTGTCGTGCTGGCGGATGGGATAGGTCAGTTCGTCGAGGCAAGCATCGTCGCCAAGCAGGAGTTTGCCGGTTACTGGGAATATCTGCTGGACGAAGCGATCTTCACGACGCCTGCCCATCCTTCCTGGGGCGGCGGTGCACTGGTGGATTCCGACGGCAAACTCCTGGGCATCGGTTCGCTGCGACTTCAGATGAGCCAGAATGGAGAGGTTGCCGACATCAACATGGTGGTCCCGATCAACCTGTTGCCGCCCATCCTCGACGACCTCCTGGCTCGTGGACGGGTCGACAAGCCGCCGAGGCCATGGCTGGGCGCCTTTTCTGCCGAGAGCAACGGTGACGTGATCGTCATGAGCGTGGCCGAGGGAAGTCCGGCCGCACAGGCGGGACTGCAGCAGGGCGACATCATTTCGGAGATCCGCGACGGGGAAGTCGATGGCCTCGCGGATTTCTACCGCAAAGTCTGGAGCAGCGGCCCGGCCGGCGCTGACATTCCTATGCGGGTATTGCGCGATGGCCGCGAAGCGTGGCTGCGCATCAAGTCAGCAGACCGCAACAGCTTCCTGAAGAAACCGCAACTCCAGTAGGTCGCCGCAAGCGACGTCACGAGGTCGCTAGATCGCAGGAATGAAGCTCATCTCGTCGTAGTCGCCTTCGGCCGAGGTGCCGCCTGCGGTCACCCTAAATCCGTTCGCGAGATAGAACGCCTTTGCGCGGGCGTTCCTGACCAGGCACTTCAGCCGGTATTTCTGGCGAGGCCAGTTGGGCAGAGCCCTCAGCAGGGCGGTCCCCGCACCCTTTCCCTGCCAATCCTTGCGGATGTAGAGCATGTGAATGAAGTCGTCGGGCGCCCACAGCGTCATGAAGCCGGCGATCTCGCCTTCCGGCGTCTCTGCCAGCCAGACGATCTCCCCTTGCGTGTGAGCGAAGAAATCCTGGTGGCGGAAAGCCAGCGGCTCGACCCAGGCGAACGTCTCGCGGCGAACCGCGAGATAGATGTCGGCGAGCGCTTCCTGATCCGCCTGGTCCGGCGATCTGATTGTCCATTTCATGGACATCGGATTAGACGATGCCGCGGGGCCTGCCAACTCCCTCCACCCGCTTTATTCCGCCGCCTCGGAACTGACGGCAGCGTTGAAATCCGAGAAAAACTGCCGTGCCAATTTCTGTGAACTCGAGTCGATCAGCCGAGCGCCCAACTGCGCAATCTTGCCGCCGACCTGAGCGCTCGCCTGATACTGCAGGATCGTTTCGGCGCCATCTTCCGTCAGGGTGACGTCCGCGCCGCCCTTGGCGAAACCGGCGATGCCGCCCTTGCCTTCACCCGAGATGGTGTAACTTTCCGGTGCGTTGATGTTGGACAGGGTGACCTCACCATTGAAAGTCGCGGAAACCGGGCCAATCTTTATCTTGACGGTCGCGGTCAGCTCTGTCGGCGACCTCAGCTCCAGGGCCTGACAGCCCGGAATGCACCGCTTGAGTATCTCGGGATCGTTCAAGGCCGCCCACACCACGTCACGTGGCGCGCTGATGCGCTCTTCGCCGGTCAAGTCCATGTGAAATCCTCCCATTTGGATGTCGGTAAACTTATCACGACGGGAAAGCGCTTTGCCAAGCAGAAACGGAATGCTATTTGCACGGGCTCAATCCAGTTCAGCACGCGGAAGACCACGTTGAGACAGAAAGAACGCCGGCCGGGCCAGAAATCCGGCGCCGGGTCATCCGGCGGACGCCGCGGCGATGAGCGCAGCAGCAGCCGCCCACTGAAGCCCGTGAGCAGTCCCGTGCCTTTGCGGGAGGCGGCACGCGAAGCCGCCGCAGCGACGATCGAACGCCCCTTGACGGTGCGGACGGGCGAGCGGCCTGCCGAGCGCGTGCCTGTGATCCTTGAATCGCTCGGTGCCGGTGACTTCCACCTGATCGACAGCGGTAACGGCGAAAAGCTGGAGCAGTACGGTCCCTATCGCATCATCAGGCCGGAAGGCCAGGCGCTGTGGCAGCCTTCGCTTCCGGCGCATACCTGGGAAAAAGTAGACGCGGCCTTTACCGGCGACACCGACGAAGAAGGCACGGGGCGCTGGCGTTTTCCGAAGGAAGCGCTTGGCGAGACCTGGCCGCTGAACCTACTCGGCGTCGATTTCTTCGGCCGTTTCACCTCGTTCCGCCATGTCGGCGTGTTTCCCGAGCAGATCGTCCACTGGACGTGGATGAAGCAGCAGGTCGAGGCGGCAGGACGTCCGCTCAAGGTGCTCAACCTCTTCGGCTACACCGGAGTCGCCTCGCTCGTCGCCGCCGCCGCGGGCGCGGAGGTGACGCATGTCGATGCTTCCAAGAAGGCGATCGGCTGGGCGCGCGAAAACCAGGCGCTCAGTCGTCTGGACAAGGCGCCGATCCGCTGGATCTGCGAAGACGCGATGAAGTTCATCCTTCGCGAGGAACGCCGCGGCAACACCTATGACATCATCCTGACCGACCCTCCAAAGTTCGGCCGTGGCCCGAATGGCGAGGTCTGGCATCTGTTCGACCATCTGCCACTGATGCTCGATGTCTGCCGCGAGATCTTGTCGCCGAAGGCTGTCGGCCTGGTGCTGACGGCTTATTCGATCCGTGCCAGCTTCTATTCGATCCATGAACTGATGCGCGAAACCATGCGCGGTGCCGGCGGTGTGGTCGAGTCCGGCGAATTGGTCATCCGCGAGGCAGGGCTGGACGGCAACACACCGGCGCGCGCGCTCTCCACCTCCCTTTTCTCCCGCTGGGTGCCGAAATGAGCCATGAACACAGGGGCTCCGGCCCGCACAAGGTCGGGCAGGTGAAGGAAGTCACCTCGCTTGCCAATCCGATCATTAAGGACATCAAGACACTGAGCGACAAGAAGGCGCGCGAACAGAGCGGCACCTTCATGGCCGAGGGGCTGAAGCTTGTCATCGACGCGATCGAGCTCGGCTGGACGATCCGCACCCTTGTTTATGCCAAGGCCGCCAAGGGCAAGCCGCTGGTCGAGCAAATGGCGGCGAAGACCGTCGCCTCCGGCGGGCTGGTGCTCGAGGTCAGCGAGAAGGTGCTTTCCTCGGTCACCCGGCGCGACAATCCGCAGATGGTGGTCGGCATCTTCGAGAGCCGCTGGAAGCCGCTTCGCGACATACACCCCGGCCAGGGCGAAACATGGATCGCGCTCGACCGCGTCCGCGATCCGGGCAATCTCGGCACCATCATCCGCACCGCAGACGCGGCGGGCGCTTCGGGCGTCATTCTCGTCGGCGAAAGCACTGATCCATTTTCTCTGGAGACCGTTCGTGCGACCATGGGCTCGGTGTTTGCCGTACCCGTCACCCGCGCGACGCCGGAGGAATTCATCGCCTGGAAGAAGCATGCCGGCGTTTTGGTCGTCGCGACCCATCTTGCCGGCTCCGTCGACTACCGGACGATCGACTACAAAAAGAAACCCGTTGTCATCCTGATGGGCAACGAGCAATCCGGCCTGCCGGAGCAACTGGCCAGGGAAGCCGACGCGCTTGCCCGCATCCCGCAACAGGGCCGCGCCGACTCGCTCAATCTTGCCGTCGCCAGCGCGGTCATGATGTTTGAAGCTCGCCGCCACCTTCTCTCACTCTCAGAGGCCAAATGACCGAGCAGACGCTAGAAAGACCGGCGCTCTTTTCACGACCGCTGCCGATACTGATCTTTATCGTCGTCGCCGTCGTGCTCGACCAGATCGTCAAGATCGTTGTCGATCATACGCTGCCGCTGCAGGAAGTCGTTCCGGTTGTTCCGATGCTCGCGCTTTACCGCACCTACAATCTCGGCGTCGCTTTCTCGATGCTCTCGGGCATGGATGGATGGTTCATCGTCGGCATGCGGCTGGTCATCGTCGCCTTTGTCATCTGGCTCTGGCACCGCACCGACAAGCAGCGCACCTTCGCGCACCTCGGCTACGCCCTCATCATCGCCGGGGCACTCGGCAATCTGATCGACCGCTTCCTTTACGGTCATGTGATCGACTACATCCTGTTCCATACTGAAACATGGTCTTTCGCTGTGTTCAACCTCGCCGATAGTTTCATCACAATCGGCGCGGGATGCGTGATATTGGACGAGCTGATGCAACCTAAAAGCACGGATCGCTAAAGTTTTAGTGGATTGCTGAAGGCATTCGGAACGGCCGGCGTGCTAGGCAGACAGCATGCACGGTCTGGGTCAACTGCAGGAAAGACTTGCCGCCGCTTTTGGCGGGCACGCCGCTCATCACGATGATCAGCGGTCTGAGACAGCCCATGCTCTCAAGGAAGTGGATCCGTCCTCGCAACGTCATCCGACCGGCGCCACAAAGCGCAAGCTGCTTTTCCTCTGGCTCGGCGGCATGGGCCTGGTTACCGGCACCACACTGCTAGTACTAGCCCAGATCGGCGGGCTGCTTCTGTTTGCGATTGGGCTGGGCATCGCCGCGCTGTCGTTCATCGCGGTGCTCGCGGCTTTCGCAGACCCCAGGCGCTTCGGCAAGAGGAACGCAACCCGCAAGTCCTCTTCGGAATGGACCAGGAGCGCGGCCCTCTTTGCAGATATTCACGATGCGCTCGGCGATATCACCGTCACGCGTGACATGGACCGGCGCATCGTTGGTGCCAACGAGATGTTTCGCAAGCTGACAGGTCGCCTCAAGCCGGAAGGACAAACCTGCGAGGAGATTGGCATAGCCTTTCGTCCCGGCACTCAGCCCCATCGATACGAAGTCGAAATCTCGACGCCAGAAGGTCAGCGCGTCTATTTCTGGAGCGACGTCATCACTCGCAACCCGGCGGATGGTCGCCTGCTCCTGCAAAGCATCGCCCGCGACGTAACGGAGGAGCGCCTGACGGCGCAGGCGCGCGAAGAGGCGCGGCATAAAGCGGAGTACAACAGCGCGGCCAAGTCCCGACTGCTTGCCACCGTGAGCCACGAAATCCGAACACCGCTTTCCGGCATTCTCGGCATGACGCACCTGATGAGCGAAACCCGCCTGACGCAGGAGCAACATAACTACCTGACCGGCGTCCGGCAGTCGGGCTACGCACTCACCCAGCTCGTCGAAGACCTTCTCGATTTCACGACCATTGAAGTCGGCCGCTTCCAGCTGCGTCCGCGCTCGGAATCGCTGCGCAAGCTGCTTGAAAGCGTCGTCGAAATGCTCGCACACCGCGCCCACGAAAAAGGTATCGAGATCGGCGCGACGGTATCGTCAGATGTACCGGAGCTGACGAACTTCGACGCAGCACGCCTGCGGCAGGTGCTCTTCAACGTGATCGGCAACGCCGTCAAGTTTACGCAGGCGGGCGGTGTCCTAATTCGTGTTTCACTGCAGGACGAGGACTTGCTGATCACGGTGACGGATACCGGCCCCGGCATGACGGAAGAGGAACAGGCACGCATCTTCGGTGAATTCGAGCAGGGCGGAACCACGATCCAGAAGAGCGCGGGTACAGGTCTCGGGTTGACGATCTCCGCGCGCATCATGCGCGAATTCGGCGGATCCTTGACGGTTGCGAGTGCGAAGGGAACCGGCAGCGAGTTCAGCATCCGCTTCAGCCTCGACCCGAATGAGGAAACCCGTGCGCAGCGCAACATCTTGCTTGCCGGCAACGTGGTGATATTGCTTGCCCCGGCCGGGGCAGCCCGCATGGCAATCGGAGAAACGATCGCCACGCTCGGCGGCAACTGCCATTTCGTCGAGGACGGGGAAACCGCCCGGCAGACGCTGCTTCATATGGCGCGCGACGGCCGGCGCCCGACGGATATCATCGTCGACCATCGGATGTCCGCTGAATTTGCCACGCATCTCGCCGACCGTGTCGAAATCGCGGCTCTCGGGTTGCGCAAGATCCTGCTCGTCAACCCCGAAGAGCGTAACGCCCATCCGCTCGACCTGTTCGACGCATGGCTTATTCGGCCTTTGCGCGAGCAATCGCTGATCGACGTGCTGCGCGGGCGAATCCGCGGCATGGAAAAGCGCGATGCGCTGAACGACAATCAGCCGGGCTTCAGTGTCGCCATCCCCGAGGCCGGAATTCAGGGCGGACTGAAAATCCTGCTGGCCGAAGATGATCCCATCAACGCCATGCTTATCCGTGCCATGCTTGAAAAAGCCGGACATACCGTCGAGCACGTCGACCACTTCGAAACGCTTCTGGACCGCGCGCTCGCGGAAGGAAGCGTACGCCCCGACATCGTCATCAGCGATCTTTCCATGCCGGGCGGTGACGGCATCGAAATGCTTGGCCGGCTACGCGGCCACGAACGCCGGCTCGACGTGCCGGCCGTCCCGATCATCGTCCTGACAGCCGACAAGCGTGACGAATCGCGCAGACAAGTCTTGCTGAACGGCGCAAACCGCGTCATGCTGAAGCCTGTCGATCCGATAAGACTGTTGACGGAAGTTCAAGCTGTCGCAGCCCTGTCCGCGCGCCGCGCGGAAGCACTTTAATCGCAGAACCAGCCTGGCATTTCTCCGAAATCGGGGGGTTTAAAATGTCACTTTCCTGTCGCATATAAGTGTTTTATGGCGTTTCATAACGCCGGCAATGAAAGAATCATCATGTCTGTGAACGTCTTCAACCGTGACACCGTTGCCGAGGCTCATCGGCCATCGAGCACGGCTGACGCGCCGAAGGAGGCGGATGTGTTTGGCCGCATCGGCAACCTCGAGACCCGACTCGCCCGAACCGAGAGCGAAATCGATGCCGCCCAGGCGGTCCGTTATCGTGTGTTCGTCGAGGAAATGGAGGCCAAGCTCTCGGCCGAAGCCATGCGTCGCAAGCGCGATTTCGATGCCTACGATGCCTTCTGCGACCATCTGTTGGTGCTCGATCGCTCGATTGAGGGCGACAGCGAGGACCAGATCGTCGGCACCTACCGCCTGTTGCGCCAGGAAGTCGCGATGGCGAACGGCGGATTTTACTCGGCTTCCGAGTTCGCCATCGACGAGCTGCTTGCGCGCCATCCGGATAAACGCTTCATGGAGCTTGGACGCTCGTGCGTGCTGCCCGACTATCGCACCAAGCGCACCGTCGAGCTTCTGTGGCAAGGCAACTGGGCTTACGCCCTGAAGCACGGCATGAGTGCGATGTTCGGTTGCGCCTCCTTCCCGGGGATCCATCCGGAAAGCCACGCATTGGCGTTGTCGTTCCTGCATCATAACGTTGCTGCAAAAGACGAATGGGCCGTCGATGCCCTGCCGCACCTTGCGCGTGCCATGGATCTGATGCCGGCGGAAGCGGTAAACCCGAAGAAAGCCCTGGTGGCCCTTCCTCCCCTCATCAAGGGCTATCTTCGCCTCGGTGCCATGGTCGGCTCTTCGGCGGTGGTCGATCGCGCCTTCAACACGACGGACGTGTTGATTGTCCTGCCGATAGCGAGCATTTCCGACCGTTACCTCAACTACTACGGTGCCGACGCCGGTCGCTTCGCAAGCTGATTTCCATAGACGATTAACTGGATGAACGTAGCGTCTTCCCGTTTCCGAGAAGAAGCACGACCTTTGAAGGCTACGATCCGGCGGTGTAAGCCGCGATTGCTGCCATATTGACGATGTCGGAGTCCTTTGCACCCATCGAGGTGATCTGCACCGCCTTGTCAAGGCCGACAAGGATCGGACCGATCACCGTCGAGCCACCGAGTTCCTGCAGCATCTTGGTCGAGATCGACGCCGAGTGAAACGCCGGCATGACCAGCACGTTGGCCGGTCCGGACAGGCGGCAGAACGGATACTGTTCCATAACCTTCCGGTTCAACGCCACATCGGCCGCCATTTCACCATCATACTCGAAATCGAGTCGGCGGCCGTCGAGGATATTGACTGCCTCCCGCACGCGCTCCGAGCGTTCGCCGGATGGATGGCCGAAGGTCGAGTAGGCAAGCATGGCAACGCGCGGGTGGTAGCCCATGCGGCGTGCAAAACCTGCCGCCTCCACCGCGATGTCGGCGAGCTCCTCGGCCGAGGGCATGTCGTGAACGGCGGTATCGGCGACGAAGACGGTGCGGCCGCGGCAAAGGGCGATCGATACGCCGATGACGCGATGACCCGGCTTCATGTCGATACAGCGGCGGACATCCTCCAGCGCGGTCGAGTAGTTGCGCGTGATACCGGTCACCATTCCGTCCGCATCGCCGAGCGCCACCATGCAGGCAGCGAAATGGTTTCGGTCGTTGTGGATCAGGCGCTGCGCATCGCGATGCAGGTAGCCTTTGCGCTGCAGCCGCGCGTAGAGATAGTCGATGTACGTCTCGACCCGGGTCGATATACGGGCATTGACGATTTCCAGCCCCGGCCGGTTGAGATCGATCCCGGCCCGTTCGGCGGTCGCATGGATCAGGTCCTCACGCCCGAGCAGGATCGCAGTGCCCAGCTCCTGGTTGGCATAGGACAGCGCTGCGCGCATCACCTGTTCTTCCTCCGCCTCGGCGAACACCAGCCGCTTCGGGCGACGGCGGACCCGCTCGTAGAGGCTGGCCAATGTCGAGGCAATAGGGTCGCGTCGCGCGGAAAGTTCGCGGGCATAACCCGGCATGTCGGCGATTGGCTTGCGGGCGACGCCACTTTCGATCGCCGCCTGGGCCACCGCCACCGGAATCGCCGAGATCAGGCGGGGATCGAAAGGTACCGGGATGATGTACTGCGCGCCGAAGCGTGGTCGGTTGCCCTGGTAGGCGGCGACCACGTCATCGGGCACGTCTTCGCGGGCGAGATTCGCAAGCGCGTTGACGGCAGCGATCTTCATGTCGTCGTTGATGGTGGTCGCGCGGACGTCGAGCGCACCGCGGAAAATATAGGGGAAGCCCAGGACGTTGTTGACCTGGTTCGGGTAGTCCGAACGGCCGGTCGCCATGATGGCATCGTCGCGGACGCGCGCGACTTCCTCGGGCGTGATTTCCGGGTCGGGGTTGGCCATGGCGAAGATGATCGGCCGCTCGGCCATCGAACGGATCATCTCTTCGGAAAACGCGCCTTTCTGCGAGAGTCCGAAGACGACATCGGCGCCTTTCATCGCTTCGTCCAACGTGCGCGCCTTGGTCTTGACCGCATGCGCCGACTTCCACTGGTTCATGCCTTCGGTGCGACCCTGGTAAATGACGCCCTTGGTGTCGCACAGGATGATATTCTCGGGTGCGAAACCCATCGCCTTGATCAGCTCGACGCAAGCGATTGCCGCAGCGCCTGCACCGTTGCAGACAAGCTTCGTCGTCTTCAGGTCGCGACCTGTCAGCTCCAGAGCATTGATGAGACCGGCAGCGGCGATGATCGCGGTGCCGTGCTGGTCGTCGTGGAAGACCGGGATGTCCATGAGCTCGCGCAGGCGCTGCTCGATGATAAAGCAGTCCGGTGCCTTGATATCCTCGAGATTGATGCCACCGAAGGAGGGACCGAGGAAGCGCACGCAATTGATGAATTCGTCCACGTTTTCGGTATCGACCTCCAGGTCGATAGAGTCGACATCGGCAAAGCGCTTGAAGAGCACCGACTTACCCTCCATCACGGGCTTGGACGCCAGTGCGCCGAGATTGCCCAGGCCGAGGATCGCGGTGCCGTTCGAGATGACGGCGACCATGTTGCCGCGCGTCGTGTAGTCATAGGCTGTGGCCGGATCGGCAGCGATCGCCTTCACCGGAACGGCAACGCCGGGCGAATAGGCAAGCGACAGGTCGCGCTGCGTCGCCATCGGCTTGGTCGCGTTGATCTCCAGCTTTCCGGGCCGCCCCATCGCGTGGAACTCAAGCGCCTCGTTGTCGGTGACGGACGTCACCGGCCGCTGCTTCTTCTCGGTATCGGACATTTTCCCTCCAACGTCCTGTGGGTGACGCTTTGCTCTTCCTCAATCCCAGTTGTCATCTATAGCGGCGGGCGGCTAGGGTTGGCACCTCTTTTTTAGGAAAAACTGCACCTCCGTGAACGAACGAATGGACACTCGAAACGACGCCTTTTCGGCTGCCGAGCTCGCAACGGAGGAAAGTCGCGCCTCGGCGACGCCGATGATGGAGCAATTCATAGAGATCAAGGCCAACAACCCTGACTCGCTGCTCTTCTATCGAATGGGCGACTTCTACGAGCTGTTCTTCGAAGATGCGCTGGAAGCGTCACGCGCGCTCGGCATCACGCTAACCAAGCGCGGCCAGCACATGGGGCAGGATATCCCGATGTGCGGCGTGCCTGTCCACGCGGCCGACGACTACCTGCAGAAGCTGATCGGGTTCGGCTTTCGTGTTGCGGTGTGCGAGCAGATCGAGGATCCGGCCGAGGCGAGGAAGCGCGGTTCAAAATCGGTGGTCAAGCGCGACGTGGTGCGGCTCGTCACGCCGGGCACGATCACAGAGGAGAAACTGCTTTCGCCATCGGAATCGAACTACCTGATGGCGCTTACCCGGATTCGCGGCGCAGCCGAGCCGTTGATGGCTCTGGCCTGGATCGACATCTCCACCGGCGTCTTCCGGCTTGCGGAAACGGAAACGTCGCGGCTGCTGGCCGATATCCTCAGGATCGATCCGCGCGAACTGATCCTACCGGATACGATGTTTCACGATCCCGAGCTGAAGCCGGTCTTCGACGTGTTGGGCCGCACCGCCGTTCCGCAGCCTGCCGTGCTCTTCGACAGCGCGACGGCCGAAGGCCGAATTGCCCGCTACTTCGGGGTATCGACGCTCGACGGCTTTGGCACCTTTTCGCGCGCCGAACTGGCCGCGGCTGCGGCTGCCGTCGCCTATGTCGAAAAGACCCAGATCGCCGAGCGCCCGCCGCTTGGCCAGCCGGAACGCGAGAGCGCGGCTTCCACGCTTTTCATCGATCCGGCGACACGGGCCAACCTAGAGCTTGCCCGCACGCTGTCGGGCGACCGCAACGGCTCGCTTCTGAAGGCAATCGACCGCACGGTGACCGGCAGCGGCGCACGACTGCTCGCCGAGCGGCTGATGTCGCCGCTGACAGACCCCGCACGCATCAGCGAGCGGCTCGACTCGATCGGCTTTCTGATAGAGGAGCCGTCTCTTTGTGGCGACCTGCGCGGCCACCTGAAGCATGTGCCTGATATGCCGCGCGCGTTGTCGCGCCTTGCGCTCGACCGCGGCGGCCCGCGCGACCTGGCCGCAATAAGGCAGGGTCTGAGCGCAGCATCCGACGTCGCCCGACTGCTGGCGGATGCCTTGCTTCCTCAAGAGCTGGACCAGGCGCTGTCCGGCCTGCAGGCGTTGCCGACCGATCTGGCGCTGCTGCTCTCGGAGACTCTGGGCGACGAACTGCCGCTGCTGAAGCGCGACGGCGGGTTCTTGCGCGACGGCGCCAATGCCGAACTCGACGAAGTGCGAGCACTACGCGATCAGTCAAGGCGGGTCATCGCCGGCCTGCAATTGCAATATGCCGACGAAACCGGCATCAAATCGCTGAAGATCAAGCACAACAATGTACTCGGCTACTTCATCGAAGTCACGGCCGGGAATGCCGGCCCGATGACCGACACACCCGAGGGGAAGGCTCGCTTCATCCATCGCCAGACGATGGCGAACGCGATGCGCTTCACGACGACCGAGTTGGCCGATCTCGAAAGCCGGATCGCCAATGCCGCCGACAGGGCACTCACGATCGAACTCGCGGCGTTTGACCACATGACATCAGTGGTCGTGGCCGAGGCGGAATCGATCAAGGCAGGCGCTCGGGCGCTTGCGGTCATCGATGTTGCCGCCAGCCTTGCGCTGCTCGCCGAGGAGCAGGCCTATTGCCGCCCGCTCGTCGACGGATCGAAGATGTTCGCGATCGAGGGTGGACGCCATCCCGTCGTCGAACAGGCGCTGCGCCGTCAATCTTCTGGCCCGTTCGTAGCCAACAACTGCGACCTCTCCCCGGATGCGGACGGCAAGGACGGCGCGATCTGGCTGCTAACCGGCCCGAACATGGGTGGAAAATCGACATTCCTGCGTCAGAACGCCTTGATTGCAATTCTTGCCCAGATGGGTTGCTTTGTGCCTGCGACGTCAGCCCATATCGGTATCATCGACCGGCTGTTTAGCCGTGTCGGCGCCTCCGATGATTTGGCCCGGGGGCGTTCGACTTTCATGGTCGAGATGGTCGAGACGGCAGCGATCCTCAACCAGGCGTCCGATCGCTCGCTGGTCATCCTCGATGAAATCGGCCGCGGTACAGCGACGTTCGACGGGCTTTCCATCGCC
Organism: Rhizobium sp. Root1220; assembly: GCF_001426265.1. Lineage (GTDB taxonomy): Bacteria > Pseudomonadota > Alphaproteobacteria > Rhizobiales > Rhizobiaceae > Rhizobium. Next base: position 227,316 of record NZ_LMDG01000001.1, read on the forward strand.
TGGGCATCGGTCGAGCATCTGCATGAAGCAAATCGCTGCCGCGGATTGTTCGCCACCCATTTCCACGAGCTGACGGTCTTGTCGGAAAAACTTGCCCGGCTTTCGAACGCCACGATGCGCGTGAAGGAGTGGGATGGCGATGTCATCTTCCTGCACGAAGTCGGACCAGGCGCGGCTGACCGCTCCTACGGCATCCAGGTCGCCCGCCTCGCCGGTCTGCCTGCGTCAGTGGTTGCGCGGGCTCGCGACGTGCTGACGCGGCTTGAGGATGCCGACCGCAAGAACCCTGCAAGCCAGCTGATCGACGACCTACCGTTGTTTCAGGTGGCAGTACGACGCGAGGATGCAGCTCGCGGGCCGTCGAAGGTCGACGAGGCGCTGAGAAACATGAGCCTCGATGACCTGACGCCACGCGAGGCGCTTGACGCGCTCTATGACCTCAAGAAGAAGCTGAAGCAGGGTTAGCCGATGTTCATGGACCGTCTGCTTCGTGAAATCCAGCTGCTGGCCAATATCTTCACCGCCATCGAGGCGCTTCGCCTGGCCGACGAGCATGGCAATCCGCGCGGCTGGGCCTCGCCTTTCGGCCTGCTGCAGATCACCCGCTGCTGCTCGACGATTTCCGATCTCGTATCGTCGATCGCCAAGGCCGGATATCGCGAGTGTGACAAGGCGATGCTTGAGGAAATTGCCCGCGAAACCCGCAAGGTTCTCTATTCGGTGAACGCACACGTCGGCGCTTGAATGTCCGCCGGCCGGGCCTGTCCTGTGACACCGCACCGGCCCAATTGCCGCGGCAACACCTTTTCGCCAAAATTAAAGGTTCATGCAGTATGAAAGCCCGTGTCAATCGGCGGGCAAAGAGGCTATAGCGCATGCATACGAAACGAGAGGCCCAGCAGGAAATGGCTGCGCCGCGCGAACAGGAAGCCGCCCCGCGCATGGCGACGACGAACGACATCGATTTCTCCGACATTCTCGATACCGCCTATCTGCTGAAGATGTGCGACGCGGTTGCTGAAGCCAACAAAAGCCGGCCAGACGTCATGCGCTCGGATCTGTTGGCGATCCTGAAGAAGGCAAGCACCGACGGACGCAACAAGGCACGCGAGCTCCTGTCTGTCGACGGCAGCGGCCTGAAATGCGCAGGGCGCATATCCTGGCTCCAGGACCAAATCATCACCGTCCTCTACCAATTCGCGATCACGCATATCTTCCCCGGACAGAAGGACAAATTCGCAGTCACCGCCGTCGGCGGCTACGGTCGAGATACGCTGGCGCCCGGCTCGGACATCGACCTCCTGTTCCTGTTCCAGCCGAAGCCGACGGACGAGACCCACAAGACCGTCGAATTCATGCTCTACGTCCTATGGGACATGGGTTTCAAGGTTGGGCACGCGACCCGGACGCTGGAAGAGTGCATCGCGCTTTCCAAGTCCGACATGACAATTCGCACCGCAATCCTCGAAATGCGCTACATCTGCGGATTGAGGTCGCTCGAATTGGACCTGGAATCCCGGTTCGACAAGGAAATCGTCACCGGCACGGGGCCGGAATTCATCGCCGCCAAACTTGCCGAACGCGACGATCGGCACCGCAAGGCGGGCGATACGCGCTATCTGGTCGAACCGAACGTCAAGGAAGGCAAGGGCGGTCTTCGCGACCTGCACACGCTGTTCTGGATCTCGAAGTACTACTACCATGTCCGCGACACAGCAGAGCTCGTCGCGCTCGGTGTCCTGTCGAAGCACGAGTACCGGGTTTTCGAAAAGGCGGACGATTTCCTCTGGGCGGTGCGCTGCCACATGCATTTCCTCACCGGAAAGGCGGAAGAGCGGTTGTCCTTCGATATCCAGCGCGAGATCGCCGAGGCGCTCGGCTATCACTCGCGGCCCGGCCTCTCGGCGGTCGAGCGCTTCATGAAACACTATTTCCTGGTGGCGAAGGATGTCGGTGATCTTACCCGCATCCTCTGCGCGGCGCTCGAAGATGAACAGGCGAAATCAACGCCCGGGTTGACGGGCGTCATCAGCCGCTTCGCGCATCGCAGCCGCAAGATAGCCGGCAGCACCGAATTCGTCGAAGATCGAGGCCGCATCGCCCTGGCAAGCCCGGACGTGTTCAAGCGCGACGCCGTCAACATTATCCGCCTGTTCCATGTAGCCGATATCAACGGACTTGAGTTCCACCCGGATGCGCTGAAGCGCGTCACACGCTCGTTGAACCTGATCGACAACGCTGTCCGCGAAGGGGAAGAGGCAAACCGCCTGTTCATGTCGATCCTGACTTCAAAGCGCGACCCGGCCCTGATCCTGCGCCGCATGAACGAGGCCGGCGTACTTGGTCGGTTTATTCCCGAATTCGGCAAGATCGTCGCGATGATGCAGTTCAATATGTATCACCACTACACGGTGGACGAGCATCTGCTGCGGACAGTCGGCGTACTCTCCGAGATCGACAAGGGCAAGGCCGACGACCTGCATCCGCTCGCCAACAAGCTGATGCCGGGGATCGAGGACCGCGAAGCCCTCTACGTCGCCGTTCTGCTGCACGACGTCGCCAAGGGGCGCCAGGAGGACCACTCGGTGGCCGGTGCGCGCGTTGCCCGCAAGCTCTGCGCCCGCTTCGGCCTGTCGCAGAAGCAGACGGAGACAGTCGTCTGGCTGATCGAGGAACATCTGACGATGTCCATGGTCGCGCAGACCCGAGACCTGACCGATCGCAAGACGATCATCGACTTTGCCGATCGCGTCCAGTCGCTGGAACGGCTGAAGATGCTGTTGATCCTGACGATCTGCGATATCCGGGCCGTCGGTCCGGGCGTCTGGAACGGATGGAAGGGGCAGCTGCTACGCACCCTTTACTACGAGACCGAGCTCTTGCTTGCCGGCGGCTTCTCCGAGGTCTCCCGCAAGGAGCGCGCCAGTTTCGCGGCGGAAGCACTATTCAACGCGCTGTCCGAGTGGAACCAGAAGGACCGGAAAACCTACAGCAAGCTGCACTACCAGCCCTATCTGCTGTCCGTGTCGCTGGAAGATCAGGTGCGCCACGCCGATTTCATTCGCCAAGCAGACAAATCGGGCCAGGCGCTGGCGACGATGGTGCGCACCGACAATTTCCATGCGATCACCGAAATCACCGTGCTGTCGCCCGACCACCCGCGACTGCTCGCCGTCATTGCCGGCGCCTGCGCTGCTGCCGGCGCTAACATCGTCGATGCGCAGATTTTCACGACGTCCGACGGACGCGCGCTGGATACCATCCATGTCAGCCGCGAGTTCAAGGACGATGCCGACGAGCTGCGTCGTGCCGGCACCATCGGGCGAATGATCGAGGACGTGCTTTCCGGCCGCAAGCGTCTGCCGGAGGTGATCGCGACCCGCACCAAGAACCGCAAGAAGAGCAAGGCGTTCGTCATTCCGCCATCGGTCAATATTTCCAACAGCCTTTCGAACAAGTTCACCGTCATCGAAATCGAATGCCTCGACCGCACCGGTCTGCTGTCGGAAGTCACCGCCGTGCTGTCGGATCTGTCGCTCGACATTCAATCGGCGCGGATCACCACCTTCGGCGAAAAGGTGATCGACACGTTCTACGTCACAGACCTGGTCGGCCAGAAGATTTCGGGTGACAGCAAGCGCGCCAACATCACCGCCCGCATGAAAGCCGTCATGGCCGAGGAGCAGGACGAGCTTCGCGAGCGCATGCCCTCCGGCATCATTGCGCCGGCAGCGACCGAGCGCACACCCGGACCGACGGAAAAGAAAGCCGATACCCCCGCATGAGCCTCGTCAGGAAATTCGCCACCGTCGGCGGCGCCACTCTCGGCAGCCGAATCTTCGGCTTCGCCCGCGAAACGCTGATGGCGGCGGCTCTTGGCACCGGGCCGATGGCCGACGTCTTCTACGCCGCGTTCCGTTTTCCGAACCTTTTCCGCAGGCTGTTTGCCGAAGGCGCCTTCAACGCTGCCTTCGTGCCGCTATTTTCCAAAGAGATCGAGGCAAACGGCATTGAAGGTGCCAAACGCTTCTCGGAAGAGGTCTTCGGCGTTCTCTTCTCGGTACTGCTTCTCATCACTATCGTGATGGAACTGAGCATGCCTCTGCTCGTGCGATTTGTCATCGCGCCCGGCTTTACCGACGATCCGGAAAAATTCTCGATCACGGTCCGCATGGCAGCGGTGATGTTTCCGTACCTGATGTGCATGTCGCTGACGGCAATGATGAGCGGGATGCTCAACTCGCTGCACCATTTCTTCGCGGCGGCAATCGCTCCCGTCTTCCTCAACGTGGTGATGATCGCCGCGCTGTTCTATTCGCTCTATACCGGCGCCGAACCGCTGGCGACGGCCTGGTATCTCTCATGGGGTGTGCTGGTAGCCGGTATCCTGCAACTCGTCGTCGTCTATTTCGGTGTCCTCCATGCCGGCATGAGCATCGGGCTTCGTTTTCCGCGCATCACGCCCAACGTCAAGCGGCTGCTGATCCTCGCGATCCCGGCCGCAGTCACCGGCGGAATAACACAGATCAACCAGATGATCGGCCAGGCAATCGCCTCCAGCCGTGAGGGGGCGATCGCAGCGCTCCAGTATGCCGACCGCATCTACCAGCTGCCGCTCGGCGTCGTCGGTGTCGCCGTCGGCGTGGTTCTGCTGCCGGAACTTTCGCGCGCGCTGAAGGGCGGCAATCTTCGCGAAGCTGGCAACCTGCAGAACCGTTCAATCGAATTCGTCCTGTTCCTGACAATCCCCGCCGCCTTTGCACTGTGGATACTGTCCGACGAAATCATTCGCGTGCTCTATGAACGAGGGGCTTTCCATCAGGAAAACACCGCGATCGTCGGCTCGATCCTCGCAGTTTACGGCATCGGCTTGCCCGCCTTCGTGTTGATCAAGGCGCTGCAGCCAGGCTTCTACGCCCGCGAAGACACGAAAACACCGATGCGCTTTTCGGCGATTGCCGTTGCCATCAACTGTGCCACCGCGCTGACGCTCTTTCCCCATCTCGGTGCGCCCGGGATCGCGGTCGCCGAAGCGGCTGCTGGCTGGATCAGCACCGCGCTGCTGTTCGGAACGCTGCTGCGTCGCGGCCACCTTGCCTGGGAATGGGCGCTAGCGCGACGGACGGCATTGCTCGTCGTCTCGGCGGCGGTCATGGGCGCAGCGATCATGTATCTCCGGCACCGCTGGGAGCCATGGCTCGCCTCTGATGCGCACTTGACGACCAAGGTCGGCACGCTCGGCCTGCTGATCGGCATCGCCATGGTCGTCTACTTCGCGACCGCGTTCCTCATTGGCGGTGCAAACCTCGGCATGATCCGGCGCAACCTCAACCGCAAGCCGGCGACGAAGACTGAGGGCTAACAATGAACCCATCGTCGCTTGGGTCCGATATCGACATGGACGATTCCATTGCAGTATCGACCGATGCCGCCGATGCCGGGTGCCGTCTCGGCGATCGCGATGATCGTGCGATCCGACACGCCGGCTACGCGGATATCGGCAGCCGCACAATGACGATGTTGCGAATGCGATCGTCCGCGCGAGCGCAGCCCCGAGGTGACGAGCGGTCGTCGGCCGGTCCTTGCCGCGATGTAGGCGAGAATGCCTCTCAGGCGCGGCGGGAAACAGTTCGCCTGTACGCTGACCGTCTGCAGGGTGTAGGCGAGCGTTTCACTCTGTTTAAGTGGTCGTATCGCCAGTCGTCTGGCATTCTGGGCACCGGCGCCGTCGAAACATGACAGGCTGAAGAGGCCGGCGAGTGCGATGGAAAATGCGGCATGCATGGTTCCCTCCCCTCGAAGAAACGCCGGGTATGCCGGCGGCTTTCTGGCGGGTGGAAAATCTCTCCCCAAAAATGGCCTTTTTGTGAAATTATCTACCTAACCGTACGGTATGCAGCGTTATTCCTAGCCGAATTGATGATATCGTCGTACCTCACAAGAGGTACAATATTTCACGCACCGAAATCCTTCTGAGCCATCGACCTCTTCAGCTCAACCCGCGGCAGCGCTATCGCCCCATGCACCGGTCTTGACCAGATCGCCGACCATCGAAAAAAGAACGCAACCGGAGCCTCCAATGACCCAGAGCCTCTTCCTCGTCACCCTGCTTGTCGATGACTATGACCGCGCCAAGGATTTCTATTGCGGCGCGCTTGGTTTCGACTGCCTGCAGGACGAACTCCAGCCGGAGGGTAAGCGCTGGGTCGTGGTCAAGCCGGGCGGTGGCGACGGCGCAGCATTTGTTCTCGGCAAAGCGGACGGCGTGCGGCAGAAGGCTGCAATCGGCAACCAGACGGGCGGTCGCGTCAGCTTCTTCCTGAAGACAACCGACTTTGCAGGCGACCACGCGAGAATGATCGCCAATGGCGTGCGGTTCATGGAAGACCCACGGCATGAGGTCTATGGCACAGTCGCGGTATTTTCGGACCCTTACGGCAACACCTTCGATCTGATCCAGCACACCGCGGCACCAACCTCTTGATTGCAAGCCGCCGCGCGTGCATAAGCCGCGGCGTTGCAACATGGGCCACTGGCCCTGGGGCCCTCCACAAGCCTAATCGAGGACATTATGAGTGAATTCAAGAAACTGGTGTTCTCCGGCGTTCAGCCGACGGGAAATCTCCATCTCGGTAACTATCTCGGCGCAATCCGCAAGTTCGTGGCTCTGCAGGAAGGCAACGACTGCATCTACTGCGTTGTCGATATGCATGCGCTGACCGCGCAACTCGTCCACGACGACATGCCGAACCAGACCCGCTCGATCGCCGCCGCGTTCATCGCCGCCGGCATCGATCCGGAGAAGCATATCGTCTTCAACCAGTCAGCCGTGCCGCAGCACGCTGAACTCGCCTGGATCTTCAATTGCGTCGCACGCATCGGTTGGATGAACCGCATGACGCAGTTCAAGGACAAGGCCGGCAAGGACCGCGAGCAGGCGTCGCTCGGGCTCTACGCCTATCCGAGCCTGATGGCTGCCGACATCCTCGTCTACCGGGGAACGCATGTGCCCGTCGGCGACGACCAGAAGCAGCACCTTGAACTCGCCCGCGACATCGCGATGAAGTTCAACCTCGACTACGGCGAGCATATCCGCAAGGCCGGCCAGGGCATCGACATCACCGTCGGAAACGAGCCGGTGCATGCCTACTTCCCGATGGTCGAACCGCTAATCGATGGCCCGGCTCCGCGCGTCATGTCGCTTCGCGACGGTACCAAGAAGATGTCGAAGTCGGACCCATCCGATCTGTCGCGCATCAACTTGATGGACGACGAGGAGGCGATCTCGAAAAAGATCCGCAAGGCAAAGACCGACCCCGACGGCTTGCCGAGTGAAGTCGATGGCCTGAAGGGACGGCCGGAAGCCGACAATCTCGTCGGCATTTATGCCGCACTCGCCGACAAGACGAAGGCCGACGTGCTTGCCGAGTTCGGCGGTCAGCAGTTCTCCGTCTTCAAGCCGGCACTGATCGAACTCGCCGTCACGGTGCTCTCGCCGATTACGGCCGAGATGCGTCGCCTTATGGCCGATACGAGCCATATTGACGCCATCCTGCGCAAGGGAGGCGAACGGGCACGGGCGCGGGCCGAAGTCACGATGAAGGAAGTCCGCGACATCGTCGGCTTCCTCTACTGAGCCTGTTTCGGGCGGCTCCGGTCGCCTGGACTTGTCGAATGGGGGGCGGCGGCGTACTCTCATCGGACCCACGGAGGCTTCGATGCGTGATCGCAACCTCATTGAGATCGGCAACATGGAAATCCGGTTCCTGATCGACGAGGACCAGAGTTCCGGCCGAATTGTGATGTTCGAATTCGTGGTGCCGCCGCAGGCCCGGGTACCTGCCGCACATTTTCATACTGACGTCGACGAGGTAATCTACGGCCTCTCCGGCGTCATCACCACAACGCTCGACGGACAGCAGCACGAGGTGCGACCCAACGAAACGGTCTTCATTCCGCGCGGCCTCGTCCACACCCACGCAAACCTCCACGACGAAACGGCGCGTTGCCTGATCACCATGACCCCAGGGTTGATCGGCAGGCGTTTCTTCGAGGAGATCGCTTCGGCGATGAACGTATCCGGCAAGCCTGACATCGAGCATGTCAAGGAAATCATGCTGCTCTACGGCCTCGTCCCGGCCTGACCGGCTGCTTGTCTCAACGATCTTCCGAAGGTCGGAAACGGGACTTGCAAATTTCCGGGATCGGGTGTCAGAGTCCGCACCATGGTATCAAAACGACTCTCCCGGCTTGAAGGTCATCGCCGCAAATTCATGGCGGTCATCGACGATACGCCCGAATGCCAACGTGCCGTACATTATGCAGGGCGGCGGGCGAAGAATTCCAATGGGGGCCTGGTCCTGGTCTACGTGATCCCGGATGGCGACTTCCAGCAATGGTTGGGGGTCGAGGAGATCATGCGGGCTGAAGCCCGTGAAGAGGCCGAGGCTGTGGTGGCCAAGTCGGCCCAGGCGGTTCGCGAAACCGCCGGCATCGATCCGGAAATCGTGATCCGCGAGGGAAGTGCCGCCGAGCAGATCAACGCCGTCATAGAGGAGGACCGGGATATCGCCATCCTCGTTCTGGCAGCAAGCTCCGCCAAGGAGGGCCCCGGGCCACTGGTTTCGTCGGTTGCCGGGCGCGGTGCGGCTTTCCCCATCCCCGTCACCGTCCTTCCCGACACACTGACCGACGAAGAGCTTGATGCTCTGGCATGATGTGTTTTCTTGAGTATCAGTCTCTTGAATAGCATCGCCAATCGGCTTATTTTCTTTTTTGAAGAATTCTAAAGACGGCCGGGGCGACTGCCCGCCGCACGGAGAGCGAAATGTTCATTCAGACCGAAGCCACGCCGAATCCCGCCACGCAGAAGTTCCTGCCGGGCCGGGTCGTCATGGAAAACGGCACGGCGGAATTCCGCAATGCCGAAGAAGCCCAGGCGTCGCCGCTGGCTGCCCGCATTTTCGAGATTCCTGGTGTGACTGGTGTCTATTTCGGCTATGATTTCATCAGCGTCTCCAAGGAAGATCAGGAGTGGCAGCACCTCAAGCCCGCCATCCTCGGCTCGATCATGGAGCACTTCATGTCGGGCAAGCCCGTCATGGGCGATGCATCGATCCTTTCCGAGGACCTCGATGCGGGCGGCGAGTTCTTCGATGCTGGCGATGAATCGATCGTCCTCACGATCAAGGAACTGCTGGAGACGCGTGTGCGTCCGGCGGTTGCCCAGGACGGCGGCGACATTACCTTCCGCGGCTTCAAGGACGGCAAGGTCTACCTCAACATGAAGGGTTCGTGCGCGGGCTGCCCGTCCTCGACGGCAACTCTGAAGCACGGCGTACAGAATTTGCTGCGCCATTTCGTTCCGGAAGTGCAGGAAGTCGAAGCCGTGTGACGGCCTGCCCCTGAAATCGCTATGACGCAGCGTTTGCAAGCGCGGCGTGGCGATGTATGGACATTCAGGAACGTTTTATTCGGAAATTGATGCCATGATCATACTGGCGCTCGACACCGCGGGTGTGGATTGCGCTGCCGCTGTCTATGACAGCGACAGGGATACGGTGCTGGGGGAGGCATCGGACATGATCGGCAAGGGGCATGCTGAACATCTGATGGGGATTGTCGACCGCGCTCTTGATATGGCGGGCGTCAATCTTGCCACCGTAGACCGAATTGCCGTCACCGTTGGACCCGGCTCGTTTACAGGAATCCGCGTCGGTGTGGCCGCAGCCCGCGGTTTTGCGCTGTCGCTGAGCATCCCTGCCGTCGGGGTGACCACGCTGGCTGTCATGGCCGAGGCTGTACGGCAACGAACCCCCGGCCGGCCGGTGCTTGCCGCCATGGATGCCAAGCGCAACGAAATTTATCTCCAGGCCTTTGATCCCGACGGCCGCGCGTTCAATGAGGCCCGCGCCGTAACTGTTGAGGATGCATTGGCGATTGCCGCGGATTTCGACGGCGAGATCACCGGCTCCGCAACGCCGCTCCTCAAGCCTGACGCGAGCGGCGACCATGCCAATCGTTTCCCGATTTCGATCGTGGCGCGCCTCGGCGCTGACGCTGATCCTTCTTCCGGAAAGCCGAAGCCTCTCTATTTGCGGGGACCCGACGCCAAGCCGCAGGCCGGCTTTGCGATTGAGCGAGTATGACCATGCTGGAATCCTATCTGACGCTGAAGCCGGAATTCGAAATCGTCTCCATGGATGCCGATGATTGCCGCGCCGTTGCAACCCTGCACGGTGAGCGCTTCGCCCGCCCCTGGGGTGACGGCGAATTCTATAGCCTGCTCAGCCAGGGCAATGTCTTCGGGTTCGTCGCTCGACAGACCAATGCCTTTCTCAAGAAGCCGCTACCGGGCTTCGTGCTCGCCCGCGAAGTCGCCGGAGAGGCCGAGATTTTGACCATCGCAACGCAGGCGAAGGTCGCCCGTTCAGGTCTTGGCTGGCGGCTAATGCAGGCTGCCATGCGCGAGGCGAAGCTGCGCGGCGGCGAAAGCATCTTCCTGGAGGTCGATGGCGGCAACGCCGCAGCGCTTGGCCTCTATCGCAAGCTCGGCTTCGAGAAGGTAGGCGAGCGCCGAGGATACTACAAGGACGCGAACGGCGCCGTTTCCACGGCGCTTGTCATGAAGCGCGTTCTTCGCTAGTTCCGTTGCAAAATGTTGATACGGAAGGCGGCTCATGACGGACGTGGCCAAAACCCTTGAGGAACTCTGCACCGAGCGCGGGATGCGTATGACCGAACAGCGCCGGGTCATCGCACGCATTCTCGAAGAGTCCGAAGATCACCCCGACGTGGAGGAACTCTATCGTCGCTCGGTGAAAGTCGACGCGAAGATCTCGATCTCGACCGTCTATCGCACCGTGAAGCTGTTCGAGGATGCGGGAATCATCGCCCGCCACGATTTCCGTGACGGCCGTTCGCGCTATGAGACGGTTCCGGAAGAGCATCACGACCACCTCATCGATCTGAAGACCGGCGCCGTCATCGAATTCCGCTCGGCGGAGATCGAGGCGCTGCAGGAAAGGATCGCCCGCGAGCACGGTTTCAAGCTGGTCGATCACCGGCTCGAGCTTTACGGCATTCCGCTCAAGAAGGACGAGCGTTGAGGCAATGAACGCAGTCCCGGAGTCTTCGATTTGATCGCCTGGCTGCGCGTCGCCTTCGCCGGCATCGTCATCCTCGTCGCCAGCATCCTGCTCATCCCCTGGCAGCTGCTTGCGCTGCGCTTTGACTGGAAGCTCCGGCGCCGGTTGCCGCGCGTCTGGCATCGCATCATCTGCTTCTGTCTCGGCATCCGCATCCGCGTCCACGGCCAGATGGAAAAGCACCGGCCCCTGATGCTCTGTGCAAACCATTCGTCTTGGATGGACATCATGGTGCTGTCGGCGGTCGCCGACGTCGCATTCATCGCCAAGGTCGAAGTGCGCGACTGGCCGATCTTCGGGACGCTTGCCAAGCTGCAGAAAAGTGTCTTCGTCGTGCGTGAGGAAAAGCGGAAGACCGGCCATCAGGCAAGCGAAATTGCCGCGCGCATGGCCGATGGCGAGATCGTCGTGCTTTTTCCAGAGGGCACGACATCGGACGGCAATCGCCTTCTCGATGTCAAATCGTCCCTGTTCGGCGCTGCGGCGATGGCCGTTCCTGCCTCGCCAACCGGCATCGTCATCGTGCAGCCGGTGGCTGTTGCCTACACCGGTGTCCACGGCCTGCCGATGGGACGCTACCACCGTCCGCTGGCATCGTGGCCCGGCGACGTCGAGATGCTGCCGCACCTCAAAGACGTGCTTCGATGCGGCGCGTTCGAGGTCGATGTTTGCTTCGGCGAGGCTGTTTCCTATGGGCCTGATACCAACCGCAAGGATGTCAGCACGACCATCGCCCAGCGTATCCGCGCCATGTTGGCCGCTGCACTGCGAGGACGTGAAATCGCCTGAAGCAAGATTTCCGTTTTCTCGCGCATCAAAAACCACTAAATAGCGCGCCATGACCCACGACAGCGCCCTCCTCCCGGCCCCGGAAACCAATCTCCGCGATGGCAGCAACAGCCGCAAGGTTTTCATCAAGACCTATGGCTGCCAGATGAACGTCTACGATTCCACGCGCATGAGCGACGCTCTTGCCCGCGATGGCTACGAGCCCACGGAAGACATGGAACAGGCCGACCTCGTCCTGCTCAACACCTGTCATATCCGGGAAAAGGCGGCCGAGAAGGTTTACTCGGCGCTTGGCCGACTCCGCGATATGAAGAAGAAGCGCACAAGCGAAGGTCGCGAATTCATGATCGGCGTTGCCGGATGCGTGGCCCAGGCCGAGGGTGAAGAAATCCTTCGCCGCGCACCCGCCGTCGATGTCGTCATCGGCCCACAGACCTATCACCGCCTGCCGGAGGCATTGCGACGCGCCAAGGAAGGCCAGCGCATCGTCGATACGGAATATGCGCTGGAAGACAAGTTCGAGCACCTGCCGATCGCCGACAAGGCAAAGATCCGGGCGCGCGGCGTAACCGCCTTCCTGACCGTCCAGGAAGGCTGCGACAAGTTCTGCACCTTCTGCGTCGTGCCGTATACGCGCGGATCCGAAGTGTCCCGTTCTGTCGATCAGATCGTCGACGAAGCACACAAGTTGGTCGAGGGCGGCGTGCGCGAGATCACGCTGCTCGGCCAGAACGTTAATGCCTGGCATGGTCGTGGCCCGGATGGTCAGGAATGGACGCTCGGCGACCTGCTTTATCGGCTGGCCGAGATCCCGGGCCTTGCCCGACTTCGCTACACCACCAGCCACCCGCGCGATATGGACGATCGGCTGATCGATGCGCACAGAGACCTGCGGGCGCTGATGCCCTATCTGCACCTACCGGTGCAGTCGGGTTCCGACCGCATTCTGAAAGCCATGAACCGGCGCCACACCGCAGCCGAATATCTGGCCCTGATCAAGCGTATCCGCGCTGCGCGACCCGACATCGCGCTGTCGGGCGACTTCATCGTCGGCTTCCCGGGGGAGACAGACCAGGATTTTGAGGATACACTGCGTCTGGTGGAGGAGGTGCGCTATGCGCAGGCTTTCTCCTTCAAATACTCGACTCGGCCGGGCACGCCCGGTGCGGACTTGAAGGACCAGGTGCCGGAAGAGATCAAGGCAGAACGGCTCGAACGCCTGCAGGGGCTTCTTCTGAAGCAGCAGCAGGAATTTGCCGAATCCTGTGTCGGAAAAACCATTGAACTGTTGCTGGAAAAGCCCGGTCGCATGGATGCACAACTTATCGGGCGTTCTCCCTGGCTTCAGTCCGTGAATGTTGATGCAAAAGCATTGCAAATCGGTGACATTATTACTGTGCGAATCACCGGAACCGGAACCAACAGCCTGTTTGCCGAGATAGCAACGGCTGAGGTCTAACCCAAGGAGCTCGACCGCTTGAACGGACAAGAATTGGTTTCTTCTTCACCGCGCCACCCACGCATCGCGAGCGACGCCAATCACTTTATTCTGACGTTCGAGAACAATCGGTTCGCCAGCGAGCTGTTCGGTCAATTCGATCAGAACCTCAAGCTTCTCGAAGAGCGTCTGAACATCGACGCCCGAGCGCGCGGCAATTCCGTCGTGATCTCCGGTGACATCGTCACCACCAATCAGGCACGACGCACGCTCGACTATCTCTATGAGAAGCTCCAGAAGGGCGGCAGCGTGGAACGATCCGACGTGGAAGGCGCAATCCGCATGGCGGTTGCGGCTGATGACCAGCTAAGCCTGCCGACGATGGAGAAGAAGGCGAAGTTGACCATGGCGCAGGTTTCCACGCGCAAGAAGACCATCGTTGCCCGCACGCCGACGCAGGACGCCTACCTCAGGGCATTGGAGCGCGCCGAACTGGTGTTTGGCTGCGGCCCGGCCGGTACCGGCAAGACCTATCTGGCCGTTGCCCATGCCGCCCAGCTTCTGGAACGCGGCGTCGTAGAGAAGATCATCCTTTCCCGTCCCGCCGTCGAAGCCGGCGAGCGGCTGGGCTTTCTGCCCGGCGACATGAAGGAAAAGGTCGATCCCTACCTCCGCCCGCTCTACGACGCGCTCTACGACATGATGCCGGCCGACAAGGTCGATCGGGCCATCACCGCCGGCGTGATCGAAATCGCGCCGCTCGCCTTCATGCGGGGTCGGACGCTGGCAAATGCTGCCGTCATTCTCGACGAGGCGCAAAATACCACGTCGATGCAGATGAAGATGTTTCTGACGCGTCTCGGCGAGAATTCGCGGATGATCGTGACCGGTGACCCGAGCCAGATCGATTTGCCGCGTGGCATCAAGTCAGGTCTGGTGGAGGCGTTGCAGCTGTTGAATGGCGTCGAGGGCATCTCGATCGTCCGCTTCAAGGATACGGATGTCGTGCGCCATCCGCTCGTCGGCCGGATCGTCAGGGCGTACGATTCGACCTATGCCACGGAAACAGAAGAGGTTGGCCGGCAGGGCTGATGGCGGAACTCGATATCCAGATCAGCATCGAGGAGGGCAATTGGCCCTCCGAAGATGTGTTGCATGCATTGGCAGACCGCGTGCTCGAGGCAGCTGCGACATACCTGCGCGAGACCGAGAAGCAGCCGTTCCCGAAAATGGTGCCCGAGGTTTCGTTGGTTTTCACCGACGATGCATCCATCCAGGACATCAATGCCGAGTGGCGCGGCAAGGACAAGCCAACCAATGTGCTTTCGTTCCCGGCCTTTCCCGTTCTGCCCGGCAAGGTACCTGGGCCGATGCTCGGCGACATCATCATCGCCCGGGAGACTGTCGAGCGCGAATCCACCGAGCTCGAAAAGAGCTTCGACGACCATCTGACGCATCTAATGGTGCACGGCTTCTTGCATCTGTTCGGCTACGATCATAATAATGATGCTAAAGCCGAAATTATGGAGGGGCTGGAGACTCGCATTCTGGCAGTACTCGGCCTATCTGACCCATACGAGGGTCAAGACCTTAAAATGGAACCATGAGCGACTTTACGACGAGACCGGCCACCGAGGCCAAGGACGCCGCCGAGCAATCCTCCTCTGATGAGGGTGGAAGTAGTAGCAGGCAGTCCGGACGATCCCAATCCTTTTGGTCACGCGCAGCACGCATGCTGCGGCCCCAGCAAGGTTCGCGCCTTCGCGAGGACCTGACCGACGCGCTATTGACCGACACCGCCGATGGCGATGTCTTTTCCCCCGATGAGAAAGCGATGTTGCACAACATCCTGCGTTTCAGGGAAGTGCGCGTTGCCGATGTCATGGTGCCACGTGCCGATATCGAGGCTGTCGATCAGACCATCACCATTGGCGAACTGATGATCCTGTTCGAGGAATCCGGTCGCTCTCGCATGCCGGTGTATGCCGAGACGCTGGACGACCCGCGGGGGATGGTCCACATCCGCGACCTGCTGTCCTATGTCGCGAAACAGGCGCGCAACAAGCGCAATGGCACGGCGAAGGCAGCCAAGGCAGCCGGGCCGATCGTTGAAGTAGCGCCGGAGCATGTGCAGAAGGCGCCGCGCTCAGCCAAGGCGAATTTCGATCTCGCCCGTGTTGACCTGCAAAAGTCCGTTGCCGAGGCCGGGATCATTCGCAAGATCCTGTTCGTACCACCCTCGATGTTGGCCTCCGACCTCTTGCGCCGGATGCAGGTCAACCGCACGCAGATGGCCTTGGTCATCGACGAATACGGCGGCACGGACGGGCTTGCCTCGCACGAGGACATCGTCGAAATGGTGGTCGGCGACATCGACGACGAGCATGATGACGAAGAGGTGATGTTCAAGCGCATCTCCGAGGACATGTTCATTGCCGACGCGCGCGTCGAGCTCGAAGATATCGCGGAAGCGATCGGACCGGATTTCGATATCACCGAGCAGGTCGACGAAGTCGACACGTTGGGCGGCCTGATTTTCTCTGAACTCGGTCGCATTCCTGTGCGCGGTGAGGTCGTGCAGGCACTTCGCGGTTTCGAGTTTCATATCCTTGAGGCCGACCCCCGCCGGATCAAACGCGTGCGCATCACCCGCAAGAGACAGGCGATCCGCCGCCGCGCCAAGACGGATGGCGACGGCGCGCCCGGTCTCGATCACGGTGACGACAGGCAAGAGACACCCACGACAAACTGATCACCGCAACCACGACAAACGGCAGCTTTTTTGAAAGACTGCCGTTTGGGTTTGATTCGCGGCTTGATGGGAGTGCGCATGGAGCGGCTTGCGGACAGGGTTATCCTGACCTGGGGTTTCAAGAGAGTGCTGCTGGCGATCCTGGCCGGGGCCGTCGGCGTCTTGGCTCTCCCCCCCGTCAGCTTCTTCGCCGCGATGTTCGTCTCCTTCACGCTTTTGGTCTGGCTCATCGATGGCGCGGCCGCCGCGCCCGGCAGCAGTTTCCTCGGTCGCCTCTGGCCCGCGTTCGCCACCGGGTGGCTGTTCGGCTTCGGTTATTTTGTCGCCGGCCTCTGGTGGCTCGGCCATGCTCTTCTGATCGATTCCGATGAGTTCGCCTGGGCGCTGCCGCTTGCGGTCTTCGGTCTGCCGGCGGTACTCGCGGTGTTTTACGGCATCGCCGCGGCTCTTGCGCGAATCCTCTGGTCAGACGGAATGGGTCGCAGCGCGGCGCTCGCGGCCAGCTTCGGATTGATGGAGTGGCTCCGGAGCGTCCTTTTCACCGGGTTTCCGTGGAATACCATCGGATATGGCATGACACCGGTACCCGTGATGATGCAATCAGCGCATATCGTCGGCATCATGGGGATTACCGCGCTGTCGGTTTTCGTCTTTGCGTCGCCAGCGCTCCTCGGTACGCGACAGGGAGCAAGGCTCGGCGTCTCATTGGCCGCGCTGTTGTTTGTTGCTCACGTCGGTTACGGCGCCTACGTTCTCTATGGTCCCCAACCCGTATCCACACCCGTCGAAAAAGGCCCGGTCGTCCGTCTCGTGCAGCCGATGATCGATCAGGCGGCAAAGATGGATTCAGATGGCGACCGCGCCGCGATCTTCGAAAAGCAATTGAAGCTTTCGGCCGAGTCGCCGAAAGACGGCGGCAGGAAACCCGACATCATTGTGTGGCCGGAAACCGCCATCCCCTTCATTCTTACCGACAGCCAGGATGCGCTGACCCGGATAGCAGACACGCTCGACGACAACCAGATCCTGATCGCCGGAGCGGTTCGCGTTGAAGATATGGGACCCGGCAACCCGCCGCGCTACTACAATTCCATATATGTGATCGACGGGCGCGGCCAGATCATTGGCGCCGCCGACAAGGTTCATCTGGTGCCTTTCGGCGAATATGTGCCGTTCGAGAATATCCTGGACGAATTCGGCATACAGAACGTCGTCGAAATGCCCGGCGGCTTCTCTCCCGCGGCGACGAGACAACTGCTCACACTGCCGAACGGACTGAAACTCTACCCGCTCGTCTGCTACGAGATCATTTTCCCGGACGAGATGACCGGCGACATCGGTGCCGCCAACGCCATCATCAACCTTACCAACGATGCCTGGTTCGGTACGACACCTGGTCCATACCAGCATTTTCAACAGGCGCGCCTACGCGCTGTCGAAACCGGCCTGCCGCTGATTCGTGACGGCAATAGTGGTATTTCAGCCCTCGTGAATGCTCGCGGCGAGGTCGTCGCCGGCTTGAGCCTCAACGAAATCGGTTTTGTTGACACAACCCTCGATGGATTTGGGAAGGTACCGAGTTCGGGCTTTCCCCGTCAGAGGTACTTCTGGTTGATCCTATTACTATTGATTGCAATTGCGTTGGTTTCGCGCGTCGGTTTTGTTTTCAAGCGGAATTGACCCAAAACCCCTAAAATTGCATAGTGGTTACGATCGGCGTTCTTAACGTATGTTTCAAAGTGAATTCCAAGACTTTGCAACGTGTCGTTTTGGGGAATGGGTTTGGGCATGCCGGTTTGAGCAAGGTTGAAAATTTTTGTTAGGGCAGGACCATGATTGAAAATAAAAAGAAGCCAAACCCGATTGACATTCATGTTGGCAGCCGAATCCGACTTCGCCGGACCATGTTGGGAATGAGCCAGGAAAAACTGGGAGAAAGCCTCGGAATCACCTTCCAGCAGATCCAGAAGTACGAGAAGGGCACGAACCGCGTCGGTGCCAGCCGGTTGCAGAACATCTCCAGTATCCTCAACGTTCCGGTTTCCTTCTTCTTTGAAGACGCTCCCGGCGAGCACTCGACCGGTCTGACCGGAATGGCTGAAGCTTCGAGTTCCAACTATGTGGTCGATTTCCTTTCCTCGTCGGAAGGACTCCAGCTCAACCGCGCATTCGTGAAAATCACCGACCCGAAGGTTCGACGCAAAGTCGTCGAGCTGGTCAAGGCGCTCGCGGCCGAAGCTGACAGCGAATAAGCATCCGTTAGAAATACGATTTACTGGAAAGCGGTCTAAAAGACCGCTTTTTGGCGTTTTTGGGGCATATTTTGCCATCTCGGCGCAGACATAAAGATATATTTATGTCCTTCTGCGCTTGTTTTTCACGCCCGAACTGAGTACCAACTACGCAGCTTTTTTGTTCTTTGAGGGGAATCCCGAAATGCGCGCCAATTATCTCTTCACCAGCGAGTCAGTTGCCGAAGGTCACCCGGACAAGGTGTGTGACCGGATCTCCGACGAGATCGTGGATCTGGTGTACCGCGAAGCGGCCAAGACCGGCGTCAACCCCTGGGGCGTGCGCATCGCTTGCGAAACGCTGGCCACGACGAACCGCGTGATTATCGCCGGCGAAGTTCGGCTACCGCCGAGCCTGATGAAGAAGGACAAGAACGGCACGGACGTCATCAACCCGTCGAAGTTCAAGGCCGCCGCCCGCCGCGCCATCAAGGACATCGGCTACGAGCAGGACGGGTTCCACTGGAAGACGGCAAAGATCGACGTGCTGCTGCACTCGCAGTCCGCAGACATCGCGCAGGGCGTGGACAATGCCGCGGACCAACAGGGCGACGAAGGCGCGGGCGACCAGGGCATCATGTTCGGTTATGCCTGCAAGGAAACGCCGGACCTCATGCCGGCACCGATCTACTACTCCCACAAGATCCTGCAGCTGCTTGCCTCCGCCCGTAAAAAAGGTGACGGCGAGGTCGCCAAGCTCGGCCCCGACGCCAAGAGCCAGGTGACGGTGCGCTACGTGGACGGCAAGCCGGCCGAAGTCACGTCGATCGTCCTCTCGACCCAGCACCTCGACGAAAGCTGGGACTCCAGCAAGGTGCGCGCCGTCGTCGAGCCTTACATCCGCGAGGCGTTGGGTGACCTGCCAATCGCCAAGGATTGCAACTGGTACATCAATCCGACCGGCAAGTTCGTCATCGGCGGCCCCGACGGTGACGCAGGTCTGACCGGTCGCAAGATCATCGTCGACACCTACGGCGGTGCAGCTCCTCACGGCGGCGGCGCATTCTCCGGCAAGGACACCACCAAGGTTGACCGCTCGGCTGCCTATGCCGCCCGCTACCTCGCAAAGAACGTCGTCGCCGCCGGCCTTGCCGACCGCTGCACGATCCAGCTGTCCTACGCCATCGGCGTCGCACAGCCGCTGTCGATCTATGTCGACTTGCATGGCACCGGCAAGGGCGTGACGGAAGACCAGGTCGAGGCCGCCATCCGCAAGAACATGGATCTGTCGCCCACCGGCATCCGCCGTCACCTCGACCTCAACAAGCCGATCTACGCCAAGACCTCCGCCTACGGTCACTTCGGCCGCAAGGCTGGCCGCGACGGCTCGTTCTCCTGGGAACGCACGGACCTCGTCAAGGCGCTCAAGGACGCCGTCAAGGTCAAGGAAGCAGCATGACCGACATGGAACGCCGCGGACGCGCGACCGAAGCCTTCTTCGGTCGCCGCAAGGGAAAGGCTCTGCGCGAACATCAGGCAGAGCGACTGAACACCCTGCTCCCGGCGTTCCTCATCGATCTTTCAGCGGCTCCACCCGAGCCGCTGAAGTCCCTCTTTCCTGGGCCGACAGACAGTCTGCGCCTGGAAATCGGCTTCGGAGGCGGCGAGCATCTGATCCATCGCGCCGTGGAAATGCCGTCCACCGGATTTATCGGTGTCGAACCTTTCATCAATTCCATGCAGAAGCTGCTGACGAGCGTCGACAATGCGGCCGCTCGCAATGTCCGCGTCTACAACGACGATGCGACGCAACTGCTTGATTGGTTGCCGGACGCCTCAATCGACCAGATCGACCTGCTTTACCCGGATCCGTGGCCGAAGCGGAAGCACTGGAAACGCCGATTCGTGTCGAGGACCAACCTCGACCGCTTCCACCGCGTGCTGAAGCCGGGCGGGCTGTTCTGCTTCGCGTCCGATATCGATACTTACGTCAACTGGACGCTGCTCAAGTGCCGCGACCATGGCGGCTTCGACTGGATCGCCGAGAATGCCGCTGACTGGCTGACGCCCTACGAGGGATGGCCGAGCACCCGCTACGAGGCCAAGGCACGGCGCGAAGGCAGATCGTCCGCCTATCTGACGTTCAAACGCGTATAGCGCAGTTCAATGCCTGCTAGTTGGTCGATCCGCACCAAGGTGACGGTCTCATCAATAATTGAACTGTACCTGTGGTTAAGGAAATAGCGTTCGGGCAGAAGGGCAGCAAAGCTAAGCGCTCAACAGCTTGCATCGTCGCGTCATCTGACATCAGGATAGCACTGACGGGACACGCCGCGCATGGGAGGAACAACGGCGCTGCAGATGAAAACCGCTGACACGCCTATGTGCCAGCTCACTAGTGCAGACTGACCGTCTTCAACTCGTCTTCGGCAGCCTTGAAAAAGGTGCTGGAGCGATTGTCCGTCAGCAGGATCGGCGTGCCATCGGCGCCGAACAGCGCCCAAAGGTCGACGTCGGGATCGATATCCGGTGCCTCGGGAAAGCACCGCGATACTTCTTCGGACCGCATTTTGCGGATGTAGGCAACCTCGCCGTTGCCGATGCCAGCAAGTTCGGTTTTGGTCAAGTGTGAATTGGCTTCTTTCATCAACATTCCTGTACCTCCAAGAGAAGGGACCAACGGTTCAAGTCGCGCCGTTGTCCTACTGTGAGACCGAAATGTTAATTTTCTTCACCATACGGTCAGGTTCCGGCCGAATGAGGTCCACGGACAGCAGCCCGGTCCTGAGGCTGGCGCCCATCACCTGCATGCCGTCAGCGAGAACAAAGGTACGCTGAAACTGTCGGGCGGCAATGCCGCGATAAAGATACTCGCGCTCGGCCTGATCAACCTGACGACCGCGAATCACCAACTGGTTTTCCTCGATAGAGACGTCGAGTTCTTCTTCGCTGAAGCCGGCAACAGCGAGCGTGATACGCAAGCGCTCCGGCGCGCCGGAGGCGCGATCGGCGGCAATTCGCTCGATATTGTAGGGCGGATATCCGTCGCTCGCCTTGGAAATACGCTCAAGCGTTTTCTCCATGGCATCAAAGCCCAGTAGGAGCGGGCTGGTGAAAGGCGTGATGCGGCTCATCGTTGTCAAAGTCCTTGATCCAAGCGACCCTTTCCGGACCTGAAATCGCAGCATCCGGTAGCATCAATATGGGAACGGCCGCAGCCTTGCGCAAGACGGCGCTTCCCTGGGCGGGCCTCCACTCCTTGACAAAGCGCGCGCTGCCTCGCATCAAATCGTACCCGCGCCGGCTGCGCTGATTTGCGACGGGAGTATGAACAAACGGTGCATGCCACAGATGCGCACCATGAGGATGGAACGATCGGAATGGCAGACCCGCGAAAGATCATTATCGACACCGACCCCGGTCAGGACGATGCCGCCGCCATCATGCTTGCCTTCGGCAGCCCGGAGGAGCTTGAGGTGCTCGGCATCACCACGGTGGCCGGCAACGTGCCGCTCTCCTATACGAGCCGCAACGCCAGGATCGTCTGCGAATTGTGCGGCAGAACCGACACCAGGGTGTTCGCGGGCGCAGACAAGCCGATCGCGCGCAAGCTCGTGACCGCCGAGCACGTACACGGCAAGACCGGCCTCGACGGCCCGATTCTCAATGAGCCGACCATGCCGCTGCAGGCCCAGCATTCCGTCGATTTCATCATCGAGACGCTGCGCGACCAGCCTGCCGGCGCGGTGACGCTTTGCACGCTGGGACCGCTGACGAATATCGGCATGGCGTTTCAGAAAGCCCCGGATATTATTCCGCGCATTCGCGAGCTGGTGATGATGGGCGGCGGTTTCTTCGAGGGCGGCAACATCACGCCGGCAGCCGAATTCAATATCTACGTCGACCCCGAAGCTGCCGACATCGTTTTTCGCTCGGGCGTGCCGATCGTGATGATGCCGCTCGACGTGACCCACAAGCTGCTGACCCGCAAGGACCGGGTTAAGCGCATGGCTGATCTTGGCACCGCGCCGGCTCAGGCGATGGTGGAGATGTTGGAATTCTTCGAGCGCTTCGATATCGAGAAGTACGGTTCGGACGGCGGCCCGCTGCATGATCCGACGGTCGTCGCCTATCTGCTCAGGCCGCAATTGTTCGACGGCCGAGACTGCAATGTCGAGATCGAGGTGAAATCCGAACTGACGGTCGGCATGACGGTCGTCGACTGGTGGCACGTGACGGACCGCAAACGCAACGCCAAGGTCATGCGCGATGTCGATGCGGACGGCTTCTTCGATCTCCTGATCGAGCGCTTCGCCCGCATCTGACGACTGTCTTGAAAGACGCCTGAGAAATCAGGCGTCCTTCTGGTCGAAAACGGAATTGGTTTCCTCGACGATCTTCGGTCCGCCCTTTGCAACGCCGACCATGGCCGGGCGCAACACACGCTCGCCGATCGAGAAGCCTGCCTGCACGACCTGAACGACCGTGTTGTTTGGCACGTCGGGGTTCGGAACTTCGAACATCGCCTGATGGAAGTTCGGATCGAACTTCTGGCCAACCGGCTCGAGCTTACGCACGCCATGACGCTCCAGCGTCGACAGCATGGAACGCTCGGTCATTTCCACGCCCTCGATCAGGGTTGCAAGGCCCGCATCCGCGGATGCCCGCACCTCGGCAGGAATAGCATCTATGGCGCGGCGCAGATTGTCCGAAACGGCCAGCATGTCGCGGGCAAAGCCTGCGACGGCATAGGACTTCGCATCCTTGACTTCGCGCTCGGTGCGGCGACGCAGATTGTCCATGTCGGCGGCCAGGCGCAGGTAGCGATCGCGCAGCTCGCCGTTTTCCGCCTTGAGCAGCTCAAGCGGATTGGGCTGCAAGACGGCTTCATCGGCGGCTTCGTTCTCGACGTTTGCGGCGGCGTCAGCTGCGGCTTCGTGCGCGGCGGCGTCAGGTCCGTTCTTCGTCGTTTCGTCAGTCATGACGTTCTCCGGTGATTGGTGTCTTTTTGGATGTGCCCGATATCGAGCTTTGGGCGCCAAAAATCAAGTCTGCGTGACGAAGAACGTATGAATGGCGGGCGATGACGTTCCACGAACCGAGCCAGAGACGACGGCTGGGGTGTGAATCCACCATGTCAAAAGTCTCTATTTTAGCTATATATCATCCTCGTGCCGCTCTTTCCTCGAACGGATCAGGGATTACCACGATGACCGATCAAAAAAACTATGTCGGCCGGTGCTTTTGCGGCGCCGTCGAGATCACCGTGTCGGGCGAACCGGTGGCGATGGGCTACTGTCATTGCACATCTTGTCGGCAATGGTCAGCGGGGCCGGTAAACGCCTTCACGCTGTGGCCTCCGCATTCCTTGCGCGTAACCAAGGGTGGCGAACACATCGACGGCTATCAGAGGACCGATACGAGCGTACGCAAGTTCTGTGAGCTTTGCGGTGGGCACCTCTACACGGAACATCCACTGTGGGGCGTGACCGACGTCTACGCTGCCGTCATTCCCGAATTCGAGTACGTGCCGGCACTGCATGTAAACTATCAGGAGACCGTTCTGCGCATGAAGGACGGGCTACCGAAATACAAGGACATGCCTGCCGAGATGGGTGGTTCCGGCGAACTGCTTACCGAATAATGCCTGACCCGTTCATTTCGCGGGACGTGACAGCCGCGCCATCAGTTGCGCCGTATAGTCAACCATCGGAACGATGCGCGAGTAGTTCAACCGTGTCGGCCCGATGACACCGACGGCGCCAACGATGCGGTCGTCCTCGTCGCGGTAGGGGGCCACGATCAGCGAGGAGCCGGAGAGCGAAAAGAGCTTGTTTTCGGAGCCGATGAAGATCCGCACGCCGGGGCCGCTTTCGGCAAGGTTCAAAAGCTCGATCAGGCTGTCCTTCTTCTCGAGGTCGTCGAAAAGCATGCGCAAGCGATCGAGATCGTCCGCGCCGCCAAGACCCGCGAGCAGATTGGCGCGGCCGCGGATGATAAGCTGCGCCGGCTTGCCTTCGTCGGCGCTGCCCGACCAGACGGCGATGCCGCGTTCGACAAGATCCTGGGACAGCGCATCGAGTTCATGGCGAACATCATCCTTGAGCCGTCCAAGCTGGCTGCGCAATTCGGGCAACGTCTGCCCGGTCATATGGGCGTTGAGAAAATTCGCCGCCTCGCTCAGCTGCGACGAGGTCACGCCGGCCGGCAGCTCGATGATACGGTTCTCGACCTGGTCATGATCGCCGACAAGAACGGCGAGGGCCTTCGTCGGCTCGAGACGGATGAACTCGACGTGCTTCAGTACCGGATCGCTCTTCGAGGTGATGACAAGCCCCGCGCCACGGGAAATTCCCGAGAGCATCCGGCTTGCCTCGTTCATCATCGTTTCCATGGGGTGGTCGCGGTTTTCCGCCCGCACCTGGCGGTCGATATTGGCGCGATCCTCCGCCGAGAGATCTCCGACCTGCATGAAGGCATCGACGAAGAAGCGCAGCCCGATCTGGGTTGGCAGGCGGCCGGCGCTGACATGCGGTGAATAAACGAGCCCGAGCTCCTCCAGATCGCTCATAACGTTGCGCACGGAGGCCGGCGACAACGACATGGGAAGAATGCGCGAGAGATTGCGGGACCCAAGCGGCTCGCCCGTCTCGAGATACCCTTCCACGATGCGGCGAAAGATTTCCTTCGAGCGTTCGTCCAGCGCAGCAACGGCATCCGAAATCGACGTCGGCCTGAATTCCATTAAGACTTGCGCACCTGTTCTGATGATGATCCCGCAAAATATAGCCAATCTCCCCGCCGTGGCAAAAGGGAAATTGCAAATGAACGCAGCCAATCGTAGAAGCGGTCAACAACACAAGAACACGCATGGTCAGTTCCGGGAATTGCTTATCATTTTCGGCACCATGCGCTCAGGAGAATAGAATGCGGCCTTCAGGCAGAAAAACCGACCAGATGCGCAAGGTGACCTTCGAGCGCAACTTTTCCAAGCACGCCGAAGGCTCCTGCCTGGTGAAGTTCGGCGACACGCACGTGCTCTGCACCGCCAGCCTTGAAGAAAAGACACCGCCGTGGCTGCGCAATTCCGGAAAGGGCTGGGTCACTGCCGAATACGGCATGCTGCCGCGCGCCACCGGCGACCGCATGAAGCGCGAAGCCGCAACCGGCAAGCAGGGCGGACGCACCCAGGAAATCCAACGTCTGATCGGCCGCTCGCTGCGCGCCGTGGTCGATCTCAAGGAACTCGGCGAGCGCCAGATCACCCTCGACTGTGACGTCATCCAGGCAGATGGGGGCACCCGCACCGCGTCGATCACGGGCGCATGGATCGCGCTCTACGACTGCCTCAAGTGGATGGAAAGCCGCAACATGATCAAGGTTGAGCGGGTCCTGAAGGACCACGTCGCCGCGATCTCCTGTGGAATCTTCGCCAGCCAGCCGGTGATCGATCTCGATTACCTCGAGGACAGCTCGGCTGAAACCGATGCGAACTTCGTGATGACCGGTTCGGGCGGCATCGTCGAAATCCAGGGCACGGCCGAAGGCACGCCGTTCAGCGACGAGGAATTCGCCTCGCTGATGGCACTTGCCAAGACCGGCATCGCCGAGCTGGTCGACATGCAGAAGCAGGCCATTGGCTGATGAACGACATGCTGGAAGGCATGCTGGAAACGGCGCTTTATGCCGATGATCTCGACAAGGCCGAGGCTTTCTATGAAGGCGTTCTCGGACTTCAGAAAATCACGCGGGCGGCCAACCGGCATGTCTTCTATCGCTGCGGGGCCGGGGTTCTGCTGATCTTCAACCCGGAAGAAACAACCAAGCCAGCCAGCGGACACGCGCTGCAGGTGCCGCCGCATGGCACGGTGGGTTCCGGCCATGCCTGCTTCCGGGTGTCGGCAGAAAACCTCGATACCATCGGCAGGCAACTCAAGGCTGCGGGCGTCGACATCGAATCCGAAGTGACGTGGCCGCAGGGTGGCCGATCAATCTACTTTCGGGATCCCGCCGGTAACAGCCTGGAATGCGCCGAAGCCAGAATCTGGGGCATCGAATAGGACATCCAATGCGCAAGCTAGAGACCAAGACCATCGTCGTCGCCAGCCACAATGCCGGCAAGATCCGCGAAATCCAGGACCTGATCGGCCCGCTCGGCTTTACCGCCAAGTCGGCTGCCGAGCTGAACTTCGCCGAGCCTGACGAAACCGGAACGACGTTCGAAGAGAATGCCAGGATCAAGGCACTCGCTTCCGCCGAAGCGTCCGGTCTCCCTTCCCTCTCCGACGATTCCGGGCTGGTGATCGACGCGCTCGGCGGTGATCCCGGGGTCTACACCGCCAACTGGGCGGAAACCGCCGATGGCACGCGCGATTTCGCGATGGCCATGCGGAAGGTCGAGACGGCTCTGGAAAAAGCCGGCGCCAGCAAGCCGGAGCAGCGCACGGCGCGATTCGTCAGCGTTCTCTGCCTCGCATGGCCGGACGGTCATACCGAACTCTTTCGCGGCGAAGTTGAGGGAACAGTCGCTTGGCCGCCGCGCGGCAGCCAGGGCTTTGGCTACGATCCGGTCTTCCAACCCGAAGGCTATGAGACTACCTTTGGAGAAATGAGCGCCGAGGAAAAGCATGGCTGGAAACCAGGCGACGCCCAGGCTCTCTCGCACCGTGCCCGTGCCTTCAAGATCTTCGTCGAAACCTGCCTGGAAGCGTAAGACCCCATCGTGGACACCTTGGAACAGCCAAACCTGACGCGCAATGCCGCTCTTCTGCCTGATACCGGTGAGCCCGGCTTCGGGGTCTACGTGCATTGGCCGTTCTGCGCCGCCAAGTGCCCCTATTGCGATTTCAACAGCCACGTCCGCCACCAGCCCGTGGATCAGGAGCGCTTTACGGCTGCCTTCCTGAAGGAGATGGCGTCGATGCGGCAGTTGAGCGGCCCGAAGACAGTCACCAGCGTGTTTCTCGGCGGCGGCACGCCGTCGCTGATGAACCCGTCCACCGTCTCCGCCATCCTCGACGGCATTGCCAGGGAATGGCATATGCCCGATGGCATCGAGATCACCATGGAGGCCAACCCCTCCAGCGTCGAGGCCGAACGCTTCCGCGGCTATCGCGCCGCCGGCGTCAACCGCGTATCGCTCGGCGTACAGGCGCTCAACGACCGTGACCTGAAATTTCTCGGACGACTGCACGACGTGGCCGATGCAATGAAGGCGATCAAGTTGGCGCGCGACATCTTCCCGCGCATGTCTTTCGATCTGATCTATGCTCGCCCGAAGCAGACAGTCGAGGAATGGGAGCGCGAGCTCCGGCAGGCCATCTCGTACGCTGTCGACCACCTGTCGCTCTACCAACTGACCATCGAGGAAGGCACGCCCTTCTTCGGCTTGCACAAGGCCGGCAAGCTGATCGTGCCCGACGACGACCAATCGGCGTTGCTGTACGAGGCGACGCAGGAGATCACCGCCAGCGAAGGCATGCCGGCGTACGAGGTATCGAACCACGCACGGCCGGGTGCCGAGAGCCGCCACAACCTGACCTACTGGCGCTACGGCGACTATGCCGGAATCGGCCCGGGCGCGCATGGACGTCTGACCCGTGGGTCGGCGAAGCTTGCGACGGCCACCGAACGAAAGCCCGAAGCCTGGCTCGACCTCGTGGAACGTGATGGACACGGCGTTCTCGAGCAGGAACAGCTCGGCTATGACGAACAGGCCGACGAATTGCTGCTTATGGGGCTTCGCCTCACCGAGGGTGTCGATCTTGCCCGTTGGCAGCAGCTTTCCGGCCGGGATCCCGACCCGAAGCGCGAGGAATTCCTGCTGGAGCACGGCTTCATCGAGCGGATCGGCAACTCCCGGCTTCGCTGCACGCCATCAGGCATGCTGATTCTCGATTCCGTCGTCGCCGATCTCGCCTGCTAGAAACCACTCCTGGTCATGCCGTTCGCTTTCTTCCCAGCGACACCAGGCGCCCGTCGATAGCCGCGAGGCCAATCGCGATCATCGCCATGCCGATGAGATGCTTGGCCTGCAGTTGCTCGCCAAGGAAAGCCACACCGAGAAGAATGGCGCTGACGGGGATCAGGAACGTGACAAGCATCAGGTTGGTCGCACCGGCCGTTGCCAGGATGCGGAAGAACAGCACGTAAGCAACCGCTGTGGATAGTAACGCGAGGCCGAGCAAGGCCATCCAGGTCTCGGCTGATGGCGACGCCAGGGTCCAGGGCTGATCGACGATAAGGGCGATCGGCAACATTAGGAAGGCGGAGGCCGTCACTTGGCCCGCAGCCGGAATGAGCGGAGCCATGCCCATTTGGCGGAAGCGCCGACCGAATATGCCGGCGAAGGCGTAGGACAGCGCCGCGCCTAGCACGGCGAGCTGGGCCAGCACATTCGACCCGAGATCCCGGAGCACGTCGAAACCGATCATGTAGGCGACGCCGGCAAAGCCGACGAGGACGCCTACCAGCCGGTTGCCAGTCATTTTCTCGTCGGCCGTCAGCAGATGCGCCACGATGACGCCGAAAAGCGGCGTCGTCGCGTTGAGGATCGACGCAAGGCCGCTGGCGATGTGCGTCTGCCCCCAGACGATCAGGCAAAAAGGGATCATGTTGTTGAGCACGCCCATGCCGAAGAAGGCCACCCATGACTTGGCATCGCGCGGCATGGCGTGGCCGGTGACACGCACGATGAGGTTGAGTGCGATAGCTGCGATCACCACGCGGCCGGAAACGATGGTAAAAGGTGGCAGGCTCTTCACCAGAATACCGTTGAAGAGAAAGGAACCGCCCCAAAGCAGGGAAAGGACAAGCAGCATCCCCCACTCCGCAAAGCCCATCTGTTTCTGTTGCATGTTCGTCCCTCCCTATTGAGCGTGCCACCGGTCTATGCCGCGGCGGGCCCCCACGCCACCCGATTTTTGCGTTACCTCAACGACGGCTATCGAAATAATTTCGCTGAACACCGGCGTCATATTTGGATTTACGACAGTCTCTATGCTGATATTATTGCGATAACTCCATCTCGACAAACGAGTCTTTTTCGGCATACGCTTTAGTTGGGCTAAATCATGAGCGATTACATCCCTTCCTTTTCCGCGCTGCGCGCATTCGAAGCCGCTGCCCGCCACCTCAGCATGACGCTGGCGGCACGGGAGCTCAATGTGACGCCGGGGGCAGTCAGCCTGCAGATCCGCGATCTGGAAGCGGTGCTCGGCGTGCAGTTATTCGAACGCAGGACGCGGGCGCTCGCATTGACCGTCGAGGGAGCCGACTACTTTGCTACCTTGCGGGCGGCCTTCCGCCTCATGCGGGAGGCAACGGCAGCGATCACGGCGCGGGTGCGTAAGGATGTTTTGGACGTCACCTGCACGGCTGGCTTTGCAACCTACTGGCTTGTGCCACGGCTCGGCCGTTTCGAGGCGATCCACCCCGAGATCGATGTGCGCATCAGCGCATCTCACCGGGTGATGGACTTTCAGCGTGACGGGATCGACCTCGCGATCCGTCACGGGCTCGGCGGCTATGACGGTCTCGTCAGCGAGCGGCTGGTAGATGACGAGCTTGTGCCTGTCTGTACGCCGAAACTTGCTGCGGAGCTCGGCGACAAGCCCACGCCTGATAGGCTTGCCAAGGTCCAGCTGATCCACGATGTCTACCGACATGATTGGCAGCTATGGCTTGAGGCGGCAGGCGCCGGAAAGGTGGATGCCTCTCGCGGACCGATCTTCATGCATGGCAATGGCGCCTATGAGGCGATGAAGGCTGGACTTGGTATCGCGCTGATGCGGCGATCATTCGTGAAATCGGAGCTGCGGGACGGTACGATCGTCGCACCGTTTCCGCTCGGCGTCGCCAGTCGCCTTGCCTTTCATCTCGTCTATCCCGGTATCGCGCTTGAACGACCGGCGACGGCGGCCTTCCGCCGCTGGCTGCTTTCAGAGGCACGGAGCTGATCTTGCTGTGACCGATATGCCATGCTTTCTAAAAGTGGAGTAATTTTGTCATAAAAATGGGTTTTCCTCGGGCTATTTCTTGACTATTACACTCAGCATAGTTTGTTGAAATGAGCATGCCGAGGCCTTCAAGTCCATGAATTTTAAACACTTTGTCACCAGAATGCTACGAACATCCGCATTGGCAAGTGCGACCACAGCCTATCTTGTCTTGCCTGCCAAGGCGCAAGACGCGGCCACCGGTACGCTGCAGGATGACGGCGCAACGGTGCTCCAGGATATCGTGGTCAATCGCGGCAGTGGTGGCGTAATCCAGGCCGACGGTTATGTCGGCAAGAGCAGCGCGACCGGCGCGAAAACCGATACTCCCTTCATCGAGATACCCCAATCCATCTCCTCGGTGACCGAGCAGCAACTGAAGGATCGCAATCCACAAACATTGTTGGAAACGCTCGCATATACGCCAGGCACACGCGTCGGGGCCTATGGTTTCGACCCGCGCTTCGATGCGTTCTTCGTGCGCGGCTTCGACGTCACCTACAACGGAGTGTTCCGTGACAATCTGCGTCAACCAGGCGCCGGCTCCTCGCTGTTCAAGAACGAACCCTACGGCCTCGAAGGTGTCTCGATCCTCCGCGGCCCGTCGTCAGCCCTCTACGGCGCCACCGGTGCCGGTGGTCTCTATAACCTCATTACCAAGCGCCCGACGGAAGAGGCCTATCACGAGGTTCAGGCTGTGTACGGAACTGATCAGCGTTACCAGGGCCAATTCGACCTTTCCGGTCCGGTCAACGCCGAGGATCCATTCTATTATCGCATGACCGGCCTTTTCCGCGACGCCAATACGGACCAGATGGGTGTACCGGACGACCGCGCCTATATCGCGCCGGCCTTCATGTGGAAGCCGGACGAAGACACCAAACTCACCATCCTTGGCGAGTACTCCCGGACCAAGACCGGCGGCACCGCAGCCTATTACAACGACTACTTCGCCACCGGGCTTCCCCTGATCACCGATTTCTTCTCGGGCGACCCTTCGTTTAACGACTCGGTTCAGAATCAGGGACGCATCGGCTGGGAATTCGAGCACACATTCGACAACGGGCTGACGTTCCGCCAGAATTTCCGGCTGTCGCAGACGCATATCGATGCGCAGTATGTCTACGGCTACCAGCCTGTCATTGCATCGGGCGACGGCACGGATGCCAGTCCCTATGTCTACGACTTCACCAGAATCGACCGCATGGCGGGTGTGTTTGATGAACGCCTGACTGCGGCGGTGATGGACAACCAGCTGGAAGCAAAATTCGATACCGGCGAATTCGAGCACACGCTGCTCGTAGGGATAGATGCACAAAAGTTGCGCTATCACGCGCAGGGTGGCGAGGCAGCCACCACGCCTCTCAATCTATTGAACCCGAACTATGGCGGCCCGATCACAACACCTGCCTTCACCTCCAGGGATGCGCAGGACCAATGGCAACTTGGCCCATATATTCAAGACCAGATCCGCTACGACGCGTGGACGCTTACGGTGGGCGGGCGGTATGACTGGGTGTGGACAGACAGCGACACCACCAATCTGACAACCGGGGCAACGAACAATTTCTCGCAGGACGACCGGGCTTTCTCCGGGCGTATCGGCCTCACCTACGAGACTGAATTCGGCCTTGCGCCCTATGCCAGCTACTCGACGGCATTCGCCCCCAACGTCGGCATTAGCGACGTTACCGGCGAGCCCTTCAAGTCTACCGAGAGCACGCAGCAGGAAATCGGTATCAAATACCTCGTCCCGAACACCAATCTGCTTTTGACAGCCGCTGCCTTCAACATCGACCAGGACAACGGCCTGTTCTGGGAAGTGATTGGTTCGAACAATACCCAGGTCCAGCGCGGCAAGCTGCGCTCACGCGGGATCGAACTTGAAGCAACCGCAAGCCTCGACAACGGGCTGTCGTTCACCGCTGCCTACAGCTACACCAACCTCAAGATCCTGGAAGGCAGCGCGGGAACAGTCGGCAACTACGTTTCAAGTACGCCATTCAACCTCGCTTCGCTTTGGACGGATTATAAATTCCAGGAGAACAGCGGCGCCTACGGCCTGGGGATGGGGTTCGGGGCCCGCTATATCGGCAAGAGCTATGGCAGCGACTACAACACCTTCGAGAACGACGCCAAGGTGCTCTTCGACGCCGCCGTGAGCTTCGACTTCGGGGCGCTCGACAAGACGTATGATGGCCTCAGCCTGCAGGTGAATGCCACCAACCTCTTCGACCGCAGGGACGTGACCTGCAGCTCGAACTACTGCTACCGCGACCAGGGCCGCGCGGTCATTGGTAGCTTGCGCTACACGTGGTAAGCCGATGCCGAGCGCTCCGCACCAGCACGGGAACGAAGACGATGGGCCATCCGGCCTGTCGCCTGCCTTCTCCGGCGACCATGCCTGGTGCCGGGACAAGATGATGCTCGCGGAAGCGCTTGCGGACGGCGTGCCGCTGCCGGCGTTCTTTGCCGGTGACGGCTTTGAACGTGCCATCGACCTGTATTCCGAGGCTTCGAGCGGAACAGACCGACGCGCCGTCGTCTCCATGTGGTCTCTCTACTATTTTTCCGGCCTTACGATTCCCTACCTGCTGGCACGTCGTCTTGCCCGACAGTGCCTGCCTGTCGCCTTCGCCGACATGACGATCGCCCTGGCGGACAACGGGCTACCAAGGGCCTTCGGCGTGCGGAACGGCGGCAAGACCGCCACCGAAGGGAGCGACAGCTTCGACGCTGTCAGTCCGCTGCTCGAAGCCCATCTCTGCGAAGCAGTAGCGCAGCTCAAGACTTGCGGTATCTCGGCGAAGCTATGCTGGAACAATGCTGCCGTCTACATAGACTACGCGCTGCGCCTGACGGATCATAGCCGCCCGGCTTCGGACGTCGATCTGCCGCTTTTCGTGCGCGGCTGCCTGCCCGACGGCGGCGTCAATCCGTTTTGCGGTTGCGTGCAATACCTGGAAGAAGACGGGGAGCGCGTGGCAAGGCGAAAGGTCTGTTGCCTGCGCTACATGCTTCCCGGCATCCCGAGTTGCGGCAAGCTTTGCGCCTTGCCCAGTCAGCGGAACGCACAATGAACTTATCCAACTTAACCCGGCGCGGCTTCCTCGCTTCAGCCTCTTTGACGATTGCCGGCGCTCCCTATCTGGCCAAGGCGCAATCGCGCTGGCCGCTCACGGTGACCGACGCGATCGGGCGGTCGGTGACCATCGCGAAGAAGCCCACCGCCATCATCCTCGGAACCGGTTTTAACCTTGTCGCCCTGTCGTTGATCCACCCGGACCCCGTGAGCCTGCTTGCCGGGTGGGCAAGCGACATGAAAACCGACAACCCGTTCATCTACGACGCTTTCCGAAAGAAATTCCCGGCCCTGGAGACCGTGCCGCTGGTCGGGAACGGCGAAGCCGACGGCATGTCTTTTGAGGCGGCGCTGTCACTGCGGGCGGATCTGGCGATCATGGGAATGTGGCAGGCCGACAGCGAACCCGGCATTCGAGCGATCGGCTATCTCGAATCTGTCGGCGTTCCCGTCATCGTCGTCGATTTCAATCGCGATCCCTTGAAAACGACACCGCGCGACATGCGGCTTCTCGGGCGCGTCCTCGAACGCGACCAACAAGCTGAGGAGTTCGCGCGGTTCTTCGAAACGCGGCTGGATCGCATCAAGGCGAAAGCATCGGTTGCTTCCGAACCGCGTCCGCTGGTGCTGATGGATGCCTTTCCGAGCGAAACACGCGGAAGCTGGGCGATCGGGCGAACCGGGTTGGGTGAACTGATCACGCTGGCTGGCGGACGCAACGTCGCGGAGAACAATCTCCCGCCACAGGGAGGTCCGGTGACGGCGGAATATCTGATCGCAGCCGATCCGGATGTCTATATTGCGACCGGATCGCCCGGGGGCGTCTATACGTCATTCTCGATTGGTCCGGGCGTCGATCCCGCGGAAGCGCGGCGATCACTTGGCACCGCCGTCAGGGCGGCCAATCTCGCGCCGCTCAAGGCTATACGCGAAGGCAACGTGCACGGATTGTGGAATTTCTTCAATGCCGTGCCGCTGAACATTCTCGCCGCCGAAGCAGTCGCGACCTGGGTGAGACCGGAGTTCTCTGGCGATGTCGATCCGGCAGGCAGCCTTGCCGAGATCAACGAGCGCTTCGCGGCCGTTCCCTTCGAAGGGGCCTACTGGACCAGCCTGAGGAGCTAGACGCGTTTCGACGTGCCGGTCTTGAAAAGGCTGCCCGTCGGCGTCTTCAGGAACATGTCCAGCGGTATATGCTCCTGGTGCAGGAAACCGGTGGATGGCAGCAAGCCGTCGCGGACCATCTCGATGACGGCAACGACCGAGGCCGACGTCGTCCAGGCGATCGCTGTACGACGAGCACCCGCAATCTCGATCGGATAATAGGCCCGGACGAACTCCTTGCGGCGCAGGCTGCCCTTCTCCGTTCCCTCCGCGGCAACGTGAACATAGACCACGTCGTCCTCGACCGGGGGCTTGGCGTCCGTCAGAATTTCGCCGGCCAGCTTGCGTTTGTCGCGCATCAGTAACTCGTGGAAGAAGAAGTTCATCAGATCCATGTGGCCTGGGTAGCGCATCGTCTTGTAGTCGAGGTTCTCGACCTTGCCGAGCAGGGTGTCGCACATCGTGCCGAGGCCGCCCGATGTCGTAAATGCCTCGAGCTTGACGCCCTCCACGTAGATCGTTTCAAGCCATTCCATCGGCGAGACCAGCTTGCGCACGCCACCCTCGATGACTTCGCAGTCGTTCAGGTACTCATTGACGACGCCTTCCGGCGACCAGTTGAAGGCATAGCCGAGCAGACCCGTCGGATTCTGCGGCAGGGCACCGACGCGCATGCGTATCGAACGGCAGCGGTCGAAGCCGTCAGCAAGGCTGGAGCCGACGATGCCGACGAAGCCGGGGGCCAGGCCGCACTGAGGCGCCATCAGGCCGCGCGCCGTCTTCGACAGCTCGATGATGAAATTGGTGGTCGGGACGTCTTCCGTCAGATCGAAATAGTGGATACCGGCAGTATGGGCGGCGCGGGCAAGGGCGATGTTGAGATGATACGGCAGGCAGGACAATACCGCCTCGACGCTCGAAAGCAGTTCGCCGATCACCCGCGGATCCGAGATGTCGCCGCCGCGGCACCTGAACGGCAACTCGCCTGCCGGTGGATGCGCATCGACGCCGATGACCTCGAAGCCGCCTTCATGCAAAAGCGTCGCGGCCAGCCGGCCGACCTTGCCTAGGCCGACAACGGCTATTTTCGTAAAGCTCATAGTTCCTCCTGGGCGCCGCGTTTCCTCTCGCGGCGTATGCGTGTGCGCGCTGTATAAGATAAAAAGCGCATAAATGAAAACGGCCGGAATTGCTTCCGGCCGCTGAATTCTGGTGAAAAACCGTCGTCTATTCGTTGATCAGACGCTTCAGCAGCTCGATTTCATGTGAAAGCTTGGTATCGCCCGAAATCAGCTCCTCGATCTTGCGCACGGCATGCAACACCGTGGTGTGGTCGCGTCCACCGAAGCGGCGACCGATTTCCGGGAAGGAACGCGGCGTCAGCGTCTTGGCCAGATACATGGCGATCTGGCGCGGCTTGACGATGACGCGGGTGCGCCGGTTCGAAACCAGCTCCTGGCGCGAGACATTGTAGTGGCGCGCGACGATGCGCTGGATATCCTCGATGCGCACCCGGCGGGGCTCGCCTGAGCCGACCAGATGGGCGAGAAGCTCATCCACGCGTTCGATCGACAGATTTGGCTCGAAGGAGCGACGGAAGAGCAACTGGTTGAAAGCGCCTTCCAGTTCACGGCCGCTTGCCGTGATGCTGCGCGCGACATGGTTCAGAAGCTCGGGAGAAATCTCCAGCGACGGATCTTCGATGCGCGCTCCAGCAAGGCGACGCTTCAGAATTTCGAGACGCATTTCATAGTCAGGCGCGTCGAGTTCTATCGCCACGCCGCCCTGCAGTCGCGAACGGACGCGGGGATCAAGCGATTCAAGCTCCCAGGGTGCACGATCGGCAGCGACGACGACCTGCTTGGCACTGTCGAGCAGCATGTTGAGCAGATGGCAGAACTCGTGCTGTATCATCTTCCCCTGCAGGAACTGCATGTCGTCGATGATCAGAAGGTCGATGTTGCGCAGCGAGTCCTTGAGCGTCAGGGCATCATTGTCGCGGATTGCCGTGGCGAAGCGCCACATGAAATATTCCGCCGTCAGATAGACGACGCGAAGTGCCCGCGGGTTCTGAACCGCGGCATTGGCGACCGCCTGCAGCAGATGCGACTTGCCGAGACCAACGCTCGAATGAATGAAAAGCGGATTGAAGCGGACGGCGCCTTGCCCGGCTTCTGCGATTGTCTTTGCCGCCGCAAGAGCAACCCGGTTCGAGCTGCCTTCGACGAAGGTGTCGAACGTGAAGCGGGAATCCAGCGGCGAGCCAAACAGCGGCTGGCCGGATGTTGTAGGCCGCGCCGCAGCTGCGGCCGATACCGCCTGCTGCGTAAGCTGACCGGCTTGCTGGGCCGTCGGGCGACGCATGTTGGATACCGTCGACGCGGGCGTCTGAAGAACCGTCTCCTCAGTCGGCTTGGCAACGCTGCGCGTCGCCGTGCGAACCATAATTTCGACCTTCAGAATTTCGGAATCTTCCGCCTGAAACAGGCCGGTGATCAGATCGAGATAACGGTTGTTGATCCAAGATTTCAGGAACGTCGTCGGCACTGTCAGCCGGACCACGCTCTTGGATACCGAGTGAAGCTTCAGCCGCGCGAACCAGCTCGCGTAGACATCCGGTCCGACCTGCGCCCTGAGGCGCGCGCTGACGCGATCAAAAAGCACGGCACTTTTCATATCTCCCTTTTCCCCCGCCGCCTCGGCGCAAACTGAGCCAAACTCTTGCGGTTTATCGCCCCCACTGCCCAAAACATCCGCCGCCATAGAATTCATCTGCATTACGCCGCCTTCCAAATTCACCGGCCGACTTTCGTTGTCGCCCGGATTATTTCCCCGCTATGACCGAAAAATGGCACCCTCATGAGCCACTCGCCTGCCGGTTCACTCAAATACCGTCCTACACAAAACCGCTTCCCGAAAAGCCCGAACCCGTATCATGCGGGTTCGTGTGTCTCCCGGACTGGTCGACGTCCCTCGTCTTACGCCAGCCAGCATGTCTTCGTCACGACTTCGCCTATCCTTCGGTTTCACGTCAAACGTGCACCCGAAAACGCACAAAGCATCCGCGCCCCGCGACAGCCACGCCGCGGCTAAGAACACTCAGATGCGTGAAAAACCGGAGGCTTAAAACCTCCGGAACAAGAGACACAGAACGATCGGCCTGTCGACGCGACAGTTTCAGATCAAGTCTTCACAGGTAATGTCCGGACCCCTTGTTGACCGGCATTTAGGCAGGATCGAATGCGGGAATCAACGATGAATTTTACGCAAAATTAAGTGCGCACCGTTGACTCCCTCGACAGTTTTCGGGCGCCCCATTCACGTCCAAAAAGAATCGCTTTTGAATCAACGAGATTCCGCTCGCCAACAATTTTGACACGCATAAAAAGAAAAAAAGAAAAAAGCTTCTTGACTCCGTCTAGACCGCAGATTGTGGGGCCTGAGTCGAGCTCACCTGAAGTATCCTGTCGCAAGCCATTGATTTAATTATATATTTCGTGTCACACGCTCGACATGAATTCGTCGTGGAATTAACCATACGTCAGCTGGTCGGCGGAATCGAAAAAGCCCGACAAAGTTGCCGGGCTAATCATAACGATAGGTTTGTTAACGAAAGATTACGCGGTCGCTGCGACCGAGAGAGCCTTCACACGCGCAGCGAGGCGCGAAACCTTGCGGGACGCAGTGTTGGCGTGAAGAACACCCTTGCTTGCTGCACGGGCCAGCTCAGGCTGCGCGGCAAGGAAAGCTTCCTTTGCCTTGGCTGCATCGCCGGATGCGAGCGCCTCTTCGACCTGGCGAACGTAAGTGCGAACGCGCGAGCGACGAGCCTTGTTGACGTCGGTACGGCGGGCGATCTTGCGGGTCGCTTTTTTCGCCGAAGTTGTATTGGCCATGGAATGCCTCTCTCAAGAATTCGAACAAACTCCGCTATTACCGCGGGCCTTGCGGCCAATATCTACACAGCAATGCGGGAGCATTATCGGAAAACCGGATTGGCTTCCCGAACCTTGGGCGGGCATATAACCCTAAAGCCAACCGGCGTCAACGCGCATTTTCAAGGAAACGCCGCCTTTCTCCAAGGCTCAGCGGTTCTTGAAGTGGGGTTTGCGCTTTTCAACAAAAGCCGTCATCCCCTCTTTCTGATCCTCGGTGGAAAAGAGGCTATGGAAAAGCCTGCGCTCGAAACGCAGACCTTCCTCAAGTGTCGTTTCGAGCGCCCGATTGACGGCCTCCTTGGCCATCAGCACCGATGGACGCGATAGCGAGGCAATTTTGGCGGCTGCCTCCAATGCCTCATCCAACAGCCGGCCCGGTGCCACCACACGCGAAACGAGTCCCGCACGCTCGGCTTCCGCCGCATCCATCATGCGGCCGGTCAGGATCAGGTCCATCGCCTTCGATTTGCCGATGGCGCGCGTGAGGCGCTGAGATCCGCCCATGCCGGGAATGACTCCGAGGGTAATCTCCGGCTGGCCGAACTTGGCGGTCTCGGATGCGATGATGAAATCGCACATCATGGCAAGCTCGCAGCCGCCGCCGAGCGCAAAGCCGCTGACGGCAGCGATAACGGGCTTGCGGACCTTGGCGACGTCGTCCCAGCCGCTCATCAGGTCGTGACTATAGACATCGACGTAGTCGAGCAGCTGCATCTCCTTGATGTCTGCGCCAGCGGCAAAGGCGCGCTCGGAGCCGGTCAACACGATCGCCCCAATGGCATCGTCTGCCTGGAAACCGGCGTGCGCCAGCAGAAGCTCCTTGAGGACGGTCGAGTTGAGTGCATTCAGCGCCTGCGGGCGGTTCAGCGTGATCAGGCCCACAGCACCGCGGTTTTCGACGATCAGTGTTTCATAAGCCATGGTCTTCCTCCCGGTCGAGTTCACTATTTCTGGCAGACGGGGCAATAAAAGGTAGAGCGCCCGGCCTGAACGATCCGGGCAACCGTACCGCCGCAGCCGGGTGTGCGGCAAGGCTGACCTTCGCGGTCATAAACCGAGAAGGAATGCTGGAAATAACCGAGCGACCCGTCCGCCTTGATATGATCGCGCAGCGACGAACCGCCGGCCTTGATGGCATCGGCGATCACATCCCTGATCGAGGCGACCAGCAATTCCATCTGCGCCGTGGGCCTGCCGGTTTTCGTCACAAGGGATGCGGCGGCGCGCGTCGGCTTCAGATGGGCTCGCCACAGGGCCTCGCACACATAGATGTTGCCGAGACCGGCAATATTCTTCTGGTCGAGCAGCGCGCCCTTCAACGGCTGTGACTTGCCTACGAAGCGCTTGGCGAGATAGGCGGCGCTGAGCTCGTTGCCCGTGGGCTCCGGACCGAGGCCTAGGAGAAAAGGGTTTACGTCGAGCGCAATCCGTTCGGCCATGTCCATGAAGCCGAAGCGGCGCGGGTCATTGTAGATGACCTGGCTCGGGCCCGCCGGGCCATCCAGATGGAAGATCGCGTGATCGTGCTTTTCGTCCTTGGATCTCGGATGATGAAAGTCGCCCGGCACATCGGAAGCCGGTCCGGCTTCTATGCGGAAGGATCCCGACATGCCGAGGTGGGAGATAATGGTGCTTCCGTCATCGAGATCGATCAGCAGATACTTGGCGCGGCGGCCGAGAGAGAGGATGGTCCGTCCCGAGGCCCTCGCCGCGAAATCGTCCGGAAACGGGAAGCGCAAATCATTGCGTCGCAGCTCCAGCCGGACGATGCGTGCGCCCTCCATCGTCGGCGCAAGCCCGCGTCTGACGGTTTCGACTTCTGGCAATTCCGGCATCTTAACCCATCTATATCTAACATGTTTCAACCGTCCGCGATGTGCGCTATAGCGCCAAGGTGCCGCGGACCGGAGCGTGGCCCACAGATAGC
This sequence comes from Rhizobium sp. Root1220, assembly GCF_001426265.1. Classification (GTDB taxonomy): domain Bacteria; phylum Pseudomonadota; class Alphaproteobacteria; order Rhizobiales; family Rhizobiaceae; genus Rhizobium. The sequence goes on from NZ_LMDG01000001.1 coordinate 267,720, forward strand.
GCCAACGGCCCGCTTTCGCTATGGTCGCCGCGTTGATTTAAGAGATATGGAGCAGTTCGATGTCAGACAGCCGTACCTCCGCCGAAGGCGGCATGGAAACATCCTACGGCTTCCGCGAAGTTGCGGGCGGTGAAAAGCAGGGGCTCGTCAACGACGTCTTCCACAAGGTCGCCAAGCGCTACGACATCATGAACGACGTGATGTCGGTCGGCATGCACCGCGTCTGGAAGGATGCGATGATATCGGCGCTGAACCCGCGCAAGGAGCCCGGCTACAAGGTGCTGGACGTTGCCGGCGGCACCGGCGACATCGCTTTCCGCATCGTCGAGGCATCCGGCGGTCAGGCGCATGCCACCGTGCTGGACATCAACGGCTCGATGCTCGGCGTCGGCGCGGAGCGCGCGGCCAAGAAGAAGCTTTCCGACAACCTGACCTTCATAGAGGCTAACGCGGAAGAACTGCCATTCGAGGCGAACAGCTTCGACGCCTACACGATCGCCTTCGGGATCCGCAACGTGCCGCGCATCGACGTGGCGCTCGGCGAAGCCTATCGCGTGCTGAAACGCGGCGGTCGGCTGCTGGTGCTGGAATTTTCCGAAGTCGACATGCCGCTGCTCGACCGCGTCTACGAGACCTGGTCGTTCAATGCCATTCCGAAGTTCGGGAAGGCGATTACCGGTGACGCGGAGCCCTATCAGTATCTCGTCGAATCCATCCGCAAATTCCCCAACCAGGAGAACTTTGCAGCCATGATCCGCGGTGCCGGCTTCTCGCGCGTCAGCTTCACCAATTACACCGGCGGCATCGCTGCCCTGCATTCCGGCTGGAAGCTCTAGGAATGGCAGCAAGCACCATGACACTGCATGCGGCCCGCATTAGCAGAGAATTCCGGACCTCATGAGCACTTTGGGAGCATATTTCCGACTCTGGCGCGTCGGCTGGATTCTGGTGCGCGAAGGCGTCATTTCGGCGCTGCCGTCCGATGACCTGCCGCCTTCCGTCGGCGCCGCCAAGTCGTTTGCCGGCCTCTTCGCGCGCAATCGCGCCAAGTCCCAGAAACGCAGCGACAGGTTGGCCAAGGCGGTCGAAAGGCTCGGGCCGTCCTATGTGAAGATCGGCCAGTTCCTCGCCACCCGGCCCGACGTTGTCGGGGTAGAGTTCGCAGACGATCTTTCGCAGCTCCAGGACAGCATGGCCTTCTTCCCGCAGGCAGCGGCAAAGGCGAGCATAGAAGGCTCGCTCGGTCGTTCGATCGACGAGCTTTATGCAAGCTTCGGCGATCCGATCGCTGCCGCCTCGATCGCGCAGGTACATCCCGCCGAGGTTGACACGCCTACGGGGCGCAAGAAGGTCGCCGTCAAGGTGGTACGCCCGGGCGTGCGCCAGCGCTTCACGCATGATATCGAGGCGATGTATCTCGTCGCCCATATGCAGGAGCGCTTCATGCCTTCCAGCCGGCGCCTCAGGCCGATTGAGGTGACGAAGACGCTGGAGCAGACGACCAAGGTCGAAATGGACCTTCGGCTGGAGGCCGCAGCCCTTTCGGAGATCGCCGAGAACACGGAAAAGGATCCGGGTTTCCGCGTGCCGACGGTGGACTGGGAGCGCACCGGTCGCGACGTCATCACCATGGAATGGATCGACGGCGTCAAGATGTCCGACGTTGATGGCTTGCGGGCTGCCGGCCACGATCTCAATGCGCTCGCCGACACGCTGATACAGTCCTTCCTGCGCCACACACTGCGCGACGGCTTCTTCCATGCCGACATGCATCCCGGCAATCTCTTCGTCGACGCAACGGGCATGATCGTAGCCGTCGACATGGGCATCGTCGGACGACTCGGCAAGAAGGAGCGCCGTTTCCTCGCCGAAATCCTCTACGGCTTCATCACCCGCGATTATATCCGCGTGGCGGAAGTGCATTTCGAAGCGGGCTACGTGCCCAGCCACCACAATATCGAGAGCTTTGCACAGGCGATTCGTGCCATCGGCGAGCCTATTCACGGCCAGCCGGCCGAAACCATCTCGATGGGCAAGCTCCTGACATTGCTCTTCGAAGTGACCGAACTCTTCGACATGGCAACGCGCCCGGAACTGGTGATGCTGCAGAAGACGATGGTCGTCGTCGAGGGCGTCTCACGCATCCTGAACCCGCGTTTCAACATGTGGAAAGCGTCAGAACCCGTCGTTGGCGACTGGATCCGCAACAATTTGGGCCCGAAGCGGATCGTCACCGACATCAAGGATGGCCTCAAGGCAGCGGTAAAGCTCGCCGAGGCCGCGCCGGAAATTGCGGCGAAGACAGAGAAGTTCCATCAGCAGCTTCTGCACATGAGCGAGAACGGCCTGCGCTTCGATGCCGAGACGGCCGAAGCGATCGGCCGGTCCGAAGCGCGCCATAACCGCTCCGGCCGCGTCGCCCTCTGGATTATTGCGCTGACCCTTCTCTATATTGCCTGGGTGGTGACCTGACCCGCACGCATGCAAATACATGCTGTGTTCGATATTTGGGATATCCCGTCGCCTGACGCCGTCGCATAGTCTCGCTTTTCAAGGAGATACGGCAGATGAAGCATGAACGCCCCGGCATCGAACTTTCCGGCCAGCCCCTGAGCTTTGCCGAGATGGCGAGAATCGGCGCCGGCAAGGTGGCGCTTTCGGCTTCGGCGACCGGCATGGCCCGCGTCGAGATCGCCCGCGCGGTCGTCGAGGATGCCATCGCGGCCGGTACGCCTGTTTATGGCGCCACCACCGGCGTCGGCGCCATGAAAGACGTCGAATGGTCGCCGGAGGATCTGGAAGCCTTCAGCCTTGGCCTCGTGCGCGCTCACCACTTCGGCACGGGCACACCGTTTTCCTGCGCAGTCGTTCGCAACGCCATGGCGATTCGGGTGAATACGGCGCTGACCGGCCAGGTCGGTTGCACGTCGGAACTGGTCGAAGCCTATATCCGCATGCTCGATGCCGACGTCATTCCGGTGGTGCGGCGGACGGGCTCGATCGGCTGTGCCGACATTGGCCTGATGGGACAGATCGGCGCGGTGCTGACCGGCGTCGGTGAAGCGGTTTATCGCGGCAAGCGCATGCAAGCGGCCGACGCCTTTGCGGCTGCCGGCCTCAAGCCGGTGATGATGGCGCCGCGTGACAGCCTGGCATCGCTCAGCGTCAATGCCGTCTCCTTTGCCGCCGCAGCCGATGCAACCCGCAATGCGGCCGCGTCGATACGCATATTGCTGGCAACTGGCATGATGGCATCCGGTTCGCTTGGTGCATCGCGTGATCCATGGCGGGCCGTGCGGCACGTCGGCACGTCGCGCGAAGCCTTGATCGGCGCCTGGCTCTGCAATGCCTCCGACCAATGGGAATGGCCCGTCACCACCCATGTCCAGGATCCGCTCAGCCTGCGCATGGTGGCGCAGGTGTTTGGCGCCGTCATCGAGAACCTGCTGACGACAGGACACAAAATCCTTGCAGCCACCGGCCGCTCGGATGACAATCCCGTGGTGGTCGAGGGTCGTGTCATGACATCCGGTGGCTCGCTGCCGCTCGACGTAACGATCCTGCTGGAATCGGCAGCGCTTTGCATGGCCCATGCGGCCCGAAACGCCTTCAATCGCTGCGTACTGCTCGGCAACGGCCAACGGCGTGATCTCCCAGTCAACCTCGTGCCGCCGGGTCGGATCGCCACTGGCTTCGGCCCCATCATCAAGCTGGCCGGTGAAATCTTTTCGCGGGTGCTGTCGATGTCGAACCCGGTCTCGGCGCAGTCGCTCGTCGTCGCCGCCGGCCTGGAGGACGAGGCAGCCTTCCTGCCACTGGTGATCGAGCGCTTCGAGCGCCAGACCCGGGCGTTGCGGCGTCTTGCAGCGCTTGAGGCGTTGCTTGCATCACAGGCTGCCGACATCCTCAACGATACTCCGAAGGGTGTGTCGGGCATGATCTACGACGTCGTCCGCAAACATGCCGATTTCTACACTGTCGACCGCCCGCTCTCGGCAGAAGTCGAGGCGATAGAGGAAGAACTTGGCTCGGACGAATTCATCTCGAAGCTGATCGAGCAGGTCCCAATCGCCTCCTTTGACGATTTCTTTGCGCTCGGCTCGCTTGAGCGCATCGAACAGAGGCTGACGCGGGAATCGGTCGTCATCTGAGACTTTGAGCTTACACGGAGAATTGCGGCATGGCTGATTTCGATCTCGTTCTGCAAGGCACGGTCGTGTTGCCGGAGCGCATTGTCGAGGAGGGCTACGTCGCCGTTCGCGACGGCAGGATTGCGGAAGTCGGCATCGGCGTTCCGCCCGCCGCCAGGGAGCGGCATCTGCTTGGCAAGGCGCTGATCCTGCCCGGCGCAATCGATGCGCAAGTGCATTCACTGTCGCAGAAGGACCAGGAAGACTTCCTCTGGTCGACCCGTTCGGCAGCCGCCGGCGGCGTGACGACGATCGTCGACATGCCCTATGACGAGGGAAATCTCGTCTGCTCGGCGGAAGCGGTGAGGCGGAAGGTCGAGCATGCTAGCCCGCAGGCGCGTGTCGACTTCGCGCTCTACGGCACGGTCGACCCCGAGGATGGACCGGCGCGCATCCGCGAGATGGTCGACGCCGGCGTCGCAGCCTTCAAGTTCTCGACCTTCGGCACAGACCCCAAGCGCTTCCCGCGCATTCCCCCTGCCCTGCTCGACGCCTGCTTCGCAGCGATCGCCCCGACGGGCCTGACGGCCGGTGTCCATAACGAGGATGACGAGGCGGTGCGCACCTATATCGAGCAGGTGAAGGCAAGCGGCGTCAGCGACTATCGCGCCCACGGCCTATCCCGCCCGCCGATCACCGAGCTGCTGGCCATGCACACGATCTTCGAGACCGGTGCCCATACCGGCTGCCCGTCGCATGTGGTGCATTGCTCGCTAGGGCGCGGCTACGACATCGCCCGCGCCTATCGCCGGGACGGCTTCGAGGCGACGGTGGAATGCTGCATCCACTACCTGACGCTCGATGAGGAAAACGACGTGAAGCATCTGGGCGGCAAGGCGAAGATCAACCCGCCGATCCGGCCCCGCGCCGAGGTCGAGACGCTGTGGCGCAAGGTGGCGGAAGGCAATGTCTGGCTGGTTTCGACTGACCATGTGAGCTGGTCGGAGAACCGCAAAACCAATCCGGACATGCTGGCGAACGCCTCCGGCGTGCCTGGGCTCGAGGTGATGGTGCCGCTCTTCGTCAAGGGTGCCGCCGAGCGCGGCATTCCGCTGACATGGGCGGCGAAGCTGATGGCCGAGAACCCGGCGAAACACTTCCGCCTCGACAATGTGAAGGGCGCGCTGACGCCGGGCAAGGACGCCGACATCGTCGTGCTGGAGCCGCGCGAGACCATCTACGACGCCGCCGCGAGCGGCAACAATGTCGTCGGCTGGAGCCCCTACAACGGCATCCGCCTTCCCTGGACGGTGTCCGCGACCTATCTGCGCGGCGAGCAGATCGCCGAGGGCTCGACGGTGACGGCCGAGCCGGGGACAGGCCGTTTCGTCCGCCCGCTGCCGCGGCAGGTGATCGCCGGAGAGACCGCATGAGCCGCAACCTGCCCGTCAATGCCGACCGCATCGCCGAAGATATCGATGCGTTGGCCCGCATCACTGAGCCGGATCATCCGTGGACGCGGCGGGCCTTTTCGCCGCTGTTTCTCGAAGGCCGCGCCTATATTGAAGCGCGGATGAAAGCGGCGGGGCTGGAAACTCGGATCGACGCGGCCGGCAACCTGATCGGTAAGCGCGCCGGGGCGAAACCCGGTTCGGGCACGATCATGGTCGGGTCACATTCGGATACGGTGCCGGACGGCGGGCGCTTCGATGGGATCGCCGGCGTGATCTCGGCTTTGGAGGTTGCGCGCGCTCTGCAGGATCAGGATATCCAACTCGATCATGATCTGGAGATCGTCGAGTTCCTCGCAGAAGAGGTCAGCATCTTCGGCGTTTCCTGCATCGGCAGCCGTGGCATGACCGGGCAATTTCCTGAAGCCTGGCTTTCGCGCGTGACGGACGGACGGGATCTCGCGACGGCGATTGCCGAGGTCGGCGGCCGGCCCGGGGTCCTGCTGCAGCAGAACAGGCCTGACATCAAAGGCTTCCTCGAATTGCACATCGAGCAGGGACCGGTGCTCGAAAACGAGAGGAAAGACATCGGCATCGTCACGGCGATTGCCGGGATCACGCGGATCGAGATCACCGTCGAGGGCCGCGCCGATCACGCCGGCACGACGCCGATGGACAGCCGCTCGGATGCGCTGATCGCAGCATCACAGCTCGTGCTCGACATCCGCAATGCGGCGGTTGAACGGGCGAAACGGCCGGGGCATTTCGCGGCGACGGTCGGCGAATTCCGGATCGAGCCGAACGCCGCCAATGTCGTACCGTCGAAGGCGGTGCTGCTGATCGACGGGCGCGCCGAGATCCGCAACGATATGGAAGCCTTCTGCGAATGGCTGGACTCGCATGTCATAAAGTTAGCGATTACTTACGGCGTCTCGATCAAGAGCCCGGTGCGTGTCTCCGACAACTTCCCGACGCCGGGCGATGCCGAGCTGCTTTCAACGCTGGAGCGGGCCTGCGACACGGTCGGTGCGAAGCATCGGCGCATGGCCTCCGGCGCCGGTCACGACACCGCCTGGATCGCCAAGGTGGCGCCGGCGGCGATGATCTTCGTGCCCTGCAAGGAGGGCCGCAGCCATTCCGCCGACGAGTGGGCGGAGAATGACGATATCGCACTCGGCGCTGCTGTGCTGTTCGAGGCAGTGCGCGAGATGGACAGGCAGATCTGAATGCACGACCCGATCGGGGCCACATAACGGCCGGTCGGGACAGGAACGATCCAGGAGAGAACGAATGGGACGCATACTCGTTGAAAAGGACGTCGAGGCGGCGGTCAAGGGCGGTTCCGTCTATGCCGCGGGCGGCGGCGGATGGGCCGATCACGGTCGCATGCTCGGCTATGCAGCAGTCAATGTCGGCAAGCCGGAGCTGGTCTCGATCGACGAGCTGAAGGACGACGGCTGGATCGCGACGGCGGCGGCGATCGGTGCTCCCGCCTCCACGACACCCTGGGAAATGCAGGGCATCGACTATGTGAAAGCTGTGCAACTGCTGCAGGAGGCACTCGGCGAAAAACTCTCCGGGCTGATTATCGGCCAGAACGGCAAATCCTCGACGCTGAATGGCTGGCTGCCGTCGGCGATCCTCGGCACGAAGGTGGTGGACGCCGTCGGCGATATCCGGGCGCATCCGACCGGCGACATGGGCTCGATCGGCATGGCCGGCTCGCCGGAGCCGATGATCCAGACCGCCGTCGGCGGCAATCGGGCGGAAAACCGATACATCGAGCTCGTGGTGAAGGGCGCAACGGCGAAGGTTTCGCCGGTGTTGCGCGCTGCCGCCGACCAGTCGGGCGGATTCATCGCCAGCTGCCGCAATCCGCTGCGCGCCTCCTACGTGCGCAGCCATGCGGCGCTCGGCGGCATCTCGATGGCGCTTGCGCTCGGCGAGGCGATCATCGCCGCGGAACGGATCGGCGGATCGACGGTCATCGACGCGATCTGCCGCACGACCGGTGGCCATATCCTTGCCGAAGGCATCATTACCAGGAAGGACGTCGTCTACACCAAGGACGCCTTCGACATCGGCACGATCGTCGTCGGTGCCGGTGACAAGGCGGTGACCATGCATGTGATGAACGAGTACATGGCGGTCGACGACGCCGACGGCAAGCGCGTCGCGACATTCCCCTCGGTCATCACGACGCTGTCGCCGGAGGGCGAGCCGCTCAGCGTCGGGCAGCTCAAGGGCGGCATGCACGTCTTCATCCTGCATGTGCCGATGGGCATCATTCCGCTGTCGGCCAGCGTGCTCGACCCGACAGTCTATCCCTCGGTGGAGAAGGCGATGGGGATCGAGATCGCGAAGTATGCATTGGCAGGAAAACGCTGAGGGTGCTGCCCCATCTTCTAGCGGGAGATGGGGACACAGGAAACCAGATAGGAACCACACCATGCCCAAGCCCAATCCACGTCATCCGAAATTTCCGATCCCCGGCGGGCCGGAGCTGCGTGCCAAGGGTTGGCGACAGGAGGCATTGCTGCGGCTCCTCGAGAACGTTCTCTCCGTCGGCGAAGACCCGGATAATCTGATCGTCTACGCTGCACTCGGCAAGGCGGCGCGCAACTGGGCGGCGCACAGAGGTATCGTCAAGGCGCTGACCGAGATGGACGAGGACCAGACGCTGCTCATCCAGTCCGGCAAGCCGATCGGGCTTGTCAAGACGCATGCGAAGGCGCCGCTGGTGATCATGGCGAACTGCAACATCGTCGGGCAATGGGCGAAGGCCGAGGTGTTCTACGAGCTGCAGCGCAAGGGGCTGATCTGCTGGGGCGGGCTGACGGCCGGCGCCTGGCAGTATATCGGCAGCCAGGGCGTCATCCAGGGCACCTACGAGATCTTCATGCGCATTGCCGAGCGGCGCTTCGGCGGCGATCTGCACGGCCGCTTCGTGCTGACCGCCGGGCTCGGCGGCATGGGCGGAGCGCAGCCGCTGGCGGGCCGCATGGCGGGTGCCGCCATCCTCTGCGTCGACATCGACGAGGAACGGGCGAAGAAACGCCAGCAGATCGGCTACCTGCAGGAAATCGCGCCCGACCTCGACACGGCTCTGGCGATGATCGACGCGGCGGTGAAGGATAAAAGGGCGCTGTCGGTCGGCCTCGTTGGCAATGCGGCGGAGGTTTACCCGGAGATCGCGCGGCGCGGCATCGTGCCCGACATCGTCACCGACCAGACCTCGGCGCATGACCTCGTCTACGGCTACGTGCCGAAGGGCATGAGCATCGCCCAGGTCAGGGAGTTGCGCGACGACGGCCAGGGACAACTGATGGCCGCAAGCCGCGCCTCGATCGTCCAGCATGTCACCGCCATGCTGGAATTCCAGAAGACGGGCGCGGAAGTCTTCGACAACGGCAACCTGATCCGCACGCAGGCGAAAGAAGGCGGCGTGGCCAATGCCTTCGACATTCCGATCTTTACGGAAGCCTATCTGCGACCGCTTTTTGCCCGGGCGATCGGCCCGTTCCGCTGGATGGCGCTCTCCGGCGAGGAAAGCGACATCGCCCGCATCGACGACTTGCTGCTCGAGATGTTTCCCGACAACAAGATCATCACCAATTGGATTCGGCTAGCGCGCGAGCATGTTCCCTTCGAAGGCCTGCCGGCGCGGATTGCCTGGCTCGGGCATGGCGAGCGCACCGCGCTTGCCCGTCGCGTCAACGAACTGGTGGCAGGCGGCGAACTGAAGGGACCGATCGCCTTTTCGCGCGACCACCTCGACGCCGGCGCCATGGCGCATCCGAACATCATGACCGAGCGCATGAAGGACGGGTCCGACGCCATTGCCGACTGGCCGCTTATCGACGCGATGATGCTCTGCTCGTCGATGGCCGACCTCGTCGTCGTCCATTCCGGCGGCGGCGGCTATGCCGGCTACATGACGAGCTGCGGCGTCACCGTGGTCGCCGACGGCACGGAGGCCGCCGACGAGCGGCTCGACCACGCGCTGACCAACGACACGGCGCTCGGCGTCATGCGCTATGCGGATGCGGGTTACGAGGAGGCGCTGGACGAGGTGGGCATGAAGCACATTCCGTATATCCGGCTCGGCTAACGACCGCAGCCGGCGAGCGCCCGATTGCGCTGTGATGTGGCGCAACGGGCCGGTTGCGCCATGCCGATGTTTGCTACACATCGGCTGCCGGTATCGAATATACCACCTTGCTGAACGGATTTCACCATGCAGCCCCGCACCTACGGTATGCTTCTCGTTGGCATCGCTACGATCATGTGGAGTACGGCGGGGTTGTTCGTCCGCGCTCTCGATCTGGATCTCTGGACCGTGCTCGGCTGGCGCTCGCTGTTTGGCGGGCTGGCGCTGACGATGATCATTTTGGCCAAGCAGCGTATCAGCGCGGTTCCCGGCAAGGTGCCGCTCTATTTCTATCCACTCTTCGGGCTGATGGCGGCCACTTCGATGTATGGCTATGTCGGCGCGCTGAAGCTGACGACCGTGGCGAACGTGCTGGCGATCTACGCCACCGTTCCGTTCGTCGCGGCCATCATCGCCTATCTCTGGCTGAAGGAGGCGATCAGCAGGCGTGTGCTGATCGCCAGCCTCATTGCCTTCGTCGGCGTGGTGATCGTCGCGGGCTTCGGGGCCAGACCCCAGGACATTGCCGGCAATTCACTTGCCTTTCTGATGACCCTGACCTTCAGCATCCTGCTGGTCGCGGCACGGCGCTACCCAGCGCTACGGCTGGCGCCGGTCAATGCGCTCGGTTCGGGCTTTTGCCTATTGCTCTGCCTGCCCCTGATGTCTCACAGCCTGCCGAGCTGGCAGGAAATCCTGGTGCTCGCCGTGTTTGGCTCCACCACATCCGGGATCGCCTATCTCCTCTTCATGACCGGCGGCCGCTATATTCCGTCCAGTGAAGCAGGGTTGATCGGATTGCTGGACGTCGTGCTCGGCCCGCTCTGGGTCTGGCTCGCCTTCTCCGAGATCCCCTCCATCGCGACGATCATCGGCGGCGCAATTATCCTGATCGCTGTCATCTGGTACCTCTGGAGCGGCATGCGCGGAGCCCAGCCTCGGCGCACACTTAAGAACGTGTAGCCGTTAGCGAGAATGACGGGCCTAAGCTGATCAGCCGGCCGGATCCCAATAGGGCGGATCGCCGAAGGTCTTGCGCAGATGCTCGGCAACCGCCCGCAGCTTGGCGGAGGGATTGCGACCCTCGGGATGGGCCATATAGATGAACTCGGCTTCCGGTCGGTAGCCGACATCGACCTCGCGAAGTTGCCCCTCGCGGATCGCCGGGCCGGCGATGAAGGCTGGAAGAAGCGCGATGCCGAGCCCGGCGATCGCGGCATCACGGATCATGTCGCCGTTGTTCATCCCCACCGCCTGGCTGGCGCGGACCACGATCGCACCATCCGGCGTCTGGAAACGCCAGTCGGCAACACCGCGATTGGTGTAGAATACACCCTTGTGACCATCAAGATCGGCAAGCGTTTTGGGGGTTCCGTGGCGGTCAAGATAATCGGGGGACGCGACCAGAATGCGTCGGCTGCGGCTAAGCTTCCACACCACCAGCCGTGAATCGACGATCGGACCGTTCCGCACGACGGCGTCATAGCCTTCCGACGAAACATCGACGCGGCGGTCGTCGATGTCGAGCACCAGCTCGATTTCCGGATGCTCCGCCAGGAACGGATAGAGTGCGGGCCCAAGATGCATGCGCCCGAAGGTGACGGGCGCCGCAATGCGCAGCGGACCGGAGAGTGTGCCGCGCCGCTCGGTCATTTCGGCAGATGCTTCCTCGATCTCCTGGATGATCCGGCTGGCGCGCTGCAGGAAGGCAGTGCCGTCCTCGGTCAATGTCAGCTTTCGCGTCGTGCGGTGCAGCAGCACGCCGCCGAGCGATCGTTCAAGCTCGGCCAGCCGTTCGCTGACCACTGACTTGGACAGGCGCATCCGTCGCGCCGCCTCGCTGACGGAGCCGGATTCGACAACGGTCACAAAGGCCGTTAGTCCCTCAATCCTGATCATCGTTCGGCATTTCCGAATTCGAGTTCCGTTATCTGGAGACTAATCCGAACAAAAAGAAAATGCCATCTTCCAGTTATCGAACGGGGCGGCATTCGCCACCCCAACCCAACCACGGAGATCGAACAATGAACCGCTTGAATGGAAAAGTCGCCATCGTCACCGGCGCAAGCTCCGGCATCGGTCGCGCCACGGCCAAGCTTTTTGCCGCCGAAGGCGCAAAGGTCGTGGTCGGCGCCCGCCGCCAGGCCGAACTCGATAGCCTTGTCGACGAGATCAAGGCTGCCGGCGGAAACGCCCTTGCCGTTGCGGGCGACGTCCGCTCGGAAGATTATCACAAGGCGCTGGTCGCCACCGCCGTCGAACGCTACGGCAAGCTCGACATCGCCTTTAACAATGCCGGCATTCTCGGCGAGGCTGGTCCCAGCACCGGCGTTTCCGAAGCAGGCTTTGCCGAGGCGCTGACGATCAACCTGACGGCCTCGTTCCTGGCCGCCAAACATCAGATCGGCCAGATGGAGAAGACTGGCGGCGGCTCGGTGATCTTCACCTCGACCTTCGTCGGCTACAGCTTCGCTTTCCCTGGCGTTGCCGCCTATGCCGCCAGCAAGTCCGGCCTGATCGGCCTGACGCAGGCGCTCGCCGCCGAATTCGGCGCGAAGAAGGTGCGCGTCAATGCCGTGCTGCCGGGTGCTGTCGATACCGACATGTATCGCGAGATGAACGATACGCCGGACAAGCAGGGTTTCATCACCAACCTGCATGCGCTGAAGCGTGTTGCCGCGCCGGATGAACTGGCCCGCTCGGTGCTTTATCTGGCTTCCGATGATTCAAGCTTCGTTACGGGCACGGCATCACTGGTTGATGGCGGCGCCTCGATCACCCGCACCTGACCGTGCTCCCGATTACCTTCCTTTTAAGAAGGTGATCGAGACCGCGCCACAAGGCATCTTATCCCACAGCCTGTTACACAACCTCATCGGGCAAGACGCCCGCAAAGCAAGGACCAACGTCAATGTCACGCCTCAACAACAAGACAGCCCTTATCACCGGCGGCACCAGCGGTATCGGGCTTGAAACCGCCCGCCAATTCATCGCAGAAGGTGCTCGCGTCGCGGTCACCGGCAGCAGCGCCAAGAGCGTCGAAGCCGCCCGTGCCGAACTCGGCGACAAGGTGCTTGTCATCCAGGCAGACGCCGGCAATGCCGCCGGTCAGCAGATCGTCGCTAGCGCCATCAAGGATGCTTTCGGGCATCTCGACATTCTCTTCGTCAATGCCGGCATTGCCGAGTTTGGACCCCTGGAACAGTGGAGCGAGGCTGCTTTCGACAAGTCGATCGCGACCAACGTGAAAGGTCCATTCTTCCTCATTCAGGCGCTGCTGCCGGTGTTTTCGAAACAGGCGGCGATCGTGCTCAATACGTCGATCAACGCCCACATCGGAATGCCGAACTCCAGCGTCTATGCGCTAACGAAGGGTGCGCTGCTGACGCTTGCGAAGACGCTCTCCGGGGAGCTCATCGGTCGCGGCATCCGGGTCAATGCCGTCAGCCCCGGCCCGATCGCCACACCGCTCTATGGCAAGCTCGGCATGTCGGAAGCTGATTCCAAGGCCATGGCTTCACAGATACAATCGCAGATTCCGGTCGGCCGGTTCGGCGACGCCGGCGAAGTTGCCAAGACCGTGATCTTTCTCGCCTCTGACGAGGCTGCCTACATCGTCGGCAGCGAACTCATCATTGATGGCGGGATGAGCAACCTCTAAGACATAGGCCCGGATGATGGAACAAGAAGGCCGCGGTTCTCTCACCGCGGCCTTCCTCTTCGTGTCATACCGCCTCGGCGCGCCGGCGGGAGACGCCATCCCCGGCCCTGCCTCGGGCGTCAGATCGGTGCCCGCCGGCGGCCCGCCGAGCAATCTCCGCCGGGCGGCGGATAGCTCCAGCCTCTGCCGATTGCTTATTATCCGCCAAAGGCTTAGGGTCGTCGGCGATTACTTGTGCGATGGACGAAAGCCATGGTTCTCAGCGGAAAGCGCATTCTGCTCATCATCTCCGGCGGCATTGCGGCCTACAAGAGCCTCGACCTGATCCGGCGGCTTCGGGAACGCGGCGCAGCCGTGCGTCCGTTGATGACGCAGGGCGCGCAGGAGTTCGTCACGCCGCTTGCCGTCGGCTCGCTTGCTGCCGACCACGTTTTCACCGATCTGTTTTCCCGGCAGGACGAGCAGGATGTGGGCCACATCAGGCTGGCGCGCGACTGCGACCTCGTGCTGATCGCGCCGGCGACGGCGGACCTGCTCGCCAAGATGGCGAACGGCCTGGCGGACGACCTCGCCTCGACGGTTATGCTGGCCACCGACAGACCGGTGCTCGTGGCGCCGGCGATGAACCCGCACATGTGGGCGCACCCGGCGACCAAACGCAACGTCGAGACCCTGAGGGGAGATCGCGTCCGCTTTATCGGCCCGATGGCCGGCGAGATGGCCGAGAGCCACGAGGCGGGCGTCGGCCGCATGGCCGAGCCGCTCGAAATCGTCGCGGCCGCGGAATCTCTTCTCGTCGAAGGACCCAAACCCCTTGCGGGACGCAAGGCGATCGTCACCTCGGGGCCAACGCACGAGCCCATCGACCCGGTGCGCTACATCGCCAACCGCTCGTCCGGGCGCCAGGGCCATGCGATCGCCTCCGCGCTCGCGGTGCTCGGGGCCGACGTCACGCTTGTCTCGGGGCCGGTGAACATGCCGGATCCATTCGGGGTCAGAACCGTTCATGTCGAACGCGCCGACGAGATGCGGGATGCCGTGCTTTCGGCGCTGCCCGCCGATGTTGCCGTGATGGTCGCCGCGGTCGCGGACTGGCGAGTGGCTTCCGCCGCCGACCAGAAGATCAAGAAGCATCCCGGCGAATCCATCCCGACGCTGGCGCTGACGGAGAATCCCGACATTCTGAAAACACTCGGCCATCACACGATGCGGCCCAGGCTTGTCGTCGGCTTTGCCGCCGAGACTCAGGATCTGGAAAACAACGCCAAGGCCAAGCTGGAACGCAAGGGCGCTGATATCATCGTCGCCAATGACGTATCGCCGGCCACCGGCATCATGGGCGGTACGCGCAACCGTGTGAAAATCGTCAGCCGGAGCGGTGTCGAGCAATGGCCTGACCTTGCGAAAGAGGACGTCGCTGCGAGGCTTGCCGCTCTGATCGCCGAGCGTCTCAGGCAGGGATGACCGCAGGCGTCGGCTTCGCATTGACAGGCTCGGGCCGGAACGGAGCGATATCGAACCCGTTTTCTCCAAGTATCACCGCACTGCCGTCCGGAATCCCCGCCCAGGCATCGACATCATCGTTCAGCGGTTCGGACACCAGGCAGTAGCCCTTGCCGACCGGCGAGGCATAAAGTGTCGGCGCCTTGTGGTCGGTCGCATAGCGGATCGCGTAGAGCGAGCTGCCGTCGGAGAAGGCGGCCGTATAGCGCACCAGCACGGAACCGAGAATTTTCCTGGCAAGCCCTTCGACAAACCGGATCATCTCGGCCATTGCTGCCATCGGCGCCTGTCGCAGGCCGAACTGCAGGGAAAGCAGGAACATCAACTCGGAATCGGTCGTGCCGCCACGAGCATTGAAAAGCTCGTCGTCGAGCATGGCCTCCATCGGTCGGCGCAGACGCTCGAAGCCTGCGATCTGGCCGTTGTGCATGAAGGACCAGTTACTGAAGGTGAAGGGGTGGCAGTTGTCGCGGCGGGTGCCGCCGCCTGTGGCCGCGCGCACATGGGCGAGAAAGAGCGGCGAGCGGATCTGCCGCGCCAGGCTTTTCAGATTGCAGTCCGACCAGGCCGGGAGAGTATCCCGATAGCGTCCGGGCTCGGGATGGTCGCCATACCAGGCGATGCCGAAGCCGTCGCCGTTGGTGGCGGTCTTGGCGCGGGTGGCGCAATGGGATTGCTCGATCAACGAGTGCGCGGGCGAGGATACCAGCTCTTCGAGATAAAGAGGAGTTCCGCGATAGGCTGCCCAGCGACACATGCTCATTCACTCCGCAACCCGCCTGCCCGAAGCGGGAGAATGCTGAAACGCAACGACGATTGTCGAATCCGATGGTTAATAACAACTCAACAGACACAGGACTTGCAAGCGGAAGATGACAAAATTCGGACGTTTCAAGCGATGAGATGCTGCAAGGCCGCATCTTCCTTCCTGAACGGTGCGTGCCACGACGGCGGACTTCGCGCTTCGACCGTGGCCCCATGGTTCGAGCAAGGACGATCCACAGGCTTCGCCTGCCCTTGCAAGGGCGCGCGCTCACATGAAGAAATCGTTGTAAACGCTGGAGTATCTTCCGCTGAAACCGGCGCGCGGCGGAACTCTAAACAGATCAGGCCGCTGCATGGGAAGGATTTCTTCTTGCATCCCGGGCGAATCGGCCTACCTTTTACTCATCGACAACAGAACGAAAGGAAGGTGATCCAATGTCTAATGAGATTTCGGACCTCGTAACGGGCATGGAAGTGGTGACGAAAGCGAGGCAGCCCTCGCTCTGAACCCGCCTTCCTTGGACCGCGTAAGCGGTCCGGCCAAGTTTCAGGCCAAAGCTCATGGAAGGGTCGCCCCGGGCGGCCCTTTTCCGTTTCTACATAGCCGATTGACGAAGAATGCATCTTGGATTACTCATAAAGTCATCTGATGACTTTATGAGTAATCCAAGATGCGACCTCTGACAAAAACAAATCTCGCAGACACCGCGATCGAAGCCATACGCGGCGAGATCCTGTCGAAGCGATGGGCAGTTGGCGAGAAGCTGCCGAACGAGGCGACCCTATCAGCCACGCTGTCCGTCAGCCGCGGAACAATCCGCGAGGCGGTACGCGTGCTGGCCTCGCAGGGTCTTTTGGAGACCCGTCAGGGCTCAGGCACCTTCATCCTGTCGACCATCGACGCAGCCTTGCCGCTTTCCATGGCGCGGCGCGCGAGCCTGCGCGATCTGTTCGAGGCGCGCTGTGCGCTTGACGTCGAGGCGGCACGCCTCGCCGCAAGCCGGCAGTCAGCCGGCACGGTGAGCGGGTTGCGGGCGCTGCTTGCAAGGCGTGGTAATTTCGCGGGCGGCGACCCGGCTGGGTTCGTGGAACGCGATCTTGCCTTTCACAAAGCCGTCATCGCAGCCTCCGGCAACCGTGCGATGATCGAGATCTACGACTTCTTCACGGCGTCGATTGCCGAAACGATTGTCGCCACGCTTGGAAACGACATACCCGAGCCCGACATGCAGGCACATGCCGACATCATCGACGCGATTGCGACCGGCGACCCGCAGGAGGCTGACGCAGCGGTCCGCCGCTTCATGGCCCCTGTCATCACCGCGCTCGACCGGATGCTTCACTCATGACCGCCCCCCTGCAGGATTCACTACACATCCACGACCTTGCGGACGAACAGCTGATCGACGCCGAAGCCGACAGCGTACCGCAGCCGCAACCGCCCTCCAACAGCAGCCCGATGGCGCGCCTGTTGCTCGGCGCGAGCCTTGTCCTCATTGCCTTCAACCTGCGGCCGGTGTTTTCCAGTGCGTCGGCATTGCTTCCGGAAATCCGCAGCGAGCTTGGCCTGTCAACACTCGGCTCCAGCCTGCTCACTACATTGCCAGTCGTCTGCCTCGGCGCCTTTTCGCCGCTGGCCCCGCGCCTCGCGCAGCGGATCGGCGCCGAGCGCACCCTCCTCGGGGTGCTTTTCCTGCTGGCAATCGGCACCGCCATGCGCGGCCTGTCATCCGTCCCCCTGCTGTTCCTCGGAACCGCGCTGGCGGGCGCCTGCATCGCCGTCGGCAATGTCCTGCTGCCCGGCCTTGTCAAACGCGATTTTGCCGATCGTGCCGCCTTGATGACCGGCTTCTATACGATGGCGCTTTGCGCCGGCGCAGCCAGCGCCGCGGGTCTGACGCTTCCCGTGGAGCGGATGCTTGGCGGCTCCATGGCTGGCGCCCTTGCGATCTGGGCATTGCCCGCGCTGGTCGTCGGATTGATCTGGCTGCCGCAGGTGCTGTCGACCAGGGTGCAAGTCAAGCGCAGCGGCTTTTCGGTCGAGGGTCTCTGGCGGGACCGGCTCGCATGGCAGGTGACACTGTTCATGGGGCTGCAATCGGCACTCGCCTATTGCGTCTTCGGCTGGCTCGTTCCGATCCTGCGCGAGCGCGGACTTGACGGCGTCACGGCCGGAGCGATCGTTTCCGTATCGGTGATGGTCCAGGCGGCTGCCTGTCTGGTTGCACCCCATATAGCTGTCAGGGGCAAGGACCAGCGCGCGATCAATGCGTCGCTGTGCGGGGTGGCGGTCGTTGCGCTTCTCGGACTTCTGTTTGCGCCTTTGTCGACCGTCTGGGTCTGGGCTGTCCTGCAGGGCATCGGTCAGGGTGGCCTGATTGCCGTTGCCATGACCACGATCGTTCTGCGATCGCGCGATGCCCATGTGGCCGCACATCTCTCCGGCATGGCGCAATGCGTCGGATACCTGCTTGCCGCGACCGGACCGCTTGTTGTCGGGCTCATCCGCGGCTGGACCGGCAGCTTTGCCTGGTGCGCCGTCCTGTTCGTTGCCCTCGGCGTCGGCGCCGCGGTCAACGGCTGGAGCGCCGGCCGGGCCATGCACGTCAACGCCCGTACGGTTGAACGGGTGGGTTAGAACGGCTGCTCACCATCTGTTGATTTCCCGGTCTGTCCGGCAATGCTACGCTGCCCCACGCCAAGCCGCACTTGACGGAGGAAAGAGCCTTGCGTTTTCGATCGGTCATTCTGCTAGCCGCCGCCCTGCTTGTCCCCCTTGGCCCGGCAGTCGCGCAGGAGAAGACCGGTCGCGCGGCGGCGGTTCAAACAGCACCGCGCGATGGCGTGCTGAAGCTCCTGCCGGACGACTCCGTCACCGAGCACAGACTAACCGCCGGCGGCCGGACGATCGACTATATTGCAACGGCCGGCACGCTCAATCTCTTCGGCCCCGATGGCTCGCAGACAGGCGCTATTTTTTACACCGCCTACGTCGCAAAGGACCAACCGCCCGACCGACCGCTCACCTTTGCCTTCAACGGTGGGCCCGGCGCCGCCTCGGCCTTTCTGCACCTTGGCCTGGTGGGCCCGAAAATTCTCGATTTCGGCCCGAACGGCGATGACGGAGCGAATGCCAAGCTAATCGACAATCCGCAGAGCTGGCTCGATTTTACCGACCTCGTCCTTATCGACCCGATCGGGACCGGCTGGAGTCGGACCGCCAAGACCGACGACGCTTCGAAATACTACAATGTCAGCGCGGATGCCGAGAGTGTCGCCAAGGCCATCGCGCTTTACGTGGCGCACAACAATCGGTCCGCCTCGCCAAAATTCCTGCTGGGCGAAAGTTATGGCGGCTTCCGCGCCGCCAAGGTCGCCGGCGCGCTTAAGGACAGCCAGGGCATCATTATATCCGGCGCCATCATGCTTTCGCCGCTACTCGAGGGGGAACTGATGTTCAATGCCGACCGGTTTGCGCTGGGAGCGGCCCTCGAGTTACCTTCGCTCGCCGCAGCCGACATGGACCGGCGCGGCGCGTTTGACGCGGCCCGGCAGCGGGATGCCGAGACGTTCGCGCTCGGCGGTTACCTGACGACGCTCGCCGGCGCGCCGCCCACCGGTGACGCGGCGAAGTCGTTCTATGGCAAGGTATCGGAGATGACAGGCATTCCACGGGAGGTCGTTGAAAAGAACCGTGGTTTCCTTGGCAGCGCCTTCGCCAAGCAATCCGGCGTACGCGCCGGCCAGGTGGTCAGCCCCTATGATGCGGCGTTCGCAACGCCCGACCCTTACCCGGAGTCCGATTACGACCGGGGTGACGATGCCATACTCGACGGGTTTACCCGCGCCTATGGCGGCGCCTTCGCGGACTACGCCCGCCATGAGCTCGGGTTCAGGACGGAGATGACCTACTCGCTCCTCGACAGCGATATCAATCGCAAGTGGGAATGGGGCGGAGGGCGCGGCGGCGGCTCGCGCATGCAGGCAAGTGTCACCGACGACATCCGGCAGTTGCTCGGCTCAAATCCGGCATTCCATCTGCTGATTGCCCATGGCTACAGCGATCTCGTCACACCTTATGGCGTCAGCCGCTACGTCGTCGATCATCTTCCGACGTCGCTGGCGGGCGATCGCGTTGGCCTCAAGGTCTATCGCGGTGGACACATGTTCTACACTCGCGCGGACGAGCGTGCCGCCTTCACCGCCGACGCCAAGGCCTTCTACAGCACCCATCCCGCCGTGATGCCAGCCGATTGAGGATGAAGGAATGCATGGCACGGGCCGTTGCCACTGCACGGACTGTCAGCAACTTACTGGTCAGCGTTCCGGCGAATGGAGGAATTTCCACAATCGATCAACGCCAGGGACTCGTGCCGACGAAGCAGATATGCTGCCAATCTGCCCTGCCATGGACAACGGATCTCGATGGAGTGCATGCTATCGAAAGTGACGCTTAGGGTTGCCTATCCAGTTTGCCGCCATAGATAAGCTACCATGTCCTACCCAGAGCAGCCATTTCCCGCCACGGAACCACGGTCGGTTTCGGGGCAAGCGTCGTTGCTGAAAACGCTATCGTCCTCGCCTGAAAACTATGCGCTTTTTCTCGATATTGACGGGACACTGCTCGATCTGGCCGAGGTGCCGGATGGCATTGTCGTACCAGCAACCTTACCGCAGGCGCTCGATGCCGCATCTCGAAAACTCGGCGGCGCCCTTGCCCTGGTGACAGGGAGAGCGCTCGGGTATGCCGATCAATTGTTTGCGCCATTCCGGTTTCCGATCGCTGGGCTGCACGGGGCGGAACTGCGCTGGCCGGATGGACGAACTGCACGGGCCGAAACCACCACCGCCTTCGAAAAGCTGAAAATCGAGCTTCGCGAAGCGACGGCCGGTTTTGAAGGAGTGCTGATCGAGGACAAAGGCGCAGCCGTCGCCGCGCACTATCGCCTTGCGCCGGAGAGACGATCCGATCTCGAGCCGTTGATGGAGGCCTTCCAGTCCCGTGTCGGGTCGGGCTGGACATTACAGCGCGGCAAGATGGTGCTGGAATTGCGACCTTCGAATGCGGACAAGGGACATTCCGTCGACACGTTTCTCGCGCACGCCCCCTTCGCCGGCAGGCTTCCGATCGCAATCGGTGACGACCTGACCGACGAAGCCATGTTCCGCGTCGCCAACCGGCGCGGCGGACATTCGATCCGCGTCGGGCCAACGGCATCCACAACAGAGGCCGCCATGACGCTACCAGCCGCTGCGGCTGTCCGGGAACTGATTGCGCAGTTCGCCGTTTGATCTGCGGCACGTCTGCGCTGTCTTCCCAACGAAAGGAAATATCTTGGGTCGCCTTGTCATTGTATCCAATCGCGTTCCGGTTCCCGAAAAGGGGGGTATCGCGCCCGCAGGGGGGCTGGCCGTCGCCCTCAAGGCCGCGCTCGAAGAGCGAGGCGGCATCTGGATGGGCTGGTCAGGCAAGTCGAGCGGTGACACGGACCCGGGGCCGCTCTCGTTGCAGGAGCAAGGTAATATCACCTACGCCTTGACGGATCTCACCGGTAAGGACGTCGAGGAATACTATTTCGGCTTCGCCAATCGCGTGCTTTGGCCGCTCTGTCACTACCGGCTCGACCTCGCCGAGTACGGCCGCAAAGAAATGGCCGGCTATTTCCGCGTCAATCGCTTCTTCGCACACCGGCTGGCGCCGCTGCTGCGGCCGGACGACATCATCTGGGTCCACGACTACCACCTTATCCCGCTCGCCGCCGAACTGCGGCAGATGGGCATCAAGAATCGCATCGGTTTCTTCCTGCATATTCCGTGGCCGCCGGCGGACATCCTGTTCACCATGCCGGTTCATGAAGAGATCATGCGCGGGCTGGCCGCCTACGACCTCGTCGGTTTCCAGACGGATTACGATCTCGAGAATTTCGCCGGCTGCCTGCGCCGCGAGGAAATGGGCGATGCACTCGGCGACGGGCGGTTCATTGCCAATGACAAAGTCTTCAAGGGTGGCGCATATGGGATCAGCATAGAAACGGCTGCCTTTGCCGAGTTTGCCAGGAAGGCGGTTAGCCACAGCACGGTGAACAAGGCGCGGCTTAGCATCGAAGATCGCGACCTGATCATCGGTGTCGACCGGCTTGACTATTCCAAGGGCCTCACGCAGCGCATCGACGCTTTCGAGCGCTTCGTCGTCAACAATCCCGGGCATCAGCGCAAGGTGACCTATTTGCAGATCACGCCGAAATCGCGCTCGGAAGTGCCTGAGTACGAGCAGATGCAGCGGACCGTCGCCGAGCAAGCGGGACGCGTTAACGGGGCGCTGGGAACGGTGGACTGGGTGCCCATCCGCTACATGAACCGCTCGGTGAGCCGACCCGTTCTGGCGGGACTTTACCGACTCGCCAAGGTCGGGCTGGTGACGCCCCTCCGTGACGGTATGAACCTGGTGGCAAAGGAATATGTCGCAGCCCAGAATCCGGATGATCCCGGTGTATTGATTCTGTCTCGTTTCGCCGGAGCGGCGCGCGAACTGAAAGGCGCGCTGCTCGTCAATCCCTACGACGTGGAAGGCACGGCCAACAGTCTGGGGCGAGCACTGAACATGCCGCTCGACGAGCGTCGCGAGCGCTGGCGGCGGATGATGGATTACCTGCTCGAGCATGATGTCTCGCGCTGGTGCGACGACTTCATGGCCGATCTGAAGGCCGCGTGAACGCTGTCCGTCGCAAATAATCCCCGTTAACAGCGCAACCGTTCTCGTGCTGAGCGGCAGCTTGTCCTAAAAGAGACGAAGCCGGGTACGCGACCCGGCCTTGATTCTTTGGCAAGGACCCAAGCATGGCGCGCCCGAATATCCTCATCGTGATGGTCGACCAGTTCAACGGAACGCTGTTTCCCGATGGTCCGGCCGAGTTTCTTCACGCGCCGCACCTGAAAGCCCTGGCCAAGCGCTCTGTGCGCTTCGCCAACTGCTACACCGCAAGCCCGCTCTGCGCCCCGGCACGGGCATCCTTCATGTCCGGCCAGCTGCCGAACCGGACGCGGGTCTATGACAATGCCGCCGAATTCGCCTCCGACATTCCTACCTATGCGCACCACCTGCGTGCCGCCGGCTATCACACCGCACTGTCGGGCAAGATGCATTTCGTTGGCCCGGACCAGCTTCACGGCTTCGAGGAACGGCTGACCACGGACATCTATCCCGCCGACTTCGGCTGGACGCCCGACTACACCAAGCCCGGCGAGCGCATCGACTGGTGGTATCACAACCTCGGTTCGGTTACCGGCGCCGGGGTGGCCGAAATCACCAACCAGATGGAGTATGACGACGAGGTTGCCTACAATGCGAGCCGCAAGCTCTACGACCTCTCGCGGCGCCAAGACCATCGGCCATGGTGCCTGACGGTGAGCTTTACGCATCCGCACGATCCTTACGTGGCACGCCGCAAGTTCTGGGATCTCTACGAGGATTGCCCGGCGCTCGATCCCGAAGTCGACATGATTCCGTTCGCTGAACAGGACCCGCATTCGCAGCGGTTGCTCACGGCATGCGACTACGAGGCCACCGAGATCACGCCGGATCAGATCCGCCGGGCGCGCCGCGGATACTTTGCCAATATCTCCTATATCGACGAAAAGGTCGGTGAGCTTATCGACGTGCTCGAGCGCACCAAAATGGCTGACGACACAATCATCCTGTTTGTCTCCGATCATGGCGACATGCTGGGCGAGCGCGGCCTGTGGTTCAAGATGTGCTTTTTCGAGGGTTCCGCGCGTGTGCCGCTGATGATTGCCGTTCCCGGCTGGGAGCCCACACTTGTCGATCAGCCGGTGTCGACCCTCGATGTGACACCGACCCTGGCCGCACTTGCCGGCATCGACATCACGAAGCTCGCGCCGTGGACGGATGGCGAGGATCTCACGCAGCTGGCGAACGGAACCGGCGGGCGCGGCGCGGTGCCGATGGAGTATGCAGCCGAGGGCTCGGTAGCACCGCTCGTCGCGCTGCGCGACGGCAGGTTCAAGCTGACGCTGTGCGACATGGATCCGCCGATGCTGTTCGATCTGGAAGCGGACCCGAAGGAACGCCGCAATCTCGCCGACGATCCGGCGCACGCGGCAACACTCGCGTCGTTGAGAGCCCAGGCCGAGAGCCGCTGGAACCTTGCGAGCTTCGACGCCGCCGTGCGCGAGAGCCAGGCGCGGCGCTGGGTGGTCTACGCGGCGTTGCGCAACGGTGCCTACTATCCCTGGGATTACCAGCCGCTGCAAAAGGCATCCGAACGCTACATGCGCAACCACATGGACCTCAATGTGCTTGAGGAAAACCAGCGCTACCCACGCGGCGAGTGAGATTGCAGTGGAGCCGATGAACGGCTAGGGTCTGCGATCGCAACCGGGAGGCATTTGATGAAGATCAGCGCACGCAATCGGCTGAAGGGCAAGGTCGTCGACGTCAAGAAGGGTGCGACCACGGCGCATGTCCGCATCGACATCGGCGGCGGTTCGATCGTCACAGCATCGATCACCAACGAGGCCGTCGACGAGCTTGGCCTGACGGCCGGCTCCGATGCCTACGCCGTCGTCAAAGCATCGGACGTGATGGTCGCCGTCGACTGATTCACGCCTTCTGGCAGTAATGCACCGTGCCGTCGTCGCCGGTCTGGAAATCTCCGGGCTGCGGCGGCGCAATCGGTTTGAAGAGCGTGCGGTCCGGTTTCAGATCGAGCAACGGCGTGCCGTCCAGGCAATCCATGCCGCGCACTAGAAGGACAGCCCCCTCCACTCCTTCGAGCTTGACGATCGAGGTCCCGATCGGATTGGGCCGGACCGGTGAGCGCAGTGAAAAGGTGCCGTGCACCTTGCCTGAGTTGGCCGGGCTCTGCAGCACGAGATCGCGGCGCGAGCGATCGAGCCAATAGAGAACTTCCAGCCGCTCGAAGGCTTCGACACCCTGCAGCGCCGGCACCCAGGGCTCGAATATCTCGATCCGGCAGATCGGGCCGTCATGCCGGCCCTGGCGCGGCGTTTCCATGCGCGACGTCCAGGGCGTCCCGATGCGACCGATGAACACGAGACCGGCATCCGTCGGAGCCGGTGCATCGACGACGACTTCATTTTCACGGACTTCATTCTCGCGAACCATGCTGCGCTCCTGTTAACGCGGTCAGTATGGCATAGCGCTATATCTTGCGAAACATTACGCCGCCTTGGCGACGTGATATTCCTTGATCGCAACCATCTTGATCGCCGGGAACCGCTCGGATTCGTAGCGCAGCGAGAAACTGTCCTGCGCCAGAAACACCGGATCGCCGTCGAGATCGCGGGCGATATCGCCGCGCTTGACGGTCAGAAACTTTTCGAGTTCGGCGGGCTGCTCTGACGAAATCCAGCGGCAGACCGAGAAGCGCGACATTTCGAAGGAGACCGGCAGACCGTATTCCGCCTGCAAGCGTTCCTTCAGGACGTCGAGCTGGAGAGCGCCGACGACACCAACGATAGCCGGCGAACCATCTTCGGGAGAAAACAGCTGCACCACTCCCTCCTCGGCCATCTGCTGCAGCGCCTCCTTGAGCTTCTTCGCCTTCATCGCATCTTCAAGACGCACGCGGCGGAGAATTTCCGGCGAGAAGTTCGGCACGCCCTGGAAGACCAGCGCTTCGCCTTCGGTCAGCGTATCGCCAATGCGCAGCGTGCCGTGGTTGGGAATGCCGACCACATCGCCGGCGTAGGCGGTGTCGGCCAGCTGGCGCTGCGAGGCGAAAAAGAACTGCGGAGCCGTCAGGCCAAGCTGTTTTCCGGTGCGGGCCAGACGCGCCTTCATGCCACGCTCGAGCTTGCCGGAGCAGATACGGGCGAAAGCAATACGGTCGCGGTGATTGGGGTCCATGTTGGCCTGGATCTTGAAGACGAAGGCCGTCATCTTGTCGTCGGTCGCGTGCACCGTTCTCGTATCGGCGACCTGGTCGCGCGGCGGCGGCGCGAAGTCGCCAAGTGCGTCGATGAGATCTCGCACGCCGAAATTGCGCAGCGCCGAGCCGAAAAAGACAGGCGTCAGGTGGCCTTCGAGGAACGCTTCCCGATCGAACGGACGGCAGGCCTCGATCGCCAGTTCCGTTTCCTCTACGAAGGCGGCGCGCTCATTCTCCGGCAGGCGGTCGGCAACGCTCTGCGGGCCATTGACCTTGGTGGGTTGCACCTCGGTATCGGAACCGCGCACCGTGTTGTCGGCCAGATGATAGGAGCCGCAGAAGGTCTTGGAGCGTCCGATCGGCCAGGTGATCGGCGCGGTATCGAGCGCCAGCTTTTCCTCGACCTCATCCAGGATCTCGAAGGGGTCGCGGCTTTCGCGGTCCATCTTGTTGATGAAGGTGATGATCGGAATGTCGCGCATGCGGCAGACTTCGAATAGCTTCAGCGTCCGCGGTTCGATGCCTTTCGCGGCGTCGATGACCATGACGGCGGCGTCCACGGCCGTCAGCGTACGATAGGTGTCGTCGGCGAAGTCTTCGTGGCCGGGGGTGTCGAGAATATTGAAGACATTGCCGTCATACTCGAAGGTCATCACCGAGGTGACGACCGATATCCCGCGCTCGCGCTCGATCTTCATCCAGTCCGAGCGGGTCTGTATCCGATCCTTCTTCGCCTTGACTTCGCCGGCAAGCTGGATGGCGCCGCCGAACAGCAGCAGCTTTTCGGTGAGCGTGGTCTTGCCCGCGTCCGGGTGCGCGATAATAGCGAATGTGCGGCGGCGGGAAACCGCCTCGGCGAGACTTTCGGCCATGGTGTGAATCCTGTGGAATTGCCGCGTATCTAGCGATTAAAGGCCGCCATTGCAATTGACCTTGGGCCTGCGGGCGCAAAGTAATGACCGATGACCATTCACACCGATACCCGTCCCACACTCAATCTCATCCGCCTTGCCAACGGCGAGGGCCTCGAGTTGCCCGCTTACGAAAGCAACGGCGCCGCCGGCATGGACCTGCGCGCTGCCGTCGACGACGGCGCGCCGCTGGTTCTCTTGCCAGGCAAGCGCGCACTGGTGCCGACCGGCCTGATCTTCGAGATTCCCGAAGGATTCGAGGGCCAGATCCGCCCGCGTTCCGGCCTCGCCTTCAAGCACGGCATCACCTGCCTCAACACGCCGGGTACGATCGACAGCGATTATCGCGGCGAGGTGAAGGTGTTGCTGATCAATCTCGGCGACGAGCCTTTCGAGATTATCCGTGGCATGCGCATCGCCCAGATGGTGATCGCACCGGCGATCCAGGCACGGATCACGGAGAGCAAGGAAGCAGGCACAACGGTGCGCGGCGCCGGCGGCTTTGGCTCGACCGGAGTATGAGCCTGGCGTCTGCCACCTACCCCGGACTGACCTTTCGTCAGGATTATTTCGCGGACCATGCGGCGTGGACCGCGCTGGTTTCGCTCCTTCAGGACACGTTCGGCATCGATCTCGACCCGCTGCGGCGGCTCGGCGGCGCCGATCCCACCAGCATGCCGTTCGGCTGGTTTACCGATGACGGTCTACTTGCCGCCAATCTTTCAGCCTTTGCGATGCCAATCGTTGTCAATGGCCGGGCGGTGAATGCCGCGGCGTTTCAATCCGGTGCCGTTCGTCCACCCTGGCGTGGGCTTGGACTCTACCGGGATCTGACGCGCAAGGCACTGGACTGGTGCGCCAGACGGGGCTTCGAAGCGGTCGTTCTCTATACCGACAAGCCGGCGCTCTACGAGCCCTATGACTTTCGCCCGATGCCGATGCATTCTTATTCGGGTAAGGCGCCGGCACTGGCCCTGGGAGCGTCGCCCGCCCGTCACCTCGACGTTTGGCGGCCGGATGATCTCATGCTGCTGCACACTGCCCTGAAGTCGCGCGTTCCGGTTTCGAACGTGCTTGCGGTACATGAGAGTGCGGCAATGTTCCTGATCAACACGCAGTTCGACCCTGGTGTGCGACTGAGCTGGCTCGAGCGGGAAAAGGCTGTTGTTGCCTGGAAAGCGACGCCCGAGCGCTTCGCCCTGATCGATGTCGTTGCCGCCGAGGTTCCCTCGCTTTCAGCGATCATGGGGGCGCTTGGCGTCGAGACCGCGTCTGTCGACGTGCTGTTTTGTCCGGACAAGCTCGGCTGGACCGGGGAAGCCGCATCGCTTGAGGGCGCAACGCGTTTCCTGATCCGCTCAGCTACGACAACGGTGCTCGATGCCCCGGCGATGCTGTCGCCGATGGCCGATTTCTGATCCTACCTCGCCTGCGCAAGTGGAGGCAGCCGACGCTTGACGGGTGAGGCCTTGACCATCGAGGTGCTCGTTTCTGCTTTTTCCGCCACCTTGTCGAGGATGGTATCGAGCTGCGCCATGGAGCGAACGACCAAGCGCGCGATAAAGCAGTCATCCCCCGTCACCTTGTCGCATTCGACGAATTCCGGCGTTTCCTGGATGATCCGCTCGACGACATGCAATTGGCCCGGAAGCGGCTTGACGCGCACGATGGCCTGCAGTGGAAAGCCGAGGGCGGCAGGGTCGATATCAATGGTGAAAGCCGCGATGACGCCGCGGTCCTCCAATCTGCGCAACCGTTCCGCAGCACTCGGTGACGAAAGCCGCGCGGCTTGGGCCAGTTCCTTCAACGATATGCGTGCATTCTTCGCGAGCGCATCCAGAATGCTCTGATCAGCATCATCGAGCGCCGCTTCAAAATTAGCATACACCGCCATAACGCCTCACGATATTAGGAAAAACAAGGAACAAACCTCCTTCACCCTATATAAATGACAGGCTCTCCGCAATATTCTTCAGGCAGACACAACGGAGCGCCGCCATGCAGAACGATATTCGCACCGGCACGGTACAGATGACGGCAGCGATGCTGATTTCAGGGACGATCGGGTGGTTCGTCGTCATGTCCGGCCAACCCGTCAGCGGCGTGGTCTTCTGGCGCTGCCTGTTCGGGGCGATCAGCCTGCTCGTCGTCTGCGCTGCCATGGGGTTTCTAAGGCCGGGCGTGATCAGCCTGCGATCGTTCTTCGTTGCAGTATTCGGCGGTATCGCGATCGTATTCAACTGGCTGCTGCTTTTCGCATCCTATAGCCACGCATCGATTTCAATCGCGACCACGGTCTACAACACCCAGCCATTCATGCTTCTGGGTCTCGGAGCCCTTTTCCTCGGCGAAAGGATCACCATCACCAAGCTGTTCTGGCTGATGCTGGCCTTCGCGGGCATGGTTGCGATCGTTGAGGCGAAGCCGACGAATGATATAGCAGACGCAGGCTACGGCCTTGGCATCCTTCTAGCGCTCGCGGCCGCCTTTTTCTATGCGCTTGCCGCACTCGCTGCAAAGCGGCTGCGGGGCACGCCACCGCATCTGATTGCGCTGATACAGGTGTCGACCGGGGTGATCATGCTGCTTCCGGCGACGAACTTCTCCGACCTGCCCACTGATGCCCCATCGTGGTCTATCCTCGTCACCATGGGCGTCATTCATACCGGCTTGATGTATGTGTTGCTCTACGGCGCGATCCAGAAGCTGCCGATCCATTTGACCGGCGCACTGTCGTTCATTTATCCAATCGCTGCGATCGTCGTCGACAGGATGGCTTTCGGTCACACGCTCCAGCCGCTGCAGATCTTCGGGGCCGCAGTCATTCTTGCCGCCGCGGCGGGCATGAATCTCGGCTGGACGCCCGCAGGATTGCTGCGGACGCGTGCCGGCTGACATTATTGCGTAGGGTTGCGAAGCGGGACCTACTTCGGCTGCCGTGTCATCTCGAACAGGAACCAGGTGCGGCGCTCAGCTTCGTCGATCCAGTTTTCGAGAAGGCTGGTGGTAGCTGCGTCATTGTGTTCCGAGCAGACCTCGTGCGTTTCGCGCAGGAGGGAGACAAGCTGCTTGTTGTCGTCGCGCAGCTCGGCCAGCATGTCTTCCGGTGTCACGTAGTCGGCATCGTTGTCGTTCAGACGCTGCAGGCGTCCGATATGACCGACTGACCGCAGCGTCGTGCCTCCGATTTTGCGGGCGCGCTCGGCGATAGCGTCGGTCGCCTCGAAAATCTGCTCGGATTGTTCGTCGAGCAGAAGGTGATAGTCACGGAAATGCGGCCCTGACATATGCCAATGAAAATTCTTGGTCTTCATGTAGAGCGCGAAGAAATCGGCAAGCAGAGCCGCCAGCGCACCCGAAATATCCTGTATCGCATTGCTTTTCAGGTCGGTGGGGGTTGCTAGCGGCGCAAGCTTGCGCTTTTCGACTGTAGATCGGCTCATAGGGGTTCTCCTTCGGTGGGAATAAAACGCTTCAGTATTTCGATGCCGGACAGGATCTTCGACCACCCATGCAGTGTCGACCACCGGCCTCGTATCCCGGCACCACCGACCGGGAACTAGAAGCACGTCCGGCGACGTCAATAGCGGCAACGCCAATCCGTTGCCAAAGGCAACGTCGTACTGGACCTGCTTGAAATTGGCAGACCGCAGGTCTAGAACAGCCACAGAGGCTCAGGCAGATGTCACTCACCGCTCTTTTCGCTTATGCGGCGGCACTCTTCATTGCAGCCGCCATCCCAGGCCCCGGCATCACCGCGATCGTGGCGCGTGCGCTCGGCTCAAGCTTCCGCGAGACGTTTTTCATGGGCCTCGGGCTGGTGCTCGGCGACATGACCTACCTGACGGCCGTTATCCTCGGGCTTGCTTTCGTCGCTCAGACATTCACAGAGGTCTTCATCGTCATCAAGATCGCCGGCGCGCTTTATCTCGGCTACATCGCCTACAAGCTATGGACGGCAGGCCTGCTTGCGCAGGATATCGTGGCACGCAAATCCAGCAATGTTGGCTTGAGTTTCCTCTCCGGCTTGCTGGTGACGCTCGGCAACCCCAAGACCATGCTTTTCTACATCGCGCTTGTGCCAACGCTGATTGACATCAACAGCATCGGGCCTCGCGAGTACGGCATTCTTCTCGCCACTACCTTCGTCGTTCTGATCGTCGTGCTGGTGCCTTATATGCTGCTGGCTTCGCGCGCCCGCACACTGCTGAAGCGGCCGCGCGCGCTGCAGACACTGAACCGCTTTGCGGCCGGCATTCTCGCCGGAACGGCAGCGTTCATCGCCACCCGCGCGGCGTGAAATAATCGTTCGGCAAGATGCCGTTTTCAAACGATTTTTTCTCTCATGGCGGCGGCGGGTGGAGCAAGCCACTCTGGCCTCGTCAGGTGTTTGACCCTATTCTTTGCCGAAATCTTGCAAGGGAGAGCGCAATGTCGAAGAAACCGGGCCGCGGCCGTATCTATTCCTCGATCACCGAAACCATTGGCGACACGCCGATCGTCCGGCTCGACAAACTGGCCAAGGCGAAAGGCGTCAAGGCAAACCTTCTCGCCAAGCTCGAGTTCTTCAATCCCATCGCCTCCGTCAAGGACCGTATCGGCGTCGCCATGATCGAGTCGCTGGAGGCGCAGGGCAGGATCTCCCCCGGCAAGACAACGCTGATCGAGCCAACATCCGGAAATACCGGCATCGCGCTGGCGTTCGCAGCCGCCGCCAAGGGCTACAAGCTGATCCTGACGATGCCCGAGACGATGTCGATCGAGCGCCGCAAGATGCTGGCGCTGCTGGGCGCCGAACTGGTGCTGACCGAAGGCCCGAAAGGGATGAAGGGCGCGATCGCCAAGGCCGAGGAACTTGCGGCGACGCTTCCGGATGCGGTCATTCCGCAGCAGTTCGAGAATCCGGCCAACCCGGAGATCCACCGCAAGACGACGGCCGAGGAGATCTGGAACGATACGGAGGGTAGCGTCGACATCCTGGTGTCCGGCATCGGCACCGGCGGCACGATCACCGGTGCCGGCCAAGTGCTGAAATCCAAGAAGCCCGGCATCAAGGTCGTTGCCGTCGAGCCGGCGGAATCGCCGGTACTGTCCGGAGGCGCGCCGGGGCCACACAAGATCCAGGGCATCGGCGCGGGCTTTGCCCCGGCGATTCTCGACACGCATATCTACGACGAGGTCGTGACCGTGAGCAGCGGCGAGGCGCTGGAACTCGCCCGCGAGGTCGCCAGGCTCGAAGGCGTGCCGGTCGGAATTTCGTCCGGTGCCGCGCTGGCAGCGGCGATCAAGGTGGGCAGCCGCGATGAGAATGCCGGCAAGAACATCGTCGTCATCATTCCCTCGTTTGCCGAGCGCTATCTCTCGACCGCGCTGTTCGACGGGCTCGGCAGCTAAGGTCCGCCTCTGCCGTGCACGGGGCGCTTCGGCGCCCCCATTTCGGTCACGCGACAGCGGTCAGTCGTTCACCAGCGATACGGTAGGAAATCGCCTCCGCGAGATGAATGCGGCCCACCATTTCGGCTCCGTCGAGATCGGCGAGCGTTCGCGCAACCTTCAGTACGCGGTGGTATCCGCGCGCCGAAAACTTCATCTTTTCGGCAGCATCACGCAGCAACTGCAGACCGCTTGCATCAGGTGCCGCACAGATTTCGATCATCGACGTCGAGCAACGGGCATTGGTGCCGCTCCCACCCGCAGCTGAATACCGGTCGTGCTGCACCTGTCGCGCCCGGGCGACGCGGCGGGCAATATCCGAACTCCTTTCTGCCGGTGCCGGCCGGAGGAGGTCCATCGCCGAAACGGCCGGGACGTCAATGCGAATGTCAATGCGATCCATCAACGGGCCGGAAATTCGCGCCTGGTAATCGGACGCACAGCGGGGGCCGCGCGCGCAGCTGTGACCGGGTTCGCCAGCCATGCCGCAACGGCAGGGATTCATCGCGGCGACAAGCTGGACATTGGCCGGGTACGACACCCGGTGATTTGCCCGGGCGATGATGCATTCGGCGGTTTCGAGAGGCTGACGCAATGCATCGAGCGACTGCGGCGAGAATTCCGGAAACTCGTCGAGAAACAGCACGCCGTGATGGGCGAGCGAGGCCTCACCCGGACGTGCCCGCGCACCGCCGCCGACCAGTGCCGCCATCGTTGCCGAGTGGTGTGGCGTTCTGAAGGGGCGGCGATCGGAAAGCTTGCCACCGGAGAGCTGGCCAGCGATCGAGTGGATCATCGAGACCTCCAGAAGCTCGGCGGCGGACAGAGGCGGCAAAATGGACGGCAGACGGGCCGCCAGCATTGATTTCCCGGATCCTGGCGGACCGACCATCAGCAGATTGTGCCCACCGGCTGCCGCCACTTCGAGCGCGCGCTTGGCGCTTTCCTGGCCCTTGATATCCGCAAGATCAGGCAGGTTCGTCGCGCCTGCACGGATCGCCGGCTCGGGACGCGACAGCACCTGCGTGCCGCGAAAATGATTTGCCAGCGCGATCAGGCTGCGTGGCGCAAGGATATCGAGACCCGCCCCAGCCCAGGCTGCTTCCGGACCACTGTCGGCGGGGCAAATCAGCCCCTTCCCCAAGGCGTTGGCGCCGATCGCAGCCGGCAGCGCGCCTGCGACAGGAGCGATCGTGCCATCGAGATTGAGTTCGCCGATCACGACATAGTCAGCAAGCGCGTCTGCCGGGATCGCGCCGAGGGCCGCCATGAGCCCGAGGGCGATTGGGAGGTCGAAATGCGACCCTTCCTTGGGAAGGTCTGCTGGTGCCAGGTTGACGGTCACCCTTTTGGCGGGCAGTGCCAGTCCCGATGCGTGGAGCGCCGCATGAACGCGTTCGCGACTTTCCGCCACTGCCTTGTCCGGCAGGCCGACGATCTGCGTGCCCACCTTGCCCGGCGCGACCATCACCTGAACCTCGACCGGCGCGCCCTCGATCCCCTGAAATGCAACCGTGCTGATGCGTGCGACCATGCGTCAATCCCCTATGCCGCAACCCTTTACGCCTCATTCGGCGACCGATCATCGTCACCGATTGCAATCTTGCATGGAAATTAGTATAAAACAAGAACATTAACGGAACGAATGCGCGCACTCGCTGCACTCAGGTTGCAGCGAGTTGTAGCGACGGAACAACGCTTGTCGTCGGGTGGTCTACGCGCGTTTTCGCTCGATCGCGTCCCACAACAGGCTGGCAATGTCGGCCCCACCGAACTTGCGAACCTCGCGAAGACCGGTCGGCGAAGTGACGTTGATTTCCGTCATGTAGTCGCCGATGACATCGATGCCGACAAGCAGGAAGCCGCGCTCGCGCAGCGCCGGGCCGATGCGTCTGCAGATTTCCTTTTCGCGCACGGTCAGGTCGGTTGCCTCGGCGCGACCGCCGACATGCATGTTGGAGCGGCTGTCATGCTCGGCCGGCACACGGTTGATCGCGCCGACGGGCTCGCCATCGACGAGCAGGATGCGCTTGTCGCCCTTGCGGACATCCGGCAGGTATTGCTGCGCAATGAAGGGCTCCCGGAAGAGCTGGCCGAACATTTCGAGCAGCGAGGACAGATTGCGGTCATCCTTGGTCGAATGGAAGACGCCGGCGCCACCGTTGCCATAGAGAGGCTTCAGGATGATATCGCCCATCTCGTCGCGGAAGCGACGAATCTCGGCGGGATCCTTTGTGATCAGCGTCTGCGGCATGAGGTCGGCGAACTCGGTGACGAAGATCTTCTCGGGCGAGTTGCGCACCCAGGCCGGATCGTTGACGACCAGCGTCTTCGGATGAATGCGCTCCAGCAGGTGCGTCGAGGTGATGTAGGCCATGTCGAAGGGCGGGTCCTGGCGAAGCAGGATGACGTCCATCGTCGACAGGTCGACGCGTTCGGGAGCGCCGAGATCGAAATGGTCGCCCCTGACGTCGCGCAGCACCATCGGTTCGACAGCGGCATAGAGCTTGCCGTCACGGAAACTCAGCCGGTCGGGAGTGTAGTGGAAAAGACTGTAGCCACGCGACTGCGCCTCCAGGCTCATGGCGAAGGTGGAATCGCCGGCGATGTTGATGCCTGCGACATGGTCCATCTGGACCGCTACATTCTTGATCTTGGCCATTTCCGTCCCTCGCTTGGTGCCGGAAACATGTAGGTCGCCCCGCCCTTAAACGCAACGACCGATCATCGCCGTGCGGCCGTCACGGCGATGAAATCTCAGGCTGAGATGCCCGTCTGGCCGCCATTGCGCAACAGGTTGCGAAGACGGTAGGCAATCGCCATCGGCTTGGGGAACGGCTTGCGCAGGAACGCCACCTTACGGACGTAATCGTCGACCCGCCAGCGCGCCCACGTTCCACCCGCGAAGAACGCGACATCACCGGCGCGCAACATCCGTTCGGTGCCGTCCTCCGCGGTGATGTGGACTTCGCCCTCGAGGATCATCACGGTTTCGTCCCAGCCAAAGAACCAGCGGAATTCCCCGGCGGTGCAATCCCATATGGCGGTGAGTGCCGCATCGTCGTGGCCGCGGGAATGCTCGGCGGTGCGGGCCTGTGGCTCGCCGCTGACAATCCAGTCGGCATTGATCGGCGTCGATTTCATCGGCAGGTGGTCGCTTGAATGGGCGACGAAGGACTTGCGACGCGGCGGCATCACCGCATAGGGCACGTTTCGCGCTGCCATGGCGACAGCGCTTGCCAGCATCAGTTTCCAGGCCATGGAACACCCCCGTTCGTTACCCCGACAATCCCGGGATAACAGAGAGGCGTAACGGACACGTTCAAGCGATCGCTAAAACTCTAGCAATCGCCCGGTTGGTCCAGTCCGGTCAGCGCACGGTCTCGCCTGCGCGAGCCGGAACACCGATACCCGGCAGCGTTCTCCCGATGCGCTTTCCCGTGTCATGATGGAAGAAATGCAGTTTGTCCGGCGCAATCACGAAGCGCAGCTCGGAAGACAGGGGCGTTTCAGGCGGCACCACGCCGGTCAGCGGCTGATCGCCCAGCATGCCGTGAACGAGGCGCTGAGAGCCGAGTTCCTCGACATAATCGACAGTCAGCGGCAG
The DNA here is from genome assembly GCF_001426265.1 of Rhizobium sp. Root1220. Taxonomy (GTDB): domain Bacteria; phylum Pseudomonadota; class Alphaproteobacteria; order Rhizobiales; family Rhizobiaceae; genus Rhizobium. Next base: position 303,242 of record NZ_LMDG01000001.1, read on the forward strand.
TGCATATTCCTTCGGGTCCGCCAATCTCAGGTCCTCGGCACGAATGCCGACCGTGACCGGGCCGGAGGTCGGCGCAGTACGGCCGAGATCGATCAGGCTTGGACCCAAGGCCAGCTTGTCGCCATGCAGTTCGCCCTTGAGCAGATTCATGGCCGGCGAGCCGATGAAGCTCGCAACGAAGGTGGAGGCAGGCGTGTGGTAGACCTCGAGCGGCGCTCCGATCTGCTCGATCTTGCCGCCGTTGAGCACGACGAGACGGTCGGCCAGCGTCATGGCTTCCAACTGGTCATGGGTGACGTAGATCGAGGTGGTGCCGAGGCGGCGCTGCAAGCGCTTGATCTCGCCACGCATGGAAACCCGCAGCTTAGCGTCGAGGTTGGAGAGCGGCTCGTCGAACAGGAAGACGGCCGGCTTGCGAACAATGGCGCGCCCCATCGCCACGCGCTGGCGCTGGCCGCCGGAAAGCGCCTTGGGTTTGCGTTCAAGATAGGGCTCCAGCTGCAGCATGCGGGCGGCCTCGGCGACCCGCGCCTCGATGTCGGCCTTCGGCGTCTTGCGATTGCGCAGGCCGTAAGCGAGATTGTCGTAGACCGACATATGCGGGTAGAGCGCGTAATTCTGGAACACCATGGCGATGTCGCGGTCGGCGGGTTCGATCTGGTTGACGACGCGACTGCCGATCTTCACCTCTCCTTCGGAGATGGTCTCTAGCCCGGCGATCATCCGCAGCAGCGTGGACTTGCCGCACCCCGACGGGCCGACCAGCACGATGAACTCCCCGTCGGCGATGTTGATCTTCACGTCGGACACGGCCTTCACCCCACCCGGATAGATCTTGCCGACGCCTTCGACATCGATAGAGGCCATTGTCATTTCTCCGTTTCGACCAGGCCTTTTACGAATAGGCGCTGCATGAAAATGATGATGAGAACCGGTGGTAGGCCGGCGAGAATGACGCCCGCCATCACCAAATTCCACTGCGTGTTGCCGTCGAGAACCGCGGCGAGACGCTTGATGCCCATGACGACCGTGTAATATTGCGGATCGGTGGTGATGAGCATCGGCCAGAGATACTGGTTCCAGCCATAGATGAAGAGAATGATAAACAGCGCCGCGATGTTGGTGCGCGACAGCGGCAACAGGATATCGCGGAAAAACTTCATCGCGCCGGCGCCATCGACACGGGCTGCCTCCATCAGCTCTTCCGGGATGGTCAGGAAGAACTGGCGGAACAGGAATGTCGCGGTCGCCGAGGCGATCAGCGGAATGACCAGGCCGGGGTAGGAATTCAGCATGCCGAGATCGGCGACGACCTTGTAGGTCGGCAGGATACGCACCTCGACCGGCAGCATCAGCGTCAGGAAGATGATCCAGAAGGCCGTCATGCGCAGGGGAAAGCGGAAATAGACGATAGCGAAGGCCGAGATGATCGAGATTGCGATCTTGCCGACGGCGATCATGACCGCCATCAAAAGGCTGTTCAGCATCATCAGCGCGAAGGGCGGCGCACCGGCTACGGAATTGCCAGAGCTCAGCAACTGTTTGAAATTGCTCAACAGCTGGTCGCCGGGAACAAGTGGGACGAGGCCGGTCATGAAATCGGTCGGTCCGCGCGTGGAGGCGATGAACGCAAGATAGACCGGGAACACCACCATTGCGACCCCGAGAATGAGGACCAGATGGGTAAGAATGTTGAGCAACGGGCGGTTTTCGACCATCGAAGGCACCTCAATACTGGACTTTTTTCTCGATCCAGCGGAACTGGACGACGGTCAGGGCGATGACGATCAGCATCAGGATGACCGACTGCGCGGCGGATGGCCCAAGGTTGAGGCCGACAAAACCGTCTGCGTAAACCTTGTAGACAAGCGTGTTCGTCGATTGCGACGGGCCGCCGGCCGTTGTGGCGTCGATGATCGGGAAGGTGTCGAACAAGGCATAGGTGACGTTGATCACCGCCAGGAAAAAGGTGGTTGGCGACAGCAGCGGGAAGATCACGGTCCAGAAGCGCTTGACCGGCCCGGCACCATCGATCGCGGCCGCTTCCGTCAGCGAATGCGGAATGGACTGCAAGCCGGCTACGAAGAAAAGGAAATTGTAGGAAATCTGCTTCCAGCCAGACGCAATCACGATCAGCACCATGGCATTTCCGCCGTTCAGCCGATGGTTCCACTCATAGCCGAAGTGGCGCAGGACATATGGCAGTACGCCAATGGTCGGATTGAACATGAACCACCAGAGGAGACCAGCAGCGACGGGCGCAACGGCATAGGGCCAGACGAGCAGCGTCGTATAAAGCCGGCCGGTGCGCAGCACCCGGTTGACGCATACGGCAAACAGCAGCGCCACGCCCATCGAAAGCACCGTGACGCTGATCGCAAAGACCGCGGTGACGACAAGCGCATTCAGATAATCGGCGCTATGGAAGAGCTTCGTATAGTTGGAAAACCAGACGAAGGTCGACTTCATGCCGAAGGGATCTTCGCGCAAAAACGATTGCCGGAAAGCTTGTGCCGCCGGCCAGATGAAAAAGATCAAGGTGACCGCCAACTGCGGAGCCAGCAGAAAATAGGGCAGGATGCGATTGGAAAAGATGGTGCGCTTGGTCTGCATGGCTGGCCCTGAAAGGAAGCGCCCTCCCCGGAATGGGGAGGGCGTTGGGGTGAGACCCTATTTTAGTTGGCAGCTTCGAATTCGCGCAGGATGCCGTTGCCCTGCTTGGCGGCTTCGTCGAGAGCCTGTTGGCCGGTCTGCTTGCCGGCGAGCACGGTCTCGAACTGCTGGTCGATGACGTCACGAATCTGCGTCAGGTTGCCGAAGCGAACACCCTTGGAGTTTTCGCTGGGCGTGCCACGCAGGATCTGCTTGAGGCCGACATCCGAGCCCGGGTTCTTCTCGTAGTAGTCCTGCGACTTGCCGAGGTCGTAAGCAGCGTTGGTGATCGGCAGGTAGCCCGAGAACTGGTGCCAGTCAGCCTGAACTTCCGGCTGGCTGAGGTAGGTGAAGAACTTGGCGACACCCTTGTAGACTTCCGGCTTCTGGCCGTTTAGCGTCCAGAGCGTTGCACCGCCGATGATCGAGTTCTTCGGATCCTTGGTGACGTCGTCGTAGTAAGGCAGCGTCGAGAAGCCGACCTTGAAGTCCTTGGCGTTGCCGATGACGCCGGCGCGCGAGCCGGAGGAGCCCATGTAGATGGCGCATTGCTGCGAATAGAACTTCGGAGCAGCGTCCGGACCGCCGCCCGGGCCGCCGTACTGGAAGTAACCGGCATCCTGCCACTTCTTCAGGTCGTCCCAGAGACGCGCCTGGTTCGGGCCGTTGAAGACCAGTTCGGAAGACGTGCCGCCGAAGCCGTTCTGCAGTGTGCCATACGGTAGGTCGTGGATGGCCGAGAAGTTTTCGAGGCCAAGCCAGGTTGCAGCGTAGGTGATGGTGAAGCCGCACTTGGCAGCTCCGGAATCGACGATCTTCTTGGAGAAGTCGGCGAGCTCGGCATAGGTCTTCGGAGCGACTTCAGGATCGAGGCCGGCCTTCTTGAAGACGTCCTTGTTGTAATAGAGGATCGGCGTCGAGGAGTTGAACGGGAAGGACAGGATGTTGCCTTCCGGATCGGAATAGTAGCCGACGACTGGAGCGATGAACTTCGACGGATCCCAGGCTTCTCCCTCGTCAGCCATCAGCTTGTAGGTCGGGTAGACGGCGCCCTTGGCGGCCATCATCGTGCCGGTGCCGACTTCGAAGACCTGAACGATTGCCGGCTGCTGGCCAGCGCGGAATGCGGCGATCGCGGCGGTAAGGGTTTCCGGATAGGTGCCCTTGAAAACCGGCGTGACGTGATATTCGGTCTGGCTGTCGTTGAACTTCTGAACGATCTGCTCGAGCTTCTTGCCAAGCTCGCCACCCATGGCATGCCACCAGGTGACTTCCGTCGCGGCAAACGACGAGGATGCAGACAATGCGACCGCGGCAGCGGCCAACGAAATCTTTTTGAACATGAATAAACCCTCTCCACCATTAGTTGGGGTGAGGTGTGCAATAGAGGCGTAGTGTGACGGCGCCGTAATGCTTTTGTGACAGTAGCATTACAAATTCCGGGCCTTTTGCACGGCTATGCAAAGGCGCTTAAAAAGCATCGATGAAATGTTTCGGCAACCGGCGCGGGACGACCGCAACGATATCGTAGCGTTGCGACAGGCGCGCATTGTCCCGCTGCCGCGAGAGCCAGATATCGCTTGCGTCCCTGATACGCCGCTGGGCGGTGGCAGAGACCGCATCGATCGCGCCGCCCTCGCTGGAGCGCGCCTTTACCTCCACGAAAACGGCAAGATCGCCCTTGCGGGCGATGATGTCGATCTCGCCCAGCCTGGTACGATAGCGAAGCGCGACGATGCGGTAGCCTTTCAGCATCAGGAAGGCGGCTGCGACATATTCCGAGATGTGGCCCCGGCGCAGCGCCCTCCTCCTGCTGACGATCCTGTCGCTATCGTCCATCGCCTGCCTTCATGTCGAGCAGGCGCTGATAGAGCTCCTTGCGCGGCAGGCCGGTCAACCGCGCTGCTTCCGCTGCCGCCTTTGCGGTCGGCAGCGTCTGCGCGAGGTCCGTCAGGATGGCGTCGATATCGGCCTCCTCGACCGCCCTTGCCGGCGGCGGGCCGATGACCAGCACAATTTCGCCCTTGACGTTGTCGACCTCGGCATAGCGAGCCGACAGGGCAGCAAGCGTGCCGCGGCGGAACTCCTCGTAGGTCTTTGTCAATTCGCGACAGACCGACGCGAGGCGGTCGCCGCCCAGCACGTCGGCGGCAGCGACAAGGGTTGCCGCAATGCGGTGCGGCGATTCAAAGAATATCAGCGTGGCCGGTGCCGCGGCAAACTCCGCGAGGCGGTCACGACGTGCCTTGTCCTTGGATGGCAGGAAGCCGGCGAAGAGGAAGGCGTCGTTGGGCAACCCAGAACCGACAAGGGCTGCAAGCGGCGCGGATGCGCCGGGGATCGGGACGACGCGGTAGCCGGCCTCGATGGCGCTCTGCGCCAGCCGGTAGCCTGGATCGGACACCAGCGGCGTACCCGCATCGGAGACGAGGGCGACGGATTTGCCAGCCGCAAGCGCCTGCAGCAGTCGCGGCCCTGCTTCATCGGCATTGTGCTCGTGGTAGGCATACGGTCGGTTCTGGATCCCGTACCGATCGAGCAGGACGCGGGTTACGCGCGTATCTTCACAGGCAAGGACGTCGGCGCCGGCTAGCGTTTCCAGTGCGCGCAAGGTGATGTCGCCAAGGTTTCCGATGGGCGTCGCGACCAGATAGAGTGACGGTTCGAGCGGGCGGGCGGGAACGGCCATGTTGTGCAGGCGAAAGCTGCGTTGCCTGCCGCTCTCGGGTGTCGCTTCATCGTTGGTCAAGAGTTTGCCCTTTCTGGCTTCGGGCCTTTATGGGCGAGGGTTCGCGCTTCGGCAAGAGGCGGCGATTTCTGTGAGCATCTGCAGCGAAAACGGAATTTGGAGAGGCCGACGCATTCGCGCCTCTTGCAATCGCCCGCAAAATTCTGCCATTTTGCCCATCCACTCCTCCGGTCCCGAGTTTGGGCAAAGGCATTCCTGGGAGCGCATGTTGCGCACCCGGGCAGTAACGGTCGAAAGCGGTAGCATCCCATGCGTATTACTATTGAGCGGTCCAACCTTTTGAAGTCACTGAACCACGTTCACCGCGTGGTCGAGCGCCGTAACACGATACCGATCCTGTCGAACATCCTGCTGCGTGCCGACGGCCAGAACCTGGACATGAAGGCGACCGACCTCGATCTCGAAGTGACGGAAGCGACGCCCGCCAATGTCGAGCAGCCGGGCGCAACGACCGTTCCCGCCCACCTTCTTTACGACATCGTCCGCAAACTGGCTGACGGTTCCGAAGTCCTGCTGGCGACCAGCACCGATGGCGGGTCGATGACGGTACAGTCCGGTCGCTCGAAATTCTCGCTGCAGTGCCTGCCGGATACCGACTTCCCGGATCTGACGGCCGGAACCTTCAGCCATACGTTCAAGCTGAAGGCAACCGACCTGAAGATGCTGATCGATCGCACCCAGTTCGCGATCTCGACCGAAGAGACACGCTACTACCTGAACGGAATCTTCTTCCACACGATCGAAAGCGAAGGCGACTTGAAGCTGCGCGCCGTTGCCACCGACGGCCACCGCCTTGCCCGCGCCGACGTCAAGGCGCCGTCGGGTTCGGAAGGCATGCCGGGCATCATTATTCCGCGCAAGACCGTCGGCGAACTGCAGAAGCTGGTCGACAGCCCCGACGCAATGGTCACGGTGGAGGTCTCGGACGCCAAGATCCGCCTCAGCATCGGCTCGATCGTCATGACCTCGAAGCTGATCGACGGCACCTTCCCTGATTACCAGCGCGTCATCCCGACCGGGAACGACAAGGAAATGCGGGTCGACTGCACGACATTCGCGCAAGCCGTCGATCGTGTTTCGACGATCTCCTCGGAACGTGGCCGCGCCGTGAAGCTGGCCCTGTCCGACGGGCAGTTGCTTCTCACGGTGAACAATCCGGATTCGGGCAGCGCTACGGAAGAAGTCGCGGTCGGCTACGACACCGATGCGATGGAAATCGGCTTCAACGCCAAGTACCTGCTCGACATCACGGCTCAACTCTCCGGTGACGAGGCGATTTTCCTGCTTGCCGATGCTGGTTCGCCGACGCTCATTCGCGACACGGCTGGCGACGACGCGCTCTACGTACTGATGCCGATGCGCGTCTAACGCGTCGCATTTGCCACCCAAACTTTGCCAATTGCGACGTTTGGTCTTGTTTTAGCGGCGCGCGCCTGCAAATAGGTATGCAGCGTTTGCTGCACAAAGGAGGACGCGATGGCTTTGCGCCTGAAGGAACGGCTCGGCAAGAAGTTCGACGAAGAGATCCGTTTCTTCAAAGGAATGATGCAGGGACCGAAAACGGTTGGGTCCATCGTGCCCACCTCCTCGATCACGGCGCGGAAGATGGCAAGCGTGGTCAACACGCATTCCGGGCTGCCGATCCTCGAGCTCGGACCCGGTACCGGCGCGATCACCAAGGCGATTCTCGGCCGCGGCGTGAAGCCAGAAAACCTGGTTGCCATCGAATACTCGACCGATTTCTACGAGCACCTCGTTCGGCTTTATCCGAGCGTGAATTTCATCAACGGCGACGCATTCAATCTCGACAAGACGCTTGGCGACCTCCGGGATCTGACCTTCGATTCTGTCGTCTCTGGCATTCCACTATTGAACTTCCCGATGCCGGCGCGCATCTCGCTTCTCGAAAGCCTGCTGGATCGCCTGCCTCGCGGCCGGCCCGTCGTGCAGATTTCCTATGGAGCGGTATCGCCGATCATCGCCCGGCCGGATCGCTACCACATCCAGCATTTCGACTTCATCGTCCGCAACATTCCGCCGGCGCAGCTCTGGATCTATCGGCGCGGCTGACGTGTTCGGCCTCTACATCACCCATCCGCAAGTGAAGATCGACCCTGACGTCCCCGTGCCGAAGTGGGGATTGTCTGATCTCGGTGCTGCGCGCGCCCGCGAAGCCGCCGAGAGGGCGTGGGCGAGACAATTGCGGCGCATCATTTCCAGCGACGAGACCAAGGCAATCGAGACGGCTAGGATGCTTGCGAGCGCGCCGGGCATTGCAGTCGAGATCACCGCAGGCATGCACGAAAACGACCGGTCCGCGACCGGCTTCCTGCCGCCGCCCGAGTTCGAGAAGGCAGCCGACTGGTTCTTTGCCAACCCCGAAAACAGCTTCAGGGGTTGGGAACGGGCGGGCGCCGCGCAGCGCCGCATCGTTTCTGCCGTCGAAAGCGTCCTCGCCGGGCACGACGCAAGCCAGCCCATCGCCTTCATCGGACACGGCGGCGTCGGTACGCTGCTGAAGTGCCACCTCGAGGGCCGCCCGATCGGGCGCGACCGCGACCAACCGGCGGGCGGCGGCAATCTCTACTGTTTCAGCCTTGCAGATCGGCGTTTATCATGCGAGTGGACGGCTATCGAAGCATGGCAGGGATGGATGTGACATGGACGCACGAGAGCGGCTGATCGTCGGACTGGATGTTCCAACGCTTGGCGAGGCCGAGAAGATGGTCGCGACGCTCGGTGACGATGTCGTTCTCTACAAGATCGGCTATCAACTCGCCTTTGCCGGCGGCCTCGAATTTGCCCGCGATCTTGCCAGGGACGGCAAGAAGATCTTCCTCGACATGAAACTGCTCGACATCGACAACACGGTTGCCTCCGGCGTGGAGAACATCGTCAAGATGGGCATGTCCATGCTCACCCTGCACGCCTATCCGAAGGCAATGAAGGCAGCGGTGGAGGCCGCGAGGGGATCGGGTCTCTGTCTCCTGGGCGTCACCGTCCTTACCTCGATGGACGAGCAGGACCTGATCGCCGCAGGATATGAATACGACCCGCACACGCTCGTGCTCCGGCGCGCGGAACAGGCGCATCTCGCCGGCATGGGCGGCATCGTTTGCTCTGCCGAGGAGGCGTCGGCAGTGCGCAAGATCATTGGACCCGACATGGCGCTCGTCACCCCGGGCATCCGCCCGGTCGGCAGCGACAAGGGCGACCAGAAGCGTGTCATGACGCCGGCTGCCGCGTTGAAAGCGGGATCGAGCCACCTCGTCGTGGGCCGACCGATCGTCAAGGCGGCCGACCCCAGGCAAGCGGCCACGGCGATCCTCGCCGAAATGTCTGCCGCACTTCAATAATACCACTCAGGGAGAAGTCAGATGGCCAAGGCATACTGGATCGCACGCGTCGATGTTCGTGACGCCGAGCGTTACAAGGACTACGTCGCGGCGGGAAAACCAGCCTTCGAGAAATACGGCGCGAACTTCCTGGCTCGTGGTGGCGCGACTACCGTGCTTGAAGGCAAGGCGCGGGCGCGCAATGTGGTTATCGAGTTCCCTTCGATGCAGCACGCCGTCGATTGCTACAATTCGCCGGAATACCAGATTGCCGCGAAGATCCGCCACGAAATCGCCGATGCCGAAATGCTGGTCGTCGAGGGCATCTAGAGGCATCTCCGGCGCGGCGATCTGCGGCGCGACGGACCTTTTCGTCGCACCCCGATTGGGCTAAGACCATCAGCAACGACCATTCAAACCAGCCTTTCGAGGAGCCTGCCATGACCCTTGCCAACCTGCCGCCACTCGTCACCGTGTTCGGAGGGTCCGGCTTCATCGGCAGGCACGTCGTGCGCGAACTTGCCAAGCGCGGTTACCGCATCCGCGTTGCGGTACGCCGGCCGGATCTTGCCGGGTTCCTGCAGCCGCTCGGCAATGTCGGCCAGATTTCCTTGTCGCAGGCCAATCTTCGTTATCGCAATTCCATTGATCGCGCCGTCGAGGGCTCTGACTACGTCGTCAACTGCGTCGGCATCCTTGCTGAATCGGGTCGCAACTCGTTCGAGGCCGTCCAGGAGTTCGGAGCGCGCGCCGTGGCCGAGGCTGCTCGCGGCGTCGGCGCCCAGCTGGTCCATATTTCTGCCATCGGGGCCAACACCCACTCTGATTCAGGCTATGCCCGCACCAAGGGCCGCGCGGAGGCAGCGATCCATGCGGTCAAGCCGGATGCCATTATCTACCGCCCGTCGATCGTCTTCGGTCCGGAAGACGGTTTCTTCAACAAATTCGCCGACATGGCGCGAATGTCACCGGTTCTGCCGCTGATCGGTGGCGGCAAGACCAGGTTCCAGCCGGTCTATGTTGTCGATGTTGCCGAAGCGGTTGCACGGGCTATCGAGGGCAAGGTTGCAGGCGGCAAGATCTACGAACTTGGCGGGCCTGAAGTGCTGACCTTTCGCGAATGTCTCGAGGCCATGCTGAAGGCGACGAGCCGCAACAACCGTCTCGTCTCGATCCCCTTCAGCCTTGCCTCGATGATCGGCAGCATCGCATCGCTTGTTCCTTTGGTGGCGCCGCCGATCACGCCCGATCAGGTGCGGCTACTGAAGAAGGACAATGTCGTGTCCAGGGAGGCCGATGCTGAAGGCCGGACGCTGAAGGGCATCGGCATCACGCCGACGCTAGTAAACTCCGTACTCGACTCCTACCTGGTACAGTACCGTCCGCATGGCCAGTACACAGGCTCCGGCAAGGCCGCATAAAACCTGTTCTTTTCACCGCATGCAAACGCCGCTCGCAATCCTCGCGAGCGGCGTTTCCGTTGGATAAGTTTTCCAGATTCGCGCAAGTTCCACGTGTTTTTTGCCAATCACGGTCAAAATGCCGTTGCATAAAAGACGCATATGAAATTTCGGGGAATTAACGCCAAATTTAGCAGGAACATTTATTGCTATTCGTCATTCCTCTGACTACACACCCCGCGCGTCCACCATGGACTCAGCGCCTTTGCTACGCGCTTAACGACTTTTGAAAGGCTTTCTTCGATGGGTAGGTCAATCGCGCTTCTGTTTGCGTGTGCGGCGCTGGTTATTCTGGCAGGCTCCTTCATTGCACCCGGCTCGGTTGCAGCGGTGAAGGGCGAATGCTCGCCGGCCTATGGGATCGACCCGTGCGAGACCGGCTCCATCAGCCGATAAAAAAACCGGCGCCGCAGCGCCGGATTTTCCCCACCGATGACGATAGGCTAATGCAAGGCACACAACGCCTCAGGCGATGATGCCGGTCGCCGCCATGCCAAGCAGAGCCGCACCGAGGATGATGCGGTAGATCGCAAACACCGTAAATCGGTTGGTCTGGATATAGGACAGCAGCCATTTGACGGCGATAAACGCGACGATCGTCGATACGACGAAAGCGATACCGAGGCCGGTCCAGTCCTCGTTTGCAGCTCCGCCGTCCTTGAACGTCTTCAGCAATTCGTAGGCGCTTGCCGCATACATGGTTGGAATGCCGACGAGAAAGGCAAATTCGGTCGCTGCGGCGCGGTTGCCCGTGCCTGCGAGCATGGCGACGAAAATCGTTGCGCCGGAGCGTGATGTTCCCGGGAACACGCCGGCAACGACCTGGGCGATACCAACAAGGATCGCAACAAGCCAGGTAATCTCCGTGTGGGGCGGGCGGCGAGCGGCGGCCCATTCGGCAAAGATCATCCATATGCCGCCAATGATCAGCGCCCAGGCGATCGGCGTCGCGGTCTCGGGCAGCTGGAAGCCTAGTTTCTTGACGATCAGCCCGAGGACGGCGGTGATGAGAAACGCAACAATCAGCTTGAGGGCATAGGAGCGGTTCTGCGGATCCCGCCAGCCGAGCACCAGATCCAGCAGACGACGCCAGTAAATGATCGTGACGGCAAGGATGGCACCCGCCTGAATAACGATGTTGAACATGTCCGACCGGTGGCCGAGCCATTGCTCGGCAATGATGAGATGGCCGGTGCTCGATATCGGCAGAAACTCGGTAATTCCTTCTACGATGCCTAGAATTATAGAGCTTATATAGTCCATAAATTGTCTCCGGTTTTAAAGTTCGCGCGGATTTGAGGTGCGCTTATGCCGCGGGGAAAACGGCATCCATCGTCATTCGACAAAGGCGTGGCCAGAACCAGGTATCGGCTGTTGGTGATTTTTCAGCGACGTCGATTTCCTTTGTCAGGCGTGGAGCGACCCGACTCGCTTGTATTGGAAGGGCCAAACTCCTATAGCTTCAACGAATAAGTCATGACTAGGGCGCTATACTCAATGCGTCCCCGCGATGTGCGACCCACCCATCAAAATCCGAGTATCGATGCCCACGCTCTATCACCACCCCATGTCATCCGCATCACGCTTCGTCCGGTTGATCCTGACGGAGTATGGTTATCAGGCAGACCTGATCGAAGAACAGACCTGGGAGAAGCGCCGGGACTTCCTGGCGCTCAATCCGGCGGGAACGCTGCCGGTCTACGTCGACGACAGCATGCGCGCGCTCTGCGGCGCGACCGTCATTTCGGAGTATCTCGACGAGACGCATGGCGTTTTGAAGCGCGACCGGCGGCTGCTGGCCGAGGATCCGTTCCAGCGCGCGGAAATCCGCCGGCTTGCGGAATGGTTCCTCGTCAAGATGGAAACCGACGTGACCCGGCCGCTGGCACGCGAGCGCGTCTATAAGCTGCAGATGACCGCAGATCAGGGCGGTGGGGCACCCGATTCGAAGATCCTTCGCACGGCGCGCGCCAACATCCGCCAGCACATGAAGTATCTCACCTGGCTTGCCGGCTCGCGCCAGTGGCTGGCGGGCGACCGCATGAGCTATGCGGATCTTGCGGCGGCCTCGTCGATCTCTATCCTCGACTACCTCGGCGAGATAGACTGGTCGGAATCGACTGTCGTCAAGGAGTGGTATCAGCGGCTGAAGTCGCGGCCCTCCTTCCGGCCGCTGCTCACCGAGCGCGTGCGCGGCCTGACGCCGGTGTCCTACTACGCCGATCTGGATTTCTGACGAGGGCCCCATGCCCGCACCGACCACAGAGGCCAAGGAACAGAAGCGCCGCGACACACTGACCGCATTCGTGCGGGCGGAAGCACAGGCACTCGGTTTCGATCTCTGTCGAATCACGCAGCCCGACTCCATTCCGGAGGCCAAAAAACGCCTCGACGAATTCATCGACGCGGGACGACATGGCACGATGGAATGGATGGCCGAGACGCGCGAGCGACGCGGCGATCCGCGGACGCTCTGGAGTGATGTCAAATCCATCGTAGTTTTCGCGCTGAACTACGGTCCAGGCGAAGACCCGCGGGGCATCCTCGCGAAACCGGACAAGGCGGCGATTTCGGTCTACGCCCGCAACCGCGACTACCACGACGTCATCAAGGGCCGGCTTAAGGAGATCGCAACGCGGTTTGCCGCACGCGCCGGCGCCGACGTCAAGGTGTTCGTGGATACCGCCCCCGTGATGGAAAAGCCGCTGGCGGCGGCGGCGGGCATCGGCTGGCAGGGCAAGCACACCAATCTCGTCAGCCGCGTCCACGGCTCCTGGCTTTTCCTCGGCTCGATGTTCACCACGGCCGATCTCAACATCGACGGGCCTGATATCGACCACTGCGGCTCGTGTCGCGCCTGCCTCGATGCCTGTCCGACGAACGCCTTTCCGGCGCCGTACCAGATCGACGCGCGGCGATGCATCTCCTACCTGACGATCGAGCACAAAGGCCCGATCGATCCCGACCTACGGCCTCTGATCGGTAACCGTATCTACGGCTGCGACGATTGTCTCGCGGCCTGTCCGTGGAACAAGTTCGCCAGCGAGGCATCGGAAATGAAGCTGCAGGCCCGCGAGGATCTGAAGGAACCGGCCATCGAGGATCTGCTGGCCCTCGATGACCCGACGTTCCGGACCTTCTTCAGCGGCACGCCGGTCAAGCGCATCGGGCGCGACCGCTTCGTCCGCAACGCGCTGATCGCGGCGGGCAACTCCGGCGACCGTCGCCTCATCGCCCGGTGTCGGGAACTTTCGGCGGACCCCTCCCCCGTGGTGCGTGGGATGGCCGTATGGGCGCTCGCGCGTCTCATGGAGGCTGGTGAGTTCTCGGGCTTTGCGGCACAAAGGCCAGCGAGTGAGTCGGACAGTGATGTCCTGAACGAATGGCGACTGGCGGGAGCGACGTGATGCATCTTGTGATTTTCGGCTGCGGCTATTCGGGCACGGCGATTGCCAAGGCGTTCGCCGCCGAAGGCTTCCGGGTCTCGGGCACGACGCGCTCGCCTGAAAAGGCGGCGATCCTGCGCGAACAGGGGATCGATGCGTTTGTTTTCGACGGCGAGATCATCGATGAGGCGTTGATCGCTGCCATGAAATCGGCGACCCATCTGGTGCAGTCCATCGCCCCCCGCGAAACCGGCGATCCGCTGATACGTCTGGCCGCCGACAATATCCGCGATCTGATGCCGCGCCTTGGCTGGATCGGCTACCTCTCCACCGTCGGCGTCTATGGCGACCACAAGGGAAAATGGGTGACGGAAGACACGCCCTGCATTCCCGTGTCAGGGAGATCGAGGGAAAGGCTGGAGGCGGAAGACGGGTGGATGGCGATCGGGCAACGTCTCGGCGTTCCGGCAGCGGTTCTGCGCCTTTCCGGCATCTACGGTCCGGGACGCAACGCCTTCGTCAATCTGCAGCGCGGCACCGCACGGCGCCTTATCAAGAAAGACCAGGTCTTCAACCGCATCCGCGTCGAGGACATCGGTGCCGCCACGCGGTTTCTCGCCGATCGCGACCTCGGCGGCATCTACAATGTGACCGACGACCTGCCCGGCCCGCCACAGGACGTCATCGTCGAAGCGGCTCGGCTCATGGGCGTCCAGCCTCCGCCGGAACAGCCATTCGAAACGGCGGAGCTGACGCCGATGGCAAGATCGTTCTATGGCGAGAACAAGCGGGTCTCCAACGCGAAGCTGAAGGCGGACGGTTTCGACTTCTCGTTTCCGACCTATCCCGCGTCACTCGCGCAATTGTTGCAGAATAATCGTTGGCAAGGATAGACGCCTGTCGTCTGAAGTTAGGAAAATCACAAACGAGAATGGTAAGAAATTCCCATTTCCGGTATGGAACGCGCCGAATTTCGCGTCTTCACATGGTTAACGGCCTCTAAATCTGCTCAAATGAGGCGTAGATTATGACGATCGCGCAAAATTATTTTCGGTAATTTTGTGATCTCGGGTTGCGGCGAGTTGCTCACGCAAAAATGTTCTAATTTTACTTGATTCTATTACTCTTTTTCCGCCGTCTCCGTTTCGACGCGATCCCGGTGCTTCAACGATCGATAATAAATGTTACGGCGTGTAATACTCCGTGATCTCCAGTGGCACTTTTTCGCCACTTTTCGGCGGGTTTAAGCCCTCAGCGCCCGCAAAGGCGCAGATCAACAGTTGAGGGACAATCCGTTTTGAAGAAAATCTGCCGTTCTATTATCGCCGTTGCGACTCTTGCAGCCTGTTCTACTATCCTTCCCATGGAAGGTTTTGCTGCAAATGGTTGTGGTGGTGCTTCATGGTACGCACTTCGCTCCAAAACCGCTTCCGGGGAACGCATGAATCCCGCCATCAATACTGCAGCACATCGTTCACTGGCATTTGGCACGAAGCTGAAAGTTACCAACCGCAACAACGGCCGTAGTGTCGTCGTTCGCGTCAACGATCGTGGCCCGTTCATTCGCGGCCGCGTGCTGGACCTCTCCCGCGCTGCCGCCCAGAACATCGGCATGGTCAGCAGCGGCACGGCAAAGGTCTGCTACGAAGTCATAGGCTAAGCGTTCGCCCATACTAGAATGGGTCGCTTGCTCTTGCCGCCAATCGCGTTTACGACGCGGTTTAGACTTGTGTACTATCCGCTGCGTCTGTCGCGCTTCCTGCGGATTGTTCACAAGCCCGGTATTTTGATCCAGGCGATAGGAGCTGTGTGAATGCGGTTGGGCGGACGGCTCGAAGGGGCGATTTCGGTTCTCACGGATATCGACGCCCGCAGACGGCCCGTCGCCGACGCGCTGAAGGACTGGGGCCTTGCGCACCGTTTCGCCGGCTCCGGAGATCGCGCTGCGATCGGAAACATCGTCTACGACGCGCTCCGCATGCGCCTGTCTCATGCCTGGCTGATGGACGACGACAGTCCTTCCGCAGTCGCCTACGCTGTCATGTTTCGCCAATGGGGCTTCACGCCCGAGGCGCTTGCTGCCGAATTGACCGACGACAAGTTCGCGCCGCCGCCTCTCGCTGACACCGCACTCTCCGCTTTTCAAAGCCGTCAACTTCACGATGCTCCATCTCATATTCAGGGCGACATCCCCGAGTGGGTTCAGCCGTCCTTCGAACAGGCCTTCGCCGACACCTGGCTTGCCGAAGCGCAGGCGCTGGCGGGACGGCCAACGCTCGATCTTCGCGCCAACATCCTGAAGGCAACCCGCGACAAGGCCCTGAAGGCGCTTGAGCGAGCCGGCGCGCACGAGGCGAAGATCGCGCGCTACGGCATCCGGATTCCCGCCGGCGAAGGCGCGTCTCGTCTTCCAAACGTCACAGCCGAGCTTTCGTTCCAGAAAGGCTGGTTCGAGGTTCAGGACGAAGGGTCGCAGATCGTCGCCGACCTGGTGCTGCCGAAGGATGGCGAGCAGGTTCTCGACTACTGCGCAGGCGGCGGCGGCAAGACACTTGCGATGTCGGCCGCGATGCACAACAAGGGCCAGGTCCACGCCTACGATGCCGACCGAAAGCGCCTCGCACCGATCATCGAGCGTCTGAAGCGCGCAGGCACACGAAACGTCCAGGTTCACGACGATGCGAAGGCGTTGAAGAGCCTTGAAGCGCGTTGCGACAAGGTGCTGGTCGATGCGCCCTGCACGGGGACCGGCACGTGGCGGCGACGCCCCGACACGAAATGGCGCCTGACGGCGAAGAATCTCGACGAGCGGACGGCCCAGCAGCAGGACGCCTTGACGCAGGCAAGCGCCTTCGTGCGCCCGGGCGGTGATCTGGTTTACGTCACCTGCTCCGTGCTACCGCAGGAAAACGAAGCGCAGGTTAGCCGCTTCACCGCCGAGAACCCGGACTTCCGGATCGTCGGCTCCCTGCCGGATTGGGACGGTCTTTTTGGCAAGGATAGCCCGCGTCCGCGCTCATCCGATGGCATGACGGTCACCCTGACGCCGGCTGCAACCGACACCGACGGCTTCTTCTTCTGCCGGATGCAGCGCAAAGGCTGAGAGAGCCACTTCCGTTCGGTTCCGACGTGCGGGCACGCAACTCAAGTCCTTAAAATCATTCCAAACTAGAGTGTTTGACACCAGTTTGCTTTTGCGCGAAGAAACTTCGTCGGACTTCAGACAGAAGGCCCGACACAGGAGAGGATCATGAAACTCAACAAGAATTTTTGCGCAGCGCTGGCGCTGGCGGTGGCCCCAACCGCTTTGTCCGCCATTCCCGCCTACGCGGCAACGGATGCAGCGGCTGTCGTCAAGCATTATGCGGACGTCGCCCACGCCAAGTACGAAGACTCGCTGACGACGGCGAAGACGCTTGACGCCGCGATCGACGCCCTCTTGAAGGACCCGACGGACGCCACTCTGAAGGCCGCCCGGGCCGCCTGGATCAAGGCCCGCGTTCCATACCAGCAGACCGAAGTCTACCGCTTCGGCAACCCGATCGTCGACGACTGGGAAGGCAAGGTCAACGCCTGGCCACTCGACGAAGGCCTGATCGACTACGTCGACACATCCTACGGCACCGAGAGCGACGAAAATTCGCTCTACGTCGCCAACGTCATTGCCAACAAGACCATCAAGATCGACGGCAAGGATGTCGACGCCTCGAAGCTGACGCCGGAATTCCTTTCCGGCACGCTTGCCGAAGCCGGCGGCGTCGAAGCCAACGTCGCGACGGGTTACCACGCGATCGAATTCCTGCTCTGGGGCCAGGACCTGAACGGCACCGGTCCGGGCGCAGGCAACCGTCCCGCCACGGATTACGACCTCAAGAATTGCACGCACGGCAATTGCGACCGCCGCGGCGAATATCTGAAGTCGGCCTCCACGCTGCTCGTTTCCGACCTTCAGGAAATGACCAATGATTGGGCGCCGGACGGCGCCGCCACCAAGCACGTCGAAGCGGATCCGAAGGCTGGCCTCGTGGCCATCCTGACCGGCATGGGTTCTCTCTCCTACGGCGAACTCGCCGGCGAGCGCATGAAGCTCGGCCTGATCCTGCACGATCCGGAAGAAGAGCATGATTGCTTCTCCGACAACACCTACAACTCGCACCTCAATGACGCGATCGGCATCGCTGCCGCTTACACGGGCGACTACACCCGCGTTGACGGCACGAAGATGAAGGGTCCGTCGCTGCACGATCTCGTCGCCGCCAAGGACAAGAAGGTGGACGCGGAAATGCAGGGCAAGCTCGACGCGACGCTCAAGGCAATGAACGTCATGGCCAAGCGCGGGCAGAACGTCGAGAAGTACGACCAGATGATCGGCGAAGGCAACAAGAAGGGCAACGCCGTCGTCCAGGCCGCCATCGACGGCCTCGTCGACCAGACCAAGTCGGTACAGCGCGTCATTGCCGCACTCGATCTCGGCACCGTCAAGCTTGAAGGTTCCGACAGCTTGGATAATCCTACAGCGGTCTTCCAATAAGTGAAAAGGCGGGCCGCTTCGACGTCGGAGCGGCTCGAACCCTGAAATGCCTCTTGTATCGGCTCGTCGTCTCCTCAGCAGCGCAATTGCCTGCGCCGCGATTGCCGGCTTTTCTGCCGCTCTGGCGTCCGGTTTCGACCTTCCGGCAACACGGACCGATCTCTCCGATGCCGACGCCAAGCGCGTTGCGGCCGTCACCAGGCCGACCACGGATTTTTCCAAGGCCGAACAATATGAGGCAATGCAGGCCGGCGCGGCAACGTCGATAGACCCCGTCACCGCCAAATCCTTCTCGCATATCTCTGCCAGCATCCCGTTCGAGGAAGAGCAGGACTTCAAGCTCGGCAACGCGCTGTTCAAGAAGCTCTGGGTTTCGGCACCCTCCTCGACGCAGGCGTCCGACGGACTGGGACCGCTCTTCAACGCCCGATCCTGCATGAGTTGCCACGTCAATGACGGTCGCGGAAAGCCGCCGGAAGGCGGCGCCAGCGCGACCTCGATGTTCCTGCGTCTGTCGCGTGCGGCGGCGACGCCGGATGAACAGCGCGCCATCGCCCACGCCGATATCGTCAACTTCCCCGACCCGGTCTACGGTCACCAGTTGCAGGACCTGGCGGTCCCGGGCCTTGCCTCCGAGGGCAAGATGACGATCAGCTACGCGGAAGAACCGGTGGTACTCAGTGGTGGCGAGACGGTCTCCCTTCGCCGGCCAAGCTATGCCGTCAACAATCCTGCCTATGGACCGCTTGATGCCGCGACGACGATTTCGCCGCGCGTCGCACCCGCGATGATCGGCCTTGGTCTCATCGAGGCCATTCCGGAAGCCGACATTCTCGCTCATGCCGACCCGGACGACACGGATGGCGACGGCATCTCAGGCAAGGCCGCAATCGTGCGCGACCATCGCAGCGGCAAGATTGCGCTCGGCCGCTTCGGCTGGAAAGCGCAGAACGCCACGGTGCGCGACCAGAGCGCCGATGCCTTTTCCAATGACATCGGTATCTCGACCCCCGACCGGCCCGACGCACACGGCGATTGCACGGCGGCTGAAAAGACATGCCTTGAGATGCCGACTGGCGTGCAGAAACGCCTCGGCAACGAGGAAGCTCCCGGACCTATCCTCGACCTTGTAACCTTCTATTCCGCAAACCTCGCCGTTCCCGCCAGACGCAAGGCGAGCTTTCCCGAGACACTGAAGGGCAAGCAGGTGTTCTACGAAAGCGGCTGCATTTCCTGCCATGTGCCGAAGTTCGTCACCCGCCGTGACAGCCTCGACAAGGCACAATCCTTCCAGTTGATCTGGCCCTATTCCGACTTCCTGCTGCATGACATGGGCGATGGACTTGCCGACGGCCAGCAGGTTGGACTGGCGGGCGGACGTGAATGGCGCACGCCGCCCCTATGGGGTATAGGTCTCACACAGACTGTCAGCGGGCATAGCTTTTTCCTTCATGACGGCCGTGCCAGAAATCTCACGGAGGCTATTCTCTGGCATGGCGGCGAAGCGCAAAAGGCGCGTGACGCTTTTGCATCCCTGCCCAAGGATGATAGGCAGGCACTGATTACATTCCTGGAGTCCCTTTGATGCGCCTTTGGCACCCTCTCGTTCTTTCCCTTGCCCTTGCTTCCTCCGCAGTTGCTCAAGACGCCGCACCGCAGGCGGGGCTTAACGAAGATGCCGTACCGGCCGTCATGCAGCGCGCCGTCGACGAGGTCATCCGCCCCGGCTACCGCAATGCCCAGCAATCGGCTGCCCGGCTGACGACCGCGATGAAGGATCTTTGCGACAACGGTACGCCGCAGACACTCGACAAGGCGAAATCTGCTTTCGACGACATGATCCGCTATTGGTCCATCATCGAAACCGTGCAGACCGGACCGGTCATCCAGGACAATCTCTTCGAACACATCCTCTTCTATCCCGACCGCAAGGGCGTCGGCCTACGCCAGGTTCAGGCGCTTATCGCCAAGGCCGATCCGACGGACACGACCGTCGATGCGATCGCCGGCAAGAGCGTGGCGCTACAGGGGCTGACCGCGCTTGAATACGTGCTCTACGGCGGCGGGTCGGATGATCTCACCAAGCAGAAGAACGGTTTCCGCTGCCTCTATGGCGCGGCTGTGGCGGGCAACATCCAGCGCGAAGCCGGCGAAGTCGTCGCCGCCTGGGAGAAGCCGGATGGCGTACAGGGGAGCTGGAAGCACCCCGGCCCGCAAAGCGAAGACTTCATGGACAACAAGGAGGCCATCACCGCCCTGCTCGGCATCCTTGTCCACGGCGCGGAGACGGTACGTGATCAGCGTCTCGAACAATTCTACAAGGGCAAGGACACACCCCCGCGCCCACGCATGGCAATCTACTGGCGGTCCGGGAACACCTGGAAGTCGATGACGGCCAATCTCGAGGGCTTGCGCACTCTCTGGCAGAAGGCCGGCATGGCCGAGCTTCTGCCAGCCGACAAAAAGCCGATAGCCGAAGCAATCGATGCCAGCTTCAAATCGCTGCTGGAAACCGTGCCGAAACTCAATCCCGATATAGAGATCGCCACCAGGGAACCCGAAAGCGCGAAGCTCGATGCGCTGCTCGCCAGCACCCGCGAACTGATCACCATGATCAGCGATGACTATGGCGCCGCCATTGGCCTTTCAGCCGGCTTCTCCTTCTCGGACGGCGATTGACCCCATGTGGAACAGCTCGGCTATCGACCGGCGCGGTTTCGTCAAGGCTGCCGGACTGACCTTTGTGGCCGCCCTGCAGCCGCGCGCCCTGATGGCGCTGGGGCGCGCCGACGCGGTCTACGCCTCGGGTTTGCGCACCGCAGACGGCTCCTATGCCATCGCAACGGTAACCGAGCGCGGTGAGATCGTCGATCAGCTCGCGCTCCCGGCGCGGGCGCATGGCATGGCGTTCAGCGCCAAGACGGGCAAGACTGTCGCCTTTGCCCGCCGCCCGGGCACCTATGCGATGATCTTCGATTCTCGCGGCAAGGCCGAACCTGTGGTGATAGCTGCGGCCGAAGGGCGTCACTTCTACGGCCACGGCGCGTTTTCGACCGATGGTCGCATCCTCTATGCAAGCGAGAACGATTTCGATGGCAATCGGGGAATGATCGGCCTTTACGATGCCACGGATCGCTTTGTCCGCATCGGCGAATTCGAGACCCATGGCGTCGGCCCGCATGACATGACGGTCTCTGACGATGGTCGCATGCTGATCGTTGCCAATGGCGGCATCGAGACACACCCGGATTTCGGCCGCACCAAGCTCAATCTCGCCCGCATGCAGCCATCGCTGGCGCTGATCGATGCGGCGACCGGCGCGCTGATCGAGAAACATGTGCTGCCCCAGCAATGGGCGCAGGTATCGACCCGCCATGTCGACATTGATAGCGCCGGTCGCATCTGGTTTGCGTGCCAGTATGAAGGCCACCGCAACGACCTGCCGCCGCTGGTCGGCTCCTTTGCCAAGGGCGAAGATCTGCGCTTCGTCAATCTGCCCGAAGAAACGACCCGCCGCCTCGCCAACTATGTCGGCGCTATCGCCGTAAACCGCATTGACGGCCTTGTCGGCGTCACCTCCCCAAAGGGGGGGGCCGCGGTGACGATCGACGCGCGGAGCGGCCGGGTATTGCGCGAGGAGATTGTTCCAGAAGCGGCCGGCATCGCGCCATCAGGGGATGGCTTCGCGGTGTCTTCATATGAAGGCGACTTCCTCTCTTCCCGTAGCGATGTTGCATGGGATCAACACATCGTCCGGATAAGTGCGAAATGAACCCGGCAACCGGTCGCTACCTGCTGGCTACCCGGCGCGACCGCCCTATGTCCGGCGCATGAGCAAAGCCCTGACCTATATCATTTTCGTCGCCATCGTGCTCGGCGGCGGTGTGGCCATCGGCGTCAACAACCTTCCAGGCGAGTGGTATCAGTCGCTCGCCAAACCGCCTTTCAATCCGCCCAACTGGGTGTTCGGGCCGGCATGGTCTATTCTCTACGTCCTGATCGGCATTGCGGGAGCGCGCACGTGGATGCGCGGCCATCTCTCGATCGGCATGCTGATCTGGGCCTGGCAGGTGGTGTTCAATTTTCTCTGGTCACCGTTCTTCTTCGGGTTGGAAATGCCAGTTGCGGCGCTCGCCGTCATCGTCGTGCTGCTGGTACTGATCCTTGCCTTCATCAGGAACCGCTGGAACGCCGACCGCGTGGCCGCCTGGCTGTTCGTCCCCTATGCCGCCTGGGTCGGCTTCGCGACCATCCTCAACGCCTCGATCGTCTATTTGAACTGAAGGGCCGCGCCGAACAGCTATCGCTCCGCGAGAAAGTCGAGCAATCGGCGTTCGAGAACGGCAGCGGCAGCCGGATCGTAGGCTGCGAGCGAGCGGTCGGAAAAGAGGTGCGAGTTCCCAGGGTAGAGAAAGAGGCTTACGTCAGACGATTCGCCAACCAGCGCCCGGGCCGCTTCGATATCGCCATCGCCGACGAAAAACGGGTCGGCATCCATCGCATGGATCTGGGCGGGAAGTCCCTGCGGCCAGGCCGAACCGAATTCGGAACGCGGCAGGCAGGCGTGCAGAAAGATCGCGCCGCGCGCTCCCGAACGTGTCTGAGCGAGATACTGCGCCGGGAGCACACCGAGGGAAATACCGAGGTAGACGAGATCGGTCGCAAGCAGATCGACGGCGCGAACCCCACGTTGGACCAACTCGCTGAAGCCGATTTCCTGGGCATGCTGCATGCCCTGCTCCAGGGTGTCGAACGTCCGACCGGCAAAAAGATCGGGCGTATGGACTACGTGTCCGTCGGCCCCGAGGACAGCGGCAAGGCCGGCGACCCCTTTCGTCAATCCCTGCGCGTGGTGAAAGAGCACGACTTCAGCCACGGCTGCCTCCCGAGTGGTTCACGCAGGCGAAATCGTAACACTCAGCCGGACCGGGCCGATACCCAGCTGTGCCATTGAGTCTCGCTTCCATGGAATACATTGAGATCGATCCGGCCATCCACCCCGTGCGAGAGGCCCGAGCCGGAATACTGCCAGAAGATCCATTTTCGTCCCGGATAGATCTTGGCCGGATGTACCGCCACGGAACGCAGCCAGAACGGATAGTCTAGGAATTCGCCCCTCAGATTGTCGCGATAGAAATCCGGCGCCGTATAGATGATCGGGCGCTGACCATAATGCCGCTCGAGCTTGTCCATGAAGACCTTCATCTTTTCCAGGACGTGCTGGCGCGAGGGCTGTCTCTTGCAGCTCGACTCGCCGTTCCACTCGACGTCGATGACGGGGGGAAGCGCGCCAGCCTCGCGCGGAACGTTGCGGATGAACCAGTCCGCCTGCTCGCCTGCCGTGCGGCACCAGTAGAAGAAGTGGTAGGCACCCCGCTTCAGTCCGGCTTGCTTGGCGTTCCGCCAGTTCTTCCTGAACATCGGATCAAGATGATCGCCGCCATCGGTTGCCTTTATGTAGACGAAGTTGGCGCCCTGCCCCTGCAACGTCGCCCAGTCGATATCACCCTGCCAGCGCGACACGTCGACGCCGTGCACCGCGAGCTTTCTCGGCGAGGCGGAGCCGAAGTTGATCGGCTTGGCATCGCGGAAGCGGTGGCTGTAGACCCTGGTGCGAGCGTCGGGCCTCGCATCGATCTCCGGCCGGGCAGGCACCACGAGCGCGACCTGCCTGTCCGATGGCACCGGTACGGCGACGGTTCTGGTTTGAGGCAGGAATGCCTGGGGCTCGGGTACCGGGCCAGTCCAGCTCAATTCTTCCTGGGGCGGGGCTGCCTGCGGGACGGCGTTGCCGACATCCGCGACGGGCACAGGCGCACTCGGCGTGACCGAACTGGTCATTTCCCGCGACGGTGCCACGGTCAGAACGGCTTCCGGGCCGGGACTCGATGTGCAGCCCGAAAAAGTCAGGCAGGCAAGGAGGATTGCTGGCACGGCCGATAGACGCATGGAAACTCGCACACAAAACAACTGTCGATGGCACTGTCCCGGTCATCGGGGCCCGCCAACGCGAATGGCTAACTAAGATTTACCAAAAAAGACTGAATCCAATCTTTACGAACCGACAATGCGTTGCCCGTCGGTCGGACAATTGATTTCGCACCTGCGCTTGTCGAATGCAGCGCACCATGCCAATTTCACCGCCGCAGGAAGGGCAAATCACAATGACCGAAAACGACCGCGGCGATTTCCGCGAACGAATTCGCCGGAACTTTGCGCGCCAGGCGGCGCTGCATACGATCGGCGCCGAACTGACCCGCGTCGAGCATGCGATGGTGGAAATCGAGCTGACCTTCGACGTCAAGCTAACCCAGCAGCATGGCATTCTCCACGCGGGCGTGATTTCGGCGGCGCTTGATTCCGCCTGCGGATTTGCCGCCTATAGCGTGATCGATCCCGACGCCTCGATCCTTACAATCGAGTTCAAGGTCAACCTTATGTCGCCAGGGCGCGGAGACCGCTTCCTGTTCCGCGGCGAGATCACCAAGCCAGGGTCGAATATCATCGTTGCGGATGGGCGCGGCTACGCGATCGGCGACGGGCCGGCGAAGTTGATCGCCTCGATGACGAGCACCATGATGATTGTCCGCGGCAGGGAAGGAATTACCGGATGACGTTCGAGTTGAAATCGGTCGCGGGAAAATCGATCCTGTTCGTGATGGCCGCCGAGGCCGAATACGGTCCCTTCCTGCGTTCGCGCTTCGAGCCGCTGATGACGGGCGTCGGCCCCGTCGAGGCCGCGGTCGTGCTGACACGGGCGCTGACGCAACTCGACCACGCGGGCGACCTGCCGCACCTCGTGGTATCGCTGGGCTCGGCAGGCTCCCCGAAGCTCGAGCAGACCGAGGTCTATCAGGTGACCTCTGTCTCCTATCGCGACATGGACGCCTCGGCGCTCGGCTTCGAGAAGGGGCGCACGCCGTTTCTCGACCTGCCCGCGACGATCGACCTGCCGCTTCGCATTCCGGGGATCGCCGAGGCCAGCCTCTCGACTGGCGGCAATGTCGTTTCCGGCGCGGCCTACACGGGCATAGAGGCCGACATGGTTGACATGGAGACCTTCGCCATCTTGCGCGCCTGCCAGGCTTACCAGCTGCCGCTGATCGGGCTTCGCGGCATTTCCGATGGCGTCGAGGAACTGCAGCATATTTCCGGCTGGACCGAATACCTGCATGTCGTCGACCGCAAGCTTTCCTATGCCGTCGACAGCCTGTACACCGCGCTGGAGGATGGCGTATTCTGGTTCTAGGCCCTGCAAAACCGGGACAATCAATGCAATAAAATCCTCATGCAGCGGATTTCCCGCATTGCAAGACCGGGTGCTTTTCATTAAAGGCTCGCCATGACCCAGACAGCACATCCCGACAGTGTCCTCATCGTCGATTTCGGCAGCCAGGTAACCCAGCTGATCGCGCGCCGCGTGCGCGAAGCCGGTGTCTACTGCGAGATCGTTCCCTTTCAGTCCGCCGAAGAAGGCTTCAAGCGCCTCCAGCCGAAAGCCGTGATCCTCTCCGGCAGCCCGGCCTCGACGGTCGATGATGGCTCGCCGCGGGCGCCGCAGATCATCTTCGACAGTGGCCTGCCGGTATTCGGGATCTGCTACGGCCAACAGACGATGTGCATGCAGCTCGGTGGCAAGGTCGAGAGCGGCCATCACCGCGAATTCGGCCGCGCCTTCCTTGAGGTCGACGAAGAAAGCAAGCTGTTCGAGGGCCTCTGGTCCAAGGGCTCGCGCCATCAGGTGTGGATGAGCCACGGCGACCGTGTCACGGCACTGCCCGAAGGTTTCGAGGTCGTCGCGACCTCGCCCAACGCGCCCTACGCCTTCATCGCCGACGAGAAGCGCAAATATTACGGCGTGCAGTTCCATCCGGAAGTCGTGCATACGCCTGATGGCGCCAAGCTGATCGGCAACTTCATTCATAATATCGCCGGCATCAAGGGCGACTGGTCGATGTCGGCCTACCGCCAGAAGGCGGTCGAAGACATCCGCAGCCAAGTCGGCGACAAGCGCGTCATCTGCGCACTCTCCGGCGGCGTCGACAGCTCCGTCGCGGCGCTGCTGATCCACGAGGCGGTCGGCGACCAGCTCACCTGCGTGCTTGTCGACCACGGCCTGATGCGCAAGGACGAGGCGGCCAACGTCGTCGAAATGTTCCGCGAACACTACAACCTGCACCTGATCCACGTCGATGCCGCCGACAAGTTCATCGGCGAACTCGAGGGCGTCAGCGATCCCGAGACCAAGCGCAAGATCATCGGCCGGCTGTTCATCGAAACCTTCGAGGAAGAGGCCAAGAAGCTTGGCGGCGCCGACTTCCTTGGCCAGGGCACGCTCTATCCCGACGTCATCGAAAGCGTTTCCTTCACCGGCGGCCCGTCGGTGACGATCAAGTCGCACCACAATGTCGGTGGCCTGCCCGAGCGCATGAACATGCAGCTTGTCGAGCCGTTGCGCGAACTCTTCAAGGACGAAGTGCGCGCGCTCGGTAAGGAGCTCGGCCTCCCCGACAGCTTCATCGGCCGCCACCCCTTCCCCGGTCCGGGCCTTGCAATCCGCTGCCCGGGCGGCATAACCCGCGAAAAGCTGGAGATTCTCCGCGAAGCCGACGCCATCTATCTCGACGAAATCCGCAAGGCCGGCCTCTACGACGCCATCTGGCAGGCTTTCGCCGTGCTGCTGCCGGTCCAGACCGTCGGCGTCATGGGCGACGGCCGTACCTACGAATTCGTCTGCGCGCTGCGCGCCGTCACTTCCGTCGACGGCATGACGGCGGATTTCTACCACTACGACATGGAATTCCTCGGCCGCGCCGCCACCCGCATCATCAACGAAGTCCGCGGCATCAACCGCGTTGTCTACGATGTGACGAGCAAGCCTCCTGGGACGATCGAGTGGGAATAGGCGAATAAGGGTACGCGGCTAGAAAAGTCATCGGCTGGTGTCGGGCGTCGTCGATCTGGCGCGTCCTTGGACGAGAGCCGTGAGGATGATGCCGTGAGAGACCTGATCCTGAAAATGTCCATGTCGCTCGACGGCTTCGTGAGCGACATGGATGGCAGCAACAAATGGATGTTCGGAAGCGATCAGGAGGCGAAGGCCTGGTCCGTGGAGACGATATGGAACGCAAGCCTGCACATTATGGGCAGCCGCAGCTTCCGTGACATGGCCGCCTACTGGCCGACCTCCACCGACATGTTCGCGCCGCCGATGAACCAGATTCCCAAGGCCGTCTTCTCACGACAGGGGCCAGCGATCCTCAGCCCGGCGCACACCGCAGAGCTGCAACCGGGCGCCGAGAGTTGGACGGAAGCCTATGTAGCAAGCGGTGACCTAGCGGAGGAAATCGCGACGTTGAAGGCCCAGGACGGCAAACCGATCATCGCTCACGGCGGCGTGAAATTCGCCCGCAGTCTCGTCGCCCAAGGACTGGTCGACCAGTTCATCCTGGCGGTGCACCCCGTAGCGCTGGGCAAGGGACTTCCGCTGTTTTCCGAGCTCGCCGCGCCAAAGCGTCTCAAGCTGGTGAGTTCCAGGGCCTTTCCGGGCGGCGCGATGGCACAGATCTACCGGCCGGCGTGAACCCGTCGCCGACCGCAGGACCGTACGGCGTGACGAGCGTCAGGCGCGATAGCCGGTTCGGGCGTCCCATCCCAGCATCGCGACCTCCGCTACGGCCTCCAGTTCAGCGCGGCTTGCCCCGTCGCGGGCGAGGAGCGACATGCCGCTCTGGACGGTCTGAATGAAGCGCGCGAGCGACGGGACATCAACAGAATCGGGAAACTCGCCCTCCGCGACGCCGCTGCGGAGCCGCGCCTCGACACGGTCGAACGCCACGGCACGCCCCAATCGCACGAGTTCGCCAAGCTCCGTATGTCCCTCGCTGCCGACAGAGGACAGCGTTACCATGCAGCCGCGGGGCATGTCGTTGTGACAGCCGGTCATCGTTGCAGCCGCGTCCAGAAGGAGAGACTCAACGGATTCGCGGGCAGTGCCGGCAGAAAAGAACCTGGCCCAGACCAGCGCCTGATAGTGGTCGCCGTAGTAGTGTAGCGCTTCGACATACAGCGCCTCCTTCGAGCCGAATGCGGCGTAGAGGCTGGGCGACCCTATCCCAATCGCCTCCGTAAGGTCCGAGATGGACGTTGCTTCGTAGCCTTTGTGCCAGAACAGTCGGGTCGCCTGCGCCAGGGCGGCCTCGCGGTCGAACGCGCGGGGCCGCCCGCGAAGGGCGGGCGTTGTGCTTTTCTGGGTCTGTGGCGTCTTCGGTGATTTCTGCATCGATCGATATTTAATTCGATTGACTCCCCTCGGCAACCCGCCTAGTCATTTATATATCGATCACTACAGAAAGGAACAACCATGAATGAACTGCTCGGCAAGCGCGCTCTGGTCACCGGCGGCTCCCGCGGTATCGGCGCCGGCATCGCGTTGGCGCTCGCGGACAAGGGAGCGGATGTGGCGATCTCCTATGAGCGCTCGGCAGACCGAGCCGGTGACGTAGTCCGGTCTATCGAAGCCAAGGGGCGGCGGGCGGTCGCCATTGCGGCCGACAGTGCCGATCCGGCGGCCATGAAGCGATTGGTCGACCAGACGATCGAGAAGCTCGGCGGCCTCGACATCCTCGTCAACAACGCCGGCATCGCCCGCATGGGCATGGTCGTTGACATGAGCCTCGCCGACATCGACGCACTTCTGAACGTCAACGTGCGTGCCGCAGTTCTCGCCGCGCAAGCAGCCATCCCGCATCTTGGCGAAGGGGGGCGCATCCTTATCGTTGGCTCGTCTGTCGCAGAACGGACGCTCAGTCCCGGCGTGGCGGTGTATTCGATGACAAAATCCGCGCTCGTCGCCTTTACCCGGGGTCTCGCACGCGAACTTGGACCCCGAGACATCACCGTTAACCTGGTTCAGCCGGGATTTACCGATACCGACATGAACCCTGCCGATGGCGTGCATGGCGACATGCTGCGCGGCATGACCCCGCTTGGTCGCTTCGGCACGCCGGGCGACGTGGCAGCCGCTGCGGCGTTCCTTGCGAGCCCGGCTGCCAGGCAAATCACCGGCGCCACCATAACCGTGGATGGTGGGCTGAATACGTAAAGAACTCGGCGGTTCCGCGCTCCCTGGAACGATGCGAAAGGGTGCTCACCCGCCACATTGTGCGCAACAACCTCGATCCACACTTTCGACGCCAGCATTCAAGCAACAGTCGACTGGCGTGGACCCCCGGTAGCATCCCGTGATGCGGCCGGGGGGCCGCCGTCAAAAATCCATCGATTGTTGCGCCTGCTTCGGCGGCGCCAGGCTGACGCCTTCGAGTTCGAGCATTCTCGTCTTGGATGACGCGCCGCCGGGCGCGGAAAAGCCGCCGATCTTGCCGCCTGCGGCCAACACCCGGTGACACGGAATAATCAGAGCAACCGGGTTTTTCGCCATCGCCTGGCCGACATCGCGCGCCATCTCGGGCCCGGCGCCGAGTTGCTTGGCGAGTGCACCGTAGGTCGTTGTGTGACCCCAACCGATCTGACGCGCGGCGGCGTAGATCCTCCGGAAGAAGGCGTCCTGTCCGTCGAGGTCGAGCTTGACGTCCGAGAAGTCGGTCGGCTTTCCCTCGAAGTAGCGCTGCACGGCGGAGACGGCGTCAGCCACCTCTGGCGTCGGTTCGGCGGGCTCGGAGCCCGGCACGCGGCGCAGCAGAAGACGCTCGGTCCCCTCGGCACTGCCGGTCGGCAATTGGAAGCGGGTGATGCCGACATCGCTCCAGGCTATCCCGCAGAAACCACCCGCGGTTTTGAAGATACAGTATTTGCTGGCTGCCTGTTCCATGATCATAGCCTCCTAACCGGCATGCCATGAAAATCGTGCAGCAACGGCTGGAATTCAACCCGTTTCTTGTGCCGTGGCCGGTTTAACCGTGCGCCTGCATCGAGGAGATTTCCTCCCCCGCGGTCTCGGCGCTTTCCGGCTTCAGCCTGGCAAAAACCGCATTGAAGCCGGCCGCAATCTTTTGCGGTTCGTAACGTCTCGCCGCTTCAAGCGCGGCATGCGACAACGCCGGGATTTTCTCCGGTGCGGCAGCCATATCCGCAATCAGTGCGGCAAGGGCGACCTCATCGCCGGGATCGAACAGGTATCCGTCGGTTCCGGGTTCGATCGATTCCGGTATTCCGCCCGAACGTGCGCCGATGACCGGCACGCCCTGCGCAAACGCCTCGATGACGACGCGGCCGAACGGCTCGCGGAACAGGGACGGTACCACCAGAACGTCGATGTGTGGAAAGAATTCCTCCGGCTTCGTCCAACCGAGAAACCGGGTGTTCTCCTTGGGAAACTTCTGCGGCAGCGATTTGGAATAGTCGCTCTTGGCGTGCCCCGCGATGACGAAGCCGACATTGGAATTGTTGACCAGCCGATGTGCGGCAAGCGCCAGCGTATCGAGACCTTTTACTGGATCGTGGACGCCGATGAAGCCGAAGCGCATCTGCCCTGATGGCGGCGATCGAGGTTCCCGACGCGCACTAGCCGGAACAGCACCCGGCACCTTGTGGCTGCTCGCATTCGGAAAATAGCCATGCTCGAGATGACGACTGATGATGAAATCTGTCTCGCCGATCACCGCATCGACGTAGCGCGAGAGGAGCTTCTTGCCGTAGGATGACGTCTGGCACGACGAACAGGCGCGAACGCAATTGTCGTTGCCACGCCGCATGCTGGCCTTCCAGCAGATCAAAAACGCGCTGCGCAGGATGTGGCAGACCGGAACGCTACAGCTTCGGGCAGCGGCCCATGTCGCGACGTTGATGTTCTCGATGCTGTCGGTAAGCACGATGTCCGGCTTGAAGCGGCGGATTTCGCGACGCATGATGACGAACGCCCGCGGATTGAAATTCTCCAGCGCATGCCAGAGAAACTTCTTCCAGGCCGGCCGCGGCAAGCGGTAGTTCCAGTCGATATTGAGGCTCGGCAGACGGCGGACGGGAACCCCGTCGTAGATTTCACGCTTGTCTTCGCCGGAGACGTTGATCACTTCGAGGTCGTGCCCGTCCGCCAGCAGCAGCTTGGCCACCATCATCGCCGAAATCGGGCCGCCACCATCGATGAAAGGCGGAAAGGCCGCGCACGCCATCAGAATACGCATGATAGGCCCCAGCACGCCGACCGTGGCACGATTGCATGTTCCTCTTTTGTTCTTGATTTCCGCTCATCACTTGCTACCATCCGCTCAGTCGCACGCGAACAAGAGGCGGTGCCGATACTCCGGTAAATGGTCATGCACGAACAGAACACGCAATCGTCCTTCGACTTCGCTTTGCCCAAGATGACACCGCAATCGTCAAGATTTGGCAAAGAGAACCTGTTTTTTGCGATCCTGCCGGACCGGCAGGCGCTGGGCGAATGTCTGGATCTACAGAAAGTGCTGCAGCGGGCGCACTTTCCCGTCAGTTCACCACGCCCGCGCGACTTCCTGCACTCCCAGGATTGTGATCGAACCCGGTGATAGTGCCAGCGCGAGAATTCGTCCTCATTCACAATCGCCCGGGCGAACGCGAATACGACTATGTCGCTCGATGGCCTTTGCAAGCGCGGGGATAACGACTTGCCTATGCCGGCGGAAGTCGCTTAAAGCTCCTGCTACGACATGAAAACGGGGCAGGAACGTGAACATTTCCGAGATCATCATTCCGGGCGATACGGCCGGCATCGAGTGGCGGCTTCCGGTTTTTCGCTTCAAGGGCAATGATCCGGCAGCGCCGGCGGTTTACATCCAGGCCGCCCTCCACGCCAACGAACTGCCCGGTACCGCGCTTGCACACTTTCTCTGCGAGAGGCTTCGGCAGGCAGAGAGCGAGGGGAAGATCAGGGGCGACATCACGCTTGTGCCGCAGGCCAATCCGATCGGCACCGCACAGTGGCATTTCGGCGATCTACAGGGCCGGTTCGAGCTGGGCTCACGGATCAACTTCAATCGCGAGTTCCCGTTGATATCCATCAGAGATCGCGACAGCCTGATCGAAGATCTGGACCGGGCGACGGCCGTCAACAAACTCAAGCGGCAACTGCTGCACATGGCCCTTGCTGCCGACCTTGTGATCGACCTGCATTGCGATGACGAGGCCCTGCAGTATGCTTACATCGACGATGCATTCTGGCCAGAGGCACAGGATCTTGCAGCCGCACTCGACATGGAGGCGGTGCTGCTGTCGGATGGCGAAAGCTCGGCCTTCGAGGAGGCGGTCGGCTTTGCCTGGAAGCATGAGGACCCCGGCGTGAAGAAATCGCGGCTGCCGGGCAAGCTTTCGGTGACCGTGGAGCTTCGCGGCGAACGCGACGTCTATCCGGAGATGGCGAAAAAGGATGCTGACGGACTGTGGCGGTTCCTGGCCAACAGAGGTGTCGTCGTTGCGCCGGTGGCGCTCTCGCCATTTTCCGGCCCCGCCGTCCCGCTCGACAACATCGAGATGATCCGCGCACCCGCCGCCGGCACCGTACTCTTTCACCGAAACATCGGCGAGACAGTTGCCGAGGGCGACGTGCTGGCAACACTGATCACACGGCCCGGCAGGGCGGACGGCATCATCGACGTGCGCGCTCCGCA
This sequence comes from Rhizobium sp. Root1220, assembly GCF_001426265.1. Classification (GTDB taxonomy): domain Bacteria; phylum Pseudomonadota; class Alphaproteobacteria; order Rhizobiales; family Rhizobiaceae; genus Rhizobium. The sequence continues at coordinate 335,955 of NZ_LMDG01000001.1, forward strand.
GGCCGGCCTGATCGTGACGCGGGTTTCTGACCGGTTCGTGCGCCGTCGCGGCGACCTGATGAAGATCGCCTGCGAGAACCCGAGCCAGGCAACCCGAAAGGCCGGAACGCTGGAGGATTGAGAATGCCCATCACCATATACGGCATCAAGAACTGCGACACGATGAAGAAGGCGCGAGCCTGGCTGGAAGAACACGATGTCGCCTACGACTTTCACGACTACAAGGCGGTCGGAATCGATCGCCGGCAGCTGGAGGCATGGACGAAGGAGGCCGGTTGGGAAACGGTGCTCAATCGCTCCGGAACAACGTTCCGCAAGCTTCCCGATGCAGATCGGGAAAACCTCGATGCGGCCAAGGCAATCGCCCTTATGCTGAACCAGCCGTCGATGATCAAGCGACCAGTGATCGAGGCGGACGGCAAGCTGTTGATCGGCTTCAAGCCGGAGATATACGCGGACTTCTTCAGGGCCTGACCGATGTCCAAGACCACACGCGCCACCCAGGTTCTAGCCAAGGCCGGCATCGCCTTCAGTGTCCATACCTACGACTACGATCCGAACGCCGAGCGCGTGGGATTGCAGGCTGCCGAGGCGCTGGGCGAGGAACCGCACCGCGTCCTGAAGACGCTGATGGCCGAGGTGGACGGCAAGGCGGTGTGCGTCGTGATCCCTTCGGACCGCGAGGTCAGCATGAAGAAGCTGGCGAGCGCCTTTGGCGGCAAATCCGCAAACATGATGAAGCCGGCAGATGCGGAACGGCTGACCGGCTACCATGTCGGCGGCATCAGCCCGTTCGGCCAGAAGAAGCTCGTGCCGTCAGCAATCGAAGAGGCAGCCCTTGCCGAGACGCAGGTCTATATCAACGGTGGCCAGCGCGGATTGCAGGTACGGCTTGATCCGAAGGATGCCATGAGCGCGCTCAAGGCCAAAGCCGCGCCGCTGATTGCCTGAATTGGAACGAACCGCGCCGGCAGTGCCGCGAGCGAATATGCATCGCATCGCCGAGCTTCATTTTCGCCGCAAAGGCGGCTAAGGCTAGCGCCCTGTGCGTTCGTTTCGGAAGGTGATCGACCATGAACTTCATGTCCCAAAGCCAGGACTCCGTAGATCCCGTCAAACTCGAGAAGCTTGCGGAGGTGGCCATCAAGGTCGGCCTGCAACTGCAGAGCGGCCAGGATCTCGTCGTCACCGCACCGGTCGTGGCATTGCCGCTTGTCCGGCTGATCACGAAGCATGCCTATGCGGCGGGCGCAGGCATCGTCACCGCCTTCTATTCGGACGAGGCATCGACGCTTGCCCGCTACCAGTATGGACGCGACGAGAGTTTCGATCGGGCTTCGGACTGGCTCTATGAAGGCATGGCAAAGGCCTACGCCAACGGCGCGGCGCGCCTGGCCGTCGCCGGCGACAATCCAATGCTGCTGTCGGAACAGGACCCCGCAAAGGTTGGCCGTGCCAACCGCGCGAACTCCGCCGCCTACAAGCCGGCGCTGGAGAAAATCTCCAACTTCGACATCAACTGGAACATTGTTTCCTACCCGAATCCCGCCTGGGCGAAACTGGTGTTCCCGAACGACCCCGAGCCGATTGCGGTCGCCAAGCTCGCGAAGGCGATCTTCGCGGCATCGCGGGTCGATGTGGACGATCCGGTTGCGGCGTGGGCAGACCACAACGCCAATCTGCGCTCGCGTTCCGCGTGGCTGAACGGCGAGCGGTTTGCGTCGCTGCACTTCACTGGGCCAGGGACCGATCTGACGGTCGGCCTTGCTGACGGCCACGAATGGCAGGGCGGCGCTTCGACCGCCAAGAACGGCGTTACCTGCAACCCGAACATACCGACGGAAGAGGTCTTCACGACGCCGCATGCATGGCGCGTCGAAGGTCATGTGTCGAGCACCAAGCCGCTCTCGCATCAGGGAACCCTGATCGACAACATCCAGGTTCGCTTCGAAGCCGGCCGGATCGTCGAGGCGAAGGCGTCGCGCGGCGAGAAAGTGCTGAACAAGGTGCTGGATACGGACGACGGCGCACGCCGGCTTGGCGAGGTGGCGCTGGTTCCGCATTCCTCTCCGATCTCGGCCAGCGGCATCCTGTTCTACAACACCCTCTTCGACGAGAACGCCTCCTGCCACATCGCGCTCGGCCAGTGCTATTCGAAATGCTTCCTCGATGGCGCGAACCTGAGCCAGGAACAGATCCAGGCACAGGGCGGCAATTCCAGCCTGATCCATATCGACTGGATGATCGGCTCCGGCAAGATCGACATCGATGGCATCACGCCGGATGGCGCACGCGTTCCGGTGATGCGTCAGGGCGAGTGGGCCTGACGCATCATGGTCCACTAAGCTAGAACAGGCTGCCCTGCTTCGGAGGGCTGCCCGGCTCGGAGGGCTTCGATGCCCGCTTCCTGCCGGCCGGCGGTCCGCCGCCGTCCGTTGTCACGGCACCGACCTCGCCGTCGGCGAACTGGATCGAGATGCCCATGCCGGATGATAGCATCGCCGCCTGCGACACCGGCCGGTGCTCATCGTCCCGGATGACGGCGTAGCCACGCTTCAATACGTTCATGTAGGACAGCGACTGCAGCACGCGGTCCTGGGCCACCAGTTCGCCGCGGGCGCGTGCCAGCTTGTGTCTGACGGCGGTATCGGCGTGGCGCGAGAGATTGCCAAGATGATCGCGCATGCGGGCGGTCTGTGACTTCAGGCGGGCTGGCAGCGAGCCGAAGACGGCATCGGCGCGACCAACCCGTGACTTCGACCGATCGATCAGCCGCTCGATGGTCCGCTCCGCCCGGCCAATGCGCTCGGCCAGCATTTGGCGGCGTTCGCCAATGCGGTTTGAGAGGACATCGGGGCGCAAATGCGCCGCCGTTCGCTCGAAACTGCGGCGCTTGTTGATGGTGTTGAGCTCCAGCCCGCGGCCGAGACCTGCAGCCGCCTCATCGAACCGGCGCCGCGGCAAAGCGAGGAGCTGATCCAGCGACGGAAGGGCGCGCATCAAGGCCCGCACGGACTGGCGGTGGTGATCCATGCGCCGGTTCATGCAACCCTGCAGCCGTGCTGTCAGGCCCGCCGTCTGCGCCTCAAGCTCCGCCTTGACCGGGACCGCCATCTCGGCCGCGCCGGTCGGCGTCGGAGCGCGCACATCGGCGGCATAGTCGATCAGCGTCCAATCGGTTTCGTGGCCGACGGCGGAAATCAACGGGATCTGGCTGTCGGCAGCAGCGCGCACAACCGCCTCGTCGTTGAAACTCCAGAGATCCTCCAGGCTGCCGCCGCCGCGTGCAACAATTAGCACATCGGGACGCGGCATCTGGCCGTCCGGGGCGAAGCTGTTGAAGCCGCGAATGGCACTGGCAACCTCCTCGCCAGAGCCCTCACCCTGCACCTTCACCGGCCAGACGATCACATGGACAGGGAAGCGATCGGAGATACGATGAAGAATATCCCGGATGACCGCACCCGTCGGCGAGGTGACCACACCGATGACCTTGGGCATAAAGGGCAGCCGCCGCTTGCGGGCCGCGTCAAACAGGCCCTCGGCACCAAGCCTGCGCTTGCGTTCCTCGATCAAGGCCATCAACGCGCCAGCCCCTGCCGGCTCCAGCGTCTCGATGACGATCTGATACTTCGACGAGCCGGGGAATGTCGTCACCTTGCCGGTGGCAATCACTTCCATCCCCTCTTCGGGGCGGAACTTCAGCTTGGAAAACGTGCCTTTCCAGATGACGGCGTCGATGCGTGCGCGGTCGTCCTTCAGGGCGAAATAGGCGTGACCCGACGAATGCGGGCCGCGGTAGCCGGAAATCTCGCCCCGAACACGAACCTGATCGAAAGCCGTCTCGACCGTGCGTTTGATCGAACCGGAAAGCTCAGAAACCGAATACTCGGTGAGATTGCTCGGCGAATCATTCTCGAAGACGTTGCTCATGCCCTTGTTCTATCCGAAGACCGGCAAAAGATCAGCCCTCGGTACGGGGACGATTTTTCTCGGATCGCGAAAGCCTCGCCAAGTCTTTCGGCGTTTTCTCCAAATCTTATCCTTGGCTTACCGAGCAGCCGCAAACGTGGGCCTCCGATTTGCCTGCACATCGTTTTCCCCGGCAATCTCCACACCAGCATGATTGCGCAACCGACAAAAGGAGAGTCCCCATGTCTGACCGCTTCGCCTCCCACGCCCCTTCGCTGACCGGCCCTGCCAGTGCCGGGTTCGTCATCGTCCCCGATGACGGCCTGGGTATTTCCGAAATCACAAGAGCGCTCTATATCGGAATCGGAGGAGATTTGACGGTTGAGATGGCGTCAGGCCAGATCCTGACCTTCGCCTCCGTGCAAGACGGCTCGCTTCTGCCTTTGAGAGTTTCGCGTGTGCTCACCTCGGGAACAACCGCGGAAAACATCATCGGCCTTATTTAGAGCCAAATGTTCCAATGAGTTGGCAGGCGTGCCGATCTGGCGCACTGTGGAAACCGAGGATAGCAAGCGCAATTAATTGTTCGGCAAGGTCGGTCCGCCTATAGTGAGGTAATCAGGAGAGTCTGGATGATCGCTCTAACGGCCACAATGATTGGATTTGCCACGGCACCGATGCGTTCCGTTTTTGCGATGGTGTTGGTCGGCTTCCTGATGTGCGTGGCCTATGGCTGCGCGGCGTTCGTTTCGACGACATCGATCCTCGACCTGGCGACTGCAATCGTATGCTACGACGGTGGCCTGCTTCTCTGCCTGATTGGACTGCATGCCATTGAACGCGTCAGAAGCCCTACCCGTCTCGCCTAAACGTCAAGGACCGCCCCGCACGTAGCGGAAGAACTGGACCGGCGATCCCTCCTGCCTGGGCAATGGCTGCAGATAGGCAGGGACAATCCCCTTTTTCAATTGCGCATAGAGACCGTCCGGCTTGATCTTTGCGATCTCCAGGGTCTGCGGAAACTCCGCGCAGAAGGCCAGCACCGTGACGCCCGCACCCCGCAGGAATGCCTCGGCATCGGTTGGCGTCGCCAAGCCGATATGCATCTCTGTGAGCATGCCACCCTGATTGCGGTGGTAGGGAGCGGCGAGGATGCGGTGTTTGGTAAAGCGCAGGATCGAAACACCCAGATCGGACGGGGCGGCCACAAGGCCGGGCGGCAGATCCTGCAGCGGGTTAACCGTCTCGGGTGAGACACAGGTGAGCTTATCCTTGGCCGATGCCGTCTCTTCCGCCAGGGCGTTGATCCGGGTGTCGAGAAGACTGCCGACCAACCCCCAAACGGCAGCAACGCTCAGGAGAACGCTCAGGATGTAGCTGAGCGCCGCGGCGCCGCTTTCACGTTCCGCATTGGAGATCCGGCGCATGTCGATGATCAGCAATGTCAGCGGAAAAACGGCCAGCATGTTGGAAAATGAGGAACCGCGCACCTGGATTGCCGCTATCGTCCAGCTGATGGTGAGCAGACACAGCAGGATGAGGTGGATGCGAACGCGGTCGCGGTAGGCGATGCGGAAGACGCAGACCGCGATGGCAAACACACCCGTCGCATAGAAGAAACCGAGTGTATAGGGGTCCTGACGACCGGCTGCGAAGATCGACTGCGCCTCCTGGACGTTGTTCAGCCACAGCTGCACCAGCATCGGGTCGAGATCGGCCAACGGGTTCCGCAGGCAATGCGGGGCGATGATCACGGCCGCAGCGAACACCGCTGCGCCAACGCCAGCCAGGACGCCGAACCGGATGGGGCGGCTGGCGCGGCTGGCAAAGGCGGCAGCGAAGAGCAGCAGACCGCCGCCAATCGCCGCCAGGCTGTAGTAACCGAGCGAGAGATTGTCGCAGGTGACGGAAAAATAGAGACGCGGCGGCACGGTGCCGAAGAAGAAAAGGCTGATTGACAGCGCCAACGACAGACCGAAGGCCTTGGCGGCGGGCGCGAAGGCCGGACCATCCCAGGCCCACGACATGGAAACGATCAAGCAGACCCCGGCTACGAAAGGCGTGGTCTCGGCACCTATCGCAATGGCAAGTGCAGCGCAAAGGCCGGCTATCGCATAGCTCCGCGGTCGATGGTTCTCGTCCAGCAGCATGGCGACCATGATCGCGGCAACGGCGAACTGGACGTTGTGATGATCGATGGAGCCGGGTAGAAAACGGTTGCTCGTCACCAGCAGGAAAGCCGTCAGACCGAGCGCGATGTGCATGGCGAGCACGCCGCCGATCCTCCGGCCGGCAAGGCCCGTGCCCCAGAGACTGAGGACGATGAGGGAAAGCGGCCAGACAAGCAGCGCAGCGGCCTCGGCCCGCTCCTGCGGTAGGAAAAGCCCGAACAGCTTGATCAGGGTGGCGATCGGCAGATCGATCAGTCGGGACCAGTGCATCAGCGTGCCGCTGCCGAGCCCCATGCGGTATTGCATGAGATCGAACCATCCCTGTCCATGGAGAAAATCGCGAACCTCGACAAGTCGCATGCCATCGTCGTTGTCGGCGCCGACATAGTCTTTCGCATCCGGCAGCCTGAGCGCGATGATCGCCACTATCAGCAGCGCACTGTAGACAAGGACGGACGGCCAGAGCCTGGACATCGCCGCGCGCATCTTCCCGATCGAGAAGGTCGACGTTGAATTGCCGGTTGCCGAGGCAGCATGCGTCATGAAGCGGATATCACCCTTGAGAGCGGCAAGATCTTACGGCTGCCGTGTCAAGAAACGGTAAAGTTCAGCCGATCGGCGAATGCTTCCTGCTCATAGCTAGTTGTTAACGGCGCGCGGCTAGACTCGCGCGAAACTCTTCCTTGTCACGGGTGTGATCATGACCGGATCTCGTAACGACAATCTGAACGTTGCGGTACTTCTGCCCTGCTACAACGAGGCGGCGACAATCGGCGCTGTCGTTCGCGGCTTCAGGACAACGCTGCCGAAGGCAAGGATTCACGTCTACGACAACAACTCAACGGATGGGACTGCGCTGCAGGCGATGCTCGCCGGCGCCAACGTCGTGCGGGAGCGCCGCCAGGGCAAAGGGCATGTCGTGCGCCGGATGTTCGCCGACATCGACGCGGACATCTACATCATGGCCGACGGCGACGGCACCTATGCGCCGGAAGACGCCGACGAGCTCATTCGCACACTCCTGACCGAACGGGCCGACATGGTGGTGGGGACGCGGCGCGGCGTGCATGCCGATGCCGGCCGACAGGGTCATGCCGTCGGCAACAGGCTTTTCAACGTGCTCTACCGAACGATCTTCGGTGCGGACTTTACCGATATTTTTTCGGGCTACCGCGCTTTCTCGCGCCGCTTCGTCAAGAGCTTTCCGGCGGTGTCCGGCGGCTTCGAGATCGAAACGGAAATGTCCGTCCATGCCTCACGCCTGAAGCTTCCGGTCAGCGAACTGGAGCTCGACTATGGCCGGCGGCCCGAGGGCTCGCACTCCAAGCTTTCAACCTTCAGGGACGGCGCAAAGATTCTCTGGATGTTTGCCATGCTAATGAAGGAAACAAGGCCCTTCGCCTTCTTCGGCGTCATCAGCACGCTGTTCATGCTGGCCAGCCTCGGATTCATGGTGCCGGTTCTCACGGAGTATTTCGAAACCGGTCTCGTCAGCAGGATGCCGACCTGGGTTCTGTCCGTGGCGCTGATGATGGTCTCGTTCATGATGTTTACCGCCGGCGTGATCCTCGATTCCGTATCGCGGGCCCGCGCGGAGCAGCTTCGCATCCACTACATGATCCTGCGCGCGCCGCACCTTCACGAGGGTGTGCCGCTGATCGTGAACGATATCGACATTCCCAGGGCGCCACCGAAGGCCGGCGTCGCGTGAGGAAGCTTCTTCGCTTCGGCATCGCAGGCGGTCTCGGATTTGTCGTCGACGCGGGCGTCCTCACCCTCCTGCTTCACACGACACCGCTCGGTCCGTTCCTGGCGCGGGTGATCGCCATCGCCTTGGCCATGGCGACGACCTGGATCGTCAATCGAACCTTCACTTTTGGGCGATCCGGTCGCTCGATGGCGGCCGAAGGACTCCGCTACGGCTCCGTCGGGGTAACAGTCGCACTCGTCAATTACGGACTTTACTCGGCGCTTCTGTTGACGTTACCTGCGTTGCAGCCGTTGGCGGCGATGATACTTGCCACCGCCGCCTCGACGGTCCTGAGCTTCATCGGTTACTCGCGCTTCGTCTTCCGCAGCCAGTAAGGTCAGACTGTTTCCCAGCCATCCTTCTCGCTGGCGCGATAGATGGCATCGATGAACTTCTGGCTTAGCTTCGAGCTTTCGAGCGTGACGATTTCCTCATTCTCGCCGTTCGCCGCGCGGGCAAAGGCTTCGGCTTCGCGCTTGTACTGGCGGCTGTCCGGGAAGCGGAAGATGGTCGATTCGTTGTGGCCGCGGTTGGCGAGCTCGATTTCCTCGGCACCCCAGCGGTCGGCATTGAAAGGCGATTTCACCTCGATATATCCGTCGGTGCCGTGGAAGACCATGACCTGACGGTTCGCCATCTGGGTGGCGACGTAGAAGCTCAGCTCGAAGTCACCGAAGTCGGCCTTGACGCTGGAATAGATGTCGGTGCCGAATTCCGGATCGCGGCGGGTGACCGCCTGGACGCGCAGCGGCTCCTTGCCTGTCGAAAAACGGGTGCCGATGGTCGGGTAGACGCCGATGTCGGGAAGCGCACCGCCGCCGAGCTCGGGAATATTACGCATGTTGCCGGGGTCGCGGTTGAAGTAGGTGAACGCCCCCTGGACGTGCTGCAGCGTACCGATGGCGCCGTCCGATATCAGCGAGCGGACCTTCCGCCACACCGGCGTATAGGTCACCATGTAGGCTTCCGTCACCAGCACCTTGTTGCGGTCGCGGGCGGCGATCAGGCTGTCGATGTCATCCGCCTTCAGGGCGATCGGCTTCTCGCAAAGCACGTGCTTGCCCGCATCGGCTGCCTTGATCGTCCATTCGACGTGCTGCGAGGTCGGCAGCGGGATATAGACGGCATCGATCTTGTCGGAGGCAAGCATCTCCTCGTAGGAACCGAAGGCGTGCGGCACCGAGAAGCGGTCCGCCATCTCCCGCGCCTTGGCCAGGTCGCGGCTGGCGATAGCCGTGACGACACAGTTCTCCGCATCCTGGATCGCCGGCACGACGAGTTCACGGCCGATCTTCGCAGTCGAGATGATACCGAAACGCAGCATGATGATTGCCTCTCCTGGTTTGATTTTTGCGCAACCTTAGTGAGCCACCGACCGTGAGGCAATGGCGCGATCACAATTCGCGGAGTTGGTTTCCATTCGGCCGACGGCGCGCTAGGTTATCGTTCGGCGGCGTCCTGCCGTGTCGGATATTCAATCAATTCAGCATATTTGGAGAGCGCCATGAACATGCGCCGTCTTGGAAAAACAGGTCTTTCGATTGCCCCGATCGTCTTCGGCGGCAACGTCTTCGGCTGGACTGCCGATGAGAAGACCTCCTTCGACATTCTCGATGCCTTCTTCGATGCGGGCTTCAACGGTATCGATACTGCCGATGTGTATTCGGCCTGGGTGCCGGGCAACAAGGGCGGCGATTCCGAGGAGATCATCGGCAAGTGGCTGAAGCGGGGAAAGGTTTCTCGCGACAAAGCCGTGATCATAACCAAGGTCGGCTCCGACATGGGCCAGGGCAAGTCGCTGAAGGAGACTTATATCCTGAAGGCGGTAGAGGATTCGCTGCGCCGCCTGCAGACCGACCATATCGATCTCTATCTGTCGCACTGGCCCGACGAGCACACGCCCTATGAGGAAACGCTCGGTGCCTTCGCCAAGCTGAAGCAACAAGGCAAGATCCGCGCGATCGGCTGCTCCAACCTCGACGCGACGCAGTTGCAGGCATCCTTCGATGCCGCTGACAAGGCCGGCGTGCCGCGCTACGACGTCATCCAGCCCGAGTACAATCTCTATGAGCGCTCCAGCTTCGAGGGTCCGCTGGCTGAACTGTGCATCAAGGAAGATGTCGGCGTCATCACCTATTTCAGCCTCGCGGCCGGCTTCCTTTCCGGCAAGTATCGCACCAAAGCCGATACCGAAGGCCGGGCGCGAGAGGGCCGGGTCGCCCAGTATCTCGATGACAAGGGATTTCGCATCCTGGCAGCACTCGACACTGTGTCGGCCGAAACAGGGGCGACGCCGGCCGAGATTTCCCTTGCATGGCTCCTCAGAAAGAAGGGCGTGACGGCGCCGATTGCCAGTGCTACCAGCCTTTCCCAGCTTCAAAGCCTGACGAAATCGGCAGCGCTTGCGCTTTCCGACGAAGCGATCGACTTGCTCGACAAGGCCGGCGCCTGAGAGGAGAGACTCGATGACCGTGACGATCCGCGACGCGGCGCCGGAGGACGAGGCCCGCTGGCGCACGCTTTGGGCCGGTTACCTTGCCTTCTACCAAGTCACGGTCGACACCGATATCACCGATTCCACCTGGCGCCGGGTCTTCGATCCGGCGTCGGCAATCAGCATGCGCGTTGCCGATGTCGATGGCAGGGTGGTGGGCTTTGCGCTTTACCTCACCCATGAAGGCACGTGGATCCGGGGCAAGGACTGCTATCTGGAAGACCTCTTCGTCGACCCCCAAGCCCGTGGCAAAGGCGCCGGCCGGGCACTGATGGACGACCTCGTTTCGCTTTGCGGGAAGAACGGCTGGTCTCGGCTTTACTGGCACACAAGCGAGCAGAACAGGGCAGCGCGGGCGCTGTACGACAGCTATGTGGAAAGCGACGGCCATATCCGCTACCGCATCAACTTCTGAGCGCCGGCAACCCTTCGTAGAGCACCGAGTGATCGCCCTCCCAGTTCGCCATGCCTGGTTTGGTGAGGATCCCGCGCGGTCGCACGTAACTCTGGATGACGCGGCGCGGGCGCTCGTGCCATTGGATGTTGAAGGCCCACAGCTTGGGGAAGAAGCAGAGCGCTGAGTAGGGCAGATGATCGTGTATCCACCAGGCGAGCTTCCGCCAGTCCGCCTCCTCCGCGTATCGGTCGACCATCCACGGGACGACGACGCAGGCCGTGGCGCCCATGCAGCCATCGAAATCGCGCCGGTCCCAAATGTGATCGGCTGCCGTTGCCGCGTTTGACGAGCAATTCAGCTTGTTCTGGTTTCCGAACTGATTGACCTCGGCCGAGCGATAGCCGGAGCGGATGTGCAGCCGGCCGAAGGACGATTGCAGCGGCTCGAGCAACTCCTCGCAGAGCCGCCTGCCGGCCGCGATCGCCAGGTCGGGATCGTCGGGGATATTCGGGATTCGGTAGAAGTCGGCGATCTCGGAATGCAGGAAATCCCGGAGGAAAAAGTTCGCCGACAGCCTGACGCGGCCCAGATCCTCGAGCCCCTTCATCGATCCCGGTTTCTTCATGATGCGCTTCCTTGCGATGCGAGCGGCAGTTTGCCTTTTTTCATGCCTCGCGCCACCCGAAATGATCGGAACCGGCAGATGCCTTGCCGCCGACCTCCCCCGCCCTATGCTATCAGGAGACATCCGGGTGAGGTGAGCCATGTCGGACCAACAGGCAGTCGAAGCAGTCGTGCACCTCTATATCGAAGGCATGACTTTCGCGAACGAAGCAGCATTGCGGAAAGCCTTCCATCCGCAATGCGCGGTCATCGGGCACTACGAGAATGCCGTGGAGTGGCTGACGCGCGACGAGTTCATTGCTGCAATCGTTTCCGAGGGCGCTGCCGCGCCCGGCACCCAGCCGCACCTCGATATCCAGATGCTCGACATCATCGGTGATGCCGCCACGGTCAAGGTCAGCGACAGCTTCGCCGGCATGCGCTTTACAGACTACCTGTCGATGCTGAAGATCCAGGGGCGCTGGACCATCGTCAACAAGCTCTTCTATCTGCACATATAGAAAAAGCCGGCGAGATGTCGCCGGCCCTGATCGTCAATCCACCCGCCTCAGGCTCGCAGAACCCCACCGGTGAATTTCGTCACGCTGGCGATGATCTTCTGCGTCAGCGCTTCGAAATCCTCGTCGGTCAGCGTGCGCTCGACCGGCTGGATCTGCACTTCGATGGCAACCGACTTCTTGCCTTCGCCGACCGATGCACCTTCGAAGACGTCAAAGACGTTGACGCCGGTGACCAGCTTGCGGTCGGCGCCGGAGGCGGCCTTGATGATGGCGCCGGCTTCGACCGCCTTGTCGACGACGAAGGCGAAGTCGCGCTTGACGGTCTGGAACTGCGAGAGTTCCAGCGCCGGCTTGGTTCGGGTGGCCTTCTTCTTTGGCTCGGGCATGGCGTCGACATAGACTTCGAAGCCGCAGAGAGCGCCAGAGACATCGAGCGCTTCCAGCGTCGAGGGATGGAACTCGCCGAAATAGCCGAGCACGACCTTCGGCCCCATCTTGACGGTGCCCGAACGGCCGGGGTGATACCACTCGGGACCGCCCTGCTCGACCTGGATGTTGCCCATCGGCAGGCCGCAGGCTTCGATCACCGCCAGTGCATCGGCCTTGGCATCGAAGACGTCGACCGCCTTGCCGCCGCCCTTGGCAGCGTTGGACCACATGCGGCCGGAACCGTTCATCGAGGCGGTGCCGCGACGGATGCCGCCGGCAACGCGGCGCTGGCCTTCCGGCTTGTCGTTCTCATAGGTGCCGGAGACTTCGAAGATCGCGACGTCGCCAAAACCCTTGTCGGCATTGCGCTGGGCAGCCGTCAACAGGCCCGGCAGCAGCGACGGGCGCATATCGGACATGTCAGCGGCGATCGGATTGGCGAGCTTCAGCGATGGCGCGCCGCCGCCGAAGAGCTTGGCCTGATCTTCGGAGATGAACGACCAGTTGACCGCTTCCAGCATGCCGCGCGAGGCAAGCGCCCGCTTGGCGGTGCGGGTGCGGATTTGCAGCGTCGTCAGGATCCTGCCGTTGATGGCGACATGGCTTTCCAGCGGCGCCGGCTTGATGTTGTCGACGCCGTGGATGCGCATCACCTCTTCGACGAGATCGGCCTTGCCGTCGACATCGGGACGCCAGGAGGGTACGGCGACCGAGACGCGATCGCCGGAGCCAGTGACCTTGAAGCCGAGGCGCGTCAGGATGGCGATGCTCTCTTCGGTCGAGACGTCCAGACCGGTGAGGCGCTTGACCTCCGAGAAGGGGAAATCGACGATCTTCGGCTCATAGCCCTTGTAGCCAACGATCTCAGCTTGCGCGGCGGTGCCGCCGCAGAATTCGAGCACCAGTTCGGTGGTGCGCTCGAGGCCGGGGACCATGTATTCCGGATCGACGCCGCGCTCGAAGCGATAACGGGCATCGGTGATGATAACGAGGCCGCGACCCGACTTGGCAATGTTCATCGGATCCCAGAGAGCCGATTCAATCAGCACGTCGACGGTGTTTTCATCGCAGCCGGAATGCTCGCCGCCCATGATGCCACCGATCGACTCGATGCCATTGTCATCAGCGATGACCACGTTGTTCGGGTTCAGCTTGTATTCGCGCTGGTCGAGCGCCAGCACCGTCTCGCCATCCTTGGCGCGGCGGACAGTAAGGTTGCCCTTGACCTTGGCGGCGTCGAAGACGTGCATCGGCCGGCCCTGGTCGAAGGTCATGTAGTTGGTGATGTCGACGAGCGCGTTGATCGGGCGCAGGCCGATCGCCAGCAGGCGTTGCTGCAGCCATTTCGGGCTCGGGCCGTTCTTGACACCGCGCACGAGGCGCAGCGCAAAGCCGGGGCAGAGTTTTGCGTCGTCGAGGTCGAGCGTCAGTTTGACCGGCGTCTCGCCTTCGACAGCGAAGGAGGGTTCCGGCCGCGTCTTCAGCGTGCCGAGGCCGGAGGCGGCCAGATCGCGGGCGATGCCCTGGATCGACGTGCAATCCGGACGGTTCGGCGTCAGGTTGATTTCGATGACCGGATCGTCGAGATGGGCGTAGGCGGCGTAGCTCTGGCCAACAGGCGCATCCTCCGGCAGATCGATGATGCCATCGTGGCTGTCGGAGATCTGCAGCTCCTTTTCCGAGCACATCATGCCGTGGCTCTCGACGCCGCGGATGTTGCCGACGGCAAGCGTCACGTCGATACCGGGAACATAGACGCCGGGGGCAGCGAAGGCGCCGATCAGGCCGGCACGCGCATTGGGCGCACCGCAGACGACCTGGACCGGGGCTCCCTTGCCTGTGTCGACAGAGAGAACCTTGAGGCGATCGGCCTGCGGATGCTTTTCGGCGCTGAGGACCTTGGCGATGACGAAGGGCTTGAACGCCGCCTTGTCGTCGACGTCCTCGACCTCGAGCCCGATCTCGGTCAGCCGCACGCAGATTTCATCGAGGGTCGCATCCGTTTCCAGATGATCCTTCAGCCAGGAGAGTGTGAATTTCATGATCTCTTTCCTCCCTTACGCGCTCAAACCGCCGAACAGCGTCGGCATGTCGAGCGGGCGGAAGCCGTAGTGGGTCATCCAGCGGACGTCGGCGTTGAAGAAGTCGCGCAGGTCAGGCATGCCGTATTTCAGCATGGCAATGCGGTCGAGGCCCATGCCCCAGGCAAAGCCCTGATACTCGTCGGGATCGAGACCGCCGGCGCGCAGCACGTTCGGGTGCACCATGCCGCAGCCGAGGATTTCCATCCAGTCGGTGCCTTCGCCGAATTTGACGATCGGGCCGGAGCGGTCGCACTGGATGTCGACCTCGAAGGATGGCTCGGTAAAGGGGAAGAAGGACGGGCGGAAGCGCATCGTCACGCTGTCGACCTCGAAGAAGGTCTTGCAGAACTCTTCCAGCACCCAGCGGATGTTGGCGACATTGGCCTTCTTGTCGACGACGAGGCCCTCGACCTGGTGGAACATCGGCGAGTGGGTCGCGTCCGAGTCCTGGCGATAGGTCTTGCCGGGGATGATGATGCGGATCGGAGGCTTCTGCGCTTCCATGGTGCGCACCTGCACCGGCGAGGTATGGGTGCGCAGCACCTTGCGCTCGCCATTCTCGTCCGGATTGAAGAAGAAGGTGTCGTGCATTTCGCGCGCCGGGTGACCCTCGGGGAAGTTCAGCGCCGTGAAGTTGTAGTAGTCGGTCTCGACATCGGGGCCTTCGGCAATCGAGAAGCCCATGTCGCCGAAGATCGCGGTGATCTCGTCGACGATCTGGCTGATCGGATGGATACGGCCGCGCTCGGCCGGCGACGAGCGGACCGGCAGCGAGACGTCGACGGTCTCGGCCTTCAGACGTGCGTCGATCGCCGCCTTCTTGAGATCGGCTTTCCTGGCGTTGATCGCATCCGAGACCACGGTCTTCAGGGCGTTGATCGCCGCGCCGCGGGTCTGCCGCTCTTCCGGCGACATGGAGCCCAGCGTCTTCAGCAGTTCGGACACCGAGCCCTTCTTGCCAAGCGCGCCGACGCGCACCGCTTCGATCGCGGGCTCATCCGCCGCGGCCGCGACCTCAGACAGGAGTTGCACTTCCAGAGTTTCTAATTCGGTCATCTTTTCCTGCCTCACGGGCGTCAGTCTTGTCGATAATTCAAAGAAACATGCATCAGATAGCTGGTCGCCACGATGAAACGTCGCAGATCACTACCCATGTGGACGCGGCCAATCAACCGGGCAAGCCATAAAAAGCCACCGAGAACGCCGGTGAGCTTGCGCAGTTCGGCGACCGCTTCCGGCGGCGCCACGTCGGCCCAGGCCCTATAGGCCCGGTCGTGGGTTTCCTTGCCGAGACGGGCGCTGGTGGCAACCTGCATGAACAGCAGCCAGATGTCGCGTGCCTGCGCCACCGCGAGCGGCATGACGGCCTCCGGCTCCTCTTCGAAATCCATGAAACCGATCTGCCCGTCTTTCAGGAACATGTCCCGGGTATAGGGGCGACCGTGAGCCAGACCCTTGGCATGAAGCCGGCCGACCGCCGTCGTGCAGCGGACAAGCATGCCGTCATAGGACACAGCGTCATCTTCCGGCAGCGCGTCCAGCCACTCGCGCACCGTGCCGCCTACATCCGTCAGCACAACGGCGCTGCCCGAGGAGTAAACAACCCGGGGGGCCGGAACGTCCTTGGCGGCAAACTGCTGGATGCGGCGAACCTCCCGGCGCGCCATCCCCTCGTTCTCAACCGCCGGCGAAGGCCGGATGAACGGCGCATTAAAGAGCGCGGCCGCTGCCCTCTTCAGACCGATCAGGCGGGCACGCTCGGTGCCGTAGCGCTTGATCCAGACAACGCCGCCCGAAAGCGCGACACGCTCGACCCGCCCCGAGCCCGAGACGAGAGCCGCGAGCAGGATCGGCACGTCCCGCTGGTTCAAGCCCCCATCGGCTGTCACGTTTTCGATGTCGTTCGTCACGTCTTGCGACGTCCTTATCCGTGTTATTTGAAACGAAGGAACCCGCGCAGGCCTGGCCAGCGCGGGTTCCAAATCATCGAAACGAATGTTCGAATAGCGCCGGCTTAGTTGACGGCGGCTTCAAACTCGTTCTTCGTACCGGCGTCCTTCAGGTACTCGAGAGCCTTCTTGGAGGCTGCGACGAGCGCACCGAATGCTTCCGGCTCATGGATCGCCATGTCGGAGAGAACCTTGCGGTCAACTTCAATGCCGGCCTTGTTCAGACCGTCGATGAAGCGGCCGTAGGTCAGGCCGAATTCGCGGACGGCAGCGTTGATGCGCTGGATCCAGAGGGCGCGGAAATTGCGCTTGTTGATCTTGCGGTCGCGATAAGCGTACTGCTTGGAACGATCGACAGCGGCCTTTGCGGCGCGGATGGTATTCTTACGACGGCCGTAGAAGCCCTTGGCGGCCTTCAGAACCTTCTTGTGCTTGGCGTGAGACGTTACGCCTCTTTTTACACGTGCCATTTCATGATCTCCTTAATCTAAAACGTTCGCGGAATAGTCTCAGAGACCGTTCGGCAGATAATTCTTCACGACCTTGCGGCCATCCGGTTCAGCCAGAACCATCGTGCCACGTGCATCGCGAATGAACTTGTTGGAACGCTTGATCATGCCATGGCGCTTGCCAGCAGCGGCAGCCTTGACCTTGCCGGTCGCGGTGATCTTGAACCGCTTCTTGGCAGAGGACTTCGTCTTCATCTTGGGCATTTTGCTACTCCGTTTCTGTTCTCCCGGCGCGCTTCATCAAAGAAGCCCTTCTCGCGATGCCCGGTGTTCCGGCCGTCGCAACAAGGTGCGGGAGCGTTTGTTGTTGATCCGCGGCTCCGGTGATGAACCGTTCCGCAAGCATTCGAAACCGCCACGGCATGCCCTGCCGGTCAGTTCGGACGCGCGCTTATAACCGCAGCGTCATAAAAGTGCAACGGGGCGGCCAAGGAATCTTCTGCGTCCCGAGTTATCGATCCGGAAATACAAAAGCCGCCCTCGCGGACGGCTTTGATACGAATGGTGGCGACGCGCCTTACTTCGGGGCGAGCACCATCATCATCTGGCGGCCTTCGAGCTTCGGTTCCGCTTCGACCTTGGCAAACTCAAGCGTGTCCGCCTTGACCTGCTGCAGAAGCTTCATGCCGAGCTCCTGGTGGGCCATTTCGCGACCACGGAATTTCAGTGTGACCTTGACCTTGTCGCCTTCGTCGAAGAAGCGGCCCATTGCCTTCATCTTCACCTCATAGTCATGGGTGTCGATGTTCGGGCGCATCTTGATTTCTTTGACTTCGACGATCTTCTGCTTCTTGCGCGCCTCGGCGGCCTTCTTCTGGTTCGCGTATTTCAGCTTGCCCAGATCGAGGATCTTGCACACAGGCGGTTCGGCATTAGGGGAAATCTCCACCAGGTCGAGGCCGGCTTCTTCAGCCATTTTCAACGCCTGTTCGGTCGCCACAACGCCTAAATTCTGTCCTTCAGCATCGATCAGCTGAATCTTGGGAATGCGAATGTCCCGGTTCGAGCGCGGCCCGTCCTTCACGGGTGCGTCGGTTTTAAAAGGTCTGCGAATGGTCGTATTCTCCTCGCGTTGTTTCGGATCGCTGCAGCCTGGTGCCCCCAATCAGGAAAGCACAAACGTGGTCTCGCCATCGCTGCAACGGAGTCAGTAACATCCTTTAGCGGAAAAATCACCTGCTGTCAGCCTGTCAAGAATCTGTTTTATAGGCCAAAATAACCGGAGTTCCGCCATGTCCGACGCAAGTCCCGCCGATCATCATCAATTCCTGGCCGTCGGCGAGGGTGAGGCTGCGCGCAAGATCGCCTACATCGTGCGACCGAAATCCGGGAGCGGCGCCGGACCGACGCTGATCTGGCTTTCGGGCTATCGATCCGACATGAGCGGCAGCAAGGCGGTCGAGCTCGACCGGTTCGCCGGAGAAAACGGCCTCGCCTGCATCCGCCTCGATTATTCCGGCCATGGCCTTTCCGGTGGCAGCTTCGCGGACGGGACGATCTCGCGCTGGCTCGAGGAGGCGACGGCGGTCATAGACCATGTCGCGCCGGAGCGGATTCTGGTGGTCGGGTCGTCGATGGGCGGCTGGATTGCACTGCGGCTCGCACAGGAGCTTGCCGGGAGACCGGGCGCACCAAAACTCGACGGGATGGTTCTGATCGCGCCGGCTCCAGACTTCACTTCGGACCTGATAGAGCCGCACCTGACGAAGAAGGAACGCTCGTCGCTGGCCGAACGCGGCTATTTCGAGGAGCGGTCCGCGTACAGTTCGGAACCGAACATCTACACCCGCGCCCTGCTCGAGGATGGTCGGGAAAACAGAGTGTTGAAAGGCATCATCGAAACGGGCTGCCCTGTCCATATCCTGCAGGGGATGAAGGATCCCGATGTTCCGCATCAGCATGCCATGAAGCTGGTCGAGCATCTTCCCGCCGACGATGTGGTGCTGACGCTGGTGCGCGACGGCGATCACCGGCTCTCGCGCCCAGAGGATATCGAGCGGATGCTTGGCGCCGTGCGAGGGCTGATCCGCTAGCTCGGCTTGGCGGGGCTGTGCCAAATGCTAACGGATTTTAACCATAACGACGGGTTGCCGCACCCTCGTTGGAAGTAACGATTGACTCTGCGAGCCTCTCTCCGTTAACTTTTTGTTAACAATGCAGGGCGATGCAAGGAAGAGCGGCGTGCGGATCAAGGGTTTCCTGGTGGCCATGATGGCCATGTTTGCTATGTCGACAGCCGCCACCCCGGCTCCCACCAACAACCTATCGATGGTTACGGGTGCGGCGACCTCCCAACCGATCGGTCACTATGATTTCTGCCAGACTCATCGCGAGGAATGTGGCGCCAATCGCAACGCGTCGGCGGTTGAAATGTCCGTGGCGAAATGGGCGCTCGTCCGCTCCGTCAACGCGACGGTCAACAACACCATCACGCCGATGACCGACAAGGAAATCTACGGCAAGGACGAGGTCTGGGCCTATCCGACCACCGCCGGCGACTGCGAGGATTTTGCGCTGCTGAAGCGCCGCATCCTGATCCAGCGCGGCATCTCGCCGGCCGATCTGCTGCTGACAGTCGTGCGCAAGCCGGATGGCGAAGGCCATGCCGTGTTGACGCTGCGCACCTCGAAGGGCGACTTCATCCTCGACAACCTGGCTTCCAACGTCAAACCATGGTTCGACACCAGCTATTCCTTCATCAAGCGCCAGTCGAGCTACAACGCCGGACGCTGGGTCACCATCGAGAATGGCCGCGACGTTCTGGTCGGCGCCTTGCGCTAAGCCGCATAGCCCGGATCGCAAAGGCCGGCTGAACGCCGGCCTTTTTTGGCTATCGCGTCAGCCGTGGCCGATCAGGATGCCGGCGGCTAGCACGAGCCCGCCTCCGACCACGACCTGGAATGCCGCGCGAAGGAACGGCGTTTCCATGTATCTGTTCTGGATGAAGGCAATCGCCCAGAGTTCGAAGATCGCGATGATGACGGCCAGCGTGGTTGCCGTCCAGAAATCCGGGATCAGGTACGGCAAGGTGTGACCGAGACCGCCGAGCGCGGTCATGATGCCGCAGGAAAAGCCGCGCTTGATCGGCGAACCGCGGCCGGAAATCTTGCCGTCGTCATGCGCCGCTTCGGTGAATCCCATCGAGATGCCCGCGCCGACGGAGGCCGACAGCCCGACGAGGAACGTTTGCCAGGTGTCCTGGGTGGCGAAGGCCGCCGCGAAGATTGGCGCCAGCGTCGAAACCGAACCATCCATCAATCCGGCCAGGCCCGGCTGCACATAGGTAAGCACAAACTGTCGCTTGACTGCCTTGTCCTCGTCGGCCTTCACCTCCTGCGGCATGTGCTTCTCGCCGAGCATGCGGGTGATGTCTTCATGACCCTGCTCCGCGAGTGCGAGGTCGCCGAGCAGTTCCCGTGTCTGTGCGTCGGTGACGCGCCCGGCGGCTTCGATATAGAAGCGATACGCCTGCCTCTCCATTGCTTCGGCTTCTCCCCGGATTCTGTCCAGGGACAGGTTCCGTCGCAGCCAATCTGGTTTTCGTTCGTAGAAGCCTTCGACATGCTCGCGACGAATGAGCGTGATACGCTCTCCGAAGCGCTGGCGATAGAGTGCGATCAGCGACTTGCGATGGGTATCCTCGACCTCGGCCATTTCCTCGAAGACCTTCGCCGAGCCCGGGTAGTCGGCGCGCAACATATCGGCGTAGGCAAGGTAGATGCGGGCGTCGTCCTCTTCGGATGCGATTGCCAGGGCAAGAACCTCCTGTTCGGACAGGGAGGTAAAGGAACGTTTCGACGATCTGAAAATACCTGTCAGCATAATGGCCTCTTTTAGAATTATTCTAAAATAGAAGCCCCGAGCGCCCTGGTCAAGTTCGCGCGCGCATCAAATCGCAAGAGTCCGCGAATCAGCGCGGAAGTAAAATGATGTCTGTCCCGCAAGTGCTTGCCGCGTCTAACTGGTATTAAAAAATACATCGCACGCAACGGTCTATGCGATCACGCAAGACGCATGATTATCACCCCAAAAACGGAGCAAAAGCTGGTTGAAGTTTACAACTAATGGGTTGCGATATTAGGAAAGGCAGGCATAGTACTAGCCGTAATTCGCTTGCTCATAAGGGAACAATAACGTGCCAGATCCAGTGGATATTATTGTCGGTAGAAACGTTCGGACACTCAGGGCCAAACGACGAATATCCCAACTGGAACTGGGAGACGCACTGGGACTGACATTTCAACAGATCCAGAAGTACGAGAAAGGTACCAACCGCGTATCTGCAAGCAAGCTTCACCAGATCGCGGTCTTTCTGGGCGTCGATATTTCGGCGCTGTTCGAAGGCGCCGACACAAGGCAGGGATCATCAAGGCCCGGCCTCAGCCCCGAGGCCTATGAGCTTGCCGTTCACTATGACAAGCTTCGCTCGCCGGCCGGCAAGGAAGCGGTCAAAACCATCCTCACCCTTATGATTGGCGAAACTTACGCGGAAGCCGTAGGCTAGTTGACGTCTCAGTGAAGCTCGCGGGCGTGTAGCGCGCCGAGCAGGTCGTCCTGAGTCTGGTGACCCGCTTCGAACAGATCGATCGCGATGCTTGCCACCGAAAGTCCCTGCTGACTGCGCAGCTTTATGTTGCGCTCGGCGCACCAGGCGTAAAGGGCCCCTGCAAGTACGTCGACATCATCACCCTGGAAAGACAATGCGGCTGTTACCGTCATGGAAATTGCCCTCGGTTTCTGGTTGATCCCCGCGAGCATAGTGGGTGCATTGTGTTCCGTTGCAAAGCGGGATCGCTTGCCGGCGTTAACGCGAAACGACAGCTGCCGCCCGGATGTTTCATTCCGGGACAACCGGTTGCTCGGGGCCGCTATTCCGACGCCACGCGGAAATCGAGTGAGGCCGAACACGCCTCGATGGCGTCCATCAGCTTTTCAAAGCGTGGATGATTTCGGACCGAATCCAGATCCGAATCATGCTTGAACCAGAGGATCTGATAGCAGGACGACTGCGGTAGCAGCGCCTCCAGCATGTCGAGCGCCGCGTCGCATTCGTTGAGCAGAGCATACACGCAGGCGACATTGTACTGGCCGACAATGTCGTCCGGATCGATGTGCTTCGCGCGCTCGACCCACTCCTTCGCGCGCGCGGCATCACCCAGATGCGCCAGTGCAAGTGCGCCGCGATGCGCAGGTCCGGAGTTCTCCGGATGTAACTCCAGGGCACGCTCGGCGCGCTCGACACACACCCGCGCCCAATTTTCCACCTCGTCCGAAAGCCCGAGCGACCGGCAGGCGCTCATCAGGTGAATTGGCGAGAGATAGTCATCTGGGCGTATTTCCGCTGCCCTGGTGAAGAAGACAAGAGCGCTTTCGAATTTCCCCTGCATGAAGAGGAAGCGGGCGTAGTGGAAGTTCGCCTCATAGAGATCCGGCTCGAGCGTCAGGGCCCTTTCGAATTCGGCCAGGGCCTCGGCGTCTCGCCCGTCCTGGTGCAGCGCAAGCCCTCGCGAGGCATGCGCCTCGGCCAGGTTCGGATCAAGCGCCAACGCCCTGGCGCTGAGGCCCAAAATCCCTGACAGCGTATATTCTCCCGCATGCCAATCACGCAGGGCCGATTCGCAATCGGCCATGCCGGCATAGGCCCGGGCATAGTCGGGATCGAGCGCCACGGCGGTCTCGAACATCCGGCGTGCAAGCAGCAGGTACGGTCTGGTCCAGGTGTGGGATAGCTGACGGCCGCGCAGATAATAGGTGTAGGCTTCGACGTTTTGCGTCGGCTCGGTCTCGATCGCCCGCTTTTCTTCCGGCAACAACTTGATCTTGAGCTGGTCGACGATCGCGTGGGTGATCTCGTCCTGAATGGCGAAGATATCGGTCAGGTCGCGGTCGAACCGATCAGCCCACAGGTGGCCGCCGTTCTTCGCATCGATCAACTGCCCGGTGATGCGGACCCGCTGCCCGACCTTGCGCACGCTGCCCTCCAGCACGAAGTCGACACCGAGCTCGGCGGCCACCTGCTTCACCTGCACCGACTTGCCCTTGTAGGTGAAGGCGGTGTTGCGGGCGACCACGTAGAGCCTGGATATCTTCGAAAGATCGGTGATGATGTCCTCGGTGATCCCGTCGGAGAAGTACTCCTGTTCGGGATCGCCGCTCATGTTGGTGAAAGGCAGAACGGCGACAAGCTGCTTGTGCTCGGAGCGGGCTGCACTCAAGGCCGCCTTGTTGACCTTCAGGGGCAAGGCGCGCCGGGGTGAAATCGCATAGACCCTGACCGGTTCCTTGATGTTCTTCAGCCGATGCTCGCCCTTGTCCTCGAAAGACAGGTCGAGGCGGGTGCCGACGTGGTCCCGGACGGACGCGGAAACCACGATACCGCCGGGCTCGGCAATTGCCTCCAGCCGCGCCGCGACGTTCACGCCGTCGCCGAAGATGTCGCCGTCCTCGACGATTACATCCCCGAGATGGATGCCGATGCGGAATTCGATGCGCTTGTCCTCCAGCAAGGACTGGTTTCGCTCGGCCGCCGCCCGCTGCACCTCATCGGCGCATGCAACGGCGTTCACGATGCTGGAGAACTCCACCAGCATGCCGTCGCCGGTCAGCTTGACGATGCGGCCACGATGCTGCGCAATCCTTGGTTCGAGAATCTCCGTACGGCAAAGCTTCGTCGCGGCCAGGGTTCCGGACTCGTCCGAGCCCATCAACCGGCTGTAGCCGACGATATCTGCTGCGAGAATGGCTGCTAGGCGGCGTTCCAAGTGTCCCCCGGCGATCGACAATAACCGATGCGGCTAATTTAACCCTTTATCATCGTCATGTCTCATCCATCGTTAGATGGATTTGATCATAAAGCGAGGATGAATATGAACACTCCACACCGTTTCTGACACAAACGAAAAGGCCCGGAGGAAAACCACCGGGCCTTTTCGCGCAATACTGTCAGTTGCCATTCAATTCTCGAAGAATTCCTTCATGCGGGCGAAAAAGCCCGTCGATTCCGGATTGTTTTCCTTCGACGAGAGTTGGTCGAACTCCTGGAGGAGTTCACGCTGGCGCTTGGTAAGCTTCTGCGGCGTTTCGATCTGGATCTGAATGTAGAGGTCACCTGTCTGC
Organism: Rhizobium sp. Root1220; assembly: GCF_001426265.1. Taxonomy (GTDB): domain Bacteria; phylum Pseudomonadota; class Alphaproteobacteria; order Rhizobiales; family Rhizobiaceae; genus Rhizobium. The sequence continues at coordinate 359,890 of NZ_LMDG01000001.1, forward strand.
GACGAGCGCAGAACCGGCATGCCCTTGCCCTTCAGCCGGAATTGCTTGCCGGCCTGGGTACCTTCCGGCACCGTCACCCGCGACTTGGTGCTGTCGAGCGTCGCCACGTCGAACGTGCCGCCGAGCGCTGCCGTCGTCATCGAGATCGGGATGGCGCAATACAGGTCCGCTCCGTCCCTCTGATAGAACTCGTGCGGCTTTACCGAGAGGAAGATATAGAGATCGCCAGCCGGACCGCCACGCGTGCCGGCCTCGCCCTCGCCCTGCAGGCGGATGCGGGTGCCGTCCTCGATGCCCGACGGGATATTGACCGACAGCGAACGCTCTTCCGTCACGCGCCCCTGACCGTGGCACTTGGCGCATGGGTCGGGAATGATCGTGCCGCGGCCGTGACAGGTCGGGCAGGTCCGCTCGATCGAGAAGAAGCCTTGCGCCGCGCGAACGCGACCTGAGCCCTGGCAGGTACCGCAGGTCTTCGGCTGGGTGCCTGGCTTGGCGCCCGAGCCGGAACAGACATCGCAGGTGATCGATGTCGGCACGCGGATCTGCGCGGTCTTGCCGGAAAAGGATTCCTCCAGCGAAATTTCCATGTTGTAGCGAAGATCGGCGCCGCGTTCGCGTCCGCCCGACGAGCGCTGCCGCTGGCGGCCACCGCCCATCATCTCGCCGAAGATGTCCTCGAAAATGTCGGAGAAGCCACCGCCGCCGCCACCGCCACCACCCATGCCGCCATGCTCGAAGGCAGCGTGGCCGTAACGGTCGTAGGCAGCCCGCTTCTGCGGGTCCTTCAGCGTCTCGTAGGCTTCGTTGATTTCCTTGAACTTGTGCTCGGCGTTCGCGTCGTCCGGATTCTTGTCCGGATGGTATTTCATTGCCAGCTTGCGGAAAGCGCTTTTCAGCTCTTTTTCGTCCGCCGTCTTGGCGACACCCAGCGTTTCGTAAAAATCGGCTTTTGCCATTAAGGATTAGACCCCGGAAATGGATTTCCGGCTGCCATGGTGTGCAGCCGGAATGTCAGTTTCAAGCTTGACCGTCCCGTCCCGCTTACGCGGACTTCTTGCGATCGTCGTCCTTGACTTCTTCGTAGTCGGCATCGACGACATTGTCGTCGCCGCCGGCTTCAGCGGAGGCATCGGCCGAACCGGCTTCCGCCTGCTGGGCTTCATAGATTGCCTGACCGAGCTTCATGGACACTTCCATCAGGGTCTGGGTCTTCGTCTTGATGTCTTCAGCGTCCGGCTCGGAAGCCTCGGTTGCAGACTTCAGCGCTGCGATCGCATCCGAAATCGCGGTGCGGTCGGCTTCGGTGACCTTGTCGCCGTAATCCTTCAGCGACTTCTCGCTGGAGTGAACGAGGCTTTCCGCCTGGTTCTTGGCTTCGACACCTTCGCGACGCTTCTTGTCGGATTCGGCATTAGCCTCGGCGTCCTTGACCATCTTCTCGATGTCCGCGTCGGAGAGACCACCAGAGGCCTGGATACGGATCTGCTGTTCCTTGCCGGTGCCCTTGTCCTTGGCCGAAACCTGGACGATGCCGTTGGCGTCGATATCGAAGGTGACTTCGATCTGCGGCATGCCACGCGGTGCCGGCGGCAGGCCGACGAGGTCGAACTGGCCGAGCAGCTTGTTGTCGGCAGCCATTTCGCGTTCGCCCTGCGAAACGCGGATGGTGACGGCCTGCTGGTTGTCGTCGGCGGTCGAGAAGGTCTGCGACTTCTTCGTCGGGATCGTGGTGTTACGCTCGATCAGACGGGTGAAGACGCCGCCCAGCGTTTCGATGCCGAGAGACAGCGGCGTGACGTCGAGAAGCAGAACGTCCTTGACGTCGCCCTGGAGAACGCCGGCCTGGATAGCCGCGCCGAGTGCGACGACTTCATCCGGGTTGACGCCCTTGTGCGGCTCCTTGCCGAACAGCTGCTTGACGACTTCCTGAACCTTCGGCATGCGGCTCATGCCACCGACGAGAACGACTTCGTCGATCTCGGCTGGCGTTACGCCGGCATCCTTGAGGGCTGCCTTGCATGGTGCGATGGTGCGCTGGACGAGATCGTCTACCAGGCTTTCGAGCTTGGCGCGGGTCAGCTTCAGCGTCAGGTGCTTCGGACCGGTTGCATCGGCCGTGATGAACGGCAGGTTGATTTCGGTCTGCTGTGCGGAGGACAGTTCGATCTTCGCCTTTTCAGCAGCTTCCTTGAGGCGCTGCAGAGCGAGCTTGTCGCCCTTGAGGTCGATGCCGTTGTCCTTCTTGAACTCGCCGACGAGGTATTCGACCAGACGCATGTCGAAGTCTTCACCGCCGAGGAAGGTGTCGCCGTTGGTGGACTTCACTTCGAAGACGCCGTCGCCGATTTCGAGGATCGAGATATCGAAGGTACCGCCGCCCAAGTCGTAAACGGCGATGGTCTTCCCGTCTTTCTTGTCGAGACCATAGGCAAGCGCCGCCGCCGTCGGCTCGTTGATGATCCGGAGAACTTCGAGGCCAGCGATCTTGCCGGCATCCTTGGTTGCCTGGCGCTGTGCGTCGTTAAAGTATGCGGGAACAGTGATGACGGCCTTTTCGACCTTCTCACCGAGGTAGGATTCTGCGGTTTCCTTCATCTTCTGAAGGATCATCGCGGAAATCTGTGCAGGAGAATAGCCGGTGCCGCGAGCCTTGACCCAAGCGTCGCCGTTATCACCCTTGGTGATCTCGAAAGGAACGAGGGCCTTGTCCTTTTCAACCGTCGGATCGTCGTAGCGGCGGCCGATGAGGCGCTTCACTGCGAACAGCGTGTCCGTGGGGTTGGTGACTGCCTGGCGCTTGGCCGGCTGACCGACGAGGCGTTCGCCATCTTCGGAAAATGCGACGATCGAAGGCGTCGTGCGCGCACCTTCGGCGTTCTCAATGACCTTTGCGTCCTTGCCGTCCATGACAGCGACGCAGGAATTTGTCGTTCCGAGGTCGATACCAATTACTTTTGCCATGTCATTCTCTCCTTGAAGCAAGCTGTCGGAACCCCGAGAAGGCATTTCCCTGACAGCCCCTTACGGGATTGGTCTTTAAGATTAACGCAATCGTGATTGCGGTGATGCGGCGTATATAAGGAGCGGTTTTCGCGACTGCAAGGCGGGAAATAGCCTGAAAACCGGCAAAACGAGGCTACAACCATTAAATTTTTCAAGCGCCTTAGTGCGGCGTTTTTTGTTGCCGCGATGTTTGGCTAGTGCCCCATAATCAAGTCGAGCAATGTTGTCCGTTTCGGCCTTGCCGAGGAAGACGGTTGAGGCTCGCCGATATCGCCCGGCGGAAGCGCGTCGCCATAGCCGTAGCGACCGTCCTCAGCGACATCGGCCGGAGGAACGGGACCGCCGTTGACCGGTGCAAGGCGCTGGCGTCCGGGCTGGCCGGGCGCCTGTGGATATCGATCCTGCGCATCCCTCGAGTTGCCGCCGAATACGCCGGAAATGATGCTGCCGATCGTGGTCTGCTCCTCAACCGGCGACGCCATGCCGGGCTCGGTCGACGCCATCGGCTGGTCGCCGAAAGCCGGATTGCCGGGGTCGGCGATGAACTGGCCATTGCCGAACAGCGGCGCCGGAGAAAGACCCTTGTGGGCGGCAGTCATGAACTCCTGCCATGCCTTGGCCGGGAGGCCGCCACCCGTCACCTTCTTCATCGGCTTGCCGTCGTCGTTGCCGAACCAGACACCGGTTGTCAGGTTGCTGGTGAAGCCGACGAACAATGCGTCGCGCGAGTTCTGGGTGGTTCCGGTCTTGCCGGCGGCCTGCCAGCCCGCAAGCTTGGCGCTCCTGCCGGTACCCTTGTCGATGACGCCCATCATCATCGTGTTCATGTTGGCGGCTATCGTTTCGGACAGCACCCGGGGCGGATTGTCGTAGGTGTTTTCGTAGAGCACCTTGCTGCCATCTGCCGTCGTCACGCGCCGAATCACATGCGGCGTCGCCTTGTAGCCGCCGTTCATGAAGGCGGCATAGGCGCCGGTCAGTTCCATCAGTGACACTTCCGAGGTGCCGAGTGCGATCGAGGCGTTGGGCTGCAGCTCCGATTCGATGCCGAGGCGGTGCGCGAGCTTGATGACCTGATCCGGCCCGTCATACATCACCAGCTGGGCGGCGACGGTGTTCAGCGACTTCGAAAGTGCCGTCGCTAGCGTGACCTCGCCATTGTATTTCTTCTCGTAATTCTCCGGCGTCCAGTCGCCGATTCGGATCGGCGCATCGTTGAAAACCGAGAACGGCGTCAGGCCCTTCTCCAGGCCCGCGGCATAGACGAACGGCTTGAAGGACGACCCCGGCTGGCGCTTGGCCGTGACCGCACGGTTGAACTGGCTGTCGGCATAGTCCCGCCCGCCGACGAGAGCGCGAATGGCGCCGGTCCCGTCCAGGGAGACGAGGGCCGCCTGCGATGCGTCGAGCTTCGCACCGTCCTTGCCAAGGACATCGTTCAGCGCCTGTTCGGCGCGTTTTTCCAGCGTCTTGTCGATCGTGGTATCAACGACGATGTCTTCCTTGACGTCGCCGATCAGGGCGGGAAGCTGGTCCATCACCATATCGGCCACATAGTGCCCGGCACCCGACCAGTAACGCTTCGCCTTGGCCGGCGTCTGCGACATCGCCGTCTTCACCTCGTCGTCGGAAATATAGCCCTGCTCGCGCATGGTCTGCAGCACCACCTGAGCACGGGCATTGGCGGCCTGCGGATCACGGGCCGGCGAAAGGCGCGAGGGTGCCTTGACCAGACCCGCAAGCAGCGCTGCCTCGCCGAGATTCACGTCGCGCGCGGATTTGTTGAAATAGCGCCGCGAGGCGGCCTCGACGCCATAGGCATTGGAGCCGAAGAAGACGCGGTTCAGGTACATCGCAAGGATCTGCTCCTTGGTGTATTTCTGCTCCAGCCACAGCGCCAGCAGGACTTCCTGCACCTTGCGCTCCAGCGTGCGGTCCGGCGAAAGGAAGAGATTCTTGGCAAGCTGCTGGGTGAGCGTCGAACCGCCCTGGACCATGTGGCCGGTCGTCACGTTGGTGACGAAGGCACGGGCGAGACCCAAGGGATCGACGCCGAAATGCGAGTAGAAGCGCCGGTCTTCGATCGCGACGATCGCTTCGGGGATGTAAGGCGACATGTCTTCCAGCGCGAGCGCTTCGCCGCCGGTCGTGCCGCGATTGGCGACAACGCTGCCGTCGACGGCGGTGATCTTGACGTTCGGCGGACGGTCCGGAATGGCCCAGGTGCTGGCGCTCGGCATGCGCGAGCCATAGTAAATGACGAGACCGGCAACACCGATGCCCACCCAGATGCCGAGCACGATGCACCAATAGACGATCCTGCGCAGAAAGCCGAAGAGGCCACCGCCTTCGCGGTCGCGGCTCCCCCCGCGCTTGCGTTTCTGAGCTGTCCGTGACCGGGACGATTTCGGCGCCGAGCGTTTTGCCGGCCTGCCGCCGGCTACGCGGTCATCAGCGTCGAGAGAAAAATCATCATCGTCGTCGCGGCTGTCACGGCCGCTAAAGGACGGTTCAATTCTGTCGCGTGATCTGCCTCTGGCTGCCATCTAGGATTGGTCGCACCCCATATTTGCGTCGCGCACCCGCTGTCGCGGAAACCGTCATTTCCCGGACGGTTCTCCACCCGGTTGAACTGTAAATGAGGCGATTTAAGGGGTGGTTAAGAACCGGTTACAGGCGATTTCAGCCGCCCTGATAATGCCCAGATTGGTTCAGCTACCGTTCACCCGCGAGGCTCTCTAATCCGCATGCAAGGGACTTGCAGAACAGAGGTGCAGAGAATGCGCAATACAATGATTGCAACGGCGATCGCCATTTTTGGATTTGGCATTTCGGTCGCCGAAGCGATGCCGATCGCTCCGATCGGAACGCCCGTGGAGAAGAATACGGTGCTGGTCGACTATGCTTGCGGCCGTGGCTTCCACATTTCACCATGGGTAATTGCCGACCCAACTGGCGCGGCCCGCCGCCACGGCGGTACGGATGGGGTGACCGTGGGCCGCCGCGCCACGGCTGGCGCTACGAGCGCTCCTACGGATGGGATAACCATCCGCCGCGGTGGGACCGGCGTGGAGGGAATGACAACTGGCGTTGATTCGTCAGGGATCTGAAAATGCAATCAAGCCCGGCGCAAAAGCGGCCCGGGCTTGATTTTTAGGCGGCTCCGAGCCCTGCCGTTTTAGCATGGCTGCCATTCGTTGCCAGCGTCACAAATCTGACATATAGCGAGCCGACTTGCGCCTAAGATTAGCGCATCACGCGCACTACGTAGGCATTCATGAGCAAAGATCTTAAGCAAATCGACGAATTCAGGCTGCGCGAAGTCTGGAGCGTGCAAGAGTTCGCGCTCCAGTACCGGCTGACCAAGATGGAAGAGAGCCGGCTGAAGATGCTGCACGGCCCGTTCGCCGAGATGCGTGATCTGCTTGTCGGCCGGGAACGCACCGTTTCTCTCTGGTAGGCCGGGAACCATTTGCGGTCTGTTCGATTTACCTCGTAGCGGAACGCAGTTTCAGGTTCCGCTAGGGATCGGCCGTCTCCCCTCAAACGTGCCGGTCGTAAATAGGCCCGGCGTCTCTTTCAGAGCGCCGGGCTTTTCCATGTTCGAAGAAAAGGGCGGCCTTGGCGACCGCCCTTCGAATGTCACCGGTTGTTGCCGCAGGCTGCATCACCCGGCGCGCACGGTGGCCTGCGCCGATCGCCACCACGACGATCCTGATTCGCATCATTGCTGCGCTGCGGCGGCCGCTGAACATCGGGACGATTGCGGTCGCGATTGAAATCCGGTCGCCGATTGTCGTCCGGACGGCCCTGCATGTCGGGACGGCGACCGGGCTCGCGGCCAGGATCGGGGCGTTGACCCGGTTGGGCGCCGAGATCAGGACGTCGGTCCGGCCCGCGGCCACCTTCCGGCCCACGATCGGGACCACGGTCGAACCCGGGCCGCCCGCCTGTATCGGGCTGCGGGCGTGCGGGGCCGCGATCAAATTCCGGCCCCCGATAAGGCCGGCCGACAGCCGGGCGGTCGTAGGCTGGATTGCGGCGCCAGCGATCCCGCTCGCGATAGAAATCGCGATTGCGATAGTAGCGATCCCAGTAGTTGCCTACACTGAAGACCACGGTCGGGATGCCGAGCGGGCGATAGTAGTCCGGCCCGACATAGACCCGGCGCTGCTGGTAAAGCGCCTGCACGTAGCGGCCGGCGACCCAGCCACGGCCGCCGTAGAACTCGACATCGCACCACGGCACATCGGCGAGGCATCCGTGAATCTCGACCGACTCTCCCGCCGGGATGACAGTAACCGCCGGGTACTGCGTGCTCGGCCCGGCGCGCATGTTGACATTGGCGGTGGCAAAGCCCTCGGCGGCCTGCGCCATGGCCGGCGCGAGCAGAAGTGCCGCGGCCGCGGCGATTGTCATCAGTGTGGTTTTCACGCTTGAACTCCCTGGATGAGGCGTCGGATCGGGCGCACGAGTTTGTCGGGCACGCTCCGGTCAGACATTGCCGAGCGTTCGCCGCGCCTTACGGCGCGACGACCATTCGCCTTGTCTTTCAATAGCTTATACCTGCCCCTGGATGAATGCAGCTTGAACGGTCGAGCCCGGTAAAGGTCAGTTTCCCGCAAACGCCTCTTGAAAGGCGACGCAAGCGTTCCGATATAGGGTTCAACAGATTGCAGCCGATGGAAGTTCAAGCGCGCTACGGCGTCCGCCATTTTCCTCAGCTGGTCGCGATGACGGTGTTAACAGTTCGTTAACCTTTTGCGATCAGTCTAGCTGCAATATTCGCTTCCTCCTTGACCACGGATGTACTGGCATTGACGTGAAGCGAATGGCGAAAGGCCGGTTTGCTCCGGCCTTTTTGTTTTGGTGGCGCTCCCGTGGATAACGGGTGCGCCTTTTTCACGTCTACTTGGCCAATGCTTCGAGGATCCGGATCCAGGAGCGAATGCCCTTGTGATAGGAAGCGAGTTCGTACTTCTCGTTCGGCGAATGAATACGATCGTCGCTAAGACCGAAGCCGACGAGCAGTGATTCCATTCCGAGCATCCTCTGGAAGTCACCAACGATCGGAATCGAGCCGCCCATGCCGATCACCACCGCAGGCTTTGGCCATTCGTCCGACAACGCAGTCTTCGCCTTGGTCAGCACAGGCGAATCATAGGACAGCTGGATAGCCGGCGAGCCGCCATGCGGATGGAATTCGACGGAGCAATCCGCCGGGACCTTCGAGCGCACGTAGTTGCGGAAGGTTTCGCGAATGAGGTTGGGGTCCTGGGTGCCGACAAGGCGGAAGGACACCTTGGCCGACGCCTTGGCGGCGATGACCGTCTTGAAGCCCTCGCCGGTGTATCCGCCCCAGATGCCGTTAACCTCGGCGGTCGGACGCGCCCATGTCAGCTCGAGCACCGAACGACCCTTTTCGCCCGACGGGATGGACAGGCCGACTTCGCCCAGGAAGCTCTCGGCCGTTTTGCCCAGCGTTTCCCATGAAGCCTTGATGTTCGCGGGTGTTTCCTCGACGCCGTCATAGAAGCCTTCGAGGGTGATCCGGCCGGTTTCGTCGTGCAGTCCCGCAAGCGCCGCCGTCAGGATGTGGATCGGGTTGGCCGCAGCGCCGCCGAACAGGCCGGAATGCAGGTCACGATCGGCCGCCGTCACCACAATCTCTTCACCGACCAGGCCGCGCAGGGCGGCCGCGATCGCCGGCGTTTCACGGTCCCACATGCTGGTGTCGCATACCAAGGCGTAGTCGGCCTTGAGCTCTTCGGCGTTCGCCTGCAGGAACGGCTTCAGCGACGGCGATCCGGACTCCTCCTCGCCCTCGAACAGGATGGTGATCCGGCAGGGCAGCGCGCCATTGACTTCCTTGTAGGCGCGGCAGGCCTCGACGAAGGTCATCAGCTGACCCTTGTCGTCGGCGGTTCCGCGGCCGGTTAGAATCTTGCGACCGTTCCCGACATCCTTGACGGACGGATCGAAGGGGTCATTTTCCCAGAGTTCGATCGGGTCGACCGGCTGAACGTCATAGTGGCCGTAGAACAGGACATGCGGCGCGTCGGAGCGGGCGCCCGCATGATGGGCGACCACCATCGGATGACCGGGCGTGTCGCGCAGCGACGCTTCGAAACCCAGGGTGTTCAGGTAGGACACCAGCCATTCGCCCGCCTTGCGGCAGTCAGCCTTGAAGGCCGGGTCAGTCGAAATCGACCTGATCCGGAGAAGTTCGAACAGCTTGTCGAGGCTGGATGGCAAGTTCTGGTCGGCGCGCGCGAGCACCGGGGCAACATCAGTCATTTCCGACTCCTTTTGAATTCGGCGGGACGATAGACCAAAGCCCCGCGGCTTTCGAGACGGAAAATCATGTGGGATCAAAGCGGACTCAAAGCTTCTTGGCGTTGTCCAGAAGACGCCGGATATATTCGAGCGTCAGCTCGCGCTCGAAACTCTTGAAGCCCTGGAAGAGTGCCATGTCGGCCTCGCGCGCCGCCTCGACGGCGTCGTCTTGCATGCCTTTTGCCCTGGCGCTGAGGAAGATCAGCTGGGCCCGCTTGTCGGAGGGGTGCGGTCGGCGGTCGATCAGCCCGTCGCGTTCCATCCGCGCCAGCGTGTTCGCCATCGTCGCCTGCTCGATATCGACCCGGGCCAGCAACTGCTTCTGCGTCAGCCCGTCCTCGGCCCACAGCTCCAGCAGGACCGGAAACTGGCCGGGCGAGAAACCTAGCCTTGCGGCCCGCTGCTGCAGCGAGCGAGCGAATCCCTTGGCCAGTTGGCTGGCAAGATAGGCTCCAGAGTCCATTCCGCTTGTTCCCATCGTCGCAGTTAGGCGAAAAATTCAAACCGGCACAATGCAACAAATCGCATACGATGCATCACGATTGCTTCATCACGGCCGTTCCGGAGAGATAGAGCAGAAAAACAAAGCCGCCATAGCCGGGGGAAGGGCTATGGCGGCTCAAAATGGGGACAAAGGCCCGGAGAGGGGATAAGGCCTTTGTCCAAGTCCGAAGCGGCGGGGGACGAGCCGGCTGTCAGACCCTCGACGCGATCAAGGATCATCGTCGGTAGTAATCATTTGTGATCTGGAATGTGGCTTTTCAAGGGAAAGGTAAGGATTGACTATTACATTTTAGTAACAGTTTGGTGAGCCGCAATCTTTTCCCGCAAGAACTTTATATGGACCTTGTAAGGGTGCCGCGCTATCCATGCTGCCATGAAAAAAGACGATCATCTTTTCCTTGTCGACGGCTCCGGATTCATCTTTCGAGCCTTTCACGCACTCCCTCCGCTGACCCGCAAATCCGATGGTTTGCCGGTCGGTGCCGTGTCCGGTTTCTGCAACATGTTGTGGAAGCTTCTGGCGGACGCTCGCGACACCTCGGTGGGCGTGACGCCGACGCATTTCGCCGTCATCTTCGACTATTCGTCAAAGACCTTTCGCAAGGATCTCTATGACGCCTACAAGGCGAACCGCTCAGCGCCGCCGGAAGAGCTCATCCCGCAGTTCGGATTGATCCGCCACGCGACGCGGGCCTTCAACCTTCCCTGCATAGAGACCGAGGGTTTCGAGGCGGACGACATCATCGCCACTTATGCGCGACAGGCCGAAGCACTCGGCGCCGATGTCACTATCGTCTCCTCCGACAAGGACCTGATGCAGCTGGTGACCGGCAACGTCCACATGTACGACAGCATGAAGGACAAGCAGATCGGCGTTGCCGATGTCATCGAGAAGTGGGGCGTAGGGCCTGAAAAGATGATCGATCTGCAGGCAATGACCGGCGATTCGGTCGACAACGTGCCGGGCATTCCGGGTATCGGTCCAAAGACCGCGGCGCAACTGCTCGCCGAATACGGCGACCTCGATACGCTGCTTGCGCGCGCTACCGAGATCAAGCAGGAAAAACGGCGCCAGACAATCATAGAGAACGCCGACAAGGCGCGCCTTTCGCGCGAACTCGTCAGGCTGCGTACCGACGTGCCGCTGGAGCTTGCCGTCGAGGATCTGGTTCTCGAAGCGCAGAACGGCCCGAAGCTCATCGGCTTCCTGAAGGCGATGCAGTTCACCAGCCTGACGCGTCGCGTTGCCGACGCATGCGACTGCGACGCCAGCGCCATCGACGCCGTCGACGTGCCGGTCGAATGGGGCGCCAGCGCGCACGGTCCCGATCTCGATGTCGTCCAGCCGGAACCGGTTGCCGGCGGCATTCCCGATATTGCCGGTGCAGCGGTTGCCGTGCCGGTCAGGCCGAATGGCCGCACCGGCGAAGGAAGCTTTTTGCCGAGCGACCTTGCCAGGACACGCGCCGACGCTTTCGCGACCCTGCCCTTCGATCACTCGCGCTACGTCACCATCCGCGATGTCGCGACGCTCGACAAATGGATCGCCGACGCCCGCGACGCGGGGCTGGTCGGCTTCGATACGGAAACCACTTCGCTCGATGCCATGCAGGCCGAGCTGGTGGGGTTCTCGCTGGCGATTGCCGAGAACGACAAGAGCCCGACCGGCACAAACATTCGGGCCGCTTACATCCCGATCGGCCACAAGACCGGCGTGGGCGACCTATTGGGCGGCGGACTGGCCGACAACCAGATCGCGATGCGCGACGCCCTGCCCCGGTTCAAGGCGCTGCTGGAGGATGAATCCGTCCTCAAGGTCGCGCAGAACCTGAAATACGACTACCTGCTGATGAAGCGCCATGGCGTCGAAACGAAGAATTTCGACGATACGATGCTGATCTCCTATGTGCTCGACGCCGGCACCGGCGCGCATGGAATGGATCCGCTTTCGGAGAAATTCCTGAACCACGAGCCGATCGCCTACAAGGATGTCGCGGGCAGCGGTAAGTCCAACATTACCTTCGATCTCGTCGATATCGATCGCGCCACGCATTATGCCGCCGAAGACGCGGACATCACGCTGCGGCTCTGGATGGTGCTGAAGCCGCGGCTTGCGGCCGAGAAACTGACGACCGTCTACGAGCGGCTGGAGCGTCCACTGCTTCCGGTACTGGCGCATATGGAAGAACGAGGCATCACGGTCGACCGGCAGATCCTGTCGCGCCTCTCCGGCGAACTGGCGCAGGGTGCTGCCGCCCTCGAGGATGAGATCTTCAAGCTGGCCGGCGAGCGCTTCACCATCGGTTCACCGAAGCAGCTGGGCGATATCCTGTTCGGCAAGATGGGGCTGGCTGGCGGCAGCAAGACCAAGACCGGCCAGTGGTCGACCTCGGCCAGCGTGCTCGAAGATCTGGCCGCGGCAGGTTTCGAGTTGCCGCGCAAGATCGTCGACTGGCGACAGCTGACGAAACTGAGGTCCACCTATACCGACGCGCTGCCCGGCTACATTCATCCGCAGACGAAGCGGGTGCATACCTCCTACTCGCTGGCCTCGACGACGACGGGGCGTCTTTCCTCGTCGGAACCGAACCTGCAGAACATTCCTGTCCGCACGGCTGAAGGCCGCAAGATCCGTACCGCCTTCATCTCGACCCCGGGCCACAAGCTGATCTCGGCCGACTACAGCCAGATCGAACTGCGCGTGCTCGCGCATGTCGCCGACATCCCGCAATTGACTCAGGCCTTTGCCGACAGCGTCGACATCCATGCGATGACGGCATCGGAGATGTTCGGCGTACCGGTCGAGGGTATGCCGTCGGATGTGCGCCGCCGTGCCAAGGCTATCAACTTCGGCATCATCTACGGCATTTCCGCCTTCGGCCTTGCCAACCAGCTTTCGATCGAGCGGTCGGAAGCGGGAGACTATATCAAGCGGTATTTCGAACGTTTTCCCGGGATCCGCGACTACATGGACAGCCGCAAGCAAATGGCGCGCGACAAGGGCTATGTCGAGACGATCTTCGGGCGGCGAATCAACTACCCGGAGATTCGCTCCTCCAACCCTTCGGTGCGGGCCTTCAACGAGCGCGCGGCGATCAACGCGCCCATTCAGGGTTCGGCCGCTGACATCATCCGCCGGGCGATGATCAGGATCGAGCCGGCGTTAGCAGAAGCCGGCCTCGGCGATCGCGTCCGTATGCTGTTGCAGGTGCACGACGAATTGATATTCGAGGTCGAGGATGCCGACGTCGAGAAGGCCATGCCGATCATCGTGTCGGTGATGGAAAATGCCACCATGCCGGCGCTCGAAATGCGCGTGCCGCTGAAGGTCGACGCGCGTTCGGCCGCCAACTGGGACGAAGCGCACTGAGCGCTTCGTCGGAAATTCACTAAAATTTTCCCTGTTGCCCAAGTCACTGAAAGAACTGCGATTTGCCCTCATCGACCAGGGCGCTGCGGCGCTCTTGGAAGGAACTTATTAACCTTCATTTCCTAAGCCGGAAGCGGGTAGTAGTTGCTAATCATGAGTGAGTAGCTGTCGTATGCGCTTTCCTAGAACCAATCTGACGGATGCCGGGGAAATTTCCACCGGAGTCGATGAAGAACAGCTGCAGGACCATGCCGGCGAGAAGCCGACACCGCCGATCTGGCAGAGCAACTTTTCGCTGGCGCCGAACGTGCGTTTCACACGCACGCCGGAAAGCCTGATCAACCCGCGCAAGGCACCGAGCGAGCCGGTTCCGCAGCCGGCTGTCGAAGTGCGGGCGCCAAGGGCAGACGAGGCAATCCGTGTGCCCTTGCAGGCACCCGTTGTCGTCAACGTGCCGTTCGATATCTATCAGCACGAGGCGACGGATGTTGCCGTAGAGCCGAATCCCGCTTCGATCGTCGCGCCGACCGCGACGGTCGAGACCTGTTTCCGCGCGTCATCCGATCTGGCGTCGATCTCGGATTTCGCGTTCTGGGAAGTGATGTCCTTCGAGGAAACCGAGAAAGCCACACCGATCCAGCTGCCGCAAGCCGTGCTGCCGAGGGTCGAGGCGAGTGCCGAGTCGATCATCAGCCGGTTCCGCGTCATGGAGTGGCGCCCCGGCAAGCAGCCCGTCATAGCCACCCCCTATGCCAGTGCTACCCCGATTGTCGCAGCGCCCGTCGCCGTTGTCCCAGCCATTGCACCAGCGCCTGCCGCCGCCGCGGTGACCGTTCGCAAGCCGAGCCGTCCGCCACTGGTGACGGCGCCTTCGCCTCAGGCCGCTGCCGTCGAGCCGCAGCCGCTGCCACAGCCGATAGCGCAGCCGGTCCCACAACCGATCGCGCCGATGCCGGCGCGGGCGCAGCCGGTGATCACACCGCTGGCCCCAGCTGCGCGGATGGCGGCGCACAAATTCGTGCCGTCCAAGGTCGATGCATCGGGCTACGAATTCCCGTCGAACTCGCTGCTGCAGGAGCCGCCGGAACGGGTCGGCGAGATCATGTCGCAGGAAGCGCTGGAGCAGAATGCCGGGCTTCTGGAAAGCGTGCTCGAGGATTTCGGCATCAAGGGCGAGATCATCCACGTCCGTCCCGGCCCCGTCGTAACGCTCTACGAATTCGAACCGGCGCCGGGTGTCAAATCCTCACGGGTCATCGGCCTTGCCGACGACATCGCCCGCTCGATGTCGGCGCTGTCGGCACGCGTCGCGGTCGTTCCCGGCCGCAATGTCATCGGCATCGAACTGCCGAATGTGCTGCGCGAGACCGTCTATTTCCGCGAGATGATCGAGAGCGCCGATTTCGAAAAGAGCAGCTTCAAGCTGGCGCTCGGGCTCGGCAAGACGATCGGCGGCGAACCCGTTATCGCCGAGCTCGCCAAGATGCCGCATCTGCTGGTTGCCGGCACCACCGGCTCGGGCAAGTCGGTCGCCATCAACACGATGATCCTGTCGCTGCTCTACCGCATGTCTCCCCAGCAGTGCCGGCTGATCATGGTCGATCCGAAGATGCTGGAACTCTCCGTCTATGACGGCATTCCGCACCTGCTCACACCCGTCGTTACCGACCCGAAGAAGGCGGTGATGGCGCTGAAGTGGGCGGTTCGCGAGATGGAAGACCGCTATCGCAAGATGTCGCGCCTCGGCGTGCGCAATATCGACGGCTACAACGGCCGAGTTGCGCAAGCCAAGGAGAAAGGCGAGACCATCCACATCATGGTGCAGACCGGCTTCGACCGTAGCACTGGTGCACCTGTTGAGGAGCAACAGGAACTCGACCTGACGCCGATGCCTTATATCGTCGTCATCGTCGACGAGATGGCCGACCTGATGATGGTGGCCGGCAAGGAGATCGAAGGGGCGATCCAGCGTCTGGCGCAGATGGCGCGCGCTGCAGGCATCCATCTGATCATGGCGACACAGCGTCCGTCGGTCGACGTCATCACCGGCACGATCAAGGCCAACTTCCCGACCCGCATCTCCTTCCAGGTGACCTCGAAGATCGACAGCCGCACCATCCTCGGCGAACAGGGCGCCGAACAGCTGCTCGGCCAGGGCGACATGCTGCACATGCAGGGCGGCGGGCGTATCTCGCGCGTCCACGGACCCTTCGTATCCGATGCCGAAGTCGAAAAGGTCGTCGCACATCTGAAGACGCAGGGGCGGCCGGAGTATCTCGACACCGTTACCGCCGAGGAAGAGGACGACGCCGAGGAAGAAGACAGCGCGGTCTTCGACAAGGGCGACATGGCGGCCGAGGACGGCAACGACCTCTACGACAAGGCGGTCAAGGTGGTGCTGCGCGACAAGAAGTGCTCGACCTCCTACATCCAGCGCCGCCTCGGCATTGGCTACAACCGCGCCGCCTCATTGGTCGAGCGGATGGAGAAGGAAGGGCTGGTGGGCCCGGCGAACCATGTCGGCAAGCGCGAGATCGTCAGCGGGCGTGGCGACGGGGAGTGATATAGGCGTGGTGGCGGTGGCCACCCCGGCAATGCCTTAATCAAGACAGCCAGTACAGCGCGATCCCCTTGCTCAAGGTGCCGCGACAACCGCAGCGTCCGACCATCTGCCGCAAGTGCCATGCCCGACACGGGTCGCCGCTGTTGCCGCAGCCGGTGTCCATCGCTATAGATCGTCCACAAGGCACCGTCCTTCTTGTCGAAACATTGGAGCGCGCGCATGTTTCTCCGCACCGCCGGAGTCGTTCGTGACGTCTCGCAAGGAGAGTGAGCGATGACAGAGATCGCTGATCATGGTGTCCGATTCGGACGCATTGCCGCGATGGTTCCGGTCAAGGATATCGGCCGGGCGATGGACTTCTACGCCGGAGTGATGGGCTTCACCAAGGTGTTCGAAAACGGCAGCCCCGTCGGCTTCGTGATCCTCAAGCGCGACGCCGCCGAACTACACCTGACCCTGCAGCCGAACCACAAGAACCCCAGCTTCAACGTCGCCCACCTGATGGTCGAGGACGTCGACGCGCTGCATGCGCTATGCCAGGCGCATGGGGTGCGGATCATAAAGAGCCTGCAGAACAAGGACTATGGCCTACGCGCCTTCGTGTTCGAGGATCCCGACGGCAACCGCATCGATGTCGGACAGGTGATCTGATCCAGGTGGGGCCGGGCGCATTGCACGTCCGGGTTTCTGCTGCCGGCATGATCGCTTCACTTCGCTTTCTCGAACCGCAGCTTCCCCGCCAGCCTTGACGTGCCGCCGGAATCGGAGGGGCTGATGCCCTTTACAACAAAGACGCCCAGATCGGGCAGCGCGGGTGCGCCCAGCCACTTCTCCCCGGCAGGGAGAAGTGCCGGAGCGATAGCGAGGCGATGAGGGGGCTGCCGGCGCAGACGGTGCAGCGGTCGCAAGAGCCCGAGCATCCACCACACAGCACAAAACCCCGCGCCGGAGAGAACTCCGCGACGGTATCGGTCATGCTGGGAATGGGCAGGCGTCGATGGCATTGGATGGGTGGTGTCAGGCTTTGACGCCTGCCCGATCGCATCAAGGTTTCCGGGGCTTCCGGGCCGACAGGAGCGTCTCTCGGCCCTTCCCTTCCGGATGGATTCTCGACCCTGACGGCCTGCGATCCACCTCTCGCAACCATCATCGGACGCCGGGCGACTTGCCCGATGTGTCAGATCCGGTTCGCGACCCCCGGCTCCCTGTCCAATGACGCCACCAGTATCGCGTGGCGCATCCGAGCGGGGATGGATGGGGACGATGGTTTCAAGCAAAGTGTTGAAATCGCTTCGACGTCTTTTCTCGCGCAAGAAAATTATCCCCGCGAGGAGGCCACCTCGGCGGTCGCCCGCGCGATTGTTTCGCTGACGAAATCACTCTTGCCGCCGGTGTATACGTCCCAATCTCCTTGGGCTTCTGCGGCAAGGTGCAATTTCAGCGCCTGGTATTCGGCGGCACGCTGCGGGTGCGCGCGGAGATAGTCGCGGAACAACAGGCGGTCTCGATGGGCGACGTTGCCTTCGGTGCAGAGATAGAGGCGCAGGCCGTAGCCTTTGTGGTCTCGGGTGAAGGTCCAGCGGCCTTCGCCATGGACATCACCGTGCGAAATATAGCCGGCTGCCGGCAGGCATGGGGTGAGTTCGGCCAGCGCGCTTTGGGAGATCAGCACGGCGTCAAGATCGATCTTGGGTTTGGCGGCCAATCCGGGGACAGATGTGCTGCCGATATGCTCGACTGCGAGGATGCGGTCGGCAGCGAGCGCAAGGAGTTCGGCCCTGACGGCTTCGAAGAGGTGCGGCCATTGTGGGTCGTAGTCGACTACCCTGATCGGCCGCATCCGGTGTCTCCGTGTCAGCCGACCTCGGCGAGGCAGTCGGTCAGCACCTCGACCATGCGGCGCTCGCCCTCTTCCAATGAACCGCTGTTGTCGAGATCCACGACATCGTAGTTGCCGCGCACGGTGAGCGGGCCACGGGCAAGGCGCGCCATGATGTCTTCGTGCGTTTCGCGGCCGCGAGCCTCCAGTCGGGTCGCCAACACGTCGGCGCGGGCAGTGACGTTGATCACCTTGAGACGCGGAAAGACCGCCTGGAAGCGATGCAGGGCCGAGCGGGAGCCGTTGGCGACGACGAGGTTGCCCGCCGCCAGCGACACCGAGATTTCGGCCGGGATACCATACTTCAAACCATGCGCTTCCCACCAGACCGAGAAGCTGCCGGCCTGCTCCATCGACACGAAGCCCTGATCGGAGACCGCGAGATGGTCTTCGCCACCTGCATCGTGTTCGCGGGTGATGACCCGACGGACGAAATGCACGTCATGGCGACCGCGGAAATGTCGGGCGGCCAGCGCCATCAGCGTGTCCTTGCCGGCGCCGCTCGGGCCGACGACGACGACCATCATGCCGCGTTCGGTGCCGGGAACGGCGTGAGGTTCGTGCGAGGGGATCATGCGACCCGGCGCCCTTCGCGCCAGACCGAGCGGGTTACGGGAACGCCCTCGTCGCGGAAGACGCGAACAAGATCAGCGCGCAGGCCGGTGGCGATGCGGCCGCGATCATTGAGGCTGACAGTGCGGGCCGGCGTCGAGGTGACCATGGCGATTGCCTTCGGCAGCGAAATGCTCTCGACCTCGTCGGCGATCAGGAACGGTGCGTAGAGCAGGCTGAGCGGCACGTAATCCGAGGAGAGCACATCGAGGACGCCGCGCTCGGCGAGATCGCGGGCGGCAATATTGCCCGAATGCGACTTACCGCGGACGATGTTCGGCGCACCCATCAGCACGCTCATGCCGTTCTCGTGCGAGGCCTTGGCGGCATCGAAGCTGGTGGGGAATTCGGCGAGACGTACGCCGTTTTCGATCGCTTCGTCGACATGATCGAGTGTTGCGTCATCGTGGCTGGCAACGGTGATGCCGCGCTCGGCGCAAACCTTGGAAATGGCGACACGATGCGGCGTGGAATTGCGCTCGGATTCGGAAACGCGGCGGTCGATGAACTTGGCGAACTCTGCATCGGTCAGGCCGCGCTTCTTCTGGTAATAGAAGATGTACTGGTCCATCGTCTGGAACTGGCGCTGGCCCGGTGCGTGGTCCATCAGCGAGACAAGGCGGACATAGGGATCGTTCTCGAAATCGGCGAAATGCTGCAGCACGTTGTCGGCGGAGACTTCGCAGCGAAGGTGGAGCAAATGCTCGGCGCGCAGGCGGCCTTCCTGTTCGGCCTTCTGGATGGCATCGGCCATCTCGCGCATTTCGCCATGCTCGAAGCCACCATCCTCGTCGGCACCCATGCGCAGGCAGTCGAACACGGTGGTAATGCCCGAGGTGACGATCTGAGCGTCATGGGCCTGGATCGCCGCGGTCTTGTGCCAGCGCAGACCGGGGCGCGGCGAATAGTGGCCTTCGAGATGGTCGGTATGCAACTCGACGAGACCCGGGATCAGATAATCGCCTTCGAAATCGTCGCCCACATGCGAGTTGCCCGTCGAGATATCGGCGATCTTGCCATCGCGGACGAGGACCGATCCTTCGACGATTTCATCCTCGAGGACGATGCGGGCGTTGGAGAAGACGGATTCTTTGGTCATCGGATTTGGGTCTTTCAGTTTTTGGCCCCGGCAAGCGGAAACCAGGAATGGGCTTTGAACGGCGCGCCACGCGCCTCTTCGACAAAAACGGCGAGCCCGGAGATCGCGAGCGGCCGGCCGGTAAAGGCGGCGAAACGCTGCGACAGAACGGCCCTCATCACGCCGGCGCGCTCTTCCGGCACCTGGCCGGTGAGCGTCATGTGGAAACCGAAGTCATCCATCACATAGGGATAGCCCCAGCGCAACAGGTTCGCTCTCTGGCTCTCGCTCAGTTTCTCTGGCGAGCGGCGCGCAATATCGGCTTCCGACAAGGCTGCGCGGAACGGTTCGAACGACTTTACCACCGTCGCACCAAACAGCTGAAGCGGCGGATAGAGCGCAGCGGGCACCAGGGCAAAGAACCTGCCCAACTGCCCCAGAACCAGGTCGGGGATCGCGAAGGCGGGAGTGACCGCGGCGAAATCCTCGGCAGCGTGAATAAGGTCCTTCTCGGTCACCGACGCGGCGAGATGGAAAGGTGCCTTGATCGTGGCATGAAAGGCGTAGCGGCGTGGTTCCGCGGTCAGCTCAAACTGTTCCGCGGCTGGCAGCCCAGGATGCTCGGGAGCCGGATAAGTTTCGCCCGTGAAGGCATCGCGGCCAAGCCAGAGCGAAGCCGTGCCGTTCAAGGGATCATCCTTCGGCGGCGTGAAATAGAGTGCGTATCGCAAGGCCAGTATCCTGGAAATCGTTCGGAATGCAGGTCGCAGTCTTCAGTGATTTGACCGCTTGCCGCAAGCTGCTTTCCGGCTAGAATATTTCCATGACAGAATGATGATGGCGCCGCGTTTTTATGTGTGTTTTTGCCGATGAGCCACGAGGGCCGCATATGACATCGAACGGCTGGAGGAGCATGGCGCAATCGGGCTGCCGGTTGCGCAGCGCCTGCAATGCGGCAGAGGTTATTCGGCGGCGACGAGAAACACGGTATTCCGCGATGAAGAAGCGAGCGCCTGAACCTTGGCTTCGGTCTTTGCGACCAATTGATAGAACTCGTCCTGTGCATCCACGTCGAGCTGGATGACGGCGTTGACGTCATCTGGCGTATCGCAGACGCAGGCGACGGCCGAGATCGGACAGACACCGCCGGGATAGCGTTTGCCTGTACCGGTGTAGGCACGACGGCCCCACCGTTCGGAGAAGACGGTCTCTTCCCGGTCGATATGCAGTATGGAGCCCACGCAGGCAGTCACGATGCCGGCCTTGCCATAGGCAAACCAGTGGTAATTCAGCTTCCGTAGGATGTATTTGCCAGTGATATCTTCACCAGCCAATTCGGCGGGGTCTTCAATCATTCTGATCATGACGACTTCCTTGATATCGGAACAATATCTGTCATGTCGTCTTTCGCGGCAAGTCAAAAACCGTAGCTTTTGGAGACACTTAGTCACAAAGTGTTTCCAATTTTTACAGAAATTCCCGGTTCGTTGACCGTGACCGCCCGATATTTTCATCAAAGCGCGGTCCGCCTTCTCGTCGTCGGGACGCGAAGCCGCGAACCAACTTGACGGGATTCCTGATCGGCAACCGTCTCTTCAGACCTGATACAGTGAGGCCAGGCGACAACCTTTGGAAAGGTGCGGGCGGCGACACGATCGTTGCCGCCGCGACCGTTTCATCATCCCTCGTATCGAGCCAGAAAATCCTCGGCGCCGAGATTGCGGAAATCGGCTAACGCGACGCGCAGGCGATCGTGCTCCCAGTCCCACCAGGCGAGACGATCCATGCGCTCGCCGATCTCTTTCGGAAAGCGTTCACGGATGGGCTTGGCGGGAACCCCACCGACGATGGTATAGGGTGCCACGTCCTTGGAGACGACGGCGCCGGCCCCGATGACGGCACCATTGCCCACCTTGACACCGGGCAGGATGGTGGCGCCGTGGCCGATCCAGACGTCATGGCCGATGATGACGCGATTGGAGCGCCGCCACTCGAAGAAATCAGTCTCCATGTCGGCATCCGGCCAATAGTCGGCGGCGCGATAGGTGAAGTGATGCAGCGTCGCGCGCCATGTCGGGTGGTTGGTGGCATTTATGCGCACCGAAGCGGCGATATTGACGAACTTGCCGATCGTCGCGCACCAGATGGCGCCGTCCTGCATGACGTAGGAATAGTCGCCGAACTGCACTTCCTCGATACGGCACCGTTCGGAGACCTCGGTGAAGCGGCCGAAGGTGGCATTTCTCACGGATGCCGTTTCATGAAAGTAGGGCTCGAGGCCAATCTTGCGGCTCATGCTGCTATTGCCTTTCGCGGCGAGAAGGCCTGCACGTCGAGAACGCGGTCGGCGACCGCCTCGCGCACCTCCTCATCGTGGAAAATGCCGAGCAGGCCGACGCCGGCCTTCTTCTTTTCGGCGATCATCTCGACGACGACCGCGCGGTTTTTCGCATCCAGCGATGCAGTCGGCTCATCGAGCAGCAGGATGGTGTGCTCGGTTATGAAACCGCGGGCGATGTTGACGCGCTGCTGTTCGCCGCCGGAGAAGGTTGCGGGTGGCAGCTGCCAGAGTGCCTCCGGCAGATTGAGCTTGGCCAGCAGCTCGGCGGCCTTTTCACGCGCCGCTTCCGCCTTGGTGCCGCGGGCGACAAGCGGCTCGGCGACGACATCGATCGCGGCGACGCGCGGGACGGTGCGCAAGAACTGGCTGACATAACCGAGCGTATGGCGGCGAACGTCGATGACGGTGCGCGGATCGGTGGTGGCGAGATCGACGATGCGGTCCTGATGCTTGACGAGGATCTGGCCGGCATCGACGGCGTAGTTGCCATAGATCATCTTCAGGAGCGAGCTCTTGCCGATGCCCGAAGGACCGCCGAGGACGACGCATTCCCCCGATGCGACCGAGAAGGACACGTCGGAAACGACGGGCAGCTTGATGCCGTCGCGCAGGTGCATGGTGAAGCTCTTGGCTACTTCCGAAACAACGAGAGGCGTTGCCATGATTTCTTTTCCTTAATTTCGCTGGCCCGCCCGGCGTCCGGTAGCCGGATTCCGAACGGTTTATCGCGATCAGACCTGAAGGATGGAGGAAACGAGAAGCTGCGTGTAAGGCTCCCGCGGATCGTCGAGAACGCGGTCGGTCAGCCCATGCTCGATGACATGACCATCCTTCATCACCATCATGCGGTGCGACAGTAGGCGGGCGACGGCAAGGTCGTGGGTGACGACGATAGCCGCCAGGCCGAGATCGTTGACGAGACCGCGCACGAGGTCGAGCAGGCGAGCCTGCACCGAGACGTCGAGACCACCGGTCGGCTCATCCATGAAAACGAGGCGCGGGCCAGTCACCAGATTGCGGGCAATCTGCAGGCGCTGGCGCATACCGCCGGAGAAAGCGCGCGGCTGGTCGTCGATGCGGCTTTCGTCGATCTCGACGCGCTGCAGCCAGTCGACTGCGGTCGAGCGGATATTGCCGTAGTGACGGTCACCGATGGCCATCAGGCGCTCGCCGACGTTGGCGCCGGCCGAAACCGTCATGCGCAGACCGTCAGCCGGATTCTGATGCACGAAACCCCAGTCGGTTCGCATCAGGAAGCGGCGCTCGGCTTCGCTCATGCGGTAGAGATCGCGGTAGGCGCCGTCGCGCATGTGGTATTCGACGCTGCCTGTGGTCGGCATCAGGCGGGTCGAGATGCAATTGAGGAGCGTCGTCTTGCCGGAGCCGGATTCGCCGACGATCGCCAGCACTTCGCCGGGCCAGAGCTCGAAGGAGACATTCTTGCAGCCGATGCGGTTGCCGTAGAATTTCGAGACGTCGTTGACTTTGAGAAGCGGTGTGTCGGTCATTCGGCTGCCTCCTTGTTGGGCGCCAGCATCTCGCCGACGTGGCCGTGTTCGCGGCGGTCTTCGCAGTGGTCGGTGTCGGAGCAGACGAACATGCGGCCGCCCTTGTCATCGAGGATCACCTCGTCGAGATAGACCTCCTCGGCGCCGCAGAGCGCGCAGGGTTTGCCGAAGCGCTGGATCTCGAAGGGGTAGTCCTCGAAATCGAGGCTGACGACGTCGGTGTAGGGCGGCACGGCGTAGATGCGCTTTTCGCGACCGGCGCCGAACAGCTGTAACGCATCCGACATGTGCATCTTCGGATTATCGAACTTCGGCGTCGGCGACGGATCCATGACGTAGCGGCCGGCGACCTTGACCGGGTAGGCATAGGTCTTGGAGATGCGGCCGTTGTGGGCGATGTCCTCATAAAGCTTCACATGCATGAGGCCGTACTCCTCAAGCGCATGCATCTTGCGGGTCTCGGTCTCGCGCGGCTCTAGGAAGCGCAGGGGCTCGGGGATCGGCACCTGGTAGACGAGCACCTGGTTCGGTCCGAGCTTTTCCTCGGGGATGCGGTGGCGCGTCTGGATGATCGTCGCATCCTTGGTGTGGGTGGTGACCGCGACATTGGCGACCTTCTGGAAGAAGGCGCGGATCGAGACGGCATTGGTGGTGTCGTCGGCGCCCTGATCGATGACCTTCAGCACGTCGTCCGGGCCGATGATCGAAGCGGTCACCTGCACGCCGCCGGTGCCCCAGCCATAAGGCATCGGCATTTCGCGCGAGGCGAAGGGAACCTGATAGCCGGGGATGGCGATCGCCTTCAGGATAGCGCGGCGGATCATCCGCTTGGTTTGTTCGTCGAGATAGGCGAAGTTGTACGTGGCCAGATCGGTCATTCGGCTGCCTCCTTGATGCTGTCGTCGCTGCCGCTGCGGGCTGCTTCGAACTCGTTGCGGATGCGCCGGACGAGATCCAGTTCGGCCTGGAAATCGACGTAGTGCGGCAGCTTCAGATGCTCGACGAAACCGGTCGACTGGACGTTGTCGGCATGAGAGATGACGAATTCCTCGTCCTGCGCCGGGGCGGTGATGTCCTCGCCGAGCTCTTCGGCGCGCAGGGCACGGTCGACCAGCGACATCGACATCGCCTTGCGCTCGCTCTGGCCAAACACCAGGCCATAGCCCCGGGTAAACTGCGGCGGCGCCTTGGAGGAACCCTTGAACTGATTGACCATCTGGCATTCGGTCACCTGGATGGTGCCGAGCGAGACGGCAAAGCCGAGTTCCGGCACATCGAACTCGACCTCGACCTCGCCGATGCGGATTTCGCCGGTAAAGGGATGGTTGCGGCCGTAGCCGCGCTGGGTCGAATAACCGAGCGCCAGCAGGAAACCTTCGTCGCCGCGGGCAAGTGCCTGCAGGCGCAGATCGCGGCTCATAGGGAATTCCATCGGCTCGCGGGTGAGGTCGCCGACCTCGTGGTCCTCGGGCATTTCACCATCGCCCTCGATCAAGCCTTCCTCAGCGAGGATTTCGGAGACGCGGATGACGCGGCCGGTTTCGGCATCGCGCCGGCTGGGCTCGTCGACGGCTTCGTCCGATAGGAGCGACGGATCGAGCAGGCGGTGGGTGTAGTCGAAGGTCGGGCCGAGCAGCTGGCCGCCGGGCAGATCCTTGTAGGTCGCCGAAACGCGGCGCTCGATTTTCATCTTCGCCGTGTCGATCGGCTGCGAATAGCCGAAGCGCGGTAGCGTCGTGCGGTAGGCGCGCAGCAGGAAGATCGCCTCGATCATGTCGCCGCGCGACTGGCGTACGGCGAGCGCCGCCAGCGTGCGATCATAAAGCGAGGCCTCGGCCATGACGCGATCGACGGCGAGCGCCAGCTGGGCAACGATCTGCTCGATGCCGATGGCCGGCAGCGAGCGGTCGCCGCGACGGCGGTCGGCCAGCAGGCGATGGGCATTCGAAATGGCGGCTTCGCCACCTTTTACAGCAACATACATGGTTCACATCTCCGTTGCGGTGATCTTGGTGGTGCGCGGCAGGCACAGGAAACGGCTGCCTGATGTCAGGACGATATCGATGCCGCGCGGGAAGAGGGCGCGGTTTTCGCTCCACAGGTGCAGGAAACTTTCCGGCAGACCAGTTGGCGCGATGTCGTTGACGGTCTTGATGCCGGGGCCCATCAACGCCAGACGGCGGCCGCCTTCGAGATCAGCAAGACCGATGACCAGCGTCGTCGAGCGATCCGGATATTCTTGGGTGCCGGCGGCAAACAGGCCGAAGGAGGAGAGCGGAACGCCGCTTTCGACAAAGGCAAAACGGGCTTCTGCCTTTTCGGGCGTTACGGAAGCGCCTGTGTGGAAGCCGAGCCATTGCGGGACGGCCGATTTTGCCAGACCGGACGACAGCCAGACCGGCGTGTCGTGGTCGCACAGCGTCAGCGCGATGGCCCCGGCGGCAACACCGAGGGGGGCGGGCGGCGCGGCATCGGGCTCGACGGTCTGGATGATCCCGGGGCGGGCCATGGCGTCCATCATCAGCTTGAAAACGCTCTGGGCGTGGAACACCGGCTGGGCAAAGCCGCCGGAGAGTGCGTCAGTTTTTTGGGTGTCGGCCTTGAGAGCTTGGGGCTTGAGGCTCATCAGTCGTCTCCGCGAACCATGGTGAAGAAATCGACCCGCGTTGCCGCGGTCTCGTCGGCTTTGCGGCCATCAGAATCGGCGATGCGGGCGGCGATCGGCGACAGCAATGCCTGCTCGACCAACACCTGCGATGCCGCCTCCTGCCAGAGTGCATCGAAGATCGCGGACAGGCGGGCCTTTTCGCGATCGGTGCCGAGCGCCTGGGCGTGGCCGACCGTGCCGGAGGCAAGACGAACCGTGGCGCGCGTCACCGTCACTTCACCGAGATTGAAGGGCGCTCCGGCGCCGCCCATGCGACCGCGAACCATGACAAGGCCGGTTTCCGGGCCGCGCACCGGCTGGACGACGGGCTTGTCATCAAGCGCATGCCATGCCGCATCCAGCTCCTGCCGCTCGGCGCGGGCCAGGAGGTCGGCGGTGCGCTTTCGCGCCGCTTCCGCCTGCCTTGCCGCCTCATTCATTTCCGCTAAGGTCATCACATATCCTTTAAATGTCTATTGATATAGACAACTATACAAGATATGTTTAGGCTTAAATCGGCGACGTGACAAGCGTATGACATCAAGGGGCAAAATGGCTGGGCAGGTGCAAAGACAAACGGGTATCGCGCTGTGGAGGCAGATCGCCGATCGCATTCGGCAGGCGATCAGCGCCGGCGCTTACGACGGGACTGGAATGGTGCCGCCGGAGATGGTTCTCGCGCAGCAGTTCGGCGTTAACAGGCATACGGTGCGCAGCGCGCTTGCCGCCCTCTCCCAAGAGGGGATCGTGCGCGCCGTGCAGGGGCGCGGCACGCTAATCGAGCGCAAGGAACGGCTGAACTTCCCGATCACCCGACGGACGCGGTTCACCGCGGGTATCGGCGAGCAGGCGCGCGCGATGCGCGGCCTGCTGCTCGGACATGGCGAGGAGAAGGCGGATGAAGAGGTGGCGCGCTGGCTGAAGCTGCCGCCGGGCGCACCGGTGATCCGCATGGAGACGGTGCGCAAGGCAGACGACCGGCCGGTTTCCTGCGCCACGACCTGGTTTCCGGCGGACCGCTTCGCCGGTATGCCTGAGGCTTACGAGAAGGCGGAATCAATCACCCGGGCCTTTGCCGAGCTGGGGCTGGCCGACTATGTGCGGGCGACGACCGAGATCACGGCAGCGCATGCCGAGGCCGGCGATCTCGCCGCGCTCGAACTGACGCCGGGTGCGATCGTGCTCATCACCAAGGCGATGAACACGGACCTCGAGGGCGTGCCCGTGCAATATGCGATCAGCCGGTTTGCCGCAGATCGGGTTCAGTTCACCATCGAGAACTGAACCGAAACCGGACCGATCCCCGCCGATCTCCGGCTCGGCTTGGGGACATCGGGGCTACTTGGCCTCCCAAGGAAAACTTCCCGCACCTGCGCCGGGCTCGAAGTCGGTGGAGACACTGAGGTCGCGCCATTGCCGGTGGGCTTCTGCTCGCGCGGCATCGTTCTGCTCCACGCCGCGGACCGCGTCGCTGCCGAGCAGCAGGCGTAGCGGCGGCGCGGCGAGGCTGGCGGCGTAGATAACCGCAGCGGCAGCCTTTAAGGGATCGCCCGGCTGTTTGCCGTTGTAGTCTCGCTGGTAGCGGGCCATCTTGCCGACCGTATCGTCGTATTCCGGACGTCCCTCCCGAAGACTGGTGGAGGCGCCAGCGAAATCGGTCCTGAAGCCGCCGGGCTCGATGATCGTCACCTTGATGCCGAGCGGGCCGACTTCCCGGGAGAGAACTTCCGAGAAGCCTTCGACGCCCCACTTCGCCGCTGCATAAGGCGCGCGGCCGGCCGGGCCGATGCGGCCGCCGACGGAGGAAAACTGGATGATGTGGCCGAAGCCCTGCTCGCGCATCAGCGGCAGCGCCGCCTTGGTGACGATGATCGTTCCGAACAGGTTGGTTTCGATCTGGGCGCGGAAATCGGCAATGCTGGTATCTTCGATCGAGCCGACATCGCCATAGCCGGCATTATTGGCAAGGACGTCGAGGCGACCAAACCTGTCCACCGCCGTTTTCACGGCTGAGGCCGCGGACTGCTCGTCGGTTACGTCGAGAGCGACGGTGACGACGTTTTCGCCGTAACGCTGCCTGAGATCGTCCAGTTGCGATGGATCACGTGCCGTCGCGACGAGCTTGTGCCCACCGGCCAGCACTGCTTCAGCCAGCGCCCTGCCGAGGCCGCGGGAAGTGCCTGTTATCAACCAAACCTGTGACATGGAAATCTCCTTGATCTGTCAGAAACCATATAGGGCAGTTGGTTTCGTCTTGAAAGAAGGTACCCTATGGAGCTATACATACCTTATGGTAACTGTTGTTGATAATGGAACGTTCGATTTTTGCGAAACGCTCACGGACGCACAAGATGCGCTCGCCCGCGAGATGCTGGAGCGCGCCAGCGCGAAGTGGCCGCTAAGGGTGATGCACATACTGGCGGAGGCGAAGGGGCCGTTGCGCTTTTCGCGCGTTCTCGAACGGGTGGAAGGGATCAGCCAGAAGGTGCTGACGCAGACCCTGCGGACGCTGGAGAGCGACGGTCTGGTGACGCGCACGCTCTACCCGCAGGTGCCGCCACGCGTGGAATACGAATTGACGCCGCTTGGCGGCGAGCTTCTGGTGGAGGTCGTGACGCTTTGGCAGTGGATTGCCAATCGCCTGCCGGCTTTCGAAGCCGCCCGTGCGAAGGCGTCTCGGGCGAAGGGCGCGTCAGGGAGCTAGAAGAATGCGCCGCGCCTCCTCGTGAAGCGCGGCGCTTCGATATCAATGCGCGGCGGACATGTCGCCGAGCACTTCCTTGGAAGCGACGGTCGAGTCGGCGTTGAGCTTGTAGACCATGGGAACGCCGGTCGCGAGGTTGAGCGCCAGGATCTGTTCCTTGGTCAGGCGGTCGAGCACCATCACCAGCGAGCGCAGCGAGTTGCCGTGTGCGGCGACGAGCACCTTTTCGCCACGCAGGACGCGGGGCAGGATTTCGGTGAGGTAGTACGGCCAGACGCGGGCGCCGGTGTCGCGCAGGCTTTCTCCGCCCGGAGGCGGGACGTCGTAGGAGCGGCGCCAGATGTGGACCTGCTCCTCGCCCCACTTGGCGCGGGCGTCATCCTTGTTGAGGCCGGAGAGATCGCCATAGTCGCGTTCGTTGAGCGCCTGATCCTTGATCGTCTCGAGGCCCGGCTGGCCGACATTGTCGAGGATGATCGTCAGCGTGTCCTGCGCGCGCTTCAGATCGGAGGTGAAGGCGATGTCGAACTTGATGCCGTAATCGGCAAGCGCCTTGCCGCCGGTGTTGGCCTCCTGAACGCCGAGCTCGGTAAGCTCCGGGTCCTTCCAGCCGGTGAATAGGTTCTTCAGATTCCAGTCGCTCTGGCCGTGGCGAACGAGGACGAGGGTACCGCTCATGAAAATTGCCTCCGAAAGAGATTACTTTGAAGAAAGCCCGAGCACGTCGAGCATGGAATAGAGACCCGGGTTCCTGTCGCGGGCCCAAAGGGCGGCCTTGATCGCGCCGCGCCCGAAGATCGAGCGATCAGTCGCACTGTGCGACATCGTCACCGTTTCGCCCTCGCCGGCGAAGATCACCGAATGCTCGCCGACGACCGAGCCGCCGCGCAGGGTGGCAAAACCGATGGTGCCCTGCTCGCGTGGGCCGGTGTGGCCGTCGCGGACGCGTACCGAATTCAAAGCGAGATCGACGCCCCTGCCCCTCGCGGCCGCGTCGCCAAGCAACAGCGCCGTGCCCGAGGGCGCATCGACCTTGCGCTTGTGGTGCATCTCAAGCACTTCGATATCCCAATCAGCAGGCTCGAGCGCACGAGCCGCCTGTTCGACAAGGACACTGAGCAGGTTGACGCCGAGCCCCATATTGCCTGATTTCACGACGCGGGCGTGACGGGCAGCGGCCGCAATCTTCGTGTCGTCCTCAACGGAACAGCCAGTCGTGCCGATCACATGAACGATGCGCGCCTGCGCGGCCAGGGCCGCAAACTCCACGGTGCCGGCAGGCGAGGTGAAATCGAGAACGCCTTCCGCATGGAGAAAGGCCGCCAGCGGATCGTCGCCGATAATGACGCCATTGGCGCCGAGACCGGAAATTTCGCCGGAGTCCTTGCCTATGAACGGCGAGCCCGGGCGTTCGACCGCGGCATGCAGCGTTACGCCGTCCATGGCGTGGATGAGACGGATCAGCGCCTGCCCCATGCGACCCGCTGCACCCACCACCACCAGCTTCATCGCAGCATCGCTCATGTCAGGCGTCCATCATTTCCGTATCAGTAAATGTCGGAGGCCGCCGGCCTCTGGAGATTGTTCAGGCGAGCGTAGAGCCCGTCGATGCGCTTCGCAAGCGTATCGTGGTTGCCCTCCTCGACCACCCTTCCCTGCTGCATCACGACGATCTTGTCGGCGCGCACCACGGTCGACAGGCGATGGGCGATCACCACAACCGTGCGCCCCGTCATGGCTTCGTCGAGCGCCTTCTGGACGGCGGCTTCCGATTCCGTGTCGAGCGCGGAGGTCGCCTCGTCGAGAAGGAGGATCGGCGCATTGCGCACGAGCGCACGGGCGATCGATAGCCGCTGGCGCTGGCCACCGGACAGCGTCACGCCGTTTTCGCCGACAGGCGTGTCGTAGCCCTGCGGCTGGGCGACAATGAAATCGTGGGCATAAGCAAGGCGGGCGGCGTGCTCGACATCGGCATCCGTCGCATCGGGGCGCCCGTAGCGAATGTTGTCGCGGATCGAGCCTTCGAAGAGATAAGGTTGCTGCGAGACATAGGCCAATTGCTCGCGCAGCGACTGCTTGGTCACATGGGCGATATCCTGGCCGTCGATCAGGATTTCGCCCGCCTTCGGGTCGTAGAAGCGCGGAATGAGCGTGATGATCGTCGACTTGCCGGCACCGGACGGGCCGACGAGCGCCGTCGTCTTGCCGCCGTCGGCCACGAAGCTCACACTGTTGAGAACCTCGTCGTCGCCATAGGCGAAAGAGACATTGCGAAACTCGATCCGGGCATCCGTAACGACCAACGGCTTCGCGTCCGTCGCATCGCGCTGATGCGGCTGCATGTCGAGCAGTTCGTAGATCATGCGCGCATTCACCACCGCGCGCTCCATCTGCACCTGCAGTCGCGCAAGACGGCGGGCGGGATCGTAGGCCAGCAGCAACGCCGTCACGAAGGAGAAAAATCCACCTGGCGGGATGTTCTGGTAGATCGAGCGATAGGCCGCATAGGCAAGGACGCTGGCGACGACAAAGCCCGCGAAGGTTTCCGTCAGCGGCGCGGTGCGCTCGGAGAGGCGGGCGATGCGGTTTGCGCGCTGCTCCGCCGTACGGACCAGCTTGCTGACCTTTGCTTCGAGCTCGCCTTCCATCGTGAAAGCCTTGACGATGGCGATGCCCTGCATCGTTTCCTGCATTGCGCCGGCGACGTGGCTGTTGACGTTTACCGCGTCTCTGGTCGCGGTGCGGAGGCGTTTGGACACGTAGCGCAGCGCATAGAGCAACGGCGGCGCCGTGATGAACACGGCAATGCTGAGCAGCGGATCCTGAAGGATCATCACGCCCAGCAAAGCAACGAAGGTCAAGAGATCGCGGACCGTCGAGGTGATCGTCAGGTTCATCACATCGCGAATACCGCTGATGTTCTGTCCAACCTGGGCGACGATGTGTGCTGACCGCGACTGATTGAAGAAGCCCAACGACAACTTCATCAGATGAGAATAGGCGCGCTGTTGGTAGCGGGCGACGATGTTGTTGCCGATCTTCGACAGGATGACCGCCTGGCCATAACTGGCGAAGCCGCGCAGAACGAAGGCAATGAAGATCGAAAGACAGATGACGCCGACGAGATCGGCGCGGCGATTTGCGAACGCCTCGTTGATGATCGACTTCATGATCCAGGCCGTATAGGCCGTCGACAATGCAATGATGACGAGACAGGCGATGGCTGCCGCATATCCCCAGGCATGCTCGCGGCCGTTTTCCGCGATGATGCGTTTCAAGATGCCGGTGACGCCGTCGCTATTGACCGGTTTCGACTGAATTTTGGGTGATCGCAACAATCGGTTTCCTGTGTCGCGGCGCGCCTGCCTTCATGGCGGGACGCCCTCGCGCGGCTCTATAAAGACTTGGCGACCTTTTGGCTAGAGTGGCTCTAGATGCGCCACCGGCGCCCATCTGTCGATACGCCGAAGCTCTCCGGCTTGCGGGCGAAGGACGACAGTCCGGCCAAAGCCGCCAGTGGATGGGTCACGACGTAGGTCGGAATGGTTGCGAGCAAGGCGGAATGTGGGGCCTTGTCCTCAAATCCGGCACGAAACGCCGGCCAACGCAGTGCCGGAAGGATCTTCTGGGATATGCCGCCGGAAAGAAACACGCCGCCTCGCGCCATGAAGATCATTGCCATGTCGCCAGCGACACGCCCGAGATAGGTCGAGAAAAGCGCGATCGTTTCAACAGCAACCTTATCGGTTCCCGCCAGCGCATGCGAGGTAACGTCCGCAGGATCGACATACACCGGTGCGATGCCATCAGCGGTGCAGATCGCACGGTAGAGATTGACGATGCCGCGGCCGCAAAGAATCTGTTCCGCGGAGATACGTCCCTCGATGGTCTCGAGGTGCGGGAAAATTTCGAGGTCGCGCTCGGTGCGCGGGCCGAGGTCGACGTGGCCGCCCTCGCCGGGAACAGGTATCCAAGCGCCGCGCGCATGAACCAGACCGCCGACGCCCAGACCCGTGCCCGGCCCGAGAACGACCCGCGACGCGATCATGTCGTCGGATGCCGTCCCGAGGCGCTCGCGGTATTCGTCGGCGAGATCGGCAATTGCCAGCGCCTGCGCTTCGAAGTCGTTGACGACAAGCACGTCTTCGAAACCGAGCTGTTCAATCATCGTTTTCGGCTTAACGACCCAGTCGCAATTGGTCAGCGGAATCTCGTCGTCGCTGATCGGACCGGCAACTGCAAGGATCGCCGAGCGCGGCTTCAGGGCGCTCTTGCCAAGAATGCTTGCCCGGATCGCTTCGTCGATGGTGTCGAAATCGGCCGTGCGGACGTTGGGGAAATGAACCTGCTCCGACGTCGCATCCGGAATGATCGAGAAACGGGCGTTGGTTCCGCCAATATCGCCGATCAGGATTGGAAAGGGCAAGGCGGTTTCACTGGTATCGAGCTGGGGCATGACAGGTTCCGTGCGTGCGTTTCAGGCGCTGGTCAGGCGTGTAGATCGGCGATGAGCTTGTCGGCGGTCGCTTCGTTCAACGCCATTGGAATATCATAGACGATCGCAAGCCGCATCAGCGCCTTGACGTCCACATCATGCGGCATCGGCGTAAGCGGATCGACGAAGAAAATCAGGGCATCGACCTCACCGGTTGCGATCAGGGCGCCGATCTGCTGATCGCCGCCGAGCGGGCCGCTCTTCAGACGTGTGACATCAAGATCCGGTACGGCGTCGAGGACACGGCCGCCGGTCGTCCCCGTGGCGACGATTTTCCAGTTCGCGGCCAGCGTGTCCCGGTTGCGGCGGGCAAACTCCGCCATGTCATCCTTCTTCTGGTCATGCGCAATCAATGCAAGGCATTTGCCGCCGGCCATAAAAAGATACCCTCCGTCCGAAATTCAATCGATTTGAGCGCTTCTATACGAAGCGCCTTCCATTTGAAAGACTGCCCTCACTCACCGGACGGCTTGTCATCCGGAACAGGGCCGATCGCAGGCAGCGCATCGCCCGGCGC
This sequence comes from Rhizobium sp. Root1220, assembly GCF_001426265.1. GTDB lineage: Bacteria > Pseudomonadota > Alphaproteobacteria > Rhizobiales > Rhizobiaceae > Rhizobium. The sequence goes on from NZ_LMDG01000001.1 coordinate 393,450, forward strand.
GGCTGCCGGTTCGGCTGCGGGCGCAACGGTCAAGGCTTCCGCTGCCGACGGGCCTCCGTAGGTAGCAGCGCGCACCGAAGATACCGAAGGCGCCGCGAGAACCGCCGCGCAGGCATTTGGAAGATCCGACACCATGACCTCGCGCGGCTTGACCGGCGGCGTGCCCGGTTTCGGCGGCTTCGGCGGCGCCCAGGGCGCCTTGGTAAACCACCAGGCCAGAGACTTGTCGCAGCCATCGCCGGCTGCAACGGGGGCCTGGGACTTGCACGCGGCGGCACCCGGCGGGCATTTCATGCGGATGTGGAAGTGTGAATCGTGACCGTATTCCGGACGCAGCTTGCCGAGATTGGTGCGATCGCCGGTCCAGGTGTCGCACATCTTCTTCTTGATCGCGGGGTTGACGAATATGCGCTCCACCTGCGGATAACTCGCGGCGCGCATCAACAGCCGGGCATGCGATTGACTCCAGACATCGGGATTGATCGTCAGGAAGGCACCCTTCTGCAGCATCGTCGTGAACGGCAACGCCTCGCGCTCCTGGGCGCTCATGTGGTTTGACGGCATGGGCGTCAGCCAGACGTCCGCATCAAGGCCGATCTGGTGCGAGGCATGGCCGTTGAACATAGGGCCGCCGCGCGGCTGGGCGATATCGCCGACCAGCAAGCCAGGCCAGCCGTCATACTGTGCGGCATCGGCCGAAAGCCGTTCGAGCAGAGCTATCATCGCTGGATTGCCCCAGCGTCGATTGCGCGACAGGCGCATCGCCTGCCAGGTCTCGCCGTCGGTGGGCAGCGCAACGGCTCCGGTCATGCAGCCTTTAGCATAGAAGCCGAATGGCTGTGCGCCACCCTGAGTCGGGAGGGCCACCGAACCGAAGAGCGCTTTCGCGCTGCCGGGGCTCGGCTGTTTTTGCTGCGCATCCACGTCGCCGGCGACGAGACTTGCGCCCAGCGCGCCGGCGAATGCCATTTTGGCGATTGTCTGAAGTGCCTGCGCAATACGGAATGCCATGCCGTTTCCTGAACGTCTGTCGGCCGTGGCCGAGTGATTTGCAGTCGAATCTACCGTGAAAAGCAAATTTGGTGAATCGATGTTTTTGGGCGACGTTGCCATCGTATGTGTGAGAGCTGGCGCCGGACGAGCCGTCGGCCTGACCGGCCGCCCCGGTCACGATTGCGCGAGACGGATAAAAACCCGCGGCTCATCTGTTTTTCGCCCGCTTTTCGCATATTCTCGGCAGAAGCGAAAACAACAGGGGCTGGCGAATGGCGCGTGCGTGGTCGAGACTTGGCTTGGTATTTTCCGTTCTGGGGGCGCTGGCGCTGCCGTTGCAGGCGACCGCGCAGGAGCCGAACTTCCAGATCGGCACGTCCGTCATCAGTGAACTCAAGTACAAGCCCGGTTTTACGCATTTCGACTACGTGAACCCGGATGCGCCGAAGGGCGGCAATCTCAGGCTATCGGCATCCGGCACCTACGACACATTCAATCCGCTGCTTTCCAAGGGCCAAGCCGCTGTCGGCCTGACGCTGCCGTTCGAGACGCTGATGAAATCGGCAGACGACGAGCTGCTCGCCTCCTACGGGCTGCTGGCGGAGGGGCTTTCCTATCCCGACGACGTGTCGAGCGCGACCTTCCGGCTGCGCGCCGAGGCGAAGTGGGCGGATGGCAAGCCTGTTACGCCCGAGGACGTGATCTTTAGCTTCGACAAGGTGAAGGAGCTCAATCCGCTTGCTTCCAACTACTACAAGCATGTGGTGAAGGCCGAGAAGTCAGGCGAGCGCGACGTGACCTTCATCTTCGACGAGAAGAACAACAAGGAGCTGCCCAACATCCTGGGGCAGCTCGTGGTCGTGCCGAAGCACTGGTGGGAGGGCACCGGACCCGACGGCAAACCGCGCGATATCGCCAAGACGACGCTGGAACCGGTGATGGGCTCCGGGCCCTACAAGATCGCGGCTTTCTCGGCAGGCGCCACGATCCGCTACGAGCTGCGCGACGACTATTGGGGCGAGGACCTGAACGTGAACGTCGGGCAGAACAATTTCGGCTCGATCACCTACACCTATTACGCCGACCGCGACGTGGAGTTCGAGGCCTTCAGGGCCGGTAACAGCGACTTCTGGCAGGAGACGCTCGCGGCGCGCTGGGCAACCGGCTACGACTTCCCCGCCGTCAAGGAAGGGCGTGTGAAGAAGGAGGACGTCCCTAACGCACTGCGAGCCACCGGCATCATGCAAGCAATGGTGCTGAACACCCGCCGCGACGCGTTCAAGGACGAGAAGGTGCGCGAGGCGCTGAACTACGCCTTCGACTTCGAGGAGCTGAACCGCACCGTCGCCTTCAACAGCTACAAGCGCATCGACAGCTATTTCTGGAATACCGAACTCGCCTCCTCCGGCCTGCCTCAGGGGCGCGAACTGGAGATCCTGAACGGCCTCAAGGACAAGCTTTCTCCTTCGGTCTTCACCACCGCCTATTCCAACCCAGTCGGCGGCGACCCGCAGAAGAGCCGCGACAACCTGCGCACGGCGATCAAGCTCCTCAAGGAAGCGGGCTGGGACATCAAGGGCAACCGCATGGTCAACGCCCAGACCGGCAAGCCGATGAGCTTCGAGATCCTGCTCTCCAGCCCCGTCTTCGAGCGCTGGGCGGTGCCCTACACCAACAATCTCAAGAAGATCGGCATCGATGCGCGGGTGCGCACCGTGGACGCCTCGCAATATACCAACCGCGTGCGCAGCTTCGACTACGACGTGATATGGAACGTGTGGGCCGAAACGATGAACCCCGGCAACGAGCAGGCAGACTACTGGGGATCGGGCTCCGTCAACCAGCAGGGCTCGCGCAATTATTCCGGCATTTCCGACCCTGCGGTCGACGCGCTGATCCGCATGGTGATCTTCGCGCCCAACCGGGACGAGCAGGTGGCGTCGATCAAGGCGCTCGACCGCGTGCTGATGGCGGGCCACTATGTCGTGCCGCTCTTCTACCGCGATACGCAGTCGATCACCTACTGGAACACGATCACCCGGCCGGCCGAATACCCGACCTACGCGACCGGTTTCCCTGATGTCTGGTGGTCGTCTGCCGCCAAGAAATGAGCGGACTTGCATTGGCCTGACGGCTGGGCTCCAAATGGGCCTACCGAATCACTTCGGACCATGATCAGCGCCGGGAGGGACCGGCAGAGGAAGGCTAGGGATTGAGCGGCGATAGACTGGACAGCCTACGACAGAACTCCCCGGAGGCCGCTCGCTGATGGGAGCCTATATTCTTCGCCGCCTGCTTCTGATGATACCGACGATCATCGGCATCATGGCCATCTCGTTCACTGTCATCCAGTTCGCGCCGGGCGGTCCTGTCGAGCAGGTGATCGCGCAGCTGACCGGCGATGCACAGGGAGCGGATGCCCGGCTTTCCGGCGGTGGCGGCGACCTAATGGGTGGCGGCGGCCTCGACGAAGGCGGTTCGAAATATCGCGGCGCGCAGGGCCTCGATCCGGAACTCATCGCCAAGCTCGAGAAGCAGTTCGGCTTCGACAAGCCGCCGCTGACGCGGTTCGGCGAGATGATGTGGAACTATATCCGCTTCGATTTCGGCGAGAGCTTCTTTCGCAATACGTCCGTGCTCGACCTGATCAAGGACAAGCTGCCGGTATCTGCGTCGCTCGGCATCTGGATCATGATCTTCTCCTACGGGATCTCCATCCCTCTCGGCATCCGCAAGGCGGTCAAGGACGGTTCGACCTTCGACGTCTGGACCTCCGGCGTCATCATCATCGGCTATGCTGTGCCGAGCTTCCTGTTCGGCATCCTGCTGATCGTGCTGTTTGCCGGGGGGTCGTTCTACGACTGGTTTCCGCTGCGCGGTCTGGTGTCGGACAATTTCGATCAGCTTGCCTGGTGGCAAAAGCCACTCGACTACTTCTGGCATCTGACGTTGCCGCTGATCTCGCTGTCGCTTGCGGCGTTCGCGACGACGACGCTTCTGACGAAGAACTCCTTCATCGAGGAGATCAAGAAGCAGTATGTCGTGACCGCTCGCGCCAAGGGACTGAACGAGCGCCAGGTGCTCTATGGCCACGTCTTCCGCAATGCCATGCTGATCATCATCGCCGGCTTTCCCGGTGCCTTCATCTCGGCCTTCTTCACCGGCTCGCTGTTGATCGAAAACATCTTTTCGCTCGACGGGCTGGGACGCCTCGGCTATCTCTCTGTGGTCAACCGCGACTATCCGATCGTGTTTGCGACGCTCTACATCTTCTCGCTGCTCGGCCTGTTCGTCAGCCTGATTTCGGATCTCATCTACACCTGGATCGATCCGCGCATCGACTTCGAGCGGAGGGACGTCTGATGGACACCGCCGCCAATCCGACGACCGCAACCCCGGTCAAGCCGCCGCGCAAGGGCCTGCGGTCGCCGACCAATGTCCGCCGCTGGAAGAACTTCAAGGCGAACCGGCGCGGCTACTGGTCGCTCTGGCTGTTTCTGGTGCTGTTCGTTCTCTGCCTGTTTGCCGAGTTCCTCGCCAACGACCGGCCGATCGTCGCCTCCTACAAGGGCGAGATCCTGTTTCCCGTGCTGATCGACTACCCGGAAGAGAAGTTCGGCGGGTTCCTCGCCGAGACGGACTACCGCTCCGATGTCATTGCAGACGAGATCAACGCCAACGGCTGGATGATCTGGCCGCCGATCCGCTATTCCTACCGCTCGGTGAATTCCAATATCCCGCACTCGGCACCGACGCCGCCTTTCTGGATGATGAGCAAGGAAGAGCGCTGCTCCGGCTATCCGCAGGGCGTCAACGATCCCAACTGCACGCTGAGCAACCTCAACTGGCTCGGCACCGACGACCAAGCGCGCGACGTGCTAGCCCGCGTCATCTACGGCTTCCGCATCTCGGTGCTGTTCGGACTGGTGCTGACGATCTGCTCGGCGGTCGTCGGCGTCACCACCGGCGCCATCCAGGGCTATTTCGGTGGCTGGACCGATCTTTTGATGCAGCGGTTTATCGAGATCTGGTCGTCGATGCCGGTGCTGTACATTCTCCTGATCATCGCCGCCATCCTGCCGCCCGGATTCTTCGTCCTGCTGGGAATCATGCTGCTGTTTTCCTGGGTCGGCTTCGTCGGCATCGTGCGCGCCGAGTTCCTGCGCGCCCGCAATTTCGAGTATGTGCGCGCCGCCCGCGCGCTCGGGGTCAACAACCGCACGATCATGTGGCGCCACCTGCTGCCGAACGCGATGGTGGCGACGCTGACCTTCCTGCCGTTCATCCTCTCCGGCTCGATCACCACGCTGACGTCACTCGACTTCCTCGGATTCGGCATGCCGCCGGGGTCGCCTTCACTCGGGGAGATGATCGCCCAGGGCAAGTCCAACCTGCAGGCGCCGTGGCTCGGCCTGACAGCCTTCTTCACCATGTCGATCATGCTGTCGCTGCTGATCTTCATCGGCGAGGCCGTTCGCGACGCATTCGATCCAAGGAAGACGTTTCAATGAGCGAGGCTCCTGAGATCCTGCTGTCCGTTCGCGATCTTTCGGTCGCCTTTCACCAGGGCGGAGAGACATCGGTGGCCGTCGATCATATCTCCTTCGACATCAGGAAGGGGGAGGTCGTTGCTCTGGTCGGCGAGTCCGGATCGGGCAAATCCGTTTCCGCGAACTCCATCCTGCGCCTGCTGCCCTACCCCTCTGCCAGCCACCCCTCCGGTGAAATCATCTTCAAGGGAAAAGACCTGCTGAAAGCATCGGACAAGGCGTTGCGCGAAGTGCGCGGCAACGACATCACGATGATCTTTCAGGAGCCGATGACGTCGCTCAACCCGCTGCATTCGATCGAAAAGCAGATTGCCGAAATCCTCGAGTTGCATCAGGGCGTGACCGGCCATGCGGCGCGCAAGCGCGTTCTGGAACTGCTGAACCAGGTGGGCATCCGCGAACCGGAAAAGCGTCTGAAGGCTTACCCGCACGAGCTTTCCGGTGGCCAGCGCCAGCGCGTGATGATTGCCATGGCGCTTGCCAACCGGCCAGAACTGCTGATCGCCGATGAACCGACGACGGCGCTAGACGTTACGGTGCAGGCGCAGATTCTGGAGCTGCTGCGACAGCTGAAAGGACAACATGGCATGTCCATGCTGTTCATCACCCACGATCTCGGCATCGTGCGCAAATTCGCCGATCGGGTTTGCGTGATGACCAAGGGCAAGATCGTGGAGACGGGGACCGTCGAGGAGGTCTTCAGCAATCCGAAGCATGAATACACGCGCCACCTGCTTGCATCCGAGCCGCGCGGCGAGCCGCCGCTTGCCGATACCTCCAAGCCGATCGTCATGCAGGGAGACGACATCCGTGTCTGGTTCCCGATCAAGGCGGGTTTGATGCGCAGAGTGGTCGACCACGTAAAGGCGGTCGATGGCATCGACCTGTCGCTCAGGGCCGGGCAGACCCTCGGCGTGGTCGGCGAATCCGGTTCGGGCAAGACGACGCTCGGGCTGGCGCTGACGCGACTGATCTCTTCGCAGGGCCGGATCAGCTTTGTCGGCCGGGACATAGCCGACTATTCGTTTACCGAGATGCGCCCCCTGCGTAACCAGTTGCAAGTGGTGTTCCAGGATCCCTACGGGTCACTCAGCCCGCGCATGTCGGTCGGCGACATCATTGCCGAGGGCCTCAAGGTGCACGAGCGGTCGTTCTCCTACGAAGAGCGTGACCAGCGCGTCTGCTGGGCGCTGGAAGAGGTCGGCCTCGATCCGCTGACCCGCTGGCGATACCCGCACGAATTCTCCGGTGGCCAACGCCAGCGCATCGCAATTGCCCGTGCCATGGTGCTGAAACCGCGCTTTGTCATGCTTGATGAGCCGACATCCGCCCTTGATATGAGCGTGCAGGCCCAGGTCGTCGATCTGTTGCGCGACCTCCAGAAGAAGCATGACCTCGCCTACCTGTTCATCAGTCACGACCTCAAGGTGGTGAAGGCTCTCGCCAACGACGTCATCGTTATGCGCTTTGGCAAGGTGGTGGAACAGGGGCCTTCCGCCGAAATCTTCGGCGCGCCGAAGGATGACTATACCAAGGCGCTGATGGCTGCGGCCTTCAACATCGAGGCGGTGCCGACCCCCGTCGTTCAACAGTAAAGAAGACCATGCCAGCTCCCGTTCTCATCGACCTCAAGTTCAATCCCGAGGGCGTCGCCCGCATTCTGAAGACCGCCTTTGCAGATCGCGGCAGCATCAATCTCGCCGATCCAGCCACCAAGGGCCGCGACCTCAGCGGGATAGACTATGCCCTGCTCTGGAAACCCGATGCCGACCTCTTCGAGCGCGCGCCGGACCTGAAGGTGATCTTCTCGGGCGGCGCCGGGGTCGATAGCTTCATGAACCTGCCGGGGCTTCCCGATGTGCCTATCGTGCGATTCGTCGATCGCAGCCTGACGACGCGGATGAGCGAGTGGGTCGTGATGCAATGCCTGATGCACCTGCGCGAACAACACAAGCACGACCTGCACCAGCGGGAACGGACGTGGGGCAAGCTGATTCCTCCGGAAGCGGCGGAGATCACGGTCGGCGTCATGGGTCTTGGTGTTCTTGGGCAGGATGCCTTGCGGAAATTGAAGGTCATGGGATTCAACGTCATCGGCTGGTCGAGAACCCGCAAGAACCTGGACGGTGTCGAAACGTTCGATTCGGCGGAACTGGACACCTTTCTCGCGAAAACGGATTTTCTCGTCGGCCTGCTGCCGCTGACGCCGGAAACAACCGGCTTCTACAATGCCCGGCTCTTCGCCAAACTTCGTCAGGGCGGTGCGCTCGGCAAGCCGGTCTTCATCAACGCCGGACGCGGCAGGAGCCAGGTCCAGCCCGACATCGTTTCAGCGATCGAAAGCGGCATGCTCGGCGGCGCCTCGCTCGACGTGTTCGAGGTGGAGCCTCTTCCGGCCGAGGATCCCTTGTGGTCGCTTGAGAACGTCTTCATTACCCCGCACGATGCAGCCGTCTCGGAGGAGAGCGCCCTCTTCCGCCATGTCGACACGCAGATTTCCCGGTTTGAACGCGGCGAAGCGCTGCAGTTCGTCGTCGACCGCCAGGCGGGCTACTAACGCCGGCAGGAACCATGGAGCCATGAATTCGTTTGCTTCGGATGGTTCTGAGCGCGGGCCTGCATCGGGCCGCGACATTCAGAAGGAGACGAGCATGGCTCAGAATATGGAACCACTCCGGGAACCGATCGATCGCGAGCAGCCTGCCGAGGAACAGATTTCCCCTGTGAAGGCAAGGCAGGGCGGCACCGGAAAGAGAATCCTGACGCTGCTGATCGTTGCGCTCGTTCTTGCCTTCCTGGTGTGGATTCCGGTCGAAATCTGGGGTCAGCGCCAAGCCGACGAAGTAGCACCTCAGCAGCCTGGCCAGCAGCTTCAGTCTGAGCAGCCGGCTTCTCAGAACGGCAAGCGAGCGACGACCACTCCTCCTCCGGTCCAATAAACCGCAGGACAGAGGCCCAGCCGCTCATGGTGGCGGGGTTTTTATTTGGACTGGACATTATCGGCTGTTTTTTCGATAAGAAAGCGCACGAGCCGGTCACAGCGTGCCGGCTTCGACCGTGCCCTGACCGGATTGGGATGGGGTGGAGTTGATGGCCAAGACCGATATCGCACGACGCGTGTACAATCACGCCTGGAAGCTCGATCCCATTGTCCGAAGCCTGATCGACACCGACTTCTACAAGCTTTTGATGCTGCAGATGATCTGGAAACTCTACCCGGATGTCGACGCCAGCTTCACCCTCATCAACCGGACCAAGCGGGTGCGCCTCGCCGATGAAATCGACGAAGGCGAACTGCGCGATCAGCTTGACCACGCGCGCTCCCTGCGGCTTTCGAAGAAGGAAACCATCTGGCTGGCCGGTAACAGCTTTTATGGTCGTGCGCAGATCTTCGAACCCGAGTTCCTCGCCTGGTTCTCTCACTTCCAGCTGCCCGAGTACGAACTTTCCAAGCGCGACGGGCAATATGTGCTCGATTTTCACGGCTCGTGGAAAGAAACCACGATGTGGGAGATTCCGGCGCTCGCCATCATCAACGAACTCAGGTCTCGTTCGGCAATGAGGGCGCTCGGCCCTTTCACCCTGGACGTGCTCTATGCGCGCGCCAAGGCCAGGATGTGGTCGAAGGTAGAGCGTCTGCGTGAATTGCCGGGGCTTCGCATCTCCGATTTCGGCACACGACGGCGGCACAGCTTCCTGTGGCAGCGCTGGTGCGTCGAGGCGCTGAAGGAAGGCATCGGCCCGGCCTTTACCGGCACCAGCAATGTCCTGCTCGCCATGGATTCGGACCTGGAAGCGGTCGGCACCAACGCCCATGAACTGCCGATGGTGGCTGCCGCGCTGGCGCGAACCGATGCGGAACTGCGGAACGCTCCCTACAAGGTGCTGCGCGACTGGAACAAGCTTTATGGCGGCAACCTCTTGATCGTGCTGCCCGACGCATTCGGCACGACCGCGTTCCTGCGGGATGCACCGGAATGGGTGGCGGACTGGACCGGGTTCCGCCCCGATAGCGCTCCGCCGATCGAGGGTGGCGAGAAGATCATCGAGTGGTGGAAGAAGATGGGACGCGATCCGCGCCAGAAGCTGCTGATCTTTTCGGACGGCCTGGATGTCGATGCGATCATCGATACCTACAAGCATTTCGAGGGCCAGGTGCGCATGAGCTTCGGCTGGGGCACCAATCTGACCAATGATTTCGCCGGCTGTGCACCGACGGAGATTTCGGGCCTCAACCCGATTTCCATCGTCTGCAAGGTCAGTGATGCCAACGGCCGGCCGGCCGTCAAGCTTTCCGACAATCCCCAGAAGGCGACAGGCGAGCCCGACGAAGTCCAGCGCTATCTGCAGTTCTTCGGCACCGAAGACCGCGTCGACCAAGCTGTGATCGTCTGACGCGGGTCACGCGGGCAGACCGCGCGTTGCCGTTGACGCAGCAGCGATGAAAGATCGCTGCCTTAGTCCAGCAGTATTCCGCACCGGTCCGGCTGGAGCGGGCCACGCGTTGGCCTCCTGTTGCGTGTTTCCGGCCAGCAGCATCATTCATGACGGAACCGGGAATGGGTCGCTGCGCGAATAACTCGTATCCGATTAAATCGGAATCATGTTGACAGGTCCGCTCGACTGAAGTATTTAACTCGCATCCGATATAAACGGATCCGATTTAACAAGAAAGGACTTCACCATGACCGAGAAACTTCTCTTCACCGGCAAGACACACAACACTGGCGGCCGGGACGGCGGTACCCGCAGCAGCGATGGCCTGCTGGACATCAGGCTGAAGCAGCCCCATCCCGCCGCCGAGAATCTCTTCGGAGCCGCGTGGTCGGCATGTTATATTGGAGCCATCGAACTCGCCGCTTCCCAGAGACACGTCAAGCTTCCGGCAGGTCCAGAGGTCGATGCCGAAATCGATCTGAATGTCGATGATGGCTCCTATTTCCTGCGCGCCCGCCTCAACGTCAGCCTCAAGGGAATCGACCCCGAGGTTGCGCGCGAACTGCTCGATGCAGCACACGGCATCTGCCCCTACTCCAAGGCAATCCACGGAAACATCGACGTCGAAACAAACCTGATCTGAATTCGAACCGCCGAACCTGCCAAGGCAGGTTCGGCGCGGTCGGACAAACGCAATGCGAACCGGCCCGCAACGGTAAGCCATGAAGCCGAGCCGCCAAATTGTCCGCCGATCTGGAGAATATCCAATGACCGACACTCAGCCACTGCCGTATGCGTACAGCGATTTTTCGCTGGTGCTTGATCCCGCGATCTATGAGCCCCTGCCCGATGACTGGCTGATCGGGATCACGGATGTGGTCCATTCCACCGCAGCGATCGACGCGGGGCGCTATGAAGACGTCAACTACGCAGGCGCATCCGTCATCGCCGCCCTTGGCAATGCCTGGGGGACATTCGATTTCGCGTTTGTGTTCCGTGGCGACGGTGCAGCCTTCGCTTTGCCGCCACACGGTTTGACGACGGCAACATCGGCACTACGGCAGGTCTCGGCGTTCGCACGAACCAACCTGGATCTGACGCTTCGAGCCGGGTTGCTGCCGGTCAGTGAAATACGCACCAGCGGCCGCGATGTACGGCTTGCGCGATACGCGGCCTCGGAAAATGCGACCTATGCGATGTTCGCCGGTGGCGGGCTCAAATGGGCGGAGCAGCAGATCAAGAGCGGTCGGTACCTCGTAGAGCCGCTCAAGAATGCGCCGATGCCTGACCTGACGGGACTGACCTGTGATTGGAAACCCTTTCCCAGTCAGCACGGTGCGATCCTGTCGCTGCTGGTCGAACCCCGAGAGCATGGCAGCCCGGAAGCCTTCGCTGTTCTAGCCAGGCGGGTGCTTGCGGTTTTCGACACCACACCACGCCGATCACACCCTATCCCGAAAGACGTACCCACTCCCAAGGATAGCGAGAGGCATATCGATCCGCAAAGCTGGGCAGAGGTCACGTCCAACTCGGACTTCCGCAAGTATGATGACGGTTTGCGCCTCACGTTGGACTGCACAAGCGAACAGATCGAAACAGTGGAAGCGATGCTCCTTGAGGCCAAAGCTCGCGGTGAAATCAGCTTCGGACTGCATCGCCAGTCTCACGCACTGATGACCTGCCTGGTGCCGTCGGGAAAGCCGGATTCGCATCTGCATTTCCTGGATGGAAATGGTGGCGGATATGCCAAAGCTGCTGAGATGATGTAGGCTTCCAACTCCATCAGGGTGTCACGCGGGCGGGATGTACCGTGCTCTGGCGCACAGCGGCGGACGACGTCGCCCGATCTGAGGGCATCACCCATCAACGAAGCATTGGCCCAACCCTGAAACGCCGTCGCCGTCTTCCACGGACGGCGACGCTGGTGCGATCGCGATTACTTCTCGGATTCACCTTGCGTGGCACGCAGGAGGTTGTCGCGCAGCCTCACCACTGATTTCTGCACGACAGGAAAATCGTCTCCAAGCCCCGTGGCCGCGAGCAGCGATGCCGCGGGATCCGTGGCAAGAAGACTGCGGCCGGCGGGCGTCAGGCTCACGCGGACCTGCCGTTCGTCGGCAGGGTCGCGTTGACGGCGGACGTAACCGATGGACTCGAGCTTCTTGAGGATCGGCGTCAGTGTGTTGGATTCCAGGAACATCATTTCGCCAAGCGACCCAACCGTGTGATCGTTCTTCTCGGAGAGGGCCACCATGGCGATGTATTGGGTGTAGGTCAGACCCAGGGCATCGAGGATCGGCTTATAGGCGCGACCAAAGGCCAGATTCGCCGAGTAGATTGCGAAGCACAGGAAATTTGAAAGCTTCCGGCCGTCGCCGGATTGCAACGAGTCGGGATCGGTTATATCTGATCCCGCGGCCGATTGGGATTTGGGCATATACATATCCTAACCAATACCTTGAGTGCTTCAACCTATATAAATCGTATCCGATTAAATCGCAATAGCTATAATGGGGCGCCGCACAGCAATCGTAGCGAGCGCCCGCTGGGACCAAGGGAAAGTAGGAGCGGGACCCCTTTCTGCCGAAGTTCAGAAGTTCCAGTCCTCATCTTCCGTCGCCACCGCCTTGCCGATGACGTAGGATGAACCAGAGCCCGAGAAAAAGTCGTGGTTCTCGTCGGCATTCGGCGAGAGAGCCGACAGGATCGCCGGGTTGACCTTACACGCCTCCGGCGGGAACAGCGCCTCATAGCCGAGATTCATTAGCGCCTTGTTGGCGTTGTAGTGCAGGAACTTCTTGACGTCCTCGCTCAAACCGACGCTGTCGTAGAGTGCCTCGGTGTATTTTGCTTCGTTGTCATAGAGTTCAAGCAGCAGGTCGAACGCGAAGTCCTTGATCTCGTCGCGGCGCTTTTCGTCAAGCCGCTCCAGACCGCGCTGAAACTTGTACCCTACGTAATAGCCGTGCACCGCCTCATCGCGGATAATGAGCCGGATCATGTCAGCGGTATTGGTCAGCTTGGCACGGCTCGACCAGTACATCGGCAGATAAAAGCCGGAGTAGAACAGGAAGCTCTCGAGAAAGACGCTTGCGACCTTCTTCTTCAATGGATCGTTGGAGGCATACTGCTCCATGATCAGCGCCGACTTCTTCTGCAGGAACTCGTTTTCTTCCGACCAGCGATAGGCATCGTCGACGTCCGGCGTCGAGCACAGCGTCGAGAAGATTGACGAGTAGGAGCGAGCGTGGACTGCCTCCATGAAGGAAATGTTGGACAGAACCGCCTCTTCATGCGGTGTCACGGCATCGGCCATTAGCCTGACCGAGCCGACGCCGTTCTGGATGGTGTCGAGGAGTGTCAGGCCGGTGAACACACGGATGGTGAGCCGCTGCTCTTCCGGTTTCAACGCCGCCCAGGACGGAATGTCGTTCGACAACGGCACCTTTTCCGGCAGCCAGAAGTTTCCCGTCAGACGATTCCAGACTTCGAGGTCCTTGTCGTCGTCGATGCGGTTCCAGTTGATGGCGCGCACGCGATTTGCCGGCTTGATTTGAATGTTCATCGAACTATCCTCGTGAGATCAAAGCGCGCAGGAAACGCAGCCCTGCACCTCGGTGCCGGAGAGCGCCATCTGGCGTAGGCGAATGTAGTAGATCGTCTTGATCCCCTTCTTCCAGGCGTAGATCTGCGCCCGGTTGATGTCGCGGGTGGTCGCGGTGTCGCGGAAGAACAGCGTCAGTGACAGCCCTTGATCGACATGCTGGGTCGCCGCTGCATAGGTGTCGATGATCTTCTCCGGCCCGATCTCGTAGGCGTCCTGGTAGTAATCGAGATTGTCGTTGGTCATGAAGGCGGCCGGATAGTAGACGCGGCCGATCTTGCCTTCCTTGCGAATTTCGATCTTCGAAACGATCGGATGGATCGAGGAGGTCGAATGATTGATGTAGGAAATCGAACCCGTCGGCGGCACGGCCTGGAGGTTCTGGTTATAGAGGCCCCTGGCCATCACTGACTGCTTCAGCGCCAGCCAGTCTTCCTGCGTTGGAATATCGATACCGGCGGTCTCGAAAAGCTCCTTGACCCGCGTTGTTGCCGGCACCCAGGCCTGACCGGTGTACTTGTCGAAATATTCGCCGGATGCGTATTTCGAGTTCTCGAAGCCCTTGAAGCTCTTGTCACGTTCAATCGCCAGCCGGTTTGATGCCCGAAGGGCATGATAGGTGACGGTGTAGAAATAGATGTTGGTAAAATCGACGCCGTCGTCCGAGCCGTAGAAGATGCGCTCCCGGGCGAGGTAGCCATGCAGGTTCATCTGCCCGAGGCCGATCGCATGGCTGTCGCCATTTCCCTTCTCGATCGAGGGCACCGAGGAGATGTGGCTCATGTCGGAGACCGCCGTCAGCGCACGGATCGAGGTCTCGATCGTCTTGCCGAAATCGGACGAATCCATCGCAGCGGCAATGTTCAGCGAACCGAGATTGCAGGAAATGTCCTTGCCGACATGCTTGTAGGAGAGATCGTCGTTGAACTCGCTCGGCTCGTTGACCTGCAGGATTTCCGAGCAGAGGTTGCTCATGGTGATCCGTCCGGCGACCGGGTTGGCGCGGTTTACCGTGTCCTCGAACATCAGGTAGGGATAACCACTCTCGAACTGGATTTCGGCGATTACCTGGAAGAAATCGCGCGCCTTGATTTTCTTCTTGCTGATCCGGCTGTCCGCCACCATCTCGCGGTACTTTTCGGTCACCGAGATTTCGCTGAAGGGCACGCCGTAGACCCGCTCCACGTCGTATGGCGAGAAAAGATACATGTCCTCGTTGTTCCGGGCGAGCTCGAAGGTCACGTCGGGAATGACCACGCCGAGCGACAGTGTCTTGATCCGGACCTTCTCGTCAGCGTTTTCTCGCTTGGTGTCGAGGAAGCGCATGATGTCGGGATGGTGGGCGTTGAGGTAAACAGCCCCTGCTCCCTGGCGTGCGCCGAGCTGGTTGGCGTAGGAGAATGAATCCTCCAGAAGCTTCATGACCGGGATGACCCCGGAAGACTGGTTCTCGATCTGCTTGATCGGCGCACCCGCTTCGCGCAGGTTCGTCAGGGAGAGCGCCACTCCGCCGCCGCGCTTCGACAACTGAAGAGCAGAGTTGATGCCGCGTGCGATCGATTCCATGTTGTCCTCAATGCGCAGGAGGAAGCAGGAGACGAGTTCGCCGCGTTGCCTCTTTCCAGCGTTGAGGAAGGTCGGCGTCGCCGGCTGGAAACGGCCCGATATGATTTCGTCGACGATCTCGGTCGCCAGCGCTTCATTGCCCTGCGCGAGCGACAACGCCACCATGCAGATGCGGTCCTCGTAGCGCTCGAGATAACGCTTCCCGTCGAAGGTCTTCAGCGTGTAGCTGGTGTAATACTTGAAGGCGCCGAGGAAGGTCGGGAAGCGGAACTTTTTCCCGTAGGCGTGGTCGAAGAGATCGCGGACGAAATTAAAGGAATACTGATCGAGCACTTCCCGCTCGTAGTAGCCTTCTGTCACGAGGTAATCGATCTTCTCGCGCAGATTATGGAAGAAGACGGTGTTCTGGTTGACGTGCTGCAGGAAATACTGCCGGGACGCCAGCCTGTCCTTGTCGAGCTGGATATGGCCATGCTCGTCGTAAAGATTCAGCATGGCGTTGAGCGCGTGGTAGTCGAGCGCGGCTTCCGAGGTCTTCGCTACCCGGTCGAGCGTTAGCGTGTCCAAAATCGTTCCAATCCGTGTGTGACGTTGTCGACGTCCTCGTCGGTGCCGAGAAGCTCGAACCTGTAGAGGTAAGGCACCTTGCACTTGGCGGAGATGATGTCGCCGGCGATCCCGAAGGTCGCTCCGAAGTTGCTGTTGCCCGCAGCGATGACGCCGCGGAGGTTTGCGCGGTTCTCCGCCTCGTTGAGGAAGCGGATCACTTGTCTGGGCACCGCACCCTTGCCGCCTTCGCCACAATAGGTGGGGACGACGAGGACAAACGGCGTCTCGACTGCAAGGGCGGCATTGCCGGCGATCGGGATTCGCCGGGCCGAAAGACCCAGCCTGGTCACGAAGCGATGGGTGTTTTCCGACCGGCTGGAAAAATAGACGATCTCGCCCATCGTTTCGACCTTCAAGCGAGCGCGCTGATCATGTCCGGGCGAAAGCCGGCCCAGTGCTGCTCGCCGGCGATCACGACCGGAACCTGCCTGTATCCAAGGCCCTGGACCAGTTCATAGGCGGCACTGTCGGTGGAGACGTCGACGATTTCGTACGGGATTCCCTGACGGTCCAGCGCGCGGGTGGTAGCCGTGCACTGGACGCAGGCGGGCTTGCTATAGACGATGATGCTCATGATCTTCCTCGTATGAGTTCAAAAGGACACGCAGGATCGATCGGGCATCCTGCGATGCCCGTGCGATAAATCTGAAATGAAAGGCACGCCTACAAACCGGGCGACGAGGCTCGGTTACTCGCGCTTGCGCGGAATCGCTGAACTGAACATGACTTCACCCCGAAGTTTACAATTGCGAAGGCTCGGGGCAGCGGCATGTGCGGATGTCATTCCACACATAAACGCGACCTTCCGGACACCCCGCCCGTGGACGTTTTCGTTTGAGGCAGGTCTCCTGGCTCGCAGGTCACAACATCCATCCTCGCCTTCCCGGAAGCTTTTGCTCCAGTGGCTTTGTCGAACAGATGCTCGCCGCTTACAGTTGCGGGGGCAGCTCCGGAATTGCGGCGTTCCTCATGAACCTTCGCGCACCGTATTCCCGTCTTAGCTCTCGATTCCGGAGGAATCAGGAGAACCTCGAACACAAGATATAGTATCGATCGTTAAATCTGGGTCAACAACTAGAATGATGTTTGCGATGAATTTACGGCAGCCACGCGATCCCCCATGACGGCTTTGGTGCGCGCAGCGACCAACACGTCCACGGGCGCCTGCGTGGCCGACTTTATACACTTGAATTCGGCAGCCGGCGCGCTCTGCGATCGAGCGGCTATTGACCGTTTTCGATCACGAGGAGACACTTGCGGTCTGCAGCAAGGCAGGAGGAAAAACCATGGTCGAGCCAGACGGCTGGCGCCATATGGCAAGCGCGCCGAGAGACGGCAGTCGGATCCTCGTCACGATCCGCCCGTCCGAGCAGGGGCCGGCAGAAGTTGACCTCGCGTATTGGTCGCATGGCGATCAGTTCGGTACAGAAGGCTGGCGTGCTTCCGATTCCTCACCCGGTCGCCTCGTCCAATATGCCGAGCCGGAATTGAAGTGCTGGATGCCGTTGCCCTCTGCCAGCCTCAACAGCAGCTCCATGCCCTCCCCCTGGGAAGGCGACGACGCCCAGCAGCTCGACGGGTCAGGGATTTAGGAATAATGGCGGACAGGGTGGGATTCGAACCCACGGTACGCTTTCACGCACACACGCGTTCCAGGCGTGCGCCTTAAACCACTCGGCCACCTGTCCTTTGGGCGGTCTGCATCGCTTGAGACACAAATCGTCGGAACGGCGCGATATATACCGATGAATTTTCGGCGATCAACCTAAATCTAACAGTTTTTTGACTTCTTCCGGTAAAAGTGCCGCCATGCCCTCCATTGCAGTTCCCTCGGGCCATAGCTATGTTTATGGCAGGGTGGAGAATGGGTGCGGCTGACCGGTGCAATCCGGCGTGTTCAGTGGCCGGAGGGTTGATGCGTTTCCTATTGCGTTTGGCGAGTCTTGTTGCGCTGGCTGTTGCAGTCATTGCCGGAACGATCGATTCAATTCAGTCCGTTGCAGCATCTTCTGTCGTCATAACGCCCATGGGCGATGCCTGGCAGGCGCTGAGTCCCGCATCGTTCGAGGCTTTGCAGTCGTCCATCGCCTATTATATTCACCCGCGCTTCTACACGCTCGCCTTCCAGTGGCTCATGCTTCAGCCGGCATTCGGCGTGTTCCTGGTGCTCTCGCTGCTGCTGTGGATGGTCGGCTACAAGAAGCCGGCGGTGGCCGGTCGCTTTGCAGTATGACGGTGCATTCTCGGCCCTATCTGACCGGATAAATCGCAATCTGACTGCGTTTTTGCATAAAAATCAGCCCACATGAGCTGATTTTTGGCAATCCAAGTCATTTTTTACCAGTCGAAAAATTTTTCGTGAATTTTCTTTTGAGCCATGCAAGGATGCGCCCAGCCAGGCCTCCGGGGGGAGGTCGGTGGTTCCGCAGACATGCCTGAAAACAGGCTTGCGGGAGGACCCCTAATTAATAGAAACAACAGGGCTGCACTATGAAAAAATCCCTTCTGACTCTCCTTGCCGTGGCTGCCATGTCCACGACGGCGCTCGCCGCCGACGTCAAGCCGGCACTCGTTTACGGCACCGGCGGGAAGTTCGACAAATCATTCAACGAAGCAGCCTTCAACGGCGCCGAAAAGTTCAAGACGGAAACCGGGATCGCGTATCGCGACTTCGAACCGACCGGCGACACCCAGGGCGAACAGGCCATCCGCAATTTCGCGAGCCGCGGCTTCAACCCCGTGGTTGCCGTATCCTTCGCCTGGACATCGGCCATCGAGAAGGTCGCAGCCGAATTCCCGGACACCAAGTTCATCATCGTTGACGCCGTTGTCGACAAGCCCAACGTCCGTTCGGTCGTCTACAAGGAAGAAGAAGGCTCGTTCCTCGTCGGCCTGCTGGCGGGCATGGCATCGAAATCTGGCAAGGTCGGCTTCGTCGGCGGCATGGATATTCCGCTCATCCGCAAGTTCGGATGCGGCTACGAGCAGGGCGCACGCGCGGCCAACGCCAAGATCGAAGTTTTCCAGAACATGACCGGCACGACGGGTGCTGCATGGAATGACCCGGTTCGCGGCGGCGAGCTCACCAAGAACCAGATCGACCAGGGTGCCGACGTCGTGTACGCAGCAGCCGGTGCGACGGGTCTCGGCGTTCTGCAGACGGCAGCCGACAACAAGAAGTTCTCGATCGGCGTCGATTCGAACCAGAACTACCTGCATCCGGGCTCCGTGCTGACCTCGATGGTCAAGCGCGTCGACCTCGCGGTCTACAACGCCTTCACCGACGTCAAGGGTGACAAGTTCACCCCGGGCGTACAGTCTCTCGGCGTCAAAGAAGACGGCGTCGCTGCCGCCATCGACGACAACAACAAGGCCCTGATCACGCCGGAAATGCAGGCGGCTGTCGACAAGGCCAAGGCTGACATCATCGCAGGAACCGTCAAGGTTCACGATTACACCTCGGACAACGCTTGCCCGAAGTGATCCGCGCCTGAGATGGGCGTATGGCGGAGGCTTTCCGTCATACGCCCTTTTCGTATTTGGAGCCTGCTGTGACAGACACGCCCGCTATCGAACTCGTGGGCATCGACAAGAAATTCGGTGCCGTTCACGCCAACAAGGACATCAACCTTAGTGTCGCCAAGGGCACGATCCACGGCATCATCGGGGAGAACGGTGCCGGGAAATCGACGTTGATGTCGATCATCTACGGCTTTTATCACGCCGACAGCGGCGAGATCCGCGTCAATGGCAATGCCGTGACGATCAAGGACAGCCAGGCTGCCATTGCGGCCGGCATCGGCATGGTGCACCAGCATTTCATGCTGGTCGACAATTTCACGGTGCTTGAGAACATCATGCTCGGCGCCGAGGGCGGCGCATTGCTGGCAAAGGGTGTTTCGTCCGCCCGCGCCGAGCTGCGCCGGCTGGAAAAGGACTACGGGCTGGAGGTCAACCCGGACGCGGTCATCGAGCAACTCCCGGTCGGTCTGCAGCAGCGCGTCGAAATCCTCAAGGCAATGTATCGCGGCGCCGAGATCCTCATTCTCGACGAGCCGACGGGCGTGCTCACCCCTGCGGAAGCCGACCATCTGTTCAAGATTCTTGGCGTGCTGCGCGACCAGGGCAAGACCGTCATCCTCATCACCCACAAGCTGCGCGAGATCATGGCGATCACCGATACGGTCTCCGTCATGCGCCGCGGCGAAATGGTTGCCACGCGCAAGACATCGGAAACGACAGTCGAGGAACTTGCCGAACTGATGGTCGGACGCCGGGTTCTGCTGCGTGTCCAGAAGGGCGAGGCCAATCCCGGCAGGGTCGTGCTGTCGGTTCGCAATCTCACTGTCAAGGACAACCGCGGCGTCGTGATGGTCGACAATGTGTCCTTCGACGTTCGTGCAGGTGAAATTGTCGGGGTCGCCGGGGTTGCCGGCAACGGCCAGTCCGAGCTTCTGGAAGCGATCGCGGGTATCCGCAAGCCGCATTCGGGCGAGATCCTGCTCGACGGCCAACCGATTGCCAAGGCAGACCCGGCGCGGCTTCGCGAACTGGGCCTTGCCCACATTCCCGAAGACCGCCACCACATGGGGCTGGTGCTGAAGTTCGAGGAATACGAGAACTCGGTTCTCGGCTATCACCGCGATCCGGCCTACAGCAAAGGTCCGCTGCTCGATCTCGATGCGATCCGCAAGGACGCGATGGAAAAGATCGAGAAGTATGATATTCGCCCGCCGAACCCGCGGCTGAAGACCGCCAATTTCTCCGGCGGCAACCAGCAGAAGATCGTTGTCGCGCGCGAAATCGAGCGTGACCCGATGGCACTCATCATCGGCCAGCCGACGCGCGGCGTCGATATCGGCGCCATTGAATTCATTCACCGCCGGATCATCGAGATGCGCGATACGGGCAAGGCGATCCTGCTCGTCTCGGTCGAACTCGACGAGATCCGCGCCCTTTCAGACCGTATCCTTGTCATGTTTGCCGGCCATGTGGTCGGCGAGAAGACGCCCGATGCCGGTGAACAGACCCTCGGCCTGATGATGGCCGGCATTGCCGCGTGAGGCCTTAATGAGCACTGCTTCCGTCCCGCTACCAAACTGGATCAATTACGGCCTCATCCCGATCCTGAATCTGGTCGTCGCCTTCCTGATCTCCGGCTTCGTCGTCTGGCTGATCGGCGAGAGCCCGCTTGCCGCGTTGCGGCTGCTCGCCGAAGGCGCGCTTGGCAGCGGTGAAGGCATCGGCTTCACGCTCTACTATGCGACGAGCTTCATCTTCACCGGGCTTTCGGTCGCTGTCGCCATCCATGCAGGGCTGTTCAATATCGGCTCAGAAGGGCAGGCCTACCTCGGCGGCCTCGGCTGCGCGCTCGCGGCGCTCGCGCTCGACCGCTACGTCCCCTGGTACGTGACCATGCCGGTCGCGGTTGTCGGGGCGGGTCTCTTCGGTGCGGCCTGGGCGCTTATTCCTGCTTTTCTGCAAGCCAAGCGCGGCAGCCATATCGTCATCACCACCATCATGTTCAACTATATCGGTGCGGCGCTGATGGTTTACCTGCTGGTCCACGTCCTGATCGTGCCCGGCAAGATGGCACCGGAAACACGCACCTTCCTCGAAGGTGGACAGCTGCCGAAGCTCGGTTGGCTGATGAACATGTTCGGTGCAAAGCTGGGTGCTGCGCCTTTCAACGTGTCTTTCATCATCGCGCTCGTCGCCGCCTATTTCGTCTGGCTGCTCATCTGGCGTACCAAGCTCGGTTTCGAAATGCGGACCCTCGGCGTTAGCCCGACCGCAGCCTCCTACGCCGGCATTCCGTACGCGCGTACCGTCATGATCGCCATGCTGCTCTCCGGAGCATTGGCCGGCATGATGGCGCTCAATCCGGTCATGGGCTCCTCGGCACGTCTTCAGGTCGAATTCGTCGGCGGCGCCGGCTTCGTCGGTATCGCGGTCTCGCTTATGGGGCGAAACCATCCGGTCGGAATCATCTTGTCGGCGATCCTCTTCGGCGTCCTCTATCAGGGCGGCGACTGGATATCCTTCGAGATGCCGAACATCACCCGCGAAATGATCCTGGTGATCCAGGGCCTTGTCATCCTGTTTGCCGGTGCCTTGGAATACATGTTCCGCCCTGCAATGGTTCGCGTCTACCAACAGTTCAAGCGCGCGTAGGGAGCGGACGATGGATTATTACGACATCTTCATCAACGTTCTGAGCTCCACCATCCGCCTTTCGATCCCGCTGATCTTCACGGCGCTTGCGGGTCTGTTTTCCGAGCGCGCCGGCGTGTTCGACATCGGGCTCGAGGGCAAGATGCTGGGCGCGGCGTTCGCCGCGGCATGTGTCGCCTACCTCACCGGTTCGGCATGGCTCGGCCTTGGCGCAGGCATTCTTTGCTCGATCGCGCTCAGCATCGTGCATGGCTTTGCCTCGATCACCAATCGCGGCAACCAGATCATCTCGGGCGTGGCGATAAACTTCTTCGTTGCCGGTATTACCATCGTCCTGGGACAGGCCTGGTTCGGACAGGGTGGGCGTACGCCACAGCTGGCAATTGACGCCCGCTTCTCGCCGATCGTGCTACCTGGCGCCGAGGCGATCCGCGAGGTGCCAATCATCGGGCCGCTTTATGCCAACGTGATCTCCGGCAACAATATCCTCACCTATCTCGCGTTTCTGGCGGTGCCTCTGTCCTGGTGGATCCTCTACCGCACACGTTTCGGCCTGCGCCTTCGCGCCGTTGGCGAAAATCCCGGCGCGGTCGACACCGCGGGGATCTCCGTAAGCTGGTTGCGCTATCGCGCCGTCATATGCGCCGGTATCTTTTGCGGCTTTTCAGGCACCTATCTGGCAATCGCGCAGTCTGCTGCCTTCATCAAGGACATGTCGGCGGGCAAGGGCTATATCGCGCTCGCCGCGCTGGTCTTTGCGAAGTGGAAGCCAGTGCCGGTCATGTTCGCCTGCCTGCTGTTCGGTTTCCTCGATGCACTGGCGAATTTCATGCAGGGCAAGCAGGTGCCACTGATCGGCGAAGTGCCGGTGCAGATTTTCCAGGCCCTGCCCTATATCCTGACCTGCGTTCTGCTCGCCGGCTTCATCGGCGTTGCAATTCCGCCGAAGGCCGGCGGCGTCCCCTATACGAAGGAGCGTTGAGAACATGTCCCACGATCTTTTCGAGGCCGCTCGCGGCGCGATGGCCTTTGCCCATGCCCCCTACTCGAAGTTCCCGGTCGGCGCGGCCATCCGCGCCGAAGACGGCAGGGTCTATACGGGTGCCAACATAGAGAACCTGTCGTTTCCGCAAGGGTGGTGCGCCGAACCGACGGCCATCAGCGCGATGATCATGGGTGGCGCCAAGAAGATTGTCGAGATGGCCGTTATTGCCGAGAAGTTGCCGCTCTGCCCGCCCTGCGGCGGTTGCCGTCAGAAGATCTCGGAGTTTGCGTCCAAGGACACGAAGATTTACCTTTGCGACGAAGCCGGCGTGAAGAAGACGATGATGATGGACGAGCTCCTGCCGTTCAGCTTCGAGACTGAACTCGGATGAA
Source organism: Rhizobium sp. Root1220 (assembly GCF_001426265.1). Lineage (GTDB taxonomy): Bacteria > Pseudomonadota > Alphaproteobacteria > Rhizobiales > Rhizobiaceae > Rhizobium. Next base: position 416,760 of record NZ_LMDG01000001.1, read on the forward strand.
AGCCGCTCTTGAACTGCTTGCCGGCAGGATCGGCGGAATCGCGCCGCGTCACGGCATCGTCCTCGGTTCCGGTCTGGGGTCGCTTGTCAGCCAGCTGACGGATACAATCCGTATTCCCTACCATGACTTGCCGGGCTTCCCGGTCAGTGCGGTATCCGGCCATGCCGGCGAGGTGGTTGCGGGTCTCCTGGCCGGTGTCCCCGTGGTCATGCTTTCCGGGCGGGTGCATTTCTACGAGAAGGGCGACGCCGCGGCGATGCGCCTGCCGATCGAAGTCCTGAAGGGGCTTGGCGTGGAAAAGCTGATCCTCACCAACTCGGCGGGATCGTTGCGCGAAGACATGCCGCCTGGTTCGGTGATGCGGATTTCAGATCATATCAATTATTCCGGGATGAACCCGCTGATTGGCGAGGAAAGCGATCGCCGCTTTGTCGGTCTGACGAATGCCTATGACACCGAACTGGCCTCGGAGATGGAGAGGGCGGCCGACAAGGTGAATATCCCGCTGTCGAGCGGGGTTTACATGTGGTTCTCCGGCCCGAGCTTCGAAACGCCCGCCGAAATTCGTATGGCCCGCATCCTCGGCGCCGACGCTGTCGGCATGTCGACCGTTCCCGAGGTCATCATTGCACGAATGCTAGGTCTGAGGGTTGCGGCGGCGTCTGTCATTACCAACTATGGAGCTGGAATGACCGGCGGCGAATTGAGCCACGAAGAAACCAAGGACATGGCGCCGATCGGAGGCGCACGCCTCGCCGCCGTCCTGAAAGAAATGATTGCAGGAGAAGGAAGCGCACCATGACCAGCCATTCCAACAAGGAGACAGCTGCCGTAGCGCTCTCCCTCCTCGACCTCACCAACCTGAAGGACGATTGCACGGAGGCCCACATCGACGCGCTATGCGCTCGTTCGCAGTCACCGTACGGCAATACCGCAGCCATCTGCATCTGGCCGCGCTTCGTCGCCCGTGCGCGAAGCGTTCTGGGTGTCGGACACTCCGTGCGGATCGCTACGGTCGTCAATTTCCCATCGGGCGACATGGAGATCGCCGATGCGGCCGCAGAAACGCGCGAAGCAATTGCCGATGGCGCCGACGAGATCGACCTGGTCATCCCCTATCGCAAGTTCCTCGCTGGAAACGAGAAGGCCGTCACAGATATGGTCGCGGCGGTTCGTGCTGAATGCAAGGAGCCGGTGCTCTTGAAGGTTATCCTCGAAACCGGCGAGATCAGGGATGCCGCACTGATCCAGCGCGCGTCAGAACTTGCAATCGAGGCGGGTGCCGATTTCATCAAGACCTCGACAGGCAAGGTCGCCGTCAACGCCACACTGGAAGCCGCCGACATCATGCTGCGCGCCATTCGGCACAGCGGCCGCAAGGTTGGCTTCAAGCCCGCCGGCGGGGTTGCATCGGTCGCAGACGCATCGCTCTATCTGAGCCTTGCCGAAACGATCATGGCGCCCGACTGGCCGATGCCGTCGACTTTCCGTTTTGGCGCATCCGGCCTGCTGGATGACATAATTGCCGTTCTCAGCGGAACTCAGCCGGCTCCCGCTACGGCATCGAGCTACTAGAGTGCTCCCGCAGGAGATCATCCGCCAGAAGCGGAACGGTGCCGCGCTCTCCGCAGACGAGATCCAGTCGTTCGTCGCAGCACTCGCCGCGGGTGAACTATCCGAGGGGCAGATTGGCGCATTCGCCATGGCCGTATGGTTCAAGGGCATGTCGCGCGACGAGGTCGTGGCACTGACGCTGGCGATGGCGCGTTCCGGCGACATCCTGAGCTGGAGCGGTATCGACCGCCCCATCGCCGACAAACACTCGACGGGTGGCGTTGGCGACAATGTCTCGCTGATGCTGGCTCCCATTGCTGCTGCTTGCGGCCTCGCGGTACCGATGATCTCGGGGCGCGGTCTTGGGCACACCGGTGGCACGCTCGACAAGCTCGAGGCAATTCCAGGGTATGAGATCACGCCAGACGCCGGGCTTTTCCGCAAGGTCGTCAGGGATGTCGGCTGTGCGATCATCGGGCAGACGGGTGTGCTTGCGCCTGCTGACGGCAAGCTTTATGCGGTCCGGGATGTAACGGCGACGGTGGATTCGATCCCGCTGATCACGGCTTCTATACTCTCAAAGAAACTTGCCGCCGGCCTGCAGACGCTCGTTCTGGACGTCAAGGTTGGCAATGGGGCCTTCATGTCGTCGCGCGCCGATGCGGAGGTGCTGGCGCATGCGCTTGTCGACGTCGCAAACGGTGCGGGCGTCAAGACCTCGGCACTGATCACCGACATGAATCAACCGCTCGCCGATGCGGCGGGAAACGCTGTCGAGATCCGCAACTGTCTGGATTTCCTGTCCGGCAGAAAGAAAGACACGCGGCTCGAGACCGTTGTGCTGGCCTTCGCCGCAGAAATGCTCGTGACGTCCGGTATTGTGTCGTCGGCCCAGGCCGGCGAAACAATGGCCGCGAACGCACTCTCGTCCGGAGAGGCGGCCGACACCTTCGGTCGCATGGTTCATCTGCTCGGCGGGCCGTCCGATTTCGTGGAGGCCCCCGACAAGTATCTCACCAAAGCTCCGGTAACAAAGCCCGTTCCGGCACCTCGATCCGGCTGGCTTTCTGCCTGCGATGCGCGAGAGATCGGCATGGTTGTCGTCGATCTCGGTGGGGGGCGAAGGCATCCGGCGGACAAAATCGACCATCGCGTCGGATTCTCCCATCTTCTGCCGCTGGGCACACATGTCGACAAGGGTGAGGCCATCGGCACGGTGCATGCATCAACAGAAACTGCGGCCGACGCCGCGATTGCCGCATTGACGACCAACTACCGGATCGACGACAGCGAACCATCCCTGCTTGACGTGATCTCCGAACGCATCTGATGGCTATTGCTTGAGGCTAAGCGACCCGTCCGCCACCGTGTAGGAGGCAAGTTTCTTCAAGAAGCTCATACCGACCAGGGTCGACGAAAGCGCGCCGTCCTTGAGGACGAAAGCCTCGACTTCGCGCACGCGAATGCCACCAATTTCAACCCGGTCGAGCATCACATGAGCAGCCTTGGTCTGTCCATTGGCCGTGTTCACGGCATAGCGGTATTCAAGCTGGTTTGCCGTATAGCCAAGACGCCTTGCGAGGCTCTCGCTCATGGCAACATAGGTTGCACCGGTATCTATGAGACCCGGCACGGTCTTGCCGTTGATCCTGAAATCGCCGGTGTAATGCCCCTGGCTATCCGCCTGCAGACTTATCGTGCTGTGGTTCGATGCCAGTGCAGCCTTGGTCTGGTCATCTGCGGGGGAAACAAAATTTGCCGAGAAGCCGTTTTCCGGCTGGGGGCGGCTGCTACCGACCAGGGAAGGAATCTGGGTGGCAAACACCGCGGCGATGCTTGCAAATATGACTGTACGCACGAGCATGTACAGAAATCCTTCCTGTATAAACCGCGCATCATGCGAGGCCATGTTCTTTGAAAATACGTTAGAATCGCTGACAAGATGCTAATGGCGGAAAACAAACGGCCCGGAGCTTGCCTCCGGGCCGTCGAACTTACCGATTGGTAAACAAGTCCTGAACTATTTCGTGCCGTACATCCGGTCTCCGGCGTCGCCGAGCCCCGGAACGATATAGCCCTTGTCGTTGAGGTGACTGTCGATCGATGCGGTGAAGACGGGAACGTCCGGGTGCGCCTCGCGGAAATTCCTGATGCCCTCGGGGGCAGCCAGCAGGCACAGGAAGCGGATGTTGTGCGCGCCGCGCTCCTTCAGCTTTTCGATCGCCGCGATGGACGAATTGCCGGTCGCCAGCATCGGATCGACAACAATGATCAGGCGCTCTGAAATGTCTTCGGGAGCCTTGAAGTAATATTCGACGGGCTGCAGCGTCTCGTGGTCACGGTAGACGCCGATATGCGAAACGCGCGCGGACGGCACGAGATCGAGCATGCCCTCCAGCAGGCCGTTCCCGGCACGAAGGATGGAGGCGAAGACCAGCTTCTTGCCTTCGAGGATCGGCGACTGGATCGTTTCGAGCGGCGTCTCGATGGTCTCCATCGTGAGCTCGAGATCACGCGTCACCTCATAGCAAAGCAGCGTGGAAATTTCGCGCAGCAGCCGGCGAAAACTCCCGGTCGATGTCTCCTTGCGCCGCATAATGGTAAGTTTGTGCTGCACAAGCGGGTGATCGATGACCGTTACGCCGTCCATGGCCGAGCCCTTCCTTCAATTGGTGTTGTGGGTTGTTTCTTCCATGGAAACTGCCTGTACCGCAAGAGTGGAGGCCGATTTGGTCTTCTCATCCCCAATCCGGAATGCCCTAGAGACGGCCCAGAAGCTCTCGCCGGGTTGCCTCGTCGACGAATGCCGCCTCAAGGCCTGTTCGGGTCATCTCATCGATCTCGGTGTCACCGAAACCGAAAGCATTCGCCGCAAGCTCATATTCCCGCTTCAACGACGTATGGAAGAATGGCGGATCATCCGAACTGATCGTGACCTTCACGCCAGCTTGCTTGAGCTTGCGCAGCGGGTGAGATTCGAAATCCGGAAACACCTTGAGCGCGATATTGGAGCCTGGACACACCTCAAGAACGGTACCCATATCCGCAAGCCTTTTGACGAGATCAGCGTCCTCGATCGCCCGCACGCCGTGACCGATCCGGGACGGGCGGACCACGTCGAGCGTATCGGAAACGCTGAACGCGCCACAGACCTCACCGGCGTGGATCGTCAGGCCAAGTCCCGCGTCGCGGGCGATATCGAACGCCAGGGCGTAATCGATGACGCGCCCCATGCGCTCATCACCGGCAAGATTGAAGCCGGTGATGAGCGGATTGTTCGCCTTCGCGGCATAGTCCGCAGCGCCTATGACGCTTTCCGGTCCGAAGTGGCGCTCGCCAGTTACGATCAACCGCGCCTCGATGCCGCTACTCGCCTTTGCCCGGCGAATGCCTTCGCCGACACCCGCAATGTAGGCATCGGCGCCAAGGCCGATGCGCTTGCCATGGTCCGGCGAAACGATGAGCTCGCTGTAGATGGTGCCTATGCCGGCGAGTTCAGCAAGATAGGTTTCCGTCAGCAGCGCGTAGTCTTCCTCGGTCTGGTAGACCTCGGAGACCTTGTCATAGCATTCCAGAAAGCTGGGAAAGTCGTGCCAGACGTAGACGCCGTTCCGAAGGTAGTCGCTGATATCGATGTTGTATTTGCGAGCTTGCGAAAGAGTGAGCGCCGGTGGGGCCGCGCCTTCCAGGTGGCAGTGCAGTTCGACTTTCTTCAAATGCGACGTCATAGAAAGCTTCTCCCGTGGCGCCCGGCGGGTATCCGCAGATGCCGCGCAATCGTCTCGCCGATGTCGGCATAGGTGGCGCGAATGCCCAGATCGCGGGAACCCAATCCTGGCCCATAGGCAATGATCGGCACGCGTTCGCGCGTATGGTCGGTGCCGCGCCATGTCGGATCGCAGCCGTGATCGGCCGTCAAAATCACCAGATCGCCGGGTTTTAGTTTGCCGCCCACTTCCGGCAGTCGGGCATCGAAGGCCTCCAGGGCGGCGGCGTAGCCGGGAACATCCCTTCGATGGCCGTAGAGCATGTCGAAATCGACAAAATTGGTGAAAACCAGCTCGCCGTCCTCGGCGGTGTCCATGGCCGCGAGCGTGGCGTCCATCAGAGCCTGGTTGCCGTTGGCCTTGATCACCCGCGAGACGCCCTTATGCGCAAAGATGTCGCCGATCTTGCCGACAGCATGAACCTTGCGCCCCTCCTTCACCAGACGGTCGAGGAGCGTGGGCTCCGGCGGCGGCACCGAGAAGTCGCGCCGGTTTCCGGTCCGCTGAAATGTCGACGGGGTTTCGCCAACGAACGGACGGGCAATCACGCGGCCGATATTGTGATGATCAAGCAACGCCCGCGCGATGGTGCAGAAGGTCATCAGCCTGTCGAGCCCGAAGTGGCTTTCGTGCGCAGCCACCTGGAAAACCGAATCCGAGGAGGTGTAGCAGATCGGCTTGCCGGTGCGGATGTGCTCTTCGCCATAGCGAGCAATGATGTCCGTGCCGGAGGCATGGCAGTTGCCGAGGATTCCCGGAACGTCCGCAGCCCTGCTCAGCGCCTCGACAAGCTCTGGTGAAAACGCGTCACCCTCGGTCGGGAAATACCCCCAGTCGAAAGTTACGGGGGTGCCGGCAATCTCCCAATGACCCGATGGGGTGTCCTTGCCGTGCGAAACCTCGCTGGCGGAACCGTACATCGCGTAAACCTTCTCCGGGACCGGCATTCCCGCGGGGCAGCGCCCGGAGGCACGCTTGGCGAGGTGAACGAGGCCAAGCGCCGACAGGTTGGGGAGCAGCAATGGACCGGACCGCAATCCCTCACGGTCACCCGTGCCGGCCGCGCAGAATTCTGCGATGTGGCCGAGCGTGTCGGCGCCTTCGTCGCCGTATGAGATGGCATCCGGCGCACCGCCGACGCCAAAGGAATCCAGAACGAAAAGGAAGGCACGCGGCATGTTTCACCTAGCACAGAAACTGGCGACCCGTGCATGTCAGGCCGTCGAATGCCAAAGCCTTATAACGGCAGAGCGTCGATGGCAAATTCCGCACACAGCGCCGCGCGGGCGGACCAGCAGATACCTCAGGTGATGGTGTCACCCTGCGCGGTCGATAGAAATGGTTGCAGCTGGTACCGCCTCACGCAGAGCGAACCGAGATCGCGGCATCAATTGGCAGCAGCCGTATTCTCGGGCGTCTGCTGGGTGTGCTGCTCGCAATTTGGCGTGCAGGAAAGGACGGAGCGCACTGTCTGGCGGAAGACGCGGACGGTATTGCCCTCATCGATCGACACCAGGATGCTTTCATCCAGGATGGCGTTGCCATCGGCGTCGAGCAATACAAGATTCGTCGTACCGAAACTGCGTCCCGTAAGCACAATCGTCTTGGAATCGGCAACCGTCGCGTCTGCTACCTTGGCGTTGCCGACAATGACCTTACTGACCGGCCGGTCGAGCTTCAGGACGCGGGCTTGGTCCATGTATACCCGCAGCATGTCCTGCTGCGCAAAAGCCAATCCGGAAAAGCCGATTGTGGCAACAATGCTGGCGAGGAAAATCCTTTTGCCGCGCGACGACATTTTGGCTCTCTTTCAGGGTTCAAAGCGAATACTGGCGGACAGCATGGAAAAAATTGGTGAACGAAGCTTTAACTTCCGCTTTCTGATTTGGCGCGGCAGGTGCGATTTTGCAACATCAATGGTATATCGTCAAATATCGTTTCCCCGATCTACTCGATCTCACGCAGGCCGATATCTAGGATTTTATTCAATTTCACAGCGCGTTACTTACGATAAGCAAGTGTCGTCTAATATTTACGAAGCGGTAACCCAACTCTTTAATTTGATGGAAAGAGCCCCTCGGTAAATTGTGGCAATCCGATCAACGGCAAACAGTTGGCGGACGTGCTGAACATCAACTGGAGTTAGGAGTTACCATGACCAAGCTTGTAAGCCGTTTTCTCAAGGACGAATCCGGCGCGACCGCAATTGAATACGGCCTGATCGCAGCGCTCATTTCCGTAGCGCTTATCACCGGCGCCACCACCCTCGGCAGCACGCTGAATGCCGTCTTCTCGGGCGTTTCCACCAAGATGACGGATGCCTGCACGACCGGTGGCGTCGGTACTTGCTGATCAAAACGTCTCTCTAAATCACGAAGCCGTCCTGACCACTCAGGGCGGCTTTCATTTTTTTGTCGTGGATAGGAGCGTGCCGACATGATCGCCAGTGCAATCATTACCGTCTTTCCAATGTGTCTGGCGTTCGCGGCCGTGATGGATGCGACTACCATGACCATCCCGAACCGTATTTCTGTGGCCTTGCTCGCGTCTTTCCTGCTGCTCGCTCCGCTGACGGGCATGGACTGGCAGACATTCGGAATGCATTTGCTGGCCGGCCTTCTGGTTCTTTCAGCGTGTTTTGCGCTGTTTTCCTTCAATGTCATGGGCGGGGGCGATGCAAAGCTTCTCACCGCTGCCGCAGTGTGGTTCGGTTTCGGCCTGCCCGTTGTCGAATTTGTCGCCTATGTCGGCATCACGGGCGGCCTTCTGACGGTGATGATCCTCGCGCTTCGCAGCCAGAGCGGATTGATCGCCGCGATGGGCCTCCAGGTTCCGAACTCGCTGCTCGTCGAGAAGAAAATACCGTATGGTATTGCTATCGCCGCTGGTGGCTTTCTGGCTTTCCCGTCGTCGCCTCTCTTCGTTGCTGCGCTGGCAGGCTTCAAGTAAAACAGACTTAAACCTTCGTTAACCTAAAAACGAAGGCTTTCATTAACTATAATTATACCAATTGCGGGCCATTCTCCGGGGCGAATATCTCGAATCCCCGAGGAACAATCGATGAGACCCGCCCGCCTTTTGATACTTGGAGTGGCTGTCATAGCGGCTGGTCTTGCCGGCGTGCTGGCCATGACCCTTGCCGGCCGCGGCTCCGTCGTCACGCAAGTAAAGTCGGTCGTTCAGAAGGAGCCCACGCTCAACGTGCTGGTTTCCAACGCGAACCTGCCGGTCGGCGCGCGGTTGGACGACAAGGCGCTCCGCTGGATGCCATGGCCGCAGGGCGGCGTAACTCAAGGCTTCATCACCGAAACGGACAAGCCCGACGCGCTCAAGGACATGCTGGGAGCCGTCGTTCGCCTTCCCATCTTTGAAGGCGAGCCGATCCGAGCCGAGAAGGTCGCCGATTCCAGCAGCCGCATCCTGTCGTCGCTGCTTCCATCCGGGAAGCGGGCCGTCGCCACCGAAATCTCGGTCGCCACCGGCGCCGGCGGCTTCATCCTGCCGAATGACCGCGTCGACGTGATCATGGTCCGCAAGGCCGATGAAACCAAGAAATACCTGACCGAGACGGTGCTCAGCAATGTCCGCGTGCTCGCAATCGATCAGCAGATCCAGGAAAAGGATGACGGCTCCAAGGCCGTTGTGGGCACGACCGCGACACTGGAGTTAACGCCCGACCAGACCAAGGCATTGGCCGTTGCGCAGCAAATGGCCGACCGGCTTTCGCTGGCACTGCGTTCCGTGGCCGATGCGCAGGAGCAGGACACGAGCGCTCCGGACTACCTTCTCAGCGGCGACAATGGCAGCGCGATCGTTCAGGTCATCAAGTCCGGCGCAATCGTCACCGACAGCAACGCACCAAAGGCCGAGTAAAGGAAATGGGAATGGGCATTTTGAAGCGCCGCACGGGGCCCTTGATGGCAGGCTGCTTGTCCTTTGCGATCGGCATTACCGGGATGGCGCCCGGCTTTCTGGCGCTTGGCACCCCGGCCGCGCATGCGTCCTCCGATGGTATGGTCAGCATCACCCAGACCGGCCCGGGCGCCCACCGCAGCCTCAAGCTGGGGCTGAAAAAGGCAATCGTCGTCGATCTTCCGGTCGATGCACACGATATCCTTGTTTCCGACCCATCCATGGCCGATGCCGTCACCCGAACGTCGCGCCGCATCTATCTTTTCGGCAAGTCGGTGGGTCAGACGAACATCTTCATTTTCGGGGCCGACGGCCAGCAGATCGTTAGCCTCGACATCGGCATCGAGCGCGATGTCTCGGGTCTCCAAAGCAACCTGCGGCGCTTCATCCCCGATTCCAACATCAGCGTCGAGATCGTCTCCGACAACATCGTGCTGACCGGCAGCGTCCGGACGCCGCAAGACGCCGCACAGGCTGCAGATCTTGCTCAGGTGTTCCTTACCGGCGGCGAAGCGACCACCCGCACGGAGACGGCAAGCTCCAGCGGCGGCGACGTCGCACTTTTTGCCGAAAACCGCCAGCAGTCCCAGGTCGTCAACCTGCTGCAAATTCAGGGCGAAGATCAGGTCACGCTCAAGGTCACGATCGCCGAGGTTCGCCGCGAGGTTCTGAAGCAGCTCGGCTTCGACAACCTGGTCTCGAACGCCGGGGGCATGACCGTTGCGCAATTGGGCGCCCCAAGCGCAAGCAGTGCGGCAGCGACCATCGGCGGCGGCTTGGCTGCGCTGTTCAAGAGTTCGATCGGCAAGTACGACATTTCCACTTATCTGAGCGCGCTGGAGCAGGCGAAGGTCGTCAAGACCCTGGCGGAGCCTACCCTGACGGCGATCTCGGGCCAGGCTGCCACGTTCAATTCCGGCGGACAGGTGCTCTACTCCACCACGGACAATGACGGCAACGTCACGATTGTCCCGTATAACTACGGGATCAATCTTGCCTTCAAGCCCGTGGTTCTTTCGTCCGGTCGCATAAGCCTGCAGATCAAGACCAACGTATCGGAACCTGCACCGTCGGTCTCCGGCTCGCAGCCCACCTACCAGCGCCGCTCTGCCGAGACGTCGGTTGAACTTCCCTCGGGCGGCTCGATCGCCCTGGCCGGACTGATCCGGGACGATGTCGCGCAAACGTCGAACGGCACCCCGGGTGTCAACAAGATTCCGCTGCTCGGAACATTGTTCCGGCAGAGGACGGTGCAGCGCGACGAGACGGAACTGGTGATCATCGCAACGCCCTATCTGGTTCGCCCCGTCGCCCGCAATCAGTTGAACCGCCCCGACGACAACTTCAGCCCGGAAAATGACGGTCCGGCATTCCTGCTCAATCGCGTCAACAAGGTCTACGGCGGTCGCGAAGTCCCCATCGCGGACACGCAATTCCACGGCTCCATAGGGTTCATCTACAAATGAGCGCAGCCGGATCAACAATGACACAACACAGAGATCAGCCGATGGCCCACAAGCAGACAACTGCTCAATACGTCCGCACTTCGAGGTCGCTGCTGGCCGTGTTGGCCGTCTCAGCCGCCGTGCTTTCGGGCTGCGCGTCGCGTGACGACCTTACGACAGGGGGCATTCCGGACGACTATCGCCAGCGGCACCCGATCGTGGTCACAGAAGCCGAGCAGTCGGTAGATGTTCCGGTCGCCTCGACAGACCGGCGCCTCAACACCGCCCAGCGTGACATGATCCGCGGCTTCGCGCAAAATTATGCGTCCCGTGCGACCGGACCTGTCTACCTTCTTACGCCCGAGGGATCGCCGAATTCCGCGGCGGCGCGCAAATTGCGCAGTCAGGTGCGCGCCGAACTCTCGGCTCGTGGCATTGCCAGCGCAAAGATTGTCAACAGCTCGTACGCCGCAGGGACCGCAGGCGACGCGGCGCCTATCCGGCTAACCTTCGTAGGGACCACGGCGATGACCTCGCAGTGCGGCCAATGGCCGAAGGACATGATCAACAATTTCAACAACCAGAACTACTACAACTTCGGCTGCGCGACGCAGAACAATCTCGCCGCACAGATCGCAAATCCGGAAGATCTGATCGCGCCGCGCGGAATGACGCCGATAGATGCGGCCCGACGCAATGCGGCGATCAAGGAATACCGCGAGACGACGACGACGATCGACGACGTCAGCAGCAGTTCCAGTGGATTCTGATCGGATGAGGACCGAACGATGAGCACCGTCGAATACGAGTTCAGGAACACCGCCGAGCTTCGCAATGCCGAAGAGGCCGTGCGCATGGCCGAGTTGGAAGGCATGCGCCCCCTGCCGCGAATCTCGGTGCATGTGTTCTGCGAAAGCGAAGAACTGCAGCGGGTCATGGAACGCTGCAGCAACGATCGGCGCATGTCGAAGGTCAGCCTGCGGATCACCAGTGGCGGCATAGCAGCGGCGGCAAACATGTTCGCGAGCGCGCCTACTCCCAACCTGATCATTCTCGAGACCAAGGCGAGTGCCGCCAATCTCCTCACGGAGTTGGCGCCCCTCGCCGCCGTTTGCGATCCCTCGACAAAGGTTGTCGTCGTCGGGCTGTACAACGACATCGCGCTTTATCGCGAGCTCATCCGCAACGGCATTTCCGAATACATGGTGCAGCCCGTCGCCATGCCCGACATCATGGCGGCCATGGCCACCATCTTCGTGGACCCCGACGCCGAGCCGCTCGGTCGCAGTGTTGCCTTTATCGGCGCCAAGGGCGGCGTGGGCGCCTCGACAATCGCGCACAATTGCGCTTTTGGCATATCCAACCTGTTTTCGACTGAAACGATTCTTGCCGATCTGGATCTCCCCTACGGAACGGCCAACATCGACTTCGACCAGGACCCGACGCAGGGCATCGCGGAAGCGGTCTATGCACCCGAGCGCCTGGACGAAGTGTTTCTCGACCGGCTGCTGACCAAATGCTCCGAGCATCTGTCGCTACTTGCTGCCCCCTCGATTCTCGACCGAGCGTACGATTTCGATGGTCAGGCGTTTCAGCCCGTCCTCGACGTGTTGCAGCGAAACGCACCGGTCACGGTCCTCGACGTCCCGCACGCCTGGTCGGAGTGGACGCGCTCCGTCCTTGGAAGCGTCGACGAGGTCGTCATTTGCGCCTCACCCGATCTTGCCAATCTACGCAACGCCAAGAATCTGATGGATGCGCTTCGCAAGATGCGGCCCAACGACAAGTCACCGCACCTGATCCTCAATCAGGTCGGCATGCCCAAGCGGCCGGAAATCAGCCCAACTGACTTCTGCGAGCCGCTGGAAATCGAGCCGATTGCCATCATTCCCTTCGATATCAATCTTTTCGGCACCGCATCCAATAGCGGCCGCATGATTTCGGAGATGGATCCGAAATCACCGACGGCCGAGACCTTCTCGCAGATTTCGCACATCGTCACCGGCCGGATCGCCGTCAAGAAAGCAAGGAAGAGCGGGTTGCTCGGCCTGCTGAAGCGCAAATGACGTCCGTCAAGAGTGGATTGGAATAAGGCATGTTCGGAAAACGCGGAAACGAAGGCTCTGGCAAGACGAGCGGCACCATTGCGCCGCCTCCGCCTGCCTCGCAGCCTTCCACATCGGCACCGGCGGTGCTTGTCGAGCCGCAGCGCACCCCGGCACGCACGCAGGTCGCCCCGCCGCCGATGCAGACGCCGCAACGCAAGCGCCCGGCCCGAACAGACGAGTACTACGAAACAAAGGCGCAGGTATTTTCGGCGCTGATCGATACGATCGATCTTTCCCAACTCGCCAAACTCGACGGCGAAAGCGCGCGCGAAGAAATTCGTGACATCGTCAACGACATCATCACGATCAAGAATTTCGCGATGTCGATCTCCGAGCAGGAGGAACTGCTCGAAGACATCTGTAACGACGTCCTGGGCTACGGCCCGCTGGAACCGCTGCTTGCCCGTGACGACATTGCCGATATCATGGTCAACGGCGCTGGCCAGACCTTCATCGAAGTCGGCGGCAAAACCATCGAATCCGAAATTCGCTTCCGCGACAATTCGCAACTGCTATCGATCTGCCAGCGTATCGTCAGCCAGGTCGGCCGTCGTGTCGATGAATCCAGCCCGATCTGCGACGCACGCCTGCCGGACGGCTCGCGCGTCAACGTCATCGCACCGCCGCTCTCGATCGACGGCCCGGCGCTCACCATCCGTAAGTTCAAGAAGGACAAGCTGACGCTCGATCAGCTCGTGCGCTTCGGCGCGATCACGCCCGAGGGCGCGACGCTGCTGCAAATCATCGGGCGTGTCCGCTGCAACGTAGTCATCTCCGGCGGTACAGGCTCCGGAAAGACAACGCTGCTCAACTGCCTGACCAACTATATCGACAGGGACGAGCGCGTCATCACTTGTGAGGACACCGCTGAGCTGCAACTGCAGCAGCCGCATGTCGTCCGCCTTGAAACGCGGCCGCCGAACATCGAAGGCGAAGGCGAGATCACCATGCGCGATCTCGTCAAGAACTGCCTGCGTATGCGTCCCGAACGCATCATCGTCGGCGAAGTACGCGGACCCGAGGTTTTCGACCTTTTGCAAGCGATGAATACCGGCCACGATGGCTCGATGGGCACGATCCACTCGAACTCGCCGCGCGAATGCCTCAGCCGTATCGAATCGATGATCGCGATGGGCGGCTTCACGCTGCCGGCCAAAACCGTGCGCGAGATCATCGCCGGCTCGGTCGACGTGATCGTCCAGGCGGCGCGCCTTCGCGACGGCTCGCGACGCATCACCCAGATCACCGAGGTCGTCGGCATGGAAGGCGATGTGATCATCACCCAGGATCTGATGCGCTACGAAATCGAGGGGGAAGATGCCGCCGGACGCCTGATCGGCCGCCACAAGTCCACGGGTATCGGCAAACCGCATTTCTGGGATCGCGCCCGCTACTTCAACGAGGACAAGCGCCTCGCGGCTGCGCTGGACGAAATGGAAGCAAAGTCCAAGGAACTCTGAGATGTTCGGGATCGATCCGATAGTGCTGGCGATCATCGCACTCACCGCCGTAGCGGCGGGTGCCGTCTGCTATGGCCTGCTTTTTTCCAGGATCGAGACCGAGAAGAAGTCGGCAAGCCGCGTCAGCCGGGTTGTGTCGGCGGAGGCGGACAAGACAACGATCAAGGCCGCTCGCGACCGTGTCCAGGAAATGTCGAAGCGCCGCAAGTCGGTACAGGACAACCTGAAGGATCTCGAGAAGCGCCACCAGGAAAACACCAAAAGAAAGCTTTCGCTGAAATCGCGACTGACGCAGGCCGGGCTCGCGATTACACCAGCCCGGTTCTACATGTTCAGCGCCATCTTCGGCTTCGTTCTGATGTTCGTTGCGTTTCTCGCCGGGGCGCCGCTGATGGTCGTCCTCGGCGCACCGATCGTCGCCGGCCTCGGGCTGCCGCGCTGGGTGCTCGGCTTCCTGATCAAGCGCCGCCAGAACAAGTTCCTTACGGAGTTCCCGAACGCGCTCGACGTCATCGTACGCTCGATCAAATCCGGCCTGCCCCTGAACGATGCGATCCGGCTGATCGCCAACGAAGGCAAGGAGCCGGTGAAGAGCGAGTTCCGAAGAGTGGTCGAGTCACAGCAGGTCGGCCTCAGCGTGCCGGATGCTTGCGCGCGCATGACGAACCACATGCCGCTGCAGGAAGTGAGCTTCTTTGCGATCGTCATCGCCATCCAATCCCAGGCCGGCGGCAACCTCTCGGAGGCGATAGGCAACCTCTCCAAGGTCCTGCGTGACCGCAAGCGAATGAAGGCGAAGGTCCAGGCATTGTCGATGGAAGCGAAGGCATCGGCTGTGATCATCGGCGCCCTGCCCTTCATCGTTGCCACGCTCGTCTACCTGACCTCGCCGGAATACATGATGATCCTTTTCACCGATCCGCGCGGTCACCTCATCATGGGAATCTCGGCGGTCTGGATGTCGATCGGCATCTTCGTCATGCGCAACATGGTCAATTTCGACATTTAACGGAGGTGCGCGATGTCATCCGATCTTGCATCCAGCCTGACAGATCCCGCCATGCTGATCGCCGTGCTGGTCGCGATTGCCGTGTTCGCCAGCCTGTACACGATCGCTGTTCCGCTATTTGAGCGCGGCGACCTCAGCAAGCGCATGAAAGCCGTGTCGACCGAACGCGAGCAGATCAGAGCCCGCGAACGCGCCCGGATGAACGCCGACGCCGGAGCGAGCAAGGCCTCGTTGCGCAACCAGAACAACCGCTCGGTCCGGCAAATCGTCGAGAAATTCAACTTGCGCGAAGCGCTGGTCGACGAGAACACCATGAACAAGCTGCGCGCGGCCGGCTACCGGTCCGAAAACTCGCTCAACATGTTCCTCGTCGCCCGCTTCCTGCTGCCCTTCGTGTTCTTCGGGCTTGGCGTTTTCTGGGTTTTCGGACTCGATCATTTGGCCGACAGACCGACATCGCTTCGGTTTCTGGCGACACTCGGCATTGCCTATCTCGGCTTCTATGCGCCGAACATCTTCATTTCCAACCGCATGGCGAAGCGACAGCATTCGATCAAGCGGGCATGGCCGGACGCGCTCGACCTGATGCTGATCTGCGTGGAGTCCGGCATTTCGATCGAAGCGGCCATGCGCCGCGTGTCGGAGGAACTCGGCGAGGCGTCACCGGCGCTTGCCGAAGAGATGGTTCTGACGACGGCGGAACTGTCCTTCCTGCCGGACCGGCGGGTTGCGCTCGACAACCTCGGCGTGCGCACCCAGATCCCGCTGGTACAATCGGTGACGCAGGCCCTGATCCAGGCCGACCGCTATGGGACCCCGATTTCGCAGGCGTTGCGTGTTCTTGCCCAGGAGGGCCGCGACGAGCGCATGAACGAAGCGGAGAAGAAGGCTGCCGCCTTGCCGCCGAAGCTCACCGTCCCGATGATCCTGTTCTTCCTGCCGGTTCTCATCGCGGTCATTCTCGGCCCGGCCGGCATCCAGGTGGCGGATAAATTCAACTGACGGGGAGCTGGCCATCGCGCCGGAGTCGCCAGCGAACTGGCCGATGGTAAGAAGCTTCACGGTGCGCTTTTACAGCTCAGCAATCAGCCCCGCCGATGCGTTGCCAATGCAGCCCAATCCACGACGACGCTTAAGGCCTGCGTGCAAACGCAACTCACCGCAAGGCTTGTCGACGCATATATTCCGGGGAAGGTTTGGTGGAGCTAAGCGGGATCGAAGATTTCAGCGACTATCCTATTGAAACATCTGTAATATAAGGATAATTACCCGTCTTCATTGGTCAGAATGGTTGGTCAGAATGGCGGGAAAAAGCAATAAAGGGTCCAAGCGCCTCCTCGATCTCAGAGGGCAAACGTGGTGGTTTCGAATGGCCATCCCTGAGGCATGTCGGAGCTACTTCAATGGCACGACGATGTACCTCCAAAGCTTGGAGACGGGGGACATCAAGGCTGCCATGACGAGGCGGGACAAGCTTGAGCCGGATGTCAGGGCGCTCTTTGCTCGGGTGAAGTCGGGAGAGGTCATCAACAGTGGTGAGGCGTTGGCGGAACTGCGAGGGGAGCTTTCAAGAGCGGCTATTGCTGAGGCACTTTCCGAGGGCGGGGAAGGGTTAGAGGACGCGGTGTGGGCTGCAGAGGCTGAGGCCGAGAGCCTGCGAGGCAAAGCCAGAGAGCGCTTCGCGAGGGCCATTGCAGGTGACCACCCCGTGGATCACTACCTTGACGCCTACCTCTCAGCCATCAAGCTTGCCGCGAAGACGACCAACGAGCGCCGGGGCCTCATCAACCGTTTTGCTCGCTGGTGCATGGGTGAGAAGTATCGGCTTCCTGACATCACCCGTAAGGCTGCTGGTCGCTATGTCACCGAGGTTATCGAGCCAATGGACCGAAGCACGGCGAAGAAGCACATGACCGCTCTTCGCGGCTACTGGGAATATCTGATTAAGCGCGGCCACGTATCGGGGGCTGTCGAGGATAACCCTTGGCTTGGCCAGGAGGTGGCAAACGGGCGTCGACGGGTCGAGCGAGGGGACAAGGAGGATGAACGGCCCTTCACTGAGGCCGAGCTGCAGAAGCTGCTCTATGCGCCGTACCCGAAGGGTATGAAGGATGCATTTAAGCAGCAGATAGCCGATGCTCTCCGCATTTCATGCCTGTCGGGGATGAGGCTCGCAGAAGTCATCACCTTGTGGGTTGAGGAGGTCCACGACGATATCTTCGACATCCAGCAGGGCAAGACCCGATCAGCGGCCCGCAAGGTTCCCATTCATCCTGATCTTAAGGAGATCATCGAGCGCAGGGTGAAGGACAAGCAGCCGAAGGACTGGCTATTCCACGAACTGGCCAGTGAACGAGACCCCGGCGACACATTCGGCAAGCGTTTCACTAACTACCGCGAGAAGCTCGGTGTCGAAGACAAGCGGCCCGGGAAGCGGAGGAGCCTCGTCAACTTCCACTCTGCGCGGCGGTGGTTCGTCTCTCAGGCCAGACATGCAGACCAGCCTCTTGAAACCGTGAAGGACGTGGTCGGTCATGTGTCTGATAAGAAGAAGGACATCACGTTCGGTGTCTACACGCAGGGAGCGTCCGTTAAGCAGATGAAGGATTGCGTGGGGGCCGTGGCGCTGCCGAAGCGTGGTTAGCCACTTCTTCGACAAGGTCATTAAGGCGGCAGTAAGCCTCTTCGAGGTTGCATCTTGCCGCAGAAATGGACCTCGCAGATACTCTCCACGGCTGCTGGAGGGACGCAATGCAATACGTGATGGCTGCGGTGGTTGGCGCGGGGATCGGGTTCTTCGCTTTCTGTCTGTTCGCGCCGCTGCTTCAATGGGTGCGGCTGCCCGCGCTGAGGCTGTCTGGTATGTCAGAGAGCGAACGGCGATTCCGTGCGGTCTTCGCGATCATGGGCGAAGCTCAGCGACAGTCACTCATTGACTATCACGTGCAGAAGTTGGGCTGTAGCCGAGAGCATGCTATGCGATACGCAGTCGAAGACCGAGAGCGTGACAGCAATCGGTGGTAACTGTAACATCCGCAGGCTACCCGTTGCCGATGATCTTGCCCGCTTCTTGCGTGTGGCTGGCGCTCTCAGGCTCCTTCACCGCGCCCTTCTCATCCGCTGACTTCTGTTCAGCGAGGCGCTTGCGCTCGGCTTCTTGGTCCTGTGCTTTGTGTGGATCACGCTCTTCAGGGCTCGGCATGGTGATGTCCTCCTCTTCCGAGAATGTGGATTGTCTCAACACCCGCTGAGGCTGTCGATTCAGTTTGTTTGAACCTCAGCGGCCCGCTGAAGCGGGTATGTCACAATAATTTTCTGACTGATCCATTCGCCGGTGGGTAGTTTGTCGCCGCTCCGAATGCCCTTGCCATCCCGAGGCTTTGGACGCCACTGCGGGACGAACCTACCCACCAGTGGATAAGTTATTGAAATTGAATGAATATATCGATCTTGACGAGAATCTTGAGCCGGAGTCTAAGGGTGTTGTTCTGGCCGGGACGAACATCAACTTGGGGTAATGTTAAACATCATGACAATACGATTTTTTAAGCAGACGCGGTGGTTCGAGGTCTATTGTGAGACAACAAGCGAGCGCAACTTCCCTCGCTTCTATGACCGCCTCAGTCAGGGGGATGGCAACCACGAGTTCTGGTTCCTGTTCGGTCGGCTCTATCTTGCGCTCTATGTCCCTCAGCCGAAGTCTGCGACCGCTACGGTTGAATCTGTAATCTCCTGATCATCGGATGCAGCGCTGCCCCGTGGAGCCGTCTGCGGGGCTGCCTATCGTTCTCCTTCATGGCTATTGAACATGACAACCACTCCACCTTCATTTCATCGCGGGTGAACCACACATCCTCGACATCGACGTTGCAGCGGCCCTCGGGATGCGCCGTCCTATCGACATCCGCACGCGCCATATAGTGGCATGGCGAGCGTACCTCCTCGATTGTGGCTACCTCCACAGGGATGGCGATGCCTACTATCTGAACGAACAACAGGCACGGGCCGTCTGCCGTTTCTCGACCAGCAAGAGGGCGGCGATGGTGGGCCGCAGTGTTGCCGAGGCTTTCCGAAATTTCCACGCTGAGACACTTCATATGGATGTCGCTGAAGCCCTTCGTCAAAGCCTGATATCATTTGTCGGTCAAAGTTGTGAGGGGCGCGAGGGCACGGTGATTGATGCCTTGCGGTCGAAGTTGAGGCAGACCGTGAGGACACGGAGGTTCACTCGGAGGCGGAAGAGATCACCGGCATGAAGTTCTGCCCCGTAGATCGCTCCACGGGGCTCACTTTGCAGTGTCCAACGCGCACCCGCAGAGGGCGCATAGAAGGGCACTCCAATGAACAACGAAATCCTCCCCCTCGTCGAAACCAAGATGGGCCGCGCAATCACCAACAGCAGGGCCGTGGCTGACTACTTCAAGAAACGCCACGCGGACGTGCTGAGGGCCATCGACGGCCTTGATTGCAGTACCGAGTTTAACGAACGCAATTTTACGTCGGTCAAATATCTCGATGGAAAGGGTGAGGAACGGCGCTCCTTCGATATGACGAGAGACGGTTGGGTGTTCCTCGCGATGGGCTTCACCGGCCCCCGGGCAGCGGCGTTTAAGGAGGCCTACATTGCCCGCTTCAACGCAATGGAGGAGGAGCCTCGTCGGCAGCATCGAACCGCATTTTTTGTCAATGAGGAGCAGGGTCTCCGTCTTGCCGCTGACGAAGCGGAGAAGCGGGCCGGAGAGCCGCAAAGAAAAAGGCCACGGTGTGCATTACCGTGACCCTTTATCTAACCCTCTAAGCGAAGCGCGGGAGGCTTTCGGGCCCACCGCTTCAGCATCCTAACCGTGGAGCGGTATACCTTTCAAGGTGCTGGCATGCAGGGACATCCAAGGAAGCTTCAGCGCATGGCTGAAAGCACCGGCACACACCGCCCTCGGAGAGACTCCATAGCGAGCTTCCGGCCCCTCCCAGTACAGCGCAGCCTAAAACCTTGGAGCGCACCAGTGACCTCCTACGAATCAAACAGAGGTGGTCAATTACCACCCACTTAAGGATAACAGAGGCGCGGATGGTTGAGTTGTCCTACATCAGCACAACCCTTAATTACCCCCCACTTTAGAATGACAGACCGCACCAGGCGGAAAGACGACCTGCATATCTATCGACCGAGGTATAGCAACAATGCATGACTATCGATCACGTATGAATAAAATGCATAACAATGCGATCAAGCATGAAGAAATTGCATGACTGTTGATCATGTTCCCAGAGAGAAAGACCACTGAGAGTGGAAAGACCAAGAGTATATAAAGGGGAGGAGAGGATGGATTGATGAAAAAGAGTTCCCCTCCAGATGATCTTTATGATGGATGGAGGTGATTAGAACCGTCATCCACCAAGACCCAATCCCCCAAGGAAACCCATAAGGTAACCTATAAGGGACGCCTTCAGCTCACGCCTAACATCCCCCTGCACAGTCTCATCATAGACGCTCGACCTCCGAGAGTGCGCTGGCGTGTCTCCTCAGATTTGAGGGGTCGTCTTTCGTTCTCGTGGGTGTGGTGCCCCCGGTCCTCTTGTCGCTTGTCCTGCTGACGAGAGGACCGGTCTATTCAGCCACCCCCGATGAACACCGCTCATCACCACAAACCCATGAGAACCTACATGCACAACGAACAGTACGCGAATAGCGGCCACGGCACACCATTGCCGTTGAACGACATCCATACCTTGTCCTATCAATCCACCCCGATACGCTTTGCCCTGATCGACGGTCAGCCTTGGTTTGTCGCTGCCGATGTCTGCAAAGCGGTCGGTGTCTACAACCCGCGATACGGAGCCGCGAAATACGCAAGGGCGATTGCCGACAGCGAGAAGATGCTGGGCAGGCTGCCTAACGTTCTCCGTGGAGCGCCTGCGGTCTTGGTCATCTCAGAGAGAGGTCTCGATAAGCTGCTTTGGCTGGCGCTGCATAGCGTCAATGAGGCTTGGCCTGTCCTGTCTTCAATCAATGCTCAGGCGTCGTCTCTCATCACGAAGGAGGCAGCAGATGTGTGATCCACTTTCAATGGCCCTTACTTCATTCGCGGTTGGGGCCGCGAAAGAGGTCGCTGGCTATCAGGCTGAGAAGTCGGCTGCCAACGATCAGAACCAATTGTACCGCGAGAACGCAGCCAGGGCGAACCAGAACGCCCGCGACCAACAGTTCCAGACCCAGCAGAGAATGCTGCAGGAGCAGGAGAAGGGCGCGGCTGAGAAGATCGATACGATGCGCGAGGCACGCGAGGCCAAGGCGACCGCTACGGTGGGTGCTGGTGAGGCTGGTGTCTCAGGCCTGTCGGTCGATGCCTTGCTTGCCGAGTTCGACGGTCGAGCTGCGGCTGCTAATGATCGCGTCGATCAGAACACCGACTGGACCATGAACCAGCTCAACAACGAAATGAAGGGCATCAGGTCCAACGCTGAAGACCGCATCAACTCGGTCCAACGTTCAGCAACCCCGTCCTTCTTCAATACCGGCCTCAAGATCGCAGGGGTCGGTCTCGATTCCTACAACGACTTCAAGGTTGCTGAGCGTGACCGCGCCCGAGGCCGTTAGCAGATTCCCCTGAACACCATCCCCGGGTTCTTCCCAACCACCACCGTCACCCATGAGAAAAACGATGAACTATCCGCACATTAAGACCCTGACCATCCGCTTCGTAGAGATTGACGGAACAGCCTATATCCCCGCTCGGGACTTCGGGCAGTCTCTTGGTCTCACTGCTGACGAGGACGGCGATTATCGCTCTGCCCTTACCGAAGCAGGCATCCCGTATACCGATCTCGCCATCTTCGACCAAGACGAGCCGTTAGGGCCTCATGCCCTTCTGACCGAGGCTGACTTCAATCAAGCTCGGTCGGTGAACCGTGGCTAAAGCCGTGGCGGCAGAATCATCCCGCCTCCCTAACAATATCCATTAAACGGAACTGTAGAAATGTCCGCATTCGGCGATGCATTCAAGGCTGCCAGGGTAGCCGGTAAGACCACTTTCAAATTCAACGGCAAGAGCTATCACACCAAGACCAAGGAAGAGATGGAGCGGACCAAGAAGGCCGTTCCTGTCCCGGCCCCACGACCTGACACGGCAGCCGCCAAGCCAGCCTTAGCAGCCCAGCCTAAGGCCACCGCCACGGCCACGGCCACGGGAGGAAGCGCAGCAGGCTCTACCAGCGCCCCAATGTTCCGACAGGCAGTAGATGCCACGACCAGCTCTCGCTCGGCTTCCTCACTCACCATCCCCGCAAGGAGCGAGCAGCCCACGACCAAGGAAGCATCCACCCCTGCCAAGCGCCCCGCGACTGGTGGCAAGTCTGCCGCCATGGTGAACCGCAAGGTGGAGCCTTGGCAATTGACCAGCAAGCCAAGACGCACGCGGGCTTGGACAAACAAGTGACCCTCCGAGGTCTCGCTGACGGCCTGCCTCGGCGCGAACGTCGAAATTAGACAACGGCGGCCCCTAAGGAAAACCCGGAATTATGTAGCAAATGCCACCACCGTCGCGGACTTGCTCTTTGTCGGAGTCATTTCGATCTGGTTCTGATCGAAGCTCCACAAAACGGATCGCCGCATTGCATAATTCCGGAAAATCCTCCGCATCAACCATAGGTACACCTCGCTATTCCGGGCCTCGAGGGACGCGTGGACGTCCGGCAAACTATAGGGCGATTATTTCCGGCCCACCGGAAGGTTTTCCGTCCTTGCCCGGATTGCAGAAATACTATACAACATATGCGCGAGTATTTTTCAGAAGCTTGATGCGATCTCGCCAACCCGCGTGTTGGCCATGCGGCCCCGAAACAAGGCACTCCTAAAGACGCCACTACAGCGAACAATTGTCGTCGTGACCAGACGATTCTAAAGCACCTACCGCATGGTGATCGCCTCCCGGAGGAGAATAGCGATGAAGCGTAGAACGTTTATTACCGGCAGTGCTACATCGGTGGCTGCACTATCTGCACCGCCAGTCCTTGCGCATTACACCCCACCTCTCAATGATCCACCAGCTCCCGGCGACTTGGCGGCGACTGCTGCTCGCTTGCGCGCGCAATTCATGAAAGATTTTGAGCCAGCCTATATCGAGAACGTGATCATCCCACATTTTTTGGTGAGCGTTTTTGAGGGGGAGCGCTCGTTTCTTCCCATGATTGATCTCGCACTCACCAAGGAGAATGCTCTGCCCAATGACCTGTGGGGTCTTCTTAGCCCAACGTGGCGACCGGCCCCCGAAGATGGAGTGACGGTATTCCTTCAGGGGCTGGAGAAGCGGGGCCCTGACAATCGCCGCAAGCGCATCTATATGTCGGCCGTTACACCCGATCTATACCGGGAAAAATACGGCGATAAGGTCACCGCTTTTTTTGACACGCTGTTGACCGATGCCAACGCCGGACAGCCACTGATGCGAAAATATCTAAACTCATTTTGGGACCTTTATTGGGACCTGCATCTAGGCGTGTCGCATGACGAGATACCGGAGCGTGTTCGCCAAATTGGCGAGAGTTTCAACACTGTCTTAGCCTATCGTGATCCCACGCAACGCATCGTGTACGAAAACTACATGACCGTCCGATCCCACCTCGACTTTCTGAAGTCATGGATCGATGACAATCTCGACGGTATCGCGTCCGGAAAGACGGAAGACCCTGACAAGGCGTTTGCTTGGTATTGGATCAAGAACGGCGAGGACAGTCCCTATTTTAATCACAAGGATGTGGTCTTCGAATGCTTCCACAACTTCGTAGCATTCAGTCAATGGGGCAATACCATCTACAATATCATGTTGAGGCTTGCCGACGGGGTTGGAGACGAATCGATCAAGGCTTCCTTCAAGCAAACCATGGAGGGCGACCCTGACAACGCCAGCGGTGCACCCTTCACCCCTCTTGAAGCGTTCGTCATGGAGCTGTTTCGTGTGATTTCGCCGAATGGCGGCAGTATTTCGGCACTCGGAGAAACTGTATCACCGCAGTTCGATCGTCACGGCTACATCATCAGCCCGCATACCTCAACGAGTATGGACCCGCTGCATTGGGCAAACCCGGATAAATTCGATCCGTCGCGATATGCAAATGCTCCGACAAGTTCGGATATTGACGAGGCCAAGGCGAAGCAGATCGGCTTCACCAAGTGTCCATTCGACCTGACGTCGTTCGACGTTAAGGACGGTCGCAAGGCATCACTCCACAACAGCGGTTTCGGAACGGTTTTTGGGGTTGCGGATGGCAAAGAGCTGCCCGTCTGCGACTATGCAGGTTTTGCACCATTCGGTTTTGGGTATCGCCGCTGCCCAGGCGAGCAGTTGACTATTCAAGCTTTCGAAGACTTTTTGAGGAAGGTTTGGAAAGACAAGATTGGGTTCGTAAAACTTAATATCGCTAACCCAGAGCCGCTGCCGATCGGGCCAACAACGGTTATCGGGGACGACATTGGTTTCAGACGAACGGCGTGATACCGGCCCCGCAAAGTGCCGGGTTGTCCTCAATGTTCGGATAAACCGCTCTTGACGGAGTCCGGAGCGGTATTTGGCAGCCAGATGTGGCTAACGATTGAGTGCCGTGGGCCACATCGACGTTTGGCTTGGGTAAGGAAGGGCGAAATGTTACCGCTTTTTATCAAACCGATAGACGTCGAGATCGATGGCGTAGGTCTCCATGCTGAGACAGTTCAGGACCTAACCGCAATGCTTGTGAACAATAGGTGGCCAGTTGGCTCAGGGAAGAAATTCCAAATCGCACTCATGAGATCGATGAAGGCAGTCGAGTTGTCCGTAGGTGCCCAGACCGCCCGGAATGCTTTCTTGAATGCTGCCCGTGAGGCTGGCGTTCGTATCCTGCGAGGTTGAAGTGCACGTGTCAAAGAAGCACTGCTGCGAAACCGCTGACCAAAACGAACGGCGGGGCCAGCTAGCGCGTTATTGAGCGGAATTATATAGCAAGTTGTGGCAACTGCTCCATAACGCCGGGAAAACCCTTGGGGCCGCTCTCGCTTCTGACGTATGAACCAAGGACGGGCGTTATAGGTTGGTGGGCTTCTTCATCCCAACATTGTCGCAGCGCCTCTCCTTGGTCGATACGCCATCGCCGGAAACGGTATTCCCTCCCCAAGCCTGCCTTCCGTCCCGACAGTCAAACCTTACGGCTCCTTGTTGTCGCGTCATCGGCTATCCAGAGGCAGCCTTGTGGGAGGGTCAAAATGTTGGGTGCAAAATTCTGAGACCCCAAATCATATATAAAGCACCGCCCAGTTCCCCCGCTGCCCCTCCGTCACACGCGTTCATAGGCTTGAGCCACCACGGTAGCAGTGAGAGACCGCCCCGCTCTCGCTCCCTATGGCTTGCCTGACGCTGACGTTGAGGGGCGGCAGTCCAGTTGAATCAGTATCGGCCTTGCAACCGAGTCTGACGCTGGATACGATTCCTCGCATAGGGAATAGGGATGCTTCGAGCATGAAGAGAGACGTGGTGCTGACGTGGTTGGTTTGCCTTTCTATCGCGGGCTTTCTGATCTGGGCTGGCGTGAACGACAAGACAGGTCGTGGCTATGATGATGACGAGGCCTATTACGGCTCAACCGCTTTCCGACCAAGCCGCTGAGCTAAGCCTCACTCCCCTCTCCATCAGGAAACCAGAGATGACGAACGCTGTCAGCACTGCCAATGACCGCAAGCCCGCACTGTTCCGCACGGTGCAGTTCATCGAGCAGCTCCGCGAACTCTTCCCCGACATTCCGATGCAGACGATTTCCGTCTTCCTCCTTATCGCGATGAAACCAGGCATCAGCCAACGTGACCTGCTGAAGCTATTGGACCTTAGCCAAGCCGGTATCTCTCGAAACGTAATGGCCCTTGGCGAAATGAACCGGCACGGGAAACCGGGGCTCGGTCTGATCGTTCAGCGAAAAGACCCGTTTGATAACCGTCAGGTGATGCTCAGCCTCTCTCCATCCGGTAAGGCGTTGGTGGCTCGGGTCACCGCTATCGTGGCAGCCTGAGGCTTGGTTCGATTGTGGTGTACATCGGATGAACCAGCATAAAAGTGGTTCGTTAAATGTCTCTTGACAATATAAATCGAACCATCGATAAGCGAACCACCCAAAACGAACTGAGGTGGTTTCAATGCATGTCCGCGCTTACCTTCGTGCCAGCACCAAAGACCAAGATGCAAACCGCGCCAAAGACGACCTGTTCAGGTTCGCTGAGGAGCGCGGTCTGAAGATCGCTGCGAGCTACGTGGAAAACGAAAGCGGGGCTTCCCTGAAGCGCCCTGAGCTGTTCCGCCTCCTGAACGACTGCCACCCCGGCGATGTCCTCCTCGTGGAGCAGGTAGACCGCCTTAGCCGTTTGAACGCTGAGGACTGGGAGAGGCTTAAGACAGAGATACAGAGCCGCAGGGTCAAGGTGGTTGCACTCGATCTGCCGACCTCTTGGATGATGGCCACTGCCAGCAAGGATGATATCCAGAGCCGCATGCTTGATGCCATCAACGGGATGATGCTCGATATGCTCGCAGCTATTGCCCGCAAAGACTACGAGGATCGCAGACGGCGGCAGGCCCAAGGCATCGCTAAGGCGAAAGCCGATGGGGCCTATAAGGGTCGCCCTGAGGACGAGGAGCGCAATGCAGGTATCGTCAAGATGCTTGAGAGCGGCCTGAGCTGGAACACCATCGTGGCCGCTACAGGCTGCTCACGGTCCACGCTGGCTCGACTGGCTAAACGTGTGTCGGGTCAGAGCGCGTCCTAATTCTGGGGCGTGCGTTTCTCTTACCCTGATTATGTTGTTTTCGACTTCAGGGCACCCTCGCTCAATGGCCCCTCATCGCGGATGAAGTACCGAATAATCGAGAATGTTGGACCAACATTGCTCCATGTGACCTGCCTTTGCTGGGGGGCATAGCCAGGGTAAAATGGATCGTCCCCCATCAACGTCAACCGCCTCCGGTCCTTCTCGCCGGGGATGTCTGCCACAGCCCGCTTTCCAACCATCGAGCGCATCAAGTCCTCTTCCAATGGTGTGAATCGGGCTTCCCCTCTCCATGCATCCTTGGATGGGCGTCTGGGCCTCTTTTTGATAGACCCGTCGTTCATTGGGGTCTCGATAATATTTGTCAGCTTCGTTCGCTCCAATTCAAGTAGCATGAAGCCTAAACCTTCGGGCCATTCAATTTGTGACGACATGTCCTTAACTCCACTATTCTGAGGTGGTTTGTTTTCCGTAGGGCATGCACGATCTTCTCGCTGTACGTCAGCGCTCAGTATCGTTGCGGTGTTCATCTTCTGCCTCGGGGAAGTCGTCGCGAAGCGTGTTCAAGCATCGACCAATGGAACATGAGTCGGCCTTGTGAGGGTGAAGCAAGGGGTGTCGTCGTCGTTATCGTAGGGGTCCAATTTTGTCCTCCGCGTTGACCGGCCATTCTTAACTTCCCTGCAGAGAGTACCCGCTATATATCTCGATCAAACTCGCTGTTGTCACGAGAGCAGATATGGACGCCAACCCAATGACGCTGGGCAAGATCGTTGAGCTGATCGCTGTCGCGGGCGTGGTGTGGTTGCTGCTCGATGGTGCCGCTATGTTCCTCGGAAGAGGCGCGGCGTGGGCTACCGGGATTACGCTCCTTACGGGCGTGGCGTTCTTAATCTTCCGAAGGCGGTAGCGCCAATGACCCCTGCACAGGCACAGCCTTGGTGCCGTGGACCTTCAGGATATTGCGCTCCTTAACAACCCACACGCCATCGGTGTTCTCCTCCTTAGTCTGTAGGGTTACCGACATGGTGATACCAGCGACCATGGCGACCGGCTGCTGACCTGAAAGCAGGCTACGTTGAAAGTCCTCATCCTTGACGGAGGCCCCGAACTCAATTCCCCCAGCAGAGAACCTCCACTTACGGCCCCCCGGCACAAGCACAGGGCTGATCAGAGTAACCGTCTCTGTCGTCGTGCGAGTGCGCTTTTTGGAAGCCTCATCTGTCTCGGTTGCAGCTTCACTCCGGATGTCAAATTCGGCACGAGGGACGATAACCCGAGGTTTCTTGTCAGGATTGGTGGTTACTCCGACACCCGTTATCCGCTGGTCCCGCTGGAGTTCCTCGTAAACCTTCCCAACCTCGTTCTTCGCCACCTTGCCGTTTAGGGCCCTTGCCACCTGCTCGGCTATTCGCTGCACCTCTTCATCGGAAAGCTGATGATTCTGCTCACTGTTGATAAGAGATTCAATCGCCCCCTGCGTTACGAGTGACCGGACATCATTCGCAAACCAGCCCAATACAATGAAAGCGATGGTAAGCAGGGTGCTTCTGTCGACACGGTCTTTAGCGGCTTTCAGAAGCGAGTTGAGCTTCAGGCTGCCCTCAGTCCCGCTCTTCAGCTCCAAACGAATCGACAGAGAGGGGTCGATGATAAACGCCACCTCTTTGACGACTGCGTCGAAAGCCAGCGCTGCGCGAGCAACAGTTGCGAGGTCCGGCTTCTCGCCCTCCTCCAAGTCCAAATAAAGTGTAAGTGACTGCGCCATCATGCCCCCTCAATCGAGGGCCTACCATAGTTAGAGCCTACAGTTTTCTGCAACCGGTTTTATTCTCCAACGGCTCGCAGCAATGTGATTTGCAGCCTATCGCTGGGCGCGAAGAGATATTGGCCGCACCATTGGTCAGAATGGTTGGTCAGAATGAAAATAAGTATCCGCTGTAAAGCGCTGATATATAAAGATAAAATTGACGATGCGGGGGATTGGTGGAGCTAAGCGGGATCGAACCGCTGACCTCTTGCATGCCATGCAAGCGCTCTCCCAGCTGAGCTATAGCCCCAATAAGGTGGTCCGGTTTTTGACCCGGTCCTGGGATGCTTCGCGATGCTGTTTGCCTCGCGGAGTGGCGGCTTATTACTTCCGGTTTTCGGAGATAGCAAGCCCAAAAAAATCGGCCCGACGAAATTTTCTCGTCCGGGCCGATACTTATCGGATCAGACTTCGTCTTCGTCGCCGGTCACGCCGATGATGTCGCTCATGTCGTCATCATCGTCGTCTTCGTCAGCCTCGAGGAACGTGTCGTCGTCGTCATCGCCTTCGATTTCGACGTCATCGTCGCCGATATCGGGAATGTCGTCGCCGGTGGCGCCTTCCTCGGCATCCTCAAGCGAGACCAGTTCGACTTCCGTGCTTTCGGTATCGACTTCCGTGACCTCCTCCTCGTCCTGAGCGGCCTCAGCGGCTGCGGCAGCCGAGGTTTCCTCGAAGTAAGAGAGGGGGTAGGACTTGTTCGTGTAGGGAGAAACGATCGGATCCCGGTTCAGATCGTAGAATCTCTTGCCGGTTTCCGGATCGGTACGCTTGGTTCCAAGTTCCGCTTTCGCCACTGTTAACCTCGTGTTCGTGAGAATGGCCGAACCTAAGATTCGGCAAATGCCGTTGAAACCGGCGTTCTATTCGGAATTTTATAAGCCGGTCCCCATAATCGTTGCAGCCCGCTATGTCAAAGCCAAACTTCGCATATGGCTGTTGCGCACCGGATGACGGCCGGATGACCGGCCCGTTCGTTTGTGCTAGTGAGCCGTGCATCGATCAATTGCAACGCTTTGCCGGATCCGTTCCGGCAGCCTAAATGGGCACCAGCCGATGTACCAGCCGCCGCACTTTAGGGAAGACGATCTCGATGCCCAGCAAGCACTGATCCGCGCCCACCCGCTCGGGCTGCTGGTGACTGCGGGGGCATCTGGCTTGATGGCCAATTCGGTACCCTTCCATCTGGATCCGGCCGCTTCCGCCAATGGGACGCTGCGCCTGCATCTGGCCAAGGCCAATCCGCAATGGCGCGACATTCAGTCCGGCGCCAACGTACTTGCGGTGTTCCAGGGTGCAGATGCCTATATCACACCCTCCTGGTATGAAACCAAGCAGGCGACCGGCAAGGTCGTGCCGACCTGGAACTATGCAATGGTGCAGGCAAGCGGCGCTGCCCGGGTGATCGACGATGCCGATTGGCTGCTTGCGCAGATCAATGCGCTCACGGCCCAGCACGAGGGGCTTCGGGAAAAGCCCTGGGCCGTCCAGGATGCGCCGGCGGATTTCATCCGCGCGCAGATGAAAGGCATCATCGGGATCGAAATCGAGATTGCCTCTATTGAGGGCAAGTGGAAGGTGAGTCAGAACCGGCCGGCACCCGATCGCGAGGGTGTCGCTACCGGTCTCGCGGAATTGCCGGACCAGACCGAGATGATCGACCTTGTGCGCCGCTACGGTGGCCTGACAAAGACATGAACATGCCGAGCAACCCCACCAGCTTCATAATCGCCATCGACGGCCCAGCGGCAGCCGGCAAGGGTACGCTTTCGCGCCGCGTGGCCGACGCCTATGGTTTCCATCATCTCGACACGGGCCTGACCTATCGCGCGGCCGCCAAGGCATTGCTTGACGCAGGGCTGCCGCTCGATGACCCGGCGACGGCGGAAAAGATGGCACATGACGTTGAACTGGACGGCCTCGATCGCGACGTACTTTCCAAACATGAGATCGGCGAGGCCGCTTCGAAGATTGCGGTGATGCCGGGCGTGCGTCGCGCGCTGGTGGAAGCACAGCGACGTTTCTCGGGCAAGCAGCCCGGTGTGGTCCTCGATGGACGCGACATCGGAACGGTTGTCTGTCCGGATGCGCCCGTGAAGCTCTACGTGACGGCCTCGCCGGAAGTGCGCGCAAGGCGCCGATTCGAGGAGATCAGGGGCAAGGGCACAACGGCCGATTTCGACGCGATTTTCGAGGACGTCAAGCGGCGCGACGAACGCGACATGGGCCGGACCGACAGCCCCTTGAAACCGGCTGAAGACGCGCACTTGCTTGATACGTCGGAAATGAGTATAGAGGCCGCGTTTCAAGCTGCAAAATCGATCATCGATCTAGCCTTGAGCCGACATACGTAAATTCAAGCGATATGCACGGGCTTTGCCTGGGCCGCTTCTAAAGACAAGCCTGAAATTCCGTCCAAGCGCCGGATTGCCTTCGAAGAGGAGGCGGACTGGGTTCAGGCTCATTCAACACGAACCAACCGGCGCATACGTGTCCAGGAATCCGGACACGCAGGAGATTTCATGTCAGTAGCTACTCCCTCTCGCGAAGATTTCGCGGCCCTTCTGGAAGAATCCTTTGCCAAGAACGATCTGGCCGAAGGCTATGTAACCAAGGGTATCGTAACGGCTATCGAGAAGGACTCGGCCGTTGTCGACGTCGGCCTCAAGGTCGAAGGTCGCATCCTGCTCAAGGAATTCGGCGCCAAGGCCAAGGACGGCACGCTCAAGGTCGGCGACGAAGTCGAAGTTTACGTTGAGCGTATCGAAAACGCCCTCGGCGAAGCAGTTCTTTCGCGCGAAAAGGCTCGCCGCGAAGAAAGCTGGATCAAGCTCGAAGCCAAGTTCGAAGCTGGTGAGCGCGTTGAAGGCGTTATCTTCAACCAGGTCAAGGGCGGCTTCACGGTCGACCTCGACGGTGCGATTGCCTTCCTGCCGCGTTCGCAGGTCGACATCCGCCCGATCCGCGACGTTACCCCGCTGATGCACAACCCGCAGCCCTTCGAAATCCTCAAGATGGACAAGCGTCGCGGCAACATCGTTGTATCGCGCCGTACAGTTCTGGAAGAGTCCCGTGCCGAGCAGCGTTCTGAAATCGTTCAGAACCTCGAAGAAGGCCAGGTTGTTGACGGCGTCGTCAAGAACATCACCGATTACGGTGCGTTCGTTGACCTCGGCGGCATCGACGGCCTGCTGCACGTCACCGACATGGCATGGCGCCGTGTGAACCATCCGTCGGAAATCCTGAACATCGGCCAGCAGGTCAAGGTTCAGATCATCCGCATCAACCAGGAAACCCACCGCATCTCGCTCGGCATGAAGCAGCTCGAGTCGGATCCTTGGGATGGCATCCAGGCCAAGTATCCGGAAGGCAAGAAGATTTCCGGTACCGTCACGAACATCACCGACTACGGTGCGTTCGTCGAGCTGGAGCCAGGCATCGAAGGCCTGATCCACATCTCGGAAATGTCCTGGACCAAGAAGAACGTACACCCCGGCAAGATCCTGTCCACAACGCAGGAAGTCGAAGTCGTCGTTCTCGAAGTCGATCCGTCCAAGCGTCGTATTTCGCTCGGCCTCAAGCAGACGCTGGAAAATCCGTGGGCGGCATTCGCTCGCAACCATCCGGCTGGCACTGAAGTCGAAGGCGAAGTCAAGAACAAGACCGAATTCGGCCTGTTCATTGGTCTCGACGGCGATGTTGACGGCATGGTGCACCTCTCCGACCTCGACTGGAACCGTCCAGGCGAACAGGTCATCGAAGAGTTCAACAAGGGCGACGTCGTCAAGGCTGTCGTTCTCGATGTGGACGTCGAAAAGGAACGCATCTCGCTCGGCATCAAGCAGCTCGGCAAGGATGCAGTCGGCGAAGCCGCTGCTTCTGGCGAACTGCGCAAGAATGCAGTCGTTTCCTGCGAAATCATCGCAGTCAACGATGGCGGTATCGAAGTGAAGCTCGTCGAGCACGAAGACATCACCTCGTTCATCCGCCGTGCAGACCTTGCACGCGATCGCGACGATCAGCGTCCTGAGCGCTTCTCGGTTGGCCAGGTTGTCGACGCCCGCGTCACCAACTTCTCGAAGAAGGACCGCAAGGTCATGCTTTCGATCAAGGCTCTGGAAATCGCTGAAGAGAAGGAAGCTGTTGCTCAGTTCGGATCGTCGGACAGCGGCGCCTCGCTTGGCGACATCCTCGGCGCGGCTCTGAAGAACCGCGGCGGCGAATAATCGCTGGCCTCAAGGCTTGAAGAACGCAAGAACCCGCCGGAGCGATCCGGCGGGTTCTTTTTGTCCCGTGCTGGCTGCTATTCCCAGTCGACCAGGCGTCGATAGCGTGTGTAAGCCTCATCGGCCACTGATGGCGTGGGCAGGCCCGGAGCCGGGCGTAGCGGCGGTCGTCCGCCCTCGGCGCGGCCATCGATGGGGTCCGCGGATATGTCGGTACTTGTTGCCTCGTCGTCGCCCGAGCCATCGGCTTCGTCATCCGCATGTTGCTGCTCGGATTGCGGGCCGCTGTCGTGATCTTCGCGATGCATCGCGCGCGAGCCGTCTTCCGTCTCGTCCTTGGCGAATTCGTACGGCTGCGGTGCGTAGGGTACGCCTTCGACGATTTTCATGAGCACAGGCGCATAGGTCACATCGATCGTCGGCTGAACCACATGCTGCGGGTGCGTCTCTGGTGCAGGCTTTGTGCTGGCTGTCGCCGGTGTCCCCTCCATGCTGGCTTGTGGCGCGAGCGGCGATGACGGGCGGGCGATACCCTTCTGCAGCAAGGTCTGCTCGTTCGTCGGTGTCAGGCCGTCACGGCTGTCGCCGACGATCCGCGTCTCGTCAAGAATCACGTCGATTTCCACCGCAGGATCAGCACCAGCCGCATTCAGTGGCACCTCGGCCTCCTGGTCCCGGATGATTGCGACGATCACGTCCGTTGCCTCGTGCGACATAGTGGCGGGAATGCCGGCCCAGCTTTTCGGAATGACCGGATCGTTTTTGACCGAGAGCGATCCCTCCTCCACTGAAGCTGTCGCAGAAGCAGCCTGCGCGTCGCTTTCCATCGGCTGAAGCGGTCCCTCCGTCTCCGGCGCCTCCTGCAAACCAACCTGGCCAGCGTTCGCAGCGGCCGCTTTCGCGTCGCCGGCGACCTCCCGCCCCTCGGCCGCCGGGTTGTCAAATGCGGCTGGCCGCTCGGCGCGCTCATGGTCGATATAGGCGTCGGCAAGGGCTGCGCTACCCGTCGGCGCATCGGGCTCGCCGTCGCTCCAAATGGCTGCGGCGGTGCGCGCCGCTACCGGCAGATTACTGCGATGAAGGCTGATTTCCGGGCGCGGCTCCTGGCGCGGTGGTGATGCGTCATTCTGGCCGTAGGATCGGACAACCGCACGTGCAGCAGGATCTCGATCCTTGTAGCGTGTCGTTTCGAGGTAGGCGGCAATGCGCGCTGCCTCCGGCCCCGTGGGGTTTTTCAGGGCCTCGGCGAGCAAACGTAGAGGAACGCTGTGGCCGTCTGCCGCAAGCTGGCGTTCGATAGCCTCGATCTTGGCGGCTGGCAGCTTCTGGATTGCACTCGCGAGGCGGGAAGCAAAAACGAGGTCGTTTTCGTCCTCGTCACGCGGCTGGGAGAGCGCGGCGCCAGCAGCATCGAGAGCATCCAGGAGGGCTTCGACCATGCGGGCGCGAACGGCCAACACCAGGATGTTCAACTTGGCTACAATCGGCGAATTCAGATCCGGGCTTTCGACGAGGTTGACCGGCGGGACCGCATTGACTGAGCGCACGATACCGTCGGCACTGAGCGACGTATTCTGACCTTGAGACGGAAAACTCGCATTTGACGCTGCACGAACCGGAGTCAACATGGCATGCTCCTCTTTCGCAAAGTGTGATGAAATCAGGTTTCACGAGAGCCGCGCTCATCCGGCTCGCTGCATTCTCCGACGGGGAAGGTCGCCCGCATCGCGCCATCAAATGCATAAAAATTAGCAGGGATTCTAGTAAAACGACCTTAACGAATCGCTAATGGCCGGCGCGTGGAAACGCGCGCCGGTCTCGTTTCTGGCGGATGAAACGGGCCTAGCTGTGGGCGAAAATGTCTGTTTCTTCCCAGCCGAGCAGATCCAGCTTGGCGCGGGTCGGGAGGAACTCGAAACAAGCTTTGGCATGCTCCATGCGGCCGTCTCGCACCAGACGCTCGGTCAGCTTGTCGCGCAGCGCGTGGAGATAGAGCACGTCCGAGGCCGCGTACTCCAACTGTGCCTGCGACAGCTTCGCTGCCGCCCAGTCCGATGACTGCTGCGCCTTGGAAACGTCGACGTCGAGCATTTCCTTGAGATTGTCCTTGAGGCCGTGCCGATCGGTATAGGTACGGCAAAGTCGCGAAGCGACCTTGGTACAGAACACCGGTTGCGTGGTCACGCCGAAAGCGTTGAAGAGCACGGCAATATCGAAACGCCCGTAATGATAAATCTTCTGGCGCGACGTATCGGCAAGCAGCGCGACGAGGTTCGGCGCCTCCTTCTGGCCGGCAGCGATACGGATCACGTCGGCGGACCCATCGCCCGGCGAAAGCTGGACAACGCACAAGCGGTCACGGCGTGGCACCAGACCAAGCGTTTCGGTGTCGATCGCGATCGCTCCGGTGTAACGGACAGCATCCGCCGCGGATATATCGCCTTCGTGATAACGTATGGTGGCGGCCATTGGTCCCGTCTCTCGTTCAACGTATGCTGTGGCGCTATAGCGCAAAGGCAGCCGCGGCGATACCATTTTGGTCAGAATGTCGGTGGGGTGTTGATCCAGATGAGGATCGTTTCGCCATCATGGCGGTTGCGCCAGGAGTGGTAGCGGCGACTTTCAAAATAAAGGGAATCTCCCGGTCCGAGATCGAAGAACTGGTCGGAATCGAGCACGAGTTCCAATCGGCCGGAGAGGACATGCATGAACTCCTCGCCCTCGTGGCGATAGGCGCCCTCGCTTGTAGCACCTGCTGCTAGAACGAACCGGTGGCAATCCATCATCGTGCGGCCTTCGGCGAGCAGTTGAACGGTGACGCCAGGGGTCGTCTCCGGCCATGTCCGCCATTCGCCGGAGCGAACAATGGCCGGCACGCCGTCGCTTACCTCTCCGGAAAGGCGCGAGACCGTCGTTCCGTAGTACTCCGCGAGATCGTGCAGCGTCTTGAAGCTGACGCCTTGCGATGTTCGCTCCAGTGTCGAGAGCGTGGATGCGGTGATGCCCATGTCGCCGGCGACCTGATCCAGCGTCCTGCTCGCCGCGTGGCGCAGGCTGCGCAGCCGGCGCCCGATATCCGAGATGGCAGTTACTTCGGAATTATCGGGCGGTTCCTCGCCCTCCAGTGCCTCGCGGATCGCCGCCGGATTGAGGCCACGTTCGACGCGGTACCATGAGATTCGCTTCAACCGAGCCACGTCCTCGACGCTGAATTGTCGGTGGCCGGTTTCCGAGCGTCCGGGAACGACGAGGCCCTGGCTTTCCCACAGACGCAAGGTCGAAGCGGAAACGCCGGCCAACCTGGCCGCCTCGGCCACTTTGTAACGCACAGGCGCCTCGTTGCTCATCAACCAAAATTCCCGATTGCGTTTTATCTGGGGCTGCCGACACCCCGTGCGTTTATGTCCTGACCATCGCTGAAAACGACGATGGATTGAAG
Organism: Rhizobium sp. Root1220; assembly: GCF_001426265.1. GTDB lineage: Bacteria > Pseudomonadota > Alphaproteobacteria > Rhizobiales > Rhizobiaceae > Rhizobium. Next base: position 453,272 of record NZ_LMDG01000001.1, read on the forward strand.
CGGAAAATCTCGCTTGAATTCTTGCAGAAAAAATGTAGGAGTTTGTATAAATATCTTACAGAAGTAATGCAAGATAGTTTCGAAGCGTCAAGATACAGGAACGCAAAATGACCGACACCGCACTCACTGACCGAAAGAATGCCGCGATCGCACGCGGCGTCGGCGTGACGACTCAGATCTATGCGGATCGCGCTGAGAACGCCGAGATCTGGGACAAGGAAGGTCGTCGCTACATCGATTTTGCCGCCGGAATCGCTGTTCTCAACACCGGGCATCGCCACCCGCGCGTGATCGAAGCCGTGAAGGCCCAACTCGATCGTTTCACTCACACCTGCCATCAGGTCGTCCCCTACGAAAGCTATGTGCATCTGGCCGAGCGCCTGAACGCCCTGACACCCGGCGATTTTGCCAAGAAGACTATTTTCGTCACGACGGGTGCCGAAGCCGTCGAGAACGCGGTCAAGATCGCGCGCGCAGCAACCGGGCGTTCCGCAGTCATCGCTTTCGGTGGTGGTTTTCATGGGCGCACCTTCATGGGAATGGCTTTGACTGGCAAGGTCGTGCCCTACAAGGTCGGCTTCGGCGCAATGCCGGGCGATGTCTTCCACGTTCCTTTTCCGGTCGAGCTTCACGGGGTAACACCGGAACAATCCCTCGCCGCGCTGAAGAAGCTCTTTGCCGCCGACATTGATCCGCAGCGTGTCGCAGCGATCATCATCGAGCCGGTGCAAGGAGAGGGCGGCTTCTACGCCGCGCCGGCCTCGTTCATGAAGGCGTTGCGCGAACTCTGCGACCATCATGGTATTCTGCTTATCGCGGACGAGGTGCAGACCGGCTTTGCTCGTACCGGCAGGATGTTCGCCATGGACCACCACGACGTCGCGCCAGATCTGATGACGATGGCTAAGAGCCTCGGCGGTGGATTCCCGCTCGCCGCCGTCACCGGCCGCGCCGACATCATGGATGCGCCGACGCCTGGTGGCCTGGGCGGAACCTACGGCGGCAATCCTCTCGGTATTGCTGCCGCACATGCTGTTATCGATGTCATCGTCGATGAAGACCTTTGCGGGCGCGCAAACCAGCTCGGTAGCCGGCTCAAGCAGCGGCTGGAATCACTGCGCGAGAAAGCACCCGAGATTGTCGATATCAGGGGGCTGGGCTTCATGAACGCCGTCGAGTTCAACGACAGGACGACGAGGCTTCCAAGTGCCGAATTCGCCAATGCAGTTCGCCTGATCGCCCTTGAGAATGGCTTGATCCTGCTGACCTGCGGCGTCCACGGCAATGTCATCCGCTTCCTCGCCCCGATCACCATCCAGGACGACGTCTTCGGCGAGGCGCTAGACATCCTCGAGGCCTCGATCCTTGAAGCAAGCACGGGCAGCAAGGTCGCACTCGCGCAATCACTTCGGAGCAAATGACATGGCATTCACGACTGCACTGACCAAGCATGTTCCATTTTCCTCGCCCTTGCTGCGCGATACTGGCTACGTCAACGGCGCCTGGACTGTAGGCGGAGCGACCGAAACGTTCGACGTGCTGAACCCGGCGACTGGCGAGGTGCTGGCATCGCTGCCGGACATGGGCGCTGCTGAAACACGGGAGGCGATCGACGCAGCTCACGCCGCGCAGCCGGGCTGGGCCGCCCGCCCGGCCAAGGAGCGCGCCACGATCCTGCGCAAGTGGTTCGATCTGATGGTTGCGAATGCCGATCAACTGGCGGCGATCCTGACCGCCGAAATGGGCAAGCCCTACGCGGAGGCTCGCGGCGAAATCCTCTATGCGGCGGCTTATATCGAGTGGTACGCGGAAGAGGCAAAGCGCATCTACGGCGAAACAATTCCCGCCCCGTCGAGCGATAAGCGCATGATCGTAATCAAGCAACCGGTCGGCGTCGTCGGAACGATCACGCCCTGGAATTTCCCGGCGGCGATGATCACCCGCAAGATCGCACCGGCGCTTGCCGTCGGCTGCACGGTGGTGTCCAAGCCAGCCGAGCAGACGCCGCTTACGGCGCTGGCACTGGCAGCGCTGGCCGAACAGGCTGGCATCCCCGCCGGGGTTTTCAACGTTATCGTCGGCGAAGATGGCCCGGCGATCGGCAGGGAACTCTGCGGCAACGAAAAGGTCCGCAAGATCAGTTTCACTGGTTCGACCGAAGTCGGCCGCATCCTGATGCGACAGTGCGCCGACCAGATCAAGAAAATCAGCCTCGAGCTTGGCGGCAACGCGCCGTTCATCGTTTTTGACGATGCCGATCTTGATGCAGCCATCGACGGTGCTTTGGCCTCCAAGTACAGGAATGCCGGCCAGACCTGCGTCTGCGCCAACCGCCTCTACGTCCAGTCCGGCGTCTATGATGCTTTCGCTGCCAAGCTGGCGGCAAAGGTCGAGGAAATGTCCGTCGGCGACGGCTTCAAATCGGGCGTGACGATCGGACCTCTGATCGACGCACAGGGCGTTGCAAAGGTCGAGGATCATGTCAAGGATGCGCTCTCCAAGGGTGCTACGGTTCTGACGGGCGGCACACGCATCGAGGGCGCCGGCACTTTCTTTGCCCCGACGGTTCTAACGGGCGTGACGCGTGGCATGAAGGTGGCGCGTGAGGAAACCTTCGGCCCGGTGGCACCGCTCTTCCGTTTCGATACCGTCGAGGACGTGATCAGCCAGGCCAACGACACGGAGTTCGGCCTTGCCGCCTATTTCTTTGCCGGCGACCTGAAAAAGGTCTGGCGCGTGGCCGAGGCGCTGGAATACGGCATGGTGGGCATCAATACCGGCATCATGTCCACGGAAACGGCGCCCTTCGGCGGCATCAAGCAATCCGGCCTCGGCCGGGAAGGCTCTCGCCACGGTGCGGATGATTACCTGGAAATGAAGTATCTCTGCATCGGCAATGTCTAAGCCAAAGCGATCAACAGCTGAGCAATGGACCGCCGGCAGCCGCGGTCCATTGTTGGTGGGGATGTACGAACAGTTTTCTAGGCTTGCGACGCTTCGGGCGTCTGCTGCCACTCAGGGAGCGGAAAGATCCGGTCGTAAGCCCAGTTGAAGACGAAGGCGTACACCAGGTAGAAGAGGGCGAAGGACACGTCCATCATGAATGCCTGCAGCAGGCTGACGCCAAGATACCAGGCAATCAGCGGCAGAAGGGCGACCAGCAGCCCTCCCTCGAACAGCACGGCGTGTGCGACACGAATGGCAACAGTCTTCCGTGTACCGCCTGTGAGGCGTTGCATGGCATTGTCGAATCCGAGATTGTAGAGATAGTTCCAGCCGGTCGCAATCGTGGCGCTGGCAATCCCCACGACGCCGATATCGCTCATTGACATGCCGAATGCCCACGCACCCAGTGGCGTAATCATTGCAAGTCCGATGAGTTCGAAGCTGATCGCGTGACGAACACGGTCTGAGGTGGATCGCATGTTCAAAACCCCTATGGGAAGGTCGGGTCGTCCCGAGTTCATGCCCATACGGGGGAGGTCGTCCTCGCAATCCTCATATAGGGGTGCTGATTGCTTCTAGCAAGACCTTCCGATGTCAGTAGTGGGGCGGTCGGGTATTGGCAGGCGCCTCAAGCGATTGCTCTTCCATGGAGAGGAACCGTTCAGTCAGTCGGTCGAGCTTGGCCCGGGTCTGCTCGACGACCTTCCATTGTTCAGCCAGTTGGTCGGATAGATCTTCGATCGCCCTTGCCTGGTGGGCAATGGTTTCCTCAAGCTGGGTGATACGGCTCGTTTCATGGGACATCGTGTTCTCCTGGCCACCACCGGCCATTCCTATGCTCTCAAAAGCGGAAATAGGCCACGAGGTCAATCATTTCGAGACCCGGAAAAACCACCGACAAAGTGAACTGTTTGGTTACTAAAAGCCCTTGCCGCAACTTTTGTTGTGCGGTAGGCCGGTATACCTCAGGGAGGAATTCTGATGGAAGTTGGAAATGGTTTTCTTCATCCGGACCGGCTCTTTCCCGCCGATCCGGCCACGCGCAGCATCGCGCGGGACCTTTACGAGACTGTGCGCAGCCTGCCGATCGTAAGCCCGCACGGGCACACGGAACCCGCCTGGTTTGCCGACGACAAGCCATTCGAGGATGCGTCCTCGCTCCTCGTCATCCCCGACCACTATCTTTTCCGCATGCTGCACAGCGTAGGCGTCGCCCTCGACGATCTGGGCGTGCCGCGGCTCGATGGAAACACCGTTGCCTCAGGCCGCGCGATCTGGCGTACCTTCGCGGCCCACTACCACCTCTTCCGCGGCACACCGTCCAGCCTTTGGGTGGACCACGCCATGTCTGCCGTGCTCGGATGCACCGAGCCGCTGACGCCTGAAAATGCCGATGCGCTCTACGATCACATCAATGCGCAACTGGCGTTGCCCGAGTTCAGCCCGCGTGCCCTGCACAAGCGTTTCGGTATAGAAACGATCGCCACGACAGAAGGCGCGCTCGATCCGCTGCTGCATCACCAGAAGATGGCGAAGGACGGTTGGATCGGCCGTGTGCGCACGACCTATCGCCCTGATGGGGTTACCGATCCGCATGCCGTTGGCTTCCGCGAGAATCTTGTTCGCCTGGGTGAGCTCGCGAATTCCGATGTGACGACCTGGGATGGCCTGATCGACGCCCATCGCAAGCGTCGCGCCTACTTCCGTCAATACGGCGCGACGGCCACCGACCACGGTGTGCCGACCGCTTTCACCGCGGACTTGCCACGTGGCGACAGGCAGCGTCTGCTCGACAAGGCACACCAAGGTACGATGAGCGACGCAGAAGCAGAACTTTTCCGCGGCCAGATGCTGACGGAAATGGCCGGCTTGTCTGCCGAGGATGGCATGGTAATGCAGATCCATGCCGGCTCGCGCCGCAACACCGACCGTGACCTGTTCCGGACCCGCGGTCCTAACATGGGTGCCGATATCCCGACTCCGACCGACTGGGTCGGCGGCCTCGGCGCACTGCTCTCGAAATATGGTCACGCCGCCGGTCTTCGCGTGCTGCTCTTCACGCTCGACGAAACCACATACGCACGCGAGCTGGCACCGATGGCTGGCCATTGGCCCTGCCTGATGATCGGCCCGCCATGGTGGTTCCACGACAGCCCTGCGGGCATCCGGCGCTACCTTGACGAGGTGGTTGAAACGGCAGGCTTTGCCAACATGGCGGGTTTCAACGACGACACGCGTGCATTGCTGTCGATTCCCGCTCGCCACGATGTCTGGCGACGAGAGGTGTGCGGGTTCCTCGCCAAACTCGCCGCTGAACACCGCATCTCCCGCAAGGACGCGGAGATCGTCGCCGGTGAGCTCTCTTATGGCAACGCGAAGAAGGCCTACAACCTGTGACCGAACGACTGAAAACCCTGACCGGCCTCGCCTCGACCGCCAAGCTTCCCGCCTACGACCGCGATGCACTGAAGGCAGGCATCCTGCATCTCGGCCCCGGTGCCTTTTTCCGTGCCCATTTCGCTCCGTTCACCGATGCCGCGCTGGCCGTTGCGGGCGGCGATTGGGCAATAGAGGTGGCGAGCCTACGGACTGCCGATGTCGCCGACCATTTGAACGAACAAAACGGCCTTTATACAATGCTGGTGCGCGATACGTCAGGCACCGAAGCGCAGGTCATCGGTCCGATCCTGCGCGCCCATGTGGCGACCCGCAATCCGGCTGATTTGCTGGAACGGCTGGAAGATCCGGCAATCCGCATCGTCAGCCTGACAGTGACGGAAAAGGCCTACGGTTTCGATGCTGCCACCGGCGGGCTCGATCTCAAGCACGCCGACGTTGCCGCCGACCTTGCCGACCCGCAAGCACCGCGCGGTGTCATCGGCTATCTCGTCGAGGGCCTGTCCCGCCGCCGCGCCAAGGGCATTGCGCCGTTCACGCCGCTGAGCTGCGACAACCTCCCAAGCAACGGCGCCGTCCTGAAGCGTCTGGTGCTCGATTTCACCGAACGCGTCGATCCCGCGCTTCGTTCGTGGATCGAACAGAACGTCCCGTTTCCATCGACGATGGTCGATCGCATCACGCCGGCCAGTACCGACGCGACCTATCGGGATGCGGAAGCGCTCACCGGGAGGGTGGACCTAGCCGCAATCGAGACGGAGCCCTTCACGCAATGGGTGATCGAGGACCATTTCGCCGATGGCCACCCGCAATGGGAAAAGGCCGGCGCCTTGATGGTCGGCGATGTCTCCGCTTACGAGAAGATGAAGCTGCGCATGCTGAACGGTGCGCACTCCTTGCTTGCCTATCTTGGATACATAGGCGGCTATGAATTTATACGCGATGCGATGGACGATGCCGGCCTGGCAGCCCTCGCACGGCGCCACATGAATGCAGCCGCCGCTACGCTCGACCCCTTACCTGGCATAAATCTTGACGCCTATGCCGATGAGTTGATAGCACGCTTTGCAAACAAGGCGATCGCTCACCGCACCTATCAGATTGCTATGGATGGCACGCAGAAACTGCCGCAGCGCCTGCTCGAGCCCGCAACCGAAGCGATCGCCGGCGGCGGTAAAGCGGAAACCTACGCAATCGCTGTCGCTGCCTGGATGAGATATGCGCTCGGCGTCGATCGCAACGGCAGGCGCTACGAACTCCGCGATCCCCGCGCCGCTGAAATTGCTGCACTGCTGGCAGATGTTCCACGCAGCGGCGGTTCTGTTTCGACCGCCCTGTTCGCGCTGCCGGGGCTCTTTCCTGCAGCGCTTGCCCGCAACCCGTCGTGGACAGATGATGTGGCGAACAAGCTCGAGATCCTCATCCAGGACAGCAAGCTGCCGTTGTTTTGAACCTCGGCCGGGTCCACGCGCCTTGGGACCGCGATGAGCGGAGCTTGAGGCGTGCACGCACTGATCCGATGCGCGCTACGCCGTGATCCGCCTCATCTCAGGATCATACAGTGGCTTCAGGGAGACCCGGCAAGGAACACGCTGCCGGGCAACATCAAGTTCATACTCGCCCGAAAGCACGAGATCCTTCGTCACGCCGTCCGCGTCGCGCACATAACCGTAGCCGATGGACTTGCCGATGGTGTAGCCGAAGCCGCCACTGGATAGCCAGCCGACACGCTTGCCATCGCGATAGATCGTTTCGCGGCCAAGCAGCACGACCTCGGGATCATCAGGAACGAAACAGGCGAGCATCTTCTTGACGCCTGACGCCAACTGGCGCTCGATTGCCTCGCGACCGCGGAAGGGCGTGGCCTTCTTCGTTTTCACAGCCCAGCCGAGCCCCGCCTCGATGGGCGTATGATCGGGACCGATATCCGAGCCCCAGGCGCGGTAGCCCTTCTCCAGGCGGCAGCTTTCGATCGCGCGATAGCCGGCATTGATGACTTGGAACGCACCACCCGCCGCCATCAATGCGTCGTAGACGGTCGTCGCATATTCGACCGGCACATGAAGCTCGTAGCCGAGTTCTCCGACGTAGGTTATCCGCAGGGCCCGAACCGGGCAGCCTGAAATGCCGATCGTCCTGACGCTGCCAAACGGGAAGGCAGCGTTGGAGACGTCGCTGCCCGTCACCGTCTCCAGCACGGCACGGGCGTGTGGACCCATCAGGGAAAGGACCGAGTGGGCCGAGGTCACGTCGATCAGTTCAGCGTGCAAGTCGACCGGGATGTTGCGTGCTATCCAGTCGAAGTCATGCGTGGCAAAGCCAGTACCTGTGACGATGTAGTATTCATCCTCGGCAATCCGCGCACAGGTGACGTCGCATTCAATGCCACCCTTGTCGTTGAGCATTTGCGTGTAGATCAGCGAGCCGGCAGGCTTGGCCACATCGTTGGAAGCGATCCACGACAACGCCGCTTCCGCGTCGCGTCCTTTCAAGGTGAATTTGGCAAAGGAGGTCTGGTCGAAGACGACAGCCGCCTCGCGCACCGCCTTGTGCTCGCGACCGACGGCATTGAACCAATTCTGCCGGCCATAGGTATAGATGTCCTTCGGCTCCTCATTCGCGAAGAGGTCGGCAAACCAGTTCGGCCGCTCCCAGCCGAGCTTTTCACCGAAACACGCCCCCTGTGCCTTCAGCCGATCGTAAAGCGGCGACTTGCGGCACGGCCGGCCGCTCGCATATTCCTCGAAGGGGAACGCCAAGGTGTAGTGCTTGCCATAGGCCTCCAACGTGCGCGTGCGCACCCAGTCGGTGTCGAAATGCGGGCGGCCGAAACGGCGGATATCGACCGGCCACAGATCGTAGGGCGGCTCGCCCTTGGAGACCCATTCCGCCAGCGCCATGCCGGCACCGCCGCCTGACGCGATGCCGAAGGCGTTGAAGCCGGCGCCGACGAAGAAATTCTTCAGCTCCGCCGCTTCGCCGAGGATGAAGTTGCCGTCGGGCGTAAAACTCTCCGGACCGTTCAGCAGTTGCTTGACGCCGACATTTTCCAGCGCCGGAACGCGGCCGAGCGCCTGTTCCATGATCTGTTCGAAATGATCGAAATCGCTGTCCAGCAGACTGTAGTGAAAGCCTTCCGGGATGCCATCCTTCGCCCAAGGGATAGGGTTCGGCTCATAGCCTCCCATGACGATCCCACCCACCTCCTCCTTGTAATATGTGAGGCGATCGGGATCGCGCAGTGTCGGAAGGTTCGAGGGCACACCGAAGGACTCGGTGATGATGTACTGGTGTTCGACGGAAACGAGCGGCACGTTGACACCGAAGCGCGCCGCAAACGCCCGTGTCCACTGTCCGGCACAGACCACGACGCGCTCACATTCGATTCGACCATGCTCGGTAATGACGGCGCGGATTCTGCCGCCGTCGATCTCAATATCCATTACCTCAGTGTCCTCGAAGATCGAGACGCCTGACATGCGTGCGCCCCGCGCCAGAGCCTGGGTGATATCGGAGGGGTTGGCCTGGCCGTCGGTCGGCAGGTACGCGGCGCCGACCAGATCGTCGATTGTCATCAACGGCCAGAGATCGAAGGCTTCCTGCGGTGTCAAAAGCTGCATGTCCAGGCCGAAGGACTGCGCCGTCGTCGCCTGTCGCTTCACCTCGGTCCAGCGCTCGTCATTGCAGGCAAGCCGCAACCCGCCGTTCATCTTCCAGCCGGTGCCAAGCCCGGTCTCGGCTTCCAGCTTCTTGTAGAGATCGACAGAGTAGCCGAGCAGCTGCGTGATGTTGGCGCTGGTACGCAGCTGGCCGACCAGGCCGGCCGCATGAAAGGTCGTACCCGACGTCAGCTTCTTGCGTTCGAGCAACACCGTATCCGTCCAGCCGAGTTTACCGAGATGGTAGGCGGTCGAGCAGCCGATGATACCGCCGCCGATAACAACAGCCTTGGCGGTCCTGGGCAATTCCTTGGTCATGCTATGTGTCCTGTTCAAAGGCTTCGAATGCACGCTCGAAACGCGCGCGGTTCTCGGCGGTATAGCCGGCATAGTCGAAATCGATGGTGGAGTGAATTTCGGACACCATGCTCCAGAGCGTTTCACGGAGCAACGACGCGCACTTCATCGCGGAATACCGCCGCCAGAGATCCGGCGTCAGCGACGTCTGATAGTAGGCTTCGAGCATCTGGCGTTCGGCGCTCTCGGAAAACTCATTGTTGGAGGCGAGACCGCCCAGATCGAAGAGTGGGGTGTTAAACCCGGCATAGTCCCAATCGATCAACCAGAGGCGCTTGCCGTCGTCGAGGAAGTTGGCGGCCAGCATGTCGTTGTGGCCGAAGGCGATTTCGAAGGGACCCGCGGCAATTTCCAGCAGTGCGGCCCTCGCCTGCATATCGGCAAAAAGGGGTTGGTAGGAGCTGCCAGCTGCTTCCAAATGCGCGATGTAATCGCGAATGACATGAAACACCCAGAAGATCGCCGCGGCTCCGCGAAACTCGCGGGCGATGTCGTGGTGGCAGGCGCGGACCAGCGGAATGACGCGCGACAGCGTTCCGGCATCCCGCAGATCCTCCGGCGAAAGTGCCCTTGCCTCGATATAGTCGAGAACCAGCACACCCGGCGCATGGTGGATGACGGCGGGCGACAGTCCGGCTGCGTGCGCGGCCCGGCTCGCAGCAAGCTCGTTCTGCCGGATGATGTGATGGACCGAGATGTCTTCGCCCAGCCGCACCACCCGCCGGACGCTGCCGTCGCGCACCAGGTAGTTCCGGTTGGTGATGCCGCCGGTGATCGGTGTGATGTCGATCGGACCCTGCCATATGCCAAGCGAATGAATCCGATCTTCAGGCGTCACGCTTTTCCCCTCGCGGCCTATCCTATTGAAATCATGGCCAGAGGAGGATCGGCTGTCAAGCGCGCTAGATGGAAGCGCCGGAGGCGTCGAAGACGTGACATCGAGCCGGGTCGAACGAGGCCTTGACGTTGGCGCCGCGCTCCACCTTCTGTTGTCCGTCGAGTGCCACGGTCAGTTGCTGCGCATCCGGCGTCGTCGTGTAGAGCATGGTGGCGCCGCCAAGGTTTTCGACGAGGTCGATATTGACGGTGGCCAGCCCGACGCCGCTGGTTTCGAGCACCGAGAGATGCTCGGGGCGAATGCCGAAGGTGACGCTCTGGCCCGCTTCCGCCTCAAGCCGGCGCGGCAGGCGGACGGAATTGCCACAGACATTGATCGTGGTTTCGCCCTCGCCAACCTGCTCGACGCGCGCCCGAAGGAAATTCATCTTCGGGCTGCCGATGAAGCCGGCGACAAAACGATTGGCCGGAGTGTTGTAGAGATCGAGCGGCGCGCCGATCTGCTCGATGCGCCCGGAGTTCAGCACCACGATCTTGTCGGCCATCGTCATGGCTTCGACCTGGTCGTGGGTCACGTAGATCATCGTATTGCCGAGGCTGCGGTGCAGCCTGGAGATTTCGACGCGCATCTGCACGCGCAGTTCCGCATCGAGGTTGGAGAGCGGTTCATCGAACAGGAAGATGCGCGGCTCGCGCACGATCGCGCGACCAATGGCCACGCGCTGGCGCTGGCCACCGGAGAGCGCCTTTGGTTTACGCTCCAAGAGCTTTTCGATCTGCAGGATCTCGGCGGCGCGCTTCACCTTTGGCTGGATGTCGGCCTTTTTGTAGCCGGCCGTTTCCAGCCCGAAGGCAAGGTTCTTGTAGACCGACATGTGCGGGTAAAGCGCATAGGACTGAAACACCATGGCAATGCCGCGCTTGGCAGGCGCCACCTCGTTCATCCGCTCGTTGTCAAGCATCAGCGCGCCGCCGGTGATCTCTTCCAGGCCGGCGATCATCCGCAGCAGCGTGGACTTGCCGCAGCCGGAAGGGCCGACGAAAACGACGAACTCGCCGGGTTCGATTTTGAGGTCGATGCCATGGATGACATCCAGCGCACCATAGCGCTTCTCGACCTTCTGAAGAACGACGCTCGTTGCCATCTTCTCAATTCCTCTCTGGTCCGTTATTTCGTTCTGGCGCGCCAATCGGCGTATTTGGGGCTGTCCGGTCCGACTGGCAGCACCACTTCGCTGCCGCTGTCGGACGACTGGTAGATGGCCGTGACGAGTTCGAGCGCGCGCCGGGCATCCCGCGTCGTCACCGGCAGCGGCCCCTTTCCGCTGAGATAGGCGTGGAAATGCTCCATCTGGGTGGTGAAGCGCGGCGCGACCGGCTGCCAATCTCCGATGACGGCGTCGATCTTCGCCTGCACGTCGTCATTCGCGGCAATGATCTTCCACGGATCCTTGCCCGGCGAATAAGGCTCGTGGTTGCTTTCGAAGGTAACATTTTCGAAGTGCAGCCGCAGGCGGCTGATCTGCTCCTGTGAGCCGAGCGTGCAGGACAGCGAGGCGAACGCTCCGCTTTCCATCAGCAGGCTTGCCGATGCACAATCTTCGACCTCGATATCGTTGACTCGAGTGGCGACGCGTCCAAACACTCTGGAGGCGGGTCCCATCAGATGCAGCAGCATGTCGTGCAGATGGAGCGCATGGGTCACAAGCACGCCGCCAAGCTCGGTCGCCCACTTGCCCCGCCACGGAACCGAATAGTACTCGGAGGTCCGCAGCCAGAACGTTTCAACCGAGCCCATGTAGGCCTTGCCGGCGATACCAGCCTCGATGATCCGCTTTGCCTTTTCGACGCCGTCGCCGTAGCGATACTGGAAGATCGGCATCAGCACGCCCTTGGCCGCTTTTTCGGCTTCCATGATCTGGTCTACGCCGGCGAGCGAACCGGTCAGCGGTTTCTCGCAGATCACATGCTTGCCGGACGCAAGTGCCGCGAGGACCTGTTCCAGGTGGATGCCCGGTGGTGTGCAGATATCGACGATATCGATACTCTCATCCGCAAGCACGTCCGCAAATGATGTCGTGCGCTTTTCGATCCCGAACTCGTCACCGACTTCCTTCAGGCGTTCTTCATTGAGGTCGCAGAGTGCGACGACGTTGAACTTTTCGGGATGCGGCAGATAGCCCTCGACGATATGGGAGCGGCCGATGCCACAGCCGATGATCGCCACAGTCTTGATACTCATGTCATTCATCTCGCGAGTTGCCATCAACGCTTCATGCCGGTCGTGGCAATGCCTTCGATGAGCAGCCGCTGGAAGAACAGGAAGAAAATGAAAACCGGCACCAGCGTCAGCGTCGACATGGCGAACAGCCCCCCCCAGTCCGAAGCGCTTGTCGAGTCGACGAAGGTGCGCAGCCCGAGCTGGATCGTGTAGGTGTTCATGTCGTTGAGGTAGATGAGCGGTCCGAAAAAGTCGTCCCAGGTCCAGATGAAGGAAAAGATGGCAGCCGTAGCCAGGACCGGCAACGACAGCGGCAGCATGATCTTCCAATAGATGCGCCAGGCGCTGCAGCCGTCCATCATCGCGGCCTCATCGAGTTCACGCGGGATGCCTCGGAAGAACTGCACCATCAGGAAAATGAAGAAGGCATCGCTCGCCAGGAACTTCGGCACCACAAGCGGCAGGATCGTATTGACCCAGCCGAGGTTGAGAAACAGGACGTATTGCGGGATCAGCGTCACGTGGTACGGGATCATCAGCGTGCCGAGCATGATCGCGAACCAGAAGTTCCGCCCGGCAAAGCGCAGGCGGGCAAAGGCGTAGGCGGCCAGCGAACAAGCGACTACGTTGCCAATCACCGTCAGCACCGAGATCACCAGCGAGTTCCAGAAAAAGCGGCCAAAGGTAATATCGAGGCCCACCCATCCGCGCAGATAGGACGAGAAGTCGATCGACGAGGGGATCAGCGATGTTGACGAGAAGATCTCGTTCTCCGGCCTGACCGATGCGGACACCATCCACAGCAGCGGATAGAGCATGAGAAGCGAAGCAAGGATCAGCAGCGTGTGAATGATCATCGACGCTGGTCGGCTGCGCCTGGTGATATCGGAGGGGGGCGCCGAGACGGCGGTGGTGATTCCGTTAGTCATCGTAGTGCACCCAGTAACGCGAGGTCAGGAACGAGAAGGCCGTGAAGACCGCAATGATCAGCACGAGAATCCAGGCGAGCGCCGAGGCGTAGCCCATGCGGAAGTTGCCGAAAGCCTCCTGGTAAAGGTAGAGCGTATAAAACAGCGTCGAGTTGATCGGGCCGCCGGTTCCACCGGAGATGATGAAGGCCGGCGTGAAGGCCTTGAAGGCGTCGATCGTCTGCACCACCGCGTTGAAGAAGATGACGGGCGTCAGCAAAGGCAGGGTGATCTTGTAGAACTGCCGGAACTTCGAGGCGCCGTCGAGGCTCGCCGCCTCGTACATGTCTGTCGGAATCTGGCGCAGCCCGGCGAGGAAGATGATCATCGGCGAGCCGAACTGCCAGACGCTGAGCGCGACAAGCGTATAGATGGAATAGCTCGGATGCGAGATCCAGCTCGGTCCCTCTATGCCGAACTGCGCCAGCGCAGCATTAACGAGGCCGTCGCCGGCAAAAAGCTGCCGCCAGAGCACGGCGATCGCCACGCTGCCGCCAAGCAGGGACGGCAGGTAGAAGATGGCACGATAGACCGGCAGCCCGCGAACACCCTTGTTGAGGGCCATTGCGACGAGCAACGCAAACGTCAACTTGAAAGGCACCGACAGAGCGACATAGGTGAGTGTCACGGTCATTGCGGCGGCGAACTTGGAGTCGGCGGTCGTGATGCGCACGTAGTTTGCCGCTCCCACCCACTCGGCCGACCGGATCATGTCGAAATCCGTGAACGAGAGGTAGAGCGAGATCAGGGCTGGTCCGAGCGTCAGCCCGAAAAAGCCGATGAGCCATGGCAGAAGAAAGAGGTAGCCGGGGCCGTTGGCGGTCCAGAGGCGTTTCAAACGCCCCTTGGCCGCCACGCTCTGACGACTTTCGACGGCTGTTGCGGCTGTCGTGCGCATCACATCACTCATCCGCATCAGCCTCGCGCGAGGAGCCTGGTGACCTCGTCGACGAGCTGCTTGCCGGCATCCGACGGCGAGAGCTGGCCGAATGCGACCTGCTCGGAGATGGTGCGAAGTACCACCTGGCCTTCGCCGGCGCCTGACGGTGGTGGCGGCGGCAATTTGCCTGCGAGGTCGCCAAGGCCGCTCACATACTCGAGCGGAATCTTGCCGGTTTCGTCGAGCTTGGCTGCCACGACATCGCGCATTGCCTTCGATTCCGGGATGCCACGCTCCACGTCGAGCACCAGAGCGGCATCGGGGTTGGTCACGAAGAAATTCACGTAGTCAACCGCATGATCGAGCACCTTGGATTGCGCCGACACCGAGAAGAACATCGACGGCTTGCGATAGTGACCACCCTTCGAATCCGCCGTGATCCGTGGATAGTTGTTCAGCGCAAGCTTGTCCTTGCTGATTGCCTGGAAGCCGACGAACTGATTGCTGTGCGCATAGTCAGCAGCGGCCTTGCCAAGTGTCAGTGGGCTGGTGTCGATCGAATCCTTATAGAGCGCCTGCACATCAGGTGGAACGCAGGCGCCAGCCTCGCGGAATTTGCTCCACATGTCGAACCATTCAGAGGCGTCGTCGGCACCGAAGGCAATCTTTGAATCAGCCGTATAGAGCGCCTTGCCGCGTTGGCGCAGGTAGTTCTCGATCAGCGGTTCATTGCCGCTGCCATCCGCAAAGCCGGCCATGCCCTTGCGCTTGCCTGCCTTGCTGATCTCGGCGCCGATCTTGCCGAACTCTTCCCAGGTGGTTGCCTGGTTCGGCAGGTCGATGCCGGCCTCCTGAAAAGCCGTGGTGTTCAATACGGCTGCAGCCGCATTGGCGCCAAGGCTGACCCCGTAGAGATGACCGTCGACGCTGCCACCCTCGATCTGCGCCGGGTCGAAATCACTAAGGCCAAGCTTGGATGGCATGTAGGATTCGAGCGGTGCCAGAGCGCCGCGCCGCGCATACTCAACGATGTAGCGGTAGTCCATCTGGATGACGTCAGGGGCATTGCGGCCCGCGACCTGGGTGGCCAGACGCGGCCAGTAGTCAGCCCAGCCGAGGAACTCCCCGGTGATCGCTGTCCCAGCATTTTTGGTCTGATAGAGTTGCGAAACCTTGTTGGTGCGGTCAGCGCGCGGCTGCGATCCCCACCACAAAAGACGCAGGCGGGTATCTTCGGCAAAAGCCTTGGAACCCAGTGCGGACAGCGAAAGAAGCGTTGCCCCTCCCGCAACGAAGTTACGTCTGCTCACGCGTAGTGTCATCTGTTTTTCTCCTCCCTTGGGGAGCGCCTCCACACGCTCCTTGCTGGTTTCCCTTGCAACAAATAACTAATTGGTTACAAGCTATGGACAAGCACCGGGCCTGTCAAGCGCTGATGTGGCGGCCTCCTTGTGGATTTCATTTTTACAATCTGTTCCCAAACCACTATGAGCGCAATGGGGACACAAGAAAGGTAAGCCGATGGAAAGCGCCGGCGGTAGCGGGGAAAAGAAGAAAGCCAAGCGTCGTTCGCCGGAGCGCGTCCTGCAGCGCGATCCAGAGCGAACCCGCGCTGCCATCCTCGAGGCGGCGACGAAGGAATTTGCGGAAAACGGTATCGGCGGGGCGCGTGTCGACGCGATCGCGGAGCGTGCCGGAACCAACAAACGCATGCTCTACCACTACTTTGGCGACAAGGAGCAACTCTACCTGCATGTGCTGGAAGAGGCCTATGTCGGTATCCGGACGGCCGAGCGCGCGCTCAATATCGGAGACCGAACGCCTCAGGAGGGCATCGGCGAACTGGCGTTGTTTACCTGGCGTTATTTTCTCAGGCATCCCGAATTCCTGAGCCTGCTCGGCACGGAAAATCTGCATCGTGCCCGCTGGCTGCGGCAGTCGGTGCGGCTCAAGGAATTACATTCACATCTGATCGTAGAACTCTCCCAGGTACTGGACCGGGGGAAGAAGACCGGCGTGTTCATAGCCAGCGCCGATCCGTTGAACGTCTATCTGACGATCGCGTCGCTCGGATATTTCTATCTCTCCAACCAGTACACGCTCTCGACGATCTTCGGCCGCGATCTCATCGAGCCCACCAATCTAGACGCCTGGGAGCGACACATTGTGCATGTGACGCTGTCGTCCATCACGGTTTGAGTTCTGCAAGAGCGAGATCGGTTATTGACAGTCATGCACGCCTGCCATCATGTAACTGTTTAGTTACAGTCTGCGGCGGAACGCGTATGAGGACGCGCATCCTGCATCGTCAGGCATGCATCGACATCGTTTCATGACATGTGAAGGAGGATCATCCGATGGAGAAACGTCGCTTTGCCCTAATCGGGACGGGAAATCGCGGCACCACCATGTGGGGCAAGGAACTGCTTGCCGGCTGGCGCGAGTACGTGGATCTTGTTGCGATCGTTGACACAAACTCGCTGCGCGCCGAGCGGGCGCGCACGATGATCGGCAGCAATGCGCCGATCTACGAGAACATCGACGCCATGCTTGCCGAGCAGCAGGTCGATCTCGTAATCGTCTGCACGCCGGACTACACCCACGACGATATCGTCGTTCGGGCACTGGAAGCCGGCATAGACGTCATCACGGAAAAACCGATGACGACGGCAGTCGACAAGATCCGCCGGATCCTTGACGCCGAGAAACGCACCGGACAGCGCGTCGACGTTTCATTCAACTACCGCTATTCTCCGACAGCCGCGAAAATCAAGGAATTGCTGAACGCCGGCGAGATCGGCCGCGTCACCTCCGTGGATTTCCACTGGTACCTCGATACCAAGCACGGCGCAGATTACTTCCGCCGCTGGCACGCCTACACCGAGAATTCCGGCAGTCTGTTCGTTCACAAGGCGACCCACCATTTCGATCTGCTGAACTGGTATCTGGACAGCGATCCGGACGCTGTCACATCCTTTGCCGACCTGCAGAACTACGGCCGCAAGGGACCGTTCCGCGCTCAGCGCTGCAAGCTCTGTCCGCACACGCAGGACTGTGACTACTATCTCGATCTCGAGGCTGATCCTTTCCTCGACTCGCTCTATGAGGATCCGTCGAAGATCGATGGCTATTTCCGCGACGGCTGCGTCTACCGGGAAGATATCGACATTCCGGATACGATGGTCGTCAGCATCCGCTACAAGAACGATGTCCATGTCTCCTATTCCCTGAACACCTTCCAACCGATCGAGGGGCATCACATCGCCTTCAACGGTACCGAGGGGCGCATCGAACTGCGCCAGTATGAAAAGCAGCCTTGGGAAACGCCCGACGAGGATACCATCCTGCTCGTTCGCAATTTTCCCAAGGGCAAGGCTGCGGTCGAGCGAATCGTCGTCCCGCGCGCCGAGGGCGGCCACTACGGCGGCGATAACCGGATGCGCAACATGATCTTCAAGCAGGGTATGGAAGACAAGCTTGGACAGCGCGCCGGAACACGCGCCGGCGCCATGTCGGTACTCTGCGGCATCGCGGCCCTGACCAGCTCAAAAACCGGCAAGGTGGTGAAGATCTCGGACCTGATGCCGGAGATCGTCGGCGCGGCGATGCCGAATTTGAAAGCCGGCTAAGCGATAAAGGCCAGGTCGCGCCACTGAACGTGATAGAGGAGTGGCTGGCCTTTGGCGAACCGCTCGATCTCATCGACTGCCATCTCCCCGAGACGGCCACGCTCCAGCCCAACGGCGCCGGCAATGTGCGGCGTGAGGAATACATTGGGAAGATCGTAGAAGGTGGACGCCGCCTCCGGCACCTCAGGGTCGGTGACATCAATGATCGCATCGATCCTGCCGGTCGCGAGTGCCGCCAGCAACGCCGCTTCGTCGATCAAGGCTCCGCGTGCGGTGTTGATCAGCGTAGCGCCGTCCTTCATGAGCGACAGCTCCGCTTCGCCGATCATATGTTGCGTCGACGGCAGCGACGGCGCGTGCAGCGAAATGATATCCGAACAACTCATCAGGTCAGCAAGCTCTACCTTTTCGGCGCCGAGACCAATCGCTCCCGCTGCATCGACCGTCGGGTCGAACAGAAGCACCCGATAGCCGAAGGGTCTCAGCAGCTCAATCACCCGGCGCCCTATTCGCGACGCGCCGACGATGCCGACCGTGCGGCGATAATTACCGATTGGCTGGCGCTGCATCAGATGGGTCCTGCTGCGATTGCGATCGGCGACATAGAGATCACGGAAGCGGAAAACCTGTTTGCCTGCGAAGATAATCCCAGCCATCGTGAATTCCGCTACGGGCAGCGAGTTGGCCTCGGCCGCATGAGTGACGACGATACCGGCGCCGAACACCTGCTCGTCGACGATACCCTTCACGGTTCCTGCCGCATGGGCAACCAGCCGCAGATTGGGGGCGGCCCCGAGAACGTCGGGTCCAAGATAGGGCGAACCCCAGCCGGTAATGAGGACGTCGGCCTCCGCCAGAATGCGCCTGGCGCGACCATCGTCGAAACGCTCGAGCGGTACGGTATCGAGCAGGTTACCGATCGCGCCGAGCCGATCCAGCGCCTCGACGTTCAGCACGTGCTCCGTCCGCGACGACTGCATGGCGAGCGCAATGGAGGGACGCTTCATGGCATTTGCCCCGGAGCCTCGATGGCACTGACACGCACTCCTTTTCTCTTCACCAGCGCCTCGAGTTCGGCAATATCGGGAACCGCGGGTGGATTGGTCCACACGCGTGTTACTACGCCTGTGTCACCCGTCGCCAGCACAGCCGTAAAAAGCACGGTTTCGCCGGCCGAAACCTCGCCGCGCAATTGCGGTACCAGCGTCTTGGCCACGATCATGTTGGTGTTCGGTGGCGCTTTCTGCATGAGGCCGGTGCGTCGAATCGACGAACCGAGATCGACAATACCACTGAAATCCGCTTCGCCGATCGCATAGGCCCGGCTGCCATCCGCGACCAGCTGATCGAGCTCGAAATCCCGGCGCGCGATTGCAAAGCCGCCCTCCGCCGTTCGCAGCGGTCGCGGCGTGGTGATCCTGTGGACGCGCACATGCCACGGCGCGGTCGGAACCAGCCAAGTCTCGACCTCGACGTCCTGGTATGGCGACCATTTTGCATAGAGCACGTCGCCGGCGAGTTTGGCCTCGCTGTTGGTCTCGCGAACCCGGTAGTGCAGACCGTCGTCGCTGAAGGCGAGCGACGAGTCAAAAGCCGCACCGGCGAATCCGCGCTCATCGGATTCCACGCTGAAGCCGTATCGGCTTGAATAGGCAAATTTCGCGTATTTTTCCGTACCGAAACGCATCTGCAGATTCTCCTGGCCGGACGACAGTGCGATGACGTCGTCCCCGACATGCATCATGACCATGCCTGGATGTTTCTGCGGGACGACTGACGGCGGTTGCGGTGGCGGGGTCTCGGCGGATGTCCAGAAAGGATGATCGTCGGCGATGGCGAGTGGCAGGAACGCCTTGAACGCCCAATAGGGTGACCCTGCCGAATTGTAGTTCTCAGACATCAGGAGGTTGGGATAGCCGAACCCAATCGACAGCACCCCCTCGCGATTGGTCATCGGCTTGTCCTTCCACCAGCGTAGATGCTGGAGGCAGAGGCTCTTTACTTCGCCCCAGGGCAGCGCTTCCAGGTCCGCAAACGCAAGCGCGGACCAGAATCCGGCGCAGGCAAAGCGATAGGTCAGGCTGCGGCCAAAGGGAACCGCGGCGCCGTCGGCGCCAAACCAATGCCGGAAATCCCGTGCGAAGAGAACGGCGCGCTCGCGGTATCGTTTCGCATATCCGTCATCAACGAGCTTGGAGTAGATGAGCCCGTAGAAATGCATGGCGAAGGGGATGTAGTGGTCGATGCGGCGCACATTGCCGTCGCGATACCAGCCGTCACCGATGTAGAAGCCTTCGAGCTCTTCAAGATATTGCCTGGTGAGGCTACGGTCGAAGTCAGCGCCGATCCGGTCGAGCGCGATGTCTACGAAGATGCGGAAGAATTTCCAGTTATTGTCGGCGTAGTCGAACTTTCGGGCGTGCTTCAAATAGGCAACGACGTTGTCGCGGGCGCGACCACCCAATGGCTCCCAAATCTTTTCGGGAACAAGCGCCAGGGCAAAACCGAGCGCTGCGAGCTCGACCATGCGTTGGTCGCGGCCGTTGACCGCACCCCAGTATTCAGGATGTTTCGGATCCGTTCCGTTGGCAATGCCCTCGGCGAAGCGATGCCATTCCGCGAAATCGCCACCACCGGCACCCAGAGGCGCCAATCCCCAGAGCGGTCTGGCGAATCCCTCAAGATCAGCTGCCGCCCGGTCAAAATGGGCGGCGGCACCGTCCAGGCGCACACGCGCGTTGCCATTGGAAAAATACGGGAGCAGCGGATCGAACAGATCGCGAAGCGCGCGAGCCATATCGTCGCGGGTGTTGAGCGGATTTTTGGAAAGCGGGTTTGCACTGGCGGGATCATAGGTCATCGATATTGCTCATGAATGTCAGGAGTGCGAAACGGTGCCGCCGGAAATGGGTACGACGGCATGGCAAATCTGGCGCGCGGGGGCAGATCGATCTCTGAAGCGCGCAGCCATGAGGCTGGTGGCTTCCTTGCCAAGAGAAGTACGGTCAACCCGCATCGTGGACAGCGGCGGATTTGTCATCATCGCGCAGGGGAGATCGTCGAAGCCGACAATCGCGAAATCCTCGGGAACCCGCAGGCCCGCCTCGTTTGCCGCCTCGAGGACACCCACAGCGATAAAATCGTTCATGCAGAACGCAGCCGTGAAGCCGGGTTCCTCGGCGAGTATGGCGGCAGTCAATTCGTGTGCCTCCAGACTTGCACTGCCTTGAAAGGTCATCGACACCAGCCTTCCCACCGCACCGTCAACCGCCGCGATGGCCGCTTGGAAACCGCGCACACGCTCGCGGATCGTGTGGCGATGCGAACCTGTCAGATGCAGTATGCGCCGGTGGCCGGCTTGCAGCAGGCGGCTGGTTGCTTCGTAGGCGCCGAAGAAATTGGAGGGAGAGACGCCATCCAGCCGGAGCTGGGGATCGGTGCCGTTGACAAGGACCGTGGGAACCGCGCCTGTCTCGAGCCAGCCACGCAACTCAGCGCTCGGATCAATGCCGACGAGGAAAAGTCCCTCGGCATTGGCCGTACGCATGTAGTCACCCACTACCTCCGGGGTTGCTCTGTTCTCACGGATCAGCCTCACGTCGAATGGTATGCCGGCGTCCGCCGTTCCGGTCCGCAGTCCTTCGACGATCCCTTCGTAGAAGACGCTGAGGCCACCGGTTACGCCGTCGCTTGCAATCAGTGCAAGACTGCCCGGCAAAGCGCCGGCTGCACTCCGTGCCGCGTATCCGCTTTCAGCCGCAACCCTGAGAATGTGTTGGCGCACGCTGTCGCTGATACCGGGTTCGTTGGCGAGGACGCGGGACACGGTCGATATCGATACGCCCGCGATCGTTGCGATGTCTGCCTGCCGGAGCCGTTTGTTTTTTGTCTCGTTCATGGAAAGAAGATTATGCAAATCACGCAAATTTGCAAGAAAAAGATAAATTGTTGCGTTGAAGATTTTTTTGCGTAATCTAATCGCCACAAAGCCCGTGAAGCTGTTGGAGGATGGCAGGGCAATGACAAAGGAGGATTAGTCATGCAGGTGAATCGCCGTTCATTTCTGATGGGCTCGGCAGGTGTGGCCGCCGGCCTCGCCATGGGTGCCGGAAGCTCGATTCCAGCGTTTGCGGACGATGCCCAGCTGCGCGCCATGTGGTGGGGTTCCAACGATCGTGCCAAACGCACGCTCGACGTCGCCAAGCTGTACGAGAGCAAGAATGCCGGAACCACCATTGTCGGCGAGTCGCTAAGCGGAGACGGCTACTGGACGAAGCTAGCCACACAGATGGCAGGCCGTTCGATCGCTGACGTCTTCCAGCTGGAACCGGGGACCATTTCTGACTACTCAAAGCGCGGCGCCTGCCTTGCGCTCGACGAGTTCGTACCGTCGACGCTGAAAGTCGATACCTTCGGCAAGGATATGCTGAAGCTGACGACGATCGACAACAAGCTCTATGGCATCGGCCTCGGCCTCAACTCCTTCGCCCTATTCGTCGATGAATCCGCCTTCGAAAAAGCCGGCATCAAGGCGCCGGCTGCCGATATCACCTGGGCGGAATATGCCGATCTGGCGGTCGAGCTGACCAAGGCCAGCGGCAAGGTCAACTACTGGGGCGGACCTTATGGCGCCCGCTACAACTATGTATTCGATGCCTGGCTGCGTCAGCGCGGCAAGAGCCTCTTCGCAAGCGAGGGCGGTCTTGGCTTCGACGTCGAGGATGCCAAGGAGTGGTTCAGCTTCTGGGAGGAGCTTCGCAAGAAGGGCGGTACGGTTGCCGCCGACGTGCAGACGCTGGACCAGAATACGATCGACACGAATTGCCTTGCGCTCGGCAAGTCAGCGATGGGTATGGCATACTCCAACCAGCTTGTCGGCTACCAGCTGATCTCCAAGAACAAGCTGGCCATCACGCTGCTGCCGCGCGAAAAGAAGGGAGGGCCATCGGGTCACTACTACCGCCCAGCCCTGATCTGGAGCGTAGGAGCAACAACCAAGAATCCCGAAGCAGCCGCCAAGTTCATCGATTTCTTCGTCAACGATGTCGATGCGGGGAAGATCCTCGGCGTCGAGCGTGGCGTTCCGATGTCGCCGACGGTGCGCGAGGCCCTCCTGCCGCAGCTCAATCCGACTGAGCAGGCCACAATCAAGTACATCAACCTGCTCAAGGATCAGGTTGGCGCGTATCCGGCTCCGGTGCCCATGGGTGCAACGCAGTTCGATCAGCGTGTATTGCGCCCGCTGGCCGACGAACTGGCCTTCGAGCGCACAACGGTGGCTGAGGCCGCGGCGCGGCTGGTCGAAGAAGGCAAGGCGACGATCAAGGGTTAGGTCGCGGCCACAGTCCGCGGCATGGAAAACGCGGCGCCGGTCCGGCGTCGCGATTTTTCGTTGTGTCGTTCTCCACTCGGCTGCCGCCGCGTTGAAGACGGTGGCCGGCCGTGAGAGCCTACGAAGATGACTGGCCGTAGATCGTCTGTTTTTCCTGGCGCGGCACAGCTTCGATCATCCGGACCCAGTTTCGGGCGATGGCAAGGCCACTCGCATCCGCCTTAGCGGCATGCGCTGCCGCAAGCGCCGGATAACGGTCGAGCCACCCCGGCTCCATGCGTTCGATGGTCGCCTGAAACTCCACTTTCCAGCTATCGACGACCGCGGAACTGGCCTCGAAGTGGAACTGCAGGCCGTACGCCGCCCGCCCCACGCGAAAGGCCTGGTTCTCTGCAATCGAGCTTGTGGCAAGCCTGCTGGCACCCGCCGGCAGCGTGAATGTGTCGCTGTGCCACTGAAACGTCGTGAACACCGGGCCAAGTCCGGCCACAAGCGGATCGGTCTTTCCTTCCTCTGTCACTTCGACCGGCTTCCATCCGAATTCCAGGCCCGCATCCAGAAGGTTCTGCGCATCATACCCGCGTGCCAGGATTTGCGCGCCGAGACAGATGCCGAGGACGGCCTTGCCTGATTCCGAAAAGCGGTGCATCAGCCGCACAAGTGCCGGCAAATACGGATAGTTCTCGTCGTCGAGGGCATTCTGCTCGCCGCCAAGGACAACCAGTGCGTCATGGTCGAATACGCCGTGCGGCAGGCCTCCGTCGACCCACGGCCGAAAATGTTCGATTTCGGCATTCGCTTCTGCAAGTGCGATCCCGAGCGACCCTAGCGGGGTGCTTTTCATGTTTTCGACAACGGCAACCCGCATGAACGACTCCTGTTTGACCTGCTGTGAAAGCAAGAACACCATGCCCTTCGCCATTGCAATAAGCATTGCATCGTGCATTGGGACTTCCTAAATCCTGACGTCGAAAGGAATCCGACATGAGTGACCGGAAGGCCCGCGTAACAATTCTCTATTGTACCCAGTGCAACTGGCTGCTGCGCGCCAGCTGGATGGGGCAGGAACTGCTTCAGACCTTTGGCGACAGCCTGGGAGAAGTCGCGCTCATTCCCGGGACCGCCGGCAACTTCGAGATCCGCGTCGATGATGAACTGATCTGGGAGCGCAAGCGTGACGGCGGCTTTCCTGGTCCCAAGGAACTGAAGCAGCGGGTGCGCGACATTATCGAGCCCAACCGTGATCTGGGACATGCAGACCGCGCCTCGCTGGAGAGCTGACCCTAGTCGTAGGGCGAATTGCAGGTTTTGTAGATTCCCTCGAAAGTTACGAAACGGTCGGTCTTCGGATTGTAGGACCGGTATTGATTGCGGCACCAGTCGACGTGGAAACGCTGGTTCGTCGCCTTTGGCCGAATGTTCTGAACCGGCGGCGGATCGTAGTACAGTGGCGCCTGCCCCTGGGTACTCGGCCGGTAATACGTCGGTCCCGTTGCTGTCGGCGGGCGATAGTTTGGTTGCACGTAGGCTGGCCGGAACGATTGCGTCGGGCCAAAGGTGAAGCAGCCGCGATAGTCGCACATCGTCGATTGGACCTTGACGAGGTTAGGGTCGCTTGCCGTTTGCCGCACGGGCGCGAGCGGCATTGCCGAAAGGTGGCCCACAGGTACAAGCGACAAAAACACCATCAGGGAGAGGTTCTGAAAAACGGACATCATGGCAATCCTTCTGCACGCTCAAACATATAGTGCAGTGCTCGTCGATCGGCACCATGCACTCACGCAATCGTGCCGGGAGCGCCCACCCTGCATTCTCCCACGACTTTTTTGCCGACTGTCGGGAAAACTTCAAAAACCCTGTTGACAGCAAGAGGCCACCCCCGTACATGGCTCTCCGTCGCCCAGATGGCGGAATTGGTAGACGCGCCAGCTTCAGGTGCTGGTACCCGAAAGGGTGTGGAGGTTCGAGTCCTCTTCTGGGCACCATTCCATTGCAAATCATTGAATTAACTCAATGATTTTATTGCTTTCAAATGATGTCTCAGCTGTAGCAGTGTGTGTTATAGTGGACGCATTGAAAGCATTAGAACGCTGCCCAGCGGCTTATGGTGCGCAACGGCACCTCCTATTGCCGAATGTGGATACCGTGTGACCTTGCGCCAACCTTTGGTCGGCAGTTGGTTGTCATCTCCTTGCGGACAAAAGATCTCACGACAGCGAAATCAAGGCTGGCGCGAAAAGCCGTCGAGTTGGAAGATCCGTTCATTGCCGCAAGGGCGAGCTCCGAAGCAATCTGGGCGGCCTACACAGATCATTGGATGGGGCCAAGCGACGCTATCAGGACCTCGCCGCTTGAAAGGCGCCGTGAATTGACGATCGCGGTCGTTCTCGCCCAACGCCAACGCCTTGATGAATTGCGTGACGCCGACCAGATCGGCCCAACGCAGTATCTTGAACTGCAGGAAGACCTGGATTGGAAGCAACTCACTGTTGCCTCCGAAAGACCGGCGCGTCACCGCGAGTTGGATCAGATAGGCATGAACGGCGAGAGAAAGCGGCGTGGAGGCCGCCTATTCTGCTCCTTTGGTTCAATGGGTGGGCGCAGGTCGCGTGCCGCCTGAATCCGAACCTTATGCCGTTGCGTTGGTTTAATTTTCGACCTATGTCACTCTTGTTCTCAGGGCGGGGCGCAATTCCCCACCGGCGGTATCGGGATCGTCCCCGGAGCCCGCGAGCGCTTCCAGAACATGGAAGGTCAGCAGATCCGGTTAGATGCCGGAGCCGACGGTATAGTCCGGATGGAAGAGAGCATGCAGGCAGACACCTTTCCCGGGACAGGTGTCTGATGCTGTTCGCCCAAGGGAGAATTGGGCCGCTTTCGGCGGCTCGAAACAAACGCCATCCAACTGGCAACCCTTGAAAGGCAGAGACATGACTATCGCAACCAAACCACACAACAACCGGATCGCCGTCATCCGCGCTCGCTGGCACGCAGCCATCGTCGACCAGAGCGTGACCTCTTTTGTCGACACTTGGCAAGAGCAGGGCGGCCACCCACAGGACGTCGATATCTTCGATGTTCCGGGTGCACTGGAAATCCCGCTTCACGCACAGACGTTGGCGAAGACCGGCAAATACGCCGCCATCCTTGGCTGTGCTTTCGTCGTCGATGGCGGAATCTACCGGCATGATTTTGTCGCCCGCACAGTGCTCGATGCGCTGATGCGCGTCCAGCTGGATACAAGCATTCCCGTGCTGTCGGCAGTGCTGACGCCACATCATTTTCAAGAGAGCGACGCACACATCGCCTTCTTCAAGGATCATTTCGTCATCAAGGGCCAGGAAGCGGCCAATACGTGCCGCGCCATACTCGAAGCGAGAAGTAGTCTCGCCCGGGCAACACTCTGATGTTCGGGTGCGTCGATGCAATCACATCGGCGCATTCACAACCACTGGAAAGTATCATCATAATTGTGATGTTGTGATTTTTTCTTGTTCCATTTGCTCTCCCGTGCGATCTTGCCTTTGGAAATTAAGGGCTCGACGTGCGGTGCCCGCCGGGTTCTACTGGCGCCAGCACGCAGGCATTTCGTTCGACATCAAACGGGGGAGATCTTAGATGGCACGCATTACACTGAGGCAGTTGCTCGACCACGCCGCCGAAGAGGGCTACGGCGTTCCCGCCTTCAATATCAACAACATGGAACAAGCGCTTGCGATCATGGAGGCCGCCGACGCGACACATGCGCCAGTTATCATGCAGGCGTCGCGGGGCGCCCGCGCGTATGCCAACGACATCATGCTGAAGCACATGATGGACGCCGTCGTCGAAATCTACCCGCATATTCCGGTCTGCGTGCATCTCGACCATGGAAATGATCCGTCGAGTTGCATGACGGCAATCCAGGCGGGCTTCACGTCAGTCATGATGGACGGGTCACTGAAGGCCGATGCAAAGACGCCGGCCGACTGGGGCTACAATGTCGGGGTCACCAAGATGGTGACCGACATGGCGCATCTGGGCGGCATCTCCGTCGAGGGCGAACTCGGCGTTCTCGGCTCGCTGGAGACCGGCATGGGCGAGGCCGAAGATGGCCACGGAGCCGAGGGAAAGCTGTCGCACGACCAGCTACTAACCGACCCGGATGAAGCGGTGAAATTCGTGCGCGAAACCAAGGTCGATGCACTCGCGATCGCCATGGGGACATCACATGGCGCCTTCAAATTCACGCGGCGGCCGGATGGTTCGGTACTGGCTATGAACATTATCGAGGAAATCCACCGTAAGCTGCCGAACACCCACCTCGTCATGCACGGCTCATCGTCGGTTCCGATCGAGCTCCAGGAAATCATCAACAAGTATGGCGGTGAGATGAAGCCGACATGGGGCGTGCCGATCGAGGAAATCCAGCGCGGTATCAAGAACGGCGTGCGCAAGGTCAACATCGACACCGACGGGCGCATGGCGATGACCGGCCAGATCCGCCGCGTGTTGCAGGAAGATCCGAGCGAGTTCGACCCGCGCAAGTATCTGAAGCCGGCGATGGCGGCACTGACGAAGCTTTGCAAGGAGCGCTTCGAGCTCTTTGGCACGGCAGGAATGGCCGGCAAGATCGTTCCGCTCAGTGTCGCCGAAATGGCCAAGCGTTACAAATCGGGCTCACTCGATCCAGTGTTCTCCTAACTCGGCTCAGCCCGATACCGGGCCTGGCGCCTTTGCCGCCCCGGTGAGCTTGCCGTTCAGAAACTGGCCGTGGAGCCTGCTGAGCTGGCTGACAACATCCTCAATCTCGGCTGCGACGCGCTCGGCGCTCCAGCCGAGCCCGGAAGCGGCAATTCCGGCGATCTCGTGCAAGCCCTCCAGGGTCAACCTGCCTTCGATCGCCAGCGTTGTGCGGCGTAGTACGATATCCGACAGATGGACGACGAGTTCGTTGCGGACGATCCAGTCGATTTCCCGACAACTGCAATCCGGCGCGCCCGTCAAGCGCTGCTCGTCGGAATAGCCTGAAGGTGACGTGAGCAGTGCTGAAGCCGTCGTCCCGTAGCGGCCCAGCAACTTATCAGCACGCTCGATGGTAACGCTGCGGTGGGCTGCGACATCCCTGATCCACGCGTCGCGCTGTCCCGCATCCGCCGGGAAGGTCTTGCCGCCGCCGATTGCGAGGTAGCGTGTCGATTGCTTGCGGTTGCGCTGAAGTCGAGCAAGAACCGTGTCGGCCACCTCTTCGGCAAACCCACGGAACGTGGTCCATTTGCCGCCGATCAGAGATACGATCGGAAAGGGGCGTCCGTTCGCCGGTTCATTCACCGGCGCGGAGTGGTCGCGGCTGATCAGGCCCGGTGCGGTCGCATCCGATGCTGGAAGAGGACGGATGCCGCTGTAGCTGTAGACGATCTGATCGCGATCGAAGCGTAGTGTCGGCAGCAGCGAACTGACGCTTTCGAGGAAGTAGTCTGTCTCCGGCTCCTCGCAGCGCACATTGTCGGGGTCATCGGCCGGAATGTCGGTCGAGCCAACCAGAGCCAGGCCGAGATAGCTGTAGACCAGGCAAATGCGCCCGTCGTCGGCCTCGAAATAGATCATGTGGCCGTTCAGGCTGCGCACGAGCTCGGGATGGTCGAGCAGGATGTGCGACCCCTTGGTACCGCCGATCATCTTTGACGGAGCGCCGAGTGCCGCGTTGACGTGGTCAATCCAGGGGCCGGCGGCGTTGACGACCAGCTTGGGCTTGACGAAGAACTCACCGCCATCGGCTTTGCGGAACGTGAGACGTTCCCCGGAAACAGCAGCCAGTGTTGTAAAATTTGCGGCCAAGCTCTTCGGATTGGCATCGAGGCCATCTCTCACCAGCTCATAGACAAGCCGCTCCGGCCCGCTGATCTTGGCGTCGTAGTAAATACCGCCAGCGACAATGTCAGGAGTGACGTGCGGCATTTCCCTGCGTGCCTGCTTCTTCAGGATGAAGCGATGCTTCGGCATCACCTGGTCGCGCGAACCGAAGAAATCATAGAGCCGCAGCCCGATCTTGATCAGAACCGCACCACGGCTGCGCGGCGCCGTCTTGGAGCCGAAGAGCGTCCGGATCGCCGCCCAGATGCCCCGCGTCCAGGAGAAGACCGGGATGAAGGTCGGAAGCGGCTCGACGCAATGTGGCGCGTTCTTGAGCAGGAGGTTGCGCTCCAGCGTCGATTGCGCGACAAGCCCGAACTCACCTGTCTCCAGGTATTTGAGGCCGCCGTGTATGAGACGCGACGGCGCGGCACTCGTGCCGGAGCCAAAGTCAGCCTTGTCGACTATCACGCAATTGACGCCCTGGATCGAAAGATCGCGGAATAGTCCGGCGCCATTGATACCGGCCCCGATGATCAGAACGTCGATATCGCCTTCGCCAAGATCGGAGAAGCGGTGCTGCAGGTCGGGAGTCATGATTTCATCGTCCTAAATTGCCTGCCGCAGCAGGCACATGTCACTTCAGTTCACGGTCTGGTCGGGTGCTGCCAGCGCCGCGATTCTCGGCCACAGCGGCGTCATCGCATCGGCAATCTCCCGGAACACCCGGTAGCGCTTTTCATAGGCCGCGCTGCGGGCCGTGTCCGGCTGACAGGTGCTCTCCATTCTTTTGGTATCGCGCGGATCGCTCTGCGGATCGGCATAGATTCCCGCGCCCGAGCCGGCACAAAGTGCCGCTCCCCAGGCCGCCGCTTCGTCGGTCTCGGTCACCGTGACCGGCATGTCGAGGATGTCGGCAAACATCTGCACGACAGTGGGGTTGCGCGAGATGCCGCCTGCGAGCCGCGCCCGGTCGAATGAAAAGCCGTCGCGGAGGGCATCGACATGGATGCGGTGATTGAACGCAATGCCTTCGAGCACCGCGCGCAGCATGTCACCGCGATCGTGCCAGCCGCCAAGACCGAAGAACCCGGCGCTCGCCGCCGCGCCGTAGGGCGATCCGAACAGATAGGGATGGAAGAGCGCGGTCGACGGGCGCTCGAAAGCGGCATCAATCTCCGGCGCCAGCAGCGTATGGATCGATGCTCCCTGCGCTTCGCCACCGTGACGTTCGGCAGCACAGAGTGTATCGAGAAACCAGTCGTAATTCGCCGTCGAAGCCGGCGAAATCGACATGCTGTTCCAGATGCCGGGCGCGATCCCGTTGCGACAGAACCAGCGCCTGTCAACGCGAGGCTCGGACGACAGCGTTTCGTTGATCGAATAGGTGCCGGCGATGATGGCAACGACGCCCTTGCCGTAGCCGCCTGCCCCGAGTGCCGAGGCAGTCACGTCATGAAGACCGGCCACGACAGGCGTTCCTTCGGCAAGTCCCGTCATGCCGGCGGCCTCCCGTGTCACATGGCCGACGATCTGGTCGGAGCGCGAAACCGGCGGGAGCGCGTGCGCCAGATCCTGCAGCCCGAAGAGCCGCAGGGCATCCTGGCTGTATTCCTGCGTCTTCACATTGGTGAAGGAGGTGCTGGCCTCCGTGCGGTCCGTGCCGATGATGCCTGTCAGACAGAAGCTCAGCCAGTCCTTGCAGCCGATGAAATGGCCGATGCGTTTGTAGCGTTCCGGCTCCATCTCGCGAATCCAGGCGAGCAGCGCTGATGGTGCAGAGACATGCGGAACTTGACCGGTGAGATCGATGGCGCGCGCTGCGACATCGCTGTCCGTCCACGCACTCACCGTCGCCCCGGCGCGACTGTCGAGCGAAAGGATGGCGCGGCCGAGCGGTTTTTGATCGCGGTCGAGCAAATAGATACCGTCGCCATGCGCGGTCGCGGCGATGCCCTGGATGTCGCTTGCCGGGCGTTTACTGAGCGCAATTGCCTCGCGAATGGCATCTGCCGTCGCGCTCCACAGTTCTCCCATGTCGCGCTCGATGTGGCGCGCCTTTGGAATGAACTGCGTGACGCGGCGCCTTGCAACTGCGAGTGGTGTTCCGTCGATGTCGAAAATGACGGCCTTGGTGACCGTCAGGCCACTATCGATCCCGAGCAGACTCGGCATTACCATTCCTCACTGTCAGCAACGGGTGGTCCGGCTACGAGCGCCCTCCGGCGCTCTTGGCGACCACCACGTTGATATCCTTGGACCGCATGCGGTCGATGTGCACCGCGTCGGTCTTGTCGTCGACGATGACGACATCGAACTCGTCCAGTGCTGCGAAACTATGGAGCGCCCGCCGCTCGAACTTGGTGTGATCGGCGAGCAGAATGCGTTTGACGGAACACTCGAACATGGCGCGCTTGGCATCCACCGTTTCGGGAGACTGGTGCAGCACCGTCCCGTCGCAGATCGCCGACATGGAGATGAAGGCGATGTCGGCCCTCAGTCCCCTGATTTCGCTAATCGTCATCGGCCCCATGAATGCGTTGCACCAGTTGTAATACTGCCCGCCGAGTGCCAGCAGCGTCACGTCATGCATGCCCGTGAGCGCGTTCATCAGCGTCAGCGAATTGGTGATTGCCGTTACCGGCACTTTCGACGGCAGGTGAGCGGCCATCTGAAGAACCGTGGTCGAGTCGTCGAAGAAGATTGCCTGTCCGGGCTCGACGAATTGCATCGCCGCCCCTGCAATCAACTTCTTCTCCGCCGCCTGGCGGTTCGAGCGGTAGACGTCGCTGGATTCGATCAGGTTCGTTGCGGCGGCAGTGACGATGCCGCGCGTCTTACGGAAAAGCCCACGGCTGACGAGTTCGTCGACGTCTCGATGGGCCGTCATCAGGCTGATCCCGAAACGATCCGTCAGGTCTTCGATCCGCATTGAGCCTTCACTCATTACTGCCTCTGCAATCATACGGCGTCGCGCGATCTGGCGCGTCTGCCGGCTGTCACTCGTAAGCTCTTCCAACAGATCTTCGCCCTGGCTCGTCTTCTGTGTCACGGGTCACCCTTGTCGCTGAATTCTGAATCCCAGCTTCGTACAGCGATTGCCGCGCCAAGGCAAAAAGGTGAAACGGAACGGGCGGTTGCGGCCGTAAGCTTCGTTTCCAGCATGCAAAAGCGAGCGGCCGGAGCCGCGCGCCTGAGAGGGGGCGCGCCCTTTGGAGCGCCCCTTCGATGGTTACTGCGACAGAACGAACGGACCGGTGTACTTGTCGACATTGTCTTTGGTGATCAGCAAGCAATCAAAGAGCTGCTTTTCGCTCTTGGCACCCGTGCTGCCGGTCTTGATCACATTGTCGGCCTGCTTCACCGCTTCTTCCGAAAACACGGCAACCGGCTGCAGCACGGTGTACTGAAGCTCACCGGCCGTGATGGCCGCAACGGCATCAGGAGAGCCGTCGAAACCGCCGACCTTGATGTTGGCGAGCTTGCCCGCCTCCTTCAGAGCGGCGATGGCACCGAGCGCCATTTCATCGTTACCGGAGATAACGCCGATGATGTCGGGGTTTGCCTGCAGCATGGACTGCATCTTGTTGTGGCCCTGGGTACGGTCCCAGTTAGCGACTTCCTGCGCAACCTTCTTCAGATCCGGATACTGTGAAAGCACGGTCTCGTAGCCATTGGAACGCGTAGCCGCGTTGTTGTCAGACGGAGCACCGAGCAGTTCGGCATAGTTGCCCTTGTCGCCCACCGCTTCGACCCACTGCTGAGCGCCAAGTGCCGCACCCTGTGCATTGTTCGAAACGAGCTGCGCCTTCGCCAGACCTTCCTGGTTGATTTCAGCGTTGACGAGGATCACCGGGATACCAGCGGCAACGGCCTTCTTGACTGCCCCGACCGAACCATCGGCGTTGGCTGGGTCGAGAATAATGGCAACTGACTTGTTGGTGATTGCGGTATCAATCAGGTTGCTTTCCGTGTTCGTGTCGCCCTTGTGAGCGCTGACCGAGGCCGTGTAACCGAGCTTCTCGGCGGTTGCCTTGGCGACATTGCCTTCCGTCAGCCAATACGGATTGGACGGATCGTTGACGATGATCGTCATCAAACCTGCCGCCCAAGCCGAAGTTGCAAGCAATGGCGCCACGGTCGCGGCGGCTAGAAGAATGCGCATACCTCTTTTAAACATAGTCTCTCTCCCTTTGATGAGCTTGGTATACCGGAGACCCGGCCGTTCTTTCCGCAATCGGCGATGGGTTCAACCGAGGGCGCCGTTGCGGATAAGTTCACTTGCGGTCGTCAGCCCGACTTGACCCGACGTCCGTATTGAATGCTGTTCATGAGGACCGCGAGAACGATCACCGCGCCGGTAAAGACTGTCTGCCAGTAGGCAGAGACGCCGATGATCACCAAACCGTCCGACAGGAAACCGATGACGAAAGCGCCGAGCATCGTTCCGCGCACCGTACCGCGCCCACCGGTGAGAGCGGCGCCACCGATGACCACCGCGGCGATGGCAGTCAGTTCATAGGTCGTGCCAGCGGTCGGACCGGCCGAAGTCAGCTGCGACGACAGGACGAGGCCGGCGATTGCTGCGCAAATGCCAGACAGGACATACACGGCGATCTTAACGCGCTTGACCGGGACGCCCGACAGATCGGCTGCGCGCTCGTTGCCGCCGGAGGCGTACAGCCAGCGGCCGAAAGCGGTCTTGCTCAGCACGATGCTGCAGACGATTGCGAGAACGGCGAGCACTATGACACCAATCGGGACCCCTCCCAGACGGTTGAATCCGAGCCAGCCAAATCCGGTATTGCCGAGTTCAGGAAGACCGCCGAGGTTGTTGTAGGTCAGACCATTGGTCATCAGCAAAGCGATGCCGCGCGCCACGTAAAGGACGCCGAGCGACGCGACGAAGGCCGGCACCTTAAGGTAGGCAATCAAAACACCGTTGACCGCCCCCACGAGCGCGCCGACCACGCAGGTGATGACGACGACGGCCCAGACTGGCGGGTAGAGGATGACGCCGAAATAACTGAGCGTGACGCCCTGCATCAGGAAACCGGCAATGCAGCCGGCGAGCCCGAGCGTCGAGCCGACCGAAAGGTCGATGCCCCCGTTCAGGATGACGAGCAGCATACCAATCGCCAGAATCCCGAAAATGGCAACGTGAGAAGCCATGATCAGGAAGTTGTTCAAGCTGAAATAGTAAGGCGACAGGAAGGAGAAGACCGCGATGATGACGATCAGCGCAAAGAAGGCCCGGCCTTCCAGAATAAGACGCACGATGTTGGTATTGCGCTTCTGCCCGCTTGGAACTGTTTTCTTTTCGGTGACATCAGTGACTGACATAATCAGTGCTCCATAATTCCGGGCTAGTGCGCGACCACGGCTTCGCCTGACGCGGCCATGATCTTTTCCTTGGTGA
Source organism: Rhizobium sp. Root1220 (assembly GCF_001426265.1). Classification (GTDB taxonomy): domain Bacteria; phylum Pseudomonadota; class Alphaproteobacteria; order Rhizobiales; family Rhizobiaceae; genus Rhizobium. Next base: position 487,749 of record NZ_LMDG01000001.1, read on the forward strand.
CGTCAGAACCGAACTCGGCCGATATCCTGCCGCGGTGCATGACGATGATGCGATGCGCGATGCTCAGGCATTCGTTGACTTCGGAAGTCGAATAGACGACCGCGAGTCCCTGCTTGGCGCGCTCGGCAAGCAGCTTGAAGACCTCGGCCTTGGCTCCAATGTCGATGCCGCGGCTCGGCTCATCGAGCAGGATGACCTTCGGCTGCGTGGCCAGCATCTTGCCGATGACGACCTTCTGCTGGTTGCCGCCGGAGAGCGAACCGATCGGCGCCTCACCGCCGTCGGTTTTGACGTGAACGCGGCGGATCGCGTCATTGACGAGGTCCCGTTCGCGGCGGCTTGAGGTGAACAGCCCCTTGGTGAAGGCGCTGATACTGGCCAGTGAAAGGTTCGTGCCGACCGTCATCGTCTGAACAAGGCCATCGCGCTGGCGGTCTTCGGGAACGAGGACGAGGCCGCTTTCTATGCGCCCGGCAATGCTGAGTCCGCCGACATCGCGCCCTTCAAGCAAGACCTGCCCACCGTTCGAGCGCAGGCGCCCGGCGACGCATTCCAGGAGCTCGGTGCGACCGGCACCCATCAAGCCGTAGATGCAGACCACTTCACCGGCGCGAACCTTCAGCGACAGGCGATCGACCGCGTTGTAAGCAGCGCCCGAGGGCCCGGGGACGCTCAGATTCTCGATCGACAGCGCGAGCTGGCCGAACTGATGGCCTTCGGGCGGGCTGCCGAGATCGAAGTTGTCGCCGACCATGTTGCGGACGATCCATTCGAGATCGATGTCCTTGCGCTCGGCGTAGGCAGTCATTGTCCCGTCGCGGAGAACGACGGCATGATTGGTGATCTGCAGCGCCTCTTCGAGGTGATGCGAGATATAGACGATCGAGACGCCGCGGCTCGTCAGGTCGTGGATGACCTTAAAGAGCACTTCGACTTCAGTGGCGCTCAGTGCCGAAGTCGGCTCATCCATGATGAGGATGCGCGAATTCACGGAGAGAGCGCGGGCGATCTCGACGATCTGCTGCTGGCCGAGGCGAAGATCCTCGACGCGCGTCAACGGATCGATGTCCTCTTCGAGTTCTTCCAGAAGCGCGCGCGTCTGGCGCTCCTCTTCGGCGAAGTCGACGACACCGCCCTTGATGATCTCGCGGCCCATGAAGATGTTGTCACGAACGCTGAGATTGGGCGCCAGGCTGAGTTCCTGGTGAATAATCGAAATCCCATGGTCACGGGCATGGGTCGATGAGACAAAGCTGATCGGCGAACCGTCGAGAATGATCTCGCCGGAACTCGGCTGGACGACACCGGACAGGATCTTCATCAGCGTCGATTTGCCCGCGCCGTTCTCGCCGAACAGCGTCGTCACCTGACCGCGATGGATATCGAAGTTCACCCCCTTCAGGGCGTGAACATTGCCGTACGACTTGGCGATGTTGCGAGCAGCGAGAACGACCTCACCCGGGGCTCCGGTAATGCGCAGCGGCTGGCTCATTTGACCTCGACCTTAACCGGCGTGACCAGCCAGTTCTTCGGGTTGATGAGTTTGAAGACGCCGACTACCGTCGCCGACTTTCCGTCCAGTTTCTCCGGATCGAGACCCGCGAACACTGTCTTCTTCATCTCATTGTTGATGGCCGATCCCGCATCCTGATACTGGATCTGGTTGGTGAACTGACCGAACTCGATGGCGCCGGTGGCGTCGCGGAGGTCCGTGCCGTTGACCGCGGGACCGGTCTGGACACGGACCACCGTCTCGGGAGGCAGTCCATCGACTTTCAATTCATTGGTATTCGACTTACGGGCACCGAACGTCCCCGTCAGCGTAACCGGAATGACCGGACCGGTGCCCGTCGCGGTGCCGTATTTCTCAGCCGCGGCCTTCTTGTCAGTTGCGATGGCGGCGGCCAGCTCGGCCGCTGGCACGGCGCGCTGCTCTACGTTGGCCAGAATCTTCGGGAATTGTTCGGCACCAAAGATTTCCGGCGAGAACACCTGCTGCCGAACGTCGTTTGCAGAGCCTATCTTGATAACCGTCGTGTCGAGTGCGATCGCACCGACTACGGCGACGGCGAACACTGCACTTAGGATGAGCTTCAGATTGCCGCTGCTCTGCTTGGGCGCTGCGTAATCGGGCTGTGTGGTCATGTCGGGCGGCCTTTAACTGGGAGACGGCGGGGCGGAGGGGCTGGCGACAACTACGATCGCAGACGCGCCACGGCACGACGGCACGCCAGACCAGAACCCGACAGCCAGCACCCGAGAGCGCAACTCTGTACGAAAATCCGCATTGGAAGCCTCCTATTCAGGGACCGGCACCTGTCTCCTCCGACCGCCCAATCCCGCAATCACCTATCTGGAAGCGTGCTTCCGTGATAGAACTGTGTTATTTATGCCGTAAATGATGTTATAAGTTTCCCAAACTGTCAACGGCAGTTTTACGATAACTGACGCATCACGATCGAGCTCACGCGTTGTTTATCACGCTGCAATGCAGCAACAAAAGCGAGCAAACGCACAAATCGATACCTGAATTCAATACCCGTGTATTTCTATAAACTATTGTTATATCAACAAAATATAGAGACACGCACGCGTCCGCCAGGAGCTATCGACGTCGCGACGCCCAACACCCAACATCAGCGCTCACCAAACTCGGCAGTCATCATTTTAACTGAAAAAAATTTCAGTACTAGAAAAATCTTGCTAGCCTTGTGATATCTTTGTGTTATATTTTGAACTGAGGTTTTGACTAGCATTCGGTCATATCCGGCGGCAGCCTCACGCCTGCGGCTGGGTGTTGCCGGATCGATCATATGGCTGAACCGGTGTTTCGGGTTCGGCCGGCCGGGAGGACTGCAAGATGAATTGGACACGTGTATTGCCCGCCACAGTGTTGGCAGCATTGGCGAGATAGCTCCACGATGATATCGACCCAGAACATCATCATCGGGATCGACGCGGGGACGTCCGTCATCAAGGCGGTTGCCTTCGATCTTTCCGGACGGCAGATTGCCTCCGCATCCGTACGCAACAGGTACGCGACCGGCGACGACGGTTCGGCGACCCAGTCTCTCGGCCAGACCTGGGCGGATTGCGCCAGCGCACTTCGCGGCCTCGGTCAGAAAGTGCCGGATCTCGCCGTGCGCACGGCTGCCCTGTCGGTGACCGGGCAAGGTGATGGGACTTGGCTGGTCGGCCCCCAAAACGTCCCCGTCGGCGACGCCTGGTTGTGGCTCGATGCAAGGGCGGCATCTACCGTGACGTCGCTTGCGGCCGGACAGAACAACCGCGCGCGCTTCGAGGCGACCGGCACCGGTCTCAATACCTGCCAGCAGGGCGCGCAGCTTGCGCATATGGACCGCTTCGCACCTGATCTTCTCGATCGCGCCGAGACCGCGCTGCACTGCAAGGACTGGCTTTATCTCAATCTCACCGGCATCCGCGCGACAGACCCGTCGGAAGCCAGCTTTACCTTCGGCAATTTCCGTACCCGGCAGTATGATGACGTCGTCATCGACGCCCTCGGCCTCGCGCAGCGGCGCAAGCTCTTGCCTGAGATCATCGACGGCACGGAAGTCAGCCACCCGCTGACACCAGACGCCGCCGATGCCTGCGGGCTGCTTGCCGGAACGCCCGTCTGCCTCGGCTATGTCGACATGGTCATGACCGCGCTGGGTGCGGGAGTGCGCAGCGGCGGCCGTAATGCCGCCTGCTCTACGATCGGTTCGACCGGCGTGCATCTGCGCGCCAAACCGGTCGCCGATGTGCACCTCAACAGCCAGGGCACCGGCTACGTCATCGCCCTGCCGATCCCAGGCATCGTCACCCAGGTGCAGACGAACATGGGTTCGACGCTCAATATCGACTGGATTCTCGATATCGCCGCCTCGTTCATGGCCGATGCCGGCAAGACCGTTTCGCATGCCGACCTTATCGCGCGCATTGACGGATGGTTTGCGGAAAGTAAGCCCGGTTCGGTGCTCTACCATCCCTACATTTCCGAGGCCGGGGAGCGCGGTCCCTTCGTGAACGCAAATGCGCGTGCCGGCTTTGCCGGATTGTCCACCCGTCACCGTTTCCCGGATCTCGTAAGAGGTGTCGTGGAAGGTCTGGCACTTGCGACCCGCGACTGTTACGCGGCGATGGGCGCGATGCCCGACGAGCTACGCATTACCGGCGGCGCCACGCGTTCGCCAAGCTTGCGCCGCTCGCTGTCTGCGGCGGTCAATGCGCCGGTCTGCCAGTCACAGCGCGAGGAGACGGGTGCGGCCGGCGTCGCGATGATGGCGGCCGTCGCCGTCGGCGTTTACTCGAGCATGGACGATTGCATTGCGGATTGGGTGTCGCCGCTTCTCGGCGAACCCGAGGTTCCCGATGCGGCGGAAGCTGCTCGGTTCGATCGGCTCTTCTCCGCCTATACCGACATCCGCCAGGCTATGGCGCCTGCCTGGGAGAAGCTGGCCGCAGCCGCGGCAGCGACGCCGGGCGCGTAACCCACGTTCTGATGCACTGGCATCGAAGGAGCAGACATGACCGAACCCGAAACCCTCGACCTCTTCGTCATCGGCGGCGGCATCAACGGCGCAGGGATTGCGCGCGACGCCGCCGGCCGCGGGCTGAAGGTGGCGCTCTGCGAAAAGGACGACCTGGCACAGGGAACGTCCTCGCGGTCGGGCAAGCTCGTGCATGGCGGGCTGCGCTACCTCGAATACTACGAATTCCGGCTGGTGCGCGAAGCGCTGATCGAGCGCGAAGTGCTGCTGAACGCTGCCCCGCACATCATCTGGCCGATGCGCTTCGTCCTGCCGCATAGCCCAGAGGACCGCCCCGCCTGGCTGGTCCGGCTTGGCCTCTTCCTCTACGATCATCTCGGCGGCCGCAAGAAGCTGCCCGGCACGCGCACGCTCAACCTGCTGCGCGATCCCGAGGGTGCGCCGATTCTCGATCAATACAAGCGCGGTTTCGAATATTCGGATTGCTGGGTCGATGACGCCCGCCTCGTGACCTTGAATGCCGTCAGCGCTGCCGAAAAGGGCGCGATCGTGCTCACCCGGTCGCCCGCCGTGTCGGCGCGCCGCGAAAACGGCAGCTGGCTCGTTACCACGAAGAACAGCACGACCGGCGAGACGCGTACCTTCCGTGCGAAATGCCTCGTCAATTGTGCCGGCCCTTGGGTGACGGATATTATCAACCGTGTCGCGGGTTCGAACTCCGCCCGCAACGTGCGCCTCGTCAAGGGTAGCCATATCATCGTGCCAAAATTCTGGGCCGGGTCGAATGCCTATCTCGTGCAGAACCACGACAAACGTGTCATCTTCATCAATCCATACGAGGGCGACAAGGCGCTGATCGGCACGACCGACATCGCCTATGAGGGTCGCGCCGAGGATGTTTCCGCCGACGAGACCGAGATCGACTATCTCCTGAAAGCCGTGAACCGCTACTTCAAGGAGAAGCTCCGCCGCCAGGATGTGCTCCATAGCTTCTCCGGCGTGCGGCCGCTGTTCGACGACGGCAAAGGCAATCCATCCGCCGTTACCCGCGACTATGTCTTCGATCTCGACGAAACGGGCGGTGCACCGCTGCTCAATGTCTTCGGCGGCAAGATCACCACCTTCCGCGAACTCGCCGAGCGTGGCCTGCACCGGCTGCGGCACATCTTCCCCGGCATGGGCGGCGACTGGACGCAGACAGCGCCTTTGCCCGGCGGCGAGATTCCCAATGCCGACTATGAGACCTTTGCCAACAGCCTACGCGACGCCTACCCGTGGATGCCGCGCAAGCTCGTACATCACTATGGCCGCCTCTACGGTGCGCGCACCAAGAACATCATTGCCGGAGCAACGAGCATCGACGCTCTCGGCCGCCATTTCGGCGGACAGTTCTACGAGGCGGAGGCCCGCTATCTCGTCGCCACAGAATGGGCCGAGACCGCAGAGGACATCCTCTATCGCCGCACCAAGCACTATCTCCACCTGAGCGAAGCCGAGCGCACAGCCTTTGCCGAATGGTTTGCCTCGTCCCGCCTCGCCGCCGCCTGAAGGAGGCTTCGATGCCGCTGACGCTTTCGCTGAATACCAATCCGCTGGTCAACCGCTTCGCCGATCCTGACGACCTGATCGACACGGTGGCGCACGAGCTGAAAATCCGCGACCTGCAGCTCACCCACGAGTTCATCAATCCGAGCTGGCAGGCGCCGGTCATTCGTCGCCTCACGCGCAGCATGAACGCGGCCCTGAGACGCACCGGCGTTCGAGTTACCTCCGGCATGACCGGGCCTTACGGTCGCCTCAACCATTTCGGGCACCCGGACGCCGATGTCAGGCGCTACTATGTCGACTGGTTCAAGACCTTCGCAGACATTACCGCCGATCTGGGCGGCGATTCCGTCGGCACGCAATTTGCGATCTTCACGTACAAGGATTTCGACGATCCGGTGCGTCGGGAAGAATTGATCAAGATCGCAATCGATTGCTGGGCCGAGGTCGCCGAGCATGGTCGCGCTGCAGGCCTTTCCTACGTCTTCTGGGAGCCGATGAGCATCGGCCGCGAATTCGGCGAGACAATTGCCGCCTGCCTGTCGCTGCAGGAACAGCTGACGGCTGCCAAGATGGCGATCCCGATGTGGATGATGGCGGATATCGACCATGGTGACGTGACCTCCGCCAATCCTGACGATTTCGATCCCTACGCCTGGGCGCGCGCCGTACCACCGGTCTCGCCGATCATTCACATCAAGCAGAGCCTTATGGACAAGGGCGGTCACCGGCCCTTTACGGCAGAGTTCAACGCGAAGGGCCGGATCCAGCCCGCGCCCCTGCTTCAGGCCTTTGCCGAAGGTGGAGCAAGGGACAATGACATCTGCTTGGAACTCTCCTTCAAGGAGCGCGAGCCAAACGACCGCGAGGTCATTCGGCAGATCGCCGAAAGCATCGCATTCTGGGCTCCTTACATAGACACCGGCATCGACGACTTGAATATCTGAGGTGGAGCCCACTAAAAGGCAGCACCGCGGCGCGGCGGAATCACCGCACGGGACCTTCGAAAGGAAGCGGCAATGACGGATGCCGATGACACACTGGCCGTGCGTGCCGCCTGGCTTCACTATGCCGGAGGTCTGACACAATCCGAGGTCGCCCGGCGTCTTGGCGTGCCCTCGGTCAAGGCGCATCGCCTGATTGCACGCGCTGTCGCCGATGGCGTGGTGAAGGTCACGATCGACGGCGATATCGTCGAATGCGTTGAGCTGGAGATGCGGCTTTCGGAACGCTTCGGGCTGCAATACTGCGAGGTGGCGCCTGATCTCGGCGAAGAAGGCCTGCCGCTTCGCGCGCTCGGTCATGCCGGAGCGGGATATCTGAAGCGGGAGATCGAGCGCGGCGACAACAAGGTCATCGGCCTCGGCCACGGGCGTACGCTTTCGGCCGCCGTCCAGTACATGCCGCGCATCAGTGCCAAGGATTTGCGCTTTGTCTCGCTGCTCGGCGGCCTGACGCGGAACTATGGCGCCAATCCCTATGACGTAATGCATCGCATCGCCGAAAAGACCGGCACGCATGCCTATGTGATGCCCGTGCCGTTCTTCGCCAACACCGGGGAAGACCGCAAGGTTCTGGAGGCGCAGCGCGCCGTCAAGGAAGTCTTCGATCTCGCCAACAACGCCGACCTGAAACTCGTCGGTCTAGGAACCGTCGATGCCGAAGCCCAACTCGTGCTGTCAGGCATGGTGGAGCCCAGCGAGATTCAGGCTATCGCAGCAGCTGGCGGAGTCGGCGAAATTCTCGGGCATTTCTTCGACGCAGATGGCCAGGTGCTGGATACGGCCCTGAGCGCACGCACCCTTTCGGCCTCCTTTCCGAAGTCGAAGAGCGAGCGCCTGGTCGCACTTGCGGGCGGGCAGCCGAAAGTCGCCGCGATCCGGGCAATCCTGAACAGCCACCGGCTTTTCGGCCTCATCACCGATGAGAAAACGGCGCAGACGTTGCTGAAATGACAAAGTGCAAGCAACAAAACTTGATCGCAAAATCACACCATTTATGTTGATTATAACGAAATTTGCGTTATTTTAACATCTTGCGCTGTGATGGAGACAGGAATGAAACGGGAAGAGCGGCAGCAGCTGATCGTTAATCTGCTCGTCGAGAACAAGACCGTCGATCTCGACGATCTTGCGGACCGTTTTACCGTGTCGAAGATGACGATCCACCGAGATCTCGACGATCTCGAACAGTCCGGGGTGTTGCGGAAGGTCCGCGGCGGCGCGACGATCGACGCCGGCACGCAATTCGAAAGCGACTTCCGCATCCGCGAGCGCCAGGGCGGCGAAGCCAAGATCGCTATGGCACACGAGGCACTAGACCTGGTCGAGCCCGGAATGACGGTGATGGTCAATGACGGATCGATGGCCGCAGTTCTCGGCGAAATGCTTCTGCAGAAACGTCCGCTGACGCTGATCACCAACAATGCTGCGATCATGGAGCGGCTGCAGGGCGAGAACGGCATCACGTTGATCGCGCTCGGCGGTATCTACTCCGCGAAATTCAACGCCTATCTCGGCGTCGTCACCGAGGAGGCTCTTTCGAAACTGAGGGCCGACATCGCTTTCATCTCGACACCCGCCGTCAGCGGCAGACTTGCCTATCATATGGACGACAACGTCGTGCGCGCCAAGCGGGCGATGATTGCCTCTTCTGCCAAGAGCTGCCTGTTGGTTAACCACGAACGCATCGGTCACACTGCCCTGCATGTTATGGCCGATCTTGCAGACTTCGACGCCGTTATCACCGACCGAGCGCCAGATACGGCGGTTCTCGGGGAATTTGACCAGGCGGGTATCAAGCTCACCATCGCATCAGAACAGGATCCGACATGACCGAACAGCCGCGCTTCTGGATCGGCACCAGCTGGAAGATGAACAAGACGCTTGCCGAAGCCCAGCATTTCGCCCGCGGGCTGGAGGCCGCCGATGCGGTGCGTGACCCGCGCATCCAGCGTTTTGTGATCCCGCCCTTTACCGCCGTGCGTGAGATCAAGGCGATGCTGGCCAAGACCTCGGTCAAGGTCGGCGCCCAGAACATGCACTGGGCCGATCAGGGCGCCTGGACCGGTGAAGTCTCGCCTGTCATGCTTAAAGACTGCAATCTCGACATCGTCGAACTCGGCCATTCCGAGCGGCGGGAGCATTTCGGCGAGACCGACGAGACGGTCGGGCTGAAAACCGAGGCCGCCGTGCGCCATGGCCTCGTTCCGCTGATCTGTATCGGCGAGACGCTGGCCGACCGCGAGAGCGGCAAGGCGGCCGACATTCTGGCCACCCAGGTCCGCGGTGCGCTTTCCAAACTCACGGGTGAGCAAAAGGCTGCCGAAATCCTGCTTGCTTACGAGCCAGTCTGGGCGATCGGCGAAAAGGGCATCCCGGCTTCCGCCAACTATGCCGATGCGCGCCAGGCCGAAATCATTGCCGTGGCAGAACGGGTACTCGGCCGCAAGATCCCCTGCCTCTACGGCGGGTCGGTCAATCCCGATAACTGCGAAGAACTGATCTCGAGCCCACATATTGACGGGCTCTTCATCGGCCGTTCCGCCTGGAACGTCGAGGGATATCTCGACATCCTTTCGAAATGCGCCGCCAAACTCTAGGAGAAAAACAATGAAGCTTGCCATAGCAGGAGACAGTGCCGGCGAAGGCCTCGCCAAGGTTCTGGCCGATCATCTGAAGGATCGGTTCGAGGTGCATGAAGTCTCGCGCACCAATGAAGGCGCGGATCCGTTCTACGCCAACCTGTCCGACCGCGTCGCATCGGGCGTCATCGACGGCACCTACGACAAGGCGATCCTCGTCTGCGGCACCGGCATCGGCGTCTGCATCTCGGCCAACAAGGTTCCGGGCATCCGTGCCGCGCTTACACACGACACCTATTCCGCCGAGCGCGCCGCACTCTCCAACAACGCCCAGATCATCACCATGGGCGCCCGCGTCATCGGAACCGAGCTCGCAAAGTCGATCGCCGATGCGTTTCTTGCCCAGACGTTTGACGAAGGTGGTCGTTCGGCCGGCAACGTCCAGGCGATGGACGAGCTCGACGCGAAATATAACGCACGCTGAAGGATGCGTCCGGATGGTCCCGGCCGTTTGCTACTACGGTGCGGGACAACGCGCCCTGATCTCCGTGGTTGTCACAGAGATCCAGCAGCCGCGTGTCCGCACGGTGCGAAACTCTTGCGGATCGCTCGATAATCATTCACCGGGCGGACGCGCTTTGCCTGGATTCCTGTGACAAGCATAGGAGAGAGTGGGTTACGCCCATAGCCGCGGCGGTGTCGGCTCCGGACAACCCGCCACATCGTCACCCAAGGCTCTCAGCCATCGTCCCGACAATCAAAGCCGCAGACACGGCCCCAGGATCGGCATGCCCAAGGACGCGCTCGCCCAGCCGGGACGCGCGGCCCTTGGTTGCGAGCATTGCCTTGGTCGATTCAGCACCAGCATTCGCCGCTTCAGCGGCAGCCTTGAGGCAAACGGCGAGCGGCGATCCCTTGGCGCGTTCCGCTTCCGCCGCATCTGCCGCCGGATGCCAGGCATCGACCATGGTCTTCTCGCCGGTCACGGCCTTGCCGCGATCCTCGATACCCTTGGCCATGGCAGTGAGGGCCGCCACCATGTCGTCAGCGCCAGCGGATGTCTTTCCCTTCAAAACAGCACCGGCGCGCATGAAAGCCGTGGCATAGAGCGGTCCGGACGAAGCGCCGACAGCGTTCAGGAAGGACTTCGCCGCGATGTTGAAGATGGCGCCGAGATCGGCCTCTGCATCGTTCGACGCAAGAGCCGTCTTCACCGTCGAAAAGCCAAGCTCCATGGTGATCCCGTGGTCAGCGTCTCCTATCACGCCGTCCAGTTCGCTCAGGCGGTCGCGATGTTCGGTGACGGCATCGGCAATCGCCGAGAACATCGAACGCAGTTCGTTTGCCGTGACCTCGCCCATCAGCTGCCGCTCCTGAACATCGCGCAATCGCAGGGATGATCGAGCAGTGTCTGCAGCTCGTCATCGAGATGAATCAGGGTGACCGAAGCACCCATCATGTCGAGGGAGCTGCAGTAGTTTCCAACGAGCGCCGAGTGGATCACGAGCCCTTCGCTGTCGAGCCGTTCATTGACCCGCGCCATCATGACGTACAGCTCCATCAACGGCGTTGCGCCGAGGCCGTTGACGAGAACGGCGACACGGTCGCCGCCAGCGGCCTTCATCTCCGGCAGGATCGTGTCGAGCAGTTGGTCGGTGATTGCGTTGGCGCTTTTCAGGGGCCCGCGCTCAACGCCGGGCTCGCCATGAATACCCATACCGATTTCCATCTCATCGGCGCCGAGTTCGAAATTCGGCTTGCGCGTCTGCGGCAGGGAGCAGGGACCAAGTGCCACGCCCATGGTGAAGGTCCGGTCGTTGGCCTTGCGGGCGGCCGCCTCGCAGGCGTCGATATCCATCATCCGGTCGGCTGCCGCACCGGCGATCTTGAAGATGAAGACGTTCCCCGCGACGCCGCGGCGGTCCGAGCGCCGGTCGCGCGGCGCGGATGCGACGTCATCCGTCGTCAGCACTGTGCGAACCTCGATGTCATCCATCGCCGCCATTTCGGCTGCCATGTCGAAGTTCATCACGTCACCGGCATAGTTTCCGTACATGAAGAGCACGCCGGCGCCGCCATCGACGGCCTTGGCGCATTCGAGGATCGGGTCCGGCGGTGGCGAAGCGAAGACATTGCCGATCACCGCGCCATCAGCCAGGCCACGCCCGACGAAGCCAACGAAGCTCGGCTCATGGCCGGAGCCTCCGCCGATGACCAGCCCGACCTTGCCCTTGCGCGGGCCATCAACGGCAACGACGGAACGCGTCGTTCCATCCACGCGTTTCAGATGATTGGGATGGGCGGCTAGGATGCCTGCCAGCATTTCGTCAACGGCATCCGCGCCATTGTTGATGATCTTCTTGACGGTCATCGATCCTCCTTTGATGCACACTGACGCCCCTCGTCCCGGGCGGACGGCATGCCTATTTCGTATAAAGTGCCCTCGATCGCTCGAGGTGTTTCAGGACGGCCGATTCTGCACCGTCGGCGTCCTTGGCTGCAAGCCGTTCGACGATCTCTTCATGCTCGACCAGCGTGAACTTTTCCTTGCCGGTCCAGATCAGCATTTCGGTATGATATTCGCGCAGCCAGGCCAGCATCGCCTCGCTGACGGCGCCAAAGATCGGGTTGCCTGATATCTGCGCAATCCGCGTGTGAAACTTCATGTCGGCCGAGATAAAGTCTTCGGCGTTGCCGAGCGACTGGCGCTGGTGATCGATGATTGTCTTCAACTCCTCGATATCTCCTGACGTCGCGCGCTGCGCCGCTTCCCGCGCCATGCCGCGCTCGAAGAAAATGCGGGCACTCTTCAGGTTTTCGAGACTGTCGTTTGATTGGGACAGCATGATCTTTGCGGTCAGATCCACCTGCCGGAAGATCGATTGCGCGGTGAGTTTCAACACCTTGGCACGTTCGCCATGGGAAATGTTGACGAGCCCCATCGCGGCCAGCGACTGCATGGCCTCGCGGATTGCCGGCCTGCCGACGCCAAAGCGCTCCATGAGCACACGCTCCGAGGGCATCTCGTCACCGGGTTTCAATTCACCCGATGTGATCATCCGTTCGAGCCTGTCGAAAACCTCGTCGGAAAGCTTCCGGCGAACGATCTGCTCGATTGGTTGGGTCATAGTGTCTCGCTGGCTCAGAACTCCCTCCCCTTAGCACTTTGCAAAGCGGCGACAAAGGCCGCAACAGAATTTTCCAATTGCGAAAATTGGAATACTCATTATACCAGTTAATGAGTTGATGCCAAGTTGGAGCTCTTGGCAAGAGGAGCATGACAGAATTGACGATGATCACCCTTACCTATCGCATCGAAACCGCCGGCAGCGTCGAAGCCATGGCCGACAAGATCGCCAGCGACCAGTCCACCGGCACCTTCGTGCCGGTTCCGGGCGAGACGGAAGAGTTGAAGTCACGGGTTGCCGCCCGCGTCCTGGCGATTCGGCCTCTGGACGACGCCCGGGCGCCCGGCTGGCCGGAAGTTGCGGACGGCCACGGCCCGCTGCGCCGTGCCGATGTCGATATCGCCTTTCCGCTGGACGCGATCGGCAACGATCTCTCTGCGCTGATGACCATCGCGATCGGCGGCGTCTATTCGATCAAGGGCATGACCGGCATTCGCATCGTCGACATGAAGCTGCCCGCTGAATTCAAGGGTGCCCATCCCGGACCGCAATTCGGCGTCCCGGGCAGCCGCCGGCTGACTGGCGTCGAAGGCCGCCCGATCATCGGCACGATCGTAAAGCCGGCGCTGGGTCTGCGTCCGCATGAGACGGCCGGACTCGTCGGCGAGTTGATTGCTTCAGGCGTCGATTTCATCAAGGACGACGAGAAGCTGATGAGCCCTGCCTATTCGCCGCTCAAGGATCGCGTCGCCGCCATCATGCCGCTGATCCTCGATCACGAGCAGAAGACGGGCAAGAAGGTTATGTATGCCTTCGGCATTTCCCATGCCGATCCCGACGAGATGATGCGCAATCACGATCTGGTGCTGAAAGCAGGCGGCAACTGCGCCGTCGTCAACATCAATTCGATCGGCTTCGGCGGCATGAGCTTCCTGCGCAAACGCTCCGGACTGGTGATGCATGCCCATCGCAACGGTTGGGATATTCTGACCCGTCATCCGGCAACAGGCATGGATTTCAAGGTCTACCAGCAGTTCTGGCGGCTGCTTGGTGTAGACCAGTTCCAGATCAACGGCATCCGCGTCAAATACTGGGAGCCGGACAGCAGCTTCGTCGAATCGTTCAAGGCCGTCAGCACGCCGCTCTTCGATGCAGCCGATTGCCCGCTTCCGGTTGCAGGCTCCGGCCAGTGGGGCGGACAGGCGCCGGAAACATATCAGCGGACCGGACGCACTACCGACCTTCTCTATCTGTGCGGCGGCGGCATCGTCAGCCATCCGGGCGGTCCGGCCGCAGGCGTGCGTGCCGTGCAGCAAGCCTGGCAGGCGGCGGTCGCCGACATCCCGCTTGACACCTACGCCAAGGACCATCCGGAGCTTGCCGCCTCGATTGCGAAGTTTGCTGACGGCAAGGGCGCGTGACCGTCATGGGCAAGCTGCTTCTCAGCTATTACGGCGATGACTTTACCGGCTCCACGGATGTCATGGAGGCGCTGGCGTCGAACGGCGTAAAGACAGCGCTGTTTCTCGGCATTCCAAGCGATGAGACGCTTGCGAAGTTCGACGACTGCCGGGCGATCGGCATTGCCGGTACCAGCCGCAGCCAGACGCCGGCATGGATGGCAGAACACCTTTCACCCGCCTTTGCGTGGCTCAAAAGCCGCGATGCCGCAATCTGCCACTACAAGGTCTGCTCGACTTTCGATTCCAGTCCTGACATCGGCAATATCGGCAAGGCCATTGAGATCGGCAGGGACATTTTCGCGCAGGATTGCGTGCCGGTCGTCGTCGGCGCACCGGAACTCAAGCGCTACACCGCCTTCGGGCACCTCTTCGCGGCTTATCAGGGCAAGGTTTACCGCATCGACCGGCATCCGGTGATGAACCGCCATCCGGTAACGCCGATGGCCGAGGCAGACCTGACTGTCCACCTCGCAGCACAGACCGAACTGCGGATCGCGCTCGCAGACCTTACAATGACCGTCGGCGATGCAGCGCAGCGGATCGATGCGCTTCTCACTGAACACCCCGGCATCCTGCTGATCGACGTCGACGGCTCCTGCTCCCAGGTGATCGCCGGAGAGCAGGTCTGGAGGCTACGCAGCGGTCGTAACCTCTTCGTCGCCGGTTCTTCGGGAGTGGAGTATGCGCTGCTCCATGCCTGGAACCGCGAGGGTCTCACAGCCGGCAAGGGTGACTTTCCGCTGCCTGGCGCCGTCGAGCGCCTCGCGGTCGTCTCGGGAAGCGTTTCGCCGACCACCGAGCGTCAGATCCGTCACGCCACCGAAAACGGCTTCGACGGTGTTCCACTCGATCCACTCGCCCTCGTCGGAGATGACGCCGAATCGGCGATCGATACCGCGGTCGCATCAGGTATCGCCGTGCTCAGGTCGGGCCGAAGCGTAATCCTCCATACGGCCCTTGGCCCCTCCGCCGACCGTGGCATCGAGATCGACCGCATCCCCGAAGCCCGCAATCGTGTTGGAACAGGTCTGGGCATCATTCTGCGCCGTCTGGTCGAAGCCGAAGCGCTGAAACGCGCCGTGATCGCTGGCGGTGACACGTCGAGCCACGCCTTGAGCGAATTGCGAGTCGAGGTGCTGACGACGCTGCTACCCCTGCAGCAGACGCCGGGTTCGCCGCTCTGCACTGCTCATGGCAATTATGCAGCGACAGACGGCCTGCAAATCGCCCTGAAGGGAGGTCAGGTCGGCGCCGACGGCTACTTTGCACAAATCCGTGACGGACAGCGCTCCTAGACAGGTAGCAAATTATCGATATCAACTGCTATGGTGATTGACTCATCATACCAGTTGAGGTAGCTGATAGAAAAATCGAAAGGCGAGAAAACATGACTGCAATTGCCCTCTTCGGCGCCGGCGGCAAAATGGGTTACCGGCTTGCCAAAAATCTCAAAGGCTCGCGTTTTGATGTCCGCCACGTGGAGGTCAGCGACGGTGGCAGGGCGCGCCTGAAGCAAGATCTCGGTATCGATTGCGTCGGTGCAGACGAAGGTCTTGCCGGCGCAGATGTCGTTATCCTGGCGGTACCGGATACGGCGATCGGCAAGGTCGCTGCCGGCATCGCCGACAAGCTGAAGCCCGGCACAATGGTCGTAGCGCTCGACGCCGCCGCCCCCTTTGCGGGTCACCTGCCCGAGCGCGCCGACCTCACCTATTTCGTGACTCATCCCTGCCATCCGCCGATCTTCAACGACGAGACGGACATGCAGGCCAAGAAGGACCATTTCGGCGGTCTCTTCGCCAAGCAGCACATCGTCTCGGCGCTGATGCAGGGCCCGGAAGCCGCCTATGACCTCGGCGAGGAAATCGCCAAGGTGATCTGGGCGCCGGTCATGCGCTCGCACCGCGTCACCGTCGATCAGATGGCGATGCTGGAACCGGGCCTGTCGGAAACGGTCTGCGCCTCGCTGCTGGTCGTCATGCGCCAGGCGATGGACGAATGCGTTGCCCGCGGCGTGCCTGCGGAAGCCGCCCGTGACTTCCTGCTCGGCCACATGAACGTGCTCGGCGCCGTCATTTTCAAGGAAGTCGATGGCGTGTTCTCAGATGCCTGCAACAAGGCGATCGAATTCGGTATCCCCGCGCTGATGCGCGACGACTGGAAGAAGGTCTTCGAACCTCAGGAGATCGCCGAAAGCATCCGGCGCATCACCTGACAATACGGCGGCAGGGTTTCGGCCTTGCCGTTTCGCCGGCCCGGTGGGGAGTCACGGTCCGGCAATTGAACTTCGCATGAATTCTGGTTGGGCCGGGGTGGCCCAGCCCATGCGTCAAACTCGGGAGGAGAAACCATGACTTTTACACGTAGACTGATCCTTGCCGCCTTTGCGGGCGCTCTTTCGCTCGGCGTCGCCATGCCGGCATTTTCGGCAGACCTGATCGCCATCATCACGCCGGCGCATGACAACCCGTTCTTCAAGGCCGAAGCCGTCGGCGCCGAAGCCAAGGCCAAGGAACTCGGCTACGAAGCGCTCGTCATGACCCATGACGACGATGCCAACAAGCAGTCGGAAATGATCGACACCGCAATCGGACGCGGCGCCAAGGCCATCATCCTCGACAACGCTGGCGCCGACGCCTCCGTCGCCGCCGTCAAGAAGGCCAAGGATGCGGGCATCCCGTCCTTCCTTATCGACCGCGAAATCAACGCCACCGGCGTTGCCGCCGCCCAGATCGTTTCCAACAACTATCAGGGTGCACAGCTCGGCGCGCAGGAATTCGTCAAGCTGATGGGCGAGAAAGGCAATTATGTCGAGCTCGTCGGCAAGGAATCCGACACCAATGCCGGCATCCGCTCGCAGGGCTACCATGACGTCATCGACGACTATCCGGATCTGAAGTCGGTTGCCAAGCAGTCGGCCAACTGGAGCCAGACGGAAGCCTATTCGAAGATGGAAACCATCCTCCAGGCGAACCCCGACATCAAGGGTGTCATCTCCGGCAACGACACGATGGCCATGGGCGCGATCGCGGCTCTTCAGGCTGCCGGCCGCAAGGACGTGATCGTCGTCGGCTTCGACGGTTCGAACGACGTTCGCGACTCGATCAAGGCAGGCGGCATCAAGGCCACCGTTCTCCAGCCGGCATACGCCCAGGCACAGATGGCCGTCGAACAGGCTGACGCCTACATCAAGAACAAGACGCTGCCGAAGGAAGAGAAGCAGCTGATGGATTGCGTCCTGATCAACGCCGACAATGCGTCCAAGCTCGAAACCTTCGCGATCGCCAAGTAATCGGCATAAAGCACAGCGCAGGGGGTTCGGGAAGCCGCGCCCTCTGCGGTCTATTTCACGTCATATCGAGGTTACAGCATGATGAGGATCAGGGGCGCCCTGATCGCCGCTCTCGTGGCGGCGGCATTGCCTGGCTGCAAGATCGTCAAAACGCCGACGGCCGAGGAAAAGGCCGCAGCGGCCGCAAAGAACGCGTTCGACCCGATCGCCAAGGTCGAGGCCATCTGGCAGCCGCAGCTGATCCCCTATTTCGAAAAGCGCGCCGGTGATCTCAAGGACGTCGTTGCGGCTGTTGCTGCAGGCTCCGACCAGGCGGGCGAGAAATACGGCAACCCGAAGAAGCAGGCGAGCTCGCCCTGGACCTATGCGGTGAAATTCACCGGCAAGGTCGTGGCCGAAGACACCCAGTCGCGCGCCGCCACTCTGGATGTCGATGCCGATGGCGACGGCAAGACGGATGCCAAGGTGCAGATCGGCCCGGCGCTGCGCGGCACCGCTCTGCGCGATACGCTGGATTTCGTCAATTTCAACGAATTCAAGAACCAGATCGAATGGGCCCAGTTCGGCAAGGCCTTTAACGAGAAGGCCAACACCGCCTTTCTGTCGGCCATTCCGCGTGACGGGCTCACCGGCAAGACGGTGACCGTCATCGGCGCCTTCCCGCTGCCATCGAGCGGCGATCTGCCGCTGATCACCCCTTCGGAACTGACGGTGACGCCATGACCGATGACGCTACCAGCAACGATATCATCCTGCGCCTTGACGATGTCTCGAAGGTCTATTCCGGCATCGTCGCCGTCAAGCGCGCCAATCTCGAACTGCGCCGCGGCGCGGTAAATGTTCTCGTTGGCGAGAACGGCGCCGGCAAGTCGACGCTGATGAAGATCATCGCCGGCGTCGAGCGCCCGACGCTCGGCAAGATCATTCTCGAGGGCAAAACCGTCTCCTTCGACAGTCCGGCCGAGGCACAGGCACATGGCATCGGCATGATCTTCCAGGAGCTCAACCTTTTCGCCAACATGACGGTCGCCGAAAACATCTTCGCGACCCGCGAGATCACCCGCGGGGTGCTTGGCATCGACCACAAGGCGCAGGTGGAAAAGGCCAATGGGTTCCTGAAGCGGCTGGATGCCGGCATCGATGCGGAAACCATGGTCGAAGACCTGCCGATCGGCCAGCAGCAGCTGGTCGAGATCGCCAAGGCGATGTCGCTCGATGCCCGCATCCTGATCATGGACGAGCCGACCTCGGCGCTTTCGGCAGCCGAAGTCGAAATCCTCTTCAAGGTCATTGCCGAGCTGAAGGCGCAGGGCGTCGCCATTGTCTATATCTCGCACCGCCTCGAAGAGCTGATGCGGATCGGCGACTACATCACCGTGCTGCGCGACGGCCAGATCACCGGTCAGGCGATGGTGAAGGATATCGACACCCGCTGGATCGTCCGCTCGATGATCGGCTCGGATGCCAAGGATTTCGCCAAGGCCGACAATCACGCATTGGGTGGCGAGATGTTCCGCGCCGAGGATATCACCCTCCCCCGCCCGACCGGCGGGCTTGCCGTCGATCACGTCTCGCTCTCGGTCAAGTCTGGCGAGATCCTCGGCATCTACGGCTTGATGGGCGCCGGACGCAGCGAATTCTTCGAATGCGTCATCGGCCGCCACATGCATTCGACCGGCAAGATCTTCATCGACGGCCAGGAAGTGCGCGCCCGCGATACGACACGGCGCATACGTCGCGGCCTGGCGCTGATCCCGGAGGACCGGCAGCGCGAGGGTCTGGTGCAGGTACTGTCGATTGCCAGCAACCTGACGCTTGCCAGCCTCGGCCGCTTCGCCCGCTTCTTCCATATCAACGCTTCGGCCGAGAAGAACGCCATCGGCGAGGCGATCAAGGATCTCGCCATCAAGGCGCCCAATCCGGATTTCGAGGTCACCTCGATGTCCGGCGGCAACCAGCAGAAGGTGGTCATCGGCAAGGCGCTGATGACCAATCCGAAGGTTCTGCTGATGGACGAGCCGAGCCGCGGTATCGATGTCGGCGCCAAGGCCGATGTCTTCAGAACCATGCGGCGGCTGGCAGCCAACGGGCTCGCCATCCTGTTTTCGACTTCTGACCTCGAAGAGGTCATGGCGCTTTCCGATCGCATCGCGGTGTTGAGCAACGGCAGGCTAACTGCCGTGTTCGATCGCGACGAGGCGACGGAAGATGCCATTATCGCGGCTTCGGCCAAGGGACACGGACACCAGGGGAAAATCGCGTCATGACGGCGGCTACTTCAACTCTCGCGCCGAAGGGCGCCAACGGCTCCGCACTTCTGACGCTGATGAAGCTCAGAACCTTCATCGCGCTGTTTGCGGTCATCATCTTCTTTGCGATCTTCGCGCCGAATTTCACCTCGACGGCGAACATGATCCTGATGTCGAAACATGTGGCGCTGAACGCCTTTCTCGCCATGGGCATGACCTTCGTCATCATCACCGGCGGCATCGACCTGTCGGTCGGCTCGATCGTCGGCCTCTGCGGCATGGTCGCCGGCGGGCTGATCCTCTACGGGATCGAACTGCCGATCGGCTACACGATCTTCTTCAATCTCTTCGAGATCGTGCTGATCACGCTGGCGGTCGGCCTCGCGATCGGCCTGATCAACGGGCTGCTGATCACCAAGCTCAACGTCGCGCCGTTCATCGCCACGCTCGGCACGCTCTATATCGCCCGCGGCCTGGCGCTGCTCTCCTCCGACGGCCAGACCTTCCCGAACCTCGTCGGCCGCCCGGAATACGCAACCACCGGCTTCGATTTCTTCGGCGCCGGGCGCATTCTCGGCCTGCCGGTGTCGATCTGGATACTGATCGCGCTGGCGCTGATCGCCGCCTATGTGGCGCGTTCGACGCCGATCGGCCGCCACATCTTCGCCGTCGGCGGCAATGAGCGGGCAGCCCGCATGTCCGGCATCCGGGTCGATCTGGTGAAGATCTTCGTCTACATGTTCTCAGGCCTGTGCGCGGCGATCGTCGGGGTCGTCATCTCCTCCGAACTGATGGCGGCGCATCCGGCGACCGGCGAAAGCTTCGAACTGAACGCCATCGCCGCAGCCGTTCTCGGCGGCACCTCGATGTCGGGTGGACGCGGCACGATCGGCGGCACGATCATCGGTGCCTTCGTCATCGGCATCCTGTCGGACGGGCTGGTGATGATGGGCGTTTCGTCCTTCTGGCAGATGGTCATCAAGGGCCTCGTCATCATCATCGCCGTCGTCGTCGATCAGGCACAGCGCCGCCTGCAGCAGCGCGTTACCCTCATGCAGATGGCAAAGGCAGGTTGAGATGAGCGAATTGAAAGGTGCCCTGATCGGCTGCGGTTTCTTTGCGGTCAACCAGATGCATGCGTGGCGCGATGTCGTGGGTGCCCGTATCGTGGCGATCTGCGATAGAGATCCGGCCCGGCTGAAAGCAGTCGGCGACCAGTTCGGCATGGAGCGCCGCTATTCCGATGCTGCCGAACTGTTCGCTGCAGGCGGCTTCGACTTCGTCGATATCGCCACGACCGTTCCGAGCCACCGGCCGCTGGTCGAGATGGCGGCGAGGCACAAGGTGCCTGTGATCTGCCAGAAGCCTTTCGCTTTGTCGCTGGCGGATGCCAAGGCGATGGTGGTGGCGTGCCGTGATGCTGCAATCCCGCTGATGGTGCATGAGAACTTCCGCTGGCAGACGCCGATCCAGGCGGTGCGTCGCCTGCTCGACAAGAGGGCGATCGGCACGCCCTTCTGGGGGCGCTTCTCCTTCCGCTCCGGCTACGACGTGTTTTCGGGACAGCCCTACCTCGCCGAAGGCGAGCGCTTCATCATCGAGGATCTGGGTATCCATACGCTGGATATCGCCCGCTTCATCCTCGGCGACGTCCGGAACCTGACGGCACGCACCAAGCGGGTCAATCCGAAGATCAAGGGCGAAGACGTCGCGACGATCCTGCTCGACCACGAAAGCGGCGCCACCTCGATCGTCGACGTCAGCTACGCGACAAAGCTTGCCAATGAAACTTTTCCTGAAACGTTGATCGAACTCGACGGCACCGATGGCACGATCCGGCTGTCGGCAGGCTACCGCCTCGAAGTGACCAACTCGACCGGCACGATCGTTTCAGACGCCTCGCCGCAACTTCTCGGCTGGGCCTCCCGCCCCTGGCACAGTATCCAGGAAAGCGTGTACGCGATCCAGCAGCACTGGAGCGACCGCCTGAGGGACGGCGGCGAGCCGGAGACCTCGGGTGCCGACAACCTGAAGACCTTTGCGCTTGTCGAGGCGGCCTATGAGAGTGCCAAGACCGGCAAGCCCATCGACGTAGAGGCGATGCTGCGATGAGTTCCGAAATCTTCGCTCTCTACGGAACGCATGAAGCCGAAGAGCGTCCGGTTTCGCTTTCGGCCGGGCGCTTATCGGCCGATCTCGCCAACGGCAATCTGCGGACGATCCGTTACAACGGCATCGAGGTTCTACGCGCCGTCTCCTATCTGGTCCGCGACCGCGACTGGGGAACCTACAGCCCTCGTATCCAGAACCTTGTCGTCGACCAAGGCAGGGATACGTTTTCAGTCCGCTATACCGCCGGTTGCGCCGGGCCGGAGGATAGCGCACTTGCCATCTTCGTCCATATCGCAGCGACTGAGAACGAACTGACCTTCGATGCCGAAGCCCTCTCCCCGACGGGCTTCGAGACCAACCGCTGCGGCTTCTGTATCCTTCATCCGATTGTCGGAGTAGCCGGTGCTCCGGCGACGGTCGAGTATGTGGATGGCCGCGCCGTCGACACGGTGTTCCCCGATCTGATCGATCCTTGGCAGCCCTTCAAGGACATGCGGGCGATCAGCCATACGGTCGCCGACGGCATCACCGCGAGATGCCTGATGGAGGGCGACACTTTCGAGATGGAAGACCAGCGCAACTGGTCGGATGCATCTTACAAAACCTACGTGCGACCGCTCGCTCTGCCCTGGCCCTATAGGATCGAGGCCGGTGAAACGATGCGGCAGCGCATCGTGCTGACCATCAACGACCGGCGCCCTCGCAACCATCCGATAGCCCGTTCCTTAAAACCGCAAATAGCAGAAATAACCAAGGGTGAACGATCCGGCACGATGCCCCCCATAGGAGTTATCGTGACCCCGGCAGAAGCGCGCGCGACGTTGGCTTCGATGGAAATTCTGAACGAGGTCGCTCCGCAGCATATCCTCTTCCATTTTGACCCCGCCGCCGGCCATGGAGTGTCGGCACTTCGGGATTTCACCGCTCTTGCGAAAATCCATTCCGGTTCGACAACGATAGAGATCGCGCTACCCTGCGCAAAATCCCCCGCGCAAGAAGCCCGCGAGATCGCGGCACAAATGGAGTCAGTTGGTTTCGTACCCAATGCAATTGTCGTCTCCCCCTCCGTGGACAGACAATCAACGCCGCCCGGTAGCAAGTGGCCCGAATGCCCTCCGCTGGAAGAAATCTATGATGGCGCGCGGGCTGCATTCGGCGATGTCCGGCTCGGCGGTGGGATGCTGAGCTTTTTCACGGAACTCAACCGCAAGCCTGTGCCCGCGGAACATCTGGATTTCGTCGCGCACTGTACCAATCCAATCGTCCACGCCGCCGACGATCTGAGCGTCATGCAGACGCTGGAAGCATTGCCGTTCATCACCCGCTCCGTACGATCGACCTACGGTCACAAGCCCTATCGGATCGGCCCCTCGACAATCCCCATGCGCCAAAATCCATATGGCAGCAGGACAATGGACAATCCCGACGGAAAGCGGCTTCCCATGGCCAGTTTTGATCCGCGGCACAATGGCAGGTTTGCCGAGGCTTTCGCTTTTGCATATGCGCGGCAAGTGGCAGACGCTAACCTTGAATGCCTCACGCTTTCGGCAGTGACTGGACCTTTTGGCCTCATTGCCGGCCCGAGGGAACCCTCCAGTCCCGGTTCGCCTCGCCCGATCGTCAACACGATCAAGACGCTTTCGTCGCTGGCGGGCTGCCAATGGCTCGAATGCCGCTCATCAGCGCCCGCAAACGTCCTGGCTTTGCTCACCGTAGGGCCGACACGACGCCAGCTGCACCTTATCAACATTGCGCCGACACCGCAGCTCGTCGACACCAGCGCTTTGATCGCTGATCAGAGCAGCCCGCAGACGTTGCCACCTTTTTCCGTCGTATCAATTGGTGTCTAGTGAGCGCATGGTACGCCGCTTGGCCACGAGCGACCAATTGTGCGTTGAACGAGATCGCGGCCGGCTTCCCGGCGCCGACTGGTCCGTCGTTCCAGAAGCGCCGTCGTGCGGTTTGTTCATGCTCGTGTCCTACTTCTGCACGGAGAACCTTCGTGGGAGGCCGGGAGCTCCACGGCCCACTGCAGTGATGTTGCCAAGAGGTTGGAACCGTTCTGTCCGGTCGACATTCCCCTTTCCGAGTGCGCGCTGGGCCAACCGGACGCGACAGATATGGTGAACGCAGCGGTTTTTCCGGTTTCCCGCCGTGGTCGACGAAACGGCAGACGAGCGCCCCATCTGTCCGGCTCCGCCTCAACCAATTCGGGGGCTACATGAAGATCGCCACCTACAACGTGAACGGCATCAACGGTCGGCTGGCAATCCTTCTTCGATGGCTGAACGAGGACAAGCCCGATGTCGTGTGTGTTCAGGAATTGAAGACAACGGACGACAGGTTTCCTCGGCGGGAAATCGAGAAGGCCGGATACGGAGCGATCTGGCATGGGCAGAAAAGCTGGAACGGCGTCGCCATCCTTGCAAGAGGCCAGGAGCCGCACCTGACCCGGAAAGGACTTCCCGGCGATCTGGACGACAGTCATAGCCGTTACATAGAGGCGGCCGTCGAGGGTATGCTGATCGGTAGCCTCTACCTTCCGAACGGAAACCCGGCACCAGGGCCGAAATTCGAATACAAGCTGCGCTGGTTCAAACGCCTGCAGGACTACGCGTTGGAACTTCTCCAACTCGAAATCCCCGCCTTGCTCGTCGGCGACTTCAACGTGATGCCGACTGACCTCGACGTCTACAAGCCCGAACGATGGCTTGATGACGCCCTTTTTCGGCCTGAAGTGCGCAAGGCATACGCCGATCTCATCGCCCAGGGCTGGACGGACGCGATCCGCCATCTGCATCCGAACGAGCGCATCTACACCTTCTGGAAATACTGGCGAAATTCGTTCGAGCGCGACGCCGGGCTTCGGATCGACCACTTCCTGCTCAGTCCGGTCGTCGCACCACGGCTGAAGTCGGCGAGCGTGCGCAGGAAGCCTAGAAGCTGGGAACACACGAGCGATCACGCTCCCGTGATGATAGAGATCGATATTCCGAAACGGGATGAGGACGGATAAGTCACGACGGCACTTTCGACAAACCCGCGGCGTGCCGGGGCGATCTTAGCTTATCGCCGTGCGCTTAAATATAATTGACCTCGACGACTGCATACTCGACTCGGTAAACGACATTCGAACGGCCATAGTCAGTCACCTTTCGGCGAGCAACGTGAGCAGCCGCCTGCGGTCAGTTGAATCTACGCAAACGCAGGGCCACTAATGGTCTCCGGTCCGCCAAGGCCGTCCGGAGGCGGCCCTTGTGACCAACACTCGAAGTTCTTCGATCATAACAACCGCGCGAAAAGAGGCAGCTTGAAGCTGGACGTCGCTGCGTCCTCCCGCCCTCGCGTGCGACGCCCGCGACGCGACCCTGGATGATTCCGTGGCGGTTAGAGCCTCGATCTTGACGACCACCCACTGACCGATGGACACAAAACCAATGTGGTACGAACGACACTTCGCACATTTTCGCGGAACTATGTAACAAATGCCAAAGTTTCTTGCAGTGTCAGCCCCAGAGATTAACGAGAGTTGGACTGTGGAACGTTCGCGCTGCCTCGACAAAAATGCCGAGGTCAACCAAGTCTGGGATCGAGCGCCGTCGGCCGCCGCCGATACCATCGTCATGCAGCCGGCATTCACCTCGATTATATCTTGATCTGCCGCAAATAGCCTGCCTCCTTGCATCCTCGCACAATGGAGAAAACCTTTTCTCACTTGACAGTCATGCTGAGAAAAGGTTTTCTCTAGACGACGGAGGAGAAGTTTGCTGAGCATAGAGAACTCAAAAAAACGGGTGACCATACACGACGTTGCGGCGGCGGCTGGTGTAAGTATTTCGACCGCGTCAAAGGCCCTTAACAATACCGGACGCGTGGGGATCGAGACGCGGGAGCGCGTGAAGCGCGTGTCGGTCGAGATCGGCTTCCGGCCGAATGCGCTCGCCAGAGGACTGCTCAGCAAACGCAGCTTTACGATCGGACTCCTCACCAATGACACCTACGGCCGCTTTACGTTGCCGCTCATGGCCGGTGTCGCCGAAGCGCTGGTCGATCACGGGGTTTCAGTCTTCCTGTGCGCCATCGAGGATGATCCGGCGATGGGACAAATCCATGTCGAGGCGATGCTCGACAAGCAGGTCGACGGGATCATCGCGACCGGAAAGCGCATCGATCGCAGCTTGCCTGTCGATCTCTCGAATCTTCCGGTGCCGGTCGTCTACGCGTTTACAGAGGGCCGGGCCGATAGCGTGAGCTTTCGCTCGGACGACGGGCAGGGTGCGAAATTGGCGGTCGAGTGGCTGTCGCGGATCGGGCGACGGCGGATCGTTCATCTGACAGGTCCGGAAGCGTTTTTCTCGGTGCGGGAACGGGCTGCAGCCTATAGCGCCGCTACCGCTCACAAGGAGCCTGTCCTTTACGGCGTGTGGTCGGAAAGCTGGGGCCACGAGGCGGTTGCTCGGATCTGGAGTGCGCCCGGCGAGAAGCCGGATGCGTTGTTTTGCGGCAACGACCAGATTGCCCGTGGTGCGGTGGATGCCTTGCGCGAGCACGGGATCAAGGTGCCGGAAGAAGTATCGGTCGTCGGCTTTGACAATTGGGAAATTGTCGCGGCGCAGACGCGGCCACCACTGACGACGGTTGATATGGAGTTGAAGGAGCTCGGGCGGCAGGCCGGCTTGACCGTTCTGGCGCTTGCGGAAGGACGGCCTGTCGAGCCGGGCGTGCGGAAATTGCCATGCCGGCTGGTTGTCCGGCAATCATGCGGGGGGCAGCCCTCGGAAAAATGAGCAAGGGCGCTGAGGAGAGCGCCCGTTTGGGAGGAGTGTCATGATGAAGCGTTTATTGGCAGCGACCAGCATCGCTACCCTGTGCCTGGTGGCCAGCGCATCGGCCGCCGAAAAGGTGGAGATGTGGGTTCGCACAGGCGTCGGCGATGCCTTCAAGAAAACCGTGGAAGCCTATAACTCCAGCCACGAAAACCAGGTCGCGATGACCGAGGTGCCGTTTTCGGAGCTGGTGCAGAAGTATGCGACCGCGATTGCCGGTGGGCAGGCGCCCGACGCCCTGTCTATGGACCTGATCTACAATCCCGCCTTTGCGGCGGCGGGTCAGCTTGAGGACCTGACCGATTGGGCGAAGTCCCTGCCCTATTTCAATTCGCTGTCGCCGTCCCACGTCAAGCTCGGCACCTACCAGGATCGTATCTATGGCCTGCCCCTGTCTGTCGAGACGTCGGTCTTCGCCTGGAACAAGGATCTCTACAAGAAGGCGGGGCTGGACCCGGAGCAAGCGCCTAAAAACTGGGACGAAATCACCGCCAACGCCGAGAAGATCCGTGCTCTGGGCGACGACACCTACGGATTCTACTTCTCTGGCGGCGGTTGCGGCGGCTGCATGATCTTCACCTTCACTCCGCTCGTCTGGGGTTCGGGCACCGACATTCTATCCGCAGACGGCAAGACGGCAACCCTTGATACGCCGGCAATGCGCAAGGCCGTCGATATCTACCGTACCATGGTCAAGAAGGATCTCGTGCCAGCCGGTGCCGCCAGCGACAACGGCGCGAATTTCCTGAGCTTTACCAACGGAAAGATCGGTCAGCAGAGCCTCGGAGCCTTTGCTATCGGCTCACTGGTCACCGAGCATCCTGATATCAATTTCGGGGTAACGCTAATCCCAGGTGCCACTGGCGGTACGTCATCCTTTGCCGGCGGTGACAATTTTGTCGTCACCAAGGGCACGCCGAAGGTCGCCGCCGTCAAGGATTTCCTCGAATACATCTATTCCGAGGAAGGCCAGAAGATCATGGCCAAATACGGAAGCCTGCCGACACGCGGTGATATTGCCGAAAAGGTCCTGAAAGGCCTCGATCCGCGCTTGCAGGTTGGCATCGATGCGATCGCGGTGGCCAAGACACCCTATACGCTGCAGTTCAACGACCTGATCAACAGCGCCAACGGTCCTTGGGCGACCTTTGTCAGCGCGGCGATCTTCGGTGACGATGTGGATGGTGCCTTTGGCAGTGCGCAAAGCGAAATGCAGTCGATCATAGACAGCGGCCAGTAATCTCTCCCCAAGGCTGCTGTGACCGGAAGGCAAAAGTTCGCCTTCCGGTCACCCTTTCCAAGAACTTCCGCGGAGCCCCTGGATGACACTTTCCAGCTCGAACGTTTTGTTGCCCAGACGCAGACGGTCGCGCAGAACCGGCTGGCGCGGATTGGTCTACATCGCACCTGCCATGGCGCTCGTCATCGCATTCTTCGTCATCCCAGTCGTCTTCACTGGCTGGATGAGCCTGCACAATTGGCCCCTGATGGGCGGCACACGTTGGATCGGGATGAAGAATTACGTTCGCATGCTCAACGATACGCGCTTCCTGACCGCGCTACAGTTCACCGCCTACTACACCGTCATCGTCACCATCGCGATCTTCGCCGTTGCCTTTCCGCTGGCGATATTTGTCGAGAAGCAACGGCGCTTCGTCAGCGCATACCGCACCGTCATTTTCCTGCCGGTCGTCATCGGTCTTGCTACCGCCTCGCTGCTCTGGGTCTGGCTTGCAAATGTCGATAGCGGCTTCATTGGCCCCGCCCTGAAGGCGCTCGGCTGGGTGGACAAAAGCCCGAACCTGCTCGCTAACTTCGACAGTGCCTTCTTTACCATCATCGTCATGGTAGTCTGGAAGATCGCCGGGTTTACCATGATCATTCTGTTGACCGGCCTGCAGGCCATACCCGCCGAACTAACGGAGGCAGCCCGGATCGATGGCGCAGGCCGCTGGCAGCGTTTTCGGCACCTGAAGCTTCCCCTGATGCGCAAGACGATCGCACTGGCGCTGATCATTTCGGTTACCGGTTCGATCCTGGCCTTCGACCAGTTCTACATCATGACGTCGGGCGGGCCGCAGAACCGGATGATCTCGGTGGTCTACTACATTTTCAACCAGTCCTTCGTCTCCTTCAACCTCGGCTATGGCGCGGCGCTCTCGATCGTTCTGCTCGCAATTCTGGTCGCCATCAGCGTCGTCCAGCTCTGGCTCCTGCGCGTGCGGGAGGAAAAATCGTGACAGCCATCAAATCGACATTCGCCAAGCAGCGCCGTGCTCGTAGGGCTGCATGGTCGAACGGCGTCTATCACGTCACCGGTATCGCAATCTCCCTGTTCTTCCTGGCGCCCTTTGCCATCGCGTTTCTCGCGTCTTTCCGCCACGGCGCCGAAGCGGGCCTGCCGCCGCTGCCGCCATGGCCGACCAACGGTTTCCGCCTTGACGCCTATGGATCGCTCGATGGTTTCGGCGCCGGCATCTGGCAGCATATGTTGAATTCGCTGCTGGTTTCCCTTGCCACGGTGGTCTTGACCGTCATCGTGAGCCTGCTCGCCGGCTACGGCTTCTCGCGCTATCGGTTTCCGCTGAAAGACGTGCTGTTCGTTTTGATCATTGCCACGCTGATGATCCCGTTCCAATCCATCCTGACGCCGTTGTTCATCATTCTGGCGAAGCTTGGCCTCAACAATTCGCTGCTCGGGCTGACGCTCATCTACGTGACGCTGCAACTGCCATTCTCGGTCTTCATGATGCGCAATGCGTTTGATGCAGTCCCCAGGGAGATCGAAGAGGCCGCCCGCATCGATGGCGCACGCGATCTCAGGCTTCTGGTGCGGGTGCTTTTGCCGCTGGTGCTACCGGGCGTCGCGACAGTCGCGATCTTTGCTTTCCTGAATGCCTGGAACGAGTTCCTCGCGGCACTGATCCTGCTTTCCAGCAACGAGAAATACACGTTGCCGGTCCTGATGATGGCCGTGCGCGCTGGGCGTCTGGGCGCGGTCAACTGGGGCGCGGTGCAAGCCGGCGTCGCCGTCATGACGATCCCTTGCCTGATCGTCTTCCTGCTTTTGCAACGCTATTACATGCGCGGGCTGATGGCCGGCGCGGTGAAATGATCTCGAGAAACGGATGAAGCCATGCACATGATGAAAAAAGACCGCCAGTTTCGCCCTTTGCCCGTACCCAGTGTCGATATTCACGGCCTGTTCGGCGATCGCCAGAATGCGATTTGCGATACCACCGCCGAAACACTGCTCGACCGCTGCGTTGAGGCGGGCATGATCGATGCCATCGACACCAGCAAGGAAGGTCCCGGCATCGTCATTCCGATCCAGCCCTGGGGCGGCACGACGCAAATGTTCTGGGACTCGGATCTCGGCAAGTCGATCGAGACGGTCGCTTATTCGCTCTATCGTCGGAAAAACCCGAAGCTCGAAGCTCGTGTCGACGAGATCATCGAGATGTACAGCACGATGCAGGATGAGGACGGCTATCTCAATGCTTGGTTCCAGCGCGTCCAGCCGGACCGGCGCTGGACAAACCTGCGCGACCACCATGAACTTTATTGCGCCGGCCACCTGATCGAAGGCGCCGTTGCCTATTTCCAGGCAACCGGCAAGCGCAAGCTGCTCGACATCATGTGCCGCTATGCCAACTACCTGGTCAAGACCTTCGGCCGTGGCGAAGGCCAGCTGCGCGGCTATTGCGGCCATGAGGAAATCGAGTTGGCATTGGTGAAGCTGGCGCGTGTGACGGGTGAGAGAAAATATCTGGACCTCTGCAAGTTCTTCATCGACGAGCGCGGCACCGAACCGCATTATTTCACCCAGGAAGCGATCCGCGACGGACGCGATCCCGCTAACTTCATCCAGAAAACCTACGAGTACAGCCAGTCTCACGCTCCGGTCCGCGACCAGAAAAAGGTCGTCGGCCATGCCGTGCGCGCCATGTATCTCTATTGCGGCATGGCCGATGTGGCCACCGAATACTATGACGACAGCCTGACGGCGGCGCTCGATATCCTTTGGGACGATCTCGTCACCAAGCAGATGTACGTCACGGGTGGCATCGGGCCTGCCGTCTCCAACGAAGGCTTTACCGACTACTACGACCTGCCGAATGAAAGCGCCTATGCCGAGACTTGCGCCTCCGTCGGTCTTGTCTTCTGGGCAAGCCGGATGCTCGGGCGCGGCCCGAATCGGCGCTACGCCGACGTTATGGAGCAGGCGCTGTACAATGGTGCGATGGCGGGTCTGTCGCTCGACGGCAAGACCTTCTTCTACGAAAACCCGCTGGAAAGCGGCGGCAAGCATCACCGCTGGATCTGGCACCCTTGCCCATGCTGCCCGCCCAATATCGCCCGACTGCTCGCCTCCATCGGCTCTTACATGTACGCGGTCTCGGACGACGAGATTGCCGTGCATCTCTATGGCGAGAGCCAGGCCCGTTTCGAAGTCGACGGAGCGAATATCGGACTTTCGCAAAAGACGCGCTATCCCTGGCACGGCGCCATCGGCTTCGACATCACGACGGACCGGACGGCACGTTTCGGCATTGCGCTGCGCATTCCCGAATGGGCTGATGGTGCGACGCTAAAGGTCAATGGCGAAGCAGTCGATCTCAACGCTACCACGATCGACGGTTACGCCCGAATCAAACGGGACTGGAAGAACGGCGATCATATCGACCTCGACATTCCACTGGCGCCACGCGCACTCTTTGCCAATCCGCTCGTCCGGCAAGACGCCGGGAGGACCGCCCTGATGCGCGGACCGATGGTCTATTGTGTCGAGGCAACCGATAATGGCGACGGCTTGAATGGCATCAGATTGACGGGCAGCGTTTCGCAGGCGACGACGGTGGAGATGGCTGACCTCGGCGGCGCTGTTGCGCTTGATCTGCCCGTGACCCGCGACAAGGCTGACTGGGGCGACGCGCTCTATCGCACCCGCCCGCCTGAGACGGAGCCGGCAACGGCGCGTTTCGTACCCTATCCTTTCTGGGACAACAGAACGCCGGGCGAAATGCTCGTCTGGGTCAGGGCGGGCGAACGCAACGATGCGTGAGGAAGTAACCAGAACGGGGGTCGTGCTCACCGATATCCGAAAGAGTTTCGGCAATCTGGAGGTGATTCATGGCATCGATCTTCAGATCGTCGAAGGATCCTTCGTGGTTTTCGTCGGTCCGTCCGGCTGCGGAAAGTCAACGCTCTTGCGCATGATCGCCGGGCTTGAAGAGGTCACCGACGGAGAAATCGAGATCAAGGGACGCGATGTCACCGATCTTGATCCGTCCGATCGCGGCATCGCCATGGTGTTCCAGTCCTATGCGCTTTACCCGCATATGAGCGTACGTGACAATCTGGCGTTCGGCCTGAAAATGGCGCGGACGCCGGAGGCGGAAATCGAAGCGCGGGTCAAGGCGGCCTCTGCAATCCTTAAGATCGATCCGCTGCTCGACCGCCGACCCGGCCAGTTGTCGGGAGGCCAGCGCCAGAGGGTGGCGATCGGCCGGGCGATCGTGCGCAAGCCCGACGTCTTTCTATTCGACGAGCCGTTGTCCAATCTCGATGCCGAATTGCGCGTGTCTATGCGCATTGAGATCGCCCGGCTGCACAGGGAATTGCGCAATACGATGATCTACGTCACGCATGACCAGACGGAAGCGATGACGCTTGCCGACATGATTGTCGTCTTGCGTGACGGTCGGATCGAGCAGACCGGAAGTCCGCGCGAGGTCTATGAAAATCCCGCCAATATCTTCGTCGCCGGCTTTATCGGCTCACCGCGGATGAACCTCCTGAACGTGCAGTGGACGGGCGATGGATCGGTGCGTCTCGGCGCGCGCCAGATCCCGGTGTCACTCGAAACAGGGCCACTGCCGCCCGGTGAAAAGATCACGCTGGGCATTCGCCCTGAACACCTGATGGTCTCGACCGCGGGCGAAGGGATGCTGCAGGCCAGGGTTGATTTCTCGGAATATCTCGGTGGCACCCAGTTTCTGTACTGCCAGACGGAAGAAGGACAGGCGATTGTCGCGGAGCATCGGTCACCGGTTCCCGTTGACGCTGGCGACACCGTCCATTTTTCCTGGGACGGCGCGCAGCTGCGCTTTTTCGACAGCGCCGGCTTGCGCATCTATGACGTCGGCAGGCTTCGGGGCTGAACTTTAACAAGAGCGATCCACACAGAAACTCTGCTAGCTCTGAGTTAGCTTTCGTTCGGCGCTTCCTTGGTGATCGCCGACGGTGCCGATTGCTTGTTTTGGCGATCTCCGCTCGATCGGCTTGTCGGGGGCTGCTTTTCGATAGAGCAACGCCTGTCGGTGCTTTGGCGGCCATTTCTTGCTTCGTATTCCCACCAATTCTGTCTCCCCGCAAACGCCAAAGAACCTAAGCGACAAACCGAACGAGTAACGCATCTTCCCGGCGAAGAATTAGAAAATTTTTCGACATATCGCTCTGTTGGCGATTTGCTTGCGTCTCTACTTCCTGCAACGAACCGCTATAAAACTCCCGCTACGATATTAAAACATAAAGGGTTTTAAGATGTTGACCACTGGCCGCCGCCGATTGCTGGGCGCCGCACTTCTAACGGGGCTGATGTCCACCGCAAGCTTCAGCGCTGCGTTCGCAGAAACACCCGCGAACGCTCTTGTCGTTGCGCAGTCGATCGACGACGCCGTGAGCTTCGATCCTGCCGAAGGCTTCGAGCTGACAACAGTCCAGTCCTTCAATAACCTGTATCAGCGCCTGATCCAGTCGGACCGCACCGACGCGACCAAGATCATTCCGGGACTGGCAACGTCTTGGTCGGCTGGTTCTGACGGAAAGAGCTTGACCTTCAAACTCGACCCGAATGCAAAATTCTCGTCGGGCAACGCGCTTCGCCCCGAGGATGTCGTCTTTTCGCTTTCGCGTGCGGTCAAACTCAACAAGTCACCGGCGTTCATCCTGAACGAACTCGGCTGGAAGCCGGAAACGGTCGACAGTGCAGTCGAGAAAATCGACGGCAATACCGTCAAGCTGAGCTGGACGGCCGATGTCGGTCCGTCTTTCGCACTATCGCTACTGACTGCCCCGATCGCCTCGATCGTCGATGCGAAGGTCGTTGAGGCCGAGGTCAAGGACGGTGACTTCGGCAATGGCTGGCTGAAGACCAATTCTGCCGGCAGCGGCGCATTCACGATTGCCAGCTATACGCCGCACGAGGCACTGGTGCTGCAGGCGAACCCCGCAGCCAGCGACAAGCCGAAGCTGGAAACTGTCATCCTTCGCAACGTCCCTGACGTTGGCGCCCGCCGCCTGCTGGTCGAGCAGGGCGACGCCGACATCGCCCGTGGCTTGTCTGCCGACCAGATCGACGCGCTCAAGTCGAAGCCGGGCGTCAAGGTCCTGGCCGTTCCTTCGGCCCGCACCGACTACATCCTCATAAATTCGAAGGCCAATCCGACGCTGGGCAACCCTGCGTTCTGGGAGGCCGCGCGCTACCTCGTGGACTACAACGGCATCGCCACGGACCTGCTGCGCGGTCAGAGCCAAGTTCACCAGGCTTTCCTGCCTGTCGGCTTCCCAGGTGCGGTTACCGACACACCTTTCAAGCTCGATGTCGACAAGGCGAAGAAAATCCTTGCCGATGCCGGCATCAAGACGCCGGTGAAGGTTCAGTTCATCGTCTTCAATGACCAGCCCTTCCTGTCGATTGCCCAGTCGCTGCAGTCGAGCTTCGAAAAGGCGGGGATCGAGCTGGACATCCAGCCGGGCGTCGCCAGCGAGATCTACGCCAAGGGCCGCTCTGGTCAATACGAGATGACGCTACGCTACTGGATCCCGGATTATTTCGACCCGCATTCCAACGCCAGCGCTTTTGCGATCAACCGCGACAACTCGACCAACACGGCAGCGAAATATGCTGGCTGGGTGATCCCCGAGCTGACCGACGAGACCTTGGCTGCGGTCAAGGAACAGGATGCCGCAAAGCGCGTCGAGCTCTATCAGGACCTGCAAAAGAAACTGCAGAAGAGCTCGCCTTTCGTTTTCATGCTTCAAGGCAGCGATCAGGTCGTGCTAAGCGACAAGGTCAAGAACTACGTTCAAGGCCTGAATGCCGATCAGGTCTATTACGACAAGGTGGAAAAATAAGTGCAGGCTGCGGATATCCGCACGCAATCCGACATTGAAAACTCCCGTCAGCCGGCCGGCTGGCGGGGGTTTGCTTTGTTGTGGAGGCTGTCGCGCTGGCTCTGGTCCTTCGCGCTGACGCTGCTCGGACTTGCGATTGTGACCTTCGCGATGACGCGGCTGGCGCCGATAGATCCGGCGTTGCAACTGGTTGGCGATCATGCCAGCCGTTCCAGCTATGACGCTGCACGCCTGGTGCTCGGCCTCGACCAGCCGCTCCCGGTTCAGTTCTTGCGCTACCTGCAGGCAGCGCTGTCCGGCAATCTCGGCCAGTCGGTCTCCACAGGCCAGCCGGTCGCGCTCGACATCGCCCGCACTTTTCCCGCAACTGTTGAGCTGGCCACCGCAGCGATCATTCTCGGCGCCATCGTCGGACTTGCGCTCGGCATAGCCGCGGGCATGAAGCCGGGGACCTGGGTTGACGCAGTCTCGCGTGTTGTTTCGCTGTTCGGCTACTCCGTGCCGGTCTTCTGGCTTGGCCTGCTGATGCTGCTGCTCTTCTACGCCCGTCTGCATTGGGCGCCCGGCCCGGGTCGGCTGGATGTCGTATTCCAGTACACTGTCAAGCCTGTCACCGGTTTTGCCATCATCGACGCTTGGCTCTCGGGCAAAGCAGGCGCGGTTCGCGACGCGTTCGCGCATCTGGTGTTGCCGGCAACGGTATTGGCGCTCTATGCGCTTGCCGGCATCTCGCGGCTGACACGGGCCGCCATTCTCGCCGAACTTGGCCAGGAATATGTCACAATGGCACGTGCCAAGGGCGCCAGCCTCGGGCGCGTCGTCTTCGTCCACGTTCTGCCCAACATTTCGGGTGCGTTGATCACCGTCGTCGCGCTTGCATATGCGGGCCTGCTCGAAGGCGCCGTGCTTACCGAGACGGTCTTTGCCTGGCCCGGCATCGGGCGATATCTGACGACAGCGATGTTTGCCGGCGACATGCCGGCGATCCTCGGCGCGACGCTCGTTGTCGGCAGTTCCTTCGTGCTGCTGAATGCAATGACCGATCTGGTGGTCAGCACCATCCTAAAGGATCGGGTGCGATGAGCCTCGCCGTTCAAACAGTCGTTCGACCGGCATCGATCTTGCGACGCATCTTTCGCTCCCCGACCTCGGCAACCGGTGCGCTTATCGTTCTTGTGGTGCTTGCCACAGCGCTGCTCGCACCCTTGATTGCCCCCTACGACCCCAACCTGCAGGAAACGGCGAACCGTCTTGCTGCCCCTAGCACACAGCATCTCCTCGGCACCGATGCATTCGGGCGCGATCTCCTGTCCCGCCTGCTTTACGGCACCCGGCCAACCCTGCTTCTGGTGGTCTTCGTCATCGTTCTGATGGCGCCGATGGGTATATTCGTTGGCATTCTCGCCGGCTATTTCGGCGGTATCGTCGAACGCGTTCTGATGCGCCTCACCGACGTGGTCATGTCATTTCCGCGACTGCTGCTGGCCTTCGCTTTCGTCGCCATCATGGGCCCCGGGCTGCTCAATGGTGCGCTCGCGCTGTCGCTCACGAGTTGGCCTGCCTATGCGCGGCAGGCTCGGGTTGAGACTGCAGCGCTGAAACGCAGCGACTATCTAGCCGCCGCAGAGATGGTCGGCATCAGGGGCATCCGGCTGCTATGGGGACACGTTCTGCCGCTGGTTCTGCCGTCTTCCATCATCAGGCTGGCGCTCGATCTATCCGGCATCATCCTCGCCGCGGCCGGCCTCGGTTTCCTCGGTCTCGGCGTCAGGCCGCCGACTGCCGAATGGGGCTCGATGGTTGCGGAGGGGACACAGGTGATTTTCGATCAGTGGTGGATCGCCGCCGCACCCGGCTTCGCTATTCTCGTCACGTCGCTCGGTTTCAATCTCGTTGCCGACGGCCTGCGCGACATTCTGGACCCTCGCCATGACTGAGCACCTCCTTGCTGTGGACGGCCTCACTATCGCCTTTCCGTCAGATGCCGGTCCGATCCAGGTGGTGAAGTCGATATCATTTACAATCGGGCGCGAAATCGTGGCGCTGGTTGGCGAATCGGGCTCGGGCAAGTCGATGACCGGCCGCGCTATCATGGGTCTGCTGCCGCGCCGCGCCGAGGTGACTGCAAACAGCCTTTCCTTGAATGGTGATGATCTGCTGCGACTGAAGCCCAGCGCGTGGAACCGCCTGCGCGGCAGCGGCATGGGCCTCATCCTCCAGGATCCGAAATTCTCGCTCAACCCCGCCCACCGCGTCGGCCGGCAGGTCGAAGAGACACTTCTGCTTCACAGTGAGCTTTCCGCGGCAGAGCGCCGTAACAGTGCGCTCGATATGCTGGAGAAGGTCGGCCTCGCCGATCCCGCGCGCGTCTATGCCAGTTATCCTGCGGCCCTGTCGGGCGGCATGGGGCAGCGCGTCATGATCGCCGCCATGCTGATCAACCGGCCAAAGCTGATCATCGCCGACGAGCCGACATCCGCGCTGGATCAGGAACTGCAGGACCAGATCCTGACGTTGCTGCGTTCGTTGACTGAAGAATTCGGCACGTCATTGCTGCTCATCAGTCATGACCTGCAGCAGGTGGCACGCTATGCCGATCGGGTTCTGGTCATGCGCCACGGCCAGATCGTCGACCGACTTGCGGCCACCAGCCTTGCCGATGCACAATCAGCCTACACAAGGGGCCTCTGGGCCGCTCGTCCCTCAGCCGCCACCTATGGATCTCGGCTTCCCACGCTCGGCGCTGCCGGAGGCACCGCATGAGCGCGCTGTCGGTCGACAATCTCTCCATCGTCTTCAACGGCAAAGACGGAGGCTTCACGGCTGTCGATGCCATCAGTTTCGATGTCGCCGAAGGCGAGACCTTCGGGCTTCTCGGTCCGTCCGGCTGTGGCAAGACGACCGCGCTGCGCGCCGTCGCCGGTCTGAACCTTGACTGGAGCGGATCGATCAATGTGTTCGACACACCGCTGCGGCCCAACCGCAAGATAATCGGTCCGCTGCGTCGAGATATCCAGATGGTTTTTCAGGACCCCTACTCCTCGCTTCACCCACGCCACCGAATCCGGCGCATTCTCGGTGAGCCGCTGACCGTCGCCAAAATCGAAGACGTCGAGGCGGCGGTGCTCGCCGCACTTGATCGGGTCGGGCTCAAGGCCGACATCGCCGGCCGCTATCCGCATCAACTGTCGGGTGGCCAGCGACAGCGCGTTGCGATTGCTCGCGCATTGCTGCTGAAGCCACGGCTGCTGCTCCTTGATGAGCCGACGTCGGCGCTCGACGTTTCGGTGCAGGCCGAGATTCTCAACCTGTTGAACGATTTGAAGCGCGATTGTGGCATGACGCTCGTGCTGGTTAGCCATGATCGCGGAGTGGTGGCTCACATGTGCGACCGGGCCGTCGAGATGAGCAAGGGAACCATCCGACATGCCCTCGCACGCTCAGATCTCGAAATTTACTAGCGGCGTCCGGATCATTTATCCCCTTTCTGATGCGCCGATTGCTCGCCCAGTCGCGAGTTGTTCAGCAACATATGGTCCAGCGGGACGCGGCGTGCTCTGCGTGGTGTCAAGCTCGTTATCTCCGATGCTCAAGAAGGCATCAAGGCTGACAACCGAATGACGAGACCATCTAGCTCGGTTTGGCTTCGCGAGACCCGGCCCGCATACCCAACCAGCGCTTACTCCCCGGACCACTCATGCGTAATGGCAGGTGGCTATCCCGACCTGCGGGCTGTTCGATCACCATTCACAATGTACGAATGGGGGCACCATTCAGCCACGCGAGCAGGTTTTCCACCATGTCCCGGTAGAAGATCCCATAGGATTGCTCGGTCACGAAGCC
This sequence comes from Rhizobium sp. Root1220, assembly GCF_001426265.1. Lineage (GTDB taxonomy): Bacteria > Pseudomonadota > Alphaproteobacteria > Rhizobiales > Rhizobiaceae > Rhizobium. The sequence goes on from NZ_LMDG01000001.1 coordinate 526,422, forward strand.
GACGTGCGGCGTGCCGATCACGTTCGGGATCGTCCGGAGCGGATGAGCTGACGGCAGTGGTTCGCGATCGAACACGTCCAAAGCGGCTCCAGCGATCGTCCCCGCTTGGAGGGCGGCGATAAGCGCGGCCTCATCGACGAGTGGTCCTCGCGAGGTGTTTACCAGCCAAGCGGAAGGCTTCATCATCATTAGTTCATTGTGCCCGATGACACCCCTTGTGCGCTCTGACAGCACCAGATGAAGCGTTACCCAATCAGCTTGGCGAAGGAGTGCCTGTTTTTCGACGCGCCTGACCCCGGCGGCATTCGCCGCGTCGTCGGTGAGGTTCTGGCTCCACGCGATGACCTCCATCCCGAAGGCGAGGCCCACTTTGGCGATTTGTCGCCCGATACGCCCCAGGCCGATAATTCCGAGCGTGCTCCCTGAGATATCCAGCCCTACGTTGGTTTGCCAGCCCCCGCTCCGAAAGGAGGCGACCTCTGTGGTGACGTGGCGCGCGGCCGCGAGGATGAGTGCCCAAGTCAATTCAGGAGCACCTGACCCATTCGCGCCGGTCGCCGACACCGTGATGCCGAGATCGTGTGCCGCTGAAAGGTCGATCGACGCATTGCGTGCTCCCGTCGAGGCGATGAACCGGAGGTTCGGCAGGCGCTCGAGAATTCTTCTGGGCAGCGGAGTTCGCTCGCGCATAACGCACACGGCGTCGAACGGCAGGAGCCGTTCTGCGATGCTTTCCTCGTCATCGAGATGGTCATTGAAGACTGTGACCTCCGCCCGGTCTTTCACTGGCGTCCAGTCGGCGCTTTTTATGGCGACTCCCTGAAAGTCGTCCAGCACTGCGATCCTCTTCGTCACCATCTTGTTTACGACCTTCTTTCGTTCGCGAGTGGCGAGACCTCCGTCAGGCACCACTAGCGACCCTGACGATGACCTTGCCGAAGCTCGCGCCCTTCAACATCCCTACGAAAGCCGCAGGTGCGTTTGCAAGCCCTTCCACAACGTCTTCACGATACCTGATCTCGCCAGCTGCGACCCGCGGCCCGATTTCATTCAGGAAGGTGTCAAAGTGCTCAGCCGCGAATTCGGTCTGGATGAAACCTCGCACAAGAACGCTTCTTCTAAGAATGACGGACATCGTCGTCGGGAGGCGGTCGGCGTCTGTCTGTCCTGCCCCATTATACTGTGCAACGAGGCCACAGACCGGAACGCGAGCGAACTGGTTCAACCTTGGAAGCACCCCGTCCCAGACATGGCCACCGACGCTTTCGAAGTAGACGTCGATCCCCTGCGGGCAGGCGACATCTATGTCACTGGCAAAGTTCTTCGAGCGATGGTCTACGACCGCATCGAAGCCGAGCGCGTTTTTCACGAAGGCGCACTTGTCCGGCCCACCCGCAATCCCGACCGCCCTCGCCCCGGCGAGCCTTGCGAGCTGTCCGACCATCGACCCCACCGGTCCCGAAGCGGCGGCGACCGCGACTGTCTCGCCTGCCTTGGGTTGACCTATAAATTTGAGGCCGCTCCATGCGGTGAAGCCTGGCATACCAAGCACTCCGACCGCGGTAGTTATTGGGGCACCGTGCGTATCGACCTTCCGAAGGACATCGCCGTTGATGACCGCGCCAGTGCACCACCCGGTTCTTCCGCGGACGATCTCGCCCGGCGCGAACCCGTTATGTCTGGACTTGACCACCTCGCATATTGTCTCGCCTTCCATGATTCCGTCGACCGGGACCGGCGCGGCGTAGGATTTGGCGTCGCTCATGCGCCCGCGCATATACGGGTCGAGCGAGAGATAGAGAACGCGTAGTGTAACGTCACCAGCGCCCGCATCCCTCAGATCCGTCTCCTCCTGTCGAAAATTCTCAGCGGAAGGTTCGGCGGTCGGTCTGCTTGCTAGCACGATGCGTTTAATCGTCGTCATTGAGCGGCCCTCATTTGGTGTTTCGCGTGGCAGGGTTAGCCGCCTGCCGCCGCTGCGGGAGGCGCCCGGCAAACCGCCGACACCGTGCCCCGATCGATTACCATAACGCGGTGACCGCAGCCGTCACTCCCGCCAACGCAGTAACCGGCGCTCGGCGACGCTGGCGAGCCGGTTGAACGTGAAGCCGACAAGGCCGAGTATGATGACGCCGACCATAACGAGGGCCATATCGAAGCGCTCTCGGCCCGCGATGACAAGACCGCCGATGCCAGGGCCGACGGCCAGGAAATACTCCGCGCCGACAGTTGCCAGCCAAGAATAGATCAGGCCAAGGTGAATGCCGGTGGCAATCGAGGGGAGTGCGACCGGGAGATAGATGCGGCTGATCCTCTGCCAGGAGTTGAAACGAAGTGCGCGGCCGACTTCGACCAATTCGCGAGGCGCGTCCCGAATGCCATCGTAGGTGTTTAGCGCAATCGGAATGAATGCGGCGAGCGCAACAAACACGATCTTCGCCTGTTCGCCGAATCCGAACCAGACCGAGATCAGCGGTATCCATGCGAGCAGCGAGATCTGCTTTATGCCATTGAAGGTCGGCATCACGAGCCGGTCGGCAATCCTGACCACGGCAAGCAGCGTCCCGAAACTGATGCCAAATGCGGCGCCGATCAGAAATCCTGCGATGTTGCGTAGCAGGCTCGCGCCCAGTTCACCGGCCAATCCGTTGTCGATGATCTCGTGCTTTGCCGTCATTATAACGTCCTCGATCGGCGGAAGGAAACGGATATCGACCAGACCAAAGCGGCTTGATGCTTCCCATAGGACCAGAAGTAGCAGCGGCAGCGTCAGGCCCCTACGGATGCGGACGGCGGTTGATGTCTGTTCTGTCACCGTCAGTCCTCCACCTGTCGCTTCCAACGCCGGATCAGCACCTCGGAAGCTCCCAGTCCCCGATCCATTGCAAAGCCGATAATGCCGATGACGAGCATCGCGATGATCACGGTATCCAGCCAGAACATCTGGCGGCCCCAGACCAGCAGATATCCCAACCCTTCAGAGGAGGCCAATAGCTCGACGCCGACGAGCGACGTCCACGCATGCGTCAATCCATAGCGGATGCCGGTAAAAATCGATGGCACCGCACTCGGGAGAATGATCAGGCGCAGCGTCTGCCAGCGGCTGAACCGCAGCGCCCTGCCGACTTCCAGATACTTGCCGGGAACGCTGCGAATGCCCGAAAACGTGTTGAGCGTGACCGGCACAAGCGCGCCCTTGGCGATAATGATGATCTTCAAGGTCTCCTCGATACCGACGAGGAGCATGAGCAACGGGATCCAGCCAAGGGTTGGAATCTGGGCAAATGCAAGGAAGATTGGCTTTAAGTAGTCCTCAAAGCGCCGGGACAGGCCCATGGCGATTCCGAGGATCATGCCGAGAGCGGCACCGATCGCAAAGCCGATCACGACACGGCGCAAGCTGACACCGGCATGATAAAACAGTTCACCCGTCGAAATCATCTGACGTCCGGTATCAACGACGTAGGCGGGTGGCGGAAGGATCTGTTCCGGCAGCCAGCCGCATGCCGACGCGATCCACCAAAGTGCGATGAGAGCGACCGGGAAGAGGAACGCCTCTCCCCGGAGCACCCAGCGAATGACTGCGTGCGACCAAGTCCGCCGCCGCACTTGTCCTTCGAACTCCAAGCTGATCGCCATGCCAGGTCTTCCAATCTGCCAGATCAGGACGCCACCGGCTTGCCGTCGGCGCCGTAGGCCTGCCAGGAATTCTTCAGGCCAAGGCGTTCGATCGCACTGTTGAGATAGCGTGGCTCGAACCAGCCCTTGAGATCGACATCGCGGCGGATAAGACCATATTCTTTGCTCTTGGCGCCCTGCTCCGTATATTGGGAGACGAGCAGATCATCGATCAGCGGCGAGTTGCGGTAGGCGAGTGTGTCGCCCTTAAAATATTCCTCGAGAATTGGGATGGCAGTGCCCGATTTGTGCCAGAGCTCGAAGAGCGCAGCGCGGTTCGGCTCGTCCGACGACCATTTTGCCGCCTTGACGAAGGCGTCGACGACACGCTGGGTGATTTCGGGATGCGCATCGATAAACGCTTCGCGGCCGATGATACCTGCATTGCGGCCGAAGCGGGGATCGTCGCCCTTGGTCGTATAGATGACATCAGCAGCGCCCTTTGCGGCGAGATTGATGAGCTGCGTGTCGCCAAAGGCTGCATCGATATCCTTGCTGGTCAATGCGGCGACGGTTCCTGCGCTATCGAGATTGATCACCTGGACGTCACGTTCGCTTAGCCCATGGGTTTCCAGGATCTTGATCGCCGCGAGATGGCCGTTGGTCCCACGCTGCAAAGCGATCTTGCGGCCTTTCAGGTCCTCGACCGATTTGATGCCCGAACCCTTGGCGACTGCCAGATAGAGCGGTTTTCTCGCGCCGCTCGCCAGCAGATATTTGGTCTTCAGGCCAGTGGCCCGGCCGATCAGCGCCGGCAGATCACCCTGATATGCGAAGTCTAGCTGGTTGTTGGCAAAACCTTCGTTGACTGCCGGACCCGCGCCCTTGAAGAAGGTCCACTCGATCTTGACGTTCGGGTCGTTGGCAAATTCCTTCTCCAGGAATTCGCCGGCGCGTGCCGTGGCTGCCGATGTACCTTCCGAATAGGGCCGGTTGTCGACGCCGATTGCCGCGTAGCCAACATGGATGACAAGGGGATCCTCAGCTCGAGCGGGCGTTGATACCGCCGCGATCAGAATGGCAAGGCCGGCGGCCAGATGTTTGAACTTTAAGGGCGTCATGATGGTCTCCGTTGATGCTTATCGTGCGATGGCAATTGCAGGCCGCGGGCGAACCTGTTCGGGCATTTGGGCTGGACGCGAGACCGGGGTGCCGGCTTCGCCGGTCGCGTGAAGGCTCGTGAGCACGCGGTCCCGAACCGCTGCGGTTTCTGCGGAGGTTCGTCTGCGTGGCCGTTCCAGCGTGACGGGAACGATCTCGCGCACGCGACCCGGCCGGGGCGACATGACAACAACCCTGTCCCCGAGATAGACCGCCTCTTCCACGTCATGGGTGACGAGTACCATGGTGACGCCTTCCTTGGCCCAGATCTCCTGAAGTTCGTCCTGAAGCCTCGCCTTGGTGATAGCGTCGAGCGCGCCGAACGGTTCATCCAGGAGAAGGACATTCGGGCGACTGACCAGTCCGCGGGCGATGCCAGCGCGTTGCGCCATGCCACCAGACAGTTGATGCGGATAGACAGTGGCAAAGCCGCCGAGCCCGACGAGTTCGAGATGCTCGCGTACGAGTTCGGCTTTGCGAGCCTTTACAAGCTTGGTGTTAAGCAGGCCGAGTGCGACGTTCTGCTCCACCGTCAGCCAGGGGAAGAGGCGAGGCTCCTGAAAGACGATGCCGCGGTTGAGACTTGGCTCGCTAACATCAGCGCCAGCGTGGCGGATCTGGCCGGCAGTTGCGGCATCGAGACCGGCAAGCAGCCGCAGTAGCGTCGATTTTCCACAGCCGCTTGCGCCGACGATCGTAACGAATTCGCCTTTTGCAACGTCGACGCTGACATCGTCGAGTGCCGTCAGCGTATCGGTTCCTATCTTGAAACGGCGCGTGACATGGTCGGCTTGAAGGTGGGAGATGCTCATAATGATCCTACTCGGCTGCAAGAGGGGCTGTGGCCGGATGTTGGGGAACACGAAGCCCCAGATTCTGGCGAAGCGTCTTTCCTTCGTATTCGGTGCGGAATAGGCCCCGGCGGCGCAACTCCGGCAACACGAGATCGACGAAATCACGAAGGCCGGCAGGCAGATGTGCAGGCATGACGTTGAAGCCGTCAGCCGCTCCACCGATGAACCAGTGCTGCATTTCGTCGACGATCTGGGCCGGCGTTCCAACGATCTGCCGGTGTCCGCGTGCACCGGCGATCCGAAGATAAAGCTGTCGGATGGTCAGATTTTCGCGATATGCGAGGTCGAGCAGCAGGCGTTGGCGGCTTTTGCTGGCGTTGGTTTCCGGCAAAGCCGGGACTGGTCCATCGATGGGATAGGTAGAGAGATCGACGCCGCCGGTCATACCGCTCAGCAGCGAGAGGCCGACAACAGGGTGGATCAGCTCCTGAATTTCTTCGAATTTCTCTTCGGCTTCGGCCGTCGTCCGACCGACAACCGGGAAAATGCCGGGCATGACCTTCAGGTCTTCAGGATCTCGGCCGTACTTGCCGAAGCGGCCCTTGAGATCGGCATAGAAGGCCCGGGCATCCTCGAATGTCTGGTGGGCGGTGAACACCACTTCCGCAGTGCGCGCCGCGAGTTCCTTGCCGGGTTCGGACGAGCCTGCCTGGACGAGGACTGGTTGCCCCTGAGGTGAGCGTGCGACATTGAGCGGCCCGCGGACCTTGAAGAACGTGCCTTTATGATTGAGGACATGCTGTTTGGCGGGATCGAAGTAGAGCCCCTTTTGCTTGTCGCGCGGAAAGGCTCCCTCCTCCCAGGTGTTCCAAAGACCGGTTACGACATCGGCAAATTCCTCGGCGCGTTCGTAACGCTCGCCGTGGGCATAATGTTCATCACGGCCGAAATTGTGCGCCTCGTGCTCGCTTGACGACGTGACCAGGTTCCACCCTGCCCTTCCGCCGCTGATATGGTCGAGGGAGGCAAACTTACGGGCGATATGGTAGGGTTCATTGTAAGACGTCGATGCGGTCGCGACGAAGCCGATATTTCGCGTTACCGCCGCCAGTGCCGACAGAAGCGTGATCGGCTCAAACTGGGCAACATACCGGGTGGCCGTTCGGCTCAGAGCGTCGATATCCGTTCCTCGCGTGCCGACCCCATCGGCCATGAAGATAAGATCGAACTTGCCACGCTCGGCGAGCTGCGCCAGCTCAACGTAATGTGCGAAGTTGGAACCTGCGTCCGCCTGGGCATCCGGATGACGCCAGGCGGCGATATGGTGTCCGGTCGGGTAGAGAAACGCGCCGAGCCTGAGTTGGGATCTTTCGCCCATTTCGATCTCCGTTCGAAGGAACGGTCAGGGTAGATCAAGAAAATAAAAGCTATAGAAAAGATATTCTATTTCGCACACCTTCAAGGAACTTTTGTAGTTGGAAAGTGCCTGCTCCAGCGGGCATGTTTCCCGTCCACACTGTGATCCGTGCATTGCCAAGGAGATACGAATGACTTTGTCCGCGCCCAGCACGCCGGAAAAAGACAGACTGACTGCATTGGCGGCGAGCCGGTATCGCAACGGTCAAAAGCTGTCCGCAAGCTGGAACGAGGCGCTGGATGCAATCCTCAGTCATCGCAGCGTTCGCAGCTACCTTCCGCAATCTGTGCCCGACAATATAATCGAAATCGCGGTCGCGGCGGGACAATCGGCACCAACTTCATCGAACCTTCAGGCGTGGAGCGTGATCGCCGTCGAGGACAAGGATCTTCAGGACAGGCTGAATGCCGTCGCGGGCAACCAGCGTCAAATCACCGAGGCACCGCTTCTTCTGGTCTGGCTTGCCGATCTGGCCCGGTCGCGCGGCATTGCAACGGAGAAGGGCAGGACGGCGGATGGCCTCGATTATCTTGAGAGCTTTCTGCTCGGCGTCATCGATGCCGCGCTAGCTGCACAGAATGCCGTAGTAGCGCTCGAGTCCCTTGGCTTCGGCACCTGTTACATCGGTGCTATCCGCAATGATCCGGAAGCGGTTTCGCGCGAATTGGGGCTGCCTGATGGGGTATTCGCGGTCTTCGGCCTGACTGTCGGATATCCCGATCCCGCCCGGCCAGCAGACGTCAAGCCAAGGCTTTCCCAGCAAGCGGTCTTGCATCGCAATCGCTACGATCCGACGGCACATCGAGCCGCCCTCGTGGACTACAATCACGCGCTCGGCAGCTTTCAGAGAGAGCAGGCGATGCCACCGGCCGACTGGACCGAACAGGTCAGCAGCCGCATTGGCACAGAGACCGCGTTGAAAGGCAGGCACGTCCTTAAGGGCGTCATTCGCAAGCTCGGCTTCACGCTCAAGTAATCCGGTGGCCTTCATGGCGCACGAAACAGCCCATAAATCGATAAGCAGGCAGACGCATGAGCAACACCTCCGAATTCCTCTGGTATATTCCAAACGATGTCAGAGCTGGTCACCGCGGCGATAGCGCGACCCTCGACCACAACAGCCTCGAAACGCTGACGGAGCAAGCCCGCGCACTTGAAGAGCACGGCTGGAAAGGCGCCCTGATCGGCACCGGCTGGGGCCGGCCGGACACGTTTACCGTTGCGGCCGCAGTGGCGGCGCGCACAACGACCTTCGAACCGCTGATCGCAATTCGACCAGGCTATTGGCGGCCCGCGAATTTTGCGTCTGCTGCGGCAACACTAGATCATCTGAGCGGCGGCCGGGTCCGCGTCAACATCGTCTCGGGTCAGGACAATCTTGCCGCCTACGGAGATAGCGAGGGCGATCAGGCACATCGCTACGCCCGCACGAAGGAGTTCATGCGCCTTGTCCGCCGTCTCTGGACCGAAGAAAACGTCACATTCTCGGGCGGCCACTTCAGCGTAGAAGGTTCGACTGTTCAGCCGCGCATCACAGAGAACGGCCACCGCCGCCATCCGAAGCTCTATTTCGGCGGCGCGTCGGACGCGGCCGAAACAGTCGCTGCGACCGAGGCCGACGTCCAGCTTTTCTGGGGCGAGCCGCGCGATGGCGTCAAGGAGCGCATAGAGCGCCTGAAGGCACTGAGCAAGAAGCTTGACCGAGACCTCGCCCCATTGGAGTTCGGCCTCAGGATCACCACCCTCGTCAGAGACACGCGGGAAGAGGCCTGGGCCGATGCCGAGAAGAAAGTTGCGGCGATGGCGGCCGGCCAGGGAGGCACCTGGCAGGACCATCGCTTGACAGTCGCCGTCGGCCAGCGTCGCCTGCTCGAACTCCACGAACGCGGCGATGTACTCGACGACAACCTCTATACCGCGCCGGGAAAATTCGGCGGCGGCGGAGCGGGAACCACCTGGCTCGTCGGCTCGGCCGAAGACGTTGCCTCATCGCTGCGCAAGTACGAGGCGCTTGGCATCACCCATTTTGTTCTCTCGGACACGCCTTATCTCGGGGAAATCAAGCGCCAGGGAGAGCAGCTGCTGCCGCTCATGAGAAAATAGACAGATGCACTGCCGGTTATCCGGTATTCTGTAAGCCAGAGGTTTGTCAAACCGAGATTGCGAGCCGCGCCACGCCGGGCATCATGGATAGAATTGATCACAAGATTCTGACCCAAGGCTAGCTTAACGCAGACATTCACGGTCCCGACCGAACTGGAAGGCGGACCTCCACCGCGCCTTCTTGGCGCCGGGTGCATAAGCTGAGAAAGATAAATCGTCCACCAACGGGTAGCGCTTCCGGCTTCAAATGGGTCAGATTGGCCCAGCGCGTACCAGTCCATATTGAACTCGATGCACCGCTCCCGGTAGAGAACATGCCCAGCCCGCGGGTAAACACGCTCAATGATAACTCCCCGGACTGTGGTATTGTTGCTCTCGTATCGCGCGAAGGTACTTCGGTTGCCATCGACGCCCGGACCGGACTCTCAACTTCCCCGTTATCGACCCTCGCCACACAGATTGGCATGGAGTTATATGATGGGTTATCTAGGTGCGTGCAGGCATATTCTGGAGCTCGGCGAGAGAAAATGACGCCGGTCTCTCAACCATGCCTTTGCCGCGGGATGCGGGATGCGGGAAGTTTAGGGGTTCGAGCGTGTTACGGGAAGCAGCGACATGGGTCGCCGACAAATGGCCGCTGTTGAGTCGGCGCGCCCGGCGCGCCGCCAGTCAGTCATGAAGGCCTGCTCGAAATGACCTGAAACAAGCTAGTGATTGGAGAGACCGACCGTCATCGATGACCGCGAGGTCCAAAATGACGGCGTTTGCCACCGTCATGGGGACGACAAGCGACTGAGACTCGCCTGGCTCGCCCCGCGAAACAACGATTTGGTGGTCAGGCGGGGGCTCTATCCTCGCGGCACTGTCCGTCAGGGCAAGTGTCCTAACGCCCCTCGCGGCGGCGACGTGGCGCACTTCTCGAACGATCGATGGTGAGTTTCGAAAGGCCAAGATCCACAGAACGTCGTCTTTGGAAAGGCCGTGTAACACCTCAGGCAACTGATGCATCGAGCTCCCAATATCGACGGCGTCGTAACCTGATCGGACCAACCTGAGTGCAATGAGCGACGACAGGGCCGAGGAATGTCCGCGCCCTATGATGTAGATGCGACGACGGCAATCACGCAGGCTCTCGGCAAATGCGCGAATGTCGGCGTCGGAAATGCTGGCTCTCAGGCGCTCCAGAGCGGAGATCTCGCTGTCGAGGATGGATGCGAGAAGGCCGCCTTCCTCCGCCCGCACCAAACGGGCCGCCATGCGAGCAGCGGAACTTTCGAAGTCGTTGCCTCCGTCCCGCAAGCTGCTTTGCAGGAACGCCCGGAACTCAGGATAGCCTTTGAAGCCCAGACGCCGGGCAAGCCGGACAGCCGAGGCGGGATGTACGCCCGCGCGAGACGACACGTCCGTTCCGTTTTCCATTGCCGCGCGTATCGGATCACGAATCATGACGTCAAGGAGACGGGTATCGGCTGCGGTTAGTCGCGAGGAATTGCGGTTTATCAGATCGCTCAGCAGCAAGGGCGACGCGAGGGTATCCTTCATGCATGACCCGATGCGGTTGTTGCACGGACCCGATCAGGACCAAATTCCACCCTCTCGCCACTTGCATCGTCGAAGAACAGCACTTGCTCCAGGTCATAGGTGATCCAGACATCTGCTTTTCCCGGCGGAACATCCTTGCGCGGAGCATTCACGGTCAAACGTCCCGCAGGGGTGTCGCAATGCAAAAGGACGTCAGACCCAGTAAGTTCCGAAACGGTGATACGTGCCGGGAAGGCTGGTTGCGACGGCGCGGCCAAGTGAACTGAAAGCATGTCCGGACGGAGGCCTGCCGTCAGACCTGGTACTCCGTCCCAGCCCGGCAACATTGCCGCTGGGAGCAGGTTAATTGGCGGCACTCCGAGAAAGCTCGCCACAAACCTGTTCCGCGGTCGGTCATAGATCACTTCGGGCCGGTCGAATTGCAACAGGTGGCCGTCCTTCATGACAGCTACGCGGTCGGCCAACGACAACGCTTCGGTCTGATCGTGGGTGACATAGACAATTGTCGCTCCGAGTTGACGGTGCAGTTCTTTGATCTCGGTGCGCATCGCTACCCGGAGCGAGTTGTCGAGGTTGGAAAGCGGCTCGTCCATCAAGAATATCGATGCGTTGCGGGCCATCGCACGCCCCATCGCCACGCGCTGGCGCTGACCTCCCGATAGGGCCCCTGGCTTACGGTCGAGGTATGCCTCAAGCTGCAATGCCTCCGCCACGTTTTCGGCCCGCAGATTGCGTTCGCCTTTCTTCATACCGCGTAGTTCCAGACCGAAGGCGATGTTCTCACGCACGGTCATGTGAGGATACAGCGCGTAGTTCTGGAAGATCATCGCGATGTCGCGATCCTGCGGTGCAACGTCATTTGCTATGCGGCCACCGATTTTGATCTCGCCTTCCTCGCAGCGGTCAAGACCGGCCATGAGGCGCAGCAATGTGGATTTGCCGCACCCGGATGGCCCGACGATGACCACAAATTCACCAGGCTTGATGTCCATCGAGACCCCGTGCAGCACCCGTGGACCGTTCGGATAGGACTTGCGAATATCGCGAAGCGAGATGCCACTCATGCCTTGCCTCCGGCATGGAATTCCTCACGCACGGCTATCGCGAGGGAAGGGCGGTCCGTGGTGAACACTTTGGTCCCCAGTTCCAGGGCCTTTTGTATCTGGTCACGCGTATGGGCTGCCCAGCAACCGAAGTGCAGGCCCGCCTCAGTCACGAATTTTGTCAATTCCTTGTCCGCCGTGTCGATATGAACACCGATCTCGGGGATGTCATGCAACTTGCAGAGCTCGACAATGCCCCTTGGACCAATCTGCTTGAGGACCGGAGGGCTTACAAGCCAGAGCAACGGACGGTCGGTGGCCTTAGACAGATCGTCGATCGACTCGACCAGAAATGATGAGAACGTCGTCCGCTCAAGCATCGATTGCCGCTCAAGCAGCGATACGACTTGTCGCACGAATCCCTGGTAAGGGAGGCCGTCGACGCTCGGTTTGATTTCGCATCGTAAGTTGACGTGGCTGTCTGAATAAAGCGCACAGAGCTCATCCAGGGTCAGGGGATGACCGCCTGAGCTGTACTTGATCGTTGCCTGGCGCACCTGGTCCAGTGTCATACTTGCGATCGCGCCGCACATGTCGGTGGTCGCGTCGAGGGTCGCGTCGTGATGGACGACGATATTGCCATCGGACGTCGGATGGACGTCGAATTCGACCTCGTCCAGCCTCATTCTTGCAGTTGCGGCGAATCCTTGTGGCGTGCTGTCGCCGAATTCGAGAGTGCCACCACGATGGGATGCTATGCGCGTCATTTCAGCGTTGTCCTTGTCATTTTACAGCGCCCATGGTGATGCCGCGCACGAGGTGGCGTTCAACCATGAGGAAACCAAGAAGAACCGGGAGGATGGTGATCGTCGACGCCGCCATCACGAGTGGCCAGTCAACGAGGCCCTCGCCTGGATTGATACGATAGAGGCGGGCGAGACCGATCTGGAGGGTGTAGAGGTCTTGCTTGCCGACGGCGACCAGAGGCCAGATGTAGCTGTTCCACTCGGTCATGAAGATGTAGAGCGCCATCGACGCGATCGCCGGACGTGAAAGTGGCACGATGATACGCCAGAGGACCTTCGACGGCGTCGCGCCGTCCATGTAGGCGGCTTCGTCCAATGCTTTCGGGATGCCGCGGATATACTGCCGGAGAAAGAACGCCGCAAAACCGTTCGAGATCGCCGGCAGAATCAGCCCAGCATAGCTGTCGAGCAGGCCAACCTTGGCCAGCGTAAGATAGTTTGGGATGAGGGTGATGTGGCTCGGGATCATCAAGGTGGCGACGGTCGCGGCGAACAGAAAGTTTCCGCCCCGAAAGTTGAACCGCGCGAAGGCATAGGCCGCCATAGTCGCAAGCGTAATGCCGAGAACTGTGACGAGACCAGAGACGATGATGCTGTTGAGCAGGTAGCGCGCAAAGTTGAACTCGCCAAATGCGCGTGTGTAGTTGTCTACCGTGAAGCTCACCCCGCCGCTGTAGACGGCGTCAACCGTTTGGAATGACATCCAGATCGAATAGAGCACTGGCGATAGAAAGAGGACGCCGGCTACGAGCGCGAGGAGGGCAATCAGTGGATTGTCAGGCTTCATAGTGAACCCTCCGGCCGATGATACGAGACTTCAGGAGCGCCAGAGCAATCAGGAGAATGAACAGCAGGACAGCGAGGGCCGAACCCCGTCCGATGTCAAACAGCACGAAACCAATTTCATAGAGAAGGTTGACCAGCATGTCGGTCGACCCGGCGGGTCCACCATGGGTCATCACGTCGACGATGGTGAAGACTTGGAACGCCTCGATCACCGATATCACCAGCAAAAAGTAGGTCGTCGGCATGACCAGCGGCAAGGTGACCCGGCGGAAGACACGCAGCCACTTGCCTCCGTCGATTGCAGCGGCATCGTAGAGCTCCCGTGGAATTGCCTGAAGGCCAGCAATGTAGATGACGACGTCATATCCAAGCTGTTTCCAGGTGTTGACGAAGATAAGCACCCAGAGAGCCAGGTGGGGCTCCTGCAGCCACTGAACCCTGCCGAGACCGATTTTGACCAGGAGGGCGTTGACCATTCCATAGTCGGTCGCGAATACCCAGGAGAAAACAACGCCGATGGAGACGGTCGAGGTCACCGACGGCAGAAACAGTGCGCCGCGAAGAAGTCGTGAGGAAACGTTCTCTCGCGCCAGGAAGCTGGCGATCACGACCGCGAGCCCCAGGCGCAGTGGAACGGAGAGGATGGTGAAGAGCGCGGTGACTCGCAGGGAGTTCCAAAGCTCACTAGACGAGAGCAGTTGCTCGTAGTTGCGCAGGCCGACGAATGGCATGTCGGGGGACAAGAAGTTCCACTGCCTGAAGCTCAGATCCAGACTCATTATGATCGGAATGTACGTAAATACCGCGATGAAGAGCATCAGCGGCGCTACGAATAGATACGGAGTGAGTTTGCGAAACATCGTATGGGAATCGCCCGGCAAGCAGGAAGCATCCTGCTGCCGGACCCTTTGTGAGATCAGTTGCCAGCCCGCTTTTCTTCGTCTCGCGTTTGCTCAGCGAAGTCCTTCATGGTCTCATCGACGCCGCGTTGGCCCAGGGCCATCGCCTCCCACATCTTGTATTCGGTGGAGCGCATCCAGCTGACGACTGTGGTCCTTGCCCGTCCATGCGCTACCGGGAGCGAGTTAATCGCCACATCGATGCCAGGCTGCGTCGCGAGTGCTTGCGTTGCGGCAGGCAATGCGGCACTTTTCTTGTTGATAGGAAGGTAGCCCGTTGCGGCAAACCAGGTCGCGTTCGCTTCCGGAGAAGCGGCGTAGCTGATGAACTTGTAGGCGGCGTCCTGGACCTCCTTCGGAGAGGTTGCAAGGATACCAATTCCAGCACCGCCGATAGGAACCGAGCAGGTCTTGTTGCAAGGCATCGGACGAACGGCCAAAGCATCGCCCAGCGCCTTCTTGGATCCAACGTAGTTGCCAGTCGAGTTCATCATGATGCCGACTTTCTTGGCCAGGAAGGCGTCACCTCCCTTATCTTCGTCGGTCACGCCATCAGGCGATGCAACCTTCTTCTCGTGCACGAGGGATGCCATCCATTGATACGCCTCGATCGTGTTGGGCTTGTCGAGCAGGATCTCACCGGTCTTCGGGTCGACGAGCTCACTGTCATTGGACATGACCACGCCCCAACGGGCGAACTGACCTGGCGCCGCGATCCCGGAGATGCCCTCGGAACCCAGCTTGTCAGTGATCGTCTTGGCAGCGGCGGAAATGTCATCGAAAGTCTTGAGCGGCGTGTCCTCCGAGAGGCCGGCACGCTTGAAGATGTCTTTGTTGAAATAGACGACTGGCGTCGAGGAGTTGAAAGGCACGATGAAGTTCTTGCCGCCGATTACGCCAACTTCCTTCGCGTAGTCGTAGAGATCCTTCTTCAGTGGATCCGCGTCGAAGTATGGGGTGAGGTCTGTCAGCACGTTGTTGTTGGCAAACAAGCCATAGCGCGTGACTTCCAGGATAACCGCGTCCGGTGCGCGTCGTGCTGGAATGGCAGCCTGAAGCTTGGCAACGATATCGTTGTAGTTTCCAACGAACTCAGCCTCGACTTTTACGTCGGGATTTGCCGCCTCGAAATTGCTGATGACCTTGTTCAGGGCTTCCCCGTTCCCCTTGCTGAAGGCGTGCCAGAACTTGACTGTGGTTGCGGCGTCTGCCGCGCTTACCGTGCTTAAAAAAACGGCGACGCCGGCCGCCAGGACCGTCTGCAATTTCCGTGACATTGATTTCTCCTGCTGCAAAACAGATTGCAATGGAGAGCGTCTAGTTGCCACGCACGACAGCCATTTGACCGTTGCGTGAAGTTTCGATGACGGCCCGAAAAAGAGCGACGTCCACGACGCCGGGCCGAATAATGGCGCGATACCGCTCCAAGGATTAGGCTCAGGACCTATTAAATCACTTGTATCGCTTTTCTGTCTTTGATTCATTGGGATCGAATGGAGAGGCTGTTATGAGTGATTTGATGCTTCTGCCGGAGGTGCAGATGCGCCGGATCGGGCCTTGCTTTCCGCTGTCGCACGGTGTGCCACGCATCAATGACCGGCAAATGCCGCTCAGATGCTCGACGCCTTTCCCACCGCCAAGACTTTGCTTGCCGACAAAGGCTATGACGCCGACTGGTTTCGAGACGCCCTTGCCAAGCGCAAGATAACCGCCTGCATTCCCTCAAGGGCCAACCGCAAGGTGGCAATCCCGCATGACCGCGTGCTTTACAAAAAAAACGCCACAAGATCGAGAACATGTTCGGCAGGCTCAAGGACTGGCGTCGCATCCACACCAGATACGAGCAGCACGCGCGTTGGAGCATTGCACATCGACGACAGGCCGCGCATTGCGGCCTGGGCACCATTCCTACTTAGGTTGTTGCTTCCTTGATTGTTCAAGGATTGTCGGCTGTTCGCTGCTACACAGTAGTGGCAAACTTTGGCAATAGGCGTGGCAGGAACGACAGTCCGAGAGAGGTCGATTCTAGTCCGATATAGACGGCAAACTCCTCTTGAACTCCTGCTGGCAGCGATAGGCATTTTTTCCTTCCATTGCCGTCCGATTGGTGCTTAGCTGTCGGCGTTGGGTGCTTACAGATGTTCAAAATGGCGGTGCATCATGGCACTCCTGACATTTTTCTAGATCGGTACAACAAGGTCACCTCAAGGGGTCTGAGAACTGGCGTCCGTCGTCGCTCAGTCACCGATGTCGATATTGGCTGGGGCTGACGGAGCTTTTTGAGACGGCGCATCCTGTGGGACCAAAACGGCTTAGGCATATCGCGGCACTTAACGAGACAAGTAAATACTTCGGCCCGTAGGTGGCCGGCAATATATTGCAGAACAGTTATTGAGGACAAAGACAGTGATTATCGTTCACGTCGCGGTGGCGGCGATTCTTTCCATGGGCATCCCATTTGCCATTGCACGGGAAATTAAACGCAAATGCCGCCTCGAAGGCGACGACCCACGAGGCGGTGACAACCTGCTGATTGTGGGGGCTACCGTCGCGGGGATGTTTGCAGCGGTCCTTTACTTGTCGCGCCATATGACCTTGGACGATATGTGACTTTTGACGATGAGATGGCGCGGCTTAAAACACGCCTGTGTGCGTACTTTTTCTTCGTCGATCACCAGCGCAGATATCGTCGCCCGATGAGGCCGCCGATTGCCGTAACAGCAGCGATGGCGATCATGTACCAGGTTGCCACGAAAAGCGGGCTGTCGTCGGGGCAATGCCAGGCATAGATGGCTGCCGCGAGCGCGCCGGCGGCAAAGCCCGCTGTCGCGCCTGCAAGTGACGGGCGCGCGGGCGCGCCGACTTTCAGCGCCAGGAGAAAGCCTGCAAGCGGTGCAAGCGACAACACCGGGATGAACACCAGGCAAAAGCGCGCGTTATTGCCCACGAGGCTTGTCTCCCACGCACCTGGCGGCACCACTGCAAGTTCCGAGGTTACCGCGGTGACCAACATCGCCAATGGAATGAAAAGAGCCACAACACTGGCTTTCAGCTCGGCACCAGGCCGGCCGATACGGAACACCACGCCACAGGCGGTGATAGCGAGAACGAGCGTAAAGGCGATCTTGAAGAGAACGCGCACTGTTTCGAAAACGCTTGCCATGTTGTGGCGAATGCCGATCGTCGAGAGCAAGATCGAGCCCGAGACGACGACACCGGCCACCAACGCCAAGATCAGTGCCCGTCCCAGCCGCGCGCGGACCGGCGCATCTTCCACCAGCAGGCTGATCAGGTCATTCGTCTTCACGTGTCTCACTCCGGTATAGAGCTGCGAGCGATTTCAAAGCGCGATGAAGCGAAACGCGTACTGCTCCTTCAGTCATATTCAGCCGCTCGGCCGTTTCGCGAACGCCTGCACCGTCAATCGAAATTGACCGGACAATGTCGCGCTGCGGGTCCCTGAGCCTCGCGAGCATGCGCTCTGCGTCGAGCCGATCCAAGGCATCCGTTTGTTCGTCCGCTTCCAGCGTCGCGATAACATCCTCGATCGGGACGTTCACATGCCGTCCGCGGCGGCGCAGGCTGTCAATCAACTTGTTGCGTACAATGGTCGATAGCCAGGGTCCAATCGGGCGCGCCGCATCCCAGGTTCCTCGCTTCAAATGGACCGCAAGCAATACTTCCTGCACCACGTCCTCCGCCTCGCTCGCGGGCGCGCCGAGTTGATCGCAGCGTCTTCGTGCCATGGCGCGCAGATGCGGCGTGACCGCCGCAAGGAAGCGGTGGTACGCCTTCGTGTCGCCCTTAAGGGCGCCGCGCATCCATTCGCTCCACGCCTCTTCACGCTCCGAATACTTCAACGTCAGTACCCTATACGAACAGGCGCACCTCTCTGTTACCGAGGGCTCTGAAATAGCGCCGCAAAGCCTTGGTCGCACGCGTTTTCTCCTGCATTCGCGCGCGCGGCAAGAGCCTCGGCGAAAAAATGTGGAGCGGGGGCAAAAGCACCCCGTCGATCGTTCCATATGAGTGAGGCCGGCTGCGGGTCAGCGGACAGGCTGATAGTGGCCGCGCAAAGGCACTTTCACGCCGCGGCTTTCCAAGCCATCACCGTCGCAGACATAGACAAGCGTCGGTATGCCGCCCGACCGGAAAATCTGGTCATGGCGACGCCGGATCAACTGCGTCTCCGTCCTGCAACGATACTGCTCTTCGTCCTTCGGCTCGGGCTGTGCCCTGACGCCCGGCAAATTCGGGTAGGGGTAGATCAACTGGGGATGCGCTTCGCCGGCGCGTTTCCAATCGGTCGCAAAACTTGCCTCTGGCGCAACGCCGCCGGATGCGAGCGTCAAAACCGTCAGCAAAACCGTTGGAAACCGCATCCTCATCGCCTTGTCGGGGGATCCACTTGTTCGTCCTCATCTTTGGATGTAGGCAGCCAGGAGCACGACATCAAGCGGTCGCACGGCGGTCGAGCATGCTGCTGCGGAGAAGTGGGATCAGACCGGTCGGCGAAGATAGCTTCTGATCACCGGATGGGCGACGAGACCCGCGAGGATCGCGAAGGCGGCACCAGCGGTGAAGCCAGCGAAGAAGCCTCCGATGATCCCGGCGACCAGGATGACTTTCTTGGCGGGACCATCGGCCTTCACCGGCGGCTCTGCTTCGGAGATCAGGCGGGTGTTGCTGCGCACGAGGTTCTGTTCCTCGTTCGTCTGGCCAGAGCGCTTGAGAACGGCTTCATAGATGTCGCGCGCCGCCACGGACTTGCGCTGCAGTTCATTGAGTTCGACCTGCTTGTCGGACGAATTGACCTGAAGCGCCTTTTGGACCGTCAGTTCCCTGGAGACCGCATCCTCTGCCTTCTTTGCCTGATCGTATTCCGCGCGGGCCGACGCTCTCAGGCGTTGCAGTTCTCCCCGGATCTCATCGGCAGTGCTTTGCAGCGACGATCGAGCCGCCTGCAGGCGCGGATGACGGCCGCCCAGCTGGCTTTCAAGGCTACCGACGACCGCCGCCTGGGACGAGTATTGCTGGCGCAGGCTGGCCAGGGCCGTTGAAACGCCGCCTTGATCTCCCTGACCGTTCGCGACGACCTGTTCGAAGCTCAGTCTGGAAGCGGCATCGGCCCGTGTTTTCGCCTGAATCGCCTTGTCTTGCACCGTTACCAGCAATGCGTTCAGCGAAGTCAGGCGCTGGTCCGAGATCAGGCCCTGCTGGGTCGCCGTCAGGTCGTTGTCGGCGCGGTAGGTTTCAACAGCCTGCTCTGCCTCCTGCACCTTGCGGCGAAGGTCGTTGAGGCGGCCGTCGAGCGCACTCGAGGTGCTTTCATAGAGGCCATTCGAGGCGCTGCTCTCTTCTTGAAGAAATGAGGCGACCACCTGATTGGCGAGTTTTGCGGATTTCTCCGGATCTTTCGTCGTGGCCGCGAGAGAAACGACATAGGTGGTCGTCTGTCGCGTGATGACGACAGCCTTTTGCAAAGCGCCGATCACGGCCGCTCCATCGGTTCGGCCGCCTATGAATTCCGGGTCTTCATAGAGGTTCAGTGCTTCCGCGACGCGCCGCAAGACATTCCCCGATGTCAGAATCTGGACCTGGCTGTCGACCAGAGCCGAAACCATGTCGGGTGAGACACCCGATGACGAGGCAGAGGGATCTACCGGGCCAACGTTTCGCGGATCGAAGTAGAGGCTGGCGGTGGCCGTGTATTTTTGCGGAACAAGGGGCGCGACCACGGCACCCGCGAGAGCGCCGACCACGGCGAGACCGAGAACGATCCGGCGGCGGTTCCAGATGGCGGTGACAGCGGTGCCCAGGTCAAGGAGCGGGCCGGCAACTTGAACCGTGGCGGGTTGGACCGGTGTGACCTCGACCAGCGGCTCCGGTTGTTGCGGGCCAGCTTGCGGCGGTGCCGGTGCAGGGGTGTCCGGCGCAAGGGTATCGACAAATTCCGTCCTCGGTCGCGCGAAATCGGCGGGCCGCAAGGCAGGGCTGCGCGCACGCTCGACCTGCGGCGCGGCGTCCTCCGGCTCGTGGCTGCGCCACTGTGGCAGCCGACTGACCCTGTTTCTGTCGATTTGGCTCATGAATTTGCTCTTGCACCCAACCGCATCCGGTCGTGCTGCTCCTGACTTTAGAAATTCTTAGCTAACGGACCGTTAAGCTGGAGCCGACATCCGAACCAGCGGCGACCGTCGCAATCAAAAGCGCTAAGCATGCTCTTTCTGGAAAAATCAAAAGTGCGTCTGGTGGTGCTGCTTGCGATGGCAGCTTGCGCTTACCCGCTTGCCGGCCATGCGTCGCAGAAGGCACCGCTCTGCTACCGGGGGGTCAACCTCTCCGGAGCGGAATACGGCGATCGCACCGGGACATACGGGACCAACTACACCTACCCCACCGAGGCGACCGTCCGATACTTCGCCGCCAAGGGCATGACTGTCATCCGGCTGCCGGTCCGCTGGGAGCATCTGCAGCCCTCTCTCGGCGCCGCGCTCGATGTCGACGAGCTGCAACGCCTGACGGATACCGTCGCCTCGATACGCCATAACGGCATGTCGGCGATCATCGATCCGCACAACTTCGCCTATTACGACAAGACCCGGATCGGCATTCCGCCGGTGACCTCCGTCGCCTTCGCCGAATTCTGGGCTCGGCTGGCGGTCGAATTTGCCAATCAGGACGGTGTGATTTTCGGGCTGATGAATGAACCGCACGACATTCCGGCTACCGACTGGCTGAAGGCGGCAAACGCCGCAATTCGGAGCATCCGCGCTGTCGGCGCCAAAAACCTCATTCTGGTGCCAGGCACCGCATGGAGCGGTGCTTCGAGCTGGCAGGACGACATCATCGGTGGCGCCAACGGCACGGTGATGATGGGTATCCGCGACACGGCCGACAACTACGCCTATGAAGTGCACCAGTATCTGGATACCGACTCGTCGGGAACGCATGCCACCTGCGAGGGCGCAGAAACCGCGATCAACGCCATCGCGGCGATGACCTCCTGGCTCAGGGAAACCAAGAAGCGAGGGTTTCTCGGGGAGTTCGGCGTATCGTCGCACAAGCCCTGCGTCGAAGCCGTCGATACCATTCTCAAGCAGATTTCGGACAACAGCGACGTCTGGTTGGGCTGGTCCTATTGGGCCGCGGGCGATTGGTGGCCGCACGACGAGCCCTTCAATGTGCAGCCGCACGGCGGCGACGAGCGCCCTCAAATGACGATTCTTACCCGCGCGACGGCGGTCGAAGGCACGGCCCCGCCGAGCTGCCTGGCCAGCCCGCAGCCGAGAGGTTGAGATGAAAGCCGGATTGGCCCTGGCCGAAGGTACGGACCTGGCGCGAGACGTTCCCGGAACCCGCAACAGGAGCCAAGTCGCGGTGCAACGGATCGACTATCCCGTTCTGGTACTGGGCCTTCTTTCGGTCCTTTACAACGGTCTGCTTGCCTACATAAATCACAATATTTTTCCGCTCTCGATGACGCATGTCGCGGCCAGCGAGGGCCTCATCATGGCAGGCGCCGTCCTCTATCTTTTGAAAAGGGGGATATACGAGGACGACCTGCCCGGGCTCCTCTTCATGCTCTTCACGCTGGTTGTGACGATCTACGTGAGCGTGCTGAACAGAATGGCGTTCATCGACCATTTCCGCAACGTATTGATTATCTTCTGTTTCGCCGGCCTCGGAAGTTGGAGCAATGAAAGAACGTTGAAGCTGACCTTCCGGATCGCCGCGCTTGCTGTCCTGATCTTCCTGATCTTCGAGATCGTGGATGTGAAATTCTACGTCAGCCTGGTGCATCCATCCGATTATTTCGCCAACACGCGCGGTCTCAAACCCTACAGCTTCAACACGACGGGTCTCTTTCAGAACGCTCTTGGTTTTCCGGGCCGGTTCTCGTTCGGCATCATCGACCACCGCTCTTCGTCGATCTTCCTGGAACAGGTATCGCTTGCCAACTTTTGCGGTGTGATCGCGGTCTATCTCATCTCCATGTGGGACCGGCTGTCGCGATGGGACCGGATGCTGATGATTGCGACATCGCTGCTGATTCTGACCACCAACGACACGCGGACCATGCTGATCTTCAGCCTCGCCTGCATTGCCGGCTACTTCGTGTTTCCGATGATCCCGAAGCTGTTCAGCCTGATGCTGATGCCGCTGATCGTCGCCGCCGGTTTTCTGGTCTACCTGCGGGAGCCGAACGCTACCGGCGATAACTTCACCGGGCGTATCAACCTGACGATGAAGAAGCTGATGGAGATCGATCCCCTGGCGCCGTTGGGCCTATCGGTCGATCGAATCGCAGAGTTTGCCGACAGCGGCTACGTCTATCTGCTCTATGGCGCCACCATCTTCGGCGTGATCGCCTTCTGGCTCTTCGTCTGCCTCTATCCAGCCGGCACGACGCCAGCGCAGCGCCGCGCGGCCCATTCACTTTCTCTTTTCATTTTCCTGAATATGATGATCGGCGGAACGGCAATCTTCTCGATGAAAATTTCCGGGCTTCTCTGGCTTGTGATCGGTTACATGCGTTTCGTGGACAAGCCGCGTGTCGGGTGAGCCGTCGGGACATCGTATTGCGTTAGAGCGCGGCCCATATCAGCGATGGCGCCGCGGTATCGAGGGGAGCGCTGGCTCAATGCTGTTCCAGCTTCAATATCTGCGCGCGATCGCGGCGCTGATGGTGGTCTATTTCCACTCCGTCCTGCAGTTTCAGAAGGTCGATGCGACGTTCGATCCGGCACGCTATACGTTCGGAGAAACAGGCGTCGACATCTTTTTCGTTCTGAGCGGCTTCGTGATGTGGCTAACCACGCAGGGGCGCACCATCTCTCCCGTCGAATTCTATCGCCGACGTATCAAGCGCATCGTTCCGCTCTATTGGCTGGCCACACTGTTTTCGGCCACTGTGGCGTTGCTGGCGCCTTCCATCCTGAAATCCACCGTCTTCGACATTCCGCATTTTTTGGCATCGCTGTTTTTCCTCCCCTGGAGAAATCCAGCGGATCCCACCTTGATTGCACCGATTGTCGTTCCCGGCTGGACTCTGAACTACGAGATGTTCTTCTACCTCGTCTTCGCTCTGTTGCTGCCGGTTCCCGAACGCTGGCGCGTTCCCGCCATGGGCGCGACCTTTGCCGTCATTCTTATCGGTTGTCATATTTTGCCGGCGACAACAGCAACCACCTTCTACGGCGAACCGATCATCCTCGAATTTCTGGCGGGCGTGATTCTCGGCTGGCTATACGCGAATAAAATCCTTCTGCCGCGAAACCTGGCCTGGGCTGCCCTTGCACTCGGAGCGGTATTCCTGCCGTTGAACGAGGCGCTGGTGGGGCCGGCCGGGCGATTCTACGCGTGGGGCATACCCGCCGTTTTCATCGTCTACGGTGCCGTATCGATCGATTTTTCGCGGTTGCCTCTTATCGGCTGGCTGAGCTATCTCGGCGACTGCTCCTACGCCATCTACATCACGCATGCCTTCACGCTGGCGTTTGTCAGAGTCATCAGCGGGCATTTGCCGATCGGCATACTGCACAATCCCGCTTCTTTCGTGGCCATTTGCCTCGTTCTTTCATCTGTCGGCGGGGCGGTGATACACGAGATAACGACGCCGAGGAAAAAGCCGGCCCTCGCCTCGTAGAATGAATCGGTACGGCGGGGATGCGAGTTTCGACGCCGCAAGCGGAACAAGCTTTAGAACGATCTGCCGTAAATTGGACTGATGACGAGAGCAGGCCTTCCGGCGAGCGCCGCAAAAGGGACAAGAAACATGACGAGCTACGTACTGACGGTGACCTGTAAATCGACGCGCGGGATCGTCGCGGCGATTGCGAACTATCTTGCCGACCAGGGCTGCAATATCGTCGACTCGTCGCAGTTCGACGATCTAGACACCGGCCGATTCTTCACCCGCGTCAGCTTCATTTCCGAGGAAGGCGTCAAGCTTTCCGCTCTCAAGGAGGGTTTCAAGCCGATTGCCGGGAGATTTGAGATGGAGGCGGAAATTCATGACGGCACCAGCCGCATGAAGGTCTTGCTGATGGTTTCCCGCTTCGGCCACTGTTTGAACGACCTGCTCTACCGCTGGAAGATCGGCGCGCTGCCGATCGATATCGTCGGCGTGGTTTCCAACCACTTCGAATACCAGAAGGTCGTCGTCAACCACGACATCCCTTTCCACCACATCAAGGTGACAAAGGAAAACAAGCCGCAAGCCGAGGCCCAGATCCTCGACGTGGTCGAGCAGACCGGCACCGAGCTAATCGTGCTTGCCCGCTACATGCAGGTTCTCTCTGACGCCATGTGCAGGAAGATGTCGGGTCGCATCGTCAATATCCATCATTCCTTCCTGCCGAGCTTCAAGGGTGCCAATCCCTACAAGCAGGCCTACGAGCGTGGTGTGAAGCTGATCGGCGCGACAGCGCACTATGTCACCGCCGATCTCGATGAAGGTCCGATCATCGAACAGGACACCGCCCGCATCACCCATGCCCAGAGTGCCGACGACTATGTTTCGATCGGTCGTGATGTCGAAAGCCAGGTTCTGGCGCGCGCCATCCATGCCCACATCCATCACCGTGTCTTCCTGAATGGCAACCGCACGATCGTGTTTCCCGCGAGCCCGGGCAGCTACGCGTCCGAGCGCATGGGGTAATATAGTCCCCACCTCGCAGTACTCCGTCATCGGCAGCAGTGCAGTCGTTCTGCTTGCCGGTAGCAAGGCATCGATTATCTGCTTACTCTGCGAAATCGAATCATGCCGCGGGGGATGCCATGACCGACGATACGCTTGCCGACCGTATGACGCTGCCGCGCCCGGACGTGACAGCGGCGGAAGCAGGCGACATTCTTCAGTCGCGCTACGGTCTGTCCGGAACCATCGAAGACCTCGGCAGCCAACAGGACCGCAACTACCGGGTCGATACCGGCGAGCGGCGCTATGTGCTGAAAATCTGCCACATGGCCTACGAGACGCTGGAGCTGGAGGCGCAGAACGCCGCGATCCAGCATATCAGCGCAAAGGAGGATGCGCCGCGGGTTCCGCGCGTCGTGACGTCGACCGACGGGCAGGACATCGTCGCCGTCACGGTGCGCGACCAGACGTTTCAGGTTCGGGTGCTTGAGTATCTCGAAGGCGAGGGCCTGACCGGGCGCAAGTACCTGCCGGTAGCCTCGGTCTCGGCGCTTGGCGCCCTGTGCGCACGGCTGGCGCAGTCGCTTGCGGACTTCACCCATCCTGGCCTCGATCGCAGCCTGCAATGGGACTTGCGCCGGGCCGGGCCCGTTGCCGTTCAATTGCTTTCCGCAATCACCGACAGCGCCGCGCGCGATCGCATCGCCAAAACCATGGTCGCGGCGGTGCGCCGTATCCAGCCTTTGGCCCCATCGCTTCGCCTGCAGGCGGTGCATCATGATGTGACCGGCGACAACGTCGTCAGCCATCGCGACGCTCAGCGCCGCCTGATACCGGACGGCGTTATCGATTTCGGGGACATCATTCGCGGGTGGCTGGTCGGCGATCTGGCCGTCACCTGCGCATCGCTGCTTCATCAGGCCGATGACGACCCCTTCTACATTCTCCCGGCCGTCGTGGCCTACCACGAGGTCTATCCCCTCCAGGAGGAGGAATTGCGAGCGCTCTGGCCGCTCATCGTCGCACGTGCCGTCATCCTGGTGGCGAGCGGCGAGCAGCAGATTTCCATCGATCCGGAAAACGACTATGTGCGCGACAACCTCGCATTGGAGCGCCGCATATTCGATACTGCCGTGTCCGTACCCTTCGAACTTATGGAAACGGCGATCCTGCGGGCGGTTGGCCTCGAATCGGTGGCCGTCAACATGCAGGACTGGCAACCCCTGCTTCCGGATATCGATCCGGAAACCATCGCCTATGTCGATCTCGGCGTTCAAAGCCCGCATTTTGCCGCCGGCAACTGGTCACAAGCCGATATGGACTGGCGTCTGCTTGCCCGGTCGGCTGCTGAATCCGGCACAGCAGCCACACGCTATGGCGAGTATCGATTGTCCCGCGCCGGTATTCTGAGTGCCAAGCCGTCGGCGACCCATGCGCTGCATGCCGACATTTGCGTGCCTGCGGGCAGCGCCGTTGCCGCTCCCTATGCCGGAAGGATCGATTGGAACAATCACCACCTCGTCCTGGCCGGGGAAGGGGTCAGTCTCCACATCGACGGTCTCGATCTGTCGCTGGAGAATGGCGTCGATGTCGAGCCGGGGCAGGTCATCGGCGCCGTGTCGGGCGAGCCATCATCCCTTGGCGGGCTGAGAGTTCAGCTCTGCACGTTGCAAGGCTTTCAGCCTCCGCTCTTCAGCCCGCCGCATAAAGTGGTGGCGTGGTCGGAGCTTTGCCCATCCCCTGCCGCACTTCTCGGTGCGTCCGTCGAAGCGCCGAAGCCCGGCAGTCCGAAGGTTCTTGCCAATCGCCGCAGTCACCTGGCCGGACCGCAGAAGAATTACTACGACACGCCGCCACAGATGGAGCGCGGCTGGAAAGAACACATGTTCGATGTCGAGGGGCGGGCCTATCTCGACATGGTCAACAACGTCACCGTTCTCGGCCACGGTCATCCTCGCCTGGCGGAGGCGATCAGCGAGCAATGGTTGCGGCTGAATACCAATTCACGTTTTCACTATGCGGCAATCGCCGAGTTTTCGGAGCGATTGGCTGGCCTGGCGCCGGAAGGGCTCGACACGGTTTTCCTGGTCAATAGCGGCTCCGAGGCAAACGACCTCGCGCTGCGTCTTGCCTGGGCACATACCGGCGCCCGCAACACACTCTGCCTGCTGGAGGCCTATCACGGCTGGTCGGTTGCCAGTGATGCGGTCTCGACATCGATCGCCGACAATCCACAGGCGCTGACAACACGGCCCGAATGGGTGCACGCAGTCACATCGCCGAACACCTATCGCGGTGAGTTTCGTGGTCCGGACTCGACGGCCAGATATCTGGAAACGGTCCTGCCGGTCCTGGAAGCGATCGATTTCCGGGACGAGCGCCTTGCCGGTTTCATCGCCGAATCGGTCTACGGCAATGCCGGAGGCATTTCGCTTCCGGATGGTTATCTTGCCGCCGTCTATGCGCAGGTGCGCGCCCGCGGCGGTGTCTGCATCGCGGACGAGGTGCAGGTCGGTTATGGCCGGCTTGGTCACCATTTTTGGGGCTTCGAGCAGCAGGGCGTGGTGCCGGACATCATCACGGTCGCCAAGAGCATGGGCAACGGCCATCCCATCGGCGCCGTGATCACCACGAAAGCCATCGCCGAATCCCTGGAGAAGGAAGGCTATTTCTTCTCCTCCACGGGTGGCAGCCCCGTAAGTTGCGTCGCCGGACTGACGGTCCTCGATATTCTGGCTGACGAAGGCTTGCAGGAGAACGCGCGCAGGGTCGGCGATCACCTGAAGGAGCGCCTCGCAGGGCTGGTGGAGCTCTATCCGATCGCCGGCGCGATCCACGGAATGGGCCTGTACCTGGGCCTCGAATTGGTACGCGACAGAACCACACTGGAGCCAGCAAGGGAGGAGACGTCCGCAATCTGCGATCGCTTGCTCGACCTCGGCGTCATCATGCAGCCGACCGGCGATCACCTCAATGTGTTGAAGATCAAACCGCCGCTTTGCCTGACGGTCGAAAGCGCGGATTTCTTCGTCAGCGCGCTTGAAAAGGTACTTTCCGAGGGCTGGTAGGCACCCGCACCGCCGTTAACCATTTCGGTCATTTCGAGGCCCGGCGCTTTTTAATCAAAAGCGCCATTGCCGGAATCAGCAGGGCTCCCTATGTCTGCTCCGGTGATTGAAGGAGCCGTTTCCGACTGTCACGCGAATTGCACAAAGTCTTGATAAAGGTCTTGCAGGCAATTCGAGTATCGTGGAATTAAATTTTCCGAATCGTCGATATTTTGACACGCTTCGGAATATGTTTCTGACGACTGCTATGTATTATCTACAAATAGAGTAGATTACTAAAGCCAGTCATCGCCGACCCAGCAAGCTGGGCCAGAAGCAAGCACAAGGCCAAGAAAGGAACGAGACATGACAGACATTGATATTCTCGCCGATTTCCTTGGGCGTTCCGTGCTGGGCTGTGACCGTCCGGGCGCCCTCTCCCGCCCGAACTGTCGAATGTGACGTTCGTCCGCTTACAACGGTATCAGACAAGTCAATTCGCCATCGCCTGCGCACCTCGCGCGGCAGGAGTTCTACGCATGAAAAAAGAAGTCATCGAGTATGCAGGCGTTCCGGTAGGGATCGTCATTCCGGACGAAAACCGGCTGAAGTTCATAGCCGTGAAGTTTCACGTTCATGATCTGGACGAGCAGCATTTCAGTTCGCCGGCGGAAGTGAAGCTGGCTATTCATGATCTGATGACGCGCCGGCATCCCAAGCCGATCCATGCCTGAAAGCATGAGGCAGCCACGGCCGAACGGCCTCCTGAAGCTTTTGACCGGTCCCGCCAACAGCAGGGCCGGTCTTGTTTTTTGATCGTCCTTGCGATCCTATCGTGCGCTTCCGTTTCAATGAAGGTTCGTGCGCGTGCTTAACCTCCTCACCGATATCGACGGCGTGTCGATTGGCCACGCGACCGATCTGAAGCTTGGATCAGGTGTGACGGCTATTGTCTTCGATGAGCCGGCAACAGCCTCCGGGGTGGTGCTTGGCGGCGCGCCGGGCGGACGTGACACCGCACTTCTCGATCCGTCGATGACTGTGGGTGAGGTGGATGCCCTGGTACTCTCCGGTGGCTCGGCATTCGGGCTTGATGCAGCCGGCGGCGTCCAGGCCGGCCTTCGCGAGGTTGGCCGAGGTTTCCCCGTCGGCAATGTCCGCGTTCCGATCGTGCCCCAGGCAATCCTGATGGACCTTCTGAATGGTGGCGACAAGGACTGGGGGACACATTCGCCCTACAGAGACATGGGCTATGATGCCTTCAAGGCCGCCAGGAAAGGGAAATTTGCCCTGGGCACCGTTGGCGCCGGAACAGGCGCGACGACCGCGACCTTCAAGGGCGGGTTGGGGTCCGTAAGTGCGGAGACAGACAGCGGCCTCAGAATATCGGCCGTGGTCGCGGTCAACGCACTCGGCTCGGCGACAGTGGGCGAAGGGCCTCACTTCTGGTCAGCTCCCTTCGAGCGACACGGCGAATACGGCGGTCTCGGACTGCCATCGCGGCCGTCGCCAAGCGACACAGCAATGCGACTGAAGGGTATGAGCACGACAGCGACCACGATCGGCGCCATCGTGACGGATGCCGTGTTGACCAAGCAGGAGGCGCATCGCCTTGCGATCATGGCGCATGACGGGTTTGCGCGCGCGCTGTTGCCGGCGCACCTGCCGCTGGACGGCGACACCGTCTTTGCGGCCTCGACAGGAAAGAAACCGCGCAACGGAATGAGAGACTTCCTGGAGCTTTGCCACCTTGCCACACTGGTTATGGCCCGCGCGGTCGCGCGGGGCGTCTACGAGGCGACGGCACTTCCCGTCGAAGGGGCGCAGCCAGCCTGGCGCGACCGCTATCGGGATCGCATGTGATCGCGTAGATAGGACTGATATTGCCTGAACTGGCGGAGTCGATAGAATGCAGATCCGGGCCTTGATGTACTTCGACGAGCTGGTACGCACCAACTCTATGCGCCAGGCCGCGGAAAATCTCAACGTCGCGCCGACCGCGATCAGCCGCCAGATCGAGAACCTTGAGTATCATTTCGGTGCGCCGCTGGTGGAACGCAGCGCGCGCGGCGTGAAGCTGACCGCCGCCGGCGAGCTGCTTGCCGCCCGCGCCGGCCGGACGCTGCGCGAACTTGATCATGTCGGCCAACTGATCGAGGATCTGAAGGGTCTCCAGCGTGGCCGCGTCAGCATCTATGCCAATGGCGCAACGGTCGCCAACCTGCTCGCTCCAGCGCTGGCGGAATTCAGCCTGAAATATCCGAAGCTGCGTTTCGCGGTGGCGATCACCAGTGCGCGTCAGGCTATTGAAGCCGTCAACGGCGCCGAAGCCGATATTGCCGTAACCCTGTTCGCCCCGCCAATGTCTGGAACAAAGGTCCGTCTTCGTACCGAAATTGCGTATGACCTGATCGTCTCCCCCGCTCATCCGACGGCGGGAATGACGGAGGTCGGCCTGAAGGACATCGCCGAATATTCACTGGCGCTGCCGGATCAGTCTTTCGGCTTCCGTCAAGCCTTCGATGCGCTTCTCGAAAAGGAGCGCTTGAGTTTCGAACCGGTTTTTGTCACCAGTTCTCTGGAAATGTTGAAGGAGCTGGTATTGAGCGGCGCGGCGGCCACCCTGCTCCCGGCGCTGACGGTTCGACGCGAAATCGAGGCAGGCCAGCTTTGCGCTGTCCCGCTCACTGCAAGGAATGCGATCCGCACGCATGTCGACCTCTGCGTGGCGCCCGATCGCCAGTTGTCCTTTGCCGCAACCAAGCTTCTCGACTTCATCGAGCGGTTCATACGCGAGCGCGCCGACGGAACACGGCAACCGGCAGCATAGGGCTTGGGGCTTGCATCCGGCAGCGATTTCCGGTGTAGCTATTTCAGCTACACGGAGCACACAAAATCAACATTGTGTGTGCACTGCCGGAATGACACTGTAATTGCAAAAGCGTCGTTGCCACGCGCGGCGGCCACACAGGGGAACATGATGATCAAGGCTTCGCTCGCGCCATCCGCGCGTCTCTTTCGGCGTCTTTCCCTCGGTGCGGCCACGTCGGCCGGCCTCGTCGTCCTGAGCCTGACACCGGCGGAAGCCGCGAAGACCACGCTCAACCTCGGAATGACTGTCGAACCGACGGGCCTTGATCCGACAATCGCCGCCCCCGTCGCAATCGGTCAGGTGACATGGCAGAATGTTTTCGAGGGATTGGTCACGATCGACGAAGCCGGCAAGGTCCAGCCCCAGCTGGCAAAAAGTTGGGAAATCTCCCCGGATGGCCTGACCTATACCTTCAAGTTGCAGACGGGTGTGACATTCCACGACGGCGAGGCGTTCGATTCCGCTGCCGCAAAGTTCGCGCTCGAAAGGGCTCGCGGCACCGATTCCGTCAACCCGCAAAAGCGCTTCTTCGCTTCCATCGCCTCGATCGATACCCCGGATCCGGAAACACTTGTCCTGCATCTCTCGGAGCCGGCTGGCAGCCTGCTTTATTGGCTGGGGTGGCCCGCCTCGGTGATGGTCGGACCGAAGAGCGCCGACACCGACAAGACAAAGCCGATCGGCACCGGCCCGTTCAAGTTTCTGAACTGGGCCAAGGGCGACAAGGTCGAGCTCGAGAAGAACACCGGCT
This sequence comes from Rhizobium sp. Root1220, assembly GCF_001426265.1. Lineage (GTDB taxonomy): Bacteria > Pseudomonadota > Alphaproteobacteria > Rhizobiales > Rhizobiaceae > Rhizobium. Next base: position 557,903 of record NZ_LMDG01000001.1, read on the forward strand.
ACTGGAACAAGGACACATCGCTAAAGCTCGACAAGGTGACATTCCGGTTTATCGCCGATCCCCAGGCGCAGGCCGCGGCGCTGAAATCCGGCGATGTCGATGCGATTCCCGAATTTGCGGCACCGGAGCTGATGAGTTCCTTTGACGGCGACGAGAGATTGGCCACCAGGATCGGCAATACCGAGCTCAAGGTTGTCGCCGGCATGAACAATGCCAGGAAGCCGTTCGACGACAAGCGCGTAAGGCAGGCGCTGATGATGGCCATCGACCGCAAGACGGTTATCGACGGAGCATGGTCCAGCCTCGGCACACCGATCGGCAGCCACTATACGCCGAACGATCCCGGGTTCGTTGACCTGACCGGCACGCTGCCCTACGATCCCGCGAAAGCGAAGGCGCTGCTCGCCGAAGCCGGCTACCCGAATGGTTTCACGTTCACGATCAAGTCGCCGCAGATGGCCTACGCGCCGCGCAGTGCGCAGGTCATGCAGGCCATGCTTGCCGAAATCGGTGTGACGATGAATATCGAGCCGACAGAATTTCCCGCCAAGTGGGTGCAGAACGTCATGAAGGATCGAGACTACGAGATGACGATCGTTGCCCATGCCGAGCCGATGGATATCGATATCTATTCGCGAGATCCCTATTACTTCAACTACAAGAATCCGGTTTTCAATGATCTGATGAAAAAGGTGCAAGCCACGTCTGACCCCGCCGAGCAGGTGAGGATCTATGGCCAAGCCCAGAAGATCCTCGCCGAGGACGTGCCGGCGCTCTATCTTTTCGTCATGCCGAAACTCGGGGTCTGGGACAGGAAGCTGAAAGGGCTTTGGGAGAACGAGCCGATTCCCTCGAACGTGTTGACCAATACATCCTGGGAAGACTAAGCGGCTGACTGGACGAGGCGGCGAACAGCGATGGACAAGACATGATAGCGCTTCTGTCTCGCCGCCTTGCTGGCCTGCTTGTCACGCTGGTCGTCGTCTCGCTGTTGATCTTTGCAGTGATGGACTTTCTGCCGGGGGATCCGGCGTCGATCATGCTCGGCACCTCGGCTTCGCCGGAAACACTTGCAGCACTGCGTCATGAGCTCGGGCTCGATCAGCCGCTGCTGCTTCGCTATGGGCAATGGCTCGGTGGCGTCGTTTCGGGTGATCTCGGACAGTCTTACACCTACGGCGTCCCCGTTGCGGGACTGCTGATCGAAAGGCTGGGGGTCACACTGCCCTTGGCACTGATCGCAATAGCGCTTTCGGTGGCCATTGCCATTCCCCTCGGCGTGCTTGCGGCATCGCATCGTGGCGGCTTGCTTGACGTCATCGCAACGATCTTTTCGCAGGTCAGTATCGCGGTTCCGGCGTTCTGGATCGCGCTGCTGCTAATCATCCTGTTCTCGACGACGCTCGGCCTGATACCAGCCGGCGGATTTCCAGGGTGGAGCGCCGGGACGTGGCCGGCGATAAAGTCGTTGCTGATGCCGGCGGTGGCACTCGCTTTGCCGCAGGCAGGCGTTCTGACGCGCGTCACCCGCTCGGCGGTGCTGGAAACGCTGCACGAGGATTTCACGCGCACGGCGCTTGCCAAGGGGCTGTCTCGGCGAAAAGTTCTCTGGCGCCATTCCGTTCCGAATGCACTCATCCCGATCCTGACGATCCTGGGGCTGCAGTCCACCTTCCTGGTTGCTGGCGCCGTCCTTGTCGAGAACGTCTTCAATTTGCCGGGTCTCGGACGGCTTGCCTACCAAGCGCTGTCCCAACGAGACATCATCGTGATGCAGGATGTCGTGCTTTTTTTTGCCGCGCTCGTCATCATCATGAATTTCGTTGTCGATCTCTCCTACATGGTTGTCGACCCACGCTTGCGGAGGGCTGCCTGAAATGCCGCCCATCGTTTCGACTCAGATCGCCGCTCGTCCGCGCCGCTTCCGAATTAGTCGGCGAATGAACCTGGTCGTGGGGGGCAGCATCATTGCGTTGCTGTTGGCAGTCGCATTGATATCGCTCCTCTGGACGCCGGTTCCGCCGGCGAAGATGCAGATCATCCACAAGCTGCAGCCACCGCTTGCTTACGGCATCCTCGGCACTGACCAGTTCGGTCGCGACGTTCTTTCGATGCTGATGGTCGGGTGCTGGAATTCACTCTCCATCGCGATTGCTGCGGTCGCGATCGGCGGTACACTAGGCTCCATTGCCGGCATCGCGGCGGCTGCAGTGCGCGGTGCTTTTGAGGGCCTGCTGATGCGCATCTGCGACGTCATCTTCGCGTTGCCGCCCATTCTTTCCGCCATGATGCTCGGCGCTTTCCTCGGTCCCGGCCGCGCGACTGCTATCATCTCCATCGCTACGTTCATGATCCCGGTTTTTGCGCGTGTCACGCTGGCGACGGCGCTTCAGGCCTGGAGCCGAGACTACGTGCTTGCCGCCCGCGCCATCGGCAACAGCCGTTTCACAATCTCGATGCGGCACGTGCTGCCGAATATCATGAGCCAGATCATTGTACAGGCAACGATTCAGCTTGGGCTTGCTGTGTTGACCGAGGCCGGCCTGAGCTTTCTCGGCCTTGGGATCGCGCCGCCGGCACCGACCTGGGGACGAATGCTCGCCGATGCGCAAACCTATCTCGCGCTTGCACCGTGGCTGGCAGTCCTGCCCGGCCTGGCGATCGCACTCTCCGTCTTTGGCTTTAACATGCTTGGCGACGGGCTGCGTGACGTGCTCGATCCGCGTGAAGCCCGCCGATGAACTCGCTGGCCGAACCTCCCGAGAGACCTTGTGATGACTGAAACCGATCTTACGATTCGTGAACTCAGACGCCGGTTTACCGACAAGAGCCTCTCTCCTTTCGAGTACTGGCTGGCGCTGGAGCACCGTATCGATGCATGGGAGCCCTCGATTTGCGCGCTATACGGCTATGATCCGGAGTCTGCCCGCGGCCAGGCCCGCGCCTCCACAGAGCGCTGGATGAAAGGCGAGACACTGGGTTCGCTCGACGGCATTCCGACGACACTCAAGGAGCTGATTGCCACCAAGGGGCAGCCGGTGCCTCTGGGCACGAAGGCGAGCGAATTGAAGCCCGCGGCCGAAGACGCCCCTGCCGCCGCGAGGGCTCGCGAGGACGGCGCGATCGTCTTTGCCAAGACCACGTGCCCGGACTACGGCATGCTGTCCTCCGGTCTCTCGAGTTTCCATCCCCTCACCCGCAATCCCTGGGACACGACGCAAAACCCGGGCGGATCGAGCGCGGGAGCTGCGGCTGCGGCTGCCGCCGGCTACGGTCCCCTGCATATCGGCACAGACATCGGTGGTTCGGTACGCTTGCCGGCCGGCTGGACCGGCGTTTTCGGCTTCAAGCCAAGCCACGGGCGCATCCCGGTCGATCCCTATTACGTCGGACGCTGTGCAGGCCCAATGACGCGGTGGGTGGAGGACGCTGCCTATGCGATGGCGACGCTTTCCCGTCCAGACTGGCGTGACGGCACCAGTCTGCCGCCAAACATGCTCGATTGGATGGACCTCGACATCGATGTGCGCGGCCTGAAAATCGGCTTGATGCTCGATGCCGGTTGCGGTCTGCCGGTTGACGCAGAGGTACGGACCGCTGTCGAGGCGGCAGCAAGACGGTTCGAAGGCGAGGGCGCGGTCATTGTTCCCGTAGCGCCAGTGATGACCCGCGAGATGCTTGATGGTCTCGACACATTCTGGCGAGCACGTTTCTGGGGCGATATCGAGGGCCTCAGCGACGAGCGCCGCAGCAGTATCCTGCCCTATATCTACTCCTGGGCGAAAGGTGGTGCCGGTGTCAGCGGTGTCGAAGCCGTCAGGGGGTTCAATCAGACGATCGAGATGCGCAAGAGCTGCGGCCACCTGTTCACGACCGTCGATGCCGTTATTTCCCCGACCAATCCGATCGTGTCCTACCCGGCGGAATGGGCATCACCGACCAACGACCCGGCGCAACCATTTGAGCACATCTGCTTCACCGTCCCGTGGAACATGTCCGAACAGCCGGCGTCGTCGATCAATTGCGGCTTCTCGAAAACCGGCATGCCGATCGGCCTGCAGATCGTCGGCCCTCGCTTTGACGACATGCGCGTGCTGAAGCTGTCCAAGGCATTCGAGGATTGGACGGGTGGAATCAAAGCCTGGCCGAAGCCACCAGTCAGATGATCGGACGGCGGTAGCCGGTCGGCTGCTCGTATAGCCAGCCGATCCGTTTGACCGCATCCTGGAAATTCTCCCGGGCGACCGTCATCGTATGGCCGTTGGCATGGATGATTGTCTCCGGATCCTCCATCGTGGCAACATGACCTTTCCAGAACACGAGGTCGCCGCGGCGCAACTCGTCGCGGTCGATCGGCACGCCGAGCGACACCGCCTGCATGTCGGTGTCGCGAGGCGCGCTGGTGCCTGTCATCGATAGAGACAGCTGCATGAGGCCGGAGCAATCGATGCCGAGGCCGGAGCGTCCGCCCCAGAGATACGGTGTCTCCAGGAATTTTGTGGCGACTTCTACATAATCTTCGCCGTGTTCCGCGTCGAGCGACCTTACGTGCTTGGCAAAGATCGCCGAACCGTCTTCCAGCATCGCATAGTGGTTGCCGCGCGCCTCGGTCGCGCCGACAATCCGCACCCGGCTCCCCATAGACAGGATGGCCTTGTACGGTTTGCGCAGTTCCGGCTCCTGATAGAGAAAGGTCCTCTGCACCGTAACGATATGGGTAGGAGCAGGCTCCGTCTCGTTAAGCGCATTTTCCTGCAGATATCCGACATAGCCATCGGACGCAGCCTTGACCCAGCACCAACCGTTCGCGCGGTCGAATACGGTGACGACTTCGCCAAGCAGCAGTTCGGTATCGACCCCCCTGGCGAGATCCGGTGCAGGTCGCAAGCCGACGACCGGCACCGCGACGCGGGCCGGCGTGCCGGTTACGAAACGCAGTGCTTCGACGCGGCCTTCGAGGCTGGCGTCGGCAAGATCCGGGCGATAGGCGTGGAGGCGGCGGTCGAGCATCGTCATGTCATTCCTCTCAAGGCGTCACACGGCGGCCATGTTTGCGCACCAGATCGCCCAGTTTCTCCAGATAGAGCGCGCCGCCAACGGTGCGCTTTATCACGACGTTTCTTTTGTCGCGTTCGTCGCGCGCTCGATCGACTAAACCCATCTGACCCATCGTGTCCAGCGCCCGGGTGATGACCGGCTTGGTCACGTTCAGCGTCGCCGCCAGTCCGCGCACTGTATGCGGCGGCGGCAGGAGATAGATATGCAGCAGGATGGCCATCTGGCGCAACGTCAAATCGCGGTCGTCGTGGCGTACCTGATCGAGTGCCACGCCATGCCACAACCCAAGCGCCTGCGAGGCAGTCAGTTCGATCGCCACAGCTTCTCCCGAAATTCGTCGCGCTAGTGTTTCATTTTCAGGCCGCTCGATGCGCAATGCAACGGGGCGACAAATCTGCCGCCCCGTAAAGTGAATAAAATTCTAACAATCGTCTCAGCGCACGCTTTGGCGAATGTGTTGATAGAGCGCCCGGATCGCCTGCGCTTCGCCACCTCCCGGCGAATGGGGCCGCTCCGAGGGAGCCCAGCCGTAGATGTCGAAATGTGCCCAGCTTTTCGTTTTGCTGACGAAACACTTCAGGAACAGGGCGGCAGTGATGGCTCCCGCCATGCCGCCCGCCGGCGCGTTGGTGATGTCTGCGAACTTTGCCCGGATATCCTTTTCGTAGCCGGCATAGAGCGGAAGCTGCCAAAGCGGGTCGTCCGTCTCCAGGCTGGCGTCTGTCAGAGCATGTGCGAGATCCGCATCGTCCGTGAAGAACGGCGGCACGTCGGGACCCAGTGCTACCCGTGCGGCACCGGTCAGCGTTGCCATATCGATAAGCAGGTCCGGTGCGTCTTCATCGGCATAAGCGAGAGCGTCGGCCAGAATCAATCGGCCCTCGGCGTCGGTATTGTCGATCTGGACCGTCAATCCCTTGCGGCTTCTGTAGATATCGCCCGGGCGGAATGCGTTCGACGATATCGAATTCTCGACCACGGGAACGATGACACGCAGGTCGACCTTGAGCTTCGCATCCATGATCATCAACGCCAGGCCCATGACATTTGCGGCGCCGCCCATGTCCTTCTTCATCAGCAGCATGGAAGAGGCTGGCTTGATGTCGAGGCCGCCGGTGTCGAAGCAGACACCCTTGCCGACGAGCGTAATCTTGCGATGCCCCTTCTTGCCCCAGCGCAGCTCAAGCAGGCGCGGTGCATCTGCGCTGGCGCGACCGACGGTGTGGACCAGCGGAAAGTTCTGCCTGAGATCTTCGCCGCTGACGACGGAAATATCGGCCTTGTAGTGAGCCGCCAGGCCGCGGAATGCGGCCTCCAACTCGTTTGGACCCATGTCGTTCGTGGGAGTGTTGATCAGATCGCGGGCGAGGAACACCCCGGCGAGTTGGCGCTTGATATCCGCACCATCCGCATCGCGCGGAATCATCAGCGTCGCTGCGGCGGATTTCTCTGACTTGTAGCGATCGAATCGGTAGCTGCCGAGGCCGAAGCCCAACGAGAGGCGGTTCGCCGTCAGCGGAGCGGTTTCGATATGCCAGTCACCCGCCGGGAGAGCGCGCGCGAGTTTGCCGGTGATATAGGGCTGCTCGGAAGGATTGGTGCCAAGCCCGAAGAGGGCGCCACCGAGATGGCCTTCTGCAGTGGGGATCAGCAGCAGCGAACCGCTTTCCGCCTTGTAGCCCGCCTTCTTGGCCCAATCCAGTGCAATCGGATCGATCGTACCGGTTTCGATGTGCGCGGGGGTTACCGCGAAGATCGGCAGCGTTGAACCGCCTTTTGTATTAAACCGGGTCGGTCTCTCGATGAACTGATAGGGGGCCATTTTCTTCCTTCGGGCATCCGGGAATCGCATCTTAACGGTCCGTTAGGGTTAACAGACTATTGCTGGAGTGAAGATTGCGTCAGAGCCTTTCCCTGTTCCGTTTCTAGGTCAGACGCCAATTTCGGATCTCAGGGACCCTCCATGCCTGCTTCGGCCTACAGTTCGATCAAAACCCGCATATTCCAGGCTGCTGCAACCGCGATGGTCGTCTTGACCCTAGCTAGTTGTACGACGACCAAAGACAAGATGACTACCGGATCGGTCCCGAAGTTGACCAAACCGGTCGAGGCCATGGACGACACCGAGGTACGCAGCGCTATTGACCGCGTCGGCCAGGCTTATGAGAAAAACCCGCGCGACGCCGTCAACGGCGTGAACTATGCGAACCTCTTGCGCACTGCAGGCCGGGATGCACAGGCACTTGCCGTCATGCAACAGGTCGCAATCGCCAACCCGACGGATCGAAACGTCCTTGCTGCCTACGGCAAGGCGCAGGCGGCGGCCGGTCAGTTGCAGCAGGCGCTCAACACGATCGGCCGTGCCCAGACACCCGATCGTCCCGACTGGAAGCTGATCTCTGCAGAAGGCGCGATCCTGGATCAGCTCGGCCGCTCAGCCGAGGCGCGTCAGCGGTATCGTGATGCACTCGATATACAGCCGACAGAACCCTCGATCCTTTCCAACCTGGGTATGTCCTACGTGCTGACCGGCGATCCACGCACCGCCGAAACCTATCTTCGCCAGGCCGTCGGTCAGCCCTCCGCAGACAGCCGAGTCCGCCAGAATCTTGCGCTTGTTGTCGGATTGCAGGGTCGCTTCCCGGAGGCTGAGGAAATTGCGCTGCGCGAAATGTCGCAACAACAGGCCGACGCCAACGTCGCCTATCTGCGCTCGATGCTGTCCCAGCAAAATTCATGGCAGAAGCTTGCCGCAAAGGACAATGGCAACGCCAGCACCGGAACGAACTGACGGTTTTGCCAGCCGCTCGGGCGAATGAGTATTGGGACAACAATCGGATTGCGGTCGTTCTTGCGCCCGACAATCTTCGGTCGGCCGCGATATAACCGTTCCTTCACTACGTCACTTCACCTGATCTTTGAGCTTTTTTGAAATGCGTAAGGCACTCAAGGAAGTGAGGTCAGTATGAAAGAGCTTGAAGTTTCATCGCGGATCATCAGGTCCGTCTATTATAGCCAGGAGGACGGCGGGCTGCGCATATGCTTCAAAAATGGAGAAGAGCGGCTCTTTACCGGAGTGACCGAAGAGGCCGCCACGGCACTGGTCGATGCACCGTCGCCGGGCCAACACTACATCGATTACATCCGGCATCAATTCAAGCGGGTTGCCTATTGAGGCTGCAGGCGTGGCGGCGCCAGGTATCCCAATGGATAGTCTCGGGTGGCCGATAGCGTCGACCATTGGCTCGAAGGCGTATCGCCTTTTTGCCACGGTCCCAGGACCGACGGACCAGCGTATCCTGTTCGCGCTGGGAGGGACATCACCATGGTGGGCGAAGGCTGGAAGGTAAATGTTGCCGTGGGCGACACGCAGCAATTTCTGATTGGGTGCCCCAAGGATGCGCTTGAATTTCTGGATCGACACTGGCCTTGCGACGGCGGACCCCTTCACAGTCGAGCTCGCCTCAAATGCCAGGCGAGTGACATGCGGCTGACCTCCGAAGACTCTTCCCGCCTGCCGTTTCTTGCGGCCCTGATCGAGGCTCAAATTCCGTTCGTATGATGTCTCGCTGACGCCTTTGCCAAATCTTTAGCGGCAGAAGCTATGCTCTCCCAGTTTCCGAGATCCGGTTGACGGGGGGCGTGCAGGCAATGACACGGCAAAGACGACGACACATCATCCAAACGCGAAGAACGGCGACCGGACTGATGCTTGCCGGTACGATCTCCTTTCTTGCTGGAATGACGGACGCGACCGGTGTTGCGCTTACCGGGGATTTTGTATCGTTCATGACAGGCAATACGACCCGGGCGGCACTCGCACTTGGCGGCGGCAATCTGTACCACGGCGCCGTTCTGCTGTCAGCTATCGTCATCTTCGTTCTGGGCAATGCCGGCGGAATCGTGGTTGCCCATCGCGCCGACCGGCGCATTTTTGTGGTGCTGGCCTGCGTCAGCGTGATACTGGCCACCGCGTCGTTGATGACACACGACGATCTGAAGGTGTTCCGCTTTTACATGATCGTCGCGTCGATGGGCATGGTCAACGCAGCCGTCGAGCAAATCGAGGGACTGCCGATCGGGCTAACCTATGTTACGGGGGCACTCTCCCGTTTCGGCCGCGGTATCGGGCGCTGGATCGTCGGAGACCGCCGCCTCGACTGGACAGTCCAGATCGTTCCGTGGATCGGCATGCTGGCCGGCGCGATCGTCGGCGCAATCCTGACGCAGATAGTCGGCGCCGGAGCCCTGTGGTTGATCTCCGTGTTTGCGATGCTGATCGCTTTTGCAGCACTTCTCATTCCGAAGCCATTGCAAAGGCGCTTCAACCAGAACCGCGCGGTGCGGCGACCTACCCGCAACGGGTGATCGGTGCATCCCTGCCATCGTCGAATCAGATAAAGATGCCGGGAATGCTGAAGGAGCCTGCGTTTTGTTTCTCTTTTCAAAGCTCGTCTGGGTGTTCGGGCAGCCCCTGTCACTTGCTTTCGCCTTTGTCCTGGCGGCGCTGCTGACCGGGTTCGTTCGCTGGAGAGCCGTGAGCCTCGTTTCGTCGGCGCTGGCCGGGCTCATCCTCTTCGTCACGCTCTACACCACCGTTGGCAACTATCTGCTGCAGGGGCTGGAAGATCGTTTCACGAAGCCAAAGGACCCGCAGATTCTGCAGTGCATGATCGTACTCGGTGGCGCGTTTGAAAATGAGGTCAATACCATGCGCCACGGCATCGAGCTCAATGCGGGTGGCGACCGGTTCATCGAGGCGCTGCGCCTTGCGCAGAAGTATCCGCAGTCCCGAATCCTGATTTCGGGTGGAGATGGATCTATTTCTGGAAACTACGAGGGCGACGCGGTGATATCCGAGCGCTTTTTTCCTCTCTTCGGTATCGGCAAGGAACGCCTCATCGAGGAGACTGCATCCCGCACGACGTTCGAAAACGCAACCAACACCAAGGATCTTCTTGCCAGCCACGGATTGTCGAACTGCCTGCTGATCACCTCCGGCTACCACATGCCGCGTTCCGTCGGCATCTTCCGCAAGCTCGATATCGACGTAACGCCTTGGCCGACGGACTATCGCACCGACGGCAGGGAGCAGCTTGGCCTCGACTTCACACAGCCAAGCCGAAACGCCCAGAACATGGCGACTGCGATCCGCGAATGGTTTGGACTGGTCGGCTACTATCTCGCGGGCCGTACATCCGAGCTTTACCCGGAATGATCGCCGCTACTTCTTTGAAATCGTCACGAACTTTGTTCCGCGCACACGGGCCGTGACGACGCAGGGATCCTTTTCCCTGTCCGCTTCCGGCCGGTCGCAGAAACGTGGGTGCATCTTCATTGCCATGACCATGTTTCCGAAGCGCTTGACGAAGTCATAGCCGTAGATCTGCGCGGTGGCGATCATGAAATAGCCGCCTTCAGCCACCTGAAGATAGAAATTGTAGGTGCAGCCGTCGTCATTGCACTGCGGCCCCTTCTCGCCGTCGCAGGTCAGCTTTCCCTCGTTGACAACCGCGTCGACCAAGCCATCATTGTTGATGTCCTGCCGAGTGACAAAGCCGTCCGCAAACTCCGCTGCGGTGCATTGCTCTTGAAAATGCTTCTTCTCGTAGATCTCTGGATCGGAGATGAGTGACTGCTGAGCAAGGGCAGCAACCGGCAGCACGAGGAATGCGACAAGGTTCAGGGTGATCAGGAGCGTTTTCACGAATTTCTCTTTTGGTCGGATAAGGACGCTAATGGTCGGTCACTTTGCGTGATCCGGCTTGCGCGGCCCTTGCCGCCATGATTCAGTCGGCGCAAATGCCACATGGGCTCCGGAGCGCCGCCGTATGCCGCTATTCGTCTACCTGGACTATGCCGGCGTTGCGCTGTTTGCCGCGACTGGCGCACTCGCAGCGTCGCGCAAGCAGCTTGATCTGATCGGCTTTCTGTTCTTCGCAATCGTTACCGGAGCTGGCGGCGGAACGGTGCGCGACATCGTTCTGGGTCGGGTGCCGGTTTTCTGGGTTCTCAATCCGACCTACATCCTCGTCTGCTGCTTGGTCGGCATCGTTGTTTTTTTCACTGCCCACCTGGTCGAATCGCGCTATCGACTGCTGATCTGGCTGGATGCCGTAGGGCTCTCTGCCTATTGCGTCATGGGCGCCGCCAAAGGGCTTGCTGCCAGCGGCTCGCCGACTATCGCCATCGTTACCGGCACTCTTACGGCCACGTTCGGCGGGATACTGCGCGATCTGCTCGCAAACGAGCCATCTGTGTTGCTGCGGCCAGAAATCTATATCACCGCGGCGCTGGTCGGCTCCGGCATCTTCACAGCCGCGAACGCGCTCGATTTGCCGCTGTATTCGGCGTCGGCCGTGGGGGTGCTCGCCGCATTTGCCGTGCGTGGTGGCGCTCTTTACTTTGGCTGGACGTTTCCGACCTACAAGACGAAGCCCGGTCGTCACCCGGACGATGTGATGTAGGTCAGCGGTGTTTCGGCCGCAGGCGGATAACCACGTCGACGTGGGCGATTTCCATACCTTCGGGTGGCTCCGGCAGATTGCCGATCGTCAGATTGCTGACCGGGATATCGAGAATGTCGTTATCGCCTTCGACGAAGAAATGGTGATGGTCCGAAACATTGGTGTCGAAATAGGTCTTGGCGCTTTCGACCGCGAGAACGCGGATCATGCCGGCCTCGGTGAACTGGTGAAGCGTGTTGTAGACGGTCGCCAGCGATACAGGCACACCGGCGTGCACCGCCTCTTCGTGCAATTCCTCGACCGTCAGATGCCGGTCGCCCTTGGCGAAGAGCAGGTCACCTAGGGCTACCCGCTGACGCGTCGGTCGCAAGCCTGCACCGCGCAGCCTTGCTTCGATGGTAAGCGGGGCTTCAGCCGCCATTCGACGAACTCCGTTTAATCTAGCGTCCAGCAATCAGGTTTCCTAAGCCATATAACTTTTACGCAAAAGCCTTTCAATAGTTTCAATGGGGACAAAGCGGTCTAAAGTGCCGCAAAAACGGGCTTTTGGCGCAATTAGTTCTGGTAGGGGGCTTGGCCTTCCTGTATGCGACCACCAAATAGGGCGCGCAGCCGGTCCTTCGAAGGTGGGTGAAGCTTAGCCATGCTTATGCTTCATTTTCCGCTGAACTTGGACTAAACGTTCACATCCATCGGCATAGCTGCGGGGGAATTAGAGTTTTCATGGCTACGAGACAATCCAGCTTCAACTACGAGGAAATCCTGGCCTGCGGCCGTGGCGAACTGTTTGGCCCGGGCAATGCACAGTTGCCGCTCCCGCCGATGCTGATGGTGCATCGAATTACGGACATCTCTGAAACCGGCGGCGAGTTCGACAAGGGCTACATTCGCGCCGAGTATGACGTGAAGCCCGACGACTGGTATTTCCCCTGCCATTTCGCTGGAAACCCCATCATGCCAGGTTGCCTCGGTCTCGACGGCATGTGGCAGTTGACCGGCTTCTTCCTCGGTTGGCTCGGCGAACCGGGCCGCGGCATGGCGCTTTCGACAGGCGAGGTGAAGTTCAAGGGCATGATCCGTCCGACGACGAAGCTCCTTGAGTACGGCATCGACTTCAAGCGCGTCATGCGCGGGCGTCTCGTACTTGGTACTGCGGACGGCTGGCTCAAGGCCGACGGCGAAGTCATCTATCAGGCGAGCGACCTGCGCGTAGGTCTGTCAAAGGACAAAGCGGCCTGAATCGCGGCTCCGCGCCGCCCACACACCAAGCGTTCTAGAAAAGGTCATCGACATGAGACGGGTTGTAGTCACGGGTCTGGGTATCGTTTCCTCGATCGGAAATGATGCACAAGAAGTTACCGCGTCGTTGCGTGAAGCCAAATCCGGCATTTCCTTCTCCAACGATTTTGCCGAGCATGGTTTCAAGTGCCAGGTCTGGGGCAGCCCGACGCTCGACCCGACAGACATGGTCGATCGCCGTGCGATGCGCTTCCTGAGCCAAGGCGGTGCCTGGAACCATGTGGCCATGAAGCAGGCAATTGCCGATTCCGGTCTCGAAGAGAGCGACATTGGCAACAACGAGCGTACCGGCATCATCATGGGTTCTGGTGGTCCGTCGACGCGCACGTTGATCGAAGCCGCCGAGATCACCATCAAGAACAACAGCCCGAAGCGCATCGGTCCGTTTGCCGTGCCGAAGGCGATGTCCTCGACAGCATCGGCCACGCTCGCGACCTGGTTCAAGATCCACGGCGTCAACTATTCGATCTCATCGGCCTGCTCGACCTCCGCGCACTGCATCGGCAATGCCGCCGAGATGATCCAGTGGGGCAAGCAGGACATCATGTTCGCCGGCGGCCACGAAGATCTCGACTGGACGATGTCGAACCTGTTCGACGCCATGGGCGCCATGTCGTCCAAGTACAACGATACACCGGCAACGGCTTCGCGCGCCTATGACGTCAGCCGCGACGGCTTCGTCATCGCAGGCGGCGCGGGCGTACTGGTTCTGGAAGAACTCGAGCATGCGCTGGCGCGCGGCGCCAAGATCTATGCCGAAATCGTCGGCTACGGCGCGACATCGGACGGCTACGACATGGTCGCTCCATCTGGCGAAGGCGCGATCCGCTGCATGCGCCAGGCACTGGCAACGGTGAAGGGCCAGATCGACTACGTCAACACCCACGGCACTTCGACCCCAGTTGGCGACAGCAAGGAAATCGGAGCGATCCGCGAAGTGTTTGGCGACAAGATCCCGCACATCCAGTCGACCAAGTCGCTGACCGGCCATTCGCTCGGTGCGGCAGGCGTCCAGGAATCGATCTACTCGCTGCTGATGATGCAAGCCGGGTTTATCGGCGAAAGCGCTCACATCACCGAGCTCGACCCTGAATTCGAAGGTGTACCGATCGTTCGCAAGCGCATCGACGACGCCAAGATCGACATCGCGCTTTCCAACTCCTTCGGCTTCGGCGGAACCAACGCCACGCTCGTCTTCCAGCGCTACAACGGATAACAATAACATGACGGGTATCATGCAGGGTAAGCGCGGGCTTATAATGGGCGTCGCGAACAGCCATTCGATCGCCTGGGGGATTTCTAAGGCGCTGGCCGCACAGGGCGCAGAGCTTGCCTTCACCTACCAGGGCGATGCGCTGGGCAAGCGGGTCCGGCCGCTGGCGGCAGAGGTTGGCTCCGACTTCATCCTGCCGTGCGATGTCGAGGATCTCGCATCCGTCGATGCCACCATCGACGCTATCAAGGAGCGCTGGGGCAAGCTCGATTTCGTCGTTCACGCCATCGGCTTTTCCGACAAGAACGAACTGAAAGGCCTCTACGCCGATACCACGCGCGACAACTTCAGCCGCACGATGGTGATCTCCTGCTTCTCCTTCACGGAGATCGCCAAGCGCTGTGCGCCGTTGATGACCGAAGGTGGCTCGATGCTGACGCTGACCTACAACGGCTCGACGCGCGTCATCCCGAACTACAACGTCATGGGCGTCGCCAAAGCGGCTCTGGAAGCCTCCGTGCGCTACCTGGCTGCCGATTACGGCCCGAAGGGCGTTCGCGTCAATGCGATCTCTGCTGGCCCGATCCGCACGCTTGCGGGCGCCGGCATCTCGGACGCACGGGCAATCCTGTCGTGGAACCAGCAGAATTCGCCGCTGCGCAAGACCGTCACAATCGACCACGTCGGCAACTCGGCCCTCTACCTGCTCTCCGACATGTCGGCAGGCGTTACCGGCGAGATTCACTTCGTCGACGCCGGCTTCAACATCACCTCGATGCCGACACTCGAGGCGTTGCGCGGGGCGGACGTCGCGTAAAGGATTTCAAACTCCTGAATTGAAAAAGGCGGCCAATCGGCCGCCTTTTTCAATTTCTACTTCTTCGCCCACAAAACCTTGAAGCGGGCGTTGCGGCAGGTTTCGCCGCTTTCCTTGAAGTTGGCGGCCACGACCGGCTCGTAAGGCATGCCGCGATTGGCAACCATCAGCAGTCGACCGCCGCCGCGCAGCGACGAGGCTGCCATCTTGATCATTGCCTGGCCGAGTGCCGGCTCGGCGGCGTGGCCTTCATGGAAGGGCGGGTTCATGATGACAAGGTCGTACTTGTCCTTGACCGGCTCTGCCGCCAGATCGTGCCAGAAGAAGCGTGCGGCAACGTTCGGGCAGTTCTCACCCATGTTGGCCTTGGCGGCCTCCAAGGCGGCGTGGTTGGCCTCGTAGAGGTCCAGACGGCTGACGCCGGGCGAACGGGCGGCCATTTCCACCGAGAGGTAACCCCAGCCGGCGCCGAAATCGGCGACATCG
This sequence comes from Rhizobium sp. Root1220, assembly GCF_001426265.1. GTDB lineage: Bacteria > Pseudomonadota > Alphaproteobacteria > Rhizobiales > Rhizobiaceae > Rhizobium. Next base: position 573,243 of record NZ_LMDG01000001.1, read on the forward strand.
CCGGTGAAATCGACAGGCAGGCGCGAGGCCAGCAGTTCCGAACCGTCATCGATGCGATCGTGCGAGAACATGCCGGCGGCAGCCGTGAAGCGGCCATCGACGCGGACCGGCGGCTTGGCGAACTTGGCGATGATCGCGCTGCTGTCTTCGGGTGCGCCGAACCAGAAGGCGACGCCGTGGTACTTCGGCATATGCTCGATCGACAGGCCGAAGGCTTCCATGCGTTTGCGCAGCGGCTGAACGCCATCTTCCTTGCCGCCGGCGACGACGACGAGACCGCCCACCTTCACGCGACCAAGGGCGGTGGCGATGTTCGCCTCGTTCTCGCCCTTGTGCTTGTTGCACAGGATCAGAACGGCATCATAATCCTCACCTTCGATCTCAGGCGTGGTTTCGATGCGCTGGGCGAGCAACTGCCGGTACAGGGGCTTGAAGCCCTGTACGGCGCTCAGCGAGGCGGCAAAGCCCTCCGGCAGGGCGAAGCCTGCCTCGGCGCCAAGGAAAAGCACGCACTCGTCCTCGCCGGGCGCCTCTACGGTGCCGCTTACAAAGGGGTGGAACAGTGTTTTCAGCGTCTCGCTGCTCATGGTTTTATCTCGATCTCGAATAGAAAAAGGGCGCGGAAACTACCCCGCGCCCATGAAGTCTCGGGAAGGCGCAGCTTACTCGGCTGCTTCTTCCTTCTTCTTGTCGGCAGGAATTTCCTGGCCGGTTGCCTGATCGACAACCTTCATCGACAGGCGGACCTTGCCGCGCTCGTCGAAGCCGAGGAGCTTGACCCAAACCTTCTGGCCTTCCTTGACGACGTCCTGGGTCTTGGCAACGCGCTCGGAAGCAAGCTGCGAGATGTGGACGAGACCATCGCGGGCGCCGAAGAAGTTGACGAATGCGCCAAAGTCGGCGGTCTTGACGACCGTGCCTTCGTAGATCTGGTTGATTTCAGGCTCGGCAACGATCGAGTGGATCCACTTGCGGGCCGCTTCGATTTCCTTGCCCGAGGACGAGGCGATCTTGACGGTGCCGTCGTCTTCGATGTTGATCTTGGCGCCGGTCTTTTCGACGATTTCGCGGATGACCTTGCCGCCGGAACCGATGACTTCACGGATCTTGTCGACCGGGATATTCATCACTTCGATGCGCGGTGCGAATTCGCCGAGCTGCGAGCGACCTTCGGTGATGGCGTTGGCCATCTCGCCGAGGATGTGCTTGCGACCGCCCTGAGCCTGCTCCAGAGCAACCTTCATGATCTCTTCGGTGATACCGGCGATCTTGATGTCCATCTGCAGCGAGGTGATGCCGTCGGCAGTACCTGCAACCTTGAAGTCCATGTCGCCGAGGTGATCTTCGTCGCCGAGGATGTCGGAGAGAACGGCAAAGCGTTCGCCTTCTAGGATCAGGCCCATGGCGATACCGGCAACCGGCTTGGCCAGAGGAACGCCTGCATCCATCAGAGCGAGCGAGGTGCCGCAGACGGTTGCCATCGAGGACGAGCCGTTCGACTCGGTGATCTCGGAGACGACGCGCAGCGTGTAGGGGAACTGGTCAGCCGAAGGAAGCATCGGGCGGATAGCGCGCCACGCGAGCTTGCCGTGGCCGATTTCGCGACGGCCCGGGGAACCCATGCGGCCGGTTTCGCCAACCGAGTAGGGAGGGAAGTTGTAATGGAGCAGGAAGCGCTCCTTGTACATGCCGGTGAGGCTGTCGACGTACTGTTCGTCTTCGCCGGTGCCGAGCGTGGCAACAACGATCGCCTGCGTTTCACCGCGGGTAAACAGAGCCGAACCGTGGGTGCGCGGCAGGATGCCGACTTCCGAGACGATCGCACGAACGGTCGACAGGTCGCGGCCGTCGATACGGCTCTTGGTGTCGAGGATGTTCCAGCGAACGATCTTCGCCTGCAGGTGCTTGAAGGTCGCGCCGATGACTTCGGCGGTGTGCTTCGGCTCAGCGCCTTCCGGGAAGAAGTGTGCCTTGACCTTCGCCTTGACGGCGTCGACGGCAGCGTAGCGTTCAGCCTTCTGCGTGTTCTTGTAAGCAACGCGCAGTTCGGCTTCGAAGTGCTTGAGCATTTCGGCTTCGAGCTCGGAATGATCTTCCGGCTGGAAATCACGAGGCTCCTTGGCGGCAACCTCAGCGAGCTTGATGATCGCGTCGAGAACCGGCTGGAAGCCCTTGTGGCCGAACATGACGGCGCCGAGCATGACTTCTTCGTTGAGTTCCTTGGCTTCAGATTCAACCATCAGAACGGCGTCATGGGTGCCGGCGACAACGAGGTCAAGGGTCGACTCTTCCATCTCGTCGAGATGCGGGTTGAGGACATATTCGCCGTTGATGTAGCCGACGCGTGCGCCGCCGACCGGACCCATGAAGGGAATGCCGGAAAGCGTCAGCGCAGCGGAAGCGGCAACCATCGACAATACGTCAGGATCGTTTTCAAGGTCGTGCTGGATGACAGTGACGACAACCTGGGTGTCGTTCTTGTAGCCTTCCGGGAATAGCGGGCGGATCGGGCGGTCGATCAGACGCGAAACCAGCGTTTCCTTTTCGGACGGACGACCTTCGCGCTTGAAGTAGCCGCCGGGGATCTTGCCGGCTGCGTAGGTCTTTTCCTGGTAGTTGACGGTCAGCGGGAAGAAGTCCTGGCCCGGCTTCGGCGACTTGGCCGAAACGACGGTGGCGAGAACGACAGTTTCGCCGTAGGTGGCGAGAACGGCACCGTCAGCCTGACGGGCAATCTTGCCGGTTTCGAGCTTCAGCGGGCGGCCTGCCCACTCGATTTCCACGGTATGTGTGTCAAACATGTGTCTTGTCCTTCAATGCGGGAAGACGCGCCATTGCCGATAGGCACGGCGCGCAGTCGACCGCAATCAATGATGACGCATCATGGGCAAGACAACGGGAGGCTTTGCAATGTCGGTCTCCTGGCAGAAACCGGGCCAAGGTGCGCACCCTGGCCGAAAGCATCCGGCAATCCTGCCCCATGACAGGTCAACGGTTTGGTTTTGGCAGATCCGGCCCATCCGGGTCTACCGGGCAATCCCGCCACGCCTCCTTGCGTATCGCGGGGTCGGGGAAAACATTCCCCCGAAATAAATGCGGCGGGCGTCCTGAGGGAGCGCCCGCCGAAAAAAGCCTTAGCGGCGGATACCCAGGCTGGTGATCAGCTTGGTGTAACGGCCTTCGTTCTTCTTCTTGAGATAGTCAAGAAGCGAGCGGCGGCTGGAAACCATCGTCAGCAGACCACGGCGGGAATGATTATCCTTCTTGTGGTCCTTGAAGTGGCCGGTCAGGTTGTTGATACGCTCGGTCAAGATGGCAACCTGTACTTCCGGTGAACCGGTGTCGCCTTCGAACGTTGCGTATTCCTTGATCAGAGCCGTCTTGCGCTCAGCAGTAATCGACATCGTATGTTCCTTTCGATGAGAGGAGATAAGGTCGCCAAAAGCCGGGATGTCGTCCAGCTTTGGCCGCGAATGCATTCAAGCCGAGCCTGATGCTGGCGCTGCCTATAAACCATTCAGGCAGCAAAGGGAAGAGGCATGCCACGCACGCCTCCGCCAGTCTCAACCTCAGCCGAAGACGCGCTTGGGGCGGAATTCGCCCTGGCCGATTTCGCCGATGGCGACCAGTTTGCCGCGGGCCGTGGCATAGGCTTCGCTTTCGGCAACCGGGGCATCACGGCCGCGCACAAGAATGGGGTTGCCCATCTTCAGGCGGTGGGCCTGGTCGTCGTTGACGACGAGATGCGGCAGAGACGAGAGAGCTTCGCTGGTATCGATCAATAGGACATCAAGCGCGGCCAGGCGCTCGTCGATATCCTCGATTTCCTCAAGCGCAACCAGATCGGCCAAGGGGATCATGCATTCTTCGGCAAACGGCGCAACGAAGCTGCGGCGCAGACCGGAAACATGGCCGAAGCAGCCAAATTCACGGCCGAAATCGCGGGCCAGCGCGCGCACATAGGTGCCCTTACCACACTCTACCTCGAAATGCGCGGTGCTCTCGTCCGGGCAGTCGACCAGCGTCAAGCGGAAGATCTCGACTTCGCGCGACGGGATCTCGACGGTCTCGCCTTCGCGTGCCAGATCGTAGGCGCGCTCGCCTGAAATCTTGATGGCGGAGAACTGCGGCGGTATCTGGCTTATGACACCGGTATAGCTGGGCAGGAGATCACGGATCTGCTGTTCGGTCGGACGCTTGTCAGAGCTCTGGGTGATCTCGCCTTCGAGATCGTCGGTCGCACGCTCCTCGCCCCAGGTAACCGTGAACTCATAGATCTTGCGGCCGTCCATGACGTAGGGGACGGTCTTGGTGGCGTCGCCAAGGGCGATCGGCAGCATGCCTGATGCCAGTGGATCGAGCGTGCCTGCATGGCCGCACTTTTGCGCCTTGAAGAGCCACTTGATCTTGGAAACGGCTTCCGTCGAGCCAAAGTCAACAGGCTTGTCAAGGATAAGCCAGCCCGAGATCGGGCGGCCTTTGGGCTTACGTGGTTTGGACATCAGGCTCTTCTATGATTGTTCTTCGGTATCGCCGCCTTCAAGGTCACGCATGACCTCGGGCGAGCGCAGCAACTCGTCGATCTTCTTGTAGTTGTCAAAGCTCGTATCGTCGCGGAAACGGACTTCCGGCATGTATTTCATCTGCCGGAGCTGCGGCCCAAGACGACCGCGAATGTATTTGGCGTGACGGTTCAGCGCCGCGATGATCGCGGCATGGTCAGCGACGCCGAGCGGCGTGACGAAAGCCGTCGCGACCTTCAGATCGGTCGACATGCGGACTTCGGAAATCGAGATGACGGTTTTTTCGATCACGTCGTCCCGCACTTCTCCGCGCTGCAGAACCTGTGTGATCGCCGCGCGTACCTGCTCGCCGACGCGCAGCATGCGCTGCGAAGGTGCGGAGGTTGTTGGTCTTGTTGCCATTATTCTTTGCCTCAAAAGGTTCGGGCGCCGGACTGGATGATCCGGCGCCCGTCCACAATTCTAGTCTCGCACGATCAGAGAGTGCGGGTGATATGCTCGACGCGGAAGCACTCGATAGTGTCGCCCGCACGGATGTCTTCGTAGTTCTCGAAGGCCATACCGCACTCCTGACCGACCGGAACTTCCGATACTTCGTCCTTGAAGCGCTTGAGCGTCTTGAGCTTGCCTTCGTGGATGACGACGTTGTCGCGCACCAGGCGGACGCCTGCACCACGCTCGACCTTGCCTTCGACGACACGGCAACCGGCAACCTTGCCTGTCTTCGTGATGTTGAACACCTCGAGGATCTCGGCGTTGCCGAGGAAGGTTTCGCGACGTTCCGGAGAGAGCAGACCGGACATTGCCGCCTTAACATCATCGACCAAATCGTAGATGATGTTGTAGTAGCGGATCTCGATGCCTTCACGCTCTGCAGCGGACCTAGCCTGCGCATTGGCGCGGACGTTGAAGCCGATGATCGCGGCATTGGATGCCTCGGCCAGCGAGATATCCGATTCCGTGATAGCGCCTGCACCGGAATGCACGATGCGGGCACGGACCTCGTCGGTGCCGAGCTTGTCAAGCGCGCCGGAAATGGCTTCAATCGAGCCTTGGACGTCGCCCTTGATGACCAGCGGGAATTCCTTGAAGCCCGTATCCTGCAGCTTGCTCATCATCTGTTCGAGCGAACCGCGCTGGCCGGACTGGCGGGCAGCCGCCTTGTCGCGGGCAAGCCGCTGGCGGTATTCGGAAATCTCGCGGGCGCGGCTTTCGTTCTCGACGACGGCAAACTTGTCGCCGGCTGCAGGCGTCCCTGAAAGACCCAGAACCTCTACAGGCATTGCCGGGCCTGCTTCCTTGACGTGATCGCCCTTGTCGGTGACCAGGGCGCGAACGCGGCCCCAGACGTCGCCAGCAACGATGATCTGGCCCGGGCGCAGCGTACCGTTCTGGACGAGCACGGTGGCCACGGCACCACGGCCGCGATCGAGCTGGGCTTCGATGACCGTACCTTCCGCCGTGCGGTTCGGGTTGGCCTTGAGGTCAAGAATTTCAGCCTGCAACAGTACGGCTTCGAGAAGCTTATCAAGGTTGAGACCGGTCTTGGCGGACACTTCCACGTCGAGCACTTCACCGCCCATGGATTCGACGAAGACTTCGTGCTGCAGCAGTTGGTTGCGAACCTTCTGCGGATCAGCTTCGTGCTTGTCGACCTTGTTGATGGCAACGATGATCGGAACGCCGGCCGCCTTGGCATGGCTGATCGATTCAATCGTTTGCGGCATGACGCTGTCGTCGGCCGCAACCACCAGGATCGCGATGTCGGTTGCCTGCGCACCACGAGCACGCATGGCCGTAAAGGCGGCGTGGCCGGGGGTATCGATGAAGGTGATCTTCTGGCCGTTCTGTTCGACCTGATAAGCACCGATATGCTGGGTGATGCCGCCAGCCTCGCCGGAGACGACGCTGGTCTTGCGGATAGCGTCGAGCAGCGACGTCTTGCCGTGGTCGACGTGACCCATGATGGTGACGACCGGCGGACGCGAAACGCGCTCGCCTTCGCCATCGGCAACGTTGAAGATGCCGAGTTCGACGTCGGATTCAGACACGCGCTTGACCGTGTGGCCGAACTCACCGGCGATGATTTCTGCCAGGTCGGCGTCGATGACGTCACCCGGCTTCATCATCTGGCCTTCCTTCATCAGGTACTTGATGACGTCGACGGCGCGTTCGGACATGCGCTGCGACAGTTCCTGAATGGTGATGGTCTCAGGCAGAACAACTTCGCGAATAACCTTTTCGCGGGTTTCCTGCATCTGGCTGCGGCGGAACTTTTCCTGCCGGCGGCGCATGGCGGCCATCGAGCGCCCACGGGCAGTACCGTCGTCGTCGACGCCGGCGGTGCCGATCGTCAGCTTGCCGCGGCGACGCTCGTCTTCGGTCTTCGGACGTGTCGTAACGGGCTTTGCAGGTTCCGGGCGGACAACGCGGCCACGAGCCGGAGCACCGCGCGGGGCCGGGCGTTCTTCCTGCTCGTTTTCGCGACGGCGAACCCCGCCTGGCGCTGCGACAGCACCGGCAGCCGGACGGGCCGACTGATCGCCATCGGCGCGACGCACAGCCGGTGCAGCTGCCTGGACGCGCGGGGCTTCGGCCGGAGCCGATGCAACCGGTGCCGGCGGAGCGGCAGCAGCTTCGGCTGCACGGACCGCATCCTCTGCGGAACGGCGCTTGGCTTCCTCTGCTTCGGCTGCCTGACGGACAATCTCCTCGGCGGCTCGGCGCTTCTCGTCCTCGGCGCGGCGGACAGCGTCCTCCGCGTCGCGCACCTGCGCCATGGCAAGGGCGCGGCGGCGCGCATCCATTTCTTCCGGCGACAGATGGTTCAAGACCACCGGACGCGGACGATCCTGCTGGCGCGGTGATTGCGATGAAGGCTGCGAGCGCTGCTGCTGGCCACCCGGCTGATGGATCCGCGGCTGCGGTGCCTGTGGCGCTCGCGCCTGAACAGGTGCCGGCGCCGGTTCCGCTGCGCGAACTGGAGCCACCGGTGCGGCCGGGGTAATCGGACGTTCGTCTTCAGGGCGCATCGGGCGCCGCTTGCGGGTCTCGACAACGACCGCCTTGGTGCGGCCGCGACCCATATCCTGGCGCACGGTGCCCTGGCTTACGCCCGACGGCTTCAGGGTCAGAGTCTTCTTGCCTGGTCCGTTCAGTGTCTTGTCGTCATTGCTATCGGTCATTCGTTCCCGTTCCTTCGGACAGGGAGCGATGACGTCATCAGGCCCTGTCAATCAAATAGTGTCGATCAATGATCTTGGGACCGGACAAGTCCGGTGACCGTATCATTGTTTTTGCCGGCCAGCGCCGCCCGCTGCCCGGGACTGACCGCCATTGCGGTACTGTTCGAGCATCTTTGCGCGCTTCACTACACCTTCACCCGCCTGCCCTGCAAGCACTGCAGCATGGATAAAAGCGTTCTGACCCATCAGGCCTTCCATTTCGCTCTCCGAGAAGAGGTGGTAGGAAGGTATTTCCTCCTCGGTTTCCATCCCGAGATGCCAGGCCTTGCGGGCCTGGTCGATTTTTCTCACGCCATCGGCTGCTGCGTCCGTTGCATGGAACACAGCGATGGCCGCGCCACTCCTGATCGCAGCATCCACTTTCGAGGAGCCGCTGATGAACTGCCCGGCCTTACGGGCCATGTTCATCATCTGCATCAACTGCTGTGCCAACAGCTTGTCGACGACTTCGCCGAGATCGGCCGCGACCTTAACTTCCGTCTTCAGGGCACGGGCGAAGGACTTCTTCGCCACTGCCTTGTCGACCAGCGCACGGTCGATCTTCACCCAACAGCCGCGTCCCGGAAGCTGGCGCTTCAGGTCTGCGACCACTGTCCCATCGGGAGCGGCAACGAAGCGGATCAGCTCACCCGGCGATCCGCTTTCGCGCGTCACGATGCACATGCGACCATTCACGTCATATCCTGCAAGATCGTCGTCCTCAGGAGAAACGGTAGGCTCACGCGCGGACATTAAACTTCCTGCTCGGCCTCGGGAGCTTCTTCAGCTTCCGCTTCCTTCGCGAGGTCTTCCTCAGTGATCCAGCCAACCGCGAGGCGGGCCTGAACAACCATCTGTTCGGCTTCGACGCGCGACACATCGAACTTCGAGAACAGACCTTCGAACTTCTTGGTCTCGCCGTTCTTGCGTTCGCTCCAGCCCACGAGATCGTCAGCTGCGCAGCCGGCGAAGTCTTCCATCGTCTTGATGCCGTCTTCGCCAAGCGCGACCATCATCTGGGCGGTCATGCCGTCGATCTGGCGCAGGTCGTCCTCGACGCCCAGCGCCTTGCGCTTCTCATCCATTTCGGCTTCCAGCTTTTCCAGAAACTCGCGAGCGCGGGTCTGGATTTCCTGTGCCGTGTCTTCGTCGAAGCCATCGATCGACGCAATTTCGTCGAGCTCGACGTAAGCCAGTTCCTCGACAGCCGCGAAGCCTTCGGAGGCCAGAACCTGCCCGACCATTTCGTCAACGTCGAGCGAGTCCATGAACAGGTTGGTGCGTTCGTTGAATTCCTTCTGACGGCGCTCGGATTCCTCGGCTTCCGTCATGATGTCGATGTCCCAGCCGGTCAGCTGCGACGCCAGCCGAACGTTCTGACCGCGGCGACCGATGGCGAGCGACAGCTGCTCGTCCGGAACCACGACTTCGATGCGCTCCGCGTCTTCGTCGAGAACGACCTTCGCGACTTCGGCCGGCTGCAGGGCGTTGACGACGAAGGTCGCCGGGTCCTGCGACCAGGGAATGATGTCGATCTTTTCGCCCTGAAGCTCGCCGACAACGGCCTGAACGCGCGAACCGCGCATACCGACGCAGGCGCCGACCGGATCGATCGAGCTGTCGTTCGAGATCACCGCGATCTTGGCACGTGAACCCGGGTCACGGGCAACCGACTTCACCTGAATGATGCCGTCGTAGATTTCCGGCACTTCCATGGTGAAGAGCTTGACCATGAACTGCGGATGGGTACGCGACAGGAAAATCTGCGGACCGCGCTGTTCGCGACGAACGTCGTAGACATAGGCACGGACGCGGTCGCCATAGCGGACGTTTTCACGCGGAATCATTTCGTCGCGACGGATGATGCCTTCGCCACGGCCGAGATCGACGATGACGTTTCCGTACTCGACGCGCTTGACGGTGCCGTTGACGATTTCGCCGACGCGATCCTTGAATTCGTCAAACTGCCGGTCACGCTCAGCTTCGCGGACCTTCTGGACGATCACCTGCTTGGCGGACTGGGCAGCGATACGGCCGAAATCCATCGGCGGAAGCGGATCGGCGATGAAATCGCCAAGGGCTGCATCCGGGTTACGGTCGCGGGCCAGTTCAAGCGGAATCTGGGTCGAATAATCCTCGGCCACTTCGACAACTTCGAGCAGACGCTGAAGGCGGATTTCGCCGGTCTTCGGGTTAATGTCCGCGCGGATGTTGGATTCAGTGCCGTAGCGCGAGCGCGCGGCCTTCTGGATCGCGTCTGCCATTGCGGCAAGCACGATCTCGCGGTCGATGACCTTTTCGCGCGCCACTGCATCTGCGATCTGCAGAAGTTCGAGCCGGTTCGCACTGACTGCCATGTCTTTTCTCTCCGTCTAGGCGTTCAGGGTTCCCTTCCCCGGCGCCACAAGTTGATCGGTTTATTCTTCGTCTTCCGCTTCGTTCTGGTTCGCGGCCTCTGCCTTCGCCAGCTTGTCAGCGCGCAGTGCATCACGGATCAGATCGTCGGTCAGAATGAGTTTCGCGTCGGCAAGCGCCGTGAACGGAATAACGATGGTCTGTTCTTCGCCCTCGGAAACCTGGTCACGCTCCAGCGTAAAGCCGTCCGTGTCGGTGGCAACGATCTTGCCACGGAAGCGCTTGCGATTGCCGACCATGATCGACGTTTCGCACTTCAGAAGATGTCCCATCCAACGCACAAAATCGGACTTGCGCACCATCGGCCGGTCGATGCCCGGCGAAGACACTTCCAGATGATACTCTTTATCTATCGGATCTTCCACATCTAGAACCGGAGAAACGGCCATCGAGACCTCCTCGCAGCCCTCGACATTCATCGTTCCGTCGTTGCGTTCGGCCATGATCTGCATGGTCGCGCCGTTCTGGTTCATCATGCGCACGCGCACCAGACGGTAGCCCAGGTCGACAAGCACAGGCTCGATAATCTCGGCAAGGCGCTGGTCAAGACCGGTCTCGGTGATCAGCCGCGGCTCATGTTCGTTGTCTACGTTCGTCGGATCCGACAAGCGATACGCTCCTAGCAATGTCGTGCATTTCGGATGATCGCGGTAATAAAAAAGAGCGGGTCCTTGCGGCCCACTCTTCATCAGACGATCAAGATTTGAGAGCCATATAGGCCGGTTTCCGCGAAAATGCAAGCTCTGTCGCGAACAGCCGGACGTATGGCTGAATGTGTAGCCATGATCATCATTCCGCATATATTGCATATGGAGTGAATGGATCGCGCGGGAGGAATCGTGGCGTACAGTTCTTCGACATTGGCGCCGCTCCGGCATGAAACCTATAGAACCATATGGTTCGCAAGCCTGGCCTCCAATTTTGGTGGCCTCATCCAGGCGGTCGGGGCGGCCTGGATGATGACGATCATCACCTCGTCAGGCGACATGGTGGCGCTGGTCCAAACGTCGACGGCGCTGCCGATCATGCTGTTCTCGCTTGTCTCTGGCGCGCTTGCCGACAGTTTCGATCGTCGAAGAGTGATGCTGACGGCCCAGTGCTTCATGCTCGCCGTCTCGGCGGCGCTCAGCGTCTGTGCCTATTTCGGCCTGTTGTCGCCGTGGCTACTGCTGTGCTTCACATTCCTGCTCGGCTGCGGCACCGCGCTGAACAACCCCTCCTGGCAGGCATCGGTGGGCGACATGGTGCCGCGCGCCGACCTGCCCGGCGCGGTGACGCTCAACAGCGTCGGCTTCAACATCACCCGCAGCGTCGGCCCCGCGCTCGGCGGTGTGATCGTGGCGGCGGCGGGCGCTGCCGCCGCCTTTGCCGTCAACACGCTGAGCTATTTCGCGTTGATCTATGCGCTGGTGCGCTGGAGGCCTGCCCTTCCCGTTTCAAGCCTGCCACGCGAAGCACTGGGAAGCGCCATCTTCGCCGGTCTGCGCTATATCTCGATGTCCCCCAACCTTCAGAAGGTGATGTTGCGCGGCCTGATTTTCGGTATCAGCGCCAGCTCGATACTCGCCCTTCTGCCGATCGTGGCACTGGAACTTGTCGGCGGCGGCCCGCTGACCTACGGCCTTATGCTCGGCGCCTTCGGTATCGGCGCGATAGGAGGAGCAGTATTGAATGCGCGCCTGCGCGAACAGTTTTCGAGCGAGACGATCGTTCGCCTTTCCTTTGCCGGATTTGCGCTCAGCGCGGCCATTGCGTCCGTCAGTCCTATGGCGGCGCTGACCTGCGTCGGATTGGTGATCTCGGGTGCCTGCTGGGTGCTGGCGCTCTCGCTTTTCAACACGATCGTGCAGCTTTCAACGCCGCGCTGGGTGGTTGGCCGGGCGCTATCGCTCTACCAGACGGTCACCTTCGGCGGCATTGCGGCCGGCAGCTGGATCTGGGGTGTGGCAGCGGATCGCTACGGCGTTGCCGATGCATTGCTCCTCTCCGCCGCAGTCATGCTCGTCGGCATCGTCGGCGGGCTTCGCTTCTCCATGCCGGCCTTCACATCGCTCAATCTCGATCCCCTCAACCGCTTCACCGAGCCATCACTCGGGCTCGACATCACCCCGCGAAGCGGGCCGATCGTCATTCAGGTCGACTATGACATCGCAGACGACGATCTCCCCGAATTCCTGATGCTGATGGGTGACCGCCGGCGGATCCGCATCCGCGACGGCGCCAAGAACTGGGCCTTAATGCGCGACCTGGAGAAACCCGGCAGCTGGACCGAGACCTATCATACGCCCACCTGGGTCGAATACATCAGGCACAACCAGCGCCGCACCCAGGCGGATGCCGAAAACGCCGATCGCCTTCGCGCGCTTCATCTTGGTGAGACGTCACCGCACGTACACCGCTTGATAGAGCGGCAGGCGATTCCTCCCGATGACGACGTCTTCTACAAGGCGCCCATCGATCTGCACCATTGAGGCAAACCATTTCATTGAATGAGCCGCGTGTCGAACGAGGCTACTTCAGCTTGCCGATCATCGACGCCTCGGGGTAGCAGGTCGGCTTCATGCCGCTTTTCTCCTGCCACCGGCCAATGGAGCGCCGCGTCTTGTAGCCCGGCAGGCCATCGGAACCGCCGACATCGTAACCCTTGTTTTCCAATGCTTTCTGCATGGTTGCAACGTCGGACCGCAACATCTTGCCGACGTCGCCCCACGGCCCCCGGAAGGGGCCAGACCCATAGGCAATCCGATCAGCAAGATTGCCGATGTAGAGGGCGTAGAGGTCGGAGTTGTTGTATTCCTTGATGACATAGAAATTGGGGGTTACCAAGAATTCCGGGCCGTCGCGCCCTGCCGGAACAAGCATCATGCCCGTCGCCTTCTTTTCATTCGACGTAAAAGCCTTGCCGGTCACACGCTCGATGCCAAGCGATGCCCAATGCGAAATTGGCTTGGCGAGATCGGGACCTTCCTGAGCACAGGACACCGTGGCGGGGATCGTCACCTCGTAACCCCAGCCGCGATCGCGTTGCCAACCCTTCTGCACAAGGAAATTGGCGATCGACGCAAGCGTGTCCGGCACCGAGGTCCAGATGTTGCGATGCCCGTCACCATCGAAATCGACCGCATACTTTAGGTAGCTGGTCGGCATGAACTGTGGCTGGCCGAGCGCGCCGGCCGACGAGCCCTTGAAACCGGCTGGCGTCACGTCGCCGTTCTCGATGATGCGGAGCCCGGCGATCAACTCGGTCCAGAACATGTCCTTGCGGGTCGACATGAAGGCCTTGGTGGCCAGAACCTCGATCGCTGAGTTCGGGATCTTCGCCGCGCCGAAACCGGTCTCGCGTCCCCAGATCGCCATCACGATCGAGCCGGGCACGCCATATGTCTTTTCGATCTTCTTCAAGGCCGACGCATATTGCGATGCGAAGCCGCGTCCGGTCACCGCAAGCCTCTTCAGGCGATCGTCGTTGAAGTAGGGGGCCGGCGAGGAAAACTCCGCCTGCGTCTGCTTCAGCTCCTTTGGTGGCGGAAAACCAGGAGGGGCAAGATCAGTCAGGTTCCAGTTCAATTCGACACCGGCAAAGGCAGCCCGAAACACCTGTTCGGAAATACCGTCCCTATGCGCTTCCGGCCAAAGATCGGCCTGCACCCATTTTTCGAACTGCGCTTCGACATTGGCCTTGGAAGCCGAGAGGGCCGGTAGGCATGAAAGGGTCAGCAAAGCCGCGCTCGCTACGAAAAGCCGGCCGAAATTGCGTCTGCTCATCCTTCCCCCTAAATTGCCGTGCGTGCTCTGACGGCCGCGGTCAACGTGCCTTCGTCAAGATAATCGAGTTCACCGCCGACCGGAACGCCGTGCGCGAGGCGCGTGATCTTTACGTCCAGACCCGACAGCCGGTCCGTTATATAGTGTGCTGTGGTCTGCCCCTCTACAGTAGCGTTGACGGCGATGATCAGTTCGCGGATGCCGCCGGCTGTTACCCGTTCTATAAGACCGTGAATGTTCAGGTCGTCAGGCCCGACACCGTCGAGCGGAGAGAGCGTTCCGCCGAGCACATGGTATGCGGCGTTGAGGACGGCAGCCCGCTCCAGCGCCCACAGATCCGAAACGTCCTCGACGACGATAATCACGGAGTGGTCGCGCCGGTCATCGGTGCAGACCGTGCACGGGTCAACAGTATCGACATTTCCGCAATGGGAGCAGATCTTGACCTTGTCGTAGGCCTCGCCCATTGCATTCGAAAGCGGTCCCAGCAACTGGTCTTTCTTCTTGATGAGATGCAGGGCAGCACGACGCGCGGAGCGCGGGCCAAGACCCGGCACCTTCGCCAGAAGCTGGATCAGTTTTTCGATTTCGGGGCCGGTGACTCGCTTTGCCATGAGCGGTTATTAGCCCATATGTTGGCAAAACGGAAACACGCAAGGATCGCAGATCGCATGAAAATCCTCGCTGTCTGCCTCGGCCATCCGGAAAGGCTGCCAGGCAAGAGCTACAAGACAGGGATCAACAAGCACCCGGTCGGCGCTAGCGTGATGGTCGATGCCCATGGGTTGGTTGGCGATGCGATTTGCAATCGCAAGCATCACGGCGGGGTGGACCAGGCCGTCTATCTCGAAGGCGCCATTACGCTGGAGTGGTGGTCGAAGTCCCTGGGTCACACGATCGAACCCGGTACCTTTGGCGAAAATCTGGTGATCGACGGACTCGACAACAGGACGGTCGCCGTCGGCGACAAATTCATAGCCGGCGATCTTGTTCTCGAGGTGACCGCCGCTCGTATTCCTTGTGCGACGTTCGCCGCCAAGATGGGCGATCCGCAATTCGTCAAGCGATATACGCGTGCGGCACGTCCCGGTATCTATTGCCGCGTCATAAGCGGCGGCATGGCGACCACAGGCGAAGCGGTCGACCTTCACCCCTTCACTGGTGCGAAGGTGACGTTGCCCGAGATGATTGCGACTTTCGGCCGGAAACTCTCGGCCGGTGACCGGGCGAGGTACCTCGCCGCGCCTATCCACTATAAGCTGCGCGCCGCTCTGGAAGCACAGGCCTAGCCGAGATCCTGCCTCGAAGGCTGGGAGGGTTGCTCCCGTCCCACGTCAATCAGAACGGCATCTTGAAGCCGGGCGGGATCGGCAGGCCGGCTGTGAGCGCCTTGGTCTTTTCGGCAGCGGCGGCTTCGGCCTTGTCCTTCGCGTCCTTGTGGGCGGCAACGATCAGGTCCTCAAGGATCTCGACATCATCCTCCTTGAACAGCGACGGGTCGATCTTCAGGCTCTGCATTTCGCCCTTTCCGTTCAGTATAACGGCGACAAGCCCGCCGCCTGACTGGCCTTCGGCCTTGAGCTCGGCGATCTCCGCCTGCATTTGCTCCATCTTGGCCTGCATTTCCTTGACTTTGCCCATCATGCCCATGATGTCGCGCATCGTCTTGCTCCTTCTTGGTCTCTCAGAATTCTATATCATCGCCGGGCAGGATATCGCCCTCTTCGGATTCGGCGGCAGCAGGAGGCTGGATCTCGCCCTCGTCCTCCGGCTCGGGAGCCCTCACGCGAACGTCGATGATCTTGGCGCCGGGAAATTGCGCGAGGATCGCGGCGACGTCCGGGTCCTCTCGGGCGTCGCTGACCTGCTGTTGCTTGGCACGGGCTTCGGCCTCGACCATGGTCGGCTGGCCTTCATCACGGCTGAGGCTGACGATCCAGTGGATGCCCGTCCAGTCTTTGAGCTTGACGGCCAGTTCGTTCAGCAGCGTCGGGGGCGCGCCTTCCGTCAGGTTGACATCGAGGCGGCCGGGCTCGACGCGGACGGGACGCACGAAATTGCGAACCAGCGCCTTTATCTTCGCATCGCGCTTCTCGGCCGCCAGATTGACAAGGTCGGCGATCGAGTTGACCGGGACGAGTGGCTGCGGCGCTTCGGCAGGCTTCGTCTCGGTACGACCGACCGGCAGGCTCTGTGGATCGGGATTGGCGACGGAACGAAGCATCGCCGTCGAACCGGACGGCTGCGGCCGCGATGCGACTGCCTCTGTGGAACGCGCCGTGACATTTCCCTGATAGTTGACCGTCGCGCCGTTGCCGCCACCGCCCCCCGACGGTGCGGATGGACGCGTACCGCTGCTGTTTTCGGAGAATTCCGCCAGACGCCGGGCCGCATCTTCAGGTGCCGGCAGATGCGCGGCATGCGCCAACCGGATCAGCACCATTTCGACAGCTCCGGCCGGGCGCGAGGAGGCTTCCGCTTCGGGAATACCCTTCAGCAGCATCTGCCAGATGCGTGACAGGGTGGTAACCGCAACGCCTTGCGCGAATTCGGCAGCTTTGGTGCGTTCGACTTCGCTCAGCGACGGATCGTTGGCCGCATCGGGCACGTATTTCAGCCGGGTCACCAGATGGGTGAAATCGGCGAGGTCGGTGAGCACGGCGACGGGGTTGGCGCCAGCTTCGTACTGACTTTCGAACTCGCCGAGTGCAGACGCAACATCACCTTTGACGATGTGCTGGAAGAGATCGACGATACGGGCGCGATCGGCGAGGCCGAGCATGGCGCGCACGGCTTCCGCCAGAACGCTGCCGCCGCCGTGGGCAATCGCCTGGTCGAGCAGCGAAAGCCCGTCGCGCGCCGAGCCTTCGGCAGCGCGGGCAATCATCGCCAGCGCATCGGGTTCTGCCTCGATGCCCTCCTTCGACGCGATCGTGGTGAACAGGCCGACGAGATCCGATGCGCTGATGCGGCGCAAGTCGAAGCGCTGGCAGCGCGAAAGGACCGTGATCGGCACTTTGCGGATTTCTGTGGTGGCGAAGATGAACTTCACATGCTCCGGCGGCTCTTCAAGCGTCTTCAGCAGACCGTTGAAGGCCTGCGTCGAAAGCATGTGCACCTCATCGATGATGTAGACTTTGTAGCGCGCCGAAACCGGACGGTAGCGCACCTGCTCGATGATCTCGCGGATGTCGTCGATACCGGTGTGGGAGGCGGCGTCCATTTCGATGACGTCGACATGGCGGCCTTCCATGATCGCCTGGCAATGCTCGCCGGGGATGCGCAAGTCGATCGTCGGCTTGTCGATCTCCGACGTCTTGTAATTGAGCGCACGCGCCAGAATACGGGCTGTCGTCGTTTTGCCGACGCCGCGGACGCCGGTCAGCATATAGGCCTGCGCAATACGGCCGGTCTCGAAGGCGTTGGTCAGCGTCCGAACCATCGGCTCTTGGCCGACCATCAGATCCGTGAAGTCCTTGGGGCGGTATTTGCGTGCCAGCACCCGGTACCCGGTGCCCGTCGAGGCGGCATCTTTTGACTGTCGCTCGGTGTCGCTCATCGCCCTGCTTAGCGCCCGATTGTTCGGGCAAAGAATGGAGAGAAGGGTGGGAGGCTGGCACGATGACCCGTGCCGGGCTCGTTAGGGCTGCTTCCTTCCGGACCTGACCCGGTTGGCGAGTGGCTCGTCCACCACCAACCTCCCGAAGGCACATATCGGCAATATCGCGATCAAAAGCAAGCCAAGCTCAAAAAAAACTGCTAGCCTTTGGAAAACCCTGGAGGAATGGTTGTTGGACGTCTTCGCGCTCGACCGGCGGCTTCAAAGCGACAGCCACAGCGTCATGCAGATCGGGCTCTGCGACCTGAGGCTATCAAAGGATGCGCGCTGGCCATGGCTGATTCTCGTGCCGCGGCGCTGTGACGTCAGTGAGGTTTTCGAACTGACGCCGCTCGACCAGGTAATGCTGACGTTCGAAACCGACTTGGTCGCCGCTACGCTCAAGAAGATCACCGGCGCGACAAAAATCAATGTCGGGGCCCTTGGCAATATCGTCCGCCAGCTTCATGTTCATGTCATTGCCCGCTTCGAAGGCGATGCCAATTGGCCGGGTCCCGTCTGGGGATTTGGAAAGGCGGAGCCATACGAGGAGGGGAAGAGAGATGAATTTATAGAGAAGTTGCGGGAAGCCCTTTCATCATGAGCCGTTCGCTTTTCGACCTGGATGTTCCCCATCCGGAACCCAGCAATCTGACCGCCTTTGCCGCCAACGACCTGATCCGCGACTCAGAGCATCGTGACGAAAGTTCGGTAGACAAGGCGTTGGCCCAGGACGGCACGCATATCTTTGCCTTTACCGGCGACAAGCTTGTCCTGAAACACGACGGACAAGTGCTTGATCCACTGTTTGCCCGTTACGAACTCAACGATCTCCAGCCGAATTGGGATGAGACCGTACTGCTTGGCTATCGCAAGACGGGCGAACCACGCCTTGCCGTGCCGGTCGGCGTTTCAGAGGATGAGCTTGCCTGCCAGTACAAGCCGGCCGATGGTCGTTCATTGTTTCGCGAGATGCTGATCGACGACGTCCTGCTTGGCGAATTCGCTCAGGGCGCCAGCCTGATCCGCTGGAACAGGGACAACAAATTCTGCGGCCGCTGCGGCTCGACGATGGATATCCACATCGGCGGATACAAACGGATCTGCACCGCCTGTGAGCACACGATCTTCCCGCGCACGGATCCCGTCGTCATCATGCTGGCGGTGGACGAGGAGCGCGATCTCTGCCTGCTGGGCCGAAGCCCGCATTTCGCACCCGGCATGTATTCGTGTCTCGCAGGTTTCGTCGAACCCGGAGAGACAATCGAGAACGCCGTTCGCCGCGAGACGCTTGAGGAGTCGGGAATTCAGATCGGCCGCATTCGCTACCACGCCTCGCAGCCCTGGCCGATGCCGCACACGCTGATGATCGGTTGTTATGCCGAGGCCAGATCGGCCGCAATCAAGCGTGATGAGCAGGAACTGGAAGACTGCCGCTGGTTCACTCGCGAGGAAACGATAGAGATGCTCGAGCGTCCCAGCCCGACAGGCAAGGCGCCGCCGCCGAAGGGCGCCATCGCCCACCGCCTGATGCGCGACTGGGTGGAGTGGAAGAACCGATAGGCTCACGTGATGGCTCGCTCGGAACGGCTGCTGACCCTGCTTCAGACATTGCGTCGCTACCGCCATCCGGTCAGTGGCGCCGTGCTCGCAACCGAGACCGGCATCAGCATCCGCACCCTCTACCGCGATATTGCGAGTCTCCAGGCGCAGGGCGCCCTGATCGAGGGCGAGCCCGGCCTCGGCTACATACTGAAGCCCGGCTTCATGTTGCCGCCGATGATGTTTTCGCAGGATGAAATCGAGGCGCTGGTTTTGGGCTCGCGATGGGTCGCGCGGGCCGCCGATCCGCGGCTGGCGGCCGCAGGTGCAGACGCTTTGGCCAAGATCGCCGAGGTGTTGCCGCGCGAGATGCGGGAGGAAGTCGAAACCTCGACCCTGCTCGTTCACCTTCGCCCCCCGATTGCCGACAAGGCCGACCTTGGCGTTATCCGCAAGGCGATCCGCACCGAGCGCATCCTGGAACTGACCTATACCGACGAGAGTGGGCGCGCTTCCATCCGCAACGTCTGGCCGTTCGCGCTCAGCTATTTCGAGCAGGTGCGCGTCATGGTGGCCTGGTGCGAGCTCCGGCAGGATTACCGCCATTTCCGGACCGACCGAATTGTCGAAATGGCACCGCAGGAAGTGCGCTATCCCCGCCGCCGTGCGGTGCTGCTCAAGGAATGGCGGGACCAGCAGGAGATTTCGTCCGATTGAAGACTACTGCCATAAACTGACAGTAGCTCGCGCTATTATCGGGACCAATCCAAACAGGAGGACTTGATATGACGCGCCTGAATTTCAACCAATCGACAAGCGGAGATCGACTTGTCGAGGACACGCCGACGCCGCCGGGATACCCTCAATCGCTGATACTCCGCATGATGCTGGACGCCTCGCGCAAGATGGCACGGACCGGCAATCCCCGCCTCGACCCGCAGGCCATGTCGGCAACAATGAAACGCGACCTCGGCTTCGCGGACTGAAGCGGTGTCCGAGGGGATGTACACTCCCAGCCATCACGCATTTCAAGACACCAGGATCACCAGATGACCAGCCCAAACCTCATCATACTCTACGTCCGTGATCCTGCCGAGAGCGCCAGCTTCTACCAGGCACTCCTCGGTCGGGACCCGGTTGCGGTCGCCCCGAATTTCGTCGCTTTCGCCCTCGACGGCGGCTTCACGCTCGGCCTTTGGCGATTGAGCAAGGTCGCTCCGCAGCCGTCCGCCATCGGCAGCCGCGCTGAGATCGCGTTCATGATCCCCGGTGAAAACGGCGTCTCACGACTCTACGAAGACTGGCGCAATCGGCGGATGCCAATTGCCCAGGATTTGACTGACCTGGATTTCGGGTCGACCTTCGTCGTACTTGATCCGGACGGCCACCGGTTACGCGTCTGTGAGCCGGATAAGTAAACAGTGGGGGCCGTTGCGCCCTTCCTTTACTTCTGCAGGTGGCCGCGCATCGGATGGCCCTTATAGACACCGAGAATCCGCACCTTTTCCGAGAAGAACCGAAGCTCCTCCAAAGCCCGCCGGACGTTGGCATCGTTTGGATGGCCTTCGATGTCGGCGTAAAACTGCGTTGCTACAAATTTGCCGCCCAGCTGATAGCTTTCCAGCTTGGTCATGTTGATGCTGTTGGTCGCAAATCCGCCCAGCGCCTTATAGAGAGCGGCGGGAATGTTGCGGACGTTGAAGACGAAGGTCGTCACCAGCTTTTCCTCTGCCGAATCCCGGTGGGCCCATTCTTCGTCGCGCGACAGCACGACGAAGCGGGTTACGTTATCTTCGGTGTCTTCGACATTCTCGGCAACGATATCGAGTCCGTAGAGATCGGCGGCAAGGCGCGGTGCAAGCGCCGCCATCGAACGGTCACCCGTCTCCTGCACCAGCTTTGCCGCGCCTGCCGTATCGCCGGCGATGACCGCCTTCCAACCGTTGGCCCGAACGATCTTGCGGCACTGGCCGAGCGCATGGATGTGGCTGTGGACGGTGCGGATCTCGTCCTTGGTCACTCCGGGCAGAACCATCAGCTGGAAGCGGATCGGCATGAAATACTCGCCGATGATGTGAAGTCGCGATTCGGGCAGCAGATGATGGATGTCTGCAACACGCCCAGCAATTGTATTCTCGATCGGGATCATTGCCAGGTCGGCATCGCCGTTATCGACGGCAACGAAGGCATCCTCGAACGTCTGGCACGGCAGCGGCTCCATGGTCGGGAACATGTCCCGGCACGCCATGTCTGAATTCGCGCCGAAGTCGCCCTGGAAGGCGATCCTGTTGGTCTTGATGTTCATAGGAGATCCGTCAGTTCGATTTTGCGGAGAGAATGCGCCGCGCCTTTTCAAGGTCGGCTGGAGTATCGACACCCAGCGGAACCGTGTCAACGATCTCGACATCGATGCGCATGCCGGCTTCGAGCGCCCGAAGCTGCTCCAACGATTCGCGCATTTCAAGGATGGACGGGCCAAGCGATACGAACCGCTCAAGTGCCGACCGCCGATAAGCGTAGAGCCCAATGTGGTGGTAGAGCGGTCCAACGCCATAGGGCGCCGTCGCCCTGGTGAAGTAGAGCGCCCGCAGCCGGCTTTCGGAGAGCGGAGAGCCGACGACCTTGACGATATGGGGCGCGGTCTTGTCTTCCTCGTCCTCGATCTCGATGGTCAATGTCGCGATATCGACGTTCTCGTCCGCCAGAGGCCTTAGCGCCGCCCGCACCGTTTCCGGTTCGATCGTCGGCAAATCGCCCTGGACATTGACGATAATCTTTGCCCGTCCGTCCGGATCCACTTTCATCAGCGCTTCGTAAATGCGGTCAGAGCCGGACTGATGCTCCCTGCTTGTCATGACGACTTCGAAGCCGGCTTGCGAAACAACATCGAAGACCTCCTGGTCGTCGACGGCCACGACCACGCGCCCGATTGCCGCCTCCCGCGCCCGCAACGCCACCTGCACGATCATCGGCAGACCGCAAACATCGGCCAGCGGCTTGCCGGGAAGGCGGGTTGATGCCATGCGCGCCGGGATCAGCACGAGGACGTCGTCTATATTTGATCTGGTCATTGTTAGGGCCTTAAAATCGGGGCGGAAAGTGTCAAAAAGTCTCACGCAGCAGACCATTTAGACTGTTGCAACAAATCGCCAAAAGACATAGGTTCCGCGCGATTTCAAGATGGTCCGGTGTATCTCTGCCGGATGCGAGGGGAGCATTGCAGATGAATTCATACGTGAATACGGCAGTGGGGGCGCTGCTTGGAACGATATTCGTTCTGATGTCGGTGTCCATCGCATCGGAAGGGATCTTTCATTCCGAGAACCCCGAGAAAGAGGGGTTTGCCATTGTCGCCGAGGAGGCATCCGCCGGTGGTGCCGAGGCGGCGCCTGCTACGGTCGTTCCGATCGCTCAACTGCTCGCCAAGGCGGACGCCAAGGCTGGCGAGACCGTATTCAAGAAGTGTCAGGCCTGTCATGACGCCACCAAGGGGGGACCGAACAAGGTCGGGCCAAACCTCTATGGTGCCGTGGATCGTCCTATCGCCACGCATGAAGGCTTCGCCTATTCGTCGGCCATGAAAGACTTTTCCAAGGGTGGCAGCGAAAAGTGGACGTTTGACCACCTCAACCACTTCCTCGCGGCACCGAAGAAGTACATCGCCGGTACGGCTATGGGTTTTGCCGGCCTGACGAAGGACACCGATCGCGCCAACGTCATTCTTTACCTGCATACCCTTGCTGATTCGCCCGTGCCGCTTCCGGACCCGAATGCGCCGGATTCGGCAACGCAGTGATGTTTGCAATATCCTGAAGAAGACCGAGCCCGGCCATGAGCCGGGCTTTTTTCATGCGCCGAGAAGATAGGCCCAGAACGACACCGAGATGGCGCCAAGGGCAGTGGTCACCGTTATGGTCGAGGCCGCCAGGCCATGTCCGACGCCGAAGCGATTGGCAATGAGCCAGGCGTTCACCCCCGTCGGCACCGACGAAATCAACACCAGAGCCGCTGTCCAGTCACTCGCCAATCCGACCAGATTGCTCGCAGTCCAGACGCACGCGGGGAGAAGCAGAAGCTTGAAGGCGGAGGTGACGCTGGCAATTCCGACATTGCCCGAAATGCCGTACTTCTGCAGCGCCATGCCGAGCGAAATGAGGGCGACAGGCCCAGCCACGCCAGCGATCTGGTCGACAATCATCTCCACCGGCGCAGGCATCTTCAGCTCCAGCAGGTGCATGCACGCACCGCCCGCCAACCCGATCACCAGCGGATTGCGAACGAGGTTGACGGCGATCTGCCGAACCACCTTGGCGACGCTGCGCTCGTGACCGCCGGCGATCTTGTGTTCGGCACGCTCCATCAGGATCGTACCGATGATCATCATGACAGGCAGGTGAACGGCGATCAGGATCGAGAGCGGGACAAGGCCCTTGTCCCCTATCGTCCGCTGCACCAGCGGAAGCCCGATGAAGATCGTATTGGCAAAGGCCGATGAAACGCCGGCGAGAACGCCGATACGATCATCCCGGCCGAAAAACCGGGTGGCGGCCACATGCGCCGCAAACCACGTGACGGCAACGCCGGAGAAATAGGCGATCCAGAGACGAAAAGGCGATGCGCCTTGAAAATCAGCTTCAGCAATCGTTCGGAAAAGCAGCAGCGGAACGGCGACCTTGAAGACGAACTCGCTGAGCGCATCGCCGATCTCCGCCTTCATCAATCCCGCTTTCACGATCAACCAGCCGATCAAAATCATGATGAAAATGGGAAGAACGTCGAAAATGATGGCTGACATCAGAAAGGGGTGCCTTTGCATGCGGTTGGCAAAGGTCTAGCAGCAAATCGTTTGCGCTGACAAACGTGAATGGTCGCAACGCGTTAGGCCGAGACAAAAAAAGCGGGCCACGCCCGCTTTTCCGCGTCCGGCCTTGCCGGACAGCCGGTCGACAATGCTGCCAGTTCATCCGTGGTCAGCGTCGCTCCGGTACCGTCGAAGGGTATCATTCCCTTCTCCATTGGCTGCAGTCCGTGAACCACACATGCCAATCTCGTTGGCGATGTTTATAGCCATCGAAAATGACGGGCGGATGACGCCGCAGCCGCATTTTTGCGAGGGGAATAGCGGGCCGCCGGCATTTCTTCTTCCCATGCGGTGAAAATTCGCTAAGACCGACTACCGGCTATCACCAAAAACCGGGACCTCCCTTTTCATGACCAAATTCGATGTTCTGACTGTCGGCAACGCCATCGTCGATATCATCGCGCGCTGCGACGACCAGTTCCTCATTGACCACAAGATCACCAAGGCCGCGATGAACCTCATCGATGCCGATCGCGCTGAGCTTCTCTACGCGCATATGGGCCCGGCACTGGAAGCGTCAGGCGGCAGCGCCGGCAACACGGCAGCTGGTATTGCCAGCTTCGGCGGCAAAGCTGCCTATTTCGGCAAGGTCGCCGAGGACCAGCTTGGCGAGATCTTCGCGCATGATATCCGCGCACAGGGCGTTCACTACCAGACTCAGCCGAAGGGTAAGTTCCCGCCAACGGCACGCTCGATGATCTTCGTCACCGACGACGGTGAGCGCTCGATGAACACCTATCTCGGCGCCTGCGTCGAACTCGGCCCGGAAGATGTCGAGCCCGAGGTCGTGGCACAGTCCCAGGTCACCTATTTCGAAGGCTACCTCTGGGACCCACCGCGCGCCAAGGAAGCGATCCGCGATTGCGCGCGCATTGCCCACGAGAATGGTCGCGAAGTCTCGATGACGCTATCCGACAGCTTCTGCGTCGATCGCTACCGCGCCGAGTTTCTGGAACTGATGCGCTCCGGCACGGTCGACATCGTTTTTGCCAACCGGCAGGAAGCGCTGGCACTTTACGAGACAGACGATTTCGAGGAGGCACTCGTCAAGATTGCCAAGGACTGCAAGATCGCAGCGGTCACCATGAGCGAGGATGGTGCTGTCATCCTGAAGGGGCCTGAGCGCTTCTATGTCGATGCGATCAAGATCAGGGAATTGGTTGACACGACGGGCGCGGGCGACCTTTTCGCCGCCGGCTTCCTTTACGGCTATACTCAGAGTCGGACCCTGGAAGACTGCGGAAAGCTCGGCTGCCTGGCAGCCGGCATCGTCATTCAGCAGATCGGCCCGCGGCCGATGAAGTCCCTGGCCGAGGCCGGAAAGCAGGCAAGCCTTACTTGAAGGCTTCGCCTGGATAAGCGCCCCAGATCTCCGACTGCGCCACCCAGCCTTCGGCGCCGTCGATCTTGGCGAAGCACCAGTCACCGTTGCATTCACCGATATTCATCATGACGCCGGGTTCGAGCTTGGCAACAACGCTTGAGGACGACAACGCGTCTCGCCGCATGTTGACGAAGACCCCCTTGCCCTTGCCCTTCATCCATGGAGCGGCAATGGCCGCGCGCGTCCCCGACAGCAGCGACTGGTTGACCCAGCCCTCGGTACCATCAGCGTCACGCACCTGCCGCCAGTTGTCATATTCCTGGATGATCTCAACCGGCAGTCCGGCCTTCAGGTACATCCACGACGCGGCATAGTCCGTGCCGGGACCGATGCGCAGGTTGACGCGCTTGGACTTCAGCGTCACGAAGCGGGGAAGCGGCTGGCCGCTCGGGCCTTTTGCCGCCTGGGCATGCCCCAATTCGGCGGTTCCAGCCGAAAGCACGAAACCGATCGCGAGGGCGAGGCATGATTTCAGGAGTGTGCTGCGCATGGGGACTTCCGTTCGCTCGAATTCAAGGCAGCTCTCCTGCCTGATTCCCGGACCTCGACATTTGACCGCACGCTGAACGAGTTTTGTTTGTCTTCGCGCGCGGGTCTGGTAGAAATTGCCCGGAACGGGAAAATTATCCCGCGTCTTGGTTAAGGACCTCTGAACAATGCAGCGCCGGCGGACATGACGACGAAGAAAAAACCGAAGGTCTACATTACCCGCAAGCTGCCCGACGCGGTCGAGACGCGCATGCGCGAACTCTTCGACGCGGAACTCAACATAGACGACACGCCGCGATCGAGGCCGGAACTGATTGCTGCCATGAGGACGGCCGATGTCCTGGTCCCGACTGTCACGGACCGGATCGATGCCGCCGTGATCGAGGAAGCGGGTCCGCAGTTGAAGCTGATTGCCAGCTTCTCGAACGGCACCGATCATATCGATGTGGAAGCCGCGGCCCGTAAGGGAATTACCGTTACAAACACGCCAAACGTGCTGACCGAAGACACCGCCGATATGACGATGGCACTCATTCTCGCAGTGCCACGCCGGCTCGGCGAAGGCGCGCGGATACTGACGGACCAACCCGGGGAATGGGCCGGATGGTCACCGACCTGGATGCTCGGGCGCCGCATTCATGGCAAGCGCATCGGCATCGTCGGGATGGGGCGCATTGGCACCGCAGTGGCTCGCCGTGCCAAGGCGTTCGGGCTCGCCATCCACTACCACAACCGCAAGCGGGTCAATCCCGCGACGGAAGACGAACTGGAGGCGACCTATTGGGAAAGCCTCGACCAGATGCTTGCACGCGTCGATATCGTATCGGTCAACTGCCCCTCAACGCCGGCGACGTTCCACCTGCTGTCGGCGCGGCGTCTGGCGCTTCTGCAACCGACGGCCTATCTCGTCAATACCGCGCGCGGCGACGTGATCGATGAAGCGGCGCTGATAAAAAGCCTGAGGGAAGGCAAACTTGCCGGTGCCGGCCTCGACGTGTTCGAGAACGAACCGGCCGTCAATCCAAAGTTGATCAAGCTCGCAAACGAGGGCAAGGTCGTGCTGCTGCCGCACATGAGTTCAGCGACGATCGAAGGTCGAATCGACATGGGCGACAAGGTGATCATCAACATCCGCGCATTCATCGACGGCCACCGCCCGCCGAACCGGGTGCTGCCCGGCCGCTAGCCCTGGGCCGAGAGCGATTTCCGCATCTCGATCGACGTCGTTCGACTGAAGCCCGGATGGGCGTTTTCCGCCGTCTTCGAGAAGCCCCACCGGGCGAATACGGCGTGATTCTCGACGAGTTCGATGCGCGTTTCCAGCCTCAGCGCCGGCAAGGCGAGTGACCGCGCCGTTTCTTCGGCAACCGACAGCAGCTGCCTGCCTATCCCCCGCGACTGGGCGTCCGGCGCAATTGCGAGCTTGCCGATGTAAACAGACCCCCACTCGGGCCGCAGGAATACGCAACCAACCAAGGTTTCACCCTCCAGCGCGACAAAGGCCATCTCCGTTTCGGCCTTAGCGGCAAGCGAACCTGACGTCAGAAGGAGTGCCGAGGACGGTGGCTCGATGCGTTCATTCATGTAAGAAAAAGAGGATAGGATAAGCGCCAGGAGCTCATCCCAGCGGTCGAAGCCGGCTTCGAGGCGGCTGATGTTCATGACGCCTGGGTCTGCTTCGGACGCCGGCGCCTGTAGCGGATCGTATCGAAGCGCGCCGACAAGGCATCATAGAGCAACAGCCGGCCAACCAGCGGCTCACCAGTGCCGGTAATGAGCTTGATTGCCTCCATCGCCATCAGCGTTCCGATGACGCCGGTGAGCGCACCGATGACGCCGGTTTCAGCGCAGACGGGAATAAGACCGGCCGGTGGCTTTTCCGGGAAGAGATCACGGTAGGTTGGGTTCAGCGTGCCATCGGCGACGGCTTCGTAAGGCTTCAACACCGTGACCGAGCCGTCGAAGCGGCCGACCGCACCTGTTACCAACGGGATCTGCGCAGCTTCCGCGGCGTCCGCTGCCGTATAGCGCGTGTCGAAATTGTCCGAGCCATCTATCACGAGATCAAAACCCGACAGGTGACGCCTGGCGGAATCGGGCGAGAACCGTTCCTCGAACCGAATGACTTTCACGTGCGGATTGAGCCGCGCGATCGCAAAGGCAGCACTTTGCGTCTTCAATTCGCCGATCGTTCCGGAATCATGAATGACTTGGCGCTGCAGGTTGGAAAGCGACACGCGATCATCGTCGGCAATCCCAAGCGTACCAACTCCGGCGGCAGCGAGATACTGCAGGATCGGCGCGCCCAGGCCGCCCGCGCCGATTACCAGCACGCGTGAAGCCTTCAGTTTCTGCTGGCCGGCACCGCCTATTTCGGGAAGCAGGATGTGGCGCTGGTATCTGGCGATTTCTTCAGGGCTCAGAGGTTCCATGGGAGCGACGCTAGCATGGCCTTCGGCAATCGGGAAATCGGCGGTCATTCGAAAACCTTTCCATCGGCAACGGTGAAGAACTGCGCCCGGTCGCCGAGTGCAGAAAACATGGCGCGGTCCGTGCCCGTCATGAAGGCCTGACCGCCGAGCGCGTCGATCAAATCGAACAGGGCGGCACGACGCCCCTCGTCGAGATGGGCGGCGATCTCGTCAAGCAGCAGGATCGGTGCGTGGCCTGTCAGATTGCCGACCAAGCGGGCGTGCGCCAGAATCACGCCGACCAGAAGCGCCTTCTGTTCGCCTGTCGAGCAGCGCGCGGCTTCCATCTGCTTGTCGCGATGACGCACCAGGAGATCTGCCCTGTGCGGACCGTCAAGCGTGCGGCCCGCGCCGGCATCGCGATGACGGCTTTCCGCCAGCATCGCGGCATAATCGTCCTCGAGATCGACGGCCGGGCGGCCAAACTGTCCGTCCATGAAGCCGCTGAGCTCCAGCAACGCGGAGGGAAACGGCAATGCTTCGCGTGTTTCCTCGATCAGCCGGGCAAGGAGCCCAAGCATTTCCTGGCGTGCCAGCGCCATCGCAATTCCGAGGCTGGCCATCTGCTCCTCGATGCCCGACAGCCACGACGGATCGAAGCGGCGCTCGTCGAGAAGCTTGTTGCGGCTGCGCATGGCGCGCTCGAAATCGCTGGCGCGGCGTCCATGAGAGGGGTCGAGGGAGAGCACCAGTCGGTCGAGGAAGCGACGACGCTCGGACGAGCCACCCGTAAAGAGCCCATCCATCGATGGTGTCAGCCAGAGCACTCGTAGATGATCGGTAAGTTCGTCGGCGGTTCTTGCCGGCGTACCGTTGATACGCAGCCGGCGGGAGGCCGCATCGTCGGTCGTATCGACGCCGGTGCCGATCTCCACCTCGCCCTCCATCCCGTCGAGTTGAGCGAAAATCGAGAAGCCGGCGGTGGCGCCGACGCGGGTGATATCGCCATAAGTGGCGCGCCGCAGGCCGCGTCCGGGCGACAGAAAGGATACCGCCTCCATGAGGTTGGTCTTGCCGGCGCCGTTGTCGCCGGTCAGCACCACATGCCGGCTGTCAAGCGGCAATCCGGCCGCCGTGTAGTTGCGGAAATCGGTCAGTTTGAGGCGGGAAAGAGAAACCTTGTGTGGCATGCGTTATCCGGATTGTAACGCCAGAGAGCTAAGCGCTACGAGCGTGGATAGCAAGGGCGCAAGCCTCCCGCGCACAATATGCCTCGCCGTTGCAGCCGACGCGGCGTTCGACGTTTTATAGTTTGAAATATTACTGGAATAGACAGTATGGTATGCAAGTGATTGCTACAATTCGAAACAGTTGCGAGTTCTACGATCTCAGTAAATATTCCTTGGCGCGCGATTCCGCTCGTCGATATTTCTTAGTGGCGACGTAAACAGTCATGAAAAGTCGTACGAAAACACATATGGCGATAAGCGCCGCGACAGCGTTGCTAATGGGATACTTGCTTGTCGCCTATTTTGTCGTCCCCGAAGTATGGATATTCCATGATGCCGGTCGCGTTGCCGAATTTGGCGACATGGTTACAACCACCGGGCAGGACATCCCCGGCGATCCCATTAATGTCGGTCTGGTTGGCTCCAAAGAAGAGGTGCTGCGGGCATTCGCGGCAGCGGGATGGGACCCTGCCGATAAGATTACCCTGCGTACGTCGGCCGAAATCGGACTGAGCGTCGTGCTTGATCGGCCTGACCTGGACGCTCCGGTTAGCCCATTGTTCTTCGATGGACGCAAGCAGGACCTCGCCTTTGAAAAAGCCGTCGGCAAAAGCGCGGACAAACGCAACCATGTGCGCCTCTGGCATAGCACGAGGACCGGTGCTGATGGCCGGCCGCTTTGGCTTGGTTCTGCGAGTTTTGACCGTGGCGTCGGCTTCAGCCACGACACCGGCCAAATCACCCATCACATCGGGCCCGATATCGACGCCGAGCGGAATCTGGTGATCGGCGACCTGCTCAGGGCGGGACAGCTTTCATCGACCTATGAAATAGCCGGAATCGGCCCGACCAAGACCGGCCGCAACGGTGGCGGCGACCCTTACTTCACCGATGGACAGGCGCTGATCGGTGTGCTTCGCGCCGCGGCGCCCTGAACGCCGGAAGCACCGGGAGGCGTTCAGCCCCATTCGAATGGTTTGGAGCGCTGCCCGTAGACACGCGCGCCCGGAGGAAGCCTCGGCGCCTTTGCGCCGTCTTGACAGCCACTTGCCGGCATACCGACCTCACGCGATGTTGAGCGGCCGCAAGAAACTAAGGCGGACTTGCCCTTGGTGACGGGTGTTCGCACACCTACCTCTAGACCAGTCACATCGTTTCAGGACAACGGTCATGAATATCGGCATTATCGGCTCCGGCTTCATCGGAGGCACTCTGACGCGCCGCCTTTCGACGGCGGGCCACAAAGTCTTCGTCGCCAATTCGCGCGGGCCTGCATCGCTCGCGAAACTCGTCGCCGAGACCGGCGCGACGGCGGTGACGGCCCGTGAAGCCGCCCGCAGCGGAGGCGTTGTAATTGTCGCAATACAGGAAGGCAAAGTCCCCGATCTGCCGAAAGATCTCTTCGACGGCGTCGCTTCGGAAGTGGTGGTGGTCGACACCGGTAACTACTACCCACGGCAGCGTGATGGAAAGATCGCCGCAATCGAGAATGGCATGACCGAGAGTAGCTGGGTAGAAAGCCAACTCGGACGACCGGTACTGAAAGCTTTCAACAACATCTACTGGCAACATCTGCTCGAATCCGGCAAGCCGGCCGGCACTCGCGGCCGCATCGCCCTACCGGTCGCCGGCGAAAGTGCCGCCGCCAAGGCCGTGGTCGTCAGACTGTTCGATGAACTGGGATTCGACGGCGTCGATGCAGGCAGTCTCGATGAATCATGGCGACAACAGCCCGCTACTCCGGTCTACGGCACCGACCTCGACGCAGATGGTGTTCGGCGGGCGCTGGCAGGCGCCACCCCCGAGCGTAAGTCGGAATGGTATGCCACCGGCAACAGCCCCGGCACGCTCGACAATCCGGCTTAGGCCGAATTGACAGAATGCATGGCTCCATTTGGGTCATCGGCCGAGCCTCGATGAACGTGGAAGCGTATCCGCTGTCCTGTGTTTAGATCTTGCGGTCTTCTCCCGGCGGCAATCGCCGCTTATATGAATGCCGTCGCAATCGGCGACCGCTGGAGTGGACGATGAACACGAAAATAGAGGGCCGGGCGGCACATGTGGCCGCCATCCGCGAACGCGCCGAAGCTGAAATGAAGGCGATGGGGGTCGATGAGGCGTTCATTGATAGGCTGGTGGAGACGTTCTACGGCCGCGTACTCAAGCATCCTACCCTTGGACCGGTGTTCGACGCTAAGCTTGCAGGTCGCTGGCCGGAGCATATGGCAAAGATGAAGAGTTTCTGGTCGGCTGTGGCGTTTCGCAGTGGTGCCTATGGCGGTAAGCCGGTGCAGGCGCACACCGGCGTCTCGGATTTGACAGCGGAGTTGTTCCCGCAGTGGCTGGCGCTGTTTTCCGACACGCTCGACGATATCGCGCCGAACGCCGATGCGAAGGCGTGGTTCATGGCGACCGCGGAGCGGATCGCCAAGAGCCTGACGCTTTCGTTGTTCTACAATCCGGCCCTCGACGACCCGCAGCGCAAGCCGGCATGATAGCCGCTCAGGCGGCGATCCGCTTGTAGAAAAAGGTGGATGCGCAGAAGCCACCTTCCGGCCACAGGGCGTAATCCGGGATCACGCCGACACGCTGCCATCCGAAGCGCGGATAGATCGCCTCGGCATCGCTTCCTGTCGCCGTATCGAGCACGAGGAGAGTCTTGCCCAGTCTCCCCGCCTCACGCTCGGCGGCATCCATCAGCAAGCGGGCTAGACCCTTGCCACGGGCGGAGCGGTGAACCAGCAGCTTCTTGAGATCGGCACGGTGCGGCTGATTGGGCATCTGGGCAGCGCCGACCTGCACGGTACCGATCGCCTTACCCGCCAGTTCGGCGACGAAAAGCAGCGTCGCGCCCATCGCGACGCTTTCCGCAACACCCCGCCAGTAAGGCTCCGCGCTCGCCGTGTCGTAAGGCTGCATGAAGCCGACGGAAGCGCCGCCATTGACGCAATCGGCCAGAACCTCGCAGAGGTCGGGAATAGCTGCCCGCGCTGAGGCTGCGTCGAGAAGGCGGATGGCGATCATGGGTCTCTCCTGAAATGAACTAGCGGCGCCGGTCGAGCACGACACAGTAGCGGGCGGGCGTATTGCCGGGATTGTGGAAGACGTGACCTTCGGCAACGGGCATGAACAGACAATCACCAGGCAGGAGACGATGAACCGTCTCGCCAGTCGTCATCTCCAGTTCGCCGTGGAAGAGCCAGATATGCTGGGTCATGCCGCTGCTTGCCGCATGCGGCGGGAAGCCGACGCGAGCGCCGGCGGGGAACTCGACATCGACGATGTCGACGTCGGACCCCGTTCCGGGCGGCGATACGGAACGGCGCATGTAGTCCGTTTCGGGATCGCGCCAGACCTGCTGTTCCTGCCGGCGGGAGAGCGGGGAGGCCTTGCCGTCATCGGCGAAGAAGGAGGAAAGCGACAGGCCGAGCGCGGCGCAAACCCGCGCAAGCAATGAGGCCGTCGGGCTTGCCTCTCCACGTTCGATTCGGGAGATCATTGCCCGGCTCACGCCGGAGGCGTTGGCAAGATCATCCAGCGTCAGGCTTTTCTCCATCCGTATCTTGCGGATGCGTATGCCGATCGCCTTTTCGAGTTCTTTTTCCATCATACGATCTACTATAATAGAAATGCATTGATCGATAGTGGAATCAAGGCAAATCTTTCGGATTCGAGCGACCCGACCTATCGTAAACGAAACCCTGCTTTTCCACTTTGCGACAAGGGGATGCGCTGCTATATGGCGCCCATGAGCACCAATCCGAACCGCACGCCCCTTGACCATATCCGCAACTTTTCCATCGTCGCGCATATCGACCACGGAAAATCGACGCTTGCCGACCGGCTAATCCAGACGACCGGCGGCCTTGCCGAACGCGACATGTCGGAGCAGGTGCTTGACAGCATGGATATCGAGCGCGAGCGCGGCATCACCATCAAGGCGCAGACCGTTCGTCTGCACTACAAGGCCAACAATGGCGAGACCTATATCCTCAACCTGATCGACACACCCGGCCACGTCGACTTCGCCTACGAAGTCTCCCGTTCGCTGTCGGCCTGCGAGGGGTCGCTGCTTGTGGTCGACGCCTCACAGGGCGTCGAGGCGCAGACGCTCGCCAACGTCTATCAGGCGATCGACAACAACCACGAGATCGTCACGGTTCTCAACAAGATCGACCTGCCGGCGGCAGAGCCGGACCGGATCCGCGAGCAGATCGAGGAAGTGATCGGCATCGACGCCTCTCAGGCTGTGCTGATCTCCGCCAAGACGGGCCTCGGCATTCCTGACGTTCTGGAAGCGATCGTTCACCAGTTACCGGCGCCCAAAAGCCCGGCCGGCGAAACCGGACCGCTGAAGGCGCTTCTCGTCGACAGCTGGTACGACACCTACCTCGGTGTTATGGTTCTCGTACGCATCATCGACGGCGTGCTGGCCAAGGGCCAGACCATCCGCATGATGGGCACCGACGCCAAGTATCAGGTCGAGCGCGTTGGCGTGCTGACGCCGAAGATGCTGGCGGTCGATAGCCTCGGCCCGGGCGAGATCGGTTTCTTCACCGGCTCGATCAAAGAAGTTGCGGATACTCGCGTCGGCGACACAATTACTGAAGACAAGAAGCCGACGGCGCAGGCGCTTCCGGGCTTCAAGCCCGCCCAGCCGGTGGTGTTCTGTGGCCTCTTCCCGGTCGATGCGGCCGACTTCGAGGATCTGCGCGCGGCGATGGGCAAGCTACGCCTCAATGACGCCTCCTTCTCCTTCGAAATGGAATCGTCTGCCGCACTCGGTTTCGGTTTCCGATGCGGCTTCCTCGGCCTGCTGCATCTGGAAATCATCCAGGAGCGTCTCGAACGCGAATTCGACCTCGACCTGATCGCGACGGCCCCCTCGGTCGTCTACAAGCTGACGATGACCGACGGCACCGAGCGCGAGCTGCACAATCCCGCCGACATGCCAGACCCTGTCCGCATCAGCGAGATCCACGAGCCCTGGATCAAGGCGACCATCCTGACGCCCGACGATTATCTCGGCGGCATTCTCAAGCTCTGTCAGGACCGCCGCGGCATCCAGACCGAACTTACCTATGTCGGCAAGCGCGCCATGCTCACCTACGAGCTGCCGCTCAACGAAGTGGTCTTCGATTTCTACGACCGCCTGAAGTCGATCTCCAAGGGTTACGCCTCTTTCGACTATCATCTCGACGGCTATCGCGAGGGCAATCTCGTCAAGATGACGATCATGGTCAACGGTGAGCCGGTGGATGCGCTGTCGATGCTTGTCCACCGTTCGGCGGCCGAAAAGCGTGGCCGCGACATGTGCGAAAAGCTGAAGGACCTGATCCCGAGGCACATGTTCAAGATTCCGATCCAGGCGGCGATCGGTGGAAATGTCATCGCCCGCGAAACCATCTCGGCGATGCGCAAGGACGTGACAGCGAAGTGCTACGGCGGCGACGCCAGCCGCAAGCGCAAGCTGCTCGATAAGCAGAAGGCTGGCAAGAAACGGATGCGCCAGTTCGGCAAGGTCGAGATTCCGCAGGAAGCGTTCATCGCAGCGCTGAAGATGAGCGACGAGTAGAGCATCATTTCAATCCGGCCGGCAGGCGATGCATGGCCGGACACCGCCCTGCCTTAGCTGCAGGCCATGTACTCCTTCACCAGTCCTTCGTAAGCCTCCATCTCGGGCAGCGCCTCGTAGCTGCGGATCGCGCCCGTTTCGGCGAAGGGCAGCTTTTCGCGCGTCCAGGTCTCGATGAATGGCCGGAACCAGCGCGGATCGTCCAGCATCGTCGGACGCAAATTGACAAACCAGTCCATCCCTTCCGACCGCGTGAACATCCAGGTCATGCAGTGGCCGCAAAAATAGTGGTGCGCCTCAACACCGTGCAGACCGCCGACCACTGGCTGCCCCTCGGTGATCTCGAAGCCGTCCGCTGGAATGGCGACACTCAACGAGTAAGCGCTGGATGACATTCTCTGGCATCCGGTGCAATGGCAGGCCATGGTCAATAGCGGCTTGGCACTGACCTTCAACCGCACGCGGCCGCATCGGCAGCCGCCTTCCCAAGGCACGTCTACTTCTGTCATCGTGGCCTCCCTTTCGTCATGCTCAATCTAGTGGCGGGCAGTGCGGCGTCAAATCAGCCGGCTTCCAACTGCAGATAAGCCGACAGCGGCATTTTACAGCATTGGAAAGTTACGATCCCGCTCCGACATCTGCGCAACAGGTAGCGGCCAGGCGATCGCGACCCTGGGATCGAGCGCGTTGACCCCGCCTTCGGCGCCGGGCGCGTAAGGCTTATCGTGCAGATAGATCAATTCGCAGTTCTCCGTCAGCGTCTGGAAACCATGGGCAAAGCCCGGCGGGATCATCATCGACCGGGCATTCTCGGCGGAAAGAACCTCACCATGCCACTTGAGATAGGTTGACGACTGCGGCCTGAGATCGACCGCGACGTCGAAGACGGCGCCCGCGAGACATGAGACGAACTTCGCTTCGTCATGCGGCGCGCGCTGGAAATGCATGCCGCGAATCACCCCCTTTGCCTGTGTCATCGTGTGATTGATCTGCGCGATACCGCCAATGCCGAAGTCGGCAAGCTCTTCGCCGCAGAAGAACCGCGAGAAGAAGCCGCGCTCGTCACCGAGGCGCTGGCGTTCGATGACGACGAGGTCAATCAGGGCAGTGGGGATGCGAGTGAAGCGGGACATGGGTTTCTCTGCTACGTGGACTCTTTGTTACCGCAAAGCGATCTCAGCGGCGCCGCGTCGCCACTTGACCCGATTCGGAAATTAGGCTCAAGAGTTGCCATTCTACCTTGACCGGGGTCGTGATGAAGCAGCGCATTCTCTACACCAAACCATCCATAACCGAACACGAGATAGGCTATGTTGCGGACGCCGTGGCGAACGGCTGGGGAGATCGCTGCTACGAATATATCAACAGGTTCGAGGCAGCGTTTGCCGCGCACCTGAATGTCAAGCATGCGATCGCGACGTCCAGCTGTACCGGAGCGCTGCACATGGGGCTTGCCGCTCTCGGTATTGGCCCAGGCGACGAGGTGATCCTGGCTGACACGAACTGGATCGCTTCGGCCGCTCCGATCGTGCATCTGGGTGCTAAACCTGTATTCGTCGACGTTCTTCCCGATAGCTGGTGTATCGATCCAAAGAAGGCCGATGCGGCGATCACCCCGCGGACAAAAGCTATTCTGGCCGTTCACATCTACGGCAATCTTTGCGACATGGACGCTCTTCTTGAAATCGGCGAGCGCCATGGCGTGCACGTCGTGGAAGACTCCGCAGAAGCGCTTGGATCGGTTTGGCATGGAAAGCGCGCCGGCTCCATGGGTGCCTTCGGAGCTTTCTCGTTTCACGGAACGAAAACCATCACCACCGGAGAAGGAGGGATGTTCGTCACGAACGATCCGGGCGTCTACAACAGGGTTCTGACACTTTCGAACCACGGGCGTGCTCGTGGGCAAACAAAGCAATTCTGGCCTGACGAAGTCGGCTTCAAATACAAGATCTCGAACTTGCAGGCCGCGATCGGCCTGGCGCAAGTGGAGCGGATCGACGAGCTGACCGAACGAAAAAGGCAGATCTTCTACACCTACCGTGACGCGTTCCGGCATATCAGTTCATTGTCGATGAACCCTGAGCCCGAGGGAACAGAGAACGGCTTCTGGATGCCGACGCTGATGTTTGCGCCCGAGACTGGCATCACCAGAGAGAGGCTTCAAGCTGCGTTCCTGGCCGAGAACATTGATGCGCGCGTGTTCTTCTGGCCGCTGAGCTCATTGCCATCCTTCGCCGACGCACCGGAAAACTCCGTCGCCTACGACTTGCCGGGACGAGCGATCAATCTGCCGAGCTATCATGACATAACCGACGACGAGCAGCGCCGCGTTATTGATGTCGTGAAGGACATCTGCGGCCAGATTGCCGCGAGCTGAGATGGAGATGGGAGAGATGGAAAGCATATACCTGCTTGGTGCGGCGAGTCCTGAGACCATCCGCATGGTGCAGGCCGTGCAGGCATCGTCTCCGGTCAGCTTTCCGGGCTTGCTCGATAACGACAAGCGTAAACATGGGACGCTGTTTTTCGGCATGCCCGTGCTCGGCGGATACGAAGTCATTCCGGGACTTGCTGGTCCCCGGGTTGGCTTTGTCAGCCTCGTGAGCGGCAGCACACAGGCGCGGGAGGAGACTGGTCGCGGGATCGAGGCAGCCGGTGGCCAGCTCGTCAACCTTATTCACCCTACAGTCGACACCAACATGGTTGCGCTCGGGCGAGGTATCTATATCCAACAGGGCGTTCAACTCGGCGCACAAGTCGAACTCGGCGATAACTCGAGCATCCATATCGGCGCCGTCGTAAATCACGAATGCCGCCTCGGTCGATCGGTCTTTGTCGCGCCGTCTGCGTGTATTGCCGGCTGTTGCGAGATAGGCGACGGCGTGTTTGTCGGCGTCAATGCGACGATCCTGCCTCGCCTGAGGATTGGCAACTGGGCGACCATCGGCGCCGGCGCCGTGGTAACCAAGAATGTGCCTGACCACGCTGTCGTCGTCGGCAATCCCGCCAGGATCGTGAAATTCAACGAGCGAGCTGATTGAACGCTGCGCATTGATTGCGGGGCCTGAATCCAGCAGATTCCTCTGTTGAGCCCGGTGGCATTGGGCTAAGATCAGGCCCGCGCAAGATACTTGCGGCCATTGTGGGAAGCCCACTTTTTCGCAGAATCAACGTTGCAACACGGCAATCATCACATCGAGGCATAGCATGAGCAACTTTGAGGAAGAGGTCCCGGATCGCGGCGCTGCGATCCGACCATGCTCTCAACCTCAGCGCATCGGACTTTCTTCGAAAGTATGTCGATCCTACAACTGCTTCCGGATGGACCACCCGATGATTCAAAATCCGCAGGATATGGTCGCGATTTCAAGCAATTGGACTTCGCTGCGTTTCCTCCAAAGTCGGTCCAACCTGAGAAACCGCGC
This sequence comes from Rhizobium sp. Root1220, assembly GCF_001426265.1. GTDB lineage: Bacteria > Pseudomonadota > Alphaproteobacteria > Rhizobiales > Rhizobiaceae > Rhizobium. The sequence goes on from NZ_LMDG01000001.1 coordinate 611,684, forward strand.
ACTGATCGAAAGCACGTTACCATGAAGATCGTCATTCTTGCCGGGGGATACGGCACCCGTATTTCCGAAGAAAGCCATCTGCGGCCCAAGCCGATGATCGAGATCGGTGGCCGGCCGATTTTGTGGCACATAATGAAAATCTACAGCCATTTCGGCTTCAACGATTTCGTCATCTGCCTCGGCTACCGCGGATATATGATCAAGGAGTATTTTGCGAACTACGTTCTTCACTCCGCCGACGTCACCTTCGACATGGCGACGGGCGAGACGACTTATCATGCGACGAAAGCCGAACCCTGGCGTGTGACACTCGTTGAAACGGGCCAGGACTCGATGACAGGCGGGCGGTTGAAGCGCGTGGCGGACTATCTCGGCGACAACTTCTGCCTGACCTATGGCGACGGTGTGGCCAACGTAGATATCCGGGCGCTTACGGACTTCCATCTCAGCCACGGCCGCGACGCAACTGTCACCAGCGTGGTTCCGCCGGGACGCTATGGCGCGTTGCTGATGGACGGCGGGCGGGTGCGAAGCTTTACGGAAAAACCAGCGGGCGACAACGGGCGCATCAATGGCGGCTTCTTCGTCCTCAACCGCTCGGTTCTGGATCGCATTGACGGCGACAGCATGCCATTCGAGGGCGCTCCGCTTGAAGGGCTCGCCCGAGACGGCCAACTGATCGCGTTTGCGCATGACGGCTTCTGGCGGCCGATGGATACGCTACGCGACAAGAATCAGCTTGAAGAACTCTGGCAGAGTGGCGACGCGCCGTGGAAAGTCTGGTCGTGAGCCGCTTGCCGGATCCACGTTTCTGGGCCGGCAAGCGTGTCTTCCTGACGGGCCACACGGGGTTCAAGGGAACATGGGCGCGGATCTGGCTGTCGAAGCTCGGTGCGCGGGTGACCGGCTACGCGCTGGCACCCGCCACTACGCCTTCGCTGCATGCCCTTGCAGGCTCTTGGGGGCTTGAGGCCGAGACGATTGCCGATATCCGCGACGGCACCCGACTGGGGGCGGCGCTGCAGGACTGCAATCCCGACATTATCCTCCATATGGCCGCCCAACCGCTGGTGCGGCGAAGCTATGCCGAACCCGACGAGACATTTGACGTCAACGTGATGGGGACGGTACGGCTGCTGGAAGCGTCACGGTCGATCGAGGCGCTCAAGGCCGTGCTCGTGGTGACGACCGACAAGGTCTACAGCAATGACGAGAGCGGGCGGCATTTCGTCGAAACCGATCGGCTGGGCGGGCACGATCCCTATTCCGGTTCGAAAGCCGCGGCGGAGATCGCGACCGCGACGTACCGCGACTCATTCTTTCGGCAGAAGGGCGTGCATGTCGGCACCGCGCGGGGCGGCAACGTCCTCGGAGGCGGCGATTTTTCCGAGGATCGCCTGGTACCGGATATCGTTCGCGCGGCGATCGCGGGCGAAATTCTTGATATCCGCAGCCCGCTCGCTACACGTCCATGGCAGCATGTGCTGGATTGCCTGAATGGTTACTTCCTTTTCAGCGAGGCGCTTTTCGCCGCAAAACCGTCGGCCGAGGCCTTGAATTTCGGCCCTTCGCCAGCGGAAGCGCAAATTGCGGTTGGTGCGGTCGCCTCCGCTGTTCAGGTGGCGATGGGACTGGGCGAGACGTGGCGCGACACCTCTTCAGCAGACAAACCGCGCGAGATGCAGACGCTCGGACTCGACCCCGCGGAGGCCAACCGGTCTCTCGCCTGGCGGGCCTGTCTCAGCCAGGCAGAAGCGATCGACTTGACAGCGCGCTGGTACGATCAATGGCGTCGGGGCGGTGATGCGCTCGCGCTAGTCACCAGCCAGATTGATGATTTTGTGAAAGGCTCCCAACGACATGTCTCATGAATGCCGCTTCTGCTCAGCGCCGTTGACGACGGTCGTCGCGGATCTCGGATCGACGCCGTGGTCGAACTCCTTTCTGCCGGATGCGACGGCGATCGACAAGGAGCGTTCGTTTCCGCTCAAGGTGATGGTTTGCTCAGAGTGCTACCTGGTTCAGACGACCGAGACCGTTCCGGCGGATGAGATCTTCAATGCCGACTACGCCTACCTCTCCTCGTTCTCGACCAGCTGGCTCGAACATGCCAAGCGCTATGCGGAGATGATGACCGAACGGTTCGATTTGACCTCGGACGCGTCGGTTGTCGAGGTCGCGTCGAACGACGGCTACCTGCTGCAATATTTCGCCGGCATGGGCATGTCCGTTCTCGGCGTGGAGCCGGCAGCGAATGCCGCGAAGATAGCCGAGAGCCGCGGTGTAGCGACCAAGGTGGCGTTCTTCGGCAAGGAGGCCGCCACGGCGCTGGTCGCAGGTGGCCTCCGCGCCGATTTGACGGCCGCGAACAACGTGCTGGCGCATGTGCCGGATATCGCCGACTTCGTCAGTGGGTTTGCGATCTTGCTGAAACCCGACGGCGTCTCGACGTTCGAGTTCCCCCATCTCTTGACAATGCTCGACGGGATTCAGTTCGACACGATCTATCATGAGCACTATTCCTATATGTCGCTTCTGGCAGTCGAGCGGATTTTCGAGGCCTGCGGGCTGAAGGTCTTCGATGTCGAGGAGATTCCGACGCATGGCGGGTCGCTACGTGTTTTCGCTCAGAAAACGGAGGGAATGCGAACTGTGACGGACCGCCTCATTGCGCTTCGTGAGAAGGAAGAACAGTTCGGCCTGAGGCGTATGGCGACATATGAGCGGTTCGGCCAGCGTATCGGCGCCGTTTGTGATGCATTCCGGAGTTTCCTTGCGCGCGCCAAGGCAGATGGAAAGACCGTTGCTGCCTATGGCGCCGCTGCAAAGGGCAACACGTTTCTCAATGTTTGTGGCGCGACCGCAGACGACATCACTTTCGTCGTCGACCGCAGCGACATAAAACAGGGAAAACTTCTGCCGGGGAGCCACATCCCGGTCTATGCGCCGAGCCACATCGACGTAGCAAAACCCGACTACATCGTCATCCTGCCGTGGAATTTGAAGGATGAGATCATCAAATCCAATTCGCAGATCAGAGCTTGGGGCGGCCAATTCGTGGTTGCGATTCCGACGCTGCATATTCTTTAGGGCGACGCCTGTCGCCTGCTGTCGTCTATGCTGAGCCCGACATCAATCTCGTTTCGTATCCGGCTGCCAACAACGACTGCCGGACACGTGACATGAGCATTGCCGGGGCGGGGAGACGTTTGCCTTTGAAAACACACGGCGATCCCGTATGCGACAGCAGATCCCCTCGTCGCGACACGCGACATCAAGGAGCGAGAATCAACTCATAGTTGCTTGTGCGGATCTTGGCTGAAAGTCGCAGACGCTCACCAGAAGGGCTTTAACGGTTGTAGGGTGCGTGTCACCATTGCTTGGCCGGCTAAATCCTGCTCGTTTTCCTCCACTTGCCCAGCCGATACCGAAGCCTATTTTTGGGGCTTGCAACGTCAAACCTTTACGATAGGTTGCGCGTCGACCTGATATTGGCAGGTCGACCACGGGAACGAACGATTAAAAAAGCGCAAAGCTTAGAAAGGTGGCCTCCCCCATGAACTTCTTCACAAAGCGATTCCTGGCCTCTGCAGTACTTGGCTCGCTGCTGGCCGTTTCGGCGCACGCAGCCACAATCAATATTCACAATGGTGGCGATACGACATCGCTTGATCCGCAAAAAATCTCCGGCGACTGGGAAGATCGCATTGCCGGTGACATCTTCGAAGGCCTCGTAACGGAAGACGCCAAGGCCGACCCGATTCCTGGTCAGGCCGAAAGCTGGACCGTCTCGGACGACGGCCTCGTCTATACCTTCAAGCTGCGCGACGGGATTAAGTGGTCCGACGGCCAACCGGTAACAGCCGGCGACTTCGTTTTTGCCTTCCAGCGGCTCCTCGATCCGAAGAACGCTGCGGACTACGCCTATCTCCAGTTCACGATCAAGAACGCCGAGAAAATCAACAAGGGCGAGATTACCGATTTCAACCAGCTGGGCGTCAAGGCGATCGACGACAAGACGCTGGAGATCACGCTCGAAAATCCGACCCCCTACTTCATCAACGCTCTGACGCACTACACGGCCTATCCGCTGCCGAAGCACGTCATCGACGCCAAGGGTGCTGATTGGGTCAAGATCGGCAACATCGTCACCAACGGTCCATACAAGCCGGTCGAATGGGTTCCCGGTTCGCACGTCACCACAGTCAAGAACGATCAATGGTACGGCGCCAAGGACCTGAAGATCGAAGGCGCGAAGTTCTTTACGCTTGAAGACCAGGAAGCCGCGCTGAAGCGCTACCGCGCCGGCGAATTCGACGTCCTGACGGACTTCCCGAAGGATCAGTACGAGTGGATCAAGACAAATCTGCCGGGCCAGGCGCACGTCGTGCCGTTCCTTGGCACCTACTATTACGTCGTGAACTCCACCAAGCCGCCCTTCAGCGACAAGCGCGTCCGCCAGGCGCTCTCAATGGCAGTGAACCGCGAAGTCATCGGTCCGAGCATTCTCGGTACCGGCGAGCTTCCGTCCTATTCCTGGGTTCCGCCAGGCACGGCGAACTACGGCGAGCCGGCTTACACCAGCTGGAAGGACCTGCCGTACAATGAGAAGGTGGCAGAAGCCAAGAAGCTGCTTACCGAAGCCGGTTTCGGCCCCGACCATCCTCTGAAGGCACAGCTGCGCTACAATACCAATGACAACCACAAGCGCATCGCGGTCGCGATCGCCTCCATGTGGAAGCCCCTCGGAGTTGAAGTCGAACTGTACAACACCGAGACCAAGGTCCACTATGACGAAATGCAGCGTGGCCAGGTTGAGATCGGCCGTGCTGGATGGCTTGCAGACTATGACGATCCGGACAACTTCCTGAGCCTGCTCGTCACCGGCGTCCCGAACAACTACGGTCGCTGGAGCAACGCGGAATACGACAAGATTGTCAAGGAAGGCAACAACACCAGGGATCTGAAGGCGCGCGCCGAAATCCTGAAGAAGGCCGAGCAAATCGCCCTCGACGAAAGCGCGGCAATTCCGATCTATTACTACGTCTCCGAAAACATCGTTTCTCCGAAGGTCCAGGGCTTCGAAGACAACGTTACGGACAAGCACCGCACACGCTGGCTGTCCTTCAAGGAATAAGGCCCAAAGGCTCTTCCCGGCACCGTCGGGAAGAGCTGGCTCACGATCATGATCAAATACGCACTCCGTCGATTGCTGTCGACAATCCCCGTCTTGTGGATTGCCGTAACAGTGTGCTTTTTCATTTTGCGCCTTGCCCCCGGCGGCCCTTTCGATGGCGAAAGGCCATTGCCGCCGGCAGTCATGAAGAACCTCGCGGCCCACTACAATCTCGACAAGCCGCTGGTTGAGCAGTACGTCATCTACGTCGGCGACCTGCTGAAAGGCGACCTCGGGCCCTCCTTTGCCAGTGAGGACTTCACAGTCACGCAGCAGATCATGATCGGCCTGCCCTACACCTTCACGATCGGCTCGGCAGCCTTCCTGCTTGCCATCGTCGTCGGCGTGGCAGCAGGCTGTCTCGGGGCGCTCTATCAGAACAAGGCGCCGGACTATTGGCTTGGCAGCATGGTGCTTGTGGGGGTCGTGCTCCCGAACTTCCTTATTGCCCCGATCCTGCAACTCGTGTTCGGCATCCATCTCGGCTGGCTGCCGGTCGGCGGGTGGGGCAACGGCTCCATCAAGTATCTCATCCTGCCGGTTATTGTTCTGGCGCTGCCGCATGCGGGGCGCATCTCCCGCATCACCCGTGGTTCGATGATCGAGGTCATGAGCCAGAACTTCATACGCACGGCTCGGGCCAAGGGCATCGGCCCGCGCCTCACCGTCATGCGCCACGCGCTGAAACCCGCCATGATGCCGGTCGTCTCCTATCTCGGGCCGGCAGCAAGTTACCTTCTCACCGGCTCGCTGGTCGTCGAAAGCATCTTCGGATTGCCCGGCATCGGCCGCTATTTCATCAACGCAGCGCTGAACCGCGACTACGGCATGGTTCTCGGCACGGTCATCTTCTACATGGTGCTGATCGTATTCCTGAACCTTCTCGTTGACATCGCCTATGCGTGGCTCGATCCGAAAGTGAGAACCAGATGATCCTCAACCCCGCAAAGAGGGAATTGCTCGCGGCAGAGCTGCTGGAGGCCGAAGGCCTCGCACCGGAAGGACGCTCGCTGACGAAGGACGCGCTTCGCCGTCTTTCGCGCAACAAGGCCGCCGTCGTCTCGATAGTCGTGTTGGCGCTGCTTGTCCTCGCCGCATTCCTCGGCCCCTGGTTCATTCCTTTCGGCTACGAGGATCCGGATTGGGCGGCCTTCCGCGTGCCGCCATCCATTGAGAGCGGCCACTACTTCGGCACTGATCCGAATGGTCGCGACCTGCTTGCCCGGGTGCTCTACGGCACCCGCGTCTCGCTCGCCGTGGCGGTGACCGCAACCCTTGTCTCCGTGGTCATCGGCGTGCTTTACGGCGCCATCTCCGGTTATCTCGGCGGCAAGGTGGACGCCGTCATGATGCGCTTCGTCGACATCATGTACGCCCTGCCATATATCCTTTTCGTCATCCTGCTGATGGTGATCTTCGGACGCAACGTCTACCTGCTCTTCGCGGCGATCGGTGCGTTGGAATGGCTGACCATGGCCCGCATCGTGCGCGGCCAGACGCTGTCCATCAAGCAGCGCGAGTTCATCGAAGCGGCCCGCGCGTCCGGCCAGAAGCCGTTCAAGATCATCATCAAGCACGTCATTCCCAACCTCGTCGGCCCGGTGGTGATCTTCGCTGCACTGACCGTTCCGGAGATCATCGCGACCGAAAGCTTCCTTTCCTATCTCGGTTTCGGCGTTCAGGAACCGTTGACCTCACTCGGCACGCTGATCGCTGAAGGAAGCAACGCGATGGAAAGCATGCCGTGGCTGCTGGTCTTCCCGGCAATCTTCCTCGTCGCACTGCTGCTCAGCCTGCTCTTCATCGGCGACGGCCTGCGCGACGCGTTCGACCCGAGGGACCGCTGACATGTCCCAGCAAACAACAAACGATGCCCTTCTCGAACTGAAGGACTACTCGATCACCTTCGACACGCCGGATGGGCAGGTGAAGGCGGTTTCGAACATGAACCTGTCGATCAAGCGCGGCGAACGCGTTGCGATTGTCGGTGAATCTGGATCGGGCAAGAGCCAGACATTCCTTGGCATCATGGGCCTCCTCGCCAAGAACGGAAAGACCACCGGCAAGGCGCTGCTGGGAGGTAAGGACGTGCTTGCGCTCAAGCCACGGGAACTCGACCAAGTTCGCGGCAAGGACATGGCCATGGTGTTCCAGGACCCCATGACCGCCTTGAATCCGTCCCTGAGGATCTCGCGGCAGCTCACGGAACAGCTTGAGGTTCATCGCGGCTTCACGGCACGCGCCGCGTCTGCGGAAGCGCTCGACATGCTGAAGCGGGTCGGCATTCCCGATCCCGCCCGGCGCTTCAGCCTTTATCCGCACGAGCTTTCCGGCGGCATGCGCCAGCGCATCGTTATCGCCATGGCATTGCTGACGAAGCCGAAATTGCTGATCGCCGACGAGCCGACAACGGCGCTCGACGTGACAATCCAGGCACAGATCCTCGACCTCTTCAACGATCTCACGGCCGAGATGAATACGGCGCTGGTGATGATCACCCACGATCTCGGCGTCGTAGCCGGTCTCGCAGACCGCGTCGCCGTGATGTATGCCGGACGGATCGTCGAGGAGGCGCCGGTTGACGAACTCTTCGACAATCCCGCGCATCCCTATACGACGGCCCTGCATGCCTCAATCCCGAGGCCCGACCAGGATGTCGACCAGTTGGCTGTCATCCCAGGCCGACCGCCGAACCTGCAGCACCTGCCAAAAGGCTGCAGCTTTTCGCCGCGCTGTCCGATGGTCCAGAACGACTGCATCGATGCATCCCCACGGCTCGACATGCTCGCACCGCGCCATGCGGCGGCCTGCTTCCATCCCTTCCCGCGCCTCGAGGAGGTTCTGAACAATGGCTGAGCGTTCACTGCTGCGGGTGGAGAACCTGACTACCCAGTTCGAGGTCCCAGCCAAGGGCTTCTTCAAACCACCCCTGAAGCTGACGGCGGTCAACAATGTCAGCTTCGATCTGATCGAGGGCCGGACGCTCGGCATTGTCGGCGAATCCGGTTGCGGAAAATCGACGCTCGGCCGCTCCATTTTGCGGCTTCTGAAGTCACAGAATGGTCGAATCCTCTGGCAGGGGCGCAACCTGCTCGACCTGTCGGACGAGGAGATGCGGGCCGCGCGCCGCGACATGCAGATCATCTTCCAAGATCCGATCGCATCGCTCGACCCGAGGATGACGGTCGGCGACATCATCGCCGAGCCGCTCACTGTTTTCGAACCGAAGCTTAGCAGGGCCCAACGCACCGAGCGTGTTCGAGAGATCATGACGGCCGTCGGTCTCGTGCCTGAAATGATCAACCGCTATCCTCACGAGTTTTCGGGCGGCCAGGCGCAGCGTATCGGCATCGCGAGGGCCGTCGTGACGCGGCCGAAGCTGATCATCTGCGACGAGCCGGTGTCGGCGCTCGACGTCTCGATCCAGGGTCAGGTGATCACGCTGCTGCGCAAGCTCCGCAAGGAATTCGGCCTGACGTTGATTTTCATCAGTCACGACCTCTCCGTGGTGCGGCTGATTTCGGACGATGTGTTGGTGCTTTATCTCGGCAAAGTCGTGGAAGCCGGCGACTGTGCGACTGTCTTCGACAACCCGGCGCACCCCTATACGCAGGCGTTGTTTTCAGCGGCCCCAATTCCCGACCCGAAACTCGCCCGGAACCGCCAGCGCATACGCCTGCAGGGCGATCCACCGTCACCGCTCAACCCTCCGCAGGGCTGTGTCTTCTCGCCACGGTGCTGGAAGGCGACCGATATCTGTCGAACGGAGATGCCGCCGACCGAACAGGTCCGACCGGGGCAGACGGCGGCGTGCTATCACATGGATCGATAGCCGTTCTTCGGCGGACGGCAGCCGAGCACCAGGCGCTCCGAACAGAATGCATGGTGATGGCGGGACCATGATCTGGCCGTCACACGGTGGTGAATTTAACTCTTTGTGGATGCTCTACGGCCGTTGAACCGTGGCTTTAGCCTGCCGATTGGCCGTGTCGATCAGCGGTCGAACAGATTTTGCCATTGCTTTTCACCGATCAGGCAGTCGGCGGCTGACTGGCTTCCGGCAGCTTTTTGCACCGTCTCCGGCCCAGGGAGGCCGCTGATCTCCATCACAAGCTTGCGCCGCACGGCGACGGCAAAGTCTTCGATCTTATGCACCGGCAACACAAACGCGCCAGGCCCCCCAATCACGCAATCCGCATAATATCGGTCGAGCCCACCCGGCGTATCGGAAGGTCTCAACATGATCGCCAGACCATTGACAACGAGCCCCGCGGCAAGCGCCTTGTCCCTTGCCGGCAATATCGGCTCCCCGGAATTGTTTGGTCCATCGCCGGAGATGTCGATCACCTTTCGTCTGCCGACATAAGGACTGGCCGCAATCATGCCGGCGCCTTGGCTCACGGCTGTGGAAATCGATGTCCGGCGTTGCGTGGTGATCGGGCGGGCTTCAAGCTTGTCGGCAAAATCGAGTGCATCCTGCTGCGTCTCGATGACGTGCCAGGCGATCACTGATTCCGGTACGACGTGTCCTGCCCATTCGAAATAGCTGATAGCAATGCGGCCGGAGAGGCCATTTTTCACGGCTCCGAGGAACTCCGGATGCTTGAGCGCCTCGACATAGCCTTCGCGCTGGATGCCAACTTCCTCATGATCCATGGAACGGGACGTATCGACGGCAAGCACCAGCGAAACATCGACCTCGTCCCCGCCTTGATCCGGCAACGTCGCGGCGACACCGGACAGGCTCATGAGCACTGCAAACGTCGTAAACATCGAACAGACCCGCTTTGATCGGCGGGATGAACTGTACCACACCCGACTATGGCGACGACACTCTGCCTGACGCCGCGCTTCAATTTCCAGTGATCGCGGTGGTCACCCGACAAACACGTTTTATCTGAGCATGCCTCAATGGTCGGACAATCAGCGGCGAGACCGCCCGCACGCAAGAACGCTCGTCGGTTTGTCGAGGAGCTCTTGGATTGGCTGGAATTTGCTGTTTGCGAGAAAGGTTGGTTGCGGGGGCAGGATTTGAACCTGCGGCCTTCAGGTTATGAGCCTGACGAGCTACCGGGCTGCTCCACCCCGCGTCCAGCGCATTCGGCTTTGCCGAATGTCGCGGCTACGTCAACGCTTTGCGTTGCCGGATTTCTGCCGGAGCAAAACCCTTTGGTTTTGTCTCCTGTAAGGTTCTGTTCTGCCGAATCTATCCGACCCTTATAACACGAAAGGACCGCTTTAGGCGGCCCTTTTTGYKTCGGCTGGGCCGAAGAAGTGTGATGAGAAGATTTGTTGCGTTTTGCAGACCTGGCAGCGACCGACTCTCCCGCGTCTTAAGACGAAGTACCATAGGCGGGAACGGGTGCAGCCGCCCCGCCATAACCACCAGGTCAGCGAAGCGCAACAATGAGAAGCTGGTGAGGCCGGTTAGGCCTCGTTTTTAGTCTTGAACACGTCTTAGGCGTCATTTCTGTCGTTTGACAGTCATGAGCATTGATCAATGAGAACGATCAAGCCAATCGAGCTATTAGTACCGGTAAGCTTCACACATTACTGTGCTTCCACACCCGGCCTATCAACGTGGTCGTCTTCCACGGCTCTGATAGGGAATACTCGTTTTCAGGTTGGTTTCCCGCTTAGATGCCTTCAGCGGTTATCCATTCCATATGTAGCTACCCTGCTATGCCCTTGGCAGGACAACAGGTCCACCAGAGATATGTCCATCCCGGTCCTCTCGTACTAGGGACAGATCCTGTCAATATTCCTACACCCACGGCAGATAGGGACCGAACTGTCTCACGACGTTCTGAACCCAGCTCACGTACCGCTTTAATTGGCGAACAGCCAAACCCTTGGGACCTGCTCCAGCCCCAGGATGCGATGAGCCGACATCGAGGTGCCAAACAACCCCGTCGATATGGACTCTTGGGGGTCATCAGCCTGTTATCCCCGGCGTACCTTTTATCCGTTGAGCGATGGCCCTTCCACGCGGGACCACCGGATCACTATGACCGACTTTCGTCTCTGCTCGACTTGTCAGTCTCGCAGTCAGGCGGGCTTATGCCATTGCACTCGACGACCGATTTCCGACCGGTCTGAGCCCACCATCGCGCGCCTCCGTTACTCTTTCGGAGGCGACCGCCCCAGTCAAACTACCCACCATACACTGTCCCGGATCCGGATAACGGACCGCGGTTAGACATCCATGACGATAAGGGTGGTATTTCAAGGATGGCTCCACAGAAACTGGCGTCCCTGCTTCAAAGCCTACCACCTATCCTACACATGCCGACACGAATGCCAGTGTAAAGCTATAGTAAAGGTGCACGGGGTCTTTCCGTCTGACCGCAGGAACCCCGCATCTTCACGGGGAATTCAATTTCACTGAGTCTATGTTGGAGACAGCGGGGAAGTCGTTACGCCATTCGTGCAGGTCGGAACTTACCCGACAAGGAATTTCGCTACCTTAGGACCGTTATAGTTACGGCCGCCGTTTACTGGGGCTTCAGTTCAAAGCTTGCACCTCTCCCTTTAACCTTCCAGCACCGGGCAGGCGTCAGACCCTATACGTCGTCTTGCGACTTCGCAGAGCCCTGTGTTTTTGATAAACAGTCGCTACCCCCTGGTCTGTGCCACCCCATCTCACTTGCGTAAAATGGGGTCACGCTTCTTCCGAAGTTACGCGTGCAATTTGCCGAGTTCCTTCAACATAGTTCTCTCAAGCGCCTTGGTATACTCTACCTGACCACCTGTGTCGGTTTCGGGTACGGTCTATAATGGTGGAGCTATTTCCTGGAACCGCGTCCCTGCACAGACAATCCAATAAGTCTGTACAAGTTGAGCAATCCGTCACTACCACCAGGCCCACGAATATTAACGTGGTTCCCATCGACTACGCATTTCTGCCTCGCCTTAGGGGCCGGCTAACCCTGCTCAGATTAACTTTAAGCAGGAACCCTTGGTCTTTCGGCGAGGGGGTCTCTCACCCCCTTTATCGTTACTCATGTCAACATTCGCACTTCCGATACCTCCAGGACCCCTCACAGGTATCCCTTCACAGGCTTACGGAACGCTCCGCTACCACGTGCATTGCTGCACATCCTCAGCTTCGGTGCATGGCTTCAGCCCCGTTACATTTTCGGCGCAAAGACCCTTATTTAGACCAGTGAGCTGTTACGCTTTCTTTAAATGATGGCTGCTTCTAAGCCAACATCCTGGTTGTTTTGGGATCCTCACATCCTTTCCCACTTAGCCATGACTTGGGGACCTTAGCTGGAGGTCAGGGTTGTTGCCCTTTTCACGACGGACGTTAGCACCCGCCGTGTGTCTGCCGACTAGTACTCCCCGGTATTCGGAGTTTGGTTAGGATCAGTAAGACGGTGAGTCCCCATAGCCCATCCAGTGCTCTACCCCCGGGGGTATTCGGTCGACGCTCTACCTAAATAGATTTCGCGGAGAACCAGCTATTTCCGAGTTTGATTGGCCTTTCACCCCTAACCACAAGTCATCCCAATCTATTGCAACAGATGCGGGTTCGGTCCTCCAGTTGGTGTTACCCAACCTTCAACCTGCTCATGGCTAGATCACTCGGTTTCGGGTCTAATGCAACTAACTAAATCGCCCTATTCAGACTCGCTTTCGCTTCGCCTACACCTACCGGCTTAAGCTTGCTAGTTACACTAAGTCGTTGACCCATTATACAAAAGGTACGCCGTCACCCTTGCGGGCTCCGACTGTTTGTAGGCATCCGGTTTCAGGTTCTATTTCACTCCCCTTGTCGGGGTGCTTTTCACCTTTCCCTCACGGTACTTGTTCGCTATCGGTCATGCACGAGTACTTAGGCTTGGAGAGTGGTCTCCCCATGTTCAGACAGGATTTCTCGTGTCCCGCCCTACTCTAGGACAATGAGTGTTCTACGCGTACGGGGCTATCACCCGCTACGGCCCAACTTTCCAGAAGGTTCCACTTTATTCCTCATTGCCACTGGCCTGGTCCGCGTTCGCTCGCCACTACTTGCGGAGTCTCGGTTGATGTCCTTTCCTTCGGGTACTTAGATGTTTCAGTTCCCCGAGTTCGCTTCAAACCCCCTATTTTATTCAAGGGTTGATACCTTATCACAATGCTTGGAAACCCAAGCCGAC
>NZ_LMDG01000002.1 GCF_001426265.1 Rhizobium sp. Root1220
GCGGGCTGCGTCAGCGGCCCGGATCATGTGCCCCCGGAGATGCCGCTACCGGCGAAGTTCAATGAGACCGGCCAGAAGGACATCGGCGACGTGTCGACGTCGACGTGGTGGACGGCCTATCGCGACACCCGGCTGAACGGGCTGGTGGCTCAGGGGTTCGATGAGAACCTTTCGGTGCTGCAGGCGCTRGAACGCATCAACGCCGCCGCCTCCGGCGTCACGGTCGCCGGTGCCGGATCGCTGCCGGGCCTGCTGGTCGGCGCCTCGCAGACGGCCAGCGGCAACCTGGGCAGCCTCAGCGCCACCAATGCCGCCACCAACACCAGCCAGGGCAAYGCCAACGTCTCCTGGCTGCTCGACCTGTTCGGCCAGTTCCGTCGCTCGAAGGAAAGCGCCCAGGCTTCGCTCGATGCCGCCTACTCGACCGCCGATGTCGCCACGCTCGCCTATATCCAGGATCTGGTGAACTCCTACATCGACCTGCGCTTCTTCCAGGAGCGTCTGGCCCTGTCGCGGGCCAAYCTGAAGTCGCGCCAGGAAACCTACGAGCTGACCAAGTTCCAGCTGGAAGCCGGCGCCGCCTCGCGTCTCGACGTCGTCCAGGCCGAAGGTCTGGTGCAGGCGACCCAGGCCGAAATCCCCGGCCTCGAGATCAACATCCGCGTCTCGGCCCATCACATCGCCACCCTGCTCGGCAAGCCCGCCGGCGCGCTGCTYGGCGAACTGCTGAAGCCCGGCCCGCAGCCGGTGTTCCGCGGCTCCATCAAGTCCGGCATCCCAGCCGACCTGATCCGCAACCGGCCSGACATCCGCGTCGCCGAGCGCAATCTGGCGGCAGCCACCGCCAATATCGGCGTYGCCATCTCGCARCTCTACCCGACGATCACCCTGTCGGGCGCCATTTCGCCCTCCTAYGTCAAGGTGGCCGGCGTCAGCGGCGGYAGCCTGACCAGCTGGTCCTTCGGTCCGACRCTGACGCTGCCGATCTTCGACGGCGGCCGCCTGCGCGCCAATGTCGACATCTCCAAGTCCGACGCCAAGACCCAGTATCTCGCCTGGAAGCAGACGGTTCTCGGAGCCGTCGAAGAGGTCGAGAATGCGCTGTCGGCGGTYCGCCGCGACGCGCAGACGGTGCAAGCCCTGCGCGCCCAGGTCAAGACGACCCAGGAAACGCTCGAGCTGTCGACCGCCAGCTACAAGGACGGCGCCTCCTCGCTGCTCGACGTGCTCGACGCCCAGCGCCAGGTGTCGCTCCGCCGCGACGCGCAGACGGTGCAAGCCCTGCGCGCCCAGGTCAAGACGACCCAGGAAACGCTCGAGCTGTCGACCGCCAGCTACAAGGACGGCGCCTCCTCGCTGCTCGACGTGCTCGACGCCCAGCGCCAGGTGTCGCTCGCGCAGGCAAGCCTGGCCGCCGCCGTCCAGCAGGTGGCAAAGGACTACGTCTCGCTCAATGTCGCCATCGGCGGCGGCTACAATCCCGGCGGAAAACCAACCGTCGCGCCGCCAAAGGAAACCTGAAGACGGCGCTGTTTACCATGATTTTACTTGCCGGATTTCACGCGCTCCCGCGCGGCTGACGTTGAGCGCGATTCTCAACCGAAACGGCACATATTAGATGTGAATAAAGTACCATAACAGGTCACGCGGAATGGCCGCCTTCCTTTTGATCCAACCGCGCCGGCCGCGTTTCACTTGGTATCTCGCGCTTAACCTTGTTGACTAACCACTTCATTAGCAATCGATTGAAAACGCCCACGGTTATGGCAATTTGTGTCCATGACAAACATCAGCTCTCCGAACTACAGCGCCGAAGACATGGGACGCTCGCGGGAATGCGAAGCGGTTTGCAATGCGGCGATCAACGACGTGGTCCGTCGCGCGGTAGCGGCGGGTTGGCGTGAAGAGGAAATAGCTCTTCATCTGGCAGACGCCGCGGAGAACTATGTGATCTATCTGGCGACCAAGATAAAGCGCCGATTGCTTGCAGCCAACAACAACTAAGGCGTCGCGGAACCGGGCTGATGCATTGCATTCGCCACCGTGGAGGCGCCAGCCAGCAAGCCACGCAGCCGCGCGCTTCACTCTAGTCCTGCGGCCTGTTTCTGAAAGCCTCCGCCTCGGCGTAGAACTTCTTTTCCCATTCCTTGTGGTTGTCGAGACCTTCGCGGATGAACGGCGTGAAAACGGCGAGGTTCATCAGCGCCCAGTTGACAAAGCGGGCAGGAAACTTCAGCGGCTTGACGAAATCGACAAACAACACGACACGCGTCTTGTCGGTGTGGTTCCAGGCTTCGTGCTCATAGGCGTCGTCGAAGATCAGCGCCTTGCCTTCCTGCCAGTGGCAGATTTGGTCCTTGACACGAATGGCGAGCTTGTCCGCCGGTTCCGGTACGATCATGCCGACATGCAGGCGCAGCACCCCGTTGTAGGGACCGCGATGCGGCGGCAGGTGCTTGCCTGGCTCGAAGATCGAGAACATAGCCGTCTTCAGGCCCGGAATCTTCTGCACCGCCTGCCATGTCTGAGGGCAAGCCTTGATGTTTTGTTCCGACTTCACGCCGAAGCCGACAAGGAAGAAGGTCTTCCAACCGGCATCGGTGGATATCGTCTTCACGTCAGTCGAAATGTCCTGGAATGTGGGAAGCTCGCTCTGCCGCACCAGTACGCGGTCCAGTTCGCCGCGAATCTGCGGCCAGGCTTTTTCTATTTCTGCGGCCCAGGGGAAGGTTGCCGTGTCGTACACCGGCGGATTGCCGAGTTTGGCATATTTGAAATTCAAGCTCTCCGCCCAAGCGACGATGCTCATGAAGAAACGCGTCACCGCACTCGGCCGGTTCATCGGCGCGATACCGGAGGTACCGAAGGATTGTCCGGTGGTGTCGGGAGCAGTTGCCTTGGAAGGCGGGGCGTCGGCCGTGCTGTCTGTCATGGATCGTCCAATGCGTCGCGGTGCGAAAACTATCTAAAGTGCATCAAGATATGGATACGCCCGCTCGTTCCGCAAGTCCGGCAATCCGTACGCGGTCAAAAGTCGCAAGGAACCGCCGTCCCCTGCCCGTTTGCCGCGACGCCAGATACGTCCTCAAGCGACCAAGATCAATGGGTAACGGACTTCGAGAAGAGATTGACGACAAGCACGCCTGCAATGATCAATCCCAGCCCGATTATGGCCGGCGCATCAAGCCGCTGCTTGAAGTAGACAAGCCCGACGGCAGAAATCAACACGATGCCGAGCGCACTCCAGACAGCATAGGCGACGCCGACAGGAATGACCTTGAGGGTCAAGGACAGGCAATAGAAAGCCGCCGCATAGCAGATGACCAGAATGAGCGTCGGACCGATGCGCGTGAACTGCTGCGACAGTTGCAGCGCCGTCGTGCCGATAACCTCAAGCACGATCGCAGCGAAAAGCAGCGCATACACAGCGACTGGAGCCATGGCGAGACAGGTCCTTCTACTTGTTGGTCAGTTCGACGAGGCGAGCGACCAGCGCCCCGCGCTCGTCTCCGAGCGCATGGCTGCCCAGCATATCGGCAAGCCAGATGCCATCGGCTGCAAATCGTACGATCTGTGCATCGATCGACGAATCCGTGCCGATGTACTCGTCAGTGCGCAATTGCACCCACACGCGCCATCGATCGCGGAGGCGCGGCTCGGCAAGGAGTGCGATGGTTACCTGCGCCCAGTGCGCCGCCTCGTCGGGGCTGTCCTTCAGGTCTGAAACGGCATGCAGATAAGCACGACTGAAACGACCGTGTGAATCAGGGTCCTCGCGCATGCGTCTGTCGATATCAGCGTCGAAACGCTCGAGCAGGCTCTCGAAAAGAGCATCGATCAACGCATTCTTGGTCGGGAAATGGTGCAGCAGACCGCCCTTGCTAACACCCGATGCACCAGCAACGGCATCGAGCGTCACCGTTGCTATCCCCTGCTCCATCGTCAGGCGTGCGGCGACGTCCAGCAACTGCTGGCGGACGACGATTGGCTGCTTGCGGCGATGATGAGCGATGGACATCCGTATAAAAGATACCGTCCAGACGGTTTTGTCAAGAAATATCGACGCATGCTCCGTGCGAAGGCGCGAAATGCCGCGCCTCGCTGCGAACGGTTGCGATTGCCGCTGTCACGGTGCATGAAGTGTTGGGCCTGAAGGACTGGAATTGTGACGGAAGAAGCTACTACACTTTACCAGGCGATCGGTGGCCAGGAGACGGTGCGCGCCCTGGCGCACCGATTCTACGAACTGATGGACACGTTGCCGGAAGCGCGGCATGTCCGCGCCGTTCATCCTCCGACGCTCGACGGCAGCGAAGAGAAATTCTACGAATATCTGACTGGGTACCTCGGCGGCCCGCCGCTCTACACCGATAAGCGCGGCCACCCCCGGCTGCGGAGCCGGCATTTCGTTGCCGAGATCGGTCCCGTCGAGCGCGACGAATGGTTGGTTTGCTTCCGCCGCGCACTGGATGAAACGGTTGCCAATCCGAAGCTGCGGGAGATCATTTGGCAGCCGGTCGAGCGGTTGGCCCACCATATGCAAAACAGGCAATAGGACAGGCCATGAGCTTGAATAGACGCACTGTGCCGCTTTTCTACGTCCTCGCCGGTCTCCTCGGCTTTGTTGGCGTCGCTCTTGCCGCAGCCGCGGCGCATGGCGGCGGCGATGCGCATCTGGTGGCATCCGCTTCGGCGATGTGCCTCGCACATGCGCCCGCCCTGCTCGCCCTGGCGATAGGCGCCGAAAGACTGCGGACCGCATGGCTCGCCGGTCTGCTTATCGGCGTCGGCACGCTTCTGTTTGCGGGCGATCTTGTGATGCTGCGCTACACTGGTTCAGGCCTGTTTCCACTGGCAGCGCCAACAGGCGGCTTCGCAATGATGTTTGGCTGGCTGGCGATAGCCGCCGGCGGGCTCTTGCGGCCGACCTGAACTATTCACTTCAGCGGTATGCGGCCAAATCGGAGCAGGTTCCCGTGCGGGTCATGGATGTGGAATTCCTCCATACCCCACGGCCGCAGTTCGAGATCGGTAAGTTGCGGCACGCCCACTGACGTGTTTCTGCAAAGCGACTGATCGATCGTGCGCTAGAAGTGCAGTTCCATCTCCCTGCGGCGAAGGATCAGATACTTCGGGGGCTGGTGAACGATCCTGTCGAAGCCACGCTGGTCACGATAGAACAGCAGTGTCTCGTCCAGATCGAGAGAAGGCAGGACAGGCAGGACCTCGATACGATCGGGATCCGGCCCGCTCACTCAGATACCACCGACGACATTGAACCCTTCGAAGACCGGCGGGGCCTTATACATGGCCTTGCGGTCACCGGCATTGCGGTGTGCAGCTCGAAAACTCTCGGATTTCGTCCAGTTCACGAAGTCTTCCTCGCTCTGCCAGACCGTATGCGAGCAAAAAAGGGTGTATGCCTCGTCGGCATTCGTGCTTCCCCGCAGCAAGCGAAACTCGACGAACCCGGGAACCTGCGACAGGCTGGAATCCCTGTTTCGCCAGACACTCTCAAAATCCGCCTCCGAGCCGACGGCGACCTTGAAGCGATTCATCGCGATGTACATGGAAGCAATCCTCACGCTTTACGTTTGCCACCCGCACGCACCGGCGTGAAGGCTACGACATTATTGCCGTTTGCAGCCTCCAGTCCAAGCGGCTTCTCGGGCTGCTGGCCGGGCATCCTTGCGTCCCATACCGGGAACTCCGCGACATTCGGATATTCCCGCCGCCGCTCGGCATTTCTGAGCAATAGATCGTAAAGCTCCGGCACAAGGCCGTCACCGTTTTGAGCGGCGAGCTTGTGCAGGCCGATCATCATGAACCCTTCCGGGCGTTCTTCGTTCATCGGGAATTGTCTCGTTCGTTCATGGTGTGCAGCGCACGCTCCAGGCTGGATTTGCTGCCGTTGCGAAGCGGTATGAAGGTCTTGCCGAACTTCTTGCAGCCGGTCTTTACGCGCAGGCAGGCATCATGGCTGATACAGTCGATCGGGCAGAACACGCAGTCGACGGAGGGCAGGACGGTGTCGATGCGGGAAACTGCTTCGCGCAAGCCGCCGTCGTGATGGATCAGCTCGGCTCCAAAATTGCTTGCGATCTGACGAAGATGCGCCACCTGGCAATCCCGGCCGCCCACATAGAGGAAGCTGCGACCATCGAGTTTTGACCGCCCCGACGCCTCTTGCGTCATCACTATATCCGCACCAACGCGGATATCGCGGTTGGAACCCTTCTTCGCCTTCCGAGCCATTTACCACCCATTCGCTCGTTGATCGTCACACGATTCCTGCGTGTGCAAGGCGGACCTTATTAAACCTGATTTTTATAGTAAAGTATAAAGTTGATTATTTTTATCATATTTTATCATCGACCGGTCACCTGCACCTCCTGGGTGAAGGACCAGACGGGCTTGCCCCATTCGGCAGGCAACGGCGGGAACGGAGCCGCACGCCGCACACCCTCGACAACCGCGCGGTCGAGCTCCGGAATTCCAGAACTGCGCGCCACTGAAAGACCACTCAGGCCACCTGAACCATCGATCGTAAGACGAACACGGACGCTCATGGCCGCGCTCATTCGCTTGTACTCGGAAGGCACCTTCACCGCGCGGCGAATTCGCGACTGGACCTTGCCCGGATAGTTGGCGACGGCGGCACTGCCGGCTCCGCCGCGGCTGCCGGCGGCCGATGAATTCTGATTGGAAGCAGCGGTCGCGCTACCGTCGGACGCACCTCTTACGGAGTCTTGGCTGTTTTCGCCCTTGGAACCTGCCTTCTTCGACGGCTCTCTCTTTTCTACCGGCTTGGGCTTCTCGACCGGTTTTTCCGCCTTCGGTTTTGCAGCCGGCTTTGGCGTTTGATCCGGCTCCGGTGCAATTTCGACAGGCTCGGTCGGCTGAACCGGCTTCACCTCTTCCGGTGCAGCTTCGGCAACCGGTGGCACACTGGGCGGAAGCTCGGCCGGCACTTGCGTCGCCATCGGTTGCACCACGGCCGTCTCGGCAGGCTGTTGGGATACCAGAATCTCCGGCTCGGCGGCGACCGCATTCTCGGGTGAAACGCGTGTCACCTCCTGTGACGGAACGACAACCTCGGTCTCCGTAGGCTGAACTTCCGTCGGCACACTCGCAGCCGCTTGCATCGTCTGCGGCTGAACGCTTTCAGCCACGATCTCCTCGGGCTTTGGTTCTTCGGCCTCCTCGCCCGCAGAAGCCTGGTCCGCCTCTGAATCTCCGAGAATGACAACGCTTACCGCTTCGCCGGCCTCTTCTACCGGCTCATACGGCGCGACGACGAAGCCGACGACCAAAACAGCAACGAGAGCCGCATGGCAGATCAACGAGCCAACGCAGGCCATGGCGACGACACGTTTACGGGACTTGCCGGGCGACGCTGGCTTTTCGATGCCCGCGTCCATTGGCGGCGCAGCATTCTCGCCGCTGCTCGCACTCCGGGGATCCAGCGGAAAGGACTCGATCAGAGCGAGGCGCGCATAGTGGAGGGACACTTCCGCGGCGGGCTGTCGCGGCGCATTGTGGAGATCCGACAGTTCATGCCCCGGATGCATGCCGGGATTGTTGTCGTTCATTAGCCCGCCTGAGACCGGCTCCTCGATGAGTACGTGTCTCGCCCTCGACTTTGCTGAAACTGCCATATGCGCCTGCCTCGACCAGTTGATGCGAAAGCTCGCCGGAGGTCATCTCCCGCGAACCACTCAACCCTCGAAAGGAACGGAAACCTGTGAACGGGTCACAAGACCCTTCATGCACTCGCCAGCTGCGGGGCCATCACAAACGGGCGTGTCGTTGATCAGCACGCGCGTGAGGCTATCGCACTTGACGTTCGGCATATCGAACTGACGAACGCGCTTCTTGCCCTGGGGCAGATCGCGGAAGTCAAGGACGGTAACGCGATCCACGGCATTCCTGTCGTTGAAGAAGGCGAGTTCGAAGGAGACCTTGTTGATGGGGGATGCCAGCTTGTTGAGTGCAACGAAGGTCATCATGCAGCCCTTCTGCGACGGGGCAAGACCGTTCAACTCTACGTCAATCCCTGCGGCCGGCGCAGCCGCTGCGGCGTCCTGCGCGCGAACCTGCGACACCCCGGTAACCGCCATGAGACCGCCAACCATGAGCGCCGCAAACCTGCCAATCGACATTGCACTTCTCCAGTAATTTCTAAAACTTGAGTTTTGAACTCCGCTATTGCGTGTTTAAAAAATGATGACTATGAGAGTCAAGATAATTGTAGGAAAATGGGGTGTGCAGCTCCATCTCAAGCGGAACAAGCCAACCGAAAATGATGGTTGAGAAGCCAGACACATTTAAGCATGCGCCTCTGCAACGCGAGCCCGCGGCAGAAGTACGAACTCTGGAAAGCACCGACATTTTTCGCGGAGCGACAGAGATAGCGATCCGCCACGAGGGGGCGGTGTACCGCATGAAAATCACCCGACAGGGCAAGCTCATTCTTAATAAGTAAGGGTAGGATATGACTGAGAACACCAAACCGGCTCCGGCCGACATTCGCGCGTTTCGCGCAGAAAATCCGAAGATGCGCGAACGCGACATCGCGGCTCAGCTGCAGATTTCCGAGGCAGCGCTCGTCGCCGCCGAAGTCGGCATCAGCGCCACGCGTATCGATGGCAGCGCACTGAAACTTCTGGAACGCGTCGCCGAACTCGGCGAAGTCATGGCTCTATCGCGCAACGAGAGCGCGGTCCACGAGAAGATCGGCATCTACGAAAACATCAATTCAGGCCCGCACGCATCGATCGTTCTGGGTGAAAACATCGATCTCCGGATCTTCCCGAGCCGCTGGGCGCACGGATTTGCCGTCTCGAAGAAGGATGGCGATCAGGAACGTCTCAGCCTGCAATACTTCGACAAGGCAGGAAATGCGGTCCACAAGGTCCACCTGCGGCCCGCCTCGAACGTCGACGCCTACCACGCGATTGTTCGCGATCTGAAGCTCGATGATCAGTCGCAGGAGTTCGCTGCCGAGACGGCATCCTCAACCACCGACGAGGACGGCGACGTCAGTCGCGACGAACTGCGCGACCACTGGAGCAAGCTCACCGACACGCATGAGTTCTTCGGTATGCTGCGCAAGCTGAAGATCGGCCGTCGCGCAGCGGTTCGTACCGTCGGCGAGGACTACGCCTGGAAACTGGACAACAGCGCGACCGCCGATATGATGCATGCGTCGGTCAAAGCCGGACTGCCTATCATGTGCTTCGTCGCGAACAACGGCATCGTACAAATCCACTCCGGCCCGATCTTTAACGTCCAGCCGATGGGTCCGTGGATCAATGTTCTCGATCCGACTTTCCATCTGCATCTGCGTCAGGACCACATTGCCGAGACCTGGGCCGTACGAAAGCCCACCAAGGACGGCCACGTCACATCGCTCGAAGCTTATGATACAAATGGCGAGATGATCATCCAGTTCTTCGGCAAGCGTAAGGAAGGTAGCGATGAGCGTACCGACTGGCGCGAGATCATCGAAAGCCTGCCCAAAGCCAACGCCAGCGTTGCAGCCTGACGAGGAGATGACGATGCGTAGTGAATCACGCGGCATGATACGTTGGACGGCGGTGCTTACAGCGGCGGTGGTCGCGTTGCCGCTGACGTTTGCGTCCGCGGCCAACGCCGAGCAGATGGATACGACCCGCCTTGTATCCGTGGGCGGCGATGTGACCGAAATCATCTTCGCTCTCGGCGAACAGGATCGGCTGATAGCGCGCGATACCACGAGCATGTATCCGGAGGCGGCTTTGAAGCTGCCCGACGTCGGTTACATGCGCGCGCTGTCGCCGGAGGGCATTCTGGCCATGAACCCGACGGCGATCATCGCCGTCGAGGGATCGGGACCGCCCGAGGCGCTGACCGTTCTGAAAAGTGCAAGCGTTCCGTTCGAGACTGTGCCCAACGCCTATACCCGTGACGGGATTCTGGCAAAGATCGACAAGGTGGGGTCTCTGCTCGGTCGCGAAGAAAAGGCGAAGGCCCTCGAAGCGAAGGTGAGTGCCGATCTCGATGCGGTGATTGCCGATGCCGAGAAGCGCCCGGAAGGCGAGCGCAAGCGTGTCCTTTTCATCCTCAGCATGCAGGGCGGAAAAATCATGGCGTCGGGCACCGGCACGGCGGCCGACGGCATCATCAAGCTTTCCGGCTTGGTCAACGCCGTCGGAAATTTTCCCGGCTACAAGCCGCTGACCGACGAGGCGATCGTCGAGGCGAAGCCTGACGTAATCTTGATGATGAACCGTGGCGACGGCGCCTCGACGAAGAACGACGACCTTCTCAAGCAGCCGGCCCTTGCCCTGACCCCCGCCGTACAGAACAAGGCAATCATCCGCATGGACGGCCTGCACCTGCTTGGCTTCGGTCCGCGCACAGCAAGTGCCGTGCGGGAATTGAACGCGGCGATCTACGGGAGCTGACAATGGCTCTGCAGGACGCCATGGGACAGAAGCGCACAATGTTCTCGCTGACGAACCTCCGGGAGAGACACCACACCGGCGATCGCACGAGCATCGCCATCGTGGCGATCGTGCTGCTGGCGATGGGCTCGGTGTTGTCACTGCTCTTCTCGGTGACGACAGGCGCGTCCAATGCATCATTCGTGGACGTTATCGCCAATATGGCGGGCTCGGCCGACGCTCTGAACGTCCGTGACCGGATCATCATCTTCGATATCCGCATGCCACGTGCCCTCCTCGGCTTCCTCGTGGGCGGCTCGTTGGCCGTCTCCGGCGCGATCATGCAGGGCCTCTTCCGCAATCCTCTTGCTGATCCGGGCCTGGTCGGCGTTTCCGCCGGTGCAAGTCTTGGTGCCGTTGTGATGATTGTGCTCGCCACGACCGTTGCGGCACCTCTCTACGCCCTGCTTGGCATCTATGCCCTGCCGATCGCGGCCTTCGGTGGCGGTCTGGCAAGCACCTGGCTGCTTTACCGGATAGCGACCGGCAACGGCCAGACTTCCGTTGCGACGATGCTGCTCGCAGGTATTGCGCTCGGCTCGCTCGCCGGCGCCTTGACCGGACTTCTCATCTACATGGCAAACGACCAGCAATTGCGGGACCTGACATTTTGGGGAATGGGGTCGCTTGCAGGCGCAACCTGGGCCAAGATTGCAGCCGCCGCCCCGATCATACTCCTTTCCTTCGCGACAATGCCCTTCATGGCGCGTGGACTGAACGCGATTACGCTCGGCGAAGCCGCTGCTTTTCACATGGGAATTCCGGTGCAGCGACTGAAGAATATAGCGATCGTGAGTGTTGCGGCTGCGACCGGTGCATCGGTCGCCGTCAGCGGCGGCATTGGCTTCGTCGGCATCGTCGTGCCGCATGTGTTGCGTATGTCGATCGGGCCGGACCATCGTTTCCTGCTGCCGGCCTCCGCGCTTCTCGGTGGTTCGCTGCTGATTTTCGCCGATGTTCTCGCTCGCACCATCGTTGCCCCGGCGGAACTGCCTATCGGCATTATCACGGCTGCCGTCGGTGGCCCGTTCTTCCTCTGGATTTTGTTGCGGCAACGCTCACGCCTTGCCCTTTGAGTGACATGCAATGATCGAAGTATCCGGCATTTCCGTCCGTCTCTCGGGCAAGCCAATCGTGCGCGATATCAGCTTTACGGCGAAGGCCGGCGAACTGACGGCCATTGCCGGTCCGAACGGGTCCGGCAAGACCACGACAATGAAAGCTATTTCCGGCGAACTCGCATACGACGGCTCCGTCAGCCTCAACGGTCGCGAAGTCAGCGCGCTTCAGCCCTGGCAACTCGCAGCGACGCGCGGCGTGCTGCCACAGGCAAGCACCATTTCCTTTCCTTTCACCGTGCGCGAAATTGTCAGCATGGGACTGACGGCCGGGCTCAACCGCAATCCTGAACGGGCAGAGCAAACGGCGGCAAAAGCGCTGGCGGCGGTGGATCTCGGCGGCTTCGAGGGCCGCTTCTACCAGGAGCTTTCCGGCGGTGAGCAGCAGCGCGTACAGCTTGCCCGCGTCCTCTGCCAGATCTCCGACCCCGTCATCGACGGCAGGCCATGCTGGCTGCTGCTGGACGAACCGGTGTCGAGCCTCGACATCAGCCATCAACTCACCATCATGACGTTGGCGCGCCGGTTCTGCGAAGGCGGCGGCGGCGTGATTGCTGTGATGCACGATCTTAACCTGACGGCGCTGTTCGCCGACCAGATCATTCTGATGAAATCGGGCCATCTTGCCGCGGTAGGCGGTGTTAGCGATGTCTTGACGGACGAAACGATGCAATCGGTCTTTGGCTGTGCCCTGCGCATCAACCAGATCCCCGCCGACGGCACGCCGTTCGTTCTTGCGCACAGCGCCGTTCGCGCCTGACGCAATCCTGCGTAGCGGAACTTTCGGCCATTGGCCGCGTTAAACAAATGATGATTGGGTCATTGCGGGCAAACTATCTTCGTGCAAACTTCCCCGCGGGCCCTGTTTTGAACCAGGCGGCTTGCGTGCGCGCCTAAAAGATGGAGAAAATCGTGGCCTCTTCGCTCCTCCACCCCTTTCGTAGCCGCCGGAACGGCAATGGAACGCTCCACAGCATCGAATCCACCATCGAGGACCAGATCGAATCGCTTCGGGACGAAATTGCCGCTCTGACAAAGGTTGCCGGCAAACAGTCACGCAAGCATGGCGATAAGATTCGATACCAGGCGGCGGCCGGTTACGACGACCTGCTCGCTCGTAGTGAAGACCTGCTGCATGAGCTGCAGGACGGATATCTGCGGGGCGCCGATGAGGTGCGTAACACCGTGCGCCGCCACCCGATCGCGACCGTTGGTGCAGCTGCTGCCTTCGGGCTCGTCCTCGCCCTTCTTGCCCGCCGCTAAGGAGGCTCGATGCTCTTCCCAATCCTCAGCATGCTGGTGGGCACGAGTGTTCACCGTACCGTTGCGCGGACCAAGCGCAACGGTATTTTCATTGCCGTCGCTCTGGTTCTTTTGCTCACGGCCTATGGCTTCGCCGTGCTGGCAGGCGCCATATGGCTCGCCGGCATCTACGGGCCGATTGGCGCAGCACTATTCATTGCAGCCGCCGCGGTGCTTGTCGCTATCATTGTCCTTGTTGTCATGATGGTGATGGACGCTCAGGAAGAACGCCGGGCGAAAGAACGCCGGCAAACGCTGGAATCGCTGGCTGCGGTCGGCATCGGCCTTGTTCGGTCCCAGCCGCTTCTCACGGCGGGGGTACTAGCCGCGGTGGTCGCGGCCAATCTGATGGGCTCGAAGCGCGGCGATTGAACAAAGCTGGAAACCGTTCGGCAATGCAAAAACCGGCGCCTCACGACGCCGGTTTTTTTAACCCCAGGCAAAGGCCTGATTAGAATGCGAATGCCTTCGATGTCAGCGGAGACGATGTCGCGTCCGGCCCGAAGTCTGCCTCGCCCGAAATCTGCAACAGCTCCTGCAGTCGCTGACGGGCCCGGTTCACCCGGCTCTTGATCGTCCCGACGGCGCACCCGCAGATCTCTGCCGTCTCCTCGTAGGAGAACCCGGACGCGCCCACGAGAATAATTGCCTCGCGCTGATCGGCTGGAAGCTGGTCGAGGGCTTTCTTGAAATCCTGCAGGTCGAGCGCGCCGTATTGCGCCGGATGCATCGCCATGGATTCCGTAAACAGGCCATCGCTGTCCTGGATTTCGCGGCCGCTCTTGCGCATCTGGCTATAGAGTTCGTTCCGCAGGATCGTGAAGAGCCATGCCTTCATATTGGTGCCCATCTCGAAATGGTCCTGCTTGGCCCAGGCCTTCATGATGGTGTCTTGGACCAGATCGTCAGCACGGTCATGCCGACCGATCAGCGAGATGGCAAACGCGCGGAGACTTGGCAATGCCGCCAGGAGTTCGCGCTTGAAGCTTGGTTCCTGCTTTTCCATCTAGCCACCTTACTTCGCAGCTTTGGCCGAAGCCATCAGCTCGGCCTGATCAAGTTTCTCAAGCAGGTCAAGAAACCGGTCGGGAATCGCTTCGTCCTGCACGGCGGAATACAGAGATCTCAAGCGCACGCCGATCTGACTGTTTGGATCGAGCATGTCGCTAGCGCGCATCTCCAGCCGCTGCTGATCATTTTCATTTTTACGTGTTGTCATCAATTTCACTTCTTGCCTGTTGTCCCTGAGCTCGATGCAGCAATTGCCTGGAAGGATAGGTATTTTATTTGCCGGGGTCAGCCAAACCGCAAGCATCTTTCGGCATCATGAATAACGACGGCGAGCCCTCCACTGGTAGCCAAGAGAATGCATACGCGAAAAAAAAGTTCCTCGGCTTGAGGAACTTTTTTCCATTGCTGTGCGTTTGAAGCCCCATTAGAGCCGGTGACCGGCCTATAGACGGGAGCTTTCAATGACACTTTCTACTCGAATTGCGCCGCATCTTCCCTACCTGCGTCGTTATTCCCGCGCGCTTACCGGCACACAGACTTCTGGCGATGCTTACGTTGCCGCTGTTCTCGAAGCCATCATTACCGATATTTCCATTTTTCCGGATACGGCTGATGACCGTGTTGCCCTCTACAAACTTTTCACCGCGCTGTTTGGTTCCGCGACGGTTCAGATTCCCGAGCCCGCATCTCCCTATGCGTGGGAACAGCGTGCGACGCTCAACCTTGCCAAGGTTTCGCCACGTGCACGCCAGGCTTTCATTCTCGCCTCGGTCGAGAACTTCCGGGTCGGCGAGATTGCCGAAATCCTCGATCTTGACGAGCAGGAGATCGTCGGGCTTCTCGACAGCGCCTCACGCGAGATTTCCCGTCAGGTCGCCACCGATATCATGATCATTGAGGATGAGCCCCTGATCGCCATGGATATCGAACAGATGGTTGAAAGCCTCGGCCATCGCGTCACGGGGATCGCCCGCACACACGCGGAAGCCGTAGCGCTCTACAACAAGACCAGGCCCGGCATGGTGCTGGCAGATATTCAGCTCGCCGACGGCAGTTCGGGCATCGACGCGGTTAACGATATCCTGAAAACGGCCAGCGTTCCGGTCATTTTCATCACCGCTTTCCCAGAGCGGCTTTTGACCGGCGAGCGCCCCGAACCAACATTCCTTGTGACGAAGCCCTTCAACCCGGATATGGTCAAAGCATTGATAAGCCAAGCACTTTTCTTCAATGAGTCCACCCGGGCAGCAGCCTGATCAGACGCCCAGCCGTTAAGGAACAAAGCGGAAAGGGGAGCGTTTCGGTCAATCTGTAACGCTTCCCCCACGGCTTAACGGTTTTTGCAGTGCGTATTTCTATAATGAAGACTATCTGCAAATGGACACCTTCTTCCCGTGGCGTGGGAAGGATCAAGGAAAGGCGGCTCGGTGAATAGAAGTGGACCAGTGCCCGGCGTACCCTTCTCATTGGAAGGCAAGGCGGCACTGCTGGAATGCGCGATCGGCAGTGCCGGGATTTCGATCATCTTTCAGGATCCCGGCCTCGCGATTGTCTATGCAGAAAATCTGCCTTCGCAGTTCCCGATGCTCCTCGTGCCCGGCGGCAACGATACGGATCTCTTCGGCGATGTTCATGGTCGCAAGCTCGGCAAACTCAAGCACCAGGTTCTGGAAACAGGAACCGCTGCGCGAGCCGAAGTCGATATTTCGGTCGATGGCGAGATGCGCACCTACGAATTGAAGATTCACCGCATAGGCGGAGACCGTCCTTCCGGCGTGCTTTCGGTCATTACGGAAGTGACAGAGACCCAGCACCGAGAAAAAGTGCTGAAGTCCCTACTCCGTGAACTATCGCATCGTTCGAAAAATCTGCTGGCCATCATCCAGGGCATTGCCACGCAGACTGCGCGCAACACCCTGTCCCTCGACGGTTTTCTTGTGAAGTTCCGCGGGCGCCTGCAATCGCTATCGAATTCTCAGGATCTCATCACCGACTCAAGCTGGCGCGGCGCGTTTTTCTTTGAACTGGCCGAAAAGCAGTTCGCTCCCTATTGGCCGGAAAAAGCCGGAGCGCCGCCGATCTTTGGGCTCAACGTGCACCTGACGCCCAACGCTGCGGTCCACATAGGGCTTGCCCTTCACGAACTGATCGTCAATTCCGCCTCCTACGGCGCAATCGCCGGGGGCAAGCCGACGATCACGCTGACATGCCAGGAAACACTGCTCGCCGGCCGGCGGGCAATCGAGGTGTCCTGGGTCGAAACACTGGCAGATAGCGATGAAGTTCACGAGTTTAGTGACAACAGCTTCGGCAAGACCGTGCTCGAGCGCGTCGTCCCCTCCTCCGTCAATGGCAAAGCTGAACTTGCGCTCTTGCCCGGTCGCATCGAGTATCAGCTTGTCGTTCCCGATGCCGAATTCGAAATTCTTAAGCGCGAGCCACACAAGCTGAAAATGCGATAGCCCAAACGAAGAACAGCCGGTGCGAGGGCGGCGCACAGGCTGTCTTCACTCACCGGGAGGGGACCGTGAGTATGTCCGGATGATGGGTTGGGGCGCGCATGATTGGGTCGATGCGATCATCATTCGGATATCGCAGTAACGGTCGGATCAGAAGTTGGTTCCACAGCCCCACAAAAAAATTCGACTTTTTTTCAAACTTGTCGGATCGGCTGACAAGATGTCGAACCGTCGCGGAAACCACCTTTCCCGAGCGATAACAATCAAAAGCAAAAACAATCGCATAACCAATTTAAACGCCGACTAAATTGTCAAAATTTTACCGTTTGATAAATTTTTTATCCTGAGTTACGCTTCCTTCTACTGGCCGTTTACCAATAAAGAGGGAACTTCAATGGAACGACTGGAAACTGGGATCCGTGCCGGTCGGCTTTCGCCCGCCGAGTACGAGGCTAATTTTTCGGATCTTCATCCGCGCCTGGACAAGCACGAGGCGCTGGTCGAGGCTGACCGCTGTTATTTCTGTTATGACGCTCCATGCATGACGGCCTGTCCCACCTCGATCGACATCCCGCTGTTCATTCGTCAGATCGCTACCGGCAACCCGACAGGTTCGGCAAAGACGATCTTCGACCAGAACATCCTGGGTGGCATGTGCGCGCGCGTCTGTCCCACCGAAGAGCTCTGCGAGCAGGTCTGTGTGCGCAACACGGCAGAAGAGCGGCCCGTGGAAATCGGCCGGCTGCAGCGCTACGCGACCGACGCGGCAATGCAGGCAAACAAGCAGTTTTACAGCCGTGCCGCTTCGACCGGCAGGAAGATTGCCGTCGTGGGTGCTGGACCTGCAGGCCTTGCGGCGGCCCATCGCCTCGCCGTCAAGGGGCACGATGTCGTCATTTACGACGGCAAGCCGAAGTCCGGCGGACTCAACGAATACGGCATCGCCACCTACAAGGCCGTCGATGACTTTGCTCAGAAGGAAGTGGAATATGTCCTGGCCATCGGTGGCATCGACGTCCGCCACGGCCAGCAGCTTGGCCGCGACTTCTCGCTCTCCGAACTGCAGTCGCAGTACGATGCGGTTTTCCTCGGCATGGGTCTGGCAGGCGTCAACGCGCTGCGCGTCGAGGGCGAAAACTTGCCTGGCGTCGATGACGCCGTCGACTTCATTGCCGGCTTGCGCCAGGCTGAAAGCAAGGCGGATATCGCCGTCGGTCGTCGCATCGTCGTTCTCGGCGGTGGTATGACAGCAATCGATGCTGCTGTTCAGGCCAAACTGCTTGGCGCCGAGGAGGTGACGATCTGTTATCGCCGCGGCAAGGAACACATGAACGCCTCCGAGTTCGAACAGGATCTCGCCACCTCGAAGGGTGTCATCATCCGTCATTGGCTGGCCCCGAAGTCCATCCTTTCGCAGGACGGGAAAGTCGCCGCGATCGAAGTCGAGTACACGAGGCTCGTGGACGGTCGCCTTTCGACGACGGGTGAAACCGGAGTCATCGCCGCGGACCAGATCTTCAAAGCGATCGGCCAGACGTTCGATGCCTCCGGGCTCGGCGCGCTACGCTTGGAAGCCGGCCGCATCGCTGTCGACGCCGAGGGGAAGACCTCGCTGGACGGCGTCTGGGCCGGCGGTGATTGCGTCTTCGGCGGTAACGACTTGACCGTCTCGGCCGTCGCCCAGGGCCGTGATGCTGCTGAATCCATCAACCGCATGCTTGCTGCCGGTGCGCAGCCTGCCGTTGCCGTCGCTTGAAGGGGAGAATGAACAATGGCTGATCTCCGCAATGATTTCGTCGGCATCAAGTCGCCCAACCCGTTCTGGCTTGCTTCCGCGCCGCCGACCGACAAGGCCTATAACGTCGAGCGTGCCTTCAAGGCCGGCTGGGGCGGCGTAGTCTGGAAGACGCTGGGCGAGGAAGGCCCGCCTGTTGTCAACGTCAACGGCCCGCGATACGGCGCGATCTGGGGCGCCGATCGCCGGCTGCTGGGCTTGAACAATATCGAGCTCATCACCGACCGCGACCTCTACACCAATCTGCGTGAAATGAAGCAGGTGAAGATGAACTGGCCGGACCGGGCGCTGATCGCCTCGATCATGGTGCCCTGCGAGGAGGAAAGCTGGAAGGCGATCCTCCCGCTGGTCGAGGAGACCGGCGCCGACGGCATTGAACTCAACTTCGGCTGTCCGCACGGCATGTCCGAACGCGGCATGGGCGCCGCGGTCGGACAGGTGCCCGAATACATCGAGATGGTCGTACGTTGGTGCAAGCAGTACACCCGCATGCCTGTGATCACCAAGCTGACACCCAATGTCACCGACATACGCAAGCCTGCGCGGGCGGCCAAGGCAGGCGGCACCGACGCGGTCTCGCTGATCAACACGATCAACTCGATCACGTCGGTCAATCTCGACACCTTTGCGCCGGAGCCCTCGATCGACGGTCGTGGCAGTCACGGTGGCTATTGCGGCCCGGCGGTCAAGCCGATTGCGCTGAACATGGTGGCCGAAATCGCCCGCGATCCTGAAACCTACGGCCTGCCGATATCCGGTATCGGCGGCATCACCACCTGGCGCGACGCGGCCGAGTTCATGGCTCTGGGCTCCGGCAACGTGCAGGTCTGCACGGCGGCGATGACCTACGGCTTCAAGATTGTGCAGGAGATGATCACGGGTCTCTCCGACTGGATGGATGCGAAGGGCCACAGAAATCTGGACGACATTACCGGTCGCGCTGTTCCCAACGTCTCCGACTGGCAATATCTGAACCTCAACTACATCGCCAAGGCCAGGATCGACCAAGACGCATGCATCAAGTGCGGCCGTTGTCACATCGCCTGCGAGGACACATCGCATCAGGCCATCACCCAGTTCGTCAACGGCGTGCGCCACTTCGAGGTCATGGAAGACGAATGCGTCGGCTGCAATCTCTGCGTCAACGTTTGTCCGGTCGAAAACTGCATCACCATGGAGCAGTTGCCCGCCGGCGAACTCGATCAGCGCACCGGGAAGATCGTCGATCCTAACTACGCAAACTGGACGACGCACCCAAACAATCCGATGGCCAGACAGGCCGCGGAATAACGACTGAACATGACGGATCGGTCGCCGCCGATCCGTCATGTTGAAGAGACCGCGAAATATGCTATTGCAGCCGGGCTGCGCTGTCGCAGCGATATCAAGAGGAGGCAGCAATGGCTCGCAAACACCTCATCGACCTCAGCTTTTGAGGTAACCTCGAAGCGACGCAAATCATTCCCGTCCGAAGCCCGGGTCAAAACCGGAGCGCGTATCGTCCACGGTGATGTTGAACTCATAGAAAAACTCGGCCGATGCGACCCCTGCCCCTGCGGCTCCCGGAGGCGGTTTCAAGAACTGCTGCCTGGAGTCCGGCCGCTATGATGGCGCCCAACGTCATCACTACTTTTCGGGACCGTGAATAGACAAAACTTTCATTCGCAAAACGACCGCCGGTAGGCGCTCGGACTTGTTCCGAGCCGTTTGCGGAAGTGATGCCTCATCGTCGCCAGCGTCCCGAAGCCGCTGGCGACGGCAATGTCGTCGAGCGATATCGCCAGCTCTTTTTCCAGAAGTTCGCGGGCGTGCCGCAATCGCTCCTTCAGCAGCCACTCCCCGACGCTTGCGCCGGTGGTCGCCTCGAAACCTCGCTGGAAGGTCCGCATGCTCATGCCTGCCCTTCCAGCCAGCAGACTGATCGGCTGCTCCTCGTCGAGCCGCGCCCGCATCCATTCCAGCAATGGGCCAAGACGTATGCCTTCTCGCGCCTGCGGCACCGGCGTGCTGATGAATTGGGCCTGGCCGCCCTCCCGGTGCGGTGGCACGACAAGGCGACGCGCGACGCTGTTGGCCGCCTCGGTGCCGAAGTCACCACGCACGACATGCAGGCAAAGATCAATGCCCGCAGCGCTGCCCGCGGCCGTCAGGAGGCTGCCTTCATCCATGTAGAGAACGCTCGCATCGAGACTGATGTCCGGATAGCGCTCGCCGATCGAGGAGACGTACCGCCAGTGCGTCGTCGCACGACGATCCCTCAGAAGCCCGGACGCTGCGAGAACGGCGACCCCCGAGCACAACGACATGATCCGTGTGCCGCGGCGGTGAGCGGCCTGCAAGGCTGCGACAAGCGGTTCCGGCACCGGTGCATCGATTGCGCGCCAACCGGGCACGACGATGAGATCCGCGTCGTCAAGAATGCCAAGATCGCTGTCAACCGTTACCGTCAGTCCGCCGGCCGCGCGCAACGGGCCGGGTTCAATGCCGCAAACGGCAAATCGATACCAGTTCGCACCCATCTCGGGGCGAGGAAGGCCGAAAACCTCGTAGGCAATTCCAAACTCGAATGTGCACAAGCCGTCATAGGCGAGCACGATCACCTGGGGACCGGAAAGCAGCATCGTATTTGGCACGATATTTACGCCAATCGTCGTTATGGCCAATTTCGGAGAGATCTATCATCATGCATCCTTCACGGCAATTCCAACCGAAAGGACATGTCATGCCAAGTGCCGTTGCCGAAACTCCCGCCGCCTCCCCCGATGCCACCGCCGCTTACTATGCCCGCAAGCTCACCTTTGAGACCGACTGCTGGGATGTGCACGCCTCGGTCGCCGCCGGGCACAGCGACTTCGTCCTGCTCGACGTACGCTCGCCAGCTCTCTATGCAGCATCCCACATCCCCGGCGCCATCAACCTGCCCCACGGTAAGATGACCGCGAACCGGATGTCGGAATGGCCGACGGGAACGCTTTTCGTCGTCTATTGTGCCGGCCCCCATTGCAACGGCACGGACAAAGCCGCCCTTCGCCTCGCCCGCCTCGGCCTGTCCGTGAAGGTGATGATTGGTGGCATGACGGGCTGGGCAGACGAGGGCTTTGCTTTCGAAGTCAACCAGGCAACCGTCGCGGCGTAACGTCCGGCGCACTCTGCTCCACGCGTTGATCCGGGGCGGACACGAGGGAGATTGAATTTTCTTGCGCCGATGGCGATAGTCGTTCGGCGCAACGAGGTAACTTCCCGAATGACACGCCATATTGTTGCAATTGGTCCGTTGCCTCCGCCGCTTCACGGCTACTCCCTTGCGACCGCCGGCATGATGGCACTTCTGACGGAAGACAACACGACAACCGTTCAGAACATGTCTCCACCGGTCGGCGCCGGCGCGTTTCGCCGGCATGCAACGAAACTCCTGCGGGCCATTGGCGCCTGTGCCCGGCTGTTTCGCCAGCGCAAGCACGCCGATAAAGCTTGTTACGTCGGCTGTGAAGGCGGCCTTGGCCTGGTCTACACCTTGCAGATCGTCGTTTTCGCGAGGCTCCTCGCATACCCAGTGTATCTACATCATCACAGCTTCAGCTACATCGAGACGCCAAGGCTGCTGATGCGCCTCGTCCTTGTGCTCGGCGGGAACAAACTGGCCCACATCTTCCTGTGCGACATGATGCGGGATCGCTTCATCGACACATATGATCGCCGCATCCGCTGCAAGACCGTTTCCAACGCTGCCTACGTGCAGCCACAGAGCGAGAACCCGCCTGTGGAGAGGACGGATCTTGTGATCGGGATGCTCAGCAACCTCAGCCGTGAGAAGGGCCTGGAGACATTCGTCGCGCTCGCGAGGCACGCGCGAGACGAGGGGCATCCGCTCAAGGCCATTCTCGCCGGCCCGGTGCGGGATCCGAGCAACCTCGCCATGATCAACGTCGCCGTCGCCGACCTGGGCGGCACGCTGGAATACCGCGGTCCGCTCTACGACGATGCAAAATCCGCCTTCTATCGCGACATCGACGTGTTCATTTTCCCGACGACCTACAGCAACGAGGCGCAGCCCATGGTGCTGTTCGAGGCGAAGGCGGCTGGAAATTCTGTCATCACCCATGATCGCGGCTGCATTCGCAAACAGCTTGACGAAAGCGATCTTTTGATCCCTCCCAATGGCGAATTCGTTCCGACAGCGTTCGACTGGCTGTCAGCGATGTCCGCGGGGAGCGCACTCCGGACGCGAAAGATGATGATTCAGCGCGCTTACCGGGTACGTCACGAAAAAGCGCGAGAGAGCGCCAGACTGCTCCTTGATTGAACTCTAGCGGCCACGACGCGCGAAGAAAATTGGCGGGACGGCTGGAATTGGCGATACTCTGCCGCATATTTGCAGCTACGCCAATGATTTGAATACAAAGGAAGTTCGACCGTATGCCTCTACGCAGCGCCCTTCGCGCCGAGACCAGCAATAGCCACGCAGCGGTTGATGCAATCTTTGGCCGCTTCGATCTTGCAGACCCCCTTCGCTATCGTAGCTTCCTATCGGCTCACGCGAGAATTGTGCCGGGCGTGGAAGCGGCGCTCGAGAGAGCCGGCATCGATGCCCTTGTTCCGGACTGGCCCGATCGGCGACGCCGTGCACTACTGATGGCGGATCTGGCCGATCTCGACGTCGAAATGCCCCCGCAACTGCCGGCGCCGGCGCTAAGCGAGGAGGCGCACCTTTGGGGCGCCGCCTACGTGCTTGAAGGATCGAAACTCGGCGGCGCCATGCTGGCCAGACAGGTGCCGTCGACCCTGCCCTCCCGCTACCTGACGCCAAACGGCGCCCGCGGCAGCGCCCGGAGCTTCATGGATCGCCTCGACAATGCGGCACTGCCAGACCCGACCGCAGCGGTTGATGCCGCCCGCGCCGTCTTCGCGCTGTTTCGTGAGGCAGCCGCGATAGAGCTGGAGCTTCAGATCTCGTGACCGAAGCCGCGGAAAGAGTCGACCTGACCAATTGTGATCGCGAGCCCATTCAAAGTCTTGGCGCGATCCAGCCGTTTGGCTTCCTGCTGGTATCGTCATCCGACTGGATCGTAACGCGAGCATCGACAAACCTTGAACAGTTCATCGGCGTGCCGCATCAGGATGTACTAGGGCAGCCGCTATCCCGGATTGTCCATTCTCCAACCCTGCACGCAATCCGCAACCGCCTGACCGTCATGCGCGGCCCGGATATGGTCGAACGGCTGTTCGGCGTGACCCTCTCGGACCACAGCGCCTTGTTCGATATTGCCGTTCACATGAGCGATGGACAGGTTGTGATCGAGGCGGAGCTTTCGCAGGAAGGTAGCCAGGGCGGCTCGACGATGTCGCTCCGCAGCATGATGACGCGGCTGGACCAGACGGAAACGCTCGACGCTTTCTTCCGCGAGGGCGCCCGGCAGGCTCGCGCCCTGACAGGGTTCGATCGCGTCATGGTCTACCGATTTGACGAAAGCGGATCGGGCGAAGTCGTTGCCGAAGCTGCACGTGCCGGTATCGGATCGTTCCTCGGCCTGCACTATCCCGCGTCGGACATTCCCGCCCAGGCACGCGCGCTCTACACGCGAAACCTGTTTCGCGTCATAGCCGACGTGGACGCCCTCAATGTTCCCGTTATGCCGCAAGTCGACGAGCATGGACGCCCCCTCGATCTGTCCATGTCGATTCTACGCTCGGTGTCGCCGATCCACATCGAATATCTCAAAAACATGGGAGTCGGCGCGTCGCTGTCCATTTCGATCTTGGTCGATGGCAAGTTATGGGGGCTTTTCGCCTGCCATCACTACACGGCGCGGCTTCCGTCCTTCGAACGGCGGTCGATGGCA
Source organism: Rhizobium sp. Root1220 (assembly GCF_001426265.1). Lineage (GTDB taxonomy): Bacteria > Pseudomonadota > Alphaproteobacteria > Rhizobiales > Rhizobiaceae > Rhizobium. The sequence goes on from NZ_LMDG01000002.1 coordinate 24,013, forward strand.
GAGCTCCTTGGTCAGATGTTCGCGTCTCGCCTCGAAAGCCGCGAGCGTCGGCTGGCTCTCGACTTCGAGACCAAGGCGCGTCGGATCGCAGACAGCCTGCTGACCTCGATCGCCGACAATGCAAATCTGCTCGACGACCCGACCTGGCTGATCGAAACGCTGGCCGACGCAATTCCCGCCGATGGAATCGGTGTCTGGATCAACGGCCGCTCTGCACTCAGTGGCCTGGCCCCGTCACAGGAGCAGTTCGGCAGCCTGGTAAGGATACTGAACCGAAATTCCACAGGTCGTGTTTTTGCGACCAATCACATCGCGGGATTTTGGCCGGACGCCGATCCGACAAGCGTTGCAGCCGGTCTCCTTGCCATTCCGATCTCCCGGTCGCCGCGCGACTACGTCGTTCTTTTCCGCCAAGAGATCGTACGAACGGTCCGATGGGCCGGAGATCCGCACAAGCCGATCGAATACGGCCCGAATGGGCCAAGACTGACACCGCGAAAAAGCTTCGAAATATGGTCCGAGCTGGTTCGCGGCCGCTCCCAGCCATTTACGCCGGCAGAGCGGAGCGTGGCGGAAACAATCCGCGTGACGCTCATCGAGGTCGTGCTTCGGCTGACGGACGAGACGAATGCCATTCGCCAACAAGCTAGCGAACGGCAGGAAGTCCTGATTGCGGAGTTGAACCACCGCGTCCGCAACATTCTTGGCCTCATCAGCGGCCTTATCCGCCAGTCGCGGGGTACGGCAGAAAACCTTACCGATTTTGTCGGCCACCTCGACGGCCGCGTACAGGCGCTCGCGCGTGCACACGACCAGATCACCCGCGATCACTGGGCGCCGGCGCCCTTGAGATCCTTGCTACAGGCGGAGGCGGCCGCCTACCTTGGCAAGGATGCGGCGCGGATCATCACGCGAGGTGATGAGGCGCTTCTCGCGCCGCAGGCGTTCTCCACCGCCGCGTTGGTATTCCACGAGCTTGTGACCAACAGCGCCAAATATGGCAGCCTCAGCGACAGCGGCACCGTGCAGGCATCCTGGGAGACGGATGGCTCCGGCGATCTGCAGATCGAATGGCTGGAAAACGATGGGCCACCCGTAAGCAAACCGTCCCGGCAGGGGTTTGGCACGACGATCATCCGCCGGTCGATCCCCTATGACCTCGGTGGCAAGGCCGACGTTGTCTATGATCCCTCCGGCTTGCATGCGCACCTCACCATCCCCGCAAAGTTCGTGACTTTTGCTCAGGCACCGGCCGCAATGTCATCCGGCAGATCTGAAGAGTTGCACGTGGCGCCGACCGATGTCGAAAGGAAGCCGTTGGCGGATCGCAAAATCCTGCTGGTTGAAGACAATCTCATCATTGCGATGGATGGTGAAGATATCTTCCTTCAGTTGGGCGCGATCGAGGTGGCGCTCGCACCCAATGTCGCCTTGGCGATCGAGTTGATCGAAAGCCAGAATTTCGACCTTGCAGTGCTGGATGTCCATCTTGGCGAGGAAACGAGTGCACCGGTGGCGGCGAGGCTGCAAGCGAAGGGAACGCCGGTGATCTTCGCGACGGGCTATGCCGAAGCAGCCCTGCAAGCTCGCGGAAGCGTCGGGACCGAGTTCTTGCAAAAACCCTACACGATCGAAAGCGTAGCCAGCATGCTCGCACGGATCATGCCGCCTGCTAATTCATGAAGACGGGGTGGGCTTTACCCTCAACCCGTCGATGAAGAGCTGCTCGAGAAACCGCGCCGCGTCTTCAAACCGACCGGCACCGGAATAGTCCTGCCCGAGAACGGCGCGCACCTGAACGTCGAAGTCCGCGTAGTGTTGTGTCGTAGACCAGATCGAGAAGATCAGATGATACGGATCGCATTTGGCGATCTTTCCGGCCTTCGCCCAGGCACGGATCACGTCGGCCTTTTCGTCGACCAAATCCTTCAGCGGTCCCTTGAGTTCGTCCTCGATATGCGGCGCGCCCTGCAGAACTTCGTTGGCGAAGAGACGGCTTTCACGGGGAAAATCGCGGGCCATTTCCAGCTTGCGCCTGATGTAGCTGCGAACCTCGCTTTCCGGATTTCCTTCGGCGTCAAAGGCGCGCAGCGGCTCCAGCCACGTGAAGAGAACCCTGTCGATCAGCGCCCGGTGCATCGCCTCCTTGGTACGGAAATAGTAAAGCAGGTTGGGCTTCGACATGCCGGCCACCTCGGCAATCTGATCGATGGTGGAGCCGCGAAAGCCGCTAACCGAAAACACGTCGAGCGCGGCCTCAAGGATCTGCTCTTCCTTCTCTTCCTGGATGCGCGTGCGCCGCTGGGTTCTGGCCGCTCTCGGAATTGCCATATCGATCGCATTTCCCCTTAAAATTCAATCATTTCACTCAAAATCAGCGAGTATGAGTGCTTGTCAGAACAACGCGTGTCCATCCGCAATTTTGTCTGTATTTTTGCTGATTTTCGTCTTGAGCCCAGCGCCGGAAGCTGTAATGTTTACCAATCGGTCAAATATCCGCCAGATGCAAGGCAAAGGCAACTGAGGATTTTCCGGCGCTAACAAAACAAACAAAAGCGCCAGTAAATGACCACGGGAACAGACGGGCATGCCCCTTGCATGACCCAGGAAAAAAGAGATGGGAATACGGACATGGTGGCAGCACCAGGCGAGAACATGCGCGTCAACGGGGATCGTCTCTGGGACAGCCTCATGGACATGGCAAAAATCGGTCCGGGTATCGCCGGTGGCAACAACCGCCAGACCTTGACGGATTCCGATGCCGAGGGGCGCAGCCTTTTCCGGACATGGTGCGAAGGCGCGGGCATGACCTTGGGCATAGACCGGATGGGCACGATGTTCGCGACACGCGCCGGGACCGATCCGGATGCGCTTCCCGTCTATGTCGGCTCGCATCTCGATACCCAGCCCACCGGCGGCAAGTATGACGGCGTGCTCGGCGTACTCGGCGCGCTGGAAATCGTCCGCACGATGAACGACCTTGGCATCAAGACCAAGCATCCCATCGTCGTCACCAACTGGACCAATGAAGAAGGCGCGCGCTTCGCGCCGGCCATGCTGGCCTCCGGCGTCTTCGCCGGTGTCCATACGCTGGAATACGCCTACGAGCGCAAGGATCCCGAGGGCAAGACCTTCGGCGAGGAACTGAAGCGCATCGGCTGGGTCGGCGATGAGGACGTCGGTGCCCGCAAGATGCACGCATATTTCGAGTATCACATCGAACAGGGACCAATCCTCGAAGCCGAGGAAAAGCAGATCGGCGTGGTCACGCACTGTCAAGGCCTTTGGTGGCTTGAATTCACGCTGACCGGCAGGGAGGCTCACACCGGCTCCACGCCGATGGATCTTCGCGTCAACGCCGGCCTTGCCATGTCCCGCATCATCGAGATGGTTCAGGGTGTCGCCATGGAGAACCAACCGGGCGCCGTCGGCGGCGTCGGCCAGGTGTACTTCTCGCCAAACTCGCGCAACGTGCTGCCGGGGAAGGTCGTCTTTACCGTCGATATCCGTTCGCCCGACAAGGCAAAGCTCGACCGTATGCGGGCGCAGATCGAGGCAGATGCGCCGAAGATCACCGGCGCTCTCGGCGTCGGTTGCTCGATCGAAGCCATCGGCCATTTCGAACCGGTGACCTTCGATCCCAAGCTCGTCACTTCGGTCCGCAATGCCGCCGAGCGGCTTGGCTACAGCCACATGAACATCATCTCCGGCGCCGGCCACGATGCCTGCTGGGCGGCCAGGGTCGCACCTGCCACCATGGTCATGTGCCCCTGCGTCGGCGGCCTCAGTCACAACGAGGCCGAGGAGATTTCCAAGGAATGGGCAACGGCCGGTGCCGACGTACTTTTCCACGCCGTCGTCGAGACCGCTGAAATCGTTGCATAATCAAGGCGGGATCACTCCCGCCTTTTCTCTTTCCGGCGGACGCAGAGCCGCAATGAAGCAATACAAGGGAACTGATCATGAGCACAGTCATCAAGGGCGGAACCATCGTCACCGCCGACCTGACCTACAAGGCGGATGTGAAGATAGACGGCGGCAAGATCGTCGAGATCGGCCAAAACCTTTCGGCCAGCGAGACACTGGATGCGTCGGGCTGTTACATCATGCCGGGTGGTATTGATCCGCACACCCATCTGGAAATGCCGTTCATGGGCACCTATTCCGCCGACGACTTCGAGAGTGGCACGCGCGCCGCCCTTTCCGGCGGCACGACGATGGTCGTCGATTTCGCGCTTCCCTCGCCCGGCCAGTCGCTGCTCGAAGCGCTGACCATGTGGGACAACAAGTCGACCCGCGCCAATTGCGACTATTCCTTCCACATGGCGATCACCTGGTGGAGCGAGCAGGTCTTCAACGAGATGAAGACGGTCGTTCAGGAAAAGGGGATCAACACCTTCAAGCACTTCATGGCCTACAAGGGTGCGCTGATGGTGAACGACGACGAGATGTTCGCCTCCTTCCATCGTTGTGCCGAACTCGGCGCATTGCCGCTGGTTCACGCCGAGAACGGCGACGTCGTCGCCTCGATGTCGGCAAAGCTGCTGGCCGAAGGCAACAATGGTCCCGAGGCCCACGCGTACTCCCGCCCGGCCGAAGTCGAAGGCGAAGCGACAAACCGCGCCATCATGATCGCCGACATGGCAGGCTGCCCGGTCTACATCGTCCACACCTCCTGCGAACAGGCCCACGAAGCAATCCGCCGCGCCCGCCAGAAGGGCATCCGCGCCTACGGCGAGCCGCTGATCCAGCATCTGACGCTGGATGAGAGCGAGTACTTCGACAAGGACTGGGACCACGCCGCACGCCGCGTCATGTCCCCTCCGTTCCGCAACAAGCAGCATCAGGACAGTCTCTGGGCCGGCCTCGCCTCGGGCTCTTTGCAGGTTGTCGCCACCGACCATTGCGCCTTCACCACGAACCAAAAGCGCTATGGCGTGGGCGATTTCACCAAGATCCCGAACGGCACGGGCGGTCTCGAAGACCGGATGCCGATGCTCTGGACCTACGGCGTCGCCACCGGCCGCCTGACGATGAACGAGTTCGTCGCCGTCACCTCAACCAACATCGCCAAGATCCTCAACATCTATCCGAGGAAGGGAGCGATCCTCGTCGGCGCCGATGCCGACCTCGTCGTCTGGGATCCGAAGCGCACCAAGACGATCTCCGCCAATAAGCAGCAATCGGCAATCGACTACAACGTCTTCGAGGGCAAGCAGGTCACCGGCTTACCACGCTACACGCTGACGCGCGGTGTCGTCGCCATCGAGGAGGATACGATCAAGACCCGCGAAGGCCATGGCGAATTCGTCAAGCGCGAGCCGGTGACGGCCGTCAGCAAGGCGCTCTCGACCTGGAAGGAGATCACCGCGCCGCGCAAGGTCGAGCGGACAGGCATTCCGGCCAGCGGGGTCTGATCCGTGCCACGATCAGCCCGGCACCAGCCGATCCAGCTCCGGCAACAGCACAACGCTTTCCTGCTCGTTCGGATCAGTGCGAGCGATGATCGCCGTGCAGGGCGTGTTGCTGAGATTGGCAGGCAGGTGCGGAACACCGGCGGGGATGTAGAACAACTCGCCGGCGTGCACGATGACGTGGTGCTCCAGTTCGTCGCCGTACCACGTGTGCGCCTCACCCGACAGCATGTAGATCGCCGTTTCGTGGGCCTCGTGCAGGTGCGCCTTGGCGCGCACACCCGGCGGGATCGTCAACAGGTGCATGCAGATGCCCTTGGCGCCCACCGTCTCGGCGGCAATGCCTTCGAAGTAACTGAGCCCCTGCTTGCCGTCATAGGCATGGCTGGGGCGGACAATATGACAGGTAGGCTTTGATGTCGCGTCCATCCTCATCCTCCATGGAGCTTGCCGGTTCCTTGAAAACCGGTACTCATAATATCACGCAAACCCCCGCCGCGCGGGGAAAACAGGATCCATCCGCATTGACGCAAGCTGCCTCCGTCGTATCCGCCAGGGATCTCTGTCTCACCTATCAGGCGAATGACGCCCCCGTGCATGCACTGAGCAACGTCACCCTCGACGTGCGAAAAGGCGACTTCGTCTCGTTCATCGGCCCCTCGGGCTGCGGCAAGACCACATTTCTGCGTGTCATCGCCGATCTCGAAAAGAAGACGTCCGGCGACATCACCGTCAACGGCATGACGCCCGGGGAAGCCCGCCAGGCGCGTGCTTACGGCTACGTCTTCCAGGCGCCGGCGCTCTATCCCTGGCGCACGATCGAAAAGAACATCGCCTTGCCACTGGAGATCATGAGCTATCCTGCAGACGACCGGAAGAAGCGGATTGCCGAAGCGCTCGACCTCGTCAGCCTGTCCGGCTTCGAAAAGAAGTTCCCGTGGCAACTTTCCGGCGGCATGCAGCAGCGCGCCTCGATAGCCCGTGCACTCGCCTTCGACGCCGACCTTCTGCTGATGGACGAGCCTTTCGGCGCACTTGACGAGATCGTCCGCGACCACCTCAACGAAGAATTGCTGAAGCTCTGGGCGCGCACCAACAAGACGATCTGCTTTGTCACCCACTCGATCCCGGAGGCCGTCTACCTGTCGACCAAGATCGTCGTGATGTCGCCGCGCCCGGGCCGCGTGACCGACATCATCGACTCGCCGCTGCCCAGGGAGCGACCTCTGGACATCCGCGAGAGCCCGGAATTCCTCGAAATCGCCCACCGCGTCCGCGAGGGGCTGAGAGCGGGGCATAGCTATGAGCACTAGGAACTTGCAGCTCAAGACCCCTCCCCAACCCCTCCCCACAAGGGGGAGGGACTTCCCAGCCTCAAGGTTTCGGACCGATAGCAGCGTCCCACAAGCGCAGCGGTTGATAGATAACTCGGCAGCCACCACGGGCCTACCCCTCCCCCTTGTGGGGAGGGGTTGGGGAGGGGTCTAGATGCCACACTCCAACATCACGCCTAAAACCCGCGAACGCGCAAAACGCCTCCGGCGAGACCTGACAAAGGCCGAAACCGCGATGTGGAGCATGCTCCGCGACCTCCGCCCCTACGGCGCGCGCTTCCGCCGCGAAACGCCGATCGGACCTTACATCGCCGATTTCGCCTGGCTCTCGGCACGCCTCGTCGTTGAAGTTGATGGCGACAGCCATGAGACCGCCCACGGGCGGGAGCACGACCTGCAACGAGATCGGTTCCTCGGCAATCAAGGCTTCAAAGTGCTGCGCTTCGACAACGACCAGGTGTTGGACGGACCGCATTACGTCTTCGTCGAGATTCAGAAGCAAGCCGCTCCTTTCCTGAAGAAGCCCATCCCATGAAACCCGACACCCTCAAGGACAAACTCATCCCCGTCGCATCGATCCTGACCGTACTAGTGGTCATCTGGTACATTGCCGCCATCCTGATGAACGCCTCGTTTCAGCGCGACATGGATGCCCGCGCCAACCAGACGCCGGGCACCATCGAGTTCATCGGCAAGACGCTTTCGCAACCGAAACCGCTGCTCCCCGCCCCGCATCAGGTGGCGCAGAATTTCTTCGAGAACACCTTCCTGCGAAAGCTCTCCAGCAACCGCAGCCTCGTCTACCATAGCGGCGTCACCCTCTCCTCCACGGTACTCGGCTTTGGCCTCGGCACCTTGTTGGGCATCCTGATCGCCGTGGGTATAGTTCACATCAAGGCGCTCGACCGCAGCCTAATGCCGTGGATCATAACCTCGCAGACGATCCCGATCCTGGCGATCGCCCCGATGGTGATCGTCGTGCTTGGCGCCATCAACATCACCGGGCTGATCCCCAAGGCGCTGATCTCGACCTATCTGTCGTTCTTCCCGGTCACTGTCGGCATGGTGAAGGGTCTGCGCTCGCCTGAAGTGATGTTCCTCGACCTGATGCGCACCTACAACGCCTCCGCGTCGCAGACCTTCTGGAAACTCCGTGTACCGGCCTCGGTGCCCTTCCTGTTCACCTCGATGAAGGTTGCGATCGCCGCAAGCCTCGTAGGGGCCATCGTCGGTGAACTGCCGACCGGGGCTGTTGCCGGAATCGGCTCGAAGCTGCTCGCCGGAGCCTACTACAGCCAGACCATCGACATCTGGGCTGCCTTGATCGCCGGCTCGCTGCTCGCCGCATTGCTGATCGCCATCGTCAGCATTGCCGCCAGGATCGTCGACAGGGCCATGGGCGGGAGATCCGCATGAAGCAAGCGTCCTGGCAGGGCGTGGTCGCCCTCGTTCTCGCGGCTGCTGCCTTCGTATCGCTGCCGCTGTTTTCCACCCCAGCCCCCCAACCGCCCTCGGACGGCGTGACTGCAATCATCCTCGTCCTCATCGCCGCCGCGACCCTCATTTCATTCCTGCCGCAATCGCCGGCCAGCCGCGCAGCGGTGCTCTTCATCGGCGCCCATGGCGGCGCATGGATGCTGCTCAGTAGCCTAAGGGGCAACGAGGGACTGGCGGCCAAACCATTCTTCCTGCTGATCGCCGCCTGCTGGCTGCTCGCCTGGCGAACGGTCAGCGAGATCGTTGAAATCCGCGCGAAATCCCGCAGCAACGACACGGCGCTCCGGCTGCTGGTGCCGGCGATTTTCGGCGCCTGGATCCTGATCCTCTGGGAAACGGCAACCCGCGGCGCCGGCATTCCGTTCGTGCTGCTACCGCCGCCGAGCGCCATCGGTGCGCGCATCGTCGGATCGTTGCCGACGCTCGGCGACGACGTCAGACAGACGATTTTCAAGGCGGTGTTCGCGGGCTACATCATGGGCTGCGCCTCGGGCTTCATTGTCGCCATCCTCGCCGATCGCATCGCCTTCCTGCGCCGCGGCCTGCTGCCGATCGGCAACATGGTCTCGGCGCTGCCAATGATCGGCGTCGCGCCGATCATGGTCATGTGGTTCGGCTTCGACTGGCAATCGAAGGCGGCCGTGGTCGTCATCATGACCTTCTTCCCGATGCTGGTGAACACCGTCGCCGGCCTCACCGCATCTGGTCCGATGGAGCGCGACCTGATGCAGACCTACGCCTCCAGCTATTGGCAGACCCTGTTGAAGCTCCGGCTTCCCGCAGCAATGCCGTTCATTTTCAATGCATTGAAGATCAACTCGACGCTGGCTTTGATTGGTGCCATCGTCGCGGAGTTCTTTGGTACGCCGATCGTCGGCATGGGTTTCCGTATCTCCACCGAGATTGGGCGCATGAATGTCGACATGGTATGGGCCGAAATCGCCGTTGCGGCGCTTGCCGGTTCGGTCTTCTATGGCGCCATCGCCCTTGCTGAGCGGGCGGTGACGTTCTGGCATCCGTCTATCCGTGGTGGCTAGGCGTCGCTTTATTTCCCGCGAATGGGATTGGGGCATAACAAAAGAGGGAACCAAGAAAATGAAAAAACTGGTTGTTGCAATGATGGCGAGCGCAATGGCGCTGGGAGCAAGCCACGCGATGGCTGCAGACAAGGTGACGCTTCAGCTGAAGTGGGTCACCCAGTCGCAGTTCGCCGGCTACTACGTTGCCAAGGAGAAGGGCTACTACGAAGAGGAAGGCCTCGACGTCGACATCAAGCCGGGTGGTCCAGACATCGCGCCTGAGCAGGTGATTGCCGGCGGCGGTGCCGACGTCATCGTCGACTGGATGGGAGGCGCTCTGGTTGCCCGTGAAAAGGGCGTGCCGCTCGTCAACATCGCCCAGCCCTTCCAGAAGTCCGGCATGGAACTGATCTGCCGCAAGGACGGTCCGATCAAGACGGAAGCCGATTTCAAGGGCCACACGCTCGGCGTCTGGTTCTTCGGCAATGAATATCCGTTCTTCGCCTGGATGAACAAGATCGGCTTGAAGACCGACGGCGGCGCCGATGGCGTCACCGTTCTGAAGCAGAGCTTCGACGTGCAGCCGCTGCTGCAGAAGCAGGCAGACTGCATTTCCGTCATGACCTACAATGAATACTGGCAGGCAATCGATGCCGGCTTCAAGCCTGAGGAACTGACCGTGTTCAACTACACCGCCATGGGCAACGACCTGCTCGAAGACGGTCTCTATGCCTCCGAAGACAAGCTCAAGGACCCCGCCTTCAAGGAAAAGATGGCGAAGTTCGTCAAGGCTTCGATGAAGGGCTGGAAATACGCGGTCGAGAATCCTGACGATGCGGCCGGCATCGTGGTCGACGCCGGTGGACAGGATGAGAACCACCAGAAGCGGATGATGGGCGAAGTCGCCAAGCTGATCGGCGACGGATCCGGGAAGCTCGACACGACGCTTTATGATCGCACGGCCAAGGCGCTCCTCGACCAGAAGATCATCAACAAGGAGCCGACGGGCGCATGGACGCATGACATCACGGACGCTGCTGCCAAGTAAGCAACAGTCGGGTTAAATCGAACGCGCGGAGATGATCCGCGCGTTCTTGTTTGATAGAAAGAGAAAAATCTGAAGCCGGTGTCGCTTGGCGCTCGTGTCGAACGTCATATTGACACGAGGTTATGATCAACTATGGGAATGCTCACATAACCCCATGGTGATTGATCTGTCCTTTAAAGGTAATTATCGTGGCTTGAAGGGGAATTGTTTTCCGCCGGACTTGTGCGATAGACAAAACGATACCACGTACAATCTAATTTTTGCCGGATGAGGGACTTCTTGATTGAGAACCGGCAGAAGATGCGGGAATACCTCTGAGAATACAAATACTGGATTGGGCCTTTTCGCGAGCTGACGACAACGCGCGAGCTTGGCTGACCTTGTCAAGAACTGGACGAAGACGCATGGCATGCACGCCGCTTAACACTCTACGCGCCTCCCTGATTCTCGCTGCGCTCGCGGCGCCGACGGCATTTGCCCAGGAAGCCCCGGTCGCCAAACCGCAGCAGAACCTGCCCGCCATTGTCGTGACGAAGGCGTCCAACCGCGCACTTGTGGACCGTGTCGTCGCGACCGGAACGGTCAAGCCGGTTGAGGAAATCTATATCCAGCCACAGGTCGAGGGCCTGTCGATCCGCGCATTGAACGCCGATGTCGGTGACAAGGTCCGTGCGGGCAGCGCGCTCGCGACGCTGAACGATGACGCTCTTGTCTTGGACAAGAGCCAGTTGCAGGCAACCCGGGCAAAGAATGAGGCGAGCATGGCGCAGCTGCGCGCGCAGCTGATCGAAGCCCAGGCAAATGCCGAGCAAGCGCGCCAACAGCAGGTGCGCGCCCAGGAAATGGGTAAGAAGGGCACCGTGTCGACGGCCACAGTCGAACAGGCCGATGCAGCCGCGGCTTCCGCGAACGCACGCGTATCGTCGGCTGAGCAGGCGATCCAGGTGGCGATGGCTGATATCAAGGTCACGGAGAGCCAGATCGCCGACGCCGACCTCAAGTTGGCTCGCACTGATGTGAAGACCCCGGTCGATGGCACGGTCTCAGCCAAGAACGCCAAGGTCGGGGCGATCGCGCTCGGCACCGGCGAACCACTCTTCACCATCATCCGCGACGACAAGGTCGAGCTCGTCGCTGAAGTCAGCGAGAACGACATCGTCAGGATCGAGCCGGGCCAGAAGGCAACGCTTTCGCTTTCAGGTAGCCGCGAGAAGCTTACCGGCTCCGTTCGCCTTGTCTCGCCAACGGTCGATCCCCTGACGCGTCTTGGTCTGGTTCATATCCTGATCGACGACAGCAGCAAGGCGCGCTCCGGCATGTACGGCAGTGCCGATATTGTCGTGCGCACGACGGAGAACGTTGCCCTTCCCCTCTCTGCCGTCCTGACCGGTAGCGAAGGCTCCTCGGCCCGGAAGGTCGAGGGTGATGTGGTGAAATTCGTGACGGTCGAGACCGGCATCCAGGACGGCGCCTATGTCGAGATCATCAAAGGACTGACAGCTGGCGAAGAAGTCGTTGCCAAGGCCGGCGCCTATGTCCGCGACGGCGATCACATCACGCCGGTGCGTGAGCAGCCCCCGGTTTCCAACTAAGAGACGACTCGATGAACTTTTCAGCCTGGTCTATCCGAAATCCCATCGCGCCGCTTCTGGGCTTCGCCCTGCTACTTTTCGTGGGGATTCAGGCGTTCAACAAGCTGCCGATCACGCGCTTCCCGAACATCGACGTCCCGCTCGTCTCAGTCGTGGTGACCCAGAGCGGCGCCTCGCCTGCCGAGCTCGAAATGCAGGTGACGAAGGAGATCGAGGACGCTGTCGCCAGCATCACCGGCATCGACGAGATCCAGTCGACAGTTACCGACGGCCAGTCGCAGACCGTCATCATGTTCCGCATGGAAGTGCCAACAGAGCAGGCCGTGCAGGACACCAAGGATGCGATCGATCGTATCCGCAGCGATCTTCCGGCCAACGTCGAAGAGCCGATCGTTTCCAAGATCGATGTCGAAGGCCAGGCGATCCAAACCTTTGCCGTCTCCTCCCCGGACATGACACTCGAGGAATTGTCCTGGTTTGTCGACGATACGATCAAGCGTTCGCTACAGGGGCAGAGCGGCATCGGCCGCGTCGATCGCTACGGCGGTGCCGACCGCGAGGTGCGCATCGAACTCAATCCTGACAAGCTCAACGCCCACGGCATCACCGCAGCAAGCGTGAACCAGCAGCTTCGCGGCACCAACGTCGACCTCGGTTCCGGTCGTGGCCAGGTGGCCGGAAGCGAGCAGGCGATCCGCGTTCTCGGCGATGCACGCAACGTCGCCGAGCTTGCCAATACGACCATCGCGCTACCCAACGGCCGCTTCGTGAAGGTCTCCGATCTTGGCGCCATCAAGGACACTTACGAAGAGCCGAAATCCTTCTCGCGTTTCAACGCCACGCCGGTTGTGACCTTCGGCGTGTTCCGCTCGAAGGGTGCCAGCGAAGTCAGCGTCGCGGAAACCGTGTCGCATAGCCTCGAAAAGGTCCGGGCCGAAAACCCGAACGTGAAGATCGAGCTCATCGACGACTCCGTCTACTTCACCTACGGCAACTACGAAGCCGCCCTGCACACGCTTCTTGAAGGCGCCCTGCTCGCTATCGTCGTCGTTTTCCTATTCCTCAGGAACTGGCGCGCAACGTTGATCTCCGCGGTCGCCCTTCCACTGTCTGCGATCCCCACTTTCTGGATCATGGACCTGATGGGTTTCTCGCTGAACCTCGTCAGCTTCCTCGCCTTGACGCTGGCGACCGGTATTCTCGTCGACGACGCCATCGTCGAGATCGAGAACATTGCCCGTCACATCAAGATGGGCAAGACACCCTATCGCGCCGCAATCGAGGCCGCCGACGAAATCGGTCTTGCCGTGATCGCAACGACATTCACGATCATCGCGGTCTTTGTGCCGGTGTCGTTCATGCCCGGTATTCCCGGCCAGTACTTCATCCAGTTCGGCCTGACGGTTGCTTTCTCCGTCTTCTTCTCGCTGATGGTCGCGCGTCTCATCACACCGATGATGGCCGCCTATCTGATGAGCGCCGAAGACGGCATAGAGGACCACCACGACAATGACGGCTGGTTCTTCCGTGGCTATACCCGGCTTGTGCGCGCGACCACCAGCCGCTGGTGGAGTCGTTACGCGACACTGATCGCAGCAATCGCCTTCCTTGTTGGTTCCGTGGCTCTGCTCGCACAAGTTCCCGGCAGCTTCCTGCCGCCGGAAGACGCCTCCCGCATCGTGCTGTCCGTCGAACTGCCGCCGAACGCGACGCTCGACGACACCGAAGCGACCACCGACGAGGTCTACAGGAACGTTCAGGGTATCAACGGGGTCGAAAGCGTCTTCGTACTCGGCGGCGCGTCGCCGAAGGGCGACCTCGAATTGCGTCGCGCAACAGTGACGCTCGCCCTCCAGAAGCTTGACCAGTCCCTGGTGAAGAAGCTCGTCAACGACGTCCTGGGTTCCATCCCGGTCATTGGCCCGCATCTTCCGAAAGTCGAGCTTCACGGCCGCGTCCGTCCGCAGTGGGATATCGAAAAGGAAGTCTTTGCCAAGCTCCGCCATATCCCGGATGTTCGCATCCTGAAACTCAACGACCGCGGCGAGCGCGACCTGTCGTTCAACTTCCTATCCAAGAACGAGAAGGACCTGAGCGACGCTGTCGGTATTCTCGAAGCGAAGCTGCGCGCCGACCCGTCGCTGGCAAACGTCAGTGCGGATGGCGCCCTGCCCCGTCCCGAACTTCAGGTTCGCCCTCGAAAGGATCAGGCCGCTCGTCTGGGCATCACACCGCAGCAGATCTCGGAGACCATCCGCGTCGCCACGATCGGCGATGTCGATGCGGCGCTCGCCAAGATCAACCTCGACAATCGCCAGATCCCGATCCGCGTGCAGGCTTCGTTGGACATGCGCCGCGACCTAGCGGCTCTCAGGGCGCTGAAGATCCAGACCGCAAGCGGTACGACAGTGCCGCTCTCGACCGTCGCGGATATCGACTATTCGGAAGGTGTCAGCTCCATCAAGCGCAACAACCGCAACCGCGTCGTGTCGATCGGTTCCGATCTGCCACAGGGCGTGGCGCTTGATACAGCATCGGCGCATTTCCGCCAGATCGTCAAGGATGCCAACATCCCCGCGACGGTTCAGCTGGTCGAGAGCGGCGATACCAAAGTGCAGAAGGAGATGCAGCAGAGCTTCGTCAACGCCATGCTGATGGGCCTGATGCTGGTGCTGACGGTGCTGATCCTGCTCTTCAAGGACGTGATCCAGCCCTTCACCATCCTGTTCTCGCTGCCGCTGGCTATCGGCGGCGTGGCCGTCGGGCTGCTGTTGACCAACAACCCCCTATCGATGCCCGTCTTGATCGGCATCCTGATGCTCATGGGTATCGTTACCAAGAACGCGATCCTGCTGGTCGATTTCGCGATCGAGATGCGCCATCGCGGCATGGAAAGGGTCGAAGCCATGGTGGAGGCTGGCCGCAAGCGTGCCCGCCCGATCATCATGACCTCGATCGCCATGTCGGCCGGCATGCTGCCGTCAGCGCTCGGCGTCGGCGAAGGCGGCTCGTTCCGTGCGCCGATGGCTATCGCCGTCATCGGTGGCATCATTGTCTCGACGGTGCTTTCGCTCGTCGTCGTTCCCTCCTTCTTCCTCATCATGGACGATCTGTCCCGCCTGCTCGGCTGGATGTTCGGTCGTCTCGTCGGCAAGAAGGATCAGGAAGAACTGCCCCTGTCGCGCGAAGAACTGACCGAGGCGGTCGGCTCCCTCGACGATCGCGTAACCGCCATCGAAAAGCCTGGGAAGAAAGGCAACTCGTCCGACAACGTCGTCCGGCTACCACCCTTCGCGGCGGAATAGCACCTCTAAGATCGAAAGCCGGGGTTCGCCCCGGCTTTTTTGTTTCTCGGGCCAGACTTGATCCAGATCAAATCTGCAGCCCCTCTCTCCGGTTATTCTTGCGGTATGGCAGGCGGAAAGCGCCTGCCGCAAGCAACCACGGAGAAAGAGATGACGAAGGCCTTTAAGCTGAGTGCCGCCCAGAAGGTGATGCTTGCTGATGCCTTGATTGTTTCAGGCCTGAGCGAGGAGGAGCGCAACGCGCTGCTGTCTTGCGCAACCGCAGTCCGCCATGAGGTCCACGGCAACCTCTTCCGCGAGCGCGATGAGGCACGCTACTTCTATTGCGTACTGTCGGGCTATGTGCGCCTCTACCGGCTTGGTGGCGATGGTCGAGAGGCCGACATCCGGATCTGCGAACCGGGCGACAGCTTCGGCGAATGCCTTCTCCTCGACGGCGGTGGCTATAACTATAGCGCGCAGGCGATGGAGCATGCGATGCTTGCGCGCTTCGATCTTGCAAAAGTCAGGGCATTGTTGGAAGCGCGCCCGCGCATCGGAACCGCGATCCTGCGCAGCCTCTCCCGGCACCTGTTATCGACGATCGATTGCCTCGCCAGCGACCGCATGCAGACAGCGCCGCAGCGCGTGGCCGGCTATCTGCTGACCCATAGCACGCAGCAAGGCGTTGCCGCCTCCCTGCGCCTGCCGTTTCAAAAGAGCCTGTTGGCGCGCAAGCTCGGGCTTGCGCCCGAAGCATTGTCGCGCGCCTTTTCGACCCTTCGCGAGGCCGGGGTGACAGTCAGCGGCCGCTCGATCGAGATCAGCAACCTGAATACGCTCAAGGAGATCTAGGCGGTCAAAGGCCGCCTTGCTCCTTGAGGAAGCTGACGATCGAGCCGACGCCATCGCCGCGCTTCATGTCCGAGAAGACAAAGGGCCGCGTTTCCCGCATGCGCGTCGCGTCGCGGTCCATAACCTCGAGATCAGCGCCGACGTAGGGCGCCAGGTCCTTCTTGTTGATGACGAGCAAGTCGGACTTGGTGATCCCGGGTCCGCCCTTGCGCGGGATTTCCTCACCCTGGCAGACCGAGATGACATAGATCGTGATATCGGCAAGGTCCGGCGAGAATGTTGCCGCGAGGTTGTCGCCTCCAGACTCGATGAACACCACGTCGAGATCAGGGATACGGGCGCTAAGGCCCGCGATGGCCTGCAGGTTGATGGTCGCATCCTCGCGAATGGCAGTATGCGGGCAGCCACCCGTTTCTACGCCGACGATCCGCTCCGACGGCAGCGCCTGCATGCGCATCAACGCTTCTGCGTCCTCCGTCGTGTAGATGTCGTTGGTAACGACAGCCACCGAATAGTCGTCCCGCATTGCCTTGCAGAGCTTCTCCGTGAGCGCCGTCTTGCCCGAACCGACGGGACCGCCGATACCGACCCGCAAAGGTCCATTTCCTGATTTCATGTTCTGAACTCCAATCGAAACGGATGATAGCGCGGCGTCGGAAATGCGACCACCGGCAAATGACGCAGGCCGCCGACGACAGCTTCAGCAACGGCTTTCACGAGCGAAACAGCCGTGTCGACTGCGTTTCGTGACGAAGCGACATGATATCCGCCTGGACGGTCGCCGAGCCGAGGTCGTCCAGCGTCGACAGGGCAGCGCGGTGCGCAATGCCGGCAATGTCGCCTTCCAGAGCGGCGACGATCGCCACGCCGTCCTTCTGCCCGGCAATGCCGAGGCGAATGCCTGCCGAGACGGCCTGTGAAACATAAGCATGCAGGAAGGCGCCAATCGCCTTTTCAGGAGCGATCCGATGCGCACCGGCGACGGCACCAACTACCACCGGATAAGCGACATCTCGCGGTAACCGGTTGAAAACCGCATCCGGCCAGGCACGAGCAGCAGAAAGAAACGCATCCCCAAGCAGCATTGTCTCCTGATGCCGCTCACGAGAGCCGGCCAGCGCTTCGGCAAGTTCGGCCACGGCGGCGAGGCATGCCGCATCATCCTGAGCGCGATGACTTGCGGCAAAAAGCACGACGTCATTCCACGCCGCTCCCTGGGAAAGCACCGTAGTCACCCAGCTTTCTAGCGAGGCGGCATCAGTGACGAGCCCGTCATTCACGGCGCGCTCCAGCCCGCCCGAATAGGCGAAGGAGCCAACGGGAAAGGCAGGCGACAGCCACGCCATCAACCGTAGCAGCGCCAGAAGATCGCTGTCCTCCGTCATGAATACTCAGTCGTGAGAGTGGTGGCCATGCGAGTGGCCGTGATCGGCACCATGCGAATGGTTGCCGTGCGAATGGTAGGCGCCGCGTGCAGGCTGGAACGGTTCGGAAATCTCGCTGACCGTCGCGCCAAGGCCCTCAAGCATCGAACGGATCACGTGATCGCGGAGGATAAGAATGCGGTCCTCTTCGATCTGTGCGCCCAGATGCCGGTTGCCGAGATGCCACGCGAGTTCAATGAGATGCAGACGATCCTTCGCCTTGATCTCGAAAAGCTTCTCGTCAGCGGCCACGATCTCGATCAACTCTCCATCTTCCAGAACCAGCATGTCGCCACTGGCGAATAGCACCGGCTCCTTCAGGTCGAGCATGACCATGTCTCCGTTTTCGAGATGCAGGAGCTTGCGGCGCAGGTGCCTGAGATCATGCGGCAGAACGACCTTGCCTATCGGGTTCGAGGAAGGCGTGCCGGCGGGGAGATAGGAGGTAACGCGCTGCATGACATGTCCATTACGATTGAGACGCCGACCATGCAAAATAGCTCCCGATTAGGCAAGCGTCAAAACGCCGGGGCGGTACTATCCTGTGTTCTTCACGCCACCGCCATAGCCGATCTCGACTGCCTTTGCATGGCCGTTCTCTGTGGAATTCCGGCGTCGGCCGGGTTGGAGCCCTTCATCCTCGTGCACAACGCGATTGCGCCCGAGAGCCTTGGCAAGGTAAAGCGCCTTGTCGGCGGCCGAGTAAACGGCCTCCTTGCTTCGACCCGCTCCGAACTCCGCGATACCTGCGGAAACGGTGATCTCTATCGCGCAACCATCGGCGACGATGGCGCGCTCGGCGAGCATTGCGCACGCCGCCCTGACCTGCTCGATACGCGCCTCGCGCGCCTCACCGACGACGATCGCGCCGAATTCCTCACCGCCAAGCCGGGCAGCGACGGACTTGCCGCCGAACGACGCGGCAAGCGCCGCGGCGACAGCAACGATCACGGCGTCCCCGCAAGCGTGACCGAAGCGGTCGTTGATGGTCTTGAAGCGGTCCACATCAAAAATCGCCAGACAGGCCTGGCCATCGATGCCCTCCAGCGCCTCCGTGAACGCCCGCCGGTTCGGCAAGCCCGACAGCACATCCGTGCGGCTCAGTTGCTCAAACTCGGCGCGCGAAACGCTGAGCTGATGCATGGCGTACCCAGCCAGCAAAGCGAGTGACCCCGACACGATCCCGCCGATCAACCACGAGAGGACCACGCCATAGACAACCGCGTCCGCCAGCGGCACCGGCAGCGCGCCCAGCCAGTAAATTGGCGGCAGTAGCAGGACGATGGCAACGGACGACAGCGTCACGGCGAGGAAGCTCATCTTCAGGGCGAACGTGTAAATCGTTTGGCGGTTCTGAAAATTGCCAAGCTCTGTCTGGAGTGAAATCTTCATGCGAATCGACCTTCCTGCCAGTCCTAAGCCTATTGCTTAGATCGCAACCGCTGCCGAGTTCTTAAGCGAACCGTTAAAATTTGAATAAGTTTGGTGAATTGATCCAGCGCCGCAAGGCGACCCAAAACACCACCGCTTGGAGCTTGAAAAAGAGGTGCAGTTCTATCATTTAAATTATTGATGTATAACAATATTATAGAATAATACACGCCAGTCGCGTCATTCCGGATAAGGCGACCCAAGGTCGCGTTTTATCCACTCATGATACTACTTTAAGATGAATATGTTTAACCACCATACAAGTAGTCAGTGGTGCCGGTCTCCACCTCAGAACAGGAAGTAACGCTGCGCCATCGGGAGAACCGTCGCCGGTTCACAGGTGAGCAGTTCGCCATCGGCACGAACCTCATAAGTCTCGGGATCAACCTCGATATGCGGCGTCAGATTGTTGTGGATCATCGATGCCTTGGAGATACCGCCGCGCGTGTTTTTCACGGCGACAAGGTTCTTGGCAACGCCAAGCCTCCCCTTGAGACCGGCGTCGAGCGATGCCTGCGAAACGAAGGTGACGGATGAGCTCGTACGCAGCTTACCGTAAGCGGCAAACATCGGCCGGTAGTGCATCGGCTGCGGCGTCGGAATCGAGGCATTCGGATCGCCCATAGGAGCGGCGGCGATCGAACCGCCGAGCAGTACCATCTCCGGCTTCACCCCGAAGAAGGCCGGGTTCCACAAGACCAGGTCGGCGCGCTTGCCGACTTCGACCGAGCCGATCTCGTGGCTGAGGCCCTGCGCGATCGCCGGATTGATGGTGTACTTGGCGATATAGCGGCGAACACGGAAGTTGTCGTTCTCGCCCTTCTCGTCCTTCAGACGACCACGCTGCCGCTTCATCTTGTCGGCGGTCTGCCAGGTGCGGATCGCCACTTCGCCGACGCGGCCCATGGCCTGGCTGTCCGAGGAGATGATCGAGAAGGCCCCGATATCGTGCAGGATGTCTTCGGCGGCGATCGTTTCCTTGCGGATACGGCTCTCGGCGAAAGCGATATCCTCGGGGATCGAAGACGACAGGTGATGGCAGACCATCAGCATGTCGAGATGCTCGGCGATGGTGTTGACCGTGTAGGGCCGCGTCGGATTGGTCGACGACGGAATGACGTTCGACTGGCCGCAGATCTTGATGATATCGGGCGCGTGACCGCCGCCCGCGCCTTCGGTGTGGAAGGCGTGGATGGTTCGGCCCTTGAGCGCGCCGATCGTGTCCTCGACGAAGCCGCTCTCGTTGAGCGTATCGGTGTGGATCATCACCTGGATATCGTATTCGTCGGCAACCGAAAGGCAGCAGTCGATCGCAGCCGGCGTCGTGCCCCAGTCTTCGTGCAGCTTCAGCGACGAGGCGCCGGCCAGCACCATTTCCTCAAGCGCGGCCGGCAGCGAGGCATTACCCTTGCCGGCAAGCGCCAGGTTCATTGGGAAGCCGTCGAAGCTCTCGATCATCCGCTCGATATGCCAGGCGCCGGTGCAGGTGGTGGCAAGCGTGCCGTGCGCCGGGCCGGCGCCGCCGCCGAGCATGCAGGTCACGCCGGACATCAGCGCTTCCTCGATCTGCTGCGGGCAAATGTAGTGGATGTGCGCATCCATGCCGCCGGCGGTGATGATCTTACCCTCGCCGGCAATCGCCTCGGTGGACGGGCCGACGATGATGTTGACGCCCGGCTGGGTATCCGGATTCCCGGCCTTGCCGATCGCGGCGATACGTCCATCCTTGAGGCCGATATCGGCTTTGACTATGCCGGTGTGGTCGATGATGACGACGTTTGTGATGACGGTATCGACCGCGCCCTGCGCCCGCGTTGCCTGGCTCTGCCCCATGCCGTCGCGGATGACCTTGCCGCCGCCGAACTTCACCTCCTCGCCGTAGGTGGTGAAATCCTTCTCGATCTCGATGAACAGCTCCGTGTCGGCAAGACGAACCTTGTCGCCGGTGGTCGGGCCGAACATGCCGGCATAGGCGGCGCGGGAAATCTTGTAAGGCATATGTCAGGCTCCTTGGGAGGAAGAAAGTGAGGCACTCGCCGGAAACCGCGTGACGCGGCCAGTAGCGACATAACTGTCGACGAGCTGCCTCTCGGCAGCAAAGGGATGCCATTCCCAACCCGCGTGACCGAAGCCTGCGAGCGAGATGTGCGCGTCGGGAAACTTGTTCATGACCTCGGCAATGATAATCATGCCGCTGCTCGGCACGACGTAAGACTCCGGGTGATAAGCCGCGAGCGCCGCATCGACACCCTCATGAATCAGTTTGTCAACGACCACATGTGCCTTGCCAACATCGACACAGAAGGCGTTGAATTGACTCGTATAATCGTCGCAGAAATCATCGAGTTCGGGATGAGAGACGGCAAGCGGCCCGCGAAGCGCGGCGAATTTCTCGGGATCGCGGACGCTCCATATGGCCGTCGCCTCGCGCACCGCCGGATGTTTGCGCCATTGCTCGGAGGCAACCATTGCCTTGCCGGGGCGTCCTGTATTGCAGACGGCAACGGCGTCCGTGCGGCCGGGACTCGACAGGTACGACCGGCACTCGTTGAACCGGATGACGAAATCGGCGGTAGCGACCGCTGCGGCCGCTTCCTCACTGATCCCGCCATTGCCGACGATCATGAAATTGCCTGTCATCTTAGTTGCTCACTGCGTCCTCGAGCGTCTTCAGCTCCTTGGTTCGGGCATCGGTGACGTTGGCGATACATCCGGCAACCAGCATCGGTTCCATCGTCCCGCCACGCGCCTGAAAGCCCTCAGCCTCGCATTCGGCATCCCGGTATTCGATCCACGCACGCTGTGCCTTGACGAGTGCCTTCTCCGCCCCCTTCATGTCAGCCTCCAGATCACTATCAATCGCGACCATGGCCGCGCGTGTCTTCTTGTACTGGACATTCAGGGCTTTATCGGCTGCGTCCTGACGAGCCCTTTCGCACAGCGTCATGTCGGTTTGCGTCTGTGGGTCCTTGCAATTCAGCTCCGCGGCGCTCGCGCCGCCGGCCAGCAGCATTGCAAAACCCCCTGCGGCCATCAGCATGCCAAGGCGCATCATGTTCTTCCTCACATTCTTTCAAAGTTTGCCCATGACGAGCTGGCGGAAACCGTAGACCTCGCGCTTGCCGGACAGTGGAATGAGCGTGACGGAGCGCGTCTGCCCGGGCTCGAAACGCACGGCGGTGCCCGCCGGAATGTCCAGACGCATGCCATGCGCCTTCTCGCGATCGAAGGAGAGGCCGGCATTGGTCTCGCCGAAGTGATAGTGGCTGCCGACTTGCACCGGTCGGTCGCCGGTGTTGGATACGTCCAGCGTCACGGTCGGCGCTCCGGCGTTCAGTTCGATGTCGCCGCTCGCGGCAATGATTTCGCCTGGGATCATGCTCTTCTCCTCACGCAGCCTTGACGGGCATGCAGCCCGCGGCCTTCAGAACGCGTTTCGTCGATGCCGGACTGTTGACAAGCTTCGCCGCCGGCCGGATCGGTCGGCGCACCAGCTCGCCACTGCAATTCGGGCAGATACCACCGAGCACGTCGCCGGCACAATCCGCACAGAAGGTGCATTCGAAGGTGCAAATCATCGCTTTCCGGCTATCGGGCGGCAGATCCTTGTCACAGCACTCGCAATTGGGTCTGAGCTCCAGCATCGCAACCTCAGCGAATGGGTTCGTGCACGGTGACGAGCTTCGTTCCATCCGGGAACGTCGCTTCGACCTGCACATCGTGGATCATCTCGGCGATGCCCTCCATCACCTGCTCGCGCCCGACGACATGGGCACCAGCCTCCATCAGTTCGGCAACCGGGCGACCATCGCGTGCACCCTCTACGACGAAGTCGGAAATAAGCGCGATTGCCTCCGGATAGTTGAGCTTGACGCCCCGCTCCAGCCGCCGCCGGGCGACGATCGCCGCCATGGAGATCAACAGCTTGTCTTTTTCTCTCGGTGTGAGGTTCATCGTGCATCCATCTGCTTGATCCGAGCATGATGCCGAAAAGTTCGAAGCGGTTTTCGGACGACATCATGCTCTAATTCTTTAATTCAGAACCGGATTCAGCTTTCAGGTCAAAACGATCTGAAAGCATCCGGTTCTAGAGATTCCAGACTTTCGGCACAGGCGCTCCGTTGCGCAAGGCGGAAATGACCGGGATCAG
This sequence comes from Rhizobium sp. Root1220, assembly GCF_001426265.1. Classification (GTDB taxonomy): domain Bacteria; phylum Pseudomonadota; class Alphaproteobacteria; order Rhizobiales; family Rhizobiaceae; genus Rhizobium. Next base: position 47,061 of record NZ_LMDG01000002.1, read on the forward strand.
GATTTTTCTGAGAGCGAAACCATCCGGCGCAGCGAGGCGTACGACAAGCTTTCCAGCCCAGCTGCTGGCGCCACCCATATGCCCCTCCAGAAGCGGCCGCACGGCCCCGAGATAGGCCTCCGCCAAGGGACCGACATAGAGCAACGTCGCAAAGGCCACCTTGCCGTTCAGCACTGCCCGCTCCGCGGATAGCAACGCGACACGATCGGCAAGCCTCAAATCTTCTGCGTGGCAAAGCTTGCCCGATTTGCGGATGCGCCAGCGATCACGAAACATTCCTGTCTCGACTGCCTCACCCATCGCTTTCCGCCCCAGAAGGACGGCTTCAACCGCCAGGAATTCGGCCCCCGCGTCGAGATCGACGTCAAGCCGGCGAAACAGCGACGACCGATCGAACAGGATGGTCTCCTGTGGTAGCCAATCGACGCGCGCATTGGCACCAACTGCGATCCGTGTCGTCACCTCGGCGGTACCGGCTGACGACTTGTAGATCTTCTCGCAGGCTTGCGTGGTCACGTCGATGCGTGTTTCGGCACCGGCAACGACGCTCCAGTTCATGCAGTCGCCGCCGGTAAGACCGCCGGCCGTATTGATGATGACGGCTTCCATGGACGCATCGAACGTATCCGGCAGCCGGATCTTTGCCGCACCTTCCTGATAGAGTTCGCGAATGCGCGTACGCCCGCCAAGGAATTTTGCGGCCAGGTGCCCTTGCCCCTCCGCTCTCTGCGGTCTCGTGGTTGCCGCGGCGTTCGTCATTCCATCCCCTCAAAAGACCGCCGGTTTGCCCGGCCGTTCTCATTCAATTCGGCATTTGATTGAAAGCAAGCAATTTGTATGCCGCTCCTCGCAGGCTGTACCACGGACGAACGGCTGCCAAACCGAAGGGGACAGGTGCCTTCCAAAGCGGCAACTGCCAGCCAGACGATCAAACTGTCAGGTGGCGGCGCGCTTCCTGCGTGTCGAGCGTTTCCGCAAACCCCTGATGAACGATTTCGCCACGGTCCATGATGTAGACGTAGTCGGCCAGCTCGCGGCAGAAATCGAGATATTGCTCGACCAGCAGGATTGCCATCCCGGTGCTGTCGCGCAGGTAGCGGATTGCCCGGCCGATATCCTTGATGATCGACGGCTGGATACCCTCCGTCGGCTCGTCCAGCACCAGGATCTTCGGTCGCGTCACCATAGCCCGGCCGATGGCCAGCTGCTGCTGCTGCCCACCCGAAAGGTCGCCGCCACGTCGGCCCAGCATCGACTGCAACACCGGAAACAGGCTGAAGATATCGTCGGGAATGTTCTTGTCGCCACGCCTCAGCGGCGCAAAGCCGGTTTCGAGATTCTCTTTGACTGTCAGCAATGGAAAGATCTCGCGCCCCTGAGGTACATAGCCGATACCCTGTTTGGCACGCGCATAGGGAGGAAGCCCATTGAGCTTCGTTTCATTGAACGTCACCGTGCCGGCCGACAGGGGGTGCTGGCCCGTAACGGCACGGAGAAGAGAACTCTTCCCCACACCGTTGCGCCCCAGCACGCAGGTGATCTTGCCCATCTCGGCCTTGATCGAGATGCCCCGCAAAGCCTGGGCTGCGCCATAGTACAGATTTGCGTTTTCGACTGTCAGCATCTTAGCGCCCCAAATAGTTTTCGATCACCTTCGGATCGGAACTGACGAAATCGATCGATCCTTCGGCAAGTACCGATCCTTCGGCGAGGCAGGTTACCTTCACGCCGAGATCGCGGATGAAACCCATGTCGTGCTCGACGACGACGACGGAACGTGTCCTGGCGATCTCCTTGAGCAGGATCGCCGTCTCGGAGGTTTCCGCGTCCGTCATGCCAGCCACCGGCTCGTCGACCAGCAGCAACTTCGGTTCCTGTGCCAGTAGCATGCCGATCTCCAGCCACTGCTTCTGGCCGTGGCTGAGATTGGCAGCCAGGTCGTCGCGGCGGTGTGTCAGGCGAACCGTCGACAGGATCTCGTCGATGCGCGTCCGGTCCTCAGCCGACAGCCGGTAGAACAGTGTCGAAAACACCCCACGCTTGCGGTTCAGCGCCAGTTCCAGATTGTCCCAGACCGTGTGGCTCTCGAAAACCGTCGGCTTCTGGAACTTGCGGCCGATGCCAAGCTGGGCGATGTCGGCCTCGTCGAGTTTCGTGAGGTCGGTCTGACCGTTGAAGAACACTTCACCGGCATCCGGCCGCGTCTTCCCGGTAATGATATCCATCATCGTCGTCTTGCCGGCACCGTTCGGGCCGATGATGGCACGCAGTTCGCCGGGTTCGATGACGATCGAAAGCGAATTCAGCGCCTTGAAGCCGTCGAAGGAGACGGAGACGTTGTTGAGGTAGAGAACGCTGTTGGGTTTGACGTCGGGGATCATGGCGCTCACTCCGCAGGCTGAATTTTTGCGTCAACGCCGTCTTCATGCTTCGCGGACGAGGCATCGGCGGAAGGACGCCTGCGCTTGCCCATGTACTGGCCAAGCGTTCCGACGATGCCCTTGGGCAGGAATACGGTGACCGCGACGAACAGGCCGCCGAGCGCAAACAGCCAGAATTCGGGAAACAGTCCGGTGAAGATCGTCTTGCCACCGTTGACCATGATCGCGCCGATGATCGGCCCGATCAGCGTCGAGCGACCCCCGACTGCCGTCCAGATAACCACTTCGATCGAGTTGGCCGGCGCAAATTCGCCCGGGTTGATGATGCCGACCTGCGGCACATAGAGCGCGCCGGCTATGCCCGCCATCATCGCTGACACAACGAAAGTGAAGAGCTTGTAGTGCTCGACCCGGTAGCCGAGGAAGCGCGTGCGGCTTTCCGCATCGCGGACGCCGACCAGCACCTTGCCGAACTTCGAACGCACGATGGCGGACGCCAGCAGCAGCGACAGGGCGAGCAGGATGGCAGTGGCCGCAAACAGGGCCGCACGGGTGCCATCTGCCTGGATGTTGTAGCCGATGATATCCTTGAAATCGGTCAGGCCGTTGTTGCCGCCGAAGCCCATGTCGTTGCGGAAGAAGGCAAGCAACAGCGCGTAGGTCATCGCCTGGGTAATGATCGACAGGTAGACGCCGTTGACGCGGGAGCGGAAGGCGAACCAGCCAAACACGAAGGCCAGCAGGCCGGGCACGACAAGCACCATCAGTGCCGCGAACCAGAAGTGGTCGAATCCATACCAGAACCACGGCAGCGCCTTATAGTTCAGGAACACCATGAAGTCGGGAAGGATGGGATCGCCGTAGCTGCCTCGCGCGCCGATCTGGCGCATGAGATACATGCCCATCGCATAGCCGCCGAGCGCAAAGAAGGCGCCGTGGCCGAGCGAGAGAATGCCGCAGAAGCCCCATACGAGATCGAGTGCCAACGCCAGCAGGGCATAGGTCAGGTACTTGCCGAACAGCGACATGATGTAAGTCGGGATGTGCAGCGGGTTGGTCGGGGCTGTCATTAGGTTCAGAACAGGCACCAGCACTGCCAGCGCAAGGAGAATGACGAGTGCGACAATGATCTTGCGATCGAGCGACCGGAGAAGGAAGGCCGTAATCATGCTTCCACCGCCCTTCCTTTGAGTGCGAAGAGCCCTCGCGGCCGCTTCTGGATGAAGAGTATGATGAGTACCAGGACCAGGATCTTGCCGAGCACGGCGCCGGCAAAGGGCTCAAGGAATTTGTTGACGACGCCGAGCGACAGGGCACCGACCAGCGTCCCCCAGAGATTGCCGACTCCGCCGAAGACCACGACCATGAAGCTGTCGATGATGTAGCTCTGGCCGAGGTTCGGCGAGACGTTGTCGATCTGGCTCAACGCCACGCCCGCCATGCCGGCGATACCGGAACCGAGCGCGAAGGTGAAGGCATCGACCCAGCCGGTGCGGATACCCATCGACGAGGCCATCCGGCGGTTCTGGGTAACCGCGCGCATCTGAAGACCGAAGGCAGACCGCTTGAGCAGCAGCAGCAATGTCACGAAGACCGCCATCGAGAAAACGATGATCCAGAGCCGGTTCCAGGTGATCGAGAGGCCGCCGAATTCGAAGGCACCTGACATCCAGCTCGGATTGCGAACCTCACGGTTCGTCGGCCCGAAGATCGAACGAACGGCCTGCTGCAGGATCAGCGAAACGCCCCAGGTCGCCAAGAGCGTCTCAAGCGGCCGGCCGTAGAGATAGCGGATCACCGAGCGCTCGATCACCAGGCCGACCAGCCCCGTAAACAGGAACGCGGCGGGAACGGCGAATGCCAGCGAGTAGGTAGCGAGGCCCGGGAATGCAGAGGTGATGTATTCCTGCACGACATAGGTCGTGTAGGCGCCGATCATCACCATTTCGCCATGCGCCATGTTGATGACACCCATGACGCCGAATGTGATGGCAAGTCCGATGGCGGCAAGTAGCAGCACGGAGCCGAGCGACAGGCCGTACCAGACGTTCTGGACGACATCCCATAGTGCCAGGCTGCGGTTGATCGAATTGATGTGAGCCTGGATCCCGCCCTTGAGCTCCTCCGGCGCGGTATCCATCGCAGCCGTCAGGATGGTGAGTGCGTTGCGTCCACCACGGGCCGCGATCGTATCGATGGCGGACTTCTTGTCGGCCGCGCTGACATCGCTCTTAAGCATCATCACCGCACGGGCGGCTTCCATCGTGTTCTTGATTTCGAGGTCTTTTTCATCGGCCAGGGCAGCGTTCAGGAGATCCAGGTTCGACGGATCGGCATCCCTGAGCAACCCTTGCGCGGCTGTCAGTCGCGCACCACGATCCGGCCTCAGCAGCGTCAGCTGGCTCATCGCAGAGCTGATGACGCCGCGCAGCGAATTGTTGATCCTGATCTTCGACATGTAGTCGGGATCGATATCGGCGACCACATCGCCGGAAATGGGGTCGGCAAAGGTCGGCTCATCCTCAGTGCCGCCTTGGACGAGTACCGGGCCGCCGCTTTCGGAATTGATATAAAGTTGTCCATCGCTCAACTGTTGCAGAATCTGGCTGACAAGCGGATCCTTGGACGCGACCAGCGCCTTGATGGCGGCTTCGCGTTCCGGGAAATCTCCGACGCCGAGCGCGTCTATCAGCGGGTGGATATCTTCATGTGCTTTCAGCACCGTCGCGAAGGCCGGCATTGCCAGGCAAAGCGTCAGAAGCAAAATCTTGATGGCGCGATACATCGGCTCTCTTGCCTCGGTTATCGTTGGCCTTCCGGCGCAATCGGGAAAAATGGGCCTTCATTTCGGGGGCGATCCAGAAACGCGGACCGTTTGCCGTCCGAAGCATCAAGGCAGCACTTCGGAGAGATGGAGCTTCCGCCCGGACAGGAGGGGCCGGGCGGAAGCTGATTCAGGCTATTAGAGTGACGGGGTTCGCACTCAGGAGCCCTTGCCGCCGCACTTGCCCGTCGCGACATTGAAATTGCCGCAGTTCATGGGCTTGCGCCAATCGGAGATCAGGTCCTTGGAATCCGGCAGGTAGTCCGACCATTCGTCGCCAACCACAGCAGGGGTTTGCTGGACGATTTCGAACTGGCCATCGCCCTGGATTTCTCCAATGAGGACCGGCTTGGTGATGTGGTGGTTCGGCATGACTGTCGCGTAGCCACCCGAAAGGTTCGGAACCGTGGTGCCGATGATCGTGTCGAGAACCGCGTCGGTGTCGGTCGTTCCGGCAGCCTGGACGGCCTTAACCCAAGCATTGAAGCCGATATAGGCAGCTTCCATCGGGTCGTTGGTCACGCGCTTGTCGTTCTTGGTGTAGGCATGCCATTCCTTGATGAACTTCTTGTTCGCCGGGCTTTCGACCGACTCGAAGTAGTTCCAGGCAGCGAGGTGGCCGACCAGCGGCTTGGTGTCGAGACCGGCAAGTTCTTCTTCACCGACCGAGAAGGCGACGACCGGAATGTCGGTTGCCTTGACGCCCTGGTTTCCGAGTTCCTTGTAGAATGGAACGTTGGCGTCGCCGTTGATGGTCGAGACGACGGCAGTCTTCTTGCCGGCACCGCCGAATTCCTTGATCTTGGACACTTCGGTCTGCCAATCTGAGAAGCCGAACGGCGTGTAATTGATGATGATGTCTTCCTTCGGAATGCCCTTGGCGATCAAGTAGGCTTCCAGGATCTTGTTGGTGGTGCGCGGGTAGACGTAGTCGGTGCCTTCCAGAACGAAGCGCTTAACGCCTTCCTTTTCCATCAGGTAGTCGACAGCCGGGATAGCCTGCTGGTTCGGAGCGGCACCGGTGTAGAAGATGTTGCGCGAGGACTCTTCGCCTTCATACTGAACCGGGTAGAACAGGATGGAGTTGAGCTCTTCGAATACGGGCAGAACCGACTTGCGCGACGACGATGTCCAGCAACCGAACACGGCCGCGACCTTGTCTTTCTCGATCAGCTCTCGTGCCTTTTCGGCAAACAGCGGCCAGTCGGAAGCCGGATCGACGACGACGGCTTCGAGCTTCTTGCCGAGAAGGCCGCCCTTCTTGTTCTGCTCGTCAATGAGCATCAGCATGGCGTCTTTCAGCGTCGTCTCGGAGATCGCCATCGTGCCGGACAGCGAATGGAGAACGCCGACCTTGATGGTGTCGTCGGCCGCAACGGCTCCATGGAATGCGGCCGAAGCCGACATGACGGCGCCGAGAACGGCACCCGAAACATATGATCTCAGATTCATCTGGTTGATCCCCTCTTCTTGTTCAACAACAGACCGAAAACGGAAGTTAACTGTTGCTCGGGGGACTATCCGGTGCTGCACTGCGAAAACGTATACGTGATATGACGTAGTAGACGGGGCGAAATGTGCAGTTTTGCGCTGCGGTGCACTCTTAAGCACCGCGCCGATCCATGTTACGAACATGCCACAAGGGGAACAAAGGGGCCGAAACACAGGCATGGCAGCGCGGCAACGCATTATCCCGGTCAGACGGGAGTACAACCGCTGGGTCGCCAACCAGACGCTGGAAGACTACGCGCTGCGTTTTACGGCAAAGAGCGCGCGGCAATTCTCGTCTCAACGCATCTCGCAAACGGCGATCGGCGCCATTTCCTTCCTCGCGCTCGAGGCGATCGGCGGAGCGATCACGCTCTCCTACGGCACGACCAACGCCTTTTTCGCCATCATCGTCGCCAGCATTGCCATGCTCGCCATCGGCCTGCCGATCAGCCGCTATGCTATCCGTCACGGCGTCGATATCGACCTTCTGACCCGCGGTGCCAGCTTCGGCTATATCGGCTCGACGATCACCTCGCTGATCTATGCCAGCTTCACCTTCATGCTGTTTGCGATCGAGGCATCGATCATGTCCGGCGCTCTCGAGCTGACACTCGGCATTCCGCTTTGGATCGGCTATATCATCAGTTCCGTCATGGTGATCCCGCTGGTGACTCACGGCGTCCGTCTGATCAGCCGGTTTCAATTGCTGACGCAGCCCTTCTGGATCGTCCTCAATATCCTGCCATTCATCTTCATCGCCGTGATGGACTGGGAGAAGTTCGATCTCTGGCGCGCCTTCGCCGGCATCCGCCATGCTTCCGGTCCGCCGGGCACCGTCGCGCCATTCGATCTTGTGGAGTTCGGCGCAGCCTCCGCCGTCATTCTGGCACTGATGTCGCAGATCGGCGAGCAGGCGGACTTCCTGCGCTTCCTGCCACCGGAAAAGCAGCGCAACTGGCGCCACCGCCTCGCCGTCTTCCTCGCCGGCCCCGGTTGGGTGATCATCGGTGCGCCGAAACTGCTCGCCGGTTCCTTCCTTGTCGTCCTCACATTCGCCTCCGGCGTGCCTGCCGACCGCGCGGCCGATCCGGCACAGATGTATCTGACTGCGTTCGGTTACATGATCCCCTGGCACAACGCCGCACTGTTGCTGATGGCCGCGTTTGTGGTCGTCTCTCAGCTGAAGATAAACGTGATGAACGCCTATGCCGGCTCTCTTGCCTGGTCGAACTTCTTCTCCCGGCTGACACACAGCCATCCCGGCCGGGTCATCTGGCTCGTCTTCAACGTGGCGATCGCCCTGCTCCTGATGGAGCTCGGGATCTACAAGTTGCTCGAGGAAACGCTAGGGATCTTCTCGATCATCGCCATGGCGTGGCTCTGCACGATCTCCGCCGATCTCTTCATCAACAAGCCGCTCGGCCTTGCCCCTCCCGGCATTGAGTTCAAGCGCGCTCATCTCTACGACATCAATCCGGTCGGCCTCGGTGCGATGACGCTGTCGGCAGCCATTGCGCTGACGGCGCACTTCGGCGTCTTCGGCGCGATCGCCGCCTCGCTCGCGCCTTACATCACGCTCTTTGTCGCCCTCATCGCATCGCCGCTGATTGCCTGGGGCACGAAGGGAAAGTTCTACCTCGCCCGCAAGCCGCGCCACAGCTGGAAGAACCTGACAAACATCACCTGTTCGGTCTGTGAGCACCCCTTCGAGCCGGAGGACATGGCGTGGTGTCCAGCCTATGCTGCGCCGATCTGCTCGCTCTGCTGTTCGCTGGATAGCCGCTGCCACGACATGTGCAAGCCGAAGGCGCACCTCAATGCTCAGGTGGGCACCGTCGCGAGAGCCGTACTGCCGAGAAGTGTCGTGCAGAAGCTGACCACGCGCCTCGGCCGCTACGGCATCGCGGTGGTACTGGCGCTGACTGCGGTCGGCGCCATCCTGGCAATGATCGCACACCAGGTGTCCTCCGCCTCGCCGGAGACCGGCGAGGTCGTCAACCGCACGATCCTGATCGTATTCTTCGTCTTTGCCGTCATCGCCGGGATCGTTTGCTGGTTCTACGTCCTGGCGCACGACAGCCGGGTGGTGGCAGAAGAGGAGTCCTCGCGCCAGAACACTCTGCTGCTGAAGGAGATCGCCGCCCATAAGAAAACCGATGCGGCGCTGCAGACCGCCAAGGAAACGGCCGAGGCCGCCAACCGTGCAAAGAGCCGATATGTCGTCGGCCTCAGTCACGAACTTCGCACGCCGCTCAACGCAGTCCTCGGCTACGCGCAGATTCTCGAACGCGACGACACCATACCGCCGCCGCGCCAATCCTCCATCAAGGTCATCCGGCGCAGCGCCGAGCACCTTTCCGGCCTGATCGACGGCCTGCTCGACATCTCGAAGATCGAAGCTGGCCGCCTGCAGGTCTATTCGAACGAGATCAATATCCAGGACTTCCTGGATCAGATCGTCGACATGTTCCGGCCCCAAGCTCAGGCCAAGGGCCTGACCTTCAACCACCACCGCGCGCCTGCCCTGCCGCAGTTCGTGCGAACCGACGAAAAGCGGCTGCGCCAGATTCTCGTCAACCTGCTCTCGAACGCCATCAAGTTCACCGATGAGGGCAGCGTCGCCTTCGACGTCGGCTATCGCAGCCAGGTTGCGACCTTCACCGTTTCCGATACCGGCCGCGGCATCACCGAGGAGGATCTGGGTCGCATCTACGAGCCTTTCCAGCGCGGCGAGGCCGAAAGCATCCGTCCCATGCCTGGCCTTGGCCTCGGCCTGACGATCACACAATTGCTCACCAACACGCTTGGGGGAGAGATTTCGGCGACCAGTGAACGGGATCGAGGCTCGACGTTCCGTGTTCGTCTGATGCTATCGGCCGTCCTGCGCGAAATGACGCCAGCGCCGCAGGAAAAGAAAATCGTCAGCTACGATGGACCGCGGCGCACCATTGTGATTGTCGACGACAACGAAGATCACCGCGAAATGATGCGGGAAATCCTCGCACCCCTCGACTTCATCGTGCTGACAGCGGCAGGCGGCACGGAATGTCTGACGCTGATCGAGGGCATCCAGCCGGATCTTTTCCTTGTCGACATCCGGATGCCGGGCATGAACGGCTGGCAACTTGCCTCCCGACTGCGGGAAGCCGGGCAGACGTCGCCGGTCGTGATGCTCTCCGCCAATATCGGCGATGCCGCAGCCCACAGCGACAGCGATGACAGCCACAATGACGCGATCGGCAAGCCTGTCGACATCAAGCAGCTGCGCGACAAGCTGGCGCTGCATCTCGGCCTCAAATGGATCTACGCGCAGTCTATCCGGCCCGCTGCCGTGAAACTCGAACAGCCGATGCGCAGCCCCGGCGTCGCGCACGTACAGGAACTCCTGCGGCTTGGTGAGATTGGCTACATCAGGGGTATCGAAGCCAAGCTGGCCGACCTTGCCAAGGAGGAGGCAAATCAGCCATTTACAGAGGAACTTCGCGCTTATGTTGCCGCCTTCGATCTCAACGGCTTCATGAGCTTCCTCCACCGCTTCGACGAAAAGGTAGAACCCATTGGCTGAACGTCCGCGCGATATCGTTCTTTTGGTTGACGACTCGCCGGAGGCGCTGGGGTTCCTGACGGATGCGCTGGAACAATCCGGCTTCTCGGTGCTGATTGCGACCTCGGGATGGGCAGCATTGAGTATTGTCGAACGCATTACGCCCGATCTGATCCTGCTCGACGCCGTCATGCCATTGATGGATGGCTTTGAAACCTGCCGTAAGGTGAAATCCAACCCCGCGGTCAGTCAGATACCGGTTATCTTCATGACCGGTCTGACGGAAACTGAGCATGTGGTGCACGCGCTGGAATCCGGCGGCGTCGACTACCTGACGAAGCCGATCAACATCGACGAACTACGCGCACGTATCGGTGTCCATCTTAAGAATGCGCGGTCGGCGCAGAGTGCCCGTGTCGCGCTCGATGCAGCCGGTCGGCATCTTCTCGCAGTCAAGGGTGACGGCAGCATTCATTGGTCAACCCCGCAGGCAACCCGCCTCGTCAACGCCGCGATAGGCAGCGACGACGGTATGGATACGCTGGTCGAGGCGATTGCCGGCTGGATGGCGACGCGTGTCGCGGCCGGACGAGACAGCGCTTTTGCTGTTACGCATGGCGGGCAAGAGGTGCTTCACCTCTCGTTCCTGGGAACCATAGGTCCGGACGAATATCTCTTCCGCCTGACCGCCACCAATCAGCGCGCCGACGATCAGGTGCTTCGACAACACTTCGCACTCACCCATAGGGAGTCCGAGGTATTGCTGTGGATCGCCAAAGGCAAGGCAAACCGGGATATCGGTGAGATATTGGGGCTTTCTGCTCGCACAGTGAACAAGCATCTCGAACAAATCTACGTCAAGCTCGGCGTCGAAAATCGCGCGTCGGCTGCCGTAAAGGCGGCACATGTGCTGCATGAGATGTGAAGACGACCACCGGTCGATGAAACGCCGGCAAGCTAGCTCGCCACCGGCGTAAAGACGGTTAGACCCTACAGCAATTCCCGAGAAAGAAGGGCGGTCAGCCGACGCGATCCGGCGGCTCACGGCCCTCGAAGAAAGCCGTCACATTATCAACGACCTTCATGCCCATCGCGGTTCGCGTCTCTTCGGTGGCGCTGCCAAGATGCGGCAGGAGCATAACGTTCTCCATTGTCCTTAGCGCTTCCGACACAGCCGGCTCCGCCTCATAGACGTCCAGACCAGCACCACGGATGACGCCCTTTCTCAGGGCCGCGATCAACGCCTCTTCATCGACGACGTCGCCGCGCGCCGTGTTGATCAGGAATGCCCCGGGCTTCATTGTAGCAAGCCGTGCAGCATTCATCAGGTGCCGGTTTTCTGCCCCGCCCGGGCAATGAAGCGAGACGAAATCGGATGCAGCGAGCACGTCATCGACCGTCGGCAACTGGCGCGCCCCATAGCCCGCCGCCTCGGTTGGGTCCACCGGTGAGCGATTGTGAAAGACCACATCCATGCCGAAGCCGAAATGGCACCGCTTGGCAAACGCCTTGCCGATGCGGCCGAAGCCAATGATCCCGACCATCTTGCCGGCGACCTTGGTGCCGACCATGTGCGTTGGAGACCAGCCGTGCCATTCGCGGGCCCTTAGCTGGCGCTCACCCTCTCCCCCACGACGCGCGACGGAGAGAAGCAGCAACATGGCGAGATCGGCCGTGCAATCGGTGAGGACGCCTGGCGTGTTTGTAACCGCAATGCCTCTCGCCTTTGCCGCGGCCACGTCGATGTGATTGTAGCCGACGCCGAAATTGCCAAGGATCCTTGCGCGAACATCGCCTTCGAAAACACCGGCGGGCAGCTTGTCGGAGACCGTCGGCAGAACCGCATCATAGCTGTTCAGCGCCTGTTGGATCTGAGGGAGGCTGAGCGGAATATCTCCCTCATTGAGGGTCACATCGAAACGTTCGGCCAGGACGGCTTCTGCCGCGGCAGGCCAACGGCGGGTGACGAAAATGCGCGGTCGGGACATGTAGGATTCCGTGCTTCCAATGGATTTCCAAGAACTAAAGGATGGCCACGGAAATTGGAACGCCTGCCCGAAAAGAAAGAAGCCCGGGCGAAACCGGGCTTCCGTAAAACGGTACTGAACCGTGCAAGCAAAGCTTACATGCCCTGCGGGAAGTAGCTGAACTTGCCGTCCGGACCCTTCTTCCATTCGTACATGATGTAGCCAGGAAGCTTCGGATCGCCCTTTTCGTCGAACGACATTTCGCCGAGAACGGTCGGGAACGGACCCTTTGCCTTCATTGCTGCTGCAACGGCTTCAGCATCGACCGAGCCGGCTGCCTTTGCTGCGCCAGCAATGCTCTGCAAAGCGGCATAGGAGTACAGCGTGTAGGCTTCCGGGTTGAACCCGGCTGCCTTGAACTTCGCGACGAGGTCCTTGTTGGCCGGGTTCAGCGTCGGATCAGGCCCGAACGTGTTGAGGGTACCGGCGACAGCGTCACCAGCGATCGAGGCCAGTTCGTTCGAAACGATACCATCGCCCGAAATGAGTGTAGCCTTGAGACCCTGGTCAGCAGCCTGGCGGATGATCAGGCCAGCTTCCGTGTGGAGGCCACCCCAATAGACGATCGAAACGCCGGCTTCCTTCATCTTGGCGATGAGAGCCGAGAAGTCCTTGTCGCCGACATTGATGCCTTCGTACAGCGATTCGGTGACACCAGCGGCATTCATGGCCTTCTTGGTTTCATCAGCGAGACCCTGACCGTAAGGCGTCTTGTCGTGAATGACAGCGATCTTCGCATCCTTGAAGTGGTCTGCGAGATACTTGCCGGCGATCGCACCCTGCTGGTCGTCACGACCGCAAGTGCGGAAGGTGTTCCAGAGGCCACGCTCGGTGAACTTCGGGTTCGTTGCAGCCGGAGTGATTTCCAGGATGCCGTTCTCAGCGTAGACTTCCGACGCCGGGATGGAAACGCCCGAGTTGAAGTGGCCGATTACGAACTTGACGCCGTCAGCAGCGAACTTGTTCGCAACCGAGATGCCCTGCTTCGGGTCCGAAACGTCGTCGCCAAGCACGATCTTGATCTGCTCGCCGTTGATGCCGCCTGCAGCGTTGATGTCGGCAGCTGCCTGCTCGGCACCCTTCTGGAGCTGAGCACCGAACGCAGCGTTCGGGCCTGTCAGCGGGCCGGCAACGCCAACGATAATGTCGGCCCATGCGTTGCCGCTGAAGGCGACCATCGCCGTCAGAGCCACTGCCGACAGAAGAGACTTCTTCATTTTCTGTTACTCCCAGTTCTAAGCGGGTTCCGTTCAAGAACCTAGCGCATTACCCACTTTACTGCGCCAGGAAACTCTTTCCACTTCCAGGGGCGATCTGTCCCTAGATTCAACTGACTGTCAATGTTTTGCCTTCCAGGAGAAAGGGGATGTTTTTTCGTACAGCCAGTAGTAGTTATTGACCATCTGGTTGGTCCGGCGATAGCGGTAGCCGGCCGTCGAGAAGATCAAAAGGAGTACTAAGTCGATGACATAGTAAAAGACGCTGAGAACCGGCCCGTCAAAGAGCGCGTGGTGCAGGAACTGCATCGCTGCGGCCAGCAGAATCGTGTAGGCGATAACCAACGGATAGTTGTCCCAGCTTTCAGCCACCGCTCTGCCGGCTCGCCAAGCGGTCCAAAAGCCGATCAGCACGACAAAAAGGCGAATGACGCTGCGCACACCCGTGTCGCTCTCAAAGAAAAGTCCCTGCATATCAAAGTCTCCCCTTCGCCAAGCTCAATGCCGTCCGCCTTCGAGATAGGCAGCCCGGACTTCCGGATTGGCCAGCAGTTCCTTGCCCGATCCGCTCATCGTCACCTTGCCGTTGACCATCACGTAGGCGCGGTCGGACAGGCGCAACGCCGCGAAGGCGTTCTGCTCGACAAGAAACACGGTCAGTCCTTCTTCCTTGTTCAACTTCTTGATCGCCTCGAAGATACCCTTCACGATCAGCGGCGCGAGGCCGAGCGATGGCTCGTCAAGAAGCAGCAGCTTCGGACGTGCCATCAGCGCACGGCCGATGGAAAGCATCTGCTGCTCCCCACCCGACAGCGTGCCGCCACGCTGGGTCTGGCGCTCCTTGAGACGTGGAAACAGCGTGAAGATCTTCTCGACGTCCTCGTTGAAGTACCTGAGGTTATCGAGACCGGCGCCCATCTGCAGGTTTTCCATGACGGACATGCGCGGAAAGATCCGGCGTCCTTCCGGCGACTGAGCGATGCGCAGTCGCGCAATCTCGTGGGTCGGCATCCGGGTTATGTCGCGGCCGTCGAAAACGACGGCACCGTTGCGCGCCTGCGGACTGCCGCAGATTGTCATCATCAAGGTCGACTTGCCCGCGCCATTCGCGCCGATCAGGCTGACGATTTCGCCCTGGTTCACCTCGACGTCAATCCCTGCAAGAGCCCGGATGTTGCCGTAGTACGTTTCGACGCCCTGAACTTTCAGAAGTGGCTGACCGGTCATCAGTTGGAGCCTCCTTCGAGGTTCTCGACGATTGCAATCACTTCTTCCACTTCCTCATCCTCGACACCGAGATAGGCCGCGATGACCCTCGGATCATTCTTTACGTGCTCCGGCGTGCCGTCGGAGATCTTCTGACCGTATTCGAGCACGATCACGTGGTCGGAGATCTCCATGACCACCGACATGTCATGTTCGATCAGCAGGATCGAAGTGCCGCTGTTGGCACGGATATCACGCAACAGAGCGTTCAACGCTGCCGACTCGCGCGGATTGAGACCGGCCGCGGGTTCGTCGAGGCACAGCAGCTCCGGCTCCGTGCACATCGCGCGGGCGATCTCCAACCGACGCTGTGCACCGTAAGGCAGATCGCCCGCGGGATCGTCAGCACGATCGATAAGATCGGCCTTCTCAAGCCAATGCCGCGCAAGCTCGATCGAATTCTTCGATTCCTGACGGTACTTTCCGATCCCGAGCAACCCGAGGATCGTGTAACCCGAGGCCTTCATCAGCTTGTTGTGCTGGGCCACGAGCAAATTTTCGAGAACGGTGAGACCGGAAAAAAGCCGGATGTTCTGAAACGTACGTGCGACCTTGGCGTCCTTGGTAATGCGGAAATCCGGCAGACGCTCGAGCAGGAAGTCTTTTCCGCTCTTCTGCTGCAGCGTGATCATCCCCATCGTCGGCTTGTAGAAACCGGTAATGCAGTTGAAGACCGTCGTCTTTCCCGCGCCGTTCGGCCCGATCAGCGCGGTAATCTCGCCGCGCCTGGCTTCGAACGAGAAGTCGTTGATCGCCATCAGGCCGCCGAACTTCATCGACAGGTGCTCGACCTTGAGCAGGGTATCGCTGGTCATGTTGGTTTCCTGGGGGCTCATCAACCGTGGCCCTCCTTGGTAAAGCTTCCGGAAACGGTCTTGCGCTCCTTGAGGAAAGCTGTCGGCTCGCGCGAGCCAACGAAACCGCGTGGCTTGATCAGCATGACAATGACCATCGCCAGGCCGAAGAGCAGCATGCGGTATAGCTCCGGTGTGAAATCAGGTCCGAAAATGGCTTTCAGGAAGGACATTTCGCGCAACAGTTCCGTGCCGCCCACCATTACGATGGCGGCGATTGCGATACCTGTCAGGGAACCCATGCCGCCAAGCACGACGATGGCAAGAATGACGGCCGATTCCAGGAAGACGAAGGATTCCGGCGATACGAAGCCCTGGCGGGCGGCGAAGAACGAGCCGGCAAAGCCGCCGAACATAGCACCCGTGGCAAAGGCCGTCAGCTTCGTCGTCACCGTATTGATGCCGAGCGAGCGGCAGGCGATTTCGTCTTCACGCAGCGCTTCCCAGGCGCGACCGATCGGCATGCGGCGAAGGCGGATCGTGACATATGCCGTGAGCATGCACAGCGCCAGGATGAGATAGAACAGGAAGATCTTGTAGTAGGCAGACGACATCGGCAGATGGAAGAGCTTGGCGAAGCCACCGGCGCTGCCGTCGAAGGGAATGCCGAAGAGCGTCGCCTTCGGAATGCCCGAAATACCGAATGTACCCTTCGTGAGGGCGGTCCAGTTGATGATGACGAGGCGAATGATTTCACCGAAAGCGAGCGTCACGATCGCCAGGTAATCGCCACGCAGGCGCAGCACCGGGAAGCCGAGGATGACACCCCACAGGCCAGCCAGAATGCCGGACAGCGGCAGAAGCACCCAGAAGGACAGTCCAAAATAGCTGGACAGAAGGGCGTAGGAATAGGCGCCGACCGCATAGAAGGCGACATAGCCGAGATCGAGAAGGCCAGCGAGACCGACGACGATATTGAGGCCCCAGGCAAGCATCACGTAAATGAGGATCTGGATGCCGAAATTGTCTACCCACTTCAGCGAGCCCTGCGCGCCGACCAACGCCACTATGACCACCGGATAGAGAAGCAAGGCGACCAGGGCGATCTTCAGGAAGTGCGTATGGAAGAAGCCCTTTTCAGCCGAAATATCGAGTTCGCCGCTGCGTGCCTTCGCGAGTTTGCGCGCATCCAGATGCGGCCGCACGAAGACAACGATGAGGAACCGGCCGACCGCCGCTACCGCAACAAAGATCGCGAGCAGGCCCCAGCGCTGGACGATGATGAGCTCGTTGCTGATGTTCTGATCGCTCTTGAGACCGACATACAGCACGAACATGCCGAACGAGATGACGGCAGCAAACAGAGCTTCTTTAATACCTTTCTGGACCAGCCCGGTTGCGGGCTTGCCAGCGGCGTTTTCAACATTTGCCATGATGTTAAACCTTCTCGACTTCCGGCCGCCCGAGGATACCTGTCGGCTTGAAGATCAGCACGAAAGCGAGGATGCCGAACGTCGCCACGTCCTTGTATGCGATGGTGAAGTAGGCAGACCACAGGGACTCGATGAGACCGATCATCAGCCCGCCCAGAACCGCACCCGGCAAGGAGCCGATACCGCCCAGAACCGCCGCCGTAAACGCCTTCACACCGGGCACGAAGCCATCGTTGAAGTTCACAACACCATAATACATCAGGTACATTGTACCGGCCACTGCAGCGAGTGCCGCACCCATGATGAAGGTGATGGAGATCGTCTGGTCGACGTTGACGCCGAGGAGAGCCGCCATCTTGCGGTCCTGCTCCGTTGCGCGCTGGGCCCGGCCCAGCGACGTGTGATTGACCAGGTACCAAAACAGCGTCAACAGCACTGCCGTGATGACAATGATAATGATCTGCTTCAGCGAGATCGAAATACCGGCCACGTTGTAAACGCTGCTGACCATCGGCGGGATCGGCTTGTTGCGCGGACCCTGCGTCACCTGGATGAAGTTCGACAGGGTGATAGACATGCCGATCGCTGTGATCAGCGGCGCGAGGCGGAACGAACCACGCAGCGGTCGATAGGCGACCCGCTCGATGGTCCAGTTCCACAAGCTCGTCATCAACATCGCAACGAGGAGCATGACCAGCAGCAAAACAGCGACTGGCAGACCTGCAAACATCGAAGTAAGGACAAGAAAAACAATGAGGGCAGCAAATCCGCCAAGCATGAAAATATCGCCGTGGGCGAAGTTGATCATGCCGATGATGCCGTAAACCATCGTATAGCCAATAGCCACCAGGCCATAGATGGATCCAAGAGTCAGCCCGTTAACGAGCTGCTGGACAAAATATTCCATACACAATTTCCCCTGGACACCGGCCGGATCACCTGTGTCTCTTGTTATTAGAACTCTTAGCGAGCCCTTGTTTAAAGATTTCATACCGCTTTCAAGCCAAAAGTGAAGTGCAAAATCGCAAAGCTCCAAACTTCTTTGCCGTTTTGGTGAAAATGACTTTTTATCGGTCTGAAAGTCGATTTTTTTAGCACTTAAACGATGAAAGTGCGTGTTTTAACTGAAAATGCGGGTATCAACTTAGAAAATCGCTGTCGGGATATTTGCGATGACGGCTTTCTCGAGCCAACTGTTTGCGCAGGAGTCTTCGCCAGCATGTGGACGTGATTTCCAATCGCGATAAAATTTCCTATATAAACGGTACTCATGAGGCTGGCAGAATCTGGAAGGCGAGCAATGCTCGAGACGTTTGAGAAAGCCGCGCTGGAAGCGGGCAAGGCGATAATGGAAGTCTTTGCGAGCGGTTGCCCCTCAAGGAAGAAAACCGACCACAGCCCGGTAACCATTGCCGACGAGCAAGCTGAGCGCATCATCATTGCGCATCTCGAGCGCGATTTCCCAAGCGTACCCATCATCGCCGAAGAGGCGGTTGCCGCCGGCAACGTGCCGACGATCGACACGTCGTTCTTCCTTGTCGACCCGCTCGACGGAACCCGCGAATTTCTCGACAGGCGGCGCGAATTCACTGTTAACATTGCCTATATCCAAAATGGTCGCCCTGTCGCCGGCATCGTCCTTGCACCAGCGCTCGGCGTGGCGTTTGCGGGTCAGGGCGACGAGGCCGAGAAGCTCGCCATAGACGACGAGTTTCGTGTCACCAAGCGAATCGCTATTCGTGCCCGCAGCCAGCCTCCGGTGCGCAAGGCTCTAGCTAGCCGGTCGCACAACAGTCCAGAAACAGCGACCTTCCTTGCCAAACATGCAATTTCAGAATGCACGAATATCGGCTCATCGCTGAAATTCTGTCTGCTGGCTGAAGGCGGCGCGGATGTCTATCCGCGGTTTACCCGCACGATGGAGTGGGACACGGCCGCAGGCGACGCCGTGCTGCGCGCCGCCGGTGGCTCTACCGTGACCGTCGACGGACTGCCCTTGACCTACGGAAAAACCGGCCAGGCGCACGACGTCGACTTTGCGAATCCCAGCTTCATCTCGTGGGGGAGGACGAAATCCACGTTTGAGCGAGCATGATCGCTTCAGATTGATGAGCAGATTCAGCGTTGTTGGGTCACGTTGATCCACGTCTGAGGCACGGCGTCTAGAATTTCCGGTAATCCAATCCGGGAGCGCCCTATTATGTTCGATACCACCAGCAATCTCGCCCTGCCCTATATATTGCCGTCGCAGGCGCAGAAGCATGTGACCCACAACGAAGCCCTGCAGCGTCTTGATGCGATCGTGCAACTCTGCGTCGACGCCGAAGCAACGAACCCGCCTTCCGACCCTGTCGAAGGGCAATGCTATCTCGTCGCCGACGGCGCTGGCGGCGACTGGACCGGGAAAGACGGACTCCTTGCTTTTCGCCAGGATGGCGCATGGATCTATCTGGAGCCACGGATGGGCTGGCGCGCATTCTTCGCCCAGTTGGGACAGATCCACGTCTTCAGCGGGGGCTTATGGCGCCCTGTTTCCCTCGACGCTGAAGGCTCTGTGCCGATGATCGGAATCAACGCAAGCCCGGATAATGTCAATCGATTGTCAATCGCCTCGCCAGCCAGCCTCTTCAACCATGCCGGTCAGGGGCATCAGATCAAGGTCAACAAGGCAAGCGCCTCGGAGACAGGCTCCCTGGTTTTTCAGACAGAATGGTCCGGCCGAGCCGAAATAGGGCTCACCGGCAATGACGATTTCTCGATCAAGGTCAGCAGCGACGGCAGCGACTGGCAGACAGCTTTGGCAATTTCGCCTGCCGGTATCGTCAAAATGCCCGCTCGGCCGATGGCTCGCACGGCCCTCGCCCAGCAAACCGCGACGCCCGCGCCCGGCGGCCGAACGGGTTTCGACGAGTTCAATTTGCTGCAGGGTGGTTTTACCCTCGGCGCCATCGTTCCCTCCGGCACCGGTTATCGCCTGATTGTCCCGGCGAGCGGTCTCTATCTTCTGCTCCTGACTGCCGACACGAATTCGTCGTCCGGGCACGGTGCGGCGATCGAGGCGAACGGCACAACTCTCCTGGCGTCCACGGGTGGCTCCGCCTCCGCAATGCCTGCCCGTCACACTGCTTTCACTCTGGCGTCGCTGAATGCCGGCGATTGGCTTGCGCTCGTCCACTCCGGCTCGGCGTTGTATGAATTTGGAGCAGGAAAGACCGAACTATCGGTTCTGATGCTCTAGCGCCGGTCGCTCAAAGCAACCGATAGCGGAAAGCGCGCGCCACGGCCTGCATGCGGTTGACCGAATCGAGCTTTCGCATTGCGCTTTTCAGGTAACCGGCGACCGTGTGCGGCGAGAGGTCGAGAATGATGGCAATCTCGTCGCTGCTTTTACCCGCGGCCGACCAACGCAGGCATTCGATCTCCCGGCTGCTCAATGCTTCGGAGGGCTGCTCGACAGGGTTCAGTCTGGAAAACGCGTCCAGAAACTCCATGCCGCGGAAAACCTGTTCTTTCACCTCGTCACGCGGCAGCGCTGTCCGCTCGCCCGAGAAGGCAAAGACATACTGTCGGAGATTTGCGTCGTGCAGCGCGAAGGCAAAGGTGTTCTTCAGGCCATGCATGCGAAACAGGGTGGTGAGACTGTGGTTTTCCTGGTTCGCCGCAGCGCCCTCGAAAGGCGCATTGTCACAGAATACAGGCGTTATCTGCCGTTTCAGCTGTGTGATCAGTTTGCTGCAATAGAACAGATCGGCTTCCTCATAGAACGCTATGAGGTTTTTTGGCCAGTTGCTGGCAAGACAATTGGCTAAAAAACCGCTGCGGTCGCCTCGCGGAAAGTCTGCAAGCAGATAGTAAGAGAAGCCGGCGGTTTTCGCCATTTCTTCGATCTGCCGGAACAATCCGGACGCCGATGCTTTGGGCCTGGAATCCAAACGTGAAAAAACATCATCCCCCGCGCCGTCGCGTACGGCGCGCTCTCGGTTCTTCATTTGCACTATCCTACACCCGGTCGACCAAGGCTCGACCTTCTCTCGGCGGCCAGACGGCGCCGCGTATCGGAAAAGCAAAACTGCCCTGCATCAGAATGATGCAAGGCAGTGAGCCGTAGTCCGAACACCTGAGAAGAACGGAGACGCGGTCCTGCGCTCACAACTATGTTGCGGTGCTTATAAATTGACCAAAATCAAAAGCCCACCGCACAATACGCATGGCTCCCATGCAAATATTACAAATTTACGCAGGGGAAGGCGAAAAAGCTGCCACAAGTGCTGTCGGCGTCGGGCCGCTAAACTTGTTATCAAAGTGTTACGATGTGTTTAGGCAATTTTTAAATGTGACAAGCTAGAGTGGCTGCCGTGGTCTTGAGTTGTGTAGAGAGTCCAATGACCGAAATGATACGTCCCCGAGTGAAATATGTCATCGGCCCCGATGGCAGCCCGCTGACGATTGCGGATCTGCCGCCGCCGAATACACGGCGCTGGGTTATCCGCCGCAAGGCAGAGGTTGTCGCGGCAGTGCGCGGTGGCTTGCTGAGCTTGGAAGAAGCATGCGAGCGCTATACGCTGACCGTCGAAGAGTTTCTGTCCTGGCAGTCCTCGATAAACAGCCATGGCCTTGCTGGTTTGCGCACAACGCGTATCCAGCAATATCGCCACTGATTGGTGTTCCGTAAGCAACAACAGTTCGTTTTCGGGCCGGACTCATTTCCCCAAAGGGTATGATGGCGGCCCGAAATTATTGATGCGGTGGCGAAAGCATTCTTCGCCGAAGCACAGCTGCAAATATCGCGGGGCTTGGGTCCATCATAGACCACATGGACGAAAGCCCCCTCTAGCGGCCATTCACAATGCGCTGCCGGCTTCTCCCGGCAGCCAATGTTGCAATAGTCCCTTCATCGAACACTGCATCCTCATTCGTTGACTTGGCGTGTCCGTCGGACCGTGTCAGGTTTCCCTCAAGCAGCATCCGCAAATGAGGGCAGCAATGGAAATCAGGAACGAAGAACATACATCGGGTGGTCGCTATACCGCAGACCTCGACGGTCACGTGGCAGAAATGACCTATTCCCGCGCATCCCCAAAGCTTGTGATCATCGACCACACGGGCGTGCCGGACGCGCTGCGCGGCAAGGGCGTCGGCCAAGCCCTGGCACAGCACGCGGTGGACGAAGCCCGAAACGGCGGATGGAAGATTTTCCCGCTGTGCCCGTTCTTCAAGGCGCAGTCGCTACGCCACGAGGAATGGCGCGACGTCGTCAATATGTAGGTCGCAGGCAACGCCAAAAGCCATGTATGACGGACGCAAGGTTCCATCATACATGGCTTTTCTTCAGGCAACGCCCCAGACGCCCTGCGGGCGCCCGTCGCCTTGTCTTAGGCTCAAGCCCGGACGGCGCCGTCGCGCTCTTCAAGCGCGGCTGCACGTGCGTATTCCGCCTGCATCTCTTCCAGAGCCTGTTCAAGGGACTCTTCCTGCATCTTCAGTTCCTTGATGGAGACCTGAAGATTGTCCGCGCGCTGGCGAGCTGCCTTTGCGAAGGTAGGATAGGCGAAGTGATTCGGGTCGGAAATGCCGGACTTCTTTTCCTCGACGACGATCTGACTCTCCAGGTCCTTCGTCATTCGCTCAAATTCAGACATCATCATCTGCAATTGCTGCATCTGGCGACGTTTTTCGTTCACCTGAAACTCCTTCAGGCGAACTAGGCTCTCACGCGACTTCATACGCATTACTCCAGTGATGCGAGACCCCGGCTTCACTTGAAACCACCCCTGCGAGCCGCTTTGACACGGCCTGCCGAAAAAATTTCCGTCGGTGTTAACAAAAACCTACCGCTGGTAACCTTTCGTTTACGGGCATCGTTAATGATAGTCCCGATGATTTAAGGGTCGGTAAACACAACTACGCGATTTCCGATACCGTTTCATTGGTGAGTCGAATGAATCGCTTACCAGCCATTCTTAATGTAAAAGTTGAGAAAGCGGCTTTGCGGATTATCGTTGGAAAACAGCGAAATGGAGAAATTACTTAATAAATTGATTACCTCTTGCCAGAGTGAATCATAATTTGTTAACCATTTCGTGGCAGCTTCCAAATCACGCAGTGACATATTCGGTATCGCGTAGGGGGCCAGACCACCTTTCGGCGGCGGTAAAGGGGATAAGAATGCGGGTACTACTCATCGAAGATGACAGCGCGACAGCGCAGAGTATCGAGTTGATGCTCAAATCAGAAAGTTTCAACGTCTACACCACCGATCTTGGTGAAGAAGGCGTCGATCTCGGCAAGTTGTATGATTATGATATCATCCTCCTTGATCTCAACCTGCCCGACATGTCCGGATATGAAGTGCTCCGCACTCTCCGCCTGTCTAAGGTCAAGACGCCCATCCTGATTCTCTCGGGCATGGCCGGCATTGAAGACAAGGTCCGCGGTCTCGGCTTCGGTGCCGACGACTACATGACCAAGCCTTTCCACAAGGACGAACTGGTTGCTCGCATCCATGCGATCGTCCGTCGTTCCAAGGGTCATGCCCAGTCGGTCATCATGACCGGCGAACTGATCGTCAACCTCGACGCCAAGACCGTCGAAGTCGGTGGCCAGCGCGTTCACCTGACGGGCAAGGAATACCAGATGCTGGAGCTGCTTTCGCTCCGCAAGGGCACGACGCTCACCAAGGAAATGTTCCTCAACCACCTCTACGGTGGCATGGATGAGCCGGAACTGAAGATTATCGACGTCTTCATCTGCAAGCTTCGCAAGAAGCTCGCGAATGCTGCCGGCGGCGCCAACTACATCGAAACCGTCTGGGGCCGCGGTTACGTACTGCGCGAGCCGGACAACGCCGAGTACGCCGAAACCGCCTAACGCGCTGCATCCCCTTTGCGAAATCGGAAATCCCGCCCTTCCCGGCGGGATTTCTTGCTTTCGGGCACCAACAAACAAAAACCGCCTTTAGGGGCGGCTTGCGAACGTCAGCAAACTGGACGGTTTTCTATGCGGCGATGGCGCGATTGCCGAAGACGGCGGTCAGTATCTTGCGATCGAACGGCTTGAGAAGAAAATCCGTCGCCCCTGCCCGCTTGCCCATCATCAGCTTCTTGAGGTCGGCTTCGACCACGCAGTAATAGATCTTGACTTCCTTGCCGCCTTCCATCGCGCGAACGGCGGCAATCAGTTCGAGCGCGGCTTCCATGCCGGAATCGACGATCAGATAGTTCGGCAGCGCAGTCTGACAATTGGAGAAAGCTTCGGCGGCACTGGAGGCTTCGCTGACCAGAAAATCAAGCTCGGTGAGAATGCGCTTGCCCACCTTGCGAACGACGTCCGACGAATCGGCGATCATGAACCTCTGCATGTCTGCTCCTTCGCCTAGCATCCGTATTGGCCGGCGTCTTACCCTCGAAGGATAGAAACATTAGGCTAACGATTCATTACCTCGGCACTGGAATCGGCGCCGAGGCACGCCTTCACGCAGTCGCCATTTCGGCCGTGAAGATGAGTTCCTCGCCTGTCGCACTGTGCCCGAGCACCATTCCGCATTCTTCTGCAAGCAGAACCGTGTAGTAGGGCTGGATCGTATGTGCATCGATCGCCTCCTCGATTTCGGCTGTCGAGATTTCCACGAACTTCGGCGGCATGCGCATCATCTTGCCCTTCGCGACGATCTTGAACTTCGCGTCCAGTTCCGGATTTTCCAGCGTGATTTCAAGAGATCCGCCGCGCGGGATGGACGAATAAGCGACCAGGAACAGATTGAGCAGCAATTTGACGCGATTCTTCGCGATGATCGCGCGGGGGCCGGTCCAGTTGATCTCCGTCTTTTTCTCTGCTGCGGCAAATTCCTTGGCGGCGCGCTCGGCCTCTCCCGTATCGATCGACGCTCCAACCGAGCCCGAGGCGCCAAACGCCAGACGTGCGAACTTCAAACGGACAGACGCGTTCAGCGCACTCGTGCGGATAAGGTCCATCGCATCGGCGTCGGCGCCACCCTCGTCCAGAAGTTCAAGGCCGTTGTTGATTGCACCGACCGGCGAGATGACGTCGTGGCAGACGCGGCTGCACAGAAGCGCGGCCAGGTCGGGACCAGTTAGGGTAAGGTTTGGGTTCTTCGACATCATCGTCTCCAGAGGGGCGGCGGGATCATCCGCCGTATATCGTGCTTCATCAAAATTGCGCGAAGTTTGCGAGCGTACTCGGCGCCATAATGACACCATATTTGGTAAACCGATTGTTAAGACCATACGCGCAAAATGCAGGAAACGCCGGAAACGGCTCATCACCCCGACCATGATGAACGGATGATACCATGCGCCCCCATAACCTCGGAAGATTCACCGCCTTCTGCCGGCTGCTTGTCGCGCTGACGCTCCCACCGTTGCTCCTGCCCGTCGCCGCATCGGCACAGCAGGCGGACAATAGCCAGTACTCGATGCAGGAGATCGTCGATGCGGGCCATTCGTTCTTCGGCTCTACCAGTGGCGGCTTGGCCAAGGTCGTCGAGGGCGCCTTCCAGAAATATGGCCTGCCGAACGGATACGTCCTTGGACAGGAGGGTTCCGGTGCTTTCATAGCCGGTCTGACATACGGCGAAGGCCAGCTCAACACCAAGAATGCCGGCGAGCACCCCCTCTACTGGCAGGGGCCGTCACTCGGGCTCGACTATGGCGGCCAGGGCACGCGGGTGATGATGCTGGTCTACGACTTGCCGTCCACAGACGCGATCTACGCCCGCTTCGGCGGCGTCAGCGGCCAGGCATTTGTCATTGCCGGCTTTGGCATGACGCTGCTCAAGAACAACAACGTGCTGATCGTGCCCATTCGCACCGGCGTCGGCGCCCGGCTTGGCCTGAACGTAGGCTACCTCAAGATTACGCCGGCCGCGACCTGGAACCCCTTTTGATAGCCCCAACGGCGAACTCTCGCTCGCCGTTGGCTTTCCACCCCTTGCCCTAGACGCCGGGTCCGCTTAAACATTGCCATGACGCAACAACTTCCGGAAGCAGTGGCCACGCCGTGATCGAATATGCTCTCTTGTTCGGATTGGGCTTCCTGACCGCAGCGTTTCTGGTTTTCCTGATATCGCCTGCCGTCCACCGCCGCATTGTCGGGTATACCGAAAACCGCATGCGCGCGACGATGCCGCTCAGCCCCCAGGAAGTTCGCGCGCAGAAGGACATGGTGCGAGCGCTCTATGCCGCCGAGAATGCCCGAACCGCTCAGGACTTGATCCGCGAACGAGAGAAATCCCTGTCATTGCAGCTGAAGCACGATGCCATCGCGCTCGACGCCGGGCATTCGGCCGCGGAAATCAGCGGGTTGCAGTCCCAGGTCGCAGACATGAGCGTCGAAGCCGCGGAGTTGCGCTCACACCTGCGCAAGGACGAGAATTATATCAGCCAGCTGAAAACCAGTCTTCACATCACTGAGCAGGCCAGCGCCGCCAAGGAGGCTGAACTCGACGCTTTGCGCACCCGGCTGAACAAACTCGCCGAGCAGTCCGACAGTTTGAAGATCGACATGGCCGCGCGCGATACAGAGCTTGAAAGCCGGAACTTCAAATCGAACACAGTCCGGACCGAACGCGACAATCTCCGGCAGGATGTGAACCTGCTGCAGAAACGCGCCAAGGATGCCGAGCAACAGCTAGCACAACAGGAGCACGCAGTGCTCCGGCTTGAGGATCAGGCTGCCCGGAATGAAGCCACGCTGGCAGACAAGGATGCTCTGCTTGTCCGCCGGCAGCAGGAAATCTCGAAACTCAAGGAAGAGGTCAAGGCGGCAAACGCCGGCGTGCGCAAGGCAAACCGTGCACTCCGCAACGCCGGACTTCCGCCGTTGCCAGTGGAAGCAACCGCAGAGGACGAGGCGACGGAGGAAGCAATGCCTACCCCAATCGACACCGTAGCCGTAGCCGCGCGACTGACCGACGAGGTGCGCAAGCGCAGCGCGGCCGTCACGGAGCAGCTATTGAAGGCGAAGACAGCCTCCGATGGCGATGAGGCGATCCGCGGCGAGATCGCCGGCATTGCCGCGAGCATGGTAGCCCTAACCGCAATCAACGAAGGTCCCTCCTCGCCAATCAGGGATCTCCTGCCCGAACCGGTGGAAAGCCAGGACGGCGAGCGCATCAACCTTGCACAGCGCGCGGCCACCATTCTCTCCGAGCCGGGCTGATCTCAGATCCGTTTCGCAGCCGACGACATAGCGAAGAGCGCAATGCCGGTCGCCGTCGCGACGTTGAGGCTGTCCAGGCCCTCGGACTGCGGGATGCGTGCGCTGCGGAAACGCGCCAGAACAGATTGAGGTAACCCCTCGCCCTCCGTCCCCACAACCAGCGCCATCCGATCGGACGGCGGTATTTGCCGGATATCGGTCTCACCACGAGGCGAAAGTGTCCAGATCGCAAAACCATGCGCCGCAAGCCTGGTGAGGGTGTCGAGAGCGTCCCCGCCCCTCTCGTAGGGAACACTGAGAACGGAACCCACCGAGACGCGCAGCGCCTTGCGATATAGCGGGTCACAGGACGTTTCATCGAGAAGGATCGCATCCGCCTTGAAGGCGGCGGCATTGCGGAACATGGAGCCTGCATTGTCATGGTTGGAAATGCCGCAGCCGACAAGGACCAGCGAGCGCTCCGGTAGCCGGTCGATGAGATCCCCTGCATTGGTCTCGCGCCGACCGAGCGCGAGCACGCCGCGGTGCGCGTGAAACCCGACGATGCGATCAAGCACCTGCGCTTCGGCGACATAGACCGGCACATCATCCGGCAAGCGGTCCAGGATCGCCGAAACGCCGCCAACCCGGTTGTTCAGCAGCAGGACCTTCTCGGCTGCAAAACCGCTTCTTCTCCGGCTCGCATCAGCAAGCATACGAAGCACTACTGTACCCTCCGCAATGAAGCGACCTTGCCTGCCCGTCAGGTCACGTTCGCGTATGTCGCGAAACTCGGCGATCCTCGGATCGTCGGCACTCTCGATCGCGATGAGACGGGAAACCATCGCCTCAACTGCCGTTGATGGTCACGTCCGCAACGATGCGGCCGGCCTTTATGTCGAACACGAACGACTTGATGACGCCGTCAGACGTTGCGCCGAAGAACATGATCTGGCCACCGGAAAGCGATGAGGACCGGATGACAAAGCCTGGCGGCAGCGTCGCCGTCACTGAGACCGGCGCGTCGGAGGGTACGCTTGCAGATGTCACCGCGCTCGGTTCCTTGGCTGGAGCCCGCATGGTCTTGTAGACAACGGCACCGAAGACCGCCATAAGGCTCACGAACATGATAGCGCCCGAGACGATCTGCAGTCGGATCATCTTGCGCCGGACACTTTCCATCGCCGGATCCAGGGGCTTTTCTTCCTGATCGTCTTCTGGCTGGATATTCGTCATATGTCGCGTTCCATTCTATAAAATACTTCGGAGAAGAAGCGTCTTGAGCGACCCCTTTAAACAAGCATCCGGCATTATGAAAGTCCTGACCGCAGATGAGACCGCCGAAGGCAGGCTCGATGCGTGGATGACCGCACAGCTTGGCGAGGAGTTTTCCCGTAGCCGCATCAAGGTGCTGATCAAGGAAGGCCAGGTCACCTCCAAGGGCGCAATCGTTGCCGATCCGCAGAAGAAGGTGCGCCCCGGCGACGTCTTCGAGATCAACCTGCCGGAACCCGAAGATCCGACGCCGAAGGGCGAGAATATCCCACTAGACATCCTCTACGAAGATGACGATCTCATCGTCATCTCCAAACCATCTGGCATGGTCGTGCACCCTGCCGCCGGCAACTGGAACGGTACGTTGGTCAACGCGCTGATCTATCATTGCGGCGACACGCTGTCGGGCATCGGTGGCGTTCGCCGCCCGGGCATCGTCCATCGCCTCGACAAGGACACGACGGGTGTCATGGTCGTCGCCAAGAACGATATCGCCCACCGCCATCTGTCGCTGCAGTTCGCCGACCACGGCCGCACCATGCCACTCGAACGCGCCTACCAGGCGATCGTCTGGGGCCGTCCGCGCACCCTGACCGGCAGCATCGACGCGCCGCTCGGCCGCGATACCGGCGACCGCACGCGACGCGCCGTCAAGCGCCCGGGCACGGCCGACGCCGACGAGGCGATCACGCATTACGAGGTGCTGGAACGCTTCCACGAGACCCCGAACGCGCTGTCGCTCGCCTCGCTGGTCGAGTGCCATCTGGAAACCGGCCGCACCCACCAGATCCGGGTCCACATGGCCCATATCGGCCACCCGCTGCTCGGCGACACCGTCTATGGCGCCGGTTTCAAGACCAAGGCAAACCTGCTGCCGGACGCCGCGAGGAAGGTCGTAAACGGGTTTGGCAGACAGGCGCTCCACGCCTACATGCTGCAGTTCGAGCATCCGCGCACCGGCGAAGTCATGCGTTTTGAAATCCCGCTGCCGGATGACATGATCGCGCTGATCGAGGCGCTGCGCGCCGTCGAGCTGTAACGCTATCGTGAAGCTGTAAGGAGGCTTGAACCGATGTTCCGCCATACTTATCTGTACATTGACTTAGTGCGGGCTTGGAAAAAGCCGCACGTCACGGTTCGCCTTTAAAACGCAGGGACGCGTTCGATCGGGAACCGGAATTCAGATAGGAGGGTGCACTCATGGCCCGAAATAGTTTGCCGTCAATTACCGCCGGCGAAGCCGGTCTTAATCGTTACCTCGACGAAATCCGCAAATTCCCGATGCTGGAACCGCAGCAGGAATATATGCTTGCCAAGCGCTATGCCGAACATGGCGATCGCGAGGCTGCGCACAAGCTCGTCACCAGCCACCTCCGCCTCGTCGCGAAGATCGCGATGGGTTACCGTGGCTATGGCCTGCCGATAGGCGAAGTCGTCTCCGAAGGTAACGTTGGCCTCATGCAGGCCGTCAAGAAATTCGACCCGGAGCGTGGTTTCCGTCTCGCCACCTATGCAATGTGGTGGATCAAGGCCTCGATCCAGGAGTACATCCTGCGCTCATGGTCTCTGGTGAAGATGGGCACG
This sequence comes from Rhizobium sp. Root1220, assembly GCF_001426265.1. Lineage (GTDB taxonomy): Bacteria > Pseudomonadota > Alphaproteobacteria > Rhizobiales > Rhizobiaceae > Rhizobium. Next base: position 77,052 of record NZ_LMDG01000002.1, read on the forward strand.
ACTGCAAACCAGAAGCGCCTGTTCTTCAACCTGCGCCGTCTCAAGGGCCGAATCCAGGCCATCGACGAAGGCGATTTGAAGCCTGAGCATGTGACCGAAATCGCTACCAAGCTGAAGGTCTCCGAGGAAGAAGTCGTATCGATGAACCGCCGCCTTTCCGGCGACGCATCGCTAAATGCACCGATCAAGGCTTCCGAAGGCGATTCCGGCCAGTGGCAAGATTGGCTTGTGGACGACCACGACAGTCAGGAAGACGTCCTGATCGAGCAGGACGAACTCGACACGCGCCGCCGTATGCTGGCGAAGGCGATGAGCGTTCTCAACGACCGCGAACGCCGTATCTTCGAGGCCCGCCGCCTTGCTGAAGATCCGGTGACGCTGGAGGACCTCTCTTCGGAATTCGATATCAGCCGCGAACGCGTTCGCCAGATTGAGGTGCGCGCGTTCGAAAAGGTTCAGGATGCCGTGCGCAAGGAAGCCATGGAACGCGCCAAGGCTGTCCGCGTGGTCGAAGCAACCGCCTGACCAGCCATGTCGCGCAAACAAACAAAGGGCGGGTCCGATGGACCCGCCCTTTTGCATTTCGTGCTTCGGTAATTATTGGCTCGTCGACACGTCGCCGAAAGCAGCCCATTCCTTGATCGCGGCGTTGAATGCTTCCACGCCAGTTGCCCCCTTCTGCATTGTCAGAAGCGCACGGCGACCATTGCGATAGGTGATCGGGATATCAATCCAATCGCGGCTGGACAGCAGATCGAGGTTGGCCTTGCGCGCATCCGGGTAATCGTTGAGCGCAATCATGTGAAAATCATCGGTGATCTTGGCAGGCACCGCGATCAAGGGATCGCCGCGATCCTGTTCGGTACGCTTCATCGAGATGCGCTGGACACTCTCGATTGCCCCGCCTTCGAAATTCGGTGGCAGCGAGAAGACGATCTCAACGATGTGGCTTGCCGGCAACGACGAGTCCGAGTTGCGCTTGAAAGTGACCTGGGCGGACAGATTGCGCTCGGGAACCGTCACCGTCCCCTGAACGGTCGCTTCCTGCCTGCCGTCCTGGCCTGCGTCGTGCTGCAGGCTCCAGACGACCGAACCCTGAATTGCCGTCGGCGAACTCTGGCCAATCCGCTCTTCGTAGAGGAACATCTTCTCGCTCGAACCGACCGGAGCCGCCTGAGGCGCGGCGGCAGCCGGCGCTGTGGTGGCCGGTGCGCTTGCTGCAGGCGTCGTGTTAGTCGGCGCGGACGTCGCTGGCGCAGAGGCGGGCGGCGCGTCGCTTGAAGCCACATTCTGTTCGGCTATGGACTTTCCTTCCGCGGTCGGCGTGCCGGGAATGGCGGCCGGGCCACTGTCCACCTCCGTGCCATCGGCGAGAAGCCGCTGGTTGAACTTGCTGGCGGAGGCGGAGCCATCGCCCAGTGATGCAACTTGCTTATCCGCCTCGGCTGGCTTTGCCGTGCTTGGGTCGGCGGTCTTTGGCGCCTGGGCTGGCGTGCCCGTGTCGGTCTGCGGCTGTTGCTCGTTCTTCGCGCTTTGAGAAGGCGCCGCGCTGACGAGCCCCTTTACCATCGCGGTCAGGGCATCCTGATTAGTCCAGGCCGCGTAGGCCCCGCCACCGACAGCACCGAGTGCTATCAGGATCGTAACGATCGAGCCGATGCCGAAACGACGGCGCTTCGGCTCCATACGGAAATTCTTGCCCTGGAATTTCGAGGCGATTGCGCTGTCGATATCCGCGGGCGGTGCAGCACTCTCGTCATCCTCTGCGACAACACCGCGGTTGTCGTATCCGCGCAACGGTATCGCCTCCTGCCAGGCGTCGTTGCTCGCGGCCTTCGGCGCAGCGGTGCCGTGAACCTCGGAAAAAAGATCACCGTCATCGAAATGAGCGCTGATCGGCACTTTCTGGCTGTTCTCGATTGGCGGCAGGTCGTCGAATGCCGCTGCCTCCCAGGAAAAACCTTCGTTCGCGGCAGGCATTTTCGCGCCCGCCGAGTGGCTTTCCAGCCTGGCGATAACATCTTCGAAGGCGCGCGCGGCTTCGTTCGCAGGCGCGACCGGGGCCGCCTCCGAAAACTGCCTGAGTTCCTCGAGCGCCCAGTCCGTCGACGCATCCTTGGCGGGCGGCGCGGGCGTTTCCTCGACGGGTTCCGCCCAAACCGGATCGAAATGACCGGCAGCATCCGCATGTAGCGGCTCTTGCTGGCTGTGATCCACGAATTCCTCAGGCGGGCGGTCATACGCGTAGACCGGCTCGACGAGGCGATTTGTCAGGTCGTACTCGCGCGTTGCCGGCTGCAATACCGGCTCTTCGTAGGTCGGCACCGGCAGCAGCTCGACAACCGCCTCGGGTTCGCCGATATGTTCTTCACGAGCGTGGTGCTCTTCGTGATCGACCTCTTCCGGATGGACTGCCTGCCAATGCTCGGCGGGTTCCACATCCTCGACGGGTACCGCAGGCTCCACCTCGGGCCAGTGCGCTTCGTGTTGGACGGCGTGTTGCGGCTCGGCGGCAGCCGGCTCCTCATGATATTGCGCAGGCTCTTCGTAGACCGGCGCCGGATCCTCCGGCGCAAACGCCTCATGAACCGGCTCTTCAGCTACCGGTTCGTGCGCGGTCTCAGGCGCCGACGGCTCCGGATCGTGAAGCGCTTCTGCAGGCGCTTCAGATGGCACGTCGGCGACGGGTTCGGCACTTTCCGCAGGCACCGCCTCGGCATGTTCAGCATCGACTTCCCGGATTGCAGCCTCGAGCTTTTCAAGCTGGCGCTGCAACATCGCTTCCGGCGGACGCGGCTTCATGTTCTCGAGCTGCCGCTGCACGGCACCGCGGGCACGCTCGTAAACCTTTACCCGCATCTCGGGAGTATTTTCGGTCAGGCCGTCAACCGCCCGCCGGATAACTGCGATAAAATCCGCCATTCGTACTTTCTCTAAAAGTGCGGCTCAGCTCCCGAAGCGCACAAATACTAACCTGCGAGCTTAATCCTCAAACGGATCGGTCACAAGTATCGTGTCATCGCGCTCAGGACTTGTAGACAGGAGAGCGACAGGCGCTCCGATCAATTCCTCGACCTGGCGCACATACTTGATCGCCTGAGCCGGCAGATCGGCCCAGCTGCGGGCGCCAACGGTCGATTCTTTCCAGCCTTCGAGCGTGATGTACACCGGCTCGACCCGAGCCTGCGCGCCCTGGCTTGCAGGGAGATGGTCGATATGCTGGCCGTCGAGTGTATAACCGACGCAAATCTTCAGTTCCTCCAGCCCGTCGAGCACGTCGAGCTTGGTCAACGCAATGCCGGTAATGCCGTTGGTGGCGACCGACTGGCGGACCAGCGCGGCATCGAACCATCCACAACGACGCTTGCGGCCCGTGACCGTGCCGAACTCGTGGCCCTTTTCACCTAGGAACTGGCCGACTTCATCATGCAGTTCCGTCGGGAACGGCCCTTCGCCGACACGTGTCGTATAGGCCTTGGTGATCCCCAAGATATAGCCGAGCGATCCGGGGCCCATGCCCGAACCGGCCGCGGCCTGGCCGGCGACTGTGTTCGATGAAGTCACGAATGGATAGGTGCCGTGATCAATGTCGAGCAGGCTGCCCTGCGCGCCTTCGAAGAGGATGCGCGCGCCCTTACGGCGCTCCCTGTCGAGCAGCAGCCAGACGGTATCGCGGAACGGCAGGACGCGGTCAGCAACCGACGTCAACTCGGTCATGATCGCGTCGTGGCTGACTTCGGCAACGCCGAGACCGCGACGAAGTGCGTTGTGATGGGTCAGGATGCGATCGACCTTGCCCGGAAGGGTATCGAGATCAGCAAGGTCCATGACACGAATCGCGCGGCGACCGACCTTGTCTTCGTAAGCCGGACCGATGCCCCGGCGCGTGGTGCCGATCTTCGTGCCGCTGTTGGAAGCCGCGTCCTCGCGGAAAGCGTCGAGTTCGCGGTGTAGCGACAGGATGAGTGTCGCGTTGTCGGCAATGCGAAGGTTGTCGGGAGTGATCGTGACGCCCTGAGCGCCAAGCTTTTCGATCTCCGCTATCAAGGCGTGCGGGTCGACCACGACGCCGTTGCCGATGACCGCCATCTTGCCGGGACGAACCACACCCGAAGGAAGAAGCGATAGCTTGTAGCTTGTGCCGTCGATAACCAGCGTATGGCCTGCATTGTGGCCGCCCTGATAGCGCACAACAATATCCGCGCGTTCAGAAAGCCAGTCGACAATCTTGCCCTTGCCTTCGTCACCCCATTGCGAACCGACCACGACCACGTTCGTCATTCACGTCTTCCTGTTAAAGGCGGATAAAACCGCACCCTGCTCAAACCCGCGCATCTATAATGCTTTGTTTTTGGGAAAGCGACCCTGTATTGCCGCCTGAATTGGCTTTTTACGTGACAAAACAGCCGTAGCCGGGCTATTCCGCGGCCAGAAAGATATCAGGAGCCGCGCTCGCGGTCGTCGGAAAGAATCGCCGTGCAGGTTACTGCTTATGTTTGCCTCGTCATCGCCGCTCTCTGTTGGGGCGGAAACGCTGTGGCCGGCAAGCTCGCCCTCGGACATGTCAGCCCGATGATGCTTACCTTCCTGCGCTGGTTTCTCGCCACCGCACTCATCGCCGCTGTTTCCGTGCCGCAATTGAAGCGCGACTGGCCGATTGTCCGCAAGAACCTTCCGCTCCTCTTCTTCTATGGCGTGGTCGGCTACACCTTGTTCAACGCCATGCTTTATTCTGCCGTGAAATACACGACCGTGATCAATGTCGCGATCGAGCAGGCCGGTATCCCGATGCTGATTTTCCTGTTGAATTTCGTCTTCTTCCGTACAGCGGTCTCGAAAGCACAAATCGCAGGCTTCGGCATGACGCTGGTCGGCGTGGGGCTGACAGCCGCCCATGGCGACCTTGCAGCCCTGCTCGAGCTTGGTCTCAACCAAGGCGACGGACTGATGTTGATCGCAGTCGCCGCCTACGCGGTCTACACGATCTTTCTGCGCTGGAAGCCGCCCGTCGACTGGCGCACGCTGATGGCCGTGCCGGCGTTTGCGGCCATGCTGACCTCAATTCCGCTTCTGGTGTGGGAAAGCATGGAGGGGACCGTGCAGCTGCCGGACAACAAGGGGTGGCTGCTTGCCTTCTACACGGCGATCTTTGCATCGCTGCTCGCCCAGATACTCTATATCAAGGGCGTCGAAGCGATCGGCGCAAATCGAGCGGGCCTCTTTATCAATCTCGTGCCGGTCTTCGGAACCCTGCTGTCTGTCGCGCTGCTTGGCGAACAGCTGCAGGCGTTCCACATGATCGCGCTTGTGCTGGCGCTCGGCGGCATCGCCATCGCCGAACGTGGGCGACCGCGGCTATCAGCCCCGACCGTCCCGGCATCCCCTATGGACTAGCCAAGCTCCAGCGTGGTGACGCCGAAGATATTTCGCAGCGGCATCACAGGTGCCGCGCCGCGGTACATGCGGGCAGTCTCGAAAACAGGCGCCAGACCCATACCTTCGGCAAGGGCAATCGCGCCGGTATTGTCGCTTGGAATGTCGATGAACACCGGCCTCCCTCCGGCCACCGGTGCGAGGGTCGCGAGCAATGCTGCCGCGCTATCCGCATCCGCTGCAAACAGCGGGCCGATCTTGTAGCCCTCGTAACACCGACGGATCGTTCCATAGCCCCGGATCTTCCCGCTTTTGCGAACGATCGCCGTGCGCCGGTCCTTTCGAGCAGCACACCACGACGTCACGAAGGTTGGTCGAGGCGCTGGAAATATCGTCGCATCGTAGCGCAATAATCCGTCGAGCTTGTCCGATACCGCGTGCGCGACGAGCGTCGATTGCGGCAGGGCAGCGACTACGCCGCCATAGCGGATCGTCTTGTAGGCTTCTTCAAATCCAGCTTTGCGGTAGTTGGCCTGCTGTCCAGTGACACCATCGAGACCAATGGATCGGCCTTCGGCCGACGCCATGCCGGCGTTCCAGATGGCCTTTCCATAGCCCTTTCCGCGGAAATCCGGGTGGACGATATAGAGACCGAGGAAGGCGAAATCGTCACCGTACTTGACCACGGAGATGGAACCGACCGGCACCTCGCCGAGCACGCCTACGAAGAAGCCGGACGGGTCGGCATCCTGGAATGCGAGCGAATCGTCGAGACCGGGATTCCAGCCCTCCTGACGTGCCCATTCGAGCACTAGCTCCAACTCACCGGGCCGCATTGGGCGAACGGCAAACTCCGAATTCATGCAACGTCCCTAAATCATACATGCCGCGAGTAGCCTCACGGTCAAAGGAAACAAAGTCTAACGGCCGCGGAACACAGCCGGCGTGAAGAAACATTTTCATCGCAGGAACGATCTGCATCGATCGTCATGATGTACGACACGAAATTCTTCGCATAACAATCATCATGGAACAACGACATTCCAATCTCAAGAGAATTACTTAAGACACCATGAAGTCGCCGGCAGTTGATAAATTTTGTGTTCGCAAAGGCGCGCCACCTCACAGCATCAACGCGTTCACTATCGGCACCAAAATTCCCGCGACGGTGACATCATGTAGGATTACATTCCTACATCATCCGCTCGGAGATTTCGCATGCTTGTTGGTTTGAATGTCAGCCCCATCCAATCCGCATCTCGTCAAAACCGCGGCCCCCGATCCATTGTGGCATTCGGCGACAGCCTGACGACGGGCGCAGGTGCTTCGTCACCCGATCATGCCTATCCAGCGATCGCCTCGCTGTTGTTCGATCCGCCTCGAAAAATCGTCAATCGTGGCACAGGAGGCCAGACATCCACGCAGATTGCAGCGAGGCAGGGTGGCGTGCTCCTCCGGCTCGCCGTTCAGGGCCAGCACCCGAGGAACCTGTTCCCGCACACGCGCGACTGGATGCACGAGTTTGATACCGGGACAATCAACGGTCTCACGCATCAACTCGTACAAACCGGCCTCGACGATACTGGCCTTCCCTACGGCGACATCCGTATTCACGGCACCGCCACGGCACCTTATACGGATATCGGCCGGCAGATATACGGTTCGATTGCCGGAAACTATCAGGTCGAGCCGCAATCGAGCTGGAGCGTCCGGGGCGAAGCCCAGTTGATCGGCGGCTCAACGAATGGCGTCCTAGGGTTCCACCTGCTGCTCATTCAGGCAGACGAGTCTGGCGGCTATATCAACGAAATCGCCTCGCCGTTGTTCCAGCTCGAAGGCTCGCGAAACGCGGTATACGGAACGGGCACGGCAGTTCATTCGTTCATTCGATCAACGTTCCTGCTGAACGTTGTTTCCGGCAGTGCGGTTGATATAACGCTTCGCATCTTTCCGGGGCAGTTTGAAGCTGGTCCCGAGCCCACTCCACTGGAGCTGACGCCGGGCGACAGCTTGATACCCGCCTATCATCCGTCATTTTCGCGGACGTATGGGTTCGACAGCAGCGAGGAAGGATGGACGCCTCGTGTCCAGGATGGGCATTCGACACCTGTTCGTGCCGAAGGCGGCAGCCTCATTGTCCAAAATGACGACGCCGGAATCTTGCACGGATGCGAGCTTGCACTGGCTGCAATCCCGGAGGGCAAGTTTATTCGGGTCGCCTTTGACCTCGCCTTCATTTCCGGTAGTGCCGCGGTTCATGTCGGCGGCGCGCAGTCACCCGGCGGCAGTTGGGCAACGACGACGATGGATGGCAACCCGACGTGGATCGCGAGCCGTGGCGGTCGCTATGAAATGGTCTTTGTCAGCGGCAACTCGGATTTCGGCAACGCAACCTGCGGAGCCATTGCCTTTGCCAGCAGCGGCAGCGTGGTTACCTGGTCGCTCGACAACGTTGTGATAGAATGGAGCGATGAAAGCCCGCAGGTGCCGGTCACCTACCGGTCGGTCGACGTCCTCTACGATTCCGGCTCCCACATGGGCACGATATTCGGCACATTGTCCGGTCTGGAGGGAACGATCGCGACCGACGCCGATGGTAACTGGACCTTTACCCGGAGCACGCCAGGGGATGGCGTTGCCGTACCTTATGGCTCTATCTTCACGCCGGATGCCAGGATTTCGCCCAGGGGAGATATCCAGTGGATCTGGGTTGGACGCAATAACGCCGACAGTCCAGAAACCGTCATTGGCGACATTGCGGCGATGACCGCACGTCTGATTGCAGGCCGATATTTGGTCGGCTCGATCCTGCCCGCCGCGGGAGACTCGCCGCAACTCATTCAATCCATCCTCGAAATAAACCAGGCACTGGCTACACTTTACGCCGAGCATTACGTCGATCTGCACGCAGCCTTGCTCTCTTCTGGTAACAGTACACTCGAAGACCAGCAGGACACCGCGGCTGGCTTGGTTCCTCGCTCGCTGAGATATGACGGAATTCATCTCAACGATCAGGGCTATGCGCTCGTCGCATCGAGATGGCGGGCTGCGACGCTTGCTATGGGATGGTGAAGCGCGTCCTCATCCTGAGAACGCGCGCGGGATTGCCGGCACAAACTGTCCAGGCGGCGATGTCCTTGAACGCGACGCCGCGCGCTCCAAGGACCGCGCCCTCTTCGAGGATGACGCCCGGACCGACAAATGCTTCTGCCGCCACCCATGCGTTGACGCCAATCGTGATGGGCCGCGCCTCCAACTGGAAGTCGGGATCGTCGACGGCATGGGTGCCAGCACAGAGATGCGCGCCTTGAGAAATGACGGCATTCCTGCGGATATGGATGGGAGCCATGGCATAGCAGATGACGCGCGGGCCGATGAGCGCGTTGTCGTCCACTATCAGGTTCGGCGGATACCATATCTTCGCCGACGCATGGACACGAACGTTTGCCGCCAGCCGCGCGCCAAACATCCTTAGCAGGAAAGAGCGCCATCGATAGAGAGGCGGTGGCGTCCAGGTGGCAAGCAGCGTCCATACGATGCTCCAGAAGGCGCGCAAAAGGCGGTGTCTCAGCGAGAAGCTTGGACCTCCCATGCGGGACCCGCTTCGCCGGGCATCCAGTATACTCAAATCTTGGTCCATTGCTTATGACCCTCGGCGAAACGGCATTGCGTCAACTGGGCCTGTTCCTGCGTTTCGCCTCCACCAAGGCATCGAAAACAGCAGGATGAGGAAGACCTGGCAGACGAAGAGCGGCAAAACTGCCCCGACAGGGCCTCGCAACAGGATGGGCAAGGATGACGCGATGACGAAATGGAGCACGCGAAGCTGGAAGAAGATGCCGAGGCGAGCCCTGATCGCGGCGTTCAAAACGAAGGCTGCAGCGACGCCGCCAACCAGAACGCCCGCAAATCCGCAATCCATGTAGAAATCATAGCCAAGAAAAAACGAGAGATTTGGCGTTCCGTACATGCCGGCGGCGAAGAGTTCGTTACCGATGTCCAGGCCGCCGACAACAGGCTTTCCAGGCCAGATGGAGCGCGGGACGAAGAACAGGATTACCGCAGCAAGCTTTTCACCCCACATGTGGTCGTGCGTTGACATGAACCGAACGGAATGGACGGCCGTATCAAAGACGTCGACCGAGGGGATGTCGAAGAAATTCTCCATCATGGAAATGCCGGCCAGATCCTGCAGTCCGCCGATCCCCGATCGTGTTGTTACGTTGAGGATCGGAAACACGAACGTGAGCACAATCAGGCAGCAGGCATAAAACCTGCTTGCGGGGACTTTGCCGCCCGAAAAGGCCAAAAGGACGGGTCCCCACACCGCCAGAAGCTCAAAACGTGGCGCGTTGAAGGGATTTCTCGCGACAGCTAGGAAAAGCAGCACCACGCAGATGGATATCACCGACAAAAGCCTGTGAGGCGAGAGGCGAAAACGTGCGATGGCAAGACACGCCGTAACGGACTGCATGCCCAGAAACAGCATGCTTGCAATGAACCCTTGAGAACCGTCCTGCTCCAACCGTGACGACAGAAGCCGATCGATGCCTCCCTGGGACAGGACGAACAACACGAACGCAAATGCGTTGCTGAGCACGATCATCGGCATGCTCGGCCGGGCGCCTGGCTCGGTCGAGGTGCCTTCCTCGCGTTGCATCTGTACGAACACAAATGGGAACACAAACACACATGCAACGAGCATGGCCATGACATACTCGTCAGCCTCATAGGCATAGGCGGTTATTGCCGTTGCGCCTCCAATCCGGTCACCGTGGATCCGCTGCAGCGGCGAAACGACGAAATAAATGAACAGGCAGAACCAGAATATGTCGCCGATCTCGAAATAGCGCGATCGCAGTCGGATCATGCCTACCATCACCAGTGCGAACATTGGCAACGTGAGCACGACAACAAACATATCGTCGGCAAACGGCAGGTTGATGAAATACAGCACGAGTACCGTCCAGATCCTGGTCACGACATCGCCTGCAGGCTACGTCGGCGGGGACCGGACGCGAAAACGAAAAGCCCCAGAAAGATCGCTGCAACCCCGTGCGAAAGCACCTCCGAAACCGCGAGACCTGCGAGGCCGAACCACCAGCCGAAAGCGGCGCTAGAAGCAGAACATGCCAACATGGCTGCATTCGCTGCCCGGGCGACGGTACCGTAGCGGCCCAGCGCTTGCGCTGCTTGTGCTAGCGTTTGCGACAACGCGCCCGTCAGCACGCCGACAGAAAACAGGGCCACGACGCCGGCCGCGGCTGCGATTGGTCCGTGGGATTTTTGCTGCAGGAAGATGCCATTCGCCAACATGGCCAAGGAAATCACGACCGCAAGCCACGTCGCGAGAAGCTGAACGCGGAAGGCGCTCGAGACCGGGTTGTCACTTCGGGAAACCCTATCAACCAGCAGAGGAAAATGCGCCCTGCGAACGAACTCCAGCACTTGTGAACCTGCCGCGGCAACTTGCCTGCCATAAAGAAAGATCGCCGTCACAGCCTCACCGAAAAACAGCGAGCAAACGACGATCTGAAACCGGAATGACAATTGCCCGGGAATATTGGCGAGCAGCACTGCCGAGCCTTCCCGGGCAAGTTCGAGGACATGGGACCATATCATCTCCGTTCGTTTCGGAAAGTGACCGAGAAAATAGAGAACAGCCAATTGCGTTGCCACCGCCAGGGCATATCCAGCGGACAGGGCAGCACCGAGAACCAACCCCGCCTGTTCGGCGGACACACCGCCCGTCAGGACCAACGCCACAGCCGAACACAGGTAGGCGACCATAGCTGTGAGCCCGCTCACGCCGCTGAGCTTCAGTCCGTCTAGGATGCCACTACCGTTGAAGGACCAGATAACGAGTGCTGGAACTGCCGACGGAATATATACGCTGGCAAAGACGTCCTGCGTAAGCATCGCATATGGCAAGGCGAACAGCGCCACCACGGCGGCCAGGAGCAACCGCGTGATACTCGTCGACCAGTAGCAGCGCCCGATTTCTGCTTTGCGGTCTGGCAGGTCGGCCAACGAGATTCGTCGGGCAACAGTGGTCACCGATCCACAGTCGACGATCATTAGCGCGAGAATGGCAAATGAAAAACACCCGCCGAAATGTGCCATGAGTTCAAGCATGCCACGGCTGACCAGCCAGGTCTGCGCAAGGAAAATGGAACCCTGCCCGACTGCAAAACTGACAATCAGCAATGCTGCGTTTCCCGGACCGCGCAGCGAGAGAGGCGCGAGGCCATCTCTCTGCGGCAAGTCCCCGCTGGCTATTCTCATGCCGCCTTCCGCAGCAGCTGGCTCTCGATCCAGGCGTAGGTCTTTTCCAGCCCGGCAGTCAGGCTCTGCGACGGACGCCAACCAAGTTTCTGCTCGATTAGCCGATTGTCGGAGTTGCGCCCGCGAACACCCAGAGGCCCGGCAATATACCGCTTGTGAAGTCGCTTTCCGGCAATGGCACAAACGAGATCGACGAGTTGGTCGATATTGACCATCTCATCGGAACCAATGTTCACTGGCCCCTCGAAATCCGACCGCATCAGACGAGTTGTGCCCTCGAGGCATTCGTCCACGTACAGGAAAGAGCGTGTCTGTTGGCCATCGCCCCAGATTTCGATGTCGCCTCCATTCAATGCCATCGCAACCTTGCGGCAGATGGCCGCCGGAGCCTTCTCCTTGCCGCCTTGCCAGGTACCTGATGGTCCAAAGATATTGTGATACCGGGCAATCCGGTTCCTCATTGCGTAGTTGCGATTATAGGCAAGGAAAAGCCGCTCCGAGATCAGCTTCTCCCATCCGTATTCGCTGTCGGGCGCCGCTGGATACGCGGACGACTCCGCGCAATTCGGATTGTGAGGATCGTCTTGATTATGGGCCGGGTATATGCAGGCCGATGAGGAGTAGAAGATGCGATCAATGCCGCGTCGACGGCAACCGTGTGCGATGTTGAGATTGATCGTCGACGAGTTGTGGATGATGTCCGCGTCGTGCTCGCCGGTAAATATGTAGCCGGCACCTCCCATGTCGGCAGCGAGCTGGTACACCTCGTCGAAACGGCCATCGACCACCCGCTCGCAGGTTTCTTGCTTGCGAAGGTCGTCGACAACGAACTCGTCGGCCTCCGTTTCTTCATACTCAGGCAACTTGAGATCCACACCACGGACCCAGAACCCTTCGTGCCTCAAACGTCGAACGAGATGGCTGCCGATGAAGCCTCCGGCACCACAAACAAGAGCAGTCTTCCTCAGCACGTCACGCCCCCCAGCGTTAGATTGCCCGCAACTCCGTCAGAATCAGATCGTCGAAAATTCCCTCAAATCGATCCGTGATCCGGTCGATGTTGAAATTTGCCTCGGCATAGGCTCTGCCATTGGCGCCGAGCCGTTTGCGCAGTTCGCCGTCACCGGCGAGGCGCCGCAGGTTGTCTATGAACCCTAAGTGAGCGCCTGGATCAGACACAAGCCCGGCCTGCTCCCGCTCCAAAATCCTGCGTGCAAGATTGCTCCGCGGGATTGCGGCTATCACCGGCTTTCCGGCACCTAGGTAGGTGAGCACTTTCGATGGCACGGAAAAAGCGCCCGCATCGACCTCGATCATCGCGATCAATACGTCGGCACGGCCCAAGACACGGGGCAGGTCTGAAAATGAAACCCACGGCAGAACACGAAGATTGGATACGCCATCGGCTGCGGCGCGACGCGCGAGATCCTCAGCGACACGACCCTCGGAGAACACCTCTATCGCAACCGGCAAGGACTTCGCAGCCGCAAGCAGGATATCGGGATTGTGCTTGTAGCCCAATGTCCCGGCATAGACAGCGCGGATCGTATCCGCCACCGCAACCGCTCCGCAATTCGCGTTGGGCTCGCCGAGCGGCGCCCAGTTCTCCACAACGGAGACGCACCCAGGTACGATACCATTGCCTCGAAGGTGCGGAAGAAAGTCGTCAGTGATTGCAATGATGTGGTCGCTGCGTCTGAGAAGATCGAACTCCAGCCTGTGATAGCGCATGGCCACGACACCACCGATGACAGGAAGCTTCCGACGGAGGATGCGTCCTATGGCTTCGCTATACAAATCCTGAAGCCAGAAGACGAACCTTGCGCCATGGGAGCGCGTCGCCTTGTGTATGACGGCTTGTGTATCGAGAGGCGCATTCGAGGAAAGAACGATATCGGGCCGAAATTGACGGATCTGTTCGGCAACTTGCCGGCCGATCTCTATTTCCTGTGAGCGCCGCTTGATGAAGCCGTCCTTCCGGAAAACCGATCCCAGCGAAACTCCGACAATATCCAACCGCTTGGAATCTTCAGGACCTTTGCTCAGGTCGCCCTTCGGCGTCTGAAAGCTCGCGGAATAGACGTGCCGGACCTGATGACCTCTTTTTGCAAGGCAACGGGAAAGCTGAACCTGAAACGGATGCCCGGAATAATCATGAACAAGGATACGCTTTCCACGGGTCATGTCTTCAATCCCGTGCCAAACCAGCCACGCTGGTCTTGCATATTCAACGCCGCGACGACTGGTACCCCTTCTCTCGCATTTCCCTTCAACGCCGTGACCGCCCGCCTCGCGGCGTTCTGCGGGGTGTTGGCCCATCGGACGACGAAGAGAACCGCATCACTGAGACGGGCAAGGTACAGGGCGTCAACGGCAGCTTCGACGGGAGGCGTGTCGATGACGATGTAGTCGAAATGCTCCCGCGCGCGGGCCAGCAGCTTCTTGACCTTCGGGCTCATCAAAAGGTCGTCGGTCGGAAAATCGGCCGGACGGGCGCCAAGGATCACCGAAAGATTGGTCGCGCTATCCATCACCACCATGCTCGCCAGTCCCGGATCCGGCTCGCCGCGCAGAAGGTTGACGAATGCGGGCGTCGGCTCGCGATCAACGTGCCGGTGAATGCTTGGCTTGCGAAGATCGCAGTCGATCAAAAGCGTCCGCTTTCCGGCGAGCGCGTATGTTCGCGCCAGCGAGACGGCAAGCGTCGACTTCCCCTCACCGGGGAGCGTGGAACAGACCATGACCACGATCCCCTCATCAGTTTCATGGTCGAAGACACCCGACTTCCCGAGCAATATCTGATCAATCGCCGCCCGTATTCGCCTGATCGACTCCGAAAAGACCGAAAGCGGTGCCGCCATGATGGTATCCGACAGACCGCGACCCTGGGGTCTGTCCAGTTCGCTGCCTTCCTGATGCGGCGAAACCGAAGCGAGCGGAATGTTAAGGACCGCGCCGACCTGATCCTCGCTGGTAAATCCTCCGATGAAGAACTCCTTCATGACAGCTGCACCGACACCGAACCCGAGTGCAACGATAGCCATCACGGCAAGGGAAAGCACCTTCTTCGGGTAGGACGGAACAATCGGTGTAAGCGCCTCGGAAACAACGCGGCTGTCCGCGACCTGAAGGCTCGCTTGCGCTTCGAAGTCCTGCAACCGCGTCAGGAGGTTCTGGTATTGCGTTCTGGCAATCTGCGCCGATTGCTGCAGGCTGTAGAATTGTGTCGGCAGCCCGGATGGAGCGCCGACCTGTTCGCCGGCGCTGATCACATCCGTGACGGTTTTGCCGAAACCAGCATCGGCAAGGTGGCGCTCCGAAAACGATGCGGCGTTGCCTGACGTTGCATGTGGATCGCCATGCGTGGCGACGAAAAGATCGAGCTCTTTCTGGTGCTCCGCCAGAACATCCCTTGCGGATTCAACTTTATGTTGCAGGATGTTACGAGCTGAAATAGTGCTCGCGACCTTCGCATCGACCTGCTTTCGGATGTAGACCGCTGCCACCTGGTTGGCCAGCTTCGCCGCTTTCTGGGGGTCGTCCGACGTCACGCCTACGGTGATCAGATAGGTCAAGCCTTCCCTTCGAACCCTGACGGCATCCTTGAGCGATGCCAACACCTTACCCTTTGCGAGATCTTCAGCGTTGACGGAATTGCTTTGGCTACCGATCAATGCCAGCAATTTATCTGTAAGCCGATGTGGCCCGAACTCGGGATCGGAGAGCAATTCGCTCTCCTGGACGACGTCGAGCAGAACGGCATCGGATTGGGCAATCCGGACCTCGCCCTCGACCCGCGAATTGTCGGTCAAGCCGGTTGCCGTAACGGCATCGGGAGCCAAGAGGTTCTTGGAACTTGTGTCGACAAGAACAAGTGCCTGAGCCGAAAACCGGGGTGTCAGCAGAAAGACGACAGCAACACTGAGGAGGAAGATCGCGAGTCCCGTTGCCAGTATCGTTCGCATTTGGCGGCGAACCAATCCAAGCAGCATTCGAAGATCGGCAACGTCGTTCATACGAATGCAAACTCTCGGGTTCTAAACCAGCTACACGCTCCAGTAGTATATGAGGATAGATACCAGAAATACTCGCCGCCACACCCCTAGATCGATACGGAGAACAAGCCTGCCCGCATCCTCAAAAAGGGGTAGCCGTCGGAGCCATGAACAGGTCTCCGACTGCGCCATGTCAGAGGTACGGCTCGAAGAGCGCACGCACCGCTTCGATTTCATTGGGGCGTATGTCGTGCCCGCCAGCATGCCATTCGGTCGTGATCATGGCGCTCTGGCTTGCGAAGTACTCCGCCAGAGCCTTGGTGACAGGTACGGGACTGATCGGATCACGCTCGCCTGCCGTGATCAACACCGTGCGCCCGGCCAATGCCGGATTGCTCTTCGGCTGGAACGGGATGAGCGGATGCATCAAGACGGAAGCATCGAACAATCCCTTCTCGATGAGCACATTGGCAAGAATGTTTGCCCCGTTGGAAAAACCTAGTCCCAGAACTGCGGATGCACCGTGTGCGTCCGCAACTTCAGTAACGAACGCGGCCATTTTCTCGGTCGCCCGTGCGAGGTCCACCGTATCATAGACACCCTCACCCGTTCGCCTGAAGAACCGCGCAGCTCCGAACTCCGAGACATCGCCGCGCGGCGAGAGTATGGTCGCATCCGGCAGCATTCTCCGGCCGAAATCGAAGAACTGGTTCTCGTCACCACCGGTGCCATGCAAGGTGACAAGGATGGGTTTTCCCGGTGCACCGGCATGCAGCTGGTGCACATAATTGTTGTCAGACATCGACTTTCTCCTGCTTTAGGCTTCGAGCGGCTGCAGGTGCTGCTCGATGAGAGCACGCAGATGCTGATGCTGCTGCGGCAGCTTGAGCGCCTCGCCGAGATGTGCCGTGTCCTCGTCCCGGTCGAAGCCAGGCTCGTTGGTTGCGATTTCGAACAGGATGCCGCCTGGCGTACGGAAATAGATCGCCCAGAAATAGTCACGGTCGATCACCGGCGTTACCTGATAGCCTGTATCCAAAAGCGCCTTGCGCACTTCCAGCTGCTTCTCACGGTTGTCGACAGCGAAGGCCACGTGGTGGACGGAACCGGCGCCTGGCAAAGCCCGCGATATGCTCGGCATCGTTTCCAGATCAACGAGGTGCGCACCGTTTCCGCCCGGAATCGTCATGCGCTTCACGCCGTCGCGTTCCTCCTGCACTTCATATCCCATGAATTTCAGGAGTTCGGAGGTGGCGCCATCATCGCGCAGCCGCATGGCCACCGAGTGAAAGCCGCGTATGGCCTGTTCTTCGCCTACACCGCCATGCGTCCAGGGCAAACGTGCATCATCCTTGACTTCGACGAGCGCGAAGCCGTCGCCATCCGGACCGGAAAAATTGAGGCGCTTCTCGCCGAACGTTTCCTCGGTCTTCAGACCGCCGGCGTTGAGTTTGCCAAGCCGATCTGTCCAGAAGCCAATCGAGCCCTGGGGGATGGAGAAAACGGTGGTGCCGACCTCTCCTGTTCCCGGACGGCCTTGCGGCATCTTCGCGAACGGGAAGTAGGTCATGATGGTGCCGGGCGCTCCGGTCTCGTCACCGTAGTACAGGTGGTAGACATCCGGCGCATCGAAGTTGACGGTCTTTTTGACTCGGCGCAGGCCGAGCGCGTTGGTAAAAAACTGGTTGTTGGTGCGGGCATCCCCCGCCATCGACGTGACGTGGTGCAGACCCTTGATTTGATCGAGCATTTGAGACCCCTTTCTTGCCTGCCTCGCAGGCTTTGGATGGATCATAAATGAGCTTTGAGCGCCGATTGGAATAGCCCCGAGGGCCCGAACGCATTGTCTCTCATTAGTGAACGATAGAATTTTGCCGTTCAAAAATGCTAGGCATCTTGGGGATTGGCGGGCAACTGCCAATCGACAGGACCACGACCGCGGGATTGCAGAAACGCGTTGGCCCTGGAGAAATGTTTGCAGCCGAAAAAGCCATTATGTGCGGAAAGCGGCGATGGGTGCGGCGCCTTCAGCACGAAATGGCGTGAGGTATCGACGAAAGCCGCCTTGCGTTGCGCATACGAGCCCCAGAGGATGAAGACCACGGCATCGCATTCGTCGTTCACCTTTCGGATCACGGCATCGGTGAAGCGCTCCCAGCCTCTGTTTTTATGCGACGCCGCCTGCGCCTCCTCGACAGTCAGCACGCTGTTCAGCAGCAACACACCCTGACGCGCCCAATGCTCCAGGAAACCGTGCCGTGCAGGTGCGATGCCCAGATCGCTTTGCATTTCCTTGTAGATATTGACCAGCGAAGGCGGGATCCGCACGCCGGGGCGAACGCTGAAGCAAAGACCGTGGGCTTGACCAAGCCCGTGATACGGGTCCTGTCCAAGGATCACTACCTTGACATCCGCAAGCGGTGTCAGGTCCAGCGCCCGGAAATACTCGGTTCCTTTCGGAAATATCCGTTTGCCGCTTTGCTTCTCCGCCACGAGAAAAGCGTTGAGCTGCTGCATGTAATGACTATCGAACTCTGCAGCGAGAGCGCCCCGCCAGCTCTCTTCCAAAGCGACCACTTGTTCACTCATCAATGGTCCTCTTGCTCGAATGCGCTTTGAGCTTGCCTCAAAGGGAATTGGCAGACATCTTAACGATCGGCAGCCATGAAATTTCACATACGTAGCGCAAATTGCGTTCAAATCGTTCGCGAATTCAAGCGCGTCGGGGGACTTATTCAGAATGAAATTCGGAACAAGCGGGCTTCGAGGCCTTTCCGTAGACCTCAAGGGACGCGCTTCCGCGCTCTATGCCACGGCCTTCGGTCGCTATCTCCTGTCCAGTGGCATGGCCCATGTCGGCGACGCGGTCCTCATCGGTCGCGACTTTCGAGATTCCAGTCCAGATATTGCAGCCAACTGCAAGGACGCCCTGAACGGCCTCGGCTTCAAGGTCCTTGACTGCGGTGCTGTGCCGACGCCGGCGCTCGCCCTATACGGCCTTCGGGAGAAGGCGGCGTGCTTGATGATCACAGGCTCTCACATTCCCGCCGACCGCAACGGTATTAAATTTTACCGTCCCGACGGCGAAATCGACAAAGCCGACGAAGCGGCAATAACTGCCGGCGCCGCCGAACTCGAGAAATCGGACTTCGCCTTCCAACCCGCCAACGCCGAGTGGCAAGATTGTGCCGCCGAATGCCAGGCGCTCTTTGCCGAGCGCAACTCAAACGTCCTCGGCAGCACGGCACTTGCCGGCCTTAGGATCGGCGTTTACCAGCATAGTACCGTCGCTCGCGACCTGCTTGTCGACCTGCTCACGAATTTCGGCGCTGACGTCCTTGCATTCGGCCGGTCCGAAACATTCGTCCCCGTTGATACCGAAGCCGTGTCCGAAGAAACTATTTCCAGACTCAGGAGCGCAGCAGAGGAGAAAGGCCTAGACGCAATCGTCTCGACCGACGGCGACGGCGATCGTCCGCTTGTGACCGATGAAACGGGTACGCCGCTGCGCGGAGATCTCCTGGGCCTGATCACCGCGACTTTCCTGGGCGCAAGATCGCTTGTGACGCCGGTGACTTCGAACTCCGGCATCGAGGCGGCCGGTGACTTTGATGTCATTCGCACGCGTGTCGGCTCGCCGTTCGTAATCGCCGGCATGGAAGAATCGCTTGCCCAAGGCAAGAGCGGGGTCGTCGGCTTTGAAGCAAATGGCGGCCTGTTGACGGCCAGCGAGTTCACAGTCAACGGCCACGTGCTGGGCGCCCTGCCGACGCGCGATTGCTTCCTTCCGATCCTCGCGACCCTGTCGCTTGCGGCATCGCGGAAGCAACCGCTTTCGGTGATCGCTGCCTCCTATCACCTGCCGTTTGCCTCGGCCGACCGGCTGGAGGATTTTCCCGTCGAAGCAAGCGCGCGGCTGATGGCTTACCTGCGTGCAAGTTCGAACAATCTCACGTCGTTCTTGCAGCCAATCGGCGAGATTGGCGGCATCAGCGATATCGACGGACTTCGCGTAGCGCTCAAGGATCAGCGAATCATCCATTTCCGGCCCTCCGGTAATGCGCCCGAAATGCGTTGTTACGTTGAAGCGGAAACCGAAGCGATGGCGAGCGAGCTGCTGCGTGCCGGGTTGGAGCGCGTCCTCTGGTGGGCGCGGACTAGTAGACAAACGTGAAGAAGATATTCGGAGACAATTCCAGATGACGCAAAAAATCGTTCCCGTGATCATGGCCGGCGGCAAGGGCACACGTCTCTGGCCGCTGTCGCGCGCCGCCGCACCCAAGCAATTCATCCGATTTATCGGCGACAAGACCTTGTTTCAAGAGACGCTGCTGCGTGTCTCCGATCCAACGCTCTACGAAGCACCGGTCGTTCTCACCAATGAGGAATTCCGCTTTCTTGTCGCCGAGCAGGCCCGCGAGCTCGATATCCCTCTCTCCGGCATTCTACTCGAGCCGGTCGCGCGCAATACCGCCGCCGCAGTCGCCGCAGCAGCGACACTCGTACGCGATCGCTTTGACGACGGCACGATCATTCACGTACTCGGCTCAGACTACGAGATCGTCGCAGACGACACCTATTTCGGTTGTGTGCGCACCGCTGCTGCAGCCGCAGCCGATGGCAAGCTCGTCACCTTCGGCATCAAGCCGACAGAACCCGCGACGGGCTATGGCTACATCGAGGGCGGAGAAAGCCTTGCGAGTGGGGCGCAGACTGTGAAGCGCTTCATCGAGAAGCCGCCGCTGGTAAAGGCAGAGGAAATGTTGGCCGACGGCGGCTTCTATTGGAACTCCGGGATGTTCATGTTCGCGGTGGCGCGGCTGCTCGACGAGATGGGGACCTATGCGCCGGCGGTATTGAAGGCGGCCGCTGACGCCCTCGCCAACGGAACGGCTGACCTCGACTTCGTCCGCTTGGACAAGACTGCATTCGCCGCCAGTCCCAACATCTCCATTGACTACGCCATCATGGAGAAGACGAGCAATGCGGCTGTCGTTCCCTCACCGTTCAAATGGTCCGATCTCGGCAGCTGGGATTCCGTCTGGAAGAGCGGCAGTCGCGACGAGCACGGCAACGTCGCTGCGGCCAACACCACACTCGTCAACACCAAGAATTCGCTCGTCATGACCCACGGCGTGCATCTCGCCGTCCAGGGAATGGACGATATCGCCGTCATCGCCAGCGAGGACGCGGTTTATGTCGGTCGCCTGCAGGATAGTCAGGATGTCGGCAACATCGTCAAGATGCTCGCGTCCGCGCCCTCGACATCCAGCCTCACCGAAACGCATCCGACATCCTACCGTCCATGGGGCGGCTACACCTCGGTCTTGAACGGTGACCGATTCCAGGTGAAGCGCATCTTCGTCACACCCGGCAAGAAGCTGTCGCTGCAGAAGCATCATCACCGTTCGGAGCACTGGATCGTGGTCAAGGGCACGGCGGAAGTGACCATCGGCGAAGATGTTCAGATGCTGAGGGAAAATGAATCCGTTTACATCCCGCTCGGCGAGGTCCATCGCCTCGCCAATCCCGGCAAGATCACGCTTGAACTGATCGAGGTCCAAACCGGCTCGTATCTCGGAGAGGACGATATCATTCGTATCGTCGACGAGTTCGGCCGCAAGTGAGTGTCTTTGTCTTGAACTTATAAACTTACCTCTGTAACACCATCGCGGCCTTGCTGATCGGCGGGGCCGCGGTCGCCGTATCGGGGAATGAATCCATGCGTATTGTGATGATTGGCTCAGGCTATGTCGGCCTTGTTTCTGGTGCTTGCCTTGCCGATTTCGGCCATCACGTGACCTGCGTCGACAAGTCAACGGCGAAGATCGATGCTCTGGAGGCTGGTGAGGTACCGATCTTCGAGCCCGGTCTCGACGCGATCATCCAGCATAACAGGACCGCCGGCCGACTGGACTTTTCAATGGATCTGGCACCCTCTGTCGCCGACGCCGACGTGGTCTTCATCGCCGTCGGCACGCCGTCTCGGCGCGGCGATGGCCATGCGGATCTGACCTACGTCTATGCAGCCGCACGCGAAATCGCTGCAGCTGTCACGGGCTTCACGGTCGTCGTCACGAAATCGACGGTTCCCGTCGGCACAGGCGACGAGATCGAACGGATTTTCCGCGACGAGTTCTCCGACAAGGACATTTCGGTCGTGTCGAATCCCGAATTCCTGCGCGAGGGTGCGGCAATCACCGACTTCAAGCGACCCGACCGCATCGTCCTCGGCACCGAAGAACCACGCGCTATTGAAGTCATGCGGGAAGTCTATCGTCCGCTCTACCTCAACGAGGCGCCGCTCTATTTCTGCGAACGTCGTACTTCCGAACTGATCAAGTATGCCGCCAATGCCTTCCTTGCGATGAAGATCACCTTCATCAACGAAGTGGCCGATCTCTGCGAACAGATCGGCGCCGACGTCCAGAAGGTTGCCAAGGGCATCGGCATGGACAAGCGCATCGGGGACAAGTTCCTTCACGCCGGCCCTGGATACGGCGGTTCGTGCTTCCCCAAAGACACGCTGGCACTCGTCAAGACGGCGCAGGATTTCAATAGCCCCGTTCGCCTCATCGAAACGACCGTTGCGATCAACGACAACCGCAAGCGCGCCATGGGCCGCAAGGTCATTGCCGCCTGCGACGGCAACGTGCGCGGCAAGAAGATTGCCGTCCTCGGCCTCACCTTCAAGCCGAATACCGACGACATGCGCGACGCGCCATCCATCACCATCATTCAGGCCCTGCTTGACGGTGGAGCCAACGTTCATGCCTACGATCCCGAAGGCATGGAGATGGCCAAGGAGGTTCTTGGTCATATCGCTTACGGCAAGGATCCCTACGAAATCGCCGAAGGCGCGGATGCGATTGTCATCGTCACGGAATGGGACGAGTTCCGAGCGCTCGACTTCAAGCGTCTCAAGTCGACCGTAAAGAATCCGACGATCGTCGATCTGCGCAACATTTATCCGGTCGCCGAAGTCACCAAACACGGCTTCAACTATTTCGCCGTCGGCAAGAAGGTCGAGAAATAGGAATGCGCTATTTCATCACCGGCACGGCTGGCTTCATTGGCTTTCACCTCGCTCGCCGTCTGCTACAGGACGGCCACGAAGTCACCGGCTTCGACGGCATGACGCACTACTACAACATAAAGCTGAAGCACATGCGCAACGCGGCTTTGGCGCAGTTTCCGGCGTTTCGCCCGGTTACCGCCATGCTGGAGGACCGCAAGGCACTGGAGGATGCGGTTGCGGCCGCGAAGCCAGATGTGATGATCCATCTGGCTGGCCAGGCAGGGGTTCGCTATAGCCTTGAAAATCCAAGGGCTTATCTGACGTCGAATCTCGAAGGCTCATGGAACATTCTCGAGATCGCCAAGGATGTCGGCATCGGCCATCTGATGCTGGCCTCGACGTCGTCGATCTACGGCGCGAACGCCTCCGTTCCTTTCCGTGAGACCGATCGCGCCGATGAGCCACTGACATTCTACGCTGCGACCAAGAAGTCCATGGAACTGATGGCGCACAGCTATTCGCATCTCTACAAAGTACCGACGACCGCGTTCCGCTTCTTCACGGTCTACGGTCCATGGGGGCGTCCGGACATGGCGCTCTTCAAATTCGTCAAGAACATCTTGGAGGACCAGCCGATCGAGATCTACGGCGAAGGCAATATGAGCCGTGATTTCACCTACGTCGATGATCTTGTCGAATCGATCCTTCGTCTTTCCGCAGTTGTTCCCTCGGAAGCGAACCGCGTGGACAACGAGAAAGCGGAAACGCTCTCCCGCCAGGCGCCGTTCCGCGTCATCAATATCGGTGGCGGCCAACCTGAGAGCCTGATGAACTTCGTCGCGACCGTCGAGAAGGCACTCGGCCAGACTGCGAAACGCACGATGCTGCCGATGCAGAAGGGCGACGTGCCGCGAACGTTCGCAAGCCCGGATCTGCTAGTCGCTCTGACGGGTTACAAGCCGGACACCAAGCTTGAAGTTGGCGTGAAGGCTTTTGTCGATTGGTATCTGGAAGCGCGCAGCGAACTCGAGCCAAGCGCCTGACCGTCCGAGCAATCGATTCAGCGAACACTTTCCGTGGCCGCAAAAATGAGATCGATCTCGGAAGCCGGTATCGGAAGGCTCAGCGCAAAGCCTTGCAGTGTCTGACAGCCGAGCTTGGTTAGTGTCGCAGCGTGACTTTCCGTCTCAACACCTTCCGCGATCACGTCGACGCCGAGAGCCTTCGCAATTTCGATGATCGCTTTCACGACGCGACGCTGCTCGGCCGAGGTGTCTATCTCGTCCACAAGCTGCCGATCGATTTTCAGCCGTGACGGACGCAATCGAACAAGGCCGATAAGCGATGCGTGACCCGAGCCAAAATCGTCGATCTCGATCTCGATCCCCATCTGCTTGATACGCTCGACATTCTGTAAAAGTTCGTCGTCGCAATCATCGAGGAAGATCGTCTCGACCAGTTCGAAGACGATGGCGTCCTGCGGTATATCGAGCGCCAGCAGGTCATCGATCAGCAACGGATCGTAAAGCCGCTGGCCCGAAATGTTCACGGCGATGCGTGGCAGGGTAGCACCATGATGCTGCCACACCCGCCTGTCCTCCAGAACGTGCCTCAAGATGGCAGCGTCGATCTCGGCCGACAGACCATACTCATCTGCGATCTTCAGAAAGCCCGCCGGCGAAATGATGCCGCGTTCGTCGTGCTTCCAGCGGGCAAGCGCTTCAATACCGACAATCTCACGGGTATGAGCATCAAGTTGTAGCTGATAGAAAGGCACGATTTCGTTGTGCTCCAGCGCAAGCTTCAGCTCTTCGGCAAGCCGTCGCTTGCCCATCAGTTCATCCTTCAATTGCTGCGAGAAGAATTCGATGCGATCGCGCCCCGACACCTTGGCCTGGTAGAGCGCGATATCGGACTCGGCAAGCAGGTTTGCTTCGGCACGGTCCGACCACGAAATTCCAATGGAAGCACCGGACTGCAACATCTCGGAACCAAAGCGAATCGTCTTCTTCAGGCGCCGCTGTACGTCGCGAGCGACGCGCGTCAACTCTATCAAATTGCCGAAGTTGACGAGGATGATGACAAACTCGTCTCCACCGATCCGCGCCGCCATGCCGGCTCTCGGTGTAGCTGCTTCGATGCGCAAAGCCGCTGCCCGCAAAACGGCATCGCCAGCCGCGTGGCCAAAGCTGTCGTTGATCTGCTTGAATTCATCGAGGTCGAGATGCAACACCGCCAGCGTCGAGACTGTAGGATCCTCAGCCAATTCGATCAGGCGCTTGTCGAACAGCCGCCGGTTGGGAAGGCCGGTCAGATAATCATGTTCGGCAGCATACTCGACACGCGCGCTGCTTTCCTCGAGCGCCAGCGCACGGGCTTCGGCCACGGTCCGCTGGCGTGCCGCCTCGTCGTTGAGCCGGACATCAGCGGTAACGTCCCATTCGGCACCGATGAACGACGGGGCTCCTTCCTCGTTGACGTAAAAATGGGCACGCGATCGGATATGTCTGATCTCGCCGTTCGGCCAGACGATCCGGAATTCCGAATTGTATTGTCCCCGCCTGTGGATCGCATCTTCAAAATCCTGGATAGCGCGGATGCGGTCGTCTGGGTGAATGGCATTCGACCAGATCGCCGTTGGCACAGCGCCGCTTTTCTGCCCGGTCTGATAGAGCCGGTGCATCTGCACATCCCATGAGATGACGTTCTGATCCAGATTGTGTTCCCACACGCCGATCTGGGACGCATCAAGCGCAAGTTCGAGGCGCCGCAGGATATCCTGGAACTCCCGCTCGGAGCGTGTGGGATTGCTGGTTTCCAACGCCGTCTAAGCCTCACGCAGCTTCAGTGAAACCGTTTGGTCACGGCACATGGTCAAGGACCCCTTTATGCGCACAGAACCCACTTTCTGGCGAGAGATTAATTAGGAGACCCTAAAAATCCCTCAATGATTGCGCTGAGGCAATTCTTCGCCATCGGACAATGGGTGCTATTCGTTGGACCCGAGGCCAGGCGAACGCCCATTCCTGGCTTCCAGCTGCAGCAGCAGGCCGCTGTGATCGATTTCTCCGCCGCCATGCTCGACAAACGTGGCGAATTCGCCGCGAACCGCCTCCGTCAGTGGCAAGGTCAGCGACAGGCTTTCGGCAGTCGCAAGAATGTTGTCCAGATCCTTCAACTGCAGCTTCGAGGGACCGCCGGTGCCGAAATTGCGCTCAACCATCCTCTGGCCGTGAATGTCGAGTATCCGGCTTTCGGCAAAGCCTCCACGGATTGCCCGGCGGAACGCTTCGCGTGAACCGCCACCAGCCTCGACCAGCAGCATTGCCTCGGCGATCGCACCGATCGTCACGGCGACGATCTGCTGATTGCCGAGCTTGGCAAGTTGGCCGGCGCCGCTGGGGCCGACATGCGTGACACGGCCGAGTGGCGCGAAGACATCGGAAAGCTCCTCGACAAGTGCCGCGTCGCCACCCGCCATGATCGCCAGCGTGCCGGCTGCTGCGCCGACGACCCCACCGGAGACCGGCGCATCAAGGTGGCGGATGCCGAATTCCGCCAATTTTTCTGCATGTTCGCGTGCGGTCTTCGGCGAGATCGAACTTGAGTCAATCACGACGGCACCGGATTGCAGAGTAACGGCCACCCCTTGCGCAAAGAGCACGTCGCCGACAGCGTTGCCATCCGTCAACATCGTGAAGACGACGGACGCTCCATTCACTGCAGCGGCAGGCGTATCGGCGACAAACGCGCCGTCCTTCGCGAGTGCCTCGGCTTTTGCGCTGTCACGGTTCCAGACTGCGACAGCAAACCCGGCATCCAGCAACCGACGGGCCATTGGCGCACCCATCAGCCCGGTTCCGAGAAACGCGATGCTGCGTGCCTTGTCATTCATCAAATCGTTCCTTCCCGTTGTCTTCAAATCCGCGCGAACGATATCCTCAGGCGATGCATCGGTTTTGGCGATGTCGCTTCACCACATCGAATGGCGATCTCCCGACAGCGACCATCAGGCGCGGTCAGCTTGCCGCCGATCGTGCCCGCAGCGTCCACGATGCACCGAACGCCCCATTCGCCACGTACCGTGCGACTCCTCTCGCCCGGTGGTGCAGATCGATCAAGACATAGCCGCATGGTCGACGCAATAAAACAGAAAAGGCGGGGACATGCCCCGCCTTACACGCGTCTCGCCACCCAGAGGGGGCTATTCGGCAGCGAGCCGTATGATTTCTGCTTCTTCCGCGTCGTGCTCGTGCTCTGTGTGCTGCACCAGCGGACGATTGCCCGTCAGTCTGCGAAGCAGCACATAGAAGACCGGCGTCATGAAGATACCGAAGAACGTGACGCCGATCATGCCGGAAAACACCGCCACACCCATGGCAGCGCGCATCTCGGCACCCGCACCGGTCGAAACGACCAGTGGCACGACGCCCATGATGAAGGCCATCGACGTCATCAGGATCGGACGCAGACGCAACCGGCTTGCCTCGATTGCGGCTTGAACCGGATTTCTACCCTCGAACTCCAGCTCACGGGCGAACTCCACGATCAGAATCGCGTTTTTCGCCGAGAGCCCCACAAGGACAACCAGACCGATCTGGGTGAAGATGTTGTTGTCTCCACCGGTCAGCCAGATGCCTGTCAGTGCGGCCAATATGCCCATAGGCACGATCATGATGATCGCGATCGGCAGTGTCAGGCTTTCATACTGGGCAGCCAGCACGAGGAACACCAGCAGCAGCGCCAGCGGGAAGACGATCACGCCGGAATTGCCCGCCAGGATCTGCTGGTAGGTCAGATCCGTCCATTCGAAGCTGATGCCCTTCGGCAGGGTTTCATCGGCGATTTTCTCGATCGCCGCCTGAGCCTGCCCCGAGGAGAAGCCCGGAGCTGGACCGCCGTTGATATCGGCGGAGAGGAAACCGTTATAGCGGTTGGTCCGCTCCGGCCCGGTGGTCGCGTTTACCTTGAGGAGCGCCGACAGCGGGATCATCTGGCCCGATGCCGAACGAACCTTCAGCTTGCCAATGTCCTCAGGCTGGGCCCGGAACTTGGCATCTGCCTGGACGCGCACGCTGTAGGTGCGGCCGAAGGCGTTGAAGTCGTTGACATAGAGCGAACCGAGATAAATCTGCAATGTCTCGAAAACGTTCGTCACCGGGACACCCAGCTGTTCCGCCTTCTCACGGTCGAGATCGGCATAGAGCTGCGGAACATTGATTTGATAGGAAGAGAAGATGCCTGTCAGTTCAGGCGTCTGGTAGGCCTTGGCGATCATCGCCTTGTTGGCTTCGTCGAGCGCTTGATAGCCGAGACCGGCCCGGTCTTCTAGCTGCATCTTGAATCCGCCCGTCGTACCGAGACCGTTGACCGGCGGTGGCGGGAACATCGCGATGAATGCATCCTGGATCGCCCCGAACTTCTGGTTCAGGGACATTGCGATCGCACCACCCGAGAGTGCCGGGGACTTACGCTCATCGAAGTCCTTCAGTGTCACGAAGACGATGCCGGCATTCGACGAGTTGGTGAAGCCGTTGATCGAGAGGCCCGGGAAGGCGATGGCATGCGCAACGCCCGGTTCTGCCATGGCGATGTCACTCATCCGCTTGATGACGTCTTCAGTGCGGTCGAGGCTTGCGGCATCCGGCAACTGGGCGAAGCCGATCAGATACTGCTTGTCTTGCGCCGGCACGAAACCGCCCGGCACCGCATTGAAGAGGCCGTAGGTCGCACCCGCCAGCACCACATACACCAGCATGACGATGCTCTTGCGCGACAGCAGGCCACCGACGCCCTTTCCGTAGCCGCGCGAACCTGCGCCGAAGGCCCTGTTGAAACCGCGGAAGAACCAGCCGAAGACGGCGTCCATCGCCCGCGTCAGCCAGTCGCGCTTTGCGTGATGGTCCTGCAGCAGCAGCGCGGCCAGAGCCGGAGAAAGCGTCAGCGAATTGAAGGCGGAAATGACCGTCGAAATCGCGATCGTCAGTGCGAACTGGCGATAGAACTGTCCCGACAGGCCGGTAATGAAGGCCAGCGGCACGAAGACCGCGACAAGCACCAGCGCGATCGCAATGATCGGGCCTGAGACTTCCTTCATTGCCTTGTAGGTCGCAGCCCGCGGACTGAGCCCGTTTTCGATGTTTCGTTCGACGTTTTCGACGACGACGATGGCGTCATCCACCACGATACCAATCGCCAGGACAAGGCCGAAGAGACTGAGCGCGTTGATGGAAAATCCGAAGACGTACATCACCCCAAACGTACCGATGATCGACACCGGAACGGCGATCAGCGGGATGATCGAGGCACGCCAAGTCTGTAGGAACAGAATGACGACGATGACGACGAGCGCAATGGCCTCAAGCAGCGTGTCGATGACCTTTTCGATCGACGACCGGACGAACTTCGTCGTGTCGTAGACGATCTCGTAGCTCACGCCGTCAGGCATGCCGGCCTTCAGCTCTTCCATCGTCTTCTGGACTTCGTCCGAGATGGTGATGGCGTTGGAACCCGGAGACTGGAAGACCGGAATGGCGACGGCAGGCTTGCCGTCCAGGATCGAGCGCAGCGAGTAATCGGCAGCGCCGAGCTCAATGCGCGCGACGTCGCGAAGACGCGTGATCTCGCCGTTGGCTCCCGTCTTGACGATGATATTGCCGAACTGCTCCGGCGTCTGCAGGCGGCCCTGCGCATTGACATTGAGCTGCAGGTCGACGCCTGGCAGGCTCGGCGAGGCGCCGATTGTCCCTGCTGCAGCCTGCACGTTCTGGCCACGGATCGCGTTGGTGACGTCGCTGGCGGCAAGGCCATGCTCGGAGGCTTTCTGCGGGTCGATCCAGACGCGCATCGAATAGTCGCCCGAACCAAAAACCTGCACCTGACCGACGCCATCGATACGCGCCAGCCGGTCCTTGATGTTGAGGACGCCATAGTTGCGCAGGTAGGTGATGTCGTAGCGATTGTCGGGTGAGATCAGGTTCACGACCATCATCAGGTCGGGAGAACTCTTGACCGTCGTCAAGCCGATGGTCTTCACCTCTTCAGGCAGGCGCGGTTCGGCTTGCGAAACGCGGTTCTGGACAAGCTGTTGTGCCTTGTCGGGGTCCGTGCCGAGCTTGAAGGTTACCGTCAGCGTCATCACGCCGTCGGAGGTCGCCTGGCTGGACATATAGAGCATGCCCTCGACGCCGTTGATCTGCTCTTCGAGCGGCGTCGCGACCGTTTGCGCGATAACCTCGGGGTTTGCGCCAGGGTAGGTGGCGCGCACGACGATCGATGGCGGAACGACTTCCGGATATTCGGAAATCGGCAGTGAGCGCAGGCCAAGCAGACCGGCGACCAAAATGAGGACCGATAGGACTCCGGCGAACACCGGACGGTCGACAAAGAATCTGGAGAAATTCATTTCAAAGCCCTCTCCGGGATGAAATCGGGGAAGCAACGACCCTCTCCGGCGGTTGGGAAGGCCGCCGGTAGGTCAGTTCATTCGGGAATTCGACGAAGCCCTGAAGCGCTTCGCTGCCACGGCTTACTGAGCCGTGGCGACTTTCTCTTCCGTCTGCGGCGCTACCACGGCACCCGGACGGATGCGCTGAAGGCCGTTGACGACGATCTTGTCGCCAACAGTCAGACCGCTTTCGACGATACGCTGACCATCCGTCGCAGCACCGAGCTGGATCGGCCGGTAGCTGACCTTGTTTTCGCCATCGACCACAAACACGAACTTCTTGTCTTGGTCGGTACCGATTGCGCGGTCGCTGATCAATATTTTGTTCTCGGCCTTCGGTTGGCCCATGCGCACACGGACGAACTGACCAGGAATCAGCTTGCCGCCCGGATTGTCGAAGACAGCGCGAACGCCAATCGTACCACTCGCTGCGTCGACCTGATTATCGATCAGTTGCAGCTTGCCCTTGATCGGCGTGCCTTGATCCGCGAGCGTGCCTACCTCGACCGGGATCTCCTCGATGGCGGGAACGGCACCCTGGGTTGCGGGAAGCTGGGCAAGCGCCTTGGTGACCATTTCTTCGCTGGCATTGAAGCTTGCATAGATCGGATCGACGGAGACAAGCGTCGTCAGTGCAGGAGCGCTCGACCCCTCGGCAACCAGGTTGCCCACAGTGATCTCCAGTTTGCCGACGCGACCAGCAACCGGGGCACGGACTTCGGTGTAACCAAGCTCGAGCTGGGCGGATTGAAGGGCCGCTTGCGCAGTCCGAAGACCTGCCTGCGCTTCCGCAAAGGCGTTCTGGCGCTGATCCATGTCGCTTTGCGAAATCGTCTTGTTTTCGGAAAGCCTGTGGCCGCGTTCAAGCTCGATCTGCGCAAGGTTGACCCTGGCCTCGGCCGAGGCCACCTGCCCGGCCGCCTGTGAGACAGCCGCCTGGTAAGGTGCCGGATCGATAGTAAAGAGCAGGTCGCCGGATTTCACCAAGGCACCTTCGCGGAAGTGAACCGACTGGACGGCGCCGGCGACACGCGAGCGGACCTGCACGCGGTCGACGGCCTCCAGACGACCTGAGAACTCTTCCCAGGTCGTAACATCACGGCTGGCGACGACGGCGACCGTCACCGGCACAGCGGGAGCCTGTGCAGGGGCGGAGGCAGCCGTGGCGGTCGCGCTCATCGGCAGTTCGAAAAAGATTGCTGCGGCCGAAACGGACGCAGCAAGACCCAAACCGGCGCCCACAAGGGCCCAGCGCTTCTTACTGGACGTCATTGGTACTCTCCTTACGGCCCTCACGGCCGAAAATTAATCAGTTTGTCTTCAATGCAATGGGTCGAACACTAATGGTCTGAACAAAGCTTCCGAACTGCTCGCTGACGCTGTGCTGCCATTTCGAAACTTTTTCAGACTGACCGCCGTAGATCGATGGCCAGCCTGTCCCGGCAGGCAGGACATGCTGGCGAACCTTTACGTCGGCCTGTTTCAGGCGGTCCGCATAGCCAAGCGTTTCGTCGCGAAGTGGATCGTCTTCGGCGGTCAGAACCAATGCCGGCGCGACGCCAGAGATTCGCGAGCAGAGGCAGGGTGCAGCATATGGGTGGCAGCCGCCGCCGCTGAGATAATGGCTCCAACCCGCCGTCCACCGCTGCCGCATGCCGATACCGTCGGCCTTGCGAATGGATGCGGTCCCCATGAAAGGGTCCAGCAAGGGAGAAATCAGGATTTGACCATCAAGCGCTTCGGCATAGTGGTCCCGCGCCTTCAGGGCAACGCCAGCTGCAATGTTGCCGCCCGCCTCCTCGCCGGCAACGAGAAGCAGCGAGTTCCGATCCCCGAGACCCGACGCACGCTTGTTGGCAAGATAGGAAAAGATCGAGAAACCGACTTCGAGTGGCTTGGGGAAGACGTTGCCGAGCGGCGCATTGTAGTCGGGAACCACCACGATGGCGCCCGCGCTCGCAATACTTTCGGCAACAAGACTATCCTTGACACCGGACTCCAGAAACGCGCCACCGTGAAAGAACAGTACGATAGGAGAACCCTTTCCGTATTCGGCGCCTTGATAGACGCGTGCGGAAACGGGGCCGATCGCCACCTTTTCCAGCAACATGTCTTTCACCTGCACCGTCATAGTTCCCGCTTTCGTTTCATCGGAGTAACGTATTGCCTACCGCTACGGCTTGCAATTTCTGAAAAAAAGATATTGTTATTCCACTCACGGAATAAGCGGCATCATCATGATTACACTGTTCCAGATTTCGAACAATACCGCAGTGCAACCTGCTAGGTGATTTCCGATGGATCAACTCTCGGCAATGCGCGCTTTCATCCGTGTCGTAGAGACGGGCAATTTCACACGGGCCGCCGACACGCTCGCCATGCCCAAGGCGACGGTGACCAATCTCATTCAAGGGCTCGAAGCGCATCTGCATACCAAGCTTCTCAATCGGACGACGCGCCGCGTGATGGTGACCACCGACGGCGCACTCTATTATGAGCGAGCGGCGCAAATCGTATCCGAACTCGAGGAACTGGACGGCAGCCTGACGAACTCGCAAGGCCTGCCTAGCGGACGCCTGCGCGTTGAAATGGCGGGCGCCTTCGCGGACGAGATCGTCGTGCCGGCCCTCTGCGATTTCTACCAGAAATACCCGGACATTCGTATTGATCTCGGCGTCGGAGACCGCACGGTCGACTACCTTGCTGAGAACGTCGACTGCGCGCTCCGCGGCGGCACGCCCGCCGACCAGTCGCTGATTGCCAGACGTGTCTCAGAAGTCGACATGATCACCTGCGCATCGCCACTCTACATCGAAAAATACGGCAAGCCGGAACGACCGGAAGATCTTGAAACCGATCATTACTCGGTCAACTACTTTCGCGCACAGACCAACCGGACGCTTCCGTTCGAGTTCCGCAGGGACAACGAACAATTGGAGATCAATCCGCGATACCTGGTGTCCGTCAACGACAGTCGAACCTTCGTCAACGCAACGATGACCGGACTTGGCATCGCGCAACTGCCGCGCTTCATGATCCGCGAAGCCTTGGCAAAGGGCGATCTCGTGCAAGTGCTGCCCGAATGGACCCGCGAGCCGCTTGCGCTCTATATCGTCTATCCGCCGAACCGCCACCTCAGCAACAAGGTGCGTGTCTTCGTGGATTGGCTAGTGAAACTGCTCGTGGATTCAAAGCTTAACGAAGTTTGAAAACAAATGCGGCCCGGAAGGGAGTTCCTTCGACGGGCCGCAATTGTCTGCTATCAAATTTCCTTCAGACCCATCCACACCACCAGGGAAATGGCCCAGCCGGTATCTGAGAACCTGGCGCCCGGAGTTGGAGGTCCTCCCGTCGCCCTTACCCAATCAATATAGGCTCTGAATCTGCCTTTTGTAAGTGCTGATTCGCGAATGGCAGCTTTTTGCGGATGAACCGATGCGCTGAGACGACAAGATCAGACCTCGGAGGTCGGCTTCAGCAGATCCTCCAAACCGATCCGGCGAAACATTTCGGCACGCACACGGTCTGCCACGCCGTTGACGATTTGCGCGCCATCCTCTGAAGGATCGACGTGGACACGGAAAGGCCGCTTGCCAAAGGTCATGTTGACGACATCGACAATCGCAACGGCCACCGCGCCAGCATCCGCATCGGCCGGCTCGAGAGCCGCCAGCCCCTGAAGCGCCTGTTCCGGCACGCCTTTGTAGGGGCCTTCGTTGTACTCGACCGCACGGGCCATATCGGCTGGCGAACCGGAATGGGCAAAGTGGTTAGTACCCTTGGTGAAGGCGCCGGGAACGATAATCGACGTCTCGATGCCCCACCTGGACAACTCGGCGGCATAGGAGACGGCAAGCGAATCCATGGCAGCCTTGGCGGCGAAATAGGGCGAGAGATACGGAGGTGTACCACCGCGCGTGCTGGAGGACGACACCCAGACAACCAACCCCTTGCCCTGCTTGCGCAGGTAGGGAAGCGCGGCGCGGTTCACACGCTGGGTGGAAAGCACGTTGGTGTCGAAGAGTTCGGCGAACTGTTCCGGCGTAAAGGCTTCAGCCGGCCCAAACGACATATGGCCGGCATTGTGGATGATCACGTCGAGACGACCGGCTTCGGCAAGGATTCGGGCGATACCCGCCTCGACCGAGGCGTCTGAGGCGACATCCAGTTCGACCGAGTGCAGATCGACGCCGTTCTCTTGAGCGAAGGCTGCTGCATCGGCAACGGCTTTGGCATTGCGGCCTTCGGTGGCCCTCATGCCAGCATAGACGATATGACCCGCCCTGGCGAGAGCGCGGGCGGTGAGAGCGCCGAAGCCGCTGGATGCACCGGTGACGACGATAGTTTGCTTGCTCATTGTCCCAGTCCTTCTGCGAGATTTCTCGGGTTCCGCCGGCCCCGGTGCCGGCAGCGGGAACATATTCCGGAGATCAGACTATGCCGCCGTTGGCGCGCAGCACCTGACCGTTGATCCAGGAGCCGTCAGGGCCGGCCAGGAAGGAAACCGACGCGGCGACATCCCCCGGAGTGCCGAGGCGTTCGAGCGGGTTCATCTTTGCCATGCGGGCAACGACCTCGTCCGACTTGCCGGTCAGGAAAAGGTCGGTGGCCGTTGGGCCTGGTGCGACTGCGTTGACGGTGATGTTTCGCCCGCGCATTTCCTTCGACATGATCGCCGTCAGCGTCTCGACGGCAGCCTTGGTGGCGGCGTAGACCCCGTAGGTTTCGAGCTTGAGTCCGACCACCGAGGTTGAGAAGTTGATGATCCGGCCACCGTCCCGCAGACGTTTGCCGGCTTCGCGCAGCGTATTGAAGGTGCCCTTCAGATTCACGCTGATCTGGCGGTCGAAATTGGCGTCATCGGCATCGGCGATTGATGACAGCATCATGATACCGGCATTGTTGACCAGCACATCGATGCCGCCAAAGGCAGCCTCGGCGGCATCGAACATCCGGCGAACAGCTTCGGTATCGCTGACATCGGCCTTTGCAGTCAGCGCCCTGCCGCCGCCTTGCTCGATCTTCCCCGCCAGTTCTTCGGCCGGTGCCGCGTTTCCGGAATAGTTGACGACGACGGTAAAGCCGTCCTTGGCAAGACGCTCGGCGATGGCAGCGCCGATGCCTCTGGACGCGCCGGTGACCAGTGCGACTTTGCCCGCGTTGGTAGCCATTGTCTTTCTCCTTTGATCTTTTGCGCCGGAGCGCGTTTTCAATGTCGAGAAGATGCTCCCTTTACTCACGCGGATAATCATCCATGATCCGGCATCACAATCCGGGAATCGCGAACAAACAAAAATGGATAGATTCGATGCCATGCGGGTGTTTTCCCGCGTCGTGGAGCGACGGAGTTTCACGGCCGCCGCAGACGATACCGGCTTTCCGCGCTCCACAGTCACCGATGCAGTCAAGCAATTGGAAGCCCGCCTCGGCGTCCGCCTGCTACAGCGGACGACGCGACATGTCAGTCCGACGCTTGACGGCGAAGCCTATTACCAGCGCTGCCTCGCCATCCTCGCCGATATCGAGGACGCCGAAGGTGCGTTCGGCGGCGCAATGCCGAAGGGCATGTTGCGGGTCGATGTCCATGGTACGCTCGCAAGGCATTTTGTTCTGCCGAGTCTGCCCTCGTTCCTCGAAGCCTATCCGGACATCGAATTCTACATGAGCGAAGGCGATCGCCTGGTCGATCTGGTCCGCGAGGGCATAGACTGCGTGCTGCGCGTCGGTACTCCACAGGACAGCGATATGGTCGCCCGCCGTGTCGCCATGCTGGACGAAGTCACCCTTGCTTCGCCAGCCTATATCGAGCGGCACGGTATGCCCAAGCACCTGGGACGGCTGGAAGGACACCGTATGATCGGCTTCCGGTCGACAGCGGGCGCCGGCGTGTTGCCGCTCGAGTTCGTCCTCGGCGGCACTGTCCGCAACATCAGCTTGCCCGCAACGGTCACTGTCAACGCCGCTGAAAGCTTCATCGCGGCAGCACGTCTCGGACTAGGAATAATCCAGGTACCCCGTTACCATGCGGAACAGGATCTGGCCGCCGGAACACTCATTCACGTCCTGGCCGATTTTCCGCCGACAAAGACTCCCGTGTCGCTACTCTACCCTCGAAACAGGCAACTCTCGCCCCGCGTTCGGGTATTCATCGACTGGCTGGCGAAGGTCTTTGCTCGACAATCGTAGCGAAAAGCGGTTCACTTGGGCCAACTCTCGGAACCGGAGATATGCCCATGGCCATTTCAGATGTCACAGTTCGCCCGAAGAACGGCGGTTTCGTCGTCGCGTTTGGCGACCAGTCGGGCAATGGCATAGAGGTCACTCTCTACACCGCAGCCTCTCCAGGGTTGACAAACGACAATGCCATAGCGCGCGCCAAGTCGCTGCTCGAGACCGCTCTGCAAACCTCGCAGACGGATGGCCCGCGCGGCAAGGATCCCGCACTTCTCGAGGAAGAGTTGGATGAGGGCCTTGAAGACACGTTCCCGGCCAGCGATCCGGTCTCGGTGACAGGATCGTCCATCGCCCATCCAAAAACCAGCGGCCGCTAGAGGCTGCAGTTCCCAGCCAAACTTCGAGAATCCATGACACATTCGCCGAGTGCGATCGGGACCATCCCGCTAATTGGCCGGGAGCTGG
This sequence comes from Rhizobium sp. Root1220, assembly GCF_001426265.1. Lineage (GTDB taxonomy): Bacteria > Pseudomonadota > Alphaproteobacteria > Rhizobiales > Rhizobiaceae > Rhizobium. Next base: position 113,809 of record NZ_LMDG01000002.1, read on the forward strand.
CTGATTTCTTTCGGCGCGATGCCGTCGCTATCGCACGCGATCTGCTCGGGTGCCATTTTTCGGTTGGCGATATTGGTGGACGCATTGCCGAGACCGAAGCCTATTTCCCCGATGACGAGGCTTCGCACGCCTTTCGTGGGCCTACGCCGCGCAACGGTGCGATGTTCGGCCCACCCGGCAACGTCTATATCTACCGCATCTACGGCTTGCATTGGTGTGTCAACTTCGTGTGCACTCCGGGCTCGGCCGTACTGATCCGGGCGATCGAACCGGAAACCGGGATTGGCGCGATGATCGAGCGCCGCGGCACCGATAGCCTGAAGCAGCTCTGCAGTGGTCCCGGCAAGCTGTGCCAGGCGCTCGGCATCGACATTTCCCTGAACGACCGCCTGCTGGACCGGCAACCGTTTTCGATCGCGCCGACCACACCCGCCGAAATCGTCTCAGGCAAGCGCATTGGCATAACGAAAAATGCCGATGCCCCCTGGCGCTTCGGCATTCTGGGGTCTCGATATCTCAGCAAGCCGTTTCGCTGATCATTCCATCACGGCGCTGTGGTCGATCGCCGGCGCGACTTTCGGTCTGCGCAAGAGCAGTGCCAGCGGAATGACCGCAAGCGACATGATCATCAGCAGCTTGAAGTCATCGATATAGGCAATGATGGTCGACTGCAGCGTGATCACTTCGTTCAACGCCGCCCGTCCGGCGGCCGTCAGGGGGCTCAGCCCCTGTGCGGCTGCCGTCTCGAACGCGCGGTTGAATGGCGTGACATAGGCGGAAATCGTCTCATGGTTGACCTGCGCGTTTTCGACCAGCAGGGCAGAAACAATCGAGATACCCACGCTCGAACCAATGTTTCGCGACAGGTTGTAAAGACCCGTCCCATCGCCGCGCATGTGGGCAGGCAACGTCGAGAAGGCAATCGTCGTCAGCGGCACGAACAGGAACCCGAGCCCCGCGCCCTGGACGAAACCAACGGAAATGATCGTCCATTGCGACACATCGGGCGTCCAGCCGGTCATGTCGTACATTGCCCATGCTGTCAGCCCGAGGCCAAGAACAAGGAGAAGGCGCGTGTCCACCTTGCCGATCAGCTTGCCGACGATGAACATGCAAAGCATGGTCCCCAACCCGCGCGGCCCCATGACGATACCGGCAGTGATGACGGGATAGCCCATCAGCGTCTGCAGATAGGGCGTCATTAGTGCCAACGATGCGAGATAGGTGATCCCGATCACAAAGATAAAGATCATGCTGACGGAGAAATTTCGGTCGAGGAACAGCTTCGGGTTCACGAAAGACTTCTCGGCAGTCAGCGTATGCACGATCAGCAGGTAGAAGGCAGAGGCGCAGACTACCGCCTCGACCATGATCTCGCCGGACCCGAACCAGTTGAGCTGCTCGCCACGATCGAGGAACAGCTGCAGCGAGGCGATCCCAAGGCTCATCAGCCCGAAGCCGAACCAGTCGAGTTTCGCCAGCGCATCAAGCTTCGTCTCGGTGACGTAGATCACGATCCCGGCGAAGGCCAGCGCGCCGATCGGCACGTTGATGTAGAAAACCCAGCGCCAGCTGATGTTGTCGGTCAGCCAGCCGCCGATCACCGGACCGAGGACCGGGCCGACCATGACCGAAACGCCGAACAAGGCCATCGCCGAGCCGCGCTCCTCGACACTATAGATGTCGAGAAGGATGCCCTGCGAGAGGGGAACGAGTGCCGCGCCGAACAACCCCTGGAGCAGGCGGAAAGCGACGATCTGGTTGAGCGATTGCGCGAGGCCGCACAGCACCGACGCGACGACGAAACCGATGATCGCTGTGAGCAGAACTCTTTTGCGGCCGAATTTGGCAGCCAGGAAGCCTGACGGCGGGGTCATGATGGCGGCAGCGACGATATAGGACGTCAGAACCCAGTTGATCTGGTCGGCACTTGCCGAAACGCTGCCCTGGATATAGGGCAACGCAACGTTGGCGATTGTCGTGTCCAGCGCCTGCATGATGACGGCAAGGATGACGCAAGCCGTGATCGCACCGCGATTGGCAACAACCGGGGTGACTGGGGAGGAAGCAGCGTTACTCATGATCCTTGCCGCCGGAGCGGCCCAAAAGCTTGGAAACAAAATCCGGAAGGCCGCGGGCGTGATCCGTATCGACATCGACCACGGTGCTCATCCCGACGCGAAGTGGCGGCTTGCCGGCGGTATCATCGATGCTGACACGCATCGGGATTCGCTGCACGACCTTCACCCAGTTACCGGTGGTGTTCTGCGCCGGCAGAAGCGAGAAGCTGGAGCCGGAAGCAGGGCTGATGCTCTCGACCTTGCCTTTCCAAGCGACGCCCGGATAGCTGTCGACATAAATGGTGACGGGCTGACCCGGCTTCACATAGGTCAGCTCGGTTTCCTTCGGGCTCGCTGCGATCCAGAGCTTATCGCTTGATACGAGCGAGAACGCCTGCGTCGAAGCCTGCAGATAGGATCCCGGCTGGAGCGAGTTCACATTGGTCGCGATGCCATCGAAGGGTGCCTTGACGACGCTGTGGTCGAGCTCGCGCTGGGCATCGTCGACCTTGGCCTTGGCCTCGAGATAGAGCGGGTTTTGCTCGACTGGCTGATCGGCATCGCCGCCGAGCTGTGCCAGCGTAGCCGCGGCTTCCGCCTTGGCGACGGCAACCTTCTGGTGACCGGCATCAAGATTGTGCTTGGCCATATCGAGAGCGACGCGTGTGGCCGCCGAACTGTTCATCAGGCTCTGCTGACGGTCGAATTCGGTCTGGAAATACGGGATATCCGCCTCGGTCTGGGTGATCTCGGCAAGCGACTGCTGATAGCTGGCCTTGAGATTGAGGATCTGGTTGCGGACGGCGCCAAGCTGCGCCTCGGCACCGTCGAGAGCAATTCTGAAGGCATCCTGACGTAGGCTGAAGAGCACCTGCCCTTTCTTGACGGCCTCGTTCTCGTGAACGTTGATCTGATCCACGATACCGGAAACGTCCGTCGTCAAGCCCACCATGTCGGCCTGAATATAGGCGTTGTCCGTCGACATGACCTGACCGCCATTCACGTAGTAATAGCCGCCGACGACGAGCGCGACTGGCAGCAACGCGAAAAGTACCGGACGTGTGAAGCTGCGCCGGCGGCCGACCTTCGTGCCGCCGGGCGCAGCCACCGCAGTGGCGGGCGCTGAATTGGATGAAGGCGCCTCTGCCACCGGTCCCTCGCGTACAGGAACGTCATTGTCTTCAACTGGATTCTTGGCATTTGCGTCGGCAACGACGCGCAAGGGGGATTTGTCAGCCATGTTTGGTCTCGTTCTCGGCCAGAGGTGTCCTGCAGGCCTGCACTAGGTTGGTCTTCACGTGGGATAGGACTTGGAACAATTGCTCACGCTCTTCAGCGGAAACGCCGTTCAGAGCCTCGCCTCGGGTCACGTCGCCGAGGTCCCGCATCTCCGCAAGAAGCGGATGCGCTTCCTCACGCAAGTAAAGCAGCCAGATCCGGCGGTCAGTCGGATCCTGGCGGCGCTCGATAAGCCCACGGTCGGCAAGCTTGTCGAGAATGCGGACAAGTGTGATCGGCTCGATTTCCAGAATATCGGCAAGCCCGGCCTGGTGGATGCCCTCGTTGTTCGAGAGATTGGACAGCGTCTGCCATTGCGAGCGCGTCAACCCCAGAAACCTGGCACGCTGATCGAACCGCTTGCGTAGCAGGCGTGAGACATCATGCAGAAGGAAGCCCAAGGTCGGATTGCTACTCATAGAAACCATGCCGATAATCGATAGCGCACTTATAATATGTCTAGATATAGTGAGCGTGTGCGACGCACAAGAGCCCCACCCCGAGATTCCGCAAGTGCGGCGAAAATGCCGCAGCCCACCAATGGACAGGCGTTGCGCACCGAGCAGCGCGTCCCCCCAATGGGGTTGCACTGGCAGCAGGCGCCCGTAAAACGTCCGGAAATCCGGCACCCGACGTTGCTCCTACAGATTTCAGCTGCGGATGCAGTTTCAACCCACCGTCATTTGCAATTGCGCTCGACAGCCGTTTATAGTCAAAATCCAGAGGCTTACGGAGAGGGACTGATCTTCGGCCGAACTCTCGAATGCAAGCCGTGGGCCTGGCGAACAGCTAGGACCACGAAGCAGATTACAGCATAGGCGAATGAGAGCACCGGCGATCATTCGAGGACATCCAGACATGAATTGCATCCTTTCAGCATAACGGCGGCAATTCTCGGCCGCCCGAATTGAGGACCGCCATGCCTTGCTCGCTTCGATCTCTGTTGGTTTTCAGCCTTGCCTCTCTTCTGCCGCTAAGTGACGCAATCGCACAGCAGGCAGCCCCTCCACCGCCTGTTTCCGTTGCAAAGCCGGTCATCCGGGATGTCATCGACAACGACGAATTCATCGGTCGCTTCGAGCCTGTCGACGAAGTTTCCGTTCGCGCCCGCGTCGGCGGCTACCTTCAGGAAATTCATTTCACCGACGGCGCGCTCGTGAAACAGGGCGATCTGCTCTTCGTGATCGATCAACGACCTTTCGTCACCGCGCTCAACGAGGCCAATGCTGCCCTTGAAGTGGCCAAGTCGACCCAGACCTATGCGGAGGCGCAGTTCAAACGCGCCGACACGCTGGCGACCAGCGGCAGCCAGTCGATCTCGATCCTCGACGACCGGCGGCGAGAATGGATTTCGGCCCAGGCGAATGTCCGCGGTGCGCAGGCGACCGCAGACCGTGCCGCTCTGGACATGGTCTACACCAAGATCACCGCTCCCTTGAGCGGGCGTATCGACCGTCGCCTGATTTCCGTCGGCAATCTGGTCCAGGCCGATCAATCCATCCTGACCACCATTGTCTCGCTCGATCCGATCGACTTCTATTTCGACGTCGATGAGCGCCGCCTGCTGAATTTCGCCGACACCGCGCGCAAACAGGGCAAGGACCTTCAACTGGGTGGCGGCGGCGTCGATGTCACCGTGACGATCAGCGATCCCAATGCCAAGCCCTTCAAGGGCAGGCTCGACTTCGCGGAGAACCGCATCGACAACCAGAGCGGCACCATTCGGCTCCGTGCTCGTTTCGCCAATCCGGACCTGGTACTTCAGCCCGGACTGTTCGGCCGCATCCAGGTCGCGGCCTCCAACACCTACCAGGCCATCCTCGTTCCCGACGAGGCGATCGGTTCCGACCAGAACGAGCGTGTCGTGTTTGTTGTCGGCGCCGATGGCAAGGTTTCGACCAAGCAGGTTCGGCCCGGACCTCGGCTCTACGGCTATCGCGTCATTCGCGAGGGCCTCGACGGCACGGAGACGATCATCGTCAACGGCTTGATGCGCGCACGGCCGGGTTCAATGGTCACCCCGCAGATGACGGAACTGCCGCAGGAGCGTCAGGACACGCCCCCCGAGACCGGCGCTACGGAGAGCGGACAATGAGATTTGCCCATTTCTTCGTGGACCGGCCGATCTTCGCGGCCGTTATTTCGATCGTCCTCCTGGTTGTCGGCAGCATTGCCTATACGCAATTGCCGGTATCGCAGTACCCGGAGATTGCGCCACCGACCATCGTCGTGCGCACCTCCTATCCGGGTGCCGACCCGCAGACGATTGCCGATACCGTTTCGACGCCGCTGGAACAGCAGATCAACGGCGTCGAGGACATGCTGTACATGTCTTCATACTCCAGCGCCGACGGCGCCATGTCGCTGACCATCACCTTCAAGCTCGGCACGGACCTCGACAAGGTTCAGGTGCTGGTCCAGAACCGCGTGTCCATCGCGCTACCGCGGCTTCCCGACGAAGTCCAACGGCTCGGCGTCACGACCGACAAGAGCTCGCCCGACCTGATGATGGTCGTGCATCTATTGTCGCCGTCGCACCGCTACGACCAGCTTTACGTCTCCAACTACGCTCGCAACCGCATCCGCGACGTTCTCGTCCGCCTTGACGGCGTTGGCGATGTGCAGATCTTCGGCGAACGACAGTACTCGATGCGCATCTGGCTCGATCCGGAGAAACTGTCCGCCTATGAGATGACATCGGACGACGTGGTCGCGGCGTTGAGAGACCAGAACGTCCAGGTATCGGGCGGCAAGATCGGCGCGCCGCCCGTCACCGGTAAGAACGCGTTCGAATACACGGTGCGGACCGAGGGCCGCTTTTCCGACGTTCGACAGTTTCGGTACGTCATCGTCAAATCGACTCCCGGCGGCCGGCTCGTCACGCTGCAGGATATCGCCCGTATCGAACTTGGCGCGCAGGACTACGTCACCAACAGCTACCTCAACAATGACCCCGCCGTTGCGCTCGGCATCTTTGCCCGCCCCGGGACCAATGCGCTGGATACCGCGCATCAGATCCAGGGGATCATGAAGGACATCTCGCAGAATTTCCCGGAGGGACTGGAATATCGGATCGTCTATGACACGACCGAGTTCATTTCGGATTCGATCACGGAGGTCTATCGGACCATTGCCGAGGCAGCCCTTCTGGTGGCGATCGTCGTTCTCGTCTTCCTGCAATCCTGGCGAACGGCGATCATCCCCATCGTTGCGATACCGGTATCGTTGATCGGTACCTTTGCCGTGCTGCTCGCCTTCGGTTTCTCGCTCAACATGCTCACGCTTTTCGGGCTCGTTCTCGCGATCGGTATCGTCGTCGACGATGCGATCGTCGTGGTGGAGAACGTGGAACGCAATCTGGCGCGCGGCATGTCGCCCAGGGAGGCTGCGCACGTCACGATGGACGAAGTCGGTACCGCCGTCATCGCCATCTCGCTGGTCCTGATCGCCGTCTTCGTGCCGACCGCCTTCATTCCGGGCATATCGGGCCAGTTCTACAAGCAGTTCGCCGTTACCATATCGGTAACCACCGCCATTTCTGCCCTGAATTCGCTCACGCTATCACCAGCACTGGCCGGCATCCTGCTGAAACCTCACGACCACGAAACGCGCCCGACAAATATCGTCTCACGCTTCGGAAGAGGTCTTGCCAACGGCTTCAACTACGGATTCGATCGCCTGAGCTCCGGATATTCATGGATCGTTCGACATCTGGTGCGCAGCTGGGTCGGATTGACCTGCTCGCTCGTCGTCTTCGCCGGGTTGCTGGGCGCGACCTGGTACATGGCAAACAAAGTCCCTGCGGGCTTCATCCCGACAATGGACCAGGGTTACGCGATCATCGTCATCCAACTCCCCGACGGCGCCTCCCTTGCGCGTACCGACGCGGTCGTCAAACAGGTCGGTGATATCGCCCGCACCGTGCCCGGTGTCGGCAATGCCGTGCAGTTTGCCGGCTTCAGTGGCGCGACATTCACCAATGCCTCGAATGCCGGCGTCGTCTTTGTCCCGTTCAAATCCTTTGCCGAGCGCGACGAAGGCGGAGAGACAGCCAACAAGATCATCGGCGAACTCTTCGGCAAGCTTCAGAGCATCCAGGAAGCATTCATCATTGCCATCCCGCCGCCATCGGTGCGCGGCGTCGGCAATTCCGGCGGCTTCAAGATGCAGATTTCGGACCTCGATAACCCGGACATGACGCGCGTGCTCGGTCTCGCCCGACAGATGATGGGTGCGGCGGCAACGACCGAGGGTCTGACTGGCGTCTTCACCACCTTCTCGGACGCCAGCCCGCAATACTTCCTGGCAATCGACCGCGACAAGGCACGCTTCCTGAATGTGCCCATCCCCAATATCTTCAACGCGCTTTCCATCAATCTCGGGGTGTCCTATGTGAACGATTTCAACGCGTTCGGCCGGGTCTACCAGGTTCGTGCCCAGGCAGACCGGCAGTATCGCATGGACAGGGAGGACATCCTCGCCCTGAAGGTCCGATCGGCAACCGGCGCGCTCGTACCGCTTGGAACCCTGATGGACATCCAGGATTCCAGTGGCCCTGCCCTCGTGCAGCGCTACAATATGTATGTGTCCGTTCCGCTGCAGGGCAATCCGTCACCGGGCACCTCGACCGGCGACGCTATTGCAAAGATGGAGGCGCTCGCCGCGAAGATCCTGCCGCCCGGCACGACATACGAATGGACGGAACTCGCGTACCAGGAAACCCACACAGGCAATACGGCCATCTACATCTTCGCCCTGTCCGTGATCTTCGTCTTCCTCGCGCTGGCGGCACAATATGAAAGCTGGGTTCTGCCACTGGCAATCATCCTCATCGTCCCGCTTGCGGTGCTCGCCGCATTGATCGGCGTGTCATTGAGGGGGATGGACAACAACGTCCTGACGCAGATTGGGCTGATCGTGTTGATCGGCCTCGCGGCAAAGAACGCCATCCTGATCGTCGAGTTCGCGCGCCAAGCGGAAGAGGAAGGCAAGTCGCCCGTGGATGCCGCCGTCGAGGCGAGCCATCTGCGTCTTCGCCCGATCCTGATGACGGCATTCGCCTTCATCTTCGGCGTCCTGCCGCTGGCGATCGCGACCGGGCCGGGTGCCGAGATGCGCCAGTCCCTCGGAACCGCCGTCTTTTCCGGCATGCTCGGCGTCACGTTCTTCGGACTTTTCCTGACGCCGGTCTTCTACGTGGTCCTGCGGTCCATCGGAAGAAAGCGGCTTCCGCCGCCGGAGGTGCAAAAGGATGACGAGGCGACTGCGGCGTAGGAATTGATCGGCCTCAGGACGGGCGCCGCTGCAATTGGCGGCGCCTCAATCCGTCTCCGGAAAGTATCTTTCTGATCGGCTTCTCGATCAATTCATAGGCAGCTACGCCGAGGATAGTGCCCCCGACGACTGCCGCAAGAACCGTCGGCGTTACCGACAGCCCCATGACGCCCGCAGCCTTGACGATCACCGATATTGCAAGCGTGTGCCAGAGGTAGATAGAATAAGATGCGTCGCCGAGATAGGTCAGGAGCGGCACGCGGCCAATGCTGCCGTCTGCTTCGAGGGACACCATGCCGTAGACAAGCGCCATGGCAAGCGGCCCACAAATGGTCTCGTCAAAGTTCGCACCCATGAGGAAGATCGCAGCAAAGCCCGAGAGCGCTGCACCCACACAGGCAAGCCCCAGGCTCGTGCCGGCAATCCATCTGCGCAGCCAGAGTTCCGCCAGGAAGACGCCTCCGAGAAACTCCAGGATAATCGGGCGGGTATAGGTTTGAAGCAGTGCCGAGGTCGGTTGGAAAATCATGCCGATGAGCACGAAGCCGCCAAAGGCCACCGACAAAAAGATCAGCCGCCAGCGATGCGGCAGGAACAACGCCCCGGCGAACAGCGCGTAGAAGAACAGTTCGAAATTCAGTGTCCAGCCCTGCACGAGAACCGGCCATATTTCGCCATTGCTTGGCGAATGCGCCGGGATGAAAAAGAGCGACGCAAAGAGATGGGAGATTGTCAGCCTGAGATTGGGAAACAGCCCGACGAGAGCGCCCGCGACCATGACAGCCGTAACCAGCCAGTAGGACGGAGCTATACGACGAATGCGATCCAGCAGAAATCCCTGCGGTGTCATTGGCCGACGGTCGCTGATCACCCACATGATGAAGCCGCTGATGACGAAGAAGACGTCAACGCCGGCGGCGCCGATCGCAAAATGCTCACCCGACTTTTCTGCCGCATGGAAGACCACGACCGCGAGCGCCGCAAAGGCGCGCAAATATTGGATGCCGTAAAGGGTTTTCATCCGGTTCCTCGAAGGACCGGTTCAGGACCGGCCGAAATGGTGGTTATTGGGCTATGGGTTCTGATGGTGTTTGATGTCGCCAGAAACCGACGGCTTGTCGCCGGCTCGCCGTCGCCAGTTTCCCGGCCGCGAAGTAGAAAAGGAAAGTTCCGACATTGTAGGGTGTCAGAATGTCGATCTCGACGAAGGAGCGGATCGTCAGAAGTACCACGATGGTGAATAGCAGGTGAGATTCATCGTTTTTGAAGTCCTCGATCAGCCGGCGCAGGTGTCCCCACAGGATTCTCACCAGCATCGTTGCGAGAATGAGCACACCCGTGAGCCCAAGCTCCACGGCTGTCTCGATATAGGTATTGTGGAAGTGAAAACCGCTGCGCGAACCGATGAAGAATTCTTCCCAAAGGCGCTCCGGCTCGGAGAATCCCTGGACCCAGTAGGCCTGGTAGCCGACGCCGAATATCGGGTTCTGTGTTGCCGCCTCGATTCCCTGTTGCCAGAGATATGTACGTCCGGTCAGCGTAGAATCCTTGCCGAAGATGCCAAGCACGGCATCGACGACGCCGAGATAAACGCTCGCAACAGCAAGAATGATGACTGCAACGCCGCCGCCGATGATCAGGAGCTTGCGTTGATTGGGAGCAAGCGTAAGCACCGCACGCAGCCCCATCATCAGTGCTATCGACACAACCGTAGTAAGGACCGAGGTTGCCGATTGGCATGCCAGCAGGCAATAGGCCGACAACGCGCCAACGACGCCCGAAGCAACCATCCACAATCGCCGCTCGCCGAAAATGAATACCGCGGCGAAGGAAACGATCAATCCAAGCGAGGCATAAAAACCAAGCTGGTTCTTGGACGCAAAGGCTCCGACAAAGCTGAACGTTCCGTCGAGCGGATCGTACTCGTAATATCCGAAGAGTACCGAGTAGATGAGAACGATACAGACGCCAGCGACCATGCCGACCGTGAGCGTTCTCGCATCGACCACGCGGACGGCTATCAACGCACAGATCACCTGCGTGAGATATTGAATGCTCGCGCGCAGGGAGGTGCTGGGAACAGCCGACCAGAAAACCGACAGGAACGTCAACGCGGCAAAGGCGAAAAGCCACATATAGCGGCTGTAGCTCCCGAGCACCTTGCGATAGTCGACCGCAATGAGCGGCAGCCACAATGCATAGTAGAGCAGAATCGCTACCTGCCCGAACTTGATCGAGTAGGCGAAACAGAAAAGTGACAATGCCACGGCAGGAACAGCGTAAGCCGAATTCCTGCCGGGCTGAATAAGCGCCGATTTTGCGATCCGCATGCGGCCTCGCTATCTCATGTAGAGCCCGGCGGTCACCTTGATCAGGTCTCCGGGCTGCAGCGCCGTATTCTCCTGAACCGGAATTTCAGCTGCCTTGCCATCGACCTCGCGCACGATCGAATAGGCGATACTGGCGGCACCGGTTGTGGTGTCGAAGCGTGCCGCATCTGTCGATTGCGTCAATGCTTCGGACATCAAAGAGTTGCTCGTTTCGAGTTTGAGATTAAGCTCGTCGAGTTGTGCATCAGCGCTCTGAAGTTCCTGGGCAAGCTGCGCATCCCAATCGTTCTTCAAAGTGATGGTGTCCTGGTCGGCCTTGCTGATATCCTGCTTTGCCTTAAGTGAATTCGTATCGATGTCGAGCAGCGTCGCCTCGATATCAGCGGCGCGCTGTTCGGCGGCCATCTTGCGCGCGCTGAGAGCAAGCCCCTTCTCGGCGAGATCCTCGACCTTGTCGCGATCTTCCACGGCAAGCTGCTGCTGTCGGGTCTGCGTCTCCGTCTTCTTGGCCAGCGTCTCCACTTCGCTTTGCAGAAGCGACCTCAGGTCGTCGAGCGCCTGAAGCTGCAATGTCAGCCGCTTCTTGCGAGAGGTCATGAGCGACATCTCGCTTGCCACCAGAGCCTTCGCTTCGGGCACGTTCGCGAGTTCCTTCGGCATCTCGAACGAATCCTGATTTGCCGTTTCTGCCCGCAAGCGCGCTTGCTTCACAAGGAGCCGCGCGCGATCCGCCATGTAGACGACCGCATCGCCCTTGGCATTGATGAAGTCGCGGGCAAAGCGTTGCCCCGAATCTGCGCGGCGCAAGCCGCCCCCAAGACTCACTGCCTTTACGACCGTGAGGTTCGGAGCAAATGGATACTCGCCCGGCTTCTCGACGTCGCCGGACAGATACACTGGACGGAACTCGGACAGTTCGACCGACGCGGATGGCCGATCCTTCAGAGCAAACTGCTTCTGCAGGGCTGCACCGATCTCCTGGGCAATCGCATCCGTCGTCTTTCCGGAAGCCGGCATATCACCAACGAAAGGCAAGGAAATGCTTCCCGACGGCCCGACCGTGTAGTCTCCACTGACAACAGACCAGTCGCGGATCGTTCCATCCGCCGTCTGCCACTCAGCGACCCTGATCTTCAGCTTGTCCATGATGCCGAGGCGGTAGCCGTCGGCATTGGCTATGCAAGAGGACACCAGAAAAGCGCCGAACCCGGCTGCGATAACGATGCCGGATCTTAGCGTGCGAAGTCGTCCGGCCTTGCCGTCCAGTAAGCGTTTTTCCATAGACCTTCCCCGAGTTTCAACACGCCAAGCCGCAAGGCATTGCCGCGCAGTACCGTTCGAGTTTTGAAGTGCGGCTCAGTAGCTGCCGCGTTGAGCGCAAACCGCAGGGATTGTGCGCGCGATGATGACGACATCACGAACCAGCGACCAGTTTTCGACATAGTGCGTGTCGAAGGCGACGCGGGTTGCATAGGAGACATCGTTGCGTCCGCTGATCTGCCAGAGGCCGGTGAGGCCCGGGCGGGATTGCAGATAGTAAACGGCGGCGTGCTCGTACATTTCAAGTTCGTCTTGAACGACGGGACGCGGGCCGACAACACTCATTTCACCACGGATGATGTTGATGAGCTGGGGCAGCTCATCAAGGCTCAGCTTGCGCAGAACGGCACCCACTGCAGTAACCCGTGGGTCATCCTGCAGTTTGCGCGTCGCACGCCACTCTTCCATGGCCTTCGGGTTGTTGCGCAGATGTTCCTGCAGGACCTTGTCACCATCGGTGACCATTGTCCGAAACTTCAGGCAACCGAATTCCTGGCCGTTATGGCCGATACGACGATGGCCGTAAAACATTGGACCTTTGTCCGAAAGCTTTACAAGAAGCATCACCATCAAAAAAACGGGGCTTAAGAAGATAAGCCCCAGGCAGGCGGCGGACACATCGAATGCCCGTTTTGCGATGCCGCCGGTGGGCGGAAACACGCTCTCGTGAACTGCGCCATAAAATGGCGAACTGTCCGATCTCGTCGCAGACTTCATAGAGGTAACTCCACTTATGTTTGCCGTTTGGTCGGTAGGGCTCAGGCCGCTTGACTAGCGGTGACGAATTCGAAGTGTATGAGAGGATTTTGTTTTTTTAAGCCACATTTTAAAAACCGTTCGTATTGAAGGCGTTTTTGACGGGTCCGATCAACTTTTTGTTTGTGAGAGCTTCCTGAAACATATTTACAATTGCCCGACGTTATTTGGAAAATCTCGGAACGTTGTAATAGAAACTGCACACACTGCTTGGTGTTGCAAAAATACTGAAGCTTAAGTCACTCCGGCCACAGGTCGCAAAGTCATGGGTTGAACGCATGGCTTCTGCGAGAGCCCGTATTTTGATCTTGGAATCGGCATTTTTATTGCATCGCAACATACTTTTTGCGACGCACTCACAAATCGTTTGAAATTAAAGCTTTGTAATAAAAGGTGAACGCGGAGCGGCCAATACCCGTCCAAAGCGTAAGTGAATATGGCAAGATCGTCCGGGTGCAATGCCAAATTGTACGCAACCCCCGATAATAACCCAACTTTAAGGATCTTGGACGATCGCCGACGGGACGGCATCGATAAGTGGTATTTTTACCAATGCCTGGAAGAAACATTTAAGATCGAGGCGGTAGTAGCGCTTTCGTAGACGCAAAAAGCGTCGCCAGAGCTTCAGTTGATCCAAGAAGTCCTGTAAAACGAATCTTCAAAAGGGTCCTGGTGGAACTATCGTATTCAGTGGATGTTCATTGAACGAGGTTTCGAAGGGGAGGCAACAGATGTATGCACCTCGCGTTTTCGTCAGCATGGTCGGCGCATTGGCCGTTTTTGCGATCGCGACCTATTGGCTGAGCGGCTCCCTTTCCGGCACCGCGATCAAGACGGCGGTTTGCGCGGTGCTTCTGCAGACCGGCTACTTTGGCGGCGTGTTGTACCTCGTCTGGAAAGAGTCCAGGAGCCGCGGCGCCAAGCAGGCTTCGCCAGCGCGAAGCGAAGAGACCGAAAAGCTGCATGTCAGCCCTTTCAAAGGCTCCGAGCCCTTCAACCGCTAAGCGCCCGACCGGCCAATTGTTCAATGCGCTTCGACGCGCCAAGCCACGTCCGTAACATCATGTGAAAGGCGATCCGTTGTGCGCCGCCCTCCAACGTCCTAGTTCTGGGACGAAACAATGGAGGTAAAGCGTGGCTCAAACGGCAAGCATTTGCGTGATCATCGCCGCCAAGAACGCGGCCGATACGATAGAGGTCGCTGTAAAATCTGCTCTTCGCGAGCCGGAGGTCGCCGAGGTCGTGGTCGTCGACGACGGGTCCAACGATGGCACTGCGCAAGCGGCAGGGCGCGCCGATGATGCCAGCGGCAGACTGAATGTCATCAGGTTTGAAAAGAACCGGGGGCCGTCGGCGGCCCGCAACCACGCAATTGACATCTCCTCGGCACCGCTGATCGCCATCCTCGATGCCGATGATTTCTTCTTTGAGGGCCGGTTCCGGCGCATGCTGGCGGACAGCGACTGGGAGTTTGTTGCCGATAACATCGCCTTCGTCGATGCTGACACGGTCGAGCAGGCGCCTCAGAAACTGGATGTCTTTGCCGACAGCCCCCTCTTCCTCGACCTCGCAACCTTCGTCGACGGCAACATTTCAAAACCCGGCGTGCGCCGCGGCGAGATCGGCTTCCTCAAGCCGATTATGCGCCGCAGCTTCCTGGATGGGCACGGACTGCGGTACCGGGAGGAAATGCGTCTCGGAGAAGATTACGATCTCTACATCCGTGCCTTGGCCCATGGCGCACGCTACAAGGTCATCCACAGCTGCGGTTACGGCGCAGTGGTCCGCAGCAACTCCTTGAGCGGCAGCCACCGCACGGAGGATCTCCGCCGTCTCTACGAGGCTGATCGCGCGCTCCTCGGATCGTCCACCGGATTGCCGCCGCGAGCGGTCGATGCCGTGCGTAGGCACGAGCGCCATGTACGCGGCAAATACGAGCTTCGCCGGTTTCTCGATATCAAGGCGCAGTCAGGCGCTTTGGCTGCCCTCGCCTACATCGCCGCAAATCCCTTCGCCTTTCCGGCGATTGCGACGGGCATAGTGATGGACAAGACGGAACGCCTCCGCAATCCGGGCGGCGTCGCGGTCACCCAGAGCGGCAGGCTGCGGTATCTGTTGGACGCCCCGGCAAAATAGCCAGGCTATTTTACGAGCTTGCCCGCAGCCAGTTGCAGCACACTTTGCAGCAGGCGCGGATCCTGCATCACCCAGCGCGCCAGCAATCCGAAGTCTGGCCGCTGGCGACGGCGCAACAGGCCGATCTGGCTCCAGATGGCCTGCTTTCGTGCCGTGTTCTTGTGCTGCTTGATGACTTCGATCTCGCGTGGCCGGCTCGAAAACCGGCTCTCGAGCCGATCAAGCGCCATCCAAGTGATGAACTGTTGCTTCAAGAACTCCGGCGATGCGTTGTCGACGCCGTGGAAAATGTTGATCCCCTCGCCGCGCAACGCACCGGCCTCGCCGCAAAGCAACACTTGATTTGCCGCAAGCATGCAGTCGCAGAAGAACAGAACGTCCTCGGCCGCAAGCCGCAAGGCTGCGTCGAACCGAACCTTGTCGATCAACGGCCGGCCGATCACCATGCAGGACATGTGCAGGAACGCCCAGTCATTCAGCATCAGGCTCGCGAGATCGGGAACGTCAAGGATCAGCGGCTTGTCCATCCGGCGGCGTGCGCCAGCCGCCTGTTCCAGTGCGGCAATGCCGAAGTGGTAGTCGAACTCCTCGCCTCCCTCGATGGAGGCCCAGTAGCAATCGCCACCGAGTGCCTCCATCGCAGTGTAGGCGTTGCTCAGATGGTCCGTCGTCCAAAGATCGTCGGAATCGAGGAAGGCGACATAGCGCGTTTCCGGCGGCACGTGGTCGAGCCCCGTGTTCCGGGCACCACCCGGCCCCGCGTTCGGCTGGTTGATTACGGTGATCCGCGCCCTCTCCGCTTCCGACAAAGGAGCGAGCTCCTCGTCCGGTGAACGTGGCGACTGATCATTGACGATGACGACATCGAAATCCTGAAAACTCTGGGAGAAAACCGATGCCAGCGCGCGGCGCAGAATGCCATCCTCGCGCTGGTAGAACGGAATGATGGTCGTGAAAGTCGCCATACTCTCTCCTCGAGTGATAGAATTTAGGTTTCAGTCATCGCACGCTAGAGGCGAATGAATCAGCGGCAAAATTGCTGCGCTGCAAAAGCATGAGGTTCATTTCGGCCGAAGTTTGTCAAAGGCCGTCAGTCGCTACCTAGCGGAAAGTTGTCCCGGAAGGAAGCAGGCTATGGCTCAGCCGCCGTATTTTCGCCATGATCCGAGCTCTCTGCCTCTCCCGAAAACAGGAAATTATTCACCAATCCGCAAAAACTTTCGCTCCTTTGGTAGCCGGAAAGGCCTAGAAATTAATGAATATCATCATGTTATGAAATGCGTTGCTGGCGTTGGGTTTGAAGGTTGCCAAGCAGCCCACTCTACGGACCGTTTCCCATATCGATCCAGTGTGCCGATGCAGTCCCGATATGGGACCGGCGCTCATTTTTTGCTGCGATGCCATATTTTCTTCCGGGAATTCGCACTAACTTATGCGTGCGGGCTCGAGTCTGCTCTGATTGAACCGGTCGCAAGGGGAGGTGCGGCCCAAAAGGGGTGACTGATAACGTGAATGTTGATGCAAACGTATCGTCGAGGATCAATTTGGTGCGCATCGTGCTCATTTCGGGCATCGTGTTCGTCCATATTCCTTCGGACGCTGCGAGCAGTCCCTTTATAGGGACGTATGGGGTATTTGACTGGATCAGGGTATTTCTGACCGAAGCACTGTTTCGGGTCGGTGTGCCCTGCCTGAGCGCTATTTCCGGCTACCTGCTGTTTCGCGGCGGGCTGGAAAACTTCAGCTATCCAAAGACCGTGCGCACGAAGGCGCAGACGGTCCTTCTGCCGTTTCTGCTTTGGAACACGGCATTCGTTCTGGCCATCATTCTAGCCTCCACCATCGGTGTTGGCGACGGTTATCTGCCGGAAATTTGGCATGCTTCGGCGCGTGAGCTGGTGACGCAAGTGCTGGCGGTGGAGAACTTCCCGGCGAACGTACCGCTCTACTTTTTGCGCGACCTGTTCGTCTGCATCCTGATCTCGCCTTTGCTCGCATGGCTGATCAGCCGGGTCCCGCTGCTTACCTTGTCGGCACTGCTTATCCTTGCGCTGCTTCCGGAGTTGTCGCTTTATCTCGTTATCAAACGCTCGATTCTCTTCAGCTTCAGCCTCGGTATCTACATCGGCCTTCAAAGGTTCGACCTGCGGGCACTGGACCGCTATGCCTCAGCCGGTGTCGGACTGTTGCTGGCCGCCTCTGCGCTTCTGGCGACTGCGATCTACAGCACGGGACCATTGCTGCCCGACTGGGTTCAGTTGTTCCGAAATGCCCTGGCAATCGTCGGCGCGCTCGGCTTCTGGCTGCTGTCTGCGCCAATGATCAGGACGCAAATCGGCCAGCGCCTTGCGAAAACCGGCAGCCTGAGCTTCTGGATCTTCTGCGCCCACTACCCGCTGCTGGTCTTCCTCTGGATTCTCTGGGGCAAGACGGGAATCCACTTCTATCCGCTTTTCTTTGTCGGTTCGCTGGCACTGCTGTTTCCGGTTCTCATGGCGACGAACGGTGTGGTGCGCGCAAAGGCCCCCCGACTCTACGGGATACTCACGGGCGGCCGGACCAGAAAGCAATCCGCCCAAGCTGTATCTTCCGGTGCCATCTCCCCCAAGTTCATTTCTCAGCGAAGGTGACACATGACGACCCAAATCGCCCATGCGCGAAAACTTTGCCTAGGCCTCATCACCGTCGCAGCAACCTGTGCATCGGTCCTGCCCGCGTCGGCGCAGCAAGCCGCCGGACAATCGTTTGTCGATGACTTCGACAGGATCGACCGCGGCTTCTGGTACGTGTCGGACGGCTGGAACAATGGTCCCCACCAGAATTGCACGTGGTCCAAGAACCAGGTGAAGGTCAACGGTGGCGCATTGGAACTCTCCTTCGTCGACAGAAAGTCGAAGGATCGAAACTATCTGTGCGGCGAAATCCAGACGACCAAACGCTATAGCTACGGGACCTACGAAGCCCGCATCAAGGCGGGCACCGGATCGGGCCTGAATTCAGCTTTCTTCACCTACATCGGACCGTCCGACAAGAAGCCGCATGACGAGATCGATTTCGAGGTGCTGGGCAAGAACACCGGCGAAGTCCAGGTCAACCAGTATGTCAAAGCCAAGGGCGGCAACGAGAAGCTTGTCCCCGTCGCCGGCAATGCCGACCTGGGATTCAACGACTACGCCTTCGTCTGGGAGAAGGATCGCTTGCGCTACTACCTGAACGGCAAGCTGGTTCAGGACGTCACCGATCCGGCTAAAATCCCGTCGAACCCACAGAAGATCTTCTTCAGCCTGTGGGGCTCCGACACGTTGTCGGACTGGATGGGCCGCTTTGCTTACACGCAGCCGGCGGTATTGACCGTCGACCGAGTGGCTTTCACCGCACTTGGCGACAAGTGCCAGTTTCCTGAATCGATTGCATGCACGCTGAACTGAGCACGCCCCAAGGTGCCGAATTCCGGCCTACCGTTTTCACGTCAAAAGGAACATCGATGCTCAAAGTGCTGTACCTCGTGCATGATCTGGCCGATCCCGCTGTCCGGCGGCGCGTGCTCATGCTGCGCGAAGGCGGCGCGGATGTCGTGCTTGCCGGTTTCCGGCGCGGCGAGAACCGGCTTGCCGAGGTGCATGGTATTACCCCGATCGAACTCGGGCGCACGGCCGATGCCAAGTTCGCCCAGCGCATGAGCGCGGTTGTGAAGGCGATGGCAGGGCTGAAGAGCCTGCTCAAGGGCGTTGCCAAGCCCGACGTTATTATCGGACGCAATCTTGAAGCTCTTGCCGTCGCTCATCGCGCCAATACACTTTTCGGCGGCAATCTGCCGGTTGTCTACGAGTGCCTGGATATCCACCGCCTCCTGTCGCGCGACGACCTGATCGGCAAGTCAATTCGTCGTGCAGAGGCTCACTTCGGCCAACACACGAAACTGATCCTCACGAGCTCACCCGCCTTCATCGAGAATTATTTCGATGCACGATCTGGCATCAAGGCCGAAACGTTACTGATCGAAAACAAGGTGATAGCGCTCGAGGAAACTGAGATCGAGCAGCCTTTCGTTCGCCCGCTCAAGCAGCCGGGTCAGCCCTGGAAGATCGGTTGGTTCGGCGCCCTTCGCTGCCGCAAGTCACTTGCCCTCCTCGCGGATTTCTCGCGCCGCATGCAAGGCCGTGTCGAGATCGTGCTTCGCGGGCGCCCTGCCTATTCCGAATTCGAGGATTTTGATTCCTTCGTTCGCGACGAGCCGTATCTCCGTTTTGAAGGCGTCTACCGCAATCCCGAGGATCTGAGGGCAATCTATGATGACGTCCATTTCTCCTGGGCGATCGATTTCTTCGAGGAAGGCCTGAATTCCAGCTGGCTGCTGCCGAACCGGCTCTACGAGGGTTGCCTCTACGGGACCGTTCCAATCGCGTTGGACGGCACCCAGACAGCGCGTTTCCTGGCCGAAAGGGACATCGGCCTCGTGCTCGGGGAAGCGAGTTCCTCCGGCCTCGAGGCGCTGTTTGAAAGCATGACCGGAGAACGCCACGGCGACCTGGCCGAAGCCGTCGCCGCGAAGGACCGTAAGACCTGGCTAGCCGACCGCAGCGACTGCGTTGCTCTCGTCGCAAGCCTTTCCCGCCTTGTTCCGGCCACCGCAGAGAGGGGCGCAACGGGGGCAACTATTCCCGAAACCATATATCAAGAAGGGTGGACAACCATGAAGTCTGATGTCAGTGCCAGCGTCTCCAGTCTCATCATCATCCCCTGCCTGAACGAAGAGAAACACATCGAGACCCTGCTGGCGAAGCTCAGCCTGGAATTGGACGACATGAATGCCCGGATCGTCGTTGCCGATGGCGGCAGCCAGGACGCGACGCGCGCCATCGTCGCGCGCATCAGCGCAGAGGATCCGCGCATAGTCCTGCTCGACAATCCCCGCCGCATCCAGAGCGCCGCGGTCAACCTCGCCGTCGAGACCTTCGGGCGCGACTGCGACTACCTGATCCGCATCGACGCTCATGGCGATTACCCGGCCGATTATTGCAGGCGCCTTGTCCAGGAAGCCGTGTTGACCCAAGCCGATTCCGTCGTTGTCGCTATGGAAACCGTAGGCTTTGGCCCCTTCCAGAAGGCAACGGCATTTGCACAGAACTCGAAGCTCGGCAACGGTGGCTCAAAGCACCGCGAAGGCGCCAAGGGACATTGGGCCAACCATGGCCACCACGCACTGATGCGGATCGCCGCGTTCGAGTCGGTCGGAGGATATGATGAAACGTTCAGCCATAACGAAGACGCAGAACTCGACTACCGCCTGAAGAAAGCCGGCTTCGGCATCTGGATGACCGATAAGACCAGGATGATCTACTACCCGCGCTCGAGCGTCAGCACGCTTTTCAGGCAGTATCTCGGCTACGGCCGGGGTCGTGCAAAGAACATCCTGAAGCATGGCAGTATGCCGAGTATCCGCCAGTTGCTGCCGCTGTTGGTCGTGCCTGTCTTCATCGGCGCCTTCCTGGCCGTGCTCAACTGGGCCGCTGTCATTCCGTTCAGCCTGTGGGCCGTCGCCTGCGTCGGCTACGGTTTCTGGATGGCTATCGGACAAAAGAACCCTTATGGCCCGCTTGCCGCACTCTCGGCGATGGTGATGCACTTCGCCTGGTCGGCCGGCTTCTGGATGGAACTGCTAAGCTTCCGTGGTCGAAAGGTATCCTGATGACCGAAGTCAGACCTTTGCAGATCGATATCGGCATTTGCACCTACCGCCGCGCTTCACTCGATGAAGCGCTGCTGTCGCTTGCGGTCCTGGCGATCCCTGCGGATACGACGCTTCGCATCATCGTCGCAGACAACGACAAGGTGCCAAGTGCCCGGGAACGCGTGGACGCGCTTCGCGCCACGATCCCCCACGTAGTCGCCTACGTGCACTGCCCGGCCTCGAACATCTCGATTGCCCGCAACGCCTGTCTGGACAATGCAACCGGCGACTTCCTCGCCTTCATTGATGACGACGAGGATGCTAGCGAGGAATGGCTGGTCAAGCTCCTTGCCGCTGCCCGTGCAACGAACGCGGATGCCGTGCTCGGCCCCGTTCGCAGCGTCTATTCGTCGACGGCACCAAGCTGGATGCGTGAAGGCGACTTCCACTCGACCTTGCCCGTCTGGGTGGGCGGCGAGATCCGCACCGGCTACACCTGCAATGCGCTTCTCCGCCTCGCCTCGCCCCACGTGGCCGGTCGCCGCTTCAATCTTGCTCTCGGGCGCACAGGCGGAGAGGACACGGAGTTCTTCAGCCATATGCATATCGCAGGCGGCAAGATAGCCTATGCACCCGATGCTTACGTCTATGAGCCGGTCACCGAAGGGCGTGCCGATCTTTCCTGGCTTGCCAAGCGCCGTTTCCGCTTTGGCCAGACGCACGGCCGGTTGCTGCAGGAGAAAAGCCGTGGCCTGGAGCGCGTCAAGCAGGTTGGCCTTGCGGCAGGCAAGGCCGGCTTCTGCTATGCTGCGGCAATCGGCTGCATTTTCTCCGCAGTTCCCCGCTATCGCTACGCCCTTCGTGGCGTCATGCACTCCGGTGTTCTGAGCGGCTTGCTTGGCGTTCGTGAGATCCGTCAATACGGATCGGCGGAGGCCGCATGACAAAAACCCAGCCCGACGTCAGCTTCATCATTGCCGCCTACAATGCGGCAGCGACACTCGCGAAAGCGATCGACAGCGCGCTTGCCCAGCGCGGCGTTTCGGTCGAGGTGATTGTCGCCGATGACTGCTCGGTGGACGAGACAAGGACGATCGCGGCAACGTATGCGGACCGGAATGTCCGGTTGCTGGCGCTTGCCCGCAATGGCGGACCGGCCGCCGCCCGCAATGCAGCCATCGCCGCCGCGACGGGTCGCTGGCTTGCGGTTCTCGATTCTGATGACGCCGTGGAGCCCGAGCGGCTACAGCGAATGATCGCCCGCGCCGAGAAAGTCGGCGCCAAAGTCGCCGTCGACAATCTCCGCGTCATCCGTGCCGACGGAACGCCACCCGAGACGATGTTCACCGAACAGTCGCTCGCGAATACGCCTGAACTGACGCTTCCCGCTTTTATCCGCTCCAACGCCCTGTTTCAGACAACGCATAATTTTGGTTATCTCAAGCCTATTTTTCAGCGAGCTTTCATCGAGAACCATGGGCTGCGCTTCAACGAAGCCCTGAAGGTCGGCGAGGATTATCTGTTTCTTGCCTCGGCGATCGCACTTGGCGGGCGATGCGTCATCGAACCCGTCGCCGGCTATGACTATCATATCCGCGAAGGCTCGATTTCGCGCGTTCTCGCCCTTCATCACATCGACGCCATGATCGAGGGCGATAAGGCCTTCCTTCGAGATCACACATTGGATGTGGAGGCAGCAGCCGCACAGGAGTTTCGCGAACGAAGCCTCCGCCGGGGCCGCGCCTTCCTCGTCCTCGTACAGAATATCAAAGATCGGTCGATCTTCGGAGCGATCAGGACAGCCTGGAGCAACCCTTTGGCGGTGATGCATCTGAAGATGCCCATCGCCATGAGGGTCAATCGCGCAGTGGCGCCGCTCCGCAAACTGATCAGCCCGCAGACCGGCCTCACAGCCATCGATGGCGCGACCCGCTCCCGCAAAGGATAGAGCCATGAACCAACGGAACCTGACCTTGCACAGCACTCTGCCCAAAGCGGCTGACGATTCCGATTCCTTTATCGACATCGATCGCCTGATTGCAATCTTGATACGCCGCGCCGGTTCGATCGCCCTCTGCGTTGGTGCAACGGTGCTGCTGGCCGTCGTATACCTGCTGTTCGCGACGGCCCAGTACACGTCGATGACTCAGATTCTGCTCGACGACAACATGGCGAAGTATGCGCAGGACGCGACCCCCGCCGCGAGCTCGCAGCAGGTCGACATGCAGATCGCCAGCGCCGTCGAAATCCTGAAATCGAACGAACTGGCGCTTCGGGTGGTCGACGCCGAGAAGCTTCAGGACAACGACACGATCCTCACGCCGGCGCGATCGCCTGCCTCGCTCATCAAGTCGGGCGTGAAGCTGATTGTCAGCGCCCTGATACCGGGCGGCCCGCCGGTGTCGGAAGATGACGCCCGCAACGGCAGGCGTCAGAAGGCCGCCGCGTTGCTGCAGGACGCCGTGACGGTTTCCCGCGTCAACCGCAGTTCTGTTCTCGCGGTGTCCTTCCGTTCCACCGACCGGCTCCTTGCCGCACGGATAACCAAAGCCTACGCAACGGCCTATCTGAGCGATCAGCTCAACGCCAACTTCGATGCGACGGAAAGCGCTTCGGTGTGGCTCCAGCAGCGCCTCACCGATCTTAGGCAGCGCTCGCAGCAGGCAGCGCTGGATGTTGCCAAGTTCAAGGCCGATAACGGCCTGACATCGGCCAACGGCGAATTGATGTCCGAACAACAGCTTGCCGATCTGAACAAGCAAATGATTGTCGCCCAGGCCGACGCGGCCAGCGCCTCGGCACGGTACAACCAGTTCAAGTCCATCGTCGACATGGGCCCGGACAGCGCCGTCAACAACGCCGCGATCTCCTCTGGCCAGACGGACAACACCGTGATTCAGGATATGCGCACGCGCTATATCTCGGTCAGCAAACGCGAGCAGGAGGTCACCACCAACTTCGGTGCGGATCACCCGCAAGCAGTCGCATTGCGTGCTGAAAAGCAGGACCTGACGCGCCAGATCTATCAGGAGCTTCAGCAACTGACGTCGAGCTATCGCAACGAATTCGAGGTCGCTCGCTCCCGCGAGGCATCGCTTCGCCAAAACGTCGAGCACCTTACCGGCAAGAATTCGGAATCGGATAAGTCTCTGGTTCAGCTGAACGACCTGGAGCAGCGAGCCTCTGCTCTGAAGACGCTCTACGAATCCTACCTCGGCAAGTACGAGGAAGCGTCGCAGCAGCAGTCCTTTCCGATCGCGAAGGCCCGCGTCATCTCCGAAGCTGGCGTGCCGGTTTCCCCATCCAGCCCGAAGAAGACGATGACACTGGGCCTTGCAATCGTGCTCGGTCTCATGGCCGGTGGTGCGCTGACGGCTTTCCAGGAGTTCCGCGAACGTTTCTTCCGCGTCGAAGGCGATGTGCGGACCATCCTCGGACTGAAATTCCTCGGATATCTGCCGCTGGTCGGCCGCTCACGGGAGAACAAGATCTTCCGGCCGCGCACCGCACCGCCGCAGGCGGTCGACGCCGCCCCGGACACGGAAGCAACCTTCGAACGCATCATGCGCGTCGTCTTGGAGGCACCGCGCTCGGTCTTTGCGGAAACCTTGCGCAACGCCAAGCTTGCCAGCGACGTGATGTTCCAGGGCAAATCGGACCGAGTGATCGGCGTGGTTTCGGTCATGCCCGGCGAAGGCAAGTCGACCACTGCTGCCAACTTCGCGGCACTTCTTGCCTCGAGCGGCAAGCGCACGCTCCTGATCGACGCCGACCTTCGCAATCCCGGCCTCACCCGCATGCTGAAGACACCCCCGAAGCAGGGTCTGGTCGAAGCTGTGCTCGGCGACGTTCCGTGGGCGAGCGCCGTCAAGGTCGACCCGATCACCAAGCTGGCCATCCTCCCGGTCCTGCAGAACGATCACCTGATGCACACCAGCGAACTGCTGGCGTCACAGGGCATGTTCAACCTGATGGAAAATGCCCGCAAGATGTTCGATTACATCGTCGTCGACCTTGCGCCGCTCGGCCCGGTCATCGATGCGAAAGCTTTTGCCCCACAGGTCGACGGCTTCCTCTTCGTGACTGAATGGGGCTCGACCCCGACCAACGTCGTGCGCGACATCCTCAATGCCGAGCCGCAGATCAAGTCGAAGATTCTGGGTGTGATCCTCAACAAGACCGACATGACCGAGCTCGGCAAGTTCACCAATTTCGGCGGCGCAGAACGCTACCGTCACAAGTATGTCAGCTACTACACCGAGGAAACGCTGAAAACACGGGAACCGGCAGAGGCCGGCGCCTGATCAGGTCTGGAACAGATGCACGCGTCCCCGCCACAGCTTTGCAACCGTCAGCTTGCCGCTGTAGTAGGCGCCCGTGTCAAGGTTCAGACGCTTTGCGAAAACCTCCGGCCTTTCGGCCGGAGTATGCCCGTGAACGACCAGCTTCGGCAACGGCTTGTGGCTTTCGAAAAAACGCTGCCGGATGAAGACGAGATCGTCGTCGCTCTGATGCTCGATCGGCAGCATGGGATCGATGCCAGCATGAACGAATAGCACGTTGGGCGTATCGACGAAAATTGGCAGCGAGCGCAGGAAATCGATATGCGGCCTGGGCAAGGACTGCCGGATGAAGGCGTCGAGCTTTGCAGCGCCTGGAAAGATCAATGGCAATTGCTCCGGGTCGAGACCATAGGAGCGCAATAGGGCATCCGCGCCCATTCGCATCCAGTCGGCATATGAAACCAGCCCATCGACATAGTCGAGCATGACGATCTCATGATTTCCGGTGATACAGACGCGGTCGAAATTTTCGGGCGGCGGCGCCATCAGGTGCGAGATCACCTGCGCCGAAGACGGGCCGCGATCGATATAGTCGCCAAGCGTCACGATAAGCTTGCGCCCGGGGATATCTGCCGCATCCTCCACGATGGCCTGCTCTGCCTTTTTCAGGAGGTCATGCCTCCCGTGAATGTCGCCGATGGCGTAGATCGGCATATCGCCGGGATCGAGCGTGAGCCGCTGGCGGATGGTCGACGGCATATGGAACCTCATCTGATTGGATGCTCTGGACTGACTACGCCATCCGAACAGCAGCGCCTTGAGAGACGCCGAAGCATAACTACGCAGATGAACGCCGCAATCAAGCGGGTAATAAAATTCCGCGATGCATGTCTGTGTAGAAAAACAGGCCTTATCATCGCGTTGCGTATCCGTCACATCTAAAGCTCGGACAAACAGAGGCCCGCAGATGGGAACCATATCGCAATTGCACGACAGAGTACGATCTGCTGCGCATCGTATCGAGAGCGAGGAGGAAGCGGTCGCCACCGCTCGCAACCTCGCTGCGGGCTTCGCCCTGCAAGCGAGTGAGCGCGATATCAATCGTATCTTGCCCTATGCAGAGCTCGATACTCTCGCCCAATCCGGCCTGACCGCGATCACGATCCCGGCGGAGCATGAGGGCCTCGATGTGGCCAACGCACTGCTTGGCGAGATCGTGGCTATTGTGGCCGAAGGCGATCCATCGATTGCCGAGTGCCTGGAAGTTCATTTTCGGGTTCTGGAGCAGCTGCGGATCGAGGGCGGTGATGAGCTGAAGAATTTCCTGTTCGCGCGGGCACTTGCGGGCGATCTTTTCTCTGAGTCCGTCTTCCTCGGGCCCGGCACCGCCACGCCCAGCGGCATGGGCTACCAATTGAGCGGCAGAAGCGTGCCATCGACCGCCATCCTCTTCTCCGACTGGATCGCAGCGCGGGCAATCGACGCCGACGGCAAGCCGACGACGCTCTATTTGCCTCGCGAAGCCGACGGGCTCCAGATCATTGATGATTGGGATGGCTTCGGCCAACGGGCCAACGGCACCGCGACGGCGGTTGCAAACGGCGTTCGGGTCAATTCTGACGCGGTCTCCCGGCACGTTCGCCAAGGTCCCTTGATCACCAGCGCGCTGGCAGCCCTCCTCCACGCAGCAACCGATCTTGGCATTGCACGCGCCGCACTCGCCAGTCTGAAGCACGCGCCTCGTTCTGCAATTGTCGGCAAGCTTGTCATCTCCCTCGAGGCCACGGCGGCGCTCGTTGAAAGTGCCGGCGGAAAGGTTGACTTCGCGCAGGTGACCCCGTCGACAAAGACTATCGAGATAGCCTCTTTCTCCGCATCGGCTGCCCAGAGCACAGCAAGCGCAGCGGCATTGGAAGCGACCAACAGTCTATTCCAGCTGTCGAGCGACGACGCGGCAAGCATTGGCTTGAACCTCGACAGGCATTGGCGAAACGCCCGCATTCATGCGCGCGGCGCCGCAACCGACGACCTCTACATAGCAGCCGCGGAACACTATTTCGGCAGCGTCTGACGTCCTAGTTGGCGACCGAGACGGGGAGCTTTTCGTCGGCATCGTCGAGCTTGCTGCCGGACGCCACGAATTGCTCCAGGGTCATGTTATCGAGAATATCGGCGATCGCGTCCCGGACTTCGGTCATCGAGCGCCGAACCTGACAGGTCTCGGGATCGGAACAGTCGTCACACGCCTCGAAAGCGGTGCGGCTGGCGCAGCGGATCGGTGCAAGTGGCCCGTCAAGCGTGCGAATGACGTGACCAATGCGAATTTCAGAGGCAGGACGCGACAGCGAGTAACCGCCGCCGGGGCCTTTCTTGGAGCGAAGAATCCCAACGTTGCGCAGCTCTAGCAAAATCGTATCGAGGAATTTTTTCGGTATGTTGTTGCGCGCCGCGACGTCATTGATGAAGGCCGTCTCACCCGGAGCCAGGCGAGCGAGGTCTACCAGCGCTTTCAAGCCGTATTTTCCTTTTTTCGTCAGCATGTCCGCTCGCCCTGTAGCCCCCGTATTTTCATCCCCACTAAACAGCCAATAACGCCGAAAGCATGAATACACAACAAATGGCCATCTTTTATATAGTTTGTATCCATCTTGCCTTCTAATCGCAATTTCTAACCTTGCTCAGGCAGCAGGCGATTTGCCGAACATCGCTCGATGAATTGGTCAATTGGAATGCTGGGTTGGCGGCCGGCCGACAATTTGCCCGCCACCGGACGGGCCTGCCGGGGCCGGGTTTGTGCCGCTGCTTGTCCATGCGCCAAAGGCCAGTATGACGACCAGCAGCACGAAACCGATTGCCCCAATCAGCGCCCAGGCGGAAAGGCTCTTCGCTTCGCTGGAAAGAACCCGTTCCCGCGCCTTGTAAGCGGTCCGCTCATCGATTGCGCGATTGTCAGGGGCTTCCGGGTTTTCGGTCATTGCCTCATCTCCTGTAGCAACAACTCGGTCCCGGCCGATCGGGTTCCGTCGATCAGATAAGCGGATCCACGCCATCCGCTTCGCTGCTGTTCAACTCACGGGCGATATCCTCTGCGTCTTGCCTATCGAGACCGACGAGGTCCCTTCCATCCGTTGCTGCTGGCAGCGACGTCAGGGTATCGATCACCGCCCAGCGGCCGCCTGGCTGCTGTCGCACTTCGTAGCGCGGAAGCTGCTCTTCAGAACAACAATCGTCCATTCGCATGCACCTCCTGTGTGAACAGCGTCGGACTGCGACAAAGCGAGGTCCCGCATCGCGGATGCCGCCTCATACTCAGCTTTTGACATCCGGCACGTTCGCCTTCAGTTCCTTGATCCATACTCGTGCGTTGCCGTCCGACGGCGCACGCCAATCGCCACGCGGCGAGAGCGAGCCGCCCGACGTCACCTTGGGTCCATTCGGCGAAGCCGAGCGCTTGAACTGGCTGATGGTGAAGAACCGGAAGAGAAACACCTCCATCCAGACTTTGATGGTTGGAAGGTCGAAACTCCGGCGCTTGTCCGCCGGAAAATGCGGCGGCCAGACACCGGCGTCCACGTCATTCCACGCCATGTACGCAAGGAAGGCAACCTTCGACGGACGAAGACCAAAGCGGGTGGTATAGTAGAGCGCGAAGTCGTGGAGGTCGTAAGGCCCGATCTTGTCTTCGGTGCTCTGCATGACGCCATTTTCATCAGCCGGAACCAGTTCCGGCGAAATCAGCGTATCGAGAATCCGCTCGAGCGTAGCTTTTGCTTCCGCATCGAAATCACCGGTCCGGATGACCCAACGAATCAGGTGCTGGATCAAGGTCTTCGGCACGGACGCGTTGACATTGTAGTGGCTCATCTGGTCGCCAACCCCGTAGGTCGACCAGCCAAGACCGATTTCCGAGAGATCGCCGGTACCCAGCACCAGTGCGTTTCTCTGATTGGCGGCACGGAACAGGAAGTCCGTGCGCAACCCAGCCTGCACATTCTCGAAAGTCGTGTCGTAGACCGGCTCTCCGTCGGCGAAAGGATGCTTCAAGTCCTTGAGCAGTTGCAGCGCCAGCGGCCTAATGTCCACTTCTTCCGCGGTGATACCCAGGCCGCGCATCAGGGCCCAGGCATTCGACTTGGTGGCATCGCCGGTCGCAAAACCAGGCATCGTGAAGCCGAGAATGTCGGAGCGTGGCCAATCGAGCTGATCGAACGCCCGCGCCGCCACGAGCAGTGCATGCGTCGAATCAAGCCCACCCGAAATGCCGATGCAGAGCCGCCGGATTCCGGTGGAGCGCAGGCGCTTCATCAACCCCTGCACCTGGATATTGAAGGTCTCGTAGCAATCCTGATCCAGCCGGCTTTCATCTGCTGGCACGAAAGGAAAGCGTGCGACGTCGCGTTTCAGGCCGATGTCCCCTTCCGGCTTGCTGAAGGCAAAGGATACGCGGCGGAATTCATGATCGGCTGTGAGATTGAGCGTCGCGGCATCGTTGAACGTTCCGGTCCTCAGTCGCTCGAGTCGCAGTCGTTCGACGTCGATATCGGCAATGCACATCTGCGATGTTGTCGGAAACCGATCGGTTTCACCCATCAGGGTTCCGAGTTCGTAGATGCAGGCCTGACCGTCCCACGCAAGATCGGTCGTCGACTCGCCCGGCCCCGCCGCCGAATAGATGTAAGCCGACAGGCTGCGGGCGGATTGCGCCGAGCACAGCAGCTTGCGGGTATCGGCCTTGCCGACAGTGATGTTGCTCGCCGATAGATTGGCGAGGATCAAGGCGCCTGCCAACGCGCCGAAATCGCTCGGCGCCGCCGGTGCCCAGAGATCTTCACAGATCTCGATGTGGAAGATGAAGTCATCGATATCAGCCGCCTCGAAGATGAGATCGGTACCGAACGGCACTATTTCGCCGGCAACTCGAATGTTGGCCCCGCGCACGCTGCGTCCAGATGCAAACCAGCGCTTTTCGTAGAACTCGCGATAGTTCGGCAGATGCATTTTCGGAACCACGCCGAGAATGCGTCCGGCATGGATTGCAACCGCGCAATTGTACAGGCGCCCTTCGCTATGCAGCGGCGCGCCAACGAGGAGAACCGGTGTGAGGTTACGGCTCTCTCGCGCGATCGCCGCGATCGCGGTATCCACTGCTTTCAACAGCGCGTCCTGCCCGAGCAGGTCATCGATCGAATACCCGGAGATGCCGAGTTCGGGAAATACCATCAGGCCGACGCCGTCGGCATGTCCCTGTCGTGCCAGCTCAAGCGTCGCTTGCGCGTTGAAATCAGGATCGCCGATCTCGCAATTCGGCGTGCAAGCCGCGACCCGCACAAACCCCTGATCATAAACCGAGTAAAAATCCAAGAATGCCTCCAGCAGCCCGTGCTTTCAGCAGTGATCAATACATCCAAATCTCTCTTCGCAAAACCTGAACTCGCAACATGGCCGTTCTTATTCAACGACGCTCATGCAAGCTGGACTCAGCATCCAGAAAAGACAGGATTTACTGCTAGTTGAAACCGGGAATCTGCCCAAAAAGAAATTACCAAACTGTCATAAAACTATGGGCCAGGACGCCTATATCGCTCCCGCACCTCTTCGAATCCCCTCTTTCAGAGCGATGAAATGCCGAACGTTGTCCGCGCCCGTCTGGGACTGCTCCGGGAAACCTTTCCCGGCGAGCGTCGCGTTGCGTTGACGCCGGGTGACGTGCGCGCGCTGTCCGAGCGGATGTCGATTCGGTTCCAGCGCGGCTGCGGTGCCGGGGCGGGCCACACCGACGATGCTTACGTCGCAGCCGGCGCGCTGCCTGCGGTATTCGAGGAATTAGTGTCGCTCTCGAAGATCATCGTCGGCGTCCGCCGGCCGGAGGAGACCGGGACTTTCGAGTCAAATTCTGTTCTTGCCTATCTCGGGTCCGGCGCGGGATCACCAGCAAACAGCTCCCGTGGGGGGCCACTGCATCTGGATCTTGCTCGGATTTCGGGTATGCGCGATGCAGGTCGTATGGATGTTTCCTCCAGGCAGGCGGCAATTACCGGCCACGTTGCTGTCCTCGAGGCTACGCGCGAACTCGGTCTTGCGCACGCGATGCTGACCGTTGACGGCAACTTTGTGCGCCCGATTGCCATGGTGGCAATCGGCACGGACCCGGCGGCGCTACAGGCAATCGCGACGGCGAAGCGTCTCGGCGCCAAAACCCACGGCTTCGGTTTCGAACAGTCGGCACAACAGAAAATCGAACGCCTGGGTGCAAGGTTTCTTGGAGCCGACCTGGCATACTCGAGCACTGATATTTTCGTCGCGCAATCGACGACCGAACTCGCGATTTTGCGCCGCCAACTGGCCACTTGCCTCTCGAATATGCAGTTGATTGTCACGAGCGTAGCGCCCACCGGCGAACCCGCTCCCATTCTCCTCGACGACGAGATGCTTTCCGCTCTTCACGCGGGAACAATCATTGTCGATCTGGCTGCCGAGAACGGTGGCAATTGCGCTTCGACTCACGCCGGACAGACGGTCGACGTTTCCAACGTCCGCATCGTCGGCTCCACCACTCTTGCCAGTCGAGCGGCCTCCGAGGCGAGCTGCCTCTTCAGCGAAGGCCTGCGAAACCTGATCGAGCATTTGCTCGACATCAATGGCCACCTGCGGTTCGATCGACTCGATCCGCTTATCCGCGCCATGATCGGCGACCAGCCCATTGAGAGGTCGATTGCGTCGTGACTGGGGCGTAAACCGAAGCAGAAATCGAACACCTTCGACCGAGAGAATGCTGCATTACAGCAATGTTGCGGCAGGAAATAGGTTTTAAATAATACATTAGGAACAACGGCTTGAAACGCCGCCTCCAAGCCGTAGCATCATGACCATCCCCACCGTTGCCTTTATGCAACACGCCTATTTCGCATTGCAGCAAAAGCAGAATTTGACGGTATCTATTATTGATACATTTGTCCAAAAATGTAATTTGACGCGGCGGGAGACGTTCGTTTTTCCCGAGGGCTTGTACGAAAAAATTTTGGGGTAGGTAGGGCCGATCATTCGGCAATGGTGACCTGTGCCCAATCCACAAAGATTGGACTTCGTTATGAACATTAAAATGATCCTTATCAGCTCGGCGGCGGCACTCGCCGCATTCTCGGGCGCTCAGGCTGCCGACGCCATCGTCGCTGCTGAACCGGAAGCCGTCGAATACGTCCGCGTTTGCGACGCTTACGGCACTGGCTACTTCTACATCCCGGGCACGGAAACCTGCCTGAAGATCAACGGCTATATCCGCTTCCAGGTCAACGCGAAGCCGAACGCCAGCGGCACCTCTGACTGGGATGCCGTCACGCGCGGTCAGCTCCAGTTCACTGCCAAGAGCGATACAGAATACGGCCCCCTCACTGGCGTTATTGTTTTGCAGGCGAATGCCGACAACAATACCAATCAGGAAACGCATCTCGACTCGGCGTACCTTGATGTCGCTGGCTTCCGCGCTGGTCTGTTCTACAGCTGGTGGGACGATGGTCTCTCGGGTGAAACCGACGATATCGGCAGCCCGGTCACGCTGCACAACTCGATCCGCTATCAGTATCAAAGCGGCGACTTCTACGCTGGTATCTCTGTTGACGAGCTGGAAGACAGCCCGTTCTACAACGGCGAAGTGCCGAACAACGAAGGTATTGCTGTCGGCATCGGTGGCAAGGCTGGTGCCTTCTCGTACCAGGTCACGGCTGGCTATGACTTCGACAACGAAGCCGTTGCTGTCCGCGCCATGGGCACGGTTGCAATTGGTCCTGGCACAGTCGGCCTCGCAGCCGTCTATGCTGATGCACCTGGCGCATACTACAACGCTGCACAGTGGGCTATCGCTGCCGAGTACGCTATCCAGGCTACCGACAAGCTGAAGATCACCCCCGGTGCTCAGTGGTATGGTGACTACGGTGTTAATGCTACTCCGGCTGGTGGCGGCGACGCTGACTTCAACAGCGGCGATGCATGGCGCGTTGGTCTGACGGTCGATTACCAGATCGCCGAGAACTTCTACGCCAAGGCTAGCGTCCAGTACACTAATCCGGACGATTTCAGCGACGTCACGACCGGCTACTTCCGCCTGCAGCGTGCGTTCTAATATCCTAAGTCAAACGTTGCGCTGGCCTGGAAATGGTCCAGCGCAAACTGCGCCAACTGTCTTCTGATCAGATTGACCTCCGATCAGCTTAGGAAGGGTTGCCTGGTTCCCTGCCGGGCGACCCTTTTCAAATAGGGCTGACTGATTTCCGCGCCTCCAGCCGCCGAAGCTCGGCAATACTGTCGCCGACGGTGACTGACCCAAGCATATCCACCACGGCCTGCTCCGCCCGATCGCAAAGATATTCAGAGAGATCGCCGATATTCTCACCGACAAGACCTTCGTGTGGAATATCGTGCCGCGTCGCCCAGATCTTCTTCTCGCCGGTCACGGCCGCATAGATCTCGCTGAGCAAAATCTCGTTGCGCGAACGCCCGAGACGGATGCCGCCCTTGCCGCCCACGGAAGAGATCAGAATGCCGCTATCGTTCAGCGGCAGGAGCAACTTGCGCACAAAGCTTGCGCTCGTATCCAGCCCGCGCGCAAGTGACTGGCTGGTTGTTCGAATTTCGGCCTCTTGATTGACCGCGACGCTTATCACGATCTGCAGAGCTGTCGAAAACCGTGTATCGATCATGCCGAACCTGGAGCCCTATATCTGAAGCCAGTCCATCGGCACCCCGCGCCTCCGGACTTGAAGTCTGTATGACAGATATTTCCCGCGGGAATCGCTTGTCAAGAATTAGGAAGGCGATCACGCCGACTTGAACAGCGCCCTGCCTTACTCCTTGCGCTTCGCCGGTCGAGCACGGCTTTGGGCAGCCGCAAACGAGATCTCGCCCTTGATCTCCCGCATCGCCATCGAGGTTATGGTGCGCTTGACACCTGGCAGGCGGCTAAGGTCTTCGCGCAGCATCCTGTCGAGAGCGGCCATGTCGACCGTCACGATATGTAGCAGGTAGTCCGCCTCGCCGGTGGTCGCGTGACAACGCCAGATAAATGGATGCTCGCGCACGGCCGCCTCGAATTCCGCCGATACCTCGAAATCGATCGAGACCTGAATAAATGCTTCGATGCCGAAGCCGAGTTTTGCAGGATCGAGACGCGCGGCGTAGCCGCGGATGATGCCAGCCTCTTCAAGCGCCTTCACGCGCTTCCAGCACGGCGTCTTGCTGACACCCACCTCGTCGGCCAGCGCCGCGAACGAGATACGCGCGTCAGCTTCTAACGCGCCGATGATCTTTCTATCGATATTATCGAGCACCAGATGTTCCATCATTGTCCACCCAATCATCCAATCGTGCTACGAATGCATCATTTCAAACAACAGAAAGAAACAATGTTCAAGTGGAAAGCGCTAATGTGAAATTTGAGACGAACAGTATCCGGAACGCAGTCCGCAGGGAGCGCATTGATGATCAAACAAGACTACTATGCCCGCATCGAGGCGCCGGAAATGCGCGACTACGGCGTCTATCTGCAATGCGACAAGCTACTAGCCTGTCAGAGGCCGCTCGCCGATATGGCCAATGCCGACGAGTTGCAGTTCCAGATCGTCCATCAGGTCGAAGAGCTATGGATGAAGCTCATTACCTATACGCTGGTCGACGTCATCGACTATATCGAGAAGCAGAACACTCACCGCATCGTTACGCTGATGGGTCGCGTCCACAGGCTGATGCGAATGATGACCGCGCAACTCGATCTGCTCGAAACGATGTCGCCCAAGGAGTATCAGGAAATCCGCCTCCAGCTCGGCAACGGCAGCGGCCAGGAATCACCTGGATTCAAGCTGTTGCTTCGCATTCCGCCCGACCTCTGGCGAGCCTTCAAGGCTTCATATCTCGACGGCCGTCAACTGACGGTGGAAGACGTCTACGATGCTGGGTACGATCATGGCGACAGTTATGTGGTCGCCGAAGCGCTGATTGAATTCGACGAACTGTTCCAGAAGTTCCGTGCCAATCACCTCTACCTCATTCACCGCTCTATCGGCCTTGGCTCGAAGTCCCTCAAGGGCCGGCCCGTCGAAATGCTCGAGGGTGGCGCCCGACACCGCTTCTTCCCCGAGCTTTGGGATATTCGCTGTACAATGACTGACCGGTGGGGTGGCCAGTACGGCGTCGTCCGCGATTCCATAAGCCATCCCGAGGCGGCGGCGGAATAGAAGTCTCAGGCTGCGGTATCCAACCTGTCACGCAACATGCTCCACGGCAGGAGCATGTTGGGTGCATGTCGCATCAGGCCATGGAACGGTATCGGCGCGGGCGGTGCGCAGGGGATTGCCAGATCGCGCGCTTCGGTTCCTCCCGCCCAGTCGGCCAACGCTCGTCCCATCGCCGTGGTCATGGCAATGCCGCGTCCGTTGCAGGCGAAACCGGCGATCAGCCCCGGCCCCATATCCACGAGATGCGGGAGAAAATCGGGCTGGACCGCAGCCACTCCCGACCATGAAAAGTCCAGTGGCGGCAGATCCGGGAGATCCAGATGCCGGGCAAGGCGGCGATGGATGACCTCCGGAACGCGGTCGTCAGCCCCCGGCCCCAGCACGTGCATGCCGCCGCTGATCAACCGGTTCGCAGCATCGAAGCGGAAAGTGAAGAGGTTGCGCCTGGTATCGGAAACGCATTGACCGCTCGACAGCAGACGTTTGCGGACATCGCGCGGCAACGGATTCGTGGCGATCTGGAATACCTTCAACGGGAAATAGGTTCGTCGCAGCGTCGGCAGCAGCGGTCCGCCGTAGGCGTTGGTCGCGACGACCACCTTTCCCGCTCGAACGACACCCGACCTGGTTCCGAGGACCCAGCCGTCGCCGGACCGATCGATCGCAGTTACCCGCGTTCCCTCGAAAATAAGCGCTCCGGCGCGCGCGGAGGCATCCGCCAGACCGCGTGCGTACTCCACCGGATTGAGAACGCCGCCCGATCGGTCAACCCAACCGCCGAAATAGTCCCGCGCGCCCGTGAGCTCGGCAACGGCGGCCTTCGACAGCACCTCTACCGGCCTTCCGCGCTCAGCCCACTGGCCAGCCCGGGACTTCACTTTCTCAAACGCATCAGGCGAATGCGCTGGTTGTATCCAGCCGCTTTGCAGCGCATCGCAAACGATCCCATGTCGCTCGATCAGGTTGAACACGAGGTCTGCGCTGCCCGCAGCAAAGTGGATCAGTCGCTCGCCGCGCTCCTCTCCCAGAGAAGCGAGAACATTGACAGGGTCCATTTTGGCGAAGTTCGGCACGACGAAGCCCGCGTTTCGGCCCGTCGCGCCCCAGGCGACGATCTCCGCCTCGAGAACGGCAACTGAGATCCCCTTTTCGGCCGCGTGCAATGCGGTCGATAGTCCCGAAAACCCACCCCCAATGATCGCCAGGTCAACGTGGAGATTCTTGTCCAAGGCCGGTCGTTGTCTACGGTTGCGGCCGACGGCGTGCCAGAGGGAAAGCCCCTGCTCCGGCGTCGTCATGGCCCGTTGCTGCCTTCAGCGGCTTGCGTCTTG
Organism: Rhizobium sp. Root1220; assembly: GCF_001426265.1. Lineage (GTDB taxonomy): Bacteria > Pseudomonadota > Alphaproteobacteria > Rhizobiales > Rhizobiaceae > Rhizobium. Next base: position 150,471 of record NZ_LMDG01000002.1, read on the forward strand.
GCACGCTTTCCAAACCGCAGGCGTCGCGGCATGTCGCCGAACAGGCCGTTCGGCCGCACCAGAAGAATGACGCATAGCATCACGCCGATGGCGACGATCTGCAGCGACGCAGCGCGGGCCTGCTGCTCCGGCGAAAACAAGACGCTCGTCAAAGCGCCCGAACCGGCCCAGATCGCCCAGACAAGAATGCTGCCGATCACGGCCCCCTTGTTGCTGCCAGACCCGCCGACAATCAGCATCACCCAGACCTGGAAGGTGAGCGTCGGCACGTAGTTGTCAGGCGCGATGAAGCCGATGAAATGTGCCTGCACGGCACCCGCCAGTCCCATGATCGCACCACCAACGGCAAACGCCTGAACGCGGTAGAAGCGTGCGCTTTTGCCGAGAGAAATTGCGGCGCGCTCGTCTTCGCGCAACGCCTTCAGCACTCTGCCCCAAGGGCTGTGGGAGAGGTGTTCGAGCGCCAGGTAGACGGCAAGCGTGACGATCGCGACGATCGCGAGATTGGACAGGTTGAAGAGCAGCGGCGTTTCGGCCAGACCACCGAAGGGGCGCGGGATAAAGCCGATGCCGAAGGCGCCGCCGGTCAACGGCTGCGAATTCAATGCGACCAGCTGAACAACGACGGCAACGCCGAACGTCGTGATCGCGAGGTAGTCCGATTTCAGCCGCAAAGTGGCGACGCCGGTGATTCCCGCGGCGATGCAGGTGACGACCATTGCGCCCAGCCATCCGATCAGGATCGGCATGCCGAAGCCGCCGAGGCGTGCCGGATCGTCGGGTGTCGTCAGGATCGCGGAGGTGTAAGCCCCGATTGCCACGAACCCTGCCAGCCCGACATTGAAGAGGCCGGTCAGCCCCCATTGCAGATTGAGCCCGAGACTGATCAGCGAAAAGATAAGCGCCGTGGTCAGGAAGAACGCGCCGTAGCCGAGAAGATCCATCACCGCTCCTTCACTCCGAAAAGGCCGATCGGCCGGACGAACAGAACTGCCATCAGAATGAGGAAGGAAATGGCCGCGCGCCATTCCGCACCGATCAACTGAACGGCGCCGGCCTCGGCCACGCCGATGATCAGGCCACCGAGAACCGCACCCGGTACGCTGCCGATACCGCCGAGGATCGCCGCTGCAAACATCGGCAGCAGCATGTCGAAACCCATCAGCGGCCGGATCTGTACGAGGATGCCGATCATCACGCCGGCAACACAGGCAAGCCCGCCGCCGACGATCCAGGTCAACCGAACGACTTTTGCCACATCGATGCCGACGATGCGCGCGAGCGCCGGATTCTGACTGAGAGCCTGCATCGAGCGGCCCGCCTGTGTTCGTGTCATCATCAGATGGACGGAGGCGACGAGCACCGCTGTCACCAGAAGCAATGCAATCTGGTCTGCGGTGATGCGAATACCGAACCCCACGGGCATGGCGATCTGGATGGCGCGGCTGAAATAGGTTGGGCGCGACGTGAACAGGAACTCCAGCAGGCTTCGCAGCGCCATGGAAGCGCCAAAGCTCGCCATCACGACGATGATCGCCTGTCCCTTGGCGCGCAGCCGAGCGAAAAGAACCAGATCGAGAAGCAGTGCAAGCAATCCCGTGAATGCCATGCCGACGATGACCGCAACGATCAGCGGCCAGCCGAAGGACAGGGCCCCGATCGGTGCAACCTTGCCGAAGACGGCGCCTATGGCCGTGACGGCGGCAAGCGTCGCATAGGTTCCCCAGGCCATGAAGTCACCGTGAGCGAAATTGGAAAAGCGCAGGATCGAATAGGTCAGCGTTACGCCGATGGCGCCGAGACCGACCATCGAGCCTGTCAAAAGGCCGTCGACGATGAATTGGAGGCTCATGGCGCATCTCCCGTCTTAGCGTGAGCCGATCGCTGGCCGAGATAGAGTTCGGCAACGACTGGATCATTCCAGAGTTCGGAGGCCACGCCTTCGTGGCGATCCTTGCCTTCGACCAGCACATAGGCACGGTCGCCGATCGCGAGCGCTGCCCTAGCGTTCTGCTCGACAAGCAGGATCGTGACGCCTGATTTGCGGATGGTGCTCAGCATTTCGAAAACCATGGAGACGAATTTCGGCGAGAGCCCAGCCGAGGGCTCGTCCAGCACCAGCACCTTCGGATGAACGATCAGCGCCCGTGCGACAGCGAGCATCTGGCGCTGGCCGCCGGAAAGGTTGCCGGCAGCAATGCGGCGATGGCTAGCTAGGTCGGGGAACGCAGCGTACATTTCGTCGATCCGCTTTGGTACCTCGCGCGGCGGAAGGATGCCACCTGCGACCTTTAGGTTGTCCTCGACGGACATCAGCGGAAAGATGTTCTCGGTCTGCGGCACGAAGGCAAGGCCGAGCCGCACCATGTTGTGAGCGGGTGCCGCGGTGATATCCTTGCCGTCGAGCAGCACGGTCCCGCCGGTGATCGGCACGAGGCCCGCGACAGCCTTGATGAAACTGGACTTACCCGCCCCGTTCGGACCGAGCACGACGACAATCTCTCTTTTGTTGACGGCAATCGATGCGCCCCGCACGATCGGCACGCCCGGTTCGTAACCGGCAACGAGATCGCGCACGAGAAGAACGGGTTCGTTCATGCCGCACCGCCGAGGTAGGCTTCGATCACCCGCGGGTCACGTGCGACTTCATCTGCTGTGCCCTCGCAGAGAAGCTGGCCGCTCGCCATGACGAGTACGCGATTGCAGAGCCGTGTGACCATGTCGATGTTGTGCTCGATCAGCAGGAAGGTGATGCCTCGGGCGTTGATGTCGCGAATGCGGTCGATGATGACTTCGAGCAGCGTCGCATTGACACCGGCGGCAGGCTCGTCGAGCAGGATGATGGACGGATCCGCCATCATGACACGGGCGAGTTCCAGCAACTTTCGCTGACCACCGGAGAGCACACGGGCAGGCTCGTACGCCAGTCGCGTCAGCGCCACCAGTCCCAGAAGTTCTTCCGCCTTCTCCTGCGCAGCGCGCTCTTCCGCCGCCACGCGCCAGGGCATTGCGAAGTTCGCGAGCAACCGTTCTCCCGCCTGCCCTTGCGCGGCGAGCATCACATTCTCGATCAGGGTCAGGTTCGGAAGGGGTCTCGGGATCTGGAATGTACGGCCAAGCCCGCGCCCGATCCGGCGATGGGCGGCTTCGCTCGAGACCAGAGCACCATTCAGGAAAATCTCGCCGCTCGAAGCCGGCACACTGCCTGCAAGAAGGTCGAACATCGTCGTCTTGCCAGCGCCATTCGGGCCGATCAACCCGAGGATTTCGCCGCGCCGGACATCGAACGAAACGTCATTGACGGCAGCGATGCCGCCGAAGCGTCGTACCACGTTGCGCGCAGTCAGAACGGGCATATGGGCATCCTCCCCCTGCCGTTCGATCTTGTCACTCATGGATCCCTCTGGTCGAGAATGGTCAACGCCACCCCCTGTTTTTTGATTTGTGATCACACTTGCATTGATCACGCTAATCAGCTTTACTCGCTTCCGCAAGCCAAAAACAGGACGACAAATGCAAAAGGCTGCCAGCGACAAGAACAACGAAGTCATCGCCGCGCAGCTTGCGCCGGTCGGCCGCGAGACGGTTCAGGATCGTGTTTATTCGGAACTGCGACGCGCCCTCATCGGCGGCCTTTTCGAGCCCAGCCAGGTCCTGACGATCCGCGGCCTTGCCGATGCGCTCGTCACCAGCACGATGCCGGTGCGCGAAGCCTTGGGCCGTCTGATCACGGAAAAAGCGCTTGAAGCCCTCCCCAACCGCTCGGTGCGCGTCCCACCCATAACCCTTGAACGCATCGACGACCTGCTGCGCGCCCGTATTCTGATCGAGGGCGAAGCGATCGCGCTTGCCACAACGCTGATGACATCGCGCCAGATCGCCACTGTCGAAGCCATGCTCGGCGAATGGGACGAGATGCGCGCACTGAAACACAAGAAAGATGTCGACAGGGAAGTCACCCTCAACCAGAGTTTCCATTTTGAAATCTATCGTGCCTGCGGCTCCGCCGTCCTGATACCGATGATCGAGAGCCTCTGGCTGCAATCGGGTCCATGCATTCGCGTTGCGATCTACGCGTTCTCGGACGCGGGCGAGGTCGATACGGCCCAATACCATCGGCGCATCGTTGCAGCCCTTTCCGCCCAGGATGCGCAGGCCGCGCGCGAGGCGCTGGTCGCCGATATCAGCCGCCCCTTCACTTTCCTCCGCAACAAGATGCAATCGGCCGACAGCAAGGACTGAACAGGACATGACCCAACGCGCCATCAGGATCACCGAACAACGCTCGGGCCTCTCTGTCACCGCACCACTGCTGGCAGAAAAAGCCCCCGACAATGCTGCATTCCTCTGGGACTATCTCGCAGAGGCACGCATCGTTCCCGGTATCCATGCCATGTGGACCGGTCCCGAAATCTCCTGCCCCGTCCCACCGGCGCATCTGGAAGGTCAATCCTACGCCGCGGCCCTGCCCTCGGAAAATGCCACGCTGACGCCGCAGCCGGGCGACATCGTGCTGAGCTACGTGCCGGCCCGCATGTGGGGCGGCAACCCGAACCCGATCTTCGACATCGGTCTCTTCTACGGTCAGGGCGCCCGCTTGCTCTTCCCGATCGGCTGGCTTGCCGGCAGTGTCGTCGCGCAGGTGCGTCCCGAAGAGCGCGATCATTTCGCCACTGCCTGCGGTATCATCCGCCGCAACGGTGCCTGCGACGTCACCTTCACGCGGATGGAGGACTGAATGAGAACGGACGACGATAGTTTCGAGCTTTTCGATCTCCGGGTAGAGGCCGTTGTTCCTGAAGGTGGTGCGATTTATTGCGGCGCCAGGGAAGGCGACTATTTCGAGCTGAAGGGCGAGATGCTGAGCCTGCCGCCGGGTCAGGGTTTTTCCATCTATTCCATCTCCGCCGTTCTGCCGCTTCTTGCCGCAAAACAGCGCCCGACCCACAAGAACGACTGGATGACCTCGGATGCCGAGATCGCCTGTCCGGATCCGAATTGTGCTAGCCGCTTGCGCATCGTCAGGACGGGAAAACGGCGGTTCAGCCATGCCGAAACGACCGCGGTCCCGCTGCCGCAGGAGAATGACGACAAATGAACGCGAAGACCTTCGAACTCAGCCCCGGCTACAATATTTCCCGCGTTATCCGCGGCGGCTGGCAGTTGGCGGGCGGACACGGCGCGATCGGACGCGATCAGGCTGTCACCGACCTGATGGCCGCCTTCGACGCAGGCATCTGGACCTATGACTGTGCCGATATCTACACCGGCGTCGAGGAGTTGATCGGCGCGACGCGCCTGAGGATCGCCAACGAGCGTGGCCTTGATGCCGCCGCAAGGATGAAGGTCCATACAAAGCTGGTGCCAGACCTTGCGCGTCTGGCCAATATCAGCCGCGACTACATCAGCGGCATTGTCGAGCAATCCCTGCGGCGCCTGAAGACGGAGCGGCTGGATCTCGTCCAGTTTCACTGGTGGGACTATTCGCTCCCCGGTTATCTCGACGCCATGGCCTGGCTGAACGAACTGCGCCAGGAAGGCAAGGTTCACAACGTTGGCACGACCAATTTCGACACGCCGCACGTTGCAGAGATCCTTAAGGCAGGCGTTCCGCTGGTGAGCCAGCAATTGCAATATTCGGTTCTCGACCAAAGGCCGGCCAACAGCCTTGCCACGCTGGCAAAACAGCACGACCTGCGCTTCTTGTGCTACGGCTCGGTCGCCGGTGGTTTCCTGGGTGACAAGTGGCTCGGCGCACCCGAACCCGACATGCCGCTAGAGAACCGGTCGCTCGTCAAATACAAGCTGATCATCGACGATTTCGGCGGCTGGGATCTCTTCCAGTCATTGCTCCGGACCCTGAAGGCCATCGGCGACAGCCATGGCGTTGATATCGCCACCGTTGCCAGTGCATGGGTGCTCAAACAGCCACAGGTCGCTGCGGTCATCGTCGGCGCCCGCAACCAGGCACATGCCTTGGCAAATGCCCAAATCATGGACGTCGCGCTGAGCGACGAGGACCAGAACAGGATCGCCGCCGTCATCGCCGAAAGCAACGGCCTGGAGGGAGACGTCTATACCCTTGAGCGTGACCGGACCGGCCGCCATGGCTCGATCATGCACTACAACCTCAACGCGGGGAAGAAATGACCCTCCTATTGCGCGCCAGCGCCGAGATCGTTGATCTTCATCGCTTCTTCGTCGACTGGTACGATATGAAGAGTGCCGCGATTGCCGACTTCGGACGCTTCGAGCGGGTGATGGGCGATGGTTTCCACATGGTTCCGCCCAGTGGCCTTGTCCTCGACCGGGACGCAGTGGTCTCCTACGTCAAGGCAAACCGCGCGACGCACCAAGGCGACTTTGCGATCGACATCAGCGACATTCGCCCCGGCTGGCAGAGCGCCGACGCAATCATCGTCTGCTATATCGAGACGCAAAGGCGCGGCGGCAAGGAGAGCCGCCGGCAGGCGAGCGCTCTTTTTACAACAAGTTCATCGACGCCTCACGGCGTCGAATGGCGTCATCTGCATGAAACCTGGCTGCAGGTGCCGGAAAGCTGAACAGGCTCAAGATGAAATAAAAGTCGTGTACCAAAAGGGGAACAAAAAATGCGAAAGACGATATTTCAAATCTCCACGGCGCTGGCGCTGCTGACAGCAGCAGGTGCCGCCAATGCCGCTGATTGCAAGATCACCGTCGGTCTCGTGATGGAACTGACGGGTCCTGCCGGCGAATACGGCCAGGCGGGCGCAAAATCAGTCGAGATGGCGTTCCGTGACATCAACGCCGCCGGCGGCGTACGCGGTTGCGACCTCGTGACGGATACGCGCGACAGCCAGAGCCAAGGCAACGTCGCCGTCGATGCTGCCACCCAGCTCGTGCAGGTCAAGAAGGTTCCGGTCATCATCGGTGGGATCATTTCCTCCGTGTCGATCCCGATCCTGACATCCGTGACCGCGCCGGCAAAGATCGTCCAGGTATCGCCTGCTTCCTCCTCCCCGACGCTGACGGCGCTCGGCCGCGACGGCAAGACGAACGGAATCTTCTTCCGCACCATCACCTCGGATGCGTTGCAGGGCGTTGCCGCAGCAAAATACGCCATCGACAAGGGCTTCAAGAAGCTGTCGATCATCCACGTCAACAACGACTTCGGCGTCAACATGGTCGCGGAGTTTTCGCGTGCCTACAAGGCGCTCGGCGGCACGATCGTTTCCGATACGCCGTACAACGAAAAACAGTCGAGCTATGCTTCCGAAGTCACGGCTGCCATGGGTGGTGAGCCCGACGGCCTCTACCTCGTCAGCACCCCTGTCGACGGCGCAACGATCGCCAGAACCTGGATTTCGCAGGGCGGCGTCCAGAAGTTCCTGCTGAATGACGGCATGAACAGCCCTGATTTCATCGATTCCGTCGGCGCCGACTATCTGAAGGATGCCTATGGCACCTCTTCCGGCACCAGCCCGACGGCGTCCACCGAGTATTTCACGAAGAACTACAAGGAGTTTTCCGGTATCGAGCCATCGAACCCGGCTGCCGACCGCTCCTATGACGCCGGCGCAATCGTCGGGCTGGCAATTGCCATCGCTGGATCAGAGGATCCCGCCAAGATCAAGGATGCTATCTTCAAGGCCGTCGATCCGGCAGGCACGCCGATCTATGCCGGCAAGGAAGAGTTCACCAAGGCGCTCGACCTTATCAAGGACGGCAAGCCGATCCGCTACGAAGGCGTGATCGGTCCTGTTGCCTTCGACAAGCATGGCGACATCACCGGTCCCTTCCGCCTCTGGAAGATCGCCGATGGCAAGGTTACGACCGACGGCGAAATGACAACGGACGAGGTCAACGCCTTGCAGGCGAAAATCCAGTAGACTTCGAGAGGCGCCCGCCCGCCGGGCGCCCTCATCACGCGATTTCGATTTTACGCTGATGCCAAGCTGAAATACGCTGCGCCCTGCTTGAAATTCAACCGGGGAGAGACACCATGAAGCGCAGGTTTGTATTCGTTGCGGCCGCCTTGGCCTGCTCAGCCGTCGGCACCCAGGCCCAGGACACCGCGATGAGCTTCTTTGTCACCAGTGTAAATCCAGGCAAGGGTGGAGATCTCGGCGGGCTCGCCGGCGCCGATGCCTATTGCAACACGCTTGCGGCGGCCGCCGGCTCGACCGGCAAGACCTGGAAGGCCTACCTGTCGACCGACGCGGAGAACGCCAAGGATCGCATCGGCGCCGGGCCATGGTACAACGCCAAGGGCGAGAAAGTCGCTGACTCCGTTGCCTCGCTGCATGGCGACAGCAACAGCATAACCAAGCAGACAGCACTCGACGAAAAGGGGCAGGTCATCAGCGGACGCGGCGACACGCCGAACCGGCACGATATGCTGACGGGAACAAAGGCGGACGGCACCGCAGCGGCGGAGACATGCGGCAACTGGACAATGGGCGGTGCCGACGGGGCCGCGGTGGTAGGACACAGCGACCGTACCGGCCTGAACGATTCAGCGGAGGCCAAGTCTTGGAATTCTTCGCACCCGACGCGCGGCGGATGCACGGTGGCTGCGTTCAAGACAACCGGCGGCGATGGCCTGTTCTACTGCTTCGCCGCGAACTGACGGTCAGCGAGAGATAAGGGTGGCGCGGGAGGCGCGCCATCAATGTCCAGATTTGTGACGAACCAGCCAGTGCCTAAAGCCATCCGATGCGTCGCAGCCCCCAGAGCGTCGCAACCGACGTGATCGTTACAAACGCGACAATGACGATGAACGCCCATGTGTCGTTGACGCCGGGAATCCCTCCGACATTCATTCCGAACAGACCCGCGACCACACTCGGTGGAAGGAGGAGCGCGGCCAGTGCTGCAAGCCGATTGGAATTGCGGGCGATGCGCTCGCTGATCACCGTCGAGAGGTCGTCGTGGAGGATACCGGTTCGGTCGCGGATCGCATCGAGATATTCGATGAAACGCATCAGTTTGTCGATGACTTCACGCATCCGCAGCTTGTCGCGTTCCAGCAGCCATGGCGCGTCGTCGTGCTCGATACGGCTCAAGGCGTCGCGCTGCGGCGCCAGATAGCGACGAAGCTGGACGGAGCGCCGGCGAAGCAGCTTAAGGCGCTCCCTCACCGCGCTGGCGTCGCCGTGGAAGATCATCTCGTCGAGTTCGTCGACCTCTTCATCCATCCCGTCGAGCACCGGCTCTAGATCACGCACGAGCTTGTCGCCAATCAGGGCCAGCAAGTCACCGGTGCGATGCGGGCCTTTGCACTTTTCAAGCGCGAGGCGAATGTCGCGCAATGCCGTGATGTAGTGGCCGCTATCGCGTAGAGACACAACCCGTTTGCTGTCGACCCAGAGATGGAGGGGCACGAGATCGATGTCCGTGGGTTTCCCCTGCGCCTCGTCGGGCGCGGTTGCGCACACGCCGCGCAGGATGATCAGCAACCCCTCGTCTACCGGCTCGACGCGAGGCCGGCTCTCCTCGGCGAGAAGCGCTTCGCTGACGAAGGTATCCAGGCCGCTCTCTCGACACACCCATTCGGTCGCCGCGGCATGATCCCGCTCGAAGTGCAACCAGATCACGCCATCCTCGGGCCTCCAAGCGCGGGCCTGAGCCATATCCAGCTGCCTGCACCCGCCGCGCCCATCCAGCAGCAATGCGAACCGCAATCCGGGTTCGGCGCCATAGCTGACCGTCGAGGTATTTGGCGTATCCATCGCACCCCGCCACATCCAATCAGCGAACCGAAAAACGCCGCCGACCCAAAGGCTTGCTCGAGCAAGCCTTTGGGATTTTATCAGGTAGGATGCAAGGTGCAATACCTTGCAGTCCACACCGAAACTGCGCCACATGCTGCATTCGCCACGTAGTTCGGCCATTGTTTCGGCAAGCGTAATTCCGCAGATTGCCGGCGGACGTGCCCCCGCAAAGGAGCACGAGGCTCACTTGCGCGGCGCACCGGAGTTGGCGCATGATGCGGGTCACCCGCACAGACTCCAGTTCCAGCAATGAGTTCAGAACCAGACATAGCAATCATTGGCGCAGGTGCGGCCGGCATTGGCGCTGCACGACGTCTGGCAGGAACCGGTCTCTGCGTTTCGATCCTCGATTCCTTGCCGCGTCTCGGGGGACGCGCCTGGACTTTCAAGACGCCGGTCGCCGCTGTCGATCTTGGTTGCGGCTGGCTTCATTCGGGAGACCGCAACCCGTGGACGCACATTGCCGAAGAAAGTGGATTCGAGGTCGACCGCCGGGCGACGGCATGGGGCGAACAGTTTCGCAACCTCGGCTTTCCGAAAGCCGACCAGGAAGCCGCAAGGCACGTGTTTGCGCGGTGGAGCGAGCAGATTTCAACAACACCGCCAGCCAGCGACAGAGCCTCGGACGCGCTGGACAAGGATGAGCCCTGGCGACCTTATCTGCAGGCGTTGAGTGGATACATCAGCGGCGACGAACTCGAGCGTATCTCGGCGAAAGACTATGCCGCCTATGATGCGGCATCGACCGATCACAACTGGCGTGTAATGGCTGGCTACGGCACGCTGATTTCGGCAAGCTTGCCCGCCAGCGCGCACCTTCATCTCTCGACGCCCGTCGAAGCCCTGAGGCTCGCCGGGCAGCGTGTCGCACTACAGACCACCGTTGGCACCATCCAGCCTCTCGCAGTCATTTTCACCGCTTCGACGAACGTTCTCGCAGGCGAGACGATTGTCTTGCCATCGTCGCTCGATCCATGGCGTGACGCCGCCGCGCGCCTGCCACTGGGCGACAACGAAAAACTCTACCTGGAAATCGTCGGCAGCAGTCCGTTCGCAGCCGAAAGTCATGTCCTCGGCAATCCACGCGATCCGGCAACCGGAACCTACTACATTCGCCCTTTCGGATCGCCTGTGATCGAATGCTTCCTGGGCGGCGCCGGAGCAAGGAGGGCTGCCGCCGAAGGACAGGACGCCGCGTTCGACCGCGCCATAGACCAGCTTGCATCACAGTTCGGCTCGTCGGTGCGCCGGTGCCTGCGGCCGCTCGTTGGCTCCGACTGGGCGGGCACGCCATCGATCGGCGGCGGCTATAGCCACGCCCTGCCGGGGCAAGCCGCAGCCCGAATCGCGCTGGCAACACCGTTCGACAGTCGAATTTTCTTTGCTGGCGAAGCAACACACCGAACTGATTTCTCAACCGCGCATGGCGCTTATGAAAGCGGCGTGCGCGCTGCAGAGGAGGCGATCGCAGCGCTCGCCCCGCATGCACTCGCTAGATAGTCCGACCTCGGACGTACCGACTTCAGCGTGGCCGACCCACGGCCGCGCTATGACGTACGAGCGGATCGTGCCATTTTGTGTCATCAGCGTATTATCGGTCATTGGATATTAACAACTCCGAAGGTGCTTGGACCGAGCAGATGCGAGAGCGTGTACACACTCGCAAGCAAGAATCGCTTGTATGAATCGCAGGGCGGCAACAATGGACACAGAAGGCAATGATCTCCCATTTCTCCTCAAGGAATTCGAGCGTTTTGCCGATGAGCTAAACAAGCTTCCATCGTCCGTCGAAACCACAGCTCTGGAACTGCAGTTCGCCCTGCTGCGGCAGGCAGTCGAAGCCAAGTATCGCCGCAAGGCAATCAAAGTGGTGAACATCGACCCGAACTAGGATTCGGGCAGGAGCTGCCTGTCGGATCTTTGGCATAATGCGGGGGCATTTACTGTAAAGTACTTCCATCCGGGATCGCATTGCGCGAAGCTGACGAACTCGAAACCTGGAGGCGGCGATGTCATTTGCATTCAACGGCGAGCATTCTCCCGGTGAGATGCCAGATGGCATGATCTGGATCCCCGGTCGCACGTTCGTCATGGGATCGAACGATCATTACAAGGAGGAGGCTCCTGCCCATCCGGTAGCGGTCGACGGCTTCTGGATCGACGAAATACCTGTCACGAACCGTAAGTTCATGGAGTTCGTCGATGCGACAGGCCATGTGACAGTGGCCGAAAAGGTGCCGGATGCAAAAGACTATCCCGGCGCTAGACCCGAGATGCTGCGTGCGGGATCGTTGGTGTTCTTTCAGCCGAAAGGCGTCGATGGACCCGACATCCGGCAATGGTGGACCTTCAAGTTTGGCGCCACCTGGCGCAGGCCTCTGGGCGGCCTGAGTGACCTACGCGGCAAGCTTGATCACCCCGTTGTCCACGTGGCCTGGTCCGACGCGAAAGCCTACGCCGATTGGGCCGGGCTCGATCTGCCGAGCGAAGCCGAGTGGGAACTGGCCGCTCGCGGAGGCCTGGACGACAACGAATTCGCCTGGGGCAACGAGCTGGCACCCGATGGCAAGCTGATGGCCAATACCTGGCAAGGTACATTCCCGACCCTGTCGACAAAACCCAAGGGTCACGAGCGCACATCCGCCGTCCGGTCGTTTCCTCCCAACGCCTATGGTCTCTACGACATGATCGGCAACGTCTGGGAATGGACGAGCGACTACTGGACCACTCGTCACGCGGAGCCAGCGGCGAAATCCTGCTGCATTCCGCAGAACCCCCGCGGAGGCGCGATCGATGGCAGTTATGATCCGCGCCAGCCGGAAATCCGCATTGCTCGGCGCGTTCTCAAGGGAGGGTCGCATCTGTGTGCGCCCAACTATTGCCGCCGCTACCGCCCCGCGGCGCGCCACGCCGAACCGGAAGATACATCGACAAGCCATGTCGGATTCCGCTGCATCAAAAGGGTTTCGGCTTGAAGGAGACCGAGATGTACATATCCCGTATGCCGTTTAGCAAGATTTTCGCTTCCGTTTCCGTCGTCTTGTTGCTGGCGATCCCGGCCGTTGCGGCAGATGCGCTTCCGTCATGGAACGCTACGTCGGCCAAGACGCGTATCATGGACTTCGTGAGTGCAACCGTAACCGAGGGCGGCAGCGGCTACGTTGCTCCGGACGATCGCATTGCGGTATTCGACAATGACGGTACGCTTTGGACGGAGCAGCCATACTACATCCAACTCGGCTTCGCGCTCGATCGCGTGAGGGCGCTTGCACCCCAACATCCCGAATGGAAGACCAAGGAGCCGTTCAAAAGCGTCTTGGGCGGCGACCTGAAAGCGATCGCCGCTTCAGGAGAAAAGGGTGTGATCGAGCTTGTCATGGCGACCCATGCCGGAATGACAACGGATGAGTTCAACAAGATCGCGACAGACTGGTTTGCGACCGCCAAACACCCGAAGACCGGCAGACTTTATACCGAAATGACATATCTTCCGATGCGGGAACTGCTCGATTACCTGCGCGCCAACGGCTTCAAGACGTTTATTGTCTCGGGAGGCGGCGTCGAGTTCATGCGCCCCGTTACCCAGAAACTGTACGGTATCCCGCCCGAACAGGTCGTTGGCAGCACGATTGTCACCGAATACGCATTGGTTGACGACGTGCCGGTGTTGAGGCGATTGCCAAAAATCGATTTCATCGACGACGGACCCGGCAAGCCGGTGGGCATCAACATGTTCATCGGACGCCGACCGATATTCGTCGCGGGAAATTCCGATGGCGACTACGAGATGCTGCAATGGGGAACCGCCAAACCGCCCGGCTTCGGCCTGATCGTCCACCATACAGACGCGGTTCGTGAATACGCCTATGACCGCAAGTCGGCTTTCGGAAAGCTGGACAAGGCACTGGATGAAGCCGAGGCCCGCAACTGGCTGGTCGTGGACATGAAGAACGATTGGGGCAAGATATTCGCCTGGAACTGACACTCGTGCGCCCCGAGAAAGATGAGCGGCGCCCAGCGGCAGAACCGGAGACTGTAGATCACACCCCGGCTTACACGTTTGAGCCGTGAATTTACGGCGACGTTTACCGTAACGTACTTCCGAAGCTGCCAGCTTACAAGCAAGCTTCCGGTGTATAGTTCCCCGTTGAGGAGTACACCCGATGAAAGATTGTGAAACCAGGCGACCGACCGATGCGCCAGCATCTGTCAGCCGCCGCGATCTGCTGCTTGCAGGCAGCTCACTCGCGATCACGGCGCTTGCCGTTGCATCGACTACTGAACACGCAAGCGCGCAAACCCAGCAGCCTGCCCAATCTCCAGCGGGCGGATCCGGAAAACAGCCGAACATTCTTGTCATATTTGGCGATGACATCGGCATCCCGCAGATCAGCGCCTACACGATGGGGCTGATGGGTTACCGCACGCCCAATATCGACCGCATTGCAAAAGAAGGCGCGATCTTTACCGATTCCTACGGTCAGCAGAGTTGCACCGCGGGCCGCGCCTCCTTCATTCTCGGACAGGAACCGTTTCGGACCGGCCTGTTGACGATCGGCATGCCCGGCGACCCGCACGGCATTCAGGACTGGATGCCGACCATCGCCGACGCGATGAAGACACAGGGCTATGCAACGGGACAGTTCGGCAAGAACCATCTCGGCGATCAGGACCAGCACCTGCCGACCAAGCACGGCTTCGACGAATTCTTCGGCAATCTTTACCACCTCAACGCCGAGGAAGAGCCGGAAGGCTATTTCTATCCGAAGGATCCCGCCTTCCGCAGACAGTTCGGCCCACGCGGCGTGATCAAGTCGAGTGCGGATGGCAAGATCGAAGATACCGGAGCGCTCACCACGAAACGCATGGAAACGGTCGACGAAGAGTTTCTTGGAGCCGCAAAGGACTTCATCGATCGCCAAGCGAAGGCAGACAAGCCCTTCTTCGTCTGGTTCAACGCAACCCGGATGCACGTCTTTACCCATCTGAAGCCGGACTCGCTTGGCAAGACCGGTAAAGGCATCCATGCCGACGGTATGGTCGAGCATGACGGCCACGTTGGCCAGCTTCTCGATCAGTTGGACCAGCTCGGCATCGCGGACAACACCATCGTTCTCTACACCACCGACAATGGCGCGGAGATAGCCCTATGGCCGGATGGCGCCATGACGCCGTTCCATGGAGAAAAGGGCACGACATGGGAGGGCGGCTTCCGCATTCCCATGATGGTTCGCTGGCCAGGTGTCGTCAAACCGGGAACCGAAATCAACGATATCGTCACCCTGATGGACTGGATGCCGACATTCGCAAATGTCGCTGGGATTCCTGACGTCAAGGAGCAGATGAAGGCAGGCTTCAAGGCCGGAACCAAGGACTTCAAGGTACACCTGGATGGCTATGATCTGGTTCCCTTGCTGAAGGGCGAAGTCACGACCGGCCCGCGTGACGCGGTCTACTACTTCGACCAGGGTGGCAATCTTAACGCAATCCGCTGGAACGACTGGAAGCTGAGCTTTGCGATCAACAGCGAAGGCAACATCGCGACCGCGACACGAGAGATCCCGAGTTGGGCGAATATCGCGAATCTGAGGATGGATCCCTACGAGCGTGGGCTTCACGAGGGCGGAGGCGCGATAGATTTTCTCGCTCGGAACATGTGGCTACTCGTGCCTGTACAGGGGAAGATCAAGGAGTTCTTCTCCGACTTCACGGAGTTCCCCTACCAGGAAGGCAGCACGCTTAACGCCAGCAACATCAACTACGGCCTCCTGCGACAACAGGCGGCAATGAAGCGACTGAATGAATTGGAACGCTTGGCACCACAGTAGGTCGTCCGGGAGTTGGGAGGTCGTGCACGGTCTCCCAACGAACGCCGCAAGATGCGTGGCTGTATGCACGCAACACCGAGAGCACACACGGCGATCAATGGTGCGCATCGACAAAGGGATCTGCGGCGAGCCCGGTTCAGATCGACAAGCAATCCGCCGGTTCTCAGCTCTGCGTGCACTATGGCCTGGGTGGGTTCAGGTGGTCGTGAGCCGATCGAGATATGTGTCCACCTGATCCCATTCACCGTCGTGCGCCGTCATCGCGACATAGCCGTCTGGACGCACCAGGCAGATACCCTCCCCACCGGAAGGCCCGCGGATGGTCTCCTCGACGAGGTTGCTGTAGCGTTTCAGCGTTGGCCCGGCCTGATTGCGGTCGTTGGCAAAGACAACAAACCGAGGACTGCTCCCGCCGCCATACTGCGCATCGATCGGCATGCGTTGGCCGGGTTTCGCAAAGGTTGCGCCTTTGGCGGCACCGCCGTTGAGGGGGCTCTGTGCATATCCGACCGTCAACTCCGAAAGACGCTCGGCCGCAGCGTGTTCGACGAACGACAGTCCGACCAATTGATGCACGAGAAAATCTCGAACGGCCTGACCAGCTACATTCTGCATGGTGCCGATCCGTAGCATCCGGCCTGAATCTTTAAGGACCTGCGCGGCGTTGTCGCTGCGCTCGACATCGTAGCTGTCGAGAAGGCGATCGGCTTTAGCATCGCCGTTGACCACCATCGCCAGTTTCCACGCGAGATTGAATGCATCCTGCATGCCAGTATTCATGCCCTGACCGCCTGCGGGGCTATGAATATGGGCCGCGTCCCCCGCGAGGAACGTTCGTCCCTTGCGGAATTCCTTCACTTTGCGCTCGTTGACGCCAAACGAGGCGATCCATATGCAGTCGGTCAGCTTGATCCCACCAGATCCACGCTGATCGACGATGACCTGAACGTCTTCCAACGTCGGCTCCTGCTTCTCACCGATGCCGACATCGGCTATGACCCGGTATCGATCCCGGGCGATCGGGAAGAAGCCGACCATGCCGCTCCTGTGCCAGAAGATCGGAAACTCGGCGTCAGGCACTTCCAGACCCGAAACATGGACGTCCGCCAAGACGAAATTGCCCGGAACCGTTTCACCTTCGAACGGCATGCCAAGCTGGTGGCGGATCGGCGAATGCGCACCGTCGCAGCCGATAAGCCAATCGGACTCGACAACTTCGATCTCACCATCCGGGCGGCGCACTTTGCATCGCACCCCCCGGTCGCTCTGTTCCAGATCGATGAATTCGACATTTCGTTCGACCGCGACGCCAAGAGACGCAAGCCGCTCCTCGAGAACGCGCTCGGTTTCGGACTGCGGCGCCATCAAAACGAATGGAAATGGAGAATCGAGTTCGTCCAGCGCAACGCGGGCGATTGTTTTCGTGCCTGACATGATGACGACGGCCCGGGTTTTAAGCCCGGCCTGGATGAGGTCCCGGGCGCAACCGCTCCCGTCCAGCAATTCGAGCGTTCTGCTCCAGACAGCCAGAGCCTTCGACTTGTCTGTGCGCGCTGTAGCCTTGTCGATGATACGAATGGGTACTTGGTAGCGCGCTAGTTCGACCGCCATCGTCAGGCCAACGGGACCAGCGCCCGAAATCAAAACTGAGGTCGGCATGTCACTGCTCCTTGGTTAGCGGAGATATATGCCGCCGTATTGACACAGATTTTGCTGCAATTCGTTTCCACAGCCACTTGAGCGAGCCTACGCGCAGAATACTATTGGCATGCAAAGAACGTCGAGTAGCTGCCGACAACAGAGACCCCTGCATATCGCAGGTTAGGTCGAAGCAAGTTTGTGTTGTGGCCCGGCGAATTCCTCCATCCGTAAAACAGCTGCTGCGGATTTCGATAGCCGACACCGACGTTTTCTGAACACACGATGCTGAGGCCGGCAGCTCTGGCTTGGGCGGATCTCTGGCGGAAACCATCATGGCCAAGGGTTCGTCGGGTTGCCTGGGACCGACTGTGTTGCCGTGCCAGAGCTTTCAACGTTGCATTCTCCTTTAGAGGAGTTAATCCACGGCTCACCCGATAGTTATTGATAAGGGTAAGCGTCTGATGGCCAAAGTCGCCTGACGCGGCAGGCGGCTTTGCAGCCCCAAGACATCCGGAAATCAGCAACCCTAGTGCAACTGCCTTTAGCATCCTCATTGTCGGACCTCTCGCTGCGGCTCCGATGCTGCCTCGCATCATAGATGGAGCCCCATTCCTCTCTTTAGTCGCCGGGCGGTTGAAGCACCCTGCGTACCATTGCCTCATGCGCTGGTTGAAATGCACTGCGTGGCGAATCCCTGTCTCGACGAGGTATCCTCGCCAGACCGAAAATCAACCGGCAAACGGTCGACAAAGCAGTTGGCGCCCACATGTCTTATTTAATAGACTGCTAATTTACCAATCTATAGCCTTCCTTTTTCGAATTGGAGGTGAGCATGGTCCTGCGTTTGGATGGTAGTGGATGGTCGCTGAGTAGCGTCGAAGCCGGGCATTGCACGGCAGCAACAGTAGCCAGCGTGAAATGCGCACTTCAAGCCGCGTCTACGTTTGACGGGACGCAAATTACGGTATCGATGCTTGGCGATTATGTAGTGCTTGAAGGCTTCGTGCGGTGTCGCGGCGATGACGAACTGGCCGTGGAGACGGTGGCCTCCATCGTCGGGCACGCCTATGTCCGCAATCGACTGCTATGCCGAGGCCCGCGCGACACGCACTAGAGCCGAAGCATCGCCGATTGCCGTTGAGTGCACGATCCAGAAAACGTATTGCTCACAGAACCGCGTCTGAACGGAGTTTGAAATTGGCCGTTGCCTTCACCAAGGAAGAGAGTTTCGAAACAGCCTCGGAAACCCTGCTGCCTGACCGCCCGATTTCGTTGCATCCCAATCTCGTTACCCAAGCGGGCTTGGGGATGCTGGAAGCGCAGCTTCAGCAGGCGCGCGAAACCTACGACGCCGCACGCTCAATCGAAGACGTGAACGAACGGCGACGGCAGGCAGCAACGCCTTTGCGCGACCTGCGCTATTTTTCCGAACGGGTTCGCACTGCGCAAGTGATTCCGGAGCCGACATCGACTGAACTTGTCGCCTTCGGGAACACCGTGACCTTCAGCCGTGACGATGGACGGGTGCAGACCTATCGTATCGTGGGCGAGGACGAAGCGAATCCGAAGGCCGGATCGATTTCCTTCGTATCCCCCGTGGCAAGCATCCTTGTCGGCAAGGCAGTGGGCGATGTTGTCAGTGTTGGCGGTCAAGAACTCGAAGTCATTTCCATCTCGTGAATCACCCGATCTTGGGAGCGTTATCGAAACGGTCCGATCGCCGATCGCGGAAATCCTGGATGAGTGTACCGACCGCTAAAAACTCGACCGGTGAAGGAACAGGAAGGCCGCCAGCGATAGCGGCGGCCTTCTGCATAGTCGTCCGGGCTCCGGGCGCTTAGGCGGCCTTCTTACCCTTGGCATTCGCAGATGCCTGCGCGAGCTGGGTCAGCTTCTTGTCGGTAGCTTCTTCTTCGGCGAGGTTTGCCTTAAGCAGCGGGACCGCATCCTTGAGGCCAAGCTGGTTAGCCCACGCGACAAGAGTGCCGTAACGGGCAATCTCGTAGTGTTCGACGGCCTGGGCCGAGGAAATGAGTCCGGCGTCCAGCGCCGCCGATCCCTTGAACTCTTCCATGATTTCCTCGCCTTCGGCGATGATGCCCTGGATCGCTTCGCAGGTCTTGCCGCGCGCCGGCTTCCCGAGGAGCTCGAACACCTGCTCGAGGCGCTCGACCTGCCCCTGCGTTTCGTCACGGTGCTGCAGAAATCCCGCCTTGCCCTCTTCCGACTGAGCGGCGCGGGCCATTTTCGGCAACGCTTTGAGAATCTGCTTTTCTGCAAAATAGATGTCCTTGAGTGTATCAAGGAAGAGATCGTCAAGTGTCTTTGTCGTGGTATTAGCCATGGTTGGTCCTCCTGTGGGATGGGTTTGTGTGGGTAGTAAACGCCGCACGGTTTTGGTTGTTCCTGTACGAAATGGCCGGCCAGCTTTGGCGAAATCCGGTCTTCCTCCGGCCAAGAAAGAGCGGACCAGCGATACCGCTCGGCCCTTCAATAGAAAGGAAATGCAAGGGCATCGAGGGCCGATCCGCTGCTTAGGTAACCACGCCGGACCGTTGTTGTTCCCTCGGAACTTGGCTTTCGCACTGGCTTCGTGACGAGGGCGAAAATTGGCGGTCACAGGACGATGTGGGCATCGCGCGACACTCCCGCGATGAGCTCAAAATCAGCACCAGAGCCTCGTCGGGTACCAATTTGGGGGTGATAGCCGCGCCGGCATTCGGCTCATGCCGTCAGTCTCGGCATCGCGAGCAGGCAACACATCCTCGGCAGTGACGAACCCCTTGCCCATCACCACTGCTACCCTAGATGCCTTTGTCGGATACTTGAACCGCACACATCGGTGTGCAACTTTTCTGCCGGAGGAACAGCGCAGAGATGATACTTGAAGACCTTTACCGCTTGCTGAAAAGCGGACACGTGCAGGCTCAGGGCGTCGTCGATACGATGACCCAACCGATTGTCGTTCTGGATCAAAATCTCTGCGTCACGACTGCAAACAACG
Organism: Rhizobium sp. Root1220; assembly: GCF_001426265.1. Classification (GTDB taxonomy): domain Bacteria; phylum Pseudomonadota; class Alphaproteobacteria; order Rhizobiales; family Rhizobiaceae; genus Rhizobium. Next base: position 170,699 of record NZ_LMDG01000002.1, read on the forward strand.
CATTCGTCCAGACTTTCGAGGTCGAGCGGGACGACATCCTGGGGCAGAGCTTCTTCAGTCTCGGCAGTGGTCAATGGGAAATACCAGAACTCCGGAATCTGATAGCGGCGGTGATCCCAAAAGCCGCCGCCATCATCGGCTTCGAAGTAACGCATGACTTTCCCGCGATCGGACAACGGACGTTTCTGATCGACGCCCGCCGTCTCATTCACCCCGACAACAACAGTGCGAACATCCTTATCCTTTTCGAGGACATTACAAGTCGGCAGCGCCAAGATGCGGAGAAGGATTTCGTTATTGCGGAGACACTGCACCGCATACGGAACCTGTTTGCTGTCGTACGAGCGATCGCTATGCAGACTGACACAGACAATCGCACTGCCACCGAATATCGCGACATCTTCCTCCGCCGGCTCGAGGTCACGCATCGGGCTCAGGAAATCGCGTCAGCCGGTGAGACAATCGATTTCGAGCAATTGCTACGGCAATCCCTCAGCGAGTCCGGCGCTGAACGCCTCCAATTCAATGGCCCAGCGGTGACCCTTGCCAGTTCCAAGGTCCTCGCTGCCAGCATGATTTTTCACGAGCTGGGCACCAACGCAGTGAAATATGGTGCCCTGTCGGTTCCCGACGGGCAAATCCACGTCAAATGGGCACTTGAGGCCGGTCCGCGAGGCCGGACATATCTGAATTGCGAGTGGCAGGAAAAGAACGGCTTACCCGTGACGCCGCCCACGCGCCGCGGCTATGGCACCGAATTGATCGAGGGCACGTCCGCTCATCTCGGCGGCAAGGTGGAACTTAAGTACGACCCCGGAGGTTTGGCGGCCACGATCAGAATTCCAGTGTGAGGATAAATGGACGATCCTGCGAAAAACGGTGCTGAAGGCAGGCGATGCGTCCTGGTGGTGGAAGACGAACTACTGATAGCGATGGAACTCAAGGCGGCCCTGATCGATGGGGGATTCCGTGTCTTGGGGCCGGCGGCGTCGGTCGACTACGCTCTTGATCTTGTCAGCGAGGAACGTCCCTATGCTGCGGTCCTCGATTTCAGTCTCGGCGGCGAGAAAGTCACGGCCGTCGCTCTTCAGTTGAAGGCGTTGGCTATTCCATTCGTCCTCGCAAGCGCGGCTCATGCGAATGAGCTTGCGGTTCACACTGCGCTCGCCGGTATCGCCAACATCGGGAAGCCGACAGACCTGAAACGGCTTGTCGATGCGTTGAAGGCGTTCCACCTCTGACCACTTCAGCGAGCGTGGCGGCCAGTACGCGTGATGATGATCATGCAAAGGCACCCGCTCCGATGGCGGCGTCGAAAGAAGGTGTCTACAAATCTCGGGGCCATTCAGTGTCTTCCAATTTCCAAAGGGTGGCCTTCTGGTGACCAGCCCGTGCGTTTGGTCAGCCGTGTATTCGTGGACGTCTCACCGATGAAGACCAACCGCGCCATAGCCTTGTTGAAGAACCCCTTTTCGACGACCGATCCACGGGTCACGTACCTTTGCGATCTCCGGTCTGCGATGCTCGCCTGCCCTGAGGCTTTTTATTGCTCAGCCCAAGGCGATGCAGAAACCGGCCGACAGTCGCACGATGGACTTCGACACCCTGATGAGCGATCTGGGAGGAGGTGACGGTCGCCAGGGGGTCTTGTGCCACCCTACATCTCACCTGCAAGCTCGGTATATAAGGCGGTTGGGTGCTTTGGTCGTACTCGTCCTACACTTAGGTGTGATTCTCGAATGCGTCGCCCGCAATTAGGTTTTCTTGAGAATTTCGCGAAAGCCTCCACATACCAGAACCAGAACGAACCAGCTTCATGCGGACGCCATGCATTCAAGGCAATAGGATGCAGAGCGACGCCTCGGCCGCCAAGAAGTAGTACTCCGACAATGCGATGGCACCGCTTGCCACGAACGCGGTGGTCGAATTCTCCTTGAGCAACCCGAAAGCGGTCAAGCACAACCATTCAGTTGTCGACCGACCGACAAGCAGGAGCCCTGATAACCATGAACTGGCAACGACACCGCGAGGAGTATCTGGCCCGTATCAAGGCGGGAAGTGCCGTGGCTAACGGAAAGATCGTCGAAGCCCGCGACGCCACGCGGTTGCTGGAGGCCGTAGTGCGCCCCGGCGATCGCGTATGTCTCGAAGGCGACAACCAGAAGCAGGCCGACCTGTTAAGCAACGCCCTGCTTGCCGTGGATCGCACCAAGGTCAACAGCCTGCACATGGTGCAGTCCGGTGTAGTCCTCCCCAGTCATCTTGATCTGTTCGATCACGGCATCGCCAAGCGGCTCGACTATGCCTACTCGGGTCCGCAATCGGCCCGGATTGCGACGATGCTCTTTGGCGGCAAAATCGAGCTCGGCGCGGTCCATACCTATCTCGAGCTATTCGCCCGGTATTTTATCGATCTCACGCCCAATGTCGCCTTGATCGCCGCGGTCAGCGCTGATCGTGACGGAAACCTGTATACGGGACCGAACACGGAAGACACGCCCACTGTCGTCGAAGCGACCGCATTCAAGGACGGCGTTGTAATCGCCCAGGTCAACCAGATCGTCGACCGGGTTCCCCGCGTCGATATTCCTGGCGATCGGGTTCACTTCGTGGTCGAAGCCGACAGGCCGTTTTTTGTGGAACCCCTGTTTACACGCGATCCAGGCGCTATCACGGAAACGCAAATCCTTACAGCCATGATGGCCATCAAGGGAATCTACGCTCCCTACCATGTTCAACGTCTCAACCACGGTATCGGGTTCAGCACCGCAGCCATAGAACTGCTTCTTCCCACGTTCGCAGAGAAGCTCGGACTCAAGGGAAAGATCGCGTCGCACTTTGCTTTGAACCCTCATCCCGCGCTGATCCCCGCGATTGAATCCGGCTGGGTTCAACAGATCCATTCGTTCGGTTCGGAAGTCGGCATGGAGGACTATATTAGGGCAAGACCTGACGTCTACTTCACCGGACCGGACGGTTCCCTGCGTTCTAACAGGGCTTTCTGCCAGGTGGCGGGCCTCTATGCCTGCGATATGTTTATCGGCTCAACACTTCAGATCGACCTCGCCGGCAACTCATCCACGGTGACGACCCAACGCATCGCAGGCTTCGGCGGTGCACCGAACATGGGTTCGGACCCGCGAGGTCGGCGTCATCCAAGCGAGCCTTGGCTCCAAGCAGGCAAGGAAGCTGATCCCGACGGGCCTGCTCCATTGCGACGTGGTCGCAAACTCGTCGTTCAGATTGGTGAGACGTTTGGCGAGAAAAACGCTCCGCTTTTTGTCGAGAAACTGGACGCGTTGGCTCTCGCGGAAAAACTCAAGCTGGATCTGGCTCCTGTCATGATCTACGGCGATGACGTGACGCATATCGTGACCGAAGAAGGCATTGCAAACCTCCTTCTATGCCGGAACGCCGGTGAGCGTGAACAGGCCATCCGCGGGGTGGCGGGCTATACCGACGTTGGCCGAGAGCGGGACAGAAAGGCGGTCCAGCACCTGCGGGAACGGGGCGTGATCCGACGCCCGGAAGACCTCGGCATCGACCCTCTCGACGCAGACCGAAACCTCTTGGCAGCCCGCTCTATCAAGGACCTCGTCCGATGGTCGGGAGGTCTTTACTCCCCGCCCTCGAAATTCCGCAACTGGTGAAGGAGCAACATGATGGAAGACCTTACCTTTCACCACAAGACGCGCAAGCAGGCTTCAGGCGACAGAAAACTTGCCATCGTCGGAGTGGTGGCCTCCGGGAACCTCGAAGTCCTCGCGGAGCGTATCCTTCCCGATAACCAGTGCCAAATCGATATCAAGACGGCTGCAGAGGGCTTCAAGGAAGTCTGGGCAGCGGTCGTCCATGACTTCGTCGAGCGATACGCACCTGGCGGTCTCAAGTTGTCCATCAATGATGGCGGCGCACGGCCGGATACGGTGATGCTGCGACTGGCGCAAGCGGTCAGAGTGATGGAGGAGCAGCAATGAGCAATATAAAAAGCCCATCGCCTTTTGCCCACGGCGAAGACTCTGCAAGCTGGTACGAAGCCTCCGCGCGAAAGCGTATCGATTTCTTGCTGGATGCCGGAAGCTTCCGGGAATTCCTCGGGCCCGAAAACCGGGAAGTTAGCCCTCACCTTCGCGTTTTCGATCTTCCGGAGCAATTCGACGACGGCATTGTGGTCGGGCGCGGCATGGTTGAAGGCTCCCCTGTGTTCGTGGCGGCGCAGGAAGGCCGTTTCATGGGCGGAGCATTCGGCGAAGTGCATGGAGCCAAATTGACGGGCCTCCTGCGCGCTGCGCGCGATGTGAAGTCGATACCCGTACTGATCCTGTTCGACACTGGAGGTGTTCGCCTTCAGGAGGCAAATGCCGGCGAGCTTGCAATTGCCGAAATCATGCGGGCTGTCGTCGAAGCCAGGACCGCCGGCGTCAGGATCATCGGACTTATCGGCGGCCGCGCGGGTTGTTACGGCGGAGGCGGCCTCACAGCCGGTTGCTGCTCCGCTCTGATCGTTTCCGAGCAAGGCCGCATCGCAGTTTCCGGCCCCGAAGTCATTGAGACGAACCGAGGTGTCGAGGAATTCGATTCCCGCGACCGAGCGTTGGTGTGGCGAACGATGGGCGGCAAGCACAGACGCCTGATCGGCGCGGCCGACGACTTCGTCGATGACACGGCTAAAGCGTTTCGAGACGCCGCGGTCGCCCTCCTGCAGACCGTTGCAGAGCTTACGCTTGAAACCCTGCTGAACGAGCAGGTTCGGCTTGAGAAGCGGCTGGAGAGCTTCGGGACTTCTGGCGATGCGCTCGACATCTGGCAGGCGATCGGCGCGCCCGACGCGGCGTCGGTGCCGGGAATGCCTGCCGACGAGTTCAAATCCCTGGCCGACAAACTACGGAGTACCGATCATGACGCTCGCTGAGATCCTAGCCTCGCTTTTCCCCGGCGGCCACGAGGTGGCGAACGACAATGGAGTCGTTACCGGGTACGGCACGCTTCGAGCCGGTGGCCAAGCCTTGATCGTCGGCGTTTCTGACCGAAAAGCACTGGGCGTAGACGAGGCAATTCATCTTTCGAGCTTCGTGCTTGGGGCCCTTAGAAACCGGAGCGGCCCGATCCTGGTTATCGTCGACAGCGACAGCCAGCGGATGAGCAAGCGCGACGAATTGCTGGGCCTGAATGAATTTCTCGCGCACCTCGCCAAATGCCTGATTTACGCCGATATGCACGATCGTCCGACCATCGGAATTCTCTACGGCCATTCTGCCGCCGGGGCGTTCCTCGCCACCGCATTGGCGACACGTGTGCTGGTCGGGCTGCCGGGCGCGTCTCCGGCAGTGATGGACCTTCCCTCGATGTCAAAGGTGACGAAGCTTTCGGTCGAAATTCTCGAAGAAAAGGCAAAATCGACGCCCGTTTTCGCGCCCGGCCTCGAGAACCTTGCGCAGACCGGAGCTGTTCACCGCACATGGAACGAGACCGACTCTCTCGCGGCCCAGCTTGAGGCACTGCTCGGTGAACTACCGGACGCTCTTGATGTCCGGGATGTACTCGGTAAGGAACGCAAGGGGCGTATGAAGGCTGCCGAGATCGCGGAGCGGGTCCATGCGCTCGCACTCGCACCGTAACGTGGTGCCGCCAAGGCGGCACGATCTGATTTCGATCAACCCACCCTCCTGGGGCGAGATATTTGCCGATCATCCGCGCCTGCAGTCCGAACCTTTTGTCCTTGAATGGAGCAGGCGTGGATGGCCGCTCATCAGCCGGCGGCCCGAACCGGGCGAGCGCATCGGAATTTCGGTGGGGCTTCCGCTACCCCCAAACGCAGGGAAGAAACGCCTCTCGTTGGTTGTTCAAGAGCATCAGATCCAATCGGTTGATCGCCCACCCACGTTGAATTCGGTTGACCACAGAGCCCCCAGCGGGTGGCTTCCAACACTTCGGACGCTTGATTCCCTTGCATCGCGGCACGGCATCGAAGCCAGGGTTTTCGGCAGCCTTGGATGGAGCGTGATTACCGGTCTGAACTACCTGACAGCCACCTCGGATCTCGATTTCCTGTTTTATTTTCATCGGGATACGAACCTGGTCTCCCTTGTGGAAGATCTGGCGCGTATTGAGTCCGCAGCTCCGATGCGCTTGGATGGAGAGTTGATCCGCAGCGACGGTGCCGGGGTTAACTGGCGGGAGTTTGACGGCGCGACAGGGGATGTGTTGGTGAAATCCATATCGGGAGCGACCATGAGCGCCCCAGCGGTCTTCAGGGATGGAGGCGCATTGCAATGAATGGGCATTTGTTGACGCCCCCCGCGCAGCAAGAACGGTCACGCGTCCAGAGCCGGCGGCCAGCAAACGTCCATCAGATCGCTTCGACAGCGACTGCCTGTCTTTTGCTGGAGCTGGAGACGTGGCCGAAGCCCGGCCTGGTAAGCCACATCGACTGCGGCAGCCACTACGACATGAATTCCGAGACCTTTCGTGATAGCGCCGCCGCAATCAAACCCTTCTTCGCGGCTTTGGCAGACGCTGGGGCACAAGACTGCGAAATGGGTCGCCTGCGAGTGATCGGTATCGAGGCGGAAGCCGCAATGCGCGCCGCCACCGGCGGCATCAATACCCATAGGGGTGCGATATTCGGGATGGGACTTCTGTGCGCAGCAGCGGGTGCCAGCGCAAGTGGCGTCGTCGCGGAGGACATTTCGCTTGGCACAATCGTCTCTAAACGCTGGGGACATGACATAATCGACGGCCCCGTGCTGTTGCGCAGTCATGGCGACAGGGCGAGACGCCGATTTGGTGCGGGCGGTGCTCGCATGGAAGCGGCGCAGGGCTTTCCAACTGTATATCAGATTGGCTTGCCCGCTCTGAGGGATGCCGTCGAGGCGAGTCCGCACGATCTGGATGCCGCCCGCGTTCAGACTTGTTTCGCACTCATCGCTGTTCTGGAGGACACCAATCTACTCCATCGGGGTGGTCCTCAGGGCCTTCTGTACGCGAAGCAGCTCGCGCAGGACTTTCTGGACGATGGTGGAATCCGTTCTCCCCAATGGAAACGTCGAGCAGCCTCGATCCATCAACAGTTTACCGACCGTTGGCTCAGCCCGGGCGGGGCGGCGGACCTCTTGGCCATGACGCTGTTTGTCGATGCCCATGAAAGGCGCAGCATCTGATGGCCCATACGATCCTGCTGGCGCTACTTCCGATTTTCTTTGTCATGGCGCTGGGTTACGTTGCCGGCCGTCGTAATATCGTGGACAATCATCACGTTGACGGGCTCAATGTCCTCGTCATGACATTTGCGTTGCCCGCTTCGCTGTTTGCGGCGACGGCTTCGGCCTCGCGTACTGAGATGTTCTCTCAAGCACCCCTTTTCCTCATCAGTACCGGCGTGATGCTTGTCGTGTTTATCGCGTGGTATCTACTGCAAGTACGCTACATGCAGGTCGGCAAAGCAGACGCCTCGTTACAAGCCCTCACGATCGCGTTCCCGAATCTGGCGGGTGTGGGGCTCCCTATTCTAGCTGACGTCCTCGGCCCAGCCGGGACGATTCCACTCGCAATCGTGCTCGCAAGTGGCTCGATCATCATTAGCCCGCTGTCACTGCTTCTCGTAGAAATGTATGCTGGAAAACCAGGCGCGAATGGCGGCCATCAGCCCAAGATCGCGAGCAGTCTCTGGCATGCCCTGACCAAGCCCGTCGTGATCGCGCCCATACTTGGGATACTCTTTTCGCTCAGCGGTTTCGAAACAAGTGATGTCGCCGATGCCAGTCTCCTTTTGATCGGTCATGCTGCACCCGGCGTAGCGCTATTCCTGACGGGGGTCGTCCTTTCTTCACAGGCTTTCCAACTCAACAGGAAAGTCATCAGCGCAACCATCATGTCGAACCTGGTGCGTCCCCTCCTCACGACTTGCGTGGTGCTTCTATTGCCCATCCCGTGGGACGCCGCAAAGGTCGCCATCCTGCTGGCGGCGGTGCCTTCCGGTTTTTTCGGTATCCTGTTCGCCGTTAACTACCGCCTGGACTCCGGCGCGACGGGATCGATGGTGATCGCAAGTACGATCTCGAGCATCGTGACACTGGCAATTGCCATCGCCGTACTGTTTCCAAGTTGAAAGCTAGCAATGACTGTCGCCATCTTGTGTTCCGGACAAGGACATCAGCATTCTACCATGTTTTCTCTCACGGAAAGCTCATCGGAAGCAGGTGAGCTGTTTGCGTACTGCGCAAGTTTGCTTGGCGGAGCCGACCCCCGCGAACTCGTCAAGCGAGGATCGATCGAGACGCTTCACAGCAACCGATTGGGCCAGATACTTTGCACGCTGCAGGCGCTCGTGACGTTCGAAACCCTCAAGTCATGCTTGCCCTCACAGAAAATTATCGCCGGATATAGCGTCGGAGAAGTAGCGGCCTGGGGCGTATCAGGCCTGTTCTCGACAAGGAAAACCATGGAGCTCGTTGCGCGCCGTGCCGAGATCATGGACGCCGAGACCTCTCCGGGCGACGGCCTTTTGTTTATACGCGGCCTTTCACGGGGTGTGATTGACGCGCTATGCGCGCGATACAGGGCCGCGATTTCAATTATCAATCCCGGTGACGCGTTTATCGTCGGGGGAAGGCGGCCTGCTCTTGAGGCGATTGCCGAAGCGGCCCGTGCCGCAAGGGCTCAGAGGGTGGCATTCGTTCCGGTCATGGTCGCGTCACATACGAACCTGCTGAACAAGGCTGCGGAAGACTTCCACGGTGTTCTGCTGAAGACTGCGTCATGCTCTCCCCAAGACCCGGGAGTTCGGCTGATAAGCGGGATCGATGGGTCGACCGTCGTCGATGTCGAGACTGGTCTTGCCAAACTTGCAAGGCAGGTATCGCAAACCGTGCAGTGGTCCGAGTGCCTGCGAAGCTGTGTAGAAGCCGGGGCGACGTCGTTTCTCGAATTCGGCCCTGGGAAGGCGCTAAGCGAAATGGCGATTTCGGCTTACCCCGACCTCCCGAGCCGCAGTGTCGACGAATTCAGTTCTATTGCGGGCGTCAAGAACTGGATCGCCTCCCATCAGTCGCGTTAAAGCCAAACGATGTTCCCCTGTCCTTCGCGGCAGTTACGCGGAACGATTGGCCCGGTCTGTTACGTCTACGAAAGCCCAGAAGCGTGTCCTTAAGGGTGAGTTGTGTCCCCTGTCGCCTAAAGCAGTTCACTGGGGTGAGAGAGGTGGCTGGGTCCGTCTGAACAACTCGGGGCATTTTGCTAAGTGGATTTCCCCCTCGAATATGCGGCCACCATCATCGGTGCGAGCGCGTTGAAGTAGGCCTTGTCCGACATTAGCCGACTAAGGTATGAATGTGGGCGTCGACTATTGATCAAAGATCGGGGCCTGATCACACGGAGGCTTGAAATTGGGGGCGCCGATGCATGGGCTACGACACACGTTCAGCAAAGGCGAGCCCTAGCCAACTTCAAGTCGGATAGGAAAACCCATACCGGTCGCGTATCGTTCGCCCCTCATACTGGCGGGGATATACGTTTCGATCCTGAAGGATGGGGATGACCTTGTCTGCGAACTCGATGATGTCATCTGGCGCCCGAGGGGGTTGCAGTGTGTAGCCATCCACAGTGCCGTCCTCCCACAGGTCGATCATCTCCTCGGCGACCTCCTTGGCCGTGCCAAGCAAAAGTCGGTGATGACCTTCGGAGCGGCGCACCACTTGACGCGCTGTCAACTTCTCGTGCTGGAGCAGGTCGGAAAGTCCAAGCCCCATGCCTACGGCCTGCTGCCGGTTTGGATCAGGTATGAAGCGCTGATGGTCCAGAACAGCATCTGGATCGAAACGGTCACGCTCCAATCCATGCTCGCGCACGAAACGTTCCAGCAAGCCATCTTCCGATCCCGTGCCACTGTAGAGTTCATGCTTGCGCAGCGCTTCCTCGCGGTTTTCCCCGAGCATAACGACGAGGCCAGGGACGATACGAATACCAGATGGATCCCTGCCGAGCGAAACGGCCCGGTTGCGGACCTTGTCGCCGAAGGCCCGGCCCGCCGGCTTGGAAAGAATATTGCAATAGATGATCTCGCCGTGCCGCGCCGCGAGATCGATGCCGCCATCTGACGCACCTGCCTGAGCGATGACGGGATGGCCCTGTGGGCCGCGCGGAACATTGAGCGGACCGCGCACCTGGAAGAAGGCATCGTCGTGGTCGATCGCCACGGCGCTCGCGCTATCCCAGAAGCGATCTGACCCGACGTCGTCCTCCCGCCGGGGATCCCAGCTCGACCACAGCTTCTTTGCCACGTCGAGAAATTCGCTCGCACGGGCGTAGCGCTCGTTGCGCGGCGGAAGCGCCGCGCTGCCGAAGTTGGCGGCGACGTTGGGGTTGAAGGACGACACGATGTTGACGATCAGCCGGCCTCCCGAAACGATATCGAGCGACTGGACGCGCCGGGCGAAGTTATAGGGTGAATTGTAGGTGGACGAGATGGTGACGACAAAACCGAGATCCGGCACCTGTGCGGCAAGCGTTGTGCACAGGATCAGCGGGTCGATCGTGTGAAAGGGACGGCCCAGCGGCTCCGTCATCAGCGCCGGATGGTCGGAAAAGAACACCGCGTCGAACAGCCCCTTATGGGCGATTTCTGCCAGCCGCCGGTAATAGGCAGGATCGTTGATATCGTGCCTGTCACCGCTGCGGTATTTCCAAGCGTTTGCGAGATAGCCGGTGGAGTTCAATCCGACATTGAGGTTCATGCGACGTCTTTGAATGCTCATGCGTCTGTCCGTTCAGCCTGCTTTTGCTTTGCAACACCAACGCCCGCCTGCGGCCCCGGAATCGTGCCGTTGACGGCGAAATCGCCGACAATGCGGTCGTGATAGATGCGTGGATTGTGGGAGGCGATCGTGCGGGCGTTGCGCCAATGACGGTCAAGGCCGTGGCCGCGCTTGGCGGCGGATGCTCCCAGTGCGTCGAACAGCACCGTGCTGGCATCGAGGATCAGCGACGTGACGACGGTGACGGACTGGCTGACCTCGAGCTCGGCATTGCGGCCGGCCAACGCTATCTGTTCCTGATCGCCGCTCTGATTGGCCTCGTAGGCGCGCTGCAGCGCCTTCGCTGCCTGAAGCACGATTGCGCCGGCGCTATAGGCGGCGCCTCTGACCTTCCCGACCACCTGCTGAACCTGCGCGTCCTGAGCCGATCGGGACGCGTTGCCACGGCCATAGACCCTCTTTCTCGCCGCCACATGCCGCGCCAGATCGTTGGCGGCTGCACGGCCGATGCCCGCGAGCGAGGCCAGATGGACCAGCTGGAAGAACCCGCCGGAGTAGCTGAAACGCACCGAACTTGGCTTGATCAGCTCGTCGGCGATCTCGACGTCATGGAAGCGGGCTGTGCCGCTGGCCGTCAGGGATTGGCCGAATCCGTCCCAATCGTCGACGATCTCTACCCCGGGCGCCGACGTCGGCACCAGCGCGCCGATCGGCTGCCCATCCCCGTCGATCGCGCCAAGCGTGATCCAGTCTGCATAAAGCGAGCCGGTGGTGTAGAATTTTTCACCATCGAGGCGCCAGTTGGCACCGTGGCGGACAAGGCGTGTCGAATAGCTGCCGATTGGGGTGTCGCCCAGTTCGGAGAACCCGCTGCCAATCGTCTCGCCATTCCCGAGCCTTGTCAGCCAGGCATCGCGCCAGGCGCTGTCGGGTGCATTCAACAGATCCTCGGTGAAGCCGAAGTGGCTGCGATAGGCGTTGGTGAGGTTTGGATCGGCTGCGGCAAGCTCGATGATCAGGCCGAAAAGCTCCGGCAAGGTTATGCCGAGGCCTCCGTGGGTGGCCGGCAGCCGGAGACGCGAAAAGCCCGAGGTCTTCAACCACTCATAGGCATCGAAAGGCAATTCGTGGGCAAGGTCGCGGTCGACAGCACGTTCGCCGATACGGGCAAAAACGGGCCTGAAGGTCTCCGCAAGACGCTCGAAGCGGTCGCTTGGCGGTGCGCCCCAAGCCCCATTGATATCAGTCATGGTGTTGTTTCCTGTTTACAGCAACAATACCGCCGGCTGACGACGGCGGTATTGGGAAGTGGGTTCTCGCTCCGGCCAAAACCTATGCGGCGGCCCGTTGCTCGGCCTCGAAATCGTGAAGCAGAACCGCGATTTCAAAACCACGGAGGGCGAGCCAGTGGGCGACGATGCGGGCACGCGAGCCAAGCAGATCGTCGACCAGGACGACGCGGGCGCCGCGAACGGCAATCGTCCGGTAAGACACACCGAGCAGCTGTCCGCCCTCCGAGGAGATCGACCCTGGAAGATGTGCGCGCTCGAATTCCTCCGGTGTGCGGACATCCAGCAGATAGGTCGTGCGCGACGGGTCGGCATTCCATCTCTCGGCGGTCTGCCGATCGATGAACGTCAGGCCATCCTTTGCCGAAAGGCGCTCGCCGCGCTCCTTCGCGAAACGACGCGAGTGTTCGGTCGGCTCACCGTAGGCGGCTGTACGTCCCGTTTCCAATTCGAAGCCCGCATCCGTCCAGCCGCGTGTCCCATCGTCCAGATAGGATACGGCATTGGCGACACCGGCATCGATCAGTGTTTGCGCACCGAGAATGGCGCGCGGCAGACCGGCGCAGGAAATGACAACCTTCGTTTCCGCTGTGGGAACAATATCCGCGAAGCGAAGCAGGAGTTCGGCGCCGGGCACGCCGACGGCACCCGGCACATGAGCCTTGTCAAATTCGCTGAGCGTACGCGTATCGAGGACGATCACGTCCTCGCCCCTGTCGCGCAGGGCCTTGAGTTCGACAGCGGTAATCACCGGAGTCTGTCGTTCCTCGCGCACCTTCGTTACGAAGGGAACGCCCGGAATATCGAAGGTCGGAAGTGCTTCCACGCCGCCGTCCACCCAGGCGGGAATGCCGCGTTCCAGGAAATGGAGGTCGATCCAGCCCGCCTGCGCCAGTCGGGCTGCCAACGCCTCGGCAGCACCGTCCCCACCGTCGACCAGAACGGTGCGGACCACACGCCGCGGCACGAAGCGGTCCAGTTCCGCTTCCACGCGTTCCGCCGGCAGGTTTGTGGCAAAGAGCGGCGAAGCGTAACCAACCTCGTCGGCCGGCCGGATATCAAGCACTGCCAGTTCGAGCCTGTCACCCAGCCAGTCAATCAACGTGGCCTTGTCTATCGAATGTTTCGTCATGGTGCTGCCTCCTCAAGCGCTCGGATCGATCCACAGGTCACCGAAGCTCCAGTTCAGCCCCTGCGATCCCGTGACGTAGTTTTTCACCCGCTTGTTGGCGACGATCTGGGCACCGGCGGCAACGAGGTCGACTGACGCCACCTCGTCATGGATGAGATGTTGGAACTTGCTCCAGACCTCCCAGCGCTTCTTCACATCCGACTCGGTGGCTGCCGCCTCGAGCAGCGCGTCCGCCTGGGCGTTCGAGTAGTGGCTGGCGTTCGAGAACGGCAGGCCGATCTTGAAGTTCTTGCTCCAATAGGCGCGCTGGATGCCGAGCGACGGATCGAACGTGTTGGAGAGCGACTCCACCACCAGATCGAAGGCGCGATCGGTGTAAACCGTCTTCAGGAAGGTCGGCAGGTCGTATTTCTTGATCTCGATCCCGACGCCGATCTTTTCCAGCTGGCTTTTCAGGACGTCGGCATAGCCTTGCGGAAGGTAGGAGTTGTAGGTCAGCCGGAGGTCGAAGCGTTTGCCGTCGGCCTTGCGCGGATAACCCGCTTCATCAAGCAGCTTTTCGGCGGCGGCTGTATCGTAGGGGTGGGCCACGACGCTCTTGTCGTACCATTGCGTCAGAGCGGTGCTGACCGGGCTCGGCGACACCTGCGCGTATCCATAGAGCGCGACATCGACGATGTCCTGCAGGTTGATCGCCTGAGCGATAGCAAGCCTGACCTCGCGCTTGGCAAACAGCGGGTTGTCGTAGTTGAAGAACAATTGCTGCTGCGGGCCGGAGTAGGCATAGGTGGTGGTGTCGACGGTGAGATTGGGCACCTGCTTCAGCCGGTCGAGATCGGCGAGAGGAACCGGGTTGTCGCCGATGTCGGCCTCGCCTGTCTCCAGCGCCGCCGACCGGGCGGCCGGGTCGGTGACGACACGCAGGATAATCCGGTCGAGATAGGGCTTGCCGGCATCCCAGTAATTCGGGTTTTTCTCGAAGATCAGATGGCTGCCGGCCACCCACTCCGTCAGCTTGAACGGACCGGTGCCGATTGCGGTCTGCAGCGTCTGGCCGTCACCCGGCGCCAGCTTCTCGAAGATGTGCTTCGGCACGATCGGCGATTCCGAGCTCGACTGCGCCGAAAGCAGGAACGGAGCCGGCTTCGACAGCACGATAACGGCGGTCAGCGGATCCGGCGTCTCGACCGCCACCACGTTCTGGTAGGTGATGCGACCGCGCGGATGCGCTTCCTTCAGCCGGAAGATCGAGAAGGCGACGTCATCGGACGTGAAGTCCGTGCCGTCATGCCACTTCACACCCTTGCGGAGCTTGAACGTGTAGCGAAGATTGTCATCGGAAACCGACCATTCCGTTGCCAGCAGCGGCTGCGGCTTCACGTCGAGGTCGAAGGTCAAAAGACCCTCGACGATCTTCGGGCCGATGGCCTGGCCGGTGCCCGACGATGTGTTGATTGCAAAGAGTGCGTTGCCGGGGTCCACCCGGTAGAGCCAGTTCAAGGTGCCACCCGTTGCCGGCGCCGCACCTTGCCCAAAGGAGATCGACGGAAGCAAGGTGCTGGCGCTCGCAAGCAACAGCAGCTGGTTGAAACTTCGACGGTTGATGGACATGCGAAGAGCTCCTCTCGGGTTGGACTGTGGTCCGCTGAGTGAAGCTTCCGTGGTGTGCCCGGAAAGCCGAAGTCAAAGTTTCTTCTCGTCCGGGAAAGAATAATTGCGTCTGAAAGATTGTTCGCAGTCGGCGCAACGCAAAGGAACAGCCACCCACTTTCCGTGCTTTGACAGGATGATGTTTCCCTCGAATAGCGCCCCGACGAAACGCCAAAATCGCACGCAGCAGCGAAAGAATTTCTTTCCGCGAAATCAAGCAGATGTTTCTGGACTTGAGCGGCCGACCAGCCAACCGTTGGCGGGAAATGCGGGGGCGCACATGTCCCTTACTGTCATCCCAAGGAGGCAAGATGCCGTTCGAAACAGATGCTGACGACACGCTTCTGGCAAAGGCGACCGCGCTACGGCAGGCGTTTCACCTCGATGCCGTCGAGAGGGACAAACAGGGCGGCAGGCCCGTCGAACAGGTCAGGCTTCTGAAGGAAAGTGGCCTGCCCTCGGCACAGATCGCCAAGGGATATGGCGGCCAGGGCGCCTCATGGCTGACGATCCTGCGGATTGTCAGAGAGTTTGCCAAGACGGATGGATCGCTCGCCCATCTCTTCGGCTATCATCACCTGCCGCTCAACCTCATCCTGTTCCGCGGCTCGGCCGCCCAGAAGGAAAAGTGGCTGACCGGCTCGGCGGCGGGCAACTGGATCTGGAGCAATTCCGGAAACGCCTTGTCGAAAACGTCGAGCGGCGAAAGGACGGCGACAGGCTGGGTCATCAACGGTAGCCGCCCGTTCTCTTCGGGCTCGCATATCGCCGACTACATCCAGATCTCCTGGGAGAATACCGATGGGGCACGACTGACCGCCGCCGTTCCCGCCGACCGCGACGGCATCGTCATCGAGAACGACTGGGACGGCATCGGACAGCGACAGACAGGAAGCGGCACGGTGCGCTTCGTCAATCTCGAGGTTCAGGACGACGAGCTGATCAGTTCGCCGGACGTGCCGCTGACGCCTTATTCCTCCCTCACATCGCTCCTGCAGCAGAGCGTTCTGCTCAATGTCTTTGTCGGCAGCGCGCAAGGCATACTGGAGGAAGGCCAAGCCTATACGACGACGAGTTCACGGCCGTGGGTCTATTCCGGCGTCGAGCGGCACATCGACGACCCGTGGATCAAACGCCAGTACGGCGACCTCTATATCCGCACCCTCGCGGCAACGGAACTCGCCGACAAAGCCGCCCGCAGCCTCGATGCAGCCTACGCCCTAGGTCCATCGCTGACCGCCGCCGACCGTGGAGCGGCCGCGATCGATATCGCAACCGCCAATGTCTATGCCGGCGAGGTCGGGCTTGCCGTTTCCAGCGAGGTCTTCGAGGTCATGGGCGCCCGCTCGGCGACCAACGCCAATGGGTTCGACCGCTTCTGGCGCAATATCAGGACCCACACGCTTCACAATCCCGCCGAGTACAAGAAGCGCACCGTCGGCACATGGCTGCTGACCGGCGAATTCCCGGTGCCGGCCATCTATCGTTGAAAGGAACCGCAATGGCGAAACGCAAGGACAAGATCAAGCTCGGCGCATTTCTGCTCTTCACCGGGCACCACGTCGCCGCATGGCGGCATCCAAAGGCTTCCGTCGACACCGAGTTCGAGAACTATCTGGAACTGGCCAAGCTCGCGGAAGCGGCGAAGTTCGACACGATCTTCTTCGCGGATGGCGTTGCCGCGCGCATCAAGGATGTCGAGGCGGCCAGCCGCAAGGCCCATAGCGGCGTCTATCCATTCGAACCCATCACCCTGCTCTCCGCACTGTCGTCCGTCACCCGCAACATCGGGTTGATCGCCACCGCTTCCACCAGTTACTCCGATCCCTATAATCTGGCCCGGCAATTCGGTTCGCTCGACCGGTTGAGCGGCGGCCGCGCCGGCTGGAACCTGGTGACTTCCTCCGACCCCGACGCCGCCTTCAATTTCGGCCACGAGGCACAGATCCTCCATTCCGACCGCTATGAGCGCGCGGAGGAATTCGCCGACGTCGTGCTCGGCCTCTGGGACAGCTGGGAGGACGATGCCTTCCCGCGCGACCGCGAAAGCGGCCGGTATTTCGACCCGACCAAGCTGCATCGCCTCGATCACAGCGGAAAGCACTTCAAGGTCCGCGGGCCGCTCAATATTCCACGCTCGCCGCAGGGCCGACCTGTTGTCGTTCAGGCCGGCGCCTCGGAGCCCGGCAAGGAGCTCGCCGCCCGCACCGCGGAAGCCATCTTCGCCGCCCAGATCACCTTGGAGGAAGCCACCAGCTTCTACGCCGACGTCAAAGGGCGGCTTGCCAAATACGGCCGCTCGCATGACGATCTGAAGATCCTGCCCGGTATTTTCCCTGTTGTCGGCCGCACGCGATCGGAGGCGCAGGAGAAGTTCGAATCCCTTCAGGAGCTTATTCAGCCCGAGGTCGGCTTGAACCTGATTTCGCAGCTTTCCGGCGTTGACCTCAGGGACTATCCGCTTGATGGACCCGTGCCCGAAAATCTTGCCACAACAAACGCCGGCAAGAGCCGGCAGGCGCTGGTTCTTGATCTTGCCCGGCGCGAGAACCTCACGATCCGGCAACTCTACCTGCGCATTGCCGGCGCGCGCGGCCATTGGCAGGTGGTCGGCACACCCGACGAGATCGCCGACACGCTGGAGGAGCGCTTCGAAAACTATGGCGCCGACGGCTTCAATATCATGGCGCCGATCATGCCGGGCGGGCTTTCCGATTTCATCGAGCTCGTGGTGCCGGAACTGCGCCGGCGCGGTCTCTTCCGCCACGAATATGAAGGCACCACACTGCGCGAAAACCTTGGCCTCAAGCGCCCCGAGAACAGCCGCGCCGCCAATCGCAGCGCAGTCGCGGCAGAATAAGGAGAACAGACATGAGCCGCGACACGCTCTTTCTCATCGCCCCCGGCTTCCCGGATCCGAAACGGCCTGGCCAGACCTTCGTCTGCCCCCATTGCAACGCCATTGAGGGCTTGCTTGCCAGCTTCCCCGAGCTTGCGAGCCGGATCGACGTACAGCGTGTGCCATTCCCTCGCCCGCGTACGCGCGTGATCGAGGCGGTTGGTGAGGAGAACCAATCCTTGCCGGTTCTGGTGCTCGCCTCCAATCCGCCGCCTGACGCCGCGGACTGGAAAGGCAAGCGCTTCGTCTCCAAGACAAGCCGCATCCTCGAGCTGCTTGCCGAGCGACATGGTTTTCCGCGACTTCACGACTGACAGAGGAAAGACGATGACCGTAAAGCCCTCAGGCTTCGAACAAGCCCTGTTGCCTCCCGTGCTCTTCGAGCCGGACCAGACCAATCCCTATCTCGCCAAGGCAGTCGAACTCAGAAACATCTTCGCCGTCGATGCCATCGAGCGAGATCAACAGGGCGGACG
Organism: Rhizobium sp. Root1220; assembly: GCF_001426265.1. Lineage (GTDB taxonomy): Bacteria > Pseudomonadota > Alphaproteobacteria > Rhizobiales > Rhizobiaceae > Rhizobium. The sequence continues at coordinate 188,896 of NZ_LMDG01000002.1, forward strand.
TCCCACCGAGCAGGTCCGGCTCCTCAAGGAAAGCGGCCTCGTCAATCTGCTCATTCCCAAGGAATTCGGTGGCGAGGGGCAGCCTTACTCCACGGCGCTGCGCATCGTGCGTGAGTTCGCCAAGGTCGATGGCTCGCTCGGCCATCTCTTCGGCTATCACTTCAGCCCGATCCAGAATGCGCTGACGAGCGTCCACGACGAACGATCGGCCGCGATCCTGCGACGCTCGGCCGAGGGTCGCTGGTTTTGGGGCAACACCACGAACAGCTTTTCCAAGAGCTTGTTCGGCAGGAAGGTCGAATGTGGCGTTTTGTTGAACGGCTATCGGCCATTCGCCTCCGGCTCGCACGTCGCCGACTATCTGATGGTCGCATGGGAGGACGAGGCGACGAACGCGCGCAGCTTCGCCTATATTCCCGCGAACCGACCCGGCATCACGATCGCGGACGATTGGGACGGTATCGGGCAACGGCAGACCGGCAGCGGTCGCGTCTTCTACAAGGATGTTGCGATCAAGGATGACGAAATCCTGTCGGAACGTCCCAAGGACGCCATCTCGCTGCTCGCGCCTCAGCAGCAGCAGAGCGTTCTCCTCAACGTCTTCATCGGCAGCGCCCAGGGCGCGCTTATCGCTGCACGCGACTACACCATTACGAAATCCCGCCCATGGATCTATTCAGGCGTCGAGCGCCATGCCGACGATCCGTGGATCAAGCGGCAATACGGCGAGCTCTGGACGAAGGTCCAGGCCGCCACCGCGCTCGCCGGCCGGGCCGCCAACGCCATCGACGCAGCCTATGCCAAGGGTCCGGCGCTCACGGCGGAAGAGCGCGGTGCCACCGCAATCGCGGTCGCCGCGGCCAATGTGCTGGCCGGCAAGGTCGCGCTCGAGGTCACCAGCGAAATATTCGAGGTGATGGGAGCCCGCTCGGCGGCGCGTCCCTATGGCTTCGATCGCTTCTGGCGCAACGTTCGCATCCACACGCTCCACAATCCGGCTGAGTACAAGACCCGCAATGTCGGCTCATGGTTCCTGACCGGCGATTATCCCGAACCGGGGGTTTTCCAATGAGCGGACGGCAGCTGCACCTCAACATCAATATCCTCCACTCCGGTTTTTCCCCTGCCGCCTGGCGCATGCAAGGCAGCGATCCCCGCGCCTCCTTCGACATCAACCACTACATCAAGGTGGCGAAGATCGCCGAACGCGGCGCCTTCGACGCGGTCTTCCTTGCCGATCAGGCAGCCATATCGGACCGCATCGACTTCCGGCCGCTGACCTCGCTGGAGCCGACCATCGTTCTCGCCCTGGTCGCGGCCAACACCGACCGCATCGGGCTGATAGCCACCGCCTCGACCACCTACAACGAGCCCTACAACATTGCCCGGCGCTTCGCGACGCTCGATCATGCCAGCGGCGGGCGCGCCGGCTGGAATATCGTCACCAGCGCGGACCTGGCGCAAAGCAGAAACTTCGGCCTCGACAAGCCCGTGGCGCATGCAAGTCGCTATGAACGCGCCGGCGAATTTGCCACCGTGGTCAAGGCACTCTGGGATAGTTGGGAGGAAGAGGCCTTCGTCGGCGACATCACGACGGGCCGCTTCGTCGATCCCGGGCGCGTCCACCCGATCGCCCATAGCGGCAAGCATTTTTCAGTGCATGGACCGCACAATATCCCGCGCCCGCCGCAGGGCCACCCTGTCGTCGTGCAGGCAGGCGGATCCGACGACGGACGCGAACTCGCGGCCGAACATGCCGAAGCCGTCTTCTCCGCTTCGCAATCCTTCGAGGAATCCCTGGACTACGCCAGGGACCTGCGCCGTCGTGCTGCCCGTTACGGACACCGGGAAAACAGCATCCTCGTGCTTGCGGGCCTCGCCACCATCATTGGTAGCACGGAGGCGGAAGCCCAGCGAAGGCAGGAGGAGCTTCGCGACTTGATTCCTTTGGAATACAGCCTCGCCCGGCTGGCGGGGGTCTTGCAGGTCGACCAGACGAGGCTCGAACTCGACAAGCCGTTGCCTGATGATATCCCGCTGCCGGCGGACGGCGGGCATACGTTCTTCCGCGCCACGCTGGCGCTGGCCCAGCGGCAGGGCTTGACCGTTCGCGGCCTGATCCGGGCACTCAATGGCGGCACCGGCCACCGCACGATCGTCGGCACCCCTGCCGCCATTGCCGATGACATCGAGACGTGGTTCAGCGCCGGCGCCGCGGATGGCTTCAATCTGATGCCTGACGTGCTGCCGCATGGTCTCGAGGTCTTCGTCGACGAGGTGGTCCCGATCCTGCGTCGGCGCGGCCTCTTCCGGCGCGAATATACCGGCCGCACACTGCGCGACCACCTTGGCCTGTCACGACCCCACAACCCCTACGCCAGCGCGGCGGAATGACGCCCCGGAAAAGGACATCCTATGACGCCATCCCCTGCTGCAAAACCAAACGGCGTCGATCGACTGGCGGCCCTCACCGCCCACCGCTACCGCCAGGTGCAGCACCTCGGCTGCGAATGGAACGAAACGATCGATACGCTGCTTTCGCACCGCAGCGTGCGCAGCTACTTGCCGGATCCGGTTCCACACACCGCGGTCGAGCTAGCCGTCGCCGCGGCACAATCGGCTGCCAGCTCCTCCAACCTGCAGGCATGGAGTGTCGTCGCCGTCGAAGACCCTGAGCGTCGTAACCGGCTGAATGCCGTTGCCGGCAACCAGCGTCAGATCGCCCAGGCGCCACTCCTGCTCGTCTGGCTCGCGGATCTTGCCCGGCCGCGTGCGATCGCCGCGCAAGGCGGCTCGGCCGGAGAAGGCCTCGACTACACCGAGAGCTTTCTGCTTGGCGTGATCGATGCGGCGCTCGCCGCGCAGAACGCGGTGGTCGCTCTTGAATCATTGGGACTTGGAACCTGCTACATCGGCGCAATCCGCAACGATCCGGAAACGGTGGCGCGGGAACTCGCCTTGCCGGAGGGCGTCTTCCCGGTTTTCGGCCTGACGGTCGGCTTTCCCGATCCGGCGCAACCTGCCGGCGTGAAGCCACGCCTGCCGCAGTCGACGGTTCTGCACCGCGAGCAATATGCGGATGCCACACGCATGCGGGATCTTGCCAGTTACAACAAGGCGTTGAAAGCCTTCCAGGCGGAGCAGGCCATGCCATCGGTCGACTGGAGCGATCAGGTTCGCAACCGGATCGGCACCGTCGAGGCGTTGAAGGGTCGGCACGTGCTTGCAGCCGTCGTGCGCAGGCTCGGGTTTCATCTCAAGTAGCGCAGCCGGAGTTTTAGGAAGAGTTCACTCGGCCGCCATCATGTCGGCGGCCGGCCGGATACGCCGCATGATAATCTCGTCCATCGTCTGCAGGGCGCGCGCTTCGGCGAGCAGCCATTCGCGAAACAACTCGACACGCATCTGCCGCGCCGCATGCGCCGTGGTGGCGAAGAAATAGGATGAACTGATCGGTTGCGGAACGCCGAAAGGGCTGACCAGGCGCCCGGAGCGGATATCGGCTTCCGCCAACCTGATCTTGCCAAGCCCCAATCCCTGCCCGGCGGCAGCGGCATCAAGGACGAGAGAGGATTGGTTGAGCCTGAAACCGCCTTGCGACGGATGATAGGAAAATCCGGCGGCGCGCAGCCACCCGGCCCAATCAGGAAAGGACTGATCGTGCTCGGCTCCCTCCTCATGCAACAGCGGCACATGCTCGATAGCGCTCGGACTGCCCCATAGCCCCTGGGCGTCGGCGAACTCCGGACTGCATACCGGCAGCACGGCTTCGGAGAAGAGATGATCGACGACAAGCCCCGGATAGTGCCCGCTGCCGTAGCGGATCACGCAATCGGCATCGCCCGCATCGAGGTTGGTCAACTGTGTCGATGCATCGACCAGAACTTCCAAGCCGGGGGCCGCACGTCGAAGTGCATCGAGACGGGGTATCAGCCATTTGCTGGCGAAGGAAGGAGCCACCGAGATGCGGATCGGCTGTTCATGATCGCTCTGAACGAACTGGGCCATCGCCGCGAGAACAGCGTCGAAGGCGCCCGTCAGGCCTGGCACCAACGCCAGCCCCGCCGAGGTCAGATGCAGCTGGCCACGGACACGGTCGAACAGCGGCTGACCGAGGTAATCCTCGAGAAGCCTGATCTGCTGGCCAACAGCCGCGGAGGTGACGTGCAACTCCTCGGCGGCGCGCACGAAATTCAAGTGTCGCGCCGTCGCGACGAAGGCCCGTAGCGATGTCAGTGGTGGTAGCCGCGCAAGAGTCGGCTGGATTGCTTTTCTACGGGTGTCGGCAAAGGTGCTCATAAGGCGATAGCACCATAAACCCGCCCCTGAAGACGAGAACGCGCATTGCGTCCAATCCCGCGCGCGGAACATTTTCTTGCGCCGGAAGCGTGGATCATGGATGCAAAAACTCATTTTCAAAAATTGTCTATATTTTTGGTAGATAATTGAATCAGCCCTGTCCCCCGACGCGAAGTTTTCCTTTGCCAGACGCGGAGAAAAACATTCTTCCGGTTTTGCACCACGCTGCCCGATGATTGCGGGGACACGCTTCGATGGAGGCGTCCCATTGCAATTCAGGGGGTATTCATGGACATCAGCAGACGCCAACTCAACAAGCTTCTCGCCGCGACCGGCCTTACCGCGTTGGTCCCTTTCACCGCGTTCGCCGAGACCGCGGCACCGACAAAGGGCGGCACCTTGAACTTCATCGTCGAGCCGGAGCCGCCGACGATCCTGGCGCTAGCCCACACGGCGGGCGGCACCCAGAAAGTAAGCCCCAAGATCACCGAAGGTCTCCTGACCTACGATTTCGACCTGACGCCGAAACCGCAGCTTGCGACGGAATGGTCGATCAGCGACGACAGGCTGAGCTACACCTTCAAGCTTCGCCCGAACGTGAAATGGCACGATGGCAAGCCTTTCACATCGGATGATGTCGCCTACTCCATCGAGCTTCTGAAGCAGGTCCACCCGCGCGGGCGCGGCACCTTCGCCAATGTCACGAAGGTCGAAACGCCGGACCCGCTGACTGCCGTGATCCGGCTTTCCAAGCCAGCCCCTTACCTGCTGAGTGCGCTTTACGCGGCGGAATCGCCGATTGTGCCAAAGCACATCTACGACGGCGTCAAGATTGCCGACGTGCCGACCAATCCGAATGGCGGCGCCCCGATCGGCACCGGTCCGTTCGTCTTCAAGGAGTGGGTACGCGGATCGCACATCATCCTGGAACGCAACCCGGACTACTGGGACGCCGGCAAGCCCTATCTAGACCAGATCATCGTCCGCTTCGTGCCCGATGGCGCAGCACGTGCGGCCGGCTTCGAAACCGGTGAATTCGATATCGGTGGCGACAATCCAATCCCGTTGAGTGATCTTGAACGCGTAAAGGCACTCCCGAACATCGGCGTCGATTCCCGTGGCTACGAGACGAAGGGCGACCAGACGCAGCTGATCTTCAATCTCGACAACGAGTATCTGAAGGACGTCCGCGTTCGCCGCGCCATCGCCCACGCGATCGACCTCGACGTCATCCTGAACACCGTGTGGTACGGTTACGGCCACGTTTCGCCGAGCCCGATCAGCACCTTCCTGCCACGTTATCTCGACACCTCGATAAAGCCTTATGCCTACGATCTGAAGGCCGCCGAGCAATTGCTCGACGAAGCCGGCTACAAGCGCGGCGCGGACGGCGTGCGCTTCGACCTGCGTCTCACCCACAATTCCTACAATGAAGGGTTCAAGCGGGTCGCCGAATATCTGAGGCAGAACCTGACGCGCATCGGCATCAACGCCACGATCGATTCCTACGATTTCTCCACCTACATCAAGAAGGTCTACACCGAGCGCGCCTTCGACGTGACGGCCGAATATCTCGGCAACCAGTTCGATCCGACGCTCGGCGTACAGCGTGTCTACTGGTCGAAGAACTTCAAGCTCGGCCTGCCCTTCTCGAACGCCAGCCACTACGCCAATCCGGAGGTGGACAAGCTGCTCGAAGCCGCATCCGTCGAGATCGACGATGCGAAACGCAAGCAGCAATTCTCTGCCTTCCAGAAGATCATTGCCGATGAAGTGCCAGTGGTGAACCTGATTTCTCTGGAGAACGTCACCGTTTTCAACAAGCGGGTCAAGAACCACACGATCGGGGCAGAGGGCGTGCAGTCCAATTTCGCGGATGTCTACATCAAGGACGGCGAAGGCTGAGGCGAGGCGGGCGGATCTGGCCGAGAAAGGGGCGCCGCGAGGCGCCCCTTTCTGCTTTTGCGATGAGATCAGGCGATCCGGATCGGCGTAAATTTCGCGAGGATGCGATCAGCAAGCGCAATCGCCTGGGTACGCTGCTCGGTGATCGAACTCGATTCCCACGCGACGCCACGCAGCGGATGCCCGATGGCACTGAGATTCCGATGAACAAGGCCTTCCTCGTTGATGAGGTCTCCCGCAGGCGTCGCATCGATGCCATAGCCAGTGCTGTGGGGGCGAACCTCGCCGCTTGCGAGCAGGCCCTTCACGAATGGATCGGAGACGCGGCGCCAATCATGCAACTGATGACCACGGCAATCGATCACCCCATCGAACGAAACGGTCTCGACGTCCACTCCCGTCTTCAGCCTGGCTGCGATATCGCTGCCTTCGACGGCAAATCCGAGGATGCGGGCGCGGCCGTGCTCCAGCCGGCCTTCCGAAATGACACTGTCGACGACCTGGTGGCTTTCCGGCGCCGAGCGGTGCGCCGTCACATCCCAGAACGCTCTGAGATGCCTGGTGAACCGCAGCCGTTCGCGATCGCTCGCACCCTGCCATAGCGAGAGGATGTGAGGGCGGATCGCCAGCGGCAGCCCCTGCCAGTCCGCGCCATGGGCCGAAATCTCCCGTCGCTCCGCCTTGACCCGCGATAGCAGTTCGCGCGCGGTGACCGGCAAGGGGCCGTCGGCCAGAAAGTCGCGTGCCGCGTCGACCGTCCTGCGCCCCTCCACGAACTGGCCACGACGGGATATCACCCGGTAGCGCCCACGATAACCTCTTGCCTCCATGCTGGCGATGGCATCGACCATCGACAGACTTGAACCGATCAGCAGGATTTCATGGCAGTCGACCAGGCGATCGAGCGCGCGTGCGTCCCAGGGATTGGCAGCAAAGCGCGGATGGCCGGCAAGCTGGGATTCGGTTGCCGACAGCCGAGGTTGGAAGGCGCCAAGGGCCAGGATGGCCTCGTCAGTCTCCACGACGGCGCCGTCGGCGGTCGTGATCCGGATTCGGTTCGGCGCAGCCACGAGTGCTGAGGCTGAGGACCGGATATGCCGCAAGGTCGAGCCAAGCCGCGCGTTTGCCACCGCACGCGCGAGTTCGTCGCGAACATAGGTACCGTAGAGATAGCGCGGCGGGCTGCTTGAGCCCGCCTCGGCAGGCGGCGTCCAGCCATTGGCGGGCCCGTTTTCGACAAGCCAGCGCGAAAGATGCCCTGGGTCTTCGGGATGGAGGGAGAAGATCTCCGCCGGTCCGTTGACGAGATGAACCGGCTCTGGCGTGCTATAGGCGATGCCGCGGCCGAGCTCCTCGCGCCGTTCAATGATGGTGATCGCCAGGGGCACTTCGGTTCGGTCGAGCAGCTTGAGCGCGGTCAGCGCGCCGGCAAAGCCGCCCCCAACGATGGCAACGGAGTGATGCGGAATACGATCGATGCGCAATGGACCTCCTCTCCCATCGGTGTCGATAGGGCGTGATATGACGGCCTATGAAAATGGGCTGACGCGCCGTTATGCGATCAGCCGGTCGCGGTTGCGGCGATGACCTTTCAGAAGTTCGAGGGCATTGCGGCTGGCAATCAGCTCCGCCTCATGCGCGCTCAATCCGGCCTCCTTAAAGGCAGCAGCCAGTCCATCCTGCGTCGGGTCGTATCCGAGAATCGGCCAGTCACTGCCGGTCAGCACGTGATCGGCGTCAACGAGGCTGGTCACGAAGCGAATGAACCGCGCTTCCGACGGCATGATGTCGATATAGAGATGACGTCGCTTGCCCTCCGGAGCGTCCGCAAAAATGGAAGGCAGTTCGCCAAAGGGGCCGGTCAGCGCAAGCGCCGAAACCCCGAGTGCGGTGATGACGACCCGAAGGTCCGGCAACTCCTCGAAGACGCCCGATGTCACCAGCGAGATCGCGGCGGCGGCGTTGATTGTGCCCCGGCTCAGGCGGGTGCCGAGCCTGCCAAGGCCGGACAGCTGCGTCGTAAGCGGATCGGGATTGATGGGATGCAGGAAGACGGGAACGCCGAGTTCTGCGGCGACCCGCAGCACAGGCCTAGCCTCCGGCGCATCGATCAGCCTGTCGCCCTTTGCACTGTCGAGAAACAGACCGGACAGATTGAGGTCGACGATGGCGCGTCGCGCCTCGGCGGCGGCAGCCTCACCGCCAAATGCGTCGACAGTTGCCAAGGCGAAAAGCCGATCCGGATGGCGCGCCACCGTCGCCGCGAGATCGTCGTTCAGCCGGCGGCTGACTGCGCCGAGATCCGCATCGGGCGCCGCGACCATGGAGAGGGCAACGCCAATCACCCGCCGCGATATGCCGGCCGCATCGCTGTCGGCGATCAGCGCATCGATATCGGAGATCTTCGTGCCGATCCGCGCCCAGAGCGGATCGAGCGGGCGACCCGGCGCGCGATAGACTTCCCAGCCCTCCGGCAGGAAATGCGTATGGAAATCGACGATATCGAGCTTGCTCATGGTGTCTCCGTGACAATCGCTGCGCGGCAGGCCTTAGAAGACCTTGCCTTCCTCCAGGTGCGTCGTGGTTCCGTTGATGTAGAAATCGCCGACCACGCGCGCCTTGTGCAGCAGCGGGTTATGGTTGAGCACCGTCCGGATGTTGCGCCAGTGCCGGTCGAGATTGAGATGACTCGACGTCGCGGAGCCGCCGCCGAGTTCGAAGACGTTGGTGGCGGCGGCAAGCGCGATTTGCGAGGCGACGATCTGCGTCCGGGCGGTCGCCAACGCGCTCTCGATCAGGGCGGTCTCGATCGTCTGCGGATCGTTCGCGCTGAACGCAGCGGCCGTTCTGTCCAGCGCGCGGGCGCTTTCGCGGATCAGCGTATCGACGGCAAAGGAGCCGGCGGCGATCTCCCCGAGAATCTTCTGCACGAAGGGATCGGCATTGGCGGTTTCGGCCGCGCTATGGGCCGCCGAGCGCGCCTGCCGGCGGACATACTCCGTCCCCTCGGCCAGCACGCCGCGCACAGCGCCCGCCATCGAGGCAGCGAGGTGAAGCTGCCGCAAGGTCGAGGTGTGGCGACCGACCAGCGTGTTGAGCCCGCGCGTGGAAATCTCGTGCGGCAGAACCTCGACATTTTCGAGCAGGACGCCACCGCTTGCCGTCAGCCGCTGGCCCATGCCATCCCAGTCGTCGAGAATGGAAATGCCGGGGCGATCGACGGGCAGCAGAACGCCCACGAACGTGCCTTCGTCGTTCTTCGCGCTGAAGGAGGCGAAGTCCGAAAATGCCGTTCCCGTCGCATACCATTTGCGGCCGTTAAGCCGGTAGTGATCGCCTGATTTCGTCAGCAGCGTCGTCACTTCGCCAGGGCGCTTGGTGCCCTGCTCCGTGTGCGCACCGCCGAAGAGCTTTCCGGAGAGAACGCGGCGGAGCTGCGTGCGATCGATGGCGGTGTTGGGAGTAAGAATAAGGTTTTCGGTAAAGTTGAAGTGGCTGCGCAGGGCATGTGCGACATTCGAATCCGCCGCCCCAATCGCCATGATCATGTCGATGTAATCCGCAACCGAGCCGCCGGGGCCACCGAGCGCGGCCGGAATACGTAGCGCGCCGAGCCCCGCTTCCTTGAACAGCCGGAAGGCTTCGAAGGGAAGCTCCCGCTCCAAATCACGCTTGGCCGCCTCTTTCGATATTTCCGCTGTCAGATCAGGGATTTTCGCAAGCAGCGCCGAGAGATCGCCGCCCTCCTGCGCAGGCGCGGGCGTAGCGGTCAGTGCTGAAGGAGCGGTATTCGGCATGCGGGAACCTTCTCGGCAGGGAAAGAGATGGAGGGATCCGCCAGCGCGGCGGATCCCCTATGCCATGATCGTCAGATCAGGCGACTGCGCGTGTCAGCGGCACGACATTGTCGGCACCACCGGCAGCACTACGCGGCACCCGGCCCTCGACCGGATGGCTCGGATCGTTGAAGCCTGCGGTCGAGGGATGACCTGTCGTGACCAGTCGGTCGACCAGCGCCTCGTCCTCGGCATCGAGCTTGACATCAAGTGCGCGGATGTAGCTGTCCCAATGCTCCTCGGTGCGTGGGCCGGTGATCGCGGCCGAGATCAGCTTGTTGTTCAGCACCCAGGCAAGCGCGAACTCGGTCGGCGAAATCCCCTTGCGGGTGGCGTGCGCCGCGATCTCGGACGCGATAGCGATCGATTCAGGCCGCCATTCGGTCTCGAGGATGCGCTTGTCGCCACGACCGGCGCGGGTATCGGCGGCCGGCTCCTTGCCCGGCTCGTACTTGCCGGTCAGGACGCCACGGGCAAGCGGCGAGTAAGAGACGACGCCGAGACCATAGTGATGAGCAGCCGGCAGCTGCTCGGCTTCAGCGGTACGGTTGACGATGTTATACAGCGGCTGGCTTGCCACCGGACGGTCGATGCCGAGTTCATCGGCAAGCTGTGCGATCTCCGCGATACGCCAGCCACGGAAGTTCGAGACACCGAAGTAACGCAGCTTTCCGGCGCGGATAAGGTCGGCTATCGCACGAACCGGTTCTTCCAGCGGTGCGTCGAAGACGGCGCGGTGGAAGTAGAGGATGTCGATATAGTCGGTGTTGAGGCGACGGAGCGAGTTCTCCACGGTCTCGATCACCCACTTGCGGGAATGACCACCGAGGTTCGGGCCTTTCTTGTGCGAATTGACGAACTTCGTCGCCAGCACCCAGTGGTCACGATGCGCCTTGATACCCTTGCCGACAACCTCTTCGGATTTGCCGTCGTGATAGACATCGGCCGTGTCGATGAAGTTGATCCCCTGCTCGCGCGCCTTGTCGATGATGCGGAACGCGACGTCGTCGGGCGTTGGGCCACCGAACATCATCGTTCCCAGGCTGAGCGGTGACACCTTGAGCGCGCTGCGCCCGAGATAGCGATAATCGACCATTGTATTCTCCTTCTTACTGAGCGTGATGGCAGGCAGCGGCATGGCTGCTGCCGAACTGGCGGAACGCCGGGTCTTCAGCCCGGCAGATATCTGTGGCGAGCGGACAGCGCGTATGAAAACGGCAGCCGGAAGGTGGATTGTGCGGGCTTGGCAGATCGCCGGTGATCGGCGCGGCCTGCTTGCGCCGCGACGGATCGGGCACCGCTGCGAGCAGCGCCTGCGTGTAGGGATGCTTGGCGCCCGTCCACAACTCGCTCGTCGGAGCACTCTCGACGATGCGGCCGAGATACATGACGAGCACGCGATCGGCGAAATAGCGCACGACCGAGAGATCATGGGAAATGAAGAGATAGGAGAGCGACAGCTCCGTCTTCATATCGACCAGCAGGTTGAGGATCTGCGCCTGGATCGACAGGTCGAGCGCCGAGACGGGCTCGTCGCAGATCACCAGTTCCGGCTGGAGGATCAAGGCGCGTGCGATACCGATCCGCTGGCGCTGGCCACCCGAGAACTCGTGCGGAAAGCGATCGAGCGAATCCGCTGGCAGGCCGACATGCTCGACCATCCGGGCAGCGATTGCTTCGCGTTGCTTGCGCTCCCCAATGCCATGGACCGCAAGCGGCGCCGTCAGGATCGTGCGTATCGTCTGCCTCGGGTTGAGAGAGGCGAAGGGATCCTGGAAGATCATCTGGATACTGCGCCGGACCGACTGCAGTTCGCGTCCCGCCATGGCGGTGACGTCCCTGCCCTTGAAGGTGACGTTCCCGGACGACGGATCGACAAGCCGTACTAATGATTTGCCGAGCGTGGACTTGCCGCAACCGGATTCGCCGACCAGCGCCACCGTCTCGCCTTCGGCGATGTCAAGCGAGACACCGTCGACGGCGCGAACCGTGCCGGAAGCCCCGGGGTAATGCGTCGAGAGCCGATCAACCGACAGAAGCGACATGAGCCTTCTCCGCAATGGCTGGAACATAGGGGCACGCCACCTGCCGGCCAGCCGGCAGTGCGATGAGCTGCGGCACCACGGAAGCGCAGGAAGGTCGCGCCACCGGACAGCGTGGGCGGAACGAACAGCCCTTCTCGCCGGCCGCCGAAACGATCGAGCCCGGGATTTCCGTGAGTGGCCCGTCGCGATAGTGGTAATCGGCCTTCAGGCGTGGCGATGCCGACAGGAGGCCATTGGTATAGGGGTGGTAAGGCTTCTCGAACACCTCGCCCGGCAGCCCCTCCTCGATCTTGCGCCCTGCATACATGACGACGACGCGATCGGCCCATTGCGCGACGATACCGAGATCGTGGGTGATCAGGATGACGGCCATGTTCAGCTGCACACGAAGATTATCGAGCAGCTGCAGCACCTGCGCCTGGATCGTCACGTCGAGCGCCGTCGTCGCCTCGTCGGCGATTAGCAGTTTCGGATTGCAGGCGACCGCAATCGCAATCATCACCCGCTGGCGCATGCCGCCAGACAGCTGGTGCGGATAGTCGTCGATACGACGGCGGGCCTCGGGAATGCTGACGAGATCAAGCAGTGCAATGGCGCGCTCCCTAGCCTGACGCCGGCTGAGATCCTCATGAATGCGCAGCACTTCGATAATCTGATCGCCGATCGTCAGCACCGGATTGAGTGATGTCATCGGCTCCTGAAAGATCATGGCGATGTCGCGGCCACGGATCCGGCGCAATTCTCTTTCCTGAAGCCCGACAAGATCTCGGCCATCAAAGCGGATCTGTCCGCCGGCCCGCGCGTGCCGCGGCAACAAGCCCATCAGCCCGAGCGCAGTCAACGACTTGCCGGAGCCGGATTCTCCGACGATGGCCAGCATCTCGCCCGGATTGGTGGAAAAGCTGACGCCCTTCACAGGTTCGGCCGACCCGAAGCCCACAGAGAAATCGGAAACCTCCAGAAGCTTGGCCATCAGCGTTCCTCCGAGAAGCGCGGATTGAGCGCATCGTTCAAGCCGTCGCCGATCAGGTTGAGCGCAAGCACGGTGAAGACGATCGCCAGACCCGGCAATGCCGTCAGGTACCAGGCGGTGCGGATCACATCGCGTCCGGCACCGATCATCGAGCCCCAGGAGACGCGGTTGGGATCGCCAAGCCCCATGAAGGAGAGCGCCGATTCCATCAGGATCGCACTCGCCACCATTACAGAGGACGTAACGATCAGCGGCGGCAGCGCATTGGGAAGAATCTCGCGGAAGATGATGCGGGCATGGCCGAAGCCCAAGCTGCGGGCGGCCTGCACATAGTCCTTCTCACGGATGGCCCGGAATTCCGCGCGCGTCAGCCGCGCTACCGTCGGCCAGCTGACGATCGCGATTGCTATGGTCACGGTTCCCGTCGTCGGCTGGGCGATCGCCACGAGAACGACAAGCAACACGAAACTCGGAATGGTCTGGAAAATCTCGATGAACTTGACCAGCACAGTGTCGATCCAGCCACCGAAATAGCCGGCAACGGCCCCCACGACGATCCCGACGGTCAGCCCCAGCGCGGTGGCCGCGAGACCCACGGTAAGCGATATCCGCGCGCCATGGACGATGCCGGCGAGCACGTTGCGGCCCATAGAATCCGTGCCGAGCGGATAGGCCGGATTCTGCCCGGGCCATAGGAAGGGTCGCGCCACCATCTCGAGCGGGTCGCCTGGAAAGAGAAGCGGTGCAAACAGCGCCGACAGAGCGACAAGTAACAGAATGCCCGTGCCGAAAAGCGCGTTGTAGTTGCCGAGGAAGATCTTCAGCTCGCGACGCATGCCGCGCCAGGCCGTGCCCGAGACGGAGGCGCGCACGTCAGGCGCGTGGATATGCGTCCAGCGCGGCTGCTTGGGCACTTCCGCTGTCGATTGGCTGGTCTCGGTCTTTGTCTGAGGCGCAAAATCGATCGCCCGGCCGGCCAGTGTTCCAAGTTTCTGACTGTTCATCGGCTTGCTCCAATTCGGGGATCGATCCACGCCTGCAGAAGGTCGACGACCGCGTTGGCGACGATCACGAGGAAGGATGAAAGCAGAAGGATGCCAAGCAGTACGCTGAAATCGCGCGCCATGACGGCTTCGAAAGCAAGGCGCCCGAGCCCCGGCCAGCTATAGACTGTCTCGACCACCACCGCCCCGCCGAGCATGCCCCCGAAGTGCATTCCGGCCAAGGTCGTGATCGGGATGAGAGCGTTGCGAAGCACGTGTCGCGTGGTCAGTACGAAGGGCGAGACGCCCTTGGCGCGCGCTGTGCGCACGAAATCCTGCGACTTGACTTCAAGCATGGAGGCGCGCGTCAGCCGGGCATAGATCGCGAGATAGAAGAGTGCGAGCGAGGTTGCCGGCAACACCATGTAACGCAATCTGTCGAGCAGTGCCGGCAGACCCGTCAGCCGCGAGCCGATCGTGCTGTCACCGCCGCTCGGCAGCCAGCCAAGCTTCACCGAAAAAAGAAGGATCAGCATCAGGCCGATCCAGAAGCCTGGGATTGAATAGAATAGCAGCGAAACAACCGAGATGATCCGGTCAGGCAAGCGCCCGGAGAAGGTTGCCATCAGCGAACCCAACAACAGGCCGACCGCGATCGCGATGGCCAACGCCGTCAGCATGAGGAGAAGCGTGCCCGGCAAACGCTGGCCGATCAGATCGGCAACCGACATGCCGTAGCGCGGTGAGAAGCCGAGACTGAAATGTGCGAGGTTGTTCAGGTAGTTGGCGAGCTGAACCAGGATCGGATTGTCGAGCCCGAACCGCTCTCGCAGCGCAGCCATCGTCTCGACCGTTGCCGATCCAGATTCCGCCGCCATCACATCGGCCGCATCGCCGGGCGCAAGCTTCAACAGGAAGAAATTCAAGATGACGATCCCGAGCATCGTAGGCACGGCCTGGATGATCGTCCTGCTGATCGTTCGACCGATCCGCCTGTAAGCCGACATGTGCCCTACCCCGCGATCTGAAAAGATTTCACCTCGTCTTGTCGCTTAGTAGTTGACTAATTCTGTGGGTTTTGTCAAATCCATATTGGTAAATATTTCCAACAACATCGCCTTATAGCGATCTTCTAGAAACATAATACCGTATATCGTGACGTGAAAGAATTTTATGCCACTTCGCAGCAATGATGGGGCAAAAATCTCTAAAGCAGGATCGATCTGCGGAATGGCACTGAGCGGGCCGCGATGGCCCCGAGATGATGAGGGTTGAACAAGATGACTCTATTCCCTGCACCCACACGCCGCAGCTTTCTCCTGGCCTCGGTCGCACTCGGCGTTACCGCAACAGCCCGGCTTCCGGCCTTTGCGGCGGCCGCCACGCGCGGCGGCACGGCAACGCTCCTTCTGGCAGCCGAGCCACCTGTCCTGACAACGATCGCCCATACGGCCTACAATGCGGTCTACGTCTCGCCGAAGACCACGGAAGGCCTCCTGACCTACGACTTCGAGCTCAATCCAAAACCGCTGCTGGCCAAAGAGTGGACCGTCAGCCCCGATGGCCTGACCTATGCCTTCAAGTTGCGCGAAGGTGTGAAATGGCATGACGGTCAGCCCTTCACCTCCGCCGACGTCGCCTTTTCGATCAAGACGCTGAAGGAAGTTCATCCGCGCGGGCGCAACACATTCCTCAATCTCGTCGACATCGAAACGCCCGACGCGCAGACGGCTATCCTCAAACTGTCAAAGCCGGCGCCTTATCTGATCACGGCTCTTGCCGCCTCCGAAACGCCGATCGTGCCACGCCACATCTATGAGGGAACCAAGGTCGCCGAGAACCCCGCCAATCTGGCGCCGATCGGCACCGGTCCCTTCAAGTTCAAGGAATGGGTGCGCGGCAGCCATCTCGTCTATGAGCGCAACCCCGATTACTGGGATCAGCCCCTCCCCTATCTCGACCAACTGATCATCCGCTTCATTCCTGATGCTGCCGCTCGCTCGATCGCGATCGAGACCGGCGAAATCGATCTCGCGCCCTCGACGCCTGTGCCGCTCAGCGACCTCGAACGGCTGCAGAGCGCCGAAGGGCTGGCTTTCGAGACCAATGGCTATCAGTACCAGAACGGCGTCAGCCGCATCGAGTTCAACCTCGAGCGCCCGTTCTTCAAGGACGTGCGGGTACGCCGGGCCTTCGCCCACGTGATCGATCGCAACGTCATCCTCAACACCATCAACTACGGCTACGGCGCCGCCATCCCCGGCCCGATCAATCCAAACCTTGCAAAATGGTACGTGCCGGACCTCAAGACCTATCCGATCGATCTCGCCGCAGCCGAGAAGCTCCTTGATGAGGCTGGCTATCCGCGCGGCGCCGATGGCATCCGCGCCAGTATCAATCTCGACTACGTGCCGAGTGGAGAAACCTATCCGCGCGGCTCCGAGTATATCCGCCAGGCATTGGCCAAGGTCGGTATCAACGCCACCGTTCGCAGCCAGGATTTCGCGACCTATACGAAGCGCATCTACACTGATCGCGACTTCGACTTCGCTTTCGAGGGCATGAGCAACCTCTTCGACCCGACAGTCGGCGTGCAACGCCTCTACTGGAGCAAGAACTTCAAGCCGGGCGTCCCCTTTTCGAACGGCGCTGCCTACAGCAACCCCAAGGTCGACGAACTCCTCGAGGCAGCCGCCATCGAGGTCGATCCGAAGAAGCGCGTCGAGCAGTGGCGCGAGATCCAGCAGATCCTCGTCGAGGACGTCCCGGCCATCGACATCGTCAGCCAGCCGGAACTGACGATCTACAACAAGCGCATCTCCGATCACACGGTCGGTGGCGAAGGCGTCGCAGGCAGCCTCGCCTTTGCCTACGTCGCAGCATCCTGATCGTCCAGCAAACGGGAGCCTATCCATGTCCATTCAACACCCGCCCGGATCAATCGTCGGCCTGCCGAAATTCGCCGCCCCGACCGATTTCCCTGACAGCCCGCTGTCGCAGGCGCTGAAACAGCCCGTCCTGCTCGGCCTCTTCCTGCCGATCCAGGCCGGCGGCTGGACGCAATCGACGCTTGAACGATCGACCGACTGGCGCTTCGACTACAACAAGGCCTTGACGCTCAGGGCCGAGGAGCTTGGCTTCGATCTCGTCTTCGCGCTGTCGCAATGGCTACCGAAAGGCGGCTATGGCGGCGTCTTCGACGGCCATGCGCTCGACAGCTTCGTATCGACCGCAGCACTGGCGGGCCTCACGAAGAAGATCATGCTGATCTCTACCATGCATGTGCTTTACGGCCCGTGGCATCCGCTGCATCTGGCGAAATTCGGGGCAACGCTCGACCATATCACCGGCGGGCGCTGGGGCATCAACGTGGTCACCGGCCACCGGGCAGTCGAGCACGAGATGTTCGGCTGGCCACGCATCGAGCACGACAAGCGCTACGAACTGGCCGCCGAATTCCTCGAAGTCGTTCAACGCCTCTGGAGCGACAGCGAGAACTTCTCCTTCGAAGGCGAAAGCAGCTGGAAGCTCGGGGGCGGCTTCGTGACGCCGAAGCCTAATTTCGGTCGCCCGATCCTCGTCAACGCCACTGGCTCCGATGCCGGCATTGCCTTTGCCGGTCGCTACTCGGATATCGTCTTCATCACCAGTCCGACCGGTGCCGACATCGACAGCGCGCTGGAATCTCTGCCGGCGCACACGAAACGCGTCAAGGACGCGGCAATCGGCGTCGGCCGCACCGTGCGCACCCTGCTCAATCCGATGGTGATCTGCCGGCCGACGGAGAAGGAAGCGTGGGAACTGGCCGACCGTATCGTTGCCCACGCAGACCAGCGTTCGCCGCAAGGCTTCCAGTCGCTGAACTCGGACGCGCAGGCCTGGAAGGGCCGTGATCCGCAGGATCCCTACCGCGCCATCGGCGGCAATATCCGCGTCATCGGCTCGCCTGAACAGGTGGTCGATCAGTTCGTCAAGCTGAAGGAAGCCGGCGTCGATGGCCTGCAGCTCAGCTTCTTCGACTTCCGCGACGACCTCGAATTCTTCGGCTCGGACGTCCTGCCGCTGATGAAACAGGCCGGCCTGCGCCACTAGGAGAAACGCCATGACACGTAATGCCATTTCCGAAATCTGGTACACGCGCTGCCCGGTGCCGACGCCCGTCGGCCTTGCCGCGCAACTCGGTTATCTCGAGGAAAACTTCCGCAAAGACGGCGTGACACTGAAGTCGATCATCGATTCACCGGATCGCAACATCCGCCAGAGCCATTTCAACCACACGCTCGACTGGTCGTTCCGCCATGGCGGCAATGTCCCGCCGATCCGCGCCCGTTCCGAGGGACGCAAGACACGGCTGGTCGGCATCACCTGGACCGACGAGTTTCAGGCGATCATCACGCTGCCGGACACCGGCATCAAGGCCACCAGGGACCTGAAGGGTCGCCGCTTCGGCATCGCCCGCCGGCCGGAAGGTATCGTCGACTTCATGCGAGCCACCGCATTGAAGGGGCTTATCTCCGCCCTCTCGCTCGAAGGCTTGGTGATCGGCGATGTCGAGATCGTCGATATCGCGCTTTCTGAGTCCGTACTGTCGACGCAGGAAGGCTCATCGCTGTTCGGGCTGAAGCGCCGGCAGGCCTATGGCGAGGAGGTCGCGGCCCTCATTCGCGGCGACGTCGATGCCATCTATGTGAAGGGCACGGCTGGGATCAACGTCGCCAACCTCATCGGCGCGGTCCAGGTGGCCGAGTTCGGCTTTCATCCCGATCCGAAGATCCGCATCAACTCCGGCTCGCCGCGGGTGCTGACGGTGGATGAACTGCTGGCCGACGAACGGCCGGATCTCGTCACCCGCCTGCTGGAATCGATCTTCAAGGCAAGCGCATGGGCCGAAGCTCATCCCGAGGAAACGAGACGTTTCGTCGCCCGCGAGGCAGGCGCCACGGAAGAGCAGGTTCTCGCCGCCAATGGCCCTGACATCCACAAGCACCTTGGCCTTGGGCTGCAGCCCGAGCTGGTCGATGCAATCGGCCACTACAAGGATTTCCTGCGCGATTTCGGCTACCTCGCCGCCGACTTCGACATCGCTGAATGGGTCGACCGTCGTCATATCGACGGCTTCAACAGGCGCGCCGTGGCCTGAACCGGGAGACTGAAAAACCATGCTTCAGGAAAAAATCGACCCGGTGGACAAGGCACGGCGGCTCGCCATCGATTTCGCCGAACGCGCCGCGCATTACGATAAGACGGGGGATTTCCCGTTCGAGAATTTCACCCGTCTCTTCGAATCCGGCCTGCTCGGCCTGGTCACCGCGCGCGAGCATGGCGGCCATGGCGGCGGGCTCGCTGAGGCTCAAGCTGTGATCAGCGAGATCGCGCGTGGCGAGCCTTCGACGGCGCTGGTACTGGCCATGCACTATAACAGCCACTACAGCCTGCGCCGCTTCGCGAAGTGGCCGGCCCATCTTGCCGACCGGGTCCTGACGGCCAACCGGCTCGGCCCGGCGCTGATCAATGCCGCCCAGGCCGAGCCGCGCATCGGCTCTCCCGCACACGGCGCGCTGCCAGAGACCATCGCGCGCCGCGACGGCGACGTGTGGCGCATCACCGGCCACAAGAGCTACGTGACCGGCATACCCGTGCTCAAATGGGTATCGCTGCTGGCGCTGACAGAAGAGGATCAGCCCCGGCTGGCGTCCTTCCTCGTTCCCACCGACAGCCCCG
Organism: Rhizobium sp. Root1220; assembly: GCF_001426265.1. Taxonomy (GTDB): domain Bacteria; phylum Pseudomonadota; class Alphaproteobacteria; order Rhizobiales; family Rhizobiaceae; genus Rhizobium. The sequence continues at coordinate 208,658 of NZ_LMDG01000002.1, forward strand.
GCCTGCGAATTGAAAAGGCATGGAATGCCGCCGGCATGCACGCGACGGCCAGCGACGATATCATTCTCGATGACGTCGTCATCCCACTGGACGACATCGTCGAATTCCAGCCTGCCTCGGAACCGCTACGCCGCGAGGAGCACGCGACAGCCTTCTTCTTCTCGCTGATCGGCGCGGTCTACCATGGCGTGGCGCTTTCCGCCCGGGATCGCGTGCTCGCCTTCGCCGCCCACCATACACCGGCAAGTCTCGGCGCTCCGCTATCCACGGTCCCGCGCATTCAGGATGGCTTGGGAGAGATTGAAGTCCGGCTGGCAACCAATGCCCGCTTGCTGCGCTCGCTTGGCGAGGACGTCGATGCCGGCCGGGTCGTGGGAATGGACGGCATGCATGTCCGCCACGTCGTCATCGACAACGCGGTTGCGATTACCAGCCTCGCCCTCGACCTCGCCGGGAACCCCGGCCTCAATCGCGATTTTCAGCTGGAGCGCCACCATCGTGACGCCATCACCGCCCGTTCGCATGCACCGCAGAGCCACATGATCAGAACGATCGCCGCACGCAGCGCGCTCGGCCGGCTCGTAGCGCGATAGCTGAGCCACCGGCGCGCCTTCCCTGTTCGATTTCATGAATGCAGGCAGATTATGAGCAACGACAGCGAATTCCTCTGGTACATACCGAACGACACCAGGCCGGGTCACCGCGGCGATGACGCAGTGGAAAACCACAATAGTCTGGCGACGTTGACTGAGCATGCCAGGGCACTCGAAGACCATGGCTGGAAAGGGGCACTCATCGGAATGGGATGGGGTAGGCCCGACACGTTCACCGTCGCGACCGCGCTCGCGATAAGCACGCGGACGTTCGAGCCGTTGATCGCAATCCGTCCGGGCTATTGGCGGCCGGCGAACTTTGCCTCCGCCGCCGCGACGCTCGACCTTCTCACCGGCGGTCGTGTCCGTGTCAATATCGTCTCCGGCCTCGACAATCTCGCCGCCTATGGCGACCACGAGGGCGACCAGGCACAGCGCTACGGCCGAACAAAGGAGTTTACGCGGCTGGTCCGCAGGCTCTGGACCGAAGAGAACGTCAATCATGACGGCGAGCATTTTGGCGTCGCTAAATCGACAGTCATGCCACGCATCGAAACCAAGGGGGGCCGTCGTCACCCCAAGCTCTATTTTGGCGCCGCCGCCGAGGCGGCCGTATGATCGGCTCTGGTCGTTGAGCTGCTTTGCGCACGCAAAAAGCCCTTCGGGTTAGCGAAGGGCTGTGTATGATCGAGCTGATTTTGCAAGTTTCGTTGGTTGCGGGGGCAGGATTTGAACCTGCGGCCTTCAGGTTATGAGCCTGACGAGCTACCGGGCTGCTCCACCCCGCGTTACCAGGTTT
>NZ_LMDG01000003.1 GCF_001426265.1 Rhizobium sp. Root1220
AGCTGCCATTTACCCCGACTTGCAAAACGACTAAGCGGTCACTACTTCCAAGATATCCTGCTACCGGAGATGCCATAAACATGGACCTGAACCTCGCTGCCTTCACCCCTTCGGTTTCTTTGCGAGAAGTTCTGCCCCATGCCTGCATCCATTTCCCTGGCCAATGTGTCCTGGTTCACGCCTGACGGCACGCCGCTTTTCACGAACCTCAACCTGACCTTCGGTCCTGAACGGACCGGCATGGTCGGACGCAATGGCTCCGGCAAGAGCACGCTTCTGCGCCTGATTTCCGGTGATCTGCATCCGGCCTCAGGTCAGGTGCAGATTTTTGGCACTATCGCAATGATGCAACAGGATGCGATGGAGCATCCTGACGACACCATTGCCGACCTATTAGGTGTCCGGCCCCCCCTCGATGTGCTGAGCCGGGCCGAGGCAGGRCTGGCGCAAGCCGATGAACTGGCCGATGCCGACTGGACCTTGCCCGCACGGATAGAGGCCGCGCTTTCGCGTTGCGGCCTGTCCGCCGAGCCGCATACGCCGCTGGCGACACTCTCCGGCGGACAGCGCAGTCGTGCCGCCCTTGCGGCCCTGATCCTTGCGGAGCCGGATTTCCTGCTTTTGGACGAACCAACGAACAATCTCGACCGTGAGGGGCGCAGGGCCGTGATCGACCTCCTGCGGGGCTGGTCAGGCGGGGCAATCGTCGCCAGCCATGATCGAGAGCTTCTGGAGGAGATGGATGCCATCATTGAACTGACCTCGCTCGGGATGACCCGTTACGGCGGGAACCTTTCAGATGTTGCACGCCGTGCGCGTCAAGCGAGCGAGCGAAAGGCACGGAAGGATAGTGCCGGGCATCGTAACAGCATGCCGTAGTCGATGTAGGAAGGCGCGAAAACAGTGTCGTCTCCACTACCATCAAGCCTGGTCCCGATGTACCATTGGAGGAGAGCACCTCGCCCAACAAAGGTTTGTCTGCATCCTAGCCGTATGCACTTGAATGACCCAGGAGATGCATTGCACGTAACCCCACGTTACTAAGGGCCTTCTACAGCTCTTGCCGATCATTCGCGCTTTTGGGATGCAGGGATTGCACATAAAACGCGAATTCGCCTTGAGACATTGGCAAGGGGCTTCTGTTGCTTTCTACGGTGTGTCCCATTGAAGCGAACGAGACCACCGAGCAGATAATCCCCCACCGTTGAAAAACCTGCGCCATAGAAATACCCTTCATGTGACGGTGTACGGTCAAACGCGTCGAACCTTGTATTCTTCGCCGCTCTGTTACTGAGAGTGCCCGTGTTGCCATAGTAGTGAACGAACTGAAACGGTCCAGGATCTGCTGCCCCTATAAGACCGGTCCTTCGAACGACATTTGGGTCGATCAATGGGGATATGGAACCGGCGGCGGGCACGGAGACAGCGCCTGCCGCCGACGCGGATGTGAAATGTTAGGGCACGAGTAGTAGTTTTCCGGTCGACTTACGGCTCTCCATATCGGAGTGGGCTCTCGCCGCTTCCGCTAAAGGATACTCGCCCCCGATCCGCACCTTGAGCTTTCCTTCAGCGATCCAGTCGAATAGCTGCGCCGTGTGTGCGCGAAGTAGTTCGGGAGTATGGATGTGGTCGAGGAAAACCGCATACCCAATCTTGATGCTCTTTGGCAGCGACATGATGTCGAGAGGTTGTGGTCCCCCAAGGACCGGGCCAAACCAACAAAATGTGCCCGAACGACGCAACACGTCGAGAGACCCTTGGAAGGTAGTGGGCCCGGAGCCATCATAGACCACATGCACGCCTTCGCCTTGCGTCAGGCGCAACGTCGCCTCGGCAAATCGGCCCGCGGAATCCACGATTACATGGTCAGCACCCGCTTCCCTGGCTATCGAAGTTTTTTCCTCTGATGAGACCCGCCCGATTACCTGACCACCGCGCATCTTGATTATCTGAGTCAGCAACAGTCCTACGCCACCTGCCGCAGCGTGGACGAAGGCGACATCACCAGGCTGCACCCGATAGAAGTCGGTCGCAAAGTGGCTGGCTGTGAGCCCCTGCATCATCACGGATGCAGCCACGCGTTCGTCGATCGCGTCGGGAATCAATACGAGCGACGAGGCAGGAATAACGATCCGTTCAGCATAGCTTCCGAGAGCAAAAACCCATGCGACGCGCTGGCCAGGCTTAAAGTCCTTGACGCCATCTCCTACCGCAAGGACACGCCCTGCGCCTTCAACGCCTAGAATCTTGGGGTTGGGGAGCTGGGTCAAGATATTTCCCTGGCGGACGCCGATGTCCATGAAGTTGACGCCCGCGAAGGCGACCTCCACCAATGCTTCGCCCGGTCCCGCCACCGGGTCAGGTTGCTCTTGGTACTCCAAAATTTCCGCGCTGCCCGCGGCGGGCATGACAATAGCTTTCATTGAAGTGTTCCTCTTAGTAGGGATGTGTGCCTGGGGTGAATTCTTATCGATATAGTGTCTACGTGGCAGTCCGAGTTACGCGGCGCGCGGCACCATCGCGTATCGTAGAGAGCAGCGCTGCCGCGGACGTCCGCTGTGCGGAAGACAAGCCGCAGCTTTCTCCTGCGCCGCTCTCAAAAGTGCGAGGAGGCCGAATTCGGCCAAACGCCCGAATTGGCGTTTTTCTTTCCGACTATATGGGGGCGACAGGAGATCGCCTTCAGTCTGAATCGTCTGAAATTTTGGCTCGATCGTCCATTGTAGGAATATGTAACTTGAACCCGTGAGCAAGATGACGTCGCGGGGCTTCGATTGTCTTCCGAGGCTACTTGGCTCCCCCGTCAAACGTGTACTGAACGGGAGTCAAGGCGTCGTCTCTTACGTCAGGTGAAGATCGAACGCGTAGGACGGCGAAGTGGCCATCGCCAAGAGCTATACCCATTACGCTCGAAGAACGCAGACCATCGAAGTGAACATCTGCCACGGTAACCGCTTAGTGCCTTAGCCAATCGTGCGGGGTGATGACGCTCCAATACGGCCGCTGCGCAGACCATGCCAAGTAGCCCATCTATCAGCCCTGCTGACGACGGCGCGATCGGTCATGCACATCTGACGATCAATGGAACGCGTTGCACCGGCAGGGGCGCTCCTCGCTTAGCCTGAAGATTTTCTGAGGAATATCTAAATCAAGAAGGAAGCGACAATCGTGCCACCCGACGGAGAGCTATGGTCAGCCCGGGAAATGAGGCAGGCCCCCAATGCATCAGATGGAGTCTAATGTGACACGTGAACTTTCCCTTCCTCTCTCTCGTCGGCAAGCCTTGCTTGCGGGAGCAGCAGCATCGCTTGCCATGGCTACGCCTGCCTTGGCAGCACGACGAGAAAATCTGAACGTACCGAAAGGAGCGAGCCTGATGGCCGAAGAATTTGTGACGACAAAAGACGGTGTTGAAATCTTCTTCAAGGACTGGGGTCCAAGGGAAGCGCAGGCGATCATGTTCCATCATGGCTGGCCGTTGTCGGCCGACGATTGGGACAACCAGATGCTCTATTTTCTCAGTAAGGGGTACCGCGTTGTTGCCCACGATCGTCGTGGCCACGGCCGCTCCGCGCAGGTGAGCGGAGGAGCGGATATGGACCATTACGCCGCCGACGCATCGGCAGTGGTCGAACATCTTGATCTACGAAACGCAATCCATATCGGCCACTCCACCGGCGGCGGAGAAGTCGCACGCTATGTGGCCCGATATGGCCAGCCGCAGGGACGTGTTGCGAAGGCAATTCTCGTGAGCTCTGTTCCTCCGCTTATGCTTAAAACGCCGGGCAATCCGGGAGGCACACCAATCGAAGTGTTCAACGGCTACCGGGAGGCGCTCGCCGCAAACCGCGCTCAGTTCTACATCGATGTTCCTACGGGGCCATTTTATGGCTTCAACCGGCCAGGAGCCAAAATCTCGCAGGGAATCATCAATAACTGGTGGCGGCAGGGCATGATGGGGAGCGCAAAGGCCCACTATGAGGGCATCAAGGCGTTTTCGGAGACTGACCAGACTGACGACCTGAAAGCAATGCGCATCCCCACGCTCGTCACTCAGGGCACCGACGACCAAGTTGTTCCGTATAAAGACGCAAGCTTGTTGCAGCATGAACTGATCAAGGGGAGTGTACTGAAGCTCTATGACGGTTATCCGCATGGCATGCTCACCGTCCATGCCGACGTGATTAATCCAGATCTGCTCGCCTTTATCCGCGAGTAACTCGTACCGATGTTAAAGCAGGTCGCACGGTGGGTCTGCGGACTCGTCGCGCGAACTCGGCACTCCTGCGATCTACCCGGCGCGGTCCCGTCGCTGCTGTTAAATACAACAGCGGCGGGACCGCGACTGCCTTACTGCTGCGGCGGCGCAACTGGAGCGGTAATGTGTTGCCGGCGGCGCACGGGTCTCGGTCGATCGGCAGAATGCCAATTCGGAGCCGCCCGGAGCCGTTTTTCTTAGTGGGAGCTGAAGCCGAGGAGACCAAAGTACAATTCGACCGTGCGGGCCATGTTGCCGACCGTCATTCCGACTCGTTCGAAGGATTTGAGCATTGGTAGCAGGTTTCATTTCCGCAATTGCGGTAGCTGGGAAAGAGATTTCTAGATTGAAGGCTGGTTCAATTCGTGAGCCATCGCAGAAGAAAATGCACCACCTGCGTCACTTCGTTCAACGTTCTTCTGGCCGTAACCTGCCGTCATGGCCAAGATACGGGAGATGGACGACTTCTGGAGACGTCGGGCCGAAAGCGGTCGGCATGTTCCCGAGGAACCGTCGAACGTCACGCCTATTTTTGGAAGGGCTGGGGTGCCGGAGAACGCGTTAACTTAGTCGAGCGGTCGTTCGGCCGTTTACCCTACCCGAAAATGCCCTAACTCTAATTGGCGTCACGCCGCATTCTGTTCGTGATCTAAGCCGGCTTCTGCGTCGTGTGCCAATGAGATCACGCGCATACCAGCCTCCTTTGCAGCCGCTACCAGGGCTTGTCTGGCTTGATTGGCTGGCGCAACGCCCATTATAGCATCGAGACATTTCTTCACAGCGACCACATATTCCTCGCCATCCTCATCGGGCCATTGCGACAGCAGCGCTTCAGCGGCGTCTACCAATGTTCTGATCTTGAGCGTCGTCCCGTTAAAAACCAGAAGCACGGTTTGGAAATCGCGTGAATTGTATCGAAACATAACAGGCATTCCCCCAGGGATGTAAATTAGTATCTATGCAATAACCGTTCCAAACACTCGACAAGCCATGCCAGGGGATGGGTTGGTATCCAAACACAGGGGTGAACCGTAGATATGATGAACTTCCCACCCTTATGAGCAGCTTGCCGCACTAATCATTCGTTTACCATCCGGGCAAACCACCACAGCACCAAATAAATCAATGAGCGTCCACGTCAAAGCGATCCTACCCCCGCCAGAATTAGGGGGTTGGTATGCGGGTTCGCTAGCATATCTATGCCGTGCCGACTGGCTGCGGTTGAATTGCCCGGCAGGGAACCCCCAAGGACATCAGGTCAGTCGGCTGCCAACCCAACCCAGCTGGAAATCTGGCACTCCGCGCCCGCATCGAGGCCCAGCGCACCATCGCGAGCTCCCGACGGTCTTCGTTGTTTCTGACAAGCGGGGCGAAGCGGTCTGGAAACACATCTATCGACGGTTCCATTTTGGTAGATCGTGGGTGATTGATGCGAACGACCTGATCGCTTCCTGGTTGGTCGTGATGTCGTAGGCGTTGCAATCTATTGCCTCATCAGTGGTGGTAGGGACCGTGAAGAGTTTCCTTTTCCTGTTCAAGCCTGTCGACTCGCGGGAGAGCATATCATCGTAGCCAGAGAGGAGGTCAGGTATTGTCGGACGACGGCATAGCCGCCGCGAGCGGCCTGCTCCGGGGGCGTACAAGATCGCGAAAATACTGTGCGATCTTGCCTTCGCGGCTAGCCTGTTCTGCTTCCCAGCCGAATTTCCAAGCGTCGTGACGCGCCACCCAATCGTCGCGCCCGCCATTGCGTCGCCGGTCGGCAACTGCTCCGCGCTTAGGTAGGGGTTCTCGTACGACATGAGGCAATACTCATCCAATGCTCCCAATACCCGTGGGAACGCTACTTGCCGGATCAATGATTTTCAAGGGCTGCCTAAAGTAGAAATGGCCGTTTTAATCGTTACAGCAATACATAGTCGAACGAAACACGTCGGATGAGGCTTCTATCGAATTTCGTCAAAGTGTGGGAATATCCCGGCCTCGCGTTGCCCGTCTTACAGGAGCGAGCACTCCATTGGATCGAAAGCTTGCCGCAATCCTCTCCACAGACGTTTCCGGGTATAGCCGCCTTGCCGCGCTAGACGAGGACGGCACGGTTCGCGCCCTCAATTTGTGCCACGATCGGATCAATACGCTGGTCCGCGACCACGGCGGTCGAATTTTCGGTACCGCTGGTGACGGGCTTGTTGCGGAATTCCCGAGTGTTGTCCAAGCCGTTCGTTGTGCGGTTGAAATCCAACGGCAACTTCCCGGCCTCTCGGCGAACCTCCCACAAGATCGTCGCCTGGAATTCCGAATCGGCATCAATCTCGGCGATGTGGTGGTGTCGGGCGATGACTTGCTGGGAGATGGCGTCAACGTTGCGGCGCGCTTGCAGCAAATGGCCAACCCTACGGGCATCTGCATTTCTGGGTCGGTGCGCGAGCATTTGGACGGGAAGGTGCCGTTTGCACTGACCAGTGTTGGGGAGAGAACGTTTAAAAACATGCCGCGGCCAATCTGGGTATTCGAAGTCGACTGGTCGCAAGATGCGCCTGGCGAAATCGGTGAACGGCGCGCACCCCTGGTTGGTTCACGTTTGGACAAGGATCAGCCCTCGATCGTGATTATGCCCTTCGACAACCTGAGCGGCGGAGAAGACGAATACTTCGTCGATGGTGTGGTGGAAGAGATCACCGCAGCCTTGTCTCGGGTTCGGGATTTCTTCGTGATCGCGCGGCAGACTGCGTTTACCTACAAGGGTCATTTCGTCGATGTACGAAACGTTGGTAGAGAACTCGGCGTCGCCTATGTTGTCGAAGGGACAGTACGGCGGGGTGGGGATAGGCTACGCATTTCGGTCCAATTGGTCGACGCTGGGCAGCGCACGCAGCTTTGGTCGGAGCGCTATGAGGGCGCGACCAAGGACCTATTCGAATTCCAGGACAGGATCGCGGCGCAGGTTGCGGGCGCAATCAATCCAGCGGTCCGCAATGCGGAAATCGAGCAATCCAGACGCAAGCCGCCAAGCAGTCTTCGCGCCTATGACTTTGTCATGCGTGCCTATCCCTACCTCTGGGGCCACAACAAGGAAGCCATCAGGTTGGCAATTCCGTTGCTCCAGAACGCCATCTCCGTTGACCCAGCCTACGGCCGAGCCTATGCGCTCCTAGCGTGGTGTCACGCCCAGAACGTCGGCTACACCTGGACCGACGAGCCGGGACGTGACTTGGAACTCACATTGAGCGCCATCGACGCCGCAGCTCGGTCAATTGACGACGATCCAACGGCGCTGACCGCAGTCGGCGGAGCGCTGAGCCACTGCGGCGAACAGGAGCGAGCGGCGGCCTTCCTCGAGATAGCGCTGGCACTCGATCCGAACAGTTCGTGGGCATGGGGGAGATTTGGTTGGGTTGCGAGCTACAAAGGTGAGCCTGATCGTGCCAAAGAACGCTTCGAGCGGGCGATGACGCTTAGTCCGGCGGACCCGCTCGCCTTCAATATGAGAATGGGATACGCGCTTTCGTTGGCCCTGGCAGGTTCCCTTCCTGAGGCAGTTGCCATTGCGCGCGAGGTGGTTAGCAGACATCCGGAGGTGACCTGGCCCTATCGGATGATGACGGCCTGGTCGGCCATGGCCGGTGATCGCGAAACGGCTCGCTGGGCCGCAACGAGACTGTTGGCAGCCGAACCGAACTTCACGATCGAGCGGTATATGACCCGGCCCGTGTTTCGAGATATACCGCAATGGGCAGACGAGATGGCCGAGGGCCTGCGACAAGCGGGATTGCCGGAGCGCTGATCACAGGACCATCGGCTCATCGAGTCGTTCGCCAGTTTTGCTCACGATCGTCGAGCCATAGGGTTCTCGCGAGGTGATCATGATGCGGTCGTTCGGGAGCGGCCGCGCCAGATGTTTGGCTTCCTCCCACAGCGCGTTCATCCAGACTTCAGTCTCTTCGCGTGTCTGCAGCAACACCGGCATCGCCTTCTCGTGAACCGGGCGAACGATATCATTCGGTTCGGTGGTCAGGAACGCATACAGGTCATCCGTCGTCAGGCCATCCTTCACCTTGCGGACGCTCTTCCAATGCGGCACCCAAAGTCCGGCGAAGAACATCAACGGTTTATCGGGGTTTGCCGAGAACCATGCATTGGGGGTCTTGCCACCTTCCTCCTTAGTAGCTGGGTCGGGTTCCGCGAATGATGTCACCGGCACGAGACACCTGTTCTCAACACCGAACCAGCGCTTCCAGTGCGGCAGGGCGAGGTTGCGGACGTTGGTGGTTCCGTAGTCCGGCTCCATACGGACGAGTTCGTCGATATCAACGGGCAGTCCCCTCTTGCGGAGTTTCTCGGCTCTAGCTTCGGCTGCCTTCTTCTGCACGTAGATTGGAGAGGGCAGGCCCCATCGGCAATTGGCCAGCTGCCGCTTGCCGTCGGCCGTGTTCCGTATCACTGGTGCCCATTGATCGGGATTGATCTGGTAGGCCGGCATCAGGTTGACCAAGCTTTCGACATCCTGAGCCCATTTGCTGACCCAGTCTCTGTCGTCCATGCGATAGAGGTTGCACATTCGTCGCTTATCCTCCTGTTCCGTCTCGAGCCTGTGTCATCCTCATCAGGCATTCAAGATACCAATGTGGTTACGGGCGCTCGCGTTACAGCATGAACTGTAATTGCCCTGTAGAGTCCGCCGACTTTGTCTCCAGCGACGAAAGGGTAACACCGAGAAGGCGGATGCCTTTCCGCGTTGGGAATACCGCTTCCAGAAGACCGCCAATCGTTTCCTCGATCGCTTCAGGTGATTGGAAGCCGTGGGCTAGGCTTCTTGCCCGCGTGATCTGCGCAAAGTCGGCATACTTGACCTTGAGGGTGACGGTCTTTCCGGTGATGCAATTGGCTTCACAATAGCGCCAGACCTTGGCGATCAAGGGCTTCGCCCCTTCTAGCGCGGGGCCATAGGCGTGAATGTCCTGGGCAAACGTGTCTTCCGCACCCACGGATTTGCGCACACGGTCGGGCTTGACCTGGCGTTCGTCTATTCCGCGGGCGATCCCGTAGAAGTACGGCCCGGACTTGCCGAAGTGCTGCACCAGGAAGTCTAAATCCTTCTCCTTCAGGTCGGCTCCGGTCTCGATCCCCAGACGATGCATCTTCTCGGCGGTGGCTGGACCGACGCCGTGAAATTTCTTGACCGGTAGTCCAGCGACGAATGCCGGTCCATTCCTGGGCGTGATCACCGCCTGGCCATTGGGCTTATTGAGGTCGCTCGCCATCTTGGCGAGGAACTTGTTGTATGAGATTCCGCCCGACGCATTGAGATCCGTCACAGCCTTGATCTTGGCACGGATTTCCACCGCAATCTCGGTCGCGATTTCCATGCCCTTGAGGTTTTCCGTCACGTCGAGGTAGGCCTCGTCGAGCGATAGAGGCTCGATGAGCGGCGTATACTCGGCGAAGATTTCCCTGATCTGAGCCGACACCGATAGACGTCGAAGCGCGGCTTCACGAAGATGAGGTCAGGGCATTTCCGCTTTGCCGTCACTGACGGCATCGCCGAATGGACGCCGAACTTGCGGGCCTCGTAGCTTGCGGCGGCGACGACCCCGCGTGCCTCCGACCCACCGACGGCAACCGGCTGGTCGCGAAGCTCCGGATTGTCCCGCTGCTCGACGGAAGCATAAAAGGCGTCCATGTCGATATGGATGATCTTACGCGGACGACCAGTAGGTAGGTTGTCGAGATTGTCGTTCATGTGACGTGTTCGCAGGAATTTTTTCTCATTTATAAGATATCGCGAGCCTGTGGACCAATCCTGGTTAGCGCATTGGTTTCCTTCGTGGAATGCTATCCATTGCCTCTGTGGATGGCCTGTTGGTTCAAAGTCCACCCGAAACACGCCCGTTGACTCGAAATCCAGAAAGGAACAAATGTAGAACATACTCGCTTTTGAACGAGATGGAACCCACGAATTGACGAAGGCCACAGATGGCGCATTCCAGCGCGAACCCCGTCATTACCGAGCTTCTGGAGCGTATTTCGCATCTGGAAGGTGGCCTCTCGCGTCGGAAGCCGACCTTACCGTTCGGCGTCCCGGAAATCGATGACCATCTTCCCGATGGCGGGCTGTCTTTCGGGGCCCTGCACGAAATCGCTGGCGGCGGTGCAGGCACGGTGGACGGAGCCGCTGCAGCGCTTTTTGCTGCAGGCATAGCAGCACGCACGAAGGGCAAGGTGATCTGGTGCCTGACGCGACCGGACCTGTTCCTTCCGGCGCTGGCGCAGGCTGGCCTTCATCCGGATCGGGTGATCTTCGTCGAGGCGGCGAGGGAAGAGGATGTTCTCGCATCCATGGAGGAAGCTCTTTCCTTCGGTGGGCTAGGGGCCGTCGTCGCCGAACTGGTCAGGCTTCCAATGACCGCTTCGCGACGGCTGCAGCTTGCAGCGGAAAAGACCGGTGCGATGGGGCTCGTCGTCCGACGATGGCGACGACAGACCGAAGCTAGCGATTTCGGTCAGCCGACCGCGTCGTCGACACGGTGGCGAGTAAGCGTGCTGCCTTCGGAAAAACTTCCGGTTCCAGGCGTCGGCCGAGCACGGTGGTTTCTGGAGTTGATGAGAGTGAAAGCGGGCGAGTGCGCTGAGTTTGAAATTGGAGCGTGTGATGCCGCGGGTTTTATCAATCTTTCTGCCGGATTTGCCGACCGACAGGATCAGGCGGGCCGATCCCGCCATTCCGGTTGAGCAGCCGATTGCCGTCATTGCGCGCAGCGGTTCGAAGCGCTGGGTTGTCGCTGCCGACGCGGCTGCGCGGAAGGCCGGCGTACGTGTCGGCATGCCGGCTGCCAAAGCCCAGGCGCTGTTTCGGGGACTGATGCTCGAGGACGCCGATCAGGCTGCCGACGCGACTGCATTGGAGCGGATCACGCTCTGGGCGCTGACGCATTATTCTCCGATCGTCGCCGTTGACGGGCCTGATGGGATCGTGATGGACACAGAAGGTGCCGACCACCTGCAGGGCGGCGAAGAGAGGATGGTCACTGGCATTGCCAATCGCTTCAGGGCCAAGGGTCTGACTGCAAGGCTTGCGATCGCCGACACATGGGGGGCAGCTCATGCCTGTGCCCGCGCGATCCAGCGCGACACAGTCGTTGTCCTGCCAGGCGAAACGTTGCGCGCAGTGGAGCAGCTCCCGATCCACCTGCTTAGACTCCCCGACAAGATGGTCATCGATCTTCGGACCCTGGGGTTCAAATCCATCTCCGAACTCTCAGCAACACCGCGCGCACCGCTCACTCTACGGTTCGGCCCGGAGATCGGCCGACGTCTTGACCAGACGTATGGCCGCCTCGCCGAACCCATTGATCCGATCCGAAGCTCCGAACTGATCGAAGTCTCCCGTTCGTTTGCCGAACCGATCGGAGCAGCGGAAACGATCAATAAGTACGTTGGGCGGCTTGTGGTTCAGCTAATCGCCGAACTGCAGCGGAAAGGACTTGGTGTTCGACGGACCGACCTGATCGTCGAGACGGTTGATGGTGTCAGACAGGCGATCCGCGCGGGGACCGCAAAACCCGTCCGAGACGTCGCCTGGCTGGCAAAGCTCTTTCGCGACAGGACGGAGAAGATCGAACCAGGCTTCGGCATCGAGAAGCTGTCTCTGGTCGCCATCCTCACGCAGCCGCTTGAGGAGGAGCAGCGGGCGTCGTCGCTCATCGAGGAAGACACAACCGATATCACGCCGTTGATCGACGTCTTCGGCAATCGCGGACAACGCGTCTACCGTCTTGCTCCGGTCGCCTCCGATGTTCCCGAAAGAAGCGTCCAGAGGATAGCGCCTGCCACGGTTGCGACCGAGGAGAGCTGGGTCCATCACTGGCCGCGACCGGTGCGACTTCTCCACAAACCAGATCCGATTGACGCCATTGCGCTCATGCCGGACCGGCCACCGGTCAGCATCACCTGGCGTGGCATGCGTCACAAGATCACCCGAGCCGACGGGCCCGAGCGGGTGTTCGGCGAATGGTGGAAACGCGACAGCGAGCTTGAGGCGGTCCGCGACTATTTCGCGGTCGAGGATGAACGCGGCCAGCGGTTCTGGGTGTTTCGTTCCGGCGACGGCGTCGATCCCGAGACCGGATCGCACCGCTGGTTCCTGCACGGTATATTCGCATGACTTACGCCGAGCTTCAGGTCACGACCCACTTCAGTTTCCTGCGAGGGGCATCCTCGGCCGCCGAACTGTTTGCCACTGCCAAGGAACTCGGCATCGAGGCGATCGGTGTCGTTGACCGCAATAGCCTCGCGGGGATCATCCGTGCGCTGGAGGCGTCCCGGAATACCGGTCTTCGCCTTGTCGTCGGCTGCCGGCTTGACCTCCAGGACGGCATGTCGATCCTCGTCTACCCGACGGACCGTGCCGCGTACTCACGGCTGACACGGCTGCTGACTCTTGGAAAGAGCCGCGGCGGCAAGGCGAACTGCATCCTGACGCTCGACGACGTCGCGCTCTATGCCGAAGGGCTGATCGGCATCCTCGTGCCCGACCTGCCTGATGAGACGTGCGCAATCCAGCTTCGGAAGATGGCCGAACTCTTTAAGGACAGGGCTTACGTCTCGCTATGCCTCAGGCGTCGTCCGAACGACCAGCTGCGACTGCATGAGATTTCCACCATGGCAGCCCGTTTTAAGGTGCGCACCCTCGTCACCAACGACGTGCTGTTTCATGAACCCGGCCGCCGGCAGCTTCAGGACGTCGTGACCTGCGTGCGCAACAACACGACGATAGACGACGTCGGCTTCGAACGGGAACGGCATGCCGATCGCTACCTCAAAACGCCGGAAGAAATGGAACGGCTGTTTCCACGCTATCCCGAAGCGCTTGCCCGCACGATGGAGATCGTTGATCGCTGTCGCTTCAGTCTCGAGGAGTTGACCTACCAATATCCGGAGGAAGCGATCGTTGAGGGCATGGATGCCCAGCAGTCGCTGGAACACTATGTCCGGGAATGCATTCCGATCCGCTATCCCGAAGGATTGCCGCAGAAGGTGCTGCGGGCGGTACGGCATGAACTCGACCTCATCAGATCGATGAAGTACGCACCGTATTTCCTGACGGTCTTCAGCATCGTTCGCTTCGCCCGTTCCCAGGGTATCTTGTGCCAGGGCAGGGGATCGGCGGCCAATTCGGCGGTTTGCTACATCCTCGGGATCACCTCGATCGATCCCGATACCAACGACCTGCTGTTCGAGCGCTTCATCTCTCAGGAACGCGATGAACCGCCTGACATCGACGTGGACTTCGAACACGAGCGGCGGGAGGAGGTGATCCAGTGGATTTACAGGACCTATGGCCACGACAAAGCGGCCCTTTGCGCCACGGTCACCCGCTACCGAGCCAAGGGTGCGATCCGGGATGTCGGCAAGGCGCTTGGCCTTCCTGAAGATATTATCAAGGCGTTGTCATCTGGCATGTGGTCTTGGTCCGAGGAGCTGGTCAGCGATCGCAAGATCAGGGAGCAGGGACTCAATCCGCAGGATCGGCGTCTGGCGTTGACGCTCAAGCTCGCCCAACAACTGATGGGGGCTCCCCGTCATCTTGGCCAGCATCCAGGCGGTTTCGTTCTTACCCATGAACGGCTCGACGATCTCGTTCCAATTGAACCGGCCTCGATGGCCGACCGCCAAGTCATCGAATGGGACAAGGACGACATCGAGGCGCTCAAGTTCATGAAGGTCGACGTCTTGGCGCTCGGCATGCTGACCTGCATGTCCAAGAGCTTTGCCTTGTTGAGTCAACACAAGGACATAGACATCGATCTTGCCACGATACCTCAAGAGGACCCGCCGACCTATGCGATGATCCGCAAGGCGGACACGCTCGGCACCTTCCAGATCGAATCCCGAGCCCAAATGGCGATGCTACCGCGCATGAAACCTCGGACCTTCTACGATCTCGTCATCCAGGTAGCGATCGTGCGGCCTGGTCCGATCCAAGGGGACATGGTGCATCCGTATCTCCGGAGACGGGAAGGCAAGGAAGCGGTCGAGTATCCGACGCCGGAGCTGGAGGCGGTCTTAGGCAAGACCCTCGGCGTCCCGCTCTTCCAGGAGAGCGCGATGAAGGTTGCGATGGTTTGCGCCGGCTTCACCGGCGGCGAGGCCGACCAGCTTCGCAAATCCATGGCGACCTTCAAGTTCACCGGTGGCGTCTCGCGGTTCAAGGACAAGCTGGTCTCGGGGATGATCGAGAACGGATACTCGCCGGAGTTTGCCGAGAAGACCTTCAGCCAACTCGAAGGCTTCGGTTCTTATGGCTTCCCGGAATCGCATGCGGCCTCCTTCGCGCTGATTGCTTACGCCAGTAATTTCGTGAAGTGTCATTTCCCTGACGCCTTCTGCACGGCTCTCCTGAATTCGCAGCCGATGGGCTTCTACGCACCCGCGCAGATCGTCGGCGATGCCCGCGCGCACGGCGTCGAGGTCAGGCCGGTCTGCATTAACAGGTCCCGTTGGGATTGCACGCTCGAGGAGATCGGAGAGACCGGCCGTCACGCGGTTCGTCTTGGGATGCGGATGGTCAAGGGGCTTGCGGTCGCCGATGCTGCGAGGATCGTCACCGCTCGGATGAACTCCACTTTCGAAACCGTGGATGATGTCTGGCGACGATCTCATGTCCCGACCGAAGCACTGGTGCAGCTCGCCGAGGCCGATGCGTTCCTGCCGTCGTTCAAGCTTCCGCGACGCGATGCGCTCTGGGCGATCAAGGCGCTGCGCGACGAGCCGCTTCCGCTGTTTGCGGCGGCCTCCAAACGGGAGGCGCGGGCAATTTCCGAACAGCAGGAGCCGGAGGTCGCGTTGCGCCAGATGACGCAAGGACATAACGTCGTCCAGGACTACAGTCATGTCGGCCTGACACTGCGGAGCCACCCGGTCAGTTTCCTCCGGAGCGATCTCAACGAACGCCGGATCGTGACCTGCCAGGAGGCGATGAGCGCGCGCGATGGTCGCCGGTTGATGACAGCAGGCCTGGTTCTGGTTCGTCAGAAGCCGGGATCGGCCAAGGGCGTCATGTTCATCACCATCGAGGACGAAACCGGTCCCGCGAATGTCGTCGTCTGGCCTTCTTTGTTCGAGAAACGCCGCCAGGTCGTGCTTGGATCGTCCATGATGGCGATCAACGGCCGTATCCACCGCGAAGGCGATGTAGTTCACCTCGTGGCGCAACAGCTCTTCGACCTCTCCGACGATCTCTCCGCCCTCGCAGACCGTGACGGCGATTTCAAACTTCCGACGGGCCGGGGAGACGAGTTTGCCCATGGTTCACCGGGAAGCCCGGATTCAAGGGAGAGAGCAAGCGTAAAGCCGAGGGACATTTTCGTCCCAGACCTTCACATCGACACTCTAAAGGTGAAGAGCCGTAACTTTCATTAGTCGTTCTCAGCCCGGACCCGAAGGCCCACCGCCCAATGCGGACATAGCCATCCCATTTCGTCTACCCTATAAATGCAAGCGATGGCGTTCGGATGAGAGCGCCTTTCATGTCGGCGCTAGTCTAGTTGTCTCCCCGTCATCTTGGTGGGATAGCATGAGTTGAAGGCCCCACGGCCCTTGCCCAGAATCAAATTGCGCTCCACCTTTCGGGTATGAAGAACGGTGCGACACACCTGTCCAGTTTGGCGAGCCATGCGGCCACGATCATGAGCGGCGGCGCAGCCGAGCAGCTTGGCGCGCTGTGCGTGCGCACTGGACCAGACGGCTCTCTCGACGTCCTGCTAATAACGACTCGACAGACAGGTAGATGGTCGATCCCGAAGGGATGGCCTATCAAGGGACTTGCATCTCACAAAGCCGCAGAGCGCGAAGCATGGGAGGAAGCGGGCGTGATAGGACGCGCAAAGAGGCGCGTTTTCGGTTACTACACCTACCTCAAGGCACTCGAAGACGGACGAAAACTGCCGTCGATCGTTGAGGTTCACCTAGTCGAGGTGCGCCGTATGAAAAAAACATTTCCTGAAGCCAAAGAACGGAAGCTTGCTTGGATGCGACCCTCTGATGCGGCGTTGCTCGTGGGCGAGCCTGAACTGAAGGGTCTAATACGAAGCCTCGACAGGTATCGTCCGTTCAACGCTCCCAGCCTCATCAGTTAAGAATTTGGTGCGGCTCGGCGACTGCTGATGACACTGCTGTTGAGAGAACCAAACGACAGAGACTACTGTAACATACTTCGGTGTCGCGATAGGTGTTGTCGTATTTTCCTCTTGGGGTACGCTCGATGGCACGCGACTTAATTGATCGGGATGCAAGAATTCGGACAGAGCCTGCGTGGGATGTCCTTCGAAGGGCGACGAAATGGGAGACGCTGCGGGCGACTTTTCCGGCCGAAGCGCGAGGTCTTGATTAGTCGACTACCTTCAGCACGATCCTGCCTTTCGCATGCTCAAGCTTGCCCTCGAGCATCTCATGAGCCTTGACGGCGTCATGGAACGGCAGGACCGATCCCACGTTCGTCTTGAGATCACCGTTGTCGATCATCTTCGAGATGTCGGCCAACTGGCCCGTCGATACTGCAACGCGCCTAGACCGAATACGATCTGGCCGTCACAGGGCGGCGTCCCCGCACGCCCTGTCGTTTACCATTCCTTAATTTAGCACTCACCTCTGGTTGCAGAATCATGCCGCGTAAAATAAGTATTTCTTGCGATGAGGGGGTGACTTTGTTTTCAAGAATACTAGCCATTATGCTTCTGCTGACTTTTCCAGCGGAATGGGCATTTGCGGCCTCAATGGTTCGCGTCATTGATGGCGACACGATCGATTTGGACGGTGTTCGGTACCGCCTTCACGGGATCGACGCACCCGAGGCTGGCCAAACTTGCAAGAGCCCGGACGGCAGCGAATGGGCATGTGGGCAGGCCGCGATTCACAAAATGGAAAGCCTTGTTCTGGGCCACGACGTCTCCTGCAAGCCGCGTGAAAAAGACATGTACGCCCGCTGGATCGCAAGCTGCGTTGCCGACGGTGTCGATGTCAACGGCGAAATGGTGGCGTCCGGCTTAGCTTGGGCATTCCGGAGATACTCTGTTGACTACGTCGCAGCAGAGGAGGTAGCGCATGCCAGCCACGTCGGCGTCTGGCAGGCAGATACACAGACTGCCTGGGATTTCAGGGCGAACAAGTGGAGCGGGGCGAGCGCTAGTTCGGTAGTCAGCGGTTGCCCGATCAAGGGCAACATCAACAGCAAACACGAGAAAATCTATCACGCGCCGTGGTCCAAGGATTACGCGAAGACCAAGATCGACACGCGCAAGGGTGAGCGTTGGTTTTGCTCCGAAGGAGAGGCCGTGGCGGCAGGTTGGCGACCGCCGCAATGGGGTCGATGAATTCAGCTTATGATGCATACAGGTAGCGGCAATGGCCAAGTTTGAAGCCCTCAATAATCTCTACAACAGTCTACGAGAGTCGTCTCATGACTTCCGTATTACGACCGACCCGTTTCCTCCGTTCGACGCCGACAAGCTCGCGAAATCGATGGAGATCGAACGGAAGGCCGGCGAAAATGGCAAGGCGAATGTTCCTGCACCAGCCGCTCTGGACTTCGACGACGTCGAGCGTGCGATCATCGATCGAGTGGAGAGCCAGCGAGGCGACTCGTTCCAGATTCTTGAAGACCAGCTGCACACCTACGCTACCCGACTGCGGAACCTCGATTTCGATGGGCATTTTGGGCAGATCGAGATGACCAACCATTCCAGCGTCGAGGATTTCCAAGCCGACGTTGCAGTAGGACGCGATGAACTGTTCATGCGGCGCAAAGACCTGCGGGCAACCGACGAGGAACTGGAGGACTTCCGGAAGCGGAATCGCCTAGAGAAGCGGGTCGCTCGCGTGAAAGGGAAACTGGAGACGACCCTCAAGGTCCTCTTCATTGTGTTCCTGCTCTTGCTGGAGACCGCGGTCAATGGCGTGTATCTTGCCAAAGGAAACGACAGCGGTCTTGTTGGCGGCATCGGCTACGCATTCGGCTTTGCCTTCATCAACGTGGTCGGCACGTTTCTGTTGGCGCTCTTTGGTATCCGACAGCTCAATCGGCGCTCCGTCGTCCTGAAATTTATAGGGCTTCTCAGCCTGATCTTCTGGATTGCTTTAGCCATCGCGCTAAACCTCGCCATGGCGCACTACCGCGAGATTTCTGCAACCGCTGTCGACAATATCGGCGCACTTGTTCGCCAGCGTGTTGTCAACGACCCATTAGGCCTGTCGGACATCGACTCCTTCGTTCTTTTCGCGGGTGGTTTCCTCTTCTCGGTTGCCGCGCTGCTGGACGGTCTGTTCATGACCGATCCCTACCCAGGCTATGCGGGGACATACTCCAGATATTTCTCGGCACGCATCGAATACGCCGACGAGAAGGATCATCGTATCGAACGGCTCAAGGAAATCCGAGACGAGCACAACGAGAAGATCGAGGTTATCATTCAGCGGCTTTCCAAGCGCCGTAAGGAATGCGCGGCCATCATCGACGCACGGACCCGCATGACAAAGCTATTCGCTGAACATCAGACGAGCCTGGAGGGCGTCGCGCGCATCCGCAACTTCGAGGCTATGTCGTGGAGGGGTTCGTCCAGCTTGTCTCGGCGACCATTTCCTTTGCGGCACGCAATGCCTCGTTACAGGCAGCCGCGTTCGTGGGAAACCCAAACCCCTCACGATTCGAGCTCGCAGTCCCGCAGCATAATGAAGTAATATCGCGCCACCTCCCGAGAACGTACACAGTGTTACGAGTTCGGTCGTTTGGACGGTCTTACTTGCTTGATCGACACAAGCCCATCGTTCGGGTCAGGAGGCCACCTTCCAGAACCTCCTTCACGTCGCAGCAAAGGCCCCCAAGGATGTCTGCTCACTTGAAGGAACCTTCTGGGATGCGCCGGGTTACCTAGTTGTCCAATAAAAGGAAATAACGAATTGAAAAATATTACAAAAATACTGACGGCAGGGACTATCGCGGTCGCTGTGAGCTTTGCTTCGCTTGGGACTGCGTTCGCTCTTCCCGTCACATCGCCGAAAGTTCCGCAAGCCACCTCACAAGTGGACCAAGTACAATATCGTGGGGACGGCGACATGCGGGATAACCGTGACTTCCGCCGTCATCGGAACGGCTACTACAATGGAGAGCGTGGCTACCGCGATCGACGTGCAGGCTATCGTCGCCATTCTGACGGCTTCTGGTATCCGCTAGCGGCGTTCGGTGCCGCCGCAATTATCGGTGGTGCGATAGCCAAGCAACCCCGCACCAACTACGGCGGATCGAGCCACGTAGAGTGGTGCGCCAATCGCTACCAGTCTTACCGCGCCTCAGACAACACCTACGTTCCTCGTGCTGGTGCGCGGGCGTATTGCAATTCGCCCTACAGTTGATTACGCCGCAAAGGGATGAGAGCCGCCGCGCAAATGCGGTCGGTTTCCTATCAATCGGCAATACCTGCTCGATGGAAGTGAGCGTGAATGGACATCTACATCGTCACGCTTACCATCCTTGGATTTGTTGTTCTTCTGACTGCATGGCTGCCCATGATGTTCCGTCGGCTGCCTCTGTCGCTTCCTATCGCTTGTCTCGCCATCGGTGCGCTGTTGGCCCTTTCACCGTTTCCGCTTCTGCCTCGCTTCAATCCGCTGGAAAACCGTGCGTTCACGGAGCGCATGACAGAGGTTGTTGTGATCGTCGCCTTGATGGGGGCAGGTCTGAAGCTTGATCGCCGCATCGGTTGGCGGCGATGGGGAACAACCTGGCGGCTCCTTGGAATTGCGATGCCGCTGACGATCGCGGCACTAGCGCTTCTCGGGCACTGGATACTCGGATTAGGCGTTGCTTCGGCACTCCTGCTCGGAGCCTCGCTCGCCCCAACCGATCCCGTCCTTGCTAGCGATGTCCAGGTCGGACCACCACAAAGTGGAGAAGAAGACGAGGTCCGTTTTGCCCTGACATCGGAGGCTGGCCTCAACGACGGCCTCAGCTTTCCTTTCGTGCATCTTGCCATCGCCTTGACACTCGCGACGAGCGAGGGGAGCGAGGTGTTGCGGCATTGGGCACTGATCGACGTGGGATGGAGGCTCTTTGCCGGTGTTGTAATGGGATGGGCGCTTGGCAAGTTTTTTGGACTGCTCTCGTTCCGGATGAGTGGCAGCAGCCTGGCAAGAACGAAGGATGGTTTCAGTTCTCGGCTCTCCCGCTCTGTCATTTCTCTGACGGCCATAGACGTGGCCTCCTAGCTATGGAACACGGGAATAGAGCGGCGCGCTCCCCCGCGCTTGGTCAAGAGCGGACGGGTTGCCTGGCCTACATTGTTTTCCATGTTGTCCAATGTTGCGTCGAAAAGCTCCTGTGGATAAGCGATCGCAGAATCCGCATCAGCGGGCGAGAGCTTGATCTCCTCGCATTTTGACCGCATCGCGGTGGGAATGGCTGAGAGCGCCTGCTGCGCGGCGTGCTTATCTCCGGCTTTCATAAGCAGGCTCAGAGAGGTCGCTGCGACGACCTCCAATACCGTTATCCGACCCTCGATCTCACCCATTGAAGGAACCGCGATGTTTGCGCCGCTCCCGTAACCATCGCGTTTGGCATTGTACATCGCATACTCCTCGTGACACTCGACTGATCCTGTCGGCCCCTCTCGACGAGGCGACCGCACAATGGAGCCGCGCATTTCCGCGCGGCCTGAGGACATCAAGCGGCTAGTGCATTCACCGTGGTTTCGGCGATCTCAGACAGCAGCTCGTCAGTTTCCTCTTCTTCGCCAAGGGTCTCTGCGAGCAACTCCGCCACTTCGTCGAGGCCGAGCAATTTTGCCCAAGTCACCATCGTGCCATATCGACTGATCTCGTAGTGTTCGAGAGCCTGAGCTCCAGCCAGGAGACCCGCGTCCAGCGCGTCTGTTCCTTCGAAATCCTCCATCACTTCCTTGCCTTCGGCGATGATGCCAAGGATGGCGTTGCAAGTCTTTGGCTCAGCAGGCATGCCAATCAGTTCAAAGGCTTCCTCAATTCGCTGAACGTGTTTTTCGGTTTGACCACGATGGGCCTCGAAAGCCGCTTTCAATTCCGAAGACTGCGCGGCTTCGGCCATTCTTGGGAGCGCATTCAAGATTTGCTTCTCTGCGAAATAGATGTCCTTCATTGTTTCGTAGAGGAGGTCGTTCAAGTGTTTTGACGGTGCCATGCTAGTTTTCCTTGTTTGAGTCATGGGTTTCTGGCTATGGGGTACTGCTGGACAGCGGTTGTGGGTACGATACCAGCCACGCCGCCGAACCAACCTGCAATCGCGCCCAAGACGAGGGCCAGGAAGCCAAGCAATGCCCCTCGTGACACGACGTTAGCCGTTGCCTGTGCGGCGTCGAGTGCTTGCCGCTTCGCAGCGTCCATCGAGTCCGAATAGCTGTTCTGGTACTCATCAACCTTTACTCTGGCCTGATCGACAGGGATGTTTTGTGCCTTCGCAAGAGTGTCGGCCGCCCGGGATTTTGCAGCGTCGATTGTTGACTGATCGCCGGTTGCAACTGCCCACATTGCCGACATTGCGGCATTCTGAAGAGCTTGCGGATCGCTTCCACCGCTACCCTCGCGGATTTGACGTTCCATGGTACTCAAGGGGTCCGTAGCCGCAGCGATCGAAGGAGCAGCAGTTGACGCAGCCGATGCAGCGGTCTGGCCCATGCCGCCGCCGACACTGGAGAGGCCGCTGAAGGCACCCCCAACCAGAGCGCCGACCGAGGTCGTCAACAGATAAAGGACAACAAGCGTTGTCACGCCCCAGGCTGTCACACCGTGCAGCCCGCCGGTGAATTTGTCCGGCCGCGCGGACAGCCGACTCGACACATAACCGCCGATATATGCTGCTCCTATTCCTGCGGCCGCAAACCACAGTCCGCCGATGATGGAGAACGTTGACGCGGCAGGGTTATCCGATGTTCCCGGATCGAGGACAGCATCGCCGATGCCTACGCCGAGAAGATTGAGCAGGAATTGCGTCGAAAGTGCCAGGACGACACCAGCAAAGACCGCGCCCCACGAAATCTTATAGGGGGAAACTACGATACGCGAGTTTGTCAAATAGTCGGCATCGCCAGGCAGGAGCGCGCTTGCGGGCTGGGACATTGGCAATTTCCTTTAAGAGCGCGAAAGCCGCGCGGTGCGGACGTGACCGCACTTAGATATCTGCTAACCACCGGCTGAGGCGATAGTTCCGCTGAACAGGAGACAATATTCCAGGATGATCCAGTATATGGACCGAGCTCCATACGGATTCTCAAATGGGACATCGGGTTGGTCAACTCAGTGACCCGCGGCGAGACGCCATTCTACATCTTGACGGCGCGATCCCTCTATAGCGGTCCATCAGATGAACAAGGCAATTGAAGCTCTGAACCGGACGGACTGGCGCGGATTGGTGGACGTGCGAATGCGCGAGCTTACGACTGATGAAGACATACTCGCGGAGTTCGGTATCGCCGATCCGGAACGATCCGTCGAATGAATGCAGACCCATCCATTCATGACTGCTAACATCCAGTCCTTGGAGCGTGGGCTTTGATTGCGTTGCCCTACGGCCCTCTCTTTACTCACTCGGGGATGTCTCTATCCGTCCATCTGCGATCGTCTGAACGCCAACGAGCCGGAAAGGCATTTGACCATGGCATCTGCCACCCCTGACAAATCCAGTTGGACGCACAACGAGCTTCACCGGGCAATCCTGGCAGCAGGCGTCGCTTTGTGGTCATGGAACGTCGATACCGATGACCTCATCATGGACGAGCTGGGGTATGAGCTGTGGAATGTCGATCGAAGTGAACCGCTGACATTCGAACGTCTCTCTGAAAAAATTCACCCTGCCGACAGGGACCGTGTGAGAGCTGCGTTCACGGCGACCAGGGCGCTTGTTGGCCGTTACGAGATCGACTTCCGGATTCTCGTCGGTCCTGACGTTAGGTGGATATCGGCACGCGGGCAGGGCGAGGACGAGGGCATCAAGAAACGCAAGGTGATGGGCATTTTCCTCGACGTAACCGGGCGGAAGCAGGCTGAGGAAAGCCATGAACTGCTTGCCGGCGAAATGAGCCATCGGGTCAAGAACCTGCTGGCAATAGCATCGGGGCTTACCACAATTACGTCGCGGTCCTCGACGTCGATCGAGGACATGACCAAACAGCTTACGAACCGCTTGACTGCTCTCGGCCGCGCCCACGACCTCGTTCGCCCGCTGCCGAGCGGGCAGGGTGCGGCGGCACTTCTTGGCGACATCTTTACTGTACTCCTTGCCCCCTATGACGACGAAGGCGCGTTCGCCGGCCGTATCAGGGTCGCGGTGCCGCGCCTGGGTGTCGGCGAAAACGCTGCGACAGGCCTTGCGCTGGTCATCCACGAGTTGGCGACCAACGCCTTGAAGTACGGAGCCTTGTCGACGCCGGAAGGCACCCTCGATATCTCCGGCACAATGTGCGGAGACGACATCGAAATCAGATGGACGGAAAGAGGTGGCCCCGCGGTTTCGACACCTGATGGGCCGGGAGGATACGGCAGCAAGCTTCTTCAGAGGACACTGTCAGGTCAGTTGGGTGGGACCCTGCATCACGACTGGTCGCCCGAAGGGCTGCTGGTGACGTTGCGGATCAGCGGAGATCGTCTTTCCAGATAGCCGCGCTACAGGTACACTTGAAACCCGGTGGGTCTGCCGCATCTCTACGCAATTTCGTAGAGGAAGTCGCAGACGAGGTCCGCTATAACGCTCGCCTGTGTGTCGGTCATATAGGCGGCCGTTTCGGCCGCGATAGCCTCGACGTCACCACGGTCCACCGCGATCAGATCAAGTATCCGCGCGAACTTGATGGTCAGTTCAGGGTCACCGGCGAACTCATCAATTTTTACGGCCAGCAGACTCTCGGTCGCGTCAATCAATCTCGTTTGAATGCTTTCAGGCGAAGTAGACAGCGCTCTGACTGCCTCGAACAAGTGGGGCCGCGCTTCCGGATATCAACACCCGGTATCAATGCGCCGCCTGCACCACTGCAATACTGATCACCGTTTCGGTTAGCCTCTGTCGGCAAAATCAGCGTTTGCAGCTAGGCGGTGGTCTCAATTGGTCACAGTCCTTGGTGGCGATCGGCTGCAGCTTGTTGGTGGTGCCCGTCAGCCCCCCGATTTGATTGGCGTAGTTATCGCGCGTGTCCTGGTCGACGACTGCGATCGGAGCAGCGAGAACCAGACCAGCCACATTGCCCGCCGCGCTGGCAGCCCCTGTTGTGGCTACCAAAATCTGGTCCCCAAACCCGACGTGACTGTCGGTTAATGTCTGTCCCTCGGAAATACGCTGACCGATGAGCTGGACGATCTGAGGGGATTCGGCGAACTTGCCGTGGTTCATGCTGTCACCGGATTTGATCTTGGTGAGATCGATCACCATGATCTTGTTGTCCTCCAACTCCTTCTTGTAGGGAGCTTGCTCCGGATCGATCGCACCGAGCCGCGAGACATCGCCCCATACCCGACGAGAGAAAGCCAATGCCTTGTCGTCGCGTGACACGAACAGCGTAAACTGGGGATGCTGCTTGCCCATGTCCACAATTTGCTGGCTGAACACGTCGACGTCCACATCGGGAGCCGCCAGCATGACATTTTTGAATTTTTCGGGCAGCCGACCGTTGCGAATGGCCATCTGCCTCAAGGACTCCAGCGCCAGCCAGTTTCCCATGGAATGCGCAAGGATGGAAACCTCCTTCACCTCCGGGTCCTTCGCGAGATATTGGAAAAGCGTCTCCAGGGCGTTGCGCGTATAGTTGGTGCTCTCGCGATCGTAGCCGTAGGCGAGCAAGCTGCCGCGCGACGGCCAGGTCACCAGAATGGGTGCGCTATGGACTCCGGAATCGTGAACAATCTGCGCGAAACGGTAGACGGCGTCCTCAAAGCGGTTGTTGAAGCCGTGAATGAACACGAGGACGCTACCGTCCGGGGTCTTCTTGACGCTGGCGTTCAGCCATTTCTTTGCCTCGTCGATGTTGAGGTCCTCGGCCTTCACCGTGGCGAAGTCGGTCGCCGGGTTCGACGGTAGCCTCTTCGGCCAGGCGACCTGTCCTTCCTTGCGGACTTTACTCGGTGGAATGGAGATCGTCATGTCGGCGAAGGCCGGAGTCCGCGCCCGTTCGCCGTTGAACATCTCGCCAGGAACGGTTGACCGAGTTCGCGTCGTCGCGATCAGCATGTCGACCTTCGGCGACTGCGGCGACGTATTCGCCACGGGTGTCAGGACGCCCTTCGGGTGACCTCCGCATCCGGGTAGTGCCATGATAACTGCACATACTAGAAACCAACGACACCAGCTCCTTGGAGCCGACGCCCCTGCAACGCTACTCTGACTACCCACTGATCGCCCTCTTCCAAATGACAACTAGCCCCCTGACAGTTTATAGGTCCGGTCACCGCCGTGGTCCCGTAACATCGGGTAGGCTCTGCTAATGTTCGGTTGGCCCTGTAGCAAACTGCCACATCGTCAACGGGGTTCCTGAGTGGAGGAGGAATCCGACGGAAGCACCATGGACACCACTTCGTCCACCGCGGGCAGTCCTGCCTTACGGATGTCTGTAATCATCCTGGCTCGATCAGCAGGCTGGAAATTGCGTGATTTCAGTTCGGCAACGATGTTCGGGATGAAATCGGGACGCATCTTGTTGAATAGCGCTGCCTCTCGCCGCGCGTCGTCGATCATTCCCGCGTCGACGTAGATGACCGCAGCGACCGCATGGTAGAGCGGAAACCTCTGCAGATCGGCCTCCTTGATTTCAACAAGCGCCGTTTCGTGGTCGTGGAGCATGTATGCCGCGAGCGCACGCGTTCCGTGATAGTAGTCAGCCCCTCCGGGATTGAGCGCCAACGCCCGATCGAGTAGTAAAGCTCCACGCTTCCATTGCCCACTCATGGCAACACGGGTTCCAAACTCCCCCAGCAATTCAGTGTCGCTGGGATTGGTCTCCAAAGCCTGCTCGCCGACTTTGAGGGCTTCCCGAACCTGATTGCTGAAAAACAAAGCCGTCATCAGCGCCTGCATGGCGCGGACATTGTCCGGATCGTTTTGAACGCCGCGCCGCGCCGCTCTAAGGCTGCGTTCGATCGGTGTTGCAGCCTCGGTCCGGGTATTGAACCTGAAACGCCCCTCGTCGAGATAGACGATGGAAAGCATCGCCCATGCGGTTGCAAAGGATGGATAGCGGGCCACTGTTGCCTCAAGGCAATCACGAACCTGTGCATGCCGCTCGGCACTCAATTCGGCTCGATAGCTGTAGAAGCTCAAGGTGCAGGCCCGCGTGCCGAGGCGGCTTATCGGTGGGTTGGCGGCATCCGCTTTTGCCATGACGCCATAGGGCTGCGCGACCGCGGAGGCGACCTTGTTGGCGATGTCCGACTGAATTGCGAACTCGTCGCGGGTCCGGATGTCGTCGTCGTAGGTTTGCGACCACAAAATCTCGTTGGTTTCGGTGTCGATCAGCCGCGCGGTGACCCGCACAAGATTGCCGGAAACGCGAACGCCACCCCCGAGGAAGAACTGGGCGTCCGGTTCGCTGCCGGCTTGAGGGCTCGCGCCTTCCGGACCCCGTGATTTCAGTGGCTCCCGGCTCAAGACGGTGATTTCCTTGAAGCGGGGGAAGGCGGTGAGCAACTCTTCCGTCAGCCCGGCCGTGTAGTTTTCCGCATTCGGACCATCGCCGAGATTGGCAAACGGCGCGATGAACAGGGTGGGTCCATGTGACGATGCGGGACGGAAATGAAATTGCTGGGCTAGCGCGTAGCTGCTTCCGATGACGACCGCTCCCAGTGCGAGAGCCAGCCATCTCCGTCGCACGGCAGGCGGGCGCAGGCCATAGCCCGCCGTCGCCATTGCAGCGTCTTCATCAGACCTGATCACGACGGCATCTGGAGCCGGATCACGCCAGCGGATAGACGGCGCATATCCGCCTTTAGGGATGTCTATCAGGATCGGGTCGTTCTGACCTGCAACGAGGTAGTAGCGCTCCAGTATCCGACGCAGCCGTCCGGCTTCGATGCGCACAACCGGGTCGTCCTGCGTGAACCCCGCGCTGCGTTTGAACACCTCCACGGCGATGGAATAGCCCTTGATACGGTCTGCGCGACCAGCAAGGGCCTCCTCCATTACATAGATGAGAAATGCGACGCTTCGACCCGATGGAGGGAATTCAGGACTTCTGACGATACGGTCGAGCTGAGCCCGTATTTCTTCGGGACTTGGAGCAGGACGCGGCGAGGCAGCGGCGGCTCCTGGTGGCAATTCGTTCTGCACGGCCTTGCACCTCACCCGCTCTTGAGGGACTCTCTACCACAGATTTCATTACCGCCATCAGATGTAACTTACTGCAGATCTCGACCGTCGTCCACGTAGATACTATTTACACCAGCCAAGTTCTTACGCCCTCGAAGTTCCGCCATCCAAGAAAGGGCTTCGAACATAGCGTCTCGTACCAGCAACTACCCCGTATGTTACGGTTACATACTTGCGCTTTTACGATGCCCGGTCACGATCTCGCCTCGAGAGTAGCTCCGTGTCCTACGTCAGCATTGCAGAGCCGCTGGATGATAGGTGTGGAACCGAGGGAACATCATGACAGCGCTTAAAAGAACAGTCTCGCTACTTGCAGTTATCCTGGCCACGTCGAGTATTGGCTCCGTGGCTTTCTCCCAGACCGCATTCGAAGTTCCCAAGGGGATAACGACGCCCGACAAGGTCGATACGCGGATCGGCACGCTCGAATTCAAGGACGGCGCTCCTAGCACGGAAACGGCCGCAAAGGTCCGTGACACACTTGATTTCACGCGTGGCCTGGACGCCTTCCTCAACAGCTATGGCGGCGCGTCTGCCTATGGCCTGCAACAAGGCTTCAAGAGCGTCGGTGCAGATAACAATACGGTCGTCATCTTTCCCGAGCTGATGGATTCGAAATCGCTGTTCCTCACGGCCAACGCCGACACAATCTATTACCTCTCGGTCGTCGACCTCACAAAGGGGCCGGTGGTGATCGAACAGCCACCGAAGGGTCTCGGTGCCATCAACGACATGTGGTTCCAGTGGATCATCGACATCGGTTTTCCCGGCCCCGACCGCGGTGAAGGCGGAAAGTATCTGATCCTACCGCCGGGTTATGACGGCCCGGTTCCCGATGGGGGCTTTTACGTCGCCAAGGCCAAGACCAACAGGGTGCTTTACGCGTCACGGGCCTATCTCACGGACAATGATCCGAAGCCCACCGTGAAGCTGATCAAGGACAACCTCAAGATTTACCCATATACGCCGGGAGGTCTTGGAACCAGCATTGCCACCGCGCTTGAGGGCAAGGTCAAGCTGGAAGCCAATCCCCCTATTCCTGAGACCAAGTTTGTCGAGGCGAGCGGAAAGGCGTTTAACACCATCCCACCGAACGACTATTCGTTCTTCGAGACGATCAATGAAAACGTGCAACAGGAGCCCGCCGACTCTTACAACCCCGAGCTAGCCGGACAGCTCGCCGCCATCGGCATTGTGAAGGGAAAAGAGTTCAAGCCCGACGAGCGCATGAAGAAAATTCTTACCGACGCAGTCGCCGTTGGAAATGCCGCGGGGCGGATGTTGAACTGGCGCGCCAGCGAGGTGCCGGGCTGGGCCTACTATCCCGACTCGTCCTGGGCAAGCATGCTGTGGGAAGGCGGGGCCAACTTCGAAACGCCACCGCCGATGATCAGCAAGGACGGGCTGTTTGAGCCTTTGCCGGCGACGGGCGCGCGCACCTTGGATTCCAAGACGGCGTTCTACTATGCCTATACCCTCGACTCTCCCGCCATGATCATGCGCCTTCCGCGCGTCGGCTCGCAATATCTGATGGCCTTCATGGACGGCAATGACCAGTACTTCGAAGGGGCAAAAACCTACAAAGTGACGCTGCCGAAAGGCATCCCGGCGGAGGCGTTCTGGTCATTCACAGTCTACGACAATCAGACACGATCGATGTTGGATACACCGCAGCGCTATCCACGCGCTGGCAGCCAGACCTATCCGTCTCCCGCGGCGGAGGCGTCTGCCGACGGTTCGACCACCGTCTACTTCGGTCCGAAGCAGCCGGAAGGAGTCAAACGCGGGAACTGGATACAGACCGTTCCCGACAAGGGATGGTTCACGATCCTTCGGCTCTATAGTCCGCTCGAACCCTTCTTCACGAGGGAATGGCGTCCGACAGAAGTCGATGAAGTTCACTGAAATTCAATCACGCGGTGAGCTCGCAACCGCCGTGAAAAGGACTTTGCGCTGGGACGGAACGCCTTCAAGACGGCGACATATGCAATCGGTGCGATGTCGGCATTCTGGTTCGCCGAGCGGGTGGCTGCGTTCTAAATCGGAAGCCGAATAGGTCATGAGCGCCTAATGTCAGGCGACATATACGAATGGATAAAACCGGATGGGGAACGGTCTTGAATTCGTAAAGCGCGCCTTCGAGAAGCGCGACAAAGTCATTGATGAACTCGCCGCACGCAACGAGGGGTTTCGCGACCTCTGCGACGACTTCGAAATTGCCGTCAACGAGGAAGAGCGATGGGAGCAGTCAACCGCTCAAGAACGCGACGAGCGTATCGCCGAGTACAAAGAACTGATCGAGATCATGCGGATGGAGATCGAACAGGCACTCGAGGCGGCCGCCGCAATGCCATTCAAACCGCCGCGACGATAACTGCTAAAGCATAACAATCGAACGACTACTTCAGATCAATCGCTCCAGGATAGGAACAATGATGAGAGACAGAGTTGGCATCTTTGCGTGGGCGGTATTTGCCTTCCTTGCTCTAACCTCGCTCGGTCGGGCCGACACGATCAGCTATGCCGATGCGGTGACTACCCTTGCTAAGGAGTGCGGGGCAGATATCAAGAAATTCTGCAACGGCGAGAACCTTGGAAACGGCCGCATCCAAGCGTGCCTTGAGAAGAACGCATCGAAGGTTACCCCTACGTGCACATCGACCCTCGGAAGCGTCATCACGTCGATCTCACAGCGCCAGCAGGCACAGGCGTCCGTATTCAAGGTCTGCGAACATGCCATCTCCCAGTACTGCAATGGCGTGAAGGGCGATGGCAACATCCTCTCCTGCCTTATCGAGACCAAGCGCGTCGATAACCGGGAATGCAATCAGGCAATCACCGACGCTCGATGGCGTTGAACCGTGACCAAGGACAGGGGAAACAAGATGATCTTTCATGGCCTTCGCATATCGATGGCACTGGGCCTACTTCTGGCCCCGTGCATTGCTTCCGCCCAGCAGCTCGACAACAGTCAGATCATGAGCACGCTCGGGCAAGTGAAGTCCGCAGCACCCGCAGTCGACGTCGCCCTGCTCGTAGAGGAAGCCAACGCCAATGTCGGTAAGGGGGTCGCGGCACTCCCCAACTGGAGCAAGCTGTCGGAGCTTTCGCAACTGATCGTCGAGATCGATTTCGAGAACAACTCCACCGCCATTGAGCCAAAATCCTATCGGACGGTGGGGCTGATTGCGGACGCGCTGCACCACCCGGACCTGTTCCGATACAAATTCCTGATCGTCGGGCATTCCAGCTCGACAGGCAACGCCAAGCACAATCTGGAACTCAGCCAGAAGCGCGCCGACGCCATCAATGAGGCGCTGTCAACGACGTTCGCAGTTTCACCTGATCGCCTCTTCTCGGTTGGGTCCGGTGAGGAATGGCCGATCGATCCCGGCCACCCCGAGTCTGCCGACAACAGGCGCGTTCAACTGATCAATCTAGGGCTCCTGAAATAGGGAGTAGTCATTGTCAAACTGGAGGATGAATGATGCTAAGACTCTCAGCAGTAAGCATGATCGCGGTCGCGGCGAGCCTTCTATCGATATCGCCGGCCTTCGCGCAGGACGCCATGTCGGCTCCGGCGGAAAAGACGATAGGCGCGACCAAGTCAAAAATGGTGCCATCGCTTGCCGTCCTTAATTCCGGAGGGGCGAAACTCGAGGGTGGCAAGCTCACGATGAGCGGCATCTCGGCGGTGTCGATCGTGTTTGCCGACCGCCCGGTCCGATCAGCGGGCCACGTGCTGACCTCCGAGTTCATCAAGCAATGGGGTGAGGGGACTGACAGCTTCGCCAAAGACCCACCCAACGCGACGATATCTGTACTCAGCGCCAAGGGGGATTCCGTTGCCGACGCGGTGGTCGTCCTGAAAATGCCGAAGTTAGAAGGCGGAAACCTGACCTTCGAGGTCGCCGTGCTCGAGGGCGATCTCACCGGGGCAGATGGCCCCGCGTCGCTGTTCATCGACTGGTTCGCAGCCCGCGGTCCTTATGGCGGCGTCGCCGTTGGGGGCGCTGGCTTTCGTGCTCCGGTCTTTCGTGGGGCCTATTACGGGCATCCGTACTATGGCGGAGCCGTGGCGGCCGGGGCTGTGCTGGGAGCGGCGGCCGTGGCGTCCGAATATCGTCCTTACTATGGCTATCGCCCTCCGGCATGCGGGTACTACCCGTATCCGCCCTGCTACTAAGCGAAGGCCCTCGGGCCGACGACATTCGCCGTTCGCTTCCACCGACGTGCATTGATTTCACACGGAGGATAATCCTTTGAGGAAGAAAATTGCGTTCGCGTTCACCGCACTGACCGCCTTCACCCCGGCCGCTGGGGCGGATGGGGGCTCTACATGTTGAAAGGAAAGTCTGTCTTCAACTACAACATGCTGACGCTCGCTCAGTATCGTTGGGTGGGACAGGACCCGCTAACTCCCGGAAAGCATGAGATCGTCTTCGACTACACCTATGACGGACCGGGGATCGCCAAGGGTGGCTCCGGCGAACTGAAAGTAGACGGCAAGGTTGTCGCCACCGCTAAGCA
The DNA here is from genome assembly GCF_001426265.1 of Rhizobium sp. Root1220. GTDB lineage: Bacteria > Pseudomonadota > Alphaproteobacteria > Rhizobiales > Rhizobiaceae > Rhizobium. Next base: position 32,151 of record NZ_LMDG01000003.1, read on the forward strand.
GGAAAACTCGATGGCCTTCCTGCAGGTGGCCGACGAGACCTTCGATGTCGGTGATGACCTTCGTACCGAGTTGAACCCCAACGACTATCACTTGCCGTTCCCGTTCGATGGCAAGATCGACAAGTTGTCCGTCCATCTCGGCCCGATGCAGCTTGAGGCAGCCGACCAGAAGAAGGCCAACGACGCCAAGGTCAAATCAGGGGACTAGGTACGCCTGATAGCCAACGCCAGGGTCGATCGGCGGAAATGTTTCGCCGATCGACAAATGCGCTTTACGGTGGAGACCAGCCATGCCCTTGACGTTGCTGTTCACGATAGCGGCATTGATCGAAGCCCTCACCGGGTTGGCACTCGTCATTCTTCCCAATGCGGTTGCGCAATTGTTACTGGGCGAGCCGCTATCGGGCGCTGGTCCGGCGGTCGCCCCACTCACGGGGATTGCATTGTTCGCGTGGGGTGTCATGGCGTGGGCGGGCAGGGAGGCTCCGAGACGAAGCCCGGCTCTTGTGGCCATGCTGACCTACAATGGACTAGCCACCATCTATCTGGCGATCGTCCTGATCGACGGAGAATTTGTCGGACCGTTGCTGTTGCCCGCAGTCCTTCTTCATGCCTTGACTGCTACTCATTCAGAAATGGATGTCGGCAAACGACCGAAAGCAGTGAATGGTCGCACCGCAAACCAAGGATGTAACGAGTGGAAGTCATCTCGACCCCAAAGCCCGTTCTGGAAATTTTCGTCGGCACCCTGTTCTTGATCGTTGTCATCTTCGTGCATGGGGCCGGCATTCGGATCGTCAGTCGGCGGTTCAACGAATCTTGGATGCACGTCACCAGCAGGACACCGCACTGGAGACTGAACCTCATGCTCGCGGCGACGATCGCATCGCTTGCAATCCTGCATTTTGCCGAAACGCTCATCTGGGCGGTGCCGCTCTACGAGAGGGCGATCATCCCCTCCATGCGCGACAGCTACTACTACGTTCTGGAGAGCTACACGACGCTTGGAGAAGGGAGCGTCACCCTGCCGGATCGATGGCGTCTGCTTGGGCCGATCATCGCGATGTCAGGCCTGTTCACCTTCGGTTGGACGGGAAGCGTCCTTGTCAGCATCATGACGGATTTCAGCAAATTCGATCTGTCCCGAGCGCGTCGGGAGCACGCCGAGGAGCACGGCTCGGAGCCATGAGGCGTGGCGAACAGCTATCACCTTCGATCCGCCACCTACCGTCAGCGCGTAAAGGCGGCACCAACCTTCGTGGTTTGATGTCCACGATCCAAACGGAAAGGAACGACAATGTCAAAATACCGGATTGCTCTACTGGCCTGCTCGGCGCTTCTCATTCCACTCTCTGCGAGCGCGGCCCAGCTCGAGGTCGGCAAGCTAGACTGCGACATATCCGCAGGCGTCGGGATGATCATAGAATCGAAACAGACCGTCTCGTGCACGTTCACGCCATCGCTCCCAGGACCAGCGCAGACTTACAAGGGTTCCATCGATGAGTTCGGTCTCGCGATCGGCGACGTCAAGGCGGGCAGGATGGTCTGGCTCGTTTCGAGCATCAACGGTCAGCCGCTGGCTGGATTGCAGGGAACCTATCGAGGTGTCGCAGCCGACGCTAGCCTTGGTCTTGGCGGTGGTGCGAAGGTGTTGGTCGGTGGAAGCCAGGAAAGCGTTTCATTGCAGCCGCTCTCGCTGGAAGGAGAAGAAGGCGTCAACGTTGCAGTTGGCGTAGCTGCGCTGAAGCTTCAAGCTGTCGATTAACGGCAATTCGGGATAACGCTGTAGTGCTGCGCGCCCGGTCCTGAGATCGGGCGCGATAAGCGCCTTCCTACCACCTCATATATCAAACATGCCTCGTTGCATCCTTCATCCTGGTCGCGCGTTTAAACAAAGGCCTGCCGGGGAGGACGTAACAATCATGCACAGACCCTTAATTTCAACCTCTACTTTATTGATCGCGACGCTCGCGGCCGCCGTCGGTACAGTGATTTTGAGTTCGGCCGGGCGACACTCGGCGGAGACTATGCCGGGCAACAACGGCGATAATCGAGGACGACAGGCAGATGTGCCTGAGTCGATTCCAGCCAAGGGGCTGAAGGACGTCTTCTGGCGAATTTACGAGAAGCTGTTCGCTCATCGGGTGACCCTCATTGCAGCCGGCGTCGCGTTCTATCTGCTGCTGGCGGTCTTCCCGGCACTTGGTGCTCTCGTTTCCCTCTACGGTATCGTGGCTGATCCGGCCACGATCTCGGATCATTTGCGCGACCTGTCGTCTTTTCTCCCACCAGGAGCGTTCGAGATGATCGAGGAGCAGATCAAAAGCATCGTGGAACGTCGAGACAGCACCTTGGGCATCGCGTTCTTCCTTGGGCTGGGGATCGCGTTGTGGAGCACGCACAATGCCACTTTGGCGATCTTCGATGCCATGAACGTTGCCTATGAGGAGAAGGAAAAGCGGGGCCTGATAAAGCTGAACTTAGTCGGCCTCTGTTTCACGATATGCGCGATCCTGATGGCGACGGCGATGGTCTTTTTAGTCGGGGTGATGCCGGTCATATTGAAATTTCTCTGGCTGGACTCCTTCAAGGAGCAGACTGCACTTTTGGTGCGGTGGCCGCTGCTGTTGGTTGTCGTGATTGCGGCCGCGGCGGCTGTTTACAGGTTCGGCCCTAGTCGCCAGCCTGCGAAAGTTCGGTGGATGACCTGGGGGGCAGGCTTCACCGCTACAGGGTGGTTCTCGATGTCATTTGGTTTTGCGTTCTACTTGAACCATTTCGCGAATTACAGCGCGACCTACGGGACGCTGGGCGCGTTAATCGGGTTCCTTATGTGGACGTGGTTATCCGTCGTCATCCTTATTTTGGGCGCGGCTCTGAACGCGGAATTGGAGCACCAGACTGAGATCGACACCACAACCGGCACGCCAGTCCCCATGGGTGTGCGGGGGGCCTATGTAGCGGACACGGTCGGAAAGGCAGTCGACTAGGTCATCGCCGGGTTTGCGTTCCGCTAAGCTCGAGGCGCTGCCATTATCTGAACCCTCCATGGAGCTTTCCGATAAAATTTCTGCTGACGGTTCCTTCGTGGTGGGGTACTTTCTGAGAAACGAGCAGCGCTTCGGCCTCGGCCTGCATATCGCGTCGGAGATTGCCAAACTATCTGGGGGATTGTTCACGCTGTCGTTGAGGCGGGAGCCTTTGGGTGTACGCTGATAGGCCCAAGACCATCGACGCGTTGCGAGCGACGGATACCGTTGGTCTTTCCCTGCATTGATGCCTTGGTAGGCGGAAATCCAGCTGGACGACAGGCTCGTCTCTTCGCCGGATACCGATGCTGCCGGGAACCTCATGAGGCAGTCGAAGGTGGATGAGCCCACCGGATTTACAATGGTTCAACGGCGAACGGGCATCTGGACGGCTTCATCTCGGCAGCCCTTGCATGACGAGGAGAGCAAATGTTCCGAGGCTATGCATCCTTTTGGGGCATTCGGCGTTTATCGACATCGGCAACCAAGGAGGGACATCCATGACGAGAACCAAAACAAAAGGCTTCGCCAGTCCAGCGCAGCTTCGCGAGTATCTGGCAGACATCGAGATCGAAACTGCCGAGAAGGCGATCACTGAAGCAGCCGATCACGATCCCGAAGCGAACGCTAAAGAGTTGGCTTGGCTTCGCAAAGAGGTAGCCGATCTTCGGGAACGGCTCGCCAATGTAGGCGAACAGCCGCGGGATATTGATGCACCCGCCAAGTTTGAAATCCATAACTGGCTGCAGATAGCCGTAGCAGGTGCAGCCGTGTTTATCTTGGGGAGTCTCACCCAGCAAATCCGGACTGCAGCCTCTCTAAAGAGGCGCGCCTTTTGATGAGGAGCGCTGCTACGCTAACGGTTCCGGGTTGCGTCTAATGAACGCCAACTAGCCAGATCGTCGCGACTTCAATTCCTTTTCAACCGAAAGCTTCAGCGCGTCCATGATATTGACGATGTTGCTCTTTGGGGCGTCCACATCCGTCATGGCCTTCGTCGGTCTTTTCGTTGGCTTCAGATCTTTCTTCTTTGTTGCAATCAGCCTCAGCAGGCTTTCCTCGATCGGGTCGCTCACCATGTCTGGAGACCAATCCTTCGTGCGCTTGTTTATTACCTGCTCTACTGCGCTGACTGCTGTTTCGTCTGCTCTCTTATCGATCCCCGAAAAGTATTCATCCTCGGGCCGCACTTCGTCACCAAACCGCAATGTCCACACAACGATCCCCTTATCTCGCGGTTCCAGAACGATGGCCCGTTCGCGTCTGCCCATGACCACCCGCGAAACACCCAGCACCCCTTCGGCCTTCATCGCATCGCGAATGACCGCAAACGCTTCGTCACCAATCTTGTCATTGGCTGTGAGATAGAAAGGCGTTTCCAAGTAGACCCACTCAACGCTATCGCTGGGAACGAACTTCTCGATATCCATGGTCCGGACCGTGTCGAGTTCGACCGACTCCAAGTCATCATCGGTCAGGATAACGTAGTCGTTTTCACCGCGCTCATAACCCTTGGCTTCGTCTTCATCTTTCACCAGCTTGCCAGTAACCGAGTCGACGTATCGCGACATCACGCGGTTTCCGGTTTGCTTGTTAAGTGTATGGAAGCGCACTTTCTCAGATTCGGAAGTTGCTGGTGTCATTGCCACGGGGCAGGTGACGAGTGAGAGTTTGAGGTAGCCTTTCCAATAGGGACTGCGCGGTGCCATGTGCTTTTACCTCAGCTTGCTTTCTTTGAAGATGTCTTGGTCCTTGATGCCCTCGACGAGGAGGATGTGGATTTTTTACCAGCATTAGCGTTGGCGGCTTTCGGTTTGTTGCTGTTGGTCTTCCCGATACCAGCACTGTCGCGAAGGGCCTTTAGGAGATCGTTGGGTTTGAAAACCTTGACCAGCTTCGGTTTTGGAAGGGTTCGACCCTCCGACTTCGCCTTCACAAGATCGGTGAGGGCGTTTTCATACCTGTCATCGAACTTTGCTGGGTCGAACTCTCCCTTCTTGCTCGTTATGATATGCTTCGCGAGATCGAGCATCTCGCCGTCGATCTTAACCGCAGAAACGTCTTTGAAGGCGTCGTCAGACGAGCGAACCTCGTAGTCGAAGTTCAGGGTCGTTGCGATTAGACCACGGCCATGGGCTCTGATTAGAACGGTCCGGATACGACGAAACAATACCGTGCGTGCAATCGCGACGACATTTGACTTCTTCAGGGCGTCTCGGATTGCGATAAACCCATCTTCCGCCACATCGTCTGTTGGAACCAGATAGTAGGGCTTGTCGAAATAAACCTCGTCGATTTCGCCGCAGCGGACAAACGCTTCCGCCTCGAGCATCTTATCGGCGTCGGGAATAACGGCAGCGACCTCTTCCGGATCGATCATTATGTATTCGCCGCTCTCGATCTCAAACCCCTTTACCTGATCCTCCCGCTCGACCGTCTTCTCGGTTTCACCATCGACGAATTCCCTCCGCACGCGATTGCCGGTAGCTTCGTTGATCGTGTGGAAGGTGATACGTTCGGCAGTCGATGCGGCCGTATAAAGGCCGACCCCGCAAGTGATTCCACCGACCTTGAGATGGCCTTTCCATTGCGCGCGGTGACTGGTCATGATTTCCCCTCCGGTGTGTTAAGTCGTAACTGAACTCGGGCACAAACGTTCCGCCGGAACGAAGCTTCTCTGGCGACACAACCCCGTTTGTTTGGAACCAAAGCCCAGCTTGTGGCATTCCGACTCGCGATCGAGATCGGGGTTTTCCATGCCAGACAATCTTTCCAAATACCGGGCCAAGCGCGATTTCAAAAAGACCGCCGAACCAAGTGGGGTGGCCAACGTAAAGTCATCAAACCGCCGTCGATTCGTGATCCAGAAGCACGACGCCACCCGCCTCCACTACGATCTCAGGATCGAAATGGACGGCGTCTTCAAATCCTGGGCGGTCACGAAGGGGCCATCCCTCGATCCGCAAGATAAACGTCTGGCCGTCGAGGTCGAAGATCATCCGCTTGACTACGGTGATTTCGAGGGGACAATCCCGAAGGGGCAGTACGGCGGCGGGACAGTGATGCTGTGGGATCGAGGATATTGGCAACCCGAAGGGAATAAAACGCCGGAGGAAGCCCTGGCCAAGGGGGATTTCAAGTTCACGCTCCAAGGTGAGCGGCTGCAGGGCAGTTTCGTTCTGGTCAGAATGCGCAACGATCGCGATGGCGGAAAGCGGACGAACTGGTTGCTCATCAAGCACCAAGATGATTTCTCTGTCGAAGACGACGGCGCATCGGTCCTTGAGAAAAACAACACCTCGGTGGCTTCCGGAAGAACGATGGAAGCCATCGCATCTGGAAAGGGGCGAAAGCCTAAGCCTTTCATGGTCCAGAACGGCAGTGTCGAGGCAGACGCTGTGTGGGACAGCAACGAAGGTCTTGCGGCCGAAGAGCGCCAAGCCGGAACGAACGCCCGAGAGCAATCGTCCGTTTCAAGATCGAGAACGTCCTCAACCCGTTCCGCCAAATCCCGGATGCCCGATTTCATTCCACCGCAGCTTTGTGAAAGCTTAGAGCGCCCGCCTTCATCAAAGGGCTGGATTCACGAAATCAAGTTCGATGGGTACCGAATTCAGATGCGAGTGCAGAACGGTCAGGTGACACTCAAAACTCGAAAGGGACTCGACTGGACAGCCAAATACCCGGCCATTGCGCAATCCGCATCTACGCTTCCCGACATGCTCATCGACGGCGAAATCTGCGCCCTTGACGAGAATGGCGCTCCGGATTTCGCTGCGTTGCAAGCAGCGTTGTCGGAGGGCAAGACCAACGCGCTGGTCTATTTCGCATTTGACCTCCTTTTCGAGGGTGATGAAGACCTCCGCGACCTTCCGCTGACCGACCGCAAGGATCGACTTGCGACGTTGCTTTCTGATGTCGGGCCGCTGTTACGATTCGTCGAGCACTTCGAGACTGGCGGGGACGCGGTTTTGAGATCGGCATGCCGTCTTTCGCTGGAGGGCATTGTTTCGAAGAAGAATGACGCTCCATACCGATCGGGGAGGACAGCAACCTGGGCTAAATCCAAGTGCCGGGCTGGCCACGAGGTGGTAATCGGTGGCTATGCCACAACAAATGGAAAATTTCGCTCCCTGTTGGTTGGCGTCAATCGCGGTGATCATTTTGTCTATGTGGGCCGGGTCGGTACAGGCTACGGTGCGAAGGTCGTCGATACGCTGATGCCTCGACTCAAAAACCTGGAGACCACCAAGTCTCCATTCACTGGTATCGGCGCACCAAAGAATAACCCCGAAATCCTCTGGCTCAAACCGGAACTCGTCGCCGAGATCGAATTCGCGGGCTGGACGGCTGACGGACAGGTCAGACAGGCCGCGTTCAAAGGATTGCGCGAGGACAAGCCGGCAGCGGAAGTCGAGGTGGATAGACCAGCTCCACCCTCGAAAACCGAGGTCCCTGAGCCAACCGGTGGCAAGACAATGCCAAGTCGTTCGCGCACCGGCGGGAAGGTGGAGGTCATGGGGGTCATGATCTCCAGTCCTGACAAGGCATTGTGGCCCGATGCTGGTGACGGCAAACCGGTCAGCAAGGTCGAACTGGCGCAGTACTATGAGACCGTGAGCAATTGGCTGATCGACCATATCAAAGGGCGGCCTTGCTCGATTATTCGTGCACCGGACGGGATTGGCGGCGCGCAGTTTTTCCAACGCCATGCCATGCCGGGAACGTCGAATCTGCTAGAGTTGGTCACGGTGTCCGGCGACAAGAAGCCGTACCTCCAGGTTGATCGTGCTGAAGGACTCGCTGCAATCGCACAGATTGGCGGGGTGGAATTACACCCCTGGAATTGCGCACCGGATCAGCCAGAGGTGCCTGGGCGTTTGGTTTTCGATCTCGATCCTGGCGACAATGTCGATTTTGCTGCGGTGATCGAGGGTGCACGCGAAATCCGCGATCGTTTGGAAGAATTGGGTCTCATAAGTTTCTGCAAGACAACGGGCGGGAAGGGCCTCCATGTCGTAGCCCCGCTCGCAGTGCCCAAGGGAAGGAAGCTGAGCTGGGACGAGGCCAAAGGCTTTGCCCACGACGTCTGCCAGAATATGGCTCGTGACAACCCTGAGCGGTACCTGATTAAGATGTCCAAGGCTCAGAGGGACGGGCGGATTTTCCTCGACTACCTCCGCAATGACCGGATGTCGACGGCAGTTGCGCCGCTGTCTCCTCGCGCTCGGCAGGGCGCGACAGTTTCGATGCCGCTGAGCTGGAGTCAGGTGAAGTCAGGGCTTGATCCCAAGCGTTTCACGATCCGAACAGTTCCTGAATTGCTGAAAAACAGTACAGCATGGAGGGATTATAGCAACGCTCAGCGTCCGCTGGAGCAGGCTATCAAACGTTTGCGCAAGGCGAAAAACCGGGCGGCGTGACCCAAGTCGGCACGCTGGAGACCGTCGAAGCTTCGCTCGAAAGTTCGCCATTTGTTTTGCCGGACACTACGCGAAAGCGCACTTTTCATCTTCCCGGAAAACATTGGGAACCACGGGACCTTTACACTGCGTCCTGTGGCTTGTGCTGTGACTGACGCGCCTCCGGGAGCGTCTAGTCTACAAAGTCTACCACGACGCCTGGCTTGACCATGCTAGCCAACTCCTCGACGTCCCAGTTTGTCAGCCTGACACAGCCGTGAGAGCCTGCCTTATCGATCAGGGAAGGCTCCGGTGTTCCGTGGATACCATACGTAGGTTCGGAGAGGTCAATCCACACGGTGCCAACCGGATTGTTTGGCCCGCTAGGGAGTTTCCAGCTTCTGCGTGTTATTGCCCTGCTGGAAGTTGATTTTCGGATTGTAGACGTACTTCGGATCACGTGCGACACCGTTGACCTTATGCGTGCCCTTTGGGGAAGGATTGTCCTCGCTTCCGACCGTCGCCGGATAGACCGCGAGGATCGAGCCCTCCGCGCTGAATGCTATGACCTGTCCGTTCTTTCGGTGAGCCTCAATCCGTTTTACCTTCCCGTTCCTGGGTGCACCGATCACGAATCTCCTCCCGCGGAACATAGATTTCAGGCAGCCTACTCCTCCTCCCAAGAATGTCTGATGAAGGTGACGCTCCTCCTCCGGCTGCTGTTCTCTATTAGAGAAGCGTGCCGCAACCTACGCCCGCGGAGGGAGCGACCTCCTGCAAATACAAGGTGAAGTTGGCGGCATGGAGGTTTCCGATGCCCGCAAGCTAGAGGCTCTGGAAGATGAGAACGCCAAGTTGAAGAAGCTGGGGGGTTCTGATGGCGTTTGCCTTTAACTTGTCTTGGAAATGTCGTCGGGGCTTGCACACCAGGACAGGCGCAATGGTACGTTGGTACTAATCCCCAGAGTCCGAGGTCGCAACTAACTGCGATCCTAATGGAATATCTCCAACTCTGTCGGCACTTCATAATCGGGCCAGTCACAGAACGCCAATTGCCTTCAAGGAGATTGAGGATGTTAGCAACTGGAGCGATAACCCGACCGGAACTGAAGAGCGAAGTTCTTGATAGCGAGACCTCCGCAGAGGTCCACAGCCTGCTTCTGCGGGCGCTAAATTGCTATCGCAATAACGGGGCAAACGCCGTAAGACTCGTAACGAAAGCGTCACGCATTCTCGGTGGCTGCAACATTCCCCAGGAAGAGGATTTCACGGGACAGGATTCTGCGTCTCGCGGCCTTGCAGCGTGGCAGGCGTCGAAGATCAAAGCGCACATCTCGGAGCGGTTGTCTACTTCAATTGCAGTGACTGATCTCGCCCAAATCGCAAATCTTAGCACGAGCTACTTCTGCACGCTCTTCAAGACTACGTTCGGGCGTTCGCCGCATAATTACGTCTTGGCACAGCGCGTCGAGCGCGCCAAACTTCTTATGGAGACGACAAACGCTCCATTGTCACAAATCGCTCTGAGCTGCGGATTGTCCGATCAGGCGCACCTTTCCCGCCATTTCCGCCGTTTCACCGGGTCCACTCCAAGCGGCTGGCGTCGGCGGCGAATTGGCACGCGTTTCGATTCTGCCAGCTCGGCAGCGCACGAAAGTGGTGCGATGATTTTAAATGGTAGGGACGCGTCGCTACAATCCCTAGTGTCTTAGCTTCCCAGCGTCGCAAGACTGCGCTGCTCGCGTCGAACCCGATTCCAAAAGACAGTTACAAGCAAGGAACTCTGACTATGATCAGACGTAGACGCTATCCCGTGGCTCACCCGACTTCGGCCGGACACTCCCAATTTGCATTTTTCGCGCTGCTGGGGTTGATCTGCTATACCATAGTGGTTGCTGTGACGGTGCTTCAACGTTCGCCTGAGGCGACGGTTCGGGTTTACGTTCCAATGGCCAGCATCTTTGCGCCGCAGGACAGCCAGACGTTAGGATAACCCCTTCCGGAATTGGAGCGATCCGTATTTAAGATTCGTACCGCGCAGCGTTTGAGTTCTGTCCGTTCTCATCGTGCAGGTAGGGCGCATTTCGCGCCCGCGGGCTGTCCGAACACCCTGAAATCTGGCATGTGCCAAAACGTAACTTGGCGCAGGGTGGTCTAGAGCTTTGGTAACGGGGGCTGAGCTGCGGCGTGGCGCGGTATGAGCAAAGTCGGAGCTGCCGATTGGACCATGGCCCCTATACTGACGTGTCATGCCGCCGAGCGTCAGTACCATAGTTCCACGTCGGACCACGAGCTAAAATGCCTTATTTAAACAATGGTGAGGCAAGGCCCATGACCTTCAAGTTCGAACGAGCCGGAAGCCCGGCACGGAAGGGGCGCAGTCTCTCTGTGTTTCGGTCGCTCCGTCATATCGGCTTTAAAAGCATCAGCATCCGACCCGATTGCGAACGCGTCTCCGACGGCCCATCCGTATTCCACGAGCTTGATTTTTGTGTATCGGGAAATGTCTCTGTGCAGATTTGGCGGAATCGTAAAAGGGCCGAAACCCTCATCGCGGGCAAAGGAGATTTTATCTTCATCCCTGCCGGAACAACCTACAGCCTCTATTGCACGAACGACGAGCCGACAACGTTGGTGTCCGCAACCGCGCGAGAAGGCGTAGACGTGAACGCCCTACCTCTTGATACTGGTGCTGCCCCGCCATTGCCAGCGGCAGACTACCATGCTGGCGGGCCTCAACCCGTGCCGTTCGAACAGGTCAACGAAGCGCACCACCTAGAAGACGTTGGTGACGAGGACGGGCATGTTGTCTTGTTCTTCGATCGGCGTCCGTACGACACTGCCCGAGACGGAACGATCGGCCGGGTGTTCCATAAGCAGGTAATCGCTAGGGAATTTGGCGTAAGCGAAACGGAGTTGCCGGAGCTGTCACTTAGCTTTTCGGAGCCGCTCGTCATCCGATCCATTTCCATAGCGGAGTAATCGAGTGTCGCGGGCAAAAGTGTGCTTGCCTGCCATTTAACGGAACTTGGATAAACCTACCCCGGGCCGTAAGAGCGAAGGGACCGGCAGTCTTCAGCCTAGATTTCGCGCGATCGTCTTGCCGGGGTCGTGGCCGAGAGCGGAACACCGCGAAACGTTGTGAAAGTCGGGTCGGCGAACAGAATAATACACCTCACTATCCGCCAATCAATTCGAGCGCGGACGATTGGCCGGGACCGATCCACGGGACATTCTGGTTAGCGGCGTTCTGCCAGACAGTGGCAAGACCGATCAGCCACGTAAAAACGTCGAAAAATCTCTTACCAATCCTTAGACGTCCGCACTTGCGCAAAGTTCGCGCGTGTCGCCTCTCGCACTCTGCGGACATCGCATTCCTTCAACGTCGTCAGGCAACCTTCTTAGCGATCTCTCAACACGGAAGTAAGGATCGGATGCTCTGAGCGTACGAACCTGCTGCCTTTGGAGAAGAGGCCAGCGATGCTGGTACCGCCAAGGAAGACCAAAACCCTTGAGTTGTTCGGGAGCGATCGTTTCATTGTGGCATTTGCTCCACAAGCCGCACATTCTTGTCAGGAACGGGATGCTGTCGCCCGTCGAGTTCGAGAAGCCGCAGAAATTTTAGTCCGAGGCTGGCTACGAAACTCGGACCAATTCATTGTGCAAGCAACGAAGGTCCGTGCAACCAACGTATGACTCACACTCCACCTGGGTTCAATTTTTTCGGGCTTAGCGGCGGAATACTATCGTTGTGCCTGCTCTAGACGAGAGCTGCGCCCCGCTAACCCGCACGATGCCTGATGTTCGGCTCGTGTACATCGTAGAAGGAAGCATGACATGAACCGTGTAGTGAATTTTGCCGTGGCCGCAGTCATTTCGTCGATGGCTCTCGCTGGAACAAGTTACGCCGACAGCCTTGCCATGAACGACGGTCCAGAAATCGAGCGAACGCTCGTCACTTTCGACCAGCCCTTCGACGTCAAATACTTGAACGATTATCAGAACCAAAAAACTCAGCCGGACGCTTCCGACGCCGCGCCGCCGCGGACGTCAGAAGGCGTGAAGAACCTCCAGGCTTCGATTAAAGCGAATAAGGATTTGACCAAAAAGCTCGAAGCGAAGGGTATCAGCGTCGATAACGTTGTTAACGCCCAGCAGGCGGCGGACGGCAGCATTACCTTCTTCATCAAGTAAGCAGCTCTCCGCCTGGCTCGCATTATCTCATGGGGGCCGGGCGGCGCTCATTGAGAGGAGCCATTGGGCGGCGCGGGTATATTCAGATCGCCCGCTCGTAGGTATGTGCACCAACCCCAGCTTGCGGTTGGTGTTCTTGGACAACCCGACCCCCGAAGGAGTTTCTGCCTTGACCCACCATCCCATCACCAAAATCGAACCATCTGCGCTCGCCACGCCCACCGATCTTTCTTCAAACGCCACAAGTGATGTTGCGGCAGCCCTAACGGCGCTTCTTGCAGATGTGTTCGCTCTCTATCTGAAGACCAAGAACTTCCACTGGCACATGTCCGGTCCGAATTTCCGGGACTACCACCTAATGCTTGATGAGCAGGGTGAGCAGATCTTTGCGATTACGGACGACATTGCGGAACGCGCCCGCAAGATAGGCGGTACTACGTTGCGTTCGATCGGACAGATTTCACGCTTGCAAAGGCTGCTGGATAACGACGCGGAATTCGTGACGCCGGACGATATGCTGGCGGAGTTGCGCGACGACAACGAGCAACTCGTGTCGATCCTCCGAGAGGTACATGTCCTTGCGTCCGACTACGACGACTCCGCAACGACGAGTCTGATCGAGAATTGGATCGACCAAGCCGAAAGGCGCACCTGGTTCCTGTTTGAGGCAACACGCCGGTGACGAAAAGCATCGTCGGGGCTTCTCTCAATTTAACTCATGATCAAACTCAGAGGTATGACAATGCTGAAGCTTTTGCTTTTTTATGGGTCCGCGGCGGCCATCTCAGTAGCTGCGGCCAATGTCTCGAATGCAGCCGAACACGTCGAAGTCGGGACCCTGGACTGCGACGTTGCAGCAGGAGTCGGAGTAATCATTGGCACGCAGCAGGAGGCGCGTTGCACGTTCACGCCGTCGGCATCCGGTCACGTCGAGCGATACACGGCGAGAATCAACGAATTTGGAATCGACATCGGTGAAGTCAAGGCAACTAAGTTGGCTTGGTTGGTCTATGCGCCTACCAGCCGGGACAAGGCGGCGCTTTCCGGAACATACTCTGGTGTTACGGCGGACGTTGCAGTCGGCATCGGCCTTGGTGCAAATGTTCTGATCGGCGGTCTGAATGGCACGATCTCGCTGCAGCCGATTTCGGTCAAGGCGGAGGAAGGGGTCAACATAGCGGTTGGCGTCACTTCGCTGACCCTCCAGGCGTCGAAATAGCTCTAACGCATCCTACGGGTGCGATCGAGCGCATGCGTAGGTTCTAGTCGGTTGCCGGACAGCCTGAGTAAGCGCCCGCCCCACTCCTTGGAAGCAGTCCAAAGGCACGCCTGCCATAGAAGGATAGACGCATAGTCGACGTGAGCGAGATTGATCGTGTGCAAAGCTTCCGGAAAAGGGCTGCGTGGCCCCGGTGTGAACAGTTTCACTCGAGCATCATCGGCCAATCGGTCGCGCCCTACGGCTACACGGTCGATTAGTTCGTCAGCAAACGCAGCAATACTTCCTGCAGCACGGTGCAGGCTCGATGGCGGTCGCCATGAGGCGGAGGTTCCTCGTGGAAAGCTGATTGCCCGGGCAGTCCTTCATCATGACGATCTCCGACGCGTTCTATTCACGGGCACGGTCGTCACTGCTGCTATTGTTCGATGGTTCGGACCCGCCGCGATCAGACGCGACGACGCTGCAATGGAGAGAGGAGAGTCAAATGTCGCTGCAAATAAAGCGCATCTACGAGCCACCGAGCCCCTTCGACGGCGACAGGATTTTGGTCGACCGGCTTTGGCCGCGCGGAGTGTCTAAGAAAGGCGCGCGCCTCGACTCCTGGCTGAAGGACGTGGCCCCGACTCCTGAGCTACGAGAGTGGTTCGATCACAGGCCCGACCGGTGGGAAGAGTTCGAAAAACGATATCGTGCCGAACTGGTGCACAATCCTGCGTTCGCCGATCTTTGCAGATTTGTCGCAGGACACTCCGTCACTTTGCTCTACGGAGCCAAGGACAACAAACACAACCACGCATTGGTGCTCGCGGATGCGATAGCTGCCACCCTCAAGACCTCTATACTGCATCCGTAGTTGCGTCGGACCGACTGCCTACGAACACGGCGACGGATCTATAACACCAGTCGCGGCTTTGTTGCCCCATTTGGAACCCTCCAGACGCCGTTGTCTCATTATCCCTTGCGGACGTACGAGGCCGGCGCATGACGTTTGATTATACAGGCCCAAAAAAATACCTGCGATGCCATCACGGCTTTCATGGAGCCTGCAAAGGTGCGTTTCCATCATTACACCTTCGTGTCACCCCCATGAGTCCTTGATCGAATTTCGCTCTTTGTGACTACGGCTTACCAATAGTGCAAGCAGGCGATCCAGACGGCGTCGATGACGATCCTCCGCCTGCGAAGTAAACGATCATCAACGAAGGATAAGCCGATGTCGAAGTTTTCAAAATTGACGACCGCTCTCGTGGCGTTTGCGCTCGTCCCCTCTCTGGCTCTCGCCCACACAGGTGTGGAAGCGACTAGCGGTCTCCTCCACGGCTTCGTCCACCCGATCTCGGGCATCGATCATGTGGTAGCGATGATAATGGTCGGGGTGTACGCCTACCAGTTGGGTGGGCGCGCGAAGCTGCTGCTTCCCACCACCTTCGTCCTTGCCATGGCGTTTGGAGGGCTGCTCGGTATCTCGGGCATTCGGTTGCCCTTTGTCGAAACCGGAATTGCGCTCTCCGTCGTGACCGTTGGAGCCGTCGTAGCGCTCGGCGTTAGCGCGCCGACCGCGGTGATTGCTGGCATCACTGGGATGTTCGCTGTATGCCATGGTTACGCCCATGGCGCAGAAATGCCGGGTTACGCTGCGGGCGGGACATACGCAATAGGCTTCCTGCTGGCAACTGCACTCCTACATTTAACAGGCATGGCGTTCGGCGCTTCGTCGGAAAGGATGTTGGCTGGCGGAAGCGCCGCACGTTCCTCTGGGGGCCTCGCTGCTTGCGCAGGCGTAGCGCTGCTTGCTGGTCTCATTTGAGCACAACAATTGCGAGGTTCCAAAATGCCGAAATATAGAATTGGAGACGATGTAACGTGGAATTCTGAGGCAGGCCATGTCAGTGGCACGATCATCAAAGTCCATGTGAATGACTTTGCCTTCAAAGGCTACAACCATCACGCCACGCCCGACGAGCCTCAATATGAGATCAAGAGCAGCCGTACTGATCACGTGGCCGCCCACAAGGAAAACGCGCTGTTCAGAAAGGGGTGACGGTGGGCTTCTTTACGGTCGGCCATTCGAACCGGTCTCTCGACGAGTTCATCGATATTCTGGAGGGTGCGGGCATCGATCTAGTGATCGACGTCAGAGCCTTCCCTCGCTCCCGTGAGAACCCATCGTTCAATATAGACACCTTGCCTGACAGCCTTGCCGCCGCGGGAATATCCTACGAGCATTGCCGAGATCTGGGCGGCCGCCGCGGCCGCCAGCCTGATGTTCCCAAAGAGCTCAATTCGTTTTGGCGAAATGAGAGTTTCCATAACTACGCAGACTACGCCCTGTCGGGACCCTTCCGGGATGCCTTGGGGGAGATCACAGGCGACGGCGTGTCCTCAGATATCGCCCTCATGTGCTCGGAAGCCGCGTGGTGGCGGTGCCATCGCCGCATAATATCCGATTATCTCGTTCTCGGTGGTTTCGAAGTCCAGCACCTGATGGCACCCAACCGTTCGGTAGCCGCGGTGGCCACACCTGGAGCGGTTTTTACAAGCGAAGGAAACGTAATCTATCCCGCGGAGCCGACTGGCGGCACGGCAGCCACGGGCGATCGCGATGCGGGTTGCTGCTAGATCGCCTCAAAATTCCAGACGTCCGCGCGGCGGAGCAATATTGTCCGAAGGTCGAATGCTTCTAGGCTCACGTCTAATATTAGTAAAAAGGCGCGACCAGTAGAATGAGCCAAGAAGCGCGGATCAAGATCATGGCCAGAGGCCATGCACTGAGCGCTTCCCAAAACCTTCATCCACTACTGACCGGGAGCAACGATGTGTCTCACCATTTAGATTCGCCTCTAGCACGCCAGGACATTCGCCTCGATATCACCGATCTATACGTGTTCAGGGGACAAATCGGTACGGTCTTTGCGATCAATGTCTGCCATTCTATTTTTGGTCCCATCCCGACGCCTGGATTTCACCCTGAAGGCATGTACGAGTTCAAGATTGATCTTAACGGCGACGCGGTCGAAGACATTACTTACCGCATGACCTTTGAGGATCGGGACGAGCAGGGAAAACAGCGGTTCGTTCTCCGTCGAATAATCGGAGGCGCAGCTATCAACCCAAGCGAAGTCGGCGACGTGATTGTCGAGGGCGAGACAGACAAGGAATGCAAGACATCGACAGGCACAAGGGTTTGGGCGGGCAGGGCGGGTGACCCGTTCTGGATAGACCCCGATGTACTCCACGCCGTCGGCCACGCCTTTGAAGATGGCACGACGATCAACCTAAAGCAGTGGACACCCGAAGCAGCGAAGAACCTGTTCGCAGGACAGACCGTCTTTTCGATTGTGCTCGAGGTTCCCGACGAGGAGCTGCGCGGAAATATCGGGGGCAACGATCGGCTCGGCATTTGGGCAGTCGCAACACTCGCTACCGACGCGGGCGGTTGGCGCTCGATCAACCGCATAGGCCTGCCAATGATCCACCCGTTGTTCACGCAGTTTAATGGCGACCTTGGCGACCGCTTGAACGCCGGTCGCCCTGTCGACGACTTCGCCGTCCACGGCGCAGCGGTCGTCAAAGCCATCTCGGGAGTTGTCGCCGCCTACGGAACTGCGGAGGATCCACAGGTCTATGCGGAGCGACTTGCGCACAGACTGTTTCCCAATATCCTGCCTTACACGGTAGGGACTGAGGCTAACTTCGGGTTCTCTGAGTGGAATGGTCGATCGCTCACTGACAACGTCTCGGATGTGATGTTCTCGTTTGCCGCGAACACACCAGTTGGTCTGGGCATAGGCAAGGAATCAGTCAGCTCGAAGCCCTCGAAGACGTTTCCATACGTTCCGTCCACGCCGTGATCGCAGCGAGGCTTCTAACGCGTAGCCGCCTGGCAACACCGTCTCGCGCTTTCTTGTGGCGCGGGAACGGGTCGTTCGGGACGATAGTCGCAGGCCTTCAGAAGCGTTCTGAACATTGACCTTATCCGGCTGTGCCGGGGAAAGGTTTTGCCCCTGCGTGCGTCTTCACGATCTGGAAGGTATCCAATCCGGACATAGCATTCGCGGAATTGCCGCCGAATAAGTCTTGCCCGTACGGAAATGCTGACGCCGCACGGAATTCGGAACGCAACATGCCGCGTGACAGTGACCTCTATGCGCCAATCGATTTTGCAAGCCATATACACGGCTAATGAACTACTCGGTCGTTCCAGTTTCCACTACTGTCCCTATCCCGTTTGCCCGCAGGCGGTCATTTAATGAATTCGAACCAGCGAGATAAAGTGTACTTTCGCGAGGACGTTGCATTCAGCATCTGCAGCTTCGAACGCCACGTCGTGGAGGGGTTCGTCCAGCTCAAGCATCTCGGCAACCACGTTGCCTTTGAGCATCTCACGGCTTTTCTAGCGGGCGTCAATCGAGCAGTCAGATCGATCCCGATAACAGTCACCTCTTCAACGTCTGAGGGACTCGCGATTAGAGCGCCTGAAAAGTCCTGCAATTCCTCACAGAACTGACGAAATTCATTAACAGTTGTCGGATGATCCATGCGCCATTCCGCGGCAGCTGAAAAATGCCGTTGCTGGATCACTTGTCACGAAGATGGTCATTGTGAAGCTGGTTTTCGACGGGTCGAAGAGCTTGGGACCGGTCCAGCGGTCAGCCGGCATCGGCGTATGACGTCTGCTCAGCGCCATGGTGGCTCTTACGGAGGAGAGGCAGATGACAGAAGTCCACTTTTTGGCGGCCGACCGTGCGAAGGGAGCCACCAGGTCTGCGCAATGGAGAATGAAGCGAGTAGCAGCATGGGCTCGGTCGAATTGTTTCTGCTTAAAAAGGCCAGAAGGCAAGTAGGTCGCTGGGAACCCGGACTTTCAAAGCTGTGAGTAAGAGGCACCACTGTCGGTGCACAGCCAGTAGTACGTTGAGGGTTTGGGACCCGTATAATAGCCTAAAACGCCGATACACTTTGCCTACAAGCACGACCTAGCTGGTATCTGCGCGCATCTCTTCCACACGTAGGGATAGATGCCAAATTGCCCCCCCTCATTTTATTATCTCCGCAAGTATTCCATTTACGGAGGTAGCAATGCTCGAACCCGCGAGGAGAATTGCTTGGCGCAGGGTGATATGGCCCATTTGCGTTGCGTCGATCTGCGGCATCATGGCATTGGCATGGTTCGCCGATGCACGGCGTGGTGAAGAAGCTCAGGCTACAGAGGCTGCCCCTGCGACACCAGTCGAGGTGGCGAGGCCAGTTATTGGCGACATTCCTGTTTATCTAGTCGGTCTCGGGTCAGTACAGGCTTTCAACACTATCACCGCCATGACGCGCGTCGACGGAGAACTCCAAAGCGTCCACTTCACGGAGGGACAATTCGTCAAGAGGGGTGATCTACTGGCGGTGGTGGACCCCGCGCCGTATCAAGCCGCACTCGATCAAGCGGAGGCAAAGATCCAACAGGATGAGGCGGATCTTGCTAACGCCAAGTTTCTTCTTGGCAAAGACCAAAAACTGACGACGCAGGGTATCACCACGCAGGATGCGCTGGAGACCCAGCAGAGCCTCGTGAACCAGCTGACCGCACAGTTGGCTCAGGACAAAGCGGCGAAAATGGGCGCGGAAGTCGCGCTCGGATACACGCAAATCTTGTCACCCATCGATGGACGTACGGGCATCCGCCTGGTCGACGCGGGGAATCAGGTCCACACCACCGACACAACGGGGATAGTTGTCATTACTCAGACACAGCCGATTTCCGTTATGTCCACGTTGCAAGAGGGGGATTTGGGTTCGGTTCGTGCGGCGATTGCGCATGGCACGGTGGAGGTCGTTGCTTTGAGCAGCGATCAGTCGACAACGATCGCGACCGGCACGCTCTCCCTGATTGACAATGAAATTGAACAATCCTCAGGCACGATACGGCTCAAATCCAAATTTCAGAACGCCGACAACGCGCTTTGGCCTGGCCAATTCGTGACGCTCAAGCTCCGATCTCAAACGATTCCCAACGCGCTGACCGTCCCCTCGGCCGCACTCCAACGAGGCACTGTCGGCTTCTTCGTCTACGTCGTAAAGCCGGACAACACTGTCTCGGTCAGGACTGTCACGCCCGGTCCAATCGCAGACGGAAAGACCGTGATCACTGATGGATTAGCGGCATCTGACATCGTCGTGACGGAGGGGCAATACCGATTGCAAGAGGGTACCAAGGTTTCGTTTACGCAGGCTCCGTCAAGCTTAAACGCGGTCCCGGAGGCCAAATGAGCGATGTCAATATCCGCTTGGTTCATCCAGAGACCCATCGCAAGTTCACTCTTCATGGTCGGGCTCCTCGCAGCCGGCGCGGCCGCATACCCCCTTCTGCCTGTTGCGCCCTTGCCACAGGTGGATTTTCCCACGATCCAGATTTCGACGCAGCTCCCCGGCGCAGACCCGAAAACGATCGCCTCCTCCGTTACACAGCCACTGGAACGACAGTTCGGTCAAATTCCCGGCATCACACAGATGACGTCTACCAGCACGCTCGGGAATAGTTCAATCACTTTGCAGTTCGAGCTCGCACGAGGTGTGGATAGCGCCGCACAGGATGTTCAGACCGCGATCAACGCCGCGGGTGGGCAATTGCCGACAAACCTGCCATCACCACCCACGTATCGAAAGGTCAATCCTGCAGATCCTCCAATTATGGTACTCGCCCTGACATCCGACAGTTTGCCGCTTACGCAGGTGGATGATTTCGCCGAGAATGTCCTTGCTCAGCACATCAGCCAGTTGAGCGGTGTTTCACAAGTTTTGATTTTTGGTCAGCAGAAGCCCGCAGTGCGTATTCAGATCGATACTCAAAAGATCGCAGAGCTCGAGCTGGGGCTTGAGGATGTACGCAGCGCACTGATTACACTTACCGCAGACGCACCAAAAGGTAGCATCCAAGGCGATGAGAGGACATACACAATCTATGATAACGACCAGATTCTGGAAGCCGGTCCGTGGAACGATGCCATTGTAGCGTACAAGAAGGGCGCGCCCGTACGCGTTCGAGACATTGGTCAAGCAATTAGCGCCGCTGAGAATACCCAGCTCGCTGCGTGGTCGAATGGAAAGCCCGCCATCCTCCTCCCGATTTTCAAGCTGCCAGGCGCGAACGTCATCGCCACCGTCGACCAGATTAAGGCGGAGTTGCCGAAACTCCAGGCGTTAGCCCCGACCGCGATCCATCTTGCAATCTTGAGCGACCGTACGGTCACGATCCGCGCGTCAGTCCTCGACGTTGAAAAAACTCTGATGATAACGATTGCCCTAGTGGTGGCTGTGATCTTCATCTTTCTTCGGAGCTTCTGGGCAACGGTCATCCCTAGTGCCACGGTGCCCCTGGCGCTCATGTCAACGCTTGCCCTGATGTATGTGGCTGGCTTCAGTTTGGATAACCTCTCGCTTATGGGTTTAAGTATTGCGGTCGGATTCGTTGTCGACGATGCGATCGTTATGATCGAGAATATCCAGCGACACATGGAGATGGGGAAGTCACCGTATCAGGCTGCGCTTGATGGTGCGACGGAGATCGGCTTCACCATCATATCCATTAGCATTTCACTTGTTGCAGTTTTCATTCCGCTATTGCTAATGGGCGGCATCGTTGGCGAACTTTTCCGAGAATTCGCCATCACGGTCACAATGACAATTGTGGTGTCTGCGGTTATCTCCCTGACGATCACCCCGATGATGAGTTCACGTTTTCTGAAAGCTGACACGGCGGCCACCCACGGAAAACTATACATGTTTTTCGAGCGGTGCTTCGATGGCCTGTTGTCGGGCTACAGGCGCACGCTTGACGTCGCGCTCCGTTACCACAGGGTCACGTTCGTGGTTTTCCTGACGTCGCTCGTGGCCACCGCCTACGTTTTTGTTAAAATACCAAAGGGCTTTTTTCCAACCCAGGACACAGGTCTAATCACCGGCGTCCTCGAAGCCTCTCAAGACATTTCATTCAAGAAAATGTCAGGGCTCCAGCTCGAGGCCGCTAAAATTGTCCAAAGTGATCCGGGCGTTGCAAGCATCGGAATGCAGGTAGGGGCTGGAGCCGGATCCACGGTCAACCTGAGCCGCATGTTCATCACGCTGAAACCTCTCGACGAAAGAGATGCATCCGCCACAGGGATCATCGAGAGGCTGCGTCCGAAGCTGGTCAAGCTCGAGGGCGCGCAGCTATTCCTTCAGGCCGCGCAGGACATAAATGTAGGCGGGAGAAGCTCCGTGACCCAGTTCCAGTACACCCTTCAAGACGGCAATTCGGCCGAACTAAATGCGTGGGCGGCTACGCTCCTCGCGAAATTCAAGACGCTGCCCGAGCTAGCGGATGTGGCAACCGATCAACAGAACGGAGGCACCACGGTTACCTTGCAGATCGATCGAGACCAGGCTTCCCGTTTCGGCATCGCGCCGCAGGTGATCGATAGCACGCTGGACGATGCTTTCGGCCAAAGGCAGGTCATGCAGTATTTCACTGATCTCAACAGCTATCATGTCGTCCTTGAGGTCGCTCCCATGTATCAACACTCGCCGTCAGCTATCAACGGCCTTTATATAAAGTCACCTTTGACGGGCGAGCAGGTGCCGTTGAATCTGTTGGTGAAGCAAACTACACAACCTGTTGCGCCACTTGCCGTAAATCACCAGAGCCAGTTTCCATCTGCAACGCTCTCGTTCAATCTCTCCAAGGGTACTGCACTCAGCCAGGCCGTTGCTGCCATTTTGCAGGCCGAGGGCGAAATGGACAAGCCGGCGACACTGATCGGTACGTTTCAGGGCAACGCTCAGGCCTATCAATCCTCGCTCGCGACCGAGCCCCTCTTGGTGCTTGCAGCGATCGTTGTGATCTATCTCATTCTCGGGGCCCTGTATGAGAGCTACTTTCACCCGTTGACAATATTGTCGACCCTTCCGTCGGCCGGATTGGGCGCGCTGACGATGCTTTGGCTATTTGGCTTCGACTTCACGGTGATAGCTCTGATTGGTGTTGTCTTGCTGATAGGCATCGTAAAGAAGAACGGTATCATGATCGTCGATTTTGCAATCGAGGCACAGCGCCGGTCCGGCCTATCTCCTGAAGAAGCCATCCGTCAGGCATGCCTACTCCGCTTCCGCCCGATTATCATGACCACGGCTGCGGCCCTTCTCGGTGGGGTACCACTTATGCTCGGTCATGGAACCGGTTCCGAGCTACGTCAGCCACTCGGCTACGCTATCGTCGGTGGCCTGCTCATCAGCCAGATGATGACGCTCTACACGACGCCTGTCGTCTATCTATACCTCGAAAAGCTGAGTTCGCTGTTTCGACGGCCGCACACACCTTCGCCACCAGGAACCCCCATCGAGCCTGCTTCAGACAAAATCTGGAAGTGATCGGTCGGTACTCTACAGCTGCAAGGTGATCACATTGAGCCGCACCGGGTTTGCCGGAGGCGGTTTGGTTTAAGTTATGCAGCCGTAGCTGGTTCGTCCAGCATTGCGCAATGCTGAACGACGTATCCACGTCGATCGAAGAGCTCGGAGAGGATGTAGCCGAGAGCGACCAAAATGTTGCCGCTGAGATCGTAATGTCAACGGGAGGCTTGTCGGCGATGTCCGCAAGGCGGTTGCAATCCGTCGTGTCCGATCGGAAACCATTGCGGCGTACTCTCAGACCGCCATCCGCTCTGAATCGACGCCGGTAGCGCACGCGCTCAGATCGCTTGGCGTATGCATATCATCCAATCCAGGTGCTAATGCCACAATGTCCGAAACAGATCGTAGGATGGGTTTTGAGCCGCCAAGGCGTCGGCGAATGGTGTCGACATATTCAGGAACTCGCTCGACAAGCACCGATTTTGGATCAAGGCGATTGCAAACAGCTCCAACGGTGCCTGCGCCCGCGAACGGATCGAGCACTGTTTGACGAGTCTCGCCAAGCTTTTGACGAGACGTTCCACCAACTCTTCGGGAAATTGACAGGGTGGTTGGTTTTTTCTGGATGTCGGTTTTTCATATTAGAGATATCCCACACATCGCCTGGGTGTTTCCCCAGCGGGTTTCCGCTGAGCTGATCCACCTTCGGACCCCTAAAGTGCCGTTTATTCGGATACTTTTGCGGTACCCGAATGCTATCGAGGTCGAAGTTCGGCCGTCGGTGGGCAAATCTGGTTGTGAATTGGCTCATCATTCGCCAGTGCCATCAAGACGGACGACCCATGTCCGGCTGGGTTCTCGCACCCGGCTTTGACAGGCCGCAATGTGCCTTGGACCAGTTAGGCGGCGCGTGGCCGCTCGCGAATTTCCGGAATTATGTAGCAAGTGCCACAAAACGGGTAGGCCAGCACAATAGCCTCTTCGATGAGGGCTATCCTCCCGAAGCGAGGTTGATGACCGGGTGCGATGATCTTGTCAGGATTATCGGGGCCTTGCAGTTTTGGTTCACGCCTTTGACGGAAAGAGACCAGACTGACTGCATTAAGTGCCGCCTGAGTTTGGATGATCTTAATTCGCCTTGATAATTCCGACCACTTTCGCGACGATTTCATCCACTGTCACCGTCAAGCGAGTCAATATGTCGAGCCGTTTTTGCTGGACACGGTATAAGATATCAAAGCTCCTAACGTGTGGATATCAGAACAAAACAAGAATACCGGCTGGCTTCGGAGAAGCAAAGGTCGTATCAGGGTTGTCCCGGATAAGGACCGACCATGGCATTCCGATTCCTTCACACCGCTGACATCCATCTCGACTCTCCTCTGAAATCGCTCGCGCTTCTAAATCCCGAGCTTGCAGGTCTCATTAGCTTGGCTACGCGACGTTCTTTCATCCAGACAATCGATCTGTGCTTGGAAGAGCGCGTGGACGCTCTGATTATCGCCGGCGACCTGTACGACGGCGAGCAGACGTCCATGAAGACCGCGCGTTTCCTCGCCGAGCAGCTCGGACGGTTGCACCAGGCTGGTATTCGCACCTACATCATCCGTGGCAACCACGATGCTCTCTCTAGGATCACCGCGCAGCTGATCATGCCGGATACGGTCAAGGTGTTCGGCGAGGCCGCCGAAGTCATCATGGTCGAGCGGTCCGCCCAAGATTTCGACGTCGCGATTCATGGAATGAGTTTCGCCAAACCACACGCGCCGGAGAGCCTTCTTAGGCACTTTGCCGTTCCTACTCCTGACGCGGTCAATATCGGGATAATGCACACAAGCCTCGGTGGCTCAGCTGGTCACGACCCTTACGCGCCTTGTAGCGTCGCCGAACTCAGACAGACAGGCTTTCAATATTGGGCGCTCGGACACATCCACAAGCGTTCTACCTTCGAAGAAAAGTCATGTGCCATCGTGATGCCCGGCATACCGCAAGGCCGCGATATTAACGAAGACGGCTCGAAAACGGTGTCGCTCGTCACCGTCAATGATGATCGCACGGTGGTCGTAGAAGAACGAAGGACGGCGGTCGCACAATTCGAGCGGCTTCAAATCAATGTCTCGACCGCGGTCGATTGGGAGGACGTCGTCACCGTTTCCAAACGGCAGCTAAGCGAACATGCTTCTGTCATGCCATCCCACCAGATCGTTACGCGGGTGGAGGTCACAGCATCGGGCGAGCTTGCGTGGTGTGTTCGCAGAGATATTGATCTGCTTCGAACGGAGCTCGAAAGGCAAGGCTCTCTGATCGGAAATATCTGGGTCGAGAAGGTAAAGGTGTCGTCCGCGCGACCCCGGCAGATCGAAGGGAATTTCGGAGCTATCGATGAGCTTGCCACCATCATCGAAAAAGAGATCCGCGGCTCGGTCGATTTTAATACGGAGATGAAGGTAATCGCCGACGAGCTGCGGAGCCAGTTGCCCACGGAACTCAGGGACATTTTCGGAAACGATCTGATGGCGTTCGAAACTCTCATGGCCAGGTTTGCCAACGAGGGCACAGCGCATGTCCTTGCGCGGCTCCAGAACGTGGAGGGTGAATAATTGCGTATCAATCGGCTCGACCTGACGCGGTACGGCAAATTCACGGACGCCGTTTTCGATTTCGGCTCCCGTCCTGTTGGGTCGCCCGACCTGCACGTCATCTATGGTCCGAACGAGGCGGGCAAATCGACAACGTTTAGTGCGATCCTCGATCTGATCTTCGGCATCGGACACAGTACCAAGTACGGCTTTCTGCATCCGTATCCGACAATGAGGATCGGCGGAAATGTGCATGTGGGGGGACGTGAGCGAGAGTTCGTAAGGGTCAAACGCCCGCAGAACAGTTTGCTCGATGGCGATGACCGCACGGTTGCCGATACTGAGATATTGGCGGACCTCGGCGGCATAGACCGTGGCGCGTTTTCGACTATGTTCTCGCTTGACGAAGAGACGCTCAAAAGTGGCGGCGAAAGCATTCTGGCGAGTAAAGGCGATCTCGGCGAACTGCTCTTCTCGGCAAGCGCCGGTCTTTCCGATCTTAGCCGTAGGCTAGGCGAAATCAGAGCCCACGCGGATGGCTTCTACAAATTTCGAGCTCGCAACACGCAGCTCGCCGAACTCAAAACGCGTCTCGCGGACCTCAAACAGAGGCGCGAAGAACTCGATCTCCAGGCAAGCGATTTCACACGGATGAAGTCGGAACTGAGCGCCCACGAGGAAAGATATCGAGAAGCCCTTGAACAACTGTCGATGATCCAGAGACGGTCGCAGGAGATAAACCGCATTCTACGAGCCCTTCCGACAATGACGAGGTTGGTCGCGCAACAAGACGAACTTGCGAAAATGCCTATTGTCCCGGAGCCCCCGAGCTTCTGGAAGACTGACCTATCGGTGATCCGCAAGGAAACTATCGAACTCCGAGTAAAGATCGACAGCGTTGCCCGTTCGATTGCCGATGTCGAGAGCGAGATCCATGAAATTCCCGACCCTGCCGAGGTACTTGCTTTCGCCGGAAGGGCGGAAGAACTTTTGAAGACCCTTGAGCCGCGCTACATCACAGCGCAGGTCGATATCCCGAAACTCAAGGGTCGGATTGCAGAACTTTCGGTTGAGGCGCTCCTTCGTCAGCTTGGAAAGCCTGGAGAGAAGGACCCGGCTCGCCTGGTTCTCGTGGCGGCTACAGTCGGGAGATTTAGAAGTCTGATCAATACGAAGTCGGGCGTCGACGCGCGGCTCGATAATGCAGCCAAAGAGCTTGCCCGCACGGATCGGGCGCTTTCGGAAGAGGACGGGACTTACGATCGCTTCATTGAGTACAAGCAGCCGGAAAGGCGGAGAGCCTTCGAGACCTTGGCTGCGACCGTCAACGCGATCTCGAAAGCAGACGACGAAACGTCGCTCCGCCTACTGACCCGGCGGCGAGATACTGCTGAGGCCGACTTGTTGGAGAGCATGGCACAGCTTACACCGTGGCGCGGCGGGCCCGAAGAGTTAGCTGCAATGCCGGTCCCATTGCAGACAACGCTCGACAAGTGGAAGATGAAGCACTCGGAAGCGCGCGATGCCGCCAAAACCGCCACTTCCGATATCGAGAGACTGCGGGCCGACCTTGGGCGTCTGGATGCCGAGATCGACGGCATCCGCGGACGGTCCGGAGAAATCGACGAAACTTCCGCGATCACCAGCAGGGCCGTCCGCGACGAGGCCTGGGTGTCGCACCGACAGGCGTTGACGGTCAAAACTGCGCTCGACTTCGAGCGGGCTATGAGAGCCGACGATCAAATACTTTCACAGCGGCTCTTGCATTTCGCCGAGACGGGAAAGCTCGCGCAACTGAGACTGACACGCGCAGTGGTCGAAGCCGATCTCCGCACGGCAGATCAGCGTCTTTCCGTTGCGGAAAACGCGCTCGTTAGCTTGGCTTCCGAGATGCTTGATAGCTTTGCTGACGTAAGGGAGGGTCAGTTCCTGACGCGCGACCCCGCCGAGCTTCAAGAGTGGATACGAAGAAGGACAGTGGCACTGGCCGCCCGCGACGAGCTAGGGGATATCGATCAGGAAATGGCGGACGTTCACGATCGATCTGCCTCGGTGAAAGCACGATTCGTCGCCGCGCTCAAGGCTACCAAAATCAACGTCTTGGACGTTAACGATACAAGTTCATTGGTCGCCGTAGCGGAAAGCGAATTGGACCGCTTCAATTCGGCGATGGAGCAAGCCGACCGACTTGAGCGGCTCAATGCTGACCGCGTCGAGCGAGGGAGGGTGCTGGAGGAGGCACGAAACGCCGATGCTGAATGGAACACGAAGTGGGAGGAAGTGTGCGCAAGTTGCTGGCTCAAGGGCGAACCGTGCGTACCCGACGCTGATGCCGTCAACGCCATCATACCCATCCTGGAAAAGCTGTCTTCAGCGATTGAAATGAAGGACAGCTTGCTGGACCGCGTTCAGAAAATGGAAAAGGACGCTGCTGTCTTCGAACAGGCAGTCTTCGATCTTTGCGGGGCGCTATCTATCAGGCAAACAGGATCGCTCAGCGACATGACGCGGGCTATCGGTGAAGAGATTAAGGTGGCCGAACGAGGCAAAGAGCGGATCGAAAAGCTCACGGAAGCCCTCTACCAGGCGCGTGAGCAGGAGAAAGCCTTGATGGTTTCCCGGCAGATTGTTGCGGGGCGCATTGATGAGATGACGGCGTTCTTCGGCTGCGCCAGCGTGGACGAAGTCGAATCTCAGATCGATCTCTACTCCAAAAGGCAAGCGTTGCAGACGGTCGTCACCGACCTAGAGCGGGAGCTTCTGGAGATCGCTGGATTTAACGATATCGGTCAGGTCGCACAACAACTTTCACAGGCCGACAGGGTTGTCCTCGAGATCGAACTGGAGGGCATGAAGCCAATCCTGGCGAATCACGAGAAGGCTTGCCGAGACGCCTTTCATGAGGTCTCCACGCTCGAGAAATCTCTCGACGCCGTCGGAGGCGACGCGGCGGTAGCCCAGATCGAGGAACAGCGCCGAACCACGTTGCTGGAAATCGAAGAACGGGCAGGGAGCTACCTCGAGCTTCGTATCGGTATCGCTGCTGCCGAGCAGGCGATCAAACTCTATAGGGATCGCCACCGGAGCGGGATGATGTCCAGGGCATCGGTGGCGTTCTGCACTATAAGCCGCGGAGCCTACACCGGCGTTGCCGCCCAGCCGGGCAAGGACGGAGAAGTCCTGATGGCCGTTTCGGCAAACGGTGGCTCAATGTCGGCCGACGCGCTGTCTCGAGGAGCGCGTTTTCAGCTGTATCTGGCATTGAGAGTTGCCGGATATCACGAGTTTATTGCCGGGCGGCCAGGTGTCCCATTCATCGCCGACGACATCATGGAGACGTTCGACGACTTTCGAGCGGAAGAGGCGTTCAGGCTATTCGCAGGGATGGCGCAGCACGGGCAGGTGATTTACCTCACGCATCATCGGCATCTCACCGACATTGTGCGGAAGGTTTGCCCGTCCGTACGGATTTATGATTTCGAGCAAATCAAGCGGACTGCGGGGTTGGACGGAATTGCGGCGGAGTAGGGTACCTGGAGCCCCAAGGACGCGTCGCGCGTTTCGAAGGGAGGATCGACGGTGAGGCACAGGATTTTGCTCCTCGACACGTCGTGTCAGCGAGTGACAACCGCAGCTGCCTCGTCGCGAAGGTGAACGGCCTGGGCGTTTTCCAGGCTCCGGAAATGCTCGTGAGGCCGGTCGGGGGTATTGAAGACTTTGTGAAGGTGTCCTACCGCGCGAGTCAATCGATCACTATAACAGTTTCGCGACGGGATTTCAGTCATTGCAAGCGTCGCTTGATCTTCAACGCGAGTTAAGCGCCGACGACAGGCAGGTTGATAGCGTTCACATACACCGCCTCGACCCTCCACCTTCGGCCGCAAGGCCTCTTCCCGAAGAGAATTGACTGATGTGCTCACTCGCTGTTCAAGCTACCACGCGCGTAACGTGCCGGCGGCACGCCCACATGCCGCGCAAAGGCAACGCTGAACGTGCTTGATGATCCATAACCCACGCGTTCAGCCACTTCGTCCATCCCCATTTTGCGACCACGCAACATTTGTTTGGCAAGCGCTATGCGCCAGGCCAACAGGTATTCCATTGGAGGTAAGCCGACGATGCGGCTGAAACGCGCAAAGAATGCCGATCTGGACAGGGCCGACTCGGTGGCGAGATCGGCGACTGTCCAAGGGTGAGCAGGGCGCGCATGGATCGCGTGCAGGGCCGCAGCCAGGCGTTTATCGGCGAGGCCGCGCCCCAGGAAACGCACGGCGACGGGTTTCCCTACTGTCCGCCGGCGTAATCTCGGTGGCGGCCTTCAGTCCCGTTAGCACTTAATCTCTCATCGCTTCGCTGAAATCTCATCGGTTGTATGGAACCTCGTCGACTAGATGAAATTTCATCCAGTAGCTCGCGATAATGCCTGTTGGGCGGCGGCCGCTCAATCGGGATGGCGACTGGAGATGCCATACTACTAACAAAAGAGCCACGGTGGCCCCACAGCGATGGTTGTCGATACATCGGCTCGTTTCTCAAATCTGATAGTTAGACAGTAGAAATGTCCCGTCTGATCGGGTTATCCACAGGTTAATTTAGTTTTTCGGACGACATCGAAGTCTTGCGTTAAAGCTAACACGTTGTTTTTAAAGGACACGTCATATCTCATGACCCGAGATTTCCGTTGCATCTCAATTCGCACGTGGTCCACGCTGTGCGCATGAGACGACGGAGAGAGGCGGATGGAGACTGCGGTAAGGGGAAGCCAAGCCCTTCTCGGTGAGCGTGGAAGAGCCGCGCGTCGCGAGAGGTCATATCTACAGCCTGTAGTCAAAAGCGACTGTTCATATGGTGACCGTTCCTATACGGCATTCTTCCCACGCCGAACGCCAAGGAACTCAAAAAGCGTGGTCGCAGATTGCCCGTCGATTTGGCATGGCAACCGAATTTCACGACCGTTCTCTGCCTATATGAGGGAACGGCATTCCGGCCGTTGGTCACCGAAAATCGGCGTGGAAGCGGACGAGGTTGCGCGCTCGATTAAGACGATAAACCGCATCGCCTACAATCTTGTCGACTTCCTTAACTGGCTCAATGCTCACGGCATTAGCCCGGAGAGGGCTACCTACGCACAGGTGCTCGCGTATCAGGAAGATATCCGCAATGGCAGGTGGGGAAAGGGCAATCGCGAATTATCCCCGGCGTGGGCTAATGAAAAGGCGGATGAAGCCTGCTCGTTTCTGAGGTGGTTCGCGGAAAACGGGTATAGGGCAGCGTTCACCGTTCAAACCCGTCAAGTCCGAGTTCCCTCTCTTTCGGGTCAAGGCAAAACCGAGAACCGGGAGGTTCGCAATTCTAGGTGTAAGGGAAGCTACGATCCACTCCATGTCCTAAGTCTTCCGTCCGAACCCGCAGTCCTTACCTGGTTGGATGCGGTTCGGCTCCGACGAGGTCGATCGAAGTCCCTCGCATGTCGTGGGGTTGTGGAGTTGGCTACTCGGAAGCTTGAAACATGTTCGATTGCGGTCGAGCAATGGCCGACAGGCGAAGAGATCACAAAAGCAGAGCGGGGTGGCAAGAAGCAAGTCAGAATCATGATCACGAACAACACGAAGAATTCGAGGCCGCGAGCGGTTGATTTTGACGTTCAGTTCGCTCGTATCGTCAGGTCTTGGATCGATGGGCCACGAGTAAACCTGGCGGAAATTTACTTCCGGCGGACAGGGATACGCCCCAGACAATTGTTCCTTTCGGATGCAAAAGGCTTCGAAGGCACCCCCATATCGCCAGTGACGCTATATGAATGCTTCAAGATGCGAACTGAGGGTGGACCGGAAATATGGTTTCCTCATCTGGGTCGGCACTACTCGATATGTGCTGGTCTGATCGAGGGACTTCGAAAAGAAGCCACCGCGATGAACGGCTTGCTGCATAATATGCCACTCAACTGGGTCAAAAACCGCACCGAGTACCACCTGAACATTCAACGCCGGAAGGCGGGCCATCTCAGCGCGGCAACCACCGAGATTTACACCCAGTGGGTCGAGACCAACCTTATCCTGAGACCAACGACCGATGAGTGGCATAGCTTCCTCGAAACGGGAGATAGCGCATGCCAGAAGACGGTATGATGTTTTCGGACTGGATTGTACCCCCGGGCGGAGAGGCACCTTACGAAGTAGATTTCTCAGAGTTTTACTTTGGTCGGAATGCAGAGGACAACGTTAGAGGGGCAAAGCTGTGGAAACGCGATATTCTCGGCATGCCGAATTTGGCCGAGGATTTCCGCCACGTAATGTTGGTCAACCCAGTTCAGAAGAAGCTGTTCCCCACCTATGCGAGCGCTTGGCGGAACATTCATCGGTTTCTCGAGGACAACCCGGACCTTCCGCCTTTGAATTCCATCTCGGACTTCCTCGATATTCACGGAATGCGCTTAAAGCAGTGGACGAAAAAGAACAAACTGGGGGTCGATCTCTACAAACGCATCAAATGGATTCTCGACAAACATTTCCAGGAGTTTCACAGGAGCCGTTCGCCCTTCCCCGCGCGAGATGCAACAAAGGATCCAGATCCGGTTGAGCCCGACTTCGTCGGCCTACAACGTCTCGGGCTCGCATTGAGAAACCATGCGCGCTCTATCAAAGCTATGTGGCGGGAGGGTGCACGCCTTGCAGCCAGTGGCATGGACCCGCGTAAGGCGGTCGAAGCGTGGGATCGGCCAGAGAATCACGTGAAGCTCGTCTACGTTTTGACAAACCACCACCTCCCGACGCGAGAACAACTATCGCGTTCGGATGCAAAGGGCTTGAATGACCCGAGTATCGCGTTCCCGTCCTATTGCCCTCCAGGCGCGATCCTTGCGGAGAAGTTCGCATACGGAGTTAAGCTGAGGTGGCGTTTTCCCAGTATGGCTGACCTCTCAGTGTTCTTGTGGATGTTCCTTATCATGACGGGCTTCAATCTAGCGGCAGCTCTCGATATCGACGTCACGAAGGACGATACGTGGTTCCTGAAAGCCCTTCAAGATGAAGACCATGTATTGATTTTTTCGAGAAAGGAAAAGGTTGGAAAGCGAGTGTACTCCCCATCCAAGGTGAAGGCGGAGTTCCACGCGTTCAGCATCATCAAACTGCTGATTGAGGCTAGCCGACCCTTGCGCGCAACTGCCACGCGACAGCTTAATGACTTGGAGAAGCAGAATCGTTCCGCGTATAGCCATGAACGCCAACAAGAGATCGTCCGGCTGCGACATGTCGTCAAGAGCCCGTGGCTATTCGTACGTGCCAACGATCCCTGCAAGGTCTACTGCCTTCTAGGCGCAGAAGCGCCTCGTTTGAACACCTTTATTCGGTTGGTAGCCGACGAAGCCGGCCTACTCGAAGAACATGAGTATCTCGCGACTCTGACGACTTCCCAGGCTCGTGACTCGATGATCAATTTCGCCTACCGGCATTCCAAGCGGCTGAGCATTGCCAAGCTGGCATCCGGACATTCCGACTTCCGGAGCCTTCGCTATTATCTCGCGAAGAAGAAGATTAAACGAGCCAATTTCCGCACGGTTAACAACGTACTGACACACACCTTCGCAGCAATTCGCGCCGACAGGGTATTCGATGAGACGCAGATCAAGATTTCGTTGACCAATGGTGAAATTACGCCGGAGCAGAAAGAGCGGCTCCTGGACTATCGCCAGCGTACTAGGCTCGGGATGGGTTGTTTGAACCCAACGGATCCGCCACGGGAGATCGCTCCAAATCATCCAGAAAATCAGGTTTGCCGTATTCAACGCTGCACGGGCTGCGTTCACGGCCGCGTTTTTCCAGAAAGTGTGCAGCCCCTCGCCGCCACCCTGGCAGACCTCTTTCACCTCAAGAGAAAGGTGCCGCTCGCGAGCTGGCAAGGCTCTTCGTTTGAAGAGGAAGCGGAATCGATCGCGTTAACACTACAGTTGTTCGATCCGGCAATCGTTGCGAAGCATTTTCGCGCGAGGCAGGCAGAGCTTGAGGCGGGAGCCGAGGTCTTTGATGTCTATCCACATTACTGAGAAGGAATTCGTTGAAAAGCGCGAGGATGTGATCGTTGAATGGGGAGGAATCAGTGCAATCCGAAAGCTTCCTTGGGAGCAGATTGCAAGGATAGAGATGTTCGACGGATCGCCGCCCCTTGGGTCTGGATGCATCATCATACCGGAGGATTATCTTCCCCCCGGAAAAAGTAGAAGGATCACCGCACGAACGATGACCTTTTCGGACTGGATCCCGCACCCATCGCCGGATCAATTTGAATGGCTTGGACGGGCTCTACTGGCGCTTTGGCTTCCGTATAGAAGCCGTCGAAACAAGGTAGCGGCGTCGGGGAGCAGTTTAGTGGATCGGATGAAGCGACTTCGCCTGATGGTGGAAAGTTCCTCGGAGTCCGCGACTTGGGGAGGGGACTTGTGGACTCTACTGTTTGAGCTTCAGGACAAGCGCTACGCGGGTGTCAGTTGCGAAAAACGAGGGATAGAAAAAATGGATCAGGTCATCCGCATCTTGGCGGAGGCTGCAGAGGATGGGGTAATGCCCGCGCCGACAAGGCCTCGATCGAGGAAAAAGAAGCGGTCTGGCGAACAGACGTATATTCGGGATGGGGGCGAGACACCAGTTCAAACCAAGTCGCTGCCCGGCGGGAAGTTTGCCCATTTCTCAACCAATTTCGTATCCCGACTGATGGCAATTTGTCTGTGGATGCAGGACAATCTCGCCGATCAGGTCGTTAATTGTCTCAAACTGGCGGAGGACGCGGTCCGGAGGTACGACGGACAAATGTACAGGGAGAAGGCGCTCGCCATAAAGAATGCGGTGCTTGCGGACTTTCGATGGCGTGATGCGGAAGGAAACATGCTGACCAAGCTTCCTTTCAAGGTGCCGCACAGGGTTGGGCAGAGAAGTTCCTTGTCGGATGCATGGCCGCCCAAAAACTGGAGCACGTTTCGCGTGCTTATCCCGGTTGTGCAGGTCACGAATGTTGCAGTGTTAGCCTTCTGTACCGGGGGCCGGCATCACGAAGTCGCGGGGATGGTGAAAACTAACCTCCAGCTGGACGATGAGCTAATCCGCGCAAGGACCTATAAATATAGTAGAAATCTAGGCGGCATTGAGCGGGATTGGCCGCTCCACGAGATCGCGGCTCGTGCGGTGGAGATTCAAGACAGGTTGGCTGCGATAATTCGGCCGGAAGGAACAGACCACCTGTGGGTCCAGGTCATACCTTCTAAAGCAAGTGCCCGTGGGGCTCCGCTGGCCGACCTTTCGGAGCTCTCGCACGACACTTTGGAGCGGATCAAACTCATTGACCCGGAGGAAGGCAGGGCCCACCTCCATCGATGGCGTCACACGATCGCTCGTCTTATCGGTATCATCGTGGACGACGCACAGGAGGTGTTGCAGGACCTCTTTGGTCACAACAACGTCGAAAACGTCCTGATTTACCTCCTGTCAAACGCTGAAATTGCTGCCGAAGCTATTCAAGTAGCCGAGGAGGCGGCCTTTGTTCTGGCGCAGGACGCCTTAAAGGAGGTGATGGCGGGCAAAGCAGCGGGGCCTGCGGCCCAGCGCATCTTCGTGGCAATGGAAGACTACAGGATGCAGCGCGGGATTAAAGCTCTTGGAACAGACGATATTGAAGAGGCGGCCATGCTCCTGAACCTTGAAGGCACGGCTTTTCGTCGTGTGAAGGGCGGGATACTTTGTACCAAGGCACCTGGCCAACTTGCCCCATGTACGCGCGGTCGCGGGCGTGAGGACGTCGGCTCTTGCCGCACAGACTGCCTAAATAGGCTGGAACTCGAAGTCGAACGCAAGGCACTAGTCACAGAGCTTCAGGATCTAGCTCGCCAATTCTCGGAGACACCGTCGGAATTCGTCATGATAAAGGAGCGGCTTGCGGGGCAGTTACTGGCTTACTCACGCCGAACCCCTGATTCGCAGGCAATACTCCGACCGATGCTCTCGTCGTCGGACTTCGAGCGGGTGTTTAATGAAGCGGCCTAGAGCGATCAGGCTTCGTAATAACGGCCCTCTACCGAAGCTTTTAGCGGTTGAAGGGAGGTCGGTCGATGAGCGGTTACAGGATGCGATGGAGCTAATCGAGAAAGAGATAGACTCCGATAATGGTGTCTTCTCGCTGACCGGACGGGGGCCAACCGTCCAGATGGTGTTATGGAGAGCGGGCTTTTCTCCTAGCTTCTTGGAGAAGAAGGGGAAGGACAAACGGCGTGATCAACTCCAGGCCGACAGAAAAAACCTCATCGAGAAATGGATGAGGAGGATTACGCTGACCCACGCGCCGCTTATGCGCGACATTGAAAAACGGGCCGATGACCGGGACTCGACTAACGATGAAGTCCTTGAAGCTTATCGGCAAGCATATCACGACGCCGAGTTAGACCTCTTGGAAGCGCAAATCGAAATCGAGGAACTGAAAGCAACGGTTGTTGAACTTCGTCAGAAATTGAAGACCCTAGAAAGCAGCTACTAGCGACCGATAATGTCGTCCAAGTTGATTTGATCGCTTCCGATCTCAACGCGACGATTAATCCAGCCTTCCTAATTTACAAATGCATTCATTTCGAAAACCTTGCGCTGTTCTAACGAACTCGCGACTAAGTATGCAGCGCCGGGTTCGTATTGGGCGACATCAAACATGAAGTACAGTCTCGCTTTTGCGCGGCGTAAGTGTCAAGTCTGCTCGGAAGATTGAAGGCGAAAATTAAGCTGCCGTAGACGCCTCATCCCGGGCACCATCTGGTTTCCGTTCAAGGGACTCCGGCTAGGATTCGGGTAACCCGATTTTTAAGCCCCGAGCCACGTTATCCCTAGCGAAATCGACCGTCTATGTGTAACATTACTGCTACGGTGCAGGCAGGGATGCCGATGACCGTGAAGGGTTATGTCACGAACGGCTTCCACTTGGGAAGCTGAGACCGTGTCCTTTTCGGAGGACACGTTGGGCAGGTGCGACCTGCTTCTCCCCCGCCCCCCCCGATGGGGGCGCTGCCCCCAAACCCCCGGTAATGGGGACTTTCAGCCCCCAAACCCCCGAGGATATTTCTAGAAGGGTTATGCCTTTGGTCTCGTCATCCCGTAGTGTGGAGTAATGAGAGTAATCAGGAGCACCCACTAGTACTTCCGCAAGTGTCACACTTCTCGCAGGTGCCGTTGCGCACCATCGTGAAGTTTTGGCACTCCGAGCAAATGTTGCCGGTGTAGCCTTGCATGATCGAGCGAGCCCGACGTTCGGATTCCAGCTTCTTGGCTTCCGTCTTGGCCGACGCGGCGTCTGCCGCTGCCTTGTCGGAGAAGAGGGCTGTTGCCTGCTGCTGGCCTTCGCTGACAATCTCTTCCGTCACTTCTTCCGCTATCTCCTCGGCCAATTCCTTGGCGCGCTCCTCATACTCGCGCTTGAAGGACACGATTTCAGAGGTGGAGATGGCGAGCGTTGGCTCGATCCTGCGGGCCGCCGCACCGGCAAACGACGTCACCGTGGCACCGGAGGAGGCACGCGCTGGGGCAGCGGTCGCCGAACCCTTTGGCTCACCGGGCGCCTGACGTTCGTTGCCGGAGACCAGCGTCGGCTTGTAGCCGCGGGTCCAGCCGGTGGAGACGAGGTTGGTCTTGCCTTCCTGAATGCCCTTGCCGAGTGCCGTGTTCGAGAAGTCGGACGTATCGACATGCGCCAGATCGTGGCGGCCCAGATAGGAGACGGCGAGTTCGCGGAACACGTAGTCGAGGATTGACGTGGCGTTCTTGATCGCGTCGTTGCCGATGACCATGCCGGCCGGTTCGAACTTGGTGAAGGTGAAGGCCTCCACGTATTCCTCGAGCGGCACGCCGTACTGCAGGCCGAGCGAGATGGCGATGGCGAAGTTGTTCATCATCGCACGGAAGGCGGCGCCTTCCTTGTGCATGTCGATGAAGATCTCGCCGATGCGGCCGTCGCCGAATTCGCCGGTACGGAGGTACACCTTGTGTCCGCCGACGGCAGCCTTCTGGGTGTAGCCCTGACGGCGGTTCGGGAGTTTTTCACGCTCGCGGGTGACGCGTTCGACCACACGCTCGATGATCTTCTCGGTGATGGTGACGGCCTGGGCGGCGACCGGCTGCTGCAGCAGATCGTCCAGTGCATCCTCGTCGTTCTCGTCTTCGATCAGCGAGGCATTCAGCGGCTGTGACAGCTTGGAGCCGTCGCGATAGAGGGCGTTTGCCTTGAGGCCGAGCTTCCAGGAAAGCATGTAGGCGCTCTTGCAATCGTCGACCGTCGCGTCGTTCGGCATGTTGATGGTCTTGGAGATCGCGCCCGAGATGAACGGTTGGGCGGCGGCCATCATGCGGATGTGGCTGTCGACCGAGAGATAACGCTTGCCGATCTTGCCGCATGGGTTGGCGCAATCGAAGACGGCGAGATGTTCGTTCTTCAGGAACGGCGCTCCCTCGAGCGTCATCGCACCGCAGACGTGAACGTTGGCAGCCTCAATGTCCTTCTTCGAGAAGCCGAGGTGGTCGAGCAGGTTGAAGCTCATGTCGCCGAGCTGTTCGTCGGAAACCTTCAGCGTCGTCTTCAGGAAGTCGGTGCCGAGCGTCCACTGGTTGAACACGAACTTGATGTCAAAGGCCTGCTTCAGCGCGCCGTTGACAGCTTCGATCTTCTCGTCGGTGAAACCCTTGGCCTTCAGCGAGCCGGGGTTGATCGCCGGTGCCTGATTCAGGTTGCCGTGGCCGACAGCGTAAGCTTCGATCTCGGCAATCTGGCTTTCCGAATAGCCGAGCGTACGCATGGCTTCCGGAACAGCGCGGTTGATGATCTTGAAGTAGCCGCCGCCGGCGAGCTTCTTGAACTTCACCAGCGCGAAGTCAGGCTCAATGCCGGTGGTGTCGCAATCCATGACGAGGCCGATCGTGCCTGTCGGCGCGATAACGGTCGCCTGGGCGTTGCGGTAGCCGTGCTTTTCGCCGAGTTCGAGAGCCTTGTCCCAGGCGCTCTTGGCATGCGCTACAAGGTCCTGGTCCGGGTTTTCGGAATGGATCAGCGCGACCGGTTTGATCGACAGGCCTTCGTAGCCCGAAGTCTCGCCGTGAGCGGCGCGGCGATGGTTGCGGATGACACGCAGCATTGCTTCGCGGTTCGGCTTGAACATCGGGAACGGTCCGAGTTCGGAAGAGATTTCGGCCGAGGTGGCGTAGGAAATGCCGGTCATGATCGCCGTCAGCGAGCCGGCGATGGCGCGGGCTTCGTCCGAGTCATAAGGGATACCCGACGACATCAAGAGACCGCCGATATTGGCGTAGCCGAGGCCGATCGTGCGGTATTCGTAGGAGCGTTCGGCGATCTGCTTCGACGGGAACTGCGCCATCATGACGGAGACTTCGAGAACAACGGTCCAGAGGCGAACGGCATGTTCGTAATCGGCGATATCGATGCGCTTGGTTGCCGCGTCCTTGAACTGCAGCAAGTTCAGCGAGGCAAGGTTGCAGGCCGTGTCGTCGAGGAACATGTATTCCGAGCACGGGTTGGAAGCGCGGATCGGTCCGGCAGCCGGGCTGGTGTGCCAGTCGTTCATCGTCGTGTTGAAGTGCAGGCCCGGATCGGCCGATGCCCAAGCGGCATAGGAGATCGACTCCCACAGGTCGCGGGCCTTCAGTGTCTTCATGACCTTGCCGTCCTTGCGGGCGGTCAGGTTCCAGTCGCCGTCGTTTTCGACAGCGCGCAGGAAGTCGTCCTTGATCGAGACCGAGTTGTTGGAATTCTGGCCGGAGACCGTGAGGTAGGCTTCCGAATCCCAGTCGGTGTCGTAGGTCTTGAATTCGAGATCCTTGTAGCCCTGGCGAGCGAACTGGATGACGCGGCCGATATAGTTTTCCGGAACCTGGTCCTTTTTGGCAGCGCGGATTTCGCGCTTCAGGGCAGGGTTCTTGTTGGCGTCGAAGCAATCGCCGTCATCGCCGCCGTCGCAATTGACGCAGGCCTTCATGATCGCCTTCAGATGCTTGGCGACGACCTTGGAGCCGGTCACGAGAGCAGCAACCTTCTGCTCTTCCTTCACCTTCCAGTTGATATATTCTTCGATATCCGGATGGTCGATGTCGACCACGACCATCTTTGCCGCACGGCGTGTGGTGCCGCCCGACTTGATCGCGCCGGCAGCCCGGTCGCCGATCTTCAGGAAGCTCATCAGGCCGGAGGAACGGCCGCCGCCGGAAAGCTTTTCGCCTTCGCCACGGAGGTAGGAGAAGTTCGAGCCGGTGCCGGAGCCGTACTTGAAGAGGCGTGCTTCGCGGACCCACAGGTCCATGATGCCGCCTTCGTTGACGAGATCGTCTTCAACTGACTGGATAAAGCAGGCATGCGGCTGCGGATGTTCGTAGGCCGACTTCGACTTCGTCAGCTTGCCGGTGAAGGGGTCGACGTAGAAGTGGCCCTGGCCGGGGCCGTCGATGCCGTAAGCCCAGTGCATGCCGGTGTTGAACCACTGCGGCGAGTTCGGGGCAACGCGCTGTGTGGCGAGCATATAGGCAAGCTCGTCGCGGAAAGCAGAGGCATCTTCCTCGGACGAAAAATAGCCGCCCTTCCAGCCCCAGTAGGTCCAGGTGCCGGCAAGACGGTCAAAGACCTGGCGCGCATCGGTTTCAGAACCGTACTGCTCTTCCTTGGGCAACGCTTTCAGCGCTGCCTCATCGGCAACCGAACGCCACAGGAAGGAAGGCACGTCGTTCTCTTCGACCTTCTTCAGCCGCGCCGGCACGCCCGCCTTGCGGAAATACTTCTGCGCCAGAATGTCGGCAGCAACCTGTGAAAACTGCGCAGGAACGTCGATGTTCTCGAGGCGGAATACGATCGACCCGTCCGGGTTCTTGATCTCGCTGGTCGCCTTGCGGAATTCGATAGCCGCGTAAGCGCCCTGATCTGCCTTCGTAAACCGGCGTTCTATGCGCATGTGCCTTAACCTCTAGCTCGCGCGCCCCATCCCCGTCGACCAAGGCGCAAGTTTCCACCTCCGGCAGCGCCGGTAGGGGCGCAGCCAGTTCTCTTTTCCGTACCGTCACAGGAGTGTCATCCGGAGATGTTTATCCTGTATCTTGTGGTGATGGTGGCTGCAAACACTAAATATAGTATTAACAGCTTCTTATTGCCAGCCCCCGACATTATTTTTTGGTGGCCAAAAACCGCGCACAAAAACCCTCGTGGCGCTTGCCCATCATGGATGCAACGCCCTGATTCTACGCTCGATTTATGATAAGAACCGGGCTCGTTATCTCCGGTCCAGCTGCCGCCGCAACATCGGACTCCATTAAGTTTCAAACAGGCGATTCCGTCAAGAGTTTGTTTTTAACGAAGCGTTCACCACAAGATGTTGTGGATCGGCCTGTGGAGAGTGGGGAAAAGAAAGTCATCTAGGAATTTCAATGGGTTGTGCCGACATTCATCCGCTAAGCGTCAAAAAGAGAAGAAAATCAACCACCGCGTTGTTTTGGCAATAGCTTTCAGTGCGCAAATAGGCAGGTCGATTCGTTGGAGCCGAACTGGCTCATAACGCGTCGATTGCGATCGTCACGGTGGCTGTGCCGATGGGTTTTCCGCCGTCATCCTTGATCACGAAACTTGCCTGGGTTTCAAGCCGTTGCGTTTGATCGTCGCGCTCGGCCCGGTCGATGAATATCTCGTTGGAGTGCTTTGCGAATGTTTTCAGAAACTTGTCTTCGTCACCCTGCCAGTAGTCGGCGGTCACTGTGCTCTGGCCGACATTGAGACCGTGTCGATCGGTCACGAAAAGTTCGACGATCGCGCCCTGCGAATCATCTTGCCGCGATTTGAGGTACAGCGAGACCGGCTTGGCGAGGAGACGTCTCATCATCTGCCCCTGGCCGGACTGCGCCTCCGCGCGATAGGTGTCGTCCAGTACCCGTATGTCCATCTCACTGACATTGCCGAACTTGACGTTCTGGTCTTCTATCGACCTGCGGACGAGAGGCGTGTCGACCATCGGCTTCACGAGTTTGTCGACATACGCCCGCACGACCGCCACATACGCAGGCTCCGCCGCGCCCGCGGAAGGGAATAGGCAGAGCCACAGCCCAAATGCCGCTATTGTGCCGCCATGCCCCAAACGCATCATAGTCATTCCAACATCGCGCCCGCGATTGTGCCCTGGCGTGGCAGCCGTTCGGACGCAGTCGATGCCAGCCAGACTGCTCTGCCAGAATAAGGCTTCAGGCAGAAGCCCGACAGCGAATTCCCTGGGTTTAGTTAAACAAAGATTTTCACAATTTAAAATTGTCGTCGCGGCGACGATTCGCCGAGCCGGTCCGTTCAGCCGCGTCCACCCTTGGCGATTGGCTCCTGGTAGGTGAAACCCATGTCCCATGGAAAATAGATCCAGGTGTCCTGGCTGACCTCGGTGACAAAAGTGTCGATCGTCGGAACGCCCTGCGGCTTGGCGTAGACGCATGCGAAATGCGCCTTCGGCAGCATCGTGCGCACTTCGGAGGCCGTCTTGCCCGTATCGGTCAGGTCATCGACAACCAGAACGGCTTCGCCGCCGTCAACCATCAGTTCGGCTGCGATGCCCTTCAGGAGCATCATGTCGCCCTGATTTGCGTAGTCGTGGTAGGAAGCGATGCAAACCGTTTCGATCATTCGGATATTCAACTCGCGTGAAATGATCGCAGCAGGCACCAGGCCGCCGCGTGTGATGCAAACGATCGCCTTGAAATCGCGCTTGAGGCCGGCCAGCCGCCAGGCGAGCGCGCGCGCATCACGGTGGAATTGATCCCAGGATACGGGAAAGGCTTTATCTGGAAGGGACATCGTTTGCTCCGCGGCAGGAAATTGTGACGCGCCGTTTGCTGGCGGCCGGACAGGCATCGGCGGAACGCAAATCGCGCAGCCGGAACTGCGCGAGAGGAGGACCGAGCCGTAGCCAGCCACTGGTCGCCGCAATTAGCGGAATTTGGGCCGAAAACGCAAGCCCCTCGCCATCCTTATCGCGACAGCAGCGTCAATGCCGTCATGGACTGCAACAGCGACTTCGTCGTGCCGCCGAAAATCATCTGCCACAAGCGCGAATGCGTGTAAGCCCCCATTACCAGCAAGTCGATGCTGCTGTCGGACAGGCGGTTCTCGATGACCGCGGAAATGTTCCTGTCGGTGGTCGTAGCGGTGGCGAGCGTGGCCTTAACACCGTGGCGGGCGAGTGTGGCGGCAATATCGGCTCCCGCAACGGCTGCCGATTGCAGCGCATTGTCGACGGGGTCGACGGAAAATACTTCGACCTCGTCCGCTGCCTGCAATATCGGCAAAGCATCGAAGGTCGCACGCGCGGCCTCTTTTGAGCCGTTCCAGGCGACCAGCACGCGCTTAATCGGTTTCGGCTGGCGCAGTATGAAGGGGATGAGCAGGACGGGCCTGCCGCTTTCGAAGAGGAAATTGTCAACATCGACGTGGCTGTCCGAGGGCCTTGCCGGATCAGCCTGCGAGGCAATGAGAAGGTCGGCGCTGCGAGCGCTTTCGATCAGCGGCGCTGAGCCGTAGCCAGCTGAGGAGGAAAAGCTGCGCCACTCGAAGGAAATTCCCTCTGTCTGCGCCTTCCTGCGGAAGATGCGCTCGACCTCCACCGTCTCCGCGTGCGCCATGTCCTGCAACGCCTGGACAGCGACCGGATCCGGAATTTCCATCGGCGCCACGAGGGGGACGACTGCGACTGTTTCTGCATGAAGTCCAATGACGTGGGCATTGTTCTGAGCAGCGATGGCAAAGGCAAAATCGGAAACGGCAGTGCAGTTATCGGCGGTATCAAGAATGGCAAGTATGGTCTTGAAAGACATAATCATTTCTCCTTGCGCGGATGAAATCAGCTTGCGCGGGACAAAGAATGCGCCAGTGCCAGCGCAGGTTCCTTGACGCAGATCATAAGACGGCCTGGCGTAAGATAAATGTCGCTGGGCTTCGGCTTAACGATTCTTGGCGGTCTCCTTTTCTCTGCGGATGGTTTCTATCATTTCCCGGACAAGCACGGCTGCAGCATCGACGGCCTCCCGGGACCGGCCGCGGACGACGATTTCGGTCGAGAAGACCTGGTCGACGTAGCGTGGATAGGAGCCGATGCTCGTCTCCGGGTGCTCTTTCTGAATTGCCGCGAGCGGTGTTCCGATATCGCCCTCGCCGAAGGGGCAGGAGATTGCCACCGAGAGTACGGGCGTGCCGGTTCGGAGGGTCGGAATGACGGCATCGACCATCGCCTGAAAAACCTGGGGCACACCTGCCATGACGTGGACATTGCCGATCACGAACCCGGGCGCCGTGGAGACCTTGTTGGGAATAAGGGCTGCGCCCTCCGGCATTCGGGCCATCCGCTTGCGGGCGTCGGT
Organism: Rhizobium sp. Root1220; assembly: GCF_001426265.1. GTDB lineage: Bacteria > Pseudomonadota > Alphaproteobacteria > Rhizobiales > Rhizobiaceae > Rhizobium. The sequence continues at coordinate 76,353 of NZ_LMDG01000003.1, forward strand.
GAAATCCATCTCGCGACGCTGGTACATCTCGCCTAGCAAGGTCATGGCATCGGCGTTGTATTCGCAGGGACGATCGAAGGCTTTCGAAACCGCGTCGGCAGTGATGTCGTCATGCGTCGGGCCGATGCCACCCGAGGTAAAGATGTAGTCGTACTTGGCGCGCAATGCATTTAGGGCTTCGACGATAGCATTCTCTTCGTCGCCGACGATGCGTACCTCCTTGAGGTCGATAGCCGCTAAAAGCAGCATGTCGGCGAGGTGGCCGATATTCTTGTCCTTGGTGCGGCCGGAAAGAAGCTCGTCGCCAATTGCAAGCATGGCCGCCGTCACAATCTGTTGGGTCATTTGGGAGGTCTCTGTCTTCCTGTTCGCTCGTCTTGGAACTTATACCAAATAGGACAGACGGGAAGTCCATGCAGTGGTCTACGGAAAAGTGAATGCAAGCGGAAAATCGTTCACTGTGAATGAACAGTCCGTTTCCGCGGCAATGGCTGGCTGCATACGTCTCCGTCGGCTAGCGTAGTGGTTAGACGCACCATGCGTTACGAGGCATTCTTTATGATATCCGAGTTTATCAAACGGATTCTATCCGGCGCGCCGAAGACGGCGCCGGCCGCACCACAGAAAAGGGAAACTGCGAAAATGGCTAAGGTTCTGGTACTCTACTATTCGTCCTACGGTCACATCGAGACCATGGCATATGCTGTCGCCGAAGGCGCAAAATCGACCGGCGCGGACGTCGTTGTCAAGCGCGTGCCGGAGCTGGTTCCGGAGGACGTCGCCAAGGCTTCGCACTTCAAGGTGGATCAGGCAGCCCCGGTCGCTACGCCGGACGAACTGGCAGAATACGATGCGATCATCGTTGGTGCGGGCACGCGCTTCGGCACGGTCGCCTCGCAGATGCGCAACTTCTGGGATCAGACCGGTGGTCTCTGGTTCGCGGGCAAGCTTGTCGGCAAGGTCGGCTCGGTGTTCACGTCGTCCGCTACGCAGCACGGTGGGCAGGAATCGACCATTCTCGGCTTCATTCCGACCTTTCTGCATCAGGGTATGGTCGTTGCCGGTCTTCCCTATGCGTTCCAGGGCCAGATGGGTGTTGACGAAATCAAGGGTGGCTCGCCCTACGGCGCGTCCACGATCACCGACGGCGACGGCTCGCGCCAACCTTCCGCAGTCGAGCTGGAAGCTGCCAAGTATCAAGGAGCACATGTCGCCAAGATTGCTGCAAAGCTAGCCTAAGCGACGACTTCTGCACGAGTTTCCGGAGCGCGGTCCTGTGGCCGCGCTTCTTCGTTTTTCCCATCTGCATCGGTTGCTTTGGTGCGCTCAGCCCTAAACGCCCTGAAGCCTGGCATAAAACACAAGCGGAATGCCGAAAATCGCAAGTGCGATCATCAATGCGGTGCCGGTTCGAAACAGCTTTAGGCGCCGCGAGCGTGCACCGTCCCAATCGTAAACCATCGGCTTACTCCCACAAGACAAGCTTTACCAACTGCGCGCCGCCCAACCGCGGCGTTTTTGACGGGCGCATAGAAGCATATTCAAAGATGATAATAAAGGGAGATTGTCCCGGGGGTCGGTGTCGCATCATTGCAAGCGCGTCGGACCACGGTTCGCTATCGACTGGATTGACCGCCCTCGAATATCTCTTGTAGAAGGCTCGCGAGCGGGCGTGGAGAAATTGGTAAACTCAAGGCACTTAAAATGCCTCGGCCTCGGCCTTGCGGGTTCAAGCCCCGCCGCCCGCACCATTTCAAGCATATTGAACGCACCACGTTTTGATCCGCAGCCGATCTCACCTCGCTTCCGTCTCACCACTTAGCCAGGCCAGGACATGCCGTCGGGCTCAAGGGCCGGATGCTACATCTGCTTACAAAATGCCACCCGCGCCGACACACCGCCGATACACGCGGTTGATTGAATTGCACTTGTAGCAGCCAGCGAGACCGGGTCGGCTTTGGCAGCGCCGCTTTTCGACAAATCGGGAATCGGCAGACCAGCCAACACGCAGGACGGTCGACCCTCATGACATTCATGAGGCGGTTTTCAAATCCGACCCTTGTCGGTCTAACGGAGGAAAAGTGATATGAACATGAAACGAATGATGGCAGCAGCCGTGCTCGCCACGGCCATCTCGCTTTCGCTGCAGCCTGTGTACGCGCAGCAACCACAGCTCCACCGCACGGATCTTGTCAAAAGTGACATAAGCGCCCCGGGACACGAGGCTGTGCAGGTGCGCGTCGACTTCGACCCTGGCGCGGTCTCGATCAAGCATCGGCACCCCGGCGAGGAGATCGCTTACGTCCTTGAGGGCACGATCGAGTACCAGCTCGAAGGCAAAAAGCCGGTCGCGCTCAAGGCCGGCGATTCCTTGTTCATTCCGGACGGCGTCGCTCATCTGGCAAGGAACGTCGGTGATGGCAAGGCATCCGAGCTTGCCACCTATGTGGTTAGAAAAGGGGCGACGCTGGTTGAGCCAGCCGAATAGCCGTTGAGAACCGGGGAGGTGTGAAAATGACAACGCGACAGATCGACAGAACTTCGAAACTCACGCGCCGGGCACTGCTTCTCGGTGGAGCGGTAGCCGCGGCGCTGCCTGTGATCAAGCCGACTTTGGCTGCCGCTTCGCAGGCGCCGACCGCCGATGTCCGGCCATTTCGCGTCGCCATACCACAGGAAGCGCTCGACGATCTCCATCGCCGTCTTGTTCTGACGCGATTTCCCGAGCAAGAGACAGTGAGGGATCGTTCTCAGGGTGTGCAACTCACACGGCTACGGCGACTGGTGACGCGGTGGGCAAATGGCTACGACTGGCGCAAGGCCGAGGCGAAGCTAAACGCGTTGCCCCAGTTTATGACGAACATCGATGGACTGGATATTCATTTTATCCATGTCAGATCACGCCACCCGAACGCCATGCCGCTGGTCATGACGCACGGCTGGCCAGGTTCAATTTTCGAGTTTGTCATCGTCGGCCCGCTTACCGACCCCACGGCTTACGGGGGAAGCCCTAATGACGCCTTTGATCTCGTGCTTCCATCAATTCCGGGATTCGGCTTTTCTGAAAAGCCACAGGGCACAGGCTGGAACCCGGACCGCATCGGCCGTGCCTGGGACACACTTATGAAGCGTCTGGGCTACGAATCCTATGTTTCCCAAGGCGGGGATTGGGGTGCGATCATTTCTGACGCCATGGCGCGACAAGCGCCGGCCAGTCTTCTGGGCATTCACGTGAACCGGATCGAGCGTGCGACAACAGTTCCGCCGGAAGTCGCCAAGGCATTGAAGAGCGGTGAACCGGCGCCACCAAGCCTGAGCAGCCAGGAGAAGGCGGTGTTCGACCAGATAAGGGAGTTCCTGAACCAAGGGTTCGGATATGCGGCGATCATGGGAACCCGGCCGCAGACAATCGGCTACGGCCTGAGCGACTCACCGACGGGATTGGCGGCGTGGCTGTACGACAAGTTGGCTGACTGGGTCTTTACACGCGGCGACCCCGAGGCATCGATCCCCGAAGACGATATCCTCGACAACATCACACTGTATTGGCTTACCGAGTCAGCCACGTCCAGTGCCCGGATATATTGGGAAAACACTGCCCACGCAGTGAAGCTCATTCCGATCACGATCCCGGCGGCAGTGACAATTTTCCCGGGAGAGGTCTACAGGCCTCCCAGAGGCTGGGTGGAACGCGCTTACAGCAATCTGATCTACTACAACGAGGTTGATGAAGGCGGGCATTTCGCGGCGTGGGAGCAGGCCGACCTGTTCTGTGCCGAGGTGCGCTGTGCCTTCCGTCCTCTCAGGGCGTGAACACTGAAGCTTTGGCCAGTTCCGGACCGTGGTCCGAAACGTTACCGGCAGCTGCGCGGCTGAGCCGATCACACCTCAATCACCGAGCACTCCTTGACGTGCCGGGGTAGCTTACAGGTGCTATCGCTCGAGCTTCGGCAGGACGACCTTGTTGAATATGCAGCCAGCAATGCCCCCGAGGGATGCACCGATCGCCTTCACGAGCGCGTCGTGAAAACGTGGATGCCGGGTCGGTGACAGATACTGCAGGTATTCGATCGCGATTGCGCCAACGATGAGAGACAATATGACCGTTAGCCAGCGCCTCGGGTAGGCGAGCGAAAAAGCAACCCCGACGGCGACATAGGCAAGTACACGGTCGAGATTGACCGAGGTAACGGTGTGCGGTCGCATTCCGATCGGCGAGACGGTCATGAAAACGAGCCCGGCAAGCAGAAACCATGCGATCGGTTTGGCGAATTTGCTTGTGTTCATCGTACGATGGTAGCGTTGGCGTTCAAAAATTGACAGCGCCCGACGATATTATCGCCAGAGGTCGCCGACTAACTTGAGAAAAAGCGTTCCGCGGTCGAACCATATGCTTCACGAATGGGCTTCTTTCCCTTTCGCGCCTATGCCATAGCGGAAGTGCAACAGGAGTGGACGAACGACCGTGACCAGACAGGATGTCGAAACCGCCGAAGAGGCAATCCGCAGCCTTTTTCCGGCGACACCGCTTCAGCTTAACGAGCATCTTTCCGCCCGCTACGCTGCCGATATCTGGCTGAAGCGCGAGGATCTTTCGCCTGTGCGCTCCTACAAGATACGCGGCGCCTTCAATTTCTTTCGCAAGGCGATCGCCGAAGGCGCTGGCGACAGGACCTTCGTTTGCGCCTCGGCCGGTAATCACGCGCAGGGGTTTGCTTTCGTGTGCCGCCACTTCGGCGTTCACGGCATCGTCTTCATGCCGGTGACGACGCCGCAGCAAAAGATCGACAAGACCCGCATGTTCGGCGCGGAGTTCATCACCATCAAGCTGACCGGCGACTTCTTCGATCAATGCTATCAGGCGGCGCGCGACCACGTTGCCGCGATCAGCGGCGTCATGGTGCCGCCTTTCGATCACGTTGACATCATCGAGGGCCAGGCGACCGTCGCCGCGGAGATCATGCAGCAGCTCCCCGAAGGCACCGTGCCTGACATGATGGTGCTGCCGGTTGGCGGGGGTGGCCTGGCGGCCGGCATCACCGGTTACCTCGATGGCATCGTACCTCGGTCGGGCTTCGTCTTCACGGAGCCGGCGGGCGCGCCGAGCCTTCGCCGCAGCATCGAGGCGGGGCAGGTGGTGACACTTCCCAAGGTTGACAATTTCGTCGACGGGGCCGCCGTGGCAAGGATAGGCGACCTGAACTTTGCTGCGCTGAAGGATTTTTCGGCCGATCAGGTTATGCTGATGCCGGAAAACGCGATCTGCGTGACGATCAGTGAGATGCTCAACGTCGAAGGCGTCGTTCTTGAGCCCGCGGGAGCATTGTCGCTGACAGCGATCGCAGCGATGGATCCGGACACCGTCAGGGGCAAGACGATCGTGGCTGTTGTATCCGGGGGAAACTTCGACTTCGAGCGCCTCCCGGATGTGAAGGAGCGGGCAATGCGCTATGCTGGCCTGAAGAAGTATTTTATCCTGCGGATGCCGCAGCGGCCCGGAGCGCTCCGCGATTTTTTGAACCTGCTAGGACCGGACGACGATATCGCTCGCTTCGAATACCTGAAGAAGACGGCGCGCAACTTCGGCTCGGTGCTGATCGGGATCGAAAGCAAGGCACCCGAGAGTTTCGCGGCTCTGGTTGAGAACTTCGAAAAATCGGGTATCGGGTTTGAGGACATCACTGAGAACGAGATCCTCGCAAACCTGATCATTTAACTTTTCTGGCGCGTACCAGCGTGATAAAGGCGAAACATGGCTTCGATCTTCTCCAGCATCTTCTCAATGTTCTCCGGCAGTGAAAAATCAGCTGCCGTATCAGGCGGCGTTCCGTCTGAGCCGCAGCTGTATGGCGATTGCGCCATATATGCCGAGCCGCAGAAGGAAGGTGGTCAGTACCGTCTGGCGGGTCGGATTGAGAAGACGGTCGGGGACGAGGTTCTCGTGCGCAATTTTATCCGTGCCGATATGTTTTCCTCCTCCGACGACGCCATGGAATGCACGGTGCGAAAGGCGCAGCAGATCATCGATCAGAATGGCTCTTCGCTGTTCGGTGATGGCGCTAGGATGCGACAGGTCTGAGCCGATTTCGCCCACGAACAGCGTCAGTGTCCGGTCCGCGACGACATTTGCTCACGCAATCTTAAAGATTGTAGCGAATCTTGGCAGTAGCAGATCTGCAGGACCGCCTCGTGCTTCACTCCATAGCAATACCAACGACCATGATCGCCGCCGCATGTGGCGGTGATCATCGTGTGCCCGTTTCCGGTGATCCGGATCGCTTGCGGATCGTATTGTGGAGTGAGCTGACAGAGTGGAGGACCTGATGGAAGCCTTCAATCTGCTGTTGTTCGTGGTCGAAGCAGTCGGCTATTTCACTCTGATGGTGACGCTGCTGCATTTTCGCCACCGCCTCGGTCTCGGTGTTTTCCTGACGGCGCTTGGCGTCATGCATTTCATGGAGACCTATCTCGCGGCGTCGTTTTACGTCGCGTTGCCCTTCGGCGTTGCGTCGCCCGGATCGTCGGTCTTCTTCGCCGGCAAGCTGATGATGATCCTGATGCTCTACCTGCAGGAAGATGCGGCTACGGTGCGTCAGCCGATCTACGGCCTGCTTGTCGGCAATCTTTTGACCGTCGCCATAGCCTGGATATTGCAGCTGCACCTGACCATCGAACTGTCGCCCGGCCACGCTGCCGACCTTAATTTCCTCAGGGAAATGGGGTGGCTTATGGTCTGGGGGACGGCGCTCCTCTATCTCGACTCGCTAGGGATCATCCTGCTCTATGAGCGGCTCGGACGTTTCCTGAAGCGCAAGGTCATCTGGCGTTTTATGATCTGTGGCCTCGTCCTCCTGACCTTCGACCAGGTCGGCTTTTTCGGAGCGCTCTATTATTTTCTCGATGTGCCGCTCTCAGCCTTCTGGGATGGCTGGCGGGCAAAGATGTTCGCCGTTGGTGTCTACACCGTCCTCTTTGCTATCTATCAGGTCTATGTCCGCCGCGGCAGAGTTGCTACAGGTGCCCGCTCGATCAGCGACGTATTCAGTGATCTGACGTTTCGGGAGCGCTACAACGACCTGCTGGAACGCACGGGCCGCGACGTGCTGACTGGCGTCTATGATCGTGCTCGCATGGAGATGGAAGCGCCGGTCATGATCCGCGAATCGTTGCGGCTGGGGCAGTTCGCTACCGTCGTGATCCTCGATGCCGACCACTTCAAGGACGTTAACGACCAGTTTGGTCATTTGCAGGGCGACGAGGTGCTGAAGGCGATCACCAAGCGCCTGGGCAATATCTTGCGTTCGTCTGATCGGATATTCCGTTTTGGCGGCGAGGAATTTGTGGCTGTTTGCCCCGGCACGGATCACGACGAGGGATTGCTCTTTGCCGAACGCCTGCGCTGGACCATCGCGACGAGCGTCAGGACGCCCGACGGCACGCCGGTGACTGTAAGTATCGGCGTTGCAACCGCCGATGAGGACGGCGCCAGCTTCCAGAGCGTCTTGACTGCAGCCGACAATCGTCTCTATCAGGCAAAGAAAAGCGGCCGCAACTGCGTTGTCGGCCGCTCCGGTCTCGTCATTGCGGGTTGAGGCTCACGCTGTGCGGAAGATTTTGGCGCCGGATGGCGCACCCGTGGCGCCGCCGTCGACCGTGATCTCGATGCCTGTGACATTCAGCGAATCGTCGGAAGCGAAATAGAGCGCCGCCTTGGCGATCTCGTCGGCTTCGCTCATGCGCCCGAGCGCACTGAGGCTGCCGATGCGGTTCTCAAGCGCGCTCATCGCATCCTGGGTCGGGGCCGAGGCGGCCCAGATGGGTGTCCGTGTGCCGCCCGGGGTTACTTGGTTGACGCGGATGCCGCGCGGAGCCAGTTCGGAGGCAAGATTGCGGGTCATGGCGCGCGTCGCCCCCTTCGTGCCGGCATAGGCCGAGTAGCCCGGCACGCCGAGGACTGCATGCACAGAGCCGTTCAGAATGACCGACGCATTGTCGTTCAGGTGCGGGAGTGCGGCCTGCACAGTGAAAAAGACCGACGTGAAATTGGTGCGCACGACCGCTTCGAATTGCTCAAGCGTCGTTGCGCCGAGTGGTGTCTGCCCCGCGATGCCTGCGTTGGCGAAAACGACGTCAAACTTGCCGAGCTTTTCGGCCGCCTCGGAGAAAGCCTTCTCTGTGGCTGCGACGTCATTAATGTCGACCTGTAGCGCGAGTGTGCCGTTGCCAAGCGTCTCCACCGCCTCGGCAAGCGTCTTGGCGTTACGGCCGGTGATGGCGACACGCGCCCCTTCCGCGATGAACAGTTTCGCGGTCGCAAGGCCGATGCCACTGTTTCCACCCGTGATCAGGGCGATTTTGTTTTTCAGACGCACTGGATGACTCCTATTGGAAATAAGCGCGATATGGATTATGATCGCTATCCAGAAAGGATTACGTTTATAATCCTGATGAGTCAAGCGGCCGTTTGGGGAAGTTTCTGATGGGTCATTCACAGGTGGACAAGCGCAAGACGCATGAGAAGATCGTGGAGATCGCCTCAAGGCGTCTGCGGGAGAAAGGTCTCGATGGCGTGGGGGTGGCCGATCTGATGAAGGAGGCGGGGCTGACGGTCGGCGGCTTCTACAAGCATTTTTCCTCCCGGGATGAGCTCGTTGCCGAAGCAATGCAGTTGGCCTTCGGAGCCTGGGAGGAGAAGGTCCGATCCGCGGGCCGGGCGCCAGCGGAAATACCGTTACCCGAATATGCAGCGAACTATCTAAGCCAAACGCATCGTGACGACACCAGCGCAGGCTGTCCGTTCGCGGCGCTCACGGCGGATATAGCGCGCGGGGGCGACAAGGGACGGTCAATGGCGACCGATCAGATGAAAGCCAATCTGGCAAATATGCAGGCCCGCATAAAGGCGGACGATGACGCTGATGCGCGTCGCAAGGCGATCATCGCAACCTGTTTGATGAGCGGGGCCGTTGGCCTCGCAAGGATCGCCGACGACGAGGCATTCTCCACCGAAATACTCGAAACTGTAAAAAGCTTCGTCACTGAATTCGGCACAAAATGAAAAACGGCCGGTGGAGAACCGGCCGTCTCAAACTTGACTAGCGACTTGAACTAGGCGGCGAGGGCGATTTCCTCGGCGCGGGCCTTGGCGGCGCCGATTGCCTTTTCAGCAGCTTCTGGGCCGAAGGCGAGGCCTTCGACGTAGATGGTTTCGACATCGGTGATGCCGAGGAAGCCGAGCACCGACTTAAGGTACGGTACGGCATGGTTCATGCCGGCTGCCGGGCCCTGAGAGTACACGCCACCGGATGCGAGAACGACATAGACCTTCTTGCCAGTTGCAAGGCCGACCGGGCCGCTTTCCGTGTACTTGAAGGTGAGACCGGCGCGCGCGACGTTATCGATCCAGGTCTTCAGCGACGAGTAGATGTTGAAGTTGATCATGCCGGTGCCGATGACAACGGTATCGGCGGCAAGCAGTTCGTCCACCAGCGTGTCCGAGGTTTTGACAGCGGCTGATTCTTCGGCCGTGCGTGCATCGGCCGGCTTGCGGATGGCTGCAGTGAAGAGGTCATCGATGTGCGGCAGCGGGTTGGCGGCCAGATCGCGGCGGACGATCACGCTGCCAGTTTGCTGGGACTTGAGCTTGTCAGCGAGATCGGCAGCGATGGTGGTCGAAAGTGACTCAGAGCGGGGGCTGGACGTCAGGAGCAGAATGGACGACATTGTTGTATTTCCTCTTGAATTGGGTTTTGACGGTTCGTGTCGGGAACCACGGATCGCCGTTCGAGAGAAAAATAGGTCTGGCCTGCCATCGAAAAAACTGGGATAATCTAGATCGAAATTATCGATGGATTAGATGGCGATGCTTCCGAACCCGACATTAGACCAGCTTCAAGTTTTCCTGACGGTGGCTGAAACGGGCAGTTTCTCAGCCGCGTCGCGTGCGCTCAATCGCGCTCAATCAGTGATCAGCTACACGATTGCCAATCTGGAAACCCAGCTGGAAGTGCCGCTGTTCGAACGTTCGGGGGCGAGGCAACCGAAGCTGACGGACGCGGGCAAGGCCATGCTGGAAGACGCGCGGCGCCTTGTCTCCGATCTCGAGGTCATGCGCGCGCGCGTCAAGGGTTTGAAGGAAGGACTGGAAGCTGAAGTCGTTGTCGCAATAAGCGTGATGGTCCCGTCTCAGGCGGTGGTCGAAGTGCTACACGAGTTTGGCGAGAGGTTCCCTTCGGTTGCTCTCAGCCTGACAGTTGGAGAGCTTGGAGTGGTAATGGACCTCGTGTCCACCGGCAACGCCACGATCGGCATTGGCGGCGCCATGTTGAAGCAGAGCGATTCGCTTGTGGCGGAACGCATTGGCCATTCGTTTATGATGCCGGTCGCTTCGCGCGATCATCCGCTGGCGAAGATAAGCAGACCATTGATGCTTGCCGATGTGCGCGAGGAAACCCAGCTCGTCGTGACCGACGCGTCAGGCCTGACCAAGGGCCGCGACTTCAATGTTCTTTCCTACAAAACCTGGCGGGTCAGCGATATTGCCACCAAGCATTCGCTTATTCGCGGCGGGCTTGGCTGGGGCGGCCTTCCGGCCTCGCTCATTCACGGTGATCTGAAAAGCGGCGCGCTGGTGCATCTCGATCTCCAGGCCTATGAACAGGGTGAGTATCCGATCTACGCCATGCGAAGGATCGCCAGCCCGCCAGGGCCGGCGGCGACATGGATGATCGATGCATTTCGATCCAGGCTTTCCCTATGCCCCAGCCAGGCCGATTTTACGGCACAGATTGCCGAACTGCTTCCACCAGATTTGTCAATCGCTGCGGAATAGGCGAGGCGTCGCCGCCTCGCCGGTTCTGGATGTCAGAGCACGAGGCGGAACTTCGCGAAGCCTTCGGCACCCTCGCCAGCGTCTTCGATCTTGACGCTTTTTACATCTGCGAGAAATTGCTTGGCTTTCGGTCCGCTCTGGAAAACCGCGCTCGTCCCCGGCAGCGGCGCAAACGTCCAGTTACCGTCTGCCGCGGGGTTGATTGTGCCCTGTTCATGGATGTAGCGCACGATAACGTCCCGGTTCGTATCCGGAGCCTGGAAGACAACCTTGTCCGCCGCGATGTCTGGAAACTTCCCGCCGCCCCCGGCACGATAATTGTTTGTGACGACTACGAATTTTTGCTTCGGATCGATCGGCTTGCCGTCGAACTCCAGCTTCTGGATCCGGTTTGCATCGGCATTGATCGCCTTCCCGTCATCGTCGTATTTGCGTGGCTGCGAGAGGTCGATCTGGTAGGTGACCCCATCGATCACGTCAAAATTGTACGATGGGAACGCGACGTTGAGCAGTTCAGCGTCCTTGGTACCGGGTTTAACCTCGTTGAACATGCCCGACGACATTTCCAGCCAGTTCTTGACTTGCTCGCCCGTGATGACCACCGCCTGCACTGTGTTCGGGTAGAGGTACAGGTCGGCGACGTTCTTGATGGCAATGTCGCCTGCCGGTACGTCGGTGTAGTAGTCTGCGCCGCCACGGCCACCTGCCTTGAACGGAGCGGCAGCGGATAGCACTGGCAGATCCTTGAATTCGGTATCCGCGAGCATCTGCTTGATGTACCAGGTCTGTGCCTGAGACACGATCTGTACGGACGGATCGTCGGCGACAAGTGCGAAGTAGGAATAGAGAGGCGCGGATGTCTTGCCGACCGGCGTGCGCACGTAAGCAAGCGTTGCCTCGTGTTCCGCCTTGGCCGCCTCGACGACTTCCTTCTTGTCTGCGACGTCGGCAACCACCTTCTTCTTTTCGTCACGATGGTAGATCGGCCGCGCTTCCGATGTGAAGTCGACGATCTTCCAGCTCTTGCCGTCCTTCTCCAGCAGCAGGTCGATCAGACCGAGATGCGAGCCCCAGAAGCCGGCCATGACGGCCGGCTTGCCGTGCAGCGTACCCTTGACTGGATCGGCGTTCTGAATGCCGTCCCAGGTCTTTGGTCCCGGGAAGACCAGATGCTGATGGCCGGTAAAGATCGCATCGATACCATCAACCGCGGCAAGGTGTAGAGAAGCATTCTCCATCTTCTCCGAAGGGGCGGCGCCGTCGATGCCGGAGTGAGAAAGCGCGATGACGATATCGGCGCCGTCCTCCTTCATTGCCGGAACCCATGCCGCGGCGGCTTCGACGATATCGCGCGTCTGCGCCTTGCCTTCGAGGTTCTTGATGTCCCAAAGCATGATCTGTGGCGGCACGAAGCCGATAAAGCCGATCTTCACCTGGCTCTCGTTGCCGGCGCCGTCCTTGATCGTCTTCTCGACGATGATGTAGGGCTTGAAGAAGAGATCGTCATTCCTGGGGTTGGAGGCAAGCTGGCCCTTCGTCAGGTTGGCACAGACAAAGGGGAAGTTCGCGCCGTTCAGGACCTTGAACATGAAGTCGAGGCCGTAGTTGAATTCATGGTTTCCGAGCGTACCCACCGTGTAATCAAGCGTGTTCATTGCCTTGATGACCGGGTGGACGTCGCCATCCTTCATGCCACGCTGATAGGCCATGTAGTCGCCCATGGGATTGCCCTGCAGGACGTCGCCATTGTCGATCAGAAGCGAGTTGGCGGCTTCGGCGCGAATGTTGTCGATGATCGTCGCCGTGCGCGCCAGACCCATCGTATCGTTCGGCTTGTCTGCATAGTAGTCGTAAGGGAAGACGTTGACGTGTATATCGGTCGTCTCCATCAGTCGCAGATGCGCCTGATTGGTCGCCGCTCGTGCGGTGAAAGGGTGAAGCAGCACCAAGGCGGATGTGGCGGCAATTCCGCCAAGCAACGAGCGCCGGGTCACCGGCGGCAAATCGAGAATGGAAGACATTAAAACTCCTTCGAAAATCACCTACCGCCCGGCCCGAGGGGGAGACTAGGGTGATTTGCGAAGGAGTAAAGCCCCAAGATTACAAGAAGACTACCGCGACAGAACCGGACGGACTTCCTTGTGGAAGAAGCGGAAATAGGAAGCGACCTGGGCCTGGGCATTGGAATTGGGATCGAACTGAATGCCCAATCGGCCGTTGTGACTCCAGCGGATGATACCCTGCAAGGTGCCGAGATCGTCGGCAAGAATTTGCACGCGGCTACCCGATGCCGCATGGAGCGGCGACCTGATTTCGACTGCCATTCCGGTAAGCGACATATCGAGGATGCGGGCGTCTACTTCCTTGGTGAGATAGCGGACTTTGCCAAAGATGCGGCAACCCTTACGTTCGGCCTTGCGAGTAATGATGTTCAAATTACGCTGCATGTTACGCTCCACCAGAACATGTCGGGGGAGTCTACAGCTGGAACGTTGAAAATGCTTTAATAACACTTGCTCAAGACTATTGGGATGCAAGTCGTAAATCGGACCTGCGCGCGACGACATGCTCGCGCCATACGGTGAAGATGCCAGCCGCGACGACGACCGCCGAGCCGATGATCGTACTCGGGCTAAGTGTTTCACCGTAGATAGTAACGCCTATGATCGAGGCGTAGACGAGCTGTAGGTAGGTCAGTGGCTGAACCGCTGCCGCATCAAGCATGTCGTAGGCACGGATCAGGAAATAGTGGCTCGATATGCTGGTGGCGCAGACGAGCCCCATCCATCCCCAGTCCCACCCGGACATCCAGGTCCAGTAGAACGGGCCGACGAGCGTCATGGCAACAGCACCCACGACACCGGTGTAGAAAAAGCTCGTCATCGCCGAATCGTCCCTGCTGACGAGGCGCGTTGCGATCACGTAGAAGGCGAAGAGAAAGCAGGAGAAGATTGCCAGCAGCAGCTTGAGGTCAAAAAAGCCGCCCTCGGGCTTGAGGATCAGAAGGACTCCCGCAAGCCCGGCGCCGATTGCCGTCCATCGCCGCCAACCGACTCGTTCGCCGAGAAGCGGCATTGAGAGCAGGGCGATGAGGATGGGCGTGGCAGAGAAGATCGCCTGCGAATGGGCGAGACCGATGATCGCGAAGCAACTGATGGCGACGACGACCTGGGCGGCAAGCAGCACGCCGCGAACGATTTGCAGAAGCGGCCTTTGGGTGCGCGCCGTCGCCCTAAGCCCGCCGCGCATTCTGGATGCAAGTAGAATTGTGAAGAACGCGAACGCCCAATAGCGGATCATCGTCACGAAAATTGGCGGGTAGTTGGTCGCCAAATGCTTCGAGATACCGTCCTGCAAGGAAAAGATGGTGATCGCCAGAAGAACGAAAATATAGCCGCGGGTTTTCGATTTCATAGCTTCGTCTTATCGAAACGGTCTCCGGCATTCCATCGAAACCTCGCAGCGCAACGCTGAAATTTGCGGCCATTTTTGCTGCACGGTTACAGGCCGACATTCGGCCTGTCGATGACTTCCCGCAGGGCGAAGCTCGAATTGATTTTCACGACGTGTGGGAGGGCTGACAGCCAGTCGCGATGGATACGCTCATAATCTTCGAGATCTCGCGCCGCCACCCGCAGGATGTAATCGTACTCGCCGGACATCAGGTAACAGACAAGAACGTTTGGGCATCGTTTCACCGCCGCCTCGAATTCTGAGAGTGTTTTGGCAAACTGGCCTGAGAGTGAAATGTGCACCACGGCAACCATCTTGTAGTCCAGCGCCTTGTGCGAGATATGGGCGTGATAACCGCTGATCACGCCGTTCTTTTCGAGGATATCGAGACGCCGGGAGCAGGCCGAGGCCGAAAGGCCGGCCTTTGCTGCTAGATCTGCGTTGGTCATGCGCGCATTTGTCTGAAGTGCCTTGAGAATCGCATGATCGATGGCGTCGAGTCCTGACATTCGAATAACTTTCGATAGTTTTCCAGATTTTGCAATAATCTGCGAAAAACAGTCCGTCGGCAAACGTTCTTTGCAAGGACATTTCGCGGCCTTGGTGCTTGGATTTCCGTATTCAAACGCTCCGCCAGGCGGACATAAAATTGAGAGGAACGCTTATGCGTGTCGGTTGCCCGAAGGAAATCAAGAACCATGAATATCGTGTCGGACTGACACCTGGATCCGTCCGCGAATACGTTGCCCACGGCCACGAGGTCTGGGTCGAAACCAAGGCAGGCGCCGGTATAGGCGCAGATGACGCTGCCTATGCCGCTGCTGGCGCGAAGATCGCTGCCTCGGCGAAGGATATCTTCGAGAAGTGCGACATGATCGTGAAGGTCAAGGAGCCGCAGCCTTCGGAATGGGCGCAGCTTCGTGAGGGTCAGCTTCTTTACACCTATCTCCATCTCGCACCCGATCCAGAGCAGACGAAGGGACTTCTTGCGTCCGGTGTGACCGCAATCGCTTATGAAACGGTTACCGATGATCGTGGCGGACTGCCGTTGCTGGCACCGATGTCGGAGGTCGCCGGCCGTTTGTCGATTCAGGCGGGCGCAACCGCACTTCAGAAGGCCAATGGCGGCCTTGGTGTCCTGCTCGGCGGCGTCCCGGGCGTCTTGCCGGCAAAGGTCGCGGTCATCGGCGGCGGGGTCGTCGGCCTGCACGCCGCAAAGATCGCGGTCGGCCTCGGCGCCGATGTCAGCATCCTCGACAAATCACTGCCTCGCCTGCGCCAGCTCGACGATCTTTTTGGCGGTCGCGTCCATACACGTTATTCCGGCATCCAGGCGCTCGAAGAGGAAATCTTCGCCGCCGATCTGGTGATCGGCGCCGTGCTGATCCCCGGTGCCGCCGCTCCGAAATTGGTGACCCGCGAAATGTTGACCGGCATGAAGCAGGGCGCGGTCATCGTCGACGTCGCCATCGATCAGGGCGGCTGCTTCGAAACATCGCACGCAACGACCCATTCCGAACCGACTTACGTCGTGGACGGGGTTGTTCACTACTGTGTCGCCAACATGCCGGGGGCTGTACCTGTCACATCCGCGCACGCGCTGAACAACGCGACGCTGGTGCATGGCCTTGCCCTTGCTGATCGTGGCCTGCGTGCCATCGCGGAGGACAAACACTTGAGAAACGGCCTGAATATTCACAAGGGCCGTGTCACCAATAAACCGGTCGCCGAAGCGCTGGGCTACGAACCTTACGCAGCGGAAAGTATTCTGAACGTAGCGTAAGACGCATCACGTTACGTCAGTTGGAGCCGGCTTCGCTCTCCGCGGCCGGCTTCTTTTATTTGTCGATCCGGCACTGATAGCAGTTGTTGCGCGCCGAGCGAACGTGCACATACGCGACTTCAGCCCGGTCGAGCAGCGAGGCGGCGTACACAGGGATATCCGCGATCGGCGTCACAGCACCGGTGCCATAGACGATCCGGTCGTTTTCACCATAACCTCGAACGATGAAATCGCGGGTCGTCTCAAGGACTGGTGGCATGATTTCTTCAGCGCTATACCGCGCGCAGCGCTGCTTGTGCATGAAGATCGGCCCGGTCTCGGCGTAGGGCTGCAACTTCGGAAACGGCCGGTAGGCAAAGACCAGCAACTCTTCGCCAGCGTCGATATTTCTCAGACAATGGCGGCACGGATGGCCGGGGCCATCGGAAAACAGGGTCTCGGGAAGGTTGTCGTAAGCATCCCTGCCGCCCTGCCAGAGATGTTCGGCGTCGGCGGTGGGCATGGCGGAAAAGTGGATGACTGACATGGCAAATCTCCCTTTGAGGTTTGCCATGAAATGACTCCCGAGAGGGTCCGAAACCACCCGTTTCTTGCCATTCAGCTCTTTTTCGCGATGTCCAGCAGTTCCTTGTCGCTGAGCGGCCGGACGATGCCGGAACCGGTCGAGACCGGGGAGAAGCCGAACATCTGGTAGAGCTGCAGCGCCCGTGGATGATCGAGATCGTTTGTCGTCGCAACGACCCGGCTGGGGTTCAGCGTCCAGATGGCATAGAGCGCCTGCAACAGGAACCACTTTCCGATGCCAAGACCGAGCGCATGCTCGATCAGTCCGAAATGGTTGAGTTCGATCGTGTCCTCATCCTGAACGAAATACTCGTAGAAGCCGGCGGGAGCACCGTTGACGTAGAGCACGCTGATGTTGTTGCGCTTGTCGTGCAGCACTGCAGCCAGTTGCTCGTCGCTCATTCGAAGCCTGTCGACCCATTGCCAGCGGGCGCCAACCTGGCGGTAGAGGTGTCGATAGAACGGCAACGGAATGCCGGGAGCGCGCATGATTGCAGTCTGTATGTTTACGGGTACGGGCAGGCTGGTTTTCGGCGGCGCCGTCATTTCGAGACGCGTGATATGTGCCTTCAGCGACGCGGGAGCCTTTGCCATGGTGATCAGGCTTTGCCCGGCTCAGGCGGGCCGGTCACGACAGGCGTGTCCTCGCGGCTACCCCATTCACTCCATGAACCGTCGTATAACTTGTTGTCTGTGTGGCCCAGTGACTCTAGCGCGAGCGTAATGATTGCGGCTGTAATCCCGGAACCGCAAGATGTGACGACAGGTTTGGAAAGGTCTATGCCAGCATCCTCGATCGTTTGCTTGAGTTGCGGCAGCGTCTTGAAGCGGCCACCATTTGCGAAGACGCCGGATGGCAGGCTGCGGGCACCGGGCATGTGGCCCGATCGCATTCCCGCGCGCGGCTCCGGCTCCACAGCGGCGAAGCGCCCGGCGCTTCTTGCATCGGCAATCTGAAGAGCCCGGCTGTCAACGATTTCCCGCATGGTGTCGAGGTTGACGACACGCTCGGCGTCATAGCTCGGCGTAAACGTCTTGGGCTCGTAGCGGGGTGTGCTTGTTTCGAGGGCGCGGCCTTCCGCCGTCCATCCGTCGAGCCCGCCGTCTAGCACGAACACATTCCTGGCGCCCATGACGCGGAACAGCCACCACACGCGGGGCGAGGCAAACATTCCGATACCGTCGTAAACGACGATGCGGTCGTTTTCTCCGATGCCAAGCTTGCCAACTTCAGCGGCGAACTGGTCCGGTGATGGAATGGTGTGCGGCAGCGCAACCGAGTGGTCGGCGATCTTGTCCTGGTCGAAACGGATGGCGCCCGGAATATGACCTCCCGCGTATTCGGCATCGGCGTCGCGCTTTTGGGCAGGCAGGTAGAAAGACGCGTCCAGCACGCGCAGATCCGGCTTCCCGAGTTCAGCCTGCAGCCAATCGGCGGAAACGACGAACCGGCTCTTCTCTTCGCTCATTTTGCTCTCCTGCACTGTTAGGCTTCGTCGCCCGGGGCGCCGAAGCGAATGCGGAAACGCCGATTCTCCTTGCCCTTCTTCTCGATCTTGGCGATGTGAATCTGGCCGACTTCCTGCGTTTCGGAGACATGTGTGCCGCCACAGGGCTGGCTGTCAATTGCAGAATTGTCGCCGATGCAGACGAGGCTGACGCGGCCAAGGCCCATGGGAGGGCGGACGTTCTTGGATTTGACGATGCCGGGATTGGCCGAAAGCTCCTCGTCCGTGATCCACTGCAGATAGACAGGGTGGTTTTCGGCGACAAGCGTCATCAGCTTTGCCGTCACTTCGTCCTTGTCGATGGTATCGGCCATGTCGAAGTCGACACGGCTTTCATCCTCGCCAACAGCGGCGCCAGTGATCGGATAGGGGCAGACAACAGAGAGCAAATGGCAAGCGGTGTGCATGCGCATCAGCTTGTAGCGACGAGGCCAGTCGATGTGGAGTATAAGCTTTTCGCCGACGGTTGGTTGTGCTTCGCCTTCGAGCGGCACATGGATGATGATCTCCTTGCTCGCACCGTGTTTCGTCTGTCCGAGCCCGATCTTGCTGCCGTCGGCACGTTCGAGAAAGCCGGTGTCTCCAGGCTGGCCGCCGGACATTGCGTAAAAGCACGTCTGGTCCAGCTCGATACCCCCGTCATCGTGAATTGCGGTTACCACCGCTTCGCATGTCGAAAGATAGAAATCGTCACGATAGAGGGCATTGACGGGCATTGGGTCTCACGCTGCTGGTTCGTAGGGAATCTTGATATCCGCAGACGACGTCAGCCATTCGGGAACGGGCAGGCCCTTCGACGTCAGGAAATCGGGATTGAAAAGCTTCGACTGGTAGCGGTTGCCGTAGTCGCATAGGATCGTCACGATGGTGTGGCCAGGGCCAAGATCCCTGGCGAGGCGAACGGCACCTGCGATGTTGATCGCGGTCGATCCGCCCAGGCAAAGCCCTTCATGTTCGACGAGATCGAAGACGTAGGGCAAGGCCTCGGTGTCGGAAATGCTGTAGGCGAAATCGGGCGTAAAGCCTTCGAGGTTGGCGGTGATGCGGCCCTGGCCGATGCCCTCGGTGATCGAGGAGCCGGCGGACTTGAGCTCGCCGTTCGTGTAGAACTCGTAAAGAGCGGCGCCATCAGGGTCCGCAACACCGATCTTGACGTCCGTGTTGAAGGCCTTGAGGCCTGCCGAGACACCCGCCAGTGTTCCCCCAGAGCCGACGGCGCAAATAAAGCCATCGACCTTGCCGTCTGTATCCTCCCAGATCTCCTTGGCGGTCGTTTCGATATGGGCCTGTCGGTTGGCGATGTTGTCGAACTGGTTGGCCCAGATCGCGCCGTTCGGATCAGTCTTCGCCAGTTGTTCGGCCAGACGTCCCGACACCTTTACGTAGTTGTTCGGGTTCCTGTAGGGAACAGCCGGAACTTCCACGAGCTCCGCGCCAAGCAGCTTCAGCGCGTCTTTCTTTTCCTGGCTCTGGGTTTCGGGAATGACGATGACCGTCCGGTAACCGAGCGCCTTAGCGACCAGCGTAAGCCCGATGCCGGTGTTTCCAGCCGTCCCCTCGACGATGACGCCACCCGGCTTCAGCAGTCCCTTCCTCTCGGCATCGCGAATGATGTAGAGCGCCGCGCGGTCCTTGACCGACTGGCCCGGATTGAGGAATTCCGCCTTGCCGAGAATGGTGCAGCCCGTTGCATCCGACGCACCCTTGAGCCTGATCAGGGGTGTGTTGCCGATTGCCTCGAGAACGGAGGGATAAACGATCATGGAATCTGCCTCTTTCAAACTCTTAGTTTAAGAACGGTCTTTTCCCTTCACAAGGCTGGGTTGGCAAGAAATGCCATTCCACACCTTTGACTGCAGCGATAAAATTAGACTTCGATCTTCCGACCCTCCACATGTTGCAGCCAGCGGGGGTGATCCGATGATTGACTTTCATCGTATGGATGACGACAAAGCAATCACTGAAAGTGGAAACGACCGAAACCGTCATGGTTCACGAGCATATCGACACGGTCGATGCATTGATGGCGCATTATGTTGCCGGGTCTCTTCCCGAGCCGGCAAGGGTGCTGGTGGAATCGCACCTCGAGATGAAAGCCGACCATCGAGGTCTTGTGACGGATCTGGAGTTGCTGGCCGGCGAAGCGCTCGAGCAGATGTCTGCGGCACCGATCAGCGATCGGGATGCACGCCTCGCGGCGATTTTCGCGTCCTCACGGCCTCTTGAAAGCAGCGCCCAGCTCAATAATCAAACCGACAAGGGCGTCTTCCCGCGTGCGATTCGCAATCTCGTCGGGTTCGACGTTGATACAGTGCCGTGGAAGACCAAACTTCCCGGCTTCAGGGAGTATTGCACTGACATTGACGGCTGCGAGGTCAGCCTGATGTGGATCAAGCCCGGTCGTGCACTACCCGCCCATACCCATAAGGGAATGGAACTCACTTTGATCCTGGACGGAGCGTTCAACGATGCGCGGGGCCGCTTTGGTCCCGGGGATATCTCTGTCGCCGACGAGAGCGTCGACCACCGACCGGTTGCAGAAAAGGATCGCCCCTGCATCGCTTTTTCGGTTCTCGACGCACCGATCAAGCTGACCGGATCCTTCCGCCAGATTATCGGCGATCTGATCGGCTGAAAGCAGCCACAATGACATGATAGTGGCATGAATTCGGGAGGGGCGAGGAACTCCCGGATCTGTTTTGGTGTTCAGAAGACAGCCCCGGAGGAAGCGTGCCATGCAAGACTTTGTCGCTCGTCCCGAACACGGAATCGTGTGGATATCAGGTGCGAGTTCCGGGATTGGACGGGCGTTGGCGCTGAAGCTTGCTGGCGAAGGATATAAAGTCGCTGTCACGGCGCGTGATCATGAAAAACTTGCAGAATTGCAGACTGAGGCCGCCGATCTTCCAGGCAGCATTGTCGTGTTGGACGGTGATGTCACGAGCGCCGAGGACATGGAGCATGTGCTCGCGTCCATCGAATATGAGCACGGTGCGATGGCCTTGGCGATATTCAATGCCGGGGTCTATTTGCCCGTTCATGCCGAAGCATTGAGCCGCGAAGTTTTCGAACGCAGTTTTGCCGTCAACCTTCAGGGCGTTGTGAATTGCCTCATTCCGGCCGTTCGCCACATGAAGGCAAAGGGACAGGGGCAAATCGCGATCGTCTCTTCGGTCAGCGGTTACGGGGGGCTGCCGACGGGCGCCGCCTATGGAGCGACGAAGGCGGCGCTCATCAACATGGCCGAAAGCCTCAAGTTCGACCTCGACAAGATCGGCATCCGTATCCAACTGATCAATCCCGGCTTCGTCGATACGCCGGCTACTAGAAAAAACGAATTCCCCATGCCGTCGCTGGTATCGGTCGACGAGGCGGCAGCGCATATTTCTGCCGGTCTCAAGTCGCAACGCTTCGAGATTACTTTTCCGAAGCGCTTCACCTTTCTGCTTAAACTTCTGAATCTGATGCCGTACAGCCTGTATTTCTGGCTGGTGAACCGATCGACGGGCTGGCAAGAGCGGTCGCCGCGAAAGCATCAGCCAGGAACGCCGCATCCTGCGGAGTAATCACCGCGTTTCGATGCGTATCCGCAGCGCATTCTGTGCTTTTTCGTCCAAGGGAAAATTCCACATGAGGCCGATGGCACTGAGTTTCAACAGGATCGGCACCCACGCATAGCTGACCGCGAGGGCACCCAAAGCATATGGTGAATTGTTCGTGTCACCTGACGGGTCGAAGGCGAACAGGGAAAGCATCGGGAACACGATCCCGACGCCTGCCGCGAGCGAAGCCTTCGTGGCAAGGCCCCAGGCAGCGAAGTAGATGCCGCTCCGCTGCTCGCCGGAATTGGCGGTGTCTTCATCGATCACGTCGGCTTGGATAGCGGGTGGAAGGGCAAGATCGAAACCAAGCATGAGCCCGGTGAAAGCGCAGATCGCCCCAAAGATGAAAAGCGACCCCGGCGGCAGCAACGGCACGAAAGCGAATGCTGCGCAAGCAGCAAGCATGGCCCAGCACCAGGCCCTGTGTTTGCCTAGCCGCTTCGCCGACCATGCCGCGAAAGGAACACCTGCGATGCCAAACAGGAAGTAGACAAACAGCAAGGGACCGCGCGAGGCCGGCAATGCCAGCCGATCCGAGACGAAATAGAGGAAAAGCGTCGCAGGGATGCCGTTGGCAAAGCCATTCAGAAAGAAAGCTGTGAGCAAACGGCGGAAAGCCAGGTTTCCCAAGAGGAAGGATAGACCGTCACCAAACGCTAAGCGCTTGACGGTATGCTCCACTGGCTCGGGGACCTTCCAGATTGCCAGCATCCCCGCCAATGGCAGCGCCACCGCGACAAAGACGCCGAGAAAACGCAATCCCGGTAAATCGGTCTTGGCCGTCGAACCGAATGCGAAGGGCAGAGTGATTGCTATGAGCGTCCCGATCAGTGTGACTGCTTCCCGCAGGGCGGCAAGCGACGTCCTTCCCTTGTAGTCGCTTACTAGTTCCGCGCCCCAGGCTGAATAGGGGATGACTGCCATCGTGAAACCGAGTGAAAGAAAGGCGCCCCATAAGCCCAGCCACAGGGTGGATGCATCCTGTGGTGGCGAATACAGCATCACCGCCGAGACGGACGCCACCGGCAGGGACAGCGCAAACAGGAATCTTCGCCGGCCGATGCTAGGCCGGAGTCGATCGGCGACGAAACCGACAGCCGGATCACAGATGGCATCGAAAAGCCTCACAACCAGCAGTGTAAGGCCGACGGCAGCCAGCGGTAGCCCAAGCGTTTCCGTATAGTACGTCGGTACGAATGCGTAGAGTGGCAGCCCCAGTGCGGCCAGAGGCGCGGCAGGCAAGGCATAGACGAGGCGGATAGCGGCGTGGACAGGAGGTCGTCTGTCTGGTTCCGCCATCCGCGCTCGTCAGCTCCGCGAAAAGACGACCTGGCGGACGTCTATGTTTCGGGCGCGGAAGCCTGCTTCGCAATAGAAAAAGTAGAATTCCCAGAGCCGCTTGAAGCGCTCGTCAAACCCCAGAGGGCGAACACGCTCCCACACGGACCAGAAACGCTCCCGCCACTCGGCAAGCGTACGCGCGTAGTCTAACCCGAAACCAAAGTCCCTGACCAGTGACAAGTTTACTCTTTGGCCAAGTTCCGCCAGATGCTCGCGGGTGGGTAACATACCACCGGGGAAGACGTACTTCTGGATAAAATCCGGGTTGCTCCGGTACTGATCGAAGGCTTCGGGGCGAATGGTGATGATCTGAAGACCAGCCTTTCCACCCGGTTTCAGGCATTGACTCAGCTTCGAGAAATACGCTGGCCAATATTTTTCACCGACCGCTTCGAACATCTCGATCGATACGATCCTGTCGTAAGTGCCTGCTTCGTCTCGATAGTCCTGGAAACGAAACTCGACCTTCTCGTTCAAGCCTGCCTTGCGGATGCGTTCTTCCGCGAAACTCAGTTGCTCGCGACTAATGGTGAGCCCCGTCACCCTGCAACTCAGTTCCTTTGCCGCAAATTCCGCAAAACCGCCCCAGCCACAGCCGATCTCCAGCACATGATCGCCGGCCTTGATACCGGTCGCTTCGGCCAGCGCGCGGTATTTGGCGTGCTGGGCGGATTGCAGATCGTTTGCGCCGGTGGAATAGAGCGCCGACGAATACGTCATCGTCGGATCGAGCCATTGCTTGTAGAAGTCATTGCCGAGATCGTAGTGCGCGGAGATGTTGCGCTTGGAACCCGCTCTCGTGTTTGAGTTCATCCAGTGGCGCATACGCTCGGCAATGCGCATGACGCCGGTCTTGCCGTTCGCGTAGCCTTTTGCCGCCTCTTCGTTGACCAGAAAAAGTTCGAGGAATGCCGCGATATCGGGGCTTTCCCAATCGCCATCCATGTAGGTTTCGGCTACGCCGATCGTCCCGCCCGTCAACGACCGACTGGCGATGTTCCAGTTGTTGAGGCGAATGGCGGCCTCCGGTCCGGGCAGTTTTCCCTTGATGAGAATGCTGCGCCCATCGGGAAAGACGATCGCTAACGAACCATGCTGCATCTTCGCCAAGGCGCGCAGCGTTAGTTTTGCCCTGAATGGCAGCCGTTTGGAAAGCCTGCCGATATTGTCTGCCGACAGCAGTTCCGCGCTTTGCGCCAAAGACAACCAGTCCTGTCCATCCCTCATCGCTCTATCCTCCGGCGATCTCTGACTGCCTAAGGACGTAATGCGACGACTTCGCCCCCCAGCGATTGGATCAGACGGTAGTGTCATTCTTCGGCCTCCGCAATACGGGACGGACCCCCGTAACGCTGATTGGCGGCGGCGGTGAATGGCGGGGGACGTATCGAGCGCCTTTCAGCCAGAGCTTCAGTGCCTCCCAATGAATGCCACCGATAATTTTGGCGGTCAGAAACGGAAAGCGGGCCAACAGCCTTGCCAGAACCGGCGTGGTCAATGGGAGGTGCCGGCCGGAGAAGGTTGCGGCCAATAGGGGACCGCCCTCGTTCGTTTCGAGGATACGCCAGCGAATTTCCCGGCCGGGCGGCAACATCCGGAAATGGTATCGCATGTCCATGCCCACGAACGGAGAAACGTAGAGGAGTTTGTCGCAGGTTTGCCGGAGACCGCTTTCGGATATGCTTGCCGGCTCGACGGGGCAGACATAGGTATGGCGCTCGCCGAACGTGTTGCGCACTTCATAGATCGTCGCGATCAGATCATTGCGATCATCGTAGGCGTAGTAGACGGCGAGCGGATTGAACACGTAGCCGAAAATTCGCGGATAACAGACAAGCAGGATGCGGGAAGCGTGTAGCCCGGCCTGTGCCAGCAAATCATCCGCGTGGGTACGGATGTCGCGGGCTCCGGCATGGTCTCGCTCGTGAAAGGAGACAACGTTTGGGGCGTTCACGGAGAAGAGCCTCGACAGGTTACTGGCTTCCGCCAACCGATCCAGATCGACCAGGAGCGAAAACACGCCGTAGCGGAAACGGTGGCCGAATGGCCGCATTCGCTGGTGCATGACGTCGCCAACGTAGAGAGCCGCCGCTACATCGGGCGGTGGCCCGTTGTCCGTCATGCTGACGCCGCGCTTTTCCATGTCGGGTTTCATCATACTGCATCCAGCAGCCGCTCGCGCGGTTGCGTCTCGCTCACACGCCGGGAGACGGGGGCTCCCAGGGCCGCTGCCGCGGCCAGGCCCGAGACCAGTCCGTCTTCGTGGAAGCCGTAACCCGTCCAGGCGCCGGCGAAATAGCAGTTGTGCTCTCCCTGGATGCCCCGCAACGCCTTCTGCGCTTCAACGCTTTCTGCGGAGAATTGGGGATGGTCATAAGCGAATTCGGCAAACACCTTGCGCTTGTCCGGCTCCCGGTCCGGATTAAGCGTGACGAACAACGGAAACCGGTTGTCGATCCCCTGCAGCTTGTTCATCCAATAGGTCACCGCAACGCCGGCGTTGCCCTCTTCTCGGCTTGAGCGCAAGTAGTTCCACGATGCCCAGACCTTCGGCCGCGCGGGCATCAGTCTGGTATCGCGGTGGAGCACGACCCTGTTCGCTTGATAGGGGATGGCGGCCAACGTACTCATTTCCTGTTCCGTCGCATCGGCGAGCATGCGCCTCGTCTGGTCGCTATGCGCCGCAAATACGACCTTGTCGAACACTGCCTTCTCACCGCGTTCGTCGGTGATGACCACACCTGTGTTGGTACGTTCGACGAGACGTACACCACAACCCAGCTTCAGCCGATCTCCAAGCGGGGCCAACAGCTTTTCCAGGTAGGTGCGACTGCCACCGGTCACGGTTCGCCACTGATGCTGTTTGCTGTAGATCAGCCGGTGGTTGTCGAAGAAGTTGACGAAATGCTCGGCCGGAAACTGTAGCATCTTGGCTGCAGGAGTGGACCAGATCGCCGCCGCCATCGGAACGAGGTAGTTATTGGTGAAACCCGGTGAGAACCCGCGCCAGTTGAGATAGTCCCCGATCGAGCGGGATGCGAGGTGCCCATCGGCGCGATCGCGCAGGCATGTGCGATTGAACCGGACGATCTCCCGGATCATCAGCAGGAATGATGGGCGAACGAGATTGCGCTTCTGGGCGAAGATGGACGACAGACCGCCGCCGCACCATTCCAGCTTGCCATGATCGAGCGACAGCGAAAAGCTCATGTCGCTTGCGTGTGTCGCGACTCCCAGTTCGGCAAAAAGTGCGGTCAGGGTCGGGTAATTTGGTTCGTTGTAGACTATGAAGCCGGTATCGACCGGTATCCGAACGCCGTCGTAGTCAACATCCACCGTCGCCGTATGACCACCTGGACGGGCTTCCTTTTCGTAGACTGTTACATCATGGACCGGGTTCAGTGCCCACGCTGCCGAAGCCCCGGATATACCGGAGCCTATAACGGCGATTTTCAGACGACCCTGCGGATTGGAAAAATGCGCGTTCATGCCGCATCCTTTGTGGCGCCGTAGGCGGTGAGAGCCCTGTTGCGCGCCATCGCATGGTCGACGATCGGTTTGGGATAGGTTTTTCCGAGCGTGATCCCGGCGCTCTCAAGAGTTGCCGGGGGTGCGTCGAACGGCCTGTGGATGTACTTGTTGTCGAGTTCCGAAATCTCGGGCACGAATTCCCGGACGTAGTCGCCATCCCGGTCGAATTTTTCGCCCTGAAGAACTGGATTGAAGATGCGGAAGAACGGTGATGCGTCGGCGCCCGACCCGGCGACCCATTGCCAGCTTGCGGCGTTGCTGGCGGGATCGGCGTCTATCAGCGTGTCGCGAAACCAGCTTTCGCCACGCCGCCAGTCGACCATCAGGTGCTTGATCAGAAAGGATGCTGCGACCATGCGTACGCGATTGTGCATGAAGCCATGCCGCCACAGCTGCCGCATTCCTGCATCGACAATCGGGTAGCCGGTCATCCCCCGCGTCCACGCCTTGAACAGCGTCGAATCATTGTGCCATGCGAAGCCATCGAGCCGCTTGTTCCAGTTGTCATAGGGCAGCTTCGGGAAATGAAATAGCTGATGGTACGAGAATTCTCGCCAAGCAAGCTCCCTGCGAAAGTGAACAATGTCTTCGGCAGGAATGTGATCGGTCAGGCCGCGGGTTTTATGCCAGATGCGGGCGGGGGAAATCAGCCCGAGCGCCAGATATGGCGACAGCATGGACGTGGCCGGCTTCGAGGGGAAATCGCGACTGTCCTTGTAGCCGTGAAGGGCGTCCTCGACGAAGTCGTCTAGCCGGCGGTGGGCTGCGTTCTCGCCGGGGCTCCAGACGTCGGGGAAGTGCTTCGCCCAGTTGGGTCTGGTTGGCTGCAGTCCCCATGACCCGAGACGCTCGGTTTTCGGCGACGACGTGGCAAATTCCACTCGGGTGGGCGCGTTTATCGGATGATCCGGCTCGCCAGATTTCTCCAACGCCCGCCAGAAGGGGGTGTAGGCTCGGTAGGGGGTTCGTCCGCCGGTCAGAAGCTTCGAAGGTTCGTGGAGCAACTGCCCCGGGAAACTCATTGTGTGAATGTTCTGATTTTCCAGCTCACGCTTGACACGAATATCGATGACGATCCCCGGCGGATCGTATCGCCGGTTCCAGAACACCGTCTCTGCACCTGTCGATCGAATGACGTCGCCAAGCACGTCCAACGCCTGTCCCGACGCGAGCACAAGGCTTCCACCGCGCTCACGCAGTGACTTTTCCAGGCATTCCAGCGATTGGTGAAGCCACCACGCCTGGGCTGCCCCGAGTGCACCCGTACCCGCGGATACTGGCTCGCGAATGTACAACGGTATGATCGGTCGCCCCGATGCGCAGGCCGCATGCAGCGCCCTGTTGTCGTCGAGACGCAAATCCTTTCGAAACCAGAGAATAACCGGTCTTGCCACGTCACTTGCCAATGAATCCACCCCGTCTGGTCTTTCGCACTTTCTACGAAACTAAGAGGAGGGCGGATCAAGAGTTTCGACGGGAATGTGCGTAGCCGGTGGACCTTCGGCAACGCTGGCAACAGGGTGCCCGGTGCGACACCCGATGCGCCATGGGCACGCCTAAAAAAATCTGAGCAGTTTATACTGCGTCTTCCTGCGGGCATCGTTCCAGCACATCCGGAAGAACTTCAAACGCCGGACAAGCCCAACCTTCGGGAGCTTGTGAACCAGTTTGTAGCAACCGAATGTGTACGCCAGTCTTTGCTGAAGTTTGTCGCGGAAGCTTTTTGCTCCGTAACGTTCGATTGAATTCGAACCCTTCCGAAAAATGAAGACGGGGCCACTGACATAGGCCACCAAATCGCGAACGACAAATTCACTCATGGTGTAGGAAGCAACACACCATGGATTCGCGAACTCATGCCATCTGCTCACAAGCGTGTCCTTGGCGGCAGACCGAAATACGCCGTAGATCCACTCGCCGGGATAAGTAAGGTTTCGGGGAACCGATCCAGATTTATAAAGATCCAGGAAGTTAAGGACTTTGGAGCTAGGATGCTTCATCGCCAGCTTCTGTCCTTCCCTTGTTACTATCTGTGTTGAGCAAACCGCCACCAACTTGTCGCTATCTTGCTCGAGCGCTTCAACGAGCGCGCTCAGAAAGTCGGGGGAGGATAGATCGTCGCAGGCGCGCAAACAAAAGTACTCGCCTTCCACTGCGGCCAATTCCATCGCCTTGGCAAAGTTGTCGTTCGCACTTAGAAAATGATCATTTCTGACAATGGAAAAACGTGGATCTTTCTCGCAAAATTGCAGCGCAATCTCAAAGGTGTTGTCCGTGCACCCGTTCTCCAGAATGATTGCCTTGAAGTCCTGCAGGTGCTGGCTGGCGATTGACGCGAGACTTTCGCTCAAGGTCGCGGCTCCGTTGTGCACCGGAAATACGACGGCAACCTTGGCCTTACCCATTGAGATATCCTGACCCACGCGTTGAGCGCGTATCTACTGCAAGCCTTGCGGCTGTTCAACACATATCAGTTTGCAACGATCAGAACGGAAAACTGAACAGCGGTGGCCGCTTCATCCGTTCACTTTTAGATTTCGTCGCATGGTTCGCATCTTATGCCTGACGCGCCGTTACAGCGGACGTTGCCACGGTTGCGGCCAGAAATGTCCGTCGCTTCAGAGAACTGTTGCGCACGACTGCTGTCTCGACCAGAATCCGCGTCTATTTATTGGTGCCGATGGACAACGCGAAGCGAAGCTCACAGCGCCTGCTGCTATTTCGGAACGGGAAGGAAAAAGCCCATCTTAACGAGTTGATCGGGGCCCGTGTATTTTCGCGAAAGATCGGATTGGAGCCTCAAAGAGCCGTTCTGATCCATTTTTTCAACGATGGAACTGTAGGCGGATGAATTGTTGAAGTATTGACCGCCTTCGACTGCGGCCTTGGCCACTTCGGCATAGTCGGCGAAAAACTTGAAATGGAGCAATACCCCCATGACCGGGACGAAGTTTCTTCCGTAGGGCAGTGGCTGATGGATGCTAGGTCCAAAGCGACATTTCGCGTCCCAGAAGATAAGCGGGTATTTTATCAATTCGAGGCCTGATTTGAACTCCCGCTCCCGTGGTCCGCCCCGGACGGAGATGGCACGCTTGGTCGTGGTGAGAGTATATCCGTCTCCGTCGAAATGATCAGCGACGGTCCAAGGATCGGACTGCTCGAGTTTTTCTACCTCGGCTGACTCCAGATCGATTGGATACATGTCGAGCATCGGAGCGGACATCCGGAGGAAGCCGGCCCCCTCAAGGCCGTCGATCACCGACCGAAGCCCCCTGTTTCCGAAGCCCTCATATATCAGGAACTCGTCGGAGTCGACATTCACATACCAGCGGTCGGTGCCGTAGAGGGAAAACAGCCTTTCTCGCCATCGGCGGCCCCTTCGGGCTTCCTTGAACCTCACATCCGAGACCCACAGGTCGACGTCGGTCTGTTCCAGCAGGAATTCCCTGGAGCCATCAGAAGACGCGTCGTCGACGCAGATAAAGCGCGTCACTCCGAGCCCCCGGTAATGGGAAAGGAAGGCCGGCAGAAGCTTCCGGTCATTTCTGGTGAGAAAGATCAACGGCAGTTCTTCGGAGCCGAGGACGGCTGGTCCTCTAGTATTGATGCAGGCAAGCGGCACGTCAGACGATTGCCGCCGTTCCCGACGCTCCACCTTCATCGTCTCATACCAAGTGGCCAATCGCTGAGGAAGCGTTCGCTTCGTGACGTTTGCCGTGGCGTCGTTCGACTTGAAGGGGTAGTGGGTCAGCGTCATGGTCTCCGAGATCCCCAACGGGCGGCAAGTGATGCAAGGTTCCTTGGCAGCATACATCCGCGCCGCCGTTAGAAACACGATTTCCGCGTTGGGCAATGAGTGGTTATCATGCCGAATTGCAGATGGGCAGAGGATATTGTCACTTAAGGTGCTGGTTAGTGGAAGCTTTTCCACAACGACTGCCAGCCTCGGATGCGTCTCCTGTACCTCCGGCAAGTGGCTTCAAAATCGTCATCGGGAGATTCAGGTCGAACCAATCGTACCGGATTGGCGCCCGACGCGGTTGACAAGAGTAGCTTCGAGGCAGAAGCGGCAGACACAAGAATCGCAAGGGCGCACTGTTTGTCTCGCGCCGGACCATCTCAATGGATACACATCATGCTCACCAGGGTAGCGTTCTTCGCCATCCCGGTTATCTGAATTTCGCAGGCTCGCGCGTTTTTTCCTCATTGGCATTCCAGTGCCTGGCGATCGCCATGGGCTGGATGATCTACGACCAGACGCACAACGCCTTTGCATTGGCGCTGGTCGGCCTGTGCCAGTTTTTGCCCATGGTCGCCCTGACCTTCGTTGTCGGACACGCGGCGGATCGGTTCGACAGGCGTCGGATTGGGCTTGCCTGCCAGTTGATCGAAGCAATGGTCGCTGCGCTGCTTGCCGTCGCCACATGGCAGGACTGGCTGACCCCAACCGGGATACTCGTCGCCGTTACCATCATGGGGGCGGCTGTCGCCTTTGAGCGGCCAACCATGGCGGCGTTGCTTCCCGGCATCATGCCGTCCTCCATGCTGCAGCGCGCGATAGCGACTTCGACATCGATGATGCAGACGGCCCTGATCGTTGGCCCATCACTGGGCGGACTGCTGTATGGCATCGATCCCGTTGCCCCATTTGTCGTAGCCGCGGTGTTTTTCACGATCGCCAGCATCAACGTCATCTCGATCCGAATGGAATGGACGCCGGCAAAGCGCAGCCCGGTAACGCTGGCGTCGATCTTTGCGGGCGTCTCCTTCATCAAGAGCCGGCCCGTTATGCTCGGGACGATTTCGCTCGATCTTTTTGCCGTCCTGTTTGGCGGTGCGACTGCATTGTTGCCGATGTTTGCGCGCGACATCCTTCACGCTGGTCCTTGGGGCCTTGGCCTGTTGCGGGCTGCTCCTGCGATCGGTGCGCTCGTCATGTCGGTTGTCTTGGCTAGAAAACCGCTGAGCAGCAATGTGGGTAAGAAGATGTTTTGCGCAGTCGCCGTGTTCGGCATTGCGACCATCGTCTTCGCACTGTCGACAAATATCGCGCTTTCAATCGTTGCTCTGCTGGTTGTGGGCGCTTCCGATACGGTTAGCGTCGTCGTGCGTAGCTCGCTAGTGCAGCTTCTCACCCCAGATGAGATGCGTGGGCGCGTCAATGCGGTGAATTCGCTGTTTATCGGTACTTCGAACCAACTCGGCGAATTCGAATCCGGCATGCTTGCTGGCGTCATGGGACCGGTTGCAGCCGGGGTGATTGGCGGCGTCGGCACGATCGTCGTCGTTTTGCTTTGGGCGAAATTCTTTCCCGACCTTCGCAAGGTGAAAACGCTGCTGGGCTAATCGCAGTGCCCGCTCCCGCAGTCCACCCGCAGTAGCGTTTCGTTTCTCAGGGCCGTGACCAAATGGCGGATCTATGCATTGCTAGTCGAGACCGATGCGCCTCGCGGCCAAGCGAAACAATGCTGTTGCGTCCGGGTCAAACCGAAATGTTGCCAGGAAATCGTCGGCACGATATCGCGGAAGCGTCTTCCTGATCAATGCACAGAAGTTTCGGCCCTCGTCGATCCGACCAGCAAGCGCCAGGCAATGAGCCGCGATCGCCAGAATGATGACGTGTGCGTTCGGACGTTTCGCAGCTCTCAAGGCCCAATCGGCCGCCTCCTCGAATTGACCGAGGCGAACATGCGCCATGGCGCGGGCGCCCAGCATTCCGAAGAGCAACGGGTCGACAGGGCTCAGGTGGCGTGAATGGTCGGATGATCCGATAGCGGCGAGTGGATCTCCTGACTGCGATTGGACAAACGACAATGCGTAGTGCCCGAGGGCAAAATTGGGACTGAGGTCAACGGCGTGCTGCAACTCGAGGACGGATTCATCCTGTTGTCCGCGCAGCCAGAGCGCTCTGCCCATTGCCCAGTGAGACGCGGGGTTATTGTCATCGGCCAGCAGGCTCTGGCTCGCCGCCTCCATCGCGCGGCGACTTTGCTCCGTATGGTCGCCCCATCGTTGAAACGCACTCTGCCAATGGGTAAAGGACAGGCCGGCGTGCGCACGGGCAAAGGTTGGATCCAGGCGAACCGACATCTCGAAAAATTGCCGGGCCTGCTCGTTCTCCAGCCTGGTAAACCGATACATGTGCCAGAGGCCGCGATGATAGGCCTCCCAGGCATTGAGAGAGGTAGGCGCCTTCAGGATAGCCCTGTTGCGTTCAACCATCTCGATCTCGTTGCAGATCGACGAGACGATCTGGTCGCCGATCTCGTTGAGAAGGACGAAGGTGTCATCAATGCTGTGGTCGAGGACCTCCGTCCACACTATCCTTGCCGTGCGGACGTCAACCAGTTCGACGGTGACGGTGACGCTGCGCTCACGTTGAAGGACCGAACCGCTGGCTACATAATCGACGTTCAGCGCGCGTCCGGCTTCCTCCGGTCCGATATTCTTTTCGGCAAGTGCAAAGACAGAGCCGCGGGCTATGACAAAAAGGTTTCGCAATCTGGCCAGTCGCGTGATGATGTCGTGCGTCAACGCATCGGTAAGGCCGCCACGCTGCCCGTTCGTAGGCCCTTCCAGGTAAAAAGGCATTACCGCGAGCGAGGCGTGGTCCGACTTGGCGATGCGCCTGTCTGCAGGATCAGTGATCAACGGCAATACCCGCGAGGCTGACAGCGTCTGTACGGATCTTTGAACCGTAGCTTTTTGCTTCTGCCCGCCTTGCCAAGCATCCCGCACCGGCGTGAAATCGAGCCCATCCGATGCAAAGAGCTCAGATGCCGCGGCGAGGTGCTGTTCGCAGGCGCCGACTTGCCCACGCTGCGCCAACGAATCCAGAAGCGCAAGATGAGACCGGCCGTCGAAGGGCGCGAGCTCAACCCATTTTTCGACGTAGTAGTATGCTTCGTCCGAACCGGCAGGAAAGCGTGAAAACAGCTGCTCAAGCACAGCAATATGACAAGCGTTGAAACGCCGCCGTTGGGCGATCAGCCAGTTCGTAAAAACAGGACTTCGGTCGACCGCCATCCCGTCCAGGAATTCTCCCGCAAAAAGACCGAACAGCGATTTCAATCGCTCGACGGGAAGGGACTCGAGGCCCTGACTTGTTGCCGTCGCCAGTTCGACGACGTCAACCATACAGTCGTCGATGTGCAAGGCGATCGTATCGTCCGAAGCGTCTACTCTTTTGCGGTCCGCATCGTCGATCACGCCGCGCAATTTGCTCAGGCACCAGCGAAGCTCGCCGCGAGGGTCGCTTGGCACGTCCCAGAACATCTCGCAAAGTCGGCTACGGGCGACGGCACGAGGCGCCAGGGCAAGGTAAGCAAAAAGCGCACGCGCCTTGCGCGAGGTTGGCAGGTCGACCTTGTCGTTGTCGCGAACGACTGTCAAAGGTCCGAGCATGCGGATACCAATGCTGGACGGGGGCCGCGAGAGGGCTGTTCGAGCAGATTCCACGGTGGTTCCCACGCCTTTTCCCACGACACTCCATCGCATTCCCTATTATCACCATTTTAGCAATCGCGCATCCAAGCGGCGAACGAAGGTTCGCGCGCCATGCGCACCTGTGGGAATGCAATCCAAATCGGGTCCGAAGGGAGAAGATCATGGTCGGTCCAAAAACAATGAGAGAGACGGCAGGGCGAGGGCGGCTGTTCGAAAGTATCCTCGACACCATCGGGGATACACCAACGATCAGGATCAATAACCTCGGCCCCGCGCATGCGAAAATCTATGTCAAGGCGGAGTTCTTCAATCCGGCCTCATCCGTCAAGGACCGATTGGCATTGAGTATTATTGAAGAGGGCGAACGCAGCGGCGCTCTCAAGCCGGGGCAGACGGTCGTGGAGGCGACAAGTGGCAACACCGGCATCGGGCTGGCAATGGTCTGCGCCCAGAAAGGCTATCCGCTGGTTGTCACGATGGCCGACAGCTTCTCCATCGAGCGGAGAAAGCTGATGCGTATGCTAGGCGCAAAAGTTGTGCTGACCCCGCGTGCGCAGAAGGGATTTGGAATGTACACGAAGGCCTTGGAGCTTGCCGAGGCCAACGGCTGGTTCCTGGCTCGCCAGTTTGAGACCGCGGCAAACGCCGCAATCCACGAGGCAACGACGGCGCGAGAGATCATCAACGATTTCCATGGAACTCGACTGGACTGGTTTGTCAGCGGTTATGGCACGGGAGGCACCCTTGCGGGGGTGGCGCGTGTGCTGCGCCGGGAGCGCCCCGAAACGCGCATCGCGCTGATCGAGCCGGGTAATGCACAGCTGGTAAATAGCGGTGAAAAACAGGCGCGCATGCCAAGCGGTGCGCCGGCCAGCAGTCACCCCGCTTTCGAACCACACCCCATACAGGGCTGGACACCCGACTTCATTCCCTACGTCCTGCAGGAGGCGATTGACGCCGGGTACTATGATGAAGTGATGGCCGTCGCCGGCGCGGACGGTATCAAATGGGCTAGGTCATTGGCTCAAAAGGAAGGCATATTCACCGGCATATCGGGAGGCGCAACTTTCGCCGCCGCACGGCAAATTGCCGAGAAAGCCTCCGCCGACTCCGTTATACTTTGCATGCTTCCGGACACCGGCGAGCGCTACATGACTACGCCGCTGTTCGACGGTATCGAAAGTGAGATGGATAAAGAAGAAATGGCAATGTCACGCTCGACGCCGGGGCTGCAGTTCGCCGCTGAATGATCACGCGTGTGTTCATACCGCGGACATCCGAACGGAAAAGGCCGAGTGAAACCGTCACCGGCCTTTTTCTATACGCGGATTGTCAACCGGCATCATTTAGAACCGCACGCGCCAAGGGCTCGAACTACTGCTGGGCAGGCGCTGCAGTCGGCGGCGCAACCGGCATTACCGGTTTCGGCGCAGGCTCGCTTATGGAGGGCGTGGTCGAGGCTGTTGGGTTAGGGTCTGTGCTCGACATGCCGCCCCACTGATACCAGGCGAACGCGGCGACGACGATAGCAGCGATCACAGCGAGCCATGTGCCCACGGGAGCAGAGCGTGGAGCGCTCACTTGCTCTGTCCGAAGATCGGGATCGGTTTTCTGCGGATCGAGCGAATTGCTAGGATCGAAAGTCATGGTTTCCTCCATCGTGAATGAGGAATCAAACTGGTACGGCGCGCTTTTGTTCCATCGGTGGGCCCAGAAGGTCAACGAAGCATCCGCCGGCGGCTCGATGGTTGCGAAGGGTTGGTTCGACTAAGAGCCTTCATCGACAGCAGAGGGCAGGGCGTCGTCGCGCACGGTGCATTAGTAATAACTTAACTTGTGCGATCTAGACTTAGCGTGTCACGGAGGTAAGGCGTCGTGGCAGGCAACAGTGAAATAGCATGGCAAAGGTCCGTCATCTCCCAGATGCGGGCCTTTTCGCTTTTGGAATGTTCTAACGGGATTTGATACCGGAAGCGTCGCAGCGGAAGCGGACATTGATTTCCACGATGTAATGCTGCCGCTGGTGACCGCAATTATTCCGTGGATCCTCAATCTGGCGGCGAAGATCAAGATGTGCGATACTCGCGCCTAGGTCGGCTGCTGAGACCAACAGCCCGCCACAGCAGAGCTT
Organism: Rhizobium sp. Root1220; assembly: GCF_001426265.1. Lineage (GTDB taxonomy): Bacteria > Pseudomonadota > Alphaproteobacteria > Rhizobiales > Rhizobiaceae > Rhizobium. The sequence goes on from NZ_LMDG01000003.1 coordinate 112,543, forward strand.
TGTAGCCGGTCATCGACTCTCGATTGCGGGCATGCATGTCGCCACTCTCTAGGCGAGTAAGCAGAGCGTACTGACAGACTCCATACATCCAACTTCCCGCGGCACCTTGCCGCTCAGATCACATGTCAGATCGTCCCGACCGGGAGGATCGGAGTTCCCCTTGCTTCGAGGGAAATCCCGATCGGGCAGTGCCGTTCATGAACTCAAACGGAGGATGCAACAATGAGTACCATTCGAAACATGTGCTTTGGTATGCTGGCTTCCGCATGCGCAAGCGCACTAGGGCCGCCTGCAGTCGCGCAGCAGCAGCCAAAGCCCAACATCCTGGTCATCATGGGCGATGACGTCGGCTGGTTCAACATCGGCGCCTACCACCGTGGCATCATGTCTGGGAAGACGCCAAATCTCGACAGGCTGGCGGCCGAAGGCATGATGTTTACCGACTACTATGCTGAGGCGAGTTGCACGGCCGGGCGTGCAAGTTTCATCACAGGAGAAATTCCGCTGCGCACTGGTCTGACGACCGTTGGTCAGGCTGGCGCCGATGTAGGAATGCCGGACAAGGCCGCGACGATTGCGGCAGCCCTCAAAACCGAGGGGTATGCCACCGGTCAGTTCGGTAAGAACCATCTCGGGGATCTGAACAAGTTTCTGCCAACGCTGCACGGCTTCGACGAATTCTTTGGCTATCTGTACCACCTCGATGCCATGTCCGACCCTTACTGGTATTCGTTTCCAAATGACCAGTCGTACCGCGACAAGGTCGGGCCGCGCAATTTGGTGCACAGCTTTGCCACGGCCACCGACGACGCTGCAGCGCAGCCGCGCTGGGGCACAATCGGCAAACAGCGGATCGTCGACGAGGGGCCGCTGGCGCCATACCCCGACATGTCGAACGTACCCAACATGCACGACATAACGCCAAAGGCAAAGTACGACATGGGAACGTTCGATGAGGTGCTGGTCAAGGCCTCGTGCGACTTCATGGATAAGGCCAAGACAGACGGCAAGCCATTCTTTGTATGGCACAACACGACGCGCATGCACGTCTGGACGTTCCTGTCGCCCAAGTATCAGGCGCTCATGAACAGTGACAGCAACTACGGCCTCGAGGAAGCCGGCATGGCGCAACTCGACGATAGCGTCGGCGCGATTCTAAAATGCGTCGAAGATGCTGGCGAAACCGATAACACCATCGTCATTTTCACCACCGACAATGGTGCTGAAGTGTTCACTTGGCCCGACGGCGGCATGACACCGTTCAAAGGCACGAAGGGAACAGTCATGGAAGGCGGCTTCCGCGCCCCAGCCATCATCCGCTGGCCCGGCAAGATCAGACCGGGGACGGTAGAGAACGGTATATTCTCCGCCTTGGACTGGTTCCCGACGCTGGTGGCAGCGGCTGGAAATCCAGATATCACCGACCAGTTGCTCAAAGGCGTGAAGCTGGGCGACACAACGTACAAGAACCACCTTGATGGTTACAACCAGCTGGACCTGCTGACAGGCAAATCACCGTCCGCGCGTCATGAGTTCTTCTATTTCGGCGGCCCCGCACTCGGTGCGGTTCGCATCGACAACTTCAAGTTCCAGTTCTTTCAACAGCCACAGGGTTGGCCCGGTGCAAAGGTCACGACGGACATGCCCACGATGGTCAACATTCGTCAGGATCCCTTCGAACGGACGCCATCAATCGGCGAGCAAAGCCTCAACGACCTTGGCGGAGGCTACATGAACGACTTCTTCGCCCGCGAATTCTGGCGGTTCGTCAGCGTTCAGCAGGAAGTCGGCAAGCTTGCGCTTACGGCGGTCGACTACCCGCCGATGCAGGACCCCGCCTCCTTCAACCTGGATGCCGTGAAGCGCCAGATCGACGCCGCCATCAAGAACAAGCCGGGCAATTGAATTCGGAGAGCTAGGACCTCGGAGCCAGGCGGGCTCCCGAGGTCCTGTTTGGTTCGAAGGCAATGGCTACCGACGCTTATCTTTTTCCGGTTCCGCGAATGCCAGCGTTTTTCTTTTGGATGGATCGCCCACCGGCATGTCTACTCCAATAGAATTACTTGCATTGGTGGCATGATCCATTCTCTATTAGAGTCGACTAATGGAGGATTCGCGCATGAACGGCTCGCATATGGACAGACTGCAGCAATCTCTCTCCGACGCACCCTCTGTTTACGACAACTACGCGCGTCGCTTGATTTCCCATATGCGCGAGAGCCGCCGTCTGCTGGACTCGTTCACCCTGCAGGAGAATCGAGACAGCCCGGTGTCTCAGCGGCAAATCGAAGGAAGACACTGAAGAGCCGCGCGCGAATGCCGATGGAATAATCCCCAAGAATTCATCAGGAGAAAAAAAAGGGAGCCGGTTCAATCGAGAACCGGCTCGTCCATATTGCTCCATAGCGTAAAGTGCATACGGTTATATTCGTTGAGTTTATTCCATTTATTTTTCCATTTCATCCATGGTGCTTACATGCAGCGATGCGCATGGGAAGAATTGCATTGGGAGCCGTACTCGAAACGTTTTGACCGTCAAGTCAATTGCGGCCAGCAAGGCGCCGAAGTTGCGCGGTCCGTCTGCAAATGATTTGCGAAAGATTGGCTCCGGAAGTTTAGGAGGTTCTGGTCCGTCTGTTTGTTGATTTAAGCTGCTTGCTACCTTTCCGACATCAGCGCCCTGATGTTATACTTGCCGCTGTGCTGTCTTGCACTTTTGCTTTAAGCTCGGCACGAGCAGCAGCGAAATCAAACCGGCCAAACCCGGTAGCCCGCTCAATGATCGTGTTTGGTCTTTCGTTTTTTGACGTGTCGCGTAGGCTGCGAGGTCGGAGTGCGAAAATCGCGTTGCGTATGGCGCTTAGTGGAGCTCTCGACTTCCGCAGGAACCGACGTGGTTTCTCTCCGTGCCCCTCCCAACTTTTGCGTATGACAACTCACCATGGTTCACGAGGTCGCGAATCGTTGAGGCGGATACCGCAAGAAGGTCGACAACTTCCTTTAGCCCAAGAAGTCGGCGAATAGACTGCTGCTTCATGCCAAACGCAAACGCGAGCTGAACGTCCTCTCGCTGCCAGCCCTTGCCTGGATCAAGAGGCTCGGCGAAGCGGGCGTAGTGGTAGGATGAGGTTTGAATACGGGAATCGGCCACTGCCGTCGGCGGAGATGCCGAAGGCTATGACCGTCCGTTGGTCGCGGAGCGCGAGCGGCTTGGTGGGCCGCGAGCGAAGGCGAGGTGAGTCGGGCGAGGGTAGTCAACAGCTCGAAAGGCTCTCGCATGCAAAGCTCCGGCGCGTTAAGCTGCTCCGGGACCGACCTACAAGGAGATGCAGATGAGCACAATTCGGGCTTTTGTAGCTGCGGTTGCACTGATCGGTATGACCGCACTCACTTCGGCGTGCACGCCAGTGCACAATTCAAATCGCGCAGACTATCAATATCAACCGAGGACGTCCGTGAATCCAGCTTGCGCGGACGGCTTCCGACCGAGCAATGACCGTCAGTGCAGCTACTGACGCGCAGCGGCCTCCGCCCACTTCTCCCGAGCCGCCTTTCGAGTTCGTCTCTTTCGTTCACGCCCTGTTTCCAAAGCGCCAGCAGGAGCGTGGCGACCTGCATTACCGATTTTCGGTCTCTCTCGATTCCATTCTCGCGGCACAAGGTTTTAAGGACGGAATTGATGACGACGCTATCGATGCGGCGATCCATCACCCGCCCGCACCCGGAGACGCGTCGTTGGTCAGGTGCTCCTCATATTGGACCGTCTCGTTTTCATTGAAGTCGATCGACGCGCCACAAGGCAAGGTGAGGCGCACGCCAGCGCCGCCAGATCCTGAATAGTTTCCGTCGACGAAGGTGATTCCGGCTGCCTGGAGGGAGGCCACCACCGATGCGATTGTTCCTCATTCCCTCTGCCGACCCCTCGCTGGCTTCCATTCGACGCAGGTCGGCGCCGAGACATTCGCCTTAGCAGCGAGCTCTGCTTGGCCGACCCCCAACAAGGCGCGAGCTGCTGCAAGTTGCTTACCTGATACGTGATCAAGTTCGCTTGAAATGCATAGGTGAACTTGTGGGCGTTGATCTCTACCAATCGAAGTGCAAGAGCACCAAATCGCCACACATATTACATCACCTGGCCATTCAAAATTGGCGCAGCGGTATCCCAGGCAGATTTGCAGCGCATCGTTCTCGACCGCCAGAGAAGCACCATGGGGCAGCAGCTGTATATTATTTGGCTCAGAGGTGACCACGGCGGACGGCCTTACCGCTGGGCATCCGTATCCACCTTGACCGCAGTTCACCAATTCGAACCTCGCGCGGGGCGGCTTGGCGCTTGAACACGTCGAGCCGGCGGGGCGGTAGGTGCAATTTAGACGCCCGCCACGAACAAATCGGTTTTTGCGGACAAAGGCAGCAAGTGATGCGTGCCTCCTCTATCCCCGCGAGGTAGTCAAAGCAGTATCCAGCATTCGCCGCCACAGCAAAGGTACGGCACGTCGTCGAATTCGAGGACCTCGCACTCCTCCCGTGCCATAATTGCTTTCGACTTTGCCATTCGTTTTGCGGGTGCATTCGCTCTGGCTTGCGTGAAGAGCTGCATGAAAAGACGAGCGGATGCATCATCTTTCTCAGGCTCAGCAAGTGTAACTTTTGCCAGCGGATGCTGGTGATCTTTGCACTTCACGTTGCGAACATGTGCAACGGACGAGATCAAAGAAATGGGAATGGATATCCATTGCTCACATGACAACGAGGATGAAAAACACAAAACGGAGCTGTCGTTTTCATCAACTTTGACGAGCCCGAAAAGCGTTAGGTCTACTGGCTCAACAAGCTGATTGGTGGACAACTGTGAAATAAACTCAGATGGCTCATAAGTACGCATGAAGTCCCCTCCGGGTTAAATGTTACTGCACTTGGGACGGTCTGATCACAGTAACACACCGGCGAACAATTCAGCGAGCGTATCCATCTTTGTTGCCTGCCCCTGTCTCCGTACGTGCCGACTTGGCATACGGGGGCGATCCACTTCGCTCTCGGACTTTAGCGAATGCCACCAACCTTGCACCGCCCGCACCTTTGGCGCGCCACGCGGGGACGCCGGCCGGTCGCGCAATGCGGTCGGTTTTCTCTATTTCTGCCGACGATCTTTCAGTGCGTCGATTAGTCGGTGCACTTTCTCGGTGGCATAGACGATATCTTCCCGAGGCAGATGTACCGTGATCTCGATCTCCTCCCATCTGCCGCCGTGATCTTTGGCGTAGCGGACAGCGGCCTTGAGGGAATTGAATTCAATTGCGGGAGCGTCGGCTATCCAGAACTGCACCGTGCACTTTGCTTCTCCATAGTCTGAGAGGGCTTTGATTGGGTCTAGGGCCATGCGCGAGGCTTACATCGTTGACTGTTGCTTGGCTACCGAGGGCAACACGAGAAAAAGCCCCGTGGGTCCCACAGCGTGTCGCTGCGAAGTTCCAAAGAAACCACAAGGCTCAAATCAATTTCAAATGTGGGGATGTAAAGAGGGCAAGAAAGGTGCCTGTTACCGAAAACATCAAGATAACAGGCACTCACTTCTTAATTTGGCTCCCCGGGCCGGATTCGAACCGGCGACCTGTCGATTAACAGTCGAATGCTCTACCGCTGAGCTACCAGGGATCACCGCTTGTCGCGGCGTGAGTGGGCTAATACAAATGCTTGCTCGATTTGCCAAGCAGTTTTTTCAAAAAAATGACATCCGCTTGCATTCATTCTGTTTATCCCCATCTCCTGGGAATGACTGAAAGGCATGATACCACCGCAAAGCCGGGCGCCAAGCGCTTTGGCATCGATCATTCTACGGGCCATATCGTCATGGGCGCGACGCGCGTCCCGTTGCCACGCTCCCGCGCAGCCCGCGTCTCGATCGGAAGCCTGCTTGTCGTGTGCGGTTTTCTGGGATTCTTGCCAATCCTGGGTTTCTGGATGGTTCCCCTCGGCGTCCTGGTGCTGTCGCATGACTTGCACGTCGCCCGCCGAATGAGGCGACGGTTCGCGGTCTGGTGGCAGAAACGGCGGAAGCCGGCACCCTGATCATGTCAGGATCCCTACCGTCCGCACCGGAACTTCGGGGGTCGCCATACGTTAGTTGACATATAAAGATGCTGAAATTCCTGAAGGTGAGGACATGAAAAAGCTTGCTGTAATCATTCTGGCAGTGGCGACCAGCTTTTCCGGGATAGGTCCGTCATTCGCCGAGAACTCGGGCGACGAGCATTCGGTCCAGAGCCGAGGTACGTTTGGAGATTCCGGTTCGAGCAACAACCGCTTCAGCAACCGCTGCAGCGTTTACCCATGCAATGGATACCGCCACAGCTACAACAACCGCTACTATGGCAATTACAACAATCGTTACTATCGCAATCGGTATGATCGTGGATACTATCGTAACGATAATGGCGCAGGTGCGCTGATCGGCGGTTTGGCGGCGGGCGCGATCATCGGCAGTATCATTGCCTCGCAGCCCCGCGCCTATGCTTACCGCGACCCGCATGTGAATTGGTGCTATAGCCGCTATCGTACCTATCGAGCTTCCGACAATACTTTCCAGCCCAACTATGGCCCCCGTCGCCAGTGCGTTTCGCGCTATTAGACGCAACGAAGTTCGCCATTGTGGAAACCGGCCGCTGAAATGCTGCCGGTTTTTTAACAACCCTCTTGCACTCGATTTCTATTCATTCTAAATGCCCGGCAACGCTTCGGTCAGCCGGGCGTCGTGAGGCCTCGTGGCGGAGTGGTGACGCAGAGGACTGCAAATCCTTGCACCCCGGTTCAATTCCGGGCGAGGCCTCCAAACATTTTTTCACCTCATCAGCCGCCTCTATGTGGCGCGGGAATCGCGACGACGCGACCGCGTGCTAGTTCCTCACGTCGCTTCATCGTCCACAAGGCCGCAGCAGAAGATCGCCAGAAGAGATGCAACGATGAGAAAGTCGAACAGCGAAAAATATTCGAAGATGGCAGACACGCTTGGCTCCTCCTCATTTCCTCCGGTTGTAAGATTACCACAATTCGCACGCTTGTTCCATTCGGGACGGCATAGCCTCCATGGGAGCTGCTATCCCAAATTCGTGCGGCCGGCACGCACGAAGCCTTGAAAGCGGATTGCCCTGAGATTAAGAGACGAGAGGCAGAGCCGCTTTTGATGGGCTAGAGGACATGATGAATTTCGAATCAGCACGCGTAAACATGGTCGACAATCAAATCCGCACGACGGATGTCACCTCGCATTCCGTGCAGGAGGCGTTCCTTGCCGTTCCGCGCGAGCGCTTCGTCCCGGAAAAGTTCAAGGCGCTTGCTTATGTCGACAGCGATGTTGAAATCTGTCCCCCAGACGATGGCAGACCGGCGCGCTTCCTGATGCAGGCCTCGCCACTCGCCAAGCTTCTGCAGCTTGCCGCGATTTCCAAGGACGATGTCGTAATGGAGATCGGCTGCGGCACGGGGTACGTGTCGGCTCTGCTTTCCCATCTGGCGGGATCGGTCGTTGCTGTCGAAGCGGATGAAGCGCTGGCCGCCGAAGCCAGGACCCGCCTCGCCGACTATGCCAACGTCTCGCTGGTGGTGGCTCCGCTTGACCAGGGTGCATCATCAGGCGCGCCCTACGATGTTATCTTCGTCAGCGGCTCGGTCGAGGAGATTCCTGCTTCCCTTCTGTCCCAGCTTCGCGACGGAGGGCGGCTCGTGACCGTTCAGGGTTACGGCGGCTCCGCACGCGCCAAGGTATTCGTCAGCGAGCGCGGCGCGGTTTCAGAGAACGTCTTTTTCAACGCGTCGATCAAGCCGCTTCCCGGATTCGCCAAAGCCCGCGAGTTTGTTTTCTAGAGCCCATCCAAGGGGCGGCTTTTGTATCGGGCGCCCAGGGCGCCTGATTTCGTTTGAGGGGCGAATTCAGCATAGTGGACAGTGCCCGAGAAACCTGTGTATGGCGGCATTCATTTGATTCGAGATGATTTTTTTCATTCTTCGGCTATCCTAATCTCCGGGTGATTCGGATGCCCACTCCACGCAATCCGGTCGTTGTTTCTGAATAACGGGGATAAATATGGCTCAGCCAAGCGTAGCGCGTGAACCGTCCATGGAAGAAATTCTGGCGTCCATTCGCCAGATCATCGAAAGCAATGAGCCGGGTGCGGGCAGGGCGCTTTCCGGTTCGTTGCCGCCGGTCTATGCCGCCGATGAGGACGACCGCGAATCCAACATCCATCTGACGGTCGATGAGGCCTACGCAGGCGTGGAGTTCCCCGAGCCCGTTACGCAGTCCGATCCCCGTTTCGTTGCAGCCAACTCGGCAGGCTCCGCTCCGGAGACCGAGGCGCCGGCTCGTGCCATGTCACTCGCCGACGTGGCTGCGCGTGTTCGCGCCGCGTCCGAGCGCAATTCTGTTCAACCGCCCCGTGATGTACCGTCCGCATTCCGGCAGTCCGAAACATGGGCGGAAGCGCCTGCAGCAGCATCTTCAACGTCCGATTCCGAGGCAAAGCCGGTCGAATCCTTGGGCTCCATTTCCGCGCGTGCGCCGGAAGTCGTCGCCGTCCGCACGTTGACGGACGTTCCTTTCGAAATGCCTCACCCCGTTCAGACCGAAATTCGGCCGACCGCAGTCCCGTTCGCAGAGGGGCCTGCACCAACACCTGTGGCTTCGGTCGCCGAGCGGTTGTTGCCGAGCCTCGTTGAAGATACCCAACAGGCACTGTTGTCACAGAACGCGGGGCTTCAGATCGCACGCTCTTTTGAGGAGCTTGCAGCCGCAATCGATGGAGCGGAACGTCGGTCGCTGGACGAAATCGCCGAGGACATGCTGCGGCCCATGCTGCGTGACTGGCTCGATGATAACCTGCCAACGCTGGTCGAACGGCTCGTACGCGAGGAAATCGAGCGCGTGGCACGCGGTCCGCGCCGCTGATTGGACAGCCTTTGTCTGGACAGCCGCTCCGGTCTCCGGGGCGGCTTTTTTATTGACTTGGCGACAACCATCCTATTTACAAACCGCATCACAGAACCTCCAGATTTGGGTCCCAAATGCTCGAAAAGACCTACGATTCCGCAGCCGTCGAACCGAAAATCGCCGCGAAATGGGATGAGGCAGACGCTTTCCGCGCGGGCGCCAACGCCAAGCCGGACGCCGAGACTTTCACCATCGTCATTCCGCCCCCGAATGTTACCGGTTCGCTGCACATGGGGCATGCCCTGAACAATACGCTGCAGGACATCATGGTCCGCTTCGAGCGCATGCGCGGCAAGGATGTGCTGTGGCAACCAGGTATGGACCACGCCGGCATTGCTACGCAGATGGTGGTCGAGCGCAAGCTGATGGAACAGCAGCTGCCTGGGCGCCGTGACATGGGGCGCGAGGCCTTTGTCGAGAAGGTTTGGGAGTGGAAGGCGGAATCGGGCGGTTTGATCTTCAATCAGCTGAAGCGCCTTGGTGCCTCCTGCGACTGGTCGCGCGAACGTTTCACCATGGACGAGGGTCTGTCGGCTGCTGTTCTTGAAGTCTTTGTATCGCTTTACAAGGAAGGCCTCATCTATCGCGACAAGCGGCTGGTCAATTGGGATCCGAAGCTTTTGACCGCGATTTCCGACATCGAGGTCGAGCAGCATGAGGTCAACGGCAATCTCTGGTACTTGCGTTACCCGCTAGAGCCGGGTGTTACCTATGAGCATCCGGTGGCTTTCGACGAAGAGGGTAAGGCAACCGAGTGGGAGACGCGCGACTATCTCGTTGTCGCGACGACACGTCCCGAAACGATGCTGGGCGACACCGGTATTGCCGTCAACGCCAAGGACGAGCGCTACCGGTCCATCGTCGGCAAGCACGTTATCCTGCCGATCGTCGGTCGCCGCATCCCGATTGTCACGGACGACTACGCGGATCCGACAGCAGGCACCGGTGCCGTCAAGATGACGCCGGCACATGATTTCAACGACTTCGACGTCGGCAAGCGCACCGGTCTGCGCGTCGTCAACGTTTTGACGGTCGATGGCCGCATCACCATCAAGGACAACGAGGACTTCCTCGAAGGCCTCCCAGACCCGGCAGCGCTTCATGGCGCCTGGGACGAGCTTGAGGGCAAGGATCGCTTCGAGGCGCGCAAGATCATCGTCCGCATCTTCGAAGAGGCGAACCTGCTCGACAAGGTTGAACCGCACAAGCACATGGTCCCGCACGGAGACCGCGGCGGTGTGCCGATTGAGCCGCGCCTCACCGAGCAATGGTATGTCGACGCCAAGACGCTGGCCGAGCCGGCGATCGCTTCGGTTCGCGAGGGCCGCACCCAGCTCGTTCCGCGCAACTGGGACAAGACCTATTACGAATGGATGGAAAACATCCAGCCCTGGTGTGTCTCGCGTCAGCTGTGGTGGGGGCACCAGATTCCCGCCTGGTACGGCCCGGATGGTCAGGTCTTCGTTGAAAAGACCGAGGAAGAGGCCTTGCAGGCCGCTATCCAGCACTACCTGTCGCACGAAGGCCCGATGAAAGCCTACGTCGAGGACCTGCTCGAGAACTTCAAGCCGGGCGAAATCCTCACGCGCGACGAGGACGTGCTCGATACGTGGTTCTCGTCAGCCCTCTGGCCGTTCTCGACACTCGGCTGGCCGGAAAAGACGCCGGAACTTGCTCGCTACTATCCGACAAATGTTCTGGTCACTGGTTTCGACATCATCTTCTTCTGGGTCGCCCGGATGATGATGATGGGCCTTCACTTCATGAAGGATGACGAGGGAATTCCTGTCGAGCCGTTCCACACGGTCTATGTTCACGCGCTGGTTCGCGACAAGAACGGCCAGAAGATGTCGAAGTCCAAGGGCAACGTCATCGATCCGCTCGAACTGATCGACGAATACGGCGCCGATGCGCTGCGATTCACGCTGGCGATCATGGCCGCGCAGGGCCGTGACGTAAAGCTTGATCCAGCCCGCATTGCCGGCTACCGCAACTTCGGCACCAAGCTCTGGAACGCCACTCGCTTTGCGGAGATGAATGGCGTCACAAGCGATCCGCATTTTGTGCCCGAAGCGGCGGAACTGACGATCAACCGCTGGATCCTGACGGAACTCGCCCGCACCGAGCGTGACGTTACCGAGGCGATCGAAGCCTATCGTTTCAACGATGCGGCCGGCGCGCTCTATCGCTTCGTCTGGAATCAGGTCTGCGATTGGTACCTCGAACTGCTGAAGCCGGTCTTTAATGGTGCCGACGAAGGCGCCAAGGGGGAGGCGCAGGCGTGCGCCGCCTATATTCTCGAAGAAATTTACAAGCTGCTGCATCCCTTCATGCCCTTCATGACCGAAGAGCTCTGGGCGCATACGGCCGGCGAAGGTGTCGAGCGGGATAGCTTGGTCTGCCACGCCGAGTGGCCATCGCCATCTTATGCCGACGACGCGGCGGCCGATGAGATTAACTGGTTGATCGATCTCGTCTCTGGCATTCGTTCGGTTCGCGCCGAAATGAACGTGCCACCCTCGGCAATCGCGCCGCTCGTTGTCGTCAATGCCAACAGCCTTACGCGCGAACGTTTGTCGCGGCACGAGGCGGCCATCAAGCGGCTGGCACGCGTCGAGGACATCGCGTTGATGGGGGAAGCGCCGAGGGGAGCCGCACAGATCATTGTGGCCGAAGCAACCGTCTGCCTGCCGCTCGGCAGGCTCATCGATCTAAGCGCCGAGAAGGCGCGCCTCGAAAAGGCGATTGGCAAGGCGGAAGGCGAGATGGCGAGGATCAACGGAAAGCTCTCGAACGAGAAGTTTGTCGCTAACGCCAATCCGGAGGTCGTCACCGCCGAGCGCGATCGGCTGGAGGAGCTGCTGGGACAGATCGCCAGCTTGCGCGTTGCACTGTCGCGTGTATCGGAAGCAGAATAAAATCAACGCTTAGTGGTATACGATTCGAATGCGCCCGACGCCGAATCGGGCGCATTTTTGTTGGTCGGTGACGTCCGCCGCCCTCTTAGGTATGATTTTCACCGTCGGCCGCTGTTTCGTGACTGATTTTCACACGTTTTCCAATCACTTCAGGCGAAAAATCGAAGTGTTGTTTGAAGGTTACAGAATCTATCCGGCTTGGAATTGCCGTTCTCAATCGGCGGGCGAGACGGGTACAAATAGAATTAAATTCTAAACGGCGTAAAGTTTGACGTGCTCGTCAATTTTTTACGTATATCATCCGTTAGCTCACTTTCCAATCGCGCCCGATCACCAAGTTGCCATTTGCAATGATCGCCTGCACAGTCCCGCCAAATGCAATTGCCTGAGTGGGGGAGACACCTTGGCATCTAGAATGGCTTCAGCAAGCGTCTTGTCGCTTGTCCTCGTTTCAACGCTGGCGCAGCCGTCCTTCGCGGGCGGTCTGGAGCGCGGCGGATATAATATCGACCTGTTGTTCGACCAATCGCGGTTTTCGAGCCAGGCGGCGGTTATTTATGTGATGCCGCAGCGGGAATTGAAGAATGCAAAGGATACCGATCCGAGCGACGGTTTGGGAAGCAATGGTCTGGGTGGTGGTACCACCACAGCGGATGATACGGAAAACTATGCCGTTCCTTACGCTGGGATAAAGGGAGGTTTTGAAGACGTCGACTGTTTGGTTGACTATTCAGAGCCATTTGGCGCGCATACGAACCCTGGACCCAATTGGGTTGGCGCTCAAAACAATATCGAGACAAAGATAAATAGCCACAACTACGCTGGAACGTGCTCGTATAAGTTTGATGTTGGTCCGGGTCAGTTCCGCGTCATCGGTGGTGGCTTCTACCAGGAGATTGACGGTTCAAAGGAGCGGCTTGTTCTCGCTCCTGCAATTATGACTATGCTCGCCCCCTCGCTGGCAGGTTCGTCCTACACAGGTGTCGGTCGACTCAACCTCCAAGACAATGCTTGGGGCTGGCGTGCAGGTATTGCCTACGAAATCCCCGAATATGCAATGCGGGCGAGTCTCGTCTACAACAGCCGCGTCAAGTATGACGATCTGACGGGTACCGTCGACCTGACGCAGGTGCCTGTCGGCGCGGGGGCGTTCAGCGGGCGCGTAACCGACGTCTATGGGTCGGCAGAGGCCCCTGATTCTCTTGAGCTGAAACTGCAAAGCGGTATCGCTCCTGATTGGCTTGCCTTCGGATCCGTGAAGTGGATGAACTGGAGCGTACTGCAGTCGATACCTCTGTGCCCGACTGCCACCAAAGGTTTGGTGGCCTGTACGCCAAACAGTCCTGCGAAGTTGACCTCTCTCGATCTCCTTTATAGGGACGGCTGGACGGTTACAGGCGGTGTTGGTCATAAATTTAACGAACAGTGGACCGGCGCGGTCAGCCTGACCTGGGACCGTGGCACAAGCCACGGATATGGGGCGCAGACTGACACTTGGACCCTGGGTACCGGCGCAGCCTATAACCCGCGGGAGAATGTTGAGTGGCGCGTCGCTGGCGCGATCGGCGTACTTACGAGCGGTTCGTCGGGTGCCATCACGCAGGATGGCGTCACCTTCGGCGACGATGTTTCGTATTCCTTCGGCAATGATCTCGTGGCCGCCATATCCACCAGCATCAAGGTCAGTTTCTGACCACTCAAGACGGAGCAAGATGAACCCGGCTGATCGCCGGGTTTTTCTTTATGTACAGCTCGTTAATCATGCGAATCCGGCGTCTCTTTTTGTGACGATTCAGCAACAGTTTTTTACCAGCATTTGCGTAAGATGCACGCGGGGTGGATTTGTCCATTTCCCGCCACAAACTGGGCGCAGCGCTATAGGCGGGCGAGCAAATGGCAGGCGTTGGGTGCGTGTAAACAGTATAATGGATCGATTTTTATCCAATGAAGCGAGAGCAGGCGGACGGTCCGGGGCAGATGATGCCGGCGCAGCCGGCGTCGTTGTTCTGCTAGGCGATTTTGCCGTAGAGCTACGCTCGGACGTTATATTGCCAAGCGTTTCCGGTTCCTCGTTTTTAAGCCGGTTGCAACCGTCGAGAATCTGTTCCGGTAACGACGACACAGGTTTGGTCACAATTGGTGATTATCTTTACCTTGAGGCGGAAGCGCGCATCGCGGCTCCGCCGGAACAGGGCCGATTGCATTGCATATGGGCCGCGCAAAAGACCGTGCGGATATGCGCAATGCCCTTCGAATTGGGGCTTTCGACAGAGGGCTTGGGGCTGGATGCGACGCGGGCAAAGGGGCCATCGAGCCCACCGCGGGATCGCTCGCCGGGAGGAATACGTCCGAGCGCCGCAAGGCCGGGACGGGTGGAAGCGAAAGAAGCCGCGTGAAATGCTGACGTCCGAGTTCAGACCTTTCAGATTGATGCTAGTGGGGCTTTCCATCGCCTGTTGTGCGGTGGTTGCTGCGCCGGCAAATGCGTTCGACATCAACTCGGGCGTCACGAAGGAATCCGGGCCGTTCGATCTCTTCAAATTCGGCTTCAAGGCCTACAAGAACGGCCAGAAGGATGAAGCGGTCGAGGCGTATAAATACGCCGCGGAAAAGGGGCATACCGGCTCGCGCTGGGCGCTCGCAAACATGTATGCCGACGGAGACGGCGTCGCGCAGGATGATTTCGAAGCCTTCAAGATCTACAGCGAGATTGCGCAGCAGGGCGTCGAACCTGGTTCGGAAGACACTGGCTTCTTCGTCAACGCGCTTCTGTCGCTCGCCAGCTATTACAAGCACGGGATTCCAGGAAGTCCGGTCAAGACCGACCTCAGCCAGGCACGCCAGCTTTATTTCCAGGTGGCCTCCACCTTCGGTGTGCCGGAGGCGCAGTTCCAGCTTGCCCAGATGATGCTGTCTGGCGAGGGTGGCGGGACTACTGTGCAGCAAGCCAAGAAATGGCTGAACCAGGCACGCAAGAGCGGCCATCCTGGCGCCATGGCTGTATTCGGCAATATTCTGTTCCAGGAAGGTCAGGCCGCCAACGGCCTTGCCTTGATGACGGCTGCTCTCGATCGCTGCAAGCCGAAGGATTGTAGCTGGATGGAATCGCTGCAGGAACAGGCTTTCTCGGTGGCGACCGAAAAAGATCGCCGCTCGGCTGTGGCGCTGTCCCACAAGATTGCCGTCAGCGGCGACGACTGAGGCTACCTCACATTCACTCAAGCAGAAAAGTCGAAGTTGGCGACGACAGGGACGTGGTCGGAGGGCTTCTCCCAGGCGCGCACATGCTTGTCGATGGACGTTGACGTCATCCGATCGGCGGCTTCCGGCGACAGCATGAGGTGGTCGATGCGGATGCCGTTGTTCTTCTGCCACGCGGCGGCCTGATAATCCCAGAACGAGTAGAGTTGCACCGCGTCGGTGGTTGCTCTGACCGCGTCCGTCAGCCCCAGCCCCCCGAGCTTGCGGAAGGCCTGACGTGTTTGCGGCAGGAACAGCGCATCATTCTGCCAGACACTGGGGTTGAAGCAGTCATGTGGTTCGGGAATTACATTGTAGTCGCCGGCGAGGATCAGGATTTCCTCGAAAGCCAGACGCTCGGTCGCGAATTTGCGCAACCGCTCCATCCAGGCAAGCTTGTAGGGGTATTTTTCCGAATCGACCGGGTTGCCGTTCGGCAGATAGAGGCAGCACACCCGCGCCACCCGGTTGCCGGGCAGCGAGAAGACCGCTTCCAGAAAGCGGGCCTGTTCGTCGCGGGGATCGCCGGGCAGGCCGCGATTGACCTCGTCGGGCTTCGACTTCGACAGGATCGCGACCCCGTTGAAGCCCTTCTGACCGTGGGTTTCGACATGATATCCCAAAGCCTGGATTTCGAGGCTGGGAAAGCCTTCGTCGATGGTTTTGATTTCCTGCAGGCATGCAATATCCGGATCGGAATCCTTCAACCATTGCGTCAGGTTGTCGATGCGCGCCTTGACGCCGTTGATGTTCCAGGTCGCGATCTTCATGGATAGTCCTGTTCCGCTTCGTCTGTTTCTTTTATCGCGCTCCCGCGCGTGTGGACAAGACGATAAACCGGCCGGAGACGATTCTTCGGCTGGTTTGGTGCGGACGGATGAAGGCGCTTAGATCGAGAAGCTGGTGCCGCAGCCGCAGCTTGCGACCGCATTCGGGTTCCTGATCTGGAACGATTGGCCAAGAAGGTTGTCGACGAAATCGATCTCCGACCCGGCCATGTACACGAGGGAGAGACTGTCGATCAGCACCTTTGCGTCGTTTTTCTCAACGATGATGTCGTCGTCCTGCATGCCGTCTGCGAGGTCGAACTTGTAGGAAAAACCCGAACAGCCACCACCTTCGACAGAGACGCGCAACGCGTTCCTGCCGGGTTCCGTCCCGACGATTGCGGCGATTCGTTTTGCTGCGGCGTCGGAAAGGGTTACACTTACATCTGTCATGTTTGCTCCTGCCGGGGTCAAGGTCCGGAGAGAATGGCTTCCAGTCGCCAGTTTCAAGCGACTGATTTTAATAGTAGTTGCGCTTTATACCATGAAAGCGTTGGTTCCGGCAAAGTCCTCAACAAATCACGTCTTTGCCGTTTCTCCAAGCTATAGGTATGAAGAGCGCACGGCGGCGTCAATGGGCGGCGCTGCCGCATATCGAGTGACGGTGAAGAATGACGATCGACAGGCATGCTTTAGGTTTCGGCAATAGCGACAGGGCGGTCTATGCGGCAGACCCCTGGTCAACGCGCGGGCGGCTTTATCCAGAGAATGAAAGTCCCACGCGCTCTGATTTCCAGCGCGACCGCGACCGTATCGTCCATACGACCGCCTTTCGCCGGCTGAAGCACAAGACGCAGGTGTTCATCGCGCAGGATGGAGACCATTACCGCACGAGGCTGACCCATACGATCGAGGTGGCGCAGGTGGCACGCGCTCTGGCGCGGGCACTGAAGCTGGACGAGGATCTTGCGGAGGGCGTGGCGCTTGTACACGACTTCGGGCACACCCCTTTCGGGCACACCGGCGAGGATGCGCTGCATGAGGCGCTATTGCCCTACGGCGGATTCGACCACAATGCTCAATCGCTGCGCATCGTCACCAAGCTCGAACGCCGCTACGCCGATTTCGACGGCATCAACCTCACCTGGGAAAGCCTCGAAGGCCTCGTAAAGCACAACGGGCCGCTGCTGACAAAAGATGGAGCCGGCACGCGCGGCCCGGTCCCGCAACCGATCCTCGACTACTGCGAGATACACGACCTCGAGATCGATACCTATGCGAGCCTTGAGGCGCAGGCCGCGGCGATTGCCGACGACATCGCCTACAACACCCACGATATCGACGACGGCTTGCGCTCGGGTTATCTGACCTTCGACATGCTGGAGGAGATTCCTTTTCTCGCGGGTTTGATGGCCGAGGTGAGGCAGCGTTACCCCAGTCTGGAAGCAAGCCGCTTCACCCATGAGATCATGCGTCGACAGATCACCCGCATGGTCGAGGATGTCATCTCCGTATCACAGCAACGCCTTACCGAGATGGATCCTCAAAGCGCTGGCGATATCCGCCATGCCGATCGCATGATCGCGACCTTTTCGAATGAAATGGCTGAAACCGACAGGCAGATCAAGGCGATGCTCTTCAAGCGCATCTATCGGCACCCTGAAATCATGCGCATTCGCGCCGGCGCGGCGCAGATTGTCACGGATCTCTTCGGTGCCTATATGGCCAATCCGAAGGAGATGCAGAGCCACTATTGGGTCGACCACATTGCTGGGCTGGCCGAAGCGGCCAGGGCGCGCCATGTCGGCGACTATCTTGCGGGTATGACGGATACCTACGCCATCACTGCCCACAGGCGATTGTTTGACCGGACTCCGGATTTGCGATAGGCAGCGGTCGCCGGGGAAATGACCGGCAAATGCCCTTGTGGCACGGCTATGCATGGAAGAGCGCAATGAACCTTTTTACCGATTTCGAAGCCAGGATTAAAGCCGCCCTTGAACAGATCGATCTGGTCAGGGAAAAGCGATCCGAGCTGGATTTCGGTCGTATCGCCATCGAGCCGCCGCGCGACTCGAGCCACGGCGATGTGGCGACGAACGCCGCGATGGTGCTTGCAAAGCCCCTTGGCACGAATCCTCGTAACTTGGCCGAAGTGATCTCCGCGAAACTGAAGGAAGATGCCGACATCGCGGACGTCTCGGCCGCGGGCCCCGGATTCATCAATATCAAGCTCGCCGTCGGCTACTGGCAGCGCCTGCTCGCTTCGATGATCGAGGCCGGTAACGACTATGGACGCTCGACCCTCGGCTCCGGCAAGAGCGTCAACGTCGAATATGTATCCGCCAATCCGACCGGCCCTATGCATGTCGGTCATTGCCGTGGCGCCGTTGTCGGCGACGCGCTGGCCAATCTGCTGGCATTTGCCGGCTACGATGTGGTCAAGGAATACTACATCAACGACGCCGGCTCCCAGATCGATGTTCTGGCTCGCTCGGTGTTCCTGCGCTATCGCGAGGCGCTCGGTGAGAAGATCGGCGAGATTCCGTCCGGTCTCTATCCCGGCGATTACCTTGTTCCGGTCGGCCGGTCACTGGCCAGTGACTACGGCGTGCGGCTGCACAACATGCCGGAAGACCAGTGGATGCCGATCGTCAAGGATCGCACCATCGACGCGATGATGGTGATGATACGCGAGGACCTCGACGCGCTGAATGTCCACCACGACGTGTTCTTTTCCGAGCGTACGCTGCACGCGCACGGCGCAGCGGCGATCCGCACCGCGATCAATGATCTGACCTTCAAGGGGTACGTCTACAAGGGCGCGCTTCCCCCGCCGAAGGGGCAGGTGCCGGAGGATTGGGAAGATCGCGAGCAGACGCTGTTTCGCTCCACGGAAGTCGGTGACGATATGGATCGTCCGCTCATCAAGTCGGATGGCTCCTACACATACTTCGCGGCTGACGTCGCGTACTTCAAGAACAAGTACGATCGCGGCTTCAACGAGATGATCTATGTGCTCGGCGCCGACCATGGTGGCTACGTCAAGCGTCTGGAAGCGGTTGCGCGCGGTGTGTCCGAAGGGAAGGCGAAGTTGACGGTGCTGCTTTGCCAGCTCGTGAAGCTGTTCCGCGACGGCGAACCCGTGAAGATGTCGAAGCGCTCCGGCGACTTCGTGACACTCCGCGAAGTGGTCGACGAGGTCGGTCGCGATTCGGTGCGTTTCATGATGCTCTATCGGAAAAGTTCGGAGCCTCTGGATTTCGATTTCGCCAAAGTAACGGAGCAGTCGAAAGACAACCCGGTATTCTACGTGCAGTACGCGCATGCCCGCTGCATGTCGGTGTTCCGGCAGGCGAAGGAAGCATTTCCGGACCTCGATGTTTCACCAGAAAACCTTGCAAAAACAGTGGCCGGCATCTCCGATCCCGCAGAATTGCAACTGGTCGCGAAGGCCGCTGAATTCCCGCGGCTTGTCGAGTCTGCGGCACAGTCCCAGGAGCCGCATCGGGTCGCATTTTACCTCTATGATCTGGCAAGTTCTTTTCACGCTCACTGGAATAAAGGCAAAGAACAAGTCGACTTACGATTTATTAACGATAAGAACCGAGAATCGAGTATAGCCAGACTAGGGCTGGTGTACGCCGTTGCGTCGGTTTTGAAGTCGGGACTTGCTATTGCAGGGACCGCTGCGCCGGAAGAGATGCGGTAGCGTCACCATTTACCCACAATGCTCTGGCATAAACCTTTGCGTTTGCGAGTGGATGAGTATGGCAGATAAACAGCGGGCGTATGACACGCGTAAGAATGCGGACCTCTTTGCTGACGACGATCCTTTGGCGGAACTGGCGCGCATTGTTGGCTTCGAGCCACGAGTGGCAGCCAATACGGTTGCTGACGCGCCCCGGCATGAGCCGGCTTTCAATCTTGAGGATGAGTTGCTGCGCGAATTCGAGCGCTACGATGCACCTCAGGATTCCGTTTCCTTTGATCACTCTGCCGAGCCTGTTTTCGAGCAGCCAATGGCTTATGCTGGACCGGTCTTTGAGGCTGCCGACGAGCCTGATTTGGCGGCGTTCGAGGTTGACGATGTTGGCGAGCCTGCTGCGGTCGCGGCATCTGAAGCCGAGCCTCAACCCGAAGTTCATCATGTGCTGGCTGCCGCTGATTGGACCGCGAACTCCCTGCGCCAGACTGAGCCAGTTTCCGGTGGTGCGCGCGATCTGATCGAGGAGCTTGAACTTTCGATCAGCTCAGCACCTGCACCGGCTGCCAAGGCGCCGCAGTGGTCGGCTGCCAGCATTCGGTTGCCGATCGCCAATTTTCATCCCGCGCGTCGCGATCCGTTACCTGTTTTTGTGCCCGAGGCCGTGGCGGTTGCGCCGGAGCCTGCCGTCGAATTCGAGGCGCCTGTAGCTTCTGGTTTTCCAGCTGAAATCGACCGCCACGAAGAACCTGAGATCGTCCCGGAATTGGCCTCTGTAGTGGCCCCGGAAGTCGCCGTTGACGAACCGTTCGTCGATCACGTGGCCTTCGATTTGGCTGCCGCCGCAAAGGATGGCACGATTCACGCCGATGCCGCGTTGACGGAAGCGGCGCCCAGTGAAGGCGACGATCTTGCGTTTGATTTCGATGACCTTCTCGCCGACGTGGCTCACTATCCGGTACCCGAGCGTGAGGCGCCGTCGAAGGATCAAATTCCTGAGCCGACGTTTGCGCCGCAGTCGGTCCTCAATGCTCATGTGGCCCCCCCAGCGCCCCTGCCGGTCGTCGTTGCCAAGGCTGAACCGGAAGCGGAAGATCCTTTCGCCGGCCATGATTTCGAGCTTGATCTCGAAGGCATCGAGTTGGAGCTTGCCGATCTCGACTTCGCCGAACCGGTGAAAATGCGTTTGGCTGAAGAGGTTCAGCCGACGCACGCAGCGCCGATCGCTGCCATCTTGCCCGCGCCCGCGCCCGCGCCACGTCAACCACCCGTGGCGCCGGCCGCAACTTATGATGCGCCCGTGCATGCCTCGCGCGTCGAAGCGCCCCCAGCGTTTACGGCGGATGCAGGCGACGAGCTGCCGTTCGATCCGTCAATGATCTCGGATGCGGAATACCATCCCGAGGCCGTCGAGGAAATGCACGTTCCGGCCCTGCCACCGGTCGAGCAGCCGCAGGCCATCACGGCGACCTCCGATTTCGATTTCGACGTCGATGTCGAAATTGCGAACTTGCTTACGCCTGCAAAGTCCGCGGAGATATCGCAGCCAGTTGGCGAAGAGTGGCGCGCTCGCGCGCCGATTTCCGTTGCTCCGGCAACACCTGCTGCGGTGAAGCAGGCTCAGCCACAAGGCTTGGACGAGTTCGAACGGGCGCTGGAGGAAGATTTCCGCCGCAGCGTCAGCGAGCCGGTACAACGCCGGGACAATGTTTCCCAGGTTCAGATTCAGTCTGCCAGCGACGCCGAGGACATGAGCCGCGCACGCTCGATGAAGCGCATGTTGGCAGCTGCCGCTGTGATCGTCGTCTTTGGCGGAGCATCTTACGCCGGCTATTCGTTCCTGGCCCGCGACGGCGGCCTGGGAATTGCTTCCGGTGAACCCCGCGTGATTACAGCGGACAAGGACCCGGTCAAGGTCGTGCCGGAGAATCCGGGTGGCAAGACCGTGCCGAACCAGGACAAGGCAGTCTATGACAGCGTCGGGGGCGCTACAGCGCAGGAGCCGAAGCAGAAGGCGCTGGTTTCGAGCGACGAGCAGCCCGTCGACGTCGTGCAGCGCACGCTGACCCCTGAAACACTGCCGGAAGACAACGATGGCGATATGGCGACGCCACCGATGGCGACGCCTGTTGGCGAGACTGAGGATCCGCGGCTGTTGCCGAACCAAGATACGGCTGGCGCGGTCGATGAGGACGCGAGTGACGCGAACCGGGCTCCTGCGGTTTCTGCACGCAAGGTTCGCACGATGATCGTCAAGCCGGACGGCACTCTGGTTGCTCGCGAGGAACCGGCTGCGGAAACAGAAGCGACACTGCCGAAACCGACGACTGTTCAGACACAGAAGATCACGCCGGACACCAAGCCCGCGACCGGATCTGCTGCGGCCTTCCCGGCTGCGGGACAGGTATCGTCCGCCGATATCCGCTCCACACCGGTTGAGGAAACCACGCCGACGGCAGCGCAGGCGCCTGCGGAAAATGCCCTCGCCAAAGCTGCTGCGGCAACGCCTGCCAACGTCAATCCTCCGGTCCGCGCTGTGAAGAGCTCGACGGTTAGCGACGTGGCACCGATGCCGGCGACACGTCCGCTGGAGCCGGCGGCAAATACTGCGGCTACCGAAACGCCCGTCGCGCCAACGCAGCAAAAGCCGAAGGAAGTCGCGGCAGTTCCGACTGCCACGGCAACCGAGGCAAAGCCGACTGCAGCCGCGCCTGGAGGTTATGGCGTACAGATCGCTTCGCTTCCCTCGGAAGAGGAAGCCAAGAAGTCCTATGCAAGTCTGTCGAAGAAGTTTGCTAGCGTGCTTGCCGGGCGTAGCTACGAGATCCGGAAGGCCGAGATCGCAGGGAAGGGGACATACTATCGCCTCCGCATTCCGGCCGGCTCCAAGGACGAGGCTGCGGCGATCTGCGAGAAGTATCGCGCCGCCGGTGGCAGTTGCCTGATCTCGAAGTAGCGTTCACAGCGAATGAACAGAGCGGCGGGGCAATGTCCCGCCGCTTTTTTTGTGAACGGCGGTTGACGCGCCTCGCAATTCGGCCGCGCACCTCTATGATTCGGGTATGACCGAATCAAAAGCGATGATCCTGGGCTGTAGCGGCCTTTCCCTGACCTCGGAAGAAAAGGCGTTCTACAGGGCCGAGCGGCCCTGGGGCTTCATTCTCTTCGGACGAAACATTTCCGAACGGCAGCAGATTGCGGATCTTGTTGCCGAAATGCGTGAGAGCGTCGGCTGGCATGCGCCGGTGCTGATCGATCAGGAGGGCGGGCGCGTGCAGCGAATCCGGCCGCCGATTTTTCAGCACTATCCTTCCGGGCAGCAGCTTGGCGACCTCTACCGTCAAGACAGGGAGCAGGGAACCCGCGCCGCGTGGTTGATGTCGCGTCTGCACGCGTTCGATCTGTCCAGTCTAGGCATTAACGTTGATTGCCTCCCCGTGCTCGATGTGCCGGTCGAAGGCAGCAGCAACGTCATCGGCAACCGCGCCTATGGTAGCGATCCCGCAACGGTTACTGCCATGGGCAGGGCTGCCGCCGAAGGTCTGAAAGCCGGTGGTCTTCTTCCGGTCATGAAACACATGCCTGGCCACGGCAGGGGATTTGCGGATTCCCACCACGAACTGCCGGTTGTCACCGTTGCGCGCGAAGATCTGGAAGCTCACGACTTCCCACCTTTCGTGGCGATGAGGGACGAGCTGATGGCCATGACCTGCCATGTCGTCTTCGCCGCAATCGATCCAGACAACCCGGCCACAACCTCCCGCAAGGTTGTGGACGGCATCATTCGCGAATGGATTGGCTTCAACGGCCTGCTGCTCTCTGATGATACATCGATGAACGCATTGGCCGGATCGATCGGTGAGCGCGCGGCGAACATCATCGCGGGCGGATGTGATATCGTGTTGCATTGCAACGGTCACATGAACGAGATGGAACAGGTGGTTGCCAACGTTCCGGCACTGCAGGCGAAATCGCTTGCGCGTGCCCGGGCCGTGGAGACGGGCTTTCCGCTGCCGGACGCGGCCGCAGAGGATGAAATCCGCGCCGAGTTCGACACGATGTTCGCAACCGTCTGATCACGAAAGGAGCGGCCAGGGTGAGCACGATCAAGGGCACGGAACGGTCCCAAGCGACGGCAACGCCGATGGATAAGTTGTGGCAGGACAATGGCGCCGAACGCGCCAGCAACGACCCGGCACTGCTGATCGATGTTGCGGGCTTCGAAGGCCCGCTCGACCTTCTGCTTTATCTCGCCCGCAACCAGAAGGTCGATCTGTCGCGCATCTCCGTTCTTGCGCTTGCGGAGCAATATCTGCAGTTCATCGAAAGCGCCCGACGCATCCGCATCGAACTGGCCGCTGACTACCTGGTGATGGCCGCGTGGCTTGCCTATCTCAAATCGCGCCTGCTGATCCCCCAGCAAGCCAAGGACGACGGACCCTCGGGCGAGGAGATGGCTGCGACACTTGCCTTCCGTCTGAAGCGTCTCGAGGCGATGCGGGAGGCGGCGGGTGGGCTGGTCAATCGAAACCGCCTCGGCCGCGATATCTTTGTCCGTGGAGCGCCGGAGCACATTCCGGACAGGCAGCAATCCTCCTATCAGGCGAGCCTTTACGACCTTCTGACGGCCTATGCGTCGCTCCGCCAGCGGCAGGCGGTCACGCAGGTGACGATCGCCCGCAGAAATGTTTGGTCGTTGACGGAGGCACGCGAACTCCTGACGCGCATGATCGGCGAGATCAGGGACTGGACCGCTCTGGAGCAGCATCTTGTCCACTACATGGCGTCGCCGGAAGACCGCGTGACCGCAATTGCCAGTGCCTTCGCGGCATCTCTGGAACTCGTGCGTGAGGGCAAAATGGAGATCCGCCAGGATGGAGCCTTCCAGCCGCTTTATATGCGACGCGGGCCCAAGCATGCGACCTTGCAGCTCGTCGAACAGGAGCGACCGGCTTGAGCGATCTCGAAGACGTCAATATCGACGAGCAAGAAGCTCCGGACTCGGTGGACGATAGCCGCGCCGAGACAGAGGCCGAGCGCATCGCCGAGGCCTTGGTATTTGCGTCTGCTCAACCCGTGTCTGAAGGCTTTATCGCCGATCGTCTGCCGCGCGCATTCAATGTCCGCGCTATCATGCTGCGGCTGAAGGAGCAGTATGCGCATCGCGGCGTCAATTTGATGCAGGTCGACGATGCCTGGGCATTCCGGACCGCCGCAGACCTTTCCTTCGTCATTCGCCGTGACGACAATGAGGTGAGGAAGCTTTCGCGCGCCGCTCTGGAGGTTCTTGCGATCATCGCCTATCACCAGCCTGTGACCCGCGCCGAGATCGAGGATATCCGCGGAGTGCAAACCTCTCGCGGAACGCTCGATGTTCTGATGGAGGCAGGTTGGGTTCGTTTCCGTGGGCGCCGGCGCACGCCGGGAAGGCCCGTCACGCTTGGCACCACCCGCGACTTTCTCGACCACTTCGGTCTGGAGGAATTGCGCGACCTGCCTGGTCTGGAAGAGTTGAAGGGCGCGGGCCTGCTTTCCGGTCGCGTCCCCGCCAATTTCAATATACCGTCACCGATGATGAGCGACGAATTGGCCGAGGACGAAGATCCAATAACCCAGATGGATCTGGAGGAACTCGGCTTGCTGGCGCCTGGCGGCGCATCGGAGGAGTAGCGGCCTTGTTTCGCCGATCAAAACAATGCTTATCAAAATTTTGAAGTCCAAATGACTTGTCACAACGGCCGATCCCGTGACATTAAGCGTCAACCAACGGGGAATTTAGATGTTGGAATTGATGTCGGAAATTCTTACATCAAGGGATATCGCAACAGGGAGTTAGCGTAATGGGTTCTTTTAGCATGTGGCACTGGCTTATCGTTCTGGCCATCGTGCTGTTGTTGTTCGGTCGCGGCAAGATTCCTGAACTGATGGGTGACGTAGCCAAGGGCATCAAGAGCTTCAAGAAGGGGATGACCGACGACGAAGCCGCCGACACAGCAAGCAAGACCGTCGATCACAAGGCCGACGAGACCAAGTAATAGCGTCCGGGCAACGCCGCCCCCGCGTTTCCCGCCCAGGAGCCTTGTATGTTCGATATTGGCTGGACCGAGCTGCTTGTCATCGCGGTCGTACTGATTGTGGTGGTCGGTCCCAAGGATCTGCCGCCAATGCTTCGTGCGTTCGGCAAGATGATGCAGCGTGCCCGCAAGGTCGCGGGCGAGTTTCGTGCGCAGTTCGATGAAGCGTTGCGCGAGGCCGATCTCGACGATGTGCGTCAGACCCTGACCGACGCGCAGAAGCTGAACCCCGTTAACAGCCTGCGCGAAGCTATGAACCCGCTTCGTCAGATGGGCAACGAGATCAAGGCCGACTTGCAGAAGGCGACGACGGTAGAAAACAAGACCGAAGTGCCGGCGGCTGCCATGCAGGCTCCCGAGCCTGCTATGAGCCTGCCGGAAACGCCTCCAGTCATGTCGTCTCCGACGCCTCAGCCGGCCACGTCCGCAGATCTGCCAGGGGTAGCCACCACGGAGAAGCCGAAAGCTGTTCGCAAGCCGCGCGCCAAAGCCGCAGACAAAGCGGATGCTGTTGCTGCCATTGCTGTAGCACCGGCCGAAAAACCCCGGCGGGGACAGGCAAAGACGGCACCCAAGCCGACAGCCGCCGCCAAAGCCGCCCCGAAGAAGACGGCAGCAAAGAAAAAGAAGGATGAGGCATGAGCGGTGAAATCGAAGACAAGCCGCAGCCTCTGATCGAGCATCTGATGGAGTTGCGCACGCGGCTGATGTGGTCCATCGGCGCGTTCTTCGTCGCTTTCATCGTCTGCTTCATCTTTGCCAAGCATCTCTTCAACGTTCTGGTCTATCCGTACAAGTGGGCGGTTGTTTGGGCGCATCTCGATGTATCGAAGGCGCAGCTTATCTACACGGCGCCTCAGGAATTTTTCTTCACCCAGGTCAAAGTCGCCATGTTCGGTGGCCTGGTGATCGCTTTCCCCATCATTGCCGGACAGCTCTATAAGTTCGTCGCGCCGGGCCTCTACAAGAACGAGCGTGCTGCCTTCCTGCCGTTCCTGGTGGCGTCGCCGGTGCTGTTCCTGATGGGTGCCTCGCTGGTCTACTTTTTCTTCACGCCAATGGTCATGTGGTTCTTCCTGACCATGCAGCAGGCGCCCGGAGAAGGCGACGTCGCCATTTCGCTGCTGCCGAAGGTCTCGGAATATCTCAGCCTGATCATGACGCTGGTCTTTTCCTTTGGACTGGTGTTCCAGCTTCCGGTGATCACGACATTGCTGGCGCGGGTGGGAATACTGACGTCCGACTGGTTGCGCGAGAAGCGCAAGTTCGCGATCGTGCTTGCCTTCGTCGTCGCGGCGGTGCTCACGCCGCCTGATCCGATGTCCCAGATCGGCCTTGCGCTGCCGACGATCATTCTCTACGAGATTGCCATCTACGCAGCGCGACTCGTTGAGCGCCAGCGTGCCCGTGAGGCGGTCAAGGAGGCTGACGGGTCTTCGGATGTTTCCAAGACGGACAACGACTGAGCGACACCGCGATCTCTCCTTGAAACTTCCCAATTCCGGTCGAGGCCCGGTCAGGCTTTGGCCGGGTCACCTTTTTGAAACGACCTGGAACGACGATGCTCGATATCAAATGGATCCGTGAGAATCCCGAAGCGCTTGACGCAGCCCTTGCCAAGCGTGGTGCCGAGCCTTTGTCCGCAGGCCTGATCGCCCTTGACGAGAAGCGGCGCTCGGCAGTCCAGAAGGTGCAGGACATGCAGTCCCGCCGCAACACGGTCTCCAAGGAGATCGGTGCGGCAATGGCGCAGAAGAACAGCGAGCTTGCCGAGCAGCTCAAGGCCGAGGTCGCAGACCTCAAGGTCTTGCTTCCGAGCGCCGAGGAAGAGGACCGCCAGTTCAGCGACGAGCTCAACGACGCCCTTTCGCGCATTCCGAACATCCCGCATGACGACGTGCCTGTCGGCAAGGACGAGCACGACAATGTCGTCACCCGCACGACCGGCGACAAGCCGCGCTGGAACCATACGCCGAAGGAACACTTCGCGATCGGCGAAGCGCTGGGCTACATGGATTTCGAGCGTGCCGCCAAGCTCTCCGGCTCGCGCTTCACGGTGCTGACCGGCCCGCTCGCCCGGCTGGAACGGGCTCTCGGCCAGTTCATGATCGATCTGCATACCCGCGAACACGGCTATACCGAGGTCAGCTCGCCGCTGATGGTACGCGACGAGGCGGTCTTCGGCGTGGGGCAGCTGCCGAAATTCGCCGAGGACATGTTTCGCACGACGGATGGCCGCTGGCTGATCCCGACCGCCGAGGTGACGCTCACCAACCTGGTGCGAGAGGAAATCCTCGATCAGGAAAAGCTGCCGCTGCGCTTCACCGCGCTGACGCCGTCCTTCCGCTCGGAAGCAGGCTCGGCCGGACGCGACACGCGCGGCATGTTGCGCCAGCACCAGTTCTGGAAGTGCGAGCTGGTCTCGATCACCGACGCCGAGAGCTCACTTGCCGAGCACGAGCGGATGACGGCGTGTGCCGAGGAGGTGCTGAAGCGCCTCGGCCTGCATTTCCGCACGATGACGCTCTGCACCGGCGACATGGGCTTCGGCTCACGCAAGACCTACGACCTTGAGGTCTGGCTACCCGGTCAGAACACGTATCGCGAAATCTCGTCCTGCTCCGTCTGCGGCGATTTCCAGGCGCGGCGCATGAATGCTCGCTATCGCGGCAAGGATGACAAGGCGATAAGATTCGTTCACACCCTGAACGGCTCCGGCACGGCCGTCGGCCGCTGCCTGATCGCCGTTCTGGAAAACTACCTGAACGAAGATGGGTCGGTGACCATTCCCGATGCGCTGTTGCCTTATATGGGCGGCCTGAAGAAGATCGAACGGGCGGCCTGAACCGATGCGCATCCTGCTCACCAACGACGACGGCATTCACGCAGAAGGCCTTGCGGCGCTGGAGCGGATTGCGCGCAGGCTCTCCGACGACGTCTGGATCGTTGCACCTGAGACCGACCAGAGCGGCCTTGCTCATTCCCTGAGCCTGTCGGAACCGCTTCGCCTGCGCAGGATTTCCGACAAGCATTTCGCACTGCGCGGTACACCGACCGATTGTGTCATCATGGGTATCAAGCAGGTCATGGACACCAAGCCGGACCTGGTGCTTTCCGGCGTCAATTCTGGTTCGAACGTCGCCGACGACGTGACCTATTCAGGAACAATCGCGGGCGCAATCGAAGGCACGATGCACGGGGTTCGTTCATTTGCGTTAAGCCAGGCCTACCAACACGTAGACGGCGCTCGCATGCTTCCATGGGAAGTCTGTGAGGCGCATGCGCCTGCGCTTCTCGACAGGCTGATGGCGCTCGATTTGCCGGAAGGCACCTTCCTCAATCTCAACTTCCCCAGTTGTCGGGCGGAGGAGGTTGAGGGCGTCGAGGTCACCGCGCAGGGCAAGCTTGCTTTCAACCTGCAGGTCGATGCAAGGGCCGACGGCCGCGGCGTTCCCTACTACTGGCTCAAGTTCGGCGAGCGCGCCGGAGCCTTCGCCGAGGGCACTGATATTCACGCTCTCAAGCATCGCAAGATTTCGGTAACACCTTTGAAACTGGATCTGACTGATTATTCCGTTCAGGACCGCGTGGCGCGGGCGCTTTCGGGTACGGAGTAAACCGCGTGACGGCACGTTTGTTGGAGAAGGAAGGGTTCGCGGCGCTCGTTCTGAGGCTGCGTGCCGAAGGCGTATCGGACATTGACCTGCTGACGGCGGTCGAGCAGACCCCGCGCTCGCTTTTCGTGCCGGCGCAATTCGTGGAGCAGGCTTATTCCAGCCGCACGATCCCCATCGAGTGCGGTTCGTTCCTGGAGGGCGTCGATCTGGCGGTGCGCATCCTGCATCACCTGAAGATCAAGCCGGGTCAGCGCGTACTCGAGGTGGGGACCGGCAGCGGTTTCATGTCCGCCGTCATGGCACGATTGGCCGAACGCGTCCTGACGATCGACCGCTACAAGACACTGACGACAAATGCCCAGCGTCGCATGGAATCACTCGGCCTTCGCAACATCATCATCCGCCAGGCCGACGGCAGTGGCGGAATGCAGGGAGACGGAACCTTCGACCGCATTCTGGTGACGGCCGCCTTTAATTCCATGCCTCGATTCTACACGGATCAGCTGGTTTCAGGTGGTTCGATGATTGCGCCGTTGATGATCTCTGAGACCGAATGCCGCCTGGTGCGTCTGACGAAGACAGGCAGCCGCTTTGAGCGCGAGGAGCTTTTCGACGTTCCTTACCTGCCGATCGTAGCCCGTGTCGCGTCGCAGCTCTGACCACCGCGGCGGTGCGGCTATGGTTATCAATCTCTCAAAAAAATCGCTTCGATTTCCCTGCTTTAACCGCGTGGTAATACTAACGCGCTTTAATAAACCTACAAATGGTTGCGTTATTCAGTGGGTCGAGTCATGCGTTTCAGTCTTTCGCCTAAGTTCGGGAAGTCTGCCAGTAATGTCCTGATAACGGCTTTCCTGGCGAGTGCGGCAACGGGATGTAGTTCCGATGTGACGCGTTTCGGTGGCCTGTTCTCTGCGTCCGGTCAAGACCAGATGACGACCAATTCCATTCCACGAAGAAACACGAGTGGCCTGCGCGGCGATCCTGTGCCACAGGCGGATATGGCGCAGGCTGGCTATTCGACGGACAATCAGGCGATGGCCCAGTCCTATCCGGCAACACAACCGAACTACGGAGCTTCCAGCGCCCGCATGGCGTCCGCGCCGGTTTCCGTCCAGCGCTCCGAACTTTCGGCTCCGTCCGCGATCGCTCCGGCCCGCGAAAGGCAGGTCGCTCTAGCTCAGCCCTTCCCGGCCGCTACCGCGCCGCAGAAGCCGGCGCAGGTGCTTGTGGCGCCGAAGGCGAACGCCGATGGGATCGTGACGGGGACTACACCGAAGGTGTCGGGCTGGTCGTCGACAAATGCGCCGTCCGTCACGCTTCGTCCGGGTGAGAGCGTCGCGACGCTTGCAAGACGCTATGGGGTTCCCGAAAAGGAAATCCTTCGCGCCAACGGCTTGAAGACAACGGCCGCCGCCAAGCCGGGGCAGATCATCCTGATCCCGACCTATAACGGAGGCAATGCCGCCAAGGCTTCCGCCCAGGCAGCCGATCTCTCCAGGGATGGGCAGGCCCCGCAGCCGGGCAAGCAGCAGGAACAGAACGTCGCTGTTGTTCCTGGTGCCAACTCTGCTCGGGATAAGTCCATGGCAAGTCCCGATGCCACCGGTAAGATTCCTGCCGGAACGGGCAAGGGACCGAAGGGCGCTGGCGGCACCTATGTCGTCAAGGCAGGTGACTCGCTTGCCAAGATCGCCAAGGCAACCGGCAACAGCATTGATGACCTGAAGGCCGCCAACAATCTCTCGGCCGGGTCCATTCGCATCGGCCAGGAACTGGACATTCCGAACGGTTCCGGCTCCCAGGACGGAGTGAAGACGGCATCCATCTCGCCCAAAGTCGAGCATAAGTCAGTCGTAGAGCCCGCCGCGGCAACGACGACAATTGCCGCACAGCCGGCAACCTATAAAGCGCCTGTGGCGACCGAAACCGTCGGCGACGCCGCCAAGAAGGAGGTTGCTTCGGTCGCCCCGGAAGCAACGGGCATTTCGAAGTATCGCTGGCCGGTTCGCGGAGCAGTCATCGCTGCCTACGGCGCCAACGTCAACGGTAGCCGCAACGACGGCATCGACATCTCGGTTCCACAGGGTACCGCGATCAAAGCCGCTGAAAACGGGGTTGTCATCTATGCCGGCAACGGCCTGAAGGAGCTCGGCAATACGGTCCTCGTCCGACACGACGACGGCACTGTGACCGTCTACGGCAACGCCGACACACTGAGCGTCGCCCGTGGCCAGAAGATCCAGCGCGGTCAGACTGTTGCGGTCTCGGGCATGAGTGGCAATGTTAAGCAGCCGCAGGTCCATTTCGAAGTCCGCAAGGACGCGACCCCGGTCAATCCGATTACGTTCCTCGAGTAGGTAGTGCGTCTCGAGGACTGCTCAAAAGCCCGGCCGATGCCGGGCTTTTGTCGTTTTGGTTAGTGCTATCGGCGTCAGTCGCGATCGAGGACGATGCGCATCCGCCCCGCGAGGTCCTGGATGTACTGCCAGGCCACGCGTCCCGAGCGGGCACCGCGCGTGGTCGCCCACTCCAGGGCCTCAGCGTGCATTTTTTCGCGGTCTTGGATGAGTTTGAAGTGGTCGGCATAGCCGTCGATCATCTTGAGGTAGTCGTCCTGGCTGCACTTGTGGAATCCGAGCCAGAGACCGAAACGATCAGACAGCGAGACCTTTTCTTCCACCGCCTCGGATGGATTGATCGCCGTCGACTGCTCGTTCTCCATCATGTTGCGGGGGAGCAGGTGCCGCCGGTTCGAGGTTGCGTAGAACAGCACGTTGTCCGGCCGGCCCTCGATCCCGCCGTCGAGGGCAGCTTTCAGCGACTTGTAGGCCGTATCGTCATGATCGAACGAGAGGTCGTCGCAGAATAAGATGATGCGATGCGGCGTGTCCTTCAGCAGGTCGAGCAGGGTTGGCAGGCTGGCGATATCCTCGCGGTGGACCTCGACAAGCTTGAGCGAGACGCCGCTTTCCAGCCGAACATCCTCATGCACGGCCTTGACCAGCGAGGATTTGCCCATGCCGCGCGCGCCCCACAGCAACACATTGTTGGCGGGATAGCCCTCGGCAAAGCGCACCGTGTTTTCGTGCAGGATGTCGCGCACGTGATCGACGCCCCGGATGAGCGTCAACGCGACCCGGTTCGGCCGCGCAACCGGCTGAAGATACAGGCGGGCAGGGGACCAGACAAAGCAGTCTGCAGCGTCCCAGTCGTTGATCGCCGGCGCAGGACCTGCAAGTCGCTCGACGGCATAAGTAAGGCGACGCAGCTCGGCCAGAATCACGCCGTTGATGTCCTCAGCCATGACCAGTCCTCCGGAATGTTGATTGCAGCGGTATCCACTTCACGTTTCGCTGCGAGGTAGCATGGCCTTTTGCCAGCGGAAAGGCTAATAGGCAGCTGAATCGGTACGGTTTCCGGCTGTTTCTGTTGCATTCGCAATGACCATAATTATAGTCCGGCCACCCGAGAAAAAGGCGGAGTTCCGCCTCCGGAAAGTTTTGAGGAGTTTAACATGTTCGTCACCCCGGCATTCGCCCAGGCTGCAACCGACACCGCTGCGTCGCCGTTCGGCTCGGGCTTTGAAATGATCATCCTGTTTGTGCCGCTGATGGTCGTCTGGTATTTCCTGCTGATCCGTCCGCAGCGCGCGCAGGCAAAGAAGCGTGATGAGACGTTGAAGGCGATCCGCCGCGGCGACCAGATCGTTACGGGCGGTGGTCTTGTCGGTAAGGTAACCAAGGTTGTTGACGACAAGGAAGTCGAAGTGGAAATTGCCGACGGCGTCCGCGTCCGCATTGTCCGCACCGGCATCACGGAAGTTCGCGTCAAGGGCGAGCCAGTCAAAGCTGACGCTGCATAACAAAGCTAGCTACCCCACGAACCGGATCGGAATAGTCGAGAGAAAATGTTTCGTTTTTCCCGCTTGAAGACCGTTCTGATCTGGATCGTTGTACTGGTGGCCGTGTTGCTCGCGGCCTCCAACCTCCTTTCTGAAAAGCAGCTTTCGCTTTTTCCTTCATGGCTGCCGCACAATCGCATCGCGCTTGGGCCCGATTTGCAGGGCGGTTCGCACCTGCTCTTCAAGGTCGAGCGGGCTGATGTCGTTAAGGAGCGGCTGGAAAGCACGGTCGGCGATATTCGCGCCAGATTGCGCAAGGCGAACATCCGCTACACCGGCCTGACCGGAAATGATCGTACCGTCACTGTCAAGATCACTGATGCCGGCCAGGTTCAGGCCGCGACTGATGCCCTGAAAGAGCTGACGTCAGCGACGGCGAGTGGCTTGTTTGGAGGATCGACGCAGAATGTGATCCTGCAGCAGGCCGACGATGGCCAACTGACGCTGCAGATTTCCGACGCCAGCATCGCGAGCGGGATTGCTGCTGCGCAAGAACAGTCGCTCGAAGTGGTCCGCAAGCGGGTTGCGGCGCTCGGAGCCTCCGATTTTGCCGTACGGCCGATCGGTTCGGATCGCATTGATGTTCAGGTTCTGGGTTCTGTTGATGTCGAACGCCTGAAGAACATTCTGAGCGAGCCGGCCAAACTGTCGGTGCGCATGCTCGATGAGAGCATGTCCGGGCAGGATGCGTTGAGCGGACGGTGGCCTGCCACCTCGGAGGTGCTGTATTCGCTGGACGATCCGCCGGTTCCCTATCTTGTCGACCGCACGGATTTCGTCACCGGCAAAAACATCGTGGACGTGCAATCAAGCGTCGATGCCGAGACGCAGGCCGTCTCGATCAGCTACAAGCTCGACGCCGCGGGCACCGAGCGCCTGGCACAGATGACCCGACAGAATATTGGTCGCCACCTTGCGATCCTGTTCGATGATCAGGTGATGGCCGCACCACTCATCAGTGCGCCGATCCTTGGTGGTTCCGGGAGTATTCCAGTCAGTTTCACTGAGGAGGGTGCGCAGGACCTGGCGCTGATGCTGCGCACCGGGGCTCTTCCCGCAACCCTGACGACCGTGGAAGAGCGATCGATAAGTCCTGCTCTAGGGCTGGAATCCACGCGCGCCGGCTTGCTTTCGGCAGCCGTTGCGGCGCTTCTCGTCGTCGGTCTGATGTTCGCTTTCTATCGAGGGTTGGGCGTTATTGCTGCGCTGTCGCTGGTTCTCAATCTCGTCCTGATCTTTGCAGTGTTGAGCCTGATCGGAGCCACGCTGACACTGCCGGGTATTGCCGGCATCGTGTTGACCATCGGCATGGCGGTCGACGCCAACGTGCTGATCTACGAACGTATACGCGAGGAAGCCAAAACCGGAAGGCCGTTTTCAGAGGCGGTCGAGAGCGGTTTCTCAAGAGCGTTCATGACGATCTTTGATGCGAACGTGACGATCTTCATTGCCTCGGTGATCCTTTACTATCTCGGCAACGAGGCTGTCCGCGGCTTCGCGGTAACGCTCGCGGCCGGTATTTTGACTACGGTGTTCACCGCCTTCACGCTCACGCGCTGGATCGTCGTGACCTGGCTTCACAGGCGCCACCCCAGGCATCTTCCCAAAGACGTCCACACCGGTATCTTCGATCGCGCCAACATCCGTTTCATGGGCATCCGACGCTATACCTTCACGGTGTCGGCTGCGCTGTCGATCGCCGCGATGTTGGCCTTTGCCATGCTCGGCACAAATCTCGGGGTCGATTTCGCGGGCGGCTCGCTTGTCGAGGTCAAGGCAAAACAAGGTGCTGCCGATCCAGCCGATATTCGCGCGCGCCTGGGTGATTTGAACATCGGCGATATCGACGCTGATCGGCTTGGCGACGCCTCGCTCGCGGTGATCCGCATTCAGGCTCAGGGCGGCGGCGAGAACGCCGAGCAGTCGGCGATGACGCTTGTTCGCGATGAACTGGGAGACGACTATGATTTCCGCCGTGTCGAAGTGGTCGGCCCTGCGGTTTCGTGGGAGCTGACCAGGGCTGCCACCCTCGGTGTCCTTGCCTCGCTCGCGGTTATCCTCGTCTACATCTGGATGCGCTTCGCGTGGCAATTTGCCGTCGGCGCTGTGATTGCCGCGCTGCATGACATCATCCTAACGCTTGGCCTGTTCGTCGTCACCGGAATGGAGTTCAACGTCACCAGCATCGCGGCTATTCTAACAGTGGTCGGCTATTCGCTGAACGACACCGTTGTCGTCTATGATCGCATGCGCGAGAACCTGAAGCGATACCGGAAGATGCCGCTGCCGATCCTCATTGACGCCTCCATCAACCAGACGCTGTCGCGCACCGTTCTGACCGCGGCAACAACATTGCTCGCGCTTGCCGCGCTCTGCCTGTTCGGTGGCGAAATCATTCGCCCATTCGCCTTCGTGATGCTGTTCGGCGTTGCCGTCGGCACTTTTTCCTCCATCTACATCGCAGCGCCCGTGCTGATTGTGTTCAAGCTCCGGCCGGACGTGCTCGACAACGATCCAGACAAGAAAGTGACGGAACCGGATGCAAGATCCGGCAATCCGGCAGTGTAAGAACATGGCAAGAGGCATAGAAATCCGCGAGGCCCATTTTCCCGGCCGCGCACCAATCGATACGTATGGCAATGGCGGCTTTCGGTTCGCGGACATGTCCCATCGCGGCTCGATCATGTGCCTGCCGTCGGGTATCTACGGCTGGGACATGGATATGACCAAGCCGCTGTCCATCGAGAATTTCCAGAAGGTCCTCGATGAGGCCGCGCAGATCGAGTTCCTGCTGTTGGGAACCGGCACGGAGATGCGTCCGATACCGCCCGATCTCAAGGCGGCGCTGAGGGCTGCAGGTATTTCTTCCGACCCGATGAACACCGGCGCGGCGGTGCGGACCTTCAACATCATGCTCCTTGAATCGCGTGCCGTTGCGGCGGCAATGATCGCGGTCTGAACATGGCAGATCGATCTGCGACGAACCAGGACATCAGCCTGGCAATGCTGCGTGACAGTGACCGTGACCGGTATCTCGCGTGTATCCTGTCACCGGAGGACAAGCGTGGCGCTCTGGCCGCGCTCTATGCCTTCAATGCAGAGATTGCGCGCATCCGCGATCTGGTTCACGAACCGCTCCCCGGCGAAGTCCGCATGCAGTACTGGCGCGATCTTCTGGAAGGCAATGCGCACGGCTCCACGCAGGCTAATCCTCTCGCCTCGGCGCTGCTGTCGGCCATCGAGGATCATCGCCTGCCGCGGCAAACGCTTGTAAACATGATCGATGCCCGTATCTTCGACCTTTATGATGACCCGATGGAGACGCGTACATCGCTGGAAGGCTATGCCGGTGAGACGGCCTCAGCGCTGATCCAGCTTGCAAGCCTGGTGCTGGCGCCCGCAGAGGCATCAAAATCAGCCGAAGCTGCGGGACACGCAGGCGTCGCGCAGGCGATTGCAGGGCTGCTGCTCCTGATGCCGCTCCACCGCCATCGCGGCCAGGTTTACCTTCCGCTCGAGATTCTCTCCGCGACCGGCCTCGATCGCGAGGCGTTCCTGGCCGGGGACGACAAGCTGCGCGTGTCCGCCGCGATCGAGGCGTTTGCCGGGCTGGGTCGCGACCATCTCGCAAAGGCAAGAGCGGCCATCATTTCGCCGCTCGTGTTTCCCGCGTTTCTGCCGGTCGTGCAGGCTGGCTCCGTTCTGGTCGATGCCCAAAGGATGGGCGCGGCCATCTTCGAGCGGTCGCCCCAACTCCCGCAATGGCGTCGCCAGATCAGCATGGTGCTCGCTCTCATGCGCAAGAAAATCTGACGGTGTTCAAACTCGCGCAAGGCCCGCGTACTATGAAGGGTGCTGGAGCTACGTCTTGAATGGAAAACAACGTGAGCATTATCGTCTGGTGCGTTATATTCGCTGTCGTCATCGCCATTGCGTTTGCAGCAACCAGAATGGCTGCGCAAAACAAGGAAGAGGGACTGCATGATACCGGACTGGCGATCATTGAGTTCAACCGTGCATTTCCGAACGAAGCGATCCGCCAGCTCCAGGCAACGGCAAACGGCCTGGCCGTGTTTGTCCGCCTGCACGACAACAAGGCGGGTTTCATGCGCAGCCTGCAGCGCCACTATGCTTGCCACGTCATTCAGCCGGGCAGGGTGAGGGTTCTGAGTTCCCAAACAGGCAAGGGGCTGAGCATCGAGTTCCTCGATGCGCCTCATCACAACGGCGCCTTCGAGTTCACATCCGCCAGGGAGGCATCAGAGGTTTCGCTTTGGCTACTGGGCAATTATATCGCGGAACCGGACAAGGAACTGCCACCTGCCAACCCGACTGCGGCGAACCGCCATTAACCCGCCACGGCCGATCAGCAGCTGAGCCGATGGATTTTCGGCAGATACGGACCTATCCGCCGCCTCTGCCATCACGCTGATTCAGCCAGCGGCATCGTCTGGCCGAGCCAGTCGGCGCAATCGGCAAGCGCGCGTTTGGCGATCAGTTGCCGCTTCATGATCGTTTTGTCCTTGCCGCGGAAGCGTTTTACGCCTTCCGGCTTGACGATCGAGCCCGGCTCAAGCTCCGGGAACAAACCGAAATTGATGTTCATCGGCTGGAACGAGCGCTTGCCCGGCTCCTCGTCGGTGACAAGATGGCCGCCGGTGATATGCGCGAGCAGCGCGCCAAGCGCCGTCGTCGCAGGCGGCAGCGACACGGCTTCACCCTTGCGCTCGGCAGCGGCAAACCGGCCGGCCAAAAGGCCGACGCTTGCGCTTTCGACATAGCCTTCGCACCCAGTGATCTGGCCGGCGAAGCGCAGGCCCGGCCGCGATTTCAGCGTCAGCGAGTGGTCTAACAGCGTCGGTGAATTGATATAGGTGTTGCGATGCAGGCCGCCGAGACGCGCGAATTCGGCATTCTGCAAGCCGGGAATCATCCGGAAGATATCCGCCTGCGCGCCATATTTCAGCTTCGTCTGGAAGCCGACCATGTTGTAAAGCGTGCCCAGCGCATTATCCTGGCGCAACTGCACGACCGCATAGGCCTTCACTGTAGGGTTGTGCTCATTGGTCAGCCCCATAGGCTTCATCGGACCGTGACGCAGCGTTTCGCGTCCGCGCTCGGCCATGATCTCGATCGGCAGGCAACCATCGAAATAGGGCGTACCTTCCCATTCCTTGAAGCCGACGGTATCGCCGTCGATCAGAGCGCTGACAAAGGCGTTGTACTGATCTTCATCCATCGGGCAGTTGATGTAGTCCTTGCCGGTGCCGCCCGGGCCGACCTTGTCGTAGCGCGACTGATACCAGCAGATGTCCATGTCGATGCTCTCGCGGTAAACGATCGGAGCGATGGCATCGAAGAAAGCGAGTGCATCGGCGCCGGTCTCCGCCTGGATGGCGCTTGCGAGCGAAGGAGCGGTCAGGGGGCCGGTCGCGACGATGGCCAGATCCCATTCCTTTGGCGGTAGGCCGGTGATTTCCTCGCGGACGACGGTGATGAGGGGGTGATTGTCGATTTCCCTGGTCACGGCGTCCGAAAAACCGTCGCGGTCAACGGCGAGCGCACCGCCGGCCGGCACTTGGTGCCTGTCGGCGCAAGCCATGATCAGCGAGCCGGCAAGACGCATCTCGGCGTGGATGACGCCGACCGCATTGCTGGTCGCATCATCCGAGCGAAACGAGTTGGAGCACACAAGCTCGGCCAGATGGTCGGTCTTGTGGGCATCCGTCCCGCGAACGCCGCGCATCTCGTGCAGGATCACCGGCACGCCGGCACTTGCGATTTGCCAGGCGGCTTCCGAGCCGGCGAGCCCGCCGCCGACCACGTGGATGGGAGAGTGAGAAGAGGTCTTGTTCATGCGCGGCTGATTATCACGCCCGGCCGAGACAGGAAACCGAAGAATTGACGCCGCACGCCTGTCACGCCCGCGAGGCAACTCAACTCGGTTAGAGATCAAGCTCCAGCCGCGACCCTTCTCCGCCTGCAGCCGGGACTGAGCAGCAGATCAGGGCTTCATCGTCGGCAACATCGGCCGTCGGCACCTTGATATAGGCGACGGCGCCAGCCAGCACCTTCGTTCGGCAGCTTCCGCAGTTGCCGAGGCGGCAGCTGAATTCCGGTTGCAGGCCGCGGGCTTCCGCAAATTCCAGCAGTGTGCCGCTGCCGGGTTCCCAGCGCGCTTCCTTGCCAGACTGCATGAAATAGACCGGCACCGCCGTATCCGCTGCCGGCCTGGATGGCGTGGTCTCCACGGCGGCTTCAGAGGTGCGCGAAACGGAGGCCGCGCCGAAGGCCTCGGCATGGATGCGGCCATCGGCAATATTCAGGCCGCGCAGTCCGTTATAGACCGACTGCATGAAGCCCGACGGGCCGCAAAGATAGAAATCGTAGTCGTTGAACGGTAGCACCGCAGTCAGCAACGCCGTGTCGACACGGCCCTGCCTTTCGTAGTCTTCGCCAGGGACTGCCCCGGTTGTGTCCCCAAGCAACCGAACGAGTCTCACAACTCCGCCCGAGGCCGCGACGAGCGACTGGATTTCTGCGTTAAACGCACGCTCTGCCTTGCTGTGTGCCGAGTAGATAAGCCAGGTAGGCCGTATCCGGCGCTTGCGGAGCCCCTCGTAGACGATGTGCCGAAGCATGGCGAGCAGCGGCGTAATCCCGATGCCTGCAGCCAGCAGCACAGCGGGACGCGTTTCCGCTGCGTCGATTGTGAACGCGCCCGCCGGCGCCCGCGCCTCGATGATGTCGCCGGGCCGAATGGTGTCGTGCAGATGCGTCGAGACCAGCCCCTCGCGTTTAACGCTCAGGCGGTAGGTGCTGTCGGAGGGCGCGGCCGAAAGCGTGTAGGTTCGAACAGCCGGTACCGCTGAGCCTTCCGGCTTGACGCGGATCGGCAGATGCTGTCCGGCAAGGTGCGCCGGCAGGCCGGCTTCATCGGCAGGTTCGAGGTAGAACGAGCGCACGTTTGTGCTCTCCTGAACGACCTTCGCGACGCCGAGCGGACGCCAGCTTCTCGATAGCTCGGCGGCGCGGATCCGGCTTGCGGCTTCGTTCCAGTTACCTGTCATTAACG
Organism: Rhizobium sp. Root1220; assembly: GCF_001426265.1. GTDB lineage: Bacteria > Pseudomonadota > Alphaproteobacteria > Rhizobiales > Rhizobiaceae > Rhizobium. The sequence continues at coordinate 152,827 of NZ_LMDG01000003.1, forward strand.
AGTTGGGCGATTGGCCGCCGGTACGTGAATGCCACCGCAATGCCAGCGCATCCGGCCGGTAGACGATGTGCCTCGGCCGAAAGCGCCAGAGGCGCTCGGCACCTTGGAAGGCGGCGATCTCCGGCGAATCGAGGATCACCTCGGCGTCGCCCGACAATTGCAGCACATCGCCGCTCTCGAAATCGGCAAAGACCAGCCCTGCTTGAGAGTTGCCAAGAATGTTGCCAAGCGTGTTGAAGAAGAGATTTCCGGCAAAGTCCGGTATTGTCATCACGCCATCGTCGCCGATGCGCACGAAGCCCGGTTTTCCGCCGCGATGAGAGACGTCGACCTGTCGTTCACCGTTCTCCCGATCCATGTAGGAGGCGACAAAGAAGGTATCCGCCCCCGCTATCATTTCCGCCGCGCGTCCGCCAAGGCCGGCAAGAGTAGTCGCAGCTTGCCGTGTGGGCTGTGTGGCTTCTCGCGCGAAGGTGAAATCACGCAGCTGGATATATTGCGGACAGTTCCCGTAAGCCTGGCCCACATGCACGTCGAAGCCGCTAGAGCCTGTTCGGCCAATCGTGCCGTTCAACCGATTTCGCCGGCGGGTATGGAGCTCAATGCCCAGCATGGCGATGGCGTCGCCATTCTCCATGCCCTGATCAGCCGGATCGTTTGTGTCCCGCGGAAGGTTCACGCTCAGCGTCTCCGGATCCGGGCTTTGTAGAAAGCCCGGATTGTTGGCACGCAGCGTCGCCCAGGCGTTGCCTTCGGCGTCCACCGTCCCGAGCACGATGAACGGCAGCTGCGGGTAGAACTGCCGGTGCTGGTCGATCAAATGGTTGCGCAATACGTGTCGGCCCACCTCGTCCATGCGTCTGGCAACGCCGACCTTCTCTTGCAGGGCGATCTCGCCAGCGTGCCAGGGCGAGTTGGGTTCCGGTTTCCAGTTCTCGGGCATGACTTGCTCCTTGGTGAAGCGTCTTCATCCGCTTCGAAAGCCCAATTTACGTCAGGCGGCGTCTTCGATCCCGACGGCCGTTTTCTTGAAGGGCACAAAACCCGGCAGGGCCTCGATTCGCCGCAGCCACGCCGTTACATTGCCGTAGCCGAAACGGTCGACGTTTCCTTCGGGTGCGCGGGCGATGTAGCCGTAGAGCGCGACGTCGGCGATCGTCGGCTGACCCGTTGCAATCCAGTCGCGGTCGGCAAGCTGGGCATCCAGCAGTTTGAGAATGCGATGTGCACGCGCGATGACCTCGGCGGTATCGAACTTGGCTCCGAAGACGGTCACGAGGCGGGCGGCGGCCGGTCCGTAGGCGACCTCGCCTGCGGCGACCGACAGCCACCGTTGCACAGCGGCAGCGCCCGCCGCATCGTCCGGCAGCCAGCCCTCCGATGCATACTTCTTGGCGAGATAGACCAGGATCGCGTTCGAATCGGCGATGATCGTGTCGCCGTCCTCAAGCACTGGAACCTGGCCGAAGGGATTGAGGGCAAGGAAGGATGGGCTTTTGTTCTCACCTGCAGCGAGATCGACCTCCACGATATCCGCCTTGGCGCCGATCAACGACAGGAAGAGGCGGGGGCGATGAGCATGGCCCGAAAGAGGATGAATATAGAGCTTCATGGATCTGATCTCCGTTGGAACTGACCGAAATCTAATTGTTTCCTTCGTCGTGTGGAATTATGGTTGTTAGAAAGAGACTGTTTCAATCGGTGGATTAGTGGTGGGTTTGGCGCATGGATCGGCTTCAATGCATGAAGGTGCTGGTCAAGGTTGCCGAGACGGCAAGCTTCGCCGAGGCGGCGCGGCAGCTCCACATGAGCCCGCCAGCCGTGACACGCGCGATCGCGTTCCTGGAGGATAGCACCGGGGCAAGGCTCTTCGTGCGGTCGACCCGTTCGGTGAAGCTCACCTCGTCAGGCGCCCGCTATGTCGACGATTGCCGAAGAATCCTCGCTGACGTCGATGAGGCGGAAGCGTCCGCGGGCGGCTCCCATGCGACCGCGTCGGGCGTGCTGACCGTCACTGCGCCCGTGCTGTTCGGGCAGATGCACATGGTCCCTGCCATCGCCGAGTTCCTGCAATTGTATCCGGGGGTCACCGCGCGCGTACTGCTGTTCGACCGGATCGTCAGCCTGGTCGAGGAGGGCATCGATGTTGCTGTCCGGATCGGGCACCTGCAGGATTCGGATCAGACTGCGATCAGGGTTGGCAGCGTACGCCGCGTCGTATGCGGAGCGCCCGCATATTTCGAGCGTCACGGCATTCCCCTGATACCGAGCGATCTCGCCGGGCACGTCACCATTGTGAGCACAGGCTCATCCGCGCCCCTCGACTGGCACTTTGGGCCGGACGGTACGGCGGTGACCCTTCATCCACGCATGTCTTGCAATACGATGGACGCATCGATTGCCGCGGCGCTCACCGGTTGGGGCCTGTCACGACCGCTTTCATATCAGGTTACCCGGCATGTTGCCGCCGGGCAGTTGCGTACGGTGCTGGAAGACTACGAGGAAGAACCACTGCCAATCCACGTCGTTCACACGGAAGGCCGCCATGTCTCGGCCAAGACGAGGGCCTTCGTTGATTTCGCGGTTCAGAAGTTGCGGTCGCTTGAACTATAGGCGGAGCCGGGTCGCGAAGCAGCGATCAGAATCGACGATATTCACCGATGTCCCGAGGCAGATGCCTCGTATCGTTTGGAAATTGAGCTTATCCGATCGAGCTTGTTCAAGATATCGACCATGTCGCACGCTTCGCGCCACGTCATTCGCGTCATCAGCACGTCGTCCAATTCGGCCGGTTTCTGCGTCGTGGCATCAACCACGGTCCATAATCCGTCTTCCATGCGAAGATTGTATCGGCACATCGCGCATGTCCCCGTTGGATCGCGGTCCGATACTTTCATATTCTCTAATATGAGTCCACTCGTAACAGCCTCGGACTCGCGACGATCAACAAACGACGGCACCACAGGCGCGGAACGGAGACGCGGTTGCGCTTTGTGAATGCCAGGAATCAAAAACGGCGCCATCGGCCGTTTTTGAAACTCCAAGCTCGCCGCTATTAGCGGAACGAGCGCGAAGCGATGTTGCGAATGTCGTAGCGGCTGATGCCGATATCGGACAGGGTCTGGTTGGAAAGGCTGCCAAGTTCGCTAAGAGTGCGGCGGTAGCTGAGCCAGCTTTTTGCAATGCGGATCGGGTTCATGTTCGTTTCCTCAGAGAGATGTCGCGAGAGGCCTGATTGCCGTCTCAGCGGTTGACACTCATATAGGTGTTCTCTGCGATTTTGTGCAGTGCAAAGAAAAGGCACCTGCTATGCAATAGTGCATGCTATGCCCATTAAGGATGCAGATTGTATTTTTTGAGCGAAGGAAAGGTCTGCAACTATTGAGGCAACCGGCGCCGTCGGCAAAAGAAAACGCCCGTTGCCGAGAGGCACCGGGCGTTTTAGAAATGTGATCGCCTCGGGAGGCGTCTGATCGATTGAATTAGCGGGCGGAAGCCTCGCGAGCAACGCGATGGATGTCCGAGCGGTCGATGCCGAGGTCATGCAATTCACGGTTGGTCATGCGGCCGAGTTCAGTAACCGTCTGACGATACTTGCGCCAATTGTTGAAAGAGCGTGAGAAGTTCATTTCGATCCCCTTTCCTAGGGCTTGAGATATGCCAGCTGCCGCTTCTCGGCGCTGACCTCTGTTTGATGACCGGAATATATGTTGCACTGCGAAGGAGTAGCAGACCCAAGATTTCAGATCACCTATGCGTCCACTGCAATTCTGTCGCTATTTCTTACCTGAGTTTGCCGATTTATGGTCAAACATTAGGCAAAAGGCTTGCCGAGTGGCCACTCGAGCGATCTGCTCGTCCCGAGGTCGGCTGACCGCCCGCAAACGCAAAAACGCCCATCGGGGGAGGATCCGATGGGCGTCATGTAGGTGACTGACAACTGGGAGGAGGAGTGTTGCCAGTCTATCGGAGGGCACTGGGAGGAGGAGTGCGCCGCTCCGAATTTCGTTGCGAAGATAACTCCGCAGGCTCCCGGCGGACCGGTACGGAGCGCCATCCCCGTTCTGATGCTTTCATTTGTAATACTATTCGAGCCGATTTTGCAGTGCAATAAATTCATGGGCATCATGCATTCATTGCATGGCTGACGCCTGCGACTGGGTTCTGGCGAGTGTGCTCCAGAACACGGTTGATCGTCGGTTCGCAATTGGCTGGCGGGGAAAAGCCGCTGGGACGGTTTCCCCAATGGTCGATCGGTGTCTATAAGATGATCCAGGGCGCGCGGCGTTGCGCAGTTGGCGGAGTAAGGAATGTACCGCGGTCGGCTTGAACGAGATTTGTCGCTTTGGGTAGAAAAGGGGTTGATACCCGAAGCGACCGCGAATGGTTTGCTACTGGAGTATGATCGGCGTCCCGCGAGTTTCAGTCTCGGCAATGTGCTGATGATCCTTGCTGGCATATTGCTGGCGGCAGCGATCCTGCTGGTCGTGGCATCGAATTGGGAAGCCATTCCTCGGCTTGTTCGCGTTGGCGTGATCCTTGTGATTGTCTGGGGCGTTCATCTCGCCGCTGCTGCCATGCTTGCCCGGGGCGCCGTGGCCGCGGCCTCTGGGCTGCTGGTGATCGGAACGCTGAGTTTTGGCGGGGCGATTTCGTTGGTCGGGCAGATGTATCATTTGTCTGGAGACGAGCAGACCGTCATGTACTTGTGGTTTGCGATCGCCGTGGTTTCTGCCGTCCTGTTCAGGTCGAGTGTCGTGACTGCGGTGGCAGGCTTTCTGTCGTGGGGCAGCTTTGCCGTTTATCTCGATTCTTACGACACGCGATGGGTGGGCTTCGATCCCTGGATGGCGCCGATCATGGCGGTCGCCGTTGTCGCTCTCGTGCGCTTTACCGGAGCGGATCGCGCGCGCCATTTGGCCTACCTGCTTCTGGTCGGTTGGCTCGCCTGGCTCTATGCCTTGCATGACGAGACTTGGATGGCGGTTGGCTACACGGTCGGTGGCATGCTGGGGCTGGTGATCGTCAGTCTTCCGCTTTCGCGGCTTTCCGCGCTGGTCAAGAGCGCTGGCGCGGCACCGGCCTTCTACTGCTTTCTTGTGGCCGTGATCGGCTTGTTTCTGTTGCATACGGAAATCGATGAGGGATGGCGGATGGTCGTCCTTGGACTTGTGACGCTGGCGGCCGCCGTTCTGGCAATCGCGCTGCAGGGACGCAACAACGGCGCAGTCCGCTACCTTGCCTATGCGACGTTCGCCGTTGAGATGCTGTATCTTGCGTCGGTCACCGTCGGTTCGATCCTCGGTACGTCGAGCCTCTTCCTGTTCTCGGGCCTGTTCGTCGCGGCCGTCGCATGGATCGTCATTCGCCTTGAGCGTCGGTTCGCTGCCAGGTCTGCGGAGGTGGGCATATGAGCTCTTTGTCGTCAGGTATCTATTCGGGCCGACGCTATTTCCTCGCGGCGATCATCGTTGCCGCTCTTCAGACGGCGGTCCTGGGCTATGTGATCGAGAGCCGCGCGGCGATCCTGCGCAGCGGCGAGGACGTGTTGTTGAAGACGGCGCCTGTCGACCCTCGCGATTTCCTGCGTGGGGATTATGTGGTGCTGAACTACGACATATCGACAGTGCCGGTCCAATCGCTTGTCGGCGGCATTCCAAAGGAGCCCGGTGAGCGCATCATGTGGGTTCGGTTGCGACCGGGCGAGGGCGGTTTCTGGGGTATTGTCGAATCATCGTTCGAACGGTTGCCGCAACAGGACGGCACGGTCGTCCTGCATAGCCGGCCATTCTACAGCTATGGCCCAGGTTCGGGCGACAGCATTCGTGTCGAGTATGGTATCGAGCGGTACTACGTTCCTGAGGGGCAGGGAACGGCGCTCGAGCAGGCGCGCCAGAGCGGCGACGTGGCCATTGCGATCCGCGTCGCGCCGAACGGAACGCCGCAAATCCGTAGTTTGTTGGTCGACGGCAAGCCCGCTTATGACGAGCCGCTCTATTGAGTTGATGCGGTATCGTGTGGAAGGTCGACTGAATAGGCGAAATCCCTGTCATTTAGCCTTCATTTTTCCTTTGCCTCCACCAAATCGGGTGTTATAGAGACGCCGCGCTCCGGAAGGCCTCATGTGCAGGCATATGCATGCGGTTTTTGAGAACGCGGGTATGGTGAAATTGGTAGACACGCCAGATTTAGGTTCTGGTGCCGTAAGGCGTGGGAGTTCAAGTCTCTCTACCCGCACCAAAGCTGGCTTGCAGGCGGGGGGACCGGATACCGGTGTCCCTCGATTACCCGGCAGCAAAAGCGCCGTTCCGCCAGCGGCGGAATGAATAAGAATTGAGAACAAGCCACGCCCGGCAACTTTCCGGCGTCGTGCTCATCGAAACGAACGGCGTCTGGGCACGGCCGCCACGAAATGAAGGTAGGAAGACATGCAGGTTATCGAAACGCTCGCTGAAGGGCTGAAGCGCGAAATCAAGGTCGTGATCCCGGCCAAGGACATGGAAGTCAAGATGAACGAGCGTCTTGCCGACGTGAAGGACAAGGTCCGTATCAACGGATTCCGTCCCGGCAAGGTCCCGGCCGCGCACCTGAAGAAGGTTTACGGCAAGTCCATCATGGCTGATCTCGTCAACGAGATCGTCCGCGAACAGCCGACCGCCATTCTGGCCGAGCGTGGCGAAAAGTCCGCTACCCAGCCTGAAGTCGCGATGACGGAAGACAAGGACGAAGCAGAAAAGATCCTCGCTGCCGAGCAGGATTTCGAATTCACGCTCTCCTACGAAGTTCTGCCGCCGATCGAACTGAAGTCCGTCAAGGGCGTCAAGATCACCCGCGAAGTCGTTGATATTTCCGACGAAGAAGTGAACGAACAGGTTCTGAAGGTCGCCGAAAGCGCGCGTACCTATGAGACCAAGAAGGGCAAGGCTGCCGACGGCGACCGCATCACGATGGACTACGTCGGCAAGGTTGCTGGCGAAGCCTTCGAAGGCGGCACCGATCAGGGCGCCGAACTCGTACTCGGTTCCGGCCGCTTCATCCCCGGCTTCGAAGAGCAGCTCGTCGGCACCAAGGCCGGCGATGAAAAGACCATCACCGTGACGTTCCCGGCCGATTACCCTGCCAAGAACCTCGCTGGCCAGGAAGCCACCTTCGACGTCACCGTCAAGGACGTTGCCGCTCCTGCCGCCGTCGAAATCGATGACGAGCTCGCCAAGAAGCTTGGCCTGGAATCGGCTGACCGTTTGAAGGAAGTTGTTCGCGGCCAGATCGAGTCGCAGTACGGCTCGATGACCCGTCAGAAGGTTAAGCGCCAGATCCTCGACCAGCTCGACGAAATGTACAAGTTCGAGACCCCGGCCTCGCTCGTCGAAGCCGAATACAACGGCATCTGGAACCAGGTCGCCAACGATCTCGCCCAGTCCGGCAAGACCTTCGCCGACGAAGACACGACGGAAGAAGAAGCGCGCGAAGAATACAAGAAGCTTGCCGAGCGTCGCGTTCGCCTCGGTCTCGTTCTCTCCGAGATCGGCGAGAAGGCCGGCGTCGAAGTCAGCGAAGACGAAATGCAGCGCGCGATCTATGAGCAGCTGCGTCAGTATCCAGGCCAGGAAAAGCAGATTCTCGAATTCTTCCGCAGCCAGCCGGGTGCAGCCGCTTCGATCCGCGCTCCGATCTTCGAAGAGAAGGTCATCGACCATCTGCTGACCGAACTCGACGTCACCGACAAGAAGGTGACGAAGGAAGAACTGCTCGCCGAAGAAGAAGGCGACGGTTCCGAGAAGGAAACCAAGAAGGCCGCTCCGAAGAAGAAGGCTGCTGCCAAGGCTGAAGCTGCTGAAGGCGAAGAAGCTGCTGCTCCGAAGAAGAAGGCAGCACCGAAGAAGAAGGCTTCCGAGGAAGGCGCCGAGTAATTTCCGGCCACGCGATCTAACTGAAAACCCCGCCATGTGCGGGGTTTTTTGTGTTTGGCATTCAGCTCGATCGAAAGGTGCGGCGCGTCAGACCGCACGGTGAGCGTGCGTCAGCTCGTTCACCTTTTTGATATGCGAGACCGCCGCCTGTCCGCCTGCCGTCTTGGTGAACAGTTCGAGCGTCTCGTCTTCATGTTCGGCGACCGGCGTCAGCGCCTGGTCCATGTAGTTTTTTGAATTCTTGTCGCGTGCGATGAAGAACGCGCTTACCGCCAGCCGCGCAATGGTGCCGCCCAGCGATATGTGCTTGGCGACAGTTTCCCATATGAAGCGCGGCCAGAAGACGAGTGCATTCTCTCGAACCATTCCGGGACGCCGCTCGGACGGGTGCTTCAGCCGAAGCAGGCCGCTCTGCAGTGGATGCACGTTTTCGAGCGGCACGGTGGTCGCGAACGATACGAGGACCTTAACGAGGCTCGCAAGCGGAACGCCGGACGCGACGGCACGGCGCAGCAATGTCTTCATGTGTTCAGGCGAATAGTAGAGCGACCATGCCTCCTGGTAGATGCTTTCCCATTCCTGCTTGCTCATCTTCTGATGCGCCGTGCAAACATGCTCGACGTCGTAGATGTTGAGATCGGCGTCCATATCGACACCTTTACGCCACAGGGTCTGGTGGTCTTCCGACCCCGGCAGCGGCGTCAGCACGAAGAACTCGATAACATCCACAGGCAGCTCGTGCTGGATGATCGCGATGTCACGCCTGATTGACTCAGGCGTATCGGCAGGGAAGCCGAGGATGTAACCGGCAAGCGTCATGATGCCCTGTGCCTTCCAGGCAAGCAGCATCTTGCGATATTCGGTGATCTTGTTCTGGTTTTTCTTGGCAGCGGTCAGATTGTCCGGATTGACGTTCTCGAGCCCGATGAAGACGCGCGTCACGCCGGCCCGCTTGGATTTTTCAATGAAGTTCGGGATCTTGTGGCACAGCGTATCGACCTGGATCATCATGCCGAGCGGGATGCCGTCGCGTTCGCGCAGTTCGATCAGGCGGTCGAAGATCGCTTCCCAATCCCTGTTGCGGGCAAAGTTGTCGTCGGTAATGAAGAACTTGTGGATGCCCTGGGCCCAGTTCATCCGCACCAGTTTCTCGACGTCATCGGCGGTACGGAACCGCGACTTGCGACCCTGCACGTTGATGATCGTGCAGAAGGAACACTGGTAGGGGCAGCCACGACCGGCATCGAAGCTCGTGCTAAGGCCGAGTGTCTGGGCGACGTTCGCCTTTGGCAGGAAGGGCACGGCGGCGCCTTCAATGCTCGGCAGGTCGTTCATGTAGTTGTAGAGCGGCTCAAGCGTGCCCCAGGCGGCGTGCTGCAGCACCTGGTCCAAGCGGCCTTCTGCCTCGCCGGCAAACATTGATATCCCCATCTCCCGACATTCGTCCAGACCGACGGCCTTGCCGTCCAGCATGGAGAGGCAGCCCGACACGTGGAACCCACCCATGGAGACGGGTATCCCCGCAGCACGGAACGGACGGGCGATATCGAGTGCGCGCGGATACTGGTTCGACTGAACGCCGACAAGAGCAACCATCCCGAAGTTGCGGTTGGCTTCAAGTTGCTTGAGAAGCGCCGGAACGTTCACGCGGGTGTTGGTCTCGTCGATGACGGTGACTTCGATCCTGACGTTCGGCCCGAGCACTTGCCGTTCGGCGCAATCCGCGGCAATGCCATAGATTGCGGCCAGCGAATTCGACGGTATCATCGCTCGCCACCAGCGGATGACGTAGCCGTCGTCGTCATAGTGCGACGGCTTGACCAGGATGAGTTGGAAACTCCGTTCAGCAGTCTCGGACGAATCTTGCACGGCTACTCGCTGGTAAGAGGGACCCCCGCGCAGCGAACGCTATCAGACTCAGCGGATTATACAAGGAAAGCTTTTATCGCGGACGCCACCACAAGCAATGATACGAGAGGCCGCGAGATGCGGCCTTAAATTATTGTTATTACTAAATAATTATCAGGATCCCGACGTTGTCATCGGGCCACAAGACGCCTCAAAGTTCGGACTTGATGTCACCCATCCGGTTCCAGGCGTCGAGGCCGGCGATCTTGTAGGCCTCGGCAAGCGTCGGATAATTAAAGGTATTCTCGACAAAGTATTCGACCGTACCCTTGAGGTTCAGAACGGCCTGGCCGATATGCACGAGTTCGGTCGCGCCTTCGCCGACGATGTGGACACCAAGCAGCCGGCGTGTCTTCAACGAGAAGATCAGCTTCAGCAGGCCGGTATCGAGGCCCATGATATGGCCGCGCGAGGTTTCGCGGAAACGCGCAATGCCGCACTCGTAGGGGATGCCGCGCTCCTTCATTTCCTCTTCCGTCAGACCACAGGTCGAAATCTCGGGCACGGCGTAGATGCCGTAGGGGAAGTATTTAGGCGGCTCCTTGGCGACCGCTCCGATCGCCACACGCGCGGCGATGCGGCCCTGTTCCATCGAGGTCGAGGCAAGGCTCGGGAAGCCGACGACGTCGCCCGCAGCATAGATATTCGGTACAGAGGTCTGGAAAGTCTCCGGGTTCACCTTGAGGCGCCCGCGATTGTCGGCCTCGAGACCGGCCGCCGGCAGGTTCAGCGTATCGGTCGCGCCCATGCGGCCAGCTGCAAAGAGGACCATGTCGGTCACCAGTCGGCGACCGTTGTCCAGCTTCAGCTCGACCTTCCCGTTCTCGAGCTTGGTCACCTGGTCGGCCTTGGTGCCGAGCATGATCTTCATGTTGCGGTCACGCAGCTGGTAGGTGAAATCCTCGACGATCTCCCGGTCGATGAAGTCAAGCATGGTCTGCTTCGGGTCGACGAGCGTGACGGCTGTATCCAGCGCGCTGAAGATCGTCGCGTATTCGATCCCTATGACGCCAGCACCGATGACGACCATCGAGCGTGGCAGCTCTTCGATGTCGAGCAACTCGTCGCTGTCGAGCACGGTCTTGTTGTCGAAGGGCATATAGTCCGGGCGAAACGGCTTGGTGCCGACGGCGAGCAGGATGCTCGCACCCGTCACCCTGATGACCTCCCCGTCGTCCTTGACGACTTCAAGGGTCGAGGGATCGGCAAAGTGGGCCTTGCCGCGGATGTGCTGGACGCGATTTCTTGCGAACTGGTGCTCCAGAACTTCGACTTCGTGGTCCAGGGTGATCAGCAGCCGGCGTCTGAGGTCTTCTGCACTAATCTCTTCCTTTACCCGGTAGGCCTTGCCGTAAAAGCCGCGTTCGCGCCAACCGGACAGATTGAGCGCCGTCTCGCGCAAGGTCTTAGACGGGATCGTCCCGGTGTGAACCGACACGCCGCCGACGCGCTTGCCCTGTTCGATGACCAGTACCTTTTTGCCGAGCTTGGCGGCTTGGATTGCGCCACGGCGGCCCGCGGGACCACTACCCACAACAACGAGATCGTATTGGAACATAAGTTGGCCCCTGGGAAAGCTGGAATCATATTGCGACGCAATATGTCGCGCGTCCACCCGTAGCAGGTCAATGTTTCAGATTGCTTTATGAGGCCTTCTCAGGGGCCGATGAAGCCGAACTGCAACGCAGCCCCGATCGAATGCGGCAATTGCCCTGGCAGCACGGCAATCGGCGATAACCTCGCCCGAGGCGGCTAAGGGATACCTGAAGCCATCCCGTTTAGATGAGGCGCAGCCCCTTGAGGCTTGCATGCCCTTCCTTGCCGATGATGATATGGTCGTGAACGGTGATGCCAAGCGGCTTTGCCGTATCAATGATCATCTTCGTCATGTCGATATCTGCACGCGAGGGAGTCGGATCACCCGAGGGGTGGTTGTGGACCAGGATAAGCGCGGTGGCCGACAGCTCCAGCGCACGCTTCACCACCTCGCGCGGGTAGACCGGCGTATGGTCGACCGTTCCACGCCCTTGCACTTCGTCGGCAATCAGCGCGTTACGCTTGTCCAGGAACAGAATGCGGAACTGTTCCCCCATTCTGGAATGCGCAATTAATTCAAATGATTGCGAGAAACGTCCCCCAAACGTCCCTCGCGCGTCCCTTACTCTGTGTTCTCGTTACGTTTTGCCAACCGCATTTCGGCAACGCGGTTGGTTTGCTTCAGGGTGCCGCGATTGTATCGGGCACTAGTCTGGCGGTTCTTGTGGCCCGCCGATTTCATGACGTCAGTCTCCGATGCGCCCAGATCATATGCCTCAGTGATGGCACCGGCGCGGGCGTCCATGTTCCAGACCGACTTGGGTATCCCGGCTTCGTTTGCGACGATGCGCCACCGCTCACTGAACTTCCTATTCTTGTACGGCACGCCGGTCGACTCCGAAATAATCATGGGCCCGATGCGCTTCTCGACAGGAACTCGCTCAATTTCCTCGAGCACAGCCGGGTGAAGTCTCAGGTCGTGTTCTACGGGCAAGCCTGTCTTTATGTGCGTCTTGCGAAGCACTAAGTCACTGTCGATGTCCGACCACACAAGGCCGTTTACCCATCTCGTGTTGCGATAGGTGATGCCACCTTCGTCTGCGTCATCGGTTGGCTCCCACTCACCAACAACGTCCTTCTGCCGCATCGCCAACTCAAACTGCAGAACAGTTGCCAGTGCGACAGACTGGCGGCCAACAGCGTGAGCGGCTGTACGAACGGCGTTGACGTGCTCGATCGTCATGACTGACGTGCGGGCAGGCGGCGTCTTGAACCGGATCTTGCCGAGGATCGTGTCCGCGCGAAAGCAGTCCTCGTAGCCAAGCGTCACGCCATAACTTACCAGTTGGCGGACGGTGTCGATCGCGTGCTTTGCTCGCCACGGGCGAGGGGGCTTACCGGTCTCTTTCGGCTCGGCCCATGTGGTATGCCAACGCTTGAAATCTGGTCCCAGCAACTTGCTCAGATGGCGCGCACCGACCGTCTTCTCGATGATTACCAGGGACTGCAGGATGTTTTTTCGGCTGTTCCATTTTATGGAAAGGAATGGGGAGTCATCGTTTGTTTGAAACAGCCTGGACAGGCTCTTGATAGTGCCATCATACGACGGGGCAGGGTGATCGCCGCGAGCCGACCATGCAAGCATTTCGGCCTGCAGGATCTGGCAACGCGATGCCAGCTGCAGGCGGCCCTCTGATGTCACCGGGTAGTGAAGTCTGACGGAGGAGGGGCGATAGCCTCGCTTTACGAGATCTCCGCGCGCTTCCCAGTATTCGCGGAACGTGCCGTCCTTGTTGCGCTTTCGCTTTAACCCCGGCGCGTCAGTCATGACCAGTTCTCCGCTCCGTCAACGGTCGCTGGCAACTGTGCGGCGCCTAGTCCGTGCCGGTGGTCGAGAAAAGCTCGTACGGCTGGCCAGTAGCGGCAGCCCGTCATGGGGTCTATGCGCGGCAATCCTTCACGTTCCCAGACAGCGGCAAGGGCGCCCCACTGCGTGCGGCTTTTCGTGCCCAGAACGCGCTGCGCAATCGAAGCTTCTGGCAAGTACAGCGGATTGTTATCGTTTGCAGCGTTCGGCATTTCCCCCTCCAAGCTGGTGTGTTGGTGACATTGTCGGCATCTCGTTCTGCTTTGTCCAGAAAGAGCCCAGAATTGGTCGCCGACCGCATTCGCGCCGCGGTGAGGCAGGTGACGAAATCCTGATCGGGTGGGTTCCGAGGTGCTTGGTTCGCGCGTCGGGATTTTTCGAAAACTGCGGAACCTTTTCATCTCTCCGCCGTTACGCCAGCGGCAATGAGCCCAAACCTCGTTGCAATCCGATTGGTATCGGTCCCTCCGTGCCGGTCGACGATAAGGCTCGGCGCGGCCCCCAAGGTTTGCCGAGCCTTATTCGTTTGGTCCCTATTCATAACTGGCGAATGCCGTCGGTATTCGCGCGGGAACTTTCCCCCGCCCCCAAAGTTTCATAGATGCAGCGAAGCGAACACGCTGTAGGACCGAACGAAGCCCGTCCCGGTCCTCTTAGAAAGCTCGGCGTCGGTCCCTCTGGCGCCGAGCTTCTTCTTTGGAACAATTTGCCGCCACAGATACTTGTGGCTGTGGCGACGCCCTTACTTTCTCCCACGTCGCCCGGCCGACGCCTGTCCCTTCCGGTCGCCGGCCATTGAAAGCCCAGCGCAAGGGGTTCGCTGGGCTTTCATCGTGGCTAGTAGGGCCAGCCGCATTCGCTCGGCCGACGGCTTATACCGTGTGAGGACGACCCGGCAATGCGGGAGCCGATGGTGTTGGCCGTCCTCCGGTGACTGCTAAAGAAAAAGGCCAGCGCGGGAAGGGCATCACACTAACTGGCCGGCGCGCAGATCGCGCCTTGAAAAGGGAACCGGCGCGAGCTCGTTATCAAGCTCGCTCGCACCGGCCCGCCGCGGATGTGTTCAAGCACCCGCGGCTACCGCCTTGCGGCGGGTGGGAATTAGTTTGCCCGTTTCAGAAACTCGCATCCCATGACATCCTTGTATCGGATGCCGCCAGGGTGGTCCTTGAGATCGAGCGTGTAAATCTGCCTGCCATACCAGCTGGCGCTGCGGCCGATTACGGTGCCGGGGGTGCCATGAAACAGAACTTTGGCGCCTACTCGGAACTTGAAGCGCTTCACCGGAACACGCGCCGTCGGCGGCCCGATATGGTGCTGGTACGTCCTGTGCGAGGCTTCGACGGTGGAAAAGTGCATCATTGCGCCATCCTCCGCGCTGAGCCTGCGAAATAGTCAGCGCCCATCGACTCGCGACTTACTCCGGTTCCGAGCTCGACAAAGGCAAGGGCGCTTTCGACCAGCCGCTGGATTTCAGCGATAGACTCTGCTCCTGCTTCGTCCGCGATCCAAGAGGCGTCAAACCGATCGAGCTCTCCGGCTGCCATGGCCAGTTGCAGGATTGCCATCTGCGGCGTGGTGGCTTCCGTGGTGGCGACTTCAGACCTGCGGTAGTTATCCATGAAATTCATCAGGCTGCGGCTTCTTCTGTCGTCACCTTCATCGTCGGCCTGGTGCATGGCATCAACGATCGCTTTGGCTCCTCGAACTATCATGGCTTCCATGATCGGGGCTTCGGCGGGGCGTCTTCTCGGCAGCAGACCGCGTGGGAGCGCGGTTCTGTCAGTGGGTTTTATGGGGCTGTGCATGGTCATTTGCGGCTCCTCGTTGCGTTAACACTGATCATTTGGTACAACACGATACAATTTACATCGACTTCGCAGGAAGTCAATACAAAATGTTTGGAGTTATTCAAAATGTCTATTTCGGGAGCTCAGTGCCGTGCCGCACGGGGATTGCTAGGGTGGTCACAAAGCCAGTTGTGTGATGCTGCGACCGTCGGACGCGCAACCCTTGCTAATTTCGAGACAGGAACGTCAACGCCATATGAGCGAACCTTGAGGGATATCGAATCGGCCCTCCAGGCCGCTGGAATAACCTTCGTCGACGGAAACTACTCCGGGTCAGGTGGACCTGGCGTGCGCCTTACGGCACCGTCCGGGGCATCGATCGATGTGAACACCGATGAGACAGTCCAATACCGGGAGCACCTCACCAACGACGCGCCTCCAGGCGCCGGTGGTTGAGATGGACGAACGATTTGCACAGTTGACTGAAAGCCTGCACCCCGCGTACGAGCGGCTTCACCGCATGGCACCGCTGACGAATGGCGAACTCCCACGATCCATGCCCAAAAGTGGCGTTTACCTTTTCAGCGAAGGTGACAAACCAATGTATGTAGGCCGCTCCAATAATCTCAGGGCGCGATATGGCAGGCATTGCCTGCCAGGCGCGACGCACCGTATGGCCGCCTTTGCTTTCAAACTAGCCAGGGAGATAACCGGCCGGGTAGTTGCGAGCTATAAGAGCGATGAGAATAGCCGTGCAAACTTGATGCTTGATGACGCTTTTAGAGGTGCCTTCAATGATGCCAAAATCCGTATTAGGAAGATGGACTATCGTTACGTTGAAGAGGTTGACCAAAACAGGCAAGCCCTTCTGGAAATCTATGTGACAGTGGTGCTGGGCACTCCGTACAATGACTTCAACACTCATTGAAGAGCTAGTGGGACAACCCTCTTCACACCCCCCACTTGACCGCCGCGAACCGGTTGCGGCAGTGGAAAAGTTCGCGCAACTTTAAATTACCACTTCCCCACCCAGTAACGGCATGCATAGGTAGCGCCGGTTAAGATCTTTAGGGGTAATCATGAAAATTCGTCACGTCGTGCTGGCAACACTGCTGGCCGCTACTTCCTGCGCCAAGCGTCCGGATGCAATCCTGCCGGCGGACATCCCAATGGCAGCCTATACGGGATCGAGTTGTCCGGTCCTGGCTCGCGAGCTCGTCAGGGAGCAAGAGAACCTGGCAACCGTATCCAAGGCGCAGAATGACGCTGCAACGGGCGATGCCGTTGGTGTTTTCCTGATCGGTGTTCCAACTGCCAGCACCTTTGGCGGCGACAAGGAGGGCCAGGTCTCTGTTGCCAAAGGCAAGGTCCAAGCCATCCAAAACGCCATGCGCAGCAAGAACTGCCAGAGATCGTAGCGTATTGAGGCGGGGCGCCTCTCGACGCCCCGCCAGTCCTAGACAGTTGCAACCCCAATTGTACTGGCCGTGGGTGTGCCACTGTTTGGCGTCCAGCTATATGTAGCGCTGCTGGCGACGTTCTGGAAAAGCGACGCGGTTGTGTTGCCTGTCGCTGTGACGCCCACACGTCGGTTTCTGCTGCCCGTGTCATCGTAGTAGCCATATGTACTGTTGTTGATAGAGTAGCCGCCCAACACCTGGCAGTCAGAGCAGCCGGTCATGATGCAGCCGGCCCCAGTGTTATTGTCGGCCTCCAGTCCGTCGAGGATAACGAACGAGCAGGACGTCATTGCAATACCATGAGCACTGGCCGCTGCGTTTGTCACGCCCTTGCCTCCGACAACCTTCATCTTGCCGAAATTGCTCTTCGAAACGCTTGTCAGAGCAATAGCCGGCCCAAGGTTTGAGTAGGCCTGCACCTCGTCGAGTTCGACGTTGAAGACGTTGCTCATTTGAATGCCTGGGCCGCAGGTGCTGTCGATAAGGACACGGTTCCCATAGATCGAACCACGACCGCCGACTACGCCATCAATGATAAGCCCGACTGCCGTAGCCTGATATGGAAGGTTAGTAGGAGCCCCGGGCACATCCCCGACCACATCGAAGCAAAAGAATTCAAGGCCGAGCATGTCGCCGAAATACGCGCTGTTCCACGTTACAGTCGGTCGGCCAGCAGGAGCGTTGTAACCGTTGTTTATTCGGAACTCCCGCCAGCGGAAAAAGCCACGGCTTCGGTTCGAAAACACCTGTCGGCCGCGGGTGTAGAAGCACTCGCAATCCTCGAACGCAAAGTCGACCACGAAGTTGGAGGCGTGCGTCTCCTCCTTGTAGGCAAAGCCGCAGTCACGGAAAATCAGGCGCCGAGCGCGCAACCCAGACACGATGCCCGCCGAGGTATTGATCAGGATAGCGCCGGCCGTGTTGGCTGCTGCTGCCCCGTCAAAGATGAAGTTCTCGATGTGGGCGTAGTTTTGAGCAACGGATGCAGGCAGCACCTTGATGGCATAGGTCGAAGCCGCCTTGAGCTTCCACAGAGTGCGAACCTCTGCCTTGAGGATGTGCCCGAGCGACGGATTGATATCGACGCCATCGGCTACAAAGCCCGTCGACGTATAAGGAACAATCGCGATCCCGAGAACGGCAATAGCTCCCTTGAGCGCATTGCTGTCATCCGTCGTACCATCCAAAGCCGCACCGAACGCGCGCACTGTCGGATAGGTAGGACCGTATACACGCTCCCAATAGAAGCTCGCGGTGTTGCTGACGACATAAATGCCTTCCTGCGTATCGGTCACAGGTGGAGAGCCAGCACGAAGTTTGAAGACACCTTCGCGTCCGCTCTCGGCCAGGTAGACTGGGCGGTCGATAGAAGTGGTCAGAGCCTTGAGCGCTGTGCGTGTCAGTGCAACAATCGACAAGAGGTTTTGATCGTAACCAGTCTCGGCGGCATTGATCGTTAAACCTTTGCCTTTGTTGCCGCTGCCTATCGCTGGCAAATTGATGCTTGCCGCACTAGCCGCAGCCGCGGCCGCAGCCGCCTCGGCCGCAGCAACAATGGCACTCGAAACTTGATCGCTAATGAGACGAAACGTTGAGCCCGACACGTAACCGAACAGAAGCATCCCAGCGGCAAGCCCAGCGGAGACGATATCGTTGCCGGAATTGCTTTTGATGGTGAGCGCAGAACCGCCATTGAAAGAGACCGTGACCGGCGAAGCGGTGTTGGCCTCAAACACGTTCAGGATAACGAGTGCAGAGCCCGACACCGGCAGCGAAGTGGTCACCTGCAAGGCGTTTGGCGTGCCAGCGCCTGCATCAGTTCCGATGATGAAGCTGAACGGCAAATCGCTGCGGCGCGTCCACGAGCCAACCCCGATTCCGCCAACCTTGCCATAAACGCCGTTGTTGGCTGCGGTCGCGTCGCCGACAACCCACGCCATGCTATTGGCAGCCTTTGTCAGATCCGCGTTAAGGAGCGCGAGGGACGAGTAGATCAGTCCGCCATTGGAGGTGAAGGCCGAGATGATGGATTCGTATCCTGACAGCAGGGCGCGGACTTCGGCCTTTTTGACCTTGGCGTTGCCTGATGATGGAATGCCATCTGTGATGTAATCTCGATAGACTTGATTGGCTGAGGAGGCCATAGGATTCCTTTGAGCAAAGAAAAGCCCGCAGAAGCGGGCTGAATTGAACGGTGTAGGCGGGGAGGGCGCTAGTCGTCGAAGTCGGCGCCGTCATCAAAGGTCGATCCGTCGTCGAAAGTCGTCCGAGACGGATCGATTGGCTCGCCGATTTCGTCGGGCGAGGTAACAGGGGATCGTTCGCCCGTCAGTGCGTTCGTTGTGGTCATTGATTTTTCCCTTTGATTTAAACGGCGAAGAGGCTGAGGTCGGCCCCGCACGGGATCGAGCGCCCGCATGGTGTGGTCATTGATTTTTCCTTTTTGGATTACCGGGACTTCGCGATGCGTCGCTCGCCGGATGCTGGCAGTGTTACGCGCGGAAACCATCGTTGATAAGACAATGCTAAAATGTCGGTTATGCTGCTCGTCCAACGGGGGGGGACGGTATGAACCCAGTAAGGAATAACGCGCCACAACGGTCGTCGGCGAGTGAATGGATTGGCGGCGTATTGGTGCTCACGTTGCCGCTGGCGATTTTTGCCGTTGCATTGGGTTGCTCGTTATTCATCTAATGAAACAGATCAGGGCTTGGGCGTCGCCGCTTGCTGATTAACTCAACGATGGAGGCGGTGCGTGCGCTACTGCTCGGCGAGGTCGGTTGCCATTCGTTCGATCTCGCTCTATTTATTAGTGTATGGGGATGCAGCAACGACGAATGTTCTGCAAAGAGGAAGTGGCTATGGTGCTTGCCGAGCGGCAGACGCCAAATCACGTCCTGCATCTGCTACTTACCATCGTCACTGGCGGGGCCTGGATTATCGTGTGGATCATCCTGACGCTGTCAGTTGGCCCGTATAGGTGCCCGAATTGCGGCGCGAAAACTCTTGGCTATGTGCCCAAAAGGTATAGGGAAGCCCTAAAGAAGCGCCACGCGCTTACGTAGCCGCCTCAACAGAGAGTCGCCCATGGACATGGGCCCTACTTCAGCGGGATGCCACGAGCCCGCATTGCGGCTTCCATCTTGGCCAACTGAGAATGTCGGGTGCCCGCAATCGCTGCGCTCGTAGCCTTGCCATAGGCGCCCCAAAGAACAAGGGACAACTCGAAGAGAGTGGCTTGGGTGATGAGGCGGCGGGGCACATCCTCCCTGTCGTCCCATTCCTCCACCTGCGAACTGAAGCCCACCGAAACTTCGTTGACTGTTCCGCTTCCGACTGTTGCGATCGCTTCCTGCCCGAGTGGGCCATCGTTTGGCTTGAGCGAATACCAAAGCCCAACACTGTCTGAGAGAACGCGCAGACTGCCGTTGCTCACGCGGCCCAGAGGGCGGGTGGAGTCATGTCCCCACAGTGCCACCACGTCGGGCCGATCAACTAGCGACTTGTCGAAAGCGCCCTTTGCGAAGCGCTCCTCGAACAGCCCACCGATAACGGCGGGCTGGTTCCATTGAATGGCGTAACCGCTGATGTCAGCCACGGCCCGCGTCCTTCGTGCGTTTTTCGCGCTTGGCAAGCGTCAGGCGCCTGGCGATAGTCTCGGCCGAGTCCGAGCGGTTGGCGTGAGTTGTGTCTCCGGGTAGTTTGACGCTGCGGGCTGACTTCCGCCCGCGGGCGTCAGCTTTTTCGTATTCGCGGCGTTCGTTTGCTTTTTCAATTGACATGGTAGCCAGCCTCCGTCGCTTCGCGAAGCCAACGGTGAACGTGGCCGTCGCGCGGATCGCCTAAAAAGTTGGGCTGCAATGGCGTGAGGCTGGTCCAAGAAATGTCTTCGATGTTCAACTCAGTGACCAGATCGTCGTAGGCAGACCGCGCTGCCGCTGCAGCTTTCAGCGCCGATGCAAGGTCGGCGACCCGCCGCGCGTATTCCGGCCTCACAATTGAGCATACCGATGCGCTTGCCTTGCCGCGTGCCGCGAGCAATCGTTGCCGGACGATCTCGAGTGCTGTATCGACGTCGGTCTCGCTCGCGATTACTTCCCTCAGCCGAGCGCGCCACGACGAAGTACTATCGGCGCCTTCTCCGAGAAGCTCAGCGACACCCGGTCGGAAAGCGGGCGCCGGCGCGTCATTGATGCTTTGCGCAAGCTCACGGTGTTCCCTCGCGAGATCGGCCTGCTTTTCGAGCAATAGCGAGCGCCGGTCGACAAGATCTTTGTAGACTGGATCGATGGTAAGTGGCGGTACTTCGAATCGTTCAGACTTCTTCAAGCGAATAACTCCTTAAATACGGCGGCAAATGCTGTGCCTGGAATGGTGACTGATTTGCGCTGCCGGCTGTCTGCCCAGTGCGACGCTAGAGCGCCGGTTTCGCGGAAGCGCTGAACCGTGCCGTCCGACCAGCGGATGGCGATCTCTGGCCAAGTGGCCACGACCTCGATCGCCATGGAGGAAAGCGCGTCACCCTCAGCGGCAAGCTCGGCGAAAGCCGTAAGAGCCTCTCGCGCAGTGCGTGGGACAGTGGCTGGGGCGCCAGTGACGTCTGCGCCTCCTGGCGTAAGCGCCGAGTAGGATTCGACAGCCTCCGCTGCCTTGGCCAGCGTTGCATCAGAAGCCAGCGCAATGATGAGAGTGAGGAGGTCGTGGTGATCGACGTCAGGCGGAACACCGGGGGCGCCTGCGGGCATAAGTTCCGCTTCACGAAGACGGCGCGCCAGTTGTCGGACTCGCGGCTCCGGAAAGCCGAGGCAGCGCGCTATGGCTGCTGTAGCGGTTGGTAGATTGGACACGCGAAATCCTTCCGTGATTGGCGCGTTTTGCGGTTGATGAGGCAAAAAATAAGCGGCCGAAGCCGCTAGTGTGTCGGTCAAGCGAGCCGCGCCGAAGCGCGCTCGAGCCCGAAAGCCCTCGTCCCACCCGAGGACAAGAGCGATTCCCGCCGGCAGTACATCCGTGCTCGACTGGAGAGTTCTTCGCGCGCTTACATCTGCCCGGATACGGGAAGGCAGATGCTTGACCTTGTCGAAGGGCGCGCGCGAAACTTAGGATAAAAAAGCCCGACGCAGAACTGCGGTGCGGCGGGCGAAACGAATGGGGTCGCCGAAGCTACCCTCATATTCAAGTGGTCCGAAAATCGGCCGAAGTGGTACTACGCTGCAATTTTTTCTGAGAGGCGCGTGAGAATATCCTCCACGACCTTGCGGCCCATGCGATGTGCCGATGATTCCGCATATCCTCGCGCCAGTCCGATGGTGCGAAAGGATGCATCCGTGAGGATGGCATCAATCACCGCCAGGTCGTCGGCATCGAATCCTGCGGACCCAAGCTGCTCAGCCCGTTCCATCTCTGAAAGTACGTCGTGCATGGGTGCACTGGCTTTGCCTTCTCCAGTGCCAATAGTCTCGGCAATACCGGCGAGCCGGCCGTAGTCTTTCGCAGGTCCGTCTGGCAACTTCTTCACAGCGGGCATGACGGGGGTGTTCGCCACGGCCTTGGCAAGCTCGTTGTCATTGGCGATTGCGCGAGCCGTGCGGGGAGGCGTTGCAATAGAGCCTGGTGCGTCCGGCCGCTGACTCGAAATGTACCGCTCACGGCCAGCGAGGCGGATATAGCTCCGGTTCTCCTCCGGCTGCGCCGCAATATGCTTTGCGGTTTCGGACTCATCGTCGATAACGGCTTCACTGGCCCGGTTGGCTTTGTAGTCCGGCCTGCGCTTCCGGCCTGTGTCGTCGCCATAGGCAATCAACTCGCCATTGAGGAAGATGAGGCCAGTGAGCTTTCGCTTGCCATCAGTCGGGCCAATACGGTGCCATCCTTTGTCGAGTTCGCGGACGCCGGATGCCATGCCAGCCTGGTGTGCCCTCAAAAGCATGGGGACGGACGGCGTGATGCACCCCTGATTATGGACGCGCTCGTGTCCCTTGCCGGAGTTCCCCGGTTGGCCTTCATCATTGCTAGGCTCGTTGTCGTTCGCGGCGACGACTGGCGGACGCATAAGTTCTGTCACCTGCCGCAATGTAGCGACCAGCGGCGACTTCTCCTTGACCAGCGCCCTTTCGATGCGATTGCCCTCGCTGCCGTAGTCGAGCGCAAAGCCAGCAGCATCACGCTCGGCCCGCCATTCGGCACTAGGGCCATCGTTGGTCATGTGCACGACGTTACGCCCACTGGGAACGCTCGAGCGATAAACGGCTTCGCACGGTGAGTGAGCCCACCGGCCACCAGAGATGGATTTTGGAAAGCGGCAGATAAGGCCGCTCAGCCAAAACTCGTCCTCGGGCTTCTTCCAACGTGCAGCTGATGGACGGGCGGGAACGCTGCTAAGATGCTCACAAGCAAGCATACGAGCTTCGTTGGCTGACGTTCTCAAATCTGGCCGTATTGTGAATAGTTCGGCCCAGGTAAGAACACGACTGGAATAGTCGCCGTACGCGGCAAGGCCTTTAGCGATGAGGAGATATTTCTTTATCGTTCTCTTGGACGTGTAAAGGCGATAGCCAGGCGCGGGCTCGGCAGCACGGTTGAATGCCATGTTGATGCAGTTCCTTCGAGGAGGAGACTTGTTCCGGCCGCTTAGCGGCTCTTGTCTGCTATGGCCGCGATGCGGCTGGGCTCGTTGGCCCGCACATAAATATAGTGTTCAAAATGCAAAACACTAAATCGTCTCTACCATTAAGTTAAAAAGCCCGAAAATCGTCAAGACTTTGTTTTTGGAGACCGTGATTTTGATTGCGCACCAGGGAACTCCAGATTGCGAATTTTGCGGACGCGAAAAATTCATACCAGGCCGGTCCGGTGGACGAGAGCGGCAGAGATCCGACTAGCCCCTGCTGGATAGAGTTTGACTCCTGTGCGTGCTACTTTGGCGATCATGGGGGATGGCTGGACATGACGCAGAACATAACGAAAGTGGTGCGCAGCGTTTACAAGGTTTCCGAAAAGGAGGCCTTAGGTGTAGTCGAGTCTGTTTCGTTTGAATCTAGTGATGCGGGCTCCGGAAAGAGCGCGACAGATCACGATGTGATCAAGAACCCCAACCGCTTCACACGGCGACATATGATTTTTGGCGGGCTGGGCACGGTCGGGTTGGCCGGGCTGGCGCTTATGAAGGATGCCGTCAGAGACGCAGTCGTATCAACGATCAGCGAGTATGCCACCGATGCAGTGGCTCCCTTTATTGACGACAAGTCATTTTCGTTCGATCCGAAATTCATATCGTTCCTACACGCCAACAGGCAACACGCAGACCTTCTTTCAATCGTTCCGGGGAGACTACAAGACGAGGAGAAGGAAACGGTTGGCTACCTCGATACATTCAGGCGGGGACACTACCTGAATGTAAACCAGGCGATCAGAATTAGGGACATGCTTCGTCAAGCTGACGATCCGTCCACCAGGCTTATACTTGCCGACCTCTTGACGAGTCAGCTTTTGAGGAGTGGGGCGGCGGCGGAGAGCAAACGGATATTCAAAGTCGTGAAACCCCTTGAATTAAATGGCCCGGACGAGCGGCTTGTTTATGTAGAGAAAGCTCTCAGTCAGCAGTACACATCCCTCCCATACGACCTGGCTCTTTCACCAGATAAGTGGGGAATGGAATTTGCAATCGAATTCGCGCAATTCCTGAATCTATCGGATGTCGGAATCGATGTTACCCCCCATCAGCGCCGGTTCAAAATTAGCGTTGCACGGGAGATTACGATTCCAACAACTGGACCCATGTCGGGCATAAAGGGCTTTTATGTTATCCAGATACTTCTCCTCTACTGGAGCGCCAACCTGCCTGGAAGCGATCTTCGACATGCTGCGGAGATTCATATGTCCGCTCTCCAGCAACACGTTAAGATTGGAGGGCTGCAGCGTGCCGTTTGGAACCTGTCGTTCACCATCGGGCTGCAATTCCACCGACGGGGATTGGCATCCGGAAATAGCTTCAAGGAATTTGCATTACGCGACATGTTCTTCGACATTTGCGTCAATAGGCGCCAGAACTTTTGGCCGCATTTCACAAATCGCCTAAGTAATGATCACCTTACCGCGGATGATCCAGCTGCACTCTGCATGGCTATCACTATTGCCAGTGACCCTTCAACAGGGCTCCGAGAGCGCTACAAGAAGATTGCCAGCCCAAGATACCTTTTGTCGTTTCGTGAGGCCGTCAAGTCAGTCGCTATTCGCCGCGCGATTGACCAAGCGCGCAAACGCGCCGGTTACGGGATAACCGATGAAGAGAGTATCGCAATCTACGGGGCCGATGATGGCTCGCTCGGAATTTATCTTCCCCCGCTCGGTGATATCCGTTCAAACATCGTGCTTTGAGATTGTCGACCGATCCGGCGCGGACAGGGTCGGTAGCGATCTGTGTGCCCCCATGCACCCATCCTGAAAACCTGCGGCGTCGTGCGTTGTGCTCCCCCGCCGCTCCCTACCGGGCGATGTCGATCCTTCGCGATGCACCCCCCATTTCGCCCGAGAGTGAACGTAGGGCGCGGCGGCGATCGCCATGCGCGCCCGCATTTGGGCGTCTTCACTCTCGTCGTTCATCACAGCGAGCATGTACTCGAGGGGCGAAACTTTAGATTTTCTCGCTGCAGTCTTTATGTCTGCTGGCGTTGCCGCAAGGGCTTTTGCCTTGGTGTACTTAGTGCCCTTCATTGGACCTGAGACGGCCCTAGCGCCACCTCTTGCCATAGTGGAGACTCCGTTTAAGCTGCAATTTCAAAAGGTCTATTGTCGTTTGCTGACAGCCACTCGCTCATGAGCTTAGCGCCCTTGGATCCGTTGCACCTGCGGCATAGGCACTGAAGATTGCTCCTCTCATGCGTGCCTCCTCGCGACAACGGATAGATATGATCTACCTCTGGCGCGTTCGGCAGAGTGGTTCCGCGCAATTCCTCTGGCGTATCCACTAGGCAGACGTAACCGCCCGATTGGCACCGCCTGCCGCATAATGCCTTAATGGCCTAAGACACGTGTTTAACGACGTCGTTAGCGACGTGTCTTATGGGGGGATCG
>NZ_LMDG01000004.1 GCF_001426265.1 Rhizobium sp. Root1220
CCAAGAATGGAACGACTTCCTAGACAGCTTTGTTGACAACGAGCTGCTCGTCGCTCGCATCAAAGCCAAATCTACGCGGTAGCAATCGGGCGGTTACGTTGCACCCCAGTGTTGCGAGGACGAGATCACGAGCATCCAAGCCCTCATCTCCTGTCACCAGCCGCGCGCCAACGGTGAACGTAAGTGCCATGATCAGGCCAAAGAGAACCTCACCGAGTGCGTCGCCGGCATCGATGAACTTGAGGGCGTGCGCCACAATATTGCCTTGCATCTCTAGCTCCGTTGGGAACGCCAATGTCCAAATCTCGCGAGTTGGCGCGTGGAATCCCGTTGCAACTTGCATGCTCTTGTCGATCGGGCAAAATTTGACTGCCAATTGTCACATGCGCCCGTTCCGAGGGCCGACGAAAGGTGCTGTGACGTCAAACTCAGTCGCGAGAATCAAGAAATCTACAGTGACATCGAGCTGGAGGTTTCCAGCTATTGCCACGAGGGCGACGTTCGAAACGCGATCGCTGGTCGCCTGGACAGTTATGACAGGCCGAGGTGACGAGACATCAACAGATCCCGTTTGGCGGTGGCAATCCGACTGTCGTCGTGGCTCTCCTGGGCTAGACAGACCCTTAGTACCATAAGGTCGTCGGCTTCCTGAGGCATGCCTGTGCACATGGATACAACTGCCAGCCTGTAGAGGCTGTCATCAAGATGCGCAGCTTGGTCGTGCTGTGTTGCGAGAGCCCTCCGCCGCTCCTGATATCGACGGACGGCCTCAAAATCATCGAGGTCGAACGCAAATTGTCCGCTTCTTGCGAGCAGAAGCAGCATCTCTGCAATATCGGGGGCAAGCGCACGTTCAGCTCGACGCACTGTCTCATCCATGGTCCGCAACGCCTCTTCGCGTTGGCCCGCATTTCTCAAACAGATTGCCAAGCTCTCGCTTGCTTGCAATCTCCGAGCTTCCGGACACGGCGAATTCGTGTCGAAAAAAGCAATTAGCGATGTGTAGGCCTCGGCGGCAAGTTGCCAACGCTTGGCACTTTCCGCCCTCGACGCCAAATTGCTGAACAAGAACGAGTGTTCGTCGCTGGAAAGAAAAGGCTGATCGAAACTCATGGATGCGGCGATCTTGCTGTAGGCGAGTGCTTCGTCCAGCTTCCCCAAGCGCAGATGTATCACGCCGCGAATGAAATTCATCTCGCCCCACGTCTTGACATCTCCAGGCGACATTACCTTTTCGATTGCGTCCAATTCCGCAAGCAGGGCGCCAATATCGAAGGAGCGACCGGGGTCGGTCACATCCTCCCGGATCCTACTCAATCGACGGCCATATGTGCGTCTTTTGCGCTGGCCCCGCTGCGGCAACAGAAGCAAAAAGCTCAAGAGGTTCCTGGGAGACATCCGGCCTGCCTTTCCCTTTGGATTTCGAAGGGTGTGCTATCGTGCTGATCGTAGGTACGAGAAACACATCATAAATGACCGAGCGCAATCTGTCTGCGAAACAGTCCAGTCACCCCATGCGCAATCGTTGCGTCCCTATCAGAATTTCCGTCGCCGGCCGTGATCCTTGTCGCATTTGTCTACGACCAAGATGGTGGCCATGACAGGAATCGGCTCCAATCGTCGCAGCGTCACAATGGGGACGCGGAGATTTTCATGAAGAAAAGGACGGACACTGCGCACGTGACTGCGCCGCGTGCAACAATGGCAAACCGGCCCCATCGCGCTGTCTTATTGGGTCCGAACCCTCCCTATGATCGTCTACTCCGCGGTCAGAAGATTCTAGTTCGTGATATCGGGAACGGTACGCCGCGGAGCGTTGTCTTCGACATAGTCGTTCGGTCGTTTCTGCCGCTTTCCCAGATCCGGCGCCTCGAATTTGACGCGCTCATAGGGGATCGACTTGAGGATGTGTGATATACAATTTATGCGGGCTTTTTTCTTGTCGTCCGACGGGACAATCCACCACGGGGCGTGTCCAGTGTCGGTCATTCGAAGCATTTCGTCATAAGCGAGTGTGTAGTCCCACCACCGCCGGTAGGACTCAACGTCCATTGGGCTCAATTTCCACTGCCGAAGGGGATCTTCAATTCGTCTCTTGAACCGGCGTTCCTGCTCTTCCTCGCTGACCGTGAGGAAATACTTCAACAGGAGGATGCCGCTTTCCACGATCGCCGCCTCAAAGCGTGGAGCAAGTTCGAGAAAGCGTTGCGCTTTCTTCTCGCTGCAGAAGCCCATTATGCGGTCGACACCGGGTCGATTGTACCAACTGCGATCGAAGATAACGATTTCCCCAGCGGCCGGGAGATGCGCGATGTACCTCTGCATGTAGATTTGAGATTTTTCACGATCGTTCGGGGCCGGTAGCGCGACGACCCGAAACACCCGGGGGCTGACCTTTTCAAGGATGCGCTTTATCATTCCGCCCTTGCCCGCGGCATCGCGGCCTTCAAAAATGATCACCACTCTCAAGCCCGACTTCGTGACCCACGCCTGAAGATAGGCAAGCTCAACCTGTACCTTCTTCATTTCATTGTCGTAGTTCCACGACTTGTCCTTTTTTTCGCCACGTCGGCGACCATCTCATGGTCTTTGTCGGTCTTACTCATGCTTCACTCCGTTGCTGTGTTGCACGGGAAACCGTGGGATTGTTGGCGGCCTTGCTGGCTCCCGCATCAACCCGAATCCATCAACCTCGTTGCCGCTGGTCGCAGTCGATACCGCTCATAATAGCTTCAACGTCCCTGAGTGACCCGTAGCATCATGTAGTATCTATGGTGCTCGCTGCGAAAATGTTGAGGCTGTCCGGCGTTTTGAAGAGTACGACGGCTCGCCGTTCCAACTAGGTCAAGTCGTGGCAGTCAATCTAGCGAGCAACAACCAGCTAGACGATTGCAGACGTCGCCGGTATCGATGGGTTGAGCGTTTGAGCGCCGGCTCGAGTCGACAGGACTCGATCTGCGAGCTTTCCACCAACCTGCTCCGGGCGAGAGCGCACGCTTCGAATTTCCGCGACGGTGTCTTTTTTTGGAAGCTGGCCTATCGAACTAAATCTTACCGCAGCACCAGTTTTCAGCCGGGGCTGACGAGCAAGGGCTGCCGTATCTTCGTGTATTATACATCCATAAACAGTCGCAGTGAAATATCATGAGTCATCATCACTTGCTTATGGGGGTGCGAGATGGGATCGAATTCGGATAATTCAGCGCCGTCGTCGGGTCTCACTTCTGCGCTCGCAATTTTTCCAGCACAGTCGCGGCAGATCGAGGATCTGTTTGAATCCGATGAAGGCTTCAGAGGTATCTGCGAGGATCTCGCTGACGCGCAGACGGCCTTGCGGCAAATCGCTCGGCTTCCCGATGAAATCCGCGATTCACGGCGGTTGGAATACAAGGAGTTGGTCGAAGGCCTTGCAGCTGAGATTGAAGAGGCGCTTTCCAGGGCCAAGATCATCCACCTGCGCCAAGATAAGGGGCGACCGACGCGCTAGTCACTTCTCGAATTGGGGGACGGGCAACCGGCACAGATCGCGTCCATTTCAGTCAGGGCCTCTTGGGGAATGGCTTGCCCCTCGCTTCCGGAGCTAAGAACACGGTTGCGAAGATCATGATTGAAGGCACGTGGCACCCGAACTCATGGGTTCCAACGCACACGATCGCGCCAGACATCGTCACTTCCGAATTTAAAGTGCTCCTTTCCACGGACGCGCTCAACACCTTATGCGAACGACCGAGAGGCCACTTCGATGCGCGCAAGTCATCTTGTTTGAAAGCGGTTTCGCCGATGGGAGATTAAACGCTCATTCAAACCCGTTTCCGCTGACCAATTTCGATGTGGATTTTCGTGCCAATGATCGATTGGAGTAACGCTTGTCGCCGGTGACTTCTCTGCCGATCCACGGCGGAAGGGGGAGTCGATCGTCTTCACGGGCCATTTCAATTTCTGCAATGGTGAGGCCAATATGCAGGCCGACGAATACGTCTACCTCCCACACGAACCCCTCGTGTGAGACGGTATAGCGAGTCTTCTCGATGACGCCGCCGCTCGCGTGGAACAGCAGTTCGGCGGCCTCTTCATGCGGGATTTCGTATTCGTACTCTTCCCGACTCAGACCGCGCCTGCGGAACTTGATCGTCAAGCGAGCCCACCTCTCGTCGATGATGCGAACCCGGAGTAAATTGTCGCCGCCGGTAATAACGTACCCTTGGCGAAACATGCGAGCGGAAGTAGCACCAGCGCGCCATTCCTCATTGGGTACGAGGACTTCCGTTCGATTTCGATCGTCTTCATCGGCAAGTCCCAGATGACTGCGCGCCTCGGAGGCGACTTCGCCTGGATCACTCCACGGGCGGTTCCCAGCCGAGGAAGAAGCCTATATCGCCGGGGATGCCTTCCGGAAAGTTTATCACCATTGCCTTCAGCGAATAGCCCTGCGGCCGCGCTACGGTTTCGAACAGGTCGTAAACTTCCCGGGCACGGCCCTGCAATGTGTTTTGCCAGCCCTGGGCACCGTTGTTGATAGCCCGTCCGCTGTCAGTGCAAAAGCTCGACGGAAAGCTGTAGACCATTGCTTCGTACTTTCCGTCAGCAGCCGCCTTCATGACCAGCCGCTTTATGACGGCGCGTTCGTTGTCACCGATATGCTTCCTGAAGAAGTCTTCGACGAATTCCGCGTGCTTCGCGGCCTGGCGGGCGTTTATTTTCTCTGCGCGCTCCAACTCCACAAGCTGAAGCTCCAAGGCCCGTTTGCGCAATTCTTCAGCGCTTTCAATCGGCGGGCGGGGACCGCCTTCTTCCGGCTTTGCCATAACACAATGCCCTCCATAACACTGTCAGTAGAATAAGCCCTATGGATCCGAGAGGGCAGTAAGATACAGGCCGCCAACGGTATAATACGGTATCTTACTTCGCAAGTAACGGTTGTTGAGTGACTCTAGGGGCGCACTGCGTGACGGTGCTATCGCGTTGGGATAAAACAAATGCGTCCGTTATTTCGAGAGCGGGATCGTGTCTTCCTGTGACGCATTCTGCGATTGAACAAGGGAGGGGCCGATGGTCGACTGGTTTGTCAGCACGCTTCGTACGTATCCAGAAATTGCGATCTTTCTGTCATTAGGGCTTGGCTATTATTTTGGTTCATTCACCTACAAGGGGCTCGGCCTTGGCGCTGTAACGGCGACGCTAATCGCAGCGGTGCTGATCGGCCAATTGGGCATTACAATTTCACCGCCGCTCAAGCCGACCTTTTTCCTGATGTTCCTGTTCGCAATCGGATACGGCGTCGGTCCGCAGTTCGTGCGCGGAATAGCGAAGGACGGAATTCCACAGGCGCTGTTTGCCGTGGTGGTGTGTGTCTTTTGCCTAGGGGCAGCGTATTTCGGTGCGTTGCTTGCCGGCTACGATATCGGTTCAGCCGTCGGGCTGTATGCCGGTTCACAGACCATCTCGGCATCGATGGGGCTTGCCACCGACGCTATCAATCGCCTGGGGCTGCCGCCGGAACAGAGCAAGGCGATGCTGGATGCTATGCCGGTTGCCTACGCCGTAACGTATATTTTCGGAACGGTCGGCTCGGCCATCGTACTTGCTCTCTTTGGGCCGGCCTTGTTGAACATCGATCTGGAAGCCGAATGCAAACGCTACGAGGAAGAGTATGGAGGCAAGAAGGCTCTCGGTGGCGCCGGAACGGCATGGCACAATTATGAACTGCGTGCCTATCGCGTGAAGGATGGCGCCAGGATCGTTGGCATGACGGCGCGAGAGGCAGAAGGTCTGCTGCCGACCGAGCGGGTCTTCATCGAACGCATTCGCCGCGTGGGTAGGGTAGAGGATGCCACTGTTGATACGGTGGTTGCAGTAGGCGACGTCGTCGCGGTTGCGGGACGTCGCGAAGTTCTTGTTGACATGATCGGCAGCGTGGCAGACGAGGTCGACGATCGGGAGCTACTTGCAGTGCCTGCCGACGGTGTCGATGTCTTCGTCACGAACAAAGAGGTCGACGGGAAGACGCTTGCCGAGCTTGCCGCCCGACCAACAGCCCGTGGGGTCTTTCTGCGAAAGATCGTGCGCGGAGCGACGGCAACCGAGATCCCCATCCTGCCAAACACGAAGGTGCATCGCGGCGACATACTCACGATCGTCGGGCGCACACAGGACACGGCTGCAGCCACCAAGGACCTAGGGCGCCCGGATGCACAGACAGATGTGGCGGACGTGGCGTTCATCGGCGCGGCGATCGCGATTGGCGCGCTGGTCGGTGCCCTCACTTTCAAGATCGGCAGCGTCCCGCTGACCCTGTCGACTTCCGGGGGGGCATTGATTTCAGGCCTTTTCTTTGGGTGGCTTCGCTCTGTTCGCCCAACATTCGGGCGCATTCCGTCGCCGACTGTGTGGTTCATGAACTCCGTCGGTCTGAACGTGTTCATCGCGGTTGTCGGGATATCGTCGGGACCGGGTTTTGTCGCGGGTTTGCAGCAGCTCGGCTTCAGCCTGTTCCTGTGGGGCATCGCGGTAACAACGATACCGCTAGTCCTGGCCATGTACGTGGGAAAGTACGTCTTCCGTTTTCATCCAGCCATACTACTTGGTTGCTGCTCCGGCGCGCGCACGACGACCGCTTCCCTTGGAATGATCAATGATCGGGCAAAAAGCCAGATCCCGGGCCTTGGTTATACTGTCACCTATGCCGTCGGCAACACCCTGCTAACCATTTGGGGTATGGTGTTGGTGCTGCTGCTCGCCTGAAGACGAGCGCGAGATAATTTGGATGGGCGCGCAGGAGTGGGTGCGCCTCTCTCTTTAACGTGACCACCATAGAACGCGCGATGATGCCTGGTCGGCCGCGGGCGTGTTCAATTAGGAAACGACGTTGGGAGCATGAGATGTCAAGCAAGGCCGCACATATCGATCAGTTTTTGCTCATACATTCAGCGCGCGCCGATAACTGGCGAGAGGTCACGACGCTTGCCGATGCCTGGGCAAACGGCCGTGGCGACAGGGCGGCGATGGAGGCTGCGCTGGCTGGGCTGGAGGCCGTCGAAGAATATCATGCTTATCCGGGGACACAGTTGCTCTCTGCGCTGCGAGAGCGTATTGCCAGCAATGATGCAGGCGGAGCCGCAAAACTGGCGCGACGCATCTCCAACAGTCTCCTGACGCGCGCCTATCGCGGGCGCCCGGCCGAATGGGATGTTCACGATGAAATGTCGCCGACGGAGGTGGCCGACGTCATGCCGCCCGCTGGAGGTGAAACGGGCGGTCGCCGCCCCTATTTCGAAGCTCTTTTTGTCAACAGCCAGCCAGCCGCGCGATGGCCTGCGTTTGCCAGGGAGATCCGCCGGTTGCGTCGCCCGGAAGATCCTTTCATCTACGAGCCGATCATTGTCGGCTCCTTCGAGGATGCCGCCTGTGCGGTTCTTCTTAACCCAGATATCATCTCGGTCGTCCTCGCCGAAGGCTTCCCCTACCGCTCCCGCCACGACGCGCCGGTTTTGCGCTCGGTGCTCGATCCGCTGGGCGAGACCGAGAGCGCCAATATGTCAGCGTTGCGGCTGGCGCGCACCTTGCGGCGGGTTCGTCCGGAGCTCGACGTCTACCTGCTCTCCGACCGTCAGGTGGAGAAAATTGCCGGCGATCCAAAGGCGGATGCCATACGGCGCGTCTTCTACGCGGTCGAGGAACCGCTTGAAATGCATCTTGCCATACTTGAAGGCGTGCAGGCGCGCTACGAAACGCCCTTCTTTGACAATCTTAAGAAATACGCCCGACGGCCGATCGGGACGTTTCACGCTCTGCCGATCGCGCGCGGCAAGTCGGTCTTCAAGTCCGACTGGATCCGCGATATGGGCGAGTTCTACGGCCTCAATCTCTTCCTGGCGGAGAGCAGCGCAACTACGGGTGGCCTCGACAGTCTTCTCGAGCCGACCGGCAACATCAAACGCTCACAGGATATGGCTGCACGTGCGTTTGGCGCCGATCATGTTTTCTTCGTTACCAACGGCACTTCGACCTCCAACAAGATGGCCGTGCAGGCATTGTTGGCACCTGGCGATATTGCGGTTGTCGATCGCAACTGCCACAAATCGCATCACTACGGCATGGTCCTCACCGGCGCGCAGCCCTACTATGTCGAAGCCTTTCCGATGACGGCCTACTCGATGTATGGGGCCGTGCCTCTCGCGACCATAAAGAGCGCGCTGCTTGCGTTGAGAGCCGAGGGCCGTCTCGATCGTCTGAAGCTTCTTGACCTGACTAACTGCACCTTCGACGGACACATGTACAATGTCAGGCGGGTGATGGAGGAATGCCTCGCGATCAAGCCGGATCTGATTTTCCTGTGGGACGAGGCCTGGTCCGGATTTGCCCGTTTCTCGCCTTTCCTGCGTCCGCGTACGGCTATGGGTGCTGCTGCGGACATCGAGGAATGGCTGCGGGATCCAGCATCCGTCAAGGCCTACGAGAGGCAGGAGACGGACCTTGGCGAAAACCCTTCGGATGAAGCGCTGCTTGCCGCCCGGCTGATCCCCGACCCGCGTCTGGTGCGCCTGCGCGTATACCAGACCAACTCCACCCACAAGTCGATGTCGGCCATTCGGCAGGGTTCGATGTTGCTGGTCAAGGACGTGGACTTCCATACGGTGGAGGCCCAGTTCCACGAAGCGGTGTTCACCCATGCCTCGACCAGCCCGAACCAGCAGTTGATCGCAAGCCTCGACGTCGCGCGCCGGCAGATGGAGCTCGAAGGCTATGGACTGGTGATGAACGCAATTGAGATCGCGCTCAAAATCCGGCGAGCAATAAACGAGCACCCCCTGATCTCGAAGTATTTCCGCGCTCTGGGGGCAGCAGAGATGATCCCCGACACATATCGTCAGTCTGGCTTCACGGACTACCTCGCGCCAGGTTCGACCTGGGCGACAGCGGTCAAGGCGATGCAGGAAGACGAGTTCTACCTCGATCCAACACGCATAACGGTGGTCTGCGGCACGGCCGGTTTCGACGGAACGCAATTCAAGGGACTGCTGGCAAACGAGTATGGCATCCAGCTCAACAAGACCTCGCGCAACAGCGTATTGCTCCAGTCAAATATCAATAATACACGGAGCGATGTTGCTCACCTCGTCCGCGTTCTGGTCGAGATTTGCCACGGCATCGAAAAGCGCTTGTCCGATG
This sequence comes from Rhizobium sp. Root1220, assembly GCF_001426265.1. Lineage (GTDB taxonomy): Bacteria > Pseudomonadota > Alphaproteobacteria > Rhizobiales > Rhizobiaceae > Rhizobium. The sequence continues at coordinate 9,169 of NZ_LMDG01000004.1, forward strand.
GAGGGGAAGGAGAGCGTGCCACGTTTGAAGCGCGGGTAAAGTCGCTGATGACCGACGTGCCGGATCTTCCGAACTTCAGCCATTTTCACGAGATATTCCGTGGCGATGCGGGCCGAACGACGCCGGAAGGCGACATCCGCACCGCATTCTTCAACGCTTATGATGCGTCCGTGTGTGAATACGTACCGCTAATCGGGGCCGAGTGCGATCGGCGGCTGCGGGAGGGGCCGGAAATGGTTTCGGCTAACTTCGTCATTCCCTATCCACCGGGGTTTCCCATCATGGTACCCGGGCAGGTTCTGACCCAGGAGACGATCGATTTCATGCGCAAGCTGGATGTGAAGGAGATCCATGGCTACGAGAGGGCCAGAGGGCTAAAACTTGTCAAACCGGACGCGGTTGCCGCTAAGGCGAAATGCTGAGGGTCTTGGCAGAGGCGGCAACCTGCGTCTTGTCCTCTGGGGACCGAGCTTGGAGGCGCGGCCGGGCCTGTCGACGAAGCACGGCCTGCCCGCAGGCGACAGAATGGAATTCAACAAATATTCGATCGGGCACCCAGCCCGTTATAAAGATTTGGCTGTTGCTGAGCATGGATGCTGCAGCGCCGGCACGACGAAAGGAGCTGGTTAGTTATGGTGTGGGTTGGCCAATTCCTGGTGAAATATCCCGAGTTGACCGTATTTCTCGCGATTAGCATCGGATACCTGATCGGGACTATCAAAATCGCAGGATTTAGCCTGGGACCCGTCACCGGCTCACTGTTTGCCGGTATCCTGATAGGCCAGTTCGCGGAGGTCCCGATTTCCGCCATGGCGAAGTCGTTTCTCTTCCTTCTGTTTCTTTTCGGCATTGGCTACTCGGTCGGTCCACAGTTCCTGCAAGCCCTGAAACGAGATGGGGTAAAGCCCGTATTGCTTGCCATAGTGGTCTGTGTGACGGGGCTGCTCACAGCCATCGTCGTTGTCAGGATCCTCGGTCTTGATCCAGGCTTTGCCGCGGGCTTGGTTTCGGGCGCGCTCACCGAAAGTCCCGCGATGGGCACGGCAACGGAGGCGATCAACGCGCTGCCTCTGCCGGATGCAGACCGGGCCCGGTATGTCGCTCATATCGCTGTGGCTGATGCTGTCTGCTATGTATTTGGTGCCGTTGGCGTAATCTTGTTCTGCAGTGTGGTCGGCCCCAAACTTCTCGGCATCGATTTGGCCGCTGAAGCGCTTGCGCTGGAACGGGAACTGGGCATTATCCGCACTGCGTCCGGCGTTGCGTCTGCCTGGCGCCGGTTCGAAGTGCGCGCGTATCGCATTGCCGACGGTGCACCCATCATCGGCTCCTCGATGATGTCCGCCGAGGCCACCTTGCCGGAGCACAGACTTTTCATCCAGCGCTTGCGACGAGGGAACTCAATCCTCGAGGCGGCGCCGGAGATCGTTATCAAAGCCGGGGATGTCATTGCGGTGTCGGGTGCTCGGGAAACATTGGTGCAGGTGCTGGGAACCCGCGCAAACGAGGTCGAGGACAGCGAACTTCTCGACATCCCGGTATCGATCGCCGACGTGCTTTTGACATCCTCCGGTCTTCAAGGCCGGAGCATCGAGAGCGTTGCCAAGGAAGGCTGGGCGCGGAGCCTCTATCTACGCGGCATCACGCGTGGAGGACAGGACATCCCCCTCGCATCGGGCGCCACGGTCGAACGAGGTGACATCTTGCGCGTGGTTGGACCGGAAACCGTTGTATCACGTGCTGCCAAGCAGATCGGCGTGATCGTCGCCCCGACGACGACCACTGACTTCTTCGTGCTCGGGCTCGCAATATTCCTTGGCGGACTTCTAGGAGTCATCGTTACTTTTCCTATCGGCGATTTGCGGATTTCCTTAAGCGCAAGCGTGGGTACGCTATTGGCAGGGCTTCTGGTCGGGCACCTTCGCACGCGGTTTCCTCTTTTCGGCCGGATACCAGATGAGGCGGTGTCCCTGATGACCGCGCTCGGTTTGGCAGCCTTCGTTGCCATGACCGGTCTGCATGCGGGTCCTGTCTTCATCTCTGCTATCGCTGAAGCCGGGATCGGTCTGTTGTTCGGGGGCATGGTCGTGACCCTCGCGCCGCTGATTGTTGGACTGTATTTCGGGCGCTATGTGCTTCGCATGAATCCAATTTTGCTGCTTGGCGGGCTGGCCGGCGCGCAGACGATGACGGCCGGTATGGCCGCCGTTCAAGACCGATCAGGCAGTACTGTTGCTGTTCTTGGCTACACGCCTGCGGTTCCAGTCGGGCACATTCTGCTCACGACCTGGGGAACCGTGATCGTCGGCGTGGTGGCGTGATACCATGGATAAGATTGCATACATTTGTGTTGGTCACGAAGCCCTCGGGGACTAAAATCATGAACGCATAGAGAGGGCATCTGTCTTCAATTGGGTCTGGCGATAGCGCGGGTGCCGCGATCTTCGAGTCCGAAATACTCGTTGATACGGAAAGAGGAAATCATGCGTCCAAGCACTGATCAACACATCAACTCGGCACCGGGGACGCTTCGACCGGATCTCATTGCGGGGCTGACGGCGGCGGCGGTTGTCTTGCCGAAGGCCATGGCTTACGCGACCGTTGCTGGTCTGCCGGTGAGCGTCGGGTTCTACACGGCCTTTGTCCCTATGATCGTCTATGCATTATTGGGGACATCGCGTGTACTCAGCGTCAGCTCGACCACGACCCTCGCGATCCTGACGGCGGCAGAACTGGCACTTGTCGTGCCGGACGGCGATCCCGGTAGGCTCATCACCGCGACGGCCACGCTCACGGCGCTGACGGGCCTGTTGCTGATCATCGCGGCAGCCCTGCGGTTGGGGTTTGTTGCAAATTTCATCTCGTCGCCCGTGTTGACGGGCTTCAAGGCTGGCATCGGACTGGTGATCGTCCTGGATCAAATACCGAAGCTGTTCGGCCTTCACATTGCCAAGGAAGGGTTCTTCAGGGACGTACTGAACCTTCTGCAGCATTTTCCCGAGACCTCGGTAGCCACGGCCTTGGTCGGGGCAGTCGCTCTTGCGCTGCTGCTCATCATGGAGCGGCTGTGGCCACACTCGCCTGCGCCGCTTGCCGTGGTCGGAGCGGCTATTGCCGTCTCCTGGCTGTTCGGCTTGAGCACGCATGGCGTGGCGATCGTCGGGTACATCCCCCAGGCGCTGCCCTCACTGACGCTGCCAAGCGTCGACCTGGTTACACAACTGCTTCCGGGGGCGATCGGCATTGCCCTTATGAGCTTCACCGAGACAATTGCCGCGGGCCGCGCCTTTGCCGCCCCGTCCGAACCACCGATCCGGGCAAACCGTGAGCTGGTGGCCAGCGGCGTCGCGAACCTGTCCGGTGCCTTTTTCGGGGCGATGCCCGCGGGCGGCGGTACATCGCAGACCGCGGTGGTCCGTGCCGTCGGGGGCCGAACACAAAAGGCATCGCTGGTCACGGCGGCGGTCTCCGTCGCGACGATGCTGGTTCTTGCGCCGCTGCTTGGTCTTCTGCCTCAAGCAGCGCTTGCGGCAATTGTGATCGTCTACTCCGTCGGTTTGATCAAACCCGCAGAGTTCGCATCGATCCGCAAGGTTCGCAGGATGGAATTTGCGGCAATTGTGATCGTCTACTCCGTCGGTTTGATCAAACCCGCAGAGTTCGCATCGATCCGCAAGGTTCGCAGGATGGAATTCCGGTGGGCGCTCGCTGCCTTCCTGGGCGTCCTTGTCTTCGGCACACTTCAGGGTATTGTCGTCGCCATTGTGCTGTCCCTGGTCGGTTTGTCCAGCCAGGCAGCGAACCCGCGTATCTACGTGGTCGGCCGAAAGCGCGGCGAGGATATCCTGCGCCCACTCTCGGCGGAGCATCCGGATGACGAAACCTTCGATGGGCTGTTGATCGTGCGGCCGGAAGGCCGGCTTTTCTTCGTCAACGTACAGCAGGTCGCCGACCGCGTCCGCGAATTGGTCGTTGGGGCAAGACCCGGCGTTCTCTTGCTGGATCTGAGCAGGGTCTTCGACATCGAGTACTCTGCGCTGCAGATGCTGATGGAAAGCGAGAAGGGCCTTGCAGAGCAGGGTGTGACGCTCTGGCTCGCCGGTCTCAACCCCGATGTCCTCGACTATGTCCGGGCATCGGGTTTTGCCGAGCGGCTCGGGGAGGGCCGGATGTTTGCCAATGCTCGCGCGGGGATTGACCACTTCCAAAGCAGCGCCGGATCGACCTCGTCGAGCAAGCCACCCGGGCTCCGCCCTGAGGGGATCTGAGGCAGCGACAACACTGCGACCGATGGGGTCGCAGCTTTCTTGTCGGTATCGGAGCTACTTCACGGTAGATGCGTTGAACCTATCAACGTAGCCGCGACCAACAGCACGAACGGCGCGCCCGATGTCGTCGTAGACGTCGTCGCCCAGGTTGGCGAAGGAGACGCGTACGCTCCAGTTGGGGGCATCGAACCCGCCGCCGTTGAGCAGCACGATCGAGTGGTCCTCGGCCAGCCTGTAGACGAGATCAAGTGGGTGAACGTGCTCCTTGAGCCAGGCGACCATTTCCTCGCCGACATATCTGCGAAGCCAGAACTCGAAATCGATCGTCCCGTAGTAGGCAGCAAAGTTCGCGTTGGGCTGCAGATCGAGCGGAAGTCCCTCGAGCAAGGTGTTTACGCGCGTATTGCAAATCGCCATGCAAGCCTGCTGATACACCTTGTCGGTGTCCATCAACTCGCTCATGGAAAACATGGTCATCATCACCTGCTGGGGCAAAGACAGCCCAGCGGTGTGGTTCAGTGCCACATCCCGGCTATCGGCAACAAGCCGGTCTATCATCTTCAGCTTGCGTGGTTCGAGCGAGATCGAGATATATCGCTTGTCGAGCGCTTCCAGTTCCTTAGCTGGAAGCTCCTTGATACGGTCATCGAGAATATTCTTCTCGTTGATGGCGATCACACCGAGCCGCCAGCCAGTGCACCCGAAATACTTCGAGTAGGAATAGACGCCGATGGTGTTGTAAGGCAGCTCCGCCAGCAGCGAGCGAAAGTTCGGAACGAACGTGCCGTACACGTCGTCTGTCAGTAGAATAAGATCCCGCCGCTTGGTTTTGACCAGGCTGACGAGTTTCTTTAGCGTCGATGTGTCGATCGCCATCGAGGTCGGGTTGCCGGGATTGACGATGAAGAATGCCTTGATCTTCGGATCCTCGAGCTTCTTGAGCTCTTCGTCGGAATATTGAAAGCGATGCTCCTGCGTCGCACGAATGTGGACAGCATTGAAGGCATAGTCCTCGAGCTCGGCAATCTCGATATAGGGCGTGAAGATCGGCGTTCCCATGGCGATCGTGTCGCCTTTTTTGAGGATCCGATTGGCCATCAGCGATTTGAAGATATAGCACATCGCCGCAGTGCCGCCTTCGACAGCATAGAGGTCAAATTTGCCAGCGGATGAAGTTGCCCCCATCGCCCACATGAGATAGCGATGCGCGACCTGTTCGGCGTGCACCAGCATCCGATCGGGAACAGGGTAGTTGTCGCCGATGATCGAATCCGTGAGCTCGAATACGAAGGCATCGGCGTCGAAGCCAAATGCCTTGATACCGTGATCGATCATGTTCGAAAGAAACGCTGCGCCCGGATTCTTCTCATGCTCGGCGAGCCATGCCTCGAACCTTGCGGCAATGCCGTTCATCTGTGGCATGCCGGCAAGACCCGCGACTGGATTGTCCATCGAGCGTCGGCACTCGGACAATGCAAACTGACCAAACAGGAAAAATCCTTCGCGTGGCGTTGTGGCAATCCAGTTCGGATTCCCGCGTCCGGCGTTAAGCAGGGCATGGGTGGATTTTTGAGAGCTGCGCTTGGCAAGCTTCATGAGTCCGTCTTTTATTTCGAACGGGCTCATATGCTCGTATTCGCGATAATCAATCTCGGTCATCTTAATCCTCCTGTGACTAAGTGCAAACACGGCCTTAGCCGCCTGAAAGCTCCCAATTCCCAGTCGACGAATCCGCAGCGCTCCGAAGAGGGCGTGCGCGCGCTATTGCTCGAATTTGGCCCTGACGCCTGCTAGCACGGCGTAGCTGTCCTGAACGCTTGCGACTTCCCGGTCATACGAGTAGGAGCGCGTCGACGCAAAGTTCCGCTTGGACATAGTCGAGATCCTGGACCACATGCCCAAGATCCGCAACTGGATCATCTGCCACTACCCTCATCAGCTTACACCGGACTATAAGTCCAAACGGACGGGCAAGGGCAGTAAAATACACGTCCCTCGCGGTATGATACGGTAAAATACCTTGCAATAGGCTGACGGCGAGCTGGCATCCTTGCCGCAAGCAATCGGAGCCGTCGATGTGTGTTACTGGTTTGAAGCAGGGGTATCCGATGAGGAAACGAAGGTCCCCGATGCCTTCAACCCGGCAAAGAAGCGCTCCTGATCTTCCGAGCGCTGCAACCGCATCGATACCTCTTTGCGGACATTTTTCATGAGCACGGGCGCGTTGGACTGAAGCCAGTCTTGTTCCTTCCTGCCTTCATCGACTTTACCGGCGGCGCCGACAATCGCCAGCAGGACCAAACGATGCATCGGGTTATATTCCAGATCGGACATGCGGGACCACAGTTCCGCCGCTTGAAGGTCTCCCCGCATGAAGGCACATAAGGCCATGCCGACTTCGTAATACCCCTTTGGGCCTGCGCCTTTGTTCACGGCGCTTGACACCAGCTCGCATCCGGACTGCCATTTTCCGGACATAGACAGCCGCAGGCCATATTCGCCGGCAACCTCCGCGTCGTTCGGGTTGGCGGCATAAGCCGCGGCGCCGGCCCGCAGCGCCGTATCGATGTCATTCTCAAAGAAGCTAACCAGCATAAAAGCCTGCAGCGCACGGGCGTTTTGTGGATCGATACTGACCGCCCGCCTTGCAGCATCGGCTGCGAGTTGAAGGGGGGCAGGCGAGAGGGGAGCACCAAGCTTGAAGCGAAATCTGAACTCGTCGAGATAGGTTAGCGAAAGCAACGCCCATTCGGTTGCGTCGTTTGGATAACCCAGGGTGGCTCGCTGCAGGCAGTCCCTTGCTGCGCCATGGCTGTGTGAATCCATGGTCATTCGATAACTGTAGTAGGCGAGCGTGCACGCGTAGCTATCGAAGCTGCCTTCGAGAGGCTCCTTGGCAAGGGCACCTGCGTCCATTTGAAAGATGGTGCCGTATGGCTGGGCGACAGTGCTTGCGATCCGCTGTGCTGTGTCTTCTTGTATATGAAACACGCCGTGCCGTACATCACCGTCGTAGTTGTTCGCCCAGACAACGGCTCCGTCGGCCCTACGGACGAGACGAACAAGCGAGCGAAACCTGTTATCCTCGATCCGAACGCTCCCCTGCAGGGCGTAGCGCGGTTCCTGGACTTCGCTGTTCGTTGCGGGCAGATTCGCAATGACAACGATATCTTTGAACTTCACGAGTTGCCCGATTATCTCATCACGCAGGCCCTCCGCGATGTCTGATACATCATCAGCTCCACTAGCATTCCGGAACCGTTCGACAAGAACCTTGGGTGGGGTCGCGTCAGCCATCGCTGTCTGAGGCGATGCCAGGAAGGACTTGAGGGGGACCTGTACGAAGGCCGCGACCGCGAGCAATGCCGCGCCTGCCGGCAGCGCATACCAGATCCACAAGCGACGGGAATCGTTGGCACCCCACGCAGTTGACCGATGATGAGCCACTGGTTCACGTTTTTCCGCGGAATCTGATTCGGATGTCGGTGGTGCACCTGATTCCGTAATGCTGTCTGCGTAGTTGAACGACGGCACGTAGCCGCCTTTCGGTATGGTGATGATCACGCGGTCCGCGCGACCACCGATCAGATAGTAGCGCTCCAGTGCCCTGCGCATCCTGCCTGCCTCGATGCGCACAACAGGGTCGTTCTGCGCATCGAACGAGACATTTCGGCAGAACACGACATTTGCAATCGTGAATGCTTTCAAAAATGCCGCGTGTCCTGCCAGTGTCTCATCAACGATGAATTGCAAGAAAGCTCTGCCGCGCTGCGGAGAGTGAAACTCCCTGCTTACGAATATTCGGTCCAACTGTTGACGGATTTCCGCCTCGGTAGGTTGCCCGGCGCCATTCCAGTTCAGGTTTGCAAGTTCCATGGCTCCCTCGACATAGAATTACACATTCCTAATTTAATATTCGGTATAGCCCCTTTTTGTTGTAACGCCAACCATGCACAACCGGCGTATATTTCGGACGAGAATGGATCATGTTTGAACTTCGCCCTCCCGTTTTTTGGAGCGGGAGCCGCGGAATAATCGACCTGGCGTCCACGTTTTGCCCTAAGGTGTTCGAGCAATTTCTTTTTCAGCGCCCCGCGGGCCTTGGATGTAAGGCTGCGATAGATCGTTTCGTTCGATTTGAGCGGCTCTCCGGGGTAAGTACGCTTGAGCAAGCCAACAATCTGTGCTCTGGCGACCATTTCCGCTTTAGCTTGATAGATACTGTGCGGGCCAAGGACGCATGGCAAGCCAACTTGCATAGCTTGGGGGCGCAAGGATCGATCCCAGGCAGCCTGATCTGAGCGTGCGGCCCGATAGCAATGCGCCCTGCCATTGCGGCAGACTTAACGACTGATTGTGGAGGGAGATCGTTCTAGAGTGCACGCAATCGACCGCAGGGAACGCTGCACGTTGAGCCCTCGCGATATCTCTTCGCGCTCATTCAGACTGAGTGCATTCGGCGCTCGCCGCCGCTCGGCTGGACGTATGCCACCGGCTGGCAAGATCACTGAGAATACCGATGAAGATCCCCGATCCAAAAGGCGTCCGATCGACTTCATGGACTCGCCGGCTTGCCATCGGTCCCAAATCTCCGACCGCTGGGCAGCAGAAAAATACAGGCGACTCGACGCTTCATGACCACACTCCTCTTTAGCAAAAGAATAGTGTGCTGCGTTCACCCCGGGAGCCCGCCACCATAGCGCTCGAAGCTGATCCGTGCACCATCGGACGGGCGTGAAAGCAGAGCTTCTTCTGCGCTGCGACCTTGACGACCGCATCCCTCTCCGGATTACGTGCCTCGCGCCTTGGGATGCAGTTTCCCCCACCGTGCTAGCGGACGAACGAATGAATCGACGCCAACCGTCGCCGGTTGCCTGTTCGGTTCCGGCTGGCGTCCTGTCACGAGCTTCGATTCCTCGACGCTCCTGAACAGACTAGGCACCCAACTTGCGGTGCCGAAAGAGACCTCAGAGAATTTTCAACAGCTATTTGGCACTGGAGCGTCATCAACTCCTTTCCCAAGCCATCCGAGCGCTTCTTCCGTTTCCTCGAACGCGAAGACGCGGATGGTCGGATGCAAAAAATAGCCGGCGAGCGGTGGAACGATCCTCAGAAACCTGCTCTCTGTCACCACGGCAACGCGTTCAATCGATCGATGGTAACTTGCGATGAATTTCAGGTGGGCTGTGATTGCCTCGAACGTCTCCCAACCGGGGAACGATCGCGTCTTGATCAACAATCCCGTCAACTTGCCCATGGAGGCCACCGCGCGTTCAAACTCATTTGCGATTGTCTGAAAATCTCCCCGCTCGAGCGGACCCTGAGGCGCAATAAGGATGATTTTTTTATCCCTCACGGTGTCAACACTTATCATCGTCCGCCCTCCATCTCTCCAGGTCTCGTAGGATCGATCCCAGGTTCGACCTACGTCTCGCGCTGCGCGCGGGCGTAAAATCTCTTGCAGAACGTCGGTCTCGATCTCACCACATATCTTTTCGTACTCCTCGATCTGAATAGCATCGCGTCGATGCGCGCTGTGGCGGAACCTGTCCAAGGCGGAACATGCGATGCCATAGGCTACGAAGACTTCGTCAAAAAACGTTCCACCCGACATCTGCTGTATTTGCGATCGCACAGCGGGAAGTCTCAGCATCAGCCTGGTTCGACCAAGCCGCGCCGCTCTTCGGTTTTCTTCGGTTCTCCTCGTATGGCGCCCCATCATGCGCTTCCTCCATTTGCCTGAGGATGTCAGGAAGCCGAGCGCGCGCGAAGTATGTTACGGTAGCCACTATAGTGCTGCACCGATTCACTGCCCTGCCTAGGAGCGCCTTACCACGCGCGGGCGCGAAACGCCGCTCCTCGCAATTCTGGCGAAAGTCTGCCACCGGCTGTGGATCCTCGCGCGAGTAGGAGGCAGGGTCGCAGACAATCCAAAGGACGCGCCACCACGGGGCACGCTCGGTGGTCCTATTCCGCGGCTGCGGTTATTTTGGTCGCTTTTACAGGCGTTGCAGTGGAAACATGCGCCCGATCGATTATGTTTCATTCTAGGCGAGAGCGTTCATAACGTGAAAGGCACGAAAATGACCGATGGAGACTGGCCTTCCCACCGCTTCGTACACTTTCCGATACATGAAAAGCGCGCGTCCGTCCGGTGTTGGGGCAACTGAATGTATGCTGCAGTGAATACCTTCGTGCTCGTGCTCGCGTCGGTCTTTCCAGTTGTCAATCCGCCTGGATCTGCGCTTGTTTTTCTGGGATTAACCAGCAGCGCCCCTCCCGATGTCCGGGCCGTCCTCGCACGCCGGATCGCACTCAACTCGTTCGTTCTGCTCGTGTGTTCTTTTCTGCTGGGCGCGCTTATTCTGCAATTCTACGGGATTTCCGTGCCGATCCTTCGCGTCGCAGGTGGGATCATTGTCGCTGTGTCAGGGTGGCAACTTCTCAACGGGGGAAGTCACAAGGAACTCGATGCATCGGCAGGCGATGTTTCTCGGGGCAACTTGTTAAATCAAGCCTTCTATCCCCTGACGCTGCCATTGACGACGGGGCCTGGGTCGATCGCAATTGTCATCAGCATTGGACTTTCTGAGGCGACCGTCACTGGGCCCGCCGACAGGATCATCTTCGTCTTGGCGAGCCTACTCGCCATTGCTGTCCTTGCACTGACAATCTTGGTCTGCTTTACCTATGCGGACCGCGTTCAAAGGCTTCTCGGCGGAGGCGGAACCGACATCGCCGTCCGGCTATCGGCATTCATTCTCTTCTGCCTAGGTCTGCAAATCCTCTGGTCGGGCGCGAATGACCTGTTGAGGTCCGTCCTCTCCGCAGTTCCCCTACAGTCATTGCCGGTGCCTTAGAAAATCGCGGCGCGGCTCGGTATTTACAAGCCGAGTGCCCGCCTGTAGGCGGCGAGAAATGGCCTTGGAGAGCGACACACAGTCCACGACGTTGGAGCAAATGGCTGACGATGTGAGGGAGTTGATAAACACGCAAAGGATCCGAAAGCCGCATGTATTCGGCCATGCTGCCGGTGGCTTCGTCGCATTGCAATTCGCGCTGCGCCATCCTAAGCTTGTTGGGGGCACTACTTTATCGGCATCGTCCGACAGTCGCGCCAATCCAATCTGCTACGGAAGAGCCAGCGCGCCCTCGTTGACCGATCGCGCGCCACCTACTGGAGGCGGCGGCCAGAATGTCTGGTGGCGACATTTCGGCTGAAAGTGTTGCGAACTACTTTAATCAGGTCGGCCTTAATACGCCGCGCTCGAGAATGGAGATCTCACCGCGCAGTTCATGCGCCTGACGTCGACCAACATAGACATGATGCGTTACTTTATGTCCAGGCTAGCGCCTGGATACGATGTAGTATCCCGACTGCATAGGCCAAGAATGCCACGCCGGTCATCGGGCCGTCGAGTACCATCGGTGCGGTCATTCCGGAAAGCCTGAGCGCCCCTGTAAAGGTCGTGGTTTTCCAGTGGCCATGGGCAACCGCCGACCGGCAGCGTTCGCCGCATTGGGATCGCCCGCGTGGTCGAGACATCTTCGTGGAGAGAGCGATCTCATCGAGAAAAATAGGCTTGGCGGGGTCGAGATCGAGCAGGCCATCGAACAGGCCTGCCGCCGTTTCAAAGGTCGTCTCGCTCCTGCTCCAATGCATGTGCGGTCTTTTTTAAAGGTCCAGCCCCGGCTGCGAAGCCACACGTCAAGAGTACTACGGCCGATCACGACAGACCGTTCCTCACTCAAACGCAGGACCATTTCGTTAAGCTTGATGTCTTTCTCATCATCGATAAGGCAGATGATAAAGGCCTCGTCCTCATCCAGTCTGGAGCCTGAGCGCCGACCGTGTTTGCCTGAATTGGCGATCCAGGCAATGGCCGTCGAAATCCCGATGCCAAACCGCGCAGCAGCCGAACGCGCAGACATCCCGTCCGAAGACGCAGCCAGAACTCGAATGCGAAGATCATTGCTGAACACTCGTCAGCGGCGGCTAGGAAACTCGATCGCATGAACAATCAACCAACCCCTATTATTGGACACCGCAGATTATGTTGAAAAGCCGTTTCACCTTGCTTCTTGTCGCAGCCTTTCTCCCGGGCGCCGCGCATGGCGCCGATTGTCCGTCGGCAAACACCGCGAAGAATGGTTTTGTGCTGGAGAATGCCGACGCTCGGAGCGGATTCCGGAAGCAGGCAGATCCAATTGTCAAAGCCGTCCATCACTTTCGCGATTCAGCCCGGCAGACGGTGTTCTCGTACGCTGGTCTGTTTGACCTCGCCCGTTTCAGCACGGACAGTGGCCGCGCCAGCATCGCTTATCTGCCGCTTGGCCCGGTCGGCAGATACGCGATGGAGCCTGGAACTGACAGTGGCTCGACAGGAGAGCTTCAGCCTCGGGGAATGCAAATACAAGGTGCTCCGGATCAAGCAGGTGACCAAGAAAGGCGACGAACAGATCGACGCTCTCAGCGTGCTGTACTCGCCGGACCTCCAAGCCACGCTGGCCAAGGTCTATGGCGAAAGGCACCGCCGACGAGTTCATCGTCCGCTATGACCGGATCCAATCGCTAACGCAATGACGCGCAAAGTAGCAGGGCGTTTGTTAGGGGTTAAAGCTGAGATTCGAGCGGCAGCCACTTGATCAGCCAGGCTGTCGCGCGCCGGGCGATCCCGGCATCCGGCTCGGCCCGGACCAGGGTAGGTTTCCCGTCAATGACTTTCAGCCACCGCAGGAATCCCTGTTCGAGCCGTACGGGATAGCTCAGGTCTGTCTCGGTTTCCTTGGCAAAGATCGCGTCCATTTGATCGACGAGATGCCACGACTCGAACAGGACGCCCATTTCAGTGTTCAAGGAAACGGACCGCGGATCGAGATTGAGAGATCCGATGAAGCCAAACTTCCCATCCCTGGCAAAGGCCTTCGTGTGGAGGCTCGCCTTCTTTGAACCTCGCAGGGAGAAGGAGCCCATCTCAGCGATCGATTTCAGCTCGAAGAGTGCAACGCCGCCTTTTAACAATGCCGGTCGATAGCGCGAATATCCCGCGTGAACTGCAGCGACGTCAGTGGCTGCAAGCGAGTTAGTCAGGACGGAAACCTTCACCCCTTTGCCAGCGAGCTTCGTCAAAGCCTCGACGCCGCGTTGGCCGGGAATGAAGTAAGGCGAAGTGATATGAATGAACTTGGCTGTGCCGGTGATGATCGGGAGCAGCGTTTCCATCAACATGTTCTGCCCACTGCGCATCTTTCCGCCGGCTTTTTCGGGCGGATCGGCCAGAACGTCGACTTTGTCGACCCAAATGTATCCGTCTTCGGGGACAGCAACCTTCAAGGATGTCTGATCGCGGACTCGATTGAGATATGGCTGGGCACGCTGCTCGTAATCAAGGCGGTCCATGTTGCATCGAAGCTTCCTCAGCTTGTTGGGCCGTCGCGAAAGTAGCGAGCGCACAGGCACGGCAACCGAACTATTCCAGTAGTCGTCGAACAGACGTTCCGTCTTCGCAACGGCGTGACCGACCATCACGAGATCGAAGTCCCGGAAGTTCGCGTCTGCACCAGCATCGAAATACGGATCGCCGATATTGCGTCCCCCGACGATCGCGATCCGGCCGTCGGCAATCCACGCTTTGTTGTGCATGCGACGGTTGACGCTTCGAAATCGCAAGGCCATCTCCAGGCCGCGGCGCACGATATTCTCCCGCGCCCTCGTGGGATTGAAGAGCCGGAGCTCGATATTCGGATGGCAGTCGATCGCATAGAAGATCTTGTCGGACATGGAGACGCCGAGATCGTCGAGAAGGATCCTCACACGTATGCCACGGTCAGCGGCAGTGACGACTTCCCGCATGATCAGCATTCCGGTCAGGTCCGCATTCCACATATAATACATGAGGTCGAGGCTGCGCCCGGCCGAACGTGCCGCTAGCAGGCGGGCTGCGAACGCTTCCATATTGGAGGTGACCAGAGCCAGACCGGTTGCCGTTTCCCGCTGGTGGCAAAGCCTGGCGCCGTATCGGTCAAGCTCGGTGTCCGCAGCGGCAACCTTGAGGATGTGGGAATCGTTTTTCTGGACTCGCTTCAGAAACCCGGCATAGCTTGAAGTTGCCAGAGCCCATAGGGCTGCCAGCGCCACAATCGCGATGATGGAGATGCCGAACCAAATCACATGATACCCCCGGGCCGCCGCGACCAGGAAGCACTATGCTGACTCGACCCGCCCGTGCAAAATAGTGTCTCGTGACGAGCGAGCAAGGTGTCCACAGGAGAAGCAGGAAGGCCGGTTTGAAATGGTCCATTCTAACGCGAAACTTCCTCAAAAATACTGTGACGATCTCAGCTTTATCCCTGGTATCCAAGCGGAGTGATCCCGACCGCCGGGAGTGGAAAAAATTCTCACCGAGCGTACCCTGCCTGATTGCGATACCAATTCGCGCAACTCTTAAATATTCCCAACCCTGGGGTTGCTTGACTCTTCAGGTTCTATTGCCGCTGACGGCAGCCGATCGCTTACACCTAAATGCGGGCTCGCTAAAATTGTAGTGGCGCCGAAAACCGCAATTTAGTTCGCCCGAAGTATGATCCCCTCGATTTGCGAGGTGGGGTGTGCTGTCAGAAATCGAAGTTATTTACTTTCGGAGCCGTATTGACGACGTCCTTGGGGAAGGGCGGGTATCAGCATGGCAGCGCGGTTTTCTTTTGGATATGCGCCAGAAGATCGAGCGTTATGGGACGAGAACGCGCTTCAGCGAAAAGCAGCTTGCAACGGTAAAGCGTCTTGCGGCGATAAAAGGGGACGCGGACTTGCGGCTGGTCGTGAGCAATCGTGTGACTCGAACACCCGCCGCTCTCGATATTGGGGCCTGAGCTATCAGGAGCAGAAGCTCCTCATCATGGCCGCAGTGCTAGTCGTGGTCGCAATAGCGTCGATCAGCCGCCAGATTGCCGATAGCTTCAGTTTCCCGCTTTCGACCCGCACCTCCGAGGCGTCGGAATCCCTGGACTTTTCGGTTACCGATGGCGATACGATCAAGATGATGATGGCACGCGCATCAGGCTCGTCGGCTTTAATACACCTGAGAAGTTCGAACCTCGCTGCGAGCATGAGCGCAAGCTCGGCATCAGTGCAAGCAAACGGCTTGTCGAGATCGTGTGTCGTCGGGAAAGTCGACAGTCACCAGGGTCGCTTGCTCATGCAAACCCGGAACCGCAGGGACTAACATGTGCAACTACGGCCGGAGCTGCGGGATTCTTAAGGTTGATGGTCGGGATGTGGGTCAAACACTAATTTCAGAAGGGCTCGCCGTTCACTTCATATGTGGTCCGACTGGTTGCCCCCCGACTCCTAGACCATGGTGCGGTTGATGACGGGACGCCGAAAAGACTCTCATCCAGTTCCGGTAAAAGGCGGCGGCTTGGTGAACGCAAGAGCCGGTAGCCGCGGACTTCGGGGCGGCGGTTCGCTCCTTGCCTACGTCAGGGCACAAATTGCCTCACGATTGTCCAAACCTCATCTATCGATAGCATAGGTTCGCGGCAGTGTACTCGGGTGGCAATTGGGGCAGACGAGCCTCAGGTCGCAGTGAACGAAAGTCCGGTCCCGGCCTGCCCAGGTGGGGACGATCCTGCCGCGGGTGGCCGGCGGCCTTGCCATTGTCCTGGGCCTATGAAAGAGGAGCCCATTCAGACAGAGGAGCGGATGATGGAAGAGCCAATCCTAATCGATAATCGAGGCGACTTCGGGGTTTGGGCCATAGAGGTGGCCAAGCGGATAGTAGCCGACCAGGGTTTCGAGCTTGCCAGCGCGGCGCGCGACGGCACGGAGGACGATGTCCGTGTGGCCGGCAATGCGCTGGGCCAGGCCATCACCAACGCGATGATGGAGGTCTTCGATGGCTTGATGGACGGCGCCCCCGACGATCAGGCAGGGTCCTGAAGCGGAACGCACCGCCGGGCACAGTCGGTCCCGCGTTCGCTGGTGATGTCTCGCGGAGTGGTGGAATTCATTTCGTCCACGTTTCTTGTGGCCTCGAAGGAGACCGCCCAGGTGAAAAATTTGGCCACCCCGGCCTAAGGAACCCAGGCTGGCCTTCCAATAGTTAGTGCTTCGAGCCCTTTGCGCAGGCAAGCAGATCTCGTTCGGCGCTTAGCTTGCGATAAAGCGCGTTGAGTTCAGCATGCTTCGCCTCCTTGATATTCGGCGATGCCATTTCGGCATCCAGCTTCTTGAAGTGCAGGTCGATTTCTTCTGATCTCACGGCGTTTCCGTCGGACGGCTTGAATTCGATCATGGCTAAACTCCTTGAGAGGGGACTACCAATCGCGCTTTTGGCAGGGATTTTCATATAGGCAGGACGACCGAGTGCAACGGCTGCGTGTCAACGGTAGTAGTAGTTATGCATGGCTCTTGGCCCTACCGGCAGAAGGGCCCGCCGCATCGCTCATCTGCAGCGACGGCAATCATGCAAGCGCGCACGTCGAAGCGCATCTGCATACACAATTCCACACGTTCTTCCTGAGAGATGGCCTCGCTCAGGGGTTAGTGTGCGGTCGGAAGAATGCCACGTGGCAAACCGCGGATGGCGAATTGATGCAGCGAGTTGCGCACGGCAGTTACCTTTTTTTCCGAAGCGCCAAAGCGGTTCTCGAGCTCGCTGCCGAGCTCAACCGGATCCGTCATTCCCTGCTGAAAGAGGTTGATTAACAGCTTCGCAGCAGTTCCCACGGAGGAGCCCGTCAGGACATCGCTGGAATAACCCGCATCGACAAGCACTTTTCGAAGAATGTTGAGATCCGCGGCTGTGAGGATCCGAAGAGAAATGTTGGAAGACATATCTCCCTCCTTTCAGTCGGGGGCTAGGGCATGGTGACCGTGACCCTAAAGCAGCAGCGCCCTGAACATGGCTTGCTGAAGTTCAGACCCTGCGCCTTTTAGGACGGCAAAGCAATGGAGTCGCACGCTCGCGGGCTGCGTGATCTTGCATCGCAAGCGGGCCTGACGTCGAACACTGCTTCGTCAGCTGGAAGTTTGTCGACGATACGATGGGCGGGCGTGCTATGATGCTCAACACCTGTTGTTTCGTTTCGCATGAGCGGATTGTCCGCATCGGTCGACGGCGGCGCGCCGTTGGCCTGCCGTCCTACGCGTCGAGGAAAATGCCTCATGCTGATCCGTTATGGCTATGATATCACCGTCACCTGCGCCCAAGACACGCCGATGCTGACAATGCTGGCGCCGCGGGCCGAACGTGCCGATGACGTGCGGTCTCCGGATGTCGTTGTCACCAGCCCCCAGACGGCAACCACCACCTACTCCGACATGTTTGGCAACATCTGCCGACGGTTCATCGCGCCCGCCGGTGACTTGCAGATCTGGGGTGACGGAACGCTCGAAGACAGCGGCGCCCATGATCCGGCATTTTGGGAAGCCCAGGAAATTCCTGTCGCTCTTTTGCCGGACGACTGCCTGATTTATCTCATCGGTAGTCGATACTGCGAAACCGATCGACTGAGCCAGATCGCGTGGGACAGGTTCGGCCATCTGACGCCGGGATGGGGCAGGGTACAGGCAATTTGCGATTTCGTGCATCAGCATATCACCTTCGGTTACCAGGATGCCCGATCGACGCGCACTGCGCTGGAAGCTTACGAGGAACGCATTGGCGTCTGCCGCGACTACGCGCATCTAGCCATCGCGCTTTGCCGCTGCATGAATATTCCTGCTCGCTATGTCAACGGCCATCTCGGTGACATCGGCGTCCCGATCCTTGATCCGATGGATTTCAGCGCCTGGATTGAAGTCTATCTCAGCGGCCAGTGGACGACGTTCGACCCCCGCAACAACATTCCCCGCATCGGCCGGATTGTTGTGGCTCGTGGTCGGGATGCTGCTGACGTACCGCTAATCGTATCCTTCGGTCCACATCTGCTGACGTCATTTCGCGTCTGGACTTATGACGTGACGGAATAGTCCAGCCGAGCGCTATCTACTGCTCGCCGGTCACAGGCATGATCTGGCCACTGTTGCGAGCAAACGCCACGGCAATAAGACAGGCTTCACCCACCCGTCGGTGGGTGGGAGCAAACGCGATCCAGGATGCTCCGGGAAGAAAGACCTTCGCCCAGGCATGCGTCGATCCGCCGTCATCACAAGAGGGCTGGGGTCATAAATATATCCTGAATTTTTCATCTGGCGGTGAAACAACCTTTCCTGCCGCGGTGTTTTGACTAGATTAGCGAAAAATAACAGATTTTGGTCCCGCGATGCCCGACGACTTCGATTTCCTTGCCCATGAGGGTGACCTCGCTACCCTGATCCGCAACTTCGATTGGGCCAAGACCTCGCTCGGACCGCCCTCCAACTGGCCGCAAGCCGTCAGGGTGACGACGACGACCATCCTCCAGTCACCGGTTCCAATCGTTACCCTGTGGGGCGAAGACGGGATCATGATCTATAATGACGCGTACTCCGTTTTTGCCGGTGGCCGTCATCCTGACTGCTTGGGTCAAAGGTTCGCGAGGGGTGGCCGGAGGTCGCCGAGTTCAACGACAATGTCATGAAAGTATGCCTTGCCGGGAAGACCCTGGCTTACGAGGATCAGGAACTGACCTTGAATCGGAATGGAAAGCCCGAGCAGGTTTTCATGAACCTCGATTATTCCCCTGTCATGGATGAACACGGGACACCTTGCGGGGTCATCGCCATTGTCGTCGAAACGACGGCGAAGGTCGAGGCTGAGCGGTGGCGGCAAGACGAGCAGGAACGTCTGCGTCGAATGTTCGAGCGGGCCCCCGGCTTCGTTGCGATGATGCGGGACCCAAGCACGTCTTTGAACTGACCAATGCTGCCTATCGACAGCTTGTCGGCCACCGCGACGTCGTGGGAATGTCTGTGCGCGAAGCCCTTCCGGACCTGCAAGGTCAGGGATATTTCGAGATCCTCGACAGGGTCTATGCCACAGGCGCCCCCTACGAAGGCCGGGCGCTCCCGGTCGATCTGCAATCTGAAATCACCGCTCCGGTCGAGCGCAAGTATATCGATCTGAACTACCAGCCTGTCCTCGACCCCGATGGCAATGTCGTCGGCATCTTTCCCCAGGGTACCGACGTGACCGACCGGGTGGGCGCCGAAGAGGCGCTCAGAAAAAGCGAGCGGCAAAGCCGCCAGGTCACCGATGGTGCGATCGATTACGCAATCCTTTCATGGGATTTAGACGGTCATATCCTTCGCTGGAACGAGGGCGCTCGCCGAATCTTCGGCTGGACCGAAGAAGAAGCGGTTGGCATCCATTGGGAGATGCTGTTCACGTCCGAGGACCGGGCTGCAAACAAGCCGCGTGAGGCGATGGATGCGGCATTGCGATTGGGAACCGCGCATCATGATCGCTGGCACATTCGAAAGTCCGGCGAGCGGTTCTGGGCGAGCGGCGAAAGTCCGATCCGGAACGAGGATGGTAGCCTGGCCGGGCTGGTGAAAGTTCTGCGCGATCAGACCGAGCAATATCTTGCCCAGCAGGCTTTGCACGATGCCGAGGCAACGCTCCGACGGGCGCAGGAAGCCGGAAGGGTTGGGGTCTTCTCGCTCGATATCGAGACCAATGTCCTGACCCCGACGCCGGAATTCTGAAAAATATATGGCTTGTCCGACACGGACGCAGTTGAGATCTCGGCAATCGAAGCGCTTGTGCTGGATGACGACAAGGAGATTGGCTCCAACAAGAGGACACGCAGCACCGGCCAGTGTCGAACCCGACAGACTACAGCTGGTGGCTAACCGATTATAAGGCCTCGCGGACCTCGTGGAAGAAACACCTCAGCAGAATCCGTTCAGTTTAAGGATCTTATGCGCCTCGATCGATGCGCGAAGCTCGTCTTCGGAGGTTCGGTTTCCCTCGTTAGCGTCAGGATGATGCATCTTGAGTTTTTCCTTGTAGCGGGCTTTGATTTCTTCTGGTGTTGCTTCCTGCGAAAGACCGAGTGTCTCGAAAGCCCTGGCTTCCAGCACTTTGAGCCTTCTCATTTGGAGATTGGCCTTCTGTGCCTGTCGTTGCGCCGCGGTTTTCCGCGCATTTAATGCCTTCGCGGTGCCAGAGCGGACCGTGAATGGCATCGGGATTTCGGTTGGTTCGGTGACGCGTGTCCCCACGGTCGGACGGTCACCCGTCGCCGCTTCCCTTTGGTAACGCGCGACGTCGGCGTTCGATGGCGTTGTCGTGAAACTGTACCCTTTGTTGTATTCCTTCACATGCTCAAGACAGAACAATAGATACAGCCCTTGAGCATAGCTCCCGACAGGAGCGCGGTGCGTGCCCGTTTTCTCACAACCGTCCCATTGGCACTTGGGTGCTGTTGGCTCGCTGGAGGCCAATGGATTTTTGCGAGCGGATCTAAGGCCGACGAATATTTTTGAATCATGCGTCATGACGTCCATATGGACCAAGGGCGCCATCCCGGCAAGAACTACCGCGGAGGCTTAGGATCCCAGAGGTGGCGTTGCCCCTCATCTATTCAAAACGCGGCGCTAGAACTAACGATGCCGTGCTGAAGGCCTGTGGAGCCCTGACAGGGGTACTGATCGGAGCTGTGGTTTTCAACTTGTTTCCTTCGGCTATCACTGACGCGTTTGACCGGGGCGCGCCGGCGTCGGCAGGCTGGAACGAAGCGCCGTTGCGGATTTGCGTGATGAACGGAGCCAAAGCGCTGCAGCGCGACGCGAGGGGTGAGGGGCGAGGGGTGTCCCTGTCGCCCTCTCCTTTTTTTCGAAAACGGCGGTGGCAATTTTCAGCGCGATTGTCCGATCATTTATACGACGGGAGCCAACCGCCAAATAAATAAGACGCGTGGCCTGAACTTTTTTCGCTTTGCAATTACCGCAGCGCGTCTCCGCGAAGTGATCGGCGGCAGGTTGAGTGCTATTGCACTCCCTGCCGCTATTGCTTTCCTATGCCGCGATGCGACGTGCAGCCTTATCGGATGCCTTGCGATCAGCGCCATGCTCGGCAATGATCTTTTGGGCTTCCTCGATTGAGATGCGGTGCTTATTCGCGAGTGTCTTGGCATCGTAGGGGGCGGACGCAAAAGCGTCTTGTGGTCGTGTCATGATTTGCTCCATGGAATAGCGGCAATGAAGTCGGCGTCGCGAAGGCGAGCCTGAACCGTCTTGATTATGTGGTGATCCGATAGCGGCGGTACAACGGCTGCGCTGACCCCTCCTCCAACGAAACTATGGAAGCTCCCGCCAGCTCTGAGGGAACCTGTAATCCGAATGCCCGCGCGCTTTCGCGAGGAGCAACAATCAAGTTCCATAAAAGCGATTGCGCCAGTTCGCCCTTACGCCGGGGTGGTTCAAGCATGAAGTGCGACTTGCGAATGATACCAATGGGTCACTCGCAAGGGAGCCGCAATGGTCGCGGGGTTGCCCGCGAGGGGCGGGAGGACGCAGCTACGTTCAGCTTCAAGCTGCCTTTTTCGCGCGGTTGCTATAGTCGAAAAACTTCGAATGATGGTCAACAGAAAGGCCGCCTCCACGCGAAGGAGGGACGGCCTTGGCGGACCGGAGACCATTAGTGGCCCTGCGTTTGCGTAGATTCAACTGACAGCAGGCGGCTGCTCACGCTGCTCGCCGAAAGGTGACTAACTATGGCCGTCCGAATGTCATTTACCGAGTCGAATATGCGGCCGTCGAGGTCAATTATATTGAAGCGTACAGCGATAAATCGGAGCCGATCGCCCGTTGGTACAGCTATTCCAACCTCTTGACCATTAAAGACAATAGCTTGTTTTTGCATAGCGAATTTCCCTTGGGCCAGCGAGGCTGTTGTGACTACCAAACGCAACTTCGAGATCACGGCCGATCTATCGTAGCGGTAGGGCAACGAGCCTGACTTACCCCTCCAAGGCCAGGCATGCAGCTATATCAAAGTGTAGGTTGCTTCGTCCCACGATACCCCATCAAAACTCCGGATCACGACTAAGCTTGGCGATGGGTTAGAGCAGCGCGGTGAGCCAAGCTGGAAGGGCATTCGACCGGCGGGAGATTAGGCGGTCGATCGAAATCGATCCGGCGCCTGAGCGTGCAAGAACGAACATCCCGCCGGCAATTGCCAGATCTTTCTCGAAGTGCAGCAACTCGTTCTGGCTGGTTAAGCTTGTGTGAAAAAGGAAAGCGGTCGCAACACAGAAGAGCGCAAGTGCCACTGCGCCGAGGCGGGTGAGCAGCCC
Source organism: Rhizobium sp. Root1220 (assembly GCF_001426265.1). GTDB lineage: Bacteria > Pseudomonadota > Alphaproteobacteria > Rhizobiales > Rhizobiaceae > Rhizobium. The sequence goes on from NZ_LMDG01000004.1 coordinate 31,659, forward strand.
AGTCGCGAGACATAGCCCGGCGCCGATCTGAAGGGCTATGGTGGCGACCGCGACCGGCGCCGGGATGCCGAGCCTGGCGAAACTCGTCATCGTTCCGGTCAGATCTGACGCAAGGGAAAAGCATGCAGGAAGATCAGGGACAGGAGCAGCCTACCCATGACGAGAAGGACATCGGCTGGGGTCGCCCTTGTTGCGACGGTATCCATCATACTCTCCCTGAGCCAGGAGCCGGCGGTTTTCCCGCCCGCTCCCTCGCTGATACCGAGGTCAATTGCTGCCCTTTGCGGCAATCGCCTTTTGCAGGTCTTCGAGTTCTTCGCAGCCTGCGGGGCAAAGCTGCTTCAGCGAGGCGACCTGTGCCTCGGCCTTGGCCATCTCGCCGGTCTCGACATAGAGTTCGCCGAGATACTCACGCGCCGCCTTGTGGTCCGGCTGAAGTTCCAGCGCCTTGGTATAGTAGGTCAGTGACGTCTTGTAGTCGCCGGTCTTGCGCAGCGTAAAGCCGAGCAGATTGTAGACGCCGGCCTGCTGGTTGTCTTCGGCCAGGCCGCGAAGCTCTGCAAGTGCACTTGTATAGTCCTTGGCTGCGATCTTGGAGCGCACCGAGGTGAGGTCGGGCGCGTCGGTGGATTCCATATTGTCGACGGCATGGGCTGGGTAGGCCGTGACGGCGGAGGCGCCGGCATAAACGGCGCAGAAGCCGATGAAGCTTGAAACCATGTATTTGCTGATCTTGATCATGATCGTCTCCTTGGGCCCTCAGGCCTGGGTTGTGGGAGCGAAGGCATAGGAATTTCCGTCTTTGACGAAGGTGCCGGACCCGGGGAAAGGGAAGTGCGATCCGCAGATCGCAATATCGTCGGCGATAACCCGGTCAATCAGGCGCCGGCGCGTATCGACGGCCATCGGTCCATCCTGATCGTAGCTGCCTTCCCATTCGGGATGAGGGGCGAGCAGCGCCGGCACATACATGATGTCGGCGGAAACAAGCAACTGCTTGCTGCCGGAGGCAACGAGATAGGTCGAATGGCCGGGCGTGTGGCCCGGGGCTTCGAGCAGGTGCATCCCGGGCGCAACTTCGGCGCCATCCTCGACGAGCTTCCAGTTCGTCCATTTCGGGAAGACGTCGGCGATGCGCTTGCCAGCCTGCTTGCGGCCTTCGGCAAGCTTCTCAACGCGGCCGGGCTCCGTCCACCAATGGTATTCCTTGGCATTGACGATGATTTCGGCTTTGGGGAAGACCTGATCGTTGGTCCCCCTTTCCATCAGACCCCATACGTGGTCCGGGTGGAAATGTGAGAGCATGATCGTATCGATCTTCTTGTAGTCGATACCGGCGGCGGCCATGTTGGCCGGAAGGTGGGTGGCGTTTGCCTGCCATTGACCGACGCCGGAGCCGGCATCCATCATGATCAGGCGGTTGCCGAGCTTCAGGACGACGACCGTCAGGGGGATCGGCATGAATTCGGCGGTGAGGCCGGCCTTCGAAAGCGCTTCTTTGGTGTCCTCGATCGAAGCGTTCTTGATCAAGGTCGGGTCGTGAGGTTTCCGCCAGATGCCGTCATAAATCGCCGTGACCTCGACATCGCCGACCTTGTATTTGTAGAAGCCGACAGTCGGCTCCAACGGCGTTGCAGCAAGTGCCGACGTGACGAATTCGAGCTTCGACGACAGGCCGAAAGCCGCAGTGGCGGCAGCCGATCCGAGCACTGCGCGACGTGACATGGTAAACATCAATATGCCTCCTCTTGTTGTTGGCATTTCCGGTGGCGAAAACCGCTGCTATTGAGTTGTCCCCGCTGATGAACCAGATCGAAGTCAGGCGGCGCTTATTCCAAAAATGTCGCTGTATTTCATCAGGGCATTGAAAAAGAAGGTGAATTTCTATGTTTGTCTTCGAATTGGCAGCGTGCGCAAATAAATCGGCGGGGAGCGGGAATAAAATCGTGCGCCCCGTGGTCTAGTTGGAAGGGGCCGTATTGCTTGCATGTGGCTCTCACGCGCAAATTCGGCTGCTGCTGAGGCAGGGAAGATGATGACAGACGCTCAGATCACCTATTTTCCTGGATCAATTGAGGCATTGCTGCGACTGCACTGGCCGCGGCAATACGCGCGACCATCGCCGGTAGCGGCGCTTCTTGGCGCTACGGGGCGGCTCTTTCAGCTGATGGCTCCTGCAAAGGCGCAGCCAGCTTTTGCTGATCCGACGGGCGATGCGGCGGTGCAGCGCCCGTTCATGCAGCGCTTTCAGGACATGATCGTGCCGCATCTGGACGCCGCCTATAATTTTGCCCGGTTCCTCAGCCGAGACGCTGACGCCGCGCAGGATATTGTCCAGGAAGCGTTCCTACGGGCCTATCGCAGTTTCGGGAGCTATCATGGCGGCGATCCGCGCGCTTGGCTCTTTGCCATCGTGCGGAACTGCTGCCATGCCTGGCGCCAGCAGGATCGCCGCAAGTCGAGGTTCGAACAGCCCATGAACGATGAGGGCGGTGCTGACACCGATGAAGCCGGCGAGCGCGAATTTGCCTCGGAGGAGGATACGCCCGAGACTGCGACGATCCGCCGGAGCGAGCAACAGCGCGTGCGTGACGTCATCAGCCGACTTCCGGAGGCGATGCGCGAAATTCTTGTTCTGCGCGAACTCGCGGATCTCTCCTACCGGGAGATCGCCGATATCATCGATGCGCCGATCGGCACAGTCATGTCGCGTCTTGCGCGCGCTCGGCGCGAATTCAGCGAAGCTTGGGGCGCATGCCTCGGAAGCGAGGCGGCACGATGAGCGAGGCGCAATGGAAAGTATGCCCGGAATACCGCGTGATGCTGCATGGTTTTGTCGACGGCGAGCTCGACCCGGCGCATGCATCGCAGTTTCAGGACCATATTACCGCATGCCCAGGCTGCCGGGCGCAGATGGAGGAGGTGCGGGCCGCGAGGAAGATCATGAATCAGGAGGGTGTGAAATGGCGCGCGCCCGTTGCATTGCGATCCGAGATCCTGTCGATGCTGGCCTTCGAGGAAAGGGTGGCCGCAACATTGCCGCCACAGCGCCCGCAGCCGCAGAAACACGCCTGGCGGCGAGCGCTCGACTTTCTCAAGCTGTGGAGTTTCGTGCCATCTGTCGCAGCGCTTGCCGCCAGCCTCTTCCTCTTTGTAACCACCCCCTCCCAGACGTTCGTTCTGCAGGATGAGATCTTGGGGAGCCATATCCGCTCGATGATGGCCAATCACCTTACCGACGTGCTCACCTCCGACCAGCATACGGTCAAGCCATGGTTCAACGGCAAGATCGATTTCTCGCCGCCGGTGGCGGACCTCGTGAAGGATGGTTTCCCGTTGGTTGGTGGGCGAGTCGACTATCTCGGCGGGCGCGCCGTCGCAGCGCTCGTCTATCGCCGCAACGGTCATGTCATCAACCTCTTTATCTGGCCTGGAAACTCGCAGGAGCAGACAGCGGCAGTGCATGAAGGTTACAATATGGAGCAGTGGTCCGATAGCGGGCTGGACTTCTGGGCGATCTCGGACGTCGCGCCTGGCGAGCTTGTTAGGTTTAGGGAAGTCTTTCGCGGCGCAACTAAGGGCTGATTTGCCTGCTCTGCGGGCCGCTTTGACTTTGCCTTTCGTCCACTGCGACGGAACCACAGTTCGGACGGTGACCAGCCATCGGAACATGCCGCGTTACTCCTGATTTGAACGCATGCTACATATGGTCAGCGACTCTAAGCGAGGTGCTTCCAATTGCAGTGCAGAGGTCAGGGCATGACACGACAGTTCGAAATGTTTTCTGCTGAGGAAGGCGCGGTGGCGCCAAGAGCCCGCCGCGAGCCACCAGCGAAGAGGTTGCAGCCGGGCGGAATGACCGAGGACGGCATGGTCGAGCAGCTGATCAACACAGGCCGCTACCGGATCCTCAGGAAGCTGGAACCACGTGGTGTCGCCTCGACAATCCGCTCCGAGTTTCCTTTGAGGGGCGTCATCCTGGACACGGAAACCACCGGCCTCAATCATCGCAAGGACGAGATCATCGAAATCGGCGCCATCGCATTTACCTTCGACGCGGCCGGAACCATTGGCGACCTTATCGGGGTCTATGGTGGCCTCCAGCAGCCGACCGTATACATCCCGGCTGAAATCACCAAACTCACTGGCATCACCGACGCGATGGTGGATGGAAAGACGATCGATATGGCGGCACTCAAAGCACTGGTTGATCCCGCGGACCTTATCATCGCCCACAATGCCGGGTTCGATCGACCCTTCTGCGAGGCGTTCTCGCCAATCTTTCTCGGTAAGGCGTGGGCGTGCTCGAATGCGGAGGTCGATTGGTCGGCGCGTGGGTACGAGGGTACGAAGCTCGGATATCTGACCGGACAGGCGGGTTACTTCCACGATGGCCACCGTGCGATCGACGATTGCTATGCACTACTGGAGGTCTTGGCCCGTGAAACCGCCAATGTACCACGCACTGCGTTCGCGGAAATCTATGAGGCCAGCCAGCGCGCCCGGGTTCGCGTCTTTGCCGAGAACAGCCCCTTTGACATGAAAGACCATCTTAAATCCCGCGGTTATCGGTGGTCGGATGGTAGCGATGGTCGCCCGAAATGCTGGTGGATCGAAGTCGATGACGCCTCGCTCGATGACGAATTGCATTATTTGAGGACGGAAGTCTATCGTTGGCCTGACGCCGATCCACCCGTCAAGCGACTGACCGCCTTCGATCGGTTCAAGGCCTGATGCAAACGCCAGATCGCGCCCGTTTTATGGGGACTATTGGGTCCTCGATCATGCCGTGGACTATACCTGGTCGATCGTCGGAGAACCATCCGGCCGCTATCTTTGGATCCTGACGCGCCAGCCAAGCCTTCCGACTCGACCGGTCGCCTGCTAACCCGGCGCGCTCAGTCCCTCGGTTATGACGTAAGGCTGCTGCGATGGACCACGCACTAGCGCTGCGAAGGCGCCTTCGCCGATGACGGAACATGCACGTGGCGAGGTCTCGTGAGACTAGGCCAACAGCATTGGAGCTCAGTACGCTGCGCGATCAATGGCCAAGCCCTCGCCCGCAGGAAAACAGTGCGCAAACCGAACTGGTTGGGGACAGAAGCCTGCCTTTTAGGGACATCGGTAGAGGTAGTTGGCTCCCGCTGCTCAGCTGTTCTGCAGTGACGGAATATTCGTCAGGGAGCCTTGGACAGCCCAGCAACGTCCTGTCGTTGAAGCTCAAACTCGAGTTTCCGTCGGAGCGTTCCGTAGGATCCGCGTCTCTGCTCCCGAGCAGACGATGAACACGCGTGTCGCTCTGTTCGGGTTGTCGCGCAAATCGCGCCCTAAAGCCGCACACGGCAGGTGGCAGTCGTGCTCAATGACGTGCGTGTACATCCATATCGGGGGCGACCCATCGATTGAAGGCGTCCTTCAGCTTTGCCTTCGCCCCTTCGAGGGCCTCGTCGCCGTACAGGCACAGGAAGCTCTGCTCATAAAAGCCATTCGCTGCCAATTTCTCATGGGTTTCTCTGGGAAGGGCATTCGGCGATAGTCGACCGATCTCCTGGAAGTTATCCGTGCCGACCTGTTCCATGAGATGCAGGCTCGCCAATTTCTCATGGGTTTCTCTGGGAAGGGCATTCGGCGATAGTCGACCGATCTCCTGGAAGTTATCCGTGCCGACCTGTTCCATGAGATGCAGGCTGTGTCTTCCYTCGACAATCACACTYACAATCACCGTCTCTCGCTCGGCGCGCGGATGGTCGGACGGCAAAATACGGCATTCGACTGACAGTTCGTCGGGCATACCATGATGCATGCCTTTGTCGGCYTGGGGAAAGAGGGAATAGCTTATCAGCTTTCCGGTAAAGGAAGCCTGTTTGAACGAATGCTGCGGTTGGCGCACCGGGTGCTCGCAGAGTAGTGCATTGAGGCGAGCAAGCACAGCTTCGGCAGAGCTGACCAGTGCCTGGCTTCCAAGCACAGTCAAACGGAGCTGCCCGTCTTTGGCACGAGGTACACTGAAGATAAAATTTGGACTGTTGAAATTCCTTTGCACGATTTTGAACGCAATTTGGGAATCAACGAGGTCGAAGAAGAGACTNTTTGGCACGAGGTACACTGAAGATAAAATTTGGACTGTTGAAATTCCTTTGCACGATTTTGAACGCAATTTGGGAATCAACGAGGTCGAAGAAGAGACTAGAAGGCATCATGGCTTTTCTCCTGATGGCTTTGGACTCAACACATGGGAGGTTTCGCAGCACAGGGGGATCGCAGGACGGAGAGTGCGCGATCCGAATCGCTATGATTAAAGGGTCGCGCCAACGACCCGAGATGTCAATTTTTACGGAAGGAAGCGCTATGGGTGAGTTGATCACTACGGTACAGGTTGTCGCGCCGACGAGGCGTTCAAAAATACCTTCCACGAGAGTGACGGGAAACCTGATCTCCCAATCTTCCGCGCGGTTTGCGTGTGCAGCAGGCCTGCGCGTAACGCTTCTATTCGAGTCTGATTGAATGTGAGCGCGCCTTTGGAAGCCAATGCCATCGGTCATAGGATCGCCTCAAGAATTCCAAGATGACAAGGGTGATTACCTCTCGCTAGCGAACACGACCGATGAGATGTTAACCGACCACTCAAAGTCCTTGGGAGAAGGCTTGCCCGGCAAGGTTTCCAGGCCTCTATATGCATTGAGCGTCCAACATGTGCCATATATCCCGTGCGGTTCAATGATCTTGTAGCTACTGAAATAGTCGGAGTACTCCTCGATACTGAAGCCGGGGCGCTTCGCGATCAATCGGAAGCGCACCACATTTACCTGCCGATCGGAGCCGTTGGAAAGTTGAACGAAAACTGCCTTGGCGGGGTCGGCGCATCCCTGGCCGCCGGTACTCGTGCCAACGACGAGCGTCGCGGAGCTGTTGCGGTCGGACTGCTGGAAATACACATAGGCGGCAACGCCACATCCGAACAAAACGGCTACTGCCGATGCAATCAATGTCGGACGTGGAAACTGGAAGAAACACACCAAAATTGCCAGAATCGCGAGTATCAGAAAAATCATCGGGGCCTGCTCCATTCTATTGATGAGCTAAAGCAGGCGTCAGCTGCGGGCAAGGACGGTTCCAGAGCGATCTTATTTGGCAACCTCGATTCGAGCGAGGTTCATGTGCCATGCTGCTGAATGCCACTNGCGGCTTCGAAGACTCCAAAACGGCAGTCTTACATGCCCTGCGAACCCATTCTATTGATGAGCTAAAGCAGGCGTCAGCTGCGGGCAAGGACGGTTCCAGAGCGATCTTATTTGGCAACCTCGATTCGAGCGAGGTTCATGTGCCATGCTGCTGAATGCCACTGGTGGCATCGTGAGATCTGACGAGTCGCGGCCCAACGTGGCCCTCAACGACGAAACCGCAGATTCGGTGTCCGGGTTCCAGCGGTCAATGTCGTGTCGCGCTTGCTCCTGGCGGGAAGCGGCCAAAGCGGTGGTCGGTCCTTGCAGTCGTTTACGAGGTAGTGATTGAAGTGGGACCGCGGAATTACAGTAATCCTCAATGAGACCTCGGGCCTTCAGGTCACGGCCATTCATAAGATCGACCGCGTGAGGCATGACCTCACACGGGGGCTCGGCTCACAGACGAACCCAAGGAAGGAGAAGGCGATGCTGTTGTGCCGCCGCCGTCTCGTAGTCCCAGCGCAGTGTGGATCTGACTGACGACCGCCGCGCCTTCGCCTACTGCGGCCGCCACGCGCTTGGTAGAACCGGCTCTCACGTCTCCGATAGCGAAGATATTCGGTATGCTGGTTTCCAGCGGGAGAGAGGCGCGTCCAAGCTCCTGTTCAATGGAGGGGNCGCCGCCGTCTCGTAGTCCCAGCGCAGTGTGGATCTGACTGACGACCGCCGCGCCTTCGCCTACTGCGGCCGCCACGCGCTTGGTAGAACCGGCTCTCACGTCTCCGATAGCGAAGATATTCGGTATGCTGGTTTCCAGCGGKAGAGAGGCGCGTCCAAGCTCCTGTTCAATGGAGGGGGCGAACGCGGACCCGGTTAMGATGAAYCCGCTGCGGTCAGTGGTGATATGCGGACASAGCCAGCCGGTGTTGGGGTCTGCACCAATGAACATGAAYACCTGCCTGACTTTGAGTTCAGCCTCGCTGSYAGATTTCAGGTCTTTGACCGTGACGGCAAGCAGCGACGCGTCACCCGTTACCGAGCCCACTTCGCATCCAACGTGCATGGTGACGTTCGGGAGCGCTGCAATCCGYTCGATCAGGTATGTCGACATCGTTTCAGTGAGGTTTCTGCGGATCACGAGGTGYAGGCGGCTGACCTTCGGCGCCAGGTAGGCAATTGCCTGACCAGCGGAGTTGCCGCCACCGACGACGACAATCTCTCGRTTTTCGCACCATTTGGCTTCGATCGGCGACGCCCAATAGGAAACTCCGGCGCCCTCGAATTCCAAAACATTCGAAATGCCTGGCCGTCGATATCGCGCTCCTGAAGCCACGACGACCGTTCGAGCCAATAGTGAGCGTCCGTCGACGGTCCGAAGATTGATCAGTCCACCACGGCGACTGCCGGATTCCGGTGGTGACATTTCCGAGATTTTCAGGGGCAGGGCGACTTCCGCGCCAAACTTAAGGGCCTGGTTGAGTGCGCGACCAGCCAGSGCTTGGCCCGATATTCCGGTAGGGAAACCAAGATAGTTTTCGATGCGGGACGAGCTGCCTGCCTGTCCCCCGGCGGAGCGCTCATCGAGCACGATCACGCTCAAGCCTTCCGAAGCCGCATAGACAGCAGCAGCCAGACCAGACGGACCTGCKCCGACGATTGCGGTGTCGTATACTAACTCTGGATCCAGTTCTGGCGTAATGCCAAGGCAGCATGCCACTTCCGCGTCGGTCGGCCTCTTCAGAACGGTGCCGTTCGGGCAAACCATGACTGGCAAATCGCCTTCCTGAATCCCTAGACGCTCGACGAGCCGTGCCTGAATTCCCGGTGTCTATGAGCGCAACGCGCCGCAGGATGTAGGCCCGCATAATAATTTCGCCGACTTCGGCTGAGCCGATGATCAGTGCCTTGACATGGGTGGCGTCAAACGGAATTGCGACGCACCCGTTTTGTCCAGCCCGTGAGCCCGCCATAGCAGGCCGCCCCGATAGCTGGTTTAGCTCACCAGAGAAGTGCCCGGCACCGTGGGATACGATCGCAGACTCGGCGTGCGAGCCGATTTTCCCGAATACATCCAGTCGACCAGAAAGAACCAGCCAAGCGGGGACATGTCGTTCACCGATCGCAGACACAGTCTCGCCAGAAGCGAAACTCCTGGCCTSACCACTAGCAAACCGTTTTGCGATTTCGATCTGCAGCGGTGTCAGAACTGGAAACAGCTGTGCTTGTCGCGACTGGATGTCCATGGATTCGACCTTCGGCTTCAGAAGTATTTTGGGATGGGTCCTACCTCGGGAGTCTGATTAGGCAGTTCAACTATGGTCTGGTCGACAAAACACCAGCCCCAGCCCTCCGGGGGATCGTAGCCTTCGATTATTGGGTGNTCCTACCTCGGGAGTCTGATTAGGCAGTTCAACTATGGTCTGGTCGACAAAACACCAGCCCCAGCCCTCCGGGGGATCGTAGCCTTCGATTATTGGGTGRCCGGTGCTCCGGAAATGCCCGGTAGCATGTTTGSCAGTTGAATCGTCGCAGCACCCGACGTGGCCGCACTCTCGGCATAGACGTAGGTGAACCCAGGTTTCACCAACCTCCAGGCACTCCTCACAGCCCAGTGTCTGAGGCACGACAGACTTGATCGAAGTTTGATGGTTGCAGCGCTTCATCGGCACTTCCTGAATTCTGCCCGGTGACTGGCGACAATGTAGCCGAAAATGCCAGTTCAGCCACTCATATCGTCATCAATGCCCCTTCAGCGATCTGGACTTCTGACGTCAGCGTGCCGAAACAGCTAAGCATGTTGATTGCGAGCGGCGGCGACAGGGCGACAAAGTGGCTGACGAACCCAGCAGCGAACCCTGCTTTAATGCCACGTCTTGAACAGCCGAAGTAGCGGTGGGAGTGATGTCAGAACGTATGTCCGAACGCGCCAAGGGCGAGATCGAAGCCATTTTGAGAAGGCTGTATGATGTTTCGCCAGAACTGGACAAACTTGCCGCCGATTGTGAGAGAGCGTTGAGGCTCAACGCTGAAGCAAATGGTGACTACATTTCCTCGCGCACCGTGCAGGCATTTTCGGAAATGAACGAGGCTGTGCGGAAGCTTTACTCTTCGGCGCAGACAATCGTAGTGCGGTTTGGCATGACAATCAGTATCTGAACGAACGTAAAGGCGGGAACTTATGGCCGCCTCGTAGCATTGGAACTGTAGATCAGGTTCGAGGTGTTCCCATGGCAGACAACCTTTCAAAGTACCGCGAAAAGCGTGACTTCAAGAAGACTGCCGAGCCGAGCGGCGACGTATCAGTGAAGCCGTCCAATCGACGACGCTTCGTCATACAGAAGCACGATGCAACCCGTCTTCACTACGACCTGCGACTTGAGTTGGATGGAGTATTCAAATCGTGGGCCGTGACCAAGGGACCATCACTCGACCCCCACGATAAGCGTCTCGCCGTTGAGGTGGAAGATCACCCCTTAGACTATGGTGACTTCGAAGGTACCATCCCGAAGGGTGAATACGGTGGGGGCACCGTTATGCTCTGGGACAGGGGTTATTGGGAGCCGGAGGGAAATAAAACAGTCGAAGACGCCCTGGCGAAGGGCGACTTCAAGTTTACCCTTGAAGGTGATCGGCTCCACGGAAGCTTTGTCCTGGTCCGCATGCGTAGCAGGGAAGGCGAAAAGCGCACAAATTGGCTTTTGATCAAGCACCACGATAGCCATTCCGTCGACGGAGACGGCGCGGCGGTGCTCGAAGAAAACGACACATCTGTCGCGTCTGGTAGAACAATGGATGCCATCGCGTCAGGAAAAGGTCGGAGGCCAAAGCCATTCATGACGCAGGGTGGTGCGGTTGAGGCTGATGCCGTCTGGGACAGCAGCGAGGGCCTCGCAGCCGAAGAGCGGAGGGCAGGAGGAAAATCGAAGCCCAAGGCGGCAAAGAAAGCTGCCGCTCCTGCAATGCCTGCGTTCGTGGAACCGCAACTCTGCGAAACCTTAGAGCGGCCGCCTTCGGCCTCCGGGTGGATTCACGAGATCAAGTTCGACGGATACCGGATCCAGATGCGCATCCAAGACGGCGAAGTTACCCTCAAGACCCGAAAGGGATTGGACTGGACGGCCAAGTATCCTGCGATTGCGAAATCTGGATCAGATCTCCCGGCCGCCATTATCGATGGTGAGATATGCGCTCTTGATGAGCATGGTGCTCCTGATTTCGCAGCACTGCAGGCTGCTTTATCGGAAGGGAAAACCGATGATCTGGTCTACTTCGCCTTCGATCTGATATTCGATGGTAGCGAAGACCTCCGCGATCTGCCTCTGACGGAACGAAAGGATCGGTTGTCAGCACTGTTGTCCGATGCCGGTGACGATCCGCGTCTACGTTTTGTCGAGCATTTCGAGACCGGCGGCGATGCGGTCCTGAGATCGGCATGTAAGCTCTCTCTTGAGGGAATCGTCTCCAAGAAGGCCGATGCCACATACCAGTCCGGGAGAACCAAGACCTGGGCGAAGTCGAAATGCAGGGCGGGCCATGAGGTCGTCATTGGCGCTTATGCGACAACCAACGGCAGATTCCGGTCTCTGCTGGTTGGCGTCAATCGCGGCGATCATTTCGTTTACGTGGGTCGGGTTGGAACAGGCTATCGAGGCAGCGTTGTCGACAAGCTGCTGCCGCGCCTGGAGAAGATGCGGGCTGCGAAGTCTCCCTTCACGGGGCTCGGTGCGCCGAAGGGTAGCTCCGACATTGCCTGGTTGAAGCCCAAGCTGGTGGCGGAAATCGAATTCGCCGGTTGGACTGCCGACGGCCAAGTCCGGCAAGCAGCTTTCAAGGGCTTGCGAGAAGACAAGCCAGCCAACGAGGTAGAAGCTGAGAAGCCTGCCAAGCCAGCCACGACGGATGTGCCGGACCCCGAAACCGACGAGGCCGTTAAACCAAAGCCTTCGACGTTTCGTAAGGGCGCGAAGGTCGCGGTGATGGGTGTCTTGATCTCCAGCCCGGACAAGCCACTGTGGCCGGATGCGCTCGACGATGAACCGGTGACAAAGGTCGATCTAGGGCAATATTACGAAGCCGTGGGTCCATGGCTCATCGATCACATCAGGGGGCGGCCATGCTCGATCATCCGCACCCCGGACGGCATTGGCGGTGAGCAGTTCTTCCAGCGACACGCTATGCAGGGTACATCGAACCTCATTGAGCAGGTGAAGGTATCTGGCGACAAGCTGCCTTACCTGCAGGTCGACCGCGTCGAGGGACTTGCAGCTATCGCGCAAATTGGGGGAACCGAACTTCATCCATGGAACTGCGAACCGAACCAGCCGGAAGTCCCTGGACGCTTGGTCTTCGATCTCGACCCGGGTCCCGATGTTGACTTCGCAACGGTGATCGAGGGTGCACGGGAAGTTCGGGATCGATTGGAGGATCTGGGCCTCATCAGTTTCTGCAAAACAACCGGGGGCAAGGGCCTCCATGTGGTGACACCGTTGTTGGTGCCCAAGGGCAAAAAGCTAAGCTGGGATGAAGGGAAGGCGTTCGCCCACGATGTCTGTGAGGAGATGGCACGGGACAACCCCGACCGCTATCTCATCAAGATGTCGAAGGCCCAACGGAACGGCCGCATCTTCCTGGACTACTTGCGGAACGACAGGACATCGACGGCCGTAGCCCCTCTGTCGCCGCGTGCGCGGCCAGGAGCCACTGTTTCGATGCCCTTGAACTGGACGCAAGTCAAAGCAGGTCTCGATCCGAAGCGGTTCACAATTCGCACAGTTCCGGGTTTGCTGAAAAATAGCACGGCATGGCAAGACTATTGCGACGGTCAGCGTTCGCTAGAACAAGCGATCAAGAGGCTCAACAAGGGTAAAAAGCGGGCGGCGTAGATGGCCACACGAGACTAGCCTCAGCGATTAAGATGACCTACACGGTGAAGACGGCCACCGATCGGTCCTTCTCTCTCTGGTCGCCGCCTGGTCCGACAATACTGGCAGGTCGCGGAAGGTAGCGCCGGACCAACGAGTCCCACTTCTTCTCCGATAAAGACCAGGATGGCCGCGGACGACAACGGTGTCTGGTGGGCACACGTTCGAGCGCGGTTCACACGGTCGATGGCGCTATGGTTTTCCTGCATCATAGGGGTCTGGCCGAGCCGAGCGACGTCTTCTGCCGTCGCTACAATGATCGCGAAAAAGAGCTGCAACACCACGCATTGGCGGCTCAAGTCTCCGAGATCGTGTTACCTCCCAAGACGGAGCAGGGCGCTCCGACATGCTTCGTGCTTGGATAACACAGTATCAGCCCGATTTTCTCGACTTCAGCTCCCTCTGTACCGATTTCTTGAGCGCATCCATGATGTTGATGACATTGCTGGACCTGTTGTCTTCGTCCTTTTTAGATTTTGACGCCCCGTTTCTTGCCGGTTTGCCCTTCCTCTTGTCAGCGATCAGCCTGATTAAGCTCTCCTGAATCGGGTCGGAAACCATTTCTGGCGACCATTCCTTCATCCGCCTTTTAATAATGTTTTCGAGCGCGGCCACGCCCTTCGCGTCCGACTTCTTGTCAATGCCAGCGAAATATTTGCTTTCCGGCCGTACTTCGTCCCCAAAGCGCAGCGTCCAGACCACGATACCGTCGCCGCGAGGCTCAAGGACGACAGCCCGCTCACGACGGCCAAGGACTACACGCGATACACCGATGACATCTTGCGCCTTCATCGCTTCCCGGATGACGGCGAATGCCTCGTCGCCAATCTTTTCGTTTGCGGTTAAATAGTAGGGCGTATCGAGGTAAATCCATTCGATCTTGTCACGAGCAACGAACTGCTCGATGTCCATTGTCCGGACGGTTTCTAGCTCAACGGATTCGAGTTCTTCGTCCGTCAAAATCACGTAATCGTCTTCTCCGCGTTCGTAGCCGTTGGCCTCATTCTCGGCGGTGACCGGCTTTCCGGTAACGCTGTCGATGTACTGCGAAATGACCCGGTTGCCTGTCTCTTTGTTCAACGTGTGAAATCGAACTTTCTCGCTCTCCGACGTCGCGGGCACCATAGCCACCGGGCAGGTGACGAGCGAGAGCTTGAGATAGCCTCTCCAATAGGGACGACGAAGGGCCATGGCTTCAGCTCGCTTTCTTATGAGCGGTTTTGGAAATCGCCTTCGACGGTGTTGCAGCCGAGGCCGCCTTCTTTCCAACAATGGCGTTTACGCCCTTTGGTTTTTTGGTTGAGCTGTTGTCGACCCCCGCGCTCTCCCTGAGTGCATTGAGGAGGTCGTTCGGCTCCGAGACCTTTACTGATTTTGGCTTCGGCAGATTCCTGCCTTCGGCCTTGGCCTTTACCAGAGCGGCGAGGGCGGTTTCATAGCGATCATCAGTTTTACCTGGCTCGAACTCGCCCACCTTGGTGTCGATTATGTGCTTGGCAAGATCAAGCATCTCACCCTCGACCTTGACCTTCTTCACCTCCTTGAATGCTTCGTTGGCGGGCCGGACTTCATAGTCAAAATTGAGGGTAGTGGCGATCAATCCCTTCCCGTGGGGCCTGATCAGGACTGTCCGTATCCGCCTGAATAGAACCGTTCGGGCAATCGCCGCTGAACCCGTGTTCGCCAAAGCGTCCCGGATACTGGCGAACGCCTCTGTTGCCTCATCGTCTACGGGAACCAAATAATACGGTTTGTCGAAGTAGACGTCATCGACATCGCCGCAAGGAATGAATGCTTCTGCTTCCAACATTTTGTCAGACTCCGGGACGACAGCCGCCACCTCTTCCGGGTCGATCATGATGTAATCACCGTTACCGGTCTCAAAGCCTTTCACTTGCTGATCGCGTTCGACAACTTTCTCGGTTTCGCTGTCGATAAACTCGCGTTTCAGCCGGTTGCCGGTCGTCTCGTTAAGCATGTGAAAACTGATGCGATCAGAGGTCGATGCAGCCGTATATAGCCCGACGGCGCAGCTAAGCTCGCCGATCTTGAGGTGACCCTTCCAGTTTGCACGATGTTCGGTCACTAGGTCTCCCTCCGAGATATTGAAGGCTGTAACAGTCAAGCCCGCCCCTTGGTTCCTAACTCCAGTTAACAAGATGAAAGCCGTCCTGCAGTAGCTGTGAAGCGTGGCCTCTGAGGCCACTCGTCTATAGCGCGATAGCGCGCCAAGGACGAGTGGCAACACACGTCGTCATAAATAAATCATTGGAACCTCTGGCTTTTCTGCGTGTTTCCCGCTCATCCAGACAGGAGATAACATCAATGCAGAAAATCGCCATCCTCTCCGCCAGCCTGATCCTCACGGCATCTGCGGCTTTCGCCCAGAGCGAAACGCCAAGCAGCTCACAAACAACGCCTGCGGTCAATACCGAACAGAATCCTGGTGCGCCCATCGCTGGCAAGAACAGCTTCACCGAAGACCAGGCAAAGTCCCGTATCGAAGAGGCAGGTTACAGCGACGTAGCTGGGTTGAAGCTCGACGATCAGGGCGTCTGGCGCGCGACCGCTTCCAAAGACGGCAAGCCCGGCAGCGTCTCGCTCGACTTTCAGGGCAACGTCACGCTTGCCAAGTAACAACTAAAACGGAGTAATTCCATGAAGACCACGATCACAGGGCTTTACGACAGCTACAATGATGCCAAGGCGGCCGTGAAGGCCCTCGAAAATGCCGGCGTATCGTCCGACGACATCAGCATCGTCACCAACAAGGCCAACGGTGACGCTGATATCGAAGGGCAGGGCAACCGGGCAGGCGAGGGTGCTGGCACGGGCGCAGGCATCGGTGCAATCGCTGGCGGCGCGGGCGGTCTCCTGACCGGCCTTGGCATGCTGGCAATCCCCGGCGTCGGGCCGGTGGTCGCTGCTGGCTGGCTTGCCGCCACGGCGGCCGGTGCGGTCGCAGGCGCGGTTGCGGGCGGTGCCGTGGGCGGCATCGTCGGCGCAATGGTCGAATCCGGAGTGCCGGAAGAGGACGCGAACTTCTACGCCGAAAGCATTCGTCGCGGCGGCTCCGTGGTGACCGCCCGAGTGGAAGACGACCACCGCGCATCTGCTGAAGCGATCCTGAACAGCTCCCCGCGGGTGAACGTCGCAGATCGTCGCGCGCGCTATTCCGAGCAGGGGTGGACCCGTTTCGACGAAACCGCTGATCCCTACACGGACGAACAGATCACAGCCGAGCGCGACCGATATCGCGTCACCCGGCTTTAGCTGTTACACGGTACCGCGCATCCATTGGGAGCCTCGCAGTCGTTGCGGGGCTTTTTTGATCCTGGTGACCGGGACCTTTTGCCTTTGTCGGCGTTGTCTTCGCACGATGAAGAGGAGACCGAAACGTCATCGAAACCAACCGCTGCGAAACAGCGCGCTGCAGGGCCAGCCCCAAAACAGGAGAGCGAATATGGTTATCAAAAACAACGACGCCGGGCCGCCGAAGGTCACGGAAACGGCCACGGAGGCCCGTCAGGGCAGCTACGGCAAGCCAACCTTGATCGTTCTCGGCTGTGCTATGCTACTCGCGCTACTCGCGTGGGGCGGTGTCGAGATGTGGGGCGAGAGCATTGATAGGGATGCAACCCCCACGGCATCGACGAAGACCGATCCGGTCAACGCCCAGCCATCCGGGCCCGACACGTTCGACAACAACGCTGCCGACGGCAGCAGTCGCCCGCCTGAAGCGATCGACCGATCGCCTACCCCCCGCGCCAGCGGCCCGACACAGGTCCCGACACCTGCGGGAACCGAGAAAACGGAGTAGACTGAGAAAACAGAATCAGCGCATCTCAATCTCGAACGGACTGGCTGATCTCCGGGAAATCGTGCATTTCAAAAATCCTCGGGAACACGATTGCTTAGTGGAGGTTCACTTTCCCCGATGATCAGATTTCTAATGGAGGAAATTGAGTTGGTATCCACGAACACAGGCACCTCTTTTAAAGGCGGCTCGACGCCTACATAGACTAAAGCCGCCTCACGGACGAAGGACACCAGCTCGTCCGGCAAGCAGGGCGGTTCGCATGAGCAGCACGTCAAGGCTGGCGAGCAGAGCCAAAGACCAGACGTGATTTGGAGCACTTCGGTCGGAGGATTGAAAGGGCGCGGATCCCTCCGCGCCCAAATTGCTTCGCGGACCGCGCAGGGAATTCTGATCGTCGGCGACAGGCGCGTCCTGCGACGTGGTGAGGATTCGTGAGCGTCTTCACGAACTGGTGTAGCTGCCCGATTACATCGTCAGACTGGTGATTTCGGTGGGCGCTTGGCCGTCTTGATTCATTGATGTTATTCACACAACTACGAAAAGGCCGCCATGCGGACGGCCTTCGGTTTTATGGCTGGCGATCTCCAGCAACCTTGCTTTCGCGGGCTGCATTGGCCTGCGTTTCGGCTAGCTGCGCTCTGTGCCAAAACTGGGCGGCGGCATTGACCGAAACTGCGGCCTTAATAGTTATAGCAACGTACCAGAATCGGCGGGTCCGCGGCTGAGTGCGGCTCGCAACACCCGGGCAGGGTCCTTGCGACGAATTGAATAACCGGCTTATGCCGCATCCTCACCGTGCAGCAATAGACTAGCGTCGAGGCTGAATGTGATCCGGCTCCCTCACATCGAGGACGAGGGGACGACCCCAAGCGTGGGTCTGCGAGAGGCGTCATCAATGGTGTGATCGTCAGCTTCGTCGGTAGCCGAAGATCTAACTTCATCCTCTTCCCATCCCGCGTCGATTGCCGACGCGATAAGTTCGGTCCGTCTCTCTTCATCGGAATCTCTCGACGTTTCGTTCAGGTGCTTGCGTGCAGTGTCCAGACACTGCTTGAGGTCGTCCAAACGTGCGGGGTCGCCGATCGAATGGCTTGGGGAGGCGACGTATGTCATGGCAATAGCTCCTGTGATTTCGAACAAAACTCCGAGGTCGTGCGGAAGTTCCGGACCGACCAAGTTGGCGCTGCAGCTTCCAGAGCATCCTCCGATGGACACGTCCGCACGGAGAAACTCGAAGTTCCGTTGGCAAGCATGATTCCAACAGGGGGCATAACTTGTTGGATTACGCCAGAGTGCCCGGTGGGCGGTTCGGCCAAGCTAAGGATGTAACACCGACATCCGAATTGGAAGGTATCCGCGATCACTGCTTGATCGGTTGGAACCTGCCGAGAAGATTTGGGACGGAGACTGTGGTCAAGGGTTTATTGTTGGAGCAGCTCGCGACCCAGCCCGAAGCACAGGCCTCAGTTATCCGCCGAAATGCTCCCCTCGAGTACGCCGCGGGCGACGTCGGTTCTTCCCCGGTCGATCTCGATTACGGTGTAAAGCTTGTCGTCGCGGAAGGCGCTCGCATTTGCTGTGGTCACGTCTTCGGCCGGGGCGGCATCAACTTCCGTGAAGTCGAGTTCGCGGCTTGCGGCAACAATGCGCGCCTCGCCAGCCGTTCGGGCGGCAACAATCACCACCGTGAATTCGCCCAACGCGGATCGCTGGGCGCTGCGATCGGCTCGAGCCGGTAGATTGTAAGCTTCTCACTTCCAAGATCCGCGCCCCTGCGTGCTGCATCCCTTATCTGCGCCAAGCTTTCCAGCGACGCGCCGAAGGTGTTTGGGGTGGTAGCGTTATTGAAGTCATCGGTGCCCGTCTTCGAAACGTTCGACATAGACGGTCAGGACGCCGACTTGTTCGAGCCGCGTATGAACCTTCCAGGTGAATCCGGCTCGTGCTCTTTCGGGAGGCATTCGTTCGTCAAGGAGTCGCGCGAAGTGCGCACCACGCGACGATAGGCATCTTTCGTCGTGAATAGGTCAGGAGACTCTCACCTATGCACACTGTTGATCAATAAGATGAAGGACACCCGTCCGGCTTTTGAAAAGTCTGTATTTAAAACTCGCGTTCGGCCGTTTGTTGAAGTTCAAGCCTCGCGGCTCGCAACTTTCGGGTCTTTTCATCTCTAAGACGCCGCTCGGCTTCGAGCTGTCGTTTGGCCACTTCGGTTGTAGTCTCCCAAGCCTGACGGCGTTGCTCTTGCGAGAAGCTGGTTCTCCGTTTGTCGTCCATTTTGCGATCCTCCATCATCCTTACAAAGATATGACGATCGCTTCGGGGCGCATTTAAATTCTACACATCAGGCCGAAAACGTTGAATTTCGATTGGAACGCCGAAACGTTTTACACGTTGCGTGGAGGATAAAGACAATCGGGAAATCGAATGGGCGAGCGATTCTACTTCGACCTATACAATGGTGATGGTGACCTGTCGGACGACGTCGGGATCACTTTGGCATCCGCGGCGGAAATCTCGCATGAAGTCGCCCGCATCCTTACCGATATCGCTCGCGACGAGTTCACCGTGAATGAGCGGGGTGGCGTGATCACCGTAAAAGTCCGCGACCATGACGGGAGGACGATATCGGTGGGTTCCCTGACTTTCACCTACGAAATATTCGAAAATCCTTGACCTTACGAGCGGCGAATACATCGCTTGGTAAATGGTCGGAGCATACCCTAGCGAACCAGGCCTTTATTGTGATTTATTTGCTCTGCCCACAAAGGTCATAACGCGAGACGATCATGATCGAAGCCCTGCTGCTCAACCTTGAAAGCCGTGATTTGGTCTCGCAAAGCGAAAAGCAGCGGTTGCGGGACATCATCAGGGTTGGCCGAACGTTCGCTCCTGGTGAAGATCTGGTTGAGGAGGGGATGCGGCCAAGCTACAGCACATTGATGGTGGACGGCCTCTCGGCTCGCTACAAGCAAATGGCTGATGGATCACGACAGTTCACCGCTCTGCAGGTGCCAGGAGACTTCGTCGATTTACACGCTTTGCTACTTCGAAAGCTCGATCATGGCATCGTGGCGCTTTCGCCCTGTCGTGTTGGCTTCGCTGATCATGCCGATCTTAAAAAGCTCACCGAAACGATGCCTCATCTGACGAGGCTACTCTGGCTCAACACCATTGTTGATGCCGCAATTAATCGGGAGTGGATCGCATCGATGGGTCGGAGATCAAAGACGGCTCATATCGCCCACCTCATTTGCGAACTGTACGTTCGCCTCCGGACGGTTGATAGAGTGGACGGCTGGTCGTTTCAACTTCCTTTAACGCAAGCCGAACTCGCCGACGTTGTAGGGATTTCCCTCGTCCATGCCAACAAGACGCTCCAGGCACTACGCCGTCAAGAAACGTTCGTATGGGAGGCGCGCGTTTTGACGATCACGGACTGGCCGCGTCTCTGCGAGATTGCCGGATTCGACGAGACCTACCTTAGCTTGGTCATAGAACCCCGTTGAAATGTTGCGGCTTACGACCGGTAACTTGTCGGGCTTGTCCGCTGGCACGTGAAGCGGCGACGCTATCGGGTACTAACGGCACTTCGTGCCACAAAATGCATCCGTCTGCATGGATAACGAGCCAATTTTCGTCGTCCGGAACTCACAGTCAGGTGGCGCGACGGCCCCGGTTCGATGAACGCTTTCCGCCATGCTCAGGCGAAGTCAGCCCTCGGATGGCCAAGGCAGGCACGACTGTCTGTGGCGCTTTATCGACGGCCGAGTGCCGTAGAGGATTTGCCAGCGGTGACCGCCGTCGCCAGTGGACGCCTTGTTGGGTAAAACGGACTTGTTGGTCGTCAGTAAAGAGGACCAGTGGCTGAGGCTGTTTCTCGACTCGATCATCGACCATGAAAAATATTCTCTGTTGGTATACGTCGGTCGTTTCCAAGGGCAAACGACAGCTCGTCGCCGATTGGACCCTCCGCTCTGTTTGATAGCCAGCGTATCGAATCATTGAGTAGTAGGCCGTCGATGCCGACGCGTCTTTGCGACGGGAACTTTCGCGTCCTTTTCAGGTTTTGGTCCACCTCGACAGAGACTATAACAATCCTTGGGGTTCGGGCTCGATGAATGAACGAATTGCATTGGTGACAGGCGGTGGCTCAGGAATTGGGCGGGCTTCGGCCCTGACGCTAGCCCGGGAGGGCTATGCCGTCGGCGTACTAGGCCGCAGTCGTACAGAACTGTGCGAAACTGTCCGGGAAATTGAAACACGCGGTGGAGAGGCCTTGGTCCTTGAGGCTGACATCTCTTCGGCCGAACAGATGGATCAGGCGGTGGCGACCCTTGCGGGCCGCTTTGGTCGGCTCGACGTCGTTGTTGCCAATGCGGGAATCAATGGAGTATGGGCCCCGATCGACGATCTGACACTCGAGGAATGGAACCGGACGATCTCCGTCAATCTGACCGGAACTTTTTTGACGATCCGGGCCACGATACCGCACCTCAAGCGGTCCGGCGGAGGTTCAATTGTTGTTGTCTCCTCCATCAACGGCACGAGAACTTTCACAACGCCTGGGGCGACCGCCTACACCGCTACAAAGGCCGCTCAAGTTGCCATGGTCCAACAGTTGGCGCTCGAGTTGGCGCGCCATCACATTCGGATCAATGCTGTGTGCCCAGGCGAGATCGAAACCAACATTGATGCCAACACTAGTCTCAGGGCTGAAAGTGAAACAGCTATCCCGGTGATTTGGCCCGCGGGTCAAGTTCCAATCACTGGTGGTAAACCAGGAACTGGTGAAGACGTCGCTGACGTCATCGCGTTTCTAGCTTCGGAAAAATCAAGACACATCACCGGATCGCCAATATGGGTGGACGGCGGGCAGGGGCTCTTACGATGAATGTAAACGCGAGAATGCATCCGACGAGCAAAACGTACCGGCGATGGGGTCCCCTAGCCATACCAAATGGCAAAACCCGCTTCCAACTTTGGGCTCCGGCTGAATGCACCGTTGCCCTTAAATTGGAGAACGCTGAGTTGCCGATGCAGCGGTCTGAAGATGGATGGCATGTTGCCGAAGTCAATGCAAAGGTGGGTTCGGCTTACCAGTTTGTTCTGGCCGACGAAAAGGCGGTTGGCGATCCGGCGTCGCGTCTGCAACTCGATAATTTGGATGGTCCCTCGGTAATTACATCCCCGGACAGCTACCGCTGGCAATATCCGGACTGGATCGGTCGACCGTGGGAAGAGACCGTGGTTTACGAAATTCACGTCGGGGCATTTACGACGGAAGGCACCTTTCGGTCCGCGATGGCAATGCTTCCGCACCTAGCGGACCTGGGAATTACAGCTGTCGAGATCATGCCGCTGGCCCACTTCCCCGGTACCCGCGGCTGGGGATACGATGGTGTTCTGCAATTTGCTCCTCACAATGAATATGGGACACCTGACGACCTAAAAGCGTACATCGATACTGCACACGGTCACGGGCTTATGGTCTTCTTGGATGTCGTCTACAACCACCTGGGAACAGAAGGAAATTATCTCGGTCAGTACGCACCCGGGTTCTTCCGGGAGGACGCTTCGACACCGTGGGGCGCGGCGATCGCATACGAGAAACCGGAGGTTCGCAGCTATTTCATCGAGAACGTGCTCTACTGGCTCCAGGAGTTCCGTTTGGACGGTTTGAGGTTTGACGCCATCGATCAAATCGAAGACGGAGGTGATGTCCACATCCTCACGCAGATTGCCACCGAGGTCAGAGACCAAATCTCTGATCGGCATGTCCATCTCATTACCGAGAACCCGGCCAACAGCACCGATCTCATGGAGGAGAAACCGGGCGGACGCTACTACAAAGCTGATTGGAACGATGACTTCCATCACTCAGTGCATCTAGCGGTAACCGGAGAAGCCACCGGCTACTACGAGCCATTCAAGGAAGACACTTGGAATAAGATCAGGAGAGTGATGTCGTCCGGCTATCTGCGCTCTGGCAAAGCGATCCTCAGCAATGATCCTCCGCCCACGGAGGCGCTCCCGCCCACCGCCTTCATTCACTTCCTTCAAAACCACGATCAGGTGGGCAACCGAGCGCTGGGGGATCGCTTGCACCTCGGCATTAATCGGCAGCTTTATCGCGCTTTAATCGAGATCCTTTTGCTCTCGCCCCAAATACCAATGCTGTTCATGGGCGACGACCACCTGTCATTGAGGCCCTTCCACTTCTTTTCGGACTATAAAGGCGAAATCGCGAACGCCATACGCCAAAACCGACCGAAGGAGGCGGCAAACTTCGGTGGTATCCCCGACGGCAAATCTATTTCTGACATTCCTGACCCCAACAACATATTGACCTACCTGAGCAGCAAGGTCGACTGGAACCAGGCTGCTTCGGAAGGCGGGATCGCTTGGGCGGAGTTCATCCGTTATCTTCTTCGGCTACGAAAGGACAGGATCGTCCCGTTGCTTTCTGACGCCCAAGGATACGCGGGGCGTGTCATCGAAGCGCCGGATCAATGCCTGTTCGTTGACTGGAACCTTGGCGGACGGACCCTACAACTTAGAGCAAATCTGTCCCAGACCGACGTGAACCTTCCCACTGGTCGCGGCGACATCCTCCACTCTGCGGACACCGTCATGGACGTAACCCTGCGTGCCTGCGTGGTTCAGGTCTTTATCAAGTGATAAGACAACGTGCACGTTAACATGGATGACGAAGAGTATCGCAGACGTGGGCAACGAGCGCGGCATGGAGCATGGGAGAATTGGAGCTCGGGGTGCCACTCCTCGGCGAGGGGTTAGCGCCTCACTGCTTTGCGGTGTAGCCTAAGCAAGCGGTACATGTTCCGTCGGGGATACGTATTGCAGCAGGTTGATGGAGGTGGCAAATCCTGCGCCCAATTTGCCGCCCGCATGGCGCGAGGTAAAAGCGGCAGCTTAAAGATCAGCAGACAGGCGATATCGCCATGGGCAAGTTCGAGAGACTGCTGAAGACCGTTCCGCGCTGAAATCCTCTTGCCAGCACGGTCATCGTTTCTATTCGGAAGCCGTGAAAAGGGGCTCGATGTTTTTGGCCGATGTGGAGCTACGATGGGGAGCAAGTCACCTCACGCCCCCGGGGGAGAAAAGTTGATTTTGGAGATCTCGCGTCGGTGGTTACAATTGACAAGTCTTTTATCGGACACCCTCGTCACCTGGCGCGCAATTGCCTCCTAGGATCGAGAACCCTATTGATGGGAAGGATAGGGTGATGCGGACTCGACCGTTGCTCGATACCTTCCGACTTTTTGGAGAGACATGTTTCGCGGCAGAGTACACGACCGGGGTGAGCCAGGCAAAGCAGCACCCCGCGCACTGGGCGGGGCGAGCCAAATGCGCGCGATTCGCGCGAACCGCTAGTTCGGACCTGGTTCGTCGCTCTCATCGTTGAGCGAGGGCAGAAAGGATTCAACGTCACGCCTTTCTCGATCCGATAAGGTCTCAACGCGTTCTCGCCAAAACTTGGCGGCTTCAGGCGGGTCAACATCCCACTTCCGTGTCGAGCCGAGGTTATCGTCCATTACTGCCACTCGCTGGCCGCCCAGACGTCGATATTCATCCGCAATTTCTTTGGAAGCGTTTTCCATCCGACATCCTCTCCTCAAATAACATGTGACGATAACTCGTGCGGATCGATGCGGTTCCTTTGGGGATATAACGGGGAGGCAGCCGGTGTTTCCCAATTCGCGCAATGCTGCAGTAAGCGCAGGGAATCGACTTGCCCAACACGCCCGACCTATTTTTCAAATTCGATAAAGGCACCTGGTTTGTCTCAACGAAGTGCAGGAAGTCACGCTGGTAGGCCGGCTTGAGCTCGGTATCACCGACACTCACGTACCGGGTGCGTTGAACGCAAGGACCAAACCGAGAAAGGAATTCACAGACGACTCCCTGTCCGGAGAGGAATCTCAACCAGCGCAACAGGATGGCTATTAACCGTCTTTCCGGCGGGAGGATATTATTAGGGCTGCATGCATGCGGCCCACCTAGCGTGCACAATTCAGAACTCGATTTTCACGACGCTGGAGCGACTTCAGTCGATCTCCTACCCCTGTTAGTATCGAGACATGCCACTGATGTCATCGCGGCCGCCGTCCTTTAGCCAAGCAGGTCTGAATCACAAATCCTTAATTGCATCACGCAGAACGTCGGCATAAGCGCGACTTTCAATTGCCCGTCGTTCATAGGAGGCGGCCGCAGCGTCATGGCCTGAATTGCGAGCCTCAGCCGCCATCTTCTCGGTTAATGTTGCTCGTTCCTCCATGATCCGTAGGGCAACCCGAACGGCTTCGTCGGCCGCGCCTTCCTGCCTGCTGGCAAGGGCCTCTGCGGTATATGCATGCCCGACCTGACATCGGAACCGCAAAGGCGGCGTCCGCCTGATCTCGTTGAGAACACCACCGCACGCCGGACACGATAGAGCAACCGGGTCCGAAAAGTGCGAGATAATTTCGGGATCAGACCGCCTGCCAAGTGCAATAGCAACTTCACTTCTGATGTCTTCTGGAATCCCAATGACGGGCCCTGCCTCCTCGCGAGATAGCCTGACCAAAAGCTCCGCCATGCCCGACAGCGGAGATCTATAGTCGACGTCGCTGGTTTGCAGCGCACCCAAAGGCATGTCGGCGGCAACCGCATCAGCAGGGTTTTGAAAGACCGTTATGCCACCGCACCGTTTGACGTCGGCAAGACCGGCAGCTCCGTCGTTGAGCATTCCTGTCAAAACGACCGCTATGGTGCGTGATCCGAAGGAAATCCCCACGGAGCGGAAAAGGGGATCCAAAGCGGGGCGCGCCATGTTCTCCCGAGGACCACGTCCCAGCCTTACGACGGCATGTCCGGGTTTCAGTTCCTCACCGTCCACCGCGGTTTTGATGGTAATCGGCGAATATGCCATCCATCACAAGAAGATGGTGATCGGCGGGGGCGACATAGGTGCATCAAAGATCTCGGCGAGCAGATTATTGCCCTGGGCTCCGGAGATTGAGACCAACAAACACCGCCTCTTTGCGAATGCTCTTTACGATATCGGGAACATCGGCAGCCGGAAAAAGTGTCGGCATCCTCCAAATGCCGGCGCTCCGTCGGGGCCTTTGGAAAAATTCCGCCGCCCTTCGCATCGAACCATAAACGATACGCACTGACCGAAACCTGCCTTGCGAAAGTGGTCGGTACGGCTGGCTGACGCAAGGCCCTCGATGTCGCACCTCTCGCACGCGTCGCTTCTCTCCGCCATGATGAGGAATACGATGCCTTCGAGCATTGAGGAGAAAAATAATGTTTTCAGGCCTTCTGGAGCGGGGGACAGCCGCTCGGTCCCGACGAGGTTTCGATGTTTCACCGCCTCGTCGCCGACGACTGCCGCCAGCGGAATATGGAGAACGGGTCGCACGAGGCGCAGCAGGCTGCTAGTCATCTCCCTCCTCAAGTGGTTTCGAGCCCGAGAGACCGAATCTGCGAAGCTCCGCGAGATACTATACTCGCAATCCTGTACCGCTCGACCTTCGACCACGGACGCATTCCCCCGGCCTGCCGATCGACATCGTTTCGAACGGTTCGCAGATCCAGAATTTAAGGGCGGCGACGGCGGAACGAAATGCTCGTCCAGATCTTTCTCCCGGACCAAACCTCCGAGGAGATCACGACCATGGGAAGCACGTCCGACAAGATCAAAGGCAAGACCAACGAAGTCGTGGGTAAAGCGCGACAGGCCGTCGGCAAGGCGGCAGATAATCATGAAGAGCAGGCGAAGGGAAGCGTCCAGGAAGCCAGGGGCAAGGCCCAAGTGGCGAAGGGCGAAGCAAAGGACGCCGTTAGGAAGGTCGTCGACAAGCATGAGCAGTAGGTGGAGTCCGCGTGCGCGGGCTTTTTCGATTGGGGAACCGATATGAAGATTTTAGCGACATCCCTTGCTTGGATGGCCTTTACACTCGGGGCAGGGACTGCGTTCGCGCAGGCCGCCGCCGATCCGGCGGTCGACGCCTGCAAGTCGACGGGACTTCTTGCCCTTCGGGAACGGTCTCCCGACATTACCGATCTTGTCATGGACATGGAAAGCCTTGCCGTCACCAAGGCCGATACGAAGGTAGGCGACGTCCCCGTGAAGATGGTAGTCATGGGTGAAGCCTACATCGCCCGAAATGACAACACCGGAAAGCCTGACCGCTTCGTGTGCCTTCTCGGCGAGAAGGGCAAAGTGCTTCTCACCTTCTTCACAGCGAAATGACCGAGCCTCCGAAGTTCGACCGCGAGCCGGAGCGTACCCCGTATCAGGGTGGGAGGACGCCCGGCTCCGGCAAGAAGCGAGGGATTTCGATCTGGGCAACTGCCGGACTCGCCCTGTTCCTCATGATGATCGGCCTTCTTGTGTTCAACAGTTGGCGATCGACGCCGGGCAGTTCTCAAACCCGACCAGGCACGAACGCTACGCAAGTCCAACCCCAGTAATGGGGTGCGCCGGGGACAGTTCGTGATAGGCCCCGTCTCTCCAGGCTCCCATCTCTCCGAAACTAGCGAAGCTTACAATCCCATTTCGGGCGCGCCTCTACGCGCGGCCTACGTCCCTGCTCAGCGGTTGCCCGACACTGTCTGGCTCTGCCGCAGGTCGTCGACCGACTGGCCCTGCGACAACCGGTCGTCGGCAGGTCGGTCGCCTTCAGATGCATCTGTTGGTGCCCAGTCGGGATCACGGCGTCGCGAAGCGGAAGGTCTGCATGCCGTTCGGCGTGTCAGAGATCGACGCCGTCCTTCCGGGCGGCGGGTTGCCTACGGCGGGCTGCATGAGTTCGCAGGTGGCGTCCGGCACCGTCGATGGCGCGGCCTCAGCCCTGTTTGCCGCGGGTGTCGCGCGCACGAAATGGAAGGTCGTCTGGTGCCTGACGAAACCCGATCTTTTTATGCCGGCGCTCGCGCAGCCGGCCTTCATCCGGATCGGGTGACCTTCGTTGAAGCGGACAAGGAAGAGAACTTCCTCGCGAGCATGGAGGAGGCTCTCAGCTACGGTCGCCTCCAATGCCCGGAAACGTGCTGGAGAGGAAGGGCGCGAAGCAGGCGTCTTTAGAGGAGTAACCATGAAGCGAAGGTTCCCGCCGGCGCATTGCTTTCCCTGTGAGGCGCGGGCAGTGGCAAAAGCTGGCACGGAAAACTGTTCCAGCACTTAGAGCATCGACGTCCAAACCTAGACGGAAGCGTTCGTGTCAGTCGCACAACACCTGTGTATGATTCCGCCTGACATGCGCTGAGCTACTCTTCTTCGACACTCTGTACCGTTTCGATGGTGCAGATCGTCTTGAAAAGGAGAATGCTATGTCATTCAGAAAAACCGCAGCTACGGGATTGATCGCAGCTACCCTGACAGTCGCGACCATCGTAGCCTCCACCCCCGCGATGGCACACGGCCACGGCGGAGGAGGTCATGGAGGAGGTGGGCACGGCGGCTT
This sequence comes from Rhizobium sp. Root1220, assembly GCF_001426265.1. Lineage (GTDB taxonomy): Bacteria > Pseudomonadota > Alphaproteobacteria > Rhizobiales > Rhizobiaceae > Rhizobium. The sequence goes on from NZ_LMDG01000004.1 coordinate 60,040, forward strand.
TCATGGAAGTTTCGCTGGGCACAATCATGGTTTTGGCTGGAGAGAAGGTCACTCCTTTGCCGGATACCACCATCGCGGATTCCATCCCGGGTTTGGCCGCTTCCGCGACAATGGATGGGATACCTGTTATCCCGGTTGGTGGCTGGGACGCTACGTGGATACCTTCCAGAACGCATGTTACTGATTGAATGTGGCCTGCAAACCCGGAATTGGTCGACATCCGACCCGGTAAACACTAGGCTTGGCAAATCAGCGACGCTCTGACGCGATGACCAGCACCTTTGAGAAGGCCCCTGCCACTCTCGGCAGTTGGGCTTTTTTATTGGTAGGTCCCGGCTGCGGATATGCATAAGATGTTTGGGTTATCCGTTGTAAGCGCACATCGACGGGTAGCGGCCTGGGTCTTGGCAACGGAAGACAGCCCGGTCCTCGCACGCGAGCTGAACGAAGGTGCGTGGCCCCGCGCGAAAGGCCGCATCACGGAACTTTTGGCCCATCAACTTGTTTGAGTGGATGGAGGCCCTCCATGGGAAACCTGTTGAAGGTAGAATTCGGCATCGCCTGGGACATTCCAGTTTTCGTGTGCATCCGCGATGGAAAGTGGGAATGTATTAATGGACCCGGCGCAGCGTTATTGTGCTTGAAACGGCGTTGGCCGCCACTTCGTGGTGATCAATTTTTCTCAGCCCAAACTGCCTGCTTTGACACGCTGTTCAGCAAAGTCGCGCCGTTTGTCTCTCGACATAAATTTGTTCTGGCCACATCGAAGCGGGCGTGTTGGCGCCAGTACACCCGGGAGGCGCCAGTGAATGTCACAGCTAAAATGAGGTGGACAGCCCCAGTCGCAATTCGCATCGGAAAGCGATCGTCTGAATTCGTCCATGGCCCGGATGAGGCGATCTTTTTTCTCGAGCACAGATGGCCGTGTAATAAAGGCGCGCAATTCGAGGTCGCACGGAGGCGTTGTGTCGAGGCGATCAACCAACTTGAACATCCGGAAACTGCGCGGGAAGCTTTTATCGCTGCAGCCGATGAAGCCAAGGTTTTAGCGTGAACACCAAGCCCTATCGAAGGTCTGCCATCAGGCCTTTCGACTGTGATTGAGTACCAGTTTTTGTGCAACGAGGCCGTTGCATGGCTAAACTTCCGAAACTGGAAAGGTCCTGAAGTTTTTACCAAGCGCTAGAAGTCGTTTTAACAGGCAACACTCATGTAACTCAGGTCCGTCATCCGCCGATGGCGGACCTAATTTCACGGGACAAAGAAGCCCGATGCAGGAGGCCTGGCACCGGGCGTTGTTCAAGCTGGCGATTTGAGGTTTTCGCCGGCCGAGCGGAAAATGCAACAACACCTCCCTAGAGCAAACATCCAGCTTAATCGATTGTTCCCAAGCAAAAGCCCGGTGACTTCACCGGGCCTTTCGTGCGGATGGTGCATAGTTTTGCAACGTGCGGCGTTGCTTTCGGGCTCAGAGAAAGGTACCCTATCGCCAGTAGCGACTTTCAGACCGTCCGGCTGATTGCCCCATCATATAACCAAGTCCGAAAGCAAGAGCGCCGATCACGAGCGCGACCGTGGTGGCCGTGTGCGGGTGGTCTGCGGCTCCAGCCACAAGAGCGCTAGATTCCCGCTTTACCGCGTCGGTGGCAGTACTCGCGACTTTTCGAACGCCTTCAGGCTGGTCGGCAGGTGTTCCCGTGAACCCCGTCTTCAACTCTTCCTTAGCCATAACGATCTCCTCTTACTTAAACCAAAGCCCGGCGCGCTTGGGGGCGGACGCCGGGCCTTTGGGGTGGACCGTTAAGGGTCAAAGCGGTCCAGCAGCGTGTACGCTTGCGCTGCATAGTGAAAACTCAGGCTGGGCAAGAAAGTTCCCGAAGGGTCCGGAAGGTATGCGAATGCTTACTTTTGGAAGCGAGGCGCAGGCTCTCAGTTGGGCACTGAACAAGGAAGCGCACTATGGGCCTGGACGACCAGACCAAGCCAGCCGACAGCATCCATGTGAATCACTCTGCTGCGTCGAGGGATGCGGGATCCAAATCCGTCGAGAACGAGCGCGGAAGTACAAAAACATGGGAACCGCGCAGGAAAATCCACGTTAATTTCGCGGTGATCCGCGCGACTGGGCCCCTTTTAGAAGCGCGGTTACCAGGCGGAGTCTCTCCGCCGCCATATTTGTCCGGCGTCCTAAAGGGGCTAAGATGAGTGTCCGCTAGCTACCCGCACTGACGGGCACTCAGCGCGGGCAGGCCGCAATGTATCGCCGGCCATTGCGATCCCGGAATTCGCATTGGCCCGGCCGACCGGCCACGTTACCAATCACAGCACCAGAAGCGCCTCCGATGGCCGCCCCGACGGCCGCGCCGCGGACATCGTTGGTCACAGCGCCGCCTACGATCGCACCGGTAGCAGTGCCGATCATCAGCGTGGCCGTGTGCGGGTGTTCTGCCGCTCCAGCCTAGATTCACGCTTTACCGCGTCGGTTGGCGGTTCTTGCGACATTTCGAACGGAAGGTATGCGAATGTCTACTTCGTGCATATTCGAACAAGAACCTGGGTGCGTCCAAAGCCTGAGTGCTGACCGCGCGTGGAAGACACGGTAACATAGCGGGGCCGAAGATGATCACTACCCTTCTAGTGTGTGCAACGCTGACGGCCGTCGATGGGGACACAGTCAAATGTGATGGCCAGAACCTGAGACTGCTGGGGGAAGGCTTTCCGTTCGTCTCGGGCATCGATACACCGGAGATCGGAAGTCATGCCAAGTGCATGAAGGAACGAAAGCTGGCGCTACTGGCCAAGGGGCGACTGACAGAAATCTTGGCCGAGGGTGGCCTCAAGATCGAGTCCTGTGGAGTGCGTGACAAGACGCAATCACACCGCTCGCTGGTGAACATCTACGACAGGAACGGCGACGAGGTGAGCTCTTGGAAGAACGCTTCGCGAGGGAATGGCGTCCGGGGCACAAGAACGATTGGTGCGACTGAGTCGAGAACGCCTACGTAGCTTTGCAGGAATAAGCGGATTCCGACTTGGCTCCCCGAGGGGACTTATTAGTTTTCTATTATATACAACTTTCGGGTGGGGAATTCCAACCGATTGCCGAATGGCGAATGCTCTTCTTTTGTAACAAGCTCGCCCGAAAATGGGGTGGGCCATGGCGTACGAATATTGTCTCTGCTCGGAAGGCGAACTCTGGTCCATCATCGATCAAGCCACGCACGAACCCGCGCGGCTCGACGGAATCCCACTTGCGGAAATGAGAGTGGACGAAGCCAAGCACATGCTTGCAATCCTCAAAGGCATTGATCGTGTGAAGGCCGCGTCAAGGAAGTCGGCGGCGATGGGAAAGAAGATGCGGACGGAAGGTGCAAACGCCACGCCTCCCTTAGTAGTCAACGATATTCTCCAGACACTGCGGAGGCCGATGGGGGATTGCTCACGCTGCGGTTTGTGCACCGGCATGTGCAGCCAAAAGCGAGAAGAGCTTTAGGCACCGCTTGTGCCGATTTATGTCCCGATCCAGGACCAACAATGATCTAGCCGAAGACCTTCCCGCCGTGAAGAACTGGAACTGGGAGTGCCATCATGAAGAAGTTCGTCGTTGTCGTCGCCGTGGTTCTGGCAGCGTCCCCCGCCTTCGCAATCTCGCGACTAAGCCCACTAAAGATGACTTGTGCGCAGGCGAGGGCCGCGGTTCACAGTCAGGGAGCCGTCATTTTCCGGTGGACGTCGCCACGGGGTTTGCCGCTATACGATCGCTTTGTTCGCGACAGCCGCTTTTGCGATGCCAACGAGTATGCCGAATGGAAACGGATTCCTACGCGCGATAACCCTTCATGTCGGGTCTTGTTCTGCGAAAATCTCAATCGGCTTGACGGTGACTTCATCATTCCAGACAACTCGCTTTGATTGGCGAGGGCCTAGTGGCTTCTTGCTCCATCTCTATCCGTCTCGACATCGACCACAATGCCGCGCCGCAGCGCTTCCTCCTTGGCTTCTTGCAACGCCTGCTCGATGAGGAAGACCAGCATGTCAGCCTGCGGTCCCTCGCGCTCCGCCATCTCGCGGGCCACATCCAGCGCGAAAATCAGTTGGGGGATTTTAGGTTCAGGCACGGAGAACGAAGCCTTGATCCGCCATGCAGGCCCTGAACCTATTGTTAGCTGCCGCGGTCCCCGCGATCCAATACTGCCCCACCATCACGTGCGATCTATCTGCCCCGCTGCGGCAGCGTTCCTTGGCGTTTTCGAAACGGCTTGTATTGTTGGGGGCTTTCACTGCATCCCATCCGTTTGAAGTCGTCGTGCTGTTGCAGCCGACAAGCGCCAAGCCCACTGCGATTACGACTATGGAACGCATTCTATCCCCTCCGAACTCAATCAGAATGAGGCAAGTTCCGACAACGGGCAAGAGCACCGGGCATTGATCGCTGGCGACTAGCTGGCAGGGTGATCCCGAGTGGAACAATGGTACGGGAAGGACGTTATCTCAACGCACTGTTTCCCGGTGCACTCCTATCTAGCAACCACCTCGCCCCGCCATCAGCCAGTGGGGCTTTTTCATTTGTGGGGAACCAGCGACCAGCACTGAAGTTTGGGACGTGGGTCGCATCGTCAGGAACTCCCGCAAGTGTTCCCACAGTTACTTGTGATCGATGCGACCCACCTTTCCCGTCTCATTACCCTTCGACGACAGCAACGGAACATCCTCGGTTGCTGGAAGTTCACCTGAGGTAAAGAAACAAAAAGGAGGAATACCCATGCTTACCAAGATTCTAGCAATTTCGTTGTTGTCTCTCGGACTTGCCTCCACGTCCGCCATGGCTCAAGCATCAGGCGGTTCCGGGGGCAATAATTCCACCGGCACAGGCACTTCTGGGGACAACGGTTCAGGGCCGAACAGCGGTGGCGGCATAAGCGGCAATCCTGATCAAACCGGTCAATCAGGAGGTGATGCCAACGATTGTGCCCGTCGCAATGCGGGGGGAACTGATAATCCATCCAAGAATACTAAGACGAGTTCAACAGACGCAGCCAATGCTTGCAAATAGGCCTTGTTAGTCCGGCCCAGCGGCTCCGTACCGGTTCCTGCCCCGCCGCCAACGCGGGGCTTTCTTTTTAGATTTGTATTGCGAGACATTTTTGTGCGGGATTTCAATTCATGCGGTAGTCGCCCAACGAAAGACCAGGCTGCGCTTTAATTCGCCAACGGCTGATCCCTCCTTTTGTCTTCTTCTGGAGGTTGCGGCTCCGCATCTCAACGTATTCCTCCTTGACCATCAGCATCTCAGCGGCCTGAGGTCGGCCACAAACGCCGCCCATGCCTGTTCCGCGTCTCTGATCCCCAACCCGTGTTGATGTTCGAGCGAAGGTCTGGTTCTCCACTCGCTCACTGAGGCGAGCCCATGATGCCATTGGGTCGAACTGGTTACCGTGTTCATATCCATATCCCCTGCCGCCCCGTGCCCTTTCACTGCATATGCTATACTTGACCGGGAAAACCCAATCGACTACTGCCGACGCCGCCGCGCTCGTTTCGATTGAGGCGGCGATAGGAGGGTCCGGCCTTACGAGGAGGCCGGGCTCTCGCTACCAGCAGCCCTGCGACGTGCCTAAATTGTTGTGTGCTGCCACCTAATTGGCGAATGGCCGATCAGTTTTCAGCATCGCTCCGACGTTTCCAGGCTCGGTGTTGGGCGTGAGAACCCGCCGCACGCATTCTGCCTGGTCGTCGTCTGACAGCCCCATAGAAACGCACAGATCGGAAGCATCAGAAGTGGAGACTTGGTCTTAATTTCGTTCCTCTTGCGAAGGACGTTGACCGAATTGGAAAGGGCTTGCGTAGCTGCTGTTGCCGTCCCTCAGAGCGCCCGACGAGGATTGCGGAGTGGACAACCAGAGCCATTCCGGCCCCGATCTTGGCCGCGTCGCAGATACCGAGCCCGAACATCACGCGGTCGTCTGGATGTCCAGAGCGTCGAGCCGCTCCTGCTTCCGACGATTTGCCCACCAGCGATAGGCAAGACCGCCAATTGTCAGCACCGCAGGCCTGCCACCAGCTTCTCAACCAACTCGCTGCCGCAGCTGTATGGAGCCAACTGGTCGCGGACCTGTTCAAGCGTCACCGCGATACCACCGGAGCCCACCCCGCCACCGGTGGAGGCATCTGCAGCACCCATCGTCGGCGCGGAGTTGGCATCGGCCACATGCTACACTTCCGGCCCTACTGAGCTCGACGCCATGCCTAACCCACCACGCGAACGCCGGTAACGCGAGCCGTCCAGCCTTTACCGAAAGTCTTGAATGTCTTCAGTGCCTTCAGGAAGGCCATGCGGCGTTCACAGATCCGGGGCAATCAATGCGTCGTTGTCATCGACGCCAGCGGCTGCCAGAAGCGTGCCTTGACCGATTATGCCGTCAATTGCGCCCTGACAAAATCCTATCGCCAGAAAAGCGCGCTGTAGCCATTTCACCGACTGGGCAACGTCGCGAATTCATCGCACCGTCGAAGACGACATATGAGACACCCGGAGCGAGCTTGTCGTACTTGGCCAGATCCCAGTAGCGCTTGCGGTAAATTCTGTCGTGCTGATGTTTTTGACCGGTAGCGGATCGAGGCCGATCGAGCGGCGGTACTCGTCATAGACGCGCTGCGTTACGCTGCGCATGGTCGATCCACCGGGGTCCTGCGGATGATTCGAGTATCCGCCCCCATGGAGGAGAACCTTGGAAAGCGAGCGCGTCAATTCGGCTGCTGGGCGAGGACCTGCATTGGTAGCGTCACGATCATTGCGCATCCGCACCAGCACAAAGCTGCCATGCAGACGCTCGCCCTCCAGAGTGAACTTGAAGTCGCCTTTGGCGAGAGCCTGTTCCGGACTTTTATTGCCCTCCGGCTCCCAGTAGCCACGGTCCCAAAGCATGACCGTGCCGCCGCCATACTGGCCCTTCGGGATCGTGCCTTCGAAATCGCCGTAGTCGAGCGGATGATCCTCGACCTCGACGGCAAGACGCTTGTCGTGTGGATCGAGCGACGGCCCTTTGGTCACCGCCCAGGATTTGAACACGCCATCAAGCTCAAGCCGAAGATCATAATGCAATCGGGTCGCGTCATGTTTCTGGATCACAAAGCGCCGACGGTTCGAGGCTTTCAGCGTTGCCTGGCCGCTCGGCTCCTGCGTCTTCTGAAAATCGCGCTTCTGCTTGTAAGTTGAGAGCTTGTCGTTGGCCATGGCAGTCCCCGGTACAAATCCGCCTCCAACGTCGAATGACGAGAGAGTTGAGGCGCGGCCGGACAGGTAGGACGCTCGACTGCCATTTCGTTGGCCGCAAGGAGAAACCGGAAAAATCCTCGCGTTCATCATCCCTATCACGTCCGGTTGACACGGCACGCGACCTCGGAACTGAGAAGCATCCAGCCCGCATTTTGTTCCAATTCAGCGTGTTAAGACGCCGCGACGGAAACACGCCGCGCGTCAACTGACCTGCTCGACCTTCAGGATGCTGAAAAGACGCAAAGGTCGATAACCCGCGCCAACCGCTTTAGTTATGTTTCTCTCATCCGATTTCTATCCACAGATCGCCCCCAACACGCGGCCTGAGGTGGGATCGGTCTCTAAGGTTACCCTGTTGTCTCGGTAATCATGGGTGACGGGTTGGCCGGGGGCGATCTGGCGTACGATGGTCACTCCAGTTCTTCGCTTGGCTTCCTCGTCGGTCGGCTTTGGTTGCCCATTAAGTGCCCGTGCAGCTACGGGATCGCACCGACCACTGGGGACTGCAGAGCCTGCGGAGCAAGCCACCAAAGCCGGGAGCGTGCCGAGGAAAACCAGAATAGGCGTAACACGCAGAGCAGATTTCATTGGCTTTTGCCTCTTTCGATCAACGACAGATTGTGTCTTTGCATTGCCGCCAGCTAACTTCAATATGAAGTCGTTCTGTCATCGAAAGCGTTTTGATGTACCCGACGTATTCGAGATCGGCTACACCGTTTCGGCGGCTCTTTAGACTTGTCGCGAGCCGCCGGCATACCCGCATCCGTGGGGCCCGGGTGCAACGACATTGACCCGAAAGCCTCCTTGTTATTCAGCCTGCGTTGCTTTGTACTGCCGAGCGACGCTCATAACTCGCGCGCCATAGAGACGTGCTGTTTCGAGATCGCCCGAGGACATTTCATCCGGGGCGGCGTCAGCGTCCGACTGCGCCATCGGGCCAATATATGACCCCATGCGGTTCGCGTCATCGCGCTTAGACGCTTTCACGTTCGATGGTTTGATGCCGAGGCTCACCCATAGGCCACCATGCTGCCCGGAAAGAAGGACAAAGTATTGCAGCGTGTTTAGCTTGTCGCCATTGAGGCTGGCGCTGTTGGTGAAGCCGCCAAAGACTTTGTCCTGCCACTTCGCGGAAAACCACGGCTTGGAAGATGCATCAGCGAATTTCTTAAATTGCCAGCTCGGTCCGCCCATGTAAGTCGGCGAGCCGAAGATGATCGCGTCGGCGGCATCCAACGCGGCCCATCCGTCGTCAGAAAGGTTGCCCTCGACGTCAATCGCAAGGAGCTTTGCGCCAGCACCTTCCGCGACGGATTCAGCCATGCGGTGCGTATGGCCGTAGCCGGAATGGTAGACGATAACAGTGCTTGGGACGGAACTCGATGTGGTCATGATTGGCTCCTTATGCCATGGTTATGCGCCTCGCTGATGGAACTCAGCGCGGTTCGGATTAGTCGTTGCTGTGATTGAGGCCGGCGGTTTCCGCGCAGCTAAGATGAGAACTGGACGAGAGCTGCGATGATTAGTAGCAGCAGGAACACCGATGGCGGCGGGATATGGCGGAAATCGCGGGCCCTGATGATAGCGATAACGGCCGCGACCATGATGCAGGCTCCAAGCGCCACGCCGAATGCGAAGGTTGGCCGCAAGACCAACAGAACTGTCGTCAGGAATTCCAAGATTGCGGTGATCCAACACCACCACGATGGAAATCCGTAACGAACGAACTCTTCCCGAACAGCCTTGCTGCCGGACGCGTTGATGACCGCACCGAGAAGGAATGCGGCGGCGGCCAGGAGCGTCGCCGCATTGCCGACTGACAGCGATATGAAGTTGAACATTGGACGATCCTAACGGTGACACCCGCGAGCGATGCGGCGTCAATAGCGTCATAAATAACTATAGCACTGCTAGAATGTCAATCGTTGCTTAAGATTATTTGTGCCGCTATAATGCTTTGAAACGAATGAAGGTGAAGTTGTGGGCATAAGTGAACGCAAAGAGCGGGAGAAGGCCGAGCGAGAGCAGCGGATCATCGGCGCGGCAAAGATGCTTGCCGAAAAAGACGGATGGGCTTCGGTGACTGTTCGTCGACTTGCTCAGGAGATTGAATACAGTCAGCCCGTCCTGTACGCCCATTTCGAAAACCGCGACGCGATTGTCGGGGCGGTCGCTCTGGAAGGATTTGGGGAGTTAGGGCCGGTGCTGCGGTCATCGGTTCGCCGCGGCGCGAGTGCGGCGCAAGCAATGGAAGACGTTGCTATGGCCTACCTGGAATTCGCCATTGAGCGGCCGGCTTTGTACGAAGCCATGTTCGTCCTTCCGAGCGGTCTGCGGTTTGCAAAGTCCGATACACCTCAGTCCTTGCGCGATACATTCGGAGCCATGATGGCTGTCGTTGAGCCATTTTGCGCAAACGCTGAACTCGCTACCGAGGCTTTCTGGGCTACCCTTCATGGTCTAGCGGAGCTTGAGCGCCATGGACGGATCAGGACGGCGTTTCGCAAAGAGCGAGTTGCACATATCGTTGATATGTTCGCGTCTAAGAGTTGACATAGGAATACGCGAGACGTTTCGACACAGGCATCCCGACTTAAGGTCATTTGCGAGGTTTGCTGGGCTTCCTCGCACTTTTTCCAAATGATCATATGGCGCATTCGCAAACTCAATTGTAAGTTGCATGAGATCGAGGCTACCTGTTGGCGCGCGGTCTCAACGGCCCCCGGACAGTGGCTTTCCAAACACATCTCTGCTTATCCGAGTTCCTCGGCAAGGCCGATGAGAAGACCTTCGGGTCCGCGGATGTAGCAGAGCTTGTAGGCGTTCTCATATCGGACGACATCGCCGACAAGCTGGGCGCCGTGCGTGCGCAATCTCTCAACGGTCTCTTCGACGTTATCGACTGTGAACATGGCTCGCAGATAACCGAGGGCGTTCACCGGAGCGTTCCGATGATCCGCGACGACCTCCGGTCTGAGGAAGCGTGAGAGCTCCAGCCGGCTGTGGCCGTCCGGTGTGCGCATCATGGCGATCTCGACGTGCTGGTCGCCCAGACCAGTGACGCGACCGGCCCATTCGCCCTCGATCGTCGCGCGACCTTCGAGTTCGAGGCCCAGCTCCTGAAAAAAGTCTATCGCCGCTCCAAGATCTTCAACGACGATCCCGATGTTGTCCAATCGCTTTACCGCCATGTCGGCCTCCTCCGGTTTTCGCACCGATTTTCTTCCAGGACGTAGATGAACCATCGGTCCTGACATCACTATCAAAATCTTTAGGGAATCTATTCGGATGGGTTTCCCCCTTACGAGACTTCGTGCTGTTATTGGTGACGTTTGCCGAATATGATCGGCGCTACGCCAGGTGGCTTGACCGTCAGGCGTCCAAAAATACTTTGATTGACGGGGCGTAGATGTCTATTTCCGATGATCAGCAATGCGAGGACCAGGCGAAGGGCCCGCGACAACTAGAGGCTGACATAGAAGCTGCGCAGGCGGGACATATTGCTGCAGCTTTTCTTGCAGCGATCGTCGAATCCTCCGACGATGCGATCGTCAGCAAGAGCCTCAGCGGCGTTATCACGACCTGGAATAAAGGCGCCGAGCGTCTTTTCGGCTATGCGGCGAATGAGGCCATCGGAAAGCCAATCACGATCGTCATTCCACCGGATCGCCTCGACGAGGAACCAGCCATTCTCGCCCGCATCCAGGCCGGCGAGCGCGTCGATCACTTCGAGACGATACGACGACGCAAAGACGGTAGCCTGATCGATATTTCTCTCACCATCTCGCCTATTCGGGACGGCAACGGAGAGATCATCGGCGCATCGAAGATCGCCCGCGATATCTCAGAGCGCAAGCGAGCTGCCGAGCATCAGGAACTTTTGCTTCGGGAAATGCATCACCGGGTAAAAAACCTATTCGCCATTACGGGCAGCATCATCACTCTTGCGGCTAGGACGGCAAAAACGACTACCGATCTCGCCTCGGGGTTGAAGGGCAGGTTGATGGCCCTGTCCCGGGCGCATGAGATGACATTGCCGAGCTTGAACGCTGAGGCCGCGACCGGCACTCCACAGACGACCCTGTTCCGGCTTTTGTCCAATATTCTCGCACCCTATGAGCGGGAGGGTGCCACTCGTTGGAAGCTGACCGGAGATGACATCGATGTCAGCGGCAACAAGATCACAAATTTCGCGCTGCTGTTCCATGAATTCGCAACCAACGCCGCGAAATATGGTGCGCTGTCCGTCGAAGAGGGGAAGCTGGATATCGCAGTGACGGCGAAAGGCGAGATCCTGGAGATAGTCTGGCTCGAGAGCAACGGTCCTCAACACTCCACGTCGGAGACACGTTCGATCGGTTTTGGAAGCCGGCTTGAGCAGATAATCGGAAAGAGTCTCGGGGTCGATATCTCGCGCGAGTGGATGCCGAATGGGCTCTCGATTCGACTGTCCGTCCCCCGCGGCGCTATCAGCGATTCATCCGGAAGATAGGCGATGGCGGCATCGGCGCCCTCGCGCAGAAAAGCGATTGCTGCGGCACGGCCGATGCCTGAATCGACGCCGATGACGAGTGCCTTCCGCCTGTGAGCTTTCCCGCCCCGCGATAACTCTGAGCGCAACCGGCTTGCGATCCTCGGCTTCGATAAGGTCGATCACCTCCCTGGCATCCGCCTCTTGGTTGTACCCGACCTATTTGAGATCGGGTACCCCGTTTCGGCTGCTCCCTAGACTTGCCGCAAGCCGCCGTCAACGCATAGCTCAGCGCCGGCAATGTAGCTCGCGTCATCGCTCAGCAAGAACAAGGCGGCCGCAGCCACTTCTGATGGCCGTGCCATACGACCCATCGGAATCGGAGCGACAATTGCCGCGCGAGTGTCTTCCGCGACAGCAGCCATCATGTCCGTATCCGTGGGGCCGGGTGCAACGACGTTGACCCGAATACCTTTTGGTGCGAGTTCTGCCGTCCAGGTTCTGGCGTAGGAACGGACAGCTGCTTTGGTTGCGCAGTAGGTTCCGTAACCCGAGTAGCCCGCGTTCCCCGCTATGGAGCCGACGAGGACGACCGAGCCGCCTTCTGTCATGGCGGGGAGAGCGGCCTGGAAGCCAAACACCATTCCTCGAACGTTGACGTCGAAGTGGCGGTCGAAGTGCTCCGGCGTTATCTCGGCGATCTGCGAAGGCTCGGAAAGACCTGCATTCAAAACAAGGGCGTCGATACGACCGTAGGCTTTGCGCACTTTTTCGACAACGACGATCATGTCTTCCGGAGAGCTTGCGTCAGCGAGAATGCCGACCGTGCCATTGCCGATGCGTTTGGCCGCCTTGTCAGCATCTTTAGCTCTACGACTGGTGATGAAGACAGTTGCGCCTTCGGCAGAGAGCCGCTCGGCAATAGCCAGCCCGATACCCTTCGCGCCGCCAACAACCAGAGCCACTTTGTTGTTCATTCGAGCCATCGTAAATCCTTTCACTGAATGGTCTCTCAATGATATACGGTGGATATCTGATATCAATTACGCACTTGGATTAGCCTAGATATGGACGAGTATACTGACCTCGAAGAGCTCTCTCATCGCGCACTCTGCAACATGCCGCAGGTTCGCCCGGTACTGGACAAGATTGCTGATAAATGGACGATCATGATACTGACTGTGATCTGTCCGAAACCTGCGCGCTTCAACGAACTCAAGCGTCGTCTCGACGGAATCACGCACAAGGCTCTGGCCGATGCCCTGAAGAGACTTGAGCGGAACGGTCTTGTCACGAGGACGGTGCTCCCAACGCAGCCGATCGGCGTGGAATATGCAATCACTCCGCTAGGCCATTCCCTGCGTGAGCCGTTTGAAGCACTGTGTGCGTGGGCAGCAGCCAATGCCGACAAGGTCGAGGCGGCCACGCAACACTACGACAACACCGGAAATCGTCGTTGACGGCGTCGCTGTGTCCGCTCCTAGCTCTTCAGAGACTGAGGTCTTGGCCCTCTTCGGCCCAATCAGCCATTCAGGAAGAGATTGGTAGCGGACCGTTCTTGGGCGTCGCCGATGGAGCCTAAATCGATAAAGCGCCGATCGCCAGTCACACAAAATTTGAGGGAGAGCTGAGTTCGAAGCAACTGTATCTGCATCATTGGGACGATGCGCTTGTCGTGTCGCAACCCCGCGTTTCGGTCCGCAAGGAAACCGGGGGTATTGTGATTAAATGAGTCGATGGAGTTACTTGGCTGAAATCCGCCTAGACCTCTGATTCGTCTCATCATTTGCGTGACATCGCTTTAGCGGAACCTAAATTAACGCCCTGAGACCGGCTTGACTCTTTCAACGGAGCGGAACAAAAGAGGAACGTCAACAATTTTCGGGGACGTGAAGTCCATGCAACGCGACCCGGGGAGGTCCGTGAACGATGTCGCGCACCACCAGCCCTCGGGTCATCGAGGAACTCAGAGACCGTATCGCCCACCTTGAGGGGAGTGCGGCGAAAAAGGCCATCGTACTGCCCTTTGGCGTTCGCGAGATGGACGAGCGTCTACCAGGTGGTGGCCTGCCCTATGGAGCTCTTCATGAGATCGCCGGCGGCGGAGCCGGCACGGTGGATGGAGCAGCGGCAGCACTGTTCGCCGCCGGAATTGCCGCGCGCTCGAAGGGCAAGGTCCTTTGGTGCCTGACGAGACCCGATCTCTTCTTTCCCGCTATCGCCCAAGCAGGCCTGCATCCCGACCGCGTGATTTTTTGTGAAGGCGACAAGGAGGAGGACGTCCTTGCCTCCATGGAAGAGGGGCTTTCCTTCGGGGGGCTGGCTGCTGTCGTGGGTGAACTTGTGCGTCTGCCGATGGTGGCATCCCGGCGGCTGCAGTTGGCTGCCGAGAAAACCGGAACCATGGGGCTCGTTGTCCGCAGATGGCGGCGACAGACGGAGGCGTCGGACTTCGGCAATCCGACAGCCTCGACGACAAGATGGAGGGTGAGCGTGCTGCCGTCGGAGGAGTTGCCAGTCGCGGGCGTTGGCCGCCCACGATGGCTGGCAGAGTTGATGCGCGTGAAAGCAGGCGAGTGTGCTGAGTTCGAATTAGGAGCCTGTGATGCCAAGGGTCGTTTGTGTCTACTTCCCCTATCTGCCAACAGACCGGATACGTCGGCATGGAGAGGGAACCGTGCCAGCTAACCAGCCGCTTGTCGTCATTTCGAAATCGGGCTCGAAACGCTGGGTCTCGGCTGCCGACACCGCCGCGCGCATACTCGGCCTCAAGGTCGGGATGCCTGCAAGCAAAGCGCAGGCTGTGGTCTCTAACCTTACGATGATCGATGCAGATCCTGCCGCCGACGCGGCTGCCCTTGAACGCCTGGCGCTGTGGGCGCTCCGGCAATACAGCCCTGTCGTTGCCGTCGACGGCACGGACGGTATCGTCATGGACACCGAAGGCGCCGATCATCTTCAGGGCGGCGAAGCCCTGCTGATTTCCGGGCTGGTCAACGGCTTGAGAGGTCGAGGCCTGACCGCTCGTGCTGCGGTCGCCGATACGTGGGGAGCAGCGCACGCGATCACCCGCCTGACGTCGGCGGAAACGACCGTTGTTCCGCTAGGCGGCGTGGCGAAAGCAGTCACTCGCCTGCCGATCCACTGTCTCCGGCTCGCCCCGGACACGATCCACGGTTTGCGGGTGATGGGCGTCGAGACGGTCGGTGAACTCTCCGCGATGCCTCGCGCGCCGTTGACGCTGCGATACGGCCCGGAGGTCGGTAGGCGGCTAGATCAGCTGTTCGGGCGGATGGCAGAACCCATCGAGCCTCTGCGGACACCAGAGCTGGTCGAGGTGGCCAAGAACTTTCAGGAGCCGATCGGCGCCGCGGAGACAATCGCCAAATATGTACGCCGACTGGTTGGCGAACTGACATCCAAACTGGAGACACGCGGTCTCGGCGTCAGACGTTCCGATCTTGTCATCCACCGCGTCGACAACACGCGGCAGTGTGTTCGAGCGGGGCTTGCAAAACCGGTCAGGGATCCCGCTCGGCTGTCAAAGCTGCTTTGCGACCGCATCGAAAAGATCGACCCGGGCTTCGGGATCGAACGGCTCGTCCTTGTTGCCTTGATCGTGGAGCCATTGGAGGAGCGACAGGTCGCGTCGTCACTCATCGAGGAGCTGGTTGTCGATGTCACGCCGCTCGTCGACATTCTCGGCAACCGCGGCCAACGTCTCTACCGGGTCACGCCGGTCGCCTCCGACGTTCCGGAACGGTCGGTGATGCGCATCGGTCCGACGGCCGACGAAACCGGAGCGACATGGGCCGCCAAATGGCCAAGGCCATCGCGGCTGCTGGCGAACCCGGAGCGGATCGACGTGACCGCTTTGCTCCCCGACCAGCCACCTGCCGTTTTCACCTGGCGCGGCAAGCGTCGGAGGGTAAAGCGAGCAGACGGGCCGGAGCGCATCTTTGGGGAATGGTGGGTTCGCCCGAGAGAGCACGCTGCCGTACGGGACTACTTCGTCGTGGAGGATGAGGCGGGTGAACGCTACTGGGTCTACCGTGCCGGCGATGGCGTGGATACCGACACGGGCTCGCACCTCTGGTTTCTACATGGGGTGTTCGGATGAGGTATGCCGAACTTCAGGTCACCACACATTTCTCGTTCCTGCGGGGCGCCAGTTCTTCGGAGGAACTGTTCGCCACTGCGGCAGCGCTTGGGATTGACGCCGTGGGTGTTGTCGATCGCAACTCGCTGGCCGGCATCGTGCGCGCCTGGGAGGCGGCGAAGACCACGGGCGTGAGACTGGTTGTCGGTTGTCGTCTCGATCTTTCTGACGGCATGTCGATCCTGGTTTACCCGACCGACCGGCCGGCCTACTCGAGACTGACGCGGCTGCTTTCGCTCGGAAAGAGCCGGGGCGGCAAGGGCAAGTGCATTCTCGATGTCTCCGATGTGGAAGCCTACAACGGCGGACTGATTGCCATCCTTATCCCTGATGAGGCCGACGAGACCACTGCCGGCCAGATCAGGAAGCTCGCTGCGATCTTTGGAGACAGGGCCTACGTTTCACTCTGCCTGCGCCGTCGCCCCAACGATCGCCTGCGGCTCCATAACCTGTCGAACATGGCCGCACGCCACAAGGTCAAGACGGTCATCACCAATGACGTCCTGTTTCACGATCCCGGTCGCCGGCAGCTGCAGGACATTGTCACCTGCATCCGCAACCGGACCACCATCGATAGCGTCGGCTTCGATCGCGAGCGGCATGCCGATCGGTTCTTAAAAGCACCGGAGGAGATGCATCGGCTGTTTTCGGAATATCCTGAAGCGCTGGCGCGAACGCGGGAAATCGTTGAACGCTGTCGTTTCGACATGAGCGAGCTCCAATATCAGTACCCGGAAGAGGCGCTTGTGCCGGGCCTCGACGCGCAGCAGTCGCTGACCAAGTTTGCCTGGGAAGGGGCTGCCACCCGATACCCCGAGGGAATTCCCGATAAGGTCCGCAAGGCGATCCTGCACGAACTCGAGCTCATCCGGGTGATGAAATACGCACCCTACTTTCTCACCGTCTACAGCATCGTCCGGTTTGCCCGGTCGCAATCAATCCTCTGCCAGGGGCGAGGATCGGCGGCCAATTCGGCTGTCTGCTACTGCCTCGGTATCACCAGCATCAACCCGGAGACGGGTGACCTGCTATTCGAGCGGTTCGTCTCGATGGAACGCGACGAGCCGCCGGATATCGACGTTGACTTCGAGCACGCCCGCCGCGAGGAGGTCATCCAGTGGATATACGAGACCTATGGCCGCTCACGCTCGGCGCTCTGCTCCACCGTCACACGCTACCGCGCCAAAGGCGCGCTGCGTGATGTCGGCAAGGCGCTGGGGCTGCCTGAAGATCTGATCACGCAGCTGTCTTCCGGCGTCTGGGGCTGGTCGGAAGGCGTCGGCGAAAAGCAGCTCAAAGAGAATAACATGAACACCGCCGACTACCGCCTCAAGCTGGCACTGGACCTTAGCGCCCAGCTGATGGGCGCCCCCCGCCATCTTGGTCAGCATCCGGGCGGCTTCGTTCTGACGCAGGACAGGCTGGACGATCTGGTGCCGATCGAGCCGGCGACCATGAAAGACCGCCAGGTGGTGGAATGGGACAAGGACGATATCGAGGCGCTGAAATTCATGAAGGTCGACGTGCTGGCGCTCGGGATGCTGACCTGCATGGCAAAGTCGTTCGAGCTGCTGCGCGACCACAAGGACATTCCCATGGGCCTGTCCGATGTCGAACAGGAGGACCCGGCCACCTACGCGATGATCCGCAAGGCCGATACGCTCGGCACGTTCCAGATCGAAAGCCGCGCCCAGATGGCAATGCTGCCGCGCCTGAAGCCACGGACATTTTATGATCTCGTCGTGCAGGTGGCCATCGTTCGGCCGGGACCCATCCAGGGCGACATGGTGCACCCGTATCTGCGGCGGCGCGAGGGCAAGGAGAAAGTCGAGTACCCGACGCCCGAGCTCGAAGCGGTTCTGGGAAAAACACTCGGCGTCCCGCTGTTTCAGGAAAGTGCGATGAAAGTCGCGATGACCTGCGCCGGATTTACCGCGGGAGAAGCCGATCAGTTGCGACGTGCGATGGCGACGTTCAAGTTCACGGGCGGGGTGTCGAAGTTCAAGGACAAGCTCGTCGAAGGCATGGTCAAGAACGGCTACACACGCGAATTTGCCGAGAAGACATTTACGCAGCTCGAAGGCTTCGGAAGCTACGGCTTCCCAGAAAGCCACGCCGCGAGCTTTGCGCTGATCGCCTATGCCTCCAGCTGGATGAAATGCCACCATCCCGACGTCTTCTGCGCGTCCCTACTCAACAGCCAACCGATGGGTTTCTACAGCGTTGCCCAGATTGTCCAGGATGCCAGAAACCACGGTGTCGAAGTCCGGCCGGTCTGCGTCAACGGCTCCCGCTGGGACTGCACCATGGAACGGATCGGCAATTCCGACCGCTTCGCTGTTCGTCTCGGCATGCGCGTCGTCAAGGGACTGTCGACCAACGATGCCGCACGGATCATCCTGGCTCGGGCAGAGCAGCCGTTTGTCTCGGCCGATGACATGTGGCGGCGTTCCGGCGTATCGCCGTCGTCGCTGGTCAAGCTGGCCGAAGCTGACGCCTTCCTTCCGTCGCTGCAACTGGAACGGCGGCAGGCACTCTGGGATATCAGGGCGCTAAGAGATGAACCTCTGGAGCTTTGGGCGGCCGCCGCTGAGCGCGAAGCCAAGGTGATCGCCGAGATGCAGGAGCCTGAAGTGGCGCTGAAATCGATGACGGAGGGCAGGGAGGTCGTCGAGGATTACTCGCACACGGGTCTCACCTTGCGAGCGCATCCGGTATCGTTTCTCCGAAAAGACCTCGACCGCAAAGGCATCGTCACCTGCGCCGAGGCGATGGCGCAACGCGACGGGAAGTGGCTTTGGACTGCCGGCCTTGTGCTCGTGCGACAGCGGCCGGGATCGGCAAAAGGCGTCATGTTCCTGACGCTGGAAGATGAGTCGGGCATCGTCAACGCCGTGGTCTGGCCATCGCTGTTCGAACGCCAGCGGCGGGTCTTAATGACCGCGAGCATGATGGCCATCAATGGCCGCATTCAGCGGGAAGGCGAGGTCGTTCACCTCGTTGCCCAGCGCCTGTTCGATTTCTCCGCCGACCTGTCGAGCGTTGGTAATCGGGACGGCGACTTCCCGCTTCCGCACGGTCGCGGCGACCAGGTCAAGCATGGAGGGGGCCCTGATCCACGGGACAATCCCAAACCCGTCGTGCAGGCGCGCGAGATCTATATTCCCGACCTTCATATCGATAATCTGAAGATCAAATCCAGAAACTTCCACTGAGGAGGCCGGCGTGTCGCGTCTGTTTGGAGTCACCAAAAGCCTGGAGGAGATTGTCGCCCATTTCGCGGTCGACATCGCGCCGGCGCTTGAGGTGCCTAGCGAAACTGTCGATGGCACCCCGGGGCTGATCGTCCTTGAGAAGGACGGATTGCGGCTGTTGAAGTCGGTCCCATGGGGTTTTCCGCGACAGACACGCGACATGCGGCGTGAAGGCGAGCCACCGAGCCGCATCGGCCTCGTTGCGGATCTTACCAATCCACTCTGGGACCGCATCGTCGTTGATCCAAAATATCGCTGTCTGATCCCGCTCAAGCATTTTGCGAACCCCGATGGTGCCAAAGGCGAGAAAACCCGATCATGGTTTTCGAAGAACCGCCAGCCTTTGATGGCCTGGGCTGGGTTTGCCAAGAACACCCCAGACTTCGGCCCTGTGTTCGCCGGCATGACCATGACCGCAAACGAGAAGATCAGGCCTTTCAACGATCGCATGCCCGTTTTGCTCGAGCGGCAAGAATACGACCGCTGGCTTCATGGTTCGATCGAAGATGTCATCGCCTTCCAGTTTCGCGAGCCGCCGTCAGTCGATGACTTCGAAATCCTGCATAGCCACGACCGCTGGCAAAGCGGCGTTTCACCCTCCAAGGCTTCACCCCGTCGGGACAACATGCTTATGTAGCCAAGGTTTCGTGTCGAAAGGTCTGCCATATGTGCAACTTGTACACCGTCCGTCTTTCCGCCGCGGAAGTGGCCGCACACTTCCGCGTGCCGAACCCGATGCAATCGAACGCCCCCGAGGAAGTCTATCCGGGCACGCCCGGGATGGTGGTAACGGAGAACGACGGCGTTCGCGAGCTCCGCTCGATGATCTGGGGTTTTCCGCTGCGCCTGAAAGGCATGAAGCCGGAAGCCAAGCCAAAGCCTGTCAACAACATCGCCGACCTGGCGAAAGGCATGTGGATTGGCTTGGCGCGTAAACCGCAGTGGCGTTGCCTGATCCCCGTGACGGGTTTTGCTGAAGCCGAGGGTGAGAAGGGCAGGATGACCCGCACCTGGTTTGCCCTGAAAGACCAGCCGGTCTTCGCCTGGGCAGGGCTGTGGCGGATCAGCGACGAGTGGGGTCCCGTCTATTCCGGCGTCATGACGGACGCCAATGAGGCGATCCAACCCGTGCACAACCGGATGCCTGTCCTGTTACTTGCCGACGAATACGAACAATGGCTTCACGGGAGCTTCGATGAGGCGCTGGCATTCCAGAAACGGACATTGCCGCCTGAACTGGTGACGATGGAGCGGACCAGCGAGCTGTGGGCGAAAAAGAAGTCTGCACCCGAGGCACCGCTGCTGCTTTGACGCCGGTCTATTTTCCGAGGTTAGCGAACCACTCGGCATAGGGCGTGTTCTTCGCCATGTGCCGATTATAATCCGGTGCGCCATCTTCCCACCAGGGCGCACCGCGCTCGCCGAGAGCAACCTTGGCATCATCGACCAGATGTCGGGCCTTTGCCATCGCATCGGGGTCGCCCTTGGCGTCGCGAACAGCCCTTCTTGCGGACATCAAATCCTTGACCAGTCTATTCCGTGTGGCTTCGTCAAGCGCGGGATCGCTCTTGCGCCACAACCGCCCGCGGACGACGAAATATCGCCCATCAGACGTCTCAGGATATCGGTCCGACATTCTCCTAGCGCCCGCCTTTGATCGCCCGGTCTAACATCCGCTCTGTTTCCAGATTGGATGCCAGCGAAAGCATGTGGCCGTCGGCAATATCCACCAGTGCGCCGGCGATTTCGGTCTCTCCCCAACCGGCCATCACCGCTTGCTCGGCTAACTGTCTGAATGCGTCGGCAATTGCTTCCTGACAGTTCAGAAAGTGATCGGGATGCTCGGAAAGGGTTCTCGGACCGGGAATGTACTCCATTCCTAATGTAATAGAGTCGGCTGAGACGCGTTCAAGGTCGGTTGGCACCAATCTGAAACTTTTCGACGTCTTGTGGGTTTCCGCTGTGCAACCATTGGGAGATCATCATGTCGAAGCGCGAACTCATCGATACTGGCACCGACAAACGCTACGTCCGTCGCGACGAAGACGGTAAGTTCAAGGAATCTGTCGACGTCGGCCGATCCCTCTCGGCTGACAAGCGCCATCAGGCGAAGAGCGATGCCAAGCCCGGGGAGGGCGACAAGGGCGACCACAAGTCCAAGTGAAAATCGCCACCTACAACGTCAATGGCGTAAACGGTCGTCTCGAAGTCCTGCTTCGTTGGCTGGACGAGGCGAAGCCGGACGTTGTCGTTCTGCAGGAGCTGAAGGCGCCGGATGCGAAGTTTCCCGCGAAAGCTATCGAAGCCGCCGGTTATGGTGCGGTCTGGCATGGCCAGAAATCCTGGAATGGCGTCGCCATCCTGGCGCGAGGACAGGAGCCGCGCCTGACGCGCAAAGGTCTTCCGGGGGAGCCGGAGGACGAGCAGAGCCGCTTTATCGAAGCCATCGTGGACGGGGTGGTGATTGGCGGCCTCTATCTCCCAAACGGCAATCCCTATCCTGGCCCGAAGTTCGACTACAAGCTCCGTTGGTTTCAGCGTCTACACGACTATGCCGCCGAGTTGCTGGAGCTTGAAGTGCCTGTCGTGCTCGTGGGTGACTATAACGTCATGCCGACGGAGTTGGATGTCTATAAGCCGGAGCGTTGGACTGACGACGCGCTGTTCCGCACCGAAGTCCGGGAAGCCTATTGAAATCTTGTCTCTCAGGGCTGGACGGATGCGCTACGTGAGATGCATCCGGGAGAGCGCATTTACTCGTTTTGGGGACTATTTCCGAAATGCCTATGGGCGCGACGCGGGTTTGAGGCTCGACCATTTCCTGCTCAGTCCCGACCTTGCCGAGCGATTGAAAAAAGCTGAGGTCGACAAGCATGTGCGCGGCTGGGAGCACACCAGCGATCACGCGCCGGTGTGGATCGAACTGTCCTACAAGCAGATCAAACGGAGGAAGCGAAATGAGCAATGACTGGCGCGACGAATTTCGGAGCGGTTTAGCGAACTTGGTCGATCAAGCGGTTGTTTCCGGAGCCAAGCAAGCCGATGTCTTTAAAGCCGCGATCGACGAAATAGAGCGTTTGCGGATTGCGAATGATCGCGATCCCGATCCTGCAGACGATGTGTCGGAAAACGCCATCGAATAGCCAGCAAATGACTGGCCGGCGGCGAGTAGCTGAGTACGTCTGCAGTGCATAACTTCCCTTTGCAACCCCTTCCTTTAATGGCCGGGTGGGCGGTTCAATTTGGTTCAAGGCGCCCATTTCAGTCACAGGTTGCTACTATGGGGCCGCGAATACGGACTTATAGGACGACGAGTCGAGCGATGAAATAAGGCAGTTTTGCCCGAAAGACGAGGCAAAGCGCTTGCCATTGTAAACGGCGGTATGACGATAGCCATCGCGCTAGAACTACCGATCGGATCTCTAGTTGGCAATGCGCTGGGGTGGCGGGTCACCTTCCTCGGCGTTGCTATACTCTCGTTAATCGCGGTGGTCGGTTTGATTGTGGGGCTTGATCGGTCGGCCGGAGTAGGGCTTCCGGTACCAAGTCTCTCCGGCAGGATCGCGGTTGCTAAACGGCCTTCAGTTCTGGCTGGGGTCTCAGTGACGCTTTTTTGGGCGATCGGTTTGTACACCATGTGGACATACATCGCCCCCTACCTGTCGTCGGTCGCAAACTTCGGCCCCAATGGTATTAGCTTTGTCGTCTGTCTGTTGGGAATCGGGTCGGCTGTCGGTGTGTTTGGTGGCGGTGTCCTTACTGACAAATACGGCGCGAAGGCCGTCATGGCCATTAGCCTTATTATTCTCGCAGCCGCCTTCATCGGCCTGTCTCTCACTGCCTTCTTGCTGACACCGTCGCAAGCCGTTGCCCCGATCGTAATTTCCGTCGCCGTATGGGGCGTAGCTGCCTGGGGCTTCCTGCCAGCCCAGATATCGAACCTCATTCACAGCGGCGGGCAGGGCTCCGCTCCGGTCGTTCTCTCGCTAAACGTCTCATTTATGTACAGCGGCTTCGCGATCGGAAGCGCGATCGGTTCCCTCATTCTCGCTCAAGGACATATTGGTCAAGTTGGCATCGCCGCAGCGCTCGCCGAATTGATCAGCATAGCACTTCTTTTTGGCTTCGTTGCTAAACAAGCCTCAATTTCTAAAACTCCCTGACAGTGACGAGCGACGAGGATCGAATCCTACAATCGCGGAAGTGCTCTAGATCCGAAGATGTTCGTAAGGCCCTAAAGCCGCACTCTCCAATCGAGCGCAGTGGCTTTGGGGGCGAGGTCCTTGGAAGTTTCCGACTTCGGGTCCGATCACGCGATGAGCCATCCATACCGGAGGGCTGTCGTTGCCAACTGCGCAAAGGGTCAAAAATGTCCAACGGTTCTTCACATTTCGGCGGTCGCATCGCTATCGCAGGCGCGACTGGTCGAATTGGCTCCGCCCTGCTCTCGAGCCTCGCCAACGACAATGCTGATGTGGTGGCGTTTTCCCGCAACCCATCCGCGGACCGCTTGCCTAGCGGCCTAGTGCCGACCGTTGTCGATTTCGACGCGCCAGGTTCACTATCCCGGGCCGTCGAAGGGGTGGAGAGACTGTTCATCGCCCACGGAACGTCCGCAAGGCAGGTGGAAAACGAAATCTCGCTGATAGACGCTGCTGTCGCGGCTGGCGTCCGGCATATCGTTAAAGTCTCGGTCATGGGGCCCCCCGTCAAACTGCATCCATTCGACTGGCATATGAAAATTGAGGCGCACCTCGCCACATGTGATGTGGGCTACACCGTACTTCGCCCTTCCGCATTCGTTGATATCCTGAGCCGCGCAACCGTACCCGTCTCGGAAAGTTCTTGGGGCGGAGCGGCCGGAGAAGGCCGTGTCAATCTGATCGATACTCGCGACATCGCAGATGCGGCGCGGGTGGCGCTCCTCGACAATCGGTTTGCTAAGGCCCAACGAGCCTACCATCTTACAGGCCCGGCTTCAGTCAGCATGCCGGAAGTTGCCGCTGAACTATCGAGACAGTTAGGCTATGATGTCACGTATCATCATCGCTCTCCATCAGAGCAGCGCGATGTACTGATCCGGTCTGGAACGAGCGAGATGGTTGCCGATCTGCTCGTGGGGCTCGATCGCCTTTTCGAGCAGTCGGTTCAGGCCGAGACTACAACCACAGTCGCCGAACTGACCGGAAAAACTCCCCGGTCCGTTGCCGCCTGGCTGGCCGACAACATTTCCGCTTTTCGGAGAAGCCCTTCCCAGGGATGACCTCGAAAGACGCGTTCGACTTCATACTTACGCTCTTTCTGCAATTTCTCCGGAAGAAATTGGCTTTCGCTGCATAAGGATCTCTTGCTCCTGTCAGGGCGTAATCCCGGGTTTAACTCAATCAATCCGAGAAGCGATAGCCGCGTCTTTCGGTTTTCAGCAAGCATCTTTAGGATCGGAGATCGATCATGGACGAAAACGCCACAGCAACGAAACTACAGTGGGAGCTTTTCATCAAGAAGCGTGCCAGCGCCACCCAGGGAGTGCCGCCGGGAAAGGAAGACCTCACTTGGGTCGCAAACACGGTGACACTGCTTTGGGGCGAGCATGACGCCGTCTTGGTGGATACCCTCCTTAGCGATGCCCAGAACGAAGAGCTGGCAGACTGGATCGAGACCAAAGGTCGCAAATTGCGCACGATCTATCTGACGCACGCACATCCGGACCACATTTTCGGCCTCACGCTTCTTCTCAAGCGTTTCCCAGATGCCACGGCTCTCGCAACTCCAAACGTTGTAGACGCCATGAGAAAGACGCTGTCCTCCGAAGTTGTCGAGACCAACTGGAAGGTTCGATTCCCGGGTCTGGTCCCGGAGCATCTCACTGTCGCGCAGGTCTTGGACGGAGCGAGCTTCGAGCTCGAAGGCAATGAACTTCGCGTTGTTGAGATGGGACACACGGATACGGACGACACGACGGGTCTCTACGTTCCGTCTCTCGAACTCCTAGTTGCGGGCGACGTAGTGTACAACGAAGCACACGCTTTTCTTGTCGAAACCGACGCGGCAGGACGACAGGCATGGCTGGCGGCGCTGGACATGGTCGAAGCACTGCACCCCAAGATCGTTATCGTGGGGCACGGCCCACTCAACCCGGATAACAGCCCGGTGCACATCGAGGCAACACGCCGCTACATCCAGGCGTTCGATCGCCTCGACCGCGAGACAACGACCGCCGAAGAGCTTTACGAAAAAATGCTGAGCATCTACCCAAACAGGATCAACCCAGGGTCGTTATGGGGAAGTGCGCACGTCGCGAAGGGCCAACGCTAGTCACGGTCAGAAAGCCTAAACCCGGTCCGCGATGGCGGCCGGGTTTAGTGCGTGCTTTGCTTCTGCTGAAAGGCAAACCTGAGCATTGCGCCACGAGTGCCATCGACAACGTGAAACACGATGCCACGCGGACGAGCCTTACCAAAGGCCTGTGACTTTCGATTAGGATTTGATGTTCCGCTCGCAGCCGAAGATGGCTCTTCCAAATATTTCAGCGACACCCTGGCTACCGCTCTATGGACTGGGGTTTTGCAATACCTCTTCGCTCCTCATGAGATGAGCGATTCAGCATCTCATGATTGATTTCGTGCCGGGTCACAACATGGCCCGGCACTAGGATTCTTAGTTGGCCGTGGCAGCGTCTTCGATCACCTTAGCCACTCGGTCGGGATGAGATACCATCAACGTGGGATGCGCCCTTGACTTCGGCCGTCTCCTTGGCTCTTGCCCGCGTCGCCACCCATTTCATTACCTCAGGAGGAATGTTCTTGTCGGCGGAGCCGAAGACAGACCACGACGGGATGTTTTTCCAGCCAGCGTTCGTCGCGGCCTCACCGAGTGCTTGCGCGCGCAATCCTTATCGGCGTAGTCATTCTGCAGATCTGGAAGCAAATGCCGTTCGCCCTTCTCATTCTTACAGGTGCCGTTCAGGCAATCGGCGACGACATTCTCAATGCGGCTCGCGATTTAGGTGCCGGTGCATGGTCCCGTTTCCGAAAGATATGAATAGCGATCTAAATCCGTTCGGCATCTGATGTTCCGCATCCCAGGTGTAAACGCCGGTAAGGTTGATGTGTTCCCATCCGCGAGCGCCATATCTCGAAGGGGCCGACTGCGGTCATTGAGCATCGCTTTCAGAGCAGCAATATCGTCGTGGCTCGCGTTGCAAGCGGAAGCACCGGCGGTGTACAGCGGTTCAAGGCAGGGCTGCACGGAGCTTCTCACGAACAGGCGGTCATGATCGCCTATGTTCAGGCAGGCAGCATTCTCGATTGGACCCGCAGGGTGGATCTGCAACCCATCTCCACAGCCCACCAGTTCGGTTTTCGGAGCCAACCCGTCGGTTATCGGATCCTTATGCCACCCGAACCGCTGTTGTGCTGCTCCTGATTGAGGTCTGTATCGGGAGCCGATCTGCTCGGCGGCGTTGCGTCAAGCGCCATGGAAGGAACTTCCCAGATCGGCTCGATGTCCGCCAACGCGGGTTTACCGGGTACACCCTTGGACACCAAATTCAGCTTCAGCGGATCAGCGGTCGTATCAACAATGAGCCGATAGCGCGGCTTTTGGGCGTCTTTTCCAAAGAGGATCGTCTCTGCTCGCTCTAGTGCATCGGATCGATCCGTTCCCTGCGGCAACTCAACACCGTAGCCCGAGCCGCGACTTGTCATTGCTATCCCGAGAAACGCGAAGAGCGGAATCGGATTGATTTTTTCGCTCAGGTCCACAAGCGGGGTCACCTTTGGCGGGGTTCCGAGCGACTGAGCTATGGCGTACGACACGGCCATAGCCGGCGCGATCAAACAAGGTTGAACCACATTGTCGCCACCCTCGCCCTTCTCATTGATGAGCAGGTAGTAACCAAGTTGAGGGGTATCGGCCAAAGTTCTGAGCTGAACGAAGTTCTCATGATTGCGAGGAAAACCCTTCGTCGGCGCTTGCTCTGACTTGTTAGTTAGGCCCACTAAAAACCGCCTGGGACGTGTCCCGGACTGTTCTGAAATCTTGACCTGAAGCCGAGCAACTTTGATGAGTGGGTTGCTCGCTTCTCCGGATCGGACGATCAGCCCAACGTCGGCCCCTGTATGTTTCTCGTTGCAGTCAGTTGAAGTATCGTAGAAATATATGGCTGGACCCACTTTGCCCGTACCACCCAGGCTGCAAAGCGACGAATAGCTGCGGGCACTCATGATCATGGAGTTGAGGAGTGCGCCTGTCGCCCGTTCCTCATGGCTGCAGAACGGCAGAAAATCTTCCAGAAAAGCGCCTTCCGCCTCGATAAGGCTCCAGAAAAACGCATGATCGCGAAACGTGGAAAATGTTTGGACCTTGGCAAGGCGATCCCCCAATAGCTGCCATCCATTCGGTCCAAACTGAGACTTCGGGTCGTCGAACGGCGAATGCTCTCGAAAAGTGTGCTTCAATAGATCCAAGAAGGGTCCGGCGGGCACAAGATCCTTGTCACGCCTCATTGCCCCAAAGCCAAGGCGCTTTTGGTTCAAGGTTTCCAAAAGGGTTTCGGCATTTTCCTTAAGAACCTTTTCTATACGCGCAATACGGCTCGCGACTGGGAGGTCTTTGAGCCCTAAGAACACCGACTGCTGATAAACCAACATCACAAATCTCGCTGAATACGACTATGACGTGCCTACAGGAAAGACGTTTCCAAATGGTGGGTAGGCGCGTCCCATTGCGTCGGTATTCACCACGGGACGATTTAGAATCGAACCCGCGAGAAGCGGTTGACTGTTTCCGTGTGAGTTTGATCCGTTTTTCCGTGATCCACTTACGCCGGATAAAATTGTTGTCGGAAAATTCGCTACACCGGATCTGGTGGGCTAACGCGGAATGGAAAAATGGGCTAAATCCTGATGAAACTCAACACGCGTGGCATTAGAATGGCACTGCGTAGAAACCGAGAGCTTCTTCAAGTTCGGCCTGCTCGTAATCGAAGTGTGAGCGAACGATCCTGGACAGAAGCGTGAATGTTTCCTGCGTGCGGGCGGAGGTGTCGGGTCCCGGCTGAGTCAACAAATCGGACACGTTCGTTGCGAGAGATTCCAGCAGCTCGTGGATTACCAAGTGCTCTTCGGTAAGGCGGGCGATGACCCGTTTCAGGCCATCGCCGCCATTTGCATAGATGACCGGGAAAATTTCGTTATCCTCGGACATATGGTGGAAATCGAGAAACTGGCACTCCCGCCCACAGAGGTTGCCGAACTGTCTGTAGTTGCTCATCAACTGCATTGAGTTGATTTGGGTCGCCAACTCGCCGACTTGGCTCTCCCCAGCCACGACACGCTCCATCATCGCTTCGGTCTCGTCGAGAGCAGCGAGATGCATGCCATGGATCATCGCCAATTTTCTACCCGCCATACGATGAGCCGGCGTGGCTCCCGGAATTGGCGGTGCCTTGGGGCGTGTACTCTCGTCAAAAATGTCAAAAACGTTCATCAGTTGCGCTTCAAAGGTTCGCCAAAATTGATCGCTCAATTATGCCGGGAATGACGGGTTAGACATCTCGGCACCAAGCGTTTCAACTGATCTGGCCCTGATATCCTACGAGAAGCGAGCCGCCCACTTGGAAGCATGGACGCAGCGATCCGGGTTCTAGAGCGCGTATCTACTACCACGCAGCGCATTGCGACTATCGTAAGACAAACCCACGATCGTATAACGAGTACTCATCAAGAATTAGCACCACTTAATCTCGCCCAACTCGTCCAAAAGACATGTGACCTTGTGGTGAGCGATATGCGAGATTTAGGCATCATACTGACGCTGGACTGCGATCAGAGCGAGCCTACCGTTATGGGGAACTTCGTCGATCTTCAAGGAAGCTATATCGATCCTACTCGCGACAGCACCGCACGCCGCTATTGCCCTCGACAATGCAAAGCTCTTCGCCGAGCTGGAGAAGGAAAAAGCCGATCTAGCGGAAAGCGAGCGCGAGTTTCGCATGGCGAACGACACGATGCCGTCCATGACGTGGAGTGCAGACGCCAACGGGGCGAACGAGTGGTTCAACAAGGAGTGGTACGAGTACACTGGGCTTACGCATGAACAAGCCAGTAACGGCGGATGGAAGTATGTCTTCCATCCAGATGACCGGGCGGAATCGGCGGCCACCTGGCATCGCATCATCACCAAGCGCGAGATGAGTGGCCTCGAGGCAAGGTTGCGTCGGCATGACGGTGAGTATCGATGGTTTATAGTCAGAGCGCAGCCCCACTGTGATGCCACCGGACGTATCGTCAGGTGCTACGGTGCGGAGAGCGACATCGACGACCTCAAGAGGGCAGAGATCCTTCTGGCAGGAGAAAAACGTTCATTTGAGATGATGACGACCGAGCAGCCGCTCACAGAGATCCTGGATTCACTCTGCCAGACGCTGTCCGTCCTTACAGACGCTTCTTTCGTCACGATCATGCTGCAGGACGAAGATCGGCGCACATTGCAGCCGGGAGGGGGGCATAACCTCCCGGAAGGTTTCAGCGACGCCGTAGGTGGAATTCCCGTCGGGCCGGATTTCGGCTCCTGTGGAACCGCAGCCTTTCGGCAGGAGCCAGTTTGGATCGACGATGTCGATACAGATCCGCGATGGGACTGTGCGCGCGATCTAGTCAACCATTTCGGTTTCAAGGCCTGCTGGTCCACTCCCATCATATCCGGACGCGGATCTGTGTTTGGCACAATCGCCATTTACTCAAACACCATTCGCTCCATAGGAGATCGCGAGCGCAAGGCTATCGATCGCTTCAGCCAGCTGGCGAGCTTCGTCCTCGAACGCAAGATTTCCGAGGATGCGTTAAAGAGGAGCGAGGCCATGCTTGCGGAAGGACAGCGTATCTCGCACACGGGTAGTTGGGCCTGGAACGTGGCAACCGATAAGCTGGAATGGTCGGAAGAACACGGCAACATTTTCGGCTACAATGTCTCGGACGTCGGGGGAGACCTCAAGAATATGCTTGAGAGAATGCTGCCCGAGGAGGCGGCCTTCGTGAGTGAAACGATGCGGAGAGCGGTCACCGAGAAGAGGGATCTGGAGTTCGAATATCAAGCGACGCTTCCCAGCGGGAATGTCATCCAACTGCTCTGCACCGGGCGCGCGTCGACAGGAGAGTTGGGCGAGGTAACGGGATATGTTGGAACGACCATGGACATCACCGAACGCAAAAGGGTGGTCTCAGAACTCCTCAAGAGTGCTGCGCATCTCAGGGAAGTGCAGGCGGAGCTGGCACATGTTGCGCGTGCGACTACGATGGGCGAGCTGGCCGCCTCAATCGCGCACGAAGTCAATCAGCCGCTAACGGGCATCGTTGCCAGCGGTGGCGCTGCGTTGCGCTGGTTGTCCAGGGCGACACCAGATGTGATCAGAGCCAGAGAAAGCCTCAAGAACGTCATAGACGACGGCAGGCGCGCAAGCGAAATCGTCACCAGAATCCGCAAGATGTATAGGAAGGAAATGTCCACCGTCGAGCCAATTGGGATGGCCGAGCTCATCGGCGACGTCATTTCGCTGACACGCGGCGAGCTCCAGAAAACAAAAGTCACGCTCAAGCTCGATATCCCCGATGATCTCCCGGCAATCCCCGTTGATCGCGTCCAACTTCAACAGGTTTTCGTGAACCTAATTCTGAACGCTATCGAGTCTATGCGTGAAACATCTGACCGCGGCTCCGCGCTTACCATCGACATCAAGCAGGACGAGGAATTGGTCACGATCGGGGTCTGTGACAATGGACCGGGTATCGCCGAGGACCGCGTCGAAAGCGTATTCCGTCCGTTCGAAACCAGCAAGGCGAATGGGATGGGCATGGGCCTGTCGATCTGCCGCACCATTGTCGAAAACCACGGAGGGCAGATCCGGCTCGTGCAGGGCGTTGTGCCGGGCTGCCGTTTCGAATTTACATTGCCAATCGAGTTGGCCAACAACTAAAGTCGCATCGCGCACCCGCTTACAACCCGCGGCGGGAATTGATAGCAACCGTCGTTCTTGATATCTTCTTAAAATGGCATTTGCTTATCGCTCTTGCCAAATATGCTCTCCGTTTGTTTGTCCTAAACTGGGCTGGGGAGACGCGTTTGGTGCTGAGTATCACCGCGATATGTCTTTCCCGAGAAATGCATTGTATAAGCTGGGACACATGCGCCGGGCTCGCCGAGTGATCTCTATCGCGTCTTTTCGGTCAGATGACGCAGGCCTTTCGGCAATTCGAGGCTTATAAATTGCGTCCTGCGTACCTTTTTCCACGTAGAAAATGAAGTGGTGGATGACAAGAAAGTTGGAAAGGGTCTTGAGGCCGAAGGCTTCAGGCGGTCGAGATGGATGGGGAGATCGTCCAGTGAGACCGCGTTTTGGTTCCCAAAGGCATCGGCTCACGAGCGTTGAAGCGGCCCAAATCTAACATTGACTGAAATCACCGATAGTCTGAAAGCCGCTGCTTTCTACCCGCGTTGTTCCATAAATACTATTATGCGATGTGTTATAACGTATTAAGACGATTAGATTACGGAGGCCGCCATTCGAGCATTCACGCCGCTGTTGATATCAACCCCAATAGTCCGGGGACACGCGGACCAAAGCAATGAAAGGCCCGCGCAAGCGCCTGTTGACAGAGTATCTCGCCCGGCCGAAAAGGTATCGGCTGTAAAGGAGATGATCGATGGCTGAAGAGAATATCACCGCCCCTGCTGTTGCCGTGGGCGTAGCGGCGCCGGTGGAGACACCCGCTGTAAAGAAAACGCGGGCACCTCGCCAGAAGAAGGGTGTTGCCGCGCCGGCGGTCGTCCCGTCGCAAGCTGCTGCTGCACCGGTTGAGTCCGTGAAGGTTGCCAGCGGCCGTGGCAGGAAGGCCAAAGCGGTCGTTGCAAAGCCCGAGGTTGCAGCCAAAGCCACCAGAGCCAAGCGCACGCCCAAGGCTCTTCAGCCGCAAACGGCCCCTGTCGCAGCGCTTGATGAGATTGAAGATCTGATCAAGCTGGAAGAAGAAAATCAGCGCCTTCGCAAGTTGCTTGCGGAAAAGCTCCGCAACGAAAATGCCGATCTGCGCAAGCGGCTCGATCGCGTCTGACGCGAAGAGTACTGCGTTCTGCCTTTTGACAGCGGCACGCATACCGATCCAAGAAACTTGGCAAGCGGGATCTGCAAGGATCTCGCAGCGCTATTGCGCATTCAGTCAGGGGGTAAAGAACTATGAAGTCACCATGGCGATTTCTCGCGGACCTGGCGTCGCGCCCTAAAACGCAAGTGTCACCGTTGGTTCCCCCCGCTCTGGAGAAACCGGCCGAGGACCAGGCAGGTGATCAGAACGTAGCGCCGTCGCTGTCGGCAACGATAGCGGAGCCGACTGATCATCTGCTCGCAACGACAGACAGCGCTGCCGCTTCGCCGGTTACGTCATCATCGGTGGCCGGTACTGTAGTCGAAGCGAGCGAAGTCAACTCCCGTTTAACGTCGGAGCCAACGGTTGACAACGTTGACCCGGAAGTCGCGATCGAGCGACCAGATCCAACTCCGGTGACAATAGCACCGGCAAACCTTGGCGAAGCGGAAGCACTGTCGAGCCCTGGCAAAAATCGCTCGAAGCGTATAAAGCCCGGTTCGGTTCAAGTCGTGACGCAGTCTCGATCCAAGCCGAGCGATGACCCACGGGCCGTATCTCCTCCGCCGCAGCCTCTGACATTTCTTGAGGAGGTTGTGGTTCTCGACAAAGAAATCGTGGCGCTGAAGGCCGGCCTGGCGCTCAAGCTGAAGCTGCAGAACGCTCAACTAAAAAAGATGCTCGAGCGCTTTGATATTCGCTAGCCTGCCGGTCAGGCTGTTATGATTGGAATGACATGAAGACCCCGCAGAGAAATTTCGTTGTCGAGATCAAGTCGAAGGGCCGCCGATCGGCAGTCCGGCAGGGATCCATCTGGGGCAGCACAGATCTGAAGGTATTTGCCCTTCAGGCAGCCAGCGTGGCGCCGCAGCTGTTAGAGGACGGGCAGCAAGCTGAATCGACGGTCGAAGACATTATCGTAGCACCTGCTGTAGAAAATGCGCCAGTCGAAGAGCCGGTTCTCGCGCCGGTGGCCCGGACTTCCGATGCCATCGTCGCGACTTCCGTTTCTACGGTAGAAGAGCGGTCAGAGCCTCAAGATCTGCCCGCTGTCGAAGTCGTTGCAAAAGCCGTGGTCGCGAAAGGAAAGCCCTCTCGATCGGGATTGATCGGCCGTCAGTCGACAACTATGCGCAAAGGCGGCGATAAGGTCGGAATTTCCGTATCTTCCCTCTTGGCTCCGAGTGAAGCTCCCATTGATGAATTACCCGCTCTCGAAGCCGAAAATCTGCTATTGAAGACGCTTTTGGCTGATCGCCTTCGCCAACAGAATCTGCAGCTTCGAATGATGTTGCGCCGCTTCGGCGCTGAGTGAACCCGGCAGCATATCCTCGGGTTGACGCGTTTTGACTAGCTCGTTGTTGGGAAACTTTTTCTGTGGTGCGATAGCCTAATTGCTTCGTCGAACCGCTGTTCCTAAACGGGCGGCCGCGTGAGCAGCCAGGTTCAACCATCGTCCTTCATGGCGGCACGCAGCGCATCGTTGATACGCTCCTGCCAGCCTGGACCCTCCGCCTGAAAATAGGCGAGTACCTCGCTGTCGAGTTTCAGGGAGACCTGCTCCTTGACATTCGGCAGCGCTCGCCGTTCGACAGCAGGGGGCGGTGCCACCTTCTTTGCCGGCTTGAATAAGGCCTCCGCGGCGTCGAGCGGATTGGCGGGGCGGCGTGGTGTTCGTGTCATGCTTGACTCCAATGGCTTGGTCTACCTGCGGTGAAGATGTGGCCTCATCATCTGGCCTCCGACGAAGGAGGCCCAAATGTCGCCCAGTTTCGGCTCGCTCGAAAAGGACTGGGTCGCCTGATATGCCTCGCGTTCGCGATGGTCATGCCATAAGCAAACGGTGTCGGGAACCCCCTATGCCGATTGTCCTGATGTCGAAGCAGCCGGACCGCGCTCCGCCAGGTTCAACAAGTTTCCGAATGCCAGCATTGTTCGCTCTCACCTCCTCCATGACATGGCCTATCGTCGAGCGGTTTGCAAACACATGAGTGGGCGTGCAGGCCCCTCCCTTTCGTCTGTGAAGGACATCTGCGACCGGGCTGAATGCCTGCCTTGTGCGCGGCGGAACGTCCAACTCTGTTCGAATTCGGTTGCGGCTGGTCGGCTTCCGATCGGAAGCATGCCAATCCCGCTTTCTGTGATGGTGTCCTAGACCAAAGCCGGGCCTTCCACGATCAACCCGCAAGGGGGTCCGCTAGCAAGCTGCGGCCGCTTGGCTATGCCGGCGCGGTGATCGCGACCGTCTCTGGTCTTTTTGAGGAACCATCAGCGGGAATTGGCCCGCTCCCTTATGGAGCCTCGCACATGTCGCACGATCTTTCCCTCGCACAGTCCCACGCCTTCCAACTCTCCCGCGACCTGATGGTCCCGGTTACCGTCTTCGAGGTCGACGGTGAATACGGCGTGCTTCCCTCTGACGAGATCGACGCCGACGATGACCTTTCGGTCATCCATGAATTCAATCCCTGGCCGGCTCACTGAGCCGGCAATTGCCGTGCCGCTGGCGACCTGTCGGCGGCAAGGGAAGCTTCGCCGCGGGCGGTGCAACCTTGCACGTTGCTTCCCGCGCCCTTGCCCCCTCTGCTCTTCGCGGCGGCCGGAAGATGTCCCCCGTTTATGCGGGGAGTTAAATTAAGGAGCGATCGCAGGCGATCGGGAGAATCATGAAAAGAGAAGAAATCGAGAAAATACGCGAAGCGGTGAGTTGCGCTGCCGTCCTCGAGCAGGCTGGATTTGCGGTCGATATCAAAGAGAGCACGCGCCGGGCAGTGAAGTTTCGCAAAGGAGCGGAAATCATCATCGTCACTCATGAAGGCCGTGGGTGGTTTGATCCTTTGAGCGAAGATAAAGGTGACATTTTCGCCCTTGTCGCTCTGCTCGAACAGTTGGCGTTTTCGGACGCCGTCGACCGTGTCGGCGCTCTCATCGGTTACAAAGCTGAGACTATCCTCTGGAAGAAGCCCTCGTCCAAGGTCGAGCCTGCGGACATTCTGACACGATGGCAAGCCCGCCGTCTTCCAAACACAGGATCCGGTGCTTGGCGGTATCTTTGCTGGACGCGAGCGGTCCCGGCCTCCATCCTGCGCTCGGCAATCAATCAAGGGATCGTACGAGAAGGGCCATTCGGCAGCATGTGGGCCGGCCACACCGATGGCGCCGGGCTGCTGGTCGGATGGGAAGAACGCGGACCCGACTGGCGCGGCTTCTCCACAGGGGGCAGCAAAATCCTGTTTCGCTTGGGTGCGAGGGATGCTCTTCGTCTCTGCGTGACGGAGGCGGCGGTCGACGCAATGAGCCTGGCTGCGATCGAAGATCTGCAGGACGGAAGTCTTTACCTCAGTACCGGTGGCGGATGGTCGCCCAGAACCGAGGCCGCGCTGGTCGACCTTCTCGCTTGCCCCGGCACTCACCTGGTCTGTGCCACCGATGCCAATAGCCAAGGCGATGCTTTCGCTCGTCGTCTTCAGGCACTGGCCGCGCAGGTCGATCGTCCTTCGGTCCGTCTCCGGCCGCCGGCGGAGGATTGGAATGAAGTCCTGCAGGAGAGAAGGAGAGAAAAATTGAAGAGCGAGGGAAGAGAGAGGCGTGCCGCATCGCCACCGACCGCATCAAGGGAAGCTTCGCCCGGCTAAAGCCGGCCCTTGACACGGCCGGTTCGGGATGCCGGCGGCCCGGAAGGTGTGATGAGGGACTGAACGAGGGTGATGGAGTGGCCACACCCAAGTCCCCAAACCCTGAAGGAGCCAGAGATGAACACCCCTGCCCCTATCTCCAAGATTTTCGAAGGCGTCGCAACGCGCCCGCAAATGTTTCGCTTGTTCGACCGCCATAACCAGCGCCCCAACCCATGGCAGACTGATGCTGCCCCTCTCTATAGCGGCGAGTGGTTCGAGATTGACGAGGCTCTCTACGACTACATGCTCGATATACTGCCGCCATTGTGGATGCGCGGACCGATCTTCGCGCTGCGCGAATTCCTGACCGACTCGGTCACAAGCATCTTCTTCGCGCTGCGGATCGACGGCCAAGTCAGGTACTTTCACGGTTACTGCGACCTCTCCAATCACAACTCGGTCGAGGAGATGCGAGCAGCGCTCTTCGAGCGCGAAACACAGCCGGTGCGCACCATGACCCGCGAAGAACGTCTCGAGCATATCTGGAGCAGCACCGCCGATGCCTATCGAGGCTATGCCGGCGATCGCTTTCCACTGGCGATGCAGGGAAGGCGCACGGTCATGCTGTGGAGTGGCACCGACGGCACGCTCCTGAAGCTGCTGGACGATCTCACCGATGATGAGATCGCCGCAAAACTCCCCGTTCACATGCGGCATCTGCCTGACATCGCGGCCTAGGCGTCGCCACCCCATCGAATCTTCCAAGCGCTTCCAGCCCGCTATCGCGGCGGGCGAGCGATGGCGCGCATCCAAAAAGGAACACTCCCGATGAGCAACGATCCATTCACGCTCGACATGTTCGGCAGCTCTACACTGTCTTCTGGTCTCGGCCTCGGCGTTACCGCCTTTGGCGGTTTCGACGCCACAGCAGCCAATGACGATGAACCGGATCCCACGCCGCCGCCCCTCGCCCCGGCGTTGCCGGCCGCGGTGGCCCCGACGGGCCGGCGGGGACAGCGCCAGAATTTCTATCTAGATGGCGACCGCGACCTCGGCGCTTCGTGGAAGGACCGGGCTCGTGCCAATGTCGCGGCGATCCTGGTCGCCGACTGCATCGCGAAGCAGGAGAGGCCCGCAACGCCTGCGGAGCAGGCCCAGCTGATCCGCTTTACGGGCTTCGGCGCCGGAGAGCTTGCCAATGGCATGTTCCGCCGGCCGGGCGAGGTCGATTTCCGCGACGGATGGGACGCCCTTGGCTCTTCACTCGAAAGCTCCGTCTCGGAGGCCGACTACGCCTCGCTGGCCCGCTGCACCCAGTATGCCCATTTCACACCGGAGTTCATCATCCGTGCGATCTGGGCCGGGATCCAGCGTCTTGGCTGGCGAGGTGGTCGCGTGCTTGAGCCGGGTATCGGAACCGGCCTATTTCCCGCGCTGATGCCGGAGGATTTCCGCGACAGCGCCTATGTCACCGGGATTGAGCTAGATCCGGTCACATCGCGCATCGTTCGTCTGCTGCAGCCGCGGTCTCGCATCATCGAGGGCGACTTCGCCCGCACGGATCTGGCGCCGATCTACGATCTCGCCATCGGCAACCCGCCCTTCTCCGACCGCACTGTCCGCTCGGACCGCGCCTACCGATCGCTGGCCTTGCGCCTGCACGACTATTTCATTGCCCGCTCGATCGATCTTTTGAAGCCGGGCGCTCTGGCCGCCTTCGTCACCTCGCATGGGACGATGGACAAAGCCGACATCACCGCGCGTGAGCATATCGCCAAATCCGCCGATCTGATCGCGGCGATCCGCCTGCCCGAAGGCAGCTTCCGCCGTGACGCCGGCACCGAGGTCGTCGTCGACATCCTGTTCTTCCGCAAACGCAAGGTGGGAGAGCCGGAAGGCGATCAGACCTGGCTAGATGTTGATCAGGTGCAAGCCGCCGCCGGCGACGAGGGTGCGATCCGCGTGAACCGCTGGTTCGCTCGCCATCCTCGTTTTGTGCTCGGCACCCATGCGCTCGCCTCCGGCCCGTTCGGCGAGACCTATACGTGCCGGCCATGCGTCGGTGTAGATCTCGAAGGTGCCCTCGCCGCGGCGATCGATCTCCTTCCGACCGGCCTCTATGACGGCGAGCCCACTCCCGTTGATATCGATCTGGAAGACGAGCTCGCAGAGATCGTCGATCTCAGGCCCAAGGACAGCCCGGTTCGCGAAGGCAGCTTCTTCATCGACAGGGCCAAGGGGCTGATGCAGCTGCTCGATGGTGCGGCGGTGCCCGTGAGCGTCCGCAAGGGCCGCACCGGTGAAGGGATTCCTGAGAAGCATATGCGGATCATCTCGAAGCTAATCCCGATCCGCGATGCTGTTCGCGAGGTGCTGAAGGCGCAAGAGACAGACAGGCCGTGGCGCGATTTGCAGGTGCATCTGCGTCTCGCATGGTCGGCATTCGTGCGCGACTTCGGTCCGATCAACCACACGACCGTTTCGGTCCAGGAGGATCCGGAGACCGGCGAAGTGAAGGAGACGCATCGCCAGCCGAACCTCTTACCCTTCCGCGACGATCCCGATTGCTGGCTCGTCGCCTTGATCGAGGATTATGATCTGGAGACCGACACGGCGAAGCCGGGTCCGATCTTCGCCACCCGTGTAATCGCTCCGCCGATGTCGCCTGTCATCACCAATGCGGCTGATGCGCTGGCCGTCGTACTCAACGAGCGTGGCCATGTCGATCTCGAACATATCGCCGAGCTCCTGCATTGCGGTATCTCCACAGTCATCGATGAGCTCGGTGACACGGTGTTTCAGGATCCGACTGATGGTTCCTGGCAGACTGCCGATGCCTATCTCTCCGGATCGGTCCGCACCAAGCTTGCGGCCGCACAGGCAGCGGCGGAGCTTGATCCGGTCTACGAGCGCAATGTCCGTTCCCTTCAGGAGGTCCAGCCGGCCGATCTGCGGCCGTCGGATATCACGGCACGTCTCGGCGCCCCTTGGATCCCGGCGGCCGACGTTGTTGCCTTCGTCAAGGAAAGGATGGAGGCCGACATCCGGATCCATCACATGCCGGAACTTGGCTCCTGGACGGTGGAGGCGCGGCAACTCGGCTATTCCGCCGCCGGCACATCCAAATGGGGCACGAGCCGCCGGCATGCCGGCGAGCTGCTCGCCGATGCGCTCAACAGCCGCGTCCCGCAGATCTTCGACGTCATCAAAGACTGCGATGGCGAGCGGCGGGTGCTCAATGTCGTCGACACAGAGGCGGCGCGCGACAAGCTGCAGAGGATGAAACAAGCGTTTCAGGACTGGGTCTGGACCGACCCCAATCGCACAGACCGCTTGGCGCGGGACTATAATGACCGCTTCAACAATATCGCTCCGCGCAAATTCGACGGCTCTCATCTCAAACTTCCCGGCGCCTCTGGCGCCTTTGTTCTTTATGGGCACCAGAAGCGCGGCATCTGGCGGATTATCGCCGATGGCTCGACCTACCTCGCCCACGCCGTCGGCGCCGGCAAGACGATGACGATGGCCGCCGCGATTATGGAACAGCGCCGGCTCGGGCTGATCGCCAAGGCGATGCTGGTCGTGCCCGGTCATTGCCTGGCCCAGGCCGCGCGCGAGTTCCTGGCGCTCTATCCGAACGCCCGCATTCTCGCCGCCGACGAAACGAACTTCACCAAGGACAAGCGCGCGAGGCTCCTATCACGGGCGGCCACCGCCACCTGGGATGCGATCATCATCACCCATCCCGCGTTTCGGTTCATCGCCGTGCCGTCGGCCTTCGAACAGCAGATGATCCAGGACGAATTGCAGCTCTACGAGGAGCTGCTGACCAAGGTCGATAGCGAGGACCGCGTTTCGCGCAAGCGGCTCGAGCGGTTGAAGGAAGGATTGAAGGAACGGCTCGAAGGGCTCGCGACCCGCAAGGACGATCTGCTGACTATCTCGGAGATTGGCGTCGACCAGATCGTCGTCGACGAGGCGCAGGAGTTTCGCAAGCTCTCCTTCGCCACCAACATGTCGACGCTGAAGGGCATCGATCCGAATGGCTCGCAGCGGGCCTGGGATCTTTATGTGAAGTCTCGCTATATCGAGACGAAGAACCCGGGCCGGGCGCTGGTGCTTGCTTCGGGCACGCCAATCACCAATACGCTGGGCGAAATGTTCTCGATCCAGCGCCTGCTCGGCCATGCGGCGCTTTCCGAGCGCGGACTGCACGAGTTCGATGCCTGGGCATCGTGCTTCGGCGATACGACAACCGAACTCGAAATCCAGCCATCGGGCAAATACAAGCCGGTCAGCCGCCTTGCCTCCTTCGTGAATGTGCCTGAATTGATCGCCATGTTCCGCTCGTTTGCCGACGTGGTCATGCCGGATGACCTTCGGCAGTATGTGAGGGTGCCCGAGATCTCGACTGGCCGGCGGCAGATCCTGACCGCCAAGCCGACGGCGCTGTTCAAGACCTACCAGCAGACCCTCGGCAGCAGGATCAAGTTGATCGAACAACGCGAGGGTCCGGCCAAACCCGGCGACGACATCCTGTTGTCCGTCATCACCGACGGCCGCCACGCGGCGATCGACTTGCGCTTCGTTGTGCCGGCGGCTGGCAATGAGGAAGACAACAAGCTCAATCTGCTGGTTCTCAATGCGCACCGGATCTGGAAGGAAACCGGCAAGGCAATCTATCGCCGCCCTGACGGCAAGGACTTCGATCTGCCGGGGGCCGCGCAGATGATCTTCTCCGATCTCGGCACGATCAATGTCGAGAAGACCCGGGGCTTCTCGGCCTACCGGTTCATCCGCGACGAGCTGATCCGGCTCGGCGTGCCCGCGGCGGAAATCGCCTTCATGCAGGACTACAAGAAGACCGAAGCCAAGCAACGGCTGTTCGGTGATATCAGGGCTGGCAAGGTGCGTTTCCTGATCGGGTCCTCCGAAACAATGGGCACCGGCGTGAATGCCCAGCTCCGGCTGAAAGCGCTCCACCACCTCGATGTCCCGTGGCTGCCATCGCAGATCGAACAGCGTGAGGGACGCATCGTTCGCCAGGGAAACCAGCATGACGAGGTCGATATCTTCGCCTATGCAACCGAGGGAAGTCTCGACGCTTCCATGTGGCAGAACAACGAACGCAAGGCGCGGTTTATCGCCGCTGCCCTTTCAGGCGACACGTCGATCCGCAGGCTCGAAGATGTCGGCGAAGGTGCTGCTAGCCAGTTCGCCATGGCCAAGGCCATCGCGTCCGGCGACGAACGGCTGATGCAGAAGGCTGGGCTGGAGGCCGACATCGCCCGTCTCGAACGGCTCCGGGCCGCGCATGAGGACGATCAGTACGCTATCCGCAGGCAGATGCGAGACGCGGAGCGTGAGATCGAAGTCTCAACCCGGCGCATCGGTGAGATCGGCCAGGACATCGAGCGGCTCCAGCCCACGTCAGGCGATGCCTTTACCATGACGGTGCTGGGTGAGGACTATACCGAGCGCAAAGAGGCCGGACGCGCACTGATGAAGGAGATCCTCACACTTCTGCAGCTGCAACAAGAGGGTGAGGTTCATCTGGCGACGATCGGCGGGTTTGATCTTGTCTATGAGGGCGAGCGGATCGGCAAGGGTGATGGCTATCGCCACGAGACCGTGATCCGGCGCACCGGCGCCGACTACGAGATCGAGCTTGCCATCACTGTCACCCCTCTCGGCGCGATATCACGGTTGGAGCATGGGCTTGATGGGTTCGAGGAGGAACAGCGCCGCTATCGCCAGCGCCTGGACGACGCCGAGCACCGCCTGACGTCCTATCGATCCCGCACGGGCGGAACCTTCCAGTTCGCCGATGAGCTCTCCGAGAAGCGCCGACTTCTCCGTGGGATCGAAGACGAATTGGCGACCGCCGCCGTCGAGGACGCCGCGCAGGAGGCCGCTTAAATGTCCGGCCGGAACCGGAGGCCGTCAGGTCCCGCCTGGTTCCGGTCGTGCTCGCCTGCGCGCGAGGCGGTCGCGTTGCTCCGCCTCCTGCAGCGCGAGCCTTTCGAGGTAGCGCTCGCGGATCTGCTTCATATCGATCTCGCCGCGAACCCATTCGTCGAGAAGCGCGACGAAGGCTGGATCTTCATCGATGGGCACGCCATGGGCCTTCGCCCTGTCTATGGCCCGCTGCGGGATGAATTTCCGGGTGGTGGGGTCCGTACTCATCTTGCCTCGACTTGGAAGTGATCGGACGGGCGGCGACATCTATCAGGGGGTCGCTTGCGCCGCGACTTGAAATCTGACGCTTTCAACAATATCTGAGCATCACTTCCCGTTTCGATGATGTCCTGCCGCCGGCAACCGCCGGGGCTTTCGACAGCGTCCGGGATCAAAGAGAAGGGCGCTCCCCTCACGGGTCGAGCGCCCTTTTCGCTTCCGACACCTTGACCGGTGCTCGAGCGCGATGAGATCTAAAGAAAAAACATTGCGGGAACCCATGCCTTTTTATCTTGTAACCCAAACCTCTCTGATTGAAGCCGACGACGAGCAGGCCGCTGCTCAAACTGCGGTCGACCAGATCCGATCCGGGAGCAAAGTCGCCGTCACTGTTAAGTCCGACGAAACGACCGTCTCGCACATCGTCGTTCCTGCGAAGCAGGCTATTTCTATCGTAGCTCCGGTTGCTCATCCTGATGCCAGTGGGCAGATTCCGGCCACTTCCCCTGCCCCATTGTCCGTCGCCGAGACCGATCGAAAGGCGACGTTGAAGAGGATAATGGCCGATGCGTTCTCGCTTCTGAAGCGGCGCGTCTAAGTCTTTGAATCGGGCCACGTCTATATGCGGTTCTGGCGGTCGATAATGAACCTACGCGCCATTTGGCCAGGTAGTCGCCGCAAAATATAGTAGAGAATGGTGAAGTAAGGGAAGTGGAAATGGAACCGGTCGCAGATCGGTCCTCCGCCGCCGCTTTCGCTCAACCGCCGCCTGCGCGATCCCGGCCGGTTGTCCTTCGCAGGGCAGATGCCCCGCTCGTCCTGCCCAGCAGGGATGCTCGGCCGCAGTTGCGGCAGTCCGGCCGACCCCGCGGTCCTGGAGG
Organism: Rhizobium sp. Root1220; assembly: GCF_001426265.1. Classification (GTDB taxonomy): domain Bacteria; phylum Pseudomonadota; class Alphaproteobacteria; order Rhizobiales; family Rhizobiaceae; genus Rhizobium. Next base: position 103,014 of record NZ_LMDG01000004.1, read on the forward strand.
TGTCTTCGAGAAGAATGAAGACAGGAAAGGCTGGCAAGGCGCCGGTTCGCAAATCTCCCGAAAGGACAGTCCCATGCAGATCAAGACGATCGATCCCCGCGCTCTGAAGGAAAACCCCGACCGCATGCGTCAGACGAAATCATCGCCGCAGGCCGATGCGCTGATGCTGGCGACGATCAAGGCCGTCGGTATCGTCCAGCCGCCGATCGTTGCGCCCGAAGCGGATGGTGGCAATGGCTACATCATCGATGCCGGCCATCGCCGGGTGCGCCTCGCGATCGCCGCGGGCCTCGAGGAAATCGAGATCTTGGTGGCGGATGCGGCAAACGACAATGGGGCCATGCGCTCGATGGTCGAAAACAGTGTGCGCGAAGCGCTGAACCCGGTCGACCAATGGCGCGGTATCGAGCGGCTGGTCGCACTCGGCTGGACCGAAGAAGCGATCGCCGTCGCGCTGGCACTTCCCGTTCGCCAGATTCGCAAGCTGCGGCTGCTTGCAAACGTCCTGCCGGCGATGCTGGAACAGATGGCACTGGGCGACATGCCGTCCGAGCAACAGCTTCGTATCATCGCAGCCGCCGGCGAAGGCGAGCAGAAGGAGGTCTGGAAGGCCAATAAGCCGAAGAAGGGCGACACTGCAGTTTGGTGGACGATCGCCAATGCGCTGACCAAGAAGCGCATGTACGCCAAGGATGCGAGTTTCGGCGACGATCTGCGCGAGGCCTACGGCATCGAGTGGGCAGAGGATCTGTTCGCACCGGCTGATCAGGACAGCCGCTACACAACCAACGTTGAGGGCTTTCTCGGCGCCCAGCATGAATGGATGACCAACAATCTGCCGAAGCGCGGCGCGATCGTCGAGGTCAACAACTGGGGCCAACCGGAGCTGCCGAAGAAGGCCAGCCAAGTCTACGGCAAGCCCTCGAAATCCGATCAAGCCGGCCTCTATCTCGATCGCGACGGCAAGGTTCAGACTGTTCACTATCGCATGCCCGAAGCGGACAACCCGAAAAGCAGCGGTGCGATTGGTGCCGACGGTGTCGTCGACAGTGATACCGGGTCGACACCGAAGGCGCGTCCTGACGTCACGCAGAAGGGTCAGGATATGATTGGCGACTTCCGCACCGACGCCCTGCACGATGCCCTCGGTCGTGCTCCAATCGAAGACGACATGCTGATGGCACTGCTTGTGCTGGCGTTCGCCGGCCAGAATGTTCGCGTCGACTCCGGTGCAGAAGGTGGTCTCTATGGCGGAGCGCGCTTCGGCCGCCATGCGGCTCGTCTCGTTACTGAGGACGGCAGGCTGTCCTTCGACATGGATACGGTTCGCGTCGCCGCGCGAGCGGCCCTGATCGATGTGCTCTCGTGCCGGCGCGGCATGTCGAACAGCGGCGTCGTGTCGCGTATCGCCGGCGAGGCAATCGGCGCGGACAGGTACCTGCCGAACATGGGCAGGGAGGAGTTCCTCGCATCCCTGTCGCGTCAGGCGCTTGAAAGCGTTGCCAAGGATGCCGGTCTCGAGCCGCGAGCACGCGTTCGCGAGACCCGCTCGGCTCTTGTCACCCACTTCGAAGGCGATGCGAACCTCGTCCATGCATCTGGTCTGTTTGCGCCGGAGCAAACAGAGGTTCTCGCCCTCCTCAAGCACCTTGATCACGACACCGGCCAGCAAGACGAAGTCGAAACAGAGGAGGCGGTTTCTGATGGCGCGCATGTGGAGGTCGACGCCTCCGATGTAGTCGGCTCCGATGAGGAGCCCGGCACCCTCGACGATCACGAAACGACTTACGGTATCGCGGCCGAATAATTGTACCAACCCTTCCAGATTTTCAAAACCGCCGCCGGTCATCCCGGCGGCGGTTTGCTTTTCAGGACCCTCAAACACGGAGCCCGGCCATGAACGGACCCACAATTCCTACCGCCACAGATCCAGTGTCCATGTCCCCAGCCACCGATGGAGTCGAATTCGGGGTTGGCGCCGACGGATTTCCCGTCGCGCGCATCGGCGAAGTCCTCCTCGGTATGATTTCCAACGAAGGCGGCGCCTTCTTTCTGGCCAGTGTTTGGCGCATCACCAAACCGCTCGCTGAGGTGCGACATCACCATTTCTATGGCCATGATGGTCGCGTTGCGGACGAAGCTGCCTTCCGTCTGAGGGCGATCGAAACCGCGGAGCACATGCAGGAACTTTCAGCCTTGGCTCGCGTCCAGACACGCATGTCTGCCAGCACGCCATGGGGCGGCTCACAGCTGGCGACGGTCTATGCCGAGGGAATAGTTAGCCACTCGACCTCAGGGCATGGGGGCTTTCATCTATCACCTGTCAGAAATCGTCAGGTCGATGCATCGGTTCGAAGGGCGGGCGGTTGGTACGAGGAAGATTGCGAATGGGCGATCGTCGCCTTGACGTTCCCGGATATCTTCACAGGCTACGAGCGCCGATGTGCTGACGAGGCTGCTCGCAACAGCTTTCCGGACTATTGGGAGAAGCTTCGCGGCCGTCTGCTCATTGTCGGCGAATCCTGGTCGAAGGATCGAACGGAGTTCGAGCGCGTACATGCCGACGACTGGGTCGTCATCTCTGCGATCATCTCCACTCAGCATTTTGGCATGACCGAGGTCGTGGCCACCAAAGGCGGCAATCGCGATTTCCAAATTGAGGAACGCCGTTTTCTCGTCAGTCATGACGAGTACGGCGGACGCGGGCGTTTTGGATTTGTCATCGATCTCGCGCGCCACGCCGCTTATGACGGTCCGTCGAGTTTCGTGGGTTGGAGCACGAGGGCGGCATGATGGCACCGGCAATGTCACCCGAAAGCCAGCTCTCTCGCATGGAAGACGCTCGCCGTCAGACCCAGAGGCAGCTCGAACTCATTGACAGGCAGATTACCCGCCGGATGACGGCAATCTTGCCGCAGCTTGCGCGGCGCCAGACCGGATACCATCGCGGTAAGGCGTCGGATGGCCGCACCTTGCTGGAGCGCTATCGCGTCAACCGTGCCGGGCTCACCGCAGAGCGTCAGCCGGAGGCCGAAGCGCTATCGAGGAAGCTTGCTCGACAGGACGCGGCGATAGCCGCGCTGCGCGATCGCTTGTCTTCTGCCGGCCCACACGCGAGCCAGGAGGGCTGATGAGATGGCGACGATAGGCGACCTCGAGCAAAAGGCCGGGATTGGATCTGCCGATGCTGACCGTTCTGCGTGTTGGCTGCGGTTTCATCATCTCGACGGGAAAGCATGCCTCGATGCGGGCGTGGCCGAGCTCAAGCGGATGATCACAGAACGCGACGGGACCGAGTTGCGTACTGGCGAATCCCGGCGTCAGCGATGGCCGGCTCTGAGCGACGATCAGAAGGCTGCTTTACAAGCATATGCCGACAGGGATGGCCGACGCTGGAAGAGCATCCTCAGTGAAGTCTGGATGGGTGTGCCGCCTCATGACGATGGCGGGATCTTGCGCGGTCTCCGTAACACCCATGGTCCCACATGGCTTCAATCCTACCGGTTGCCGAAAGCAGCACTGGGGCCAGTCCGACGGTATCGCGGCGGTCTCACGCCTGGGCGCCGGCGAATGCGAGGAGTAGAGCGGGCTGGAGCCATATTCCTATCGTGTCCGGTGATGGCACCGTGACGGTTTGTCCTTCGGTTTTGCTGCGGTCTGAACCAGCGTCCGTCCGCTTCAAGGCCGCTCTCGCGCCGCGGGGCGGCCGGAACCCGCCGTCCTGCACGGAGCAGCTCCGCTCGGCTTCGCAGGGCAATTTCCCTGCTCGCTCGCAGATCGGCTCCGCTTGGCCTGGCGTGACCGGGCCTTGAAGCGCCCGTCTGCCGCCGGTTCGTGGCGACCGCACCGAAGGGCAAGCCGGCACGGGGCCGGAACCGCTTCGGCTCGAAAGGAAGAGACATGGCCAAGCCCACAAACAATCCTCGCCAGACCGCCCGGGTCGTTCAGCTCCGCAAGGGCGCCACCGTCGAAATGGTCCGCCTTACCTGCCCAGACAGCGCCCAGGCGATCAAGATCGCCGAAAGCTTCGGGAACGCTGTTGTCGACAGCGACGGGATCCGAGATCTTCACGAACGGCTCATCATCGAGACCGCGGATGCGCTCAGCGAAGGCCTTGGCGAACGGGCCATGCAGATCCACCTGCAACGGATCGTCGGCGCCTATGTCGGCTCCGCCCACGGCGCAGGTCAATTCTACAGCAATGCCGTCACCCAGGCACGCGATGCTACCGCTAAGGCGGCAAACGACGCCCGAGACGAAGATCTTGACGGTCCCGTCGGCTACGATAGCGCCGCCCACCGCAAGCGGGAGTTCGCCGCCGACATGGGCATTCAGGCCCACGCACTACGGATGGCAGCTGAAGGTGCTGTCGCTGCCTACAAGCAGATCGTCGGCGAGAACTGGAAGCCGTTCGATCGCCCGATCGACAATCCCGGCCATTCCGTCGACCGCAAAGCGGCCGCGGTCCAGATGTCCGCGTTCGACTGACACACTGCTGCGGGGCTCGCCCCGCCTTTCATCTTTACGGGCCGCCTCCCTGGGGCGGCTTTTTTCATGCCGGCTTTGCTGGAGAGAACGGGGAGAAGAAAACCGATCGGGCCATTGCAGCCCGTCTCGGGCGTTGGACCTGCAGGAGCCGCCCACGTCAGGCAACGGCTTCGCCGTCCTCCACGTCGTTTCGGCCGTTCCGGTGCAAGTCGTTGGCTCATGGCTCCTACCCTTGGCCTCCGCGACGGGGCCGCGATTGGCGCGGCTCCAAATAGTGGAGAAGAAAAATGAGCAGGAAGACCGAAAGCCGGCGCATCGACATCTATTCCCGGATCACTGATCGGATCATCGAGGAACTCGCCGGCGGGGTCCGCCCGTGGATGAAGCCCTGGAACGCAACGAATATCAATGGCCGGATCACTCGCCCGCTCCGCCACAACGGCCAGCCGTATTCCGGCATGAACGTTCTCCTGCTCTGGTCAGAGCAGATGTCGCGTGGCTTCGCTTCATCGATGTGGATGACCTTCAAACAGGCGTTGGAACTCGGCGCCGCTGTTCGAAAGGGCGAGACTGGATCGACGGTCGTATTCGCAAGCCGGTTCACCAAATCCGAAGCGGACGGAAACGGTGGGGAGGTCGATCGAGAGATCCCGTTCCTCAAAGCCTATTCCGTGTTCAACGCCGAGCAGATCGACGGATTGCCCGAGCATTACTATAGCCGGCCAGAGATCGTGCTCGATCCCGTCGCACGGATCGAGCAGGCGGATCGGTTTTTCCGCAACACCGGCGCGGTGATCCGCCACGGCGGAAATCAGGCTTTTTATGCACCCGGTCCTGACGTCATCCAGATGCCACCCTTCGAGACCTTCAAGGACGCGGCAAGCTACTATGCCACGCTAAGCCATGAAGCGACCCACTGGACCGCAGATGAGAACCGCGTCGGCCGCGACCTGTCACGCTATGCCAAGGATAGAAGCGAACGTGCTCGCGAAGAACTCATTGCCGAGCTTGGCAGTTGTTTCCTGTGCGCAGATCTTGGGATCGCCCCCGAACTTGAACCGAGGCCTGACCACGCGTCGTACCTTCAGTCGTGGCTGAAGATATTGGCCGACGACAAGCGGGCAATTTTCCAGGCGGCCGCGCATGCGCAGCGCGCAACGGCATTCCTTCACGGGCTTCAGCCGGAGGCAGCCGGTAGGCGGGACGCTGCTTGAGCGCTTGAATGTTCAGGGAGCTTATGGTTGGTCGCCGCTCTTGGCGGTGGCCGGCTCTGCCAACATGTCAGTTGGGCCAGATCTTCCGGGCTGCTCAAATCCAACTTTGCCCAGATCGAAGGCTTAGGAGCGGAAGGCTTCAGCTTCCGGGACTGCTTGATTTCGACGATAAACGGTTTCGTCTGCGTTGCCATATGTCCTCCAGGCGATGATTCGCGGGGCAACTCTATCGCGGCGAGTTTCTCTCGTAAGCGGACCTTGGTCGGATGTCGTCGAGTATTGTGCGTATCTTTGACGTGGCCCTGGCAGATTGCTGATCAGCTGCGGCCGTTCATAGTGTTCCCCGGTGCGGGCCGCCATTGCCATATCCCTTTCCCTTGCCGACAGGGCTCCATCCGCGGGCTCGATGAGGCATGTCTGGCCGGAGAACGGCTACGCCTCGCTCGTATTCCCGCAACGGCGTTCCGAGACTTTCATCCCCTGCCGGCTACGCCGTCATTCCTCGCGAAACAAGAAAGCATCTCCACGCCGCCCTCCACTGTGTTCCGGCCCTGAGGCCCACCCCATTGCGCAGGCGCAACGGGGACCCCGGGGGGTGCGGTCCGAYYGTCCCCGGCCTTTGCGACTGCCATCGAGGCCGCAATGGAGCGGCCCGAAACAGCGAAAAGGAATACGACAATGGCTACCATCGGCACCTTCACCTCTAACCGCGTCGAAAACCCCTCCGACAAGGGCCCGCACTTCCGGATCTACGCAGCCGGAGCCGTCGAACTCGGCGCCGCCTGGCAGAAGCACTCGGAGCAGACGGGCCGCGACTACCTCTCGGTCAAGCTCGATGACCCGAGCTTCCCCGCCCCCATCTACGCAACGCTGACGGAAGTCGAAGGCGAAAAGGAACTCCAGCTGATCTGGTCCCGCCCGAACCGAGACTGAGGAACCAAGCCCCGCCCGAAAGGGCGGGGCCATATGATCCCCGAAAAACCTAAAGCCGGATCAGGCTTCCAGCCTGGCCCGGCTTTTTTGGTGGCACACGAGAGGGAGGGATAGCTGCTCAGAAACCGGGAGTGTGCCGCTCGCGCATGCCGGCCTCAAGGATGGGCGGTTCCCCCAATTTTCTCCGGCCGCCGATGGCGCCCTCCGCAAATCGGCTCCCCCACTCCCCGGCCCTGCCGGTCGCTTGCGCGATCCCTGACCCCGCCATCCCCTCCCGGCCGCTGTCGTCGTCTTTCACACTCAAGGAGCTCAGACGATGACCTACAACATTGAAATCCAGATCGAGGAACTGCGGGCCGAACTTCGTAACGCGTGCGACGCCGGCGAGCGTCGCCAGATCCAGGCCGAACTGGAAGTCGCCCGGGCGGAGCTTGCGGCCGTCGCCTTGCGGAACGAGATCGTTGATCGGGAGCCTCCTTACTGAGGAGCAATCGATAGCGCGGCGCCATTGTCGACTGTCGCGGTGCTCCTGTGATCCCATTCATCGACATCAGGGATGGTGCGTCTCGAGCGTCGTGCCGCAACCTGATGCCGTCAGAATTTTCCTTAGCCTTCGGCTTCCTCGCCAGCCAAAATTCAGCCGTCCTCAGGCCTCCGCTTCGCTGCGGTCGTTTCGATGCAGCACTCCTTCCCGATCAGCATCTCATCCCCGCGATGAAACGCAATCACAGGAGAACCATCATGCAACAGGTCGCAAAATACCTCACCGCCACCGGCCGCCGCCTGCGCACTCTCGGCAAGGTCATCGGTCACTTCTTGCGCAAAGGAAAGCTCCGTCTGAAGGTCGCGATCAAGATCCCCTTCTTCGTCGACATCGAGGTCAACCTCGAGACCGACTGGAACCGGCGCCCGTAAGGCGCCCGGAAAAGTGGAGCTGGCCCGCTCCAGCGGGCCGGTTCCTCAGCACCAGGGTTCGCGCCGGCCCGACCAGGTCCGCGCCAGACCCTCGGAGACCAGCCGATCGCCGAGGCTTCTTCCGTCTCGGACGAGTACCCGGAGCTTGCGGCCGTAACGATCCGTATCACGGCCTGGCCAAGCCTGGAGTTGGAATGGCCCCTCATTGACGAGCTCGATCAGCCGCTCTGTTGCCTTGTTGCCAAGTGCCAGTTCCGACCCGCATTTCGGCGTGCTGATCTCGGGGGCATCGATATCAGCAACCCTCACCTTCTGACCGTTGATCCAAAGCGTATCACCATCGACAACGCAGTTGTAACGAGCCCCAGATGCACATTTGGGATAGCTCAAGGTTTGTGCGGATTGCGCGGCTTCACCGTACGAAACAGGGGAGATGGCCCCTAGCAGAACAGCGGCGGATATGACGCCTGTCAGAATTGATTTCAGCGGATTGCTCCAAGCTCGATGCGGGTAGATGGAGCGCATCTATCGGATTCGCCTGAGATCGCGGGCCTCGTTCGGTAGCCTCGCGCCCTCTTCTGTCGGGTCAGTTCAAGGAAGAGGGATACCGCATCTTTCTCCCGATCGAAGTGGTGGATCAATGTCTGGCCCTTGCTGCCGATCCGTCCCCATCGTCGCGTCAGGCAAAGTTCACCAAACAGATTGCTGTCGATCGACATCGCATAGTAGCGAGCCATATTCTTGGCGCGGTCAGTGCGTTCGACGTAGAGCTGGTAGGGCTGAGCGATCATGACTGAGAATCGCGCGTGCGAAGTCCTCGGTCCAACGACAAATATGAATCGGTTTGGCGTGATCGATTCAATCTGGTGAAGCGTTCGAAATGTCAGGTCTTGGGCGATCCGCCTTCGGCGTACGGCTCTATTCGCCACGGCGAACGAAGCCCGCAAACGGTCTCCGCCCATTCGGGTCACGATCCTCTCGCTGCGCGGAGGCATTGATCAGTATCCGAGATAGCCCAGGATATCCGCGCGCCATAATATTCCCCCTCCTCGTCGGCATGCGCGATGACCTCGCCGGTAGCTTCGTCAAACAATGCCCTGTCATCTTCACGGACGGTGGCCGTGACTTTGTGGATCCGGCATACCTCGATCGCGTCTTCAGTTGTAACCTGCGCCTCACACGCTTCCCAATATCGCATTTGATCGATCCTCCCGCTTCTAGTTCGGTTCAGGCGAAGCCGGAACTTCAGCACCCTCACCACGCTGTTGAAACCTGTTTTGCCCGACGCAAGAGGTCATATCCGGCCGACGAAACCAGATCGCGCGGCCGCATCGCAATGGCGCATTGCCCGCCGTGAAGACGATCTGCTCGTCGGCGCGCATGCGCAGGACTTCATGCGGCTGGATGAGCTGCCTCGAGGCAAGCTGTTTCGAACGTGTCCGAGACGATCCGCGCGATTGAAAACTGCGGCTGACCTGGTCGATTTCGACCGTCGTCGTGCCGCATCGACGCGAGATATAGTCGGCGGTTTCCGGGTCGTTGATGGCGGCAAAAGAGATCCAGCTGGCGCTCTCGAACCATTTGCTGGACGCATCACGTCCGCCATAGGTTTCCCGCAGCTGGCCGATTGACTGGTAGATCATCGTCAGCGTGATGCCATATTTTCGTCCGGCATCACGCGCCGTCTCCAGCACCCGCATGTAGCCAAGTCTTGCGACCTCGTCGAGGAGAAACAGTGCACGGCCTTTGATCGCTCCATCCCGATTGTAGATTGCGTTGAGGAAGGAGCCGATGATGACGCGCGCGAGGCCGGAATGCGTCTCCAATGTCTTGAGGTCGATGTTGATGAAGACGTCGGTCTCGCCGTCGGCCAGCGCTTCGGTGGAGAAGCTCGAGCCCGACACCAGGGCGCCGTAGTTCGCATAGCTTAGCCAATGCGTTTCCTTGATCGCATTGGCGTAGACGCCGGAGAATGTCTCCGGCGTCATGTTGACGAAGGCGGCGACATTCTCCTTCACGAAGGCGGACGCGGAGTTGTCGTAGATCTCCTGCAGGCGCGCGCGAAGCTTTGGCTCTGGCTCCGACAGGTTCGCGCGAACCTGCCTTAAAGTCTGGTGTTTAGCGTCCGTGTGGCCGGAGAGGCAAACGTCGGCGATCATCGCGGTCAGTAGCTGTAGACCGGATGAACGAAAAAAGTCATCGCGGACGCCGGTCGCACGACCGCTATCGCTCATGATCCATGATGCGACGGCCGCGATGTCCTCTTCTTTGGTGGCGCCATGACGACCGATCCAGTCGAGGGCGTTGAAGCCAGAACCAGCGTTCTTCGGGTCGAGGACGATGACGTGCCGGCGCGCTTTGCGCCGGTGCTCCACCACCATCGGCGCCACCTCATTGGACGGATCAAGCACGATGAGCGAGCCGCCCCATTTGAGAGCGGTCGGGACTGTCACCGACGTCGTCTTGAAACCACCCGAACCGGCGAAGACGATCCCGTGCGACGAGCCGAACGAGCCGTCGAAACACAAGAGCGGCGCGGAGCCACCCTTGCCCCAGGTCGTCGGCTCGCCCGGTCGAAACGACGTCGCCGCCGGATCGTCCCGGTCGACACGATAACGCTCGCCGATGACGATACCGCCCGTACGGGCAAAGAGCTTCTCCGCCTCCTGCATCGTCATCCAGTCTGCCTCGCCGTGCAAGGCGCGCTTGCCACGAATGCGTCGCGGCTCGCTTCGTGTAAACGCGGCATTGCCCATTCTCGCAACACGCAGCGCGAAGAGTGTCACGAGCAGTGCTGCGCCCGCTCCTGCGATGGTCGAAGGATCGGCATAGGACAGAAGCGTCCTTCCCGCGGGGACCTGCCCGGCAAACGCCAGCAGGCGCGATCCCTCCCTGATCGCTGCGACGACGATCACGCCGAGGCCGCCTGCTGAGACGCTCCAACCGGCCGCCTTGACGTTGATCGACCCCCTCGTTCCGAACAGAAACATCATCCCGCAGGCGCCAGCGAGCGCATAGGGCAATGCCAGCCCAATCCGCCCGAGCATCAGCTTTGCCTGCTCGGTCGTTCCGAACGCGGCGAGCCACCGTTCGATGCCGGGGAAGATCAAACAAACGGCGATCATGGCAACGGCCAAAATGGCAACAAGGATCTTCCTAGGCGTCATCGGCAAATGCCCTCGCTCCGAGTTCACTCAGGCGGGTTCGCTCCGCCTCGTCAGACTTCATCCGAGCGCTGGCATCGATTAGAAGCCCGAGCAGCAGCGCACGTTTCTCGTAGCGCAAGCCCGCCTTGACGATCAGGCCGCCGAGCTCGATCTTCTCCCGCGCGTCCTTCTTGCGGGCTTCAGTCGCTGTCATCTTTTGCATCCGCTCAAGTCTCCGCAGATTGGCCCGCAGCCTCGCCAGCGCCGTTCGGCGGCGTGGTGGCAGGCTTGCGTCCCTGGGCGAGTTTCGTTCCTGCGCGAAACCGGCCGGCGACCTCCTCGAATGCCGATAGAAGATTAGCCTCTTCGATCTCGATCTCCCCGATCCCCGCACGTAACGCAATGCGCCCGATGCGCTCGGCATCACGGGTTTCTGCCTGCTTGAGTTGCTCCTGCAAGCGAGCAATCTCTTCGCGGATTTTGGCGGTTGGCTTCTTCATGGGCGTCGCTTCCTCGTGGCTTTCAGTCCGATGAAACCGAACCTTGCCCCGAATTTTCTCCCGATGGGAAGGTGCAACGTTGCACCTCGCCAAAGCGCCAGCTTTCGGCGAATGATCCCGCCGTTCCGAAGGAGCGGATCCGAAGGGCGCAATTATACGTCGCTGGCGCGACGCTTTGTTTTTTGGCCCTGCCAATGGCCTGAGACGGCCTTCCGCTCCCGACGAACAGTTTGATTTCGTTCGATCTTAGGAGCTCGTACTCGTCGTGGCGGTCCCGCATTTCTCAGTCAGCATCGTTGCCCGCGGCTCCGGCCGCAGCGCCGTGCTGTCGGCGGCCTACCGGCATTGCGCCAAGATGGAGTTCGAGCGGGAAGCCAGGACGATCGACTACAGCCGCAAGCAAGGGCTGCTGCATGAGGAGATCGTCATTCCCGAGGACGCACCGGAATGGCTGCGGGAGATGATTGCCGATTGCTCGGTCTCCAGCGCCTCGGAAGCCTTCTGGAACAAGGTCGAGGCCTTTGAGAAACGGAGCGATGCGCAGCTCGCCAAGGATGTGACCATTGCCCTGCCGATCGAGCTGACCGCCGATCAGAATATCGCGATGGTTCGCGATTTTATCGAGCAGCACATCACCGCCAAAGGCATCGTCGCCGATTGGGTGTTTCACGATGCTCCCGGCAATCCGCATATCCACCTGATGACCACTTTGCGGCCGCTGACCGAGGACGGGTTCGGCGCCAAGAAGGTCGCGGTCTTGGGCGCTGACGGCAATCCTGTTCGTAACGATGCGGGCAAGATCGTCTACGAGCTTTGGGCCGGCGGAGCCGAGAACTTCAACGCGTTCCGCGACGGATGGTTTACGATCCAGAACCAGCATCTGGCGCTGGCGGGTCTCGATATCCGTGTGGATGGCCGCTCCTTCGAGAAGCAAGGGATCGAGTTGACACCGACAATTCATCTCGGCGTCGGGACGAAGGCGATCGAACGGAAAGGCGACGCTGCGGAGGAGAAGGTCTCACTCGAGCGGCTGGAGCTGCAGGAAGAACGCCGCGCCGAGAATGCACGGCGTATCCAGCGCAATCCGGAGATCGTGCTGGACCTCATCACCCGCGAAAAGAGCGTCTTCGAGGAACGCGATATCGCCAAGGTCCTCTACCGCTATATCGACGATGCTGCGCTCTTCCAGAACCTGATGGCGCGGATCCTGCAGAGCCCGCAGACGCTGCGGCTTGACCGTGAGCGCATGGATTTCGCCACCGGCGTCAGGGCAGCGGCAAAATACACGACGCGGGAGCTGATCCGCCTTGAAGCGCAGATGGCCAATCAGGCGATCTGGTTGTCGCAGCGATCCTCTCACGCCGTCAAGTCGGCGGCCCTGAATGGTGTCTTCTCTCATCATGACCGCCTGTCGGACGAGCAGAAGAATGCGATCGATCATGTCACTGGTCCGGAGCGGATCGCCGCCGTGATCGGGCGCGCCGGCGCTGGCAAGACGACGATGATGAAGGCGGCGCGCGAAGCCTGGGAGACGGCCGGCTATAGGGTGGTCGGCGGCGCGCTTGCGAGCAAGGCTGCAGAAGGACTTGAGAAGGAAGCCGGTATCGCCTCCCGTACGCTATCGGCCTGGGAGCTCCGATGGGATCAGCAGCGAGACCGACTTGATGACAAGACCGTCTTCGTCCTCGACGAGGCCGGCATGGTCTCGTCCCGGCAGATGGCACGCTTTGTCGAAGCGGTCACGGCATCAGGTGCGAAGCTCGTCCTGGTCGGCGATCCCGAGCAGCTTCAGCCGATCGAAGCTGGTGCTGCCTTCCGCGCCATTTCCGAGCGGATCGGCTATGCAGAACTCGGGACGATCTACCGCCAGCGCGAACAATGGATGCGCGATGCTTCCCTTGATCTCGCGCGTGGGAACGTCTCGGCTGCACTCGACGCTTACGTACAGCGGGATATGGTGCGGACCGGTTGGACAAGGGGCGATGCGATCACGTCCTTGATCGCCGATTGGGACCGCGAATACGATCCGGCCAAGGTGACCCTGATCTTGGCCCATCGCCGTGTCGATGTGCGGCTATTGAACGAGATGGCGCGCGGCAAGCTGTTAGAACGAGGTGTGATCGAGGCCGGTCATGCGTTCAAGACGGAAGACGGGACGAGGCATTTTGCGGCTGGCGATCAGATCGTCTTCCTGAAGAATGAGGGATCACTCGGCGTCAAGAACGGCATGCTGGCGCGGGTCATCGAGGCGCAGCCTAGGCGCATCGTGGCCGAGACCGGCACCGGCGAAGGCCGGCGTCAGGTCGTAGTCGAACAACGTTTTTACACCAATGTCGATCACGGCTATGCCACCACGGTCCACAAGAGCCAGGGTGCCACCGTCGACCGCGTCAAGGTGCTGGCGTCGAGCACGCTGGACCGGCATCTCTCCTATGTCGCCATGACCCGTCACCGCGAGACGGCGGAGCTCTATGTCGGGCTGGAAGAGTTCGCGCAACGGCGCGGCGGCGTGCTGATCGCCCATGGCGAAGCGCCCTACGAACACAAGCCCGGCATCCGAGACAGCTACTACGTGACGCTTGGCTATGCCGATGGCCAGGAGCGCACCGTCTGGGGCGTCGATCTCGCGCGGGCGATGGATGAATCGAAAGCCGAGATCGGTGATCGCATTGGCTTGAAACACGTCGGATCGCAGCGCGTCACGCTTCCCGACGGCAAGGAGGTCGATCGGAATTCCTGGAAGGTCGTGCCGATCGAGGAGTTGGCGATGGCTCGGCTCCATGAGCGGCTTTCGCGTTCCGGATCGAAGGAGACGACGCTCGATTACCAGGACGCCTCGCACTATCGCGCGGCGCTGCGATTTGCCGAGGCACGTGGCCTCCATCTCATAAACGTCGCCCGCACGATCGCGCACGATCAGATCCAATGGACCGTCCGCCAATCGTCAAAACTCGCCGAGCTGGGCGCACGCCTTGCCGCCATTGCGACAAGGCTCGGCCTTGGCGGAACGAAGTCGACCGCATCGACAACATCTGCAATCAAGGAGGTAAAACCCATGGTCTCAGGTACGACGACCTTCCCCAGATCGATCGCTCAGGCGGTCGAAGACAGGCTCTCGGCCGACCCCGGCCTGAAGGACCGCTGGCAGGAGGTTTCCGCTCGCTTCCATTACGTCTTTGCGGATCCGCAGGCAGCCTTCAAGGCGGTCAATGTCGACGCCATGCTGACGAATGAGACGGTAGCAGCAACGACGCTTATGCGGATTGCGGAGCGGCCGGAAAGCTTCGGCGCGCTGAAGGGCAAGACCGGTCTGTTTGCCGGCAGCACCGAGAAGCAGGCGCGCGATACAGCAATCCTCAACGCGCCAGCCCTTGCCCGCGATCTGCAGGGCTTCATCGCGCAACGCGCGGAGGCTACCAGCCGCTATGAGGACGAGGAGCGCGCGGTCCGCACCAAGCTCTCGCTCGACATCCCTGCCCTCTCCGCATCGGCAAAGCAGGTGCTCGAGCGCGTGCGCGATGCGATCGATCGAAACGATATCCCTGCCGGTCTCGAGTTTGCCCTCGCGGACAAGATGGTGAAGGCCGAGCTCGAAGGTTTCGCCAAGACTGTGTCGGAGCGCTTCGGAGAGAGAACCTTCCTGACACTCGCGGCAAAGACTGCGGACGGCAAGGCGTTCGAGGTAGCATCCGCGGGTATGCAGCCGGCCCAGAAGAACGAACTACGTTCCGCCTGGGACACGATCCGCACCGTTCAGCAACTGGCTGCGCATGAACGGACAGCGGTGGCGCTCAAGCAGGCGGAAACCATGCGCCAAACCCAGACGAAAGGGTTGTCGCTGAAATGACCCCTCGCGAAAAACCCACTCCTGCGAAAGTGCGCCAGAGGCGCCCTGCCCTCGCTCTGATCGCTGCCTCATGCGGTACTGCCCTAGCGGTGATCATCGGCGGGGTCGTCGGCGGCCTGCGGATCAACACCACGCCCAGCGAGCCGCTCGGTCTATGGCGTATCGCACGGCTCGATCGCCCGGTTCACGTAGGCGACATGGTGTTCGTTTGCCCGCCTGTGACCGAAACTGTCTCGGAGGGTTTCGCGCGAGGCTACCTTCGCGCGGGCTTGTGCCCGGGTGGTTTTGGTCCGCTCATTAAAACGGTTGCGGCGGTCGGCGGTCAGCGCATTGATGTCACCGGCGACGTCACGATCGATGGGCGGCCGATCGAAAGCTCGAACCCCGTGTCTCGGGACGGCCAAGGACGACCTCTGCGCCCGTATGCGGGAGGGACGGTTCCGGCCGGCTTCCTGTTCCTGCACTCACCGTTTCCCGGGTCCTGGGACTCGCGATACTTTGGGCCGGTCCCCGCGTCTGGTGTCCTTGGTTTTGCAATGCAGGTACTGACCTATGCGCCCTGATTGGATTCAACCACTTGCCCTCGCGCTGGCTTCTGCCACGGTTGGGTGTATCGCCTGGACCGGACACGCATTGGCGCTTCCCGCAGCAATCGCTTTTCCGGCGCTTTGGTCACTGGCACGCAGCCGTCGCACTGCAAGTATGGCTGCTGCTGCCTATTTTCTGGC
Source organism: Rhizobium sp. Root1220 (assembly GCF_001426265.1). Classification (GTDB taxonomy): domain Bacteria; phylum Pseudomonadota; class Alphaproteobacteria; order Rhizobiales; family Rhizobiaceae; genus Rhizobium. The sequence continues at coordinate 118,785 of NZ_LMDG01000004.1, forward strand.
GGCGTCGCGTGGTCTTCCGCAAGGCGTGGTGGCCTTCTATCAATCGGACATCTGGCCGGGACTAATGCTGTGGCTTGTCGCCTCAAGCGGCTTCGTTATGGTTCACGGCGCCCTGTGGTCGCGCCATTACGGCGCCTGGAAAGCCCTGCGATACACGATTGCGATGGTCCTGATGGCGCTGCCACCGTTCGGCATTGTCGGCTGGGCCCATCCGGTCACTGCGGCAGGCATTCTTTTTCCAGGGTGGGGATGGTCAGGGCTTGCGGCAGTGACAGCCGGTCTCGCGATCATGACAACGCAATATAGACCGGCTGCAGCCATCACCCTCGTAGGTTTCTGGCTCTGGTCCGCCGCATTCTGGACCACTCCCGACATAGGGCGTGGGTGGCAGGGCGTCGACCTGCAGCTCGGAAATAGTCTGGGCCGCGATACCAGTCTTGCTCGCCATAGTGACCTTGTTGCAACGTTGCGCCTACAGCGCCGGCCCGACACCGCCTACATGCTCTTGCCTGAAAGTGCTCTCGGGTTTTGGACGCCCTCGGTGGAGCGTTCGTGGCGGCAGCAGCTCGCCGGTGGCGATCTGAGCGTCATCGCCGGCGCAGCTGTAGTCGATGCGGAGGGATACGATAATGTCCTGGTCCGAGTCTCGGCCACCGAAAGTGAGATCCTCTATCGGGAACGCATGCCGGTGCCTGGCTCGATGTGGCAACCCTGGCTGCCGCTGATTGGAAAGAGCGGCGGAGCCAGAGCACACTTTTTCTCGAATCCGGCCGTGTCTGTCGGCGGCCGGCGCGTGGCTCCGCTCATCTGCTATGAGCAGCTGATCATCTGGCCCGTCCTGCAGTCGATGCTTCATGACCCTGATCTCATCATCGCCGTCGGAAACGACTGGTGGACCGAGGGGACATCCATCGTCGCGATTCAGCGCGCCAGCACGCAAGCCTGGGCTCGGCTGTTCGGCAAACCTCTCGTGATGTCCTTCAACACCTGATCTGGAGAAAGACCATGGACGCTGCCCTTATCGCGAAATGCGCCGACCCAAGCCTTCCCCCTGCTATCGTCGAGCAGTTCATTTCGGCAGTCGGTTCCGACGATCCACTGGCCGTAACCGTGAAGGCGGATGGTCGGCTGGTTCTCATCCCCAAGCCTCGCTCTCCCGACGAGGCAATGGCTGTGATCAAGGACTATGTCGGTCATGCCATCGTTCGCGTCGGCATCACACAGTTTCCCGCAGACGTTCGCGTTGGCGACCCGTCACAGCTTCAGCCAGACATGTTCGACGCATGCGCGAACTTGCGAACAGGTACAGGCATATTTGCAAAGGTCGCCCGCATCGTCACCAAATGGTACGGCCGTCCCACGAACAGCGAGCTCCTTCCGCAGTTGTTCGATGATACGGTCTACGCTTGGAAGACAGGAACCTTCGAGGGCGACAACGTGTTCCGAGCCAACGATCCCGGTGGTCCGACCTTCATGAATAAAAGCTCAGAAAAGCCGGCTGACGATGGTGAACCCGCGGCGCCTCCTCCCGAAAGTGAAAATAGCACACAGTCAGCCGAGCCGAGTAGTGCCAACGTGGGAGGAATGAGGATCGACCTTTCCCGGATAGGCGGGGGTAGATAAGTCTGATTTGGGCGGCAAAAACATAGCTTTCCCGATTTCTGCCGGGTAAGCTCAGTGCCAATGACCACACCTCCCGAATATCACCTGTTTATCGACGACACCGGCAGCCGAGATCCCGACCATGAGCTTCCTCAACAGCGAAAGGACGGCATGGATTGCTTCGGCTTGGGTGGGTTCCTGATCAAGCAAGAAGATATCGGTGAACTGAAGGTGCGACACACCGAATTCTGCGCTCAGCATGGGATCGACTACCCCCTGCACTCGCACAAAATTCGTGGCGGTCGCGGAGATTTTGGTTGGCTAAGGAATCCTGAGAAGGCGCGGCTCTTCTTTCCGGAACTCGACGCATTTATACTCTCCCTGCCCGTGATTGGGATTGCAGCCGTCATCGATCGACCGGGGTATGTCTTGCGGTATCGCGAGAAATATCAGGAACGACTGTGGCTGATGTGTAAAACCGCCTACTCGATCCTCATTGAGCGGGCGGCAAAGTTCGCCGATAGTCAGGGCCGGACCCTTCGGGTTTTCTTCGAGGCGAGCGGCAAACACGAAGACCGGGATCTGATGACCTATGCCAAGGCGCTCAAGGCCGACGGAATGCCATTCGCGGGCGACGGCGCAAATGCCTATGGCTCGCTTCCTCCAGAGGAATTCCGGCGGATCGTCAGAGGTGAACCCAAGCGCCGGACCAAGGAGGCGGCGATGATGCAGGTCGCTGACCTGATGCTCTATCCGATGGCCAAGGGTGGATATGATCCCACCTACAAGCCCTATGTCGATCTCATCAGGTCGGGCAAACTGATCGACTCGCTGGTTCCCGAACAGGACCGGTCGAGCCTCGGAATCAAATACAGCTGCTTCAAATGAAAAAAGGTCCTTGCGGACCTTAATTCGTTTCGGCCAGCGCCTAGCGCTGACCCCGGAGCGTTGCTCTACTGGAAAAGTAGTGCACGTAAAACTGTTTTGCAAGTTTGATTTGGGCCAGTCGCCAGATTGGGTGCGGAAACGCTCTGAAGCGCTCGCAGGGCGTTCGGTCCTATCAATAGAGAAACCGTTTCAAACTCAGGCCCGCATGCAGGATGTACGGCAGCCGTCCAAGGGAATAGTGGCCACAATTCAGCTTCAAGATCTGTGGTCGGCCACCGTCGTTCTTCAAGCTGGACAACAGGCTCTCCGAGATCGCTGGCATCACAACCTTGTCTCTTCTGGCCAAGACCATCTGGATATCGAGCTCCGCCCGCGCCAAACGACGCGTGTAGTTTTCGAGATTGAGTGGACCCCATGCTCTCCTGAGATCTGCCAGCTCGATCTCATGCTCCAGGCTGTTGCGGATAGTTCGTGTGGCGCGACCCGTCCAAACCATATCCGCAAGGCTCCCCCCTGGTAGAAACAGCGAAGCCTTCGAAACGCTCAGATCATGGGCGGCAATCAATCCTGCGACCCAAGATCCAAGGCTCATGCCCAGGACGGAGATTTCTTGGTAGCCTTCACCCTTCAGCCAGCCGATGAGTTTTTTTCCATCACACACTGCCTGCTTCACCGCTTGGATCGTACGACCAAGATTGGCGCTCAACATGTAATCCGCGTGCAATGAGCCGGGACGGCTACGCTCGAGGTGATAAGGCATCGCGATCTCGACGACCGTGATCCCGCGCCGTGACATAAAGCCGGCAATTTGCGCGTTTCGAGCCCGTGCATTCCAATGGTGAAAAATCACGAGTGCCTTGCGGAGGGATCCACTTCTGGTGATCTTCGCCCAGACGATATTATTCTCAGCGACATCGGTGGATATATCCGAGCGGAATTTAATCCAATCCTCGTTCACCTCGAACCGTTGATTGCCGCGATTTGGCTCATCAAAAAACCCAGGGTCAACCGACGCTTCATCCGCGCGGACACAAAATTCGGAAATGCTCTCGATCTTCTCACCGGGAAAGGCACGGTCGGCATCCAGAATGAAACGCGTCGCCTCCTTGCCGTCTTCACCGCGTCGCGCCCGCTGTTCATCCCACTGATCAAGCCACCTAAGATACAATTTGCTTGGTTCCTACTTCACTGGATCGCCCTCTACCTAGGCCAGGTTCAATCAGGCTGAACACCGCGACGACCACAGCGATAGCCAAAAGGATTGAGAATCCCACGAACGCGTCGATCAGCAGGTATGCGGCAAACAGCAATGTCACGACCGCCGCCATCGTCCACAGCGGTTTATGCAATCGCCCACCGATAGCGCGGATCGAGATTGAACCGTAGACAAAAACGACGATGGTCGAAAGGGCGACAAGCAGGCTGCTGTAGTGGGTGGGCATGCGATAGTGGAACCCATTGCTCGCAGCATCGCGGCCAGCCAGCACTGAAGTGAAATCCCCGGCCAGCCAGTCGAGGATGTTTCTGGCGTTCGATGTCAGATAGGAACTCTGAGCCTTCATGCACAACGCGACGAGAAGACCGAGGATTGTGCAGCGGAATAAACCGCGCATTAGTCTCAGGCACAGCTTGTACACTTCGCCTCGGGACCTAGTTTGATGATGGGCCGCCGCGTCCAGGCCAATTTTCCTGAAGTCGTGGATCATCGTGTACAGCAGAATGAGCCCGGCGAAAAATAGATAGAAGCACAGGCACATGTAGAGGTAAGCGAGCGCAGTGAACACGATCGCCGCCGGGACCGAAATGACCTCCGGCCGCACAATTGCCAGCGTACCCCAGCTTGTAGCGTAGTCGGCTCCGCCTTTTAGTAACGGGATTAGGCAAACGCCAATCCATTGGAAAACACCGGCGAACAACACGCAGATCAGGAAAACTGCCCAGTAGGACAAGGAGGAAGCCTGCACCTGGCTAGCCCATCCATCGTCGCGGGTGCTCGTGTGGCTCCACGTCCACAGCTTCAGGCGTGCCTCTCCTGTCCAAAAGGCGAGCAGTTCGGCTACAAGTGCGAAAAACAGTGGCAAGAGCACCATGAAAAGGATGGTCCAATTCGGAGCCCAAAGAAATCCAACCTCTTTCGCGACATTGTCCGCGCGCAGGTAAATGGCGCTGTGGATCCCAACCATATAGGAAAGGAAGCCGAGAGCGGAGGCGCCGGCAAACACAGCCGCGGGCAAGTTCAGCGGAGAGCCGCCGCTAAAAAACGCCTCCGATCTTCTCGCTAGACTGAGGCGCGGTACGTTCCGAACGTCACCGGGTTCTGGTTCTGTATGGGGCGTGGGCTCGACCGATGACAAGGTCTCATGGTCAACTTGGGGGTCAGGTGATGGATCTGGACGTTCTGGCGCATGGCCATCTATCTTTTTCGCCTCCCGTCTCTTGGCCTGCAGTCGTGCCTGGGCCGCACTTAGCTCCACCTGCCAAGCCGCCGTTGATTCCGGATCATCACATCCAAAAACCCTCGCAAGCCAGCGGATATTCGCCGAGCTAACTCCCCTGTCGTTTTCCTGAAACCAAAGCTGAACAGTCCTCAGATCAACCCCAACGCGGTTCGAATCTATCTGTGAGATCGCGTCGGCAAGCAGCTCTGGCGTCCAAGGGCCGGCTGGAAACCCGTCTTCACCGATTGCTCTGCCTGCGCCCGCCGCAGCCAGTTTCTTGAATAATTCCTTCCAGTCACTACCGTCATTGGGTGGAGGCAGAAATAATTTCCCGTTCTGAAACAATCGATTACCAGTTCTGATTTCGTTTCGTTTCGCGGCACTTCATATTACATCGTGCCAAATCACTCAATCACCCTTTATCGAATTCAGGTTGGATATATTTCGCATAAACGCATAGCGCGTGGTCGACATGCGCAAACAAATGAATCAACCCCAGGACGAGTTGGCGTGTGTCGTCAACGTTAGTCCAAGGGGGCAAGAGCGTCCAGGTCTGCCGATGTTGCCATGATGCACGGTACCGGGGAACCAGCACTGAATGGAGGGGATTTACATGAACCAACTCGTCGCAGGGCTTTTGGAGATCGGTGCTGTCGCACATGATGATGCAACGCTGAAGACCGCATTGGCCGATCTGGCAAAACGGTTCGAGTTTACGGGTTACGACTACGCCAAGCTGCTCCCAGGCGACTTTTCCGTGATATCAAACCTATCGCCTGATTGGCTGAAACGCAGCAGGAAATTCGACGTGGAGCGCCGCCATCCAATCATGAAGCGAGCCCAACAAATCCGTCGCGTCTTTGTATGGTCTGCTAAGGAAGAACAGGGGACGATTCCGGAGGAAAACAAAATCTTCTATGAAACGGCATCGCAATTCGGGATCCGGTCAGGCATCACCTTTCCCATCGCAATTTCTAACGGCGGAATTTCAGTGCTCAGCTTCGTCTCGCCGAAAGAGGTCCTGCGAGGTTGGGAGGAAGTCGATCCAATCGCCGCATCGTCTGCGGTTGGTCAGCTGCACGCCCGCATTGAACAGATAAATGTAATGCCATCGATCCAGCAACCGTTCTATCTCTCGCCGAAGGAGGCGACGTACGCTCGGTGGCTTGCTCTTGGCAAAACGGTAGAAGACACAGCCAAGATTGAGGACGTCAAATACAACACCGTCCGAATTGCGCTCGCGGACGCCAGGCGCCGCTATGACCTTTGTAACAACACGCAGCTTGTGGCTCTGGCAATCCGACGGGGCATGATCTGATCAGACTTCCGGCGTCCGCCCCAGAATGTTGACAAGCGTTGTGAGTGCGCACATCTGCGCGTGCATTTCGATTGTCGCTTCCAGATATGCTACATGCGCATCGCTTGGGTGTTTATCGACCAGCAGACCGTCAGGGTGGGCGATTCGAAACAGCCTTTCTGCACGGTCGACCAGGGTTCGGTGTTTCTTGATCGCATCGACCGTCAGGCCTTCGATCACTTGCTCGGGCTCGTTCGAGAGCAATCCCACAATCGGCCGTAAGTCGATGTCCGACGTCATGTCATTTCTCTCGTGATCCATAATTTCTTAGCCCCTCGCATGACCTGCGCCAACCGGATCGCTCATGTGAGAATCGAGCAACATGTCGCGTACTGTCTTGGAAGGCATTTTAGCGATTGGCCGGTAACACTTCCACTGCAGTTTTGCAGCTTGCAGGACCAGGCGTTCCCAGTCGACGCGGGAGCCGGTGCCCTACGGGACAGCTCGTTTGCTGAACGCTATTGCGATTGCCTGCTCTTGCTGCTCAGAAGTGAGATGCACCTCGTTGATCTCTGTGTCAGGACCGACAACCTCAAAGTCGGTGGGCGTTCGGTCTTCAAACATCCGGTAAACGTTCATTGCTGCCTCTACTGGACTGTCGGCTTCGACGAGCAAGCTGTGTGAGGTCACTTTGTAAAACGGCATGCTCTTCCCCCGGCTCTTTGCCGATACGGCTAGCATCCGGGGAGGCCGCATGGAACGGCCACCATCTTGAAGTAACCTCGGCCGCCTCCCAAATGACCAGATGGCAAACACGGATCGGCACCATGAGAGCGGAAGCTACATCTATCACGAAGGCTTCGCTGAAAGCTCTGCTGCGATTGCCAGGTTTCGGCACCAAAGATGTCTGGGTCGAGTCTGGCTCATTGGTGACCGTCGGGTCGCAACCCGCACTATCGAAATGCTCGAGCAGAAAGGCCTTGTGCGAGAGGTCGCGTTCAACGGGAACCCGGCTTTGATCTTGACCGACGAAGCCAAGAACTTCCTCGCTGGAAAGCACTAGCGGAACATGGAAGCTGCCAGCGAACGCCTGATCGGATCAGCGACGCACTAATGGCTTTCCAAAGAAGCGGTCGCGCTCTTCCATGACTTCGTGCCCCGCAGCATAGTGGTGCGCAATCGCCTCGCGAATGTCCGTGAATGCCTTCACGGTCCGCTTTGAGATGTAGTCGCCGTCGGCATCGACGTTTGACTGCAGTGCATTCGCACAGTCGGTGGCAAGCTTATCAACCTCAGGCGCGATAGCGTAGAGCTGTTGCATCACACGGTCGAGATCGACCTTCGCGCGCTCTGACATTCTATCGACCATCGACAACTCCTTGTCCTTATGAGCCCGGCAGCGTGTCAGACTTTAACCCCGGTAGTTTCCTGGGAAAATAATGTCTTGATCAACGAGCACATTGAACCTGTATCCTGGCCTGATCTTGATCGTTGGCTGGACATTGAGGTTTTTGGAGATTGTCTGTTCCGCAACCCTTCCAAAAGTCTCGGCAAAATTCCGACGTGCCGCGTCTGAGGCTGTGTCCTGCGTTGCAAGAGTCGAGCTCTCAGGCATCGACATGTCAATCCCCGTCCCGATCAGCGCGACCAGCGCGGCCGACCCGAACGTCCGGATGTAGTGGTTATCGACCCTGTCGTTGAAACCGCCGTTGCCCTCCGAGTCTGTCCCAGCCATGCCGCCGATCTGAAGGGTCGAGCCATTTGGGAAGATGATGTCGGTCCAGACGACGAGAACGCGGTTCTGCCCGAATGACACCTTGCTGTCGTATCGGCCAAGAAGCTTTGTGCCTTGTGGCACGAGTGTGTAGTGGCCGGTCGCGCTGTCATAAACGTTCTGGCTGATCTGGGCCGTGATACGGCCCGGCAAGTCGGAGTTGATGCCGGTGATTAGCGTCGCGGGTATCACCGATCCACGTTTGAGCTCGTAGGGTGATTGCTGTGGCACGACCTGATTGGGCAAATAGCCGAGATCCTTGATATCGGCGTTGAAGAAATCTTCCTTGGACGTTTGTCCATTCTGGTCGACCTGACCCGCAGCGCCCGCTCTCAACGCTTCGGTATAGAGATCTTGCGCGCCGCTCGACGCGGTGTTCGATTGACGCGCTCCGGCAGACTGAGCGACCGGCGAGTGTGCCGAGACATCTGACATGTCGACCTTCAGCGGCGAATCGAGAGCCGCCCCCCTCGCCTGCAGGCTTGCCATGCGCTGGCGTTGCTGTTCGCGGAAGATCTGTTCTCGTTGTTCGCGAAGCATTCTGGCATTCCACTCCTCGTCCGATTCCATGCGAGACCTACTGGGCTGCCGTGGTTCAACCTTTGGTTCTGCCTCGACGTGACGAGCGGCTTCCTGCTGCTGCGTAACAGGAGTTGGTTGGAACACCGGCTGCTGTTCCTCCCGGTCACCGATAATGCCATCCTTGACACCCCGCTTAAGCTGATCGGCGAAGGTCGAAGCCGGCGTGCCGGAACCGCCATCATTCGGGTCGTGCTGACCAAATCTGAGCCCACGCGAGGAAAGGCCGTAGACCAGAACGGCGAGGAACAGAACGAGGATACCGATACCGACGAACAGAGGCACGCGATTGAGGCGCTTCATCCCTTTGTCGTCAGCCGATTGATTTGACGTTCCCAGTTGCAGCGATTGGACCATGATCGTCTCCGTCTGTCAGTTTCGCTTCATGAGGGAAAGTGGGCTTGCCGGCGTCGCCACACCATTGCTGACCGAATACGCCCGGCCGAGCGACATGGTGTCCGTGGACAGGCGCGCGAGCACCTGCCCGTCTACGGCAGCAATTGAATAGGCCAGCTCTACCGGCCTGGTTGAATCCCTCGCGCCGGCGCTCTTGTCATCGGTAACGACTGCAAAGCCCCAACCCTTCAATGCCGCCTCGAGCGCGACGGAGAATTCAGACATGTCCTTGTGCATTTTGATGGGAGTGGTCGTTGATCCGGCTTGCTCGGCGAACCGTCCTGCCATGTCGCCGGCGATAGCGCCCGCTGCGGGCCCGGTGATTTCAGCGGGTGCAGTAGTTGTGGAGAGCCCGTCGGTTGCCGTCTGGCATCCAGTTAGGCCGAGAGCGATTGCAATCGGAATGAGGCGATGAAGCTGCATGAATTATTCTCCCCGCCGGATCGTGATCTTCTGCTGTTTCCAGCCGACCCCGGAAATCAGGATGGCCTTGTCGATATTGTAGTCGACGATCATCATGTCGTTCTTCATGCGGTAATTGACGATGCGGTTCTGGCCGCCCGAGACAACGAACAGGACCGGCGCATCTTGACCGGAGATTGCGCGGGGGAACTGGATGTAGGTCTTCTGCCCATCGGAATAGACTCGCTTGGGGCGCCATGGAGCGCTTCCGCTCAAGGCGTAGGAGAAGGCAAGCTGTTCGGGAGCGACACCGCCCTCCGGCCCAGTCATGGCCTGGATGCGGGCATTGATGTCGGAGAGCTTCGTGGCGGCATCTTCGGGATATTCGAACCCGACGCGGGCCATGTATTGCGAGGGGTGCGATTTCAGCTGGATATGATACGTGCGACGTGAGGTCGTCACCACCATGGACGTGACGAGCGCTGGCTCGGACGGCTTGACGATCAGGTGGATCGCCTGACCACCGGCGGCGCCAGAGGTTGCCGGTTCGACCTTCCACCGAACAGTATCGCCGACCAGCACGTCGCGGACGATTTCCCCACCCTGCAGCTCGATATCGCAGACCTGTAAGGGTGAGCAGACGACTGACGGTTGCGTTTCACCGAAGAGGAAAATCACCTTACCGTCCGGCCCACGTGTCACCAGCCCGGCCTGGCCTCGCCATTTGCCGGAGAGGTTCGTCCCCTTTGCCTCGTTGCCCGTCAGGCTCTGCGCGATCGCAGTGGATGAGACCTCGGGCGATACGGCAAGCGCCAGCATGCAGAGAAGCGCGACGCGTTTATGTTTGATCCTCATTGCAGATCCTGCCCTCAAAGTTGCGCGGTCCAGTCGAAATCGGTCACATAGACGCCGATCGGATTGAGCCGGATTGTTGCTTCGTCTTGTAGTGAGGTGATCGACACGGTCGCGATCCCTCGGAAGCGCCGGGTTGCCACCTCCTTGCCTTTCCGGTCGCGCTCGTACTCGGTCCAGTCGATCTGATAGGTCTGGTTCGAAAGCGCGACGATGTTGTTCACCTCGATCGCCACTGTCGCGTTGAGCGCCTTTTCGAACGGCGAGTTGCCGCGAAACCAGGCGTTGACCTTTTGCGTCGAGGCATCGCTCGTCCGCAGCAGGGCATAGGTGCGGTCGATGTATTGCTTCTGGACCACAGCATCCGGTGTGATCGAACGAAAGCTGGTCACGAAATTCCCAAGGGTCGCGCGAACCACCCGCGTATCCGCATATTCGATCTGCTGCGGGAAGCCGCCGGAAACCGTGTTCCCGAGCTTATCGACCTCGACGATGTAAGGGACGAGTTTAACCTGCGTGCTGAGGTAAAGCGCGTAGCCGAAGCCGATAACGGCCATTCCCAGGCTCAGGATGCCAACGGCCCGCCAGGCGGAGGCCGCCTTGACGTAGGAGCCGTAACGTTCTGACCATTCCTGCCGTGCGGCAAGATACGGGTTCTCAGGTGCGGGATGCCCTGCCATGTGTGTGATCCTGTCCGTGAATTATGGTTTGTCCGGTCTTTCCGGAGGAGGTGGCGGAGCCGAAGGATTGCCCCTTGCCTGATCGAGTTTCGCGTTGGCCAGGCCAAGAAGCGAGCCGGCATAGGCACCGGGCGATCCGATCGCCTTCTCCTTGGCGGCGGATCCGGCAGCCATGGCACCGGAGCTGAAACTTGCGCCCATACCTTTGAGCACCGAGCCAGCGGCCGAGGATCCACCGGCCCGCGCTGCCTGCGCGGCCGCAAAACCAGCGCCAACCGCGCCGGCGCCAAGAAATGCGCCGCCCGCCGCGAAGGACGCAGCCTGCCCGCCGTGGCGGATTGTCTCCATGCCGCCGGAGACCGAAGCCCCCTGCACGACGCCCTGGATGATGTTCGGGACATACATCGCGATGATGAAGACGACGACGGAAATCCCTGCGATCGCGAGCGTGGTGATGAATTGGTCGTTTTCGGCTGTCGGCGCCTGCGCGAGGCCAAGCAGGACGTTGGAGCCGATCTTGGCGATCATGACCAAGGCCATCAGCTTCATCCCCACTCCAAAAGCGTACACGAGATAGCGGATCGCAAAGTCTTTGGTGAAAGATGAGCCACCGAGCCCCAGCATGATCATGCCTGCCAGCAAGCCGACATACATTTCGACCATGACCGAGACGAAGATTGCCGCCACCAGCGAGAAGCAGATGACGACGATGCCCATGGCAAGTACTGCGGCGATCGCCAGGGCATTGTCCTCAAAGACGCCGAACTTCGCCTGTTCTGAAATCTGAGACGCGACGCGTATGCCCGCGTCGAAGACTTCGGCCGGAGATGCAGAGCCACCGCCAGCGCCGATCTGAAACAGGCTGTCGACGACGGCCCTGGCGAAGGACGGCCCCTGCGTTAAAACGAAAGCGAAGAAGCCGATGAACATGATGCGCCGGACAAGCTCGGCAAACCAGCTGTCCAGCGATGCAGCCTGGATCGCGAGCCATACCGCTGCAATACCGACCTCGATGCCTGCGAGGACCCAGAACAGCGATTTCGCCGCATCCATAACGGTGGTTTCCCACCCTTTCGCGGCCGTCGAGACCTGATTTTCCAACTCCGTCAGAACTTGGCCTTGTTGGGCAAGAACCGGCCCCGCCAAAGCAAGGAAGGCGATACCCGCAACCAGGATGGTGCTTCTGCGACCGCGCTTCACCATCTCGGGCGCATCTCCTGACCCTTTTCGATCGGCGGCGGCGCCTTGCCCGTACCAGAGACGTTCTCGCGTGTTGCTCGTTGCTCTTCACTCATCTGCGGCGCGGCGGAGCTCTCTCCACGGATCAGAACGACTGTGGTGAACGCAGCAATCCCTGCGATCACAACACACACAGAGGCAATCAATACGGGGCGGGTCACCAGCGGGGCTCCATTTTCTGTCCGGAGGGAATGGATTGGACGTCGGCATTGAAGAATTTCTCGCGACGCGCCTGTGCGAGATCCTTGTCCGTCTGTTCGCTTTGCAGCCAGGTCCCCATCATCGTGGTCTGCTGCGAGACAATTCCGCGGAGCTTCTGCATCTGGGCGACCTGCTGAGCCGCGATCTGGTGGCCGACCTGAAGCGCCTTCATCTGGCCGTCCGCCGATTGCGACATTGATCGCAGCTGGCCCATCGTGTCCTCTTCGCTGTCGAACTGATCGGCGGTGAGGCTTGCTGCCTTGAGCGTGCTGGAAATCGTGTCGCGGTTCGTATTCGACCACGTCTGATAGGTGGACGAAAAGCCCTCGGCATTCGGAAGGCTTGTCTTCAGGTCTGAGTAGCTTTTGAAGCGTTGCTTCAGAAGATCGTCAGCGTTGCCCATGGAAAAGGCGATGCCCTGACCCTGATTGACGATACCGCGCAGCTGGTTCAGATCGCCTTCGACCTGGCCCCAGATATGATTCGGAAGCTGTGCCGTATTCTGCAGCATGTTCTGGTAGATGTTGAGCTGGTTCTGGATCTGCTCGGCAAGCTGCGTGATTTGCTTGATCTGGTTGTTGATCTGCTCGGTCGACTGACCAACAAGATGGATGAGCTCACCATTGTTGAGCATCTGCGTCATCTCGGTCGCGCCGGTGACCGCCCCTCCTGCGTAGGAGACAGTGGACGTCGCGGTCAGCCCGGCGGCGACCAACCCGGTCATCAAAGACTTACCGAGTTTCAAGAACTGGATTGCTTTACTCATTGCGGTTGATCCCCCTTTCGATGAGCCACTGCCCCGGCCATTCGTGGCCGTGGGTCGATGAGAGCGCCCTGATGCGGGCTAGATCGGCCTTGCCAGAAGCGCCGACGAAGGAAAGCGTGACTGGGCCAAGCGCCATATCGAAAAGTCTGCGGCCGTCGGGCGAGGTGACGTAGTACTCGCGTTTGGGAATTGCATTTGCGACAATCTCGATCTGGCGTTTGTTGAAGCCAATCCGCTCGTAGAATTCGCGGGTGCCGGTTTCCCGGGCGGCACCATTCGGAAGGCAGATCTTGGTCGGGCAAGATTCCTTCAGCACGTCGATGATGCCAGAGCGCTCAGCGTCGGATATGGACTGCGTGGCGAGGATGACGGCGCAATTTGCCTTGCGCAGCACCTTGAGCCATTCCCTGATCTTGTCGCGGAAAACAAGATGGCCGAGCATCAGCCATGCCTCGTCCAGGACGATGAGGCTTGGCGAGCCATCGAGCCGCTTCTCAATCCGTCGGAAGAGATAGGTCAGGACGGGCACTAGATTGCGCTCGCCCATATTCATGAGCTGCTCGATTTCGAAGCACTGGAAGCGCCCAAGCGTGAGACCATCCTCTTCCGCATCGAGGAGCTGCCCCATCGGACCATCGACCGTGTAGTGATGGAGGGCATCCTTGATCTCGCGCATCTGGACGCCGCTGACGAAGTCAGACAGCGAACGGCCGGGCGCCGACGCCATCAATCCAATCTGCCTCGAAATCGCGTTTCGATGGTCCGGCGCAACCGTCACGCCTTGGAGCGAAACGAGGGTCTCGATCCACTCAGACGCCCAGGCTCGGTCGGCCTCGGTCTCAAGTTCTGATAACGGGCAAAAGGCAAGATTGGTCCCCTCCCCGCTTTCACCACCGATCTCATAGTGGTCGCCGCCGACGCCGAGCGTCAGCGGCAGCATTGAATTGCCTTTGTCGAAGGCGAAAACCTGCGCATTTTCATACCTGCAGAACTGCGCGGCGATCAGTGCGAGGAGTGTCGACTTGCCGGAGCCGGTCGGCCCGAAAATCAGCGTATGGCCGACATCGTCGACGTGCAGGTTCAATCGGAAAGGGGTGGAGCCGGATGCGACCTGCATGAGCGGCGGTGCATCGGGTGGGTAGAAGGGGCATGGCGCGGACGGTTGACCTGACCAGACAGAGTTCAGCGGCACAAGATCGGCAAGATTGCGCGTATTGATGAGCGGTTCGCGGATGTTGCAGTACCAGTTGCCCGGCAGGCTGCCGAGAAAGGCATCGGTCGCGTTTAGTGTCTCGATACGGGCGCCGAAACCTTCGGATTGGATGAGGCGACGAACCGCCTCCGCCTTCTCCTGCAACGCTGAGCGGCTCTCGTCGAAGAGAATAATAACAGGGGTGTAGTAGCCGTAGGCCACCAGCTGCGAGGAGGCTTCAGCGATCGCATCCTCAGTCTCAGCGACCATGGCCATCGCATCCTGATCGACGGAGCGGGATTGGGTCTGGAACAGCTGGTCGAAGAACGGCCGCACCTTCTGCTGCCACTTCTTGCGGGTCCGCTCCAGGCGCTGCTTGGCCTCCTCCGCATCGAGGAAGATGAAACGCGACGACCAGCGATACGTCAGCGGCATGAGGTTTAGGCTGTTCAAGATCCCCGGCCAACTCTCGGCCGGAAGCCCGTCGATCGCGATCACGCCGAGAATGCGGCCTTCGACCCGTGGCGTCAGTCCGTGTTCCAGCTCCGCCGTAGCCAACCAGTCGAGATACATCGGAATTTCTGGCAGGCGGACGGGATGGTTCTCGCCGGTGATGGCAAACCGAATGAACTGGAAGAGCTCGTCGTAGCGCGCGACGCGACTACCTTCGCGCTCGGAAACCTCTCGCGTCTGCATGCGCTGCACCGAGAGAACATTGCCGAGATATTGCTCAATCTCCCGTATCGAGCGCCGGAACGCATCGAGGGCAGTATCGGCATATTTTGCGGAGCGACTTTCGGTGTCTGAGTAGATATAGCGGGTCAGGCTGGATCGGCGTCGTTCAGGCGGCCGATAAGTTAGGATGAGCGCGTGCCGGCTTTCGAAATGCCCGCGCTCCTGTTCAAAATGCCGCCGACGCTCGTCATCGATCAGTATCGTGACTGTATCGGGAAAATAGCTGCGTTCAGCAGACGGGTATTCCGTCGTCGGCACGCGCACGGCCTCGACCTGGATCATCCAGCCTGTACCCAGTCGCGAGAGGATCGCGTTGATCTGGCGGGAAAGCTCGTTGCGCTCGAAACCTGTAGCGCTATCGGAATCCGGACCAGCGAAATACCAGCCCGCCATTAGGCTACCGTCCTTCAGCAAAAGGATGCCGTTATCGACGAGGCCCGCATAGGGAACCAGGTCAGCGAATGATGGACCGGTCGATCGAAATGTGCGTAAGGCGACCATCAACAGCTCCTCAGTATCGGCGCCAAGGCGCGGAGGTCGGAAGGTAATGCGCTTGATAGCGCATGTGGCGCGCGTAGACTTTGCGCATCATCGGGTCGGATTTCGCCATCATGCGCAGCGCGCCGACGACAACGATCCAGATTGCCATGCCGAACAGGGCCGAATAGACGGTCAGCACGACGAAGATCAGGATGATAGCCGCGAGCCCGGTGAGAAGCACGAGCTCTCGATCCGCCCCCATCAAGAGGTTGGGTCGCGACAATGCGCGATGGATCCGGTTGCGATGAAGGCCAGCGCCGGCGTCAGCCATGACGCCCCTCCCCTCCCCCGACGCGATTTCCATTCGGGACCGCGGTTTGTTCGGCGACAAACGAGCCGCCGATTGAAGCGCCGGTCGAGCCGAAGAGGCCGACGATCGTCGTCGCTCCAAGCAGGATCCCTGCGACCAGCACCACGTACACCAATCGGCGTGCGAAATCGTTGAGCTCGCCGCCGAAGATCAGCATGCCGCCGGCAATCGCGACGGCGGCGAGAGCAATATAGCCGGCGACCGGTCCAGTGATGGATTGCTGGATCTGCTCGAGCGGGCCCTCCCACGGCAGGCTTCCGCCGCTTGAACCTGCAAGGGCTGGTCCAGCAAGCGAGGCGCAAAGCAATGCGCCAATAATTCCCAAACGGAGAGAGCGATTATGCTGCATGACTGTCCTCGTCGATCTGCGGATAGTGTTCTGTCTGGTAGCGCGAGCCGTTGAACCCCTCGACGTGGAGGACCTCCCTCACCCGGCGTCCCCGCCCGGCGCGTTCGATCGAGATGACGAGATCAACCGCCTCGCCAATCACGGCTTGCATCGGCTGCTGGCTGGCCTCCGATGTCAGTTGCTCAAGGCGTCGAAGCGCCGACATGGCGGAGTTGGAATGGATGGTTGTGACGCCTCCGGGGTGTCCTGTGTTCCAGGCCTTCAGCAAGGTCAGTGCGGCGCCGTCACGAACCTCGCCAACGATGATGCGGTCGGGACGCAGCCGCATCGTGCTCTTGAGAAGGCGGGCCATGTCGATCGCGTCGCTCGTGTGAAGGCAGACGGCGTTCTCCGCGGCGCATTGGATTTCGGACGTGTCCTCGAGGATCACCATCCTGTCTTGCGGCACGGCCGAAACGATTTCGGCGATGACCGCGTTCGCGAGCGTCGTTTTGCCTGAGCCCGTCCCGCCGGCGATAACGATGTTCAATCGATCAGCAATGGCGCTGCGGATGATCGACGCCTGCGCTTCCGTCATGATCTTCGCGGTCACGTAGTCGTCGAGGGGAACAAGCCGAGACGCGCGCCGGCGGATCGTGAAGGTCGGCGAATTGACGACAGGAGGCAAAAGACCTTCGAAGCGGTGGCCACCGATCGGCAATTCACCGGAGATGATTGGTCGTTCGCCATCGGCTTCGGACTGGAGAGCGTGCGCGACCGACCCAATAACGGTCTCAGCTGCGGTCGCCATCATTTCGCCGGCTGGCGCAACGCCGTGACCTAGGCGCTCGATGAAGAGCTTGCCGTCTGGATTGAGCATGATCTCGACGACTGTTGGGTCCTCAAGGGCAATGCAAAGGTGTTCGCCGAGGGCGTCCTGGAGTTTGCGGACAAGGCGGGAGTGCGACTGAAGCATGGGTGAGCTCGTCTCCTCGTTTGAGTTCAGGAGGAGACAGACCTCGGTGGCCACGCAAAGTCCACGTGCAATATTGCACCTCGCGAGTCGCGGCCGATTCCGTCAGGCTCGCTTCGATTCGGTGACCTGGCGGCTCGTTCCGCTATCGAAGCGGACTTTGAATCACAGGAAAGATTAACAGGGAGATTGAACCGTATGATCGGTAAATCGCTGGAATCTAAGCGCTAGTAGCGTTTGCGTCGGAAATGGCCGTTTTGCGTTAAGGCTTTGTTAACTTTAAAAATCTTGCAAAATGAGCTGGAATGAGTTGTCTTATCCACGGCAAAAAGATGTATTTACGAAATTTACCGTGTGTACGAGAGGACGTTGTGGAGAATCCCGCTCAGCTTCAGAAAGCTATTCATAAACTGATTGCGGCCCACGCGCGAGATCTCTCGGGCGCGCTTCACGAGCACCGTGTGAAACTTTATCCGCCTGAGGCTCGAAAGACCCTTCGGTCATTTTCATCGATAGAGGCTGCAAAGCTCATTGGCGTGAACGATGGTTATCTTCGCCATCTTTCGATCGAGGGTAAAGGACCGCAGCCTGAGATAGGGAATAATAATCGCCGATCGTATTCGATCGAAACTATTCAGGCGCTCCGCGTGTATCTCGACGAGAATGGTAAAGGAGACCGTCGGTACTCACCACGCCGCAGCGGTCGCGAGCACCTGCAGGTGATCACAGCAGTGAATTTCAAGGGTGGCAGCGGCAAGACTACCACGGCTGCGCATCTGGCTCAGTATCTCGCGCTAAATGGATACAGGGTGCTTGCGATCGATCTTGATCCGCAGGCCAGTATGTCAGCCTTGCACGGGTTCCAGCCTGAATTTGACGTTGGCGACAACGAAACGCTCTATGGCGCTGTCCGTTACGACGAAGATCGGCGTCCCCTGAAGGACATCATCAAGAAGACCTACTTTGCGAACCTTGATCTTGTACCGGGCAACCTTGAGCTTATGGAGTTCGAGCACGACACCGCCAAAGTGCTCGGCTCAAACGATCGCAAGAACATATTTTTCACGCGCATGGACGATGCGATTGCGTCCGTCGCGGACGAATATGACGTTGTCGTTGTCGACTGCCCTCCCCAGCTCGGCTTTCTGACCATTTCGGCACTATGCGCTGCGACCGCCGTTCTCGTTACCGTCCATCCTCAGATGCTCGATGTTATGTCGATGTGCCAGTTTCTCCTGATGACGTCTGAGCTCCTCAGTGTCGTTGCGGACGCCGGTGGCAGCATGAACTACGATTGGATGCGCTATCTGGTAACGCGCTACGAGCCAGGAGACGGACCGCAGAATCAAATGGTCTCGTTTATGCGAACTATGTTTGGTGACCACGTTCTGAACCACCCGATGCTCAAGAGCACAGCCATCTCAGACGCGGGGATCACCAAACAGACACTGTATGAGGTGAGCCGCGACCAGTTCACGCGAGCAACATATGACCGGGCCATGGAATCGCTCGACAACGTGAACAGCGAGATCGAACAGCTCATTCAATCCTCGTGGGGTCGCAAATGATGTTCGCCAACATCCACGAAAAAGCGAGATTGAGAGGAAAGTTGCCAGCCGGAAACTTTTCAAATCTCGCACCCTTTGTGACGGGGCGTTCGACTGAACACGGACACTGCAGGGGAAAATAAGATGGCTAGAAAACATCTCCTTTCAGATTTAAAAGCCCCTACCTCATCGACTACAGAGTTCGGTGAAGCTAGGACGGCAGACGCCCCTACCCCGCAGTATACGCCACGAGGTGCGATTGGTGCAGTATCGCGCTCGATTGAAGCGTTAAAGTCGCAGGGACTGAGTGAACTCGATCCCGAACTGATAGATGCGCCGTCTGTTACCGACCGCCTCGATGAGGATGGAGACCAGTTCGAGGAGTTCGCTCGCAACATCCGCGAGAACGGCCAGCAGGTTCCAATTCTTGTCCGCCCTCACCCGACGGTCGAGGGAAGGTATCAGATAGCCTACGGTCGGAGACGATTGCGGGCGGTCAAGGCTGCCGGCATCAAGGTCAAAGCCGCTATCAGAAATCTGACAGATGACGAGCTTGTCCTGGCACAAGGTCAGGAAAACAACGCGCGTCAGGATCTATCATTTATCGAGCGGGCGCTCTACGCAGCCCAGCTCGAAGCGAGTGGCTACCTGCGTCCCGTCATCATGGCAGCGCTCGCTGTGGACAAGAGCAATCTTTCGCGGTTGATTCAGGCTGCGACCCAACTGCCAGACGACATCATCCGCCTGATTGGTGCGGCACCAAAGACCGGCCGTGATCGCTGGTACGAGCTATCGTCGCGGTTGGCTACAGATGGTGCCACCGCGAAGGCGCGTGCTCTTCTTTCGACCGGTGAGCTAGTCTCCCTAGGGTCCGATGAGCGATTTGTCCGGGTATTCGACGCGGTTGCTCCAAAGAAGTCTAAAAAGGAAAAAGTTCGGCCTAACGTCTGGCAAGCCGACGATGGGGTCAAGGCTGCGAGTTTCCGTGAGGATAAACGAACACTGACATTGATGATCGACAAGAAGGCAGCACCGGAATTCGGCGAGTTCCTGATGTCGGCTCTTCCCGAGATCTACGCTTCGTTCAAAAAGTCGAAGCAATAGATGAGCTGTAACGAAGAAAGGTGCCGATAGCGCAAAGAAAAAGCCCTCCGAAACGGTGTTCCAGAAGGCCTCTCTCAGTTTGGTCGCTTAGAGAATCGCATTTCCCGGAATCACAGTCAAGAGTCAACGCCACGCCGGCGTAGCCTTTTCTTTGCCTTGCGAAAGGTGAAGGACATGGAAACGGGTTACATCACGACGCCATTTGGGCGGCGGCCGATGACGCTTGCCTTGGTGAAGCGTCAGGTTACGACTGAGCAAGCTCAAGCAGAAGGGTCCATTGATAAGTGGCGAGTGTTTCGCGACGTCAGCGACGCACGCTCGCGACTTGGCCTCCAAGATCGTGCGCTAGCTGTCTTGAATGCACTCTTAACATTTTCCCCAGGCCCCGAACTCAGCAATCAGGGGAACTTGGTTGTCTTCCCATCGAACGCTCAGCTATCAGCGCGCACAAATGGAATCGCCGGCACGACGCTGCGCAAGTGCCTCGGTTTGCTTGTGGAGGCTGGGGTGATTATTCGCAAAGACAGTCCCAACGGGAAACGCTACGCTCGGAAAAGCGGTGAAGGCAACATCGAGGATGCTTATGGCTTTAGTCTCGCGCCTCTTCTCGCACGAGCTGGCGAGTTTGCTGCACTCGCCCAAGAGGTAGCGGCTGAACAGCGTCGCTTCCGCATCACGAAGGACCGCCTCACGATCGTCCGGCGAGATGTCCGCAAGCTCATCACGGTGGGTATGGAAGAGAGCCTGATGGGCGATTGGGCTGCTGCGGAAGCATGCTTTGTTGAGATTGTCGGAAGGTTCTCGCGACGCCCCACTATCCAGGATCTGACAGCCAGCCTCGACGAGATGACCCTGCTGCACGAAGAAGTCTCCAGGATGTTGGAAACGCAGGAAGAAACCACAAAAAACGATGGCAATGCCACCGCATACGGATGCCACATACAGAATTCAAACACCGAATCCAGCTATGAACTTGAACCTCGCTTCGAAAAGAAGCAGGGCGAAAAGTCCGAGACAAACAGCCGGACAGAGCGGATGGGAGGAACGGAGACATTTGCGTTGCCGATGGTACTGCGTGCATGCCCCGAGATTCTGCCCTTCGGTCCGAAGGGATCAATCAGTAGCTGGCGCGATATGATGTCGGCCGCAGTGACTATTCGCTCCATGCTCGGTGTCAGTCCGTCAGCGTACGAGGACGCCTGCGAAGTGATGGGGCAGGCCGGCGCGGCGATAGCGATAGCTTGCATCTACGAGCGTGGCGGGCACATTAACTCGGCGGGGGGGTATCTTCGAGATCTGACAGGGAAAGCGCGGCGAGGGGAGTTCTCACTTGGGCCGATGCTGTTCGCACTACTGCGAGCAAACGGAGTGAGTTCCAAAATCACAGCATGACACTCGGGACACCCATAGCTATCTGGTTGCGTTTAATATTTTCGCTCCGGTTTGAGAAGTTTCCGGCTGACAACTTTTGAAGACCGAGAAGGGCCACCTAGGCAAGGTAAAGCGTTAGCAAGCAGAGGCGCCGGCGAGAAGGTCACTGAAAACCGGTGGGGATAGGTCGGATTGAGTCGGATCTGTTAGTCGCATTTTTATCGACGGCTGCAATAGTGTCGTTGGCATTTAACTGTAAGAATGCGCCCGTTCCGGCAGCTTATGGCACTTAATTTGAGATTCGCCGGTTCGATTTTTCGCGCTTGATGCTCTCCGATTCGGAAGTGCCGCGCTATCTTGTTGAAATTATTGGATGCGGAGTCTTGCGATTAAATGCAAAACGACATGGCGGGTGCAGATATCGGCCAGTATCGGCGCGTGTCATTGCCCGTCCGGCTTTGATCCATCCGAGCGCCTGAAAGCCGCGGACGAAAATCTCTACCGGGCCAAAACACTCGGCAGAAACAAGGTGGTCGCATAGGCACTCCGCGACGGCTTTATCCCTGACAAGGGTAGGCTGGCTTCTCGGCGTCGGCGCCTGAGCGAGCGCCGAGAAGCCGCTCATATATTATACGGTCTTGATCGTACCGCCATCGATGACGAACTCGGCGCCGTGGATCGCAGCAGCACGGTCGGAGGCGAGGTAGGCGATAAGGTCAGCCACCTCTTCAGGCTCAGCTCCGCGCCCGATCGAGATCCCGCCCAAGACATCGAGTACGAACTGGCGCGCGTCTTCGATCGTGCCACCGTTGGCCTTCCGCAGCATTTCGAGAAAGTCTCCAGCGGCCCCAGTCATGATCCAGCCGGGCGAGACGGAGTTGACCCGTACGCCCTTGGGGCCGAGCTCTTTCGAAATTGACTTGCTGTAGGTTCTCAGCGCGGCCTTTGCCGAGGCATAGCCTGTCGTAGATTCTGGCAGCGGCAGAACGGATTGAATTGAGGTGACATGGACCACAGTGCCCTTGCCCCGTTCAAGCATCTGCGGGATCATCAGGCGATCGAGCCGGACGGTCGCCAGCAGGTTCAGGTTTAGCTCGTCGAGCCAGTGATCGTCCGTCAGCGCAGCGAAGCCACCTGCCGGCGAAGCCGAGCCGCCGATAACATGGGCAAGGATATCGATGCCACCCAGCCGCTCGAGTGCGGCCTTGGCTAGGGCCTCGCTGCCCTCCGTAGTGGTCAGGTCCGCCTGGACATATTCAACGCCCTCGATGGCATCCTTGATCGTGCGGGCGGCCGTGACAACGCGGGCTCCACCGGCAAGGAAACGCTTGACGGTGGCGCGGCCGAGGCCCTTGGTGCCGCCGCTGACAAGCACGCGCTTGCTAGCGAACTCGTTGGGATCTGCCTGAATGCTCATATCGTGGTCTCCAGAACTTTGATGGCGTCGTTCGCCAGCATGAAACGATAGGTGAAGCGCAACGGGCTGCCGGGGAAATCACCATGAGCGGGACCCTCGAGCACGACATTGCCTTCTTCTTCCCGAACAGTGTCGGGCTCAAAGATCGCCTTCACCGCGATTGCTTCGTCCCTGAGTAGCTTGCGGATTTCAGCCAGTCCCTCGTAACGCTTGCCGTTGTCGATAAAGACGGCATCATCCGTGAAGTGTTTCATCATGCCCTCAAGATCGAGATTGGCATTTGCCGCGATATATTCGGCAATCGGCTTGGGTAGGGTCAGTGACATGTTCATCGCCTTGATGTGATGAAGCCAATTTAGCGATGGACTTTTCGCCTGATAAGCGAGACAAACCGCCATGGGGTATTACGATAATCGGGACAATGACGCGCCATTCGCTGATCGAACTTGAGGCGGTTCTCGCCATCGTTCGGTGCGGCTCGTTTCGGGCGGCGGCGCTCGAACTGGGCATGTCGACCACGGCCATCAGCAACGCGGTGGGCAAGCTCGAACGGGAGCTTGACGTGCGATTATTCAATCGCACCACGCGCAGCGTCTCGCTCACCTATGCGGGGCGGATCTTCGTCGCCCAGATCAAGCCGGCGCTCGATAGCATCCAAAAAGCGATGAACACGGCGCGCTCCCAGCAGGAGACGCCGTCCGGCATCTTGCGCATCAATGCCTTCGCGACGGCTGCGCGCGAGATCATGGCGCCGCTGGTCCTCACCTATCTGAAGCTCTATCCGCAGGTTCATATCGACATCGTTACCGAGGGACGGCTTGTCGACGTCGTGGCGGCGGGTTTCGATCTGGGGTTACGCAGCGCGGACCTGGTGCCCAGCGACGCAATCGCCATACCTCTGGGTCAGATGCGACGCATGGCGGTTGCCGCATCGCCCGCCTTTTTCAAAAACAGGGCAATCCCCCAAGTACCGCAGGATCTGCTCTCTTACCCCTGCGTTCGCGTGCGGCTTCCCGATGGCACATTGTTTCGATGGCGGTTCGGGAAGGGCGGCGAAGAACTGCAGCTCGACGTCGAGGGGCCGATCACTCTTGACGAAGCATCCCTGGCGCGGATCGCGGTGACGAACGGCGTGGGGATCGGCTACTTCATGGAGACCGACGTCCGCGACGACATCGCGGCGGGCCGGCTCGCGCGCATTCTTGAAGACTGGACTCCGCCGCTCCTGCCGCTGTGCCTCTATTATTATAATCGGCGCAATTCCTCCGCGGCCTTTCAGGCCTTTATCGCGCTTGCGCGCGACTACGCGGCCGGACGGCTTGCGCTGGATTAAGCCTGCTGCGCGTCAGAAGCCTGATCCGCCAGCGGCTCCGCCTGCGACCATTGTGTCGCGACGATGCGTTTACCGGTGACATCATCTGCATCCGACGACACGAGCCAAAGCAATGGCGGGACGATGATCTGGGGATCGAGCAGCTTGGACCGCGTTTCGGCAGAGACGCTATCGGGGATCATTCCGGTTAAAGTCGCTCCCCCCGGCAGAAGAGCATTTACCGTGACGCCGGTGCCAATAAGGTCTTGTGCCCAGATGGTTGTCTCTGACTCTAAAGCCGCTTTCGACGGGCCGTAAGGAGAAAATCCCTGGCGCTGCATGGTTTCGGAGTTCATCGAGATGTTGACGATCCTGCCCCAGCCAGCCTTCAGCATCAAAGGCACGGCGGCTTTGGCCATCAGAAAAGGACCGTTCACGTTGGTGTCGATCACCATCTTCCATAGCGATGGCGACACCTCCCAAAAGCGCGTCGGCTGGGTCAAGAACTGTTCGCTGACATACTTCATGCCCCGGCCGGCGTTATTGACGACGACATCAACGCCGCCGAAGCGACGGACGGCCGTATCGACCACCCGGTCGCAGTCATCCTCGCTTGTAACATCGGCGATGACGGGAAGGACACGCGCTTCGCCGTACAAGTCGCTGGCTTCGGCGGCCAGACTATCGATCTCCGCTCGTTCTCTCGCAGCGGTAGCGATGACATTGAACCCCGCACCGGCAAGGCCGAGAGCCATCGCTCTTCCGAGACCTCTGCCGCCCCCGGTGACGATGGTTACGCGATTGTGGGATTTCACCGAGTTCATCGTATCGATCCTTTCGAGAGAACACACTGGCGGTCGGAAAACTTGGTTTTCTCAGTCATCTCGATCAACGCGCACTCGCCGCAGTTGTTTCCGGCATAGATCAAGGGCTTTCGCCAAACAAGTGCGTTACTTGGCGCCGGTATCGCAGTTGGACCCTCGGCGACCGGCTTCTCCCGCATCCGGCTTATCTCTCGTGGATTGCTACTGAAAAGATTTCGGTTTTAGATCGAGCTGAAGCTGAGGAGAAGAAAATGTCTAAGGCGTACTGGGTCGCTACATACCGTTCAGTCACCAATCCTGACGCCTTGGCCGCATATGCCAAGCTGAGTGGCCCTGCGATCATGGCGGCCGGCGGCCGGATATTGGCGCGCGGGTTGCCTGCACTTGTTTATGAAGAGGGGCTGCAACAGCGAACAGTTCTGATCGAGTTTGACAGTGTGGAGCATGCCCAAGCAGCTCATGACAGCCCCGCCTACCAGGAGGCCATGGCTTTGCTATCTGGCGGCGTAGAGAGGGACATCCGAATTGTGGAGGGGCTGTGACCGTACTTCTCGGAGCCCGGCCAGGTCTATATCATCGGGCTCTCCTGTTCTTCAAAGCAGCCGGGCGGCCCGTCCACTGCGCCTCGTAGCGCTGTTGTAGTAGCTGGAAGCCTGCTGGACCGATCTGTGTCGAGACTGCTCCATGGCCTCGGGAAGGGGGATGCCACGATTGGCTGCTTCCGTCAGGTATCCGGATCGCAGGCCGTGCGCCGAAAACTCCCCACTGTTCAACCCGGCCATCTCCGCCCGCTGCTTGAGGATCGCATTGACCGACTGGGGATCGAGCGCCCGGCGGGAGACGGTGCCCCAGCGTCCGATCCCCCTGAACACACTGCCCTTGTCGATCTTCGCCGCCGCCAACCAGGCGTTCAGGGATTCGACAGGTCGGCCGGTCAAATAAACGACCTCGTCCTCTTCGCCTGGTGTCGTCTTGGTGCGACCGAGATGAATGGCCAAAGAGGGGAGGGGAGAGCCATCCGGCACCTCGAGCGGTGGCTCGACCGTCAGCTGTTCGCAGCGTAGCCCGGCAACCTCGCTACGCCGACGGCCACCGGAGGCAAAGGCGACCATCAGAATTGCCCGGTCCCTGATATCGCGCAAACTATCTGTCGCGCAGGTCGCCAGTAATTTTGCCAGAACGTCTGATGTCACTGCCTTTGCGCTCTTGCGACGGCGTTGTCTCGGGACGGCGCGCACGGCGAGACGAATGGCGGATTTGAGGGCAGGGGAGGCGAACACGCCGTCGAGCCCGCGCCACTTGGTCAGGGTCGACCAGCTGGCCAGCCGCCGGCGCACCGTATCCGGTGCGTGCGGGCCGGTAGATTTCAGAAACTTTTGGGCGCGCAAATTGTCGGCGACTCCATCAGGCATGCCGTGATCGGGGTCGCCTGCACGCTTCTCTGGATCCCAGAGGTGGTGGGCGACGAACTTGAGTAGCAGTGCTTCCGGCGCCGGCCAGGGCAGTGACCGGCCCGTGGCCGCCAACCCCCAGGCTTCGAGGTAGGCGAGATCAGATGTCAGCGCCCGCAACGTGTTGTCGCCCATGCCGCGTTCGACAAGATGCTTCAGGGTCTCCACGTCCTGGTCGGTGAGCAGCTCGGCGAGCTCGTCGCGGCGCTCCATCGGCAAGACGGCGGCGATGGTGTCGAGTTCTTCCGATCGGCGTTCGACGGCGGATTTCGATGTGGACGGCGTCAAAGGAAGCTCCGAAACAGGGTTCTGTCCGGCGATGCAGCCGTCCCCTGGCATTGTTTTTTCTGATTTGCGCGACAAAATCAATAACCATCGATAAGCGATACTTATCGATGGTTAGAGCTGCTGCCCGACATCGTCAGCGACAGCGGAAGCAATGATCCATCTCGCTTCTGGTTAGCGGCATATTTACCATAGATTCATCACCTTACTTCCCGTTCAAGTTGCCCCCGCGGAAGCTGCGGAAGGCGGAAGCTGGCAGCGGATTGATCGAACGATCCCATTTTGCCGATGCCCGCGCCTTGCTATGGCTCGATAGCGAGCTCGCTCATCTCGAGCACGGTGCTGCGCGACGCTGGCCACGACATCCGCACGCTGACTCATGAGGTCAACCGAATCCATGCAGTCATGACCGAAGCGGTCAATGAAAGCTGGTTTCATGAACCGGGGTTGCTGCTCGGTGAATGGCAGCCCGAGCAGCTCGCCAAGGCCATCCAGGACATTGAGGCAGACAAAAAAGAACCGACCCCCGGCCGGATCGTTGCGGCCCTGAACCTTCAGCTTCTGGACCGCGATGTTCGGAAAGGACTATGAAACGTTGTGGCAGACGACGCTGCACAAGATCGGCCGCAAGCCAGACGGAAAGGGGCTGCGAAGAAAGGATTTCTCCGGCCCGCTGGCGCAAATCCGCAGCCTGCGCAATCGCATTGCCCATCACGAGCCTATCATCATGTGGAACCTGCCGAAGCGCTACGAAAGCATGGTGGAAATGACCGGCTGGCTGTCCCCGGCCGCCGCGGCCTGGTGCCAGGCACACTGCCGGTTCCAAAAGGTCTAATCGCGAAGACGGCAGCAGCTAGTCCAAGGAAGGTCAGGAATCCGTCGAGGGTCATTTGAGGGTGCTACCGAAAGAATCAAGTTTCTGAGAATATTGAAATACCAGCAAGTATTACGTGTGTATCTCGTCATTAGCGCCGAAAACAGCCAGTCCGCTCACGGCCCAAAATCAGCTATTACCTGTAGGCAAAGCTGATATCCGTTACAAATTTCAGATAGATAGCTCTTATATCAAAAGGGCCGACGGTTCGAACCCCATCAAGGCAAAGGTGGCTCCGGCTATGGCAGTTTTGCGCCCGCATTCCAGTCATAGACACCGTGTTTGCCCGTACCTAAATGCAGACATGGCTTTACATCCCGGTGCTTGCTGCTTCCGCTCGCACGAGTAATCGCTCCGCTAGACGGTGGGGGAAGGCATCCCGCGGCAATTGACGGTGCGAGATGGCTGTTATTCCCCCTATGAGCACAAACGCTACCCTCACGGGTGACGACGGCGGCAGTGAAGTTGCCAGCGCAGCGTTTGTATGGCACCTCGTTTACATGCCAAATTTGCGAACGACATAAGGATGCGACCGTGGGAGACGAAGTTTGGGGGACGTTAGTCAAAGAATTCTCTGATGTTCCAGACGCGTCGGCCATAACTCGCATCGCTGTGCGCCTTGTGATCGCGGCGGTACTCGGTGGGGTTCTCGGGTTCGAACGCGAGAGCAAGGGCAGAAGTGCTGGCTTGCGGACTCACATGTTGGTTGCCGTGGGTGCTGCACTTTTCGTTTTAGGTCCACTGCAGAGCGGCATGCAGATCGGCGATCTGTCACGGGTACTGCAGGNGACGGCGGCAGTGAAGTTGCCAGCGCAGCGTTTGTATGGCACCTCGTTTACATGCCAAATTTGCGAACGACATAAGGATGCGACCGTGGGAGACGAAGTTTGGGGGACGTTAGTCAAAGAATTCTCTGATGTTCCAGACGCGTCGGCCATAACTCGCATCRCTGTGCGCCTTGTGATCGCGGCGGTACTCGGTGGGGTTCTCGGGTTCGAACGCGAGAGCAAGGGCAGAAGTGCTGGCCTGCGGACTCACATGTTGGTTGCCGTGGGTGCTGCACTTTTCGTTTTAGGTCCACTGCAGAGCGGCATGCAGATCGGCGATCTGTCACGGGTACTGCAGGGTGTCGTTCAAGGAATAGGCTTCCTCGGCGCGGGTGCTATCATAATCCGCTCGGCGCAGCGCGAGGTAGAAGGGCTCACCACAGCGGCCAGTATCTGGGCGACAGCCGCGATCGGCGTAATGGCCGGNGCGGGTGCTATCATAATCCGCTCGGCGCAGCGCGAGGTAGAAGGGCTCACCACAGCGGCCAGTATCTGGGCGACAGCCGCGATCGGCGTAATGGCCGGYCTGGGATTGGAGGTAACTGCCGTCTTATCGACCGCGATCGTCTTGGTCATTCTCGCAGCGGTGCCTCTCATGTTGCCCACGCCATCCGAGACGGACTCAAAGTCTAGTGGGGAGGATTGACCGTAGGACGACAGCGAAGATATTTCGCCCTCAACTTAATCTGTAGCAGGTAGCGCGAAAAGCCTGAAAAGCGCCCCCAAGCTTGACCTTTGCAGGCTCTCCAGCGAGCTCCGAAAGCCGACGTTGCTGCAGACGGGCGCAGTTGAGCAGTAGCCTGGCATCCTTGGGAGGTCGACTTGAGGTTGGCGCCGGACTCTGTCAGGGCTTCACGAACCGATATGCGAAGCGATCGGTCTCGCCCTTGATCAAGGGATCGAAGACCTTGATCGCGTGTGGATCGTTCCTGTTCGCGAGCAGGGTGCTTTCCGCATCCAGTACGAAGCCGGCAGCCTCCACCTCCTCGCGCACGAAGGCAGGATCGATGCGATGCAATGACTGGGCATGACCTGTGCCCGCTCCGGCGGCGGCGGCGTGATCGACGATGACGTAGAACCCACCGGGCTTCAGCCGCTCGTAGACGGCACGGTTGAAGTCGGCCGCCGTCGCGCCCCTGGCCTGCATCAGCGCGGTGTGGAGATCGTGGTAGAACAGGTGCAGCCACAGGACATCCGCTGGCTGCGTGATCTCCGGCATTGCGACGAGGTCCGCTGAGACGACTTCGACGTTTTCCCGGCCTGGCTCTTGCGCGAGCGTTCGCATGAGACCGACCGGATCGTTCTTGAAGTGCCCGACTTCGGCCGGCACGAAGCTGGTGACTCGACCTTTGCGTCCAACGACGTCGGAGAACAGGCGCGTCCAGTCGCCGTCGCCTGGATAAACGTCGATGACGATGGCACCCGCATCAATGCGTGCGAACCGGATCAATTCGGATAGTTTGGATTGGTCGTACATCGAAATCTCCTTTACGGTTGGGTATTCGACGAGCGCGCGGCGCGCGAGACGGCGATCCGCGGCTCATTCACCTTCGGCGAAACCCGATCGTTGCAGAAGGCCTGCGCTATACGGGCCCGGACGCGTCCATCTGCGCGGCGCGTGCCAACGCTTGCGTGTCGATGTATTCCTGGATTCTGGTCAGTCTGCCGTCCCGGACCGTGATGGCGAAGATCCAGTCGTCCTCGAACGACTTGTTCGTTGCTTTGACCTTCCCGCTGGCGCAGCCGACGACGAGAACCCGGTCTCCTTGTGCGACAAACTCCCGGGGTTCAGTGGAGGTTTCCATCGACCTGGATGCCGTATCCAGCAAATCTGCCAGTCCCGCGTGCCCCCGGTAGGTGCCGGCCAGCGGCCAGTCCTCGCCCGGAATGATCCACTTGATGTCTTCGGCAACCAGCGCCAACAGAGCCTGTCTGTCGCCGCGGCCTATCGCGGCGAAGAAGTCCTTCACGGTCTCGATGTTTTTTTCAATACTCATGGGAATGTCTCCATTTCGCTGGGATCGGATCGCGCTTGATCCGATCCGCACATCGTGGTCCTGTCGGTGGGGCTGTCGTTTTATCCGTCGAACTTGACCAGGTCCTTGAAGATCAGATGACCCCAGCTCTTTCCGCGCGCCTGGACCAGCAGCCCGCCTTCCGACAGCCCGCCAAGCTTGATCGGCGCGAAGCCCAGATTTTCCGCGAGCGCACCAATCTCCGCCGCAGCGTCGTCATCGTCGCTCGCCAGGAACACGACTCGTCTGCCACCACGCAGGGCTGGATCTTGGGCAAGAACGGCAGCGCCCAAGTGGTTGAAACCCTTGACCAGCCTTGCACGACGGAAGGCTTGTGCGACGAATTTGGAAGACGGTTGTCCTCCCAGCTCCTCCGGCGGAACGCCGTAGGCGTTGGTGACATCGACGATCGTCTTCCCCTGCCAGGTGGGAAGCGCCTTCGCGACATCCGGATGTGCCTCGAACCGGACAGCCAAGAAGATGACGTCCGCCTTGACGGCTTCCGCCAGCGTTTTGGCAATGACCTTGGGCCCGATCGCGGCCGCATCGGCTGCAAAGCTTTCCGGGTCCCGTGTGGTTGCAACGGATACTTCGATGCCCTTGCGGGAAAAGGCCTTGGCCAGAGCTCGGCCGATATTGCCGAAGCCAATGATTGAGTAGCTCATAATGCTTCTCCGATCCTGTGTTGACGCTGGGTCAGACCTGCGCCCAACCACCATCGACGGCGAGATCTATACCGGTGATGTAGGAGCTTTCATCGGAGGCGAGGAACGTGAGCGCCGCCGCGATTTCCTCAGGCTTGCCCCTGCGACCCATTGGGATCTGTGCAGCAAACTGCGCGACCGCCTCCTCGGCTTGCTCAGCGGTGAGGCCGGTCGTTGTCGCCAAGGCGGGAGTCTCGATCGCGCCGGGGCTCATCGTATTGACGCGGATATTGCGGTCCTTCAGCTCCTGGGTCCAAGACCGCGAGAAGCTGCGAACAGCCGCCTTGCTTGCTGCGTAGGCGCTGAACGCCGGCAGCCCCATCACATTCGAGACCGAAGAGTTCAGAATGATCGATCCGCCGTCTTTGAAGATGGGAAGGGCCTTCTGGACCGTAAAGAACAGACCCTTCACGTTCACATCGAAGGTCTGGTCAAAATGGGCCTCAGTAGCTGCCGCGAGCGGCGCGACCGTACCTGCGCCCGCGTTTGCGAAGAGAATGTCGATGTGACCATGCTTCTCCTTCACGGTGGCGTAGAGCCGGTCCAGATCTTCCAAGCGCGAGACGTCGCCCACGACTGTTGTCACGTTTTTCCCGATAAGGGCCGCGGCCTCTTGTAAGGCTTGCTCGCGTCGCCCAATCATCACGACCTGTGCACCTTCCTCCACGAAACGCTTGGCTGTGGCCAAGCCGATCCCGCTGCTTCCGCCCGTGATGACTGCGATTTTACCTTCGAGTGCTTTCATAATCTTTTGTCCTTCGTTGTGTGGGAGTTAGGCGCGGCACCGCGCCGGGGTCAGAGTTGAGCCAGGCCGCCGTCGACGGCGACTTCGCTGGCGGTCATGAAGCTGCTGTCGTCCGACGCGAGGAAAGCGGCGACGGCCCCGATTTCCGCGGGATCGGCCATGCGCCGGAGCGGGGTCATTGCGCCGTAGGCCTTCTGGCCCTCCTCACCGAGCGCTTCCTTCGCGAGTTCGGTCGCCGTTGCGCCGGGCGACAGCACGTTGACCCGGATGCCGGTGCCCTTCAGGTCCTCGGCCCAGGTCCGCGCGAGATTGCGCACGGCCGCCTTGCTGGCGCTGTAGGCAGTGAATGCCGGGGCGCCGGTGGTCCCGGCGCTCGATCCCGTCAGGATGATCGAACCGCCCGGGCCCATCAGTGGTAGCGCCTTCTGGACCGTGAAGATCGTGCCCTTCACGTTGGTGTCGAACGTGTCGTCGATGTGCTCGGCGGTGATCTGGCCGAGAGGAAGCGGGCTTCCGGCCCCGGCATTGGCGAAGACGATGTCGAGGATTCCGCGCTCGGCTTTCACCGCCGCGTAGAGCCGATCCAGATCGGCCTCATCCGAGACCGAGCCCTTCACCGCTCGGGCGTTGGGTCCAAGCCCGGCCATAGCCGCATCGAGTGCTTGTTGCCGGCGGCCGTAGATAAAGACGAAGGCACCCTCCTCGATGAAGCGCCTTGCAGCGGCGAGGCCGATACCGGTCGCGCCGCCCGTGATCACGGCGGTCTTTCCATTCAATCTGGTCATGTCATGCATTCCTTGTGTCGCGTCTCGGGTCATCGCTTTGCGGAGACATCCTCCGACAGCATGGATATGGGTTCGCCCGCGCCCGGCGGTGAGTGCCCAATCGCGCGCATCCGTGGTGCGAAAACGATCCGCTTACGTGATCGAAACGCGGCGACGATCACGCGCAATCCGGCCCAGTATGGTAGACGGGTCTTCGGAAGCCGCCCCACGCGGCGCGGGAATGAACCATGATCGACTGGGATGACGTTCGCTACTTTCTTGCCGCCGGGCGTGGCGGCTCAGTGCGGGCTGCCGCCAAGAGCCTGGGAGTCAACCACTCGACCGTGCTGCGACGTATTGCTCAGCTCGAGGAGCACCTCGGGGCGCAGATGTTCGAAAAGCTGCCTTCGGGCTACCGCCTGACGGCCGCGGGCGAGGAGGTTCTCGAGTTCGCGAACCAGATGGAAGCCTCGTCGCACCAACTGGAGACGCGCGTCTTCGGGCGCGATCAGAGCGTACGCGGGCTTCTGCGGGTGACGCTGCCCCCGTTCCTTGCGACACACCTGCTCATGCCGGATATCGCCGATTTTGCGCGTCTGCATCCGGACATCGAGATGGAGATCGTATCGACCGGCGAAGTCGTGAATCTGACCAACCGAGAAGCGGATGTGGCGATCCGGATGGTCTCCGATCGCAAGACCCTGCCGCTCAATCTTCATGGCCTGAAAGGTCCGGATCTGCTTGCGGGTGTTTATATGTCTCGCGATAGGCTGGCCGCGTGGCGTGCGGGTGCGCCGGATCCAGTCCGGCCGATCGTCATCGGCGGTCAGGCTCTTCCGGACTGGATCGACGAAGGGGAGTTTCGCGCCACAGGGGTTCCGTTCAGGACGCCAGACGCCGACGCGCAGATCGCTGCGGCAAGGCGAGGGATCGGTATGACCAAACTGCCTTGTTTCGTCGGAGATGCCGATCACCTTCTGGCGAGAGTTCCGGGCATCGATCTGAAATCACCTGCGACGATCTGGCTTCTCACGCAGGGGGAGACACGCAAGACGAAGCGCGTGCGGCTTTTCACAGAGTTCATATCCCACCGACTCGCCGCGTACGCTCTGCTCCTCGCCGGGCGGTCCATATCAGGGGGCTGACGTCCCGCGCCAAACGCCACAAATGGGCTGGGGAAATTGCTGTTGGAGATTTGCATTCCCAAGGGGACAGGCTACGGAGCGGCCGCTCTTCGTGAAATCGAAACGCATAGCGGATGGTCCGCTCCCGGCCCCGTCATAGAACCGAGAGCAGTGCATTCTCCCTCCGGCCAATGGTGGCCATAGGAGAACTGAAATGGGTATCTCACAATATGATCCTGGTGCGCTCGGCCGACCGGCTTGGAACGCAGGCAAGCAAGTTGGCGTCAAGAAGCCCCTGAAGCAGCGCCAGATTTGGGCCGTCCGCTTCTTTCTCGACCGAGAGGGAAGGATGAGAGATCGTGCATTGTTCGATCTTGCCATCGACAGCAAGCTCCGCGGCTGCGATTTGGTAAAAATGAAAATCGGGACCCTCGTCACGGGCCACGAAATTCGAACTCGTGCGATGGTCGTCCAGCAGAAGACTGGACGCCCCGTGCAGTTCGAGATTACGACCGAGGTCAGAGCGAGTCTGCTTGCATGGCTTCAGCAAAGGGGAGGAACAGTCGATGACTATGCCTTTCCCAGTCGAGTAGACTACGCAGATCATCTCAGCACTCGGCAATACGCCCGACTGGTCGATGAGTGGGTCACTGCTATTGGGTTGCGTCGGGAGGACTACGGGACGCATTCCCTTCGGCGAACGAAGGCTGCCATGATCTATAAGGCAACTGGTAACCTTCGAGCGATCCAGATCCTGCTTGGCCATACCAAGATTGAGAATACAGTCAGGTATCTCGGCGTCGATATTGAGGATGCACTGGAACTGGCAGAGCGGACTGAAATCTGAAGGGGAACGGCCCTGCGCATCGTGGGGCCGCGCCCTTTCGCTGCTAGACCTTCTCACAGGATTCGATCTGCTTTGCGCCCGCATTCCTGTCATTCAAGCGAACTTGGCGAATACCGAAAGCGGACCTCTTGATTTTGTCGGCTCTACGCTCGAAATGGAGGTGAGAAGCTGCCGACGCATAAATCGTCGAGCTTGCGTTGCAGGCGCAGGCGCTCATTTTCCTTCTGGCTCGCGGCAACGGCAGCTTCCAGATCCATAGCGGCATCCTCCTCGCCAAGCGCGCTGCGGATATCGTGACGCAACTCAAGGAACTCGCTCCTAAAACGCTCGGCGCTGAGCTTGGCCAAAGCGCTGTCGACCCATTTTAAGGCGCCGTCGGCATCGCCCTGACCAAGCCGGCATCGCGCTAGCAGTCGTTCCAGCCATTCGGTGTCGAGGCTCGTCTTCTGCCTAAGGATAGTCTCGGCTTCCTCCGGCTTTCCCATGTCGATCAACAGCTCGGCATGGCGCTGGTGATGAAACTGCATAGGTTTTACAATGGCGCGGTAGTGAGCGCGCGCCTTCTCCCTCAGTTCGACAGCCGATGCCGGCGACAGACGGGCAGCCTCGCAGAAGATCTCGGCGCGGGCTGCCCGCTCTCGATCAGACTGCAGCCTTTCCAATTCCACTTCGGGTAAGCCATCGAAGATCGACCGAAACATGTCTGGCCGCTCTAGGGAGATGTACCTGCCAAGAGCGGCGAAGGCGTCGAACGCGTGTTGCGCGCCGGCATTGGCGGCCGATACAATCGTCTGCTCAATCGAGGCGGCATGGCGGTCGATGAGCGCCGCACGCCACCGGCCAGAGCCGGACGGGAGACGCTCAATTACCCCGAGGAGCACGGAATAGGACAAGCCGTCGGTGTTGGCGCCTGGTCCGAGCATCTCGTCCACGAGCTGCGTGGCCCTCGCCTCCTTCTCGGCGTGTCCCTTGTAGAGATCGACCAGTTGGAGCCGGGCTTCGTGCAGCGGAACCGGGCCGGTAAGCACTTGTTCGAAAAGATCGGCGGCAGCCGACTTATCGCCCAGACGTTTCAGGGCTTTGCCCTTGTGATGCAACAGCTCTGCTATCTCACGAGCCGTCAGACTTGGAAGCTCAAGCATCTTGTCGAAAGCGACCACACGGTCCCGCAGCCTGTCCTGGGCAGCGGGGTCGTTTCGCTCCTTGTCGTAGAGAAAGAGCTGCTCGATGGATTCAATCACCGTGTTGATCCCGAGCGGTCCTGGTTTGCGCCCAGCCATCAGACGCACAATTTCCAAAGGTTCTCCGACCAGCTCTGGCTTGGTCTCGAGAGCGTCCCACGTAGTAAGTAGCGCGAAGAGAAAACTGGGCGGCGTCCCGCCGCGTGCTACCATATCCTCGAGCTTGGGCAGGAAGACGCGAGCATTGCGCCAAAGATCGAGGCCTTCGCCACGGGAGGCTTCGACAAGATAAGTGTCCAGCAGATGCTCCAGTTCGACGGAGCGCTCGTTAGTGCACCAACTTCCGTCGAGGGAGGCGTGGACCACGTCGTGCAGGCGGACGGCCCTGTTGCGATCCGGGACGGTGAGGCTGTTCCCCTTCAACTTTCGAATGCCCAGCGGCTTGATCGCGAAACTTAGGAAATCCTCGTCGCAAACAGGAAGGCCCGACCACGCGAACACTGATAATTCCTTGGTCAGCGATGGCCGCAGCCGCTCGAGAAGGACATCGGTTAATCGCCGCCCCCCGACTTCCATATCGCCGATGACATCGCAATCTTCGAGGATGTCATCCCACGTCGCTCCCTCGCTCACCGCAGCGAGGATGAGCGAAAGTGTCAGTGGATGCCCTTTCACCGTTCCCCAGATCTTGTGGAAAACCGCCTCCGGACACTTCACTGGGGCAAGCCCTAGAAGCGCCGAGGACTGTAGTCGATCCAGCATGGGCAGGTAGAACGATTGCGCGTCGGTCGAGCGTTGCGTCAACAGTACGTGGGTGCCCTTGCCGCAGATTCTCTCCAACACGGTCATGTCCAGATTTGCCGGAGCGTCGTCGATCACCAGCAAGCAGCGCAACGTTTGCATCAATCCAACGACGTTGCGGCTTTCGCCCGCACGCAGGAGTGGGACCGCATGCAGATCATCCGCTCTGCGAATCTCGTCGCCGTCTAGCCAGATGCGGACTTCGTAATCGTCCTGATGCCGATGGGCGAAAGCCTGAACGGTCGCGGTCTTTCCAATACCGCCCACTCCGCCGATGGCCAAAACAGGTTTCTGTCTCAGTCGCTCAACGATCGCCATGTCGATATCGTCTCGAGGCAACCAACTCGGCACGGGCTCTGGCACCATTCGGCTCGCCGCTTCCTCCTCCCGAATCCGCTCCAGATCTGGAAGGTATGGAGAGAGCCTGCGGACCACCGCATCGCTCAGGACTAGATGGTCGACCAACTGCGTCGCGATTTCCACCGCACCCCAGAGATAGAGGGTTTTGCCTTCCATCTCGGGCAGGTCGAGCACCGCACGTTCGAACTCCTGAGCGACCTGCGGTCGGCTCGGCTGCCCGGACAGGAGGAATATCCTTTCGGCACCGGGCACTCCGGCCAGAGCGTGGGCGAGGTCGCCACGCGCCTTATCCATGTCCCCGCTGAAGTAGTTCTTGCGGTCGGAGTACTCAACCGCGACTTTCCCGTCGCCGTTCGTCGTATCTACAACGCCTGCGACAGGATAGCCGAGCAAGTTCAGTCCCCGGTGATCCAACGGCAGCTCAAGCAAAGCCTGGACGAACAGGCCGCCGAACCTCTCGAAATCGGTGGCTATGTAGCCTATCCCGTTCGCCAGCCGGTTGATTAGTGCGGTTCGGCGCTTCGGATTCATTCAGTTCCTCAGATGAAGGTCGATCGCAGTCGGTTTTGCGGAGGACGCGTCGCGTCAGGAGTTGGGAAGGTGTACGACGGATTCCGCGTTGTCTATGCAATTGCGTCGCTTGCCGCCAGAATTCAGTCGAAGCCGGGCATGCGACGTTCTGTCATCAGCGTTATCCGATTCGACGTCACGGCGAGCGGTCGGAACCGGCCAATCGGAATTCCGCCCCCAATTCGGACGCTCGAGCAGACTTTGCCACTCGGCGAGAAGCGGACCTTACGCGCGAGTGTGCACCGTCGATCGATGCAGCGACTAAGCTGTCTTGCTACTTACTTCAAGCAAGAATGCTGTCGCTGTCTCTGTCATGCTGCTGGCGATCTGCCATGCGTTAAAAAGCTCAGTATGCATAGCCTCGAGGTCCGCTATCATCGCGTCGCGTCCTTCGTCGGTCTGAATTTTGAAGTTGTGGAATTCATAGAAGCGATGAAACAACCTGTTCCGAGTTTGCAGCGCGGACCCGAATCGGTCAGCCAATGCATCGTCAAGCTCTACGCATTTTTTCAAGCTGCGAAGCAGGTGGCCAAGCGTGCTCCGGTCGATGTCGTCAAGTAGCTTCCGCGCCTTGACGGAGTCGGCTTCCAAAATCCAACCTTGTTCAATCGCGCGGGCGCAAAGAATTAGCGTACCTAATTCAACCTCGAATAGTTGTGCGGCTTCCGCCGTTTTGCCGAACTTTGCGTAAAGTTCATCGTGTGTCGCCAATGTCCTAGCCCGCGATTGGTTGTGGCGCCGCCGGACCTAACTCGCCGATAAATTGGCTCGCATGAAGAGACGCGATGCCATATTGCGTCTGCGCTGGCGCGATGCCAGCCCCAAGGGCGGATGCTAGCGGCATCGCCTGTGAGTAAGTAAGGATCAACGTGCCGGGCTTGCCAGCATTGGGCGCTGCTTTTACCCGTGTGATGCCGACGTAGAACTGTCGCCGTTGCTCTTCCATTTCTTGGGCTTGCTGCGCAGCCGGCAGTGCGTTTTCGGGTTGCTTTGGGAGCAAGCCTTGAATACAGCCCGCGATGATCGTGACAGGCGCACTTAGCCCCTTACTCTTGTGAAGGCTCATGATCCTGACGTCTTGGATTTCCGAAGGGATGTCGGGCTGGTTTATGGCCTCTTGAAGTCGCGACATGAACTCGTTGTTTACGTCCTCACCTTCGATGCCTTCCTCCGTGTCCATTTCGCCAAGAATGTTGAGCGACAGTTGCCGGATGTCGCGTGTTGTAATCTGCCCATTCGGGAATAGCTCGTCGACGATAGAAGCTAAATCCGGAAGTGCCTCCAACGCGTTGAGCTCCGCCATGAGGTCGTTGAAGGCAACGACGATCCCGGCAGTATGAGGCAGAGAAAGGTTTCCGGCGGCGATCTGCTCTAGCGCCTGCCAAGGCGTCAGACCGGTAGCTTCGCAATGTCCGCGCACACGACGGTAGCCTGCCGCGTGCCAATTATTGCCATCAATGCCGACCAGCCATCGCAGGGCGACACGGTCGTCTCTGTCTATGAGGAGTTTCAACTTCGCGAACGCACGCCGGGCTTCCAATGCGTCAAGTTCCGCTTCCGCGTAGTAGGACCGAACTGGAATCTGTCGGTCGACAAGCGCCTCATAGATCGGCGTCCCGATCACACCACGCTGCGCAAGCACCAATATATCGCCGGGTGGCGTGCCGTCCGCAATCATTGCCGCGATGATGTTCGCAACGCCGTTCACCTCGTTTGTGAGCAACTGATATTGAATAATCCTGACATCGCCTGGCCCATTGGCGGGTAGCGGGACCAGCGCGCGAGGCACTGGTCTGATTTGGTTGTGGCCTATTAGGCTATTAGCAATCTGGACGACGCGGGTGGGGCAGCGGCGACAATCATCTAGCCCAAGATCGTCCGCACCAGCATTTGCAACAAGCCATTCTCGGATCCCGTCCGGATGAGCGTGTTTGAAGCTGTAGATCGACTGGTCATCGTCACCGACAACGCAGACTTGTGCGTGATTGGAAAGGAGCTCGATGACCGATTGTTCCGCGCGGTTGAGGTCCTGATATTCGTCAACCAATATATGCTGGAACTCGCTGCGTTCTTGCGCTGCTGGGTTGTTTCGGAGGTACTGGTATAGTTGAGGGATCACCTCGCCGATTAGCATGGCGCGATGAAAGCGGAGCCAATTTAGCAGGTCCAGTTGAAACGCCGCGTCTGCGGGATCGAGGACATATCCCGGCTGTTCATGTTGTAGTCGAGCCCAAGCCCCCTCATACGCTTGCTTAAGCTTTTTAACGGTTCTCCTGCCTCCATGTGCGCCCATTAAGTCGGAAATGAGCGGTTCCAGTTCAAATTCGTTAAGTGGCCTCGGCACTCGGCCGGTTGCGCCAAGTACGTGATTTCGCATCAGCATACGCATAGCGAGACTGTGGAGCGTAACACCCGTCAATCCGTCGCTGCCCGCGACGTCCATGTTGACCAGCTCACGATGCAGGTCTTCTGCGGCTACGCGAGTAAACGTGACCGGCAGGATCGACGCAGGCGCGATTCCTTGTTCCAAGAGTCGTGCCACCCGACGTTTCATCGCGAACGACTTGCCCGTGCCGGGACCCGCTACAACGCGCACGCGGAGATTCGTTGACGATGCAATCTCGTAGGCAGGACTTCCTAATGCTAACCCGTCAGACCAAGCCATTTTTCCCTCAAAGAATCTCGTGCCCACATTGGCTTTAATACCTAATCTGTTAAAGACTCGGTGCTGGCAGCAACATAAAGCTTCGCGAGATACTTTTGGAAGTTCTCGCCGTCCATCCCAAGCTTTTCACGGATTGGAGCCAATTCAGAGTAAAGATCGCGATCGATCAATTCAAACATATCGCCGTCATTGTGCAGTTCCGCTATCATCTTGTCGCGGCCGATGCGATTGCTGAAATCGACTGCTCTTTCCCTGAAGTAGTGATGGCCGAGAAAGTCCCGACGCTTCTTAGCGTCCCAGAGCCTTTCTTTTAGGGCGTCACTAAGCTCGGGCAAT
Source organism: Rhizobium sp. Root1220 (assembly GCF_001426265.1). GTDB lineage: Bacteria > Pseudomonadota > Alphaproteobacteria > Rhizobiales > Rhizobiaceae > Rhizobium. Next base: position 159,101 of record NZ_LMDG01000004.1, read on the forward strand.
GCCGAAACGCGCTTGAGAAGATTGCCGAACGTCTGCGAGTGTTGGCTCTCCATAAAGCGATCGAATTCAGCTTCGTACTGCGTCCGATCAAAAGACTTTCCCCGATCAGTCAAATATTGATCACGGACGCGGCTCAGGAAAGCGCACTGCATCAGTGCAATCGCTAATCCCGTTTCCAGCACGCCGGCTTCATAATATGCCCTCCCGAAATAGGCGAAGACCTCCTTGATGTGCTCACCTTCGTCATACCCCATCTGTGGTCCCACCCTTATAATGCTGCAGCTAACTGAATGGCAGTTGTTCCACTTTAGACGACTAAAAGCCGACAGTCCTCTCCCGGCCCCAAATCAGTCGTTCGCGCTCAGTCAAAATTAATGTCTTAGCCAGAAAATTTGGCTCTGAAGGAAATCATATCAGCGGTCTTCGGTTCGGTTCCGCTCAAGACCTTTACACGTTTGGAAGCGGGCGGCTTGGTGCGCTGTCTCCTGGCCAATTTTCAGCGGCGGCGTCCACGCTCCTCTGCCTCATCCTCGAAGCCTGGTGGTTTTGTTTTCACCCAACCAACGAACTTCTGGATCGTGGGGCCCTCGAGAATAGTGGCGATCGTGGAGAACTTCTTCGCCAGCTGCGCGTCCGTGAAGGCTGCGTGTATGTGGCTATGACATATCCGGTGCAAAGGCACCTTTGCTTTGCCACCCTTACTCTTGGGAACGAGATGGTGGTACTCTATCTGCTCGTCCGGTATCGCTCGCTCGCAGAGCGGGCAGATGACGGGCTCCACCTCGACATCCTGCGAAGTGAAATCGACTCTATTCTTGCGTGCCATCGATTTAGGGTCTTTCAAACGGCTGTTAGGCTGCGTCGGCGCGGCTTCGATAGACCATCCCAGACATACCGGCAACACCCCAGTCGTTTTAACGAAATGCTACCGTGGTTATCGTAACAGGCCGTCGATATCGAATTCATCCCACCCACGAAGCTCCGTTGCCGTAGCTTCGGATTGCTTCGCCGATCTTTTTGGTTTGGTGGTCTGCTTCTTGAGCGAACGTGTGAGCTTCGCGCGATACGCAGCCTGCTGCCTGGTCTCCGCTTTCGCTGCGACGTCGTCCTCCCGCCACTCGTCGACAGCGCCCCGATCAAGCAGGTCCACGACCACCTTTGGATCGAAGACGTGGAACGTGATCCTCCGGGCGCGTCCATTCAGCCGAACGGTTCGCGTGCCAGCACTCGGTAGCCGGCCGTCTGCGAGCCAGCGATGCCGTTCACTGGACTTGATCGTGAGGATGTCCTCAATCTCTCGCGGGATGACGGGTAGTGTTTCGACATCCACCATCGCCCTCCCGACGACGGCGGCCGCAGCGTTGAACGCGGCTTTGTCGTTGGCCGGCATGGCGAGGATGATGTCGCTTCCATCAAGCGCCAGCGACTTCTTCGACGTGGCAGGAACACGCGATTGCAGCTCCTGAAGTATTCCTTTCGCGCGTACGAACGATCCCATGGTGGCCGCAGAAGAAAGCGTCCATGTCCGGACGAGCTCTACGTCGTTCTTTTCGTGTTTCGGCATGACGCGTAGATGGGATGTGTAGCCTCCCGCGTCAACGAGTTGATGCGAAGGTGCAGTGCCAGGTCGATGAGGACCGCCTGCAGATCACTCGTAGTCCGAGGCCGCTCATGCGACAGAAATGGCGTCCGCTTTCGAACCCTTAAGGCGCCCATCTTGTCTTCAACGCAGGCATCACCATCTTGAGTTTGAATTCCCCCGGAGCCCCGACATGGACGACCTCATTCTCACGACTGTCTTCGACGACGACACGATCGAAATCTTGCCGCCGGAACGGAAGACCTGTGGTGGGAGTGAAATTTCGCTATGCGACTGCTGTGGGCGTCGCGCTGTCATTGAGGAAGATTGCTGCGGGATTTGTGAGGAGTGCCTCTCTCCCTGATCAACCGTTCGATGACGATTTTGCAGGTCGACTTGGCCCCAAATCGGACGCTATTCCGCGGCTTGACGGTGAGGGTAGACTTCAAGCGGCTCAACCGGGGCGATGATCTCGAAATCCCCGATCATGTGATGCTGGTCGGATCCTGGGACCGCCAGTGTCCAGAAGTCAGGGCTCTCGCCAAAGATCGTGGAAACCTGCACGATTGTCGCCCGGCCGGCTGCATACTTGTTTGATCGAGCCCAATAGAACCCGCCTGGAACCAAACTCTTCATAACGCCTACTCCCTACGCTATGATCGCACGATACCAGAAAATCGAAAGATGACTATCGCTCATATCCGCGCTTTCACAGTGACAAGGGTCGAGCTCTTCCGAACGGAAGACTTGGCCCGTGCGAAAGACGGGCCAAGCGAATTGTTTCAGAGAACCGTGACGTTCTCAGCTTTCGATTTGCCCGTCTTGCGGTCTTGACCGACGTCGAAGCTGACCTTCTGGCCATCCTGAAGCGAGCCGCCAAAACCGACAGCCGAGATGTGAACGAAGACATCAGGTCCGCCGTTGTCAGGGGTGATGAAGCCAAAGCCCTTGTCCTGGGCGAAGAATTTTACAATGCCAGTTGCCATGGTGTCCTCTGCGCCCGGTGCCGGCTTCNGAGATGTGAACGAAGACATCAGGTCCGCCGTTGTCAGGGGTGATGAAGCCAAAGCCCTTGTCCTGGGCGAAGAATTTTACAATGCCAGTTGCCATGGTGTCCTCTTTTTGAAATGCCAAGTCCTAACGGCTTTAGCGGTCTAGGTTAGGCGCGGCAAGGCTGCCGCGTAGTTTCGGCCGGCAATATAAGCGCCGGTCGGGGATCTCATCGACTGAAATCGAGTTGCGGCTGCGCCTGTCCGTCCATGTCGGGTTCTCTACTCGTCAGGGACGAGAGCGTCACACCAAGCAGTCGCACTGATCGCTTGAACGGATAGACTGTTGCGAGCAAATCTGTGGCGGCGTCGAGAATGTCGTTGCAACTGCTGAAGGGCAGGGCGGTCGTTTTGCTTCGGGTTGCCTGCGTGAAGTCGGAGTATTTGACCTTCACGGTGACTGTCTTGCCGCTGAAACCCTTCGCCTCGCAATATGACCATACCTTTTTCGCGAGCGGCCTGAGCTCGCTGTTGGCGACATCGAGCGTCTCGATGTCCTGCATGAACGTATCTTCGGCGCCGATCGACTTCCTGATGCGATCCGGACGAACCTGCCGATTGTCGATCCCCCGGGCAATGCCATAGAAGTAGGGGCCAGCCTTCCCGAAATGCTGGGTCAGGAACTGAAGCGACTGTGCCTTGAGGTCGGCGCCGGTTTCAATCCCAAGTCGATGCATCTTCTCGGCCGTGGCGGGCCCGACACCATGGAATTTCTTGACGGCGAGCTGTTCGACGAATGCCTGCCCATTCTTCGGCGTGATGACGGCCTGGCCATTCGGCTTGTTGAGGTCGGAGGCCATTTTGGCGAGAAACTTGTTGTAGGAAATGCCGGCTGACGCATTCAGCCCCGTGACCGCCTTGATTTTCGCGCGGATCTCGAGAGCAATTTCGGTCGCGATCGGCATGCCTTTCAGATTTTCCGTGACGTCGAGATAGGCCTCGTCGAGCGACAGCGGCTCGATCAACGGCGTGTATTCGGCAAAGATCTCGCGGATCTGCTGCGAGACAGCGCGGTAGACGTCGAAACGCGGCTTCACAAAAATCAGATCAAGGCATTTGCGCGCGGCCGTAACCGATGGCATTGCCGAATGAACACCGAACTTTCGTGCTTCATAGCTGGCGGCCGCGACAACGCCACGCGCGGCAGCGCCGCCGACCACCAGCGGCTTGCCGCGCAGCGCCGGATTATCGCGCTGTTCCACCGACGCATAAAAGGCATCCATGTCGACGTGGATTATCTTCCGGATGGTCGAAGCGGCCATGATATCCATCGGTGCGATCTCAGGCGGAACCGCCATCATTCGGCCCGCGCTTTCCACCTGATCCCATGACTTGCTCCCAGTAACCGGTCTCGGCCTCATCGAGTTCCTGTTCCAACTCCGGATAAGGCCGCGTGTCATCCGGCAGTTCGACCCAAGCCGTGTCGCGGGCAAGCGACGAGCCAACTTGCAAGTCCACTGCACTGGATTCCGGCCGGCCGCACGGCTCGTAAGGTAATTTGTCGAACCGCGTGAGGAGGTCCGCAGCGCCGGGCGAAAAATAGTAGATCGGTCGCTCGTCCCGGCTCCGGTAGAAGGCGGCGACATCCCAGTCGAAGCTGTCGCGGTGCGGCAGAAACAGTTTCAGAAAATGATCCTGGACCGCGAGCCGAAATTGAGGTTCCGGCATCGACGATTGTGCGGGGTCGAGTTTGAGCCAGCTCATGTCCTATCCTTTCCCTAATGGAATAGGGAACAAAATAAGAACATTTGGCTGTAGAGTCAAATAGCGCGAAGGCAATTGAGGAGTTTTGCAGCTACAGCAGCG
>NZ_LMDG01000005.1 GCF_001426265.1 Rhizobium sp. Root1220
CAACGGACGAACTGCTCTCTGAGTTGGCCGAGACCACGGTCAACGCAAAAGCTGCCTGAGCTGTCAGGCGTGCGTCGCCCGGCGACGCACGCCTTCGAAAGAAACTGAGCCCGAGCGCAGACCCCAAAGTTTCAGGCCCGATGCTTTTCATGGACCGGACTGCTGACACTAAGGGTGGCTCGCTCGACAGCTCGGGCACAGGCTATGAAAGCCCGCGAGAAGGGCTTTGGCCACCATCACATTCGTAGTACAAAGACCCTCGTTAGATCGCTCGAAACCTGGCTTCAAATATCGCGCGTGCCTCGCCCACCCTTCCGTTACTGGCCGCAGAAGTTTGGTGATGAGACCGCAATCGGGTATACAAAAGGCTCCCGTCAGGTGACGGAAGCCTTTTTGCTGCATGGATTGGGGGTGCTGCCAGGCTGCCGCGTGCGCAGATATGACAGCGGTACCGCTTATCGCAATCCCCTTAAATTTGGGGGGGATTTTTGCGAAGTATCGGAACACAGTTCCAAGTCTGACCATTTGGGGCGGTGCGACCCCCACTCTACGTGGCTTGCTTCTTATACGGCGACGATGCCTTCGAAGAGGCGAAAGCAAAGCTGAAGCACGCCTACAATCGCTGGATATCGCGGGCATTATCCGCATGCAGGCGTTGTTGCCTACAGTTCAGACGCTCGTCGGGTCAAGCTCGGCTCGGGGTGTGGGCGCAATTGGCAGTGCACAGCTGTGACGGTGAGTCTGCCGATGGCCGGAATAAGCCGCCGGTCTGCTTGGCGGACCGGCCGAATGCACAGCGTCGAAACCACGAATGGTTCGGCTGACCAGCATCGCTGCGGAACGGATGCTCTGCAGCAGGGTTAACGCAGGGATGGGAATTGCCTTACCCACCGCTGGGAAGAACGGGCAAAGCTAACCAAGGAGCCAGTAATGAACCTTCCTCAGAATACGGTTATCGCCGTTGCAGACGGCGAAAAACTTAATCTCTTTCAAAACGACGGCGATGCGGCGAATGTCAAACTGAAGGCAATGCCCTCAGCGGATGTCGATAGTTCCAAAGTTTCCTCCGGAGGCCGTCATTCAAGCAGCTCGGCGAACCCCGACGATAGTCAGCAGGACGAAGACGGCTTCAGTTCAGGCGTGGCGGAAATGTTGAACAAGCAGGTGCTCGATGGGAAAATTAAAAGCCTGGTCGTCATTGCGGCACCGCGAACGCTGGGCGAAATGCGGAAGAGATATCACAAGTCCCTTTCAGACGTTCTGATCGGGGAGCTTGACAAGGACCTTACGGGGCACTCCCTCCAGGACATCGAGAAGGCTCTTGCGGCCGCTTAAACCCTATGGCGGGACACGGCCGTCTGGCGCGGAACATCCGTCATCTACGTCGCGCCCCAGTGAAGCGGGATCCTAATTGAGAAACGGCGGCGAGTTGCTACTCCGGTCTGGCAACCGGTTTGCAATCAATGATGTGATCGCCAATGTCTTCGCATTCCCATCCGACAGTCCACCGAGGTATCGGCCCTATCTTGGAGGTAGCATCGCCCAAGTGTGCCAGCACAAAGCTTTCTTTCGCCTCTGGGTATTTCTCCAAAAGGATCTTGAATTCTTCAATGAAATCCGTGTGTTCTTCAGGAATCGCAACTGACACTTTCGTATGCATGTGTCTTCCCCCTCAAGTGGATACCGCTCACGGGCCGATGAAACATACCGGCAAACTCGCCTCGCGCTCAACACCGTTCAACGTAGAGCGCTCGGTCCGTCCAGCAAGAGAGCGTCAGCAACCAGGCGTAATCTCTCCGGTCCCGCCGCTTGCCATTTACAATTTAAAGAGTTTCGGAAGTGACGCTATCGAGACGCGACCAGTATTGCGTTCGCGTCTTCGGGGATCGCATTCGCCTAGAGCTTCCTCTTTGAAGGCGGATAGGGAATTGATTGCATCCATGGACGCCCCTTCACCGGTAACGCTGTAAAAGATGTGCATCTGGACCGGGACCACTGGATGGGCCGAGCTGTCAATCTGTTCTTCTAGCGCGAAGCCTACGCGATTGTTGCGAGCAAATCCTCTACCGAGGCGACGGATGAATGACTTCGCCTCCGCGACAAGATCAGGATCAGGTTCCAACGTCACCAATGCGCCAGCCAGAGCGCGATGCACGGCCTCGCACGTTCGCCTTCATTAAACGTTTTGAATTGCTCAAGGGGGCCAAGGAGTTGCCGCAGCGGGATGGATGCTCACCGCAATCCAACAGCGTGTTGAAGCGCGGAACCTCGAACGGTGAGCAAGAGCCAGCGACTAGCGCGGAACCATACCGTCAAAGCCCTGCCTTAAGGCTTGGCAGAAATGACGGCACATGACTAGATAAATGCACATTTGGCTTTGCTGTTACGAGAAGGCAATCCCCATGGCTCTACATTTCCGCGCAGACTTCCCGCCATTCATCCAGGACGAGAATGGCCACATTCCTATGGCCGATGAAACCGCGAATTGGCTGGTGATCGTCACCAAGGAAGCGATGGAGGGCGTGGCATCCCCACCGGATGCTTCTCAGAAGAGGCTGCTGGAATACATTGCGACGTTCGGTGAGGTTGCCACTTATAAGCTGGAGCATGGTCGCGCTGGGGAAGAAGAAACAATTTGGGTTCAAAAGGAAGACGTCGCTGAATGGCGAAGTGCTCGTTCCAGCCGATAACTGCGGCTTCGGCCACCAGATTGAGCGGAGCTTTCTGCCGAGACAAAAACGGGAAGAAAAAGGGCCAACGATTGGACGACGGACCGAGATGGGTCGGAGGGTGGAGGGGTGGCGGAAGCCTATCATTCGGTGGGGCAGCCAGATTCGTGTATCAAACATTGCCCATCAGTTGTAATATGCAACATGGAACGCAACCGACCTCACCTCAGGTACCAAGTTCAGGCCAGCGCTAAGTACGGCGGGATGTGGTCTGTCGCAGACATCTTCACGGGTCATCCCGTTGTGGTGGATGATGTCCCTCTGGATTTCATGACGACTGACGAGGTGGACGACATGGTCGATCTGATGAATGGCCGTGACCTGAAGGCCCGAGGTCTCATTGCGGATTGATGGTAACCCGTCCTCCCCACCTCCGGTATCACCTCAGGCAACGCGAAGGTGAAGCCTATTGGCAGCAAATGCCACCACACGGCGGGCTTGCTGGTTGCTGGGATTATCCATGCGACACAATTTGAGGGTCTTATAGGGTTTGGCGGCAAAATATCGCTCTTGATTTGGCAGAGATCGCTCGACTTTCTGGAGGGATTTTGAAACTCGTCGCGTATTCACTGGCTGCATTGGCCAACAGTTCTGCCATTGCCGCTTCCAAGGCCACCCCGGCCGCCACGACGGAAAGGGCGGGGCGCGACAACGTTTACGCGGATGCCCTTCGGCGAAGCACTCCTACGAACCTGGGCGGGCAGGTATCATCTGGGAGTACAAGGCTGAGCCTGACGTCATGCGGCTCGCTTTCCTTTGTTCAGCCGCTTGATCGCCTGCTCAAGAGATCGCTGACCGTCGCAATAGTCCTGCCAGGCGGTGCTATTTTTGAGGAGGCCTGGCACCGTTCGGATTGTGAACCGCTTTGGGTCGAGACCGGTTTTGACCTGTGTCCAATTCAAAGGCATGGAGACTGTCGCCCCCGGGCGGGCTCGCGGCGACAAGGGCGCCACCGCCGTCGATGTTCGGTCGTTCCGCAGGTAATCGAGGAAGATGCGGCCGTTCCGGAGGCTCTTGGTCATTTTGATCAGGTAGAGGTGGGGGTTGTCCCGCGCCATTTCCTGGCAAACGTCGTGTGCGAAGGCCTTTCCCTCATCCCAGGACAGCTTCTTCCCAGTCGGGACAAGCAATGGTGTCACCACATGGAGACCCTTGCCGCCTGTCGTTTTGCAAAAGCTCACAAGGCCAAGCTCTTCAAGCCTGTCGCGGATTTCACGGGCACCTTCGATAACGGTGTCGAAATCCACGTCAGGACCTGGATCAAGGTCGAAGACGAGGCGTCCAGGCACCTGGGGCTGGTTAGGCTCGCAATTCCAAGGGTGGAGTTCTGTGCCGCCAATTTGCGCGATGGCAGCCAGCCCTTCGACACGGTCGATCTGTAGGTATGCTTGTTTGTCGCCGTTGACCTTCACCTGCTCGATAAGGTTCGATGTTCCTTGCATCGCATGACGCTGAAAGAACTGCTCACCGCCGATGCCATCTGGTGTCCGAATGATCGAGCATGGCCGACCCTTTATGTGTTCGATGAGCCATGGGCCAACAGCCTCGTAGTATTTCGCCAAATCGACTTTCGTGACCGGCTCGTCGTCAAGTGCGTCGGGCCAAAGCGGTTTATCCGGGCTCGATATCAAGACGCCCATGACATCGACCTTTGCACCCTTGCGATATTTGGTTGGTCTCGTCTTCTCAGGCTCGTCAGTCTCTGGGTCCGGCAGATCGACGTCTGTTGGCTTGGCGGGTTTCTCTGTCTCCACCTCGTCGGCTGGCTTGTCTTCGCGTAAGCCCTTGAAAGCGGCTTGCCGGACCAGGCCGTCGGCGGTCCAACCGGCAAACTGAATTTCGGCGACTAGCTCCGGCTTCAGCCAAACGATATCGTCGGTTTTCTTCGGAGCGCCAATTCCGGTGAACGGAGACTTCGACGACTTCATCTTTTCAAGGCGCGGCAGCAGCTTGTCGACAACGCTGGCCCCATACCCGGTACCGACACGACCAACGTAGACGAAGTGATTGCCGCGATTGACGCCGACCAACAACGACCGAAATTTGCCGTTCGTCGTGGCATACGCGCCGATGACGACCTCATGCCCTGCCCGGCACTTCGATTTCGCCCACGTCTTCGTTCGGCCGGACTGATAGGTCGCGTTGCCTTTTTTGGAAACGATCCCCTCCAAGGAAAGCTTGCAAGCAGATTTCAGAACGGCGTCCCCGCCGGTCTCGAAGTGTTCGACAAAGCGAAGGCGCGGATCCTCCCCACCATCGGACAGCAAGGTTGCAAGCCGTTCCTTGCGGTCGGTCAGCGGCAGCTCTCGAAGGTCCTCGCTGCCGTCGAACATGAGATCGAAGGCGAAGTAGACGAGATCGTCGGTCTTCCCTTCGGAAAGCGCTGCCTGCAGCGCCGCGAAATCCGGAGCACCATTCTCGTCGAGAGCACAAATCTCGCCATCGATGATCGCATCCGGGAGGTTTGCGCCGGACTTGGCAATCGCTGCGTACTTGGCGCTCCAATCCAACCCTTTACGAGTCTTGAGGGTGACTTCACCATTTTCGATGCGCATTTGAATGCGGTACCCGTCGAACTTAATCTCATGGATCCAGCCCTTGGCAGACGGCGGGCGCTCAAGGGTATCGCAAAGTTGCGGCTCGATGAAAGCGGGCATATTGGACGAGGCAGCCTTTCTTACAGCTTTCGCCTTCGTTTTCGATCCAACCTTGCGCTCCTCTGCGGCCAGCCCCTCGCTGCTGTCCCAAACCGCATCGGCCTCAACGGCGCCACCGGAGATCATGAACGGTTTCGGCTTCCGACCCTTCCCGGAGGCGATGGCGTCCATTGTTCGGGCGGAGGCGACAGACGTGTTGTTATCTTCAAGCACCGCAGCGCCGTCGTCTTCGACCGAATAGTCGTCGTGGTGCTTGATCAGGAGCCAGTTCGTACGTTTCTCGTCCTCCTTGCCCCGCATACGGACCAGGACGAAGCTGCCGTGCAGACGATCACCTTCGAGAGTGAACTTGAAATCGCCCTTCGCAAGCGCCTGCTCCGGGCTCTTGTTGCCTTCCGGCTCCCAATATCCGCGATCCCAAAGCATGACCGTGCCGCCGCCATACTGCCCCTTCGGGATCGTGCCTTCAAAATCGCCGTAGTCGAGGGGGTGATCTTCGACCTCGACTGCCAATCGCTTGTCCTGGGGATCGAGTGACGGTCCTTTAGTGACCGCCCAGCTTTTGAACACGCCGTCTAGTTCGAGCCGAAGATCGTAGTGCAGACGAGTAGCATCGTGCTTCTGGATCACGAAGCGGCGCCGGTTTGACGATTTGACAGATGCTTCGCCGCTTGGTTCGGCCGTCTTCTTGAAATCGCGCTTTGCACGGTACTTGGTGAGGTTTTCGGCCATAGTTGGTCTCGATCTCGGTTGCGAGTCGAAATGCCCAGAACCCTTCTATGGTTCCCGCGATGAAACTCCTTGGGCTCGCCGCTATCGAACGGCAAGGCGGATTACCGGAAATGCCTCAGCCCTCAGGTGTGGCGAATGAAACCATTTAACTGATAAAGTAGCGCAAGCCCACCGAAGACGCAGAGCCCGGCGCAGAGTGCGAACAGAGACCAGTACCCGAAGGAATTGGCCCAAGTCCCGGTGCCAAGTCCCGAAAACAGGAAGCCGACGCTGATTGTATTACCGAAGAGCGCCGATGCGGTGCCTGCCCGACCAGGTAGGATATCCTGCACGATTTGCATCCCGACGATGCTGATAATTCCGATACCAGCTGCCCGTGGTAGTTGCCCAAGGTACAGGCTCAACATCGTTGGCCAAATCATCGCCATACAAAAGTAGGCCGCAAAAAGAGCAAACCCAACGAAAAGCAGCCATCGCTTGGTCGATAGGCCCGGCCACGCGACGAAGGCACCCATCACTACCACCTCCAAGCCAGCGCACAGGCTAAACAAGAAGCCAACATCGCGGTCTGAGCCAATGTCCTGCGCTACGACTATCGACATCGCGTTCGATCCCATGAACATCGCGGTGTGGAAGGCTGATAGTGCAAGCACAAGTGGGGCGGCGGATAGCAGCAGGCTCGCTGTGAGTTCCGCCTTTTCCAGTTGATCTGGAGGCACCAACCTGATCCGCGCAAGCGATACGATAGCAAGCGAACATGCTGCTAATAGAGCTGCCCCGACATACACGCCTTCGAACCCACTCGCCGAGATCATGACCGCGCCAAGCGCTGGCCCAATCGTCCAGCTAAGTGACGCGATCAGCCGCAAGGCTGCCATCCCCCGAGATACCGTCGAGCCGCCAACTTGATCGAGGTGCGCCTTTGCCACCGCGAACAAGAGGGCAAAGGAAGCCGCGCCAAGTCCGAAAAGAACCCCTGCGTTCAGTATCAGCAACCAGGTTTGTGTAATGTAAGCGCAGAGCGCGAGGCCGACCACCTTTGACAGGAGCGACAGAAGCAACGGCCATACGACCGGGTTGCGATCTTGTAGATGGCCGAACATCGTCGTAACCGCGAGCCCTATTGCAGCAGGCATCGTCAGGAAGGCGCTCAGCTCCAAAGGTGACATTCCGACTCTCTGGACGGCAAGCAGCGCCAGATAGCTCCCCGCCATCGCTTCAGCCACCATCGCCAACAGGACGGCAATCATTATCGGCACGAAATGAGGGACAAGCCAAAGCCGAGTTTCAGACCTGGTGCCAACGTCAACGTCCTGTTGCATTGAAAGTTGGCCTCTCTTGAGCGTCTTATGTTGCATCATGAGCGTCACGACGGCGTGCGGGGTACACCCTGCATCGTAATGTCCATAAAAACCATTACCTGGAGCAATCGATTCTCCTGTCGGTCAAGCCGTCTTGCGTTCGCCAGTAGCGGCGCACCGGAAATAAGCTGCCCACAAGGCGCCTTATGATCTTTTTTCCTTACTACGCGTTCCTCACCAGGATTGCAGGTAAAATGGATAAGTAGATCGATCAGACTGCATACAGCGACCTCGCGCTGAAACGCCTTGGACGGATTGACGTCATCGAAAGTCTGCTGGACTTCGATTTCCCTAGCCTAGTTCTCTTTGCGGACGAGGTCGCAGACGAGCGACAGCTACTTACGCGGACAGTCATGCGCTCTAGGGACATCAGACAGTAAGATTCAAGGCGCCAGCCGGGCCGCAAAACGTTTGCGATGCCATGACTAGGGTCGTCATCAAAAGTCCGTCCTCGCCACACCTCCTTGCTTTCTCACGGCGCAAGCGCTGTCAGTCTCTATGGACGACTTCTTCAAAGGCGCGGAATCCGTCAATGCCAAGCTAGAGAGTCCCGGCGCCCACTTCCCTCGGGCGATGTCGCGCAGGTGAAAAGCGCAACCGTCCGGAAGGCATTGGTAAGTCTAATCCGATCGGTTTCCTCTGACACGCCCGAGAAAGAAGCCTCTCCAGCGGATGAAGTCCCAGTAGATTGAGGCGGGGATCGGAGAGCGCCGTGAAGGAGCCAAACTCCTTGGGCTTTCGAATGTCTGCAAGCTCAAAACCATCCCCTGCGCCAGAACCAAATCAGTGGTGCAACGGCGCTCAGGATTATGATCGCCCACGCGAAGGGATATCCCCATGTCCAACTCAGCTCTGGCATGAACTTGAAATTCATTCCCCATATTCCCGCCATCAAGGTGGGTGGAACGCCAACGACAGACGCGATTGTCAGCACCTTGAAGATGTCATTCTGTTCGATGGTAATGAAGCCAAGGACGGCATCCAGCAGGAACTGCGTCTTGTCAGAAAGATGCGTCTCATAGTCGCTCAGCGAGGCAACGTCTTTCGTCACCGCGTGGAGTTGATCCCGGAATTCGTCTGACAACATTTCGTGACACACATCCAGCGTGAACGAAGCCATCCTGCCGACTCCAAGGAGCACATCTCTGGCCTTTGAGGATCGGTCACCGAGCGCCCCTACCTTGGAGAGGGCCCGACGGAGGGTGAAATTGGAACTGTGGGGAGATGCCGAACCTCTGAGGTTGCCCTTGAAGACCGTCTTGGACACCTCGTCGACGGCAGCGGCCAGATGTTCCAGCACATCTGCGCCACGATCTACGATCGCCTCCAGCAACGCCACGAAAACCCCCATGCCGCTAGTCAGGATCTCATCTTGTTTCAGCCGTTCTGCAACGGCATCGAACGTCGGCAAGCTTTCATAGCGAACCGTGACGAGAAAATCGGGCCCGACAATAAAACCGGCGGGAGAGAGTTCGGCGTGCTCGATAGTGGCATGTCCGATCACAGGCGTGCTGAGATAGAGATGGTTACCCTCCTTCGACAACCTGCTGGACACTTCTATTTCGCTCAGCGATTCCCGCGTCGGCACCCTCACCTTCGCCCGGCGTTTGACGAACTCGATCTCCTTTTCGTCGGGATTGAGCAGGTCCATCCAGATCACGTGACCAGGCAAATCGTCGTCGGCCCCGCCCGACCTCACGGTGCCATCGGTGTCGCGATATATTTGCAGCAAGCTGGTCTCCTGGAAAATCGGAATGGAACGGGTTCTTTAGGACGAGCAGTCCTTTGCACGAGGTTTGATCAGATCGTTTCACCCGTCTACGACATTCTTGAGGTCCTCAATATCCGGTCATTTCCAGGTAGCCTACTCCAGACGCGCTGCCTTTGAAGGCGATTGGGCCCTCCCAGTACGGTGTGGACGTTTTCATCCATGACTGATCGTTCAGCGGGCCGGTGGTCACGTCAAACGACTTTCCCGGAATCTGGATGCTCCAGGCCACTGGCATATCGCGCCCGTCCACCTTTGCCCGTCGCACCGGCTGAATTTGGAGATCGTCCTTCGAAAGTGGCGTGCTGTGCCCATCAGCCGAAATCCAGTTTGCCGAAATGAAACCCTCTTTGCCGTCACGCAGCCTGAAGGCCATAAGCTTGTCGCCCGTGTTGAGATGTAGGGAGAACCAGTCCCAACCGGTTTGGTTGCTCGCAAGTGGCTGAGACGACCATTCTCGATCGAGCCACGCCTTCCCCGAAACTTTCAGCTTCGATCCGGCGAGTTCGACCTCCCCTGATACCTCATAGAAGGGCTGCGAATAGTAATAACTTGCCTGACCCTTGGCGGACTTTACCGAAAACCCCCGATCTCCCTGCAAGACAAGGGGGCCAGTTGCCTTCAGGTCGAGGCTGTAGCTGAAGTCAGCCCCGTGAGCGGCAAGCTGGAGATTATCAAGATCATTGGAGGCCGTCGGCTCAGCCTCTTTCAACGTCCAATCGTCGATCCAGGCCTCAAATGGCGCGGCGACAACTCCTGCCTGGCCGACGCCTCCCCGGCCCAGACGTTCCGCGACGTATTGCCGGTGATCCGTGGTGACCGCCGCATGGCCAATCCAAATCTGCGGATCCCCAAAACCCTGGCTATCGCCGGGTGCCAAAGCGGTTCGAAACAACGTCCACTGCACTCCGTAGCGCTTGCCATCATCGCCCTCAAGATTGGCAGTCACGTACCACCATTCGATGCGAAAATCGGGATGGGCGCCATGATCGGCTGGGAACGCCAGGACGTGCCCTTGCCGGGGAACTGCGTAACCCTCTGCGTTGGTGCCAAGCCCAGCGAAGCCTTGCGATCGACTGCTTTGAAGCGGAGCCGCGACTGAAAGGGCCGCCAGTGCGAATACCAGCATCCTAGCGTTCATTGGAGAAAATCCTGAGCAAGTCGGCCGGATTGATGGTGGCAAGGCGTCGAAGGGGCACTGCAATGGACAGAAGAGCAGCCACGAGCGCGATCGCCCCCAACCGCAACCAGTCCAAAGGGAAAACCGTAATAGGCAGACGCCAGCCAAACGCCTCTACATTGACGATCGCCAGCAGCACCCAAGCCAAGCCAAGGCCGACAGGAATGGCGGCGACGAAGGTGGCAAGCCAGAGCGCCAGCGTTCGACCGACCTCGTAGAGCGCGAGGTCGCGCCGTCGAACGCCCATTGCCCATACCGGGGCAAGTTGAGGAAGCCGTATCCCCGAAAGCGTCAGCAAGCTGGAGAACATTGCAAATCCGGCCACCCCGAGCGTCAGGACGTTCAATGCTGCGGTGACGGTGAAGGTCTGCTCGAAAACCGCCCTCGATTGTTGCTTGAGCGACGCTTGATCGATAATGGCGGTTTCGGGAAGCCCGAACTCGGTAACGAGCTGCCGCTTCAAATCTTGAACGCGTTGAGGCGGAACTCGCACACCATAACGAAGCTTGGAGACATCGGGATAATGTGCGACGAGAGTGTCTATCCCGACGATCACCTGCCCCTTCGGGTTGCCATAATCCGAATAAATGCCGACGACGGTGGCGTTCCAGCCACCTGGCATGGCGATCGTTTGACCCAGTCTGGCGGCACCGCGCCGCCACATCTGCTCATTGATGAGAGCGCCGGTCCCAGACGCGACCGCGTCCCATACCTTTGGATCTGCGACGATCAAAGGCCAATGGTCTCGATAGGTCGCATCGTCGGCCACGCCAAAGATTTGCAACGGCTCTCCCAGAATATTGCCCTCAATGCTCCAAATCGGCAAAACCGCCGTCGCATATTGAGGAAGCCATTCTCGAAGCCGTTTGGCCTCATCTTCATCCTTGGCTGTGACATAGAGTTCCGCCGCCAGCCGTTGGTCCAGCCATCCAAGGAAAGTCAAACGGAAGCTCGAAACCATGGTCCCCACGCCGATGTTTGCCGACAGCGCGAGCAACAGAGCCATCAGCGCGAGCGACAAGCCGGGCAGCTGCAGGCGGGTGTCGGCCCAGAACCATTGGGTCAGGGCATTGCGAGACGCACGCTCAGCGACGGCAAGGCCGGTGGCGAGGAGACTTGGCAACAAAAGAGCGGCCCCAAGCAGCAGGCACCCCAGCACCGCAAAACCCATCACGAGGCCCGTCCCCACCAATGCCAGGATCAAGCCGAGACCAAGCAATACCCCTCCGAATCCGGCTTGAAGGATAAGCACCCTCGACGACGCCCTGGCCCAAGCTCTCGGCTGGGCGGCGGCCAGAATCGGTAGCCTCCAGACGTGCCAGAGGCTTTGCGCCGATGATATCGCTGTCCCGCCAAGTGCAATCGCCAATCCGGCCACCCACCACTGCCAACGGATCGACAAGGAGCCAGGCACGCTGGCGCCGTAGAGGCCCTGGAGAGTTGTCGCCACGCCGGGCATCAACGCCGACGCAATGAAGTAACCCAATACGACACCAAGGAACCCGGAGATCAGCGCTATCCCTGCCAGTTCGATCAACAGCATGGCTGTCAGCGCGGAAAGCGAAACTCCAAGCGACCTTAATGTACGAAACGTTCCTCGCCTCTGCTCAAACGTCAGGCCTGTCGCCGAGTACACAATGAAAAGACCAACAACGAATGAGAGAAAGCCGAACGCCGTCAGGTTGAGATGGAAACTATCCGTAAGTCGAGCAACATCCGGTTGATCACGGGTTTCGCGCACCATGACCTCGGGGGCGACGTCCGCGATCGGTGCCAGTCGCAGCCTTTGATCGGTCGCGACGACCAGGCGACTTATCAGCCCATGTGTCTGCAGTAGCCTGTCGGCTATCGAGATGTCCACAAAGGCAGCGCCGTCCGGCACCCTGTCCGAAACCTTTAAGCCCATGTCGGATATGCCGCGAAGCTTGTCCGCCGTTGCGGCCGAAACAATCAGCTGGCCTGGGGTGGAGAGGAACCTGGAAAGGTCGGAGCCGTCTGCGATAGACGCCATTTGCCCTTCCTTTGGCATGCTGAGCGGGTCGATGCCGATCAGCCTTATCCTGGTGGTGCCAAAGCGATACATGCCTTCGATGACCGGCGACACATTCCACCCCGCCCGGCGGAGTTTGGCATATGTTTGGATGGAGATCCCGCTGCCGTCACTGGATACGATTTGCGCCAAAGCGGCCTGTTCCAGGACGGACGCGGCTCGGGAGTAGCTGGCGCGAGCTTCGGCGTTAATGGCCTGCACGCCGGACCAAAGGCCAGTCGCAAGAGCGATCCCCATCACCAACGTCAGGAGTTGCAATGGCTTTCGCCGCCAGTGCGAAAGCAACGCGGTGAAAACAACGATTGTCATTGGGCGATCCTCCCGCCACGCAGAACAACTTTTCGGTCGAGACGGTCCGCCAATCGCAACGAATGGGTTACGAGAAGGAGGGCCGACCCAGCGGTACGCGCGAGTGATAACATCAGGTCGAGCACGGCGTCGCCGGTGGCCTCGTCAAGGTTGCCAGTCGGCTCGTCAGCTAGGATGAGACGCGGTCGTGCCGCTAACGTTCGCCCAATTGCAACACGTTGTTGTTGGCCGCCGGACAGCTGCTCGGGATAGCGAGTGAGATAGGTCTCCAGGCCCAATTTTTTCGTCAGGATCGCCTCCCAGGCCGCGTCGTACCTGTCGGCAAGCTTGGCGTGAAACGAGATGTTGGCGCCAACGTTCAACGATGGGATCAAATTGAACTGCTGAAAGACGAGGCCAACCTGTGTTCGGCGATATCTGGCACGCTCGATATCATTGAATGCAACGAGATCTTGCCCTTCCATCATCACCGACCCGCCGTCCGGATGGTCAAGGCCGCCTGCCAGATGGAGAAGGGTGCTCTTGCCGCTCCCGGATTCACCCGTCAGTGCGACGCTTTCGTTCGGCGCGACATCCAGGTCGATGCCCTTCAGGATCTCAACTTTCCCCTCGGCGGTGGTGTAGGATTTTCGAACGCCGGACAGGGACAAGATCATTAGCGGCTCACAATGCGGGCTAGTGAGGAAGGGAATGTCGAGTGCAGCGCAGGCGCTGAAGCGAAAATCGGAACCTTTATTTAGGTACACGGCAGCTGGCAGTCCACAAACCTCGTACGGAGGGCCGATTGTTGCAAAACGCACCGGCGTGCCGGTCCCGGACGTCTAACGACAACAAAATGCCGATGGCGCCGCGTTGGTTCATTCGGCATTTCCTGATTTTGTTAGCGTCATGGATCTCCATGGCGCACTCGCAGTAAATCAGACCTACGACTTCGGCTTAAAGAATCTATCAGCTTCGTTCATCGCACTCCGTGCCGAGCCGTAAAGCTTGCCCACCGCATCGCGCATTTCGGAAAACGCCTGCACGGTTCGCGGCGAGATGTAGTCGCCTCTGGCTTCGGCGTTGAGCCGCAAAGCTCTCTCGCAATCGGCGGCAATTTTATCCAGCTCCGGGGAAACTTTGTAAAGCCGTTCCAAAATGGCGTCGATGTCGCCCTTGGCGTGTTCGGACATTCGTTCTGACATCAAAACCTCACCCCCGTGTGGCTCACCAATCTTAAAGCAACGTTCCCTGCTCGTCTTTGTCAGCCACTTCTTCCGCGTCCCCACGACGGCGAAGTTCAGTCTCCGCGCTGAAGCGGACGTCGGCATCTCGTTCGCGTGCGAACACTTGTAAAGTCCCAATATCCAGCCGATCCCAATTCTTGCCGCGCTCGGCGCCAGAAGGTATTCGCGGCAGAAGTCCTGGCTCTCTGCTCCATTTCACCAGTTGCTCGAAGGTGGATTCGTTGAGCATGTCCCGTAAGTGGTGTGCGGTCACGTACGCGTCGGGCATCGCTCGATGGGCGGGAAGGCCGATCGCATGGACCAATCCTTCGGGCATACGGTGATACCGGAGCATCTGGTTGGAAAATCTCGGCAGTTGAGGCCACAGCCGAAGTGCGCATTTCCACGTACATATCCAAGCCGATCCGCCGGTGAACCTGGGCGTACAGTAGCGTTGCTCGAAAGCTGCCCGATGCGCAGCCAGTGCGATTGCTCCACCGTCCGGCCGCAGGACGGTGGAGGCGACTTCTCTCCAGAAAGGTGCTGTCGCCACCTCGGCGTCCAAGATGTGATGGATTGCCATAGTATCAGGAGAGATCGGTCGCCCTGGATTTACAAGCAGTGAGCCGCGCTCGTCATCAACCCGCCATCTCTCGTCGTGGCCAAGCACGACGTCCTGCCATCCTATCTCGCAAACGTCATTCGGGCCGTTCCCCCCTGTTTCGAGGTCTATAACCCGGATGCGAGATTTTGACGTCATCTTATGGTCCTCGCAGCTGGGCCGCCCGCTTCTTTCCTTTGTTCAACCGCTTGATTGCCGGATCGAGCGACCGCTGTCCGTCGCAATATGCCGCGATCACACAACATGGCCGTGCCGCCGCCATATTGGCCTTTCTGGCTTCGAAATCGGCGTAATCGAGGGGATGGTCCTCAACTTCCACGGCCCATCGCTTGTCCTGGGGATCAAGCGACGGTCCTTTGGTGACCGCCCACGATTTGAAGAGACGGTCCAACTCAAGGAATGCAGCCTAGTGACGTCGTGCTTCTGGATGACGAAGCAGCGCCGGTTTGACGGCTTTACAAAAGCGCCTCCCCGCTCGGCTCAGCAGTCGTCTTCAAATCGCGCTTTGGGCGGTACTTGGTTAGGTTATCTGCCACGGCCGCTCTCGATCCTGATCGAGAATCGAAAATGCGGAGACCGGCCTCATAGTTCCAGATGGAGCACAGGTCCGAACGGACCAGTGACGGCGGTTACAAATCGGACGCTGGGGACCGTTACGGCTTGGAAGCTGTTGCGGTTCGCCGCAGGTCTACCTACTTCAATCCGGATGAACTTGCGCAGCGCTCGCCTTCCACAGCAGCGTCAAGAGAGCGTTTGGCCTACAGTCGGTGGGTTTTTGATATGGGAGAAGATGATGGAAGAGACCCTACAGCTGTGGGACTGGCGTCAGAAAATCGCAAATCTCTATTGCGAGATACGTTCCAACTCAGATGTATCCGCTGCCTGGCGTCTCTGGCGCGACACGCGCACAAGGATGTTCCGCGACCATGCCCAGTCGCCAATTGAACTGGCGAACCGCCAAAAGTTCGAAGGACCCGCAACGTTTCCTTATGATCCCTCGTGGCGCCTGACGGTAAAGCTCGATCAGGTGACGCCGGAACATATGACCGTCGCAACTGGAGCAGATGGCGAATTGTCGATGCACTCGTTCGCTCGCACAAACGGGCTGGATGCGAGGTTGGGTGGCGAGCTGACACTTTACTGGATCGAAGGGTACGGCGGTGGCGTGTTTTTGCCGTTCGTCGACGCGACGTCAGGGACCGAGACCTATGGCGGCGGACGGTACCTTCTCGATACAATCAAGGGAGCGGATCCGGGAGTGGCCCGCCCAGACGGCACACTGGTGGTGGATTTCAACTTCTCCTATTTCCCTTCGTGCGCTTATTCTTCGCGTTATGTCTGCCCATTGGCACCATCGGGCAACCGATTGAAAGGCGCAGTCAAAGCTGGAGAGCGGCATCCAGAGTCGCGGTGAAATGGAACCGGGCATGCTGCCTAACTACCGGTGGCAGGCGGCGTTCAGGCAGGTACTGGCCGCGAGTCGTTATCTGCTCGTGAGACTATCAAACCGCCGCCTCCAAGTCCGAAATGACGGGCAAAATGTCGGTGCTGAAGTTCAGCAAGGTGAAGATTTTATCGATGCTGTAGGGCTTCGGCACGAAGCTCCAGCTGCCGCTCATCCGCGTCGCTCACATCCCGGCCAGACGCTACGATGATCTTCGTCCCAGGTGAAACACTCGATACCATATCGGCGAGATCAACGCCCGTGAGGCATCCTGGCATTTCGATGTCCGTTATCTCGGCATTGAACGTCGGATTGCATCCGATTGCGGCGACGGCTTCCAACTCTGGTTGAACTGGAACTGCTTCGATCCGCAAAAGTTAATGTTCTAGAAAATGCGGATGGAGACGATCTCAATGGACAACGCTTCAAAAGGGCTAGCTGAAGAATATCGACGGCTTGGAGGCCGACGGGTCGCCGTAATCGACGACAACATTGGCTCGTCACGCAACTGGGACGGCGATCCTCCTGAAGCGGCCAAGTTCTGGAAGGAAAAGATTGCATCGTTGTCGGATCGCGAACGGCGTGACGTCGAATCCTTCCTCCCCTCGCTCAACGACGAAAGCGATGAACCGGGAAGCGAGTGATTACGCCATGGAAATTGAGAACATTACCTTCCCTTTAGCTGGGTGCCGAACCATCAGCGACTGCCGGTGCTGATTTATCGGAATGCGCTCAAAGACGTGCGTCTCCAGCTCGTTTTGAGGAAATGTTCGCCGAGAACCAATGGAGTGGGATATGGACGAACGGCGTCTTCGACTATCAGCATTACCATTCCGGAGCGCATGAGGTGTTGGGCATTGGAAACGGTGGCGCAACCCTGCTGATCGGCGGACCGGATGGTAAGGCGCTCAAAGTGTCCGCTGGTGATTGCCTCACCTCCCGGCGGGAACGGGCCACAAGAACCTGCGGGCCTCGCCCGGTTTCGAGGTCGTCGGCGCCATCCCGCAGGCCAGCATGCTCCAAACAAAAGCGGCGACGCTGGAAATGGTGACCAAGATTTCGTCTCTAGCGGTCCCCAGCTACCGATCCGGTTTTCGGATCGTCTGGCGGCGTCAGTGAATTTTGGAGCCGATAGCATTCAAAAACACTCCACGGGCACAAGCTGCGCAATGCCCCTCTTGCGGACATGGTGCGGAAACCGCCCCCGCGCAAGGGCCGCATCCATGACGGCAAAGTCATCCAAGGGGTCCGTAAACGCTAACGGGCTTCTCCAAGCCTCTCAGCGAATGAGGTCCAAGATCGGCAAACTCCTTCGAGGAACCAAGTATTTTCACGAAATCAGAGGAAAGCAGCACCGGCCGTTTGATTACCTTGGTAAGGTCCTCTAAGCGCGACGCGACATTGACCGCTGGGCCGATTGCGGTGAAGTCGAGACGCTTGCGCGATCCAATGTTACCATACATGACGTCACCAACATGCACGCCTACGCCGTAACGCAACGCTGGTTTGCCGCTCTCCGCCAACTGGCCATTCAAAGCATGTTACCATACATGACGTCACCAACATGCACGCCTACGCCGTAACGCAACGCTGGTTTGCCGCTCTCCGCCAACTGGCCATTCAAAGCACCTATTCGCTGCCTTCCCTCATCGATAGCTTGGAGAAGATCTGCGCACGCATTGGGGTTGCTCAGCGGGAAAATAGCCAGAAGTCCATCGCCCATGAATTTCAGTATTTCACCGCCACGGGCCTCGACGGGATCGCACAACGCGTCGAAATAGCCGTTGAGGATCTCGATGATATCGTCGCGGGGCCACAGGTCGGATAGCGCGGTAAAATCGCGAAGGTCGCAAATCATGATGGCGGCACTGACTGTCTTGCCGCTGCCGCGTGTCGTGGCTCCCGCAAGTATCTCCGCACTCGCATGGGGGCCGACGTAGGTCTCCAGGAGTGTCCGAGCCATCGCATTTTTCATTCGGATTTCACTTGCCAGCGCGAGCGCGGGTAGCAAGTCCTTCAAATAGTTGATCTCGTATACAGAAAATCCTTTGGCTTTTTTTGTCGCAAACGTTACGACATGCCGCTTCCCCAACGTATGCTGGATTGGCCAAGCCACATAGTCAGTGAAGCCGTGCTGCATCAGTTCTTCGAAAAGCGGATATCGGACGACATCTGTGTTGCTCGCATCAAGGAGCTGTCGGACCTCCGACGCGCCGTTGTATATTTCCGTTGCTGGTCTGCGAAGAAACAGTTCGGTGGTATCGACATCGTAGTCAAAGGTATCGACATGCGCTTCTTCGACCCCGGGTTGCCATAAGATACGGGCACCCTGCCATTGAGGATGCTGAATTCTTAGGTGAAGCGACGACCTCGCGACGGACACCCCCTCGCCCACCAAACGCTCGCACATCTCGACCAGCAAGTTGTCGAGAAAGCGTTGAGAACTCGTCTCGTTCATAAGCCAATCGAGGACGCCGCGACGCTCACTGGGCCATATGCCGCCGTTTTTGCGTGACGGAAGGTGCGAAATCGTGGTCATAAGAATCCTCCTCGGGTATGCATCTTAAGGTCGTTGCGAAGGACGAGGAAGAAAAATACAGCAGAGATTGAACGCCTCACCGAACGCCTTTTTTAGGTACACGCTCTGCTGGCCCGCGCCCGAGCGCCGATCCCGCATCAATGGGTCCCCTTGGTGTCCAACTCTTCAACACTATGTCCTGGAAGGTCATCCAGAACAGGTCCCAGGTTGTAGCTGCGGCGTAGAATCGCGGCGGCCGAACTACCAACGACATGACAGTTGTGCCGGGCCCGGCCTGCAATTTACCATTCCACCTAAACTTTCATCGTCAATATTGACTCGCCATTAAGCTGTGAGAGTATCCGCCCCGGGAAAAAGGGGAACAATCTTGCAAATCACATCTCTCACTCGGCGTGCTGGGGCCGTGGCAATGACGCTCGCGCTGGCGAGCTGCACGACAACGCAAGCAGAACTTAGCAAGAAGCCAGAGGCTGTAAGCAAGGCGGCGCTCTGCAAGACTGTTCTGGAGACGCCGGATCCCGCGTTTCAACAGCAGCTACTCGCCGAACTCTCTCGCCGAGGGATAAGTGTGCCTGACTGCCAGCAAATGGTTCAGCAGCAAAAGCAGGCTGCGGTGGCACTTGTGGCGCTTGCGTTGGTTGGGACGGCAGTAGCGGTGTGCGCTAACGGCAATTGCGGCGGCGGGTATCCATCGTACCGGGGCTACCCAGGAAACTGCTATTCCTACTATGATAGAGCGGCGGATGGCAGCCTATGCGGTAATAGAAGCGCCATGTCACGTCCCGGAGGCTATCGATGAGGCTCCGAACGATATGACTGAGCAGACTATCGGGAGATTCATATACTGGCTGAGTCTCGCAGCTTTTCCTGTGCTGATATTTTTCACCCGATACCACTACATCTCCAAGACGCGCGGGTGGGTGGACGTCGCCGGTAAAATCATGCGATCACGCGACGTGCTGCTTGGCGACTCGGTAACCCCATTCGTCGACGTTTGTTACGAGTTCGCGGGCAAGACGCTGACGGTCTCAAACCTCAATACTAGTGGGACTAGCTTGCGAGACTATCCGACCGGGGGGGCAATCCGATTGTTGGTGGACCCGTCTAACCCGCACAAATGCACGGTGAAATTGGCTTCCGCATATGGTGATGAATGGCTTCTAAAGGTTGCGACTCGCCGCGCCAATCGCACTAAAAGCCAGTAACATCCAAGCTGTGAGGCTCGCGCCAATCACCATTGGCTTACACCCAGTTTAGGTTGCTTAGACGAACCCAGCAATGAGATGTCCCCTTGACGTTTTCAGAGAGGGGAAACAGGGCCGCGTTGCGCCAACACTGTCATTGCAGATACCACGAAATTCTTGCCCGACGGGCGCAAGCGAAGACGACCCGTCAAAGCAGTTCGTGCGCGACGGCGCTGCATAGCTTGCCTTGCTTCCAACAAATATGGCACGCGCAAAACGCGACCATCTGGCGCAGCCATGACGCGCCACGAGAGCCCGCTTGCGCGTCCTGGTTCCGACCTGTAGTCAGTGGGAGTCTCGGTTCCACGAACCTTGCAGCCTCAACTCTACACCGTTGCGATCTTTGATTTCGAGCGCTCCCCGAGTGGCTGAGTCTCCCACTCACGTCCGTGGTGTGATTAGGTGGTGTGCGGTTCAACCTGTTGCTCCGTCAACTCCCCACGCTCAACCACAAGCTTGAACCAATGCTCGTCGAATTTCCTTGCCACGAGTTCAAAACCCGCAGGACTTGGATGAAGCTCATTGATCCATTGACGTCGATAGTAGGGATCCTGAAATGTCCCCTGTGTTTCGACGACATAGAAATTGTTCGCTCTATGAACCTGCAGTCCCTTAAGCATCCTCCGGAAGCGTTTCAGTGCATCCGCGACAATGATCTTGCCCTGGTGGATACTCCAACCCTTTCGATCCAGCGAGGGTTTCAGCCACGGCCCGGCGCATGCAGGCGCCTTTCCATCGAAAAATCCTAGAAGTCCTTGAACAGATATTTGAACGGAAACCTGCGACCAAGGCCGCAAAATCAATATAACCTTTGGAAGTCAGGCGTTGCCTGAATTGGCAACTTGTGGGGAACGTCGCACCTGAGGCATGCTCGGTGAAACGGCAGCTAGGAGGACCAATGGTGCCGGACACGAAGGGCATTTTTGCCACGCGCATCTCCGGTGAACGAATGCCCGACGCTGGCCTATTCACCTGGGATATGAACAACGATCTCGTTTACGCAGACGGTGCACTGGCCGCGCTATTTGGTCTCGACCCAAGCGACACTGAACGAGGGCTGCCAGTGCAGACTTATCTCGACCGGGTCCATCCTGACGACGTTGCTACGCTGGCCAAGCAGATTAGTGATGCCATCATCGCTCAGCACCCGACGGTCCAACACTATCGGGCACAAACGGCCGATGGGTCCTATGTTCGGGTTTCCGCGTTCGGGCGATGCTTTCGGGATCGACACGACAATCCCATCCACTACGCTGGAATCGTCGTTCCCGCCGAGACGCCCAGCGATGCTCGCGCCAGTCACTGAAAAGTAAATGGCGCTGTCCATCGCTCATGGTTAGTCCGGGGCTGCCATTGGCGTCCCATAGGACGTTCTCCAGATACTGTCGCTGCGATGTCCCCCAGCACCCAAGCCCAAATCATTCAGCCTCTTCACCCGTCCTCGGAAAGAGTTGTGTGATGTTTGAACCGTTTGATACGAGTGAAACTTTCTTCACGCGAGGGCTGCTCTCACCGCCTGTCTTTAAGATGGCAGCGAACCCTTCGCGCTGGCGATAGTATTCGGGCTTGGCAGGCAAATGCAGATCAAAGTCTTCAAGCAGTTTGTCAATAAGATCGATAGCCGTGCTCGCCAGTTCTGAGTAGCCTTGCTGGCGTCTTTCGAAGAACCCGTTGTAGTCAGGGCTCGCAAGATCCAGCGAATCCAGGGCGTAGGACAGATTACTCACCCTGTTTGCAAGCCACATGATCTCGTCAGACAATTCATCTCCGAACAAGGCCCAATTGACATCCTTTGGCAGGACGAAAACTGGATCAGGCGTATGAAATGCAAACTCACCCTCGTCCATCGGATTGAACTCGGGGTTATCATGGACCGCAGCATAGCTGGCACCCACAAAGTCATCTAAGGCCAAAGCGGTGAGCATCGCCAGACTCCTGGCCTCGGCCTTGGAACTCCGGCTGCTCGACCTCTTCGTCTTCTGGAGCGCGACGAGTGTAAAAGCCCCGGCCACGAACGAGGCACAACCAATCAAGGCTCCCAATGTCATGATGGCTTGGGTGGTTTCGAAGAACTGCGTCAAGAGTCACCTCGTTCGTTGGTAGGTGTGGCTCGCATCAAGAAGGACGCGCCAGACGGAATCAGTACTTTCCGGTCCAGTGTGCCGCGAACTGAGAAGATAAGAAACTGGGTTTGCTAAGCGACCCGGTCGCCATCGAGCACTCCGACGACATCGAGTAGCTGTCAGTAGGCTCCGCCTCATCGCGGGGGACGATATTTCCATCAATGCTCATATTGTTTCCGGACACTCAGGCGTCTCGGCTGAGGACCTGTAGCAGCTCGCTGCGATGCAACTGTCAGCGAATAAGCAACTTCGGATAAAAGTGAGGTCGGCGGCCCACCAGTTCAAGGGCGGCGCGTGGTTGCGGCCGCTTCGAACGCGCCGCAAAACAGGGGCCGAGCCTTTGTTTTAGGGTAACGTCCCCAATTCGGGACGATAAGACTATGGCTGGAGGCGCAAGCTGCAGCTAAAAAATCCTGGCATCCGACAACATTACTGCGAGGCGCTAAGCTGGACAAAGAGGTGACCGTTTCCGACGTCTATCCGGTTTAGAAGGTCTGCCCTAACCTCTTGCCGTGCTACGGCTTTGAAGTGCCGCCAATTCTGGCTTTTCGCACTTGCGGGCAAAGGCACACCCTCCCGCAAAAATAGCGTGATATGAGGCACTTCGTCCGATTTATAGATGCAAATCCTCAACGTCGCACATCCGGTTCGCCGTCGAGAATATTGTGCGCTGCAAAACGGGGAATGGCAAATTTATTTTGCCGGATAATCGCGCGAGATGACATGCCGTCGAACGACCCGAACCTTCGACGCTGCACGATAGGTAGCAACGGACCCGGCGAACGAGCCATAGGAAAGGTCGTCGCAAGTCCCGACCTGCCGAAGGTCGATTTCATTCCGATTGCCTTTCCAACGCGGCCTAACGTCATTGAAAAGGGCATTGAGAATCACGATCTCAATCTGGTGATTGGAGCCTGACAAATGCTGTACCTCTTCCTTGCCCTCTGCGTTTTGACCTGCACAGTCTTCATTGGGCGCTTTTTCACCGCAAAAACCCGATTGGTCGAAAAGACAATCGAGGAAATGATTGAGCGCAAACTGTCGACATCTCCAATGAACGTAGAGCTGGCCCGTTTGAGAGAAGCGAACGGCGTGATGCGCAACCTGTTGATCGACATAGTGGAAAGCGAGGCTTCGCTTGCCGACGCAACCAACATGTCGCAAATCGAAATGACCCGAGCCACGAAAGCGCGAGCGATGCGCCGAAGGGAAGTGTTTGGCGAGGCGATACTGGTGCTTCAGCAAACCGAGCAAAAGCGATCAACGCCTCTCAGAAATCCTGCATAGCCATCCTCCACGGACGTGGTGCGAGCCGTCAGGCCGTCCAGGCAAAAACCTCCGCTGGCTTGGATACACCTTTGAGAACAAATGATCCCATGCTCTCAAATCCTACCGGGAGCTGAGCAGCGAACGGTGCCGACGCCAGTAGGCTATAGCCCACGGTATCGGCAATTTTTTCCATCCGAGCCGCTTCATTGACTGCCCGGCCAATCGCCGTGAAGTCGAGGCGGCGAGAAGCGCCAATATTGCCGTAAAATACCTGACCAACGTGCAGAACGACGTCGACGAGCAATTGGGGCTCACTAAGCGCCGCGCGTCGTGCGTTTAGCGCTTGATTTGCCTTCATAGCCATACGAGCCGACGAAAAAGCCAAATCACACGCTTGGGACGGGTCTTCGAGGTCGGCCGGAAAGATCGCTAGCAGGCTATCGCCCATGAATTTGAGAACTTCGCCTCCGTTCTCCTCCACCGGCCCCGCAATGGCGTCGAAATGCTCATTGAGCCAGCCTACGATCTTTTCAGGAGGCCAGCGTTCATTCAAGGAGGTGAAGTCCTTGAGGTCCGCGAGGAGAATTGCAGCGTAGATGGCGGTGCCCTCGCCCCTACGCGTCTGGCCGCTCAAAATTCGGCCGCTCGTCCTCGCACCAGTGTACACCGCGAGCAGATCAGTCGCGATACGGGTCGTTGCCACCCGGTAGCACGCAAGTGCGAGAGCGGGCATAAATTGGTCTATCGCGGCGATTTGCTGGTCCGAAAACCCATGTGGGCCGTCAATGGCCAACGAGAACCCGATTCCACCGAGCGCAGTCTCTCCCGGAAACTCAGCAAGCCTAATAAGATAATCGGTCGCGCCAAGATGGACCAGCTCGTCAAACAACGGAAAGCTATCAGTTTTTTCTGTTGGCAAACTCCACCGGCCGTCGAGAAGCCCCTTCGACAACAGGTGGAAGATAGGCGAGCGCTCAAACATCTCTTGGCCCGCATCGCCGTGTCCCTGAATATCGATCGACAACCCCGAGCCTGGCGACCACGCGACAGAGAAGCCTTTTTGCATCGGGTCGATTGACGGCATAGCAATCGAAGAACGGACGATGGGGTAACCAAGGGCAACCAAGCGCGGTGCAAGCCCCTCCATGATCTCCTGAACGTCGCGGCTGGATATTCCTTGCCCAATAATCCAGTCTATAAGGTCTTGCATACCCTGCACGAAAACTCCTCCGTCATCTGTGAGGCAGACCGAAGTTCAACCGCACCATGGACGCGGTGTTGGTGGACACCCACTCGCTCCGCAGATGAAAGACACCGCCAACCCCTCGTCAATAAGCGTCTCACCAACGTCGCGACCGTCAACCGTGAGCCTACCGCAGCTCCGACCGTAGTTGCACTTTTTTGTCCCGTGCGTACCCGGTTTACACGAGCAGGCAACGAGCTTCACATTTGTTGACGTCGCGGCCGTAACCAGCTCTTTCAGTCGCGCCGACGCCCGGTTACCCAACGCGGCTTCTCGCGAGCACTGAGGTTCAAATTTTTCCGGAGTGTTGAAGCCGACAAGGCGCACTCGGGTACCATCACCGAGCCGAATTGTGTCACCATCTGTTACCGTGAAACTCTGATTGTACGACTTTGCATCGTGGCCGACCTTGTCTGGTGACGCAGCAGGATTGGATGACAAGGATGGACGGGGTATCGTCCCATTTCCCGTGGACTCATCGCGGTCGAACAAGTTTCCAATCAATCCCACGACCATCAGAATCGCTAACAAGCCAAGGCCGAGGTTGCCACCAAGCGCAGATATGGCGCGAACTGAGCGCGGTGCCCGAAACAAATACCGTGGCCTGAATGGATTGCGAAAGCGAAAGGGATTCCGCCGCAAGGGACCGCGTCCCAATGGGCTCCGAGGTCCACCAATCTTCGCCGGAGACGAACGATACGGTCGCTCGGGCGGAGTGTTGTTGGAGACGATTGTGAGCTTGGGACGGTCCGCTGGCGAATCCGTTAGACGTCGCAACATCGAGAGCTGCTTATCACTCAGCCTAGTTCGCATTCCATACTGACGAATCTTGGCGTGCATGTCAGTGAGGAAGCGCCTCTGCCAATCAGTCAGCCTACCCCTTGCAAGCAAATCTTCGATACGGTTCCGAAAGTGCGCAACATCGGTTTCGCTAAGCATCCCTGCCCCGGCGTGTCATTGGAAGCGCTTACACTAGGTTGAAAATCTTAAAATTCACCCGCTTTTCGATCACCCCACCCAGCGCCTTCGCGTGAGCGCGGTCGCACCAGGTCCGATCTGGACCCCGCTTATCCCGTCGACAATGCCTGCGGAGAAGGCCGCCAAGTTCGGGCAGCAGACACTGATCGGGCGTGCAGGCCAACCGGCCGAGCTGGCAGGCGCCTATGTCCTTCTAGCAGACCTGGGAAGTTGCATCACAGGCGCCGTCGCTCCCGTGACCGGCGGCGAGATCCTGATTTAAGCATGACATAACCGGTCCCGGCGCGGCTGTGTGATGTCCGCTTGCTCCAACGTGATGATCCGCTCTCTGAGCGGACCCTTGCGCTTACAGCGAGGGAGACCGGAGGGCTCGAAAATGAATGCGCATGTCTTCGACCAGCTCCTTGGGCTTTTCCATCGCGGCGAAATGCCCTCCGGTCGCGTGCTCGGTCCATTGTACTACATTGCAAACCCGCCCCACCCATGAGCGGGGCGGTTGCGGCAGCTCTTTGGCGAAATGGGATACGCCTACAGGCGGCAGGATGCGCTGCCCTTCCGTGAAAGCCAAAGGGCGGGCCTTGCTTTCTTTATACAGCCTGAAAGAGGACTCCAGCGATCCGCTGAACCAATATAGCGAAATCTCGGTCAGGAGGGTGTCCATGCTGAAGACTTTCAGGATGTCGCCGTCGCAATCGCTCCAGGACCTGAACTTCTCCACGATCCACGCTGCCAAGCCAACCGGGGAGTCGGATAGGCCGTAAGCCAGCGTCTGCGGCTTCGTACCGTGCATATGCGCGTACGCACCCTCATTGTCAGCCCACTCGGCGGCAACCTTCTTGTAGGCCGTCTCCTCGGCCGCCATGGGCGGTCCACTTTCCAACGGTGGGCTAAATCCTCCAGGTATGTAGTTTAAGTGAAAACCCGTGACGCGGTCGGGAAACCGGAAAGCCAGCCAACTGGAAACTGCCGCTCCGATATCGCCGCCCTGTGCCACGAAACTCTCGTAGCCCAAGCCCGTCATAAGCTTTTGCCAAAGCCCCGCGATCTCATACGGACTGGTGCCAG
This sequence comes from Rhizobium sp. Root1220, assembly GCF_001426265.1. Classification (GTDB taxonomy): domain Bacteria; phylum Pseudomonadota; class Alphaproteobacteria; order Rhizobiales; family Rhizobiaceae; genus Rhizobium. The sequence continues at coordinate 26,519 of NZ_LMDG01000005.1, forward strand.
GCGAACGCGGCGCGGACGAGAAGGTATAGCCAGGAAGCGAAGGGACGACGATGTCGAAAGCATCGTTGGAGTCACCGCCGTTTGCCCGTGGATCGGTGAGAAGCGGGATGATGTCTTCCATCTCCAAGAACGAACCGGGCCATCCATGCGTCATGATGAGCGGGGTCGGAGATGGACCTCTGCCCTTTACGTGGATGTAGTGGATGTCCAGACCGTCCACTTTTGCGATGAAGTGCGGCAACTCATTCAACCGAGCTTCCTGTGCCCGCCAATCGAACGCGTCGCGCCAGTATTCAATCAGGTCGCGCATGAAGGTGAGGCTGCTGCCATCACCCCATCCGTCTGGATCAATTGAGTCTGGCCATTTCGTTTGCTGAAGACGACGATGCAGATCGTTAAGCGCCTCATCGTCGATATGAATCTGAAATGGCCTACTTTCCATGGTGCGCTCCTGAGGTATTATCCCGCCGTAAGAAGTAGGCCGCTTTTAGGACTCTGCTAGCACGGCGGCGTAAAGCTCAAGGCGAATGACGGTCGGTTTGTTAGCGAAACCACTCTTCAGGCGCGGACGATGTTCAAAATCTACTCGAAAACCTTTGATTTGCCGTCCGACCATCCGCGCTCCGATGTGTTCGACTACATCGAGATGTTCTACAACCCGAAGCGCAAGCACGTCAGAAACGGAATGCTGTCGCCCGTAGAGTTCGAAAGGCAGCAGAAAATCTAACCCGAGGGCGTCTAGGAAACTCGGGGCTATTCAGAGTGACCTTTCCGTTATCCCTTGAGCTGGATGCTCATCCAGTGATTTCTTGGCCCCTGTCGGTAACCCGCCGTCCGGCAACGGAGCGCCGAAGATCTCGATAAGCATCGGCGTAAATCCGACGAAATAGAAATCGTGTCGACGGGCGGCATCGTTGAGTCCCTGCCGATCCGTCGATGCAAGTTGCCTGACAAGTGTCTGCTGGAGATCGGTTGACGAAGTTCCGCTGTAGCGGGACGGTACACCGGCAGTCGTTGCTCTAAAAACGAACCTTCCGATGCCCACCACGTAGACTTGGTAGGAGTATCTCACTCCAATTCGCTCAAGGATCAAAGGAAGCAATTCCCCATCGCGGAGGGCGTAGAAGACATAGGATTTATCCACATCAGCAACGTCGTTGCCGTCGAAGAAAAAAGATCCGAAGCCTTGATAAATTCTCTCTTCAAGCTCTGTCGGGTATATCAGCTCGCCAGTCGCCCGGGTTTTCGGATCAGATAATGAACTCGCCGGATCATACGATCGCCTTCGGGCAGGTCGAGCCATTCAGGTACCGCTCTGTGGATCTCGACTCCCATTTGTGTTGGGTGCCGTTAATGCGATCGCTTCCCACTATCGGGGCCCAAACCATATCGCAGGAGAACCTGTAGGTCCGCGTAGCGGAGCTTCGACGAATGTTAGATCGAATAAGTGTGGCTTGTGGGCCATCTATAATAGTCAGATTCATGTTGAGTACAGCTGTGTCGTCAACATCAAACTCCACCACATTCGCCGTCCGATCGCCGAATCGATTAAACGCCCAGGTCTTGGCGTTATGTAGTTCTTCGCCAGTGTAAAACCCTTGGCCTAGTTCGCCGCCGCCGAGTGTGACGTCGACATTCCCGCTAGCAAGATCCTGAGCAGTCTGTTGCGAGGTACCATGATATATCTGCATTGAACGTCCTGCCAGAACAACCAGCACTCAGATACGACGAAAGGTTGTATAAAACCTTACAAGATTGAGCTTCGGGGTGGTCCGTGCCAGATCAGAAAAGCAGCGTGGCTATCTACTCGTGAATTAGCCCCCGAAAGGCCCGGACATGCTCCACCACTTAGCTAAGTGGGTAGGAGTAATGTTGGTAATATGACTAGCAGCAATTTTAAGATGGAAGTCCTCGCCGGGCCGGAACGTCGGCGGCGCTGGAGCACGGCAGAGAAGCTGGCGATCATCCACGAGACCTATGAGGCGGACGCGACGGTTAGCATCGTCGCGCGTCGGCACGGCATCCAGCCGAACCAGNGGCGATCATCCACGAGACCTATGAGGCGGACGCGACGGTTAGCATCGTCGCGCGTCGGCACGGCATCCAGCCGAACCAGTTGTTCGCCTGGCGCAAGCTAGCGTCCCAAGGGGCTCTGACGGCGACGGCCGCCGAAGAGGAGGTCGTTCCGGCTTCCGAATACCGGGCGCTTCAGGCCCAGGTGAAAGAGTTGCAACGCTTGTTGGGCAAGAAGACGATGGAGAGCGAAATCCTGAAGGAAGCTCTCGAAATCGCCGGTAGCCCAAAAAAACGGATGTTGCGCTCGCTCTCTCTTCCGAGGGGGATTTTGGAATGAAGACCGTCTGCGAAACTCTAGGTGTCGCCCGCTCGAATATCGCCGCGCGTGCCGCAGGCTCCCCTTCCAGAGCCAGAGGACGCCCGCCACTAGGAGTGCGCTCACCTTGGATGCATGACACGGCTTGCCCACCGCCACGCTCTTCGTCAGCAAATCGCCGCCAGAACCCGGCCGCATAGCTGGAGCAATNCCTGCGCCGCCTCTATCAGCGTCCCGTCCACGCAGGTACCGTCGCGCGTTTCGTAGTCGCTGCCGAATACCTTGAACCCCTGCCTGCGGCCCAGAGCCGCGCCGCCACTAGGAGTGCGCTCACCTTGGATGCATGACACGGCTTGCCCACCGCCACGCTCTTCGTCAGCAAATCGCCGCCAGAACCCGGCCGCATAGCTGGAGCAATCTGAACTGGAACGAAGGCCGCGACCGATGGCGAAGGACGCTGCTCCAGGGCCTTCTTTATCCACTTACGAACGAGATTGGCATTCACACCGTACTCCCGTGCTAGCCGAGAGACCGAAACGCCGGGTTCTAAACACGCTGCGACGAGCTGATCACGAGAAGCAGGGTCATATCGACGGCGGCCATCGCGGCCAACAAGCCGCACCTGCAGTTTAGGATCTGGGCATCGACATTGGTGATGGCGGCTTCCATATAGAGGCGAAGTTGACGGCCGAGCCGATCGAACGGACCGCGATTATCTTCGTCGGGCCGTCGCNAAAAGAACCGTTGTCGCGCCACCGATATGGCATTCACACCGTACTCCCGTGCTAGCCGAGAGACCGAAACGCCGGGTTCTAAACACGCTGCGACGAGCTGATCACGAGAAGCAGGGTCATATCGACGGCGGCCATCGCGGCCAACAAGCCGCACCTGCAGTTTAGGAGCATAGTCCATGATTTGGTGTCCACCTATTTTTGGTGGACACTTCATGCATCAGAGCACTGCGCCTCAGAAGGCGCATAGAAATTCGCGCTTACGAAACTCCTAAGCGTCAGTTGAGAGCATCCACTAGGTGAGACGGTAGGAAGCAGCGCCCACGCCCGATCGACCATTCGGTCATCGTCGACGAATTCGGCACGNCAGTTTAGGAGCATAGTCCATGATTTGGTGTCCACCTATTTTTGGTGGACACTTCATGCATCAGAGCACTGCGCCTCAGAAGGCGCATAGAAATTCGCGTTTACGCTTGAACCACCAAGCCAAAGCGGCTTAAATCAACCCGCAAACCGAGCCGGAAACTCCACTCTTCCAGAGCCCAAAAAGCTCAAATCATTCGACGACGGACAGACTTTCGCCGAGCGTGGCTGGTTTGCCACCAGCGTCTGCCGGATACCAAACGGTCACCGCAAGTTCAGTGCCTCGCTCTTTGGATGGCGCTGTGGTCTGCCGCACGCCGACAGGTGAAAACTTGTTCGTTGTCTTGCTCAAATCGGCTCCACTCTCCCAGAAGTTGGAGCCTCCGGCAAACCCGGTGCGGTTCACTATTGCGTCCGAGAACGAGCCTTCCGTCGCAAGTACGGAACCAGGAAAGAGACCAACTCGTCGCGCGACCGAACCTCACAATTTTTGAAGATCGCCCTTTCGGCATTCTTGACCCTAGCAAGCGGCACACCCATTGAAGCTGCTATCTCTCGCGAGCGCCAACCCGCATTTAATAGATAAGCAACCTTCGCCTGATGAGGGCTAAGTTTGATCTGGTTTCGCTTGAGTAGCTTCTCCTTGAGGCCGCTGATAGCGTCTATGTCCAGCTCCGATGTTCGTGCTCGCTTCTCTCGGTAGTAACGCTCAACCGCACGTCTGCTGCGGAAGTGGACGGCAGGATGACGCGGCAAGATTCCGGCTCGGTTCAGCGCAATGCCCTCATATTTCAAATTCAGCTTCTCTCCACTGGCTAGCCTGCCCAATACGATCTCTTTGATGGTGATGTTTTCTCGACGGAAACGCTGAAGCTCCGCTAAAGTCGCAGTACGAGACAAGGCCCCTATCTGCATCGTGGTGGCCACGCAACTGGAGTGACAATTGAGATAAAAGGCTCGCTCCTCAACTGTCAGTCCGATGTGCTCTGCGTCTCGGCCCGGCCTTAAGGTTTTGAGTTGGCCGGACCAGGATTGGAAATCATCCACGAAAAGCCGGTCGATATAGGCATCCTCTCCTTTAATTCGGGTGGCACTCAATTTACCGTCCCGCAATGCGGCCATGACTTCAGGCCAAGGATCGCCCTTTCCGTGGAAATAGAGGTGAACGGCGTCGCGGAGAGACATCCGCACTTCCGCCGTCCGGCAAAGCGGTAGGTCCTCAAACATCCCGATGAGAGGGATGCCCTTATTGCTGAGTCCCGCAAAGTGTGGGTCCGGGCATAGAAAACCATTCCTGAGATAGCACCCAAGGAGCGCAGGCACCGGTAGGCCCGAAATTGCCGATTCCTCAAGGATTGCTTCGCTCATTCGCGCTACCTTGTTCAGATGTTCGAGCGGCAGTGGAACGGCTCTAAGCCTCCCACGGGAGTGCTCTGAAATGGTCGTCGCCAACGAGCCTTTAAGAGCATCCGCCACAACAACCTTGATCTCCGCGCTGAAGAATGAGTCTTGAAGCACCTGACGAATTGGATGCCAGAGCGGCCCGCCAGCTTTACGACGAAAGAACCAGTTGTTCCGAAGGCGTTCTCCAACCTCGTAAAAGCCATCAGGCCAATTCGATAAAGCTCGCCCGGCGTCGCCCAGAGCTTGAGGGGTCACAGGCCCGCCCTTGTGTGGTCTTGCGGTGTCCGGCGGACTGCTTTCCTGATCGATAAGCCTTCCAACTTCGACCGCAAGTTCGAATACCTCGCCCCGGCCGAGAGCTTGAAGCTCAGGATGAAGGGCCCTGAGCGCCGCCGCCGGAACCTCGGGATCGATCAGGTCGGTGACATACCGCAAATTCGAAGCGAGACCGGCGCTCACCTTCGGCTGTGGGAAATCGCGAAAGTCGGTCTTGCTCACGTGCGGGTTTTCGGGGTCAACACAATTCTCGCAGAAGCAAATTCCGAGCGTCCGCTGCCAGCCGATCTTCTGTTTGCACACCGGGCATTCGTCCAGCAACATTTCTAACGTCTGCGGATCAAATGTCAGCGGCGCAAGGTGCCATATGGCTTTTTGATACGGCGCTTTCTTGAAGCTTGACGGAGACACCCTCCTGCTCCGGATCAAATGCTTGCGCCTTATCTGCCGATCAAAAAAATTGATGGTGTTGTTTCGCTCGCCATACCATAGCGGCGCAATCTCCGCCTCATCCTGGCCCAGAACACTGGCCACAAGGGACAGGTTCGGCGCATTGAACGACGTAATCCAAGGTGCGATTGTTTGCTGGTGGGCGTTGTTGCCCCACAACATCCCGACTTCGAAAACTCTCAGGAAGCCGTTCTCGCTGCAAGCCCGCAACAGAAGGTCGCTGAGACCCTCTCCGGGCTTTGGTGCTGTTGGGAAGACGAGCGGGCGACCCGCCCAATGATCGTAGACACGATAGGGCATTGGCAAAGCCTTCTTTAGATTGGTCCAAAGGTGATTAGTACGTCCGATGGCAGGGCTATGCGCAGCCCGCCAGTTTCGGAAGCCTTGGCAGCGGCATGAGCTTGGCTAGGAACAAGTAAACATCTGAGCGCCGCCAAATGGAGAAGCTTTCAGCCAGGACGCGCTCGGCCTTTGAACGATGGAGCGCTCGAAATTGTACGGTGATGGCAGCGCCGTTGATCTTCAAGAGGTCTTTGATCTCGAAACTGAACATCCAGTCCGCCCGAATGCGATTGATGGCTGCCACCGTTGGGATTTCGGGTATCACACGCTGGCGGATCGCATCCGTTATTATCTTCCGGCCGATACCCATCGTGCGGGCCGCCTCGTCGTGTGTCGTGCCCACGCATTGGAATCGGGATTGCAATCGGGTCGCCAGCACGCGCTCAAGCCCGTCGTAGTCGCGCGTCCTCAGCTCGCCGAAAATGCCTGGTCCCGCCTTTGGCCCCCTCCAGACCGCCAATCGACGGTCACATATCGCGTGAACGATTTCAGGCCACGGTAGATCGCTTCGTCCCGATAGCAGAGAGGCAGCCCGAACGATTGGCAAGCCATGTTCCTGCGAGCGCCGAACCTTCCACAACGCGCCGACGTGCTCCCAAGCGTCACCAACCAGTGACAAATAGGTGAGCTGTCCAAGGTCCAGCTCCATTGAAGGCAGCACACCGCTTTCATATAATTGGAGAAGCTCAAATGTTGGAACGCCAAGCTGATCCGCGAGCTGACGGTGCCTCTTGTTGTCCCGAATAATGATTGCCAACGTCTGTACGTCATCTGGCGCAGATGTGATCCGATGGGCGGCTTGATCAACGGCCTTCCGAAGGTTCGTTTCGAGTTTGATCAGCTCGCTACGAGTTGCTCTAGCTGAAACAGTCCCCACCGGGATATGCAGGTTAAACCGAAGGGAAAAGACCTCCTTCCGCCTCGCCTCACAAACCATGTCGCCAACCAGCCTGCGCAAATTGGCATCGAGCGTTGGATCACTGCGAAGGCGGTTTAACGGTCGAAAGGCAGCTGGACCGGCCTGCTCCGACGTGGTGATGTTGGCCGGGGTCCCTTCCAGCAGGCGCTCAAAGCCTGCAGGCCAACTCAAGATGGAGCGCCCGGCGTTCTCTAGTGCTGCTGGCGTAATACCTTTGGCCGGATCGTCGCCATTGCAAGCAGCGGCAATTTTGATGGCAAACTGGAACAGTTGTCCTCTTGATGTCGAAGCAAAAATGGCTGGCAAGTCATAGGTCGACCGACGTTCGGCGAAGGCAGGATCAACTTGATCGGTGATGAAATTGACCGCTTCCTCGTCAGAAAACTCCAGAACTTCCTGGCAGTAATCCGACAGATTGCACTTTCGCCCCATTGAAGCGCACACGTCGCAGAGAGCGACATCCTCGGCCCAGCCCCATCCCAACTTGAGCTGACATGTAGGGCATTGATCCAGTAAGCGCTCGCGCGTGCCAACATCAAATGTCAGCGGGCGTAGCGACCACATCGAGTTGAGCACGGATTCCTGCCGGAGACGGCGCGGTGAAACGCGTCTGTACGGACTGATATAGGCACGGCGAACGTTGCAGCCATGGAAAGTCACCCAGTCCCGGCTTCCATACAAAGGCCTCGCATTGTCCCTATAGTTGTCGACCGCTTCAGCAGAAACCCCCAATACTCTTCGGAACCTGGAGATATCACTGATGAAGTCCGGAGACGTCAACGAAGACAATTTCGTCCGGGGACCGTGCCCGGTGAATTCCATCACCGCCTGTGTTCTGCGGAAGCCGTTCTCTGCAGCCGCTCGGAAAGCAACCTCCCGAGGACCTTCCGCTGTATGATGACCTGCCGCAAGCGGCAGGTCATCATCTATCAAAGCATACGGGCCATTATGCAGCATTTTGCAGTTCCTCATCGAGGAAGGGATTTCGTGTAATGAGGCCGTTGCCAATGCTGAACTCATCGCAACCCAGCACCAGGTGACGACGCTCGACGATGGTTGCCCCCTCGTCCAATGCGTAACCCGCAGCTGCTTCGATCAGTCTCGACACCCTACCAAGATAGCCGCCCGTCGCCTCGAACAGGCACGGGACAATATCGCCAGCCAGAAAATTGCTGCGTTTCTGGAACAGCCCGTGTTCTGCAAGCTTCACTCCTATCAGACCGCAATAGTCCTCAAAGATTTTGCGATCCTCAGCAAGTTTGAAGTCAAGCTTCCTGTAGGGGATTTTCCTGCACCCACGAAAACCGATTTGGTGCTCGTTCATAAGCCTCTTTTCCGCTTCATCCGTGCCAACAAAGACCACCGGAAAGCCGCTGAGGAGGAAATCTTTCAGGCTGTTGTGCACGCGACCCGCCTCCAGCCGCGCAAAGGAAACCGGAGCCCCTATCCGCAGATGTTGTGTCTCGTCAAAGATCAGCAGTTCCGTCTTGAACCGGCGGATGTAGTTGTAAACCCGGTAGGCAAGGTCCCCGATGTTACCCCGCTCCGGTCGGGGATCGCCGTAGGCTCGTAAAATGTCACCGTAGAAGGATTTCAGCGTTGATCCAGTCAACGAGATGTACACGACGACCCTTTGGGCCTCCATCACCTCTATTCGGGGCACTGATCTGTCGAAGAGGCCGGTGTCGTAGCAGTAGTCGACCACTTGGTTTTCCAAGTAGGAAGCAACCGTCACGCTTTTTCCCGCCTGAGATTCTCCAAACAGGCCAAAGCAATTCGCCTCGACGTCTATGCCGGTTTCAATCATCTTCCGACGAAGTTGCCGAAGCTTGTCGAACTCCTTGTGCGCTCCCAACAACAGCGGGTGATAGATGCGCATCCTGCGGAATTCATAGGCCAAATCACCGTGATGAATAGTCATGCTATCTCTCCTATGTTGAGCTGTGAAAGCCGCTGAAGTTGATCGAGCCGAGCTTCGCTGGTTTCGATGTCAATGATGGGTTTCGTGGACGCTGACGCTGGGAGCGATGGCTTCAAGCGCGTGGCTGTGCCATCGATGGTCGTTGGTTTCTTCGGTCTTGGACCATGCTTTTTGGATGAGCTGCGCCCCTTTGGCGCTTCCCAAACGTCGTCACGCTCGACAAAGGCCGCATCCCGTGGGATGTCCACACCCTTCATGCCGGAGATCGACGAGGCGACTGAGCACTCCTCCACCTCTATGAGGAGCTGATGCTCCATTACCGCCCGGCCACCTTCGACCAGTCGGGCCGTGGCCTTGCCGTCACCATGGCTCTGCGTAGCAAGCATTTCCTCCAACTTGAGTTGGAAATCGCGCTGGGCTCCAGCACGCTCCTCCCGCGAATGAAACTCTTCGTTGGCTTGCTGGTTTTCCTTCTTTGCTGCCTTCGCCCAAGCGAAGGAAACGGCCGTATTGGAATATGCCTCGTCACGGTTCGGCAGACGAACAACTTGCCTTGTATGCAGATCAATGACGTAGATATGAGAGCAGTCCGCTGGATCGCGGAAAGTGTGAACCTCGATAGACCGAGTCTGGTCCTTTCCGCGTCGTTGACGGCTGGCTCTCTGAAAACGGGCCATGTGATCCATCAGCGTGCTGGTGATGTAAGGATCATGGAAGACATGCCCCTCCAGCCGGATGCCTTCGGCTGTAAGAACCGCCTTCTTGTACTGCCCCATGAGGGCGTGCATCGTTCGCGCATCATCAACGGTGCCGCGCCCAAACTCTTTCAGCCCAAGCCCCCATTTGCGAGCCGGAGGCATCTCAATCCCTGCATGGACGTTGAGGTGGTATCTGGTGACAATGCGGTGATCGAGCAGCTCGGTCACGTCCGAGAGCGTCAGGCTTGCAAACTTGCGGGGGTCCGGGTCACCGTCGAGAATCTCCAACGGAATACCACCGGGAAGACCTCGCAGAGTCTCGTTGGTGGTGCTTATATACCGCTCGACCCATGCCTTGTATTCAGGCGTTGCTCGCGGCGCATATTCCACCTCGATGCCCAGCGCTTCCAAAACCATCTGCATGCTGACCATGACGTTCTCAAGCGCGTTGTCGAGAATTACGCCTGTCATGAAACCGAAGCCGTCTGTTGCTCCTTTCGACTCCCCGAAGCGCTCAATCAGTTCGGCCTTTGGTGTAGTGACGCGCTTAATGCATTCCATCACAGTGCGGACACTGGGCGGGTCAAAACTCAGGAAATGCCCCAGGTCCATGCGGCTGTAAAGGTCAATAGCCGTCACCAGCCAAGGCCGCTTGACCGACAGGATGCGACGGTTGCCATCCGCATCGACGATATCACTTAGAATGATTAGCCAGATATCGGCTTCCGTGTGGTCGATGATCACCCATTCGAGCGGCCGAATGGCTACCAGGCTTTGTCCGCGACCGCCAAGTTGGCGATGGGCTATGCGCAGGCCGAACTTCAACGCAATAGTCGCATGTGAACGCGCGGCGTGTATCCAGTTGGCCAACGTGCCGTGGACCGGTGGCTCCAGATCGATCTCAGCAGGATCAGCACGCTCGTCACGGGTCTTGTAGAAACAACCGTCAAACCATTCGACAGCGTCGATGATGTGTCGTTCCTCGTTGATCCAGTAGCGCCGGACCATCCGGTCGCCGAGATCATAGACCCACTGCGGCCACTTGTTTCGATTTTTGTGTTTACCCGTTTGAGCGATCAACGCAGCCAGAGAAATGCCAGCGCTCGGTCCATCGCGCGGGTAAGACTGCTCGGTGACGGTAGCCAGTCACCATACCCAGCCTTTAGCGCATCCGGATAATGCGACCCCAGCCAATTTTTCAGGCTGAGGCACCCCGTACCCGGCCGCTCCTTCCTGAAGCGCTTGATATAGAAGATTAGAGTCGCGCCGCGCACAAGCTTGTTGTTTTGCGTCTTCCATTGGGTCAGCTCCTTGATCGTGACCTTTGAACCTTCGGGCTTCTGAAAGCCGAGAAGGTCTTTGGCGTCCATCAAGGTCAACTCTTTGCCGTCTCTCGTGGTTCGGATGATGTCCCCACGGGCTTGGGCTAGCGCAAAGTCGATGCGCTCCAGTTCGGCCACTTCGTCATCGACGAGATTTCTGAGCTTGATCGGCTCGTACTCCGAGGCGACGTCAGCGGTGAACTCGCCGCTCAATCCATCTAGCAGCAGAATAAATTGATCGCCGGGTGCCACGTCCAGTATCATCGGGTACCCTCCATCAACCAAACTCGGACGAACGATTTCAGGCCCTTGCCGAGATCGATAGAGACGAACTGGCGGCAATGCAGCGCATGAAGTTTGGCCTTGCCCATAGGGCCAGAACCCAAAGCGTTTGTGGCCTTCTGGTAGCTGATCCACTCCCTGCCAGCGAAGGCCGAGACACAGTTCGCATAATCGGCAGGACTAAGCGCTGTCGATTGATCCGCCAGCATCATACGGGCTGTCAGGAGATGCAGCTTCTTGCTCAAGTGCGGCGAGCGCCTGAGGGTCAAGAACGTGATGCCCACCTGCTTGTAAACCAACTTGGCAAACTTGAGCTTGCGTTTGTAGGCATCGTCCTTGTCACGCGGGTCTTTGTCGTTCTTCAGCTCAAGAATGAGGATCGATGCTCGTTCAGTTGGTACCATTTCGGTCGCCGGACTGCTCGCGACCTGGCTGAACACTTGCCCCCGCTTCAGGTCGCGCAGGAATGACGGATGCACCTTTAGCATGAGGTCAGGTATGTACTTCATCACACGTTCCCCGGGCAATTCCATCTCAAGACGATGGGGCTGAGCCATTAGGGACACAACCCTGGATGACAGGTTTGCGAGTTGTAACGCGGGCTTCTCGCACGACCGAGAATCCCAGGGCATAGCCCGGAAACCTCCCTTCCTGAGGACCAGGAACCCGGTCGGCCTGTCATGTCGTCCGTTGATAATGCGCCGGATCGGTCCGCCATCGTCCGCCCACACTATGCGGGCTCTTAACTTCCACTGCTCCAAGATAGGTCTCCTTGAAAAACATGGGCAATAAAACTCCATTCCGAGCCCCGCTATCGACGGCTCAGATGACAAACCGCTAAGACACTGGTACGCTTGAATTGATTGAGTGGTTACTCACACAAACACCACCCAAACATCATTTAAAGACATGTAATGCGATTCTTTACAGCTGAAAAGGGTTCAACTTGAGCGAGATACGTAGCCTTAAGTTCGACACAGCGGAGCACTCCCTCGCCGCCACATTGGGATCGCTGGATCGGGAGATTGGGAGCCATGAAACCGCCGCAGCCAGCCTTAAGAAGAAGGCGCAAGCCATGTTGGAACGCGCCCGAGATCATGAGCGAATTGCCGCTGAGTTGGTGGAAGCAAGAGATAAATTGCTGTCGCTTGACTTAAAGCTTCCAAAAGGCATGAAAGGGTTGGCCCCGCGCAAGCGCGAACGTCGCGGTAGCTTTGCCTGGCGCGTTAGAGAAAATGCATTGCAATTGATTAGCAAAGCCGGGCGGCCACTAGGTCGTGCGGAATTGCTAGATGGGCTGATCAAAATGGGCGTGAATATCGGCTCATCCAACCCCTCTCGGGCAATCGGTCGGATAATGTGGTTAGCAGAGGAATTTGAATATCAAAACAATGGTTACTGGATTGCAGGCCGACCTTTGGCGGAAGAAAACGTCAGTGTGAAGCGCTACAAAGCACCCAAAGGTCAACGATGACATCATATGGGTTCTAAACGGAATTCAGCCTAAAGGAGGTTCGACAAGAAATAGCGAATAAGGCGTCGTTATTTTGCAAGGAAATATTCGAATGCATGACGTAAGGCACCACAACAACATTCTAATTAAATTCCTTTATTTTCTCGGATATAGATTGGCGTTAATTTCCTTCAATGCCGCTTCCAGAAGCCAACCGATAAAGCCGTCATTTCCTTCGTCGCAACCTAGCCACGCAACCATAAATCCGTTGTCCTGAGGAAATTCAGAACGCCGCAGTGTTGACATTGTGGGTGTTCGGCCGCCGTTTGCGAAACCCGAAAAGATGGAGCGCACAGGTTTGATGGGCTCAACCATCGCGTTTTACAACGGCGTAAAATAGCTAGCTCGAATTGCTATTTTAAAGTGTGCGTGAAGCTTTTGCGCTGTCGCTTGCAGCGCCACAACGACAAAAAAAGATTGCAACCGAAGCGATTTTTCGGGCCTGACTGGCGTTCGAAGGGTAGTCGCCCGAAGGGCGTTGCACTCAGGCCGGGCTCTTGCCGGTGTCATGCTGGACTACGGGACCCAATGTCACTCAGTCCGCCACCCTCTCTCCAGGTCGACACACGGAGTTGGACCAAGCCTTCTCTATCGTTAGCAGAGGCTCTTAAGCCGGGAGGTACGGCAACGAGCCGAAAATCGGCAGTTTTGGAGATGCCGGAAGGCTGCGTGCGCTAGCTTGACGCTATCCAGAACCGTCGCAGCCTCATCTCCATCGAACATCTGTTCGATAATGGAACCACCTAGACCGCCAGAATATTCGCCAAGCGCTCAATCTGGTCCCGTGCTTCACGCCGGAAGTCAGCCCGCAGTGGAACGGTGAGACTGATCAGCTCGCTGAATGATCTCTGGATGGATTGAGGGCGACAATGCAATTCGCATCCGCGATAAAGATGGTTGCCAGGGGCATCCAAGCACTGTCTCTATTGCTGACCTGTCCGGCCAAGGGGGCACCTCAGCGTAAGGCGTTCCGGTTCAAGTTGTCACCGCGCTGGGCATTTGCTGCCATACACCGTGCGTCATATATATCGAGATTGCATTTGGCTGGTTAGCGACCAGCTCTGTGCAGCGTCGCTGACATCCGCACGATGCTGGGGCATGCAGGTCACTGAGAGTTCGCTACCCAGCCAAAAGAACTGACTCATCTGCGTCAATGTTTTACGCACCTGCGTCATTTTCTTTTGGCCGCTGCGTCAGCATTTTGTCTTTCCGACAGCGTCGACGCTGGGCCGAACACTCTAGATTCCGAAATCGTCACATCGTTCAAGAAAACTTATGATAGCCATAAAATCTATTCGTTTGATTGATGGCAAAGGAAGCCCCATATCCATGTCAGGAATAAAGACCGCGTCGTCCGACCAGGAAAGGAAACCGACATGACGACCATCACATTTAGGGACACCAAGACGTCCTCAATCGAATCCCATCTGCATCTCGCAGACTATGCACGCAAGCTTGTTCATGCCTGGCATCAGTGGCAGGCGGCTCGAGACATTGAATCCATGCCACTTGACGTCCGCAAGGATATCGGCTGGCCCTCGGCGGATGCCGCGGACGAACGCAAGGCCATGTAATGAATGCGACATACCTCCCCGCGTAAAGGCGGCGTCTGCACCTTGGCAGCGCCGCCTTTTCCGTTTTGGAGCGACAGCCAATTTAATCTTGAGTTTCAGATGCATATATTGTTCAAACAACGCAATTTCCGACTTTTGCTGATAGCGACAGACAATTGACCATCGTCATGTCGCAACGCGTCGCAATTTAGCTCTTTGCCGCCGCATTTATCCATGCGAATGTCGCTTTTGCGATATCGGAACGACGCATTCCAAGCAACGAATAGTGCATTGGCCCTCGAGCACGGATTTGCCTCATGAACAAGATGCCGCATAAGAACCGCTCTCTCGTCTTTTTCATGGTTCCGCAGTTCACGATGCTTCCGTTCTCGGCCGCGATCGACACTTTGCGGATCGCCAATCGGATGCTCGGCTATCAGGCCTATTCGTGGCGCCTCACCTCTGTGGACGGTGAGAAGGTCTATTCCTCCTGCGGTATCGGCATCGAGGCGAACACGTCGCTGGCGGACGAGCGTCGCAACCTCGGCGGTGAACATCGGCCGGGCATGGTGCTCGTCTGTTCCGGCATCGACGTCGAAGACTTCAACAACAAATCCGTTAGCGCCTGGCTGCGCGAATCCTACAACCGCGGCGTAGCAGTCGGCAGCCTCTGTACGGGTGCTCATATCCTTGCGCAGGCAGGACTTCTCAACGGGAAGCGCTGCGCCATTCACTGGGAGAACCTGCCCGGCTTCTCCGAGGCTTTCCCGCAAGCCGAAGTGTATGCCGACCTGTATGAGGTCGACAGCAATCTCTACACCTGCGCCGGTGGCACGGCCTCGTTGGACATGATGCTGAACCTGATCGGCGAGGACTTCGGCGAGACCTTGGTGAACCGTGTCTGCGAACAGCATCTGACGGATCGGGTACGCAGCCCCCATGATCGCCAGCGGTTGCCGTTGCGCGCCCGTCTCGGCGTTCAGAATGCCAAGGTGCTCTCGATCATCGAACTCATGGAAGGCAACCTGGCCGAACCGTTGTCGCTTTTGGAGATCGCAGACGGTGCGGACCTCTCGCGACGGCAGATCGAGCGCCTGTTCCGTCAGGAAATGGGCCGTTCGCCTGCCCGCTATTATCTGGAAATCCGGCTGGATCGCGCCCGCCACCTGCTCGTGCAATCCTCCATGCCAGTCGTAGAGGTCGCTGTCGCCTGTGGTTTCGTGTCGGCTTCGCACTTCTCCAAGTGTTATCGGGAACTCTACCACCGCTCGCCGCAGCAGGAGCGGGCAGAACGCAAGATGACGATGGCAACGGCGCGGCCAGCGATCGCTGCCTGAAAGCTGCGATCGGGCAGCGGTTACTGCGCCGCTTCCGCTGTCATTCGCGCATCCGAGTACACGATATTTCGGCCTTTATGCTTGGCCATGTAGAGAAACTGGTCCGCAGCGTTCAGGTAGTTGTCGAACGTTTCGTAGCCCGAAATCTCGGCCACCCCGATCGATACCGTCACCGACAGCGCCTCGTCGTCCGCCGTCACCTTCAAGCGCGATATATCGGAACGGATTTCATCGCAGAAATTGCTGGCGGCCGCCGAATCCATCATGGGAAACAGGATGGCGAACTCCTCTCCGCCGAGACGCGAGAGCAGGTTGTCGCTGCCCTCGAATATCGTTGCCAGCCGATCGGCGACCGCTTTCAGAACAAGGTCCCCGATCTCATGGCCATAGGTGTCATTCAGCCGTTTGAAGTGGTCGATGTCGAGAATGGCCACGGAACTCGCCGCCTTTCGGCGCAAGCAGTCGTTCACCAGCTTCGGACCCTGGTCGTAAAAATAACGGCGATTGTAAAGGCCCGTGAGATAGTCGCACGCGGCGGCGGCGCGCAGCTGTTTCAGGTGCGCGAGCGTCTCCACATTGTTTGCAACGCGGCCCTGCAGTTCTTCGGCAACAAACGGTCGGTATAGGAAGTCGGAAGCGCCGGCCTTCAGGAAGCGCGCTGACAACATCCGGTCGTTCGAAGACGATACCCCGATGATCCGCAGTTTGTCGGAGCCGAAGCGCTGGCGAATCCGCCGCGTCAGATCGTAGCCACTCATATCAGGCATATGGTGGTCGGTGACCACCAGCTCTATGTCGTCGTAGGCTTCCAGCGCTGCGAGCGCCTCGAGCCCGCTGCTTGCTTCCACGACCGTGTACTGCTGCGTCCTGAGCAGCCCGACAAGCACTTCGCGCGCGGAGCCGATGTCATCGACGACAAGCACGCGTGTCTTGCGATTGGACATTGCCCGCCGAACGGTCGCGACAAGATTGTCGAGAGCAAACTCGTTGTCCTTCAGCACATAGTCGATGACATTGCGCTGCATGATCCTATCCCTGATCTGCAGGTCGAAAGTCGCGGTAAAAACGATCGTCGGGATGTTGTGCGCCATCGCGCAGTCCAGCGCCTCACCGTAGGGCGCATCCGGCAAATTCAGGTCAACGACGGCCATCGCGTAGCCGTGCCCGTCCATCGCCAGTGCGTCCTGCAGGGTCTTTCGCGAAGAACAGGGGATGACGTTCAGGCCGAGCTCGGTCTGAAACCGATGGCATAGCACGGCGGAAAACATCCGGGAATCTTCAACCAGAAGTATCCGCTGCCCGCCAAAGCGCGGCCCGGAACCATCCCGATTGAAGTCGGTTTGAAAAGCCATGCAGCCCCACCCTTCTGCGCGCCTCAGCAGCCCGAATCGGCTTTCTTTTCTCGGCAAATGCAAAGATAGCCGACATGTCCGTGTACGTGAAGGTATAGTACAGAAACTTGAAATTGTATAAATCATACTTAGTTGTGCCGCGCCGATAACATTTTCCACGTGGCGCCGCTCGTGGTCGCCGTCAGGCGACTGCCCGCTCTCTCCGCATGGACTGGATTTGCAGAAGCGTATCCAGGTTCTGGTTGACGCGGCAGTAAAATTCCTCGTCAATGAAGGGACGCAGCATGAAGTCATTGCCTCCCGCCTTGAGGAACCGGGCCGAAAGCAGGCGGTTCGAGGACGAGGAAACGCCGATGATGCGCAACTCGTGCGAACCGATACTGGAGCGAATGCGCCGTGTCAGTTCGAAGCCGTCTATGTCGGGCATGTTGTAGTCAGTGATCACCAGGCCGATATCGCGGTCTGCCTTCAGGATTTCCAAAGCCTTGGCGCCGCTCTCCGCCGTGCTGACCCGGAAATTGTAGCGTCGAAGGCGGCTGGATAGGAGCGCACGCGCTGTCGGACTGTCGTCGACGATCAGGACGTGATGGCGGTGATTGGTGAGAAATCTGCAGATCGATTCCGCGAGCAGGTCGACCGCGAAGATATTGTCCTTGAGGATGTAGTCGACAATATCCTTTGCCATCAGCTTGTCGCGCGTGCCTTCCTGGAAGGTGCCGGTGAAGACGATAGTGGGGATGCTGAGATCGACCAGGTATTCCAGCGCTTCGCCGTCCTCGGCGCCCGGCAGATTGATGTTCGAAATGGCAAGCGTGATCGGATCCGTCGATTTGTCGTAGGAAAGCTGCAGTTCTTCGAAAGAGCGGCATATTTCGACGTCGATGTCGAAAAGCTCCTTGAGCCTCGTTCCGATCATCGAGGTGAATACGTTGGAATCCTCCGCCAGAATGATGCGCGCACCGGCAAACAAGTCTCCGGAGTACTGCATTCCAGAAATACCCAAAAACGACATCTCAAAACCTTTTAATGAAACTCCTGTCCCTGGCTCAAATCGGTACAGCAGCCGGTTTGAATAAGTATTAATCGAGCAGCGCTTTGCCGGCCAACAAAAAGGCGGCCACGAGGGCCGCCTTGCTTTTCCGAGAACATGCTTAAGGGACTATGCGCGCAGGGCTGCGTTTTCCGTGTCGAACGGGCTCTCGCCGACCACCGTCGCATTGTAGGTCGTGCCGAGAATCTTGATCTTGAGCCGTGTGCCTTCCTTGGCATAGTCCGGCCGCAACATCGCCAGTGCCAGCGAGCGGTTGATGCGGAAGCCGAAGGTGCCGTTGGTGGCACGCCCTACCAGTTCGCCGGCCTCGTTGTAGATCGCCTCGGAACCACGGGCATCGACGTCATTGCCGGTCTCGACCACCAGCGTCGCGAAATTCCACTTCAGGCCTTTGTCCTTGTAGGCCAGCAGTCCGTCACGGCCGAGGAACTCCTTCTCGGGTTTGATGAACCGGTCGAGCGCTGATTCGTAGGCATTATACTCGATCGACATTTCCCGCGGGATCAGGCGATAGGACTTCTCGACGGACATCGATAGCATGGCACGAATACCGAACGGCTTGATGCCGAATTCGGCACCGGCCTCCATCAGCTTGTCGAAGATATAGTTCTGCATCTCGATCGGGTGGTGTAGTTCCCAACCGAGTTCGCCAACGAAATTGACTCGCAGTGCGTGCGCCGACGCCGCGCCGACCGCGATTTCCTTTCCGGACAGCCAAGGGAAGTCCTTGTTCTCCAGGCTGCTGCGTGTGAGCTTCTTCAGCACGTCTCGCGACTTCGGACCGGCAAGAACCAGAACGCCCAGCCGCTGTGTAATCTGCTGCAGGCGTACGGAACCGTCCGTCGGCGCGAGCTTCCGCAGATAGTCGTGGTCGTGCGCTTCGTAGGCACCGGCCGAGACGAGGTAGAAGCGGTTCGGTGCCCATTCGTAGACCGTGAATTCGGCGCGCACTCCGCCGTGAACGGTCAACATGTGGCAAAGCGCGATACGGCCTCGCTTCTTCGGGATCGCATTGGCAAAGATCGATTCCAGCCAGGCACGGGCGCCCGGACCGGACACCTCCATTTTCGCGAACGCCGACATGTCGAGCACACCGACGTTTTTGTTGACGTTCATGACTTCGTTGCCGACGTGCTCGAAATAGTTCGAGCGCCGGAACGACCATCTCTCGAGGATGCGGCCATCTTCGGTCGGGTCGGAATGATTGTGATTGGTAAGGACGTCGGCACCCACACCGAGCTGGTCCTTTGGCAGATCGTAACCCTCGGGCGCGAACCAATTGGCACGCTCCCAGCCGTAGACGGAGCCAAAGACAGCACCCATCGACTTCAACCGGTCGTAGACCGGTGTCGTCTTCAGCGGACGTGCCGCCCCGCGCTCCTCATCCGGGTAATGCATGGTGAAAACATTGGCATAGGCCTCCTCGTTCTTGGCGACGAGATAGCCTTCGGTCGCATAGGGACCGAAGCGGCGCGGATCGACGCCCATCATGTCGACTGTCGGCTCGCCATCGACGATCCATTCGGCAAGCTGCCAGCCTGCGCCGCCTGCGGCGGTAATGCCGAAGGAGTGGCCTTCGTTCAGCCAGAAGTTCTTGAGGCCCGGCGCAGGACCGACGATCGGGTTGCCGTCTGGCGTATAGGCGATGGCGCCGTTGTAGACCTTCTTGATACCGACTTCGCCGAAGGCAGGAACGCGCGCGATCGCGGCCTCGATGTGAGGCATCAGACGGTCGAGCTCTTCCTGGAAGAGTTCGTATTCGCTGTCGTCGGACGGACCATCGACATAACAGACCGGCGCGCCATGCTCATAGGGGCCGAGAATGAGGCCCCCATTCTCTTCGCGCATGTACCAGGCGCTGTCGGATTCACGCAACACGCCCATTTCCGGCAGGCCCTGCGCCTTGCGCGCCAGGATGTCAGGGTGCGGCTCCGTGACAATATATTGGTGCTCGACGGGGATGACAGGAATGTTGATTCCAACCATCTCGCCGGTCTTGCGCGCAAAGTTGCCGGTGCAGCTGATGACGTGCTCGGCCGTGATCTCGCCCTTGTCCGTCGTCACCTTCCAGAGACCGTCCGCCTGCTGCTCGATCGCAGTAACGACCGTGTTGCGGTAAATCGTTGCGCCCTTGTCGCGGGCGCCCTTGGCAAGTGCCTGGGTCAGGTCCGCAGGCTGGATGTAGCCGTCGTCGGGATGCTGGATCGCACCAAGCAAACCGTCCGTCTCGCAAAGTGGCCAGATCTCCTTGACCTCTTCGGGAGTCAGGATCTTGGCATTGACACCGATCGTTTCGGCGATGCCGGCGTAGTACATGTACTCGTCCCAGCGGTCCTTGGTGCGGGCCAGACGAATATTGGAGACTTGGCTGAAACCGACATTCATGCCGGTTTCCTCCTGCAGTTCCTGATAGAAGCGAACCGAGTACTTGTGGATCTGCCCGACCGAGTAGCTCATGTTGAAGAGCGGCAGCAGCCCGGCCGCATGCCAGGTCGAACCAGAGGTCAATTCCTTGCGCTCGATCAGGACCACGTCGTCCCATCCCTTCTTGGCAAGGTGGTAGAGCGTCGAGACGCCGACGACGCCACCACCGATGACCACTGCGCGCGCATGTGTCTTCATGGAGAAATTACCCTCTGTTCAACTGACCTGACCGACGCATGCCGCCGGAGGAAATCGCTTTCGCGGACTATGCAGCGACGCCCCCTTGGCCAAATGCCTGTTTACGACATGCGAAAAGCTTGCCGCGACGGCGCACAGATAGGCAAGCTACAAAAGCCGGAACGCCCGCAAATGGCGTGGATCGCGCTACACTGTAAATGTCACTTTACGACGGCGGCACCCTTGACGATATCGATCGTCTCGCCGCCATCGAGGCCGATACGGTCGCCGTCAGGCGTCGTCATGAAACAGCCCGAGGGGCAGAGGGTTTCCGACGCGCCGGGATCGAGCACGACCTGGACCTTGTTGCCGCTCTCGGTGAGGACGAGGACGACGGGTGCGGTATCGGTATTGGTGACGGATGCCGCATTTGTGCGCTCGGCGGCCATGAGCGAAAGAAGCAGTACGACGGCAATTCTTGCCATGCAGTGTGGCGCAACCTGTGCGCCCTCCCCTTGAGCGTCTCGACCGCTGCTGCCCCCAGCAGCGAATCCCGATTGCGAGCGTTATAAAGGACCTCGCTTAATGGTCTCTGAACGACGCTTTCAGCTCTTGAGAGTGCCATCGGCGGCTTTGCCGCGCAATCGTCGCACGGTGCCGTCTGGCTTGTCCGCTTCGTTTTCCTCCGGGATATCAGGCACCTGAGCCACAGCCTCAGGTTCGTCCTGCTCCGACTTGATGGCGTCGTGCTGCCGATGGAAAACGACGTCGCTCTGCGGAAGCGGTATCTCGATGCCCTCTTCACGGAAACGCTTGAGGATGGCGATGCGGAGATCGTTCCTGACCTTCAGGCCATCGCCCATATCCCCGAGCATGAAACGCATCTCGAAATCCAGGGAATAGGTCCCGAAGCGCAGGAACTCGACATGCGGTTCCGGATTGCGGAGCACCAGCGGCACGGCATTGACGAGTTCCAGCAGGATGTCCATGACCTTCTGGGGGTCGGAGTTGTAGCTTACCGCTACCGGGATCTCCGAGCGTCCCATCTTGTTGCGGTGCGTCCAGTTGCCGACCGAAGCGTTGATCAACTCGGAGTTCGGCACAATGATCGACTGCTTGCGGAAGGTCTCGATCTCCGTTGCGCGTACGGAAATGCGTTTGACGATCCCTTCGGCGGTCCCCGAAACGACGTGGTCGCCGACCTTGAAAGGCCGCTCAACCAGCAGAATCAGCCCGGACACGAAATTCGACACGATATTTTGCAGGCCGAAACCGATACCGACCGACAGTGCAGAGGCCACAAGCGCGAGGTTCGACAGGTCGATGCCTGCCGCCGAAACGCCGATGATCGCCGCGAGGCCGACACCGAGATAGCCAATGCCGGTCTTGACCGAATTGCGGACGCCGAGATCAACGTGACTGCGCGCCATCACGTTGCCGTCAAGCCAACGCTGCAGCCAGCGGGTCACCAGATAGCCACCGGCAAACAGCAGGATGCCGGTCAATATTCCGACCAGAGATATGCTGATGCCACCGAGCCGGACCTCTGTCAGAAGGCGGTAGGCGATAAGCTGAAGGTCCTGTACGTGGAAGCCCCACAGCAGCAAGACCAAAGGAATGCCGACCAAAAGCGCAATCGCGGAGATACACATACCGACCAGCAATCCAGCCTGGTCGATTGCCACCGCGCCAAGCTTGAAGCGCTTGGCGAGAAAGCGGCCGAAGAAGGTATCGCCGAAGGTTTCTGTTCGGGAAATCGCCTTTCCGGAGAGTAGCCCGATGTAGGTCGTGACGATAATGGCGCCGGTAATGATGAGCTGGGTGGCAACGAAACGCGCCAAACCGACATATCCCACGAGGGCCGTGATGATCAGACCCGCACCGAGAACGCGAAGAATGATTGCCATGCCACGCGGCCAGTGGCGCCCGGGCGCATCCGGATCGCCATCCCGGGCCAGCATCGGCCTGCCGAAGGATGCCGCGATCAGGATGAAGCCGATGATCAACGCCGCGATCAGGCTTCTGACAACGGTCAGCACCAACGGTGAGCCCATCGCCTCGCCAATACTGCCGAAGAAATAGTCCAGCGCGTTGACGATCGCCATCGCCAGCAGGCAGGCGCCGATCGAGCTCGCGCCGCGGTTGGACAGCTTGACGAGACGCCAGTGCGGCTCCTTGGGCGCAAACACCGCATTGGTGAAGCGTCGCACGAAATAGATCAGCCCTATAGCGCCGAACAACGCGCCGACAACCGGAGCGATATCCGGCCGCAACACATTGAAGCTATTGAGGAAGAAATACGACGTGACGAGGAGGGTGGCGAGCGAGAAAGTCCGGATCAGCGTCGACCAGAAGGCGATCGAAAGGCGGCTGATGTAGGATGGCTGCTCGTCGCTCTCCTTGCGCTGCAAATAGCGCCCGAAAATCCGATAACCGCCGGAGAGTAGCACGAGTGCCGTGGCCAACGACATGAAGATTGCGGCAAAAAATGCAAACGCCTTGAATTTCAGGACGAAGCCCAACCAACTCGCCAATGCCTGGCGAAACTCGCTACTTTCCTCCACGAACGCGCTCGCCGCATCGCCGAGAACGGAGAACGATATATCTGTTCGGCGCAGTAGCGTCGCTGCAAACAATTGTCGACGCGTTTGGGCAATCGCATTGCTCAGCTTTCCGATGGCAGCGGACAGGTTCTCCGCGTCGCCGGTCACGGCGTTGATCTGGGCGCGCTCTTCCGTCAGCGCGTTGCGTTCCTTGGTAACGATCTCCGCCTCCGGCGGCTGGCCGTCCTTCGGCGGGTCGCCGATTTCGGCCAGACGTGCCTTGATCTGGTCGAGACGGGGGCGCAGGCTGACCGACGTATCGATAACCGAGCGGCCGAGTGCATCGGCCTTCCCTGCCAGCGTAACCAGCGCATCGTCGTCGTCGCTGCTCTGCTTCACTCCCTCCTGCAACGAAGCAAGGTCTGACTTCGCCTTGTCGATCGCTTTCGAGGCCTGCTCGATGGGGCTATCCGCGGGCGGCGCCTGCTCGGTCGCCTGTGGCTGTTGCGCCGATTGCGGCTGCTGTGCCTGAGCGTTGGCAATGCCAGCGCCGGCGCCAAGCAGCGAGACGACAAAAAGGATACGAAGCAAAAGGTGTGTCAGCCGCAAAATCGCCCCACTCGGATTTGCTAAAAAATCGAATTCCAGCTTTTTATAGGAAACAAAGGCGACAGAAAGGCGAAATACTCAGAAGCCCGCGCCTGGCCGAGCGAGATACTCCAATTCAGCCTCGGTCGATTCCCGTCCGATGAGCACGTTCCGATGGGGAAAGCGACCATATGCTGCTATCACATCGCGGTGGCGAAGTGCATAGTCGCTGTGCTCTTCGTCATCGAGCGCACCGAACAGCGCCGCTGCTCGGTTCTGCTCTTCGATGTCCTCCGCATGTTCGAACGGCATGTAGAAGAACGCCCGGCACTCTCGCCCAACGCGCTGGTCGGCCCCAACCGCAATCGCGAGTTTTGCCTCGCGAAGAGCAAGCCCGTCGGTCGCAAAGGCAAGCGGCGTCCCGCGATAGATGTTGCGTGGAAACTGGTCGAGAACGATCACCGCTGCAAGCCGCGCCAACGCTGTTGAATGCCATGCGTCGGCAATGTCCCGGGCAAGCGCCAGATGAGTGTGGCGAAAGCGATCGCGAATGTGGTGGTCGAGTTCCGCCGTTGCTTTGAACCATTGGTCTTGGCTGCACTCCCTGAACCAGAAATCATGAACCTCTTCGGGCGTGCAAACGTATCCCATGTTCTCGTTCCCTGATCGCCCAGAATTCGGAAAGCCCTACCTGTGGGCACGTTTGTGACCTGATACTTCGGCGCCTGCGTCCGGTTGCAGCCGCAGAAACCGCAGCGATGAAACGATGCCAATCGCCCCGACAACCAGAAACGCCCAGCGAAAATCCATGAGCGCCGGGCTTTCCGTGCCGCGAACCGCAACGGAGACATTGAGCACAGCCGCGGCGATTGCAACCCCGAGCAACATGGAAACCTGCTGCAACATGCTCGACAATGTGGATGCGGAGCTTCGCTGCGCAGGATCGATATCGGCAAAGGCAAGTGTGTTGAGGGCCGTGAACTCCATTGAACGTGACAGCCCGGCGATAAACAACAAGGCGTAGATCACCAGCCGTGGCGTTTCGGGCGCCATGAAGCCGCAGGCAACAATCGACAGAGCGGCGACCAAACCGTTCAACCAGAGCACCGTCCGAAATCCAAGCTTTGCAAGCAGAGGCGTCGTTATCGCCTTCATGCCCAGGTTGCCAAGAAAATACACCAGCAGATAGGCGCCGGCTTCGATGGAACTTAGACCGAAACCGAGCTGAAAGAGCAGCGGCAGCAGGAACGGCGTTGCGTTGATGGCAACGCGACTTGCCGTGCCGGCTGAAAGTGTCGCAATCGCGTAGGTCTGCACGCGAAAAGCCGAAAGGTCGAGCAGCGGATTGCTGACTTTCCGGAAGTGCCGTGTCGCCAGAAACGACAAAACCAGCCCTGCCACCAGCATGAGCAGGATCGGCAACACGCCACCATCCCATTTCACCGAAAGTTCGAGGGCCGCCAGCAGAAAGGTCAGGCCCGAAGCGCTCATGACGAACCCTCGCACGTCGAGCCGGCCGACATTTTCCTCCCGTTGTTCCGGCACGAAACGCAACACTAGCGCCATTCCGAGGATCCCGATCGGCAAGTTGATCAGAAAATTCCAGTGCCAGCTCGCGTAAGTCGTGATGAAACCGCCGAGCAACGGACCGACCACGGGCGCCGTCAACGCAGGCCAGGTAATCAGCGCAATTGCCTGGACCAGTTCCGACTTGCGGGCGTTCTTCAAGACGATGATACGCCCGACCGGCGTCATCAACGCACTGCCGGCGCCTTGCACGGCACGTGCGATGACAAACTCGACGAGCCCATCGGACAAGGCGCAAAACAGTGAGGCAATGGTGAACACGGCAATTGACGCCATGAAGACGCGTCGGGCGCCATAGCGATCACCGAGCCATCCGGAAAGCGGAATGAACGCCGCCATCGTCAGCATATAGACGGTGATGCCGATGCTCATCGACACCGGTTGGACGCCGAAGCTCGCCGCCATCTGCGGCAAGGACGTGGTGACAATGGTCCCATCCAGAATCTGCATGAAGAAGGAAACGGCAACCACCAGGGCTACGACCTTCGCTCGACGAATACTCTCCGCGTCGCCGCCCGTCTCTGCCGTTCCCAAAGCTGTCATCAAACTGCCAACGTGAAATGCGATGTCTTCGAAATGAATGGACGGCAATGCCGATGCTCCGAGCGGAGCAACCGGTAGATAAGCCCATATGCACGCTGCGGAAAAGGAAAATCGCGAAAAATACCGCGAATTCAACCGGACGTTCCGCTGGCCAGCTGCTCAATCCGCCAAGCCACCTGCGCCATTTTTTGGGCAGAAACGATTTGACACCTATCCGTTATCCGGCCACCGTGGACGGAGGACAGCGCAACAAGCAGTACACACCCACGCTTCAGATTACATGTGTCTACACTGGGTTCGGCGCTTCACACATCTTCGCCAGCCTCCGCGCAATAAACCTTTCGCGCCTGATATCGAATCCGACTGCCCTTTCGCTGATACCGCTACAGCTAGATGAGGAGAAGCCGTTGGAACGATCCTCGACCGTTCAGATGATTGAAGCCTTGCTTGTCCTCAACACGGGGTCGTCGAGCCTGAAGTTCCAGGTCTTCGAAGGTCATGACCTGAGTGTCCTGATGAGCGGCAAGATCACCGGCATTGGCGACACCCCCGAGATGCGCACCAACCTCCCCGGTGGCGAGGAGGTAGCAAGGACCCTTCCCGCAGACACCGATCACGATTCTGCCCTGCGCTCCGTCATAGACCTCATAGACGGCCACGACCACGACTGGCACACAATCGCCGTCGTGCATCGGGTCGTTCACGGCGGACAAGATTTCAAGGCTCCCGTCATTGTCACTGCTGACGTCCTGCGCCGGCTGGAGTCGCTTATACCGCTCGCGCCGCTCCACCAACCGCACAACCTCGCCGGCATCGCCGCTTCGGCACGGCTGGCAAGTGGAGCGACGGACATCGCCTGCTTCGACACGGCCTTCCACGCGGGCCACGACGAACTGACCAGCAGCTTCGCGCTGCCGCAAGACTTGCGCGACAAGGGAATGCGTCGCTACGGTTTTCATGGCCTGTCCTACGAATGGATATCCGAGGTTCTCTCCAGGGATCACCCAGAAATTCACGCCGGCAGGGTCGTGGTCGGCCATCTCGGCAACGGAGCAAGCCTTTGCGCATTGCGGAACGGCGTCAGCATCGACACGACGATGAGTATGACGGCGCTGGACGGGATTACCATGGGAACGCGAAGCGGTGCCATCGATCCCGGCGCCGTCCTCTACATGCTTCAGGAACTCGGCCTCAGTGTCGAGGCGGTACAGGACACGCTCTATGAGCGTTCGGGGCTAAAGGGCCTCTCCGGCATCAGCAATGATGTCGCGACCCTTCTGCGCAGCGACGACCCCCGCGCCGCATTCGCCCTCGACTATTTCGCACTGAAGGCCGCACAGCACGCCGCGATGATGGCCGTTTCGATGGGCGGCATCGATGCCTTCGTCTTCACCGGCGGCATCGGCGAGCATGCGGCACCAATTCGCGACGCGATCCTTCAAAGGCTCCGGTTTCTCGGCGATTTCAAGACCTTGGTGATTCCAACAAACGAGGAGCGCGTCATGGCAGTCCACGCCCGGGCGCTACTTCAAGGTGTTGGATAACCGGCTGAAACAAGTTCTGACGACGCTTAACCCAGGATATTCCTGACCGCGCGCATGAAGATGCGGGAGCCAACGGCAATCAGTTCGTCGGGAAAATCATAGTCCGGATTGTGCAGTCTCGGATGATCCTCTCCCGCGCCCAGGAAAAACATGGCCGACGGCGCAACGGCTCGAAACAAACCGAAATCCTCGGACCCCTTCATTGGCAGCAGGGCGCTCGCACTCTCCCGACTTACCCCTTCGTCATCCAGTGCGCGACGCAGGGCATCGACGGCCTCGGCGGAATTGTAGCACTGCTGGAATACGTCCTCGTATGTGATCTCCAGCCGCAGCCCGGTCGCCTGCGCTCGCTCGCGCGCAAGCGTTTCCGCATCTCTCACAAGTGCCGCCATGCTTTCGTCGGTCAGCGTCCGTAGCGTCGCCCATATCTCGGCATAGCCGGGACTGATGCCGAAAGCCGGCTCGCCGAGGCGTGCATGGGTGACCGTCACCAGCGAATACTCCGCACCGAGCGGCCCGTTGTTTCCGAGCGCAGTCAAGGCTTCGAGCAAACCGGCCATCGCAAAGGTCGGTGCAAGGCCGTCTTCCGGATTGGAGGCATGAGCGGTCTTGCCGTTCAGCACGATCTTCATGCCACGCGAGGCACAATTGACCGGTCCCTCCCTGAGCAATACGTGGCCGAGTTTGACGCCGGGAAAATTGTGAAGAGAGAGTGCGAGGTCGGGCTTCAGCGCCGCGAACCGGGGATCGGCAAGAACTGCTGCGGCACCGGCACCGTTTTCCTCCGCGGGTTGGAACAACAGTATGACCCTGCCTGTCGCCGGTCGCTTCTGGCCGAGCCCCTGCGCAAGCGCCACCAGTACGGCCATGTGGCCATCGTGGCCGCACAGATGTCCCTTGCCGGGAACGGTCGAACGGTACGAAACATCGGAGATTTCTTCGATCGGAAGCCCATCAAGCTCGGCACGGATCATCAACGTCGGCCCAACGGCTGCTCCCTCGTAGATGACCGCAACGCCGTGCCCGCCAAGATTGGATACGATTTGATCCGGATTGGAACCAACCAATGCTGCCCGGACCCGATTGGCGGTCTCGACTTCCTCGCCGGACACTTCAGGATTACGGTGAAGATTGCGACGGAATTCCTTGATCTCCAACAATTCTCTATCGGTCAAAAACATCGATTGTCTCCCGTAAATCCGCCTGTCGGCGAAGTACCATACTTATACGTGGTCGGCAGGCAAGGTCGACAAATGGCTTCACCTGATGCCACCGGGATTTTCACCTTGCGCAGGCAGGCTGACGCGCCACCGGTGTGCACTAGCTTAACTCCTACCGCCCGACCGCGATCGTTGCTACACGTCATTGGTAGGATTCTGCCATATAGCGGTTTCCGTCTATGGGTCTTTTCTTCATAGGCGAACACCCCTCCCTAGCTACGAAGCCGAACTTTCGCTTTTCGACACACTCTCATTTGTATATGTGAGATCATATTTACAGGAGAGGTTCATGGAAGCAGACGATGCCGACAGGTACCGCGCTCCGGCACTCGATAAAGGGCTCGATATTCTCGAGCTTCTGGCTGGCGTCGAGGAAGGTCTGACGCAGGCCGAGATCGCCAAGCGCCTCGACCGTAGCCCGAACGAATTCTACCGGATGCTTGATCGGCTCGTACGACGCGGCTACGTGACCAAGCTCGATGGCGATCGGTTCACGCTCACCCTGAAGCTCTTCGGTCTCTCGCAATTGCATGCGCCGACAAGGCGGCTCTCCTCATTCGCAATGCCGCTCATGCGTGATCTTGCACTGCGCACCAAGCAGGCCAATCACCTCGTCGTCTTCGACCGGGGATCGGCGGTCGTGATCGCTCAGCACGAAGCGCCGGACTATTGGGGAATTTCCATTCGCGTCGGCTCGCACATAAGCCTGTTCGATACCGGCTCCGGCCATGTGCTGCTCGCGTTTCGCAGCGATGAGGAGCGAGCGATGATGATCGCGGGGAACGCCGACGGCCGCGAAGGAACATTTCTCGGTCCAGAGTTTTACGAGCGACTGACGCACATCCGCGAGCGCGGTTACGAGATGATGGCTAGCGCTCAGACGGCAGGGGTCTACAATCTTTCGGCGCCGATCCTCGGACCTGACGGACGCGGCATAGCGGCCCTCACCTGCCCCTATATAGCCCTGGTCAACGCGCCGGCTGCGCCGGATATCACCCACACGATCACCATGCTGCAGAAGACAGCAAGCGAGCTTTCGCTGCTCGCGGGATCGGACGTCAAGACGCCGGCTTGACCGGGAAATTTCCGATCACATGGCAAACGCCCGTTCATCGACCCTTTCGGTCGATATAGCCTCCGGCAGATAGATGACGGACTCCGTATCGGTGCGCCGGCTCAGACCATGCGTCGAGAGCGTGAAACCGTTTTTACCAAATCACTGGACGCTCGCGACCTTGTCCGTTTGCCGCCTGCACGCGGAAAATACATCGAGGCTCGGATCGTACACGGACGTCGCGACATCCATGACCCCGAGGACGCTGTGGAATAAGTTATCATGTGACCGGGTGGCGTTTGCCTTTTTGGCCACGCAGCTCATATCGAAGCCGGCAGACTTGGCCAACTCATCACTCACCCAGACCAGAAAGGGCACATGGGTCTGTTGCGACGGCGCCACGATGTAGGGCGCGCCATGCAGATAGATGCCATTCTCACCCAACGACTCCCCGTGATCCGAAACATAAATCACGGCGCCCGCCATGCTACCTGCGCGCTGCTTGAGCTTGTCGATCACGGTCGAGACGACGTGATCCGTATAGAGGATCGTGTTGTCGTAGGCGTTGGTGATCTCTTCGGGTGTGCAGCTCCCGAAATCATTCGCGCGGCAGTCTGGTACGAAACGCCGGTATTCGTCTGGATAACGGGCATAGTACGCGGGGCCGTGGCTGCCGAGCTGGTGCAGGACGAGTACGCTGTCGTCTTTGACCTGATCCAGCCAGCCGTCAACCTTGTCGAGCAGAAAGCCATCCTGGCATTCCCCGTCCGAGCAGAAGCGCGGGTCGGGCGACTGCGGCAGATAGGTATAGGCTATCCGGTCGGTCACATGATAGCTGCCCGTGTCGTTGTCGAGCCAGGATACGTTGACATCAGCGTGGCTGAGCACATCGACTAGGTTCTCAGTCGCCAGACCCTTGCGGTGGGTATACGCCGTACGCGGATAGACGGAAAACATGCAGGGGAGAGAAACGGCAGTGGCGGTGCCGCAACTGCTGGTGTTCGGGAAGTAGACGACATTCTGCTTCTCGAGTTCCGGATTGGTCTTCCGCTCGTAGCCACCCAGCGAAAAATCATCGCCACGCGCGGTCTCCCCGGCGACGATGATCGTCACGCGCGGCTTGGTCAAAGCGGCTGTGTGAATGCGATGCGCGTCAGTACCAAGCGGCTCGGCCACCACCGCCGCTTCTTCTCCGGACGAAACGGCAAGTCGGATGGTGCTGGCAATGGGCACGAACGGATTCAACCTGTCCAAAATGTCCTTGTGAGCGCGGCCGATACCGGCAAAAGCCCTGTAGTCCCCGAACCCCGCCGCGGCAAAGACGGCCAGGCAGGCCAGGATCACCGCGGTGTTATGCGCGAGCTTGCGCCAGACGGGGCGGTGGCGGACGCGCACCCAGACGATGAGCAGTGACGGCAGAACGCCGGTAAGCAGCATATGCAGCGCAAAGCGCGTCGTTATCAGGTGCCCCGCTTCCGCGCCCGTCGAGACGGCTGCATTGCGGATCATCTCCTTGTCGACGATCACACCGAACTGGTCCGTGAACCAGGAGCCGCCTGCAGCGGCGAGTATGAAGAAGATCAGAAAAGGCTTGGTGATGTATTTGGCGGAGAATGCGGTGACGATCGCCATGCTCAACGCCGATATCGCGGCCACGAAGAGTATAAATGCAAGGCGATCTGCCGCAAAATAGCCTGACGCCTTGATCCAGAACGAATGATTGGTGACGAGAAGAAGATAGAGCGTTGTGACCACGCACAGTGTGATACTGCCGATTTCCGGTCGCCTGGCGAGCCAGCCGGCCTTGATGCCATTGTCTTTCAATTTGCCGTCTCCGAGCCTGGATCTCGTGCTACCACGCTGCACCCGAGCGCATGCTCAAGCCGCGGCTGGAGCAATGACCGGATTTTCTGACAGTCACCTGAACGCGCTTCCGAACGCCGCCGGTCAGTTATCCCTCGACATGGAAATGCTTCTCGAGGTCCAACCAGCTCCTGTCCATCGCATAGGTCCCGGAGAAATAGGGAACCGCAACGTGACCATAGAAGGCGGAAAGCTGACGTTCGGCGACATCCTCGTCGACACCCGCCACCTGCTGGCTATAGAGGACCGAGACAAGGCCGCTTCGGTCTGCTCCCGATTGGCAATGGATAAGAATAGGCTTTGGCGCGGCTCGCATGATCGCGAGCAACTCTTCAGCGCGCGCAGGCGTGAGAACTTTCGACGACGACATGGCGAAGTCGATGTGCCCCACGCCGAGGCTGCTGGCCGCAGCGACCTCGTCGGCATACCACTTCGCATGGTCCTTTTTACCGCGCAGATTTATGATCGTCTGAATGCCGTGATCCCGGACATAGGATTCGAGTTGCGCTGGCGAAGGCTGTGCCGAGCGGTAAAGCTGGTCCGCAATCACGGTGTGAAAATTGCCGCTTATCTGTAGATACGCCAGATACCCACCGACCGTGCACGCAACTGCAAGCACGCCCGCCGCGAGCCATCGAAAATTCCTGATCCTGATCACACGCCCCTCGACATCCACCGTGATGCAATGAGGTTAGGAATGAACCTGCAGGCTGACATCCACCTGAATGGCGGCGCCAATCGGCGGCTGACAGCCAATCCAGCTTTTCACGCAATTTGAGCGCCATACGATGCCCCGGAAAGGGTGCGAGACACAGCACTGCGCCAACCCGCGATTTTGCTCTGGCGTTCGGTTTCCTCCATGAGAGGCTGAAAACGCCGACTGCAGGCCCAGGCTTGCGCAAATTGCTGCCGATCCGGCCAGACACCGGCTCTTGATCCGGCGAGCCAGGCGGCACCCAAAGCGGTTGTTTCCAGCACTGCCGAGCGATCGACTGGATTGGCAACGACATCGGCAAGGCGCTGCATCGTCCAGTCGGAACTCGCCATGCCGCCGTCGACGCGCAACACGGTTTCAATATGATGGTCGCCCCAATCCTTCCGCATCGCAACGAGCAGGTCGAGCGTCTGGTAGGCCACGGATTCGAGAACCGCGTGGGCGAGTTCGGCGGGACCGCTGTTTCGGGTCAGGCCGAATATTGCGCCTCGCGCTTCCGGATCCCAGTAAGGCGCTCCGAGCCCGGTGAAGGCCGGCACCACGTAGACCTGTTGCCCGGGATCGGCGCTCAGCGCCAGCGCACCACTTTCCGAAGCTTGTGAAATGATACCCAGACCGTCGCGCAACCACTGCACCGCCGCGCCGGCTATGAAGATCGAGCCCTCCAGTGCGTAAGTCGTTTCACCGTCGAGCCGATAGGCGATTGTCGTAATCATCCGGTTGGACGACGCAACCCGATCCTGGCCGGTATTGAGCAAGGCGAAGCAGCCGGTCCCGTAGGTGGATTTCATCATGCCGGGGTCGAAACAGGCATTGCCGATGGTGGCCGCCTGTTGGTCGCCCGCAACGCCAAGGATCGGGATTGCCGCTCCGAACAAATCGGTATCCGTAACCCCGAATTCGTCGGCGCAATCCTTGACCTCGGGCAGCAGAGAAGCCGGAATCCTCAGGACGCCGAGCAACTCCTCGTCCCACGCACCGGCCGCGATATTGTAGAGGAGAGTCCGCGAGGCGTTCGTGGCGTCCGTCGCGTGCATGCGGCCGCCTGTCAGATTGAAGATCAACCAGCTGTCGATGGTACCGAAGCACACCTCGCCGGCTTGCGCACGGCCGCGCAGCCCATCGACGTTGTCGAGCAGCCATCGCAGTTTGGTGCCGGAAAAATACGGATCCAGCAGCAGACCTGTCTTGGCGCTGAACAGCTTCTCGTAGCCGTCTGCCTTCAGGCTGTCGCATATTTCGGAGGTTCGCCGATCCTGCCATACGATGGCATTGTGCAACGCCCTGCCCGACTTCCTGTCCCAGACCACGGTGGTCTCTCGTTGATTGGTGATCCCGATTGCGGCTATTGAGGCGGGCGCAATGCCCGCACTGGCTATTGCCTGCCGTACCGTCTTGACAACGCTCTCCCATATTTCGCGGGGATCGTGTTCGACCCAACCCGGCTGGGGATAGTGCTGCCTTATCTCCTCCTGCGCCGAAGCGACTATGCCCATCCCGCCATCGAATATGATCGCACGTGATGATGTCGTACCCTGATCGATCGCGAGAATATAACCGCTCATTGTCTTCCTCGAATGCAAAAGAATACTGCTCCCGCCGCGGGAGCAGCAGGTCGTGCGATGCGTTTTGCGAAAAATTGGAGCCGGCGACCGCTTTCGCATGGCGCCGGCAAAGCGATCGGCCGGGACATCAGTCCCGGCCGTGACGGTCCGTTAGTTGGACTGCCAGCTCTTGACCAGCTCGTCGTAGTTGACGGTAACCGGCTTTTCCTTCTCGTTCTCGATCTTCAGCTGCGGAGCAAGGTTGCCCTTCTTCACCGCATCCGCGTTCCAATAGGCGAGATCATGCTCTTCGGCGAGCTTCGGACCGATATCGCCCTGCACCTTGGCACGCTCCAGACGCTGCAGGACCTTTTCCTGCTCTGCGCAAAGCGAATCCATGGCTTCCTGAGCGGTCTTCGCGCCCGACGACGCATCGCCGACGGCCTGCCACCACAGCTGTGCCAGCTTCGGATAGTCAGGAACGTTGGTTCCCGTAGGCGACCACTGCACACGGGCCGGCGAGCGATAGAACTCGATCAGACCGCCGAGCTTCGGAGCGCGCTCCGTGAAGCTCTTGTCGCGAATGGTGGATTCGCGAATGAAGGTGAGGCCGACATGGCTCTTCTTCACGTCCACGGTCTTCGACGTCACGAACTGCGCGTAGAGCCACGCGGCCTTGGCGCGATCGTCAGGGGTCGATTTCATCAGCGTCCAGGAACCGACGTCCTGGTAGCCGAGTTTCATGCCGTCCTTCCAGTAGACGCCGTGCGGGCTCGGTGCCATGCGCCATTTCGGCGTACCGTCCTCGTTGACGACAGGCAGGCCGGGCTTGACGGCATCAGCCGTGAAGGCGGTGTACCAGAAGATCTGCTGAGCCACTTCGCCCTGCGCCGGTACAGGGCCGGATTCGGAGAAGTTCATGCCCTGTGCAGCCGGCGGTGCATAGGCCTTCAACCAATCCAGATACTTCTGGATCGAGTAGACGGCAGCCGGGCCGTTGGTATCACCACCGCGTGCGACGCACGAACCAACAGGACGCGAGTTTTCATCGACCTTGATGCCCCATTCATCGACGGGAAGGCCGTTCGGCAGGCCCTTATCGCCGTTGCCGGCCATCGAAAGCCAGGCGTCGGTAAAGCGCCATCCGAGCGACGGATCCTTCTTGCCATAGTCCATATGGCCGAAGACCTTCTTGCCGTTAACTTCACGGCCAGTGAAGAATTCGGCGATGTCCTCGTAAGCGGACCAGTTGACCGGGACGCCGAGATCGTAGCCGTACTTCGCCTTGAAGTCGGCCTTGTTCTTCTCGTCGTTGAACCAGTCGTACCGGAACCAATAGAGGTTCGCGAACTGCTGATCAGGAAGCTGGTAGAGTTTCTTGTCAGGCGCGGTCGTGAACTTGGTGCCGATGAAGTCGTTGATGTCGAGTCCCGGGTTGGTGACATCCTTGCCTTCGTTCGCCATCCAGTCAGTCAGCGAGCGGGCCTGCTGGTAGCGCCAATGGGTGCCGATCAGGTCCGAGTCGTTGACATAGGCGTCGTAGATGTTCTCGCCCGACTGCATCTGTGTCTGCAGCTTTTCGACGACGTCGCCTTCGCCGATCAGGTCATGGGTGATCTTGATGCCGGTGATTGCCGTGAAGGCAGGCGCCAGTACCTTCGATTCATATTCATGCGTGGTCAGCGTTTCGGAAACCACCTTGATGTCCATGCCGGCAAAAGGCTTGCCCGCATCGATGAACCACTGCATTTCCTTTTCCTGGTCAGCACGGGAAAGCGTCGAAAGATCGCCGACTTCCTTGTCCAGGAATGTTTTCGCCTCGTCCATGCCGGCATAGGCGGAACCCGCCATGGCCAGCAGGATGCCTGCTGTTGTCGCTAGTAGATGCCTTCGCATAATATCCTCCCAGGGTTTGCGATTGCAGTCTTCACGTCAGGCGGCCAGTACCCCCGGCCATCTGTATCTCCTTGACCTAAACGTAGCGGAACACGCCGATGGCGTAGACTACGGCAAGGCCAAGAGCCCACCACAGGTTGGGTCCGACAAGACCCAGCCATGCGAGATGAATGAACGCTGCTCCGAGCAGCGATATGAAGAGACGGTCTCCCCGCGTGGTCTCGAACCTCAAGACCCCCACACGCGGGGAGCCGCCCGGCGCCAGATACTCCCAGATGCTCATGCCGATCAGGAGCATGAGGATCGTCAGGAAAAACAATGCGGTCGGCAGCGTCCACGCCATCCAGGAAAAATGCATGAGTGGTCCTCCCTTGTCAGACGCGACCGAGCGCAAAGCCCTTGGCGATGTAGTTGCGGACGAAATAGATGACGAGCGCGCCAGGAATGATGGTGAGCACGCCGGCCGCCGCCAGCACCCCCCAGTCCATCCCCGAAGCAGACACGGTTCGCGTCATGATCGCCGAGATCGGCTTTGCCGCCGTGGTCGTCAATGTGCGGGCCAGCAGCAGTTCAACCCACGAGAACATGAAGCAGAAGAAGGCCGCCACGCCGATCCCCGATGCCACCAGCGGCATGAAGATGCGCACGAAGAAGCGCGGGAACGAGTAGCCGTCGATATAGGCCGTCTCGTCGATCTCCTTCGGCACGCCGGACATGAAACCTTCGAGGATCCAGACCGCCAGCGGCACGTTGAACAGGCAATGCGCCAGCGCCACGGCGATATGCGTGTCGATCAACCCGAAAGCCGAATAGAGCTGGAAGAACGGCAGCGCGAAGACGGCGGGCGGCGCCATGCGGTTGGTCAGCAGCCAGAAGAACAGGTGCTTGTCGCCGAGGAACCGGTAGCGCGAGAAGGCGTAAGCCGCCGGCAGAGCCGCAAGCACCGAGATCACCGTGTTCATGACCACATAGGTGATCGAGTTGATGTAGCCGTTGTACCACGACGGATCGGTGAAGATGATCGTGTAGTTTCTGAGCGTCGGATTGAGCGGCCAGAGCGAGAAGGTGCCGGTGATCTCCGCATTCTCCTTGAAGCTCATGTTGACCAGCCAATAGATTGGCAGCAGCAGGAAGATGATGTAGACGGTCGAGACCACCCAGGAGAAGTTGCCGGCCGGCTTGTATTTCATTGTCTGTGTCATGAATTGTGCCATTTTCCTCTCCTTTCTCACGCGTTCTCGTCGCCGATGGTCATCACGGTGTAGAAGATCCATGAGAGCAGCAGGATGATCAGGAAGTAGATGATCGACATCGCAGCCGCCGGACCGAGGTCGAACTGGCCAACCGCCATCTTCACCAGGTCGATCGACAGGAATGTTGTCGAGTTACCAGGCCCGCCGCCGGTGACGACGAAGGGTTCGGTGTAAATCATGAAGCTGTCCATGAAGCGCAGCAGCACGGCGATCAGCAGCACGCGCTTCATTTTCGGCAGCTGGATGTAGCGGAACACCGACCAGCGCGAGGCGCCATCGATCTTCGCCGCCTGGTAATAGGCGTCCGGGATCGACACGAGGCCGGCATAGCAGAGCAGCACGACGAGGCTTGTCCAGTGCCAGACATCCATGACGATGACGGTGATCCAGGCATCGATGGGATCGCGAACGTAGTTGTAGTCGAGCCCCAGCGCCTCGAGCGTGTGCCCGAGCAGCCCGATATCGACGCGCCCGAAGACCTGCCAGATGGTGCCGACGACGTTCCACGGAATGAGCAGCGGCAATGCCATCAGCACAAGGCAGACAGGCACGCCGAGCCCCTTCTTCGGCATGTTCAACGCGATGAAGATCCCGAGCGGGATCTGGATCGCCAGGATGATCAGCGAGAAGGCCAAGTTGCGCTGCAACGCCGCCCAGAAGCGGTCGGAATGCAGTGTCTGCACGAACCAGTCGGTGCCCGCCCAGAAGAATTCATTGTTCCCGAACGTGTCCTGCACCGAGTAGTTGACGACCGTCATCAGCGGGATGACCGCCGAGAAGGCCACCAGCACCAGCACCGGCAGCACCAGAAACCAGGCTTTGTTGTTCCACGTCTTGTTCATGGCTCAGGCCTCCCTGCCAACGCGCCAGGAATTGGCGTAGATATTGATGGCAGCGGTATCGAAGGTCACGCGCGCTTCGGACGGGACCTCTGAATCCTCGGTCACAACGATGGCGATCGGCTGGCCCGCGAATGTCGCGCGAACAATCTTCTGCCGGCCGATATCCTCGACCCGGTTGATCGTCACCGGCATCCCCTCGCGCCCGATGCGAATGAATTCCGGCCGAATGCCGAGTTCGGTCTTGGCACCCGCTGCCGTC
Organism: Rhizobium sp. Root1220; assembly: GCF_001426265.1. Classification (GTDB taxonomy): domain Bacteria; phylum Pseudomonadota; class Alphaproteobacteria; order Rhizobiales; family Rhizobiaceae; genus Rhizobium. The sequence continues at coordinate 64,417 of NZ_LMDG01000005.1, forward strand.
TTCGGCGCATAGTCGAGCGCCAGCGTTTCACTGCCGACGGTGACGCGATTGCCGTCCAGCTTTGCCGGAATGACATTCATACCGGGAGAACCGATAAAATAGCCGACGAACGTATGGCTCGGTCGCTCGAACAGCTCCGCCGGCGTGCCGATCTGCACGATCTCGCCCTCATACATGACGACAACCTTGTCTGCGAAGGTCAGCGCTTCTGTCTGGTCGTGGGTGACATAGACCATGGTAAAGCCGAACTGCTTGTGCAGCCGCTTCAGCTGCGAACGCAGCACCCATTTCATATGCGGATCGATGACCGTCAGCGGCTCGTCGAACAGGATGGCGTTGACGTCGTTGCGCACCAGCCCTCGGCCGAGCGAGATCTTCTGCTTCTGATCGGCCGTCAGTCCCTGCGCCTTGCGCCGCGCCATCGGCGCCAGGTCGATCACCTCGAGCATCTCGCTGACGCGGCGGTCCACCTCCGGCTCGGCCACGCCGCGGTTGCGCAGCGGGAAGGCCAGATTGTCGTAGACGGTCATCGTGTCGTAGATCACGGGAAACTGGAACACCTGCGCGATGTTGCGCGCCTGCGTCGCAAGGTTGGTCACATCCTTGCCGTCAAACAGGATGCGGCCATGCGAGGGTTGCAGCAGCCCCGAGATGATGTTGAGCAGCGTCGTCTTCCCGCAGCCCGATGGCCCGAGCAGCGCATAGGCACCGCCATCGTCCCATTCGTGATCGACTTCGCGCAGCGCATAGTCCTTGTCGGATGTCGGGTTCGGCCCGTAGGCGTGGCGGATGTGGTCGAGCGTGATGCGTGCCATGTCCTTGCCCCCTACGCCTGACTGCCGGTCGCGATGGCGCGACCGCTGGTATCGAATGCCATCAGATGCCGTATATCCAGGAACACATCGATCTCCGTATCGGGGTCGATGTCGTGAATGCCGTGCGCAAGCATGACCCAGCGCACGCCTTCATAGTCGAGATACACGAAGCTTTCGGAGCCGGTGATTTCCGAAAGTTGTGTCCTGGCCCCGAGCTTGGCCGCATTCGGCGTCTGTGCTGCCAGCCCAAGGTGGTGCGGGTGGAATGCAACCGTGACCGGACCGTCTGCCATGCCGGCAAGATGGCCCGGAACGGAAAACACGTCGGCGCCCTCACGCTGGAACACGCGGCCGACCTTCACCGCCTCAATGATATTGAGCGGCGGATCGGCGAAGGTCTTGGCGGTAATTAGGTCCAGCGGCTTGCGATAGACGCTGATCGTCGGCCCGAACTGGGTAACGCGCCCTTCGGAGAGCGTCGCTGTATTGCCACCGAGCAAAAGCGCCTCGGAGGGTTCCGTCGTTGCATAGACGAAGATGGCGCCGGACTGCGCGAATATCTTTGGCAATTCCGCACGCAGTTCCTCGCGCAGCTTGTAGTCGAGGTTTGCCAGCGGCTCGTCCATCAGAACGAGGCTGGCGTTCTTGACGAGCGCCCGGGCAAGTGCCGTTCGCTGCTGCTGCCCACCGGACAGGTTGAGAGGCGTACGATCAAGATAGGGCGTCAAACGCAACAGTTCTGCGGCCTTGCGCACCTCGCGATCGATGGACGCGGCATCCTTGCCAGCAATGCGCATCGGCGATGCGATGTTCTCGTAGACCGTAAAGGCCGGATAGTTGATGAACTGTTGGTAGACCATCGCGACATTGCGCTTCTGCACCGGCATGCCGGTCACATCGATGCCATCGAAAAAGATGGAACCGCTGCTCGGACGATCGAGCCCGGCCATCAGCCGCATCAGCGACGTTTTGCCCGACAGCGTCGGCCCAAGCAGCACGTTCAACGTGCCTCGTTCAAACGCAAGATTGGTCGCGTGGATATGATACTCCCCGCCCACCATCTTTGCGGCGTTGCGCAATTCAAGCATTCCTGTTCCCGTGCCTCCTCAACAGCGGGGACGACATACTGCAATCTTACCCGGCCATCCGAGCCGGTAGCGCAGCCATGTACTCCTCCAGTCGCGTAGCCTGTTCCTTCGTAAGGCGCAGGCCCTCCTTAGTTCTCCTCCAGAGCACGTCTTCGGCGCGCCTGGCCCATTCATGGTCGATCAGATAGCGAACCTCGGCTTCGTATAGGTCGCTACCGAAACAGTGTCCAAGATCGTCTGCGCTGCGCGCCTGCCCGAGCAGGACCGCAGCCTTCGTGCCATAGCGCCGGACCAGCCGACGCGCATGCGCGTCGGCCAGAAAGGGATAGTTGACCTTCAGCTTGCCGACTTCCGCTTCATATCCCTGTGCGGGAAAATCACCGCCAGGCAGATGGCTCCTGGCTGTCCACGGCGCCCCTTTCGCGCCGATCGCAGCGCCGATCTTCTCCAGCGCATGCTCGGAGAGCCGGCGATAGGTCGTCAGCTTGCCGCCAAAGACGTTGAGCAACGGCGCACTTTCGCCCTCGCCTTCCATCTTCAAGACGTAATCGCGGGTCGCCTCCTGCGCCTTGGAAGCGCCGTCGTCGAACAGCGGCCGAACAGCCGAATAGGTCCAGACGATATCCTCGGCAACCACTGGCTCCTTGAAATACTCGCTCGCCGCCTTGCAGAGATAGGTGGTCTCCTCGTCGGAGATCTTCACATCCTTCGGATCGGCGGTGTAGTCGCGATCGGTGGTGCCGATCAGCGTGAAATCCTGCTCGTAGGGGATTGCGAAGATAATGCGATTGTCGGGGTTCTGGAAGAAATACGCGCGGGGATCGTCGAACTTCCTCTTCACCACGATATGACTGCCTTGAACAAGGCGAACATGCCGCGCCTCGTTCTGGCCGAACGCGGCGCGAATGACATGATCGACCCATGGCCCAGCCGCATTCACCAGCATGCGTGCCTGAAAAGTGGTGCCCTGCCCCGTTACGGTATCGACCGTCTCGATCGACCAGAGCTCGGTCTCGCGGCGGGCTGAGACAACCTTGGTTCGCGGCATGATCAACGCGCCGCGATCAGCGGCGTCGCGCGCGTTCAGCACGACCATGCGCGCATCGTCGACCCAACCATCGGAATACTCGAACGCCTTGGTGAATAGCGCCTTCAGCGGCTTTCCTGCCGGATCTTTGCGCATGTCGAGCACCGCCGTCGGCGGCAGAAGTTTGCGACCGCCCAGGTGATCGTAAAGGAACAGCCCGAGACGTATAAGCCATGCCGGTCGCACCCCGCCCTTGTGAAACGGCAGGACAAAACGCATCGGCCAGATGATGTGCGGCGCCATTGCCCAGAGAATTTCGCGTTCCATCAACGATTCGCGCACCAGACGGAACTCGTAGTGCTCCAGATAACGCAAGCCTCCATGGATGAGCTTGGTCGCACCAGAGGATGTGCCCGATGCGAAATCGTTCATCTCCGCAAGGGCAACGGAATAGCCGCGACCGATCGCATCGCGTGCGATTCCACAGCCGTTGATGCCGCCCCCGATAATGAAAAGATCGTGAATCCGACGGTCCACGTTGCCCCCGAGCCAAAAAATGCCGCATCGCAACATGTCTGAGCAGTTGCGAAACTAAAACTAGTTAAAACGAAAAGAAACCGAATGTCAAACGAATGCTCTCCGAAGCGAACAACTCTTGGGGAACCACCGCCGGCCGGCTCTAGACACCGTCCGACGACTTGAAATAGGCGCGCGGCGCGGCACCCAGCATTCGCCTGAACATCGTCGTGAAAGCGGCAACGCTGTCGTAGCCGAGATCGAGGGCAACGTTCGTCACGGGCTCGCCCGCTGCAAGTCGCGGCAACGCCGTAAACACCGCGGCCTGCTGCCGCCAAGTCGACAGGCTGAGCCCGGTTTCCCGACGGAATGCACGCGTGAAGGCTCGGCGGCTCATGGCCAGCCGTTCGGCCCAGTCATCAATCATCACCCGCGTCGTCGGGTGCTCCATGAACGTGCGACAGAGCCCGGCGAACCGTGCATCGGAAGGAAATGGCAGACCAAGGGGGCGAACAGGGAGCCGCAGAAGCTCCTCCAATAGCAGCGCCATGACGAGGGCGCGACGACCGGCATTGTGGTCGGCAACAGGCTGCGCAACGGCTTCGACGATCAAGGCCCGCGCGAGATCCGTCAGCGCCACGACGCGTATCACTGTTGATCGATCGCTTAGCGCATCGGAAGCGATGTAGGCAGACAGCATCGTAACATCGCCCAGCATATCAACCGTGTGCTCGATGCCGGCGGGAATCCACAGGCCATGCTCGGGTGGCACCATCCAACGGCCTTGTTTCGACGAGACCATAAGGACACCCTTGCGTGCGTAGACGAACTGCGCCCGGCTATGACTGTGAGGCTCGACGTGATAGCCGCCAGGATATTCCGAAGGGATGGCATGTACCGGTTCCGACGCAGCCTCGATTGCCGCCAGTCGTTCGATGTGAAGGCGCTCGAGGTCGCTGGACGCCGGCTTTTTTTCAATCTTCACTAGATTTGGCCCAATCGCGAAACAACAAGACCAAAGCACGAAAGCGGGACACCCGCAACTGATCTATCGAGAGCTGTCAACCGACGGAGTAGAATCGTGACAAACAGTGCAGTGACGGCGGAGGGACATTCCGCGGAACAGACGGTTTTCGGCATCATCATGGCAGTGAGCTTCTGCCACCTGCTCAATGACACCATGCAGTCGCTGATCCCAGCCCTTTATCCGATGATCAAGGAGGGCTACGGCCTCGATTTCACGCAGATCGGCTTCCTTGGCCTCGTGTTCCAGGTTACTGCCTCGCTTCTACAGCCGTTGATCGGAATCTATACGGACAAGCGCCCGCTCCCCTACTCGCTTTCCATCGGCATGGGCTTCACCCTCATTGGCCTGGTGCTGCTCGCCTACGCGCATACCTACTGGGTGCTGCTGGTTGGGGCTGGCGTTGTCGGGCTGGGTTCGGCAGTCTTTCATCCCGAATCGTCCCGCGTCGCCCGCCTGGCGTCCGGTGGCCGGCATGGCCTGGCGCAGTCGCTGTTTCAGGTCGGCGGCAATTTCGGCACGGCAATCGGCCCATTGCTCGCCGCGTTCATCGTGCTTCCTCGTGGACAGGAGAGTGTTGCCTGGTTTTCGCTCGCCGCGCTGACGGGCATTGTCATCCTTTGGCGGGTCGGTGTCTGGTATAGCAATCACCGCAAGGCAAGCGCCGGTCGCAAGATTGCCTCGCATGCAGTACAGTTGCCGCGCAAGAAGGTGATACAGGCGATTGCAGTGCTGGCGATGCTGGTCTTCTCCAAGTATGTCTACATGACCAGCCTCTCGAGCTACTACACCTTCTACATGATCGAGCGCTTCGACGTATCGGTGCAGCAGGCTCAGATTCTCCTCTTCGTCTTCCTTGGAGCGGTCGCGATCGGAACCGTCGCCGGGGGACCCATCGTCGACTGGTTCGGCACAAAGTTCGTGATCTGGTTCTCGATCTTAGGCGCGTTGCCGTTCACCCTTGCCCTGCCCTATGCAGACTACTACTGGACCATTGTGCTGACATTCCTGATCGGCGTCATCCTCGCATCGGCTTTCTCGGCGATTGTCGTCTTCGCACAGGAACTGGTGCCCGGTCGGGTTGGAATGATCGCGGGACTGTTCTTCGGCTTCGCGTTCGGCATCGGCGGTATCGGGGCAGCCGCCCTCGGCATGGTGGCGGACCGGATGGGTATCGAGTTCGTCTACCAAATCTGCTCGTATCTGCCTCTGCTTGGTCTACTGACCATCTTCCTGCCGGACATCGGCAAGGGTCGCCGCCACCTAGCGAAAACCAGCCGATAGCAGTCAGAGCGCTCGCCGCCCTGAGGGTCGAGGCTCACCGCCTCGACCCTGTTCGGGAGTTCCTCTCAGCCAAGATCCCGCCCGAAAAGTGCTCTGATATTGCAACCGCCGCATAGTAACCTTACCGGCTAACCACTTGGCCAGCTTTCAGTTGTCAGCATCATGGTGCAAAGGCATGCATACCGGCAGCGGCCCACCATCGGCTGCGGTCCGGAGGGGTTCGGGCCGGTAGGGTCCGCCCCGAGGGGCTCGGGGCGGACTTTCCAGCGGTGTCTCGACGCGCTTGTGCGGCGATTGATGACCGCAGGATGAATACAGAACTCAGTCGACATTCATGTGCCAATTGTAGTCTGCGTACCCGTAACCGTCTTAGGGCGTTGGGTCGTTGGGTAGTGAAGGAGACCGACCATGAGAAAGTTGATTATCGCCGTGGCAGGGCTCGCCACGTTGCTCGTGACCGCCCCCGCTTTCGCGGACGGCGTGTATTTCGAATTCGGCTCGGGTGGGCCCAGATATTATGATGACCCGCCACCACCTCGTTACAGGCAGGCACCTCGTTATGCATATGACGATGACCGCTATGAACGTCCTCGCCGGGGCGGCTATCGGGAAAGATGCTGGGAGCAGCCCTACGAGCAGCGGAGCCACAATCACTACATCACCAAGTATAGGACCGTATGCAGGTAGAAGTGCCCGCTCGTCGGAGAGACGGCTTCGCTGCCCGCTGAAGACGGGCAGCGTTGGCTGTTTTTCAAGAGCACCACCGATATCGATGCAGATCATGCGGGCGAACGTGCCATTTCGGTCTCATCCGCCTTAAAAATTTGCCTCTTGCCTCAGCATGCTTTCTTTCTCGCGTTTGTTCGCTATCGTCCCTCCGATCCAACCGTCGGAGTGTACATGCCGAGAAAAATCCTCGTGGTCGCACTTGCCCTGCTTTCCGGCTGCGGCCACCCGAACGGCGTGATGACGCCTGTAGCGCTGACGGCTACGACGCCGAAGACATCCCAGGTCAACATGCTGGTGGCCACGACGCGAGAGCCTACCGATGATCCCGCGACCCTCTTCAACGGCGAACGCAGTCCAAAGCCTTACCTGACGGAGATCTCTGTCTCCATCCCGCCAAACCGCGAGCCTGGAACCATGCAATGGCCGCGACGCCTTCCGCCAAACCCCGCCACGGACTTTGCGGTGACCAGCGTCAAACAGGTTGCAACGGCCGCCGAAGCCCGCGCCTGGCTCAGTCAGCATATCGAAGGCGGTCATGCGCTCGTTTTCATCCACGGCTTCAACAACAAGTACGAGGATTCCGTTTTCCGCCTGGCGCAAATCGTCCAGGACAGCGGCATGCAGGCGACACCGATCCTGTTCACCTGGCCATCGCGTGCTCAACTCACCGCCTACGAATATGACAAGGAAAGCACCAACTATTCACGCACGGCGCTTGAACAGGCGTTGCGTACATTGGCAAGCGATCCCTCCGTCAAGGACATCACCATCCTTGCCCACTCGATGGGCACCTGGCTCGCAATGGAATCGCTGCGGCAGATGGGCATTCGCGACGGGCATGTAAACCCGAAGATCCGTGACGTGATCCTGGCGTCTCCGGATATCGACATTCAGGTCTTCGCCAAGCAATACGCCGAGATGGGAACGCCGAAGCCGAAGTTCACGATCTTCGTGTCGCAGGACGACAAGGCCTTGGCATTTTCCAGCTTGATAACCGGCAAGGTCTCCCGGCTCGGCGCCATAAATCCGGCAGCCGAACCCTACCGCTCCAAGCTCGAACAGGCCGGCATTACCGCGATCGACCTGACAAAGGTCAAGGGCGGCGACAGCTTGAACCACGGTAAATTCGCCTCCAGCCCGGAGATCGTCCAGCTCATCGGCCAGAGACTGATGACCGGCCAGACTCTGACCGACTCCAACGTGTCGCTCGGTCAGGGGATTACCGCGGTGGTCGGCGGGACTGTCACCACCATCGGCAACGTTGCCGCGACAGCCGTTGCAGCGCCTGCGACCATCATCGAACAACCCATTATCCATCCAAAGAAAATCAAACGCGCAGACGAAACGCTTCAGGGTGATCTCAAGCCGCAGCCGCTGACGCAATAGTGCCGTTAGGAGCGCGCCGGCGGGATCCCCCAGCGACGGTGGGACCGATGATTAGGCCCCCATCCCAGACACCCTCTGCATTCTATACGCAATAAGGTCTTCGATCGTGATCAGATGAAGACCATGGTGTTTGGCGAAGGCTTCAAGTTCTGGTAGTCGAGCCATGGTGCCGTCATCATTGGCGACCTCACAGATGACCCCGAAACGGTGAAGCCAGCAAGGCGATGCGAACCGCCACGGTGTACGGCGTGCGCTGTGTTGCCAGGCGATGTCATTGCAGAAAAATCATTCGCGTGTGTGCGTCCCTAAGAACAATCTTCCAATACATACTGCCCTTTAGGAAATCCGCGCGGGCGCGGATCCTTTGGAGTTCTGTCTGCAAAGTGATCCGTTCAGGACACTGTTCGAATTTCGCACGCTGAATCAGGCCTCCAGCGGTCGTGGCGGCGAGGTTCACGTCACAGGAAATCATCCCGTCTCGGTGTGAACGTGTCTATCAGCAGTCCATCTTCCAGTGCCACAACCCCATGGACGAGATTTGGCTCGACGATGAAGCTGCTGCCGGCAGGCAAGGTTGTGGTGACGCCATCGACTGTCACCTCGAAAACACCCTTGGCCACGTAGCTGACCTGCGTGTGCGGATGTGAATGCAGTGCGCCAATGGCGCCCTCATCGAAGCTGAAGGCGACGAGCATTATTTCCGGGCGATGGGAAAGGACGGCGCGGCGATTTCCGGGCGACGTCTCGGTCCAGGTCAGTTGGTCGGGTAGACTGCAATAATCAGACATTCATTTACTCCAGTTATCGCGCCATCCATCCGCCATCGACGGGAAGGACCGCGCCGTGCACGTAGTCCGACGCGCGAGATGCAAGGAAAAGGGCGGCGCCTGCCATATCATCAGCCCGGGCCCAGCGCCCGGCAGGAATGCGTTTCAGGATATCCGCGTTGCGTTCGGCATCTGCCCGCAACGCCGTGGTGTTGTTGGTCTCAACATAGCCGGGGGCTATTGCGTTGACGTTGATACCATGGGCTGCCCACTCGTTTGCCATCAGCCGCGTCAGACCCGCAAGACCGCTCTTTGCCGCCGTATAGGATGCAACACGAATACCGCCCTGGAAAGACAGAAGGGACGCGATGTTGATGATCTTGGCGGGAACTTTCTTCGCCATCGCCACCCTGGCGAAAGACTGGCAGAGAAAGAACGCCGATTTCAGGTTTGTATCCATGACGGCATCCCAGTCCTCCTCGGTGAAATCGATGGCATCGGCCCGGCGGATGATTCCAGCGTTATTGACCAGGATATCCAGGCGTGACCGGATGGCGGTTGCTCGTTCGATGAGGATGCGCACCTCGTCGATGCTGGAGAGATCCGCCTGAAGTGAATGAAACTCACGGCCGCTGGTTGTGACGAGGGTCGCGGTTTCTTCCATTGGCGAGCGCCCGACGCCGATAATGTCAGCGCCGGCACCGGCAAGGCCGACGGCGATCGCCTGGCCAATGCCGGTATTGGCGCCGGTAACGATGGCGCAGCGGCCGGAGAGATCGAATGCGTTCATTTCAGGCTTTCCATCGGCACCTTGTCCATGTCGGTGAAGCTCATGTTATCGCCGGCCATCGCCCAGATGAAGGAGTATCGACCGGTGCCGGCACCGGAGTGGATCGACCAACCCGGCGACAGCACCGCATCATGGCTTTTCAGCACGAGATGCCGTGTTTCTTGCGGCTCCCCCATGAAATGGAAGATGCGCGTTGCATCGTCCATGCCGAAATAGAGGTAAACCTCCATGCGCCGGTCATGCACATGCGCCGGCATGGTGTTCCAGACGGAACCGGGCTCGAACATGGTGAGACCCACAAGAAGCTGGCAGCTTTCGCAGACATCCGGATGCACATACTGGTTGATCGTCCGGGCGTTGGCCTCTTCGGCCGAGCCCGTGCGCACCTTCCTTGCCATGTCGAGCGTGATCAAGACGGTCGGGCAGACACGATGCGCGGGCGCGCTCAGGAGATAGAATTCGGCGGGCTTTGCGGGGTCGTCGCTGCGGAACGACAACGTCCCCTGCCCCATGCCGACATAGAGCGCATCCTGAAAGCCGAGCGGGTACTCGACACCCCCGACGATGACCGTACCCCTGCCGCCGATGTTGAGAATGGCGGCCTCCCGGCGTTCGAGAAACTGGTTGGTGCCGGTTTCCTTGACATGGTCGATCACGAGGTCTTGTCCCGCCGGGACGATCCCGCCGACGATCATCCGGTCCAGATGGCTGTAGGTAAGATTGACCTGGCCCTTCGAAAACAGCCCTTCGATCAGGAAGCCCTCTCGAAGGCCTTTCGTATCGCGCCGGGCGGCGTCTTCTGGGCCGACGACCTGGCGCACGTTTACGGAAATTGTCACAGGATTTGCCTCTTGGCGTTTGATGGAAGATCAGGTGAGGACGACATATTCGGTGAGTTGGCTGATGCTGGTATCTGCCTTGTTCACATCGAAGACTTTGGTCCCATGGCTCATGATCACGAACCGGTCGCAGACCTGGTAGGCGTGATAGAGGTTGTGCGTCACGAGCACGCTCGATACGCCTTCCGCCTTCAGTTTCAGCACCTGCGCCAAAAGGGCTTCCGTTTCGCGCACGGACAGCGCCGAAGTCGGTTCGTCGAGAAGAAGTACCCGGCGCTTGAAGAAGACAGCGCGTGCGATGGCTACGGCCTGCTTCTGGCCGCCGGAAAGATCCCCCACCAGCTTGTCGGGGGAATCGATGCCGGAAATATGGACGGCCTTTTCCAGCACCTCCATGGCAATGTCGCGCATCTCAGCCTGTTTCAGGAAGCCGAAGGCATCGGTGCGCTCGCGCCCCATGAAAATATTGCGGGTGATCGATAGCGAATCCACCAAGGCCGTATTCTGGTAGATGGTTTCGATGCCGGCATCGGCGGAATCGGAGCGGCAGGTGAACAGTGTCTTTTGACCATCGACGCTGAGGTGGCCGGAGGTTGGCTTGTGGATACCCGAAATCAGGTTGACGGTGGTTGACTTGCCGGCACCGTTGTCGCCGAGAAGGCCGACGACTTCGCGTGGCCCGACGTGGAAGCTTAGGTTCCTGAGCGCCGTCAGTGCACCGAAGCTCTTCGATATATTGTGCAGTTCGAGAAGATTGGGTGCGGACATCATGCGGCCCCCCGGCGTTCGATGAGATGATTAAAGGCGGCAGCGACGACAATCAGCGTTGCGATGAACATGTCGAGGTAGAAGCCTGGGGCCCTTAGCAGCAGCAGCACGTCGGTAATGGTGTGGATCAGCATGACGCCAAGGAAGATGCCGATGATCGAGCCGCGGCCGCCGCGCAGCGAAAGCCCGCCGATGACGCAGGCGGCGATCGCCTGGAGTTCGAGACCGGCTCCCTGGCCCGGTTGGACGCTACCGACACGCGCCGTCGCGATGATGCCGGCAACGGCCGCCATGCCGCCGGCGATGGCGAAGGCGATCATCTTGACGTGATCGGTGTTGATGCCGATGGCCGTTGCCGCGGCAGGATTGCCACCCGTGGCGAACACATGGTTTCCGAATCGGTGACGATGCAGCAGCAAATAGAAGCCAGCGACGAACAGTACGATCCAGATGAAGGCAGCATTGATGCCGAAGAGCGTTCCGGCAAAGAGGCTGGAAAAGATGGGCTCCGGGTCGAAGCGAACCTGGACTGCGCCATTGTAAAGCAGCACGGCGCCGCGCCAAAACAGGAGGCCGCCAAGCGTGACGATGAAGGAGGGCAGTCCGAAGCGCAGCGTGATCGTGCCGTTGAGAAGGCCGATCATCACGCCCAGCAGAATGCCGAGCGGTGCGGCAATGAAGGCGCTCATGCCTCCATCGACGAGGCTCGCCATCATGACGGCGGTCAAGGTATAGACCGAGCCGATCGACAGATCGAATTCGCCGGCAATCATCAGGATGCCGGCGCCAAGCGCAAGGCACCCGAGCACCGGAATAGCCTTCATCAGAATCGTCAGGTTCTGCGGCGCCAGATAGCGGAAGTCGTCCGGGTAGGCGAGCGCACCGGCGATGCAGACGATCTGCAGGGTTGCAAAGACCAGCAGAATGGCCCCTGCCGGCATGGTCATGATCTGCTTCAGCAGCGATTGTTTTTTCGTGCGCGATTTCGGCACGGCACTGTCGGTCATGGCGTCGGTCACTGTCGTTACTCTGTTCCAAGGATCGCGGTGACCTTCCGGCGGTTCGCCGGAAGGTCTTCAAGCGCCACGCTTATCGGTAGCTGCCGATCAGCGGCTTGACCGAGCTGATGCGCGACTGGTCGAGGAAGGCGCCCTGGCCAGTATCGACATCCGTCGGGGTCAGACCGTATTTTTTCGCCAAGGCGATCTGGGCGATTGGATAGTAGCCCTGCAGGTAGGGCTGCTGGTCCATGGTCGCGAACATGGCGCCCGATTCCACGGCATTTACGATCTCAACCGCGAGATCGAAGCCGCCGAAGGGAATGTTGATGCCGGCATCCTTGATGGCGCCTGCGCCGACCGTCGAGGTGACGGACCCGGTGCCGAACAGCGCCTTGACCGTGGGGTTGGCGATCAGGAACTGGGCGATGATGTTCTGCGCTTCGGCCGGGTCGAGGCCGGAGCGAACTGTCTCCACCTTAATGCCCTTCTCCTTCATCGCCTTCTCGATGCCGCCGCCACGTGCAACTGCGAAGCTTGCTTCGGGGATTTCGCGCGGATTGAACACGACGTCGCCGTCCTTGAGGCCGAACCGCTCGATCATGCGATTGCCAAGCTCATAACCCGAGGAGAACTCGTCCATGCCAACATAGGCCTGGCGGCAATTGCCCTTGGCGCCTTCGAGATCATCATTGTTGAAGCCGATCACAATAATGCCGGCCTTGACTGCGGCGCAGATGCTGGCGTCGAACGCGTCAGAGCTGGAGATTGCAACGGCAATGCCGTCGACGCCGCTGACTGTCGCGCTCTCGATCAGGTCGTTCTGGCGCACCGGATCGTTGTTGGCATACTGCACGTCGAGATCGACGCCGAACTGCGCGGCAGCATCTTGTGCGCCTTTTACGACGGGGTTAAAGAACTGGACACTCGGATCGAGGTAGATGATCATTGTCGCCTTGACATCGGCCGCAATCGCGCTGGATGTGAAAGCCATAGCCGCGCACGCCGCAAGCAATGCGGTTCTCAGTCTGGTCAATTTCATTTGCGTATCCTCCCTTTGGATGTGCAATAGGGTCGAAAGACCCGTGTCTCGGCTGGCGGGCTCCGACCAAAGATCGCGCCAGCCGAGATTTTCCTCCTCTGCCTCAGTGTCCGGTGAGCACCCTCACCCGAACCAAGGATCCGGCCGGCCCAAGGTCACGTGAATGCCCTTGAACTGCGAATACTCATCAAAACCGTAGCGACCGAGCTCGCGCCCGAGACCGCTCTTCTTGTAGCCGCCGATCGGCAACTCGGGTGCGCCATCTATGACGCTGTTGATCCAGCAGCGCCCGGCGCGAATGCGGCGGATGCTCTGTAGTGCATTTTCGAGATTGGTTGACCAGACGCTCGCCGACAGGCCGAACTCCGACGCATTTGCCAAAGCGACTGCCTCATCGGCCGTCTTGAACGTCAGCGTCGACAGGACCGGCCCGAAGATCTCCTCCCGGGCGATCGACATATCGGCGGTGACGCCGGAAAACACTGTTGGCGCATAGTAGAGGCCGGAACCCTGTCCGACACGCGCGCCGCCGAGCAGCAGTTCGGCGCCCTCGGCCTGCCCTGCCTCGACATAGGAATGCACCTTGGCGGCATGCGCCTCAGAGATCATGGCGCCAATCTTGGTCCGCTCGTTGAGCGGATCGCCGAACGTGACCTTGCGGGAAATATCGAGCAGACGCTCCATCAGTGCGTCACGGATACCCTCCTGGACCAGAAGCCGGCTGCCGGAAATGCAGCACTGGCCGGCATTGTGGTAGACGCCGTAGGCGATGCCATCTGCCGCCGCTTCCAGGTCCGCATCGGCAAAGACGATCTGCGGCCCCTTGCCGCCTAGCTCGAGGCCGACGCGCTTGACGCTGCGGGCGGCGATCTCTCCGAGCTTCGTGCCGACCCGGACCGAGCCGGTGAAGGCGATCATGTCAGTGCCCGGATCCTCTGCCAGGACCTGGCCGGCGGGATCGCCGTAGCCGGTGACGACGTTGAAGACGCCATCGGGAATGCCGGCCTCGCGGGCCAGTTCCGCCATGCGGATCGAGGTCCCGGAGGTAAACTCCGAGGGTTTCAGCACCACTGTGCAACCACCGCCGATTGCCCACGGCACTCGCTCCGAGGCGATGATGAAGGGGAAGTTCCACGGCGTGATGATGCCGACGACACCAACAGGCTCCCGCAGGACCAATCCAAGACGATTGTCGCCGATATTGTTGTGGGTCTGGCCTTCCAGCGCCCGCGCCTGACCGGCTGCATAGGACCATAGGTCGGCGCAGAAGGTGATTTCGCCGCGTGCCTGGGCGATCGGCTTTCCAACCTCCAGGCTTTCGATCAGCGCGATTTCCTCGACATTGGCGAGAATGAGTTCGGCCGTCTTGAACATCAGGCGCGATCGCTCAGCACCTGACATGCGCGGCCAAGGCCCCGAGTCGAACGCACGGCGAGCAGCCGCGATCGCTGCACGAACATCGTCAGCCGAGGCGTCCGGCCATGTGCCGACGACAATGCCGGCATGGCCGGGACTCACCCGATCTATGGTCTTGCCCGAGGCCGCATCGACCGACCTGCCATCGACAAGCATCTTGTACCGGGATTTACTCTGCAAACGCGGATCACTAGAGTTCGGGCTTATGAAATTGGACTGTATCGTCATCAACCAACCGGGTTTTATCGTCCCGGCTCCTCCATCCTGGCCCGGCGTATCGAGCGCCGCGCTTGTGTTGTCGTCAAGTTGTATGGTGCTGTATGGTGGTTGAAAGCGGATGTCAACGAGATGACGGTGGCGAAAAGCATGAACCTTGAAACATTGAAGATCGAGCCGACGAAGATCGAGACCGGGGAGACGACCGCAGCGCAGGTCGAGCGAGATCTGCGCGAGGCGATCATCCGTCTCGATCTCGCACCCGGCTCACGCCTGTCCGAGCAGGAGATTGCGTCCCGTCTCGGCGTGTCCCGACAGCCGGTACGGGAGGCGCTGATCGCCCTTGGAAAATCCAAGCTTGTCGAGATCCGCCCCAATCGCGGAACTGTCGTGGTTCGCATCTCGGCGCGCCAGATGATGGAGGCACGTTTTGTGCGCGAGGCCATCGAGGTTGCCGTCGCCAGGCGTGCCAGCGAAAGCTTCGACACATGGACGCGGCGAAAGATCGACAACATCCTCGAGCGCCAAAAATTGGCCATGACCGACCATGATCACAATGCGTTCCGCCGGGAGGACGAGCAGTTCCACATTGCCATCGCCGAAGGCGCCGGTTGCGGCCTCGCCTGGAATGCGATTTCAGACATCAAAGCGCACATGGACAGGGTCTGCAACCTTCAACTCCGCAACCCTGCCTCTATGAATAGCCTCATCGAGCAGCACGAAAAGATCGTCGCTGCCATTGACGCCCGAAACGCTGACGCCGCGGCGGATGCTATGCGGAGCCATCTGAACGGTATTCTGAACGACCTGCCGCAGATCGAAGCCGATAACCGGGAGTTGTTTGAATAAGGGGCAAGCAGGTCGCCTAAAATATATCGCCTGCATCGGCGCTATGGTCACCGGACGCGGCATACCAGTGCTGGCATCCACGCGCCGACGCTGCCATAAGTGAGCATCATCGGGGAGGCATCATGATGCAGAAGCATGCGCCGGACTTCAGCCTTGAAGGCAAGGTAACTTTGGTGACGGGAGCTAGCCGTGGCATCGGTCGTGCTTGTGCACTTGCCTGTGCCGCAGCAGGTTCGGATATTGTTTTGGGAGTCCGCAATGTCGCAGCGTCCGCGACCCTGGTTGCCGAGCTCGAGAGCGCAAGCGCGGGACGAAAAGTTCTCCCTGTCGAACTGGACATTCCCAACAAGGCCCATATTGCCAAAGCCGTGGATGCGGCGCTTGCCACGTTCGGTCGGATCGACGTCCTCGTCAACAATGTCGGCGTGGCTCCCGGCAATCTCGCGGAGCTTGTCGAGGAGAAGGACCTTGACGAGATACTCGATGTCAACATCAAGGGGACCTTTCTGATGATGCAGGCAGTGGGTCGTCACATGATCGAGCGCAAAGGGGGCCGGATCATCAACATCAGCTCACAGGCCGGTACGGTGGCACTGCGCGGCGAGGCAATCTACTGCATGAGCAAGGCCGCAATTAATCACCTCACACGTTGCCTTGCAGCTGAATGGGCACGCTACGATGTCACCGTGAATACCGTATCACCGACGTTCATCCACACGGATGGTACAGCACCTTATCTATCCGATTCCGACAATCACAAGGCGACGCTCGATCACATTCCACTCGGGCGGATCGGTGAAACCGATGACGTGGTGGGTGCCGTCGTTTTTCTTGCATCGCCCGCAGCGAGCCTGATCACTGGCACGAACCTGCTGGTGGACGGTGGATGGTCGGTCGCCTGAGGTCGAGGCATCCCTGCCGGTTGACATGCCGGACCGCCGCCAGACTTCTTCGATACAATCGAAGTCCGTGTTCATGCGGTCGGCGACGATTCGCGCGAAATCGGCGACCGCTAGTCCTTTCCACATTTTGCGTCGTAGACCAGCGCTTCGTGCCAGGCAGACATGAGGTTGATCCTCTGCTCGGAGAGCAGCGTCGTGGCGGGCTTGCTTCACATACATATCCAAGCAATTGGCGCAGCCGTTGATGAGCGAAGCGCGAAGCTTGATGAGTGGAGAAGACGCGATCCAAGACCGCAGCCACTGAACGAACTGATCCAGAGCGGCACGGCCTTGTAGGCTTATGGAGAGGCTTTGCCAAAGTTGAAGCGAAGTGCCATTTTTCTTTTCCCTTCTTGGCTGATTGAGATGCGCGGCCCCATGCCGCGATCCCTCGGCGCCCGACACCACTCGGTCAGTGAGTGCATGATTCCGGCGTCGTGATCGTGAAGAGTTCGATCGGGTCGTCGAATCCCTTCAGATGGTGGAATTTCGTTGTGACGACGTTCTCCGTCCCTACCCTGCGCCGGAACGCGTCCGACATCAGAACTGACTTTCCGAGCGCGCCGCAGGCGGTTTGAATGCGGCTCAGAAGATTCACGTCGGAGCCGATCACAGTGAAGTCGAGACGCCTACCCGAGCCGACGTTGCCGTAGCTCACCTTTCCGTAGTGCAATGCGACGGCGGCATCGATGCTGACACCCTCCATGTCGAACCGGGAGAGTTCATCGAGTATCTGGTCCGTCGCCGCGAGAGCCTGCTCGCTCGCCATCACGGCATCCGAGGTCGGAAAGAACGCCATCACGGCATCGCCCATGAACTTCAGCACCTCACCTCCCTGGCTGGTGATCGCCGGAACGACGATGTCGAAGTACGCGTTGAGAAGATCGAGGACCTTGTCTTCGGGCAATTTGTTTGAAAGCTCCGTGAAGCCACGGAGATCGCACAGCAAAAGTGCGGCTTCCATGGTCTCGATCTCACCCTGCCGGATTCTCCCGGCGAGGATGCGCTGTGCGGTCATCGGTCCGATGTAGACATCGAGCAGGGAGAGTTCCGCCTGACGCATGACGCGAAGCTCACAGGTGTTGCGGAGAGCCGGGAGAATGCGTTCGATGGCCCGGATCTCCGAGGTTGCGAATCCACCGGGGCGCTTGGTTCCGAACACCGCCGCACTGACGGGACCGTCGACATTGCAGAGTGGCGCGATGACGAGCTGAACCAGCCCGCGATCCTTGAATACGTCGATATGCTGCCAAGGCCACTGTTGATCGTTGGTGTCGACGATCATGGGTTCACGGCTATCCATCACCTTGCGAAGAGGGCTGGTCGCATAGGCAAGCTTCATCCCGTGCTCGCGATCGTGGATCTCGATCGGCTCGGAGGGCGCCCATGCCAGGGTGCGGCCGAGAATTTCTGGATGCAGGGTCATGAGATGGAGCGTGAGCCTGTCTACCGGGAGGCCGATCTGGCGTAGTCTGCGCCCTAGTCCGGAGATCAGTCCGGCCTCGTCGATCGCGTGGCACTCGTCGCCTGAAAGCCATTCGAGGACCGAGAGGATGGAGCCCGGATCCATGGACCGCCCCTTCTCCGCGCGCTGCCGGCGTGACATCGGCTGTTGCATGATCGTGTTCATCGACGTGCCTTTCGATTGCGGATTAGTGGGCGCCAGCGCCGGAAACCTGACCCGGTTTTTTCAGAAGAAGCGAAGCAACGAGGGCGACGACAAGAGCGACGCCGAGTAGGAAGAACGTGTCGCTGAAGGACATGATGTTTGCCTGCTTGCGGACACTCGATGCGATGGCGACGATTGCCTTGTGGGTCGCCGTGGCTTGGTCGCTGAAACCGTGGTTCATGAAGTACGTCGTCAGTTTTGCGACACGGGTCCGGGTGGCCTCCTCGAAAACGCTGACGGAGTTCGTCAGGATGTTCGAGTGAAACTGCTCGCGCTTCGACAGGAAGGTCTGCAGCGAGGCGATGCCCACTGCGCCGCCAAGATTGCGCATCATGTTGAAGAGCGCGGACGCGGAGCCAGCGTTCTCCTGCTCTATGCCAGCCGTGGCGATAGCCGAGAGCGGCGTAAAGACGAGGGCCTGACCGACAGCACGCACGACGTTCGGCCAGAATAGCTGGTCGCTCGCATAGTCGCCCGTCATGAACACGTTCATAAAGTTCGAGGCGGCAAACAGGGCAAATCCGACGATGATGAGCAGGCGGACGTCAAAGCGCTTCATCAGTCGCGGCACCAGCGGGATCAGCAGAAGCTGCGGGATACCCGTCCAGGCAAGAACCATCCCGATCTGTTCCGAATTGTAGCCTTGGATGCGTGACAGGTAGATCGGAAGAACGAAGGCGGAGCCATAAAGTGCGATGCCGAGCAGAAAATTCGCGACGATCCCGAAGCCGAAGTTGCGGCGCATCAGCAGGCGAAGGTTGAGCAGCGGATGAGCGGCCTTCAATTCGATGATCAGGAACACAGTCAGCGAGACAGCGGCGATGACTGACAGGCGGACGATGAAGTCGGAACCGAACCAGTCTTCCTTGTTGCCTTCCTCGAGGACGGTCTGAAGTGCGGCGAGACCGATAGACATGGTGACAATGCCGGGCCAATCGCCCTTCGCCAGCAGGCCGAGGTTCATCGGTGCGCGGTCGAGCGACAGCCAGAGCATTGCGACCATCAGAGAACCGGGCACCAGGTTGACGTAGAAGATGAACTCCCAGCCGTAGTTCTCGGTGAGGTAGCCCCCGATGGTCGGTCCGATCGCCGGAGCGAACGTGGCCGAAAGCGCGAAGAGCGCGAGACCGATCGGCTGCTTGGGCTTTGGCAGAAGCGTGATGATGATGGTGAAGGCCATCGGGATCAGAACGCCGCCAGCGAAGCCCTGGATGGCCCTAAGCACAATCATCTGCTGCAGGTTGACGGCGAATGCGCAGGCGATCGAAAAGACCAGGAAGAGGATCGCGTTGACGAGAAGGTAGTTGCGCACAGAGAAGACCCTTGCCAGCCAGCCGCTGAGCGGAATGACTACGATCTCGGCGATCAGGTACGAAGTCGAGATCCAGCCGCCATCGTCCTTGCCTGCGCCGATCGCGCCTTGGATGTCTGCGAGAGAGGCATTGACGATCTGAATGTTGAGGACCGCCATGAAGGCGCCGAGGGTCGAGCCGACGACGGCGCACCACATCCGGAACGAACTCATTTCGGACTTGGTAGGCTGCGCGAGGGCCGCCTTGGCCTGCTGGTTGCTGTTTGCTGCGATCTGAAGCGTAGCCACGACTTATCTCCTTCCGGCTGATGCGGAATGTCTCATGACGATGGGTTGCCGATAATCGGGAAAGGAACGGAAGGATTATCCGCTGAGAGCGGGTAATCCCTACTTGCGTTCCGAAAGCTGGGCTTCCTTGGTGTCGATATCGGGTTCAACGGACATGCCGGAACGCAGACGGCCCTGGAGTTCCTCGTCATCGATGACGATCTTCACCGGAATGCGCTGGACGATCTTCGTGAAGTTGCCCGTCGCGTTATCCGGAGGCAGAAGCGAGAACTCAAGACCGCTGGCAGGCGAGATGCTGTCGACATGGCCCTTCACTTTAAGGTCGGGAAAGCTGTCGACTTTGACTTCGACTGTCTGGCCCGGCTTGACGAAAGTGAGCTGTGTTTCCTTGAAGTTCGCGACCACGTAGACCGAGTGGAGCGGCACGACGGCCATCAGCTGCGTGCCCGACGTGACGAACTGGCCGACACGGATCGAGCGGGCGCCGACGGTGCCGTCGACTGCGGAAAGTATGTTGGTGTAGGACAGGTTCAGTTCGGCCTGTTGGGCCGCTGCGGCCGCCCTATCCCTCTGGGCGACCGACTGGTCGCGCTGCGTCTTCAAGACGGGCACCTTGCTCTGGGCCGCGACGAGGGCAGCCTGGTCGCGCTCGACGGCAGCCGACGCCTGATCCATCAGCGACTGGGTCTGCTCGGCCTTCGACTGGCTCCCTGCCCCGATGACGATGAGGCGGGCGTTTCTGGCCGCCTCGGACTTTGCGAAGACGAGTGAAGCATTCGAAGCGTCGATCGACGCCTTGGCCTGACCGATCACCGATTGCTGGAGGTCGATCTGGGCATCGACATTGGTGATGGCGGCTTCCGCGGCCTTCACGTCCGCCTTCGCCTGGTTGGACGCAGCCTGGAAGTCGCGATCGTCGATCCTGGCGATCACCTGTCCTGCCTTGACGACATCGTTGTCGTTGACAAGAACTTCCTTGATGTAGCCAGCGACCTTCGGGGCTACGGTCGTGTAGTCGGCCTTTACGTAGGCGTCATCGGTGGACTCGATGAAGCGACCGACGGTCCAGTAGTTGTGACCGAAGTGGACGCCGTATGCAGCACCTGCCAGTAAAACCGCAATCAGCACGCCCTTCTTGACGACACTCTTGCGTGGCTTGGCCGCTGGAGCAGACTGTTCGGCAGCGGGCTTTTCGACAGGAGACGAAGGCACGTCCTTGATCTTCCGATCGGCTTCTGCGGAGGTTTCGAAAATTTCCTTGCGGGGCAGTTCGACCATTTCAATTCTCCTGTTAGTCAGCGCGCCCAAGGCGCAGCCGTGGTTGGATGACGCTAGGATGCCCTGCTATTCACCGACTGATAATCCGCGTATATTGGTAAGGATCATACGCTGAGAGCGGATAATAGAGGTGCGCATGGATCGGCTGACGAGTCTTGCGGTCTTCGGAAAAGTGGTGGAATGCGGCGGTTTCACCGCGGCGGCACGGCGGTTGAACATGTCGGTCACGATGGTGGCGACGCATGTCCAGTCGCTCGAGGAGAGGCTCGGCGTCCGCCTTCTAAATCGCACAACGCGCAAGGTCAGCCTTACCGAAACGGGCAAATTCTACTACGACCGTTCAGCCCATATCCTTGCCGACCTCGACGAGGCGGATCGTGCTGCTGGCGCGCTGACCACCACACCGCGTGGCGTCCTTAAATTCAATTCCACGGCGGCCGTCGTGAGGTTTC
This sequence comes from Rhizobium sp. Root1220, assembly GCF_001426265.1. Taxonomy (GTDB): domain Bacteria; phylum Pseudomonadota; class Alphaproteobacteria; order Rhizobiales; family Rhizobiaceae; genus Rhizobium. The sequence continues at coordinate 85,911 of NZ_LMDG01000005.1, forward strand.
TTCTTCCGGTCATGGATGAATTCCTCCAGCTCTATCCGTCCGTTTCCCTTGATCTGAGCATTACCGAGCGGATGGTCGACATGATCGAGGACGGGTACGATCTGTCGATCCTAACGACGCCAGCCCGGGACACCAGTCTTATTGCCCGCAAGCTCACCCCATGGCGGCATATCCTCGTATGCTCGCCGTCCTACCTCGACGCCCACCAGCCCCTGTCGGCGCTGGCCGACCTCGCGGGTCACGACTGCACTCGCTACACCTACTATCCCTACGGCGACGACTGGACCTTCGAGGTGGACGGCGGGAAGAGAAGTCAGGTCAAGGTCGGTGGCTCCGTTGTAACCAACAGCGCCGAGACGCTACGCCACATGGCGATCAACGGACGGGCGATCACCCTCGCCCCCAGCTTCCTCGTCTCTGAAGATCTAGCGGAAGGACGTCTCCTCCGCCTGCTGCCGGAATACCGGGGGGTGGAATTCGCAATCAATGCGGTCTATCCGAATAGAAACCATCTTCCGACCAAGGTCCGTCTGTTCATCGACCTGCTTGCCGAACGGTTCATCGAGCATCGTGTCTGGATGAGCTAGGTGCTTGATCCCAGGTTTTGATGGTGCAATCTTTTCCATTGAATGGAGGGAAGCGCTATAGGCCGTGATTCTTCACGGAAGCTCCACCACGACGGAAGGGCACCTCAGAAGGCTTGGCCGATCCCGGCTCCGCATCAGAACGACGAATGACCAATCCTGCAAGCCTTTGCGCGCATTTAAACATCAAGAACGCCGAGAGTCCGCGCCGTCGACTCTTCAGAACTATCTTCGACGGGAAGCCACCAGCTCTTGCCCGTCGGAGACTCAGCGCGCACCGATGCTCTTGGCTTCGTCCTTGCGTGCGTACAAGACCGCGAGAGAGATTCGCGCCCCCTCCTGCGCGGATCTAGCCCGTACACATCGAGTGGAACCAGCGACAAAAGCGCTATCCAGCGACTGCTCGCGGTGCCTAGGAACCGCGGCGTGCTGCTGCCCAGTTGGCCGGCCTTGGCGTAAATATTTGAAATCTCTGCTATTTATGCTATGATCTTTGTCCGCGGGGGAGATATCTCTAGCCGCCGAGCAACGGCGCAATCCGGGCATGCCCGCGGCAAGTCCCTAAAAGGTTGGCGACCCCTGCAGGAATCGAACCTGCGACAACCTGCTTAGAAGGCAGGTGCTCTATCCAGCTGAGCTAAGGGGCCGTTTGACCGCCGCTCGGCGGCGTCGGTCCGGTCGGCATGTCTGGACTCAGTGCGTCCAGGGCTGTGTCCGCGTATAGCGGAAATTGTCCGGATAGGCCACCGTCTGACGCTGAGGATCCTTCGGCGGTATCACGCGATACTCGATGGCGTTACGCTTTGCGTAGGCCTCGGCGAGCTCCTGGGTTTCGAACGTCAGCCTGACCTGCTGGCGCATATCCGAAGACGAGGTGTAGCCCATGATCGGATCGATCGTCCGCGGCGTCTCCTGATCGAACTCGAGCACCCACATATTTGTCTTTGCCTTGCCGGACTGCATTGCGGTCTTGGCTGGACGGTAGATCTTGGCAGACATTGCTGCAACGCCTCCGAATTAGCGGGCTTCACACTCAAACTTTTGTCCGGCCCCGTTATGAGGCCTCCTTCGCTGCAACGTCGCATGAAGAGATGAATTTTGCTTAGCCGCGAATCCCAACCTTTTCAAGCCATAGCTACGCGAGACGTTAGACTTAGACGTTCATACTCGCCGCCAGGCCGCATCGGAGGCTGCTTGGCACACACCAAAGCGAAACGAACTTAGCGATCGATCAGGCGTAGTGCCGCGACCTAGACCAGGCAGAGAAAACTCGAGGTCCTGAGACCCAGATCTGCCCCGTGCATCGCCAGGCAGTTCACAGGGATCCGCAACGCTGCCTTATGTCCAACGATCAAAATGGGGATAGACGATTTAGATATTGCAGGCTCGGGATGAACCGTGTATTGCGCTCCTCGTCGGCACGGAGTGTAGCGCAGTCTGGTAGCGCATCTGGTTTGGGACCAGAGGGTCGGGAGTTCGAATCTCTCCACTCCGACCACCGACAAAGCATTGAAACGTATGAACGATTTCTGCTTTGTCAAACCCACGGATAGAGGCTCTTGTGAGAGCACTGTGGGAGAAATACGCTCCGGGCGGGAGCAAACACCCACAACCATCGACATGCGGCTGTCGATCCTTACGAGGATACCCGCATGGTCAAAGACCCGAACGTCACCCTTGGAATATTCCGGCTGAAGCGTATCGAGGTGTTCTGCCCGACGTGCAGCCGACGAGGCTTCTACGACCGAGACAGGGCGATCGAGCGGCATGGCGCCGATTGTACCATGTTCAACTTCTTCCAGGCTGTGGCGAATTGTTCGAATCCGCGATGCTTGGTGGGTTGCCCGGACCTCCTATACATGTTCATGGACGTGCGTGAGGTAAAGCAGAAATGGGAATACTGATGGGCCTAGACGACAAGACCAAGCCAGCCGACAGCGTCCATGTGAATCACTACTGCTGCATTGAGGGATGCGGGAAGTGGGGAGGATTGGGGTTTGCCTCATCCAAAGCGGTGGATACGCAATGGTGGTGCTCGGAGCACTATCCTCACGGGGATGCGATGAAGGATCGAGACAGCACTTTCGCCGGGAGAGGATGACAAATGGATGCCAAATCGGTGCTATCACATTATGCGGATGAGCTTCGCCGGATCTACGGTCTAAACTGTGAGGTAGATGCGGCATTTGGAAAATGGGTGGATTTTCTGAAAACCTGCGACCTTGAAAAGCATATGATCTTTAGCGTCGGAGGAGACCCCAACGACAAAGACACTACATTTCAATACTGGGGCATCATGGGTGATCTGGCTGCGAAGGCGGCGCGCGATGGAGAAAATTCCAAACGACTACGCAGGATGGCTGTAGCGTTTGCATATTCATTGTGGGAAGCAGAGACCCGCGCTAGCCTGGCAGCGTTATGCGGTCTATCCACAGAAGAAATAACGCATCCGGCCTTTGGCGACCTGCGCAAACTCCGACATGCTGTCATTCATGTTAATGGCCGGCTCGACAAGGACTTGGAAGTGATGACCTTCTTGCAGAAGGGCGATATTGTGGATCTAACGAACCTCCAATTCCACCAACTCTTCAAGGCGCTAGTGATGAGCCTGAACGAAATTGGCGAGACATACTTTGATCTCCAACCGCGCTTCGAATTAGATAAGAAATTCCAAGCAACACAAAGTCCTGAATAAGCCGCGTCACACACGCGTTGACGCTGGCGACCTCTGCCCGCGCTTGTTCTTCGCCGGCCGCTTTTCGGGGCGCTGCTCGATGTACTCTTCCTTGACCATCAGCATTTCAGCCGCCTTGGCTGCCGCGACAAAAGCCGCCCTAGCCTGCTCAGGATCTCTGAGCCCTTCCATGGCTTCAAGGCACATCGTCTGTGCGACGATCCATTCCTTGCCGCGATGATCCTCCGGCCAGCGGTACAGAAGGCTATAGGCCAGGTCTTCAAGGGTGGTGTGCCGGCGCATGGTGACGCCCCTGGTCTTCTCGACGCAAACGATGGCGTCTCGAATGCTGATGTGTTCGCCGATGTATTGGGCCATGGATCACCTCCGGAGAACGAATCAGGTGATGATTAAATTCGGCCCGTCAAGGTTTGTTTTTAAGATTCCTCTAATTTGCTATTAGGGCTTGTAGATCGGTGTGCGATACGCCGATTTGTCGCTCTTGCCATTCGCGTCGATCTTGCTGCCGAGGACTTCCACACGGGTAGCCACCTTGTTGATAGTGTCTATGAGGGTGTCAAGTTTTCCGCCAACTGATTCAACAACCCGATCGATCCGCTTGTTTGTCTCGACGACGGCCATCTTATTCTCTGATCCCTGCTCCACAGCGCGCTGCAGGTTGAGCGTGAGGGGGGTAATCTCCCCTATCCTGCTCTGCATGCCGTCTAGCGTTGCCTGATAGCCCCGGAGCCGGTCCTTGCGGTCTTCGGCGTCTTGAGTCAATCGGCCCTTGATGTCGAGGATTTGCTCCTGCAGATCCTTGTTGTCGTTTCTCATGTTGGCGTAGGTCACACCCCATCCTATCGATGTGACGACAAGGCCGCAGATCACGCCGAAGATCGTGACCCCGGTGTTAAAGTTCCACTCTAGCTTTTTGCTACGCTCTGGAAATTGCATCACATCCTCGCTCAATCCCCTGCCCTTTCAAATGCACTGCGTGCCGCATCGTTTCAGCGTGAGCCGAACTTGGTTTTGATGTCATCGTAGAACGCCCCGCAGCGCCCCGTCCGCGCGTTCTGGCGGTCTAAGGCGTTCCGCTCGCGAACAAGCACTGAACGCAGTTCTGAGCCAACCTCGACCGAAGCGTGAGGCTCCAGCTTCTGGCAGTCGTCCGGCCATGCTGGCAACGCGATCCCGGCCTGTATTTTCCCCTGCGCCGTCGCGGCTTTGTTCAGCCGCTCAGTGGTGTTGCAGGAAGAGACGATCAGCGTCATCGATAAGACAAGCGCGGTTCTTTTCGCTAAGGATAAGCTCATTGGCTCGGATCTCTTGTTCGAGGGTGTCTTTCGCCGCCTGCTCGGATGCTTCGGCTGCAGCCAGGCGCTTGCGGTGCTCGTCGAGAGCCTGAGACGCCGCGTTGCGCTGGCGTTCCATTTCAGTCGCCTTGGCCTCTGCCGCGGTCTTTTCGGCAAGGAGGACATAGCCGGAGAGAACCGCCTTATCGTGAGAGGAGAGCCACACACGGAAGCCGAGGAAGACAGCGACGACTATCAGGGCAATCCCTGCGAACTTGCCAAGCGGGCTCAAGAGGAATGCCATCATGACTTCACCTCGACCGTCGTATCCGCCTCGCCTTGGCTAACCGCCTGTTGGGCGACATCTGCTTTGCGCTCGTTCTTCCGGTCCCACACCGCGCCGAAGATGTAGCTGCCGACGGTCCCGCCAAAGAGCGAAGCGAGGTTGATGATCGCGACCTCGGCTATTGCATTGGGACGAGGAAACACCACCAGGAAGGTGATGAGGACCGCTTCCCAGATCAGGGACAGGATGATGATCCGGCGACGGACGGTCCAATCCGGTGAGCCTTTGTGATCCATGAAGAACTTCATAGGTCAGCCTTCATAGAGGTTGGATTGCTTCGCCCATTCGCGCCAAGGATTCAGCTCGTAGTGAGGCATATCCCAGCCGTCGGAGAGATTGCCGTCGCCGTTCCAGTCACCGCCCCAGCGGAGCGGTATGCCCTTCTCCTTGGCGATGCGCAGGATCACCTTGGACAGGTTGATGAACGACTGCCGATTGTTCCAGTCGTATGGCGCCGGGAACAGGTCGAAGGCGATGGCCGGCACATAGTTGTGCGCCGACTGTCCGAACCGGGCTTTGCTCTTGCCTCCGGCGAATGCCCGCTCCTGATCGGCCCGCCCGCGAGTGGCGTCCAGCACTCGGAAATCGATCTCCTTGATAGCCTCATGGGCGATGATCTGAAGCTTGGGATGGCATTTCGCCAGCGCAGCCGAAGACGCTGCTCCGAAAGTGGGCATGGGAAAACTCCAGATTGTGGGGGATGTCAGATCGGCTTTGACTTCAGCAGATGCCGACCGGCATAGGCCATGTAGTTCCAGCCGAACCACTGATCGTTCTTGCCGCGATAGCCGAAGTACCGACGACCGGATTTGGTCTGAAGAACGGTCCATAGCCGGAAGTTCGGATACTCGTCGCCCTGCCGGAAGATGATGGTCGTGCCTTCAGCGGGAAGACCGAGGACGTAGGCATTGAAGCGATAACCGGGATTTCGACAGATCCAGCAGACCCGTTGCCACCAGAGTTTCAGACCGCGCGCATTGGCGTCATAGCCGGGAATGCCAGCATCAACTCCACCGTCCAGACTGTTGTCGTGGGTGTAGAAGTAGGCGAGCGGCGCGCCGACTTCGTTCTTGCCGGTTGCTATTGATATCCCGGAAATCAGCGGCGACAGCGCGTAGGAGGCGAGTGTCATCAGCCAGGATAGCAGCGCGCACGCGGGATAGATCGCGACCGAGAACGGCGCGAGCCTGAAGACTTTCCAGAACATGAGAGCTCCAGTGTGTTGAAAACTGAGACTTGCTGGCTTACTGCTTCCAACTCACAGTTGGGGAAGGCCATGCAATGAACGGTGGGGACGTAGGCCGTATTAGCTATCTGGATGCTCTCCGAGGGATTGCGGCGCTCCAGGTTCTGTTGCTGCATTTCGTGACCGGCTATTACCCCAGCATCGCCAGCCATAAATCCCCGATGGCCTTCCTGTATGACGGCGCCAGCGCGGTATTCATCTTCTTCACATTGAGCGGCTACGTCCTCACGGCAGCATTTGCCAAGACCGAAGCGCCTTTCGTCTCTCAGGCAGTCAACCGAACCTTGCGGCTCGGAATTCCGGTCGCGGCAAGCGTAGCATTCAGTGCCGTGCTCTTTGCCGTGTTTGCTGGCTACAATGTCGCCGCTGGTGAAATAACCGGATCGGCATGGCTTTCGACTTACTGGAGCCCACCAATCGACCGATGGTTTGGCCGTGACGCCTTCGACGCGCTGTTCATTGGGTATGGCGAAAGCTCGATGTTCCGGTGGTTCGGCGTTTCCGCTGCCAACCTTCCCGCGCTGCCATCAGCCTTTAATGCCCCGCTGTGGACGCTCTCTGTCGAGCTTTACGGATCATTCCTGATCTTCGCCTTGAACATTGCGCAGCGCCGCAACACGCGCCTTTGGCTTGTGCTCTTGATTGCGCTGGCTGTCGTTCTCTGCCGATCGCCGCTAATCTGCTTCCTCGCCGGCCATTTGGCGGCGCGTTACCGCCTCGCAGTCATCCCCGCCTCACGCATCTGGCCGACACTGCTTATTGTGGTCGGCGTCCTCTCCTGTCTCTCCAGCATATACTGGCATCCGGAGTTTCTCGTTCGAGCGTGCGCCGCGTCCTCTCAAATCGTGCTGCCGTGCTACGGCAATCCTCAATCGCTCCAACGCATTGCCGGCTCTATCATGATTACGCTCGGCATCATGCGATCCGATGGGGCGCGGGCGCTGCTGGGCAGAGGGAGAATTGAAAGGCTAGGTGCGTTGTCCTTCCCGATCTACCTCGTTCACTGGCCGATCGTGTTCGGGCTGTCTGCCTTCGTCACCGTTTTGTTGGCGCCAATCATCGGCCCAACGACGGCAACGCTGTCGGCTGTCGTCCTTGGTGTTATCGCCACCTGGCTAACTGCCTCTGTCTTTATAGAGGTTGACGCGGTCGCCAAATTGGCAGCCCGGGCCACACGATCGGGCAAGCGCCGACAAAAAATCACGGCCATAGCATCTCAGGGAGTTCAAGAAGAAAGTCGGCGATCGTCGGCTGGGGCCTGACTCCTTCTTGCACCTTGGCAAGTTCTGCATAAGCGTACTGCCAGACGTTATCTCGCCACGCCACGAAGGCCGTCGCTTGGTCTTTCCAGACATCGACCGTTGAGCCGATATAGGACGCCAGAGTAACGCCGTCATTAAATTGCTTGGAGATCGCCGTCGCATCGATCAGGTTCTGTATGGCACCTTGATAGGCCGCAATAGTCGGGATATTTATCGTAGACTGAACATCCTCAAGCTCAATGACCTCCTCGTCCGACATTTCGACTTCGACGCCGTTCACAACCTGTTTCACGCCCGCACTCCTTCGATCATGATCAAGCCTGTAAACGTCCCCGCGCCTGGTAAAATGCGAAGTGCGTTGCGTGCCGTCGTTCCTGTATGGAAAACCCCGCTATTGCGGATCGCTCGAGTTGAAGCGCTAGCGCCGTTATCCCGCGAAAGGCCGCAGCAGATTGAGTTCTGGTTAAATTCCTCAAGTTCAGTCGCGAACGAATAGGGTGCTGAGGCATCAAGCGTTCCACCCGCGAGCGTCATGGCAGCGGATGTTCCTTGCCCTGCGGCAACTGTCGTGTTTGAACCGACAATCGCCTGTTGGACGTAGTTAGACGCCGTGTCGTAGCTAGAGCCATTATTGGTGCTGACCGTCATCGACAACGTTCCTGCAGACGAATGCGTCAGCTGACCCGAGATGCGGAGCTTTCTGAACCCTGCTAGGCCTATTTGGATCAACTGCGAGGCGGCATTGAGCGAGCTTAGCGAGATGAGCTCCCACTTGCTCAATGCAACGTCAGCGTCAGGAACCCTGATATTCCTCGTCTGCCCCGCCGTAATCAAGGCATTGTCGAACTGAACCTTTTTTGTGCTGGCGGCAGAAGGTGCAAACACTGCATTCAGGATCGCGCCCGTCATCGTGCCACCGGCCAGTCCAAGCTTGGTGGCGAGAACGCTGTCCACGGTGGTGTGGAAGGCCGGGTCGTCGTTGAGTGCAGCAGCAATCTCATCGAAGCTGTTTAGGCCAGCCGGCGCGCCAGTGATCAAGTAGTTCTCGATCAGCACCTTGATCTGGTCGACAGTCAGCTTGACCGTTAGCCCGTCCTTCATCGCCGGTATTTCATGCAGGAACGATGCGAGCGCCGTCGGATCGAGCGCGTCAATGCGGATATTGGCCATCTCTTATCCCCCGACCGCCATCACGGAAGCCTTGTAGGCAGGGCGCCCGCCCTTGTTGGTGACGTGGTTGTAGGACCACATAGAAAGGTTGACCGCATATCTCGTGAGTGTGTTGGTGTAGATGTTGGTCTCGGACCCGTCGGTATTCTGGCCTGGAGCCGTATTGATCCCGCTTTCTGCGAACGAGTTAATGTAGAACTCGGGCGTGCGAGCGAAATTGAATGGGATGATTTCCACATTCTCGGTCGTGAAGTCGCCGTAAATTAGAGCGGTCCGGCTCCATGCGTACTTGATGACGTTCTTGTTGATCAGATTGGTGATTGTCGGGACGTTGCTGGAATTGGTGACAATGCGGGCGAGCAGCATATCGTCATATTTGCTATCGAAGCTCACATCCGTTTCGGCCAGCACGCCGGGATTGTACGAGCCGGCGAGATCCTTCAGCGTGAATCCGTCCGTCGAATTCCAGCGCAGATGATATGTCTTGCTAGCGTCGGTGGCAAAGTCCGTCTGGACAGTAGTGATCGGGTAAATCCCGCGGTGCTGGAAGATAACACCGGAGGGAATCCGCACCTGACCGGTAGCGGGAGTGACCACGCCGAAGTGACCGGAGACGTTCTGAACCTCTGGGAAGATCGGGAGGCGTGCGCGGGCCTGTAGCATCGTCAGGTAGCCGGAAGGATCACCGCCGCCGGTGGCCGCGTCAATCAACTCCTGGATTGCCTGCAGCAACTGCGTCATGTCGGCGTTGGTCGGCGTAAGGCCAGCCTGCATGATCACCGCGTTGATTTCAGACTGCAGCGCCCAAAACATCCAGTTGAACAAAGGCAGGTTCGCGGGTCCGCAGCCGAAGCCGCCGTCCTGCTCGTCGACCGTAGGGGCGCGGCGCTCGCCGCCGTCGGCGAACGGTAGGTTGAAATCAGCCATGTTCAGGGTTCCTCAATCAGCAGGAATAGGGTTTGAGATCGATTTCGCACATCCAGTCGGCTCCACGGGTGAGCGGACCGGTGATGATGAAGTCGTCGTCTTCTGTTACGAAAAGGTCGTCGGCTTCGGTCGACAGATTGGCGCCGTCGGGAAGCCAATCCTCGCAAAAACCTCCCCAGCCCTCGCCAAATCCGAAGACGGTGAATGTCCCAAAATGCCAGCGCGTCACGATGCCGGGGGCTATCGGGAGAACTCGGGGGATAATCTGAAGGATGGCCATTTCGGCATCGTTCAGTTCCCGGAACGGTGCGAGGACAACCCGTCCATGTCCGGCGTCCAGTACCGTCGCAGTGGGGCCGTAGATGACCCGTAGCGCGTTGGTCAGGTCTTCTATGCCGTAGAGTCCCTGCATCTGGTAGGAGCGAGAGATCAGCAGCTTGCGGTAGGTTTCGTCGTCATTGATGCAGATTTCGGATATCCCGTCCTCGCCGCATCCTTCCCACGATCCGTCCTCGCAGAACCCTACAATCGGTCTGGAGCTTGGCTGATCATCACAGGCGAACCCAAACACCGGCTGGACATCACAGACACAATGGCAGCGCGGGAATCCCATGCGCTTGCCGATCAACGTGAGTTGATCGCCAACGGCGGTTTGAAGATCGAAGTATGCCGGCATATTGCAGATGGCAGCATGAGCGTCAGCAATCTGCCCGAGATAGGTTCTGATAACGTGCAGGAGCTTCGGGCTCTCGCGATACTGGGTGAGGACGCGGTCGACGCCGGCCTCGATGAATTCTTCCCTGACGATGCAGCTCATCAGGTCACCACGATCGTCACGTCTTCGGAAGACAGAGACGCCCGCTCGATGAAGGCGATGTCAACGGCAGCATTGAGGGCCTGATCTATGCCGTCACGCATCCCCAGTATCGAGACCACCTCGACATTCGAAAACATGCTCTCGATGATGGAACGCACCCGGTAGTATGAGATGTCATCACCGTTCAGCAGATACAGCGAACTGAGCAGTGAAGACTTGATCGCGCTGGCGGAGGGCGGCGGGCATCCCATCGCATCTTTGAACGTTCGCACCGTCACGACGAGATCGACAGGAACATCGATCGGCCGAAGGATTCGGAATGTCCGGCAGTATCCGTCGATCACGCTTTCGATGCTGGTCGTGCCGAACACGGTAACACCGGGGACAATGTATCGTCGGATCGCTTGAGCGATCTCGTTATCATCGCCGCCCGTAACAGCGATGCAGATTGACCCACCCGGCATGCCATTGGCGTCCATCGCGTCGGTATCGTTTACCCAGACATGAGAATAGGAGACACCGTCGAGCTGAGCGATTGCGCGGCTGATATCCTGCAGATCGATCCTCGCCTGCCCCTGGTTGGTGATTGCTCGACGGAAGGTCGCGTCGGTATCCGCGGACGCTCTCGACATGAGACGGATGGAGGCAAGGGTATCGAGCCGCGTTCCTTCCGCCTGATCCGGGTCGTAGGACTGATAGATGTCCTCGGCGTTCTCCCATTCCTTGGCAACAGCCTCGGCGAAGATGCCGTTGATCTGGCCAAGCGGGCTCTGCGGGGTCTGGATGACACCCGGACCGAACTCGGTGATCAGCGCGGCCTCGATCTCGGCCAGGATGAGGGAAAGTGGCTTGCGCGAGAAGCCCGTCGAAACGACTCCATAGTCCGTCATACGGTTACCTCAGTGTCGAAGATTGTTCCCGCCTCGACCGATCGGATGATCAGGCCGCGGGTGTTGCGGTCGAAGCCGACCGAGAACGATGTGATTTCAGTTACGCCGTCGGTGTCCAGTATCTCTGCCTTGACCAAGGACTCCGCGAGCGCCGGGTCATATGCCCGCCCCAGGATCTGATCGAGCCATGGGACGCCGACCGTTGTGTCGAGGAACCATTCTCCAGAGAACGTGGAAAGCCGCTGGCGCACATGTTGCCCGACAGCGTGTGCGTCACTCACCGTAGCGAGATTGCCGTCAGCGGTCAGATATAGGTCATTGGTGGCCTGATCGATTGCCAAGCCCAAGCGAACCGAGGTCATATCTGCATGCTCCTCAGTTTCGAGGCGATCTCGGCAAGCTCGTCGCCGATCTCGTCATAGCGTGGCGAGTGGTTCAGCCCCTCGGTGCCGAGCTTCTTGAACCCCTCCGAAGTCAGGTCGAGGTGTTGAATCAGGAGGTCGAAGATACTGCCCTCGCTGCCGATCAGGTCGAACTTGCCATCGGGCGAACCCTTGATGCCGAATTCACCTGCTGCATCGAAGCGGATATGCGTGTTTTCCGGGTCGACGTTTACCAAGGGAGACGAGACACTGTCACCGCCAACGATGGTTGCGCGCATGTCGGCGAGATGGAACGAACGGCCATCGAATGGCGCGCCGTCACCGTCCGCATCGTAGTTATCCATGCTCCGCATCATCGGCGACAGCATCACCCGCGTGCCGGCAGGGATAGGAAACGTGATCCCCGCGTTGCCGGTCCGCGGCAGATCGAGAGGAACCTCGAACAGTTGCGGCATTGCCACCGGCTGCCCGTTGTGGATCGGCTTGTAGAGCGGCTGTACGGTCGCTGTCTGGCTTGCTGGATCAAAATCCACGATCTCGCCGGGGATTGGTCCCCACATGGCTTCCCGCTCGCTCTGCGCCTGCTGGCCGGTGATATCGCGCGGCTGGTTGGTGCGCTTCCCGAGATAGCCCACCATCAGCGCTTGATCCCCTCGTCCACTTTGCCGCTCTTCACCGATTCACCGGTGATATCGACCTTGAACTCGCCGTCCATGTTGTTGCCGGAGTAGGTCACCGAGGTGACTCGATACATGCCGTCATCGCCGTTCATCTCGAGCGTGTCGCTCTTCAACTGCACCCGGCGGTTCGGGCGGATCTCAGGGTTGAGCAAAGCCGAGACACGGACACCGTTGTCAGTGATCGCAGGCGTCCCGATCATGCCCGTCTCAGGAGTGATCAGCGCCACACCGCCGACAAAGCCGTCGCCTGGCACGATCTCCATCGTCTCGTTCTGAAGCGACCAGTAGAAGTTATTCCCGCGCCCGATCGTATCGAGCTCGCGGGAGCAGGAACCGCAGACCGCATAGGGCCGCTTGAACGTCTTGTTCTCGACGTCCTCCGGGAACCGCCACTCGCCTCGGTTCACACCTTCCTTTTCAAGTTGCTTATAAAGATCCTCGACTACGTCCTTGACCGGAGTGCCTTTTGGGAAGCTCTTCGAGATCGTCGCGCGGCGCAGAGCCTTGGAACCATCCCCGCATGAAATGATCGTCAAGATGTTCGGCCCTTCGCGCCTATGCTCGACGTCGCGCACCGCGCCCTTGAAGATGATCCCGACATTGCCGGAGCCATCGGGCGGGATGTACCCTGCCTCCAACGTGATGTTGTCGAACTCCTTGCCGACGCTGTTCCGGTGGCTCTCGGAAAGATTGAAGATCGTGATCTCTGCCGAGTTCGGCGAAGACGATGCATCCTTGTCGATCGAGAACTCGATACGGATATCGTGCGGGTTGATGCCGCCGGGATTGATGATCAGCCCGCCGTTGAAGACAGCGCGCACTTTCCTCATGAATTGAAGCATCAGGCGGCCGCAGCCTCTACTTCTTCGTCCGACGCCTGAAACAGCAGAACCGTACCGGCGGGCAGCGCAGCGCGATCAGGCACGGCACCCGGCGTCACGGCGACGGCAAAGATTGCACCAAGCCCGAAGTTGAACGGCTTGAGCAGATCGACACCAGTGACGATGCGGCGGCCGGTCAGCACCGGCAGATCATCGATCGATAGATCGAAGCTCCACCGGTCGTTCGTGCCGTTGTAGCGAAGGCGGATAGTCACCCGACGTCCGTTGATGATCGTTCCGAACTGCTGGTCGGCGTAGTCGACGACGTTGAAAACGTTCATCGCGCGATGCCTCCCGTGATTGACTGCAAGATGGACTGGTTTTGAGGAGCCGGCGTTACACCGGCATCCCCGCGTTGCTGTGTCGCCGTGGCCCGATCGGCCGTCGCAGCGTCACCAGAGCGTTCCGTTGATGGAGGTGCCGCCCGGGTGCTCTTCTTGCCCCCGGCCTTGCCACGCTGCCCGGTGCTGTCTCCATCAGGTGCGGCAGCATAAGCCGTCCCGACGATGATGACCTCCTGCAGGTCGCATCGGCAGCGAAGGATTCGCGAGAACTGCGCATCCCTGTCCGCGTCGATGCGCTTGATCAACAGGTTGCTGTAGACCGTCAGGCCGGTAACCAGGGTGAACGGTACACGGCTCTCCTGAAAGGCGACCAGAGCGGCAAAGGTGGCCGCGGCACCACCATCGGCAACGTCCAGCGTAAGCCGCTTCGGAACGATGACGGCATGGTCAGTTATTTTAGCGCCGGTCTCGATCGGGATCTCGGTGATGTCGAGCTCGGAACTATGCCGCTCGGACAGCACACAGTCGATTCCCACCGGGCCGATAGCGCTGTTGAAGGCGATCACAGACATCAGAATGCATCATCCTTCTCGAAGCGTGCCGCGCGTGCCGCGCTCTGGCCGACAGCATTGCCCACCGCGCTACCGACTGCCGCGCCGGCACCCGGAGCACCATTGACGGTGACGCCGCCGACGTTGACCTGAACTGACTGATCGCGATTGTCCTGCTTGTTGTCGTTGACCACGGCGTTGGCCGGACCGCCGCCGCGCATCTTAAGCGCGTTGCCTTCGGCGTTCTCCATCATCGTCTTATAGTCGAGCGCGTCTTGCGTCATGTCGCGTTCGAGGCTCGGCGGCCGTGGCTGGTCGACGACAGCAGAGCCTTTCATGTAGATGCCGCCCATGCCTTCGACGTAACCAGGCTGAGCACGAGGGTTGCCAGTTGCCTTGGTAGCCTCGACCTTCTTGTCGAGTGCCGTCTTGGCCACACCGAAATAATCGAGCGCGACCTTTGCCCCAGCGAATGCCGTTCCCAAAGCGAGCAGCGCCGCGGTGAGCGGGTTAAGCGCAGCTGTCAGGAGCCCCACAGAGCTTGCGGCGGCTGCCAACGCTGTTGCACCAGCCAATGTCGCAAGGATGGTCTCCAGTTTACCAGCGTCGATCCCGGTCAGCTGAGACAAGGCCTCGGCAAACTTTCCGATCACGCTATCCCCACCTTCCATCCATGACAGGATATCCTCAAGGATGAGCAGAGCAGAGATGAACGGGAACTTGACCGCAGCGATGAGTCCGAGACCGGCGGCAATGGCTTTGAAGAGTTCTGGATTGACCGAAAACCAATCGGTAAGGAACTGAAAGTGACGGCGAAGGCGGTCGATCAGGAAGACCGCGGCATTGACGCCACCTTCCAGAGCCGCGCTCAGCCCCTTGGCGAACTTGTCTAGCGCTCCGCTCTCGCTCAGTCGGCCGAAGAAGTCGAGAAGCCGTCCGAGCTGGTTTTTGACCGCCTGGAAGAAGCCTGCATCACCGATCTTGCGAAGGAACCCGGTCCACGAGTCCCCAAGATTGGAGACCATGCCGTTCCACGTCTTCGACTGGCGAAGCATGGCTCCATTGAAGCGATCGCCGAAGTTCTCCTTCAGGAACTGGATGATCTCTGTGCTGTTCTTCTTGACGGTTTTCGACAACGCTTTGCTGTTTTTCGTCCAGTTGAACGTGACCTTGTCGCCGGCAACCTGAGTGGTGATGCCGAACTCCTTCAGGCGTTCGAACTCACCGGTGGCCGCGTCAGCGATAGCCTCGACGCCCTGCATCAGGGTTTTGCCCATGGCGCTCGATGCATCGCCGATGGCTTCCAGCGCGCCCGTGGTCGGGTCGATGCCGTATGCCTTCAAACGGACGAACGCTTCAGTGACTTCGCCCACCTCATAAGGCGTCTTGGCGCCGAAGGTGGACACCCAATCGAGTGCCTTCTGAGCCTTCTCAGCGCTGCCCTCGATCGTTTCAAGCGTTGCGGCGTAGCTCTCAAACTGCGCCGAAGTGGTGATGACGGACTTGCCGAGAGCGGCCAAAGCACCGACGGCAGCAGTTGCGGCGGCAGCGGCAAACAGAGTGAGGCGCTTCGCGGTCTGATCGATTGACTGCTGAAAACGCTTCAGTTCGCCTTCGCCCTTGGTCTCATAACCGAGGACTGCGATCAGTTCGTCTACGATCATAGATTGAAATCCGATTGGAACGGGGCCACATTCCTGTCCTCATCGGAGGATTCGGGATGCGACTGTTGCTGGGTGCGTTGTTAGTCATGGCTGCCGGCGGGACATCATTTGCCCAAGACTTCAATCAGAAGGACTTCATGCTCGCGAATGAGGCAGGGCAGATAATCGGAAGTGCTGATCTCTGCGGCTACAAGCTCGACGACGCGAAGCTGACGGCCTTCATGGAGAACACGATCGCCAATCTCGATGATACTTCGCGGATGCACTTCACGAATGCCAGAGGCGCCCAGGTCCAGTTGGCGAAGATGATGAGCGACACTGAACGGAAAGCTCAGTGCGCTCTTCAGGCCAAGCTTGCTCAGAAATACGGGCTCACGCCGTAGTGTCTGCCTCTGCGAGCGCTGACTTCAGATCAAGCGCTTCATGAGCATCCATCACATCGCTCAGCGTCACCCACGTTTGCAGATCACGCATGGTGTAGATTGGCGGCTCGGATAAGATCGGCCGCCAAAGCCACATATTGAGGTTGGGGGCTACCCTGTCGATCTCGCGTTCACTCAGGCCTTTGCCGTCATTGCGCGACGTCCATTCGCCAGGGCGCCGGAGAAAAAATCCCCGAACTGCTCCGACAGAACGAAGACGGCAACAGGGATGATGTCGCCCAGCCGGCCGGCGAAGTCTCCATCGAGGTCAACAGGATCATATGCACCCGACGGGCGCTTGACCTTGGCTATCTCGACGATGTCCTGAACCAGTGACGCGTACTCTTCAGGCGCTATGGCGTTGAAGATCGACGTGATGGCAACCAGTGCCTCCGCATCGGCCAGTGCCTTTTCCTCGATCGAGGCGCCTTCCCTGCGCGAAGCAAGGATCGTCGGTAGCTTGGATGCCAGCGGACCAGCCGCGCGCATCAGGCGGGCTTGCAGGATCAGCGCCTTGCTGGCGAGAAGCGGATCAACCCGATACTCCACGCTGTTGATCTTCTTCTCAGCCATTGTTCGGGATCTCCGGGTTCCAGTCAGCGGTCCAGAGAACCCATTCACGAACGACTGCGTTCTTGCCCTTGCTGTCCGTGGGACGCGTCTGGATAAAGCACTTGTCAGCCGAGCCGCCTTCCCCTGAACCCGCATCGATGAACGAGAACGGGAAAGCAGCTCCTATGCTGCCCAAAGACTGCTGCCGCTTTAGCTTCTGAGACAAAAGCCGGTGGGTCGCGCTGGTGTGCATCAGTTTGATGCTGATGCTCGCCGACTTGTCGGACGAAATCGAGAAGATGCCCGATCCATCCGCCCCGATGAGGCCTGTACCGGCGTCTGCACCCTGGGTGACGACAAGTGCGTCGTCGCCATCCCATGCGCCCTGTACCTGCTGACCGTCCACCGTCGCCGAAACGTTGATGAAGCTGTATGCCGAGGTTGTAGCCATGTTTCAGCTCCTTAGAACGTCATGGTGTAGTTGATGGTGGTGTAGTGAATCGCCCCCGCGTAGCGGAACCGGACCGAGATCGCCGGAGCGATGCGGGCCTTGCGCTGGCTTTCCGGCACATCGAACACCGAGGGGACGGTGATCTCGACGGCGGGCGCATATTCGCCAGTCACCGGGTCAAGATCATTGGCAACCAAGCCTGCCCGGGTGGCCTGCTGCATGACCGACCGCGCCGCAGAAGCAATCATCTGCAGGCCGACGTCGGTGAATGGCACACGGGCGTTGTTGAGCAGAATGCCGAGCGCTTCTTCTTCCGTGCGGGCGATGATCCAGTCGGTGGTGTGGATCTCATCCAGGAAGACGTTGGCCGTCAGTGTCGAGCCTTCGACCACGAAGTTCCGGCTGCCGATATCGATGTAGGTGTTGGCCATGTGGCCGGCGGCTTCGGACTGGCCGACGCCGGGAGTGAAGCCGGTGATCGCCGTGATGACCGCGGAGCCGAGGTTGACCGCCTCGATGCCCTTCAGGTTCTTGAACTTGGCCGTGTAAGCGCTGTTGGCATCATCGAAATTCCGTGTCGACATCCAGCCGGCCAGAGCAGCCGCTGAGAACATCGCCGCGTTCGGATGATAGAAGATACCGGTGCGCTCGAACTCGCCCTTGTTGCGCGCTGCAATCGAGGTGGTGTCGCTCGGAGACTGAGTGGCCACCGCGTTGCTGTCGATGATCGCCAGCTTGTTCTTCGCTTCCGTCCAGGTGATCAGGCCGTCAGTGGATGCCTGGTCGCGTAGAGACGTGTCGACGGTGATGAAATACCAGTCCTGATCGGCGTCGTAGAGCGTGTTCAGCTCGGTCTGCAGTTCAGCGGCCGTCGGCGTGCCATCGCTTGCGACAAAGCCGATCTTGACCTGTGTCGGGCGCGGGTTCTGCGAGAAGGCAGACAGAGCAGCCTTGTACGCGTCGGCTGAGGTCGCAAAGTCGGCGGCTACTTCATCGATCGAGGCATAGAGCTTCGTCCGGTGCGTTGCGTCTACCTTGCCAGCCACGGCGACGGTCGTGAGGATAAGCTGAGTCCCGAACCCGCGACGGCTCGGAAAGGCATCATTGCGGGTCAACGAGACGTTGACGACGCGGTTGTAGGGTAGGATTGCCATCCTGCCGTCCTTTCGTGGTTTGGTTACTCAGCCCGAGCGATGTCGAAGCTGCTTTCGTCGATGGTGTCGATTACGAAGCCGTCGCGTGTCAGCCCGCGAACGATCAGGTCGAGTTGCCCCCGTGGCTCCCAACGGGTGTTGATGAAGTCCGGCACGTTCCGGATCTGCGAGACCTCATGGATGACAAGGCTCGGGAACAGCGGCTCCATGATCTGCATGAGCTTGGCTGCCGATACGATCGGCCGGAGAATCCCTGTCGGGGATGGGCCATAGGAGTGAATTGAGAACCGCCACTCGACTTCAATCACCGGGGCGGCGCTAATCTTGTGCTCGCCCTGGCTGTTGTCCTCGCCAGTGTCTGTGTATTCGACCGTCTGCTCGCGCTGGCGAACCTCAATCGAGCCGGTGAAATTCACCATTGCGTAGGGCAAGGCTGGGTCCGGTCCGCTCTGATGGGACTTGATTGTCACGACGTTGGTGACGGACGCGATCCAGCGAACAACTGCGCTGTGCACCTGATCGTTGGTCATTTCGTTTCCCTGCCCAATGCGGCCCGATAGAAGCCGCCTTCCATGCGCGGCCAGACGAACAGGACACGATAAAGGATGCCACCGCTGGTGATCTGGTTGTCGACAGCAACCGCCGACCGAGTCCAGATCATCCAACCAGCCTCGGTGCGGATGCCTTCGGGCATGTCGAGCAGCTGATTTCCTTTGACCGGCTGAATAGCTGCCCTGATCGTCGAGGTGGTCGGCGCACCCGGCACGAAATCACCGTCGGCGTTATATGAGCCGGTAGCTTTCGTCGTCAGCAAGACGTTGACCGCCTCACCGTCGATGGCAATGGCGACGTCGATCATTCGTTGACCTTCCACGTGACGGCACCGCGCATCTCGCCGCTTGAGATCAGCGGGTTACTCGATCCCTTGATGGCAATCGTCACCGGACTGTTCGGCGGCGACTGCAGGGATGTGATTTCGGCTTGAATGTCACCCTGAGCAGTGATTCCCAGCTTCGACAGGACCGTCCGCAAGCCAGTCTTACCGGTCAGTATCTTCGCGGCCGAAGATCGCATGGCGTCACGATACTTGCCGCGGTTCTCTCGAATGGCGTTGCGCATGAACGGTCGCTCCGGGATAGGGCCGCCCCAGCCACCGCCGGATGCTCCACCCCGTGTGCCGAACTCGTTCCAGACCGCCTTGTTGATGTTGTCCTGATCGGCCTCGCCAGCTGGAAAGCCGACCTTTACGGTCTTCGGGCCCGTCAGAGCGGCGCCGATGTTGCGGAGGACCGAGCTATTCGTCTTCCGCTTGACCTGTACCGTGAACATCAGGCCTTCTTGGCTTTGCTTTCGGCCTTCGGCTCCTCGACCACCTCGATCGTCTTGCTCGCGAGCCAGGCTTTGATCGTGTCGTTGTGCTTGAGCACATCCCAGCGATCGACGTTAAGCTCGGCACCGGGATTGATCATCACACCGAGCACTGGAACATGCAGCGGCGCATTGTGGTTCGATTTGATCTTTGCCATTGGCTTCTTCCTTTTCAGACAACGGCCACAGCCGGGAAATTCCTGCGCATCAGGGCCATGAACTGCTGCCCGTAAGTGGTTGATGCGTATCCGGAAGCGGAACCACCGCCTGACGATCCTCCAGGAGTGGCAAACTCAGTCTCGACGTCGCCAACCTTCCTGCGCTTCACAACGCCCGTCCCTGCCGTTCCTTGGCCCGTGCTGCTGCGCCCCGGCTCGCCTTCCATGGTGAGCGTGTGGGCAGTCCAGAGAAGCTGTGCTTTGAGGCGGTCGCGCTGATACCAACTCTCGCCGACCATATCGACGGCGTCGGCCAGAACCATGTTGATGAGAGTGCTCGATACCGAGGCGAACTCGGGATACCGCGCCTTGAAGGTCTGGGCATTCGGACCGGGCACGACGCCCTGCCCATCCACCACCGGCAAGAGCACGCTCTGGTCGTAGGTGCGTCCGCCCGTCGTGGTGACGCGGTTCAGCAATTCGTAGGTGACGCCACTTGTTCCGGCGGATAGCCAGACCGTTGACGACTTAGGATCGTTGCTTTGAACGCCGATCGTCAGGCCGACCCCGGAGACGATGCTCCATACCGACGTGGCGAGATCGTCGTCGCCGAGCTGAGCACCCCAATCGAGCCGATAGTCCTTCACTTCGTCCGGATCTTTGGACGGCCAGTCGAGTACCATTTCTATTCCTCTTCGGAGGGTATGATTGCGGAGCGAGACAGGCCAGTTACAGACAGCGTCCTAGAGATGAACGGCACGGCGACACGGCGCAGCTCATTGACCACGCTCGCTACCCGCTTTGTCGCCGTCGCCGGAGCGTTGCCGAGGATGCGAATGATATCGGCCAGCGTCGAAGCTGAGACTGCCAGCGCCTTCGCTATGACCTTCCCGAGCAAAACCGAGGCGGTTGCCCCAGCCGATACCCGGATAGCCATCCCTCGCCTCACAGTGACCGAGGCAGAGGATACGACAGCCACCGAATGCACTACGGCTTTCCGTATCGTGACCGCCGCGCCGACCGTAGTATTGATGACGACTGTGACCGCGTTCATGACCGCGACAACAACCGCCGTCGTCGACGAGACGCTGAACCGCTTGAGTATCTGCTTCCCTAAGCTGACGGCACCCGACGATACGACCGAGAACCGACGACCGACAGCCTTGGTCATCGTCACAGCACCGGCCGCCGAGAGACTGATGACCTTGCCCGCATGTTTCGACAGCGAGACGGTGCCACTTGCCGTGACACTGATCGTTTTCAGAAAGGCCCTCGTTGCATTCGCTATGGTGGAGGTTACCGAAGTGACCGACATCGCCTTACTGACTGTTTTCGCCAGGATGACAGCGCCAGACGACGCAGCAGTAACTACCTTGCGCGCCTGCCTGCTTGCGCTCGCCACGCTTGTCGACGTCGCAATTATGGATTTAAAAGCCTGCCGTGCCGCGACGGTTGCGGTAGCGGAAGCCGTAGAGACCGCCTTGTTCGATCGCTTGACCAATGCGGTAACATCGGCACAAGCAGCGCTGATCACCTTACCGCCGACCTTACGCAGCGTGACGCCGGTCGAAGAACCAACGGTAACCGTCTGCGGCGTCGAACTACCTCCACCCACTGCAGGCTTGAGTGCAACAAGGAATGCAGCCCACGGATTATTAGAGGCCAGTGTTTGCGTCTTGTTGCCACTCGCGCCCGCCGATGCCTGCGCAACGTCAGCGAAGTAAACGAGACCGTCAAAGCGCTCGGTCATGCCGGTTGGCGGGGTCAGCGTCCCGCTCGCGTCCCAATTGTGCGCCGCCAGGATAAGCAAATCATCGGCGACGGTAGTTGTGACGCCTGTGGCCGTCAGCGTGGTACCGGGACTCAATGTCCCTGAATTCTGCGACGAAACATCGACCGGCGAACCGGAAGCAAGAGCACCGCTATAGACGGCAATCGCCGCCTGCGTTGAAGCAGTCGAGTGCGTGAACGTGTAGGGACCACTCTCCGACGCTGCCCGCTTCCAGAAGACACCGAAGCGAGCACTGAAGCTCGACCCCGATTCGGTAACAGTCGTATATGTGCCGACCTGCGTGAAGCCGCTTGGCGCGGTAGGCGCAGCCGGAGCCGTCCCGCCGGACTGCCCCAAGAAGATGATGGCAATCAGTATGTCGCCATTGACGATACCGGCTGGCGCGCTGACGGCGGTATTGGCTCGGCTCGCGTAAGACGTGCTCGCTACCGAACGAAACGCTGCCACCGCCATTGCTTAGGAGAACGTGACGTTGATCGTGAACGCGATGCTGTCGCCCGATGCCAGGTTGATCGCCGAAAAGTCGCCATAGACGTCCATGTTCCCGCCCGTCGGGGGCGAGCCGGAGCCGACAGCGTCAAAGACACCAACTTCCGTGATTGCGCGCGTGCCGGCAGCCGTAAGCGTGCCGGTGAACGTGATCTTGTCGTTGGTGACGGTCGTGGTGCCCTGCGCAGGCGTAGCGGCTGCACGGGCCTCTGTCGTCGATGTGGTGGTGACAACGTTCGCAGTCTGAGCAGCTGCCGAACCGGTGCCCCACTGAAGCCACCAGGAGGCAGCGGCGAGAAGCTGTGTGATACGCGCCAGACCGGCGTTCTGAACTCGTGCGACCATCGCGGCGTGCTCCTGTTATGCCTTGCGGCCGATGAGATGTTGACGGATGCGCCATGCCAGACGGCGCAAGGGATTCCTATGCCAGTAGGTCAGCGTGCCGAGTTCCTCGACCGTGCCGTCTGCGCGTGTGATCACTGCGGTGATACGGGCCTCGCGCATCTTCGTGTTGGTGAGCATTCCGCCGCTGATCATGGCCGTTCTCCCGAAATGAGGAACCCCGGCAGTTGCCCGCCGGGGTGTTGATTACGAAGCGAGCTTCGCGTCGATCAGCTCTTTCAGCTTCACGTTCGAGATGTTGCCGGGAAAGTCGGTGATGCCGAGTTCGGCGGCCTGCTTCTTGAGGTCGTCTCGCTCGGAGGAGCCGCCAGCCTTCAGCTTTGCCAGTTCGGCATCGCGTGCGGCCAACTGCTTCTTGAGGTCGTCGATCTCGTTTGCCGTGTCCGCTGCGACGGCCTTGAGTGCAGGGCCGGACGTTTCCGGGTCATCCGTGTAGGAGCCCTCGACGTTGAACCAGCCGGCAGCCTCGATGTGCTGCTGCTCGCGAGCGTATACTTCGACCTCGACGGCCTGACCCGGATCGACAAGAACCGGACCAGAGATAGCATTCAGGCCGCGCGGGCCTGGCTGGGTATTGGTGAACTTCATGGCTGGCTCTCCTCAGATGCCGTCGAGGTAACGGACGGACTTCGGACGGCGGATATCGACCCCACCGACACGGAAGATACCGGGAACATCGAACTTGATCGGACCCGTCTGCCAAGCCGGCAGGAAGCGGAAGGGCATCGGCAGATGCATCTTCACGACTTCAGGCGAACGACGGTAGGCGACCATGCGCTTCGTGCTGCCGGAACCGGCGGTGTCGAGGTAGCCGAACATGCCGCGGATGGTCAGAGCCTGACCGGTCGTGCGGGTGTAGATGTTGTTCCGTTCGACCCATTCCAGAATGGTGGTCTGGTTGACAGCATCGATACGGCGCGTCGACAGATCGAGAAGCACCGCATACGGGAGGAGGATGGTATCCGCGATCTCAGCACCGAGCGTACCGGTGAAGATACCGGTCAGCTGGCCGTTGATGTCGCGAAGAACCTGGTCGGGTGTCTTGCTGGCGAAGGTGGTCGCCGAACCGGTGCCGTCTGCCGGAGCAGTGGTGGCCGTCGGTGTCGAAGCGTTCACCAGGCCCGTGAGGCCCTTCGTGGTGTCACCGATGAAGGAGACGCTATCGATCTTCTCTTCGGCAATGCGACGAGCCAGCGAAGCCTTGTCTGGCGACAGGTTCATGCCGAGCAGCTGGGCGGTGCCAAGCTCCTCGAGATTGTACCCGTAGCCGATCGCAGCCATGCTGACGCCGGTTTCGAACTTCTCGCGGGTCAGTTCGACCTTCGGAACGTCCTGGGCGTTGCCGTTGAACCACTGCGCCTGGCCGACGCCGTCCATCGAGAAGTAGGTGACGGACTGGATCCACTCAGGGGCGGAGGTGTCGACGGGGATCAGGGACGGATACTGGATGTCCTGATACCGGATCGCATAGACCGTCGGCTCGATGAGCGAGGCCTGACGGATAAGGAAGCTCATCGCGACCTGCTGAGCGTCCTGCATGATGTGTGTATTCATTGGAGATCGCTCCTGTTAGCCGAGACGCAGAGCAGCGAGGGCAGCACCGGAAGTGCTGGTATCCCACTGAGCGCCCGCGATGAGGGTGTTGCCGGATGCGGAGTTCGTCAGAACGCCGGTAGCCGGGACGTAGTAGACGGGGTCGCCGACAGCGACCGCGACCGATGCCTGCACGACGATGACACCCTTTTTCATCAGGGCGACATTCGAGTACTGCTCGTACTTGCCGGTGGGCTGCGTCGTGTCGAGCACAGCGATACCTGTGAACTTGACCGTGGCTTCGGAGTCCACGACCTGGTTGTCAGCGGTGCCCTGCACGCCGACCTTGCCGAAGCCGATGCCCTCAACGTCTTCCGCAACGCGGGTAACGATGACGTTCGGCTCCATGTTGAGGACCATGCCCTCGATCCAGCGGGCGTGCTGGGCTGCGTAAGTGGTCTGAACTGCAGGCATCAGGCTGCTCCCTTCGACTGGTTGCCCATCCATGCCGTGGACATGTCAGTGACCATGGAGGTGTGAGCGGCGTTGCTGGTGTTGTCGGTCGGCTTGGGGCCGTCCTTCATGACTGTGGCGAACGGATCGGCCGTCTTCTTCGCGTCCTCGACGAGAAGGTCGAAGCGAGCGTCGATGTAAGCCTCTGCCTTGCCGGCAATGGCTGCGTCACCGATCTTGGCGACGACGACAGCCTTGCGGATGTCAGCGTCAGAGAGACCTTCCGTCTTCACGTCCTTGGCGATTGCCTTGGCGGCGGTGACGAGGTCGGCGCGAGCCTGTACCCGCTTGTCGAGATCGGCGTCGGAGAGCACCTTGGCCTTCATGGCGTCGAGTTCGGCGTCCTTCTTGGCCATTGCAGCGTCGTGAGCCGCAACAACTGCCTGGTGCGCCTTGTCGGCGTCGGCGAGCTTGGTGTTGGCATCAACAAGCCGGGTCTGCAGCGTGCCGATGACTACGGCGCCCTGGTCGGTCACCTCGACCGGGATTCCATCGACGGTTACCGTCTTCAGGGTCATGATCTTTTCCTCTTTCGGTTTCTGATCACTGGTGATGGGGGAAATCCCCCAGGCAGTCGCACCGTCGCCGATGCGGACTTTCGAACCGGCACGCCCCGCCGCTACGATAGCGACGTGGTTGATCCGGATATTCTTCTGAATGGCGTCGTAGGCCTCGCCGTCGGGCGTCTTGCCCGCCGTGAAATCGAGATCGCAGGTGTATCCGGCGGACAGTTCCTGCTTGCCGGACTCGATGTCCTTGATGGTCGCCTCGTCGCTGACCATGAGCGGGACGCGGAGATAGATGCTCTCCCCGACGATCTCGTCTCCGGTCTGGCCGACTGCGTATTTCTTCCAGTTGTCGGACGTGACCAGTTCCGGCGGGTGATCATTCGTCACAGGGCGGTGAGCGGCGCTCTTCAGCGTGTCGGCTGCGAACACCTCGACACCGGGGCGATATACCTTGACCACGCCCATATCGGGCTTGCCGACTTCGGAACCGAGATAGGCCTGTATGCCGGTCCGCGCGATGCGAGCGTCGGCGATAAGGTAGCCGTCTCCGGTCCGGCGCGTTCCTGCGACGGTTACAGCATCGGTGAATTGCATTATGTTACCTATCTGGATGGTGGGAGGCGCAGATGCAGGCGATGTTCAAGGTATGCGAGCGAGGAAAGACCGGTCACGTGCTCGGCCGAGTGACGATAATGTCCGGCGGCCACACACTTGATGAACAGGTCTCCGAGGCGCGCCGCGTCGCCATAGAGCAAGGGATCGTCAAGAAGGACGACCTCGACAAAGTCGTTTTCGTCTACGTCGACTGAGTATTGCCAATCTTCGCTTCATCAGTCACAACATTTCCATGACCGACGAACAGTTTCGAGCACTCCGGCAGTTGATCCTTGAGCAAAACTCAAAGATTGCGGAACTGACCTTGGAAGTCCGGCGCTTGAAAGAGTCTTTCGAGACCACCGAGGTAATCGTCGTCGAGGACGAGCGGATCGGCTTGGACGGTCTCGAAGATCTGCTTAAAACTCGACGATCCCGCGGGCCAAACAACGGCAATTGATCGGCTGCCCGGGTGGTAAGCCGTTCTCAGCGCCGGTTGCCTCACCCCATTTGTAGGTGTTTCCGTCTAGGCTTCTATGCCGTGGTCGGACTCTCTCGTCATGGCTGGTAAGCCAGCTGTATGACGTCACTCCTGCTTGCTGCTGCCTGATCCGGTTCAGATCGCTGTTCAGCTTTGATGTCTGGTCTCTAGCGATCAGCCTGGCTCGCCGATCAGTGATGCCGAACTGTTCCTGCAGAGACTTCCGAAGTGTCGTCACCGAGTTTCCGGCGATGCTGCTGGCATATACCGTCTGCTCGACCCGCTTCACGACGTCATCGGCCAGGCTCTGTATCAGCGAAGTGTTCCGCGCAACTGCTGCCTGCAGGTACTCGGCTAGATCCTCCTGCGAGACGACCGCTTGCAGATTGATCCCGAGTGCCCGCTTGGCCGTTGCCATGAAGGCTTCGGTATGGCGCTCCGCTTCCAGATCGAGGATGCGGTTGACCGTGTTCGAAGCGATCCGCTGCAATTGATTGGCCAGCGCCTGAAGGCCACCGAACCAAGACCTGTCAGCATCGCCCGTGTAAGCCCGTGCAGCGCGTTTCTGCTCCTGTTCAGACTGGTAGAGCGGGATGATGCTCTCCCGCGTCATGGAGGCGATCTGCGTCAGCATGGAGCGCAGGGCGGTGTAGTACTGCTTCTCTGCCGACAGCCTCACATCGACGGCCGGCAGTTCAATCTTGGTGCCCTTGGGCTTGTCAGCCAGCTTGGCTATGGAATAGCGGAGCATTAGGCGCCCTTGATCTGGCGAAGGCGCATCTCCAACGTGGCCGCATCGTCGCGATCGAGCGCGATCACGATGCTTTTCTTCGCGCTCTCCGCATATACCATCAACGCTTGGCGGATTTCAGCGCCGGTGAACGTATCGATCATTCCACCCATGACATATTCGATGGTAGCGATGGTACGCGCTACCATCTCAATGTCGCGAGTGCAGATAGCAACCTTCCAGTCTTCGTCTGCAACGCCTGTCTTCCACTCCTTGCTCATGCTTCGCTGATCCTCGCCTTCCAGTTATCGTCAACCTCTTTGAAGATCTCCGGACCGAGGATGATTTCACCGCGGTACGGCTCGACCTTCGAGAGATCCATGCCCTCCGGTATCTGCCACGTGATAGTGACGTGTGGCTGATAGTCCGGATAATCCGTCTTGGCACCGAGGCGCTTGATGTCCTCGTGGCGCCAGGTCAGACGCGAGCTTGCGAATTGCAGCACGACAGCCTGCCCGAATTGCTCCATGAGGCGCGGACCACCGGCAAGGATCTTGATGGTGTTGCCACTATCGGCCCACTCGATGTCATTCCCGACCTTGATCCAGTCGAGCGGCGTCCGAGTGTGTATGATGGTGACGTGCAGGTCTTCTTGAACCGTATCGAAGCCCTGAGCCTTCGCCCACTTCTTGATATCGCCGGCGTTGACCACGTCGCGGTGAATGTAGAGCGTGCGAGGAGCGGCATCATTCGCCTGCTGGCGCGTCTGCTGCTCATCTGGCTCATCGGTCGCTTCTTCCTGCCCGAGATCGAATTCCCCTGCGGCATCCGTGTCAGCAACTGCCTGATCAAGACCGGGATAGAAGCCCGATTCCACGAACTGGTTAGTCGCTACAGTGCGCAGCTCTTGCGGCGTGAAGGTGCCGGCCTCAGTCAGGATCTTGACCGTCTCGGCGTTCATCTTGCCGATTTCAGCCTGTTCCTTCTCCGTCATCTGCTTGAGCGGAGACCACTCGTAGAAGACTTCCGGCGGGCGGCTGCCGAGTGCGGAGCGGATCAGGCACTCATCGAAGCGGTAGAGCGCGGGTGTGATCTCCAACTGCTGGATGGATGACACCCGGTCATAGTAGTTGTTCATGTCGGATTCGCCGGTCGATGACATGCCGGCCGGAGACTGGCCGAGAAGGCGCGTCACCGGGATATCAGCGGCACCAGCTGCCATCTGAAGGAACGACTGCATCACTTCCGGCAAGGTGGCGAAACTGATCGTCTTGCGCTCGTATTCCTCTTCCTTGTCGAGGATCAGCGCTCGGTTGATGCCCTTGGCCGTAGCGGCCAGCATGAAGCGGTCGAGCAGCCGCTGCGAATAGGTAGGGTCCGACAGGCTGTTCATGAACTCAGGAATGCGGAAGACGTCGACATTGGCCTCGAACACAAGGCTGGCGATATTGGCCGCCGTGGCGTCCGCATTCTTCATCGCCGAATAGACGGCTTCGATGATGCTATCGCCCCAGCCTTGGCTTGGGCCCATGGACAAGATCTGGTCACCATGCGGCGCACCGATGAACACCACCATCCGGGAAGGATGAATGCGGACCATCGACTGCGCGCCGGTCGCCTCGTAATAGGCTGGCTTGCCGTAGAACTCCGAAAACACGTCCTGCTCGATCGGGCCTGCGGTCACATCGCGGCGTGTCAGCACCGTGAGGTACTTGATTCCACCCTTGGCGATGCGCTCGACCTGCAACGGCTGCATGAGGTTTTCCTCGCCTGTCCCGATGAACAGCGCAGCGCCACCCCACAGACGGGCCTTGACCTTCGCCTCGAGCAGTTTCTGCCAGAAACCGAGCCGGTTCTGCTCTGCCTCGATAAGCTCGATCTGGTCCTGCTCTGCCTGCCAGTCACGCCCCTTGCGGACCGCGTCCATGGCCGGGATATCGACAATCTTGCGACCGAGCCAATTGCTCTTGTAGATCGCCGCCAGCTGGTAGTCGTCGATGTACTGGATGCCGTAGGACGCCGTCGACATCTTGTCGCGCAGGGGATCGCCAAGGCCCGCAACGACAGACCGTAGGCTGTCATTGGCCCTAAGCTGGATCACATCACCCATTGCGCTTCTCTCTTCTGATGTTCGGCGGGTTCTTGACTGTGTCTCGGACGATCGACGGGAGGGCTTTCACCACTCCCTTGATCCCTGCCTTCTTCCGGGCATCGGCGATCATCTGCCGGCGCTTCTCACAAGGTCCGCAGGCCATGGTCATCCAACGTTTGCAAGGGTGTAGGAGGAGCCCAGCGCCAGCTCGTTCAGAGCGTCGGCGAAGGCGTCCACCTGGTCGTCATTCGGAGCATTCGGGAAGGAACAAACCTCATCGAGGAATATGTCGTTCCATGAACCGCGCAGCAGCTTTACGTTTCCAGCCTCCGCCTGAGCCGAAGCCGGTTTGGCGCGAACGCTTTTCTCACCTGTGGGCCGGATGGTGGCCACATTGTAACCCGCAAGCAGCTTCACTTTGGTAGCGGCATCCGACTTACCGGCCGCGCCGGGATCTTCAGGCATCCTTATCCGGACCATGATCCCGTCTTGGCTTGCCGTGTTTTTCAGGTTCTTCTCGACATCGGCAGGCGACCACTGATCGCGCCTTACATCCTCGATGTAGAATGTGCCCCCGTGGTAGGCCATCCGAAGCCCCACGGTCCAGTCAGGCTTCTTGCCCGGCTTCGGCTGCGTTGCCGCGAAGTCCCAAGCCCTGCAGCGTTTGGCGCCTGTCGGTACCGCATCAACGATCTCGAAGTCACCACGCTGGAACATACCGCCAGATCGAGGTGTTGGCCGCTGCTGATACTGACCAGAGTAGGCATATGAACCCTTGGCCTTCTTGAGCCGTTCGATCTCCGTGGCCGGAAAGCGCTCAGGAAACAGCAGTTCCCCGTCTTCCGTGCGCGGGTCTTGGAAGAACAGTTCACCATCGACGTACGTCTGGCACTTGGCTTCTGGCTCGAACTCCATCGGCAGGTTCAGGTGAATGAACCCGATATCCAGTTCTTTCGCGACCGCTGCAACGTCCTGCTCGTGAAGACGCTGCATGATCAGCACAATGGCAGATGTCGTCACGTCGTTCAGTCGGTCCGAGATACCTTCTCGGAAGATACGAACCGCAGCCTGCCGCTCGGTGTCGCTCTCCGCCGTCTCTGTCGAGTGCGGGTCATCGATCTTTACCCGATCACCGCGACCACCGGTCATAGAACTGAACGGGCGGGCCTCGCTGAAACCACTTCCGACGTTCTCGAACTTGCCCTTGGCGTTCTGGTCATCCCGCAGCTTCAACGCCCATATGGCTTGAAACTTATCGCTTTCGATCAGCCGGCGGAGCTTGAGGTTGTCGCGCAGCACGTTCGGCTGGCTGTAGGATGTAGCGAGCACCTGAATGTCAGGACGTTCGCATGGTCCCCATTCCCAAGCCGTCCAGAACACCATAACCAATGATTTCATCATGCCAGGCGGCACGGTCATCATCAGGAACTGTATCTTGCCCGCGGTTACCGCTTCCAGATGCTTGCACATCGCACGAAGCGCCCAGCCGAACCTCAATTCCTTCTTTGGCTCAAGGATCGACCAGAACTCTTGTATGAACCCTTCCAGCGTCTGGCATCTTGCCCGAATGCGTTCAGCGTCCTTGGCAATGCGTTCCCGCTCTGCCTCGGCTCTACGCCTCTCCTTCTCCGCCCGGATCGCCCTCATCATCTCCGCTGGCGCCGGCAAGCGGGCCAAAGATGGCTTCGAGTGCATTGAGCTGTTCATCCGATACGTTGGTGAGGTCTACGGTCTGGATAGGCCCGCCACCGCGGCCCGTGTGCTGAACGCTGGCGAGCTTGGCATGCATGTAAGGCGCTGCGTCTTTCGCGATCGAGGCTGCAGCATCCCAATCATTCTTCTCGGCGTGTGCGCGCATTGCCTTCAGCATCACCTCCAGAGGCGTCAGTCCGTCAGCCGATGCCTTGTCCGCAATCTCGCGAGTTCGCTTCGTGGCGGCTCCTCTGGGGCGCCCTGCACCCTTCCTTGGTCCACCGCGCATGATTTGATTTCCGCTTTGATTAAATTCAGAAAGTTGCCGATAACCTGTGGAGAAGTCGAACAACGTGGGGAACGTGAACAACTACGGAACTTCGAGCCGCGTTTGGTTGCAATCAAACTTGACGGAATCGCCTGTTTCCAACTTCATGGTTGTGCAACCATAGAAGGAAAGCCAAATGGCTCAAGTTACCTACCCTTGTTACTGGCAGAAGAAGGACAACGGCGGATATTGGTATTGGATCTACTACGCGAAGAACGGAGAAGAGATCAGCCGCAGTAGTGAGAGTTACGTCAACAGGAGCGATTGCACGCACAGCATCACTCTAATGATGAACTCAGCGTCTGATCAAATCTTCTTCACCGAGTGACGTTACATCGGGGCAGACGGTAGCGTGTCTGCCCTATAGTCCCGGCGCGCCGCATTCTCTGCAAAGCTGCGGAGCCCGCCAAACTCCCTCACCCGGCGGCTGATACGACTGGCAGCCGGAGAGGAAGGCAAAGATGATGATCAGCCACAGAACCTTGCAGGCAATGTGCAGCGCTTGATCCTGGGCGAACGTCGTCTTGCCGCGCACCTTGGCCTCGTCGATGACCGTGTGTGCCGCCCACTCTACCAGCCCGAGCCATACGTTGGCCGTCACAAGGGCCACAGCGGCTCCCTGGATGCCCGCGTGAGCTACGAGATGGTAGAACCGTAGCGGCCCCTTGGCCTTGGCGTCCGAGAGGAACTGGCCTTGAAGCGGATAGTCGCATAGCCAGTGCGCCCCGAGGAGCATCAAGGCGAGCATTAGGATTGTCTCGATCAGCATGCAGGCTCCTGAAATGGAAAACCCGCCACCGGTTGGGGTGACGGGCTGTGATACGTGCCTACCTACAGGCTTACGGAATGATTGCCCTAGTCGGCCCCCTCAGGGCGTCTGGCTACAAGGACTTTTCCAGACCCGTTACCCAACTACGGCTATCTTCGGCGGCCGTCGCCTACCACGAGAGTCGAAGCAACAATGTTGCCGCCTCGCTTTCTCGAATTGGCTCCAGAGGCCTCGGCGACACCGTATCTCTGGCTTATGGCGCCCCGTGAGGGGAATAGCTGGCACCCGCGAAGGTCAGCTAATTTCTATGCCGCCTGCTTCCTGCGGGCTTCGCGTTGCCGGCGGCGTTCGTTCTGTGCGTCTGCCCAGGAGAAGTCTCTCAGGCTGGTGTCGAAGCTGAAGCAGTCATCAGCGCGCCAAACTTCGATGATGGACGTTTTATCGCTGTTTTCGGGGGTGTTTGTAAAGTCGCCTTCTGCTTCATTTTCGTTATGCTGCAATGGCTTGCGGTCGAAAGCTCGCAAAATACATTTAATTGCGGAGTCTTTCCGCCAATCTCCAAGCTGTCGACTGACGCCTTCGACGGTCCGGCACCACTTTGCGAAAGCCTGTCCACCGGCCTCGGCAGTGGCCCATGCCCACAGTGCGCGGCGCTTCTTGGTATCCGGTATCAGCTTGATCATCTCCATCGCTGCTTCCCAGATGCCGACGTCGTTGGTCGTTGCGCGGAGGTTCTTCGGGTCGAGCCATGCCCAGTTGGCCGCATGCAGTTCTTCTTCCTGCCAATGGTTCATCTCGGCGAATGTATGGACGTAGCCCATATTCATTGCCTTGAGCTGTGCCGGCTTGCCCGTGCTGGGCAGCTTGCGTTCCACCTCGGCTGCTCGCACGAAGATCTCGGTGATTTCAGCTTCCGTCATGCGCTCATTCTCCGGTCATCTAATAGTTCCATTTGCGGGTTGCCAAACACCCGGCACGCCCGCTCCCAAATCAGCCCCACCAACGCAGCACGTTTGTTCGTTATACCATCCAATCCCATGCACCAGAACTGCAGGCCTCCTACTGGCACACCGTCGAAGAAGGCAAGGAACCGGGAGACATCGCGCTCCATGATCGACGGGTAGTTCTTCTTGAAGGCGAGGATTATATCGCTTGTTGCCCACAGGCCGGTCTCGTCGAGCGCTGTATCGTTGTTGGCGGTCTCTACCAGTGTCATGACCACGAAGCGCGCGTGCGGCCTTCCATGGCGTCTCCTGATGCGATCCAGAGAAGCCACGGCCCTTGTCTGCCCATGCTTGGGCATGACGTTCTTCGGTACGATCTCGACGCCGAACTCTTCGAAGATGGCAATGGCTTCCGGGTGATCCGTCATAGCATCCCTTTCGCCTTCTTCTCGGCGATCCGCCGCACCGCGTGGAGTCCAGTCGTATGATCACGTCCACCGAATAGCCGCCCCAGTTCAGGGTAGCTCATCTCCGGCTTAACGATCGTCTTCAACTCCCACATGATAAGCTGACGGTAGTCGACGAGCGGGTGAGTGCGTCTCAGGCCGCATAGAGCCTTCATGGTGATGCCAAGCTCTTTGCAGCGGCTGCGCATATGGGCCTTGCACGGCGACAACATCCGTTCTCTCCACTCGATCACATGAGCATCGAACTTGATGGGCCACTTGCGCCACATGGGAGACCGTGGGCGAGGCTTTGGCTTGTCAGGCGCTGCGACAGCAATCATTGGCTGTTTGCGCTGTGGTGGCCTGCCCATAAGCCGCTGGTGAACGGCGTTCGCGCTTGCGATGATCTCTGCACCGGATGTGTAGTTTCGAGCGGCGATGTTCATGCTGCGGCACTCCTTACGATCTCGCGTTCAAGCTCGTCCCGGGTCGTCTGGAAATCCCGGTGAAGGATCGCGATCCCTCCCTCTTGCTGCCAGGCCTTGGTGTTGCGCTCAAAGTCATCAATGAGGATGTCTCCACGCGAGTGCATGAACAGCGGCTTATTGCGTCCGCCCATGACCGGCAGGACGTGGCAGGTTGTCGATAGATGCTCCCTCACCCACTCCCGCTTCTGACGGGCTACGTGGGCATAGTTCGAGCTGGGGCATGCGGTGAGGATGATCGGGCTGAGCCATGAAATCCGATCAAAGAACTCTTTGGCGCCGGGGCACTGTGGCATGTCGCGGAAATATGATGGATGAGCGTTGATCGTCGCCCACATGGTATCGTCCGCCAAGCCGCGATGGTCGACACCGAACAGCGCCGGGAAGTGAGCGTCGAAGTCAGCCATGACCCCGTCCAGATCAAGATAGACACGTGGCTGCTTCATGCTGATGCTCCTACCCTCTCGACCTGGATAACCTTGCCTCCCTTGCGGAACAGGCGCTCTGCCTTGCACTTGGTGAGCGCCTTCTTCGTGGTCGGTCCGCTCAGTGTCTCGGAGACGATCGGGCTGTTCATCTCGCGAAGGAATTCCTCCTTGGCCGCCGCGTCAGCTTCGTCTTTCGTCGAGAAGATGATGTCGTGCTTGCCATTGCGGACAATCCGGTTCTCGCCGTGGTGATAGAGGCGATACCAGGCTATCCAGCCGGTCGGGCTACGATGCGCGCCGAAATCACATTTGTTGCTCATGCTGCCACCTTCCGCTTACGCCGTAGTTCGCTTGTCCTTTGCTCGACACGGGCAATGGTCATGAGCACCGGCTTTAGTTCGTCCGGCGCCGTGTCGTAGGCCATGACGCGGGTGGCGCGTCCTCCGTTCAGCCGAGGCAGGACGCCGCGGGGGATTGGCAGCCAGTTCGATGGATCTGTATTGAGTCTGTTGCCGTTCACGCACTTTAGGCACATGCCGTCAGGCACGGGGCCATTGGCCTTTTCCCACTCATGCAGGTGCTTCAGCACATAACGGCGCTCGTAGCCGGTGTGCGGGTTGATATCATCGATGCTGACTTCGACATAGCCATCTTTCGACACGCGCTCATGGCCAAGATAGTTGGTGTTGTGCGGGGTATCCCCCTTCTTGAACTGCGTCTTGCGCGCGTTGGGGTGCCGGCCACCTGTCCCAGGCGGGCAGATCTTGCCTTTGTTGAAAGGTGTTTGCCCCGCCGCGAAATGCCCTGTCCTGCCTGTCTTCCAGCCTCGGCGCTTGCGCAGCGCATGCAGGTTGCCGGCCGACACGTCATATCGAGAGAACTCCTTGCAGAAGGCAGCATGATATTCGCTGATCGGGAGAAGCCGGTTGGTCTCCAGCCAAGCCATTTGCTCGGCGCTGTAGACGATCCAAGTCCCCTTCACTTGTCGCCTCCATCGGTGATGGCAGCAACCTTGCCGTCGATCGTGTCCGGCTGCCGGAAGATTGTCGGGAGCATTGGCTTGAAGCGATCACCATGGTTGGCCACCAACGTTGCTGCCTTGAGGGAAAGATCAGAGTTGCGAATTAGCTGCTCGCTGACCGCGACAATGGCGTCGGTGCGCTTTACCTCGGTCTCGATCTGCTCAGTTGTGAGGTTTTCATCGCTCAGGCGTTCAAGCTGGCTGAACAGGTGGTTGTTGAGGTCGATCAGTCGGTTTTTCATCTGCTTCTCCAAACATCTTCTGGGTCGATTCCTTCGGCGGCCATGCGCTCCACCGCTACCCGTTGGCGAGCGTCATAGTTCTCCCAATGCTCTCTTTGCTTCTCCGCCCCCCACTGGTCCCACGTCGTGGCTCGGTCGAACTTGTCGCCGAACCGCTTTTCCTGCCGCCAATGCAAGCAGTAGCTCGGCCACCAACGAGTTAGCTTGCCTTTGCAGCCGTCCTTGCTGTCGATATGGCGAGCGATTAGCTGTTCGATCTGATCCGGCTCGGTCTCAGGACCTCCAAAGCTGCGAAAGCCTGTTTCAGACCAATAGGAAGCCCCTGGGGGCTGCACGGTGTAGGTCTGCCAACCGAAGCTGAAGAGGATCAGTGTGGGGATGCCACGCACCTCAATCTCAACTGGGTCTAGTTCATTCATGCCGATCTTCATCACGTGGGCTTCGCCATAGGCGCGGGTCATGAAATCGCGGCGAGGCGGCGGCTCATATGGTTTCGGTGTGGGTGGCGGCGGCTCCATGAGGGCCAGTAGGGAAAGCTGCTGCATCAGAACAACTCCGGCGGCCGCTCTGGGCGCATGGACACATAGCGGGTGTATTGGGCTTCGAATTTCATGGTCTCGCGAACGTTGGGATCACCGAACCGGCACTTGATCGAGCCGATTTCAGCGATGCCCTCGATCTCGGATCCGAACACCTTGTTGATCTTCTTCCAGTCGGCGTCGGTCGCAGCGGTCGCCACGCGATCGGCTTTGTATTTCTCAGCGCGATACAAATAGATGATGCCGTCGTAGTCGGCCTTGGCACCCTCCCCACCATACAGATCGGCTGATATTGGCCGTGGGTTGTCTCGACGGGTTCCGAAGCTGTTGCGCTGGTTCAGCACGAGAAACGCGCTCTGGGTCTCGTCTGCGAGCGCCTTGAGCTCGACTGTGACTTCACCGGAGATGCGGTCCGGCGATAGCTTCGGGTCGCGAGGCTTCACCTTGCCGATGTGGTCGAGCACGATCAGCGGAGTCTTGCCGTTTGACCGCTTCTTGATGAAGCGACGGGCATAGGCCGTGAGCTGCGTCACTCCTTCCCGCTGGCAGCGGATGATTTCCAGCGGCTGCCGTTCGATCCACGTTGCGAACTGGACGCACCTGTCGCGCTCGCCCTCGTTCATGAGCCTCATCGGCTCGTCCTGCTGCTTGACGCTGATGCCGTGCACCTGGGCGATCATCTGCCGGATGCACTGGTAGGCCGACTGGTCGTAGGAGAGGAAGAGAACCGGATGACCTTTGACTATGGCATCGTGGATGATCTGGATCGTCAGGGATGTCTTGCCCTCGCCGGACGAGGAAAGCAGCCCGTAGAGGTTCCCACCGGCGAACACCGTTTCCGACAGAACGCGGCTGATTTCTTGAAGGCCGATCGGGACACCGACCACGCCATCTCGCCGACTGGATGCATTGAAGGCCGCGAGGTACTGAGAGCCAGGAGATTTGATCGCCTTCGATTCCGAAAAGCGCGACAGCAGATCCTTCAGCCGTTGCTCGAGCCCTTCGATCTCGTCGCCGAGCGTCAGCAACGTATGGCCTTCCTGAGCGAGGTTGGCGATAAACTCGGCTTCTCTTGCCAACTGCCGGGACATCGATGCCCCTTTGACAATCTGGACCTTCGCGTCGAACTCCTGCGGGATAGTGTAGAAGCCGGACTTCTGAAGACGGTTCAGGTATTCCGCCGGGGTGATGTCGAGCCCCTGGGCCGCCCTCGGTACGAATGACTTGAGCGTGGTGGCGTCAGCGATCTGATGGCCGCTGCAGAGCTGCTGGATGGACGAGTAGATCGTCTGGTGAAGGGATTCGGAGAAATCGTGCGGCTCGAGTCCGCAGGCAACGAGATAGTCATTCTTGCACAGGATGCCGGCCAGTATGCCTTCCTCGGCTTTGAACACGTCATTGTCCGAGATGCCGTCCATCAGGCGTTGATCTGGGGTGAAGTCGCGTTGAAGGGCGTTCATGCGGCTTCTCCGAACTTCCCGGCTTCGTCGCCGAAGTGATCCCAGCCAGGCCGGTTGGTGCGGGAGTAGAGCTCGAGGCGGCGCGCGTTCGGCATCAGCTTCTCAGCGGCGCGATAGGCTTCCTCTGGCTTGCGGGAGTGTTCACGGGCGAGACCGGTAAACCCTGAGCGGACCGACTTTGATGTCTTCGGCTTGCCGCGCGTCCCGATCAGGAAGGGCTCATTGCTCGATCTCAGGACGTAGCCGGTTCCGAAAGCGATCTTGCCGTGTACAGTCGTCTTGAGCCAGGTGCCGGCAGTCTTGAACTCGAACCCTTGCGCCTTCATCACTGTGATGGCCTTGTCGAGCATCGGGTTTATTGCCCACATCCAATGGACGCAGTTGGCGGTGCAGAGATCGAGGACCGGCAGAGCCATGATCTCGTCGAGCGGCATCACACGGTAGTGGGCCTGTGCCGACTTCCCCTCGCCTTTGCTCGAGCGGAGTTTGTAGCCCCAGGCGAAGTCCGACATGATGAAATCATAGGAGTGAGGCTGTAGGTCGCCCCACGGCCAGTTGAAGAGCCTCATGCTGCGCTCCTCCGGAACAAACCGGGGTGCGAAATGATTGGGTGTCCAGAAAGGAGCCAGCCATGACAATCATCCCGACCGAGCCCGATCCAGGACCTAAGCCCGGTCCCCTTCCGGACCTGCCGCCTGATGTTCCACAGCCTCCGCTCGAGGAACCAGAGCCCGACGTCATTCCGGAGGACATTCCGACCTATCCGGACGAGCCCGACCTTCCGCCGAATCCAATGTGAGTTGATGAGTGTGGTCACGCCGCGCTCCTCTTGGCTTCGAAAGCACCTGTGCGCAGGTCCATGAACCGCTGCTGCATCCATTTGATTTCTGGGATGGCGCAGTTGTGCCAGCATGTGCAGATGCCGATCGCCTCGGCTGCGTCTCTCTGCTCTGCCTTTGTCGACGGCAGGCCGATCGACTCCCGCTGGGCATAATCGATCGCGAGGTCTTTCCAGTCCTTGCCCTCGGGTGGCTTGACGCCCTTCCCGAAATAGACCGGCCGCCAGGACACGGCAGCTATGGTGCCGAAGGCGATCCCGCGGATCTGGCACACAGCGCTGATCGCCCCGAAGATCCCGGTGAGCTGAAGCGCGGCCGGGTTGATGGTCGAGATCGTCTCTTCCTTGCCGGTGAGGTCGACTTTACCCTTCTTCTTGAACTGACGGACGCCGTGTTCGGGCCGCTCTATCGCGACGAAGTCGGGATTGTGTTCCTTGAGGAGCCGATAGAAGAGGTTCGCCGCGACGGGATACTTCGCTTCCCATTCCAGCTTGTTGCCGTCGTTGTTCTCGGCGACCGAGAATGTGCCACACCGGATGGAAGCACGATGCTTCTTGCTGTCACGGACAGCCCAGCCAGAGCGCGTTGCAAGATCGAGGCCCATGATGATCAAAGCGCTGCCCTCCCGATGCTGGAGGCCTTGCGCTCGCTCTCAGTGCCTCGCCCGCGAGTGAGAGCCGCGTGTTCGGCGCAATACGAACCCTTAAGCCGACGGGCGCCGCAGCAGAGCATGTGAGGCCCGATATTGTCGTCGATCGGGAACTTGCAGTGATGCGCTTCCAAAAGGGCGAACTCTACCGGCACGACGACTTCAGGAACCACAGGCTCGGCAGAGATAGCCGGAGCATCGATATCCTGCAGATGGCTAATCGCCCGGGGCAAATGCGATACTCGCCTTGCCGATCTGGTCTGAGCAGTCTGCCTGGATGGTTTGCCGCGACTGCCGGCCAATGCGATCTGCATGCGCAGGGCCTTGCCGATGACTGCGTTTCTGGAGGTTCCGATCCGCGCGCCGATCTGGCTGGCGGAATGCCCCTCATTCACCATCTGGCGAAGGATGGCGACGTTCTGATCTGTCCAAGAGAATGGAGTGCGGAGCATGTCGATCTCCTCAAACCAGCGACTGAAGGCGCTTGAAGTGGCGCTCGACTGCCATGTACGGCATCTTCATGATGGAGGCGCAGGCCGCGACCTTGAACTTCCGGCGCATCAGGCCGATCAGTTGTGTGTCATGCTCGGGAAGCCACCGGTGCGTTGATCCGGGCCCGCGCAACCGGATACTCGCGTCCTTTATGGCGTTGCCCTCTGAAGGGGCGGCCATGACGATCTTGTAGCCCTTGCCCCAGACAGTCTCGATGACGAGCCCGACGTCGGCCAATGCCGGACGGATCTTGCAGATGAGCACATCCACGATCTTGATATCCGGCCCCTCGCCGTGGTGGTTGAGGAAGACCGCGTCGTAGATGTCACCCTTGTCGGCCATGAGCGGGAACCGGTCGATCAGGTACTTCGCCAGGTTGAATTGCTGGCGGCTGAGCTTCACCGTCATGGTGCCATTCGTGATCTGACAACCGATCGGGTCGGCGAGGACCGTACCCTCTTCGACAAACTGGAGGCAGCAAGGGCAGATGATTGAGTTGCGCTTGGCTGCTGTATCGAACTCGTGGTTTGCTACATCCGCGTCCATGGGAACCTCTGAGGGGAAGAAGGGCGCCGCATTCGCGCGGCTAGTTGGGCGGCTCAAGCCTTGGGAGGACGGCGAGCCGCCGCGGCACATCACTCGGCAGCTTCGCCGAAGGGGATATCGTCCTCGTCATCAGCCGGCGGGGACTCCTTGTCCGCCTCCGCCTGGATGCGAGCCATGATGTCAGGGAGAACCGTGTCGTATTCCTTGCGACCGAGATCGTAGGACTCCAGCCAGTGCCGGTCCTCGGAACTGCCGCCGTCGTATCCCGACACCCGATCGAGCGCGTTCAGGCCGGCGTGGAAGCCCTTGGCCGCTATCATCTGCTCCTGGTCGACACGGTCGGACGTGAGCAAGTCACCCTGCAGCGTGTCAGGGATGAGGCCAAGCCAGATCAGATTTTCCCGCTCGGACCGGAGCTTGTCGACCGGCTTCTGCTGATCTTCCGCAAGGAAGGCCTTGAGGTAGTGGTCGAGCTTGGCGGATGTGAAACCGGCCGCCTTGGCGTTCTGCCGGTTCGACTTCTTCTCTTCGTTCAGGGCGCGGATCTTCGCCGCGATGTCCCTGTCCTTCTGGTGATAGTAGCTGAACTGAACGCGGCGTTCGCGCTCAACCTTGGTGTTATCGCCGACCGCTGCCGTCATTGCCTACCGTCCTTTCGCTTGCCTGATTTTCGCAGCCAAAGCTTCAGCCTCAGCAGCAAGATCCTCAAAAGATCCATCGGAGTTCCTCGTCATCTCGATGTGGATTTCATGCTGAAGGCGCGCGATCTGCTCGTGGCAGAACTCAAGGTACGCGCCCCGTACCCGACCCAAGACAGTCAGCCTGGGGTCCTTCGTCTCCCCCTTCATCAGACGTTCAAAGCTTCTCTCGGACATGCGGCTCCGCTTGGCGCATTCCTCGACAGCCAGGGGTGCATCACCCCAGCCTTTGACGATCATCTGAAAGAGTTTCTTGGCGTAACTCGACGCCCTGTCCGGGGAGTATGCATCTACTAAAGACATCTGCTTTCCCTGCTTTTTTGTTGAACCATTCTGGTTGGATTTCATCCAGTTCATGTCCGCCAGCCCTGCTAAGTTGATCTTCGTCAGGGCATGGCGGGTTAGGTATCGAGTTCAGCCGCCGCCCGACGACTGAACTGACTGAACTGACTGAGACTGCGAATGAACCCGAACGCTGAGATTGGAACCCTGCGCGCTTGGGTGCTGGAAATGAAACTGATGATCGAGAGAAGAGCCCCCAGTGGGGGTAACCCCTTCTTCTTCTCGGCTCGATTTGCCGCTGTCGATGCAAACACCGACGATGCAGAGCACAAAACAGCCGATGACGAGCGCCAGGAAGAACCCGAGGAGAGCCACTACCATTGGTCGCCCCTGTCGGTTCGAACCATAGGGGCAAGAAGCTCGACAGCATCGCGCACCACACGGACCGCGTAGATTGCGAAGAGGGCCGCCGAGAGAATGACAATGCCGGTCATGCAGCCACCTCGGATCTGGAATTGAATAGATGCGGCATATGCCTGCGCGCCCACAAAAAGAGCCCGCCTTGGCCGATTACTCGCCCATCGTGCTTAGTGAGCAGTTCCGCGCACCGGGCCCAAGAATGGCCTTCGGATCGCCAGCGTTCTACGAGGTCACGGCGTTGGGTGAAATCATCGTGACGACTTCTGCCCTTTGCATCGATCCCACTCTTCTTGAGGAACCGGCGAAGTCTCTCGGCTTTGTTGTGATCGGCGTCGACCGCCTGACGGATGCTAGACCCCGTCTCGACCAACTTCGCCAACTGGCTCAACTCCTCGCGCTCCTCTTCGCTCATTCGCGAAGGAACTACGCCGTTGTCGCAGCAGTATTTGTATGCGCTGGTTCGCGAGATATCGAACATCTCGCAGGCTTGACCGAGTGTAAGGTTCTTTCGGATGATCGTGCCGACAACGACCGCCACGAAGTCTGTGTGGCGCTTTCTCTCACTGACACAACCCGCCTTCTCGCAGATCTGGCGAACCCGCTCCCGGGTTACGTTAAACTCTCTCGCGAGATCAGCCTGCGCTTCTCCACCGAGATACCGGCGAGCAATTTCGGCGTTGCGTTCAGTCTTAACATCAGCGCTTCGAGGCCTATGAAAGTTAATGCTGCGCATCCGGGCATACATCGCGGCCGTGTTGTAGGTGATGCCGACTGCGGCAGCGGCCTGAGATACAGTGAGCCCTTCAGAGGCCAGTCTTTGCAGATCAGCTATGAGACGTCTCGTTCGCTCGTGCATCATGCTGCCTTCTCCGGCAGCTGGAGGAACATCTGCAGCTCGATCGTCTTGTCGACCGACTTCCCGGCTTCGATGATGGTCTCCCACCACTCCTGGGGAATCTTGCCGCGCTCCTTCCAACCTTGGACGGTGGACACTGCAACACGCTTTTCCTCGGTGGAAAGAAGGCTCGCGGTCTTAGTTAGTCCGCCGAGCGTCATAATGATGTTTTCCGCAGGGGTTTTCGGTTCCACTTTACGCATCCATTGTTGCTGTCAGTCTTTTCTACGCGCTTCGCGTAAGGCTGTCAACGTGGAAAACGTAAACGTATCTTGCGTAATTACGTCATGAGCCAAGAAACCGATTCTGTGACCACCAAAGTCCGCGCATTGCGGGAACGTGCTGAGCTGTCGATGGACGCCTTTGCACTCGCGATGGGGTATTCCCGCGCATCGAGCATCCAGAGGTACGAAGATCCGGCGCTCTACAAAAAAGAGTTCCTTGCTCCCGAACTGGTGCTCAAGATGATCAAAGCGCTGGTGGGCAAAGGTGAGCCACCGATCACGGCTGCTGAGGTGTGGTTGCTAGCCCGTCCTGAAGTGATCGCCAGTCGCGGCGGCATCATCGAGTCCTACGAC
The DNA here is from genome assembly GCF_001426265.1 of Rhizobium sp. Root1220. GTDB lineage: Bacteria > Pseudomonadota > Alphaproteobacteria > Rhizobiales > Rhizobiaceae > Rhizobium. Next base: position 128,558 of record NZ_LMDG01000005.1, read on the forward strand.
CCTGATGCCCATGAAAGCCACGAGGACGACGCCTATACGCGGGAGCACTGGCGCCCGAAGATTGAGGGCGCGATCCCTGAAATCGACGTGAAGCTTGGCGCCGGTCATGGCAGCATCGGCGAAGTGATCAATCTGCCCGTCGGCGGCGGCCATATCTCCGGTCACCGGGTTGTGTCGGAATGGGTCATCCCGAACGGCTATCTGCGGGGAGAAGCGAAAGCGTCACCAGATCACACTATCATCTGTGAAATCGTCGGCGACTCGATGATCTCCACCTACATGCCAGGCGATCGGGTGATTGTTGACCTCTCCCAAAACAAGCTCGTCGACGACACGGTCTATGCGATCAGCGATGGAAATTCAGAGCCGCAGATCAAGCGCCTGCAGCGGGTGCCATTTAGCGATCCGGTCTTGGTCAAGATCATTTCCGACAACCCGCACCTCGAGACCTTCACGGCCGAACTGTCGCGCGTTCAGATCATCGGGCGCATCTGCGGTCATATTGCCCGGAAGTGAAAGGGCGGCATAACCGCCCAAGCTTTTACGACTGCCTAAGAAAACGCTCGTCTCGCGGGCGTATGTCGGCGATGACGATTGCTATCACCACATCATCGAAATGCTCCAGGCTGACAGAGAGCGTCTCGCAGCGCGGGTTCTCCTGAGATAGTCGCAGTCCTCCTTTGCCATCGAATGCACTGCACACCCGGAACAGATCAACACCAGCCCCGATGTTGACGAGGTATATCCCCTCGCCCCGATATGACGTTACCGGCGCCAGAAGGGCATAGTCTCGGCCGCCGCGGAACGTCGGCTCCATTGCGTCACCCATCACCGGATGCACCCGGAACCGAGGCGAAAGAAAATTTTCGGGCGGGATCGTTTCAATGATGGAGCACATTTTCGCCTCTCGTATCTGGTGGCGTCCGAAGATTCCTAAGATCCACACAATTATGAATTGCAAAAATAGGCACAGCGATATTACTCTGCAGTCTCATGTTGAATATTCCCATATTGTTTTGAAGCATTTCTGACATGAGGGCGAAGCTCCTCCCTTTGGCCCCACTCAACCTATCGTAATGAAGCGGGCCATGGCCTTCTATAGGCCCGGGCGTATGGCCACTGGCCAATATTTATTTGGTTAATTGTTATCGCTATGCATTTTCAATGACTGATCAAAGCCCTAGCCGATCTCTCGACAAGATCATCATCCGGTTGCCGGATGGGCTAAAGGAGCGAATCCGCCGGGTTGCAGAGAAGAACGACCGGTCGGTCAATGCCGAGCTGCTGGTCCTGCTTGAGAAGACCTATCCGTCAGAAACGATCATCGACGAGTATGTCCGCGACATTGCAGATCTGGTAAAGTCGTATCCTGACGACCAGCAGAAAGAACTGTGGCGGTCGATCGTCGACAGGATCAAATCATTCAGCCAGGAAACCAGTTAAACCGCTTCGGGTGAGCACATGACCAGTAAGCCAGAGAATCGCTACGATACGCGTAAGAATGGCACCGGCTACTGGACGGTCTACGATATTTTCACGGGCGAGCCTGCCGAAATAAACGGCGCACAGCTAACCCACTGTGAGATGGATGAAGCTGACGATCTGGTTGACCTCCTGAACAAGCAGTACATCGAGCGGAGAAAGGGGCTTACAACGTAGCTCTCGGACATAACCGAGGCATTAGGATGGTCCTGTGGAGACACACCCTTCGACGCCACCTAAGCGGCCAAGCATCCGTGAAGTCGATATAACCAGCAGATAGTTTTGTTATCCCGGACCCTACCGGGCTGTGCTTTGGCATCCTCCCGCCGGTCAAGCGGTGCAAACGGTACTCGCCACTTACTCAAGCTCGCCTCTCGGCGGTCTCCACGTTTGGTTCTGCTGTTACCCGGCGAGCTGCAAACTCGTGATCCGGCGGGCCATCAACCCCGTCTGACTTCGCCTGGTGAGTCTGGCACCAGTACCGCGTTGGGATTGATTTGCCGGAGTGATCGGCGGCGCGGGACAATGCCCTTGAAAAACCGCTGCCTTTGCGCCTCTGAACCACATCATCTTGGCGGGAACCTCCGAGCGGACCCAAGATTTTGCGCTTTTCAGCACCTCTCGGCAGCTTTCGGCTTCCATCAATTATTGTGATGTGCTAAGCCGAATACATCATTGATGCTGCTTTGAGCGCCGGTCGGATCATCCCGCCGGCGCTTTTCTTTTAGCCGCCTTACGCAAACCACGCAAATCATTTTTACGCGCTTCGCGTACGATTTCTCTTGCGTCTTACGTTTTCTGCGTATAACTTCTTCTCATCAGCCCATCACGACTGACCTCCCAAGCGGGACGCGAGAAACGTGATCGGCTCAACGAGAGGGCAAGCAGATGGCATTCAAAACCGAATATCTCTTCGACGAACTGAAGCTGCCGGGTCTCGGCGAGGGCTGCCTGCTCTATGGGCGCGCCACGCTTGAAGACAACGGCGACGGCGATTTCGTCATCAGCTCTATCGTTCTGGACGGCAAGCGCACGCTGCCTATGCCGGTCGACACGGGGAACAGCTTCGAGCAGATGATCTGCCAGCAGATCATTGCGGTCCTCTACGACGACAAGACCTCCGACGGTCGCCACTGCGCTCAGGAATGGGCTGACGAACTGGAGCAGTCGAAGCAGCCGGACCCTGATGCCGCCCGTGACGCTCGTCTTGAGTACGACGTCCACCCGGTGTTCCGCCCGATCTTGGCGGCGATCTCACCGGCTGCTGCGGAGTGATGGCCATGATCCCCGCTAGCGAACTCCGCAACATCATCGCCGCGATGAACTTTATCGAGCGTCACGAGATCGTGGAAGCCGGTTACGACATGCCGGACGGCTCCTGGCAGCATTTTCAGGAGAACCCTGCAGAGAGGTTCCTAAAGTGCAACGACGAGTGCCGTGAAGCGATCATGCGCGTCATCGAAGCTCACACTACGAGGGCTGAGTGATGAGCGAGCGCATCTCCTACCGCGACTACTGGATCTCGTTCAACCCGAAGCCTGTCCCTGCCTCATGTGGAGTTGATTGGGATTGGCACCACGATGACTTCGACGGCGCACCAGACGGCAACGACAATCGCTGCGGATGCTCTGCATCGCTTGAAGCCGCCAAGGCCGACATCGACGAGCAGATCGATGAACTCGACGAAGACGATCTGGCGTCGGCCATGATGCAGCAGCTCTGCAAAGAGCTTGAAGGAGGGGCGTTATGATCTGCCACCTCCGCACCCTCGGCGAATGCGGCTGCGCTCCCGGCACATGCCACCAGCAGCCACGGGCGATCCCGGCCCCTCTTCATCAGTTCTCGGTCGTCGAGATCATCTCGACCTCGATCCTCATCGGCGCCATCGCGACGTTCATCGCCCTCGTTTCCATCCCACGCGCGATCGGCGCGTCTCACGATCAATTCCTCGCACAACAGGAGAGCCGCAATGGCTGAGCAGTCTATCGGCGCACTTGCGTCAAAAATCGTCGGCCCTTGGGCTTGGTGGCAAGCAGCGCTCAAGAACCCTGCAGCCGTCGGAAAGACGCTCCCGGTCCATGAGAACGAGCCACAGCAGGGCTACTACCGCACTCGCTTCAAGGACAGCCCTTGGCAGCCTGTTGCGATCTACTACCCGGAAGGATCGACCGAGCTTGTAGCGTATCGCGCCGGTCGTGAAGTTCGCCCTGACGAGATCTGGACGTTCGCCTGCCGCAACCCTGTTTCCTTTCAGGCGTACAACGATGCGATCGAGGGCAAAGGCTGGCCTGATGACGACAAGGTCGTCGCCGCCCAGGTCCAGCCACCAGAGCCGACGGTCGGCGACAATTCGGGCAATGAGTTGGTCGACGAGGCAGAAGGCCTCAAGGACCAGATCGCCGCGGCCCTCGCCGGCATGGATGCTTATGCCAAGATCGCCGATGACGCGACCGCAGCAAAGGCACTATCGCTGCGCAATCGCCTGAACGAGCTTTCCGGCCAGGCCGATAAGATCCGCGTCAAGCAGAAGGAACCGCATCTCGAAGCGGGCAAGGCTGTCGATACCAAGTGGCAGCCGCTTGTTAAGTCGGCGAAGGCCGGCGCTGACAAGGTGCGCGATGCGATCGGCGATTGGGAGACTGCAAAGCTCCGGGCCGAACGCCAGCGGCAGCAGCAGGTCGAACAGGCGCGCATCGCCGCTGAGAAGGCCGCCCGCGAGCAGGAAGGTGAAGCGGCAGTCATTGACGCGCCGAAGGTCGAAACTGTTGTGGAGACCGCTCCGGCGCCAATCAAGGCAACGTACGGCAAGGCCGCATCGGTTCAGGTCAAGACGGTTCTGAAAGACGTCACCGACTGGCTGGCGCTGGCCACCTACATGATCGACCACCCGACAATGCAGGACACGCTTCGCCAGCTCGCACAGCGTGCGCTCGATGCGGGCCGCACCAACATCCCAGGCATCACCACAGACGAGAAGGCGGCGGTACGATGAACGCTCCCGTGAAAACCAATATCCCGTCGCTGGCCGGTGGCGGCCAGGTCATGGCCATCGTGCCGCAGACGTTCGAAGAGACGTTCCGTATTTCTCGGGCCGTTGTGTCGGCTGGCCTCGCGCCGTCGGCGCTGATCGGGAAGAAAACTGGAGACGACGCCGCCAGCGCTGTTGCTGTCTGCATCATGTCTGGTGCGGAACTCGGTCTGAAGCCAATGGTATCGCTTCGGAGCTTCACGGTCATCAATGGCAAACCCGCGCTCTACGGCGACGGCCTCATCAACGTGGTCAGGCAGTCCGGCAAAGTGAAGCTGTTGGACTTTGGCTACACAAAGTACAGCCGGCGGCTCCTTCGCGCAGCCGGAGTTCTTCCATCGGAGGAAGATGAGAAGGAGTTTCCAGGCTGCACGGAAGAAGCTTTCAAGGCTCTCTCTGAAGATGAGCGGGCCGGCGGGTACTGTGAGGCAGAGCGACTTGATACAGGCGAGAAAAAAACCGTCATCTTTACGGTCTCGGACGCCAAGCGCGCGGGCCTGTATCAGGAAAACTCGACCGTCGACAAATACGTTTGGGAAAATGGCAGCAAGGTCTTCAAGAAGGACCAACCCAACGATGCACCATGGTACCGCTTCTACAAGCGCATGTTTGGATGGCGCGCAGCCGGATTTTGCCTTCGTGAATTGTTCGGCGACGTTCTAGGCGGCATCCGGGACGAGTTCGAAGCGCGCGAGATTTCCGACGCCGACGAGATGCGCGACGTCACGCCTCACACTCCACCAAAGCCACCGGCACCACCGTCTCCTCCTGTTGAAGATGCTGAAGTGACCGACGTCACCGATAGCAGCGATCAGCAAGCCGATGAGCAGGTCGTCGACGGCGCAAGCCAGATCGATGCATCCGAGTTCTTTCAGGAACTCGAGGAAGCGCTTTCCGGCGCAATGGATGACGCGACAATCGAGGAGATCTGGACCGGCCTTGACCCGGAAGGAACGTTCGACGGCGACGACGTCAATCTAGACATCGCCCACAAGATCAAGCAGCGCCGTCTAGCGCAGATCCACCCTTTGAACGGAGGCTGATATGGGTCGCGCGCTCCTCGTCCTGGATACGCCGTCAGATCGGCAGAAAGCCGTCCACTGGATCGGCAAGGCGCCGGTAGGCACTCGCGTCGAGTTCAAGGCATCCAAGCGGACTCTGCCGCAGAACGATATGCTCTGGGCGCTGTTGACTGAGTTCGCCCAGCAGTTCGAGCACATCGGCAAGAAGTACGAGCCGGCACAGTGGAAGGCGATATTCCTCCATGCCTTCGGGCGCGAGATCAGCTTTCTGCCCAGCCTGGACGGCAAGACCTTCTTGCCGATCGAGATGTCGTCTTCCGACCTGTCCAAACAGGAGATGACCGATTTCATCGAGTTCATCCTGAAGGAGGCAGCCGACCGCGGCATCGTCCTTCACAATCCGAAAGAACAAGAATCCGGCTCCCAGTCCTCCCCGGAGCCGGTCGCAGACGAGCAGTCTCCCGCGTCGTCTGCACCGGAGGCTGATGGTGCGCCCTCGCCGTCAGCCTCCAACTCCTTCGAATGGCTGCCAACGGTAGCCAGGATGCTTTGGGCGGCAACTCATGACCGTGGCGACGTCGAAGACAACATCGCCATCCTGAATAATCAGCGGATGGCCTGCAACGTTCTCGACCATACGGGCCCGACGGATGACGAGCGGCTCAAGGCTGGGTCGATCTACCGCGTTTGCAAAGACGTCGTCATGCGGACCACGAAAAAATCAGACGCAATGAAAATCGTAGCCGGCCACGCTGGCATCGAGATTGGAGCTTTGTAGATGAAACAGGCCCTCTCCACCCTCATGGCCCGCAAGGACCGCAACGGCGCGTTTGGCGTAGCAGACGAGCGGATCGAATCGTACCTGATCGAGCGCGGTCTGTGCCGGTACACCCAGCGCCCGCTCATGCTCGTAACCGAGCGCGGCCGGCAGGAGATCGCCAGACATCGACAGCAGTTGCGGAGGGCGTCATGAGCCGTCGTGAGTTCACAAAAGCCGTCTACGCCCAGATCGTAAAGCGCGCCATGCTGGAAAGCGGTGAGATCGCCTGCGAAGGCTGCGGGCTCATCCTCGGCAAGAAGCGCTATCAGGTCGACCACACAATCGCCGACGCACTGCAGGTCGACAAGTCCCGCAAGCTGACGGTCGACGACGGCAAGCTGCTCGGACTCGAGTGCTGCCACAAGCCCAAGACAAAGCAGGACGTGAAGGTCATCGCCAAGGCGAAGCGCGTCGAGGCGAACTATCTGCGGACCAATGCGCAGAGCCGCCCGATCCAATCACCGGGCTTCCCCAAGTCCGAGAAGACCGCTCACCGCTCGACCAAGGCGCAGTTGCCGCCCCGTCAGCTTTACCAGGCGGTCGACTCCCACCCCCACGCCAGCACTGAGACATGCAGGAGGATAGAACGATGAGCGGGAAACACACGCTCGGCCCTTGGAGCTTCCACGGAGACGAAGGTATCTTCTCTGAAAACAAGAGCGTCCTCGTGCCAACATACGAATATGACGAAGGCGTTGGCTTGTTGGTCACGACTTACGACGCCTGCCTGCTCGCCGCAGCTCCTGATCTTTTTGAGGCGCTGAAAGCACTCTCCGCCTCGATCTTCGTTCCTGGTGATGAGCGATCGCCAGAACTGTCGACAGCAATCGAGATGACGGTAGCGGCGCTGGCGAAGGCAGGTGGCGAATGAGCGGACTTTGGTGGCTAGAGCCAGGATGGAAGCAGACGTGCTGCGGCATGTGTGGCCAGAACATCTGGAACAGCGGTGGTGATCCTGATTGGGGGCTTTGCTACCCATGCTTTGAAGCACATCACCAAGAGCAAGACCGGATCAAGGAAGCCGAACAGAACATCACCGAGCAAGGGAGCTATGACGATGACGCCCTACCGTTCTGATTTTGCTCACCTCCACATCATCCCAACTTACAAGGGCGGAGACCCTGCACCCAAGGGCTATCTAGAATGGCACGAATGGGCTCGCGTCCAGCTTCGGGCCGGACTTCGCCAGCAAGAATGCGGGAAATGCTGCAAGTGGAAATTCCCGCAAGAACTCACAGCAGAGAAAATACGGGTGGCGACTAAACGCAGCTTCGCTATCCGACCTGTGTGTTTCGAATGCTTCGTGTCCGGTGAAAGCCGCTCTGTTCTTGGTCTTGAACGCAACTACGCGCAGATGGGGGAAGCGTGACGGCGGTGTCCAACACACCAGAGAAAAGAGGCGACCGCGTTTTCACGCCGGATTGGTGCGCGTCTGACATGGTTGAATTCTTCAGGCCAACTGGCCGGATATTGGAGCCATCAAAGGGCGAAGGCGTTTTCTTGAAATATATCCCCGATTGCTTGTGGTGTGAGATCGATGAGGGTCGTGATTTCTTCGCTTGGAGCGAGCATGTCGATTGGATCATCGGAAATCCACCGTACTCAAAAACCCGAGAGTTTATGCGACATGCGTTCCGATACGCTCAAAACGTCGTTTTCCTCGTTCCCGCCAGAAACATCTTTTCGGGATACGGGACAGTAACGGAGGGCCACCAGTTCGGCGCGATGAAAAATATGCGTTGGTATGGGACAGGCTCGAAATTGGGCTTCCCGATGGGAAACGGCATTGCCGCGATCCATTGGCAGAAGGGCTATGTCGGCCAAACCAATCAGACATTCTATCAACTCGAGAAACCAGGAGAATTGGCCATGATTTCACTGACGCGACACAAGCCGTGTTTAGCCGTAGAGCCAACGGAAGGCGGTGAAGCGTGAGCGAAGAACTAAAGGAAGTAGCCAAGTCTCTTTTGGAGCGCTGGGACGAATTTGAAGCGTCATATGGCAACCAAGAGGAAGCGTATTACAAGCTGGCAAAATATGCCCGTAACGATTGGGAGCGCCTCCGCACTGCCCTCACCACCCCAACGGAAGGCGTGACACCCAATGAACCACCCGCACCCGTCCTAGATGAGGTGGTGAAGCTGCGGGAGGCGCTGGAGGATCTGCTCGCTTTGAACGATAGCCATAGCCCGTTCCTTGGTGAGATCGGCAGAGACCGGATCGACCGCGCATGGGACACAGCCCGCGCCGCTCTACTCGATCGTAAGGAGGGCGGAAGCAAATGAGCGCAGAACTAAACGACGTTGAATGGTGCGTTCTGGATTTGCTGCTGCGCTCCAAGCGCAAGGGCGTCTCTCGCGTCAACCGCATGGAGCTGATGCGAACCGATGCTATTCCCGATGGCGTGAAAATAAAGCTCGTATTCACCGCGCTCCTCATGGCCAACGGGCCGCTCGTTCGGATGCATGGCGAGCATGACTTTTCGATTACGGATGAAGGCGAGAGGGTTTTTCTCGAAAGGTTCGCGAAGCCAACCTCGGTAGCGGACGTGATCATAGCCTTGCCAGATAGATCCGCGGGGGCGATTCAATGAATGCCGGACCTGTGGATAACATACTAAGCCAGATGATCCAGCACGATCAGGCCTTGGAGGAATACCCTTTCCTAAGCGCTCAGATATTGAATCGTTGGCGCCGTGACGGCAAGGTGCGTTTCTTCAAGGGGAAAGAGGGGAAGGTCAGCTATCCGCGTTCGGATCTGAACGATGCCCTGATAAAGGAAATGGAATGCGGCGAGACCGAGGACCAAAGGGACTTTGGGAGTACAAGGACCAGTGGATCGGCACCGAGCCCGGTCGCAACGGCTTCTACCGATACTGGTACGATGACGGAAGCGGACGCGTTAAGAGAAAAGCTTTGGCTGCAATCGATCTCGAAGCGGCCAAAGAAGAACTTATCGCCATCCTCGGCGCACCTATCCCGTCGACCCGCGACCCAAGAGAAGTCTATCTCTTCGACGTCCTGAAGCACTATCAGGATCACTATGCAGAGCCGAAGGGCTACAAGCAGATGGCGGCGGTACGGCGAGCTTCGGAGCTTGTCTACGCCGCCTTTAAATCGTTTATGGGGGCGCCGAAGGTCGCAGACCTCACCCGGCTTAATCAACGCCGTGTGTGGGCCCATATGGCCTCAGAGAGCGGCTTGGGCGCCAAATCCATAATGACCTACATGATTGCAGTTCGCGCCGCTGTGCACTACGCGTCTGTGCCTCAGTTGATCATGATCGCCGAGGAAGAAGTCGAGGTCCAGATGCTCGACGCTCCGATTGCCATCTTCTGTAATCAGGAGGAAATCGCCGAACACATCGGCGGTGAAGTGTCCCGGCCTCGCGAGTTCATCCCGACGTTTCAGGATCTGGGCCGCTGGATAGACGCGATCGAGGAGGAAGACGATTTCCGCTTCGTGATGATCATGCTCAACACGTGCGCTCGAAACGAAGCTATATTCGACCTCCGTCTCTCCAAGCAGGCGAACTACGAGTTCGGGACGCTCGATCTCAATCCAATCGGCAGACGGCAGACGAAGAAGCGCCGGCCAGTTATCCGGATGACGACAAACCTTGCCGCCTGGTTCACGCATTGGGGAGATGACAAGCCGATACGGCAGTATCAGGACACGGTTGAAAAGCGCCTGAACAAGATCGGGAAGCCTACGGTAGATGATGAGGGGGTGACCGATATCGGTCTCGGCATGCCAGAGATGACATGCTACACGCTGCGGCACTTCATGGCGACGAACATGCGCCGTGCATCGTTCCCTGTCTCCAAGGAGCAGCGGTCGAAGTGGCTGGGCCACTCGGTCAACGAAGGATCGAAGACCACAGACTGGTATGAGAAGTTCGATCCGGACTACCTCGAAGAGCCCATGCGTGCTACCGAGGAAATCATCACCAAACTGCAGAAGCACACCAAGCGGAAGCTGTTTGCGCCTAAGACGAAATCAAGCGGCAAGGTGCGGGTGATCGACGGCGGGAAACTGTGAGAGTCGTGTGGGAGTAGAACCGCTTTGTTCCCGCGAAGTTCCGAAATGTTCTCATCCGGTTTTCTCGGGAATATAGGCTTTTTGGAGCCAAGAGTGCGGTTTGGGACCAGAGGGTCGGGAGTTCGAATCTCTCCACTCCGACCACCGCCTTCCCTTACGGGCCAAGGCTTCAAGCAAACGCTTGAATAAATGCCCAAAGTTACCGCCAACGGAATCGCCAACAATAGGTTGGACGCGAATGCGCCGGCGGTAGCAAAGCCGTCGAGATTGATGGCGCATTCCGCAGGAGTCGAACCTGCGCCGTTCGCGTTCGAAGCGCGGCGCTCTTCGACGTGTACAAAGACAAGCTGGCCGCCTTCCAACCTGTAGTCCGCGGCCGCAACGCTATTCGAGTTTCGACGGATTGTCCGTGACCTTTACGTCCATTGCGTTGCCTGGTGACCGTGCACCACTTTCAACGGCAGGATATTTCAAGCGCGTCTAACGGTCATCTAAACGAAGGTTTGCATCCACCACCTCTGCCGCAGGTAAGAAGACTGTCACAGTAGCTCCATTAGCTCCGCTTTCAGCGGTGATCGCCCCCCGATTAGAAACGATCGAGCGGCATATCGCCAGGCCGAGTCCGGGTTGATGACCCGCTTCACTCCCGGGTTGGACGGTACGTCAAGCACCTCGGCTTGCAGCGCAACCTTTCACAGATGTCAGAACGATCATCAAGAGTTCGATCAGCGTCTTCGAGGCAATGAACGATATCCGCAACAACAGGTCGCTGGCACATGACAATCTGAGTTGATTGATCCCGACGAACCGAGATTGATCTTCGATAGCGTGACCGCCATCCTTCGCTACATCAAATCCGTCTTTGGTCGGCAGTTCGAAGACTAGCAGCGGCGACGTAAACGTTGCATCGCCGACTTCTATTTCAAGCTCACTCGGGCTACCACAATTCATGCCGCAATTGGAAAGCGATGGTTGTCGTGCGGCGTGCATGTCCAAAACAAACGCTTCAACTCCCACCACATCCTGGGGTGCTGGCACATTCCGCTTGTCTGCCGTGCCATCGCGGACCGGGCCGATAGAATCGATTTTGCGCCCCTCCCACCATCAAGGCGCGGCGAGACAGATCGATAGCATCGGATTTTGTACGTCCTGTCATGACACGTACTCCTTCTTGCTGACTACTTTACTGGTTCCACGAGCTTCGCATTGCTCGTGACAACGTAAGTTGCGAGCTCAGAGGCCTTGCCATTCCCAACATTTCGCGCCGAGTGTGGAACGCCATCCGGTATGAAGAGGGATTGTCCTGCCTTGAGGGTAACGGCCTCCCTGCCTTCGAGCTTATATTCCAGATGACGTATGCGACCTCCTCGCCTGGGTGCTTGTGGTTTGCCGCGAACGCGCCTGGGTCGAAATCGACGCGAACTTGGACAACATCCTTGTTCGGAACGCTGATTTGGTTCTTTACGAGATCGGTACGACGAATTTCTGGCTCAGCCTGTGCGGGCTGAAGTTGAAAGCGGCGGCCAGAAGAGCCGCAGGAACCATGAACCGAGCACTCATTGGTATTACTCCTTCGTTGATGACAACAGAGGCGATAAAGCCCTGCTTGTCCTTCAAGATGGTGGCCTTTGGTATCGCTTGTGTTTTCCAAACCGGCTATATTGTAACAGATCGTCCGCCCTTCCCCGTTGAATACAATACGATACAAAAAGCCTCGAAAACTGATTGACCGAATGTTGCATATGCATCATATAGACCACACTCGAAATTGCTCAGCGTCCGCTAACGCGAAAGCCAAAAGGAGACCTGAAATGTTGAAATACTCCATGCCGCTCTTCTTCGCGATCGCGGTGAACGCCCCGGCAACCGTTGGAGCCGGCGCGGCGTTCGCAGCCGATAGTACCGAAATCAGTTACATTGATGTCACGCCCGATATCACCCTTCGGCGCATGGTCGCCGGCGTCCCGAACCAGAAAGGCACGATACTTTTCCTGCACGGTTTCCCCGAAACATTACTGGTCTGGAAGCATATCGCCACCGAACTGGCGGAAGACTATGAGGTTCACGCCATAGATTGGCCAGGCTATGGCCTGTCATCGCGTCCCGCGCCGTCAAAATTTTCCTACTCGCCGCGCGCCTACGCCGATATCCTCACAGCTTATATCAACGCTGCCGGCATTGATCGCTCGAAGCTAACGATCTACGCGACCGATATCGGGTCGCTTCCAGCGCTTTTGGCTGCTCTCGAAGACCCAGGCATTGCAGGGAAGATAGTCGTAGGAGACTTTGCGCCCCTTGATCGACCTTCTTACATGTACGAAACACTTCAAAATCTGAAGAACGAACCTAGCGCTACGAAGACGCGTGCATACATGAACCAAACCAGCGCGGAGATTCTGGCGAACGCATATCGGCGCGGTCTTTCTCTCGAGAAACAGTTTGATCTACCGACAGATGTCCTGAGCGACATGGCGGAGGGATGGAGTCATGGTGACATCACGTCCGCAGATGCATTCTATCACTACTATTCCCACTTTACACGAGACCAGACTTACCTCGAGGCACACTTGGACGATCTCAAGACGCCCGTTAAAGTCGTCTGGGGCGAGGACGACTTCTACATCAAGAAGGCCATGGGTGAGGAGTTCGCGCAGCGTATTGGCGCGCCTCTGACCCTCTTGCAAGGCGTCGGCCACTACCCACACCTGCAGACACCGCAAGATACGGTCGCGGAAATCCGCGGGACGAACTAGGGGCCCTCCCGACCGTTAGATCGACTCCCCTTGTCCGGAAAGGCTTTGTGCTATTTGCAGGATCGCTTTCGCACCGTTTTTGCCCACAAGTCGCGTCGCCTTGCGCTGGGCCTCGCGCCAATCGGGACCCGCCGCGTTGAGCAGCTCTTTGCCGGCAGAAGAGATTACAACGGGGCGGCTACGGCCACCCTCCGTCGGAACCTCCTCGATCCAGCCTTCCTTGAGCAGCGGTGCAAGGTTCCTTGTCAACGTCGTTCTATCCTGGAAGTTTGCGCGACCGATTTCAGATCGGCTGGCACCTCCCAGCTTCGCAATGATGATGAGCATGGAGAACTGGGAAGCAGTCAAACCGTGCTTGCGCATCTCCTGATCATAGATGTTTGTGACGACGCGAGAAATGCGCCTTGCCCTGGTCATCAAGCAGCCAGACACGACTTCGGCAACGATTTCTAATTCGGGATCAAATTGCTCATACATCATGCTGCCTCGCAATCACCAGAGAACGACCCACGTAGTGTATATGCAACATTCAGTCAATACTCTGCATGGATGCGGAAACTCTTCAAGGTAGTGACCGTAACGCCGTTGGGTGGAACTCGGTGCCTTGGAGCCACCGGCCGCAAAAAGATGCGGCTTTCAATCAAGACTGAAAGGAAGAAATGAAATGAACGACACAGTAATCAGCAACTCAACCGCTAAACTGGATAAAGTCCGCAGCTTGCCAGGCCATACCACCGTGGGCGCGAATAACTTGGAGGTTGCTTCCGACTTCTATGACAAATTGCTTGCCTTGTTCGGTATCGGGCGTGTCCTGGTTCAACCCGGTCGCGCCATCTACTACGGACACAAGACCCTGGAGTTCGGAATCATCAAACCGTTCGATGGAGAGCTGGCTACCGTCGGAAACGGTGGGATGGTTGCATTCGAGGCGCGCTCCCGCGCTCATGTTAAGGAAGTCCACGCGACGGCCCTAAGGCTTGGCGGTGAGGACGAAGGGGCTCCGGGTCCCCGAGGCGAGAATGGTTCGGACCCCTTTTGCGCCTACTTCCGTGATCCCGAAGGCAACAAATTTCTCGTTTACCGCGCAGGACCTGACGAAAACTAATCTCCAGTCCAGCGGGAGGTGCAGGAACTGCCCCTCCCGGCACGCACCGGCGTTGTAGTGCTACCCACTTTCATCGTAAAATATAGGAAGACCGGAGTATAGATTATGGCATTTCAATCACAAGCTCGTGGTCCACTGTTCGAGCCGCTTTCTTTGCCGTGCGGTTTGAAGTTGAAAAACCGGATTGCGAAGTCAGCCATGTCCGATTCATTGGGGGATGGCACGGGGCATCCGACCACCGCGCAAATGAGATTGTACGAACGTTGGGCCGACGGCGGGATTGCCGTGTCTATAATTGGCGAGGTGCAGCTGACATCAGGTTACGCCGAGAACCCGGGGAATCTGGTACTGAACGACGCATCGGACCTTGATCGGTTTCATCAACTTGCCCGTCACGGTGGCGGAAACGGTACGAGTTTGTGGCTACAACTTGGCCACGCGGGAGCCCTCGCGTACGGACCGACGAGTATCCCCAAAGGACCAAGTCATTTCGACCTGCCCGGGCTGCGTTGCTTGGAAATAACATCTGGGGAGATACGTCAACTACCCTCTCTCTATGCGACGACAGCCCAGCTGGCTCAACAGGCTGGCTTCGGCGGCGTCCAAATCCACGCTGCACATGGCTTTCTTCTCGGCCAGTTTCTTTCGCCTTTATTCAACAGGCGTGTCGACAATTACGGCGGCGACATCGAGAACCGAATGCGGCTGTTGCTGGAAGTAATTGATGCGACCCGTGACGCTGTTGGGTCCAATTTTCCGATCGCGGTGAAGTTAAACTCAACCGACGAGCTTGAAGGCGGGTTCGATGACGAGGAGGCTCTCGACGTGGCAGCGGCGTTGGACCGCACCTCCGTCGACCTTATTGACATCAGTGGCGGGACCTACTTTCCCGGCGCAAAATCAGCCTCCGACAGGTCTGGGCGTGGACCTTACTTCCTCGATTTCGCACGACGTGCCCGTGATGTTACGACCATACCCCTTATGCTGACTGGGGGCTTCAAGACTCGGTCCCAAGCCGAAGATGCGGTGGCAAGCGGTGCAATCGACATCGTAGGTCTGGCGCGTCCTCTCGTCATCGAACCGGCGCTACCCAATCTCTGGCAGGAGAAAGTGAAGTCGGAACCGGTCTTCCCCAGATTTGCGGATAGCCCTGAAGGTGGGGTTACAGCTTGGTACACGATGCGTGTGGCTGACATTGCCGCCGATAGCGAGACGATCGAGTTCGGCGAACTCGAAAAGGCAATCGCAGACTACAAGGATCGAGACACCGCTCGAACGAAAACCTGGATTGCGCATTTTGGAAAGCATGCCACCGGCAACAGCTAAAGCACCAACAATGCCGTCACGCTGCGCCTCGAGCGGCAGACCGTTCCGGCAAGTTGTCACTACGTCCGCCTAGATGCGCTCCATAGTCGCGATGAGCGACGTTGCCATCCGTTTCGCTTGGCGGGCAGGCTCCACCGACCGAGTGATCTGAGCAACGGCCGTCGCCCCCTCCTGAAGGAGATTGATATCGTATGCCAGACGCTGCGGGTCACGGAACCTCGCGGCGTGAGTAAGCTCTTCGAAGTAGGCGAGCGACAGCCGCTTGTGCATCTCCGCGGCGCGAAACACCGGATCGGCAGTGTGCCTATGCTCTCCCGCAGCAGCCATGAAGCCGCAGCCTCGGAACTCCTTGTCTTTGAACCAAAGCTCGAGGAAGTCGAACGTTGCAAGAATACGGCCGACAGGATCGACAGCCCGCGCATCGACAAAATCGCGCAACTCACGGCGATCCGCGTCGTCACGCCGATTCAAGACGGCCACGATCAGGTCCTCCTTTGTTTCGAAGTGCCGGTACAGCGTCGTTTTCGCAACTCCGCTTTCCGTCACTATCAAGTCTATGCCCGTCGCATTGAACCCGTGTTCGTCGAAAAGCCGCTGGGCGGTCTCCAGCAAATGGTCCTTGATTTCTGATCTCCGCATCGTGGCTCCTTGCGAAACTGATCTGTATCTCGAAAACTAGGAGTTCATCGAGCAAAAGGCAACATGCGAGCAATACTGATTGATACAATCGCGATTTCGTGATTCGCTAACGATACCGATCAGTAGTATTTAGTTGTCATTGATACCAGACGGTATCGTTTTTAAAACGCAGGCGAAGGGCCTGCTGATAGCAAATCCGATGGGAGAAGATAAATGGTTGAGATTAGCTACGACTTGAAAGTTCAGCAAACATCAAAGCGCATCCAAACACTTCAGAATTTGGCGCAAGCATATGGTCGACCAGCCACAACAATCGGCATATACATGTCGCTCACCTTGATCTATGCGTGGTTCGGCGGCATGAAGTTCACCGCCTATGAGGCACACGGCCTTGTCGATTTGGTCAGCAACAACCCACTGGTAAGCTGGATGTACTCGATCTTGGGCGTTCGAGGATTTTCAAATTTCCTCGGTGTGCTCGAAATCAGTATCGGGGCGCTCTTAGGTGCTAGACTTCTCAGCCCGATATACTCGCTGATTGGAGGCTTACTGTCCTCTGGCCTGTTTTTCACCACCATCAGCTTCATGATCACAACCCCAGGCGTGGTCGTGCCGGAACTCGGATTCCCAGCTATTTCCGTCGCTCCTGGGCAGTTCCTTCTAAAGGACGTAGGCCTTCTGGCAGTGTCACTCTGGATTGCAATCGATTCCCTTATCGCAGTACGGCCCACAAGGACGTAGAGCCAATAAGCCGACGTTATGATTTCAAGGCGAACACTCTCATTAGGGTGTTCGCCGTTTCATAATTAGGCAACACATGGCATTCTTTCACCGTGATCTTTTTCACTGTCGGCATGGAGGATTGATGGCGTGAGCGCATTGTCCGGCACTGACTTGCGCCTTGATATATGGGCGAATTTTGGATTCATTGAACGCTGAGTTTCATACTCGGGTTCGCGATGAACTTCGGATCGATTTGCACCTTCATTGCCACAACAGAGTTGGTGTCGAAGCGGAGGCCGGCTCGATTTCTGGCTTTGGCCGAATGCGCCGTATGGGCGGCGATCGCGTATCTCGTTCTCGATAAACTGCCGACCCTGCACGACGGATGGGGTCACTGGGCGCACATAGTCGGTGCAGCCATCGTTTTCGGCATCGGCGTATACGTGAATGGTGCCTGCATATTTGGTTCGGTCGGCCACTTCGGTAACGGAGAACTGGAGTTCGGATTCACGTTGCTCGGCATACTCGCGGTCCTGTCGCTCGACACCCTGTTCGGCTTACGCGATGATCCGATGTCAATTAGCGGGCCACCCCCGCTCGCTCTCGAGAGCTTGCTGTTAGCTCTGGCGGCGTTTCTTGTTCTGAGACTAAGTATCTCGTGGAAAGCGGAGAGAAATTATCTGCGTTTGACGGCGGCGATGACCGCCGTGGGTGTGATGTCGGCGGCCTTGTCTGCCTATGCGTCCAGTTTCTCGATCACCACCTCGATTGGATCGCTACTTTCCTTCCCAGTGACGAGTGCACTCATTTTCGTCTGTATGACGACGGGCAGTTTCATTTCTGCCCGAACCCGCGCATCGCTTCTCGCTGAGCTGGCCCACTTGGAGAAGCTTGCTACGCAAAACATTCGGGGCTTTGCTGATGGGCTTCGGAGCGCTCGTGATCCCTGGAGGGAATGACACCCTTTTACTCGTGGGTTTTCCAATGGGAGCATGGCAAGCGTTCACTGCATATTTCATAATTGTTGCCACGCTTGCCGCACTGATCGGCAGGTTCGGTTCACAAGCCAAGCCGTGGTCCTGAACGTCCGAGGCGTCAAGAAACACTCACGTCGGTTCGACCGAAAGAACAATCTTGCCTTTTGGTCTGGGAAGCTGCCCTTCAAGCATGAGATGGGCGTCGCGCGCGCGCTCGAAAGGCAGCGTAACGCCCACGTTGGTCCGGAGTTCGTTGTTTCTTACCAATGCAGATATGCGGCCGAGGCTCTTCGTGGAAACATCTACGAGAAAGAACTTCGCCATTACACCATGCTCTTGCGCGAGCGTTTCGTCGGGCTTGGACACCGCAGAAATCAACGTCCCGCCACGTTTCAGCACGTTAAACGACCTTGTTTGCGTCTCGCCACCCACAAAATCTATGACGGCGTCTAAATCTTGGACCTCGTCCTCGAATCGCGCCCCCGAATAATCGATCACGTGCCCTGCGCCTAGAGAACGGACGCGGCCTATGTCTTCACCAGAGGATGTGCAAAACGAGTTCAGTCCAAATCGTTTTGCGAGCTGAACAGCAAAGGCTCCGACGTTCCCCGCAGCCCCATGGATCAAAACCGTCTGACCTTCCACCAGGCCAGCTTGGTCGAACATCGCTTGCCATGCCGTAACAGCGATAACCGGAAGCGACGCTGCCGTCACATGGTCGATCGAGGGCGGTTTCTTGTCGAGCATTGCGGCGTTGGCAACTGCATATTGCGCGTACCCACCGCAGAACCGCTTGTTGGTCACGCCGTATACTTGATCGCCTACCTGCAGATGATCGACGCCGTCTCCTACGGCGACGATCTGGCCGGATATGTCGGAACCGAGGATCAGAGGGAGCGGCTGGGGAAGAGCGCTGTTGCCGGAGCGAATCCATCCGTCCCACGGTCCGACCCCCGCGGCATGTACCCTGACGACCGCCTCGTTTGCTTCAAGTGGAGGCACCTCCATTCGCTCCAGCGTCATCACATCGGGCGTGCCGAACTCGTAAATGCGCCAGACGTCCCCTGAGAAGCTATCCGATCCGCCTGACATTTGAGTCATCCTCCATTCCAACCGTGCGCGAGGGCATCGTCGTTTCAAGCCTGCGTTGAGGATTCATTTGTCGGAAGAGGTCAGCGGTTCGTCACCAACTTGTACTATAAAGACGGCGAGAAGCGTGGCGGGCTCAGTCGTGCTTGCGTTCTCGCTTACTTTGTGCGCTGATCCGGGGAGCTCGAAGAACTGCTCTCCCGTCTTGTAGACCATCTCGTCTTCGTCGTTCACCTTACTGCGGATCGAGCCTGACAGTACCCTTGCGTAGACGAACGCCGACTTCGCATGTGTGTGTGGATCAGACTTGCCACCTGGCCCATAATTTACCACCAGCGCGACAAGCTTTTTGCCTGCGCTGTTTGGAAGTTCGTGTTCAAAGACGGGGACGACTTCTTCCAGTTCTCCGCCATAGGCCACCAACGCATGGGGCAATTGCATAGCGACAGACGTTGCGATGATGGTCGCGATCTGGAATGCGGACATGTTGTTCCTCCCCGCTCTACACTCCTCAAGGACGATTGCCCTTATCGTCGGCCTCTCCCGAGCTGAGTTGCCTCAAATGATTGGTGGAGCGCGTATCTGTGAAATCAGGATGTCGAAACAGAGCGCCGGGGTCTCCGAGAGGGGCTCCAGCAATGATCACAGTATACTCCAAATTGCCCGCCTCAGCCATCAATTGGTACACGGTCATTGTCGACCACTATGTAGCCTTTAAGCCCAATAGCCTCCTTAACGGGACGATAGGCGTGATGGGCCGTGTAGGTAGACGATCAAGTACACACTCAACAAACAAGCCGAAGCTCGGATTATTCAAGCCGATGTCTTGGTACTCGCACCGAAGCAGCATGGATTACCTGAGCTACCTTCTCAACGAAGCGGGCAGTTGGGACTTTCGCAAGACGACCTTGATAGGAGCGGCGGGCGGTACTCTGTAACTTCTGAGCTGCTCGATTGGTACGGATCGCGTGACAACAAAGGATTTGCGCAATCGTATGACTGGCGCGTCATCGATGCCAAGCGCATCGCTGACCGACATAGCCAAGATGATAGTTCGAAGCCCCGTATTGAGATAACGGCAAGCATCAGCATCAAAGGTAACCGCCCGATTGGCACCGCCTGCCGCATAATGCCTTAATGGCCTAAGACACGTGTTTAACGACGTCGTTAGCGACGTGTCTTATGGGGGGATCGC
>NZ_LMDG01000006.1 GCF_001426265.1 Rhizobium sp. Root1220
GATATCTCGGCGGGCGGTTCGTGTCACGGACGCTAATTTCTAAGGGGACAGATGAGATTCTCACCACCAATAGTTTTTCAACAGTATCGGCGCGAAGCGGAAATCGCTCAATGACCGCTAACGGCAGTTCGGTCATTGCTGGACGGGGTTGGGTTTGTCTGAGATGGGGTGGAGAGGCGACGGTCGGCTTTTCTGTGGTAGACAGTTTCGCTGCCAATAATCAGTGGGGGTGCCGGTTGGCGACGATGCCGCCCACGATGATTGCAGCGAGACCAATCAGCGACAGCGCGGTCAGCACGTCACCGAACAAAGCAGCGGCGAGAAGTATACCGAAGCCAGTGCCCCAATAGCCGATCTGGCTGAAGACGACTGGGCCTGCGATGCCCTGCAAACGGAAGTTGAGAACGTAGGATAGGGCCGAGACCAGAAGATAGCCGCCCAGCCACGTGGCCACGCCCGGATCGTCAAACCGCCATTGGCTCGGGAATGCAAATACGGGCGCGAGCGCTGCCATCACTAAGCTCGACGTGAACAGGGTAGCACAGGCGAAAGCCAGGGCAGACGCGCCCTTTGGCCAGAAGGCGGATCGAATGATGTTGCCGAGCGCGGCGCAGGCAGGGATCAGAAGGCCAATGACGACCCAGGCAGTCTGAGTAAAGTCGATCGATGCCAACTGCTGCTGTACCAGCGCGACCATTCCCAAAAGGCCAATGCCGATGCCAATGGATCGTCGGACCGTCAATCGCTCGATACCAAGGCCAGCGGCGAAGCTCATGGTGAGAAGTGGAGACAAAGAATAGACGGTCGCCGTGTAGGCGGGTCCGACCCGGTTCACGATGAAGAAGGACAATACGGTCGGAAGCGCTACGGAGGTTATGCCCAGCGCCAGATAGAGCCCCATGCTGCGACGTTCAAGGGAGATTCTTTCCCTCCTAGCGACGAGCCAGATCGAAAGGAGAAGGCCCGCGCCAAGATTGCCGACCACCCCGAGTTGGTACGGATCGGCTCCCGTATCGAGAGCCGCCTTCGAGACCATAATTTTGGACGCGAACATGAATCCGCATGATACTAGCAACAGCAAGGGCAGAAGTCGGTTCGTTGTCTCGCTGTGAGTTTGGGCTTGCAGCATAGCGGTTGCGCCTCCGACTTTATCAGGTATCTTGGCGCAAAGACAAACACTGAGGTATCTTAATGTCAAGACAAAATCGCTCTGTAGAGGAAGCGCGCGACGGCGTCGATGATCGGCGCGATCAGTGGGCTCGCGAACTGCCGGACGTGGACACACGGGGCATGAGCGTCCTCGGTCGTGCCCGCCTCCTGACCCTTATGGTACGGCCGCAGATCGATGCGGTGCTGTCGTCTCATGGGCTGGATGCCGGGGAAGCCGATGTCCTTTTTACGCTGCTTCGCGCAGGCCCGCCGTATCGGTTACGGCCAACGGAACTATTTCGATCGATGATGGTGTCCTCGGGTGGTGTGACGCATCGACTGAACAAGCTTGCTCTAGCAGGTCTTATTGCTCGGCGATCCGCCGAAGGTGACGGGCGCAGTCTTTTAGTGGAGCTGACCGACGTCGGACAACACAAGGCGGAGGCGGCCTTTCGGGAAGACATGGCTCTCGAAGCGGAGCTACTGCGGGGCTTGCCGGATGACGAGCAATGCCAACTCGCGAATTTGCTACGGCGTCTCGCAGCCTCGCTTGAGCGGAAGGGCGTTTAGGAGGAACGGCGGCCTTTGGGGCGACTTGAAAGCGTCTAAGCCGTCCAAATGGGGGTCGGGAGCGGACCTTCATGGACGCTTCGAGGAGCGCCCATTGATGGGGGATCGGCGCTCGGGCGCGGGCCAGAAGAGCGTGTAGCTAAAAAAGGCGTTCGGTGAGGCGTTCAATCGCTGTTGTATTTTCTTCCTCGTCCTTGGCAACGACCTTAAGATGCGTAACCGAGGAGGATTCTGATGACCACGATTTCGCACCTTCCATCACGCATGAGCGGTGGCATATGGCCAAGTGAGCGTCGCGGCGTCCTCGATTGGCTTATGAACGAGACGAGTTCTCAACGCTTTCTCGACAACTTGCTGGTGGAGATGTGCGAGCGTTTGGTGGGCGAGGGGGTGCCCGTCGCGAGGTCGTCGCTTCACCTAAGGATTCAGCACCCGCAATGGCAGGGTGCCCGAATTTTATGGCAACCCGGGGTCGAAGAAGCGCACGTCGATACCTTCGACTACGATGTCGATACCACCGAACTGTTTCTTCGAAGACCAGCAACTGAAATCTATAATGGCGCATCGGAAGTGCGGCAGCGCCTTGTTGCGAGTAACGCGGACGTCGTCCGATACCCGCTTTTTGAAGAGCTTCGGCATGACGGTTTCACTGATTACGTGGCCTGGCCGATCCAGCATACGTGGGGAAAGCGACACGTCGTAACGTTTGCGACAAAAAAATCTGAAGGATTTTCTGAATACGAGATCAACTATTTGAAGGACTTGCTACCCGCGCTCGCGCTGGCAAGTGAAATCCGAATGAAAAATGCGATGGCTCGGACACTCCTGGAGACTTACGTCGGCCCCCATGCGAGTGCGGAGATACTCGCGGGAGCCACGACGCGAGGCAGCGGTAAGACGGTCAGTGCCGCCATTATGATTTGTGACCTACGCGATTTCACCGCGCTATCAGACCTGTGGCCCCGCGATGATATCATCGACATTCTCAACCGCTATTTTGATGCGCTGTGCGATCCCGTCGAGGCCCGTGGCGGTGAAATACTGAAGTTTATGGGCGATGGGCTTCTGGCTATTTTCCCGCTGAGCAACCCCAATGCGTGCGAAGATCTTCTCCAAGCTATCGATGAGGGAAGGCAGCGAATAGGTGCTTTGAATGGCCAGTTGGCGGAGAGCGGCAAACCAGCGTTGCGTTACGGCGTAGGCAGCGAATAGGTGCTTTGAATGGCCAGTTGGCGGAGAGCGGCAAACCAGCGTTGCGTTACGGCGTAGGCGTGCATGTTGGTGACGTCATGTATGGTAACATTGGATCGCGAAAGCGTCTCGATTTCACGGCGATCGGCCCGGCGGTCAATGTCGCGTCGCGCTTGGAAGAACTTACCAAGGTGATCAAACGGCCTGTGCTGCTTTCATCCGAGTTCGTGAAAATACTTGGTTCCCCAAAGGGATTTGTCGATCTTGGACCCCATTCGCTGCGAGGCTTAGAGAAGCCCGTTAGCGTTTACAGCCCCCTTTATTGACCTGCCGTCATTGACGCGGCCCTTGTGCGCGACGGTTTGCTTCTTCAGGATGATCGCGTGTTTAGCCATGATCCGATGAAACTGCAGAGCCAGCATCGCGTGCGAACCAGCGAGGATGTTGATGCCATTAGCGTCAGGCACGTGTCAGGATCGAGGCAGATGCGGAATTAGGTAGCAACGGCCACCAACACGAGCATAAATTGATCATTAATTCACCTGTACCTCAACCGCTGGTCTCGTCAATTCGAGCCAACAATCAGCGCTACGCACCGACCTTCCCGCTTCTGTGACCAACCGCACGAGGTCGCTCAACAGCGCCCCATGAAGCTGGCCTTCATCGACAAATGGTCGGCATCGCCTTGTGCAGTTGCATTGGCGCGAGGCCGTCGCTGACCTCAAATTGGTTGCTGAGGAACGGGCGCTTCCATGTTGTTGAAGGACATCGGGCCGAGGTGCCCCTGAGAAGGCACGCAGCGTACCTTGACGCCAACGATATCGTCCCAGCCGTTGGTAATGATGTCTCTCGCTCTCTCCTGATCCTTGAGAGTGGGAAATATCGGGTCGACATCGTACCCCTCGTGGACGGGATGTCGGAGCCCTCCGCGCCAATCGGTAGGTGCCAATCCACGGCGCACGAGGTTCGCGAACCGGATCGGATAACAATGGCCTTTCAACCAGGCGAGCTGCCCCTCGTCTGAATAAAGATACTCCATCCATAGGCGAGCGGCGTTTGGATGCGGAGCATAGGCGCTGACCGCCTGGACGTAGACACCCGCAACTACGGCGCTCCTTGGCCGTATAACTTCGATCCTCGTTGTCCCGTTCAGGTACTCCTGGTCACGCAGTGCAAGGTAGTCCCAGCGAATAAGTATCGGCGTACGACCGTCAGCAAGCGAGTTGACAGAGCCAATGATGGGAACGAAATTGCCCCTCGCATGGAGATCGGCGAAGAACTTCAGACCCTGATCAGCGGCTCCTTCGACGTAGCCCACCGCCGACAAGCCTGCGGCGAACACGCTCTGGACCGCTTGATTTGACGAAATACTGCCAACGAGGCCGACCGAGTTCTTATAATCCGGCGCGGCAAGATCGGCCCAATCCCGAGGCATTCTGGTGACCAGGTCAGCGTTGATTTCGAACGCAAGGGCCCCGTAAAAGCCGCCATACCAATACCCCTGTGCATCCTTGGCTGAATCCGGAATCGTGTCCCACGTTGACACTTTGTACGGTTGCAACAAGCCGTCTTCCTTTGCCGATGAGGCGAAGGACATGCCAAGGTCGACTATGTCCGGGGTTCGGGGGTCGGTCTTGCCTCGCCCCGCCTTGATCGTCTCTATCTGCTCGGCTGAGCTGGCATTGGGCCGAAGTTCGTTGATTGTCAGACCGTACCTCGCCTTGAACCTGTCGATTAAGACGCCGTATGCGCCCCAGTCGCGCGGCAACCCGATGACGGTAAGCTGCCCTTCAGCCTTGGCGGACGCAACTAGGTCTTCCATCGCGTTGGCAGATGCCAAGGCATCGCGAACCGACACGGCACCCGTCGATATGGCGGCTCCAACCAAACCTGCCGCCTTGAGCGCATCGCGGCGGCTTATCGTCCGCTTACCAGCGGGAGCTTCAACCCTCGTTGTGTGTTCGCCTCCTGATCCATGTTTCATGGTTCGTTTTCCTCCGTCGACTTGCGTTCGATACAAGTTCTTCCGCGTCGAACCTTCTCGGTATTGATCTGCGGCTTTGAGGGTGGGAGCGAGCAGTGGGTTTGCGACGTCCTCTGAGCCAGTATGGCATATCACGGGGCAGCGCGACAGGCGGCCGCACGAGTGACGCGTAGATATCTGCAACTAAGCTGCGGCGATGAGTAGCCGAGAATCTGGTGGCATCTGCTACCTAATTCCGGGCAGATGCTTACTGCCGGTAGTGCTTGCAATTGAAGTCTTACCAAGTGCTTGAAACATTTTACATTGGATTAGGTCGGCGCGTTCATTCTGCGAGATCGTCCGTTTTATCCGGAATTTAGTTGAGTATGCTCGTGCCAGCCTGGCGCACATCCCGCTGGTGTTCAAGAACTGCATCAAAAGAACTTGGGAAGACGAGAACTGGGAAGCATTGAAGGGGCTAACCTTCATTGAGCGAAGCGGTTGCGCGTGGCCTCAATTTACGCCAAAAGTTACAGCGATAATAGACAGTTGGCAGGCGAGACCTCCTGGGCGCTTAAGCCACACAGCCGGGGAGCTTCAATGAACATCACCAAACGTGTTCTTCCAACCCTTTTTGTTGCCCTCATTTCAAGCACCGCCTTTGCAGCCGTCAACGGTCCGGTGAAGGCAGTGACGCTTTCCTCAGGCGGCCTAGCGGAAATCGTCCGCTCGGCCGAAGTCGGCAACGACTCCGAGATCACCATCGAGGTTCCGCTCGACCAGGTCGATGATGTCTTGAAGTCGTTGATCGTCAGGGACGCCAAAGGTCATGTCAAAGGGCTGTCGCTCGCGGGACCGAACCCACTAGATGAGACTTTTCGGACGCTTCCCTTCAAGCCTGCCGACCTGACATCGATGCCCAGGCTACTGGACGCTATCAAGGGTACCAGGGTCAGGGCAGGTGAAAAAGAAGGCGTAGTGCTCGGCGTAACCGCCACCGAAGGTGAGAAGGAAACGAAGTCCTGGCAGCTTTCCCTGATGACCGATGGCGGCGAGATTGCAATGGTCCCAGTTCCGGGGACGAAGGTTGAGATTCTCGACGACTCTATCAAGGCAAAACTCAAGACAGCAATTGACGTCGTTGCCAAGGGCAATACCGATGGCGCTCGCACGATAACCCTTAAGCTCGATGGGCAGGCCGCACGCAATGTCGACATCTCTTATGTCGTTCCAGCTCCAATCTGGAAGACATCTTATCGACTTGTGACCGGCAAGGATGGGACAGTGCGCTTGCAGGCATGGGCTATATTTGAGAATGCCACCGGTGAAGACTGGATCGATGTCGCTGTTACCTTGTCCTCAGGCAAGCCAGTAACCCTTAGACAGGCGCTTCACCAGCACTTTATGCGTAGCCGCACGGAGGTTCCCGTTGACACGGGTGCAGTCACCCTTTCAAAGGCACGGGCATCGATGGTCAAGCAAGGGGCAGCCCGCAACCAAGCCGGTTCGTTGATGGCACAAGACCAGAGTGCATATCTTGAGGCTCAACCGGCACCTGCGGCAGCGCCTTTTGCAATGGCAGCTGCGGAGCAAACCGACAACGATGCTTTCCGAGATGGAATTCGTGATGTCACCCGCGCAGATGCAGATATCTGCGTCTGGAATTCGAAGAGATTTTCCCAGGAGAGCATCCATTGGCGCTGAGTGAGTGTCGCTGACGATCCGTGCTCTCATTTCCGTGCATCTCCAATGGCAAAGCAATGCCCACCGCGCGATGACTTTGCGACGTTTCCTAATGCTTCGAGGACTTAGTGCCTACGACGGCTCTGTATTCCGGCGCGTTTTGGCATTGCGGTCTTTCGTGCCCCTGGCAAGTGCCGCGCCCGCTCTGCAGCGCTAAGACTTTTTTGCTTCACCAGCGCATCTGAAAGCGCCAATAAGTTCGGCTTGAGACCGTTGAGCATCCCGCGCTCGCTGGTATTGCTCATGAAGGATTTCTGTGACGTCGTCCCGGAGCGTCAAATCTCCCCAAAGCGTGCTTGGCGACGTGACGTCCACAGAGCCTGGTAGGAAATATAAGGAATTTCCAAATCCATATTCAGTCACCATTTTGATCGCCAAGATGGTCGCTTTGGCGAAATCGCTGTCTCGACTTCCTGTCGACCAGTTTGATAGATGGCCGAAGATCAGGTCCTCGGCAGCAGCACCGGCAAGATCAGACGTGATGATTTTCATCGCATCCCAGCTAGTCAGAAATTCCCTCTGTGGCATCGCGGTCAGGGTGGCACCGTTGGAATTGCTGACTGTCGCGAAGTTTTCAACGTTATCGTAAACTTCAACGCGTTCGACCTTGCCGAGCAGAAGCGCAGGATCAAGCGCGCGTTTGTTTGATCTCCAAAGCGAAGAGATGCTTTCGGCTCGGGCCCCGTATCGATGGGGCACTGCGTAAGATGTGGCGGAGATAGATATCCGCAGTCTTCGTGGACACCCGAAAACCTCGCTGAATAGGGGAAGGCGGTGGTCGGAGTGGAGAGCTTCGAACTCCGCCCCCTGGTCCCAAAGCTACGACCCACTAGGCCCAAAACATTGACGCTAGGCAAACCTTGTTCTAAGCTAACTAATACTCATAGGAAATTCGGGTGCACCCGACGCAGCAACCCCAATCACACTGCCGCCGTCCCCCGATCCGACCTAGTTCGTACGTCTCATACCTCATAAACGACGTGTCGCCAGGCAACTCGGACGGCGAGGGAGCGGCGGGTCCGACGATCTTGCGAGTGTTTGCTGCCCAGAACGATGCCCAAATTTTGCTGACCGAATGTAGTCAGATCGCTGTCCCTGTATCTGTCTGGAGATTCGCAATGGACCCGAACGGAAGGACGTCCGGTTCGTAGCCGGTTGCCATCGTCTTCGGCGCGCTCATCATACTTGCTGACTTGTCTTTTCCTGCAAGGCATTGATTGAATAAAGCAATATACTATAATTGGAGTGTGGAGCTGACGGTGGAAGATAGCAGTCCGCCGCCCCGAGGTTTCTGTCGGAACGGGCGGGACGGTAGCAACCCCTGAAATAAATGGTGGGCCCGGAGGGACTCGAACCCCCAACCAAGCGGTTATGAGCCGCCGGCTCTAACCATTGAGCTACAGGCCCGGGCGACCGTGGAGCGTCGCTGTGCGTCCGGCGCAATGGTTCGCCGGGGCGGTTTCGCTCTAGCGTAATTTCCGGGCGCTCACAAGGGACTGCCGCAATAGCTTCACAATCAAACGTCAAGACGATAGCCGCAAATCACAATCGGGGAGTGAAACAGGGTGTTTCCAAAAACCAAAACCATCGCTTTCGGCCTGCTGCTGGGATTTTCGACATCCGCGTTGACGGCCTTGCCGGTGCTTGCTGCCGATTCGCAGCCGCGCGAAGCGGTGATTTCCGTGGCCGGCGAGGGACAGGCAAGCGTGGCGCCGGATATGGCGGTGCTCAATCTATCCGTCGTCAAGCAGGCGAAGACCGCACGCGAGGCGCTCGATGATAACAACAAGTCGATGAACGAAGTGCTTGCTGCCTTGAAGAAGGCAGGCATTGCCGAGCGTGATCTCCAGACGTCCGGTTTTTCGGTCCAGCCGCAATACAGCTATCCTCAGAACAATGACGGCCAGCCGCAACAGCCGCAGCTCATCGGCTATCAGGTGTCGAACTCACTCAGCGTGCGCGTCCGGGATCTTTCCAAGCTCGGTGCGATCATCGATCAGTCGGTAACGCTCGGGGTCAACCAGGGCGGTGACATACAGTTCACCAATGACAAGCCGGAAGGCGCAATGGAAGATGCGCGCAAGAGTGCGGTAGCCAACGCGATCAAGAAGGCTAAGACGCTTGCAGAGGCAGCCGAAGTGAAGCTCGGTCGCGTCATCGAGATTAGCGAAACCTCGCCGCGCCCGCAGCCGGTGCCGGTTTACCGGGCTGCGATGATGAAGGAAGCAGCCGATGCAGCCGTGCCGATTCAGGGCGGCGAAACGAGCTACAACGTCACCGTCAACGTGACTTTTGCCATCGCCCAGTGAGCTTTACGCGCGCTCGATAACTTAATTTGACTGCTATGGGCCGTTGGTATTCTTTGGAATATCAACGGCTTATTTGTTCGGTGTTCAGGCGGGCGCCGCCTGCGGGGGATAAAGGGCTTTATCACACGTATATTACACTATAACATTGATCGTGTTATTCGGCCCGTACGGGAGCTCTGAGTTCTGTTTCCCGCGTTGCTGCCGGCCGAAGAGGAGGAATTGGCAATATCCCCACAAGAGGAGACAGACATGACGAATGCCTTGCCGCCACTTCACAATGGGCACGCCCCGTTCACCCTTCAGGAACTCTTCCGCGAAGCGCTCTACGCCTTCGAAGAATGGGATGCGGAACTCACCGAACCGCTGGTAACATTCGAAGCTCGGGTTGTTCCCATCAGCCAGGTCTTCGAGGCGATGCGTCAATGCGACGATATCGTTCCGATGAACATCGTCGGCGCCGTGACCGAGCGCCTCACCAAGCCATGGGAAGGCGAGGGACCGCTTGACCGAATGAGTTTCTCGACAGCAGCGCGCGTCATGGGTGTTCTCGTTCGCAAGCGTCTTCTTGCCAATGGAACCCCGGAGATCGTCGCGGTTGCCGCGCGACAGGATGAGATCAGCCCGCGTGGCTGATGTCTGGATCGCGGCCCCGTGCCGCGATCCAATTCCCCTGCGATGGTTGCCAGCTGCGACCGCTGAATGCAGGCGCACCAAATCAAGTTTACGACATCACCTGCGTTATCGTTGACTAAAGCTCGAACGCTTCCTTCAGTCCGACGCTCTTGCGCTCCCTTAGATCGAGATCTGCCTCGATGTGCGCGATGTGATGCACCATCAGATGGCATGCCTGCTCAAGATCGTTGCGCTCGACGGCCGCGATGATGTCGCCGTGTTCCGAGTGTCCGCAGCTTGACACCGTTGACTGGCCGTAAAGTGCGATCGCCAGGGACGAGCGGGCAACGAGCTCGTCCATGAACCGCTGCATGATGGCATTGCCCGATATTGCAGCGAGCGTCAGATGAAAATCGCCGGAAGCCTTGATTTCGGCGCGCCGGGCCGTCTGCCCGCGCTCGCTCATCAGGCGGCCCTCCTCAATCAGCAACTGCTTGAGATGCTGGATCTGCGACGGGGTTATCCGTGCGGCGGCGTCGCGCAGAATGCCCGGCTCGACCAAGCGGCGGGCGGCAAAGATCTGCCGCGCTTCCTCAGGCGATGGATACGCGACAAATGCGCCACGATTTTTCTCGACGCTGACAAGGCCTTCATAGGAAAGCGCCTGTAGCGCCGCCCTCGCCAGAGTGCGGCTGACATTGAAGAGACTGCCGACGTCGTTCTCTGAAAGCTTGGTTCCCGGCGAGAGGCGCCGTTCGACGATCGCGTCGCGAATAGCGTCACGGATTTTCTGAGTTCCAATTTCGGATGAAACGTCTGGAGCCTCATGGGCGTTTGCGGCTGAGTTCATGAAAGCGGATACCTTACAACGCCACGATGATATCCGGCTTCGCGCTGAAAGTTAAATGGAATTTGCGAGCAAAGTGCGACTATATTGTATACGATTTTTTGCACGAATTGCGAACGATAGCCTATTTGGTATGCAGGATTTTGTTTGATGAAAAAAGCGCCCGCGTGTTATCTTTTCCCGTAAGTGCATGTTTTGCAAGGGGCTGATGTGCCGATTAGCAACTGGCACGGCAGATGCATTGTCTTTCTCAAACAGGGGAAGACACGATGTCGAAAGCGGCAGAGATCGATATAGCATCCGTTTCCAAGGTGTATGGCGCGACCACTGCCGTGCATGCGATCAGCCTGAAAATACCGGCTGGCTCCTATTGCTGTTTCCTCGGGCCTTCCGGCTGCGGCAAGACCTCGACGCTGCGCATGATCGCCGGGCATGAGAGTATCTCGTCGGGGGATATCCGTCTCGGCAATACCGTCGTTACCGATTTTCCGCCGGCCAGGCGCGGCACGGCGATGATGTTCCAGTCCTACGCCCTGTTTCCGCATCTCGACCTGATCGACAACGTCGCCTTCAGTCTGAAGATGAAAGGCGTCGAGAAGGACGAGCGCCGCGCCAAGGCGCTTGAGATGTTGAAGCTGATGCAGATGGAAGCCTATGCAACACGGCGTCCGGCACAGCTTTCCGGTGGTCAGCAGCAGCGTGTCGCACTGGCGCGCGCGCTGATCACCGATCCGGAGGCGCTGCTGCTCGACGAGCCGCTTTCGGCGCTCGATCCGTTCCTGAAAATCCGTATGCGCGCAGAATTGAAGAAGCTGCAGAAGACGCTCGGCATCACCTTCGTGCATGTGACGCACAGCCAGGAAGAGGCGATGGCGCTGGCCGATATCATCGTCATCATGAACGACGGCAAGATCGAGCAGGCGGCAACGCCGCGCAAGGTGTTCGAGGAGCCGGCAACCGCCTTCGTGGCGCGCTTCATGGGTGATCACAATGTTCTGTCCGGCCGTGTGGCATCCGTTGGCAATGGCGTTCTGACGCTCGAGGCGCCGGGTGGTCAGACATTCTCGGTGCGGGGCGAGGGCAGGCTTGCCGGCGAACCCGTCGACATCGGCGTCCGCACCGACCGGGTGCGCCTCGATACCGCTTCCGACAAGACGCTCGGCTTCAACGGCGTCGTCTCCAACATCGAATATCGCGGCGCCTCGGTGAAGATCACCGTGGCTGGCGCGGGCAGTGACGACTTCACAGTCATCGCGAGTGACGGCGATTACTTCGCCAAACCCGTATCGGTCGGCGATGCGGTGTCTCTGAGTTGGGCCCTTGAGGACGCGGTCCTCCTCGGCCGTGCATGAACCTCACCACCAAAAGAAGGGGAACTAACATGACAACTGAAAAGAAGACGACCAAGACGGAAGCGGGGATTTCCCGTCGCAGCCTGTTGAAGACGGGCGCCGCGGCGGCCGGCGCGATTGCCGGCTCCGGACTGATCACCGGCTTCCCGACTATCTGGGCCCAGTCGAACATCACGCTTCGCCAGTTCGGCACCGGCGTTTCCAACATCAACGCCATTGCAGAGCAGTGCAAGAAGGACCTCGGCATCACGCTCGAGATGACGGCGACCGATTCCGACGCCGCCGCCCAGCGCGCCGTCACTCAGCCTGACAGCTACGACGTCGCCGACATCGAATACTGGATCCTGAAGAAGGTCTATCCGACCGGCGTTATCCAGCCGATGGATGTCAAGAAGCTGAAGTATTACGACCAGGTCGTTCCGCTCTTCAAGAACGGCAAGCTGAAGGCAGACAGCGTCATTGCGCAGGGTACCGCACCGCATACGGTCGGTTACGTCGAAAGCGCCGATGCGAAGACTTTCGCCAAGAGCGAGACCGAGTTCTTCACCATGATGCCGACGATCTACAATGCAGACACGCTCGGCATCCGTCCTGATCTGGTTGGTCGCGAGATCACCACCTGGGCCGATATCATGGACCCGAAGTTCAAGGGCAAGACCTCGATCCTGAACATTCCGTCGATCGGCATCATGGATGCGGCGATGATCATGGAAGCCATGGGCAACATCAAGTATGCCGACAAGGGCAACATGACCAAGGAAGAGATCGACAAGACGATCGACTTCCTGATCAAGGCAAAGCAGGACGGCCAGTTCCGCGCCTTCTGGAAGAGCTTCGATGAATCGGTCAACCTGATGTCGTCGGGCGAAGTTGTGATCCAGTCGATGTGGTCGCCGGCCGTCGCCGCCGTCCGCTCCAAGGGCATCGCCTGCAAATACCAGCCGCTGAAGGAAGGCTACCGTTCGTGGGGCGGCGGTCTCGGCCTTGCTTCGCACCTCAAGGGTGCCGAGCTCGACGCGGCATACGAGTACATCAACTGGTATACGTCCGGCTGGGTCGGTGGTTACCTCAACCGCCAGGGTTACTATTCCGCCTGCATGGACACTGCAAAGAAGTTCATGACAGCCGACGAGTGGGGCTACTGGATCGAAGGCAAGGCTGCGCAGGGCGATGTGATGTCGCCGGAAGGCAAGGTCATGGAGAAGGCCGGTGCGGTTCGCGATGGCGGTTCGTTCGAAGAGCGTATGGGCCACGTGGCATGCTGGAACTCCGTCATGGACGAAGACCGCTACATGGTCCGCCGCTGGAACGAGTTCATCGCGGCTTAAGGCGGGGAAAGTCCGCTACGGCGGCTGCCGCTTTCCCCTTCCCAAACCCTCCCCGCAAGGGGGAGGGAGCGTGAGCGTTGCGGCAAGGAAACCCTCTCCGTTGGGGAGGGTGCAACGGAGAAACTCCCTCCCCTGTGGGGGAGGGCTGGGGAGGGGTCTTCCGATCCCTCTCGCTTTCTTTATTCAAGGCAAATCCGAGAGGATGGCAGATGGCGACGATTGCTTCAGCACAGGCAGACGAGAAGGTTGGACGGGTTCGCTCAGGCAGCTTCCGGCTTCCGCCTTGGGTCGCGTCCTATATTCAGGCGACACCGCTTATCCTGATCCTCGGTTTCTTCTTCGTGCTGCCGATCATGATGATCGTCATCGTCAGCTTCTGGGATTATGACTTCGCCGGTTTGTACCCGGCTTTCCTGACGATGAACTATACCGAGACGCTCGGTTCCTGGGTCACCTGGAAGACCTATCTGAACACGCTGAAATTCACCGTGATCGTCTGGACACTGACCGTCTTTATCGGCTTCTGGGTCGCCTACTTCCTTGCCTTCCATATCAGGCGCACGTCGACGCAGATGATCCTGTTCTTGGTCTGCACGGTGCCGTTCATGACGTCGAACATCATTCGCATGATCTCCTGGATCCCTGTACTCGGCCGCAACGGTCTGATCAACTCGGCGCTGGTGAATATGGGGATCGTGCCGCAGCCGATCGAATGGTTGCTTTATTCCGATTTCGCCGTGGTTCTGGCCATGGTGCACCTCTACACGCTGTTCATGGTGACGCCGATCTTCAACACGCTGATGCGCATCGATCGCTCGCTGTTCGAGGCGGCGCGCGATGCCGGCGCCAGCGGCTGGCAGATTCTCTGGAACGTGGTCATTCCGCTGGCCAAGCCCGGTATCGCCATCGGCTCGATCTTTGTCGTGACGCTCGTGATGGCCGACTTCTCAACGGTGCAGGTGATGTCCGGCGGGCAGAGCGCGTCCGTGGCGCTGATGATGAAGAACCAGATGTCGCTGCTGCAATATCCCGCGGCTGCGGCCAATGCCGTGGTGCTTCTGATCGTCGTGCTGATGATGGTTGCCGCCATTTTGCGCGTCGTCGATATTCGCAAGGAGCTTTGAGATGGGGCACGAAAAGCGCACCTGGGAATTCTACGTTCTCGCCGCCTTCTTCATCGTCTTCGTGCTATTCCTCTACGGGCCGCTGTCGGCGATCCTGATCCTCTCCTTCCAGGGGGCGGATGGCGGTTTGACCTTTCCGCTCAACGGCGTTTCCGTGCACTGGTTCTACAACCTGTTCGAAAAGCAGGCGGTTGGCGATTTCGGCGCGTCGTTCCGGCGCTCGTTTACGCTCGGCTTCATGGTGATGGTCGTCACCGTCGTGGTGTCGCTGCTGGCGGGGCTTGCCTTCCGCCGGCGGTTTCGAGGGGCGACAGTGCTGTTCTACGCCACCGTCGCCAGCCTCGTGGTGCCGTCGATCATTATTTCGCTCGGCATCGGCGTGGTGTTCCAGCAGGGTGGTTTGCGGCCTGCCTGGTATTCCTCGGCCTTTGGCGCGCATCTCACCTGGACGCTACCGTTCGGCGTGCTGATCATGTTTGCGGTCTTTAACCGCTTCTCGCCCGCTTACGAAGAAGCCGCACGCGATCTTGGCGCATCGGCCTGGCAGACATTTGCGCATGTGGTGCTGCCGATGATCGCGCCCAGCCTGATCGGCGTCGGCCTGTTCGGCTTTACCCTGTCCTACGACGAATTCGCGCGCACGCTGATGACCTCGGGCAGCTACAACACGCTGCCGCTGGAAATCTACGGGATGACCACCAACGTCACGACGCCGGTGCTCTATGCGCTTGGCACTGTCACGACACTGTTCTCCTTCACCATCATTCTCGTCGCGCTCGGTATCATGATGATGCTGCGCGGACGCCAGGCAAAGATAAGCTGATCTCATGCGCATTCTCATCGTCAATCCGAATACGACGGCCACCATGACCGACAAGGCGGCCGCCGCCGCCCGGTTGGTCGCCGCTACTGGAACGGAGGTCATCGCCGCAACCTCCCGCATGGGGCCCGTTTCAATCGAGGGGCACTATGACGGAGCGCTAGCCATTCCCGGCCTGCTGGCCGAACTGAAGGACCGGGCAGGCACATATGATGCTGCCGTCATCGCCTGCTTCGATGACACGGGGCTCGAAGCGGCACGCAGTTTTTGCGACGTGCCCGTCCTCGGGCTCTGCGAATCCGCAGTGGCAACGGCCGGCTTCCTGGCGCAGCGCTTTACCGTGGTAACGACGCTGGAGCGCTCGCGGGTGCTGATCGACAATCTGGTGCGTCGCTACGGCATGGGTGACCGGGCGAAGGTGCGCGCTTCCGACATTCCGGTGCTCGAGTTGGAGGATGAGGCCTCCGGCGCGATCGGCAAGCTTCGCGCCGAGATAGAGCGGGCGCTGTCCGAGGATGGCGCCGAAGCGATCGTGCTCGGTTGCGCCGGCATGACCGATCTGGCGCGCGAACTGCAGGAGATCTACGGCGTTCCTGTCGTCGATGGCGTTGCGGCTGCCGTCAAGCAGGCCGAGGCGCTGGTGTCGCTGGGGCTGAAGACCAGCAAGCGGGGTTCCTATGCCTCGCCGCTCGTCAAGCCGTTCGTCGGGGAAATGAGTGGCTTTGCGCCCATGCAGGCAGCGGGCTGAACCATGTCAGTCTCCTTCGACTTCGAGACGCTTTCCGAACGCGAGCGCTACAAGCTGATGATTGGGACGGTCATTCCGCGGCCTATCGCACTCGTGACGACGGTGGACGAGCATGGCCGCATCAATGCAGCCCCGTTCAGCTTCTTCAATTGCCTCTCCGCCGACCCGCCGATCCTGGCACTCGGGGTGGAAAACAATCCTGACATGTCCTTCAAGGATACCGGGCATAACATCCGCATGACGGAGGTCTTCACCGTCAATATCGTCTCGTTCGCGATTGCCGAAGCGATGCATATTTGCGGCTCCAAATATCCGCGCGGCGTCGACGAACTGAAAGTAGCGGGATTGACCGCGATGCCGGGAACGAAGGTCGCGTCCCCCTGGATCGCTGAGGCGCCGGCTGCCTTCGAATGCAAGCGGCATGTGACGCTGGAGCTCGGCAAATCACGACAGATCATCATGGGAGAGATCGTCTATGCCCACTATCGTGATGGTGTCGTCGATCCCGAAAGTCTACGTGTCGATCCGGCCGAGGTCGATGCGATTGCACGCCTCGGCGGCGACACCTGTTCCACGATCCGCGACCGCTTCGAGATGCTGACGCCGAAACTTTAACGGCACGCCTATCGTCACGATTTCGCTTTACTTTCCCGCCTTGCTTGCGAATGGTCAATTGAAAGCATGGCAGGAGAGGAAGCAGAGATGACGACGGTCGAGGATGATCTGAAGCGGATCGCCGAGCAGGAAAAAGTACTCAGTTTTGACGCATTCGACCTAGTGACGGCGTGGCAGCTCGGCAAGTTGCTGCAGGAATTGGGAACCGAGCGCAAGCTCGGCATTGCCATCGACATCATGCTCCACTCGATGCCTGTTTTCTATGCGGCACTTCCGGGCGTGACACCCGACAACGTCCAATGGGTAAGACGCAAACGCAATCTGGTGCTGCGCTACTTCAAGAGCAGTTACGCGATCGGGCTCGATCTGAAAGCCAAGGGAAAGACGGTCGCCGACAACGGCCTTGCCGACGCCGACTACGCGCCGCATGGCGGCAGCTTCCCGATCAACGTCAAGGGAACGGGCTGCATCGGTTCGGTGACGGTCTCGGGCCTGCCGCAGCGCGATGATCACAATCTGGCGGTCGAGGCGCTGGCGTTGATGCTGGCGAAGGATCTCGACGCGCTGCGATTGGCGTGAAACCGGCATCATCTGGCGTGCCTTTTGACACGCCAGATCCGCCACGGGGTGGACATGGGCGGACGGTTCGACGCTAGCGGCGACAGCAGGCTCAAGCGTGCGGTTATCTTTCGCCTCGGCCAAGAACGACGTCTTCCAACCAGGGATTCGAGAATTTCCGTTCCGGATCCATGCCGTTTCGAAGCCGGCGAAAATTCGACAGCCTCTCATAGCTGGCGCCAACATCGCGGCTTGTGAAGACCTTTCCCCAGTGCGGCAGGGCATTGAAAGGCGACAGTATCTGCTCGATGTGCCTTGCGGCCGTATTCACTGCGTCCTGATCCCGAATCCAGGTGAAGTGGATCGATACGGTGTCGCGATGATATTGAGGGCTGAGCCAAAACTGGTCGGCGGCAACTGTCCGGAATTCCCCCGCTTGCACCAGATGGACAAATTTATCGCGGATCGACAGGAGTGCCCGGATCGCCGCCGCCCCATCTTTCCTGGAAACATGGTACTCGGATTGTATCTCTTCGCCGCTGCTGGGGGTGAAGCCCATCTTGAAGTGCGGGAGCCTGTCGGACCACCGGCCGTATTGCCCGAGTTGCTCGGTGAAATTTTGCGAATCGAGACCGCTTATCGGATGCCTGTTGGCAGTCGCACGCATTGCACCGTGAAAGGTGGCTGGCCACTCGTCGGCCGGGGCCTTTCGCTTCAACCAGATTGATCCAGCCTTTTCACCCCACTGAGTGAACACACTGACGCTATAGCCCGCGGCCATGATATCATCGAGGTTGTCCAGCAACCGGTCCCAGGCCAGCCCTTCGTAGACAGATTGCGCGACCTCAAACTCCGGCTGAACGTCAAGCGTCACGCGCGTGACGACGCCAAGCGCGCCCAGATGCACAACCATTCCCGGAAAATCGACATCGCCACGTGCTATCCTTACGACGCGGCCGTCACCGGCAATAAACTCGAGACAGGAGACCGCCGTCGCAAGATTGCCGTTTAAGTTGCCCGACCCATGCGTTGCCGTCGCAATTGCTCCAGCAATCGAGATGTGAGGCAAGGATGCGAGGTTGTGGATGGCGAGCCGATGACGATTCAGGAAAGTCGCAAGCTCCCCATAGGTGCAATGACCTCCCACGGTAACCCGCGTTCCGTCATCCTCGACAATGGGGTTGATCGGCAACTCGGCAAGCGACAATGCAACTTGGCCATCGCCAATTGCATTGAACGAGTGCCCTGATCCGACGACCTTTATCTTTGATGATCGCGAGACGATCTCGCAAACCGCCTCCACGGACGAGGGATAGTAGCAACCTTGAAAGCTGTAGCGGAAGCTCTTCGCCCAATTGGTCGTGGGACCCTGTCTCATAAAACCGAACTCTCCGAATCTTGTCAGCTTGGGGTAACGCTGCCCGCGTCAGTGACAAGCGGGGCGCCGTCGAGATGGCGCGCCCGACGCTGGATCAGACTTTCCCCCCGGCCTCGGCGATGACCTTGGTCAGGCTGCCGGTTGCCGGGAAGAGGGGGATCAGGCACGCCTGCAGGGCGTGGTAGATGTCGCCCTTGCCCGGAAAGATCGTGTGGGCGGGAGCGAGGTCTTCGGTCAGTTCTTCGTGCCAACCGCCGTTCTTGTGGTCGACGAAGCAGCGCTCGATAACGTTCCAGATCTTGCGGTAGCTTTCCTCGTGGAAATCGCTCGGCAGGTGTTGGTTAAGGTAGTGGGCAGCACCAGCACCCTCGCAGGCGGGCCACCACAGTTTTTCGCGCTTCGCGGGCGCGTCTTCCCAGTCGAGCGTGTAGAAGAAGCCACCCCTTGCGGTGTCCCAGCCGAGCAGCATCGATTGCGCGAACAACGCCTTGGCTGCATCCGGCAGCCAGCTTTGCTTCCGTCCGCCAAGCGACCAGAGCTGCAGCAGCAGGCGCGTCCATTCCAGCCAGTGGCCGGGCGTGGTGCCAGACGGGCGGAACATCTCGTTGCCGCGATAAGTCTTGTCGAGAACCCAATTGGCGTTGAAATGCTCGCCGACGCGCCAGTCGACCGAGCCGGCAGCGCGGCGGATGACTAGGTCGGCAATGCTTTCGGCCTTGTCGAGGTAAGATCTGTCGCCGGTAGCCTCGAATGCGGCCATCAGGGCTTCCGTCAGGTGCATGTTGGAGTTCTGGCCACGATAGGTGCCGCCGTCGATCGGCGACCAATCCGCGTTGAATTCCTCGGCTATGGCGCCGTGGCGGGTTTCCCAAAACTTCGTGTTCAGGACTTCCGTGACATCGGCGATCATGCCATCGGCCAGCGGATGGCCGATGGTCTTGGCCGAGGATGCGGCAAGCAGCACGAAGGCGTGACCATAGCCCTGCTTGCTGGAATCGACCGGACCGTCATTGTTCAGCGACCAGAAGTAACCGCCATTGGTCGTATCGCGATGATGGTTCCAGATGTACTGCATGCCGTGATCAACGACATCGGTAGCGCCCGGGCGACCGAGGAGGGTGCCGATCGAGAAACAGTGGACGGCGCGAGCGGCGATATGGATGCCACGAACCTGCCCCTCGGCGTCGAGCGGCTTGCCGGTATCGTCCAGATCGTAGAATCCGCCCTTGGGATTGATGGAATCGTGCTGGAAGAAATCGAACAGAGCATTTGCCTGCGCGAGGAGCCAATCGCGATGATAGGTGCGAGTGGTCCAGTTTCCGAGCGTGGCGTCGCCAATTGCAGGTGCCATGATACTCCTCCGATTTCGTGCACAATGCCTTCGCAAACGCCTATATAGGGGCCGCCCGAGTCTGTCATCCGCCAAGGTTGTCAGAAGCGGAATTGAGATCCATATATTGACATAAAGATATCTTTATGTGATTTGAAGCGCTGGTCTGTAACGACGTCAAGGAGTCCGCCCGTGTTTGATACTCTCTTTGGTCCCGAAGGGGCGAAGCGCGACGGCAGTGAAGTGTTCGCGGCGCTGAGGAAAGCCGCCAGCGAACGCATCCTCGTTCTTGACGGCGCCATGGGCACACAGATTCAGGGGCTGGGCTATGATGAAGATCATTTCCGCGGCGACCGGTTCATCGGTTGCGCCTGTCATCAGAAGGGTAATAACGATCTTCTGATCCTGAGCCAGCCGGATGCGATCGAAGAAATTCACTACAAATACGCCAAGGCCGGCGCGGATATTCTCGAAACCAACACCTTCTCCTCCACCCGAATTGCGCAGGCCGACTACGCGATGGAAGGCGAGGTCTATGCGCTTAACAAGGAAGGTGCCGAGATCGTCCGCCGGGCGGCCGAGCGCGCCGAGCGCGAGGACGGTCGCCGCCGTTTCGTGGCGGGCGCCATCGGCCCGACGAACCGCACCGCCTCCATCTCTCCAGATGTGAACAACCCCGGTTTCCGTGCCGTCAGCTTTGACGATCTGCGCATTGCCTACGGCGAGCAGATTGACGGGCTTATCGACGGTGGCGCCGATATCATCCTCATCGAGACGATCTTCGACACGCTGAACGCCAAGGCAGCCATTTTCGCCTGCGAGGAGCGCTTCGAGGCAAAAGGCATCCGCCTGCCGGTCATGATCTCCGGCACGATCACCGATCTCTCGGGCCGCACGCTGTCGGGCCAGACGCCGTCCGCCTTCTGGAATTCGGTACGCCACTCCAACCCGTTCACGATCGGTCTCAACTGCGCCCTCGGCGCCAACGCCATGCGTCCGCACCTGCAGGAGCTTTCGGGTGTCGCCGATACGTTTATCTGCGCCTATCCGAATGCAGGCCTGCCGAACGAATTCGGCCAGTATGACGAGACGCCGGAACTGATGGCGGCGCAGATCGATGAATTTGCTCGCGAAGGCCTTGTCAACATCGTCGGCGGCTGCTGCGGCTCGACGCCGGAGCATATCAAGGCGATTGCCGAAGTGGTTGCCAAGTACAAGCCGCGCCCGATTCCGGAACATCGGCCGTTTATGTCGCTGTCGGGCCTCGAACCATTCGAGCTGACGAAAGACATTCCATTCGTCAATGTCGGTGAGCGCACCAATGTCACCGGTTCTGCAAGGTTCCGCAAGCTGATCACCAACGCCGATTACACGGCAGCGCTGGATGTCGCTCGTGATCAGGTGGAGAACGGCGCCCAGATCATCGATATCAACATGGACGAAGGCCTGATCGATTCCGAAAAGGCGATGGTCGAGTTCCTCAATCTGATCGCTGCTGAGCCTGATATCGCACGCGTGCCTGTGATGATCGACTCGTCGAAGTTCTCGATCATCGAGTCCGGCCTGAAGCGCGTCCAGGGCAAGTCGATCGTCAACTCGATCTCGCTGAAGGAAGGCGAGGAGAATTTCCTTGCCCAGGCGAAGCTGCTGCATGCCTATGGCGCGGCCGTTGTCGTCATGGCCTTCGACGAAACCGGGCAGGCCGATACCTACGATCGCAAGGTCGAGATTTGCTCGCGCGCCTACAAGATCCTTACCGAGAAGGCGGGTTTCCCGCCTGAGGATATCATATTCGACCCGAACGTCTTCGCGGTCGCGACCGGTATCGAAGAGCACAACAATTACGGCGTCGACTTCATCGAGGCGACGCGGACGATCCGTCAGCGCATGCCGCTGGTGCATATTTCAGGCGGCGTCTCCAACCTGTCCTTCTCGTTCCGCGGCAATGAGCCGGTGCGCGAAGCCATGCATGCCGTGTTCCTCTACCACGCCATTCAGGCGGGCATGGACATGGGGATCGTCAATGCCGGCCAGTTGGCCGTCTACGACAACATCGACGCGGAGTTGCGCGAGGCCTGCGAGGACGTCGTCCTGAACCGTCGCGCCGACGGCACCGAACGCCTGCTTGAGGTTGCGGAGAAATTCCGTGGCGGCGCCGCCCGGGAGGGTCGCGTGCAGGACCTGTCGTGGCGCGAATGGAGCGTCGAGAAGCGTCTTGAGCATGCGCTGGTCAACGGAATTACCGAATATATCGAGGCCGATACCGAGGAAGCCCGCCTGCAGGCCGCCAGGCCGTTGCATGTCATCGAAGGGCCGCTCATGGCCGGCATGAACGTTGTCGGAGATCTGTTCGGCTCGGGCAAGATGTTTCTGCCGCAGGTCGTGAAATCCGCCCGTGTCATGAAACAGGCCGTCGCTGTTCTTCTTCCATATATGGAAGAGGAAAAGCGTCTCTCTGGCGGCGAGCAACGCAAGTCCGCGGGCAAGATCCTGATGGCGACGGTCAAGGGCGATGTGCACGACATCGGCAAGAATATCGTCGGCGTCGTGCTGGCCTGCAATAACTATGAGATCATCGATCTTGGCGTTATGGTGCCGGCGACGAAGATTCTGGAGACAGCGGTTGCCGAAAAGGTCGATATCATCGGTCTCTCCGGCCTTATTACGCCGTCGCTCGACGAGATGGTGCATGTAGCGGCTGAGATGGAGCGCCAGGGGCTGGACCTGCCGCTGCTGATAGGTGGCGCCACCACCAGTCGCGTGCATACGGCAGTGAAGATCCATCCGGGTTACGCCAAGGGGCAGACGGTTTATGTGACCGACGCCAGCCGCGCCGTCGGCGTTGTGTCGTCGCTGCTGTCGCCGGATGCGCGTGATGGCTATGTGAATGATATCCGCGCCGAGTACGCCAAGGTCGCAGCCGCCCACGCGCGCAGCGAAGCGGAGAAGGTCCGTCTGCCGCTGGCGCGTGCCCGCGAAAATGCGCAGAAGGTCGACTGGTCTGCCTACACACCCGGCAAACCCAGCTTCCTCGGCACGAAGGTGTTCGAGGACTACGATCTGGCGACGCTGGCCGAGTATATCGACTGGACGCCGTTCTTCCAGACCTGGGAGTTGCGTGGCCGTTACCCTGCCATTCTCGAGGACGAGAAGCAGGGTGAGGCAGCGCGGGCTCTCTGGGCCGATGCACAGGCGATGCTGAAGAAGATCATCGACGAGAAATGGTTCCGGCCGCGAGCCGTCATCGGCTTCTGGCCGGCTGGCGCTGTCGGCGACGACATCAAGCTCTTCACGGATGATGCCCGCAGGCAGGAGCTGGCGACTTTCTACACACTGCGTCAGCAGCTGTCGAAGCGCGATGGTCGCCCGAATGTGGCGCTTTCGGACTTCGTGGCACCTGTAGACAGCGGCGTTCAGGACTATGTCGGCGGTTTCGTCGTCACTGCCGGTATCGAGGAGGTGGCGATTGCCGAGCGCTTCGAGCGTTCCAATGACGACTACTCGTCCATTCTGGTAAAGGCGCTTGCCGACCGCTTCGCCGAGGCTTTCGCCGAGCGCATGCACGAAGAGGTTCGTCGCCAGTACTGGGGCTATGCCAAGGATGAAGCGTTCAGCAAGGACCAACTGATCACTGAGGAATATGGCGGTATCCGTCCGGCGCCCGGCTATCCGGCACAGCCCGACCATACGGAGAAGGCGACGTTGTTCCGTTTGCTCGATGC
Organism: Rhizobium sp. Root1220; assembly: GCF_001426265.1. GTDB lineage: Bacteria > Pseudomonadota > Alphaproteobacteria > Rhizobiales > Rhizobiaceae > Rhizobium. The sequence continues at coordinate 23,360 of NZ_LMDG01000006.1, forward strand.
GGAGAAAGCCGCCGGCGTGACGCTGACGGAAAGCTACGCGATGTGGCCGGGCTCATCCGTCTCGGGCATCTACATTGGTCATCCCGAGTCCTATTACTTCGGCGTGGCAAAGGTCGAGCGTGACCAGGTTGAGGATTATGCGGCCCGAAAGGGCATGGAAATCCGGGAAGTCGAGCGTTGGCTCGGGCCTGTGCTCAACTACGTTCCTGCCAAGCCGCGTGAGGACGTGGAGGACGCGGCCTAACGGCTCGCGTCTTCATGATCTGATCCAAGGTCTCGATAATGCGATTCAAGGTCTGCGCCCAAAGCCTTAATCCTCAATCGAAAACAATGGCTGATCAGGCCGTCAGTTCGACCACGATCGCGGTCGTGTCGTCGCTCTGCTTGAAGCGTGGGTAGCGAAGGCCTTCTGGGTCAGTTTGTCGTTCGAGGCGACGCAGCTCCTCGATCATCGGTGCCAGCCCCTTGTCGAGTGCGGTACGCACCAGGCTTGCCGCATCATAGGCCGCGTAAAGAACGACCAGGTCTGCGAAGCCGTCGCTGCAGATGATGGCGTGTGCCTTGCCTTTCACGGGAAGCGTTTCCGATACGAGATGATCGGCTGCTTCAGGTACGAGGCCAAGCGTCCAGATGCCGCCGACCGTATTTTGGCTTTCGCGATGCCGTCGCAGTGCGGCCAGTGTCTCGGCATTGCCGAGCGCGCCGCCGCCCCTGGTGATGCCGCCGGTGCGGGCAATATGGCTTTGCGCGTTGGCCTGCTCTCGGGCGAAGGCATCCGGGATCGCCGTATGGAAGCTTGCCGAACCATCTTCCTGCAGAAGGAAAATGCAGGAATCGCCCAACCCGAAAAACGTGAAACCTGTGTGTGTTGCATGCAGCATGGCAAAAGCGGAAAGCGGCCAGGCGTAGCGCGGTACATGGGGGTTGCTGTCGAGAAAAGCTTTTCGTGCCTCTACCGAAACTGTGCGGGCAACACTCGATATCTCGGTATCGCGGGTGATCTGCCGCTGAAAACCATCGGCGAAGCGCGCTGCGATCCAGGCGGCGTCGCTTCCGTACACATCCACGAATTGGCGGTCGCCGAGACCGGTGGCGCCGTCGATCACAAAGGCACAGGCCTGGTTGTGACCGAAGCGGTCGTCGTTCGGTTTTTCCGGATTGCCTGGATCGGAGACGGCGTCGAGAATCAAGATTCCTGGTTCAATCGTCATCATGCAACAGCAATAGCCTCAGCCGCCCTGCTGTTCAATCGCGACCATTGCTCACGGGGTGCCGATCGTCAATTCCGCCACGAAATCATATGCATCTCCGCGATACAGCGAGCGGGTGAATTCCACCGCGCGCCCGGAACCAAGATAGGAAATGCGTTCGATCGACAGCCCCGCGGCGCCGACCGAAACACCGAGAAGGCGCGCATCTTCCTCTTTCATGTTCGTCGCGGAAATTCTCTGAACGGCGCGAACGGGACGCACCTGATGACGCTCCAGTTCCGCATAAAGCGAAGTCGTGACGACGAACGGGTCCGGCAGAAACTCGCCTGACACACTTGCATTTTCAATGGCCAGCGGCTGGTTGTCGGCAATGCGGAGACGGCTGAGCCGGGAAACCTTCACGTCCGTCGCGAGGCCGAGGATCATCATTTCGTCGGGTGAGGGAGTGTGGATGCCCTTGTGCAGCCATTCGGAGCGCGAGGTCATCCCGCGGCGGGCCATATCTTCGGTAAACGAGGTCAATTGCGAGAGGCGCTGTTCGACTCGCGATACAGGCTTGGTAACGAAGGTGCCAGAGCCGTGCCGACGGACCAGCAGGCCATCGGAAACCAGTTCGTCGATGGCCTTTCGGACTGTCACACGGCTTACGGTCGCGAACTCGGCAATGTCGCGCTCGGGCGGAAGGGCGTCACCGTGACCAAGCGAGCCCGTTCGGATCGCCTCCTCAAGCGTGCGTCGCAACTTGACATAGAGTGGGCCGCTGCCACCGGCCTGGAGCCTCTCAGATGAGAGGATACTGGCGAAATCGTCAGTCATGCGGCGCCTCTCTCTTGCTCACGCAGAAATTTGACGGCGAGGTCCGTCGCGCCTTGCAGGACATCACCCTTCGGCTCTCGCAGCAGGACTCTGTGGTGTTCGGCGATCCATGGACGATAGGCCGCCGCAAGGCCGCCGAGCAGGCAGATTGCCGGGCATTCGGCCCACAGCAGCGCGTCCAGACTTTCGCAGATCGAGCGCGCGGCATTCTGTACAATCCCCGAAGCAACTGGGTCATTGTTCGCGGCGTATTCGAAGACCAGCGGCGCATAGCGGGCGAAATCCTTCGGGCGGGATACATGGGCGAATTCTACGACCCGCTCGGGATCGTTATCGTATTCCGCCATCAATCGTTCGGTGAGCGGCGAGGAGGAGCGAACACGGTCGTGCGCCAGCAGGGCGTTTTCAAGTAGATCGCGGCCAAGGCGAGCACCGCTTGCCTGGTCCCCGACAACAAGCCCCCAACCGCCGATGCCGCGAAGCGTGCCTTTGCGTCGGGCATTGTAGACCGAGCCAGTGCCGAAAGCACCGATGATGCCGTCGGAATCGCCAAGCGCGCCTTGGAGCGCGGTGGACGCATCGGTGACGACGCGGCATCTGGCAAATGGCAGCGCAAGCTCGATGCGCCGTCCGTAGTCCCCGACGTTGGCGCCAGCGACGCCAACCAGAGCGGAGATTCTGGAAACGGTTTCAGGGGAAAGACCAGCGTCAGCCAGAGCGTTTCGCGCCGATGACACGATGTTGATCAGGGAGTTGTCGATATCGGACAGAATATTTGCCGGGCCGGCGGTCCCCCGTCCGTGAACCCGTCCCGATGCGTCTATCACCGCTGCGCGGCAACTCGACCCGCCGCCATCAATGCCGATAGCAAGTTCTGTCATTAGACCACCAGATTTGCTTGTTCCCCTTGGTTTTTCTTACAATACCAAAAAAATACCATTTACCAAGAGATAACTGATCAAAATGGCGCCATTTCTAATTCATTGATTTATCGCGATAAAAATCATTTGGTGAATTTTATCGGTACCACAAGTTAAAATTGGCTGGACAATTGGTATTTTTTTGGACTTAATTCCCGGCAAAGGGAACAGCACATTGAGCAGCACCAAACCGACAGCAAGATAAGTCGGGCCTCTCGATGTAAAACGCATTCGGCCGCATGAGCTTTGATGTTCAGTTGTCGTTCTTCGTTATCGGTTTCCTTTGAGATTGTTGCCTCGGATGCGCGTATGTCCGTGTGTTGTTCGACCGACGGGCGATCGTCTCGTGTCGAAAGAGCTTTAGGGGCCGGCAAAAACTGGCGGCTCCAAGGAGCATTGGTCGTTGCCCCAGGCACGCCGTTGCTTGTTTCAGACCAAGAATTGCGCCTCCCGGCGCTTAGAACAGGAGAGGGAAATGAAAAACACTGCTCTGAAAAGCTTCCTGCTGGCTTCGAGCCTGCTCACGTCCGTTGGGATTGCGCACGCAGCCGACGTCACGCTGACCGTCGAAAGCTGGCGTAACGACGACCTGCAGATCTGGCAGGAAAAGATCATCCCGGCATTCGAAGCCAAGAACCCGGGCATCAAAGTCGTGTTCTCGCCGACCGCGCCAACCGAGTATGACGCTGCAACGGCTGCCAAGATCGATGCCGGCAGCGCTGGTGATATCATCACCTGCCGCCCGTTCGACAAGTCGCTGGCGCTCTTCAAGGCGGGCAATCTGACGAGCTTGAACGACTTGCCGGGTATGGAGAACTTCACGCCGGTCGCCAAGGCTGCCTGGTCCACCGATGACAGCAAGACCACGTTCTGCGTACCGATGGCGTCGGTTATCCACGGCTTCATCTACAACAAGGATGCCTTCGACAAGCTCGGCATTTCGGTTCCGAAGACGGAAGACGAGTTCTTCGCAGCGCTCGAGAAGATCAAGGCAGACGGCACCTACATCCCGCTCGCCATGGGCACGAAGGATCTCTGGGAAGCCGCAACCATGGGCTACCAGAACATCGGTCCGAACTACTGGAAGGGTGAAGACGGCCGTACTGCGCTGATCGAGGGCAAGCAGAAGCTGACCGACGCAGACTGGGTCAAGCCGTATGAGGAACTTGCCAAGTGGAAGCCCTACCTTGGTGACGGCTTCGAAGCCCAGACCTATTCGGATAGTCAGAACCTCTTCACGCTCGGCCGCGCCGCCATCTACCCGGCAGGCTCCTGGGAAATTGCGCTGTTCAACAGCCAAGCCCAGTTCAAGATGGGTGCCTTCCCGCCGCCGGTTCCGAAGGCCGGCGATCAGGGCTACATCTCCGACCACCCGGATATCGGTGTCGCGCTGAACGCCAAGAGCGCGCATCCGGAAGAAGCCAAGAAGCTCCTGAGCTGGGTCGCTTCGGCCGAATTCGCCGACATCTACGCGAACTCGCTGCCAGGATTCTTCAGCCTGAACTCCAACCCGGTCAAGATGAGCGATCCGCTGGCTCAGGAATTCGTTTCCTGGCGCGGCCCGTACAAGTCGACAATCCGCTCGACCTACCAGATTCTGGGCCGCGGCACGCCGAACCTCGAAAACGAGACATGGATTGAGTCGGCGAACGTCATCAACGGCACCGACACGCCGCAGGTTGCCGCCGAGAAGCTCCAGAAGGGCCTCGACGGCTGGTACAAGCCAGGCAAGTAGTGATAAGCGGCGATCGACGGCTTTGAGCCTCTGATTGCCATCGCGACAGCCTTCTCCCCGCGCGGGGAGAAGGCGCATGCGCCTCGCCGGCGTTGAGCGGGAGGTTGCCGTGCATTGTCCTTCGGAGATGGTGCCTGGCAGGCAGATAGGGTTTCCTTGTTGCCATCCCAAATTCCACCTGCGCTGCGCCCCTGGCTCAGCCAATAAGAACAGGCAAAAGCCATGAGCGTAGCTGAACACCCTGTCGATGTGGTGCCCATCAAGCGCCCGGTGCGCTGGCATATCGGCGTATTTCTTCTCCCCGCAATCGTCGTCTATTCGGCGATCATGGTCCTGCCGCTGATCGAAACTCTTCGGCTCTCGCTCTACAATACGGTCGATGGAACGACGACCTTCGTCGGTTTTGCCAACTATAAGGTTCTCTTCGGCGACGCTCGCTGGGCTCGCGACTTCTGGAATGCCCTCGTCAACAATCTGATCTTCTTTGCCGTCCATATGTGCGTGCAGAATCCGATTGGTGTTGCGCTGGCCGCGCTCCTGTCTACGCCGCGTCTGCGTTTCGTCGCCTTTTATCGCACCGCGATATTCCTGCCGACGCTTCTTTCGTTCGTCATCGTCGGCTTCATCTGGAAGCTGATCCTGTCGCCGATCTGGGGTGTCGCGCCGTGGCTGATGAGCCTCGTCGGCATGAAGTCCCTCTTCGCTCCCTGGCTTGGCCAGTCCGGCCCGGCGCTGATTGCCGTGTCACTGATTTCCAACTGGCAGTATATCGGCATCCCCATGATGCTGATCTACGCAGCGCTTCTGAGTATTCCCGAAGAGGTGATCGAGGCCGCCGAGTGTGATGGCATCACCGGATGGGCGCAGTTCTGGAAGATCAAGCTGCCCCTGATCCTGCCGGCGATTGGTATCATCTCCATCCTGACTTTCGTTGGCAATTTCAATGCGTTCGACCTGATTTATACAGTTCAAGGTGCGCTTGCCGGGCCTGACATGTCGACGGACATCCTGGGGACGCTGCTTTATCGTACCTTCTTCGGGTTCCAGCTGCAGCTCGGCGACCGCTCGATGGGTGCGACGATCGCGACCGTCATGTTTCTGATTATCCTCGCCGGCGTCTCGTTCTACCTTTTCGCCATCCAGCGGCGCATGCGCCGGTACCAGTTCTGAGGAGTGTGTCATGTCGAACAGAGCACGCACATCCCCCATCCGCACCGGCCTCATTCACCTGGCCTTGGCCGGCTATACGCTGGTTGCTATCTTTCCGGTGTTCCTGACCATCATCAACTCGTTCAAGGACCGCAACGCGATCTTTCGTTCGCCGATGCAGATACCGACGCCTTCGACCTTCAGTCTTGTCGGCTACAACACCGTACTCGGTCAGGGTGACTTCGCGGTCTACTTCCAGAACAGTTTCATCGTGACCATCATGGCTATCTTCCTGGTGTTGCTGTTCGGCGCCATGGCCGCTTTCGCCCTGTCGGAATACCGTTTTCGCGGCAACACACTGATGGGCCTCTACATGGCAATCGGCATCATGATCCCGATCCGCCTCGGCACGGTTGCAATCCTGCAGGGAATGGTCGCGGCCGGCCTCGTCAATACGCTGACGGCACTGATCCTCGTCTACACCGCGCAAGGGATTCCGCTGGCGATCTTTATTCTCTCGGAGTTCATGCGCACGGTGTCCGACGACCTGAAGAATGCAGGGCGTATCGACGGGTTGTCCGAATACGCCATCTTCTTCCGCCTTGTGCTGCCGCTCGTACGTCCGGCAATGGCAACGGTCGCCGTATTCACAATGATCCCGATCTGGAACGACCTTTGGTTCCCGCTGATCCTGGCGCCGTCGGAGGCAACGAAAACCGTGACGCTGGGGTCGCAGATCTTCATCGGCCAGTTCGTGACCAACTGGAACGCGGTGCTTGCGGCTCTGTCACTGGCGATCCTGCCGATCCTGGTGCTCTACGTCATCTTCTCGCGGCAGCTTATCCGCGGCATCACCTCAGGAGCAGTCAAGTGAGTGCATCGGACAAGCCAATCCGCGTTCTTGTCGCAGGGCTCGGCAACATGGGGCGCAGCCATGCACTCGCCTATCACAACAATCCGGGCTTCCAAATCGTCGGGCTTGTCAACCGCTCGAAGCCGCAACTGCCGCCGGAGCTTCAAGGCTACGCGATCCATTCCGATTTCAAGGCGGCGCTTGCCGAGCTGAAGCCTGATCTCTGTGCCGTCTGTACCTATTCGGACAGTCACGCGGACTATGCCGTTGCAGCCTTCGAAGCTGGTTGCGATGTCTTCGTGGAAAAGCCGCTGGCGACGACCGTGGCCGATGCCGAGCGCGTTGTTGCGGGCGCAAAGGCTGCGGGAGGCAAGCTGGTGATCGGCTACATCCTTCGCCATCACCCGTCCTGGATCAAACTGATCGAGGAAGCTCGCAAACTTGGCCCGCCATATGTGTTCCGCATGAACCTCAATCAGCAATCGAGCGGCCCAACGTGGGAGACGCACAAATCTCTGATGCAGACGACCTCGCCGATCGTCGATTGCGGCGTGCACTACGTCGACGTCATGTGCCAGATCACCGATGCCAAGCCGATCGAGGTGCGAGGAATGGGTGTTCGGCTTTCTGACGAGGTTGCGCCGGGGATGTACAACTACGGCCAGCTGCAGGTCTTGTTCGAGGATGCATCCGTCGGCTGGTACGAGGCCGGCTGGGGGCCAATGATCTCGGAGACGGCATTCTTCGTGAAGGACATCATGTCGCCGAAGGGCGCGGTTTCGATCGTCATGGATCCGAACGCTAAATCCGACGATATCGACGCGCATACCAAGACCTCGGTCATTCGTCTCCATACCGCCGAGACCGGACCGAACGGCAAATTCATCAAGCCGGACCAGGACATGACGATGGCGGGAGAACCCGGCCACCAGGAGCTCTGTGACCGGGAACAGGCCTTCATGCTGAAGGCTGTTCGCGAGGATCTCGACCTCAACCGTCATATGGAGGATGCCGTGGCTTCACTGCGCATCTGCCTCGCCGCCGACGAAAGCGTGCGTACCGGGCAACCGGTCAAACTGTAAGGAATACGACTAGTGGGATCGCTTCAGCTCAAATCCATCCGCAAGACCTACGGTACGCATGACGTGCTCAAGGGGATCGACCTCGAAGTCAAGGACGGCGAGTTCGTCATCTTCGTCGGCCCGTCTGGCTGCGGGAAATCGACCTTGCTGCGAAGCATTGCCGGCCTTGAGGACGTAACCTCGGGCGCCGTGATCATCAACGGTCGCGACGAGACGCTGACGCCCCCGGCCAAGCGCGGGATAGCGATGGTGTTCCAATCCTATGCGCTCTATCCGCATTTGACCGTCAAGGACAACATGAGCCTTGGCCTCAAGCAGGCTGGAACGCCGAAGGAGGAGATCGAGACGCGCGTGACCAAAGCCTCGTCGATGCTGTCGCTTGCACCCTATCTGGCGCGGCGCCCGGCGGAACTCTCCGGCGGCCAGCGCCAGCGCGTTGCCATCGGCCGCGCCATCGTGCGCGAGCCGGAGCTCTTCCTGTTCGACGAGCCGTTGTCGAATCTCGATGCAGCCCTGCGCGTCCAGACTCGTCTGGAAATTGCCCGCCTGCACCGCAGTCTCAAGGCGACGATGATCTACGTCACCCACGATCAGGTCGAGGCGATGACGCTTGCCGACAAGATCGTGGTGTTGAACGCCGGCGCGATCGAGCAGGTCGGCTCGCCGATGGAGCTCTACAATCGTCCCGCGAATGTCTTCGTCGCGGGGTTCATCGGCTCACCGATGATGAATTTCATCCCGGCCGACAAGGTGGCCGATACCGAGGCCAAGACAGTTGGTGTTCGGCCGGAGCATCTGACGCTGTCACGAGATCAGGGGACCTGGAAAGCCAAGGTCGTGCATGTCGAGCATCTTGGTGCCGATACCATCCTCTATCTGGAATCCGACCAGTGCGGCCTATTAACGGCGCGGCTCTTCGGAGAGCATCAGTATGAGCCGGACGAAATCGTCTATGCGACGCCTGATCTGGCGCACATGCATCGCTTCGATGCCAACGGCCAGGCAATCCGCTAGCTTGGCTAGCACAGAGCCCAGCCATCGAGCTGGGCTGATACACTGCGAGGCCGGAACATTGTGGTGATGTTCCGACCTCGGACGGCGAGGGGCCGGTTACTGGGTCATGGTGGTCGGAGACATAATGCTGACTTTGCGTGGACGTTCGTTCCCGCCGTGGTCGATCGGGACCGGCATTTCAAGCACTTTTTTGCAGATGAAACGCCGTGCCTGATGATGGCTGACTCTACCTGAACCAGGTGCCTAAACGAAAAGGCGCCGGAATCTCCAGCGCCTTTTCAATAAGTCTCCCGACAGGTTCAGTCCCTGATGACCAGCAAGTCAGCTGCCATGAACCGCAACGTGACCGTCTCGCCTGCAGCGGGCGGGGTCGAGCCCGGGCTGTTAAACATGTCGAAGGAAATGACGTTGCCACCGACATTCATGCGCGTGCGAATGACGGAGCCGAGGAAGTGGGCGGATACCACCTCGCCAGTCAGCGCCGTATCGCTCTTGACGCTATCCGACAGTGAACCGGCTTCGGGGCGCAGTGCAAGCGAGACCATCTCGCCGGCACTATAGGCGGCGACGGATTGCTTCAGCGTCACGCCTTGGTCGCCGATCTGGATACGGTTCGCAGCCGGATCGACCACCTTGGCCTCAATCAGGTTCAGCGTCCCAACGAAGGACGCGACAAATCGGGTTGCCGGTGTGTTGTAGATTTCGAAGGGCGTGCCGATCTGGTCGGCGCGGCCGGCATTCATGACGACGATCCGGTCGGAGATCGACAACGCTTCTTCCTGGTCGTGGGTCACGAACACCGTCGTGATACCGAGCTTTTGCTGGATGGAGCGGATTTCTTCGCGCAGCGAAACGCGGATCTTGGCATCGAGCGCCGACAATGGTTCGTCGAGCAGCAGTACCTGCGGTTTCACGGCAAGCGCACGCGCAAGAGCCACGCGCTGCTGCTGGCCCCCTGAAAGCTGGTAGGGGTAACGATCGGCCAGATGATCAAGTTTTATGAGGCCGAGCATTTCCTTCACGCGGGCATCGATTTCCGCAGGCTGAGCGCCTGCGACCTTCAGGCCGAAGGCGACGTTGTCATGCACGCTCATGTTCGGAAACAGCGCATAGGCCTGAAAGACCATGCCGATGTTGCGCTTGTTCGGCTTGAGGTTGCCTTGCTCCTTGCCACCGATGGCGATGCGGCCGGCGGTCGGCGTTTCAAATCCGGCGATCATGCGCAGGACCGTCGTCTTGCCACAGCCCGACGGGCCAAGGAACGAAATGAATTCACCCTTCTCGATCTGCATGTTGAAGTCATGCACGACCTGAGTGTTGCCGAAGGATTTCTTGAGGTTTGCGAGTTCGAGGAAAGCCATGAAAACCAGATACCTTACGACTTGGCCGGAGCGGCTCTGTGAAAGCGGGAGACGAGTTGGAGGAGGCCCATGCTGAGCCAGGTGATGGAGAAGGCAATGACCGCCAGCGCCGATGGCTCGTAGGCGCGATTGGCGCCGACCAGCTGCAGGTAGGGACCGAACGCCGGACGATTGAGCAGTGCAGCCATCGTGAATTCCCCCATGACGATCGCCAGCGTGATGAAGGCGCCGGAGAGTACCCCGCTCATCACGTTCGGGAAAATGCACTTAAACATAATGGTGGTCCAGCTCGCCCCAAGGCTTTCCGCCGCTTCCGTCAGCGTGCGGACGTCGATTGCGCGCATGGCGGTGTCGACGGCACGGTACATGTAGGGCAGGGACAGCGTGATGTAGGCGAGGACGAGCAGGACGTTCGTGCCCATAGTCGAGCCCGTCAGCGGCAGGACCGACGACGAATTGTACATTCTGAGGTAGCCGAAGACGATGACGATCGCCGGGATGACCAGCGGCAGCAGCGTGATGAATTCGACGACGGGGCGAATCTGCGGCAGGCGCAGGCGAACCCAGTAGGCGGTGGGCACGACGAGCAGCATGCCGAAGATGATCGTCAGCAGCGCCATCAGCATCGAGTAGCCAAAGGTCTCGCGGAACTGCGGCTCGGAGAAGACCGAAGCGTAAGCATCAAAGCTGTACGCACCGCGGCGCATGCGCAGCGAGAACTCGATCGTGGCGATCAGCGGCAGTACGAAGTAGGCAGCGCCGATCGCGACGGCGATCCAGGCGCCAAGGCGTGAAGTCTTCATTTTTGCCACCGTTCAGCGCGCATGCGCAGCAGGATGTAGAGGAGGTTCGAAAGGCCGGTGATGACGATCATGCCGAGCGCCAGAGCATAGCCGAGGTTGGCGTTGTGGAGCACGTCGCCGCGGATTTGCGCATAGAGGAGGATCGGTACGATATTCAGCGAACTGCCGGTCAGGGCATAAGCGGTCGCGATGGCGCCGAAGGCGTTGGCGAAGAGAAGCAACGTCGTGCCCATCAGGCTCGGCCAGAGGATCGGGAAGGCGACCATGCGCCAGTACTGGCCATTGGTGGCGCCGAGAATGGACGCGGCTTCCCTCCACTCCTTCTTCATGCCGTCGAGCGCGGGCGTCAGGATCAGCACCATCAATGGAATCTGGAAGTACATGTAGGTGAGGGTCAATCCGAAGAAGCTCAGCAGATTGAAGCCGGTCGAATAGAGATTGAAGCCGAACCAATCGCGCATCAGGACGGTGATGAGACCTGTGCGACCGAGCGTTGCGAGGAAGGCGAAGGCGAGCGGTACGCCCGCGAAATTGGACGCAACACCGGAGAAGGTCAGAAGACCGGAGCGGACCCAGTTCGGAAGACCGCCGAGAACGACCGCCCAGGCGAGAAAGAAGCCGATAAGCGCGCCGCCGAGAGCCGACGCGACCGACACCTTGATACTGACCCAGTATGCACTGAGGATCGTCGGCGTGAACAGGTCGGCAATGTTCCTGAGCGTCAGGTCGCCTTCAGGCGTCAGGAATGCACCCGCGACCAGATAAAGCGTCGGTATGATGAGGAACATTCCCGCAAAGATCATGAACGGCGCGATGCCAAGCCAGTCGATGACCCTGTCGCGATTTATCAGGGACGTGGTGTTGGCCACGGGTGTTGAAACAGAGCTCATAGACGACCGCCTTATCGGGGCAACAAAAAGGAACCTCCCCGCCCGTAAGGCGGAGAGGTCTTGCGTCAGCTATTACTTGACGTTTGCGCCAACAACGCTGTCCCACTTGCCGGTGATGGCGGTCTTGCCGGCAGCCTGTTCGTCGAGCGTCGGGAATACTGCCTTTTCATAGGCGGCAGCCGGCGGCAGCTTGTCGAGAAGCTCCTGTGGGATCTTCTTGTTCTTCGCCAGGTCGTTGAAGCGGATCGGGTGGCAATAGCCCTTCAGCCAACCGAGCTGACCTTCGTCCGAATAGAGGTATTCCATCCAGAGCTTGGCAGCATTCGGGTGAGGCGCGAAAGCGGAGATCGCCTGCACGTAAACGCCAGCCACGACGCCCGAAGCCGGAACGACGACGTCAACCGGCGGGTTGCCCTTCAGGGTGTCGCGCCAGGAAAGGCCGTTGTAGTCCCATGCGATGACGATCGGGGTCGAGCCCTGAGCGAGCGAAGCGGACTTGCCGATAACAGGAACGAGGTTGCCTGCCTTGTTGAGTTCGGCGAAGTAGGCGAGACCAGCTTCACCGGCCTTGGCCGCATCCTTTTCGCCAGCTGCGATACCGGCTGCGTAGACAGCCTGAACAGCCTGGTTCGAAGCGCGCGGATCACCGGCAAGAGCGATGCTGTTGGCGAAGTCCGACTTCTTCAGATCGGCCCAGTCCTTCGGTGCGTCCTTGACGATGTCCTTGTTCACGACGAAGGAGAGAACGCCGTAGTAGTCGCCGTACCAGAAGCCGTCGGCATCCTTGGCGCTGTCCGGAATGGAATCCCAGGTCGAAACCTTGTAAGGCTGGATCAGGCCATCGGCCTTCGCAGATGGGCCGAAGGAAAGGCCGACGTCGATGACGTCGGGAGCCTGAGGGCCGGTGTTGCCCTTGTTGGCCTTGATTGCTTCGATTTCATCGCCCGAACCAGCGTCCGGGTTCAGTTCGTTGACTTCGAGGCCGTACTTGGCCTTGAAGCCGGCAATGACGTCGCCGTAGCCGCACCAGTCGTGCGGAAGAGCGATGGTCGTGAGTGTGCCTTCCTTCTTGGCGGCAGCGATCAGTTCGGCGCTAGGCTCGGCGGCCGCGATTGCGGTTGAGGCGACAACAATTGCAGTAGAAAGCGAGAGCAGTCTAGAAATATTAGAGATCACTGTTGTTCTCCTTCTGGTTTTCAGTGTCTGGCGATGCTGTTACTGACGTTACATGAAGCTATTATGACAGATGGATGACGTTAATTTTCTTTGTATCGCAGGACTTTGGCGAGGATGTTTCGTTTGCGACACATTTTTCATTCGAATCCGCGCCGTCATTATTTTGTTGTACTTGTTCCTCCTAACCAAGTTTGCGGAAAAGCCTGGTCTGTTCGAACAGGCCTTCAAGGGTTTTCATGCGTTCTTTCGTCGCGTCCCAGGTCGAGTTCTGGACGGCCTCGATCAGCGCTTCGACGATGAAGAGAGTGACGACAGAGGAATCCCAGGCAGACGGCGCCTCGATCTGCACCCGGAACGTATGGCGAGCGAGCTTGGCTGCGGGCGAAGCCCACTGATCGGTGAAGACGATGATTTCGGCACCACTCTTCCTTGCGGCAGTCGCAAGGCTCACCATCTCCTGCTCGTAGCGGCGGATGTCGAAAATGATCAGCAAATCGCCGGGGTTCATGTTCAGAACATATTGCGGCCAGCTGCTGGAGTTCGATGACAGCAGGGCGGTGTTCGGACGGATCACTTGCATGTGCGTGAAAAAATACTCGGCAAGCGCACCGGTGATGCGTCCGCCTACGAAATAAAGGCCGCGTTTCCGGTCAGAAAGCAGCGCGGCGACGCTGTCGAAAGTCGCGGTGTCCAGGCCGCTCAGCGTCTGGCGCAGATTGCCCATGATGGCATCGGCGAAGCGGTTGAGGATATGCGTGCCGGGCGCATTCGATGCCCAGCGGTCATGCTTGGCGATGGGGTTCGATATCGTCGCCTCGACTTCCTGATGCAGGTGTGACTGGAAGTCGGGATATCCCTTAAAGCCAAGTTTCTGGACCATGCGCACGACTGTCGGCGTCGATACGCCGGCGTTTTCGGCAATAGTAGTGATACTCCCTAGTCCGGAGACCGGGTAGTTGTCCAACAGGCTCTCAGCCAACTGCTTCTCGGCGCGCGTCAGCATGCCAAAATGCGAGTGGATTACGTCCGAAACGGTCTTCGACGCAGCAGTCACGCGATCTTGCTCCCCGGGATTGGTCTTGTGCCACTTTCCCACTCAAAGTTAACAACGCTGTCACAATCCATGTCAACAGTTGTCATGAAAAGAAAATTTCAGTGCGCGCTTGACAGGGCGGCAAAGCTGAAGAATTCTTTTCTTATAAATGATTTATTAACGGTCGGGATGCGCCTGTGGTGCCTGCTCAGTTCGAGGTGCTTAGCAAAGCGGATGGGGAATGCGTTGCGGTCGAACGACCGAACGGCAAGAGTTCGTTGCTTGTCGTCTGCGAGCATGCCTCCAACGCTCTGCCCGAACGCTTCGGCACGCTTGGCCTTTCCGATGACGCCCTGAAAAGCCACATTGCATGGGATCCCGGCGCTTTGGCAGTTGCCCGTGGAATCTCCGAGGCGCTCGATGCGACGCTGATCTACCAGAGGTTTTCGCGGTTGATCTACGATTGCAACAGGCCTCCGGACGCTCCTGGCGCCATGCCCGAGAAGAGTGAAGTCTACGATGTTCCCGGCAACAGGCAGCTTAGCGCAGAAGAGCGCCACGCGCGGACTGAAGCGTTGTATGTTCCTTTCCACGATGCTATCCGGGCGCTGATTCGCGACCGCAAGGCGAGGGCGCAGGACACCGTGATCGCAACAGTCCACAGCTTCACTCCCATCTACCACGGCAAGCAGCGTGCCGTGGAGATCGGTATCCTGCATGACGAAGACAGCCGGTTTGCCGATGGCATGCTGACGGCCGCCGCCGGCTCGCCTCTCTATAAAATCGAACGCAACGAGCCCTATGGCCCGGCAGATGGCGTGACGCACACGCTCATCCTGCATGGGCTTTCGAACGGGCTACACAACGTAATGATCGAGGTCCGCAACGACCTCATCTCAGACCAAGCCGGCCAAGGGGTCGTGGCCGGCTATCTGACAGGGCTCATCCAGCAAAGCCTGGACGCCTGACAACGAAAGATAAGACCCCAGGGAGCAGTTTAACTGCGATCCGCCCGTAGGCGAAAACGTCACGGGCACTTTTGGCACTGGACGATCTTCCGCAATTCCGCGGCTGATCGCTAAACAGGGGGAAGTCATGTCCGATTACTCGGAACTCGACAAGAAACAGGATGTGCATGTCCTACACTCCATGGGCTATGCTCAGGAGCTGGAACGACGCATGAGCTCGTTCTCGAACTTTGCTGTCTCGTTTTCCATCATTTGCATCCTTTCCGGCGGGATCAACTCGCTGGCACAGGCGACCGCCGGCGCCGGCGGTGCGGCGATCGGCATCGGCTGGCCGCTCGGTTGCTTCGTCTCGCTGGTGTTTGCCGTGGCGATGGCTCAGATCAGCTCGGCTTACCCGACGGCTGGCGGCCTCTACCACTGGGGGTCGATCCTCGGCAATCGCTTTACCGGCTGGGTGACCGCCTGGTTTAACCTGCTCGGCCTTGTCACAGTTCTCGGCGCCATCAACGTCGGTACCTACTACTTCTTCATGGGCTCCTTCGGCACGACCTATTTCGGGCTCGCGGACACCACGACCGTCCGTATCATCTTCCTGGTGATCATCACCGGCGCGCAGGCGCTCGTGAACCACATGGGGATCGGTCTGACTGCGAAACTCACCGATTTTTCGGGTTATCTGATCTTCGCAACGGCTATCGTTCTGGCCGCGGTCTGCTTGCTGGCCGCGCCGTCCTACGATTTTGCACGTCTCTTCACCTTCGCCAACTATTCCGGCGAAGCGGGCGGCAACGTCTGGCCGGAAACGTCGGGCGCCTGGGTGTTCCTGCTCGGTCTGCTGCTGCCGATCTACACCATCACCGGCTACGACGCGTCGGCCCATACGTCGGAGGAAACGGTGAAAGCCGCTCATTCCGTGCCGCGCGGCATGGTTTCGTCCGTGCTGTGGTCGGCGCTCTTCGGCTACATCATGCTTTGCTCGTTCGTCATGATGCTGCCAAGCATGGACGATGCCGCCAAGCAGGGCTGGAACGTGTTCTTCTGGGCGATGGACAGCCAGGTCAATCCTGTCGTCAAGGATCTGCTCTATTTCGCGATCCTGGTCAGCCAGTGGTTGTGCGGCCTGGCGACCGTCACCTCGGTTTCGCGCATGATCTTCGCCTTCTCGCGTGACGGTGGCCTGCCGGCATCCAAGGCGCTGGCCAAGGTCAGCCCGAAGTATCGTACGCCGGTTGCTGCGATCTGGACGGGTTCGATCCTCGCGGTTCTGTTCGTCTGGGGTTCGTCGCTCGTCTCTATCGGTGATACGCCGGTTTACACGATCGTCGTGTCGTGCACGGTCATCTTCCTGTTCTTCTCTTTCGCGATCCCGATCACGCTCGGCCTTTTCGCGTGGGGTACGTCGAAGTGGGATAAGATGGGTCCGTGGAACATCGGCGAAGGGATGTTCAAGCTGTTCTCGGTTCTCTCGATACTTGCGATGATCCTGATCTTCGTGCTCGGCGTTCAGCCGCCGAACGAGTGGGCGCTATACATCACCGTGGGCTTCCTGGTGCTGACGGCGATCGTGTGGTTCGGCTTCGAAAGCCGTCGCTTCAAGGGTCCGCCGATCGGCGATGAGGTCGCACGTCGGCAAGCAGAGATTGCAGCTGCCGAGAAAGCCGTTGGCGAAGGCTAGGCTCGAGCTCACTTCTGTAAAACCGCGGGGCCGCCATCGCGGCCCCGTTTCCCGGATCAACGAAAACGCATCGGGGGAAGCTGGTGAGTTTCACGCATGCCCTTTCGTTGGCCCGATATTTTCCAGTTCAAGATTCAGGCGGATTCAATATGAGCATCTATACTCTCGACGATCTCAAGCAGGATGTTGCTGACGGGCGCATCGATACGGTTCTGGCATGCCAGGTGGACATGCAGGGCCGCTTGATGGGCAAGCGCTTCCAGGCCGAATACTTCCTCGAGAGCGCGTGGAAGGAAACGCATAGCTGCAACTATCTCGTTGCCACCGACATGGAGATGGAAACCGTCTCCGGCTACAAGGCGACGAGCTGGGAAAAGGGCTATGGCGATTATACCATGAAGCCGGACCTTTCGACGCTGCGCCGCATTCCATGGCTAGAGGGTACGGCGCTTGTGCTCTGCGACCTGCTTGACCACCACACCCATGAAGAAGTGCCGCATTCGCCGCGCGCGATTCTGAAGAAGCAGGTCAAGCGGCTCGAGGACATGGGCATGAAGGCCTTCATGGCTTCGGAGCTGGAATTCTTCCTGTTCGATCAGACCTATGAATCCGCGCACACGTCCGGCTACCGGAACCTGAAACTCGCCAGCGCCTACAACGAGGACTACCACATCTTCCAGACGACCAAGGAAGAGGAGGTCATGCGGGCGATCCGTACCGGGCTTCAGGGCGCGGGCATTCCCGTTGAGAATTCCAAGGGCGAGGCGTCCGCCGGCCAGGAGGAAATCAACGTTCGCTATGCCGATGCACTCACCATGGCCGATCGTCATGCTATCATCAAGAACGGCTGCAAGGAGATTGCCTGGTCGAAGGGCAAGGCAATCACGTTTCTAGCAAAGTGGCACTACAATGCCGCGGGCAGTTCGTCGCATGTCCATCAGTCGCTTTGGAGCGCGGACGGCAAGACCTCGTTGTTTGCCGACGACAATGGCAAATACGGCATGTCGCCGCTGATGGAAAACTACATTGCCGGCCTTCTCGCGCATGCCAGCGAAATCACCTATTTTCTGGCGCCCTATATCAATTCTTACAAGCGCTTCATGGCCGGGACATTCGCGCCGACCAAGGCGATCTGGAGCAAGGACAACCGCACTGCCGGCTACCGTCTGTGCGGCGATGGCACCAAGGCGATCCGTATCGAGTGCCGCGTCGGCGGCTCCGACCTTAATCCGTATCTCGCTTTCGCCGCGCTGCTCGCCGCAGGCATCAATGGCATCGAGAACAAGATGGAACTCGAAGCACCGTTCGTCGGCGACGCCTACGGCGCACGACGCGTTCGGGAAATTCCGCGGACGTTGCGGGCTGCGACGACGACGATGACCAAGTCGAAGATGCTGCGCAACGCCTTCGGCGATGACGTCATCGATCACTACACCCGCGCTGCCGAATGGGAGCAGGAAGAGTACGATCGTCGCATCACCGACTGGGAAGTGGCGCGCGGTTTCGAAAGAGCATAATAGGCGTAGCCAAGAGCGTCCGCATCCCGTCATACGATCTCCATATCTTGCGAGATTGTTTGCAGGGTGCGGCCGGTTTCGGCTCGCGAAAAGATAGGAAGGTGATCATGGGAATGATCCAATGCATTTCGCCGATCGATGGATCGGTCTACGCCGAGCGTCCGGCACTGTCGCTGGACGCCGCGAAGGAAGTCGTGGCGCGTGCACGCAAGGCGCAGAAGTCCTGGGCGAAGCGGCCGCTCGAGGACCGCGTTCAGTTGGTGCTGAAGGGCGCCGCGCGGTTGAACGAGATGTCCGATGTCGTCGTGCCGGAGCTTGCCTGGCAGATGGGCCGACCGATCCGCTACGGAGGCGAGTACAAGGGCTTCAACGAGCGATCCAACTACGTCGCCTCGATCGCAGCCGATGCGCTGGCGCCGCTTGTTGTCGAGGAAAGCGACAAGTTCGAGCGCCGCATCGAGCGCGAGGCCCATGGTGTGGTCTTCGTCGTGGCGCCGTGGAACTATCCCTACATGACAGCGATCAATACGATCGCGCCGGCGCTGATGGCTGGCAATACGGTTGTTCTCAAGCATGCTTCGCAGACCCTTGTGGTCGGCGAGCGGCTGGTTCAGGCCTTCGTCGAGGCGGGTGTTCCCGAAGATGTTTTCCAGAACGTGTTCCTCGATCACGAGACGACATCGGCGCTGATCGCCGCCGGCAGCTTCAATTTCGTCAACTTCACCGGTTCGGTCGAAGGCGGACGCTCGATGGAGCGTGCGGCGGCCGGCACGTTTACCGGGCTTGGTCTCGAGCTTGGCGGCAAGGATCCGGGCTACGTCATGGGAGATGCCGACCTCGATGCGGCTGTCGATACGCTGATGGACGGCGCGACCTACAATTCCGGCCAGTGCTGCTGCGGCATCGAGCGCATCTACGTGCATGAATCGCTCTACGACAGCTTCGTCGAGAAGTCGGTCGCCTGGGTATCGAACTACAAGCTCGGCAATCCGCTCGATCCGGAAACCTCGCTCGGGCCGATGGCTCACAAGCGCTTCGCCAAGGTCGTGCGCGAGCAGATCGCCGATGCCGTCTCCAAGGGTGCTAAGGCTCTGGTCGATTCCAAGCTGTTCCCGCAGGACGATGGCGGCGCCTATCTGGCCCCACAAATCCTCGTCAACGTCGACCACTCGATGGCCTTCATGCGCGAAGAAACCTTCGGTCCGGCCGTCGGGATCATGAAGGTGAAGAGTGACGACGAGGCAATCGCCCTGATGAACGACAGCCAGTATGGGCTGACGGCATCGCTCTGGACGCAAGATGCGGAACGGGCAGGGCGGCTTGGTCGCGAGATCGAAACCGGCACTGTGTTCATGAACCGCGCGGACTATCTCGATCCGGCGCTGTGCTGGACCGGTGTCAAGGAAACCGGCCGTGGTGGCTCGCTGTCGATCATCGGCTTCCAGAACCTGACGCGTCCGAAATCCTACCATCTGAAGAAAGTCACAGCATGAGCAGCAACATCACAGCCAACTGGAGCTATCCGACCGCCTTCAAGCTCGGCCGTGGCCGCATCAAGGAACTGGCGGATGCCTGCAAGAGCCTCGGCATCAAGAAACCGTTGCTGATCACCGATCGCGGCGTTGCGTCGATGGCGATCACCAAGACCGCGCTCGACATCCTTGAAGATGCCGGTCTCGGCCGTGCGATCTTCGCCGACGTCGATCCGAATCCGAATGAAAAGAACCTCGACGCGGGCGTCAAGGCGTTCAAGGATGGCGGCCACGATGGCGTGGTCGCCTTCGGCGGCGGTTCGGGCCTCGATCTCGGCAAGTGCGTGGCCTTCATGGCCGGCCAAACCCGGCCTGTCTGGGACTTCGAGGATATTGGCGATTGGTGGACACGGGCGAGCGTTGAGGGCATCGCGCCGATCGTGGCCGTGCCGACGACGGCGGGCACCGGCTCGGAAGTCGGCCGCGCCAGCGTCATCACCAATTCCGAAACGCATGTGAAGAAGATCATCTTCCATCCGAAGTTCCTGCCGGGTGTCGTCATCGCTGATCCGGAACTGACGGTCGGGATGCCCAAGGTCATCACGGCGGGCACCGGCATGGATGCCTTCGCGCATTGCCTGGAAGCCTATTCCTCGCCATTCTTCCATCCTATGTCTGCCGGTATCGCGCTGGAGGGCATGCGGCTGGTCAAGGAATACCTGCCGCGCGCCTACAAGGAAGGCACGGATCTTGAAGCCCGCGCCAACATGATGGCAGCCGCCGCCATGGGCGCGGTCGCATTCCAGAAGGGACTCGGCGCCATCCACGCGTTGTCGCATCCCATCGGTGCCGTCTACAACACCCACCACGGCATGACCAATGCTGTCGTCATGCCGGCAGTACTTCGCTTCAACCGTTCGGCGATCGAAGACAAGATCGCGCGGGCGGCGGCCTATCTCGGCATCTCCGGCGGTTTCGACGGTTTCTATGATTATGTGCTGCGGCTGCGCGCCGAGCTTGGCGTACCGCAGAATCTGTCGGCAATGGGAATCACCCCCGATCGCATCGACGAGCTTTCGGCGATGGCCATCGAGGACCCAAGCGCCGGCGGCAACCCGGTGGCGTTAACACTTGAGAACACCAAGATGCTTTTCAAGGATTGCTTCTGAGACAAAAGGCGGACCTGAAAACTCGCCCGGAAAGCTCTGGCTTTCCGGGCTTTTTTGTTTCTGGAATGCACACGCTTCTTCGATTTTCGCGGGGCTGCAAGAAATGTCAGCCGCAATTTCGGTGGCCATGTTTAGATATTGTTAACCATGTTTGGAAAGGATGGGTTAACGCACGATGATTTTGACAGTGTGCGACAGAGCCACAACAGGCTCGCGACATCTCCCTTCGAGGATCGAACATGCCAGTCATCACATTTGCAAACACCAAGGGTGGAGCCGGCAAGACAACGGCGGTTCTGCTTCTCGCCACCGAGCTCGCGCACAAGGGTTACCGGGTAACGATCCTCGATGCCGATCCGCAGCACTGGATTTCGCGATGGCATGAAATCTCCGGCGATGTTCCCAATGTTTCGGTGATCGATTTTGTGACTTCTGCATCGCTGCCACTGCACATCTCCGAAAACAAACAGAATACCGATTACTTTATCGTCGACCTGCCGGGTGCGCGAAATCCGCTCCTCGCCACGGCGATCGGCCTCTCCGACCACGTGCTTATCCCCATACAGGGATGCGCGATGGACGCGCGCGGCGGCGCGCAGGTTCTTGAGCTGTTGCAATATCTCGACGAGAAGGCAGGCATTAAGATCGCGCATTCCGTCGTCCTGACACGCGTCAACTCCATGGTGACGACCCGTGCGCTTTCCCTCGTCAAGTCGCTGCTCAGCGAACGCCACGTACCGGTTCTCGACACCGCCATCATCGAACGTTCGGCTTTCCGGGATCTGTTCGATTGCGGTGGCACGTTGCATTCCATGGATCCGAGCCGCGTCAGCAACCTTGACAAGGCGCGTGAGAACGCGCTCTGTTTTGTCGAGGAAATGATGCTCAAGTTACCCGTGAAGCTTCCGGTTGCGGTACGCCTCTCCGGTCTGCTGATGCGTGACGCGGCCTAAATCCTGCGAATTGAAAGAAGCGCCGCGGCTGTTTCGCGGCGCTTTTGCTTTGTCAGGACGGCCTGGCGATGCATTCTCTCTGGCATGGAATTCCGGTGCCGTTTCTGCCGTGCCCGACCTGATATGTCAGGCCGGGCGGGGTGCTGTCATCGACGAGAACCTTCTTGCCATAAGCGGTCCTACCCGAACCGAATTCCGCCGTCCGCAGGTTGAGTTGATGACGAGGGTTAGGCTTGCCTCAATCGGCGAACTCCACAGTGACACCGGGCTTCACCATCTTGGCGAGTTCCGTAGCGTCCCAGTTCGTCAGGCGGATGCAGCCGTGGCTCTGTGTGCGGCCGATCTTCGAGGGTTCCGGCGTCCCGTGAATGCCGTAGGTCGGCTTCGAAAGCGCCATCCAGACCGTTCCAACGGGACCGTTCGGCCCTGGCGGGATATTCAGGATTTTGTCGTTGGCGCCCTGTTGGAAATTGATCTTCGGGTTGTAGGTGTAGCCCGGATTGAAGGCAACGCGCTCGACAGTCACGGTGCCCGACGGTGAGGGGGTGTCGGTGGAGCCGATAGAGGCCGGGTAGGCGGCAATCAGGTTGCCTGCATTGTCATAGGCGAAGATCTGCTTTTTTCCCTTGTCGGCAATGATACGGGCAACCGCACCGGTCTTTGGTTGACCGGGGTTGATCACTTTGACGATCGTGCCGGGAACCGTGAAATCCACGCCCGGATTGATCTCCTTCAGGAAGCCTTCGTCCATGTGGAAGCGCTCCGCCAGCATTTCCGTCGTGGATGTGTAGGCAAGCGACGACAAAGCGGCCTTGTGAGCGTAATCCTCGGGAATTTCCGCCACATAAGGCCCCGCTGCATCCGCTGGCGTGATCGTGTAGCCGATGACCGGCAAGCCCCCGTTCATTCGCAACTGTTCAAGAATTGCGTCGGTATTGTTAGGATCAAGGGTCTCGCCTGTCATCTGCTGATAGGCGTAGATTGCCTTTGTTACATTCGAGCCCATGTGGCCATCGATCGCGCCGGGGGATATGCCTGAGCGGTCGAGGAACACCTGCAGGGCAACGATCTCAGTCTTGGACTTGTTCTTGAGTGTTATGGCCGGTTCCGAAGGAGGCTTTGGCTGAACCATCTCCGGCGCTTGCTGGTAGGGGTCTATAGAGGCATAGTCGTCCGGAGCGGGCGGGAAGCCCTGGTCGTCGAGCGGCTGGCGATCAACGGCGCCGCCATGCGGGATCGAGCCGGTCACCGCACCACGTTCCGCGTAGCGCGAGTCGCCGTAGGGATCGTCGCCGTAGTATGTGTCGCCATTGTCGGCCCGCGACGGTGGTCTCGGATAGTAGCCGCGCGCACGCATCTCGGTGGCAACGATATTGCCATAGGAATCGACGAGGACCCGATTGCCGCTTCGGTCGCGCGCATAGGCCGATCCCGACGGGACATAATCGAGAATATCACCATCGGGCGTCACGAAGACGATACCGAACTGTCGATGGCCGTAAACCTGCTGGGCACCCGCCATCGATACCGACGCAGCAAAAGCCGCAAGCAGAACCGCACAAGACAACCCCGATTTTACAAAGCGATTCACGTCTTCATACCCTTCAGTGACCTGTTCGACACACACCTGCGAATTTTGACGCTAGTGTGGAATTTATGAGATCGTGCTGAATAAAATATAAAAATATTGTGATTTCTCCTTTAGCCATAAACATTTGGGATGGCGAAGTGGTTCCAACGAAATTGCAGCCCCGCTTCGTGGTCCGCCCGAAGCGCATGGGCGATTGACGAAATGCTACGCCAAACCTAACGCTACGGCCGCCGACAAAAATGGGAGAAGCGAGACTATGATCGAGTTTGTCGCCGCCACTGGGCCGCGTCTCATGCTGGATGAAGCATCGTTGATGGATATCGGCGGGTGCGTCGTCGAGGGCGTTGACATTGCGCCCAAGAAGGCTGTCCCCGATGACGGTGACCTGCGCATCTCGCACTCGGTCGAGGGCTTCCTTTTCACGTGCGGCCCTGACCATATCCGTCATCGGGAGCCGATAGCCGGGCGGGACGACGGCAAGGTTTATCCGTTGCATGGCTCGGCACCGGGGCACGCAGCGAAGGTTCTCTGGACGAAATTCGTGGACGGCAACGCCGAGTGCCGCGCAGATATCGACCTGACGACAGTGCAGGGGCTGCCGGCGCGGATCGAGCGCCATTGGTTCATCGACGGACGCACCGGCGAGGCTCATCTCAAGGACAAGGTGATCAATACCAGCGATCAGGTGGTGCCCACCTTTTTGATGTACCACATGAACATCGGCGGAAAATGGCTCGACGCCGGCGCGCGGCTCGAGGGCGGCATGCTCGCTGGGGGAGGGTTCCCCTGGAGTTTTGGCGAAGAGCCGGGTGGCATTTTCTGTGTGGAAGCGCCGGCGAGTGAAAACGACTTTACCGAAGTTCGTCTTGGACCGATCGCGGCAATCGCGGGCAAAACATTGCGGGTGCGCGTGCTGGCCGAGACACTGCCGTATCTGCAGGTGTGGCGGAACCAGAAGGCGCCCGTGGATGTGCTGGGGATCGAGCCGGTGTCCCATCGCTGGGTATCGCGTTCGGAACTCGAGGCAAGTGGTGAATTCGTCATGCTCAAGCCCGGCGAGAGCCGTCAGTATGGACTCAGCTTTGCTTTCGTTTGAGCGATCCTCGGTTGACGCTGCGCATGCCGCGGCGTAGTCATGCAGCCCACGATTTCAGGAGGATTTGCGATGGACATTCGCCCGATCGATGATGAGTATTCGGTTTCCGGACAGATCACAGTCGAGGAGCTCGATGAGATCAAGGCTTTGGGCTTCAAGTCGATCGTCTGCCATCGTCCGGACCAGGAAAGCATGGACCAGACGCCTTTTGCGATGATCGAAGCCCGGGCGAAGGAACTCGGTCTGGAGATCGCGCATGTTCCGGTCGGGACTATGGGTGTGACGGAAGAAGCTGTTGCTGGCATGGTCGATGCGCTCGACGAATTTCCGCGCCCGATGCTCGGCTATTGCCGCTCCGGCGCCCGCTCGACGGCGATCTATCAGAAGACCCATCACATCCGCGCCTAGTTTCGGCGGATCATCACATCAGGCGCCGCGCGTTGAGCGGCGTCTTTCATTTCATAGCAAGGAGAACATCATGAGCATCAAGCGCCTCGACGTCGGCGCCCGCATGAGCGGCGCAGTCATCCACGGCAATACCGTTTACCTCGCTGGCCAGGTCGGCGAAGGCGAGAGCGTCACGGATCAGTGCAAGTCTGCGCTTGCTGAAGTCGACCGTCTTCTTGCTGCATCGGGCTCCAGCAAGTCGAAGATCCTGCAGACGATCATCTATCTCTCCGACATTGCTTATTTCGCTGAAATGAACGCGGCATGGGAAGCCTGGGTCGATCCGGCCAACCCGCCTGCTCGTGCAACCAGCGAAGCCAAGCTCGCTGCGCCGAAGTACAAGGTCGAATTCATCGTCACGGCTGCGCTCTAAGTTCGTCGCCATCTTGATTTGGAGAGCCGGTGGGTTCGCTCACCGGCTTTTTGTTTGAGCGATCTGCGACAACGTGCGCGTCGGCGTAATCGCTTCCGGATCAAACTTCACCTCGATGATCGCGGGAACGCCGCTGGCGCGGGCGCGCTCGAAGGCAGGGGCGAAGTCCTCGGTTTTCTCCACCGTTTCGCCGTGGCCGCCGTAGGCACGGGCAAGCGCTGCGAAATCCGGGTTGGTGAGATCGGTGCCGCTGACGCG
Source organism: Rhizobium sp. Root1220 (assembly GCF_001426265.1). Taxonomy (GTDB): domain Bacteria; phylum Pseudomonadota; class Alphaproteobacteria; order Rhizobiales; family Rhizobiaceae; genus Rhizobium. Next base: position 48,922 of record NZ_LMDG01000006.1, read on the forward strand.
GCCGGGATATTCGCGCTCCTGATGCATGCGGATCGTGCCGTAGATGCCGTTGTTGATCACGATAGAGATGATTGGCAGGCGGTAACGTACGGCCGTTGCGAACTCCTGCCCATGCATCAAGAAACAGCCATCACCGGCAAAGCAGATCACCTCGCGCTCGGGGAATAGCCGCTTGGCAGCCACAGCAGCGGGCAGGCCGTAGCCCATGGAGCCGGAGGTGGGGGCGGCCTGCGTGTTGAACTGCCGGAAGCGGTGGAAACGGTGCAGCCAGGTCGAGTAGTTGCCGGCGCCGTTGGTGAAGATAGCGTCGGCGCGGGTGTTTTCCTCGAGCCATTCCATGATCGGTCCCATTTGGACATTACCGGGGCCGGTTTCTGGTGGTTTGGACCAGGCGAGGTAGGCTTGGTGCATGCGCTCGGTGCGCTCGGCCCAACGTGCCTGTGTCGGCGCTTCGAGATCGGCAAGGGCGGCGACGAAATCCTGCGGGCTGGCACAGATTGCGAGCTCCGGCCGGTAGAGGTGGCCGAGTTCTGACGGGTCGGGGTAGATGTGAACGAGTTCCTGCTGCGGATAGGGGATGTCAATCAGGGTGTAGCCCGATGACGGCATTTCCGACATGCGGCTGCCGAGCAGGATCAGCAGATCGCTCTCCCTGATCTCCTTGGCGAGCGTCGGGTTGATGCCAATGCCGACATCGCCGGCGTAGCTCGGGTGCAGGTGATCGAACAGCATCTGGCGGCGGAAGGAGCAGCCGACCGGCAGCTTGAATCTATCGGCGAAGCCTTGGAAGTCCGCCACGGCATCGGCATCCCAACGAGTTCCGCCGAGGATGACCATCGGGTGCTCGGCTTTGAGCAAGCGCAGATAGAGGTCATCGATCTGGCTGCTGCCGGGATGTGCTTCGACGCGGGCGTAACGCTTGGCACGCGGGGCCTCGACCTCGTCGCGCAGCATGTCCTCTGGCAGTGACAGGACGACGGGACCGGGACGGCCGGAGGTCGCGACGGCAAAGGCGCGGGTGACGAACTCGGGGATGCGGGATGCATCGTCGATTTCGCCCACCCATTTGGCGAATTCGGTGAACGCGCGGCGGAACTCAACCTCCTGGAATGCCTCCCGCTCGCGCGCGTCACGCTGAACCTGGCCGATGAAGAGGATCATCGGAATCGAATCCTGCCGAGCGATATGCAGGCCGGCAGAGGCGTTCGTGGCGCCCGGGCCGCGCGTGACCATGCAGATGCCGGGCTCGCCGGTGAGCCGGCCCCATGCATCTGCCATCATCGCCGCACCACCTTCCTGGCGGCAGACGACCACATCGATGTCGCTGTCGTATAGCGCGTCGAGAACGGCGAGGAAACTCTCGCCGGGCACGCAGGAGAGGCGTTTCACGCCATTCGCTTTGAGTGCCTCGACGATCAGTTCCCCGCCGGTTCTTTTCATAATGCCTTCTTCCTCTCCAGTTCGGCGAGTTCCGCCAGAACCTCCTCCTGATGCTCTCCCAATCGCGGACTTGGCCGATCGTAGCGCAATGGTGTCTGCGACAATATCACCGGCGTCCTCACACCGGGAATGACGGTGCCGACCGCGTCCTCGAGGTCTATGCGCAGGCCGCGTGCCCGGACTTGCGGATCAGCGAACATCTCCTCGATCGTATTGATCGCGCCTGCCGGAACGGCATTCGTCTCGCAGGCACTGAGCAAGTCGGCCTTCTGCCATTTCAGCGTTTCGGTCGAAACCAGCCGACGCAGCTCGTCGCGATTGGCGACGCGGGCCTTGTTTGTCGAGAAGCGGCCATCATCTGCCAGGGTTTCAAGACCGAGAATGGCACAAAGCCGACGGAACTGGCCGTCGTTGCCGATCGCGAGAATGAGATAGCCGTCGGATGCCGGAACGACCTCGTAGGGTGAGATGTTCGGATGGGCGTTTCCCAGCCGCGTCGGGGCGTGGCCCGAAACCAGGTAGTTCATGTTCTGGTTGGCGAGCACGGCCGACTGCACATCAAGCAGCGCCATATCGACCAACTGGCCTTCGCCTGTTTTCAGCGCGTGGATGAGGGCGGCCTCGATGGCCGAGACGGCGTAGATGCCGGTAAAGATGTCGGCGATCGCGACGCCTGCCTTCATCGGTTGACCGTCAGGCTCGCCCGTTATCGACATGAACCCGGACATGCCCTGCACGATGTAATCGTAGCCAGCGAGGCTGGCATAGGGACCGGTCTGCCCGAATCCGGTGATCGAGCAATAGACCAGCTTCGGATTGGTCGTCTTCAAGCTGTCGTAGTCGAGGCCGTATTTGACAAGCCCGCCGACCTTAAAATTCTCGACAACGACATCGGCCGTGGCAACAAGGCGGCGCACCAGCGCCTGATCTTGTGCGCTCCTCAGGTCGGCCGTAATGGAGCGCTTCCCGCGATTGGCGGAATGGTAATAGGCGGCAGAGAGGTTCTCGCCGTCGGCGCCTTCAACGAAGGGCGGTCCCCACTGCCGGGTATCGTCGCCGCCGTCGGGGTTTTCAACCTTGATGACGTCGGCGCCAAGATCGGCAAGCATCTGGCCTGCCCATGGGCCGGCGAGCACACGGGCAAGCTCGATCACACGAATGCCGGTCAGTGGCGGCTTTTTGAGCCAGGTCTCCGTCATGTTCCTCCCACGGTCACATCAGGGTGCTCGCGCCGATTGAGATGTATCGGATACCGGTCTGGATGCAAAGCGGCGCTCGCGCCAGATGATGTAAAAGCCAGATCCCATTATGATGAAGATGCCGAGCCATTTGAGAGCGTCCGGGAAGTCGCCAAACACCAGCCAGGCGAAGGCGGTGGCAGAGACGATCTCGAAATACTGCAGGGGTGCCAGTGTCGAGGCGGGCGCCGAGCGATAGGCATAGACGCCGAGGATGCCGGCAATAGCTGCGGTCACGCCGACGCCCACAAGATAAAGAGCCGCGCGCCCGTCCGGCATGACCGGGTCGAAAATGTCAGAGCCGCTTCCGTGGCCGACGAACAACAGAACGGCACAGATGAGCAGTCCCCAAAGCCCCATGTGGAACTGCATGACCCAGGGATCCTCACGCTGGGCAAGCGCGCGGTTCATCATTGCCGAAATTGCAATGCAGAACGCGCTGACGACGGGCAGCAGCGCGACGTAGCCGACCTCCTGAAAGCTCGGCTGGATGATCAGGACGGCGCCGAAGAAGCCGACGCCGCAAGCCGTGTAGCGCCGCCAGCCGATCGCTTCCTTGAGGAAGATGCTGCTGAGGATCGTCAGGATGATCGGTTCGACAAAGAAGATCGCAATTGCGTCTGCCACCGCCATGTATTTCAACGTGGTGACGAAGGAGATCATCGAGACAGTGATGATGGCGCCGCGGATTGCGTGGAAAAAGCTCTGTCGCCAGGTGATCTCGGCCAGATTCTTCCGCCACAGCACGACCGGCAACATGCACAGGGCCTGCACAGCAAAGCGTGCGGCGGTGATTTCCGCCGACGGGATGGTGGCGATGGCGAGCTTTGAGAAAATGTCGATGATCGGCGACACGAGAACAGACACGGACATCAGCATGATGCCCATCATCACCTCGGAAGAGGCGGTCGCGGAGAGGGCATGGTTGCTGTTGCTGCTCATTGCGGTCCTTCTTCTCAGGACGTCGCGATCGCGTCGTCACACCAATCGGCAAAGGCCGAAATGGCTGCGTCGGCGCCAATCTCGTTGAGTGTCTCGTGGCGCATATCCTGATATATCTGTGTGGTGATACGAGAGAAGCCCGCCGCTTTCAAATGCTTTGAAAGCCAAACGATCGCTTTTCCGTTGGCTGTTGCCGGATCCCTGCCGCCGCCGACGAGATGGATCGGTGTTCGGTTCGAAAGGCGGGCGAGTTGTGCCTGCTGCGGCGCCCGGAAAGTCAGTTCGAAAAGGTCGAGCCAGAGGGACACGGAAGCGTCGAAGCCGCACAAGGGGTCTGCTATGTATTTATCCACTTCGGCGGGGCTGCGCGACAACCAGTCGAAATCCGTGCGGCGATCGGTGATCGCCTTGCCCCATGTTTCGAAAGTCAGCTTCGGCAGGAGCGCACTTGGCACATCGGAGCCCTTCAACGCACGTTCCGCGAACAGGAGTGCCTGCGCCACCCGACCGGCGATCCCCGGATTGAAATTGGAGTTCCATATCGCGAGGGCGTCGAATTTGTCGGGGTAGGTGACGGCCGCGTTGAGCGCGATCAAGCCGCCCATGGAATGACCGAACAGAACGACGGGCAAGCCGGGATGCTGTTGGACCGCATGGTCGCGCATCGCCGCGACATCAGCGAGCACCCGGCCTACACCGTTACGCCGGGCAAACTGGCCGATGGGCGCATCGGAGGCGCTTGTTTCGCCATGCCCACGATGATCGTGGGCATAGACATGGTAACCGCGGGCAGACATGGCGTGCGCGAAGCCGGCATAGCGTTTCGAATGCTCCGCCAGCCCATGGGAAATGACGAGTATTCCACCGGCGTCAGCTGTTGCCGGCTCATGATGAAAGGCAAGCGAGGTTTCCGCTGCCTGTAGGCGCTGCGTTTCTGCGAACATTCGTTCCTCCGTTGCGGCGAAAAGACCAGATCGCAGGGTAAATGCAACATGCCGTGGTCTCTATACGACGGAATATCTTCCCCTATGGATTGAGGGTTGCCGAAACAGGTTCGGCATGATTAGTTGTTCATGAATTGTTCTTGGTTTTGGGGGCGAGAATGAGCAACCGGTTTTTTCGCGCAGTGTTTGTATTCGTCGCATTCGCCTTGGCCGGTATCGCCAATGCCCAGGACGGCGGTCAGCGGACAGTGTTCATTCTTGCAGCGAGTTGGCAGCCGGCATTCTGCGAAACCAACCATCGGAAGCCGGAATGCGCCAGCCAGACGAACGACCGGTTCGATGCCTCCAATTTCTCCCTGCACGGCTTGTGGCCGATGCGGAAAGACTACTGCGGCGTTTCCGACAGTTTGCGAACGGCGGACAAGGAAGGCGATTGGAACGAGTTGCCGGCGGTCGAGCTTTCCGCGGGAAACAGAGCGGCGCTGGACAAGGTCATGCCCGGCACGCAATCCGGCCTTGAACGGCATGAGTGGATCAAGCACGGCACGTGCGCCGGAATAAGCGCCGAGGAGTATTTTGGTACCGCGGTTCGCCTTGTGAGCGAGTTGAACGCTTCCGCTGTCCGCGAGCTTTTCGCCGCCAACATCGGCAAGTCGCTGACGGCCGGCGAGATCAAGGCCGCTTTCGACAAGAGCTTCGGTGCCGGTGCGGGCGACCGCGTCAAAATGAGTTGCCGGCGTGGAGGCAGCAGCCGGGTCATCAGCGAATTGACGATCGGCCTTTCCAAGGAATCAACCGAGGATAGGAGTGCAGCTCTCCGCCAGCTCATCCAGGGCGCAGGCAGCACGTCCTTTGGCTGCGACGAGGGCATGGTGGAAGCTGCGGGATTCTGATTGCCTGACAGTATCGCGTCGTCTTTTGCCTGCCTGGCATAGGACAATATTAAATCCGAGATGCGTATTCTTCAGCATTGTAGCGATTGGGTGCAAGGCATCGCATGGATTCAGCTGTGGTATTGACCGGAGACAGACAGTCTGCCACGCGCAGCTTCTCTTTGCTTCGCACCGTTCTCATCATCTATTGCACGGCGCTGGCAATGGTCTTGTTCGATGTTGCAGATGGCATTCTGTTTGTCGGTGACATCGACGATCAGATGCGCGAGCTGCAGATTCGCTATCTGCTATCGCCGCACGGGCGCTGGTTTGATCTCAGCTTGCCTTTCATAGCCACGCCGGACACCTATGTTTCGCCCTGGTCGCGGCTGGTGGACCTACCCTATGTCCTGATTGTGAAGCTACTTTCCCCCTTCCTTTCATTGGAAGCGTCCCTCCCGCTTTCCTTCCTCATTTGGCCACCGATGATGCTGGCCATTTTCTGCTTTCTGGTCGCCTCCACCGTGCACGGTCTTATCGCCCGCCACGCCTTCACCCAACTCGCCTATACGCTTTTGCTCATGCTCATCACCATGCTCATGAGCATAGGTGTGTTGGAATTCGCGCCGGGCCGCGTCGACCATCACAATGCGCAGATTATCGCGATGATGATGACTGTCGCGGGATTGGTCCGCTGGGATAGAGTTGGTGGCTTGATGATGGGTGCAGGCGCTGGAGTCTCGACGGTCATTGGTCTCGAAAGCCTTCCGTTCGTCACCATCGCATATGCCGGCCTGATCGCTTGCTATGTGGCAGGCGTAGCGAAGGCTCGCGATTTGATTGTCTCGGCGTCTGCCGCAATGATCGGCGTTATCCTGTTTTCGGCGTTGGCGTTTGTCGGCCCGACCGGTGCGATATCCACGCAATGCGACGCGTTCTCGGCGCCCTATATCTTTCTCGCGGTCGCGTTTTCCGTAGTGCTTTCCGTATGTGCTCTGATCAACGATGATCATGGCAAGCCATTGCACAAGGCATTGTGGCTGGCTCTTCCGGCGTCGGGCGTTTGTTGGGGGGCCGCCGTCCTGTTTCCCTCCTGCCTTGCCGGTCCCTATGGCATTATTGACCCGCTTTCACGTGAACTCTGGTTTGCGCGCATCTGGCAGGAGCGCAGCATTTTCTACTTCTACCAAAACGGCCAATATGATCTGCTAGCACTCATAGCATTGACGACCGGCCTCTTGGTTCTCGCTTTTCCAGCGATAGTGGCAAAGGCCAAGGGCGGATCGGTTGGGCCGGCAATTGGCTTTGCTGTTGTGGCGGGCGCGCTCGTTCTTACAGTTTTCATCACCCGCAATATTCGCTTCCCCATAGCTCTGGCTCCAGTCTTCCTGCCGCTGGCCGTCGCCAGCATGATCCATTCCCGCAGAGCGAGCAAACGTGCCGTGTTTGCGGCAGTCTCGGTACTGGCCGGCCTCTTCGGTCTTTGGTTCGCGATTCCTGTAGGGCAGCACGAGTTCGATGCGGTCGACTACATGGCGGCCAGCGATTGCGCCGGTCAGGATTTCTCTGTCCTGGCCGCCGCCAGGCCGGGGCGCATAGCGGCCCCGCAAGGCATCGCGCTGCCGGTCCTTTTTGCCGCGCGCGACGGATTTTCGGTCGGAGCAGTGCCGTTTCATCGTGCTGCGCCTGGAATGAAGCGCATGTTCGAAGCATTTCGATCGCCTGACCCCGCCATTCGTCGCCAGGCGCTGGAGCCTTTCGACTACGTCGCTGTTTGCCGTTTTCCGCTGCAGGTGGATCCGAAGGAGGCACCGCTCTACGCTGCGCTAGCCGCAGGGCAATCCTGGCCGGGGCTAACCCGTATCGATCCACCGGGAAAATCCAACTTCCAGCTGTTTCGGATCGACCATACCCAGCTCCGTTAGCTCGTGCATCCGGCTGTTCCGTCGTCGCGCGCCGTCTTTACAAAAGGCGAGGGTTTTTGGCGTCCGCGCGTTGCTCCTCGGCCCCAATTCGCCTACATAGCGGCAAACCTGAAATTCCCCGCGGAGCAACGCATCAATGGCACGTCAGTTCATTTATCACATGTCGGGACTCAACAAGTCCTACGGCGCCAAGAAAATCCTCGAAAACGTTAACCTGTCCTTCTACCCCGATGCCAAGATCGGTATTCTCGGTCCGAACGGCGCCGGTAAGTCGACCGTGCTGCGCATCATCGCCGGTCAAGACAAGGAATTCACCGGCGAAGCCTGGCTCGCCGAAGGTGCGACCGTCGGCTATCTCGAGCAGGAGCCGCATCTCGATCCGACGAAGACCGCGTTCGAAAACGTCATGGTCGGCGTAGCCGACAAGACCGCCGTGCTCGAGCGTTACAACGAGCTGATGATGAACTATTCCGACGAGACCGCGGAAGAGGGCGCCAAGCTTCAGGACATCATCGACAGCCAGAACCTCTGGGACCTCGAACAGCAGGTCGAGATGGCGATGGAAGCCCTACGCTGCCCGCCGAAGGAATCGGACGTGACGCTGCTGTCGGGTGGTGAGCGTCGTCGTATCGCGCTCTGCCGCCTGCTCTTGTCGCAGCCGGACCTGCTGCTGCTCGACGAACCGACGAACCACCTTGACGCCGAAACCATCGCGTGGCTCGAAAAGCACCTGCGCGCCTATCCCGGCGCCGTGATGATGATCACCCACGATCGCTACTTCCTCGACAACGTCACCGGCTGGATCCTCGAGCTCGACCGCGGCCGTGGAATTCCTTACGAAGGCAACTACTCGGCCTACCTGCAGGCGAAAGCCAAGCGCATGCTGCAGGAAAACCGCGAAGAAGCCGGTCGTCAGAAGGCGATCTCGCGCGAACAGGAATGGATCGCTTCCAGCCCGAAGGCGCGTCAGTCGAAGTCCAAGGCCCGTATCAAGTCCTACCAGCAGCTGGTCGATGCCGCCGAAGGCATCCGTCCCGGTGACGCACAGATCATCATCCCGGTGTCTGAGCGTCTCGGCAACGTCGTTATCGAGATGGAAGGCATCACCAAGGGCTTTGAAGGCCGCACGCTGATCAACGACCTGTCGATCAAGCTGCCACCGGGCGGCATCGTCGGCATCATCGGCCCTAACGGCGCCGGCAAGACGACGCTATTCAAGATGATCACCGGCCAGGAAAAACCCGATGCCGGATCTGTCCGTATCGGCGAGACCGTGCATCTCGGTTATGTCGACCAGAGCCGCGACGCGCTCGACGGAAGCAAGACGGTCTGGGAAGAAATTTCCGGCGGTGCCGAAGTCATCAAGCTTGGCAAGTTCGACATGAACTCGCGCGCTTATTGTGGCGCCTTCAACTTCAAGGGTGGCGACCAGCAGCAGAAGGTCGGCAATCTCTCCGGTGGTCAGCGTAACCGTGTCCACCTTGCCAAGATGCTGAAGGCCGGTGGGAACGTGCTGTTGCTCGACGAACCAACCAACGACCTCGACACTGAAACGCTGGGCGCGTTGGAAACGGCGCTCGAGAACTTCGCCGGCTGTGCGATCATCATCAGCCACGATCGCATGTTCCTCGACCGCCTTGCGACCCATATTCTCGCCTTCGAAGGCGATGGCCATGTGGAATGGTTCGAAGGCAACTTCGAGGACTATGAGCAGGATAAGGTTCGTCGTCTCGGTGCCGACGCCCTCAACCCTGGCAGCCAGGCGTACAAGCGCTTGACGCGCTGATCGCGGGTTTCAAAGTCGCATTCAAAACCCCGGTTCGCCGGGGTTTTTTGTGGTGGCCATGTCGCTATTCGTTCACTTAATTTCGTGTACGAGAAGGGAATTGCTGCTTGCCAGTCTCGAACAATTCACATAAAGATATCTTTATATGTTGATTGGATCGGGTATGGGTGAACCTATCGGGCTTGGGTTGGATGAATTGGTGGACGTCCTTAGGGCCGCCGGCGAGCCTACGCGCCTGCGCCTGCTGGCGCTGCTGAATGCCGGCGATCTGACGGTTACCGATCTTACAGAAATTCTTGGCCAGTCCCAGCCTCGCATCTCCCGCCATCTGAAGCTGCTCGGCGAAGCGGAACTGATTGACCGGTATCAGGAAGGGGCCTGGGCGTATTTCCGGCTCCGCCAGGACGGAAAGTCTGTCGCATTCGTCCGTAGTCTGTTGAGGCACGCTTCGGGAAACGACCCGGTGATTTTGCGAGACGGCGAGCGTCTCGCCGGGGTTAAGCTCCAGCGTGCTGAACGAGCTCAGGCTTACTTTAGCCGCAACGCAGCGGAATGGGATGAACTGCGTCGGCTGCACGCGGCCGATGAGGAAGTCGATGCGGCGGTGATCCGACTCCTCGGCAACCAGCCGATCGACTCGCTGCTGGATCTCGGCACCGGAACGGGCCGGATTCTCGACCTGTTGTCTGGACTCTACCGTCGGGCAATCGGCGTCGATGCAAGCCGCGACATGCTGAGCGTTGCGCGCGCCAACCTCGATAAATCGGGGATCACCAAGGCGTCCGTTAGGCAAGCCGATATCCTGAACTTGCCTTTCGAGGCGCAGGATTTCGATGTCGTCACGATCCATCAGGTTCTGCATTTTTTCGATCAGCCGGATATCGCCATTGGCGAGGCGGCACGTATGCTACGTCCGGGCGGGCGGCTGGTCATTATCGATCTGGCTCCGCACACGCTGGAATATCTTCGCGACGAACATGCCCATGTCCGTCTCGGCTTCTCGCACCAGTCGATGTCTGATTGGCTGCGCAAGGCCGGGCTCGATGTCGAGCAGATCGTCGATCTTCATCCGGGTCATCAGAGCGGGCAAGGGCTTACGGTCACTGTCTGGCTCGCGCGTGATCCAAGGCGTCTCATGGCCTCGGCCGGAATTGAAAGCGCCATACCCACATTTGCCGGGAGAGAATGACATGGCACCAAACAGCGACGCACGCCGCAAAATCGGCATTTCCTTCGAATTCTTTCCGCCGAAATCGGAAGAAATGGAGGGCCAGCTGTGGCATGCGGTCAGCGAGTTGCAGGATTGGAATCCTGACTTTGTCTCGGTGACCTATGGCGCAGGAGGCACGACCAAGGCGCCGACGCTCGCGACGGTCTCGCGATTCCTCGCGAATACGCCGCTTGCCACCGCATCGCATCTCACCTGCGTGGGAGCGACCAAGGACGAAACCCATAGCGTCATCGACAGCTTCCGGCAGGCTGGCGTCAAGCACTTCGTTGCACTTCGCGGTGATGCCCCCGCTGGCGTTGGTGCACCGTATCAGCCGCATCCGGGCGGCTATGCGAATGCCGCCGCGCTCGTTGCGGGATTGCGCGAGATCGGCGATTTCGAGATTTCGGTCTCCGCTTATCCGGAAAAACATCCGGAAAGCCGGGATTCGGCTGCTGACATCGACATGCTGAAGCAGAAGGCCGACAACGGCGCGGACCGTGCTCTGACGCAGTTCTTTTTCGACAACGACAATTTCGAGCGATACCTCGAGAAGGTGCGGGCAGCAGGCATCAGTATTCCGATCGTGCCGGGAATCATGCCTATCTTGAACCTGACGCAGCTGAAGCGTTTCGCAGGCGCTTGCGGCACCGTCATTCCCGGCTTTCTCGACGAGCGCTTTTCAGGTTACGACGACAAACCGGAGGAGCGGGCGAAGGTTGCGGCCGAGGTGGCTGCCGAGCAGATCGAGGATCTGGCGCGCCGTGGACTTGCCGATTTTCATCTCTATACGATGAACCGCGCGCCGCTTGTCTCCGCCGTTCTCACCAATCTCGGCTTCAAGCGCGAGGTCGGAAAGAACTTAGGCACAGGTGCTGCTGCCTAGTTTAAACAATGTCCAACACAAATAGAAAAGCGCATGTCCTCGCGGCATGCGCTTTTCTGTTTCATTGAGTTTCGCTACTCAGGAGTCTCGGCACCATCCACTTTGCACGTCAACAATGCTCAAATGAAAAGCATTGACAATACGAATGCAAACGCCGCACTGACCAAAAGGACATTCAAGGATTGCGTTAGTCCCATGTCTGTCTCCTCGCGTTAACGTTCACATAATATGTCGTGAATGTGTCGCTTGGGAAGCGATTTTTTTGCTGCGTTGCGGCGAAAATGTCACATGGTGTACTGGTATGCGGTGCCAAGTAGCTGAATTTTCTCTCGAAAATTGCCCCGGAAATTATTCACAGATTTTAACGTCGCGTTAAAGTCGGCGATCCGGTCTCAATACTTGGGGCGGGATGAAGGCATTGCCGAACTACATGAAAAGGCGGCGCAAACCGAAGCAAAAAGCCGGGTCGAAGACCCGGCTGCATAGCTGACACCGATGCGGGCTCAGAGTGAGTTGAGAAGTGTCTGGGTTGCCCAGCCGTCGGCGGGCATGCCGAGCCGCTGCTGTTCCTTCTGGATCGCAACGCGGGTTCCTGATCCGAGGATACCGTCTACCTTCCCGACATCATGACCGAGGGTATCCAGCTTTGTCTGCAGCTCTTTCATCTGATCGTTGGAAAGACCTTGTTCAGGCGTGCCCTTGAGGTAGGGCTCGGCGCCGGAAAGACGGGTTCCGAAGTAGGCGGCGGAAGTCGTGTAGATGAACGATTTGTTCCATTCGAGATAGATCTGGAAGTTCGGATAGGCGATGAACGTCGGTCCGAGGCGGCCCTGTGGCAGGACGAGGTCACCGTGCAGGTTCGCGAAGCTGGTATTGCCGTCGCGCGGCTTCACTCCGAGCGCAAACCATTCGCCCGCGGTGAGGGGACCACCCAGGCCAGACTTCTCCCAAGGCAGGCTTTCGGGAAGGGTTACTTCCTGAAGCCATGGCTGGCCCTTCTGAAAACCGAGATGCTGGATGAACTTTGCTGCCGTCAGGATGGCATCAGGCCCGCTCTGCTTCAGGCGCACATGGCCGTCGCCGTCGCCGTCCATGCCATAGGCGATGATATCGCGCGGCAGCATCTGAACCTGGCCGATCTCGCCTGCCCAGGCGCCAGTGTTGGTCGCCGGATCAAGGTCTCCGTGCTGAACCATCTCGATCAGCGCGATCAACTGCGGGCGGAAGAGTTCGGGGCGGCGGCAATCGTGGGAAAGCGTCACCAGGGCATTGCGCGTGTTGAAATCGCCCTGCACGGCCCCGAAATCGGTCTCCATGGCCCAGAACGCCGTAATCACGCCGGCCGGAACGCCGAATTCCTGTTCGGCGCGCGCAAAGACGTCGGCAAACTGTTTCATCTTCTGGCGACCGATATCGAGGCGTGCCTGGCTGACGGTGCGCTGGGAAAACTCGAGGAAGGTCTGCTTGAAGACGCCCTGAGCGCGATCGCGGCTCAGGACCTTCGGATCGATCTGTGCGCCCGCAAGCGCCATGTCGGCTGCCTCCGCCGTTGCGCCGGCGGCGATCGCCTCAGCCTTCACGCCAGCCAGAAATTCGGTCAGGTCGCCATCGCATGCCGGGGCAGGTGTTGAGGAAGCCGTAGCCGGAGCGGCTGCACCATTGGGAGCCGGGGTTTGCGCAGCTGCGCCCGATACGATGCCGGCGGCAAACAAGAGTGCAAGTGCCGAGCGGCTTGCGAGCGAGCGTTGCATGGTTCAGATCCTCGTCATCAATGGAGTTTCCGTCGATTTCTCAAATGATTGTGACGGAAGCAAGAAGGATTACGGGACGTTACTAAGAATTCGTGCCTTTCGACACGGCGGCTACCCAATTGTGCCAGTTCTTTTCAGAACCGGCGAAGACGTTGATGTCCGTCGGCCCCTTGATGCCGGGAATAACGCCGGTCGATGTGTACTGCCAGAACGCCCAGCGGCGGTCGGCATAGGTGACCTCGGGATGCGCGGCGACGGAGCGGACCCAGAAATGATAATCCTGGAAATAGCCGACCAGATTGTCGCGATGGAAATCGACCGATGTATAGATAATCGGACGCTTGCCATAATATGCCTCCAGGCGGTCCATGAAGCGCTGGAGCTGGATCCTGACGGTGGCCGGATCCGGTCGATAGCGGCAGGTCTTCGATTCGGAATTCCACTCGACATCAAGCACCGGCGGCAGGCGCATTGATTGCTTCGGCACGTTGCTGATGAACCAGTCCGCCTGTTCATCGGGCGTGGAGCAGAAATAGTAGAAGTGGTAGGGGGCGTGCGGAATTCCGGCGGCGCCGGCACGCTGCCAGTATTCATTGAAGCGAGCGTCAATCCGGTCCTTGCCTTCTGTCGCCTTGATGAAGGCGAAGGCCACACCCGAGCTCTTTACGGTCTTCCAGTCGATGTCGCCCTGCCACTTGGACACGTCGATGCCGTGGATCGGATTTCGCTCGGGGTGTTTGGGTCCGAAGTCCTGAGGATCGGTATCCTTGAAACGGGTCTTCGGCTTTACCGATGCCGTTTCCAGATAATCGTAGCCCGACGATGTGCAACCGGCGAGCATGATAGCCAACGGCAGAACGCAAAACAGGAGCCGGCGCATAGGTGTTCCGTTATGAACAGAATGATCTTGATGCCCCACAGCCTGACCTTCGTAAAAGACGCGTCCAGCAGAGGAATGTCCCCTCTATTCTTCATATCAACGTAAAAATTCGGTTAGTTTCAAGCGAAATATCAGGCTTTGGTCACAATGACCGCTCGCCAGGCGTAGCCGCCGCCAACCGTTTCGAATGCCAGTCTCGCATCGTTTTCAGTGGCTTGGGCCTCCAGAAACGGTCGCAAATTTGCCCGTGGGGTGACATGAAATTTTGCGAGCCATGCCTTGAGAAAGTGGCCGAACCAACGCGGCAGGCGTTCCTGCTGGCCAAAATCGACGATATGCAACTCGCCGCCCGGGGCGAGAGCCGCAACCGCAGCGTCGACTGCACGCTCCCAATCGGGGATCATGGACAGGGCGTAGGAAATCAGGATGCGGTCAAATCCGCCAACTCCGAATTGGCTCGGCGTGAAGGTGGTGGCGTCTGCAACCCGGAAATCAGGAGCGGTCGCCCTCGTCGCGAATGTCTTGCGCGCGGAATTCAGCATCTCCTGCGAGATGTCGAGACCGAACAGCCGAGCCTGCGGAAAGTGGTGGTGGGCGAGTACAAGGTTGCGGCCGGTTCCGCAACCGACTTCCAGAAGGGTGCCGCCCGTCGGGACATTGAGGCTGCGGATCGTTTGATCGCGGCCGAGGAGGTAGTATTTGCGCGTCAGGTCATAGACGTGTCGCTGGTAGCGATACATGCCGTCCATGAGATCGGCATGGCTGTCGGCGGGACGCGCATCGGCCCCGCTCACGCTTTCTTCCCGTAGATGTGAAAGCCGCCATAGATTGCAGAGCGATCCAGGGCCGTCAGCTCAAGCGAACGCTCTTCAAGGTAGATCCAGCGGTCGCGGATTGCCGGCGACAGGCGCCCCTCGATGATGCTCTTCTCGGCGGCGGTGCGGAAGATGACGCGAGCACCCTCGCGGGCTGTGCGGCTGATCTCTGCCCAAAGATCGTTCAACTGCTGATCCGTCATCCAGTCCTGGGCGTCGAGAAGGATGTAGCGGTCACGCGAGAGCGCCGGTTCGTGGGCAAGCAGTTCGGTGAAGCTTGCGTGATGAACGGTGACGCGATCGACGTTGGCGCGGATCGCCTGGTAGTGATCAGGCTTCAGATAGGTCGGAAGCGGGCCTTCGTCGGCGCGCGCGTAACGGCGAGCAAAGGCTTGCCACGCGAAATAATTGTCCTGCATCGGGAAATGGCAGGCGAGCTTCTCAAGGCGATGTCTGAGCACCGGCGCGATCGACTGATCGGCGGCGAGGCTTGCCAGTTCGTCATATTGCTGTGGTGGGATGCCGAGGCCGAAGAGCGAGCTCTTCCGGCCAGTGATCCAACGCACGACCGGCTTGTCGAAAAGCGGCGCGATCCGTTCGTCGAAGAACTGCCGCTGTTCGCGCAGGGAGCGCGCTTTGGTGATTTCCTTGAGATCGACGCCATGCAGGCGGGCAAGCAGATGCGCTGCACCGATAAAGCGCCCCAGTAGGCCGGTCTCGTAGATGTTGCGATCGAAAACCGTTACGCGACGGCGACCGAACTTTCGGCCGTTCCAGTAGTTCCGGGTTGCGTCATCAAGCTGTGGAGACAGGAACCGATCAAAGGCAAGGCTATTCGACGTCTGTCGCGGCATTGCGAGGAAGCGAACCAAGTCGGCGTGGCTAGGCAGATGCCGGAATGCCGCCAGCTTGAGGCGGTTTAGCGCGATGTGATGCGGGTTCAGATCAACCACATCGATCGAGGCAGGACCTTTCGACAGATATGCGAGCATGTTGCAGCCACCTGAGCCGATAGTGACGACGCGGTGATGCGGCTGAAGCTCCATCGCTTCCATGTCCAGATCAGGATCTTCCCAGATCTGCGGGTAGACGAGGCCGGAAAACAGCAATCCGAAAAGACGCTCCGAGAGGCCATCTTTTGAGAAGGCGTTGTGGCGGAGAAGCGCTGCCTTGAGTTTCCGGTTCTTGCGGAAGCCGGCATCCGGTGCAAATTCCGTCATGTGAGTCTCTCACCCGTTTAACGTTCAGCGCGTGTAACGCGCGGCCGCTACAGTTTGATGACGCACCCTGTGGGTAAGGATTTCCACCATAATTCAATAGGAGAGAAGCTCGTTTCCATTGACGGACCTTTCGCATGACAATGTTTCCTGCTTCTCTGTTCCGGCGGAGGGAAGACATGCGAGTTGTGCCGCGTATCCTGAAGACTATCGCCGTACTCTTTGTTGTCATAATCTTTGGTGGTGCAGTCTGGCTGTACGCCAGTCCACCGGAATTGCTGCGTGTCGGCGATGGGTACGCCGCCAAGGTGGTCTGCTCGAACGTCTTCATTGCCGGGCGCGATCCGGACGCTGTGCTCTACGAGGACGTCCAGGCGCCGGGCAACCCGTTGTTGCGGTTGGTACGTGTGGCTGTCGACCGGGAGGAGAAGCGGGTCACCGCTCGCATCCTTGGCCTGTTTGCGCCCGGGTACGCGATCTATCGGGGTGGGTTCGGTTGCACTGCCGTGCCTGATGGGAATTTTGAAGCCGCTACGAAAAGCGTGCAGAATTTGCCAGTGACGTCAGTGTCGCAAAGCAACGCGACCTGGCCCGAAGGTGATGCCGCGGCGAGCAGCAATGATGATGGGCTTGCGCGGCTGCTGGCAGACAAGAGTTTGATCGGTCCCGCGATGCGCGCTGTCGTTGTCGTCCACAACGGACGCATCGTCGCTGAAGCCTATGGCGATGGTTTTGGTCCGAAGATGCCGTTGATCGGCTGGTCGATGACGAAGACGGTCAATGCTGCGATCCTTGGACGGTTGATGCTGGAGGGCAAGATTGGCTTCGATGACGCCCGCCTTCTGCCGCAGTGGAAGGATGGCGAGCATGCCGCGATCAGGCTCAGGGATCTCCTTGGCATGGAAAGCGGCCTTGCATTCGATGAGGACTACGCCACCGTCGCCGACGTGACACGGATGCTCTATCTCGACGCGGACATGACGGCGCTGCCGTCAGGCCTGCCGGTCAAGGCGCTACCAGGCAAGCGTTTCAACTATTCGAGCGGTACGTCGACGTTGATCGCGAAAATCTGGATGGATCGGCTCGGCAGCGGGCAGGCAGCGCTTGCCTATCCCAGGGAGGCGCTGTTTGACCCGCTTGGCATGACGAGCGCGGTCTTCGAAGTCGATGCGCGGGGAACATTCGCCGGAAGCTCCTATCTTTACGCCACGGCGCACGATTGGGCGCGCTTCGGCCAGTTCCTGTTGCAAGGCGGGGTATGGGAGGGGCGGAGGCTCTTGCCCGAGTCCTTCGTCGCAGCAATGAGGGCGCCGACCAAGGCGTCCGGCGGCAAGTATACCCAGGCTCAAGCATGGCTTGCCGCCCCGGGTGGCGATTCGAGCGCCGAGGCCGGACTTCCGGAGGATACATTCTGGATGGAAGGGCATGACGGACAGAGTGTGGCGATCGTCCCCTCCGCCAACCTTGTCGTCGTCAGGCTAGGGCTTACTCCAAGCCGGTTGGGCTATCGACCGCAGACCCTGGTGAGGGAAGTTGTCGCAGCATTGCAGAAGCAATAGTCAATAGTTTCCTTGAGCGATGTCGGTCAGACCCTTGCGCTTGGCATCGTAGTAGTAGCCACGGGCGTAGAGCCGGACCGCGTCGTCTTCGCTGCTGTCTGAGACAACCCACGCACCGCGCAGATATTTGGCGGCATATTTGACGTTGGTCTCCGCGTCGAAAAGGCCGGCCGGCTCGCCGTCGTAACCCATCGACTTGGCAGTATTGTACTTGATTTGCATCAGCCCGAAATAACCGCGCTTGTTATAGGCCTTCGGATTGTAGCGGCTTTCGCGATGAACGACGCGGTGCAGGAGGGAAGCCGGAACCTGATAGATCCGCGAATATTTGTCGATGATCTTGGTAATCGCGCTTTTCTCCACCGTCGGAGCGCCATCGTCGTCGTCATCGCTGAACATCGGCGGCGCGGTGGGAGGATCCATCGGGCCGGAGGTGTCGAAGCCATTGTCCATCATCGAGTGCGGCGTGGTGTCGATCGCCGACAACGCTGCTACCGCGCCATTCTGGGGCGTGGCAGCAAATGCGAGCTGCGTCGAAGGCGCTGCCGTTCCCGGGCGTGGTGTTGGCACGACGGATTGGATTGCCGTCATCTCTGGCGTGAGCGGGATTGTTGCGTAACCGGCGGTCGCAGCCATCGTGACCTGCCCATTCTGCTGCGACAGATCGGCGGCGGGCATAGCGGTCGCGGTGAGGGTGGGATTTGTCTGATCGACGGAGCCAAGCATCGCTATCTCAGGCACGCCTTCGCCGGCTGGAACGGCTGCAAGCGTGGCGTCTTCGCCTGGCTTGGGAATTGGAATCACGGATTGTTCAGCGGTCAATTCGGCCTGTGAGGTGTATTCGACGCTCGAACATCCGGCGACAACGCCACAGAGCATCGTAGACACGATGAGACTGCGTTTCAGGCCGGAAAATCCGATCGCTACCATACTCTCACTCTCGTGAAATGCGCCGCCCCGGCAGCATCAAAAGTTACCAAAAACCTTAAGCCCTGTTCGTCCCATTAACGTATTCGTTGCTTTGCGGCAACCCGGTGAAAATCTTTACGCCGCGATGCGTCGATAGCCGGCGGTTACGGCACCGGCCGCGATCAGCAAGGTGCCGCCAGTACGGTTGACCGCGCGCTGTACGCTTGCCTTGCGGATCATGCCTCGCGCGGCATGAGCGAGCAGGGCGTATGTGGAGGCGTTGATGGTCGCGAGAACAAGGAAAGTCGCTTCCATGATCAGCATCTGGCCGAAGAAAGGCAGAGCCGGATTGAGGAACTGAGGCACGAAGGCGACGAAGAAAACGATGCTTTTGGGGTTGAGCGCCGTGACGACATAAGCGTGCAGGAAGATTTTCAGCGATTTCTCTTCAGGCAGGTTGTCGTTGTCCGCCATCGGCTCGGAAATGATCGGGGCGCGCCAGAGCTTGATGCCGAGCCAGATGAGATAGGCGCCGCCAACCCATTTCAGGACCGTGAACAGCGTTGCCGACGCGGCCAGCACGGCGCCCAATCCGAAGAGGGACGCTGTCATCGCCGTGAAGTCGCCGAGCGCCACGCCGCTTACCGTCGCAAGGGCCGTCTTCTTTCCATGGCCGAGCGCATAGGACACGACGAGCAAGATAGTCGGCCCCGGAATCGCCAGCATGATTGCCGATGCGGCGGCGAAAGCGAGCCAAGCTTCGAGCGACATGGAATCTCCTCCTAATCGTTAGGAGTAAGCAAAGACACCATATCAGCACTCAGTCAATCATGCTTCCCGGTATTTCTGGCCGATCGTGTCCATCACTTCGGCGAACCATTTTGTCGAGATGTCGAAGGGCTTTCCGCCCTTGATCCGCGGGAATTCGATGGTGCGCAGCTTGCCGTTGTGCGCCTCGTCGTGTCCCGTAACGCCCGAGACCTTGTTCAGCGCGCTTTCTACGGCAAGGTCGGTCATGCTCTGGATCAGCCGCAGGTCATCGCTGTTGGCTGGCGCGGATCGGGCAAAATAGCCGGACTTCTGGACCAGCGACCGTTCCGCATTGACGAGCGTTGCGAACTGCTTCTGGAACCAGCCGCCTACGTTGATGGTGTCGATCTTCACGTGGCCAAAGGCATCGCGCTTGATCGTATCGCCGGCTGCTTCGCGCTCGGCAACGATCGCATCGAGGCACGCGCCTTCCGAGATGAAGAGCGTCGCATGACCGGTGCGGTCCATGATCTCCTTGAGCCGCGCCGCTTCCGAGGCGAGGTCGAAGGCCGTCTCCGGCAGGTAGACGGCGTCGATGCTTTTCATCTTCGCGTTTGTCATCATGCCGGGCATGTATTCGTTGTTTTTTGTCCGGTTGAGATAGGCCCGCGCGGTTGCCGCCGTCAGCCAGCCGCAGTGACGCCCCATCACCTCGTGTATAATGAGTGTGCGCGGCGCTGCCGTCTGCTCGTTGCTGACATTGTCGAAGAAGTGCGCGCCGACTTCAGCGGCCGTCCATGCACCAAGCGACTGACGGATGGGGACGACGTCGTTGTCGACGGTTTTCGGCAAGCCCACGACCGTCAGGTTGTAGCTGTTGGCCGCGAGGTAGGCCGCAAGGTCGGCGGCCGTGGTGTTGGTATCGTCGCCGCCGATCGTGTGAAGAATCGTGACGCCGTCGCTGGCAAGACGCTCTGCCGCCACGCGCAACGGGTTCTCGCCCTCCTTGACGAGGCCGCGTTTCACGCAATCGGCTGCGTTTGTCAACTTGACGCGGCTGTTGCCGATCGGCGAGCCGCCGTAGCGATGCAGAAGCGGCGCTTTCTCGCGCATCTCTGCGGTGATCTTAATGCTGTCGCCGAGCAGGACACCCTGATAACCGGAGCGATAGGCAATGATGTCGAGATCGGGGGCGACATCGGTGTAGCGCTCGATCAGGCCGCCAACCGCAGAGGAGAGACAGGGTGCAAGGCCTCCGGCCGTTAGCAAAGCGACTTTCTGTTTGGGCATGTTCCCTCCTTGTTTTTACCGGTGCAGTAAGGTGCTGCCTACGTAACGCATGGATGCGGCAGGGGAAGGGTCGTGTAAAGTGTAGATATTATGAAAATCGCGCCCTGCGCCCAAGCCAAACGACGAAGGCAACCAATAGCGCGAATATAATCGTTTCAACGCCGAGATGCTCTCCGAGAAGTGTTGTGGAAATAGCCAGCGTCACGAATGTCTGCAGCAGCTGAACCTGTGCCACGCGGCCGATGCCACCGATGGCAAGACCGGCGTTCCAGAAGACGAAGCCGCCAAACATGGACATCAGGCTGAGATAGGCAAGCGCGCCGTACTCAGTTGCGCCAGGCGCATGAATACCGCCCGGCGCGACAATGAGCGTGCCGAGCAACGAAAGCGGGAAGGTAACGACGAGGGCCCATGAAATCGCCTCCCAGCCCGACAGATGGCGCGACAGCCGCGCGAGGAGCACGTAGCCGATGGCGGCGGAAACGGCGGCGGCAAGGAGCCAGATATCGCCGGCGGCCAATTGGAATCCGCTGCCGCGAACGGAAAATATGACGACGATCAGGGCGCCGGCGACGCCGCAAGCCCAGAAAAGCGGGCCGGGCCTTTCACCGTCGATGATTGCCGCGAAGATTGAGGTGAGGAGCGGCAGCACGCCGAGGACGACGCCGCCGTGGCTCGCCGGAATTGTCTGCATCGCAATCGACGAAAATGCGGGAAAGCCGAACACGACACCAACGCCGGCCCCGAAAAGGGCAGGAAGGTGTTTCTTGGGAAATGGGCGGCGGAAGACAGCGAGGGCGGCAATAGCCACGATCGAGGCTATCGCCGCCCGACATAGCGTAATAAAATATGGAGAGAATCCTTGGAGTGCGATGTGTGTCATCGGCA
Source organism: Rhizobium sp. Root1220 (assembly GCF_001426265.1). GTDB lineage: Bacteria > Pseudomonadota > Alphaproteobacteria > Rhizobiales > Rhizobiaceae > Rhizobium. The sequence goes on from NZ_LMDG01000006.1 coordinate 70,224, forward strand.
GGGTTCCGCCGAAAATGACGACCCCGATGAAGCCCAGGCTGAGTCCGAGCATCTGCGATTTGTCGGTGGTTTGCATTGAAGCTCCGGTAGATGATTGCCGAGAGCCCTGACATCACGAGCCGAGCGTTGTCCAATTCATTCTCCTGATACGACATATCGCAGAAGCGATGAGGGACGGTTGCGGGCGCGACAATTACAGAATTGTGAAAACTCTTTTCGAAACCTAGACCAATAGCCAGCTTGCAAAGACAATTGTTATTTGGTCAAGGTGGTTATCTTTTTTGTAGCATGAGAGACCTTGATGTCCTTCTGGGAAAAACTGTTGAATGCCATTGGCAACACGGCCGGGAATGCCCTTTCCGCAGTGGTTGAGGCCATTCGCACGCTTTTCGAAGGCGACCCGGAGACACGCCGCAAGGTCGCCGTCTCGGTTGCGATCATCGCACTCTCGGCAAAGATGGCGAAGGCGGACGGCGTCGTCAGCGAGCGCGAGGTCGATGCTTTCCGCGAGATTTTCGAGTTTCCGCCGGAGCAGGCGAAGAACGTTGCACGTCTCTACAATCTCGCACGCCAGGACGTGGCCGGCTACGAGGCCTATGCGGAACGTCTGTCTTCGCTCTGCGTGACGTGCGCCGCAAACTGCCCTGTACTCGAAGAGGTTCTTGATGGCCTCTTTCATATCGCCAAGGCCGACGGGCTTATCCACGAGAAGGAGATGGCGTTTCTGCAGCGTGTGGGCCAGATATTCCACATGAACGAGGAGCGCTTCGAGCGGATCGCCGCACGCCATGTTTCGCTAGGGCGCGACCCCTACAAGGTACTCGGCGTCTCTCCTTCCGACGACTTCACGACGATCCGCCGCCGCTACCATGGTCTTGTCAGCGAGCATCACCCTGATCGACTGATTTCCCGCGGCGTGCCGACGGAGTTCCACGCAATCGCCAACGAGCGAATGGCGGCGCTTAATGCCGCATACGAGGAGATCGAGAAGGAACGCCGGGCCGCATGACCTCTTTCGAGGCCGACTACAGGGGAGCCAGCGTGCGTCCATCGCCGAACCACGGCGAGCGTGCGGACGGGCGGCAGCCCGACATGATCCTTCTTCACTATACCGGAATGTCGACACCGGACGGCGCGCTCGACTGGCTCTGTCGAGATGAGAGCCAGGTTTCCAGCCACTATTTCGTACACGAGAACGGCGACATTGTTCAGCTCGTCCCGGAACACCGGCGTGCCTGGCATGCCGGCAAGAGCACGTGGCAAAACGAGACGGATATAAACTCGCTCTCGATCGGTATCGAGATTGCCAATGCCGGTCATCCCGGCGGGTTGCCGGACTATCCCGAAGCGCAGATCGCGGCCGTCATCGAATTGTGTCGCGATTGCGGCGAACGTTGGTCAATTGCGCCGGAGCGCGTGCTTGGGCACTCCGACGTGGCGCCCGTCCGGAAGGTCGATCCGGGCGAAAAGTTCCCGTGGCGGGAACTCCACGCGGCAGGTGTCGGGCACTGGGTGAAGCCCGCACCGATTGCTGGCGGCAGGTTCTTCCAGCGCGGCGACAAGGGGCAGCCGGTCGAGGCGCTTCAGTCCATGCTGTCACTTTATGGTTATGCGACGGAAATCACGGGTGAATTTTCGGACAAGATGGCCGGGGAAGTCGAGGCTTTCCAGCGCCATTTCCGACCCGCACGCATCGACGGAATTGCGGATTTTTCGACGATCGACACACTGCATCGGCTGCTTTCGGCACTCCGCCGCTATTCGTCATAAGTCATACTTTTGTGAGTCGCCGAACCCACCAGATTTGGGGAGTTCGGGTGCTTGCCACATGATTTCCCTATTATCTCCTCATTGCGATGGTCTAACCCGAGCCGCTGAACGGCGCTCGCGAACTTGTTTATGTATTTCTTCGAGCGTCAAATGAAACAAGAAGAATTACAGCGAAATACATTGTGTATTTTAGCGGTATCGGACCGGTTGTTAGTTTTGACTGCTACCGGCAGTTCTTTGAGTCGGAGTAATTAGACTGTATGAGAAAGTTTTTTGCTGCTGCGGTGTGCGCAAGCACGCTGCTGATGGGAATGAATTGCGCCTTTGCGGGCGACTGGGGTAACAAAGCACAAACGATACCTCTGAAGACCGTTGACCGGACCAGCGGTTATGCGATGCCGGATTTCGCTACGAACAAATATTCTGCTCTCATCGTAAAGTACGCAAACCAGTACAATGTTCCGGTTGAACTGGCGCATGCGGTCGTTCGCGTCGAGAGCAATTTCAATCCAAGCGCACGCGGTAGCGCCGGCGAAGTTGGACTGATGCAGATCAAGCCGGCGACGGCAAAGATGATGGGCTACGCGGGTACAAAGCAGGGGCTGTTCGACCCCGAGACGAATATCAAGTTCGGCATGAAGTATCTGGCGACGGCCCATGAGCTGGGTGGCGGCGGGACCTGCGATACCATCCTGAAGTACAATGCCGGACACGCAGCGACGCGCATGAATCCCGTCTCCAAGGCCTACTGCGGCAAAGTCCTGGCGATGATTGACTGATCGACGAAAAGTGCCGGGTATTGAATCCTTTCTATGCGGCACTTGAGAATATGATTCAGCTTGCCGGCCGTGCTATGTGACCTCGAAGCGAGGTGGCATATGACGGTTGATTTCAAGGTGATCATAATTGGACGCGGAATGATGGGCGCGGCAGCCGCCCGCCATCTTTCCGGCATGATCGACGGCGTTGCGCTCATTGGTCCGCGTGAACCTGCTGAGCGCAAAAGTCACGACGGCGTATTTGCAAGCCACTACGACGAGGCTCGCATCACACGTACATTCGATGACAATCTGGTCTGGGCGACACTCGCTGCCCGCTCTCTTGACCGATATGCCGAGATCGAGGCGACAAGCGGCATCTCCTTCTTTACCGAAGCGGGATGCCTGTTCGCCGGGCCACCCCCGAGCCCCGGGCAAGGGTATCTCGGACGGGCGCTGGACATTGCCAATACGCTCAATATCGGCGTTGAAACACTGGAGCCCGCGGCACTGAGCGACCGGTTTCCGCAGTTTTCACTGAACGGATCCTTCAAGGGTTATTTCGAGCGGCACCGTGCCGGCCACGTTAATCCCCGTGCGCTCGTGAAAGCACAGGTGGTGCTTGCCGAGGCCGGTGGCGCCACTGTCCTCGATGCGACCGTGACGGGCGTGGAGGATGCCGGCACGCATGTCGAGGTGACGGTTTCTGACCGGGTCTATACCGCAGAGAAAGTGCTCGTTGCTGCCGGCGGCTTCACGAACTTCAATCAGCTTCTTCCATCGCCGGTCGATACTCGCGTATCCGCCCGCACCGTCGTTTTCTACGAACTTGGCGAGCGCGAGCTGTCGCTTTTCGGCGACATGCCGTCGAGCATCATCTTTGGCGACCGGGACGAGGATCACGTCTACATATTGCCGCCTGTGCGCTATCCCGACGGCAAGACCTACCTGAAGCTCGGCGGCGATACCGAAGCGCGTATCTTCGACAATCTGGAAGATATCGGTGCCTGGTTTCGTTCGGACGGCGATCCCGCCGAGCTTGATCCGCTCGTCGCGAAAGCCTTGGAACTGATGCCTGCGCTTGCGGGATGCCCCGTTACCGCGGCTCCCTGTATTGCGAGCTTCACGCCGACTGCCTATCCCTATGCTGGCTTTACAGACTCGCCACGCATTGCGGTGTTGACCGGTGGCAATTTCGTCGCGGCGAAATCCTCGGATGAACTCGGTCGGCTCGGTGCCGTTCTGATGACCCGGGGCAGGTTGGGCGACGGGGATTTCGGCAGGGAATTTGCGCCGGTTTTCCGCTAGAGATGGGGGCGAGCAGTGAACACGGACTTTAGATATATCGTGGTGGGCCGAGGCCTGATGGGGGCGGCGGCTGCGAGGCATCTGGCGCGGTCGACCGATGGCGTCGCGGTGATCGGGCCGGACGAGCCGACCGATCGGAAGACGCATTCCGGCGTTTTTGCTAGCCACTATGACGAAGGACGGATTACCCGCACCATCGATCCCGACCGCGACTGGGCACTGCTCGCCAATCGCTCGATCACGCGCTATGCCGAGATCGAGCGCGATAGCGGCATCTCCTTCTACACGCCTGCCGGTTGCTTGGTGGTCGGCCCTGCCCAGGGTGGCGCCAGCAGCTATGTCAAACGAACGGCTGCGGCGGCAGCTTCGCTCGGCGTCGAGACAACGCTGCTTGATGATGGTGGCCTGAAGAGCGGCTTTCCGTTCTTTGCTTTTCCCGACGGTAGCCAGGGTGTCCACGAGCCGACAGGGGCCGGCCATATCAGCCCGCGCAACCTGGTTCGTGCCCAGTCGGTGGCGGCTGAGCGAGCGGGTGCATCGGTGATCCGCGATTTCGCCGTGACGATTCGTGAGGAGGGTGGCGCAGCTGCCGTCGAGACATCGGGCGGACGAACCTATCGCGCCGAAAAAGTTCTTTTGGCGGCGGGCGGATTCTCCATTGCGGAGAATCTGTTGCCGCAACCTGTTGATATGACGGTTTATGCGCGTACCATCGCCTTCTACGAGATCGACGAGGCCGCAGCCGCCGCTTTTGTCAGTATGCCGTCGCTGATCGCGCATGGAGCCGAAGGCATCGACGATTTCTACATGCTGCCGCCGATCCGTTATCCCGACGGCAAGATTTACTTGAAGATCGGCGGCGATCCCGATGATCTCAGCCTCGGCCATGAGCCGGAGTTGCGCGCCTGGTTCAAGACGGACGGGCGCGAAAGTGTGCAGGCGTATCTCACCCGGCTGATCTCGCGCATTGTCCCGGATCTCAAGCCGCTTTCGACATCGAGCGGGTCATGCGTCGTCTCATTCACGCCGAGCGGCTATCCGATGATTGGCTACACCTCTTCCTCTCGTATTGCCGTGCTAACTGGTGGATGTGGCACCGCCGCCAAGAGCTCCGACGAGATCGGACGGCTCGGTGCCGAACTTCTTCTCGAAGGGCAAATCAGCGAGCAAGGCTACGCTACGGATTTCAAACCCTATTTCCGTCAGCCGTGAGTGGATATTTCATTGGCATTCATGGGCGCACTCGGTTATGGGAGCCGTGCCAGTTGGCTGGGCAGCCGCGCTTTACCAATGCCGAAAGGCGGTAGGGTGAGGAAAGTCCGGGCTCCACGGAAACACGGTGCCGGATAACGTCCGGCGAGGGCGACCTCAGGGAAAGTGCCACAGAAAGCAAACCGCCTGCCTCGGCAGGTAAGGGTGAAAGGGTGGGGTAAGAGCCCACCGCGTCTCCGGCAACGGCGATGGCAAGGTAAACCCCACCGGGAGCAAGACCGAATAGGGATGACGTGGTCGGCGCAAGCCGTCCGGCTGGTTTCCAGGCCAGTCATCCGGGTGGGTTGCGTGAGGCAGCGTGCGAGCGCTGTCCCAGAGGAATGGCTGCCACGTTCCGGTTTCGGCCGGAGCCATACAGAACCCGGCTTACAGGCCAACTGGCGATTTCCCTCGCATGAGCTGCGAGTATCCGATCATGGTGCGCAAGTAACGTCAGTGCGCCGTGGGCATTTGAGCCAGGCACTCTTCGCAGACTGTGCTGCTTCGAGCAAGAATAGACCAGCGCTTGAATATCTTCCCGCAGGAATCGCATCTGATATCGGTGGTCATGCCCTTCTGCGCGAGCGGAATACGCTTTTCGGGCTCAAATCGCCCGTATAGGAGGCCCTTTAATGTGAAGTTTGTCATAGCATTACTCCACGTTTTATTATTTAAGCATTTTTTGATATAGGATGGGTCGGGCGTAAATCAATTCTCCCTTGCTGTACTATATGACAAGTTGTTCTAGCAAGATTGGCTGGTCTTGCCTCTTCTGAAGGAGGGGAGGTCGCGATTGCTTGCCCATTGCGCCCCGGCCCTGGGCGTCGTTCGCCCATGAGCGGGCATTCTCAACGCTGTCCGGCAATCTCTTTTCACGTCGCTTTCCCCGATTTCCCCGCGCTTTCGTTGCTGTTTCGCACAGCTGGAGCGGCCAATGAGACGTCGCGCTTGGCCACGCGATGCGTGCGTCCATAACTCTTTGTTAAACTTAACAGCTTATAAATTTCCGATACTGCGCTCATCGTGAGACGGGCGTTTCCCATTGACGCCCATATGGTCCCATGTTATCCCATTCATGCACTGCGCAAGGGCAATTTAGTGCCCACTCATCGCAAAGCCGAGGCGTTTCCCCGTACTGGGGCGCCGGATGGAGTGTTGTTCATCCGGCTGGCGAAGCTGTGCCTGGGAAACGGGGTTTCGGACATCTGACTTCCGTCCGGGCCCTTTCGGGAACGGATGTTTCGTGTCATGAGCCGCTTCCTTTCAAATGCGACCAACAGGATCGATTCCAAGGGCAGGGTATCCGTGCCTGCGATCTTTCGTTCCGTGCTGGCGCAACGCAATGTTCAGGAGCTCTATTGCTTTCAGGACTTTGTGTTTCCGGCGATCAGCATCGGCGGCGCGGATCTTCTCGAAAGGTTCGAGCGGCAGATTGCAGCGGAGGATCCGTTTTCGCCGGGTGCGAACGAGATGTCGCTTCTCATCCACGGGGGCGGGGTCTTCATGAAGCTCGACGCCGAGGGGCGGTTGATGGTCACGAATTTCATTCGCGACTTCACCGGCATCTCGGACGAGGTGACTTTCGTCGGTCGGGCGGATCATTTTCAGCTGTGGCAGCCGGATGCATTTCAGGTTGCCCAGGTAAAGACGCGAGGGGAACGCAGGCTGGCAAGCAGGCGTTCCAATTAGAACGAGGGTACGGAATGGTGGCGAATCCTGGCGGAGGTTCAACTGATGCCGGTGGCGGACCGGTTCGCCACATTCCGGTTCTCCTGGCTGAGGTTTTGGCGGCGCTCGAGCCGGCCGGGGGAAAGCTTGTTCTCGATGGCACGTTTGGTGCAGGTGGCTATACATTGGCCATTCTCTCTGCCGGTGCGGATGTGGTCGCGCTCGACCGCGATCCCACCGCCATCGATGCCGGGCAGGGGCTTGTCGAAGCACACGGCGGTCGCCTCCGGCTCGTCCATTCGCAGTTTTCCTCGCTCGCTGATCAGGCGCCGGCTGAAGGTCTCGACGGTGTCGTGCTTGATATCGGCGTATCGTCGATGCAGATCGATGAGGCAGAGCGCGGTTTCTCTTTCCAGAAGAATGGTCCGCTGGACATGCGGATGTCCGCAGCCGGTGTTTCCGCTGCCGACGTGATCAATCGAGCCAAGGTTGCGGAACTGATTCGCATCTTTCATTTCCTCGGCGAGGAGAGCCAGGCGCCGCGGATTGCGCATGCGATCGAAAAGCGTCGCATGGAGAAGCCCTTCGAGACGACGCGCGACCTGGCCGGACTGATCGAATTGGTGACGCCGCGCAAGATGAAGGACAAGATCCATCCGGCAACGCGGGTCTTTCAGGCGTTGCGCATCTTCGTCAACGACGAGCTCGGCGAGCTGGCGCAGGCGCTCTTTGCTGCAGAGCGGTCGTTGAAGCCGGGTGGTCGATTGGTTGTCGTTACCTTTCATTCGCTCGAAGACCGGATCGTCAAGAAATTCTTCTCGGACCGGGCGGGCAAGGCTTCCGGTTCGCGCCATCTGCCAATTGCGCACGAGCGAGCGGCAACGTTCGAGCCGATTGGAAAACCGATGGTTTCAGCCAGCGCCGAGGAGGCCGAGGCTAATCCACGCGCACGTTCGGCGAAGTTGCGCGCCGGTCTGCGAACCGCAGCGCGGGCTGAACCGGCCGATCTCTCGATCTTCGGATTGCCCAATCTCGCCAGTCTTGGAAAGCTCGGAGCGTGAAATGCTGAGAACGTTCGATCTTGTCCTTGTCGGTGTCATGACAGCCGCAGCTGCCGTCACCTACACGATCAAGCACCATTCCGAGCTCAAGCTCGAGGAGGTTCATCGCCTCGAGGCTGAGATAAAGCTCGAAAAGGATACGATTGACCTGCTGAAGGCCGACTGGGCCCTGCAGTCGCAGCCGAACAGGCTGGAGCGTCTCGTCAACAACTACAACAGTGAACTCCAATTGCAGCCGACGCAGTCGACGTCGCTCGTGCATTCCAGGGAACTGCCGATGCTGAAGTCGCAGGTGCCGGTTCCCGATATCACGGAAGCAAAGGCGGGTTCTAGCGGCAAGGCGAAGAAACCCTCTCCGCTAAAGCCTGCGGTGGATGAAGACGATATGGCAACCGGATCTGTGGAGTAGAAATGTCTTTCCTTTCACGCATCATGGTGTTGAAGAGCCAGGCGCATTTTTCCGCCGGCGTTTACAATCGCTTTGGCGGGCCTTCCGCGAAGGCGCCGATCGAGGGGTCGCGAAAGAAGAGGGCGGGGCAGGCCAGGAGCCGCGTCGGTCTGTTGATCGTCGGTTTTATCGGCGTCTATTGCGTCATCGGTGGTCGCCTTGTCGAGTACGCTGTCAAGGATCCCGAGGTCGTTTCCAGCATTCTCCCGCCTGATCGCCTCATGGCGTCGCGGCCGGATATTCTGGATCGAAATGGCGAAGTGCTTGCCACCGACATCCGTACCGTGTCGCTGTTTGCCGAACCCCACAAGGTCGTCGATCCAGACGACGCCGTGGAAAAGCTCTCGACGGTACTTCCCGACCTCGACATGAAGGGCACCTACAAGAAGCTTGCGAACCGCACCTCGCATTTCGCCTGGCTTCGCCGCCAGCTGACGCCGAAGCAGCAAAGCCAGATCCTGGCACTTGGAATTCCCGGTATAGGCTTCCGACCTGAGAAACGCCGTTTCTACCCCGGTGGCGCGACCGCCGCTCACATTCTCGGCTACGTCAACATCGACAACCGTGGCGTCGCCGGCATGGAAAAATACATCGACGATCAAGGGCTTGCGGACCTTGCTTCGGTCGGCATGACAAGCGATCAACCACTGGAGCCCGTGCGGCTGTCGATCGATGTCCGCGTGCAGAACATCGTGCGCGACGTGGTCGTCAACGCTGTCAAGAACTACGAGGCGAAAGGCGCCGGGGCCGTGATTCTCGATATCCATACCGGCGAAGTGCTGGCCATGGCGTCGGCTCCCGATTTCGATCCGAACAATCCCATGGAAGGCGCAAAGGAAGGCTGGCTGAACCGCATGTCGAACGGCACGTTCGAGATGGGCTCCACCTTCAAGACGTTCTCGCTGGCGATGGCGCTCGATACCGGCAAGGTCAAGCTGACCGACAGTTTCGACGCGACTCAGCCGATCCGTATCGGCGGTTTCACCATCCACGACTTTCACGGCCAGCGTCGCTGGCTGACGCTGCCTGAAGTATTCCAGTATTCCTCCAACGTCGGCACCGCCCGCATCATCGATATCGTCGGCATGGAGGCGCAGAAGGATTACCTGACAAAGCTCGGACTGCTGAGCAAGATGCAGACGGAGCTGCCGGAAGTGAAAATGCCGAGCCAGCCCAAAGTCTGGAAGAAAATCAACTCGATCACGATCTCTTTCGGCCACGGCGTCTCGACCACGCCGTTGCAGACTGCCGTCGCGGGCGCTGCGCTTATCAATGGTGGCAAGCTGATAGAGCCGACTTTTCTGCCACGGACGCGGGAACAGGCCGATGATGTCGCCGAGGTCGTGGTCAAGAAATCGACAAGCGACGACGTACGTTACCTCTTCAAGCTCAACGGCATCAAAGGATCGGGCCGCAACGCCGACGTGCCCGGCTTTCAAGTCGGCGGCAAGACCGGTACCGCGGACAAGGTGGTGAACGGCCGCTATGCCACCAACCTCAACTTCAACGCCTTTCTGGCGGCTTTTCCCATGGACGACCCGAAGTACATGGTGCTGACATTCTGCGACGAGCCGCACAATGGCGAAAAGGGACAAAACATCGCCGCCTACACAGCCGCGCCGATGGTCAAGAACATCATTGCGCGTGCTGCACCAATCCTCGGTGTGGAACCGAAGTTCGGTGACGACGGATCGGCCATGTTGGTGTCTTATTGAGTCTGAATGAATGTCGAGGCCGATTCGCCATGGGGGCGTGGCGGCTCGAAGAAGAAAAGTACATTCGATGAGATTGCGAGACATCGCCGGGGACGCGTTTCCGGAACTCAAGGACCAACTGGACGGGGAGATAGGCGCGCTCGATATCGCAGGGCTTTCCTCCGACAGCAGGAAGATTTCGCCCGGCATGGCATTCGTCGCTGTCGCCGGTACGAAGGCTGACGGCGCGGGCTTCATAGCGGATGCGGCAGCGCGCGGTGCTGCGGTTGCAATCGCCGCTCATGCCGCCGATTCCGCTGTTCCCGTCCTTGTCGTTGAAGAACCGCGCCGCTTCCTCTCGATTGCCGCTTCCCATTTCTATGGAAATCAGCCGGAAACAATGGTCGCTGTCACGGGTACAGCCGGCAAGACGTCCGTGGCTTCCTTCACGCGGCAGATCTGGGCTCATGCCGGGTATCCGGCAGCGATGATCGGCACCACCGGTGTCGTCTCGCCGACCCGAAACGAATACGGCTCCCTGACAACGCCCGATCCCGTTTCGCTGCATGCTCTTCTGGCTGAGTTGGCAGACGAGGGTGTCACGCACGCGTCGATGGAGGCCTCCAGCCATGGTCTCGACCAATGCCGCCTCGACGGCGTTGCGCTTGCTGCCGCAGCCTTCACCAATCTCGGCCGCGACCACATGGACTACCATCCGACGATAGAGAGTTACATGGCCGCGAAGATGCGGCTGTTCGATACGCTGCTGCCGAAGGGGTCGCCTGCGGTGATCTTCGCCGACGATGCATGGTCGGAGCAGGCAGTGAAGGCAGCCAGAGACGCTGGCCACGAGGTCCGCACTGTCGGCCGCAAGGGTGACTATCTGACGTTGAAGCGCGTCGAGCACTTCCGGCACAAGCAGGTTGCTGAGATCCATGCCAACGGCGAGATTTTCGAGGTCGACATTCCGCTTGCCGGTGATTTTCAGGTAGCCAACGCATTGGTCGCTGCCGGGCTCGCTATGTCGACCGGCGTTCCGGCCAAGGTTGCCATGGCAGCCCTGGAGAAACTGCAGGGTGCTTCGGGTCGCCTCGAGCTGGTCGGTCACACAAAGGACGGCGCGCTGGCTTACGTCGACTACGCACACAAGCCGGATGCGCTTGCCAATGTGCTGGAGTCGGTGCGTCCATTCACGACCGGACGCGTGATCGTCGTTTTCGGTTGCGGCGGTGACCGCGACCGGGGCAAGCGTCCAATTATGGGGGAAATCGCTTGCCGGCTCGCCGACGTCGTGATCGTCACCGATGACAATCCGCGCTCGGAAGAGCCCGCGTCGATCCGCGCCGAGATTCTAGTGGTTGCGGGTTGCGCGTCGGAGATCGGTGATCGCGCCAAGGCGATCCGCGAGGCGGTCGGCATGCTGACATCGGGCGACACTCTGATCGTCGCTGGCAAGGGACACGAGGAAGGGCAGACGGTTGGGAGCCTTACCCTACCGTTTTCTGACCACGCCGAATTGCGCAAGGCTTTGGAGGAGCTGAAACCGTGAACTGGCTTTGGACGACGGAAGACATGATTGCCGCCATGGCAGGCCGACCTTTCGGCACGCTGCCGGAGGGTATCACGGGTATTTCCATCGACAGCCGTTCCATCGGTCCGGGCGAAGCCTTCTTCGCGATCAAGGGAGATCGCGTGGACGGTCATGATTACGCGTCGATGGCGATGGCCAACGGCGCGGCTCTCCTCATCGTCAACGAGTCGCGTCTTCCGGCCATGGGACGCCTGACCGTGCCAATGATCGTCGTCGATGACGTGCTTGCCGCACTGGGGCGTCTCGGGCTAGCCGCCCGGGCCCGCTCTCGCGCCCAGATCATCGCCGTCACCGGGTCAGTCGGAAAGACCACCACCAAGGAGATGCTGCGGCGGGTTTTGTCGCCATCGGGCAAGGTCCACGCTTCCGTCGCCTCCTTCAACAATCACTGGGGCGTGCCGCTGACGCTCGCCCGCATGCCGCTCGACACCTATTTCGGGGTCTTCGAAGTGGGCATGAACCATCCGGACGAAATTCGCCCGCTGGTGAAGATGATTTCACCGCATGTGGCAGTCATAACCACGATCGCGCCGGCGCACCTCGGCAACTTCAAGAGCATCAAGGAAATTGCAACTGCAAAAGCAGAGATCTTCGAAGGCGTGATGCCCGGCGGCCATGTCGTGCTCAACCGCGACAACGACCAATTCAACTTTCTCGATCGGACCGCGCAGTCATTCGGTATCGAGCATATCCACTCGTTCGGCCAGCATGCCAAGGCGGAATATCGACTAGCCGAATTCAACGGCTCGGATCAAAGCTCGACACTCTGGATTACCATCGATGGCGAGACCAACGAAGTGGCGCTCGGCGCGCCTGGCCGTCACATCGCCGAAAATGCGCTCGCCGCGCTGGGCGTCGTCAAGATTGTCGGGGCGGACATACAGCAGGCGATTGCGGCTCTTGCGATGCTTCAACCGGAAAAGGGCAGGGGGCGCCGCCACAAGTTGGCGATCGACAATGGCTCCTTCACCGTTATCGACGAGAGCTACAACGCCAATCCCGCATCCATGCGCGCGGCGATCTCGGTTCTTGCAAGCGCCGTGCCGGCTGGGTCCGGCCGCCGCATCGCGGTCCTTGGCGATATGTTGGAAATGGGCGATTACGCGCAGAGAGTCCATTCGGATCTCGTCGGGCCACTGCTCGACGCCGGGATAGAACATGTCTGGCTTGCGGGCCCCGAGATGATTGCGCTCAGGGAATCGCTTCCGGAAAGCGTGCAGGTCGAGCACCGCGAGAAGACCGAAGAACTTATCGAATACGTATTGGACGCTGTCGCGGCTGGCGACGTGCTGATGGTAAAATCGTCACTGGGCATCGGTTTCGGCAAGATTGTCGCCGCGCTCCTTGACAAGTTCCCGCCATTTGCCGACACGCAACGCGAATTTTGAGCGGGTAAACAAGGGGCCCTGAATGCTGATTTGGCTAGTCGAACTGTCGGAACACCTGAAGTTTCTGAATCTGTTCAGGTATATTACCTTCCGTACGGGCGCCTCCCTGTTCACTTCCGCGCTGATCGTTTTCCTCTTCGGCCCGATGATCATCAATTCCCTGCGCATCCGTCAGGGCAAGGGACAGCCGATCCGCGCCGACGGCCCGCAAACACATTTCAAGAAGGCTGGCACGCCAACCATGGGCGGCCTGATGATCCTTGCCGGCATCGTCGGTTCGTCGCTGCTATGGGCTGATCTCTCCAACGTCTACGTCGTCGCGACATTGCTCGTGACGCTCGGCTTCGGCGCGATCGGCTTCTATGATGACTATCTGAAGGTCAGCAAGCAGAGCCACAAGGGTTTCTCGGGCAAGGCTCGCCTCGGCATCGAGTTCGTGATCGCCGGTATCGCGGTCTACTTCATGATGCGGACCGCCCTTGCCTCGGGCACCGCAGGCTCCACCTTCGGTTCGTCGGTCGCCTTCCCCTTCTTCAAGGACTTCATGATCAACCTCGGCATCATGTTCGTCCTCTTCGGCGGTTTCGTTATTGTCAGCGCCGGCAACGCCGTGAACCTGACGGACGGCCTCGATGGCCTCGCGATCGTCCCGGTCATGATCGCCGCTGCGTCTTTCGGCGTGATCGCATATCTTGCTGGTAACGTCGTTTTCGCAAACTATCTGCAAATCAACTTCGTACCGGGTACCGGCGAGCTTTCGGTCGTACTTGGCGCCGTCATCGGCGCGGGCCTTGGCTTTCTCTGGTTCAATGCCCCGCCAGCCGCTATCTTCATGGGTGACACTGGTTCGCTGGCGCTCGGGGGGACGATCGGCACGGTCGCCGTGGCCACCAAGCACGAGATTGTCATGGCGATCATTGGTGGCCTGTTCGTCATAGAAACGCTGTCGGTCATCATCCAGGTCGGTTTCTTCAAGATGACGGGACGTCGCGTGTTCCTGATGGCGCCGATCCATCACCATTTCGAAAAGAAGGGATGGACCGAAAGCCAGGTCGTGATCCGCTTCTGGATTATCGCGGTGGGTCTAGCTCTCCTTGGCCTCTCCACCCTGAAGCTGCGGTGAGACGGTCATGATTCCGGTCACGACGCTTGCAGGAAAAAAGGTCGCGCTGTTCGGGCTTGGCGGCTCCGGCGTTGCAACGGCGCGGGCGTTGATTCTCGGCGGCGCCGATGTGACGGCGTGGGACGACAATTCCGATAGCGTCTCCAAAGCAGCGACCGAGGGCATCCACACAGCGGACCTGCGGACCATCGACTGGGATGTGCAATCACTATTCGTGCTGTCGCCAGGCGTGCCGCTGACGCATCCGAAGCCGCACTGGACCGTCGACCTGGCACGGACGGCCGGTGTCGACATCGTCGGCGACGTCGAACTGTTCGTGCGCGAACGGCGCGCCCATGCGCCCGATAGTCCGTTCATCGCAATCACCGGCACCAATGGCAAGTCGACCACGACGGCGCTGATTGCGCATATCCTCAGGTCGAGCGGGCGAGACACCCAGCTCGGCGGCAATATCGGAACCGCCGTGCTGACGCTCGATCCTCCGAAGGCTGGCCGGTTTTACGTGGTCGAGTGCTCGTCCTACCAGATCGATTTGGCGCCGACGCTCAATCCGACCGCAGGTATTCTGCTCAACCTCACACCGGATCATCTCGATCGCCACGGTACGATGCAGCACTATGCCGATATCAAGGAGCGACTGGTCGCCGGCAGCGATATCGCGATTGTCGGCGTCGACGACAGCCATTGCGCAACGATTGCCGATCGCATCGAGCGGGCCGGCGGCAAGGTGATGCGCATTTCCCGCCGCCATCCGCTGGCGGACGGGATCTACGCGGAAGGCACGAAGCTCATTCAGGCCTCTGCAGCGGCCGCGCTGCCGATTGCGGACCTTGACGGGATCCAGACTCTGCGCGGCGGGCACAATGCGCAGAATGCGGCTGCCGCGGTTGCCGCCTGCCTGGCCGTTGGCCTGTCGCCAGAAGAAATCCGTACCGGGCTTGCCTCATTTCCAGGCCTCAAGCATCGCATGCAGCCGGTGGCGCGTCGTGGCAGTGCTGTCTTCGTCAACGATTCCAAGGCGACCAATGCCGACGCTGCGGCGCCGGCGCTTTCCAGCTACGACCGTATCTACTGGATCGCCGGTGGTTTGCCGAAGGCGGGCGGCATTACCACCCTTGCACCACTCTTCCCGCATATCGCCAGGGCCTATCTGATCGGCGAGGCCGCGCCGGAGTTTGCGGCGACGCTGGGCGATTCGGTGCCCTACGAAATTTCCGGGACATTGGAGCAAGCCGTCGCGCACGCGGCCGCGGATGCTGAAAAAGATGAAAGCGGCCCCTTGGCGGTGATGTTATCCCCGGCTTGCGCAAGCTTCGATCAATATAAGAACTTTGAAGTCAGGGGCGATGCATTTGTCAGCCATGTGGCAGCGCTCGATGGAATCACCATGCTGATCGCTTCGGCAACAGGAGATAAATGACATGGTAAGTCGCGCGGAACGTGGGCCTTTGGCCGATTGGTTCTGGACCATCGACCGCTTTTTCCTGGCGATGTTCATCTTGCTGATGGGCATCGGCTTCATGTTGTCTTTCGCGGCTTCGCCAGCGGTTGCGGAGCGCATCGGGCTTGAGCCGTTCCACTTCGTCAAGCGCCATGCGGCGTTCATGATCCCGTCCATTTCCGTGATGATCGGACTGTCCTTCCTGACGCCGCGCCAGGTGCGCCGAACGGCGATCATCCTTCTCATCGTCGCTTTGGCGATGATGCTGCTGGCACTGTTTTTCGGTATCGAGGTCAAGGGATCGCGTCGGTGGGTCACGCTTGCCGGCATCTCTATCCAGCCGTCGGAGTTCATGAAGCCTGCGTTTGTGGTGGTTTGTGCCTGGCTCTTTGCGGAGCATGCGCGGCAGCCTGAAATTCCGGGCAATCTTTTCGCCATCATTCTCTTCGGCATCGTGGCGGCGCTTCTCGTGGCGCAGCCCGACCTTGGACAGACGATCCTGACGACGGCGGTCTGGGGCGGGATGTTCTTCATGGCCGGCATGCCTTGGCTCTGGATCATTGTGCTTGGCGCCCTCGGCGCTGGTGGTCTCGTCAGTGCCTACTACGTGTTCCCGCACGTCGCACTGCGTATCGACAAGTTCATGACCGGCGAGGGGGATACCTTCCAGATCGATACCGCGCGCGAAGCCATCATCCGTGGCGACTGGTTTGGCCAGGGGCCGGGCGAGGGTATCGTCAAGCGCATCATTCCAGACGCGCATACCGATTTCATCTTCTCCGTTGCCGCCGAGGAGTTCGGCATTATCTTCTGCATCGCGCTCGTGGCGCTGTTTTCCGTTCTGGTGCTGCGTGGTCTTTCGCACGCCTACAAGGAGCGCAACGACTTCAACCGGTTTGCCGTTGCTGGCCTCGTGCTGCAGATCGGCATACAGTCGATCATCAACGTGGGCGTCAATCTCGAACTGCTGCCGGCAAAGGGCATGACATTGCCGCTGATTTCGTACGGCGGTTCGTCCATGGTCGCGATCTGCGTCACAGCCGGGTTCATTCTCGCGCTGACGCGTCACAGGCCGGAAAAGCGTGCGCAGGACCGGAGTCTCTTCCGGGTCGCGCATGGCATGCCGGCGGAGTAAGAGTTCATGAGCAAAGGCATCGTCCTGCTTGCCGCCGGCGGAACCGGAGGCCATGTGTTCCCGGCGGAGGCTTTGGCCTACAAGCTTAAGGAGCGCGGCTATTCCGTCCACCTGGTCACGGATAGCCGTGCGGAACGCTATGCGGGAAAATTCCCGGCTGACGAAATTCATGTCGTGCCTTCAGCGACGATCGCCTCGAAGAACCCGGTCGCGGTGGGCCGTTCGCTATGGACGCTCTGGAGCGGCATGCGGGCCGCCAAGACGCTCATCGCGCGGCTGAAGCCAGTCGTTGTCGTCGGTTTC
Organism: Rhizobium sp. Root1220; assembly: GCF_001426265.1. Lineage (GTDB taxonomy): Bacteria > Pseudomonadota > Alphaproteobacteria > Rhizobiales > Rhizobiaceae > Rhizobium. Next base: position 87,163 of record NZ_LMDG01000006.1, read on the forward strand.
GGCGGCTATCCGACGGTGCCGCCGTTGCTTGCGGCCACGCGTCTCGGCGTGCCTGCCATGATCCATGAGCAGAATGCGGTAATGGGCCGTGCCAACAAGGCGTTGGCGAGCCGAGTTCAGGCAATTGCCGGTGGATTTCTGCCTGAGGGGACCGGGCTGTTCCCCGACAAGACGGTGACAACGGGCAATCCGGTGAGGCCGGCGATCATCGCTGCTGCGAAGGTTCCGTATTCTCCATCGAATGCGGGCGAGCCTTTCAATCTTGTCGTATTCGGCGGTAGCCAGGGCGCGCAGTATTTCTCCAAGGCAATGCCGACGGCCATCAGCTTGCTGGACGAAGAGCTTCGCGACCGCCTGCGCATCACCCAGCAGGTTAGACACGAGGACATGGAGACGATGAGCTCCTGTGTCGCTCAATTGAAGATGTCGGCGGAAACCGCCCCGTTCTTCAACGACATGGCCGAACGGCTTGCGGCAGCGCATCTCGTCATATGCCGCTCGGGCGCGTCGACTGTTTCCGAGATTTCCGTGATCGGGCGCCCAGCCGTGCTTGTGCCCTATCCGCATGCGTTGGACCACGACCAGGCGGCGAACGCCGCAGCGCTCGCGGCAACCGGTGGAGCCAAGGTCATTGCACAGGCCGAGCTTTCGCCGGAGAAGATCGCTGCGATCCTGACCCAGGTGATGAACGACCCGGAAAAGCTTGCGCGAATGGCCGCCGCCGCTAAGCAGGCGGGTAAACCGGATGCGGCGAACTTGCTTGCCGACATGGTAGAGGCTATTGCGGCACGACGTACAATTGCAGACTTCAAGGGGAAACGCGTATGAAAATGCCGAAGGCCATCGGCCTCGTCCATTTCATCGGCATCGGTGGCATCGGCATGAGCGGCATCGCCGAGGTGCTGCACAATCTCGGCCACAAGGTGCAGGGCTCCGACCAGGCAGACAGCGCCAACGTCCAACGCTTGCGCGACAAGGGCATCGAGGTATTCGTCGGCCACAGGGCCGAGAACCTCGGCGAGGCCGAGGTCGTCGTTGTCTCGACTGCGATCAAGGGCAACAATCCCGAGCTGGCCGCCGCCCGGGAGAAGCTGCTGCCGGTCGTGCGCCGGGCAGAGATGCTGGCCGAACTGATGCGCTTCCGCAATGCGATCGCGATCGGCGGCACGCACGGCAAGACAACCACGACGTCGCTGGTGGCCACGCTTCTCGAAGCCGGCGGCCTCGATCCCACGGTTATCAATGGTGGCATCATCAACGCATACGGCACAAATGCCCGCATGGGCGAGGGCGAGTGGATGGTGGTTGAAGCCGACGAGTCGGACGGTACTTTCCTCAAGCTTCCCGCCGATGTCGCCGTTGTCACCAATATCGATCCCGAGCATCTCGACCACTACGGCAACTTCGATGCCGTTCGCGCGGCATTCCGCCAGTTCGTCGAGAATGTGCCGTTCTATGGCTTTGGCGTCATGTGCCTTGACCATCCCGAGGTGCAGGCGCTGGTCGGTCGCATCGAGGACCGCAAGGTCATCACCTATGGCGAGAACCCGCAGGCAGATGTCCGCTTCATGAATGTCCGCATCGACGGTGCACGCTCGATCTTCGATGTCGAGATTCGCCGCCGTCGCACGGGCCAAGTCATCAAGCTCGACAACCTCGTCATGCCGATGCCCGGCCGTCACAATATTTCCAACGCGACGGCTGCCATCGCCGTCGCCAACCGTCTCGGCATGTCGAGCGAAGACATCGCCAGGGGGCTTGCTTCCTTCGGTGGCGTCAAGCGCCGCTTCACGCTGACCGGTGAATGGAACGGCGTGCAGATCTTCGATGACTACGGCCACCATCCGGTCGAGATCCGGGCCGTGCTGAGGGCTGCGCGCGAAGCCTGCAAGGGGCGCGTCATCGCCGTCCACCAGCCGCATCGCTATACGCGACTGGCCACGCTTTTCGATGAGTTTGCAGCGTGCTTCAACGATGCGGACAGCATTTTTCTGGCGCCGGTGTATGCGGCGGGCGAGGATGTGATCGAAGGCGTGGACTCGGAAGCGCTTGTTTCCCGTATCAAATCGGGTGGCCACCGCGATGCGCGCTTCCTGCTTTCCCCCGAGCTTTTGCCTGAAATGGTCGCGGAGATTGCAAAGCCGGGCGATTTTGTGGTTCTGTTGGGCGCTGGGAGTATCACATACTGGGCAGCCGCGCTGCCCAAGCAACTGGAAAGCCTTTCGGGAATATCTGCATGAAACAGGTGAATGGGGAAAAGCTTCTTGCGTCGCTTGGCGACGGTGTAAAGGATATCCGTGGGAGGATCACGCCGGACGCGCCTATGGATCGCGTCACGTGGTTCCATGCCGGTGGCCTTGCGGAGCTGATGTTCCAGCCGCACGATGAAGATGACCTGATCAGTTTTCTGAAGCTGCTTCCGCAAGAGGTTCCGCTGACCGTTGTTGGTGTCGGCTCGAACATCCTTGTCCGCGATGGCGGCATTCCCGGCGTTGTCCTGCGTCTTTCGGCGAAGGGTTTCGGCTCGGTAGAGCTTGCGGGCGCGAATCGCATTCGTGCGGGTGCGATCTGCCCGGACAAGTACGTGGCCGCGATGGCGATGGACAACGGCATTGGTGGGTTCCATTTCTACTACGGCATACCGGGCAGCATCGGTGGTGCGGCGCGCATGAATGCCGGTGCAAACGGTGCCGAGACGCGTGAACGCGTCATCGAGGTCAATGCTGTCGACCGCAAGGGCAACAGGCATGTGCTTTCGAATGCCGACATGGGCTACGACTATCGTCTTTCGTCCGCTCCCGCCGATCTGATCTTCACGTCGGTTCTGTTCGAGGGATATCCGGAGGATCGCGCAAAGATTAGGGCTGACATGGACGCCGTTCGCAACCACCGCGAAACGGTGCAGCCAATCCGCGAGAAGACCGGGGGATCGACCTTCAAGAATCCGCCCGGCCATTCCGCATGGACGCTTATCGACGAAGCAGGCTGCCGTGGCTTGGTGATCGGTGGTGCGCAGATGAGTTCGCTGCACTGCAACTTCATGATCAACAACGGGCAGGCAACCGGTTACGACCTCGAATATCTCGGCGAGCAGGTGCGCCGCGAAGTTTTCGAGAGGTCCGGCATCAAGCTCGAATGGGAAATCAAGCGCCTCGGCGTCTTCATGCCCGGCCGGGAAGTTCGGCCATTCCAGGGTGTAACGACCGATTAGACTCTATCCCATCCGCTTGGTGAAAGCGGTGGTGAAGATCACCCCGCCATGGTCGTCGCTCGCGTCGCCGATGGCTACGTCCATTTCGTCGCTGGTCACCCGGACAAGGCAGAAGCCGCCCAGATAGGCGGCTCTGGCCTTGAAGATATCGATATTGTTGACCTTGTAGGCCATCGGCGTGTCGTGCTCGTGGCCGTGGAAAATGCCGATAACATTGTAGTTGCTGAGGGTTGAAAGCAAATCCTCGCGTTCTGAATCACCCCACCAGTGTGGCGCGCCGCTGCCATCTTCGGTAAATGTGTTTCGCGCAGGATTCCACCGCTCCAGCGAAAATTTGTCCCATCCGTAGTGCTGAAAGATGACGACGGGCCGGCCATCGGCGGCGTAGGTAGCGAGGTCGCGCTTCATCCAGTCGAGACTGCTCGCGGTCCCCTTCGTGCCGTCGCCGCCATATCTCTGGGCCTGGATGAGATGGAGCCCGCCCCAGTTCCAGGAATAATTGTCCGAGGCCTTGTCGTAGTTGTCGACGGGGACAAGAGGCTTGAAGAAGACGCTCGGCATGTGGTTCATCTGCACATAGTCGCGCAATTCATCACGATACCAGTCGATTTGCGGTGGGCGTCCATCCTGATCAAGATCGTGGTTGCCGAGGCCAACGTAGACAGGGAAGTGGACGTGATCGGCTCCCTGGCCTTGCTGATAGCGATGAGAGAACTGCAAAAGTTGCGAGCCCTCGGCGAATTCGGCCACTTGCCCGCCGCCATCATCGGTGACGTCGCCGCAGACAACGATTCCCTGCGGTTTCGCGATCGACTGGCCTGCCAAAGCGAATCCCGTGGCCTTGCCGACAATTGCTTTCGGCCAGGTCGCGCGAGAGATGTTGTTCAGCGCCCGGATATGGCGCAGCAGGTTCGTGTCCGTCTTCCCCTCCGAAAGGCAACTGGGACTTAGTCCGTCACCAATGCGGCAGGCATGGACATCATTGATGACAAGAAAGGTGACATCCACATCCGGCCGGGGCGTTGCCTGGACCTGCGAAGGCAATGCCAGCGTAACACCCGCACCAAATCCACCCTTCAGCAGCGATCGCCTTGTGAACATTGGCCTCTCCCATTGAACGACGATCTGAAATAGGGCCACCGCACATGCAGGCAACAATAAAACGGCCGCGTCGGTTGCCCGTCGCGGCCGTCTGCTGCGATGGATTGCTCGCTTAGACTTCGTCGCGACCGGATGCCAGGATGCAGATCAGCGTGATCACCGCGGCGATCCCCAGATAGTAGCCGACATAGGTCATGCCGTAGTTCGCCTGCAGCCAAGTGGCGATGTAGGGGGCAAGCGAGGCGCCGAAGATGCCAGCCAGGTTGAAGGTGATCGACGAGCCGGTGTAGCGGACTGCAGTTGGGAAGGGTGCGGCAAGTGCCGTTCCGATCAGGCCATAGGTCATGCCCATCAAGGCCATCGCGAGGATCGCGAAAACGAGGATGCTGGCTTCGCCTCCGGTCATCAGTCCCGGCAGGAAGAACGAGAAGATACCGATCAGGACCGTGGTCAGGATCAGCATCTCGCGCCGTCCGAAACGCTCCGCGAGCTTGCCTGATATCGGGATGAAGATACCGAATGCAACAGATCCGACGATCTGGATTTCAAGGGCGTCGAGGAACGGGATCTTCAGGACCTTGACGTTGTAGGACAGCAGGTAGGCTGAGCCGATGTAGAAGAGCACGAAGGTGGCAAGCGCCACGAAGGTACCCAGGAATAGGCTCCGCTTGTGCTTGCGGAACAATTCAGCCACCGGAACCGCAACACGCTCCTGCTTGTCGATAGCCTTCTGAAATGCCGGCGTTTCCGTGATGGAGAGACGTACCCACAGGCCGATGACGATCAGGACGATCGAGGCGATGAACGGTACGCGCCAACCCCAGCTTAGAAGCGCCTCCTGCGACATGACATGCAGCAGCATCCAGAAGATGCCGGAGGACAGGAACAGGCCGACGGGCGCGCCGAGCTGTGGGAACATGCCGTACCAACTGCGCTTGCCTTCCGGCGCGTTTTCGGTCGCGAGCAGAACCGCGCCACCCCATTCGCCACCGAGGCCGAAGCCCTGGCCGAACCGGCATAGCGCAAGCAACAGCGGAGCAAGGACGCCGATTGATTCATAGGAAGGCAGCAGGCCGATAACGACGGTAGAGATGCCCATGGTCAGCAACGCCGCGACCAAGGTCGTCTTGCGGCCGATCCGGTCGCCAAAGTGGCCGAAGACCACGGCGCCAAGCGGGCGTGCGAAAAAGGCGATCGAGAAGGTGGCAAAGGAGGCGAGAAGCGCGGTGGTCGCATCGCTGTTCGGGAAGAACAGCGTGGGGAAGACCAGCACGGCCGCCGTCGCATACACGTAGAAATCAAAGAACTCGATCGTGGTGCCGACGAGGCTCGCGATCAGAACACGCGCCGGCGAGTTGACTTGCGCACTGTTCGATGAAGCGGAGGTCGGCGATACTCGGGATATCGCGTCAGACATTTTCATTCCAATCGGGATTGCATTTCGGTGCCTTGAAAGGCCTTCGGCTCATAACGCAATTTTAATTCGGCGCAAATGCAAAATGCGCAACAAACGGACAAATATGGGCGCGGGCTCTGTCCGCAGTTCACTCCGGCGGCATGCTTTCGAAAGCGGCGGTTGGCGCGGAAGCTTGATCCGATAGCTTAGCTTGCAAGAAATCCACGTACCGGCTTGCCGGTGTGTGGTTTTCGCGTCTCCGGGCGGTCTTTTTAACGTCGAATTTTACGGACTCTGGAGCAGGATGTTAACAAAAGTAAACGCTTCGTTAACCATAGTGCTGCACTAATGGACGCGTTCCAAGGAACGGGATTCGAAGCGAAACAAGCTTGGAGCAAGCGTCGAATTTCACAGTAAACGTTATTTTTGGGGGTATTTATGAGTCGCAAGCACGTTGCTGTCCTGATGGGCGGATTTTCCTCGGAGAGGCCGGTCAGCCTTTCCTCGGGGAAGGCGTGCGCTGATGCCCTTGAGGCTGAAGGCTTTCAGGTGACGCGGATCGATGTCGATCGCGATGTCTCGGCGAAACTCTCCGCCCTGCGTCCGGATGTGGTCTTCAATGCGTTGCATGGCCCGTTCGGCGAGGACGGCACCATTCAGGGTATTCTGGAGTATCTCGAGATCCCCTACACGCACTCAGGCGTCCTTGCCTCTGCGCTTGCCATGGACAAAGGCAAGGCAAAGGGTGTTGCGGCTGCCGTCGGCATACCGATTGCCGAATCTCAGGTCGTCAATCGATTTGCCTTTCCGTCGGAGCATCCGATGAAGCCTCCTTATGTCGTGAAGCCGGTGCGGGAGGGGTCCAGCTTCGGTGTTGTGATCGTTCAGGAGGATCAGCCGAACCCGCCTCAGATCATCGGTTCCGCCGAGTGGCGCTACGGTGAGGAAGTTATCGTCGAGCGCTACATCCATGGGCGCGAGTTAACCTGCGGAGTCATGGGTGATCAGGCGCTGGGTGTGACCGAGATCGTGCCGCAAGGCCACAGCTTCTATGATTATGATTCCAAGTATGTTGCCGGTGGTTCAAAACACGTCATCCCGGCAAAAATTTCACCGAATATTTACCAAAAAATACAATCATTGTCGTTAAGGGCGCATCAAGCAATTGGTTGCCGTGGGGTCAGTCGCTCCGACTTTCGTTACGATGATCGGCTCTCCGAAGATGGTGAAATTATCTGGCTGGAAATCAATACTCAGCCGGGAATGACTCCAACCTCTCTGGTGCCTGAAATGGCCGGTCATGCCGGTTATTCGTTCGGTGAATTTCTTCGTTGGATGGTGGAGGACGCTTCTTGTTCTCGGTGACGGTCAAAAGGATAGGGCGCCCCAGCCATCATGCCGAGCCTTCCTATGCGGAAGGTGACGGGCGGATGGTGTTGCCGCGCCCGCTGCGTCGTGTGGTGCGCTTCCTGGTCAGTCTCGGCAGTGGGCGGATTCACATCCCTGTGCATACGGGGACTGCGTCTGCTCTCGCATTTTTTGCTGCGACGGGTCTGTACGGCATGTCGCTCGGTGGTCACACCGAGGCTGTCGCTCAGGCGACGACGACGGCCGCCGGCTTTGCGATTGATGACGTGAAGGTGTCCGGGAACGCGGAAACCTCGGAGATCGAGATCCTGCAGTTGTTAGGCCTTGATGGCACGACATCCCTCGTGGCGCTCGACGTCGATGCCGCCCGTCAGAGTATTGCGAAGCTCCCCTGGGTCGAGAGTGTCGAGGTTCGCAAAATCTATCCGAAGACCATAGAGGTGAAGCTCAAGGAGCGTCGGGCCGAGGCGATCTGGCAGCATGGCCAGGAGCTTTCGCTCGTCGAAAGGGGCGGCGCGATCATCGCTCCGTTGCGTGACAACAAGTTCTCGCAACTGCCGCTGGTTGTTGGGCGCGGTGCCGAGACAGCTGCAGCGTCTCTCGATGTTGCGTTTGCGAAATGGCCGGATATCAAGGCGCGGGTGAAGGCCTATGTCTGGGTCTCCGGGCGTCGCTGGGATCTCCATATGGACAATAGCGTCGTGGTGAAGCTGCCGGAAGACGATGTCGATCTGGCCCTGGCGCGGCTGTCTAAATTCATCAAAGAGCAGGATCTTCTGGATCGCGATATCGCTGCGGTCGATCTCAGGCTCACCGATCGCACGGCAATTCAGTTGACGCCGGAAGCGATAGCCCGTCGGCAGCTTGTGCTTGATCAGCGCACCAAGGATTTGAAGAAGGCGGGGCAAAATATATGAGCATGTTCGGTTCGTCCCATTTCGGATTGCCGCGCCTGAAGCCGCTTTCGTCGAAGCGGTCGCATATCGTTTCGGTTCTGGACATCGGATCGACAAAGGTCGTCTGCATGATCGGCCGACTGACGCCTCGTGAGGAAAGTCAGGTTCTTCCCGGCCGTACGCACAACATCGAAATTATCGGCATCGGCCATCAGCGATCGCGCGGCATCAAGACCGGCGTCATCGCTGACCTCGACGCGCTGGAGGGCGTGATTCGCCTAGCCGTCGATGCCGCCGAGCGCATGGCCGGGCTGACGGTCGAAAGTCTCATCGTCAACCTGACGGCCGGCCGTCTCACCAGTGATATCTACACTGCGACGATCGATCTCGGCGGTCAGGAAGTCGAATTGAACGACCTCAAGAAGGTCCTGTCCGCCGCCTGCCAGCAGTCTCTGCGTCAGGATCGCGCCGTGCTCCACTCACTGGCGACCGGTTTTTCCCTCGACGGCGAGCGGGGTATCCGCGATCCCTTGTCGATGTACGGTGACGTCCTGGGTGTCGACATGCATGTCGTGACGGCGGAGCGGACGGCACTGAAGAATCTCGAGCTCAGCGTCAATCGCGCGCATCTCTCGGTGGAGGGTATCGTAGCGACGCCTTACGCATCGGGCCTGGCGGCGCTCGTCGATGACGAGGTCGAACTCGGCTGCGCCGCAATCGACATGGGTGGTGGCGCGACCACGATCTCCGTCTTTGCAGAAGGTAAGCTGGTGCATACCGATGCGGTGGGTCTTGGTGGTCATCACGTTACCACCGATCTGGCGCGCGGGCTGTCTACACGCATCGAGGATGCCGAGCGGCTGAAGGTTGTACATGCTTCTGCGATGCCGAACTCTTCGGATGAGCGTGAGCTGATCTCGATCCCGCCGATCGGCGAGGACGATCGGGATCTTCCGACACAGGTGCCGCGCGCGTTGGTGTCGCGCATCGTCAGCGCCCGTATCGAAGAGACAATGGAATTGATTCGCGACCGCATCCAGCGCTCGGGCTTCAGCCCGATCGTCGGTAAGCGTGTCGTGCTGACAGGCGGCGCAAGCCAGCTGACCGGCCTTGCCGATGTTGCCCGCAAGATCCTTGCCCGCAACGTTCGCATCGGTCGTCCGATGGGCGTTTCGGGTCTGCCGACGGCGGCCAAGGGTCCGGCTTTTTCGACGGCTGTCGGCCTGATGATCTATCCGCAGGTTGCGGACATGGAAACACACGCGTCACAGAGCGGTCTGCTCATGTCGCTTGGGGGAAATAGCAGCCGCTTTGCCCGGATGGGCCAGTGGCTGAAGGAAAGCTTCTAGAGATTTAGTGAATTGGCCGGCGTGGCGATGCGGCCATAAAGAGAAGGAACGGTACCATGACTATCAAGCTGCATAAGCCTGACATCACAGAGCTGAAGCCGCGCATCACCGTGTTCGGTGTCGGCGGTGGCGGCGGCAACGCTGTCAACAACATGATTTCCGCAGGCCTCCAGGGCGTCGACTTCGTCGTCGCCAACACGGACGCGCAGGCCCTGACGATGACCAAGGCTGAGCGTATCATCCAGCTCGGCGCCAGCGTCACTGAAGGTCTTGGTGCGGGTTCACAGCCGGAAGTCGGTCGTGCAGCTGCTGAAGAATGCATCGACGAAATCGTCGATCACCTGAACGGCACCCACATGTGCTTCGTCACTGCCGGCATGGGCGGCGGTACCGGCACCGGTGCTGCTCCTGTGGTCGCGCAGGCCGCCCGCAACAAGGGCATCCTGACGGTCGGCGTCGTCACCAAGCCGTTCCACTTCGAAGGCGGACGCCGCATGCGTCTGGCCGAATCGGGCATCCAGGAACTGCAGAAGTCTGTCGATACCCTGATCGTCATTCCGAACCAGAACCTGTTCCGGATCGCCAACGACAAGACGACCTTTGCCGACGCCTTCGCGATGGCCGACCAAGTTCTCTACTCGGGCGTTGCCTGCATCACCGACCTGATGGTGAAGGAAGGTCTCATCAACCTCGACTTCGCCGACGTCCGTTCGGTCATGCGCGAAATGGGCCGCGCAATGATGGGTACCGGCGAGGCTTCCGGCCAGGGCCGCGCGATGCAGGCTGCAGAAGCCGCTATTGCCAACCCGCTGCTCGACGAAACCTCGATGAAGGGCGCACAGGGCCTGCTGATCTCCATCACCGGCGGTCGCGACCTGACACTCTTCGAAGTCGACGAAGCGGCTACCCGTATCCGCGAAGAAGTCGATCCGGATGCGAACATCATCCTCGGCGCAACCTTCGATGAATCGCTTGAAGGCATCATCCGCGTCTCCGTCGTCGCAACCGGCATCGACCGCGCCATGAACGAAGCAGCCGGCAAGAACTTCCAGCAGATCCAGAAGCCGATTATCCGTCCTTCGGCGGCCGTTGCTCCCGCACCGGCCGCAGTCCAGCCTGCACCCGTCATGCAGCAGGCACCGAAAGCCGATGTGATTGCACAGACGATCCGCATGGCCGAAGCGGAAATGGAACGTGAACTCGAAATCCACGCTCCTCGTGCTGCACAGCCGGTCCACCAGCCGGCAGCGCAGGAAACCTTCCGCCCACAGAGCAAGATCTTTGCAGCTCCGGAAGCCGCTCCCATCATTCGTCCCGCACCGGTCCAGCAGGCGCCCGTCATGAGCCAACCGGCCATGAGCCAGCCGGCTCCGGTGATGCAGCAGCCCGCGCCAGCGATGCAGCAGCCGATGGCACCCCAGCCGGTTCGCATGCCGAAGGTCGAAGACTTTCCGCCGGTAGTTCAGGCAGAGATCGACCATCGCTCGCAGCCAGCCGTGGCCTCGCATGCACATGAAGAGCGTGGGCCCATGGGGCTTCTGAAGCGGATCACCAATTCGCTTGGTCGCCGCGAAGAGGAAGTCGCACCGGAAATGACGTCGGCTCCAGCGGCCTCGTCGCAGCAGCGTCGCCCGCTGTCTCCGGAAGCCAGCCTTTACGCTCCGCGTCGCGGAAACCTCGACGAACAAGGCCGCAGCGTTCCGCAGGCTCGGATGATGCAGGAAGACGATCAGCTCGAAATTCCGGCCTTCCTGCGCCGCCAGTCGAACTGAGCCTGCACAGAATCGCCACGATGAGGCCCGGGAGTTCGCTCCTGGGCCTTCGTGTTTTAAGGGGTAAAATCCGCTTGGGATTATGTCGTAATTTCAAAGGGATGCTTTCGTAACAAAGCGAAAGAAACAGTGATTTGGAATGGGTGGCGGGCGAACGTATGTATGGGTTCGATGAACCGTCTCTGCGCGCCCTAGGGTTGACTCCGGCGGAATGAAATAAAGCCTTGGCAGATGGTTTCGGCATATTGGCCGCTAGCAGATCGCCAGGGGAATAAAGGCAAGATTTATGGTTATTGGCATGTTGGGTTTTCAAACGACGGTTTCGCGTCCGGTCACTCTTTCGGGGATCGGTGTTCATTCTGGTGCCGACGTTTCGATTACCTTCAACCCAGCAGAAGCCGACACGGGTGTCGTATTCAATCGGATGCATGAAAATGGCGAGGTCTCCGAGTACCGCGCTGTGTCTTCGCAGGTCGGCAATACTGATCTCTGCACCGTTCTCGGCTTTTCTCCCGCGCGCTCCGTTGCGACGATCGAGCACGTCATGGCGGCAGTCTACGCGCTTGGCCTCGACAACGTCCTAATAGAGGTCGATGGGTCGGAGATGCCGATCATGGATGGCAGTTCGATGCCCTTCATCGACGCGGTTGAGCAGGTTGGTCTGGTTTCGCTTGGTGTGAAGCGCCGCTACATCCGGATCACCAAGCCGGTTCGCATCGAGCACGGCGGGTCTTGGAGCGAGTTTCGCCCCTATGACGGCACGCGCTTCGAAGTCGAGATCGATTTCGATTGCCCGCTGATCGGCCGCCAGAAATGGGAAGGCGACCTGACGGCTGCGACATTCAAGTCCGAACTGTCGCGTGCCCGGACCTTCGGGTTCATGCGCGACGTCGAGCGTCTTTGGGCTTCCGGACATGCTCTCGGTTCTTCGCTGGAGAATTCGGTTGTCATCTCTGACGACAACACGGTTATCAACGTCGAAGGCCTGCGCTATGCGAAGGATGAATTCGTTCGTCACAAGGCACTCGATGCCGTTGGCGATCTGGCGCTCGCTGGTGCTCCGTTTATCGGTTGCTACCGGTCCTACCGCGGCGGCCACAAGATGAATGCCAATGCTCTCAAGGCGTTGCTCAGCGATCCGACAGCCTATGAAGTTGTCGAGACGTCTGCGCCCCGCCAGCGTGTCGCCCCCCGGGATTTCATCCGGGTCAACGCGCCGGAATTTGCTCCCTGGTCGGCATGACCTCCATCGACTAATTTAGGCCAGGGCCGCCTCCTTCGGGAGGCGGTTTCTTTATGGAAATGATGCGTGGACGATAGCTGATACCTGTTTTGCTGCAGGTGCTTAGCGCCAACTGTATGCAGCATTCCTTGGGCATAACTGCTGATTACGGGCGTAGTCGCCACAAAAATGCGTTAATGCATCATCATTGCGTTGCTCTAGCCATGCATTTGTGGCTAAAAACGCCAGCGAGGCGTGGCTGCCGTTGAGGGATGGCGGCAGTTGGGATTATTCCGATGGGTTATGCAGGGTCTGAAAGTATGATGAAGACAGCGCGCGCTTTGCTCGCATCGCTCTTGGTGCTGGGCGCAGGCGCTTTGATTTCCGGATGCCAGTCCGACCCCGACATCGATATTACCAAGCTCGGCCTTGAAACCGATCCGCCGGATGTTCTCTATAATCAGGGCCTCGCCAACATGAAGGCGGGCAATATGGCGGAGGCATCGCGCAAGTTCGATGCCATCGACCGCGAGAACCCGTTCTCCGAATGGGCACGCAAGGCCTTGGTGATGAGCACCTTCGTCAAGTATCGCCAGAATCGCCTGGATGATGCGCTTGCTTCCGGCAATCGCTATATGGCGCAGTATCCGAAATCCAAGGATGCACCGTATGTGCAGTATTTGATCGGTCTCAGCTATTCGAAGCAGATCGTTGACGTGACGCAGGACCAGCGCGCTGCAACAAAGACCGTCGAGGCCATGCAGGCCGTTGTCGACAACTATCCAGACTCCGAATACGTCGACGACGCGCAGGCGAAGATGCGGTTTGCGCGTGACCAGCTCGCCGGCAAGGAAATGCAGATCGGCCGCTACTACATGGAGCGCAAGGAATACCTTGCCGCTATCTCGCGCTTCCGAACAGTCGTCGAAAAATATCCGAGCACGAACCAGATCGAGGAAGCACTCGCTCGCCTCGTCGAAGCCTATTACGCAATGGGCATCGTGGAAGAAGCACAGACTGCTGCGGCCGTTCTCGGCCACAACTATCCGGACAGCCAGTGGTACGCGGATTCTTACAAGCTGCTGAAGAGTGGTGGCACAGAACCGCGTGAGAACCCGGGCTCCTGGATCGCCGCGGCAGGCAAGAAACTCCTGCTCGGTTCCTGAGGCCAATGCTGATCCAGCTTTCGATCCGCGATATCGTCCTGATCGAGCGGCTGGATCTTGCCTTCGAGACCGGCCTTTCGGTGCTGACCGGCGAGACTGGTGCAGGCAAATCCATACTGCTAGACAGCCTGTCGCTCGCGCTTGGTGGGCGCGGCGACGGTGGCCTCGTACGCCATGGCGAAGACAAAGGGCAGGTGACTGCTGTCTTCGACGTGGGGCCGGATCATGACGCCCGCAAGCTGCTTCGCGAAAACGGCATCGATGACGACGGGGATCTCATCTTCCGTCGCGTCCAGACTTCCGATGGACGCACGAAGGCTTATGTCAATGACCAGCCGCTCAGCGTACAACTGATGCGCCAAGCCGGGCAGATGCTGGTCGAGATTCACGGTCAGCACGACGATCGGGCGCTCGTCGATACGCATGCGCATCGGGTGCTGCTCGATGCGTTTGCAGGGATCAGCGAAGACGTTGTCGGCGTTTCCCAGCTTTATCGTGCGTGGCGGGACACGGAACGCACCCTAAAAAAGCATCGCGAGAAGGTGGAGAATGCGGCCCGTGAAGCTGACTACATCCGCTCCTCCGTGGACGAACTTGAAAAGCTTTCGCCGCAAGACGGTGAGGAAGAAGAGCTTGCCGACCGTCGCCAGAAAATGATGAAAGCCGAACGGATCGCCGGCGACATTGCTGAGGCTTCCGAATTCCTGAATGGCAATGCCTCGCCGGTGCCCCATATTGCCTCGCTGGTTCGTCGGCTGGAGCGCAAGAGCCACGAGGCGCCGGGACTGTTGGAAGATACCGTAGCGCTTCTCGACGCTGCCCTCGACCAGCTTTCCAACGCTCAGATGGAAGTGGAGACAGCGCTCCGGAAAACCGAATACGATCCGAGGGAGTTGGAGCGCGTCGAGGAACGGCTGTTTGCGCTACGCGCTGCCTCGCGCAAATACTCCGTTCCGGTCACGGAGCTACCGGCACTCGCCGTCCGGATGATCAGCGACCTTGCCGATCTTGACGCCGGCGAGGAGAAGCTTGCCAAGCTGGAGGCCGAAGTCGGGGTGGCCAAGGCGAGCTATGATGCAGCAGCGCGCTCGCTGTCCGACAAACGCCATCACGCCGCGGAGGCATTGGCATCAGCCGTCATGGCGGAACTGCCTGCCCTGAAGCTCGAGCGTGCCCGTTTCATGGTGGAGATTACCACCAATGCGGAGGCAGCCGCTCCAGAGGGCATCGATGTTATAGAATTCCACGTCCAGACCAATCCCGGCACGCGTCCCGGTTCGATCATGAAGGTCGCATCTGGGGGTGAACTCTCTCGCTTCCTGCTGGCGCTGAAGGTGGCGCTCGCGGATCGCGGCTCGGCGCCGACACTTGTCTTCGACGAAATCGATACCGGGGTCGGCGGGGCAGTCGCGGATGCGATCGGGCAGCGGCTGAAGCGGCTCTCCGACCGGGTGCAGGTGCTTTCGGTCACGCATGCGCCGCAGGTGGCCGCCCGGGCGGCGACGCATCTGCTGATCTCGAAGGGACCGGCGTTCGAGGGCTCCGAGAAGATCGCGACACGCGTTGCCACCATGGAACCAAAGGACCGGAACGAAGAGATCGCTCGCATGCTGGCCGGCGCGTCGGTCACCGAAGAGGCGAGGGCGGCTGCCGCCCGATTGCTCGCCGGCAACGGCTGATCGCTCTTTGCGCAGCGGGGGAGAAGGGACACCAAGTGGTGTCCTCCTCTCTTTCAATCCGCCGATTTTGCTCTAAAAACGACTCCAGATTCCCTGGAGCGAGACAGCATGTCGACCGAAGCAACAGCCATCGATTTCCTGACGATCGAAGAAGCCGCCGCCGAGCTTGAGTGTTTGGCAAGGGAAATCGCTCGCAACGATGAGCTCTATCACGGCAAGGATCGGCCGGCGATTTCGGATGCGGATTACGATGCGCTGAAGAGACGCAACGACGCGATCGAGGCACGCTTTCCGGAGCTGATCCGTGAGGATAGCCCGTCGCGACGCGTCGGTTCGGCGCCTTCGGTGACGTTTGCCCAAGTGGTGCATGCCCGCCCGATGCTGTCGCTCGACAACACTTTCTCGCAGGACGACGTGCAGGACTTCGTCAACAGCGTCTACCGCTTCCTCGGGCGCCTCCCGGACCAGTCGATTGCATTCACGGCCGAACCGAAGATCGACGGGCTTTCGATGTCGATCCGCTACGAGAACGGCAGGATGGTCAGCGCCGCCACACGCGGCGACGGTACAACCGGCGAGAACGTTACCGCGAACATCCGTACCATCAAGGAAATACCAAACGAGCTGCCCAAGGGCGCGCCCGCCGTCGTCGAGGTGCGCGGCGAAGTCTACATGGCCAAGAGTGACTTCATTGCCCTGAACAGACAGATGGAGGTGGAGGGCAAGCAAACCTATGTTAACCCTCGCAATACCGCCTCCGGGTCGCTGCGCCAGCTTGACTCGAAGATCACAGCAAGCCGGAAACTGAAATTCTTCGCTTACGCTTGGGGCGAAATGTCTGAGATGCCTGCCGATACGCAGTTCGGCATGGTCCAAGTTTTCAAGAACTGGGGTTTTCCGGTCAACCCGCTCATGAAGCGGCTGAACTCTGTTGCCGATATTCTTGCCCATTACGACGAGATCGGCTTCGGGCGGCCCGATCTCGACTACGATATCGACGGCGTTGTCTACAAGGTCGACAGCCTCGAACTGCAGGCACGCCTTGGCTTTCGCTCGCGCAGTCCGCGCTGGGCGACCGCGCACAAGTTCCCCGCGGAACAGGCTTTCACGCGCTTGCAAGCCATCGACATCCAGGTCGGACGCACCGGGGCGCTGACGCCCGTCGCGCGGCTTGAGCCGATCACGGTCGGGGGGGTCGTGGTCACCAATGCGACATTGCACAATGAAGACTACATCAAGGGCATCGGCAACAGCGGCGAGCCGCTGCGCGAGGGGCGCGATATCCGCATCGGCGACATGGTGATCGTGCAACGGGCAGGGGATGTCATTCCGCAGATCGTCGACGTCGTCCTGGAAAAGCGCGAACCCAACAGCAAACCTTATGTCTTCCCCAAGATCTGCCCGGTCTGCGGCTCGCATGCCCTTCGGGAGGTGAATGAGAAGACTGGAAAGGTGGATGCTGTGACGCGCTGCACCGGCGGCTTCATCTGCCGGGCACAGGCAACGGAACATCTGAAGCATTTCGTTTCGCGCAACGCCTACGACATTGAGGGGCTGGGATCAAAGCAGGTTGACTTCTTCTTCGAAAGTGGAGATCCGTCGCTGCAGATTAGAACCGCTCCCGATATCTTCACACTGGAGAAGCGGCAGGGCGGGTCATCGCTCACCAAACTCGAGAACATCGACGGTTTCGGTAAGGTCAGCGTCGGCAAGCTCTATGCCGCGATCAACGAGCGCCGCCGCATCGCGCTCCACCGCTTCATCTATGCGCTCGGCATCCGTCATGTCGGCGAGACCACGGCCAAGCTTCTGGCGCGCGCCTACGGCACCTACGAGGCTTTTGAAGCAGCCATGAAAGACGCGTCACCCATGTCGGGTGATGCCTGGAATGAACTCAATGCCATCGAGGGTATCGGCGAGATCGTGGCACGGGCCATCGTCGAATTCTACAAGGAGGCGCGCAACGTCGAGGTCATCACGCGCCTGCTTGCCGAGGTGACGCCAGAGGCGGCCGAGCTGCCGGCAACGTCGGGCAGCCCGGTCGCAGGCAAGACGGTGGTGTTCACCGGTTCGCTTGAGAAGTTCACGCGCGACGAGGCGAAGGCGAGGGCGGAAAGCCTCGGTGCAAAGGTTGCCGGGTCGGTTTCCAAGAAGACGGATATCCTTGTCGCCGGTCCCGGCGCAGGTTCGAAGCTCGACAAGGCACGCGAACTCGGCATCCAGACCATGGACGAGGACGAGTGGTTGGTTCTGATCGGGGGCTGAGACCCCCGCGTCCGATATGGCGTGAGGTGGCCGACGTTGCATCGATCGCGCTTTGCCGTCAGGGTCTTATCCGTCCCATCGTATAGGCATCAACATATTCTCCGGCCCGAAAGCCGAAGGCCCTTAGCAATCCCTCCCGTTCGAAGCCGAATTTCTCGTAGAGGCCGATGGCGACCCTGTTGTCCGTATAGACGGTGAGTTCCAGGCGTTTGATATCAAGCCAGTCATCGGCGGCCTCGACCATCGCGCCCAGGAGCAGTTTTCCGATACCGCGCCCGGTGAAGTCGTCATGCACGCCCATACCAATGCTCGCGACGTGTTGCCGACGGCCGGCGAAACGATTGAGGCCGCCGTTGGCAACGATTGTATCGCCGAGCGTCACTACGAGGTTGAGCGCACCAGGCTCCGGACTCTCCATGCGCCTGCGGACTTCTTCGACCGTCTGATAGGGCGGCCGCAGGGTGCCAGCCCTGTATCCCGGCAAATTCAACAGGTCGGTTATAGCTTCCGCGTCGGACAGGCGCGCAGCGCGGACGGTAGCGTCCCCCAAGCTCGCTCGGGCGGGCGGTTCGTTGACTTCACTATCAGACATTTCGCTCTCCATGAGTTACAAGGAGAGCCGGTCCAAACCCTGCTCGCCTCGGCAGGGTTTTTGGGATGATCGGACGGTTTCTAACGCACCATCGCTCCCGCACACCCTGTCTGGGTGGTGGTGGTGATATGAAGCGTTGCCATGGTCACAGGTCCGATCATTGATACAGAATTTGTCATTGGCTTTCAAATGTCAACGCCGCGGAGAAATTTGCCTAAGGCGTGCTGCGCGGCTATCCCTGATTCAATAGAACGAATCGGAGCGTGTCTGCTTGAAGACCATTGCCATTGATTTCGAGACGGCCAACGAGCAACGGGCGAGTGCCTGCTCGGTCGGCCTTGCCTGGATCGAGGATGGCCGGGTGACGCGCGTCGAGGAGCGGCTGATCCGTCCCAGGGACATGCGCTTCTCCGGCATGAACATCGCCATCCACGGTATCCGTCCCGAGCACGTCGAGGACGCCGCAGAGTTTCCCGAGGTGATGGACGAGTTCCACGACGATTTTTGCGGCGCGACGATGATCGCGCACAACGCAGCGTTCGATTTCAGCGTGTGGCGGTCGAGCCTCGATCTCTATCGTCAATCGTATCCAGAACTCACATATCTCTGCAGTCTAAAGATGTCTCAGCGCATCTGGCCGCAATTCCTGTCACACCGTCTGAACATGCTTGCCGAGCATCTCGGGTTGCGCTTCGTGCATCACAACGCTGCCGAGGACGCCGCCGTCTGCGCACAAGCCGCAATCGAGATGGCGAGACAGATCGGGGCCGCTGCGGTTCACGCCATTCCTGCCTTGATTGGAATGAAGCCCGGCCGTTTGACGGCCGGTGGCTACGAGCCCTGCACCTGCCGTAAGGCCTGAGCGTTTCCTTGCAAAGGCTTCGAGCGCACTTACGTTATAGTAGGGAAACCTTAGGGAGCCATCATCATGTTCACAAAGCACAATTTCGTTCTTTCGGCCGCCGTGCTGGTTGGCCTCTTTGCCGGGACCGCATCCGCAGATGTGGTGGGCAAGGTCGGCGTCGACTGGATCGGCAACGACATCATCGTCGATGCGGTGGCCGACCCTGAAGTGAAGGGAGTTACCTGCCACGTCACCTATTTCGAGCGCAGTGTTATCGACCGGGTCAAGAATGGTAACTGGTTCGAAGATCCCTCGAACAGCGCGATCTCTTGCCATCAGACAGGTCCGATCGAAATCGGCGACATAGAGATGTCGAGCGGTGGGGATGAGGTCTTCAAATCCGGTATCTCGCTGATCTGGAAGAAGCTTGTGGTCAACCGGATCTACGACAAGCAGAACGACACGCTGATCTATCTCGCGCATTCCCGTCAAGTCACCGACGGTTCCGCGAAGATGGCGATTTCGACGGTTTCGCTCTACGGGCAGAACGTGACGTGGGCGAACGGCAAGCCGCAATAGGAACCGTGTGACCTCGCACTGCGCAGTTCCCGAACTGTCGTCATGCGGCGGATGGAAATCGGTTGCGGGCGAAGATAAGGTCCGGTGCCGGATCAAATCGAAGAGGATGCCCGATGCCAAGCCTTGCAAGAATCGCGAACCAATACCTGACGGTCGATGTCTCCTCCCTCGGTGCCGAGATGCAGGCATTAACCACCAGCGACGGGCGCTCCTGGCTGTGGAGCGGCGATGCGGCGTTCTGGGGCGGGCGGTCGCCGGTTCTGTTCCCGATTGTCGGCAAGGCACCCGACGATACCCTTGCGATCGACGGCCAGAGATATCCGATGGGGCAGCATGGCTTCGCCCGTCGGACAGAGTTCGTTCTTGCTTCCTCCAGCGCGACGATGTGCCGATATGAGCTCGCGTCGTCGCCGGCAACGAAGGCGGTCTACCCGTTCGATTTCCTGCTGGCGGTCGAGCACGCGGTCGAGGGACGGGCGCTGACTGTCGCGGCGGAGGTCAGCAATCGCGACCAGCGGCCACTGCCCTTCGGCATCGGCTTTCATCCGGCCTTTGTCTGGCCGTTGCCGGGCGCCGCCGGAAAGGACCATGTCGTCACGCTCGACAATCATGGCGAGCCGGATCTGGTTAGACTGGATGGCGGCCTGATTTCGCCTGCGAAACTTGCATCGCCCTTCACGGCCGGACGACTGGTCCTCAGCCACGGCATGTTCGAAAAGGACGCCATGATCTTTCCTCAAGGTGCGGGGAAGGGCCTGCGCTACGGGGTCGAAGGTGGGTCGTCGATGCATTTCAGCTTCGACAATCTGCCCAATCTGGCGCTGTGGCAGAAACCAGGTGCACCGTTTATCTGCATCGAGCCATGGCATGGGACCGCGGCAGAGAAGGGCGGCTCGAGCGAGTTGGCGCAGCGGCCGTATAGCCAGACACTCGCTCCCGGCGCCGTCGCCCGCTTCGCATTCACCGTCGAGATCGCCGAATAGGCGACAGCTGATATCAGACGCCGACGAGACGCCCGGAACGGATCGTTGCGGGCGTCTTACATTCTGAGTTCGATGATCTCAGGCGACTTGCGCCAGTTCGTCGGCGATGACCGTGTCGAGGTTGAGGAAACAGACCATGGTCTTTTCCAGCGCGACGATGCCGCGGCAGAATGCGCGCTGGGCTTCCGGGATGATTTCCGGGGCCGGCTGAAGGTTTTCGCTCTTGATGGTCATCATGTCGGAAACCTGCTCGACGAGCAGGCCGACCAACTTGCCGGCGATATCCGTGACGATGATGGCGGAGCGCTCGGATGGCTCGGTCATCTTCATGCCGAGGCGGCAGGCCATGTCGATGACAGGGATAACTGCGCCGCGCAGGTTGATCAGGCCGAGAACGTAAGGCGGGGTATGCGGCATCGGGGTGACGGGGGCCCAGCCGCGGATTTCGCGGATCGCCATGATGTCGATGCAGAATTCCTGCTCACCGAGGTGGAAGGAGACGATCTCGAGATGCGAGCCGGTCTGGTTGATGACAGTGGTATTCATGATCAGAATTGTTCCCAGTTGTCTCTGGCGGCAGCGCGCCGCTGAATGCGCCCGCGAATTGCCGATTGGGCTTCATGCGGGAGATGGTTCCGGATGCGAGACCGCTTTTGCTTCCCGCGGCGTTGGACGGGCATTCATGCCCTCGCCGATATTGAACTGCTGAACCAGATGCTAAAGACTGTGTTGATTCCGTTCAGTCCGACCGATTGTTCGCGTGGAGAGGTTACGATTGGTTTAACATGTTCGTCGTTGCCCAAACATCTTGGCGACGACCGGCTTCGACGTGGGTCGAGGTTCTTTCACCTGCCTATGTGGGGCAATTGACCACGGGTCGAAAACGGGTGTTGAATTGCGTGCGGTGGTGCAAAGCGGTATCAGGCAGAGAGGACCATACCTGTCTGCAAGGAATTGATTGATGAAGACTGTTCGCATCGCTGTCTGGGTCGCCGTGCTGCTGATGGCCGGTATTCTCGGCTGGCTGACGCTCAATGTCACCAAGACCAAGGAAGCGCTCTCGGAAGGTGCTTTCGGCGTGCCATTCACGCTGGTCGCACAAAATGGACAGCCCATCACGGAACAGGCATTCCGCGGCAAGCCTTCGGCGGTTTTCTTCGGCTTTACCCATTGCCCGGAGGTCTGCCCGACCACGCTATTCGAGTTGAACGGTTGGCTGGAGAAGATCGATCCGAAGGGCGACAAGCTGCAGGCCTATTTCGTAACCGTCGATCCCGAGCGCGACACCCCCGAGGTGATGAATCAGTATGTTTCCAATGTCTCGAAACGGATCGTCGGCATATCGGGGACGCCCGATAAGGTCGCGGATGTGATCAAGGGCTACCGTGTCTACGCCAAGAAGGTGCCGCTCGACGCCAACAATCCGACTGGCGATTATACGATGGATCACACGGCCTCGGTATTCCTGCTCGATTCTGCCGGGCGGTTCGCCGGAACGATCGCCTATGGTGAAAATCCCGATACGGCGGTAAAAAAGCTGGAGAACCTCGTCAGCAAGGGATGACATCATGGCGCCTGGTCATCGCAGGATTCTAGTCGCCGGAGCCGGCGCAACCGGTCTCACGGCTGCGCTGGAACTCGCCAGACGCGGATTTCGACCTCGGATCATAGACAACGGTGAAGGCACTGTCCCGCTTTTGGAGAGCCGCGCTCTCGGCATCAATGCGCGGACGCTCGCCTTGCTGGCTCCGTCGAGGGTCACCGACGCCATCTTGCAGGAGGCGCAGCAACTCGCGCAATTCCGCGTCGTTGCCAAGCGGCGTAGGCTTGCGGTTCTGGACACTACCAAGGTTCCCGGACCGTACGGTGCGCTTCATGCCTTGGCGCAGGGACATACCGAACGGCTGCTGCTGGGCAAGCTCTCCGACTATGAAGTTGTCCCGGAGTGGCATACGACGGTCGAGACGGTCTCTGAAGATCTTTTGAAGCCCCAGGTCACTCTGCGCAAGCCGGATGGCTCAGTCGAGACCGCCGAATTCGATATCGTCATTGGCGCAGACGGCGCTCATTCGACGGTACGCAAGTCGATTGGCGTGGCGTTCCCAGGCGAGGCACTCGAAAGCAGCTTCTACCTTGCCGATTTTCGCTACACGCGGGAAATCGATTCGCATTTTGTCGAGATGATCCTGCTGGACCCCGGCATGATCGGCAGGGTTCCGGTCGAGCGGGATGTCGTTCGCTATATTTCGACACTTCCGGATTTCGAAAGCAGCATCGACCACCCGGCGCCTATCGCGGAACAGACTTGGGCAACCAGCTTCCGTATTCACTTCCGCCACGTCGAGACAATGTCAAAAGGAAACGTGTTTCTTGCTGGGGACGCCGCGCATATTCACTCACCAGCTGGCGCACGTGGCATGAACCTCGGCATAGAGGATGCATGCTGGCTAGCTTGGCTGATCGCCGAGGGTCGCGAGGCGGATTATACCCAGCTACGAATGCCAGCGGTCCTGACCGTGTTGAAACAGACACGTCAGCTCACGGCCCTGTTCACCATGAGCAATCCGCTGGCTATCAAGCTGAGGAACCTTGCGATACCCACCCTTTTCAGACTACCTGCATTTTCACACAGATTGCTTCGCGGCGTATCGGGATATGATACGCCGGCACCGCCATGGATCGATGGCGCGCTATAACTGGAAAGACCGCCCGTGAGTGAAATACGCCTCTATGTGACAACCACCGAAATACGGGCAGGGCAGATTCTCGATCTGCTGTCGGACGTGTTCGGCGAAGAAGATTTCGCGATCGCGACGACGGAGATCGATGAAAAGAAGGATATCTGGGAAGCGTCCGTCTACATGATGCGCGAAGACGAGGCAGAGGTGCGCAGCCGTGTGGAAGAGGCGCTGACGCACGCCTTTCCCGATGCGAAGGTTGAACGGGAAGTCATTCCGGAGATCGACTGGGTCGCGAAATCGCTGGAGGGTTTGAAGCCGGTTCGTGCAGGGCGCTTCCTGGTTCATGGATCGCATGACAGGGACAAGGTACGCTCCGGTGACATCGCCATCGAGATCGATGCGGGGCAGGCTTTCGGGACAGGCCACCACGGCACGACGGCAGGTTGCCTGGAGACGATCGATCACGTGGTCCGCTCACGACGGGTGCGCAATGCGCTCGACCTGGGTACCGGCAGCGGGGTGCTCGCCATTGCAGTGCGAAAGCTCAAGAACATTCCGGTACTGGCGACCGACATCGATCCAATCGCGACACGGGTTGCGGCAGAGAACGTCCGCCGCAATGGTATCGCCTCCGGCGTTTCGACGGAGACCGCGCCGGGATTTCATTCGACTGCCTTCTCCGCGCACGGTCCGTTCGACCTGATAATTGCCAATATTCTCGCGCGACCTCTGATCAGGATGGCGCCGCAGCTTGTCACCCACCTGGCTTCAGGCGGCTCCGTGATCCTGTCCGGCATTCTTGCAACGCAGCGCTGGAAGGTGCTCGCGGCGTATAACGGCGCGCATTTGCGCCACGTCCGGACGATCTGGCGCAATGGCTGGGTGACAATCCATCTCGATCGCCCCTGAGACGCGTAAACGAAAAAAGGCGGTGCCGATGGCACCGCCTTCAGACCGGTTTCCCGGTCTATACCCGCGAGCTCGAAGGAGGAGGAGCGCTCGAGCGGGTTCTACTTGTTCTGATCGCCAGTCCGATGAGGGAGGAGGAGAACGGAGCGGCGAGTTGCTCAGAACACGTAGTTGGTTGCGCCCTGGTGGCGCGTGACTTTATGGCCGGTGCCGATCAGCTTGAGGGTGTCCCCATTCAGCGGGCGGAGCGAGCCGAGAACGTGACGCACGGTCTGGCGCTCGCCAGCCTGCACCGGGCTGCTGTAAGCGAAGCGCGACAGAGAGGCGGTCATTTCCAAATTCCTTTCGTTTCAGGTTCGTCTCGAACCCGTTTGATGACGGGTATATAGTCATTCCGAAAGTTTCAGTCAGAGGGTTTCGCTCATGGGAGCCATGCAGGGAATGCATAAAGCGTGCCAGTTTGTTTGGTGTCGCCGCATTTTCGCCTAAATATTGCGCGGCCTGAGCGTGTGCCTGGAGCCTGGTTTTTCTCCCGCGGATTTGAAATTCCGATAACATGGCGGCGATCCACCCATCGGATTCGTAGCAAACACTAGGTTTTTGAATATGTTCCAGTCTTTCGAAGTGACCTCCTCGCCACAATTCGGCCGCGATCGCGCCACGGCCCTGCGGGAAAGTTTCGATGCCTTGGGTATCGACGCTTTCCTCGTTCCGCGTGCGGACGA
Organism: Rhizobium sp. Root1220; assembly: GCF_001426265.1. Lineage (GTDB taxonomy): Bacteria > Pseudomonadota > Alphaproteobacteria > Rhizobiales > Rhizobiaceae > Rhizobium. Next base: position 111,901 of record NZ_LMDG01000006.1, read on the forward strand.
GTTCAATGGCGAATATGTGCCGGCATGCGCGGAGAGATTGGCGTGGCTGACCGGATTCACGGGATCCGCGGGTGTGACGCTGGTGACGCGTTCGCAGGCTGTCGTCTTCGTCGATGGACGCTATGTCACCCAGCTTGCCGAACAGGTGGATGGTTCGGTTTTCACCGGAGGTGACCTCGTCAACGAACCGCCGCATGTCTGGCTTGTCAAGAACGCAAGCAAAGGCCTGCGTCTTGGTATTGATCCCTGGCTGCATTCGGGTGTCGAGGTGCGGCGTCTGGAAAAGGCGTTGGAAGAGATCGGCGGTTCGCTCGTCATCCTGCCGCACAATCCACTGGACAAGCTGTGGTCGGATCGGCCGGCAGAGCCGCTGGGTGCGATGGCGATCCAGAATATTGCGCAGGCCGGCGTACTGGCCACCGAGAAGATCGCGACGATCGCCGCAGATCTCGCCCAGAAAAATCTGAAGGCTGCGCTGATCGCCGATCCGTCGTCTGTCGCCTGGACCTTCAACATCCGCGGCGCCGACGTGCCCCATACACCGCATCCATTGGCGCGCGCCCTCGTCTATGCAGACGGCAAGGCTGATCTGTTTCTGGACAAGCGCAAGACGGGCATCGAGAGCGAGGCCTACCTGGCGCAGATGTGCGCGCAACTGCCGCCCTCGGCGCTTGCCGACAAGCTGGCGGCAGTGTCGAGCGATGGTGGCAGGATTCTGGTCGATCCTGATCTGACATCCTATGGCCTTGCCGAAATCATCCGGAAATCCGGCGGCCAGGTCGTCGAAGGCAACGACCCGGCCAAGCTGCCGCGGGCGGTCAAGAACGTCGTGGAAATCAACGGTTCCGCCGCTGCGCATCTTCAGGACGGTGCGGCGATGGTGGAATTCTTGTGCTGGCTGGCCCAGACGAAGCCAGGTGCTGTGACGGAAATCGACGTGGCGGAGAAGCTTGAGGCGACACGCGCGCGTGTCGGACAGAGCATGCAGAATCCGCTCAAGGATATCTCCTTCGATACGATCTCCGGGGCCGGCGAACATGCCGCCATCATGCACTATCGGGTGACGACGGAGAGCAATCGAAAGCTGGAGGCCGGCGAACTCTTTCTGATCGATTCAGGGGCGCAGTACATAAACGGCACCACGGATATTACCCGCACGGTCGGAATCGGCACGGTCTCGGAGGAGCACAGGCGGTTCTTCACGCTGGTTCTCAAGGGCATGATACAGATCAGCACGGCGCGCTTTCCCAAGGGTACGCGCGGCTGCGATCTCGATCCGCTGGCACGCATTGCGCTGTGGCGGGCGGGTGCAGACTTCGGCCATGGCACGGGCCACGGCGTTGGCTCCTATCTCTCGGTGCACGAGGGGCCGCAGCGTATTTCGCGTCTTTCGACGCAAGAGCTTCTGCCGGGCATGATCCTCTCGAACGAACCGGGCTACTACCGCCCTGGTGCTTTCGGAATCCGGATCGAGAACCTGATCTATGTACGCGACGCCGAGGCAATCGATGGTGGAGATATGCCGATGCTCGGCTTCGAGACGCTGACCTTCTGCCCGATCGACCGTAGCCTCGTCATCCCCGAGCTACTGACGCATGACGAACTGCATTGGTTCAACGATTATCACGAGCGGACCCGTGAGGCCCTGATGCCGTTGATCCACGATCGCGATGTCAAAGCGTGGCTGGAGAATGCGACATTGCCGTTGGACTACTAACCCAAAGTTTGTTGCCCGGACGCGGCGTCACACCCCGATGGTGTGGCGCCAGGCCATGACGACGACCCAGGCGGCGACCAGCATCCAGGTGTGTGAAACCCGCAAGCCGACGAGCAAAGCCACGACCAGCGCCAGCTTCGTTTCCCAGCCACCTGTGAAAAAGGCCGGTGCGACGAGCGTGGTCAGAACGGCTGCCGGTACCGCGGCGAGGGCAGCCTCCACCCGCGGCGGTATCCGCTTCATCGTCGTGATGAGGATATAGCCGCCGATGCGGGTGGCGTAGGTGGCCACGGCAGCGGCGAGGATGATGAGAACCATGTGGAGGTCGAACGCCATCGTCATACCTCGTGCAGGTCGGATTCGAGTTCCTGTTCGTGGGGCGGGGGCGGAAACAAGGCCGCGAGGAGGATGCCCGCGGCGGCGCCCAGGCTCACATGCCAGGGAGATCCGACATAGTGATAGGCAATGACCGAGGCTATCGCACTGACGGAGGCCACCGGCAGGAAATTGTCGCGGTGCCGGAAATCGAGCACGATGCCGAGGAAATACGCCGGCAGCAGGATGTCGAGGCCGATGGATTTCGGATCGCCGATGTAGCTTCCGAGCAGGCCGCCAAGCAGGCTGACAATCACCCACGGGACATAAATGACGATGCCGAAGCCCAGGTACCAGGCGAAGGTCACGGGCTTGCCGGCCTCGCCCCGCTTCAAGGTTTCCGCAAACTGAGGGTCGACCAGCAGGAAGAAGGTGAAGAACTTCTGGATCGCCGAGAAGTGCTTGATATAAGGCGCTATGGCGGCCGAATAGAGCACGTGGCGAAAATTGACGGCAAGAATCGAGGCTACGATCAGCCATGCCTGCACATCGTGACCGAAAAGTTCAATCCCGACCATCTGGCTGGCGCCGGCATAGACCGTCGCACTCATGAAGGTCAGCTCGGCGAGCGACATGCCGTGATCGGCTGCAAGTGCTCCGAACAGAGCGCCGAATGGGGCCGAGGCCAGCGCTATGGCGGAGCCGCCGCGCAAGCCTTCGAAAAAATCCGCGCGACTCATCGGCGACAATCCTTCTGGAATTTGGAGTTCCCTCTAAGGTGATGAGGTAGCTGGTTCAAACGAATTTCCTTGATTGACCGATCGATTCCGCTGAACGGTGCAATCCTGGCCGAACACCCGACGCGAGGAATGATGAAGACGATCGAATTTTCAAAGGAAGACAAAGCGGCGTTGGTGGCGCGCATCCAGCACTATTTCGACAGCGAACTCGATCAGCCGATCGGTCTTCTCAAAGCGGAGTTCGTGCTCGAATTCCTTGGCAAGGAAATCGGCACAGCCTACTACAGGCAAGGGCTCGAGGATGCGCAGATAGCGCTTTCCAAGCGAGTTGACGATTTTTCCGACGACATCTATCAGCTACAGCGCCAAGCCACGGATTGATCAGCCGGACATTGCCTGGCGGCTGTCGATGACCTCGATGCCATGCTCGCGCATTTCGTGGATCGCTTCGGCGATGCCGTCCGGCGTGATGCCACGGCTTGCGTCCTCGATAAATCGTACCTTCACACCCGGCATCATTTCTAGTGCATCGAGCGCTGAAAACCTGACACAGTAGTCGGTCGCAAGGCCACAGACGTCGAGATCGGTGACTCCCTGTCCTTCGAGAAAGTCGGCAAGCCCGGTGATGGCGTCGCGTTCGTTGTCGCGGAAGGCGGAATAGCTGTCGACATTCCGGTTCTCGCCTTTCTGCAGGATCAGGTCGATTTCGGCGGCCCTCAGATCCGGGTGAAGTTCGGCATCCAGCGTCCCCTGAACGCAGTGGTCCGGCCACATCATTTGTGGCTTACCGGAAAGCACTCCCAGCTCGAAGGGATGCTTGCCCGGATGCGAGGAGGCAAAGCTGCCGTGGCCGGCCGGATGCCAGTCCTGCGAGGCGACGATCAGGTCGTATTTGCCGCTGTCGATCAGTGCGTTCGCTATCGGAACGACCTTGTCTCCGTCAGGAACCGGAAGATTGCCGCCAGGGCAGAAACCATTCTGAATATCGACCAGCAGCAAGGCTTTCATGCACGCGTCTCCACCTGTTGTTGCGGCGCAAGATGCCAATGTGGACGGCAAGGTGCAAGGGCCGAAACGCTTCGCCGCGGAGACGGCGAAGCGCTAACTCGCAGTTCAGGTCGGGCGGTGGCCCTTCAGGCCGTAGAAGGCAATGTAGACATAGCAAATGATCGGCATCAGGAACGCCAGATGAATGCCGATCGTGTCGGCGAGACCACCTTGCACGAGAGGAAGCAGCGCGCCGCCGACGATAGCCAGGCAAAGGATGCCCGAGCCCTGACTGGTGTATTTGCCGAGGCCGTAGAGCGCCAGGCTGAAGATCGTGGGGAACATGATCGAGTTGAAGAGCCCGATCGCCAAAACCGACCACATGGCCACATGGCCACCGGAAAAGACGGTGAGCAGCAGCAGGGCGATGACGACGACGGCGTTGAAGGCAAGCGCCTTTCCGTCATCGATGTAGCGCATCGCGATTGAGCCGATGAAGCGCCCGATCATGGCGCCGCCCCAAAAGTAGGAGACGTAGTGCGCCGCCTCTGCCTCGGAGAAGCCTGCGATATCTGGCTGGCTCATGAAGTTGACCAGGAAGCTGCCAATGCTCACCTCGGCGCCGACATAGAGGAAAATGCCGATTGCACCCAATACGAGGTGCCGGTAGCGCCAGGCGGATCCGCCGCCGACGATCGGCTCGATGTCATCGTCGCCTTCGACCTGGGGCAGTTTCAGCGCCGCGAAGACAGCGGCCAGCAGTAGAAACGCGATTGCCAGCAACATGTAGGGGAACTTCACCGCGCTCGCCTCTGCAATCCGTATGGCGTCAAGCTGTTCCGGCGTTGCGCCCGAAACGGCAGCAGTCGCCGAGGACAGGATGAGGAATGCGCCGAACATCGGAGCAAGCGTCGTGCCGAGCGAATTGAAGGCCTGGGTGAGATTGAGGCGGCTTGCGGCCGTATCCGGCGGGCCAAGAACGGTCACATAGGGGTTGGCCGCCACCTGCAGCAGCGTGATACCACACGCCAGCACGAACAGTGCGCCAAGAAAAAGTGCGTAGACGCGATAGCTTGCCGCCGGAATGAAAAGCGCGCAGCCGATCGCCGCGATGACCAGGCCTAGCACGATGCCCCACTTGTAGCCGATGCGCTTGACGAGTGCGCCAGCTGGCAGAGACGCTATGAAATAAGCGCCGAAGAAGCAGAACTGGATCAGCATGGATTGCGTGTAGTTCAGCTGGAAGACATTCTTCAGGTGCGGCACCAGAATGTCGTTCAGGCAGGTGATGAAGCCCCACATGAAGAACAGCGACGTCAGCGCCACGAGAGCAAACTGATAGTTCACTACGGGGGAAGGTGAGGCCGGACGTGTCGTCGCGGCATTGTTGGTGATGATACCAGCCAATTTCCTGTACCTCTTGCTATTGTTTGCGCCGGGTATTTTCCATGGAAAGCCGTCTTGTCCGACGGGCCGGCGGCGGCTCGGCGGGGCGCTCTGGGAGAAAGCGTGCAGCAAGCCACAAGCCTAATATATGCCGTTGCCGACAACTTCGATAGTATTCAAACGATTTTTGTTGTGATTCCAGAACTACAGAGAGGCGGCGAGCGCTATCCACACTCTCCCGGAGACCCAACCCGGACAACTCAATATCCGCTTCTGTTCCGGCTCCTGGGATCGTTTGTCATCCTTGTGCGATAGATTTCGCCTTTCCTAGCCTCGCTGCGCCAAGGGCGAGCCTTCTGAATCGGAATATCGTAAGCAGGATCGCTTCGATCCAGGACTGCGGTGGCAAAGCCGGGCTCGGGAAAATCGAAGCATCGCGCGGACCATTTACCGTCCGGTCCAATGATACCGGCAGGCCCTTTATGGGCTTTTTGTGCCGGAGTGGCTGCGCTGATCCAGATGCAGTTCAAGCCTGCATGTGCCTGAAGCGCGATCTGAAAGTCCGTGGCGATGCCATATGACGAGAAGATAACCCCATCCACCCCCAGGCGCTCATATTCGCTGAAGACCTCGGCGAATTGGGATTCAATGCAGATCGCGCAACCAAAATCACAGTCGTCGACTTTGAAGGTGACCGGTTCTGTTCCGGGTGTGTACCAGCCACCGAGTTCCGAATTTGACAGAAATCGCTTGTCGTAGCGCGTCAGCAGAGTGCCGGCATCGGAAAAGACGTAGAGACTATTGTGCGGTGGGTAGCCTGCGGAGAGCCGATGCGCTCCTCCTACAACGGCAAAGATACGGAGTTGCCTGCAAAGTTCAGCTATTGCGCGGAGTTCGGTTTCCTGAATTGCCCAATCAAAGGTCGCCCAATCATCAGGCTTCGTGATCTGGAATTTTCCATATCCGGACAATGCGCCTTCGCAGAAATTGATAAGCCGGACTTCTTCCGCTGCCGCATCGGCAATCATCCCACGTATGGCAGTCCCGTTGGCGGAGACGCACGCTGAAACGTTCGTCTGTGCAGCGGCTATTTTCAACGATTCGTCTCCTGCTTCGTCGAAGGGCATTCTTCACGATTCGAAGCGGTGTGTGACCCTCAATTGTGAGAAACAGAAATGCGATCGCACCCGATGCTGCCGTATTGCATCGCTCGAACCCGAGGCGGATGTGTCGAAGGGTCAGGCGGCCGAGACGGATTTTTCAGGTCCGGAGGTCGTGTCCTGCTGATCGCCCGCCTCGGCTTTGCGACTGACATGGTACGCGCGCTTCTGCTCATACATGGCAAGATCCGCACGGCGGACCATCGCTTCCATGGATTCCCCAGGTTCGCTGGTCGCCACACCCAAGGAAATGCTCAAGGGGGCGCTGGAATAGAACTGGTTGTTGATCTTCAGCAGCTCGCCGACCGTTTCCACCATCGTCGCGGCCGCCTGCCTGTCCGCGCCCGGCATCAGCACGGCGAATTCGTCGCCGCCGATGCGCGCGGCATGGTTCGGCTGCGAGGCCACGCCGTTCAGCACTTCGCCCAGCCGGCGCAACAGTGCATCGCCGGCGTCATGCCCGAGCTGGTCATTGGCGTCCTTGAGACCGTTGAGGTCGATGATGATCGCGGAGACGGGCCGCAACGACTTGCGCTCGAGCCTGTTCAGCTCGTCCATGTAGAAGGCGCGATTGTGGAGCTTGGTCAGTACGTCGTGCTTGCCGAGATATTCGAGATAGGCTTCCGCCTTCTTGCGCGCGGTGATGTCGGTGAGCGCCACCTGCACCAGTGACCAGTCGCCTTCATGTCCGGGCAGGACGGAAAACTGCAGCAGAACGAAACGCTCGGAGCCGTCCAGCGCATAGTTGATCACTTCGCGCTGATGGAAAAGCTTCCCGTTCCAAAGCTCGATCAGCTGCTCCCGAAAATGCTTCTCCATGTCGTCGCGGAAGATATCGCCGATGCGCTTGAGGAGCGTATGGCGATCGGACGCACAGAAGAGGTCGAGCGTCGCCTGATTGACTTCGATGACCCGGATTTCGCTCATGCATTGGCGGACGAACTCCGGATGCACGTCGGTGAATACGCGGAAGTCGTCGATGCCGCGATCGCGAACGTCTTCGAGCAGCAGCTTGATCTGGCTGAAATCCTCGACCCAGAGCGACACCGGGGAATGCTCGAAGATGCCTTCGGCATAGCGGCGGTTCTCGCGCTCGTTGCGTCGCGCTTCCTCACGCGCCGTGACGTCCTCGGTCGTGAGCAGAAGCCGGCCCAGGGACTGCTCGTAGCCCGGCAGCACCGAACCGCGCAGCTGGATGTCGAGCCTGCGGCCGGAAAGCGAGTAGTTTACCGCGCTGCTGGTGAATTCCGTCTTGCCTTCCCAAAGAGCCGCCAGTTCGCTGACGTGGCTTTCAAGCATCTCGTCGCGAAATACGCGGCCGAGATTGGCGACGAGGTGATTGAGGCCATCTGCCTCGAAAAGTTCCAGCGTCTTGCGGTTTACGCGCAACACCCGGATTTGCTGCGAGCAAGCGGCAACGCGGCTGAGATCTTCCCGCAAATAGGCTCGGATGTCATCGATGCCTTCAGCGCGCCAGCGGTCGAACAGCGCCTGCACGCCGCTGAAATCCTCGATCCACATGGCGATGGGTGACAAATCAAAAATATCGGTGTCGGTCGTCATGGGCATATCTCGGTTTGCCGCGGCGGTGACCGGGCGGGCATCGGATGCGAACGTATTTTCTCTTCGTTCTTTAGAGGTGATTCGTAAACCTTCGCTTGACGACTGTGATGGGCTGCCTAGCGCTGATGCGTCGCGAACGTCCAACTCCTCTCAGGCTCGCGTGGCGTCTCATCCGGGCGTCGCCAGTCGGCTTTGCGCTGGCGGTATGTCCAGGCGGCCGCATGTCGTGGTTGGCTGCTGCGGTTTGCCGCGGCAGCCAGGCACAACGGAGGCTCAGTCGCCATGTGTCTCGTGGAAATCGGCCTGACCGCGCTTCCAATAGCCCGCCGCCTTGATCCAGGCCTTCGGGTGTTGGCGTTCCTCGACCATGACGGCGCGCAACCGCTTGGCGGCGATGGTCTCGCAGGCAATCCAGATATACCCGTCGCCGGCGGGCAGGGAAATATCGCGAAGCGCCAGATCGAGCCTGTCGGTGCTTCCGGCGGGTTCGCTGCCGCGATGCAGCCAGTGCGTCGACAGTTCGGCCTTGCTTAAGAATGCCTGTTCCTCCTCGGGGCCGGCCACTTCGGCGACGACCAGAGCCTTGGCTGACGCGGGCAGCTCCTCGAGGCGGCGGCCAATGGCGGGCAGGGCGGTTTCGTCGCCGACCAGCAGGTACCAGTCGAAGTCGGTTGCGACCACGAAGGAGCCACGCGGGCCACCAAGGCCGAGTTTGTCGCCGGGCCTGGCGCTGACCGCCCATTCGGTGGCGGGGCCGGCCTCGTGGAGCGCGAAATCGAGATCGAGTTCGCCGGTTGCAGCATCATAGCGGCGGGGCGTGTAGTCGCGCAGCCACGGTCGGTTGGCCGGGTCGATCAGCAACTTGCCGTCCGGCCCCATTTCCGGGAAAGCGGGGTCCTCGCCAGGGCGCGGGATAAGAACCTTGACGTGGTCGTCATGGCCGAGGCTGACGAAGCCTTCCAGGTCGGCGCCGGTGAGCGTCACCCGCAACATCTGTGGCGTCAGTTTTTCGACGCGACTGACAGTGAGTATCCTGCGCCTGAGTTCATGGCGGACGCGTTCGATCAGGTGGGGCTTGTCGGGAGTGTTGAGGCCGGTTTCCGCCGTCATCGGAGTTCCTTTGATTGGAACCGAAAATGCGCAAGACGCGTACGCGCCGCTCGCACCCCGGTTCGGGTTCGATCAGCGCGTTGGTTGACGTTAACGCTTACGTGCGGCGTCCAAGGACCCAGCAGATGTCACACTTACGTAACCGTGGTGTGAGCCGCTGACAAGAAAAATATGATTTTAAAATGAAGGTTTTGTAATCTTTTGCCACTCTTGCCGTTTCCGTGGATTTCTGCCTTCCTCTGCAAGCACATCAGCCGAAAGCCAAAACCATGTCCGAGCCCGGTCCAGAGGAAAAGATCGACGCCACCTTCCGCAACGGCTCGCTGACGGCCGCCGGCATCATCCTGGGCTTTTCACTCAGCTTCATCAGCCGTTGGGTGTCCAACCCGAACGACTGGAGCCGGATCGACATCCTGCCGATGATCTTGCTGACGATCGGAATCGCCATACAGGTGAAGGTGTTTGCCGACCTTTTGGCACGCGACTCGCTGATCGCGGCGAAATATGATCGGTCGCGTCGGCTGTTCCTGATCGGACTTGGGATCGTGGCCGCCGGGATCGGGCTGGCGCTGCTGAACGATATTCTCGGGTTGGGGAAGATGCCGATACTCGGGTGAGCGGGCGTCACGCCCGCTCAATGCATTGCTTCAACAGATCATGTCCCGATGATCTTGTTGCAGGCCAGCGCTATGCCGGGGTTGCTCACAATGGCTAGCACCAGGGACATTCCGATCAGGGATAGTGAGTAGCGTTTCATTGGCATCCTCCTATTCAAGCCCCGCGCCAGAGTGTGCGGGAGGGCCAGTATGCGGGAAACGCGGCGCCCTGCGAAGTCACGACTGGGTAACGTTGGCGTGTTTGACTGCCCTGACACCGGCAGGCTTGAGGGGGAGACGGGCTGGTTGCGGTGATTGTGGCTAGGAAACCATCTCCACGAACCCATCCAGCACCCGCTTTTCCCCCGCCCGGTCGAATTCGATCGTCAGCTTGTTGCCTTCGATGGATTTGATGTTGCCGTTACCGAACTTCATGTGGAAGACGCGGTCGCCGGTCTTGAATTTCGAGGGCTGGGTGGCAGTGGATTTGGCCACCAGTTCGCCGTCGATGGTGCGGGTCTTCGGGCCGCTTTCGCCATAGCCGACGCGTTCGACGGCATGGCCGGAGCGCGATCCCCAGTTGTCGCGGGTGGCGTCGGTGCGGTTGGCCTGGGCGCGCTTCCAGCCGGGAGTGGAATAGCTGTTGGCGAAGGGTTCAGCCTTGTCGAAGCGCGATTGGCCATAGCCGCCGCGGCCGTAACCTCCGTAGCTCTGCTCGACTTCGGCGACCGCCACATGGGCCTCCGGCAGTTCGTCGAGGAAGCGCGAGGGGATGGTCGATTGCCACAGACCATGGATGCGGCGGTTGGAGACGAACCAGATGTGGCAGCGGCGCTTGGCGCGGGTGAGGCCGACATAGGCGAGGCGGCGTTCTTCCTCGAGACCGGCGCGGCCGGTTTCGTCGAGCGAGCGCTGGTGCGGGAAAAGGCCCTCTTCCCAACCGGGCAGGAAGACGGTGTCGAATTCCAGTCCCTTCGCCGAGTGCAGCGTCATGATCGAGACGGCGTCGAGGTTCTCGTTCTGCTCGGCATCCATGACCAAAGCCACATGCTCCAGGAAGCCGCGCATCGATTCGAAGCTCTCCATCGAGCGGATGAGTTCCTTCAGGTTGTCGAGGCGGGTGGGCGCATCGGCCGACTTGTCGTTCTTCCACATGTCGGTGTAGCCAGATTCTTCGAGGATCTGTTCGGCAAGTTCGGTATGTGGTGTGTTTTCAAGCCTTTCCTGCCATCTCCGGAACGATTGAATCACGTCGAACAGCGCCTTGCGGGCTTTCGGCTTCAACTCGTCGGTCTCGATGATATCGCTTGCGGCCGCCAGCATCGGGATATCGCGGGCCCGGGCATAGTCGTGCAAGGCGCGCACGGTCGTATCGCCGAGGCCGCGCTTCGGCGTATTTATGATGCGCTCGAAGGCAAGGTCGTCCGCAGGCTGGGCGACGAGCCGGAAATAGGCCATGGCATCGCGGATCTCCAGGCGCTCGTAAAAGCGCGGGCCGCCGATGACGCGGTAATTCAGGCCTAGCGTTACGAAACGGTCTTCGAACTCGCGCATCTGGAAGGAGGCGCGCACGAGGATCGCCATGTCGTTCAGCTTGTGCTTGCCGCGTTGCAGTTGTTCGATCTCCTCGCCGATCGCGCGGGCTTCCTCCTCGGAATCCCAGGAGGCGTGCGCCTGCACCTTGGCATCGTCGGGATTGCTCCGGTCGGTAAACAGCGTCTTGCCGAGGCGGCCTTCGTTGTGGGCGATCAAGTGGGCGGCGGCGCCCAGAATGTGTTCGGTCGAGCGGTAGTTACGCTCCAGCTTGATCACCTTGGCGCCGGGGAAATCCTTCTCGAAGCGCAGAATGTTGTCGACTTCCGCGCCGCGCCAGCCATAGATCGACTGGTCGTCGTCGCCGACGCAGCAGACGTTCTGCAACTCTCCCCTTGGGCGCTGGGCGAGCAGGCGCAACCACATGTACTGGGCGGTATTGGTGTCCTGATACTCGTCGACGAGTATATAGCGGAAGCGGCCGTGATACTCCTTGAGCAGGTCCGGGTTCTTCCGGAAGATGGCGATCGGGTGCATCAGCAGATCGCCGAAATCGCAGGCGTTCAGCGTCGAAAGGCGCTGCTGATAGGCGAAATAGAGTTCGCGGCCCTTGCCATTGGCAAAGGCCCGGGCGTCGCCTTCTGGAATGTCGGCAGGCCCCAACCCCTTGTTCTTCCATGTGTCGATCATGCCGGCGAACTGCTTGGGCGGCCAGCGTTTGTCGTCGAGGCCCTCGGCCTGGATCAGCTGCTTGACGAGGCGAACTACGTCGTCGGTGTCGAGGATGGTGAAATCCGAGCGAAGGTTTACCAGTTCGGCGTGGCGGCGCAGCAGCTTGACCCCGATCGAGTGGAATGTGCCGAGCCACGGCATGCCTTCGACCGCGCCGCCGACGAGAACGGCGACGCGGTCCTTCATCTCGCGCGCCGCCTTGTTGGTGAAGGTCACGGCCAGGATCTGCGAGGGGAAGGCGCGGCCGGTATTGAGGATATGGGCGATGCGGGTGGTCAACACGCGCGTCTTACCGGTTCCGGCACCCGCAAGCACAAGCACCGGACCTTCGAGCGTTTCGACGGCCTCCGTCTGCTCGGGGTTCAGGCCGGAGAGGTAATCGGGGCGGCTGCCGCCGTTGCGAGCGGCCATGGCGCGCGCGGCGATCCCTCCGGCGGCGGGAGCTGCGGGGGCTTGCTGCTTGCGCGGCGCTTCGCCCGGCTCTTCATCGAAGAAGGGAATGTCGTCGAAACTATTGCTCATGGCGCGTAATGTAGTGATTCGGGATGGAAAGACCAGAAAAGATGTTCTGCTTTCATTCCCGGCCGGTAGCTATCCCTGAAGCGGTTTGCGCCGTGGGGGTGTCCAGGGCCAGATAGAGCGAGCCGAGTGCCAGCAGCGGCGGTAGCGCAAAGCACCAGATGCCGACGAGCGCGTGCAGCAGGGCCGCCAGTCCGCATCCGACAGCAAAGACAGCGACATTGGTCGCCATGCGGGCGAGCCTGGGGCGAACGACAGCGCCCGAATCGTCTGATGTGCCGTGGACGAGGTCGGCAAGGTCGAGCATGATCTGGGTGATCGTGCCGGTCAGCACGGTGGTCGGGGGCATGGACGCCAGATGCACGCGGTGGGCGGCATTCTGGATCGCCAGGGCGACGACAAGCAGCATGCCTGTCAGAACGAGCTGAAAACCATCGGGATCGGTGAATGGCGCCAGCGAAATGGCGGCTACGCACCCGGCGACCAGAAAGAGCAGCTCGAACGCGAGCAACACCTTCATGCCGAGGGTGTCGCTGAGTGCAAGAAGCTTGCCGAGGTATCGCATCGCGAAGATCGTCACGCAGAAGACCGGCAATGCAAGAATCTTTGCGGTGGTGCCGGATGTGCCGAGCGCCAGCGCTGCTGCCAATGTGACGAAGTTGCCGGTGATGTGAGCCGTGAAAAGGCCGCCGAGCGCCAGAAAGCTGGAGGTGTCGACGTAGCCGGCGATCAGGCTCAGCGCAAAGGGAAGGGCACGTCGCATGAGTGGCTTTCGATGTGGCGGTCAGCAGAGGGATGGTTCAGGCCGGCTTTCGCGACCGGGATCTAGGCGGGTGCATCGATGTCAAAGCGTTTGGGGTCCGTTCGAAGCCGTGTCCGCTCCACTTTCGTCCTGATCTTCGGCATAAATATGATCCTTTTCGAAGCCATGCGGCGTGGTGGCCATCGACCCAGAGAACAGCGCAATGGCAGGAAACGAAAGCGTTATTTGACGTCGCCGGTTAAAATTCGGGAGCGAGGCGTTTAGAGGACCGTTTTGTATTCTGGCGGTCACTCAGGATTGATATTACAATTCGGTAATGAGGGGGCAATTCGCTTGCCGGTGATCCGCAAAGAGACAATATTGTCGCAGATGCGTGGCGATTTGTCCCGCTTGCGGCTCTTTCGATCGACCCTGGACCGCCCTCGAGTCCCTCTGGAGACGTGAATGCCATTCTGGAAGCAGTTTGTTCTATGCCTTGTCGTGATCGGTGCCGGTTTTGCCGGATGGGTTTTCTTTGTGCCGGGGGCGACCGAGACCCTGCGTAATGCGGGTGTTCCGGAAAGTCTGGTCGGCAAGGCCGACATTTCGGGGGACACTGAGGATGCGGCGAGTGGCGCGGGAAGCGGTCAGGGCGGCAATCAGGGGCAGAATAGACGCAGCGGCAATGGGGGCGGGCGCAACGGAGCCGTCCTGGTGGTCACGCAGGCAGTCCTGCCGGGGGTGGTCAACGATCGGCTCAGCGCGATCGGCACCGGCGACGCAATCCGCTCCGTTGTGGTGACACCCCAGGCAAGCGGGATCGTCCGCGAAATCCTCATAGAGTCCGGCGATATGGTCAAGAAGGGGCAGATTCTTGCCAAGCTCGACAGCGAGGAGCAGGTCATCGCCCGCGGCCAGGCCGAGGTGGTGCTGAAATCCGCCGTCGAGAAATCCAGCCTCTATCACAATATCAAGTCCAGCGTGTCGCGAATGGACGTGTTCGATTCGGAGATTGCCGAGCAGGGGGCACGGCTGCAGCTGCAGGCTGCAGAGCTGAATCTCGATCGCCGCAACATCGTGGCGCCGATCGATGGTATCGTCGGCATCATGCCCATCAACATCGGTGACAACGTTTCGACCACCACGCCGATCGTAACGCTCGATGACCGGACGGAAATCCTGGTCGACTACTGGGTGCCGGAACGATTCGCGAATTCGGTCGCCGTGGGCCAGGCGGTGGAGGCGATGTCGGTTGCGCGGCCCGGCCAGGTATTTTCGGGTGCCGTCGAGGCGATCGACAACCGCATCGACGCCGCGAGCCGGACGCTACGGATGCGCGCCCGGATCAACAATGCCTCGGACGAATTGAGGGCGGGGATGTCGTTCAGCGTCGGCATGCGGTTCGATGGCGACGCCTATCCGGCGGTCGACCCGCAGTCGGTTCAGTGGGATTCGCAGGGGTCGTTCGTCTGGAGAGTCATCGACCAGAAGTCGCAGAAGGTACGGGTCAGCATCGTCCAACGCAATCCGGACTATGTTCTCGTCAAGGGCAATCTCAAGGACGGCGACCTGATCGTGACGCAGGGACTGCAGCGGGTGCGCGAGGGCGGACCGGTGCGGTCCGCGGGTGACCGAGCCTCCGGCAAGGAGCCCGTCACCTGATGAACATGAACGAAACTCCCGAGAAGCCGGCGTCCGGCAAACAGACCTTCACAGCCCTTTTCGTGCGTCGGCCAATCCTGGCGCTCGTCTTCAACACGCTGATGATCGTTGCCGGTCTGGCAGCCTATTTTGGCATCGAGGTTCGCGAATTGCCGGATGTCGACCGGCCGGTGGTGACCGTGCGCACAACGTTTGACGGGGCATCACCGCAGACGATCGATCAGGAACTCACGAAGGTTATCGAGGGGGCAGCCGCGCGCGTCAGTGGTCTGAAGTCGATTTCATCCAGTTCGCAATTCGGGCAGAGCCGGGTCACGCTGGAGTTTTCCGATTCCGTTGACCTGGCCGTGGCCGCCAACGACGTCAGGGATGCCATCGGACGTATCAGCGACCGATTGCCGGAGGACGCGGACGCTCCGCAGATCGTCAAAGCGGATTCGGATTCGCAACCGATCATGCGCCTGGCGGTAACCTCGACCAAGCTCAACATGGACGACCTGACGCTCTTGGTGGAGAACGAGGTGATCGACCGGCTTGCCTCGGTTGATGGCGTCGCAGACATCGAAAGCTATGGCGACCAGGAAAAGGTCTTTCGCGTCGATGTCGATCAGCGGGAGCTGGCGAGCCGTGGTCTGACGGTCGGGGATCTGACAAAAGCGCTAGCGAGTTCCGCACTGGACGTGCCGGCGGGTTCGCTGAAAAGCCCGACACAGAACATTGTGGTTCGGGCGACAGCGAGCCTGCAGAAGCCTGAGGACTTCGCCAACCTGATCCTGCAGGATCGGATCCGGCTGGGCGACGTCGCGACCATTACACTGGGACCGCGCGACGGCCAGACGGCGCTGCGATCGAATGGCGTGCCCGGCATAGGTCTCGGGGTAATCCGCCAGGCCCAGTCGAACACGCTGAACATCTCGAACGGTATCAAGGCGGCTGTGGAGCAGCTGTCGAAGACGTTGCCGGAAGGCACGAAGATCGCCATCACCAGTGATGACGCAGTCTTCATTCAAGGCGCCATTCACGAGGTCGTCCTTGCGCTGGTGCTTGCCGCCGTGATCGTCACCGCGGTGATCTATCTCTTCCTGCGAGACTGGCGTGCAACGGTCATACCGGCGGTCAGCATGCCCGTGGCGCTGATCGGCACCCTGGCAGCCATCTACCTGGTCGGATTTTCGATCAACATCCTGACGTTGCTTGCAATCGTTCTCGCAACCGGCCTTGTCGTCGACGATGCGATCGTGGTGCTCGAGAACATCGTGCGGCGACGGTCGGAAGGCATGGGGCCGCGGGCGGCCGCCGTGCTGGGCACGCGCGAGGTGTTTTTTGCCGTCATCGCGACGACGGCGACGCTTGCCGCCGTCTTCATTCCGCTATCGTTCCTGCCGGGCCAGGTCGGCGGGCTTTTCCGGGAGTTTGGTTTCGTTCTTGCCTTCTCGGTCGGCCTGTCATCCATCGTTGCGTTGACGCTTTGTCCGATGCTTGCCTCGCGCATGCTGACGAAGGAGATGCGAGAGGATCATGGTGTACTCGGTCGCTTCGGTGATGGCTTTGCGAGCACCTACAAATGGGCATTGCAACGCTGCCTCAACGCGCCTTTCGTCGTTATCGTCTTTTGCGTGATATTTGCTGGCGCGGCGGTTCTAGCCTTCACCGGGGTGAGGAGCGAGCTCACCCCCGATGAAGACCGAGCGATGGTGATGATGCGGTTGACGACGCCGCAGGGGTCCAGTCTGGAATACACGCGCGACAAGATGCAGCTCGTCGAGGAGTATCTGCAGCCGCTCGTCGATAGCGGCGATATCCGCAACGTGTTTTCGATTTCCGGACAGGGTGGCCAGGTCAACAGCGGCTTCATGGTGCTGACGCTCGCGCCATGGGGGGAGCGTCATCGCACGCAAGCGGCGATCGTCACGGATATCAACCAGGCGGCTTCGAGGGTTCCTGCGCTGCGAGGAAACGCCATCCAGTCGAACAGCCTGCGAATTCGTGGAGCCGGCAACGGGCTGCAGATGGCGCTGATCGGCAGCGACTACGATTCATTGACGGCGTCTGCGATCAAGCTGGTGCAGGCGCTGGATGCGACCGGGCACTACGACACGCCGCGGCTTGCCAACGAGCCGACACAGGCGCAGGTGTCGGTCTCGATCGACCGCGAACGCGCCTCCGATCTTGGCATCGACATTACCGGCCTTTCAACCGCGATGCAGTCACTGCTCGAAGGGCGCTCGGTGGTCGACGTCTTCGTCAAGGGCGAGGCCTATCCTGTGCTGCTGACTTCCAACACGCGTCCGCTCGACGATCCAACCGATCTCGAGAACGTTTTCCTGAAGACCGGAGACGGCAAAATCGTGCCGATGTCGGTGATCGCCTCGCTGGCAGAGGGGGCGGTTGCGCCGCAGCTCAATCGCGAGCAGCAACTGGCATCGGTTGCGATCACCGCCGGCCTCAGGGATGGCATGTCGCTCGGCGATGCGGTGGCCGAGACTATCGAAATCGCCAAGCCGCTGCTTTCACCGGGTGCGCGATTGATGCCGCTCGCCGAAGCGGCGACGCTGGAGGAGAATTCCAACGGCATGGTACTCACTTTCGGGTTTGCTATCGTTATCATCTTTCTGGTGCTGGCCGCACAGTTCGAAAGCGTGCTGTCGTCGGTTATCATCATGTCGACGGTGCCGCTCGGCTTGGCCTGCGCGGTCTTTGCGCTGATCATCACCGGATCCACTTTGAACATCTATAGCCAGATAGGTCTCGTGCTTTTGGTCGGCGTGATGGCCAAGAATGGTATCCTGATCGTCGAATTTGCCAACCAGCTCCGGGATCGCGGGGAGGACGTGCGCACTTCGATCGAGAAGGCCTGCGAGCTTCGTCTGCGGCCGGTGATGATGACCATGATCGCAACCATTCTCGGCGGTGTTCCTCTCGTCTTTGCACAGGGAGCTGGCGCGGAGGCCCGCGTCGCGCTTGGTTGGGTGATCGTCGGCGGCCTGGGCTTTGCGACGCTGGTCACGCTCTTCATCACGCCTGTCGCCTATCTGCTGCTCGCCCGCTTCGCCAAGCCTCACGCCCACGAGGAGGCCCGGCTGCACGAGGAGATGGCACACGCATCGCGCCCGCACGTCGTTCCAAAGCCTGGCAGGCTCGAAGCAGCGGAATGAGGATTTGTGGCCACGAGGAAGAAGCGAAGCCGCCTATAGTTTATGAGAGATTGCGGAACAGGATAAATTACTTCTCACCTTTAGATGTTTCTTAAGCATGAGCGGTAATCATTAGGGTAGAAACCGATAGGTCCTCCAGCGTTTCGGAAGATCGCTCAGTGCTGCTGTATGGCGCTCCCGGACATGAATGTTCGCGGTACCGGTTCATTTGTATGAGTTGCGTATTGTTGTGTTCGGAGTTCAGTACCTGTGACTATTTATCGGCGCACCTCGGTGGACGCCGCGCTGTATGTATTGCGCGACATCGGCCGTGACATGACGAAGACCCAGAGGCAGGTTTCAACCGGCCTCAGGGTGGAAAGGGCGTCCGATAACGGCGCCTATTGGGCAATCAGCTCGACAATCAAGACAGACCAGAAGGCGCAATCGGCCGTCCGCGATGCGCTCGGACTGGCTGCCGCGACCATGGGCATTGCTTATAGCGCGATTGACAACGCCATCGATATTGTCAGCCAGATCAAAGCCAAGCTCGTGGCCGCAACGGAGACCGGCGTCGACAAGGACAAGATCAACACCGATATCAGCCAGCTGAAGGATCAGCTTCGCTCGGTTTCCCAGTCCGCGACCTTCAATGGGGACAATTGGGTTGCGATCGGCGACGGCGACGATCCCGCGAAACCACGCCAAATTCCCGCATCGTTCATCCGCTATTCCGATGGGAGCGTGGAGGTTGGCACCTTGAACTACGAGGTCGACCTCGCCCCGGTCGGAGCGACATCGTCAAAGGATGCGCGATATCTGATCGATGACCGCACATCAGGCTCAGGGGAGTACGGCGTTCTCACCTCTCAGTACTTCGCGACAGAAGCAGGAGCCTCACAGAATTATGTGATGGTGAAAGGCGCGGGCAACTCGGCGGGCCAGGTTGAGATCGGCGTATCCAACACCACCACGCAGAGCCAGGTCAACGAAATGGTCACGGTGGTGGACATGATGCTCAACCAGATGACGACGGTGGGTTCGGCATTCGGTGCGCTGGAAAAACGGATCAGCATCCAGAGCGATTTCGCGCAGTCGCTTGATGACGCTTATTCGCGTGGCATCAGCCGCTTGATCGATGCCGACATGGAAGAGCAGTCGAGCCGGCTCACTGCATTGCAGACACAGCAGCAGCTCGGCCTGCAGTCTCTGAACATTGCCAATGCCAGCTACGACACGGTTCGCAAGCTCTTCCAGAATTTCTAGCTGCGTCCGACGAGAGAAAAGGCGGGCGACATCTTCGCGGGCGTCGCCTTTGTGCTGCCAAAGTGCGACAGCCGTGGACTTATCGCTGCTTGGCTGTGAATTTCGCCCGATTTCCAGTAGCGGACTCTATCTGCTTCATCTTGTTGCCGTATTCGTTAATATTGCTCGCATCACCGTACGAACTGGAGATACGCCTGTCCATGATCAAGAAATTCATACTTCTGGCGATTGCCGCAACATATCTCAGCGCCTGCACCACGACTGACCCTTATACTGGCCAGCAGAAGATGTCGAATACGTCAGGCGGCGCGCTCCTGGGCGCGGGTGTTGGCGCGCTTGCAGGCCTTGCCGTCGGCGGTTCGCCGGTCGGACGGCGCAATGCAGCGCTGATCGGTGCCGGCGTCGGCGCGCTCGCGGGCGGCGCCATTGGTAACTACATGGACCAGCAGGAATCCGAGTTGCGCGCGCAGCTCCAAGGAACCGGCATTTCCGTCACCCGCAATGGTGACAACATCATCCTCAACATGCCGTCGAACATCACTTTCGGCGTCGATCAGGATGCGGTGAAGTCCGGATTCTATCCGACGCTGAACTCCGTCGCGATCGTTCTGCGCAAGTTCAACCGTACGCTTATCGACATCAACGGCCACACGGATTCCACCGGCAGCCTGCAGCACAACCAGGATCTCTCGCAGCGCCGCGCGATGTCCGTTGCAGACTATCTCGGCACGCAGGGCATCGACCCACGCCGCGTGTCCGCCGTCGGATTCGGCCCATCGCGACCAATCGCTTCCAACGCCACGGAAGCGGGTCGCGCACAGAACCGTCGCGTCGAAATCCAGATCGCTCCGGTCACACAGGGTTGATTTAAAGCCAATTGGCAGAAGACGGTCGGGATCATCCCGGCCGTTTTCGTTATTGATGCATCGCAGCGCCCTTGGTGATCTTATCGACGAGCTTCCTATCCGCTCGAATCGCAATGCCGACCACCTTGGCATCCTGAGGCCCATATTCGGCAAAGACCGCCCGGTTGGCCGCATCGTGGCCGGTCGAAAACATCTCTTCGATGAACAGGGATGACGCGACACCGCGCTCCAATGCGCGGCGATGGATAGCCGTCATCACCTCGTCTTCCGCCGCCAACACGATGATTGGCTGGATGGAGAGCGGGTTGTAGAGATTGCCGTCGCGATCCCGGTAGGGCTCACCGATCATTTCGGGGTTCTGGCCGGCAATACCGCTCATCAGGAAGGCGGTGACATTCAGTTTCTGCCACGAGGCAAGATTGTTTCGCAGGACGATCGCAATTTTGGTATCAAACATGCCAGTCTCTCTCATGCGGGTTCGAGATTGCTTTGAGCCAGGATCTAGACAGTACCGCATTCCAAGGTCTTGAACGTTTGTGCGTTGAGTACAGTGCAGATGGCATCACGACTGCGCCCGCCTATCCCGGCATCGAGCGCATCGAGGCGCAGTTTCGCGGCAACGCATTCGAGCCCCATCGTCACGATACCTATGCGCTCGGCGTGACGATCAAGGGCGTGCAGGCGTTTTCCTACCGGGGCGAGAGACGTTTCAGCATGCCGGGGCAGGTGATCGTGCTGCATCCGGACGAGGAACACGATGGTGGCGCCGGCACCAACGACGGCCTGCAGTATCGCATGCTCTATCTGGAGCCGGCACTGCTGGCTGAATGCCTCACTCGCGGGAAGGTCGGCTTGCCTTTCGTCGACGAACCCGTGATCGCAGACGCCGTTTTCGCCGAAACGTTGCTTGCGGCGCTCGGAGAACTGGACCTGGAACTCGATGAGCTCTTCGTTGCGGATTTCACTGTGAGGGTAGCAGGTCGCCTTGCGCAGCATGCCCGCACGCCGGAGCGACCTCTCGGCTATATCGCATGGCGGCGAGCGCGATTGGCACGAGATTATCTGGAGGCACACTCCACAAGGACGGTCCGCTCCGGCGAACTTGAGGAGGTAACGGGCCTCGACCGTTTTGCCCTGGCGCGGCATTTCCGCGCCGCGTTCGCAACCAGCCCGCATCGCTATCTCCTGATGCGGCGGCTGCAGCAGGCGCGCGCCATGATCTGCGCGGGCTTGGCACTGTCGGACGTCGCTGCTGCGACGGGCTTTGCCGACCAAAGCCATCTCAATCGCCATTTCAAGAAGGCCTACGGGATGACGCCAGGCCAGTGGGCGGCTCTCAGGCGGGGTTTTCCGCCAGCCCCGATCGTCGGGCGATGAAACGCGCGAGCATCGGGCCAGTAAACAGGATCACAAGGAAACGGCCGGTTTGCATCGCCATCACAAAGGGCACGTCGACATTGCTGGAAGCGGCAATGATCGCGACGGAGTCGGCACCTCCGGGGCTGGTGGCAAGATAAGCCGTCAGCGGATCGATGCCGGCAAACCTGTGCAGGGCAACCGCCATGCACCCACACAGCGACATCAGAAGCAGGATCGAGCCCGCAACGCGGGGCAGGGCGCGGGCAGCGTGCACGATGATAGCGCGGGTGAAACGCAAGCCTATGCTCCAGCCGATCAGGGCGTAGCTGATCGCGAGCAACCACATCGGAAGTTCGATCGTCAATAGGCCGAAGCCCTGTAGCAGCGAGCCGACAACCAGCGGAACGATGATGGTGCCACCCTGGATCCGGAAGCGGACGGCCGCATAGGCCGAAAGGCAGGTAAGTGAGACCGTTGCTGTGAATGCCGGCCAGTCGATCGGCGGAAACAGGACCACTGGTGGCGGCTCGCCGCCATCGGCTGCGACCCAAAGGCGCGAGACTACAGAAGCGGCGACGGCAACGAAGACGACGCGAAGATACTGCATGAAGGCGACGAGACGGGCGTCCGCGCCATACTCCTCGGACATGATGACCATTGCGGAGGCGGCACCCGGAGAGGAACCCCATACCGCCGTCGTTCCGGGTAGAACCTGCAATCGGGTCAGCACCCAGCCGAGGACGCTCGCGAAAACGATGACTGCGATGATCATTGCCAGGAAGAGCGGGGCGTCCGCTGCCATGGTCTGCAGAATGTCGACGGTGATGGCGCGCGCCATCAGAAAGCCAACGAGTGCCTGGCCGAACAGCAGCGGCCAGCGCGGAACGCGCAGGGAGCCTTGGCCGACGGTCAGTGCCAGGATGATCGCGGCTACCATCGGGCCGATAAGGAGCGAGGCCGGCAATCCCAGGAGTTCGAGGCCGACCACCAGCAGCGCCGAGATCGACAGCAGTATGCCCCATCGCGGCAGGCTTGCCTTGTGAAGCTGGCGTGATGAGTCGTTCAAGGCCTTGTTCCCGTGAATACCTGGCCGAAGCCGAAACGTCGCCGGTGCAGCCGAACAGGGGTGATGACGCTGGCTGAGCGAAGAAACCGGCGGGAGGTTGAACGGTGCTCGACGGATATAGGCTTCACCAAAGTATGGGGTCAACAACCAAATCCAGCCGCGAACGACTCGATCATTGTCGCGTACCTCGCACGGAGGCGATGGCTCGGAAGCGTCGGTGACGCATCGGCGGATTGCGCGGCGCGCAGCCTGCGCGTTGCGCTTTTTCTGGCGGTGTCAGGAAGGTTTCGCACCTCTGAACCTGCCGCTTGTGCGAACGACCTTTCGCGTCGATTCTTGCACTAGACAGGCGTCGCCTCTTGTCTCATACCAACCTGCCTTCGGGCGGCGAAGGTAGGGGAGACCAACGAGATGGCGCTCAAAGACGCTAAGGCCGGCAAACGAAACGAAGCAGGCATTGTTGCTGCTCTCGGCATCCTGAAGCAGAGCTTCGGCGAGCGTTTCCAGACCGGCGAAGCTTTTCGCGCCCAGCATACACATACCACGACCTATATTCCCGCGCAGCTTCCTGACGGTGTGCTGTTTGCCGAGAACGCCGATGACGTGAAGGCGGCAGTGAGGATTTGCGCTGAGCACAGGGTGCCGGTGATCGGATTCGGAACCGGCTCGTCGCTGGAAGGTCAGGTCAATGCGCCGAACGGTGGTATTTCGATCGATTTCAGCAGGATGGATCGGGTTCTTTCAGTCAATCCGGAGGATCTTGACTGCACCGTCGAGCCCGGCGTGACGCGCGAACAGCTGAACACCTATCTCCGCGATACCGGCTTGTTCTTTCCGATCGATCCGGGTGCCAATGCTTCGATCGGAGGCATGACGTCGACGCGGGCTTCCGGCACCAACGCCGTTCGCTACGGTACGATGAAGGATAACGTCCTGGCTGTGACGGCGGTGACCGCCAGTGGCGAGGAGGTCCGCACCGCCCGGCGCGCCCGCAAATCATCGGCCGGGTACGATCTGACGCGGCTCTTCGTCGGCGCCGAAGGCACGCTGGGCATCCTGACCTCCGTAACGCTCCGGCTGCAAGGAATTCCGCAGAAGATTGGTGGCGGGGTCTGCGCGTTTCCGAGTGTTCGCGCCGCTTGTGACGCAGTGATCATGACGATCCAGATGGGCATTCCTGTCGCCCGCATCGAGCTTCTCGATGCATTGCAGATACGAGCCTGCAATGCCTATTCGAAATTGAGCTACGAGGAGAAGCCGACGCTGTTCCTCGAATTTCACGGTACGGATGAAACCGTTCCTTTGCAGTCGACGCAATTTGCGGAGATCGCAGCTGAATGTGGTGGCGGCGAATTTCTCTGGACCGTGAATGCCGAGGAGCGAACCAAGCTATGGAAAGCCCGGCATGACGCCTATTGGGCGTCCCGCGCGCTGGCGCCCGACATGGCCGCGCTTTCGACCGATGTTTGCGTGCCTATATCCCGGCTGGCGGACTGCATCGGCGAGACGCAGGTCGATATCGAGGAGCATGGACTTCTGGCGATGATCGTCGGGCATGCCGGCGACGGGAATTTCCATGTCTTGCTGCTGTTCGACGATAAGACGGAGGAGGGGATCGCTGTAGCCGAGGCGTTTGTCGGACGGCTCAACGCGCGCGCGCTTACGATGGACGGAACTTGCACCGGCGAGCACGGGATCGGTCAGGGCAAGATGGCGTTTCTCGAAGAGGAACTGGGCGGGGCAGTCAATCTCATGCGGCAGGTGAAACAGGCACTCGATCCGAACGACATCTTCAATCCCGGCAAGATTTTTCATCATGCCTGAAAATGAACATTCTGATGCTCTTGTCTCTGGGCGATAGCGCCGATGCGGAAGACAATCTGGGATGGAGATGGCAAGCGATCAGAATTCGTCTCTAAATCAAGGAAATAGAGCGTGCTGTTGCCGGAAAGCGGCTTCACACCTTTTGGTATCATGCTCTAGTGTCCACAATGGAATGCTGAATGGAGAATATTTGACTTGGTAGGCCGGTTCCTCGTCTTTTTGGGCGGCGTAGTCGTCGTGGCGCTATTCGTGGCGCTGCTTGCCCCGCTTTTTATTGACTGGACCGATTTCCGAAAGAATTTCGAAGACCAGGCAAGCCGCATCATCGGGAAGAAGGTTACCGTCCACGGTTCGGTCGATGCAAGGCTGCTTCCGTTTCCCTCGGTGACATTGCACGACGTCCGCGTCGGTCAGGAACTCGACGGATCGCCGATCGTGCAGATCGAACAGTTTTCGATGGATGCGGAACTCGCCCCTTTTCTTTCCGGCGAGGCACTGATTTTCGACATGCGTGTCGTCAATCCGAAGGTTAAGCTGAGGCTTCTGAAGGACGGGACGCTGGACTGGACACGCGGTAGCAAGCCGGAGATACCGGCGCGCACTGTCGTTCTCGAAAATGTCGAGGTTTCCGGTGGCGATATCCGGTTCATCGACGACCAGTCCGGCCGGTCGCGCCACATCACCGGGCTGAACGCGGAGATGTCGGCAAAATCACTGGCGGGCCCATGGCGGATCGACGGTGACGCGGCGCTCGATGGCGAGCATGGGGCCTTCACCATCGCCAGCAACCAATTGGACGAAAACGGTATTCTGCGTGTGCGGACACGGCTGCAGCCTGACAGGCAACCGGTGACCGTCGACCTCGATGGCGAGTTGAAGCTGGTCGATCGCAAGCCGAACTACCAAGGGATGATTTCGGCGGCGATCGAGAATCGTGGAGAAGCCAAGAACGCGGACAACGCCTATGTGCCTCCGCGGCTCAAAGGCAAGTTCGAGCTCACCAACGAGAGCATCCGCATACCGGAATATCGCCTGGAGGTGGGCGCGGTGGACGATCCCTATGTCGTGACCGGCGAGGCAACGCTCGACACGGGAAGCAAGCCCCAGTTCCTGCTGACTGCTGAAGGCCAACAGATCGATGTCAACCGTATCGGCAATCAGGGCGCAGGCGGCAAGACCGCGCGCGATCCCGGTCTCTCGGCCCGCCAGCGGTTGAACACGCTGATCCAGATCGTATCGCAGATACCCGTGCCGCAGGTGCCTGGGAAGGCGAGCGTCCGTCTGCCGGCAATTGTGGCCGGCGACACGGCGATCCGCGACGTGCAGCTCGATCTCGAACCTGCCGGAAAAGGCTGGATGATCGACAATGCCGTTGGCACGTTGCCTGGCCGGACGCAGGTCGAGGGCAAGGGACATCTGAATCTTCAGGGGCAGCCATCGTTCGACGGCCAAATCACCGTCGCATCGAATCAACCGACCGGACTGGCATCCTGGCTTGCCGGTTCGGTCGACCCGGCGATCCGGCAATTGCGGGAGGCGGGTTTCTCGGCGGATGTTAGCCTCACCCACGACCGGCAGACGTTCGACAATCTCGAGATTGCGGTCGGGCAGGCGACGCTGAAGGGCAGGCTGGAGCGGCAGGCGGTCGCCAACCAAGAGCCGACGCTGGATGTGGCTCTGGCGGGCGATGCGTTGGATCTCGATGCGTTGCGGGCGTTGACGGGGCTGCTTACAGGCCAGGATGCCGGCGACAATGTGCTGGACCACAGGATCCGGGCGCAGCTCAAGGCAGACAAGTTTACCGCGTTTGGCGTCGAGGCGGGAGATGTCGAGACAAGTTTTACGATCGCCGACGGGGCGCTGGCGATCGAGAAGCTATCCGTCAAGAATCTGGCCGGCGCAGAGGTGACTGCGACGGGCCGCGCCGAGGGATCGCTGCTGGACTACAAGGGTTCCGGCGAAATCACTTTCAAGTCTGCCGATCCTGGTTCGTTCTTTGCGATGCTCAAGCAGCGCCTGCCGCAGCATCCTGTCATGGATCGGCTTGTGCGCAACGCCGCGTGGTACACCAATACGGCGCTGCGCGGGGTCCTTACGCTCGGCGGAGACGAGGGCGACGGCTTGACGTTGACGCTTGCGGGGGTCGCGAATGGCAGTCGCGTCAATCTCGACTATCGCATGTCGGATCTCCTGGCGTTGACGGGCAAGGGGACGACAACCCTCGAGGCGACGCTCGAAAACAATGTGACTTCCATCCTGTTCGGACAGGCTGGACTTGATCCGCTGCCTATCGATGCCGACACGAACGGTCGGCTGACACTCAAGGTGCAGGCCGAGGGAACAGATCCTGCCGATGCGGCGCTGACCTTCGCGACGGATCGAACATCGTTTACCGCAAGCGGTAAGGTTGACGTTCGTCCGCAGACGTTCATGAACGGTCAGCTCGCCCTGTCGCTTGAGAGTGCCGACCTCGATCCTTATCTTGTGATGAACGGCATCGCCGTGCCGCAAATGGGCACCGGCCTCCCTTTCAAGCTGACGACGACGGCGACGGTGGATGGTGAGAAGATTGATTTCGCCGGCATCGCAGGCAACGCGGCGGACAATCAATTCAGCGGCGCGCTGACAGTTGACCGCAAGGCCGAGAAGACTACGGCGGCAGGGGAGATGGCGCTTTCCAAGGTCGATGGCGCGTGGCTCGGCGAAGCGGTCTACGGCCCGATGACGGACGCGACCAGCGGCGACCTGTCCGGTGGCGCTCTTGGCTTGCCTGTCTTCAAGGATATCGACGTCAAGCTGAAGCTTTCGTCCAAAGAGTTCTGGCCGGGCTGGTCGGGAGCGATTTCGGACTTTACCTCGAACGTGACCTACAAGGGCGATGAACTGCAACTCAACGATATCAAAGGCGGCTGGGATGGCGGCCATGTGGACGGTAATCTGCTGTTCACCAATGCAGGCGGCAATGGCTTCTTCCAGACAAAACTTGCGCTGACGGATGCGGATCTCGGCGGCGTTGTCTGGCAACGGGATGGAGCACCTGTTGCCAACGGCAAGTTCGGCCTGTCTCTGTCGGCGGAAGCGTCCGGGAAATCGATGAAGGACATTGCGGGTTCACTGAATGGATCCGGCGAGATTCGCCTTGGCGACACGAGCGTTCGTGGCCTCAATCTCGGCATGCTCGTCCCGTTGCTTGCGGCCACCGATCCGATGCAGGACCAGATTAATGCCGGCAAGGTTCACCCGATCGTCGAGACTTTACTCAACAACGGCGAGGCGAAGCTGCCTCCCATTGGAATCCCGTTCAACGTGACCGACGGCGTGCTGCGGCTTCAGAACGTCAGTGTTGCAACCGATCACGCGAAGCTCACCGGCAATGCCGAGATCGACTTGCCGCAGGAGCGGATCAACGCTTCGCTCAATATTGCGCTCAACCCGGGCGGCGAGGTGCTCTCAGGTGTCGAACCGGCGGTTCGCCTCGATTTCACAGGTTTGCTGGCGTCCCCGGGACGCACGATGGATGTGACGGATATCACTGGCTACCTGTCGCTGCGCGCGTTCGAGCGTGAACGACGGCGCGTCGAACGGTTGCAGTCGAATGTACTCGAGAAGCAGAGGCTGCGGCGCGAGGTGGCGCTTTACAAATTCAACGACGCCGAGCGTGAAAAGGCTGCTGCCATCGAAGCGCAGCGACGGGCCGAGGAGGAGCGACTGAGGCTACTGGCCGCACAGGCGCAACGCGAGAAGGAAGCGGCTGAGGCACGCGCAAAGGCGAAGGCGGCGGAAGACGCAAGGGTTGCTGCGGAGGCCGCTCGGCGTCAACAGGAGGAGCTCGTCGTGCCGCCGCAGAATTCCCTCAATTTCGAGACGGTACCAGGACTTCCCGGTGTGCAGATTCCTCAGTGAGAAGCGAGACATCACGGGCGCCCCAGCCACAGCGAGACAGCTGAAAGGCATGTACATTTCTGCTTCAAGCTGTCCGCCCGTCCGAGGCCCCAAAAATGAACGAAATTCAGCCGGCGGTGTTCGACTTCAGCCACGCCAGCACATGTAGCCGCAGCGCGGATGAGAGATTGCTTTCCGGGCTGCGCTGGTCGTCGATCTCGGAGATAAGCGCGGCCAGCGGAATGCCGCGTCCCTTCGACATTGCATTCAACTCGCTCCAGAATTCATCCTCGAGCGAAAAGCTGGTGCGATGTCCGTGCAGTGTGGCCGAATGCTTGCGGATCATCGGCGGGGAACTTCGTGCCTTGGTTCGACAGGTTGAGAAAATGATTCCGGAAGGCGTGCCAAATATCTGGACGCACGGCGCTTTCTGCCGATGGCGGGCTCACTCATCGTCATCGCGTTTGTCGATCCGGCCCTGATCGTGGCTGCGCTCTGCTTTTTCGTTGAGCGCCTTGGTCAGGTTCTTCTCGACTTTGGTTCGGCCGAACGAGACGCGGTTCTGCTCGGCCTGCTTCTCCTTCTCGGAGCGGAGCTGCTTCTTCTTGAACTGGCGGAGGTTGACGATTTCGGCGCTCACGGCGGGCCTCGATCCGGTACAAAAAAGGGAAGCCTGCTTCCCTTTGTTGATTACTGCTTCTTGCGGAACGCATCGAGCGAGACGACCGAGCCGGGTTTCTTTTCCTCGCCATCGGCGGGCTTGGCCACGCCATCTTCCTCCGGCTTTTCGGCGGCTACCGGATAGGCGGTGATTTCGGCAGCTGGCAATTCTTCGCTGTCGGCGAGCGGCACGTCGAATTCCAGTTCGAAATTCACCGACGGGTCGTAGAAACCGCGGACGGCGTTGAACGGAATATACAGTTTCTCAGGGACGTCGGAGAAGGACAGGCCGATCTCGAAGGTCGTCTCCGTAACCTTCATCTCCCAGAACTGGTGCTGGATGACGATGGTCATCTGTTCCGGATACTTCGACTTCAGATGTTGCGAGATGCGAACGCCTGGCGCGCCGGTGAGAAAGGTGATGAAAAAATGATGCTCGCCCGGCAGGCGGCCCGTCGCGGCGACTTCAGACAAAACCTTGCGGATTACTCCGCGCAGAGCGTCCTGTGCCAGAATGTCGTAACGGATGTGATCCTGCCCCATGCTTTGTCCTGTCTTTCGTTCGTTCTACGTCTTTTCGCGAGGCTATATGACATGCCGAGGCACCTTCGGAAAGGTCGGAGCCGAGTCATGCTTTTTCAAACCATACATGATTTGATCGCGGGGGAGAAGGTGAAGGCTTCTGTTGCCAGGTGCCTTCGGACCCCGCCTAGAGGTGCGAACCACTAGGACTTGATTTGAAGTGTCACACCGCAATTAAGCAGCGAGACGAGCTTCCGCATAGTTGTCATTTGCAACTACAATTTTAGCCCGATAACGGCGGTACAATGCCGAGCAAAAAGACGATCTTTACACCCTTGTCGATCCTGTTTCGCCCCCATCAAAAGCCGGCCATCTCATTGCAGGGCCGCCGGTTTTTGGTGGAGGCGCCGGGTACCGCCCCCGGGTCCAATAGGCTTATTTCACCGCTCATTTATCGCCATATCCGGTCCGAAGACCGGCATGGCTGATATAGTGTTTTCCGATCGACATGGGAAGAGGCATCGTCGCATTAGCGTCATCCGCCCCGAGATTTTCCGGGATAAAAGTTGCTCACGATTGGTTTTGCCTGCGGATGCGCTTAAATGTAGGCAAAATGGAATCGGCAGCGAACGATGAAGCAGTATCTTGAGCTCTTGACGCATGTGATGGAAAACGTTCGGCGGACGTATCTCTGGGCGTACTACCCTTTTCCGCGAAGCAAATCCGTACCCTGGTACGAAGCTATTGGAACAAGACCGCAAATTGGGTTGGTAGGATATGGTAGCGGTACCGTCGGCGAAGCCTATTGACCTCACTTAAGAAGCCTATTGGATATCCCGAATGAGCCGACATCCCGAGACACAATATCTCGATTTAATGACGCATCTCATCACACATGGCGACCGTCGAATTGATCGTACGGGTGTAGGGACGTTGGCTACCTTCGGAGCCATGATGCGCTTCGATCTTTCCGACGGGACCTTTCCCGTTTACACGACGAAACGGGTTTATTGGAAAACCGCGGTTAAGGAGATGCTCTGGTTTCTGACCGGGCAGACAAACATCAGGTCGCTACTGGCTGCCAATGTAAGGATTTGGTCCGACTGGCCGCTTGCTCGATATCGCAAGGAAACGGGCGACGATATCTCGCAAGCAGCCTTTGAAGAGCGCGTACTCGGCAACGAGAGCTTTGCCAACGAATGGGGCGACCTTGGGCCTGTGTATGGTAAGCAATGGCGCCGCTGGACGGACAACGACGGCGTTGAGCACGACCAGATTGCAACCATCATAGAGACTCTTCGAACCAATCCCAGTAGTCGGCGGATGATCTTCCATGCATGGAACGTTGGCGAACTTGCAGATATGGCGCTGCACCCGTGCCATATGGTCTATCAGTTTTATGTCTCTTGCCTCGGTTCGGGGGCGCCTACACTATCGCTGATGGTCACCCAGCGGTCGAGCGACCATCTACTAGGCAATCCGTTCAACATCTGCCAACAGGCCGCGCTCCTTGCGATGGTCGCTCAGCAAGTTGACCTAACACCAGGGGAACTCATTTGGTCCGGGGGCGACGTGCATCTGTACCTGAACCACGTCGAACAGGCGAAAGAACAGCTCGAGAGGGAGCCGAGACCGTTCCCCAAATTAACGTTCGCTCGAAAACCAGCATCGATTGATGACTATCGTATCGAAGACTTCATCGTCGAAGGTTATGATCCGCACCCTCCAATCGAAGCGCCTGTAGCCGTGTGATCGTTGCCCGAGGGCCGGGGCGGGCCCTGTTGTGCTGGGCGCGTGCGATGGGACCACAATCAGGTGTGGCTACCGGCTGCTGAAGCGAAGAACTTCCTGCTGGTCGACGTTAAACGATTTCGAAAGGCGGGGGCCGGACCTGCTTCCAACGGACGCCGACTATAGGCTCCAAACAAAACATATTCTGAATGGCCCGTAGATTTGTAGACGCCTTCCTTCCTAAAATTGAGGTAGGAGGCCCATATGGGCAAAGCTAATTTCAGCGACGATTTCAAACTTGACGCGGTGCGTCAGATGCTGTCGCGCGTCGAGTTAGAGAAGCAGCAGAAAATCTTACCGAGGGTGTCTACGAAACTCGGGGCTATTCATTTGGATGTCAGGCCTTGCCTGAATTGGCAACTTGTGGGGAGCGTCGCACCTAAGGCATGCTCGGTGAAACGGCAGCTAGGAGGACCAATGGTGCCGGACACGAAGGGCATTTTTGCCACGCGCATCTCCGGTGAACGAATGCCCGACACTGGCCTATTCACCTGGGATATGAACAACGATCTCGTTTACGCAGATGGCGCACTTGCCGAGCTATTTGGTCTCGACCCAATCGACACTGAACGGGGGCTGCCAGTGCAGACTTATCTCGACCGTGTCCATCCTGACGACGTTGCTACGCTCGCGAAGCAGATTAGTGATGCGATCATCGCTCAGCACCCGAGGGTCCAACACTATCGGGCACAAACGGCGGATGGTTCCTATGTTCGGGTTTCCGCGTTCGGGAGATGCTTTCGGGACCGACAAGATAATCCCATCCACTACGCTGGAATCGTGGTTCCCGCCGAGACGCCCCTCGATGCTCAAGCCAGTCACTAAGAAGTATGGGCTCGCCATCGCTCATCGTTACGCCAGGGCCGCCGTTGGCATCCTTTCAGGCGTTCTCCTCGTACCCTCGTCGATACGTCGTCTAGCCTGCTCAAATTCGCAGCAGGCTAAACGTGTCTGTAGACTGATTAGAGAACCGAGACATTCTCGGCCTTTGACTCCCCGGTCTTACGATCCTGAGGAGATCCCGAACGTCCGCAAATGGCGGATATCGTTGAAAAACTCGCCGCATTAGCTTCTCATCCGCCCATTTTGTTTTTCCGGGCGGAGTACCAACGCGTTTCTGCCCCGCGCCTCGGCGCAG
>NZ_LMDG01000007.1:0-3251 GCF_001426265.1 Rhizobium sp. Root1220
ACCCCAAGAATGGAACGACTTCCTAGACAGCTTTGTTGACAACGAGCTGCTCGTCGCTCGCATCAAAGCCAAATCTACGCGGTAGCAATCGGGCGGTTACTACTGATTGAGGAAAATCGCTAGAGCTGCGGCCAAAGCGACCACCAGCACCGCGAACGCATATGGAGCAGCGCTGTCTAGTCTTACTCTGATTGCTTTTCGCGCTTTCAAATTCGACGACATGGAACATCCCCGCAACAAGATTCAACTATGTGGGTTCGCTGGACCACATTCCGCCGCTCAACAGAGCGAGCCTCTGCCATGTAACCGCACAGCTCGGATGGCTATACGCGCTGTCTCGCCGCCGGTTAGCCGACAAGGTTTTTTAGAATCGGAAGATCCGTAACGGAGTAGGCCATGCCGAATCGATATCCCCGGCCTACCTCTCGTGGCGCTAGTGAGTGCATATCTTCGCCTTGAACTTCGGGAATCGTCAGTTCCGCAGAACCTGCCCAGAAATCAGCAAAGGTGAGATTATCCATGAGAGACAAAGTTAGCTCGTCGACAGCGGGTTTGTCTTGGCGACCGGCGGATAGTGTGGGGAAATACCTACGAATGGTGGTGGGGCGGCTAAAAACCGTCGCGGGATCCTCAATTTTCTTCTCAAGCTGAATTCGTGCAGTGGCCATTCGTTCGCCATGGGCGGCTACACTTGCACCGAAGCGGCTTCCTTCTGTGAGCGGGCATGCCGCTGCGCTGGGGGCGGAAAAACTTCGCGTTTGAAAGATACTGCCAAGTTTTTTTGGGTAGCCCTGGATCCATCCTCTGGCGATAGCAGCGTCGTTGTCGACAAAAATGTAAGGGCAAAAGTTGACAGGTCGGCCTTCAAGACGCGCTTCAACCAGGATGAATGCTTCCCGATATTGATATCGTGCGGGATCGGTGTGCTCGTCGTTCGACCCCGTGAATTGCCAGTCGAGGAACCAGAAGAACGCGCGACCAGCAGCGTGATCGTCCGGGCTCAGGCCCGGTGGCAGGACGGCCGCGACGGAAGCTGGGTCGGCCCAGTATTCGACGGCAATGCAGTCACTGGAGTAATGCCAAGGAGGTGAGGGAGTTGCCGAAGATTTGCCCTGTGGTGTGAGCGGTACCGAATATCCTTTGAGCATCTCGTGGGTTCTCCATTCAAGGGCGAGAGGCTTAGAGCATTCCAAGCGTCCCCGTCCCTCGAATGGACCACACTCATGCCCCGTGATTCGAGTTGAAACTTGTGAAACGTTGTGAAGGAGGGCATTCAGACCGCTCAACGACTGGCGAGCATAGACTGAATGTAAGCGCGAATTTCTATGCGCCTTCTGAGGCGCAGTGCTCTGATGCATGAAGTGTCCACCAAAAATAGGTGGACACCAAATCATGGACTATGCTCCTAAACTGNAAGGTGAATTGAACGCCAGTTAGCGCGATGGTCGGGCCGATCGCATTGCGCAGTGCCTTCGTTCCAGTTCAGATTGCTCCAGCTATGCGGCCGGGTTCTGGCGGCGATTTGCTGACGAAGAGCGTGGCGGTGGGCAAGCCGTGTCATGCATCCAAGGTGAGCGCACTCCTACCCAACGGGATCAGCCTGACCGTTGAGTGCGGCGATGAGAGTGGACTGATCGCAATCATAGGAGCGTTGGGTCATGTTTAGACTGGGCGCTGATCTGAAGGTCTACCTGCATCGAGAGCCCATCGACTTCCGGGCCGGCATCAACAGCCTTGCGGTCCTGGTCCAGGAGACGATGGCCTTGGACCCGTTTGCTCCCGCAGTTTTTGCCTTCTGCAATCGTCGCCGTGACCGGGTGAAGCTGCTGTTCTTCGACCGCTCGGGCTTTGTGTTGATCCTGAAGCGGTTGACGGAAGACAAGTTCCGATGGCCGCGCCGAGAGGTGGCGGTGGTTACACTGACGACCGAGCAGCTCCACTGGATTCTCGACGGGATTGATATCGACGCGATGATCCGTCATCCGGTGCGGCAATATCAGATCGCCGGTTGAAGGCGGCGAATTGAACTGTTGACGCAACGGGGCGGTTCAGATTCAAAACTGGGATGACCCGAACCGGCGAACCGAGCGTTGCAGAACTGATGGCGCAGTTGGCGGCAAATGCTGCCGAAATCGCTGCGCTCAAGGCTGAGAAGGAAGCGCTGTCACGGCGGGTCGTCAAGCTGGAAGAAGAACTGGCGCTCGCAAGGTTGCATCGATTTGCGCCGCGCAGCGAAAAGCACATTGACCGTCTCTTCAATGAGGCCGAAGAGGCTGCGGTCGAGGATCACAGCGAGGAAGGCGATGTTATCGAGCTTCCGGACACTGGCCTGCCAGCGATAGAGGGTCAGACGGGAAAGAAGCGTGGACGCAGACCTCTGCCGGCAGACCTGCCGCGCGAGCG
Source organism: Rhizobium sp. Root1220 (assembly GCF_001426265.1). GTDB lineage: Bacteria > Pseudomonadota > Alphaproteobacteria > Rhizobiales > Rhizobiaceae > Rhizobium. The sequence goes on from NZ_LMDG01000007.1 coordinate 2,404, forward strand.
TGTTGAATACGACCTTGCTGACGATGAGAAGGCCTGTCCGTGCTGCAACAGCCAAATGCATCGCATGGGCGAGGCTGTTACCGAGCAGCTCCATATCGAGGTCAAGGCAAAGGTCCTGCAGAATGTGCGGTTCAAGTACGCTTGCCGTCATTGCGACCGCACTGGGATCAACACACCGGTGGTGATCGCGCCTATGCCGAAGCAGCCCCTGCCAGGTAGCATCGCTAGCGCCTCGACGCTTGCCTTCGCCCTTGTGCATAAATACGTCGACGGCACACCGCTCTACCGCGTGGCGCAAACATTCGAGCGAGCCGGCGTACCGATCAGCAGGGGTGCTCTTGCTCACTGGGTGATCGGTTCAAGCGAGAAGCATTTGCATCGTATCTACGATGCGCTGAGGCTGAAGCTTCAGTCGCAGCCTCTCATTCATGGCGATGAGACGACGGTTCAGGTGCTGAAGGAAAAGAACAAGGAAGCCACCAGCACGTCTTACATGTGGGCGTACCGCAGCAGCGAGGACAGTGACGAGCCAATCGTGCTTCTCGACTATCAACCGGGCCGCGGTCAGGTCCACCCTCAGACCTTTCTCGGCGACTACCGCGGCATATTGGTGAGCGATGGCTACACAGCCTGGCGCACATTGCATGGCGCAACCCATGTCGGATGCATGGCTCATTCACGGCGGCGCTTTGTCGAGGCTCTCAAAACCAGGAAGAATGGAGGCGGACCGCCGGAGCAGGCGCTCCGGTTCTTCGAGCAGCTCTATCGGATCGAAAAGCAGGCACGAGAGAGCAAGCCCAACATCGGTGAAACGCAGGCCGATTGCGTTCGCCGTTTCCGGCAACAGC
>NZ_LMDG01000007.1:3274-112012 GCF_001426265.1 Rhizobium sp. Root1220
CGTGACATCAGAGTTTTTGCGACCGGAAGAAAATCGTGGCTGTTCAGTGATACCGCCGACGGAGCCAGGGCCAGCGCCGTGATCTACAGCCTGATGCTRACTTGCCGCGCCTGCGGCGTCGATCCACTCACCTGGCTGCGCCACGTGCTCACTGAGTTGCCTCAGCGCGAAGAAGCCGACGACATCGGCAACCTKTTGCCGTTCAACTTCTCCAAACCCTCCGCCGACTGATAGAGCCGGATATCGCTTCGCAAAAACAGCCGTTTCGGAGATGCCGCCAACGTCAATGTGCATGGAAAATCGCGCTTACGAAGAACTCGCGCTTTTCTCTCGATGTCGACGATCAAGACCTTCCCGGCAATATCGAGACATGTGTCGACGAGCGGTTGCTGACCTCCATCCGCAATGACGGTGTTTCACTTGTCTTTTCGGAATTTGAAAAACTGACTTTTCACTTTGGTGCGTTGCTTCCAAATGGCGCTGTTTAGCCACAGCTACTTTTCCAACCTGAAGCCCATTAGAAACGCTATCAGGGCCCTAGTCTGCTTTCAGCATCACCCACGAGAAAGACTTCGGTGGATGGAATGCACGAGCCCACGCCAGAAACTGCAGCTCAGAGTAGCCTGTCGAGAGACTGGAAAACGCCCGCCTGCTTCCAGAGCTCGCGATTTCCGACCACATAAAGTGACTCCTTCGCCCTTGTTACTGCAACGTTCAACAAATTGGGCCTGCCCCCTGCCCACCCTCGCGCACCGCGATGGGCGGCTTCCGGCGCGCCTAGCACGAAGATAACTGCCTCCGCTTCTCTGCCCTGGACCGTGTGTACGGTGCCAATTCGCTCGCGAACCCAGCTATAAGGATCGTTGACCCAGCCTTCCAACATTCCGTCGCGCCGCAGCAGCTCGCGCAGCCGATCCTGAACCACGACGAACGGCGTCACGATGTAGAGATTGGGAACGGATCCCGATGCCCTCAAGCGCCTCAAGCAGTCGACGACGACATCTCCCTCAGCTTGGCACCACTTGTCTTGCCCCCGGCCTTGCACGTCGATCCAACGTGACGGCCCGAGGCAATCACGGATAGCGGATGTACCTTCTGGTTTCGCCTGAACCATGAGGTTCTCGTAGGCGATCGAATTTGAGATCGCGAACATCGGGTCGCTGCATCGGCGGTGTACAAGCAAAGGCACGCCCACTTCTCGCGCCCCATACTTTGTCTCGAATGTGCCGAAATATTCGGTGGCGCTGTCGGCAAGCGTTTGCGCGGACGCGGCCGGGGCATTGAATAGGGACGGATCGATTCCGAATCTAAGGCAGACGGCATCGGTTAGCCGATCGGGGAGCACAACAACCGGTTCGATCTGGATGGGATCGCCGACAACGACGGCTCGTTTGGTCCTCATAAGCGCGCCGACGGCGGCCTGTGGAAGGGCCTGCCCCGCCTCGTCAATGAGTAGCCACCCGAACTCCGCGGGACCGACTTTGCTGAACATCCGCGCGACCGAGGCAAAAGTCGTGGAAACCGCGGGAACGACTAGAAACAAGGTCGACCACAGATGCGGTATGAGCGCGTCCCGCTCCGGGCTTCCAAGCGACCGCGTTCCGAACCCGTCCATCAGTACGTTAAGATTGTGCCGTATTGGCTTTGATGCCGCGGCGGCAAAGGCCTTGTGAACGGCCATCGCGGCCTCGAAAAGGTCGCTTCGAAGTCGCGCCGTCTCCTCGTTAAGCCACGGTGACGCTTTTTGTCGTTCGGCATGCCCTCGGGCAAAAAAGTCTGAAGTCACAAATGTCCCGCCGAACTCGGCCTGGAGAGACCGAAGGTCTTCCCTGCCCTGATCCAAGGCGGCCCGCTTTGTGGCCACGGTCGTCTGGATATTCCCAAAGGTGGCTACGGCTCCCGAGTAGGCGTCCTTCTTCGCGCTCGCTTCCTGATCTGCGCGAGCCAGATACTCCCTGGAACTCGCGAGTTCGGCTTGCGCAATGTCATTCGTGGCCTGCCAACTTCGCGCCTCTGCGCTGTTGAAAACCCGGCTCAAAATCCCTGGGCGACGGTCCATCGCGTTCTTCAGACGTCGCGCCGCCGCCCCCGATTGCTCGGCGGCGGTCCCCAACGCGGACTTCGCCCGATCGCTTTCAGCCTCTGCCATCTGTAGCGCGACCAGACTTGCCTGCAGCGCGGTTGCCAAGGCTTCTATTTCTGTTTCCAACTTGGGAATTAGGGCCAGCAAATCGCTCGCTCTCTGGAGAGCGGCGAGCTTCACTTTCACGTCGGAACTGATTTTTCGAAACCGCGACCGAGCTGTTTTCCATCTCTTGACAGCCTCGTCATGGTCGGACGGTGGCCGCTCCTCGACGATGATTTTTGGAAGGCGCTGGGTTGTCGTGCCGTCTTCTGCCTTCTCGATTATAACTTGGGAATTCCCACTAGCCTGTTGGAAATAGCGATGCATTCCCAACTCCTCATCCCACCAGAACTTCTGGCGGAATTCGCTACGGTTACGGGCATTGCCCAACACCGCGGCAACCATGCCCCATGTGTCGCGCCCGAGGACATTGTCGGAAACGGATTTGAAATAGCCGGGCGTCGCCACCCCGTCGGCTACCGCCTCGACGCCGGGCAACTCCGCGCTGACGTTCTCGACGGCCTTGTTGTTTGACGACGAAACAACGATCTCATGTCCGCGCAGCGTCTCGCTGACACGGTAAAGGTGAACGAAGGCCTGCCCCTTCTTGATCCGCTGGCCGGAATTCTTGAACGCGTCTTCCGGATCATCGAAGCGGATCATTGCTTCCGCCCGCTTCGTAACGACGCTAGCGATCACATCACGCAGCAGCGTAGTCTTGCCAGTGCCCGGCGGACCGTTGACGGCAAGAATGCCCTCGTGCTCGAGGTCACGATGGGCGAGATTTACCGCACACTGCTGGAGCAAAGCCAACGGATGGCGTCCTGGCGCTGGCCACGAAGACATCGGAAAGAGCTTGGGTTGAAGCGCCTCTGCCAACGCCCCTTGGTCGAACATCAGGTTTTTACGATAGCGAGGCTTGGCGATCTGAAGATATCGCTCGAGCGCGTGCGGTGCATCGCCGGTGCCTACAAGAGCCCCGGCTGTTGCGAGATCACCGAGGAAAAACGAGTTCAGCAGCACCGCTTCAGGCGGGTCAGGAAATTTGTAGTACTGATATGAGCGCAAGACGATCGAAGGCGGCTTGGCGAACTCCGCGCCAAGACCTATCCGTTGCGTCAACCACTGATACCCGGAGGCCATGACTTCACGTGTCAGCGGAAGCGGGTTTCCATCCTTGTCTTCCCTCGAGAGCTTCGCCAGAAGGCCCTCAAGGAGACCGCGCTCGACCTCCGGCCATCTCTTCAAGTCCCCGAGCTTGCCCGAAAGAGCCACGGGGACACCCCACCCGAAGCTTGAGATAGCGATCGGATCAGCATCGACCAGCCTTCCTTCGCGATCGACCATGATCGTTGCCAACACGGCCGCTCCGGAAGCCGCGGGCCTCTCATCCCGAGTGTCGGTGTAGGCCGCGAGCAGCGCGCCGACAGCTTTTTCCATGTCAACCGTCCCAAGAATGACCTGGTAATAGAGCCGTTGATTGGGCCGGCTCTTTTCGCCGCCATTCTCCCAGGGAAGCGGTTTGTCAACGATGCTGGCAACTCTAACGCGCTCGCCACCCACCATATCCTCGGGCCGCCGGAAGGTCGGCGGCGACAATACCTCCATCGCCGTCCAAGCGGACAGGACGCTTTGGGGATCATTCGAAATCGGAATGTTGTCGCCGCGGTCAAACAGGGACGCCGCTGTCGCTACGACGTCGTTCTCGACCATATCCGCGTGCGCGCCCCCGGCCTCACCGGAGGTGAATGGGTCATCGATGCGATCCTCGCGCGTTGCTGGCGGGACGACAATTGGACTGGGATCATTTGATGGGGCAGCGTCAGGCACCGCTTCCGCGGATTCGGAACGCACCTTGGGTGGCTCGGGCTTTCTTGACGTCGTTGGTCTGCCCTTTGGCAGAGCACCGAGACTGGCCACGGCGCGAGCTTGAAGGGCTTTTGCTCGCTGGGTCTCGCGCTTCTTCAGCTCGGCAACCAGTGTGTTGAGGAACGTACGATCGTCGCGCTTCTCGTCGAATAGTCGTTCGAGTTCCGCGATGCTCGAATTGAAATACGGCCTCCTGTTCATAGCTAAAGTCTACTTCACACCCAATTCGACGCCCTTTGCAGCGCGCGGTTTCCCAAGTGCGTCCTTCAACCAGCATTCTGACTTCTTTGGAACGTATGAAAACGCCTTGCAGGAGTTGTCCCCAATGCATGCTGTGAAGCACTGCAGATAGTTGCTACCCCTCAGACGCTTGTAGTCTCCACCTGGCAGGTCCATCCCGGAATAGCTGGTGAAGTCAGACACTATGACGTCGGCCGCCTTGCTCGATGCATACGACGCGACGGCGTCACCGTTCCTGATCAAGGCGACGACATTGTTCTTGAGGAAGCAGACGCCGTATTTGGTGTTGTAGGTGATAGCCTTGCACTGACCGTCGCCTTCGCAGGTCACATGGCATTCCGAGAACGACACGTCTTTCACCGCGCGGTAGTCGAAACCGATCGCGTCATAGCCACGAGCGTCTATCAAGGAAGCAGTAATCGACGGTTGGGGCGAACTCGTGGGCATCTCCGCGGGTTTGACCGAGGCTTCGGCATCTGGCTTCCCGTAACAAAGAACCTGGAAGACCGAGGGAGTGATCTTGTCGGCCAAATCCGCCGTTGTCAGCGCCGGCTGTTCCTTGTCGACGTCGCCCGACTGGGCCGAGATGCCCTGGGACTGCAAAAAGAGGTCAGCGACCGATGCTCGAATGGCGAAATTCACGTTTTGAGCCGTGATCCCGATCGCATCAGCGGTTTGCTTAGAAAGGGTGGCACTGGTGATACCCATTAGAAATCCTGCCCGATCCACGACAGGGCCACCCGAATTACCCGGCTGGATCGGCGTCGAAATCTGGAGATACCTAGTGTCATTCCGTAGCCCAGCGAGCGCATTGACGTTGCCCGTCGTGACCTTCACGGAATCTGCGAGCAGTGTCGCAAGCGGATACCCGATGGCGACGAGGTCTTCGCCGAGCCGCGTCGGGGCGCGACGGAACACGATCGGTTTCAAAGGTTCCGGGCTTGCGATCTTCAGCAAGGCAAGATCGTTGGTCTCGTCAACACGAGGATCGGAGGCATCCCCTTTTCCTTTGACTTCAATCCTCTGGCACCCCTCGACCACATGGGCATTGGTCATAAGCCACCCATCGGGCGTCACGGCAAAACCCGTGCCCGAAGACGTGGGGCTCTCTGCGAGGCAATTGAAACCGAAGGATGCCGAGAAAACGGCGGCGAGAAGGACGCGAGACGCTGCTGACATTGGATTTTCCCCAGATGCCAGACAGTAAAACCCTTACGCAAAACTGCGCAACCCAGTATTGAAACTAGCGTTAAATTCCGACGGTTATTCAAAACGTGCAATGACGGGATCACGCCATTGGTCGCCCGCCGGCACCCGTCATCTCTAAGCTATCGTCGGCTCTTTCCACGTCGTCGATCCAAATCCTCGATCGCCGTTGCAATCCGAGGATCATCCAGTGGTCGCAGGTCGGCGAAAGCCGCCCAGTCAGGCGGGCTGACCGATCTCCAGGTCTTGTAGGTGCCAGGCGCTGGAACAGCAGCGAGCACGTCTTTGGGCGCGCCGTCGTGACCGTAGACGTCCATCAGCATCGACGGATTTCCGAAGTAGGGAGGCGCGGCGGTGAACGCCCCTGCCCCGACCACCCGTGCTACGGTGTTTCCCCAAGTCGTGCGCCGAATCCAAAAACCCGGGCCGCCAGCCTCCTTGTACATCTCGAACACGTTCGAAGGACCGTCAGCCACAACGATCGCCCTCTCCTAGTTGAACTCTCGGAGGTTCAGGTCCTTGCGGGCTTCGCGCAAATCGATCTTCGCCTGGATGCCATGCTTCGCAAGAAGATGAAGCAGGTTTGCTCCGGAAATGAGAGTAATCGGCTTGCCCGAGGCGAACTTGTGAGCGTCCGGGCCATAATCGGCCGTCGTTACGAGAAGCCCCTTCGAGGCACCTTCATTCAGGACGGTCCCGTAGAGATCGCGGACCGCTGAAACGCCGACGGTTCGCGTGTAGCGTTTGGCCTGGATCACGATTTTGCCACCGCTGATCGGATCGGGATCGAAAGCGATCGCATCCACGCCGCCATCGTTGCTCGCCTGCGTGACGCGAACCTCGCCTCCCCGCGATGCAAATTCCTTTTCGAAAAGTTCGCGAACCAGGTGCTCGAAATCCTCCCAGCTCATGGAAGCCAGGTTTGTTTCGTTGCTGACCGCATCGACCGTCGCTCGGCCCTCCACGAAGCGCCTGTCGTTTCGATCCATCTGCATTACCGGAGGGATGGGTGCGAGCGCCGACAATGTGGAAGCTGAGACGCCCTTCAGGCTCTTGAAGCAGCTCTTGGGATCGACGCGTGAGAGATCGATAGCCATGAATTCGCCTCTACCCACGAGCACGGACATGATGCAAGCGCGGACGTCCTTCCCTGTGCTGCGGTCGACATATGTCGAGAAGCCGTTGAATAGTACGCGCTCGATGTTTCCGAATTCGTCGGCTTCGAGGAGTTCGTGGATCGTACGTAGACATATCTGGTAGCAGGCGGAATCGAAATTTGCCTTCTGCTCCTTCTCGGTGATGCAGGTTTCCTTCATCTCCCCTGTTGCCTGAATGAAGCGGACTGCTTTGAGCCGCGGCATGTTATCCGGCGACGGCAGTTCGTACTCCACCATCAACGTCTTGTCGGCAGTCAGGTAGTCTATGGAAAACGACTGCTCGAAAAGGTCGCCGTAATCCGAATTGTCGAGGACCAGGGACGCATGCTCGATAACGGCTTGCTGATCGCCGGCTGGCACTGCCTTGGAAAGAGCGTCCACCTTGGCGTTCGCGAATGCCTGATTGTCGATGAAGTCCTGCTTGAGTTGGGCCTGCTGCCGCTCGAAAACACGCTTTCTGTCACCCCACTCGATCAACCGACGATCAACGCTCTCTTGGTCAGCGATATCCTTGGCCTTCCATTCCGCGTGAGTTCGCTCGAAAGCCTCGTAGGCGTCAGCGAGGATGATCTTCTTACGCCCGAAAAGCCCTTGGAAAAATCCGATCCGAGGAGGCTGGAAGACCGGCTCGTCGTAGCGCATCCGATCAGGCTTGTTCTCCGTGAACCATTTCGTCTGCTTCCATTCCGAGAAATCCTTGAGGCTTTCCCAGTTGACGCGGTCGTCCACACGAAGGGTATGGGCCAAGATCGTCGACAACGCATCGATCTTGAGCCCCGCGTCGATAGTGGCTTGGTCCGCGGCGTCCTTGCCTGCGAGTAAAGCGGACTTTCTCAGGTGTTCTGCGTAACGCTTGTCCCAGTCGGACATCAACGCGTCGACCTTGCTCTGGAGCATGAAGAGCTCCGCCGCGCTGACCTCCTTGTGGAGATCAAGGACCTTGTGCCTGAAGTCGATGGAATACCGAAGGATACGTTGTCCGTTGGCGCTGTATTTGGCACGGAGCTCGCCCCCCGCGATAGTCTTTAGGTTCGTAGAAGAATAATTGATTGTCACGTCCGCCTCCAGCCTCACTCGCAAACTGCTACACCTGAGATTGCGGCGCAAGCGTCGTCCAGCGGCAATTTTTGGTATCGGCCGAACTAGCGACAGATTTCTACAGATGGAAAAGGCAAGGCAAATTCGTCGGCAAACTTTCGTGAGAAGAGTGGCCACCTCACGCGCGTCCAGCGGAGAGACAAACAGTTACGGCAATGACTTGATCAAGGCGGCTTCCAATGCTCAAAAGCTTCGAGCACGCCGGGGGAAATTCATGCACCGCTATATCTTTCTCGCTCTCATGGGCTGGGCGCTCCCGACTTCGGCCGCCGATGTCGTTCGACAGCCGGGTCAAAACGGGATCGACATCGTTTCCGTTCGGGGAACCTTCAACGAAGGCGACGACGCGCTATTCAGGAAGTTGGCTGCGACCATCGACCGGGCCTTGGTCGTCTTGGATAGCGGCGGCGGCAATCTTCGAGCTGGCCTCGAAATCGGCAGAGCTATCAGACTCCGTGGCTTCGCGACGGCAGTCCCGCCGACCACGCTCTGCGCTTCCGCCTGTGCTCTCGCCTGGCTTGCGGGATCACCCCGTCTCCTCGACCCGACATCCAAGCTCGGGTTCCATGCGGCCTACCGAATTGTGGACGGCAAGGCCTCCGAGTCCGGATCGGCGAATGCGGTCGTCGGGGCTTACCTCAATCAGCTCGGGATGAGCGAGAAAGCCGTCATCTACGTAACGTCCGCTCCACCCGAAGGCATTGAATGGCTGACTTCGGACACGGCTGATCAAGTCGGCATATCGTTCGAAGCCAATAATGCACAAGCGCCCGCCATCCAGCAGCAATCGACGCCGGAACCGCACGACCCGATGTCGGCTGTCGCGACATTCTACTCCTCACTAGCAAGCGCCGACGGCGAAGCGGCGGCCTCACTCGTTGTCCCCGAGAAACGCGGAAAAGGCCCGTTCAACGAAGCCTCGATCCATGCGTTCTTTGGTTCGATGTCGGCTCCGCTGAAGTTGACGGGGACTACGCTACGCGGCGACAATCAGGTCCGAGTCTCCTACACCTACGAGACCGACAAGGGCCGCCGATGCCAAGGACGCGCAGACGTCGAAACGGTCTATCTCTACGGCCGCACGCTGATTTCGCGTATCAAGGCCTTGGACGGCTGCTGAGGAACGCGCCGGCGCGCTTTCCATGGCGGATAGAACTTTGCCAAGTCTAAGAGGGTCGCTCTGCGCGATCAGCAAAATCGCCCGTAGCGATTTTCACCCCTTGCAGCCAGTCGAAATCCACGGAACACTTTATCCAGAAGCCGCTCGCGGCAATCACCCGATCAATCACGATCCGAATGGCCAGTAGCACTGGCCAGAACGGTATCGCATGCTCAACTGGATATCAATTCATGGCCGATTACGACCTATACCGCCTCTCGCGCTACAGCAAACCGGACTTCAAATTGGAGGAACGCAAAAACACCAACCCCGATCCTGCTCGCCGCGCTTTTATTGCACCCAACCTATCCGCTCGCCCGGTCTTCGTGGGACCGGATGCGGCGATCGAAATCCAAGGCGACGCTGTCCGGGGGTATATCAACGGTGATCCATCCGCGGCCGGAGGCCAGCTGGCTCAGCTGATCGACCGCTATAGGGAGCGGATCGTTGGCGCGGCCTCGACCTATATCGATAACAGCGCGTTGAAGATCGTGATTGCCGGCACATGGCATCACATCGACTTCAGTTCGGCCCCGAGGTTCGAGGGCTGTTTGACACACATCGTCGCAAACGACGGCTCGGTGACAACGAAGCTGTATGACGAGCGCGTGTTCGAATGGGACGAGACGCCCTACCGAGCTGGTCATGGCTTCATCACCTCGACGTTTGGCGAACTGGCCGATTTCGCCGAAGACCTGCACGAGATCGCCGATTATAAAGTCTGCCAAGCGCGGGGGCGATACATTGGCACTAGCGGCCTCCCCGCTGTAGGCGGAATGATATGGGTCACCGATGATGATACGCAGACCCCGGTCCTCTATTCTGCAGCGACGTGCACCTCCGAGGTCGAGTTCGAGGCTGACTATGAAGAAGAGGAGTATCTCGCCGGCCAGCCGATCATCGGCGACGGCACACTGGCGACAGCCGTCGCCTCGAAGCTGAATGACCTCGAGACCGAACTAGGCTGGTTCCGAGGACAGGACGTAGACAGGTCCTCCCACCGACCGCGGAAACTCAAACTTCGGGAAGCTCCGGAGGCGATCGAGGCGATCGGCTATTGGGTTCAGGTCCGCTCCGGCGAAGACGAACCCAGGTCCGAATTTCGCCTGTTTGGCGGCGTTTCGGAGTGGAAGCACGAGGTGCTGGAAAAGACCGCCGACGCCGATGCGGACGAATACCTCGGCAACCTTTATGCGAGCGACTGGATTTACGACCCCACACACCAGGAGCCGGATCGCGAAGTACGTCTTCTGGCATTGGGGCCGCTTCCCGCTCTTTCCTCTCAGCCTCTCTAAAGCCGACAACCGCGGAGACCCTCGCCGTCCGCCTTCGGCGGCGGCGAGGCTATCCCCTACCGGGAAGACCGCATCTCGCTGTCCTACGCCACCGCCCCAAACTATTTTGCGAAATCCCTTCCGAAGGCCTTGAGCGTCGCAAAAATTCAGATGACCATGGATCTATCAACTCGTTGGGACGAGCGTCCCAACTCAAGGAAAATCAGATATCCATGCATTTCCAACCTGTTCGCGGGAACGCGGAGGCTATCGGTCTGTGCGAAATCCACACGGCCGACTGTGTCGAAGTACTGCCCGAGATTCCGGATGGATCGATCGACCTTATCGTCACGAGTCCGCCCTACAATGTCGGCAAACCCTATGAACCGCGCTCGGCGCTAGACACCTACGTCGACTTTCAGGCGACGGTCATCAACGAATGCTTTCGCGTCCTCAGCGCGAACGGTTCGATCTGTTGGCAAGTGGGAAACTGGGTCGATGCCGCTGAAATCATACCGCTCGACAGCATCTTCATTCCCATCTTCCGCCGCCTCGGCATGAAAATCAGAAGCAGGATAGTCTGGACGTTTGGTCACGGGCTGCATTGCACAAAACGGTTTTCCGGACGACACGAAACCGTTATTTGGGCCACCAAGTCCGACGACTACCACTTCGATTTGGACAGCATTCGCGTTCCGCAGAAATATCCCAACAAGCGCCATTTCAAGGGCCCCAAGAAAGGTGAACTCAGCGGAAACCCGCTTGGGAAGAACCCGACGTGTGGGACATTTCCAATGTGAAGAACCGGCATCCCGAAAAAACAAGCCATCCTTGTCAGTTCCCGGAAGACCTCGTCGAGCGCCTTGTCATTGGTATGTCCAAGCCAGGTCAGACGGTTCTCGATCCATTCGCGGGATCGGGGACTGTCGGCGCGGTGTGCAATCGGCTTGAACGGAGATCGGTTCTCATCGAGCGTGCCCCGGAATACGTCTATATCATTCGCAATCGGCTCGGCGGAGCAAACCCGCAAACTCGCACGCAGGTAAACGAGGAAATCACTCTGGATCCGTCTATCAACGATGTGTTCTCGGTCGATCAAACATCGACGGTAAATCCGGGATCGAACCCCGTCCCCTCGCCTGGATATCCTCGGGCGTTCGAGACTATCCTCGTCGAGCCGACCTTGTAGTCGCTTCGACGGTGAATGTGCCCGTGCACCCACAATGTCGGTGCCGTCTCGCAAATGAGGTCTTCTAAATCTGACGCATAGCAGGCCGAAAGCGGATCGTGCCGAAACCAGTCGGCGACGGAACGTGGCGAAGGCGCGTGGTGCGTTACGACGACAGTCTTTTGACCAGCGCGTCTCCGGAGTTCTGCCGCGATGAAATCCCTCGTTTCGGCGTGCTTGCGATAGGCGTCAATCGGCTTGAACTTCTGAAACGGCACCTTCGACAATTTGATCTTCTTGTAGTCGTTCATCCCGCTTCGCGCATACGACATCGCGACTTCAGGATCGCGGCCGAACAGCCGAAAATCGGACCATAAGGTCCCACCGACGAAGACCACGCCTCCGATCTCCACCGTGTTGTTTTCGAGAAAATGAAAGCTTTGAAAGCCGGCCGCCCGCTCGAGCTCGCGCAAACTTTCGTTGATGGACGAACTGTAGAACTCGTGGTTGCCCGCCACGAACACGACCGGAATTCTCCGAGCGACGTTCTCGGTGAACCACTTTATGCTGGGGGTAATACCTCGCGTCAGAACATCGCCCGCGCACACCACCACGTCAACGTCCTTCGGCGGATCGGCTTTAAACGGAACACCGAATTCAAGATGCAGGTCGGAAAACACCCAAATTTTCATTCTGTCACCATGGGATCACGCGTGTGAAGCAGGCGACGCACGAGCCGGCTGCCTGAGTTCTGGCCACTACCGCAAGGAACGGACGTCCTTCAGTCCCTGACGTCACATCCGAGCTCCTGAGGAATGACAATTCTGCCAAATTCCATGCTCATCTGGATCGAAAGAGGTTCTAGCTCGAGAAACAGCGCGCGTCTGCTTTCCTCCGCGGAAAGCCATCCGTCTCCCAGCCGCCATCGTTTTGCGAACAGTTCAGACAACAAGCGGCGACTTCGGTCTTGCAGGAACACCAAGGCTTCATGTCTCGTCGCATTGGGGTGTACGTTCCGCCTTGCGAAGCCCACCAGCCCAGCGGCCTCATTTGCGGGCATCGCCGCGATGTCCCTGATTTTCGCCGCGATATCCTCGGGAACGCTCGATATCGCAGCATCGAGCGCCTCGATGAAACGCTCGTCCTCCGCGAAATTCATTCCGGCCTCGAAAGGGTTATCGCGCCATAGGATCGTTTCAGCGGCAGCTGTCCAACTACGATACGAAATCAGTCCCAGACTCTGGAAGGCCGGAAACGCCTCCGCCCCCAGGTGGGCCGGAGGGCATCCGTATCCAGCCCGTATGTTGGCTTTTGGACGCCGTACCGATCTTTTCTTGCCTGTTCTCCCACGTCGCCGATATCTCAGCAGTCCGGACTGGCCCGCCGCCCAGACCACAGCCGTGGCTATGTCGTCCCATCGCGGAAGTGTCGCTGGCAATGTGGGATCGGAGAGCGGCCTCGCACCGCCGTCTATAACGGTGGCCTGACCCAGCATCGCCATAGCTTGGCAAGCGACCTCGTAAGCAGCGATAAAGAGATGTTCCCAGTCGCCGTTCGGGGCGCGCGGTAGCGTGAACCGGAAGAACTCAATCACGGAAACCGCCCAGTCGGTCGAAGTCCTGGGATGCCTTTCGGTCTGCTTGACAACAACGATCCGGCGACCTAGCGGCTGAAACCCGATCTCGTCGAGTGCCTCCCCCAGAGAACCCGGCAAGGCAGTCTGTATTTTCTCGCCTTCCGATGAAGACCGCGAGCGTTTTGCCATGATATCCGCCCTTCCCTACAACGATGCGGTGGAGCCAGGTTTCCCACGGGTCAGACTTCGGTGACGAAACCTCGGTCGAATTGCCGATAGCACTCCTCCCCGGGATACCCTCTCGGATTGGCAATCACTCGCGTGTCGTTGACGGTGTAATCGACGAAATGGTGGACGTGCCCATGTATCCAGAGAGCCGGGCCGCCCGGAGCCATCAAGTCATCGAGGTTCGATGCGAACGCGGTCGTCGGCAGATCGGTCCGATATTTTTCCTCGACCGACAACATGCTCGGAGCATGATGTGTCACGAAGACAACTTTTTGATCTCGATAGTTCGCGAGGACACCTTCCAGAAAACGTCGGCTTTCCTGGTGGATTTTCAGCGAATGTATAGGCTTGAATCGCTGCGACGGTTCATCACCGAAGGCGATCAGCCGGAAATCGTTCATCGCTTCGGCGGCATTTTGCATCCCCTTTTGCGACCACTCCGGTCCAAACAGGTCGAAATCCGTCCAGAGCGTTGCGCCGGCGAAAACAACCCCGTCGATCTCCACGCAGCCGTTCTCGAGATAGTAGAGCTCTCCCCTTGCATCGTAGCGGGTCGCGGCAATGTGACCCTGCACGATCTCGCCGTGATAGAACTCGTGGTTGCCGGCGACGAAAACGACCGGCATGTGGGCGGTGATGCGGTCGTCGAGCCAACGGAGGCTCGGAACGACACCCCGAGTGAAAACATCGCCAGCGACGACGCAGACGTCGGCCTCTGGAATATCGAGTTTGGCAAGCTCGCTCATGTCGAGGTGGAGATCGGACAGAATCCATAGCTTCATCAGTTTACCCTCTCCAGTCGTGGTTGCCGCGCACTTGTGTCGTCGCGGTTTTCTTCTGCGAATTCCGTCGCGGCGGCGACCACGTAGGCTGCCGACTTCAGGAACTCCGAGACCTCCGTCCCGGTCATCGTTTTTCGAACGGTGAGCTCGGCCGCGAGCGCCTCGATCGCCGACCTATTTTCAGCGACGATCCTTCGCGTTTCACGCATCCGGGATGCAAGCAATCGGTCCACGCGCGCCCATAAGTGTGGGCTTCTCAGTCGTAGCCTTGAAAGCTCGTCGTAATCGAAGCGGCTGTGCTCGACGACAAGCGTCTCACCGAAACCGAGGACGCCCTCGACGAGGGTGGCCAGATATGTTGCCTTGTTAATATCCGCATCTGGATGGCCGGACGCGCCATCGCCGTGCTCGCCCAAGAGCTCGATCTCTGCAGCCACTCCTGCCAAAGCGACACATATGTCCCCGTGATAGGATCGGGCGGTGCGGCGGGGGCCGGCGTTTTCAAGGCGGACGGTTCCCAAGTCGAAGCCTTGACCTGAGTCCAATCGATAGCGGTCCGCGATCCTGATGCTTTCGATAGTCCGGCCGAAAGCAAGGGCAACGATTGCATGCCCGACCTCGTGAATTGAAAGTATTGCCAGTCGGTCTGGAGGGACGACCTGCGTCTCCGGCAGACATGCGAGCACATCGTCGGCAACAACTGCCCGGTTCAAGCCTCGTGCGCGACGGCGGGTTTCCCGTGCCAGCTGCTCGAGCTCCGCGCCGGACATCCCTCCCGTCTCGTCTGTCAATCGCGTCTCTTGCGAACTCGGGATGACCGCCGGGATGTACTGTCGCAAGATGGCAAGCCGGGCCGTTGCGTCCGGAAGAGTAAGTGCGATGTGCCGATCAAACCTCCCTGGTCGAAGGACCGCGGGGTCTATCATTTCGGGATGGTTCGTGGTGCCGATGACGATAACACCTGATCTCTGGGCCGCTCCGTCCAGGCACTCGAGGAAGCCGTTCACGACCTGGCGGGTATAGGTGCGCGAGTGAGTATCCCCGATCGTGCGCGACTCGAAGCTGTCGAGCTCATCGACGAGCAAGATAGCCGGTGCGGCGGCCTTCGCCATTTCGAAGGCTTCGCGCATCGCGGCAAGCATTTCCCCTTGATGCCCTGCGCTTTGCCATCGTGCGTAGGAGCCGTGGATCAGCGGCACGCCACAAGTGGTCGCAAGAGCCTCGGCGAACCTCGTCTTCCCGACACCGGATGGACCGGACAGCAACAGTCCTGGCTCGACGTCCGTCCACGCGATCTCCCCACGTCGATAGCGAGCGAGGTCGCGGGCTAATTCAAGACCCCAAAGCTTGGCCTGCCCGTAACCATGGAGTTCCTCCAGACGGATCGACTTCGTTCTCCTTGCCGCGGCTTGTCGCTTCTCATCCATTTCCGTCAACAGTCGCAGCGACCGCTCGACCGGCCGCCCGCTCCGAAACGCCACCAAGAAATCGTCGAGCGGTTGTTTGGCGATGAATTGTGCGTCTCTAAACGAGACCTTGGTCGCAAACGCTTGGTAGATCGCGGCCTTCACCACGCGTGGGTCAAGCTCGTCGATGACGTGGTACACGTCGGCGAATTCTCGAATTTGATAGGGGACCTGCTTCTCGTCCCTGAATATCAGTACGAGCGCTTTGGGCTCTTGAGCACGGGCCAACAGGGCTCGTTGCTTTTTCGGTTCCGTGATCTGCTCCACGACCGCATTGCGTCCGCCAGGGAAATTCCCGGTTCTCGAGTCACCGTGCAGGAAGACTTCGCAAGCCGCCTCGATAGCGTCCGCCAATCCTTCAATTGCGACAACGATGGTAGCCAGGAACTTGGCATCCGCCTGATCGCTGAACGGTCTGAGAAGTCGGTTGACGATGCAGAGCGCCAAAGCGTGCTTTAATGTCGGCAAGCGTTCAACTCCTTTGAAACACGGCAATGCATCCCGAGACGCATCGGTTGCTGAGAGGTAATCCAACGATCGAAATTAAGGACCCCGCACCGAAAGGCGGCCGGGCAAAGGATCGCTATATTTGCGGATTGGAAGGTGTGCCGAGGCGATACCATCGCGAGATTGTTCGAGCGATCCCGCGTTCGGGATCGAAGTAGAAAAGCTCAGACGAAATCGACGCGTGGCCGTCGATGATTTTGGGATGGCCAAATGCGTTTCCCAAAAGACACGGCACTTCCCGCCTGCTGACTTTGTATTTGTCGATCATGACTGGAATGCTCGAAGGCTGCGGAAAGTTAGGTGCCGACAGATCGATTACCAGAGACTCCAGCTTCTCGAGCAACGCCCGACGATCGTCGCCGAGGTAGATACCGTTCTGGGTCGCCCTCATGTGTGTCTCCGTAATCCAGCATCTGAAGCTATTAAGAATCGGCAGTCGATCCCGACCTGTCGATGCCTTTGATTACATCTTTATTAACGTATTTCAAGTCATTTAAAACGTATTTTACGTCTTTTTTGACTTGCCTCGCGATAACCCGTTTTTGCAGGTAATGACGACTTTGTTGACAGGCGATCTGATACGGGCCGCGCGAGCGCTCATTGGGATGAGTCAAGTGGATCTCGCCAAGAAGGCGGGTATCACCCAGAAGGCGTTGAGCGATTTCGAATTAGGAAAACAGCAGATCACGGCAAGAGCAAACGAGAAGCTCCGCCGGGTTTTCGATGAACAGAAAATTCAGTTTATTGCGGCGAACGTCGAATCCAGCCACCTCGAAGGGGCCGGCGTCCGGTGGAAACCGTCGCAGCCGAATTCCGGGATCAAGACTCTATAGTACGCGAGCGCGCAATCCGGCTGACTGATCGCCGATCGAGGCCATCGCGCATGGAACAACGGTATCCGCGTCACTACGTTGCCTTACCGGACGAGTTTTTCAGGCTGCGAGGCCCCAGGTCAAAGATGGCCCAGATCCGCCTGAGCGAGGAGTAACTTTTAGGAGTAAGAAAGGCTAAGAGGCTGATTTCGCTTCCTTCTAGGAAAGGTTTTTTTCCTCCTTCGGCGCGACGAGCGGTTGCTCGTGACTATAACTGGCCGAACAGCAGCAGCAGCCGGCGGATTTCTCGCTGCTGCTGCAACAAACTGGCCAGCGTGGTTCTGAACTCAAACAACTAGGCAGAGGCCGTGACCGTTGGCCGTCCGCTGTTGGCGAATCGTCGGTTTTCGCGCAGCCGCGCTGGCCCTGCCCTTGATGAGCGACGCGAGCGATCTAACTCGACTGCATGGATATTCTCGGAACAAGCGACGGTGCAGGTGTAAAAGGCCTGCGGCACGGGTTACAACAACTGGAAAGGGCCGAGAGCAGACGCAGCTTCTTGCTCCAAGCATTGTTTGCGATCGTTGACGTTGCCATCCTCGCCTTCTTCGTTCTTGGTCCATACCTGCGCTCGGGGCCGTCCTATTTGATCATCGACTATGCGATCGCGCTCTGGATTGCCGTGGAGATGGTAGGGCGCGCGATTGCGGCACCGTCATTCCGCCGCTGGATGGTGCGCCCGATGACGTTGATCGATCTGGTCGTGCTCGGGACGCTGCTGTTCCCCAACGCGTTGTTCAACTTCGCCTTCCTACGGGTGATGAGGCTGTGGGCGATCGGCCGCAGTCCCCTGTTGACAGAGGGGCTTCGACGCATGAGTTGCACACAGCATCTCGACGTTGTCCGGGCCGTGCTCAACTTCCTCGTCTTCCTCTTTCTGATAACCGGGTTCGTCTACACAGCTTTCTTCTACGGCCGGAATGGCAGCGAAGGCTTCGTCGACGCTCTGTATTTTACCGTGGCGACCGTGACGACGACTGGGTTCGGCGATATCACGCTTCCCGGAACACTGGGAAAGCTGACATCCGTCGTGACAATGATCGTCGGAATCTCGCTGTTCGTGCGGCTCGCACAGACAGTGGTTCGCCCGCACAAAGTGACCTTCCCCTGCCACCGCTGCGGCCTGCAGCGCCATGACGCCGACGCGGTCCATTGCAAAGCCTGCGGGGAAATTCTGAACATCCCCGACGAGGGGTCGTAAAGAGGCCGCTGGAGAATTGCCCCGCCTCTGTCTCGATATCCAGCCGAAGCCCAGCCCACGTATTCCGGCAATCTGCGCGCCGAAAGGACGCCGCTTTCCGTGCACGACTATTTTGCCAAATCGCAAACCTGCGTTGCTGATCGACGAGGCATGACCAACGCCAAGGTCGTTGTTGGTTTTCCGACGACCCCGGCAGGTGAACTGCGATCCATCGCCCGGCCAAGGCCCTTTAATGCGGCGCTCGGCTCGAGGCTGACGCACGTTCCATCCGGCTGGTCGATTTGCATCGATCTTTTAATGTTTGAACACGATCCCGAATGAGAGCATCATTCTCCATCGCCACGGGTGATGGCGATGAAAACTCTCGATATTTCCGGGGAGCTTAAGGCGACCGAATGTCTCGAAGTCGCCATCGTATTTTCGACATCCGGTCATTTTTTAGAAACGTCACCGGTAGAGTTTGCGTGGGGAAGGCATGGAGCGCCGTCTTGCAGCCATTCTGATCGCTGACGTCGCTGGCTATAGCCGCCTGAGCCAGATCGACGAGGAGGCAACTCGTCGCGCGTTCCAGGTTGATATGGACGAGGTCATCCGGCCAAAGATCGCTGATCACCACGGGCGTTTGGTCAAGACCATGGGTGACGGTGTGCTCGTGGAATTTCACAGCGTGGTGAACGCCCTTCAGTGTGCAACGGAAATACAGCGCGAGAAGGCTGCCCGCAAACCATCCGCTCCCCCCAACGGTCGACTTGAGTTCCGCATCGGCGTCAATCTCGGCGACGTCATCGTTGAAGACGACGACATCAACGGCGATGGTGTCAATATCGCCCATCGCATACAGACGCTGGCGCAGCCGGGCGGCATTGCGATTTCGGGCACTACCTATGACCAAGTGAAATCGAAACTGAACGTGGGCTACGTCTCGCTCGGCAAACAGAAGGTGCGAAGCATCGCCGAGCCCATACGCGTCTACCGCGTCGTTATCGATCCGGCCGTCGCCCGATCGAGCTCACGCCGGTTTAAGATTTCATCTCGCAAGGTCGCGGCCATTGCCGCCATCCTGTTGATTTTCATAGGGTCGGCGATCGCCTACCGATGGCGCGTCTGGGACTTTGCTCAGACACAGAAAGCCGTTGAGCGCTTTGCCTATCCCCTTCCCGAGAAGCCGTCGGTGGCGGTCCTGCCGTTCATCAACGTCAGTGGAGACTCGGAACAGGATCATCTGGCTGAAGGGTTGACCGACGACCTTATCACTGAACTATCCAAAGTTTCTGGCCTCTTTGTCATTGCCAGACACACTGTCTTCGCCATGAAAAACGGTGCGGCCAAAATACAGGACGTAGCCGCTGAATTGGGCGTGCACTATGTGCTCGAAGGCACTCTGCAGCGGGCTGGGCCAAGATTGCGCATCAACGTCAAGCTCATCGATGCGCTGACGGGGCTTTCCATGTGGGCCGAGCGTTATGACCGCCAGTTTGCGGATCTGTTCGCTGTTCAGGACGATGTGACTGGAAAGATCATCTCCGCGCTCGAGGTGGAACTCAGCGACGGTGAACGCAGCCAGATCGAGCGGATACCCAGCGACAATCTTGAAGCCTACGACTACTACATGAGGGCCGAACACGAGGGGCTGATTTACGGCGATGTCGATACCTATCGCCGAACGCTGTCGTATTACCAGAAGGCGATCGACCTCGATCCGAACTTTGCCGATGCGCATGCGGGTATCGCGCGCGTCGCAGTCGACGTCTGGCGCAACGACTACAACTTCCTTTGGTCGGCGGCAGTTGCCCGCAAAATCGCGTATGACGCCGCCGGGCAAGCGCTCAAGCTGGATCCGGACAATGCGCGTGCCCACACCGTCCTTGCCCTTCTTCAACTTGTCGATGGCCGGGACGCGGAAGCACGCGAATCGGCGAAGCGCGCGGTGGAAGTGCAACCGAACAGTGCGGAGGCCGCCGGCAATCTAGCATTGATTCTCGCCCAAACGGGAGATCATGAGAATGCGATTAGCGAGATAGAAAGGGCGTTGCGGCTCGACCCGTCGCCGTCGCCGAGCTTTCGGTTGCTCGCAGGCATTGTGTTCTACACGGCGCAGGACAACGAGCGGGCCATCCCCCTGATACAGGTGGCCAGTGACGCGCTTCCGAACGCCGAGGCCGCGCAGGAATACCTTACGGCAGCCTATAGCTTCCAAGGCGATAGCGTTCGTGCAGGGCAAGCGAAGGCAAGGCTATTGGCGCAATTCCCGGAAAGCAACCTGACGTATTATGGCTATCTCTACGATTACTGGCGCAAGGTTGACCTGGAGCGCCATCTGACAGGATTGAGATCGGCAGGCGTTCCCGAGTGGCCGTTCGGCTTCGTGGGCGAGAAGGCCGATCAGATTGTCGGCGACGCCCTGCGCGATCTCATCAATGACAAGAGCTGGGTGGGAAAGCACAAGAACGGGACCGCCTTCGTCCAGTTCTTTGACCAGGCGGGAAACACCGCCTACCGGAGCGCAAACACGAACATCACCGGGACCGTCGAAGTGCAGGGAGACAGCCTGTGCGAGAGGTTTGGCGGGTACTTCCTAGATCGGATGGTCTGCGGACGCGTCTACAAGAACCGGGACACAGACTATCCCGATTCCCAATATGTCCACGTTACCCCGCAGGCGCTGAAGTTCTTCTCCCCTGCCCCCTGACGGCCTACTCGGCCGGCACGTGCTGCCAATCCTTGTGCACTTTATCGGAGATCAGCGTGCTCTGAACCTCCGACCAGTGCTTCTGCGAATCAACGACCTTGGTCGGCTTCTTCTCAAAACCATCAGCAGCGCCGGGATCATAGCTGAGATAGAGCTTCCCATCGATGATCCGCCAGGCTTGGGGATCGATATTGGTCGTGACCGTTCCGAACGAAACGCCATCGGCACAATAGCCACCATACTGAGGGGCATACTTACCGGGATCGGCAATAAAGAGGTCGCGGTTTTTTGCGCTGGTGAAATGCCACTCCGCACCCAGCCACCGGTGTGTGAATGTTGGCGATCCCTCGATAGCCTTGCTATCGGTGAAATACGCCACGGGATCATAGCCCTTTATCGCGACGTCCCCGAAATATCCGGTATTCACGGTTTCCTCAGCTGATCCCTGCGGAGCGACCGCGAAAGCAGCGACGGCGATGATACAGGCACCAAGCCCTGCCCTCGTTTTGTAAAACATGATCTCCTACCTTTCCTGCCAGACGGCGGGCAGCCTTACTTCCGTTTGGTGCATTCGCCGTATAGCCAGTCGCCAACCAGGGCGGCTTCCTGACAAACAGCGCCCGCTTTCAGCATCAATTCCGCAGCATCCCAGTGAGAGCGCCAGCCGGCTTGTGTCAGCGGCGTGTAGCCATTGCGCTCCTTTGCTTCGATATCCGCCTTGTTTGCCAGCAGGAAGGCGACTACGTCGGCGTGGCCTTCCTCGGCCGCGGCGTGCAACGGCGACATATGGTAAAAATTCTTGTCGTCGTTCACGAGCGCCCCTTTCGCGACCAGCATCTCGACAATATCGAGATGACCGCCGTAGGCAGCTGCATGCAACGCGGTCAGTCCGCCCTTGTTCCGAAGGTTGATATCTCCACCGTCCTCAAGCAGAAGCAGAACGACATCCTTGTGGCCTGCAAGAGCCGCGATGATCAACGCCGGTTCACCAGCATCATTTAGCTCGCCGATATTGGCATGCGACGCAACAGCCTGCTTTGCACCCTCAACGTCTCCGCTTTTGGCCGCATCATGCAGTGGCCCCGCCGCAGCGGCGGAGATTCCGAATACAAGTCCGAGAAAAACTGTGCTGGCAATTCTCATCGCATGCCCCGGCGCATCTCAGCGGCCATATCAGCGCGAAACTATATTTAAGTTATCACGAATATTCTCACTTCATCAAGAAGAAGTGGAGCCGCCATCCACGTTTAACGGGAAAAGGGCAGCGGGACAGCATCCGGCAGCGTGTAAATTGGCAATTCAACGTCAAAGCCGGTGAAGCGGGATCGCAGCTACCGGCCTGGCGCCGGATACCTCCCTACCAAACGTGAACCAACTGATAGGTTCCGGCTGGTTGTGTACAAACACAAGAGCGGCAAACCGTTGCGGGTATCGGATCCCCGCAACCGAGCCTGCCTGCTGGCTTCACCTCCCCAGCCAACGGTATTCCTCGATGGAGGCACGGCCAGTCTTCTTGTCATAGAGGCACATGAGGTTGACGTTGTTGACTTTCGCCTTCCCTTTTCCGAGGGACCCCCGCAACAGTACCGCAATCTTGCCGGTCGCATCATCGAACACGATCGGTGCCGAGGCCTCGGGAGTGTCCATTCCAGACTGACCAATGCAGGTACCGTTCACTTTGGCGAAGAGCGCATCCCACGACTTGCCGCTGGAGGCCTCGACACTGACAGCTGACGCCAATACCAGCGATGTCGCGAAGGCAAATTTCCTGATCATAAGAATTCCTGTGTTTGTATGAAATGAATCACCGCTTTTATGCGCCGTCCGGTTTTGGTGTGGCAGAAGGGCCGAAAGATGGCGGGATGGAGGTGGCTTCGATCACTAGCGTCGCAGGTCTCGCAACGCCCTGGCCAATTGATCCGGCGAGAACGGCTTTTGCAAAATTGGGCTGTCACGGTAGCGATCAACTAGCCCTGCAACGCCGTAACCGCTGGCAAACAGAAAGGGGATTCCGCGCTCGCTGAGGCGATCGGCGACGGGAAATGATTGCTTGCCGGCCAGGTTGATGTCCAAGATCGCGAAATCGAAATCTTCGCGTTCGACAGTGCTCAATGCCGTCTCGAGACGCATTGCCGGGCCGACGACGACGTGGCCAAGATCGCTGATCGCGTCTTCGATGAGCATCGCTACAAGCATTTCGTCTTCGACCACGAGTATACGGGCCATCACGCGCCGTCTACTTTCGGCCGATCACTGATCGCCTCCAGAGAAGTTGAAAGAGTGAACACCGCACCGGTTGGCGGGTATTCGATATTGGCCGTTCCCTGAAGCTCCCGAGGGAGCACCTCCAGGATCAGCCGAGACCCAAAACCCCTGCGATCTTTCGCCGCGACGGTTGGCCCCCCCTCTTCGGCCCATCGAAGCGTGAAGACGCCGTCAGGCTCGATCGACCAGCGAACATCCACAATTCCCGTCGGACTTGAGAGAGCGCCATATTTGGCTGCATTGGTCGCAAGCTCGTGCATCGCGAGAGCAACCGACAGAGCGGCGTGCGGGCCAACGCGAAGCTTCGGCCCCATGATCTGGATCGCCTTTCGACCAGCATGCTGGAATGCGTCGAGGGAGTTCTCCACCATGGTGCGAAGGTCTGCTCCATCCCAATTTTCGTTGGTGAGCACATTGTGTGCGCGAGAGAGTGCCAGGATTCGGTCGGTGATGGCAGCCGAGGCTTCTTCCTTGGTTTGAACGCCTCGCAAAGTCTGGCTGACAATCGACTGGATCGACGCAAGCGTGTTCTTCACACGATGATTGAGTTCGTTGACCAGAAGCTTTTGGTGGTTCTCCGCCCTCACCCGCTCGGTCACATCCGATCCCTGAACGAAGATATGCGTGACGATTCCCCGCTCGTCGCGGATGGGTTGATAGACGAAATCGACAAACCGCTCTTCCATCGAGCCGTCTTCGGCCCTCTTTAGTAACAGGCGCTCGGACATCTTCTTCACCGGCTCTCCCGACTGGAAGACCCGGTCCAGCAACGCCACATAACCTTGGTTGGCAACTTCAGGAAGAGCCTTCGCGATAGGCAGACCAACGACACTGCGGTTTCCGATCAGCTTGCTGTACTCAGGGTTCACCAGTTCGAAACGATGATCGGCACCGCTGAGCATCGCCATGAATGTGGGAGCCTGCTCGAACAGATTTTGCAGGCGCTGGGATTCCTCTCTGTTCCTCTGCTCCGCCAGCACGCGCTCGGTGGTTTCGACAACGATGGCGATGACGCCGACCGGCTTCCCGCTCTCGTCCAGAACCGGCGAATAGTCGAGATCCATCCACACCCGCTCCGGAACGCCTTTTCTTGAAAGGGTCAGTTCCTGATCACGATACGCGAGCGTTCCGCCTGCCAGGCCGACTTTCATCACGTTGCTATTGAAGTCGGCAATCTCGGGCCATCCCTCGAGCACCCTGGAACCAAAAAGCGCGGGATGGCGGCGGCCAGCGAACGCCGAATATGCATCGTTGTAGATCATCACTCCGTCTTCACCCCAAAGCATGACGATCGGTACGGGGGAGTGAAGCAATATTGCGGTTGAGGTCTTCAGTGAAGGCGACCAGGTTTCGACGCATCCCAAAGGCGTTGCCGACCAGTCGTAATCACGGATCAGACCCGCAACTTCTCCGTGATGGCCCAAAAACCTGAAGGGATCGGCTCCGTCGGAGATGTCATGAATCATGGAAACCTTGATGAATGATGCAGAACTTCGCCGGATATATCGCAGGTAAGCATGTCTGCAAGGCTCTCCGGCACAGGATTTTGCCAACTGGTCGCAATTTCGGCGTCGACAGGATTTTCGCGCACCGTCGCGCCATGAAACGGCATGTCGAAAACGTGCGCCGGTTCAATCGTCCACCTCCGACAGGTCGTTGCGGAACTGGATTTTCGAAAGTGGCATTGCCGCTGTAAGGACCAAGCGGTGACGAGGCCATCAAGGTCCATGGAAATTATCGCGTAGTCTATCGCGCTTTGGACGATTGCCTCCAGGAAACGCTCTCGGGAGGAAATCTTGTCAGTCGCAAGTTCGATTTTCATTTCAGTTCTTATCGGAAGCTCGTCGCTCCCGAGCCAAGTTGGCACGCTCACGATGCCGACGTGGGGCTACGCTTCAGTACCCGTCGATGTCGCAGTCACAATCCCGCGAAACCTGCGCAAAATCCGGCGACATGAGACGCTTGTCTTTGTGGCGTCCGGTCCCCTGCTTTTTATGGCGTCCGGTCCTCTTCGAATTGTTCCGCGCCTTCGATGGGGTGCAGCCAGGTCTCCCGGCGCTTAATCCAAAGTTCGTAGGTCGGTGAGAGCGGCGTCGGCGCTTCGGTAAGGGTGCCAAGCTTGATCTCGGCTTCCTTGTCATCCACGGAAAACATACGCGAGCCACACTCCGGACAGAAACGACGGCCGGAATGCTCCTTGGTATCTCCGTTGGTTTCAAACTTCTCGACCGGCCACATTGCGAAATAGGTGAAGGCCGATCCGCTTTCCTGCCTGCAATCCGTGCAGTGGCAAATGCCGATCCGCGTTGGTTTCCCGCGGACTGCTATCTGGACACGGCCACAGCGACACGATCCGGTCAACAGCATGCTCATAATGCGAAACCTTTCCTGATATCGAAAGCTAGCGTTTCCAGGCGATTTGCTTTAGGCGGTTGGCCGGTTTACCAAAACCCGCGACAAGCCGATACGAGTGTCAGGCGCACGCGGCTGCCGACTTAATTGCTCGTTTCATCGGGTTCTCCAGCATCGACCTAGGCTTCACCTAGGGCGTATTTCCTCCATTCCAATGCGTCCTCGCCTGCGCGATGCATGGAATGGGATTGATACCGCACGGATCGAGGAAGGTCTCGTCCCTCTCGGTCTCGACGAACACTGTGCTTGCGGCAACGGGACTCGTGAAGCGCCATCATCCGGTAAGGACGCCCACACGATCCAAAGGACTACCTAGACCGAACGATCGGTGCTGCTAACGGCCGTTCGTCGTGTCGGCGGATACCGGATTTGGGTTTACCTGGTTATCTTCGGCCACGTCCTCGGCGACAGCCGTCAGATCGAGATTGCCCCAGATTGATTTAGGTTGGCTTCGATCGGGGCGACGGGATGTCTTGATTTCGACAATGAACGGCTTCGATTGAGCGCGCATAGAATTCCTATTGAAAAGCGTTGAACGAATCCATCAACGTCGAGAGCCTATGAAGCGTTCCATGTCCGCGCAAGGGCGTCCGACAAACTGAATCCAGCTTCACACAGGCCATGCACGCGGAACAGGCGTGCCGTCGTGGCGTTATCGTCACTAACGTCCTGACTGCGATGTACTGATTTCCGCGAAAAATCCTTGAAGGAACCGTCGATGTCGATTACGTACCACGTCGCCGAACATGATGACGCCCGGGCTTACCGCTTGGACGACGTCTGGTCGGAAACCTTCCCAACTCACGACAAAGCACTGGCAGCGGCCAAAAACGCCGCAGAGCGGCAACAGCTCGGTGGCCAGGATGCGGAAATCACATATCAGCGTGCGGACGGCACCTGGACAACGGAACGGTCGAGAGGCGATCGCCCCGAGGCCGATGTCGTCGATGACGCCAAGGAATGAAAAAGACTGCGTATGACAATCAAAGAACGTTTTTTAAAGCAGCAGCACACCTGGATGATGGGTGCGTGCTATTCCCGGAAGCATCCCGATTTTCATCGCTACGGCGGCGTCGACGTATCGGTCTCGCCCCGCTGGAAAGAAAGCCTCGACACCTTCGTCAACGATATGGTGGATTCACTGCCACGCAGCCTTGCCGAGCGGCGTCTGGCACTGGTCAATCCACGTCGCCCGTTCGAACTGGGCAATGTCGAGTGGATATTCATCAGCAAGCATCGTGGGCTCCGCGCGCCGGATGGCACACATCCCGATATGGCCGAAGCGCGCTCGCGCCGGGCCTGAGCCGTTATTCATCCGTTTGCCGGCTGCAACGGGAAAACGGAGCAAACACGATGCTCCTGCCTTACCCGGCCAACGCTGGGGAGCGCTATTTGTATAACTCTTGAAGGGCGGCTATGGAGAACGACGACCCGGATTGCGACACGATCAGCAATCCGCGTCATCGTTCCGCGAGGCTCGCACAGCCGGGCTAGTAACAGAGCGTCCGAACCATACCCTCGGCATTCGGCTTCGAGCGGCAATCCTGGACTGGCTGCCTTGAATTCTGCTTCAGTTGGTTGACGGTTCCGCTGTCCCCGACTTCGCGATCATTGCGGGCGCTGCAGGCGACTGACAATGTTGCGACCGCGACAAGCAACCAGCGAATGAGCGCCGTCATCACTGCCGGCCTTTCGCCTTGCTGGTCAGCACAACGATGATCAGGCCGGCCGCAGCCACGACAGCGCCCCAGTAAATCCAGGGTGTCTGGTCAATCATGAAGCTCGTTTCCGGGTATGGGAAGTAACCACTGCCCTGCCCCATCCAGACGAGACCTATCAGGATGAGCAAGCCCCCAAAACCATATGAAAACTTCCTCATCAAATGTCCTCCATGCATTCGCAAATTTGTGGCCGAATATTTGCTACGAGCGCTACGGGCCGCCGGATCAGGATCGCAGCGCCGAGTTCAGTCGTTGATACCCAGTCGCGCGCAGCCTTCGATCGAACAGAAGCGATCGGTTACTCGTACCCCGATCGCAGGCGATGACCGTTATCACAACCCACGAAACCGCGCGCTGTGGAAAGCGCGCGGCTCAGCCGAACAACCAATCCAGATGCTATTGCAGTGTGCGTGTCGGAGTGCCCTGGCCGGGTGCGGCGCCAGGATGAACCGCAGCAGCGCCGGCGCCTGCACCATCAAGGCCGGTGGCTACGACAGCTACGCGGAACTTGCCATCGAGATTTCGGTCGAAGATTGCGCCGACGACGATATCGGCATCGTCCTGGACTTCGTCACGGATGCGGCTGGCCGCCTCGTCGACTTCGAAAAGAGTCATGTCGGAGCCGCCCGAGATCGAGATCAGCACGCCCCGGGCGCCCCTCATCGAGATGTCGTCGAGCAGCGGATTGGCGATAGCGGCTTCCGCTGCCTTCATTGCACGTTCTTCGCCTGATGCTTCGCCCGTACCCATCATCGCCCGGCCCATGCCGCGCATGACCGATTTCACATCGGCGAAATCGAGGTTGATCAGGCCTTCCTTGACGATCAGGTCGGTGATGCAGCCAACTCCTGCATAGAGTACACGGTCGGCCGTCATGAAGGCATCGGCGAAGGTGGTCTTTGCATCGGCGATCCGAAACAGGTTCTGGTTCGGGATGACGATGACGGTGTCCGCCGCCTGCCGGAGCGCTTCGATACCGACATCGGCCGTCTTCATGCGACGGTTGCCTTCAAAGGTGAATGGCTTGGTAACGACACCGACGGTGAGGATGCCGGCATTTCGAGCGGCCTGCGCAATGACGGGCGCTGCGCCAGTGCCCGTGCCTCCGCCCATACCAGCGGTGACGAAGCACATATGCGAGCCAGCCAGATGGTCCATGATTTCGTCGATCGACTCTTCTGCAGCGGCACGCCCGATCTCGGGCAGCGAACCGGCACCGAGGCCTTCGGTCACATGCGCGCCGAGCTGGATGCGGCGCGAGGCCTTGGAGGTCGCAAGCACCTGCGCGTCGGTATTGGCGGCAATGAAATCCACGCCTTCGAGGTTTTCCGAAATCATGTTATTAATGGCATTGCCACCGCCACCGCCGACACCGATCACTGTAATTCTCGGCCGCATTTCGGAAATCCCGTTCTTGGCGTTCGTCATTGCAATCTCCTTCGTGCGCGTTTGCTGGCGGCTCCGCCTCTGTATCGGGAACCGAATCGAGCACAAGCCTAGGGGCGCAAGAAGGCAGAGCCGGGGCGAAAGAACAAGATGAAGGCTTTTCGAAACTTTATCCGGAACCTTTTTTACACCTCGTGCATTTCGTTGAGTCACACCAAATCATCAGAGGAGTACTGCGCAGATGCCTGTTTTAGTCACCCGCCAATCCGTTGCACCTCCGAATGATCACATCCTTACGGCCCAGGAAGCACTCGAGCCGCTGTTCCTCAAGATCGAGGAAGAAGCCGAGGTCAGGATGATCGCCGCAGCGTTGCGCGCCGGTTGGTCTGCGGACGATGCAATGTCCGCGATCGACGAATTGCGCCGCAACGAACTCCTGCCGCGTGGGCACTAAACTCCTTAAAAATTAATCGCCGATCGGCCGCCATCACCCAGCGCGATCAAGTGATCGCTGAGAGCGATTTCATGACAGTGAAAAATATCTGCATCTTTGGCGCCGGGGCGCTCGGCGGCGCAGTTGCAGCCAAGCTCGCGTCCTCGACAAGCGCCGAGACGAATGTATCGGTCGTCGCGCGCGGTGCACATCTGAACGCCATCCGGGAGAGTGGTCTTTGCCTGTTGGAAGCTGGCATCGAGCACCCGCTCAAAGTGCGCGTGAATGCGACCGACCGGCCACAGGATCTTCCGCCACAGGATCTCGTCATTACCGGCCTGAAAGGCCACCAACTCGGTCCCGCCGCAGAGGGAATTGCATCGCTTCTCAAAGAGAGCACGCGCGTCGTGATGATCCTTAACGGCATTCCATGGTGGTATTTCCATCGCGACAAAAGCGCAAATGCGGAGCTGCAGTTCGATGAACTGGACCCGGGCGGGAAACTATGGCGGCTGGTCGGCCCGGAGCGCGTCATAGGGTGCGTTGCTCATCAAGGCGCGGAAGTAAGCCGGCCAGGCGAGATCCGGCTCAGCAACAAGGGCCACTTCATTCTTGGAGAACCGTCCGGGGAAACCAGCACGGACCTTCGGAATATCGCGGCGCTTTTGGAGGGATCGGACATCGGCGTGAAGCTCTCCTTGCGCATCCGCGACGACATATGGAGCAAACTCATGGGCAATGCTTCTTTCAATCCGATCAGCGCGCTGACGCGCTCGCTCATGTCCGAGCTTATGGCGGATGCGGCAATCAGCGATCAGGTTGGAAAGGTCATGAAGGAAGTGAAGGCCGTCGGCGCCCTTGGCGCAAATGTCGGAATGTCGGTCGAGCAACGACTGGAACAGGCTCAGCAGGTGGGACCCGTGCGCACGTCGATGCTGCAGGATCTCCTTGGCGGCAAGGCGATGGAAATCACGCCCATGGTCGGCATGGTCGTTGCGCTCGGTCGATTGGCGGCTGTACCGACGCCGGTTTCGGAGACGCTTCTCGCGCTCGTTTCCCGGCTCGACAGGGAAAACTTCAGCGGAACGTGATGAACGCCAGTATCGTCAGATCCAGCATCAAAAGTGAGCAAGATAGCTCTTGGGGTGAGTCAGGAAGAGAGCGCAAGCACCTGAGCGGAATGAATTTACTTCAGCCAGCGCGCCATCCGCTCGATGGCTTCGACAATCTCCGCTTCTGAGCCGGCATAGGATATCCGCATGGACCGGTTGCCTTCCA
This sequence comes from Rhizobium sp. Root1220, assembly GCF_001426265.1. GTDB lineage: Bacteria > Pseudomonadota > Alphaproteobacteria > Rhizobiales > Rhizobiaceae > Rhizobium. Next base: position 33,387 of record NZ_LMDG01000007.1, read on the forward strand.
GCGGATCGAAATCCAGCCCTGGCGTTGCCGCAACGTCGATCTCCGACAGCATCCTTTTTGCGAAGGTCATGCTGTCATTGGTAAAGCGCGTAACGTCGACATAGGCATAGAATGCGCCATCCATCGGCGAGGCGATCGACAATCCGATCTGAGGCAGCCGGCGCATGAGGAAATCACGATTGGCGGCGTAGCTCGCCTTGTAGACATCGAGTTCGGCGGTAGCCCCCAGAGCAGCGGTCGCAGCAATCTGCGACAGTTCGGGCGGCGAAATATAGAGGCTCTGCGCCACGCGCTCGATCGGACGCACAAGCCGGTCCGGCAGCACCATCCAGCCGATACGCCAGCCGGTCATGCAATAATATTTCGAGAACGAGTTGATGACGATCGCCTCGTCCGTCAGTTCGAGTGCGCTCGCTTCTTCGCCGGCGAAGGTCAAACCGTGATAGATTTCGTCGGAGATAAAGGCGATGGAGTTGGCCGCGCAATAATCGGCGAGCGCTCGCAAGCTTTCGCGGCCGGTCACCGTTCCGGTCGGATTGGCGGGGCTCGCCAGAAGGACGCCCTTCAGTCGTAGATTGTGTTTCGCCTGCTCGGCCTCGAGGCTCTCCGGCGTCAGGGTGAAATGCGTCTCCGCCGTGACCGGAATTTCGAGCACTTTCAATCCAAGAGCGGCGAGGATGTTGCGGTAAGCGGGATAGCCCGGACAGGCGATCGCTACCGCATCTCCGGTGTCGAAGAGCGAAAGGAAAGCCAGATTGAATCCGGCGGATGAGCCGGTCGTGATCGCGATGCGCGCCGGATCGATGTCGAGGCCGTGCCGATCCCTGTAGTGCCAGGCAAGCGCATGCTTCAGCCGCGCCGTGCCGAGCGCGTCGGTATAACCGATCTTGCCCTCCGTCAGCGCCGCGCGGGCTGCGTCCAAAGCGGCCCGGGGAGCAGGATGCGACGGCTGTCCGACCGCCATCGAGATGACCGGATTGCCTTCGGCCCGCCGCTTCGTCGCTTCCGCCAGGACGTCCATGGCGTGAAATGGTTCGACTTCGCTGCGTTTGGAAATGGAAAACAAGATCGCTTCTCTCTCGAATTGTGGCGGTGGCCAGACAATTGCCGCAATAATCGGCTCATCACAATCCCGCGACTAAACTGTGGATGCTAAAATTTCTGTTTCACGACAGTCTTCCGGACCGTAATTTGCAGCTTCGCACTGTCGCTGTTAACTCGGCGGTGGTATCCGCATCGGCAAAGATGCATATCACCCGCCAAAGACGAGGACATAATGGCCATTCTTCCGAAAATCTTCACAGCGCTGGCGCTCACGGCTTCGGTTGCAACAGCTTACCCCGCATCGGCACTCGATGACGCGCAGAAGAAGGAGTTCGGCGAATTCATCAAGCAGTACCTGATCGAAAATCCCGAGATCATGCTCGATGTCCAGACGGCTCTGCAGAAAAAGCAGGATCAGGCCCGACTTGTCAAAGCGGATGCGACGATTGCAGACAACAAATCGACCATCTTCGATTCGAAGTATGACGTGACAATTGGCAATCCAAAGGGTGACATCACGATTGTCGAATTCTTCGACTACAATTGCGGTTATTGCCGACACGCTCTAACCGACATGCAGACCATGCTGGAAAAGGACAAGAACGTTCGTTTCGTGCTCAAGGAATTTCCCATTCTCGGACCGGAATCGGTTGCGGCGCACAAAGTATCCGACGCCTTCCGCAAGCTGGCCCCCGAGAAGTACAGCGAATTTCACATAGCACTGCTCAGCAGCGAAGGTCGTGCGGATGAAGCCAGCGCGATCGAAGTCGCGCAATCGCTCGGGATCAACGAAAAGCAGATCCGCGACGAGATGGCCAAGAGTTCCAGCGACGATTCCGTCAAGGAAACCTACCAACTCGCCCAGAGCCTCGGTATCACCGGCACCCCCTCCTATGTTATCGGCAATGAATTGGTTCAGGGCGCTGTCGGCTTTGATGACCTGGAGACCAAGGTCAAGAATATGCGCAGTTGCGGCAAGACCAGTTGCTGAACCGACACCCATCAAATCGACAAAATCGAAGCGTTTCAGCCATGTGGACAAATATGGCGCGACATCGGCTGCCTTTCCAAAGGGCTTTCTTTAAGCCTTTGGTGAGTCTATAGGTTGCCCTCGCACATTTGACGGAACATTCGATGACGCAGACTATTTTCGTCCTGAACGGGCCCAACCTGAACATGCTCGGCAAAAGAGAGCCCGGCATCTACGGTGGCAAGACGCTCAAAGACATAGAACAGGATTGCAAGGTAGCCGGGCGCGAGCTGGGCTTCGAGATCGATTTCCGCCAAAGCAATCATGAAGGTGCTCTCATCGACTGGTTTCACGAGGCAGACGAAAAGGCTGCCGGGGTCGCAATCAATGCTGGTGCGTACACGCACACATCGGTCGCGCTGCACGATGCAATTCGTGCTATTTCCATTCCGGTTATAGAGCTCCATATCTCCAATGTTCACGCGCGGGAAGACTTCCGCCACAAGTCGATGATTGCGCCTGCGGTTAAGGGCGTCATCTGCGGTTTTGGACCATACAGCTACATTCTGGCGCTACAGGCGCTGAAGAACATAACGGCATAAGAAGAAGACAGGGCAAACACTCATGGCTGAGAAGAAAAACGGAATCGATCAGGCGCTGATCCGCGATCTCGCGAACATCCTCAACGACACGGACCTGACGGAAATTGAGGTTGAGCAGGATGATATGCGTATCCGCGTCTCGCGCGCCGGCACGCCGCAGTACGTTCAGGCGCCGATGATGGCTCCCACCTACGCGGCACCTGCTCCGGCAGCCGCGGCAACCATGGCGGCTCCCGCAGCACCGGTTCGCAATCCTGCAAACACCGTCAGCGCACCGATGGTCGGCACCGTCTACATGGCACCCGCGCCGGGTGCTCGCGCCTTCATCGAAGTCGGAGCCACCGTCAAGGAAGGCCAGACGCTCCTCATCATCGAGGCGATGAAGACCATGAACCAGATTCCGTCGCCGAAATCCGGCAAGGTCACCGAAATTCTTGTCGAGGACGGCAGCCCCGTCGAATACGGCCAAGCCCTCGTCGTCGTCGAATAAGGCGGGCATCATGGTCTCGAAAATCCTCATAGCAAACCGCGGCGAAATCGCGCTGCGCGTACTGCGAGCTTGCAAGGAACTTGGCATTCCGTGTGTCGCGGTTCATTCGACCGCTGACGCCGACGCGATGCATGTCCGCCTTGCCGACGAGAGCGTGTGTATCGGTCCGCCTCCTTCGCGCGAGAGCTACCTGAACATTCATCAGATCGTTGCCGCCTGCGAGATCACTGGCGCCGATGCGGTTCATCCGGGCTACGGCTTCCTTTCGGAAAATGCCAAGTTCTCGGAAATCCTGGAGGCGCACGGCATCACCTTCATCGGCCCGACGGCTGAACATATCCGTATCATGGGTGACAAGATCACCGCCAAGACCACGGCACAGGAACTCGGCATTCCCGTTGTTCCGGGCTCTGATGGCGAAGTGGCGACCGAAGCGGATGCTTTGAAGACTGCCGCCGAGATCGGGTATCCGGTGTTGATCAAGGCGACGGCAGGTGGCGGTGGACGCGGCATGAAGGTCGCGAAATCCGAGGCCGATGTCATCGAGGCCTGGTCGACAGCTCGAACAGAGGCCGCTGCTGCTTTCGGTAACGAAGCCGTCTACATGGAAAAGTATCTCGGCAAGCCGCGCCATATCGAAATTCAGGTTTTCGGTGACGGCGAAGGCAATGCGATCCATCTCGGCGAACGCGACTGCTCGCTGCAGCGTCGCCACCAAAAGGTTTGGGAGGAGGCGAATTCTCCGGCTCTCAACGTCGAGCAACGCATGAAGATCGGTGAAGTTTGCGCCGATGCGATGCGCAAGCTGAAGTATCGCGGCGCCGGTACAATCGAGTTCCTTTACGAGAACGGCGAGTTCTATTTCATTGAAATGAACACCCGTCTGCAGGTAGAGCACCCGATCACCGAGGCAATTACTGGTATCGATCTGGTTCACGAGCAGATCCGGGTTGCCTCCGGTGGCGGCCTCTCCGTCACGCAGGACGAGGTCCATTTCCACGGCCACGCGATCGAATGCCGTATCAACGCCGAGGATGCACGCACATTCGTGCCCTCGCCCGGCACGATCACGCATTTCCATGCGCCCGGTGGCCTTGGCGTGCGTGTCGACAGCGGCGCCTATCAGGGCTACAAGATCCCTCCTTACTACGACAGCCTCATCGGCAAGCTCATCGTTTTCGGCCGCACGCGCGTGGAATGCATGATGCGCCTTCGCCGTGCGCTCGACGAATTCGTCGTCGATGGGATCAAAACCACGCTGCCGTTGTTTCAGGACCTGGTCGATAATCAGGATATTGCCAACGGTGAATACGACATCCACTGGCTGGAAGAATACCTGGCCAGCAAAACGGCGTAAGCAAGAATGGCAGGATCGCGCAGGAAGTCTCCAGGCATTACACCGGAAATCCTCCTGCGCGCCTACTCTATCGGGCTTTTCCCGATGGCAGAGTCAGCTGACGATCCAGAAATATTTTGGGTCGAGCCCGACCTTCGCGGCGTGCTGCCGCTCGATGATTTCCACATCTCCAAAAGCCTGGCGAAGACGATCCGGCGAAAGCCGTTCGACATTCGCTTCAACTACGATTTTAGTTCGGTGATTGCTGCCTGCGCGGCGGAGACGGGCGACAGGCCAAGCACCTGGATAAACCAGACGATCAGATCTTTATACTCGACGCTGCACCGGATGGGGCATGCCCACTCGGTCGAAGCGTGGGATGGCGACGAGTTGGTCGGAGGCCTCTACGGCGTTTCTCTCGGATCGGCGTTTTTCGGCGAGAGCATGTTCTCACGACGAACGGACGCATCCAAGATATGCCTTGTTCACCTGGTCGAACGTTTACAGGCCAAGGGCTTTAAATTGCTCGATACGCAATTTACGACGGAACATCTGAAGACGTTTGGCGCCATAGATGTTCCCAAGGACGAATATACGCACATTTTGCAAGCGGCGATGGATTCGCCTCACCTGCCGTTCTCTGAACCCAAAGACGAGTGAACTGCCTGCGGCTCGAATGGGTGCCGTGGAGCAAACAGGGTCGAAGCGCTACTTCGCGTCCGGTGCGGGTACGTTCGAAGTCGCCTTGCAGTCCTTCAGCCAGACGTCGTAGATCGGGTGCTCGACAGCATTCAACCCTGGGCTATCGGCAAACATCCAGCCAGTGAAAATGCGGCGAATCTTGCGGTCCAGGGTGATCTCGTCGACCTCGACAAATCCATCGATCTTCTGTGCCTCTGCCTGGTCCCGAGAATAGCAGGCTTTGGGCGTCACCTGCAGGGCGCCGAACTGGACCGTCTCGTTCACATACACGTCGAATGTGGTGATACGGCCGGTAATCTTGTCCAGGCCGGAGAAAACGGCCACAGCGTTGTCGATACGAGCCGCGGAGGCTGGCTGCGGCAGGTAGAAAGGCGCAAGCGTCAGCGCCACCCCAACGGCACGCAGGATAGGGTTCCGCGTGAAAAGCTTCATATCTAGCCGTCTCCACCGCATCTCAAATCGAAGGCCGCCGTTTATGCGGCCAACCTGCGGGTAAAGGTCAATTGTGGCCAAAAGCGGAGCCGGACGGCCTGCTTAGTTTCCGGGCGTCCATGCGTCATAGTCGCCGGTCACACGCGGACGCTCGCCCGCGGCAGCCAGCGAACCCGGCGGACGATAGGCCTGCGGAGTACCCGTCGGATTGGCGCGATGTCCAACCTGCCAATCCTTCGCGATGTAGTTTTCCCTGGACGGCGGGACATCGGTGCGGTGATGCATCCAGCCGTGCCAGCCTGGCGGAATGGCCGAAGCCTCGGCGTAGCCCTTGTAGATCACCCAGCGCTTGGGGAGGCCATAGGAAGACATACCGCCTTCATAGTACACATTGCCCAATTCATCTTCACCGACGCGCTTGCCGAAACGCCAGGTCGCGAAACGCGTCCCCATCGTCTGACCGTTCCACCATGTGAAGATTTGCAGCAGGAGATTCTTCATGTCTTTTCCTTGAGCTAGCCAGACGGCAAGCGGGACCAGATTTCGATCCCCCGCTTATGCCGCCGGCAGAGGGCATTGTCCAGTGATTCCAGAGCGGCAACGGGTCATTTAAGTGCCATCTTGAAACCGAGATGAGAGGGTTGGAAGCCGAGTCGCTCGTAGAATCGGTGGGCATCCTTGCGCCTGGCATTTGATGTCAGCTGGACAAGGCGAACGCCGCGCTCTTTTGCCTCAGCGATCGCGAACGCAATCATCAGCGCTCCGATACCCTGCCCGCGCATGTCGCTTCTGGTTTGAACTGCCTCGATAATCATTGACGACGAGCCGCGCCCCGTCAGCGAAGTCGTCGTCATCGTCTGAAAAGTCCCGACCACTTCGCCGTCACGGTCGCAGACATAGATATCCTGGTCGGGCGATGCTTCGATCGCCGCAAAAGCACGTGCATAGTCGGCGAAGGCGTCTGCTACAACGGTATCGCCGTGTCCGCCCACGTCATCGGCGGCAAACATCGCGATCAGGGCAGCAAGATCGCCTTCCCGCGCCGTGCGGATGGTCGTCTGAATGCTTTTCATGACTGTGTATCAATGCGCTTCGAGAGGCTTTTCAAGGATCAGGGTGGCGATACCAGATTGCCCCGGCGCGTCATTCTCGTTGCGGCCGACGTCGGCAAATCCATGCGCGTGATAGAACGCGATCGCTGCCGTATTCCGTGGCTCGACTTCCAGACGCATGACTTCAGCATCGGGAAAACATGTTTCCAGCTCGGAGAATATGTCTCGCCCGATGCCCTGGCGATGAAGCTTGGGCAAGACGTACAGCAGGTGCAACACGACTGTTTTCGTCATCTCGTCCGACATGGCAGCGTAGCCGACTCCGCCAATCGCCTTGCCATTGTCCGCGATGAGAAACTCGGCGTTCTCCTTCGCCAACCGCGCTTGCAGCGCAGCAGGCGAGAACAGGTGCGCGATGAGGTCGTTCACCTTTGCATCGCCGTAGAGTTCGGCGTAGGCGGCACGAAAAGCCTCGACCAGCATCGTGCGAACTTTGTCCAGATCCCGCTCACTGGCAGTGCGCACAAAATACACGAGCCTTACTCCTCGATGCCAAGCTTCGTCTTGACGAGTGCCTGGACTGCCTGCGGATTGGCTTTCCCACCGGTTGCCTTCATCACCTGGCCGACGAACCAGCCGGCGAGCGCCGGCTTGGCCTGGACCTTGGCGACCTGGTCCGGGTTGGCGGCGATAATCTCGTCGACGGCGGCTTCGATGGCGCCGGTGTCGGTCACCTGCTTCATGCCGCGGGTCTCGACGATCTCGGCCGGGTCGCCGCCTTCGGCAAGCACGATCTCAAAGACGTCCTTGGCAATCTTGCCGGAGATCGTCTCGGCCTTGATGAGGTCGATGATCGCGCCAAGCTGGCTCGGAGAAACCGGCGTCGATTCAATATCTTTGCCTACCCTGTTCAACGCGCCCAAGAGGTCGTTGATGACCCAGTTGGCAGCCATCTTGCCATCACGACCCGCGGCAACCGCCTCGAAATAATCGGCGATCGCCTTCTCCGATACGAGCACAGAAGCGTCGTAGATGGAGAGACCGAGTTCGCGTACGAAGCGCTCCTTCTTGTCGTCGGGCAGTTCCGGCAGATCGGCCTTCAGTGCGGCCACGAAGGCATCGTCGAATTCAAGTGGCAGCAGATCGGGATCGGGGAAGTAACGATAGTCGTGCGCATCTTCCTTGGAGCGCATCGAGCGCGTCTCGCCCTTGCCGGCGTCAAACAGGCGAGTTTCCTGGTCAATGGTGCCGCCATCCTCGAGAATTGCGATCTGGCGACGGGCTTCGTATTCGATTGCCTGACCGATGAAGCGGATGGAGTTGACGTTCTTGATCTCGCAGCGCGTGCCGAAGTCCTCGCCCGGACGGCGAACGGAAACGTTGACGTCGGCGCGCATCGAGCCTTCGTCCATGTTGCCGTCGCAGGTGCCAAGGTAGCGCACGATCGAACGCAGTTTGGTCATGTAGGCCTTGGCCTCATCGGACGAGCGCATATCGGGCTTGGAGACGATTTCCATGAGCGCCACGCCCGAACGGTTCAGGTCGACATAGGACATGGTCGCGTGCTGATCGTGCAACGACTTGCCTGCATCCTGTTCCAGATGCAGGCGCTCGATACCGATCTCGACATCCTCGAATTGGCCTTGACGATCCGGGCCAAGCGAGATCACGATCTGTCCTTCGCCGACGATTGGATCCTTGAACTGCGAGATCTGATAGCCCTGCGGCAGGTCGGGATAGAAATAGTTCTTGCGGTCGAAGATCGAGCGTTTGTTGATCTGCGCCTTCAGGCCGAGACCAGTGCGCACGGCCTGACGGACGCATTCCTCGTTGATGACGGGCAGCATGCCCGGCATGGCGGCATCGACCAGCGAGACATTGGAATTCTGCGGCTTGCCGAATTCGGTCGACGCGCCCGAAAACAGCTTCGAATTGGACAGCACCTGAGCATGAACCTCCATGCCGATGATGACTTCCCAGTCACCAGTGGCACCGGGAATGAAGCGCTTCGGATCAGGCGTGCGAACGTCGACAAGGGTCATGAGATGCTCTTTTTAGGCTGTTCTTTTCAACTGGTGAGGTAACGGAAATGGCCAGCCTGTGCAAGGCTTTCGGCGCCCGGCACCCCTTGTCCGGCCAACGTCGCGGATTTTTCGGTTGTTAACGCGATGGTGCTAGAAAACCCCGATGCTAGCAACAGACATCATGAAATCCGTCGCATTGTTCACAGCGTGGAACGTCTTCGTGTTCTCGATCTATTTCGTTGACAAACAAGCAGCGCGCTACGGGCGTTGGCGGGTCAGCGAAGGCACCCTGCTGACGCTCGCATTTTTCTGCGGAAGTATCGGCGCGGTGAGCGCACAGCAGCTCCTGCGCCACAAAACGCGCAAGGAGCCTTTTCGATCAATCCTTTTCGGAATAACGGTGCTTCATCTATCGATTGCCGTTCTGTTCGTCTGTGCCCTGCTCGCGGTAACGCTAGGCCTCCTCTAGAAGGCGCCATAGGTGCCGTCGCCTTCAGTTTCGATAGGCTTCGATAACCCTACCGAAGGCACGTCGCGATCGAGCTTGGGATTGTAGGCGATTGAAAGCCAGTGGATCGCGTAGCCGTGCTTCTGGAAAAAGCCGATCGCTTCTACATTTCCAGAATGCGTCTGCATCATCGCTGTTGCAAAGCCGTGATCGGAAATATCCCTCTCAATCGAACCGAGAAGCGCCGAACCCAACCCATGCCCGGCAAAGGCAGGATCGATCCAGAAATCGGAAATGGTCTCGTCAAATCTTTCGCGGGCCGCCCAGCCCGCGACATGCCCGTTGCATTCGACGACCGTTATCGTCAGCCAGCTGCTCTCGACGAAATTGAAGAAAGCGCTACGCGCCGCGTCGACCATGGCGTCGGATTCGCCGATCGATGCCATCGCCTTCTGCCAGGCCCTCAGCCCGATCTCGCTCAAAAGTGCCGCTTCGCCGTCACGTGCATTGCGAATGTGGATCAATCAGACCTCCGCGCTACACAGCCAAGTAAATCATCGAACGACTGCTTTTTCAAAACATTGCGCGTCACCACACAGCTTTCTATACAACCGCCTACCGCCTACTGTCTTGACGTGTATTCCGCTACGCACTATCAAAATCGGATGTTGAGCTCGTCATCAGAGACCCGGTAGAGGCCCTGCCCGCAGGTTCGCTTGCGCGCATGGGCCCGAAAAACGAAGCCCTGACGTCCGACCCGGACGCCAGATCGTTTTTGTGCGCCTTGCCAAGGCGCGAGACCGGATCAACATTCCATGGACATTTCACGCACGGAGCAGCGTATCCTGCACCTGCTGGCCCAAGGCGGCCGCATCGAAATCGAACGCGACGACAGAAAGAAGATCGAGGCAGTCAGTTGTTTCACCCGTGACGGTTGGGTCTATCCCGGCTTCGACATCGAACTCTTCCGCAAACTCAAAAGACTGAGAGCGATCAAGAAATCGACGGGGCAACCCTACCGGATCACCGAACACGGGTTGCGACTGGTCAGATCGCAGCTCGACAACCGATAAATCAGAGACGGCGCCTCAACGGGCGCCGTTTTTGTCTTTCGAAGAAGCCTACCACCACTTGGCCGGCGTGAATTTTCCAGCGGCCTGCTCGATTACGTGGGCCGTCCTGAAGAGCGTCTCTTCGTCGAACGGTTTGCCGATCAGCTGCAGGCCAAGCGGCAGGCCCTTGTGGTCGAGGCCGGCCGGGACGGCGATGCCCGGCAAACCGGCCATGTTGACCGTTACAGTGAAGATGTCATTCAGGTACATCTTCACTGGATCAGATGCGAGATCCTCGTCGGCGACGCCGAAGGCGGATGACGGCGTTGCCGGTGTGAGGATCGCATCGACGCCTGCATGGAAGGCGAGATCAAAGTCGCGCTTGATCAGCGTGCGGACCTTTTGCGCCTGGATGTAATATGCGTCGTAATACCCGGCCGACAGAACGTAGGTGCCGATCATGATGCGCCGCTTGACTTCCTTGCCGAAGCCGGCGGCGCGGGTCTTCTCGTACATGTCGGCAATGTCCTTGCCGTCGACGCGCAGACCGTAGCGAACGCCGTCATAGCGAGCAAGGTTGGACGACGCTTCGGCGGGCGCGACGATGTAGTAGGCCGGCAGCGCGTATTTCGTGTGCGGCAGCGAGATGTTGACGATCTCAGCACCTGCGTCCCTGAGCCAGGCGATGCCCTGCTGCCAGAGGGTTTCGATCTCCTCCGGCATGCCGTCGATACGGTATTCGTTCGGAATGCCGATCTTCATGCCCTTCAGCGACTGACCGAGGACGGCTTCATAATCCGGCACGGGCAGATCGACCGAAGTGGTGTCCTTGGCATCGACTGATGCCATCGACTTCAGCAGGATCGCGGCATCGCGAACATCGCGGGCGATTGGACCGGCCTGGTCGAGCGAGGATGCGAAGGCGACGGTGCCCCAGCGCGAGCAGCGGCCATAGGTCGGCTTGATGCCGACGGTGCCGGTGAAGGCGGCAGGCTGGCGGATCGAACCGCCGGTGTCGGTGGCCGTGGCCCCGGCGCAGAGATGGGCCGCAACGGCAGCCGCAGAGCCGCCGGAGGAGCCGCCCGGTACCAGCTGCTGGTTGGAACCAGCCGCACGCCACGGATTGATGACGGCGCCGTAGTGTGAGGTTTCGTTGGAAGAGCCCATGGCGAACTCGTCCATGTTGAGCTTGCCGAGCATGACGGCGCCGTCATCCCAGAGGTTCTGGGTGACAGTCGATTCATAGTGCGGCTTGAAGCCGTCCAGGATGTGGCTGCAGGCCTGGGTGTGGATGCCTTCGGTGGCGAAGAGGTCCTTGATGCCGAGCGGAATGCCTTCCAGCTCGCCGCCCTTGCCACCGGCAAGACGCGCATCGGAGGCTTCGGCCATCTGCAACGCCTTTTCCGGCGTGACCTTGATATAGGCATTGAGCTTGTCGTTGGCCGCGTCGATCGCCGAGATATAGGCCTCGGTGAGCTCGGTCGCTTTGATTTCCCTGGCACGCAGCTTGGTGCGGGCTTCGGCAATGGTCAGGCTGGTGAGTTCGCTCATGATGTTTCGCTTCAAATCTGGAATGGCAACGGAGTCGGAAAGCGGCAACAGGCTCTATTCGACGACTTTGGGTACCAGGAAGAAATTCTGATCTGTGACCGGGGCGTTGGAAACGATGTCCGCTGCCTTGCTGCCGTCCGTCACTTGGTCCGTTCGTTTTTTCATCTCCATCGGCGTAACCGAGGTCATGGCTTCGACGCCCTCGACATTCACTTCCGAGAGTTGCTCGACGAAGCCGAGGATGCCATTCAACTCGCCAACCATGCGGTTTGCTTCGTCTTCGGAGACGGCAATACGGGCAAGGCGCGCAACGCGCTTAACGGTGGCAAGGTCGACGGACATGGTCTTCTCCGGATGGGATTTCCCACCCGCTATAAAGGCCATGCCCGCTGTGTGCAACGGGCCAATTAGTTCAAAATCGCATTGCCCAGCAGACGCCTCAGCAGATCATCCATACCGTTAATGATGTCGAAGTTGCTTTGCCTGATAACCCGGTGGCCTTGTCGTTCGCTCTTAGTGCCTCGGGCGTTGCCTTTGGTATGCTTGAGGACCTTCATGTCGGCGATGTTCGGCAGCGGGCGTGCTTCGCGACCACGAAACCAACGGAACGCTTTGAGATTCAAAGCGTCATCGACGAAAATCCAGACAACGCAACCGCTTGGCTTTTCTGCCAATCGCATGCCCTCGCGACTGACTTTCAATATGCCGAGTGACGCTATGATGAGTCGAAACCAGGTCGTACCCTCCCGCGTCAGATTCGCTCTTCAATAACTCCGCATCAAAAATGTTTTGTCGCCAGAGCCTCCGCAGCAGCCCCCTGGCAAAAGGATGCCCGATGATGTTTTCACGCAGCGTCGAGTGAATTGGGTGCTTCGCTCTATCGTCCATAAGAAATGTCCCGCGGCAAGCAGCCACGGGACACAAGCAACGACGAGAAGCGACAATTCAAACCGAAAGGCTGCCGCCCGATTTCATAACCTCAACGGCGGTCTTCGAGCCTTCCATGCCATGGACGAACTTTTCCGGCGTCTGGTCAAGCAGACCGAACGTGCCGAAGTGGCAGGGAATGACCTGCTTGAAGTTGAAGAACCGCTGGCAGGAAAGTGCCGCAACAGCACCTCCCATGGTAAACCGATCGCCAACCGGCACGATGCCGATATCGGGCTGGTGAAGTTCGTTGATCAGGCCCATGTCGGTGAAGATATCGGTGTCACCCATGTGCAGAACCGACATCTCGCCATCGAAATGCATCATCAGACCATTGGCGCTGCCGAGCGAATGGGAAACGCCGTCCTCGGTGATCTGGGCAGAGGAGTGATGCGCCTGCGTCAGGGTTACGCTAAAGCCATCGAAGCCAACCGTGCCGCCGGTTCCGGCCATTTCGAGTTTTTCGACACCGCGATGCCCGAGCCACGCACAGAGGTCGGCATTGGCCAGAACGACTGCGCCGGTCTCCTTGGCGATTTCGACCGTATCGCCGACATGGTCGCCGTGGCCGTGGGTGAGCAGGATGTGCGTGACGCCCTTGATCGCCTCCTTGATGTCCTGACCAGCGAAGCTCGGATTGTGTGTCAGAAACGGGTCGAGGAGGATTTTCGCCTTTCCAGTCTCGATACGGAAAGCCGAGTGACCAAGCCAAGTGATCTTCATGGAGTTTCTCCTTTTATTATGTGATGCAAAAGACTGCTTCGATCGGTATGGACATAACCGATGCAGCCGCAAAGAAAAGCGGCAGCGGCTTCAAATTCTCTTGACGGGATGAAACGACGATGACGGTGCTGACGATCGAGGAACTGGCCGCGGCGCTTCGACCGGGAGAGGCAATTGCCGGCCTCGATCTCGGCACGAAAACGATCGGGCTCTCCATGTCCGATCTCGGACGGCGGTTCTCGACGCCGAGGCCGGTCATCAAGCGGGAGAAATTCACGATCGACGCCGAAACGCTGCTGGCGTTTGCGGCCAAGGAAAAGGTCTCCGGCTTCATCATAGGCTTGCCGATGAACATGGATGGATCGGCCGGGCCGCGTGTCCAGGCAACACGAGCGTTCGTGCGGAACATGGAGCAGAAGACCGCCCTTCCCTTTACCTATTGGGACGAGCGGCTGTCGACGGTTGCCGCCGAACGGGCGCTACTGGAGATGGACGTGTCGCGTGCCAAGCGGGCCGAGCGCATCGATTCGGCAGCTGCGAGCTTTATCCTTCAGGGGGCTCTGGACAGGTTGTCCTTGTTATCGAGAACAGCGCCGGACGACTTCGAGGCCTGACGCGACTGCCACCAGGCGATAATCCTCTTCCGCTTGCGAAATGCAAGAATGGCGAAGACGACCAGACTATCAACGGCGATAGCACGCGCGACCAGTGGCGGAATAGTTTCAGGAGGAATACCGAGAACCTTGCCGTAGATCTGGAACGTCAAATCGTGCACCTGCCGGCTCAGCATGAAGATGCCGAAATTCATGTCGTAGTAGGAAAGCCAGTACCAGCCCGCCAAAAAAGCAATCGGCCCGGCCCAGAAGATCAGGAACCACTTCATGCGGTCGCCCCTCTTTCTCGTTTGGCGAATGTCGGCTCAAGCGAGACCAGCCACGTCGACAACGCCATGAAACCAAGAACCAGCGCTGGCACTGCGATATCCAACGCGAGTACAGCGAAAAACATCATCGCGGCTACAAGGAACGCGATTCTCGCGATTTTGGTTCCCATAGTTCCAGACACTCTAAACCCTTGGACTGGCTTGCACCGTGTCTTCTTAACGTCTGAGGCGCAACGTAAACCATTTGTTAAGGTTAACAGCCGTGCCGCCGTCTGTGGAAAGGTGATCCTTCTCTAGCCGTAGACACCGCGAACGATCCGCTTCAGCGCGGTGGCAGCCTTTTCCCAATCCTTCGGCGTCTTCAGCGAGAGGCCGGCGCACTGCCCTCCGGCTGATGCCGAAAGCACGAGGTGCTGGATCGCGGCAATTACAATTGCGTTGACCGCAACGGCATCGATGCCTTTTGGCGGCGCCAGCGATCCGCGCATGCGCTCCAGCCAGTTGGCCAGGGCTTTCGAGCGAGCCTCGGAAAGCCGCCGCACCTGCTCGGTATTCTCCGACACTTCCCAGGCGACGATGCGCCGGACCAGTGGGTCGTCGCGCAAAGCTTCGAGAAAGAGCAGTGAAAGGCGCTCCATCAGATCGCCATAGGTCAACAAGAACATACCGCCGGTATCTTCGGGGATGCGATCCTTGACCCAGGTGCCGAGATCCGCGCCGATTGCCTCCACGAGCCCGTTCAATCCTCCGTAATAGCGGTAGATCAACTGCTTGTCGCAACCGGCACGACGGGCGACCGCATTGATGCCGAAATTCTGGAAACCTTCCTCTGCCAGCAACGACTTCGCCGCTTTCAGGATTGCCTTTTCCGTCGCACCGCGGTCGCGCACACGCTTTTCGGGCTCGGCGCGCGTCGCACCGGCAATCGGAGTCAAAACCAGAGGATCATTCAGCATCAGGGATTCGGTCCGAATTGTCACTTGCCGGTGAGTAGCAACGCCATTTCGAACCGGCAACGCGCAAGCGCCGGAAAGATTGTGGACAGTTCATTTGCGTGCACGGCAATTCGACATTGTCACCAATTGGCGACAGCGTGCGGGCAGCCTCGGAGCACCTGCCCAAACCAGACTGTTCGATCGGAAGCCGCAACCAGCGGCGGTTCCAGTCGCGTGAATCCGCGCGAGCCCCAGAAGCGCAACGCGTTGTGATTGCCAGCATTTGCGCCGAGATGCACGCCCTTGACGCCGGCCTTGCGAGCTTTCGACAGCCACAGATCGAGAAGCTTCGTTCCCATCCCCTGCCCTTGCAATCGCGGTAACAGGTTCATATGGATATGGGCGGGAAAGGCGACTACCACTGCGGCCGGTACCTGAGAGGGATGGTGGATTGCGGCGATACGCTTCTGATCCTCATCCCAAAGCGCCGGGTCGCCCTGCGGATCCGGATAGGTATTGCGCAGCGCCGGCCACCAGTCGCGTTCAAGCTGCGCCTCGAAAGCAGTCGTGTCGAAAACGCCGACAACATATCCCGCTACGCCTTCGGCATCCTCAGCCACAAAGGCTGTCTGCGGACTGAGCCGCACATAGGGAGCGGAATAGATGTGGCCGATCAGTTTGCCGTCGCGATGCAGCGCAGACGCATCCCTGCCGGAATCACCCGTCACCAGCGAGATTTCGTAGATCTGCTCGAGATCGCCAGCCTCAACCGCACGCAACGTCGTCATCATGTCGCCGGCGGGTAGAGCAGGTCGACGATGTAGCTGGCGTCGAAGCGCGAATCGAGCATACCGTAGGTCGAACGCCAACCGCCTGCGAGGCGAGTTTCGATGAAGGCGTCGGCGATGCGCCCTGCGCCAAGGCGATAGAGTTCCGCGGCTCCGGCTGCGAGCGCCAGCTGTTCCACGAGAAGGCGGGCAGCCCCTTCGTCACGCTCGCAGAGCGCCATTGCGGCACGCAGCACGTCGATGGTCTTCTTGCCCGCCGGGCCGAGATCCCGTGCCAGACCTGCAAAGACCGTTTCGAAGAGATCCTTTCCACGGTTCAGGATGCGCAGCACATCGAGCGCCATGACATTGCCGGAGCCTTCCCAGATCGCATTGACCGGAGCCTCACGATAATGCCGGGCAATCGGGCGCTCCTCGATGTAGCCACTACCGCCGATGCACTCCATCGCCTCATAGATCAGCGCCGGTGCGATCTTGCAGCACCAGTACTTGGCAACCGGCGTCATGACCCTGGCATAGGCCGCCTCTTCGGCGCTGCCGCGTGCCTTGTCGAAGGCATCGGCAAGTCGGAAAGAAAGCGCCGTCGCGGCTGCGACGTCGAGGGCCATGTCGGCAAGCACGCGCGTCATGATCGGCTGGCTGACGAGCATCTTGCCGAAGACGCTGCGGCCGCGGGTGTGGTGGACGGCTTCCGCCAGCGATGCGCGCATGATGCCGGACGAGGCCAGCGCGCAGTCGAGGCGCGTCAACGTCACCATGTCGAGAATGGTGCGGATGCCGGCGTCAGAACCGCCGAGCAGGAAACCGAAGGTGTCGCTGAATTCGACTTCGGCCGAAGCGTTGGAGCGGTTGCCGACTTTGTCCTTGAGCCGCTGGAACTGCAGGCCGTTTGCGGAGCCGTCCTCCAGCAGCCGAGGTACGAGGAAGCAACCCATGCCGTCCTTGGTCTGCGCCAGCATGATGAATGCGTCGCTCATGGGCGCCGACATGAACCATTTGTGGCCGGACAGGCGGTAGATGCCTTCGCTTACCTTCTCGGCGCTCGTCGTGTTCGAGCGGACATCGGTACCGCCCTGTTTTTCCGTCATACCCATGCCGATCGTCACGGCCGACTTCTGCATGGCGGGCTTGTTGGCCGAATCGTATTTGCGAGAGAGAATCTTTGGCGCCCAGTCCTTCTGCACGGCAGGCGAGGCCGAAAGCGCGGCAACCGATGCGCTGGTCATTGTAAGCGGGCAAAGGTGACCGGTTTCCAGCTGCGCCGTCAGATAGAAACGCGCCGCGCGAATCTTGTGGGCCTGATCCTTCGCTTCGGGATCCGCCTGCGGATCCCATACCGAGGAATGGAGACCAACCGACATCGAGCGACGCATGAGAGCGTGCCAGGCCGGATGGAACTCGACGACGTCAAGCCGCTCGCCGCGCGGGCCGTGCGTGCGCAGCTGCGGCGCGCCCTGATTGGCCATTCTGGCCAATTCCTGCGCCTCCGGCGAGGTTGCGTAGCGACCCATGTTGTCCAAGTCGTCACGGATGCCGCGCGGCAATGCGCCAGTCAGGTCGACGATCAGCGGATCGGACCTGTAGGCGTTGATACCAGACCAAAGGCTAGGCTGGTTGAGTTTAGCGAGTTTCTCTTCGGCGGGGGTCATGAATCGCTTCTAGTGCAAGAGACAGGCAAAAGGAAACCGGAAGTTACGATTTCGAGTCACCCTGCTTTAGCGGAATTCCGGCAAAATTGCAGTGGGACAGAGGCCTTTGCCCACAGCGCATGCTTGCCGCCGCCTCGCTCACTCTTTATAGAGCCCGCTGACGACAGCAAGAGGCAGGTTCATGGTCTTCTTCCCCCACCGCCACCTCATCGGTATCAAAGGGCTCACAGAGCAGGATATCACCCTTCTCCTCGATAAAGCCGACGAGGCCGTCAAGATCAGCCGGCAGAGAGAAAAGAAGACGTCGACGCTGAGAGGCCTGACGCAAATCAATCTGTTCTTCGAGGCCTCGACGCGCACGCAAGCTTCGTTCGAGTTGGCCGGTAAGCGGCTCGGCGCCGACGTCATGAACATGTCGGTCGGCAATTCGTCGGTGAAAAAGGGCGAGACGCTGATCGATACGGCGATGACGCTCAACGCCATGCGGCCGGACGTGCTGGTGATCCGCCATTCGAGCGCCGGTGCTGCCGCCCTGCTCGCCCAGAAGGTCTCCTGCTCGGTGATCAATGCCGGCGACGGCCAGCACGAGCATCCGACCCAGGCGCTGCTCGACGCCCTGACGATCCGCCGTGCCAGGGGCAAGCTCTCCCGCATCATCGTCGCAATCTGCGGCGACGTGCTGCATTCGCGCGTGGCGCGGTCGAACATCCTGCTCCTCAACGCGATGGGCGCACGCGTCCGCGTCGTCGCGCCCGCAACCCTGCTACCGGCAGGCATCGCCGACATGGGCGTCGAGGTCTTTCATTCGATGAAGGAAGGCCTGAAGGACGCGGACGTGGTGATGATGCTGCGCCTGCAGCGCGAGCGCATGTCCGGCGCTTTCGTGCCTTCGGTACGGGAATACTTCCACTTCTACGGGCTCGACGCCGAGACGCTGAAGGCGGCGAAGGATGATGCGCTGGTCATGCATCCGGGGCCGATGAACCGCGGCGTCGAGATTGCCTCCGAGGTCGCGGACGGGCCGCAGAGCGTGATTGCCGAACAGGTGGAAATGGGTGTCGCGGTCCGCATGGCCGTGATGGAGACGTTGCTTGTCTCGCAAAATCAGGGTCCTCGCACCGAAGGAGCCGGCGCATGAGCAACTCGATCGTCCTCAAGAACGTTCGCATTGTCGACCCGTCGCGGAACCTCGATGAAATGGGAACGATCGTCGTCAAGGATGGCGTGATCATCGCGTCGGGCAAGGACGCGCAGAACCAGCAAGCACCCGAAGGTGCGACGGTTCGTGACTGCACGGGGCTCGTCGCAGCGCCGGGCCTTGTCGATGCACGCGTGCATATTGGCGAACCTGGTGCCGAGCATCGCGAGACCATCGCGTCGGCAAGTCGGGCAGCAGCGACCGGCGGTGTCACCTCGATCATCATGATGCCGGATACAGATCCCGTCATTGACGACATCGCGCTCGTGGAGTTCGTCAAGAAGACGGCGAAGGACAAGGCGCTGGTGAACGTCTATCCGGCGGCGGCGATCACCAAGCATCTGGCCGGTGAAGAGATGACCGAGATCGGCATGCTGATGGAAGCAGGCGCTGTCGCATTCACCGACGGCAGGTCCAGTGTGCACGACACGCAGGTTCTGCGCCGCGTCATGACCTACGCGCGCGAATTTGGCGCCGTGATCTCGTGCGAGACTCGAGACAAGTATCTCGGTGCTACCGGCGTCATGCACGAGGGACTGTTTGCAAGCTGGCTTGGGTTGGGGGGCATTCCCAAGGAAGCAGAATTGATACCGCTCGAACGTGACCTTCGCATCGCCAAGCTGACACGCGGCAATTATCACGCCGCCATGATCTCGGTACCGGAATCGGTCGAGGCGATCGAACTCGCCAAGAGCCGCGGCGCGACTGTCACCTGCGGCATCTCCATCAACAATCTGGCGCTCAACGAGAACGACATCGGCGAGTATCGCACCTTCTTCAAGCTCTACCCGCCGCTGCGCTCGGAAGATGATCGCGTAGCGATGGTGGATGCACTGGCAAGGGGCGCAATCGACATCATCGTGTCGTCACATGATCCGCAGGACGTCGACACGAAGCGCCTGCCCTTCGGCGAGGCAGCGGATGGCGCAGTCGGTCTTGAGACGATGCTGGCGGCCGCCCTTCGTCTCTATCACAGCGATCAGGTGAGCTTGATGCGCCTTATCGACGCGATGTCGACACGTCCTGCTCAGATCTTCGGGCTCGATGCAGGAACGCTAAAGCCGGGTGCCAAGGCGGACATCGCATTGATAGACTTGGACGAACCATGGCTTGTCTCAAAAGAGACGCTCCTGTCACGATCGAAGAATACACCCTTCGAGGATGCGCGCTTTAGCGGACGGGCCGTTGCGACCTACGTCGCCGGCGAGCTCGTTCATCAGATATAAGGCACAGAAGACGGACTAAGAGGGGAATATGGTCTCTGATCTCATGACGTGGCAGATCACGCTGCCGATCGCACTCGTCGCAGCCGTTATCGGGTATCTGCTCGGCTCCATCCCCTTTGGACTGTTGCTGACCCGTGCGGCCGGTCTTGGCGATGTGCGCAGCATCGGTTCCGGCAATATCGGCGCAACCAACGTGCTGCGAACCGGCAACAAGAAGCTTGCCGCCGCGACCCTGTTGCTTGATGCGCTGAAAGCATCCGCTGCAGCATGGATCGTCGGCTATCTCTTCGGTGCTGAAGCGGCGCTGATCGCCGGCTTGTTCGCGTTCCTGGGGCACCTGTTCCCGGTGTGGATCGGTTTCAAGGGCGGCAAGGGTGTGGCAACCTATATCGGCACGCTGCTTGGCGTTGCGCCGGTTATGGTGCTTGTCTTCGCCGCGGTCTGGCTCGCGACGGCGTTGACGACGCGGTACTCGTCGCTTTCAGCGCTGGTTGCAATGCTTGTCATTCCGGTTGCATTGTGGATACTAGGCGCAGAAAAGGTTGCAGCTGTGATGGCGATCATGAGTGCAATTTCCTACTGGAAGCACAAAGCCAACATCGCCCGCCTGATGAGCGGGACTGAAAGCAAGATCGGGGCTAAGGGATAGAATGGACGCACTCAGCGCAAGGCCAAGAGGAATTGCGCTGACGGAACGGCAACGGATCGCGTGGCTGCGCCTCATCCGTTCAGACAACGTCGGGCCCGCGACCTTTCGCGATCTGATCAACCATTTCGGTTCAGCGGAGGCAGCCTTGGCGGCACTTCCCGAGCTTTCGGCACGAGGCGGTGCCACACGGGCGATCAGGATCGCAACCGACGGCGAGGCGCACCGGGAATTGGAAATCGCCAACAAATTCGGCGCGCGTTTCGTCGGCATCGGCGAACCCGAATATCCGACAACATTAAAGCAGATCGACGGCGCACCACCCCTCCTCGCGGTCAAGGGCGACCTCGCGATATCGTCGCAACCGGCAGCCGGTGTTGTGGGCTCCCGAAATGCATCCATCAGCGGCGCCAAGTTTGCAGCGATGATTGCACGCGACTGCGGGCGCGCAGGCTACGCGATCGTATCCGGTCTTGCCCGCGGCATAGATACGGCGGCCCATCGGGCGAGCCTCGATACAGGAACGATCGCCGCGATGGCCGGCGGACTGGACCAGCCATACCCGCCGGAAAATGCCGGCTTGCTCGAAGAGATCTGGAGCGGCAACGGCCTGGCCGTCAGTGAGATGCCGTTTGGGTGGGAACCCCGCGCACGTGACTTTCCTCGTCGAAACCGGCTGATAGCGGGCATTGCGCTCGGCGTTGTTGTCGTGGAAGCGGCGACACGCTCTGGTTCCCTGATCACCGCAAGGCTCGCGGGCGATTTTGGACGGCTGGTGTTTGCCGTGCCGGGTTCACCGCTCGATCCGCGCTGTCACGGCACCAACGGTCTGCTGAAGGACGGCGCAATGATTGTCACGGCGGCGGGCGATGTCGTAGAGGCTCTCGCGCCGATTTCACAGCTCGAGCTGTTTTCGATGCCCGTTGCCGAAGAGCCGGAACGCGGCGGCGCGCCGATCATGCCGGCCGTTGAATCCGATCGCGCCAGGATCGCCGACGCGCTTGGCCCAACTCCCGTCGAGATTGACGACATCATCCGCCATACCGGCATTGCAGCATCGTCTGTCTATCTTGTGCTTCTGGAACTTGATCTTGCCGGCCGTCTGCATCGGCACGCTGGCGGGTTCGTCTCCCTTGCGATGGACGCATGAGCCATTTACATGCGGGCATGCAGATCACCCGCCTCGACATAGGCCATTTCTATCAGATAGCAAAGCATGTCGGCGTTCTCCCTTTCCGCCACCTGCCGCAACTCAGCGAGCATCTGCTTGACGAAAGCGATGTTCTCACGAGCGCTCGAGCGCCCGGTATCCTTCTTTGCGAACTTCGCCACCATGGATTAATCTCTGGGAAGGAGAAAAGCTGGCTTGCGGCCAACACGAACCTAACTCAGAAAACGATAACGCATTTATCATAAATTGCAATATGTCTTATATCTCGCATTGGTTGCATCACGTTGCAAACCGTAAAAATGCTAGCAAGCCACTTGACCGAAACGATTTCACTGTCCATGTCGGAGAACCGGTTAGCATGACACGGCGGCGTTTTTGTCTGCTTATCCGCCTGCCGACACCCTTTTTTAGAGAATCATGATGAATGTTGTAGTGGTGGAATCGCCTGCCAAGGCAAAGACGATCAACAAGTATCTGGGACCCGGATACAAGGTGCTCGCCTCCTTCGGCCACGTTCGCGATCTACCTGCCAAGGACGGTTCGGTACTTCCCGACCAGGATTTCGAAATGCTCTGGGAGGTCGACAGCGCCTCGGCCAAGCGCATGAAGGATATCGCCGACGCGGTGAAATCCTCCGACGGCCTGTTCCTTGCGACCGACCCGGATCGCGAAGGTGAAGCGATTTCATGGCACGTGCTAGACATGCTGAACAAGAAGCGCGTCCTGAACGGCAAAACCGTCAAACGGGTGGTTTTCAACGCGATCACCAAGAAGGCCGTGCTCGATGCGATGGCCGACCCGCGTGATATCGACGTGCCACTGGTCGACGCCTACCTTGCGCGACGCGCCCTCGACTACCTCGTCGGCTTCAACCTGTCTCCCGTGCTTTGGCGCAAGCTGCCCGGCGCACGCTCGGCGGGACGTGTCCAGTCCGTTGCCCTGCGCCTTGTCTGCGACCGTGAGTCGGAGATCGAACGCTTCATATCCGAAGAATACTGGAACATCTCGGCGCTGCTGAAGACGCCGCGCGGTGACGAATTCCAAGCCAAGCTGGTTGCGGCAAATGGCAAGCGGTTGCAGGCGCGTTCGATCGGGAACGGCGACGATGCCGGCAGTCTGAAGGCCCTGCTTGAAGGCGCTTCCTATGTCGTCGATACGGTCGAGGCAAAGCCCGTAAAACGCAACCCCGGACCACCGTTCACCACCTCCACATTGCAGCAGGCCGCCTCGTCCAAGCTGGGCTTTTCGGCTTCGCGCACAATGCAGGTCGCACAGAAGCTTTACGAAGGCTTCGACATCGGCGGCGAGACCGTCGGTTTGATCACCTATATGAGAACCGACGGCGTACAGATGGCGCCCGAAGCGATCGATGCGGCGCGAGACGCCATTGTCGATCAGTTCGGCCAGCGTTATCTGCCGGAGAAAGCGCGTTTCTATTCGACCAAGGCCAAGAATGCACAGGAAGCCCACGAGGCGATCCGTCCGACGGATTTCAATCGCTCTCCGGATCGTGTGCGTCAGTATCTCGATGCCGACCAGGTCAGGCTTTATGACCTGATCTGGAAGCGCGGCATTGCCAGCCAGATGGCGTCGGCCGAGATCGAGCGCACTACGGCCGAGATCACTGCTGACAACAACGGCGAGAAGGCCGGCCTTCGCGCTGTCGGTTCGGTCATTCGCTTCGATGGCTTCATTGCCGCCTACACAGACCAGAAGGAAGACGGCGAACAGAGCGACGATGGCGACGAGGATGGCCGCCTGCCGGAGATCAATGCCCGCGAAAACCTTGCCAAGCAGAAGATCAATTCGACACAGCACTTCACCGAACCGCCGCCGCGCTATTCGGAAGCCACCCTTATCAAGAAGATGGAAGAACTCGGCATCGGTCGCCCTTCCACTTACGCGGCTACGCTGGCAACACTGCGTGACCGAGAGTATGTGACAATCGACAAGCGCAAGCTGATCCCGCAAGCCAAGGGCCGACTGGTGACGGCTTTCCTCGAAAGCTTCTTCACCAAGTACGTCGAGTACGACTTCACGGCCGATCTGGAGGAGAAGCTCGACCGGATTTCGGCTGGCGAACTGAACTGGAAGCAGGTGCTGCGCGATTTCTGGAAGGATTTCTTCTCCCAGATCGAAGACACCAAGGAACTGCGCGTCACCAACGTTCTCGACTCGCTCAACGAAGCGCTGGCACCCCTTGTCTTCCCGAAGCGCGAGGATGGCGGCGATCCGCGAATCTGTCAGGTTTGCGGCACCGGCAACCTTTCGTTGAAGCTTGGCAAATACGGCGCGTTCGTCGGTTGCTCGAACTATCCTGAGTGCAATTATACGCGGCAGCTTTCTTCAGAGGGTGGCGCGGAGGCCGACGGCGGAGGCCTCAACGAACCAAAGAACCTGGGCACCGACCCGGTGACTGGCGAGGAACTGACGCTGCGCTCAGGCCGCTTCGGTCCTTATATCCAGCGCGGCGACGGCAAAGAGGCGAAGCGCGCCTCGTTGCCGAAGGGGTGGAAACCTGAAGACATCGACTACGAAAAGGCGATGGCGCTGATTTCGCTACCCCGCGATATCGGCAAGCATCCGGAATCAGGCAAGATGATCTCGTCGGGAATCGGGCGCTACGGACCGTTCCTTTTGCACGACGGCTCATACGCCAATCTCGAGACAGTCGAGGACGTCTTCTCGGTCGGGCTCAACCGTGCGGTGACCGTGATCGCCGAGAAGGCGAGCAAAGGGCCAGGTGGACGAACGGCTGCTGTTGCGTTGAAGGAACTCGGCGACCATCCGGATGGCGGCGGCGCAATTACCGTGCGCGACGGCAAATACGGCCCCTACGTCAACTGGGGCAAGGTCAATGCAACGCTGCCGAAGGGCACCGACCCGCAAGGCCTGACCGTCGAGGAGGCACTGGTGCTGATCGCTGCCAAGGCCGGCAAGCCGCCTGTTGCCAAGGGCAAAGCGAAGCCCAAAGCCAAGGCGGCGGCAACCGACACCAAAGCCACGAAGACGGCGGCAAAACCCAAAGCGACGAAAGCCAAGGCGCCCGCGAAATCGAAGAAGAGCTGAGAGTGAGCAGGATCCCGCGCGAAAAGACAGGAAGCATGGGCAAGCGTCCCGCCAAGATCGGGCGTGCCGGCAGCGAGCCTGCTGTCGAGACGCTGATCAGTGCCCATGGCGCCCTGCCGTCACGAGAAGTGATCCTGCGTTTCATCGCCGATCACCCGCAGAAGGCCTCGAAGCGCGAACTCGCCAAGGCTTTTGGGCTTAAGGGCGAGAGCCGCGTGGAACTCAAGCACATCCTGCGTGAGCTTGAACAAGAGGGCATGCTTCAGAAGACGCGCAAATCGCTAATCCGGCCGGGCGCACTGCCACCGGTAACGGTGCTAGATATCACGACGCGCGACAAGGACGGCGAACTGATCGGCCGTCCGGCTGAATGGCCGGATGAGCAGGGCGTGGCTCCGGCGGTTGCCATCCGGCAGTCGAGTTCTCCCGCAGGACGCAACGGCAAGGGCAAAGCGCCCGTTGCGGGCATGGGCGATCGGGTCCTCGCGAAGATCTTCCCGGCTACCGATCGCGGCGGCCCGGCCTACACCGCCCGCATCATCAAGATTCTCGACAAGCGCCGCACCGCGAGCATGGGCGTTTTCAAGGAGGCACCGGGTGGTGCCGGACGCCTGCTGCCGATCGAAAGGCGCGGCGAAGAGATGGTGATCGACCCGGATTACACGGGCGGCGCCAAGGACGGCGACCTCGTCGAAGTCGAGGTTGCACGCCTTGGCCGCTTCGGGCTTCCGCGTGCCAAGGTCCTGTCGGTCGTCGGTTCCGTCGGCTCGGAAAAGGCGATCTCTATGATCGCGATCCATGCGCACGGTATCCCGCATGTCTTCCCGCCGGCTGTCGTTGCCGAGGCCGATGACGCAAGGCCCGCGACAATGTCACATCGCGAGGACTGGCGCAGCGTTCCGCTTATCACCATCGATCCCGCTGACGCCAAGGACCACGACGATGCGGTCTATGCCGAATCAGACCCCTCGCCCGACAATGTCGACGGCGTTATCGTCAACGTCGCGATTGCCGACGTTTCCTACTACGTCCGCCCGAACTCGCCGCTCGACCGTGAAGCACTGAAGCGCGGCAATTCCGTGTACTTCCCGGACCGGGTCGTACCGATGTTGCCCGAGCGCATTTCGAACGATCTCTGCTCTCTGAGAGAAGGCCAGGACCGCCCTGCTTTGGCCGTACGCATGGTGTTTTCGAAGGAGGGCCGCAAGATTGGCCACACCTTCCATCGTGTAATGATGAAGAGCGCGGCCAAGCTTTCCTACCAGCAGGCGCAGGCGGCGATCGACGGACAGCCAGACGACAAGACTGGACCACTGCTCGAACCGATCCTGAAGCCGCTATGGCACGCCTACAAGGTGATGACGCGCGGCCGCGAACGGCGTCAGCCGCTCGAACTCGACATGCCGGAGCGCAAGATCCTGTTGAAGCCGGACGGCACAGTCGACCGTGTCTTCGTGCCACCACGTCTCGACGCGCACAAGCTGATCGAGGAGATGATGATCCAGGCAAACGTTTCGGCAGCCGAAACGCTGGAGAAGAAGAAGCAGCCACTGATCTACCGTATCCATGACGGGCCGACACTCGCCAAGCAGGAGATCCTGCGCGAGTTTTTGGCCACGCTTGGTATTTCCTTGGCCAAGGGCGGTAATATGCGCTCCAACAATTTCAACATCATTCTCGAGAAGGCGCAGGATACCCCGCATCAGACGATGGTCAACGAGATGGTGCTGCGCTCGCAGAGCCAAGCGATCTACAGCCCGGAAAACATCGGGCACTTTGGCCTGAACCTGATGAAATACGCGCACTTCACCTCGCCGATCCGTCGCTACGCCGATCTGATTGTCCATCGTGCGCTCGTCGGGTCGCTCGGCTTCGGCGAAGGTGGCATTAACCCTGATGAGGAAGCGACGCTGGATGATATCGCTGCCGAGATCTCTACCTTCGAACGCCGCGCCATGGCTGCCGAGCGCGAGACCGTGGATCGACTGATAGCCCACCATCTGGCTGGTCGAGTCGGCGAGGAATTCGCAGGACGCGTGTCAGGTGTGACGAAATCGGGACTATTTGTCGCCCTGCCGGACTATGGAGCCGACGGCTTCGTTCCTATATCTACGCTCGGAACGGACTACTTCATCTATGATGAGGCGCATCAAGCGTTGTCGGGGGAAAAGACCGGCCTCGGCTACCGACTGGGCGACGGCGTCACTGTCAAGCTCGCGGAAGCCATTCCGCTCGCCGGCGCGCTTCGCTTCGAGATGATCAGCGAAGGGCGGAAGATGCCGACCGCTGTACGTTCGTTCCACAAGGCGGGCCGGCGCGATGCAAACGCGGCGCGCAAAAAGGCCGGAACAAGGCCGCCAAGAGGGCGGCGATAGGCGTGTAGGGCGCCGGAAAAGGAAACGACCATGACCACCCCAAGCGACCTGACCATCCAATACGGAGGAAGCGAAGAGGTGGAACGTCCGCTCGGCCGTTCTATTGGTCGCGGCATGCTCAACCGCTGCCCCGCCTGCGGTAGAGGCAAGCTTTTTCGTCGGTTCCTGAAGCCGGTCGACAATTGCGCCGCCTGCGGCGAGGCTATGCATCATCATCGCTCCGACGATCTTCCGCCGTATCTGACGATCGTGGTCATCGGCCACATTATCATCGCCGGCTACATGATGACTGATCTCGTCTGGCCGATGCCGCTTTGGCTCACCTTCACGATCTGGGCGCCGATCACACTACTGGCCACCCTGCTAGTCATCCAGCCGATCAAGGGCGGCGTTATCGGCCTGCAATGGGCGATGAAGATGCACGGCTTCGGGGGACACAGCGGCGATCACGACGAGTATGAAATCCCCGGTCGCCGACGTTAGGCGATCCTTCACCATCACGACACATTTCGCGTGTAGTGGGCAACGCTCAAATGCGCCGCGGCTCTTGCGTCCGCGGCGATACGTCCGATTGCGTTTCAATGGTAAGCTTTATTGATAGAACCTATCCAAAAACATTCAGGTTATTGCAGCCAGCGCCTTTCATCTTGTAAAGCACACCCGTCACTTGGATTTGGCACGTCTGTGCCTTTCTATGTGCTTCGCGGCAGCGATTCTTAGCAGTATGTCTCTAAGGGATGGGTATATGTCTCAGCCGCGAAACGGCACACCAGGCGATGTCGAGGAAATCCATTGGCCTTCACTGGTGGCAGCCGTCTCGTCCATTTCGGCCGTCGGCATAGCAATTGGCCTCGGGCTTCCGCTTCTCAGCATCATTCTCGAAAAGCGCGGCATTCCATCCACCCTCATCGGCCTCAACACGGCCATGGCTGGCGTTGCGGCAATGGTCGCCGCACCGATCACCACAAAGCTGGCGCACCGGTTTGGCGTCGCGCAAACCATGATCTGGGCGGTGGTGATTTCGGCGCTGAGCGCGCTCTGTTTCTACTACGCCCAAGACTTCTGGATGTGGTTTCCGTTGCGCTTCGCCTTCCACGGCGCCACGACGACCTTGTTCATCCTCTCGGAGTTCTGGATCAATGCCGCCTCGCCGCCTTCCAAGCGCGGATTCGTACTCGGTATCTATGCGACGGTGCTGTCGCTTGGCTTTGCCGCCGGGCCCCTGCTGTTTTCGGTCCTCGGCAGCGACGGCATCCTTCCCTTCGCTGTAGGCGCCTGCGCGATCCTCCTTGCAGCCGTCCCGATCTTTATCGCCCGCTATGAGAGTCCTGTCTTGGAGGAGAAGCCGGAGTTGCATTTCATGCGCTACGTTTTCCTCGTGCCGAGCGCAACAGCGGCTGTTTTCATCTTCGGCGCGGTGGAAGCGGGCGGTCTGGCGCTGTTTCCGATCTATGCCGTGCGCGCATCCTTCACCGAATCGCAAGCCGCCCTGCTGCTGACGGTGATGGGAATCGGCAACATGATCTTTCAGATCCCTGTCGGTCTGCTTTCCGACCGCATGAAAGACAAACGTCCGCTGCTGGCCGGAATGGCCTTCATGGGCCTCATTGGCTCCTTGATGCTGCCGTTCCTTGTCCATAGCTGGGTGATGATGGCAGGGGTGTTGCTGTTCTGGGGCGGCTGCGTGGCCGGACTGTACACGGTCGGGCTCAGCCACCTCGGTTCACGGTTGACTGGCTCCGACCTTGCGGCGGCCAACGCAGCTTTCGTTTTCTGTTATGCAGTCGGCACGGTCGCTGGACCACAAGTCATCGGCGCCGCCATCGATGTCGCCGGAAACAACGGTTTTGCGTGGGCCATCGCCGGCTTCTTCGGGCTTTATGCCCTGCTTTCCGCCGCAAGGTTGCTTTTCATTCGAAAGCGGACTTGACATTTCGGGCTAGATTCGTAGTTTCGCGCCAGAATTGGCCGTGGAGCCCATCCGGCATTTGACGGCATTCATTTTTTTAAAGGCAGGACGACCATGGCCAAGGCTACAACAATCAAGATCAAGCTGCTGTCGACAGCCGACACAGGTTCTTTCTACGTCACGACGAAGAACAGCCGTACGATGACGGACAAGATGACGAAGACCAAGTATGACCCGATTGCTCGCAAGCATGTCGAGTTCAAGGAAACCAAGATCAAGTAATCACTTGATCTGACGTTCTTCAAAAAAGGCGCGCGCCCAACGGCTGCGTGCCTTTTCTTTTGTCCGTATCGCAGTCCGTGCCAAGCACAAAATAGAAACGCCGCCCTGCCCGAACACACGGAGAGGACGGCGTTTTCACGAAAGGGGGTCGACCAGCAAGCAACGCGGCACGAGGAACCGCTGGTGTTGCGTACCAGCCGACCGACCCCACGACCCAGGAGATGCGGCGGACCTGAGCATCATGGGGTATCCTGGACTCCACGACGGGAGCTTTTTCTCTTGTGTGCCGATAATTGCCGTGAACGCGGAAGAAAATCAACAAATTCTTAAGGGTTAGATTTCCTAGCTTGATTTCATGGTTAAAAGTACGGCTTTGGGACAGTTTTTATAGTCTCGAGTCGATCTTTCCGGCAAGAACAGGGTGCAAAGCCATAAAGAACACCGCCAATATAGGCCAATAGTATTAGCATTCGTGGGCGACGTATCAAGATCGTGCCTGCAGCACCTCAGGCAAAACCTGTCAAAATATGATTGTTCATCATGTTTTTGCTGTTACAGCGACCTTGCGTGCTTGGACTAACGTCCGGAAATCATCGTCATTCCAACGTGGCAACAGAGCCGTCTTCCATCCTACTTGCAGCAGCATCTTGCAGTATAGCGATAAGGACTGGCGACATACCTGTGCATGAGCGAGACGTTGGCTGGCCAGCCGTGCCTCAAGCGACGGCAACCACGCGATTGCGGCCGCCATTTTTGGCTTCGTAAAGCGCGACGTCGGCCTGCTTCATCAGTTGGCCGGGGGTGATGACCGACGCGATGCGTGACGAGATGCCGAAGGACGCCGTTACGCTCAACTCCTGGCCTGACGACTTCAGCTTGAACGGCGCCGTTTCAACGGCTGCGCGCAACCGTTCTGCGACTGCCGCCGCGACTTCAGGCGACGTATCAGGCATGATGACCACAAACTCTTCGCCGCCGTAACGGCATGCAAGGTCGGCGCCGCGGACCGTCGATCGAATACGACTTGCGAACTCTTTCAGAACATCATCTCCGGCATCGTGCCCGTAGGTATCGTTGACCTGCTTGAACCGGTCGATGTCGGTGATCAGCACGGAAAGGGGACGTCCGCGGGCCATCGAGCGGTTGAACAGCGTACTCAGATGGTTGTCGAGATAACGGCGGTTGTTGAGCCCCGTCAGCGGGTCGGTGACAGCAAGCTCGATCGTATGCTTCACGCTTGCGCGCAGGCGATCGTTATAGCGCTTGCGCCGCATCTGGGTGAGGCTGCGTGCGACAAGTTCATTCGGATCCACCGGCCGGACGATGTAGTCGTTTACCCCAAGTTCGAGCGCGCGGATGACCATATCGTCGTCGCCCTGCTCTGTTATGATCAGGATCGGCAGAAAGCGTGTGCGGTCCAGCGACCGAAGTTGCGAGCATAGCCGCAGCGGATCGTAATCTTCGAAGTTAGCGTTGACGATCACCAGTTCAAAGGGGTTCTCGGACGCTTCGAAAATAGCCGCTTGCGGATCGGAGATTGCCGAGACATCAGCGATCGGCTTCAGTGCCCTGATGATGCGCTCCTGCGAATTCGCGCGTCCATCGACGAGCAGGACCTGACCGGTATCATCGGTGGCCCCTTCGCCCGCACGCAGGAGTTCGTCGATACCCATGGTATGCGCCGTCTCGGCTCGAATGCGCAGTTCGTCACTGAGCGTCTTCAGGCGGAGAAGGCTTTTGACCCGCGATATCAACTGCAGATCATTTACCGGCTTGGTCAGGAAATCGTCGGCTCCGGCCTTAAGCCCGCGGACGCGATCCGCTGGCTGATCCAGGGCAGTCACCATGACAACGGGGATATGCGACGTCCTGGGACTGGCCTTCAGCCGCTCGCACACTTCAAAACCGTCAATGCCCGGCATCATGATGTCAAGCAGCACGAGATCGACCTGGTTCCGCTCGCATATTGCCAGCGCCTGATAGCCGTCGGCAGCTGTCATGACCTCGAAATATTCGGCGATCAACCGCGCCTCGAGGAGCTTCACGTTGGCCGGGATGTCATCAACCACCAGAATTCGCGCAGTCATGGGCTTCTTTCTGCTGATACGTCAGGCATCGCCGAGGTAAGTCTTGATCGTCTCGATGAACTTCGGGACGGAAATGGGCTTCGAGACATAGGCCTCGCATCCGCCCTGGCGGATGCGCTCTTCGTCGCCCTTCATCGCAAAGGCCGTGACAGCGATCACCGGGATGACATGCAGATCATCGTCCTCCTTCAGCCATTTGGTGACTTCGAGGCCGGAAACCTCCGGTAGCTGAATATCCATCAGGATCAGATCAGGGCGATGCTTGCGCGCAAGCTCCAGCGCTTCCATGCCGTTTCGGGTCTGAATAGTCGTATATCCGGACGCCTCGATAAGGTCGCGAAAGAGCTTCATGTTGAGCTCGTTATCTTCTACAATCATCACCTGTTTGGGCATGACACGCGTCCTACGTCCGTTCCGGCAACCGTTCGTCCGCATGAGAAAGACATGCGAGCACACGGCTCCATGAAACCGATAGAAGCACGCTATCGGTATTTGGTTGAAAAATAGGTAACTTACCCCGCGAAATGCAAAGCAACTTCAAGACTTCGAAACAACTTTCCGCCGATCCGCAACAAACGGCAATCGCCGTTCTCGCCTGGCTTGCGAACGAGCAGGATCTATTCGGTCGCTTCCTGGCGTTGACCGGTGTCGAACCAGGGCGAGTACGCCACGCCGTCAACGATGCCGGGTTTCTATCGGGCATGATGGACTTCCTGATGAACCACGAACCGACGGCGATGGCCTTTTGCCAGGCTACGGGAACTCCGCCCGAGGTGCTGAACGCAGCATGGTTGCATTTCTCGCCACCAGGGCTGGGCTCCGGAGAATACTGATAATGGATGTTGCAACCGACGTTCGCCAGGTGCGCCTCGGCGACAGACCGCTCATCGTCTGCGACATTGACGAAGTCGTTCTCGAATTCATCTCGCCCTTCACGGCGTTTCTGCGATCTCATAGCTATGACCTCCTTCCGAGATCGTTCCGGCTTCACGGCAACATCGTTTCCCAACACGACGGCAGCGAATTGGAACGGGCTACGGTCGATTCGCTCGAAGAGGCATTCTTCGCGAGCCAGGACTTGTGGCAGAAGCCGGCCGAAGAGGCGGTAGAGACGCTGCAGATGCTTTCCACCGATGCAGACATCGTATTCTTGACGGCAATGCCGCCCCGCCATCATGGAATCCGGCGAAAGCTCCTTGACCAGCTTGACCTGTCTTTCGACATGATCGCCACCGAAGAACCCAAAGGGCCTGTCGTCGCACGGCTGCATGACCGGAGAGACCTGCCCGTCGCTTTCATCGACGATATGCAACGCAACCTCCTGTCCGTCGGCGAGCATGTGCCGGAGTGCCTGCTCGTGACCATGATGGCCAATCCCGATTTCAAGCCGTTCGCACCAGCGCCGACTGGATCAATCGTGGCCGCCTCCGGTTGGGGTCACGCACACGAATTGGTGCGCGCACATTTCTCGGTTAAGCCCACCAGGATTGCAAATCCCGCCGCATGAGCGGAAGGCCACCCTTTATTCTTCCGATCGTTTCGTGCGGCAGCGACAGTCGATCCGAAGCGCAGATCGATATCCAACACAAACCTCTCCCGCTCACTTGAGACTCGCGAGCTTAGAGGCTAATGTCACAATGTTCAATCTTTGTTCTCGCCATGGTCCCCGTTCCAGACAAGATGCCCGGCTTCTGTCGTGACTGCCTCGGCGAGCAGAAGGCGGAAACGCGTCGCTGCACGGCGTGCGGCAGTCCTCGCCTCGTTAGACATAAAGAGCTCTATGATCTGACACTGGCGCACATCGACTGCGACGCCTTCTATGCATCCGTCGAGAAACGCGACAATCCCGAGCTTGCCGACAAGCCGGTGATCATCGGCGGCGGCAAGCGTGGAGTGGTCTCAACCGCCTGCTATATCGCGCGTATTCACGGCGTTCGATCGGCAATGCCTATGTTCAAGGCGCTGGAGGCCTGTCCGCAGGCGGTCGTCATTCGGCCTGATATGGAGAAGTACGTGCGCGTTGGGCGCCAGGTGCGCGCCTTGATGCAAGAATTGACACCACTCGTCCAGCCGCTCTCGATCGACGAAGCCTTTCTCGAACTTGGCGGCACCGAACGCTTGCATCACGATCCGCCGGCCCGCACGCTGGCGAAATTCGCGCGGCGCATCGAGAAGGAAATCGGCATTACCATCTCCGTCGGGCTATCCTATTGCAAATTTCTCGCCAAGGTCGCATCGGACCTACAGAAACCGCGTGGCTTTTCCGTGATCGGTCGGGAAGAGGCCGTCTCCTTTCTCGCGCCGCGACCGGTGACGACGATCTGGGGGGTCGGCAAGGCTTTCTCGGCGACGCTGGAGGCCGACGGCATCCGAACGATCGGCCAGTTGCAGACCATGGAAGAAACTGACCTCATGCGCCGCTACGGCAGCATGGGGCAGCGCCTCGCCCGTCTTTCCAGGGGCGTGGACGACCGTGACGTTCATCTCAACGACGCGGCGAAAAGCGTGTCGTCTGAAACGACCTTTTTCGACGATATATCGCGATACGAGGATCTCATCCCTATCCTGCGCAGCCTCTCCGAGAAGGTCTCATGGCGCCTGAAGAAGAGCGGGGTCGCGGGTCACACCGTGGTTTTGAAGATGAAGACAGCCGATTTCAAGTCGCGGACACGCAACAGGAGGCTGGAAGACCCGACCCAGCTTGCCGACAAGATCTTTCGCACCGGCGTCGACCTGCTTGAGAGGGAAGCTGACGGGACGAAATTTCGCCTGATCGGCATCGGGGTGACCGATCTTTGCGATCCGGTGCGCGCTGATCCGCCCGACCTGGTCGATGTGCAATCCGGTCGCAGAGCGGCTGCAGAAGCAGCGATGGACAAGCTGCGCGACAAATTCGGCAAGGGGGCGGTCGAAACCGGTTATACCTTCGGCGGCAAACGCGATCAATAATATGTGAGCCCACCTCACGAGAGCGTATTTCAAGTTTTCCTTAAGCTTCCCCGGCTACGCTTGCCCCTCTGGTATTGCGTTCTTGGTTGGCTACTATGTTTTCGCGTCTCGTATTCGGCCTCGGCTTGCTGTCGGCTACCGCGCTCGTGCACCCCGCTCTGGCCGCGGAAGCGCGAACGCTGCAGATCTTCGTTTCGAAAAATTCACAGTCGCTTGCTCTCTACGACGGGGCGGAAATCATTGCGACCTCGAAGGTTTCGACGGGAAAGCCCGGCCATACGACGCCGAGCGGTATCTTCTCGGTGATCGAGAAGAAAAAGTATCACGAATCCAATCTCTATTCGGCCGCGCCCATGCCGTTCATGCAACGGCTGACATGGTCAGGCATCGCGTTGCACGAGTCTAACTCCGTGCCGCGATACCCGGCCTCGCACGGCTGCGTACGGTTGCCGGCCGCTTTTGCCAAGCTGCTCTACAAGATGACGGGAATGGGCGTGCCGGTCGTGATTACCGATGCCGAAGTTACCCCTGGGCCAATCGAGCATCCGACACTGTTCCGACCGGACACGCCGGAGCCGCCGCCGCTTCTTTCCGATATGACTCTTCGTCCGGCGATCGGGCAAGGACCGGTGCAGGTTGCCATGAATGACCTGTCCATGCCGCGGACGCCGATCCCGCGGCAACTCACGACCCCTGCCAACGACGAGCCGATCCGTATTCTGATCACACGTCGCACGGAGCGAGAGACGGTCATTGATCTTCAGGCCCATCTCAACGAGCTGGGATTTTCCGCAGGCGATCCCGATGGACTGCTTGGGCCCGCAACGGTTCAGGCCATCAGCGATTTCAAGACGCAACACCCGCTTGAACCGACCGCAGACAAGTCACTGCTCAGCGATAGCCTTGTAAGGGCGGTCTATACAGCTGCGGGCAAGGGCGAACCGGCAAATGGCGTGATCAGGATCCGGCAAGGCTTCAACCCCGTCCTCGAAGCGCCGATCACGATCGCAAATCCGGGCCTTGCCCTGGGAACACACTTTTTCATGGTGCATGACGTCGACTTCGAAAGCGGCGCAGCGGATTGGATGGGCGTCACCATCCCCAATACCCTGTCGCGACAGGCAATGAATCGGCTTGGCATCAGCAGCCTGGAAAGCTCGATCATCAGCGGCACGCCACTTGCAAACGCGCTGAGCCGCATCGCCATTCCTGATGATACGAGGCGTAAGATCGATGCAATGCTGACATCGGGCTCGACGCTTACCATCTCCGACACCGGCCTCGGCACCGAGACCGGCAAAGGCACCGATTTTATCACTGTCACCCGAGGCTAAGCCTCAGACGAGTTCCACGTCGACGACACCGGGTGCAGCACGGAGCGCCGCGGCGATTTCCGGCGTGATGCGGTATTTCTGCGCGAGCGCCACCTCGACTTCGCGCTTGCCATCCTCCTTGATGACAATGAAGGAGACGAGGCCGTCGCCCTTGGCGTTGAGATGGGCGGAGACGGCACGCAGCGGTCCGGAATCGCGGACATAGACGCGCAACGCCTTTTGCATCTGTAGCGACTTCTCCTCAAGCGACTGGATGGTCTGCAGACGCAACCCGACGCCTTCCGGCCGCTCCTCGCCGGTTGCCGTCAGAATGAAGGACTTCCCGGATTCCAAGACGTCACGATACTGGCCGAGCATCTCGGAGAAGAGGACAGCCTCGAACTGGCCGGATGAGTCGGAGAAGACGATGATGCCCATCTTGTTGCCGGTACGAGTCTTGCGCTCCTGCTTGGAAATGACCGTTCCGGCAAGACGCGCATTGGTAGCGCCCTGCTTCACCGCAGCCGAGAACTCGGCAAAGGTCTGCACACGCATCTTCTGGAGAATGTCGTTGTAGGAATCAAGCGGGTGGGCGGTCAGGTAAAAGCCCAGAACCTGGAACTCCTTGAGGAGCCGCTCGGAAGCCAGCCACGGAGAGAATGGCGGCAGGGAGATCTTTTCCGGCCCCGACGACAGAGCGCTACCGAAGATATCGGACTGGCCGCTCAGCTTGTTCTCCTGAGCGCGCTGCGCGTAACCGAGCACCCGGTCGAGGCCACCGGCCAATTGTGCGCGATCCAGGCCGAAGCAATCGAATGCGCCGGCATATATCAGGCTTTCGAGAACGCGACGGTTTACCTGGCGGGGGTCGATGCGCAGGCAGAAATCCTCCAAGCTGGCGAAGGGCGTGTCGCCACGCACCGCAACGATGTGCTCGACCGCGGATTCACCAACGCCCTTCAGCGCCGCCAGGGCGTAGTAGATGCGGTTGTCGCCGGTTTCGAAGTGTCGGAAGGATGTTTGCACCGACGGGGCGACGACATCGATGCCAAGCCGCTTTGCATCTTGCCGGAAGTCGTTGACCTTTTCGGTATTCGACATATCGAGCGTCATCGAAGCGGCGAGGAACTCGACCGGATAGTGCGCCTTCATATAGGCTGTCTGGTAGGAGACGATCGCGTATGCGGCCGCGTGCGACTTGTTGAATCCGTAGTTGGCGAACTTGGCGAGGAGATCGAAGATCACATCGGCTTGCGGCTTCCTCACCCCGTTCTTGACGGCGCCATCGACGAAGCGCTCGCGCTGCTGATCCATTTCGGCCTTGATCTTCTTACCCATTGCCCGGCGCAGAAGATCGGCCTCCCCTAGCGAATATCCGGACAGGACCTGGGCGATCTGCATCACCTGCTCCTGGTAGACGATAACGCCCTGCGTCTCCTTCAGCAGGTAGTCGATGGTCGGATGGATCGACTCGATCTCCTCCTCGCCATGCTTTCGGGCATTATAGACCGGGATGTTCTCCATAGGACCCGGACGATAGAGTGCGACGAGCGCGATGATATCTTCGATGCAGTCCGGCTTCATGCCGATCAGCGCCTTGCGCATGCCGGCGCTTTCAACCTGGAACACGCCGACGGTCTCGCCGCGCGAGAGCATGTCATAGGTCTTTTGGTCATCCAACGGGATTGCCGCGAGGTCGACCTTGATGCCAAGCTTGGCCACAAAATCAACCGCCACCTTCAATACCGTCAGCGTCTTCAGGCCGAGAAAGTCGAATTTTACGAGGCCGGCCTGTTCGACCCACTTCATGTTGAACTGGGTGACGGGCATGTCGGAGCGTGGATCGCGGTACATCGGCACCAGCTTCGACAGCGGACGGTCCCCGATGACGATGCCGGCGGCATGGGTCGATGCATGCCGATAAAGCCCTTCGAGCTTCTGGGCGATATCGAGCAGGCGGGCCACCACCGGTTCCTTGGCTGCCTCCTCCTGTAGCTTCGGCTCTTCTTCGATCGCCTTCGAGAGCGGTGTCGGATTGGCCGGATTGTTCGGTACGAGCTTGCAGATCTTGTCGACCTGGCCGTAGGGCATTTCCAGCACACGCCCTACGTCGCGCAGGGCCGCGCGTGCCTGGAGCGAACCGAAGGTGATGATCTGGGCCACTTGTTCGCGGCCGTATTTCTGCTGCACGTAGCGGATCACCTCTTCCCGGCGATCCTGGCAGAAGTCGATATCGAAGTCGGGCATCGAGACGCGTTCCGGGTTCAGGAAGCGTTCGAAGAGGAGCGAGAAGCGCAGTGGATCGACGTCGGTAATCGTCAACGCATAGGCGACAAGCGAGCCCGCGCCCGAACCGCGGCCGGGACCGACCGGAATATCATGCTGCTTTGCCCACTTGATGAAGTCCGCGACGATGAGGAAGTAGCCGGGGAACTTCATGCGCTCGATAACGCTGAGCTCGAACTCAAGCCGTTCGCGGTAGTCCTTCTCCTCATAGCCGGGCGACATGCCTAGCGTCTCCAGGCGACTGTCCAGACCCTCGACTGCCTGGCGCCGGAGCTCCAGCGCTTCCTCGCGCTCGGCTTCCTCCGGATCAGCTGTTGCTGCAGTAAAGCGCGGCAAAATCGGCTTGCGGGTATTGAGGACGAACGAGCATCTGCGTGCAATCTCGACGGTGCTTTCGAGCGCTTCGGGAAGATCCGAGAAAAGCTTCACCATTTCGGCGCGGCTTTTCAGATAGTGATCCGGCGTCAGCCGGAAACGCGTGTCGTCGGAAACGATGGCATTGTGCGCGACGGCCATCAACGCGTCGTGCGCGTCATAATCATCGCGCGTCGGGAAGAAGGCTTCGTTGGTGGCGACCAAAGGCAGATCGTGGTCATAGGCCAGCCCGATCAACTTCTGTTCATGCCGCTTGTCATAGGTGCCGTGTCGCTGAAGTTCAACATAGAGCCTGTCGCCGAACAGCCGCTTCAGCAAAAGCAGTC
This sequence comes from Rhizobium sp. Root1220, assembly GCF_001426265.1. GTDB lineage: Bacteria > Pseudomonadota > Alphaproteobacteria > Rhizobiales > Rhizobiaceae > Rhizobium. Next base: position 72,207 of record NZ_LMDG01000007.1, read on the forward strand.
GAGCCTCGGCTTGCGAGGCATGACCGTCCTTCAGCGCCATATCGACCGGGCCGGTCGACGCTCCCGTGAGCGCTATCAGTCCTTCCGTTCCGATCTCATCCAGCCAGGAGGCGCGGATGTGGACCGACTGACCACCGCCCTCCCCACCGAGATAAGCGCGACTGACCAGATCCACCAGCCGCTCGTAACCTTCGTCCGTGGCTGACAGCAGGACAATGGAAGGCAATTTCGCCAACCCCTGTTGCCCGCCACGCTTTTCCGTCTCGAGGCCATCCTCCATGTCGATGGAAACCTGGCATCCGATGATCGGCTGCAGTCCCTCATCCATCGCCTTTTGCGAAAACTCCAGAGCGACGAAGAGATTGTTGGTGTCGGTGATTGCAATTGCAGGTTGCCTGTCGCCCGATGCCTTGTACAGAATTCCCTTAAGCGGCAGCGCGCCCTCAAGCAGCGAGTATGCCGAATGAACGCGCAGATGAACGAATCCCGGCGCACCGCCAATGAAACCGTCCGCGCCGTCCTTTTCCGAACCCGCCATTAGATGCCCTTCCGATCACTGAAATGAATCGGATGCATTGTCGGCATTGCAGGGGACGATGTCCAGATGAAGTCCGCCATTCGGACCGCATGGCAGCCATGCGGTCCCCTGAATTCTTACATCGCCATGCAGATCAGCGAGAAACTGGCGATGAACATCGCGATGGAGGTGAATGCTGCGATATCGCGGATCATATCAGTCATTTGGCTCTCCTGTGCTCTTATGTTTTTAATTTGTTCTTGTATTGTTCCATTGTCAACAGGAATCTTTTCTGCTCCGCCGTGGCGAATGCGATGCACAGCACATGATTAAGTTTGTCTTAACAAGCACAATGGCGCTCAATCCGGTCCCGTGAGGACGCAAATGAATCGATCCGGTGACTATTGTCGCGGGTGAGGCCAGCGCAAGCACCACCGACGGAATCGATCGCTGTCGGTTCGGAGAATTCCAGCATTGCTCGCGATCGCTGGGAGCAGGCGAAGGCCCTCAGAAATCCACGATCTTTCCATCGGTGATTGTCACGCGACGGTCCATGCGACCGGCAAGCTGATGATTGTGCGTCGCGATCAGGGCTGCAAGGCCCGATTGGCGCACCAGGGCTTCAAGGGCGTCGAAGACGTAGCTCGCCGTTTCCGGATCGAGATTTCCCGTCGGTTCGTCGGCGAGAAGCAGGCTCGGCGCGTTGGCGACCGCGCGCGCGATCGCCACGCGCTGCTGCTCTCCACCGGAGAGCTCCCCCGGACGGTGGGATCCGCGATGGCCGATGCGCATGTAGTCGAGCAGTTGCGCTGCGCGTTCCCTGGCATCCTTGCGCGGCAGGCCGGCAATCATCTGCGGCATCATGATGTTCTCGATGGCCGAGAACTCCGGCAGTAGATGATGGAACTGATAGACGAAGCCGATCTCGCTGCGGCGGATCGCCGTGCGCTTGTCGTCGGGCAGTCCGTCGCAGGGAAGGCCGTTGATCGTCACTTCACCGCCGTCTGGATGCTCCAGCAAGCCCGCAACGTGCAGCAAAGTCGACTTGCCGGTGCCCGACGGAGCGACGAGTGCGACGATCTCGCCGCTGTTCAGCGTGAAATCGGCACCCTTGAGGATCGAGAGCAGCGTCTCGCCCTGCCCATAGTAGCGCTCGACGCCGGAAAGCTTGAGAACGGTATTCCGCTTCATGAAATGAGCATTCCTTATTCGTAGCGCAGGGCCTGCACGGGGTCGAGCCTGGAGGCACGCCATGCCGGGAAGATCGTTGCGATGAAGGAGAGTGTCAGCGCCATGACCACGACCGAGATCGTCTCGTTGAGGTTCATCTCCGCGGGCAACTGGCTGAGGAAATAGAGCTGCGGGTCGAAGAGAACCGTTCCGGACACCCAGGAGAAGAACTCGCGGATCTTCTCGATGTTCACGCAGACGATAACGCCGAGCAGGACGCCGGCCAGCGTACCGACGATGCCGATTGCGGCACCGGTCATGAAGAAGATGCGCATGATGGCACCGGAACTTGCCCCCATTGTCCGCAGAATGGCGATATCGCTTCCCTTGTCCTTCACCAGCATGATGAGGCCGGAAATGATGTTGAGCGCAGCCACCAGGACGATCAGCGTCAGGATCATGAACATGACATTGCGCTCGACCTGCAGGGCCGAGAAGAAGGTCTGGTTGCGTTGCCGCCAGTCGCTGATGGCAATCTGGCGCCCCGCAGCCGCCTCGATCTTAGGCCGCATGGCATCGATGTCGTCTGGATTGTCAACGAAGAGCTCTATGGACTGAACGAGGCCCTCGGCATTGAAATAGAGCTGCGCCTCCTCGAGCGGCATGTAGATGATCGTCGCATCATACTCCGACATGCCGATCTCGAAGATGCCCGAGACCCTGTAGGATTTCACACGAGGATTGATGCCCATCGGGGTCACGTCACCTTCCGGTGATATCAACGTGATGTTGTCGCCTGCCTGAAGCCCGAGCTGGTCAGCCATTCGGGAGCCGATAAGAACGCCCTGCCCGGCCGCGAAACCGACCATATCGCCCGACTTGATGTTATCCGATACGGTCTTCACCTTCGGCAGATCCTCGGGCCGAATGCCGCGGACCAGTGCGCCTGTTCCAGCGCCGCCCTGTCCAGAGGCAAGTGTCTGCCCCTCCACGAGGGGAAGCGCGAGCTTTACGCCAGGCACCGCGGCGAGCCTGTCGGTGAGCGCCGCATAGTCTGTAAAGGGTCCATCGATCGGCTGTACGATCATGTGACCGTTGATGCCGAGAATCCGGGAAATCAGCTCTGTACGAAAGCCGTTCATGACCGCCATGACGATGATGAGCGTTGCAACGCCAAGCATGATACCGATGAAGGAGAAGCCGGCAATGACAGAGATAAACGCCTCCTTGCGGCGCGCGCGCAAATAGCGCCACGCCACAAGCCGCTCGAAGGCTGAAAATGGCCGGCTGGCCGGAGCCAAGCCGGATAAGGAACCCCGCTGGCTCACCGCTGCGTCTGCCATTTCGCCTCCTGCTTCCTTTAGCCCAAGAGCTTGTTGATCACCGCGTCGATGGTCATCGTTTCGCGAGCGCCGGTCTTTCGGTCCTTGACTTCCACCTCGCCGTTCGCGACCGCGCGCGGACCGGCAATGATCTGGACGGGAACGCCGATGAGGTCGGCGGTCGCAAACTTCGTGCCGGCACGATCGTCCGTGTCGTCATAGAGAACGTCCTTGCCGCCCTTCGTGAGTGCAGCATAGATGCTCTCGCAAGCCGTATCGCAGGCGCCGTCGCCGGCTTTCATATTGATAACAATCGCATCGAACGGCGCCACCGACTCCGGCCAGATGATTCCATTCTCGTCATGCGATGCTTCGATGATGGCGGGAACAAGGCGTGTCGGCCCGATACCGTAGGAACCCATGTGAACGTTGTGTTCCTTGCCGTCCGGGCCCTGCACCTTCGCACCCATCGGTTCGGAATACTTGGTGCCGAAATAGAATATGTGCCCGACCTCGATGCCGCGCGCGGAAAGGCGCTCGCTCTGCGGAATCGCGTTGAATGCTTCTTCATCGTGCATCTCCGACGTGGCCGCATAGACGGACGTCCACTTTTCGAAAATAGCATTCAGGCCAGCGACGTCGTCGAAATCGGTGTCGACTCCGGGAATATCGAAGTTGACGAAATCCTTGTGGCTGTAGACTTCGGACTCTCCGGTGTCGGCGAGAATGATGAATTCGTGACTGAGATCACCGCCGATCGGGCCGGTATCGGCACGCATGGGAATAGCGCGCAACCCGAGGCGATCGAAGGTGCGAAGATAGGCTGCGAACATCTTCTTGTAGGAATGCTCGGCGCCTTCCCTTGTCAAATCGAAGGAATAGGCATCCTTCATCATGAACTCGCGCGACCGCATCGTTCCAAATCGCGGACGGATCTCGTCCCGGAACTTCAGCTGAATATGATAGAGGTTGAGCGGCAGGTCCTTGTAGGACTTGACGTAGGAGCGGAAGATATCCGTCACCATTTCCTCGTTGGTCGGTCCGTACAGCATCGGGCGTTCCTGCCGGTCCTTGATGCGCAGCATTTCCTTGCCGTAGGCATCGTAACGACCGCTCTCCTGCCAGAGCTCAGCGGACTGAAGGGTCGGCATCGAAAGCTCGATGGCGCCCGAGCGGTTCTGTTCCTCGCGGATGATGTTGTTGACCTTGTCGAGCACCCGCTTGCCAAGCGGCAGCCAGGAATAGATACCCTGCGACTGCTGCCGGATCATGCCGGCACGCAGCATCAACCGGTGAGAGACGATTTCCGCCTCCTTGGGATTTTCCTTGAGGATGGGCATGAAGTAGCGGGACATACGCATGGCGAAATTCCAGAGCAGTTGAGATGCCGCCGGAAAGCGGAATCGAAGGCAAACGTGAATATTGGGAGCGTTCATAGCCGCTTCGCCGAAGGAAAGAAACCCGCGATAGACGCGAGCAGCCTCCCGTATAAGCAAGTTCGCGGTGCGGAAACCAACGCCCGCAGAAAACCCCACAATTATAATGGTTTGAGCGAAATCCTTATCAACAGAAAAAAAACGCTAGGGTGTAGTAAAAATGCAAAAAAGCTGATGACAAAGCCCAATCTTTGAGCTAGCTTGAGCCCACAAAACAGGCAGGGAGGTAAATCCCTGCCGAATTCGCGGTCAAGTCTTGGGAGGATCAGATCTTAGGCGCGCTTGTCGCAGCCCCGGTAACGGATAAGGATCACGCGATACTTAAAACAAGGCTTTTAGCCTTGTTTTTTTTGCTTTTTTGCTTCCCAACATCTGCGGGAAAAGCCCGTCCTTACGCAACGTTGCTTATGCATAACGCTACGTCAGCTCAATGCAGCAATTGCATGACAGGCGTGTGACAAGAGGTGGCGACACATGCCCAAAGCTTGAGCAAAAGCTCCAATCAGTTCTTGAAGCTGGGGCCGATCTGCGGCAAGGCGTCGAAACCCCATCCGAAGTAGTTCGAAGAAATGTACCAGGCGCCATAGATGACAGCCGATATGATGGTCGTCAGCGAGAAGACGAAGAGCGGACGAAAGCGGGACGGCGCGCTGTGAACCGTGCCAAGCACGATGTCATTGTCTTCCGCCTGGGTGCGAAGGCCGATCGGCAGGACCGCAAAGAGGGTGATCCACCATACGATGAAATAAACGGCGAAGCCCTGGAGAAACAACTGTAGCATCGAACGTCCCGCTGACCGCTTGTATGAAAATCGCACTGGGTGTGCTTATAGAGCCGAACGGCAGTCAACTCAAAGCGCCTTCCACGGCTTTCTTATTTTTTGATGGTAGCGGGTCACTCTGACGCAGTCAGACTTGCTCGATCTCGATCAAGGTCCCGAAAAAATCCTTCGGATGCAGGAAGAGCACTGGTTTTCCATGGGCGCCGATCTTTGGATCGGGACTACCAAGTACCCTCGCCCCCGCCTGGATGAGATGCTCGCGAGCGGCAAGGATATCAGACACTTCGTAGCAAATATGATGCATGCCGCCGGACGGATTCTTTTGCAGAAAAGCAGCGATCGGGGAGTCTGGACCGAGCGGCTCTAGCAGCTCCAACTTGGTATTCGGCAGTTCGACGAAAACAACGGTGACGCCGTGTTCCGATAGCACTTGCGGCGCAGACACGCTTGCTCCGAGCGTGTCGCGATACGCCGTCACGGCCGCCGCGAGATCCGGAACGGCGATCGCGATGTGGTTGACACGGCCGAGCATAGGTCAGACCTTGGTGACGAACACGGTAACGATCGGCTTCTTTCCCCATATCTGGTTCGCAGCAGAGCGTATGGCTCGGCGGGCGGATTCCTGCAAAAGATCCAGATCCTTGCGGCGAGCGCGGGGAATGCTTTCGATAGCGCCGACCGCAGCCTCGAAGAGCGCGTCCTCCATGTCATCGCCTTCATCGTCGTACTGTGGAAGGCCGATCGCGACGAGGTCAGGTTCGCCAACCATGTCATAGCGACCGTCTATCACGAAGTTGAAAGCCACGTGACCGACGTAGGAAAGCTTCTTGCGCTCGCCGATGCCCATCTCATCGAAATCACCGATGAGAATACCGTCTTTGTAAATGCGGCCATGTGGTGCCTCATCGATCACCTCGACAGGACCGGGCGCGAGGCGCAGAACGTCGCCATTGCGGACACGCGGCACTATGGAGATGCCGGACTGCTCGGCAAGCTCCTTGTGCGCCGTCAGGTGTGTCGGCTCACCGTGAACCGGAACAACCACCTTTGGGCGGGTCCATTGGTACATCTTCTGTAGCTCGTTTCGGCGTGGGTGCCCGGAGACGTGAACCAGTGCTTCGTTGTCGGTAATGACATGAACGCCCTGCTCGACGAGGCCGTTCTTGATATCCTGGATGGCCTTCTCATTGCCCGGAATGGCACGAGACGAGAAGACCACTATGTCACCGGCCGCCAGCGCCACGTTGCGCATCTCGTCGCGAGAAAGCTTGGCAAGCGCCGCGCGGGACTCGCCCTGGCTACCCGTCAGGATGACCACGACCTTGTCACGCGGAATATAGCCGTAGTCTTCCTCGGAAATGAATGGCTTCACGCCTTCCATCAGGCCGACATCGCGCGAGACGTCCACGACCCGCTTGAGCGAGCTGCCGAGCAGCAACACCTCGCGGCCAGCGGCCTCCGCTGCTTCGGCAATGGTTCTGATCCGGCCGACATTCGAAGAGAAGGTGGTGATCGCGACACGCCCTACGGCGTTTTCGATGATCTTGCGCAAGCTCTCGGAGACGTCTTTCTCGGAGGGCGAAACTCCGTCCCGAAGCGCATTCGTCGAGTCGCACATCAGCGCCAGCACGCCTTCATCGCCGAGTTGGCGGAAGCGCGTCTCGTCGGTCAGCGGGCCAAGCGACGGTTCATGGTCGATCTTCCAGTCGCCGGTATGAATGACATTGCCTGCGGGTGTGCGGATCATCAGCGACATCGGTTCGGGAATGGAGTGATTGACACCCACGCCCTCGATACTGAAGGGACCAACGTTGATCGTATCGCCCGCCGTAAACGGCGTAATCGGGATCTCGCCTATGGTGGACTTCTCGTAACTCCGCTTGGCCTCCAGCAACCCCGCCGTGAAGTTCGATGCGTACACCGGCACGTTCAGCCCCGGCCAGAGGTCGGCCAGCGCACCGTAGTGATCCTCGTGCGCATGGGTAATGATGATCGCCTTCAGGCTCTTGCGCTGCTTGGCAAGGAACCGGATGTCAGGCAACACCAAATCGACGCCCGGCAAATCCGGGCCGGGAAACGTGACGCCGCAGTCGACCATGATCCACTGGCGATGCTCGGACGGGCCATAGCCATACAGGGCGAGATTCATACCGATCTCGCCGACGCCGCCCAAAGGCAGAAATACCAGTTCGTCCTGCTTCGCCATATTGCTTGTTTTTCCAATCATCCAAAGAAGACGTCGCCGGCGGCAATCGTCATCATCCTGCCTGCCCCAGTATCGAGCATCAACAGGCCATTATCATCAATTCCGTTGAAGTGGCCGGAAATCGACCGGTCCGGCAGGTTCACGGTTATCTTTTCACCGATGCCGCAGGCAAGCTGCCGCCAACGCGCGGTGATCGCGCGAATACCGCGGCCGCGATCCCACGCGCTCAACACCTCCGCCATGGCGGCGAAGAGATGCGCGAAGAGTTCCTCGGGGGACGCGGCGCTCCCCTGCTCGCGGATACATGTCACGGGGTACAGAGGATTGTCCGGCATCACGGACACGTTGATGCCGATGCCGATGACCAGCGCATGCCGCCCATCGGGCAAGGTCTCGCCTTCGACGAGAATGCCGCAGGTCTTCTTGCGTCCAATCAGGATGTCGTTCGGCCATTTCACTTCAAGCGGCTCGGCGGAGACGGGAAGGACCGCGCGCACCGCCTGATGGACGGCCACGGCGATCGCCAGCGGTAATGAACCGAGGCGCTCCATCGGTGCCGGATCGATCAGGAGAAGGGAAGCATAGAGATTACCCCGCTCGGATACCCACGGGCGTCCGCGACGACCGCGGCCACCGGTCTGCTTTTCCGCGGTGATCCAGAGAAGGCCGCGGTCCCCTGCCCGAGCGCGGGCAAGGCATTCGCTATTGGTCGATGACGTCTCCGACAGAGCCTCGTGCCGGAAATCGTCGAGCGACATCCGGCGCCGTGCGTCGAAGCTCATCAGAAGAGCGTCGCAGCAGCAAGCTCGGCTGCACCACCGATCGGACCGCCAATGAGCACATAGGCCAGAACGAAGAGGCCGGAAACACCGAAGACCAGACGCAGAGAGCCGGACACCCGCGCGAATTCGCCGGTGGCTTCATCGAACCACATCAGCTTGATGACGCGCAGATAGTAGTACGCACCGACGACTGAAGCGAGCACGCCAATCACAGCGAGCGCATAGAGCTTGGCTTCGATTGCGGCCACGAACACGAAGTATTTCGCGAAGAAGCCGGCGAGTGGTGGAATACCGGCGAGCGAGAACATCAGGATGGTCAGAACCGTCGCCATGAAGGGATTGGTGGTCGAAAGACCCGCCAGATCAGCAACATTCTCAACGACAGTGCCGTCCTTGCGGCGCATCGACATGATGATCGCAAAGCTGCCGAGCGTCATGACCATATAGATGACCATGTAGAGCATCACACCCGAAACGCCTGTCTGCGAACCAGCGGCAAGGCCGACCAGCGCATAGCCCATGTGACCGATCGAGGAATAGGCCATCAGTCGCTTGATGTTCTTCTGTCCGATTGCAGCGAAGGAACCGAGCAGCATCGAGGCGATCGAGATGAACACGACGACCTGTTGCCAATCGGCCAGGACCGGTTGGAAGGCCGTGATGACGATGCGCGTCATCATCGCCATCGCGGCGATCTTCGGGGCGCTTGCCAGGAACGCGGTCACCGGCGTGGGGGCACCCTCATAGACGTCGGGCGTCCACATATGAAACGGAACCGCCGAAATCTTGAAGGCAATGCCGGCCAGGATGAAGACCAGACCGAAGATCAGGCCGAGCGACCGAGCACCATCGACCGTCAAAGCCTCGGCGATGGCCGCAAACTGCGTGTGGCCAGTGAAGCCGTAGACAAGCGACATGCCGTAGAGCAGCATCCCCGAGGACAGCGCGCCTAGCACGAAGTACTTGAGGCCCGCTTCCGTCGACTTGACGCTGTCGCGGTTGATCGCGGCAATCACGTAGATGGCAAGCGATTGCAGCTCGAGGCCGAGATAGAGCGAAATCAGGTCGTTTGCCGAGATCATCAACAGGATGCCGAGCGTGCAGAGCACGAGCAGGACCGGGAACTCGAACTTGTCGAGCTGGTTCTCCTTGGCAAGGCCGAGCGACATGAACAGCGCCACGATGGAGCCTATCAATGCCGTGACCTTCATGAAGCGGCCGAAGCCGTCCGACAGGAAGACACCACCATAGGCGAGCCCCTCGCTCGGCACGAAGATGAGCCAGAGCGCCGCGGCCGCCAGCACGATCAGCGCCAGAATGCTGACCATGCGGCCGGAGCGTTCACCAGAGAAGACGCCGATCATCAGCAGCACCAGAGCACCGACCGCGAGGATCAGCTCCGGAATGGAAAGATGAAGGCTTGCGAGAAGTGTTTCAGAGGTCATGTCCCAAGTCCCGTCATCATTTCATCGACAGCGCAACATCATGCGCTGCCTGGACTGCGGCCGAATAGCTATGAACCAGCTGGTCAACGGACGCAGCGGTCACGTCGAAAACAGGAGCCGGATAGACGCCGAAGAAGATTGTCAGTGCGATCATCGGATAGAGGATCAATTGTTCGCGTGGCGTCAGGTCGAGGAGAGCCTTGAGCTTCTCCTTTTCCAGCGCGCCGAAGATTACCCGGCGATAGAGCCAGAGCGCGTAGGCAGCCGACAGGATCACGCCCGTCGCGGCGAATAGTGCAACCCAGCTGTTGACGCGGAAGACACCGATCAGTGTCAGGAATTCGCCGACAAAGCCCGACGTGCCGGGAAGGCCGACGTTAGCCATCGTGAAGACCATCATCGCGACCGCGTATTTCGGCATGTTGTTGACGAGACCGCCATACGCCGCGATTTCACGAGTATGCGTGCGATCGTAGACGACGCCGACGCACAGGAAGAGCGCGCCCGAGACGATGCCGTGCGACAGCATCTGGAAGATTGAGCCCTGAAGACCCTGAGCGTTGGCCGCGAAGATACCCATCGTCACGTAACCCATGTGGGCGACGGAGGAATAAGCGATCAGTTTCTTGATGTCGTCCTGCATCAGCGCCACCAAGGAGGTGTAGATGATGGCTATGACCGACAGCGCGAAGACGAGAGGCGCGAAGAATTCGGACGCAACGGGGAACATGCCGATCGAGAACCGGATCAGGCCGTAGCCACCGAGCTTCAGCATGACGCCGGCGAGGATGACGGAGCCTGCAGTCGGCGCCTGAACGTGCGCGTCGGGAAGCCACGTATGCACCGGCCACATCGGCATCTTGACCGCGAACGAAGCGAAGAACGCCAGCCACAGCCACGTCTGCATGTGGGGCGGGAAATTGAAGGCTAGCAGCGCCTGAATATCCGTCGTGCCGGCCTGCCAGTACATCGCCATGATGGCGAGCAGCATCAGAACCGAGCCGAGCAGAGTATACAGGAAGAACTTGTAGCTGGCGTAGACGCGATCCTTGCCGCCCCAGATGCCGATGATCAGGAACATCGGGATAAGGCCGGCTTCGAAGAACACATAGAAGAGGACGATGTCGAGCGACACGAAGACGCCGACCATCATCACTTCCAGCACCAGGAAGGCGATCATGTATTCCTTCAGCCTCTTCTCGATCGTGAACCAGCTGGCCAGGATGCAGAAGGGCATGAGGAAGGTGGACAGAATAACGAACAGCATCGAGATGCCGTCGATACCAAGGTGATAGCTGATGCCCGTGCCAAGCCAACCGTGCTTCTCGACCATCTGGAAGCCCGGGTTCGCGTTGTCGAAACCGATCCAGATGAGCAGCGAGAGAGCGAACGTCACCACGGTCGTCAGCAAGGTGATGTTGAGCACGTTGCGACGGCCGTTCGGGCCGTTTTCATTCATCAGCAGAAGGAGCACCACGCCGACGAACGGCAGGAAGGTGACCGTGGAAAGAATAGGCCAATCGGTCATCACAGGGCACTCCCGAGCATCATCCAGGTAACAAGCGCTGCGACACCGATCAGCATCGCGAACGCGTAATGATAGACGTAACCGGTCTGCAGGCGCACCACGCGATTGGTGACATCGACGACGCGGGCGGCGATGCCGTTCGGGCCATAGGTGTCGATGACGCCGATATCGCCCTTCTGCCACAGGAAGCGACCGAGCGCCTTAGCCGAGCGGACGAAGAGAAAGTCGTAGAGCTCGTCGAAGTACCACTTGTTCAGGAGGAACTGGTAGAGCACGCGATGTTGCCGTGCGAGCACCGCCGGTGTCGATGGCGACTTGATGTACATGTACCAAGCAATGACGAAGCCGACGACCATCGCGATGAACGGGCTGAGCGCAACCCAAGCCGGAACGTGATGGAAATGCTCCAGCAATTCGTTGTGCTCGGAGGTGAAAAGCGCGCCCTTCCAGAACTCGGCGTACTCCTCGCCGTAAAAGCGGCCTTCGAACAACCATCCGGCGAAGACTGCACCAAGAGCAAGAATGTAGAGCGGCACGAGCATGACCTGCGGAGATTCATGGACGTGATGCATGACCTCATGCGACGCGCGCGGCTTGTTGAAAAAGGTCATGAACATCAGGCGCCACGAGTAGAAGCTCGTGAACAGGGCGGCAATGACCAGCATCGCAAAGGCAAAGCCGGCAACCGGCGAATGCGATGCGTACGTAGCCTCGATGATGACGTCCTTCGAGAAGAAGCCGGCAAAGCCGATCGGGGTAAAGGGAATACCGACGCCCGTGATCGCCAGCGTGCCGATCAGCATCATGTAGAACGTGACTTTGATGTGCGGACGCAGACCGCCCATGTGACGCATGTCCTGTTCACCATCGACGGCGTGGATGACCGAGCCGGCGCAAAGGAACAGAAGCGCTTTGAAGAAGGCGTGCGTGAACAGGTGGAAGATGGCTGCGCCATAAGCGCCGACGCCAAGGGCCACGAACATGTAGCCAAGCTGCGAACAGGTCGAATAGGCGATCACGCGCTTGATGTCATTCTGCACGAGGCCGACGGTCGCCGCGAAGAAGGCGGTGATCGCCCCGATGATCGTCACCACGGTCAGGGCATCAGGCGACAGTTCGAACAGCGGCGACATGCGGGCGACGAGGAAGACGCCGGCGGTAACCATGGTTGCGGCATGGATGAGCGCCGAAACGGGTGTCGGGCCTTCCATGGCGTCCGGAAGCCAGGTGTGCAGCAGGAACTGCGCCGACTTGCCCATCGCGCCCATGAAGAGCAGCAGGCAGGCGCCCGTCAGCGCGTGAGCCTTGTCGAGGTGCATGCCGAACAGGTTGAGAACAATCTCGCCGCCCTCACCGCCACCTTCGGCCGGAGCGAAGCTCGCAGCGTTGGCGAAGATGGTGTCGAGATTGATGGCACCGAACAGAACAAAGAGGCTCGCAATGCCGAGGATGAAGCCGAAGTCGCCGACGCGGTTGACAATGAAGGCCTTCATGGCCGCAGCGTTTGCAGACGGCTTCTTGAACCAGAAGCCGATGAGCAGATAGGACGCCAGACCCACGCCTTCCCAGCCGAAGAACATCTGGGCAAGGTTGTCGGATGTCACCAGCATCAGCATGGCGAAGGTGAAGAGCGACAAATAGGCAAAGAAGCGCGGGCGATGCGGGTCGTGATGCATGTACCCGATCGAATAGACGTGAACCAGCGTCGAGACCGTGTTGACGACGATCAGCATGACGGAGGTCAGCGTATCGATGCGCAGCGACCAGGAGACGTCGATGCCCCCGGACTGGATCCAGCGCAGCACTTCGACCTTGATCGGGCCTCCCTCGACGTGCCCCATGCCGACGGTAATAAAAACGTACCAGGACAGGACCGCGGCGATGATCATCAAGCCTGTTGTAACGAATTCCGATGCCTTGGAGCCGATCGCGCGGCCGAAAAGACCGGCAATGATCGCGCCGATCAGCGGAAGAAAGACGATAGCCTTATATAAAAACATGAGCCCTCAGCCCTTCATCATATTGACGTCTTCCACCGCGATGGAGCCGCGGTTGCGGTAGAAGACGACGAGAATTGCGAGACCGATAGCCGCTTCAGCAGCAGCGACGGTCAGAATGAACAATGCAAAGACCTGGCCGACGATGTCGTTCAGGAACGACGAGAAGGCGACCATGTTGATGTTGACCGCGAGCAGAATGAGCTCGATCGACATCAGGATAACGATGATGTTCTTCCGATTAAGGAAGATGCCGAAGACGCCGAGCGTGAAGAGGATGGCGCTGACCGTCAGGTAATGGGAAAGTCCGATGACCATTGTGTTTTTCCTTAAGCTCGCGCCTGCCTCAAAGGCCCTGCCCCGGCGTCACCTTGACCACCTCAACGGCGGTCTTCGGATTGCGGGCAACCTGATTGGCAATGTTCTGCCGCTTGATGTGCGTGCGATGCTTGAGCGTAAGCACGATTGCTCCGATCATCGCCACCAGCAGCACCAAGCCGGCAATTTCAAAGAAGTAGACGTAGTTGGTGTAGAGCACGTCGCCGAGTGCCGCCGTGTTGGTTCGCTCCGTGACTGCCGGGATCGGCATTGCGACCGACTTGGCGATTTCAGGGGAGATCACCGTACCGCCGACCACAACGATGAGTTCCGCGGCGAGGATCACCCCGATCAATGCGCCGATCGGCGCATATTCGAGAACGCCGGCGCGCAACTCCGTGAAGTCGATGTCGAGCATCATCACCACGAAGAGGAAGAGAACGGCCACGGCGCCCACATAAACGACAAGCAGGATCATCGCCAGAAATTCGGCGCCGAGCAGCAGGAACAGGCCTGCCGCGTTGAAGAAAACCAGGATCAGGAAGAGAACCGAATGAACCGGGTTCTTCGACCAGATGACCATGAACGCCGACGCTATCGCGATAAAGGCGAAAAGATAGAAAAATAGAGCCTGCAGACCCATGTTGGTGCCTTTTTCATCTTCCCCCGGGCAGCCGGGAGTATCCCTGCCCGATGAAGCATTGCGTGGACATATCCAGGCAAAGCCTCGGTGCATGTTGACCGGAAGACGCGCGCTACGCAGCCTCTTCCGGCATTTCAATTGCGATCAGCGGTAAGGAGCATCCAGCGCGATGTTGCGCGCGATTTCACGCTCCCATCGGTCGCCGTTCTCCAGAAGTCGCGCCTTGTCGAAGTAAAGTTCTTCGCGGGTTTCCGTTGCAAATTCGAAATTCGGACCTTCGACGATCGCATCGACCGGGCATGCCTCCTGGCAGAAACCGCAGTAGATGCACTTCACCATGTCGATGTCATAACGTACCGTCCGACGCGTTCCATCGTTGCGGCGCGGGCCGGCTTCGATGGTGATCGCCTGGGCAGGACAGATTGCTTCGCAGAGCTTGCAGGCGATGCAGCGCTCTTCACCGTTGGGATAACGGCGCAATGCGTGCTCGCCACGGAAGCGCGGGCTGACCGGTCCCTTTTCAAACGGGTAGTTGATCGTCGCCTTCTGCTTGAAAATGTAGCGGAAGGTCAACCAGAACGCGCTGATGAATTCCATGAGGAACAACGAACTGACAGCGTTGGACAAGCCTGCCATCTTCAATCTCCAAAATTGCATGAAACGAGAGCAGGCATGATCACGAACCCATCAGTTTCAGCACGAATGCAACAATGACGACCATGGCCAGCGACAGAGGAAGGAAGACCTTCCAGCCGAGGCGCATCAGCTGGTCATAGCGGTAGCGCGGGACGAATGCCTTGACCATCGCGAACATGAAGAACACCAGGCACGACTTCAGCATGAACCAGATGATGCCGGGAACCCAGTTCAGGAACCAGACGTCAACCGGCGGCAGCCAGCCTCCAAGGAACAGGATCGTCGTCAGCGAGCACATCAGCACGATGGCTGCGTATTCGCCGAGCATGAACATCATGTAGAGCGCGGAGCCATATTCGACCATGAAGCCGGCAACGAGTTCCGATTCCGCTTCCGGAAGATCGAAGGGCGGACGGTTCGTTTCAGCAAGCGCCGAAATGAAGAAGATGATGAACATCGGGAACAGAGCCAGCCAATGCCAATCCAGAAAGGATGACGGCAGGCCGATGCGGGTTCCGATGCCGCTCTGCTGAGCGTGAACGATATCGGTCAGGTTCAGCGAACCTACGCAGAGCAAGACAGTGACAATGACGAAACCGATCGAGACTTCGTAGGACACCATCTGTGCCGCGGAGCGAAGCGCGCCCAGGAAGGGGTACTTCGAGTTCGAAGCCCAGCCCCCCATAATGACGCCATAGACTTCGAGCGACGAGATCGCGAAGATGTAGAGGATACCGACATTGATGTTCGCGATGACCCAGCCATCGGCAAACGGCACGACGGCCCAGGTGGCAAGCGCCAGAAGCACGGTCACCAGCGGCGCCAGAAGGAAGACTGCCTTGTCGGCGCCGGCCGGAATAATGGGTTCCTTGAAGACAAACTTCAAAAGGTCGGCGAAGGACTGGAAAAGACCGAACGGACCCACCACATTCGGACCACGGCGCAGCTGGACGGCTGCCCAGATCTTGCGGTCAGCCAACAGAATGTAGGCGATGAACACGAGCAGGCAGACGAGGACAAGAAGCGACTGACCGACCATGATCAGGCCCGGCCAGACGTATGTTGAGAAAAATGATTCCATAGTCCCCTGCCCTTACTCTGCCGCGACTTTGAAGTTGTTGCGGGCCAATGCCGAGCACTCAGCCATGACGGCAGAGGCGCGTGCGATTGGGTTCGTCAAATAGAAGTCTTTCACAGGCGACGCAAACCCGGATTTGTTCATCTTGCCGGCTTTTTTCGCAACTGCGGCAATTTTGGCGCTGTCGCTTTCGGCGATCTCATCGAGTGCCGCGAAATGCGGGAAAGCTGCATACAGCTTAGTGCGCAACTGGCTCAGCGAATCAAACGGGAGCTTCTTGCCGAGCACGTCGGAGAGCGCACGAATGATCGCCCAGTCTTCGCGGGCATCGCCCGGTGCGAAGCCGGCGCGGTTGCCCATCTGGACGCGACCCTCGGTGTTGACCCAGATACCGGACTTTTCGGTGTAGGCAGCCGCTGGCAGGATGACGTCGGCGTTCTGCGCGCCTTCATCGCCGTGCGAGCCAATGTAGACCGTGAGCTTGGCCTTCTTGGCTGCGAAGTTCAGTTCGTCCGCGCCGAGCAAGAAGAGCACATCCATCGCGGTCAGCATTTCAGCCGCATTGACGCCCTTGGCACCAGGGACGAAGCCGAGGTCGAGGCCGCCGACGCGCGATGCGGCCGTGTGCAGGACAGCAAAGCCGTTCCAGCCTTCGACAATAGCACCGACATTGCCCACGAGCTTGGCCGCGCTTGCAAGAACGCCTGAGCCGTCGGTGCGTGCGAGCGCACCCTGGCCTATGATGATAAGTGGCTTCTTGGCATCAGCCAGAACCTTGGCGAAGGCGTGGTTGCCGTCGACGAGTTCCTTCAATGTATCTGGGCCGGCGCCGAGGTATTCATAGTCATAGCGCAGTTCGCCAGCTTCGCCGATCACACCGATCGGGAAGTTCCCGCGACGCCAGCGCTTGCGGATACGCGCGTTGAGAACGGCCGCTTCGAAGCGCGGGTTGGCACCGATGATGAGCAGCGCGTCCGCCTGCTCGATGCCCTCGATCGTCGGGTTGAAGACGTAGCTTGCACGACCGAGCGACGGATCGAGTGCCGTGCCATCCTGACGACAGTCGAGGTTCTCTGAACCGAGCGACTTCACAAGTTCGGAAAGCGCGTACATTTCTTCGACCGAGGCGAGGTCGCCAGCAATCGCGCCGATCTTCTCGCCGGTCGTGGTCGAAACCGCAGCCTTGATCACGCCGAACGCTTCACCCCAAGTGGCAGGCTGCAGGCGGCCGTCCTTGCGGACATACGGCTTGTCGAGGCGCTGCGTCTTCAGGCCGTCCCAGATGAAGCGGCTCTTGTCGGAAATCCATTCTTCGTTGATCTGGTCGTTGACACGCGGCAGGACGCGCATCACTTCGCGGCCACGCGTATCGACACGGATCGCAGAACCAAGCGCGTCCATGACGTCGATCGATTCGGTCTTGTTCAGCTCCCACGGACGCGCCGTGAAGGCAAAAGGCTTGGAGGTGAGCGCACCGACCGGGCAAAGATCAACGACGTTACCCTGCAGCTCGGAGGTCATCGCCTGCTCGAGGTAAGTGGTGATTTCCGCATCTTCGCCGCGACCGATCAGACCAAGCTCGGCGATGCCGGCGACTTCGGTCGTAAAGCGAACGCAGCGCGTGCAGTGGATACAACGGTTCATGACCGTCTTGACGAGCGGGCCGATGTACTTGTCTTCGACGGCGCGCTTGTCTTCCTGATAGCGCGAGCTGTCGATGCCGAAAGCCATCGCCTGATCCTGCAGATCGCATTCGCCACCCTGGTCGCAGATCGGGCAATCCAGCGGATGGTTGATCAGCAGGAACTCCATCACGCCTTCGCGGGCCTTCTTGACCATCGGCGTGTTGGTAAAGACCTCGGGCAGTTCGCCGTTCGGGCCGCCACGGATGTCGCGCACGCCCATGGCGCAAGATGCCTGCGGCTTCGGCGGGCCACCCTTCACCTCAACGAGGCACATGCGGCAGTTGCCGGCAACCGAAAGGCGCTCATGGAAGCAGAAGCGCGGAACTTCAGCGCCGGCTTCCTCACACGCCTGAATGAGGGTGTAATGATCCGGGACTTCGATCTCGTTACCGTCAATCTTCAGTTTTACCATCGTCACTCAGTCCTGTTTTCCGTTCGCCGGATGACGGCAAACAAACCTAGTTTGCAACGCTTCCACTGCCAGGCCGGATTTTGCCCGCTAGCACCGGTGTCGTCCCAATTCTGTTTCCGCTCCCGAAACCGGGACCGGTATCCGGCATCTGCAACGTCAGGCCCCTGCCCGCCCGAAGATCCGCCTTAATCTCGCTCCGGCCCATTCATCCGGCCAAAAAATTCACGTCCGCTTCCGGCTCTTTGCCGATAGGGCCTTTGCCTGAGCCACCCAACCGTCGCGCATGATGCGACCGTCGAAGCCGAGTTCCGCGTCGATCCGGGCGATATCCTCGTTCGACCAGACTGCAATGTCCGCGAAACTACGGATACCCCTGGCATTCAGCACCTGCTCCAGCTTCGGTCCGATACCGGAGAGTTGCTTCAGGTCATCAGCCTTCTTGCCGGGCGCCGCCGACTTCGCCTTTGGCGCTGACTTTGCCGTCGCAACCGGCTCTGATGCAGGAACCACCGCAAGCTTCACCCTGCTCGACACCCTCGTCGCTGGTATCGGGCGAATATTTTCAGGTTTGACTTCGACTTGCGGCTTTCCCTCTTCCGGCGGCGTCGCATCGAGCGCTGCTGACAGCTTGCTGGATGCCTCCATCGCGCCTCGAATGGCTCCGAAGAACGCGCCGGCCATCTGCGTCGAAAAGCCAAACCCGATCGCTGTCGCGGCAGCCATGGCGGCCGCGGGATTGACCATTAGTGGCGGCAATGGCAAGACGCGGGCGTTCTCGATCATCTCGGCAGCAAGACGGCCGAAGTCGGCCGAGAAATCGGCGACTCCTTCCTTCTCATTGCTGTCGGACGTCTTCGTCATCAAGCCTTACTCTGCTGCCTCGAGAACCGCGCCATGATCGAGCGCGCTGGCCGTGTACTGGTCGATGCGCGCTTCGATCTCGGGACGGAAGTTACGGATCAAACCCTGCACCGGCCATGCGGCGGCATCGCCAAGCGCACAGATGGTGTGGCCTTCGATCTGCTTGGTAACCTGGAACAGCATGTCGATTTCGCGCTTCTGGGCGTTGCCCTTGGCCATGCGTTCCATCACGCGCCACATCCAGCCGGTGCCTTCGCGGCACGGCGTGCACTGGCCGCAGCTCTCGTGCTTGAAGAAGGCCGAGATACGGGCAATCGCCTTGATGACGTCGGTGGACTTGTCCATGACGATCGCAGCCGCGGTACCGAAGGACGAACCGACAGCGCGCAGGCCATCGAAGTCCATCGGGCAGTCAATGATGTCCTTGGCAGGAACGATCGGGCACGACGCACCGCCCGGAATGACGGCGAGCAAGTTGTCCCAGCCGCCGCGGATGCCTCCGGCGTGACGATCGACGAGCTCACGGAAAGTGATGCCCATTTCCTCTTCGACGGTGCACGGCTTGTTGACGTGGCCCGACAGCATGAACAGCTTGGTGCCGACATTGTTCGGGCGGCCTATGGAGGAGAACCAGCCAGCGCCGCGACGCAGGATCGTCGGAGCAACGGCGATCGATTCGACGTTGTTGACCGTCGTCGGGCAGCCGTAGAGACCCATATTGGCAGGAAACGGCGGCTTCAGGCGCGGTTGGCCCTTCTTGCCTTCGAGGCTTTCGAGCAGCGCGGTTTCTTCACCGCAGATGTAGGCGCCGGCGCCGTGGTGGACATAGATTTCCATGTCCCAGCCAAGCTTGTTGTTCTTGCCGAGCAGACCGTAATCGTAGCACTCGTCGATTGCCGCCTGGAGGGCCTCACGCTCACGGATGTATTCGCCGCGGACGTAGATATAGGCCACATTTGCGCCCATGGCGAAGCTCGCGATCACGCAGCCTTCGATCAGCGTATGCGGATCGTGGCGCATGATGTCGCGGTCTTTGCAGGTACCTGGCTCCGACTCGTCGGCGTTGACGACGAGGTAGTGCGGGCGTCCGTCGCTTTCCTTCGGCATGAAGGACCACTTGAGACCGGTCGGGAAGCCTGCGCCGCCGCGGCCGCGAAGGCCGGAAGCCTTCATCTCGTTGATGATCCAGTCGCGACCCTTTTCGAGGATCTGCTTGGTGCCGTCCCAGTTGCCGCGGCTCATCGCGCCCTTCAGGGACTTGTCCTTGAGGCCGTAGATATTGGTAAAGATGCGATCTTTATCTTGTAACATGCTTCACCTCTTACCGCGGCTTCTTACCGAAGACCTTGATATATTCCGCTTCGCCGCCCTTGGCGAGCGCCTTGGCCTGCTTGATCCAGTCATCGCGCTCGATGCGGCCCTTGAAATTCAGGTAGCCGTCAACCCATTCGCGCTCGGCTTTCTTCCAGCCCGCGACCTGCGCGAAGGTGAAGATACCGAGTTCGTGGAGCGTGCCTTCAATCTTCGGACCGACGCCCGAGATCAGCTTCAGGTCATCGATCGCGGCGGGCTTTTCGATCCCGGCCGGACGGTTCTTGTCGGTCAGCGTCGGCTTTGCTGTTGCCTCCACCGGAGCAGCGACACCTGGCTGTTCTTCAACGGCCTTGGCGTTCTTCGCGGCAGCCTTCGGCGCCGTGACCGGAGTCTTCAAGGCCGGGTTGGTCTCGGCGTCGGTGCTCTTGGGCCGAGCTGCTTCCGTCGGCGCAGCCGGAGCGGATACGGCTTCGGCATCTGCCTTCTTGGCGCGCGTCTTGGTCTTCGGCTCGTCGCTGAGAAGCGATGTCGAGCCGCCTTCCGGTGCCGAGAAGTGACGATCGATCTGTGGGCCGGGCGTAACGCTTGCGCCATTACCGGCTTCGAACGTGTCGATGATCTCGCCCAGACGCTCAGGCGTCAGGTCTTCATAGGTATCCTTGCCAATCATTACCATGGGTGCGTTGACGCAAGCCCCGAGACATTCGACTTCTTCCCAGGACAGCGTGCCTTCAGCATTCCGCTCGAACGGATGATGATGGATCTTGCTCTTGCAGACCGACATCAGGCCTTCCGAACCGCGCAGCATGCAGGGCGTGGTGCCGCAGACCTGGATATGCGCGCGTGTACCGACCGGTCCCAACTGGAACTGCGTATAAAAGGTCGCAACCTCGAGAACGCGGATGTAGGCCATCTCAAGCATGTCGGCGACCTTTTCGATCGCAGCACGCGTGACCCAGCCGTCCTGCTCCTGTGCGCGCATCAACAGCGGGATAACCGCTGATTGCTGACGGCCTGCGGGATATTTCTGGATCGTCTTGTACGCCCAGGCCTCGTTCTCGCCATTGAAGGCGAAACCGGCAGGCTGGAATTGATCTTCGGCTAATCGACGAACGGACATTCTTCCTCACGCCTTGTCAGTTTAGGGCGCCACACTGCGATGCAGTCAGTGACTTCATATCGCAAGCGTAGGCCGACTGGTCTTTTTGCAAAAACACAACGAACTTGCCGCCGTTTGGAATGGCAGCCTTGATTTCATATCCCTTGGACAAGAGATCGCCCATGGAAGACCTCGCCGCTGGCGGTGTCACCTCGTCCTGGCCCAGCTTGGGACCAAGCCCCCCGGCCTCCTGTGCGAAAACACCGGAAGCCGAAAGCAAG
Organism: Rhizobium sp. Root1220; assembly: GCF_001426265.1. GTDB lineage: Bacteria > Pseudomonadota > Alphaproteobacteria > Rhizobiales > Rhizobiaceae > Rhizobium. Next base: position 93,718 of record NZ_LMDG01000007.1, read on the forward strand.
ACAATGGTGGCGAGCGGCAGCAAACGCATCAGCGGTCAACCTCGCCGAACACGATGTCGAGCGAACCGAGAACGGCCGTCACGTCTGCAAGCATATGGCCCTTGCACAGGAAATCCATTGCCTGGAGATGCGCATAGCCCGGCGCACGGATCTTGCAGCGGTACGGCTTGTTGCTGCCATCTGCGACGACGTAGACGCCGAACTCGCCCTTCGGCGCTTCGACGGCTGCATATACCTCGCCTGCGGGTACGTGATAACCTTCGGTATAAAGCTTGAAGTGGTGGATCAGCGCTTCCATCGACCGCTTCATCTCGCCGCGCTTCGGAGGCACGACCTTGCCGTCGATCGACGAGACAGGACCGGTCTTGGCGCTACCCATAAGGCGTTCGACGCATTGCTTCATGATGCGCACCGACTGGCGCATCTCGATCATGCGGATCAGGTAGCGATCGTAGCAGTCGCCGTTCTTTCCGATCGGAATGTCGAATTCCATATCGTTGTAGCATTCGTAGGGCTGCGAACGACGCAGATCCCACGCAGCGCCCGAACCGCGAACCATTACGCCCGAGAAGCCCCACGACCATGCGTCCTCCAGCGAGACGACGCCGATATCGACGTTACGCTGCTTGAAAATACGGTTGTCGGTCAGAAGCCCTTCGATATCATCGAGGATCTTCAGGAATGGATCGCACCACTTGCCGATATCCTCGACCAGCTCCGGCGGAATATCCTGATGGACGCCGCCCGGACGGAAGTAGGCCGAGTGCATACGGGCGCCGCAAGCGCGCTCGTAAAAAATCATCAGCTTTTCGCGCTCTTCGAAGCCCCAGACCGGCGGCGTCATTGCACCGACGTCCATTGCCTGCGTCGTCACGTTCATAATGTGCGACAGGATACGTCCGATTTCCGAATAGAGAACACGGATCAGCTGACCGCGAATCGGGATTTCGAGCTTCAGCATCTTTTCGACGGCGAGCGCGAATGCATGTTCCTGATTCATCGGCGCGACGTAGTCGAGGCGATCAAAATAAGGAACCGCCTGCAGGTACGTCTTGGTCTCGATCAGCTTTTCGGTGCCGCGGTGCAGAAGGCCGATGTGCGGATCGACGCGCTCGATGATTTCACCATCGAGTTCAAGCACGAGACGCAGAACACCGTGCGCGGACGGGTGCTCCGGTCCGAAATTGATCGTAAAGTTGCGAACGTTATGTTCAGTCATAGCGACGCGCTCCGCGCTGGCAATTGGCATGAGACGACGAACGGAGAGGCTTCAAGTATCTGGGCTTCATCTTACGTCGCCGCCTTCTCGTCTCCCGGCAGCACGTAGTCGGTGCCTTCCCAGGGAGACATGAAGTCGAAATTGCGGAATTCCTGCTTCAGTTCGACGGGCTCGTAGACCACGCGCTTTGCCGCATCGTCATAGCGCACCTCGACGTAACCGGTCGTCGGGAAATCCTTGCGGAGCGGATGACCTTCAAAACCATAATCCGTGAGGATACGGCGAAGGTCGGCATGACCGGAGAACGGAATGCCATACATGTCCCAGGCTTCACGCTCGAACCACTCGGCACCCTTGTAGACCGATGTCGCTGAGGGAACCGCGTCGCCGTCCGCCACGGCAACCTTGATCCGGACGCGCAGGTTCTGCTTCGGCGATAGCAGGTGGTAGACGACGTCAAAGCGCTTTTCGCGCTGCGGCCAGTCAACACCGCAAATATCGATCATGCTGATGAAGCCGCAGCGAGCATCGTCGCGCAGGAACGCCAGCAGCGCCAGAATCGTTTCCGGCGTTGCAAGCACATTCAGCTCATCGTGGCTGATGAATGCATCGAGAAATAGATCGCCGCGCACCTCGCGGAGATAAGACGACAGTTCGCTCAAGGCTTCAGTCATGACAGTCCTCCGCCCTTAGCGCTCGATCGTTCCGGTTCGACGGATCTTCTTCTGCAAAAGCAGCACCCCATAGAGCAGTGCTTCTGCCGTGGGGGGACAGCCCGGCACGTAGATATCGACAGGAACGACACGGTCGCAACCACGCACGACCGAATAGGAATAGTGATAGTAGCCGCCGCCGTTTGCGCAGGATCCCATCGAGATGACGTAGCGCGGCTCGGGCATCTGGTCGTAGACCTTGCGGAGCGCAGGCGCCATCTTGTTGGTCAGCGTGCCAGCCACGATCATGACGTCTGACTGGCGCGGCGATGCGCGCGGAGCAACACCGAAGCGCTCCATGTCGTAGCGCGGACCGGAAACCTGCATCAGGCCCTCAACGGCGCAGCAAGCCAATCCGAACTGCATCCACATCAGCGACCCCGTGCGCGCCCAGGTAATCAGATCGCGGGTCGAGGTGACGAGGAAGCCCTTGTCGGCCAATTCATCGTTAATTTCACCGAAGAAGGCACTGTCGTTCCCGATCGGCTTGCCCGTTGCGGGGTCGATAACGCCTTTCGGGTGCGGAGCGACGAGCGCCTTGTCGCTTGGGGCTACTCCCATTCCAGGGCTCCCTTTTTCCATTCATAAATAAAGCCGATGGTCAAAACACCAAGGAAGACCATCATGGACCAGAAGCCGAACCAGCCGATCGCGCCGAACGAAACGGCCCACGGAAAGAGGAAGGCGACTTCCAGGTCGAAGATGATGAAGAGAATCGACACCAGATAGAAGCGGATATCGAACTTCATGCGAGCGTCGTCGAATGCGTTGAAGCCGCATTCGAAGGCCGAAAGCTTTTCCGAATCAGGCGCCTTGTAGGCAACGGCGAAAGGCGCGATCAAAAGCGACAGGCCGATTACAAGGGCGATAGCAATGAAAATGGCGATCGGAATATAGGAACTGAGCAGTCCAGTCATCAGGTTCATCCCTGCTTGCCGGCTGCGCCGAGAGGCGCGAATGGGCATTTGCCCGGCAAGCGAACGTGCGTTGCAACAAGCCGTGGTTATCGCAGCCGGAGCCACGGCGCAAGACTTTTAGAGGGTCAATTCGAGCTGTCGATGTGCGACATTATCAAGCAGATGCAATGATGTCGCGACAAATTCGCAGAAGTTGATTCAGCTGCATGACAGCCCCCCGGATATTGCATGGCTCATTGAAGGCGCAGAGCAAGGCCAACGAGACACTCTAAGCTAGGAGCAAGTCGCCAGCGCGGTAGCGCAAGGAACAATCACGGGGGATAGTGCAGGAGATGATCTCGACGCTCGGCGTCGAAATGGCGCGAGTGACGGGGCTCGAACCCGCGACCTCCGGCGTGACAGGCCGGCACTCTAACCGACTGAGCTACACCCGCGCACTATAGACACGATACCCGGACGATGCTTTTCAGCACCTGCATTGAAATGGCGCGAGTGACGGGGCTCGAACCCGCGACCTCCGGCGTGACAGGCCGGCACTCTAACCAACTGAGCTACACCCGCATTCATTTCAAGCGATCCGGAGGCTTACGCATCCTTGTCAAAGCAGCGTGCCGCTTCGATGAGCGGCTAACTAAGGGGTTCGCATTTGAGTGTCAAGCTGGTTTGGAGACAAAACCGTGACAGCCCGCGAATTGTTTGTGCAGGATCAAATTCAGCCGATGAATCGGCCGTTCAAGTTTCTGACGCGGCGGCTCGCATTTCACGTTTTTCCGCCAGCATTGAATTGAGCCGCATCAGGTCTGTCCGGCATATTGCTCGTCGCTGACCTGCTCCAACCAGTCGGCAACCTTGCCGTCCAACGCCTCGTGGATCGCGATATGCGTCATTGCAGTGTCCGGTCCTGCGCCGTGCCAATGCTTTTCGCCGGGCGCGAACCATATGGTGTCGCCTGGGCAAACCTCCCGAACCGGCTCGCCCCAGCTCTGGACCAAGCCTTTACCCGCCGTGATGATCAGTGTCTGACCCAGCGGATGAGTGTGCCAAGCGGTGCGCGCGGCTGGCTCGAACGTTACGCTCGCCACCCTCACCCTTGCAGGCTCGGGAGTTTCGATCAGCGGGTCGTGACGAACCGAACCAGTGAAGTATTCCGCTGGTGCCTTCATTGACGGCCGTGAGCCACAGGGCTTGATTTCCATCTGATATTCCTCCCGGCCTGATCCGGCCCTATCGGTCGAGCGTAAGCCATTCATAGTCATGATCCAAGTGAAGCCAGGAAAGACCCCATGCGCCATCGACTGCTTTTTGTCAGCGTGCTTGCCACGGCTCTCGTGTCGGCGCTTCCCACCGCGGCGCGCGAGCTCCGACTCGAGGAATTCTTCAGTGGACACAGCAACGCGGTCGGGCGTTTCCAAGCAATCAATGGCGTAGACCGAAGCTTCAAGGTTGGGCTGACTGGCCGTTGGGACGGCATGATGCTGACGCTCCGCGAAGATTTCCACTATGCAGACGGGGAACGTGATCGGAAGACTTGGCGCTTTACCAAAATCGCGCCTGATCGATACATCGGGATCCGCGAGGATGTTGTCGGGCAAGCCATGGTCAAAATAGACGGAGACGTTGCTCGCTACAGCTATCTGGTTGATTTGGCTCCGGGGCCAAAGCGAAACATCGTGCGCTTTCACGACACCTTGCGCCTGCAACCGGACGGCACCCTGCTGAATACCGCCTGGGTGACCAAGTTCGCCTTTCCGGTTGCCAGAGTCCGCGTCAGCTTTACCAGGCAGTAACGCGACGCGCGCAACATCGCGCCCTATCTCCGACGCAAGAGCTTGCCCCGTGTCCGGCTGACTGTTAGTGCCGAGGCATTTGATCACGTGCGGAGGATTTCCATGAAACAGCACTCTTTCGGCCACCTGCCCCACACCGTTACCAATATCGGCTTCGGTGCATGGCAGATCGGCGGCTCCTGGGGCGACGTCAGCGAGTCGGACGGTCGCCAAGCGCTCAATGCCGCGCTGGATGCCGGCATGACCTTCATCGACACGGCGGATGTCTACGGTGACGGCCGCTCGGAAAAAATCATCGCCGACGTGCTTGCCAGCAGGGACGGTTTGCGTCCGATGGTCGCGACAAAGGTTGGCCGACGTCTAAACCCGCATGTCGCCGATGGCTATACAAAGGCCAACCTGGAAGGCTTCATTGATCGCAGCCTCAAGAATCTCCGCGTCGACAGCCTCGATCTCGTGCAGCTTCACTGCCCGCCGACGGAGGTTCTCTATCGCCCGGAGGTTTTCGAGGGCCTGAACGAGCTCCAGAAAGCCGGCAAGATCATGGGCTATGGCGTCAGTGTCGAAAAGGTCGAGGAGGCGCTGAAGGCCATCGAATTTCCCGGCGTTGTGAGCATTCAGATCATCTACAACATCTTCCGGCAGCGGCCTGATCATCTATTCTTCCAGGAGGCGCGCCGGAAAAACGTCGCCGTTATCGCCCGCGTACCGCTGGCAAGCGGGCTTCTCTCGGGCAAAATCTCCCGGGAGACGAAATTCGCCAAAGATGACCATCGCAACTTCAACCGCCACGGGGAGGCATTCGATGTCGGCGAAACCTTTGCCGGCGTTCCGCTCGAGGTGGGGCTGCAGGCGGTCGAGGAAATACGCAAGCTGGTTCCCGCCGACGCATCCATGGCTGCCTTCGCGCTTCGCTGGATCCTGATGAGCGACGCCGTCACGGTTGTCATCCCCGGCGCACGCAATGCCGAGCAGGCAAAAGCAAACGCAGCCGCGGCAAGCCTGGCACCGATTTCAAATGAAGTGATGGCGGCCACACGGGAAATCTACGAGCGCCTGATTGCGCCGCATGTTCACCAGCGTTGGTAGCGGCCACTCGAAGGAAGGTTGCGGCCGGGTCTATGCCCGGCCACTACCGTTTTCATACTGCGGAACTTAGTTGGTGCCGACGAGATTGACCGGGAAGAACAGCGTCTCGCCGGACGAATCATCGACCCCGTCGTTGTCGGTGACCGCGAAGGCTTTGCCGGACGCATCGAAGGCGAACCCTTCGAGCTTGTCGAGCACGTAGCCGTTGGTCGCCGTCCTGAGCTCGTCCAGGAAATCGTGCGCTTCGACCTTATTCACGACCGGCAGTTCGCCACCAAGCTTGCCGGGATTCAGATCGGCAATTGCCACCTTGTAGAGCTTCTTGAGCTTTGCCGCATCGCCGACAAGATTGTCGCGCTCGATGAGGTAGACGCTGTCGCCGTGGGCGGAGATTTCGGAGAGGCCAACCCAGCCCGCTTCGGATCTATCGAGCGGGTAGCGCACCGCACCCCATTCCTTGCTCTTTGGCTTGTAGGAGACGAGCTTGACGAAGCCCTTTTCGTCATCCTTCCATTCCCGCTGCACCGCCATCCAGAGGGTGGCGTCATCGCCGGAGCCGACGATCGTCACTCCCTCGAGACCATAGCGGATCTCGTTGTCGGTCAATTCCTTCGGCAGCGCGATCTCTTCCTTGATCTCGCCCTTCGGATTAACGTGGTAGAGAGCGTGCGGCACCAGCTTCTCGCTATTGCCTTCGGAAGCAAGCCAGAACCAGCCTTTCTCGTCGACGGCGACACCTTCAATGTCCAGTTTCTGCGCTGGCTGGCCATCGCGCTTTACGGTCAGGGTTTCAGTGATCAGCGCCGGCTTCTTGGTGGCATCGATCGTGTAGATCGTCGGCTGCATGCCGAGAACACTGTCGCTGACGGCGAACAACTGACCAGGCTTCCCCGGAGAAGCGGCAAGACCCGAGAGAGCTGCAAAACCGACCGGGTTGCCATCCCTCTCGGCTGCGACGATCTGCGGATATGCCTTTTCGCCTTCTGCAAACTCATAGATCATCACGTGCGAGCGCGGGCCACCGTCTTCGCCGAGGTCAACTTCGTTTGCAGTGGCAAGGAGATTGCGACCGGGGATAGCCACGGCTCCTTCTGGCGAAACGCCCGAAGGGAGTAGTTGGGCGAGTTCCGGCTCCATTCCGGTGTCCTTGTAGACGCCGACGACAGAAGCGCGCTCGGCAAGCAGGAAGAAATACGGCTGGCCACCAAACGTCGCCGCCTCAAGCCCCTCCGGCTCGACACCCTTGGCTGACGAACGCTTGTCCGGATAGTGACCGATACCGGCGACCGCACGCTCGAAAGACGCACCGGATTCATAAAGAACCTTACCGCTCTTGTCGAAGATCGTGAAGCCGCGCGATCCGCCCTGATAGTCGCCTTCGTTGGCGACGACCAGACGCTCGTCGTCGAGCCATTTCACCGCGTCCGGTTCGCGCGCAACGCCCTTGAGTTCGCCGGAGAACTTCAGCGCACCGTCGCGCTTTGTGTCGATCCCCGCCAGATCGGTGCTGCCTGCGGAAAAGTGCGTCTTCACCTTGGCGGTGATCGCATCGATGATGACGATCTCGTTGTTCTCCTGCAGCGTCAGCGCGATCTCGTTCTGACTATTGAAAGAGACAAACTCAGGCTCGGGATCTTCCGGCGCGACACCGGCAAGGCCCGTCAGTGCAACGTGCTGGATCGAGCCGCAATCGACAGTGCCGTCCTTCAGGCGGAAGACGACGAGATCACCCGCCGGCATCTGCGGAATCTTGCCGTCGTTGATCTCTTCGTCGCGCTCGTTCTCGATGGCGATTGCGCCGAGTGTCTTGTCCTTGTTGAGGGCAATGGAATCTGGCTGGCCGCCGAGATCGCAGGTCGCTTCAACCTTCCTCGATGCGACATCGACGATTGCCAGGCGCCCAGATGGCTTGGCCTTGCTTTCCGAAGTGTTGACCGCGACCAGCGCCTTGCCAGCAGCGGACGCAACGGACGTCGGTTCGCCGTCCATCATCAACGCACCGCCGGCCTTCGGCGACTTGGCGTCGGAGATATCGACGAAGCCAATCGCACCGAGAGGGCTGTCGCTATAAATCAGCGTCATTCCATCGTCGGTAGCCGCAATGATCTCGGCCGAGGTCGTTGAAAGCTTGTCCTTGTCAGCCGGCAGATTGGCTGCCACGGGAAAGGATGCGATGCGGTTGAAAACCTGCTCTGCCGCTGCCGGAAAGGCGACAGATGTGAGAAGCGCGGCAACAAGCGCTGCCCTGCGCGAAAACGTCGTCATGAAATCCCCCTGCGTCGAAAATTCGAACTCTCGGGTTTTCCGCGACGGTCATGACAGAGGCATGACAAAGAGATAACTTTTGAGCGAGCGACGGGCACAGCGGCAGCTCGATTCAATAGGGCGAGACGCAAAAAGGGTCCGGCTTTCGCCGAACCCTTCAAAAACCTGGAGCACCGGCCTCGTCGCCCGGTTCCCAAGAAAACTATCAGCCGTTGACGGCTTCCTTCAGGCCCTTGCCGGGCGTGAACTTCGGCACATTGCGAGCCGGAATATCGACTTCAGCGCCGGTGGATGGGTTGCGGCCCTTCGTGGCAGCGCGATGGGAAACGGTGAAGCTACCGAAACCAGCGAGGCGAACATCGCCCTTGCCCTTGAGCTCAGCCTGGACAACGTCAAAAACAGCGTCGACTGCGGAAGCAGCATCGGTCTTCGAGAGTCCTGCCTTTTCGGCAACTGCGGACACGAGTTCATTCTTGTTCATGTTTCCACCCCTTTCAAAATGGTTCGAAACGACTCAAATCTATAAGCTAGGCGCAGAATGGAACGCATCAGGCCCGCCGCACCCCAAAGACCCTGCAAATCAAGGAAATGCAAGCGTCCACGTAGGGTTTTCACAAAAAAAGGCTGGCGTTTTCGCCAGCCTTTTCAGGGTTTTTAAGCAATTTGGCACGAATGTGGCAAACATAACTCAGTGAGCTATGGTTGCACCCGTTTCATCGAGCCCTTCGACCGTTGCGATAACCGGTGTTTCCACCGTGCCATCCCACTCGATCGGCTCCGGTCTGCGGACCAGAGCATGCTTGATCACCTCGCCCATGCGCGATACCGGGATGATCTCCATGTTGTTCTTCACGTTGTCCGGAATCTCCGCCAGATCCTTGGCGTTTTCTTCCGGGATCAGCACCTTCTTGATGCCGCCGCGAAGCGCTGCAAGCAGCTTTTCCTTCAGGCCGCCGATCGGAAGAATACGGCCACGCAGGGTGATTTCACCCGTCATCGCCACGTCCTTGTTGACCGGGATACCGGTCATGATCGACACGATCGCGGTTGCCATGGCGACACCGGCCGACGGACCATCCTTCGGCGTTGCACCTTCCGGCACGTGCACGTGGATGTCGCTCTTGTCGAAGAGCGGTGGCTGGATGCCGAAATCGACGGCGCGCGAGCGGACATAGGATGCCGCCGCGGAAATCGATTCCTTCATGACTTCCTTCAGGTTGCCGGTAACGGTCATCCGACCCTTGCCCGGCATCATCACGCCTTCGATCGTCAGCAGTTCGCCGCCGACTTCCGTCCAAGCCAGACCGGTGACAACGCCGACCTGATCCTCACGCTCGGCTTCGCCATGGCGGAAGCGCGGAACGCCCAGGTAGTCGTCGATATTCGCCGCCGTGACATGCACCGACTTCGTCTTGCCCTTGATGATCTCGGTAACCGCTTTACGGGCGAGCTTCATCAATTCGCGCTCGAAATTACGAACACCGGCTTCACGGGTGTACTGCTGGCTGATCGCCATCAGGGCATCGTCGCTGACCGAGAACTCGCTCGGCTGCAGTGCGTGTTCCTTGATGGCCTTCGGCAGCAGGTGCCGCTTGGCGATCTCGCGCTTTTCGTCTTCGGTGTAGCCGGCGATACGGATGACTTCCATGCGGTCCATCAACGGCGCAGGGATGTTCAGCGTGTTCGCCGTCGTGATGAACATCACGTCCGACAGGTCGTATTCGACTTCCAGGTAGTGATCCATAAAGGTCGAGTTCTGCGCCGGATCCAGGACCTCGAGTAGAGCTGACGACGGATCGCCACGGAAATCCTGACCCATCTTGTCGATTTCATCGAGCAGGAAGAGCGGGTTGGACTTCTTCGCCTTCTTCATCGACTGGATGACCTTGCCGGGCATCGAACCGATGTAGGTACGGCGGTGACCGCGGATTTCGGCTTCGTCGCGAACGCCGCCAAGCGCCATGCGGACATACTCACGGCCGGTCGCCTTGGCGATCGACTGGGCGAGCGAGGTCTTGCCGACACCCGGAGGTCCGACGAGGCACAGGATCGGACCCTTGATCTTGGTCGCGCGTGCCTGAACCGCCAGATACTCAACAATGCGTTCCTTGACCTTGTCGAGACCGAAGTGATCGGCTTCGAGGATTGTCTCGGCGTTGTGAAGATCGGTCTTGATCTTCGACTTCTTCGACCACGGGATGCCGAGCAGCCAATCGAGATAGTTGCGGACAACCGTCGCTTCAGCCGACATCGGGCTCATCTGCCGGAGCTTCTTCAGCTCGGCATCGGCCTTTTCCTTGGCTTCCTTCGACAGCTTGGTCTTTGCAATGCGCTCTTCCAGCTCGGCCATCTCGTCGCGGCCTTCCTCGCCGTCGCCAAGCTCCTTCTGGATCGCCTTCATCTGCTCATTCAGGTAGTACTCGCGCTGGGTCTTCTCCATCTGGCGCTTGACGCGCGAGCGGATGCGCTTCTCGACCTGAAGGACCGAGATCTCACCTTCCATGAAGCCGAGCGCCTTTTCGAGGCGAGCCTTGACGCTGGTGGTTTCCAACATCTCCTGCTTCTCGGTGATCTTGATCGACAGATGTGAAGCAACCGTATCGGCAAGCTTCGAGTAGTCGTCGATCTGGCTTGCAGCGCCGACGACTTCTGGCGAGATCTTCTTGTTGAGCTTCACGTAGCTCTCGAATTCAGACACGACCGAGCGGCTCAACGCTTCCAGTTCGACCGGATCGTCATTTGGCTCTTCGAGCACGTGACCGAGCGCCTCGTAGAAATCCTCGCGGTCCGTGTAAGCGTCGATTTCGGCGCGTGCGCGGCCTTCGACGAGGACCTTGACGGTGCCGTCCGGCAGCTTCAGCAACTGCAATACGTTGGCGACAGTGCCAACCTTGTGGATGGCAGACGGTTCCGGATCGTCATCGCTCGCGTTGATCTGTGTCACGAGCATGATCTGCTTATCCGACCCCATGACCTCTTCAAGTGCACGGATCGACTTCTCGCGGCCGACGAACAACGGCACGATCATATGCGGGAAAACCACGATGTCGCGCAGGGGCAAAACCGGATATGCAAGGCTGCTCGCAACTGACGTTTTCTTCGTCATTTTATTTCCTTTCCATCGTCCCGTTGCCGGGCTCTTCTGGCGCGGCCGCTGGGACCGGCCGCACTCTCACTTGACACAACAAGTGGAGGTTCTGATTACGCTTTTCAAGCTGTTCCATGCCCCGCGTTCCCCTGGGCATGACAGCTATGCTACAACGGAACACCTATTGCTAGGGGCACGAGACTGCACCAGTGCTTAACACTTCCGAACCGGCGAAATACAAGGCCGAAACACACCAACGGAATCATTCCATAATTGCCAAGGGCGCGGTAATTCGCAACGGCAACAGAGACCGTTTCCGGCCTCATAAGCAAGATTTACAAGATTTATCAGCGCCGCGCATGGTTTTTCAAATAGAAAGGGGCTCGCCGACGGCAAGCCCCTTAAAATCACGGTTCGTATCAAAACGATACCACTAGGCCGTCAGGCAGAAGCGTTCGCCTTTTCGTCCTGACGGTCCGCGTAGATGTAGAGCGGACGGGCAGAACCGCGGGCGACCTCTTCGGAAATAACGACCTCACGGACACCTTCCAGCGCCGGAAGCTCGAACATCGTGTCGAGCAGGATCTTTTCCATGATCGAGCGCAGGCCTCGGGCACCGGTCTTGCGGGTGATCGCCTTGCGGGCGATCTCGCGCAGGGCGTCTTCGTGGAAGGTCAATTCGACGTCTTCCATCTCGAACAGGCGTTGATACTGCTTGATGAGGGCGTTCTTCGGCTCCGAGAGGATCTGGATGAGCGCATCCTCGTCGAGGTCCTCCAGCGTCGCCAGGACCGGCAGACGGCCGATGAATTCCGGAATGAGGCCGAACTTCACCAGGTCTTCAGGTTCCAGTTCGCGCAGCACCTCGCCAACGCGGCGCTCGTCCTGGGCTCGGACCGTCGCACCGAAGCCAATCGACGTCTTCTCGCCACGGGCTGAGATGATCTTGTCGAGGCCAGCGAATGCGCCGCCGCAGATGAACAGGATGTTTGTGGTGTCGACCTGAAGGAATTCCTGCTGCGGATGCTTGCGGCCACCCTGAGGAGGAACGGAAGCGACGGTGCCCTCCATGATCTTCAGAAGCGCCTGCTGCACGCCCTCGCCCGACACGTCGCGCGTGATCGACGGATTGTCGGACTTGCGCGAAATCTTGTCGACTTCGTCGATATAGACGATGCCGCGCTGGGCGCGCTCGACGTTATAATCCGCGGACTGCAGAAGCTTCAGGATGATGTTTTCGACGTCCTCACCGACGTAGCCGGCTTCCGTTAGCGTCGTTGCGTCAGCCATCGTGAAGGGCACGTCGATGATGCGAGCGAGCGTCTGGGCAAGATAGGTCTTGCCGCAACCAGTCGGACCGACCAGCATGATGTTCGATTTCGCCAGCTCGACTTCGCCGTTCTTGGAGGCGTGGGCAAGCCGCTTGTAATGGTTGTGGACGGCGACCGACAAGATCTTCTTCGCCTGCCGCTGGCCGATAACGTATTCGTCGAGAACCTTGATGATGTCCTGAGGCGTCGGAACGCCGTCGCGGGACTTGACCATCGAGGATTTGTTTTCCTCGCGGATGATGTCCATGCACAACTCAACGCATTCATCGCAGATGAAAACGGTCGGCCCGGCAATAAGCTTCCGGACTTCGTGCTGGCTCTTTCCGCAGAACGAACAATAGAGGGTGTTTTTGGAGTCGCCGCCGTTGCTGCCGCTGACCTTGCTCATATCACTTTCCTTCCAGCACGCCGCATTTCAAGGTGAAATAACGGTCCACTCATTGGCCTGCTCCACTTTGGAGCTCCAGCCGGCCAAGGCCGTTCAGGGGGCAAAAACCGGTGCAGACAATGTGTCCTAGCGCCGGCGGCAACGAATTCCCCTTCGAAGCCATGCTATGTCACAAAAATCCAACATAGCATTAATACTCGAGATTGCTTCACCCGCCACCGGGTTTATGCCCTTGTTCGATCACAAATGAGATAGAACTGTGGCGGATAAAACACCATGAATGCATCTCGTCAGGCCGCAGCACCTTCCATTTCGGCACGAGATGTGAGGACCTTGTCGATCACACCCCAGTCGCGCGCCTCTACCGCATCCATGAAATGGTCACGATCGAGCGTCTTTTCAACTTCGTCATAGGTGCGGCCGGTATGCTTCACGTAGACCTCGTTCAGACGGCGCTTCATCTTCAGGATGTCGCGTGCATGACGTTCGATGTCCGACGCCTGCCCCTGGAAACCGCCCGAAGGCTGGTGCACCATGATGCGGGAGTTCGGCGTTGCAAAGCGCATATCCTTGTCGCCGGCCGCCAGAAGCAACGAGCCCATGGAGGCGGCCTGACCAATGCACAACGTCGAGACCGCCGGCTTGATGAATTGCATCGTGTCGTAGATCGCCATGCCGGCGGTGACGACACCACCCGGCGAATTGATGTAGAGCGCGATTTCCTTCTTCGGGTTTTCTGCCTCGAGGAAAAGAAGCTGGGCGCAAACGAGCGTCGCCATGTGGTCCTCGACCGGACCTGTCAGGAAGATGATGCGTTCCTTGAGCAGGCGCGAATAGATGTCGTAGGAGCGTTCACCGCGATTGGTCTGTTCCACAACCATCGGCACGAGGGCCATAGCGGTATCGACTGGGTTTCTCATGTGCGTCCTTTGTCAACGTCTTGCCGGCCCGACGCCGGGAATCAAAGAAAATGCTTATCCCTACATAGAGCTTCACTGCCCTGTTCTTCAAGACGCGCCGACGGATAACGTCAAGAGAGCCGGTCGCCGAATCTGAATAACCTGCGGCCGCCTTAGTCTTCTTTCCCGAAAAGGCCTGTTAACTGCGAGCTACCACCACAGCTGCCAACAGCATTTCTCGGCAGCAGGATGAAGAATTCCTAAATACGTTCGCGATCGCTCATATGCATTTACCCGATAGAAAGCCTATCGCAAAGTATGGAAACAAAAAGCCTCGGTGCGGGCAGCGGTTAATGAAGTCGCCAGCTTCTTCGGAAAGGATGCGCGCAATACGAGGGGTGTTGCAGTGTTTAATGTTTCGACCGGACTGGCCATTTGGTGCTCAGAGGCCATGACGCTTGCGTTGGTGGCGTTGATGGCCTGGCGCCATAACGTCCGGAACAAGGCGTATCTCTATTGGAGCATCGGCTTTCTGCTCAGCGGCATCGGCTTTGCCATGGTTGCCCTGCGCGGACATATACCCGGCATCCTGTCCATCGAAGCGGGAAACGCGATTGCTTTGACCGGTCAGACCGCTTGGGTGGTCGGCTACCTGGCGCTCGATCGCCGCAAGGCGGAGTGGTGGGCATTGCTTCCGCCGGCGGTATGGCTCGCAGGAATCTTCCTGCCGTGGGTAAATGACGACTACGGCAATCGTGTCATTCTCTACAACCTCGCCTCGGCGACCGGCGCGACGGCCCTCGCCATGGCGGCCGGCAGCACGGGCCTTCGCCGCGAAGGATCAAGGACCAAGCTCTGTGCCGTCTTCGTCGTGCAAAGCTGCCTTTGCTTCGGCACGGCCGTGGCGATGGCGCTTTTTGTTCCCTCCGACGCGGAGGCGGCCAACTTCGCGGGCGGTGCCGCGCTCGCAACCGGCTTTCTGTTAACGCTCGCCTGCGCGCTTACCTGCATGATGATCATGGAACGTTCCGAGAGACAGCTACGGCTGCTGAGCCTGACGGACTCGCTGACGGGTGTCCTGAACCGCCGCGGTCTTTTCGGCCAGTTCGAGGCCGTTCAGGCCAGGGCTTTCGATGCCAAGCGTCAGGTGGCAGTGCTGTTGTTCGATCTCGACTATTTCAAACGGGTCAACGATCGCTTCGGTCACCAGGCCGGCGACACCGTCCTGACCGTTTTTGCGCGACTGGCCCACAAGTATATTCCGGATGGCGTCTTCGGTCGCATGGGTGGCGAGGAGTTTGCGGCATTCGCGACGGTCGCCGATCAGACCGAGGCCGAGGCGCTGGCCGAATCGATCCGCGCGGAGCTTTGCCGCGTCCCGGTGAGCACCGGCGATGCAATCATCCCTGTCACGGTCAGCATCGGTGTCGCGCTCGCCTCCGCAATACAAGGCGACAGGGACAAGCTCGTTTCTGCGGCCGACCGCGCGCTCTATGCCGCCAAGGGAGCAGGCCGCAATTGCACCGTCATTTTTGGCGAAGCCGAAACTGCGGCACCGGCGCGGGCCGAGCCCGATCACCGGAGCGGCGAGCTCGTCCCCACGCTGGATGACCAGATCCATGCGCTTCGTCGGGTTGGATCGCTCGCACGCGGCTGATCATCTTTCCGAAGCTGGCTTTTCGGGGCTCGGTAAATCCGCTAAGCCTGAAGGCATGATGATCCCACCCTTTCTCTCCATCGACCCGGCCACGCGCCACGTATCCCTCGACGCCCGCGATCCGGCATTCTACGGCAATCCGAATGCTGTCTACGCCGCATTGCATGCCCATTGTCCCACCTTTTACTGGAAACAGCAGAAGCAGTGGTTCTTTACCGGCTACGAGCATGTGAACGGCCTGCTTCGCGACCGGCGTTTCGGTCGGCAGATTCTACACATTGCCTCGCGCGAAGATCTTGGGCTTCCCGAACCCGATCAGCATGTGGCGAACTTCGATCTGGCGGAACGATTTTCCCTGCTCGAGCTCGAGCCGCCGGAACACACGCGCCTTCGAACCCTCGTCAACCGTGCCTTTGTCTCGCGACACGTCGAGAAAATGAAGCCGGAGCTTGCTGAGCTCGCAAACAGGCTGATCGATGATTTCGAGAAGGCCGGCGAGGTCGAGCTGCTTTCGGCGTTTGCCGACATCGTTCCGGTGACGATGATTGCCCGCATGATCGGCATCCCGGAGGAGATGGGGCCGCAACTCCTGAAATGGTCGCACGCGTATATCCGCATGTACCTCTTCGGCCGAACGAGGGAAGATGAAGACGGTGCGGAAACGGCCGCAAAGGAGTTTTCCGACTACGTGAAGACCGTTATCGCCGAGCGTCGCGCCAATCCTCGGGACGACCTCCTGACACACATGATCCACACGGAGCACAAAGGTCAGTATCTATCGGAGGACGAGCTTGTTTCGACGACGATCGTGTTGCTCAATGCCGGCCATGAGGCGACCGTGCATCAGATCGGAAACTCGGTTCGTGTCATTCTGGAGAGCGGCTACGATCCGCGCGAGCTTTTCACGGATGAAGCGTCCACCGAACGGACGATCGAAGAATCACTGCGCATCGGCGCACCGGTGCATATCTTCCAACGTTGGGCCTTGGAGGACGTCGAGGTCGACGGCATCGCTTTCAAGCGCGGCGACAAGGTCAGCCTTATCCTTGCCGCGGCCAATCTCGATCCGGCGAAGTTCAGCGAACCTCTCAGCTTCAAACCAAGCCGCAACGAAGCACCGAACCTCTCCTTCGGCGCCGGCATCCACTTCTGCATCGGCGCGCCGCTCGCGCGGCTGGAACTGAACATCGTTCTGCCGATCCTGTTCGAGCGGCTCCCAGGTTTGCGATTGGCAAGGACGCCCTCGGTCAAGGACGTCTATCATTTTCATGGACTGGATCGTTTGGACCTCGCATGGTGAGGCGAGCCGCCAGCGCGTGACAACCGCAACACCAGCGCCTAGAGCCTAGAGCCTAGAGCCTAGCACTACTTTGGCAGATTAACCGGCGGTTAACGATGATCGGCCATCTTTGGCACCTCAAAAGGGGTGCGGTGGATGGTGGATCAGGATATTGCACTGACGGATTGGCTGAAGCCGTTCGTTGAGANGTTAACGATGATCGGCCATCTTTGGCACCTCAAAAGGGGTGCGGTGGATGGTGGATCAGGATATTGCACTGACGGATTGGCTGAAGCCGTTCGTTGAGAAGCTCGGTCACAAGAAGCGGCGGCAGATGTGCCCGGTATATATTTCGGGCCTGATCGGGCCAGGTGATCGCAAGAGTATCGAGCCGATGGCGGAACGCCTTGCGCCCGATCACTACGACCGCCTGCATCATTTCATCTCGGATGGTATTTGGGACGCGGGTCCGCTTGAGACGGAACTGGCTGTGCAGGCTGACAGAATAGTCGGAGCTTCAGATGCCTTTCTGGTGATCGACGATACGGGCTTGCCGAAGAAGGGCGATCATTCGGTCGGGGTCGCTCCGCAATATGCTTCGATGCTGGGCAAACGCGCCAATTGCCAGACGCTGGTATCGCTGACGCTGGCACGCGATGAGGTTCCCGTTCCGGTGGGCTTGCGACTGTTCTTGCCGGAAAGCTGGACCAGTAATCAGGATCGGATGGTGAAGGCTGGTGTTCCCGAGGAGATGCGCATATCCCGCACCAAGCCGACGATCGCGCTCGACGAGATTGACAGGCTGATTGCGGCGGGGGTGCGGTTTGGCACCGTGCTCGCCGATGCCGGCTATGGTTTATCGGCCGCGTTTCGCCAGGGGCTGAGTGCACGTGGCCTCATATGGGCTGTCGGTATTCCCAAACATCAAAAGGTCTACCCCCATGATGTCGCATTGATTTTTCCGGTTTCCGGTCTTGGCAGGCCGCGCAAGCATTCGATCCCCGACACCGTATCGATGGCTGCCGAAACGATCCTGGAAGCATCTTCCTGGAAAAAGGTCAGTTGGCGTCGCGGCACGAAAGGTCGCCTGACAGCGCGCTTTGCTGCGCTCCGTATTCGGATCGCTGATGGTAGTCCGCAACGTATCCTCGACAAGGGACAGCAGCATATGCCGGGCGAAGAGGCGTGGCTGGTGGGCGAATGGCGCTCGAACGACGAACGCAAATACTATCTCTCCAATCTGCCGGCCGAAGCAACCTTAAAGCAGCTGGCAGCTGCCATCAAAGCCCGATGGGTCTGCGAGCAAGCGCATCAACAAATGAAAGAAGAGCTCGGCCTTGATCACTTTGAAGGCCGATCATGGCAAGGTCTGCATCGACACGCGCTGATGACAATGATCGCTTACGCCTTCCTGCAACATCAGCGCCTACACAAGGCAAAGCGGGAAAAAAAGGAAGAGGCACGGCCCGCCTAAACCGACACTGCCAGCCATCCGACGCGCGGTCATAAACATCCTCCTATCAGCGTCATCCCCAGAACGATGTCCTCACTGCAGAATCCGCTTCAGATCGCCAAAATACATTCTGCCAAAGTAGTGCTAGGACGGATCGACAGCTATCGCACACGATCACCATTCAATTCAGGCGGAAAAGAAGCCGAAAAC
>NZ_LMDG01000008.1 GCF_001426265.1 Rhizobium sp. Root1220
AAAGGCATTACGATATCTCGGCGGGCGGTTCGTGTCACGGACGCTAATTTCTAAGGGGACAGATGAGATTCTCACCACCAATAGTTTTTCAACAGTATCGGCGCGAAGCGATCATATCGGTCGACAGCTACTCGACGCCCGCTCCATACAGAACTCGTTGTTCCATTGCTTTAATGCCGGGCATCTTGTGGCTACCTGCAGCGTCTCGGTGGCCGAAGATATCGCATCATCGATCTTCCGGTCTATTTCGTTTGCTTGTTCGAAGGTATCCTGGCGGCGTAGGTTGACCATTTTCCATCTCGTGACAATCCTCCTTTCCGAGGCTTGGCAAGGCGGCGGGACGAAATGTCCATTGGCCGCCGAACCATCGCCAATCTAGGCAGCGGCCTGTGAGCGCCGTGCAAACCAGGTCTTCATGTCAAGCTTGCCGAGCTTGGCCGCACCGAGTGGAACCAAGGATTGGTCGTCGACGAGCGAGCCGAAATACCGGGCCTGCTTGTCGACCACTACGTTCCGGGCGTCGTGAGTGGCGGCAAGATACTCCTTCACGAAGTCGCTCATCGGCCTCTTGTCAGGACCAGCGATTTCAACCGTTTGATTTGTCACGGGCGCGGTGGCAGCCTCGGCGACGAAGCCTACGACATCGTCGGCCGCGATAGGCTGGAATGCTCCCGATGACGCGTGGACAGTCTTGTCCACCGTTGCGCTGTCGGCGATGCCACTCAGGAACTCCATGAACTGCGTCGACCTGACGATCGTATAGGGAACACCGCCTTTTTTGACGATGCTCTCCTGCACAACTTTTCCTCGGAAGTAGCCGTTGTCAGGCGATCGCTCGATGCCAACGATGGAAAGCGCGACGTGATGGCGAACACTCGCCGCCTTCTCTGCCTTGATCAGATTGGATGTGGATTGCTCGAAGAACGTCAGGACGTCCGCTGGAGCGAATGAAGGAGAGTTGGCCAGGTCAATCACCACTTCTGCACCAGTAAGTGCGTCTGACAATCCTTCGCCCGTCAGGGTATTTACCCCAGTGGAAGGTGATGACTGTAGCACGTCATGCCCCCTGTTTCTCAGGATGGCAGCAACTTTCGTTCCGATGAGGCCAGAGCCTCCGATAATAACGATTTTCATGGTCTTTACCCTTCAGCTTGGAGATCCACATGGATCGCCCCAGGTTTCGACGACGAGACAGCGGCACCCTATTTGTCAGGCGTTACCATCTCCGTTTCGTTCGTGTCGAGAACGAAGACAGCAAGGATCTTCGCGGGTTCGCTGTCACTGGCATTCGCACTGACGCGGTGGTGGTCGCCGGGCACTTCGATCCAGTTCTCACCGGTCTTGTAGACCTTGACTTCTCCGTCATTGATCTGGCTCTTGATGCTGCCTTCGATCACGGTCGCATAGATAAACGCACTCTTGGGGTGCGTGTGGGAGGGGTTGTGCCCTCCTGGGCCGTATTCGACCAATACACCGCGCATGCTTTTCCCGGGAACGTTCGGAAGCACATGGTCGAATACCACCTTGACCTTGGCATTGTACGGTTTATCCGCAGCCGTAGCGGGAAGCGCCATAATCGCAGCGCATAGCAACCCAGTCGCCAGCGTTCGCATGGGATCTCTCCTTTCTTGATGTGATTGGATACGCTCCGTATTGTATGCGATGTGCGCTGAATGGTATAGGTCATCCGAAGGTTAGGGGATGGGGCGGCCGGCTTGCACTACCGCTTTTGGCGCAAAGCAGGCGTGGGCAAAGGCTTCTGACTCGCGCCGACAATATTCATTGGCTCAGATTTCAGAATCTCCGCGGCAACTGTCAGGGATCGAGATCCTCTGACTGGACCAATTCGTAAATCTCGACCGCCTCGGCGCGCCCCTTCACTTTCACTGGACCGATCGCGCGGAAAGCAAAGAGGTCCCGGACCATGCTATGGATTGCGGCGCTCGCAAGGATCGAAGTCCCGAACTCCCTATTTAGTCCTTCCAGCCTGGATGCGACGTTGATCGTATCGCCCATGGCTGTGTACTGCTGGCGCGAGATCGCACCGAAACTCCCGACGACCGCTTGCCCACTGTGCAGACCGAAGCGGGTTATGAGTTCGGGCTGGCCGTTGCTGCGATTTTTGACATTCAATTCGTCGAAGGCAGCCTTCATGGCAAGAGTACAGCGACAGCCGTGTTCGACGTGACTGGCGTCCTGAATGGGAGCGTTCCACATGACGAAAGCGGAATCGCCAAGATACTGGACGACTGTTCCCCCGTGACGTTCGGCAATCTGGTTCAACAACTCGAAGTAGATCGATAGAATGTCTACCACGTCTTCCGGCGTATGCAGTTCCGAGATCGTGGTGAAATCACGTATATCGGTGAACAGGACTGTGACCTCCTGCCTTGTTGCCTTTGTAGGCGAGCCATCCGGATTGACAATACGCCGAACGACCTCCCGAGGAACGTAAAGAGCAAACTGGGCGATGGCCCGCCGCGAGGCAGCCAGTGCGCTCGCCAATGTGTTGATCTCACTGATCCAGGAGTGGGATGTGCGCGTTCCGGCGAAGTCGAGATCGCCGATTCTTCGCGCTTCATCGGCAAGCTGGAACAGGGAGCGACCGATCAGGCGCGAGAGGAGGATAGAGGCACCAATCCCTCCAATCACGAACGTTGCGGCAATCAGGAGGTTGCGAACGAGCTGTCTGTTGGCCTGGCGCACGAGGTCCTCGAGCGGCACAATGACGGCAACGGAGCTGCCTTTGAACAATCCGGAGAAAGTCACTGGTGCTATCTGCGCAAGGTAGGCCTCGCCATCCAGATCGAAACGGGCTACCTCGCCGTTCGCATAGCGTGGACTCTGGCGCAGTCGCATCACCGTCTCCACGCTCCCGTCCAGGCCATTCGTTAGTCGTCCATCCGTCCCGTCTTCCGACCAACTGCCGAGGATTTTGCTCATTATGGCCGGGTCGGAATGTGCGACGAGCTTGTCGTGGTCGTCGATGACATAGCTGCGGGCGCGCGGTGAAATCTCCCGTGCATCGAGCAGGTTGCTGACGGTTTGGAGGTGAATGTTGATGCCAACCACGATCTGACGGTTGCCCTTCATGGGAATGGCCATCGTCAGGGTTGGAACCCCCAGCGTTCCGGTGACGTAGGGGCCGATGGAAATCGGATGGCCATATTGAGCTACCGACCGATACCATGGACGGGCACGCGGATCGAAGGTCGTATATTCGAACGTGTGTTCGTTGATGAGACCCCCATTTGCATCGAGAAACCTGATCGTCGAGATGACATCGGCCTTGTCCCGCCAGGCGATGGTCCTGACCGCAAAAGCGGCCCCATCGGGTGCTGCAAGGGCGGTGCGGACGGTCCGATTTGCCGCGCTTATCACTTGAACGTAGGAGCCGTCCGGATACCCGCCATAGATGCTCGTTGCATTTGGGACGTTTCTGAGGACGTCGACAAAGAACGCCTGCTTCGCACTGAGATCATCCGGTGGCAGCGAGATCAATTGTGGCAGCGAGGACGCGACGGCAATGGCTTCGTATCCGCCTTCCAGGGCATTTCTGTATCCTTCGACGAGACGCAGGCTCATTTGCCTCATCTGCTTTTCGCCTGCTAGAACTGCGGCCGAGCGACCTTGGCTGAAAGCCAGCCAGATGAGAGGCGAGGAGGTGCAAAGGAGCAACAACGCGACCAGAACGCTGAGATGCAATCTTAGGGGTTTCGACCAGCGCACGTGATATCCAGTTATGCCGGTACATCGGCGCGTTGCGGGGCGTTAATCTGGTCGCAAGCTGCGACAACCCATCGCTGATTGTACTCTGTGTACTCCCATTGTGAAGTGCCCTCAAACCGTCATTTCACGGTTGATGGCGACGTTGCAAACTGAGTTCAGAATAGGCGGCCGACAAATCGCTCGTTCTCCCATGTCCTAAGAAAAGTCACCTCCCGTGCTATCCAACCGACACTGTTGCTTCCCCACTCGCACACGCGGCTGGCATACTCACCCATCAGCCAAAAGTGGCGGACGATCACGAACCGAATAGCTGCTTCGAAGTCGTCAGAAGTTATCGGTCGGATTGATTTGTATCCATCAACGAAAGCAGCCCACATAGAGGTCAACGATCGGCCGAAAGAGACTTTTGCCCACAAAAAGACGGCCAAGTCATATGCAAGGTATCCCGGACCTCCGTCATCGAAGTCGAAAAACACCGCTTCTCCAGCCTCGTTGATACGTGAATTGAAGCCGTGGCAGTCCCCGTGGCAATACGTCCATGTCAGGTTTCTGAATGCCTTGATGGCCGTCGCCGTCCGCTCGGCAATTTGTTCAAGGTCGCTGAGGACATGCGTTTCTCCCACAATTCCGCTAGCGCGAATTCGAGCAAGAGGCCGATGCAGTAAATGTTCCAGATCAAGCCGGTACAGTGCACCGTTAGCCGGAAATGTCTCAGCCGCGTTGTGCAGTAGAGCAAGGGTCTTGCCGTTGGCCCATGCATCACCAGCGTCAGTTGCAAGCGGTTCTCGGCCATCGACCGCCTGAAAAAGTACACCATCGCGCCCACCCTCTGGCGCGCGCCCTCTGAGGAAGAACGTGCCATCGCGTGTCGGAATGGGCGCGGCGACCGGAACTCCCAATTTGGAGAGGTGCCTCAAGAATGCAGTTTCGCTCCTGACGTTGGCTGGTCCACGCGCGCGGTGGTGCGAGAGCCGAAACACATATCGCTCGCCGCTGGTCACGCTGGCTAGGTAGACGTCATTAAAGCCGCGTTGAAGCAATTGGCAAGAAACCGACGCCCCTAACGCGTAGTACCTATCGATGAAGCGTTCGATCGCCACAATCTGAGAGGTCGAGTATAGCGGATCAAAATCTAGCATGGCCGGTGTTCCATAGGTAAAAGCAACCTGGCTTTGTAAACTGCTGAGTTCTACAATGATCGTGACGGAGGCGGAAGCTTCCGCACCACCGTCGGCCTTCCGGCAGTCCGCCCAGTCGACTCCCCGCTTCGCGCCAAAAGCAGTCATTGACATCACGTTTGGTGCCACCAACTTTCCTTCGAAAGTATGGAGGAGCTTGTGCCAAGGTTTGTCGCGATAGGATACGGAGACGAAGCGGGTTACGAACGGACGGATAAGCTGATCCGCGCCGATGCTCACGCTCATGATGCAAAACTTCAACAAGCCGGGGTCGAGATGGGAATGGCCGGGCGGGCCGTTCAGGTTAGAAACCATGAGACCAAGGAAGTGACTGTCTCCGAGGGCCCATTCATGAGGTCGGAACTGCCTGTCGCGGGTTTCGCCCTCATCGAGGCGGCTGACCTGGCGGAGGCGATAGAGATCGTTTCGAAGACACCATGTGCTGTGGCCTACGGTGTCGTCGAGGTCTGGCCGCTAGAGCAACGCCTAGGAAGCTAGCGATGGGCTGACTGCCGGAACGTTTCGTCGGCTCGTGCCGAAAGCGGCAATCTTCAATCGAAAGTCGCAATGGCCGCCCGCACAATGCCGTGACTGGGCCATCGGTCTCCGAAATGGTCTATAACGCCACGTAGCATGCCAATTGGAGACATGGATCAGGTGAAAAGCCTCAGTTCGCCCATCGCACGCGCGGCTACCACAGCGCTTGAACGGCGACGATGACAAGAAAAGCGACCATCACAATAGAAGCCATCCGCAAGGCAGTGCGATTGGCCTGAGCGAGTACCCGTGGCTTGGGGTCTCGCTTGGGATTGAATTTCTGGCGAGGCTTCTGAGTTGCTCCTGCCTGGGACGATTTGTTTCCTGCTGCCATGGCTGTTTCGCTCAAGTTGGTGGATATCGAGAATGCCAATTCTATCATAAAAGCTCTGTCACGCTTAGTGCGCGATACTGCCCTTGCGATTGACGAAGGTTCGGGTGCAGTCGACCTATTCATTATTCGCGCGAGCCGTCATCCGCGTATGCCGCCATAAGCAAGACTACCTTCTGCATGACGCGGAGAGCGAACGTTCGGAAGGCTATGCATCCTTTCGGGGCAACCGGCGTTTATCGAAATGGGCACGCGAGGAGAAAATCCATGACGAGGACCAGAACAAAAGGCTTCACCAGTCCAGCACAGCTTCGGGAATATCTGGCTGACGCCGAGATTGACGCTCCCGAGGAGGCGATTGATGAACCAGCCGATCACGATCCCGAAGCGAATGTGAAAGAGTTGGCTTGGCTCCGCAAAGAAGTGGCGGATCTTCGGGAACGGCTTGCCACCGTTCGCGAAGATCCGCTTCATAGTGATGGAGCGGCAAAGTTGGAAATCCATAGCTGGCTGGGACTAGCCGCAGCTGGCGCGGCCGCGTTTATTTTGGGGAGTTTCGCCCAGCATGTCTGGGCGGGAGCCCCACCTGCTGCGATTTCTTTGAAGAGGCGCACAAACAGACGCCTTTTATAGGAGGAACGCCGTGGTGGCCGATGGCCGCCAACGCTGACATTCGTCAGCTTCCGGTACGTCGATACGTTCGATCCTCAGAATGCCGGACCATCCCGCAGGGTGAAAGCTTTGCTTTGACGTGAAGCCTGAAGTTGCTTTGACCGCACCGGAGCCACTGTCTCACCCGTTTCCAATGATCTTGCCCGCCATCTCAATCACGACGCCCTTGTTCCAGTTAGCGGTGCCACATTTGGGTGGTGGATCTCCAATCAGTGCAAGTGCTCGGCATTTCAGCATAGAGGCAATCGAGTGTAGTTGGCCCGGGGTCAACTGCTTCTTCTGCAAGGATGCTCCACCTGTGCCGCCAGAAGGCCACGTGGAAAGTGCGGCAAGCACTGGTGCGGTCGAACTTAGGATCTTCGGGTTAGTCGGGTCAGCGGGCGAGCCATTCCCGATGATTTTGTTCGCGAGAACTACGATATTTCTGGCCGCCGTGGCATCGTCCGCCGTCGGCCTTCCTTGATCCGAGGCTTCAATTGTCACGGGTATGGCCAGGCAAACAATTCCTTGTGCCAGATCCCCGTTCGGACTGACGACGTTGGGGTCCAATATTTCTTTCGTAACGTTGATTTCGCACTCTGCCGCAATTGCAATGTTGCTAGCGACGAAAAAGGGCGCTCCGATGCTGAGCGCTACAATGAGCAAATTTCGCATCTCTATTTCCCCCTCGATAGGATACATTAGTAAGATGACATATAGCGCCTGCAGTGTCACGTATCGAGGTTACGCCGTGCAATGAAATGCTTCGGTTTGATGTTGCGTGAGGGCGTTAGAGAGGAGGGGGCGTAGGATAGCTGGCCCTCTGGCCCTTGCCGGTCTTCTTATTAGGCGTAGAGAACCCGAGTTTCTCGCTTTCTGACGTCGCGACCGGCAGGTGACGAGCAATAGATTCAGAGAGGTGTGGCATGGTCGTCAGCTCGATGAAGGGGAAGGCAAAGCCTTCCCCTCGATTCAATTCGAACTTCATCGGCTGCCTGGAAGCCACTGACCCCGGCGAATGTCATCGATGGACTGTTCCTGTGACATTGGACGCTCGCCTTCTGAAACGTCTCGCTGATGCCCGGTAGGAAGGACATCGTCCAGGACGTCATCGGGAAGTTCTTCGGTCAGCTCGTATGCGCGCACTCGCGCCGAGGTCGCTTCTGTACTGCGCATATAGCGGCCGCCCGTCGCAGCGCCTGCTGCCGCATCAGCCTGGAAGACGTCGTTTTTGGTCTCTGCCGCCTGCTGATCGCGGCCAGCGGTCCAGCCATCCGTCCGCCAGGTGTCCGCACGTTCGTCCATGTCGATCGACCCTTCGTCGTCGAGGATGTCATGGGCCGTGTCGTAGTTGTTCGAGTCGACGGAGACGGAGACAAGAAAGCCGCCACGGCGAAGGCCTTCGGCGTAGACATCGCGGTCTTCGTCAGGAAAGAACCAGTCTCCGAGCTTCGACCAGAAGCCGGATCCTTCGGCGGCCGCAACCGCGCTTTCGCTATCGGCTTCATAGCCAGGCATGAGGCGGACGCCGGTGACACCTGCCGCTTTCAGTTTGTCCACCGCCGCCTCAGCGTCTCCGCGATTGTCGAAGAACGCAGTCAGCGTGCTCGCGCGCCTTCCTGCGATGTTAAACGCGCCGTCGTTAAGATGATTGGTCATGGATTTTTCCTCCGTAAATCGTGTGAACAACGAACGGCCGGAGGAGTTGATTGTTCCTGTTACACCTAAGTCTTCATGTTGAGGCACGGAACCGGGTCCTCACACTGACCGTTGTCTGGACGCGTCATGCGCCGGCACCCCTCGCAACGCCGCGCCTCAGTCTGGCAAAGCTCATTCCCGCCCGAACTGGTCAACGAGCGCCTTTCGAAGTGATCCTGCGTCCGTACGTGGAGGAGGGCGGAACGTAGCTCGCGGAGAGGGCCGTCTTTGCTTCACGAGCGTCACGTTCCGCATTGAAGATCCCGTCGCGATTTCGTAGGTCACAGCGCGTTTCTTTTCGCGTTGGGCACGTGCCCTGGAGTGCCTCATCATGGTTGTGCCTCCGACCATCAAGAGGAGCCGGCTTTCAATCCAACGGATAGCCATGGATTTCGACGATACAGCGCCATCGCACGATCATGCAGGCAGGTGGAAATCCCGAAGAAAGGCCTTATCCCCTAACGCATTGCCGTTACGGTCAAAACTGAGTAAATCGGCTCGGTGAGCGAAAGGCCCATCCAAGGCCGACAAGAGAGATTTGTGCCTATGCCCGATGGTGTTTCATCCGATATCTATGCGATCGCCGACATCCATGGACGTGCCGACCTTTTAGAAGCCTTGCTCGGCCACATAGAAGTCGCATCACAGGAAAGCGCATCGAAGCCGATTGTCGTTTTTCTCGGCGATCTTGTAGATCGAGGACCTCATAGTCCTCGGGTGCTGGATTTAGTCGCGGCAACCCTTGAGCGCTACCCGGGTTCGAGGCTGGTTCTAGGAAACCACGATTTCTATCTGCGCGCCTTGCTTCGTGGTGATCTTGAGTCTCAAGACGCCACGAATTGGATGGATTGGGGAGGGGTAGCAACCGTAACGGCCTATTCCAAAGTTCCGTTGCCAAACTTGACGGAAATAGCCGCGGACATCCGAATCGCTTACCCGAAACATCACGAATTGCTTGAAGGCGCGTTGACCTACCTTGAGATCGGAAGGTTCTGCTTCGTCCATGCTGGAATCCGCCCCGGGATTTCGCTTGCCACGCAGACGGACTACGATCTGAGGTGGATACGAGCGGGCTTCTTGGACCATTTCGATGCGTTCGATCATATCGTCGTGCATGGCCATACGATTACCAACTCGCTCCTGCCGGAAGTCTACGACAATCGCATCGCCCTCGATACCGCAGCATACCGGACGGGACGGTTGAGCGCTGCCGTAATCAAGCAGGATAGCCTTTCTCATTTTGTATACACGCGCGTGTCCGAAACCAGCGATATCGACATCGAACGATGGCAGCCGTGGCATTCTGCTCCGAAGCCGATTTACGTCGGTTGTGATGGATAAGCGATTTACATCCGGCGGTGTACTACGGTCGCGCTGCAAGAGGACGGACTGCTTTCAGGAAGTTCAGGGTTTGGTGCGGATGACCGGAATGAGGGCGCAAAGGGGCTCAATCGAACCGCTAAATCGGAACTTCCCCCAACAACACCGTCCCGCCCATAGCCAAAAAGCTTACCCTTTCCGCCAACGCAGATCGTCACCGTCGGCGAGCAAAGCAGTAAATTCGAACGAAGCTTTCGGAACGAAAGACCGGTTCCGGGCTGTTGATTTTTCGGGCAGAACGGCGGGAATCCTGGCACAAGGCAGTCATTCTCGCCATCACCAAACGGCAGCTTGGGTCGATAGCCGACACCGACGGACCACTGCTTCGCGTTCACAAATGTCACCTTGGGTCGTTTTGAGCTTTGTTGGTAAGCCACACCGTCGGCGCTCCCAGCACGCCTCCTGTGCGCATCGCCGACCTTAGCTCCTCGAGCTTGCCAAACGCTTGGGCTGCCTCAAGCGTGGCAAACTCATGGGTGACGGTAACATCGTTGGGATTATCGGCGGCTTGATACACCGCCTCCGCCATTACCGCGTTTGCCTTTTGAACGGGTGCAAAGGCGTCATAAACCCTGCGCCAAGTCGCGTAGTCAGAAACCTCGTGCCTTACGAACAATGTCGGCATTTCACTCTCCCCTTTGCAATTTTTCGTTGGGACGTTTTGGCTTGCCAGCTTATCACCAAAACGACATTCAAGCTTTGGTAAATGTCCGACATGCGCGCCTGCTCGCAGTTCGGCGGAAAATCGTTCGATTCCGCTTGTCGCCATTTGCGGTCATCGCCGCTACGCGATAGGCAACTTAATTCGACAATTTGGCGGGTGAGGCGGCGGGTCGCTAGAGGATGAAGAGGTGTTGCCCGACCGGGAGATGGAGAGAGTATGGTCGATAAGAGACTGTTGTTTGAGGGCTTCCACGAGCACCGGACGAAGTACATCACCGCGTCCGGCGGCGATGATATGCAGTGCAAGAACGGATGACATGTCTCGTTCCTCAGTTATAGGAGCGACATGGTCGTCCCGGAGGGCTGTATAAGCCACCCGATTCATGCGCGCAGCCTATAGTAGCGACGCGCAGCCAATCGCGGAATTTGGTTAGGGTTAAACTGACGACTGGTTAGGCGAAAGCAGTCATCAGCAAGAGACCGCTTTGCGCCCCAACACCCGCCATTGCAGAACTCGCAAACGTTTCAATTCTGAAAGACGAATCGAGAGGAACGGCATGAGAATTCTTAAGGCTGCAACGTTTTTCGGTCCTTTCGTTCCGAACTCGTGTCTCGAAGGCCTTACACAGAACCGCGTCAAAGACCTCAAGGGCTATCTGTCATGCGAGGAGGGCGACATGAGCTGCCCGGTACCTTCCAAATAAGTAGCGCCGCTATATTCTCGCGTCCTTCCGGTCGGCCGCCGTCATGGCAGGCTTTCGCTAGAAGCGGATATCCACCGATCTATGCGCATTTGATTTGAACATGTCCTAGCCGGAGAGACAACGACGGCTGGCAGACCCGATTTTGTACATGAAGTCGACAGGATTGCTGTTTTCGATATGGACGGTACGCTGGTTCCTGAGCAGCCGGCTCTCGTCATCGTTCCGCTCGATCTGACAATCAAGGAGGCTGTCACCAAAAATCCGACGGTCGCGAGCAAGCCCGCGATTGGGCTTTTCTCAAGGGGGGAAACTGCATGCACTTGGTTCTATTGGCGACCAAGGGATGCAATCGTCGAAGGGAAAAGCTTTCATCAATACGTCGGGTCACAATGTGACCATATTCGAGTAGGGATGGGATTGGTCTCGTCATTAGTAACACCGCGACTAAGCGAACGCAGATAGGACGAGTGTTCCATCCAACAGCGGACGCGGCGAAGCGCGCTGCCCTAGACGGGATCCTTTGGGCGGGCAAGCAGCTCTGAATGGCGCTGCCAAGACCAAGAGTTTGCAGGATTGATTACAAATCTCTGGGAATCAGACTACAATTCCGATTGGCAGCAATACGATTTCTTCGAAGAGATCGTCGTAGAATGCGCACTGGTGTGGTGGCCGGGATAAGGTCGAACCACGCCAAGGCTATTCTCATATTGGCGTTTGGTAAGCCTATGAATAGCCTTGGCTACGAAGCCATCCAGCAGTCAGATTTTGAGGGTACTGAAATTGCGATCTAACTGTCATAGCGGAAAACCCTTCAATGTCGCCTCGGACGCACCGCTGACGATGATGGTGGCGCAGGTGACCGGGCTGAAGCCTGGCGATTTCGTCCATACGCTCGGGGATACGCATATCTACCATAATCATTTCGAGCAGGCGAAGCTCCAGTTGACGCGCAGGCCGAAGCCGCTGCCGTTCATGCGCATCAATGAAGGATATCTTCGGCTTCAAGTTCGAGGGTTTCGAGTTGATCGGCTATGAGGCGGACGCAAGCATCAAGGCGCCGATCGCTGTCTGATCAGGGAAAACCATGTCCGATGTAAGCAAGACGATCGTTGTCGCCGTCGCTGAGAACGGCATCATCGGGCATCACGGCGGCATGCCCTGGCGTCTGTCGACAGATCTCAGGCGGTTCAAGGCACTGACACTGGGCAAGCCCGTCATCATGGGTCGAAAGACCTATGATTCCATCGGCAAGCCGTTGCCCGGACGGCCGAATGTCGTGATCTCCCGTCGCGCGGCGATCGATCATCCAGACGTTCACATGGCCAGGTCGTTGACCGATGCGGTCGCTATCGCCGAGGATTTGGCGGGCCGCCTCGGCCAGTCCGAAATCTGCATTGTCGGCGGCGGGCAGATTTACAAGCAAGCCATCGATATTGCTGATCGTTTGTACATCACTCATGTCGAAACGAGCTTGAACGGCGACACATCATTTCCGTTGATCGATCCATTGCTCTGGCGGCCGGGCGAGGCCGTTGATGTTCCGGCCGGTGAGCGCGACAACTACCCGACGCGCTTCGTGGTATACGAACGGCGCTGAAGGCTGAAAAACTCACTATTTTCCAATAAATATCGCCAACTTCCTGATGCTGCGTTGAAAGCGGATGCGGTGATACCTATAACGGTCACGATCGCAGCATCCACCGCCCCCGTGGGTCGAGCGATCGGGAGTTTAACGAACAACGAGGTTTTGATGCCCTGGAGCAATCAGAATGGCGGCGGCGGCCCTTGGGGCGGCGGCGGCGGTAATAATCAGGGACCATGGGGGCAAGGGCCGAACCGCCCGCGCGGCGGTGGCGGAGGCAAGGGCGGACCGCCTGACCTGGAAGATATCATCCGGCGGGGGCAGGATCGGCTGCGAAGCTTTGTTCCCGGTGGGTTCAACGGCGGCGTGTTCCTTATTCTTGGTGCCGTTCTGCTGGTCTTCTGGCTCTTCCAGTGCATTTACACCATTCAGCCGGACGAGCGCGGTGTGGAGCTTCGCTTCGGCAGACCGCGCGAGCAGGTCTCGATGCCGGGGCTGCATTTCCATTTCTGGCCGATGGACACGGTCGAAATCGTGAAGGTGACCGAGCAGCAGCAGAACATAGGCGGCCGCGCGACGGCGAGTTCGTCGGCGGGCCTCATGCTTTCCGGCGACCAGAACATCGTCAACGTGCAGTTCTCGGTGCTTTTCACCGTCAGCGATCCCAGGGCCTTCCTGTTCAATCTTGAGAACCCGGCCGAAACACTGCAGCAGGTGTCCGAGAGCGCGATGCGCGAAGTCGTCGGACGCCGTCCTGCGCAGGATATTTTCCGCGATGCGCGCGCGCAGATCGGCACTGAGGTTCGGGCCATCATTCAAGGCACGATGGACCGCTATGGTGCGGGCATCTCTATCAATGCACTGACGATCGAGGATGTCGCGCCGCCGCGTGAAGTGGCCGACGCTTTCGAGGAAGTCCAGCGCGCGGATCAGGACAAGCAGCGTCTTGTCGAGGAGGCCAATCAGTACGCCAACCAGAAGCTCGGTGGGGCGCGTGGTGACGCGGCACAGATCCGTGAAGCCGCGGCCGCATACAAGGACCGCGTCGTGAAGGAAGCGGAAGGCGAGGCGCAGCGCTTCGTGTCGGTCTACGACGAATATTCCAAGGCGCCAGATGTGACGCGCAAGCGTCTCTTCCTCGAGACGATGGAGTCGGTCCTGAAGGGATCCAACAAGGTGATCATCGACGAAAAGCAAGGCCAGGGTGTTGTGCCGTATCTGCCGCTCAACGAACTTGCCCGGCCCCCGGCCCAGCCGCAGGTCACCCAGCAGCAGGAGGCCAAGTGATGACGAACAGGATTCCTGCAATACTCATCGGTCTCGCGGTCTTACTGCTGATTGTCTATTCGTCGGTCTTCGTGGTCAACGCGCGTGAGCAGGCGGTCGTTGTCCGTTTCGGTCAGATCCAGGCGGTTCGGACGGAGCCAGGCATATACTTCAAGCTTCCTTTCGCCTTCATGGATGCCGATCGCGTCCAGTATGTCCAGAAGCAGGAACTACGCTTCGATCTCGACAATATCCGCGTGCAGGTTTCCGGCGGTGCGTTCTACGATGTGGATGCGTTCGTGATCTACAAGATCACCGATGCACAGCGTTTCCGCGAAACCGTGTCCGGTGACCGCGAGGCAGCCGAGGCCCGGCTACGCACCCGTCTCGATTCATCACTGCGTCGCGTCTACGGTCTGAGGGGATTCGATGCCGCTCTTTCCAACGAGCGCGCCTCGATGATGACGGAGGTTCGCGACGACCTGCATCGCGATGCCGAAAATCTCGGTATCGATATCGAGGACGTTCGCATTCGCCGGACGGACCTGACGCAGGACGTCTCGCAACAGACTTATAACCGCATGCGAGCCGAACGCCTTGCCGAGGCGGAACTGCTTCGCGCAGAAGGTACCGAGCAGGGGCAGCGGCGCCGGGCGATCGCCGACCGCCAGGTGGTCGAGATCGTTGCCGACGCCCAGCGCGAATCGGAAATCCTGCGTGGTCAGGGCGAAGGGGAACGCAACCGGGTTTTCGCGCAGGCGTTTACACGGGATCCGAGCTTCTTCGAGTTCTATCGCTCTATGGCGGCGTATCAGCAGGCTCTGGGTTCTTCCGGAACAACACTGGTCCTTTCGCCCAATTCGGAGTTCTTCCGTTATTTCGACAGCGCGACAGGCCGGGCGGATGCCGTAACGCCGCCTGCTGCACCGCCTGCGGTGCCTGCCGCGCCTTCGAACTGACAGTGTCTCGTTGTTAAGCCCTTGGAAGGCCGGCCGCTTGGCCGGCCTTTCTTCTTATGGGAGTTCGTCTTTTGGCACCTGCCACCCGCCGCCACAAGGTGCGCAGGACAGCGCATCGGGCAAGGAGGGAGATTGCGCGGGATTTCGCGAAAAGGTGATTTCGCCCTCCATCATTCCGCCGTATGCTGGTGCTCAGAGTGCGCTTTTACCCACATGAGGATGCTTGATGGCCCCGACGAAACGCCCGACCTTCAGACGATCGCTCGCTCTCCTGGCCGGCAGTGCATTCCTGGCGTCCGTCAGTTTCACCGAGGTCGTCCAAGCGCAAGGCGCGGCCCCGACCGCCGGTCCGGCATCTGTTGCCGATCTGGCGGAGGGGCTTCTCGATGCCGTCGTCAATATCTCGACATCGCAGAATGTGAAGAACGATGAAGGGGCTGGTCCGGCGCCGCGCGCACCAGATGGTTCGCCGTTCCAGGAATTCTTCAACGATTTTTTCAACAAGCAGAAGGGCAACAAGGGCGGCAACCACAATGTCAATTCGCTCGGCTCCGGTTTCGTCATCGATCCGCAGGGCTACATCGTCACGAATAACCATGTGATCGAGGGCGCTGACGACATCGAGGTGAACTTCGCCGATGGCAGCAAGCTCAAGGCCAAGCTCATCGGCACCGATACGAAGACCGATCTGTCGGTGCTCAAGGTCGAGCCGAAAGCACCGCTGAAGTTCGTAAAGTTCGGTCAGTCCAGCGGCATGCGCATCGGTGACTGGGTGATGGCAATCGGCAATCCGTTCGGTTTCGGCGGATCCGTGACCGTCGGTATCATTTCCGGCCGCGGCCGCAACATCAATGCCGGCCCTTACGACAATTTCATCCAGACTGACGCCGCGATCAACAAGGGGAATTCCGGCGGGCCGCTCTTCAATATGAAGGGCGAAGTGATCGGGATCAACACGGCGATCATATCGCCAAGCGGTGGCTCGATCGGCATCGGCTTCTCGGTACCTTCGGAACTGGCTTCAGGCGTTGTCGAACAGCTTCGCGAGTTCGGCGAGACGCGGCGCGGCTGGCTCGGTGTGCGTATCCAGCCCGTCACCGACGACGTGGCCGACAGTCTCGGCCTCGCCAACGCCAAAGGTGCACTGGTCGCCGGCGTCATCAAGGGTGGACCGGTGGACGACGGTTCGATCAAGGCCGGTGATGTGATCCTGAAGTTCGACGGCAAGGCCGTCAACGAAATGCGCGATCTGCCGCGCGTCGTGGCGGAAAGCCCCGTCGGCAAGGAGGTCGATGTCGTTGTCCTCCGCGACGGCAAGGAGCAGACCGTCAAGGTCAAGCTCGGGCGTCTGGAAGATAGCGATCAGGCCGCATCGAACGATGCCGCTCCAGACAACTCGCAGGGCGGCGTGATCAATCCCGATCCTGATGAGAACCAGGATATGGACGAGCCGGATAGCGACCAGAGCCAACCGTTACCGGACGGCAAGGGTGCGCCAGCTCCGGTGGCGCCTGACGCTCAGGCTGCCAAGGACGTGCTCGGGCTTTCGCTTTCGGCGCTGAGTGCGGAAACCCGCAAGACCTTCGGTATCGCGGAAAGCGTCGACGGCGTTCTCGTTGCCGAGGTTGCGCCGGGATCGCTCGCAGCCGAGAAGGGATTGAAGCCAGGCGACGTGATCGTCGAGGTGGCTCAGGAGTTCATGAAGTCGCCGGAGGCGGTGGCCGAAAAGGTTCAATCGCTGAAGCAGGAAGGTCGGCGCAATGCGCAGATGATGATCGCCTCGGGGAACGGTGATCTGCGCTTCGTTGCGGTTCCGATGGAATGAGCTGGAGACCGAGCCGAATGGCTCGGCTCATTCTACGGCGTGACAAAATCCGTCTTCCGGTAGCCCTGGATATAGAGCAGGGCGGTCAGGTCGGCGTGGTTGATCTGCATCCTGGCCTCTGCCGCGACCGCGGGCTTTGCGTGGAGAGCCACGCCGGAGCCGGCGACATGCAGCATGCCGAGGTCATTGGCTCCATCGCCCACCGCCATGGCGTCGTCGGGCAATATGCCCAGCTTTTGTGAGATATCGTTCAGCGCATCCACCTTCGCTTGCTTGCCCAGGATAGGCTCGGCGACAAAGCCGGTGAGGATGCCATTTTCCTCCAGCAGGATGTTCGCACGATTCTCGTCGAAGCCAAGTGTCTTCGCGATGCGGCTAGTAAAGACAGTGAAGCCTCCCGAGACAAGCGCGGCATAGTGGCCCTTCGACTTCATGGTAGCGATCAATTGCAGACCGCCTGGCGTCAAGGTGATGCGCTTGGCGATCACCTCGTCGACGACGGCGATCGGCAGACCCTTTAGCAGTGCGACCCGCTCGCGCAGCGCCGGTTCGAACGCGATTTCGCCATTCATTGCTCGCGCGGTAATCGTCGCGACCTTTTCTTTCAGGCCGACTTCGGCAGCGAGTTCGTCGATGCATTCCTGCCCGATCATGGTCGAATCCATGTCGGCGATCAGCAGCTTCTTTCGACGCGTTTCCGCTTCCTGGACGACGAGGTCTATTGCCGCATTGCCAATCACCGCCAGAATGCCTGATTTCGCCACCAGTGCATCGGTGCCGTCACGAAAGGCGATATCGCAAGCAATGCCATCGGCAAGCCAGTAGAGACCCGAGGCATTAACGGCTTTGGCAGCCTGCTCGGCGATCGCCGGCGTTAGAACGGGATTTGACGGACTGGCAACAAGCGTGGCAACGAGGGCCATGATGGAAAACCTTCTGAACGCAGTGAATGCGATCCTGATAACCGGGCCGACCGCAAGCGGCAAGTCCGCACTGGCGGTCGCATTGGCGAAACAACATGACGGCGTTGTCGTCAACGCCGACAGCATGCAGGTGTAC
Organism: Rhizobium sp. Root1220; assembly: GCF_001426265.1. Lineage (GTDB taxonomy): Bacteria > Pseudomonadota > Alphaproteobacteria > Rhizobiales > Rhizobiaceae > Rhizobium. Next base: position 17,563 of record NZ_LMDG01000008.1, read on the forward strand.
GACACGTTGAGGGTGCTCACGGCGCGGCCCTCGCAGGAGGACATGCAGGGTGTGCCTCATCATCTCTACGGTCATGTTCCCGCCGGCAGCCCGTATTCGACAGGTGCCTGGCTGCGCGACGTTTCGGCGCTGCTGTCGCGAATTCGCAGCGATGGGCGAGTGCCCGTCTTCGTCGGTGGGACGGGTCTCTATTTCAAAGCGTTGACAGGCGGTCTCTCGGATATGCCGGCAATTCCGGACGAGGTGCGCAGCGGTCTGCGCGGGAGGCTGGCCGAAGAGGGGCCGGAGCCGCTCCACGCGCTGCTGACGGAAATCGATCCGGTGGTGGCCGCAGGGCTGGGCAGTCAGGACGGGCAGCGTGTCGTGCGAGCTCTAGAGGTGCTGCAAGCGACGGGCCAGTCGATCGCCAGCTTTCAGGGGCAGGCAGGACCGGTCATCGTCAATCCGGATACGGCGCGCAAGATTGTTGTCCTGCCGGAACGTGCGCTGCTGCACGAGCGCATCAATGGTCGGTTCGAGACGATGCTGAAGCAGGGCGCTGAAGATGAGGTAGAGGCGCTGCTTGCGCTGGCGCTGCCGTCCGAGATGCCCGTGATGAAAGCTATCGGCGTCTCGCAGATCGCCGCCATGCTGAAGGGCGAGATGACCCGCGGTGAGGTTATCGAAAAAGGAGCGGCGGCGACGCGACAATATGCAAAGCGGCAGATGACCTGGTTCCGCAACCAGATGGATGACAGCTGGGAGCGGCACTCGCCATACTGATGGTGGCCATCAATCCTTCTTGTAGAGGCTGCTCAGCGGCTTCTTCATGATGCTGTCGCGCAGCGACATTCCGGGTTCGCGGCGGGCGCCTGCGGCGGTGTCTGGCGCTTCGGTCGGTGCATTGCTGCGCATTTCACGTCTCAGTGCCTCAAGGCGGCTATCGATGGAGGCGTCCGATGCCGCAGATTGCTCGCGTGGCACGGTCAATCGGGGCAGCATGTCTTGGCGGTAGGGTTCGACCGGAGCGAGCGGTGGTGTCGCGGATACCGGGATTGGTGCCGATAACGGTATTTCGAAGTCGTTATCGTCTTCGGTTTCGTCGTCGAACGAACCGATGGGCATGGCGGTCGAATAGCTCTGCTGGAAGGCAGAGATATCGGGGCCGCTCACGGCGCGCATTCTGCTCACGATCTTGCGCAGGTCGACATTGTCCGGATCCTCCTCGCTCACCTTCACCGTAGCGCCGTTGGCTTTCGGCAGCAGGCGCTCATCGACCCGCGAGAATCTCATGCGCATCGGTACGCTGATGGCTTCGCCGAATGCGATGGCCTCACCATTGCCGATCGAAGAGATGAAGCTGGTCGTCGAGATGGAAGAGTTGGGAATTGCAGAGCGGATGATTTCCTGGTCGCGGTCGTTGGAGAGCCGCATGGCAAAGAACGTCGAGCACTGCGACAGAATTGTCTGGTCCAGTTCGCCCGGGCGCTGAGTGATGATCCCGAGCGAAACACCGTATTTGCGGCCTTCCTTCGCGATGCGTGCGATCGCTTGCCGGGTCGGGAAAAAGCCCAGGGACGGGTCGGAAGGAATGTAGCGATGTGCTTCCTCGCAAACGACCAGCATGTGAATGGCGCCCTCGCTCCACAAAGCGATTTCGAACGCCATGCGGCAGAGAACGGAGGCGACCGAATTCACGACCTCGGAGGGGATGCCGGACAGCTGGAACGTGCAGATTGGCCTGCTGTCGCCGGGAATACGGAAGATTTCCGCCACAGTCTCCATGATCGTATCGCTGATCGTGTTGTTGGAGAACATGAAATGGTAGCGTGGATCATTTATGGCGGCCATGACCCGCATCTTGAGCGAGCGCAACAGCGGCTTTTCATTGCGACCGTCCAGCCGGCCTATGCGCTCGTCGATCAGGGCGAGCAGGTCCGCCATGCGGTAGGGCACAGGGGTATCCGCGGTGATCGAACTCTTTTCGCTCGTGCGCCGGACGATGGAGTTGTCGCTGCCCCGGAAAGCACGCTTTGCTTCGGGAAGCAGATCGCGAAGGATGTCAACCTCTTCCGGCACAGGTGTTCGGCCCCGGAAAACGACCTCTGCAAACTCCTCCAGCCGCATCAGCCAGAAGGGCAGGTCCAGTGTATCGGTATCGATCACGACCGAGTGCTTCGGGAAGGCGGCGGCAAATTCGTTGTGTGGATCGAGGATGAGAACGCGGAGCTTGGGATCCGCCTCGATCGCTTTATGGAGTAGTAGAGAGACGGCCGTTGATTTGCCCACGCCGGTTGAGCCGACGATCGCGAAATGTTTCGACAGCATCGACGGGATGTGGATCGCGGCGTCGATGCTTTCATCCTGAGTGAGCTTGCCGATGGATGCCGTTGTTCCGCTGCCGGCGTCATAGATCCGCATGAGGTCGGTTGAACGAATGCGATGCGCGATGGCTCCGAGATAGGGGTAGCGCGATATGCCGGTCGAGAATTCCTCGCGGTCGTTGTCATCGACGCGGACCTCACCCAGCAGTTCGGTCTCGATCCTGAAAGAGTTGTCTTCGCCTTCACCCCAGGTGTGGCTGCCGGTGTTCATTGCGTAGACCAGCGCCACCACTCGATTGCGCCCGACGCTGATCGAAATCAGCTTTCCGACCGACCAGAGTTCAGCTGCTTCGGTACCGCCGGCTTCGGCGACAGCAGCTATCGTCGCGCGAGAACCGCTACATGCAACAACGCGACCGAGGAATCGGTTTCCAAGCAACTGGTCATCGCGGCGATCATGCTCGCCTGCCTTGCCTGACGTCTGCAAGTCCTTGTTCAGCAAAGGGCTACTCCCTGCGGTGAAACAAAAGGATACAAGCGAACGCTTAACAAAGCCTTTTGCGTTCAAGCCCGGAAGCGAGCAGGTCCGGCCGGCCATCCGGCGGGAATTTTTATTGCGAACCGCGTTGACGTTGCGAAATTTTCTGTCTATCAATTCGCCCCATGAAACTAGCAGCAGCTCTTATTGTGGTGGGACAGCGCATGGGCAGGATGGTGTAACCATCCGGCGATAGCCACCCATGCGCTAGATGACAGGCTCCAAAGGGGCCTTTTTTTATGCCCGAAATTCGGGCTTCCCCGCTACGGAACTTCAAATCCCAGCAGTCAAAACGGAACAAAAACATGATGGGCACGGACAAGCAAACGGACGATAATCGGATGACAGGCGCGGAGATCGTTCTCCGTGCACTGAAGGACAATGACGTCGAGCACCTCTTCGGCTATCCGGGCGGCGCCGTGTTGCCGATCTACGACGAGATCTTCCAGCAGGACGACATCAAGCACATCCTCGTTCGCCATGAACAGGGTGCCGGCCACGCGGCCGAGGGCTATGCTCGTTCGACCGGCAAAGTCGGCGTCATGCTGGTCACGTCAGGTCCGGGGGCGACGAATGCCGTCACACCGCTGCAAGACGCCTTGATGGATTCGATACCGCTTGTCTGCCTGACCGGCCAGGTTCCTACCTCGCTGATCGGCTCCGACGGCTTCCAGGAAGCCGACACGGTCGGCATCACTCGGCCCTGCACCAAGCACAACTGGTTAGTCAAGGACGTCAACGAACTGGCGGCGATCATTCACGAGGCATTCCGCATTGCCCGGTCTGGCCGTCCGGGGCCGGTGCTGGTCGATATCCCCAAGGATGTCCAGTTCGCCACCGGGACCTACACGCCGCCGGCCGCCCACGCGATCCAGAAGAGTTACCAGCCGAAGGTTCAGGGCGACTTGAACCAGATACACGCGGCGATCGAGCTGATGGCGAATGCCCGCCGTCCCGTGATCTATTCAGGCGGCGGCGTGATCAACTCCGGCCCCGAGGCTTCCCGACTGCTGCGCGAGCTGGTCGAGCTGACGGACTTCCCGATCACTTCGACGCTGATGGGTCTCGGCGCCTATCCGGCATCCGGCAAGAACTGGCTGAAGATGCTCGGCATGCACGGCTCTTACGAAGCCAACATGGCGATGCATGATTGCGACGTCATGGTCTGCATCGGCGCCCGCTTCGACGACCGCATTACCGGACGTCTCAACGCCTTCTCGCCAAACTCGAAGAAGATCCATATCGATATCGATCCGTCTTCGATCAACAAGAACGTGCGCGTCGATGTTCCGATCCGTGGCGATGTCGGCAATGTCCTGGAAGACATGGTTCGTCTGTGGCGGGCTCTGCCGAAAAAGCCGGAGAAGAGCCAGATCGCCGAGTGGTGGTCGGACATCGCTCGCTGGCGGGCGCGCAACTCGTTTGCCTACACCATGAGCAAAGACGTCATCATGCCGCAATACGCGCTGGAGCGTCTCTATGAGCTGACGAAGGATCGCGATACCTACATCACCACTGAAGTCGGGCAGCACCAGATGTGGGCGGCGCAGTTCTACGGCATGGAGCAACCGAACCGCTGGATGACCTCGGGCGGTCTCGGCACCATGGGTTACGGCCTGCCGGCGGCGCTCGGCGTGCAGATCGCCCATCCGGAAAGCCTGGTCATCGACATTGCCGGCGACGCCTCGATCCAGATGTGTATCCAGGAAATGTCGGCGGCGATCCAGCACGACGCCCCGATCAAGATCTTCATCATGAACAACCAGTACATGGGCATGGTGCGCCAATGGCAGCAGTTGTTGCACGGCAACCGCCTGTCGAATTCCTATACGGAAGCGATGCCCGATTTCGTCAAGCTGGCGGAAGCCTATGGCGCCGTTGGCCTGCGTTGCGAAAAGCCAGCCGATCTCGACGCCACCATCCAGGAGATGATCGACGTCAAGAAGCCGGTCATCTTCGATTGCCGCGTCGCCAATCTCGCCAACTGCTTCCCGATGATCCCATCGGGCAAGGCTCATAACGAGATGTTGCTGCCGGATGAAGCAACCGATGAAGCCGTTGCCAACGCGATCGACGCCAAGGGCCGTGCGCTCGTTTGATACCAAGGTAGAGGAACCCAACACATGAACGCACACCTACAGCCAACGGGCTCTGCCTATTTCATTTCGCCGGAAACGGCGGCAGTCGAGAACCACACGCTTTCGGTACTCGTCGACAACGAACCGGGCGTGCTTGCCCGCGTCATCGGCCTGTTTTCCGGTCGCGGCTACAACATCGAAAGCCTGACCGTCTCGGAGACCGAACATCAGGCGCATCTGTCGCGCATCACCATCGTGACGCGCGGCACGCCGCAAGTGCTGGAGCAGATCAAGGCGCAGCTCGAGCGCATCATTCCCGTACATCGCGTCGTCGATCTGACGGTGCGGGCGCGCGAACTCGGGCAGGAGCGGCCGATCGAGCGCGAGGTGGCGCTGATCAAGGTGGTCGGCGAGGGCGAGATGCGCGCCGAGACGCTGCGTTTGGCCGATGCCTTCCACGCCAAGGTCGTGGATGCGACCGTCGAGCATTTCATTCTGGAACTGACCGGAAAGTCCTCGAAGATCGACCAGTTCGTGGCGATCATGAAGCCGCTCGGCCTGGTCGAGGTTTGCCGCACCGGCATCGCTGCGATGAACCGCGGTTCGCAGGGCATGTAAGACTGCCGTTTTGGAGTCTTCGAAGCCGCTGGAGATCAGAGCATCTCCAGCGGCTTTTTTCGTGCTGGCGGCGGAGACCAATCTCACGCAAACGTCAGGGGCGGCCGCAATGCAACTCCGACAGCAGACGCTGTAAGTTGCGAGACTAGAGTCCGGACCTCCCGCCCGGACTCTGTGATGGCCGGTTCAGTCACCTCCACCAGCCCCCCTCAGTGACTCTTCAATCTTGCTCAGGTTGAATGAACCAGGGGATTGGCTTGGCGGATAATCCTTCATCGTCTGCAGGAAATTCGCAGCGAGCGCCTGGATCGGAACGATCACGAAAACGCGGTCTAGGAACCAGTCATTGTACGTGTTGGAGTTGTGCTGCGCTTTCTCGAACGGGTCACGGCGGAGATGAAACAGCAACGGCACGCGCAGTTCGGTAAATGGCTCCCGCCAGACGCCGAAAGCTTCCCGCGATTTTCCAGGAATACGGCCTTACAGTCGTCGTAACGTGCGGCGACAACTTGTCCGTCATCGTTGACATACCAGAATTCGTGACGCGGCGAGTCCGCTACCTTGCCGGAAAGATACTCAAGCTGATTGTAGCCGTCGATATAGTTTCGGTATGAGCGACCGTTCAGCTCGATGGTGTTCGCCAGCTTCGTCTTGATATCCGGCTCCCCGGCGATCGCGGAGAAGGTTGGAAGCCAGTCTTCGTGCGAGACGATGCCGTTGAGCGTCTTGCCCGCCGGGAAGTGGCCCGGCCAGCGGGCGAACGTCGGCACGCGGTAGGCTCCCTCCCAGTTGGAGTTCTTCTCGCTGCGGAACGGCGTCGTTCCAGCGTCCGGCCAGGTGTTGTAATGCGGCCCGTTGTCGGTCGAGTACATGACCACCGTGTCGTTGGCGATGCCGAGGTCATCCAGCAGCTTCAGGAGTTCGCCGACAGCCATGTCGTGCTCGACCATGCCGTCGTGGTATTCGTCGCCGCTCGGGCCGGATATGCCGACATCCTGCGCCTTCACATGTGTCCGAAAGTGCATTCGGGTGCCGTTCCACCAGACAAAGAAAGGCTTGCCCGCCTGATGCTGGCGGGTGATGAAGTCCTTGGCCGCAACGATGGTCTCGTCGTCGATGGTTTCCATGCGCTTCTTCGTCAGCGGCCCGGTGTTTTCTATCTTCTGGGTGCCGTCGGTGTTGGCCCACGTATGAAGTACGCCACGAGGGCCGAACTGCTCAAGGAACGTCTTTCCGTTCGCCAGTACGCGGTCCCTTGGATAATCTCGGTTTTCTGGTTCTTCCTCGGCATTCAGGTGGTAGAGGTTGCCGAAGAATTCGTCGAAACCGTGCATTGTCGGAAGGTGCTCGTCCCTGTCCCCCTGGTGGTTCTTGCCGAACTGACCAGTGGTGTAGCCTTGGCTTTTCAGGACGGTTGCCATCGTGACATCCGTTTTCTGCCAGCCTTGGGGAGCGCCGGGAAGGCCAACCTTCGTCATACCGGTCCGGACAGGTACGTTGCCGCCGATGAAGGCCGCTCGGCCCGCCGTGCAGCTTTGCTGGGCATAGTAGTCCGTGAATGACAGGCCTTCCTGAGCGATGCGATCGATATTGGGCGTCATGTAGCCCATCATGCCCCGGCTGTTGTGGCTGATGTTCCACGTGCCGATGTCATCGCCCCAGATAACCAGAATATTCGGCTTGTTCCCGGAAGGCGCCGCTGCCTGGGCATATGCGGCAGCCGAACTGACGATGTTTGCCACTGTTGCCGCGCCGGCAGCAAGTGCTGTTGACCCAATCAGCAGATTGCGTCGGGTGAGACCCTCTGTGGCAGGTGTTTCCGTTTGGTCAAAGCACGCCATAATGCATTTCTCCCATCAGACATTGTGCGAAGCACTGTTGCTTGGTCATGAGATGCACTGCGAACGGGCAGATAATAGCATAGATTGCAGAAGGCGTCAGACTCTGTTGTAAACTGAGAGGGTACTCATCGCCTCATGACTGGTCTGCTTGAAGCCGAATGCGACCCTTGCGTCGGTAGCGTTTGCTACCCAACTCCGCGACCATCTGTGGACCAGTCGGGCAAGGCCACGATACTCTCGCGCTCCACCCTGCTGGCTCTCTCTTGGATTGCGAATGGAGTTCCGATTTAGATGCGTCTACTTGTGCGAGCGGGATAGGCCATTCTTTGAATTGGTGAGTGGCGCTAGCTTTCGCCCAATCCTGTAATGGTGACAATGATGGCATGGATACCTCAATTTAGGTCAGCTATACTGACTAAATCGCTGCACTCAATCACGCGTTCGGGAGGTCTCATGCCGCTGGATACATTTCTGGCTCTTGTCCTGTTTGCCTTCACGACATCGATCACGCCGGGGCCGAACAACATGATGCTGTTTGCATCTGGTGTGAATTTCGGATTTCGCCGCACCATTCCGCACATGTTCGGGATCGGCGTGGGGTTCCTTTCCCTGCTGCTCGGTGTCGGGCTCGGACTAGGAGCACTTCTGCACGCGGTTCCCGCCGTCTATACCGCGCTGAAGTTCGCGGGCGGCGCGTATCTCGTCTGGATCGCCTACAAAATCGCCACCTCGCGCTCGTTGAGCGAAGGTCAGAGCGGCACGAAGCCGATGTCGTTCCTGTCGGCAGCAGCTTTCCAATGGGTCAACCCCAAAGCCTGGGTCATGGCGGTCACAGCAATGGCGACCTACACCGTTCCGGACATCTATCTGGCGAGCGTTCTCATCGTCGGCTTTGCTTTTGCGGCAGTCAACGTCCCGAGCGTTTCGACCTGGGCAGGCTTTGGCTCCGCGCTGCGCGAATGGCTATCCGATCCGCTGCGCTTGAAGTGGTTCAACATCAGCATGGCAGTACTCTTGGTGCTGAGCCTTTGGCCGATGCTCAAGTAAGGTGGTCGGCATTCATCGGTATTGCCCCGAAGATAGCAGTTGCCGCGAGGAATGCCGGCAATCTAGAGCAAGTAGACGCAGTCAGACGGAAATACGCCGCTATCTTTCCCGGCCGGTCGAGGTCGGTTCGCCGAGCGACGCCTATTCGGCAGCGATCATGATGGCGTCGGGCACAGCGTTAGCCTGAAGTACCTTCGCGCGGACGGGTTCGACTGCGGCAAGAATCTTCTGGCGCAGCCAGACGTGGGCGGCGTTGCGGTCGGACGAGGTGTGCCATGCAAGAGAGATGTCATAAGGCGGGATGTCCACCGGTCCTGGGCTGATCGCCAGGCCGAACACCGGCGCCCAGGCCCGGGCGAAGCTTGCTGGCACGGCAGCGATCACTGGAGTGTCTCGGACCAAAATCGGCAGGGTAAAGAGGTGAGGCGTCGTCACCGCTGCGCGCCGTTTCAATCCACGTTCAGCGAGCACCTCGTCCACAAGGCGGCAGCGGCCGTCCTTGCTGACGATCACGGCCTGCGGGGTGGATAGAAACGTCTCGAGGTCAATGGTGCCCGAACGCCCTGTCGTTTCGGGGTTACTGAGGATGACATAGCGCTCAGACCAAAGCTTGCGGCGCTTATGGAGTTCATTGCCAGTCTCCACCTTGCCGATGGCAAGGTCGATCTCGCCGCCATCCAGCAGATCCGCGGGATAATCCTGATCGAGCGGCCGTATCACGAAGTTGACGCGTGGCGCCTGTTCGTGAATGGCAGCTAGAAGCGGTGGCATCAACAGGCTTTCGAGATAGTCGGTCATCCCGAGCGTGAAGGTTCGCTCATCCGTGGCCGGGTCGAACTGCTCCGGCTCGATCAGGCGGGATTGGATCGTGCACAGGATGCCGCTGACGGTTTCCGCGAGTTCCTGCGCCCGCGGCGTCGGTTCGATCCCGCGCGCCGAGCGGACGAACAGTTCGTCCTGCAGAAGCGCCCGCAGTCGCCCGAGATTATGGCTCAAGGCAGATTGGGAAGTGCCGATGCGCTGCGCCGCCCGCGTGACGTTACGCTCGCTCATCAGTGCATCAAACGCCACCAGCAGATTGAGGTCGAATTTCAAGATATGAGCGTGATCGATCGACATCATGATTTCCATCTGTTGGATTTGTGAATGAGAGAGAGATATCTATTTCGTCGATGATAATCAACTGAATTAAGGAATAACGCTCATGAAGTCTCTCTTTGAAGACTACGACCTGTGGGGTCTGAAACTTCGCAATCGCGTCGTCATGGCTCCGATGACCCGGGCCAGGGCGAAGGACGGTATAGCCGACGAGCAGACCGCCCAATATTACCGCCAGCGCGCCGGTGCCGGCCTGATTGTCTCCGAGGGAACGCCGATTTCGCAGGAGGGGACGGGCTTCGCCTTTATCCCCGGTATCTGGTCGGACGATCAGGTTCGCGGCTGGCAGGGTGTGACGAAGGCCGTGCACGGGGAGGGCGGGAAGATCTTTGCGCAGATCTGGCATGTCGGTCGGATGTCGCATACCTCCCTGCAGCCGGCTGGTGGCCAGCCCGTCAGTTCCAGCGCCAAACCGGCACGTGACGACAAGAGCACGGCCTATGCATTCAACGAGGACGGTATCGCTGGTTTCGTCGAAGCAAGCGTGCCGCGGCCACTTGGGACCGACGAGATCGCCAGGGTCGTAGACGACTTTGCGAACGCTGCGGCCAATGCTGTTGGCGCCGGATTCGACGGCGTCGAAATCCACGGTGCAAACGGCTACTTGCTGGAGCAGTTTCTCAACCCTGAGATTAACGATCGTACCGACCGGTATGGTGCGGGTAGTGTCGAGGACCGGACGCGTTTCGTCCTGGAGATTGTTGATTCCGTGGTCGCGCGAGTTGGTGCCGGGAAGGTCGGCATTCGGCTTTCGCCATTCGGCAAGCTGTTCGACATGCCGCATCATCCGCTGATCGAGGAAACCTACCTGCACCTTGCGACGGCGCTTGCTGAGCGAGACTTGGCATACGTGCATTTGAAGGACCAGGGTCCTGCCAGTGCTCCGGCTATTTCGAGGGAGTTTCTGCGCAGTTTCCGTCAGACTTACTCAGGTACGCTTATTCTTGCCGGTTCGTTGGAAAAGCGCCGTGCCGAAGAGTTCGTGCGGGACGGACTCATCGATCTTGCCGCTTTCGGCCAGCCCTTCATCGCGAATCCCGATCTGGTGGAGCGGTTGCGGCGGGACCTTCCTTTGACGACGCCCAACCGCGACACCTACTACGGCGGTGGCGTGGAGGGCTACACCGATTACCCGGTGTATAGCGTCGGCCCTGAAACAAAGGCTGCGTGATCGCGGCGGCGACCGCCGGGTCGCCGTCGAGCTGCGTCAGATACTGCGGCCCCGGAGACGATCCGAGGCCGCAGATCCCATTTGTGACTGGTCGCGCAAGCGTCGATTGAGGTCTTGGACTTTCGCGTTCAAATGCTTAAAGATAAGGCCACACCGGCGGAGGGTGCTGCCTTGCACGATGACGATGACGATCACGATCACCACCACGACAATCATTACTCCGACATGCAGGCTCGGGTCAGAGCACTTGAAACTGTCTTGACCGAGAAGGGACTGATCGACCCCGCAGCGATCGACGTGATCGTCGAGACCTACGAGACAAAGATCGGGCCTAGAAACGGCGCGCGCGTTGTCGCCAGGGCATGGAGCGATCCCGCGTTCGCGGAATGGCTGAAACGCGATGCGACGGAGGCGATTGCCAGCCTCGGCTATACCGGCAGACAAGGCGAGCACATGCGCGCGGTCTTCAATACGGTCGACACTCACAACCTCGTCGTCTGCACGCTCTGTTCATGTTATCCATGGTCCGTGCTTGGCCTGCCGCCCGTATGGTACAAGGCGCCGGCCTACCGCTCGCGCGCAGTCATCGATCCGCGTGGCGTACTGGCGGAATTCGGCGTGACCTTGCCCGAGGGAAAGAAGGTCCGCGTATGGGATTCGACGGCGGAACTTCGTTATCTGGTCGTTCCTGAGCGACCGGTTGGAACTGAAGGTTGGAACGAGACCGAACTCGCCGATCTTGTAAGCCGTGACGCGATGATTGGTACCGGCGTCGCCGCCATGCCGGGGGCGGCGATATGAATGGCCCTCACGATCTTGGCGGACAGATGGGATTCGGGCCGATTGCGCCTGAGAAAGACGAACCGTATTTTCACGCCGACTGGGAGAAGCGGGCACTCGGGCTTACCTTGTCCAGCGGTGCATTCGGCGCCTGGAACATCGATGAGAGCCGCCATGCCCGCGAGAGCATCGCGCCGGCAGACTATCTTGCCGCCAGCTACTACGAGATCTGGACGCGCGCGCTGGAAGTGCTGCTGCAGCGTCACGGCTTCGTCGCAGCCGATGAGATCGATACCGGGCACAAACGGATCGACGGCACAACTCCCAAACGGGTTCTCAAGTCCGACATGGTGGCGGGCGTGCTTGCAAAGGGCGGTCCCTGCGATCGGCCTGTGGCGACATCGCCGCGGTTTGCTACCGGAGACCGGGTTCGCACGAGGAATTTCAATCCGACGACGCACACGCGATTGCCACGATACGCCCGCGCCAAGGTGGGCGTCATCGAGGCGATACAGGGCTCCTTCGTGTTTCCTGACGACAACGCTCATGGCAATGGCGAGAACCCACAATGGGTGTACACGGTCGTCTTCGACGGAGGCGAGATCTGGGGCGAGGGTGCAGATCCGTCTTTGAGTGTATCGATCGACGCCTGGGAGAGCTATCTTGAGCGGGTGTGAGACACAGTCGCCGTTGGCGCAATCGCCGCAATTGCCGAAATCCACCGACGGCGAACCGGTCTTTCCGGAGCCTTGGGCGGCCGAGGCTTTTGCCATGACCGTGCACCTCCATCAGCGCGGGCTTTTTACGTGGGGCGAGTGGGCCGAGACCCTTTCGCGAGAGCTGCACAAGCCAGGCCGCGCGGAAGATGGTAGCGACTACTTCGATTGCTGGGTGGTCGCGCTCTCCGATATCGTGGTCAGTCACGGCGTTGCCGACGGCGAGGCAATTCTGGCTCTTCAACATGGCTGGCAGCGGGCAGCGGAAGCGACGCCGCATGGCAAGCCGATCGAGCTTGGCAACGATCCGCTTCGCTGAGTGTCACGAGGGAAACTGCTTGTAGCACTCCTCGGCGACCTTCCTCAGCATATCTCGCGAGATTTCGCCGGTGACCGCGTAGCCGAGTTCACCGTCGATCCAGTAGAAGGTCTCGACGCTGTCCGCCGAAGCAAAGCGGAAGCTTGTCGTCCGATTGGCGGCGTTGCGGCCGACAAGAACCGTCAGGCGCTCGCCCCCCTGATCCTCATACATGAACATTGCGCCGGGTTTGCCGTCGACCGGCAGGAGGCGGCCGCCGACAAGATGGAAGCCGAGCGTCTGCAGGTTCGGGACCTTCAGGTCCGGAATGGCCAGACGCTTGCCCAGCCATGTTGCCAGATGGTCTTCTTCGTTGGCGAACACTTCGACAGGGTGGCGGACTTCGCCAGCATATACGAGGAACGCGTTTTGCGCTTCCTTAGGAAAGGTTTCGAACTCCGCCAATTGCAGCTCCGGCTTTTCGAAAAGCGCTAGGCCATACTGCCCGCTGATGACGCCGAACCCAAATGCGGCAATCATCGCTGCGGCGGCGACAGCAGCGCGCCTCGGCCACGCTGCCTTCCTATGCGGCGGGGCGACGAGCGCGATGTCGGTCTTGTTCTGTCTCTCGTAGCCCGCAAAAATGGCTCTGATACCGGCATTCTGCGCTTGCCATTCACTTACTTGCAAAGCGGCATCAGGGTTTTCCTTGAGCCAAGCTTCGATGCGGCTGCGTTCATTCCCTTCCAACTGCCCATCGGCAAAGGCATGCAGGTCCGCTTCGGCTACGGTGGGGTTGATCTCGGTCATTTTGGTCTCCGAAGCGTGATGATGTTGTCGGCCTTCAAGCGTTCCGCGACCTGCTGACGCGCACGCGACAGGCGCGACATGACGGTGCCGATCGGAATGTCCAGGGCTGTCGCGACCTCCTGGTAGCTGTAGCCCTCGATCACGACCAGCATCAGCACTGCGCGGTTGTCTTCGGAAAGGCTGTTCAGCGCGTCTTCCAGCCTCGAACGCTCCAGCGGATCGGCGGGAGATTCGGTCGATGCCACACTCTCGGCGACGTCGAGTTCGACCAGCGGCGCGCGGACGTTCTGGCGAAGGCTGTTGCGATAGATGTTGGTCATGATCGTCAGGGTCCATCCGCGCAGGTTCAGTCCCCGCCATTGCGCGCGACGGGAGAGTACCTTTTCCACGCAGTCCTGAAGCAAATCTTCGCCATCGGAATCCGATCGCGTCAGGCTTCGCGAATAGCGCCTGAGCGAGGGGAGGAGGGCCAGTATCTGGCCCTCGAAGCTGTCTGGCCCCGGTGTCTTCAAGTCGTTGTACTCACGGCTTGGCGAGATCCCAGTTGCCGCCGACGCCGTCGCCGGTGATATCGCCCGTCTTTGTGTCCTTGACCCAGAAGTAGAGCGGCATGCCGTCCTTGGCCCACTGCTTGCTGCCATCCTTCCGGTCGATGATCGAGTATGCACCATCGGCTTTTGCGCCGCTAGCGGCCACGAGGGGCGGCCAGTTCTTGGCGCACTGGTCGTAGCAATTGGACACGCCCATCTTATCCTTCTTGAAGGTGTAGAGCGTCATTCCATTCTCGCCCGCAAGGACCTTGCCCTTGGCTGACTCGACGACTTTGACCGGCTCGGCGGCGAAGGCGGATGTTGCCGCGGCGGACGCGACCGCAAGCGCGATCAAGAATTTCATGGATTTCATGGGCTCGCTCCTCAGTGCTGGCAGGCATTATTGCGTTGCCTGACATGAGACGCCGCAAGCCCCCGTTTTATTCCCATAGGCCCGACTTTTTCTCGCTTGCCTATCTCAAGCGAATCCTGCCAAGTCGAACTACGATGCAGTTTGCCCCGCAACAAGATGAAGCCCTGAAGGCCGTTTCGACATGGCTGAAGGAGGGACGGTCTCCGATTTTTCGTCTGTTCGGCTATGCCGGCACGGGCAAGACGACGCTTGCGCGCTATTTCGCGGAGCATGTGGATGGCGACGTTCTGTTCGCCGCCTTCACCGGCAAGGCCGCGCAGGTGCTGCGTTCGCGTGGTGCCAGCAACGCACGGACGATCCATTCGTTGATCTACCGGCCGCGCGGCGAGGAAGCGGTCGAGGATGAGGAGACGGGGAAGACGTCGATCGCCCCGATGTTCTCGATCAACCGGCAGAGCCCGGTGGCGAAGGCAGCGCTGATCGTTGTCGACGAGTGCTCGATGGTCGATGAGGCGCTCGGCAAGGACCTGATGAGCTTCGGCACGCCGATCCTGGTGCTGGGCGATCCCGGTCAGCTTCCGCCCGTCACCGGCGGTGGCTTCTTCACCAACCAGGAGCCGGACTACCTGCTGACGGACATTCATCGGCAGGCACGCGATAACCCGATCATCCAGCTCGCGATGCAGATCCGCGAGGGCAAGGAGATCATGCATGGTGATTACGGTGCGGCACAAGTGATTTCCAAGAACGAGGTCAACCAGTCGCTGGTTCTCGATGCCGACCAGGTACTGGTCGGCACCAATCGCACGCGCCGACGCTACAATCAGCGCCTGCGCGAGTTGAAAGGCTTTTCCACCGACTATCCGCAGACCGGCGACAAGCTGGTATGCCTGCGCAACGATCCCGCGAAGGGATTGCTCAACGGCTCGCTCTGGCAGGTGATGACGTCGTCGAAGGAGACCACGAAACCGGGCATCAACCTGCTTATCCGGCCGGAAGACGATGACATGGATCGCGGTGCCGCCAAGATAAAGCTGCTGAAGCAGGCATTCGAGGACGTCGATGGCGAGATTCCCTGGAACACGCGCAAGCGCTACGACGAGTTCGACTTTGGTTATGCACTGACGGTCCACAAGGCGCAGGGCTCGCAATGGAACAATGTGGTGTTGTTCGATGAGAGCTGGGCATTTCGAGACACCCGCGAGCGATGGCTCTACACCGCCGTCACGCGCGCGGCAGAAACGCTGACAATCGTGCGATAGGCCACGCCTGGAAATGCTGTGGAGATCGTAGTGCCCGCGAGAATGCGGCTTCAGACCTGAACGACGCCCAGCAGAACGGCTTTGGCTATTGCCTGAAAGCGATTGTTGGCGCTGAACTTTCGAATGATCCCTGCTTCCAGAGATTGTGCATCGTCGTCCTTGAGATCGAGCGTGCGGGCAATGCGGTGGGTCGACAATCCTCCGGCCATCAGCGCAAGACAGCGCGATTCCTGGTCCGTCAGCGCTGTTTCGTTCTGATTGTCGTTGAACTGCGCTTCGTCGCGGTCGCGATTGTCAAGGAGATCGCTTACCTGCTGCAACTGGCGATGCAGCGTCGACATCTCCGCGGTCAGTTCACGCTTGCGCGTCATCAATGCGGCATTGAAGATACCTTCGGCAGCTTCCTGCGAATCCGCGTTGCGGAAGTCTTTCATCAGATCCTGGATGACGGCCACTGCCATCCCGCTTTCGCGGCAGGCATTGATTACCGCCATCCGCATGACATCGCCCTGATCGTAGACGCGCATAAGCCCGATCCGGCTCGCGGAGATCAACCCTTTTTCTTCGTAGAAATGGAGGGTCCTGTGCGTCACGCCAAAGGCGTTCGCCATGTCTGCGATCGGCACTCTCCCGCGAGGAAGGTCGGCTGGGAGTGTGGCAAGCGGGAGGAACAGGTGCTTGGGGAGCGATTGCGGGGACGTGCCTGACGAAAACGTCTGCTTGTAAGTTTCTGCCATGAACCCTCCTGTTGTGCATGCGGTTCTGCGCGTTGCAGAAGCGGTGCGGTCGAGCGGTGTTCCTGTGAGTGTCCTTGTTCAACGTTGAAGTAACGCAAGCGGGATTATTCGATATCCTGCACTTACGTTATGCGCGAATAACATATCTTGTTCGTACTAAAAATAGTGACTTTTAAATAGGAGAGCAATGCACCGGAAAGATTGCAGGAAGTGCCTCCTCACCAAACGGAAGGCGGTCTGAAAACTAACGATTAAGTGTTTGAAAAACGGTCAAGGGAAACTGGAGCTACGTTAATCCTCATGCGCTCTTTAGTTGTATTTAGTTATCAGCGATTCGCATGCATCCATGCACGAATCTGGTTGGCCCTGGCGGCATGATTGGCTTAAAAGCAAATATCCTTTGTTCAGTGGAAATCCGCCATGCCAACTACGCTTTCCGTGAATCTCAATGCCGTGGCAATGCTGCGCAATCGTCGTGATCTGCCTTGGCCCAGCGTCGAAGCACTGGGCCGCATCGCGCTCAACGCGGGTGCGAGTGGCTTGACTGTCCACCCTAGACCAGACCAGCGTCATATCCGTTTTTCTGACCTACCCGTGATCCGCAATCTGATCGACGACGAGTTTCCGCATGCGGAATTCAACATCGAGGGCTATCCGACGGACGACTTCCTCGAACTCTGCGAGCGGGCAGCGCCCGAACAGGTGACGCTGGTTCCGGATGACCCTTCGCAGGCCACCTCCGATCACGGCTGGGATTTTCGCGCACATCGCCAGTTTTTGACCGAGGTGATCGGGCGTTTGAAGGCGACGGGAACGCGTGTGTCACTGTTTGCGGATGGAGACGGCGATGCAGACGCTGTTGCAATCGCGAAGGCAACGGGTGCCGACCGGATCGAACTTTACACCGGTCCTTACGGCGGCTGCTACGATGCGCCGGAACGGGCGGGTCCGATCCTCGAGGCGCTTGGCAAGACGGCGGATGCCGCGCTTGCGCTGGGGCTGGGCGTCAATGCCGGACATGACCTGACCGTGGCGAACCTGCCACCGCTTGTTACACGCATCCCCAAGCTGGCCGAGGTGTCCATCGGACATGGGTTGACGGCGGATGCGCTGGAGTATGGCATGGCTGAAACCGTGCGCCGGTTTTGCCGCGCCTGCGGCCAGAAAGTCTGAGACCCCGCGTTCCGGCAGATCCGCCCGCTGGAGCCGGGCGGATCTTTTGCTACCCGCGTCAGGCGAGGAGGCTTGCCTTGTGTGCCGCGATGAAGGCTTCGAGCTTCTCCGGCTGCTTGCCGGTCAGTGTCTTTACGTCGCCTGTCACTATGTCGAAATTTCCGGCGCGAATGTTCGCGTCGGCAGATACCAGCATGTCGGCGACGAAATCGGGCAGTCCCGCGCTGCGCAGCCCCTGACCCAGCTGCTCATCAGAAACCTTGACTGCCATGAGCGGCTTCCCGACCGCGGTCGCGACAACGGCGGCGATCTCATCGGCTGTCAACGATTCACTGCCGGTCAATGTGTAGGTGGCGTTTTCGCTGGTGCCCGACGCCAGTGCTGCGGCAATCGCTATTGCGCAGTCCTCGCGAGAGACGTTCGAAACCTTTCCGTCACCACTGCCTGTAAACCAGTTGCCGGCCTGCAGATTGTGCGGCATGCCGAGCAGGTAGTTGTCCATGTACCATGCATTACGGAAGATCGTGTAGGGTATGCCGCTGGCCTTCAACGCATTCTCGGTGCCAAGATGATCCGGCGCGAAGGTAACCAGCGAATTGTTCGGCGCAGGCATAGACGTATAGGCGATGTGCTTGACCCCAGCCCTGATGGCAGCCTCAACGGCGGTCGTATGCTGCTTGAGCCGCTGGCCGGGGACAGCAAGCGCGTCGGTGCTGATGATCAGCAGGCGATCCACGCCTTTGAAGGCGACGTCCAGCGTGGCTGCGTCATCGAAATCTGCCTTGCGGGTTGAGACACCTTTGGCAGCGAGATCTGCGAGCTTTGCCGGGTCGCGTGTTGCGGCGACGAGATGCGCCGTGGGAACCTTGTAGGTCTCGAGCAGGTGATGAAGGATGCGCTGGCCGAGTTGGCCGGCGGCGCCGGTGATAAGGATGGTTTCGCTCATGATTCTGCCTCTGGGTGCTGTGTGGTCTCTAAATGAGACTAGCTCTAAAATAGGAATTGACCGAAGGCTGTAAAGAAGGCAGTTTTTGCGCCATACGTTACCAAAAGGGAACCAACGCATGAGCGGTACGGTCGTCAACCTGAAGAGCAAGGCAGCATCCGGCGTACGCCGCGACGTCGACCTCAGCAACCTTGATTTCAACAATTGCCCGGTGCGCGACATGATGCAGCAGATCGGCGGCAAGTGGTCGACGCTGATGCTGGAAGCACTGTCTAAGCGGCCGTATCGATTCGGCGAGTTGCGCCGGATGATCCCCGATATCTCGCAGCGCATGCTGACGCAGACACTGCGTGACCTCCAACGCGACGGTTACATCGAGCGCGAGGTGTTCCCCACCAAGCCGCCAAGCGTCGAATACCGGATGACCGATCTCGGACAGTCTCTTTATGGCACGCTGGCGCTGCTGCTCAACTGGGCAGAGGAGAACCACGATGCGGTCCGCGCTGCCCGGCTGCGTTTTGATTCGGCCCCGACCTGATGCAGGACTACTTCCTGTGCTTTTCGGTCAGGAAGAGCAGGAAGGAGAAGGCGGGGAAGCACAGGCCGATCCAGGCCGTCATTGTCCAGCCGCCCGTGGCATATGCCCAGCCACCGACGGCCGAACCCAGAGCGCCGCCTGCGAAGAAGGTGGCCATGTAAAGACCATTCAGGCGGCTGCGGTGTTCGGCGCTGATCGCATAGATCGCACGCTGACCGCAGACGAGATTGGTCGTCACCCCGAAGTCGAGAAGAATCGCAGCGGCGGTCAGCAACAGCAGGGCGGTCAGCGAACCGTCTGTCGTGAAATGACTGATGAGAAACGCTGACATGCCGAGCAGCATGGCCAGCGCTGAGGCTGCTCGCGTAAGCCCGCGATCGGCCATACGGCCGGCGATCGGCGAGGCGATGGCGCCGGCGGCGCCTGCAAGCGCGAACAGCGCTATGCCGTTCTGCGTCAGGCCGAACCTGGGGCTGGCGAGCAACAGGGGCGTTGTTGTCCAGAAAAGGCTGAAGGCTCCGAACATGCCTGCCTGATAAAGTGCTCGGCGCTGCAGGATGCGGGAATGCAGGGCAAGGTGTGCCATGGAGGCTAGCAATTCGCCGTAGCCCAGCTTGGTGTGAGGAACCCGGACCGGCAAGGTGGCGCGCAGAATGACGACTAGGACGATCATGAATGCAGCGGTCACGAAGTAGACCATGTGCCACGAACTGCCCTCCGCGACGAAGCTGGCGAAGGGGCGAGCGAGCATGATACCGCAAAGCAGGCCGCTCATGACATTGCCGACGACCCGGCCGCGCGTGGCGTCAGGCGCCATGTTGGCGGCGAATGGGACGAGGACTTGTACCGCGACCGACGCTAATCCGATACAGAGCGAGGCCGTGAGAAACATCATCGGCGTCGATGAGAGGGCGGCCCCAACGAGGGCAACGGCGGAGACGACGATCAGCGTCAGCACCAGCTTGCGGTTTTCGAGCAGATCACCAAGCGGCACGATCAACAGCAATCCCAGGCCGTAGCCAATCTGCGTCAGGGTCACGATCAGGCCGGTCGCGGCCGGACTGAAACCAAGCGAGGCACTGATCGGGCCAGCCAGCGGCTGCCCGTAGTAAAGATTGGCAGCCACTAGGCCGCAGGCAGCAGCAAAGAGGAAGGTCATCAAGGGCGAGATCGTCTGGGGAGCGATGGTTTCTCGCGTGGTGGCTGAAAGGCTCATGCTAGACTCCGGAGGGCAGGGAGGCGTTGAGATCGTGTTGCAAAGGCTGTCCGAAACTCCGCTCAGCTTCGTCGAATGCGGCGGTCAGGTGAGCAGCTTCAAGGCTATTTCGGCCACGGAAGCCATATCTTCTTCATTGGGTCCGGTCTTCCCGACGACGCGCATGCCTTTGGTCAGGCAGACTAGCGCGCGCGCCGTGGCCGAAGCGTCAATTTCGCTGGAAATCGAACCGTCTCTCTGACCGAGGCGAATAAGCTCGGCGATCGACGCTTCGTCGGTCGCAAAGGCAGCAGCGACGCGGTTGGCGGCTTCCTCGTCAAATAGTGCGAGCTCGTTTGCGCTTCCGACAACCAGGCAGCCACGCCGCCCGGACTCGCCGTGAGACGAGATGACGTAGGAGGCCAGTACTTCGCGGAGCTTGTCACGGCCTGTCTCGACTTTTGCGAGCCTGGCGTCGAGCAGGCCGAGGCGGACCGCGCGATACCGATCAAAGGCCGCGAGGAAGATTCCCCTCTTGTCCCTGAAGGCTTTGTAGACACTGCCCGCGGCGACTTCCATTGCTTCCGTCAGTTCGCTTATCGAGGCGGCGTGGTAGCCGCGCTCGGAGAAGACGCGCAGCGCCTTGTCGAGCGCCGTATCCATGTCGAACTGCCGCGGTCTGCCGCGTGTCCGTGTTTCTTTCGATACCGTTGCGATCGTCATGGTGATCTAATTAGGAAATGATCGTTTCCAAATCAAGCGAAATTTTTGCGACGCAGCAAATCAGATGTCCAGAACCCACGTTTGCCCATTCTCTTCCGGGCCGAACATCCGATGTCTCTCTTCGGAGACAAGTCGGAAACCTCTCCCGATGTAGATGGCGCGCGCGGCATGGAGGATGTCGTTGGTCCAAAGCGATATCTGGCGATATCCCTTGGCCTCTGCAAAGTGGATACATTCGTCAACCAGTGTCCTGCCGAGGCCGAGACCGCGGGCTGCCTTGTCCACATAGAGGAGGCGGAGCTTCGCGATACCGTCTCCGCCATCGGCAATCAAAACCGAGCCGATATTGATGCCGCCGCTTTCCGCCATCCAGCAGCACTCTTTTGCCGCGTCGAAGTTCGTCAGGAATCTGCCTGCGACCTCGGCAACGAGGCCTTCGAAGCGCATGTCCCAGCCATACTCCTCGGTATAGGCCTTGCTCTGGCTCTGGATGATCCAGCCGATGTCACCTGGT
Organism: Rhizobium sp. Root1220; assembly: GCF_001426265.1. Classification (GTDB taxonomy): domain Bacteria; phylum Pseudomonadota; class Alphaproteobacteria; order Rhizobiales; family Rhizobiaceae; genus Rhizobium. Next base: position 38,912 of record NZ_LMDG01000008.1, read on the forward strand.
CTATGGGCGCGAATGATGGCTGGCGCCGATTTGACCTCCGGGTCCAGTCGGGCACGAATGGTGTTCATCGCCGACACGACGTGTCGCTGCTCAGCATCGCTGAGGCGTTGGAACCGCTCGGCAAGCTGTGCATTCGAGCGTCTGCCGAGTTCCTCGAATTGTCGACCTCCCTCGTCGGTGACCGTTATAACCTGGCTGCGCAAATCGGTGGGGTCGGCCTTGGTTTCTATCAGGGAGTCGCTGCGAAAACGCTTGAGAATGCGGCTGAGATAGGCAGGGTCGAGCTGCAGGTCTTTCGCGAGCGCAACCGCGCTGACACGACCGCGCGAGCCGACCTCGAAGAGAACGCGCGCATCGGTGAGCGTGAACGGCGTGTTGAGATACGCCTTGTTCAGGACGCCGAGAAAATTCGTGTAGAAGCGATTGAAGTCGCGGGCGGAATTGATCAGCGCAGGATCGGGCATCGGACAAGGTCTCCTAATGAAGACTTTGTCCTGCAATTGATTGACTGAGTCAATTAAATTCAGGCTGCGGCCGTTTCCTTGATGGCCTCTTCGCCGATCGAGAAATCGACTGCCGCCTTGGCGTGGATTGCCGTCGTGTCAAAACCCGGAAGGGGGAGTCGGTTCGGATCGAGGATCAGGCAAATTTCGGTGCAGCCGAGAATGATGCCGTCGGCGCCCTTTGCGTGCGCGCGCTCGATAATCCTCATAAGCTTTTCGCGGGAGCTTTCAACAACCTTGCCGGCGCAAAGCTCGTTGAAGATGATGTCGTGAACCGTGGTGCGATCAGCTGCCTCTGGAACCATGATGTCGACGCCTAGCGTCTTCATGCGGTCGGCATAGAAGCCGTGCTCCATCGTATAGCGGGTGGCGAGCAGCAACGGGCGCTTGCAGCTTGCAGCCTTCAGCGATCTCGCCGTCTCGTCAATGATGTGGATCAGGGGTACGGATATGCGGGACGCGACCTGATCGGCGATGAGATGCATGGTGTTGGTGCAGATGAGAACGCAGTTCGCCCCGCCGGCCTGCAAGTTCAGGGCCACGTCTCCCAATCGATTGGCTGCGGCGGTCCAATCTCCGGCCTTCTGCATCGAGACGATCTCTTCGAAGTTTACGGAATGCATGACAAGCTCAGCGGAAGCCAGGCCGCCCAGACGCTCACGCACCATCTCGTTGATCAGACGATAATAGACTGCGGAACTCTCAAAGCTCATGCCGCCGATCAGGCCTATTGTCTGCATTTTCCTGCTCTCCCGTACTGCATTCTGATTTGACAATCATGCATCGAGCGTCGCGCAAATTGCGTGCATTGTTTGTCGGAATTGCCAGTTTCGCGGTCGTGGGTTGCGCGTTTTTGTTAAGTTGTGCAAAATATCGGCGTAATTGTCGGGGACTACAATGCTGGACGATCGCGATCGACGAATTCTGGAATATCTGCAGGCGGATGCCGGCGTTTCCGTGGCGGAGCTTGCAGAGCGCATTGCGCTGTCGGTCTCGGCCTGTTCGCGTCGCATCCAGCGGCTGGAGGAGAGCGGGCACATCGCCCGACGGATTGTGGTTCTCGACCGTGAAAAGATGGGCGTTCCGACAACCGTATTCGCAATGGTCAAGACTGCGCACCATTCCGACGAGTGGATCGACAAGCTGCGGCGCGTGATTGGCGATATACCGGAGATCGTGGAGGCACATCGGCTGACGGGCAACTACGACTATATCCTGAAGATCGTGCTGCCGCGTGTCGAGCACTACGATGTCATCTACAAACAGATCGTTCGGAAGGTCGAACTCTTCGACGTCTCCGCATCGATCTCGATGGAGTTGCTGAAAGGTGGCATCTCCATTCCCGTTGGCTATGCCGAATAGCAAGCACACAACGGCCGACATTCGAGCTGCGCAGGTAAGCTATGCGAAGGCATAGGTTGAATGCTGTCTCCAATCAACGACATTGGCACCGACGTATTGGCACGGAAGGGTAGCGCATGGGTGATCACCATATTGTCGTTGTCGGAGGCGGTTTTGGCGGGCTGCAGGTCGTCAACGGCTTGAAAGGCGCGGGCGCGAAGATCACGCTTGTCGACCGGCGCAACCATCATCTCTTCCAGCCGCTGCTCTATCAGGTTGCGACGACCATCCTTTCCACCTCGGAAATTGCCTGGCCGATCCGGCATCTCTTCAGTGATCGGCCGGACGTGACTACGCTCCTGGGCGAGGTCGATGCTGTCGACACCAAGGTAAAGCAAGTGACTCTACGGAACGGCACGACTTTACGTTACGATACCCTTGTTCTCGCGACGGGCGCGACTCATGCCTACTTCGGCCATGACGAGTGGGAGCGCGTGGCGCCGGGGCTGAAAACCCTGGAGGATGCCACGACGATCCGCCGCCGCGTGCTTCTGGCCTTCGAACACGCCGAACTCGAAACCGATCCTGCCGTCCGCGATGCCCTGCTGACCTTCACCATCGTCGGTGCGGGGCCGACGGGCGTCGAGCTTGCGGGCATCATCGCCGAACTGGCACATTTTACGCTGCCGTCGGAGTTTAGGAACATAGACACCCATAAGGCGAGGGTTGTGCTGGTCGAGGCCGGGCCGCGCGTGCTGGCGACGTTCGCGGAAGAGTTGTCCGCCTATGCGCAACGGGCGCTGGAGAAGCTCGGCGTCGAGACCCATCTTGGAGAATTCGTCACGGACTGCACGGCCGACGGTGTTCGCATGGGCGAGAAGTTCATTCCAAGCAAGACGATCGTCTGGGCGGCGGGCGTCGAGGCGTCGCCGGCCGCCAAGTGGCTGGGTGTTGCCGAAGACCGCGCCGGCCGGACCATCGTCGAGAAGGATCTGAGAGCGCCGGGCCTGCCCGACGTCTTCGTTATCGGCGACACAGCCTCGGTCATGCGCGAAAACGGTTCACCGGTCCCGGGCATTGCGCCAGCCGCCAAGCAGCAGGGTGAATATGTTGCGAAGGTTATCCGCGCGGGACTGAAGGGAAAGGATGCGCCGCCAGCTTTTCGCTACCGGCATCAGGGCAGCCTCGCGACCATCGGCAAAAGCGCGGCAATCATCGATTTCGGCAGGATCAAGCTGAGGGGATGGATTGCCTGGTGGATATGGGGTCTCGCCCATATCTACTTTCTGATAGGCACCCGCTCGCGTTTCGCCGTCGCCTGGAGTTGGCTGTGGATCTATCTGACCGGCCAGCAAAGCGCTCGCCTGATCACTCAAAGGGAGACGATCCAGGAAAAGAAGTAGGCGGCTCCTGGGAGCCGCCTTTGGTCTCAAGCTGCCAGCGAGGCGATATCGATGACGAAGCGGTAGCGGACGTCGCTCTTCAGGACGCGTTCGTAGGCTTCGTTGACCTGCTGGATGTTGATCTTCTCGATCTCCGAGACAATGTTGTGCTCGCCGCAGAAGTCGAGCATTTCCTGGGTTTCCTTGATCGAGCCGATCATCGAGCCGGAAATACTTTTGCGGCCCGGGATCAGCGAGAAGGCATGAACAGGGATCGGGTTCTCCGGCGCGCCGACGACGACAAAGGCGCCATCGACCTTCACCAGACCGAGGTAGGCGTTCCAGTCGATTTCGGCGCTGACCGTGCAGATCACCAGATCGAACGCGCCGGCGAGCTTCTTGAAGGTCTCTTCGTCGCTTGTGGCGTAGTATTCCTTGGCGCCGAGCTTCAGGCCGTCTTCCTTCTTCGACAGCGACTGCGAAAGCACGGTGATGTCAGCGCCCATGGCAGCGCCCAGCTTGACGCCCATATGGCCGAGGCCGCCCATGCCGACGATCGCGACCTTCTTGCCGGGACCGGCATTCCAGTGGCGGAGCGGCGAGTAGAGCGTGATACCTGCGCAGAGTAGCGGCGCGGAAGCATCGAGCGGAAGGTTGTCCGGAATGGACATGACATAGCCTTCCTTGACGACGATGGAGTCGGAATAGCCGCCCTGGGTGGCCGTCTTTCCGTCGGCTTCGACACTGTTGTAGGTGCCTACGAGGCCCGGCATGTACTGTTCGAGGTCGACGTCGCGCGAGGCGCAGCCGACGCAGCTGTCGACAAAGCAGCCGACGCCGACGCGGTCACCGACCTTGAACTTGGTTACGGCCGAACCGACAGCCGAGACGATGCCGGCGATCTCGTGGCCGGGCACGATCGGATAGACGGCGTTCTTCCACTCGTTGCGGACGGTGTGGATGTCCGAATGGCAGATGCCGGCAAACTTGATGTCGATGACGACGTCGTCCGGGTTGGGATCGCGGCGTTCAAAGGTGAAGGGTGCCAGTGGCTTGGATGCATCGGTTGCGGCGTAGCCTTTTGCTATCGGCATGGAAATGTCCTTCATTTCAGTGGTGGAGAGGATGATCTGTTATGCCTCACGAGCGGCGACTGGTGTTAGAGCGATCCTCCGAGCTTCTTGCATGATCCTGCAAAATTGAACGAGAGGGCTATTTTCGTCGCTTGAAAGGTATCCTAGATAACTTTCCCGCCAGTGCCGCAGAGAAGGGCTCACCCGTATGACCTTGCCGTTCAATCCCTACCAGGAAATCGCTTCGATCGCGGCGCGCCACGCAAGCACCGAAGGCGAGTTCCAGACGGCGGTTGAAAGCGTCCGGATCAGCCGCCGCTCAACGCCGAGCGCTCCCTGCCATGGGAGCTATCGCCCTTGCATTGCTCTGGTCATCCAGGGCGCGAAGAGCTTGCGGCTCGGCAGCGATGTCATCGACTATGGTGCCGGCGACTATCTTCTGACGTCGCTGGACTTGCCGGTGACATGGCGCGTTGTGGAGGCCAGTCCCGAAGTTCCACATTTCTGTCTGACGCTTGCCGTCAACAGCGAGAAGGTCCTTGACCTGATGGGCCGCGCCGATATTCCGCACGCGCCGATGCCGGCGGAAAGCCGCGGGATCATCGCCAACATCGCGACGCCGGAGCTTCTCGATGCAGCGGTGCGCCTGCTGCGCTTGCTCGATCGTCCCAATGATATCGCGGCGATGGCGCCGCTGATCGAACAGGAAATCCTCTACCGGGTGCTGACCGGACCGGATGGCGCGCGGCTGATCAGCATTGCCACCGCCGACAGCCACAGCAACAGGATCTCGCGTGCCGTCGCGTGGCTGAGGGAGAATTTCGCGCGTCCACTGCGCATCGAAGACCTTGCCGACCAAGTCAGCATGAGCGTGTCGTCCTTTCACCATCATTTCAAAGCGGTCACGGCCATGACGCCCGTGCAATATCAGAAGCAGCTTCGCCTGCATGAAGCGCGTCGGCTGATGCTTATGGAGCGGCTCGATGCCGGGACGGCCGGCCACCGCGTCGGTTATCAGAGCCCGTCGCAATTCAGCCGGGAATACAGCCGGCTCTACGGTCTGTCGCCGATGCGTGACATGGAGGGCGAGCGGATGACGGTGGCCGCCGAGTAGCCCGTCACGGCTTCGGAAGCTTCCGGTCCATTTCGCATTTCGCCAGCTTCATTTGCGTGAAAGACCGGATACGCATGATATGCCGGTCGTCGTTCGTCTCCACTCTCATGCAAGCGCAGGCATAGCCGTAGTTGCCGTTCGTGGCGACGTAGTCGTGCTCGGAGATATCCGGGATCATGTCCATGCCTTGGGGCTCATCATTTCCACCCTGGGTCATGATCGTCCACGAGCCGTCGCTGTCCTCCAGCCACCAGTTCGCCGGCGTTGGATTTCGCAGCCAGCCGCATCGCATTTCAGCGGCAGATGCCAGATCGGAACCGCAGAGCAGGGCGACGCAGAGCAGGATTGTCGTCTTCATCTACCGTCTCCGTGGATCCCCATCCGCTTTTGTGCCTCAACAGGGATGCAGCCGCAATCGTTCTCTTGACTGGAGCCTCATGCGGCGGAGCCCAGCCTTCGGCTACTTAGAGTGCGTTCACTCGGAAAAATCGTCTTATACTATCTTGACGCATGGGAGCGCTTGCCGCATAAAGCGCACGAACCGTACCGTACGGTACTTATATGGAGGAAGTCACGTGTCCGTCGAAAACCTGGAGCCGAGCGAGTTTTCGCCGCGCCAGAACGCCGTTCTGGAGCAGGCGTTGCGGCTGCTGGTCGATGGGGGCGAAAAGGCACTGACGACGTCGGGTGTCGCGCGCGCTGCCAACTGCTCCAAGGAGAGCCTCTACAAGTGGTTCGGCGATCGCGACGGACTTTTGTCGGCCATGATCGCCTATCAGGCGAGCAAGGTCCGTACGTTCGAACGCAACGGTGAGCGGCTGACGGCGACGAGCCTTCACGACCACCTTGTCATCTTTTCGCGCGACCTGCTCGAGGTTCTCGCCGGCGACGTGTCGTTGGCGTTGAACAGGCTGGCAATCGGTCAATCACACCGCGACGGTTCCAAGCTCGGCAAGCTGCTGCTCGAGCGCGGCCGGCGGCAGATCGACCGCCGGGCCATGGGCCTTATCGATTCCGGCAAGCGGGCAGGGTTGCTGCGTTTTACGGACGCAGACGAGGCGTATCACACGCTTTATGGCCTGATCGTTTCCGACCTGCATGTGCGCATGCTGCTCGGCGACGCGGGCGTCAAGGATACGGCGCGTCAGGCGGAGAAGGCGGTTGCCGCCTTCCTCCGGCTGTACGGCACGGAAAAAGCTTTGGCGGAGATGCCTGCTATCGGCTGATTTCGCTATATTGACACCCAACAAGACAAGCAAAGGGAAGGAAAATTCAATGCGCGTCTATTACGATCGTGATGCTGATCTCAATCTCATCAAGTCCAAGAACGTCGTCATCGTCGGTTACGGCTCGCAGGGTCGCGCGCATGCGCTGAACCTGAAGGACAGCGGCGCTGCCAACGTCGTCATCGCGCTCAAGGCCGGTTCGCCGACGATCAAGAAGGCCGAAGCCGACGGCTTCAAGGTGATGACTGTCGCCGACGCTGCCAAGTGGGGCGATCTCTTGATGATGGCAACGCCCGACGAACTGCAGGCCGATATCTACAAGGCCGACATCGCCGGCAACATCCGCGACGGCGCTGCAATCGCTTTTGCACACGGCCTCAACATCCATTTCGGCCTGATCGAAGCCAAGGCCGAGCTCGACGTCGTGATGATCGCACCGAAGGGTCCCGGGCACACGGTTCGCGGCGAATATCAGAAGGGCGGCGGCGTTCCTTGCCTCGTTGCCGTTCACCAGAACGCCTCGGGCAACGCGCTTGAACTCGCGCTCTCCTACGCCTGCGGCGTTGGCGGCGGCCGCTCGGGGATCATCGAAACCAACTTCCGCGAAGAGTGCGAAACCGACCTCTTCGGCGAGCAGGTCGTTCTGTGCGGCGGTCTCGTCGAACTGATCCGCGCCGGCTTCGAAACCCTCACGGAAGCTGGTTACGCGCCAGAAATGGCCTATTTCGAGTGCTTGCACGAAGTGAAGCTGATCGTCGACCTGATCTATGAAGGCGGCATCGCCAACATGAATTACTCGATCTCCAACACGGCAGAGTGGGGCGAGTATGTCTCCGGTCCGCGCATCATCACGGCTGAAACCAAGGCTGAAATGAAGCGCGTCCTGACGGATATTCAGACCGGCAAGTTCACGTCCGACTGGATGCAGGAATACAAGGCCGGTGGTGCGCGCTTCAAAGGCATCCGTCGTCTCAACGACAGCCATCAGATCGAGGAAGTCGGTGCCAAGCTGCGCGGCATGATGCCCTGGATTGGCAAGAACAAGCTGGTCGACAAGGCCGTCAACTAAGCGGTTCCGATTGTGTGTTTCAGAGGCCGGTGCGAAAGCGCCGGCCTTTATTTTTGCGCCCGCACGACCAGCCAGCGGGTCGGCATCCGGTCATAGCCGCTGCCGTCTCCCTCGGTGATGACGACATTGTGCCACCCGCCGTCGCTCAGCATCTCGGAGAGCAATTCCGCCGAGGGATAGTTGTAGAATCGGCCAAAGCCGTCGCGCCCTTCCGTCTCGCCAGCCTTGAAGGTTGCGTGAAATGCACCACCCGCCTTGAGTGCTCGTCGAATACGCTCCAGAATGCCGGGCAGCACGGCGAGCGGCACATGCAAAAGGCTTGCTTCCGACCAGACGCCATCGAACAGGCTGTCTTCATCGAGTTCCTCGAAACGCATGACTACGACCGGATGCCCGAGAAGCGATTCGGCCTCTCTGGCGAGTTCCACGGAGCCGTCAGTGGGCGTGACGTCGAACCCCTTGGACAACATATACGCACTGTCCTGGCCGCCTCCGCAGCCGAGCTCGAGAACGGCTGCTCCCGGGGGGAGGAGCGATAGAAAAGCGTCCAGCCGCCTTATCGGCAGAGTGCGTTGGCGCGAGGCGTAAGTAGCCGCGTTCTCGTCATAGAAGGAGGAAGTCTTTTCGTCGCCTGACATGATGGTTCACTTCAGATGCGATGTTGGAACCATGTTAAAACGTCTGGTCGCTGCCGCATGCGGCAGCGACGTTGCGTGTCTCGACCTACGAGTGCGGGGCTATATCGAGCGTCGCCCGCTGACGGCATGATAAAGCCACAACACTACGACGGCGCCGATCACCGCGACGACAAGGCTGTAGATATTGAAGCCCGTAACACCGGCAGCTCCGAAGAAGGTGAAGATCAGACCGCCAACGATCGCGCCGACAATGCCAAGGACAATGTCCATCAGCATGCCCGAACCGGTCTTGTTGACGATCTTGCTGCCGATGAAGCCGGCGATCAGTCCCAGAATAATCCATCCGATAACAGACATATGCCATTTCCCTCCTTGATTGGTCGAATATCTCGACCATCTTCCCATAAAGCTAAATATATGAGTCGGCAGTTTATGGCTAATTGGACTTTGATGGTTTCATTTCGCACATCTGGACAATGTAACTGAAGAAACCGAAGAGGAGAATAGCATGGGAATGTTTGATGACGCCGTTCCTGGCGGCAATATATCGAAGCCGATCATGATCGCGCTCGGCGCGTTGCTTGTCGGTAAACTTCTGGGCGGAGGCAGTAGCCAGGATGATCCAGCCACCCAGCAGGCGAAACCACAGGTCGGCGACGGCGGCCTGATGGGCGGGTTGGGCGGACTTCTCGGCAAGCTGACCGAGGCCGGCCAAGGTGACACGGTTGATTCCTGGGTTAAGCCCGGCCAGAACAAGCCGATCGCTCCGGGTAATCTGGAAAGTGCTCTTGGCTCGCAGACTATCAGCGATCTCGCCCGCCGAGCTGGCATCAGCGAGCAGGAGTTGCTGCGGCAGTTGTCGACGGTTCTGCCCGGTGTCGTCGACAAGCTGACACCTCAGGGGCAGATCCCCAATCAGGATCAGATTGCCTCGCTTTTCCGGCACTGACGTCGGATTCGTCTCCCGATCAATGCCCTGCTGCCTGTATAGGGAGCAGGGCATGAGCCACTATTTTTCCCATCGCCGTCCTCGCTCTTTTGGAATAGAAGGCGTGAAATCTGTCATCGCTGCAAACAAATAGGTCAGCAATGTTGACTTATCATTTGTTGCGTGGTTCTCTCGCCTAAAGACAAAAAATTACGAGGAAATGCCCATGTTGAATTGGGAGAATATGTTCGCGACGCGCTCGTCGCGCATGCGTGCTTCAGAGATTCGCGAGCTTCTCAAGCTGCTCGACCGTCCCGATATCATTTCGTTTGCCGGCGGCATTCCTGATCCAGCACTGTTTCCCGATAAGGAATTCAAGGCGGCTTATGCCGATATCTTCGACAGCGCAGCGGTGGGCTCGGCGCTGCAATACTCGGTCAGCGAAGGCTACAAGCCTTTGCGCGAGTGGCTGATTGGACAATTGGCAGCGCTCGGGATTCCTTGCGAGCTAGACAACGTCTTCATCGTTTCCGGTTCGCAGCAGGGGCTCGACTACCTCGGCAAGCTATTCCTTTCGCCGAACGATACGGCCCTCGTCACGTGGCCGACATACCTCGGCGCGCTGCAGGCATTCAATGCGTATGAGCCAAGCTATGACCAACTGACGCCCAGTGGCAACCGGACGCCCGATTCCTATCGCGTGCAGGCGGCGGCGGCCGGCGGCAAGGTAAAGTTCGCTTATCTCTCAGCCGACTTCTCCAATCCAACCGGTGAGACCGTCGATCTGGCGGGTCGCGAGAAAGTTCTGGCGCTCGCCGAGGAACTGGACATCGCCCTCATCGAGGATGCGGCGTATCAGTCATTGCGCTTTGATGGTGACCCCATTCCGCCGATCCTGGCACTCGAAATCGCCAAGAAGGGCAACATCAACAATACACGTACGATCTATTGCGGCAGCTTTTCGAAGACGCTGGCGCCGGGACTTCGCGTCGGCTTCATCGTCGGGAATGCTCCTGTCATTCGCAAGCTGGTATTGATGAAGCAGGCCGCCGACCTGCATTCCTCGACGATCAACCAGATGGCAATCGCCCATGTGGCGGAACGCGGCTTCGATGCGCAGGTCGCCAAGATCAAATCGGTCTACAGTCACCGTCGCAACGTCATGCTGGCCGCGCTCGAAAAATACATGCCGGCCGGCATCAGCTGGACGAAGCCGGAAGGCGGCATGTTCATCTGGATCACGCTTCCTAAAGGCATGGATGGCGCACAGCTGCTGGCCAAGTCGCTGGAAACGGCCAAGGTTGCCTTCGTTCCGGGCAAAGCCTTTTTTGCCGATGGCTCCGGCGCGAACACCTTCCGTGTCAGCTTCTCCTCTTCAAACGACCAGATGATCGAAGAGGGTATCAGCCGGCTCGGCAAGCTGATCGCTAGCGAAATCGGCGGCTGATCGGCCGCCGACCACATGCGAGCGCTTATTTATCGAGGTGAGGGCCGAGCAACTCCAGATCGGCCTCGCCAAGGCGGTCCTTCGCCGTGTTTAGCTGGTGCCAATATGGATAGATCACCGGCGGCTGGCTGACAGCGTCAAGGCGCTTACGCTCCTCGTCCGTGAGCTTCAGTTCGGCGGATGCAAGGTTGTCCTTGAACTGCGCCTTGGTGCGTCCGCCGATGATTACCGAGGTAATGGCCTTGCGGCCGATCAGCCAGGCGAGTGCGACCTGCGCTGCGGAGACGCCGCGCGCTTCGCCGATCGAAACCAGTGTCTCGACGATGTTCCAGAGGCGGTTTTCGTCGCGGATCGGCGGTTCGGTCCAGCCGGCAAACTGGCGCGTGCCTTCTGGCGCTGCCTGGTTGCGGCGATGCTTACCGGACAGGAGACCGGCGGCGAGCGGGCTCCAGACAAGAACACCAAGCCCCTGATCGACGCTGATCGGCAGCAGTTCGTATTCGGCCTCGCGCGCTTCGAGCGTATAGTGGATCTGCTGGCTGACGAAGCGTTCGCGCTTTTCCTGCGCGCTTACCCCGAGCGCCTTCATGATGTGCCAGCCGGAAAAGTTCGAGCAGCCCACATAGCGCACCTTGCCCTGGCGAACGAGGGTATCCAGCGCCTCCATCGTTTCCTCCAGCGGCGTCTGTCCGTCCCATTCGTGCAGTTGGTAGAGATCGATGACATCGGTCTTGAGCCGCTTGAGGCTGGCCTCGCAGGCGTTGATGAGGTGGTAGCGCGAAGATCCAGAATCGTTCGGCCCACTGCCCATCGGGAAACGCGCCTTCGTGGCGAGGAGGACGTCACTCTTGCGACGGCCCCCCATGATTTCCCCGATGATCTCTTCCGACACGCCAGCGGAGTAGACATCGGCGGTGTCGATCAGGTTGACGCCTGTATCAATGCACAGGTCGATCAGCTTGCGCGCCTCGTTGACACCGAGGTCACCAACAGTCTTCGCCCAGCCTTTGCCACCGAAGGTCATCGTGCCCACGGTCAGTGTCGAAATCTTCAGGCCGGAACGGCCGAGCAGGCGGTATTCCATATACCTTCCTCCAATCCCAAAATGAAAAGTGAAACGTGCGCTAGAAGATAGGGGTGGCCATGATGGGTCAAGAGCATGCTGCAAGGCATTCCGTCGCGCGGGGCAGGCGTGTGTCACAATCATGTTATTCGCATTGGCTAAGGAACGGCCACCAGTCACCGAGGGTTACCCACCATGAAGACGATCGTTTCCGCTGCGGCTCTTCTCGCCGCCAGCCTGTTGGCCATTCCAGCATCTGCTGCCAATCTTGTGTTGTACACCAGCCAGCCGAACGAGGACGCACAGGCGACCGTCGACGGCTTCATGGCAGCCAATCCCGACGTCAAGGTCGACTGGGTCCGCGACGGCACGCCGAAGATCATGGCCAAGCTGCAGGCCGAAATCGCTGCCGGCAACCCGGTCGCCGACGTGCTGCTCATCGCCGACACCGTGACGCTCGAGCGCCTCAAGGAAGAGGGCAAGCTGCTTGCCTACAAGTCGCCGGAAGCCGCCAACTACGATGCCGCGCTCTACGACGCTGACGGTTACTACTATTCCACGAAGCTGATCACCACCGGCATCATCTACAACACGTCGGCATCGCTGAAGCCGACGAGCTGGAAGGACCTCACCAAGCCGGAGGCCAAAGGCCTCGTCACCATGCCGAGCCCGCTGACTTCGGGTGCAGCCCTGATCCACGCACAGACGCTGGCCGGCGTCGACGGCCTCGGCTGGAACTTCTACAAAGCGCTGGCCGAGAACGGCGCGACGGCGGCTGGCGGCAACGGCGCTGTCCTCAAGTCTGTGGCCTCGGGCGAGAAGGCTTACGGCATGATCGTCGACTACATGCCGATTCGCGAGAAGGCCAAGGGTGCTCCGGTCGAGTTCGTCTTCCCGGCTGAAGGCGTTTCCGCCGTTACAGAGCCGGTCGGTATCCTTGCCAGCACGAAGAGTGGCGATGCCGCCAAGAAGTTCGTCGACTATGTCCTGTCGGAAAAGGGTCAGGAGGGCTTCCTGAAGCTCGGCTACATCCCGGCCCGCAACGGCATGAAGCTGCCGGAAGGCTTCCCGGCCCGCGACAGCATCAAGGTGTTGCCGATCAATGCGGCCGCAGCCTTGAAGAGCACCGATCAGGACCTGAAGACCTTCTCCGGCATTTACGGCTCGAACTGATCACAGCCGGAAAGCAAATGTACGGATACATCCGTCCCGGAAGCAGCCAGCCCGTCTGGCTGTTTCCTTTAGTCGTTGCCGTCGTCCTGATCCTCAGCGTGCTGCCTCTGGCGCGGCTGGCGGTGACCGGTATTGCCGCGCTCGCAAACGGCGGCGTCTGGGCCGTGCTCGGCGATCCGGCGCTCTGGTCGGCGACTTACTATACATTGGTGACTGCCATCCTCGGCACGCTGATCTCGCTCGTCATCGGCTGCGCCTTCGCCTTCCTGTTGACGCTGACGGATATCCGTGGCAAGGGGGCCCTGAGCTTCCTCTTCGTGCTGCCGATGATGATCCCGCCGCAGGTGACCGCACTTGCCTGGGTACAGATGACGGGCCCGTCGAGCCCGCTTCTGAAGGCACTGCACATCGCCCCGCCGATGGGATCGCCGCAGCCGCTCTATTCGCTCAGTGGCATCGCGCTGCTTTATGGCGTCCAGCATGCGCCGCTCGTCTATCTCGCCCTTCGTTCCGGGCTGATGAGCCTGCCGCGCGACGGCGTCGAGGCGGCGCGGCTTTCCGGCGCGACCAACCTGCGAGTCTTCCGCGACATCATCCTGCCGCTGTCGCTGCCGGGCATCATCGCCGGGGCGGCGATCTCCTTCGTCTCCTGCACCGGCAATTTCGGCATTCCGGCGATCCTCGGCATCCCGGCCTCGATCTATACGCTGCCGACGCTGATCTTCACCAAGTTCGCGGCCTTCACCAGCCGCACCTTCGGCGATGTCGCGCTGCTTTCGGCGATCATCGCGATCATCGCGGTGGCCGGCCTTGCCGTTCAGGACCGCGCGCTGCGCGGCCGCGACTATCGCGTGCTCGGGCTTTCGGGCGCTACAGCCGCCTTCGAGATCGGCGGATGGAAATTCCTGTTGACGCCGCTTCTTTGGCTCGTCCTGTTCTTCATGCTGGCAGCGCCCTTCTTCGCACTGGTCGCGGGTGCGCTGGTGCCGGCCTATGGCGTACCGTTCACTTTCAAGACCGTGACCTTCAACGCCTTCTACGAGATTCTCTTCCGGCAGGCGGTGACGCGCACGGCCTTTGCCAATTCGCTGTCGCTTGCGGCCGGAACGGCGGTATGTCTCCTTGCGGTGACAGTGCTTGCCGCCTATGCGCTATCGCGGCGCCGAGATGCCCTCGGCCGCATCGTATCGAGCCTGATCGAGATACCCTATTCGATGCCGGGCATCGTCATGGCGGTCTCCTTCATCCTCGTTTTTGCGGCACCCATCCCGATCCTTAATGTGACGCTCTACGGCACGATCTGGATCATCCTGATCGCCTATTTCTCGAGCTTCTTCGCCGTCAGCCTCAAGCCGGTCGTCTCCGCCTTCCACCAGCTCGATCCGGCGCTGGAGGAGGCGGCCAGGCTTTCCGGCGCAGGCTTTTTCCGGCGGCTGAAGGACATCATCGTGCCGCTGATCGCTCCGGCGGCCGGTGCGTCGGTGATCCTCGTCTTCCTGATCGCCTGCAACGAGCTGACGATCTCGGCGCTGCTCTGGTCGGCGGGCACGCAGACGCTCGGCGTCGCCATCTACAATCTCGACGACAGCGGCAGTTCCGACCTTGCCTCGGCGCTTTCCGTGCTCGTCGTCCTCATGGTCGTGTTCATGATGCTGCTTCTCGAACTGATGGCAAAGCGGCTGCCGAAGGGAGTGGTGCCGTGGCGAAGCTGATCCTCAACCGCGTCGCCAAGGACTTCGGCACCGGCCGCGCCGCCGTCAGCGATCTTTCGCTCGACGTGCGGGAAGGTGGCTTCCTGGCGCTGCTCGGCCCTTCCGGCTGCGGCAAGACGACGGTGCTGCGCATGATCGCCGGTTTCGAGACGCCGACGGATGGCTCCATCCATCTCGGTGAACGGCTGCTGGCCGACGCGTCGCAATCGCTGCCGCCGGAGAGGCGCAACATGGCGATGGTGTTCCAGTCCTATGCGCTTTGGCCGCATATGAGCGTTGCCAACAATGTCGGCTATCCGCTGAAGGTGCGCGGCATTTCCGGCGAACTGTACCGGCAGAAGGTGCGCGAGGCGCTGGCGACGGTGCGGCTTGTCGACTACGCCGAGCGGCGTCCGGCCGATCTCTCCGGCGGCCAGCGGCAGCGCGTGGCGCTGGCGCGCTGCCTGGTGACCTCGCCCGACGTGGTGCTGCTCGACGAGCCGCTCGCCAACCTTGACCGCCATCTGAAACAGGAGATGGAAGAGACGTTTCGCGAATTCCACCAGCGCTCGGGCGCGACGATGATCTATGTCACGCACGACCAGAGCGAGGCGATGGCGCTGGCGACGGATGTCGCGGTTATGTCCGAGGGCCGGCTGTTGCAGGTGGCGCCGCCGTCGGAGATCTATGCGCGGCCGGAAGGCCGGCTGGTCGGCGGGCTGATCGGGCGCGGCGCCATACTGACGCTTGCGTCTCCGGATGGTGACCAGCGGCAGCTTGACTGGGCGATCCTGCGGACTCTCCTTTCCGGGGCGGCGGCAGACCGGGCGAGCGCGGAGATTCTCGTTCGTCAGGAGGACGTCGTCATCGGCAGTGACGGCATTCCCGCCAATGTCGAATCCGTCCTCTATGAGGGCGAACGTTACGCCGTGAAACTGACGCTTGCGGATGGCCAGACGCTGCGGTGTTTCAGCCGCACACCGGTCCACGCCGGTGAAAGCGTGCATGTCATCGTCAGGACCTCATGGCGGCTTTGATTGTGCAGGGCGTCTTTCCGAAACGGCGTTTCGCCTCTACTAATGGCACGATGCCAACCGGAAATGCCTGATGTCGCTTCGCCTTGCCACGTTCAACGTCGAAAACCTGATGACGCGTTTCGATTTCACCGGGTTCCGCAACCAGTTGCGCCAGGATCGCGTCATCAAGCTGTTCGAGGTTCGAAGCGAAGGGGTCTACCAACAGCTCGAACAGGCGCGTGTCATTTCCTCCACCGACGATACACTGCAGATGACGGCGCTGGCGATCGCCGATGCCGATGCTGACATTCTCTGCCTGCAAGAGATCGACAACATGGAGGCGCTGCAGGCATTTGAATACGGCTATCTCTTCCGAATGGTCGGAAACGGCTATCGCCAGAAGTATCTGGTCGAGGGAAACGACAGCCGCGGGATCGATGTTGCCGTGCTGATGCGCGAAGAGACGCGCGACGGCCAGAGGATAGAGCTCAAGGATATCAAGAGCCACGCGATGACAACCTATCGCGATCTCGATCTCTTCGACGACGAACTGGCCCAGACGAATCGCATTGATGACAAGGTTTTCAAGCGAGACTGTCTGGAGCTTGACCTTCTGATCGGCGGTGTTCCGATGACGCTATACGTTGTCCATTTTAAATCCATGGGCAGCCCGCGCGAAGGGCTGGATGGCCGTCACTACACAATGCCCATCCGCCGTGCCGAGGCGCGGGCAGTTCGCCGCCTCATCGAGGATCGCTTCGGCGCGGGGCAGACGGCCAACAAGCGATTCGTCATCTGCGGTGACATGAACGACTATCAGGAACGGGTCGACGTGATCGGCAGCCGCCGCAGCGGTTATCGCTTCGAGCACCGGGACGAGACTGTCAGCGCGCTTGACGTCTTCAGCCACGACGGCTTTGCCGAGAACGTCGTTCGGCGCCGTGATCTGACGGATCGCTGGACGCTCTACCACGCGCGTGGACCTGAAGAGCAGTGGCTCTGCCAGCTCGACTACCTCTGGCTCTCGCCGGCACTCGCCAGAACGAATGCCGGGCGGCTGCCGGAGATCATCCGGCATGGCCAGCCCTATCGCACGGTCTTTCCGCCCGGGCAGGAGGTTGACCGATACCCCCGCACGGGCTGGGACCGGCCGAAGGCCTCGGATCATTGCCCCGTTGTTATGACATTGGACCTGATATGAACGCACATTTTTCCGAGGACTTCACCGGTTGGCCACCTGAGCGCACCGTGTTTCCGATTGCCGGGGTAGACCTCAAGGTCCTGCCGGGGGATCATCCCTTCCATGTCGCCGAAGGCAATGCCATTCGCGAGAACTGGGCGCGAGAAACCGCCGCCAATCCAGCGCTTTTCGACGGGAGGATGGTGTTCCAGAGGCGGCTGGCGCTGACCGACCGCGGTATATCCGGTGAGAGCCATGTAATCCCATTCTCGACCTTCATGTGGTGGCGGAGACAGCCGGACAGGCACGGCGGAATCCATCTTTTTGCCTATCCTGTGCTCGAGACATCGGATGGCGCGCTGGTTGCGATCCGGATGGGGGCTCATACCGCCAATCCCGGCCAGGTCTATTTCGCGGCCGGTTCCCTTGAGCCGGAAGACGTGGTGGACGGACGCTGCGACCTCGAGGCCAACATGCGTCGCGAAGTGCACGAGGAGACGGGGCTCGATCTCGGCGAGGCGGATGCCGGCGAACGGTATTTCGCGAGCCATATCCGGCGCACCGTCACGGTGCTGCGTCTTTTTCGCTTCGGGCTGACCGCCGACGAGATGATCGAGAAGATCCACGCACATATGCTGGTTGCGGAGGACAAGGAGATATCAGGCGCGGTTGCAATCCGCTCGGCGGATCACGCCGCGCATCCGTACAACGTCTCCATGCTTCCTGTGATCGAGTGGTATTTCGGACCGACGCGGGGCGCATAACGCCTTGCGCTCTTTTCTCCGGTCGGGCAGGTTGGCGCACGAGGACGAGACAAGGAGGCCGATGTGGCGCGCAGCTACAGCGTCTATGACGTGTTCACCGACCGCAAGCTCGAAGGCAATCCGCTGGCCGTCATCTTCGATGGTGATGAATTGAGCGATCAGGCGATGCAGGCGATCGCCAAGGAAATGAATCTCTCCGAGACGGTTTTCGTCCAGCGCTCCGGTAATCCCGCCCATAGCGCCAGGCTCAGGATTTTTACTCCGGGCCGCGAACTGCCTTTTGCCGGTCACCCGACAGTGGGCACGGCAATCGCGCTGGCCGAGCAGGCGCATGGCAATTCCACGATGGATCTCGTGTGCGTGCTGGAGGAGAATGTCGGGCCGGTGCGCTGCGCGGTCAGGCTACGGGCGGGGGAGGCAAGCTTTGCGGAATTCGACCTGCCGAAAAAATCGAAGCAGGTCACGATGCCGCTGGACAGGCTCGGAATTGCCAATGCCCTTTCGTTGAAGACGACGGAAATCGGCTTTGAGAATCATGTTCCTTCCCTCTGGAGTGCAGGCGTTCCATTTCTGCTGGTGCCTATTCATGACGTCGGTGCCGCGCAGCGTATGGATTTCGATCCTCAGTTATGGGAGGCGACGGTGCCTTTCGTCGATGGCGCTCTCGCCTCGGCTTACATCTATTGCCGCGGCGGCGTGAACCATGTGGCCAAGTTCCACGCGCGCATGTTCGCAAGCGGTATGGGGATCGTGGAGGACCCGGCAACGGGTTCGGCCGCAGCGGCCTTGTCCGGCGCGATCAATCATTTCGACGGGCTGACGGACGGGCATCACGGCGTGATGATCGAGCAAGGCGTCGAGATGGGCCGGCCGTCCTTTATTCACCTGAACATGGATGTCGAAGGTGGCGCCATCACCAACGCCCGTATCGGCGGGCAGGCGGTCCGTCTCGCAACCGGCACTCTGGACCTTTGATTCTATTGCATTTCAGCCATGCACAAAAATCTTCGCATTTGGCAGAAGAATTTTTGGGCAGGCGCTGGACAAGCACATCGATCCTGTTTATACGCCCCCTCACACCACGCAAACAAGCGCGGACGGGTGATTAGCTCAGTTGGTAGAGCAGCTGACTCTTAATCAGCGGGTCGTAGGTTCGAGCCCTACATCACCCACCATTTTTCTCTAATGAGATCAATGAGTTACGCTGAATTCTTCTGTCATCAGACAAAACACGGACAGCCCGCTAGATCACCATTAGATCACGCGAGGTAAGTATCTGTTTTTCTGTTCTATTTTCGTTCCAAGTCAACAGACTTGTGGATAACCGGATTCCGGCCTGACAGTCACCTGATGAAGCTTAGGCGCGGTAGCTTCAAAACTGGGGAACTATCGAGTGCGGGGTCGGATTCTAACCGACCATCTGCCGACGCACTGTCGGCGTCTCTGACCAGGCTGAGACCATCTCCGCACTCGCAGTCATTCTGCCCTGGCGGCCTGCAACATTCGACATGCAGAAAAGGCGGCAGGACCTCTTCTCGACGCCGAGTCCTCCGCCCGGTCTCCCTCCTATCCTGGAGGCAAGCATGGACTTTGACGACATCCGAAACAAGCTGAAGAATATGGGCGCTCAGGCAGTCGCCGATGCCCATGCCCTTGACCTGCCCGCCGTCTACAAGCGCGTGGCCGAGATCGTCTGGGAGTATACTGGCGGCGAAGTCGTATCCGATGAAGAGCACCATCGCCGTCGTGCTGCCGAACCGTCCTGAGAAGGCCGACTTTCGACGTCGCATCGGCAGTCGGTACGAGCTGCTCTCTGGACGGAAAGCGCCATGACCGAGCCGCCCGACCAACGTCCCGTCCGCCGCCACCCGGATCCGCTCGGCTACGACACCCGACGACCTTTCCACGAGGTCGCCAGGGAGATGGCCGAGGACGCGCTTGCCGGACGGAACCAGGATGCGCTCGATACGGAGCTTGATGCCGTGCGCAGGAGATGGCGTCGTCCTCGATCATCCGACGGAGAAGAATTGTAGATTCTACAATGGACAACAGCGACCGCATCCGGCAAACCTCTCATCGAAGAGGTCGCTGAGGAGCTGCGACGCGTGCGCGCTGAGATCGCTGTTGAGGATGACTACGAAGTCGGGCCATCGGAAGTCTATGCCTTCGATCTATATCGACCGGATCTCGATCAGCTCCTTGCCGTCCTCAGCGGTGATGCTGATCTGGCCGACCTGATCCTGAAGGAAAAGCGGGTTGTAATGACCGCCTCCGAAGAGTCCGCTTGACTCCTCATACAATGAGAACAAAATAGGAACAAAATCCGTTGACGTGCGGATGAAATTCCTAGGAGATTCGCGGTGTCTGTACTGAAGGGATTCGAGGGTGACGCGCTCGCCGCGATCAGGAATCTCCTCGCCGACGCCGACTTTTTGAGGGACCAACTTTGGATCGCGAGCAACCTGATGTCGAAGGGCATCGCGCGCGGATGGAAGCCTCAGTACGAGCGCACGTGATGAAGCATCGGCGCGGCGTCGACCTTGTTCGCGAAGGCTCCGACGCAGGGCACACCGTCGGCGAAGGCAGCCGCCGTGGATCTTCGGGATCTGAATATGCCTATCGCATCGAGGTTTGGACAGACGAGCCGGAGTCTGGCGGATTCTTGATCGAAACGATCTCCAGAGCAACGGACCATTCCGTGAGCTGTGCCGCCTATGGGGCTGCCGTTCGACAACGCCCCGGGAAGGTGCTGGTACATCTCAACGGTCGAAATCGAATGAGTGCGGAGCGTGCGCCGGATCCGCCCGTCCCGGAGTACATGCGGCCACCCGAGCGGACGGGTCGGCCGCGATCTTCAAAAGCTATGACGCCGACAGGATGACGCTGGCGCAGCTTGAGGAGTGGTATGTCCTCGGCGGCAAGTGTGCGGCGTGTACGCACCAAGGATTCGTGGATCGCTGGGAACTCGGTCGACCCCGGCAAGGGCTGGTTCCCGATCTTCCGTTTCTATAGCCCGAGCGAGCCCTACTTCGACAAGACGTGGAAGCTTGAAGATATCAAGGCGACAAAGTAGCGAGACGGGTCTCAGACAGGAACGCAATCACATCAGGAGGAGCAGATGCCATCTCGGCTTTCATTTGTTCTGGCGGGCCTTGTGGCGGTGGGCCTGACCGCACCTGTCCAATCATTCGCGCAGTCGGCGGTCGAGCCGGGAACGCCGCAGAGTGGCATCCCGAGTTTGCCGTCCGACATGCCACATGGATACCTCGATCCTGCAGGCTTGCCAGACAGTCTGGCCATTTTGCGGCCACCTCCACCACTGGACTCTTCTGCCTTCGCTGACGACGAGGCCGCGCGTGAAGCTGCGTCCAAGCTGCGCGATACGGCGCGTTGGTCGCTTGCGGTCAGTGATGCCGATCTCCATTTTCCGCATGCTGCCGAGACATTCTCGTGTGCGGCGAACCTGCCGATCTCGAACGAGCGAACTCCGAAACTCTACACATTGCTGGCCAAGTCTCTCGTGGATGTGGGTCTTTCCACTTATCGTGCAAAGACCCACTATCAGCGCGTAAGACCGTTTGTCCTGCACAACGCGACGAGCTGCACCCCTGGTGACGAGGATGCTTTGCGCCGAGACGGCTCCTATCCATCCGGCCACAGCGCTGCGGGGTGGGGATGGGCGCTGATCTTGACCGAGGTCTTTCCAGACCGTGCCGATGCGATCTTGAAACGCGGTTGGGCTTTCGGTGAAAGCCGAATTGTTTGCAACGTTCATTGGAAAAGCGACGTTGATGCCGGCCGTATCATGGCTGGAGCGGCAGTTGCCAGACTACACGCCGTTCCGGCATTCGACGCCGATCTCAAAGCCGCGAAGGCCGAAATCGCTGTCGCGCGGGCTGAAGGAGCAATGGCCACCGCCGAGACATGTGCTGGCGACGAGGCATCGTCACGACCAGGTCGCTAGCAGCGCATATGCGAGTCCCGGACAGTAGCCAAGGCATTGGGACAGACCATCGGTTACCGAGGAGAAGCAGTAACGGGATGACCGGATGGAGAAACTGTTTAGCAACCTTCACCGCGAGATCGCAGAGGAAAACACTGCCGCTTCTCATTCCCCGCCGCCGCAGCGCCGAGGGATTTTTGGGATGGCTGTTCGGACGGTAAATATCGCTAGGCAGATTATTGGGATTTGTCCTCGTCCTCCCCACCGAGCGCGTCCAACACCTCCTTGCCCCATAGCTCAAGTCGCGAGGCAAGTTGATCGGTAAGGATCAAGAAGGCCCTGCGGTGTCGCAAAAGGATCTCTTTTGACCGATCAAGCTGCTCCTGCAGAATTCGGTCGACTCGTGCCATCGGCATCGGATCGAGTTGGCAAAACGCCTCGAGGTGGCGACGGCTGAGGTCGCCGTAGGAGCCAAGATTCTCACCCATCCCATAGGATCGCTCCAAGGCGATGGCCGTCTTCGTCGCCTCGAAGAGATCGGATCCTTCGTTGCCTGCGACCCCATCATCGTGACCTCCCAGGAAGACCTCTTCCGCAGCCATGCCAGCCATCGTCATGGCAATCAGATCGAGATAGTGCTCCTTCGTCCTGCGAATCCATGTGCCGCGCCTGACCTAGGGACTGCAGGCTGCTATCGACCCTGATCCGTCCAACGATGGAAACATTCACGAGATTCATGCCGAGGGCTACGCCGACTACCGCGTGCCCAATCTCATGGACCGCGCTCGCCTTCAAGATGTTCGGAGGGATGTCCGCCATGAAGGGCAGATGAAGGATCACATCGGTCTTCGTGATCGGCCCGCGCCGCCGCCTTGCCAACCTACGGGCATCGCGTACGATCTTCTGGATCTCGGCGCCGGATAGTCCCGCAGTCGCCTCTGCGAAGTCCCGATAGTCCTCGACACCAAGGCTCTCGTGCAGATGCATTCTAAAGATGTCTCACGGGCGTATTGATCCGGAAGCGAAATCTCCACATGGCGGTCGAGCCGTCCCGCTCGCAGGATGGCGGCGTCGACCATCTTGGGATGATTGCAGGCAGCCACGACGATCACGCCCTCCCTGCCTTCAATGCCATCGAGCTGTTCCAGCAGGCCGTTAATTGCCTTGATGTCGTAGGAAGCATTGCTGCCCTGAGCATCATCCCGAGATCCGAATGCCTCGATCTCGTCGATGAACAGGATTGCCGGAGCGGCGTCTCTGGCTTCCTTGAAGCTCTTCTGCATAGCCTTCAGGAAGTCGTTGAGATATCCCTTCGCCTGCCACTTGGCGTAGGAGGTGGCGATCAGCTTCACATGGCATGAGGCGGCAAGCGCGCGGGCGAACATTGTCTTACCCGTTCCGGGCGGTCCGGACAGAAGCACTCCCTTATCGACGTCCTCCCAGGTGATCGTACCTGCGCGCCAGTCGGCGAGATCGTGCGCAAGTTCAAGGCCCCACTCCTTAACTTCGCCGTAGCCCTCCATGTCTTCGAGACGAATATCCGAGAGCGCTTCGGGATCCTTCGTCTGCCTTGGTGCTGACGGCTCCTCTTGCGACATCTTTTCCAAGACTGAGAACACGCGCGAGATTGGCCGGCCGCGTGTCATTGCAAGCTTCAGGCGCTTCCGAAGAGGATGATCGTCTTCGGGCCGAAAGCGTGTGGGCGATGTAAAACATGATGGTGAGAACGTTTAGAGAACACTCAAGCGGGCGTCAAGCCGGCGATCTCCGTTTATTTTCAGATGGATCCGTCGAGAGCACGTCCGATCCGAAAGATCGAGTGCGCCAGGGAACAGCCACCTCTCAGAGGCGTTTCACTACAAGCCAGGAGGCATAATCATGAAATACGCAGGTTCGCAAGGGTTTAAGCGCGCGCGGCGGCCCCGAATTGGGCGTCTCTTGCCAAGCGAGCTTCGCGGAGCCGGGCGGTTTTCGTTCGCTGCGCATCCTCAACAAAGCTGACTTCTTCGCCTGCCTGATTGCGGGCGAAAAGTTGCGATTGGATGTTGCCAAACGCCGCCTCGGCCTGCTGTCTGGATTTGCTGTATGTCTGGGTCATGGAATTTCCTTGGATGGAGCGTGAGCTCCGTAACGAAAGAAGGCCGGGCATGACTGCCCGGCCTTCAGATCGACATGCTTTCCCCAGTGCCAGTACATCCGTGGTCAAAGGGGGCCGCAGGTTCTCAATCTACGCAGCCTGAAGGTTGCAGGCCGTCATCTTGCCCGACTTGTTGTCACGCTCGAGGTCGTAGCCGATCTTCTGGCCTTCGACGATTTCGCGCATTCCGGCGCGTTCGACGGCCGAGATGTGAACGAACGCGTCGGCGCCGCCGTTGTCAGGCTGAATGAAGCCGAAGCCCTTGGTGGAGTTGAACCATTTTACTGTGCCTGTGGTCATGATGAACCCTTTCAAAGCATAGAGAGAGGAACCGCGAAGCGATGCTCCGAGGACGGCGTAACGACTATTTTTGAAAGGAAGTTCGTTTAGAACGCGGTGCCAATCGCGTGGTAGACAAAGCTCGGCAAGCAAAAGATCGATAAACCAGCAATAGACTTTTAGACGCGAGCACGAGTTGATCCGACAGACCACGCTTTAACAACCGCCGACCAATGGTCATGGTTGTGACTGAGCCAGGATGTTCCGCACGCTTCAAAAAGCTTGCTAGCAGTCGCCTTGACTGTCTTATCTCTCATCACTCTCATGACGCCATCCTTTCCTCGTTCGTCCGTTCCACCGCTCTCCGCAGCCGGTAGCCGACGAATTCCATGACAGGGACGCTCATTGAGTTGCCGATGCCGCGATATCGCTCGATGTCGAGCACCGGGCGGCCTCCGATTTCGACAGCGGTCCAGTCATCCGGGAATCCTTGCGCACGCTCGCACTCCAGCGGTGTCGGCCGACGGACCGTGCCGTCCGAGAACACCAAAACGAAATCGAGTTCGTTGCCCTGTCCAGCCGGCCGCGACATTCCGGCCGCGCTGGCGTTCAATGTGCCGAGCACCTGAGGCCAGATCAGCTCTCCAGCGCCTCCCTGACCGCTGCCGGTAGCTTCTTCTTGCGACCGTTTGCGCGACGCAGGATCCCGGTTTTGGCGGTCGAACTCAGCGAGTACGCAGGCTGCGTCGACAGTTGGGTCAAAGCTGGCGACAAGGAACACGCGCTCCCTGCGTTGTGGGACTTCGAAAAATTGAGAGTCGATGGTTCGCCAACAGACGGTAGCGTCGGTATTTCCATGGATGTCTCGGGAAAGCACATGACCAGCAGCCGTCCAGCTTCGCCCTGGCGGGACCACAGGATTTCCTCCCGCTCCGTCACCGGCGAGGCCAGCCAAAAGACATCCGAATCCGTTCGTTCCATCGCTCAAAACTCCCTTTACGTTTTCCCAGACAACAAACTTGAGGCCATTGATTTCTCGCATTCGCGCGGCCAATTGCGCGAATGCAAGCGTCAGATTTCCGCGATCGTCAGCGAGACCTTTACGGAGCCCGGAAATCGAAAACGCTTGGCACGGCGAGCCACCCTCGAGGACGTCGACAGGTCCGAGAGCGCGGAGGTCGTCGTCGCTGATCTGCGTGATATCGCCGAAATTGACCACGGAACCGCCGCGGATGGATTCGTACTTGCGGGGCCCGAAACCCTTAGCTGCCGGTAGGTATTTCGGAGACGTCGCATCACAGCGTGCGGCGAGCACGTAGCTCTGAAACGCTGCCGGCTCGCAGTAGCCGACGAATTCGAAGCCGAGGGGCTTCCAGGCGGCCGAAGCCGCCGAGATGCCGCTGAAAGTTGAGAGGACACGCATCAGAAATCCTCCAGATCGGCCATGGCCTTCGAAATCGCCGATTCCCAAGGCTGGATGTCGTCGCCGCGCTTGATGTCGGCAATAGCCGCCTCAAGCCGCTCGACCTGCGATGTCGTAACCTGCGTCATCCACGGACGGTATTCCGTCGAGAACGCGCGATGGGGGCGGTCGCCGACGACGGCGGTACGATGATCCTGAATGGAAACTCGATCAGAACGCTGGGGGACGGAAGCGTCGGACTCTATGCAACTGTAGAGCAGGCCGGGCCGCAATATCCCGCGACGCTGACGGGCAACGGCATATCCGTCGAGACGTTCGGCAACAGTGCGCCGGGCGGCACCTCGGTCCAGCATTTTCTCGACGCGCCATCGGTCATGACGCTCAACGACTCCACCGTCACAACGCATGGCGATCTCTCCGGCGGAGTGCGTGCCATCATGGCCGGGACGGTCAATGGCAATCGCACCGCCGTTGCAACGGAAGGCGTAGGGTCGGATGGCGCGCATGCCCGTGACAACGGCAGCTCGGTCAACTTCGTGGGCTCGTCGATTGCGGCGACAGGGGCGCGTTCTCACGGGGCCGTGGCCAACAGCGGCGGTCTGATCACAGCCGTCGATACGACCGTGAATGCGTCTGGCGATGCATCGTCGGCCCTTTACGTGGCCGGGGCAGCAGGGTTCGTGTCGAATGCGAGGTTCACCGACAGCACGCTTACCAACGTCAGCGGTTCGACGATCGGCGTGGGCGGCATCGGAAACGTCTCCCTCTCCAATTCGTTTGTCGGCGGTAGCGGGCAGTGGTTGAGGGTGGGAACAATCGCCGAGTTCCCACCGCTAGCTGTCCCCGACACCGGTCCAGGCGGCGTGACGGACCCCGAAGGTCTGGATATTCCACCAGTATTCACGCCACCGGCGGCCCTTCCAGTCGTTCCCGGTCTCGCCAATGTGACCGTATCCCATTCCACCGTCATTGGCTCTGCGTTCACAGCGCTCGGTAGCGTATCAAACGTCAGTCTTCTCGATGACAGCCTCTGGATCATGACGGGCAGCTCCAACCTCACCAACCTTGTCAACGACCCAAGCCTGATCCAGTACACGCCGCCCACAGGTGATCCGACGCTTTTGTCGAGCTACAAGACTCTGACGGTCGTCGACTACATCGGCGAGGGCGGGGCTATCGGCCTCAACACCTACCTCGGTGCCGACGGTTCACCATCGGACCGGCTGATCGTCGACGGGGGCAGAGGAAGAACCTGAGAACCCCGACTATCCGAAAGACCCGGCCTTCCGCAAACGCTTCGGCCCACGCGGGGTGATCAAGGGCTCGGCCGACGGCAAAATCGAGGACACCGGGGCGCTGACGGTTAAGCGCATGGAGACAGTCGACCAGGAATTCCTAGCCGCTGCCCTCGATTTCATGGACCGCAAGCAGAAGGCGGATACGCCCTGGTTCTGCTATTTCAGTTCCACCCGGATGCACGTCAACACCCATCTGAAGGCCGATTCCGTCGGCAAGACCGGCCTTGGCGTCTATCCCGACGGTATGGTCGAGCATGATGGCATGATCGGTGAGCTGCTGAAGAAGCTCGATGATCTCGGCGTCGCCGACAATACGATCGTCGTCTACACCAGCGACAACGGGGCCGAGGTCATGACCTGGCCGGATGGCGGCAGCACGCCCTTCCGCGGCGAGAAGGCGACCAATTGGGAAGGTGGCTATCGCGTGCCGACGTGCATAAGATGGCCCGGTGTGATCAAGCCCGGCACGATCTACAATGAGGCGTTCTCACACTACGACCTGATCCCGACCTTCTGCGCGGCAGCCGGCGAACCGGTATCGTGGCCAAATGCCTGACCGGGTATACCGCCGGAGCCAAGACCTTCAAGGTGCATCTCGACGGCTACAATCTCATGCCGTTCTTCTCGGGAACCGCCAACGAGTCCCCGCGGCGGGATTTCCTCTACTGGAACGACGACGGCGAACTGGTCGCGGTGCGCGTGCAGAACTGGAAGGTGGTTTTCAAGTCGCAGGATCACACCGGCATCGGCGTCTGGCGCCAGCCATTCACCGATCTAAGGACCCCACTTCTCTTCAACCTGCGGGCCGACCCGTTCGAACGTGGTGATGAGTCCATGGAATATGAGACGTGGTTCTTCGCGAGAGCCTTTGTCATCGTCCCCTCGCAGGCGATTGTTGCGCAGTGGCTGCAAAGCTTTCAAGAATTCCCCGTCCGCCAGAAGCCCGCAAGCTTCAACCTCGATGAGGTCATGCAGAAATTGTCGGCGCCGAAGAACTAACGTCGGAAACCTGTAGCGCCAGAGGCTGCCCATGGCTGCCTCTGGCGCTTTTCGGCCGACGTCGCTGCTGACGCGAAGCCGAGACCGAAGGAAAAGCTCAGGAGCCTGGCTCGGATGTTGGGGAGGTGGGCAAGAAAAACCGAAGAGGAGCAAAGGCCGCGGCCATTGCAATCGCCGACAGCGCAACTCCTATCTGCAGGGGTGCCAGCACCCAGAGCTGCATGGGGTCGGACGATCGTCGAGGATCGGGCTTCATCCCAGGCATGTAGAGAACGACGCCTCTTCAGAAACCGAGGTTATCGCGTCGGCTTTGGGAAGGTCTGTCATGGCTCGTTCCTTTCAGGTGAACTCCTGTGAATGGACAGAAAGCCCCGTTGCTCCCTTCGGACAGCACGATCTTGATGGCCCCCGTTGCGGTGGCTGCGTTGAGCACTATGTCCGCATTCATGGATCAAGACATCAAAACACCAAAACCCTCCGGCACTGCCAAGCTGGACGCCACCACCGAAGCCGCATACGCGATCATTGACAAGCGCGTGCTAGACCGGGAATCCAAAACTGCAAAGCTCAGTGCCTTACGCCTCGAAAAGGACGCCGTCGAACGTGCTGCGAACGCTTCCAAGTCCGCCACGAAGCTGAAGCGGAAGAAGGCAGATCCAGTCGCCTAGCCAGAGGCTGCTAAGGCGTTTCCTCTGGGGTACCCGGCATCCGAAATTCGAAGACCGTCGCGTCCTGATCGGATTTCACCGTCAAGGTGCCTCCATGCGCCTTGGCAATCTCGGAGGCGATATGGAGACCTAGTCCTAGTCCTTGCTGACGTTCATTCGGATTGCTGCCCCGGAAAAATGGCTGGAAGAGACGCTCCATCGTTTGCGATGGAATAGGGTCGCCTCCGTTTGAGACGGCCACGATAAGGCAGCCATCCTCGACGCGTGACTTCATACGAACGGGAAGATCCGGATGACCATGCGTGAACGCGTTGCCGAGAAGATTGGACGCAAGCTGGCCAATTCTACCACTGTCGACGAGCACTGCACCTGGCAGATTGATATCGACATGGATCTTTCTGCCAGTTCCGCTCTCCAATTCGGAGACGACCTGCCTGAGGACGGGTTCGAGATCCAACTCCTCCCGACGGGCGACGGCAATGCCACCCCCGAGGCGGCCGCTCGCCAGATCTAGGACATCGTTGACGAGTGCGCTCATCCTGTCGACGCTCCCGTCGATCAATCGGACGACTTCACTTGCTCTGGGACTGAGGGCCTCCTTCGCCAAGAAGCGCACGCCGCCCTTCACCGACGCCAATGGATTGCGCAAATCGTGCCCTAGAACCGCGATGAACTCGTCTCGAAGGAGAGCCGAACGTGTTAGCGCCAAATTGAGCGCCTCGACCTCCCGTCGAGCGGCCTTGCCAGCCTCGTTGGCATCGAACAGCTCGCGTTCGTACTTGCGGCGGCTCGTCGCCTCGAAGAGGGCTATCCTGGTCTCCAGTACGCCGCCATCGCTTCCGGTCTTCTGGTTCGCATTCGCCAGAACCGGAAGACGGGCTCCGTCCTTCCGCACGAGGTCAAGCGCCACTTCGTGAAAGTTGCCCTGCATGCGAAGGAGCGGCGCGAAATGCGTCTCGTAGAACATACGGCCGGCGACAGGCATTAGATCGAGAAGGCGTTGGTCAGCAAGGTCGGCCTCGTTGAAGTCGAGCCATGCAAGCAGGGTACGATTGGCCTTGGTGATCCGCCCGCGTGCGTCAAGCAGCAGGTAACCGCATGGAGCATCCTCAAAAAGATTCTGAAAGTCGGGCATCGCACTCATCTAGTGTCTGACGAACTCGCGAATTGCCTCAACGACCTCGGCTGGTGCCGAAAGGTTGGGACAGTGACCGGTAGCATCGAGAAGCTTGTAGCTGCAGTTCGGGATCGCCTCCCGGACGTATTCGCCGACTACCTCAGATGCGATAATGTCGTCCTTGCATTGAAGAACCAGGGTGCGAGCGGTGACGAGGGGGAGTTCCGCCCGGTTGTCCGAAGTGAAAGTCACCTTCGCGAACTGCTTGGCGATCTCGGGATCGGTCCTGCAGAAGCTGTCGGTGAGCTCCTGACCTAGTTCCGGCCGATCCGAGTTCGCCATAATGGCAGGCGCCATAGCCGCCGACCACCCCATGTGATTATCGGCGAGAGAATCCAATAGCTCGTCGATATCGCCGCTTTTGAACCCGCCGTAATATCCCTCGTCATCGATATAGCGGGGCGAGGGGCCGACCAGCACGAGGCTTTCGAACATGCGGGGTGCCTTCAGAGATGCCAGAACTCCGATCATCGCGCTGACCGAGTGGCCGACGAAGACAGCGTCCTTGAGGTCAAGCGCCTGGCCGATCTCGACGAGGTCGTCCGCATAACCTGAGAGGTTGGAGTATTTCTCAGGATCATATGCTCCAAGATCTGATCTCCCAGCACCGACGTGATCGAAGAGGACCGTCTTGAACGTGCTCTCGAAGGCCGGCGAAACCAGCCGCCACATGTTCTGGTCGCAACCGAACCCGTGGGAAAAAACCATCGACTGGCTTCCGCTTCCATTGAGGATGACGTTGTTGCGCTGAAGTACGTTCATTGATGCCCCTGTTCAGCACGCACCTTATCCATCATCCGATGGAAATGCCACAAGGCGCGAGACCTTCGAAGGCTGGATGGAATCCTTGCGATACGTCGTCGCTCCTTTCGGCATCGGTACGATGTCGGTCGAGCCGGGCTCCTTCCGTACGGAACTCTCGACGACGGACGGACGCAAGGTGTCGATCCGGCGAAGCTGGGCTCCGCTGTCGTGGAGTTGTCGGACTCTGAAACTCCTCCGTAGCGCATCGTGGCCGGCGCGGACGCGATGAAAGCGTCAAAGCCAAGCTGGGGGCGATTAAGGATCAGAGCGACGGCAATCGAGAACCGTCGGCGACGCTGTCGTTCGACGATCAATAGTGGGGGCTTCGCGTCAGCTCTACGACCGCAGGCGGAGCGCGTCCACCACGAGCGCGAAGGCAGGAGAAGGGTGCCGCCGGTTCGGATAGTATAGGTGATAGCCGCCGAACGGCGGGCACCAGTCCTCAAGCACACGAACGAGGTCGCCCGTCGCCAGATCGGCCTGAACTTGATCCTCCGGCATGTAGGCCAGCCCGAGGCCACGAAGCGCGGCGTCGCGCCTCATCGCCAAGTTGTTGAATACGAGCTGACCGTCCACTCGGGCTCGCAATTCGCGGCCATCCCGTTCGAACTCCCAGGCGAAGATGGTGTCGTGCGTCGGCAGACGCATGTTGATGCAGTTGTGTCCGGTCAGATCCTGTGGCGTGTCCGGTACCGCGTGACGACGGAAGTAGGCTGGCGATCCCACCACCGCCATGCGCACCTCGGGGCCGATCGGTACTGCAATCATGTCCTTGGCGATCTGCTCGCCGAGCCGGACGCCCGCATCGAAGCGCTCGGCGACGATGTCCGTCAGGCCATAGTCGACGATGATCTCCACCTTCACGTCGGGGTTCTCAGGGAGGAACCTCTCCAGAGCCGGAGCGAGCACGGCGACCGCCGCGTGCTCGCCTGCCGTGATGCGGACGGTGCCGGTAGGGCGATCCCGCATCTCGCTGAGCATCACGAGTTCCGCCTGGATTTCCTCGAAACGCGGACCCGCGGTCCGAAGAAGCCTCTCCCCCGCATCCGTGGGCGATACGCGACGCGTCGTTCTCGTCAAAAGTCGCATCCCGAGGCGCGCCTCCAGCCCGCGGACAGTCTGGCTTAGGGCCGACTGGGAGACACCCAGTTTGACGGCCGCCTTAGTGAAGCTTCCCTCCCGCGCAACGACGACGAAGGCGGCAAGATCATTGTAGTTCTCGTTTGGCATTCATAAGTCCTGCTTATAGGGAGATGCGGATTATAGCACCTAATCGCATGTCCCAGCGAGGTCTATGTTCGGATCGTAATCAGCGCTTCTCGAAAGGATTCCTGTAATGCCAGATCAGACCAAACTGACCATGGGCCGGCGAGGCTTCCTCGGAGCTGCAGGGTCGCTTGCCGCGATGCCCCTCGTCGAAGCCAGCTACTCCACGGCGGCGGCACAGACGGCCATTGCCAGCAGCCCGCTTGGAGGCCGCAAGCTCGGATCGCTGGAAGTCTCGAGCATCGGTATCGGTGTACAGAACATGAGCCGCACCTATCAGACGACGATCCCGACACGCAGCGAGATGCACGCAATCATCCGGGCGGCGCACGACCACGGCGTCACCTTTTACGACGCCGCTGAGGCCTACGGTCCGCATGAGGTCGAGCGAATCCTAGGCGAAGGAATCAAACCTTTCCGCGACGAGGTCGTGATCACCTCGAAGTTCGGCTGGAACATCGATCTCGAGACCGGCAAGCGCATGCCGGGACTCAACAGTCGGCCCGAGCATATCAAGCTGGCCGTCGAGGGCATGTTGAAGCGGCTACGCACCGACCGCGTCGATCTGCTCTACCAGCACCGTGTTGACCCGGCCGTGCCAATCGAGGATGTCGCAGGCGCGGTGAAGGAACTGAAAGCAGAGGGGAAGGTACTGCACTGGGGGCTTTCCGAGATGGGCCTGCAGACTGTCCGCCGCGCCCATGCCGAACTGCCGCTAACGGCGATCCAGAGCGAATACTCGATGCTGTGGCGTGCCCCGGAAGAGGCCGTCCTTCCTCTTTGCGAAGAACTCGGCATCGGCTTCGTGCCATGGAGCCCCCTGGGCGTCGGTTTCCTGACGGGTGCGATCGACGAGCGGACCAGATTCGCCGAAGGCGACATCCGCGGCATCGAGGGCCGGTTCTCCCCTGACAACCTGCCGAACAACCTCGCATTGGTCGCGCTGGTGAAAACCTGGGCCGACCGCAAGGGGGCAACGCCCGGCCAAATCGCGCTGGCATGGCTGATGACGCAGAAGCCGTGGATCGTGCCGATCCCCGGCAGCACACAGATGCCGCACATGCTGGAGAACGTCGGTGCCGCATCGGTCAGCTTCTCGCCAGACGAGGTCGCCGAACTGAACAAGGCCGTCGCCGCGATCGAAATCAAGGGCGCCCGGCTGCCGGAACAGGTGTTGGTCTATTCCGGCGTCGAAGCGCCGCCGCGGTCCTGACCGTTCGGTATGCGACTCCAAACAGTTGAGATGACACTGAAGGAAATACGATGATCACCTGGTTTATTACGGGATGCTCCACGGGATTGGGGCGAAGCTTGGCCGAAGCGGTTCTCGCCGCCGGTCACAACGCCGTGGTGACGGCACGAGACGCGGCCAAGGTTCAGGATCTCGCCGCGCAGTTTCCTGGGACTGCATATTCCGCTGCTCTCGATGTCACCGACAAGGCCCAGGTCGCTGACGTCGTGCGAAAGGCTGAAGAGCGGTTCGATGCGATCGACGTCCTCGTCAACAATGCAGGCTACGGCTACCGCGCCGCAGTGGAAGAGGGAGACGAGCAGGAGGTGGCCGCTCTCTTCGCCACGAACTTCTTCGGCACCGTGTCGATGATCAAGGCGGTTCTGCCGGGCATGCGTACCCGCCGTTCGGGGACAATCCTCAATATATCATCAATCGCCGGCCGGCTGGCCGCACCCGGCTCGGGATACTACTCGGCATCGAAGTTCGCGGTCGGCGGCGTCCGACGCCCTGCGAAAGGAAGTCGCTCCGCTCGGCATTCGGGTGGTCGTCGTCGAGCGGGTGCATTCCGCACGGACTTCGCAGGCCGCTCACTGCAGCAGACCAAGACGAAGATCGACGACTACGCCGCAACAGCCGGACCACGCCGCAAGGAGAACGATAAGACGCATGGCACACAGCCCGGCGATCCCGAACGGGCGGCGGCCGCTCTCCTCGATCTTGTCTCGAGATCGGAACTTCCGGCCCGGCTGCTTCTCGGCAGCGACGCCGTCAAGATCGTCGGCAACGAGGTCGACGGCCAGCGCCGCGAGATCGGCGCGTGGAAAGACCTCAGCGTCAGCTCGGATTTCACGTCCGACGACAAGAACATCTGAACGAAGGAAACGACAATGCAGAAGCGCAAGCTCGGAAACTCCGGCCTCGAGGTCTCGGCCCTCGGCCTTGGATGCATGGGCATGACCGGCGTCTACGGCGCGACGCCCGACAGGAGTGAGATGATCAAACTCCTCCGCGACGCCCACGACCGCGGCATCACCCACTTCGATACCGCAGAGGCTTACGGGCCGTTCGCCAACGAATCCTTGTTGGGCGAGGGACTGCAGCAAATCCGCGACCAAGTGACGATCGCCACCAAGTTCGGCTTCGACATCGATATGGAGACGGGCGCGAGGAACGGCGGAACCAACAGCCGGCCTGACCATATCAAAGCCGTCGCCGACGCTGCCTTGAAGCGTCTGAAAACCGATCGCATCGACCTGTTCTACCAGCATCGCGTCGATCAGAACGTCCCGATCGAGGACGTGGCCGGCGCCGTCAAGGACCTCGTCGCCGAGGGCAAGGTCAAGCACTTCGGCCTGTCCGAAGCCGGTGTTAACACGATCCGTCGTGCTCACGCCGTTCGGCCTTTAGCCGCCGTGCAGAGCGAATATTCGTTGTTCTGGCGTGGACCGGAGCAGGAGCTGCTTCCTGCTCTGGAAGAACTTGGCATTGGCTTCGTTCCCTTCTCGCCGCTCGGCGCCGGCTTTCTGACCGGCAAGATCGATGAGACGACGACCTTTCTGGAAGGCGACTTCCGCAACATGGTGCCAAGGTTCTCTCCCGAAGCCCGGAAGGGCAATCTGGAACTTGTGTCCGTCATCAAGACGATCGCGGAGCGCAAGGAGGCGACGCCCGCGCAGGTCGCTCTGGCCTGGCTGCTGGCGCAGAAGCTATGGATCATGCCGATCCCCGGCACGACCAAACTTCACCGTCTCGAAGAGAACATCGGCGCCGTCGAACTTGACCTGACGACCGACGACCTCAGCGAGATCGATCGCGAAGCGTCGAAGATCGAGGTGCAGGGTGAGCGTCTGCCGGAGGCGGTGCTCAAGATGACCGGACACTGAAGTCGACAAGACGCACCTCAAGAAAAGGATGGAGACACGTCCATGAACAAGATCGCAGCCACCATCGCGGCGTCCGCACTGGCGACGACGGGTGTCGAGGCCGAAGAGAGGCACCCACGCGTCGCGCCGCCCGCCGTCTACGATGTCGCGCCGGGACTTGGGCATTTCACCGACGACGTCCTCTTCGGTGAAGTCTGGGAGCGCGCAGAACTCTCACCTCGCGACCGCAGCCTCGTCACCGTGGCGACGTTGGTTTCCACAGGCAAGGCGGCCCAACTCGGCAACCACGTGCGCCGAGCCCTCGACAACGGATTGAAGCCCGAGGAGGTGGGCGAACTTATCACGCATCTCGCCTTCTACTCGGGCTGGCCAAACGCGATGTCGGCTGTCACCGAGGTCAAGGAGGTCTTCGAGGAACGCAGGATCGGCCCCGTCGCCAGCAGCGACGCGAACAGGATCCAGCTTGAGGCCGCAGCCGAGGTCGCTCGCGGTGCCAACGTCGACGCGAACATCGCGCCGACCGCCCCGATGCTTGCCGAGCTCACGAACCGTGTCCTCTTCGGCGATCTCTGGCAACGGCCTGATCTCTCGGCCCGAGACCGCACCTTAGTGACGATGGCGGCGCTCATTGCAAACGGACAGCCCGAACAGCTTCCCTTCCACACCAACCGAGCAATGGACAACGGCCTGACGCGGCAGGAAGCCTCCGAGGTCGTGACGCACGTGGCGTTCTACGCCGGATGGCCACGAGCCATGTCAGCCGTGCCCGCGCTGACGAAGGTGTTCGAGACCCGAGAAGCGAGTGCCCTGGTCGCGCCGGACGATGTCCGGGTGACGCGGGCGGGCGAGGGGCGCGCGGCGGCGCCGGAGCATTACTTCACGGGCAAAGTCGAGACCTCTGGCTTCTATCGCGGTGATGCTCCGGCCCGCATCGGTGGAGCGACCGTGTCCTTCATGGCCGGCGCACGAACCGCATGGCACACCCATCCTCTCGGCCAGACGCTGTTAATTGTCTCCGGGAAGGGGCTCGTCCAGAAGGAAGGCGCTCCGGTGGAGTGGGTCGGTGCCGGCGACGTAGTATGGATTCCACCTAATGTTCGTCATTGGCATGGCGCGTCGCCGAACGAGGCGATGACCCATTTCGCGGTCGCGGAGGCCCTCGACGGCAACAACGTGACATGGATGGAAAAGGTCACGGATGACGAATACGCCGCCGGTCAAGCGATCGAATGAACTCGATGGAGGTCCGAATGCGCAGACGCCACTTCCTGCAGAGCCTTCCGATCGCGGCAGCAGCCGTATCTTCCCTCGCCAACAGCCCGTCCGCGCAGGGTACCGATTCACAGCGGATTCTGGTCGCCTACTTCTCCCGAACCGGGAACACGCGGGTGATCGCCAATCAGATCAGGAGGACTAAGAACGCCGTCCAGTTCGAGATCACTCCTGCCACTCAATATCCTGAAGACTACGAACAGACCGTGGCGCAGGCCAGCCGGGAGACGACGGCCGGTTACCTTCCGCCTTTGGCGGCTTCTGTAGCGGACCTTGCAGGTTTCGACGCGGTCTACATCGGATTGCCGATCTGGGGCATGACCGCGCCGCCGGTTGTCCGCGCGTTCGTCCAGGCCCACGACCTGTCGGGCAAGATCGTCTATCCATTCATCACCCACGGGGGCTACGGCATTGGCAGCAGTCTCGATGTCTTGAAGGCAATAGCACATCGGACCGACTGGCAGCCGGAATTTGTCGTGGAGGCGGACCAGGAACGAAGAATCCTTGAGCAGGTCAGGGGATGGCTAGCCGGCTGATTACTAGGAGTCTTGGACGGAGTTAGTGGAATGTGGCGAGTAGCGGTTCGTCGTCATTGAAGTTGCCGTTACTCGCCGCGTCGTATTGGTTGATGCTCCGGCCACCGCCGCGAGTCCCGTACGCGGTGAGCTGCACCATGAGGGCTTTTGCTTGCTCTAAGGCCTCGTCGGCACTTCTGGCGTGACCGTCCGGGACCTTGATATACACCACTTCCCCATCGTCGCCGACAAAGTCTATTCGCCAGCCGGTTGTCTCATGGGCCACCT
Organism: Rhizobium sp. Root1220; assembly: GCF_001426265.1. Taxonomy (GTDB): domain Bacteria; phylum Pseudomonadota; class Alphaproteobacteria; order Rhizobiales; family Rhizobiaceae; genus Rhizobium. The sequence goes on from NZ_LMDG01000008.1 coordinate 75,706, forward strand.
TGGTTTCGAGCAAATGCATGTGACTACCCGGCCTTCCTACCTTTGAGATCTGCCTCGACGCTCTTCTTGAGCGCGTCCATGATGTTGACCACATTGGACTTCGGAGCGACTTCGGCGGCCTTCCCCTTCGCCGCCTTCTTCGGCTTCAGCGCCTTCTTCTTCTGAGCGATGATCTTGAGCAGGCTCTCCCGGATCGGATCGCTCACCATGGCCGCCGACCACCGTGCCGACTTCTTCTTGATGAGCTGCTGAACAAGGGGAACTAGATCCGGATCCGCCTGCTCGTCGATGTCTTCGAAGTAGTTCTCCGCCGGTCGCACCTCGTCGCCGAAGCGCAGGGTCCAGAGCACGATCCCTTCGCCCCGCGGCTCCAGGACGACGGCGCGCTCTCGGCGACCCATGACCAGCTTCGATACGCCAAAAACCTTGTCGGCTTTCATTGCGTCGCGGATGACGGCGAACGCCTCGTTGCCTACGGCGTTGTCAGGCATCAGGTAGTGCGGCTTCTCGAGGTAGATCCACTCGATGCTGTCGGCTGGGACGAACTTGTCAATGTCGATCGTCTTCACCGTATCGAGCGCTACCGCATCCAGATCGTCGTCCGTTAGGATCACGTAGTCGTTCTCGCCGCGGGCATATCCCTTCGCCTCGTTCTTCTCCCTGACGGGCTTGCCATTGACGGAGTCGATGTACTGGGAGACGACGCGGTTGCCCGTCTCCTTGTTGAGCGTATGGAAGCGAACCTTCTCGCTCTCGGATGTCGCGGGGGTCATCGCCACGGGGCAGGTGACGAGGGAGAGCTTGAGATAACCCTTCCAATAGTATTTCGGTGCCATGGGTCGTCTCTCAACTTGCCTTGCGCTGCGGAGCCGCCTTAGCGCCGTTCTTCGCTGCCGCCCCGCGTGCGGCGCGCTCCCGCCCGGCACCAGTATTTGCGTTGGCGGCAGTGCGTTTCGGCTTGTCCGCGGCAGCCTTCATCATGCCCGCGCTCTCGCGTAGCGCCGCCAGCAGATCGTTGGGCTTCGACACTACGACCTTCTTCGGTTTCGGAAGCGCCTTGCCCTCAATCTTGGCCTTCACCAAGTCGGCGAGCGCGGCCTCGTAGCGGTCATCGAACGTCGCTGGATCGAACGCACCCTTCTTCGTTGATATGATGTGCTTGGCGAGATCGAGCATCTCGCCCTGAATTTTGAGCTTGGGCATCTCCTCGAACGCCTTCGCGCTCGACCTGACCTCGTAGTCGTAGTTCAGGGTGGTGGCGATCAGACCCTTGCCGTGCGGACGGATCAGCACCGTGCGCATCCTCCTGAAGAGGACGGTGCGGGCGATGGCCGCAACCTCCGATTTCTTCATGCCGTCACGGAGGGCCGCGAACGCGTCTCCGCCCATCTTGTCCGGTGTGAGGTAATATGGCTTGTCGAAGTAAACATCATCCACATCCGAGCAGGGAATGAACGCCTCGATCTCCAGCGTCTTGTTGCTCTCCGGAATCGCCGAAGAGAACTCCTCCGGATCGATGATAATGTACTGGCCGTTCTCGATCTCGAAGCCCTTGGTCTGGGCCTCTTTCTCCACGCGCTCTTCGGTCTCGCTATCAATGAAGACACGGTTTACGCGGTTGCCCGTGGCCTTATTGATGGTGTTGAAGGTGATCCTGTCAGAGGTGGACGCAGCGGCGTACAGCGCCACCCCGAAGGAAACCTCCCCGAATTTTATGAAGCCCTTCCACTGCGCGCGCTGTCCTGAGGCCATGAGGCTTACTCCGAATCACTAATACGCGACTCAAAGACGTGTCAGGATGATTCGTTCCGACTCAAAACGAATCATTTTTCAATACTTTACGGAATCTCCCTCAGAAATTGATTCCGCTACCTGCCTGGTCAAGGCCGTCGAGGAGCAACTGCGCATCCTCTCCCAACCTGTGCATTTCCGCGATGCTGGTGCCGTGACCGAGCACGCGATGGCGCTTAAGTTCCTCGTTCATCTCTACGGCGATGTTGCCCAGCGTCTGCACTGCGCAGAGCGCGACGACGATGGCGGTGGCAACGGTTTTCACGTCTTCTATTCAGGACCGAAGCTGAACTCGTTGGAAGGACAAACTTTCACACAGTTTGGACAGTCTGATATCCAGTGGAACTGGAACGCCTACGTCCAGGATCTCGAGCAATCCTGGCTGAAGGGCAAGGACGAGAGCACGTTCCTCTCTGGATCCGTGGTGGATTGGGTGAACGCATGACATCAGCAGGCCGTCCGAGCATATGGACTTGTTCCAATTGATCTGACCCTGGGTCAAAAGCAGCTCAAGGTCGAGAAGAGTGATCGCAGACGAGCAACTCGCCAAAGCGGGCGTCCGGCTGGCGGACGCGCTCAATAAAGCGTTTGCATCATATCCCTAACGCCGCATGATGTAGTCGGCACCGCGGCTGATGCTCCATGGGAAGCCGCGGGGTGCTCTCAAGAAGCGCCCTCCCGCGCCCCAAGGACAAAAGTCGGCAGTTAAGCATCCGGAAGGTCTGCCAAGATGGCGCGACATGGAGCAATCTCTCTGGGCCCCAGAAATTTGAAGACAGCATACCGCCCGATCCGGGCGGGGGAGGTTGGCGCGAAAGCACTGAAAGCTATGTCTTGGACGTCGGGGTGGAGGGAAAATCCAGTAGCCAAATCACATCCCCGATCTGGGCGTCCGAGAGTGCTGGAACTTTGTCGCTCAGCGGCTGTTATCTACCGCCAGAAGAGGAGGGCGAGTGATGGATCGAGAACACGAACAGCGCAAACGAGCATATAAGATCTGGGAAGACGAAGGGCGACCTGAAGGCCAGCACGAAGATCACTGGAAGCGCGCCGAAGAACAGCACGAGGCCACCGAAGAGGAAGCTGCGCAGGTGACGGACGCAAACCAGCGAGCTTCCGACCAGTTCAACGACCGCACGAAGCCTCGATCGCCTGCCGACGTCCGACCTCCAACGACGGTAGCCCCTGACTGAGCAGAACCTTCGTGATCGGGTGGTACCAAATGAGCCCGACGATGTGTCGTGGAGCTACTTTCGACTTCAGATCGATCTGACGTTTTCGGCCTTCGATTTTCCCGTCTTTCGGTCTTGGCCGAGATCATAGGACACCCTTCTGGCCGTCGTGCCGAAGCGTTGAACCCTGCACGGCGCTGACATGGACAAACACGTCCTGCCCGCCGTCATCCGGGGTGATGAAGCCGAAGCCCTTGTCCTGGTTGAAAAACTTTACCGTCCCGTTCGCCACTGGTCTCTCCAACTCGAATTCGATGGGAAGCGATTCATAACTCCCGGCCGGACGACTAGCAACGGCAATATGTCGGCTCCAAAACGCCGCGAAAGACCATCCATCCAGGCCGACCGCAGCCTGCGAATAGCCGTGCAGTCCTTGGGACAAGGCTTCGGGAACCCCCATGCAGGAGAACGTCATCGTTAAGCCGGACTTGAACGGTGCGAGAGTATACGATCCCTGGAGAGCCGCGGCCTTCACATTGATCGAGAGCGAAAAACCGCGCTCAGCCTTGGAGCGGACGCCCGCCTCGATCAGCCAGCAACAACGACGGGTGACCGCCATCTGCAATTGGATATACGACCATGTCGACTACCAGCGGGGATCCTCCAACGAGACCACGACGGCCTCCGAGAGCCTGATCAAGCGCGCCGGCGTCTGCCGCGACTCATATCCTCCGTTGATGCGTTCCCATTCAGCGGAGGCGAATGCTCATCGCGAGCGCACGCCAACGGTGTGTGGGAGACCGAAGATAAACCTGCATATGGGTGGTTTGTTCCGATCGGCTCGAAGAAGAAGAAACGAAAGGCCGGCGCGCCGGCCGTGACGCCGATGCACGGGGCCGGATCTCGTTTGTCTCGGATCTGGAACATATCCAGCTTGTCTAGGTTAAGCCATCGGTGGGGCGAATGAGCTCGACACATTCGAGGAGCTTAGAATGGCCACGTACTATTTTCAGTTGGTCGATCACGATGGGGTGCAGCCGACTGAGATGTCATACGAGTTTGACACGCCGGAGGCCGCGATTGAGGAGGGCAGAACTGCCCTCGCAGAGATGGCGGCGGACGGGCTGCCACTTGGCGACTATCACATGCTCTCGGTGGAAGTCTTCGATCATCAGCGTAAGCCAGTTCGGGAGATCAGGCTCATTCTCGAGGAAATCGACAGGACTGTTCCCGCGCACCAATCGGCCTTGCCGGAAGGCTGAGGTGCGCCTCGTGCTTCACACCCTTAACGTCCACCTGCCGTTCTCATTGAAAGTATCCATGACCCGCGTTGCAATCATCGGCTCCGGTCCCACCGGCATATATACGCTGCGGGGCCTCATCGCCTCTACTCAACCGCTTAGCATCACCGTGTTCGAGGAAACGCCGGATGCCGGAAAGGGAACGCCCTATCATCCAGCGGTGAACGACCGAACGATGCTCGCGAATATCGCGAGCATCGAGGTACCGCCAATCGACCAGAGCCTTGTCGAATGGCTCCGCTCGAGAACCAGCGATGAACTTCAGGCACTCGGCGTAGAACGCGACGCTATTGGCGACCGGGAATTTTATCCCCGCGTCCTCTTAGGGGACTATTTTGCAGACCAGTTCTGGACCCTTGTGAAGCGCGGCATCGCGGGTGGACACGCCATTGACGTGAAGGCGAGCCACAAGATCAGCGACATAAACCTTGGGAACGCGGACATTGCATTGAAATTCACCCGCCGGGGTGGCGAGGATGGTGAAGCGAACTTCGATCACGTCGTGATGGCCACAGGCCATGACTGGCCTGAGGATACCGAGGTTTCGCCAGGATATTTTTCGTCTCCATGGCCTGCTTCCGCGATCAAGCGCATCGGACCGGTGGAGGTGGGCGTCCTCGGCACCTCGTTGAGCGGCATCGACGCCGTCGTTTCTGTCGCGACCGCCCATGGCATGTTCCTGCGCGACCAGGATGGGACGCTGCGGTATCAACCTGCAACCGGTACCGACGGGTTCCACGTAACGATGATGTCACGAAAAGGGCTGCTTCCCGAGGCTGATTTCTATTGTCCCATGCCCTATGAGCCACTGGTCGTCTGCACCGAGGATACGGTCAAGCGGCTGATACTGGAGAAGCCTGATCGGTTGCTGGACGAGGTCTTCGATCTGTTCAAACAGGAGATCGTTCTGGCCGATCCGGACTACGCCGCAAAAATCGGACTGGGGCTGGCAACGATAGAGGATGTTGCCGACAGGTATTTCCGAGAGCGCGAGCAGGCCGATCCTTTCGTGTGGGCGGCTAGAAATCTGTCAGAGGCCAAAGCCAACAAGACAACCCGCACCACGGTTCAATGGCGTTACGCTATCCTGCGCATGCATGAGGTCGTCGCATTAGCGGTGCCCCACTTCAATGAAAGTGACCTCAAGCGCTTTCAGAAGCATTTCAAGGCCGTTTTCGTTGACGATTATGCGACGGTTCCTCATCAGTCGGTGGAGCGCCTGCTAGCCCTGCATAACGCGGGCAAGCTGCAAGTCCTTGCCCTTAGCGACGATTACGACATTCAGCACAGCATGGATACATCCGGAGCCGTCGTGACCAGGGAAAGCGAAACGATGAGATTCGCGGCGTTTATCGATACCACTGGCCAACATGCCTTGTCGGCGTCGGACCTGCCGTTCCCAAGTCTACGCCGCCCCGATGCACTGAAGGATGCAAAGACGAGGACCGGCGACGTCGGCAGGGGATTGTTTTCAACCCGAAGGACCGGGGGTATAGACATCGATGATGACTTCCGTCCTCGCGTAGAGCCGAACCTGACCAACCATCTCTACTGCGTGTCGGTCCCCTGCACAAGCTGCCCTTTGTCCAAGGGATAACAAGTTCGCACGAGATGGGGACGCGTGCGGCGCGAGCTATCGTTTCTACGGTGGGAGGGGACGCGCGGCTATGCGCCAGAACGGCAAGCCACAAGGACAGGCTTCGGTTGCGAGGGTAACAATGTCGGAGATTTCGTAGCGAAGCAGGGGTAAGACACTATTGTTCAGCGTCGTAATAAGCAGCTTCGATCCCGTCGTTCCGTTCGGCACTCTCCGGTTATCCTCGTCGACAACCTCGAACACAAACGCGTCTTCGGCAAGGTGAATACCACCGCCCCGTTCACACTCGTGCCCCATAGCTCCCGCTTCGGTGCATGTGTACGAGTTGGCGATTGTCGCCTGCCACGCACCCGCCGCCATCTCCCGGACGTCGTCTGTCAGCGTCTACGTCCGGACGAACCCATACATCGTCCGGACCATTGAACACTTTTCCGCCATAGGCGGACAACAGAACTGTGACCTTCTTGTTGGTTGCGATGGACCACAGTTCGCCTTTGTCAGAGGCCGCCACAATGAGATTGCCTGCGCGATCAAAGTCGGTCCCGATCGCATTTCCGGACGGCGTGAGCCTGTTGGACAGCTTCCCATCCGCCGCGTTCCACTTGATGATTACGTTGTTTCCATAGTCCGTGAAGAACAGATTGCCCTGGGCATCTACCGATGGCCCTTCGGTGTGCGCATGACCCTCACTCACCGCTTCCAGATGCGCGCCGGGCAGTATGAGGTTGGCATCCGCCGAGGAGCAGGAATAGGCTGAAAGTAGCAGTGCGGCGACAAATGAAAACCCGAAGGCCCATGTCCTGCAGAGGTCGAACCCCGAGAAAGCTCCGTCCGCAGTGCTATCGCTCAGAATTGCCATTTGACGATCCTTCCCAGGCGAGCACCAAGTGTGCCAGGAGAAGTCGGCATGATACATCATTCCGTTCGCCCGGTGAACACCTAACCTCCTCGCTGCAGGACGGACCGCTCGATGTTGGCCAAACCCGGACCTGACTGAGTAGGTTATGGGACGCCGTAAGCGTGGGGCGATGGATCGTAAACAGGCGAGATGGTTTCTCGTGGAGTGGATTCGCCCATCGCTGCTTTCTTACAGATGGCGACGGCGTTCGATGTGACCGCCGCCATCAAGAAATGCTCGTAGCTAGCGTCTGCGCGGGAATGCCTGATCCTGGCGGAGGTCACCCATCGATTGGCTTTGTTCCGGGTCACGCGGACGCTCGCCCTCCCACACATCACGTTGGTGACCCGTCGGAAGGACGTCGTCCTCAAGATCGAAGGGGATGGCGGCATCGAGTTCGTAGGAGCGGACGCGCGGCGACACTTGCTCCCCACGGCGGCGATAGTTCGGCCGCGTATCTTCGGCCGCGAATACGTCTTCGCTCGTCCCCAACTCCTGCTGCTCGCGCTCGAGGCCGGAAACCCGATTCTGGTCGTAGCGGGTGTCGGCCAGTTCTTCGCCCGACCTGCTTGCGCTCCAACCTTCCGTCTTCCAAAGATCTGCGCGCTCGTCCATATCGATCGAGCCATGCTCTCCAAGAATTTGGTGCGCGATGTCGTAAGTAATATCATTCACCTCGGCCGATACGAGGAAGCCGCCTCGGCGGAGTCCCTCTCCATAAACGTCCCGGTCTTCGTTCGGCAGGAACCAGTCAGCTTCGAAGAAGCCGCCTCGATCGTCGCTCCCGACTTCGGCGTTGTCCGTGTCGGCTTCGTAGCCCGGCATAAAACGAGCGTCAGGAACTCCTGCTTCCCTCAGCCGCTCGACGGCCGACTCTGCGTCAGACCGAGAATCGAAAAAAGCAGTGAGGGCGCTCTGGGCTCTGTCGCCGGAAAAGGCGGGTGCGTTTTCGTTGTAGAGATTGGCCATCTTCTTCTCCCTTGATTTCCTCTAATCCGCCAACGGATGGAAGGACCCGAAGTTCCCCTGAAGCTGTTCCCGGCGGAGATGCTCTCTCTCACTGACGCCTTACCCGCGACGGAGCAGCTCATCGAAGGCGGCTCTAACCGAGCCGGCGCACCGGACAACGCAATTGTCTCGAGTACGTGTGGCCTACTCGCCAAGGATTCCACGCCGTCAAAATCAAGCGGATCACGTTGGTCCCGAAGGATTGAGTAGATTGATGGAAGAACGCTCCACAGGAGGTGCGATCCCATATGTCTCGTTACAAACCCAGTCAGGTCAGGCCTGTCAAGCTGGGATCCGCTTTAACCATTGCGACCAACTCCAAGCCTCGTTTGTATTTTACAGGATCTGATCCGACGGTGTTTGCCTGCTGCAGATTATCCTGGAGATCGGCGATCTTTACGGAGCAGGCGAGCCTGTTTTCGACGGCCCGGATAACGAACTGATCGTCGGTTTCGTCCTGGCGGTGGGTGAGGGCGTCAACCGCGTCGACGACGTCGTTGCTGAACCCTAGTTGTCGAAGGCGGTCGAAATCCCAGTGGTTGCATTTCTCGACGACATCGTGGAGGAAGGCAACAGTCTTCTCCTTTGTCCCCTGGACGCGATCGGCAACTCGCTCGCAATGGTTGTCGTAAGGCTGGCCTGTCTTGTCCGTCTGCCCGTGATGCGCTTCGGCCGAGACCCTTCGTGCCAAATCGAGTTCCGATGCCTCGGCTGTTGATGTCTCGCCATGTCTTGCCATCGATTTTTTTCCTCCGCAGCGAAACGTGACGCGTGACTTTGAGGTTCCGAAGGTAGATCCCGACCTGCCCACGTTCCCATTCAATCAGATGACGGTTTGCAGGCCAAGCTCCACCACTCGTCCACTGGGAAGGCCGAAATAGTCCGTCGCGTTGCCAGCGTTCTGAGAGAGCACAATGAACAGTCGATCTTGCCAGAAGGGCATCCCACCGTTCTTGGAGGGGAGGATCGTCCGACGCGACAGGAAGAACGAGGTCGACATGATATCGAACTTGAGACCGAGCCTCCGAACTAGCACCAATGCGCGCGGAATGTTTGGCGTTTCCATGTATCCGAACGTGATCACCAGTCGGCTGAACAGCGGGCTGAAGCTTTCGAGGAAGATCTTCTCGTCGTCAGGCACGAACGGCTCCGTTGCGGTGATCACGCTCAGGATGACGTTGTGTTCGTGGAGAACCTTGTAGTGCTTGAGGCTGTGCAGCAGCGCGGTGGGCGCACCTTCAACGTCGCTCGTCAGAAAGACGGCCGTTCCTGGCACGGTGGTCGGCGGCTTCCTTGTCAGCCTGTGAACGACCCCTTCGAGTGGCACCTCATCTGCGCGCGTGCGGGCGGCCAACAGCCGTCGACCCGCCATCCATGTTTGCATGATCAAGCCCATAGTGCATGCGACGGCGACCGGAACCCATCCGCCCTCGGGAAACTTGGCAATATTCGCCACGAAGAACCCTGCATCGATCAGGAAGAGTGGAACGATGACCGCCGCAGTAGTCAACGTGGTCCATTTCCAGATGTGCTTCATGACGACGAACAGAAGAACGCTGGTGATGAGCATCTCGCCAGTGACGGCAATGCCGTATGCGGCGGAAAGCCCGCTGGAATTCCTGAAGTAGAGAACCAGCGCGACGACAAATACGAATAGGAACGCGTTCACCTGCGGCATGAAGATCTGCCCGGAGTGCGTCTCGGAGGTATGCAGGATCTGCAAGCGCGGCAGCAGGTTGAGGTGCATGGCCTGACGGACAAGGGAAAATGCTCCCGAGATTACCGCCTGGCTCGCGATCACGGTCGCCGCGGTCGCCAGACATACCATCGGCACTCGTGCCCATTCCGGATGCATGCCGAAGAAGGGGTGCTCGGTCATGTCGGGATTCGCGAGGACGAACGCACCTTGTCCGAAGTAGTTAAGGAGAAGGCATGGGAAGACGAGGGAAAACCAAGCCGTCACGATCGGCCGTCTGCCGAAGTGACCTAGGTCGACATAGAGCGCCTCCGCCCCCGTGACCGCAAGGAAGACCGCCCCGAGAACAGCGATGGCGTGCCCGACATTGTTCGACGCGTAGAGAACGCCATGGAGCGGGTTGATGGCGTCGAATATTTCGAGGTCATCGAGGATGTGGATGGCGCCGCTTATTCCGAGAACCAGAAACCAGACCGCCATGACGGGGCCGAACACCGAGGCGACGCCGCCTGTGCCGAAGCGCTGAACGAAGAAAAGCACGGCGATGATGCTGACGGTGATCGGCACGATCCATGCGGACAGGCCGGGCGCGACCACCTGAATTCCTTCGACGGCGGACAGGACCGAGATTGCAGGCGTTATGATGGCGTCGCCAAGAAATAGGGAAGCGCCCGCGACGCCCAGCACGAGGATCCAGGCTGGCTTTTCGGCGAAGCTCTGCCGAGCAAGCGTCATCAGGGACAGCGTTCCGCCTTCGCCGCGATTGTCTGCCTTGAGGACGAATGTCACGTACTTCACGGTGACGACGATGGTCAGTGCCCATACGATCAGGGAAAGAATGCCGAGCACGTTCTCCCGGTGCGATCCCGATCCGGCTGTCGCGTGCAGCGCCTCGCGAAACGCATAGAGCGGGCTGGTCCCGATGTCACCGTATACGACGCCCAGTGCGGCCAGTACTAGCGAGGAGAGACCGCTGCGCGATTCAGTCGCCAACTCTGGGTCTTGGGAGCGAAGTTGCGGATAGGTCACCGGGCTGTCCTTGGAAGCGACTATGTTTTCAAGGTTGTAGCTGATGATATCGCTGAACGCCCGAATGTTCGATTGGTTCGATTGGTTGAGCCACACCTTTTGAGATGTGCCACCAACGGGCATCGACACAGACCCCCCGTACTTACGCGGAATTGCGTAGAAAATGCTACCAACTGAAAGCGCTGCGGCGCTTGTCAGTCGTAAGCCCAAAAAGCAAACCGGGGGCCATCGTCCGCTTCGCGCCCCCATTTCAGACGTTCGGGGTGAGCTTAGTGACACCGACGACCTCCGAGGCGATTTCGGAATCTGGCGCAGGCAGTTTCAAACCAGCGAATTTACTTCAGAAAACAAGTAGCAACGGCTGTCAGGCTGCCTAACTCATAGTCGTCACCGGCATGCACGCTCCGTCGGCGCGTGATCTGCCCGGTCGTGGCGTTCTTTTTCGCTGAGCCGATCGGGGCCGCTTCCGGGCGGTCGGAAGAACTGAAGCTCCGGCAGAGCCCCTTGGACAAGACGGTGCCAATGGAGACCGCTGGCCGCTCGCCAATGCTGAGCATGTGCGCCGATCACGAATTCACGCTACGTCACCTCGCCATCTTCGACAGCACGCACCGCGAAATTCCCATCGCTTCGAATTAAAGTGACCGAGTTCCGCTACATCGCTGCCCCCTCCTAGATCGGGATCGGCGTTCTCAGGCAGCGCGATAATCCTACTTCCGTAATGTCGCGAGCATAAGGCGCGCCAAGTCACAGAACTGTCCTCGGGGATATTTGGCAAGGTAGGCATCGATCATCGCAGCGTTGCCATCGCTGCGTACAGTATCCCAGAAGGCGACCTCAACAGCGAGGTCCTCCGGTGACGGCTTACTGTTTTCCAGGCGAGCGTGTGCTAGATCAACAAACTTCCCGTCGGGAAATCGCGAGAGATACAGTTTGTATTCATTGGGGTCATTGCTCTCCCGGACCGCATCCCAGAAGGCGATCTCGACTTGCTGCAAATCTTCTGACGTCCCATGATCAAGGGACATTGGCTCGGCATAGGGTGTCCGAGTATCGGGGTTACTCTCGTCATCCGCATTCATGAAGCGGGGCCTAGGTCCGTCGCTAAGCGGATCCGCCTCCTGGTCGAACTCAACCCGAAACACCCTCAGTGGTCTCCCGATATTTTTGAACGTTTGCTCACCCAGATCTTCGAATGCTGCGTCAACGCGGTCCCGAAGGTGATCTCTCACGCCTCGGGTTACACAGATCCCGCCGACGTCCGCCATTCCTTCCAACCGAGCAGCGATATTGACACCATCGCCGAAGATGTCCCCGTTTTTGACCAGGACATCGCCGACATTGATGCCAATCCGGAAGTTCATTCGCTCTTCGTCAGGGAGAGATTGGTTGGCGCGCCAAATCGATTGCTGCATGGCAACAGCGGCATTGAATGCCAGCACAATCGACGGAAATTCAGCGAGAACGCTGTCGCCCGCGGTCCCGAAGATTTCTCCGTTTGCTCGTTCGATGATGCTATCGACGATCGTACGATGCGACGTCAGCGTCGCGAGCGTGCGCTCCTCGTTGACATGCATGAGCCGCGAATAACCCTCGACGTCAGCAGCGAGGATGGCGGCAAGCTTTCGTTGAAGGGGAGGAGCTTCCATGCGTATTTCCATCGGTTGTCTCGTCCCACGGAAAGAACCGGCAGGTGGTTTTGTTCCCTTCCTCGTTGAGGAAGGATTTGCAGGTGCCGTGGCACTAACGGCTTTTCTTTGCCGACACAAAATGCTCTTCCGTCCGTGGGATCAATGAGCTAATTTCGAGGTCGGTTGTGGCAACAATTTCGGGCGTTCGGAACTCATAGTCAGTTGGCGTGACGGCCCCAGTTCGGTGAGCGCTTTCCACCATGCTCAGGCGAAGTCAGCCCTCGAATGGCCAGGGCAGGAACGCCTGTCTGTGGCGTGTTATCGACGGCCGAGTGCCTTCCAAACCGTTTGACTAACTGCTGAGATAACTCGGAGGGATCGGTCACACCTTCGTGGAACAGTTTTATAAGTAGCATTGACGCAACGTTTGTGGTCGCAGTGCCATCCGCCGGAGTGTCGACCTTGTATCCTGCATCTAGCAGAACTTGGCTTAACATCCGGAGATCACCGGGACTGATGTAAGTAGACATTGAAAGCCCGCCAACAGGATTAGACCGCGGCAGTAACGGCCTCACAAGCCAAAAGGTTCCGTCTTGGAATTCAGCATCGTCTCGGCATTCCGACTCTAGTTGGAACCTGTAACCTTATCTCGGCATTCCGACTCTTGATCGAGAACAGGAATATCATGGCACCCGTTACACAACAAAGCAGGTTGCCCCATCGCCATCTGACGGCGAAGGGAACGGGACTACTATCAGCCGTAAATTGTGGCAAAAGCGACGACGCAAGGTGGTGAGAGTGCGTAGAGGATTCGCGATAGTCGCGACGGTTTTCGCAGCGGTGACCGCTATGGTAGTCGTCAGTAGACGGCCTCTCACGATTGACAATCTCCACCAAACTCCAGACTCGGAGCGCGGGAGAAACGCCGAAATTCCTGAAGCCATCCCGCTCAATGGCTTAAAGGATGTGCTGTGGCGCGTGGTTCACCAAGTGTCCGAAGACAGAGTGACGCTCATTGCCGCTGGCGTGACCTTCTATCTATTGCTTGGCTTGTTTCCAGCAATCTCTGCGCTGGTCGCTCTCTATGGATTGGTCGCCGATCCCTCGACGATGGCTGAGCATCTTCGGGATTTGTCCGGCATGCTGCCACCCGGTGCGTTCGATCTTATAGCCGAGAGGATCAGTAGCTTGTCAGCTAGCCGGAATTCGACACTTGGTCTCACCTTCTTCGCGAGCTTGAGCATCGCGCTCTGGAGCACCCACAGCGCGACACTGGCGATTTTCGATTCAATGAATATTGCCTATGACGAAACTGAGAAGCGTGGGTTGATCAGGCTGAACCTTGTGGGCTTGGCGTTCACAATATGCGCAATGATATCGGCCGTACTCATCCTTGGTCTGGTTGCACTGATCCCGCTGGTTCTGTCCTATGTCTGGTTGGATCGGTTCGAAGAGCAAATGGCACTCATTGTGCGCTGGCCAATCTTGTTCCTGATCGTCGCGACCGCGACGACGGCCATCTACCGGTTTGGACCAAGCCGCCAGCCAGCCAAGCTTCGCTGGCTGACGTGGGGCTCAGTACTCGTGACAGTGTCTTTGTTCTTAATGTCGCTTGGCTTTTCGTTCTACCTGAAGCATTTTGCCGACTACGACGCGACCTACGGGACATTGGGAGCACTAATCGGCTTTCTAGTCTGGATCTGGCTTTCGATATTGATCCTTATTGTCGGTGGGGAGTTGAATGCTGAGCTCGAGCACCAGACGACGAAGGACACGACAACCGGCTTGCCTCTACCTATAGGCGCTCGTGGCGCTTACGTAGCAGACACGATTGGTGAAGCGTCCGACGGTTGACCCGCGTGAACCACAGCCTTCAGAGGAAGACGGCACGAACTCGAACGGGATCATCGAGAGCTTCTTCCGCCGCGTCGAGAAGGCTTACAAGGGCATCAACCACGGCTTCTGGACAAGTACCTTGCATGGGAAGGCTGCCGTGGAAGGAGGACACGCGATGCATGGGCCTGCGCGGGCAGTTCGCCGACTGCAAACGTAGCTCGCGGAGAGGGCCGTCTTTACTTCACGAGCGTCTCGTTGCGCTTTGATGATCCCGTCGCGATTTCGTAGGTCACCGCGCGTTTCTTTTCGCGTTGGGCAGGTGCTGTTTCAGAACCTCGACCTCGCCTTCAACCCTGGCCGTGCTATCGGTAAGTTGCGCATCGAGCGTCTTTTCACCCGTCATTATCTTTTCCAGGTCGGCGCGATTAATCGTCAGTGTTAGATCCGCCTTCGCGGACTGAAAGCGGGCAGAAAAATGAGAAGATAGCTGTAGCTACGGCTCATCAAATGCAGTGGCTTTAACCGTCAACGTCTTTCCTGTTGGGTCGTGCTGAAAAATCAGCCCGCCACCAGCTTTCGAGTGACCGGGCACGTAGTCGAGGACGGTGTCAACGCTTTCCAGCACCGAACCTTGTTCTCCCATCTCCCCGTGGACGGTCACTTGCGATGCAGTCACGCTGGAATCGTTTCGGATTTCAAAGAGCACTTGAAAGCCATCGCTGCGCCTTTCCGTCTGCAAAACCACGCCGACCAGGTTCGGCGAAGTGTCACCGTCCATTAAGGCGTCCTTGCCAATCCATGCGAGTACGCAAATGACAACGACAGCCGAGACGACGCCGGTGGCCCATTCGATCCAATGCGGTTCGGCCGCTTCCACATTTCTATCCTTGGAAATCTTCGTCATCGCTCCTCACAGGATCAGGCGAGCTGCCGCCGCGCCAATGGCACCGGGGAAACTCAAGATCACCACGGTCATCAGAATTTGGGTCGAGCCGATGTCATCGGTTCTGTGGAACGTCCAAAGACAATAGGCGCTGATCAGGCCGGCGATCAGGTAGCCCGGCAGCGTGAAACGGACAAAGGCGTGCCAACTTGGCGTACCTTCGGCCAGGTCGTGGCTTCCGTTGAACGATAGGGCGTAGACAAACCCATGCATGACCGCCAGCGAGGCAGCGATGATCACTAGGCCGTGCCACGGCGTCATTTTGTAAGACAGCAAGATCATCTCTTCCGTGGGCGCGACATTGAGATTGAGAAAAAGGGCTCCGACCGCCATCAGGAACAGCTCACCGGCGTAGCTCGTTTCCCGTCCACTGACGGGATCATCAGGATCGCCATCCCCGTCGTTGTCATTATCCTCTGCGGATTGCCCGCCAAGCTGGCTTCGACCCAACATTGCGCCAATACTAGCGGGAACGGCCTGGATGGCGATCATGCCGATGATCTCGTGCGGCGATTGATCGTGTCTCACAACACCCATGGCCACCAGGATCAGTGTGCTGGCTAGGATACCAAGGCAATGGGCAATGCTTGCGTCGCGGATAGCCTCTCGCCATGTCGACGTTTTTTCGAATCCCACCCTGTCTGAGAGGATGATCAAGAGGGGAATGTTGACGAGAAGCAAGAGGAAGAGGCGGCTGCGGTCCATATAGAATCCGAGTTCCCACATCTCCATGGTCATGAACATCGGGAGCGCAAAAAGTAATGCTCCGGCAACACCGCGCGCAATACCTGCAAAAAACTTGCTGCTGTCGAAATCAGCGCGCGTGTTCGCAGCTCTCAAAGCTATTCCCCCTCAGACGAAAAAGTCCGACCATCCAGAGACCAAAGCAATGCCAATAACTCACCGCGCTTGCGGCCGAGGCATTATTAGAGTGACGCAATACAAGCGCTGCCGAAACCAAAGCTGTCATGAACATCAAGGAGTAGGGAGGATCCTTGCAGCTCATCTATCGAACTCCACAATGACGCCCGGCTTCACCATGCTGCTCAATTCTTCGACGTCCCAGTTCGTCAACCGCACACAGCCGTGAGAACCAGCCTTGTCGATCAACGATGGCTCCGGTGTGCCGTGGATGCCGTAGGTCGGCTCAGACAGATCGATCCAAACGGTGCCAACTGGATTGTTTGGCCCGCTCGGAAGCGTGAGCTTTGTTTTGTTCTTGCCTTGCTGGAAGTTGATTTTTGGATTGTAGACGTACGGTGGATTGCGGGCGACGCCGTTCACCTTGTGTTTGCCAGAGGGAGAGGGGTTATCCTCACTGCCGATTGTCGCTGGATAGATGGCCAGGGCCTTTCCGTTTGCGTCGTAGGCAACGAGCTGACCTTCCTTTCGGTGAGCCTCAATCCGTTTCACGCTCCCCGTGCGGGGTGCGCCGATGACTGCCACAGACAGCGTCTCACCTGGCAAAAACTGGGCCGTGGGGTTCAACGCCTGCAGCAGGTCGACGTCCATATGAAAGCGCTCTGCCAACTTTTCGGCGACACTGGTGTACCCCAGGTGCTCCATCTTGGCTTGCTCGGCGTAGTCTTTGGGAATTTCGGCAACGATGTCTGCACCGTCGTCCGCGTCGATGATGTAGGGGCCAATGACCTGCTGGCCGTCGGAAAGGCGAGCTACAACGTCGGCACCGAGTTTTCCATCAACTGTCAGACCCTGCAGCAGTTCAAAACCAGCGATCGCCTTTCGGACGTTTTCTCCGTCCAAACCGTCAATCACTCCAGGGGATGCGCCAGCACGATCTAGCAAGACCTGAAGATGGATTACTACGGGATCGGGTTGGTCTTTCGACGGCTGTTTCTCACGCTGCTCAGCCGATACCGGGGCAAGATTGGCGTTGTTGATCACGTCCGCCGACAAATCTTGCGCATGGAGCACCCCCATCGAGGTCAGTAAAAAAAGGGAGCTGAGAAAGACAGTTTTCTTCATGACGTCTAAAGCTGCAGACGCGCTCGATGTTCCACGGTTCTGCGATTTACGGATCATGGCAACTCGTGCATACGTGGAGATCACGGAATCTACACCATCATTTGACGTTTGCTTTTCGCGATCGCGCCCTTGGCAACCGGACGCGGCACGGACGGTGGACGCAGTATTTGTCCGGTTTCTCGATGCAGGCAACGAAACGCCAAATGAGCTCCCAACGTGTCCCCGCCGCGATCTCAATGCCTTTAAGACCAACAAATGGAACAGCCTTCATCACGCGAGCCCCTCGAAGCTCATGAAAGCAAGCTGGACGACAGGGCCGTCCGCCTCGCCAGCGTCGATTCAGCCGGCAGCTCGATGAACAAAATTCCGGCGACAGGCGTTGTCTGCTGAAAGCAGGAGATTCCTATAATGCCGAAGCGTGCAACAAAATCTCAAAGTGGCGAATTTGCCGGCGCTTTTCCGTTGGGGAAAGTTGCAGGCGCTATTGCCGCCAGCATTGTCGCATCCGGGTTTGTTCGCAGGCTGCCGCTCGGCCGCGTTCTGGCTGCAGCGGTGCCGATCTTAATCGCTGCACTTCAAAAGAATGACAAGGCTCGGCGTAAGTAAGGCGTTTCGTTTTTGTCGGGTGAGGGGCAGCCTTACACATGGGACGTCTCGGGCCGAACGAAGAGCTTGCCGCCGAGCACGTTTGGATATCCAGGCGCGGCAGCTTAGGCGCTACGTCAGGGACCCGATCTGAAAGAGATGATCGCGGGCGAGTTCGCGAGAGCTGAAGCGTATTCGGCTGAGAGGAACCACAAACCGACGGCTGCTAGATCATTATCTCGCCGCCTGTCACCGGAACAACTGCGCCTGTCATGTAGCTGCCTAGCTCGGATGCCAGCAGAACATATGCACCAGCAAGTTCCGCAGGCTGCCCGGCGCGTCCAATCAGCGTTTTCTCGCCAAACTTCGTGGTCTTCTCCGTTGGCATCGTTGAGGGGATGAGCGGTGTCCAGATTGGTCCCGGAGCGACAGCGTTGACCCTGATACCTTTCTCGGCAACCATTTCTGCGAGGCCGGCGGTGAAGTTCGAAACTGCGCCCTTTGTCGAGGCGTAGGCAAGCAGGTGCGCCGATGGTTGACGTGACTGGATGGACGTCGTGTTTATGATCGAGCTGCCAGGCCGCATGTAAGGAACGGCGGCCTTCGACAGGAAGAATGGAGCGTAGATATTGGTGCGAAATGTCCGATCCCACTCATCGATAGTGATGTCTGCGATATCGGCATAGGTACGTTGGAACGCCGCGTTGTTCACGAGAATGTCGATGGAGCCAAGTTCGCGAACCGTGTGTTGAACGAGGTCCTTGCAGTGATCGTCCGACGTTATATCGCCGGCGACTATCACAGCCCGGCGACCTGCGTCGCGAACCCACTTCGCGGTGTCTTCAGCATCCTCTCCTTCATCAAGAAACGAAATCACAACATCGGCCCCTTCGCGCGCGAAGGCGATCGCAACCGCCTTGCCGATGCCGGAATCCGCTCCGGTGATCAAAGCGACTTTCCCTTCGAGCCTTGCATTGCCGCGATAGGAGCGCTCGCCATGGTCGGGAGTCGGCTGCATCTGCGCCGTGGTGCCAGGCGGCTGCTGACGCTGCTCTGGAAAGGGTGGGGTAGGTCGGCTTTCGTCGCTCATTGTGATCTCCTCGCTGTTGCTGCGAGTTAAACCGTGGGGAGCGACATCGGTTCCCCGGCCGGATGATTCAAGGACGCCAGCAGCACATTCCGGCCGGGCGGTGACGGTGGCAAATGCTGAATACCGAGAGCGCCGGTAGCGATCTGCGGAACCTGTTGCCGCGCTCCAGGTTTGCCTTTGATCGCGCTTGTGTCAACCGGACGCGACAGGGATGGTGAACGCAGCGATTTTTCCGGTTTCTCGCTGCGGGCGACGAAATGCCAGGCGAGCATCCGACCTGTCCGAGCTGCGATTTTGCATCATGAAAATTCATGACCGTGATGCTGATCGCGAGGGCAATCGCGTTCATGCCGAGGCGGCGGGCTCCGAGGGCCGCGTAAATTCGATGATTGGAGATTGTCGTTGCCGAAGTGGTTTCGACTTATCGCGGGGCGATGCCGACGGAACAAAGCGCGTTCAGTGAAGTTTTTGATCCACAGCACAGGAGAAATGCTATGGATCACACAAATCACGTCCGTCTCACCACCACCGAACTGACGCCGGCCAATCTCGAAGGCGCAACGGTATACGGAGCTGACGACGACAAGGTTGGTTCGGTTGACCATGTACACGGTACGAGTTCCGTGGTGATCGACGTCGGCGGTTTTTTGGGGATCGGGGCCAAGCCCGTCGCAGTGTCCTTCTCAGACCTCGAATGGATGCGCGACGAGGATGGCGACGTACACGGCGTGACCAATTGGACCAAGGATCAACTCAAGGCTATGCCCGAACACAGGGACTGAGGTGGCCCGGTGAAGCCGGGCCTTCCTTCGCCGCCGCAGACGACGATAGTGCTCGTGGCAACAGGTTTTAAGTTCGGCTACCACGAAGCGTACCGCGCATAGGATCAGTTTCGACGTCGAGACTAGCGGTAGTGATTTGACGCACAATTCGGTTCCCGCGATCGATAATTGTCTGCCATCCATTCACATGTCGACCTTGGCTCTATCGCCCATGTCAGGCTGCGGTAGGACTGAGTTACCTTCAGTAGGCGGATAGAGGATCCTCTCACCAGCCTCGCTTGCGGTCGCGATCATCGTGGGCCGCTACCTGTTCACCCGCCATCACCGTCATTTTACCCTAACGAGTTCCGTCACGAATTGTCATCATCAGGTCTGGTCCCACCGGGATCTAATGTTCAAAGGGCTGATCTCTTCAGCGATTTCCTTGGCGATCACGAACTTTGAAGAAAGCCCATGACGCAGGAAGACAAAGCTTCGCAACATTGGCGCGCTTTGAGAGTTGAACATTCACTTCAATGCCGGGAGACCAGCAATGGCAGGCGACAGCACCGTAGCGATCCGCGCCATCTTTGATACGCGCGAAGCTGCAGACCTCGCAGTGGAGCACCTCGTGCAACAGCTCGGCCTATCAAGGCCGGACGTCTTCGTTCAATCAGCGGCGGACGAGAACACCTCGGGATCGCAAGCGTCAGGTGGGGACGCGTCGCACCAGGAGGGGCCGCGCGTCGATGCTCCGCTTGGTGGCGACATCGAGGTCTCCGTAGACATTCCTGCAAGGCAAATACCGGCAGCCAACCGGATCTTTGGAGATATTGGGGCAATGCGGGTCTCGAGGGGCCAACCATGACGGGCATTGACTGGAAACCAATTGGCCGCCGAATCCTGATCACCGGCGCGAGCGTGGCGGGCAACGCCCTCGCCTGGTGGCTCGCCAAGCGAGGATTCGACGTTACCGTGATCGAGCGCCATCCGGAGTTCCGCGACGGCGGGCAGAACATCGACATCAGGGGCGCGGGCCGAACGGTCCTGGCGATGATGGGTCTCGAACAGGAGGTCGCTGACGAAGGGACGGGCGAGACAGGCGTCAGGTTCGTCGACAGCGATGACAAGCCAATCGCTCAGTTCGACGTTCAAGAACTTGGCTCCGACGGACCCACCGCCGAACTCGAAATCCTTCGTGGCGATCTGGCGCGTATCTTCTACGTCGCATGCGATGGAGATGTAAGATTCCGTTTCGACGACTGCATCATCGACATCACAGACGCGGGGGAGGCCGTCCACGTCTCATTCAAAAGCGGTGCTCGTGACGAATACGATCTCGTCGTGATCGCAGAGGGTGTCGGTTCCTCCACTCGTGAGCTCGTCTTTTCCGGAGANGGGGAGGCCGTCCACGTCTCATTCAAAAGCGGTGCTCGTGACGAATACGATCTCGTCGTGATCGCAGAGGGTGTCGGTTCCTCCACTCGTGAGCTCGTCTTTTCCGGAGAGAACCAGCCTCGATGGCTCGATGTSACGATGGGATATTTCACCATTCCCAAAGGGCCGGGTGATGGAGATCTCTGCAGGATTTTCACGGCGGGCAAAGGCAGGAGCATATGGCTTCGTCCTGACAACAAGGGCAGTACGCGTGCCATCCTCGTCGTTCAGAAGGARGCCRACGGCGAGGACGAGCTGACTYCCGCGGAGCAAAAGACATTCTTGCGAGAGCATTTCGCCGACGCAGGCTGGGAGACGCAACGGGTACTGCAGGGACTGGAGACGACTGACGACCTGTATTTCGACGTCCTGCGGCAGGTGAAGTTGGATCGCTGGTCGAATGGCTGATCGGAACCGGCAGATGCCTTGCCGCCGACCTCCCCNAAAGACATTCTTGCGAGAGCATTTCGCCGACGCAGGCTGGGAGACGCAACGGGTACTGCAGGGACTGGAGACGACTGACGACCTGTATTTCGACGTCCTGCGGCAGGTAAAGATGGATCGATGGTCGAATGGCCAGGTCGTCCTCACCGGCGACGCGGCGTGGTGCGCCACTCCGATCGCGGGAATCGGCACGACGCTTGCCATTGTCGGGGCGTACGTCCTGGCCGGCGAACTATCGCGCTCGACCGACCTTGCGGTGGCGCTCAGACGGTACGATGAGATCATGCGTCCCTACGTGGAGAAGGGACAGAACGTACCGAAACTTGCTCCCAAGATGCTGCAGCCACTGACGATGTTCGGCGTTGCTCTGCAGCGCGCTGTTCTTCGCGTCGTCGACAAGCCTGGGATTAAGCAGCTTGCCACCAAACTGTTCGTATCGGGCGACGACGATTTCGAGATTCCCCCGTATGAAGACGTCCGGTCATAGTGCGCGCGCCGTGCGTTGCAAGGTCAGGCATTACAAATAAATCATTGGAACTTATGCATTTTCCGCGTGTTTCCGTTTCATCCAACAAGAGGAAACACCAATGAACAAGATCACCATCCTCACTGCCGGCCTGTTTCTCGCTGCATCCGGCGCGTTTGCACAGAGCGAAACGCCGAGCACCTCGCAGACCACTCCGGCGGTCAATACTGAACAGAACCCAGGCGCGCCGATCGCTGGCAAGAACAGCTTCACCGAAGCCCAGGCGAAATCCCGGATCGAAGACGCCGGCTACCAGGACGTAGCCGGACTGAAGCTCGACGATCAGGGTGTGTGGCGTGCGACCGCTTCCAAGGATGGCAAGCCCGCGAACGTGTCCCTGGATTTCCAGGGCAACGTCACGCTCGCCAAGTAAAAATCGAACACGGAGGATCTCCTATGAGAACGATCACTGGACTTTATGACAGCTACGACGACGCCAAGGCGGCCGTGAAGGCACTCGAGGATGCCGGCGTTTCGTCGGATGACATTAGTATCGTCACCAACAAGGCAAACGGCGTCGATGCCGAAGGACAGGGAAACCGGGCCACTGAAGGTGCTGGAACCGGAGCCGGGATTGGCGCGGTCGCTGGCGGCGCAGGCGGGCTCCTGACCGGCCTCGGCATGCTCGCGATCCCCGGTGTCGGCCCTGTCGTCGCGGCAGGCTGGCTTGCTGCCACTGCAGCCGGCGCGGTCGCGGGAGCCGTTGCCGGCGGCGCGGTCGGTGGCATCGTTGGTGCGATGGTGGAATCCGGCGTCCCGGAAGAGGATGCCAACTTCTATGCGGAAGGCATTCGCCGCGGTGGATCGGTGGTGACGGCCCGCGTCGACGAGAGCCGCGTCGGTTCGGCCGAGGCGATCCTAAGCAGCTCGCGGCGCGTCAACGTCGCCGAGCGCCGGGCGCGCTATTCCGAGCAGGGCTGGACACGTTTCGACGACACGGCCGATCCCTACACGGATGAGCAGATCGCCGCCGAGCGCGACCGCTACCGCGTAAACCGTCTGTAGTTCTGACCGCCATAAACGATCGGAGAGCCTCGCCGTCGCTGCGGGGCTTTTTGCTGCCCGCCACCGGGACCTTTTTGCACCGCCGACGTTGTCTCCTCACGAGAGAAGAAGAACGAGATGTCATCGAAAGCCACCGCCGCAAAGCTGCGCGATATCCAGCAGCACGTCGAGAACCGGAGCGACAAAAATGCCGCCGACGGCAGCAGCCGTCCGCCCGATGCCACGGAATAGACCCGACCCGGAGCGGAAATCGTGGTGGTCCGACGCAGGCGACCACCCGGGCCGGAACGGAGAAAAGACAGTAACCCAGCTTCACTTCGGCGGATCAGGGAATGGCACCTGCACCCGCCGCAACCACACCTTCTCGCCTCAACAGGAGAACTAACCATGGACAGAGAGCAAGATCGCCGGGAACGCGCGTACAAGATCTGGGAGGACGAAGGCCGCCCGGAGGGTCACCATGAGGATCACTGGCAGCGAGCCGAGGATCAGCATGAAGCTACGGAGCAGGAGGCCGCCAACGTCGCCGAGGCGAACGAACATGCCTCCGGCGAGTTCAACAACGGCAAAAAGAAGAGAAGCGCGGTGGTAGACAGCCGTCCGCCTTCAATAGTTGCTCCGGATTGAAAGACATTGGAAACTGTCGACGGTTGCAGATGCAACGTACACCGTCGGTCAGAGCCGAAATCGTTTGGAACATGATCTGCCAATTGAAGTTAAGTCTAGGAGGTCATCAAGATCTCTCAAGGAGGAGTACAAGCATGGCATCCACTGGCACAGACTCATCGCACTCCAAAGGTGGCTCGAAGTCGGGCGCAGCCAAGAACACATCATCGGCAAAAGACGCCAGCTCGACCGGCAACAAAGGTGGCTCGCACGAGCAGCACGTCAAGGCCGGCGAACAGAGCCACAAGAATTCGAAGTAACTTCGAATCCTTGGTCCGATAGTGCCGAACGGGCGCGGATCACTCCGCGCCCGAACTATATCAGACGATGGGCGACGACGCTTTGCCTAGCTTCACCGAGGGCTCGCGACCCCACACACGAAGTTTGCCGAGCTCCGCGACAAACGCCACGATCTCGTTGGCATTAGACAACCGTATAGTACCTTGGTCGAGCTGACCGGATACGCCCGCCTTCTCCAGCAGCGGAAGGGCGGATTGATCGTACCCGATATACTTGCAGTGCTGAAAAGCGTCGGCGACAAAGTCGCGGGCGGTGGCTTCCTTCACGAGATCGTCGATCGCTTGGTGCGACGTTAGAAGGACGACGGCGTCAAAGAGAACGGACGGCCCGCCGTCGATCATGTGGTGCGCTTCGATCAAGCTTCCGTCTTCCGCCGTCACGCCGCCAACCTTTGGGGCGATCAACTCGACGTCAGCCTTCTCCGCGACGACGGCCTTTGTCAGGGCCTTCAAGAGCGTCCCATCGAAGCCGTCGGCGATCAACACGCCAAGCTTGCGTCCCTCAAAACGCTTGGGTCCTTTTTCGACGATACTAAGGGCTGGCGACGCATCCAGATCCTGACGAGTTGGCATAGCGGCTTCGGCCGGCTTCGGCATCGACTGGAAACCCAGTTTCTGCGCGACCGTCGTCGCCAGCGTTTCGTCGACGTTCAACAGGTGTGACACCATCCGCTCCCGTATGGCCACGTTCTCGACCTTACTGAGCTCGAAGGTGAGCGCCATTGCGATGTGGCGCTGTTCCGGCCCGGTCTGGCTGATGAAGAATTGCCGAGCCTGGCTGTAGTGATCGGCGAAGCTTTCCGGACGGAGCCGCACCTTCTGTCCCTGTTCCTCGGCGGGGAAGTGACGATAGCCGCGGGCCGGAGATTCACGCGGACCTTCGCCGTGCGAGTTCGGCTGGTAATTCGTCCTGCCGACAGGATTGCGCATAGCCATATGGCCGTCCTGCTGGAGGTTGTGCATGGGACACTTCGGTGCATTAATCGGCAGATGGGTGAAGTTCGGGCCGCCGAGACGCTTCAACTGGGTATCGAGGTAGGAGAAATTGCGCCCCTGTAGCAAGGGGTCGTTGCTGAAGTCGATTCCGGGCGGGACGTTCTGCGTCATGAATGCGACCTGCTCGGTTTCGGCGAAGAAGTTGTCAGGCATGCGGTCGAGCACCAGGCGTCCGATCGGCCGGACCGGCAGTATTTCCTCAGGAATGATCTTCGTCGGATCCAGGACGTCGAAGTCGAAGCTGTCTGCAAATTCCTGATCGAAGAGCTGCACCGCAAGTTCCCATTCCGGAAAGTTGCCTGCCTGGATGGCGTTCCAAAGATCGCGACGATGGAAGTCCGGATCAGCGCCGTTGATCTTGACGGCTTCGTTCCACGCGACCGATTGCAGGCCTAGCTTCGGCTTCCAGTGGAACTTGACGAACGTCGACTTCTCGTCGGCGGTAACGAAACGGAAGGTGTGGACACCGAACCCTTCCATGAAGCGAAGCGATCGGGGGATCGTGCGATCGGACATGATCCACATGACCATGTGCATGCTCTCAGGGGTCAGGCTGATGAAATCCCAGAAATTGTCGTGGGCGGTCTGGGCCTGCGGAAAGGCGCGATCCGGCTCCTGTTTGGCCGCATGGATGAGGTCTGGAAACTTGATGGCATCCTGTATGAAGAAGACCGGGATATTGTTGCCAACCAGATCCCAATTGCCTTCCTTCGTGTACATCTTCACGGCAAAGCCGCGCACGTCACGGGCAAGGTCGGCTGAACCCTTGTTGCCGGCAACAGTCGAGAACCGCACGAACACGGGAGTCTTTTCGCCCGCCCGTTGAAAGAGATCGGCTCGGGTGATGTCGGACAAGGATTCGTATGTTTCGAAGAACCCGTGAGCGCCATAGCCGCGGGCATGGACGACACGCTCGGGAATGCGCTCGTGATCGAAGTGGAAGATCTTCTCGCGGAAATGAAAGTCGTCGACAAGCAACGGCCCGCGCGGACCGACGCGAAGAGAATTCTGATCGTCAGCGACAGGAGCGCCCTGCGAGGTCGTCAAGACGTCATGGCCGTCTTCGGCGAACTGGTGGAGCTCGCCTCCCGCGCCGCGGTGAAGGTGCTGGTCGTGAATCGCGACCGCGTCGGCTGCGGGAGAAGATAGAGATTTCGTTGGGCGCTTTGCCATCTGGATGTCTCCTTGAGAGATTCGTTCCGTGAACTGCAAAAGGCCGCCTCGTCGGACGGCCTCTCGCAGCGAACCATGCAATCTTACGCGGCCTTGCTTTTGCCTTTCGCATTGGCTTGCGTTTCGGCGAGCTGCGTCAGCTTCCTGTCGGTGGCTTCCTCCTCGGCAAGGGTGGCTTGCAGTAGCGGAACTGCGTGGTTCAGGCCAAGCTGGTTGGCCCAGGCGATCAGCGTGCCGTAGCGGGCAATCTCGTAGTGTTCGACAGCCTGCGCCGAGCTGATGAGGCCCGCATCGAGGGCAGGGGAGCCCTTGAATTCCTCCATGATCTCCTCACCCTCTGCAAGAATGCCCTGGATCGCTTCGCAGGTCTTGCCCCGCGCCGGTTTGCCAAGGAGCTCGAATACCTGCTCGAGACGATCGATCTGTCCCTGTGTTTCGTCGCGATGCTGAAGAAATCCAGCCTTGCCTTCCTCCGACCGGGCGGCGCGGGCCATCTTTGGAAGAGCCTTCAGGATCTGCTTCTCGGCAAAGTAGATGTCTTTGAGCGTGTCCAGGAAAAGGTCGTCGAGTGTCTTCGTGCTAGCCATGATGTCCTCCTATGGCGATGTCTCGGGCCCATTTGAAGCCACCGCCCATCGGGCAAGCGGGCGGGTCGCTGCAACGAGTGCAACCATGCCAACCAACTTCGAGAAGGGAGAATTGTTCCGCTGTCCGTCCGGCCGGAGGGCAGACGGCGCCAAGGCGGAATATGTGCACCCGGGTGCCCCCGCACGCTGCCTCGAACGCAAGTTCGAACTGGCGGACCATGGAGGGCGAGCGGATTGCCGCGATAAAGGTGCAGCTCTATCACCAAGGAGCAAAAGACCCGACCTTCTGCGGGGTCATCGTCGAGTCCGCCAAAGGCATCCACATTCGGAGTGCTGCGTGAGCAGCAGGGCAGGATTACTCTGGCGGCAAGCTCCGTGTTACCAAATCGCAGATGAAGGGGATTCTGCATGAGGCGTAAACTTGTCGCCGTGGCTGTCGCAGCGCTCGCGCCGGTCGTCGCCATGCTTGGATACAACGAATACGCTATGCGGCAGCAGCGGACTGAAGAGGTGCGCGCACAGGCCACGCAGGCCGCCCGCCAGGCGTCGTCCGAGGTGGAGCGAATCGTCGAAGGCCTGAGGTCGCTTCTGACTGCGGTAGCGTCCATGCCTTTCGTGCGCCATGCGTATGCCCCGGCCTGTAACGAAGCTCTCGAAGCCCTTGCAGGTAAGGTTCCGAATATCAGGACGATCTTCGTTCTCGCCCCGGACGGCAAGCCGATCTGCGGCAGTCTGGAGATGCCTGCTGGTACAACCTTTGCCGACCGCGAATACTTCCAGAGGGCGATCGAGACGAAGGACTTCGTTGTCGGCGGCTACACCAAAAGCCGGATTTCGAACGACCCCGTGCTGCCGTTGGCGATTCCTGTTCTCAACGGCGACGTCGTCACGGCCGTCGTCGTCAGCGGCGTCCGGCTGGACTGGCTACAGAACCGGATCACAGAGCGCGGCGTCCCACCGGGCAATGCTGTAACCCTCGCAGACGGGGCCGGAACAATCGTCGCGCGGGTGCCATATCCCGAAAGGTTCGTCGGCACAGTCATCCCCGAGGACTATCGCAAGCTCGTCCATGCCAAGCAGCCGGGTATCGTCGACGTCGTCAGCCAGGACGGAACACGACGGATCCTTGGGTATCGTCCCGTCACGGAGAGCAGTCCGCTCTACGTCAGCGCCGGCGTCTCGACTTCGGAAGCGTTCGCACCTATCAACCGGTCGACCATCAACAACTCGATTGGAATCGCTCTGGGCGCTCTCGTCGCCCTTGGCTAAGTTCAGCTAGGGACGCGCAAGTCTTCTGCTTGGGATCAATAGCGGAATCCAAGTGCCCAGTTTTTGTTCTGGAGTGGTGTTGAAATGGCGCGCCCGAGAAGATGAAACTGGGCACCCCTATGTCATTGTTATTGCTATCCACTTCTAAACAGCGGCATGCTGTACGCCGCGTGCGGACCCAATAGCGGCGTGCAGACAAATCACGGCTCGCCCCCGAAGAGACCTTCGGGAGATGCACGTTCCTCCGACACAAAGGTGTGCGCAGGACGCGTTTGAAGCGCTGTGCTAAATGGATGCGGTCGATGTACGGTCCGGAGGACCTCGCCATGACAGATGATTCAAGCCTCGATCGTCGCGATTTCCATGCTCGCAACCGTCGGCGGCGTTGCGGCTTCGATTGCTCTTGCTTCGGATCGTGCTGCGGCACAAACCGCGACGGGCAAGTTGCCGGGTGGAACGGTCTACACGGGCGATACCGTGCACGGAAAGCCCGTCGTCAGTACGCTCGGTGTTGCCGACCTTGAGCCAGGGAGGCTCCATCGCCTCTATTTCCGCGGTGTCGAGGGCCCCTCCGGCCAGCCGTGGCTGGTGTCAGTCGCCGTCCTGCGGGGAGCTAAACCGGGCAGGCGCGTCACGCTGGTGAGCGGTGTCCACGGCGACGAGATGAGCTCCATCCAAGCAGTCCAGACCATCATCAACGGGCTCGACCCAAGCGCGATGAGCGGCACCGTCATAGCGATCTTCGATGTGTCCCGCCCTGCGATCGAAAGCATGGGCCGGCGCTGGCCGAACTCCGGTCGCGGTGCGGACCTGGTCGATCTCAACCGTGTCTGGCCGGGCGACGAGAACGGGCCGGGCGCGCCGGTGCGCCATGCCGGTCTCCTGTTCAATCGGCTGATCCGTCCGAACTCGGACTATGTCCTTGATTTTCATACCGCCGGGCCGGGCCTCGATGCCGCAGCGTTTCACCTGGCGAAGATGGACGTGCCTGAGGTCAGGGCCATGGCGGAGCTCTTCCCCATCGACCAGATCTTCGACAATGCCGGGTATCCCGGTCTTCTTACGGACGCCCTCTTTCAGGTGGGTATTCCGGCCTTCACGCCCGAGATCGATCTTCGACAATGCCGGGTATCCCGGTCTTCTTACGGACGCCCTCTTTCAGGTGGGTATTCCGGCCTTCACGCCCGAGATCGGCAATGCCCGGAGCCTGGATTTGTCGATGATTCCTCTCTTCGTGGAGGGCACGATGAACGTCCTCAAGCTGCACGGCATCATCGAGGGTCCGATTGGACGCACCGGACGCGATACGGGAATCTTCGTGGGCAACAGCCTCTTCCCGGTTCTTGCGACCGCAGGCGGTATTGTCGAACATCTCCTGAAGCTTACGGACGTGGTCAGCCCCGGCCAGAAAATCGCAATCCAGCGCGATATGTTCGGCGAGATTGTCGCGGAGTATACCAGTCCGGTCGATGGTGAGATTGGCGGTCTGCGGAGCGACGCCACGTCCGAGCCCGGCAATGTGCTCGCCTTCATTCTGTTCAATCAGGCGACACCGAGCGGGGCTGAAGCCTACCCGGAATAACGCGCGTCGTCTGCGGGTTGCGCGTTTTCCCAGCATCGCTCTCGGGAAGCCGTCCGTCCGCTCCCGGCCCCAAAGCAGTCGTTAGCGACGCGTGCCAATTCTCAGTGATTGCAGGTCGCTGCAATTATTTCGTTCTGGCGCAAAGCCTTCATCTGCCGATGACCGCTATCGGCGGCGGGCTCAAGCGACAACTTGTGCACGAGACGCTGACATCTGATATCGGTTGCGTCCGGCCGTTCCTCTCGCTGCGACGAAATGCCGAAGGATGCCCACGAAATTGAGACCTCGCAACGGCTTGGACGGCTTCATCGGCGCAAAAGGNTTGCGTCCGGCCGTTCCTCTCGCTGCGACGAAATGCCGAAGGATGCCCACGAAATTGAGACCTCGCAACGGCTTGGACGGCTTCATCGGCGCAAAAGGATCATGATATGAAGGTCGTGCTCACACAAAAGGCCCTGAACGAAATACGAGAGTTCGGCGAATACATCTCACGAAGTGAGCGCGACGAAGAGCTGATACCGTCGATCGGGTGGGTGTTGTCCAGCGTATTTACANTGAACGAAATACGAGAGTTCGGCGAATACATCTCACGAAGTGAGCGCGACGAAGAGCTGATACCGTCGATCGGGTGGGTGTTGTCCAGCGTATTTACARACGAAAATACGGGGCAGACGACCAAGCGCGGTGGTCATTTTGACTTTGGAGCGCTGAAGCCTGGCAAACTGCGCGGATGGACGATTCTCGAACAAGAAGGTGTGACCTTTGGAATCGCACTGCCCAAGGAGGCTGAAGGACTTGACTGCGTAGAAATCGACTACGCCCGCCGTGAGTTTATCATCAGCAATTAGCCACCACAATAGCTGCATATGGCGCGAGGGAGACCACCGGCTATTGCCGATGGTCATTTGCTTTACAGCTCGATCTGCTCGGCAATCCTGAGCGCGTCGTCCACCTCGACGCCAAGGTATCGGACGGTGCTTTCTAGCTTTGTGAGACCAAGCAGAATCTGGACAGCCCGGAGATTGCCGGTCTTCTTGTATATCTGCGCCGCCTTCGTTCTCCTCATTGAGTGCGTGCCATAGGCGCTTGCTTCCAACCCGACGGAAGCCACCCATCGATGTACGATCCGAGCGTACTGCCGTGTTGATAGATGCCGCAATGTTTTTTTGCGACTGGGAAACAGATAGCTACCACCATTTCTTCGAACGAAAGGAAGCCAGGCGGCGAGCGCATTCTTCGTCTGGTCAGTGACCTCAAATTGCACGGGCCGCTTCGTTTTCTTCTGGATGATGGTGGCGCGGTCCCGGATCGAACTACCCGACCACAAGTCCTCGACCCGCAGCCTAACTAGATCACAGGCGCGGAGCTTGCTGTCGATGGCGAGATTGAAGAGCGCCAATTCTCGGTGAGCCCCGCTCATTTCAAGCCGAACGCGGATTGACCACACGTTCTTAGGCTGAAGCGGTCGCTTTTGACCAACCAAAATTCCCTTATTCCAAGGACGTCGGGTACGCAGCACATGTCCATGACAAAGCCCCTGCCGCTCCTCCCACCTCGTCGCCCTTATTGGGAAGGTCGATGCTATCACGGTTTGTCGCTACTCTGAATTCGCCCCCGAAAGGCCCGGACATGCTCCACCACTTAGCTAAGTGGGTAGGAGTAATGTTGGTAATATGACTAGCAGCAATTTTAAGATGGAAGTCCTCGC
>NZ_LMDG01000009.1 GCF_001426265.1 Rhizobium sp. Root1220
GATCGCTGCCGTCAGAGACGTCTTGCCGTGGTCAACGTGGCCGATCGTGCCGATGTTAACGTGCGGCTTGTTGCGCTCAAACTTACTCTTTGCCATTTCGGCTCTCCATTCTTGCTAGTCCCCGAGGGACTTAATTCTTGTTATCGGTCAATTGGTATTCCGGTCACTTCTGACCGGAATACTTTGCCTGGATCTCGGTCGCGACGTTCGACGGGACCGGCGAGTAGTGATCGAAGGTCATCGTGTACTGAGCGCGGCCCTGCGACATGGAGCGCAGGTTGTCGACATACTTGAACATGTTTGCCAGCGGAACGTTCGCGTTGATGACAACAGCGATACCGCGGCTTTCCTGGCCCTGGATCTGACCACGACGCGAGTTCAAGTCACCGATAACGTCACCGACGTAATCTTCGGGCGTCACGACCTCGACCTTCATCATCGGCTCGAGGAGCTGAGCGCCGGCCTTCTTGGCTGCTTCGCGGAAGCAGGCACGCGAAGCGATTTCGAACGCCAGAACCGACGAGTCAACGTCGTGGAAGGCACCGTCGATGAGCGTCGCCTTGACGCCGAGCATCGGGAATCCAGCCAACGGACCGGACGACAGAACGCTTTCGATACCCTTCTGAACGCCCGGGATGTATTCCTTCGGAATAGAACCACCAACGATCTTGGATTCGAACTTGAAGTCGTCGCCTTCTTCATTCGGTTCGAAGACGATCTTGACGCGCGCGAACTGACCGGTACCACCGGACTGCTTCTTGTGCGTGTAGTCTTCTTCGTGCTTCTTCGTAATGGTTTCGCGGTAGGCAACCTGCGGCGCGCCGACAGTTGCTTCGACCTTGAATTCGCGACGCATGCGGTCAACCAGGATATCGAGGTGAAGCTCACCCATGCCTGCAATGATCGTCTGGCCAGATTCCTGGTCGGTCTTTACGCGGAACGACGGATCTTCAGCGGCCAGACGGTTGAGCGCGAGGCCCATCTTTTCCTGGTCGCCCTTGGTCTTCGGCTCGATCGCGATCTGGATGACCGGCTCGGGGAATTCCATGCGCTCGAGGATAACCGGCTTCAGCGGATCGCAGAGCGTATCGCCAGTGGTGGTTTCCTTGAGGCCTGCGAGAGCAACGATGTCGCCGGCAAAGGCCTCTTCGATGTCTTCACGCGAATTGGAGTGCATCTGAAGCATACGACCGACGCGCTCGCGCTTGTCCTTGACCGTGTTGATGACAGATGTGCCCTTCTCGAGCTTGCCCGAGTAGATGCGTGCGAAGGTGAGCGAACCGACGAAGGGGTCGTTCATGATCTTGAATGCCAGCATGGACAACGGTTCGCTGTCGTCGGCATGACGTTCGATTTCGGCTTCGGTCTTGAAGTCGATGCCCTTGATGGCAGGAATGTCCATCGGCGAAGGCAGGTAATCGCAGACGGCGTCGAGCAGAGGCTGGACGCCCTTGTTCTTGAAAGCCGTGCCGCAGAACATCGGATGGAACTTGACATCGATCGTACCGCGGCGAACGAGCGCACGGATCTGATCGTTGTCAGGCAGAACGCCTTCGAGGTAGGCTTCAGTCGCGGCTTCGTCGATCTCGACAACGGTCTCGATCAGCTTTTCGCGATATTCCTCTGCCTTGGCCTTCATGTCATCGGGGATCTCGACGACGTCCCACTGAGCGCCGAGCGATTCGTCGCGCCAGATGAGCGCGTTCATCTCGATCAGATCGATGACACCCTTGAATTCGGTTTCCGCACCGATCGGCAGCTGCATGACAACAGCCGTGGCGCCGAGACGGGTCTTGATCATCTCAACCGAGCGGTAGAAGTCCGCGCCGGTCTTGTCCATCTTGTTGCAGAAAATCATCCGCGGAACGTTGTACTTCTCAGCCTGGCGCCAGACGGTTTCCGTCTGCGGCTCTACACCGGCGTTGGCATCGAGAAGAGCGATCGCACCGTCGAGAACGCGCAGCGAACGTTCGACTTCAATGGTGAAGTCGACGTGGCCGGGGGTGTCGATGATGTTGAAGCGGCGGGTCTTGCCGTCGCGGCCCTTCCAGTAGGTCGTGGTCGCAGCGGAAGTGATCGTGATCCCACGCTCCTGCTCCTGCTCCATCCAGTCCATCGTGGCTGCGCCATCGTGCACTTCGCCGATCTTGTGCGACTTGCCGGTGTAATAAAGGATACGCTCCGTCGTCGTCGTCTTGCCGGCGTCGATGTGCGCCATGATACCGAAATTCCGGTAGTCTTCGATTTTATATTCGCGAGCCATGATGGACTGCCTTTCGATACCGTTCGGGATTACCAGCGATAGTGCGAGAACGCACGGTTGGCATCAGCCATCTTGTGCGTGTCTTCGCGCTTCTTCACGGCGCTGCCACGGTTGTTGGATGCATCGAGAAGCTCGCCCGAAAGGCGATCGACCATAGTCGTTTCGTTGCGCTTGCGAGCAGCAGCGATCAGCCAGCGAATTGCGAGTGCCTGACGGCGCTCCGGGCGAACGTCGACCGGAACCTGGTAGGTGGCACCACCGACGCGGCGCGAACGGACTTCGACGTGCGGGGCAATGTTGTCCAGCGCGGAATGGAACACGACAAGCGGTTCCTGCTTGGACTTACCTTGCACGGAGTCAAACGCACCGTAGACGATGCTTTCAGCGACGGACTTCTTGCCGTCGAGCATGATGGCATTCATGAACTTGGTGACGATGAGATCGCCGAACTTCGGGTCCGGGTTGATCTCGCGCTTTTCTGCTCTGTGACGTCTGGACATAACTTCTCGTCTCTTAATCGTTAAGGCGCTTTATCACGCGGAGGACCTCACGCAGCGCCGGATTTTCCAAAACCGAATTACTTCGGACGCTTTGCACCATACTTGGAGCGGCGCTGCTTGCGGTTCTTGACACCCTGGGTATCGAGAACGCCGCGGATGATGTGGTAACGAACGCCTGGCAAGTCCTTTACGCGGCCGCCACGGATCATGACGACAGAGTGTTCCTGAAGGTTGTGACCTTCGCCGGGAATGTAGCCGATGACTTCGAAGCCATTGGTCAGGCGGATCTTGGCAACCTTACGCAGAGCCGAGTTCGGCTTCTTCGGGGTCGTCGTGTAGACGCGGGTGCAAACACCACGCTTCTGCGGGTTTTCCTGCAGTGCAGGAACCTTGTTACGCTTTACGTTCGGCTGGCGCGGCTTGCGGATCAGCTGGTTTACGGTAGGCATTCAACCATCCCTTACGTTTGTATCTCAGACCCTTGCGGGCGTAATTCACGCCGTCTCCGGCAAGATCACACGCTTGTATCAATGCGCAAAACGTGGCCCGATCCGCTTTCGCAGATGGACCACAGAGAGCAGAGGACGCAAAAGAAATGCGTCATGCGTGCAGGCAACATATCTTCAACGTGCGTTTCGAACCTTGTTTGAGGTGATCTCCTGAGCGTGTCGCCCAGAATGGCCATGCCTCACATGGGTTCCGATGGCGCGGGTACTACTGGTTTCCCGCCGTCCCGTCAAGGCTGTTAAGAAATAATCTTCGCCGGAACGGCCTGAAACGCGGCCTTTCGGCCTGCTTTTGGGGTCCTTGAACAAATTCGCCGGCGGCAGGCAAGATAAACTTGGGCATTGTGGCGAAAGCGGCTAAGGAATCACAGATTGCAGACGCCGTGCTGCTGGAACAGATTCAAATCTCGAATCGAAGGACGAATGATGATTACTACCCCCGACAACGACAACAACACGGAAGGCCCGATGGTTTTCATCATCATCGGTAAGGGATACGAAACCGATGGCAGCGACGCCGTTGACCTTCATATCATGCTGAAAGCCGCCGACGACGACAGTGCCGTGCGCGAAGCGCTCAACGCACTGGCCGAGGAAGGCTTCATCGAGGCCGATCTCGACCAGATCGGGATGCTGACCGAGATCCCGGAGGAGGAGCCGCATGCCTCGGCCTATCAGGGTGCCGTCGACGGCGAAGTTGCGATCATTCGCTTCAGCTGAGTCCATCGATGAAGCCGGATGCCTTGAAGGTTCTGATCTATGCAACCTGGCGCGACCGGCTTCTTGTTTTCGACGAGCCCGACTTTCCTCACGTCCAGTGGCAGGTGCCGGGCGGCACTGTCGAGGACAGCGAGGATGTGGCTGACGCCGCCAGCCGCGAGTTTCAGGAAGAAACGGGCCTAACGCCGCCGGCTCCCCTCACCCAGCTCGCCGTTCACGACTATCACTTTTCATTGAAGAGCGGCGATACCGTCTTTCACCGCCGTCACTATTTTCACATCGGCCTCGACGGCAATCAGTCAACGGGCTGGCTTCACCAAGAGCTCACCCCCTTCGGCGGTGGCGCGCCTGTCCTGTTTCGTTTCTTCTGGATCAGCCTTGCAGAGGCGAAAGTGAGGCTCGGCTATGGCATGGAGGAGTGCTTGCCGCTGATCGGATGAGGATTTTTTGCCGCCGGCAGTACAGACCCCTACCCCGTAAAATCAGCTGAAACAAAAAACCGCCCGGATCGCTCCGGGCGGCTTTCAATTTCAGACCGTGTGCCGATTATTCGGCAGCTGGTGCGGTCTCGCTTGCGAGATCCTGAAGCATCGGGGTTGCAACATCTGCACCCGTGCCCTTGCGGCGCTCTTCCAGGATCATCTCGTCGCGCGACGTGGCGATACGGCGGATCTGGGTCATGGTGCCACCAGTACCGGCCGGGATAAGGCGGCCGACGATGACGTTCTCCTTCAGACCCTGCAGGCCATCGGTCTTGCCAGCGATCGCAGCTTCCGTCAGCACCTTCGTCGTTTCCTGGAAGGAAGCGGCGGAGATGAAGGACGGCGTCTGCAGCGATGCCTTGGTGATGCCGAGCAGAACCGGATCGCCGTAGGCAGGCTTCTTGCCCTGTTCGATCAGGCCGTCGTTGACGTCCTCGAGCTCGATACGGTCGACGTTGTCGCCAACGATATAGGTCGAGTCGCCTGCATCGGTGATTTCCACCTTCTGCAGCATCTGACGGACAATCACTTCGATGTGCTTGTCGTTGATGACAACGCCCTGCAGGCGGTAGACTTCCTGGATTTCGTTGACCAGGTACGAAGCGAGTGCTTCGACGCCCTTGATCGCCAGGATGTCGTGCGGAGCCGGGTTACCGTCGAGGATGTAGTCACCCTTTTCGATGTAGTCGCCTTCCTGAAGGTGGAAGGGCTTGCCCTTCGGGATCAGGTATTCGACAGGCTCGACACCGTCTTCAGCCGGCTCGATGATGACGCGACGCTTGTTCTTGTAGTCGCGGCCGAGGCGGATCGTACCATCGATCTCAGCGATGATGGCGTGGTCCTTCGGACGGCGAGCTTCGAACAGTTCGGCAACACGCGGCAGACCACCGGTGATGTCCTTGGTCTTGGCGCTTTCCAGTGGCGAACGTGCAAGCACGTCACCCTGAGAAACCTTCTGACCAGGCTCGACCGAGAGGATCGCATCAACCGACAGCTGGAAGCGTGCATCGGCACCGCGCGGCAGCTTCATGACGTTGCCGCTGGCATCCTTGACGACGATTGCCGGCTTGAGGTCCGAACCGCGCGGGGTCGAACGCCAGTCGATAACCTGACGCTTGGTGATGCCCGTGGATTCGTCGGTTGCTTCGAGCACCGAGAGACCGTCGACAACGTCTTCGAACTGAACGGTACCGGCTACTTCCGTCATCATCGGACGTGTGTAGGGGTCCCACTCGGCCAGACGCTGACCGCGCTTGACCTTGTCGCCTTCGTCGACGTGCAGCTTCGAACCGTAAGCGACGCGCTGCGAGGAGCGTTCGACACCGCGCTCGTCCAGGATCTGGACGGTCATGTTGCGGCCCATGGCGACGAGAACGCCGTCCGAGTTACGCAGCATGTTGCGGTTCTTCATCTGCACCGTACCTTCGTACGACGCTTCGAGGAACGACTGGTCGACCACGGTTGCCGTACCACCAAGGTGGAACGTACGCATGGTGAGCTGGGTGCCCGGTTCACCGATCGACTGAGCCGCGATGACGCCGACTGCTTCGCCCATGTTGACTGGCGTACCGCGAGCAAGGTCGCGGCCGTAGCAAACTGAGCAAACGCCGGTCTGGACTTCGCAGGTCAGTGCCGAACGGATACGGATCGACTGGATACCAGCCTTTTCGATCTCGATGACATCGGGCTCGAGGATCATCTTGCCGGCATCGACGATACGCTCGCCCGTGACCGGATGATCGATATCGTCGAGAGCCGTACGGCCGAGAATACGGACGCCGATGGAAGCAACAACCTGACCGGCATCGACGATGGCAGTCATGGTGAGGCCCTTGTCGGTGCCGCAATCGACCAGGTTGACGATGCAATCCTGTGCGACGTCAACGAGACGACGTGTCAGGTAACCGGAGTTGGCCGTCTTCAAGGCGGTGTCCGCCAGACCCTTACGAGCACCGTGCGTCGAGTTGAAGTACTCGTTGACGGTCAGGCCTTCCTTGAAGTTCGACGTGATCGGCGTTTCGATGATTTCGCCCGACGGCTTGGCCATGAGGCCGCGCATGCCGCCCAGCTGGCGCATCTGGTTCGGAGAACCACGAGCGCCCGAGTGCGACATCATATAGATGGCGTTCATCGGCTTCTGGCGGCCGGTTGCCGGATCGAACTCGACAGCCTTAATGCGGGCCATCATGTCTTCAGCGACCTTCTCGGTGGCCTTGCCCCACGCGTCGACGACCTTGTTGTACTTTTCGCCCTGGGTGATCAGGCCGTCATTGTACTGCTGCTCGTATTCCTTAACCAGGTTTTCGGTGTCACCGACAATTTTCGCCTTGGTTTCCGGAATGACCATGTCGTCCTTGCCGAACGAAATGCCGGCGCGGCAAGCATGGCCGAAGCCGAGCTGCATGATGCGGTCGCAGAAAATGACCGTGTCCTTCTGGCCGCAATGACGGTAGACCGCGTCGATCATCTTGGAGATGTTCTTCTTGGTCATTTCCTGGTTGCAGACGTCGAAGGTCACCTTGCCGTTCTTCGGCAGGAGTTCACCGATGAGAAGGCGTCCAGGCGTCGTCTCATAGATCTTCGAGTAGGGCTTGCCTTCCTCGTCGACCGACTTGAAGCGGCCGCGGATCTTGGTGTGCAGCGTGACAGTCTTGGTCTCGAGCGCATGATGCAGTTCACCGAGGTCGGAGAAGGCCATGCCTTCGCCCGGCTCGTTCTGGTTCATGATCGAGAGGTAGTACAGGCCGAGAACCATGTCCTGAGACGGAACGATGATCGGTGCACCGTTTGCAGGGTGCAGGATGTTGTTCGTCGACATCATCAGAACGCGTGCTTCGAGCTGGGCTTCCAGCGAGAGCGGCACGTGAACAGCCATCTGGTCACCGTCGAAGTCGGCGTTGAAGGCCGTGCAGACGAGCGGGTGCAGCTGGATCGCCTTGCCTTCGACCAGGGTAGGTTCGAAGGCCTGGATACCCAGGCGGTGCAGCGTCGGTGCGCGGTTCAAGAGAACCGGATGCTCGCGGATGACCTCGTCGAGGATATCCCAGACTTCCGGCTTTTCCTTTTCGACCAACTTCTTGGCCTGCTTGACGGTCGAGGAATAACCCTTGGCGTCGAGGCGGGCATAGATGAACGGCTTGAACAGTTCGAGCGCCATCTTCTTCGGAAGACCGCATTGATGAAGCTTCAGTTCCGGACCGGTCACGATGACCGAACGGCCGGAGTAGTCGACGCGCTTGCCGAGCAGGTTCTGACGGAAGCGGCCCTGCTTGCCCTTGAGCATGTCGGACAGCGACTTCAGAGGACGCTTGTTGGCGCCGGTGATGACGCGGCCGCGGCGGCCGTTGTCGAACAGGGCGTCAACGGATTCCTGCAGCATGCGCTTTTCGTTGCGGATAATGATACCCGGCGCACGAAGCTCGATCAGGCGCTTCAGACGGTTGTTACGGTTGATGACGCGGCGGTACAGATCGTTCAGATCCGACGTCGCGAAACGACCGCCATCGAGCGGAACCAGCGGACGCAGGTCCGGCGGGATGACCGGGACGACCTTCATGATCATCCATTCCGGACGGTTGCCGGACTCCATGAAGTTCTCAACGATCTTCAGGCGCTTCATCAGCTTCTTCTGCTTGAGATCCGACGTGGTGTCAGCCAGATCCGAGCGCAGGTCGCCGGCAATCTTCTCAAGGTTCATCGATGCCAGCATCTCGAAGATGGCTTCGGCGCCTATCATGGCAGTGAACTGGTCTTCACCGTATTCGTCGACGGCCAGCATGTACTCCTCTTCCGAAAGAAGCTGATGCTCCTTCAGGGCGGTGAGGCCTGGCTCGGTAACGATGTAGTTTTCGAAGTAGAGAACGCGCTCTACGTCCTTCAGCGTCATGTCGAGCAGCGTCGAGATGCGGCTCGGCAGGGACTTCAGGAACCAGATGTGGGCAACGGGAGCGGCGAGCTCGATATGACCCATACGCTCACGACGAACGCGCGACAGCGTGACTTCAACGCCGCACTTTTCGCAGATGATGCCCTTGTACTTCATGCGCTTGTACTTGCCGCACAGGCACTCGTAATCCTTGATCGGTCCGAAGATGCGCGCGCAGAAAAGACCATCGCGTTCAGGCTTGAACGTACGATAGTTGATCGTTTCCGGCTTCTTGATCTCACCATAAGACCAGGAGAGAATCTTCTCCGGAGACGCAATCGAAATCCGGATGGAATCGAAATTCTGCGCAGGCACCTGCGGATTGAAAAGATTCATGACCTCTTGGTTCATGCCTGTCTCCTTCATGGGCTTAGCGCCCTCAATTGCGATGGTCAGCGGCAATTCCCGGGCGCCGCGCCATAGCGAAAAACGACAATAACCGCAGAATGCGGCGAAATCGTCCCTGCCCGGCCGACACGAAATGGGGCCAAGCGGGAACGGTGCGCGCTGCAGGACAGCGCGCACCCTATCGGTGATTACTCGGCGGCGTCCGGCAACTGGCCGGCCTGCTGCTCGTCAATCTTGGAGTTCTCCAACTCGACGCTAAGACCCAGCGAGCGCATTTCCTTGACGAGAACGTTGAAGCTTTCCGGAATACCGGCTTCGAACGTATCGTCGCCACGAACAATGGCTTCGTAGACCTTGGTACGGCCGGCGACGTCGTCCGATTTCACCGTCAGCATTTCCTGCAGCGTGTAGGCTGCACCGTATGCTTCCAGAGCCCAGACTTCCATTTCGCCGAAACGCTGACCGCCGAACTGCGCCTTGCCACCGAGCGGCTGCTGGGTGACGAGCGAGTAAGGACCGATCGAACGGGCGTGGATCTTGTCGTCGACCAAGTGGTTCAGCTTCAACATGTAGATGTAGCCAACGGTCACCTGGCGGTCGAACTGTTCGCCGGTACGACCGTCGTACAGTGTCGACTGGCCGCTTTCCTTGAGACCAGCGAGAGCCAGCATGTCGTTGACGTCACCTTCATGCGCACCGTCAAAGACAGGCGTCGCAATCGAAACGCCACGCTTCCACTGGTCAGCCAGACGAAGAACAGAGTCATCGTCGAAGTCCTTGACCTGTTCGGCCTTCGGACCGTCGCCGACAACGTCGCCGATCGTCTTGCGCAGCGGCTCGATGTTGCCGTTGGCCTTGTACGCTTCGATCAGTTCGCCGATCTGGCGGCCCATGCCGGCGCAAGCCCAGCCCAGGTGCGTTTCGAGGATCTGACCGACGTTCATGCGCGATGGCACGCCCAGCGGGTTCAAGACGACGTCGACGTGCGTGCCGTCTTCGAGGAACGGCATGTCTTCGACCGGAACGATACGTGAAACAACGCCCTTGTTGCCGTGACGGCCGGCCATCTTGTCGCCTGGCTGGATCTTGCGCTTTACGGCGACAAAGACCTTGACCATCTTCATGACGCCCGGAGGCATTTCGTCGCCGCGCTGGACCTTTTCGACCTTGTCCATGAAGCGCTGTTCAAGGCGCGACTTGGATTCGTCGTACTGACCACGAAGCGCTTCCAGTTCGGACTGAACCTTCTCGTCTTCGACGGCGAACATCCACCATTGCGAACGCGGATACTCGGAAACGACGGCGTTCGACAGCTCGGCGCCCTTCTTGAAGCCCTTCGGGCCTGCGATGGACGACTGGCCACGGAGCATCTCGATCAGACGGCCGTAGACGTTACGGTCGAGGATTGCCTGCTCGTCGTCGCGGTCCTTTGCAAGACGCTCGATCTCTTCGCGCTCGATCGCCATGGCGCGTTCGTCTTTTTCAACACCGTGGCGGTTGAAGACACGGACTTCGACGATCGTGCCGTAGGTGCCCGGAGGCATGCGCATGGATGTGTCGCGAACGTCGGAAGCCTTTTCACCGAAGATGGCGCGCAGAAGCTTTTCTTCCGGCGTCATCGGGCTTTCGCCCTTCGGCGTGATCTTTCCGACGAGGATGTCGCCAGGAGCAACTTCCGCACCGATATAGACGATACCGGCTTCGTCGAGGTTCTTCAGCGCTTCTTCCGAGACGTTCGGAATGTCACGCGTGATTTCTTCCGGACCAAGCTTGGTATCACGCGCCATCACTTCGAATTCTTCGATGTGGATGGAGGTGAACACGTCGTCGGCAACGATACGCTCGGAGAGCAGGATCGAGTCTTCGTAGTTGTAACCGTTCCACGGCATGAACGCGACGAGCGCGTTGCGGCCGAGTGCGAGATCGCCCAGATCCGTCGACGGGCCGTCGGCGAGAATGTCGCCGCGGTTGACTTCGTCACCGACGGTGACTAGCGGACGCTGGTTGACGCAGGTGTTCTGGTTCGAACGCTGGAACTTCTGCAGACGGTAGATATCGACGCCGGACTTGCCGGCTTCGAGGTCTTCCGTTGCACGGATAACGATACGCGTCGCATCGACCTGGTCGACCACACCGCCGCGGCGGGCGCCGATAGCAGCGCCGGAGTCGCGGGCAACGACCGGCTCCATGCCGGTACCGACGAACGGAGCTTCAGCACGCAGCAGCGGAACGGCCTGACGCTGCATGTTCGAGCCCA
Source organism: Rhizobium sp. Root1220 (assembly GCF_001426265.1). GTDB lineage: Bacteria > Pseudomonadota > Alphaproteobacteria > Rhizobiales > Rhizobiaceae > Rhizobium. Next base: position 11,002 of record NZ_LMDG01000009.1, read on the forward strand.
TGAGCGCGCGGTTTGCGTCGTCGTTTTCCAGGAACGGGATGAGAGCGGCTGCGACCGAAACGACCTGCTTCGGCGAAACGTCCATCAGGTTCATGCTGTCGCGCGGAGCGAGCATAACTTCGCCAGCGTGACGGCAAACGACGAATTCGTCGGTGAACGAACCGTCAGCACCGAGCTCGGCGTTGGCCTGCGCGACGTAGTACTTCGCCTCTTCCATTGCGGAGAGATAAAGAACGTCGCTCGTCACCTTGCCATCGACGATGCGGCGGTACGGGCTCTCGATGAAACCGTACTTGTTGACGCGCGCAAAGGTCGCCAGCGAGTTGATCAGACCAATGTTCGGGCCTTCAGGTGTTTCGATCGGGCAAATACGGCCGTAGTGGGTCGGATGAACGTCGCGGACTTCGAAGCCAGCGCGCTCGCGGGTCAGACCACCCGGACCAAGTGCCGAAAGACGACGCTTGTGGGTAATTTCCGAGAGCGGATTCACCTGGTCCATGAACTGCGACAGCTGCGAGGAGCCGAAGAATTCGCGGACGGCAGCAGCCGCCGGCTTGGCGTTGATCAGGTCCTGCGGCATGACAGTGTCGATTTCGATCGAGGACATACGTTCCTTGATCGCACGCTCCATGCGGAGCAAACCGAGACGGTACTGATTTTCCATCAGTTCGCCGACAGAGCGAACGCGACGGTTGCCGAGGTTGTCGATGTCGTCGATCTCGCCCTTGCCGTCGCGCAGTTCTACCAACATCTTGACCACGGCCAGGATGTCGTCCTTGCGCAGGACACGAACGGTGTCTTCGACATCGAGGTCGAGGCGCATGTTCATCTTGACGCGGCCGACGGCCGAGAGGTCGTAACGCTCGGCATCGAAGAACAGCGAGTTGAACATCGCTTCAGCCGAATCCATTGTCGGCGGTTCACCCGGGCGCATGACGCGATAGATATCGAACAGAGCGTCCTGGCGGTTCTCGTTCTTGTCTGCGTTCAGGGTGTTGCGGATGTAAGCGCCCACATTGATGTGGTCGATGCCGAGAACCGGAATCTCTTCGAAGCCGTGGGACAGGATGACCGGCAGGGTCTTCTCGTCGATCTCGTCGCCTGCCTCGAGGTAGATTTCGCCTGTCGAGTAGTTGACGATGTCTTCGGCCAGGAAGTTGCCATACAGGTCTTCGTCGGATGCCTTCAGGGCCTTGAGGCCCTTGTCGGAGAGTTGGCGAAGCAGACGCGGGGTCAGCTTCTTGCCGCCTTCGACAACGACTTCGCCGGTGTCGGCGTCAACCATATCGGTGATCGTCTTCGCGCCCTTGAGGGTCTCGGGCGTGAACGGAATCCGCCAACCCTTGCCATCACGAACGTAGTCGGACTTGGTGTAGAAGGTCGACAGGATTTCTTCGCCATCCATGCCGAGCGCCATCAGTAGCGACGTTACCGGCAACTTGCGGCGGCGGTCGATACGGGCGTAGACGATGTCCTTGGCGTCGAATTCGATATCGAGCCAGGAACCGCGGTAAGGGATGACGCGGGCAGCGAAGAGCAGCTTGCCGGAAGAATGGCTCTTGCCCTTGTCGTGGTCAAAGAAAACGCCCGGCGAACGGTGCATCTGAGACACGATAACGCGCTCGGTGCCGTTGACGATGAACGTACCGTTGTTGGTCATGAGCGGCATGTCGCCCATGTAAACCGACTGTTCCTTGATGTCCTTGATGGACTTCGCACCCGTATCTTCGTCGATATCGAACACGATCAGACGGAGAGTCACCTTCAGCGGCGCGGCATAGGTCAGGTCGCGCTGGCGGCATTCATCGACGTCGAACTTTGGCGGCTCGAACTCGTAGGACACGAATTCCAGCATGGAAGCGCCGGAAAAATCCGTGATCGGAAATACGGACTTGAAAACGGACTGAAGGCCCTCGTCAGGGCGACCGCCCTTGGGCTCTTCAACCATCAGGAATTGATCATAGGATGCCTTCTGAACCTCGATGAGGTTTGGCATCTCTGCGACTTCTGGAATCTTACCGAAAAACTTGCGTACGCGCCTACGACCATTGAACGAAAGGGTCTGAGCCATCGTCGCTCCTTCAAAATTGCATCCGGGCCTGCAACGGACGGGAACCGATGGCCAGTCGACCCCGTCAACACAATGTGAACTTCAAACTCGTCTCACTTCCCGAAACCACGAGGCCGGATTGCCTACGCGTCTCGGTTCGAGACCATCCTCTTGAAGAACCCATTACCCAAAAGCCGTTTTCACGTGGCTTTTGGGTAATTTGTTCCGGAAACGGCAAATGGGAGGCGGGAAACCCGCCTCCCAGATGTATTTCAAGCTTACTTAACGTCGGCCTTGGCGCCAGCGTCTTCAAGCTTCTTCTTGATGTCAGCAGCTTCAGCCTTGGAAACAGCTTCCTTGACAGCCTTAGGAGCGGCTTCAACGAGGTCCTTAGCTTCCTTCAGGCCGAGGCCTGTGATCGCGCGGACTTCCTTGATGACGTTGATCTTGTTAGCGCCAGCTTCGACGAGGATAACGTCGAACTCGGTCTTTTCTTCTTCAACGACAGCAGCAGCAGCACCGCCGCCAGCAGCAGCAACGGCTACCGGTGCAGCAGCAGATACGCCCCACTTTTCTTCGAGAAGCTTGGACAGTTCTGCGGCTTCCAGAACGGTCAGCGCGGAGAGGTCGTCAACGATCTTTACGAGATCAGCCATGTTATCAGTTCCTTTTGTTCGGTTCGAACCGGTTGTTTATAAACAGCAAAAAACCGCCTTATGCGGCTTCGTCCTTCTTGGCGTAAGCCGAAAACACGCGAGCAAGCTGGCTTGCCGGTGCTGCAACAACGCCTGCGATGCGGGTAGCTGGCGTCTGGATCATGCCCAGCAGCTTCGCGCGCAGTTCGTCCAACGAAGGCAGGGTCGCGAGCGACTTGACTGCATCGGCGTTGAGCGTGGTTGTTCCCATGGCGCCGCCGAGGACAACGATCTTATCGTTGGTCTTGGCGAAATCCACGACGACTTTCGGAGCGGTGATCGGGTCATTGCTGTAAGCAATGAGCGTCTGACCGTTGAAGAGATTAGAAATCCCTTCCGCTTCCGTACCCTGAAGGGCGATCTTGGCCAGGCGGTTCTTCGCGACTTTGACGGTACCGCCAGCAGCACGCATCTTTGAACGGAAGTCGTTCATCTGCGCGACTGTAGCACCAGCATAGTGGGCCACGACGACTGAGCCCGAAGCCTTGAAGACTTCGTTCAGTTCCGTGACGAATTCGCGTTTTTCCGCTCTTTCCACTGCCTATCTCCAGTAGATGGGACCGTAAACGGACCCATCGGGTTGCCTTTGCCTCTTGGGATCAGAAGAGAACCCAAGCGACGCTTGAGGATCCTGTCCCCTCGCGCTCCGCGCCAGTTAAGGCTGAGAGGCACAAGGCATCCTAGGCTCGAACCAAATTCATCGAAGCAGAGCTTCATGCAATTCGGGTCTTACCCGTCTCATGCAGGCATCGTGATTAAGGGAAAACCACCTGCAATCTCGGACAGGATTCCGGATTTCTCCGGAATATTCCGGCCCCTTGCGAGGCCGGAATTCGTGAACCGGGCCGAAGCCCGGCAAAATTTGTTACGCCGTAACCGAAGCGAGTTCGATCTTGACGCCTGGGCCCATGGTCGAAGAGATCGCTACGCGCTTGACGTAGTTGCCCTTTGCACCAGCCGGCTTTGCCTTGATGACTGCGTCGGCGAAAGCCTTGATGTTTTCTTCAAGAGCCTTGGCATCGAACGAAGCCTTGCCGATGCCAGCGTGAACAATACCGGCCTTCTCGACGCGGAACTCGACAGCGCCACCCTTGGAAGCCTTGACGGCACCAGCGACATCCATCGTAACCGTTCCGACCTTCGGGTTTGGCATCATGCCACGCGGGCCGAGAACCTTACCGAGGCGACCGACCAGCGGCATCATATCAGGCGTTGCGATGCAACGATCGAAGTCGATCTTGCCGCCCTGAACGATTTCAACGAGTTCTTCGGCGCCGACGATGTCCGCACCAGCAGCCTTGGCTTCATCAGCCTTGGCGCCACGTGCGAAGACAGCAACGCGAACGTCGCGGCCAGTGCCGTTCGGCAGGTTGACCACGCCGCGGACCATCTGGTCTGCGTGACGCGGATCGACGCCGAGGTTCATCGAAACTTCGATGGTCTCGTCGAACTTGGCGACAGCCCGTTCCTTGACCATGCCGATAGCAAGGTTCAGATCGTAGAGCTTCGTAGGATCAACACCTTCGTTGATCTTCTTAGTGCGCTTGCCTGCCATGGTCTTATCCTACCACTTCCAGGCCCATGGCGCGGGCAGAGCCCTCGATCATCGCCATTGCACCTTCGATATCAGCTGCGTTCAGGTCCTTCATCTTGGCTTCGGCGATCGACTTGATCTGAGCCTTGGTGAGCTTACCTGCGGTTGCGCCCTTACCAGGCGTCTTCGAACCGGACGAGATCTTCGCTTCCTTCTTCAGCCAGTAGCTGACCGGAGGCTGCTTCATCGCGAAGGTGAAGGACTTGTCCTGGTAATAGGTAATGACGACCGGGATCGGCATACCCTTTTCCATTTCCTGCGTAGCGGCGTTGAACGCCTTGCAGAATTCCATGATGTTAATGCCACGCTGACCAAGCGCCGGGCCGATTGGCGGGGACGGGTTTGCCGATCCTGCCTTGACCTGAAGCTTGAGCTGGCCTGCAACTTTCTTAGCCATATCTCTCTGCCTTTCACTGATGACCGGTTGCCCGGTCCGTATGCCGGATCGCTCCAGCGGCTGCGGTTGCGTGGTGCGGCTCGCAGGTCCGGCTAAGCCCCCTCGCCTTCCACGCGCTAGCGGAAAATGTCCGCTAGAGGATCAGCCAAGGCCGACCCCCATTCGAAAAATCAAACCTTCTCGACCTGAGCGTATTCCAGCTCAACCGGCGTCGCGCGACCAAAGATCGAAACTTCCACCTTCAGGCGCGAACGCTCTTCGTCGACATCCTGGACCGTACCATTAAAGGAGGCGAACGGACCGTCAGAAACGCGAACCTGCTCGCCGATCTCGAAGCTGACAGAAGCCTTCGGCCGCTCGACACCTTCCTGGACCTGGCCGAGAATGCGCTCGGCTTCATAATCCGGAATCGGAACAGGCTTATTGTCGGAGCCGAGAAAGCCGGTAACCTTCGGCGTGTTCTTGATCAGATGATAGGCTTCATCCGTCAGGTTGGCGCGAACGAGGACATAACCCGGAAAGAACTTGCGCTCGGAATCGACCTTGCGACCGCGGCGAACCTCGACGACCTTCTCAGTCGGGACAAGAATCCTTTCAAAAAGGTGCTCCAGCCCCTTCTGCCTGGCCTTGTTTTCGATGTCTTCCGCGACCTTCTTTTCAAAATTAGAATACGCGTGGACGATGTACCAACGTGCCGCCATGTTACTTCTCCGCCCGATCAATTGCCAAAGTTGAGCACAAAGCCCAATAGCCAGCCGATCAGCTGGTCCGCGGCAAAAAAGAACAGCGCGGCGAAAACCACCATAACAAGCACCATGACCGTCGAGATCATCGTCTCACGGCGCGACGGCCAGGTAACTTTAGACGTCTCCGTGCGGACCTGCTGGAGAAACGTAAACGGATTGGATTTGGATGCCATCGACTGCCCACGCAATTACGGCGCGTAAAGCTGAACATATCAGCCCCACGCACCGCGTGTCTGTTGAACCCTACATAAACGCCGATTCCCAATTAAACAAGAGGGGAACCGAAGTTTAACGAAATTAGCCATTCGTCGCCTCCCGGCTCAAACGCTGCGACTTAGCGCGCTGTCCGTCCGAAGATGATGGCAGGGGCAGAGGGGCTCGAACCCACGACCTGCGGTTTTGGAGACCGCCGCTCTACCAGCTGAGCTATACCCCTTTACGCTTTACATTCAGCTCCTTGACCCAAAGGGTTCGAAGCACCACTGCAAGCATGGCGCACCCTTTAAGGCTGCCACGCAGGATTGGCAAGTGCGTTTTTCGTTTTTTCCAATCCTGCGTGGCGTTGAATGGGTCGATCAGACCTTCACGTACTTCCGCCAGTCATGCTCCTCCTTGAAACCAAGGACGTCGCGGATCTTGCGGTTCGAGAGCAGGCCCTCATATTCGCCGGTGTCGCGCGTGAAGGGCACGCTCGGGAAGAACCGCCGAGCGAGCTCCATCGAGGGTGTGTTGGCGGATACCGTGTCATTGGCGGCGTTGAAAACCTGATAGCCCAACCCGTCCTTCTGGATGCAGAGATGGCAGATCTGGCCCAGGTCGCGGGCATCGATATAGCTCCAGGCGATGCGTTTGCGCATTTCCGGATTCGCGAAGAACGTCGGGAACTTCTCATATTCATGCGGTTCGATGACATTGCCGATGCGTAGCGCGTATATGTCGGCGCCAGTTCGCTCCGCAAAGGCGCGGGCGGTCTTTTCGTTGACGACCTTGGAGAGACCGTAAGAATCCATCGGGTTGACGTCGTAGTCTTCCTCCAATGGGAACTGATGGAAGTCGCGATGGCCTTCGGCGAAACAGACCCCGTAGGTGGTTTCACTTGAGGCGACGATGATCTTGCGGATGCCGAGCTTCGCCGCCGCTTCTATGACATTGTACGTGCCCATCGTATTGATACGGAAGGTCTCGTTGTCAGACTTGATCAGAATGCGCGGGACGGCCGCGAAGTGCACGACCGCATCGAAAGGCTGGACGCCCTTGCCTGCTTCCAGATCAGGAAAATCGCGGTGCATGGATAGCGCATTGAAGACCTGGCCGCTGTCGGTGATATCGGCAATCAGATTGGTGACGCCTGGGCTGTCGAGCGGCACGAGATCGATATTGTGGACCTCGTAGCCGGCGTTGACGAGCCACGGCACGGCATGACGCCCCGCCTTGCCCGAACCGCCCGTGAAAAGAATGCGCTTCTTCATCGAAAATCCTCCACCCGTGAAATCGGAAGGATAGATAACGGCTTTGCAATCAAGCGCAAGGCCGCTGGTGGAATCGCGGCCTCACCATTGAGTGACCCGGTTCGCATTCCTGCGCGACAAAGAAAAGGCCCGCTGTTTCCAGCGGGCCCGCTTGACGTCTCGCAACACCCACGTTGCGAAATCCTTCAGTCGACGTCGTCCAAGACAGCATCCGGTTTGCCGCTGATGCGGTGTGCAAGGGCTGCTTCCATGAACTCGTTGAGCTCCCCGTCGAGCACATCATCTGGTGCGGTGCTGGTAACACCGGTGCGAAGGTCCTTGACGAGCTGATACGGCTGCAGGACATACGACCGGATCTGGTGACCCCAGCCGATATCCGACTTCGAGGCCGCTTCGGCGCTCGCGGCGTCTTCGCGCTTCTTCAGCTCGGCCTCGTACATGCGGGCACGCAACATGTCCCAGGCCTTGGCGCGATTCTTGTGCTGTGAGCGTTCCTGCTGGCACTGCACTACGATACCGGAGGGAATATGGGTGATACGCACTGCGGAGTCAGTCGTGTTGACGTGCTGGCCACCGGCGCCCGATGAGCGGTAGGTGTCGATGCGGCAGTCGCCTTCGTTGATGTCGATCTGAATCGAATCATCGATGACCGGATAGACCCAGATGGACGAGAACGATGTGTGACGGCGCGCGTTGCTGTCATAGGGCGATATACGCACTAGGCGGTGAACGCCCGACTCCGTCTTCATCCAGCCATAGGCATTGTGACCCTTAACGAGAAGAGTGGCGGACTTGATGCCAGCTTCTTCGCCGTCATGAACTTCAAGCAGTTCGACTTTGTAGCGTTGGCGTTCGGCCCAGCGGGTGTACATGCGCAGAAGCATGTTGGCCCAGTCCTGGCTTTCCGTGCCGCCGGCGCCTGAGTGAACTTCGATGTAGGTATCGTTGCTGTCGGCCTCGCCTGAAAGCATGGCTTCGACTTGCTGGCGTGCGGCTTCGGTCCTGAGGGCTTTCAGCGCGTCTTCGGCTTCCTTGACAATGCCTTCGTCGCCCTCTTCCTCGCCCATTTCGATGAGTTCGATATTGTCGTTCAGCTGCTGCTCGAAGCGCTTCACGCCATTGATGCCATCATCGAGTTGCTGGCGCTCGCGCATCAGCTTCTGCGCTTCCGCCGCATCGTTCCAGAGGTTGGGATCCTCTGACTTGTTATTCAACCAGTCCAGTCGTCTTACCGCCTGGTCCCAGTCAAAGATGCCTCCTCAGCAGGGTGATAGCCTGCTTGGTTTCATCGACTACGTTCTGGATTTCCGCTCGCATTTTCCCGCTTCTCTGCGTTGCTTTGAAAGGTGCCCGTCAAATAGTTGCGGCGGCCGCGGATGTAAAGAGCCGCAGCCGCCACCAGTATTTGCGCAAAGGCTTAGTAGAGACCGCCGGACCCCGACTGGACCGCCTGGTTCGCCTGGGGCGAGGTCTTCAGAATCTCCTCGGGCGCCATGGTGTTGTCCATGCCGATAACGGAGAAGCTGTCAGCCGGGCCGGTACCGGGCTTGAAGGCCTCGATGATGGTGCTCGGGTCACCCTGGGCAGCGGCCATACCGGTCTTGCGATCGATCGGAATGAGATTCATGCCGGCCGGAATGACGAATTTAGATGCCGGCATATCCTTTACGGCTGCCTGCATGAATTCGTTGAATACCGGCGCCGACAATGAGCCGCCGGTGCCCCCGCGTCCAAGCGTCGAGGGCGAATCGAAGCCGATGTAGAGGCCAGCAACGAGATCCGGAGTAAAGCCCACGAACCACGCGTCCTTTTCGTCGTTGGTGGTCCCCGTCTTGCCAGCGACATCACGGTCGCCAAGCAAGACCTTGCCGGCAGCGGTGCCACGCTGGACCACACCCTGCAGCATCGAGGTGATCTGGTAGGAGGTCATGGGATCGAGAACGGTCTCGCGATTGTCGACCACATTCGGTTCTTCCTGGTTCTGCCAATCGCTGGCATTGCAGCCTTCGCAGACACGTTCCTCATGCTTGAAGATCGTTTTGCCATAGCGGTCCTGAATTCTGTCGATGAGGGTCGGCTTGATCTGCTTGCCGCCGTTGGCAATGACCGAATACGCCGAAACCATCCGCAGAACAGTCGTCTCGCCGGAGCCGAGCGACATCGCTAGAACAGGCATCATGTGATCATAGATGCCGAAGCGCTCGGCATACTCGGCCACGACGTTCATGCCAAGGTCGTTGGCAAGCCGAACGGTCATGCGGTTGCGCGAATGCTCGATGGCAAAGCGCAGCGTATTGGCGCCCCCGCCCTCACCCTCGTAGTTGTCTGGTGCCCATACCTGGCCGTTGCCGGTCTGAATCTGCAGCGGATCGTCGCTGACCACCGACGCCGGGGTGTAGCCGTTGTCCATCGCGGCGGCATAGACGAAGGGCTTGAAGGACGAACCGGGCTGGCGCATCGCCTGCGTGGCGCGATTGAATTCGGATTGAGCGTAGGAGAAGCCGCCGACCATCGCCAGCACGCGGCCGGTCTTCGGATCCATGGCGACCAAACCACCCTCGACCTTCGGTGGCTGGCGAAGGCGGTAAGAGGTCGAGTTCTCTCCGTCGAGCGGCTCGACGTAAACAACATCCCCTGGAGCAAGCACGCCTTGCGGCGATTTTGCAGTCTTGCGGCCGGCGGAGGAGCGGTAGGCCCACTGCATGTTCTTGGCCGCTATGACGCCACGTTCGCGCTCGGCCGGAACCTTGCCCGCGCCGTCTTTGTCAGGCTGCAATCCGATGTCGACGCTGTCGTCGGCAACGGCCAGCACGACCGCGAGACGCCATTCGGGCACATCGGTAAGCGCCGGAATATCGGCGAGCGTCTTACCCCAGTCGGCGGTCGTATCAATCTGCTTCAACGGCCCATGGAAACCTCGACGCTCGTCATAGGTTATCAGGCCATCTTGCAGCGCCTTTCGCGCGAACACCTGCATTTGCGGATCGAAGGATGTGCGGACGGAGAGACCACCTTCGTAAAGTGCCTTTTCTCCATACTGGTCTATCAGCTGGCGGCGGACAGCCTCGGCGAAATAACCGGAAGCAAACAGTGACGGGCCGCTGTTGCGACCAGTCACACCGAGTGGCTGCTGCTTCGCCTCCGCACCGTCCGCCTGGCTGACATAGCCGTTCTCCACCATGCGATCGACAACCCAGTTGCGACGCTCGAGCGCGGCTTCGGGGTGGCGGAAAGGATGGTAATTGGCGGGGCCTTTCGGAAGCGAGGCAAGATAGGCCGCTTCGGCAACGGTCAATTCAGTAACGGACTTGTTGAAGTAGGTAAGTGCTGCACTGGCAATGCCATAGGAGTTGAGTCCGAAGAAAATCTCGTTGAGATACAGTTCGAGAATCTTGTCCTTGCTGTAGGCCTGCTCGATGCGGAAGGACAGGATCGCTTCCTTGATCTTGCGGTCGATGGTCTGATCCGACGTCAGGAGGAAGTTCTTCGCAACCTGCTGGGTGATCGTCGATGCCCCGACCGGGCGGCGGCCCGAGCCGAAATTCTGCAAATTGACCAGGATGGCACGACCGAGACCGGTCAGATCGACGCCCGGATGATTGTAAAAATTCTTGTCCTCGGCAGAGAGAAAGGCGGCCTTCACGCGGTCGGGGATCGCCTGAATTGGTAGGAAGAGACGACGCTCCTTCGCATACTCGGCCATCAGGGCGCCGTTGCCGGCATGAACGCGCGTCGTGACCGGTGGCGCATAGCTGCTCAGGACCGCGTAGTCGGGGAGATCCTTCGCGACGTTGGATAGGTACACGGCAACGACCGCGGCCACGCCCAAAAACAGGACGCAAGCCACTCCGAAGAAATATCCAAGAAGTCTGATCATATCTTAAGCTACCGGTATCTCAATCATCGATCGGCGCGAGCACAACAATCGCATGGATCGGGGCATTTTGCACGTTGCGCGACTTACTCCATGAGCGTTGCCGCCACAAGACGTTTCCGTTTCGTCTGTCGAAACATAGCGGCGAGTAACGGCGCGAATGTGGGAAAAATAGGGCCCGCGCGCGCTATTCCCACGATATAGTGACGTTACCCGCGCGAGTGTCACATCTGCGCCACGCCGTCGGTCAGCCCCCATTCGCCAACATTGCCGTGCGGTAGCGCTTTACCGCCTCGGTCAGAAGGTCCGCCATCCTGCCGCGCCATTGGTTGTCGAGCAGCAACTTCTCGTCCTCCCTGTTGGAGAGAAAGCCCAGTTCCAGCAGGATCGACGGCACGTCCGGAGCCTGAAGAACGCGAAAGCCTGCGTGGCGGTGTGGATTGTTGATGGTCCCCACCTGGTCCTTGAACGAGCCCAGTACGCTTTCGGCGAGGGATATGGAAAATGCCTGCGTCTCCCGCCGTGTCAAATCGAGCAGGATATCAGCGACTTCCGGTGGCTCGGTCGCGGCCTCCTTGCCAGCGATCTGGTCGGAAAGATTCTCGCGGTCAGCAAGATCGGCAGCGAGCTTGTCCGATGCCCTGTCGGAAATCGTGTAGACGGTCGCCCCGCGGATATCCTTCTGCCTCAGCGTGTCGGCATGCATCGAGATGAAGAGACCTGCGCGGTTTTGCCGGGCGATCTCCACTCTTTCGGAAAGGGACAGGAACGAATCGTCCTTGCGCGTCAGAAAGGCCTTGATACCGGCCTCGCGGTTCAGGCGATCGACAAGCGCATTGGCGAAAGCCAGCGTTACGTCCTTTTCCTGGGTCTTCGTGTCGATGCCGATCGCGCCTGTGTCGATCCCGCCGTGACCGGCGTCGACGGCAATGATGAAGTCTCGATCAGACAGCTTCTCCGGGGAAGGAATGGCGTTGGTCGCCTGCTGCGCCCTTGCCGCATCGTTCCAGGTCTGCGCCTTGACCAGTTCCGCAAACTGATCCGTGTCGGTCATCTCCGCATCGAGAACGAGACGATGCCCCTTGCCGCCCTCGTCAGCCTGCACCTTGGCAAGTTGCATCTTCACCGGCTTCGTCGTCGTCAAAACAATACGGGCACTGTCCTCGTCCATCGTGCCGTAGCGAATGTCCTTGAAAAGCCCCCTCGCCTCGAGATCCTTGGCCGGAAAGCCGAACGCCGTCGCGGGAAGATCGATGACGATGCGCTCCGGATTGGCGATGTAGTGAATGGAAAAGGTCGGGGCGCGATCGAAGTCGATAACAATCCGCGTACGTGCATCGTCGCCGACGATCCGGGCACCATAGGCCAATAGAGTGTCTCGTTTCGCCGCAGCGACCGCACGCGATGCCTCGGGAACAACGAAGGCGATTACCATCGCCGCGGCAAGGAAAGCGGTCGCAAACCTCTTCCTTCTCCACGCGGATGTCACCATGATAGGCAGTCCACTCTCAGACAATCGCCCGCCACATCCTATACATTGCCCCTGACTGCTCCCTCGCGGCTAACGCGTACACCTGCGGATAGGCCGGGCGTCCACCGCCAGCCGAATCGGCATATCTCAGCCCCGATTTTCTATGCGTTTCAAAATCCATCAATATTATGGCACATTTGGCTTTTCCCTTGCTATTGTGACAGAGAAAACATACAAGGATTTTCAGGGTAGAAGTACTGACGGGATAGAGTCGCCGACACGGCAGCCAAACCGAGAAGGACCTGGCGCCACAACCGGCAATCGTCCGCCGTCGTATGTGTTTCAACTCGAAAATGGATCCTGAATTTTCCGGCGTATGCGGAAGCTTCATCGGTGGATATCCACCAAATGCTCTTTAACAAGAGAGCAAACTCATCGGACCTTAACACGGTCTTTGTTTTGTCGATCTCGCTTGGTCTTTGATGGTGTCGCAGCAGGTTTTATCTGAAGTCTACAGGCCCCGGGAGAAAAGTTTCCCCGCTGTTGTCTGGCTGCTGCTTTCCACACCGCACCAATCGCGACTTTCAATATCCGGCGCAGCAATGACGGGCCGCCCCCATTCTGTTTTATCGACAGTGAGGAATGCCACCGTTCGACTGTGCCGAGGAGCTCAGCTTACATGGCAGACAAAATGCTTATCGACGCGTCTCACGAGGAAGAGACGCGCGTCGTTGTCGTTCGCGGAAACCGCATAGAAGAATTTGACTTCGAGTCACAGCACAAGAAGCAAATTCGCGGCAACATCTATCTCGCAAAGGTAACGAGGGTAGAGCCCTCGCTGCAAGCCGCATTCGTCGATTACGGCGGCAACCGGCATGGCTTCCTGGCCTTTGCCGAAATCCATCCCGACTACTACCAGATCCCGCTGGCCGACCGTCAGGCCCTGTTGCGTGCGGAAGCCGAAGAGCATCGTCGCGACGACGATGTCGAGCAGGTCGAAACCGCGACGATGGATCCTGCAACCCAAGCGCAGCCTGATGTCGGAATCGTGGCCGAGGGCGACCCGGCCACCATGGCCGAAGGGGCCATGCCGGCTGTCGAAACAGCAGAAAGCGTAGCCGAAGAGGGCCCCGTCAAGAAAGCCAAGCCGCGCCGTAGTCGCAAGAAGGTTGTACCGGTTGCCGATACCGAAACGGCGGCAGCGAGCACCGATAGCGAGGTCACCGCTGCGACCGGCAGTGAGGACGACGGTTCTTCCGGCGGCGAAATGGCAGCGATGGTCGAGACGGACTCGATCTCCGAGGACGTTGACGCCCGCCGCCGTGGCGGTGATGACGATGACGATGATCATGATCACGAAGAAGAAGTGATCGAGAACGTCGGCGCCGAAGACGCGATGGAAGAAGTTCCCGATCGCGTGCAGCGCAAGCCGCGCAAGCAGTACCGCATCCAGGAAGTCATCAAGCGTCGCCAGATTCTGCTCGTTCAGGTCGCCAAGGAAGAACGTGGCAACAAGGGCGCTGCCCTGACCACATATCTTTCGCTAGCTGGCCGCTACTCGGTTCTTATGCCGAACACGGCACGTGGCGGGGGTATCTCCCGCAAGATCACCAATCCTCAGGACCGCAAGCGCCTCAAGGAAATCGCACGGATGCTCGAAGTGCCGCAGGGCATGGGCGTCATCCTGCGCACCGCAGGCGCCAATCGCACCAAGGTCGAGGTCAAGCGCGATTTCGAATATCTGATGCGTCTGTGGGAAAACGTACGCACACTGACGCTGGCGTCGACGGCTCCCTGCCTCGTCTACGAAGAAGGCTCGCTGATCAAACGCTCGATCCGGGACCTCTACAACAAGGATATCAGCGAGGTCATCGTTTCCGGCGAGGAAGGCTATCGTGAAGCGAAAGACTTCATGAAGATGCTGATGCCGAGCCACGCCAAGGTGGTTCAGCCCTACCGAGACATTCACCCGATCTTCTCGCGCTCCGGCATCGAAGCGCAGCTCGATCGCATGCTTCAACCGCAAGTGACGCTTAAGTCCGGCGGCTACCTGATCATGACCCAGACGGAAGCACTGGTCTCGATCGACGTCAACTCGGGCCGTTCAACGCGTGAGCATTCGATCGAAGACACCGCGCTGCAGACGAACCTCGAGGCTGCGGAAGAAGTCGCGCGCCAGTTGCGCCTGCGCGACCTTGCCGGCCTGATCGTCATCGACTTCATCGACATGGAAGAAAAGCGCAACAACCGCGCCGTCGAGAAGAAGCTCAAGGAATGCCTGAAGAACGACCGCGCCCGCATCCAGGTCGGCCGGATCTCGCACTTCGGCCTGCTCGAGATGTCGCGCCAGCGCATCCGCGCATCCGTTCTCGAATCGACAACCCAGGTCTGCTCGCATTGCGGCGGCACGGGTCACGTCCGATCGCAGTCCTCCGTCGCGCTGCATGTGCTTCGCGGCATCGAGGAGTACCTGCTCAAGAACACGACGCACGACATAACGGTCCGCACCACGCCTGAGATTGCACTCTACCTTCTCAACCACAAGCGCCAGACGATCATCGACTATGAGGCACGCTTCGGTGTTGCCATTATCATCGATGCCGACGGCTCTGTTGGAGCGCAGCATTTCGCAATCGACCGCGGTGAGCCCGTCGAAAATCCGGTGAAGATAGAAACCCTCTTCAATTTCGCGGCCATTCCTGAAGACGACGACGACGATGTCGTGATCGAGGCGGACGAAGACGAGGATGAAGAACTGGAAGAAAAGCCGGTTGCTGCCGAGCGTCCTGTGGCTGCTCGTGCCGAGAGCGAAGGCGATGGCCGCAAGCGCAAACGCCGCCGCCGCCGTCGCGGCCGCACTGGCAATGCCGAGCAGCAGTCGTCTGTTGACGCCGTTTCCGGGGAAGCTCTGGAAGGCGAAGACGATGATGGCGACGACGAGACCAGCGATGGCGAGGAGGACGTTTCCGCATCCGAGGCTCGCGACGAGAGCGACGAATCACAACGCCGCAAGCGCCGCCGGCGCGGCAAGCGGGGCGGACGCCGCAACCGCGAGGACGGCGATCTGGAAACATCGTCCGCAGGATCTGAAGACGACGAGAGCCCAGTGGCTGCCAACGCGGGGGCGACCGAAGCTGTCAATCCGGCAACGGCTGCAGTCGAAGTGATCGAGACCGTAGCCGAGGAGGCGGTCGAAAGCCTGTCAGCCATGGCAGCCGTTGAGACGGGAGCATCTGTCACCGAGGATGTAAAGCCGAAGCGTGCGCGCCGTAGCCGCAAGGCCTCGCCAATCGAAGAGCCTGTCGTGGAAGATGCCATCGCTGAGACAGCTCCCCAGGCCGAGACCGAATCGGTCGCCGCCGCTGCGGACCTTGATGCACCGACCGAGGAAGAGGCAAAGCCTGTCCGTGCCAACAGAGGATCAAACATCTCCTCGTCGGAACCGACGGTTAAGTCGACGCGCGGCGAAGCGGTCGAGGCCGAAGGTGATGGAAAGCCGAAAAAGGCCGGGTGGTGGCAACGCCGCGGTTTTTTCTGAGATTGATCTTCGGACGTAAATGACGGAATCCGGCTGTGGCGACGCAGCCGGATTTTTTGTCGGCGCCCAGACCCGTTTAAGTTGGCTAGCTGGCCGGAATGTAGGTCAGAACCAAGTTGCCGTTACCAAATGCGCGATTGCCGGTCAGTTGCAGCCGTATCGTCTCGCCAATATCGGCGAACACGGACTGCCCGCGCCCGAGCACAATCGGCACGACAACGAATTGAAAGCCGTCGACCAGCCCCGCGGTCGCCAGTTGGCGGACGATGCTACCGCTGCCAAGCACGACGAGATCCCTTCCCTGCTCTCGCTTGAGGACGCGGATCGTGTCGACAGGATCGTCGTTAGTCAGCCTCGTGTTCGCCCAGGTCGCCTCGCGCGTCTTTCTAGAGAAGACGAGCTTGGGAAGGCTGTTCATCCCTTCCGCCACAACCGGATCGTTTTGCTTGGCGACGGCGGTTGGCCAATAGGCCGCCATGAGGTCGTAGGTCACCCGTCCCATCACCAGTTCGCCGCCGGCGCTGGCGTTGCCGGCGACAAACGCGTTGAATTCCGTGTCGTCGCTGTGAGCCCAGTTCAGGTCACCATTTTCATCCGCAAAGTAGCCGTCGAGTGAAATGCTGAGGAATATTCGGAGTTTGCGCATGGAAAGGCTCCCGGTCCGCTAGCGTCCTACAAAGGACGCCGGCACCTGACTGGTTCCGACAACAAGCCGCCTATTATCTCGTGACAACGACGAACCCCGTCCCCGACGCCGCTTGTTTAATCCCGCTCGGCGATGGCGGTCGCGTGCGGATACTCGCCATAGAAGCCGCGCCAGTTTGCGACGGCAAACCCAAGGACTACGAGCGCACCCGCCTGATGCAGCAGTCCCCAATGAAGAGGGACCGCCAACAGAAGCGTCATGATTCCGATTGCTGCCTGGATCGTCACCAGCACGAACAGCACGACGGCGCGCCGCGCGTGCGTAGTCGAAGGCGTCGCCCAAAGCGTGATGATCATATTGATCAACACCAGCGAAAATAGAGCATAGGCGCCAAGGCGATGAACGAACTGCACGGTCTTCGGATTCTCGAAGAAGTTGATCCAGCCCGGCTGTTGAATCAAAAGGTCCGAGGGAATGACGGCGCCATCCATCAAGGGCCAGGTGTTGTAGGTGAATCCGGCGTCCAGTCCGGCAACCAGTGCACCAAGATATATCTGGAATAGCGCGAAAATGGCAATTGCTGCCGCCCATACGTGGGAACGCCTCGTCGGGGCAGCATCGTCCGAGTGGGGAGAGAGCCCGCGCGCGATCCACATACAGGAGACGAAGATCAGACAGGCCATGACAAGGTGCGTGGCGAGCCGATATTGGCTGACATCCGTCCGCACGGACAGGCCGGATGACACCATCCACCAGCCGATCCCACCTTGCAGTCCGCCCAATGCGAGAATGCCAACGAGCGGCCAGCGCAGACGCCGCTCGACCTTTCCGGTCGCCCAGAAATAGATGAGCGGCAAAGCAAAGATCACGCCAATGCCACGGGCGATCAGGCGATGCGCCCATTCCCACCAGAAGATGCTCTTGAACTCATCGACGGTCATGTCGCTGTTGAGTTGATGATACTCGGGGATGCGTTGGTAGAGCTTGAACTCCTCCTCCCACTCCGCGGCACTCAAAGGAGGAATCACGCCATGGATCGGCTTCCACTCCGTGATTGACAGACCCGAGTTCGTTAGCCGTGTGGCGCCGCCGACGATCACAAGACAGAACAGCGCCAGCAGCACGAATCCAAGCCAAATACGGACGGCGCGACGATCGCTGTCCTGCTTGTGCACCTGACGCAAAATTTCCTGTTCCGTCGGTGGGTTCGCGATAGCCATGCCTGCTCCTTGTGTCGGGCAGTTGATTTGCCTTAGCGGCTCATGCAAAACAAGCCCCGAACCTTTGCGGCATGCCGTCGCGGTCGTTCCGAACCCAAGAGTGGAAAGTTTTAGATGCCAGTCCGCCTTCGTAAATTCATCGGCACGATCGTCATCGTCGTTCTCGTGCTCGCCTACGCGGTACTGGCGAACACAATTGCCGTCGCAACACTCGGCAACGCGCCCTGGTGGGGCCACCTGCTCTACTTTTCCCTGACCGGCTTGCTCTGGGTGCTCCCTGCCATGGTCATCATCAAGTGGATGGCTGGACCCAAGCAACGATGAAGCGTTAACGGCGAACTAACCCTGATACAGGGAAAGCCGGACTGCGCGCAGTTCATAAACGAAATGAACGCTTCTGCCCCCTATCCTCTCCGCTCACCAAGTAGACTGGAGAGATGTCGTGTTGACACGGAGTGTTCCCGTTCCGGATAGACCGGACGTGCCGGAGACCGAAGGGGGCATTTCTCGCGTTGAGTCGCTGGACGCACGATTTACCAACGCCAATCTCGACGTCGTCGTCATCGATGCGATGCCGACACTGGAGCAAGCCTGGCGTGAACTTGAGTGCGACGATCTGAACTCGTTGCACCAGGGCTATGACTGGTGCCTGGCCTGGGTACGAGCCTATCAAAACCCGCTGGCAATCCTTTGGGGCAAGCTGGCCCACGAGACCGCCTTCATCCTGCCGCTCGAGATCACGAGGTCGCACGGCGCGCGAGTTGCCACGTTCATCGGCGCCGACCACAGCAATATCAATACCGGCCTGTTTTCGAACCGTTTCCTGGAAGGAACTGGCGATCTCGATGCACATCGCTTCGCCGACCTGCTGCGGCAAGCACTGGCCGGTCTGGCCGACTTACTGCTGCTCCAGAATATTCCTCTGGAATGGCGCGGGCGCCAGAATCCGCTTGCTCTCCTGCCCATGGTCCAGAACCAGAACCATGCATACCGGCTTCCTCTTCTCGACAGCTTCGACACTACGCTCAGGCAATTGAATGCAAAAAATAGACGCAAGAAGTTTCGCGTTCAATCCAAACGTCTGGAGGCCCTTGGCGGTTTCGAGTATGTCGCCGGCGGCACCACCAACGAGCAGCATCGGCTCCTTGATCTCTTTTTCAAACAGAAAAGCGAACGCTTCGAGACACTTGGCTTGCCGGACGTATTTGCCCGCCCCGAAACGAAGCAGTTCCTGCATGGGGCGATCGACATCCGCGACGCGGACCGGCAAATCCTGGGCCTCGAGATGCACGCGATTCGCCTCAAGGGTCAACGCGATGGATACATTGCGGCACTTTCCGGCATTTCACGGAAAGGCGATCACGTCATCTGCCAGTTCAGCTCGATTGACGAGAGCGTCGGTGCGGATGCGAGCCCCGGCGAATTCCTGTTCTGGCAAATGATCGAAGGTCAACACAACAAAGGCGTCAGCATGTTCGATTTCGGCCTTGGCGATCAGGGATACAAGCGCTCGTGGGCGCCTGTCGAAACAGCGCACTACGACGTCGTCCTGTCCCTTACGGCGCGCGGTAGCGTTGCCGGTCTGGCGCACCGCGCGATCACACGCGGCAAGGCCTTCGTAAAATCACATCCTCGGCTCTACAGGATTGCGCAGCGCACGCGCAGGATGATTGGCGTCTGATCAAGCGGCATGACGCGAAAGCCCACGTTCGACCGGCTCTTGGCTGCCCGACATCAGGATGACGCGCTCATAGCCCGCCGCTTCAAAGTCGGTCATTGCCGAGACGAACTCTTGCTCGGCAATCTCGGGCATGGAGAGAATGATTTCGATATCCTTGCTTCCCGTCAGGCGGGAGACGCCCGCTACGTCAGCAACCCCACATTCGACGATCACCAGATCATAGGCGGACACCAGCGCATCGAGTAGCAGCGAAAGCCGATCGGCGCCACGCATTGCCCGGCGCACATCGCTCGCGCCCTGAGGGATGAAATGCGCGTCTGAGCGGCAATCGCCGTGGATAGTATCTCCGAAGGCAGCGCGACCGCAGAGCAAATCCGTTATGCCAAGTACGCTCTGATCGCCCGCCATGAGTTCGCTAGGATGACCCGAACCGGTCATATCGACCAGAATCACCCTTGAGCCCTCTTTCGCCAGGTGGCGGACAAGCCCTACCGTCGCTGCTGAACCGTCATCGCCGGTCGGCGAGATGGCAATGGCAAGCGGCGCGCGGCTACCGCGAAGGTAGTCCGCAACAGACGCGATCGAAAACTCGTTGGCCGCTGGGGCGTCCACCTCCTCATCTTCGATATCCTCCGCTTCGGCGGGCGTCGCCAGCATGCTTTGCATGGCGGGAAGCGCATCGGTGCCCGGACTGTCGTCCTCCTCTGTACGCGACACAACCTGGGGGATAACGACAGGACGCAGAGCGCGGCCGCTGAACAGTTCGGCCAGCATGATCGCAATCGACGTCATGATAAACGTTGCGAGAGCAGCCACGATCACGATCGGAACCACCTTCGGGAAATATGGATCGACCTGCTGGATCGCCTTGGAGACGATACGGGCATCTGCAGGGCTCGAGTTCTTGTCGGCGCGCGATGCAGCCTCGCGGTACCGCGACAGGTATGTCTCGAGAAGCTGGCGCTGGGCGTTGGCTTCGCGACCAAGGGCGTTGAGGCCGACCTCGTCCTCGCCCGCCCGTGCACTGTTCGCCTTCAGCTTGTCCAGCTGCTGCTCGAGTTCCTTCTGCCGAAGGCTGGCAACCTTCGCCTCGCTCTCGATGCTTGCCAGAATCTTCTGCGTCTCCTGGCGGGTCTGGGCCTTGATGTCAGCCAACTGGGCACGGAGGCCCTTGAGCCGTGGATGGTTGTTCAGCAATGAGGTCTGCAGGTCAGAGATCTGCGACTGCAGTGCCGACTCCGTCCCCTTCAGGCGTTGCATCGACTGCGAGTTCATAATGTCCTGAAGCGTATCGGACGGCTCGCCGGAGGACAAAGCGTTGCGCACAGACTGCGCCCTTGCCTCGGCATTCGCCCGATCACCGCGAACGCGGGTCAGTTCGGCGGAAATGTCGTTCAGCTGCTGTGTCGGAAAGTTGGTGCCACCGGTCGTCGGCAGCAGGCCGTGCTCGGCGCGATACTCGGCAACCTTCTGCTCGGCTTCATTCACCTTCTGGCGAAGACCCTCGATCTCGGGCTCCAGCCAGCGAGTGGCCTCCGAATTGGAGTCGAGCTTCGCGCCGCTTTGCGCGGCAAGATAAACGGCGGCCATTGCATTCGGGATCGTCGCAGCCAGTTTCGGATCCTTCGACGTGAAGGTGATGCCGATCACGCGCGATCCCGGCACCTGATAGACCTGCAGCCGCTCGGTGAATGCATCGATGACCCGCTCCTCGGGCGGATTTTCGAAAGGGTTCTTCTTGAGATGGAGCGCGACGAGAATATCCGTGAGGGCCGAACCATTCGCGGCCGCGTCGAATTCAGGCAGCTCAAAAAGCTTCTGGCTGTTGATGACCTGCTTTATCAGGTCGGCCGATTGCAACAGTTGGACCTGGCTTGCGATGTTGAGTTCATCGAGTAACGGGCTAGCGCTGGCATCATTCGTCTGTGCGTTGGAGAAGGCGGCGGCACGCGGCTCAATGAGGATGCGTGTCTCGCTCCGGTATTTCGGCGAGATCATCGCGGCGCCCGCGAAGGCAACGCCCGCCCCGAGCAGCGTGATCGCCGCTACCTTCAGCCGGCGCGCCCAGACAGCGCGAACCAGCTGCCCAAGGTCAATATCGACATCCTGATTACGCGTTACGCCGGACATGCCTGAACTCCGAGAACAAACTCGCGGCGATCGTAAATGACTATAGTAACCCAACGGTTAATGTTCGGGCTTTGGGCACGACGGCGCAGCAAGGCAAAGCACCGGTAAAAAAATCGCAGGCTTTTACCAGCTATTAACCCTAACGGATCGATAACGACTGAGATTGAATTCGTTTCCCATGAGCAAGCACGGATGCCTTTCGTACAGCCCAAATTATTGATGGCATTGAGCCTTGCCGCCATGACAGTGGCAGTGAGCGGCTGCAATAGCTACAAGCCCGCACCACGCGCTTTCAATGAGGCGACGATCCAGCCTTACGCACTGGACAGCGGTGACCGGCTGCGGATAACCGTGTTCGACCAGCCGAGCATGACCAACACCTACACGATCGACCAGGCCGGTTATATCGCGTTTCCTCTCGTCGGCCAGGTGCCGGCCCGGGGTCGCACTCTCCAGCAGCTGTCCGGGCAGATCGCCCAGAAGCTCAAGCAGGGTTACCTGCGGGATCCGGACGTGACAATCGACGTCGACCGTTACCGTTCCGTCTTCATCATGGGCGAAGTCGGGCAATCGGGCCAATACGCCTATGTGCCTGGAATGACCGTCCAGAATGCCGTAGCTGTGGCCGGCGGCTTCACCTCGCGCGCCAATCAGAGCGCTGTCGATGTAACACGAAAAATCAACGGGCAGGTGATGACAGGACGCGTCAACATCTCCTCGGCGATCGTTGCCGGCGATACGATCTACGTCCGCGAACGGCTGTTCTGATCGCAGATGGCCAACCAACGTCCGCTTCGCATCATCCATTGCTTCAGATCGCCCGTCGGCGGGATTTTCCGTCACGTCCGTGATCTGGTGCTGGAGCATAGCAAGGCGGGACACGAGGTCGGCATTCTCTGCGATAGCTCGACTGGCGGCAAGCTTGAGGACAGACTGTTCGATGAGATCCGGCCCCATCTGGCGCTGGGACTGACGCGGGTTCCGATCCGCCGCTCGGTCAGCCTCTCAGACATCGGCGTCATCTGGGAGACATACAAGAACATTAAGAGTTTGCGGCCGGACGTGCTGCACGGACACGGCGCCAAAGGCGGTGTGCTCGCGCGGCTTGCCGGCTCAGCTCTGCGGGTGAACAGGTATCGCGTTGCCCGCCTCTATACCGCACACGGTGGAAGCCTGCACTACTCGCGCAGGTCGTTTCTAGGGCAATTCGTGCTTCGCATGGAGCGCCTGCAGGAATACTTCACGGATGCACTCGTTTTCATCTGTGAATACGAGCGTGATGCCTACATCAAGAAGGTCGGCCGGCCTCGAACGGAGACGCGGCTGATCTACAACGGCATCGCGGACCGCGACTTCGAGCTCATTCCGACGCGATCGGATGCCGTCCACTATATCTATGTCGGTATGTTGCGGGACCTTAAGGGTCCCGATCTCTTTGTGGATGCCTTTGCAAAGGCTGAGCGGATTGTCGGACGGCCGCTCTCCGCCCTGATGATCGGGGACGGGCCGGATCGCGACAGATACCGCGACATGATGGTCGAGCGCGGATTGGGCAAGCGCATCGGCATGCTGCCGGCAATGCGTGTCCAGCAGGCCTTTGCAATGTCGCAGAACCTTGTCGTGCCATCGCGCGCAGAGGCAATGCCCTATATCGTGCTTGAGGGTCTCGGCGCCGGGAAGACAATCATCGCGACGCGTGTCGGGGGCATACCGGAAGCACTGGGCCGGGATAGCCCTGCCCTTGCGCGGCCCGAAGACGCCGATGATCTTGCACGGGTCATGGCGGATGCCATCCGGATACCGGGCTGGCACGAAGCGATCATGCCGCCGATCGAACAGGTCAAGTCGATATTTTCGGCCTCCGTCATGGCAACCGACGTACTGCGGCTGTACCACGATCTGCTGGAACGCGAAGTCAAGCAGCCCGCTATTGCGGTCGCCTCGTAAACGTTTCTTAGGGGCTTTCTGCTATTGCCGTTGCTTTAACGAGCGGCGGTAGCCTCATGAACAAGGCAGAGAACAACGATCAGTTCGATCTGGAAGCACTGCGCAAGCAGCTTTCCGACGTCAATCGGCCCAAGGACGACCCCAGCGAGCAGGCATCGCCGGAACCGATCAACGCCTACGCGCGACAGATCGCGGAGCAATTCAGCGACGGAACGCGTTCGCCTGCAATCATAGTCGGCCAGTTTCGGCTGTTCGAGTTCCTGTCGCAGTTTTCGATCGGCCTTCTCGCATTCCTCATCTGGCCACCAGAAGGAGCGGAGACCCTGCTGACGCGCGCTGTCAGTGCCGTTGTCGTTGCCGCGGCCCTCGTCGGTGCGCTGCAGATTGCCGACACGTATTCCATTCCGGCTCTTCGTTCCCGCGTCCACCTCCTGCCACGCGTCTTCGCTGGCTGGGCATTCGTTTTCCTGCTCGCTTCCGCTTTCATCGCGGTGTTCACCAACGTAGATCTGAGAGAGGAGCAATCTTACCTTGCGTGGTTCGTGCTTGGCGCCCTCTTCCTGCTCGGTGCACGATTCCTTCTTGCCTATGGCATTCGCAATTGGGCGCGCAATGGCATCATGGAGCGCCGTGCCGTCATTGTCGGAGGCGGAGCGCCGGCCAGAGACCTGATCCGTGTCCTTGAGCAGCAGGTCGACAACGACATCCGTGTGTGCGGCATCTTTGACGACCGGGGCGAGAAACGATCACCGATCATGGTGGCGGGCTATCCCAAGCTCGGGACGGTCGCGGAGCTCGTCGAATTCGTACGCATGACGCGGATCGATATGCTTATCATCGCCCTTCCGCTGAGTGCGGAGGCCCGCATCTTGCAACTGTTGAAGACGCTGTGGGTGCTGCCGGTGGATATCCGCCTCGCAGCGCACGCGAACCGCCTGCGTTTCCGCCCCCGTGCCTATTCGCATGTGGGCTCGGTGCCAATGCTAGACATCTTCAACAAACCAATCCGCGATTGGGATTCAGTTGCCAAGCGGTGCTTCGACATCTTCTTCGCCCTGATCGCGCTGGCGCTTCTCTGGCCAATCATGTTCGGGGCGGCAATCGCCATCAAGACGACCTCGAAAGGGCCGGTCTTCTTCATGCAGAAGCGTCACGGCTTCAACAACGAGATCATCAATATCTTCAAGTTTCGCTCGATGTATGCCGACAAGGGCGACCCGACAGGCCGGGCTGCCGTCACGAAGGGCGACCCGCGTGTTACTCTGGTCGGGCGCTTCATCCGCAAGTCATCGATTGATGAGCTGCCGCAATTGTTCAACGTACTGAAGGGTGACCTCTCACTCGTCGGGCCGCGTCCGCACGCTGTTCTCGCCCAGGCGCGCGACCGCCCTTTTGGCGACGTCGTTGAGGGCTATTTTGCGCGGCATCGCGTGAAACCCGGCGTGACCGGCTGGGCACAGATCAACGGCTGGCGCGGCGAGGTCGACAACGACGACAAGATCAAGTTCCGCACCGCCTACGATCTCTACTATATCGAGAACTGGTCGCTTTGGTTCGATCTCAAGATCCTGTTCCTGACACCGTTCCGGTTGTTCAACACGGAAAACGCCTATTGAGCGCGATCGAGGCGATATCTCCGCGCGTCCCGCAGCCGCAACGCGCAACGTTGCGCCTGATCGGCTCTGCGATGGTCGCGTTCGGCGTCTTTCTCTCGGGTTTCGTCATCGATGAACCCGCACCGTACGAACTCTGGATGGCTGCCCTCGTTGGCATATGGTTCATTCTGGGCCTCCGTATCTCCCGGTATACAGCCCCGCTGCTCGCCCTGCTGCTGGCGTTCAACGTCGGCGGCATGCTCTCGCTGACGCAGATGAAGGACCTTGCGACCGGTCCCATGTATGTTGCCGTTTCGACCTTTCTGGCCCTGACCGCGATTTTCTACGCTGCGATCATCGAAGATAGCCACCGCCGCCTCCCTCTCATCTTCAACGCCTGGGCGTTCTCTGCAGTCATAACGTCGCTGCTCGGTATTCTGGGTTACTTCCACGCCTTCCCCGGTGCGGAAGTCTTCACCCTTTACGATCGTGCCAAGGGGGCTTTCCAGGACCCCAACGTCTTCGGGCCGTTCCTTGTGCCGCCATCGTTGTATCTCGTTCACGGCATCCTCACCGGGAACCTAAGGTCCACACCCATCAAGGCGGCCGCCTTGTTGATCTTGGCCCTTGGCGTCTTCCTGTCCTTCTCCCGCGCTGCCTGGGGGCTTTTCTTTCTCGGCATCGTTCTTCTCATCTTCATCATGCTGCTCAAGGAGCGCAGCGGTGCATTCAGGCTTCGCATCCTAATCCTGTCGCTGGCCGCGATCGTGATGCTCGTCGTATCGCTGGTCGCAGCGCTACAGTTCCCGAAGGTGAACGAACTATTCTCGGCACGTGCCCAGTTGGTGCAGCAATACGACGGTGAACACCTCGGACGATTCGACCGCCACCGCATTGGCCTTGCAATGATGATGGAACGTCCGCTTGGAATCGGGCCACTGGTCTTCGGCACCATGTTTCCGGAAGACGAGCACAATATCTGGCTTAAGTCGCTGACGACATATGGCTGGCTTGGCTTCGTTAGCTACGTCGCCCTGCTTGGCTGGACCTTTTGCCTTGGGTTCAAATATCTGCTCAGAGACCGACCGTGGCAGCCCTATATGATGATCGGTTGGATCAGCATACTCGGCCATGCTGCGATCGGAAATGTTATCGACATCGATCACTGGAGGCATGTCTACCTGCTTTTCGGCGTCGTCTGGGGCTGCGCTGCACTGGAGCAGCGGCATTTGCGCGATTGGCCCGCTTAAGCGTGGCCTGCCCCTTGCGTACGTCGGTGCGCGCGCTAGACTTCCCCCATGATCACAGCAACACAACTACGCGGCGCGCGCGCCATGACCGGCATGAGCATCGAGCAACTGGCAGCGGCATCCGGGCTGCCGGCTGATACAATCAAAACCCTTGAGCACAACGAGGCGGATGGGGAACCTCACGCCCTGCTTGCGGTCAAGGATGCTCTGGAAAAGGCGGGGATCATCTTCATTGCCAGCGGCAATCAGGACGAAGGCGGCCCCGGCGTGAGATTGAAGACGCGCTCTGCGGCCGATGAAGGCATCCGCCCCGAGAACCTCAACGCAGCAAACGACGACTGACCGTCGGAACCAATATCAATCCCGCGCGTTTTACTGCACGTTATCAAAACGTTGGGGGGAAATTCTGTGAGCCGCAATAACGGTCTCTACTTCATCATAGGCGTACTCGTCGTCATTGCTGCCGGGCTCGGCGCTTACGTTTTCCACCAGGAAAGCAAGCCGGACGGCGTCGAGATGAGCATCGGCAAAGACGGCATTTCCATTCAGGAGAATTGAAGCCTAGAGATAGGCCTTAGCCAAGCTGGCAAGTTTCGCTCGGTCCTTAACACCCTGGCGGTATAGCTGGATGATAAGGGCTCCTATCTGCTGCGCTTCCGGCGTGTTTCGCGGCAGGTCCCTGATCTTGCAGACATCGTCAAGCACCTCGCACAAGAGATCGAGGTCGTCCGAGAAAAGTGGCAAGTCGCGCGGAAGAATTGGGGATTTGAGCATCACGACGCACGTCCCGTCGAGGGCTACCTACACAAGCTGCCACATCATCGGCCGCCCATTCATAGCCGAGAATGCAGCAATTATGCGCGTGGCATGCCCAATTATCAACAGCACATTTTGCTGTGAAACATTTAAGTGATCGGCGTTTACGGTGACGTCGATAGTCATCGCGCAGCGAAGGAACGCTCAGTTCTTCAGCCGATCAAATGTCGATTGCGAATGGTGGGAACCGTCGATGATGACGCTCGCGCTCACTTTCACGATATAGGCCTCTGCCAATTCCGCCAGCACTAGCGCGACTTCATGCTCGGGCCATCCGGACAAGACAGCCCGGTCGGACAAAGCTTTAAAGCCTTCCGAAAGCGTTTCCCGGCACGTCTCGCCCGTTTCGCGGTTCAACATTGTGTCACACGCCAATATATCAACCCACGCTACATTATCTCAGTTAAATGAAATATTCGAGAGGTTGCGGTTCGATACGAGCGACAATATTTCTCGCGCGTTACGATATTCAAAAGCATTTTAAGCAAACACTGTTTCAGTCACTACCAGAAAACGTGCGCACATTGGCTTCCACTAAATGAAGCTAGTGATCCCACCTGGAAACGGCCCTTGAATTTCTGAAGCAACTCCCAATACCTTAGCCGAAGTAGAGCGACCATTCACAAACCCCGGGAAAGCGTGCATGCCTCATGACCTTGCAATAATCGGTGGCGGCATTGTCGGTCTTTCCGCCGCTCTTGAAATCTCCGGTCGCTACCCCGGTCTCTCCATCGTCGTCGTGGAGAAGGAGCCGCAAGTCGCCTTGCATCAGACGGGCCGAAACAGTGGCGTCATTCACGCCGGGGTCTACTATCAGCCAGGAAGCCTCAAGGCCCGCTTCTGCCGGGATGGCGTCGAGGCGACCATCAGCTTCTGCAGGGAGCACGGCTTGCCATTCGAGCAATGCGGAAAGATGCTTGTGGCCACCAATACCGTCGAGCTCCCGCGGATGGCCGCCTTGCACGAACGTTGCAAACAGAACGGGCTCCCGGTCGAGCAGCTAGACGCGGTGGAGCTAAGCCGGCGGGAACCGCACATTCGCGGCGTTGGTGCCTTGTTCGTGCCAACCACTGGTATCGTCGACTATGGCTTGATCGCGCGAACGATGGCGACCCTCCTGGCCGATCGGGGCGTCGAAGTTCGCACCGGGGCGGCGGTCGAGACAATCCGGGAGGAGCCGGCCGGCGTGGTCATCGGCGTTGGCGATGCCGTCGTCAGGGCGAAGAACGTGATCGCCTGCGCAGGCATCATGGCAGATCGTCTCGCCAAGCTCTGCGGTCTGAACCTTGATTTCCAGATCGTGCCATTCCGGGGCGAGTACTATCGTCTCGCTGCGGCCAAGAACAATATCGTGAACCACCTGATCTACCCGATCCCGGATCCGGCACTGCCCTTCCTCGGTGTTCATCTGACGAAGATGATTGGCGGCTATGTGACGGTAGGGCCAAATGCGGTGCTTGCCTTCGCCAGAGAGGGGTACCGCTTCTTCGACGTCAGCGTCACGGACCTCGCGGAGATGGTTCGCTACCAGGGATTCCGGCGCGTCATTCGTTCCAATCTCCGATCCGGTCTTTCGGAAATGTGGAATTCGCTGAACAAGCGGGGCTACCTGGCGCTATGCCAACGGTACTGCCCCGAGCTCCGGCTGAGCGATCTCGAACCTTATCGCGCCGGCATACGGGCCCAGGCGGTTCTGGCGGACGGCACGCTTGCCCATGATTTTCTCATACGCGAGACCAACCGAACGATCCACGTGTGCAACGCTCCGTCGCCGGCTGCTACATCGGCAATACCGATTGCCAGGGATCTGGCCTCGCGCGCGGCCGCGCGGTTCGGCTGGCAAACATCCAAAGCGGTCCAGCACTAAATGGCCAAGAGGCCGCGTGATGCGGGCAGAACGTTTCAGGCCTGACTCGGTCGCAAACAACGTCGTTTCTGTCCACGGACAGTGGGACCGACCGAAAAAAACCGCGCTATAACACGCTGGTGATCCTCGTGGCGGGATGGACGTCGAGCCATTGAGTTGCATATGGCTTGTTCATGGCGTTGAAGTGGTTGAAGTGGTGGGCATCAGCAAGGAACAAATTCAAATGAACCGATTTCTCACAATCATAGTGGCCATAACGATTATCAGCGTCGCCACTAGCTCATGCGCAAACTACCCGATGTCGATGGGATCGGCATCAGGCTACGTGCCGGGAGATTCCATGAACCGAGCATGCAGCGACGGATTCAGGCCCAGCGACGGTCGGTCTTGCAGTTACTGACGAGCAGAACTCCATCCGCGCCGTGCATCTCCCCTTGGCGGTTTTCCGCGAGCAAGCCACCGGTGGGTGTTGGCCGAACCATCGACGCCACAAATGCCATTCCGCATCTATCAGTCTGACTGATCAGTACGGATATGAACTTTCTACCGAGTTGTGCATTCACCTAGCTTGATCGTAGGAGTTGGGAGGCATCCATGCGATACGCGGTTATTCAAGGTTCCGACCTGTGTATTGTTTCGCGCATCAGAGCCGAAGCTGAAAGGGAGCGCGAATTCTTCACTTCAGGCCGGAGCGCGGCACAGGTCGTTGAAATTGGCGAAAGCCCGGAGGACCTCTGCTCGTTGTTACGGGAACTGGCTCGCCAAGGTCTCCTGGGCGCGACCAGACGAAATCTGGAAAACGAACTGTCAAAGGACCTTGCAGGGAAGCCGCTATAAGTAGCTCCGGTGCGGAGGCGACTATCGGACGGATCGCGACGGCGGGACGATGGTTTTAGCGGGAAGACCTAAGAGATAAAGTAGGCGCGCTGTCTGCGTCAGAGGACTAATACAGTCCCAATACGCGTATCAGGCTGACCAGGAAACCGGCCACTGCGCCAACGACCGCAATGGCGACCAAAATGTACAAGGCTCGCTTTATCATTCTCGTCTTTCGGCGTTTGTGGCCGGATCACCGTGCAGCGTGTGACCGTTCGGAAAGCGTACGTTCCTGATCAGACCTCTTCCTTCTTTTTGATCTTCACCTTCTGTTCTACCGGCGTTTCAGGTGTTGGCGCGAGCAGCTTGCGCAATGAGGAGATCTGGTCCTTCACGAGCGGTCGAAACCGTGTGGCGCGAAACGGCATGTCCGCCGCGCCATAACCTTCCGGCCCGTCGTCGTTGCCGCGATGAAGCTCCTCAAGCTTCACGCCGAAAAACGTGCCATCGATGTAGTGCGTATACTCGCCCACCCACCGCAGAGTGTAGATCTCGCCCTTTCGAATACCCTGATCGATACTGACATTCTTGAATTTGTCATCGATGCAGACGACCTTCTGGCCCACATGGAATTCGTAGCTCATTGTGTCATTCACCTCTAGCCACCAGCCCTGGAGGAGCATAGCTCTCCAGATACATTGGGGACTGCACAGTCTCCAACTGGTTGATGTCGATCGACATCTGAGACGCACGAGTGCCAAAGTATCTGGCAAAATATTCGGCTGAAAGAAAGATAGCCAGCTCCGGGGAACTGGCTATATATCAGCTTAGATTGGTCGGAATGGCCGGATTTGAACCGACGACCCCTTGACCCCCAGTCAAGTGCGCTACCAGACTGCGCTACATTCCGTCACTGCAAAATCCCGACCGGTTCAAGAGTCTCGCAAGTCCACTTGGTGGACCAGAGATACTGCCTGCGCCTGCCGAAACAGCTTGATCCTGTTAGTCTGTTGAGATTTTTGGCGCAAGTGAAAAATATGACGGCGAAGACAAAAACAGCAACTGACTACGGCCTCGGGAAACCCGTGAAGCAATATCCAGCGGGCGCTTCCACTCGAAAGAACTTGCTCAATTGTTGCCGCCCGATTAAGGACTGCTGAAAATCCGAAGAGTTTGGAAAATACGCATGCAGATCGAGATCCCCTGCCCCAAATGCAGGAATACCAGAATGAAATTCGAACGCCCTGAGCCGTTGGACACAGACATCCTGACTTGCTTCACCTGCGGGCATGAGCTCGGTACTCTTGGGTCGGTGAAGGCTAAGATGCTGGCTGCCTTCGAGCGCATGAAGACGCAGGCCCCACCGCGCAAACACTGATCGCTGCGTCTAAGCGGTCAAAGCTATACGGCCTTCAATGGCTGAAACGCGACAGCTCGAATAATCCGGCATGGAGAAATGCGGCGTCTCAAAGGGCGTCGCGTGGGTAGCGGTGATGACGGCAACATCCGCGCCGGCAGCCTCCCCTGCCAGGATTCCGGCTACTGCATCTTCGAAGACCAAGCACTTGGACGGGTCGACGCCGAGCCTGCTCGCGCCCAGGAGGTAGCATTCCGGGCTCGGTTTTCCAGCGGCGACCTCCTCGCCACTAACGATAACCGCTGGCATTGGTATACCCGCTGCCGCCATCCGCCGTCGGGCGAGCACAATCGGTGCCGACGTCACAATAGCCCATTTCTCAGGCGGCAGGCTGTTCAGCAAGGCGACTGCGCCGGGGATGGGAATGACACCTTCGACGTCTTCCATTTCCTCATCAAGAAGTTGCTTTGCCTCGCGATCGGCGTCGACCCCGGGCAACGCGAGCTGGCGGATCACATCGACGGCACGTATGCCGTGGATCGTCTTGAGAAAGACCTCGGGTTCGAGCCCGTGCCGCAGCGCCCAGCCACTCCACACACGTTCAACCACCGCGATCGAGTTCAGCAAGGTGCCATCCATGTCGAACAGAAAAGCATCATAGGATTTGCCAAGAACTGAATGAGACGCGGTCACCGGGAGTTTCCTTGATTTGATATCTAGATCGCTGCACGGCTAAGGCAGCCTGCGTCTCTCGCAAGAGACGGAAACCGAATGGCGGCTGCAGGTTAATTGATCAACGAACCTGATCCAACAGGCGTTTGCACTCGAGCAGGTCGTAGAGCGCCTCCTGCAGGAGCGCACGATCCTCCTTGCCGACGCTCGATTTGCCAATCGACACT
Source organism: Rhizobium sp. Root1220 (assembly GCF_001426265.1). GTDB lineage: Bacteria > Pseudomonadota > Alphaproteobacteria > Rhizobiales > Rhizobiaceae > Rhizobium. The sequence goes on from NZ_LMDG01000009.1 coordinate 43,060, forward strand.
TCTGGCGATTCCTCTTCGCCCCCGACGAAGTTGAAGAATCGGCGCGTGATCGGCGGCTTGGCTCGGCCGACGACCTGATCTTCGTCGGAAAGGCCTACCCGCGGATCGTCGGAATCACCGCTATCCTGCTGGCCACCGGTCAGCGCCTGGACGCTGGCAAGATCGCCATGACCGATCGCGATGACAAACTTGTTGCCATTCGTCTTCAGGAGCTTCTGCACGCCTTTGATCGTGTAACCGTGATCGTAAAGCAGATGGCGTATGCCTTTGAGCAGGTCGATGTCTTCCGGCCGGTAGTAACGACGGCCACCGCCGCGCTTCATCGGCTTGATCTGTGGAAACCGCGTTTCCCAGAAGCGCAGGACATGCTGCGGAAGGTCGAGGTCGTCCGCCACTTCGCTGATGGTGCGGAAAGCATCCGGGCTTTTATCCAACATCCTAACTCCCTACGCGACCACCTGGCGCGCCGCAGGTCGCGCGGTCGCAAGCGAGACGCAACCGCATCCCACCAGCGACGAACCAAGCCGCGACTCACCATATTTCAACGGTTTGACGCCTTGAATTCAAGTCACGTTTGAAATACCGCACAGGTCACTGACTGAAAGGTAGAGCCAATCCTGCAGTTGCCGGAAATTCGGCCTTGCGCGGACACCATCAGGATGCCGGATTGGCGACCTTTAGCTTGGTCTTGCGCAGCGTGTGGGCCTTCAGTATCCGCGTCTTCAGGACATTCGATGCCTTGAAAGTCATGACGCGACGGGGAGAAATCGGCACTTCCTCGCCGGTCTTCGGATTGCGCCCAATGCGCTCGTTCTTGTCGCGCACCTGGAAGGTTGCAAATGACGACAGCTTGACGGTCTCGCCGCGAACGATCGCGTTGCAGATCTCGTCTATGACAGTTTCCACGAGCTCGGCAGATTCGGTTCTCGAAAGACCGACCTTGCGAAAAACCGATTCAGCCAGGTCTGCTCGCGTCACTGTCTTTCCGGTCATGGTTTCCCCGCCCATTTGCCAATTATTATGAAAGAGAACAAAGAGTATTTGTCTTGCGCCTTACGGTCAAGCTCTTGTTCGTCGGTAGTTTTTTAGGATTTTAGGATTACCAGCGCAGAAGCACGGCGCCCCAGGTGAAGCCGCCGCCCATCGCTTCCAGCATCACCAGATCGCCCTTCTTGATACGGCCGTCACCGGCAGCCGTCGCAAGTGCGAGGGGAATGGAGGCCGCAGACGTATTGCCGTGCAGATCTACCGTGACGACGACCTTTTCCGGAGCGATGTGGAGCTTCTTGGCCGAACCGTCGATAATCCGGCGGTTGGCCTGATGCGGGACGAGCCAGTCAAGATCATCCGCCGTCGTTCCGGTTGCATGGAACGCTGCCTCGATAACATCAGTGATCATCCCGACGGCATACTTGAAGACCTCCCGGCCCTCCATGCGCAGCTTGCCGACCGATCCGGTGGTCGATGGTCCACCGTCGACATAGAGCTTGTCCTTGTGGGAACCATCGGAGCGCAGATGCGCCGTCAGCACTCCACGGTCCGCTGTCGTGCCTTCCCCTTCGGACGCTTCCAGCACGATTGCGCCTGCGCCATCTCCGAAAAGCACGCAGGTCGTGCGGTCGTTCCAGTCCAGGATGCGTGAGAAGGTTTCCGCGCCGATAACCAATACGTGCTTTGCCAAACCACCGCGAATATAGACATCGGCCGTCGTGACTGCGTAGACGAAGCCGGAGCACACTGCCTGAACGTCGAAGGCGAAGCCATGCGTCATGCCAAGCCGGTTCTGAATGTTGACGGCGGTTGCCGGAAACGTATTGTCCGGGGTCGATGTGGCACAGATAATGAGATCGATGTCGGCCACCGTCAGTCCAGCCTTGTCGAGCGCAGCGCGCGCGGCAGCCTCGCCAAGAGAGGACGTCGTCTCGTCATCGCCCGCTATATAACGCTGGCGGATACCGGTGCGCTGTACAATCCATTCATCGGAAGTGTCTACGACATCCTCCATGTCGCGATTGGTCATAACGCGCTTCGGAAGTGCGGCTCCGAACCCGCGAACCACTGAACGGATCATATTCATCAAACCCTGTCGCTCACGCGGCTTCCGGCCCGATCGGGGGCTGTCGCTTGGCGTGATACTCTTGAAGATCTTTTTCTATTTTCTGATTGAGGCCATTCTTGGCCATGTCATAGCCGACCTCGATGGCAGCGGCGATGCCCTCCGCGTTGGCGCCGCCGTGGCTCTTTATGACGACACCGTTCAAGCCGAGGAAGACACCGCCATTGACCTTGCTGGGATCCATTTTCTCCCGGAGCATGTCGAAAGCACCCTTGGCGAACAGGTAGCCTATCCTGGCCAGCAGCGTCCGTGACATTGCCGCGCGCAGATATTCAGCAATCTGCCGCGCCGTACCTTCGGCCGCCTTCAGCGCAATGTTGCCGGCGAAGCCTTCCGTGACGACGACGTCAACGGTTCCCTTGCCAAGGTCGTTGCCCTCGACAAAGCCGAAATATTCCAGCGAATGCAGATTGGCCTCGCGAAGCAAACGGCCGGCTTCCTTGACCTCTTCCTGCCCCTTGACCTCCTCGACACCGACGTTCAGCAGGCCGATGGTCGGGCGCTCGATCTCGAACAGAGCCCGCGCCATCGCGCCGCCCATCAGCGCAAAGTCCATCAACTGCTGGGAGTCCGCGCCAATCGTCGCGCCGACGTCCAGCACGATGCTCTCGCCCTTTAGCGTCGGCCAGATTGCAGCGATCGCCGGTCGCTCGATGCTGGCCATCGTGCGCAGGCAGAACTTCGCCATGGCCATCAAGGCACCAGTATTGCCGGCCGAGACCGCGACGTCCGCTTCCTTGGTTTTTACCGCCTCGATCGAACGCCACATGGTGGAGATGTAGCGGCCGCGGCGCAACGCCTGGCTCGGCTTCTCATCCATCCGTACAGCCAGCTCGCAATCATGGAAAACCGATCTTTCCTTCAGCTTCGGGAAGCTGTCGAGAACGGGCTCGCACTGCTCCTTCAAACCGTACATCACGAACGAAATGTCCGGATGCCTTTCCAGCGCCTTGGCAGCGCCCGGGATGACGACCTGGGGGCCATAGTCGCCACCCATGAGGTCGAGAGAAATTCTGATCACGCGTCCCTGATCCTTGCTTTTCGCCTCAGAGGGCAAAATTTCGGCCAAAATACCGGTTTTCCCGTCGCTTACAACTGAATTGTGTCAAATCCCCAATGGGGTTCAGTCCTTTTTCCAATCCTTCAGCACGGCGAAGGCGGATGGCTTTTTATCGTTCTCTCCGGTGTCTTCTATGTGACTGCCGAACTCGACGCCGGCTTTGCGAGGATAAGGATCTATGCCAAGCGCCGCGAATTCGGCGACAACCTCCCCGACGTCGATTGTGTCACCAGAAAAACTCTCCGGCAGGTCAGGACCATCGGGATCAAGGACCATTTCACCCGTGTCGTTAGCGGGTTTGCGTGCCAGTTTCGAATTCTCGGGTACAAAGATTTGCTCGAAGCTTTCGTCGATCTCAGACGGAACAGGCCCGAGCGTGACGATGCAGGATTGAACAATCTTCGCGCTCACCTTGCCCTTGACCCGAATACCATCCCGCTTCCAGCGCGCAATCTCAAGGTCGGCGCTCAGATCGTTCACGGAAACAACGTTCCAGCTCTTCGCAAGCGCCTCCAGCTCCTTCTTGTCGGCTTCAACGTGCACCTCGACCGGGTTGGCCGAGATATGGCCCACTTTCACGAGATAGGAGAAGGGCACGTCATCTCTTGAGTTCTTCATCATCCACTCCTCACGCTGCTTTTGGAAGTGTCGCAGATCCGGTCGCAACGATTTCCTCGGACTGGGCCGAAAGATGCGCTTCTGCCTGAAACATCCAGTCCGCGAGAGCCTTCATGTCGACGGCTTCCGTCGCTTTCGGGTGAATGTTGCGGCCCAGTGCGACAGCCAAGCTTTCGACATCGGTCGCGTCCATCGCCTTTGAATAGGCTTCCAGGCGACCGTAAAACATCCCGGCAAGCTTCTTCATGCGCTTCGGAATGCTGTTGTCGCCAATGCCGAGCTCACGGATCGAATAGTCGATATCCTCAAAAAAGGCATCGACGATTTCCTGCGCGATCTCCTGCCCGCTCGTTGCAGATGTACGTGTGCGGCGAAAGAACAGGATCATTACCAGGGACAGCATTTCGAACCGGCCCATGACCGTGTCCGGTACATTCATTCGCTCATAGAATTCCGGCATGCGCGCAGCCGACGTCAGTACCGAGTACTGACGTTCCACGATTGCCTTATTGTTGTTTTTCTTGCCAAAGAGCCCGAAGATCATTGTTTTTTCCGGAAAGCCCATATTCTTCGCGCCAAGCTGCGTTGGGCCTTGTTGCATGATTTCGAAAGCTGGTTTACCGAAGCAGGCGCGAATTGCAATGCCGAACGTGGCCACTTTCGGGACAGCGTCTTTACAGGCCTGCGCGTGGGCGAATGGGGGTTCGACCGTGGAATGGCCACAATGGTTTTGCATCAGCGCTCTTGGGCCGATGGCTGCTATTGATATTTCAAGGGAGTAGATGTCGTTGAAGAAACGGTATTTCAAGTCTGACAAAAAATTCCTCAGCAATGCCGCCATTGCCATCATGATCGCTTCAGCCGGGCTCTCGGGCTGCCAGACGGGTACGGTTCTCAACGGTGGATATGTCGCCGACGAGCAGTCATTAAATCTCGTCCCGGAGGGATCGAGCCGCGAGCAGGTTCTCTTGTCTCTCGGCACTCCGTCCACAACAGCGACGTTCGACACCGAGGTCTTCTATTACATTTCGCAGCGCCGCGAACGCTCCATGGCCTTCCAGAAGCTGAAGGTCGTCGATCAGAGTGTCCTTGCTATCTATTTCGACAAGGACGGCGTCGTATCGCGTCGCGCGAACTATACGCTCAAGGATGGCCAGGTCTTCGACACCATTACCCGCGTAACGCCGACGGGCGGCAAGGATCTCACCTTCCTTCAGCAGCTCCTGTCCGGCGGCAGTGCGGCGAACGCGGCCAAGGGCCTCTTCGGCGGCGGCGCAACGCAGCCGGCCTCGCCACAGAATCCGGCCAGCTTGCGCTAATACCGGGACAACACATCTCAAACAAAAACCCGCCGGATCGCTCCGGCGGGCTCTTTATTGGGCGCTCGTGCGTGATCAGGCCAGGACGGCGAGAAGCAGCAGCGCGACGATGTTGGTGATCTTGATTGCAGGGTTGACGGCAGGACCTGCCGTATCCTTGTAGGGGTCACCGACGGTGTCGCCGGTCACCGATGCCTTGTGAGCGTCGGAGCCTTTCAGGTGTCTAACACCATCCTTGTCAACGAAACCGTCTTCAAACGACTTCTTGGCATTGTCCCAAGCTCCGCCGCCTGAGGTCATCGAGATCGCAACGAACAGGCCGTTGATGATCACGCCGAGCAGCGATGCGCCGAGTGCCGCAAATGCGGATGCCTTGGAGCCGGAGATGACCAAAACGCCGAAGTAGACCACGATCGGCGCCAGCACCGGCAACAGCGACGGCAGGATCATTTCGCGGATCGCAGCCTTCGTGAGCAGGTCGACAGCCCGACCGTAGTCCGGCTTTTCCGTGCCCTGCATGATACCCGGCTTTTCCTTGAACTGCCTGCGCACCTCCTCGACAATCGCGCCGGCGGCGCGACCGACGGCGGTCATCGCGATGCCGCCGAAGAGGTACGGAATCAGCCCACCGAACAGAAGACCGGCCACGACGTAGGGATTTGAAAGGTCAAACGAGATTTGCCCCACATCTGCGAAGTATGGGTACTTGTCACCGTTTGCCGCAAAGTATTTGAGGTCGTTCGAATAGGCAGCGAACAGGACCAGTGCACCGAGGCCTGCGGAACCGATAGCATAGCCTTTCGTCACCGCCTTCGTCGTATTGCCGACAGCGTCGAGCGCATCCGTCGACTTACGAACCTCCGGCGGCAGATGCGACATCTCGGCGATACCGCCGGCGTTGTCGGTCACCGGGCCGAAAGCGTCCAGTGCGACGATCATGCCGGCAATGCCGAGCATCGCGGTAACGGCAATGCCGGTACCAAAGAGACCGCCGAGCTGATAGGTCGCCAGAATCCCGCCAACGATGACGATAGCCGGAAGCGCGGTCGATTCGAGTGACACCGCCAGCCCCTGAATGACATTGGTGCCGTGGCCGGTTACCGATGCCTGCGCAATGGAATTGACCGGGCGCTTGTTCGTCCCCGTATAGTATTCTGTGATCACAACGATCAGTGCGGTGACGATGAGACCGACCAGACCGCAAAGGAACAGGCGGGTGCCAGTGACATCAGCGCCGTCGACAATGCCGATGGAGCCCCAGCCAATGGTCAGCGACGTCGCTGCGCCGAGGCCGATGATCGACAACAGGCCCGTCACGATCAGGCCCTTGTAGAGAGCACCCATGATCGAGCCATTGCTGCCCAATTTGACGAAGAACGTGCCGATGATCGAGGTGATGATGCAGGCGCCGCAGATCGCAAGCGGATAGATCATCGCGGACTGCAGGATCGGGGCTCCCGCGAAGAAGATCGCGGCCAGAACCATCGTGGCGACGACGGAAACGGCATAGGTTTCGAAGAGGTCGGCAGCCATACCGGCGCAATCGCCAACGTTATCGCCGACATTGTCCGCGATCGTCGCCGGGTTGCGCGGATCATCCTCCGGAATGCCTGCCTCGACTTTACCGACGAGGTCGCCGCCGACGTCAGCACCCTTGGTGAAGATACCGCCACCGAGACGGGCGAAGATCGAGATCAACGACGCGCCGAAACCGAGCGATACGAGGGAATCGATAACTTCGCGCGAACCGGCCTCGTGACCGAGGATGGCGGTCAGTACGTAATAGTAGATGGAGACCCCGAGCAAAGCGAGACCGGCCACCAGAAGCCCGGTGATGGCACCCGACTTGAAAGCAATTTCAAGTCCTGCGGCAAGGCTGTGAGACGCTGCCTGAGCCGTGCGCACGTTGGCACGGACCGAGACGTGCATGCCGATGAATCCGGCGGCCCCCGAAAGGACGGCGCCGATCAGGAAGCCGATTGCAGCTGTGCCGGAGAGAAGCAGCCAGGCTGCGATGAAGACAACGATACCAACGATGGCAATGGTTTTGTACTGGCGCAACAGGTATGCCTGCGCGCCTTCGCGGATATAGCCCGCGATCTCCTGCATGCGGCTATTGCCCTGATCAGCGGCCAGCACCGACCGGGTTGCCCAGATGGCATAAACCACCGAGAGCAGACCGCATGCTATTACGCATAAAAGAATGGTCATTTCGCTCTTTCCTCCAAAAAAGCCGGAGCTCACTCCCTCTCCGGCTGCGAACACGCCGACTCGATTTCCTCCCACAGAAATGCTGCAACGCGGGGTGGAGATTGCTTTGAGGAAAACGGCGCGTCAAGCCCGCAAAGGCTGAAAACCCTTGCGGAGCAACGGGAAAGACGGAATTGCTATTGTAGAGGTCGGGTCAACTGACCAAGCGCAAGGCTTACTTCTTGGCTTCGCCTCGAACCTGCTTTGCAATGCGGTCAAGAACCGCATTGACGAGCTTCGGCTCATCGTCGCTGAAGAAGGCCTGCGCAATCTCGACATACTCTGTGACGATGACCGCGACGGGGACGTCCTTGCGTTCGATGAGTTCGAAGACACCCGCGCGCAGGATAGCACGCACGGTGCTGTCGAGGCGCGACAGCGCCCAATCGTCCTGCAGGGCAGACGCGATCAACGGATCAAGACGAAGCTGCTCGCGCACCACACCCGAAACGATCGACCGGAACCAGGAGGCGTCCGCCTTTAGGTAGGTCTCGCCGTCGATCTCCTGGCCGAGCCGATGTGCTTCGTATTCGGCGACAATCTCGAGAACACCAGTGCCGCCGATATCCATCTGATAGAGCGCCTGAACGGCAGCAAGGCGCGCAGCACCCCGCTGGTTCGCAGTCTTGACCGGACGCTCCGAGTTTTCGTTGGTCATTCGCTATGCACCCAATTTCTTCTTCAGCTCAATCATCGTGAGAGCTGCACGGGCAGCAAACCCGCCCTTGTCTTTGTCAGAGCGGCGAACGCGCGCCCAAGCCTGCTCGTCATTTTCGACTGTCAGGATACCATTGCCTATGGCAAGGGACTCGCTGACAGCGAGATCCATCAATGCACGCGAGGATTCATTTGATACGATATCGAAGTGGTAAGTCTCGCCGCGAATGACCATGCCAAGCGCTACATAGCCATCGTAGTTCGTGCCTTCATTATCCGCTCCGTCGAGCGCCATGGCAATTGCCGCCGGAATCTCGAGTGCGCCGGGCACTGTCACGACGTCGTAAGTCGCTCCACCGTCCTTCAAGGCAAAGGTCGCCCCCTCGAGAAGGGCATCAGCCATGTCGTCATAGAAGCGAGCTTCGACGATCAAAATATGGGGAGCGGTTTCTCGCGCCATGCTTCACCTTCAATTCTAGAGGACCTAGCCGTTCGGCAGGTCGCGGTCAAAACACGCCTTCAATCGAATGGCAAGCAAATTCCGATCATGGCTCAAATGCAAAATCGCAAATCACCGCAACGGAATAGCCGCCGTACTTTGCCGGCAATTTGGAGACAACCGTGCAACGCCTCGAAAGTGGCGAACAGAAGGCGCCGAGACTAAACAATTTGTAATTAAAGTTCAGCTGTTTACCTATTGATTGACTGCGTTTGAGACGCCAACTCCAATCGGTAACGCCGACGATCCCTGCCAGACAGGCGACCGTCCCCAGCAGATGAAAGGATACCCCATGAATCGCGTTGCCGCTATCGCTTCCGCGGTTTCCGTTCTTGCTTTCCCCGACGGCAGCCACGCAGAAGCCTCGGGGATGAACGCCCGCAATATCGAACATACACTTCGCACCTTCGATGGCACCGACTTCGATGTCCGGCGTATCTCCCATCACGCCGATCAGCACGGCGTGGGTATGTCGCCGCACTTCAAAGGCCGCAGTGTCGAAGAGGTTTACAGAATCCAGGTCGCTATTGCTGCCAACCGGCCACTCGCCCGCCGGCTTCGGGAGCGCGGCGTGAGTGTAAGAACCATCTTCAATGCCGACCAATCCGGGGATGGAAGCATCACCCTGTATTATCTTTAGGCGAAGGGGCGGCAGCAAAACTGCCGCCCAGAGAACGAGAATCCGCAGTTGTATTTTTCATGGGAATGATGCCTCTTCTGGGAAAACAGGAGGCACGGAATGACCAAAACTGCAAAGCCCGTCGTCAATGTGGCCGATCTGGAACTCGAATACTGGAAGCAGGGTGAGTTGTACGAGAGCGCGGACACCTCGTTCGGGGCTCTTCTCGGTCTTGCCGGTCTAGGCATCAGTTACAATGAAGTGCCGCCGGGGAAAGCGAGCTGCCCGTTTCACAATCACCACGTCGAGGATGAAGCATTCTTCATAATCGACGGTAGCGGCGAATACCGCTTAGGTCCCGAGCGTTTCGCGATCAGCAAGGGCGACATGCTGGGTGCGCCCGCCGGCGGCCAAGAAACCGCGCACCAGATCATCAACACCGGATCGACACCGCTGGTCTATCTCGGCCTCTCAACCATGGCGAAAACCGAGATCGTCGAGTATCCCGATTCTGGAAAGTTCCTCGCCAAGACCACCCACGTAGGGGAACAGCCTCATCGGTTTCGCTTCATGGCGAGGGAAAACGAAAGCCTGGACTACTGGGACGGCGAGCCGAAGGCATGACACGCCTTGCCGAGATCCATTGACATGGCGACTATTCCCACAATTGAAACCGACCGATTGATACTGCGCCCGCATAGGCTTGATGACTTCGAAGAGTATCAGACGATGTGGAGCGACGATGCTGTCGTGCGCTTCATCAGCGGTGTTCCGTCTACGCGCGAACAGTCCTGGGCCCGCTTGTTGCGCGCTGCCGGGATGTGGCACCATCTGGGCTTCGGCTTTCTCGCAATCGAGGAGAAGGTCAGTGGTCGCTTCATCGGCGAAGCGGGATTTCTCGAGATGAAGCGCGATATGCGCCCTCTCAGTACCGAAGGCACATTGGAAACGGGCTGGGCTCTCGTTCCGGAGGCTCAGGGCAAGGGTTATGCACTGGAAGCGCTGCAGGCACTGATCTGCTGGGCGGACACGCGTTTTCCGTCGAAGCCAATGACGTGCATTATCGATCCTTCGAATGCAGCATCACTCCGCCTTGCCCATAAGCTCGGCTTTGGGGAAGCCAGGCGCACCCACTACAATGGAGAGGTCATTATGCTTTCGCGGCCGGGAATTCTGCCAACCTAGCGGCATACCGCGCCATGGTATCAACTTCGAAGTTGACGAGGTCGCCCGCCTTGCGCTCGCCCCAAGTCGTCACCTCGAGCGTGTGGCGAATGATAAGCACGTCGAAGTCGGTGCCATCGACCGCATTTACCGTCAGCGATGTGCCATCCAAGGCAATCGATCCCTTGGGCGCGACGAACTTTGCAAGGTGTTCCGGTGCCCGCAGGCGGAAGCGTGTAGCGTCGCCCTCCTCCGTAACGGCGAGGATTTCGGCTTTTCCATCGACGTGGCCGGAGACAATGTGACCGCCAAGTTCGTCGCCGATCTTCAGCGATCGCTCAAGATTGATCTGGCTACCCCGCTCCCACGTGCCGATGGTGGTCAGGCGCAGCGCCTCTTCCCAGGCCTCGACTTCAAACCAGCGGCCGTTGCTGCCTTGGCTCGGCAGGCCGGTCACTGTCAGGCAGATACCGGAATGAGAGATCGATGCGCCCATGTCTATTGTCGTGGGGTCATAGGCCGTCGCGACGCGCAACTTGATGCCCTCTTTCAACGGCGAGACGGACTCGACCGTGCCAACGTCGGTAACAATTCCGGTAAACATCAAACTTCTCTTTCGTATTCGTCCAGACGATCATCGCCAAAATTGAATGTGGCGACATGGGCAAAGCCGACTGGCATATCGGTCTTCGAAACGGGCGATTCAATACCGCCCTCTCCTATTGTGGCTGGCCCCTGATAGAGCAGGATGCGGTCCACGTAGCCTGAATCCAGGAATAGTTTCGCCGTGTTGGCTCCGCCTTCGATGACGAGTGAGGAAACGCCCCGCGAGGCGAGAGCCGAAAGAAGTTCGTCGGGGCGATAGGGATTGCATTGGACGACTTCGGCACCGGCTGCATCGAGCGCCGCGCGCCTCGCGAGGAAAGCCACATCATCACTATCGCCAAAGCCAGGCGGTTCAGCCGCGACAACAACCAGTGGAACATCCTTGGCCGTCCTGACCAGCTTGCTTTGCAACGGCAGGGAAAGACGCTCGTCAAGCACAATGCGCAGCGGTGACCGCTCTTCAAGACCGTGTGTGCGGACGGTCAGTAGTGGATCATCCGCTATCGCCGTGCCGATACCAACAAGGATCGCGTCGGATTCGGCGCGGAGTTTCTGGACGTCAGCGCGAGCGGCGGCGCCAGTGATGGCAACCTGCCCTTCGCCCTGCCTCCCGATCATGCCGTCAGCAGAAACGGCAAGTTTGAGAGTCACATACGGCCGTTTCCTTGTCTGTCGCATGAGGTATCCGGCGAGCGAACGCTTCCCCTCTTCTTCCAGAACTCCAGTATCGACCTCGATCCCGGCATCGCGCAGCATGGCGATACCTCTGCCAGAGACACGCGGATCCGGATCGGTCACGCTGACGACGACGCGACCGATGCCAGAGGCAATCAAGGCCTCTGAACAGGGTGGTGTTTTGCCATAATGCGAACACGGCTCGAGGGTGACATAGGCGGTTGCGCCACGGGCTAGCTCGCCGGCCGCGGCAAGCGCCTGCGGCTCGGCGTGCGGACGACCGCCAATGGCTGTGGTGCCCTCTCCGACAATCTTTCCGTCGCGGACGATGACACAGCCGACAGAGGGATTGATGGATGTCTGGCCGAGATGCAGGAGACCGAGGCGGATCGCCTCCTGCATGAAATGCGCGTCGTCGGGCGAAGCGCTCATCGGTCAGGTATCCAGCGGATCGCGCGCGATCTTGGCGTTGATTTCCGAGATGACATTCTCGAAGTCCTCGGCATGAGAGAAATCACGATAGACCGATGCATAGCGGACGAAGCCGACATCATCGAGGCTCTTCAACGATTCCAGCACCTGAAGGCCGATCTGCTCGGAACTGATCTCGACCTCGCCCGAGCTTTCAAGGCGGCGGACGATGCCGGAGACGGCACGTTCAATGCGGTCGCGGTCAACCGGACGCTTGCGCAGGGCGATCTCGAAAGAGCGCACCAGCTTGTCGCGGTCGAACGGCACCTTTCGGCCGGTCTTCTTGACGACCATCAACTCGCGCAGTTGCACTCGCTCGAACGTCGTGAAGCGGCCACCACAGTCGGGACAGATACGCCTGCGGCGGATGGACGTGTTGTCCTCCGCCGGGCGTGAATCCTTGACCTGTGTGTCTTCCGATCCGCAGAATGGGCAGCGCATCCGCTATCCTTAACCCAGGTAGTCGTACATTGGGAAGCGACCGGTGAGGTTCGTCACCTTGCCTCTCACAGCGGCTTCGACGCCGGCGTTGCCTTCGTCGGAGTTGGCAGCCTTCAGGCCATCGAGAACCTCGACGATGAGGTTGCCGATTTCCTTGAATTCCGCTTCCTTGAAGCCACGCGTCGTGCCGGCCGGCGTGCCGAGGCGGACGCCAGAAGTGACGAACGGCTTTTCAGGGTCGAACGGGATGCCGTTCTTGTTGCAGGTGATGTAGGCACGGCCGAGCGCCGCTTCGGCGCGCTTGCCGGTCGCGTTCTTCTTGCGAAGATCAACCAGCATCAGGTGGTTGTCGGTGCCGCCGGAGACGACGTCGAGGCCGCCTGCGATCAGTGTCTCGGCAAGGGCCTTGGCGTTCTTGACGATCTGCGCGGCGTAGTCCTTGAAGTCCGGCTGAAGCGCCTCGCCAAAGGCAACGGCCTTCGCAGCGATGATGTGCATGAGCGGACCACCCTGGAGACCCGGGAAGACGGCCGAGTTGAACTTCTTGGCCAGCGCCTCGTCGTTCGTGAGGATCACGCCACCGCGCGGACCGCGCAGCGACTTGTGGGTCGTGGTGGTGGCAACGTGGCAATGCGGGAACGGCGACGGATGCTGGCCGCCGGCGACGAGACCAGCGATGTGGGCCATATCGACCATGAGATATGCGCCAACGGAGTCGGCGATCTCGCGGAAACGCTTCCAGTCCCAGATACGGGAGTAAGCGGTGCCGCCAGCGATGATGAGCTTCGGCTTGGTTTCCTCTGCCTTGCGCGCAACTTCATCCATGTCGAGAAGATTGTCGCCTTCACGAACGCCGTAGGAAACGACGTTGAACCACTTGCCGGACATGTTGACAGGCGAGCCGTGCGTCAGGTGACCACCGGAATTGAGGTCGAGACCCATGAAGGTGTCGCCCGGCTGCAGCAGCGCCAGGAACACGGCCTGGTTCATTTGGCTACCGGAGTTCGGCTGAACGTTGGCGAAGTTGACGCCGAAGAGCTTCTTGGCGCGTTCGATCGCGAGTTCTTCAGCGATATCGACGAACTGGCAGCCGCCATAGTACCGCTTGCCCGGATATCCCTCGGCGTACTTGTTGGTCATGATGGAGCCCTGGGCTTCCAGAACTGCACGGGAAACGATGTTTTCCGAGGCAATCAGTTCGATCTCATGCCGCTGGCGGCCAAGCTCCTTTTCGATCGCACCGAAAATTTCCGGATCGGTATCGGCGAGCGAGCGATTGAAGAAGGTCTGGGTGGAAGCATTTGTCATGGCCGGGCTCCTCAACTGGAATGCGCGAAGGTATTAGCCTTCCGCCCTGTCTAGGGCAATACGAAGAACGACATTTGCTGGGCAATCTACGCGCAACAAAAAACCGCGCCGGAAAAGCGCGGTTTTCAAAGCAAATACGCTGGCCGATGGCCTTACTGGACCGGCTGCTCGGTCGTTGCCGTCGTGTCGAGCGCCAGTTCGGCATTGCCGTCCATCTGATAGATATCGTCGCGGAACTGCACGACGCCATCCGGCATGCCCCATGCCGAGATGTAGACGAAATACACCGGCACTTCTTCGGAAAGCTTGATCGGCGTGTTGACGCGGGTGGTGATGACCTGCTCCATCTGCTGACGCGACCAGGGCGGAGTGTCGCGAAGCAGCCAGTTCGTCAGGTCGCGGACATTCTGGACACGGACACAACCCGACGATTCAAAACGCATGAGCTTGTTGAACAGACCCTGTTGCGGCGTGTCATGCATATACTCGCCGTTCTTGTTGTAGAAGTTGATTTTCGTCGACGCCATGGCGTTGATCTTGCCAGGATCCTGCCGGAACATCAGGTTCGGTGCCTTCTCCGCATTCCAGTCGATCGTTTCCGGCGGTACCTCGTTGCCCTTGCCGTCGATCAGTCGAATGGCATTTCTCTCAAGATAGGTCGGGTCCTTGCGCATCAGCGGAACGATGTCCTTCTCGACGATCGAGCGCGGCGCGGTCCAGTAGGGATTGAGGATGACCTCATAGATCTTCGAGTTCACGAGATGCGTTGGGCGGCTGATGCGGCCGACAACCGCTGCATGGCGCGTTGCAACACTGCCGTCCTCGACCGCTTCCACATAGGCAGCAGGAATGTTGACCATGACGTGGCGACGTCCGAGCTCTTCCGGGAAGGTCTGCAGGCGAATGGCGTTTGTGTTCAGTTGCTGCAAGCGAACGTCAGCCGGGACGTTCATAGCCTTAAGCGTGAATTCGCCGATGACGCCATCGGACGGAAGGCCGTGGCGTGCCTGAAAGCGCTTCACCGCACCATCAACATAAGAGTCGAATGCGGACGACATGCCTGCTTCGCGCGGCAGGTCACCGCTGATGGCAAGACGCTGACGCAAAGCCTGCACGGACGGATCGGTGACGCCGAGCTGGAGGCGCTGCTCCCCCGGATTGACCTGTGGCCAGCCGCCGGCGGACGCGATCTGCTGATACTGCCCAATTGCCTGCTGTATGCTGCCAACCGACTGCGGCCCGAGGATCGGCGTATTGGAAACGACCGCCGTCGCGGTACGGGAAGCGGCTTTCGCGTCGAACTGATCGTCCCAGTCCCCACGCTCGGGCGCATTGATAAGCGAATCGATTGCCGACTGCGCGAATGCCGGCGCAGCCAATGCGCTCGCACCTACCATTGCCGCCGACGTCAGAAACGCCCGGCGGGAGAAAGATTCAGTTCCGATTTTTTTCGACATTCATCCCAACCACTAAAATGCCGCCGCTTGAGAGACCGCCGGCCTTTGCGCTATCCCTGCGAGAACGCAGATCCCTATCGTCCGTTGCAACGACGCATAACAAATTGCGCTACCGGCCCTCACATGATTGCAAGCAGGAAGCGCGAGGTTACCCAACCCCCGATTTGAGAGGCGCCATTTGCTGTGTATTTTCGCTGACATGCCAATATGGCCAATTCGTGTCACTCGCGCAGAACGCAACCGCCAGTGGCAAGCAACCCGGAAAACCGACCTTATCGCCCATAAACTGTGGCGTTCAATAGCGGCTAAAAAGCGACTCGAACACAGGTGATTACGGTTGCCTGCCATGCGTTGCAAAGATGCCACGCCGACCCACGAGCACCGGGCGCGCGTGTTACTCACGCCAATGTTCGGCCACCCATGGCGTCGGCCTTATGTAGTGACGAAGATAGCGAAACAGCGACTTGTTGCGTCGCCGCGCAGGGTCGAACATATGCAGAATGTGATCGAGCGGCGGCGCAGCCTTCCCCTTCAGTCCAAAGCGCCCCTCGACCGCGAACTGCGGATGAAAGTCGCGCGGGAAAAGGATCACTCGGGCACTGCCGGGTAGACGCGGCGTGAGGAGATAGTTCAGGGGAAATGGCCAGCGGCAATCCTGCCTGAAATGCAAAACCCAACGCCGCGGAAAGAACTTCACCCCGCCTGGGGCGTTGCGTGTGACGAAACGCTGCTCGAATTCGTATTTGTCGGCGACGCCTTGCGGATCGGCGCGAAACTTTTCCTGAAGGGGAATAAGCTTGCCGACAGGAAAGCGGAAGAGCGAGGTCTGCCCGAGGCGTTCGAACGGCGTTGTCTGATTGCGTGTCAGGATGACGTCATCGGGTTCGCCGAGCTCGAAAAACGAATCGAGTGAACCGACGATCACCAGATCGAGATCCAGAAAGAGAACCGGGCCGCTGAGGCTGCCAAGTTTTGGACCCCAAAGACGTCCCTTTGGCCAGATGCCCTTGGTCTTGACCGGCATGTTCTCAACGTTCAGCGGCGGCAGGTCCTCGCATAAAATCTCCGGATTCAAGTCGCTCCGGTCGTCGGTAAAGCAGGTGAAGGTGAAAGGCGGCGTGATGTTCCGCTTCACCATAGCATACAGTCGGTTGATGAACGGAGCGCCGTACTTGGTGCCCCAACTGATGCAGATCACCTGCTTGACGCCGCCGCTTGCGGCCAGAACGCTTGCCACTATTTTCCGCCACTTCCTGGTTGGGCGGGGATTTAACGTATGATGACCTCATTTATCAAGTGGCACCCGCATGCAGCGGCCAGCCCGCCGTACGCTCATCGCGCATATCGCAAGGCAAAAGGGCGCAACGGGTTCACCGCGACGCCCTTTTGTGCCTTGCAGGAGGTCCGATAAGCCAGCAGGGAAGTTGGCTTAGCAGATTACAGGCGGTACATGATGCTGTCGTTCCAGAAGCGATCGAGACGGGTCAGCAGTTTGTTCATCTGCGTGAACTCGTCGGTGCCGATACCGCCGACCTTGTCGATCGAAGCGACGTGGCGCTCGTAGAGCTTGGCGACGGTTTCCGCGATCTCCTGGCCGGTTTCCGTCAGGCTGATGCGGACCGAGCGACGGTCGATGCGCGAGCGCTGATGGTTGATGAAGCCTAGGTCCACGAGCTTCTTGACGTTGTAGGAGACGTTCGAGCCCAGATAGTAGCCGCGGGAGCGAAGTTCGCCTGCTGTCAGTTCCGAATTGCCGATATTGAAGAGGAGAAGCGCCTGGATGGCGTTGACGTCGCTGCGACCCTGACGGTCGAACTCGTCCTTGATGACATCGAGGAGACGGCGGTGAAGACGTTCAACAAGATGAAGGGATTCCATGTAAAGATCACGGATGCCCAGTTCCTGCTGGTCACGGAAGTTCGATACCGCCTGCGGCTTGATTTTCGTGTTCATGATGACTGCCTCACTGTTTGTTTGGCGGTGTTGGTTTTCTTCCCGCCTTGAGACAGACCCTATCGAATACAAATAAAATTCTACTTAAACCGCAGGCTTAACAGCGCCTTACCGAAAACCCATCGTTGTATCAGGGTAAATCAACACTTACCTGACGGCGACGTCGCCTCTCATACCAGAGGACAGCGCGGAATGCGCAATAGACCAGTGCGACGAACACGTGCAGCAGAATGACAAGGCGATTGGCCCCGAAGACGTCGGGCAGAAAGCCGTACATCGCAACCTGACCGCCGGCCGCAAGCACCCAGATAACGGGTCCCCAGGAGACCGCGAGCCACAGCCCCAGCGACGCCACCGGGAAGAGGACGGCAAGTGAAGTGCTCGCCACCTTCCACGGCAGGCTCAGCAGATCGAAGCGACCGGCGCCGACCAGTGAATAGCCGACGAGCATCGCCCAGTATTGCAGGCCGAACCAAAAGCATGAGATCGCAACCATCCTGAGGAACAGGACAAATAGCACGCTTGTCAGCGTCCGTTTGGGCATCGTCGGAGAATCAGAATCCATGGGCTCAACAATAGGGTTGCAATTGCGTCTTCGCCAGCCGCTCATCACCAGCCGCGTCCATTGCGGCCAATCGTCCGGTTTGGATTTCGCAAGCGGCATGATATTGAGCGCAGCGACAAATGGAATGGCTGAAAACGGAACGACCATGCAGGACAAGACCCACCTCGTCGATGAAATAACCGGCCACCGCCGTATGCGCCGCAACCGCAAGGCAGACTGGACGCGCCGGTTGGTGCAGGAAAACAGGCTGACGGTGGACGATCTCATCTGGCCAGTCTTCGTGGTGCCCGGTTCAGGCATCATCGAACCGATCCCGGCAATGCCTGGCGTCAATCGCATGAGCGTCGATAAACTGGTCGAGGCAACGAGGGAGGCCGCCGATCTCGGCATTCCAGCAATTGCGACCTTCCCGAACGTTGAGATGGAACTGCGTGACGAGACCGGCTCCAACAGCCTGGAGGCCAACAATCTGATCAATCAGGCAACCGCCGCGATCAAGAAGGCCGTGCCCGGTATCGGCGTCATCACCGATGTCGCGCTCGATCCGTTCACAAGCCACGGGCACGACGGCATCTTGCGGCACGGCGAGATCGTCAACGATGAAACCGTGGAGCAGGTTGCCCGGGCCGCCGTCATGCAGGCGGATGCTGGCGCCGACATCATTTCCCCATCCGACATGATGGACGGTCGGATCGGCGCAATCCGCCGGGCGCTGGATGCCGCCGGTCACCAGAATGTCGGCATCATGAGCTATGCCACCAAGTTCGCATC
Source organism: Rhizobium sp. Root1220 (assembly GCF_001426265.1). GTDB lineage: Bacteria > Pseudomonadota > Alphaproteobacteria > Rhizobiales > Rhizobiaceae > Rhizobium. Next base: position 61,609 of record NZ_LMDG01000009.1, read on the forward strand.
CGCTTTTTATGGTCCGTATCGCGAAGCGATCTCTACCGGTGGCCTGCTCAAGGGTGACAAGAAGACCTACTATATCGATCCGGCAAACGGCACCGAGGCGATAAGGGATGCCGCGCTCGACGTCGATGAAGGCGCCGACATGCTGATGGTCAAGCCCGGCCTCCCTTACCTGGATATCTGCTGGCGCATGAAGGAAGCTTTCGGCCTGCCGACCTTTGCCTATCAGGTCTCCGGCGAATACTCGCAGATCAAGGCGGCAGCGATGAACGGCTGGATCGACGGCGACCGCGCGATGCTGGAGACGCTGCTGGCCTTCAAACGCGCCGGTTGCGACGGCGTGCTCACGTATTTCGCCGTCGAGGTCGCGAGGATTCTCGCAAAACGCTGACGTCGCTGCCGTCGATGTTGCATTTGAGGCCCGCGATATTATATTTTGGTCATCCCCTCTCGAAAGGAGACCCGTAAAGATGACGCTCAACCCAAATCCGCTCTATGCCGCACCGGACGATTGGCGCGCCTATAGCGGCACGCTGAGCCGTCGGGTCTTTGCATTCATTCTCGACTACGTCGTCATCCTGCTGCTTTGCATTCCTGCAGCAGTGGTTCTGTTCTTTCTCTCGATCGTTACGCTTGGATTGGGCTTTTTCCTCTATCCAGCTCTCTTTCTGATCGTCGCGGGCCTCTACTTCGGTTTCACGGTTGGCGGCGCGAACCAGGCTTCACTCGGCATGCGTGCCATGGGCATCGCAATCATGCGAATCGACGGGCAGCGGATGGATTTTCTGTTGGCGATCGTGCACCTGGCCTTGTTCTGGATCCTGAATTCGGTTTTGACGCCGTTGATTCTGCTGGTTGGCCTTTTCACCGAGCGCAGCAGGCTGATCCACGACTTCCTCGTGGGCACCGTCACCGTACGCACAGTCTGAAATCTCAAAAAAGCCGAACTAAAGGTGGACCACCGGTCTTTGCCGAGGATGCGTCCGCACCATATCCAAAAGTATGACTGACAACGGCGGACATGAAACCGCCCCGCTGTTGACGTTTCCTATTCTTAAGTCATGCTGTCATATGAGCGTCTAACCAAAGGAAATTTCCGCAACAGATGAATACGCAGACAACGCCATCACCGCAGTTTTATCTGACGGCTCCGGCTGGCTGCCCTTATCTGGCCCATGAGATGGAACGCAAGGTGTTCACACATCTTGTGGGTCCGCGCGCAGCGGAAATGAACGATATCCTGACGCAGGGCGGATTTCGCCGATCACAGAACATCGCCTATCGTCCGGCATGTGAAGCGTGCCGCGCCTGCATTTCCGTCCGCATCCTGGCACAGGAATTCCAACCGACGAAGTCGATGAAGCGCGTGCTTGCGGCCAACTCCGATATCATCGCGACGGAGTTTCCGGCGCAGCCCTCGAGCGAGCAGTATTCGCTCTTCCGGCGCTATCTGGATTTCCGCCACCAGCAAGGCGGCATGTCCGACATGACAGTGCTCGACTACGCCATCATGGTCGAAGATACGCATGTGAATACAAAGATCATCGAGTATCGCCGCCGGGAGGAAGGGTCCGGTCTGGAAGCGCGTCCCACCGGAGAACTTGTCGCCGCGGCCCTTACGGACACGATGAGCGACGGCCTGTCGATGGTCTATTCCTACTTCAATCCCGATCTCGATCGCCGCTCGCTCGGCACCTTCATGATACTGGACCACGTCAGGCGCACAAAGGCGCTGGGGCTACCGCATGTCTATCTCGGTTATTGGGTTCAAGGGTCACGGAAAATGGACTACAAGACCCGCTACCAGCCGCAGGAGCATCTGACTCCGCGCGGCTGGGAGCGTTTCGATCCCTCGACGATGCCTGAAAGCCCCCACGACTGATGACTCTCCCCCTCCTTTCCGATCATCGGAAAGGCCTGCTGCTGACGACGATCGGTGGTCTTGCCCTTTCCATGGATATTCCACTTGTGCGCCTCGCACATGGCGACATGTGGTCGATTCTGGGTATGCGCAGCATCGTGACGGTTTCGGTGACGCTGCTGATCATCTGCGTGGTCCGATACGTCAAAGGAGCATGGCCAACCCTTGTGCCCGGGCGCCATGGCATTGCCGCGGGATTGCTCTACGGCGTTTCGACCTTGACCTTCCTGCTTGCCGTCTTCAACACGGCGACGGCCAATGTGGTGTTCATCGTCGCCTTCAATCCAATGTTCGGCGCGCTGTTGTCGTGGATCTTCCTGAAGGAGCGTCCATCGGCTTCCACGCTCCTGACCATGCTGGTCATGATTTTCGGTGTCGGACTGATTGTGCGCGACGGACTGACGGCTGGACACATGTTCGGAGACGCGATGGCGCTACTCAGCGCATTCATCCTCGCTTCCGCCATCACGCTCGGCCGCGCCTCGCGACGAGATATGGGATTCGTTCCGCTGTTGGCCGCGGTATTTCCGGCCGTGGTAGGCTTCGCAAACGTCATGCCGGGCGGCCTGACGATCGAGCACCCGGCCTGGATAATCTTAAATGGCGCACTTCTGATGCCAGTGGCATTCTGGTGTCTTGCCACTGGGCCGCGTTACCTCTCCGCGCCGGAAGTCGGAATGTTCTATCTTCTGGAAACAATCCTTGCGCCGATCTGGATCTGGCTGATTTTCGCAGAAACGCCGTCGACGATGACACTTGTCGGCGGCGCGATCCTGGTTTGCGCGATTATGGCGCACTCGCTTTGGATGGTTCGGAAGACGCCTGCGCGACGTGCCCTGGCACATTAATCACATGCATCGCCTCAAGCTCCCGCTCGAGTCCATCCATCACGTGGATCCAGCCGGCGCGAGTCTGCTCTTCGGCATGCCCCCATTCCGCGCACATTTCGTGTGACAGCGTCAGACGCGTGCCTTCGGACAGCGGTTCGATGTCGATTTGTATACGATCAGCGTTATGGTCATGCTCGGCCGCGGAGAAGCAGAAGACCATCCGCCTCGGTCTGCGCAATTCCAGAAATACGCCGTAGTGAACCGCGTCGCCGGTCGGCCGTCGATCGATGACGAGAAAATGGCCGCCGATACGGGGTTCGATATCGGCGCGTATTACGCGCCCCTCGTCGCTGGCAAAAAGGAAACGCTTTGCTATTTCCGGATTGAGCCAAGCGTCATAAACCGCGCAAGGCGCAGCATTGTAGGTATGGGTGACACTCAAGGTAATCGTATTGCAGGCAACCATCAACGTACCTCCGTGATCGGACATGCCGCTTCATGCAAAAGCGCCACATACGATCATTCCGTCCGCCTTCGGAATGATGCTGTCCATTTTGTGGATACTGGACAAGTTAGGGGAGTTGCCCGGATCGCCAAGAGCGGGACAACGATATATTTCACCCAGCGAATTTGCCGCTGCGCGGAAAGCCCTTCGGAACGGTGCGGCCCGCAGAGGCACGATCGGCCAGCCATTCGGCCAGTTCATCCTTGTTCTTAGTGAACGTGCGGCCAGCACTGTCTTCCCAGACGAGACCGTCAGCGATCGCAAAGCAGCGAACGTCGGAAATGCCGCCGTCCTTGTAGCGCTGCAAGCGTACACCCTTGCCACGCGACATCTCCGGCACCTGCGACAACGGAAACACGAGCAACTTGCGATTCTCGCCAACGACCGCCACGTGGTCCCCGATGACGGGAACGAGCAGCTTTGTCTCCTCAGGCATGGAAACATTCATGATCTGCTTGCCCTTGCGGGTGTTGGCGACCATGTCGGCCTCGACGACGACGAAGCCGTTGCCAGCCGTTGAAACCATCATCTGCTTGCGCTGCGGATCATGGACGAAAGCGGTCAGCACGTCCTGATCGTTTTCCATGTCGATCATGATGCGCAATGGCTCGCCGTGGCCACGACCGCCGGGGAGCTTGTCACCGCCAAGCGTGAAGGCCTTGCCGCCCGTCGTGACGATTAGAATCTTGTCGGTAGTCTGCGCCGGAAAGGCAATCCTCAAGGCATCACCTTCCTTGAAGGTGAGCGTCGCCGTATCGGAAATGTGTCCCTTCAGCGCGCGGATCCAGCCTTTTTCGGAAACGACAACGGTGATCGGCTCCTTTTCGATCATTGCCTGCTGGATCGCTTCTTCGTCCGTGTCAGGCGCTTCGGCGAACTGTGTGCGGCGGCGGCCAAGCTCGGTTGCCTTGGCGAATTTCTTCTTCACTTCGCCGATTTCCCAGGCAACGGTCTGCCACTGCTTGTCTTCGGAAGCGAGCAAGGCTTCGATCTCGCCCTTCTCCTTGGTGAGCGCGTCGAACTCTGTACGGATCTCGAATTCTTCCAGCTTGCGCAAGGAGCGCAGCCGCATGTTGAGGATCGCTTCGACCTGTAGCTCGGTCAGTGACCAGCGGGCGACCATTACAGGCTTCGGCTCATCCTCTTCGCGGATGATGCGGATCACCTCGTCGATGTTCAGGTAGGCGATCAGCAGGCCACCAAGGATCTCCAGCCGCCGGTCGATGGCGGCAAGACGGAAGCGCGAGCGGCGCTGCAGCACCTCGCGACGGTGATCCAGCCATTCCTTGAGCACTTCGTTCAGCGCCATGACACGCGGAATGCGCCCCATGGACAGAACGTTCATGTTCAGCGGAAAGCGGCTTTCCAGCTCCGTCAGCTTGAACATGGATTCCATGAGAATGGTCGGGTCGACCGTGCGGTTCTTCGGAACGAGCACGACGCGGACGTCTTCGGCCGACTCGTCGCGGATATCTTCGAGCAAGGGCAGCTTGCGCGCGATCAGCAACTCGGCGATCTTTTCAATCAGCCGGGACTTCTGCACCTGGAACGGAATTTCGGTGACGACGATCTGGTAGCCGCCGCGGCCGAGATCCTCGATCTGCCACTTGGCGCGAGTACGGAAACCGCCGCGGCCCGTCTTGTAGGCTTCGATGATGCTCTTGCGATCATCGATGATGATGCCGCCGGTCGGGAAGTCCGGACCGGGAATGAACGATTCCACCAGCGTCTCGACTGTTGCATCCGGATGCTTGATCAGATGCAGAGCCGCGTCGCAAAGTTCATGGGCGTTGTGCGACGGGATCGAGGTCGCCATGCCGACGGCGATGCCGGAGGAGCCATTCGCCAAAAGATTCGGGAACGCGCCGGGAAGGACCACCGGTTCCTGATCTTCCTCGTTGTAGGTCGGGCGAAAATCGACTGCATCCTGGTCGATGCCCTCCAGCAACAGCGAGGCCACATCGGTCATGCGCGCTTCGGTGTAACGATAGGCAGCGGCGCTGTCGCCATCGATGTTGCCGAAGTTCCCCTGCCCGTCGACGACGGGATAACGCTGGGAGAAATCCTGTGCGAGGCGGACCAATGCATCGTAGACGGACTGGTCGCCGTGCGGGTGGAACTTACCGATGACGTCGCCGACGATACGGGCGCATTTCTTGAACGACGAGTTGGAGCGGATCCCCATCTCGCTCATGGCGTGGATGATGCGGCGGTGAACCGGCTTCAATCCGTCGCGAACATCGGGCAGCGCGCGGTGCATGATGGTCGATAGCGCATAGGCGAGATAGCGCTCTTCGAGCGCCGCCTTCAGATCGATCGGAAGAATGCTGTCGTCGTCTCCGCCTGAGGGCGGCAAAATCTCTTGTCCCATAAGCCTTGAGTAGCCGAGATGCCGGTTCCGAGCAAGGAATCCGGGCTTTCCGGCTGTGGATGACGCTGTCGAAAGGAAGAAAAGAACGGGCGGAAACGCTTCCGCCCGAATTTGGACTTTGTTTGCTTATCCCTTCAACACAAATTTAGAAGTCCGCAAATATAAACCGCCATCGATCCATAGTAGATTGACGGCCAATTCCACATCGCCACCAGAGGACGACCAATGACATTTTACCGGACGACGCGGCTTATGCTTTCGGGCGTGGCCTTTCTCTCTCTCGCCGGTTCCGCCTTCGCGCTAGATGGCCAGGACCTGCTGAAGAAGATCAATGCGGCCTATACGCTCCAGGGTGGAACGATCGTTGCCGACGGCGTTGATGTGGATGGCACGACAGTGACGCTGAAGGCGGCAAGCTTCAAGCCGAACAGCGGCGCGGCGTTGGCGATTGGCGATATCACCCTCACCGGCGTCGAAGAAGACGAAGATGGTGGCTACTATGTCGAGGAAGCAGCCTTCCCGGACGTCAACACCACGAATGATGGCGCGACGCTGACCGTAACCGATCTGGCGCTCGGCGGCATTTCAATCCCGGCAGACCCGAAGGGCGAAGGTCTTGATGCCATGCTGCTCTACGAGAGCGCCCACAGCGGCCCGCTCAAGGTCGTCAAGGACGGTGCCGAGCTCTTCTCGCTCGGCGGCGGCGACGTCAACCTGACGCTCCGTGAGGACGAGTCCGGATTCGATTTCGACGGTGCGTTCAAGAGCTTGAAGGCCGATCTTAGCAAGGTCGCCGATCCGCAGAGCAAGGAGGCGATCGACAAGCTCGCACTCCAGCATGTCAACGGCGATATCAACATGAAGGGCGCCTGGGACCTGACGCCCGGCACAGTGGATATTTCCGAGTTCGCCTTCGACTTTTCCAATATCGGTAAGCTCAATCTTGCCTTCAAAATCTCGGGCTACACGATGCCTTTCGTGAAATCCCTTCAGGAAGCCGCCAAGCAGGCGGAAGCCAACCAGAACAAGGAAGAGGCGCAGCAGGCACTCGGCCTGTCGATGCTGGGGCTGCTGCAGCAGCTGTCGTTTGAAGGCGCACAAATCCGCTTCGACGACGCTTCGATCACAAAGCGCGCGCTCGACTACGCCGGCAGCCAACAGAACATGTCGGGCAAGCAGATGGCGGATACGCTGAAAGCCATGGCTCCGATCATGCTGTCGCAGTTGAACATACCCGAGTTGCAGAATGCGCTCGCTGCAGCGGTGAGCACGTTCCTAGACGATCCAAAGAGCCTGACTGTCAATGCCGCGCCGGCAAAGCCGGTGCCTTTCCCGATGATCATGGGTGCTGCCATGGGTGCGCCGAACACGCTGCCGCAGGTCCTCGGCGTCAAGGTTTCGGCCAACGACTGATGCCGTGGCGGCGGGGTCAGGAAAGCCCGGTTCGCCGGGCTTTCTGTCTTAAAGGCGTTGGACGCGCATGGTGCTAGCCACCTTGGGGATAGGTTAGCACCACGGCGGCGGTGACCGACGTCAGAACCCAGTAGACCGCGATCCAAGCCGGTTTGTGCTGAGCCCTCGTCCACGGCGCGAAGTAGAAGCGTCTGGTACGTTGAGCAATCAAGCCGATCGCCAAAAGAGATGCCGGAAAGCAGACCAGCAACCGCGTAACGAATGGTGAAAATACATCGCGCAGGATGTTCACGAGCGTATCGCCGGCGGCGAAGTACACCCCAATGCACGCGATACCGTAAATGACGATCGTCGCCAGAAACATGAAATAGACCAGCGTCGTGAATTTGGCCGTGTCTTCCCTGATCGTCGTGTTGGGACTCGCCATTATGCCGACAACGCCGGCCACGAACATGAAGGCATAGCAGGCGCCGGTCGCAATAAGATTCGTCAGCAGGTCGTTTGGCGCGGCGGGAACCAGAGCACGGCCAATCGTCAGAACAAATCCACCGACGAAGCAAAGCGCCACTGCGTCGAATACCAATCGAAAGTTCTTCCGCCGCATGAGATGGTGCGGCACGCGAAGCTCTATCACCGAATCGAGGACATCATTGGCAGCGGGAGTCCCTGGCTTCGGAGCTCTCGCCATCACACGCTACTCCTGCTCGTCAGGTTTGCGGTTCCAAACCAGCTTCCAGCTTTGTTTGCGGCCCTCAAGCACTTCTTCAAGGTCCGCGTACGGACCTGGGAAATCGAGATCAACCACTGTCACCTGGGTCCGCACCGCAGCCTCCGCAGGCGTCACCGTAAAGCAGATAACCTCTCCGTTCCGCGGGTCCGGATTTTCGTAGTATTTCAGTGTGGCCCGCAATCCCACTATGGCTTCATCGCTCCTGATGCCGGCCCACGCGGGCTTGCCAAGCAGGAGCGCCAGCCAATTGCCTCCACTTGGAATCGGCTTGACTTCATCGAAGGAAAACACCTTCCGCCGCAACCTGTCGAATGTGTCGCGGTTTTCTCCAGCACGGTACCGATAAGCCGTATGAAACCGATTCAGGACGCGATTGATGTCCTTGATGTTGGAATGGATGTCCTGGTAAACTTGAATATCGACCTTGCCGTTCATCACTTCGACGCGACGAGGCTCTTTGCCTTTGACATCGATCTGCGCTGCGGTCCGGCTCAGTCGGACGTCGCGGTTCCTTATGTCCGTACCTTTTGCGACATCAACGACCTTGAAAAGGGTCATACCACCAGTGTTGTCGCGTCCGCCCTTTATGCCATAGGCGAAAAGGAGACTTTTATCGGGCGCGTCATAGCGGCCTGCGGTGGCGAAATTCCACCTGCCCTTGCCGTCTGCGTTGTAGACGTAGAGCTTTCCGTCTTGGATCAATCGGTCAAAACGGACGCCGCAGCTATCATTCTTGCCAAGAGCAAGCGACGGTAGCGCAAAGGCCATGCCGGCGGCCAATAAAGCGATATTCCTCATGCCCGTTCCCCCAATTTGAGAAACTAGGCGCACAAAACACTGCAAGCGTCCACAAACCGGCTACAATCTGAGATTGCGCCAGCCTTGTAGGGAACCACCACTTTTTTGCAGATCGACCTGCGATCTTGAAATCAGTCCTTCTTGACCGGCGGGATCGGGCGGATCGCCAGTTCGCGCAGCTGCGTCGTGCTGGCTGGCGACGGGGCGCCCATCAGAAGGTCCTGTGCCTGCTGGTTCATCGGGAACAGCGAGATCTCGCGCAGGTTCTTGGCGCCGACAAGCAGCATGACGATGCGGTCGATACCGAAGGCAGCGCCGCCATGCGGAGGCGCACCGTACTGGAAGGCACGGTAGAGGCCGCCAAACTGCTCCTCGACTTCCTGCGCCGACTTGCCGGTCAGTTCGAATGCCTTGACCATGACTTCCGGAAGCTGGTTACGGATCGAGCCCGATGCGATTTCGAAGCCGTTGCAGACTGCGTCGTATTGATACGCTTTGATCGTCAGCGGATCCTGGTTCTGCAGCGCGTCGAGGCCGCCTTGCGGCATCGAGAACGGGTTGTGGGCGAAATCGATCTTCTTTTCGTCTTCCAGCCATTCGAAGAACGGGAAGTCGACGATCCAGCACAGCTCGAAGCGATCGCGATCTATCAGGTTCAGTTCGTCGGCGGCGCGGTTACGGGCTTCGCCCGCGAACTTGTAGAACTTCGATGGCTCGCCGGCGACGAAGAAGCAGGCATCGCCCGCATCAAGGCCAAGCTGGGTGCGGATCGCGTCGGTGCGCTCTTCGCCGATGTTCTTGGCGAGCGGGCCGGAGCCGGCAACCTTTCCGTCTTCTTCCTTCCAGAAGATGTAGCCGAGGCCCGGCTGGCCCTGGCTCTGCGCCCAGGCGTTCATGCGGTCGCAGAACGCACGCGAACCACCGGTCTTGGCCGGGATCGCCCAGATCTCGACCTTCGGGTTCGAGGCGATCATGCCTGCGAACACCTTGAAGCCGGAGCCGGCGAAGTGATCGGTGACGGCTTCCATGACGATCGGGTTGCGCAGATCCGGCTTGTCGGAGCCGTATTTGCGGATCGCCACGTCGTAAGGAATACGCGGCCATTCCTTGGTGACCGGCTTGCCTTCGGCGAATTCCTCGAAGATCGAGGTCATCATCGGGCCCATCGTGTCCCAGATGTCTTCCTGCTCGACGAAGCTCATTTCGAGGTCGAGCTGGTAGAATTCGCCCGGCAGGCGGTCGGCGCGCGGGTCTTCATCGCGGAAGCAGGGAGCGATCTGGAAATAGCGGTCGAAACCGGCCACCATCAAGAGCTGCTTGTACTGCTGCGGCGCCTGCGGCAGCGCGTAGAATGTGCCGGGGTGAATACGCGACGGCACCAGGAAGTCGCGTGCGCCTTCCGGCGACGAGGCCGTCAGGATTGGGGTGGAATATTCGGTGAAGCCGACATTGCTCATTTCGCGGCGCATCGAGGAGATCACCTGGGTGCGCTTGACGATGTTCTTGTGCAGCGTTTCCCGGCGCAAGTCGAGGAAGCGGTACTTCAGGCGCACATCTTCCGGATAATCAGGTTCGCCGAACACAGGCAGCGGCAGTTCCTTGGCGGCGGAGAGAACTTCGATCTCCTGCGCGTAGAGTTCGATCTCGCCAGTTGCCATCGTCTTGTTGATGGTGTCGTCGGTTCGGGCCTTGACGAGGCCGTCGATGCGGATGACCCATTCGCCACGGACGACTTCGGCCGACTTGAAAGCCGGGCTATCGGGATCGGCAACGACCTGAGTGATGCCGTAGTGGTCGCGAAGGTCGATGAAGAGAACGCCACCGTGGTCACGAACACGGTGAACCCAGCCGGAAATCCGGACATTGGCGCCAACGTCCGACTTGCGGAGGGCTGCACATGTGTGGCTGCGATAGCGATGCATCATCTCAATTCCCGGTATCTGGCTTAAAGACGGCGGCAAGGGGCTCTGATGGCTCTCCCGCACCGACAAGAAAATCGGGCGGAAAAGCGCATGGACGGCCTGATTTGTCAAGGGTTGGCGCAAGCAGCATAAGCTTTGAACGAGGTTTATCGCAACCACGGATCCTTCCGGTTGCCCGAAGCCGTGCGGCAGTTTGGCGGTCCGGTACATATTGCTGAAACTGACGGTCAACTTTAAAGAAGGAACGATCGACCGTTCTGGAGCCTTGCCATGCCCCTCGTCACCCGCCGCAATCTACTGAAAGCCTCTGCCGTTGCGGGCGCTTACGGGATCGGCGCCGGCGTTGCTGGCAAGTTCGGACTGGCGCAAGCCGCGCCGGAGCCGCAGTTGCTGAAAGCGGTCAAGACGCAGGCGACACTGACCGCTACCGGCGCGACCAAGGATATCATGACATGGGGCGACGACGGGATGCCGCCTGTCTTGCGGATGAGCAAGGGCAAACCTTATGCCGCGCGACTGACAAATACACTCGACGAGCCTACGACGATCCACTGGCATGGCCTGAGAATCGTCAACAAGATGGACGGCGTGCCGTTCATGACGCAGCCCTACGTCTATACCGGCGACAGTTTTGACTATGCCTTCACGCCACCCGATGCAGGCACATTCTGGTATCACCCCCATTGCAACACGCTGACGCAAATGGGCCATGGCATGACAGGCGTGATCGTCGTCGAGGATCCAGCCGATCCGGCTTTCGATGCCGAGGTCGTCCTCAATCTTCGCGACTGGCGGCTCGGTAGCGACGGTCAGTTCATTGCAGCGTTCCGTCCACGTGATGCCGCGAAGACAGGCACTTATGGAACCGTCAGAACAGCCAATTGGCATCAGGAGCCACAATACGATGCGCCGGCCGGCGGACTGGTCCGACTGCGGATTGCGGTAACCGACGTCACACGCATCTTCTCGCTGAAGATGGAGGGGGCCGAGGCGACTGTGATCGCAATGGACGGCAACCTGGTACCGAAGCGCTTCCCGCTTGACCTCCTTTTGATTGGCCCCGGCCAGCGTCTCGACCTTGCCGTTCGCATGCCGGACCGTGAAGGCGCGGTCGCAACGCTTGAGGATATCCGCGGCACGACGCCGAAGACCATCGCCACGTTGAAGGCAGTCGGGCAGTCCCTGAAGCGCAATGTCGCCGACCTTGCCGCGCTTGGCGAAAATCCCGTTCCAAAGGCAGACCTTTCCAGCGCCCAAAAAATACCGCTGATCCTGAGCGCCACCGCCGAAAGCGCGCCGGCCGATAGCATCTGCGGAACGCTGGGCTACAGTTTCTGGGCGATCAACAAGGTTCCGTGGCCGGGCGATACACCGGATCCGACTGCTCCGGTCGCCGAGCTAAAGCTCGGCAAGAGCTATATCCTGCAGCTCGAGAACGTGACACCGCATACGCATCCGATCCATCTGCACGGCATGAGCTTTACCGTGATTTCATCCTCGACGCGGGAGGTTATGCCGCTCGTTTCAGATACCTACCTTGTCCAGCCGGACGAAAAGGTGCAACTCGCCTTCGTTGCCGACAATCCCGGTGACTGGCTGTTGCATTGCCACATCATCGAGCATCAGAAGACCGGTATGACCAGTTATGTCAGGGTTGTTTGACGACCGGTCGAGGGTTTTTATTGACATACACGACTGAAAGGAGAAGGAAGATTGAACAAACTTTCTCCTGCGATTGAATTGAGATGATCGAAACTACTGCCGATTTGGAGGCGGCCTGCAAAGAGCTGGCCAAGTCAGAATTCATTACTATCGATACCGAGTTTCTACGAGAAACCACGTTTTGGCCGGAGCTCTGCCTGATCCAAATGGCAAGCCCGACGACGGAAGTGCTTGTCGACCCACTTGCAAAAGGGCTCGACCTCAAGCCGTTCTTCGAGTTGATGGCCGATGCAAATGTCCTGAAGGTTTTTCACGCGGCCCGCCAGGATATCGAAATCATCTTCAATCGCGGTGGCCTCATCCCGCATCCGATCTTCGACACGCAGGTTGCTGCCATGGTCTGTGGCTTCGGCGATTCTGTTTCCTACGACCAGCTCGTCAGTCGCACCAAGGGCGTGCAGATCGACAAGTCCTCGCGCTTTACCGACTGGAGCCGCAGGCCGCTGTCCGAAAAGCAGCTCGACTATGCTCTGGCTGACGTCACCCATCTTCGCGACGTCTATCTCTATCTCAAGGCCGAGTTGGAACGCGAAGGCCGGTCCTCCTGGCTTTCGGAAGAAATGAATGTGCTCGAGGCCCAGCAGACCTACGATCTTCATCCAGACGATGCCTGGCAGCGCCTGAAGATGCGGCTGCGTAAGCCGCAGGAGCTTGCCATCCTGAAATATGTCGCCGCCTGGCGTGAACGCGAGGCCCGCAGCCGCAACGTCCCGCGCTCACGCGTGCTGAAGGACGATGCGATCTACGAAATCGCACAGCAGCAACCGAAGGATTCCGAGGCATTCGGACGCCTCAGAACGATCCCAAAGGGTTGGGAACGCTCCGCCGCTGGCGCGGCGGTTGTCGAAGCCGTGAATGCGGCACTTGCCCTGCCGAAAGCAGAGATGCCCCATGCGCCGCGACAGAACCAGCCGCCCGAGGGTGCCGCGGCAGCAGCCGAGCTGCTTAAGGTGCTGCTGAAACTGATCTCGGAAAAACACGGCGTTGCGCCGAAGGTGATCGCCAACAGCGACGACCTCGACAAAATCGCCGCCGAGGGCGAGAAGGCGGACGTAGCCGCTCTTCATGGATGGCGACGGGAGCTTTTCGGCGAGCCGGCGTTGCAGTTGATCCAGGGTCAGGTCGCGCTTCGCTTCGTCGGCAAAAAGGTCGAGACCGTCGCGCTGTAAGCGCCATCAGTTGGACGTTTTTAAGCGTATAGTGATTTCGGGTTGCTTCAACCACGAAATCAGCAGTGATGCGCTCTTATCGAAGGGGCGCCTGCTTGCTATATACGCTTGGCATAGCGTCACGGCGAAAAGGACTACATGAGGGAAATATCTCCGGTCCAGAACTGGCTGCTAATCGCGATCGTGCTTGCGGCGAGCGGCATTCTCTACGACATGCGGTTCTACGGTGGCCACCCCTTCGTCGGTGCGACGTTCGCGCTGTTCATAGGAATGCCGATCATCGCTTTCGAACGCAAGGTGATCCTCCGTCGCCTCTACCGTCGCATGCAGACGTTGCCGACGCTCATCTTCTTCATCGCCGAAATCTTCGTCTACGAAATCCTGATGAGTGCCGGATTTGCGGTTGCCGGTCTTTCGTTTTGGTGGCTTGGCGCGATCCAGCCGGCGTCCTGGGTGGACGCGGTCATTCTCCCATTCGATACCTTCCTCTATGCGCTCGCGGTTTGCGCGCTCATCATCTTCGTGCTTCGAATACGCGAACTGCTGGGACGCGACATCTTCATGAGCATGCTGCTCAGCCGATACCGCAAACCGATCAGCGAAGAGCGTGTGTTCCTCTTCATCGACCTGGTGGATTCGACTGCCTTTGCCGAGAAGCATGGCGACCTGAAGGCGCAGCAGATGCTGAGTTCGCTGTTTGCCGCCTTCGCTGAACCGGTCAGGCGGTACAAGGGGACGATCGACGACTATATCGGCGACGCCGCGATCATCAGCTGGCCGCTCGAGCGCGGGGTAAAGTTCGGGCGATGCGTGAACTGCATCTTCGACATCATCGGCGAAATAGAGGCTGACGCGGAGAGCTGGTTGAAGGAATATGGACAGGTGCCTCGCCTTCGTGCAGCGCTGCACGGCGGCAATATCATCACCGCCGAAATCGGCGTCGATCACCACAAGATCACCTATTTCGGAGACACGATAAATACAGCCTCTCGGCTGGAATCCCTCTGCAAGACGTTGAATCGCTCCGTGCTTGTTTCGGCCGACCTCGCCAAGCGGATCAGAATGCCGGAATCAATTTCGGTGGAAGATCTCGGGAGCCACGCCGTCAAGGGACGCGGGCAGAGTCTCGACGTGGTGGCGCTGGTGAAGGCCGACAACCGCACAGTGTCACCAAAGCTCAATACAGGCGTCAACTCGCCGGCATGAAACGCCGCTAGTGTGACGATGTGCTCGCCGACTTGTCTCGAGCCGGGTACCAGGCGGTAAACTTCATGGCGGAAACAAGCGCCAGTATGGTCACCACGATCCCCACCTTCTGCGGAAGGCTCGGCGCAAAGACCAGAAGCGCGTCGGCAGCGACCATCGCAGCGAATGCCAGACCCCAAACCGCAGATATGATGTAGTTCGTCCTTAGAAATTCCGGCGTTCCCCAGAACTGCGGCTCGACACTTTCGCGCGCGTATTGAAGCGTAAAAGGTCGGCCAATCGCCATCGAAACCAGGACGATCAGCAGCAGGCCGGCATCAACCAGGAGCCTGAACGTCCACAACGACCAGGACGGGGTCAGCAGCACGGCATATACGGCCAGGCACACAAACAGAATAGCTGTGCCGAGTTCCAGTAGCTTCGGTGTCTTTCCTGCCATCCGCTCCCGCAGCAGGATAAAAATCGAAATCGCCGCCCCGGCAATCAGCCCCTCCGTCGGCCCGATCAGGCGATCGACGAGGGCGAAGCCTATAAATGGCAGGAAACCAAACAGGATACCCATGACGCCCCCCCCCCGGCCAGAGACTGGTCCACGCACGATTGATAGTTGAAAGCAAAACAGCAAACAACTCGCTTGATCCAGATTCTTCTGTCGGTCGGCGTGCCTATTCGAACCGGAAGGCCAGCCTCTTGTTTGTCAGCTTGGAGAGTTGCTGAAGGCGACCATCCAGTCGCTCACCTGCAAAGTCCCGGTATTCCGCGGGTACCACGAATTCGAGATCGGCATCCGGACTGGATGAATTGCGGATTGTCAGGTTCCTGACGATGCCCGGCATCGACGCCGAAAACAGATAGACGACGCGCAACAGGCCGCCGAGCAGCTTGGCTCGCTCGATATATTGCGGTGTGGCGATCGCTGCCAGCGGGACGGTCGCTCCATCGTCGTGCGGGCCTTCGAAGCGGTAGTAGTTGGTCAGCGCGATAAATGCACGACCGGGATGGCTGATGCCGACGAAGGAGGAATGCGCGATGATGTTCAGCGCCTGTAGGCCGCGATAGTCGGGATGAGCGCGCCAGCTGATATCGGCAAGCAGACAAGCCGCCTGGCGGTAGCGCGCCTCCTCCTCAGTCTCGGCGATCCCGAAGAACGGCATCATCCGCCCGGTCCATTCGGCAAGTTCTCGGGCGTGTTCTGGAGAACGGGCACGCAGGATCGCCAATTCACCGGCCGCCTCCAGCAAAGGATCCGCGCGGCGCTCGCGTTCAGAAAGAAGTGAGTAGAGGTAGCCTTCGCGAACGCCCTGCCCCGAGAACGAAATGACTGAGGGCTTCATCACGCTCAGCACCTCCTTCATGGCGACAGCGCCGAACGGCAGCAATGCTCGGCGATACTTTGAAACAGCCATCCACGCCGGGTCTCTCGAATCCTTGGCCGCTTCGACCTGATCGAGAAATTGCATCATTGCTTCGAACGTGATCTCGTAACCCTGCATCATGTGCAGTGGGTAACTGGTCAACTCCATGTGCAGTTTGGCGATGTTTCGCCAGGTGCCGCCGACCGCGTAAAAGGTGCGTCCCTGGCCTTTGGCCAAAAGCTTGGCGCTGGTCTTCACATGCTTGCGCGCGAACGTCCGCGCCTTGTCCATCGAGCCGCCGGCATATTCCGACAATCGCAGACCACCGAGGGGCAAGGTGACACCCTTGCCGATTTCCTTGCCCTTGATGTCGATGAGCTCCAGCGATCCGCCGCCGAGGTCGCCCGCGATGCCATCGGGTGTGTAAAAGCCGCTGACGACGCCGAGCGCGGAGAACTTCGCTTCCTCCTCGCCGGAGAGAACGCGAACCTTGCGCTGCAGAATGGTCTCGGCCCTGTGAATGAAGTCCGGCCCGTTCGAGGCCTCGCGAGCCGCAGCGGTCGCCAACACATACATGGTTGCTGCGCGGGCCTGATCCGACAATGCCTTGAACCGGTGCAGGGCGGCCAGCGCGCGCTCGACGCTCGCCTCGTCCATCTTCCCGGTCATCGCAATGCCTTTGCCCAGACCGCAGAGCACCTTTTCGTTGAAAAGGATCGTCGGCGACCGGGACATGCCTTCATAGATGACCACACGGATCGAATTCGACCCGATATCGACAACGGAGACCGGGGCAATCCCTGGAAGGCGCCCCTGGGCTTCTGATTCAACCATGCAGGTCCAGTTTTATCTTTTTGTTCGGCCCGAAAGCAGGCCGGCGATCAGCTTGGGCGCGCTGGACTTCAGGGCTTCACCGCGGCCGGAAAGGCTAGGGTTGGTCATGAAGTACTGTTGCGCATTGAACGGCTCTTCGCCCTTGCGCACTTCCATGCGCCGAGACGTGCCGTCGGGCAATATCTCGTAGCTTTGCTGATTGTCAATGAGGTTGCCGAGCATGATCTGTGACAAAACCTGCTCGTGGACCGTCGGATTGGTCAGCGGAACCAACGTTTCGACGCGCCGGTCGAGGTTTCTCGGCATCATGTCGGCAGAGCCGATATAGACGAGCGCCTTGTCCGACGGCAGCCCGTGGCCGTTGCCGAAGCAGAAGATACGGCTATGCTCGAGAAAGCGGCCGACAATCGACTTGACGCGGATGTTCTCGGACAGACCTGCGACCTGCGGACGCAGGCAGCAGATGCCGCGAATGACCAGTTCTATCTCCACGCCGGCGCGGCTCGCCGTGTAAAGCGCATCGATGATCTCGGGATCGACCAGCGAATTCATCTTCATCCAGATCGCCGCCGGAGCGCCGCTCGTGGCGTGCTTTATCTCTTCTTCGATGTGGCGAACAATGCGCGAGCGCAGCGTGTAGGGCGACACCGCGAGCTTCATGCTCTGTTCCGGCTCGCCATAGCCGGTGATGAAGTTGAAGATGTTCGCCATGTCGTGGGCGATAACCGGGTTGCAGGTGAAGAACGACAAATCGGTGTAGATCTTCGCGGTGATCGGGTGGTAGTTGCCTGTTCCGAGGTGGCAATAGCTGCGCAGCTTGCCCTCCTCGCGGCGCACGACCAGCGACATCTTGGAGTGCGTCTTCAATTCGATGAAGCCGAAGACGACCTGCACGCCGGCGCGCTCGAGGTCGCGGGCCCAACGGATGTTGGCCTCTTCGTCGAAGCGGGCCTTGAGCTCGACCAGCGCCGTCACAGATTTACCCGACTCGGCGGCATCGATCAGAGCCCGAACGATCGGGCTGTCGTTCGAGGTGCGGTAAAGCGTCTGCTTTATCGCCAGGACGTCAGGATCGCGCGCAGCCTGCAGAAGAAACTGGACCACCACGTCGAATGATTCATAGGGGTGGTGGACCACCATGTCCTTTTCGCGGATTGCAGCGAAGCAATCACCGGCGTGTTCGCGGACCCGTTCGGGAAATCGGGCATTGTAGGGCGGAAACCGCAGGTCGTCGCGCGGCGCCTTGGTGATCTCGGAGAGTGTATTAAGGGCGAGCAACCCCGGCAGAACCGCGACGCGGTTGTCGGGAACGTTCAATGCCTGAACGACGAACTGGCGCAGCGACGCCGGCATTTCGGAGTCCGTTTCGATGCGGATCACTGAACCGCGGCGACGGCGCTTCAAGGCGGTCTCGAAGAAGCGGACCAGATCTTCGGCCTCTTCTTCGACCTCGATATCGCTGTCACGGATGATGCGGAAGGTACCCGAGCCCTGCACCTCATAGCCGGGATAAAGCCGGTAGATGAAGATATTGGCGACATCTTCCAGAGTGATGTAGCGAATCGTGTTGCCGTCGTCGGGCAGACGGACGAAGCGATCCAGCGCCGGCGGCAGGCGCAGCAACGCGGTCATCGGATCGCGACCGTTCTTGCTGACCAGTTGCAGGCCGATCGAGAATCCGAGGTTCGGGATGAAGGGAAACGGATGCGCCGGATCGATCGACAGCGGCGTCAGCACCGGAAAAATCGCCTGTTCGAACTCGGTCGCAAGCCAGTTGCGGTCGGTCTCGCTGAGTGCGCCTGGACGGACGATCAGGATATCTTCCTTGGCGAGGTACTGCTGTAGAACGGCAAGCGATGCCTGCTGTTCCATCTGCAGGTTGTCGATCTCCTGCAAAATGGCATCAAGCTGCTCAGCCGGCGTCTTGCCGTCGGGGGTCCGGACCACGATGTTCTGACGGACCTGCGCTTCCAGGCCGGCAACGCGCACCATGAAAAATTCATCGAGGTTGGCAGCCGAAATCGAAAGAAATCGGACGCGCTCGAGCAGCGGATGTTCGATGTTCAGCGTTTCTTCGAGAACGCGGCGATTGAACTGCAGCCACGAGAATTCGCGATTGATGAAACGCTCGGGGCTGGCAAGCAGCTGCTCCAGCGGGGGCACGCTGTCCTTGGTTTCCGGAGAAGGTTCGTGGTGCTCCGCGACTGCGCTATCCATTATTTTTGCCCCATTTCGTTAGGCCAAGCGAATTATATCAGTTTCACGACGGAACTGTGACAGTCAATCGAACGAGTCGGAATTACCCAATTCATTCAACACCTCAGCGACAAGCGAACGGCTTATTTTAGTGCCGCGTGAGAGCGCAAGCCGATCAAGCCTTTCGACTATCGTCTGGGCCGCGTTCAGCGACCTCTCCATCCGATTGACGATATAGAGGACAAGTCTGTCATCTATATAAAGCTGGCGGTCGGCAAAGAGCTTGACGATCACCTGCGACAGCAATTCCTCATCGGGTTCGCCGATTTCAACCACCGTCGCAGCCTTAAGACGCGAGCGCAGGTCCGCGAGCTGGACCGGCCAAGACATCGGCCAAAGACGGCTCGTCATCAGCAGGCTGTTGCCGTTTTCGCGTACGCTATTGATGACGTGGAAAAGCTCGGTATCATCGAATCCCACGCGATCGACGTCCTCGAACAGAACGTGACCATTGGCTGCATCGACCGCCGCGTTCGCACCCGCTTTCGGATGAATCGTGATCGCGCCGCTGTGTTCCCTCCAGATGTTCGCAAGGTGCGATTTTCCCGAACCCACCGGACCGGCAAGGATCACCACCGGGGACGGCCATTGCGGCCAGGCGTCCACGATAGCCACGGCGGCGGCCAATTTTTCGGAGACCAAAAGATCGTCGCGCCCGCTTGCTGCATCGTGAGAAAAGGCCAGAGGAAGCTGCTCGTCGGCCTTGCGCCTTGGATCAGCGTTTTTCACTTCAGTCATTTGGGATCAGCTTTTACTTTCCCGATCTGGCCTGTCTTCTCCACGCCAGCATAGAGGTCGCTTTCAAGGTAACGCGAAAGAGCAAAGCGGACAAGCACGCCGACAGCCGCGGCCGCTGGAACAGCGACCAACAGGCCGACGAAACCGAACAGCGCTCCAAAGGCAAAGAGCGCAAACATCAGCCACACCGGATGCAGCCCGACGCTGTGACCGACAAGCTTCGGCTGCAGGATATTGCCTTCCATGAACTGTCCACTGAAGAAGACAGCAAGGACTGCACCCACCCAGACGTAGTCCGGCCAGAATTGGACGATGGCAACTCCGACCGCCAGAACGAGCCCAACCATGGAGCCGACATACGGAATGAAGCTGATCATGCCGGCGAAAAGGCCGATCAGCAGGCCGAAGTTCAGGCCGACCAGCGATAGACCGACGGCGTACCAGATGCCCAGGATGAGGCACAAGGAGCCCTGCCCGCGAATGAAGCCTGCGATCGCCTGGTCGATCTCGTGCATGATCTGGTGAACGTTCACCACGTAATCGCGCGGAATGTATTTATCCACCTTGGAGACCATGCGGTCCCAATCAAGCAGCATGTAGAAGGCCACGACCGGCGTTACGATCATCAGCGAAATGACGTTGACGACGGCAAGGCCCGAGCTCCAAACCTGACTGAAAAGGCCAGTTAGCAGACCAAAACCCTGAGAAAGGATTTCCGAGAAATTGTTCTTGATCGACCCCAGCTGGCTCTTGATCCATTCCGGCAGAACCGAATCCTGGGACTTCGCGATGAAGGTTTGCAGTTGATCGATGTATACGGGCAGCCGCCCGGCAAAATCGCTGAACTGGCTGGCAAGAATCGGGATGAGGATCATGAGGGCGAGAACGATCAGGATCACGAACGAGATCAGGATGACGATCGTCGCCATCAGACGGCTCAATCCCAGCCGTTCCAGCCGGTCGGCCACGGGATCCAGGAAATAGGCCAGAGCCATCCCTGCGAGGAAGGGCAGCAGGATCGAGCTGAATACGAAAAGGAAGGCGATGAAAAATGCGAGTACACTCAGCCAGAAGATCACCTGGCGTTTCAGACCTGCCCCGCTAACCCGCTGTGGCATCACATTCCCCGTTGATCGAGCGCCGCTCCGAACCACATCACATCGAGGCGGCCTTTGAGCCAAATAGGATGCAGCCGCAAGAATGGTCAACCCCGCCGCTTAAAATCCCGAACAAGACACTCAAAAGAGCGGGAAAATAGGGCTTTCGCCGCACGCTCCCTTGCATAAACGCCCCTGTCATGCAATTGCGACCGCATATGATGCGGGCACATTTCCCGCCCGAAGACAGCCATCGGAGAGCAGCATGAGCCAGTCTGGAAAAAACGGCCTGACCTATAGCGACGCAGGCGTCGACATCGATGCCGGCAACCTCTTGGTGGAGAAGATCAAGCCTGCGGTTCGCTCGACCCGCCGCCCGGGCGCGGATGGCGAAATCGGCGGCTTCGGCGGTCTTTTCGATCTCAAGGCTGCGGGCTTCACCGATCCGGTTCTGGTGGCCGCCAATGACGGCGTTGGTACCAAGCTGAAGATCGCCATCGATGCGGATTATCACGACACGGTCGGCATCGACCTTGTTGCGATGTGTGTCAATGATCTGGTCGTCCAGGGTGCCGAGCCTCTGTTCTTCCTCGACTACTTCGCCACCGGCAAGCTCGACCCCGACCAGGGCGCCAAGATTGTCGAAGGCATTGCTGCCGGCTGCCGTGATGCAGGCTGTGCGCTGATCGGTGGCGAGACCGCCGAAATGCCGGGCATGTATTCCTCCGGCGACTACGACCTTGCCGGCTTTGCCGTTGGCGCAGCTGAGCGCGGCCAGCTGCTGCCATCGGGCGACATTGCCGAAGGCGACGTGATCCTCGGCCTCGCCTCCTCGGGCGTTCACTCGAACGGCTTCTCGCTGGTGCGCAAGATCGTCGGCATCTCCGGCCTCGCCTGGGATGCGCCGGCACCATTCGCCGAGGGCAAGACGCTCGGCGAAGCGCTGCTGACCCCGACCCGCATCTATGTGAAGCAGTTGCTGAAGGCGATCCGCGATACTGGATCGATCAAGGCGTTGGCGCACATCACCGGCGGCGGCTTCCCCGAGAATATTCCGCGGGTTCTGCCGAAGCATCTGACTGCAGAGATCGATCTCAGCGCCGTCAACGTTCCCGCTGTCTTCTCCTGGCTCTCCAAGACCGGTGGCGTCGAAGCCAACGAGATGCTGCGGACCTTCAACTGCGGCATCGGCATGATCGCCGTCGTCTCGGCCGAAAATGTCGTGACCGTGACGGCTGCGCTTGAAGCAGAAGGCGAAAAGGTCGTGCAGCTTGGCCGGATGACCGCGCGCGCCGAAGGTGCCGGCGGCACGCTCTACAAGGGTACGCTCGCCATATGACGACGCCGCGCAAACGCACCGTCGTGTTCATCTCGGGTGGCGGCTCCAACATGATGGCGCTGGTCTCTGCTGCCAAGGCCGGCGACTACCCTGCCGAGATCGTCGGCGTCATTTCCGACAAGCCGGATGCGGGCGGGCTTGCCAAGGCTGCAGCCGAGGGCATCGCGACCTACGCATTCCCACGCAAGGACTACGCTAGCAAGGAAGCCCACGAACAGGCGATCTTTGAGGCACTCGACGCGCTCTCGCCGGATATTCTCTGCCTTGCAGGCTATATGCGGCTGCTGAGCGGCACGTTCATCCAGCGCTACGAGGGGAAAATGATCAACATCCACCCTTCGCTGCTGCCATTGTTTCCCGGCCTCCATACGCATCAGCGCGCAATCGACGCCGGCATGCGGATCGCCGGCTGCACGGTTCATTTCGTTACCGAAGGCATGGATGAGGGCCCGGTCATTGGCCAGGCAGCTGTGCCCGTTCTCTCCGACGATACGGCTGATACACTGGCCGGACGCGTTCTCACCGTCGAGCACCAGATCTATCCGCAGGCACTGCGGCTTTTCGCGGAAGGCAAGGTGGCGATGCAAGGCGGCAAGGCCGTCAGCAGTGGTGCGGCCACGATGTCGACGTCAGGCGCTCAGGTGATTTCGCTAATCGGCGACAAAGGCTGATAATTTCGGCCTGACAGCTGGTCAGACATTCAAGACACAATTTGACTTTGCGATTTGGGCCCGGCAAGCGGGCCCAAATTCGTTCCGGCTGAAGTTCAGGCTGCCAGCGAACGCGGCTGGTGCAGCGTGCCGTCGCTATAGACGAAACGGCCGCCGCGGAAGGTGGCGCGGATACGGTGAACGTCACCCGCTTCGACAACCACCAGGTCGGCACGCTGGCCGATGGCGATCTCACCACGATCAAGAAGGCCTGCGGAGCGCGCAGCGGTCTTCGTTGCCATGGCAACGGCGGTCGGGAGACTGGTTTGCTCGGCGATCTTGAAGACGCCGGGCACGAAGGCGGCCGGGTGATAGTCGGCGGCGATCACAGACAGGACACCGGCGCGGGCTGCGTCGAGTGCGCTGAGGTTGCCAGACATCGACTGACCGCGCAGCGCGTTCGGCGCACCCATCAGCGTCCAGAGGCCACGACGGCGGGCTTCCTCGGCGGCCGGCAGCGTTACTGGGAACTCGCTGATGCTGACGCCTATGGCATGCATTTCGGCAACCTTCTCGGCGCTGTCGTCGTCATGCGAGGCGAGCGACAGCTCGTGGCGCAGCGACAGGTCGACGATGTGGCGGAGCTTGGCCTCGATCTCGGGATTTTCGCGCATGGCGATGCGCTTGGCGACCATCTCGGCAGCCGTCTCCTCGGAGATGGCGCGGCGCTCGGCAATGCTAAGGATATAGCTCTGGATATTGTTGTACTGGCCCTGCCCCGGCGTGTGGTCGGTCAGCGACACCATATCGACATGGCCGGCCTCGATCAGCTTTTCCAGCGCCGGTGCAGCACCGATATTGGTGATCTCGTAGCGGGCGTGAACGCGGTGATCGATCAGCAGGCTGTCGTTGAGGCGATTGACGCCTTCGATGACAGCGCAGGTGGTTTCCAGCGAGCGGACGTGGCCATAAACGCTCTCGGTGGCGAAGGATACGGCAGCATAAGCAGTGGTCACGCCATGCGCGGCGAGCTTCTTGTCGAGTTCGTGAATGCCGAAATCGATCGGCATCATCGCGTTCGGACGCGGCGCGATCTCACGCTCGATCATGTCACCATGGAGATCGACAAAACCTGGCATCAGCAGACGTCCCTCGCCGTCAATCGCGGCGCCCGCGACCGGCTCTGGCCGGATCTCGGCAATCACGCCATCCTCGATGCGGACCGAGCCTTTGTTCACGACCTCATCTGGCAGAACGATCGTGAAATTGCTGAGCCACATCGGCTTTCTCCTTACGGGTGAGGAATTATGACAAGCCGGAGCGCTTAGCCCCGATTTATGACATGCGGATGAAAGCTCTATGGCTTATCCAAGATCGCTCTGTTCAGTATGGCCCACTGCAGGAGAATGATCGTCTTGAAATCGACGATCTCGCCGCCTTCGATCATCGCCATCGCCTCGTCGAGCAGGATTTCCACGACCTCGATATCCTCATGCTCATCGGCCAGACCGCCGCCTTCCGAAATACGATCGTTGGTGTCGATCGTGGTCGCGAAGAAGTGGACGACTTCGGTGCTTGAGCCCGGCGAGCTGTAGCCATTGAACAGGAAGCGGACATCGCGGACACGGAAGCCGGTTTCTTCCATAGCTTCGCGGCGGATGGCGGGTTCAGGGTCGTCTCCATCCAGCAGCCCGGCCGGCGCCTCAAGGATCCAAGCGGGCTCGCCGTGCAACTGCAGCGGCAAGCGGAATTGGCGGACCAGGACGACGGTGCCGCGCTTGGGGTCATAGAGCAGGATGGTTGCTGCCGGCGTGCGCTGGTAGACCTCGCGATAGACGCGGTGGGTCTCGCCTTCGGAATCGGTGTAATCGACCGTGTAGTTGCTGAGCCGCGTCCATCCCTCCGAAAGCGTCTGGTTGCGCACGATCTCGGCTCTCGCCTTCTCGAATTTCGTCATGCGGCATCCCTGCGCAGCCAGACCTTGTTGTCATGGACCGCAGCACCGCCATAAGGCGCGACCGGGTCGGCACCGGTCAGAACGTTGATGCCTTCCCCGTCCACATGCGCGCTGTTCGGCCACAGGCCTTCGGCAATCAGCACGCCCGGCTTTACCTCGGTCGTGACCTTGGCGTGGAGGCGGACTTCACCCCTGATGTTGCCGACCTGAACGAGGTCGCCGTGAATGATACCCTGTGCTTCGGCGTCCGATGGGTTGATCATCAGTTCCGGGCGCCCTTCCTTCTGCCGCGAGGTCTTGGTCTCGCTGAAACTCGAGTTCAGGAAGTTGCGGGCCGGCGATGTGGCCAAGCGGAACGGGTGTGCAGCGTCGGCCACCTCGATGACATCGACCTGGTCAGGGAAAACAGGCAGTTCCACATGCGGTCCGAGCAGACCGACAGATTCCGGCGGGCGGTTCGGAGCAGGCTGGTTGGTCCAGTCGGGGCGGAAGCGGAACTTGCCGTCCGGGTGGGCGAAGCCGTTGAGGAAATGGGCCTCCTCGAAATCCGGCTGGCGGTCGAACCATTTGTGTTCGAGGAAATGGTCGTAGCCCGGCAGTTGGCTGCCATCGAGAACCCGGTCGATCATCTCGCGCGCGGTGAAGCCGAAGCCCGGGCGATCGGCAACACCGAGCCGCTTGGCCAGTTCCTCGATGACAAAGAGATTGGTGCGCACGGTTTCCGGCGGCTCGACCAGCTTAGGGCCAAGCAGGATGTGGTTCTGGCCGCCGGCGCGGTAGATGTCATCATGCTCGACGAACATGGTGGCGGGAATGACGATATCGGCCATCGCGGCGGTGTCGGTCATGAACTGCTCGTGGACGGCAACGAAAAGATCGTCACGGGCAAAACCGCGCTTCACCAATCGCTGCTCGGGCGCGATGTTCACCGGGTTGGTGTTCTGGATCAGCATGGCGGTGACAGGCCCGCGTTGGCGCAGCGCCACGGCGTCGCCGGTCAGGGCGCGGCCGATCTGCGACTGGTCGATCATGCGGATATCCGCATCCTTCATCGACTTGCCCATCAGCTCCGCATTGTTCATGCGGAAGATATCGCTATTGGAATGGAAAGCGCCGCCGCCCTCGTATTGCCAGGAGCCGAGAACGGTGGCGATCGATGCCGCCGCATGCATGGCGATCGCGCCGTTGCGCTGACGGGTAAAGCCGTAGCCGAGGCGAAAGAAGGTTTTTTTGGTTGCGCCGACAAGGGCTGCGAAGGCTTCGATCTCGTCGACAGACAGGCCGGTGATCTCGGCCGCCCATCGCGGCGTTTTCGTCTTCAGATGCGCTTCGAGACCGGCGGGATCGTCGGCATATTTCGCCATATAAGCCCGGTCGGCATGACCGTCGCGGAAGGCGATGTGCATGACGGCGCAGGCGAGCGCCGCGTCGGTGCCTGGCTTGACGATCAATGCCATGTCGGCCTGCTTCATCGTCGGATTGTCGTAGATGTCGATGACGACGATCTTGGCGCCGCGTTCCTTGCGCGACTTGATCGCGTGGGTCATGACGTTGACCTGCGTCACCACCGCATTGGTACCCCAGATGACGACGCAATCGGTGCGGGCCATCTCGCGCGGGTCGGGACCTCTCAGCACCCCTGTCGCCATGGTGAAGCCAGTCCAGGCCGGGTTGGTACAGATCGACGAGAAGAAACCGGAATAGCGCTTGGCGTGGCGCAGGCGCTCGATGCTGTCGCGCTGCACCCAGCCCATGGTGCCGGCGTAAAAATAGGGCCAGATTGCCTCGCTGCCGTCTTTCGCTTCGGCCTTGACGAAGGCTTCGGCGATTTCATCCAGCGCATCGTCCCATGAGATCTGCTGCCACTGCCCTGATCCCTTGGCGCCCTTGCGGCGCAGCGGGTGCATCAGCCGGTCCGGGCTATAGAGCCGTTCGGCATAGCGAGCGACCTTGGCGCAGATGACGCCCGAGGTGTAGCTGTGGTCGCTTGCCCCGCGTACGCGGCCGATCCGACCGTCCTCGGTCAGCTCGACTTCCAGTGCGCAGGTGGAGGGACAGTCGTGCGGACAGGCCGTGTGGCCGATCCTGAGCGCCGACTTCGGGGATTTGGCTTCGATGGGGGTCGCAATGTTCATGGGACTTCTATATTCCAACCGGGAACCGGCCAAAAGCCGGAAACGACGCCCCTCACGCGAATTCATGTCAGGCATCAGCGAAAATGAACTATCGCCACATCTACCATGCGGGCAACTTTGCCGATGTGCTGAAACATGCCGTGCTGGCGCGCCTTGTCATCTACATGCAGAAGAAGGATGCGGGGTTCCGCGTCCTCGATACGCATGCTGGCATCGGGCTCTACGATCTCTCCTCCGAAGAGGCGCAGAAGACCGGCGAATGGCGCGAGGGCATCGGCAAACTGCTGGAAGCAGAGCTTTCGCCCCAGGTTGCCGAGTTGCTGGAGCCTTATCTTTCCGCAGTCCGCGAGCTCAATCCGGATGGCGGCATCCGCTTCTATCCCGGCTCACCGAAGCTGTCGCGGATGCTGTTCCGACCCCAAGACCGCCTATCGGCGATGGAACTGCATCCGGAGGATTACCTCAAACTGCACCGCCTGTTCGAGGGCGATCATCATGCGCGCATTACCGAGCTCGACGGCTGGTTGTCGCTCGGCGCGCATCTGCCGCCCAAGGAGAAGCGCGGCATCGTGCTTGTCGATCCTCCCTTCGAGGAAGACGGCGAGTATGACCGGCTGGTCGATGGATTGGCCAAGGCTTACCGCCGCTTTCCCGGCGGCACCTATTGCCTGTGGTATCCGATCAAGAAGAGCGCGCCGCTGAAGGAATTCCACGAAGCCCTGCAGGCGCTCGATATTCCGAAGATGCTGTGCGCCGAACTCACCGTGCGTAGCGACCGTGGCATGACTGGGCTGACGGGCTCGGGCCTCGTTATCGTTAATCCGCCTTATACGCTGAAGGACGAGTTGCATGCATTGCTGCCAGCGATCAAGGATCACATGGCGCAGGATCGCTACGCCTCGCACAGAGCCTTCTGGCTGCGCGGCGAGACCAAGGCCGTTAAAGAGGATTGACCGACTCTTCTTCGCGCGAAATAGTCCCGGCGCACTGCAAGCATTTCAGAGAGAAAAACAATGAAGATCCTTTGCGCGCCGACCTCGCCCTATTCCAGCAAGGTGCGCATGGCCGCGCGCTATCTGGAACTCGAAGCAATCGAGATCCGTGTCGACACCAATGCCGGCCCGGCTATTCTCATCGACAACAACCCGCTTGGGAAAATTCCGACATTGCTGACGGATGACGGTCAATCGATCTTCGACAGTGTCGCGATCATGCGGTATTTCGACAGGCTGAAGGGCAAGCAACTATACCCCACCAAAAACAGCAAGCGCACGGAGGCGGATATCCTCGAAGCGCTTTGCGACGGCATGTGCGATTGCCTGCTGGCGATCGTCTACGAGCGCCGCTTTCGCGACGAAGAAAAGGTGCATCAGCCCTGGATCGACCGGCAGTGGAAGAAAGTTGCAAGCAGCCTGAACCACCTCAGCGTCCACCTGCCGAAGATCGGCAAGAAGCTGCACGGCGGTCACTTCGCGTTGGCTGCAACACTCGGGTACCTCGACCTGCGCTTCAAGGGACAATGGGAGGCGGACCATTCAGAACTGATCGACTGGCTTCGCCAATTCGAGAAGAAGTTTGCGGCCTATGGAGAGTTGAAGCCTCAGAGCTGAGCTCGTTCCCTGTCTGCCTTGACGAAGTCGATGAAGGCGCGAAGTGCCGTCGGCAGCTGCCGGCGGCTTGGATAGTAGAGGAAGAAGCCCGGATAAAACGGGCACCAATCCTCCAGAACGCGCACCAACTGCCCCCCAGCGACCGCCGCACGCACCTGATCTTCGAATAGGTAACCCAGCCCGTTTCCTTGCAGGACGGCATCGAGAATGATGTCCTGGTCGCCCAGCGTCAGCGGGCCTAGCACTTCGATCTCGACCTCAATGCCACCACGCTCGAACTCCCATCGATAGAACGCCCCGCCGGCGAACCGGTAGCGGACGCACGCGTGGTTGCTGAGATCGTGCGGGGCCACCGGCTTCGTTCTGCCCTCAAAATAGCCGGGTGTCCCGACCACGGCGAAGCGATGGCGCGGGCCGATCGGGACCGCGATCATGTCAGCCGCCAGACTTTCACCGAAGCGTATGCCTGCATCGAAGCCGGACGACACCATATCGACGAGCGCGTCGTCGATAACAATCTCGACCTCTACAGAAGGATAGGCTTTGAGGAAACGGGACACGATCGGCAGCAGCACGAGCTTGGCGGCTGCGCGGGCAGCGTTGATGCGAAGCTTTCCATAGGGCTGGCCACGAAACGTGTCGAGATCATCAAGTGCCGCATCAATATCGAGGAACGCCGGCCGGATCCGGTCGAACAAGCGCTCGCCCGCCTCCGTCAGGGCGACGCCACGGGTGGTGCGGTTGACCAACCGGACATCCAACCGCTCTTCGATCGTCCTCAATGCGTGGCTCAGGGCGGATGGCGTGACGCCGAGTTCAACCGCTGCCTTGCGGAAGCTGCGGTGGTTGGCGATCGCCAGGAAGATTGCCAGATCCGTCGACCGCACGCGCTGCATTGATGAATTATTCTCACTATACCATAGAGTAAAAGATAAATTCTCTCACTTATCTGCATACGCTACCTTGCCTGTGTAAGTAAATCGCAGCACGAAAGGAAAACGTCATGCGTGTTTGGTTCATCACTGGTGCATCGCGCGGATTCGGTGCCCTCATTGCCCAGGAAGCTCTCAATGCAGGCGACGCCGTTGTCGCGACCGCACGCAACCCGCAGGGGCTGCATGAGAAATTTGGCAATCACGCGAACCTGTTGCCGATGGCACTGGACGTCACCGACGAGGCCTCGGCTCACAAGGCCGCCGAGTTGGCAGTAAAGCGGTTCGGCAAGATCGACATCCTGCTCAACAATGCCGGCTTCGGCCTGCTCGGTGCCGTCGAGGAGGCCACCACGGACGAGATCGAAAAGCTCTATGCGACGAATGTATTCGGGCTACTAAAAGTGACACGCGCGGTGCTGCCGCATATGCGCCGCCAACGCTCCGGGCACGTTATCAATATTTCCTCAATCGGCGGTTACGTGTCGCATGCAGGCTGGGGTGTCTATTGCTCGACCAAGTTCGCGGTCGAGGGTCTGACGGAGGCGCTGGCTGCAGAAGTCGCGCCGCTCGGCATCAAGGCGACGGTCGTCGAGCCCGGCTTCTTCCGCACGGACTTCCTCGACGAGAGCTCGCTGTCTGTCAGCCCCAGTTCGATCTCCGACTATCTGGAGACGCCGGTCGGCGCGATGCGCGAATTTGCAGCCGGGCATAACCACCAGCAGCCCGGCGACCCTGCCCGCTTCGCCAAGGCGATGGTCACCCTCGGACATTCGCACAACCCTCCGCTCCGCATGCCGTTCGGCAGCGATACCGTCGAGGCAATCGAAAGGAAAAATGCCAGCGTGGCCAAGGAGCTGGAGGCTTGGCGCGACCTTGCTGTCTCGACCGACTTTCCGAAGGACGTCAAGGAAGACTGAACTGCGGCACCACCAACAAAAAAGCCGGGCACGTGGCCCGGCGCAGACTGCAGTCCAATCCCTGACCTGGTTCAGGGCCGCCCGTGGGTGTTTGGGCAGGCAGCTGGTGACTCATCAAACAAATACATCGGCCCAAAAACAAAGCCCGCCGAAATATCGACGGGCTTGCCAATAATCTGGCCCCGCTGTTTCCAGCGGGGCTCTGTCAATTCTATAATCCTGGGATTACTCGACGATGGAGGCGACGATGCCTGCGCCGACGGTACGGCCGCCTTCGCGGATAGCGAAGCGCAGCTTTTCTTCCATCGCGATCGGAACGATC
>NZ_LMDG01000010.1 GCF_001426265.1 Rhizobium sp. Root1220
GTCTCGTCGGCGATCTTTGCGAGCGTCGCTGCATCCAGCCATCCGACGCGCGGTCATAAACATCCTCCTATCAGCGTCATCCCCAGAACGATGTCCTCACCAGCCATCCGACGCGCGGTCATAAACATCCTCCTATCAGCGTCATCCCCAGAACGATGTCCTCACTGCAGAATCCGCTTCAGATCGCCAAAATACATTCTGCCAAAGTAGTGCTAGGACGGATCGACATTCCCAAATCGCTTGATCGCTGATTCATAGGACACCGTGTTGCGCCACGGAGGC
This sequence comes from Rhizobium sp. Root1220, assembly GCF_001426265.1. GTDB lineage: Bacteria > Pseudomonadota > Alphaproteobacteria > Rhizobiales > Rhizobiaceae > Rhizobium. Next base: position 283 of record NZ_LMDG01000010.1, read on the forward strand.
CCTGTCATGGCGGTGAAGCGGTATAGACTAGCAGGCCAACTGGCCGAAGCCGCGGACATCATTCCATAGGATCCCGACTAGCTTTGCGTTGCCGGGACACTCACCCTTGGCTACAATTCATATCTCGCCCGTGAAACAGATTCCCCGGAGCACCTTATGCAAATTGAACCGCACCAGCGGATCTACGTCTGCTTCTTCCTTTTCGCGGTCTCTATGGGAGCCATGCTTTCGCGCCTCCCGGATCTTCAAGACGCTCTTCAGATCAGTAAATCCGAGTTGGGATTGACTCTGATCGGTGCGGCAATCGGCGCATTGGTTTCACTAACATTTTCGTCCCCGTTGGTCGCACGCCTCGGCGCTCGGACCACCGCGTTCCTCACTGTCCTCGGTACATCGGCGCTCCTCGCGCTTGTTCCGTGGATGAATGCGGCCCCTCTCGTCTTTGGCCTGCTGTTTTTCGAAGGCTTGCTGGCCGGAGCGCTCGAAATAAATCTCAACGTTGAACTGGATCGCATCGAGGCACAGATCGGTCGTAGCGTAATGAACAGGGCTCACGGATTCTGGAGCCTTGGTTTCTTCGTGACGGCGCTTACATCGGCTTTCATCCGACAAGCAGGCATATCTATGCAATTGCATCTTGCGCTAACGTTCGTATTTGTCCTGGTGGTGGGAGCCCTTGTGATATTGGGGATGCGCAATACCCCTGCCCGATACCAGGCTGAGCACACCGAAGCCGGACACATAGCGCTGCCGACGGTTGGCTTGCTACCACTTTGCATTATTGGCTTTGCGGCGTTTCTCGTGGAAGGCGCAGGCATCGACTGGTCAGCGATCTACATGCGTGACATTTTTCACTCTGAACCCTTCATCGGGGGGTTAGGCCTCACGCTCTTTACCTTCTTTATGGCTATAACGCGCTTGTTTGCCGATCCATTTGTCGATCGTTTTGGTTCTCGGTCTGTCGCGGCCGTACTGCTGGTTGTTTCAGCGATCGGGATCTGTGCAGTCTGGCTCGCCCCCAACCCGCACGTTGCTCTTATGGGGTTCGCTCTCATGGGGGGCGGTTGCAGTGCGGTTTATCCGCTCGCCATTTCAGCAGCGGCGCAGCGTGTGGACCGGGCAGCGCATTTGAACGTGGCCGCGTTGGGTCAAATCTCGTTTGTTGTGTTTTTTCTTGCTCCACCACTCCTCGGTTTTGTGGCGGAACATATAGGGATCCGTACGTCCTATCTTGTTTGTCTACCAGTCGTTCTGTCAGCGTTGGTCTGCGTTCGCGCATTGTTGCCTCGGCCGGGACTTGTCGCGGCGTGAAGGCGCGAAGAGTGGCTTAGCGGCCGCAGGACAGCTTAACTTTGGGATGTGCACACTTCTCTGAATGGCCACTCAGTTGGCTGCAACGATTTCTTCAGCAACAGCCTTGGCCTGCACTCTGATGTCTGGAACGGCCGTTATCTCCCAGAATTGCCCAGTCGTCAGGGCGCCCACTGCAAAAAGCCGTCCCCCTGAATTTTGAGAAGCAGGCGTCACCGCGGAACGGTCATTCACCTCGATGCCAAGGCCGAGGGGATCGGGCGCAATCAAGCCTGTCCTCATCATCTCGCTCAGAAGCGGAGAATGTCCAATTCCCGCGCGCTCCATGCCTGTACAATTGACCAGCCAGTCGGTTCGAATTTCCGCAATGTCTGGACGACCTCGTACCCTGTACCGGACAAAGACACCTCCTTTGCCCATCTCTATCGATTTCAGAAATCCGGCGCGAAATCGGACAGTACCGTCGCCAACAAGCGTCTCGAATCTCTCAAAAACGTCCGGCGCAACGCGATGGCGGTGGATGTTCCACCATGGCAGCGCGTGGCGCAGAAACCGCGATCGCGCGTCGGGTGCAAGCCGCTGCCAAAGTGCCTGAGTCACGGGCCGCAGACCATCCATCACCGCACGCCAGTCTTCCACCTCCCTCGCCTTCGAACGCAGTATTCTCAAGATTTCACTGATGCGGTCCGGCAGCGTTTGCACATCAGTCTGGGATGGAGAAGGTGGCACCTTGACATGGCCGAGAGGTGCAAGCCCCCGGCGCGAGAGGACGTCGATCCTACCGATATGGCCATGGGCGCGAAGTGCCAGAACCTGGTCGATCATCGTCAGGCCGGAGCCCAGAATACAAACATCGTCGGACGACGCCACCCGTCCCAGCCACGAAAGCCGCCACGGATTCCTGACAATGCGCGACCGTCCAGGCGCGGGAATGCCACTCGGCTCAACGGGAAGACTTGCATTGCCCACGCCGAGACAGAGCACGATATTCTTGCCGGCGATCTCATCGCCATTGTCGAGTTGAAAACCGAACGTGGCACTGTACCGCTCGACACATCCGGTCGCCTTTGCCTTTATAAAGTCCACCCGGCAGCGTCCAGCGCGTTTCCGAAGAAGCCCCGCCAGCGTGTCGCGGAGATAGAGACCATAGTCGCTGCGGGATGCAAAATCGCTCTCCTGCAGTCGTTTGTTGCGGCTTTCCAGCCAGTCGACGAAGTCCCGCGGCCGGCCCGGATACAGGCTCATTCGGCCCGCGGGCACATTCAACCGATGAAGATAGAGCTCCGTCCGGTAGGCAGTCCCACGACCGAAACCGGGGTCATCGCCGACGATAGCGATCGCCGCAGAACCGGGAAGGCGTTCGATGAGATTGCAGGTAACCGCGATTGCCGAAAAACCGGAGCCGACCACGATGACATCGTAAATCAATGCGTTCTCCTGAAGGCCCAATTCGGCTCGACGTCGTCATCCACCAGCCAATTTAGCCCTTTGCGCCGGTTTTGCAGTCTTTCTGCCTTCAACCATCTCGGCATGCTCACAGCCTTGGATTTCGTGCTTCTGTTGGTTTACTGGCTGCCAAATGCCGCAAGCCTTCAGTTCGTGGCCGCCATGCGCGTCAGATTTCGTAGACTTGGGACCGAATTTGCTCTTTCGTCGTTGACCATCTGCCCCTCCAAATACGTTCGTGATGAAACTGGCGCGGGAGCGGGCGATTGCAAGCAGTCGCGGCAGGCGCCATGGCGGGCCTCGTGAAGAATGTTGGCGGGCAGCAAAAGCGCGGCAAACAATTATTCTTAAAGTCTATAAAAATAGTTTGTTATTTCTCTTCCCCGCCCGTTTTGGCAGCTAGGCTTTGAGCGTGAATTCTTAGGCGCGAAGGCCAGGACAACAAGGGGCATCACCATGAATCTCAAGAATCTACTGACTGCGGTCGTGTTTGGCGTCAGCATCGCCACGGCTGCCGAAGCAGCGGACAAGAAGGTCGTCGTTGCCTACCAGACCGACGCTCTACCGTCGTCAGTGGCAATCGCAAACGGCGATTTTGCCAGGGAAACCGGATACGATATCGACTTCCGCAAGTTCAATTCCGGCGCCGAAATCTTCGCTGCCATCGCCTCCGGCGACGTTCAGATCGGCTATGTCGGTTCCAGCCCCTTTGCGGCCGCTGCCTCACGCGGGCTTGAAGTGAAGGCCTTCTACCTGTCTTCGATCTCGGGAATCGATGAGGCGCTGGTCGTGCGCAACGGCTCGGGCATCGAAAGCTTGAATGATCTGAAGGGTAAGAAGCTTGCGGCAGCGCCGGTCTCCACCGACCACTATCAGCTGCTGGCACTGATCAAGTCTCTCGGCCTGTCCGAGAAAGACGTTCAGGTCTTCGCAATTCCTCAGCCGGAGATCGTTGCCGGCTATAATCGCGGCGACATCGACGGCGGCTTCGTCTGGGATCCGGCGCTGTCCGAACTCAAGAAGAACGGCAAGGTTCTCGTCACATCCAAGGACGTCGCCGACAAGGGCGCGCCAACCTTTTCCGCCTGGGTGGCTACATCGAAGTTCGCGACAGACAATCCGAAGTTCCTGAAAGGCTTCGCCGCAGTCATCAGCAAGGAGTATGCATCGTTTGCTTCCGACAAGGCCGCATGGGGTCCGGAAAGCGACAACGCCAAGGCGCTTGCCAAACTGCTGGGCGGCACTGCCGAACAGCAGGCTGCCGCTCTCAAGAACCTGACGCTTCTGACACCGGAAGTTCAGGCCTCCGACGCCTGGCTTGGCGGCGGCGAAAAGTCCGGTGCCGGAAAAATTCTCAAGGACACCGCCAGCTTCCTGAAGGAACAGGGCAAAATCTCAGAAGTCCTGCCGAACTACGGCAACTTCGTCACCGCGGACGCCTTGAACACCGCAACAAACTGATCCTCCCTGACGCTGGCGCGCAATCCTGTGCGCCGGCGTCGAACTCATTGGAAATGACACATGCTGAAAGTCGATCATGCCAGCGTCTTCTTTGCGGCCCGTGATGGCCGCACTGTTCATGCGCTGGACCGGGTATCGTTCGACATCCCCGAACGCGGTTTCGTTGTCGCCCTTGGTGCTTCGGGATGCGGGAAATCCACACTGCTCAATGCCATCGCCGGCTTCCTTCCGCTCTCTGAAGGAGCGATCACGCTTGAGGGACGGGCCGTCGAGCGTCCCGGTGCCGATCGCGGCGTCGTTTTCCAGAAGGATTCTCTGCTGCCCTGGAAGTCCGTCCTCGAAAACGTGGCTCTCGGCCTGAAGTTCGCGGGCGTCAGGAGACAGACGCGCAATGAGCAAGCATTGGAATTGCTCCGTCTCGTCGGCCTTGCCGACTTCGCTCAATCATTTCCCTATGAACTTTCCGGCGGCATGCGCCAGCGCGTCGGCATCGCCCGTGCTCTCGCTACCGATCCGGACATCCTGTTGATGGACGAGCCTTTTGGCGCGCTCGACAGCCTGACGCGGGAGCAGATGCAGGAATTGCTGGTTTCGGTTTGGGCACAAACAGCCAAGAAAGTCTTCTTCATCACACATTCAATCGAGGAAGCGCTGTTTCTCGGCACGCAAATCCTTGTCATGTCGCCTCGGCCAGGGCGCGTGGTGGCGCGTTTCGATCTCGATTTCGTCAATCGGTTTGCGGAGACCGGTGATGCCCGCTCCATCAAGGCTTCGGCGGAATTCGCGGAGTTGCGCGAGGAGATACGGAGCATCCTTCATCGAGCCGACGATTTCAGGAGCGCTGCATGAGCGAGGTCACGGAAGCATCATCATTGCGCGCGGCCGCGCCTGCGGCCCCACAGGTTAAGCTCGTCAAAATGGCAAGCTTCGGCGTCGGCGAAAAACCGACGGTATCAATCAGCATCGTGACGGCATTGGCCATCATTGCTCTCTGGTGGTTCGTAGCGAAACTTGGCCTCGTGTCGCATCTTTTCCTGCCACGGCCCGACGAAGTCCTGACGCAGATAGGCAACGTCTACCGCGATGGTTACGCCGGCGCGTCGCTATTCGAGCATATCCGCGCCAGTCTGTTTCGTATCGTTGTAGCCGGCATCATCGCAATCGCCGCTGGCATACCGCTCGGGCTGCTGATGGGGCTCAATCGTTGGGCAAAGGGCATTCTTGATACGCCCATCGAGTTCTATTGGCCGCTTCCGCCCCTGTCCTATCTGCCGCTGATGATTATCTGGCTCGGCATCGGCGAGACGTCGAAAATCACGTTGCTGGTGCTCGCGATGTTCGCTCCGATCTGCCTCTCGGCGCAGGCCGGCGTGCGCTCCTTGCCGATCGAACGCGTCAACGCCGCCCGCTCGCTTGGAGCAAGCCGGCTGCAACTCTTTCTCAATATCGTCCTGCCATCGGCACTGCCGGAAATCTTGACGGGCGTGCGGATCGCCGCCGGGATCGGCTGGGGAACGCTGGTTGCTGCCGAACTGATTGCCTCCACACGCGGGATCGGCTTCATGATCATGTCGGCCTCGCAGTTCCTCGCCACCGACGTCGTCTTCGTCGGCATTGGGATTATCGCCATCTGTGCCTTCGCCTTTTCCGCCGGCATTCGGTTCCTGGAGACCGTGCTTGTTCCGTGGAAAGGCAAGATCTGACGGCGCGCGTGCGACGGACCGGGAAAGCCAAGTGAAGGCCCGAGACATGTGAGAAGCCGGGCACCAAACATTGACCGGGTCCCTTCTGATTGGCTTGGGCGGCGCTGACTGCGCTTTGGGTGTCATGGCAGCCATTTGCGCCCGGCCACATTGCTGCCTTTGCAACGATGCTGGACCCAATGCCATGGCGGCAAACCGCGTTGCGTTCACAGCCGGTCTGTTGCCCTTTTGGCCAGCTCTTCCAACGTCATGTCGTCCAGCGCCTCCGCTATGGCGTCGCGCAATTCGCTATTGGAGGATCGAATGAGGCAGGCATATGTTGCCCAAAAGACAGCCGTCGTACCCGACATGTTGCAAAGCTGAAAGGCGTGCTAAGAGGCCGTCCATGCGAGCGCGTCTTCGCCGCGTCGTTTCTGCTGGATTTTTTTGAGATACGCCGCCTTTATCTTAAGTGTCTCCAGCAGCGCATAGCCGCCCGCCCACCGGCCGTAACCGCTGGCAATGTTGATATGCCCGGCCTGTCCGATGTTTCGAACCTCTGCCTTCCAAAGGCGCGAGAACAGCGTCAGGCGGTCGAGTGTCATATATTGATCGTTGAGACTGCCGACCACGATGGCCGGGAACGGAAGCGGTGCCGTCGGCATTGTACTGAACGATATATGCCCCGGGTGAAGTCTCTGCGTGGGTACGAGGTCGCATGGCGCAACAAGCAACGCACCCTTGACCCTGCCTGCGGAAGCGCGCTGCGCCAGGTGCGCCGCGAGAACACATCCGAGGCTGTGAGCGACGATATAGGCTTCGCCCGCCGCGTCGAGTTCGGTTTCCAGAGCTGCGAGCCAACCGTTTAGTACAGGCCTGTTCCAGTCGAATTGTTTGACAAGGCGGCTGTCTGGATTTTCGTTCAGCCAATGACGCTGCCAGTGGCCCTCTGCAGAACCGAACAATCCGGGGAGGATGAGGACACGCGTCATTCTACCTACCGTCGCCTGGTTAGAGGAGGCCGAAGACGAGTGCGAAAAGCAACGCAAACGAACCGGCGATCGAGGCGCGGTGAGCAGCCAGGCAAAGCCGGGAGATGATTGGCCGCCGAGGCTCGCGCCAAGTTCTTGCATCCAAATCGAAGGCTGCCATCAGATCATCCTTTCAATACCAGGGACCCGGAGCGCCGCTCCAGTAGTAAAGTTCGTATTCACGCGTGTCGAAACCCCGCACCTGATCGTGAGAAGCCACATTTCGAATAGGATGGTTATGTTCGGAAGGTCTGTGCTCCAGCAGCCGGCGAACAGCTGCTCTAAGAACTCCGCTGATCTTCAACATCGCATTGGCCTCCTGGCCTTGATCGATTGGACTAACCGATGAGCTGATGACGGCTTGCGTTCGCCAATAGATCACGGCTCGATGCCACAGGTCCGAACAGCATCAGCAGCCTGTTCTCCTCGCGTTTCGAAAGCCGGTAGCGCCGGGCAAACTCGAAGACGCTCTGAGTATCGTCGATCGTGGATGAAGCCTCTGATCTTTCCATGTCCTGCCCGTCTCCTTGCAGCCGACCGGCACCAGTACGAAGGCAGCCAGCTCAACTCGGTGATGCAGGCAAAGTATTATCTACTAATTTCATGGACTAAAGAAATGGCCGTTCAAATTGCGCGGCAGGCGAAGAATTTCGTTTCCTGTTAGTGGGCCACCTTGGTCCGCCAACGGAGCATCTTACTCGCCAAGGTCGAGGCGCGAACCAGCTCGGGAATTGACCACAAAAAAACCAGGCTTCAATCGGCTGAAGCCGCGAATGTCGGGCCCTCCAGCTCGCCATTCCGCGGCCTTTGCAATCGCAGGTGCATCGTGACATTTTGTGAATCGATACCGCCGGCCCCTCCATACCAGTGATAGTCCACTGTCGTGGTTTGAACCTGCACTGTCCTCCCGTGCCGTCACCCAAAGAGGCTGATGAAGATCCATATGACGAAGTATCTTTACACGACATTGGGACCTAAGCGGCGAGAAGAGCTTGGCATCATCCTCCCGCACGAACATGTTTTCGTCGATCTCAGGGTGCCGGACGCTCCTGGCTATGCCCAGGCCGATACCGACGCGGTGGTGAGGTTGATGGCACCGCAAATCGAAGCGATCAAGGCGCAAGGCGTCACGGCACTCGTTGAGTGCACCACCTGCGGTGTGGGGCGACGCGCCGATATCGATCTTGCCGTTTCAAGGGCCACTGACTTGCCGATTGTTGTGCCCACCGGCAACTATCGCGAGCCTTGGATACCGGCCTGGGTGGCCGGCGCGACCGAGGAGGCGCTGGAGCAGTGGATGGTAAGCGAACTCACCGGCGGTATCGAGGACAGTGGCGTTGTCGCTGGATGGATCAAGGTGAGTGCTGGCGATAATGGAATTACTCCGCTGGAAGCCCGTATCCTTCGGGCAGCGGCACGTGCGTCCGTGCAAACCGACGCGGTGATCGGTTCACATACGATTCGGGGCAAGGTCGCTATGGAGCAACTCGACATCCTCGAGGCCGAAGGCTGCTCGGCGGATCGCTTCATCTCGATTCACACCCAGGAGGAACAGGACTTCGGATTGCACCGGGCGTTGGTCGATCGTGGAGCGTGGATTGAATATGATCATGTCGGGCGCGCGCCCGACGATGAATTGCTCGCGATGGTGACCAGGGCGATCGAATTCGAGCTGACGCATCATTTATTGCTGAGCCACGACCTGGGGTGGTACGATCCCGCTCAGCCTGGCGGCGGCGTGCCACGACCCTACACGCACCTCCTTGGCAATCTGATGCCTTTACTCAAGGTTGCCGGTGTGGATGAAGGATCACTGCGTCAGATTACCGAAGCCAATCCGTTTGAGGCGTTCGCACGCGGGTAGTGCGTCGGGTATGCCGACCGATCTCCCGCTTTCGTGCATTTCATGTTCATTGGCTACAAGTAGCGTCCCGTACAGTATCCGTAGCGGGCGAACCGCTTGTTTCGACAAGCCTCCCGACACCCGACAAGGTGGCACGGCAGGTGGGAGGGAGCTTCAGTCGAAGAAGCCCGCATCCTCTTCCCTCAGATATCTCCTGGCCGCTTCGGCGTCGATATCGAGGCCCAGCCCCGGCGCTTCCAGCAGGTCCACCATGCTGTCCTTGACGATCTGCGGCGGCAAGCCGATGACCAAGTCCTCCCACCAGGGGTCGGAGGCGCTCGGATATTCGAACGCGACGTAATTTGCAGGCAAGGTGGCGCAGACGTTAATCAACGCGCCGAGGCCCAGCAGGCCATTGGCGGTTCCGTGCGGTGCCATCAGGATCGAGTGCATGTAGGCGTGCTCGGCGACCCATTTGAGCTCGGCGATTCCGCCGATATCGGCCGGATCGGGCCCAATGACACGCACCGCCTGCGTCTCGATCAGTTCCTTGAAATTGTGCCGCAGGTAGATCTGCTCGCCGGTATGGATCGGCGTCGAGGTGGAGGTCGTCAGTTCGCGGTAGGCCTGCGGGTTGACCCACGGCACGTAGTCGCCGGTCAGCATGTCCTCCAGCCACATCAGATTGTACTTCTCGACGGCGCGGGCAAATTTGATCGCATCCGGCAGCATCCAGCCAGGACCGCAGTCGAGCGCCAGGCTGACCTTGTCGCCCAGCACTTCCTTCATCGCGATCACGCAGTCGAGCATGTGATTGAAACCACGCTCGCTGATGACGCCCTGATCCATGGCGCCGTGATAGCCGGCCTTCGTCTGCGTTACGCCGTAGTGGAAGTCCTCGATCGTGTCCTTCATGTTGGAGTGGAACGAGATCCCCTGCTTTACCATGAAGAAGTTCTGCGGCTGCTCCATCATCCATTTGACGTCTGCGGCGTAGTCGTCCGGCCGGTCGCCGGTGCGCTTCTGGCGGATAGAGCCATTATAGACGCGCACCTTGTCGCGCACCTTGCCGCCGAGCAACTTATAGACGGGCACATTCGCCGCCTTGCCGGCAATATCCCACAGCGCATGCTCAATCGCGCTAACCGCCGCACCGTACGGCTTGAACGACCCGCGTTGGCGGATCTTCAGCATTACTCTCTCGACGTCGGTCGGGTCCTCGCCGATCAGCGCCTCGCGGAAATGCAGCACAAAGGGCTTGAGGTAGGATTTGGTGAATTCGACTTCGCCCAAGCCATAGAGGCCCTCGTCCGTAACGATTCGGACGATCGGGTGTTTGCCGATAACGGCGCAGCGGAGATCGGTGATCTTCATCTTCGTTCCTTTTAGCCTCAGCTCCAGGTGCGATCCCAGGAATACTCGTCGTCCCAATGATCCGAAGGCCGCCAAATGCCGGTGACACCCGGCTGCAGATGCCGCGAGATCACCTCGTCGACGACGTCGTCAATCCCCAGGCCCGGCTTGTCCGGAACGGTGATGAAGCCGTCCTTCACCAGCGGCTTGGGAAGACCCGTGACAATATCGTCCCACCAGTCGACATCGGCGGAATGGTATTCGAGCGCCATGAAATTTTCGGTCGCGGTCGCGACATGTGCCGCGGCCATCGCAGCGATTGGACTTTCCGCCATATGGATGGCCATGGCGACACCACGATCCTGCGCCATATCACCGATCTTCTTGGTCTCGAGGATGCCCCCGCTGGTCAGCAGGTCCGGATGGATCACGGAGACACCACCGCTTTTGAGCAGAGGCTCGAAGCCTTCCTTGAGATAGATATCCTCGCCAGTGCAGATCGGTATTGTCGTGGCGTCCTGCAACTGTCGATATTGTTCGGTATACTGCCACGGGATCACATCCTCGAGCCAGGCCGGAACGTATTTTTCAATGCGCCTGGCGAGGCGAATGCCGTTCTGCATCGAGATATGGCCGATGTGGTCGATCGCGAGCGGCACATCCATGCCGATGACCTCACGAACCTCGGCGATGTATTGCTCAAGCAGGTCGAGACCCTTGTCCGAGAAATGCAGGCCGGTAAACGGATGCTGGACGTTGTGCAGATCATACGCTGCGTTGCGGCGGCGCCGCTCCTCAACGGTTTTCAGCGGCCCGCGGCTCGGATCGTTGCGGTACCCTTCCAGTGAGCCGGCAGGAAACACGACCGCGCCGGGTACATCGGCGATCTGCATCAGCCCCAGATCCATCTTCAGAAAGGTGAAGCCGAGATCCATGCGCTGCTTGAGGCGCTTGCCGGTCTCGGTGCCGCTCGGCACGGTGGCGTCGGTATCGCAATAGACGCGCACTTTCTCCCGAAACCGGCCGCCGAGCATCTGGTAGACCGGGACGCCATAGGCCTTGCCGGCAAGATCCCAGAGCGCGATCTCGACAGCCGACACGCCGCCGCCCTGGCGGCCGTGGCCGCCGAACTGCTTGATCCGGCGAAACAGCCGGTCGATGTCGCAAGGGTTCTCGCCGATCAGCCGGCTTTTCAGCATCAGTGCGTAGGTGGCGCTGGCGCCATCGCGCACCTCGCCAAGCCCGACGATGCCCTGGTTGGTATAGATCTTGAGCAGCACCGAGGTGAACGGCGCGCCGACGATTTCGGCGCCCCGCATGTCGGTGATGCGAAGGTCTGATGGCTTGGAATGCGTGTTTACCCGATTGAGCGCTTCATCAGCACCATATGCATCTGGCATGATTTATCCTCGTTCTGGCCGGTGGGGCTCACCGCCACGCACGCTTGCACGGCGATGAGCGTTGATGGCTAGTCCAGCGCGATCTCGTGATTTTCGAGGTAATCGCGGTTCATCTCGACGCCGAGACCAGGCTTGCCCGTCAGTTTCAGGTTGCCGTTCGAAACATCGAGTGGCCTGTCGATGAGGTGATCGTATTTGCCCAGATTCCACTCCGACGTTTCGAGCTTGTAGAAATTGGGAACGGTCATCATCACCTGCGCTCCCGCAACCACGTTGATCGGCCCTGCGGCATCATGCGGCGAGACCGGGATGTAGTAGGCTTCGCATAGGGCGGAAATCTTCTTGAGTTCGGTAATACCGCCTGTCCAGGTGACGTCAGGCATGATGTAGTCGGCCAGCCTGTTTTCGAGCACCGGCACGAAATCCCACTTCGTGTGGCCGCGTTCGCCCCACGAGATGGGGGCGCTGACCTTGTCGCGGACCTGTCTGAGAGCGTTGAGGCTCTCCGGTGGACAGGGCTCCTCGAACCAGTCGATCTGACCGGCGTCCTCGAGGCTCCGGCAGAGGCGAATCGCGGTCGGAACGTCGAACCGGCCATGTGCGTCGATGAGGATATCGACGTCGGGACCTGCCGTTTCGCGGATCAGAGCCGTGAGTTCGGCGGCTTCGCGCTCATCCCTGCGGGTCATGCTGCCATCGAGATAGCCGTCCCGCTGCTCGCGGGCCTGTCCATCGGCGGCGCGGCCCTGGTGGGGGAAAGGATCGAACTTGAGCGCGGTGTGGCCGGACTCGACGATATCCCTGATTTCCCGGACCACCGCTTCCTTGCTGGTAAATTTCGCCTGGTTGGGATGGGTGTAGAGCGCGATTTCATCGCGCACCGGTCCGCCCAGCAGCTCGTAGATCGGCTTGCCGAGAACCTTACCTTGGATGTCCCACAGGGCTATGTCGATGGCGCTCACGCACTCGACCGCGGCACCGCGACTGCCCATGTAGGTGAAGCTGCGGAATATCTTGTGCCACAGATACTCGATACGCGCCGGGTCCTCGCCTGTCACAGCGGCACCAATCTGCCGCAGGATCGTGCAGAGGGCGCGATTGGCGAGCCTTGTCGTGGTGGTGATCTCTCCCCAGCCGCTCACCCCCTCGTCCGTCGTCACCTCGACGAACAGAAACTCTCCCCAATAAGACGCATTAGACTTGATTAGCCACGGCCGAACGCTGGTGATTTTCATCTCAACTGCCTTTGTGTGAAGTGGTCGGGGTGAAGATGTTCCGGGCTATGTATTCTATCCTGCCCGAGCGGCGTTGCGCGCACGCATGTGTTCGAGGATGTGCCGGCCGGAGCCCTCGACGTGGCGTGCGATGAGTTCGGCTGCCTCGTTCGCATTTCCCGCTTTTACGTGTGCGATGAGTTCGCGATGCTCGCTAAGGATCGCGGCACGCCGGGCGAGCGTGAAGTCGAAACGCCGGCTCACGGCTCGAAGTACTTCGCGATGTTTCCACCAAAGCTCGGCGGCGTGGCGGTTGTAGTGCTTTTGGTACATTACGGTGTGAAAGGCGGTGTCCAGCTCGCTGTGCCTGACCGTGTCGGCGAATTTGTTTTCTTCAATCAGCCCTTGAATGCGTTCGAGTTCCGCAATGTCCTCGACGGTGGCCATGTTCACGAACCATCGCGTCAGCGCCGGCTCGATCAAGACTCCTATCTCGTAGATGTCCCGAACAAAATCCTGATCTATGGGCCGAACGCGCGCTCCGCGGTTGGGCACCAACGTGACAAAGCCCTCACCGCGCAACAATTGCAGAGCCTCGCGCACAGGGTTGGTCGAGGTGCCGTGGCGCCGGGCGAGATCGGTTACCACGAGCCGTTCGTTGGCAGCGAGCCGCCCTTCGATGATGTCTTCCCTGATCAGTTGATAAAGCGAGGCGCCCTCGCTGGAGGCCCCGATAGCGTCGATTCCCTCGGGCGGTTTTGCTTTAAAATCGCTTGTATCGGCCAAGACTGCCCCCAATAATACTCATATCTATCGGATATCACGCAAACCTTCTGTAAACAATGTACGATTTCTCTGATTGACAGGCAATCTACAATCTGAAAACGTATGATAAGGCCGAAGGGATACATTGGGTGGAAAGTTCCGCCGGCCGGGGAGCAAGGACCGCTCGCCTCGACGCAGAGCGGCATGGGAGAACCTGGAGGATACCCTATGACGAGGAATTCACTCGGCGGTGCCGTCCTGCGCGGCACTGTATCGACTGCTTTGATGGTATCGCTGATGGCCGCGTCTGCGCTGGGAGCGCCGGTCGACTTGAGCAAGTGGTCACCGCAATATGTGCGCTCCATTGCCGGCACAGAGGATTTTGACACGGCGGCCGATTGCAGCAAGGTCACCCCACTCGACTACAAGGGGCGACTGACCTTCTGGTATCAGGGCGTATTCGAGGGCGATCCCGACCTCTTGCGCCAGTATTACAAGGAGTTCTTCGAGACCTTCCGCAAAACCTATCCAAACATACAGCTTGAGGAGCAGGCGCTCACCTATAACGACCTGCTGGACAAGTTCCGGACCGCGCTCCTTGGCAATGCAGCGCCCATGGCGGTCCGCCTGCAAATCCTGGGCGGCACCGAATTCGCCTCGAAGGGTTATTTGCAGCCTCTCAAACCCGAGGATGTCGGGTATTCGACCGAGGATTTCTGGCCCGGCGCAATGAAGGCTGTCGCCTGGGATGGGGTGACCTACGGCATTCCAACCAACAACGAGACGATGGCGTTCATCTGGAACGCCGACATCTTCAAGCGTGCGGGCCTCGATCCGGAAAAAGCACCGGCAACCTGGGACGACGTCGTCAAGTATTCCAAGCAGATTCACGACAAGCTCGGCATTGCCGGTTACGGCCTGGTGGCTCGCAAGAATGCCGGCAATACGCCGTACCGCTTCATGCCGCAGTTGTGGGCCTACGGCGGCGGAGTCTTCGATGAAGCTACCGCTAACCCGACCTATAAGAAAGTCGAGCTCGACAGCCAGCAGAGCAAGGCGGCATTGCAAGCCTCCTACGATATGTATGTTCGCGACAAGTCGGTTCCGGTTTCGGCGCTCACCAACCAGCAGGCCGACAACCAGCCCCTCTTCCTCGCTGGCCAACTCGGCATGATGATCTCGCACCCGTCCGACTACAACGTCATGCTCGACCTGCAAAAAAAGGCGACGGATACCGACAAGGACAAGGCGCAGACCGTCATTGACAACATGCGTTACGGTCTGGTTCCGACTGGCCCCGACGGCAAGCGTGCCGTCGTGTTTGGCGGCTCCAACATTCACATCCTGAAGCCCGAATATGTCGAGGGTGGCAAGGTAGACGAGCCGGCTGCAAAAGCTATCATCTGCATGTGGACGAGCCCCGAATGGTCGCTGAAGATGGCCTATGCCGGCTCGAACCCGGGAAACCTTAACGGCTTCAAGACCAAATGGATGAAAGAACGGCTGGACAGCATCAAGTTCCTTGATGTCACGACTTCGATGCTGCCATACGGCATCCCGTTCCCGGCACTGCCGCAGTCCCCTGAGATCATGAACATCATCGTCCCGGACATGCTGCAGAATGCCCTGACCGGAGCCATGACCGTCGACCAGGCAGCCGACGATGCAGCCAAGAAGGTAAAAGAGCTGACGGACGGCGGACTCTAGTCCAAGCCTGCCGATCTGACCGGCTGCGACTAGATTGCAGCCGGTTTCTTCCGAAGAATAGGGGCAGCTCACAGTGACGATCTTGACTGGCAAGGCCGAGGCTCGCCGAAGACTGCAAGCCGATAGCTCCGGCGTGCTGCGAAAGATTTGGGAGCATCGCGCTGACTACGCGTACGTGCTTCCCGCGATCGCCGTGATGCTCATCGTCATAGCCTACCCTATCTACTACACGATCGAGCTGTCGTTCTTTAACACGCCGCCTGGCCTGCAACTCCGCGACAAGATTTTCATCGGCCTCGACAACTACATCTCCATCCTCACAAGTCCGGTGTTCTGGAAGGTCACCTCGAACACTCTTATCTGGACAATTGGATCCACTTTCTTCGCATTTGTCCTGGGGTTCGCCTGCGCCCTGGCGCTCCATCGTGACTTTGTCGGCCGTGGCATCCTGCGCGCCGTCCTGATCATTCCCTGGGTCATCAGCGCTGTCGCCGCGTCCTATATCTGGAAGTGGATCTACCATTCAGACTTCGGGATCATCGGCGCGGTGCTGGTTAGCCTCGGGTTGACCGACCGGCCACCGAATTTCATCGACAGCGTCAGCACGGTGCTGCCCTCGCTGATCGTCGTCAATATTTGGCGAGAGTTTCCGTTTGCCATGATCATGATGATGGCTGGCCTGCAGACGGTTCCCGACCAGCTGCTGCGCGCCGCAAAAGTCGACGGCGCCAATGCATGGCAGCGGTTCTGGCACGTCACCTTTCCGCACTTGAGAAACGTCTCGACGGTGACGATCCTTCTGCTGGCTGTGGCCAACTTCAATTCTTTCATCATCCCCTGGATCATGACCGGCGGTGGGCCGTCGAACGCATCGCATATCTGGATCACCCACATTTATGAACTCGCCTTTGGCCGCCAGCGTTGGGGGGTGGCATCGGCCTATTCGGTGCTGCTGTTCCTGATCCTTATGTCGTTCGGCTACTTCTACGTCCGTGCGCTGAGCGGCAACGAGAAGAGGGACGGAAGCGAATGAGCGCGATTGCCGAGACTGCTCATCGAGATAAGGCGCGTCGCCGTATGCGCATCGATGGATGGCGGTGGGGCGGACGCATTTTCCTTGTGTTCATGATGCTCTACACCGCGTTACCGATGATCTGGATGCTGCTCACCTCGATCAAATCCGGCTTCGCGGCCATGCAATTTCCGCCGCAATGGTGGCCGGACCAACCCACCCTCGCCAGCTACGAGAAGCTGCTCGATCCGCAAAATAGCGTCGGCCAGGACTTCCTGCGCTTCTTCTGGAACAGCCTTTACGTCTCCACAGCCACGACCATCCTTTCGGTGATCGTGGCAGTTCCCGCGGCCTACGCGTTTTCACGCTTCACCTTCCCGGGCCGGAACTTTCTGTTTTTCGCCGTCTTGCTTCGCAACATGTTCCCGGCAGTGATCTTTCTCGTGCCGCTCTTCATCCTGATGCGCGCGATCGGGCTGGTGAACACGCATGGGTCGCTCATCCTCACCTACCTTACATTCGGCCTGCCGTTGGCAATCTGGCTCCTCAAGGGCTTCTACGACAACATCCCGGTGCAACTCGAGCAGGCGGCGCGCATCGACGGGGCGACGCGGTTCCAGGCCTTTGTCCTGATCGTGATGCCGCTCTCGGCGCCAGGGATCATCGCCACGGCGATCTATTCCTTCATTGGCGCGTGGAACGAGTACATCTACGCCTACACCTTCCTCTCCAAGAACGAGCAGCTGACACTGCCGGTCGGCATCCAGCGCTTCTTCTCGGAGAATACAACGGACTTTCCAGGTCTGATGGCGGCCAGCTTCATGATGAGCGTGCCCGTCGTGGTCCTGTTCCTCGTCCTGCAGAGATACTTCGTACGCGCCCTTACCGAAGGCGCAGTCAAGCACTAGGGGAGTTGCCGGTGGCCCACGTGATCGTCAAAGATCTGGTCAAGAACTATGGCAGCTTCAAAGCTGTCAACAACGTTTCGCTGACGGTGAACGACGGCGAATTTGTTGCGCTCGTCGGCCCGTCGGGGTGCGGCAAGACAACCACACTCAATCTTGTGGCGGGACTGATCCCCATAACATCCGGCGACATCGTCATCGGCGACCGGGTGGTCAACGACCTCGATCCCAAGGACCGGGACATCGCGATGGTGTTCCAGAACTACGCGCTCTATCCGCAGAAATCCGTCTACAAAAATCTGGCCTTCCCGCTGCAGATGCGCAAACTGCCAAGCGACGAGATCGACAAGAAGGTCAAGGAAGCAGCGCGTGTGCTCGACATGACGCAACTTCTCGAGCGCAAGCCACGCGAACTTTCGGGCGGGCAACAGCAGCGCGTGGCGCTGGGCCGTGCCCTCGTTCGCGATCCGGCGGTATTCCTGATGGATGAACCACTCTCCAACCTCGACGCGAAGCTGCGGGTGCAGATGCGATCGGAGATCAAGCGTTTCCACCAGGACCTCAAGGCGACGATCATCTATGTGACGCACGACCAGCTCGAAGCGGTAACGATGGCCGACAGGATGGCGGTGATGAACGGCGGCTACCTGCAGCAATACGATTCACCGGCGCAGGTCTTTGCCAATCCGGTGAACATGTTCGTCGCCAGCTTCGTCGGCAGCCCGGCAATGAGCCTTGTTCCGCTGGAGACGTCAACGGCAAGCGGCAACATTGTGTTGACCAGTGCCGAGGGCTGGCGCCTCGACCTCTCGCCAGAAAACGCCCGGAAGGTCTCCGGGGCGACAACCAAGAAAGTCGTGCTCGGCGCACGTCACTCGACGATCAAGCTGCACAAGAGCGCGATGCCTGGAAGCATCCCTGCCAAGGCCTACACGGTGGAGCCGACCGGGGACGTCACTTTTGTGCAAGCGTTCCTGTCCGGCGCCATCGTCAATGTCAGTGTCCCGCCGACCATTGCCGTCGCGCCCGACGAACAGATTTGGCTCGAGTTCGATCAGGAGCGGATACATCTGTTCGATGGCGAGACGGAAATGGCCCTCAAGGCCAATTGAGAGCAGGTGGATGCGTGTGAACCGAGGGCGTGATGACTTCCAACCTTAAGATCACGGCGATCAAGCCCTATCCAGTTTGGGTAGGAACGCGCAACCAGATGCTGGTCAAGGTCGAGACCGAAAGCGGCATCTTCGGCTGGGGCGAGAGCGGCCTGAGCGGGCGCGAGAAGGCGGTGACTGGCGCTATCGAGCACTATCGCGAGTTTCTGATCGGCTGCGACCCGATGCAGATTGGCCGGATCTGGCAGGAACTCTACCGCAGCCAGTACTTCGAAGGCGGTCGCGTGCTGCAGGCGGCGATTTCCGCCATCGACATCGCGCTTCACGACATCAAGGGCAAGGCGCTCGGCGTGCCGGTCTACGAACTGCTGGGCGGCAGGCAGCGCGAACGCATTCCGACCTTCGCCTCGACCGGGGACGAGGCCGAAGGCGATGTCGCCATCGACCGAGCCCGGGAACTGTACGCACAGGGGTGGCAGGCGATCCGCTTCTTCCCGGCAGGGCAAAGCAGCAGGGACATCTTCGAGCCGCGGGAGTCGATCGGCGCGACCGCACGGATGCTGAACAAGGCGCGTGAGGCACTCGGCGACGACGTCGTCCTCGGCATCGACTACCATCACCGGCTGTCGGTGGCCGAGGCGGCAAGCTTCTGTAACAAGCTCGGCCGTGGTGTGCTTGACTTCCTTGAGGAGCCGATACGCGACGAGACACCCGAGGCCTATGAATCCCTGCGCACAATGACGGACATCCCGTTCGCCATCGGTGAGGAGTTTTCGAGCAAGTGGCAGTTCCTGCCCTATATCGAGCGTGGCATTCATCAGTTCAACCGGCTCGATGTTTGCAATGTCGGCGGGCTCACCGAAGCGATGAAGGTCGCCGGCTGGAGCGAGGCGCACTACGTCGACCTGATGCCGCACAATCCTCTCGGCCCGGTCTGCACGGCCGCGACGATCCATCTCGCCGCCGCGGTACCGAATTTCGCCTGGCTCGAGACCAGGGCGCCCGAAGCAAATCTCGGCTTCGATAACTCCGACTTCTTCCCTGTGCAGCCACGGCTTGACGGCCCCTGTTATCCGGTCAGCGACCTGCCGGGGCTCGGCGTCGAGGTGAATGAAGAGGCGATCAAGGCACAGAGCTTCCGCTTCTGGGAAGCGCCTCACCTGAAGCGCCGCGACGGTTCGGTCACAAACTGGTAATTTCAACCACCGGAGCATAAAATGACGCATACGCCCGACATTACGCGACCGCCCAAAGAGTTGATCGACGCGTTGAAGGAAATAGGTGCCGCGACGATTTCCGGCACGCTTGGCCACATGGGCTTTCGCAATCCGCATATGGTCGGTCCCGTGGCGCAGAATCGCGGGAAGTCGATCGTCGGTCCGGCCTTGACGCTTCAGTTCATGCCGCAGCGGCCGGACCTCTTCAACGAGGGCGAATATGCAGACCCGGAGACGCAGTTGCACCGCCATGTGCTTTATCATGTTCAGGAGGGCGATGTGGTCGTGGTTGACGCACGCGGCGACATGAGCTCGGGCGTCTTCGGCGATATGATGTCGACTTATTTCAAAGGCAGAGGCGGCGCTGGCATCGTGATCGATGGCTGCATGCGCGACCGGCCCAATGTCGAGAAGCTGGATCTCCCCCTGTGGCTGCGCGGCTGGACGCCCAATTACCATGTGCAAACCAGCATCTATCCCAATGCGGTCAATGTTCCTATTGCCTGCGGCGGTGTCACGGTAATCCCCGGGGACATCATCGTCGCCGACGATGACGGGGTCGTGATGCTTCCAGTCGCAATGGCCTCGAAGGTAATCGAAGAATCGCAAAAGCATCACGATTGGGAAGAGTTTTCGCGAATGAAGCTTATGGGGGGCGGGTCGTTGCAGCGCTACTATCCGCTGCATGACGATGCCCGCGGTGAGTACGAAGAGTGGCGCAAAACAAACCACTTGGGGACAACTTAACCAATGGATTACCGGGGCGGGCGGCGCATAGCCGTAGGGCGCGATAATGTGGGCGAAGAGCGCGATGAACACCATGAGCGCCAACCAGCCGACGCACATAGCAAGGACAGGGGAAAACCGCCGTTTGGCGTTGGCATTGTCAGCGCCGGCCGGGCGCGTCCCGGAACGCCTCGGCGAGACGAGGCGTCAGCGGCTGTCTGCCTGCCTGCATGCGCGAGACGCTTCTGCATCGCCGCCCCTTGAGCAGTGATTTCGCCTTGTGCCTGCATTATTGGATCAAGATTGATGCGGAACCGATCCTAGAACCTGGCGGGCCGCTGGGCGACTTGCATCGAACCCTTAAGAAGCGTGAGCGCGGTTGAACTACTACTGATGGACGTATGACATTTTATACAGCCTAGGTTGGCATCTGCTCGGTTCATTCGGGGACCGATATGGGAAGGGAGAATGCATCAGCCTCCCACCTGGTTCAAAACGGATCGACGTAGTTCATGATCGCGACCTGCCGCAGAACGACCCGTCTTATGACATGCGCGGCCTTCACATGATCGGTGAAGATCGCCGCCGTTCCGGTGCTGCCGGCGGGAAGACTTGCCGCGAAAGCCTGATCGTCCAGCTTTACCTTGACGACGAATGGCGCGCTCGATATCGCCGACGGTGCAACGGCGCTCCCCGACGTCTGCACCTGGCCACTGGCGACCGCCTGTATGACGGTTTCGACCGTCCCGGTGAACACGCGTCCCGGCGCGAACTTGAAGGTGAGCTCGACAGGCTGGCCGGGAACGACGTACCTGGCGTTGATCTGCGAGATTTCGACGCCGACGATCGTATCGGCGGTGTCGATGAAGGCCATGACCGGGGACAGCGAGAGGGTGCCGACACGCGCTCCCGTGCGAAGCGCCAGATTGGTGACATAGCCGTCTGCCGGCGCACGCACCACGGTCTTGTCGAGATCCCACTGGGCGCCGGCAATTTCGGCCGTCAACTGTTCGACTTCCGCCTGTCGCTGCTCGACGTCGTAAGTCCGCCCCGCACCGGAGGTCTGAAGCCGTGTGGTCTCCGCCAGTCTTTGGGTGTTGAGGTTCAATTGCGCCTGCAGTGCGTCGAGCTTGGCCTGATACGGTCGCGGATCGATCGTGAACAGGACGTCGCCAGCTTTGAGCGGCATGTTTGGAATGACCGGGACATCCGTCACCTCTCCAGCGACGTTCGGAACGATCGCCACCGAATTGCGCACCACGAGCGCTTCTCCCTGAGGGGCGCCCCATCCCATCGGGATGAAGAGACCGATAGCGAGAAGCAGAAAGACGATGAGCGGCGATATCTTCCAGAACAGGCTGAAGGGAACGATGCGGCACTTCACCAACAGGAACAGGATCAACAGATAGGTGTTCAGCAGCACGACTATCATGGCTGATGCTCCCGTGCGCCATTGCGCGGAACGTCGACATAGGCCCAGATGAGGACGACCGGCCACAGAACAAAACCCAGGAACAAGGTGACCCAGCCACCAACGGCCACGGCTTCCTTCCATGGGTGGTTCCGCCGCCTGGCGATCATGCCGGGCAGCATGGCAAGGAAGATGACAACGAAGAGCGTACTGGCAACCAGGACGATCAGGACGATCCAGGCGAAGACATCAATGGCACTCATGTCATCTCCCTGACCGAATGAAGACTGGCGCGTGTTCGTCGCCACTGGCTCTCATGGCGTAGCCCTTTCAATATCCCGCTTCCACGTCTTGTCGAAGAAAGCCTCGGTCGGCCGCTAAGCGCCCAGGAGCAGTTTCATCAATGTTTCCGAGCTTGAAGACGGGATCGTGCGCTTTTTTCGCAGGCGGGGAAGTACGTTACTGTAAATTTGCGGGCCAGAGGGGACTGCCATCAACCCGTTTACCGCAACGCACTCATGGTGCGAGGGATCACTGCGATCGATCTTGCGATGGTGAATGCGGGAGAGAGCCTGCACCCGGGCAAGTTCGCCAAAAGTCCCGAGATCGTGCAGATCATCGGTCTGCGGCTGTTGATGACCGGACAGACGCTGACGTTGTGTTCTCAAGGTGGGAACGACCGGCGCGGCGGCGGTCGGCTCACTCCGGATCGGAGCGCAGTCGCAGCCGCGCATTCGGTGACTGTTTACGGCGATCGCGGCGTAAACAGTCCTCGCGTTTACAGTAACGTACTTCCCTGCGCGACCCAAACATAGAACTCTGGCACGGTCGAATGAAGACGATCCAGTCTGGCTGGCGCGGCCAACCGATCAAAGGAGAGAGCAGATGCTGAACGACATGAAGAGCCGGAGGGCGGGATGAGCATGAAACTTTCCAGACGACTTCTGACGGTGACGGCCGCAGCCGCCCTGACGCTCACGGCGACGACCTTCCTGACAGCGGCGACTGCGCAGCAGGCCGCGCCGACAACTGCCCCCGTTACCGAACCCGCGACCTCGCAGGACACCTCCAAGCCCAATATCCTGGTGATCTTCGGCGACGATATCGGCCAGACCAACGTCAGCGCTTATTCCTTCGGTGTACTCGGCTACAAGACGTCGAACATCGACCGCCTTGCCAAGGAAGGCATGATGTTCACCGATTATTACGCGGAAAATAGCTGCACGGCGGGCCGCTCGACCTTCATCACCGGTCAGGTCTGCCTGCGGACGGGTCTCTGCAAGGTCGGTCTACCCGGGGCGACGGTCGGCCTGCAATCGCGGGATATCACGATCGCCCAGGCGCTCAAGCCTCTTGGCTATGCGACTGGCCAGTTTGGCAAGAACCATCTTGGCGACCGGGACGAGTTCCTTCCGACCAAGCACGGTTTCGACGAGTTCTTCGGCAACCTTTATCATCTGGACGCAGAGGAAGAACCACAGCGCCCGTACTGGCCAAAGGACGACGAGGACTTCGTCAAGAATTATACTCCGCGCGGCGTCTTGAAAGCCTCCGCCGACGGCAAGATCGAAGACACCGGAGCGCTGACGACCAAGCGGATGGAAACGATCGACGATGAAACGACGACCGCAGCGGTCGATTTCATGAGCCGCCAGGTCAAGCAGGGCAAGCCGTTCTTCACCTGGATGAATACGACACGCATGCATGCCTTCACGCATGTGCGGGACTCGATGCAGGGACAGAGCGGCATGCCGGGCAACGACTATGCGGACGGCATGATCGAGCATGACGGGCACGTCGGCCAGCTTCTGAAGGCGCTCGACGATCTCAAGATCGCCGACAACACCATTGTCATCTATACGACCGATAACGGTCCCAACCAGTTCTCCTGGCCGGATGCGGCCACGACGCCTTTCCGAAGCGAAAAGGATTCCAACTGGGAAGGCGCATTCCGCGTGCCCGCGCTTGTCCGGTGGCCCGGACATATACAACCGGGATCCGTCTCCAACGAGATGGTTTCGGGGCTTGACTGGTTCCCTACCCTCCTTGCCGCCGCGGGCGATTCTGGCATCAAGGAGGAGCTTGCCAAGGGCAAGGCCATCGACGGAAATCAGTTCAAGGTACATCTCGACGGCTACAATCAGCTTCCTTACCTGACTGGCAAGGAACCGAAGTCGGCGAGAGAGGAATTCTTCTATTTCGATGACGACGGGCAATTGGTCGCATCACGGTATCAGAACTGGAAGTTCGTTTTCTGCGAACAGAGGCAGCCCGGCGGCTTCCAGGTGTGGAGCAATCCACTGACCTGCCTGAGGGTGCCGAAGATCTTCAACCTGCGAATGGACCCGTACGAGCGGGCGGATAGTGTGTCGGACCAGTACTATGACTGGATTTTCAGAAACGCCTATCTGGCCTCGTGGGGCATTTCGAAGGTCGCACCGTTCCTGCAGACCTTCCGGGACTATCCACCGAGCCAGCGGGGCGCGAGCTTCAGTCTCGACCAGATGACGGATGCCCTGATGTCGACCCTCGATCGAGGTGCGGACGCAAAATAGGACGCTTGACATGCACCGGCGCGGAGCAACCGCACCGGTGCATTCTTAACTCGTGGAGCGCACATGACGGCACGTGACGACATCCTTGCCCTGGGTCAGCGCATCGGCCAGTCGATCATCGGCCAGGACGCGATGGTTGAGCGCCTATTGCTCGGCCTTCTCGCCAACGGCCACCTGTTGGTCGAAGGCCTCCCGGGTCTGGCCAAGACGCGGGCGATCAAGAGTCTGGCGAAGAACCTTGATTCCGAACTTTCCCGCGTCCAGTTCACGCCAGACCTGCTGCCCGCCGACATCACGGGGTCGGAGATCTATTTTTCCGAGGGCGGCAAGGGAGAATTCAAGTTCCAGCAGGGACCGATTTTCGCCAACCTCATCCTCGCCGACGAAATCAACCGTGCACCCGCCAAGGTGCAGTCGGCGCTGCTTGAAGCGATGGAAGAGCGGCAGGTCACGGTCGGCGGCAAAAGCTACCCGCTGCCCGACCTCTTCATGGTGATGGCGACACAGAACCCGATCGAGCAGGAAGGTACCTATCCCCTGCCGGAAGCTCAGCTCGACCGTTTCCTGATGCATGTCGAGGTCGGCTATCCGGACGAGACATCGGAAGCCGCGATCATGCGGCTGAACCGCGATGAGGAAAACGCGACGCACGCGGGGGCCGCGAAGGCCGCTACACCGCAGAAGCTCAATCCTCAAGCCGTCTTCGACGCCCGCAACGAGATTGGCACGGTCACTGTTTCGGATCCTGTCGAGAAATACATGGTCGCCCTGGTCTTCGCGACCCGTTATCCCGATCGTTACGACAAGGAACTCGCGAAGTTGCTGCAGGTGGGCGTCAGCCCGCGCGGCGTGATCGGCCTCGACAAGGTCTCGCGATCGTATGCGTGGCTGAAGGGTCGGGACTACGTCACCCCCGACGACGTCAAATCCGTGGTGAACGACGTCTTCAGGCACCGCCTGATCCTCTCGTACGACGCACACGCCTCGAACACGACGCCGGATCAGGTCATTGATCGCATCGCCGAGCTGGTGGCGGTGTCATGAATGGCGGCGCGCGCGAGCATGACGGGGTCCATGCGACGACCGAGCAGCTCGTGGCGCTCGAAGCTCGTGCCCGCGACCTCGCCTTCATCCAGAAAGCAAAGAGCCACCAGCAACTCGCGGGGCGCATGCAGTCGGCGCTACGGGGGCGCGGGCTGATTTTCGAGGAACTGCGGGAATACCTGCCGGGTGACGACATTCGTTCGATCGACTGGCGCGTCACGGCGCGAACGTCGAAGCCTGTCGTCCGCGTCTACGGCGAGGAGAAGGAGCGCCCTGCCCTAATCCTCGTCGACCAGCGCATCAACATGTTCTTTGGCAGCCGACGGTCCATGAAGTCGGTGACCGCGGCCGAGGCAGCTATGCTATGCGCCTGGCGCATCCTTGGGTCCGGAGACAGGGTCGGAGGCTTCGTGATCGGCGACGACGGCATCGAGGAGGTGAAACCGCATCGCAGCCGCAACGCCGTGATCGCGCTCGCCGACAGGATCGCCGGGAAAAACGGGAAGCTGCGCGCCGACTATGACGCGACACCCGCGCCGCAGATGCTGGACGAAGCCCTCCGAAGAATATCGAGCACCGCACATCATGACCATCTTGTGATCATCGTCAGCGACTTCGACGGACATGGACCGTCGACACGCGACCTTCTGCTCAGGCTTGCGTCGAGCAACGACGTTGTTTGCCTCTTGGTCTACGACCCGTTTTTGCTGGAGCTTCCGACGAGCGGTGATATAGTCGTCAGCGCCGGAGGATTGCAGGCGGAACTTCCGCTAGGTCGTGCATCCGTTCGAACATCGATTGACGCTTTCGCACGCAACCGGGGACGTGAACTTCGCGCCTGGCAGAAGGAGCTGGGCATGTCGATGCTGCCGATATCGGCAGCCGAGGAGACAGCACCCCAGCTCAGACGGCTACTGGAGCAGTCCGCCTGGCGGCAGCGGAGGCGCTGATGGACGGTGCCCCGAAGCTGGATCCACTGACCGAGACGGCGCTCCGCTCGATGCATGACGTTGTCCTGCCCCAGGCTGTCTCATGGATTCCGCAGACGTGGGGATGGGCCGTGGTCGCCGCGTTTTTGCTCGCGACGTTGGCTGGATGGGCCTTCTTCACGATGCGCCGATACCATCGGAACGCCTACCGCCGCGAGGCCCTGCGCCTGCTCGACGCCGTCGCCGAGGAAATGAAGCATCCCGCGACGCGGGTCGCCGGCGTCCACCGCCTTGCAGAACTTCTGAAGCGCACGGCACTTGCCGCCTGGCCCCGGGAGCAGGTTGCGTCACTCTCGGAAACCGGGTGGAACGATCTCGTCTCGACGTCTTTCGACGGCGGCGAGGGAAAGGCGCTCCAGCGTCTGCTGGACGACTTTGAATATCATGAGGACAAGGCCGTCGTGGTCATGCCCGCCAACGTCGGCGAGGACCTCGTGGAAAGCTCTCGCCGCTGGATCAAGAAGCACGATGTACGAGCTTGACCTCCCATGGCTGCTGCTCGCCCTGCCTGCGCCACTGCTGGTGTGGTGGTTGTGGCCGCCACACCGGGAAACGGCAGCATCCATTCGTCTTCCCTTCTTCGACGCGGTGGCGAAGGCTTCCGGCGTCACCCCTTCCGAGGGTTCGGTCGTGCCAGGGCGCTCCTGGTCCCAGATGATGGTGGAAGGACTTGCATGGTGCCTCGTCGTCCTTGCGCTCGCCCGGCCCCAGTATGTCGAGCCGCCGATCGAGAAGCGCGAGCCGCAACGCGACATCCTGCTTTCGCTTGATCTCTCGCAGTCGATGGACACGCGCGACTTCCCGAAGCCCGATGGTTCGCGCGGCAGCCGCGTCGACGCCGTCAGGGCGGTGGTCTCGGACTTCGTCGAGAGGCGCAGTGGAGACCGCATTGGGCTGATCGCGTTCGGGGACGCGCCATACCCGCTCGCGCCGTTCACCATGGACCACGCCCTCGTGCGGACGTTGATAGACGGCATCGTGCCGGGGATGGCTGGGCCAAGGACCGCCGTGGGGGACTCGGTCGGTCTTGCGATCCGGATGTTCGAGAAGACCGCCGTGCCGGAGAAGGTGCTCGTCCTGCTGACGGACGGGAACGATACCGCGAGCAAGATGCCGCTCCTAAAGGCTGCCGAGATCGCAAAGGCGAAAGGGATCGTGATCCACGCCGTCGGGATCGGAGATCCACAGGCGACCGGAGAAGACAAGCTCGACGCGGCGACGCTGCAGAAGATCGCCGCCGACACCGGCGGTCGCTTTTTCTTCGGCGAAGACCAGGCCGCCTTGGCAACCATCTACGCCACCCTCGACTCGATCACGCCGGAGGACCAGAAGACGCTTTCCTGGCGACCGCGGCGGGAGCTGTTTCACTGGCCGCTGGCCGCCGCCGCATTGCTGCTAGGCGGCTACTACCTCGTTTCTGGCGGCGTCGGCCTGTTCCGAAGGAGGGCTGCCGCGTGATCGGAGACTTCCATTTCCTGCGCCCGTTGCTTCTGTTAGCGCTTGTCGTGCCGCTCATGCTTGTGTGGCTGTCGAGGCGCTCGGGCGACATCCGCTCGAGTTGGAAAGGCATGATGGACCCGCATCTTCTCGACAGCCTGATCATCGAGGCAGATCGAAGAAGCTGGTTTCGTCCTGAGTGGGCGATGGCTGCCGTCCTCGCGCTTGCGGCCATCGGAGCTGCCGGACCGACATGGCAGCGGGAAGCGCCTCCCTTCGTCGAAGACACAGCATCGCTTGTCATCGTCGTCGATCTGTCAACTACCATGGACGCGATCGATATCAGTCCAAGCAGGATCGAGCGAGCAAAGCTGAAGATCAGGGACCTGCTTGCCGCCAGACCCGGCGCCAGGACAGGCGTTGTCGGATATGCCGGAACAGCACATCTCGTCATCCCTTTGACGGACGATGCGGATCTGGTCGAGGACTACACGGACGCACTTGCGACCCGCATCATGCCGACTCCGGGAAAGGACACGGGTGCCGCACTCAAAATGGCCGACGCTCTGCTGAAGGCAGAGGGCGTGTCCGGGACCATTCTCCTGATGACCGACGGCGTGGAAGCCGCCGCCCAACGGAAGATCGATGGCCTGTCCTCAGGCCTCGTCGTGCTTGGCGTCGGCACGACCGAAGGTGGTTTGGTAAAAGGGCCGGACGGGGAGCTCCTTGCCGAGGGCGGCGCTCGAACGATAGCAAAGCTTGATCTCGACGCGCTCCGAACGTTCGCCTCTGCCAACGGGGCCGCTGTCGCGACGATGACGGATGACGGCACCGACGTTCGATGGGTGGCACAGCGGGTGCGGACGAATTTCGCGCAGAGAAGCGCCGCCGAAGGCGACCGCTGGATGGATAAAGGATGGTGGCTCGTCATCCCGGCTGCGTTCCTTTTTGCATTGTCGTTCCGCAGGGGCTGGGTCGTGAAGGTCGCGGTCGTGCTCATTGCGCTGAAGGCTTTCGCCCCGTCCAGCGCGGAAGCCGGGACATTCGCGGACATGTGGCTGACACGCGATCAGCAGGGCCGCGTCGCCTTCGAACAGGGGAAGTACGAGGCTGCCGGAAAAACGTTCGACGATCCGATGTGGAAGGGGGTCGCAAACTACCGGGCGGGCCGTTTTCAGGAAGCCTACGAAGCATTCGCCTTGGTAGATACTCCTGAAAGCTGGTTCAATCAGGGCAACGCGTTGTTGCGTCTCGGAAAATTCGAGGAAGGCGTCGAGGCATACCGAAAGGCGCTTGAACGGCGGAAGGACTGGCCGGAAGCGACCGACAACCTCGCCTTGGCCCAGCGGCTGCTCAAGGTGCAGAAGGAAAAGGAAGAGGAGCAGCCCGAGCAACCCAATCTCAAGCCAGACAGCGTCGAGTTCGACGACAAGGGCAAGAAGGGCAAGGCAGGTCGCATGGACGTCGGCGAACAGACATCGGAGATGTGGGTGAAGAACATCGTCGTCAGCCCGGCCGATCTGATGGCGCGAAAGTTCTCGCTTGAACTGCAGACGAGGAAGCCATGAGGGTCCTGCTGTTGCTTCTGACGCTCACGTTCCCCTTCGTTGCCAACGCGGCTGAACCGATCGTCCGCGTCGCCCTGAAGGAGGACGGACAGATCGTTCCGGGCCAGCAGGTGCATCTTCTCGTCGATGTGCTCGTGCCAGACTTCTTTACGTCGGCTCCAGAACTGCCGTTGCTCGACGTTCCGGGCGCGCTCGTAACCCGTTCAAATGAACGCTCGCAAAATCTCGTCCAATCGATCGACGGCGTCGATTTCTCCGGGATACGAAGCGGCTACTCGATCATCCCGGAAACCGACGGCCGCTTCGACGTTCCCTCCTTCCAGATTTCGGTCTCCTATACCGAAGACGCCGTGGCGAAGAAGGCGACGATAGCAACGACGCCCGTTTCATTCGCTGTCGGCTCCACTCTTGCGGCAGCGCCCACCTTCGCCGCGCGCGCCTTGACGATCACGCAGGAATTTGACCGGGATCTCTCGACGCTCAAGGCGGGCGACGCCCTGCTCCGCACAATCACGGTCTATGCCGAGGACACGCAGGCCATGACGATGCCTCCAGTGGAAATGGCCGAAGTACCGGGCTTGCGAAGCTATCGAAGGGATCCGAGGATCGAGGACGGCGTTTCCGTCGGCCGAGAGATTGGAAGCCGCAGGACAGACACGGTCGCTTACGTCGCCGAGCAGTCGGGAACCTTCGCGCTTCCGCCCATCGCATACCCCTGGTTTGACGTCGACGCCCACCTGGCGGCCACTGCCATGCTTCCGGGAGCGGAAGTGACTTTCGAACCGAAGGTTGCCGCGATCGGAATTCCGCCGGTTGTCGAGGAACAAGAGCCGGAGCGCGACTGGTCGCGAACCCGATCGATCGGCATCTTCGTCGCCGCGTTGGTCGTTGCGGCTCTCCTCTGCGTCTCGGCCTACGCCTTGGCGCACCGACGCCACGACGCTCGTCCCCGACAACGGTCCGAACGCCGTCTGTTGGGCGATCTGCGGCGGACTATCCTGAGCGCGCCAGAGCCGCAGGTTTACGATGCTTTGATGAGGTGGAGCGCGCGTGGCGGGTACCGGAGCTTGAGAGAATGGGCCGATGACGGCTCGCCCGAGCTGCGGCGGGAAATCGATCTCCTCTCGAGAAAGCTTTTCCGTGGCGAGGCCGTCACGTTCGACAGAGCTGTGTTGGCAGGTCGGATCGCGTCGCGAGAGCCTCCCCGTCGGATCTCGAAGCAATCGGCACTCCCACCTTTGAACCCGGCGGTGGACTGCAGGTAATTTTGCGCCAATCCAGCCGCGCTTTCGGTGAAATCAGATGCGAAGAGTTCCCCGGGTAGGGGATGCGATCCTGGCTTCCGTCGGCATCGGTGCCGTTTCCATTGCCACCCTGCAGACTGCCCATGACCGGTGGCGATGGCCATTTTTTCGGAAAAACCAGACGATTTCCAACCGCCGTCGACACCTCAGAAATGAAAGGCCGCCCCGATGATCGGACCATGCTGGATGATGTCGCTCGTCAGGCTTCCGTTGCTGTAATCGACACCCAGTGCGCGGTAGCCAACGATGGCGGAAACACTGTCTTTCCATTTGTAGCCGATGCCGGCCATCGCATCCCAATCGAGATCCGCGCCGCCTGCTCCGATCATCCCCCATCCCGTGAGGTAGATGGTGGGCGTGATCGAATAGGTTCCCCTCAGTCCCGCAAGTCCGTCGACCCAGGTGGCATCGTCGCGGGCGGAAGCTCCACCGAGCGGACCGCCGCTCAAGGAGATCGTGGTTTCGGTCGACCAGAGCTTGACCGCACCGACGACGTCCAGTTTGCCGTCCTGGCTTTCCAGCACCGTATATCCGGCACCCACCATGGCGGTGAAGGTCTCCGTCTTCAGTTTGACTTCGTCCGCCAGCACGCCCCGCACCGTCGCGGAACTTGTTGTTATCCGCGCGTAGCTGATATCGGTGAAGAGGCTGTACTTTCCATAATGCGCGTCACCCGCCCCCATGAACCCGAAGTCTATATCAGCGAGGATGTCTCCAAAGGTCTGGTCGGTGTGTACCTCCGGCAGTCCGAAAACACCGGTGTCGCCCGTCACGCCGGCGGCCCAGAGATAGGGAGCGAAGGAAAACGTCCAGTGGTCCGGGTCTCGCTCGCTCGGCTGTGGAGCGAAAGCGGGTGCGAGATCGGCGGCGAAAGTCGGCGGTGCCACGAAGAAAGTTGCTGCCAGAAGTGACATACACAACACCGTCGAATTCTGCATCCTGCAATCCCTCTGATAGTTGGTGCCATCCCCCCGATACTCAACCTGATTCGCGTCCGGTTTACGAGCCTTCGCCCACCTCGACGTTTTTCTCGCTGGTCGGAAGTACGTTACCGCAAACGGGCGTAAATTATCGCAGGGTTACTGCCGGGTTGTCTCCGGATGATGTCGGGACGCGCCTCGCTTTCGCCAGTCCGGCTTCGAGTTCCGTGACGATGGTCGGCTGCAGCCCTCTCGCCTCCAGTCGCTGGCGGATGGACTTGCCGGACAGAGCGTCGTGACGGGAAACGTCAGCAAGTCGACCCGGTGCCAGATCCGAGCCAAGCTGTCCCAGTGCCGCCGCCCGCAGCGCTCCGACGACCGCGTCCTTGCAGTCCATCTGTTCGGCAAGTAGCGAGGCCTGCGCCCAGTCCTGCTTGCGGTAGGCGTCCAGGGCCAGAACCACGATCGCGTCGCGCGGCACGGCTCCCCCCAAACTCGAGGCGTTGCGAGCAAGCGCGAGAGCGGCGTCGAAGTCACCATTGGAAAACAGGACTGCCCCGAGAGCCGCGGCGGCAGCCGCGTCGTTCGGATTGATCTTGAGCGCCCGGTTGCCTGACCGGACGGCGGCCTCCACCCTGCCTTCCGCAAACTCGACCGCCATCATGGCGGACTGTGCGCGGGAGGAGAGCGGCGAGGCCGACGCCGCGGCCGCCGCCAGAGACCTGGCTCTCGCCAATCCCTGCTGCTTTTCCCTGCCTTCTGTCGGGACGGCGACGATCACTCGTGCGAGAAGCGCCTGCACGTCGCTGTCGGCGGGGTCTTCGGAAAGTGACCGGGTGAGGCATGCCATCGAAGCCGCCGGACCCTCGGTGCCGCCCTCGCCGAGCGCGTTCTCGGCCCGCAGCACGCAAACGTTGCCGATGGCATCCTCGTCTGCCTTCTGAAGCTCCATCTCGTTGATGACACCCCGCGTCCCGCCTAGGCGGAGGGCGAGCGCGGAAGCAAGTTCGTCGCGTATCGCGGCGTCGCTCCGGCCGTCGGTCTGAATGGACTCCAGCCCCGATTTGAGTATGTCGCGCGAGCCGCTGTCGACGACCTGCCACCACACGCTGCGCGCATCGTCGTTTCCATAGTACTTGAGATCGACCTCGTAGTCGCCGGGTTTCGCCTCCGATGTGATCGTGAGCGTCTGCCACTCCGTGAGGCCGGCCAACAGCATGTCGCGGGTCTGGCTAGCCTCGCCGCGCAGTTCGTTTTGCGCGGCGTGGAAGACCAACGCGACCACGGGCTTTTCAGTGTGGACAGGACTTGAGAAGAGGATCGGTGACACGATCGTCCCGAGAACAAGTATCGGAAGGCCTGCCAATGCCCAGGCCATCTTCCGCCTCGGTAGCGTGGTAGGCGGTGCGGCGGTTTGGCCCTCGGCGAAAGGAACGCCCGCCTCCACCGCGGCCTCGTCCGGATCGTCAGCGGGGTCGTGGGCTACGTGCTTTTTAGGAAACAGCGCAACATAGCTGCCCTTCGGCAGATGGATCGAGGGCATGCCATCCTTGCCGAACGCGGTGTAGAAGGTGTCGAGGGAGGTTCTCAGGCGGCTCATCTCGATGCGGACGATGGGATCGGTGGAGGGATCGAAGTTGGATGGCCTGCCGAGCACGTCGAGCGCGACAGCATAGGCCTTGACCCCCTGTTCGCATCCGGCGAAGCGTCGCTCCGCGAGGTATCGCAGAATGGCGCGCTGGCGTTCGGTCGCCTTGAACCTGCCGTCTGCCACAAGTCTTTCCAGCTCGGCCTTTGCCTCCCCGAGCGGTACTTCGCATCCCTTCCTCGAGCCACCTGCGGCTCGTGTTCACTCAACCCGCCGCGGACATCGAAGGTTCGATGGTCAATGCAGCCGATGCATTGGAACTTCTCGACGCGCCGCTGAGGAAGGAGGCCGGTTCGACGCCCGGAAGGAGCCGCTGCCCGAACTGCGCAACGCTTGTCGTCCGCGCTCGGCAGGAATACGTTGAGCTTGGAAAGGTCCAGCGGAGATGTCGCAATGCACGCATTGGAGATTTCGGACAGCGAATTGACCGTACTTCTTGCCGAGACGGCAAGATTCGCCACCGACTACTGGACGTCCCTGGACGATCGAGGATCCTACCCACAAACGAGCGGGCCGGAAACCTCGCATCTCTTTGACCGTGCATGGCCAGTCGAGGGCCGGCGCGGCGCTGTTCTTGATGACTTGCGAGCGATCGCGGAGCATGTTCGCCCGTGTACCGGACGCTTCTTCGGCTATGTTGCCGGCTCGGGTGAGCCCGTGAGCGCGGTGGGGGATTTTCTGGCCTCTGTCATGAACCAGAACGTCACGGCGTGGCGTTCCGCACCGGCCGCTGTCACCATAGAACGCGTGGTCGTCGGATGGCTCGCGGAAGCGATCGGATGCCAGGGATTTGCGGGCAGCCTTTGCGGCGGCGGTTCGATCGCCAACCTGATGGGCTTGGCGATGGCCCGCGAGAGCCGACTTCCCGCCAACGATGATGGTGCCCGACCCGGCGTCGTTTACGCCTCCGAGCAAGTGCACATGTCGATCCCGAAGGCGGTATCCCTGCTTGGTCTCGGGCGCAGCAACCTTCGCCTCATACCGGTCGACAGCGAGTTTCGCATGCGGATGGATTTCCTGAGGAACGCCATTGCGGAAGACCGCAAGGCGGGCAGGATTCCTATCGCGATCGTCGCCAGCGCCGGGACGGTGGCGACAGGGGCAATCGATCCGCTGCAGGAGACAGCGGAGATCGCGGCGTCTGAAAACCTCTGGCTTCATGTTGATGGCGCATATGGCGCCCTGGCAGCTCTCGCAGCCCCGGAGAAGCTCGAAGGTCTGCACATGGCGGACTCGATCTCGCTCGACACCCACAAATGGCTTTACCAACCAATCGACTGCGGGTGTCTTCTCTACCGCGCAAGGGACGCCGCCCGGACCACGTTTTCCGACAGTGGCGACTATGTCAAAATCTTCAACGCCGACCCTGGCGAGGCCTTCGCCTTCTTTGATGAGACGATCGAGTTGTCACGTCGATTTCGAGCCCTGAAGCTGTGGCTGTCCCTTCAGTATCACGGGCGCGAAGCCTTCCGGGAAGCAATCGCACGCGACCTTCGACATGCGCAGATGCTGGCGCAAGGCATAAGGGAAGCTCCCGATCTGGAGCTTCTCGCCCCCGTGCCCTTAAGCGCGGTCTGCTTTCGGCATCGCTCAAAGAACAATGAGGCGGTCCTGCAGCGGGTTGTCGCTCGCGGACGCGTCTACCTTTCGAATGCCACGATCCACGGACAGTTCGCGCTCCGCGCCTGCTTCGTGAACCACCGCACGGAGATGGCGGACGTCGAAACCATTGTTTCGGAGGTCATGGCCGCCGCGGTCGAGGTCAACTCTTGAAGTCGCGATCAACCCGGGAGCAAGGAATTTTCTGTCGAACGCAATAAGAGGTCCGAGATCTTCAACACCAGGTTCCACCGAGCGGGCCTCTGTGGGCTGCCGATACGTGCAAGAACTGGACACAGGGAATTAGCCGTGAAGTCCGCCGCAAACCCTAAACCATCCTGTACTTGATCTGGCACTACGGGGATAGACGCTGCTTGCTTGTCGGGCGGCGGCGGGGGTGCCGCAATACGTTGGTATTGCCAATACCTTCGTTTAGTAGCGAAGTTTTCCTCCCTATCCCAAACTCCGCGAAGCGAATGATTCTCTGGGAGCTCCTCGGACAGCAGTTATTCGCCATCCCATCATCGGAGAAAGCAGCCATGCGCAATCTTAA
This sequence comes from Rhizobium sp. Root1220, assembly GCF_001426265.1. Lineage (GTDB taxonomy): Bacteria > Pseudomonadota > Alphaproteobacteria > Rhizobiales > Rhizobiaceae > Rhizobium. Next base: position 35,496 of record NZ_LMDG01000010.1, read on the forward strand.
AACCGCGACCCTCACACGCCGCACCTTCGGTAGCGTCGCACTTGGACTGTCTGCCGCGGGAATCCTCGCAGGGCAGCCCGCGCGCGCGGATCAGTCCACAAGGATGAGAACTGGCGGTCTCGTCGCGGGAGGGCGCGTCGACGCCGGAGACCTCAGTATCGCGTACGCAGAACTCGGGCCCGCCGACGGGCCGCCAGTTCTCTTGTTCCACGGCTGGCCCTACGACATCAACAGCTTCGCCGAGGTAGCACCGCTACTGGCAGACCAGGGTCATCGTGTAGTCGTGCCGCATCTGCGCGGATACGGCGGCACAAGGTTCCTGTCCGACGACACGATGCGCAATGGCCAGCAGTCGGCGCTTGCCGTCGACGCTATTAAGCTGATGGACGCCCTGAGCATCGATACGGCGACTGTCGCCGGCTTCGACTGGGGTGCCCGGACAGCCGACATCGTCGCCGCGCTCTGGCCGGAACGATGCACGGCGCTAGTTTCCGTCAGCGGCTATCTGATCGGAAGCCAGACTGCCGGAAAGACACCGCTGCCGCCCTCCGCCGAACTCCAGTGGTGGTACCAGTTCTACTTTGCTACCGACCGCGGCCGCGAAGGATACGAAAAATACACGAACGACTTCGCCAAGCTGATCTGGAAGCTCGCCTCCCCGCATTGGCAGTTCGACGACGCCACGTTCGAACGGAGCGCTGCGGCATTCTCCAATCCTGACCACGTGGCGATTGTCGTCCATAACTACCGTTGGCGGCTCGGCCTGACGGGAGGAGAGTCGCGGTTCGACGAGTTCGAAGCCAAGCTGGCCGCCGGTCCAGAGATCCACGTGCCCACGATCACGATGGAAGGCGACGCAAACGGAGCGCCTCATCCGGATCCGAAGGCTTACGCCCTGAAGTTCAAGGCGAAATACGAACACCGTCTGGTCTCGGGCGGAATTGGCCACAACCTTCCTCAGGAAGCCCCCGAGGCGTTCGCCAAGGCGGTGGGAGACGCCAGTTCCTGGGCGTGACGGAAGGTGCGCGGCGGATCGGCGGCACTTCGTCATGCTTTCACATATCGAATATTTCGATGGTTTCCATCATGAAAAGGAGGCTGGCGCGGCGCCGGCCTCCCGTGTGATGAGTGGCACGCATTCTGCGGGGGCAGCATCGACCCTTCGTGAGTTCAGGCGAAAACGTTGCCTTGAAAGGATCCATCATTGGAAATCGGGATCGATAGTTTTGCAATGCTCCTGACCGACCCTGCCACAGGCAGGTTTCAGTCCGCCGTCGATCGGATGGCGAGCGTGCTCACTGAGGTTGAACTCGCGGATCAAGTCGGTCTGGATGTCTTCGGAATGGGCGAGCACCATCGAGCCAATGCACTAGACTCAGCGCCGGCCGTGATCCTCTCGGCAGCTGCCGCTCGCACCAAGACGATCAGGCTGACTAGCGCCGTCGCGGTCCTAAGCGCTGCGGACCCCGTGCGGGTCTTCCAGGAATTTTCCACCCTGGACCTCATATCCCGCGGACGGGCGGAAATCGTGGTCGGGCGCGGCTCGTCCGTGGATGCCTATCCGCTGTTCGGCTTCGACTTGCGAGACTACGATGCGCTCTTTGTGGAAAAGCTCGACCTGCTGCTCAAGATCAGAGAGCAACCGAATATCAAGTGGCAAGGCCGCTTTCGCCCTTCGCTCAATGGCGAGGGTGTTTTTCCTCGCCCGCATCAAGCGGTTTTGCCAATCTGGCTGGGCGTCGGCGGAACACCCGAATCATTCGTCCGCGCCGGAACGCTTGGACTGCCGCTGATGGTAGCGATCATCGGCGGAAGCTTCGAGCGTTTCCTGCCGCTGGTCGAACTCTATCGTCGCGCATGGCTTGCCGCAGGCCATCCTGCGGGGAACCAGCGGATCGGCGTCCACGCTCTTGGCTTTGTCGCAGAGACCGACAACGCCGCGAAGGAAGCATTCTTTCCAGGCTGGTTCCAAATGTTCACGGAGGCGGGAAAGGAACGGGGCTGGCCGCCCCCCACGCAAGCGCAATTCGAACATATGTGCGGTCCGAATGGCGCCTTCCTGGTCGGCAGCCCACGAACAGTCGCCGCGAAGATGCTGAATGTTAACAGGATACTGCGAGGGGTTTCTCGCTTCACGTTCCAGATGAGCACCGCCGCGCTCGAGACCGAAGCCATGCGTCGGTCGATAGAGTTGCTCGGCACGGAGGTTGGACCCCTGGTTCGCGACCACCAATAGGACCGACCGCGTGAGGGCCTAAGTTAACGCGGCGCGCAGTTTCAGGGGCGCCGACATTGCCGGCGCTCCTCTCTCGCTATCCAAAGATTAGCCGTTGGTAATCCGCCAACATCTTCGGGTCCTCGACCGACCCATGATGATGGAGCTGTCGCCAAGACCCGTTCTTGCGCACGAACCAGCGGGTCGTACGGAAGGCGACGTCGAGCGTCTCCTTCGGCGTCCTGCACGTTCCACGTTCGCGGCCGACGAACAGATGCCAGTCGTCGCCACCCTGACTGGTGAAGTCGTGGAAGGTCACGTGGACCTTGACCTGTCCCTGGAAAAGCTTCGAGTAGCCCTCGGCGATCTGGTCCCACCCGCGCCGGATGCCGCCGATCGGATTGTCCATGCTGGGTGTTGCGCCATCGAACCATGTGGCCTCGATCCCGGCCAGATCCGCCGAGTTGAAAGCGCGGTAGAATTCGATCAGCGTGTCCAGGGGGCTGCCGTCCCCCTGCTTGGTCTGGTCGCCGTCGATCTCGATCAACTGCCCGTTCATCGGCATGCTCCTCCCATGTCAAAGAAGCCCCAGGAGGGACCGCGCGGCAGCCGCCGATGAGGCAGGATTCTGTCCCGTGACGAGGAGACCGTCGACAATCGAGAAGCTCGCCCAGTCCTCGGCCTTCTCGTATTGCCCGCCGAGCGATCTGAGATCGTCCTCGACGAGGAAGGGAACGATTTTCGTGAGTTGCACGGCCTCCTCTTCCGTATTCGCGAAACCGGTGACCCGCTTCCCTTCACGAGAGGATGTCCCTGATAGGTCACGTGATGAAAGACGGCCGGAGCGTGGCAGACCGCCGCCACCGGCTTGCCGGCGCCGTAGAATTCTTCGATCAACGTGATCGACTTCCGGTCTTCCACCAGATCCCACATAGGACCGTGCCCACCTGGATAGAACACGGTGTCGAAATCCTTGGCGTCGACAGTCGCCAACCGCACCGTGTTCGCCAGCACCATCTGAGCGTCCTTGTCCTCCTTGAAGCGCGTCATGGAAGGTGTCTGGTTGCCCGGTTCATCGCTTTTCGGGTCGATCGGCGGCTGCCCTCCGCGCGGGGACGCGACGGTGATGCTCACGCCGGCATCCTTGAAGACGTAGTACGGAGCGGCGAATTCTTCCAGCCAGAAACCCGTCTTCCTGCCCGTATCTCCGAGGCGATCATGGGATGTAAGTACCATCAGGATCTTGCTCATCATTTTCTCCATTGAATTTGCGAAGCCGTGCGTCCGCCTGGCTGCAGGATGTGAGAGCGAACCGGATGACCTAGCTGTCTGGCGCGGCTCGTCCACACCACCAGCATGCGCAAAGACGAGCGCCCGATCCATTGTACCATGGTGTCGAACATGGAACTGGCGCGCTCACGCGAGACTATTGGCCAATGGTAGTGACAGGTATGCCGTTGCGGTTCCCGGGTTATCGCCGCGCGCTGGCGCGGAAAACCGGCTCGGTTCTTGACCTCTTCAGGGTTGGCGAACCGCTCCGCCAAGCTTTTTGCGACGGCGCTCGCCCGGAAACATCAGGATCATGAGGACGTATATCCCGGCCCCTACGACCAGAGCGATGCTGGCGACGGCGAGTGCGAGATCGAACCCTGCATCGACGTTGACCACCCGGCCCATGATTGCGCCGACGACAGGCGGCCCCATGATCTGCCCCATCGCGAACACGGCCGTCAACAGTCCCATATAGCGCGCGTGGTGGCTCGATCGGATTCGTCTGACTTCGTTCATCGCGAAGAAGCTGATCGCCGTGAACGGGAGGCCGACAAGAATGCTGCTCAGTGCCAGGCCTAGCGCGTCGTGCCAGACCACAGACAGCGCGACCCCGACCGCCTGTACAAGATATGCACCAATGAGATGGAGCCTTACGTCGGCAGTGTGGTTTACCCGTGCGGCAAGCAATGACCCAACGACCCCTGAAATGCCGAAAAGAGGCCAAAATACAGTCAGGAGCGGCGAGCCGGGAATGCTGTTCTTCGCTATGACCGGGAGATAGGTCGCCGTAATAATATAGCCGAAGCCGGCAAGCCCGTATGCGACCGCGAACAGAGGCATCTCGGACTTCGGCACCTTGCCGGAGGCACTCGTCGCCGGGCCGACCGAATAGGCTTCCGACGACTTCGAAGTCCGCCGAAAGGTCCGCCAGATAATTGCGCTGCTGAAGGCCGAGAGCGCGGCGAACACGAGCCATGCCGTACTGCCGGAAAGACCGAGAACCGTCATCGCGCTGGCGACCAGTCCCGACACCGCAATGCCTGCGCCAGGACCGGTGAATATCGCGCTTCCGATCGAACTCCCTGTCCCGGAAAGCTGGGCCAGGCACCAGCCGGACGTGAACACGAACCCGATGGCAGAGACAACGCCAGCGAGGAACCGGAGCAGCACCCAGACGTGACCAAAGGGCGCCGCCATCAAAGCCGTCAGGAGCACGGTGAAAACCAGAGTCAGCCGAATGATGGTCGTGTGATCCCACCGCCTGGGCGCGAGCATTGCAGCCAATGCACCGGCAAGGTAGCCAGCGTAGTTGGCGGTGGCGAGCCCACCGGCTAGGGATAGATCAAGCACCTGGTCGTGAAGCATCATCGGCAGGATGGGCGTGAAGGCGAACCGGCCGACGCCCATGGCGATGGCTAGCGACGCGGAACCGGCAAGCACGACGGCATATGGATTCGGACTGTGGCTCGACATCTTGCTGTCCTTCACTTGGGAGAGGAGGTGCAGCTTCGGGCTCGCGCACGGTTCCCGTCAGGAACCATCGCAGACTTTGCCGCGCTGCATTGCGTCGAGGTAATGTGCGCAATGGCACGCGTGAACCCTCGGATGGCGGCAGGCAGTCTGCCGCGGCGCGGCAGGACTGGCGCATTCGGGTCATACAGGCTTGCGGCTGTCCAAAACGTCCAATGCTGCCTGATAAAGGTTTCGTGTCAGCTCGGCGGCACCGACCCTCGACGCCAGTCGGGCGGCCTGCCCGGCCCAGAGATTGGTAAAGTCGTTGCGTGACGCCGCCTCGGCCTTCGCCCTGATGGGGGCTAGAACACCGCCCGCTGTTGGAAATGCGGGGACAGTGTCCGAAAGCGGTCCGAGCTCACGCATCAGCCGGTTGACGACGCCTCTCGCCGGACGGCCGGTGAAGACGTTCGTAATCGCGGTGCTGTCGTCTCCGGCTGAAGCCAGCGCATCCGCATGGACGGCCGGGATCCTTGCTTCCGGGCAGAACAGGTAGGCCGTTCCGACCTGGACGGCGGCGGCGCCAAGCATTAATGCCGCGGCCACGCCTCGCCCGTCGGCGATGCCGCCCGCCGCGATCACCGGGATACTCACGGCGTCGACCACTTGCGGAACCAGCGCCATCGTACCGACCTGCGTCGCCATGTCGTGCGTGAGAAAATTGCCACGGTGGCCGCCCGCCTCGATACCCATCGCGATGACCGCATCGACGCCGTTCGCTTCGAGCCAGACGGCTTCGGCTACCGTTGTCGCGGATGATACGATCTTTGCTCCGGTCGCTTTCACCCGCTGGACCAGAGTTGTTTCGGGCAGCCCGAAATGAAAGCTCACCACTTCCGGCCGAAACTCCTCCACAACTTCGCAAAACAGCGCGTCGAACGGCGCGCGACCGGCCCCGGCAACAGATTCTGCCGGATTAAGGTCGGACTCGACGTAGTAGGGCGCGAGCAAGGCTCTCCAGCGCATCTGCGCCGCCGGGTCGGCGGGTGGCGACACGTGCGAGAAGAAATTCACGTTTATCGGCGCTTTCGTCAACGCTCGGACCTCGCCCAGCGCCTCGCGCAATCCAGCGACACTCAACTGTGCACTCGGAAGAGAACCCAGACCGCCTGCCTCGGCGGCGGCGACGACCATATCGACCGTCGTCGCACCGGCCATGGGCGCCTGGATGATGGGAAGGTCTATTCCGAACAGGTCGAGAATGCGTCGATCCGGCCAGCGTTTCATGTCTACATCCACTTCATGCATTGACGTTGCGAGCGTGATACCCGCGGCAGCCTTCCACGTCTATTGCACCTTGGTCTTCCTGACACTGACGCCGATCCGAAAGTATCGGGGACACCTTCGTACAATATCCGGGCGGGTTTTTTGGCGCGATGGTCCGGATAGAGCGGTGGGCCGACGGCGATCGCCAGAACGTTCAGTCCGACGGTCGCCGTCAACACATCGAAAACCGAAGCGAACGGACCGCCACCTGGCGGACGAAGGGAGCCCGCATCGCGGGAATGGAGGCAAGCATGAGCGTGCATAAGACCGTCGTCATCACCGGCGCTTCGCAAGGGATCGGAGCCGGGCTGGTAAAAACGTTTCTCGACAGGGGCTACAACGTTGTCGGAACCTCGAGGAGCATCAGCGAGACAACCCTTTTCGACCGCACTGGCCGCCTTGAACTGATCAGCGGCGACGTCGCCGATCCGCAAACCGCCGAGCGGGTGACGCGGGCGGCCGTTGACCAATTCGGATCGATAGACGTCCTGGTCAACAACGCCGGAGTGTTTCTCACGAAGCCGTTTCTCGATTACACGATCGATGACTTCCGGCGCCTCTCGGCGACGAACGTCGAAGGATTCATCAATTTCACCAACCCGGCGATCAGGCAGATGCTGCGTCAGACGTCCGGGGGAAGTATCGTCACCATTACCTCGTCGCTGACGGACCATCCGATTGCCGGCGTGACGGCGTCGTTACCGATGATCACAAAGGGCGGCCTCAACGCGATCACGAAAAGCCTCGCGTTGGAATACGCTGCCGACAACATCAGGGTGAACGCAGTTTCGCCCGGCGTCGTTGACACGCCGCTGCATGCCAAGAACCCAAGGGAGTTTTTGAAATCTCTGTCGCCAATGGGAACGATCACAGCCGTTCAGGAGATCGTCAACGGCGTCGTCTATCTTGCCGAGTCCGCCAACATTACCGGGGAAGTGCTGCACGTCGATAACGGCGCACACCTTGGGAAATGGTAGCCCCGAACGCAGAGGCGCGGGTGCGGGAGCTCGCTCTTGCCATTCCGCCTGCACCGACGCCCTTCGGCGCCTATGTCGAGGCGATACAGAGCGGGTCGCTGCTTTTTCTGAGCGGCATGCTTCCCGTGGTGGGACACAGTCCCCTCTATATGGGACTCGTCGGCAAGGACATCTCCGTAGCCGACGGTTACGACGCCGCGCGAACGGCCTGCTTGAGCGGTCTGGCGGCGGCACGTTCGTACCTTGGATCGTTGAACAGGATTCGAACTATCGCAAAGCTAGGCGTCTACATCGCGGCGCCGAGTGACTTCCGCGAGCATCCGAAAGTCGCAGACGGCGCGTCCGAACTGCTCCTTTCGGTCTTCGGGCCCGACAGGCTCCCACCCCGCATCGTTCTTGGCGTTTCGAGCATACCGCTCGGAATGCCCGTCGAGATCGAACTCGTTCTCGAGATCGAAACCTAGCGAACGAATTCGCTTTCAAACCCAGAATGGAGGCAACCATGAAAGCCAGACCACGGACTTCGACAGGGGCCGTTGCCATGTCCTCGACGCTCCTTACCGCCACAGCCCTGCTACTCCTGCCGGCGCTCGCCCTTTCCGGTCAGACGAAGGTCGCCGAAAAGGTGGCGCGCCCCCCGGATATCAAGGCTCAGTCCGACAAGCGGCAGGCGCAGATCACCGTGCAGAAACGGACGCCTGCTTATTGGCGCGTCACGTTCGACAACCCTCCCTTCAACATCTTCGGACCGGAGACCATCCCCCAGATGGAAAAGGTAGTCGCTGAGATCGAGACCGATCCCGATCTCAGGGTCGTGGTGTTCGACAGTGCTGTGCCGGGCTTTTTCCTTACCCACTACAACTTCACGCCGCCGCTTGCTGAGTCCACTGGCCTCCCCTCGGGACCGACCGGCCTCCATCCGCTTCCGGACATGCTCGTTCGCATAAGCAAGTCCCCTGTCGTTTCGATCGCCCTGATCCGCGGAAGGGCGACGGGCGTCGGCAGCGAGCTTGCGCTTGCCAGCGACATGCGCTTCGCCAGCCGACAGAAGGCGATCCTTTCGCAATGGGAGGTCGGGGCGGCCCTCGTCCCAGGCGGAGGCCCGATGGCGCGGCTTCCCAGGCTGATGGGGCGCGGCAGGGCACTTGAAGTCCTGCTCGGCTCCGACGACATCGACGGCGATCTCGCGGAAAAGTACGGCTACGTCAACCGGTCGTTCGACGACGACAAGCTTGACGCGTTCGTCGACGGACTTGCCACGAGGATTTCCGGATTCGATCGACAGGCTATCGCCGACACGAAGCGCCTGGTCGACTTTGCAAGTCTTCCGAGCGACCCCGAAATTGGTGCCGGGTGGGACGCCTTCATTACGTCCGTGCAGCGTCCCTCGGCGCAGAAGAAAATCGGCCGCCTGATGGAGATGGGCCTGCAGACGGATCCGGATATCGAGGCAAGGCTTGGACACTACACGGAGTCTCTGGCCGAAAAATAGGCAGAGGCGGTGCTCGCGCATTGGTATGGCAGGTCGCGCGGGCACCAACTATCGAACGCCAACCAGATGATTGAGATCGCGCGTCCTCGGTGGGCGCCGCTATATCCGCCCAACCATGGAGACGTCGTATGTACAGCACTGAAAACCAGATCGTCGATTCGAGCTTTTCAGCCACGATCAACGCACCGATTGAGAAGATTGACATTCCGACCTGGTGCTTCAACCTGCCGGAAAAGGAGTATCAGGGTTGCTCGCCGGCGCATATCGCCGCAGGCTTCACGACTGCGCCCGACGGCAAGCGAATGTCCATCAACGTGGAGACCATCGGCGGAAGCCTGATGGTGCAGCACTATATCGAGACCTTGGGTAAAAAGGATCACCTGATCCTCGACTCCGATTCCGACGTCTTTACACCAAACGGCCGGGTGACCATCCATGTCACCTGGGAACTGAGTGTGAAGAAGGTCGATGCGGCACATTGCGAGTTTACGAACCGGGTCAGGTCCTACGCGACGGATGAAATGATGGCCTTCCTCGACCGCCAGGGCATCCCGTTCGACCTGTTCCGCACCCAGCGCCAGCCGATGTCGATCGCTCACAACAGGGGCGAGACGCCGTTGTTTGCGGCCAGCATCGAGCGCGCGGCATTGAAGAACTCGTCCACGAAAGCGGCCTGACCACTGAAGGAGAATACCATGGCGGAATTGTCCTTTGACCGGAGCAATACAGGATTGCTCGTGGTCGATCCCTACAACGACTTCATCTCCGAGGGTGGGAAGATTTGGCCCAAAATCAAGGAGGTCGCGGAGGCCAACAACTGCGTTCCCCACATGCTGGAGGTGTTGAACGCAGCGCGCGCCGCGAAACTCCGCGTCTTCTTCGCGATGCATCATCGATACCGGGATGGCGACTACGAAAACTGGAAGTTCGTGGCGCCTATCCAGCGTGCGGCGTGGAACCGAAAGAGCTTCGAGTTCGGAACCTGGGGCGGTGAGTTCCGCGCCGAATTCGTCCCAGTGGCGGGCGAGGTCGTCGCTTCGGAGCACTGGTGCTCCAGCGGCTTCGCCAACACCGATCTCGAGCTCGAGCTGAAGCGGCACGGTATACAAAGGGTCATCGTCATCGGGCTTGTCGCCCACACCTGCATCGAGGCCACGGTCCGATACGCCGCGGAACTTGGTTACGACGTGACAGTCGTGAAGGACGCTGTCGCGGACTACTCGCCGGAAATGATGCACGCGGCGCTGGAGGTCAACCTCCCGAGCTATGCCAGCGCGATCGTCGACACCAGGGAGACGGTCGCTGCAATCTCTTCGACGGCTCAAGTCGCCTAGTCGGCACGCAGCCGACTTCCGCCGAGTGAATGAATGCTCGCCGGATAACTCTTCACGATGCTACCACCTTTTTAGTCAGCCTCCATCGCTTGGTTCCCTCACAATGAAAAAAAAGCGTCTGGAAGTTGTTCAACTTCCACGACGCCGATCTTTGTCCAGAAGTCAGATTTCCGCGGCTTTGGCAGCCATCGTGGCCTTTGCCCACCAGACCAGTTCATCGAGCGCAGTCTTGGCTGACGGCAGGAGGTTCGCTTCGATCTCCTCGATCGGCTTGTTGCCGCCCATCGCGGCTACCGTGAAGAAATCGCTACCGCCAATATGAACGGCTGCGTGCGTGGAAACCATCTGCAGTTCGACACCAATTCCTCGCAGGTGTTCGAGCGCGCGCGATCCTCCGGTGCTGCCATACGCGATAGCGGTGAACGGTTTGCGGCCCCATTCCTTGTAGCACTGGTCGAGCGCGTTCTTCAGCACGCCTGTGATCGAGCGATTGTATTCCGCGACGACGAAGATGTAGCCGTCGTAACGACCGACGGTCTCCTGCCAGCGGACTGCTTCGGCACTCTGGCTTGGCGCCCACGCGTTTGACGCCACCTCGTCGAAGAACGGTAAAGGATGGTCACGCAGGTCGACCAGTTCGACGTCGATATCGTCGCGCGCCCTCGCCTGTTTCAGTATCCATTGTGCCGGTTTGTCGGCAAAGCGAGTGGGACGGGTGGAGCCGATGATGACGGCGATTCTTGGTTTCAGTGCCATGGTATCCTCTTAGTGTGTTGACGATTCTTTGTCGGGGATCAGTGTCCGTTAAGGGCATCAGCATATGCATAGAGCCCGGGTGTACCTCCTGTCATCACGAACAGGACGTTCGATCCTGGCGCGATGATGCCGCCTTCAATGTCGGAAAGCAGACCGGCGAACGCCTTGCCCCCGTATACAGGATCGAGAAGCAGGCCTTCCGACCGACCGACGAGCCTCACCGCCTCGATCATCTCCGGCGTCGGCACCCCGTAGCCGCCACCCAGTTGGGCGCCGCTTATCGTCAAGTCTTTCGGCTCTACACGGTCATCCCTCGATAGGATCTCGAAAACCGCGTTGACCTTCTCGACTGTGGCAAGGACACATGCGTCCGCAGGTGACAGAACGGTGTGGGCCTTGATCCGGGAAAGATCACTGCCGGCGATCACCGTTCCGGCCACGAGGCCGGCGTGCATGCCGCCGCTACCGTTCGGAATGACGACATGGTCGAAATCGGTGCCCATCTCGGCCGACTGCATCGCAATTTCGAAAGCGCAATCGACATATCCGAGACACCCGACCGGCGTCGAACCGCCGAGGGTCGCGATGAACGCCTTCCGCCCCGAAGTGGCGATCTCGGCTACGCGACGCGAGGCGAATTCAGCTGGATCGTCACCTCTCGAAAGGATATGAACCCGTGCGCCAAACAACTCATCCAGCAGCACGTTGCCGTTGCGTTTGTAGATCTCGCTGTCACGGGCCACCATCTGCGCCAGCACCAGTTCGCAGGCGAGCCCGGTCCGCGCACAGGCAGCGGCGGCCAGTCTGCCGAGGTTCGACTGAACCCCGCCGATCGCCACGACCGTGTCGCACCCTTCCGACTTCGCCTGGCCTATCAGAAACTCGAGCTTCCGGAGCTTGTTGCCTCCGCCGCCGAGTTCCATGAGATCGTCCCTCTTTGCCCAGATGGAAACGCCTCGTCGTTGTTCGCCAAGCACCTGCTCGAGACGAGCCAACCGCTGGATCGGCGTTGGTCCTTGCATCAGGCACACGCGCGCAAAGCGTTTCAATAGATCGCGGTTGGGCATCGCTCATCTCGCATTTGGAGTGCTTTCATTGAGGTCGTACGCGTCGACGCTTTCATCGGGAAGCGAGTGCCGCTTCCATATAGCGTCGAGCCGGAATATTCCGCGAGAGATTCGGCATCAGCTTCTGGCGCGCTGCCTCGTAAGCGGTCCAATCGTCGATGTCGGGCACCGACGGAAGAGTGATCAACTCGCCCATGTCCAGACCCGCAAGCGCTGCGTCGACCGCGTCCTCCGCCTTCATGACGATCTGGTCGGGCAGGCGGTCGAGCGAGCCTCCAGAGGACTCCCAGAACGGAGTTTCGACGGCGCCGGGAAGAACCGCCTGGATGCGGATGTTCTTCTGCGCCAGTTCCTTCTCAAGGGAAAATGTCAGGGCGATAACGAATGCTTTCGTCGCGCCATAGACGCCATTGAGGACTTCGGGTGCGATCCCCAATGCGGAGGCCATGTTGATGATCGTTCCGTGCCCGCGCGCCACGAAGGAAGGAGCGGCGGCATAGACCAGGCGGGTCAACGCCGTGACGTTGACACTGATCATGCGCTCCATGGCGTCCACATCCGACATCAAGAGAGGTTCTACGGCGCCGACGCCGGCATTGTTGACGAGCATGGTGATCGACGCATCGCTCCGGAGAATTCCTTCGATCTTCAGGAGATCCTCGCGATAACCTAGGTCAGCTCGCACGGTTGTCACGCTTCGACCCGTCGCATTCGCAATATCCTCGCCCACCCTTGAAAGCGATTCCTGGTTCCGCGCCACAATTATAAGGTCGTAGCCGCGTCGCGCCAGCCTGTCGGCATAGAACGCCCCGATCCCCGAAGACGCGCCCGTGATGAGCGCGGTACCCTTGAGCAGTTTCGTCATGTTGTCTCTCCTGTCTTAAGCATCACGTGTTGGATCGTCAGCGCAGTCCGGGCTCGTCCCACGCGGCGAGGTGGCGCCTTTGGGCAGTCCTGGCTCCGCTCCAACTGACATGACGTCCTTCGTCTATGTGCCATACAGGGATCGGCCTGCTTCGGCCCGGACGCTATTGCACCAAGGTATTGCCGGTACCTATGGACCGGTTTGCCGCGCGCTTGCCGTTCCGACACCTTCGCACAATGGACAGTCACCCGGCATGGGCGCATCGTCCCCGGCGTGGCGAGAAAGCCGCTGACGCATTCCAAACGAGGGAGATCGAAATGACCGTCCAGGATCAGGACAAACCGACGGCCGCGCGTGTCGACGGCATCGACATGAAGCTTGAGGTCGTCGTCATTCCCGTATCCGACGTCGACCGGGCAAAGTCCTTCTACACCCGCCTAGGCTGGCGGCTCGATGCCGACGTCTCCGGCAAGGACGGCTTCAGGGTCGTCCAGGTGACGCCACCCGGTTCGCCCTGCTCAGTCATTTTCGGATCGAAGGTGACGGCCGCCGCGCCAGGCTCCGCGCAAGGGCTGCACCTCGTCGTATCCGACATCGAGAAAGCCCACGCCGCGCTCGCCTCTCGCGGTGCGGAGATGAGCGTCGTCTTCCACGATGCAGACGGCGTCTTCCACCACAAAGGCGCCGAAGGGCGCTTGCCTGGACCGCATCCCTCGCGTTCCAGCTACGGCTCCTTCGCCTCCTTCTCCGATCCGGACGGTAACGGCTGGTTGTTCCAGGAGGTCACGACAAGATTTCCGGGCCGTATCGACGGCAAAGGTGCGGCGTTCTCGTCGGCCAGCGATCTTGCCGGCGCACTGCAAAGGGCCGCCGTCGCCCACGGAGAGCATGAAAAACGCCAGGGTGGCAAGCATGACGACGCCTGGCCGGCATGGTACGCCGACTACCTCGTAAAAGAGCAGTCCGGCGAGACCCTGCCGAATTGAACCGGCTATCTTTCCGGATGGGTCTCTATCTGGAAAGGCGTCGCGAGAATTACTCGCGGTCGTAGGGCCGCCGCAGCCGCCGGTATCGAGTCTGACTTGCTCGATGACCCGTGACGGCTGCCTTGGCCTCGGCGGCCATCGGTGCGACCGGGACCGCTCCGATCCAATGGTATAGGCGACACCATGGTGCAATAGATCGCGCCCACTGCGAGTGGGAGGCTCCGGCACGTCCGGTTACCAACAAATGGAGAGTTGCATGCCCACACAATCAGTCACTCGTCGAACCCTTCTTGCCACTGCTGCCGTCGCTGGGGCGCTAAGTGTGCTTCCGTTGAAGGCCGCGATCGCCAAGAGCGATGGGAAAGAAATCCGTCCGTTCAAGTACAAGGCGACCGACGCCGAGCTCGAGGAACTTCGCCGCCGCATCAAGGCCACACGTTTCCCCGAGCGAGAAATCGTCAACGACACGTCGCAAGGCGTTCAGTCCGCGACCATCGAGAAACTGGCGAAATACTGGGCCACGGACTACGACTGGCGGAAGGTCGAGGCAAAGCTCGCCGCTCTTCCCCAGTTCGTCACGACAATCGATGGAGTTGAAATTCACTTCATCCACGTGAAGTCCAAGCACGAAGCTGCGCTGCCGATCATCGTCACCCATGGCTGGCCAGGATCGATCATCGAGCAGATGAAGATCGTCGGGCCGCTAACGAACCCGGCATCTGGCGGCGATTCGCCATCCGACGCGTTCGACGTCGTCATCCCCTCGATTCCGGGCTACGGCTTCTCGGGAAAGCCAACGGAAAAGGGTTGGGATCCCGTTCGGATCGCCCACGCCTGGATCGAGTTGATGAAGCGCCTCGGCTACGCCCGATACGTGGCGCAAGGTGGCGATTGGGGGGACGCAATCACCGAGCAGATGGCACTCATCGCGCCACCTGAACTTCTCGGAATTCACGTCAACATGCCGGCGACCGTACCGGCTGACATCGCGACTGCTTTGCAACCGGGCGGCAAAAAGCCGGATGGTTTGTCGGCCGACGAATCTCATGCCTACGACCAGCTCGCGGACTTCTACGCCCATGGTCTTGGATATGCGATTGAAATGGCGAACCGGCCCCAGACACTCGTTGGCATCACCGATTCACCTGTCGGTCTGGCGGCATGGATGATCGACCACGACATCCGGAGCTACGAGTTGATCGCGCGCGTGTTCGACGGAACATCCGAAGGTCTGTCGCGCGACGACATTCTCGACAATGTGACCCTCTACTGGCTGACGAACACCGCCGTGTCTTCCGCACGTCTTTACTGGGAAAACAAGCTGGCGTTCTTCCAGCCGAAGGACGTCAGGATACCGGTCGCAGTCAGCGTCTTTCCCGACGAGATCTACGCGGCGCCGCGGAGCTGGACGGAGAAGGCTTATCCAAACCTGATCTACTTCAACAAACTGGCCAAGGGCGGGCACTTTGCCGCCTGGGAGCAGCCGAAAGTGTTCTGCGACGAATTGCGGGCAGGATTCCGCTCACTCCGGACTTGAAGCGAGCAACGCCCTCACTGATACGAAGGCCGAACTCGATGCTTGCGTGAGTTCGGTCTTCTGGCCTTAAAAAAGCAACCACGTTTGGTGGCGCATTGGCTTTCTTACTGCTCGTGTAGGCGTCGGGATATCCACCTAGCGATGGCATGGCGGCGTAACGTTCTGTCCGTTATTGCAGGTCGGGCTTGCTGTGGCCTTCGCATGGCTGTTTGCCGACCCGGCCAACTGGCCTACCTGGTTGGCGTAGTTGTCGCGTGTGTTCTGATCGACTATCGCGACCGGTGCGGCAAGGATCAAGCCGGCGGCATTGCCGGCCGCGGCAGCCGTCCCGGTCGTCGCTTCCAGGATCTGGTCGCCGAGACCTACCCGACTGTCGGTCAAGGTCTGCCCTTCGGAGATGCGCTGGCCGATGAGTTGAACGATCTGCGGGGACTCGGCGAACTTGCTGTGATTGAGCTTGTCACCAACTTTAATCTTGGTCAGATCGATGACCGTGATCTTGTTGGATTCCAGTTCCTGTTTGTAGGGAGCCTGCTCCGGATCGATTGCCCCCAGGCGAGGAATATCACCCCAGATCCGGCGCGAAAACGCCAGCGCCTTGTCGTCGCGCGACACGAAAAGCGTAAACTGCGGATGCGGCTTGCCCATGTCGGCGATCATCGAGCGAAACACATCGACATCCACATCGGGAGCCGCGAGCATCACGTTCTTGAATTTTGCCGGGAGTTCGCCATTGCGGATCGCCATCTGGCGCAGCGCTTCCAGCGCGAGCCAGTTGCCCATGGAGTGAGCGAGTACGGAAACCTCCTTCACCTGTGAATCGCGCGCCAGATATTGAAACAGCGCTTCAAGCGCGTTGCGCGAATAATTCGTGCTTTCCCTGTCGTATCCATAGGCCAGCAGGCTTCCCCTCGACGGCCAGGTCACCAGAACGGGTGCGCTGTGAACACCCGAGTCCTCGACGATCTGCGCAAACCGGTAGACGGCATCCTCGAATCGATTGTTGAAACCATGGATGAAAACAAGCGCGCTATGGTCCGGGCTTTTCTTCACCGAAGCATTGAGCCACGCCTTTGCGGCATCCACGGGAATTTCCTCCGCCTTCATCGTCGCGAAATCGGTCGCCGGATTGGCGGGCAGCCGCTTGGGCCAGGCAACGTCGCCCTCCTTCCGGACTGTCGTCGGTGGAATGGAAACGGTGATATTGGCAAAAGCTGGAGCTAGCCCGCGTTCGCCGGAGAACATTTCACCCGGTACCGTGGACGAACGGCGCGTGGTCGCCACCAACATGTCCACCTTGCTCGATGACGGGGCCGTGTCGGCCACCGGCAACAGTACGTCTCTGGGATGGCCGCCGCAGCCCGACAGACCGATCAACAACGGCGTCAATACGATCCAACCCAGCCAGGCACAACCGGACGCCCGGCGGACGCGCCCGCCACACTCCTCAACTTCGGCCATGCCACCTCCCTTCAGGCGCCATTGCAGGTTTGTACAAGCGTGCCGGCGACCCCTAGAAACGGATCGCGACACCAAGGATAGGTCCTTGCTGGACGACGTCGAAGACAAAGCCGTCGTTGCGGTAGTCAACACCCAGCGCGCGGTAGCCGGCGACCGCTGAAACGGTTTCGTTGAACTTGTAGCCGACGCCCGCCATCACATCCCAATCGAGGTCAGCCCCGCCTGCGCCGACCATCGCCCAGCCTGTTGCGTAAATGCTCGGTGTAAAGAAGAAACTTCCTTTGACGCCCGCCAAAGCATCGACCCACGTGGCGTCGTCGTCCCTTTCGACACCGCCAAGAAGACCACCGTTGAAGGAGATTGTCGTATCCGCCGACCAGAGCCTCGCCGCACCTACGACGTCGAGATTGCCGCTCGGACCTTCAACAACAGTGTACCCCGCTCCCAATAGGCCTGCGAATGTCTTGGACGTGACCTCGATGCTGTCGGCGACGATTCCGCGCCGCGTCGAGGCATCATTGGAAAGCTTGGTATAGATGACGTCGCCAAAGACACTATAGCGTCCGTATCGCGCTTCGCCGATTGCCATCGCAGCAAAATCGAGGTGGTCGAAGATGTCGCTGAAGCTCGCATCGACATGCACTTCCGGCAACCCGAACTGGGCGATATCGCCGGACATGCCCGCACCCCAGAAATATGGAGCCAGCGTGAACGTCCAACCGCTTTGTGTCTCCACCTGCTCGGCGCCAGGAGCGAGAAGCTGAGTAACGTCGGCTGCTCTACCCGAACCGCAGATCGCCGTCACGCCCAACACGACAACGGCGGCACCCCTTGCATAAAACCTCATGACCCTTGTCCCTCTCAGATCAGACGCCCTCCCTACGAGGCGTCAGCTTACTCCCGTGCAACACGGTTTCCGAGGTCGCGAACCAACCCGCAACCCACGAAATCACAATAAGTCTGGCTGATATTGGAACGAGAAATCCTGGCCGTCACTACACGCACTACAGCTGCCATGGATGAGCCCCCTCGGCTCCAGGTCGTCAACCTTACGGTGCATTAGGCTTTCAATATATTTCGAATCCTATGAACCCTAATCGCCAATAGGTCAAGGCAGACAGCACTCGCGGACCTCTGCCTGCCGGCGGAAAATTGTGCCTAGATGCAGACGGGCATCAGTGTTCTTCGGCCCGGGCCCACCCATTGACAACCGTATCCCGTCGATGAAGGCTTTCAGGCTACGAAGCTTGGGCTCCCGGGTGGATTCAAAAATGACTGACCAAAGCGAAGTCGATGCGATCCGTACGTTACTCGGTTCCAAGCCCCGCCCCGTGGGGTGGGCTGAGCGAAGACAGAGGCTCGATGAAGTCGGCTCGATCTGGCCGGTAGAAGAAGACATCGATCTCGAACCAGTAGACGTGGACGGCATATCGGGAGAATGGTCCCTCGCGCCCGGCAGCGATCCCTCGCGCGTCCTGCTCTTCTTTCACGGCGGCGGCTATTGCTCGGGTTCCATCCAAAGCCATCGCCGTCTGGTAACGGAAGCCGGTCGTGCGGCAGGTATACGCACACTTGCCGTCGCCTATCGCCTTGCCCCGGAAAACCCGTTCCCGGCGGCCCTTGAAGACGCGATAGCCGCCTGGCGTTTCCTGCGCCGCCAGGACTTTGCTGCAGAGAACATCGTTGTCGGCGGCGACAGCGCCGGTGGCGGGATCACGCTCTCGCTCCTCACCGGCTTGCGAGACGAAGGGGCAGCGTTGCCTGCCTGTGGCTGGCTGATCTCGCCATGGACCGACCTGACAATGTCGGGCACGACGCTGGCGACCAAGGACGCAATCGATCCGATCATCCACACGGCCTATCTCGGCGAGCTGGCGGATGCCTATCTCGGTTTGGGCATAGACCGCACGGACCCACGCGTTTCGCCGCTCCATGCCGATCTGAAAGGCCTGCCCCCTCTCCTCGTGCAGGTGGGCTCCGCCGAGACGCTGCTTGCCGACGCTACCCGCCTTGCAGCCGCCGCAGGCGGCGCGGATGTCGCCGTCACCTTGGAAATCTGGCCGCACATGATCCATGCATGGCCGCTATGGAACGCCCATCTTGAGCCGGGGCGACGCGCGCTTGCCACTGCCGGAGC
The DNA here is from genome assembly GCF_001426265.1 of Rhizobium sp. Root1220. Taxonomy (GTDB): domain Bacteria; phylum Pseudomonadota; class Alphaproteobacteria; order Rhizobiales; family Rhizobiaceae; genus Rhizobium. Next base: position 54,373 of record NZ_LMDG01000010.1, read on the forward strand.
GTTCATGCAACGCCATGTGTCAGGCGCTCCATAGCAAACGCGTTCGTACGACCTAGCTTTTCGGCGTCGGTCACGTCTGGGAGGAGACAATAATGCGTGTCAAGGGTTTGTCGCGGCTGCTCGTGGTCTTGGGCGTACTAGCGATCACCGCCGCACCCGCAATCGCAAAAATGCAAACACCAAGTGGTACGGTCCCGCATCGCGAACGCGTCGCCCGGGTCGCCTCCAAACCGCAGCAGCAGGTCGGGCTGGCAGGACACTGGCTGGCCGAGGATATCCGCGGCCGCGGCGTCATCGATGATCTTCAGACGGTTCTGGAACTGGCAGCGGATGGCAGCGTCAGTGGCAGCGGTGGCTGCAATCGGATGTTCGGCAACGCAACGATTACCGGCGACAAGATCACATTCGGCCTGCTTGGAAGCACCCGGATGGCTTGCCCACCCGCCGTCATGGATCAGGAAGCCAAGTTTCATGCAGCGTTAAAGGATGTTCGCGGCTGGCGTATCGATTCTGCGACAGGCAAGCTCTTGCTTCTCGATGCCGGGGGAATGCCGATCGTCACTCTCTCCCGGATGTAGGGCGCGGCTTGCGGGCCACGCCCTACGGCGCTTGGGTCCGATTGCGAGTGGACGGCTAGGCTGCCTTGTCCCACACCGGGGCAAGACCGTCCGGGCTGACGATGCGACCGTCGCTCCGGGCCAGAGCATGGATCGCCGTCATCTCGCTGGCATTCAACTCGAAATCGAAGATCGCGGCGTTCTCGCTCGCACGCTTTTCCGACACTGTCTTCGATAGAGTGACAAAGCCCTGCTGGACGATCCAGCGAAGGACGATCTGCGCGACCGATTTTCCGTGGGCCGCCGCAATGGCCTTCAAGACGGGATCGACGAGGACCTTGCCGTCCGCCATGGCGTAATATGCGGTCAGCGATATTCCCAATTCGCGGGCAACATCGACGACCGGCGTCTGGTCGAGATAGGGATGATACTCGATCTGATTGTTAACAAGCGGCAATGCGCTGAGCCCGACTGCCTGTTTCATCAGGGCCGCGGTGAAATTGGATACGCCGATGTGTCGCACCTTGCCGGCATTGGCGACATCATTCAGCGCAGCGACCTGCTCGGCCAAAGGCACCGTTTCGTTTGGCCAGTGCAACAGCAAAAGGTCGACATAGTCTGTCTTCAGTTTTTTCAGGCTTTCGTCCACGGAGGCGACAAATGCTGCGTGTGCATAGTTTTCAACCCAGACCTTGGTGGTCAGGAAGACGTCCGTGCGCGAAATGCCGGATCGCATGATCCCCTCACCAACCTCCGCCTCGTTGCCATAGATCTGCGCCGTGTCGATATGGCGATATCCGTTCTTCAGTACGTGCGACACCATGCGTTCGGTATCGGGACCGGGCATGCGGAACGTTCCGAAGCCGAGGGCCGGTATCGAGGCGCCGTTTGCGGTGACGAATTTCATGATTGCTTCCTTTGTTCTTGGTTCAGGCGGGTTGCGTGGCAGTGCCGGCGGTTCCTTGGGAGCGGCGGTCCAGGGCGCCACTCCAGAGCGTGAGGCCTACGGCAGCGGCGACGAGGATCGCCCCGACCCAGGGGGTTGCGCCGAGACCAAGCGAGGATTCGACCACCAGGCCGCCGATCCAGGCTCCGGCAGCGATGCCGAGGTTGAACGCAGCGATGTTCAACGCCGAGGCGACATCCACGGCGGCAGGGCGCACCTGCTTGGCAAGCTGCACGACGTAGATCTGAAGGCCGGGGACATTGGCGAAGGACAGGAAGCCAAGTGCCGCCAGTGTTGGGATCGCCAGCCATGGTGAGACGGCCGTGAAGCTGAACAGCACGAGGACCACGGCCTGGGCTATGAACAGGCCTGTCAGCGCCCGTACCGGATCGCGATTGGCCAGCCGGCCGCCGATGACATTTCCAGCTGCAATGGCAATGCCATAGAGCACGAGGATGATGCCGACAGTCGACTCTGCGAAGCCGGTGACCTCCTGCAGGATCGATGCGAGGAAAGTGAAGGTGACGAAGGTGCCGCCATATCCAAGCGCAGTCATGGCAAAGACGATGAGGAGACGGCCGCTGCCAAGAACCTTTATCTGATCGCCGATCGTTGCCGCGGGTGCCTTCTTCAGGTTCGACGGGAGAAGCAGCGCGATGGCAAGAAAGGCGAACACCCCCAGGCCTGCGACGGCAGCAAAGGTTGCGCGCCAGCCGAACACCTGGCCGATGAAGGTGCCGAGCGGAACACCGGTGACGATGGCGACCGTCAATCCCATGAACATCATCGCAATGGCGGAGGCACGACGGTTTTCAGGAACGAGATCCGCGGCAATCGTCGATCCGACAGAGAAGAAGACGCCGTGCGCAAAGGCCGAAAGGACGCGCGCGACAAGCAGCGGCGAGTAGCTTTGGCTGAGAGCGGCCATGCCGTTGCCGACAACGAAGAGCGCCATAAGGCCAAGCAGCAGCGGCTTCCGTTCGATCCGCCCGGTAAGGGCGGTCAGTATCGGCGCGCCGAAGGTGACGCCGAGGGCATAGACGCTGACGATCAACCCTGCCAGGGGCAACGTTATGTGCAGGTCGGTTGCCACGGTCGGCAGCAAGCCGACGATGACGAACTCCGTAGTTCCGATCGCGTAGGCCGCGATCGTCAGGGCAAAGAGAGCTATTGGCATGATGTGCCTCGAATGATCGGCCGGTCTTGCCGGCATGGTTGACTGATCAACATATGAGGGACTGCCAGTTTTTCCAAAAGATGGTATATAGTCAAAGTACTTGTGAACAAAATTCATAGGAGGCCACATGGACAACCGCGCCGGCGAGATGGAAGTATTCGTGGAAGCCGCCACGCTCCAAAGCTTTTCGGCGGCTGGTCGCAGGCTGCGATTGTCCCCCTCCGCCGTCAGCAAGCTGGTGACGCGCCTGGAGGAACGCCTCGGCACACGGCTGATGGTTCGAACGACCCGACATTTGCAGCTCACGCCGGAGGGCGAGGTCTATCTGGAACGCGCCCGGCGAATTCTCGAAGAAATCACCGAAACAGAGCAAGCTGTTGCGGCAGGCGGCGCGGCCGTACCGAGAGGCCGGCTACGGGTGACCGCCTCGGTGGGTTTTGGCGTCCAGTACGTGGTGCCGCTTGTCAGGGACTACCTTGCCACCTACCCCGAGGTTCAGCTCGAACTGTCGCTGAACGACGGGCTTGTCGATATCGTCGGAGAGCGAACCGATGTGGCGATACGCTCGGGCAACCTTCGCGATACATCGCTGAAGGCCCGCAAGCTTCTCGAAAGCCGAAGGGTCATCGTCGCGTCTCCCGCCTATCTCGATAAATTCGGCCTGCCAGAAAAACCTGGCGATCTTGACCGGCACAATTGCCTGACATTCAGCTTTCGCCCGACGCTGGAAGAGTGGCCGTTTCGAGAGCCCGACACACGCGACCTGTTCTCCAAGGCAGTCAGCGGAAACTTCGAGGCGAACAACGGGCCGACGGTGCGCGCGCTGTGCCTCGAAGGCATGGGTCTCGCCCGTGTCGGACGCTTTCACGTGCAGCCATATCTCGATGCCGGAACGCTCGTCCCCGTGCTTGAGACATTCAATCCCGACGACATCGAACTCATCCACGCCGTCTATGCCGGACACGAACACTTGGCGAAACGCGTCCGGACTTTTATAGATTTTCTGGCCGATCGCGTGATGTGACGCCTGATTTGTCGAAAAACACCCGAAAAGGCCCGGATAAATCGACGTATACGCGTTATTTTGCGATCATGCACTTACGTCCCTCTCGCGTTTTCGTATTGTGTCCTGATCGTGATCGGCAGCGAGGGTGGCGCAATGTCGTATTCCGGAAGCCCGGCAGCCCACGTCGTGCTGCAATCCGTTCCGGTTGAACCGGCCGGTGCCTCTGGAACAACGAGCAGCGCGTGCCGCGCCGGGGATTCGGTTGTGACACGAATTTTCAGTTTGGGGATAGCGCAGCATGACGAGATTGATTGCCCTCCTGTTCATTGTCCTCCTGTCATTCACCACCGTCGCAGCGCAGGAGACGCGAACGCCACCTGCAAAGATAGACGAACTCCTCAAGCTGCTGCAGGATCCCGATGTCCAATCGTGGCTGCAAAGCCGGAAGACCGAAGCGGCCGCACCCGCCGAAATCGAACCAGCTGCAGCGCTGACGCAATGGGAACGGTCGATGCGGAATCGCATCGGCAGCATCTTCGCCTCGTTGCCTCGTATTCCGTCCGAGCTTGCAGCGGCCGCGGCAAGAACGAGAAACGATGCCCTGGATCACGGCTACGCGCCGGTTCTTGTGATCTTCGCCGGTCTGATCCTGCTGGGCGCTATAGCCGAGGCGCTGTTCCGCCGATATCTGTCTGCACGCATGGCCGGTTCGCCTATTGCCGCAAGTTTCCTGCCTGTGGTGGCATTTGCGGCGACGATGGCAATCGTGTTTTTCTCTGTCGAATGGCCACCTCTCGCTCGCATCGTTTTGCTGACCTACCTGCTCGCATTCGTCGCATACCGGTGCCTGTCCGCCATCGTTGAATTCGCAACGACAGACGCCCGGATCCGCAGCCGGATCCGGCTGTTTTTCGCCGTCCTGCTCGTTGGCTCCTCGCTTACCGCCCTGGGACCTCCACTGGGTGTCGACCCGGCCGTACGCTCCGCAATCGCCCATTGCTTTTCCGTGATCCTTTTGTTTGTCGCGATTGAAGGCGTGTGGAAACTTTCAACCGCGGTGCGCGTCCGCAAAGTCGGTCTGGTTTGCTACCTTGTAGCCATCTGGCTCCTGTGGTGCATCGGCCTCAAGGGACTGTTCTGGCTTGGCATCTATGCAATCGCCCTGCCGGGTGTCCTGCGGACGGTGGGCAGCGCCGCCGAGGTGTTTTCCGCGGCCCGACCGGGGGCGGCATTGAACGATGCGAGAACCGTCCTTGCATCGCGCGGCAGCCGCGCCGTCGTCATCCTGCTCGCGGCAGCCTGGCTCGCGATGGTCTGGAGCCTCAATCCGGACACCTTGGGCCACGGAAACCCGGCCATGACAGCGATTGTCTTCGGCCTCCTGAAAAGCGTGATCGTGATCCTGCTTGCCGATCTCATCTGGCATCTGCTGCGGGCTTTCATAGACAGGAAGCTTCAGCAGTCGGCCACCGGCGAAGCCGCGGCACCGGGAGCGCTTGCCCGTGCCAGCCGCCTGCGTACACTTCTGCCTATCTTCCGCAACGTCATCGCGGTTGTCGTGCTCGTGGTCGCCGCGTTGATCGTGCTAGCGGAACTGGGCGTCGAAATCGGACCTTTGATCGCCGGCGCAGGCATTTTCGGTGTCGCGATCGGTTTCGGATCGCAAACGCTCGTCAAGGACGTCATCAGCGGCGTGTTCTATATGCTCGACGACGCATTCCGTGTGGGTGAATACATCCAGTCGGGGAGCTACAAGGGCACGGTCGAATCCTTCAGCCTGCGCTCCGTGCGTCTGCGCCACCACCGCGGACCGGTGTTTACCGTGCCGTTTGGAGAATTGGGCGCCGTCGAAAACATGAGCCGCGACTGGGTTATCGACAAATTCCGGATCTCGGTCGGCTACGATACCGACATCGCGCAAGCCCGCAAGATCGCCAAGGCGATTGGCGCCGAATTGCAGGCCGACCCCGAGGTTGGTCCGCTCTTCATACAGCCGCTGAAGATGAAGGGCGTGGAGGAGTTCGGGGACTACGGCATCGTGCTGAGCTTCGCCATGACCACCGTACCCGGCCAGCAGACCTACATCCGCCGCAAGGCCTATGCCATGATCCGCGAGGCCTTCAAGAAGGCTGGCATCGAGTTCGCGCAGCCGACAGTGCAGGTCGGCGGCGACGACAAGGGCGGTGCCGCGGCCGCGGCGTCGGCAGTACGGCAGATGCAGGTGAAAACCCAGGCCGGAGGTGAAAGCTGAGGCAGCAGAAGCTTCAGTTGAAGAACTTGCCACACCGGCGGCCTTGCATTCATCCGGCGCATGGAGTCAGCCGGGCATCCTTGGAAACGCACGCTCGGACAGGTGAATTTCCAAAGGTGACCGACTGCTTCGCTCTTAGTTGACGATGGTCACGCTAGCTGTACGGCCAGCGACAAGCGATGTGCCCGCTGGAAGCACGTCGAGCGCAACGCGTACGGGGATGCGTTGCGCCAGGCGAACCCATGTGAAGGTCGGTGTTACATTGGCAAGCTGGGCGCTGGTATCGCTGCGCTCACGATCCTCAATACCACCGGCAACACCATCGACGTGGCCCTTGAGCGGGCTCTTGTTGCCCATGAGGTAGATCAGAGCTTCGTCGCCGACCTTGATGCGATCGAGCTTGTTCTCTTCGAAGTAGCCGGCGACATAGTAGGAATCGCTGTCGATCAGGGCCGTCACCGCTGTTCCAGCTGTCACGTAGTTGCCCGGTTTCATGGAAAAATTCGTCAGGATGCCGTTCACCGGCGCGCGCACGATCGACCGGTCGAGATTGAGTTGCGCCGTATCACGGCTGATGATCGCTTGGCTGTGAGCGGCTTCGTCCTGCTGAACGGTCGCTTCCGCCTGCTGGATTTTCTGACGTGTCACGGAGCTCTCGCCCAGCTTGCGATAGAGTTCGAGATCGCTTTTCGCCATATCAAGAGCCGCTTTGCTGCTCACCATCTGCGCCTCTGCCTGCCGCAAAGCCAAGGCGAATCGTGCCTGGTCGATACGAAAAATCACGTCGCCCTTGTGGACAGCTTGGTTGTCCCTGGCATCCACCTCGCTGACGATGCCGGAGACGTCGGACGCAAGGCGAACGACATCGGCGCGCACCTTGCCGTCACGCGTCCACGGCTCGTCCATGTAGTAGCCCCAGAGATGCCAACCAAGCACTCCCGCCAGCGCGACGACGACGCCCGTAAGCAGGAAACGGCCTGAGTAAGCGAGGAGCGATATCATAACGACACCTTGTTGAGTGACAGCGCCAACGCGCCAAGCAGACAGAAATACATGGCCGTATCAAACAGCGGCCTGTGCCATACAAGCCGGTAGAAGCCGATCGAAGCCAGCACCCGCCTGAGGATGCCGTTCAGTAGATAGGCCGCGACGGCAATCGCGGCGAGCGTCGGGATGAAGACGCCGTAGAGGTCGATTTCGGGTCTCATGCTGCATGCTCCTTCGCGGCCTGATCAGCGACGCCGGACACATCATCCTTGAAGGACGCAGCATCCGGGTAAAGGCTGTATCTCAGCGCCGTCACTGCGCGGCGCGCGCCCTCGACGGCAGACGATTTACCGGGGTCAGCGAGCGAAAGCAGCGACCGATCGAGGGTTTCGCGCAACCCTTCGGCCGGCTGTGCATCGCGCCGCTTTTGCTTTTCCTGGTAATGCGCAGCGATACCCGACAGAACGTCGTCGATTGCAGTGTGTTTGTCCCGGGCCAGCAATTGCTTGTGCCGCTGCAGCTCTATCGTATTCAGGCCGTTGCGCAGATCGCGCAGAATGTCGGACCGGGCAACCGCGGATTCCGCCTGAATCATCGCCAGCTTTGGCGCTGCCAGGCCAAAACGGTCGACCATCTGGTAGAGTAGTCGCGTGAAGTCGACACCCTCCGGTCGGCGTGCCGCGGCCACGATGTCGATCCAGCCGGACCGCAGCAGGCGGTGGGCGGCCCACTCCGCGCCAACGGAGCGCACCAGCATCGTCGTGCCGCATGCCACAACCATTCCCACCACCATCGCCGTGTTGGAATTGATGAAGGAGGCAAGGTCGAGGCTGAGGCGGTCCTGCAAGCCAAGCATGTTTGGCAGGTTGACGCAGAATCCCAGGCCATAGAGCGCGGTCGACGGTCGCGTCATGAGCACGCCCGCGGGCACCAGCACGAGACCGAGCGCAGCGGCCAGCGCGACATAGCCGTGGATCAGCGGCATCAACCCGAATTCGAAAAGAAAAGCTGCGAGGACGGTGATGATCGCGACATATACGAACTTCAGCATGGCTGGCGCCGGGTCGTCCATCGTCGCGAAGATGCAGCATAGGACGCCTGCCATCATTGCCGCGGCACTGCCTTGCGGCCAGCCCGTCTGGATCCATAGCGCCGTGGCGATCCCGGTCGCGAGGACAACGGAAAGACCGGAGTGCAAGGCCATCCCGTAGTCCTTGTGTATCGGCACCCTGTCGAACGAGGTGCCAAAGCGACGCCAGCGCAGATCGTGACGCGAACCCGATTCGATATCCTGCTTCAGGCTAAGGCAATCACCCCATATCTGCACCAGATCACGCACACGGGCGGTGATGTTGTGAGCCAGAAGCCCATTCCATTCCTGCTGCAGGCGCCCTTCTTCCTCGGCCTCAGCCATCAGGACGAGCAACTCTTGCCGCTTCTCCTCGGCGAGCGGCTGTCCGCTTTCGAGCAAAGCAACGACGTCTACGACCAGCTTGTTCACCGAAGGCGTAAACTGGCCGCCGGTCGCCTTTTCCAGTGCATGAAGTACGTCGGACAGACCGGAGACGATGGGCAACATTGCGACCATCCGGTGTTGCAGCATTCGTGTGCGCCCGACTTTCTCGCGGAGCCCCGATGTGTCGTAAGCGACGTGCGTGGTGAAGCTGTGCAGGTCGACTGCGTCTGCAGCCAGCCTGCGCGAGGCAGCAAGAAGCGACGGATCGCGCCCCCTGCCGTTCAGTGTACCGATCGCAAGGTGTGCGCCGTCGCGCAGCCAGGCATTGATTCGGGCTGCAAGGACCGGGCCTGCATGGCGCGGGAAGATAATCCGGTTGACGACCGCCGCGCAGATGATGCCGAGCGCGATTTCCTCGACGCGGGCCGTCGCGTAGGTGAAAGCCGTATCCGGGTTTGCCACGACAGGAAACCCGGTCAGCGCCGTGGTGTAGCCCGCGAGCATGAAGCCATAGCTGCGTGGCGTACGGTCGAGCAGACTGATGCCCAGGCAGAATGCCATCCATAGTGCGATGGCCAGCGTCAGCAATTCAGGCGAGTTGACGAGATTCGGGATCAAAATGACCGTGACTGCGCCGCCGACCACCGTGCCGATCAATCTATAGATCGCTTTGGACGTACTGGCCCCTGACAGCGGATGCGCAACGATATAGACCGTGCCGACAGCCCAGTAGGGGTTGGTCAGATCGAAGCATAGCGCAATCACAAGGGCCAGCATTGCCGCCGCGAAAGTCTTTATGGAAAAGACGACGTCGCCGAGACTAGGCGCCATCGTATGCTTGCTACTGGTCATTTTCCTGTATTCCGGCTAGGGCCGCGGTCTTGACCGCGACAGCCCGCAGTACCGCCAAGGCGGCATCGACCTGCTCGGGATCCAGCTCGCCAAGGATCTGTTCTCGCAGCTCTGCCGCACAGCTTTCGGCGCGCTCGGCGACCGCTGTGCCCGCTGCGGTGAGTTGCACCAGCTTAATCCGCCGGTCCGCCTCATCGGGAACTCGGGAAATTAAGCCATCGCTCTCCAAACTATCGAGCACGCGCACGAGCGTCGGGCCCTCCACGCCGACACGCTCGGCCAGAACGCCCTGCGGTATGCGATCACCGTGGCGCAACAATGCGATCAGCGGCGCGGCACTGGCGTCGGAGAGATTGTGCTCGGTCAAAGCGGCATTCAACGCTCGGCGCCAGCCACGCCCGCAAATCATAAGCAACGGCGCGAACTCAACCCATGTGCGTGTCCGATCGGTCTTCATGGGAATTTAGATAACATCCTATCGATTAGAATGCAATGATATTTTAAGGCTTGGCCACCCTGTGGCCGCATCCTGCGATGCGCAATCGGCTCCCCCGAAGAGTTGAGGCATGGGGAAGAACGGAGGAAGTGAAAAATTAACCATGAGCTGCAATTAGTTGGTAACGAATAGCTCAGCATTCGCAGTGGAGGCTTTATGCGCCGATATGCAATCCTAGCGGCATTGTCAGTATTGGCGGGCTGCGTCAGCGGCCCGGATCATGTGCCCCCGGAGATGCCGCTACCGGCGAAGTTCAATGAGACCGGCCAGAAGGACATCGGCGACGTGTCGACGTCGACGTGGTGGACAAGGCTTCATATCTCGACGGCCGTCAACTGACGG
>NZ_LMDG01000011.1 GCF_001426265.1 Rhizobium sp. Root1220
CCAAGAATGGAACGACTTCCTAGACAGCTTTGTTGACAACGAGCTGCTCGTCGCTCGCATCAAAGCCAAATCTACGCGGTAGCAATCGGGCGGTTACGCTGAAAATGACGCGATGAAACGTTGTCTTGGGTCATGCTCATTCCGTTTCTCTCAGCGTTAATGCTGAGGGCGAGCGGGAATATGAGGCGAGCTTTAAGAAAGGATGTATCCGGCGTAGCACTTTGAATGCTGCCTGGTCATCGCGTTTGTGCCCTTACGCAAATCATCCTGGTTCGGTGCTCAGGAGTTCAATGTCCGCGCGTTAATTAAGCGCGCTTATCTAAGTCCGGGGTTTAATTAAATGAAACGCTCCTTGCTTAAATAAGGGGCGGGATTGATACTGGGTTATGTCTGATTCCCAATCCAAACATCGCTTGGGTCGTTTCGTCGAGACGATCGCTGCCAGTGAAACAGTGCGGGCGTTCGTGCCTCCACCATTGCCGCCCGAGCCGGCGATTGATGTACTTTCATTGCTGGAGCGCCTCAGCCTAGCAGAGCGCGCGCTGGGACGCTTGGATGGCATCACAATTCTGCTGCCGCAACAAGAGCTGTTTCTTTATATGTATGTGAGGAAGGAGGCTGTTCTTTCCTCGCAGATTGAAGGCACGCAGTCGACGCTTTCCGATCTCTTGCGGTTTGAGACCGAAGCTCGGAAGGGGCAGCCGGTTGATGATATCCGTGAAGTCTCCAACTATGTTGACGCCATGATGTATGGTTTGGAGCGGCTGGAAACGCTCCCCATGTCGTTGCGTCTAATTCGTGAGATGCACGCCAGGCTCCTGCACAGTGGGCGAGGAGGCACCAAGGATCCCGGAAAGTTTCGCCGCTCGCAAAATTGGATTGGCGGCACGCGCCCCGGCAACGCACTTTTCGTGCCGCCACCCGTCACTGAAATGGCCGCTTGTCTAGATGCGTTCGAGCGCTTCATGCATGACGACCAATCTCGGTTGCCGGCACTCATCAAAGCTGGCCTGCTGCATGTGCAGTTTGAAACGATCCATCCGTTTCTCGATGGCAATGGCCGTATCGGCCGCCTGCTTGTAACCCTATATCTTTGCATGAACGGCGTTTTGCGAAAGCCGCTGCTATACCTCAGCCTCTATCTGAAGTCCCATCGAAGAGAATATTATCGGTTGTTGCAAGAGGTTCGCGAAAATGGGAACTGGGAAGCTTGGCTGGACTTTTTCCTGACCGGCGTCGCCGATACCGCCAATCAAGCGTTTGAGGCTGCGACCCAGATCGCCGATCTTTTCAAGGAAGATCGGGAACGGATCACGATGGAGAGTGATAGAGCGGGGTCGGCCCTTCGCATTCACGAATTTTTCCAGCAGAACCCTTTTCACACGGCGAACCAGATTGTTCAGATCACAGGTCTGTCCGCGCCAACGGTTAATGCCGCACTTGCTGATCTGGAGCGTTTGGGCATAGTTGACGAGGTGACCGGCCGCAAGCGTGGCCGCGTGTTCAGCTACCGACGATATCTTGCAATTCTGAGCGAAGGCACCGATCCCTTGCCCCTCAGTTCGTGAGAAATAAATTGGCCAAAAGTTCGCTCTTCATAAAGACCTGAGATATCGCAAGGTGTCTCAACGGTAGCTGAATGAGGAAGACGTTGTCTCCTCCCGGCACGTGTTCATGCTGCGAGTTGGTTTGATTATGTGTTCGACCAAGCGGAGGGGTCCTTAGTGGCAATGCCTATTGAAACTGAAAGGCACGGCGAGATGTCTTGCCAAATCGCGGCCAGCGAAAAAATAGATCAATACAACGGGACCTTGTTATACAAGATCTTCGAGATTGGCATGATTGCCGGTCCCAGCGTTGAAGCTGTGAGCGCGCAGTTTCGAGCCATATGCGACATGACTGATGCAGGAGGAATGGTTCGTCATGGAGTAATTATGTTGGGCTATCACAACCGAGCGTTCAGCGGAGATGTGTAACTTGTCGACGGCGAAATAATCGGCGAGTGGTCATCCGATGAAGAAGAGTGGTGCCACTTCATCCAAATCGACGAGAATGAGATCGCTCTAAGTGCACCATCTCCTTGGATGCTGCACGACTTGATCGCAGATTGGTTGGGTCGCGAGAATGGCACCACCGATTTTACTCGAATCCAGCTTATCAAGCGAAGTTTTCCAGTTTTCCAGTCGAGTTGGGTTTCGATCGAGGCGGTGTTTTGTTGATCAGTCGAATAACGCGCGTAACACGACGAGCTTGAGGGCATGCATAGTGACCGTTCTCGCTGGTTTGAAACGCGGTCACCATGGTAGAGATCGAGTATGGGATTCGGGGTTTTCATTCACCGCACAGATTCGATCTACGACGACAGCCCGGCTGAGCAATATCAGTTTCCGAGCCAGTATCTCGGTCGCGTCCAAGCCTGCGTTGGGGGACTGGATCATTTATTACGAGCCGCGAAAAGTGGCGGCGACGCGCGGATATTTCGCGCTGGTAAGAGTCATTCCAGATCCCGAAGCGCCTGGAATGTATCTGGCTCTGATCGAACCCGGCAGCTATCTCGATTTTTCGAGACTACAGGATGATGCAGACACCACAAAGCTTGTGACTGCAGCATGCCTGGGTCGCGTTCAGAGATGGCAAGTGCAGCTTTTCAAGCTCGATGGTTGCACAGGGGAGTGTGTATCCTTTCGTTCAGAATTCGTGTCTCGAAGGCCTTACGCAAGACCGCATCAAAGATTTCAAGGGCTATCTGTCATGCGAAGAGGGCGACATGAGCAGCCCGGTACCTTCAAAATGAACAACGCGCTGTGGTCTGATCGTCCTTCGGGTCCACCGCAGTCTTGGCAGGCATTCGCCAAAGGCCGATCTCGCTTCCGTGTTCAATAGGGCTGTCTCTTTCTCTGGTGAAACTCAGAGCACCTCTAATGTAGTAGGCAATGACGCAGAGCTGCCTCCGTTATGGCCGACGTCCTAAACCTTTCTCGCCTCGTCAGCCGAGTGGGAGCAGGCTGCCAAAATCCTGTTGTGAGACAGGTTGCCAGGGCGGTTGATATAATGTTCCGTTCGACGAACTTCCCTTCCTCAGCACCGCCCGGTGGATCACGTCATCGCGACCGGGGCTGGTATCGGGAGCGCGGCGCAAAGACCAATTTTCGCGACCAGACGGCGCTCACGTTGGTCGTCGAATGCCACGAAAGAACGAGCTACTTGCCGAGCCTACGCCCAATTTGACTGGTTATCCGTCACACACGTCGTGTCGTTGCCGACGCTCCTTGGTCCGCAATGCGTTGGTTGCTTTCATCGAAGTGGTGAAGGGCTCGCGGGTCCGCCACGACGACCAACAATTCGTCAAGGCGGATTTGTGATCGGCCAGGCACGCGAAAGATCAGTGGTGTTCCATCGGCACGAAGCGCATGAACATAGCTTTCAGCACCGACCAATTCGACTGCACTTACGCGGACCTCCATTCGAACAGCACCTCCATCACCTCTGTCAGCGATTTGCAGGTCTTCGGGCCGGATGCCAATCGTTTTGGTGCCCGGCGGGATCACGGAGCTGTCCCTGTCGATAAAACCATCTTTCTCGAAGGAGAAAAGGTTCATGGAGGGAGACCCAATGAACGTGGCCACAAAGGTTGTCGCGGGCTTTTCGTAAAGCTCGATTGGTGTACCGATTTGCTCGATCCGGCCGCCGTTCAAAACCACGAGCCGGTCGGCCAATGTCATCGCCTCCATCTGGTCGTGGGTGACGTAGACGCTCGTCGTGTTCAATGCACGCTGCAGGCGTTTGATCTCGACGCGCATCTGTACGCGCAGCTTCGCATCCAGATTTGAAAGTGGTTCATCGAACAGAAAGGCGGCGGGTTCACGGACGATGGCGCGACCCATGGCAACGCGCTGGCGCTGTCCACCCGAGAGCTGTCTCGGCTTTCGCTCCAGAAACGGCTCGATTTCGAGCGCATTGGCGGCCTTATGAATCCGCCGCTCGATTTCGTCAGCAGGCGTGTTGCGATTCTTCAGGCCGTAAGAGAGGTTTTGCCGCACCGTCATATGCGGGTAGAGCGCATAATTCTGGAACACCATGGCAATGTCGCGCTCGGATGGCTCCAGATCATTAACAACGCGCTCGGCAATGGAAATCTGCCCGGACGAAATGCTCTCCAGTCCAGCGATCATCCGCAACAACGTGGACTTGCCGCAGCCAGATGGGCCGACAAGCACTACGAGTTCGCCATCGGCGATATCGAGCGAGACGCCCTTGATGACTTCCAAACCGCCGCCATAAGTCTTTCGAACGTCCTTGAGATTGATTCTGGCCATTACTTCTCCGTCTCCACGAGACCTTTGACAAACCAGCGCTGCATCAGCACCACGACGACGATGGGGGGGATGATGGCGAGTATCGCCGTCACCATGACGAAATTCCACGGCGTTGCCGCATCGGCGAAATCCACCATCTTGCGCAGGCCGATAATGATGGTGTTCATCTTGGCGTCGTTGGTAACGAGGAGCGGCCACAGATATTGCGTCCAGCCGTAGATAAAGAGGATCACGAAAAGCGCGGCGATATTGGTGCGCGATAGCGGCAGAAGGATATCGCGCATGAAGCGGAACGGCCCGGCATTGTCGATGCGTGCCGCTTCTACGAGTTCACCCGGGATTGTCAGGAAGAATTGCCGGAACAAGAAGGTAGCGGTCGCAGAGGCCATTAGCGGCAGCGTCAGCCCGGCATAGGTATCGATCAGGCCGAGATCGACGATCACCTTGTAAGTCGGCAGGATGCGCACTTCGACCGGCAGCATCAACGTCACGAAGATCATCCAGAAGAACACCATGCGAAGCGGAAAGCGGAAGAAGACGATCGCAAAGGCCGACAGAAACGAGATGACGATCTTGCCGACGGCGATGACGACTGCCACGACGAGGGTGTTGAACAGCAGGCGCTCGAGGCTGACGCCGACCACGCGCTCGACGCCGCCCGATAGCGCATCGCCGTAGTTCTCGGCGAAATGCCCGCCGGGCAGCAAAGAGATTGGCGGCCGAATGATCTGCGCCGACGTCATGGTCGAGGCCACGAACGTATAGTAGATCGGGAAGGCGACGATGATGATGCCTATGATCAGCATCAAATGGCCGATGAGCCCGGCGACGGGACGTTTCTCAATCATGGCTGACCTCAACCATAGTGCACGCGCTTCTCGACGAAGCGGAACTGGAACGCGGTGAGCGCAATCACGATGATCATCAGGATGACCGATTGCGCGGCAGAAGAGCCGAGGTCGAGATTGACGAAGCCGTCATTGTAGACCTTGTAGACCAGAGTTTCCGTTGCCTTCGCGGGGCCGCCGCCTGTGACGGAATGGATGATGCCGAATGTGTCGAAGAAGGCGTAGACCGTGTTGACGACCAACAGGAAGAACGTGGTCGGCGCTAGCAACGGAAAGACGATCGTCCAGAATCGACGGCTGCCGCGAGCGCCGTCGATCGCTGCCGCTTCGATCAGTGATTTCGGGATAGCCTGCAGGCCGGCCACGAAGAACAGGAAATTGTAGCTGATCTGCTTCCAGGCGGCCGCGATGATGATCAGGCCCATGGCCTGGTTTCCATTCAGCAACGGATCCCACATAAGGCCGTTCCGACGCAGAATGTAGGCGAATGTACCCATGGCCGGATTGAACATGAAGAGCCACAGCATGCCGGCTACCGCCGGCGCCACAGCATAGGGCCATATCAGCAATGTGCGGTAAAAAGTCTGTCCGCGCACCACCTTATCGGCGGCTGTCGCCAGCGCCAGCGCCACCGCCATGGAAAGCAGGGCGGTTGACGCACTGAAGACCGCTGTGACCTGAAGCGAATTCAGATAGTTCGGGTCCGATAGCACCTGCTTGAAATTGGCAAGACCGACAAACCCGCTCTTTAGCCCGAACGGATCTTGGCGCTGCGTCGATTGAAACAGCGCCTGGCTGGCCGGCCAGAAGAAGAACACCACAGTCAGAATCAGTTGCGGGGCGACCAGGCAATACGGGAGGATCTTGTTTGGAAAGGCTGCTTGTTGCACGGCAAGGTCCTTGCAAGAGGAGGTAACGCCCGCGGCGATCGGGCCGCGGGCGGGACTGCGTCATTGCATCACTGACCGAGAGCTTGCTTAATAGCTTCGTTGCCGCGCTCCACCGCCTTATCAAGCGCTGCCTTAGCATCCTGCTTGCCGGCCAGCATCGCTTCGAATTCCTCATTCATGATGTCACGAACCTGCGGTAGGTTAACGAGGCGCACGCCCTTGGAATTTTCTGTCGGTGCCTTGCCCATCATTTGGAGAATTGGCGTCTCGCGACCCGGGTTCTTGTCGTAAAAACCAGATTTCTTGGTCTCTTCGTAAGCCGCCATCGTGACCGGCATGTAGCCGGAGACTTGATGCAGCCGGGACTGGATTTTGGTCTGCGACAGGAAATGGTAGAATTGCGCGATGCCCTTGTATTCTTCATCGCTCTTACCGGCGAAGACCCAAAGGCTTGCACCGCCCGGAATGGTATTCTGCGGACCATGACCCTCATAGTAAGGCAGCTGGCCAATGCCATAATTCATCCCCGACTTGACGATATCGCCGAGGCCGCCTGAGGATTCTGTCATGATCGCGCATTCGCCGGAGGTGAACAACTGTTTCGCCTCGGAGGTGCGGCCGCCATAGCGGAAGGTCCCATCCTTGGCGAGATCGGCAATCGACTGGAAATGCTGGACGAACAGCGGTGAGTTAAAAGCCAGCGTCACATCGCTGCCGCCGAGTCCGTTCTCGTTGGAGCCATATGACACGTTGTTCCAGGCCGCCAGATTCTCGGTCTGGATCCAGGTCAGCCAGGTGGACGTCAGTCCGCAGGGCGCAGCGCCGCTCGCCTTGATCTTCTTGGCGGCATCAAAAACTTCGGGCCAGGTTTTCGGGGGCTTGTCAGCATCCAGACCCGCCTTTTTGAAGATGTCCTTGTTGTAGTAGAGGATCGGCGACGAGGAGTTGTAAGGGAACGATAACATCGTGCCGTCCGGCTTGGAATAGTAGGCGACGATGCCGGCGAGATATTCCGACTTGTCGAAGGTGAAGCCGCCCTTCTTCAGAACCTCAGCTGCCGGCATGATCGCGCCTTCGGCGCCCATCATCACGCCGCTGCCGGCGTCGAACACCTGCAAAATGGCCGGTGGCTGTTTGGCGCGAAAGGCGGCAATGCCCGCGTTTAGAGCTTCGGGGTAGGTGCCCTTGAAAACAGGAACGATGGTGTAGTCGCTCTGGCTCTCGTTGAACTCCTTGGCAAGCTGGTTGACCACCTCGTTGTTGGCGCCAGCCATGGCGTGCCACCATTGAAGTTCCGTGGCTGCAAGCGCGTGCGAGGCCATGGTGAACGAGGCAACAGCCGCGAGTGCGGATACAGAAAGACTGCGGACGGACATAGATTGCTCCTCCCTGAGCGGTGTTAAGCCGGATGAACCGGTCTCAATCCCCCGCTTGCGATCCTCCTCGATCACGAGCGGGTTGTTCGAAAGACATCAGCAGACGCAAACGAAAGTGACGCGGCTGCAAACGTGTTCAATTCAAGATAGCGCCTTCAGCCCGTCTGTCGAGGTCAGATTGGCACTGTTGGTACGCCGGCTATACACCGGCAATTTTTCTGAGATCGTCGATCGCGCCGGGCGCTGCAGCCAGCACTGGCGATCCCTTGGTCAAACGCTCACCTTCTGTGGGGAACGGGTGATGCCAGCCGCCAGCCTCTCTGACCAGGCAGTATCCTGCCATGCAGTCCCAGGCGTGCATATAGGGCTCGTAATAGCCGACGAGCCGGCCTGCCGCCACGTAAGCCAGCATCAGCGCGCCGGAGCCGTTGCGGATAAAATTCCCACCTGCCTGCAACAGCTCCTCGACCATCTTGCCGACAAAGGCGGGCGTGACATAGTTGTTGGCGCCGATGCCCGTCACGGCGTCGCGGATCGTCCGCGCCGGGTCGATGACAAGCGGCTTGCCGTTCAATGTCGCGCCGTAGCCGGATGCTGCCGAGTAGAGCTCATCGTGGCAGGGGGCTGCGATCACACCAACAACGGGCTGGCCGTCGTACAGCAGACCGATCGAGACGCACCAGTTGGGCATGCCGTTGACAAACGGGCTGGTCCCGTCGATCGGATCGACCACCCAGGTGAAGCCAGAGGTGCCGGGCTCGAGACCATATTCCTCCCCGAGAACACCGTCCTTAGGGAAGGTTGCATGGAAGCGGCCGCGGATCAGCTGCTCCACCTCCCGGTCAGCGATCGAGACGACATCCTGCGCATCTCTCTTGGTCTCGATGACGAGGGCTTCACGCTTGTTGTAGTAGTCGAGGGCAAGCGCACCGGCTTCCCGGGCAACTTCCTCGGCGATCTTATGGCGTGACTCAATGCCGGAGCGCAGCTGCAATTCCATAGATTATATCCTTCAATTGTCGTTCTAGGTCGATGCCGGTCAGCTGCGAATAACGGCGACGCCACGTTCCTTGAAGCCGATGCCGACTTCAGTTGCCGGTGCCAGCGCATGATCCACCGAAGGATCTATGACAAACAGCGTCCCTTGGCTCGTCTTGACTTCATATTCGACGTGATCGCCGAGATAGGCCGAGTGGGTGATTTGACCGGTGAAGGCACTTTCATGGCCTTGAGGATCCAGGGTGATGGCGTTGGGGCGGACTGCCAGTTGGGCGGAGCCGAGACGAAGATCGAGCCCTTTCACCCGGTGCACCAGCCCCTGAACGTTCACCAGCGCCGTGCCGTCGGCAACCTCGGTCACATCGCAGTTGACAACATTGGCCTCGCCCATGAAGTCGGCGATGAAGGCAGACGCCGGCAGATCGTAGAGGTCGCGCGGTGCGCCGGCCTGGGCGATCTCGCCGTCCTTCATCACGATGATGCGGTCCGAGACGGCGAGCGCCTCGTCCTGGTCATGGGTGACGTAAACGGCGGTGAAGCCGAGCCGCTGCTGCAATTCGCGGATTTCGGTGCGCACACGCCGGCGAAGGCGAGCATCCAGATTGGACAGGGGCTCGTCGAGCAACAGAACTTGCGGCTCGAGCACCAAGGCGCGAGCCACGGCGACGCGCTGCTGCTGGCCGCCCGACATTTCGGCCGGCAGCCGCTTTCCCATCCCGGACAAGCCGACCAGCGTCAGGCCCTCTTCAGCTCGCTCGCGGGCTTCCCTCTTCTTCAGCCCTGAGGATTCCAAACCGTAGGCAACATTGTCCAGCGCGGTCATATGCGGGAACAGCGCATAGGACTGAAACACCATCGAGACATCACGCTCGTTGGCCGGCAGCATGGTAACGTCCTTGCCGCCGATCAGGATGCGCCCGGAGGTAGGATGCTCCAGCCCGGCCAGCATGCGCAGCGTCGTGGTCTTACCGCATCCGGACGGGCCGAGCAGGGTGACCAAGGTGCCGGGCTCGATCGTCAGCGACAGGTCGGGAATGGCCGTGAAGGCGCCAAAGGTCTTGGAGACGCTTTCAAAGACGACAGAGCCGGAAAGCTTCTTGCTCATGCGGTTTTCTCCTGGGCGATAGGCGCTGCGTTAAGCGTGGTGGGAATGGCGACGCGGTTTTCGCGGCGCAGACGGCGCTCGCCGACCAGCAGCTGGAAGCCGGCGATGACCGCGATCATCACCACGATGAGGACAGAGGAGTAGGCAATGGCCACGCCGTACTCGCCGTTTTCGACGAGGCCGACGATATAGGCCGTCGACATGTTATACTGGGCGCTGACCAGGAAGATCACGGCGCTGATCGAGGTGATGGCGCGCACGAAGGAATAAACCAGCGCCGCGGTGATCGCCGGTCGCAGGAGCGGCAGGATCACCTTGCGCAGCGTGCGGAAGCTGTCGGCCCGCAGTGTCAGCGAGGCTTCGTCAAGGCTCTTGTCCAGCTGGCTCATCGCCGCCACGCCCCCTCTGACACCAACCGGCATGTTGCGGAAGACGAAGCAGGCAACCAGAATGAGGGCCGTGCCGGTCATTTCCAGCGGCGGCAGATTGAAGGCCATGATGTAGCTGATGCCGATTACCGTGCCAGGAATGGCAAAGCTCATCATCAGCGCGAATTCGAACAGGTTGCGGCCGGCAAACCGCTGGCGGACGATGAGGTAGGCGGTCAGAAGGCCAACGGCTGCGGTTAGGGGTGCCGAGATCAGCGCGATTTCCATCGTTGTCCAGAAGGAGTTCCAGGCGACGCCCGTCCAGGCGATACCGCCGTCATCGCGCCAACCCACCGAGAACGCGCTGATGTAGTGTTCGAGCGTCAAAGTGTTGTCGAGACCCCAGGTCCGAACGAAGCCGCCGAACAGGATCATCGCGTACACAACGACGGTGAAGACCATCCACGGAATGACAAGTGCATGGACGGCGATCGATAGGCCGCGTGGCAGGGCGATATGCGCGCCGGAGTCGCCCTTTCCGGTCACTGTGGCAAAGCTCTTGCCAGATAGCCAGAAGCGTTGTGCGATGAAGGCCGAGAGCGTGAAGGCCAGCAAGATCATCGCGAGTGTTGCTGCGCGTGACGGGTCGTTCTGCGAGCCGACGACGGCAAAGAAGATCTCGGTCGAGAGCACGCCATGACTTCCACCCAACACCATTGGATTACCGAAATCCGCCATGCTCTCGATGAAGCCGATCAGAAAGGCGTTGGCGAGGCCGGGCTTCATCAGCGGCAGAGACACGCGCCAAAACGTCCGCCAGCGGTCTGCGCGCAGGGTCTGCGATGCTTCCTCCATCGACGGGCTGACGCCCTCGACAACACCGATCAGCACCAGAAAGGAGATCGGGGTAAACGAAAGCACCTGCGCAATCCAGATACCGGTCAGGCCATAGAGCCAGCGTCCAGGCTCGATGCCAAACAGCGACGACAATCCCTGGGTGACAACGCCAGCACGCCCGAACAGCAGGGTCAGCGCCAGTCCGACGACAAAAGGCGGGGTAATGATCGGCAGGATGGTCAGAAGGCGCAGACCCTTCTTGAACGGGAAGCGGGTTCTGGTTGCGACAAGCGCAAAGCATAAGCCGAGCAATGTTGAGCCACCCGCCGTCATAATCGCGAGAAACAGGGTGCGCCAGGCGACGCCGCAGCGCTCACCGCCGGCGAGGCAACTCAGGCTCCAGACGGATGGGTCCTGAATGTTGGTCAGGAAACCGTCCGGACTGAACGAACCATCAAAACTCTGAAAGGCACCGACAAACATGCTGGCGACGGGATAGAAGACGAAGATCGAGACCAGAACGACAAGCAGGGTGATCGACGCAACCACGAATGCATCGCCCTTCATCGCCCCGCGCTCGGCCAGCCCGAAGGCGAACATCAGCACGAAGACGATGCCGAGCAGGATGGCCCCGGCTCCCATCGACGGCTGGCCGTCCGGAAGCGCACCGAACATGGTCTCGCTGATCGTCCAGCTCCAGCCGCTGAAGGTAATCGCCAATCCCTGAAGGCACAGAAACAGGAAACCGACCGCGCCGGCAAAGGCAAGCAGGCCGCCGCGTGCCATCGGGCTTGAGATGAAGCGCGCGATCACGGCAAGGGCCACGAAGATGAAGCTTAGCGACAGCCACCACTTGCCATGCTGCAGGATTTCCAGAATGGCGGGAGCGCTTGCCGGATCGGATGGAAAGCCTGACAGCCAGCCGAAGCCATAAAAGCCGCCGTCGATCCGGTACCAGGGCAGGACGAGCAGGGCGACCAAGCCTACCAATAGAGCAAGGTCCAGTCGGCGGTTGCGATTGGGCATGGCGATCAGCATCCGTTATATCTGCGTGGAATCCTGCAGCCGGCAGTGTCCAGCCGGCTGCATGAGGTCGCAAGCCAGGCGATCAGTTCGCCTTGGCGCCGATTTCCTTGTCCCAGTGGCTGAGCAGCGACTTGCGCACGTCAGGGTCACCAAACTTCTTGAAGTCATAGTCGATCAGCTTGATGTCCTCGAACTTCGGCGCTTCCTTGGGAATGGCGGCCGATTTGTTCGATGGCAGCTGGAAGGACTTGGCATCCTTCATGTGCGATTGCGCGTCGGCACTGAGTGCCCAGTCGTACCACTTCTTGGCATTGTCGAGGTTCTTGGCGCCCTTGACGATCGACATCGAGCCGATCTCGTAGCCGGTTCCCTCGCACGGTGCGACAGCCTTGATCGGGAAGCCCTCGACCGTCTGGGCAACGGCATCATGCATGAAGACGACACCGATCGTTGCCTCGCCGCGCGCGGCGGCCTTCACCGGTGCCGAGCCGGATTTGGTGTACTGGGAGATATTAGCGTTGAGCTTGCCGAGGTAATCGAAAGCTTTGTCCTCTCCCATGATCTGCACCAGCGTCGCGAGCGTGTTGTAGGAGGTGCCCGACGAGTTCGGATTGGCGATCTGGATCTCACCCTTGTAGGACGTGTCCAGAAGGTCGGCCCAGCATTTCGGCTCCTTCAGGCCCTTGCTCTTCAAGAGATCGGTATTGTAACCCCAGCCAAGCGCCCCGGCGTAGACGCCAACAGTCTTGTATCCGGAGCTCTCGGCCTGTTTCTGGGCCCAGTCCTGCAGCTGGTCGAACAGCGGAGACTTGTACTCCTGTGTGAGGTTCTCGGCAGCGGCCTGTAGATGGGGGTCACCGGTTCCCGCCCACCAGATGTCGGTCTTCGGGTTGCGTGCCTCGGCTCTGATCTTCGCATAGGTCTCGCCGGCAGACAGGCGCACCATGTTGACCTTGATGTCGGACTGCTTTTCGAACAGGCCCTTCATCAGATCGCATACCTGCGAGTCTGCCGAACAAATCATGTTGAGGTCGCCGGCCGCATGGGCCGAGTAGGCGACAAACGAAACGCCAGCCGCGAGCGCAGCCGCAGTAACTGTTCCAAAACGCATTGACATCCTCCTATGTGTAGCAGCGCCTCCACGCTGATCGCTTTTGCAAGCGTGTGCAAATGCTGCATCAAGACCTTTGCGCTGTCAACCTGACTTCTCTAGTCAGCCAAACAATCTCTGTTGCACGCGATTGCAATTGTGTGCAGTATTCCGTGCGGGAGGATGGGCTGTGACAAGCAAACTTTATATCAGTGCGCAGGAAGTGGCCGAGAGGGCAGGGGTGTCTCGCTCGGCCGTGTCACGAACGTTCACGCCTGGCGCCAGTGTGGCACCTGAAACCAGGCGACGCGTGATGGAAGCCGCGGAAGCACTTGGGTATCAAGTCAATCACCTGGCTCGCGGCCTGATGCGCAACGAGAGCGGAATTGTCTGCCTGATCGTATCCGAGGTGGCGACGCCGTACCGATCGGCGCTTTTGAGCATGCTCACGCAGAAGCTTCAAAATGTTGGCAAAGTGGCGATGCTCGTGAATACGGATCGCTCCGATGGCAGTGTCGATCGTGCGCTGAAGCAAGCCATTCGATACCGTGCGGATGCTTCGATCATCATGTCAGGACTACCGGACAAATCCATCACGCAGCTATGTCTGAAAAACGGCCAACGGCTGGTGCTTATCAATCGCGACGACGATCAGGCAGGGCCGCTTCGGATCAATCTTGACGACTATGAGGCAGCAGCTCGGGTCGTGACCGCCTTTGCACGTGCCGGCTGCCGTAGACTCGCATTTGCGAACTCGCAGGCTGGAACGCCAAGTCTGATGGCCCGTGAGCATGGGTTTGTCGATGCCGCGAAACGTTTGGGACTTGAGGCGATCGTCGAGCGGTATGGATGGACCGGCTATGGAGCCGGGCAGGTCCTTGCACAGCGCCTTTTGACACGCCAGGACCGGCCTGATGCCGTGTTCTGTGCCACCGATCTCCTAGCCTGTGGTTTTATGGACGCTGCAAGGCGTCAGTTCTCCATCTCAATTCCGGATCAACTGTGCGTGGCCGGATTTGACGATATTGAGCAGGCATCCTGGACATCGTATGATTTGACGACCTTTGCCCAACCCGTTGACGTTATCGCCAACGAAGCTGTCAGATGGCTAGAGGATAACCGACCGCAGCAGCCCACTCGAATACAACTGCATGCCAATCTTGTCTGGCGAGGATCGATAAGGGGAGGCTAAAGCTCCGGTCCGGGAGTCTATGGCAGGCGAAGTGCCTCGCGCGATACGAGAGCAACACGCAATCTGCAGGCCTATTGCCGCCAATGATTGTTGACGCTGCCGTAGATGGCCTCGCATCCAGATGTCCGAACAAGGTGGACATGTTCCCAAGTGGCTGTTGTGCTGCCGTTCGGCTAACGATCGAGGCGCGCGATCTTTTATCGCCCATTGCGGGGGGGCCGAACACCGGACCTGATTGCTCAAGGGCTAGAGATCGAGAGGATCATTCACACCATGGCGATGTCGAACGGCATGCGGATTGAACTCTGAATTACCGCATCACCTGGCCCGCCCGGGTCAGACTTCATCAACACCAACGTTAATCCATACAGGGACTAAAATGGAACAGCCCCTCATCCTTGCCGCCTGCGCGGAAATGCTCTGGCAGGATCGCCCGATCGAGTGGCGCGCCGCCCGCCTTGCCGAAATGGGGTTTCAGGTAGGTCTCTGGAACTGGCCTGATCATGACCTCGGCGCTCTTGAACGGTCGGGAGCGACTTTCTCTATCATGAACGGCTATCTCACAGGGCGACTGGCAGATGACGAAGGCGCCGAAGAACTTCTGCGTTCCGCTCGCGAGACCGCCCATGTCGGAAAGCGCCTCGGGGTTGCTCGGTTGAATCTGCACGGTACGGGGCTGGGTGAGGGCGGCCTGCCGGCACGGCCTGCTGAAGTAGTTACCGGCAGCATGTGGTTGAAAGCTCGCGACACTCTTGCCCGTATTGCGGAAATGGCAGAGGAGGAGGATGTCGTCTTCACGCTGGAAAACCTGAACCTGCCGGTCGACCATCCGGGCACGCCGTTCGGCCGCGCGGCAGACACGTTGGCGCTGGTTTCATCCGTCAACCTTCCCCACCTGAAGCTTAATCTGGACCTTTATCATGTGCAGATTGGCGAAGGTAACCTCATTGAAACCTGCCGCGCCTGCTTACCATGGATCGGCGAAGTGCAGGTGGCTGACGTGCCCGGGCGCTGCGAGCCGGGCACGGGCGAAATCAACTACCCGGCAATTGCTAGCGCGCTTTATGAAATGGGATATCGCGGCCCAGTCGGAATGGAGGCCTACGCCAAGGGCGATCCCGATGCCGCACTTCAGGCCTTCCGGACCGCGTTTACTTTGTTCTAGTTTGATCTTCGATTTTAGGAAGAAGGGTTGGATTAGAAGGTTGGACGCGACACGAATGGCGGATGGTTCCATAAATCTGAATACGCCCCAGCGGGCGTCTAAATAATTGCCGAGGCTAGGTTCATATCCCTTCAAGGTGTAGGGGCTTGCCCAGTTCTGCGGTTTGGCACCGTTCAAGAATAGCTTCGCGCCGTCTCATCGGTCACTGGGGATGCTTTCGACACAGCCTGATAGCGAACGAAAGACAAGCCCGTGCTCCGCCCAAGCGGATCGACGCTCAATGCGGCAGTTGCGGCCGGTGACAACGGCCAAGCCTCCAGCGAGCGCGGTGCTTCTAGTCCCGGCTGCGAGCATGACGTCTAGTCGAACTCTGCGGAGCCACCGCGCCAGGTCATGGCGGGCTGCCGCTCCAATACGTCTGCCTGTCGAATTGTACGCATTGACCGTCGCGCAATTCTGGATCAACTTGAAAGTGCAGAGATACGCAGCGGCCGTGGCGCGGAGGCGGTAGCGATGCTTTCTGTCGAACGGACAGGGTCACAATTAATTGCTCCCGTCCTGCAGCGGCTGAAAGCCTCACATATTCAATCCGGATCGTCCGGGAACCGCGTTTCAGAAAGCCACCAGGCATGGGCGATCCGCAGTGACACCAGCTACCGGACCATTGAGGCGTAGCTTATTCACGAAATACTTCACGACGATTTTTGCTGCAGTCCTGTTGCCCATCATTGTCGGTGGAACGATCGAGGCCTGGCTTGGGTATCGCGACCAGCGCGCCTCCATTGATTCGAGGCTCTTGTCGGAGGCGCGCGCATCGTCGGAACGCATAAGCAGCTTCCTGAACTCAATCATTGACCAGATGGGATGGGCCGTCCAGTTGCCCGTCGCCTCTGTGAGCCCTGAAGAACGGCGGTTCGACGCCTTGCGCTTGTTGCGCCAAGCGCCCGCCATCACGGAGTTCGCGCAGGCGGACCGCCAGGGCAAAGAGCTTCTGCGCGTCTCCCGTGTCGTGCCGGATGTCGTTGACAGCGGGCGCGATCTGTCGAGTGAAGCCAGCTTTCAGGCGTTAATGGAGAACGGCAGCCGGTTCGGGCCGGTCCATTTTTCGCGAGGATCGGAGCCCTATATGGCTATCGCGATTGGCGGCGAGAAGCATAACACCGGCGTGGCGCTCGCGGAAGTCAACCTGAAGCTGATCTGGAGCGTGATCGCCAACATCAGGGTCGGCCAGAAGGGCCACGCCCATGTCCGCGACAGCATGGGGCGGCTGATCGCCCACCCCGAAATTGTTCGGGTGCTTCGTGGCGAGGACCCGGGAGACCTTATGGCAGCCCCCGCGCGGCAGGCTGTGGCCGACGATCTAGCACAGGCGCCGGTCCGATCGGACCCGGTAATTGTACGGCGCGGCGATAGTGGGGCGTGGGTGATCGCCGGCAGCGCCATCGTTCCCGGACCGAATTGGACCGTGTATGTCGAGCAACCCCTATCGGAGGCGTTCGCTCCCATATACGCCGCGTTGTGGCGGACCGGCATCCTCCTGATCGCAGGGATCGGGGTGTCGGCGGGACTCGCATACGTGCTTGCGGGCAGAATCACCGGTCCCATCCGCCTTTTGGAGCAGGGCGCCACGAAGATCGGTGCGGGACAGTTCGATCATCGCGTTCGCATCGACAGCGGCGATGAACTTGAGGAACTGGCGGAACGATTTAACACAATGGCCGACGAAATCGCGCTTTCGAAAGAGCGTTCGGAGCGTATCGCCCGGCTGAGGCAGTTTCTTGCGCCGCAAGTGGCGGAGTTGATCGAGATCGAGGGATCCGAGAAACTGCTGGAAAGCAAGCAGGCTGATGTCGTGGTTGTGTTCGGGGACCTGCGCAATTTTACAGCCTTCTCGGAGAAAACGGAGCCGGGCGAAATCATGGCGGTGCTGGAAGAGTTCTTCACCGTGCTCGGTCGGCTGGTGCAGAAGCACGAAGCTACGCAAACCGGCTTTTCTGGCGATGGTTTCATGTTGCTGCTAAATGCGCCGGTACCGTGCGACGATCCGGTGGGGCGTGCAGCACGCATGGCGATGGATATGCAGGAGGCGGTTCAGGAACTCGTCTTCCGCTGGACTTCTGTGGGCTATAGCATTGGGTTCGGGATGGGGATGGCAGCCGGTGCCGCGACGGTAGGGCGGATCGGCTATGAAGGGCGGCTCGAATACACGGCTATCGGACCCGTGGTCAATCTGGCGTCACGCCTTTGCTCCGCGGCGAAAGACGGGCAAATCCTCATCGACGCTGCCACCGCACGGCAGATCGGACCTGCAACTCCACTGGATGACCTTGGAAAGCGCCTGTTGAAGGGGTTCGAGGCAGACACCCGCGTATTTGCCATTAAGATGAAAGAAGGACGGGTGTGCCAATAGGTCGACTTATTCAATCACTTCGTCCGCCCGCAATAAAATGGAGCGGGGCACTTCTATTCCGAGCGCTTTGGCTGTGGAAAGGTTGACCGCAAGTTCAAAGACGGTCGGCTGGATGACCGGTAATTCAGACGCAGCCGCACCTTTGACCATGCGCGCGGCATAGACCCCCGCCTGACGATAGGCCTCTGAGAAACTTGAGGCGTAGCTGACTAGACCGCCGTCGATCACATAGTCCTTCTGATCATAGATGGTGGGAAGCTTGTGCTTGGCCGCGAGTTCGACGATCGTAGATCGCTGGCTCGTCAGGAAGGGGCTACCGCCGACAACGACGGCATCGGCTCCGGCGGCGGACATCCGGTCGAAGGCGGCTTCAAGTTCCTCGACGCCACTGACTTCTGCAACAATCAGCCGCCGTCCAATCGAGGTTATTGCCGACTCGGCCTTGGCGCGATTTGCTTCGAACCCGGGATATTTCGTATCGATCAGCAAGGCGACATCGACGGCGGCAGGCGCCAGTTCCATCAGAATTTCGGTTCGCTTACCCGCAAGTTCGCCGCCGCCGAAGAACGTGACACCCGTCAAATTGGCGCTCGGCCGGGCAAGATTATCGACGAGGCCCGCTTTGACCGGATCGTCGGCCGACACGAAAACGATGGGAATGTCGGATGTAGCCGCCCGCGCCGCTTCGACTGCGACGCTGTTGCCCACGATCACGGAGACTCGGGCAGACACCAGTTCCGCAGCGATCTGCGGCAGCAGTTCCGGCTTGTTGTTGGCCCAGCGATATTCGATCACGACAGTCTCGCCCTCGGCCAGCCCCTCTTCGGCCACCCCCTTCCGGAAGGCCTCTACAAGGGAAGCGAACGGTCCAGCAGGCGAACTTCTGAAGAACGCGATCACCGGCAGATTGGCGGTGCCGGCCGGCAGCGCATCCTGGAATGGGAGGACAAGAAGTGCACCGGCCATCGCCCCGACCAGCGCCCGACGCCCGATCCCCGCACCCTGCTTCATGGATTTGCCTCCAGACCTGAATGGGCGATGAGTGCCTTTGGCGGGTCACGGCCTCGACGCGACTGCGCACACGTTCGTGAACTTAGACATCACCTCCAAGCCTCCTCCCATACTATCAGGAGGTGGCCGCACGGCAAGAGGGCGCGAAAGAGTCGCCCGGCATTCGTAAGCCTTTGAGACCATGCTGCCGTTCAAACGGTGCCGTGAGGAACAGCTCGCTGAGGTGGCCGAGCTAACCTCGACGCCGACGCACGACGAGTTGGCGACCGGCGAAAGGATTCGAGCGCGCGAAGACGCCTCGTCTCCGAAGCTCAGGCGGGCGTATTTCTTGCGCCAGTGAAAAACGTCGCGTCCGAAATTCCTGCCAGCAGGATGAGAGCGAAGAACAACCAGGCGCAGCGTTGTGCACACCAGAACCTTTGTTGAAATGGGCCGTGATCCGCAACGCCTTCCGGAAAGGATATGGACTGAGCGCTTCTATTTTCGGCCTGATGAGTAGGGCAGGGAACTCGGAGGCGTATTTGGCGTTATCGGCACATTCACGAACCCGTGAACAGCCATCTCGTGAACCTAGGGGCCGACCATGACCGAACCTGTCTCCACTCATTTCTCGCGCGATGTCGCATACGGCATCGACGCGGGGTCGACCGCATCGCTTTACAAAGTCTCATGGGGAGCGATCTTCGCCGGCGTCTTTGTCGGACTTGCCGCTCAGTTTCTTCTGAATCTCCTCGGCGTCGGCATCGGTGCTGCGGTCATCGATCCGGCCAAATACGATAATCCCGATGCCAGCACCTTTTCGATTGCTGGGGGTTTGTGGTTCGTCGTCGCCGGTTTGATCGCATCCTTCGTCGGCGGTTATATCGCCAGCCGCCTGTCCGGCCGTCCGAGCAACTCCACCGGCGGCTATCAGGGCCTTACCACATGGGCCGTAACGACGCTCGTCATTCTTTACCTGCTGACCACCTCGGTCGGTGCTCTCGTTGGCGGCGCATTCAGTGGTCTGTCGAGCATCGTTGGCGGCGTCGGCAGCACGGCAGCTACGGCTGTCACAGCGGCGGCGCCTGCCGTTGCCAATTCCACCAATCCGTTTGCCGGCATCGAACAGCAGATCCGCGACGCTTCGGGCGGCAACGATCCGGAGGCACTGCGCAACGCTGCGGTTTCCGCTGTCAAGGCCGCGGTCACCGGGGACAGGGCGAAAGCCGACGATGCTCGTAATCGTGCTGCCGATGCGATCGCCAAAGCTCAGAACATCCCGGTCGATCAGGCGCGCACGCAGGTCGATCAATATATCAAGTCCTATAACGACAAGGTGGCAGCGGCCCAGGCTCAGGCGCTTGAAGCGGCCCAGACCGCGACGAAAGCCGTCTCCGCCGGGGCCATACTCGGCTTCATCGCTTTGGTGATCGGTGCGATCGCCGCATGGTTCGGCGGGGTCTTCGGCACCAAGCACAATCTCCGTGCCACGGAAACTTCCGTCCGCCACCTCAATTGACTCTCCGCCTGCCCCAAGAGGGCGGGTTTCTTTTTTCCCTCGCAACATCGGAGCGCCACCATGGCCAAAGCTATCAAAACTCTTGACGAGCTGTTTCACGACACGCTGAAGGACGTCTACTTCGCAGAGAACAAGATTGTCGAAACCCTTCCCAAGCTGCACAAGGCTGCCAACAGCAAAGAGCTGAAGACCGCCTTCGAAAAGCATCTTGGCCAGACCAAGGTCCATGTCGAACGTCTCGAACAGGTTTTTAAGATCATCGGCAAGAAGCCCGAAGCCAAAACCTGCGACGCCATTCTCGGCATCACTGACGAAGGCGACGAAATCCGGGAAGAGTACGAAGGCTCGCCGGCTCTCGACGCTGGTCTGCTTGCCGCGGCCCAGGCCGTCGAGCACTACGAGATGTCCCGCTATGGTACCTTGCGCACCTGGGCGCTGGAGCTTGGCCTCAAGGACGCAGCGAAGTTGCTGCAGACGACCTTGGACGAAGAACAGGCGACCGACATCGCGCTGACCGGCATCGCCACATCGGTGGTAAACCAGAAAGCCGAAGGCTGACTTCAACCAATTCGCCCCGGAGAGGGAGGATCCCTCTCCGGCTCGATTTCCTGGAGAGCTCCATGCCCATCGACCCCAAATCATCGCCAGCAGTGCAGTCATACGAATTGGATAAAGCTCGCCAGCGGGACCGCGAAGAAAAAGGCGATCTTGACAAGGGATTGGAGGACACCTTCCCCGCCTCCGATCCTGTCTCGCACACCATCACTTCCGTTCCCACGGGGCGCACCAGCGTGGAGGAAGCCGAGCGGGTAAAAGCAGCTCCCGGCGAGAGCCGCCCTGCGGGGAGTGCCGGCGACAGCATTCGCGGCTGGATCAAGGCGAACCCTTTGACGGCAGTGGCCGCGACGGCCGCGATCGCCTGGATCCTTGGCGCCACACGCTAAGGACGGAGCGGAAATGAGCACACCGGTCGACGCTCCACCGCCTGGTCCGGGGGTTCCCGTCATCGGCGACGCCGACGTCAGGATCGGTTCTGAAAAAGCTTGGCCCCGGCCTGATCACGGATGCGGCCGATAACGATCCAAGCGGTATTGCGACGTTCGCAGGCGGGCGCCAAGGTCGGTTTCAATATGCTCTGGACGATGCTCCTGACCTATCCGCTGATGTCTGCCATCCAGCTGGTCAGCGCCAGGATCGGCCGGGTCACAGGCTTCAAACCTTGCGGTCAACGTGGGAGCGATCGGGCCAAAGGCGCTGGTCACGTCTCTCGTCTGCCTGCTCTTCATCGCCAACCGCATCAATATCGGCGCCAACCTCGCGGCGATGGGCGCATCTGGGGAGCTTGCCATCGGAAGTCCGAGCCTGCCGATCGCCATTTCGGTTGCGATGCTGTCTCTGGTCGTGCAGATGTTCGTGCCCTGCGAGCGCTACGCCAACTTGCTGAAGTGGCTGACGCTGGTGCTCTTCGCCTACGTGGCCGTCCTGTTCGTGGCGAAGATCGACTGGATCGCGGCATTGAAAGGGTTCGTCTGGCTACGTTCTCGGCTCGATGGCAACAGTTTCACCGTCATCGTCGCGATCCTCCGAACAACGATCAGTCCGTACCTGTTTTTCTGGCAGTCCAGTCAGAAAGTCGAGGAGATCGATCGGAAGGACGACGCCAAACCGCTGGAGGACGCGCCCCGCCAAGCCCGAGGGAACTCAGCCGCATCGAGCTTGACACCTTCGCTGGCATTCGCGCCGAGCTAGCTTTCGGAACTGCTCCAAAGCTCGTCCCAAGCCAGCTTCGTCATATGGCTTGCCGAGCAGCCCAGCGTCAGCGATCAGATCGCCGCCCTCTACCTCGGGAATACCAGTCGCGCCAGAGCAAAACACGATCCCCAATTCTGGCCGCTGGCGGCGACATGCGACCGCAAGATCGCGCCCGACATCCCAGGCAAGCCATGGTGCGTCAGGAGCACATCGACCCGTTCCCGGTCGAACAGCGTGAGTGCCTCCTCCGCGCTGGTCGCTTCAAGGACCACGTGACCCATCGTTTCGAACATGTCGGTTGTGTTCATCAGGATAAGATCCTCATCCGCGACCAACAGGATGAGCAGTGGTTGTGGAGCCTCCGTTGCCGCGGTTTCGACGGACACTGTCGGCTGCGTTCGGGCGACGCGGAAAACACAATGGAGCCTAAGGACAGCTACGACGCCATTACCAACCGACCCCTCGTCTGGACGTGGGTCGACCCGGCCTCGGCTTCCGCGAATGGTTTTCCGTGCTGAAACCTGGCGGCAAGGTGCTGATCGTCGACGGCAACATGGGGAAGGAGACTTGGGTCAAGGGCCTGCAGAAGCTCTGGTCCACGGTGACCGGCAAGCAAGCCGTCAGCCACATGAGCCCAGCCATGGCAGCCCGTCAAGAATATCCGCCCGCGCGTCTATTTCTCCGACCACATGCCGGCGGCAGCCGTAGTCGATCTGCTGACGAAGGCCGGCTTCGACACCATCGTCGTGGATCGCAAGCTATCCTACATTCATTGGGCGCAGGCCCGCAAAATGCCGTTCCTGCGGGGGCTGGATCGGATGGTGCAGGATCGCTTCGCCATCTGCGCGACGAAACCAGAGGAATGACGCAGTATCTGGTTACTACCGTCGCCTGTTTTCGCAGACGAATGATCTAACCCGCCCTGCAATTAAGGATCATCGCAATTAGTTGGATAGGATCATGGTTTCCGCGCTGTTGATCGCCTTGCCGTTGATGTAGCCTCGTGCGGGCGGCGAAGAAGCCGGTGGTTCCGCCACCTCGTCCGGGGTCGTGCACGCCGGATGGATGCATGTTCAGCATCGCGCTACGGTAGGGAAGGATGCTGGGCTGCTCGATGTTCACGGTGATGTTGCGCAGACCCGAATCCGCGAAAATGCCCCTATTATATCGCGGTTCCTGGAGGCTTGTGTTGGAAGCCGCACACACTCAGCGCCGCGATGTCTGCGATCGATTGCAATAGTAATGCGGCAGAAGGCACTGTGCGGCGTTGCAATGTCGCGCGCCATCCGCTGGCTTCACAACGTTGCCAGCACATTGTTCGCCATCCGGTTTCCATAGTTCTTGCGGATCGCAACCTTGCGCTCCAGATCACCGATCACGTCTGCCGAAAAATCGACACCGTAGAGTTCCAGCATATTTGGCAGGCCTCCAGGCGTAAACACGTTGATTTCGAGGATCTTGTCGCCGACGATATCCAAGCCGACTAGGAACATACCATCGGCAATCAGCTTCGGCCTGACCATGTCGGCAACGCGAAGAATTTCGGGTGTGATCTTGACCGCAGCAGCGGTGCCTGCCGCGTTCATGTTCGATCGCAACTCACCTTTCGCCGGCACCCGGCGGAATGCGGCATAGGCACCGTCACGTTCCAGCGGGTGGCCATTCATCAGAAACAGGCGGATATCGCCCTCGACCGCCTCGGGAAGGTACCCCTGCGCGATCAAATAGCCTTCGCCGCTGACTGCCTCGAAGATTTGATTAAGATTCGATTCCTTGTTGGAGGCGACCTTGAAGACATGTCGCCCGCCTGAGCCCTGGAGCGGCTTCAGGATCACGCCTCGCTTATGATCCGCCACAAACGCCCTGATTTCGTCAATGCTCCTGGAAATAAGCGTCGCCGGTCTGATAGCCTCGGGAAAGTCCTGAAAATAGAGTTTGTTCTGTGCCCGCGCTAGTCCGTGGGGATCGTTGACGGTGATAACGCCACGCTCCACGGCCAGTCTGCCGAACATGGCGCCGACATGCGCTGCCCATGGTCGGTCGTCCGCGTCCTCCGAAGGATCGTTTCGGAGAAAGAGGACGTCCAGCTCGCCGACGTTGATAGTTTCTATCGGCAAACCGGCATCATTGAGACCGGCAATGAAAGCATCAGCCTTCTTCTGTTTTGCAATTGGGGGCATAACGGCACGAACATGGAGGCTATCGTCCGGGCGCAGGACAAAATCGCCGGGAGTCACATAGAAAATGTCATGGCCCCTTGCGATTGCTGCCAATGCCAGCGACGTCGTGGTGTAATATGACGCTTCACCTGCAATAGAATTTACTAGAAATGCAATCCGCATTCATGGCTCCCTTTGTTGAATCATGTCGAGTGGACGCATACCCAGCCGTGCACGCTCAAGCCCGATTTGTCCGCTCGGCATCTCCAGGAATATCGGACGAACGGACGGGTGGCGGAGCAGCCCGCGAGACGCCAATTCCTGCATGACGTCAAAATGAAGAGATGCGATTTTTCCCATCCAGAACGGATCCAGTGCCCCGTCTGCCGAAAGGTGGCCCAGAAGCTCTAGCAGGCCACGCAGATAGATTGCGTCCTTGGCAAGGCCGCCGCCCCTGTAAAGGCGCAGGGTGATATTGAACGCCACATCAGTGGTAAAGCCGTGGTCGTTTTGAAGCAGGGAGAAGGTTTCCGCAAAACTCGCCCCCTCCAGCATATGGGCGCAGCCCACGACTCGAGCGGCGATCAGTTTCAGTCGCTCCGATGTCATTCCCCCCGCCAGATATTCCGCAAACACCGCCAAACCTTCCTGCATGCCTTCGTAACCCGACAGGCCAGACCGAAAAAGTCGCAGGCCTTGTGAAGATCCGTTGAAATAGGTCAGCAAATGCACGCCGATCTCATGCGAGAGCAGGGGTTCGACGCGGGCCTGATCCATCAACGTATGGGTCGAGACAAGAAGTCGGGGGCCGGTCACCATCAACCCGGAGGGCAGGTCATCGCGCAGTTCCACGCTTGCTTCGAAATCTACATGGCGCTGCTGGTAAGACTCGATCATGGTGGCGGCGCTTCTTGCAACAGACAGGCCGTCAGCGAGTGGCATTTGCCGGCCGGTGCCTTGCGCGTGCTCGTCGACGAGCGCCCGCAGAATGGTGTTTGCCTCTTTGAGCAAAGCAGGCTCTACGGGGCCATACAGTGCGCGTCCCAATTCGATGAACCGAGCCGTCTCCCGCGCACCGATAAGCGATAATTGCAGATCGAGCTCTCTCTGCTTTTCCCGATAAAGGTCGTAGAGAAGTGGGTCTTCCATATGATCGAACGAAATCGAGAACAGCTTCTTCTTGGCCGTTTCGACCTGCATGGTCAGCGGCCGGTACAGCAAGGTCGGCTCAGTTCTGCAGTTGCCGTCTCGGAACACCTCGAAAGCCGCGTCGGCATTGATTGGTGTGATGGCCAGCAGAAAATCGAAGGACGAGGCGACGTCGTCGATTGCTCGATCGACACGCGAGACGGCATCGACAAAGGCCTTGCGGCCGAGGGAACGATGCGTCGGTACCGTGAAAACGTGGAGTTGTTGGATGAAAGAGGCACAGGCGCGAAGACTGGCGTCGAATATCATGGCGATGAGTCGATCGCGGAGTTCCGGATAGATTGCGCCATCGGCCTGGCGGTATACCGGGGCGAAGCGCACAACGATTGCGGAGCAACCCGTTTCCTCTGCAATTGTCGCGAGGTTGGTCGAGATCGGCGCTGCCTGCTTCTGCACACGGGGACGGCGAAACCGGGCTTCGCTCTCAAGGACGGCTTTGGAAAAGCTGTTGGCAGCGTCATTTGCGCCTGCACCGGGCGTTTCCCAGATGCACACCTCGAAGGATCTAAGGAAAGGCGCGTCATCGGGAAGCGGCCGGTCGTCTTCTAGTTCACCAATATCTACCACTATAAAGCCGCCGAACAGCTCACGCATCACAGGTGCGAGTGCGTTGATCACGACCCCCGCCGCTTGGGCACTATCTGCAATGAGATAAGATGCATTGGCTTGTGCAATCGCCAATGCGACGGGCTCTTTGTCCGGGCTGCCGATATGGAGGCAGAGGAAGGGAAGAGGACGATCCATGTGCAGCGTGCCACCTGCCGTCAACTCCCGCCTCACAGGCTTTCCCGCGCGGATAGTTTTGACAACATCATCGAGCCATTCTGCCTCAGTCTGCTGAGCAACTGCCGCCACACTCGTCATCGGCGGTTTCTCAACAGATGTTCCAGCACCGGTTCGGCAGTGGCCACGATCGCGCGGAGCTGCGTGAGAACATCCAAGTTGGGTTCCCCAGTCCACTCGTCCATAAATATCTTTTTGAATTCAACCGCTATGGCGCAACCCGTCTCGGCAAAGTGCTCGTGGATAAAGCGGGTCTGTTCGCCCCTGCCCTGAAAGGCAACGTTCTCACGGACATCGACGGCTTGGCCGTTAATATCGAAACCGGAAAAGTGTTGGATCAGCCCGTCAACTACGTCGGCCCACCGATCGCGATTCATAGACGATGTGCCTATGTTAATATCGGGGGCGTCTTTCTGATCGGTCGGCTCCTCATCGGCTCCGCCCCGTCGATGGTTGTAACTGTGGACATCCAGCAAAATGAAACGTCCATGCCGCCGTTCAATGCCTTGTAGCATCGATAGCATGAACTCGTAGTAATCGTCATGGGATGCCAGCGAGGTTTCCAGCTCCGCTGACGATAGGGGCGCTTTCCATACGTTTAGTCCCCACGCCTCATCCGGGCCCGTATAGACTGCGGCTGCACGCGCTCTGTTCAGATCAATCTCGAAGCGTGATCGGTGAAAGATCACTTGATTGGTTATGTCGGCGATCAGAAAGGCCGTAAACGGATCTTCCTCGCGCAGCCGTTCGTCGGGTGCTAAGGCATACAGATCGGCAAGTTTTTCTCGGACCGTATGGCCCTCATGAATCGCCGTGGCCACAATGGGTGAATATCCTCTCTGGCACGTCCAATGGAGCGAGGGAGGTGAAACGACGCGCTCGCTGATGACTGAATTGAGTGCGCTGAATGGAGCGAGATGGATGGTCGAACTCCTTTGCGGATCAGTTCCTTTGCGATCGTCATAATTGCGAAGCCTATTTGGGAAACTAGGAGCTTTCAAACGTCGATCAAGAGATGAGGAGGCAGGGATGCGCGCGACGATCGTAGGCCAGGCAGGAGACGGTCGATGCCGTTGCCGAAGCCCGCCCATGGTGGGAAGCGCAACACCATCACACGTACGCACTCGGCGATTTCGTTGGGAGTGAGAAGTGTTAATTATCTCCTCTCCGGCAACGCAGAGGGAACGGAACGGTTTCGGTTTATTACGTACGCCAATGCGACAGGCGGAACCAACTTTCAGCGATTGCTGCGAATGGAACGTTCGGTCGCTGCCAGCATTTACTCGCCACTAAGAGGAACGTGAACTAAGTCCACGGGCAGAGCTCAATTGGAGAGTTAGATGCGGTACTTTCTTCAGGTCATGGACGGTTCGGGAGACGGGCCAGTGAACATGTCGTTGGATTTTGCAGACCAAGAGGAGGCAATTCGCCAAGCCCATGTGGCCTTGGCGGAGATGGCTAGGGACGGCCTTCCGAAAGAGCCGGTCAACATGATGTCGGTTGAGGTCTTTAACGAACACAAGCAGCCGATTACGGAACTACGACTGACCTTCGAAGTGATTCCCAAGTTCCCGTCGACAACTGGGTGACGGTCGGACAACAGACGGGCCAGTTGCGCTCGCACTCGTCGAAGCCTAGATATCATCCATATGTCCACGGCGGACGGGTTCCGCCTTAGCTGGGCGACCGTATGACAAAGCTCGGCGTCCTCATCGCGGAAGCAATCATTCATAACTACGGCCGCGATGAGTTCCTGCGGAGGCTCTCTCATCCTTTCTGGTTCCAGTCGTTCGGCTCCGTCATGGGTATGGATTGGCACTCCTCCGGTATCACCACCAGCGTGCTGGGATCTTTGAAACGCGGTTTGAAGCCACGAGCGCGCGAACTCGGGCTTCATGTCTGCGGTGGGCGGGGTGCTCAATCACGTAAGACGCCCGCTGAGCTCGTGGATATCGGAGATCGTGTGGGTATTGATGGCGTGGGGCTTGCAAATGTGAGCCGCCTTGTGGCGAAGGTCGACAGTGCCGCGGTCCAGGATGGTTTCGATCTATACCTCCACGGGTTCATCGTCGCCGACGATGGCAAATGGGTAGTCGTACAGCAGGGGATGAATGATGCGACGCGGCAAGCCAGGCGCTATCACTGGCTGTCGGAGGGGCTTGAAAGCTTCGTCGATTCCCCGCACAGCGCGATCGAGGGGCGATCGCAGGGCGATATCATAAACCTCGCCGACAAGCGCGCCGAGCGGTCTCGAGGCAGCCAGCTGGATATACTCGCTTCGCTTGGACCGGATCGCATCGCCCGGGAGGCCTCCGCTCTCGCGCGCAAAGTCGACCTGGCGTCGGTTCCGGAAGAAGCGCAGCTATCTCTGCCGCACCTCATCATGCCAGCGCATCACGATGTACGTCAGACGGACGTGATCATGAAGCGCCTGCACAGCAGTTTGGCCGCGGCTGCTGACCGCGGCCCCGTCGATTTCCAGGACTTGTTGATGGTCCCAGGCGTAGGGGCACGAACGGTTCGCGCGCTTGCAATGGTCGCCGAAGTGGTTCACGGCGCGCCGTGTCGCTTTTCAGACCCGGCGAGGTTTTCGATCGCTCATGGTGGCAAGGACCGTCACCCGTTCCCGGTGCCGCTGAAAGTTTACGACGAAACCATCAACGTCATGAAGTCCGCGGTTACGAAAGGGCGTCTCGGGCGGAACGAAGAGCTTGCCGCTTTGCAACGTTTGGATATCCAGGCGCGGCAGCTTGAGCGATACGTCACCGGACCCGATCTCAAAGAGATCATCGCAGGCGAATTCCGCGATAGTGCTGCGTTTGGTGGCCGAAGCGTGTTCGGCTGGGAGAAATGACCGACCGCGCGGCGATCCGGTCATCCGCCAGGAGCCGACGGCTGCTAGATAATTATCTCGCCGCCTATTCAGCGGAACAATAGCGTCTGTCGGTGGGTCGCGTGCTAGCGAGAAGGGCGAGGCACGGCCTCAATCCGCGAAGGCATTGCGTCGAGTAGCAGGCAGGGCTACGCGAAGCCGCTATCCACAGAGCGAGCGATTGGTGAGTGTTATGACCCCTTGCCAGGGGTAGAGCCAAGCGAGAACGATAAACACGGGCGCTACGGCGTCAAGGAGGCTCGCCAGCTGCTAACTGACCTTGGTGTGGCCGGGTTACGTGCCTTTTGACAAGTTGCCATTCAGAGCCTCGCTCTGCACTGACGGTCTTGCCCTGGCCGTCAGTGGTGCGGCGGTGTGCACCACCCTAACCCAACATCGTCAGAACCGCCTGCCAGAACCTGAAATCGTTTCGCCAGGTTTAAACTATGCCGCGTCGACCATCTGCGTCGGATCCTTGGCAAGCATGCCAAGGTGCTGGACTTGGCAACCACAGACACCTCTGCAAAGGATATCGGCATTGCGCTGGGGTTGGCCCCTGCATACGGCGAAAAGCGCGGCCCATCGCTGATCGATGCAGCCATCGACGCGCTTATCGATGCAGACGAGCTGCACGCGGAGTTTTCTTGCGGGATGAAAAGAAAATAGCGGTCTAATGTCCGGTCTAACGCGCATTACCCCGTATTCTATTGAAGGAATAGAACACAACGGCGTCTTCGGGCGCCGTTTCCGCTTGCGGCGATGTAGGGACGCGGACGATTAAACTCGCGAGACCGCCATGCCAGCCTCAGCCCGGCTCCGCGCCGGGTACCAATTAGTCCCGCCAACGCGGACTGCGCTGTGTATTGTGAAATAACTCGGACTCAGTAGCGAATGCGCCGAAAAGCCTCCGCAGTTGGGCTTCTTCGTCTTTCTCAATGCGATGATCTTTGCAGAAAGTCGTCACCTCCCAAACGCGCGTTGCAGTTTCGGCGGTGGCATTTTCAAAGTGCTTGGTCATTCCTTGTGTATTCCTCCCTGTTCGCTTCTCCGGGCGGGGTAGTACTAAAGTCTAAATTAGCTGTAAATAACATAAGACACATGCGCCAAAACTTTTTTGGATTTGCAATTACCTGGCGCGCCTCCTCCGCTGCGTGGTAGTCATGCGGCTGCTCCCTTGCGATGCGAGGTGAGCAGCCGCTTTCGTCTCCGAATTGCTGCGGCGCATCGTATTTTTGCCTTGAACATTAGCGACCTCTTTCGTAATTTTTGCCTATCAACGGCTGAATAACGGAGGTGGATATGGCTCCTTTATTTTTTGATCGCGCTGCCTATGTGCGGCGAACGAGCTCCATCGAAGAAATCGCCTGCCTTGAAGAGGTTTTCGATTTTCTGGATGAATGGCCGGAAGAGCGCCGGGACTTAGCATACGACACGCTCCACGCAGCATGCCGCAAAGCGGCCAATGGTTCATTTCCGCTCGAGGCCATTCGTAGGAACTTCGAACTATTCGCAAAAAGAGCCGGTTTGCTTGTCGAGATCGAGAGCGTGCCGAGATTCGGACCTCGTGATCGCAATCGAACCGTCGGCAACTAACACGGCGCGATGGGAGGCACCCATGATGCCTCCTTGCTGTCTTGTTCAGGCTGCGATACGACGCGCAGCCTTATCAGATGCCTTGCGATCCGCACCATGCTCGGCAATGATCTTCTGGGCTTCCTCGATTGAGATGCGGTGCTTCTTCGCTAAAGTCTGGGCATCGTAGGGTGCGGACGCAGAAGCGTCTTTGTGTTCAGACATAATTTGCTACATGGGATAGCGGCAATGAAGTTGGCGTCGCGAAGGCGCGCCTGAGCCCTCTTCCTCTATGCGCAGAGATACAATTGCTGCCGCTTACGAGGGGAACTATCCGCTCGTTTGTCGGTTAGATCACCATGAAACAGAGCGAAGACCCAATCCAGGCCCAGGCCAACACGGCCGAAGGGAAGAAGAACAGCCTGAAAGCAGGTCGCGTCGGTATCGCTTTAATTGCGATAGTTGGGGGCGTGGCGTTTCTGCTTTACCTGTTGATTGTGCTGTCCGGGGTTCTTGATCTCCCGCTGTTCGGCGTTTGACTTTCTTGATCCCGTTCACGAATTGATTTCCTAATTCACTGCGTCATCTATCTCCCGTACCAAACTGGAGATAAGGATGAAGTGACCATCGCAGCCTGCATTGCTTTGCTCGCTCTTTCAGGGTGCGCCAATACTGCGTACGGACTGAAACGTGACGGGGTGGCGACTAGCCACGCGCTGGACGACGCGACCGGGAGGATTTTGTCGGCTGGCGCGAAGAGATAGCATCAGGCCTTCAGACGATTGGCCGCCCTGTCGCACGCGTCTCGGTCCGGCCCGTGGGTTTTAACGATACGTCTCGCTTCTTCGGCTGAGGGACCGTGCTTCTTCGCAAAATATCAGCCTCGTACCCTCCGCTGCTGGAAACCCTGCTGCGGTCCTCTTGGCCCATCTTCGTGTTGTCGTCGCCATCCCACTCTCCTCTGCTGGTTTTTATCGTCGACTTCTTCACGGCAAACACGAACGGTGAGTTGTATTTCTCCAGCGCAATCAGCGGGACAGCGTTCTCGTACGGGCTCGAATGCCTTGGTTGGACTGATATGCGAGGTCAGAATTGGTAACGACGGTTTGGATTCAACGCGATGAGGCTGGCACTCTCGGTCGGTGGTCGGAAGTCGAGCAGTTTGGCGATCATTGGGAAACGATCGATAGCCAGTTGGAAGAGTTTTGGGCAATACTCAATCCGCCGCCTCCCATGCCACCTGAAATCAGCCGTCGTCAGTTCTTTCAGGTGCTCGCGAACCGCGACATGATCACAAAGGCAGAAGGCTTGGCGGCGGTCACGTCAGGCGCGCTTTTCGCCGGTGCCCAGACGTTCAACCGGTCGCATGGGTATGTGGACTTCTTTGGCGCGATGCGTGGGACCACATCCGTCGCCTCGATCAGCTCTGGCGCGACGCCTACGTTCTGGATTGAGGCAGCAAAAAGCTCGCCGGTGGCGAGCTTTCTAACGCAATACAGGTGGAACTGACCGCATCTCGGTCGGCCTCATAAAATCACAACCAGTCATAGTTGGCACGTACCCGAAAGGCGTAGAGAGGCCAACCATTAAGCGAAAATCTGGAAACCAGCGAACGTACACTACCGATCGGCAGAGCCGTTTTCCGCGCCCTCCAGAATGAAGGCCCGCTAGGGTTAGGTTGAAAGCGGGCCTTCTACAGGGTCGCCCCGATCATTCGGGACTGCCTGAGTCTACCCATCCCGTCCCGGATCGCACGTTCGCCTTTCGTTAAACCATCTACCAAATTTGGACACCCCCATGAAACTCCTTCCCGACTTTCGCCGGGTGCTGACCGTGCCTGGTCGCTGCGACTTATCGAGCTCGCGGCGCTAGCAGACATCATCCTGAACGCCGTCCCTGTCGTGTCCGATTACCTCCCGTGGGTGGCTGACGCTGGCGCTACCTGGCGGCGCGTGGGCGGCACGGTTGACGGCGCAGCCCTCCGCCGAACAGACTAGAGACAAAGATGCCAATCAATAAAATCACGTCCAGCAAGCGAGGCAAGGCGGCGATCTCTGCTGCCATGCTAGCCGCGGTGCTGTCTGGCACTTCTGCTTTGTTCACAGGGAGCACGCCGCCTGCGGTCATCCTCGCGACCGACTCCCTCATCAAGCCGTGGGGAAGGTCTGGTGCTGAAATCGCACTGGGATCCTTTCGCGAAGATCTGGGACATCTGCCACGGCGAGACGCGCATCAACGGCAAGCCTGTAACGTCTGGCATGTCTTTCACCAAAGCACGGTGCGACGCCACGCTCGCGGAGCGCGTCCAGCGCGATTACTACGAGCCGCTGACCGAATGCATTGCGGACTTCGACAAGAAGCCCGTGAACCTTCAGGCGTCGATGACGTCGGGCGCTTACAACTTCGGTGTTGGCGCGATGTTCAATTCGACGGCTGCCAAGTTGGCTCGAACCAAGAAGTACCGGGAAGCCTGCGAGCGCAGACCGCATTCAACAAAGCGGTGGCCGCGTGCTCAATGGCTTGGTGAAGCGCCGCTAGATGGGTGATGCCCAGCGTATACCGGCAAGGTATTGATTGCCTCCAGCAATGGGTCGCGCGGCACGTTGGTGTAGTGCCGGCTCATATCGTCGGCGGCGTGACCAAGGATCTGGTCTTTGATATGCGGGTGGACGCCGTTAGTAACCAGTTGCGTCGAAACGCGGTGCCGGGCTGTATACGGGCTTACGTCGTCGATGGGCTGCTTGGCCTTCGCTAGGCGCTTCCGTGCGCCATCAATCGCCCCTTTCAACTGGCCGCCTCCCGCTTCGAATATGGTGTAGGGGTGCCTCTTAAATGTCCTGAATACCTGACGCTTCTTGTCTTTGCGTTTTAGCAGTGACTCAAACAGGAGCACGAGGAAATCGTGCATGGGCACGCCGCGGGGTTCGCCGGTCTTCGAACTGCCGACAACGATCCAGCGGTTGGCAACGTCCACATCGGTTACCTCGAGCGTGAAGAGCTCTATCGGCCGCATTCCCGTGTAGAACAACGCTGTCATGACCATGGCTGGCGCTGGCGACAGGTTGCTGACGAACCTTGATGCGTGATCGTAGTCAACCGGATGATCGCCGCTCCTTGGTCTCGCTCGCCGCCTCGCGGTTCCTTTTGGCTTGCGCGGTCGTTGCCACTTCCGAAGGTCCGCCCACCCATTTTCTACGGCGTAGTTCCAACAGCTATGAAAGGCGTGTAGCAGTGTTGGTCGCGGGTTTCTGGCGGTGCGTCCTGGTAGATTTTGAACGCAAGCGCATCGACGTCACGCTGGTTGATCTCTCCAAGCGCGGCCGACACCGCGAAAGATAGCGCGCGGATCCACCGCTTTGCAGATACGCATCGGCGGCCTCTTGAAATGTCACGGTCACCTTCTTGCCGAAGATACTTTCCTCGAGGAGATCCCGCTCCCTGATAATGCGGATGGCGTCGGTGGTGTCTTTGTCCGAGGTCTTGGTGCTTTCCCTGACCTTCAAGCCCCGCACGGTTCCTTGAAGGATCC
Organism: Rhizobium sp. Root1220; assembly: GCF_001426265.1. Classification (GTDB taxonomy): domain Bacteria; phylum Pseudomonadota; class Alphaproteobacteria; order Rhizobiales; family Rhizobiaceae; genus Rhizobium. Next base: position 34,008 of record NZ_LMDG01000011.1, read on the forward strand.
AGTTGGGTGATCCGCGACGCCTGACTAGCTTTAGGGGCACAACGACCACCTCTCAAAGAAACAACAAATGCCGCCGGCACGAAATGCCGAAAGCTTGATGAGGTCTCCTCTCCGTGGTGGTGACGTCCGCTGTAACGGCGGCTTGCGGTTTGGTAGTCCGCGGACGAAGCGGTATGCTTGCGGGTGAGGGTGGTCAAGCGATCCTGGCCGAACATACGAACTCGCGGGAACGAATCGCCTAATCGTCAGTTGAGATGGATCCAGCCTGGAGAATAATCTCAATGGAAACCGCTAGTACCCAAGTTCCAATCCTTCCGCTTCGTGTTGAAATCGGAGGCGTTGGCCGATACCGGAGCGCTCGGTCTGTCGAAGATCTCGCAGCGTTTCTTCTTGGCGAGTATTGGCCTCGATCTGATAAGTCGTCGGTGGCGTTTCATAAAGCTCTGATCGCGTCACTGAAAGCCATGGAGCAGTATGTCGATGCGAGCGCAGCGCGTACCGCCTTCGTCGACGCATCTCACGCGGCGGGTATGCATGTGCTTCCCGATGACACATCTGAGATGAAGAAGACTAACTAGCCACTCAGCGCTGTGCTTGGCCTTACGCGGACTTCAGCCGCGAAGTCCCCGCGAGAATCTGCGCCTGGCCGACCGAAACGCGGTGGGCTGCCATAAGCCATAGACTTAACGCGACAGACGGGGGCACTGGTAAGTCACCAGTCGCCCATCTGCGGCTAGTCAGTTGATCTACAGCAAAAAGGTCTTCAACGACGCTTGCCGTCAACCCGATGACAGCCAGCGTCGCCCGGTATTCGGACGGGGTCATTTGATTGGTTCCCAGCGCGTTTTGCTTGCGTTTTATTTCGTTGGGCGCACATTAGCTTTCGCTTTACCACATGATTGCCAATTACCGACATTTCCACGTCCGATCGCGGCATCCGCTCCTTCAGTTGGATGTAATGCCCAGATCCTTCGCCTCCGCCCACTTTTCGCGAGCCGCTGTTTCGAGTTCCGCCCGATCGTGTATGCCCTGATTCCAAAGCGCCAGTAGGAGCGTGGCGACCTGCATCACCGATTTTCGCTCTCTTTCGATCCCATTCTCTCGGCTCAAGGCTTTGAGGACCGAATTGATGACGGTGGTATCGATGCGGCGATCCGTCAACCGCCAGCACCGGGAGGGGCATCGTTCTCGAGAAACTCTTTGTACTGGACTGTCTCGTTTTCATTTACGTCGATCGATGCCTGAGAAGGCGACGTGAGGCGCACGCCAGGACCACCAGAGCCGGAATAGTTTCCGTCTACGAAGGTGATGCCGGCTGCTCGTAGGGCGCGCTGTAGAGCATCCATAGTCGACTGCTTAGCGTCGGATCCGTTCTCAATTCGGTTGACGGTATTCGCGGTAACCCCCGACTTTGCGGCAAGATCACGAACTCCCCAACCAAGCGCAGCTCGCGCCATCTTCACTTGAATGCCCCTCATTTGTGTACCCTGTACAAATACGTGTTGACACGAAGCCGAATCCATATAGGACACTGTACAAATACAGCGACACAAAAGCAACTAGGAGCGCGCAGATGACCACCCACGCCCGATAAAGCACCCAGACAGATCCCAACAGCGAGCGCGCAGTAATTGCGAGCCGCACGCAGGTCGCAGGATGCCACGACGAATAAATCATCGAATCAATCGGCGCTGATGCACCGCCGCTGAAGGTGCAGGCGCACCAGATTACGGCCGTGCGAACCCGCCGGATTTTTTATGTGACGTGGGCATTCAAAATTGGCGCAGCGGTATCGCAGGGCGATTTGCAGGGGCTGGTCCTGGACCGCCAGAAGCGCCATGGTCGCCAACTGCATCTCGTTTGGTTCAGGGGGGACGCTGCTGGCCGACCGTATCGTTGGATCCACGGATCCACATTGACCGCAGTTCACTAGAGACTTGATAGGGGCCCCGCGACATCCCATTCGTGTTCGCCACAGGGTACGTCGGTCCTACCTGCGAAATTCGCCGGTTTTGCATTGTGCGAGAAGCCGGCAGAACTCGCAGAGATTGCCGAAGCCTTGTTTGGCAAGGGGCCCAACGGCTTACACTGACTGTTCTCAATCTAGAACCTCGGCCAGACAGTGTCGGGCACGGTTGACCCGGCTTTTGATCGTGCCGACAGCCACGTTGCATCGCTCCGCGGCCGCCTCGTAGCTCAGGCCCTGAATTAACACAAGGTCCACGACGATACGATAATTCTTCGGAAGCGCGCTGATAGCCCTCTCAAGCTCGTGCCCTCGCACTTCCCAGTCTTGCGACGGCGGCGACGATGCCCAGTTTGCGGTATCGTCGACTCCCCCCACCTGTTCCCGCTTGGAGGCGCTGAACTTCGTGCAGAAGGAGTTGCGCATGATGGTGAAGAGCCAAGAGCGAAGCTTCGTGCCCCGACGGAAATTATCGGAATGAGCGATCGCCTTAGCCACTGTCTCCTGAACGAGGTCGTCGACGTCGTTCGGGGACATATAAAACCGCCGAGCAAAGCATCTCAGCGCTGGCAAAATCTCCAACAGCTCCCTTTCGGTGAAGCCGGTCCTGCAGTCATCTCTCATGTCAATCTCTCCCATAGATCGGGGAAACTCCGTCACAGAGATGACGTTCCCCGACGTACGAACTCGCTTACCGTAAGACCGAACAAAGTCGTAGGTTGAAGTCGGACGTGTATATTCGGTAGCGAGATACGGTACTGCTGCTGCCGAGCGCTTTCCTGCAGCCCCGGTTTTGAACGGCGGGCAAGCCTTGTCGGTCGGAATACCGCGGAGGCCGACATCGTCGTCGACGGAATGATCCTAGTCGGCGCTGGCTGGCGACTTGGACAGGTCCAATGGGAAACCGCCACTGTATCTGCTTTTTATCCGTTCTGGTCGCTTTCCGGTTCCCGAGGTGTTCTCGAGCAAAAGGCCCTGAGCTACCAGGAGAGACGAAGGTAGCTCAGGATCTGTTAAAGCTGTCAGCGAGACTTCTGATAGAGCTTCTCGGCGATCTCGAACATTTCTTCCGGCGCATAGTCGGGTGTGAAGGCGGAAGGGACGCCGACGAACTGCTGGATCTTGCCGCCTTCAGGGATACCATCGACAACCTCGAGTTCGCCGGGGGGGTCGCCGGGCAACGCTACTTCGTCGTTGCTCCAAATGCCTGCTATCTCCTTGTAGTCGTTAGGACTCCATGTGTAGAGCCGACGATGCGAGCCTTCGTCCAGGTATTTCTGGCATTCCGGGATATTGGCGAGTGGAATGTTCGGCGTGGGTAGGAACCTCTTGACTTCTACACCGGTAATTTTTTCGAGCGCCAGCGCGTAAGCATGGGCGTGTACCGAGCCTCTAACTAGAAGGTATCCGCACACTTCCCGCCCTGTTGGATCGGTCACCGTTTCGTAGACGCGCAATTTGTGAAGACGGGCGCCGCATTCCAGATGGAAATTGTGAAGGAGGTCGAGTACGACGTTGCCCGTAGTGGTGATGAAGTCGTTGTTCCAGGAGTGTCCATTGCTGTTGACGGGCATTGCGCCCCCGCCGCCGGACAGGAAGCTTGCGGCAAGGCGGATTTCCTTCATTGCCTCAAAAGGTGCAGTTGAGATATCTCCCCCCGACCCTGTATCACCATCTGGCATGTCCGGACCGTTATTGAGCATCCCGACGCCTGCACTGACGAGTTCAACATGGCCCAATTCTTCCGCCGTGATGCTGGCAACTAGGCTGTAGAATGGTCGGAGCTTGGACTTTGAGCGAAAATTGAAGCTCTGGAACATGTAGTTTCCGAGCGTGGACATCTCTCCATACTTGCCGCCAAGCAACTCCTGGAGCGCTGCTGCAGCATTCGGATCCGCCGCCTTCGGTGATGGCAATTCGGCTTGTAACTGATCGACGCGCATGAACATGGTTCAGTTCCTTTGGTTGGTGGAAAGCAGCGAACTTTGACCATGGCGTGTTGTTCCAAAGAAATGTATATGGGTGCGCGGGTCGTAAACCTGGCTGACGGCGGAGGGCCATCCCGCGAGTGTGTCGCAATCAGATGTCCTCCCGCACCACAGGATGGACTGGATCGCACAAAGATGGGAAAGCCAGTTTGCGGCCTGGCCCAGGAGGCAGACGTGTTACAAGCGCGATCGTTGTCGCATCGTCTACCTCGGGTGCGCAGATTTCGACGAGAAGCAATTCCGACCCCTTGAGAGTTTTCCAAAACCACAATTGAAATCGAATCAAGTGACGATCTGCGACCCCTGCTGCTGGTTGGTCGAGATGGCGCCGTTATGCCATGCGTTCGCCTGCGCCCAGGGGGTTGTGACAACCACACTGATCGCCTCGCCGGTGCCCAAACGCTCGTTTCAACCATGGTGCAAAGTCGACCCCGCGTTTCTTCCGAAGGAGTCTCGCCCTTTGCTCTCAGGAAACAGGCAATACGAGGCGCCGACCCGCCGCGCAGCCGAGGCAAGTGGTACGCCCTGTTTGGTCCGTCACCTTGCCATTCCCCACAATTTCAGCCGGTTGCGAGGAACCCTTGAACGCTGACGGCGTTAGGGGACGTCGCGCAAACTAGGCGTCAAAGAGCGTCGCGGTCCTAGTGTTTTCTAGCCGATTCGACAGCCAAACGTGATCGGAGACAGGAAGATGACAGACAATGCTAATGAATGGATATCAGTTCGCGCTTACGCCCTGTGGGAAATGGCCGGCCGACCATTTGGGGAGGACCAAGTCCACTGGCAACAGGCAAGCATCGAGCGCATGCTTTTGGAAAACACAAAAGCCTCAATCGATGGTCAGGAAGTTACGAATCGCAAGACGGGCGAGAGGCAGGTGGCCAGTATCGCTTCCAGTATCCTTGTCGTGGAGGACGAGCATCAACTCCGATACGAAACTGTTGATTTCCTCGAGCAGGCCGGCCACCGAGTTCTGGAAGCGGCAAACGCCGACGAGGCGTTGATCTACCTGAAGCGAAACGATGTCGGCACGGTTTTCACCGACATAAACATGCCTGGGTCCATGGACGGCATGGAGTTGGTAAGGACTGTCCGAAGAAATTGGCCGTCGACCAGAGTGATCATTACGTCGGGCCTGATTGGCCTGTCACATCATGATCTCGAAACGGGCGTTTCCTTTATTCCAAAACCGGCGTCAAAGCTGGAGCTTTTACAGCTCATCGCATAGTCGATTAACCAGCGGGGCGGCGCCGGAACGCCGCCAGCCGCATCGGCCGTTCGGTCCAGCCTCGTACGAGAGCATCGCGATTTTGATCCACGCTGTCTGCCCGGCTGAAATTAAACAACATCGATGCAAACATTACGCTGCGGAAACGAAGAGGACGCAACGAACCTGGGGGTGACGTGGTTCCCGTCCGCGATCGAGAGGGTTTGCTCATCTGTCAAGTCCAAGCGCCACTTCCGGTTGCTCCGCACGACTACTGCAAGTCCGCTGTTGACCAACAACGGCCGGAATGGATGGCGGGAACATGAGATGACGTCTCGCTCGAAGGCAAGTGTGTGCCTTTCCGGCTTGTCTTGGCTACCCGCTCACCAAGGGCTTTTCGAGCCAGAACCGCGGAACAAATGATGGTGTTCTTGGTTCAAAAAGGGCGATACCGATTTGCGGTGTGTCTGCACTGAAGCCTAGCAAAAGTCGGTAACGCAAGCCAGCAGGAGAGCGCTGTTGTACCGTGAGAGCGAGGTCTACATCCCGCCGCCCTATCCTTCGAAAGCCGCCGGGGGTGGCTGTTCATGGTCCGGCCGCAGCGTCGTAATCGCTCTTGCAACGGTCTTTGCCTGCTCGTTGGCAGGCTACTTCGCCCTTGTCATACATGGGATACTATGGAGTTAGCGATTGTCGAGGACTCGGCGCTCATGAGACGATTTGCCGAGGTAGCATAGCATCATTTCAAGAGAGGTCTCGGTCTCATGGCGGCGCCTCTCGTCAGTGGTAGGGACCGAACCACATCTTAACGTCGGGATTTACGATGAGCGGATGGTTATGCAATCGGGTATGGGAGGAACGGATGACTGCGTTCGGCGAATGGCGGCACCTCTGCGTTGATATGCAGCGAATTTTTGCCGAGGATGTGACAGGTCCCATGGATGCGACGGGTTTCTACGCAGATGGAAGAACTGGCCGGCAGATACCGCTCCCGCGCGATCTTCATCCGTTTTATGCCTCCCGAACATGAAGACCAGATGCCGGGGAAAATGGCGGGACTACTATCAAAAATGGTGGATGATGACCGGAAAACACCTTCCGCGCGAATTGATCGATCTTGTCCAGCCGTTGGAATCGCTGATCCCCCCGGCAAAAACGTTCGATAACCGGACCCTATTCGCCTTGGATTGATGGCCGCCTTCATGTCGCTCTCCGGTGGGAGTAGGTGACTTCCCTGGTAATTACAGGCGGCGAAACAGAGGTCTGCCTCCTTGCGACGGCGCTAGGCGCCATTGATCTGGGCTATCGTGTCATTGTCCTAAAAGACGCCGTCTGGGACGAGATCTTGGTTTCCTTGCCGGTGAGGATCTGCGATGGCGATTGCGGATTGACGAAGCGTTCTAGCCCCTTTCCGGCAACAGATTGAAGGTGACGATCTTGACGCCGCGATTGACGGCGTCCTGCAGATCGTGGAGCGGGCGCGGCGACGAGGTTCCGACATTCTTAGCGATGTAGAAGATGCAGTCGGTATTTTGAAAATCCGACAGAACGGCGGTGCCGACCGAAGCGCGGATGTTTTCGGGCAGCGCCACCAAGGAGCTTTAGTGGCACATGTTCGAGCTATCGGGCATATTGTTGCTGCCGTACACGCGCGCGAGCAGCTGATACATATAGCTGGTTTCAAGCGATGCACGGCCAGACGTATAGAAATCGACCCCGTGCGGATCGAGGGGCACAATTCCCGGCCGATGTCTTCGAAAGCCGCCGCCCAGGAAACCGGAACATATTTGTCCGTGGCGGGGCCCCAGCGCATCGGATGCGTCAAGCGACCCTGCTCCTCGAGGTCCATGCCCAAAGCTCCACCTCGCGAAGAGGATGTTTGTCGAAGAAGGCGCGGTCGGCGCGGCGAGACGTCACTTCCCAGGCGGCCTTCGCGTCGTTCTCGCAAAATTTGAGCGGATGGGTTTTCGCAGATTTTGCCCAGGCGTAACTCACGCACATATAGCCGGCTTCTTTTGCGTCGACAGAGCTGGGGTCCACGCAGCGCACGTGCTCTTTCAGGGTGATCTCGTCGACGGATTTTGCAGAGCCCCATCCGCCGGCGGGTCCAGCGTAACGTTTGATTTTCGGAGAGCGCGTCGCATGGATTTCTCACGGCTGCAGCGAGCGAAACTCGCCGTCGTTCATATCGCGCTCGTCGTAATTGATGTCCCAGTCCTTTGCGTCTTTGTCCTTCCCGGGCGTCTTCTTATTCACGGTCGCATCGTCGGAATGGGTAATGACACGCGGCTTCGCGCTGCTGACCCCGTTATTGGATCCACCAGCATGATTGCTTTCGGACTGCCCTCTGGCGTCCCGCTCAATCTGCGTCTTGGATGGCTTTTCATCTTTTGCCACGTTTGCCCTCCCGGGTTGGAGCGGTTACGGTTTCGGTCGTTTCATCATTTTCGATCTCGGCCACGGCCCGATCCATGCCTTTTTTAGCCTCCCGAGCAAGATGGTTGCGACGGCGCGATGCGGCAGGGCCATCCGGGGAGCGAGCGTCGTCTGTCTCGGCCGGACTGGTTTCCCCGTTGTAATTACCGAGATCGCCCCACGAGGGATCCCACTCAACGCCCCCGACAAGTTCGATAAACACAGGCTTGCCGTTATCGCCGCCGTGCGACTTGGCCCGCTTAAAAGCGGCTTCGGGCGCGATTTCCTCTCCCGGAAATATCGTGTCGTCTTCGCCTGGGTCAGCAATCTTGCGCACAAATCCTCGTATCTGTTCGCCGGATTGATAAAACTTGATGACCAACGATCCAGCCGGCGCCCCACCCGAGACATATTCCATGTAGCGCAGGCCAGTCGCGTCCCCGCTCAATTTATCACCGCCCGCCCGGTACCAGTGCGCGAGATCCTCGCCTTCGCGCCGTCCTTCGCTTTCCCAAATCAGATAGGCTCGTAGCCTTCTTGCATCTTCGTCATTCATAATTCGCCTCCCGGCGTATCGCGGCGTTATTTGTTGAGGTCTTCGGCCATCCGGAGGTGGTGTTCCAGGGCAGGGAGCGTAGTTGCGGCCCATGTCTTCAGATCGGCATTGTCGCCTTCGTCGCCGTAACGCTTGAACAGGTCGACGGCGTCTTCGTGAACAGACTGCTGGTCCGAGTGGTATTGCTTGCCGAAATCTGCACCCTGTAGACCGTTCAGCGTGTCGAGCATGCTTCGCTGACTTGAGGTCATGGCCGTCGGAAGAGCCGCCTTGACCTTGCTGCTCGCGACCAATGTCTTCAGTTCGTCCGTGGTCTTCTGGTGATCGGTAACCATTTGCTGCGCGAAGGCTTTCGTCGCACCGTCCCCACGCTCCAACGCAAGCTTGCTGGAGGCGATCTCGAACATATCGCTGGTCGCGGCTTCTTGAACAAAGTCTTCGGTTTTCGGAGCAACGCCGACTAGCGAATTGACGCCAGTCTTTTCGGCGGCGGATTGCGCGCAGGCAGGCCCTGCGATCAATACGGCAAGTGTCAGGACTGTTAGGTGTTTCATCACAATCTCCTCGGTTGGCAGCGCGCAAACCGCTGTTGGCTGCGAAAGTTCCCTGACGAGCGGGCTGCCGGGAGAATATTTCCTTAACCACGAAACCGCTCCGCAACGACCGCGAGAACGTCGCCAGCATCTGACGCCCCAAAAAGTAAGAGGGCGCAGCGCCTAAGGATCGAAATGGCAGTTGATCTTGATCGATCCCAGAGGTTGTCGGCGAGATCACCGAGGGACCCGAGACGACGAGGCCAGCCCGCAGCGACAGCTTCATCGATGATTGCCAGGAACAAAGCCTCCAGGGCCTGCTGGCATTCGAGGTCGTCGTCACGCCGATTGTCGTTGGGCGGTTTTGTCGTCGGCATGATCGTTGTCTTTCCGCAAGGAACGTCACTGCTTGTGCTTCTTGCCAAAGTCTTTGCTCCGGCGGCCATTGAACAATGAAGCTCCCCCGACGTTTGCTTTGCATGATGAACCGGAGAACACCGATGAAAATTCTATTGGCAGCCGCAATAGCGGTGACAACTCTTCTCACTGCGGAGCAAGCTTCTGCACAAGTGTATTTGGACTTTGGCGGCGACAGCCCTCGCTATTACGACGAGTCCCCCCGCCTATATCGTACACCGCCTCGATACTATCGAGAGCGTGATCGCGATCGCTACTATGGCTCCCGAGATCAGAGGCAACGTTGCTGGAAACAGCCGTATCAGGTTCGCAGCAACAACCATGAGATAACCAAGTACAGGACGGTGTGCCGCGATTAAGCAAACCAGCGGCGTGACGCCTGCCTGAGACCCAACCGCGGGGACGCCTAGAGTGGCGGATCGAACTGCCGAAGAAATCGAGGCACGACGCGTGCGACGCGCCGAACGGCGGCAGAAGCAGCGAGAGGCAAATGTCGATCGTGCCGCCAAGATGCATCAGGCGCGACTAGCCACCCCGCAGACCAGCAAAACAATGCTCGAGGATCGTCTGGCGGGTCGCATCCATATCGGCTGCTCCGGTTGGTACTACTGGCATTGGAGAGGGAAATTCTATCCCACGGATGTTCCGTCGGGCCAATATTTCTCGATTTATCAGGATCACTTCGAGACGGTCGAACTCAATGCGCCGTTCTACTCCTGGCCGACGATCGGTGCCGTCAAGACCTGGATCCGCCAAGCCGAACCGGGCTTTGTTTACACCATCAAGGTCTGTGAACTGATCACCCATATCAAGCGGTTTGAGGACACCAGGATTCTGATTGAGGATTTCGGCTATATCGCCGATCTTCTCGGCCCACAGATGGGATGCTTTCTGTTTCAGCTGCCACCGAGCGTCCACTACAATCCGGACATGCTGCAGTCCATTCTAGCGCAGCTCGATCCACGCCACAGGAACGTCGTCGAGTTTCGTCACAAGAGCTGGTGGAACGAGGAGGTTTTCGACGCCTTCAAAGCTGCGGGGGCAATCTTTTGTTCTTGCAGCGGTCCCCGGTTGCCCGACGAACTTGTGCGCACTGCCGATGACATCTACCTTCGGTTCCACGGGATCGAACAATGGTATCGCCACGACTATTCCGACGATGAGCTTATGGTTTGGACCGAGCGGATAAGCCGCAGCGGGGCGAAAACGGTATGGGCGTATTTTAACAACGACCGTGACGGTCATTCCATCAAGAACGCCAGGAGACTGGCAGAGCTGCTCAGTCTTGCCCAGTATGCTTGACATTCTGATGAAACAAACGGTGATGCAATGAAAGTCGTAGCGTGATGGCCCGACAGGCGATGGAAAACCAGGCCAATTTCGGCATGTCGGTCGAGGTCGAACCGATGGAGGCCAAGTCTGCGGAGGCCTTGCCAACTGGCACGGGCTGGCAGTACGAGCCGAAGTGGGACGGTTTCAGGTGCATCGCGTTCAAGAGTGGCGGCAATGTCGACCTACGAGCAAAGTCCGGCAAACCGTTGGGTCGCTATTTTCCGGAACTGATCGCCTTCCTGGCCAGTCTTCCGGTTGACCGGTTCGTCATAGACGGCGAGGTAGTGGTGGAAATCGACGGGATGCTGGCCTTTGACGCTCTCCAGGCGCGACTTCATCCAGCCGAGAGCAGAATTCGCAAGCTGTCCAGCGAGACGCCGGCGCGGCTTGTTGCCTTCGATATACTCATGGGTGAAGACGGCACACTGCTTCTCGATCAGCACCTCGCCGATCGCCGAGCTCAGCTGGAAGAGTTTGGCAAAATAGTCTGCGCTGATCCCCGACAGTTCGTGGTGTCACCGTTCACGCGTCATCGTGAGGAAGCTGCGGCCTGGCTTTCAGGGTCCGGCGGCGACACCGATGGCGTTGTTTGCAAACGGCTGGATGAGCCCTATCGCCCTGGTGAACGGGCAATGATAAAGGTCAAGCGAATGCGTACCGCCGACTGCGTGGTCGGTGGATTTCGCTACGGAAGCGATAGTAATCTGGTGGGTTCGCTTCTGCTCGGACTTTACAATGATAATGGCAAGCTTGACCACGTGGGCTTCACATCAGCCATTTCCGACGCAGAGAAGCTAGACCTGACAAGACGGCTAGAGGCGATGCGCGAACAGCCCGGATTTACGGGTAAGGCACCCGGCGGACCCAGTCGATGGAGCACCGAGCGTTCTTCCGACTGGCAGCCGCTGAAACCGGAGCTTGTCGTCGAAGTGCGCTTTGACCAGGTGACGGGACATCGTTTCCGTCATGGCACCAAGCTCTTGCGGTGGCGGCCGGACAAAAGTCCGTCTCAATGTGACTTCCGCCAGATTGGCCAGTGAATCGTTGTGTTTGGCGAGATGGGCAGGCGAACTACGCCCGTCATTTTCGTGGAGAGACGATGGCTATCGACAAAAAAATCCAACGCATCCACTGACCGATTAGATGTTAGAAAACCAAGGCTTGCGGATTGGATGCATTCACATTCCCCGTATTGATTGTTGTCGTAAGGCACGCGAGATAGACGCTCGGCCGAAATATAAGACGGCCACGCAGGCAGTGTGGAGATTGTTGAGCTTCTATCGGGCGTTGCCAGCTCGACGGCAGTTGTCGTGCGGTGAACGTCCTTCTCTTCGGCGGCGGACGTCTCTGACCCAGATCCGGCCGCCGCCGCTCACGGTTTTCAGTTTCTCGGTAGCGGATGCTCTCGACCGAGGCCAGTGCCTACGTGGCGCTTTTCATGGGACGATCGCGGTGCTCACCCGCGACCGGCGCATAGATTGGCTCGACGGATTGGTCTTAAAACTGCTTCCAGCTCCTGGAATTCACTTGCGTCAATCACCTTCACTCCGGCGAAGCGGAACAATCAATGCCGTCGCTCGGTTGAACGGACAGGAATATCGCTCCCGCGAATTCGACCAGGAGGAAGTACCAAGGCGGGAAGAACGGACGGAAAGTTCGAGCCAAATCACAAGCCCGATGCCGACAACGATCAGAGCCAGCAACAGTCGCGACATAGCAGATCTCAGCGATCTCAAGGACAAGGTCCAGGAAGATCTCAGCGCGGCCACCGATGCGGTCAAAAGACCGGCAAACACTGCTCTCGAAAAGGTCAACGAAACTGTCGCGGAACAGACAAACTTCATGGCGCACCAGGTTGGCGGCATTGCCACGGTGTTCCAGAAAGTTGGCGCCGCAATGCAAAATGGAGATCAGCAGCCCGTTGGCCGCTTTGCAAAGCAGATCGGTGAAAGCGTCCAGGCTATCGCGAAGAATATCGAAGGTCGCGACCTTGGTGAAATTGCAGGCATGGCCGAAGAGTTCAGACGCAAGCAGCCACTCGCATTTCGGGGCATCGCCGCCATTGCGGGCTTGGCGAGCAGCCGGTCTCTAACCGCATCCGCAAAACGGACCTCAGCCGCCAGCGCGGTCAGGACCCTGGTCGCTCTTATGACCAGATCGAACGGGGTCATCTGAGCGAGTGTCCGTCGACGGGATAGTCGGATGATGATCAGGAGCACGAAATAGATTGCGAGCCCGCGAACGACGGCGTCCATGATGTCTACTAGAGCAGGATGAAGGTCGAATGCTCGGCGACGTCATCCTCGATGCGAAGGAGGAATGAGCAAAGACCGGGCCGCTGCATCTGAAGACGGAAGACGATTTTCGCTGGAGCAGTGGGATCCGAACCGAAAATGTATCCTTTGCGACCATCGCGTCGGACCGTGGCATTCTGAGACGGATCAACGCCACGATCGAGAAGGCCTCAAGAAAACGGGGATCAACGAATACCTCTGATCCCCGTCTTTCGGAGGAAGACTCACACGCATTTCGTCCGGGGCGTTCCAGCGCGAAATTGCAGGCATCTCACTCGATCCACCTGAGGATTCGACAATCTTCGTCGATTACATTCCGCCCGCCGCCGAGCAGCCCTAGCAGACACGCGAGCAAGATCAGCGAGAACCCGACCCATGCCGCGCGTTGTACATCCCAGAACTTCCTCTGGAAGGCGCCATGATCTTCGACGCCTTCCGGAAGTGCCGGTTTCCGGGCCGGCTTTGCCGCACGCTTCTCTGCCGGCCTCCGGTTAGACGATCGTTGAGGTCGGACCTGCGCCCATCGCGCTGCCCGCGGAGTTCAGGACCTCTTCTTCGGGGTTTGGGATCCTGCCCTCCGGCGTGAGGTCATCCACTGCTTTCGGCAGATCGCGGCTCAAACGGTCAACGATCTCCTGATGGGACAATCCGGTCTTCGCCGCCAATTCGTTGAGGACGTCGGGGCCGAGGGCCTCTGAGAGCTCGCCGCCGCCGATCTCGGTATTCGGTCCGGTCTTCACCCAGGACTCGGCCTTCTCCGCATGTCCGTTCTGCTGGAAGGTCTTCAGCAGGTCGCCGAGGCCGCCGCTGAGGATGCCGCCAGTCGAGAGGCCACCCAGCAAATCGCCGAACCCGCCAGGGCCGCCGAAGATGCCGCCGAGCCCACCGGGCTGCTGGCCGCTGGAATTGCCCTGAGGGGCTGGGGCACCGTCCCGCTGCGGATTCTGGAGTCCGCGAAGAAGTTCGCCGATCTTGTCCCGATTCTGATAGCCAGCGACGGCGAGCACGCCCAGCAGGGCTTTCAATGGTCCGCTCATCATGTCTGAAATCTCCTCTCAAATGCACAAGCGGCACGCGCGCCTTTGACGGCCGTGCCGCGGTCGGTCAAGCTCTTTGCCGAGCGGTCAGGCCGCCTTCGCGCCCTTGCCCTTGGCGTTCGCCTGAGCATCCGCAAGCTGGGTTAGCTTGGCGTCGGTCGCCTTTTCCTCTTCGAGGGTCGCCTGTAGCAGCGGAACGGCATCGGTCAGGCCGAGCTGGTTGGCCCAGGCGATCAAAGTGCCGTAGCGGGCGATCTCATAGTGCTCGACGGCCTGCGCCGAAGAGATGAGGCCGGCGTCGAGAGCGGGAGATCCCTTGAATTCTTCCATGATTTCCTCGCCTTCGGAAAGGATTCCTTGGATGGCTTCGCAGGTCTTGCCCCGAGCCGGCTTGTCGAGGATCTCGAACACCTGCTCAAGGCGTTCGATCTGGCCCTGGGTCTCGTCACGGTGCTGAAGGAACCCTGCTTTGCCTTCTTCCGATTGAGCGGCGCGCGCCAACTTCGGCAGCGCCTTCAGAATCTGTTTCTCAGCAAAATAAATGTCCTTGAGGGTATCAAGGAACAGGTCGTCGAGCGTCTTCAGTGAATTGGTTGCCATCATGTCCTCCTGTGGTGTGGCTGGCCTGCTGGCCTTCGTTTCTCTGCCCCGAAAGTGACGTCATCGCCGGTTGCAGAGACCACTCAAGCAATGCGGCCAAAGGGCTTTTGTTCCGGTCGGCTGGCGAGCTGGAACTTAAATGCTCCGGGAAGCTTTGAAAGGTATGGAAAAGGAGGCTTCAATGCAGCTCATAGACACACGGATCGGCGGCGCGGACGAGGGCATGGTCAAGGTCGAATTTCTGGGGGAGGGAGGAGAGCTCGTTTCGGTGACGATGACCGCGGGCGACGATCTCCGAGGCGATGCAGCCATCAATCGCGCCAAGGCGATGATGGTCCAGCTCACCGCCTTTGCGGAGGATCGCGATGCCTCGCAAGGCGCATTGAGCAAGTCTAGTGACGACGGCGAAAAATCTGGTTCGGGATCTTCCGGAGCGAAGCCCGAGCGTCCGGTCGTCTCGTCCTACGACGACGCGCCCTCTCAGCCCCCTGAAACCGATGACGCGTAATTGTGTCCGTCTCTGCATCGACATGCAGGCCATGTTTGCCGAGGACACGCCTTGGCACGTGCCATGAATGTCCAAGCATATCGTCCGCCCTTGTCGAGGTTGCCGCTTGCCACCCTGACTTTTCACTCGCTCCCTGCCGCCGCCCAGCAGACGAAGCGACAGGCATGTGGAAGGAGTACTATCTGAAATGAGATTCCATTGTGCTTGATTAGATGGATCGCCGGCTTGTCGGCGTCGTTCCGTAACTTTCGTGATTCATCCCTGGATGTAATTCTTCAGGCTGAAGGGTTAGGTAGGCTCAGTCGCCATCACTGGTGGCGAGACGGAACGTCTGCGTTCTGGCCGCTGTGCTCGGAGCCATTGATCTCGGCTACGCGGTGAAAGCTTCTCAGCGACGGCGTCTGCAGCGCCTACGACGCGATCCTTCACCTCCTCCCAGACCGGTTCTCCGTGAAGGTAGAAGTGCTTACGACAGAGGGGCTTCTCAGGCGTCGTTAGTTGCGACACTCCGTCGCCGCCGTTGAAGAACGACGGCGGTCTCCTAGCTTCCGATGAATGGAGGAGCGATGAGCAAACAGCCTGATTTCCGAGCGATGTGCGAAGCCGCGCAGAACTGGTACCGCTTCTATGAAGTCCCGCGGCACGAGCTGTCCTCGCAGGTTCTCTGCAACGCGGCGATCAATCTCTACAACGAAGGGTATCGAAGCGTCGACGACCTCGCGACGGCCGGCATTTAGGCCACAACGAGACCTCTGGCGCGATATTTCCGTGGTTGTCGGACCGGACCTCGGCCTTCCCCGAGCTCAAATCCGGCGCCCACATCCTGGGCCTGCGCTTCCGCCCGGGCGCCGCCCTGGCATGGCTCGGTACGCCCCGTCCGAGTTGGTCGGCGGGACGATGCCACTATCGCATTTCTGGGGGAGGCAATCCAGGCAAGACTATTGGAAGTCCTCATGCGGGAGCGCTTCGCGCGCCTGCTGCAGATGCTCGAAATGCATGACGCCGATGACCCGCCCGAGGATATTCAAGCTCTCCTCGGTTGGTTGAGCCGCGCTGACTGGCGCAGAGCTAATGTGCGCGGCGTTGCTGATGTTATCGCGGTTGGGGAGCGGACATTGAGGCGACGTATTCGGGAGCATTTCGGCTATGGTCCCAAGACTTTGGAACGCATTCTGCGTTTTCAGATCTTCCTGCGAAACGCGCGATTGTCCGTTTTGTTCAAGAGCCTCCGCGTAGCGCTGCAATAATTGGGGAAGCAAAGGCGACCATGACCACTTTACCCGCGCGTATTGTCCACATCAGCATCGAACGAAGCTGGAAGGACGTCTATGCTATAGCCTCGAGGCCGCAGAAAATGCCGCATGGGCTTCGGGTCTCACCTCGGGGCTGACGCGGGATGGCGAGGATTGGATCGCTGATGGCGGACCGATCCGCCGGGTGCGCGTGTGCTTCGCGCCGGCCAATGAGCTCGGTGTGATCGACCATACTGTGACGATGGAAGATGGCTTAGTCGCTGAGCGCATTGCGCATCGTGCCGAACGGCGAGGGCGCGGAGGTGATGTTCAACGTTGCTGCGCCCACCGGAAATTGACGAGGCGGCTTTTGACTCCGACCCCCGTCATGTCGAGAAGGATCTGCGCTGGGGAATTAGAATAAGCCTCATTCAAAAAACCTAAATTAAAATCGCGGAAGACAAACCGGAGTCAACCAAGCGGCCAGCGACCGATACGTCGGTGGACAATAATCCGTTCTGGCAATGGCGATTATCGTCCCAGCCAGGATGATTGACGATGGGGTAAAGGCATATTCCCTCTAATGGCACGCCTATTTGCATTGCCATGCGCGCCTGCTCAGACACGTAGCGAAACCATGGCCCCCGTCGCTCGTCTTCGATGCCCGTCTCGGCGATCAGCATCGGTTTGCCATAGCGAGAATAGGTTTCGGTCAGGATCTTGCTGAGCGGCTTGTAGAGCGGGTGGGAGATATCGATGGGCGGACCCCCGTGGATCCATTGATTGGTGAAATAATAGTTGATGCCGATGATATCGAGGTAGCGCTCCTGTCCACCGATCTGCGGCCACATGCGGCCAGCGATCAGGTCCCATCCCTGAAACTGTGATTGACGGTGACCCTCCGCAACACCAGCTTCCCATGGCCGGGATGGATCGGCGACCACGTTGATGATGGGGTCGCAATGGACGAAGCGGGCACGAGCATCGACCGAAATGATCGCATCCATGGCTGCAATAGCTGCCCGGGCGAGCTGTACCTTGAGTTCGAAACCCCGGCCGTGTGCGAAGGGATTGAGATAGCCGGCATCCCCGCCGCCCCACGAGAAAAAGGATATTTCATTGATCGGGCAATAAAAAGGAATGTCGTCACTCTCCTCACGGACGATGCGTGCAGATGCCGCGGCGTAGCGTTCAAATCGATCAACAAAGCGCGGCGACCAGATGTTGAGATCGTCCGGCCAGCCATAGTGCAGAAGGTCCCAGACAACTTGCGTTCCGGTCTCGTTCGCGGCGCGGAGCATGGGCCGTATACTCGACCAATCATATCCTCCGGCTCTGTCAATCAGGTGCCAGCGAAAGCCGTCGCGGACGGTACGGATGCCAAATCCTGCGAGCTGACGGTAATCCCGCGCGGAAAAGCGATCGTGTTGGATCGCGTCAATCATATCGAGGCGACGGCCACTAGTTTCACCATCGCGCGGCCGCAGTCGATGGGTAGAGCATTCGAACCCGCCCATCAGGAAGGATCGGAAGATGCCGGTTGGCCCGGCGGATTGCCGTTCCGCGAGGACCTCTGAAAAAAGCTGCTTCCACTGCGGCAGAACAGCTTCGATCGAGTAGGTGGTTTCAACCTTACGGCGCAGTTCACCACCGAGCGAGCGGCGCAGACCAGCGTCGCCGATTAGCAGTCGGATTTTCCGAGCAACAGACGCCGGATCGTTATAAGGCACAAAAAGGCCCGATACTTGGTCGTCAATCTGTTCGATGGCGCCGTTGTCGGGCGTCGCGATGACAGGCAAGGACGCGGCACCGGCTTCTGCAATAACGTGCGGCATGCCTTCCCCGTGCGAGAGCCAGACGAAGATATCGACGGCCGACAGCAGATCGGGAATGTCCTTGCGATCGCCCAGGAACTGTAATCTAGTTTCCAGGCCCAGCCGATGTGTCAGGTCCCGAAGGCGGAGAGCGTATTCTGGTATGAAAGCATCAGGGCCTCCAATGACAATAAAACGAGCGTGTTCATTGTCTGTCACCACGAGAGCGGCGGCCTCGATAAAGTCCTCGACATTCTTCTTCGGATCGAGCCGGCCGACCCAGCCGATAAGGACGTGATCATCCTTTATTCCAAGGCGCGTCCGCATTGCGGAGCGTGTAGATAGATCGAAAGCGGCAAGATCCACCATGGAAGGGATTTCCAATGCGTGGCTTTCGCGACCTGGCATATGGGACGCGGCAGCGTCCCGGATCGAGCGACACACGCCTACATAGCGGGTGGTAAAGTGCTTGGGGCCTGCCAACGCCTCTGAAACCAGCCCACCATGCTCAATCAGCGGCGGGCGGAGATGAAGCCGTTCAAGCGCGGGATAAATATCCGCGACATTCTGGCAAGAAACCACGATGTCATAGCAAGGTATCTTGCCAGCCAGATAGCCGACTGTGTCTGCGAAGGAGAGGTTGTAAGGGGTCGTATCGACATCGACACCGAGGGCACGAAGCTGCTCGTGCGTCTGTTCCGGCATTCCGGGCTTCCGGAAACAGGCGACGACATCAATTCGGTAGAGGCTAGGATCAAGGTTTGTAGTCAGGAGCCGCACTTCGGTCTCCTCGCCGCCCACTACCAACCAGGCAAACACGAACAAGATGCGGACCGGAGCCTGTTCAGTTGTCATGCGTTCACCTGAAAGACGACCTGCAAGAATTCCGGTCGGTTCTCGATTAGGTCGGTAAGGAAGGCCGGCGCATCGTCCATTGGCACAATATGGGTGATCACGTGCTCGCGGATTATGTCCCCGTGAGACCGAAGGAGGTCGACCGTTGCGAGAGCGAGCCGGCGGCGGTTCCAAAGGGGTGCCAGACCACGCGGTACCCGATTGATCTGAGCGCAGCGAATATTGAGTCCGTTGTGATGGAACTCCTCGCCAAGCCTTAGCTTGTCGGCTCCGCCTTGGTAGAAAGCGAGATCAATGGCGGTTCCCTGCTGCCGCAGCGCCTTGAGAGCTGTATGCAGGCTTCCGGAATGTGCACGGGTTTGAAAAACGAAGTCGGCGCCGCGGCCCATCGCGCCGTCATGCCATCGCGCCTTGGCATACTGCCAGGCGTCTTCCTCGGACATAGCGGTCAGGCCCATTGCCTCGGCTTTGCCGCGCCGGAATTCCGATGGGTCGGTAATGACGACCTCGGATGCACCAAGCGATTGTGCGAAGAGGGCGGTCATCAAACCCACAGTGCCGGCACCGATGACGACAATCGGACGATTCTTCACACCGGCTCCGAGAAAAGGCACGTGAGCGCCAAAGGCTTCTGCGTCTGCGTGAAGAATGCCGTTGGCGGCGATCGGTCCCATCTGCGCAACGAGAATGCCCAGGATCGGGTCGATACCGGACGGAAGGGGAATGAGCAGATCGTGGAGCGGGTTGGCCGTATGACCGGATTTGTGAGCATACGTGGTAGCGACAATGTCGCCTTCCGCAAACCCGCGGGCGCGCGTTTCCGATACCCGGGCAACCTCCATGTATCCGAGAAATGGCACCGGATAATGGAGATCCGGTTCGTTCTCTATGAAGACGCTGCGTTCGCCGTCGAAGCGCGACCGAAAATAGGGATTGGTGTTTTTGAGAAATGTCAGTTCCGTACCAGCCGACAGCCCAGTGTATAGCGTATCGAGCCGAACTTGACCGTCTCCGGGAGGTCCTTCTTCGTATTCTAGGAAATAGGGGCGGCCCGGCGCCTCGACGCCAAGCGAACGAATGATGCGGTGGCCGGGCGCTACTCCCGGAGGCGGCGCTTCTGATCGCGGTTGAAACTGCAAGGGTGCCGGTGCTACCTGCCGGGTCCGCGGCGGATCAAGGCGAACCGGCTCCCCCACTTGTGCGGAAGCCGTGACGGCAAGCGCAAGCCGGTGGGTTGCCAGCGCCTCACTGTAAGGGCATCGGATACGGTTTTCTCCGCCCCGTACGGCGTCTATGAAATCGCGATCCTCACGCCAGACGGGATCGCCGTCTGCTCCGCGCACCGGACGGCCACGTCCAACATCCACCATGATCTCGCGATCGGTTAGCTCGATCGCCAGCTTGTCGGCGAAGATGTGGAGGCCTACACGGTGATTCCACCCGAGCAGACAGGTGGAAGCAATATTTGCAACAACGCCGGTCTCGAAGGTTAGGCTTGCGGTCGTGACGGTCGGCACGTCTAGGCCGGGGAAATCGGGCCGATCAGTGTGGGCGGCACGTCCATAAACTTCCGTCACCTCGCCGACGATGAACCGAACCAGGTCGAGAAGATGAGTTGTCTGCTCGACTATTTGACCGCCAGATTTGTCTTTTTTCCACCACCATTGCGGGGGCGGCGTTGAGTCGAGCCAATAGCCGGACAGCAGTTGAGCCGGATTGTCCTTGAGGAGCTCTCGCGCCACATCGACAATGTCGAGGTAGCGCCAATGGTATCCGACCCCAGTGACGAGCCCCGACTCCGTCACGGCTTTTTCAATCTTCTTAGCCGTCTCCAAGTCGAGAGATACAGGCTTTTCAACAAAAAATGGAATTCCTCGCTCGACTAGATCCTGTTCCGGCTCACCATGCGCGAATGGCGGCACACAGACATAGACTGCATCCGGCCGAACAACGTCCAACATCTCGCGGTGATGGGCGAAAGACTTTGCGCCGAAGCGCGCCGCCGCTTCGTCGGCCCGCCCAAGGTCTGGATCTGCAAACCCCACCAACTCCACCTCATCGAAAGTGGCAATGACATCTAGATGGCGGCGAGCGATACCTCCCACGCCGATGAATGCGAGCCGCGTCTTTTGCATTGGTCGTTCCTTATGCATGATAGATGCAGTCTTCGGCAGAAAACGGTCGTAAACCGCCATTGTTGCATTAGCCATTCGATCAGCGGAAAACTGCCTTTGAAAGCGGTCGCGCGCAGCCATGGCGACATTCGCCAGCTTTCCCCGATCGGCTAGAGCATGCATGATGGTGGCGGCCAGCGAGGCGGGGTTTTTCGGCTCTGCGAAGAATGGATGATCTTCGCCAAGCGCTTCCACCGTGCCGCCGATGCGGGTCGCCACAACCGGACAGCCTAAAGACATCGCTTCCAGGACGGCAAGGGGCAAGCCCTCGAACACCGATGGCAGAACGAAGAGGTCGCTGAGAGCTAATATATCTGCGACATCGGGCCGTTGGCCGGTAAAGAGCACACTGCTGGAAAGTTCGAGTTCACGAACAAGGGTCTCGACTCTGACGTATTCCTCGCCCGACCCGACGAGCAACAGCCGCAATCGCGGATGTACCCGCAGAATTTCGGGCATGGCCCGCACGAGGCACTCGTGACCCTTCTGCGCGGTGAACCGTGCCACTGTCACAAGCACGATCTCATCTTGCAGTCCAAGCTCCATACGCAGAGCGGCTGCCATAATTGGTGGGTCCGGCTCAAATATGCCGTTGCGGACGACGGTCATTCGCTCCGGTGAAATGTGGTCGCGGAAGCTTTCGCGTGAGGCCTCTGAAACGACAATATGGTGCGCGACATATTGCGTTTTCAGCCGATACCGCTCCTGCTGCTCAGCATCGGTGAGAACATAAGGGAGATGTTCGGTGCGGATGACCGGAATGTTGAACAGTCTGGCTGCTTGTGCAAGTTCGTGGCCTTCCCATCCGATTCCGGCATGGACATGGAGCAAGTCTACGTTGCCTCTGGCCAACCATCTGGCCATATCATTCTGATCGTATGCAAGCTTGATGCCTAAGCCAAAACGGGCGGCACGCTGCAAAAGTCTGCCCGGGTCCAGTGAGAGGACCAGGGTTACGTCAGCTTCGGCAGAAAGTTTGCGGCCAAGGGCGAGCATGTGCTCGCCCATACCAGAGGGTTCGCGGCTATCGGTTGCGAGGGCAATGCGGGGTTTCCTAGCCACGCCGGGTGTCTTTCTCAAGAACGCTGGCGACGGGATGTCTTTTCAGCAGACGTCGGTGGGTTGCAAGCGCCTGTCCAACGACCTGGTCCATATTGTAATATTTATAAGTACCGAGCCGGCCCACGAACGTCACGTTATCCAGTTCGCGGGCGAGGGCTTCGTATTGTTTGTAAAGCGCCTGATTTTCAGGGCGCGGAATGGGATAGTAAGGATCGCCATCCGCACAGGCGTATTCGTAGCTGATGCTGGTCTTGGGATGGATTTGTCCCGTCAGATATTTGTATTCCGTTGCACGTGTGTAGGGCACGTCCTCAGATGGAAAGTTGATGACGCCGGCGGGAAATATACGGCGCACACCATGCGTCTCGTGTTGAAATTTCAGGCTTCGATAAGGCAGACGCCCGAGTTTGAAATCAAAATATTCATCGATTGGCCCAGTGAAAATCACATGGTTTGCCAAGTCGTGTTGACGAAGAGTTTTGAAATCGGTGTCGACCATGATGGTAATGTTCTCATGATCCAGCATCCGCTCGAACATCCGGGTATAGCCATCGAGCGGCATAGCTTGGAATGTGTCGAGGAAATAGCGATCGTCCTCGTTCGTCCTAGTCGGCACGCGTGCAGTGACCGAGCGGTCAAGTTCGGATGGATCCAACCCCCACTGCTTGCGGGTGTAGCCTTCGAAAAAGGTTCGATAAAGCTCTGATCCGACTTGCGAAACGACGACGTCTCGCGACGTGGTAATCGGATCACAGGGTTCTGCCCGGGCCATCAGGAAACGTTGCGCGTCCGTCTCGCTGGAAAGATCGCAGCCATAAAGGACGTTCAAAGTGGTGCGATTGATCGGGATGGGAAGCCGCAAAGTGCCTACTTGGGCAAGCACCCTGTGCTCGTAGGGTCGCCAGGCGGTGAAGCGAGACAGGTAGGCGAACACATCCTCGCTGTTGGTATGGAAGATGTGGGGGCCATACTTATGAACCAGAATACCGGCTTCATTACGGTGATCGTAGGCATTGCCGGCGATGTGGGGGCGCCTGTCGCAGATCAGCACCTTTAACCCATCTGTGGCCAGTCGCTCGGCCAGCACCGAACCAGCGAAACCGGCCCCGACGATCAGGTAGTCATATTTTCGCAGTCTAGCCTGGTTATAACTTGGATATGATTTTCCCTGGGCCGGTGGAGGGGCGTTTGTACGCGAAATAGCCTGGTCGACGATGAGCGACATGCTTTTGAACGTCGCATCCCAGGAAGCGTGTGCCAAAAGTGCGTCCACAGGCTCCAGCCAGGCCCCGCCCGAGCGCGCGAGAGCCAGCGCGGCATCGCAGCCATCGGCGAATTCGTCAATGCCGTCTGCTAGATAAACACCTCGCGTATTGCTGTAACCTCTAACGACATCTGTTATCTTTGTACTGATCACCGGCCGTCCCGCAGCGAGATATTCCGGCGTTTTGGTAGGACTGATGAAGCGGGTGGCCTCGTTGAGCGAGAATGGCATCAGTGCAGCGTCCCAGCCGGATAGGTATGCGGGCAGATCGCCGTATTCTTTCCGGCCGAGGTAATGGATGTTTTCCGCCTGAGGAAGGTCGGAGTGCGATATTTTCGCGACTGGACCGAGGAAGACAAAGGAATAGTTCGGCCGAGCGGCGGCCGTTCGCCGGATCAGATCGAGATCAAGGCGCTCGTCGATAACACCGTAATAACCAAGTCGCGGATGGGGAATGTCGGCCTGGTCCGCGGGATCCGCCAACAAGGTCCTTCCGGCCTGAAAGTGATAGGTATCGACGCTAGAAGGAAAGGCGTGAATGTTGTCATGCCGATCCTTTTTCGCCTCGTAAAGGCTGATGCCACCGGTAAAGACCACGTCAGCACGAGCTATCAATGCGCTTTCCATGTCCTTCGTATCAGGCGAAGCAAACCGGAAATTCGCCAACTCATCCATGCAATCATAAACGACTGCGGCCGCCTCAATATGTCGGGCGAACGAATACATCATCGGCGTATAGAACCACAGAATTGGGCGTTTTGCCCCATGGAGCGAGATGAGATCGTCAAGCAGCCGACCGAGCGCCTTGTTCCGATCACGATCGTTCCACCAATGCGGGACGCGCGGCCGAATTGCCTTGACCGTTGTGCCTTCGAAGGGGTGAATTTCAAGGTAAGCCAAGTGATGATCGGTCGGAATGTATTCCTCGAAATAAAAGACCTGCCGATCGTTCGAGAATCGTCGCATCAGATGCTGCGGTCTCTGCAGCACGAAGTCCCACCGCAGATGAGAGAAGCAGATCAATGGGAGATCCGGAACTGCAGGCGATGCAGATGTTTGCAAAAAAGAATTTTGAACGTTCATCAAACACCTCGCGAAAGCATATTGTCGAACGACGGCACATTCATAAAGTTCCCCACGGTCAGCGGGCGTCGATCAATTTGCGAAGGCGGCGAATGCTATGCGGCCAAGTCCAGTTGGCGAGCACGACATTTCGAGGGCGTAACGTGTCGGTCCGTTCCAATAGGTCGCGAATGCCCTCATGGAAGTCATCCGCACTAGCCCAAGCTCCTGACTCGGCGGTAATGTACTGCAGGCCGCAACACAGAGCGCTGTTGGCGAGCACAGGAATACCCGCGAGCATGTACTCGGTGAGGATCGCTGGTGCACCGTCTTCCACGCCACATACGACTCCGATACGTGCCAGGTTCATCAGGCGGTTCACCTCGTCGAAACGCACGCCAGGCGGTCCAACGAAATCAACATTGAGGCCTAGCTGTTCAACATGGCTCCGCAGATCCTCCACCAGCTCCCCATAGCCGAAGACGCACAGCGACTTCAGAGAGCTCGGAAGCTTGGCGAGCGCCTCGAATAGGATGTCGTGACGCTTGTAAGCCTGGGCAGCCGCCACATAGATTACGTCATAGCTCTTGGGCAGACCTAGCGGCCGGAAGGTGGACGCTGAGGCGAACTCCGGACCGATCGGCATCACGACCGTGCGCATCTGCGGATGCCGCGATCGCACCACCGCTGATTGCCACTCCGCGCCGGTGATTACCAGATCGAAATGTTGGCTGACCTCAGGTGGGATTCGAAGGGCCGGTGCGTCGATCGAATTATAGATTTTGAAGCTGTCGCGGCATGCAATCAGGATCTCCTCGCTCACACCGAGCCCCCAGACGCAAAGGATCTCCGGAGGACCAAATGCAGAAATGTGCCCCAGCATGTCATTTGAAGCAAAAGGCGCTTCCGGGCCGTTCAGCCGAAATGCACGCCGTACAAGCGACGGATTTCTGTCAACCCATGCTGCTGGAGGATCACTGCCCCGCCAATGCGTCCAGATTTCTGCGCAGTCGACCATCCCATCCGCAACAGCTGCTAGTGGAAGCCGCTCAAGGTAGCCGCCATCCACTGTGACGCTGTGAGTACCGCGAGAAGGTGAAGGCGGTATTCCTCTCCTGCCATCGGTCCATCTCGTCATGAAATCTTGGGTAGGGGGAAGGTCGTCGTTACTCCAGTTCCCGTCCTGGAAATCGCTGATGACGACGATACGGCGCGCGTTCATGGAAACCTTGGTCTAACCGTGAGGCACCGGTGATAATACCGATTATCGACCTGAACGAACCACTCGACACAGGGTTCCACCGCATCTTGCCAGAAACAGCAAGCTCGATTGTCACCTTCGCATATCCGCAAGCACTGGTCACGATCGTTATGAAGCGGTCACCTACCGGAGCCGCCTTCCGGGCAAACTGCGCAGCCTTTTGATGTCGATGGAACCGCGGATCACGCATAGTTTAGCAAAACGGAGCGTTGGGACGACTGCTTGCGACTATGCCAAGTAGACCGCGAGGGCGATCGCAAGCTGCCGCCGTCGAGCCAAAGATCAGGCCGTATGTCGCGGCTGCGTTCAGAGACAAATCCGCAAGGCCGCCGAACATTGAAGACGACGCCGATACGCGCAGGAAAACGAGAGTGTTAGACCCGCCAAGCCATTTGCCGCGCATTCGGCTCGGCAACAACGCCTGAGCTTCGGTCATCGCCACGGGAGAAAGCGCCTCAGCAGGACCATCAGGATGGCGGGCTACTCGGCGGCCTCGGCGGCTTTGCTTGACAAGCTCACCAATGCCGGCGTGACGCGACAGGCCGGAACGTCACAACAGGAACTGCTTTAGCAACTTGCCCGGCGTCGGCGATAAGCTCACGCCAAACGGTGAGGTCCCGGACCAGCAGAAGGTCGCAAGTCTGCTGGGCGGATCGTCTATCGCCTGAACCAACGGCAGTCCGGCTGTCACGCTTTGTGACTCGCCAACCATTGCGACGCAGTTCATGCCGGTGCGGTCGGGTGTATCGATAGGTCAGAGGTCTTGTGCAGGCTGAACGGCGGTTTCGAGAGACAATTTAACTGCCGCGCATCGGACGATGATCTTCTAACTTGCCGCAGCTTCTTCGATGAGACGTTGGTCTTGCGTCACATTAGTGTGCCACTGACCAACGCGGCGGCGTTTCCGGTATCGACGCGGTCAGCGGGTCGATTGATGCCTCCTGTCCGTTTATCCAAGAGTTACCTTGATTCCAGAGACGACCAATCCTGGCGGGCTCATTCGCTCGGAACGCCAAACGATCGTGGGGAACGTGGGTGGCCTCATGGTTGAAGCAGTCGATCCTCACACCTCGAGCAAAAAGATGGCCGCCTGTCTTTCTATCTGCGAAGGGGATACACCTTCACATGGACCCGAGCACAAGGTTGTCTTTACCGTAACCGTCAGAGTTCAACTCGGTGGTATGGAATCGCCACCAGTCGGTTTCGTGGGCACGCCCTATTCGGAACGTGAGGTGCCGTTGTCGCTCGGAGCTATCGCAGGGCTTCAATGGGCCACGCGCTGAGATCGTGGAAACCCCGACACGGAAACGTTCGTTGTCCTTACAGCCTGCATTGTGCAATGGTCCCGTATCCTCAGTCGTGGAACGGGCTCTGGGGACTGTCAGCAACGTTGCGCTTTCGCCCTAACCTTTAAGGTAGCTAGATGAGCGCTGTTAACCTCGTACCGTCCGCTCCCAATTTTTCTTCGGTTCCCGGATTGCATGACGAGCTGTCAGATATCGATTTTGTCCATGCAATCAGCGTCGCTCTGATCGGTGAACAGGATACAACAGCGCTCTATGGCAAGATCGTGGACGCTGCAATTGCCATCACCGGATCACAGTTCGGCACGATGCAGTTGAAACGCCAACCTGCCGATGGCGGAGCGCCTGGTCTCCACCTGCTTGTCTCTCGGGGCTGAAGCCCGACGACAAGGCCGTGTGGCAGTGGGTCAGCCCGACCGCGCATAGCAGCTGCACCGCAGCCCTCAAATCCGGACGTCGGTCAATTATCGCGGACTACGAGAACTGGGATCAGATCAAGGGAACCGCTGACCTCGTACGCTGCGCGATCAATGGCCAAGCCCTCGCCCGCAGGAAAACAGTGCGCACATTGAACTGGTTGGGGACAGAAGCCTGCCTTTTAGGGACATCGGTCGAGGTAGTTGGCTCCCGCTGCTCAGCTGTTCTGCAGTGACGGAATATTCGTCAGGGAGCCCTGGCAGCCCAGCAACCTCCTGTCGTTGAAGCTCAAGCTCGAGTCGGGCTCTTGGAAAATGGAGCCTCGCTTTCCACTCGCCGTCTGGAAGCCCGGAGGGATGGTTTCCGTCGGAGCGTTCCGTACGATCCGGGTCTCTGCTGCCGAGCAGGCGATGAACACGCGTGTCGCTCTGTTCGGGTTGTCGCGCAAATCGCGCCCTAAAGCCGCACACGGCAGGTGGCAGTCGTGCTCAATGACGCGCGTGTACATTCATATCGGGGGCGACCCAGTGATTGAAGGCGTCCTTCAGCTTTTCTTTCGCCCCCTCGAGGGCCTCGTCGCCGTATAGGCTCACGAAGCTCTGCTCATAATAGCCATTCGCCGCCAATTTCTCATGGGTTTCTCTGGGAAGGGCATTCGGCGATAGTCGACCGATCTCCTGGAAGTTATCCGTGCCGACCTGTTCCATGAGATGCAGGCTGTGTCTTCNGTGGCAAACGCCGTGCCGGCGTCAAAAGACAACGAGATCTTCGTGCTCGATTTGGCACGAGGTACACTGAAGATAAAATTTGGACTGTTGAAATTCCTTTGCACGATTTTGAACGCAATTTGGGAATCAACGAGGTCGAAGAAGAGACTGGAAGGCATCATGGCTTTTCTCCTCATGGCTTTGGACTCAACACGTGGGAAGGATTCGCAGCACAGGGGGATCGCAGAAGGGAAAGTACGCGGTCCGAATCGCTATGATTAAAGGGTCGCGCCAACGACCCGAGATGTCAATTTTTACGGAAGGAAGCGCTACGGGTGAGTTGACCACTACGGTACAGGTTGTCGCGCCGACGAGGCGTTCAAAATACCTTCCACGAGAGCGACGTGAAACCTGATCTCCCAATCTCCCAGCGCGGTTTGCGTGTGCAGCAGGCTCTGCGCGTAACGCTTCTATTCGAGTCTGATTGAATGTGAGCGCGCCTTTGGAAGCCAATGCCATCGGTCATAGGATCGCCTCAAGAATTCCAAGATAACAAGGGTGATTACCTATCTATCGCTAGCGAACTCGACCGATGAGATGTTAACCGACCATTCAAAGTCCTTGGGAGAAGGCTTGCCCGGCAGGGTTTCCAGGCCTCTGTATGCATTGAGCGTCCAACATGTGCCATATATCCCGTGCGGTTCAATGATCTTGTAGCTGCTGAAATAGTCGGAGTACTCCTCAATACTGAAGCCGGGGCGCTTCGCGATCAATCGGAAGCGCACCACATTTACCCGCCGATCGGAGCCGTTGGAAAGTTGAACGAAAACTGCCTTGGCGGGGTCGGGGCATCCCTGGCCGCCGGTACTCGTACCAACGACGAGCGTCGCGGAGCTGTTGCGGTCGGATTGCTGGAAATACACATAGGCGGCAACGCCACAGCCGAACAAAACGGCTACTGCCGATGCAATCAATGTCGGACGTGGAAACAGGAAGAAACACACCAAAATTACCAGAATCGCGAGTATCAGAAAAATCATTGGGGCCTGCTCCCTTCTATTGATGAGCTAAAGCAGGCGTCAGCTGCGGGCAAGGACGGTTCCAGAGCGATCTTATTTGGCAACCTCGATTCGAGCGAGGTTCATGTGCCATGCTGCTGAATGCCACTNGTGCTCTCACCATGGCAGCAGAGAGCGCCTGATCATCGGCATCTGGGGCGGCAAGGATCGCGTCTACGCCAGCTACAAGTTCTTCCTGTATACTCTGCTCGGCTCGGTTCTGATGTGGGGCCTGCTCCCTTCTATTGATGAGCTAAAGCAGGCGTCAGCTGCGGGCAAGGACGGTTCCAGAGCGATCTTATTTGGCAACCTCGATTCGAGCGAGGTTCATGTGCCATGCTGCTGAATGCCACTTGTGGCATCGTGAGATCTGGCGAGTTGCGGCCCAACGTGGCCCTCAACGACGAAACCGCAGATTCGGTGTCCGGGTTCCAGCGGTCAATGTCGCGTCGCGCTTGCTCCTGGCGCAAAGCGGCGAAAGCGGTGGTCGGTCCTTGCAGTCGTTTACGAGGTAGTGACTGAAGTGGGACCGCGGAATTACAGTAGTCCTTAGTGAGACCTCGGGCCTTCAGGTCACGATTCATAAGATCGACCGCGGGAGGCATGACCTCACACGGGGGCTCGGCTCACGGACGAACCCAAGGAAGGAGAAGGCGATGATATTGTGCTGCCGCCGTCTCGTAGTCCCAGCGCAGTGTGGATCTGACTGACGACCGCCGCGCCTTCGCCTACTGCGGCCGCCACGCGCTTGGTAGAACCGGCTCTCA
>NZ_LMDG01000012.1 GCF_001426265.1 Rhizobium sp. Root1220
CAAGAATGGAACGACTTCCTAGACAGCTTTGTTGCAAGAATGGAACGACTTCCTAGACAGCTTTGTTGACAACGAGCTGCTCGTCGCTCGCATCAAAGCCAAATCTACGCGGTAGCAATCGGGCGGTTACAGGCAGACCGCACACTTCCATCCAGAGGCCCGCAATACCGAGTACGCAACGGCTACAGGCGGAGCGTGATTGTCATTAGCGGCGCGCCTCTTTACGCTCTTTAGCTCGTTGTCTGTTGCTCTGCGGCACTCCTCGCCGCAGAACTTGATGCGCGGGTTGTCAAACTTAATTGTGAATGACGAGTCACACCGAGAGCATGTTTTGGCAAATGATTTCGGTCTTGCGGCAGCTTTCTTGGCTGCGGCAGTGTCGTTGCCGTACTTTATGCGGCACCCGTCCGAGCAATAATACATAACTGCTGACGAGAACTGAGTGTCACAATTCCTGCAGGCCCTTGCCGTCCAGCTATCTCTAATATTTTTTCGTCCACTCGCCACACTTGCGCAATTGCCGCACTTGCCGGATCCTGCTTTGCGCTTCTTGCCGATCGGCGACCCGCAGTACCTGCACCCAAAGCACTCTTCGCACTTGAATGCCGACTTCCTCTGAAGCTGCTTTCGCTCACCATTCTTCACGCCCTTTGGACGACCGGAACCAGCACGAAACCCTCCACTCGCCACCGACGCCTCCAAGGTAAATGTTCAAAGAGTCACAAAAAAGTTCCTACATGCGGGGGACGCGGGTTTTGTGGAGCGGTTGATTTTTGGTTGTGGACCAGCCCCTCCCGTGCACATCCAATGGTGGCAATGTTCTTGTAACGCTGGCCGCGTTCTGACTACAAAGGACTCTATCGGTGGGAGAACACATGGCCTTCTTTGTCAGAGATTGTGTCCGGTGCGGCGTTAGACGCGTTCAGCACCATGTAGTGGGCTCGAACCGCTTGGACAGCCATAACCATGAAGTAGCGGCAAGTTGTGCTGATTGCGATCAGATATCTATTTACAATTGGAGTGGACCAGACGGCTCCACCCTCCCGATCGCCTTTAAAGGAAGCATCGAATACAATTCGACGTGCCTTGATGAAGACGCGGTTCGCATCGCAACAACGGCGATGGAGTTGAGTCAGTATATCCCCGATAGGATTGCTGATCTGTTTCGTGAAGCTAACGAATGCCGCCAGATGACATGGTACGAGGCAGCCGGGGCCATGTATCGGAAGACGCTCGATGTCGCCACCAAGCACATTTACACGCACGATCCCCGTCTCGCTGAAAGAGAAGCCGCGCAAGCTCTGCGAGTGCGGATAAAGTCTCTGGGCGAGATGACGATTCTCGAGCACGACATTGTCGAGTTGGCGGACGTTGCTGCTCTAGACGGTAACGATGCGACCCATGATGTTGACCCATATACCCGGGAGGAAGCGGAGGCGCTTGAAGACCTGACGCTTGATCTTTTGGAAAGACTTTTTGTAAGGCCAGCCAAGATTGCCGCCGTCAAAGCGAAGCAAATAGCCGCCGGTGTGAGACCTGCCTAGCCCACCCAACACTCAACACTCCTAAAGCGAAGTTCTCTTCCGCATCGGGGTGACGGCAAGATCGGATTTCAGGGAGTTGAATGGAACGAGCGTATGCTATCGCTTTAGAAGCGATGAAACTCGCACAGGCTGAAATGGAGTCCGTGCTTCCTAAGCCGCGGTTCGTAAGGACCGGATCAGGCCGACGTGGCTATAGGTTTGTTGAAAGACTCCCGCAGCAAGCGATCTTTTTAAAGTCGATCCGAATCCTAAGCGCTATTCAGTCGCTTAAGATGCTGCTCGATGCGGGCCTGCTCCTAGATGCTGGCGCCTCTATGCGCATACTTGACGAGATTGGATCAGAGGTACAATTCCTTGCCGCACCGCACGTCCTGGGATCAACGCATGAGGACACCCATGACGAGTTCTTGGCCGAATTCTTTCAGGAGGAGTTCGATCATCATGATGTCCTGAAGTCCACGCAGAAGCGGCACCGGGTTAGCCGAAGAAAAATTCGCTCCTATATTGTGCGAGCATATGACGAAGGAGACGCGTCCACGCACCATGACGTTCTCCGCGTAATCGATAATACGTTCTCCGGCTTTGTGCATGGGGCGGCAGGACACATCATGGACGCTTATAACGGTGAATCATTCGTGGTTCCCGCAAGCAGGAGTCACTCTCCACTTCGCGACTTTCACGACCAATTTCCCACTTATCTACATCGGGCAATGATGGATTTTGCCCTCGCTGCGAAAGCCTTAGGTTGCGAGGACCGGTTCAACCACGTCTATCGGGTGATAACGACACTGTTCTCCGCTGACGGCTCACTCCTGCAGCAGCGTTAGACCACGTATTACGTGTTTTCGAGTTGCACGTAATACGTGGGTATGTCATGCTGTACTAGCAGCAACAGGAAACTCTTATGTTCAACCTAAAAGCATATCGCGCTGGACTCGGCCTAACGCAGCAGGAAATGTCTCAGGAAATGGGAATGCCCCTTCGTAGTTACCAAGATATTGAAGCAGGAAAGAACCCGGTTCGTCCCGTGCACGAGGCGGCTGCTAAATACGCTGGTTACGTTATTCGGACGAAGGATAGGGTGAAAGGCACAAAGCCTCTTCACTTCTTCCTCGTACGCTTTCGATCTTTGGCAGGTGAGTGGTCACACCCCTGGAGTGTCTATGCGGAAGACTTTGCCGATGGTGTTGAGAGATTTTACAATTTAGCCAGCGTCGATCGGACGTCAGAAATTCAGATCAAAGGAAATTTTGAACCCGCGTCACCGCTTCCGCGCCATTCGGTTGAGCATGCCGAAGCGGTGCTTGAGCATCGAGAGTGGTCTTGGCCGTCCGAATAATCCAATCTGCGCTGCCCGGTTAGCCTTGGAAGCGCAATTTGTGCGCGTATCGTTCGTTGTTCGTTCCCACGTATATAAGTTGTACTACATGTTGGGTCGGGTTGTGCCGGTGCCCTTCTTGTACAGGGTGCGATACGCAACTGGATAGATTTCCCCGTCTTCCCGAGTGTCGTCGATCACGATGAACCTCATGTCATGCTCGTCGTCGTAGACCCCGATGACTTTCAAGGTCTGTCCGTCCTCATCCTCAGCATCGAATGGGTCGATCCGCATCATGCGCGCCGTTTTGGGCTGGGCAGCGAGGGCGTCGAGAAACGCGGCTTTGGTGGATTCGTATACATCGGCTGCATCGATCATGCGGCGGCCTCTTCAATCTTGGTATAGGTGAGCGTGCGGCCATCGGCCTTTACGCGAATTGGATGGAACATGAGTTCGTCGAGCTCGTCGCAGCCAGGCACTCCGATAGCGCCGCAGATGTCGACGAGGTAACGGTTTCCTTCATCCTGCGCGCTCTTCATCCAGCTTTGAGCGTAGAACCTGTGCAGCAGTCGCTTTCCGAAGTTCTCGCCAGGGGTGTTGACTAGGAAGGTGAGGTGCACCGCCGTGTCCTTGCCGTCGTACTCCAGTAGGACTTCGTTCTCGACGAACTCGCCCCAATACTCGCCTTCCGGCCAAAGCGACGGCGAGCCTTTCATGAAATCGGGGATTTCCTCGGCAGCAGGCTCGTTGTCGTTGACTGGTTCTGGCTTGAGAGCCCTAGCGGCAGGTGCCTTTCGTTCTTTTGCCTTATAGGCGGACGGCGGATCGCATTCGTAGTGTTCGCCTGCCAGCCACGTATCCAGATGTTTGCGTGGCGCGTCTGGCTTACCCTGCGCTGCCCATGCATCAAACCAAGATTGCGCCGATTCCAGCAGCGCTGCATGCAGATCTGCGTCTGGCGCAAGCTTCTCATAGACGGCGCGCGCCTTCTTCTTGTCGCCCTGTCCACGGTTCGGAAAATAGGTCTTCCATAGCTCCTCAAACCCTCCTCCCGCACCACCCGCGACGGTGGCCTCCAGGCCATCCGTGAGCGGCGCCGTAGGCGGGGCGGGTTCAATCATCCTATCATGTACGCCGGCCTTGTAGGCCGCTACATGTAGGACGGATTCAGTGGTGTCAGCACCACTACTAGGCGCGCTAGTGGTGGGTTCTACGCCACCCCCTGTAGTGGGTTCTACGCCACTACTAGAGTCTGATGTGCTAGTAGTGGTCTCTACACCACTACTAGGCTTATCCTGCACCGAACCGAAGTCTAAGTCGTACTCTGTGGGGCGCGTTCCAGACCCTTGTCGGGAAACGACGAACGGCCCGTTCTCGACGAGACGCCGGGTGGATGCAATGACGCTTTTCCGGTCTGCGCCGGTTGCCTTCACCAGATAGCTCAAGCTAGCTCGGCTGTTGCGATGATCTTTGCGGTAGTTGTCGACGATCTCAAACGCAACGGACTTGTCGAGTCCGGTTGCCCACGTCGACCGCAGCACTACGCCCATGATGCGCCATTGGTACTTCAGGGAATCAGGCGCGTGCTTATCGGTCATTGGCCGCCTCGTACGCTTCGATGGCGAGAGCGGTGAGGCGCTTGGCCATGGGTGCCGAGAACGTCGCCGTACGGCGGTGGCCGGCCTGTGGTGCGTAGAGGAACATTGCGCCATCAGGCTTACGCAGCAGCCGCAGGCCGTAGAGCCGGAGATGCTCATTTAGTTCGAAGTCGACGGACGCCAGGCATTCTTGCTCTTTGGGGTCGCGGACTTTGTGGCAGTATAATACTTTCACCGGTATCTCCTTTAAGCGCACAACGGCGCGGACCATCCAAGTGAAACGGATGGCGGTTGATAGATGCGGAGTAGGGGACGTCACCTTACGTGACGTGGGACGCGGTGTAGCGAAATCAATCGCTTATCACAGAATGCGGAACTGTTCCCGGGTTTCATGCGCCATGGCCGCGTGGCAGTACTGGATCACCGATGACCAGGACGACAGAACCTGCTTGCCTTTGAGTTCGCTTTTCAGCGTCCGATGCGCGACTGCCGAAATGAGCTTGATATCGAGTGCCACAGCCTCGCCGACACCCTTGACCTCCTGCAGCAACGCGATGGGCGCCCCGAAAACCGCCGCAAGAGAGCCGAAGCGATCAAGCAGTGCCTTGGCGATCGGCTTGGTGTCGCGTCGCGGGATCAGCCGGAAGAGCAGCAGTTCAAGCAACTCGTAGTCGGCGACCGCAGTGTCGCCGTTCTGGCGAAAGCGGTCGCGCAGGCGTTCGCGATGCCCGTGATAATGCTCTTCCTTGCCGAGCGCTGACGAAACGGTGGTGCGTTTCGTTAGGGAAGGCGGATGAGCCGGCTGTTCGGCAAAGAATGATCGCTCGTCGAAAGCCTCGCCTGCCTCGAAGGGCAGCTCGGCATCGTCGGATTGCTGAACAGGACCCTTCGCCATCAAGCGCTCATCGGCTAAGAGGCGGAAGGCCGGGCCGGTCGAGCCCGCCGGGTGAAAGCGTGAATATTTCGCAGCCGTCCGCCGTCACTCCGACCGTGTGCTCATATTGCGCCGAAAGCGAGCGATCGCGCGTAACCGCGGTCCAGCCGTCAGCAAGCACTTTAACATGTGGGCGTCCAAGGTTGATCATTGGCTCGATCGTGAAGATCATGCCTTCGCGCAACTCGGGCCCTTCGCTTGCCCGGCCGTAATGCAGGATGTTGGGTGAATCATGGAACAATGCGCCAACACCATGGCCGCAGAAGTCGCGCACCACCGAGCATCGCTCGGCTTCCGCATAGGTCTGGATCGCTTCGCCGATGGCACCGGCGCGGGCGCCCGGTCGTACGGCTTCAATCCCGTGCATCAGCGATTCATACGTGACTTCGAGCAGGCGCTCGGCGGCACGCTTGATTTCGCCGACAGGGTACATGCGGCTGGAATCGCCGTGCCAGCCGTCGACGACATAGGTTACGTCGATGTTGACGATATCACCTTCCCGGAGCGGCTTTGCGTCCGGAATACCATGACAGACGACATGGTTGATCGACGTGCAGGTCGATTTTGTATAGCCGCGATAGTTCAGGGTTGCAGGAACGGCGCCGTTGTCCATGCCGAACTCGAAGACGAAACGATCGATCGCATCGGTCGCAATACCGGGATTCACGAAGGAGGACAGCTCGTCGAGGCAGCGAGCCGTCACCTGGCACGCCTTGCGCATGCCTTCGAAAGCCTCGGAGCCGTAGAGCCTGATTGCGCCGGTATTCTTCGACGGCGCGGATGAGGCTTCGATATAATTCACCATTGCAGGGCCTTAGCAGAAATTGTCATTCTGGTACATAATGCAGCTATGCCGGGTTCGTCTATCGCGATCAATGGGACCGGTGTGATTTCTGCCTGGGATCGTCAACGTCCCACGGCGATACGCCCTGTTCATTGACACGACGTTCCGTTCACGCGGCTTTCACCCGTGGTATGACGATGCTGGCTTGCTCGGACGGGGCACCGGAAATTGCCGCGTGAGAGTAGAGTAAATATGGTGCTTCCCAGCACCCGTTCGGCGGTTTATGCCCGCAACTCCGGTCTCTGGCTCCCCTCCCGACCTTTGTCGGGGAGAAGCCTGCGCTTCCCCCTGGAGGGGCCTTGTGTGCCACACAGGCACGTCCGGAGCTCAACTCGACGAGGCATTCTCGCCACGCCGCCGTCTCCGGAGGCAGACCATTTTCCGCGGACCCCGGGTGAGAGGACTTGCGTCGTTCCCAAACACCCAGCGCCGGTCCCGTCTCGCCGCAACGCCTTGCGGTGTATCCGATGACGGGACAGGGAGATGATCGCACGGTATCAAGCAGCGGGGAAAATTCCGGAATTATGTAGCAAATGCCACCAACTGAAAGCGCTGCAGCGCTTTCAGTTGGTGGCACAAAGACCAACCGGCGGCCATCGTCCGCTTTGCGCCGCCAACACCAGACATTAAGGTCTTTGAGAAATCATAGCCGCAACTTAATGTCGAACGCACACTTTCGTGGAGAATGATGCCACAATGACAGACGGTAAAGCAGTCCAGAGCGTCGCGGCGAAGGCACCAGTTCTTGTTGCTATCGCCATAGTATTGGGCCTAATTCCTCGTGCCATGATGGCATTGGGGGCGCGAGGACTTCCAATAGGTCTAACCGTTCTCTTGCTCACCTTAGCGCTCTGCGCACTTGGGTTCGCGTCGGGTCGATTTCGCATATTCTGGTGTTGCTGGGGAGTTGCCTCGGTTGCTTTTTTCCTGCTGTTCGGAATGGCCACCCCTGTCGGGATGGTACTAGCCATGCCTATGCTATTGTCGAATTAGCGTTGATCCCACTAAGGTCGCTTCGACCGCTTAGGGCCGGAAGCGGACGCATTGGTGGGATTTGCTACTTAATTCCGGAAAATTCGGGCGCGGATTGTGTCTGCGCGGTGTCTGGTTTGACCTATGACCGCGACGAGAACAAGGATGCCAGGCGCGATGCCGGCTTGTCAGGCATGTTGGTGACGACAACGAGCTGGCGGATCTGGCCGCGCTTGAATGCTGCAAGGAAGCGCTTGTAGTCCTTGACGGATACGCAGCCGTTGGAATCGCCGCGGGCACCGAGCATGTAGGTATGCGCCAGCAGGCCCACGCGGTTGTAGACATTGCCGGCGCCGCCGACCGGATTTAGGCGGATCGCCTCGACGCCGTGGAACAGGCTTTCGCGCATTGTCAGGTCGTAGGTGTGGGGCGGTGTCGGGCCACGGTTCCTGGCGTGCACGAAACGCGGGTTGTCACGCATCTTTCCGAGGCCGGAATGCGCCTCCAGGCGTTCGCCGTTCGGAAGATAGACGATGTTTGCGGAGATGTCGTAGACGGCCACGCCATTGCGCGCCACAGGCGCGGAGAGCCGCTTCCGAACGCTTGGAGTGTCGTCGGTGCCGTCATCCCCGGCATCCGGCCGTGCGTAGGCAAGCACAGGTTCGGTCGGCGCTACGCCGCGCTTGGCCAGGCCGTCAGGCCGTGCCATTGGCAGCGGTATCGATACGTCGCTGCGGTCGGTAAGCACAAGGTCGAAGGGTTTGGTGGAAGCAGGCGATTGTGCATCCGTTTCAATTGGCGAAACCATTGCCGCGCTTGCCACCTCGACGGGGCCGGGCGCGGCAGGGCTGCCGCCGAGCGTGGCTTGCGGCTTCGAATTCGCCTGCGGCGGGGCAGCAAGCGCGAGAAGGGCCGGACCTTCGGCAGAAGCAACCTCGTCCTTCGAGGGCACGATGATCCGGTCGCTCGACGCCGCACTAGCGGCGACAGGCACGGAATGCGCGACAACTGGCGCCGACGCAACCGTGTCGTCCTTGGCCAGGCGCGCCGCAGCGACTGGCGTTGCAGCGGCAACGACAACTGGCTTGGGCGTAGGCGCGGCTTCTGCGATGGAGAGGGGTGCCGATTGCCCGACGAATGCCGCGATCAGCGCTGGAGACTGGGCCAGGCGTCCGCCCTTTTTGAGGGCTAGATCGCCAGCTGCGGCGAGGGGACGAAGGCGTGAGAATTTGGCGATATGGACGACGCGTTCCGCCGGTTGGACGATGGCGTGCTTCCGCGCAAGCGAGAGGTTTGAAAGCGGTCCGGATCCGGGCTGCGGCGCAGGCACTATCGCATGCATCGCGGCGACGGTGGCGACGAGCCATGCGGAAGCGGCAAAACCGGCGCCGACAAGAGCGGCACCCGAGAGGAAATGGAATGAACGACCGAACCGAGAAATGGAAGTACCTATGGGCCTGATATTACCTAGTGCATCGACCGCAAACGCCATAACACTCGTCTTTCACAACTCGTTACACGGGCCGGCGGTACAGACGGAAGAAATACTTCTTCGCCGGGGCCGGTACTGGAGCAACGCGGCCAAAATGGGGCTCGCGGCTGTTTCCGGCCGATTTGCAGCATGACGAATTATGGTAACCAATTTCTTTACGTGATCGAAGAAACCGGCACGACCGGCATGGTGGTTACCCCCGCCGCAACCGCGGCGTGAAGAAGCCGGTCCGGCTTTTGTACTCACGATAGGCGCCGGCGAGGCTCGACGCATCGAACTTCTTTTCTTCATTCAGGGCTGCGACAACATAGGCGGTCGCAAAGAAGAGAACCGGCAGGACGGACCAGGCGGACCATGACGCAAGCGCCCATCCGGACCAGAACAGCAGGTAGGAGGTGTAGAAGGGATGGCGGAAGTAACGGTAGGGGCCTTCCGAGACTATGCTGTGCGGAAGCGCCGGATCGAATGCGAAGCGCAGCCGCGCCTTCCGGGACGCCCAGATAGCCCACCAGAACAGGGTCGCCGCCGCGATCTGGATCAGAAGGCCCAGCACCTGGGCCCAAATCACCTGCGGCTGGGTCCACATCAGGTAGAGGAACAGCACCGTGGTGCCGATCACTGCCGCTGAGATCCCCCTTGCGCCCCACGCCATGCGCGCCGAGGAGAAATGCCCCTTCAGCGACCAGCTGTAAAAGCCGATGATTGCAATGCTTGTCACAGAGATAAGGCAATCGAGAGTAAATTCCATCGTGTGTCGTGTCCTCGCAACGATGACGCATTCTCTTTTGGGACGCATTCGGCCCGTTGATGATCATTCCTGCAAAGATGACGGCGGACAAGGTGCAAGTTTAAATAGTCCATTAAAGAATTGTTCGCAGACAGCGTCCATCTTCTGTTGTGTGCTGGCAAAGCCAGTCAGGAAAGGCCGGCAGACGCGATGGAACAGACGCTGGAAACCACGGTCGGGACGATCAGGCTCAGTGACACGGGCGGCTCCGGCACGCCTTTGGTGTT
Organism: Rhizobium sp. Root1220; assembly: GCF_001426265.1. Taxonomy (GTDB): domain Bacteria; phylum Pseudomonadota; class Alphaproteobacteria; order Rhizobiales; family Rhizobiaceae; genus Rhizobium. The sequence goes on from NZ_LMDG01000012.1 coordinate 9,717, forward strand.
GCTGCATGGATCCGGCAGCTCGCGTCGCGTCTTTGCCCGCCAGCTCGACAGCGTGCTTGCGCAGCGCGCCAGGATGATTGCGCTCGATCTGCCCGGCCATGGCGATTCCGACAATGCGCCGGATCCGCTTTCTGCCTATACGCTTCCGGGACTGGCCAGTTGTGTCGAGGATGTGCTCCGGCAGCTGGCGATCGACAAGGCTGCATTGTTCGGATGGTCGCTCGGCGGACATGTGGCTATCGAGATGCTCGCGCGTGGCCGGGCTGTCAGTGGCCTCATGCTGACCGGAACGCCACCGGTGCCACGCGGCCTGATCGGGATGCTGCGAGGCTTCCTGCCGTCGTTCGACCTGTTTCTCGCGTCCAAGCCGGTCTTTTCGCCGCGCGACGTCGACCGCTTCGTCAAGCTGTGCTTTGGCGCCAGTGCGGTCAGTGAGTTTCACAGAGCCGTGGAGCGTACCGATGGACGGCTGCGGACCGTGTTTTCGCAGAGCATGCTGCGAGGCGAGGGTTCCGACCAGCGGCAGGTAGTCGCAAACGCTTTGGTGCCCATCCACTTCGTCAACGGTGCGGACGACCCCTTCGTCCGCCTGAGCTATATCGCCGGATTCCAGAAAAACGACGATCCGAGGACCACCGTCGAAACGATCTCCGGTGCAGGTCATGCGCCGTTCTGGGAGCAACCGCAGACCTTCAACACCGCCATCGGTCGTTTCCTGGATGCCGTTGAGGGACACAGGATTAACGGCGACCGCCGCCGCACGGCTGTGTTTTGACCCACGCGGAAAGCGGCTGTCTTTTATATTAGCAAGGCGTTTAATTCCCGGAGGCTTTTGGCTAAGATAGCTTGTGATCAGTTCGTCGCGTGGGGGATCCAATGTCTTTGACAGATAACGTGGCCGGCAACGAAGTCTCGCCGGCGTTGCTCGTTGATGCCATGTTTGCATACGGCAAGACAGCCGCGATCAAGGCGGCGATCGAACTCGACCTTTTCATGGCGATCGGCGCCGAGGGCCGAACCGCCAAGGCGCTTGCGTCGGAGATGGGGTCCGCCGAGCGCGGATTGCGCATTCTCTGCGATTTTCTGGTTGTCTCGGGGTTTTTGACGAAGACCGGCGACATCTATGGGTTGACGCCCTCGAGCCAACTTTTCCTGGACCGGCGGTCGCCGGCCTATATGGGGGCAGCGATCAACTTTGTGGCCTCGTCCGAGATGTTGTCCCTGGTCCTCGACGACCCGACGGCCTGTGTGCGCAATGGCGGGGCAGTCGGCTTGGGGAACATTTCGGCGGACAATCCGGTCTGGGTAAAGTTTGCCCGAGCCATGGGCGCGTTCACAGGCGCCAGTGCGCGCGCTTTGGCATCGGAGGTAGCTGCATGGCCTAAGCCACCAGCGAAGGTGCTGGATATTGCCGCCGGACCGGGCTTGTTCGGGATCGAGGTCGCCAAGGTGGCGCCATCGGCCAGAATCGTTGCGCTGGATTGGAAGCCGGTCCTTGCTGTGACTGAGGAGAATGCAACGAATGCCGGCGTGATTGACCGCTTCAGCTTCCTGCAGGGGAGCGCATTCGACCTCGATTGGGGTAGCGGCTACGACCTTGTCCTGTTGCCGAATTTCCTACACCACTTCGATGTCGACGGCTGCGGCGCAATTCTCGGGAAGGCGCGCGCGAGCCTAGCGCCAGGCGGGCGCGTCGCAGTGGTCGAGTTCATGCCCAACGAGGACCGTGTCTCACCCGGGTTCCCAGCGACGTTTGCCTGGGTGATGCTGACGACGACACCGCGCGGGGATGCCTATACGGAGCGGGAACTTTCGGCGATGGCAAGGGCCGCCGGTTTCAGCGATATCGTCAGCAAGCCGCTGCCGCCGACGCCGGCCAGCCTGCTCTTATTTGGGTAGTCTTGCTTGCGAAGGGGGGATTCGCCGGACTCAGACCCGTTCCATTACGTAGCTGCCTGGCGCCTCTTCGATGGCATTCAACGATGCGCCACCGGGCTTGCGGGCCAGCACGCGTTTGGCGTCGTTCGCTTCGATCCATGCCTTCCAGTGCGGCCACCATGAACCGGCGGTTTCGACTGCGTCGTCGATCCACGCCTCGTAGTCGCCGTTGGCGGTAGCGCCGGTCCAGTATTGATACTTCTTTTTGTCCGGCGGATTGACAACGCCGGCAATGTGGCCAGAGCCGGCGACCACGAAATCGACCTTTCCGCCGAAAAACTGGCTGCCAAGGAAAACCGATTTGGCGGGCGCGATGTGGTCCTCGCGGGTGGCGAGATTGTAGATCGGAATCTTGACGTCCTTCAGCGACAGCGTCTTGCCGTCGAGCATCATCTCGCCCTGGGTCAGGGCGTTGCGAAGATAGCAATTCCGAAGATAGAAGGCGTGGTTTGCGGCCGCCATGCGCGTCGAATCGGCGTTCCAGAACAGCAAGTCGAAGGGCATCGGTTCCTGGCCCTTCAGGTAGTTGTTGACGAAATAGGGCCAGATGAGTTCCGAAGCACGCAGCATGTTGAAGGCAGTCGCCATCTTCGAGCCGTCTAGGTAGCCGATCTCCTCCATGTGCGCTTCGAGCCGGGTGAGCTGCTCGTCATCGACGAACACCTTGAGATCGCCGGCATGCGTGAAGTCGACCTGCGTCGTGAAGAGCGTGGCGGTCTTGATACGCTTGTTCTTTTCCGTGGCGTGCAGCGCAAGCGTCGCGGCGAGCAGCGTGCCTCCGACACAGTAGCCGACAGCGTTCACGTCCTTTTCGCCAGTCGCCTTTTCGACGATATCGAGCGCGAAATCGATGCCTTCGCGAGCATAAGCAGCCCAATCCTTTCGCGCGTGACGGGCGTCCGGGTTGACCCAGGATATGACGAACACCGTCTGCCCCTGGTCGACGCACCACTTGATGAACGATTTCTGCGGGTTGAGATCGAGAATGTAGAACTTGTTGATCCAGGGCGGGCAGATGAGGAGAGGGCGCTTCAGCACCGTTTCCGTGGTCGGTTCATACTGGATGATCTGGCAGATATCGTTCTGGGCGATGACCTTGCCCGGCGTTAGCGCCATGTCCCGGCCGACGGCGAACTTGGACATGTCGGTCTGGCGAAGCCTGAGATCACCATTGCCAGCCACGATGTCCTCGGCCAGCATTTTCATGCCCCGCACCAGATTTTCACCCTTGGTGGCGATCGTCTCACGATAGAGTTGCGGATTGGTCGCGACGAAATTGGTCGGCGACAGCGCTGCCGTGATCTGTTTCACATAGAAGGCAGCCTTGTGCTTGGTGTGCTCATCGAGACCCTCGGTCTGGGCGACGAGTTTTTCAGCCCAGTCCGCAGTGATGAGATAGACCTGCTTCAGAAATTCAAAGAAGGGATTCTTCTGCCAGTCCTCGTCCGCAAACCGCTTGTCCTTGCGCTCGGGCTCGAGTTCGGCGGGCTCACCTTGCATGCGCTGCATCGAACGCATCCAGATTCCGAAATAGCTGCTCATCAGCTGCGTCTGCGCTTCGAATGTGCGGCGGGGATCGGAGATCCAGTATTCGGTGACCTTCGACAGCGTCTTGACGATATCGGTCACCGGCTCGGCGGCGTTTTCGCTGATCTCTCCGCGTTCGCGCGGGGCAAGCCACGCCGTGGCCGCCTTGCCGAGGTTCTCGACCGCGCGGGCAAAATTCATCGCCATCGCCTCGGGATCCTTCATGAGATAGGGATCGAGGTCCTGGGCATCGAAGCCAGGCGTTTTCGCCTTGTCGCCGTTCTCCCGCTTGCTGTCGGTCACGCACTTCCTCCGGCGGCAGCATCTTCATACAAATCAGTTGTACAACTGGACAGATCGATAAAACAAGTTCCGCAGACCGCGCTCATGCTATTGCTTTGTGTGTACGACGAATCTAACAGTCGAAGCAGCTCAGGATTTGGAACCTCTGGCATGACGAACAACGGCATGGGCATTATCGCAAACGTTACCCGCATGGCGCTGATTGGCGCCGCCGCGGCCATGACGCTTGTGGGATGCATGCGTACGCCGGAGGAAAACGCGGCCATAGCGGCAAGGCGTGCGGCGCCGACCGCCGTCGTCATGACCCCGACCAAGGGCGCTCCGCCGACGGAAAGCGGTCTGGCGCACTACAAGGACGGCTATCCCTCCTTCGGTGCACCGTTAACGGCCGCGAACGTCCAGATGAGCGATGAGGATGCCGCCGGTCTACAGCAGCAGCTGACGGCGCTGACGGCCAAGCGCAACGCCGGCACGATCTCTGAAGCCGAATATCAGCGCCGCGTCGCCGAATACCGCAAGCTCGCAGCCGAGCATGGAGCCGACACGCTCTCCGAAATCACCAATTGAGGCCTTGCCTTCGCGTCGATTTCCAAGCAAAGCCTTTCGCACATGGCGGAAGATGAATTTTTCCTGATAAAGCGCAGCATGCGCGGCTTTCCGTCAAAGATTTGCCGCGTGCTGACAGTCTGATGAATACGGCGCCTGCGATTCTGAAGTTCGTATCGCAAGCGGCCGGAAAAAGGACGAACTTCGAGCGCGGCCGCAGTGGCCGCATTTCCGTGGGGAAAGAGATGGAAGAGTTTCACAAAGTCCGGCGTTTGCCGCCTTATGTTTTCGAACAGGTTAACCGTTTGAAAGCAAGCGCGCGAGCGGGGGGCGCCGATATCATCGATCTCGGCATGGGAAACCCTGACTTGCCCACGCCGAAGGCGATCGTCGACAAATTGTGCGAGGTGGTCCAGGACCCGCGCACCCATCGTTATTCGTCCTCCAAGGGCATCCCTGGACTTCGCCGCGCGCAGGCTGGCTATTATGCCCGCCGCTTTGGCGTGAAGCTCAACCCCGACACGCAGGTCGTCGCGACATTGGGATCCAAGGAAGGCTTCGCCAACATGGCGCAGGCCATCACCGCGCCCGGTGATGTCATCCTTTGCCCGAACCCGACCTACCCGATCCACGCATTCGGGTTTCTGATGGCGGGCGGCGTGATTCGCTCCATGTCGGTCGAGCCGGACGAGAGCTTCTTCCCGCCGCTGGAACGCGCGGTGAAGCATTCGATTCCGAAGCCGATCGCTCTGATCCTCAACTATCCATCGAACCCGACGGCCTATGTCGCGACGCTCGATTTCTACAAGGACGTCATAGCTTTCGCGAAGAAGCACGACATCATCGTGCTGTCGGATCTCGCGTATTCGGAAATCTATTTCGACGACAACGCACCGCCGCCGTCCGTTCTGGAAGTGCCGGGCGCCATGGATGTCGCAGTCGAGTTCACCTCGATGTCGAAGACCTTTTCCATGCCCGGCTGGCGGATGGGCTTTGCCGTCGGCAACGAACGCCTGATCGCGGCACTGACCCGCGTCAAGTCGTACCTCGATTATGGCGCATTCACGCCGATCCAGGTGGCAGCCACGCATGCGCTCAACGGGGACGGATCGGACATCGCGGAAGTTCGCAGCGTCTACAAGCGCCGCCGCGACGTCATGGTCGATGCCTTCGACAAGGCCGGATTCGACGTGCCGCCGCCGGCCGCCACGATGTTTGCATGGGCAAAGATTCCGGAAAAGTTCCGGCACCTCGGTTCGCTGGAATTCTCCAAGCTCCTGGTGGAAAAGGCCGACGTTGCTGTTGCGCCGGGTATCGGCTTCGGCGAGATGGGTGACGACTACGTCCGTCTGGCGCTCGTGGAGAACGAACACCGTATTCGCCAGGCGGCTCGCAACATCAAGAAGTTCATGTCGACCGCGGACGAGACGATGCACAACGTTATCTCTCTCAACGCTCATCGCTGATATAATCCCTCAACGACAGCCGCAACGGCGGCTGTCCTTCATGACATAATTTCAGGATCGATCCATGGCAGATGCCCTCAAAATCGGCATTGCGGGCTTGGGTACCGTCGGTGCTTCTCTCGTCCGTATCATTCAGCAGCGCAGCAACGAGCTTGCGGCAACGTGCGGCCGACCAATCCTGATTACCGGCGTTTCGGCCCGCGACAAGACCAAGGACCGCGGGATCAGCTTCGGCGGCATCGAGTGGTTCGACCGGCCGGAAGATCTTGCAGCCAAGGGTGACATCGACGTTTTCGTCGAGCTCATCGGCGGTGCGGAAGGCTCTGCAAACGTTTCGGTACGCACCGCGCTCGAACGTGGTCTCCATGTGGTGACAGCCAACAAGGCCCTGCTTGCCTATCACGGCGTCGAACTGGCGACGATCGCCGAGGAAAAGGGCGCACTACTGAACTACGAAGCAGCGGTTGCCGGCGGCATTCCGGTGATCAAGGCGCTGCGCGAGTCCCTGACGGGCAACACGATCGCCCGCGTCTACGGGATCATGAACGGTACCTGCAACTACATCCTCACCAAGATGGAGAAGGAAGGCCTTTCGTTCGCTGATTGCCTCAAGGAAGCGCAGCGGCTCGGCTATGCCGAAGCGGATCCGGCATTCGATATCGAGGGCAACGATACCGCCCACAAGCTTTCGATCCTGACGACCCTTGCCTTCGGAAACCAGATCGCAGTCGACGACATCTACCTCGAAGGCATCACCAACATTTCAATCGAGGACATCCATGCGGCCGCCGAGCTTGGCTATCGCATCAAGCTGCTCGGCGTTGCCCAGCGAACGGAAACCGGTATCGAGCAGCGCGTGCACCCCACCATGGTGCCGATCGATTCCGTCATCGCCCAGGTCGATGGCGTGACGAACGCTGTTGCAATCGAATCCGATGTGCTCGGCGAGTTGCTGATGGTCGGACCGGGCGCCGGCGGAAATGCCACGGCCTCGTCGGTGCTTGGCGATATCGCCGACATCGCCAAGAGCCGTCCTGGTGCGCAGCGCGTGCCGGTGCTCGGCCATCCGGCCAAGGCGCTGGAACCCTATCGCAAGGCACAGATGCAGAGCCACGAAGGCGGCTACTTCATCCGCCTGACGGTGCTCGACCGCACCGGCGTCTTTGCAAGCGTCGCCACGCGCATGGCCGAGAACCATATCTCGCTCGAGTCGATCGTGCAGCGTTCCAAGCAGCACCTGGCGCCATCGCATCACCAGACGATCATCCTCGTCACCCACGCGACGACCGAGGATTCGGTGCGCAAGGCGGTGAATGCGATCAAGGAAGAGGGGTATCTGGTTGGCGAGCCGCAGGTGATCCGCATCGAACGCCCGAAAGAAGTCTGAGGCTCCGGGTTGCACGACGGAGGTCAGATGGGGGTGGCGCTGCTGCGTCCACAGCTAACGCATCCGACCTTGCCCAAAACCGTTGTGCGCTCTGCCGAAGCCGCATAAATCTGCCCATACCGCTCCGGTCCCGGGGCGGTGACATCAGGCGAGGCAATCAGGCGACATGATGGATATAGCCGCCGATCCGGTACAGCGTGCTTTTCTCGGGGTGGAAAAATCCGTCCTCGACAATCGATGGATATCGCGGCTGGATCAGGCCGGGCAGAACAGAGCGCTGGCGATGTCGCAGGTGCACGGAATGCCGGACCTGATCGCCCGGGTTCTGGCCGGACGCGGAGTCAGCGTGGATGAGGCCCTAGAGTTCCTCGATCCGACGCTGCGCGGCCTGATGCCCGACCCGTATACGCTGACCGATTGCGAGAAGGCGGCCAAGAGGCTCGTCGAGGCGATCAAAGGCAAGCAGCAGGTGGCGATTTTCGGCGACTACGATGTCGATGGCGCTTCGTCTTCGGCATTGATGTACCGGTTCCTCAACCATTTCGGCGTCAAGTCCGAGATCTATATTCCGGATCGCGTCTTCGAAGGCTATGGGCCGAACGCTGCCGCTATCGATCAGTTGATCGACAATGGCGCGCGCCTTATCGTCACCGTCGACTGCGGTTCGACGAGCCATGAGGCTCTGGCTGCCGCTTCGAACCGCCGTGTCGACGTGGTTGTCATCGATCACCATCAGGTGACGCATGAGCTTCCGCCGTGCCATGCTCTCGTCAATCCCAACCGCGAGGACGATCTGTCCGGGCAGGGGCATCTATGCGCGGCCGGCGTCGTCTTCCTTGTTCTCGTCGCCACGCTGCGGCTGTTGCGCGAGGCTGGCGACCAGCGCGCGCGCACGATCGATCTGCTGCAATGGCTGGATATCGTTGCGCTGGCGACGGTCTGCGATGTGGTGCCGTTGAAGGGACTTAACCGGGCCTATGTCGTGAAGGGTCTGATTGCTGCACGCCATCAAGGCAACGCCGGGCTGACAGCACTGTTTCGCAAGGCTGGCCTGGCCGGGCCGGTGACCCCCCATCACTTTGGCTTCCTCATCGGCCCCAGAATCAATGCAGGCGGTCGCATCAGCGATGCGGCACTGGGCAGCCGCCTGCTGACGCTCGAAGATCCTGTCGAGGCAGAGGTCATTGCCCAGCGGCTTGACGAACTCAACCGTGACCGACAGACGATGGAGGCGGCGATGCTGCAGGAGGCGGAGGCCGAGGCGCTTGCCGAATATGGCGACGGCGAGGGCGCTTCGGTGATCGTCACGGCGCACGAGAAGTGGCACCCCGGGATTGTGGGGCTGATTGCGGCCCGCCTCAAGGAGAAGTTCAAGCGTCCGGCCTTTGCCATCGCCTTCGATCCTTCGGGCAGGGGCACCGGATCGGGCCGCTCGATCGCCGGTTTCGATATGGGCAGGATGGTGCGCGCCGCCGTGGACGAGGGACTGCTCGTCAAGGGCGGCGGTCATGCGATGGCCGCGGGCCTGACAGTCGAGCGCGAGAAGCTTGGGCGGCTTCGGAGCTTCTTCACGGAGCGAGCGGAAAAGACCGTGGCGGCACTGGTCGCCAACGAGACACTGAAGATCGACGGCGCGATCGGCGCGAGCGGCGCCACGCTCGACCTGATAGATCGCCTGGAAACCGCCGGTCCCTATGGCTCCGGCCACTCGCAGCCGGTCTTTGCGATCCCCGCCCACCGTCTTCGCGATTCGCGGCTTGTCGGCGAAAAGCATGTGAAGGTGACGCTGGAGGCGATGGATGGCGCTCGCCTCGATGGCATCGCCTTCCGTGCCGCCGACACCCAGCTCGGTAATCTTCTGCTGAACTCGCGGGGTGCCAGCGTGCATGTCGCAGGTTCGCTGGGCGCCGACCACTACCAGGGTTCGCGGCGCATCCAGCTGCGCGTGAGCGATGCCGCGCCGGCACGGTAAGGTAGGTCAGTGGACGCGCAACGCATTGGTCAGCAGCCGCATCAGATAACGATGTGCTGCGTCAGGTCGCTTTCGATGAAGATCATGTTGGGTTTGTAGCCGAGCTCGAGGAATTTTTCGCGGCGTTCCATATCGGCAGCGAAGATTATCGTGCTCTCAATACCCGGCTGCGCACTTTCATCCAGTTCCGAGGTAACCTCGATTTCCGCTGCCAGACCGACATCGCGAAGAAGTTCGGTAATCAACGCCGGATCAGCCATTCCGCTGAGAACGAGCCGATCTACCCCGGCGGTTGCACTCACCTGGTAGGCGAGCGTCTGCATCGCGACCAGCATTGGGAACGATTCGCGGAGCGCCGCGACTTCCGGATGGTCGGCCATGCCACCAAGTGCGATACGCGTATAGAGTTCGTATGCCTTGACGAAATCCTTGCGCGCCGCCCAGAAACGTAAGGCAACGACCATGCGGTTCAGCGTGAATACCCTGCACATCTCTTCGTAAATGGCGCGCGATTCCGGCCCCGTGCTGAGCTTTCCGCGCTTGGCGGCCATATAGAGGAAGTACTCAAGCCCGCCGCGATACCTGTCCCACGCGACCATGACCTCTTCGTTGCCGTTCTGGGAGCGGCTGGGCGCCAGCTTCGAGTTGACGACAGAGCGATAGAAAGGCTGTTTGAGGAAGGCAACGGCACCTTGATCCAGCACATGTGCGAGATAGGCAAAGTAGCAGAAGCAGAAGTCGCGCGGAACCCATGCCGATCTGAGTGCCGAAGATCGGTAGATCGCGATTTCCGGAAATATATGCCGCTCGAAGACGAACTGAAACACTTCGACGAAGTCATGCCGGGCAAACTTGATGTCTTGATCGACCTTGTAGAACGTGTGGAGATCGCGGTCCGCGATTTCGTCATAGAAATACCAGGTGGTGTGGCAGGCGGATACGTCTGAGTTGGCATCAAGATATGCGACGGTCGCGGTTACGCCTTCCGGAATCAGGAAGTCGTCGTCGGCGAGGTACACCGTATAATCGCCAACTGCATGGTGGAATGCGCTCGCGACATTCATATACGCCCCCCCGTTTATCGCACGGCGGAAATAGCGGATCGGAAGGCCCCTCGCGACAAACTCCTCGACCACTTGCGCGGTATTGTCGGTTGAGGCGTTGTCCGAAATTACGATCTCGTACGGGAAGTCGAACTTGTAGGTTTCGCAGTGTTCCAGCGCGTTGCGAAGATAAGCCTCGCGGTTATAGGTCGGTATGCAGATGCTGAGTTTGATGCCGCTCAATTCAATTGTCTCCAGGCAGGACCCGTTGCTTTCATCGCAGTGGTCGAAGGGCGCAGGCGCCAGAAATTGTGCAGAAGATGATTTCAAGGCAAGTCGACGCGCCGCGGAACTACCAACCGTGCTCCAAGTTTTCGGTTGGGAAGTGCCCCAGCAAGAATCACGACGTTCACCAAGATCGTCTCCGCGATGGCGATGTCTGCGCGGCTCGTTTGCCGGCAAAGATCTTGATGTGACTATCTATGGAACCGAGTTGGAGCGAGGCTTGCGTTCGCACCGGTGACGGCTCACCAGATCACAGCAGCGCTATGGGAAGTGGCACGTATACAAAATTACGGGGAGATATCCGCCAGCGGAAAAGCTCGATGCGAACCAAGTCGTCCGCATGTGACTGCCGGCTAAAGCTTTGATCCAACTGAGAAGTGGCACGCCCTAGGGGAGTCGAACCCCTCTTCCCAGAATGAAAATCTGGTGTCCTAACCGATAGACGAAGGGCGCTTCCTTCGTGGTGGCGCCCTTATAGCGGCAAAGCACATAAAAAATCGCGGCGAAGCCGTTTTTCCCCGCTTGTTGGGTGAAGCCGGAGTTTCGAGGCGGCTGCGGTTCTATTTTGACAAGATTAAGATATTGATTTTAAAAAATAATCACAGAACTGAATTGCCGGCGCCCCGTGAAGGCGTCGCGCAACTTGATTGCGTGAGTGGTCGTGCCTCAGGCGCGGGCCTCGAAAACCATGTTGAAGGGCGTCTCGGTTGCGCGGTGGAAGTGCGAGAAGCCTGCGTCGAGTGCGACCTTGCGCAGCTTCATCTCTCCCGCCTGGGCGCCGAGCGCCAGTCCGACCTCCTGCGACATTGAGGCCGGCGTGCAGATCATGGTTGACGCCCCGTAGTAGACGCGCCCGACCGGGTTAAGATTGTCCTTAAGACGGTCGTGCGCAAAAGGTTCGACGATCATCCAGGTTCCGCCGGGAGACAGTGCTTCCTTGACGTGCCTTCCGGCGCCAACCGGATCTCCCATGTCGTGCAAGCAGTCGAACATCGCGATCAGGTCGTAGCTTCCTGCCGGGAAGCTCGCTGCCGAGGCCTGCTCGAATGTGACGCGATCGGCGACGCCCGCCTCCTCGGCGGCGGCCTTCGCTTTCTCGATAGACGGCATATGATAGTCGAATCCGAAGAACCTGGATGCCGGATAGGCCTTTGCCATGAGTATGGTCGATGCGCCGTGGCCGCAACCGATATCGGCCACTCTTGCTCCGGCTTTGAGCTGTGCTTCCACGCCTTTGAGGGCAGGAATCCACTCAGCGATGAGATTGTTGTTGTAGCCGGTGCGGAAAAAGCGCTCGGTGCCGCGGAAGAGGCAGGCGCTGTGCTCATGCCAGCCGACACCCTTGCCGGTGCGAAAAGCATCGGCGATCTTGGGCTCGTCCGTCCACATCGCCTGGACAAGCTGGAAAGCGCCGGTGAAGAATGCCGGACTGTCTTCCTCCGCGAATACCACAGCCTGCTCCGGTGTGAGACTGAAGCGGTCAGTCTTTTCGTCATAGGCAAGATAGTCGGCTGCAGCGAGTGCCGAGAGCCATTCGCGAAGGTAGCGTTCGCTGATCGCAGTCTTCCTGGAAAGCTCGGTCGAGGTCACGGGCGTGCCGTCGGCCATGGCCTTGAACAGGCCCACGTCGTCTCCGAGCACCACCAAGGCCCCGGATACGGCCGCTCCAACGTCGCCGATCAACCGGCCGACGAGAGCTTCCACTTTTTGCATGTCGGGTTGGCGCATGTCATCCTCCATTTGTAATGCAGGGAAGAACCAGCAATGCCCATCGTACCACCCGTGAAAGCTGGATGGAAGGAATATGAGCGCGGACGGCAGTGTCCACAATGCGGCCCCGGCGATTGCGCAGCCACGACAGCGCCGAAACGAAAAAACCGCCGGAGCAGGCTCCAGCGGTTTTCCAAGTTGCAGGCAAAATGTTTCAGTGCAGGATCTGGCTGAGGAACAGCTTGGTTCGCTCGTGCTGCGGATTGTCGAAGAATTCCGCCGGCGAGTTCTGTTCGACGATCTGGCCCTGGTCCATGAAGATCACGCGGTTTGCGACCTGGCGTGCGAAGCCCATCTCGTGCGTGACGCACAGCATGGTCATTCCTTCCTCGGCAAGCCCGACCATGGTCTCCAGTACTTCCTTGATCATTTCCGGATCGAGTGCCGATGTCGGCTCGTCGAACAGCATGATTTTCGGGTTCATGCACAGCGAGCGTGCAATCGCCACGCGCTGTTGTTGCCCGCCTGAAAGCTGGCCCGGGTATTTGTGGGCCTGCTCGGGAATCTTGACCCGCGTCAGGAAGTGCATGGCGACTTCTTCCGCCTGCTTCTTCGGCATCTTGCGGACCCAGATCGGCGCCAGGGTGCAATTTTCGAGGATCGTCAGGTGCGGGAACAGGTTGAAGTGCTGGAAAACCATGCCGACTTCGCGACGCACTTCGTCGATCTTCTTCAGGTCGTTGGTGAGTTCTACACCATCGACGACGATCTGCCCCTTCTGGTGCTCCTCCAGGCGGTTGATGCAGCGGATCATTGTCGACTTGCCGGAGCCAGATGGGCCGGCGATGACGATGCGTTCTCCGCGCATGACCTTGAGGTTGATGTCACGCAGCACGTGAAAGTCGCCATACCACTTGTTCATGTTGACGATCTCGACCGCAACGTCGGTCGACGAAACCGTCATCTTCTTGGGTTGTGCCTCAGCCATAATTTGCTCCCTCATTCTTATCGTTTGTGGCCAGTATCAAGATGGCGTTCCATGAAGCTTGAATAGCGCGACATGCCGAAGCAGAACAACCAAAAAACAAAACCGGCAAAGACCAGCCCCGTCAGCGGCGTGACGGCGCTTGCCCAATTCGCATCGCTGAAATTAAGCCGTACGATGCCAAGCAGGTCGAACATACCGATGATGGACACCAGCGACGTGTCCTTGAACATGCCGATGAACGTATTGACGATTCCCGGGATGACCAGCTTTATCGCCTGCGGCAGGACAATGAGCCGCGTCTTCTGCCAGTAGCCGAGGCCAAGCGAATCGGCGCCCTCGAACTGGCCTTTCGGGATAGCCTGAAGCCCGCCGCGGATCACTTCGGCCATATAAGCCGAAGCAAAGATCGCCACGCCGATCAGGGCGCGCAGAAGCTTGTCGACGGTCCATCCGGTCGGCAGGAACAGCGGCAGCATGACGCTCGCCATGAACAACACCGTGATCAGCGGAATGCCGCGGATGATCTCGATGAAGGCGACACAGACAATGCGGATGACCGGCATTGACGAGCGGCGTCCCAGGGCAAGCACGATGCCGAAGGGCAATGATACGGCGATGCCGACAAAGGACAGCACAAGCGTTACCATCAGGCCGCCCCAGAGCGGGGTCTCTACGATCTCGAGACCGAAGCCCCCATAGAGCAGCCAGAACGAAAAGATCGGCAATGCGCCAAACAGTATAAGCGCGTTCAAGCCTTTCCGGGGCACCTTGGGGATCAGGATCGGGATCAATAGCAGCACGAAAAGAGCGCCGACGATCGTCGGGCGCCAGCGTTCGCCAATCGGATAACGTCCGAAGATGAACTGGTCGAACTTGGCGTTGACGAACGCCCAGCAGGCACCGCTCCAGCCGTCCGGCTGGATTCCGCCCTGGACCGCCGTGGCGCAGAATGTCCGGTCGCTGCCCTGCCAGACAGCCTGGATGAACAGCCAGTTAATCAGGTGCGGCAGTGCCCAAGCCAGGAAGGCGACGGCGATGATGGTTAGGACGATATCCTTCGGCGTGGCGAGCAGGTTCTTGCGGAGCCATGCCATCGCGCCTCTTTCGCCCGGAGGCGCGGGTTCGGCAGCAAGGATGGCGGTTCGTACGTAGGCGCTGTTGGATCCGGACATTCTATCTCTCCACCAGGGCCATCTTGGCGTTGAACCAGTTCATGAAAAGCGACGTCAAGATACTGAGGCCGAGGTAGATGACGGCCCAGATCAACACCACTTCGATCGCCTGGCCGGTCTGGTTGAGGATAGTACCGCCGACGGCGACGAGGTCCGAAAAGCCGATGGCGATCGCGAGGGACGAGTTCTTCGTCAGGTTGAGATACTGGCTGGTCAATGGAGGGATGATGATGCGCATAGCCTGCGGCACGACCACCAGACGCGTGACGCTGGACGGATGAAGACCCAGGGCTCCCGCCGCTTCCGACTGACCCTTGGCCACGCCCCTGATACCGCCGCGAACAATCTCGGCGATGAAGGACGCCGTATAGAACGACAGCGCGAGAAACAGCGACATGAACTCCGGCCCGACAACCGAGCCGCCGGTCAGGTTGAACTTGCCGGCAACCGGGACATCAAACGACAACGGCATACCGCTCGCCAGGAATACTAACACCGGTAGGCCCACAATGAGGCCGATCGAGACCCAGATCGTATGGAACTGCTGGCCGGTGGCGGCCTGTCGCTTGTGCGCCCAGCGCGCAGTGAAGAAAGCTGCGACGATGCCGACCAGCAGCGCCGCGCCGACAACCTCGATGCCGCTTTCGAAGATCGGCCTGGGAAAGGCGAGGCCTCGATTGTTCAGGAACATGCTGAACGGCAGGTGCACCGATTCGCGCGGTTGCGGCAGCACTGCAAGAACGCCGGAGTACCAGAAGAAGATGACGAGCAGCGGCGGGATATTGCGGAAAACTTCAACGTAGACGGTGCACAGCTTGGCGATCAGCCAGTTGCGAGACAAGCGCCCGATACCGACGAGAAAGCCGATGATCGTGGCTGTGAAGATCCCGGTAATCGCAACAAGGATAGTGTTTAGCAGGCCGACCACGAGGGCGCGAGCATAGGTCGAGTCGCTCGAATAGCCGATCAGCGACTGACCGATTTCGAATCCAGCGCGTCCGCGCAGGAACGCGAATCCGGATGCCGTATTGCTGCGGGCGAGATTTTGCGCCGTATTGTGGGCGATCCACCAGATGCCGCCGACGAGAACGATAATTGTGAGCGCTTGAAAGAAGATGCTTCGGTATTTCGGATCATATATCAAAGACCGGAAGCTTCCGCCGCTTTCGGGCAAAGGTGTCGTGTGCACAGCCTCTTGCGTCATGCCGAGCCAATTCCCCTATGAGCCCTTTCTGGGCTTTTTCTTTATGGTGGAAAGGCAGCATCAAGCCGCCTTCCCAAGTCGCTGATACCGGTGCGGCTTAACGGATCGGCGGAGCGTACTGAATGCCGCCCTTGTTCCAAAGCGCATTCAGGCCACGCTCGATCTTCAGCGGGCTGCCCTGACCGATGTTGCGTTCGAACACTTCGCTGTAGTTTCCAACGTTCTTGATGACGTTGTAGGCCCATTCGTTGGTCAGGCCGAGGTCGGTGCCGATTTTCGTGTCAGCTTCGCTGCCGAGGAAGCGCTTGATGTCAGGGTTCGGCGAGTTCTTCATCTCGTCGACGTTCGCCTGGGTAATGCCGAACTCTTCGGCGTTGATCATCGCGTAGGCGGTCCAGGAAACGACATCGAACCACTGATCGTCACCCTGGCGAACGGCCGGGCCAAGCGGTTCCTTCGAGATGATTTCCGGAAGAACGATGTGTTCGCTCGGGTTCTTCAGCGTCAGACGCAGCGAATAAAGACCCGACTGGTCGGTCGTGTATACATCGCAACGGCCCGCATCATACGCGGCGTTGACTTCTTCAAGCTTGTCGAAGACAACCGGGTTGTACTGCATGTTGTTGGCTTTGAAGTAGTCGGCGAGGTTGAGTTCGGTGGTCGTGCCCGACTGGACGCAGACGGCTGCGCCGGAGAGTTCCAGCGCCGACTTAACGTTCAGGCTCTGGCGAACCATGAAGCCCTGACCGTCGTAATAGGTGATCGGGCGAAAGTTGAAACCGAGAGCCGTATCGCGGTTGACCGTCCACGTCGTGTTGCGCGAGAGCAGATCGATTTCGCCGGACTGCAGCGCCGTGAAGCGTTCCTTGGCGTTTGTCGGCGTGTACTTGACCTTGGTCGGATCGCCGAAAATCGCCGAAGCGACTGCCTTGCAGAAATCGACGTCGAACCCGGCCCAGTTGCCGGAGGCATCAGGCTGTGCGAAACCGAGAAGGCCGGTATTGACGCCGCACTGCACGAAACCCTTTGCCTTTACGTCGTCGAGCGTGTTGGCAGAAGCTGCCGAGGCGCCAAGTCCGAACACTGCTGCGCCGATCGCGGCGGACAGGAGCTTAATCTTCATTTTTCCCAACCTTTTCCATTATCTTATCTTTTCTTGTGGGAGCGTTAGCTGAAGCTCGCGGACCTCCCAGGCGACCCGACACCCTCCCGGCGCGAGTGGGCCTATCACAGTCGCAAAAGGCACTATGGTCAAGTGTCGCAGTACAAGAATGCGTGATATTTCGGCAATTCTCGCTCCAGGGCGCCCAAAATAAGCAAATGACTACGGAATGGGCACGATTTGGTGAAAAAAACTGCGGAAAGCTACTGATATATCTGGCGAATTCGCGAGGCGAGCAACAATGGGGCTTTTGAAGCGGGGTTGACCCAGCCATCCGGCAGGTTCAAGAGTTCGTCGATTGCTTCCTACCGCCAAAGGCTATTTCCGACATGAAAGATAGAGACAGTCTGCTTGAGAATGCAGGCATCAACACGCGCCTTTCCCATCTTGGCAACGATCCGTCCGAATACCACGGCTTCGTCAATCCGCCCGTCGTCCACGCCTCGACGGTGCTATTTCCGAATGCACGGGCGATGGAAACGCGGGCCCAGAAATACACTTACGGAACGCGCGGTACACCGACGACGGACGCGCTCTGCGAGGCGATCGATGCGCTCGAGGGTTCTGCGGGCACGATTCTTGTTCCATCGGGCCTTGCCGCCGTTACCGTTCCATTCCTGGCGTTTCTGTCGGCCGGCGACCATGCACTGATCGTCGATTCTGTGTATGGCCCGACCCGGCATTTCTGTGACACCATGCTGAAGCGTCTTGGCGTCGAGGCGGAGTACTACGACCCCATGGTCGGCGCGGGAATCGAAGCACTCATCAGGCCCAATACCAGGCTGGTCCACACAGAAGCTCCGGGCTCGAACACTTTCGAGATGCAGGACATCCCATTGATCGCTGCGATTGCGCACAAGCACGGCGCGGTCGTGACCATGGACAACACCTGGGCGACGCCGGTCTACTTCAGGCCGCTTGATTATGGAGCCGACATATCGATCCATGCGGCGACGAAATACCCGTCCGGCCATTCCGACATCCTGATGGGAACCGTCTCGGCCAACGCCAAGCATTGGGCGCAGCTTCACGAGGCAAACATCACGCTCGGTATCTGCGGCGCGCCTGACGATGCCTACCAGATCCTGCGTGGACTGCGTACCATGGGCGTCCGGCTGGAACGTCACTACGAAAGTGCGCTGACGATCGCGACGTGGCTTGAGGGCAGGGAAGACGTCGCCAGCGTCCTTCACCCGGCACTGCCGAGCTTCCCCTCGCACGATCTGTGGAAACGCGACTTCAAGGGCGCCAGCGGCATCTTCTCCTTTGTGCTTTCCGTCGACGCACCGGAAAAGTTCAAGCCCAAGGCTCATGCCTTCCTCGATGCGCTGCGCATCTTTGGTCTGGGCTGGTCATGGGGTGGCTTCGAAAGCCTTGCACTTCACGTCAACCTGAACGACCGCCGTATTCGCAAGGCGCCGACCGAAGGGCCGGTGATCCGCCTGCAGATCGGTCTCGAGGACGTGGCCGATATCAAGGCCGATGTCGAGCGCGGCTTTGCGGCAGCCGCTGAGGTGTGATCAGCCGGTCGCTCGGTAGCCGTAGATCCAGTCGAGATCGGCTGCGAGGCTTTCCGGCGGTTTCAGGGACAGGACGAGATCACGCCCGATGCGGATCGGTCCGCGGGCGTGGTAGGCAAACTGGTTCAGCGCGCCGCGCTGGCGCAGACGGTTGATGCGTGGAACCCGGTGCGCTTCGAACAGCGACAGCGCCTCCGGGACGGGGCGTGTCGCCACGAACGTTGCAAGTTCATAACCATCCTCGATCGCCATCGCCGCGCCCTGCGCCGCAAACGGCATCATGGCATGGGCGGCATCGCCGATCAGCACTGTGTCCTTGCCGTTATGCCACTTACCTCGCGTCGTCTCGTAGAGCGGCCAGAAGGTCATGTCGTCAGCTTGCGCGAAAAGCGCGCGAAGGGCATCGTTCCATCGCGCAAAACGTGACGTCATTTGCTGGCGCTGGGCACCGGTCGGCTGGCTGAGCCAATAATGAGGCGCAGAATTCCCCGCGACGATCGCCACCATGTTGAAGCTGCCGGTCTCGTTGAGTGGATAGCAGACAAGGTGGGCAGAGGGACCAAGAAATGCCGAGACGCAATCGCGGTCGAGGAAACTGGGCGCACCGGTCGCCGAAACCGTAAATCGATAAGCTATGTTGCCGGAGAAGCGAGGTGCGGGACTGTCCTCGATGGCATGGCGTACTTGCGACCAGACGCCGTCAGCACCGATGAGAATGTCAGGCGCGCGCGTGCAGTCGGGGAGGGCGCGCCCGTCTGCCCTTGCACCGAGATGCAATGTGCAAAGGGGCGCCTCCTCCACCGCATCGAGCAGTGCCTGCTGCAGGGTGGCACGATGCAGGACACCATAAGGGGATCCCCAGCGAGCGCGCGCGAATTCGCCGGCTGGAACGGTCGCCAGCCGGCGAAGCGATTTCCCCGATATCAGTCGAATGGCGCGCGGTTCGACCCAGACTTTGGTCAACCGCTCGAGAACGTCGAGCTTCGCGAGGATTCGTGTGGCGTTTGGGGACACCTGCAGGCCAGCGCCAACCTCGTTCATTGCCGGTGCCTGCTCGAAAATCTCCGAGCGTATGCCCCGCTTTGCCAGCGCAAGCGCAGCCGTCAGGCCCGCGACCCCGGCGCCGATGATGGCGGCATGTTCGGCCGGCATTGGCGATCCGATCTCGAAGGGAAAATGCTACGCAGCCTTGATGTGAAAAACACAGCCTGCGGGGTTGGTCTGGTTTGCCTTGAGCGCGCCGTTGAACCGGTAGAGCGTCGAACAGTACGAACAGACCTTCTCGTCGTCATCGCCCATGTCGATGAAGATATGCGGGTGATCGAAGGGCGTGGAGGCGCCGGTGCACATGAACTCCTTCACGCCGACTTCGATAACGCGGTGTCCGCCGTCGTTCTGGAAGTGGGGAATGTTGTGGCCGGCCATGTCTATCTCCGAATGCTTTGAAACGTGCGCGGACCTTATAATCCTTCAGCGCAAATGTGTAGAGCCAAAGACGTGCCAGGCGGACAGTTTTTAGCGCGCACAGGGGTTCACGTCGGGAAGGTGATAAAATATGGTCCGGCCGAAAAAGGATTGCCTAGATGAACCTGAATACGCCCGCCTTTTCCAGCTTCACGCATCACGGATTGAAGCTGGCATTCTTTGACGAAGGCGATCCAGCCGGCGCACCGGTGCTGTTGATCCACGGCTTTGCCTCGACCGCGAGCGTCAACTGGGTTTATCCGGGCTGGCTGAAAACACTCGGCGACGCAGGCTATCGGGTGATTGCCATCGACAATCGCGGGCATGGGGCGAGCGACAAGCCGCGCGACGTGGAGGCGTACCGCCCCTGGCATATGGCCGGCGATGCGATCGCCCTTCTCGACCACCTCGGAATTCCCGAGGCTAACGTGATGGGCTACTCGATGGGCGCGCGCATTTCGGTCTTCGCCGCACTCGCGCATCCCGATCGCGTCCGTTCGCTGGTTCTCGGCGGCCTTGGGATTGGCATGACGGATGGCGTTGGCGACTGGGATCCGATTGCCGATGCGCTGCTTGCGCCATCGCTCGACGGCGTGGTGCATGACCGCGGACGGATGTTTCGGGCCTTCGCGGAACAGACGAAAGGTGATCGTCAGGCGCTCGCCGCGTGCATCCGGGGTTCGCGTGACCTTGTCTCGCGGGCCGACATGGGGAAGATCGACGCGCCAACGCTGATCGGGGTGGGAACGAAGGATGATATCGCGGGTTCACCTCATGAACTGGCGGCTTTGATGCGAGATGCCCGAGCCCTCGACATACCGGGGCGCGATCACATGCTGGCTGTCGGCGACAGGGTGTTCAAGGCGGCAGTACTGGAATTCTACGCTAACGTCGCCGCGCGATGATACGCTGCAAGGCTACCTGAAGAAACGTCCGAAACATTGTCAGGACACCCATTTATGTTGCAGGTCTTTTGGCTTATATAAAGCCATTCAGACGGCATACGAGGAGACCTTTTATGGTCGCGAAGACAGATATTCGTTCTCTTGAGACGGCGAACTCCCTCAAGGCGATGGATCCGATCTGGGACAGCCTGCGGGAAGAAGCCCGCCTTGCCGCCGAAAGCGATCCGGTGCTGGCGGCTTTCCTCTATTCGACCGTGCTGAACTACCGCTCGCTGGAAGAGTGTGTCATCTATCGAATCTGCGAACGCCTCGACCATCCCGACATGCAGGCAATCCTGCTGCGCCAGACCTTCGACCAGATGCTGGAAGACTGGCCGGAATGGAGCACCATCCTGCGCGTCGACATTCAGGCAATCTACGATCGCGATCCGGCCTGCCTTCGGTTCATGGAAGCCGTGCTGTATTTCAAGGGGTTCCACGCCTTGCAGACGCACCGGCTGGCGCACTGGCTGCTGAACCGCGGACGTCGCGACCTGGCGCTTTATCTGCAAAGCAGGTCATCCAGCATTTTCCAGACGGACATCAACCCCGCTGCCCGGATCGGTAGGGGCATTTTCCTTGATCACGCAACCGGTCTCGTCGTGGGCGAAACCGCTGTGATCGGTGACAACGTCTCCATCCTGCACGGCGTAACGCTTGGCGGCACGGGCAAGGAAGGGTCTGACCGCCATCCGAAGATCGGCAGCGGCGTGCTCATCGGTGCCGGTGCCAAGATTCTCGGCAACATAGAGATCGGCTATTGCTCGCGTATCGCCGCCGGTTCAGTCGTCCTGAAGGCTGTTCCTCCCAAGACGACGGTAGCCGGAGTGCCGGCCAAGGTGGTCGGAGAGGCTGGCTGTTCGGAGCCGTCGCGCGTGATGGACCAGGTGATCGGCGCGGATATCTGAGCTCGGCTGTGACATGAGGGTGGCGGGAATAGCGTTCGCGCAAGAGTCCCCGCGCCTTTACAGCGCCGTCTTTCCCGTGCAACAAGCGGCCACCCAAGACCGCTCAGGAGATGCAGTGTGAAGCCAGAAGAAATCAAGAAACTCGACGCTTATTTCAAGCGCACGTTCAACCCGGAGGTCGTCGTCAAAGCTCGCCCGCGCAAGAACGATTCCGCGGAAGTCTATCTTGGCGACGAATTTCTGGGTGTCGTCTATATCGATGACGAAGATGGCGACCGTTCCTACAACTTCTCGATGGCGATCCTCGACGTCGATCTGTGATACCTGCCGGCACGTGGTGGCCTAGCGTCGCCATTCGCCGGCGACCCCGCATGCGAATGGCCTTGTTTTCGTGCCGCCGGTTTGATGCTGCGCCAGTGTCTAATCGCCAGCTTGGCAAACGCCGGTTCGGTTCTTGCTCCTTTCAATTGCTGGGCGAAAATACCTCCCCTTGTCTGGACCTGTTCGCTGACTGCTCCATCTCTGATGGTGAGCATGTGCTCGAGCGCCAAAAAAGGGGATGCTGAAAATGGGAATTTTCGACAAGATCAAGCACGCGATTTTTGGCGAGGCCCAGGCTGCGCCGGCAACCCAGGCGGCCGCTCCCAAGACGGCGGAGCCAGCGCAGACGCCGGCCTCTCAGTCGGCTGCTCCGCCGGCCGCGCCGACCAAGGCTGCCGCCGCGCCGGTCGCCGTCGATATCGTGCCGCTGCTGGATGCGGCCGTGAAAAAGAGTGGCCAGAAGCTCGACTGGCGCCGATCCATCGTCGATCTCATGAAGGCGGTGGGCATGGACGCAAGCCTGACGGAGCGGAAGGAACTTGCGGCAGAACTCGGTTACGCCGGTGACACCCACGACACCGCGACGATGAACATGTTTCTGCACAAGGCGTTGATGAAGAAGCTGTCGGAAAACGGCGGCAAAGTTCCGGCGGATCTTCTCGACTAGCGTTTTCCAGCCGAGCGTCGCAGAAGCCAGTTTTTTCTCAAAGCCTCCGGTTGCGGGAACCTGATATATTTTAGCAAAATCAGCTTCAGAGGTACGTCGCTCTGAACTCTCGCAAGATCCGACATCGCAGATACAATCGTGGATTGTTTTGCGATGCACAATATCACTTGACTATTTGTGCGTTGCAGCTACCCTTTACTTCATCTGCAGCAGCCCAAGGAGGATGGTCATGTTGAATTTTGAAGAAACCAGTCGGAAAAGCAAAGAAGCAATGGATACAGTGCTGAAGAGTTACACCGACACGGCTAAGGGTTTCCAGGCAATTGCTACGGAAACTGCCGATTACTCGAAGAAGTCATTCCAGGACGCCGTGACGCATTTCGAGTCACTGAGTGGAGTACGCAGCCTCGAAGCCGTATTCGAATTGCAGACCAACTATGCAAAATCGGCTTATGAGAGCTTCGTCTCCGAAGCAACGAAGCTCGGCGAAATGTACTCCGACCTCGCCAAGAGCGCCTACAAGCCGTACGAAGCACCGATCGCGGCTACAACGACGAAGGCTGGGAAATCGCCGACGGTGGTCAACGCCGCGGCGTAAGTTGTGGCGGTGAAAGCCGCTACCCCTTGAAAAACGAAGACCGGCTACGCACTTGCGGGCCGGTCTTTTTCGTTTTCGTCACTGCCTTAACCCTTTGCCCCTGGTTTTTGTGTTTTGCGTGCTGTCCGGCCCGAATTGTGATTGCAGTGTGAAACGAGGGGCTTAAAATTGCTCCACAATGAACTAAGTTAGTGTTTCGGATATTCGGCGGGTAAAGCACCCTCCCAGCACCGCCGGACTGATCGAGGAATGAATGGAAATGATCGTAAAGCCGATCCGGATGCAAAAAGACAGCGAAAGGAACGGGGACAACGGAAATCGCGGCACCTCGGTCATTACCCGCACACAGCCGAAGACCAAGAAACCCAACCTGTACCGCGTGCTTATTCTGAATGACGACTACACGCCCATGGAATTCGTCATCCATATTCTGGAGCGCTTTTTTCAGAAGGATCGAGAAAGTGCCACCCGCATTATGCTTCATGTCCATAATCATGGCGTCGGCGAATGTGGAATATTTACATACGAGGTGGCGGAGACCAAGGTGAGTCAGGTGATGGACTTTGCCCGACAGCACCAGCATCCGTTGCAATGCGTCATGGAAAAGAAGTGAGGATCTGAACGTGCCAACATTTTCGCCTAGTCTTGAGAAGGCGCTCCATCAGGCACTGACCTTTGCCAACGAGCGGCACCACGAATATGCGACGCTCGAGCATTTGTTGCTTGCCCTGATTGACGACGCCGATGCGGCCGCTGTCATGGGTGCTTGCAATGTCGACCTCGACGCGCTCCGCAAAACGCTTGTTGAATATGTCGATAACGAATTGTCGAACCTGATTACGGGCTATGACGAGGACTCGAAGCCGACCTCCGGCTTCCAGCGCGTCATCCAGCGCGCCGTTATCCATGTCCAGTCGTCGGGTCGCGAAGAAGTCACGGGCGCCAACGTGCTTGTCGCCATTTTCGCCGAACGCGAAAGCCATGCGGCCTTTTTCCTGCAGGAACAGGAAATGACCCGCTACGACGCTGTCAATTACATTTCTCACGGTATCGGCAAGCGCGCTGGCTCGTCGGAAGCCCGCGCTCCGCGCGGCGCAGAGGACGGCGAGCCGGAAAGCAAGCCGAACACCTCGCGCGGTGGCGAAGAAGAAGGTGGCGCCAAGAAGCAGCAGGATGCGCTAAAGGCGTATTGCGTCAACCTCAACGAGAAGGCCAAGACGGGCAAGATCGACCCGCTGATCGGCCGCCATGCCGAGGTCAGCCGCACGATCCAGATCCTGTGCCGCCGTTCGAAGAACAATCCGCTCTACGTCGGCGATCCTGGCGTCGGCAAGACGGCGATCGCTGAGGGTCTCGCCAAGCGCATCGTCGAAGGCAAGGTACCGGAAGCACTGGCGGATGCCACGATCTTCTCGCTCGACATGGGCACGCTGCTGGCTGGCACGCGCTACCGTGGTGATTTCGAGGAGCGGCTGAAGCAGGTCGTCAAGGAACTCGAAGAGTATCCCGGCGCGGTGCTGTTCATCGACGAGATCCACACCGTCATCGGTGCGGGCGCGACGTCGGGTGGCGCAATGGATGCCTCCAACCTCCTGAAGCCGGCTCTGTCTTCCGGTGCGATCCGCTGCATCGGTTCGACGACCTACAAGGAATATCGCCAGTTCTTCGAAAAGGACCGGGCTTTGGTACGGCGCTTCCAGAAGATCGACGTCGCCGAACCGTCGATCGACGATGCGATCGCGATCATGAAGGGCTTGAAGCCCTACTTCGAAGAGTACCACCACCTGCGCTACTCGAACGACGCCATCAAGACGGCGGTCGAGCTGTCGGCCCGCTACATCTCGGACCGCAAGTTGCCGGACAAGGCGATCGACGTGATCGACGAAACCGGTGCGGCCCAGATGCTGCTGCCGCCGTCCAAACGCCGCAAGCTGATCACCGAGAAGGAGATCGAGGCAACCATCGCGACGATGGCGCGCATCCCGGCAAAGACGGTGTCGAAGGACGACGAGGCGGTTCTTGCCAATCTCGAGCAGGAACTCCGCTCGGTCGTCTATGGCCAGGATATCGCCATCGAGGCGCTGTCGACATCGATCAAGCTGGCACGTGCCGGCCTGCGCGAACCGAACAAGCCGATCGGCTCCTACGTCTTCTCCGGGCCTACAGGCGTCGGCAAGACGGAAGTCGCCAAGCAGTTGGCCTCTTCGCTCGGCGTCGAACTGCTGCGCTTCGACATGTCGGAATACATGGAGCGGCACACGGTTTCGCGTCTGCTCGGTGCACCCCCCGGCTATGTCGGCTTCGACCAAGGAGGTCTCTTGACCGATGGCGTCGACCAGCATCCGCATTGCGTGGTTCTGCTCGACGAAATCGAAAAGGCCCATCCTGACATCTACAACATCCTGTTGCAGGTCATGGATCATGGCACGCTGACCGACCACAACGGCAAGAAGATCGACTTCCGCAACGTCATCCTAATCATGACGACCAATGCGGGTGCGTCGGAAATGGCGAAGGCTGCCTTCGGTTTCGGTTCGTCCAAGCGGACGGGCGAAGACGAGGAAGCCCTGAACCGCCTCTTCACGCCGGAATTCCGCAACCGTCTCGATGCGGTAATTCCGTTCGCACCGCTGCCGACCGTTGTCATCCACAAGGTCGTGCAGAAGTTCATCATGCAGCTTGAAGCGCAGCTTTCCGAGAGGAACGTCACTTTCGACCTGCACGAGGACGCGATCTCCTGGTTGGCGGAAAAGGGTTACGACGAGAAGATGGGTGCCCGCCCGCTGGCTCGCGTCATCCAGGACGTCATCAAGAAGCCGCTGGCCAACGAAATCCTCTTCGGCAAGCTGAAGAAGGGCGGCGTGGTTAGCGTCACGATCGGTCCGAAGGAAGACGGCAAGCCCGGCATTATCCTTGAATCGGTGTCGGACACCGCACCGATCAAGCCCAAGCCGGAAGCCGAGGTCGTGCATCCGGAGATGGAGCACGAGGACGATGGCGAGCTGACGACCAAGGCCCGCTCCAAGAAGACAACCGCCACGGCAAAGAAAGCCAAGGCTGCGGTCTCAGAGCCTGCACCCAAAAGCCCGCCCCGCAAGGGTAGCGCGGTTCCGAGGGTTCCCAAGAAGTAACGTGAATGAAAGGGCGGCTTTAGGGCCGCCTTTTCGTTGAATTGACGCCCGCTTAGCTGAATCTTAAACGCATTCGACTATATCCGGCTCCAGCAAGGAGCCGATACATGGCGTTTCTGCCGGCCGAACGTTTCATCATCTCAATCATCATGACCCTGATGTTGCTCGATGGCTGTTTGCTATTGGCCAAGGGCGTTGAGATCGACGTCGCAGGATATGCCAGACTGGTAGCGTGCGGATTATTCCTGCTCGGACTTGGCCAATTCTATCGGCATGTCCGGCGCAACGAACGGATCGCCGTGACGGCTATTGCAGCCGGCCTCTTCGTGCTTTTCACGATTGCCGGTTCGATATTCAACTATCTGCTCCTGCCGCTACAGTTCCAGTTTATCGATCCCACTCTTGGCCGGTTTGATGAAGCGCTCGGGTTTCATTGGCCGGCCTTCGTGACATGGGCTTCTCAATATCAGCGCGCGGGAATGTTGCTGCATGCGGTTTATGCGACTTCATTGCCGCAACTGCTTGCCATTCTGCTGATCCTGGGCTTTTGCGGGCACATCAGACTGCTTCATCACTTTCTGATAACCGGCATTGTCGGAGCTCTGCTGGCGATTATTTTCTGGTTCTTCCTACCATCATTCGGTGCTTCAGCGATCTATGAGCTGCCGCCAGAGGTGACTGAGGCCGTTCCCCTTGCTGTAGGGCCTGAATATAACGCTCAAGTTGTCGAACTAGGGCGCAATGGCGTGACATATTTGACGCCCAGAAATGTCCTCGGTCTGATCGGGTTTCCGTCATTCCACACGATCATGGCAGCCATGTCGGCATGTTTCATGATCCGTCGCGGGGCGCTCGCCGTACCGTTCCTCGTTTTGAATACTCTAATGGTGCCCGCCATCCTGATACAGGGTGGGCATCATCTTGTTGACATGTTCGGAGGTTTGCTGGCCTTCGGCCTTGCCTATATGCTCGCGGATGCCGCACTTCGCGAATGTGAAAGGACGCCGCGACGTCAGGCGGGCAATGAACAGCGGCTGCTGGTCGCCCCTGACTAAAGCTCAGCCTTGATCTTCTCCGCGTTCGCCGCGAGTACTGCGTTGTCTTCCAACTTTCCCGAGTGTGGCTTCAGCGCCACGCCCTCATGACGTGGGATGACATGGAAGTGCAGATGGAAAACCGTCTGGCCGGCAGCGGGCTCGTTGAACTGGCAGACGAAGACACCGTCCGCATCGAAGGCATCCTTAACGGCACAGGCGATCTTCTGGACGACCGAAATCGTGAGCGCGAGGACCGCCGGGTCTGAGTCGAGAAGGTTACGCGACGGCGCCTTCGGGACAACGAGAACATGGCCCGGTGCCTGTGGCATCACATCCATGAACGCGACGGTGTTCTCGTCCTCGTAAACTCGATGCGAGGGAATCTCTCCGCGCAGGATCTTGGCGAAGATGTTGCTGGGGTCGTAGGCGCCGCTGGTCATGGAAGCTCTCCTCGTTTCGCTGTTTTCGGTAGCGCGACAGAGGTGAAGGCGTCAATCCTCCTGCTGCCGCTCGCCTTTGCGGAACGGACTGTGTTCGGTCAATATCTCGTTCATGTGCTCGACATCGTCGCGTTCGCGCTCGAGGTAGTCGGCAATCGCCCGGCGCAGGCCCGCATGGGCGACATAGTGGGCGGAATGCGTTGTCACCGGCAGGTAACCTCGTGCCAGTTTGTGTTCGCCCTGTGCTCCGGCCTCCACGCGCTTGAGGCCTTTTGCCAGCGCAAAGTCGATCGCCTGGTGATAACAGACCTCGAAGTGCAGGAACGGGTGATCCTCAATGCAGCCCCAGTGGCGACCATAAAGCGTGTCGCCGCCTATGAAGTTGATTGCACCGGCGACGTAGCGCCCGTTGTGCTTTGCCATGATCAGCATGATGTCTTCGGGCATCCGTTCGCCGATCAGCGAATAGAATTTGCGCGTCAGGTAGGGGCGACCCCACTTGCGGCTGCCGGTGTCCATATAGAAAGCGAAGAACTGATCCCAGATCCGCTCGGTCAGATCGCTGCCGGTGAGCCAGTCGATGGTTATGCCGTTCACCAGCGCTGTCCGGCGTTCCTTGCGCAGCGCCTTGCGCTTGCGCGAGGCGAGCGTTTCCAGGAATTCCTCGTGATTGGCATAACCATCGTTGATGAAGTGGAACTGCTGGTCGGTCCGGTGCAGGTAGCCGTCGGTTTCGAAGACCTTGACCTCGTCCTCCGGGACGAAAGTGATGTGTGCCGAAGAGACGCCGAGCCGGCGAACCACCTCTTTGAGGCTTTCGGCGATCGCATCCTGTATCGGCCGGCGTTCCAATCCTTCTGCGACAAGCAGACGCGGTCCGGTGGCCGGCGTGAAGGGGATCGAGCACTGGAGCTTCGGGTAATAGCGCCCACCGGCGCGTTCGAAGGCATCGGCCCAGCCGTGATCGAAGACGTACTCGCCCTGGCTATGGTTCTTCAAGTAGCCGGGCAAAGCGCCCATCAGCTGGCCGCTGTCCGATTCGAGCAGCAAGTGGTGCCCAAGCCAGCCGGTCTGCGCCGTGGCCGATCCGGATTCTTCCAGCGAAGACAGAAAGGCGTACGAAACGAACGGATTGTAGGCGAGGGTACTGGCTGTTTTGGATGCCCCGGAGAGCTGCGACCAGCTCTCCGGGGCAATTTCGACAAAGGACCGCTCGACGCGGATTGAGAGTTCATCTGTCATGAAGCGAATGCGAGACCGTTTGGGAGGAGGATGGGACTCACAGTCAGTCTGCGCATGATCATGTCCAAAAAGCGAGCGTCAAACCGAGACGCGCGGATCGAATCCCTCAAACGTCATTTGGTCTGCATTCTCGAAGGTGTGCTTGCGCGCGTTCTCGTCGCGAACGGTCCAGGTGATGACGACGACGCCCTTGTCGCGCTGCGCGGTAATGAACGGGTTGGGAAGATCCGCAAAGAAGTAGGAGATGAAGTCGAGGCCGAGCGTCATCGCCTTTTCATGCGTTTCGAACTCCTCCGGCTTGTTGCCGCCTGCGGTCAGGCCAAGCGGGTAGGGTGCGTTGAGCGCCTTGAGGTCGCGAAGCAGCCAATGATCGAAGCTCATCAGCGCTACCTTGCCCTCATAACCTTCCAGCACTTCGAGCACGGATTCGGCAAAACCCTCGTCGTCGGCTTCTCGGCCCTTGAGTTCGATCACCAGCGGTACCTGCCCTTTGACGAGGTCGAGCAGTTGCTGCAGCGTCGGGATTTTATCCGAGGTCCCACCAACCGAAATCAGCCCCAGTTCCTTGGAGGTCCGCGCGCGAATATCTCCGGGAAGGTTGCAAAGGCGCTCGAGGTTCTCATCGTGGAAGACGACAGGCACGCCGTCAGAGGCATAGTGCAGGTCGCACTCGATGGCGAATCCCGCTTCGACGGCGCGCGCGAACGCGGACAGCGTGTTCTCCCACACCTGCTTGTTGAGGTCGTGATATCCGCGGTGAGCGACGGGCAGTCCCTTGAGCCATGCTGCAGATGTCATTATGCGACTTCCATTATTGCATCGATTTCGACGGCGGCGTTCATTGGCAGCGCCGCCATGCCGACGGCTGCGCGGGCATGCTTGCCGGCTTCGCCGAGTACGCCGGCGATCAGGTTTGAGGCGCCGTTGATAACGAGATGTTGTTCGACGAAGTCAGGCGTGGAGGCAACAAAGCCGTTCAGCTTGATGACGCGCTTGATTCGGCCAAGGTTCCCGCCGAGCGCGGCACTGGCTTGTGCGAGGATATTGATCGCGCAGAGTTCGGCTGCGCGCTGGCCGGTCGCGACGTCGACGTTTTTGCCAAGATGGCCGGAGACCGCGATCTTGCCGCTCTCAAGCGGTAGCTGGCCGGAGATGTAAAGCAGGTTGCCGCTGATGACGTAGGGTACGTAGTTTGCGGCTGGTGCCGCGGCCTCAGGCAGGGATATCCCCATGTCTTTTAGGCGGGCAACGATATGATCGGACATTTTCCTCTCCGCTTTTGTTGTCAATAGTTCTAAGATTATGCATCGAGGCTGGAATCCATTTTGTGACACGTTCGAGCCTCGATTTGGCCGAAAGCGTTCTTATAACATCGCAGGCGAGTCCAACAGGAGATAATCAATGGTCCGATCGAGTCTTGCCGCACTCTTCTTCGCAGGCGTTTCGGCAAACGCCTTTGCAGCGGCACCAGTGACCAGCGCGGCGATTGCCACGGGTCTGGTTGCTCATCGGGCTGTCTATGATCTTGAGCTGAAGGATGCCTCCGAGCGTTCCGGCATCGCGGGCATGTCTGGCCGTATGGTCTACGAGTTCGACGGCAGCTATTGCTCCGGCTTCACGACCAACTTCCGTTTCGTGACGCAGATCGACACCGGCGACGCTGTCCGCGTCAGCGACCAGCAGACGAAGACATTCGAGAATCTGAAGGACCGCAAGTTCACCTTTGACACAAAATCCTTCACGGACGACCAGCTGGACAAGGAAGTCAACGGCGCCGCCCAGGATCAGGCCGAAGGCGTTAAGGTCGATCTGAAGCAGCCTTCGAACAAAGAACTCCAGCTCTCTGACAGCCGCTTCCCGACCGAGCACATGCTTGACGTCATTCAGAATGCAAAGGCTGGCAAGCGTCTGTTCGAAGCGCGGGTCTTTGATGGTTCCGATGATGGCGACAAGGCTCTCGTTACCACCACGGTCGTCGGCAAGCCTGTCGTCCCTGCAAGCGACGAGGCGGATGCCGGCAACGCTGGGGCGTTTGCCAAAGCTGCGTTCTGGCCGGTTACGATCTCCTATTTCAATGAGAACACCAAGACCGACGCCTTGCCGGTCTACCGCATGTCGTTCAAGCTTTACGAGAACGGCATCACGCGGGATTTGACCATGGACTATGGCGACTTCGTCCTCACCGGCAAGCTGGCGAAGCTTGAGCTTCTGGACGCCCAGTCTGCTATCTGCAAATAGTCGCTCAACCGCGTTCGATGATCGCCCTTTGGTCTGTTTAAATAAACATTCCCTGTGCTAGGAATTGGTGAATGCGCCATTGCTGGCGCAACGGTCGAATGGAGTGAGGACCTTGGTGATAAAGCACGGCGCGCTGGTTGGGCTATTGGGGTTCGCATTTGGGTTGATTGTTCTCATGCCGGAATTCGCGGCACCGGCGCGCGCCGCTGATTGCAGCGACACGCCGGTAGCGGGAATCGATTGGCGCGAATGCAGCAAGAAGAATCTCATGCTGCAGGGAAGTGACTTTCAAGGCGCCAATCTTGCCGATGCCGATCTGAGCCTGACCAATCTGAGCAGCACTAACCTGACTGCGGCAAACCTCGAAAAGGCAACGCTGGTGCGAGCCTGGTTTACGGGCGCACAGGCGGGCAAGGCGAATTTCTCCAAGATAGAAGCCTATCGGTCCGGATTCGAGAATGTTTTCGCCGAGGAGGCGACCTTCGCCGGTGCCGAGCTTCAGCGCGCGAATTTCAATGGGGCCAAGCTCAGCGGTGCGAATTTCGAAAAGGCAGAGCTCGGCCGTGCGAGCTTCAACAAGGCCGTGCTGACGGGAACCAGGTTCAAGCTCGCCAACCTCTCGCGTGCGGACTTCAGCCAAGCGACATTCGACGGGCCGCTCGCCTTCGATCACGCATTCATGTTCCTGACGCGGATCGATGGGCTGGATCTATCCGCTGCAACCGGCCTCGATCAGGCGCAGATCAATCTGGCATGTGGTGATGCGAAGACAAAGCTGCCGAGCGGTTTGTCCGCACCGGTGAACTGGCCTTGCCCCTCAGATTGAGACAACGATACCCGGCTTCGCGAACTGGAAGCTAAGCCTGTCATGACCTTTTTTGTCGGCAAGTCTTGATTTTGTACGGCGGGGAGGGTATGGCCACCCGCATTCCACACGTAAGGCATGGGATTGTCCGGGAGAAATCCGGATCGTTCCGCCCGGTGGCATTCTCGAAGAGAGTGCTGTTCGCCTTGCGGAGGTTCAACCGGAAAAGGATAACAAGGCATGGCATTGCCCGATTTTTCTATGCGCCAGCTGCTTGAAGCAGGCGTCCACTTCGGCCACCAGACTCACCGCTGGAACCCGAAGATGAAGCCGTACATCTTCGGCGATCGTAACAACATCCACATCATCGACCTCGCACAGACGGTTCCGCTTCTGTCGCGCGCCCTGCAGCTTGTCTCCGACACTGTTGCTCGCGGCGGCCGCGTTCTGTTCGTCGGCACCAAGCGCCAGGCTTCGGAGCTGATTGCAGATAGCGCAAAGCGTTCCGCTCAGTACTATGTCAACTCGCGTTGGCTCGGCGGCATGATGACCAACTGGAAGACGATCTCCAATTCGATTCAGCGTCTTCGCAAGCTCGACGAAATCCTCAACGGCGACGCCCAGGGCTTCACCAAGAAGGAACGTCTGAACCTTGAGCGCGAACGCGAAAAGCTAGACAAGGCTCTCGGCGGCATCAAGGACATGGGCGGCACGCCTGACCTGATGTTCATCATCGACACCAACAAGGAAAAGATCGCGATCGACGAAGCCAAGCGCCTCGGCATCCCGGTCGTCGCCATCATCGACTCTAACTGCGATCCAGACCTGATCGACTACCCGATCCCGGGCAACGACGACGCTTCGCGCGCCATCGCTCTCTACTGCGACCTGATCTCGCGCGCCGCCCTCGACGGTATCGCTCGTCAGCAGAGCTCTTCGGGCCGTGATCTCGGCGCGTCGATCGAAGCCATGGTTGAGCCGGCGCTCGAAGGCGAAGCCGAAGCCTGATAAAGAAGCAGGCGGTCCTGTTGGTCCGCCGTGCTTCCCGGAGATTGGGAAAGGCCGCTCGCGACTCTCAGAAGTTCGGCGGCCTTGACCGTTTCAGGCGAGGGCGCGCTCCGCCTACCGCCACGCAAGTTTCGTTATGACGCGTCATTCATCACGCTGTCATGCATACAGGTACATTTCGTGCCTCAATCCGGTGCCGCGCCGCCTTTTGCGGCCCACCGTTTGAACCGACAAGAGGAAGCTTATGACCGAGATTACGGCTGCATTGGTGAAGGAACTGCGCGAAAAGTCCGGCGCGGGCATGATGGACTGCAAGAAGGCGCTGGTCGAAAACAACGGCGATATCGAAGCGTCGATCGACTGGCTGCGCGCCAAGGGCATCTCCAAGGCCGACAAGAAGGCTGGCCGCGCCGCTGCTGAAGGCCTGATCGCCATTGCCGGCGCCGGCCACAAGGCTGTTGTCATCGAACTCAACTCGGAAACCGACTTCGTTGCCCGTAACGATGCGTTCCAGGATCTTGTTCGCGGCATCGCCAGCGTTGCCCTGACGACCGACGGCACGGTTGAAGCCGTTTCGGCTGCGACTTACCCGGCATCCGGCAAGCCGGTCGCCGATACTGTCAAGGACGCGATCGCAACCATCGGCGAAAACATGACGCTCCGCCGCTCCGCCAAGCTCGAAGTCGAACACGGTGTT
The DNA here is from genome assembly GCF_001426265.1 of Rhizobium sp. Root1220. GTDB lineage: Bacteria > Pseudomonadota > Alphaproteobacteria > Rhizobiales > Rhizobiaceae > Rhizobium. The sequence continues at coordinate 43,440 of NZ_LMDG01000012.1, forward strand.
GTTGCAACGTACATCCACAACGCTGCCGGCGACGGCATTGGCAAGCTCGGTGTTCTCGTCGCCCTGAAGTCGGAAGGCGACAAGGCCGTCCTGACCTCGATTGGCCGCCAGGTTGCCATGCACATCGCTGCGACGAACCCGCTCGCCATCCGCGCGGAAGAAGTCGACGCTGCCGTTGCCGAGCGCGAACGTAACGTCTTCATCGAGCAGGCTCGCGAATCCGGCAAGCCGGAAGCCATCATCGAAAAGATGGTCGATGGCCGCATGCGCAAGTTCTTCGAAGAAGTCGCTCTGTTGTCGCAGGCTTTCGTGATCAACCCCGACCTGACGGTCGGCGCTGCCGTCAAGGAAGCTGAAAAGGAAGCTGGCGCCAAGATCGAAGTTGTTGGCATGGCCCGTCTTCTCCTCGGCGAAGGCGTCGAAAAGGAAGAGACCGACTTCGCTGCCGAAGTCGCTGCTGTCGCCAAGGGATGATCAGCTTATAGATGTGAAAACCGAAGGGCATCGCGTGACAACGCGGTGCCCTTCGTGTATCCGGGCCTCAGCGGTGATACACGAGGAGCCAAGATGTCGTCAGAGCCTGTCTACAAACGCGTTCTACTCAAGGCTTCCGGCGAAGCCCTCATGGGCAGCCAGGGATTCGGAATTGATGTGGCGGTGGCAGACCGCATCGCGGCCGACATAGCCGAGGCGCGGCACATGGGCGTGGAAGTCGGGGTCGTCGTCGGCGGCGGCAACATCTTCCGCGGTGTCGCAGTCGCCTCCAAGGGCGGCGATCGCGTCACTGGCGACCACATGGGCATGCTGGCCACCGTGATCAACGCCTTGGCGCTGGCGACGTCGCTGCGCAAACTGAATATCGATACGGTCGTGCTATCGGCCATTGCCATGCCCGAAATCTGCGAAAGCTTTTCGCAGCGTGCCACGCTCTACCACTTGTCGCTGGGACGTGTCGTCATCTTCGCAGGCGGCACCGGCAACCCCTTCTTCACGACCGACTCGGCAGCAGCCCTGCGCGCGGCCGAAATGGGCGCAGAGGCGATCTTCAAGGGCACGCAGGTCGACGGCATCTATTCGGCCGACCCCAAGAAGGTACCGGACGCAACACGCTTCGACCGGTTGACGCACAAGGAAGTCCTCGACAAGGGACTTGCCGTCATGGATGTGGCGGCCGTCGCCCTGGCGCGTGAAAATTCCATTCCGATCATCGTCTTCTCGATCCACGAGAAGGGTGGTTTTGCTGAAATCCTACGAGGCGGTGGACTCAAGACCATCGTCTCCGATAATTGATTGAGTGGCGGCACCGTTTGCCGCAGCTTCTACCGAGACGGGAGCACTGACATGACTGAAGGCATCGACATCAAGGAAATCAAGCGTCGCATGGATGGCGCCATTTCCTCTTTCAAGAGCGATATTGCATCGCTGCGCACCGGCCGCGCTTCGGCGAACATTCTCGACCCGATCACGGTCGAGGCCTATGGCTCGCGGGTGCCGCTCAACCAGGTCGCCAACATCACCGTTCCGGAGCCGCGCATGCTGTCGGTTTCCGTCTGGGACAAGTCGATGGTATCTGCGACCGAGCGCGCGATTCGTGAATCGAGCCTTGGCCTCAACCCGATCATCGACGGTCAGAACCTTCGCATTCCGTTGCCGGAACTGAACGAGGAACGCCGCAAGTCGCTCGTCAAGGTTGCGCATGACTACGCCGAAAAAAGCAAGGTTGCGATTCGGCACGTACGCCGCGACGGCATGGACGGCCTTAAGAAAGCCGAGAAAGACGGCGCAATTGGTCAGGACGTAAGCCGTGCGCAGTCAGATCGTGTGCAGAAGATGACTGACGAGACGATTTCCGAGATCGATCGCTTGCTTGGCGATAAGGAAAAGGAAATCATGCAGGTCTGAGGCGCCTTGGGTGGGAAGAACCGGACGGGAAATGTCGGAACGTTCATTTGTGACTGTACCAGAACACGTTGCCATCATCATGGATGGCAACGGTCGATGGGCAAAGCAGCGTGGGTTGCCGCGCACGATGGGGCATCGCAAGGGCGTTGATGTCGTGCGCGAAACGGTGCGTGCGGCAGGCGACGTAGGGATCAAGTATCTTACGCTTTTTGCGTTCTCCTCGGAGAACTGGCGTCGGCCGGAAACAGAAGTTTCCGATCTCCTCGGATTGTTGAAGGCTTTCATCCGTCGGGATCTCGCGGAGTTGCACCGTCAGAACGTCCGCGTGAAGGTTATCGGCGACCGCTACAGCCTGCGGAGCGATATTCTGGATCTTCTGGTCGATGCGGAAGAAACAACGCGCAACAATACCGCGCTGACGCTCGTTATTGCTTTCAACTACGGCTCTCGCGACGAGATTGCTCGCGCCATGGTCACGCTTGCGGCGGATGTCGAGGCGGGGCGTCTGCGGGCGCAGGACATCACGCCGGCACTGATAAATGCGCGCCTTGATACGGCGGGAATTCCGGATCCAGATCTGATCATCCGCACGAGTGGTGAGGAACGCCTTTCCAACTTCCTTCTCTGGCAGGCGGCCTATTCCGAGTTCATATTCGTCCCGGAGTACTGGCCGGATTTCAGCCGGGAGCTTTTCTACTCGGCGCTGGAGACGTTCGCGTCGCGCGATCGCCGTTTTGGCGGCGTGGTGACGCAGGCGGCCGTGGGTACCTGATGCAGCAGGAATTGAAGCTTCGTATCGTTTCCGGGCTTTTCCTTGCCACAATCGTCCTCGCTGCCACGTGGTATGGAGGCCTCGCGTTCAGCCTCTTGTCGGCGCTGATCGGGATGTTGATCTACTATGAATGGTCGACGATCACCCGGCTGCACACAGAACAACCCGTCGCGAACATCGTCGGTTGGGTCGGGCAAGTGCTTATCGCCGTAGCGGTTATTGCCGGATTACCGAACTATGCTCTTCTGCTGCTCGCGGTCTTCTTCCTGATCGCGCTCGGTTTCGTGTTCATCGCCGGCGTTTCCCGATGGTTTCCTGCCGGCATGATCTATGCGGGACTGACGGGTATCGCTCTCGCTGGCATCCGCGGTGCCGATGGCATGGGCCTGTATGCCATGCTCTTTCTGTTCGCGGTGGTGTGGGCAACGGATATTCTTGCCTATTTCGTGGGTCGGGCCATTGGCGGCGCTAAACTCGCGCCGAAGATATCGCCGGGCAAGACATGGTCGGGTGCGATAGGCGGGGCGATGTCGGCTGTCGTCGCCGGAAGCCTTGTCGCCCATTTCCTGGTGCCTGGTAGTGGCGGCCTGGCGGCGGTGACCGCATTTATCCTGTCGGCATGCAGCCAGGCGGGCGATCTTTTCGAATCCTTCATCAAGCGTCGTTTTGGCGTGAAGGATTCGAGCCATCTCATCCCGGGACACGGCGGCGTCATGGACCGTGTCGACGGGCTCATTTTTGCCTGCTTTGCGGCGTTCTTGCTAGCTGGACTTTTTTCGCTGATAAAGAGCGGTGAGATGACGTCGCTCGGCGCAGCCCTATTCGGCGTTTGATGTCTGCAATGGCTGGCGGAAAGATTTGATGGCAGGCTTGACCGGAATATTCGCGTTCCTGACGGGATATATTGTTCCCTTCGTTCTCGTGCTCTCCCTCCTCGTCTTCGTGCACGAGATGGGACACTACCTCGTCGGGCGCTGGAGCGGTATCCGGATATTGGCGTTTTCCGTTGGCTTTGGGCCTGAGATTCTCGGTTTCACGGACAAGCATGGAACCCGCTGGAAGATTTCCCTCATTCCACTCGGCGGCTACGTGCGATTCTTCGGGGACGAGGACGCTTCAAGCAAGCCGGATGTGGGTGGACTTGCAGTCATGTCCGATGAAGATCGGGCCCGGTCCTTTGCCGGAGCGAAACTCTGGAAGCGCGCCGCAACGGTAGCCGCCGGCCCAATTGCAAATTTCATCCTCGCCATAGCCATTTTTGCCGTTCTATTCTCGATATACGGTCGATCCGTTGCCGATCCCGTCGTCGCCGAAGTTAAGCCGGGAAGCGCTGCTGCCGAAGCGGGGATTGTCCCAGGCGATCTGCTGGTCGCCATCGACGGTAGCAAAGTCGAGACCTTCGACGATGTCCGTCGTTATGTCAGCATCCGACCAGAACAGAAAATGATCATAACGATCGAGCACAACGGCGAGAAACGCGACGTTCCGATCGTTCCCGTGCGCACCGATATGACGGACCAGTTCGGCAACAAAATCGAAATCGGCCTGATCGGCATTGTCACCAACCAGGAAGTTGGTCATTTCCGCATACAGACCTATTCGCCGCTCGGCGCCCTCAAAGAGGGAACCGTTCAGACCTGGCATATTGTCACAGGCACCTTCAAGTACATCGGAAACCTGATCTCCGGCTACATGAAACCCGACCAGCTGGGTGGACCGATCCGGGTCGCGCAAGCTTCTGGCCAGATGGCAACACTCGGCGTTGCAGCTTTGCTTCAGCTTGCAGCCGTCTTGTCGGTTTCCATCGGATTACTGAACCTGATGCCGGTTCCGGTACTTGATGGTGGGCACCTGATGTTCTATGCGATTGAGGCGGTGAGGGGAAAACCGTTGGGGTCGTCGGCGCAGGAGGTTGCATTTCGCATTGGCCTGGCGATGGTTCTGAGTTTGATGGTTTTCGCCACGTGGAATGACATAAGTGCTCTTATCGGCTGATCGCAGGACGAGGGAAAATTACCATTTATTTACGATGTTTCAAAGCTGTAGTGGCGAATGCGTCACGCTTTGAAATGAAGTAAACAGAAATTAACGCGCTCCCTTGCTTGTATATCAAAAGCGGGTAAAACGACACACGTGACTGGAATCGGGGGACGCCTGGAGCCGGGGACGAGAAAAAAGGTAATGGGTGAAATGAAGGCTGGTTCAAGATTTTTGAACGCAGTATCGGCGGTTGCGCTGTCTGCAGGTATTGTTGCTTCGGGGGCAGGTGCAACGTTTTTTGTCTCGGCTACAGCAGCTGAGGCTGCGGTTATCCAGCGTATCGATGTGCGTGGTGCAAGCCGTGTTGGTGCCGAAGCTGTGCGTTCCAACCTCACGATCGAGCCCGGCCAGAGCTTTTCGAACACTGATATCGATGACTCGGTGAAGCAGCTTTACGACACCGGCTACTTCTCGGACGTCAAGATCGCTGTGTCCGGCGGCACCCTTGTGGTGACCGTCCAGGAAGCGCAGCTCGTCAATCAGGTGGTCTTCAACGGCAACCGCAAGGTCAAGGACGACAAGCTGGCTGCGGTCGTCAAGACGCGTGCAGCTGGTCCCTACAACGAGGCGCAGATCCAGGCTGATATTCAGTCGATCAAGGAAGCCTATGCCGCTACGGGTCGTAGCGAAGTCGAGGTGACGACGCAGGTCGTGCCGCTCGGCGAAGGGCGCGTCAATCTGGCGTTTGTCATCAATGAAGGTGATCGCACCAAGATCGCCTCAATCAATTTCGTCGGCAACAATGCCTACAGCTCCGGTCGTCTTTCTTCCGTTATCAACACGAAACGCACGAACTTTCTGTCGTTCCTGACCCGCAAGGATGTCTACAACGAAGACAAGCTCCACGGGGATGAGGAAGCGCTTCGCCAGTTCTACTACAACCGTGGCTATGCCGACTTCCGCATCATATCGTCCGACGCGGCTTTCGATGAGGCGACGAACAAGTACACACTGACCTTCAATATCGAAGAAGGTCCGCGATACGATTTCGGTGCGGTTTCGGTTCAGTCGACCGTTCCCGGCGTTGATGCTGCGCAGCTCCAGGGGCTAGTTCGCACGCGTGAAGGTCAGGTCTATAGCGCCAGCCAAGTCCAAAAGTCGCTGGAAGCAATTTCCGATCAGGTCGCTTCGGCCGGCTATCCATTCGCCCGCGTGACGCCGCGCGGCAACCGTGATCTGGGCAACAACACGATCGGTATCGAATATCTGGTCGATCAGGGTGAGCGCGCATACGTGGAGCGCATCGAAATCCGTGGCAACAGCCGTACGCGTGACTTCGTCATCCGCCGCGAGTTCGACATGAGTGAAGGCGATGCCTTCAATCAGCAGATGATCACGCGCGCCAAGCGCCGTCTGGAAGCCCTCGGTTACTTTTCGTCGGTGAATATCACAACACAGCCAGGCAGTTCGCCGGACCGCGTTGTTGTTGTCGTCGATGTTCAGGATCAGTCAACGGGTTCGTTCGGTATCGGCGCAGGTTATGCAGCTGGAGGCGACGGCCTGCTGCTCGAAGCCTCGATCGAAGAAAAGAACTTCCTCGGACGCGGTCAGTACATCAAGGTTTCGGCAGGCGGTGGCGAAGAAGGCTCACGCACCTTGGGCTTGAACTTCACCGAACCGTATTTCCTCGGATACCGTCTGGCTGTTGGCTTCGACATCAACCACAGCGAAACATCGTCGACCAGCGCCGACTACGAGTATGAGGAAACCAGCGCGGTCCTGCGCGCAACGGCACCGATCACCGAAGATCTGGCCACCACGTTCCGCTACAACTACAAGCAGATGAAGTACGATCCATCTGGTTCGTTGAGTGATCTCTCTTCACCCTATCAGAACCTTGTAGAAAACAGCCCATGGGTGAAGTCGTCGGTGTCGCAGACGCTGACTTACAACACGCTGGACGATATGACACTGCCGCGCGAAGGTATCTATGCCTCTGCCACGCAGGAAGTCGCCGGCATTGGCGGCGACTCGCAATTCTACAAGCTTTACGGCAAGGCTCGCTACTATCACCTGCTCGCTGACGATGCCGATATCATTGGTTCGGTTAGCGGATCGGCTGGCTACGTCATCGGATTCAACAAGGATCTGAATGTCTTTGACCAGTTCACGCTGACGAATGGCGATATTCGCGGCTTTGAGAACAGGGGTATCGGCCCTCGCGTCGGTGGTGGTCCGGACAATTCGCTCGGCGGTACCACTTACTTCACGGTTTCAGCCGAGGCAACGTTCCCATTGCCGGCATTCCCGCGTGACTTCGGTCTCCGTGGCGCGGTCTTCGCGGACGCCGGTACGCTGTTTGGCAACAAGGTTCCTGTGAATGTGAACGGCGTTACCGGCGAATTTGTCGAAGGCGACGATGCAACGCTGCGTGCTTCGGTCGGTCTTGGCCTCATCTGGGCCTCTCCGTTCGGTACCCTGCGTGTTGACTATGCCTTCCCAGTCGTCAAGGAAGACTTTGACCAGACACAACACTTCAAGTTTGGCATAAACAACCAATTCTGATATCGGCAGTCCGGAACCGTAAAACCGAATTCCGTTCTGGAGGTTTGCCGATGGAGCAAAGCAATTTTTTTCTGCCCCATGATGGCGTGAAACTCTCCGAATTGGCGCAATATCTTGGGGCAGAGCTTCCCGACCCCAATGATGCGGATGTTGTCATACGCTCGGTGTCTCCCGTTAGTAGGGCGAAGCGGGGGGATTTGTGCTACGTCATGTCAAAGAAGAGCAAGGACGAACTCGCCACCTGCGAGGCGTCGGCCGTGCTCTGTAGTGTCGGGCTGCGGTCTATTGTGCCCGCGCATCTGGCTGTTATCGTCAGCAAGAATCCTCATGCGGCTTTCGCCCAGGCGGGCGGCTTTCTTTACCCGAAGGCATTGCGACCACTCGCCACGTTTTCCGGGGTTTACGGGATATCTGATCGTGCCGCGGTCGATGCGAGCGCCCGGTTGGAGCGCAATGTCACGGTCGAACCTTTGGCTGTCGTCGGCGCTCACGCCGAAATCGGCGAGGGCACATGCATCGGCGCCGGAGCGGTCATCGGACCTGGCGTCAAGATCGGTCGCAATTGCTCGATAGCAGCGGGGGCGAGCGTGTTGTGCGCGCTGGTCGGCAATGGCGTGATCATTCACAACGGCGCGCGGATTGGCCAGGATGGTTTTGGCTATGCACCTGGCCCCCGCGGCATGATCAAGATCGTCCAGATTGGCCGTGTCATCATCCAGGACAATGTGGAGATCGGCGCCAATACAACGATTGATCGAGGTGCGATGGACGATACCGTGGTCGGCGAGGGCACAAAGATCGATAATCAGGTGCAGATCGGGCACAATGTCCGCATTGGACGGCATTGCGCAATTGTCTCGCAGGTTGGCATCGCGGGTAGCACGGTGGTGGGTGATGGCGTGCAGATCGGCGGGCAGGCAGGGTTGAACGGCCATATCAAGATCGGTGACGGCGTTCAGATTGCGGCCAAGAGTGGCGTGATCGGCGACATACCTGCCGGCGAACGCTATGGTGGCGTTCCGGCACGTCCGATCAACGATTTTTTACGCGAAGCGGCGGCGATCATGACGCGAGCTGCAGGCGGCAAGAAAACGGGAGAAAAGAATGACTGAGGAAGTCAAGAAGTCGCTCTCTTCGGCGGACATCAAGGAAATCATGAAGCTGCTGCCCCATCGTTATCCGTTCCTGCTGGTTGACAGGATCGTCGAGATCGATGGCGACGAGTCTGCGATCGGAATCAAGAATGTCACGGCAAACGAGCCGCATTTCACCGGGCATTTCCCAGAAGCGCCCATCATGCCTGGCGTCCTTCTCGTAGAAGGCATGGCTCAGACCGCCGGTGCGATCTGTGCCAAGAAGCAAGGCGAAACCGGCAATCTGGTATACTTCATGACCATCGACAACGCGCGTTTCCGCAAGCCCGTGGTTCCCGGCGACCGCGTCGAATATCATGTGAAGAAACAGAAACAGCGCGGCAGTATCTGGAAATTCCATTGCGACGCCAAGGTTGACGGTGCGCTTGTCGCCGAAGCGGATATCGGTGCGATGATCGTTCGCAAGGATCAGGTATGAGTGTGATTGCAGCGAGTGCCAGCATTCACGCCATGGCGGTCGTCGAGGACGGCGCTGTTGTTGGCGAGAATGTGAAAATTGGGCCGTTTTGCCATGTCGGCGCGAACGTTGTGCTTGGGAATGGCGTCGAGTTGCTGGCGCATGCGGTTGTGACAGGCAGGACGACGATCGGCAAGGGAACCCGGATTTTTCCTATGGCGGTGATCGGCGGAGATCCCCAGAGCGTTCATCACGGTGGCGAGGAGACGACGCTCTCGGTCGGGGACAATTGCACCATCCGTGAGGGCGTGACGATGAACACCGGCACTTCCGACTTCGGCGGCAAGACTGTCGTCGGTGACAACAATCTTTTCCTCGCAAATTCGCATGTCGCCCATGATTGCCGCGTCGGCAACCATGTCATCATGTCCAACAACGTAATGCTGGCTGGCCACGTGACGGTTGAAGACCGCGTAATTCTTGGCGGCGGATGTGCTGTCCACCAGTTCACCCGGATCGGACGGCAGGCTTTTGTCGGTGGCCTTTCAGCCGTCAGCTACGACCTGATCCCCTATGGGATGCTGAATGGCAACCCCGGCCTGCTCGGCGGCCTCAATGTTGTTGGCATGACGCGGGCGGGCGTTGATCGAGCAACGATCCATACCGTTCGCCGGGCCTACAAGGCGATCTTCGAGGGCACCGGCTCGATTCGCGATAACGCTGCAGCGATCCGCGAGGAATATCTCGGTTGCGAACCTGTGATGCAGATCCTCGACTTTATAGCTGCCGAAAGTGATCGTGCCCTTTCCTCGCCGACCAGGGGACAGAAAGGCTGAGATTTGTCTCTCCCCGGTGACGCGGCCAAGGGCCGGCTGGCAATCATTGCTGGAAGCGGATTCCTGCCGTCCCATGTCGCCGAGGCTGCGCGTGAGGCTGGGGAGAACCCGTTCGTGATCGCGCTCAAGGACGAGGCGGATCGCTCCTGGGAAGGTTTCGATCATGCCGTAATTGGTGTTGGCGATCTCGCGGCCCTCAGCCGCGTGCTCGAGCGCAACGGTATCGACCGGGTCGTGATGTCCGGAGGCGTGCGCCGTCGGCCCGAGTGGCGGGAAGTCCGCCCCACGCTCCGAACGTTGATGAAGCTGCCCGCGACTGTCCGCACCTTGTTGGCCGGCGGCGACGACGCGGTGCTTCGCATGGTCATCAGCTTGATCGAGCAGGACGGTCGTCGCGTTGTCGGAGCCCAGGAGATCGCGCCAGACCTGCTTGCGTCCGTTGGGCCGCTTGGTGTCGTCGGGCTCACCGCGGACGATCACAAGGACGTGGCAAGGGCGGCAGACGCAGCCGATGCTCTTGGTCGGCTTGACGTCGGTCAGGGCGCCGTCTCGGTCGGTGGCCGCATCGTTGCGCTCGAAGGCGTGGAGGGTACCGACAGCATGCTGGAGAGAGTGGCTCATCTCAGAGCTGGCGGTCGGATTTCGACGCGCCGCCGCGGCGTTCTCGTCAAGCTTTGCAAGCCGCAGCAGGATATCCGGGCCGATTTGCCGTCGATCGGCGTTTCCACCGTGACGAACGCTCACGCGGCCGGTCTCGCGGGCGTTGCAGTCGAAGCCGGTCGTGCACTGATCCTGGATCGCAACGCTGTCATCAAGGCCGCGGACGAAGCCGGTATCTTCGTCTGTGGGTTGGATCGCGGATTGCCATCCTGGGGGCTTCGTGCATGAACGAGCGTGCGCTGAAGGTTGCGATTATTGCGGGCGAGGTGTCGGGCGATCTGCTCGCCGGCGATCTTGTCGCCGCCTTGAAAAAAAACGATGGAGCCGTTGAACTCGTCGGGGTCGGCGGCGAGGCGCTGCAGGCACAAGGCCTGAATTCGCTTTTTGATTTTTCTGAATTGTCGATCATGGGCATCACCCAGGTTCTCGCCAAATTGCCCAGACTGGCCAGGCTCATCGGGCAGACGGCTGCGGCCGTCATTGCCGCGAAGCCTGATGTGCTGATCATTGTCGATAGTCCTGATTTCACGCACCGCGTCGCCAAGCGCGTTCGCGCAGCTCTGCCCGATCTTCCGATCGTTAATTACGTCTGTCCCAGCGTCTGGGCATGGAAAGAGTATCGCGCCGAGCGCATGCTGGGCTATGTCGACCACGTGCTCGCAGTGCTCCCCTTCGAACCGGAAGTGATGCGCACCCTTGGAGGCCCTCCGACCACATATGTCGGTCACCGGCTGACGGCTGATCCGGCGATATTGGAAGCACGCCGCGCGCGCGCGCGGTCAGGGCTGCCAGCCGGCGATGACCCAAGAACGATCATGCTATTGCCCGGTTCGAGGGCGTCGGAGATCACAAAACTCCTGCCATATTTTGGCGACGCGGTTGCTGAGCTGAGCCAGCGCAACAGAGCGATGCGCTTCGTCCTGCCGACTGTGGCGCACAGGGAGGCTCTGGTGCGCGACCTGGTCAAGGACTGGGCGCTTAAGCCGGATATCGTGACCGGCCCGGAGGCGAAGTTGAAAGCATTTGTCGATGCCGACGCCGCGATGGCCGCGTCCGGCACCGTGATCCTTGAACTGGCGCTGGCCGGCGTTCCGACCGTGTCTGCCTACAAGACCGACTGGATCATCAAGTTGATGACCGGCAAGATCAAGGTGTGGACGGCTGCAATTCCGAATCTGATCGCCGACTACGCCGTGATACCAGAATATATCAATGAGGTCGTCCGCGGCGGAAGCTTCGTCCGTTGGATGGAGAAGCTCTCAACCGACACGCTTCAGAGGCAGGCAATGATGGAAGGCTTCGATCTTGTGTGGCAGCGGATGCAGACGGAAAGGCCGCCGGGCGAGCATGCGGCCCAGGTCATTCTCGACGTGCTCCAAAAGAAAAAGCCCGGTCATTCCTGACCGGGCTTTTTGCTTGTTCGATAGCACCGATCAGCGCTTGGAGACCGGCAGGTAGTCACGCTTCGGTTCGCCGATGTAGAGTTGGCGCGGGCGGCCGATGCGCTGCTGCGGATCTTCGATCATCTCGTTCCACTGCGCGATCCAGCCGACGGTCCGGGCGAGCGCGAAGAGCACGGTGAACATGGTGGTGGGGAAGCCCAGCGCCTTCAGCGTGATTCCAGAGTAGAAGTCGATATTCGGGTAAAGCTTCTTTTCGATGAAATACTCGTCGGTGAGAGCAATGCGCTCCAGTTCCATCGCCACTTCGAGCAACGGATCGTCCTTGACGCCGAGTTCTCCGAGAACCTCATGCGTGGTCTTCTGCATAATCTTGGCGCGCGGGTCATAGTTCTTGTAGACGCGGTGTCCGAAGCCCATCAGGCGGAACGGGTCGTTCTTGTCCTTGGCACGAGCGACATATTCCGGAATGCGATCGACACTGCCGATTTCGGTCAGCATGTTGAGCGCTGCTTCATTTACGCCACCGTGAGCCGGGCCCCAGAGGCAGGCGATGCCGGCTGCAATGCAGGCAAACGGATTGGCGCCGGAAGATCCGGCAAGGCGAACCGTCGAAGTCGAGGCGTTCTGCTCGTGATCGGCGTGCAGGATGAAGATGCGATCCATGGCGCGGGAGAGCACCGGATTGACGACGTATTCTTCGCACGGAACGGCAAAGCACATGCGCAGGAAGTTCGACGCATAGTCGAGATCGTTCTTCGGGTAAACGAACGGTTGGCCGATGTGGTATTTGTAGGCCATGGCGGCCAGCGTCGGCATCTTGGCGATCATGCGCAGGCTCGCGACCATGCGTTGGTGCGGATCGGTAATATCGGTCGAGTCATGATAGAACGCCGAGAGAGCGCCGACACAGCCACACATGACGGCCATCGGATGCGCGTCGCGGCGGAAGCCGGTAAAGAAGCGCGACATCTGCTCGTGAACCATGGTGTGGTGAGTTACGCGGTAGTCGAAGTCCTTCTTCTGCGCCGCCGTCGGCAGTTCGCCGTAGAGAAGCAGATAGCAGACCTCAAGGAAGTCGCCGTGCTCGGCCAGCTGCTCGATCGGATAGCCGCGATGGAGCAGGACGCCCTCGTCGCCATCGATGTAGGTGATTTTTGACTCACAGGATGCGGTCGAGGTGAAACCAGGATCGTACGTGAAGGAAGCCGTGTTCTTGTAGAGGGCGCCGATGTCGATGACGTCGGGGCCGATCGTGCCGCTCTTGACGGCGAGATCGACTGATTTGTCACCGATCTTCAGGGTTGCGCTTTGATCCGTCATTGTGATCCTCCAAGCTGGCGGGTGGCGCCATAAAAGCGCCATAGGGTTAAGCGTCGTCTGCGATAGCTATATGATCGCGCGGCTAATGCCAAGTTACTGTGATGCCATTTTGTGCATTGCAGTATCAACTTTTGGGCAGTGCTGCGATGACCACGGCGCATAGCAGAAGATGATGATATCCCTTGGCTTTTGGCTCTTCTGATTTCTGCTCATTTTTCAATCGATTATTGTTGCGTAAGGAGTCGAGAGCTTGCATTGTGGTTGCAGAGGCGGCTTTCTGTGGGCGCAATTGCATGCCGGAGTTGAAAACATTCGACGCCATGCCGGCTGCGCTCGATCACGGCGCACTTTTTCATGCGCCCGATAATCTGGCAAACCTTGTCCCCGCCAATAGGACGCGCGGTTCCAGAACCCAGTCTCCGGTTCCGTGGCGGTCAAGGACTGGCAGCGCCTGCCGGCAGCTTTTGTCGGGCATTCGCCCGGCTTTCACGCAAGAGCTGGATCACGGTCGGTTCTTTCTGGCCGCACCGGTTTTTTTCGGCGGGGGAGCGATCGTCTGGTTCAAACTCGATGCCGATCCGTCGGTCGTGGCGCTCTCTGCCTGGCTTGGAATATTCGCGGCTGTGATCGTCGTAGCGCGCTTCGAGCGCTCTATCGTTCGCAAGTCCGCGCTGATCGGACTGCTGTTCGTTTGCGGTATGTTTTCCGCGCAGTTCGAAACGTGGCGGGCGGCGACGGTGATGCTGGATTCGTCGGTGACCACTACGGTGACCGGACGGGTCGAGCGCCGCGAAGGCGACGGCAAGGGGCGCTGGCGCTACATCGTTGCCGTAGCAGATACACAAGCTCCCTCCCTGGCGCGCCCACCTGACCGTGTCTCGATCGTTGCGCGTGGTGCTGGAGAGCCGTTCGAGATTGGTCAATGGTTGACCGGCAGGGCCCGTCTGGTTCCCTCGACCGGACCAGCATTGCCAGGTCTCGACGATTTTTCATTCGGCAGCTATTTTGACGAACTGGGTGCAAACGGGTTCTTCTACGGTGCGCCATCGGCCGCTGCTCCGCGCGATGACGGCAGCCTGGGCGTCGCGCGCCACACGACAATCGAATGGCTCTATCGTCTTAGAGCGGGGATCGGGGACCGTATTCGGTCGATCTTGCCAGGCGATACCGGAGCGTTTGCAGCGTCGGTGGTCACTGACGAGCGACGCGCCATCTCACGGGAGACGACGGAGGCCCTTCGCCAATCCGGGCTGGCGCATATCGTCGCGATATCGGGGCTCAACATGGCCTTGTCCGCAGGCATCTTCTTCGTAGGTCTGCGAATGCTGCTCAGCTTCGTTCCGTCCGTCGCGCAGGCCTATCCGACGAAGAAGATCGCGGCCGCCGGCGCACTGTTGGCGTTGACCGCCTACTACCTCATCTCCGGTTTTGCGGTATCGGCAGAGCGCGCGTATATCATGATGGCGATCATGCTGGTGGCCGTCCTTTTCGATCGACCATCGATAAGCCTTCGAAACGTTGCGCTGTCCGCGCTGCTGATTCTTCTGCTGTCGCCCTCGGAGGCGCTGGGACCAAGCTTCCAGATGTCGTATGCGGCGACCCTGGCGCTGGTGGCCGGCTATGCCATCTGGACGCGACGCCCTATGCGCGAAAATGTCCTTGCAACCCTTCCGGCAATGCGGCCGGTAATCGTCGTAGGACGCTTCTTTGGTGGTATCGTGCTGACGTCCGTGATTGGCGGCGTTTCCACCGCTCTGTTCTCGATCGAGCATTTCCATCGGATGAGTGCCTACGGCTTGCCGGCAAATCTGCTGGCGATGCCGATCGTCTCGTTTGTGATCATGCCAGCCGGCATGCTGGCGATGTTGCTGACGCCACTCGGTCTTGATGTGTTGCCATGGAAGGTGGCCGGCTTCGGTCTGGACATGGTCATAGGCATCGCCCGGATGGTATCCGGCTGGGGCGGCAATATCGATATCGGACGCTTGCCGGAATGGTACTTCCCATTGGCCGTGTCTGGCTTTCTGCTGCTGACGCTGCTGCACACGCGCCTGCTGTACTTGGGGGGCGCGGTATTGGGGCTTTCGACTCTGTTGGTTTTGCTCGTTCCAGCGACAGCGCCGCCGGACATTGTCCTTTCCGAGGACGGCAGTGTTGCTGCCATCCTGCGCGGAAAAGTCCTTGCGTCCAATCGCGAGCGCCCGCCTGATTTCATTTTCAGCCAATGGCAGCGCGCACTTGCCGCCGGAGAACACAAGCCGCCGAACATCATCGGGAGCGAGGCGGCGCCGCTTGGAGGAGCAGGACAAGAGAGGAAAAGATACAGGCTATCCGTGAGCGAACAACGAGAGGCGCGCAAAGCCATCCGCCATTCGGCTGCGTCTGGAACCGAAAACGGCTTTACATGCCGGAAAGGAGCGTGGTGTACCGCCATGCTAGACAATGGCTATGTCCTGACAACACTCGAAGACGCGGCCTATCTGGGCCCGGCCTGCGACGTATCCGACATCGTCGTCACACCGGTTCGCCTCCGGCTCGGCGAATGCCGATCCGGCTCGATGCTGTTCACTGGAGAAACGCTACGCCGATCCGGCGCCGTCGAAGTTCAAATCGGACAGCAGGGGTCGATGAGCGTCACGACAGCATATCAAAGCCTCAGCCGACCATGGCTGATGCACCGTACCTACGACTGGCGCAGCAACACGTTCAATACGGCGTCACCGATCAGTGATAGCGACGAATAAGCCCGACAAGCTTGCCCTGAACCTTGACCCGGTCCGGGCCGAAGATGCGGGTTTCATAAGCCGGGTTGGCGGCCTCGAGCGCGATGGACGCACCCTTGCGGCGGAAGCGCTTCAGCGTCGCTTCCTCGTCATCGACGAGGGCAACAACGATATCACCGGGATTTGCCGTGTTGCCATTGCGGATGATGACTGTATCGCCATCGAAAATCCCGGCATCGATCATCGAATCGCCCTTCACCTCGAGCGCATAGTGCTCGCCGGAACCGATCATGTCGGCGGGAACGGTGATGTCGTGCGTGTTGTTCTGGATTGCCGAAATCGGCACACCGGCGGCGATGCGACCCATGACGGGCACCGAAACAGAATTGCCGTTGTCGGCAACTGGGGCAGGCTTTGGCGGGGCCACCGGTTGCGGCTTGCCCAGGCTGCCTTCGATTACGCTGGGCGAGAAGCCGCGGCGCGGCTGCAGGCTCGGATTATAGGCTTCCGGAAGCTTGATGACTTCAAGCGCCCGGGCCCTATTTGGAAGTCGGCGAATAAAGCCGCGCTCCTCGAGCGCGGTAATCAGGCGATGGATGCCGGATTTCGACGCGAGATTCAGGGCATCCTTCATCTCATCAAAAGAGGGGGGCACACCGGACTCTTTCATTCGCTCGTGAATGAAGAGAAGAAGCTCCTGTTGCTTTCGCGTCAGCATCGATGTTGAACCCCAGAGTTGTGAAACAAAGCCAGAACAGACACTATATGTTCCATATGTGTTCCGCAAGTGCCTAAATTTTCGTAAAGTTTGGCTTCAACTTGTCCAGTTTTTGCGCCTCATTTGAGATATGCGATGGCAAGGCGCTTGAATAGCCGCTGAAGTAGACGCATACGCTTGAACATCAGGGGGAGGATTTGCCATGACTGAAGCGCACCCGCTGGACCATCTCGTGCTGCCAGTTGCCCATATCGGCCTCGCCCGCGAGCGCCTCGGGAAGCTTGGTTTCACGGTAGCTGCCGATGCTCTGCACCCTTTTGGAACGCAGAATGCCTGCATATTCTTCGCCGACAAAACATATCTTGAGCCGCTCGGAATTGCGAGTGCGGACAGCTACGATGCCTCGGTGAAGAAGGGCAACGTCTTTACAGCGCGCGACCGTGCCTTTCGCTTCCGGTGTGGTCAGGACGGGTTCTCTGCTGTCGTGCTCGGGACGGCAGATGCCGATCGAGATCACGCGCGGTTTGTCGCCGATAGGATCAGTGGCGGTGACATGTTGCAGTTTTCCCGTCCCATGAAGATGCCGGACGGAGCGGAAACAACCGCCGCGTTCAGGCTGGCATTTGCGGCGGATCTCCGGGCACCGGACTTCTTCCTCTTCACGTGCCAGCGGATTAATGCGCTGCCAGCCGATCGGGCCGCGCTTGAGACCCACGCGAACGGCGTGGTCGGCGTTGCGGAGATCGTTCTCACGGCGCCTGATCCCAAGGCGTTTGGCTTGTTCCTGCACTTTGCGTCGGCCGTTCGGACCGTCCGGGAGGAAGCGTTCGGCGTCAGTGTCGCGCTGCCCAACGCGCGCGTCAGCATTCTTTCGCCGAATGGGCTCGATGCCTACCTCGATCAAGCCGCACCCAGCGGCGACCATGGCCTGCGCGGGTTTGCGATTGTCTTCACGGTCGGCGATCTCTCCGTGACAGAGGCGCATTTGGCTGCTAACGGGATCACGTACACGCGCAAGAACAATCGAATTCTGGTGAAGGCCGCGTCCGGCCAGGGCGCGCTCTTTGCCTTCGAGGAGAGACGATGACTGAGACGAATTCGCAAGTGGCTGTCGGCGAGGGCGCAGGACAGGTCGTTTTTTCGAACACCGGCAAGCTGTCGCTGATTGCAGGGCCGTGCCAGATGGAAAGCCGCGACCACGCTTTCATGGTCGCCGGGGTCCTGAAGGAGCTTTGCGACAGGCTTGGTATCGGCCTCGTCTACAAGTCGTCTTTCGACAAGGCGAACCGCACCTCGCTGTCGGCGCAGCGCGGCATAGGTCTCGAATACGCGCTTGAGGTTTTCGCCGATCTCAAGAAGGAATATGGCTTTCCCGTTCTGACCGACATCCATACCGAGGAGCAGTGCGCCGAAGTGGCCACGGTGGTCGACGTCCTGCAGATCCCGGCATTTCTCAGCCGTCAGACCGATCTTCTTGTCGCTGCCGCCAAGACCGGTCGGGCCATCAATGTCAAGAAGGGCCAGTTCCTGGCGCCCTGGGACATGAAGAACGTTCTCGCGAAGCTCAATGCCAGCGGCAACGCGAACATCATGCTGTGCGAGCGCGGTGCGTCATTCGGTTACAATACGCTGGTGTCGGACATGCGGTCGCTGCCGATCATGGAAGCGATGGGCGCACCTGTGGTTTTCGATGCGACGCATTCGGTCCAGCAGCCGGGCGGTCAGGGTGGCTCCTCCGGCGGCCAGCGCGAGTTCGTGGAGACGCTGGCGCGTGCGGCGGTCGCAGTCGGCGTTGCCGGTGTGTTCGTCGAGACGCATGAGGATCCCGACAATGCGCCTTCCGACGGCCCCAACATGGTCTATCTCAGCGATATGCCGAGGTTGCTCGAAAAGCTGCTCGCCTTCGATGCCATCGCCAAGGCAGCATGAAACTTATCGAACGTGCTCGCCGTCAACTGGCGAGCGCCATCCGGTGGTGTGAGGGATGAGCCCCAGCGGCCGACTTGCCCGAATCGTCGATACGGAAACGGGACAGCAGGTGATTGAGGTGCACTGCTTCATCGCCGAGCTTGCGGCAGGCGGCGTTGGTCTGCTCGACCATCGCGGCGTTCTGTTGCGTAACGCTGTCCATCGTATTGACGGCGGTATTGATTTCCAGAAGCGCGGTCGTCTGTTCAGAGGATGAGCGCACTATCTCCTCGATCAGCGCCGTGACCTTCAAAATCTGCTGGTCGATGTTGCCGAGCGCCGCGCCCGTGCGGTTGACGAGATCAACGCCGGCGGAAACCTGCCCGGAGGAGTTTTCGGTTAACTGCTTGATTTCCTTTGCCAGCTTCGCTGAACGACCGGCAAGGTCGCGCACTTCCTGCGCAACGACCGCAAACCCTTTACCGGCTTCGCCTGCACGGGCTGCCTCGACGCCAGCATTGAGTGCTAGCAGGTTGGTCTGAAAGGCGATTTCGTCGATGACGTTGATGATCTCGCCGATCTGCGCGGACGACGTTTCGATCCTCTGCATGGCAACGACGGCTTCGTGCACGACCGTTGCCGAATAGCTGGCGCTTTCCTTGGTCAAAGTCATCATCGCATTGGCCTCCTTGGCGCGCTCCGACGAGTTCTTGACAGTGGCCGTGATCTCGTCAAGCGCCGATGCCGCCTGCTCCAGGGACGCCGCCTGATGTTCCGTGCGTCGGGCGAGATCATCGGTGCTGGCCGCGATTTCGCCCGAGCCGGTTCTGACCGTATTCGTAACAGTCGAGATTTCCATCATCGTGCCGAAGAGTGTGCGGACGCTTGAGTTGAACTCCTCGCGCAGCTTTTCATAGGCTGCTTCAAAAGGCTCATTGATCCGGACGGTCAGATCGCCGCCGGACAGGCACTCCAGGCCGCGGCTCAGGCTGTCGATGACGGTTTCTCGCGCAGCTTCGTCTTCCGCCTTGATGGCGGCGTGCGCTGCATCGCGCTGCGTCTGGGCCTGGCGTTCGGCATCCTGGCGCAGGCGGATGTTGTTTCGCTCTTCTGCTGATTGGCGGAACACAGAGACCGCGCGAGCCATCTCGCCAATCTCGTCGGCCCGGTGCCTGAAAGGCACTTCCTTCGCATAATCGCCAGCCGCAAGGACAGCCATGTAGTCGCGCATCGTCGATAGCGGCACGATCGCGCGCCGGCGAAAGGCATAGAGGCCGCCGAGCAAGAGGCAGAGCGAGACGGCGGCTGCCACCAGCGTGATAGCGGAGAGGATACGGGTTTGATCGGCAGCGTCCTTCTCGGCGGTCGCCAGGAAGGCATTCGCCATGTCCACCAGTTTGTTGACGGCCTCCTCGTGAATATGAAAATTCGTGGAAAGTTTCTCGAAGGCAACGGGAATAGCCGCCTTGTCGTTTCCGAGAATGGCCGGGGCGAGCTCCTCAGCCATCACCTTCCAAAAAACGTCACCTTTGATGAGCACATCGTTCAGGAGTTTTTCCTTGAGGTCGGCGCTAAGAGCCGTTTCCGACCAGTATTTGCGGCGATCCTCGAAGGCCGGCTTTAGGACTGTCTGGATACGCTCGATGTTCTTCTTCGCGACGTCCGGGCGCTGTACCGCTTCAAGTGCAAGCATGTAGGATTCGACAATATAGAGAGGAGGGGGCAGGATATCGGCGACCAGATCCTTGCCGTAGACGATCTGCCTATACATTTCGCCGTTCACCCGCAGCTTATAGAATGCGTAGTTCTGTATACCGACGGAAGTGATCAATCCGGTGGTGACGACCACCGCGAAGATGGCAAGGCTGCGAGCAATATTGAGTTTCATCCTGCGCCCTGTGAAATTAAACGGTGGAAATGTGTTGTTCGTTGAAATCAATTGGAGTTTTGAAGAACCTGAGAGGTCTTGTGGGCAGGCGGGTTGGGACCGCATGAGGAAGTGCGTCATGCAATACTACTTGCCAACGGGCAGTGCGGTATTTCCTCATCGGTGGTAGTTGTAATATTGATTGGTTACTGACCAATAAATCTTCAACCGCATCGAAGGTGCGGCTGTTTTTCGAAACCGGAAGTTTCGAAATCCTGGATCAAGCCTTTGGAAGACGATGGCCTATCAGGCGTCTTCAAAAGCCTGACATATTCGAGCTGTAGGCCGTGTGACGATCTTGGTCGATGTTGCGGCATTGTAATTTGCGCGCCTTCGATTAAACAGGCTTCAAACGATTTACCGACCCTCAAGCAGGAAGAGCCGATGACCGCAATTACCGACATTATCGCCCGCGAGATTCTCGACAGCCGTGGAAACCCCACGGTCGAAGTCGATGTCTATCTTGAAGATGGCAGCATGGGACGCGCAGCGGTGCCGTCGGGCGCTTCGACCGGCGCGCACGAAGCCGTCGAGCTTCGCGACGGTGGCAAGCGCTACCTCGGCAAGGGTGTCGAAAAGGCCGTCGAAGCCGCCAACACGGAAATCTTCGACGCGATCGGTGGGATCGATGCCGAAAACCAGATCCAGATCGACAATATCATGATCGAGCTGGACGGAACGCCGAACAAGTCGCGCCTGGGTGCAAACGCAATCCTCGGCGTCTCGCTCGCCGTCGCCAAGGCTGCTGCCGAAGCCTCCGGCCTGCCGCTCTACCGCTACATCGGTGGCGCCAGCGCCCATCTGCTGCCGGTTCCAATGATGAACATCATCAACGGTGGTGCACACGCTGACAACCCGATCGACTTCCAGGAGTTCATGATCCTGCCGGTCGGCGCCGATTCGATCCGCGAAGCGGTTCGCATGGGCTCGGAAGTCTTCCACGTCCTCAAAAAGGAACTATCGTCTCAGGGCCACAACACCAACGTTGGTGACGAAGGCGGTTTCGCGCCGGGCCTGAAGAGCGCACCTGAAGCCCTCGACTTCATCATGAAGTCGATCGAAAAAGCCGGCTACAAGCCCGGCGAAGACATCCACCTCGGCCTCGACTGCGCTGCGACCGAATTCTTCAAGGATGGCAAGTACGTCCTAGAAGGCGAAGGCCGTACGCTGGAATCGGGCGCCATGGCCGAATACCTCGCGCAGCTCGCTGCCCAGTACCCGATCATCTCGATCGAAGACGGCATGGCTGAAGACGATTGGGACGGCTGGAAGGCTCTGACCGATCTGGCCGGCAAGAAGGTTCAGCTGGTCGGCGATGATCTCTTCGTCACCAACTCGGCGCGTCTGCGCGACGGCATCCGCATGGGCGTTGCCAACTCGATCCTCGTCAAGGTCAACCAGATCGGTTCGCTGACGGAAACGCTTGATGCCGTCAACACCGCGCACAAGGCTGCCTACACTGCCGTCATGTCGCATCGTTCGGGTGAGACCGAGGATTCAACGATTGCCGATCTGGCGGTTGCCACGAACTGCGGTCAGATCAAGACCGGTTCGCTGTCGCGCTCGGATCGTCTTGCAAAGTACAACCAGCTGATCCGCATCGAAGAAGGCCTCGGCCCGCAGGCGCAGTATGCCGGCCGTTCCATCATCCGAGGCTAATACCGTCTAATTTCAAACCTTTGGAAACCCGCGCCCACGGTTGGTGCGGGTTTTTTCTTGCGCCGCGTTCATAGTCAACGGACGGTTAATCTCTCCTCGTTAGTCTCGTCGACAAGGTAATGCGTTTTGAGAAGCCGCGTATGTGGACAAAGCATCATAAGAAGAAAAAGATCGGTCGTTTCGTCGTTCCGGCGATGACTGTCGCCTTTCTTTCCTATTTCGGCTACCATTGCATCCATGGCGATTATGGCCTGCGCGCAACCGAAGTGTTCGAGCGCACGCGCGTCGCACGGGAGAGGGAGCTGGCGGTTCTGAAAGCAAAGCGGGAGCACCTGGAACGGCAGGTTGCGCTGCTGAGTGACGGCTCGATGGACAAGGATATGCTGGACGAAAAGGCGCGTCTTCAGCTGAATATGTCGCGCGCCGACGAGATCGTCATATTCAACCACTATTCAAATTAACCGAAAACAAGTTAATTGAAATAATCGTATATTTATCAATAGCTTAACGATGAATACGAGCCATGCATTTATGGCATTGCTGCGGCTAAATTTCTTCCCTATGGTACGCGCCACCTAAGAACCGATAAACCCATAGGGAGGGTTGAATGGCGCCGCGAAAAAACGCGACCGTTTCCAGCCGCAAGACCAGTGCGAAACCGGCAGGCAAGGCATCGAATGGTGGCCCTGTCGCTGATTTCGATCGCGATCAGGAGCTCAAAGCCTATCGCGAGATGCTTCTTATCCGCCGCTTCGAAGAGAAGGCGGGTCAGTTGTACGGCATGGGCTTCATTGGCGGCTTCTGTCACCTCTACATCGGCCAGGAAGCTGTCGTCGTCGGCATGCAGATGGCCCAGAAGGAAGGCGATCAGGTCATCACCGCCTATCGCGATCATGGTCACATGCTGGCAACCGGCATGAGCGCCCGCGGCGTCATGGCCGAGCTGACCGGACGCATCGACGGCTATTCCCGGGGCAAGGGTGGCTCGATGCACATGTTCTCCAAGGAGAAGCATTTCTACGGCGGTCACGGCATCGTCGGCGCCCAGGTGTCGCTCGGCACCGGTCTGGCATTCGCCAACCGCTACCGCGGCAATGACAGCGTTTCGATCGCCTATTTCGGCGACGGCGCTGCCAACCAGGGCCAGGTTTACGAGAGCTTCAACATGGCTGCTCTCTGGAAGCTTCCGATCGTATACATCGTCGAGAACAATCGTTACGCCATGGGTACCTCGACTTTGCGCGCCACCGCGCAGTCAAACTACTCACTGCGCGGGTCGGGCTTCGGCATTCCCGGCATTCAGGTCGACGGCATGGATGTTCGTGCCGTTAAGGCGGCTGCGGATGAAGCGCTGGAGCATTGCCGCTCCGGCAAGGGTCCGATCATCCTGGAAATGCTGACTTACCGCTATCGCGGTCACTCCATGTCCGACCCTGCGAAGTATCGCTCCAAGGAAGAAGTGCAGAAGATGCGCTCCGAGCAGGACCCGATCGAGCAGGTCAAGGCGCGCCTCGTCGAAAAGGGCTGGGCCAGCGAAGACGACCTGAAGGCGATCGACAAGGACGTCCGCGACATCGTCGCAGACAGCGCCGATTTCGCCCAGGCCGCTCCCGAGCCGGATGCGTCCGAGCTCTACACCGACATTCTGCTTTAAGCGGGGAGGGCAACAATGCCTATCGACATCCTTATGCCAGCCCTCTCTCCGACAATGGAAGAAGGCACGCTGTCCAAGTGGTTGAAGCAGGAAGGTGACAAGGTCACATCAGGCGACGTCATTTGCGAAATTGAAACCGACAAGGCGACGATGGAAGTCGAAGCCGTCGATGAAGGCGTGATCGGCAAGCTGCTGGTTGCTGCCGGCACCGAAGGCGTGAAGGTCAACGCCAAGATCGCCATCTTGCTGCAGGATGGCGAATCCGCGTCCGTCATCTCAGCCGCCGCACCTGCTCCTGCCGAAGCACCGAAAGCCGAAGAAAAGCCTGCTGCCGCTTCTGCACAGGCGCCGCTCCCGGCCGAGCCCAAGGCGCATGTGCCGAACGATCCGGAAATCCCGGCCGGCACCGAAATGGTGTCGACGACCGTCCGTGACGCGCTCCGCGACGCCATGGCCGAAGAAATGCGTGCCGATGAAAATGTCTTCGTCATGGGTGAAGAGGTTGCCGAGTATCAGGGTGCCTACAAGGTCACCCAGGGGCTTCTACAGGAATTTGGCCCCCGCCGGGTCGTTGATACGCCGATCACCGAGCACGGCTTTGCGGGTGTCGGCGTCGGCGCTGCAATGACTGGCCTGAAGCCGATCGTCGAGTTCATGACCTTCAACTTCGCCATGCAGGCGATCGACCAGATCATCAACTCCGCTGCCAAGACGCTCTACATGTCCGGCGGCCAGATGGGTGCTCCAATCGTGTTCCGTGGCCCGAATGGTGCAGCTGCCCGCGTCGGCGCCCAGCACAGCCAGGATTACTCGGCCTGGTATAGCCAGATCCCGGGCCTCAAGGTCGTCATGCCCTACACGGCATCCGACGCCAAGGGCCTGCTGAAGGCCGCCATCCGCGATCCGAACCCTGTCGTCTTCCTCGAAAACGAAATTCTCTACGGTCAGCATTTCGATGTGCCGAAGATGGATAACTTCGTCCTGCCGATCGGCAAGGCGCGCATCCATCGTCCGGGCAAGGACGTGACCATCGTGTCCTTCGGTATCGGCATGACCTATGCGGTCAAGGCTGTCGCCGAGCTCGAGAAGATCGGCATCGATGCCGAACTGATCGATCTGCGCACGCTGCGCCCGATGGACCTTCCGACCGTGATTGAATCCGTCAAGAAGACCGGCCGTCTGGTCACCGTCGAGGAAGGCTATCCACAGAACTCCGTCGGCACCGAAATCGCCACCCGCGTCATGCAGCAGGCCTTCGATTATCTCGATGCTCCGGTTCTGACGATTGCCGGCAAGGACGTTCCGATGCCTTACGCCGCCAACCTCGAAAAGCTCGCGCTTCCGAATGTCGACGAAGTCGTCCAGGCGGTGAAAGCCGTTTGCTACAAGTAACAAGGGGAGGGTATTTCGATGCCTATCAACATCACGATGCCTGCCCTGTCTCCAACCATGGAAGAGGGAAACCTCTCCAAGTGGCTGGTCAAGGAAGGCGATACGGTTAAATCAGGCGATGTCATCGCCGAGATCGAAACCGACAAGGCGACGATGGAAGTCGAAGCAGTCGACGAAGGCGTCGTTGCCAAGCTCCTCGTTCCCGCCGGCACCGAAGGCGTCAAGGTCAATGCCCTGATCGCCGTTTTGGCTGCTGAAGGCGAAGACGTTGCCGCTGCTGCGAGCGGTGCGGGTTCCGCGCCGGCGCCGAAAGCAGCTGCTGCCGAAGTCCCGAAGGCTGAAGCTGCCGCGCCTGCTGCTCCGGCACCGGCTGCTACAGCATCTGCGCCGGCCGCGGCACCCGCCGCAGCTCCGGCAAGTGGCGATCGCCCATTCTCCTCGCCGCTGGCGCGCCGTCTGGCGAAGGAAGCCGGTATCGATCTGTCGGCCATCTCCGGTTCCGGCCCGCATGGCCGCGTCGTCAAGAGCGACGTGGAAGCGGCTGCCGCAGGTGGTGGCGCCAAGGCGGCTCCTGCCGCTGCAGCACCGCAGGCTGCTGTAGCAGCTCCGGCTGCTGCGCCGAAGGGTGCGTCGGACGAAAGCGTGCTCAAGTTGTTCGAGCCCGGCTCCTACGAGCTCGTGCCGCATGACGGCATGCGCAAGATCATCGCCAAGCGCCTCGTCGAATCCAAGCAGACCGTGCCGCACTTCTACGTCACGGTCGATTGCGAGCTCGATGCGCTGCTGGCATTGCGTGCCCAGCTCAACGACGCCGCACCACGCAAGGATGGCGGCGCTGCCTACAAGCTCTCCGTCAACGACATGGTCATCAAGGCCATGGCACTGGCGCTGCGCGATGTTCCGGATGCCAACGTCTCCTGGACCGAAGCCAACATGGTCAAGCACAAGCACGCCGATGTCGGCGTGGCTGTCTCGATCCCGGGCGGCCTGATCACCCCGATCATCCGCAAGGCCGAGGAAAAAACCCTGTCGGCCATCTCCAACGAGATGCGCGACCTCGGCAAGCGCGCCAAGGATCGCAAGCTGAAGCCGGAAGAGTTCCAGGGCGGCACGACGTCGGTCTCCAACATGGGCATGATGGGCGTGAAGAACTTCGCGGCTGTCATCAACCCGCCGCATGCAACGATCCTCGCGGTCGGTGCAGGCGAGCAGCGTGTGATCGTCCGCAAGGGCGAAATGGTCATCGCCACGGTGATGAGCGTCACGCTGTCGACCGACCATCGCTGTGTCGACGGCGCGCTCGGTGCTGAGCTTCTGCAGGCGTTCAAGGGCTACATCGAAAATCCGATGGGCATGCTCGTCTAAGACGATAGCGGAGACGGAAATGACGAAGACCGTTCTTTGCTATGGGGACTCTCTGACCTGGGGTTATGACGCCGCTTCCATTGGCCGTCATGACTACCGGGATCGTTGGCCGAGTGCGCTTCAGGCGGCACTCGGCGACGAAGCGAGGATCATTGCCGAGGGGCTGAACGGCCGCACGACCGCATTCGACGATCATCTCGCCGATTGCGATCGTAACGGTGCCCGCATTCTGCCGACCATCCTGCAGACGCACGCGCCGCTCGATCTCGTCATTCTCCTCCTCGGCACCAACGACATGAAGCCGGTCGTGGCAGGATCGGCTTTTGCCGCCTGCCAGGGCATCGCCCGATTGGTCCGGCTGATCCGCAATCATGCCTGGCCGTTCGAGTTTGACGTACCGGACATCCTGATCGTCGCGCCGCCGAAGATCCGCGAAACCGCCAACGTGGCCTTCGCGGCGTCTTTTGTCGGCGGTATCGAGGAATCGGCGATGCTGGCGACGCTCTACCGCGATCTGGCCGATGAACTCGGCTGCGGTTTCTTCGACGGAAATTCGGTTGCGAAGACCACGCCTCTCGATGGCATCCATCTCGATGCCGAGAATACCCGCGCTCTCGGGCGCGGCATGGAATCGACGGTCCGGATGATGTTGGGGCTGTGACCATGGCGCCTTTCGTGACGCTCCGTCCCGCGACGCGGGAGGATGCGGCCGAACTGGCAATCGTGGCAGACCTTGCCTCGCACGGCGTTGCCTGCTGGCTCTGGCTGGGTGAGTTGGCAGGTAGCTGTGGCGACACGCCAATGGAACTGGGCCGGCTGAAGATGCGCCGCGACGACGGCTATGGCAGCTGGCGCCATGCGGTGATTGCAGAGGCCTATGGCGAAACGGCGGGAGCGGCCATCGGCTATGCTCTTGGCGACGACGTCAGAGACATCGAGGTGGATCGGGTGGCTCTTCAGCCGGCAGTCGATCTGCAGAAGACGGTGATCGGCAGCTGGTTCATTGCAACGCTCGGCGTCTATAGCCATCTGCGCGGCATAGGGATCGGCAAGAGCATACTGGATGATCAGATCGAACGGGCAGGGACACTGCCAGTCAGCCTGATCACGGCGAGTGACAATGAAGCGGCTCTGGCGCTTTACAGGAAGAATGGATTTTCGGAGCGGGCGCGCCGTCAGGCGTTGTCGGTTTTCGAAAGCAGCAGGAAACACGAGTGGGTGCTTCTCACCCGCGACGCCCGGTAACAAAGGCAGGAAAACATGGCTGAGAATTACGACGTCATCATCATCGGCTCCGGTCCCGGCGGCTATGTCGCCGCTGTGCGTGCCAGCCAGTTGGGCCTCAAGACCGCGATCGTCGAGCGCGAACATCTGGGCGGCATCTGCCTGAACTGGGGCTGCATCCCGACCAAGGCGCTGCTGCGTTCGGCCGAAGTGCTCGACCACGCCAATCATTTCAAGGATTTCGGCCTCGTTCTTGAAGGCACCGTCAAGCCTGACGTTACGGCAGTTGTCGCACGCTCGCGCGGCGTCTCCGCGCGCCTGAACGGCGGCGTCGGCTTCCTGATGAAGAAGAACAAGGTCGACGTCATCTGGGGTGAAGCCAAGATCACCAAGCCGGGCGAGATCGTTGTCGCCAAGTCATCGAAGCCCGTCGTCGAGCCGCAGAACCCGGTTCCGAAGAACGTCAAGGGCGAGGGCACCTACACCGCCAAGCACATCATCATCGCCACCGGCGCCCGCCCGCGCGCGCTGCCCGGCATCGAGCCGGATGGCAAGCTGATCTGGACCTATTTCGAAGCGATGAAGCCGGCCGCTCTGCCGAAGTCGCTGATCGTCATGGGCTCGGGCGCGATAGGCATTGAATTCGCGAGCTTCTACCGCTCGATGGGTGTCGATGTCACGGTCATTGAGGTCATGCCGACCATCATGCCAGTCGAGGATGTCGAGGTTACGGCGATTGCTCGCAAACAGCTGGAAAAGCGCGGCCTGAAGATCCTGACGAGCGCCAAGGTCACCAAAGTCGAAAAAGCCGCAAACAGCGTCACCGCACAAGTGGAAACCGCTGATGGCAAGGTCCAGCAGATCGTTGCCGACCGGATGATCTCGGCAGTCGGCGTACAGGGCAACATCGAAAACCTTGGCCTTGAAGCGGTTGGCGTCAAGACGGATCGCGGATGCGTCGTCATCGATGGCTACGGCAAGACCAACGTTCCTGGCATCTACGCCATCGGCGACGTCGCCGGTCCGCCGATGCTCGCCCACAAGGCCGAGCACGAAGGCGTCGTCTGCGTGGAAAAGATTGCCGGTCTGCCGAACGTTCATGCCACCGACAAGAATAAGGTACCGGGCTGCACCTACTGCAACCCGCAGGTTGCCTCTGTTGGCCTCACCGAAGCGAGGGCCAAGGAAGCCGGCCGCGATATCCGCGTCGGTCGCTTTTCCTTTGCTGCCAACGGCAAGGCAATCGCGCTGGGCGAAGACCAGGGTATGTGCAAGGTCATCTTCGACAAGAAGACCGGTGAACTGCTCGGAGCTCACATGGTCGGAGCCGAAGTCACCGAACTGATCCAGGGCTTCGTCGTCGCCATGAACCTGGAGACGACGGAAGAAGAACTGATGCACACTATCTTCCCGCATCCGACGGTGTCCGAAACCATGAAGGAGGCCGTTCTGGATGCTTACGGTCGTGTCCTGAACGCTTGATAGTTTCCTTTTCTGCCCTTTATCCCCCGGGCGGCGCAAGCCGTCCCCCGCAAGGGGTGGAAAAAACGAAAGGAAATCATCATGTCTATGGGTACGCAGGCACTGCTCATCTTCCTGTTGATCGGTCTGGTTGCGGGGTTCCTTGCCAGTCTGATCGTCGGCGGCGGTGGATTGATACGGTGCCTGCTCAGCGGCATCATCGGCGCGTTCGTCGGAGGCTTCCTCTTCAACGCTCTGGGGATTTCGCTCGGAATTGAGAATGCGATCGTGGTGCAGATCGTTCACGCGACGGTTGGCGCTATCATTGTGGTGTTGATCGCAAGGGCGATCGCTTAAGGGGCAGTGGCAGGATGGAAGGCGTAGGCTGGATTGCGGCAATCATCATCGGCGGTTTCGCGGGCTGGCTCGCGGGCAAGCTGATGGAGGCGCGTTACGGCATATTGCTGAACATCGTGCTCGGCATCGTTGGCTCGGTGGTGGCGACAGCGATCCTTGCCCAGTTTCATATCGAAGTGGCCGGGGGCAGGCTCGGCTACTTCGTCACGGGTTTTCTTGGCGCCTGCTTGCTGATATTCGTCGCGCGGCTCGTTCGCCGATAGAGAGCCTTGCCCGCATGGGGCGGTGGAGAGTTAGACTGCTATGGTAACCATTCTCGACAGGATCAATTCCGACGCTGAAAAGCGGGTGCGGCACCCGGAAAAGGCTCACCGGCCTGACCAGGAGGTGCTGCGCAAGCCGGACTGGATCCGCGTCAAGGCGCCGACCTCCAAGGGTTACGCGGAAACCCGTTCGATTGTGAAGGAGCACAAGCTCGTCACCGTCTGTGAGGAAGCGGGCTGCCCCAACATCGGCGAGTGCTGGGACAAGAAGCACGCGACCTTCATGATCATGGGCGAGATCTGTACGCGCGCCTGCGCGTTCTGCAATGTTGCGACTGGCAAGCCGAATGCGCTCGACATGGCGGAGCCGGAGAGTGTGGCCAAGGCGGTCAAGGAGATGGGGCTGTCGCACGTCGTCATCACCTCGGTCGACCGCGACGATCTGGAGGACGGTGGTGCAGAGCACTTCGAAAAGGTGATCTGGGCGATCCGCGCCGCTTCGCCATCGACCACGATCGAGATCCTGACGCCGGACTTCCTGAAAAAACCGGGTGCGCTAGAGCGCGTCGTGGCTGCCAAGCCGGATGTCTTCAACCACAACATGGAAACCGTACCCGGCAACTACCTGACCGTTCGCCCCGGCGCACGCTACTTCCACTCTGTCCGCCTGCTGCAGCGGGTCAAGGAACTGGACCCAACGATGTTCACCAAGTCGGGCATCATGGTCGGGCTCGGCGAGGAGCGCAATGAAGTGCTGCAGCTGATGGATGACCTGCGTGTCGCCGACGTCGACTTCCTGACCATCGGCCAGTACCTGCAGCCGACCAAGAAGCACCACGCGGTGATGAGCTTTGTCACCCCGGACGAGTTCAAGTCCTACGAGACGGTCGCCTACACCAAGGGCTTCCTGATGGTGGCATCAAGCCCGCTTACACGCTCCTCGCATCACGCAGGCGACGACTTCGCCCGCCTTCGCGCCGCACGCGAGAAAAAGATGCTGATCGCGGCCGAGTAACGCGGTTGTCTATCATCTGAAGTTGTGTAAATTGCGCGGCTCCATTTCAGGAGCCCGCAAATGCTCGCTCACATTCCAACCGTCGACGATGCTGTTGACGCACTGCGCTCTGCGCGCAGGATCCTAGTATTCGGCTGCTCGGGCGGCGGTAAAAGTACGCTCTCCCAAAACCTCTCGGGGATTCTCGGTCTCCGCTACGTCTCGTTGGATCGCGAAGTCTTCTGGCTTCCCGGTTGGGTCTTGAGGCCGCGAACGGAGCAACGGACGCTGATTGCCGGGATTGTCGCCGAGGACCGCTGGATCATCGACGGCAATAATCCGAAATCGCTGGATCTTCGTTTGCCGCGTGCCGACATCGTCCTCTGGGTGAGGGTACCCCGTTGGCTGTGCCTCTGGAGCATCGTGAAACGTGGCTTCGTTTACCACGGCAGGACGCGACCGGATATGGCGCCCGGCTGCGTGGAGCAGATGCCAGACTGGCAGTTCATCTCCTATGTTTGGAATTTCGAGCGCGATGACGTGCCCGAATTCATCGAGGGCATCCATCTCCATGGTCCTTCAGTTCCGATCCTTCAGCTCAAGCGCAGGGCAGCGATGAACAGGTTGCTTCACCGCCTCGATCCGCAGCTTGAGCCTTGACCTCTATTCGATAGTTGTTTGCAGGAATGGAGAGATGCCAAATTTCGTCACTGACCTTAAACATGCCGCAGAACTGCTGCGGCGATCGCAACGTATTCTGGTGATCGGCTGCTCCGGTGGTGGAAAGACAACCCTTTCGAACAAGCTCGCGCCTAGGCTCGGTCTCCGTCACATCTCGATGGATCGCGACTTCTATTGGTTGCCGGGCTGGGTGAAACGCCAGAAGGTAGAGGAGCGGCAGATGATCGCGGCTGCTGTCGCGTCCACGCGCTGGTTGATGGACGGCACGGGTTCGTCCAGCTTCGATCTGCGGCTGCCGCGGACTGACTTTGTGCTGTGGGTGCGATTGCCACGCTGGCGTTGCCTAATGGGCGTCACCGGGCGGTGGCTAAGGTGGTGGGGCAGGGCACGGCCTGAAATGGCGCCGGGCTGCCCGGAAAAGCTTGACCTCGAATTTCTGAGTTTCATATGGAATTTCGAGCGTCGCTACGTTCCGTATATCATTGCCGCAATGGATCGGTTCGGCCCGGATGTGCCAGTCCTGCAGTTGAAATCTCATCAAGAAATGCGCCGCCTTCTTGATCTTCTCGTCTCTCCCGCTTAACTGCCGGTCATGCCTCAGTTCGAAACGCATCGCCCCGTCCCGCACTCCGCCGAACAGATGTTCGATCTTGTCGCCGACATTGAGCGATACCCGCAATTCCTGCCGCTCTGCGACGGCCTGACGATTCGCAGCCGCAAGGAGCGCGACGGCAAGGTGCTGCTGATCGCCGACATGACCGTCGGCTACAAGGCGATCCGCGAGACGTTCGCGACGCAGGTGTTGTTGAACAAGGCGGAGCGCATCATCGACGTGAAGTATATCGATGGGCCTTTCAAGTATCTCGACAATCGCTGGCGTTTCGAAGACACCGCAGCCGGCTGCGATGTCCATTTCTTCATCGACTATGAATTCAAGAGCCGCATGCTGGGGATGCTGATGGGAACGATGTTTGATCGCGCCTTTCGGATGTTTTCCGAAGCATTCGAGACGCGTGCCGCGAAGATCTATGCCTGAGCGAGCTCCAGGATCATGCCGAGCGCCGTCCTGACGGTTGCAAGGCGCACCTGGTCCCGACCGATGTCGCCATAGAGCATCTTTCGATGGGTTAACCGGCCCGCGCGTGACTTTACCGCGAGATGGACGAGCCCAACTGGCTTGTCGGTCGATCCGCCACCGGGACCGGCAATGCCTGTCACCGCTACGGCAATCGCGGCCCGCGACCGGAAAAGCGCTCCGTGTACCATCTGCCGTGCGGTTTCCTCTGAAACTGCGCCGTAGCGGGCGAGCGTGGCGTCCTCAACGCCGAGCATCTCGATCTTTGCCGTGTTCGTATAGGTGACGAAGCCCCGGTCGACGACGGCTGATGAGCCCGAAATGTCGGTCAGTGCGCCCAATATCAGACCCCCCGTGCAGGATTCGGCCGCCGAGACCATCAGGCCCGCAGCACTGAAGTCGCGGATGATCATCTCCGCTTGTGACGCGATATCGACAGGGAATAGGCTCACGGCTTGCTCCCCTGGTAGACGACAGTGGCGGTCGCGATGGCCGCGATACCTTCCCGACGGCCGACGAAGCCGATCGTCTCGTTGGTGGTGGCCTTGACGGAGCATCGATCGATTGAGATTCCGAGAAACTCCGATAGCTTTGCACGCATGGCGTCGCGATGCGGACCCACTCTCGGCGCTTCTGCGATCAGGGACACGTCGGCGTTCATAATCGTGCCGCCGCGTTCGCGCACAATCTTTGCCGCATGCTCGATGAAGATGCGCGACGGCGCGCCCTTCCATTGCGGGTCCGATGGCGGAAAATGATCGCCGATATCGCCGGCACCGCAGGTAGCTAGTAGCGCGTCGGTCAACGCATGCAGCGCAACGTCTGCGTCCGAGTGTCCCTTCAGTTTCTGATCATGCGGGATGAAGACGCCGCACAAGGTGACGCCGTCGCCGGGTACGAGTTGGTGTACGTCGTAGCCGTTGCCGGTGCGCACATCGGGAAGCGCGTTTCTCGAGAGCCTGCTGTCCGCCATCGCTATGTCCCGCTTGACCGTCAGTTTTACGTTATCCGCCATTCCTTCGACAATCTGGACCGCCATGCCCGCCCATTCCGCAATTGCCGCGTCGTCGGTGAAGTGGGTAATATTGGCAGCGGCAGCCTTTTCGTGCGCGGTGAGAATCGGCCCGAAGGCGAAGGATTGCGGCGTCTGCGCCGCGTAGAGCTGTGCGCGCGAGACTGTCTGAACCACGCTTCCCACAGCATCGGCGCGCTTCAGCGTGTCGGCGACCGGCATGGCCGGCAGCACGGCCGCTGCTCCGTCGGACAGCGCCGCGACGATCCGATCGAGCAAGGCGTGATCAAAGAAAGGCCGCACCGCGTCGTGGATCAACACGTGCGACACGTCTTTGCCTCGCAGGTGGCGCAAGCCCGCGAGCACGGACTGCTGACGCGTTGCGCCGCCGTGGACGACGTCGATTGGTGTTGTCGCTGATATGTTGTCGCATGCCAGGGCAAACAGCGCTTCGTCGTCTGGATGAATCACAACGACAATACGGCTTGTCCGCGCCCAGCTACGAAATTGATCGAGCGTGTGCGCGATGACAGGCTTGCCGCCAATCATCCGGTACTGCTTCGGCCCCTCTTCGGACGCGCCGGCGCGCTCACCGCGGCCGGCGGCCACAACGACAATTCCGGCCGATATCGGTTGCTTTTGATGCATTGGCGGCATAAATCCCAGATAAGCAGAATTTGAACAGGTGCTCTAACGGCTTGGCGCACCGAATTCCAGCATTTGCCCGAAAAATATCAATTCGCGCGCTGCCCCCTTGGCAAGCCTTTCAAATCTGTCTAAAAATAATGCACATGTCCGATGCGCCTGAAAGATAATCAATTGTCTGACGTAGACCTCGCAACACCCTTGCGGATCGGATCAGTCGCGGTCAGGAACCGCATCGTCCTGGCGCCGATGTCCGGCGTGACGGACATGCCTTTCCGGCAACTCGCGTGGCGTCACGGTGCTGGGCTTGTGGTGACGGAAATGGTCGCCAGCCGGGAACTTGTCAACAGCACATCCGAATCTTGGGCACGGCTTCAGAACGCAGGGTTCAATCCGCACATGGTTCAGCTTGCCGGTCGCGAGGCGCACTGGATGGCGGAAGCCGCGAAGATCGCCGCCGACAACGGCGCTGATATCATCGACATCAACATGGGCTGCCCGGCAAAAAAGGTGATCGGTGGCTACTCCGGCTCGGCGTTGATGCGGGATCCTGACCATGCGCTGAGCCTCATCGAGGCGACCGTCAAGGCGGTCGATGTTCCGGTCACGCTGAAAATGCGGCTTGGCTGGGACGAAAACTCAATCAACGCGCCGGAGATCGCTCGCCGCGCCGAGGAGGCAGGCGTCCAGCTCGTTACCATTCACGGTCGCACCCGAATGCAGTTTTACGAAGGGCAGGCTGATTGGAACGCGATTCACGCCGTGCGCGATGTCCTTTCCATTCCTCTGGTCGCCAATGGCGATGTCGAAACCGTCGAAGATGCACACGAGATCCTGCGTCGCTCCGGCGCCGATGCCGTCATGATCGGCAGAGGGTGTCAGGGCAGGCCATGGCACGCCGGTGTTCTTGCGGGCGCGGTGGCGCCCGAGGCCTGGGAAATTCCGGGCATCGCGACCGAGCATTATCGGATGATGCGGGAGTTCCATGGAGAATCGGTGGCTGTCCGTCATGCGCGCAAGCATCTCGGCTGGTATCTGGAGCGCTTCGCGCCTGGGCTGGCCGTTTCGGAAAAAGCAGCGATCATGACCTCCCGCGATCCCCTTGAGGTTTCTGCGCGCTTTCATGATGCATTGATGGCTGCCGTGTCTAACGCGCAGACCCGGGAGGCTGCATGACCAAGAACCTGCCGTCATCGACAGAGCACGACGGCAATGCGGTCGCGATGGCCGTGCTCAACGCCATTCAGAATCCGGTTGTGATGGTCGACGAGGGCGGGCTCGTGGCCTTTGCGAATTGGGAGGCTGAGGCATTCTTCGGTGCCAGTGCTGCGCACCTTGCCCGCTACAGGATCTCGACATTCATTCCCTTCGGAAGCCCTTTGCTCGCATTGATCGACCAGGTGCGCGAACGAAGAGCACCGATCAACGAGTACCGCGTCGATCTGAGTTCGCCGCGGCTCGGACAGGATAAGCTCGTAGACATATATGTTGCGCCTGTTATCAGCGATCCCGGGTCGGTGGTGATCGTTTTTCAGGAACGGTCGATGGCCGACAAGATTGATCGCCAGCTGACGCACCGCGCGGCGGCGCGCTCCGTGACAGGTCTCGCCTCGATGCTGGCGCATGAGATCAAGAATCCGTTGTCGGGCATTCGCGGCGCCGCCCAATTGCTGGAGCAGTCGGTCAACGACGAAGATCGCGCGCTGACGCGCCTCATCTGCGACGAGACAGACCGGATCGTCTCCCTCGTTGACCGAATGGAGGTTTTCTCCGACGAGCGACCTGTTGACCGCGTGCCGGTCAACATCCACTCCGTCCTAGATCATGTCAAAGCCGTTGCCAAAGCTGGTTTTGCCAGACATTTGCGTATTACCGAGAACTATGATCCCTCGCTGCCGTCGGTCTATGCGAACCGTGACCAACTCGTGCAGGTCTTCCTCAATCTTGTGAAGAATGCTGCCGAAGCCGTCGGCGATCGTCCCGACGGAGAGATCCAGCTGACGACGGCCTACCGACCCGGCATCCGCCTCTCTGTCGCCGGTACGCGCGAGAAAATCTCTCTGCCGCTGGAGTTCTGCGTGCAGGACAACGGACCCGGCGTACCCTCTGACCTGCTGCCGCACCTTTTTGACCCGTTCATCACTACAAAGACCAACGGAAGCGGACTCGGCCTGGCACTCGTCGCCAAGATCATCGGTGACCATGGCGGCATCATCGAATGCGACAGTCAGAGCAATCGCACCACCTTCCGCGTTCTCATGCCTGCGTCCAAGGATGCATCGCTGGAAGACGCTACGAACACAACTCCCACAGGACTTTCTCGATGACAGCTACGATCCTCGTCGCGGATGATGATGCGGCCATCCGTACCGTGCTCAATCAGGCCTTGAGCCGTGCCGGTTATGACGTCCGTATCACCTCGAACGCCGCCACGCTTTGGCGCTGGGTTTCGGCGGGCGAGGGCGATCTCGTGGTGACCGATGTCATCATGCCTGATGAGAACGCCTTTGATCTGTTGCCCCGGATCAAGAAAGCGCGGCCTGACCTGCCGGTGCTGGTCATGAGCGCCCAGAACACCTTCATGACCGCCATCAAAGCCTCGGAGAAGGGCGCCTACGACTATCTTCCAAAGCCCTTCGACCTGACCGAGTTGATTGGCATCATCGGACGGGCGCTATCGGAGCCCAAACGCAAGCCCGTGAAGCTTGATGAAGATATGCAGGACGGAATGCCGCTCGTTGGCCGCTCGGCTGCAATGCAGGAGATCTACCGCGTTCTCGCGCGTTTGATGCAGACCGACCTGACGCTGATGATTACAGGAGAGTCCGGGACAGGCAAGGAACTGGTCGCAAGAGCGCTCCATGATTACGGCAAGCGTCGCAACGGCCCGTTCGTAGCCATCAACATGGCCGCGATCCCGCGCGACCTTATCGAGTCCGAGCTGTTCGGTCACGAAAAGGGTGCGTTCACCGGCGCACAGACCCGGTCGACCGGCCGATTCGAACAGGCTGAAGGTGGAACGCTGTTTCTCGATGAGATCGGCGATATGCCGATGGATGCTCAGACGCGCTTGCTACGTGTTCTCCAGCAGGGTGAGTATACCACCGTCGGCGGACGCACACCGATCCGGACGGACGTTCGCATCGTCGCTGCGACCAACAAGGATCTGAAGCAGGCGATCAATCAGGGCCTTTTCCGTGAGGACCTGTATTATCGCCTTAACGTCGTTCCGCTGCGTTTGCCGCCGCTTCGCGACCGTGCCGAGGATATTCCGGACCTGGTCCGCCACTTCATACAGCAGGCGGAGAAGGAAGGACTGGGTACCAAGCGTTTCGACCAGGAAGCGCTGGACCTGATGAAGGCCTATGCCTGGCCGGGTAACGTTCGCGAGCTGGAGAACCTCATCCGTCGTCTGATGGCACTTTATCCACAGGATGTGATTACTCGCGAAATCATCGAATCCGAGCTGCGCGCCGACGTGCCGGACAGCCCGATCGACAAGGGGCCAATCCGCACCGGCAATATGACGATCGCCCAGGCTGTCGAGGAAAACATGCGGACGTACTTCGCTGGATTCGGCGATAGCCTTCCGCCGCCGGGCCTGTACGACCGCGTCCTGACCGAAATGGAATACCCGCTGATCCTCGCTGCGCTCACGGCGACACGCGGTAACCAGATCAAGGCCGCCGATCTCCTGGGGCTCAACCGAAATACACTGCGCAAGAAGATCAGAGAACTTGGCGTGTCGGTTTACAGGAGCTCTCGTACAGCTTGACAATGTGACGGACGACGTTGCATTTTCGCCACAATGCGTTGCTTATAAGTCACGCATGGGGTTTGTGCTTTTGCACGGTCTTCGGATTTTCGCGGTCCTCTATCGATGTCGCTCGAGTGAGAGGTCCGGTTCCGATCCGTTCGCGAAGCACGGCAGACGCTTTGGTCTGCCGCAGGAGAACTAAGCGAATGAAGCAGGATGCAGTGCCGCCGGCGGCGGAAGGCGAGTCTGTCACGACTGTGACGGATCGCCGTGCGCTGTTTGCGCTGCCGGGTCTGGTCCTTGCCGGAGGTGCGCTGCTTTGTGCGACAGTGACCTTGTTCGTGCTCCTTGGACTGACCCCGATAGCCCCGACGTATCATGTCGTCATCACCTCCGTCGTTGTGAATTCCTTCTTCGTTCTCGGGTTGATCGCCCTGATAGGACGCGAGGTTGCGAGGTTGTTCAAGGCGCGCAAGCGAGGTCGCGCCGCAGCACGTCTCCACATTCGCATCGTCGTGCTGTTCTCGATCGTCGCGATCACACCAGCCATTCTCGTTGCCATTTTTGCCAGTATCACGCTTAACGCCGGTCTTGACCGCTGGTTTGCCTTGCGGACGCAGTCGATCATCAGTTCGTCCCGCAACATCGGGCAGGCCTACATGATGGAGAACGCCAGCTATCTTCAGGGGCAGACGGTCTCCATGGCGAACGATCTCGAGCGCAATAGGGCGCTGTTCAATCTCGACCGCACCGGTTTTTCGGACCTCATGACGCGCCAGGCTAGGGGACGCGGCCTTCTGGGTGCCTTCCTCGTGAACGGGGATGGCTCGGTGATCATTCAGGCAGACATCGACACGGAAAAGCCGCTGCCGGCGATCCCACAGGATGCTTTGAACAAGGCGGCCGCCGGGCAACCGACGTTGATACCTCCCGGCGTTACCAACCTCGTTGGCGCGATAATCAAGTTGGAGGTGATCGACGGTGCATTCCTCTACACCGTTCGCGCGGTCGACCCAAAAGTCATGGGCGCGATGCGTATGATGGAGGAGAATGCGACCGAGTATAAATCAATGGAGGCCGGCCGCCTCTCGTTGCAGGTCGCGTTTGCCATCCTCTACATCGGTTTCGCGCTGATTGTGCTGCTTGCTGCGATCTGGACCGCCATTGCCGTCGCTGACCGCATCGTCCGGCCGATCAGACTGCTGATCACCGCTGCCGACAGCGTCGCCTCCGGCAACATGGATGTTATCGTTCCGGTACACGCCGTCGACGGTGACGTCGCCAATCTCTCGCGCACTTTCAACAAGATGATTTCCGAAATCCGCACGCAACGCGACGAAATCCTGGAGGCAAAGGACGAGGTCGACGATCGCCGCCGCTTCATCGAAGCTGTTCTGTCCGGCGTCACCGCTGCCGTGATCGGTGTCGAAAATGATCGGCGTGTCACCATCGTTAACAGTTCCGCCGAAGCGCTGATGTCGCTTTCTGCATCGGACATGCTTGGGAAGTCGCTTTCCGAGATCGCACCCGAGGTCGATCAGGTGCTGACTGAAGCTGCCTCGCGATATCGTGGCGATTTCCGCAAGCAGATCGCCCTCGTTCGCGGCGGGACCGTCCGCACGCTGAGCGTCCAGGTGACGCGCGAGGAAGTCCGCGACCTGAGCGAGTCCTACGTTATCACGCTGGATGACATCACCGATCTCGTCATCGCGCAGCGCTCGACCGCATGGGGCGACGTCGCTCGCCGGATCGCTCACGAAATCAAGAATCCGCTGACGCCGATCCAGCTGTCGGCGGAGCGTATCCAGCGCCGTTACGGAAAGCAGATCGACCAGTCGGATCGCAGCGTCTTCGACCAGTGCACGGAGACGATCATCCGGCAGGTCGGCGATATAGGCCGCATGGTCGATGAGTTTTCCTCTTTCGCCCGAATGCCGAAGCCAATCAAGGAACCAAGCGATCTGCGCAAGATCCTTCACGATGCGGTGTTCCTGCGCGAGATGGGCAATAGTCATGTGACATTTGGCCAGGAACTTGGCGAGGCGCCGCTTGAAGGCCAGTTCGACAGCCGCATGCTGGGTCAGGCATTCGGAAACCTCATCAAGAACGCCGTGGAGTCCATTGAAGCTGTCCCTGTCGATGAGCGCGACGAGCGGAAGATCCTTGTCCGCGCCTCTCTGGAACAGTCCCGAGATCGCTTCACTGTCGACATCATCGACAACGGTCGCGGCCTGCCGGTCGAGAACCGGCACAGCATTCTGGAGCCCTATACGACGATGCGTGACAAGGGCACCGGCCTCGGCCTCGCCATCGTCAAGAAAATCATCGAAGAGCATGGCGGGCAGCTTGAGCTGCATGATGCGCCATCTGATTTTGACAGGGGAAGAGGGGCAATGATCCGCGTGCATCTGCCACGCCAGGAGAACCCGCCCATCGCCCCCGCCGCAAGTGATAAGGAAAGCGTTTATGGCATCTGATATTCTCGTCGTCGATGACGAGCATGACATTCGCGAGATCGTTTCAGGCATTCTCTCGGACGAAGGCCACGAAACGCGCACGGCGCATGACAGCGACAGCGCGCTGGCGGCTATATCCGACCGCGCGCCGCGGCTTATCTTTCTCGATATCTGGATGCAGGGCAGCAAGCTCGACGGTCTTTCGCTGCTGGACGAGATCAAGACACGCCATGCCGACATTCCGGTCGTGATGATTTCGGGCCACGGCAACATCGAAACAGCCGTCTCAGCCATCAAGCGCGGCGCCTTCGACTTCATCGAGAAGCCGTTCAAGGCCGATCGACTGATCCTGATCGCCGAGCGTGCGCTGGAGAATTCAAAGCTGAAACGCGAGGTTTCCGAACTGAAGCGCAAGGCCGGTGACCCTGTCGAACTGATTGGAACGTCCGTCGCCGTTTCGCAGTTGCGCCAAACCATCGAAAAGGTTTCGCCGACCAACAGTCGCATCATGATTCTAGGCACATCCGGCTCCGGCAAGGAGCTGGTGGCCCGGATGATCCATAGAAAGTCCACGCGCTCGAGCGGTCCCTTCGTCGCGCTGAATGCTGCGAACATCACGCCGGATCGTATGGAGATCGCACTCTTCGGCACGGAAGGCTCTCCCGGGCAGGCGCGCAAGACAGGCGCGCTGGAGGAGGCGCACCGCGGCATTCTCTATCTCGACGAGGTCGGCGAAATGCCGCGCGAGACACAGAACAAGATTCTGCGTGTGCTTGTCGACCAGCAGTTCGAGCGTGTTGGCGGTTCGAAGCGGGTGAAGGTCGATGTGCGCATCATCTCCTCCACGGCCTACAACCTGGAAAGCCGCATCGCTGAAGGCTGGTTCCGCGAGGATCTCTATCATCGCCTGGCTGTCGTGCCGGTCAAGGTGCCGGCGCTTGCGGAGCGCCGCGAAGACATCCCGTTCCTTGTCGATCAGCTCATGCGCCAGATCTCGGAGCAGGCGGGTATCCGCCCGCGACGCATCGGCGACGATGCCATGGCTGTTCTGCAGGCGCACGACTGGCCGGGAAACATCCGCCAGCTCCGCAACAACATCGAACGCCTTATGATTCTGGCGCGCTCGGACGGTCCCGATGCCCCGATCACGGCGGAGATGCTACCGACCGATCTCGGCGACATGTTGCCTAAAGTGTCGGCGAAGAACGACTATCACATTATGACGTTGCCGCTCCGCGAGGCGCGTGAGATGTTCGAGAAGGACTATCTCATCGCCCAGATCAACCGATTCGGGGGTAATATTTCGCGCACGGCTGAATTCGTAGGCA
The DNA here is from genome assembly GCF_001426265.1 of Rhizobium sp. Root1220. Classification (GTDB taxonomy): domain Bacteria; phylum Pseudomonadota; class Alphaproteobacteria; order Rhizobiales; family Rhizobiaceae; genus Rhizobium. Next base: position 85,028 of record NZ_LMDG01000012.1, read on the forward strand.
TGGAGCGCTCGGCGCTTCACCGCAAGCTCAAGTCTCTCGGCGTTTGACGCAGGGCGGCGCTTAGCGCCGTCCACCGCTTTCTATTCCATCCTTCAGGTTTCCCATGCCCAGAATAGCCTATGTGAACGGTCGATATGTTCGGCATTCGAGTGCCATGGTGCACATCGAGGATCGAGGTTACCAGTTCGCCGATGGGGTCTATGAGGTCTGCGAAATCAGACACGGCTATATCGTTGACATGACCCGCCACCTGAACCGGCTGGATCGCTCGCTCGGCGAGTTGCGAATTTCCTGGCCGATGAGCCGAGACGCACTGACACAGGTGATTCGCCAGACGTTGCGCCGCAACCATGTTCGCAACGGCCTCTTCTACCTCCAGGTCACCCGTGGCGTCGCGCGACGCGACCACGTGTTCCCGGTGCAGGGTACACCGCCTTCGCTGGTGATTACGGCGAAGAGCACCGATCCCTCGATCATCGCCGCCAAGAATGCCAACGGCATCAAAGCAATCACCGTTTTCGACAATCGCTGGGACCGGGTCGACATTAAGTCCGTCGGTCTCCTGCCGAATGCCATGGCTCGACAGCAGGCAAAGGAGGCGGGCGCTCAGGAGGCGATATACATCGACGCCGACGGGATGGTGAAGGAGGGGGCCGCTACCAACGTCTGGATCGTCGACCGTAATGGCACGCTTGTCACACGACCCGCCGATCACGGCATTCTACGGGGCATCACCCGCACGACGCTGATGGACGTTGGCGCCAAGCTTGAGCTGAAGATCGAGGAGCGCAACTTCTCGGTTCCGGAGATGTTAGGTGCACGCGAAGTTTTTATTACTGCGGCCACGAGCATTTGCTTCCCGGTTGTGTCTATCGACGGCCAAACAATCGCCAATGGGCATCCCGGCAGCATATCCCATAAAATTAGGGAGGTCTTTTTCGACGTTGCGGAAAAGATTGCGATTTGATACCAAGGCGTTCTGGGCAGAGGGGATGAGGGTTTCGGCTGCCTGCAGGCGAGGTTGATTAGTATTTCACCGGCAAATAAGGCCGGCAATAAAGAAAGAAGCGGCGCGATGGCGGAACGTTCTCAGAATCTGCAAGATCTATTCCTCAATACTGTTCGCAAGCAAAAGATTTCACTGACAATTTTTCTTATTAACGGCGTTAAGCTGACGGGTGTTGTCACCTCTTTCGACAATTTCTGTGTTCTGCTTCGTCGTGACGGCCATTCGCAACTCGTGTATAAGCACGCGATCTCGACGATCATGCCCGGTCAGCCGATGCAGATGTTCGAGAGCGAAGAAGCCGCGTCCTAACAGGATCTGCCACTATCTCGACACGCGATACCAAGAACGATTCCATCATCCCGGAAGCCCCAAAGCATCGGGACGATATGCGTGCGACCGTCATCGTGCCTGTGCTCAAGCAGGGGCGGGGCGGAAGTAATGCTGAAGGTGCCGGGGCGGTCACGCGCACGCCCGAAAGCCGCCTCGAAGAAGCGACCGGCCTCGCGCAGGCGATTGACCTTGACGTTGTCAAGGGAATGATCGTCTCCGTGAACGATCCACGCCCCGCGACGCTGATGGGCAGCGGCAAGATTGAAGAGATCAAGGCGCATCTCGACGAGAATGACTCGGGCCTGGTGATCGTCGACCATCCACTGACGCCGGTGCAGCAACGCAATCTCGAGAAGGAATGGAACGCCAAGGTCATTGACCGAACCGGCCTCATTCTTGAAATCTTCGGCCGTCGTGCATCGACCAAGGAAGGCACGCTCCAGGTTGATCTTGCGCATCTGAACTACCAGAAGGGCCGACTGGTCCGCAGTTGGACCCACTTGGAGCGTCAGCGCGGTGGCGGCGGCTTCATGGGGGGGCCGGGTGAAACCCAGATCGAAGCCGACCGTCGCATGCTGCAGGACCGCATTATCAAACTCGAGCGGGAGCTGGAGCAGGTGGTTCGTACGCGCCAGCTTCATCGGGCCAAGCGCAGGAAGGTGCCGCACCCGATCGTGGCACTGGTCGGCTATACCAATGCCGGGAAGTCAACGCTCTTCAACCGCATCACCGGTGCCGGTGTCCTTGCAGAAGACATGCTGTTTGCTACGCTCGACCCGACGCTCCGGCGCATGAAGCTGCCGCATGGACGGACGGTGATTCTCTCGGATACCGTCGGCTTCATATCCAATCTGCCGACGCACCTTGTCGCCGCCTTCCGCGCGACGCTCGAAGAGGTACTAGAAGCGGATCTGATCCTGCATGTTCGCGACATGGCTGACGTCGACAATCAAGCGCAGAGCGCCGACGTACTGCGGATCCTGAAGGACCTTGGCATCGACGAGGCCGAGGGTGACAAGCGCATCATCGAGGTCTGGAACAAGATCGATCGTCTGGAACCTGAGTTTCACGATGCAATCGTGCAAAAGTCAGAAGGCGCCGCGAATGTCGTTGCCGTGTCCGCGATCAGCGGCGAGGGTGTCGATCATTTGATGAATGAGATCAGCCTCAGGTTGTCCGGGGTGTTGACCGAAGCGACGGTCCTGCTGCCTGTCGAGAAGCTGGCGCTACTTCCTTGGCTCTACGATCACGCTATCGTCGATAGCCGCGAGGACAACGAGGATGGATCGATAACGCTCGATGTCCGCCTGTCAGAGACGGAGGCTGTCGAACTTGAGCGCCGGCTGGGGAAGGGTCCGAAGTCGCAGCGCGAGGACTGGCAATAACCCGCTAGGCGAGCTGTCGCTCGATGGCTTTCGCCGCCTGCCAGATTTCTTCCATCCGCTCCAGCGTTGCGGCCTCTAGCGTTTCACCTTCCGCGTGAAGAGTGGTTTCGATGTGATTGAAACGGCGGCGAAACTTGGTGTTCGTTCCACGAAGCGACTGCTCCGGGTCGGCTTTCACGTGCCGGCCGATGTTGACGACAGCAAAGATCAGGTCGCCGAGTTCATCGCTGACCTTCGCCTGATCGCCGTGCTTCAACGCCTCCCGAAGCTCGCCGATCTCCTCCTCGATCTTGTCGAGGATCGGTTCCGGCGCGGACCAGTCGAAGCCGACTTTGGCAGCACGCTCCTGCAGCTTGAGTGCCTCGGTGAGCGCGGGGAAACTGCGCTGCACTGATCCAAGAAATCCAGCCTTGAAATCTTCGGACAGACCCCGCCTTGCACGCCGCTCGGCACGCTCGCGTTTTTCGGCCTGCTTGATCTCGTCCCACTGCTTCTTGACGGCGTCTGGTGTGTCGGCGTCGGAGCGTGCGAAGACATGGGGATGGCGTCGGATCATCTTCGTCGTGATTGCCTCGACGACATCACCGAAGGAAAACTCTCCTGCTTCCTCAGCCATGCGCGCGTGGAAAACCACCTGCAGCAACAGATCGCCGAGTTCGTCGCAAAGGTCGTCCATGTCGTCGCGTTCGATCGCGTCCGAGACCTCATAGGCCTCCTCGATCGTATAGGGCTTGATTGTCTCGAAGGTCTGGACGATGTCCCATGGGCATCCCGTCTCCGGGTTGCGCAGGTCAGCCATGATCTGGATCAGGCGCGAAATATCCTTTGAAGGTTGCATGGTCTCTCAGTTCAGCGGAATGTCGTTGGCACCCTTGGACGATTGATAGCTATTCGAGAGCGCGTCGTAGCGGGCCTTGATCCGCGCCGTCTGTGTTTTCAAGTCGGCTTTCAGCTTCCCATTTTCCGCCTCGACGAGATCAGCGATGGCAAAGCTCTTCCAGAAAGCGTTCTGGCGTCGGTAGCCACCAGGTTCCAGCCCGAAGACCTCTTTGAGAATCCTGAGGTCGTGCGGAATGGCAAAGGCGTCGCGCGAGTCCTCGTGGCTGAAAAAATAGTAGAAATTGTCGAAGCCGGCCCAGGTGATCGCCGACATGCACATCGTGCATGGTTCGTGTGTCGACAGAAAGATAAGGTCTTTCGTGGCGGGCTTTTCACCAAGCTCATAGAAGCGCTTCAGTGTATGCACTTCGCCGTGCCAGAGTGGGTTCGCGAGTTCGTTGTTGGTTTCCGCGATCACTAGGGACAGATCGGACTTGCGAAGAATGGCGGCGCCGAACACCTTGTTGCCGACGGCAACGCCTCGTTCGGTCAAGGGCAGGATATCCTGTTCCATGACGTTGAGCAGGCGGGCAGCGATGGTGTTGTCCGGCATGGCTTTCTCCTTAGTGGAACCACTCTATCGCCGGCGACCCGAGAGGCAAACGTCGATTTCGCCTGTCGACTGGATTTGTCACAGCCTTTATGTTGCGCCGCGTCAAATGCCGGTGTGCTCCCGACGCCATACCGGTGAGTTTTGCTCAAATCATTGACAACCCGAGTAAAAGAATACGCGCCCGCGTGGGCTTTGGAATTTCTGTTTCTTCATTTAACTAGGCAGACAGTGCATATTCCGGCAACTTCGAAATGGATTGATGAATGCCTTCCAAGAGTGAACAGTTGTCGGTATTTCCTGCCTTCTTCCGGGTGGAGGGCAAGGTTGCGGCTGTGTTCGGTAATGGTGACGAAGCCTTTGCAAAAGTACGCCTGCTTCTAAACACCAAGGTCAGGATCGTCGCCTATGCAGATCGACCCGAAGCAGACTATCACGCCTACCTGATCGCCAACCGTATCGAGACCGTGCGGCAGGGCTTTGCGACCGACCAGGTACAACGTGCTGTCCTGGTTTTCGCGGCGACTGGCCAGGCTGCCGAGGATCGGGCCATCGTGGACGCAGCGCGTGCCGCGAAAGTGCCGGCGAACGCTGTCGATCAGCCAGACTATTGCGATTTCTTCACGCCGGCGCTCGTTAATCGTGCGCCTGTCGCTGTTGCAATCGGCACCGAGGGAGCGGGACCTGTGCTCGCGCAGATGATCCGGGCCCAGATCGACCAGTTGCTCGCGCCATCGCTCGGACGGCTGGCGGATTTGGCGATCAGCTACCGCAGGACTGTCGAACATCTCGTTCCCAAGGGCGCAGCACGCCGCGTTTTCTGGCGCCGGTTCTTTTCCGGTGCGGTTGCCGATGCCGTCGCCAACGAAAACCTGCCTCAGGCGAGACGTGTTGCCAGCGAATTGTTGCAATCGGTTGACAAGGTGCAAGGGCATGTCTGGCTCGTCGGCGCGGGCCCGGGCGCGGTCGACTTGCTAACGTTGCGCGCGCAGCGCGTAATGATGGAAGCCGATGTGATTGTCTACGATGCGCTTGTGCCGCAAGAGATCGTCGATATGGGGCGACGCGACGCGGAGCGGCTCTCGGTCGGTAAGCGCAAGGGATGCCATTCCAAGTCGCAAGAAGAGATCAACGACCTCCTTGTCTATCTCGGACGCGAAGGCAAGCGCGTCGTGCGTCTGAAATCGGGCGATCCGCTGGTCTATGGCCGGGCCGGGGAAGAAATGGCCGCTTTGCGTGTGGCCGGCATTTCCTATGAAGTTGTCCCGGGGATCACCTCGGCATTCGCTGCCGCAGCCGACTTCGAGCTGCCGTTGACACTTCGCGGTGTTGCGTCGTCGCTCGTCTTCACCACGGGTCACGATCTGACCGGTGATGTGTTACCGGACTGGGCAAGTCTTGCCGTATCCGGCGCCACGATAGCGGTCTACATGGGACGCACGGTTGCTGCTTCGGTTGCAGCGCGCCTGATGCAGGCGGGCCTTCCATCGGAGACCACCGTCGCCGTCATCGAGAACGCCAGCCGCGCCGATCGCCGTCTGCTGCATGGGATACTCCGCGATCTGCCCGATTTGCAGAATCGCGACGAGTTGATGGGACCGGTTATGGTCATTATCGGCGATGCGGTTGCAGGCGCCAATTTTGAACTGTCCGAACCGCTGGTGCGTGAGCGTGCGCGGTCCGAGGAATTTGCAAGGAGCTAAATATGGTAGACAAGGTTCTGACGGCCAATCGGCTGACAGACGGCATTGCTGTCTGGCTTGATGCCAACGGTGCTTGGGTGACCTCACTGCAGGACGCGCTCGTTGCTCGCCACGCCGAGGCCGTCACGGCCCTCGAGGAAATTGGCAAGAAGTCCTATGCCAACAATCTTGTCGTTGACGTGGCTGTCATCGAAGTTCAGGAAACCAACGGGGTTCTGTGGCCGCTCCGCCTTCGCGAGCGCATTCGCGCCCAGGGGCCGACCATGGAATATGCGCCGGGTTACAAGCCGGCCGATCCCGAATTCATTGCAGTCTGAGGAAACAGATGTACCGTTACGACGAATTTGACCACGCCTTTGTCGCCGAGCGCGTCGAGCAGTTTCGCGATCAGGTCCAGCGCCGCCTCTCCGGTGAACTTTCAGAGGATGCATTCAAGCCGCTACGGCTGATGAACGGCGTCTATCTGCAGCTCCACGCCTACATGCTACGCATCGCCATTCCCTATGGCACGCTGAGCTCCAAGCAGATGCGCATGCTCGCCCACGTCGCGCGCACTTATGACCGCGGTTACGGCCATTTTACCACACGCCAGAACCTGCAGTTCAACTGGCCGAAGCTCTCCGACATGCCGGATGTGCTGGCGGAGCTCGCAACTGTCGAGATGCACGCGATGCAGACGTCGGGTAACTGCATCAGGAACGTGACGGCTGATCACTTTGCCGGTGCTGCGGCCGACGAAGTCGCAGATCCGCGCCCGTATGCGGAAATACTGCGCCAGTGGTCATCGGTCCACCCGGAATTCTCGTTCCTGCCGCGCAAGTTCAAGATTGCCGTGACCGGTGCCGAGCGCGACCGCGCCGCCATCCAGGTCCACGACATCGGCCTGCACCTCAAGAAGAACGACAAGGGCGAAATCGGCTTTGCGGTCTATGTCGGCGGCGGCCAGGGCCGTACTCCGATGATCGCCAAGCTGATCCGCGATTTCCTGCCGGAAGAGGATCTGCTCTCCTACACGACCGCCGTCATGCGCGTGTACAACCTGCATGGCCGCCGCGACAACAAGTACAAAGCTCGCATCAAGATCCTGGTTCACGAAACGGGTGCCGAAGAACTGGCGCGTCAAGTCGAGATCGAATTTGCTGCGTTGAAGGACACTGAGCTGAAGCTCCCGGAATCCGACGTGCAGGCTATCACCGCCTATTTCGCGCCGCCGGCTCTGCCCGAGCGGGCCGAAGGTTGGGAAAACCTTGCACGCTGGAAGAAGGCAGATCCGGCCTTTGCCCGTTGGGTGCAACAGAATGTGCAGCCCCACAAGAACCCTGACTATGGCATGGTCACGATTTCGTTGAAGCCGATTGGCGGCATTCCCGGCGACGCTTCGGACGGTCAGATGGACGCGATCGCGGACATTGCCGAGGAATATGCCTTCGATGAGATTCGTGTCAGTCATGAGCAGAACCTGATCCTGCCCCATGTGGCGCTTGCGGATCTCGAACTGGTCTACCGCGGTCTGGTCGCGATCGATCTTGCCGAAGCCAATGCCGGGCTGATCACCGACATTATTGCCTGTCCCGGCTTGGACTACTGCGCGCTCGCCAATGCACGCTCCATCCCTCTCGCCCAGGAGATCTCCCGTCGTTTCGGCGATGCGGATCGCCAGGCTGAGATCGGTGAGCTGAAGATCAAGATTTCCGGTTGCATCAACGCCTGCGGCCATCACCACGTCGGCCATATCGGCCTTCTCGGTGTCGAAAAGAAGGGTGCCGAACTCTATCAGATTACGCTTGGCGGTTCAGGCGACGAGCACACATCCATCGGCGAGATCATTGGCCGTGGCTTCGAGCCGAGCAAAGTAACCGACGCCATCGAAACGATCGTCAACACCTATCTGGGGCTCCGCAAGGATTCGTCTGAAATCTTCCTGGAAGCCTATCGTCGCGTTGGCCCCCAGCCATTCAAGGATGCGCTCTACGGTTCGGCGGCGGAAGCGGCATAAGGAGAAAAAGACGATGACCAAGATCTGGAGAGAAACCGGTTTCGTCGAAAACGATCCGTGGGTGATCGAGACCGAAGAAGTCAAGGCGGGCGAGGGGCAGAAGCCTCTCCTCGGCCTGGATGAGTTGATTGCCAGGGCTGACGAAAGCAACGAGGTTGGTTTCGGCGTGCTGATCAATCCGGCTGACGATGTCCGCAAGCTCGAACCTTATCTTTACCGGCTGGAAATTGTAGCGGTCGCATTCCCGGCCTTCAACGACGGTCGGGCCTTCAGCCATGCGTCGCTGCTGCGCGATCGTCTCGGCTACACCAACGAGCTTCGCGCGGTGGGCGACGTGCTGATCGATCAGGTGCCACTGATGCTGCGGGTCGGAATCGACAGCTTTGCGGTCAGCAACGAGACCGCATTGAAGCGCCTTGCCGAAAAGCGCCTTCCCGAAATTCCGCATTATTATCAGCCGGCTGCGCGTGACGCGGACGCCGGCAAGGGCTATAGTTGGCGCCGTCAGGCGAAGCCGGCTGTATAAGGCCCGCTCGCCGTTATAGAACAGCGGAACGGTGCAATGAAGACCTTCGAAATAGTGGTGATCGGTGGCGGGTTGGCCGGTATGATCGCCGCGATAGCGCTGGCGCGCGGCGGCCGCCATGTGGCACTTGTCGCGCCGCCGGCCCCGCGGCAAGACCAGCGCACGACCGCGCTGATGGATCAGTCGATCCGCTTTCTCGATCGTCTGACGCTGTGGGCAAAGCTCAAGCCGTCAGCTGCGCCGCTCGCAACGATGCGCATCATAGATGGCACGAATCGGCTGCTGCGAGCGCCGACGACCACCTTCCGCTCCGCCGAAGTCGGCCTCGACGCATTCGGCTACAATTTTCCGAACAAGGCGCTGATGGAGGTGCTGGAAAGCGCCGTTGTCGCCGAGGGCAACATCACGCGCTTCAGTTCCTTCGCCGATGTGGTGGACGTAACGGCCGAATCCATATCGATCACGCTGGCAGACGGCCAGGTTGTGTCGGCCGGGTTTGCGGTCGGCGCGGACGGGCGTAAGTCGAAACTACGCGAGACGGTGGGCATCGGCGTGCGCAGCTGGTCCTATCCGCAATCGGCCATGGTGCTGAACTTTGCGCATTCACTCCCGCACGAAAACATCTCCACCGAGTTTCACACGGAAAGTGGACCCTTTACGCAGGTGCCGTTGCCCGGCAACCGCTCCAGTCTCGTCTGGGTGCAGAGTCCGTCTGATGCGGCGGCTCGCAACGAGCTCTCGCTTGCGGAGTTGAGCAGCGTCGTCGAGGACCGGATGCAGTCGTTGCTCGGCAAGGTGACCGTCGAGGAAGGCGTCCAGCTCTGGCCGCTTTCGGGTATGATGGCACATCGATCCGGCAAGGGACGCGTGGCGTTGATTGGCGAGGCCTCTCACGTCTTTCCGCCGATCGGCGCGCAAGGGTTGAACCTCAGCCTGCGCGACGTGATGTCGTTGGCCGACATTCTCTGTGCTCGTCCCGAAATGCCGGTGGCAGCCGATGCCGGCGATCAGTTTGACCGCAAACGTCGCGCCGACATCATGACCCGCACAGCCAGCGTCGATCTCCTCAACCGCTCGCTGCTGTCGGGTTTCCTGCCGGTACAAGTGCTGCGCGCCGCCGGTCTGCATATCCTGTCGGCGATCACACCGCTTCGCAACATCGTCATGCGCGAGGGGATCGAGCCCGGTCGCGGATTGCGTGACATTCCGGCGGCGATCAGAGAAAAGCTAAGCCGGAAGAAAGCTTGATGGTCGGGACGCTGCCAGCTAGCCGATTTTCATCAGGACTGGAAAGGTCTGCTGGAACCAGATTGCTGCATCGCTGACGAATCCGAACATGAAGGCGAGGCCTGTCAAGATCAGGAACACGCCCATCGCCTTTTCGACTGTGCCCAGATGCCGCCGAAAGCGCGTCAGGAAGCCCATGAATGCACCGGAAAAGCCGGCCGCGATCCAGAATGGAATTGCAAGACCGAGTGAGTAGACGGCCAGGAGACCGGCACCCGAACCGACCGTTTCGCGCGAGGCGGCAACGCCGAGGATGGCGCCAAGGACCGGGCCGATGCAGGGCGTCCAGCCGAACGCGAAGGCGAGTCCCATCACATAGGCGCCAGTCAACGTCGCAGGCTTTCCTCCGCTCTGAAAACGTGCTTCCCGTGCCAGCAAGTCAATTCTGAACAGACCGAGGAAGTTGAGGCCCATGATGATGATGATGAGGCCGCCGATCTTTGCCAGCAGATCGAGATGCTGGCGAAGCGCCATGCCAATGCTTGATGCCCCGGCGCCCAGCGCGACGAACACGGTGGCGAAGCCGAGCGTGAAGAACAACGCGGAAAACAGCACGCCGCGGCGTACATCAGGTGCGACGACGACAGCGCCGCCGCCCCGGAATTGCTCGACGGAAATGCCAGCCATATAACAGAGGTAGGGTGGTACCAGCGGAAGGACGCAAGGCGACAGGAAAGACAGCGCTCCGGCAATCAGCGCACTCAGCAACGAAATATCTGCAATCGACAAGTGGTCTCTCCGGCGGCGGGCAATGTTGGCGAATTCCTACCGCAGCATACCCAATCCCGCCAATCACCTTTTTGCGTGTCGCCGCGCGTCTGATGATGAAGTCGGGAACACGTTCGGGTTAATTGTCTGGCAATTCAAAAAGACTAGTTTGCGCACATGCGAATAAGCACAATCACCAATTGGGCCTATGGTGTCACCGTTGTGTTGACCGTGCTGTCGGGCGGTGCGTTCATCCTGTCTGGTTATAGCGCAACACGCGAGAGGACAGCCGTTCAGGAGCACCTGGAGCTTGATGTGCTCGGCGAGGAGCTGGCGCTTGGTGCCGAAGAGCGAACCGACGCAGCCCGTCTCTATGTGATGCGGGGAGATCAGAGGCACCTCGATGCTTTCCATGGCAGAGAGGACGAGGAACGGCGACGAGAGGGCGCAATCAAAGGCGTTCGGGAAATCGGCGCAACGGCCGCGGAGTTGGCAGCCCTTGAAGAAGTCGCGCGCGATGCCGAAGCCCTGGACAAGATCGAGATTGCAGCGATCTCCGCATTTGGAACCGGCGACCAGGTCGGCGCCAGGCAATTGCTTTTCGGGCCGGAGCACGATCGGCTTCAGACCGCTTTGCTTGGTGCAGTCACCCGTTTTCGCGAACTGACGAACGCTCGCACGGAAGCGGTGGTGCGGGACGCGCAGTCACAGAGCGACTGGTGGAGTTTGCTTGCCAAGACACTGCTTGCGTTGACGGCGGCCCTGTTCCTCGGCGTCCTCTACTTCATCTTGAAGCGGCGTGTTGCGATGCCACTCACCCGCATGACCGGGATCGTCAGCCGGCTGGCCAGGCAGGACTACGATGTCGATGTTCCGCTTGATCGCCGGCGCGACGAGATCGGCGAGATGAACGAGGCCATCCACATCTTCCGCGAGAACGGCCTGGAGCGCGATCGCCTTGACGCGGAGCGTCGGCGTGACCAGCAGACCAAGGACCTGATCCTGCAAATGATGCATAGGTTGCAAGCCTGCCAGACACAGACCGAACTCGCCGAGGTGGTGGCGCTATTCGCCCCGCAGATTTTTCCAGCGCTCGCCGGGCATCTTTACATCATGAACGAAAGCCGGACGACATTGGCGCGCATCGCCAGCTGGCTCGATCCGCAACATTCCGAGGCGTCATTTCCGGCCAGCGCCTGTTGGGGGCTGCGCCGCGGTCGGCCACATGTCAGCGCCCGCGAACATAGCGACATCAACTGCCAGCATCTCGATGATTCGGATGTTCCGGGCCTGTGCGTGCCATTGACGGCCCAGGGAGATGCGATTGGTCTGCTGTATTTCGAAGAACGCCCGGAGGGCCAACTGCAGGCCGAAACGTCACGTCTCTATCTCGAATTGATCGCCGAGAACGTCGGTCTGGCCACCGCCAATCTGCAGCTGCGAGACAAGCTGACGAACCTGTCGATCCGCGATGCGCTGACCAGCCTCTATAACAGGCGCTCGTTGGACGAGGATATGAACCGGCACGCGCGGGATCGGGGGACGGAACTCCTGGCCTGCATGATGATCGACATAGATCATTTCAAGCGCTTCAACGACGAGTTCGGCCATGATGCCGGCGACGAAGTGATGCGCTATGTGGCCCATATCATCAGCGACACAATCGGCGCGGCGGGCCACGCCTACAGATTTGGCGGCGAGGAGTTCACCGCTCTGATTCCGGGAATGGACGAGGCGCAAGGATTGGAACTGGCCGAGCGCGTCAGATCCAACATCCGCAGCGCGCCACTGTCGCACCGTGGCCGAATTCTCGGTGCCGTGTCGGTGTCGATCGGCCTTGCATCGTCGCGCGACAGCGGTTCGGTAGCGTCGCTGCTGACACGCGCGGACACGGCCTTGCTCGAGGCTAAGGCGCGCGGGCGAAACATGACGGTTCTGGCATCGGCTCTCGTTGACGGGGGGAGAAGACGTGATTCCGCGTAAGTGCCCGCGGAAGACCCTAGGCGGCACATTGATCCCAGGCGCGCCGGCCTCCTGTCCGCTATCTCCGTAAGTCACGAGCTTGACGAACAGCGTGCGCCCGGTCGACCGCACCGCTGCGACCGGGTGACCTGTTTTGACAGTGTCGCCGGCTTTTCAGACGTGACGAAGCACGCTAGTCTTTATGGTGACGTGGTTCCAGCGTTTCCCAATCCGGCGGTCCGGGGTGTTTCCGGTCGCTGTCCTATCGCCTCCAAGATATCGAACAGCTGAAGAGAGAGACTGCCTATGGCGGATCACCATTATGCGTCGATCCCAATGTGGAGTTGGGTCATACCAGCGCTCGGTATCGGATTGCTGGCATTGAAATTCCTTCATATCGTTCCAGCCGATGCAACGTTCGTGCTGATAATCGCGGGATTGTTGCTTTTGGCGGCGGTATTCGCTGCCGTTCACCATGCCGAGCTGCTGGCGCTCAAACTCGGCGAGCCGTTTGGCTCGATATTGCTGGCCGTCGCCGTCACGGTCATTGAAGTCGCGCTGATCGTGTCGATCATGATCTCGGGCGTCGAAGGCAGTGAAATGGTAGCACGAGACACGGTTTTTGCGGCTGTGATGATTGTGCTCAATGGGGTGGTCGGTCTGTGCCTTGTGTTAGGCGGACGGCGACACTTCGAGCAGACGTTTCAGTTGCAAGGGGCATCATCCGCCTTAGCTGTACTCGGTACGTTGGCCACCCTGACGCTGATCTTGCCGAATTTTACGCTCACGGTATCGGGCCCGTCCTACTCCCGTACCCAGGTTATGGTCATAGGTGCGGCATCGCTGGGGCTCTGGGCCGCCTTTGTTTTTGTGCAGACCGTCAAGCATCGCGATTATTTTCTCGATGCTCCAGTTGCGGTGAACCCGCAGGTGAAGGTGGCCATGCCCGAGCCCGAAAAGCCGTCTGATCGCGTCTCGGTGGCAAGTCTGGCGCTTCTGCTGGTTTCGTTGACTGCCGTGGTCCTGCTTGCCAAGGTTCTATCGTCGGCTCTGGACCAGGGGGTTGCCGCAGCGGGACTGCCGCCTGCATTCGTCGGCGTGGTGATCGCCGCCATCGTATTGTTGCCGGAAGGTATGGCCGCCGCGAAATCGGCTCTCAAGAACCAACTTCAGAACAGTATCAACCTGGCGCTCGGCTCGGCCATCGCCAGCATTGGCCTCACTGTCCCAACGGTCGCGGTCGTCTCGCTCCTCATCAACCACGACCTGGCGCTAGGTATCTCCTCCGCGAATGTGACGCTGCTGGTACTCACCCTGTTCGTTGGAACCCTGACGCTTGGTACCGGGCGCACCACTGTGCTTCAGGGCGAAATCCATCTGGTGATTTTCGTTGTCTTCCTGCTGGTTTCGGCGGTTCCTTGACCTCGCCATCATAATTGACTGAAATATATTTCAGTACGTGAATTATATTGACATTCGTCTTGTCCCAAGGCTAACTGCGATCACCGGGGTTCGAGGAGGAAATCCGGTTTCACGAACAAGGCGCCATGCGCGCCATCGGCTTTTTGGGAGGGGCTTCGGCCTCGAGGAGGAACTTTGCGCAATTTTCTGAGCACGACCGCGATGGCCGTTCTGGCCGTGGCTACATTGAGCACGGCCGCGTCAGCGGTCGAAACCGAAAACCCGTTTCGCTGCAAACCCGGCGAAAAGTACGTCATGAACGTCATGGTGTCGGGCGTCGAATACTGGTTCCCGGTCTACGAGATGTTCAAGCAGGCCGGTCAGCAGCTTGGCTGCGAAACCGCCTACACCGGCACACCGGAATATGACGTGAACAAGCAGATCGCGACTTTCGATCAGGCGCTTGCCCAAAACCCGGCCGGTATCCTCGTTCACCCGATGAATTCGGATCCCTTCATCGAGCCGATCAATCGCGCGATCGATCAGGGCACCGCAGTTGTCACCTTTGCTGCGGATTCGCCGCTGTCCAAGCGAATTTCCTTCATCACCTCCGACAATACGCGCGAAGGCACCTATGCGGCCGACGCGATTGCCGAGAAGCTGGGTGGCAAGGGGGAATATGCGGTTCTGGAAAATCCGGGACAGGACAACCACGACAAGCGCATTGCCGCCTTCATTGCGCGGATGGAAGAGAAATATCCCGATATGAAGCTCGTCGGACGGGCGGCGTCGAACCAGGATCCGAACAAGGCCTACCAGGGTCTGATGAGCCTGGTGCAGGCGCATCCGAACCTCAATGCGGTGTTCATGCCGGAGGCAAACTCTGCGATCGGTGCGGCTCAGGCCAACAAGGAAAGCGGCGGAAAGATCCTTGTCATGTGCGCCGATGTCAACGCCAACATTCTCGACATGATCAAGGCCGGGGAAGTCTTCGGCTCGATCAACCCGAACCAGGGCATGCAGGGTTACATGGGTTTCATGATGCTGTGGCTTGCCAAGCATCCGGAGCTGATCGATCCGATGAACGACGCGAAACGCTCGGGCTTCAATCCGATGAGCATTCCCGTCGTCGACAACGGGCTTTCGATCGTGACGGCCGCCAATGCCGACGATTTCTACTGGGACAAGTACCTGCAGCGTCGGGGTACGAAGGGTATCGAGGAGTAAGCTTTGTAGTGCGGCTGTCCGGGGCAAACCCCCGGGCCGCCGTTGCAAAGCATCGGAAGGGAGAGCTGCGATGGCGGAAGCGCCGGTCCTTGAGATACGCAATATCAGCAAGCATTTTGGCGCCATCAAGGCTCTGACTGATGTGACCTTCCGCCTTGAGAGGGGCGAAGTGCATGCGCTATGCGGCGAAAACGGTGCGGGTAAATCGACGCTGATGAACATCATTGCCGGTGTGCTGCAACCGAATGAGGGAGAAATTCTCGTAGACGGAGCTACCGTCAAGATCACCTCTCCGGCGGTGGCCCAGTCGCTGGGCATCGGGTTGGTACACCAGGAGATCGCACTTTGCCCGGATGCGACGGTTGCCGAGAACATGTTCATGGCGACGACGAACAAACGACGCTCGCCGTTCATGAATTTCGCCAAGCTGGAGCGGGACGCCCAAGCGGTGATGAGCCGTCTTGCCCCGATCGACGTCCGCCGGAAGGTGGGAGATCTACCGATATCCAGCCAGCAGCTCGTCGAGATCGCCAAGGCGCTGACGCTCGACTGCCGCGTGCTGATTTTCGACGAGCCGACGGCGGCGCTGACGGAGGCGGAAGCGCAGGTCCTGTTCGGGATTATCAACGATCTGAAGGCGCACGGCATTTCGATCGTTTACATCAGCCATCGCATGGCGGAGATATTCAGCCTCTGCGACCGCGTCACGGTCTTTCGCGACGGACGTTACGTGTCGACGGAGAAGCTCTCAGATGTGACATCGGACGATGTGGTCCGCAGCATGGTCGGCCGAGAGATCACACAGCTTTACCCGGAAAAGCGACTGCTCGCGGAGCGCACCGGCCAACCTATTCTTTCGGTTCGCAACCTTGGTGACGGTACACGCTTCAGAGACGTCAGTTTCGAGCTGCGCAAAGGCGAAATTCTCGGGATCGGCGGCCTGATCGGCTCCGGCAGAACCGAAATCGCCGAGGGCATCTGTGGACTGCGCACCACGACAGGAGGCGATGTTCGCTTGGGGGACAAAACCCTTGACGCATCGTCCTATGCAAGTGCGGTACGGGCGGGTGTCGTCTACCTGTCGGAGGATCGCAAGGGATCGGGTGTCTTTCTCGATTTGTCGATCGCGAAGAACATTGCCGCCCTCGATCTCAAGTCGCTAACCGGACGGTTCGGCCTGTTGGATGCCAAGGCTGAGGCCGAGCGGGCACAGAAACTTGCACGCCGTCTTGGTGTTCGGATGGGCGGGATCGACATGCCGGTCTCATCGCTCTCCGGTGGCAATCAACAGAAGGTCGCCATCGCCAAGCAATTGGCGGTCAATCCGAAAGTGATTCTCATGGACGAGCCGACGCGCGGGATCGATGTCGGCGCAAAATCTGAAATTCATCGCTTACTGCGTGACCTCGCACGCTCCGGGATCGGCATCGTCGTCATCACGTCGGAACTGCCGGAGCTTCTCGGTCTCTGCGACCGGGCAATCGTCATTCGCGACGGCACGGTCGCCGGAAACGTAGAGGGAGAGGCGATGACCGAGGAGTCCGTCATGAGGCTCGCCTCTGGGATCGGCGGAAGCCAGAACAACACATCGAAGGCATCAGAGCATGCCGTCTGAAGACAAGACAGGGACGGGAGAACAGGCAATGGCAGATCATGCATTGGCGGTGACGAAGGACCGCCCCTCTTCCTGGAGGAGGCTGGGGACGATGAGAGAGGCTGGGCTGATTGCGATTATTCTCGTGCTCTGCATCCTCATGAGTTTTGCCTCGCCGCACTTCCTCACGCTCGGCAATTTCAGAGCCATGTTGATGTCATTCTCGGTGGAGGGCATTGTTGTTGTCGGAATGACGATCCTTCTGATCGTTGGCGGTATCGATCTTTCGGTCGGATCCGTGGTCTGCTTTTCCATGGTCCTGTCGGGGTCGTTATTTCTGATGGGAATGGATCCATGGAGCGCTTCGTTGATCGGCATTCTCGCCAGCGCGCTGATTGGCTGTGTCATGGGATTCTTCGTAACGGTCATCGGGCTCAACCACTTCATTACGTCGCTTGCCGCAATGGTCATCGTGCGCGGTGTCTGTCTGGTCATCACGAAGGGAACGCCGCTATCGCTGTTCACGCTGCCGCCATCGTTTAAGGCGATCGGGCAGGGCACTTTCCACGGCATCCCTTACGTCATCCTGATCTTCGTCGCGATCGTTGCGCTGTTCGACTTCCTGCTGCGCCGGGCGACGGCGTTCCGCAAGGTCTTCTACACCGGCAGCAACGAGAAGGCGGCGCTCTATTCCGGTATCAGGACGAACCAGGTGAAGTTCTGGGTTACCGTGCTCTGCACTACCTTGTCGGGCGTTGCTGGCGTCATCTACATGTCGCGCTTCGGTGCCGCGACCCCCACCTTCGGTGTCGGCATGGAACTCAACATCATTGCAGCCGCCGTGATCGGCGGAGCCTCGCTCAGCGGCGGCTCCGGCACCATCCTGGGCGCCATCCTTGGTATTGCGTTGCTGTCCGTGGTCACCAGCTCTTTGATCCTGCTCAACGTCTCGGTCTATTGGCAGGACATGATAAAAGGCTGCATTCTGCTTGCCGCCGTCTCGATCGACCATTTCCTGCACAAGCGGAAGGCTGCCTGATATGCCGAATGCAAAACCCAAGATCGTTTCCATGCCGCGCGAGGAAATAGTCATCGCGCGGCAGATGCACCAAGCGCTCGTATTGCACTTCCTGGAAGGTCTGACTCAGGCGCAGATCGCCGATCAACTCGGGATTTCGCACGCCACAGTCAACCGCCTGATCAAGCGCGGCCGACAGCTTGGTCTCGTGGAAATCAAGATCAAGTCCCCGGTCGAGCCGCTTGTCGACATGGAGGAACAGCTGCTCGCGCTTGGCGGCATCAGTCGTGTCATCGTCGTGCCGACCGTTTCCGATAATGCGCGTACTGCCTTGCAGGCAGTCGGTGAAGCGGCGGCGCGCCTGCTGCTTGAGGGGATCTCGGACGGCGACACGATCTGCATCACCGGCGGCAAGGGCGTCAGCGCCGTCGTCGCCGGGCTTCAGCCGCCACGGCGCTTCGACGTCGAGGTCATCCCGGCAACGGGATGTGTCCAGGGCAAGCACTACACCGACGTCAACCACGTTTCGACGATGATGGCTGACCGGCTCGGGGGACGCTCATTCCAGATCCATGCGCCGCTGTTTGCCGACAGCGCAGCCGAACGCGGCATGCTGATCAATATGCGTTCGGTCGCTGACGTGTTCAAACGAGCGCGCGAGGCCAAGGTTGCGGTTGTCGGCATCGGCTCCATTCTGTCGGACGACTCCAGCTACTACGACCTTCATCCATCGTCGAGTACGGACCGCGTGGCGATCGAGCGCTCCGGCGCCTCCTGCGAATTGCTGGCCCACCTGCTCGACGATCAGGGCGGTGTCTGCGACTACAGCCTCAACCGGTCGCTAGTGTCACTGACTCTTCCCGAGTTCGCGTCCATACCGACGAAGATCGGGGTGGCTAGCGGGCCGAACAAGGCCGGACCGATCCTGAGCGTCATGCGTGGTCATCATCTCGATACGCTTGTCACCGACGAGGCCACCGGCGCGCGCGTTCTCGCGCTGGCAAGCGGCAAGGGACAGCGCGTATGAGCGGGCAACAGTTGTTACGCGAGATCGGGAAGTCCGGTGTAGCCGCTTCGGCGGTCGGCCTTGGGACATGGGCGATCGGCGGCTGGATGTGGGGAGGCACGGATGAGGCTGAATCCATCGCCGCGATTCAGGCCTCACTCGACGCCGGGGTTACGCTGATCGATACTGCGCCCGCCTACGGGCTTGGCCGATCGGAAGAGATAGTCGGCAAGGCCTTGAAAGGCCGCCGCGACACCGCCGTCATTGCCACCAAGTGCGGCCTCGTCTGGCACACGAACAAGGGCAAGCATTTCTTCGATCAAAACGGCAATCCGGTCCACCGCTATCTCGGCCGAGACGCAATCTTCCACGAAATCGAAGAGAGCCTGCGCCGTCTACGCAGCGACTACATTGATCTCTACATCACCCACTGGCAGGATCCGACAACCGCAATCGATGAAACTATGCGGGCACTGGAGGAGCTGAAGGCCTCGGGAAAGGTCCGCGCGATCGGTGCCAGCAATGTCAATGCCGCCGAACTCGAAGCCTACATTGCCGTCGGGGGGCTGGATGCCATCCAGGAGCGTTTCAGCATGATCGACCGGGAGATCGAGGCCGATCTTCTGCCGCTAACCCAGGCGAACGGCATTTCGACGCTGAGCTATTCCTCCCTCGCTCTCGGCCTGCTGTCCGGCGTCATCGGGCCTGACAGGATCTTTTCCGGCGATGACCAGCGTCGTGACAATCCGCGCTTTTCGGTTGCCAACCGCGAAAAGGCCGCGGCTTTCGCCACCACGATCCGGCCGGTTGCCGACAAGCACGCAGC
The DNA here is from genome assembly GCF_001426265.1 of Rhizobium sp. Root1220. Taxonomy (GTDB): domain Bacteria; phylum Pseudomonadota; class Alphaproteobacteria; order Rhizobiales; family Rhizobiaceae; genus Rhizobium. The sequence goes on from NZ_LMDG01000012.1 coordinate 104,435, forward strand.
AAGCCTCGCACAAACCGTCATCGCCTGGACGCTCGCGCAGCCCGGCATCACCTTTGCTCTTTGCGGTGCGCGCAACCCTTCGCAGGCGCTCGACAATGCCCGGGCCGGGACCATACGGCTCGATGCAGAAGATCATTCGGCCATCGATGCAGCCATTGCGGCGAAGCTGACGGCCATGGACAGGTAACGGATCGCCATGAAGCGTGAACAGACATTTGACGGGCTGCGCCAAAGCCCGAAGGTGGACGTGTGTGTCATCGGCGGCGGGATCAACGGCATCAGCGTCTTCCGGGAGCTGGCGTTGCAGGGGCTGAATGTGCTCCTTGTGGAGAGGAACGACTATTGCTCCGGCGCAAGCGCCGGGCTGTCGCGAATGGTACATGGCGGTCTTCGCTATCTGGAGAACGGCGAGTTCAAGCTGGTACAGGAATCGCTGGTCGAGCGCGACCGTCTGTTGCGCAATGCGCAGCACTACGTCACCCCTTTGCCAACAACCGTCCCGATCTTTGACGTCCTGTCCGGACTTGGCAACGGCATCGTCCGTTTCCTGGGATTGACCCGCCGCCCCAGCCGTCGCGGCGCTGTTGCGATCAAGATGGGGCTCAGCATCTATGATTTCCTCACGCGCAAGCGGCCGATGATGCCGCGTCATGAGTTTCGCGGAAGACGCACGACACTTGCGAAATGGCCGGCGCTTAGTCCAGACATCAAGAGTTCGGCGACCTACTACGATGCCTGGGTGAGTCACCCGGAGCGCCTTGGGATCGAGTTGTTGCATGATGGTCTCTTTGCAAACACAGAGGCGCGGGCACTCAACTACGTCGACATTCGCACGACCGGTCCGGGCCAGTTCGTCGTTCACGACACAATCGGCGGCTCCTCTACGGCCATCGACCCGGCCCTCATCATCAACGCAACAGGGGGCTGGATCGACATCACCAATGGCACTCTCTTTACGCCGGAAACACGACCGACGTCGTTGATGGGGGGCACCAAGGGATCCCATCTCGTCATCGATAACGCGGCGCTGTATGAAGCGCTGGCTGACCATATGATCTACTACGAGAATGAGGATGGACGGATTTGCATCCTCTTCCCCTATCTGGGCAAGGTGCTCGTCGGCTCGACCGACATTCGCGTCGACGACCCCGAAACAGCGCGTTGCGAAGCGGATGAACGCGATTACATCCTGCAATCGCTGGCCTTTGTTCTTCCCGGCATTGAAATCCGACCGGAAGAGATCAGCTTTCAGTTCTCTGGCGTACGGCCGCTCCCGGCGAGCAAGGACAGCTTCACCGGGCGCATCCCGCGCGACCATTTCTGTACGGTTGTCGAAACCAATGATGGCGGCCCATCGGTGCTGTGCATGGTTGGGGGCAAATGGACCACCTTCCGATCGTTTGGCGAACTTGCAGCCGACCTGGCTCTGGAACGTCTGGGCAAGGCACGCAGCATAGACACGGCGGAGCGGCCGATCGGGGGCGGCCGACGGTTTCCCCTGGATCGCGCCGCCTGGATCGCTGAGACTGCGGCGGGACGGGGGATTTCCGGTGCGCGCATGGCGGAGCTCTTTGCCCGCTACGGGACCGAGGCGGACGCGATGGCAGCATTCGTTGCTGCCGCGCCTGACACGTTGCTGCCGCATCCCGGCTACTCCGCCCGCGAACTTCTCTTTCTCATCAGGAACGAGGCTGTCGAACGGCTGGACGACGTACTGCTCAGGCGCACGACACTTGCCATCACCGGCACCCTGTCGCTTGAGATGACGGATACCGTCCTCGATCTGCTGGTGGCGGAGAAGGGGTGGACACCTGAGCAACGCGCGACGGAGCGCGGCCGCTTTCTCACCCTTCTGCGCGAACGGCATGGCGTGGATGAAATCACCCTTTCCGCACGGAACGAACAAAGGAGCATGGAATGCGAAACAACAGCAAAGTCCGGATGAACCGGCTGTTCGGCGGCGGTCGTTGCCTGGACGTGGCGATCGATCACGGCGTCTGCAATGAACCGTCCTTCCTCAGCGGCCTTGAGGACATGTCGTCGGTCGTCAAGGCTCTGGTTGCAGCAGCGCCTGACGCCATCCAGATGAACTATGGTCAGGCCGACCTGCTGCAGGATATTGCAGGTAGGGACAAGCCGGCAATGGTGATGCGGATCGACATGGGCAACCCCTACAATCGGCTTCGCCACCGGGACATGTGGGCCGTGTTGCAGAACGAGGCTGAGCCGCTGATCGGCGCGATCGAGATGGATGCTGCCTGCGTCGTGGTCAATCTTTTCATGCTGCCTGATGAGCCCGACTTGTTTCGTCAGTGCGTGCAGAACATCGCGCGTGTGCGGGCGGACTGCGACAAGTACGGGATGCCGCTGATGATCGAGCCGCTGGTGATGCAGCCGGTCACGGAAAGGGGCGGGTACATGGTCGACGGCGATGCCGAAAAGATCGTCACCCTGACGCGGCTTGCGCGTGAGATGGGTGCGGATATCGTCAAGGCTGATCCGACAACGAACGCGGAGGATTTCCACAGGGTCGTGGAGGCGGCGCGATGCCCGGTTCTGGTGCGTGGCGGCGGCAAGGAAGATCTTCGCGCCGTCTTCGACAAATCTGCGGCCTTGATGCGACAGGGCGCGCTGGGCATGGTCTATGGGCGCAACATCTATCAGCACGCCAACCCAAGCGCTGTTGTGCAAGGGCTGATGGCCATCGTGCATGAGGACGCCGGCGGCGAGGAAGCCTTCGCGCTCTATCAGCGCGGCTGAAGTGAAAGTCTGAACCTTGGAGGGGTTCTGCATGGGAGATTATCTGTTAGGGCTCGACGCCGGCAATACCGTTATCAAGGCGGTGATCTTTGACCGGCAAGGCAACGAAATCGCCGCAGCATCCGCGGAGGGACATAGCCGCATGCCGTGCCCCGGCCATGTCGAGCGCGGGCTGGATGAACTCTGGACCAACGCGTGCCAGGTCATGCGTACCTGCCTGGAACAGGCGGCGATCCGACCGGAAGAGATCATCGCTGTCGGTTGCGCCGGTCATGGAAACGGCCTCTACGCGCTCGACCGCGATGGCCAGCCTCTCCTGGGAATTCAGTCCCTGGATACGCGCGCTGCGGCCCTCGTGGAGGAATGGCAAGCGCAGGGAGTCGGTGATCGGAGCTATCCGATCGGGCAGCAACGTCCATGGCCGTCGCAGACCCCGACGCTGCTTGCCTGGCTGAAGCGCCATAGACCGGAGACATTCAGCAAGGTTGGCACCGTGTTTTTGTGCAAGGACTTCATCGTCAATCGCCTGACCGCCGTTCGCGTCAGCGAGGTCTCCGACATGACCGGCTGCGGCCTGCTTGATGTCGCCAACCGCCGCTACGACCGCACATTGATGGAAGCCTATGGTCTTGGCGACTGCCTGGAGATGCTGCCGCGGCTGATCGAAAGCTCCGACGTCGCCGGCCGCGTCACGACGGCGGCCGCGGCGCAAACGGGGCTTGCGGCGGGAACGCCTGTTGTCGGCGGTTTGTTCGATGTGGTCGCCTCCGCCATTGGCTCCGGCGTAACCCGGACTGGAGCGGCCTCGATCATTACCGGGACATGGAGCGTCAACCAGGTAATCATCGACACGCCGCAACTGGCAGGCCCGGTCTTCATGTCGTCAACCTTCGACCGCGAGCGCTATATGGCGATTGAGTCCAGCGCCACCTCTGCTGCCAACCTCGAATGGTTGGTTCGAGAATTCTTCCCTGACGTTTCGCCGGACGGGCGTTCGCCCTTCGATCTATGCGGAGTGCTTGCGGAGGCCATCGAACCTGCTGCCGACGATCCGCTGTATCATCCTTTCCTCTATGGCGCCCAGCAGGACGGCAATGCCCGCGCCGGTTTCTATGGTGTTGCCGGTTGGCATAGCAAGGGGCACATGGTTCGTGCGGTACTCGAAGGCGTGGCCTTCGGCCACCGCCAACATATCGAAACGATGCGCACCGCCGGCGCTACATTCGATGAAGCCGTGTTGTCGGGCGGAGGTTCGCGCAGCATGGTCTGGCCGCAGATATTTGCCGATGTCCTTGGTGTGCCGGTGTCCATCGCGCGCTCGCGTGAAACAGGTGCGCTCGGTGCAGCGATCACGGCGGGAGCCGGCGTGGGTGTTTTCTCGAGCTTTGCCGCCGGTGCAGCGTCGATGGTTCGGATGGAACGCAACTACGTCCCGAATTCCGTTCTGGAGGACCACTACGCGCGACGCTATGGACTCTACCGCGACATCGCCGAGGCCATGGCGCCGATTTGGCGGCGACTGGCCTCTGTCCGCACGATGGCGGCGGGAGTGGCAGCGTGAACGAGCTTTCAAATGTAGGTCTCGTCGATGCCGGGTCGTACGATTTCATCATCGTCGGAGCCGGGTCAGCCGGATGCGTGCTTGCAAACCGGTTATCAGCGGATCCGACGAACCGTGTCCTCTTGCTCGAGGCTGGCGGCAGCGACCGGTATCACTGGGTGCATATCCCGATCGGCTATCTCTTTTGCATGGGCAATCCGCGCACCGACTGGATGATGAAAACCGCCGCGGAAGCCGGGCTCAACGGCCGCACGCTTCCCTATCCGCGCGGAAAGGTGCTCGGCGGCTGTTCGTCGATCAACGGAATGATCTACATGCGCGGCCAGGCGGCGGACTATGACGGCTGGCGGCAAGCGGGCAATGTCGGCTGGGGTTGGGATGACGTGCTGCCTTATTTCCTCAAATCGGAGGATAACTATCGCGGAAAATCGGGCATGCACGGGGCCGGCGGCGAATGGCGGGTGGAACGGCAGCGGCTCTCCTGGCCAATTCTCGATGCGTTTCGTGACGCAGCCGAAGAGCTGGGCATTCCGAAGACGGACGATTTCAATGACGGTGACAACGAAGGCTCCGGCTATTTCGAGGTCAACCAGCGTAGCGGCGTTCGCTGGAATACCACCAAGGCCTTTCTGCGCCCGGCAATGAAGCGGCCCAATCTGCGTGTCCTGACCGGCGCCGAGACGCAGCAGCTGCGGTCCGATGGCGGGCGCATAAGCGGAGTTCGTTTCCTGTTGAACGGGCGGTTTCATGTCGCGCAGGCAGGACGCGAGGTTATCCTCTCGGCGGGCGCCATCAACTCGCCGAAGATTCTCGAACTCTCCGGCATCGGCCGCCCGGATCTGCTGCCGTCCGCAGGCATTGACGTAGTCCATGCGCTTCCCGGCGTCGGCGAGAACCTGCAGGATCACCTCCAGATACGCACTGTCTTCCAGATCGAGGGTGCGAAGACGCTCAATCAACTCTACCACAACCTCTTTGCCCGCGCCGGCATGGGGATTGAGTATGCGCTACGTCGCTCCGGTCCGCTCTCGATGGCGCCGAGCCAGCTCGGTATCTTTGCAAAGAGCGATCCCGCGGTCGCGACGGCTGATCTCGAATACCATGTGCAGCCACTTAGTACCGACAGGCTCGGCGAACCGTTGCACCGCTATCCCGCGGTAACGGTCTCGGTCTGTAATCTGAGGCCGGAGAGCAGGGGGACGGTTCACATCGCCGGCCCGGATACGACTGTAGCACCCGAAATCCGGCCCAATTACCTCTCGACCAGCGGCGATCGCATCCTTGCGGTGAAATCCATTCGCCACGCCCGCAGTCTCATGCAAGCCAGTGCAATCTCGAAGTTCCGGCCGCAGGAGATGCTCCCGGGGGCAGCGTTTCAAAGTGACGAGGACCTGGTCAGCCGCGCCGGGGACATCGCCACGACAATCTTCCACCCCGTCGGAACATGCAGGATGGGCAGCGATCGCCACGCCGTCGTCGACGCAGAGCTACGGGTGCATGGAATGAACGGATTGCGGATCGTTGATGCCTCGATCATGCCAACGATCGTTTCTGGCAACACCAACTCGCCGGTGATCATGATCGCCGAAAAGGCGGCGGAAATGATCTTGGCGGCCGGAGCCTGAACAGCGGCTCCATTTCCGCTGGCATCAACCGGTTGGAAGGTGGCTGGCGATGAGGGGCACTTCCGTACTTCGAGCAGCGATCATTGTCGCCTGGCGAAGAACCGCCCGCCGCGCCGGCTCGGCCGTGTTCTGGAAGCCTTGTTCCGCCAGTCCGGTAATGCGATATCGGCCGCAACTTGAGCAGCTGATCTCTCGCTGGTCACCCACCCTAGGCAGGGCTTCGCCGCATTTGGCGAGGCATATTGGACAGATTCCGCTGACCCAGCTCATTTTCACCCGCCCCTTCAGTTATTGGGCGAGCAGAAAACGACACATAGCAACATTTCGGCAAGTCCCCAAATCGGAGGCTCGACCATAAGGTGGTGGTCGCCCGCCAGCGGGTCGTCTGGTTTTGTTGCGCAGCGCGGAACTCGCTTCCGGTCTATCGTCCGGAAGCGAAGGTTTGACGGTTCGTTATGCGTTGCGCAGTGATGCCGGCAGGAGGTCAGCCGGGAAATCCTGGTAGGAAACCGGTCGCAGGAAGCGATAGATCGCCAGCGTTCCGACCGAGGTCGACCGGCCGTCGGAGGTGGCGGGGTACGGGCCGCCATGAACCATGGCGGGCGAGACTTCCACGCCCGTACCAAATCCATTGACCAGGATGCGGCCGGCAAGCAACTCGAACGTCGGTACCAAGCTGTTGGCGGCCTGCATATCTCCCTGGTCGATATGCAATGCGATCGTCAACTGACCTTCCAGGTGATCGACAACCCGAGTAAGTTCGGCTTCATCGACGCATCTGACAACAAGGCCGGCAGCGCCAAATATCTCTTCCTGCAGCGCAGGATCGGAGAGGAAAGCTGCGGCCGTCGTTTCGAACAAGGTTGCTGTAGCCTGCTGCATCTCGCCGGGTTTCCCCTTGGCGAGCTGCCGCACGGCAGAGTGGCCGTTGAGCCTTGCAACGCCGGTCTGATAGGCTTCGCAGATGCCTCTCGTCAGCATCGTCTGTGCAGGCGCCTCGGCCAGAGCTCCGGTTGCGCTGGCGATGAACGTTTGGAGGCCTTCACCATCGATAGCAATAATGAGGCCCGGATTTGTGCAGAACTGGCCTGCGCCAAGCACCAGGGATGAGACAAAGGACTTTCCGATTGCCTCGCCGCGGCTGCGCAGAGCATGTGGGAACAACAGAACGGGGTTGATGCTGCTCATCTCCGCATAGACCGGAATAGGCTGTTTGCGCTCGGAAGCAATCTTCATCAGCGCCGTTCCACCTCGACGGGATCCTGTGAAGCCGACCGCGCGTATCCTGTGATCCGCCACCAGTGCCTGTCCAACTTCAAACCCGGCATCGAACAGCATTGCAAAGGTGCCGGCCGGAAGATCACTTGCGTTAACTGCCTGCTGGACGGCTTTCCCGACAAGCTCCGATGTTCCCGGATGTGCCGAATGAGCCTTTACAACAACGGGGCAGCCGGCCGCAAGCGCCGACGCAGTATCGCCTCCAGCAACCGAGAATGCCAACGGGAAATTGGACGCGCCGAACACCGCGACCGGTCCAAGTGCCACATTCCGAAGGCGCAGGTCCGGCTTTGGCGCCGGCTTGCGATCCGGATCGGCCGGATCAAAACGAAGCTCCTGGAACGCTCCGTCACGCACTTCCTTGGCGAACAGGCGAAGTTGTCCGACGGTTCGCGCTCGCTCGCCTTCGAGACGTCCACGAGGCAGGCCGGTTTCGTCCATTGCCCGTATGATGAGCTCGTCGCCAATCGCTAGAATGCCCTCGGCGATTGCTTCGAGAAACAGGGCTCGCTGCTCGAGCGACGTTTCGCGGTAGATCGGAAAAGCTTCCCACGCCAATGCTGCTGCTTTTTCAACGTCTTCCTTCGTCGCGCCTGCAAATGCGGGATCCATTGCAGCGCCGGTGGCAGCATTGATTGCGGAAAACTTGGCTGCCGTGCCGCGCACTGCAATGCCGCCGATTAGAAGATCGCCGGAGACTGTCATCATACATCCTTTCGAAATTGCCAATCACCAGACCCCTGCGGGTCCGGTCTGATGGTGGCTCATACAATCCACCATGCGATAGGTCGGGCTACCTAAGTAGGGTTTGAAATGCAAACATTTAAGACGCTTTTGCCCAATTGTAATACTTTTTATTTGCGAGGTTCGGATGCCTTGAGCCAAGCGCAGCATGTAGCACGGGCACCCAACGTTCTGGGCTTGCCGGGCGGCGGCCGATGTGATGATCGTGCGATCACGACGAGTTGGCAGGCGCGCAGTGAGACAACGAACGCCAGCATCTTGCTCAAAAAAGACTAGAGCAATCGATCTCCCACGCTCGAAGGAAGCAGGCGCGCAGACTGGGTCGATACGAACTGCTGTCAGTTTTTCTTCAGACTCTCCCGAATTCCCTCGGCAAACCCCTTGATGGTGAAGCCATCTGGGATCTGATCAACAAGAATGATATCGGATATGCAGCAACCGATACGCAGGGGGCGCAACTTTGTATACGCGGGCGAATTGTACCAGTCGGTGGCGGCCTTTCGGTCGGGGAATTCCATCAATATAACTGAACCAGGCCAAGCACCTTCAACCACATCGCCGGGGCCCTGTGCAAGCCATTTGCCGCCAAACGGAGCAACCGTCGCCTCTACCTGCTCAAGATACGAGAGTCCGTCTTCGTTGGGCACCTCGCCGGGAATCCGTAAGTGATTCACAAGATATGTTTTCATAGTGCAACTCCTTGGTTCGCTTTCGAGGTGTTATGGGCATGCAAAGATCTTGCAATTCGCGCAAACTGCCGACGCAGGTAGCTTGAATCAGCGAACCTTTTAGGTTCGACGCAGCCTTCGGCGTAGCGGACAGAGGCCTTAAGAAAATTAAATTCAACTGCGGAAGCGTCGGCAATCCGGAATTGCGCCGTGCATTTTGCTTCACCATCGTCTGCATGAGCTTTGAGTGGATCTGGGGCGATGTGCGAGGTTATATTGTTGACCGGTGCTTGGCTACCGCAGGCAACACGAGGGATAGCGAACCGCTTCGTATGGTTGAATACGAGCCCGGCAGGACCTTACAGGGCTCCCGAACCCAGGTGATGAATGCCCGGGGCCGAGGGGCTGGTCTGGGACGCGTGTGAAGACTTGCAAATTTGGCAAAGGTTCCCAACGAAAAGCCCGGTGCCTCGTACGACACCGGGCCTATTTCCCACCGACGGTTGAGGTTGGCCGCCGGCCGAGCGACACACAGGATGAGCCGCTGATGGATGAACCTGCTAGTGGAAGCATTGTTCTCATACAAGAAGCCCGGCGTGCTGAAACACCGGGCTGCTTCGTCAGTCAGAGTGCACGTCACCGTTGCACGTCCAAAACTCCGTTCCGGGAAAAGCTTCCCTAACGCCAGCAGCGTCCTTCAGCCGCCTGATCTCCTCGGTCTCGTCGTTACCCGTGGCGTTCGACGCCGCAAAATTCTTCTTCCACTCGTAGAGCGAATGCTGGCTGACGCCGAGCCGCTGCGAAACCGGATAGCCTTGCTCCTTGATCTGACGCACAGCGTCGCGCTTAAATTCTTCGCTGAAATTCGATTTGCTCATGATGCTCTTCCTGCCTCAAAATTAGGAAAGAAGGTGTCTACAAATCTCGGGCGCATGCCTTCAGGTTGGTCGGCAGGTGATCCGGTGAACCCTGCATTCAATTCTTCTTTAGCCATCCCGATCTCCTCTTGATTGAAAGCCAAAGCCCGACGCGCTTTGGGCGGACGCCTCGTCTGAACCGGTCAAGCCGTAATGCCGGCGAACCAGATACGCAGGACGCTGCTTCGATTCCATATAGATGCGGCCGATGTATTCACCCAGGATTCCCAACCCGATCAACTGGAGGCTGCCCATGAACAGAATGGCGACGAGCAGCGAGGCGTAGCCGGGCACATCCACACCATAAATGAGCGTCTTGAAGGTGATGTAGAGCGCGTAGGCCAAGGTGGTCAGCGTCCCGACACTTCCCACCCACGCCATCAGCCTGAGTGGCACGGTGCTGAAACTTGTGATGCCTTCTAGCGCGAAGTTCCAGAGCTTCCAGGCGGAGAACTTGGTTTCGCCTGCCTGGCGCGCAGCGCGCTTATAGTCGATCACGGCGGTCCTGAATCCGACCCAGGCGAACAAACCCTTCATGAAGCGCTGCCGCTCCGGGAGACGTTTGATCGCAGCCACGACCGCGCTGTCCATCAAGCGGAAATCGCCGACATTCTCGGGAATCTTCGTATCGGACATCCGGTTGTGAAACCGATAGAACATTCCCGCGGTCTTCCGCTTCAAGTACGTGTCCACGGTGCGGTCCGCACGCCTCGCCAGCACGACCTCGTAGCCCTCTTCCCATTTTTCGATCATCGTCAAGATGAGTTCTGGAGGATCCTGAAGATCTGCATCGAAAGGAATGGCCGCGTCGCCGTTCGAGAAATCAATGGCGGCAGTCAACGCAGCCTCTTTTCCAAAGTTTCGGGAGAGCTCGATAACCCGAAAGCGATTGTCTTCCTGCGACAGCGCGATCAATTGTTCCAACGTATCGTCCTGACTCCCGTCATCCACGCAAATGACTTCAAAGTCGTATGCCGGGGCTTTCGCCATGACGCCAGCAATCGCATTCCGAAATCGATCGATACCATCCGCTTCGTTATAGAACGGGACAATGATGGATACGCATTTTTTTCTATTCACAATTCCCTCCAATTAAACCTCCCACACTCAGACATGCACTGGTCACGGCGTGCGCATCACAGCCAGCGGCGCGTTTGTGCTCCTGAAACCACGCGAGTCGAAAACGCAACCGCACGTTTCCATCGATCCGGGCAGAATTAATCTACACTCGTAGCGTTTTGATTCCGGCAAACGGCCGCTCGACAACCATCGAACAAAGCGATACCGAGGACTTATGAAGATCAGAAACAATCGGCCACATTTTATATTTCTTGCATGCTTTTTTGTTCTCATATGGTTGGCGACCTATAGCGTTGCTGTCATGAATGGTGACGATGTAGTTCACTACGCGTCGTCGCTGCAGAGCTCAATGCTTCCGAAATTCAGCGGCGGATGGACTCCAAATAGAGTCCTTGACAATTACGGAAGAAGCATCTTTGCCTCGACATTCAATTTTCTGTTCTTTGCCGCGAATGGAGTTTCAAAGGTTAGCTTCTTCAGCTTCTACAAGCTTTTCTCAGCAAGCGTCTTTGCACTCTTCTCCACCGGAGTGCTTGCTTATTTCCTTCGATCATTGCCTGTTGACCCGAGAAACAAGGTTTTTTCATTTGTCTTTTCGCTGATTATTGCAGTTTGCATTTTCAAATTATTACCCTGGAGGAACCAGGTACATTTTATCTGCTACCAGTTGCCGGCATTCTCGACATTCGTCCTGCTCGGGATGACAGCAGGCATCAAGGATAACGGGGCGAGCATCGAGAAAACCTCGTGCCTGTTGTTGCTGTCCTATGTCTGCTCGTTCTCGCTCGAAGCATTTTCCGCGGCAATTTTCATATTCAACGCAATGCTGCTCGGGTTGCATTTGCACAAGAACGGATGGCAGGTGCCTGCGGTCATGTCGCAGGTCAAAATTGGATCGCGATCGATGATCGTCCTGACCAACATGCTCTTCAGCTTGCTCGCTCTTCTCATCACGATCTTCTTTTCCGAAAGAGCAAGGGTGGGTGTGATCGGTGCGGGGCCTAGCGAAGGGTTCACGTTCGGTCCCGCTTCCAAGCTGGCACCGGTTGAGCTGGCACTTTTTCTTATTGGCGCGAGTGCCATTGCATTGTGGCGTGGGAGAAAAATGCCGGAAGATGCCGAGCATCGGAGCAGCGTGCTTTTCTGCATTCAGACAGCTCTGGTCGTGCTTGCGGTGACGTTTCTGATCTCTCTGAAGACACGGGTGAACTATCTGGCGATAACAGAATATCCCTGGGGCGACCTCATGCTGGTAGGGAAAATAGCTGTCCTGTATTTGTTTGCACTCGTCGTTTCGCGTGTCGCCTCCGAGCACCGCACAGTTCAACCTATCCTAACGTTACTTCTCGTCGTCTTGTTTTCCAAGTTACAGCACGGCTCATTTCAGGAGATCGAAAAAGGGAATGCGTTTTCACGGCAGGTCGAGGTCGTCTATGCGAGGGCTATGCTGGGCGATAACGCCACGGTCAAGACAGGACTCCAGCTGGACGCAATTCCGATGCAGGTCAGACCGCTTCCAACAGCTTCATCGCCGGAGTGGTTCATCAAAGGCTATGAAACGGTGTTCAAGAAATACTATGGGGTGAAGTCGCCGATGTTCGAGTAGATGCCGCTCGGGCCGGTGACGGGCCGACAGCGTAGGGCGACGGCTCGCGATAGTCGTGCCGCAGCGCTCGCGCTCGCACAGCGTCGCGCTTAAATTCTTCGCTGAAATTCGATTTGCTCATGATGCTCTTCCTGCCTCAAAATTAGGAAAGAAGGTGTCTACAAATCTCGGGGATTTTGCTGCTCGACGAGCCCTTCGGAGCACTCGATGCCATGACCAAGATCACGATGCAGGAGGAGCTTGCACCCATCTGGCGTGAGGAAAGAGTGACGATGGTCCTCGTCACCCATGACCTCGAGGAGGCCGTCAATCTGGCGGATCGGGTGCTTATCCTCCCCAAGGACAGGGGTGGTCGAACGCGCGAGATCGAGGTCGATCTTCCGAGGCCGCGCAATCGCAACGAGCCTGCTTTTTTTCGGTTGCGCGAGCAGCTCCTGGATGAGTGCGGCCTGTATTGAGCCATACCGCAGGAGCCATGCACCACATTGGGGAAATCTCGGACTTTATCGACCAACAACGCCAATCGCGACTACGGCCGACTAACCGTATCGGGGAACCAAAGCAGATGCGGGTCCAGCGATCCGCATCCTTGGTAGGGTGCTCAGGGCTGCAGACCGAAAGCCATCCCGTGCGCGTCAGCGATCGCCCGCTCAAGGTCATCGATTGGTGTTGCATTTGCCGTCTTGGTGCCTTCGAGTTCCTTCGGCATTTTCCAGCCCGGATCAACGCCATCCATGTTGGGAAGCTCATGCGCGATGCCCTTGTGGCAATCGATGCATGTGGCCTTGCCGGAGAGCAGATACTTCGAGTGGATATCGGCAGCGCGCTGTGTCTGCTTTTGGAAGTCCATCGCCACGTCTGAGTGACAGTTTCGGCACTCCAGACTGTCGTTTGCCTTCATGCGAGCCCATTCGTGCTGGGCAAGCTCCAGACGTTTCTCGAGAAATTTCGGACGGGTGTTGATCGTACCAAAGATTTTCCCCCAGACTTCCTTCGAAGCCTGCATCTTGCGCGCAATCTTGTCGGTCCATTGATGCGGAACGTGGCAATCGGGACAGGTCGCACGGACACCGGAGCGGTTGGAGAAATGGATGGTACGGCTTAGCTCCTGATAGACGTTGTCGTGCATTTCGTGGCAGGAGGTGCAGAATTTCTCGGTGTTGGTAAGCTCGAGCGCGGTATTGAACGCGCCCCAGAACATCACGCCGCCAACGAACCCGCCGAGGGTGAGCACCCCCAGGCCGATCGTTGCAGCCGGCGTCGTCAGGATCGACCATGCCCACAAGAATCCTTTCTTCAGCCAGGCCATGAGTTCACTCACTCCCCGCCGGTTTGAAGCCCAGTTCACTCATGTCCTTGAACTGATTGACGACAAGGTTGCGGGCATCCGCCTGCGGAACATGGCAGGCCGTACAGAAGTATCGCCGCGGCGAGACGTCGGCGAGCATCTGGCCGTCGCGCGTCATGTAATGCGTCACACTGATCATCGGCGCACCGGAATCCTGGGTGAACTCGCGCTTGTGACATGAAAGGCAGCGATTGGCGTTGACCGATAGCTCGTAGCCCTCGATCGAATGCGGAATGATCGGCGGCTGATCGGGATAGGCACGCATTTTCCGCTGATCATCCGTTACCCATTTCGGCAGAGGCTTCGCCTCGCCGGTGGCCATAGCCTGGGGCGGCCCCTCGAGCTGAGGGACATTCCGCTGCACAACTTGGCCGATGGCGGCTGTCGCTACGAACACGACCAGACCGGCCGCCACTGTCATCCATTGCGACCGCCTTAAATGGCGGAGACGATTTTGACCGCGCATTTTTTAAAATCCGTCTGTTTGGAGATGGGATCTGTGGCGTCCAGCGTCACCTTGTTGATCAACTGGCTGGCGTCAAACCAGGGAACGAAGATGACACCAGGCGGCATTCGGTTCCGACCGCGGATATCGATGCGTGAACGGATCTCACCGCGCCGGGAGATGATGCGAACCTCGGCTCCTTGGTTGATGCCGCGCTTGCGGGCATCCTCCGCATTCATGAAACATCGTGCACCGGGGAATGCCTTGTAGAGTTCCGGAACGCGCATGGTCATCGAACCGGAATGCCAATGCTCAAGCACGCGCCCGGTCACCAGCCAGAAATCGTATTCGTCGTCCGGGGATTCAGCGGGCGGCTCGTATGGCACGGCAAGGATAACGGCCTTGCCATCCTTCTGGCCGTAGAAATTCAACCCTTCGCCTGGTTTGACATAGGGATCGTAGCCTTCCCTGTATCTCCAGCGGGTTTCCTGCCCGTTTACGACGGGCCAACGCAGGCCCCGCACCTCATGGTACATGTCATAGGGTGCGAGATCGTGGCCATGCCCTCGGCCGAAGGTCGCATATTCCTCGAACAGTCCCTTCTGGATGTAAAATCCGAAAGCCTTGGCCTCGTTGTTGTCGTAATCCCGGCTGATTTCGCTCAAGGGAAATTTATCGACCTGGCCGTTACGGAACAGCACGTCGAACAGGCTCTTCCCGCGGTACCCAGGATTGGCGTCCAGAATGTCCTTGGGCCAGACCTCATCGGTTGTGAACCGCTTGGAAAACTCTGCGATCTGCCACAAGTCTGAACGCGCATCGCCCTTGGCCTGGACCAGTTGATGCCAGACATGCGTTCTGCGTTCGGCGTTACCGTAGGCGCCTTCCTTCTCCACCCACATCGCCGCCGGCAGGATCAGGTCGGCGCTCATGGCCGTTATCGTCGGGTAGGCGTCGCTGACCACGATAAAGTTGTCAGGATTGCGATAACCCTGCCAGGTTTCGTTGCTGGTGTTGGGCCCGGCCTGGACGTTGTTATTGACCTGGACCCAATAGAAATTCAGCTTGCCGTCCTTAAGCATGCGGTCCTGCTGGACGGCATGATAACCGGGTTTTTCGGGAATGATCCCCTCAGGGACCTTCCAGATTTCCTCCGCATGCTTTCGGTGCTCGGGGTTGGTCACGGTCATGTCCGCTGGCAGGCGGTGGGCGAATGTGCCCACTTCGCGGGCGGTGCCGCAGGCCGATGGTTGTCCGGTCAGCGAAAACGGGCTGTTGCCAGGTTCGGCGATCTTACCGGTCAGCAAATGGATATTGTAGACCATTTGGTTGGCCCAGACGCCGCGGACGTGCTGGTTGAAGCCCATTGTCCAGAGCGACATCACCTTGCGGGCCGGGTCGGCGTAAAGTTCGGCCAGCTCTTGAAGAAAGTCCGCATCGACGCCGGACAGGGCCGCCGCCTTCTCAAGCGTATATTCCGAAACGAGTGCCTTGAATGCCTCGAAGTCTATAGGCTCGGTCTTGCCGGGGTCCGCCGAATTCGCGGCCTTCGTCTCCACGGGATTGTCGGGCCTGAGGCCATACCCGATGTCTGTAACACCGCGCGCGAACTTGGTGTGCTTGTCCACGAAGTCCTTGTTGACGCGGCCGGTCTGGATGATGTGGTTTGCTACGTAGTTGAGGATCGCGAGATCCGTGCCCGGTTTGAAAACGATCGGCACGTCTGCGAGATCCATGCTGCGATGCGTGAAGGTCGAAAGGACCGCAACACGAACATGGGGATGCCCCAGGCGGCGATCCGCGACCCGCGTCCACAAAATCGGATGCATCTCCGCCATGTTGGAGCCCCACAGGACGAAGGCATCGGCGTTCTCGAAATCGTCATAGCAGCCCATCGGCTCGTCCATGCCGAAGGTGCGCATGAAGGCGTAGGCGGCCGAGGCCATGCAGTGGCGCGCGTTCGGGTCGAGGTTGTTGGATCGAAGGCCAGCTCGCATCAGCTTCGTCGCGGCGTAGCCTTCGAAGATGGTCCATTGGCCAGAGCCAAACATGCCGATGGCCGTCGGGCCTTTTTCCTTCAGCACCTTCTTGCACTGTTCGGCCATGACGTCGAAGGCTTCGTCCCAGGTGACCGCCGTGAACTCTCCATCCTTGGCATAGACACCATCCCGCTTGCGCAGCAATGGCGTCTGCAAACGATCCTCGCCGTACATGATCTTGGAGAGGAAGTAGCCTTTGATACAGTTCAGCCCGCGATTAACCTCCGCCTGCATGTCGCCATGGGTCGCGACGACCTGCCCGGCTTTGACGCCGACCATGACACCGCAGCCTGTGCCGCAAAAGCGGCAGGGAGCCTTCGACCATTTGATTTGCAAGGCTTCCACGCCACCGGGAACCGGCTGCGCCGCGGCGGGAAGCGTTACCCCGGCAGCGGTGGCCGCTATCGCAGCTGCCTGGGCCTTCAGGACATCACGCCGGGTCAGCGATTCGGTCTTCGACATGCTTCTCCTCCGTCACCTGCTCAAAAACCATGCTGGCGGCGATGACGCCGTCCATCAGCGATACCCTGGAAAGAGCCTCGCCCAGAAATCCCGTACTTGGGCCCTCGATTACAACGACGATCTTGCCTCGGTCATGGCCGTGCACCTCCAGCCCTTCGACGGCTTCGAGCTGCGCCAAAACCACTTTCGTATATTCAAACCGTGTGGCGATGACCGCGCTTGAGACATGCCAAAGAGAGTGTTCAACCATTGGAAACCTCGCCCAGCGAACGGACGGCGATGGCATCTACGGGACAGACCTGCAGGCATGCGCCGCATCCCGTGCAGGTGGTTGGATCGATGACAGGCAAAAACGGCCCGCCAATCCGTGGCCGGAATCCTATCGCTTGAGCGGGACAAGCCTCGCCGCAGGATTGGCAAGCAACTCCCTTCGCCGCCAGACACTCGCCGGAAACCTCTGCCACATGGTTGAACTGGAAGCGCTCGGCATCGAAAACTGGCTCCGGACAGACACGCAGGCACTCTCGACAGAAAGTGCATTCCCCGATAGACAGATCGACCCTGGGAACTCCGGCGACAAGCCGGATTATGGAGGTGGGACATCGCTCGGCGCATCGATTGCAAGCGGTGCATTGTTCAAGCGAAGATGGCGAGACGCCCGGAGGCAGGATCGGCAGGCGAGAAACCTCGCCCTTGAGGAAGGCCCGACGAGACAGTGGGTTCGCGTTCATGGGCCACCTCAGTGAATAGTCGGCGGCGGCCCCGGCGGGCCAAAGATCATCTGGTAGAACCAAACAACAAAGCCGTAAGCCGCAACGGTTCCAACCGCAACGACGGGCCAGACGCCAAATGCGAGGATCGCAAACGCCAGTCGCTCACCCCGTCGCGAAAGCCGCCTATCGCCTTTCAAAGCTGGTAGATCGGTCATCGAGAACCCCACACCGTCGGGCGCAACTCGCCCTTATCGCTCTACTAGTCCGACAGAAGATAGCATCCTATGACCTTGGAGGCCTGTAGTATAACCGTAGCCTCTCTAGTACGAAATCATCAGCGCCTCACGGACTACTCATTTCAGCACGAAAGGGACCGGTTGAAAAGCTCCACCAGCGGTGGCGCGCATCAGCGATGCCTACGCGAGTGTTGGCGACTCCCCCTGATTGATGTTTGATTCTATTGGCGCGCGCATTAAGACATTGACCACACCTACATGGCGGCCGACCGCTCGATTTCCCTTAAGACCTGTCACCATTCCGGGGAGAAGGTAGCGAAACATCGCGCCAGTTGAATGGGGACTAACTGCACGTTCGCGTTATTTAGAGATTGCCTTGCCTTGTGCGTCGCAACGTGTCCTACGGCGGGCGTGAACGAACGCCGTCTGGCTGCGGCCGACTCTGATCGGGATGATATAATTTGGCGCGTCGAGAAAGGGGCTCCACCAGCTCAGGACAATGTGGCCGTTAAGAATTGAGTGAGAAGCCACCAGGCCCCGCCGATCAAAGCGAGTTGTCTGGAATGATAAAGTCGCCGTCAAGCCGATTGAGATTTTCGCAAAACAAGACCGGACATGACGGCTCATCGCGCGTAGGAATTCGTTTCCATTCGGCGTACTGGTTTGCGTCACAAAAGCGGCTGTCGCGAACAAAGCGATCGTATAGCGGCAAACCCCGAGGCGACGTCCACCGGAAAATGACGGCTCCCTGATTGTGAACCGCGGCCCGCGCCTGCTCACAAGTCATCTTAAGTGGGCTTAGTCGCGAGATCGCGAAGGCGGGGGACGCTGCCAAAACCACGGCTACGACAACTGCGACCTTGTTCATGATCGGACTCCGGCTGTTCACACGGAAAACAATGACGCCTCCAACCAGGTTTGAACCGCGTAGCCTAGCTATCGTAGCAGATCGGGTGCACCGACAACAATTGGAACGAATCGCCTTTCGCCAGTGGAGTCGGATCCTCCTTGCGGGAGAACAATATGGAAACCGCTCGCACTCCAGTTCCAATTCTTCAGGGCACGAAGGCATCGGGACAGTCAGCCGCTGTCCCGCGGGCGCGGAGATCGACGTATTCGCTGATTCGCTGCTCAACAACGTGGGCCAGGCTGCCGATGGCTCGACACCCAGATGGAAGGGTCGAGAAGGCCTTCTCAAGGATCGAGGGTCGGCTTCTACAACTGGCTCCGCGCCGAGCGACATGGCTAATACTAGGCTTTTAGCGTCCAAAGCTGGCCACGCCGGTGTTTGTCCATACTCGTGTTGCTCATGCGCCACTCGGAACCGTTTTCTTCGAAAGACACCTCGACCGCATTCACTTCATGCGTGTAGACTTTGGTGAAAGTAGAAGGTCGCGAACTTCTATGTGGCATCACTTCTGGAAAGCATTTTGAAAATTAGGTCTTGGGGGACGAAACACCTTGGCGAAGGGGGACGAGAGATGAGCTTACGCATGATGCTGCTTGGTTGTGCTGCCGCAGTCGTGGCTGCGCCGAGCTTTGCCGCTGATGCAATCGTCGCCGCCGAACCCAAAGCGATTGAATATGTTCGCGTCTGTGACGCCTATGGTACCGGATACTTTTATATTCCCGGCACCGAGACGTGCCTAAAGATCGGCGGGTACCTGCGATTTGAAGTGTACGGCGGACCAGATGAAAACGGCACATCTGACTGGAATGCTCGTACACGCGCGCACGTAGAATTCATTGCCAAGAGCGATACCGAATATGGTCCGCTGACCGGCCTAATCGTACTGCGAAACAACGGCGATAACTCGTCGACGACAACTATTCTGGATTCGGCATACATAGACGTCGCCGGCCTCCGCGCTGGTCTGTTCTACTCGTGGTGGGATGACGACCTCAACGGGGAGCCAGACGTGCTATCGAGCTTCGAGACGCTGCACAACTCGATCCGCTACCAGTATGAAACCGGCGACTTCTATTCCGGCCTGAGTGTCGATGAATTGGAGGATGGTTATTACAAACTCGGCGAAGAACCAAACAACCTGGGCATCGCTTTCGGGATCGGCGACAAGATCGGCGACTTTAGCTACCAGGTCATCGGCGGCTACGACACCGACAACGAGGAAGGCGCGATCCGCGGCATGATCTTCGCTCAGTTGGGCCCCGGCACCCTCGGTCTCGCAGGCGTGTGGGCGTCCGGGCCTAATTCCTATTATGCTCAGTCGGAATGGACTATAGCCACGGAGTACGCCATCGAAGTTACCGACAAGTGGTCAGTGACGCCTGCGGCTCAGTATTTTGGCAAGTACGCTACAGATACTAACGATGGGGCTATTCCGGCCTCCTTCGAGGGACTGGGCGATGCCTGGATGCTCGGCTTTACCACAGACTACCACATCGCCACAGATTTCTATTTGAAGGTAACCGCCAGCTATCTCGATGAGGAGGATGGCGATGATGTCACCAGCGGCTTCCTACGTCTGCAGCGCGCATTCTAGTTCGGTTCACCTAGTCGACCCGAGGTCCGCCCAAGTAACGCCCATGGTCCTCCGTGTGTTGGAGACCTACGGTGAGCTTCCCTGCGACTATTTTCGATCATCTCGGGCGTCGGTGCTGGCCAAGAAGAGTGCCCGCGCGGTTTTGCGACAGCGGTAGCGATCTCCTGGCCAAGGTCCGCCTGGATTTGCAGGATGCTCCTAACGCGAAGGTCGGCATAATAACTATTGGCCCAAATCACCGCGGCATCGGACCGACGGGCCAGCCGCAAGATTGAGCGCAGTTTGTTGCCGTCACGTTGAACACCTCCCTGTAAAGTGTAGCCAACCGCGTTCCTGTAGGTGGGTTTGGATGGATCGGCGACAACAACGATCGCATTGAAGGTAGCGAGCTGACCAATGACCTCGTCTCTCAAGCTCTGAGCGAAATTGGGTACGCCATCTGCAGAATCGTCGAACTGAAAGACATCGACAATCACGACTGGCTCCGATGGACTTGTTGCGGGCAGATCTGCGACGCCTTCGTTCCACCTGAAAAAGTTTGGCTTGAGCGTTAAACACCGGCCACGGATATGAGGACCATTGCAATAATAGCACGGGGGGCGTTGATCGTGTAAAACGGTGCTGGCCATCGACAGATGGCAGCAAGTCTACGCGATCGAGAGCATGCCTCGGTTGGTCGGCCGCACGTGGTCCTCGGGCGTATTCAAAAAATGCGGAATATATCCGCCCTTTGGTATCGTGATTACAATCGCGTCGGCCTGCCCAGCGACAGGATAATAGCGTTCCAGGGCTCTTCGAATTCTGCCAGCTTCAATTCTGACGACGGGATCGTTCTGGGCATCAAACGAAGGCGGCCTGCACGGCGACGTTTATTGGCTGTTGATACGATCTTGACTGCACGGGGAGCTGACGTGCTGGGTGGCAGCATAGCTATCGCCAACGGCACCATGACCAACGGGCTTTCGGCGATCGCCATGCTCCGCGGCTGTCGACTGCCTGCCTCGCAGCGGGCTCGATCGCGCGCAAGCATGAAAATGCCGCCGAGGTTGCTTCGAATTGATCACGTACTATACCGTATGTTGCGGCAACCAGCCCTGTAATATACTTCCGTGCCACAACCGCTCAGGCTACCATCTGCCAAACTCATCGAGGGAGGAAACTGTGATGGCCGACGCGGGGATCTACGCCAAGTTCGAGGACCTCAGCCCCTTCGAAATCAAGGATGAACTCATCCGGTTGGCGCAGGCGGACAAGGCCAACCGCACATATTTGAACGCCGGCCGTGGCAACCCCAACTGGGTTGCCACGCGTGCTCGCGAAGCCTTCTTCCTGCTAGGACAGTTCGCGCTTACCGAGTCCAAGAGGGTCTTTTTCGACGAAGAGGCCGGTCTCGCCGGTATGCCTCCCATGGACGGTTGCTACAAGAGGCTCAAAGCGTGGGTCGAGAGGCGCAAGGGTGACGCCGATACGCCTGGGGCAGAGACGCTTGATGAGGTTGTGGATTTCGCTATTAAAAAGTTTGCTTTCGATCCCGACACGTTCGTGAACGAGCTGACTGACTCGATTATCGGGGATCATTACCCTGTGCCCGATCGCGCCCTCGTCCACAACGAAGCGATTACGCACGAGTACTTGATGTGGGCCATGTGCGCGGGCCATAGACCCAGCGCGAAGTTTGACCTCTATCCGGT
Organism: Rhizobium sp. Root1220; assembly: GCF_001426265.1. GTDB lineage: Bacteria > Pseudomonadota > Alphaproteobacteria > Rhizobiales > Rhizobiaceae > Rhizobium. The sequence goes on from NZ_LMDG01000012.1 coordinate 126,112, forward strand.
CGAAGGTGGCACTGCGGCGATGTGCTACATCTTCAAGGCGCTGAAGAACGCGCGCCTTCTGAATGCTGGTGACACCATCGCGCTCGTCACCCCAATCTTCACCCCTTATCTGGAAATGCCACATCTGGAAGACTACGCCTTGAAGCAGGTCCACGTGTCGGCTGAGGCCGAGGATCGCTTCCAACTAACTGACGAAGACTTGTCCCCGCTGCAAGACAAGACAGTGAAGGCCTTGTTCATCGTCAATCCAGGAAATCCGTCGGCAGTCGCCCTCGACCCGGAATCGATGGAGCGCCTCGTCAAGTTCGTGAACAAGAAGCGACCCGATCTGATGATCCTGACGGATGACGTGTACGGTACCTTCGTTCCGAACTTCGAATCGGTGATGGGGCATCTGCCGCACAACACCATCGGTGTCTATTCTTATTCCAAGTACTTCGGCTGCACCGGTTGGCGGCTCGGCGTCGTCGCCGTAGCCCAGGACAATATCTTTGACAAGATGATCCAGGCGCTGCCAGCGGCCAACCAAAAGCTCCTTGACGCCCGATACAAGGCGCTAGCGCTCAAACCGCGCGAGATCAAATTCATCGACCGAATTGTGGCCGATAGCCGCGATGTGGCGCTCAATCACACTGCTGGCCTCTCCTTGCCGCAACAGGTGATGATGTCACTCTTCGGTCTCGTCGAGATGATGGACGACGACAAGATCTATCAGAAGGCCTGCATGGCGATCTGCGAGAAGCGCTTTCACAAACTAATGGACGGCATGGGCATAGAGTTTCAGGCCCGCCCGTACTTCGATCGCTACTACGGCATCATCGACTACGAATATTGGGCGCGCAAATACGTCGGCGACGAAGTGACGGACTGGGTAAAGGAAAACATTCATCCGCTCGATATCGCCTTCAAGCTGGCGGAAGATCACGGCATCGTTGTTCTGAACGGATCGGGCTTCGAGGCCCCGAACTGGTCGGTGCGCGTGTCTTTTGCAAACCTACCGGACGAGGCCTACACTTCCATCGGCCGGGCGATCAGGGCGGTTGCACGCGGATATCTGCAAGCCTACCGCGCGGCAAAGGGTGAAATGGCGCAACCCTAGCCCACACATCTTGAAGAAGTGACCTGTCGTGACAGAGCCGAGCCACGTTTCCGCAGCTCTTCCGCATAGTCCCCACAGGACAAGGGCCGCTTCTCACAACACGTCTTCCAGCAACTGTCCGGATTGATCGACCGATGGATATGCAACGCAGCAGGGCACCGCTCATCGGCTGTATCATACGGTATTTTACTTGGAGAATTGCAGTCGCGGGGTAATTCTAGCGAGAATTTGTGATCATAGTTGCACGCAGCGCGGGAGAGCGGGACGACTTTTGTTCGGTAACGCTACCTACGATCAAACAAGTGAGGGACCGATGATCGAGTGGTTTGTTAGCACGCTCCGTAGTTACCCGGAAATTGCGATCTTTCTGTCACTGGGCCTGGGCTATTATTTCGGGTCGTTCACCTACAAAGGACTAGGGCTTGGCGCGGTAACGGCAACGCTCATTGCTGCCGTGCTGATTGGTCAGCTCGGCATTACCATTTCCCCTCCTCTCAAGTCGACATTCTTTCTCCTGTTCCTTTTCGCAATCGGATACGGAGTCGGCCCACAATTCGTGCGCGGTATAGCGAAGGACGGAATTCCACAGGCGCTTTTCGCTGTAGTTGTGTGTCTCTTCTGCCTGGGTGCGGCCTATTTCGGTGCGCTTTTCGCTGGCTACGATATCGGTTCGGCGGTCGGGCTCTATGCCGGTTCCCAGACGATTTCCGCATCGATGGGCCTTGCCACCGACGCCATCAATCGGTTGGGACTGCCACCGGAGCAAAGTAAGGCGATGTTGGATGCGATGCCGGTTGCATACGCCGTAACGTACATCTTCGGCACGGTTGGCTCGGCTATTGTTCTTGCTCTGTTCGGTCCGGCTTTGTTGGGTATCGATCTGGAGGCTGAATGCAAACGCTATGAGGAGGAGCAAGGAGGTAAGAAGGTACTCGGCGGCGCAGGAACCGCATGGCACAACTATGAACTGCGGGCATATCGGGTGAAAGGAGACGCCAGGATCGTGGGTATGACGGCGCAACAGGCTGAAGGCTTACTGCCGTCCGAGCGCGTCTTCATCGAACGCATCCGCCGTGCCGGAGCGGTGCAGGATGTCACCGTGGACACCGTAATCACGGCGGGAGATATCGTCGCGATTGCAGGACGCCGAGAGGTCCTTGTGGATCTGATCGGTACCGTGGCAGACGAGGTTGATGATCGGGAGCTGCTTGCTGTCCCTGCCGATGGTGTTGATGTCTTCGTTACGAACAAGGCCGTCGATGGCAAGACGCTTGCGGAGCTTGCGGCCCGACCAACAGCCCGCGGGGTATTTCTGCGCAAGATCGTCCGTGGCGCGACGGCCACCGAAATCCCGATTCTGCCAAATACCAAGGTTCATCGCGGCGATATCCTGACAATCGTCGGCCGCACGCAGGACACGGCCGCAGCCACCAAGGACATGGGAAGACCAGATGCGCAGACCGATGTGGCGGATGTGGCTTTTATAGGGGCAGCAATTGCGATTGGTGCCTTGGTTGGTGCGCTAACCTTTAAGATTGGAAGCGTTCCGCTCACCTTGTCGACTTCCGGTGGCGCACTGATCTCAGGTCTTTTCTTCGGTTGGCTTCGCTCGGTCCGCCCGACATTCGGGCGCATTCCGTCGCCGACCGTCTGGTTCATGAACTCCGTCGGTCTCAATGTGTTCATTGCCGTCGTGGGGATATCGTCGGGACCGGGCTTTGTAGCGGGCTTGCAGCAGCTCGGCTTCAGCCTGTTCTTGTGGGGCATCGCTGTGACCACGATCCCGCTAATCCTGGCAATGTATGTCGGAAAGTACATTTTTCGCTTCCACCCCGCGATTCTGCTGGGGTGCTGCTCCGGTGCACGCACGACGACGGCATCACTCGGTATGATAAACGACCGGGCGAAAAGCCAGATCCCAGGCCTAGGCTACACGGTCACCTATGCCGTCGGCAACACGCTGTTGACCATCTGGGGCATGGTCTTGGTGCTGCTGTTGGCCTGACCACGCTGGCGAATAGCCTTGGTTGAAATCAGCGTAATGAAGCAGAGCAGCCGTGGCCGCACAAACAATCGAAGCGACGTTGGAGCGCGAGATGTCTAGCAAGACCGCACAGATTGACCAGTTTCTGCTCATCCATTCTGCACGTGCCGACAACTGGCGCGAGCTCACGACGCTGGCAGATGCCTGGGCGACCAGGCACGGCCACAGGGCTGCACTGGAGGAGGCGGTTTCCGCGCTGGAGGCCGTTGAGGAATATCACGCCTATCCGGGGGCGCAGTTGCTGGCCGCGTTGCGCGAGCGCATTGCCACGAACGACGCAGTCGGAGCGGCAAAGCTAGCGCGGCGCATCTCTAATGGACTGCTCACTCATGCCTATCGCGATCGCCCGAGCGAATGGGACGTGCACGACGAAATGGCGCCGGGCGAGGTGGCCGATGTCATGCCGCCGCCTGCGACAGGTGAACTGGGCGCGCGCCGGCCCTATTTCGAAGCGCTGTTCGTCAACAGCCAGCCAGCCGCACGATGGCCTGCATTTGCCAGAGAGATCCGCCGGCTGCGTCGCCCGGAAGATCCTTTCATCTACGAGCCGATCATTGTCGGCTCCTTCGAGGACGCCGCCTGCGCAGTGCTCCTGAACCCCGACATCATCTCGGTCGTCCTCGCCGAAGGCTTCCCCTACCGTTCGCGCCACGACGCGCCAGTGCTCCGTTCGGTTCTGGATCCGCTTGGCGAGACCGAGAGTGCGGATATGTCGGCGTTGCGGCTCGCGCGCTCGTTGCGACGGGTTCGCCCGGAGCTCGACGTTTACTTGCTCTCCGACCGTCAGGTGGAGAAAATTGCCGGCGATCCCGCAGCAGATTCCATACGGCGGATTTTCTACGCGGTCGAAGAACCGCTAGAAATGCATCTTGCCATACTCGAGGGCGTGCAGGCGCGCTACGAAACGCCGTTCTTCGACAATCTGAAGAAATATGCGCGACGGCCGATCGGGACGTTTCACGCTCTTCCGATCGCGCGCGGAAAGTCGGTCTTCAAGTCCGACTGGATCCGCGATATGGGCGAGTTCTACGGACTCAATCTCTTCCTGGCGGAGAGCAGCGCAACCACGGGTGGCCTCGACAGCCTTTTGGAACCGACCGGCAACATCAAACGCTCACAAAACATGGCTGCACGTGCGTTTGGGGCCGATCACGTTTTTTTCGTAACCAACGGCACTTCGACCTCCAACAAGATGGCCGTGCAGGCGCTGTTAGCACCCGGCGATATCGCGGTGGTAGATCGCAACTGCCACAAGTCGCACCACTACGGTATGGTCCTCACCGGCGCGCAGCCCTACTACGTCGAGGCCTTTCCGATGACCGAGTACTCGATGTACGGGGCAGTGCCTCTCGCAACCATAAAGATTGCGCTGCTTGCGCTGAGAGCCGAGGGCCGTCTCGATCGCCTGAAGTTGCTCGACCTGACCAACTGTACCTTCGACGGGCATATGTACAATGTCAGGCGGGTAATGGAGGAATGCCTCGCGATCAAGCCGGATCTGATTTTCCTCTGGGATGAGGCGTGGTCCGGATTCGCCCGTTTCTCGCCTTTCCTGCGACCGCGCACCGCCATGGGCGCCGCCGCGGATATTGAGGGATGGCTTCGGGATCCGGCGTCCATCAAGGCCTATGAGAAGCAGCGCGCGGACCTCGGCGACAACCCTTCGGACGAAGCATTGCTCGCCGCCCGCCTGATCCCCGACCCGCGTCTGGTGCGCCTTCGCGTCTACCAGACCAACTCCACGCACAAGTCAATGTCAGCCATTCGACAGGGTTCGATGTTGCTGGTCAAGGATGTCGACTTCCATACCGTGGAGGCCCAGTTCCACGAAGCAGTATTCACGCATGCGTCGACCAGTCCCAACCAGCAGCTGATCGCCAGTCTCGATGTTGCCCGCCGGCAGATGGAACTCGAGGGCTACGGACTGGTAATGAACGCCATCGAGATATCCTTCAGGATCCGGCGGGCCATAAACGAGCATCCGCTGATATCGAAATATTTCCGCGTTCTCGGTGCGGATGACATGATCCCCGATGCCTATCGTCAGTCGGGCTTCAAGGACTACCTAGCGTCCGGCTCGACATGGGCAACAGTGGTTAAGGCAATGCAGGATGACGAATTCTACCTGGACCCGACGCGCATGACGCTGGTCTGCGGAACAGCAGGTTTCGACGGTACGCAATTCAAGGGTCTCCTGGCAAACGAGTACGGAATTCAGCTCAACAAGACGTCGCGCAACAGCGTGCTGTTGCAGTCGAACATCAACAATACCAGGAGCGATGTTGCACATCTCATCCGAGTCTTGGTCGAAATCTGCCACGGTATCGAAAAGCGCCTGGCGGATGGCGGGGAGGGCGAGCGAGCCGTCTTCGCGGCGCGGGTAAAGTCGCTGATGACCGATGTCCCTGATCTTCCCAACTTCAGTCATTTCCACGAGGTCTTCCGCGGCGATGCAGGGCGGATGACGCCGGAAGGCGATATGCGCACCGCATTCTTCAACGCTTATGATGCGTCGGTGTGTGAATACGTACCGCTAATCGGGGCCGAGTGCGATCGGCGGCTGCGGGAGGGGCCGGAGATGGTCTCCGCCAACTTCGTCATCCCCTATCCGCCGGGGTTCCCGATCATGGTGCCGGGGCAGGTTCTGACGCAGGAAACCATCGACTTCATGCGCAAACTTGATGTGAAAGAGATCCATGGCTACGAGAAGGCCAGGGGGCTCAAGCTCGTCAGACCGGATGCGGTCGCGGCAAAGGCGAAGCGCTGAACAGCTTCGCAGCAGCGCCAGCCACGCCCGGCGCCGTGGCTTTTGATCAGGGAGAGGGGCTAGTCTGCAGATGGTTTGGGTCGAGCAATTCCTCGTCAAGTATCCCGAACTTTCCGTGTTTCTTGCGATCAGCATCGGATATCTGATCGGCGGCGTCAGGCTGGGCGGTTTCAGCCTCGGACCCGTTACCGGATCCCTGTTCGCGGGGATCCTGATCGGGCAGGTCGCCGAGGTGCCAATTGCCGGCATGGCCAAGTCGTTCCTGTTCCTGCTGTTCCTCTTCGGCATCGGCTACTCCGTTGGCCCGCAGTTCCTGCAGGCTTTGAAGCGAGATGGGATGAAACCGGTCTTGCTTGCCGTCGTCGTCTGCACAACCGGGCTGCTGGTGGCTATCGTAGTCGCCAAGACACTTGGTCTTGATCCGGGGTTTGCTGCGGGGCTTCTTTCCGGATCACTCACCGAAAGCCCGGCAATGGGTACTGCGACGGAGGCGATAAACGCACTGCCGCTGCCAGAGGCGGATCGGGCACAATTCGTGGCGCACATCGCTGTGGCTGATGCCGTCTGCTACATATTCGGTGCCCTCGGCGTCATTCTGTTCTGCAGTGTCGCCGGGCCTAGGTTACTCAGAATCGACCTTGCAGCAGAGGCACTCAAACTGGAGCAGGAGCTCGGGATTACCCGAACGGCTGCCGGGGTTTCCTCTGCCTGGCACAGATTCGAGTTGCGTGCGTATCGGATCGCGGAAAATGCGCCGATCGTCGGCGTGTCTATGGTCTCGGCCGAGAAGCAATTTCCAGAACACAGGCTTTTCATTCAACGTTTGCGAAAGGGGAGTATGATCGTCGAGGCAGCGCCCGAGGTTATTATCAGCGCAGGTGACGTCGTCGCAGTATCCGGGGCGCGGGAAACGCTGGTGCAGGTGTTGGGCCCGCGCGCCGAGGAAGTAGAGGACCGCGAGCTTCTCGACATGCCGGTATCGACCGCCGACGTCTTGCTAACTTCCCCTGAAATCGGGGGGCGGACCTTAGCGGATGTTGCCAAGCTCGGTTGGGCACACAGCCTCTATCTGCGTGGGATCACGCGTGGGGGAAACGACATCCCGCTTGCACCTGGGGTCACTGTTGAACGGGGTGACATCATCCGCCTTGTAGGGCCGGAAGCCGTGGTCTCCTACGCTGCCAAGCAGATCGGCAGCACCGTCGCACCAACGACGTCCACGGACTTCTTCGTTCTCGGACTGGCGATATTCCTCGGCGGGCTTGTCGGCGTTGTTGTTGCGTTTCCGATCGGTGACATACGGATTTCCCTGAGTACAAGCGTGGGCACCTTGCTGGCAGGGCTGCTGGTGGGACATCTGCGCACGCGCTTTCCCCTTTTCGGCCGTATACCTGATGCCGCAGTGTCGCTGATGACCGCACTTGGTCTTGCGTCCTTTGTCGCGATGACTGGTTTGCACGCGGGACCAGTCTTCCTCTCGGCGGTCACCGAAGCGGGAATCGGGTTGTTGCTTGGTGGCATGGTCGTAACCCTTGTCCCGATGATCGTAGGACTTTACTTCGGGCGCTACGTGCTCGGTATGAACCCAATATTGCTCCTTGGGGGACTCGCCGGGGCGCAAACCATGACGGCCGGTATGGCGGCCGTTCAGGACCGATCGGGCAGTACTGTCGCGGTCCTCGGCTACACGCCGGCGGTGCCAATCGGTCATATCCTGCTCACGACCTGGGGAACCGTGATCGTCAGTGCTATCGCCGGATAGTCGGCAGAGATCCACGTGGGTCGTGAAGCCACGGCGGGACTCGGATCGTTGGCTAGCCTCAGCCTTGCGCCTGGAATTTGTCGCAAATTTCATCATCCGCCGATGAGTCTACAATTCTGGCCCGGAGCACCCGCGATGATGCTGATCGCAACGCTGGCGGCTACCTTGATGACCAACGGTGGCCGATCTGGCTGGTTTGTCGGCGTGATGATCCTTCTGGTCTATGCTATGTAAGAACTGACCCTCTTCATGGGCCCACCCTCGATATGACCCTAGATAACGATTCCTCTGAGATGGGGAAAGACTACAAAACCAACGCCGCACGTCCGACCGCGTTCCGCCGGGCGCTCGATCCGGTGTCGCGCGCGAGTGAAATCCTGTTCGGCATCATCATGGTCCTGACATTTACCCTATCCCTTGCAGTCACCGAAGCGGGACACGCCGACGTGAGGGCTATGCTTATCGGAATGCTTGGCTGCAATCTCGCCTGGGCGATCATCGATGCAGTCATGTACCTGATGGGTGTGCGAGGCGAGCGCCGGTTGGCGGCCTTTACATTGCAGGCGATCCACGAAGCCGAGGACCCTGCCGCTGGGCGTGCGATCGTCGCAGATCAACTGCCCAGCGCCGTGCTGCCGGCTCTCACGACGGTCGACCTCGAGCGCATCCGCCGTCATCTCGGCGGACTCCCCGCCGGTTCCGTCGATGGCCGGTTCGCCAGGAGAGACTACCTGGCCGCCTTCGGCGTGTTCCTCCTCGTTTTCCTGAGCTTGTTCCCTGTTGCCGCCCCGTTCATCCTCGTCGACGACGTCACGTTCGCCCTGAGACTTTCCAACGTGGTTGCCGTTGCAATGCTGTTCATCACCGGTTTCGCTTTTGGACGGCATGTGGGTAAACCATGGCGCGCGGGGTTTCTAATGGTTTTGATCGGCGTTGCCTTAGTCGCCGTAGCCGTCGCCTTCGGCGGGTGAACCGGAACGGTGGAAATAAATAGGCACAAGGGCGGTTAAAGTGAGATTTATCGAGTCGTAAAGGCGGCCTACGGTCAAGTTCTATAAAAGCCAATACGCCGCACTAGACGACGCGAACTTGGGTTCGAATCCATTCAAGGCGAAAGGCGACTACGCCAGACGCCGACGAACTATCGCGGCGTGAAACTTCATCCCGTGAGCGAGCCCATCATCATTGAAGTCGTAGTTCGGATTGTGAAGCGGCGCTGATTCCTTGCCATTTCCGAGAAATACGAAGCATCCCGGCACGCGGCTCATGAACTGCGCGAAATCTTCCGATCCAGTCATGGGTTTCGTCGCAACCCGCACATTCGCCTCGCCAAGAAGGTCTGCGGCGACAGTCATGGCCTCATCTGCCAAAGCGGGGTCGTTCAGCAGCGGCACGAATTCGCGCGTATAATGCACATCGGCCTCGACATTGTAGGCAAGCGCCGTGCCCTCGGCGATGATGCGCATCTGCCTTTCGATGCGCTCGCTGATCTCGCTTCGGAAGCTTCGGGCGTCGCCCAGAATGCGCGCAATGCCCGGCAGCGCGTTGCGGGTGCCATCGGTGATGAGCTCGGTGACGGAAACGACGCCGATATCGGCAGGGTCGATGCGCCGTGAGACAATGGTCTGCAGGTTGGTGACCAGTGCGCAGGCGGCAACCAGCACCTCATTGCCCCAATGCGGGCGAGCTGCATGGCCGCCGATTCCCCTCAGCGTGATCTCGAAATTGTCCTCGGCGGACATGAAAGCGCCGGCCTTGGTTTCGAACTGCCCGACCGGAATGCCCGGCATGTTGTGGATGCCGTAGACTTCATCGAAGGGAAAACGCTCGAACAGGCCATCCGCCATCATGGCGAGCGCACCCTTGCCCCATTCCTCGGCCGGCTGGAAGATGAACCGCACGGTGCCGTCAAAACCACCTTCCTCGGCAAGCAGTTTGGCGGCACCGAGCAGCATTGCCGTATGCCCGTCATGGCCGCATGCATGCATGACCCCGTCGTTCCGCGATCTGTAGGCCGGGGCGCCGTGCTCAGTGATCCGCAGCGCGTCCATATCGGCCCGCAATGCGATTGCCCGGTTGCCGGTGCCGCGTTTCAGCGTGCCGACCACGCCGGTGCCGCCGATGCCCTCGACAACATCATCCAGGCCGAATTCGCGGAGCTTAGCAGCGACGAAGGTGGAGGTTGCCTTTTCCTCGAAGCCGAATTCGGGATTGGCATGCAGGTACCTGCGCCATTCGGTCATTTCGGCCTGCAGCTTGACGATATCAGTCATCGGGTAAGTCCCTTGAGGTTGTGAGTTTGCGGACGACGTCCAGCAGGATGTTGGCGCCGGCAATCAGGTCCGCATCCGGCGTGTGTTCTTTCGGATTGTGGCTGATCCCGCCGATGCTCGGCACGAAAATCATCGCGGCCGGAGCGATGCGCGCTATCATTTGAGCATCATGTCCGGCGCCTGACGTCATCCGTCGCGATCGCAATCCGCGCCTGGCCGCCGCTGCCTCGATCTCGGCCACGATGCCGTTGTCGAAGGTCACGGGCTGGAAACGGGCCAGGCGTTCGGTGGAGATCGTCACCTGTTCTTCTACCGCGATCCTGTCGAGATAGGCGGCGAGAGCTGCCTCTTCGGCCAGAAGGCGTTCCTCGTCCGGGTCGCGCAGGTCGACGGTAAAGGTTGCCTTCGATGGAATGACATTGATTGCGTTCGGCTCGAATTCCATGCATCCGACCGTGGCAACGGTCGGCGTATTAGAGGCAATTGCCCGTTTGCGCAGAAAGGTGATGACGCGTGCCGCAGCGAGCCCCGCATCGCGGCGCATCGAGATCGGCGTCGTGCCGGCATGGTTGGCATCGCCTTCGATCGTCACCTTCTGCCAGGAAATGCCCTGCAGGTTTTCAACCGCACCAACCGACACGCCTTCGCGCTCGAGCACAGGCCCTTGCTCGATATGCAGCTCAATATAAGCATGGGGCTGCAGGAAACCCGGGTCATGTGGCCCGGCATAGCCGATCCGCGCGAGTTCCTCCCCGAGGACGGAGCCGTCGGTGCCGATCGTCGCAAGCGCGGCCTTGATATCCAGCCCGCCCGAATAGACCAGCGACCCCATCATGTCGGGTGCGTAACGCACGCCTTCCTCGTTGGTGAAGGCGCCGACAACGATCGGGCGGACGGGATCAAAGCCGTCCGCCTTGAGGGTCGCGATCACTTCCAGCCCTGCCAGCACGCCGTAGCATCCATCGAATATGCCGGCATTGATGACGGTATCAATATGGGAGCCCAGCATCAGCGGGCCGATCGCGGCATCGATGCCTGATGGGGCCCAGATGCCGAAGACATTGCCGATACGATCGACCGCGACCTCCAGCCCCACTTCCTCTATCCAGCCGACAAGCCAGTCACGGCCGAGCTTGTCGGTATCCGACGCCGCGAGCCTGACAAGGCGCCCGGCCTCGTCGCGGCCGATCGAGCCGAGGTCCCGAAGGCGCCCAAGCAGACGCTCTGCATTTACCGATACGCAGCTCATGCCAAAACGTCCGTGTTTCTCGACAGGACACTGGCGGGTGTTTCCCCAACGATTTCCTCGTATTGGGCCGGGTCTGTCGCGCCCTCGGTGTTGATGACGAGGACCCGCGATTGCGGGCCTAGCTGTAAAGCCGCCTTGCTGTCAGAATCGCTGACCGCTCTGATCAGGCCGGCAAGGCCGACACCACCGCTTTCGCCCGCGACGACAGCAGGATCTCCCTCAACCGGATTGGCGAGCCTCTTCATCACCGCAATGGCATCCTCATCCTCCACGGTCATGAAGGCATCCGCGACGCGCGAAAGAATGCGCCAGGCAACGAGCGAGGGTTCGTAACATTCGAGCATGGCCATGACCGTCGGTTCGCCGTGGGGGACAACAACCGGATGCCCGGCTTTGGCGGTTTCGACAATGCAGGCGGCACGCTTCGGATCGACGACGGTAAAGATCGGTCGCTTGTCGCCGAGCACTACTGCCAGATGGCCTGCGGCGGCGGCGGCAATACCGCCGACGCCGGATTGCACGAAGACATGGGTCGGCGGCTCCGGCATCTTGCGGAGCGCTTCGCCGATGATCGCCGTATAACCCTGCATGACAAGGCCGGGGATCCGCTCGTAACCGGTCCAGGATGTATCCGACACGATCGTCCAGCCGCGTTCGGTGGCAACCCTTGCCGCCTCCTTCACGGAGTCATCATAGGTGCCGGCGACCCGGATCATCTGGGCCCCGTATAGGCCAATCGCGGCAACCCGTTCGTCGCTGACGCCGGAATGCACGAAGATCGCAGCTTTGGCACCGACAAGCTGGGCGCCCTGTGCTACCGACCGTCCGTGATTGCCGTCCGTGGCGCAGGCTACGGTCATGGCTTTCGCGACCGCTGCGACCGCGCGCGTCTTGAGTTCTGAAACGTCTACAGGCCTCGACAATTGCTTGCTCGCCTCTTCAAGGACGAGCTGGATTACTGCATAGGAGCCGCCGAGTGCCTTGAAGCTGCCGAGACCGAGCCGGAAACCCTCGTCCTTCATGCGGATGCTGGAAACACCGAGTTCGCGGGCAAGACCGGAAAGTGATACGAGGGGCGTTTCCGCGTTGTTTTCACGATAGGAGAGGAACCGGCTGACCGTGGCGGCGGCCTCAACGCCCAGCGTTTCAGCGTCGCTCGGCTCGAGGGAAGACTTGTATGCGGGATTCGTGTTCGTGAGAAACATGGTGGACCTCGCTCTGTTCGAGAGCAAACATATTGCAAGCGCCGCGCAAAGTGCGCTGTATTTCCGGGTTCGATTTGCAAGTTTGTTTCATTGAGGCCTCCAGATGACCGAGACCGCGCGCCGTCCAGCATTGGACGCATTCGACCGCCAGATCCTTGCGATACTGCAAAAGGACAATCTCACGTCGCAACGGAAGATCGGCGAGGCCGTCAACCTCTCGGCTCCAGCCGTCCAGCGCCGGATCAAGAGGATGACAGAGACCGGTGTGATCCAGGCGAATGTCGCGATCGTCGATCCGGCGGCGCTCGGCCACCCGATCACCATCTTCGTCGAGGTCGAGGTGATCAGCGAGACGGCGGACCAGATCGAGGATGCCAAGCGCGAATTCGCCGCCATCCCGGAAATCCAGCTCTGTTATTACGTGACCGGCGAGGCGGATTTCGTGATGATGATTACGGTGCCCTCGATGGCCGCCTACGAAGCGCTCACCAAGCGGCTGTTTTTCGGGAATAACAACGTCAAGCGGTTCCGTAGCTTCGTAGCGATGGACAGGATCAAAGCTGGCCTGGAGGTTCCAGCTGGCTAGCGAGCAGGTTCAGAGAACCGGCCTTAATGCGGCGCGGTCAGCGCCTACCGGCGCTGGCGAGAGGGGTTCCTCTATTGATAGCTATTTAGCCGCTGGTGGGTCGCATCAAGAGCTCCAACGGGCCTGACACTGTCAGTCAGTGAAATAGATCGGGGAGCTCAGACCATGCAATGGTTCGCAACCTCACGGCTTCCAGAGCGTCGATCGATCGGTAAGGAAACCGCAGACGAGTTCCCACGGGTCCCCAATTGCCGATCGCACTCAACAATTTGTCGAGAGCAGCGTTCGAAAAACCCATGTTCTGGCGGAAGGGGACAATGTGATTGTCCATGAAGGCGCAGATGCGTCGCTCAAGATCCAGTGCGGCATCGATATTGCTCCGCATCGATTCCGTCCACTTTTGCGCGCCCCGTGGGCTGAGGCACGCAACGTTGGAAAACGAGCCTGCCGCTACACCCTCCTTCGTGCCGGTTGCGAGATGATGGCCGGGAACGAAGAGAGACTGGCCTGAAAGGTGGCGACGCGCCTCTGCATACCAAGAACTGTTGCCATCGGCGAGCTTGATGCCGGTCACACCAGGCACCGATGCGCAGACCGCGCCCAGCTCCTTGGGCGTCAGTACGCGTTTTGCATGCGGCGGATTGTAAAGAATGAGCGGAATGCCATTGGCCGTTTCCGCAGCACGGTTCAGGAAGTCGATCGCTTCGGGATCGGTTAGCGGCCACCAGTCTGGCAGTATCACCTGAATGGCGGCGGGATCGAGTGCGCTGGCCCGGCGAACGCGATGGAGCATGATCATCGAATCCGGCTGGCAAGCGCCAATCACGAATGGCGTCGAGGATGCACTGCAGCGCTCGGCCAGCAACCCTTGTATCCTGTCGAACTCCTCCTCGGTCTGATTGTGGAACTCACCAGCGGTGCCGTTCGAATAAATGCCATCGACCTTGGCGTCGATGAGGATATCGATCTCTTCGCCGAGCTTGTCGAATTCGATGCTATCGTCGGGCGCAATCGGCAGCAGCAGGCTCGCCCAGTTGCCGCGGATGACTGGATGCCGTTTCTTCGCGTTCATCTATCGTTTCCCAGAGGTTCAGTTCAGTTGAGATCGTCGCGAATGCAGGCCTTGAACCGTCCGGGTGCAACCTCCCGCAGTGGGGGAACCGTGGCGGCGCAGGCATCGAGCGCATTCGGACAGCGTGTGCGAAAGACGCAGCCGCTCGGTGGGTTGGCCGGACTTGGGATATCGCCTTTCAGGATCTGCCGGTCGCGCCGGGCATCCGGATCCGGCGATGGAATGGCCGAGAGCAGGGCGCGTGTATAGGGATGGTGCGGTCTCGCATAGAGGTCGGCGCTTGGCGCGATCTCCATGATACGGCCGAGATAGAGCACGATTACCCGGTCGCAGATATATTCCACGACGGCGAGGTCGTGCGAGATGAACAGCATCGTCAGGCCAAGCCGTTGCTGCAGTTCACGTAAAAGGTTGATCACCTGCGCCTGGATCGAAACGTCGAGGGCGGAGACCGGCTCGTCGGCGACGATGAATTCAGGCGACAGTGTCAAGGCGCGGGCAATTCCGATGCGTTGGCGCTGCCCGCCGGAAAACTCGTGCGGGTATCGATTGATGGCGTCGGCCGGCAACTCGACCTGCGCCAGGGCGGCTTGCGCGCGTTCAAGCCTTTCGTGTGCCGATCCGATCGCCTGGATCTTCAAACCCTCCGTCAGGATTTCGCCGATCGTCATGCGCGGTGACAGGCTGGCGAAGGGGTCCTGGAAAATATATTGCATACGCGGCCGTTCGCGTCTGAGCGCCGAGGCGGAAAGTGCCGTGAGTTCCTTTCCGTCGAAGCGGACGCTGCCCGATGACGGTTCGACGAGACGAAGGACGGAACGCCCGATCGTGGTCTTTCCGCTGCCGGATTCACCGACTAGCCCGACGACTTCACCCTTGCCGATATCGAAGGAGATGCTCTGAAGAATATTCAGCCGCGTACCGCGGGAAGTATAGTGCTTGGAAAGCTCGCGGACGGAGAGCAGCGGTGCGCTCATCTAGATCTCCTGCCATCTGATGCAGCGGCTGCAGTGCTGCGGATTGATCACTTCGAGCGAGGGGACTTCGGCGCGACAGGCATCGATCGCGAATTTGCAGCGCGGAGAAAAAGCACAGCCGCGTGGCATGCTCATCAGGCTCGGAACCATTCCGGGAATCGCGGCGAGCTTTTCGTCAGCCTGTTTCATCCGCGACGCGTCGCCTAAGCGCGGCATGGAGGCGAGAAGGCCCATCGTATAAGGATGCTTCGGATTGCGGAAAACCTCGCCGACGGGACCTTCCTCGACGATCCTCCCGGCATACATCACCGCGACACGATGGGCGATTTCCGCGACCACGCCGAGATTGTGGGTGACGAAGAGCATGGCCATGCCGCGCTCGCGCTGTAGCTTGAGAAGCAGGTCGAGAATCTGGGCCTGGATCGTGACATCAAGCGCCGTGGTCGGCTCGTCGGCGATCAGGAGTGCCGGATCGCAGGCCAGTGCCATGGCAATCGTGGCGCGTTGCCGCATGCCGCCCGACAACTCGTGCGGATATTGGCCGGCGCGGCGGCGGGCGTCCGGTATGCCGACGCTTTCGAGCAGCGCTACCGCTGCATCCATCGCAGTCTTGCGGTTTGCGCCGCGATGGATGCGGATCGGTTCGGCTATCTGGTCGCCGATCGTGAAAACGGGATTGAGGCTGGACATCGGCTCCTGGAACACCATGCCGATGTCGTCGCCTCTTATCCTGCGCATATTTTCGTCGTCCAGTGAGACAAGATCCCGGACCGCGCCGCTTCGTGTCCTCAGGCGAATACTGCCTGCGGCAATGGCCCCGATATTGCGGGTAAGCAACCGCATGACCGACAGGCTGGTGACCGATTTACCGGAGCCGGATTCGCCGACGAGCGCAAGGGTCTCGCCGGCGGCAACGGTCAGATCGATATCGTTGACCGCCGTGATCTCACTGCCGCGGACGCGGAAGACCGTTCGCAGTCCCTTGATATCGAGTACGGGTTCGGCGGTCTGTTTCATCGTCTGGCTCAGTTCAGCAGGCCGGTTTCACGCAGGATCTTGTCGATCCGCGCCGTTTCCGTATCGTTCAATGGCGCGCGTGGTCGCGGCATGACTGCGGAGTCGATAATCCCCAGGCTGCGCATGGCAGCCTTGAAGGCGCCAATGCCCGACGCGCCGCCGCTAACGCGGCCCTGTGCAACCCAGACGATTTCGAAGAGGCGGCAGAGGCGCTCCTGCTCCTTTTTCGCAGCAACCCAATCGCCCCGCTGGGCAGCATCCCAAAGGCGCACATAACCGTGCGGATCGACATTGGCGATGCCGGGAACGACGCCATGGGCGCCCATCAGAAGAGCGTTGTCGACGACGATCTCGGAGCCGGTCATCAGGAAGATGTCCTTGTGCGCGGCGAGGTCGAGGAGCGCATAGCGAAAATTGCCGTCGTCGCCGCTCGAATCCTTGAGGCCGATGATCGTGCCTTCCTTGGCAAGCGTGACGACGGTCTGACGCTGGAGCTTGACGTGCACGCAGACGGGAATGTCGTATGCGACGAGCGGAACATCCACCGCATCTCGGATATACCTGAAGTGATCGAGGATCTCGGCCTGGCTGGTGACGGTATAGAAAGGTGCGGTCACCACGACCGCGTCGGCGCCGGCCGACTTCGCAACTTTCGAATGGGCAATGACGCGATCTGTGGTCGGATCGATGACGCCAACGATCAGCGGGACGCGACCATTCACCACCTTGGCTGAATGCTCGATGATCTCCTGCCGTGTCTTCTCGTCATGGAAAATCACTTCGCTCGTCGAGCCCAGAACGAATACGCCGTGGCAGCCGGCATGGATCAGATGTTCCAGCACCCGTGTATAGGACGGATAGTCGACGGTCAGATCCGGGTTGAGCGGTGTTACGACGGGGGGGACGACACCCTTGAATTTGGTCATTTTCGCTTTCTTTCGATTGTCAGTTCAGTTCGGCACGCGGGTCGAAGGCATCTCTGAGGCCATCGCCAATGAAATTGATAGCAAGCACGGCAAGGATCAGCGCGGCGCCGGGAAAGAGCCATTGCCATGGATATTGTTCGAGCACGGCGGTCGAGCGGGCTGCGTTCAGCATATTGCCCCAGCTCGCGGCTGGCGGAGCGATGCCGAGACCGAGGAAGGACAGGCCCGCCTCAAGCAGGATGGCGTTGGCGATCTGCAGCGTTGCATAGACGACAAGAATATCGATCGAGTTCGGCAGGCCGTGGCGAAAGAGCAGATGTCCAACGCCGGCGCCCATGCCACGGGCGGCCATGACGAAGTCGCGCTCACGCAATTCCAGAAGCCGGGACCGGATCATGCGCGCAAGCAGCGGCCAGGAAAGCAGCGAAATGACCAGCACGGTCGGCCAGATGCCGGTACCGGCAATCGAGGCAAGCACGAGCAGAAAGATGACGGGCGGCAGGGTCATTACAAGGTCGACGAAACGCATCGAGACCGCATCTGCCCAGCGGCCTGCAAGTGCCGAGACGGCACCGAAGAGAAAGCCGATCGCTGCGGAAAGGGCGGTCGAAGCAATGGCAACCAGAAGGGAAATCTGCCCGCCTTCGAGCACGCGCGCAAAGACATCGCGGCCGACGCCGTCCGTTCCGAACCAGTGAGTGGTCGTCGGACCGCTGTTCATTGCCAGCAGATCGATGTCATTCGGCTTGAAAGTCCACCACAACGGATAGGAGACGATCAGAAGCAGCATGGGGACTGCAATGCAGACGCCGACGATGGCGGCGCGGTTGAGCAGAAACCGTCCGAAGGCGCGAGCAATCGGGCCCGGGCTGCGGCGTCGGGGAAAGCGTTCCAGCATGGTCAACCCACCTTGATGCGCGGGTCGACGACCGCGTAGGTAATGTCGGTCAGAAGATTGACGACGATGACGCAAGCGCCGATGAGGAGTGTCGCTCCCATGATGACGGGATAGTCGCGGGTCTGCACCGCGTCGACGAGCAGGAGACCCATCCCTGGCCAGTTAAAGACGCTCTCGATGAAGATGGCGCCGCCGATTGCGAGCCCGATGGTGGAGCCGACCAGGGTAACGATCGGAAGAAGGGCATTGCGCAATGCATGCTTGGTGATCACCCAAAACTCGCGCACGCCCTTGGCTCGTGCTGTGCGCACATAGTCCTGGTTCAGGACTTCGAGCAGCGAAGCACGCATGTAGCGCATGATCAAAGCGGCTTGTGCGACAGACAGAAGCGCGGCGGGCAGGATCAGATGGTGGAGAAGATCGATCGCTGAAAATTCCTCGCCGGGCGTCAGCATGCCACCGGATGGCATCCACTGCAGCCGGACAGAGAAAATGTAGAGGCCGATCAGTGCGCTGAGGAACGCCGGGCTGGAAATTCCTCCAAGCGCAATCACCGACAGCGAGAGATCGGCAATCGAATTGCGGCGGATCGCGCTGATCACGCCAAAAGCAATACCCGCAACAATCGCGAAGACGAGAGCGGTACCCATCAACAGCACCGTCGGGCCGATCCGCGACAGAACCAGGCCCAGAACCGGTTGATCGAGGCGCTTGATCGAATAGCCGAGGTTGCCCATGAGCGCCTGCTGCAGCCAGCCCAGATACTGGACTGCCAACGGCTGATCGAGCCCAAGGCTTCTGCGCAGATCGGCAAGATCTGACGGCGACATCGGTATGTTCGGATCGATGTATGCATCGATCGGATCGCCTGGCGCCAGGCGCAGCATCAGGAAAATCAGCATGCTCAATGCAATGAGCATGCCTATTCCTATGATCAGGCGTCTGAGACTGTATCGGAGCATTGTGAATCCGTCCTGCTAGGGTGGCGGAAGCCACCCACAAGGCTTTGCGAAGAACGCTTATTCGGCGATCGACCATTTCTGCGGATTGGCCTGGTAAGGGCCGCCGCCCGGCGCCGGCGTCCAGACGAAATCCTTCACCTTTGACGAGACGACGCCGTAGCGATTTGCCACCCATAGCGTCGCCCAGGGAAGGTTCGTGTTCATTACCTTGCAGACGTCCTGATAGGCGGCGTCCCGCTTGGCGCTGTCAGGCTCGGCAAGTGCGGTATCTAGCGCCTTGCTGAGGTCGGGCATGCGAACCCTGGCGACGTTCGGTCCGGCCGGAGGGATCTGGTTCTCATTGAGGCCGATATTGATGCTTCCGGCGTCCGGTCCGTTCTGCAGCCCGGCATAAACCATCTGGAATTGGGCAGTGTCCGGCTTCGGGTTGAGCACGATGCTGTTGTATGTCGGCGTATCGACGGCGCGTGGGACAACGTTGATGCCGACCTGGGCGAGCATCGCCTGGACGGCCGCAAGAACGTTGGTCGCAAGCGGCGTGGTATAGTAGGTCAGAAGCGTGATCGGCTGGCCGCCGTTGATCTGGTCCCAGCCGGCTTCCGTCAGAAGCTGTTTGGCCTTTTCCGGGTCGTAGGCGTAGGTATCGATACCCTGCGGGATCAACTGTTCGGCGACGTAAGCGCAATTGGCCGGTTCGGCCGCGCCGCCGTAGAGGCTTTGGATGATGGCATCGCGATTGATCGCATGCATCACCGCCTTGCGGACGCGGACATCCTTCCAGATCGGAGAATCGTGGTTGAAGCCAAGATAGTTGACGACAAAAGAGTTGCCTTCGATGACATTGAAGTCCTTGCTGTCCTTGAATGTCGGCACATCATTGGAATCGACGTAGGTGAACTGGATTTCGCCGGATCTCAGTGCGGCGATCGCGGCGGCCGGATTGGCGAAATAGCGATTGATGACGCGTTCCAGCGCAGGCTTGCCACCCCGATAATCGGCATTTGCCGCCAGTTCTACATACTGATCCGACACATATTTAGTGAACTTGAATGGACCGGTGCCGATCGGGGTGGTGGACCACCACGTGCTCTTTGCCAGCTGGTCGGCCGGTATCGATGAGAGTGCGTGCTCCGGCAGCATCATCACCTTGGTCATCGTGTCGAGAAGGCTGCCGCTCGGCGCGCTCAGCTTGATGACGACAGTGTGATCGTCCGGCGTCTCGACCGACGATACGGCTTTCAGCCGGGCAGCCAGAACCGAGCCGGTCTTTGCGTCCATCGCAAGGCCCAAGGTGAACTTCGCGTCCTTGGCGGTAAAAGGCTTGCCGTCATGCCATTTGGCGTCTGCCAGCTTGAACGTGTAGGTCATCTGATCCGAGCTGACCTCGTAGGAGCTCGCCAGCGCGCCGACGACCTTCTGCAACTTCTCGTCATAGGTGACCAGCGGCTCGTAGTAGACGCTGAGCCAGGTGAAGCCGGAAGTTGCGGCAAGCGGATTGAAGTTTCCCTGGAAGCCGCCGGGGCCGACATCGAAGCCGCCTGACAGAGTGGCGGCCCGGGCCTCAGTTGCGACCCCCGAAGCGACAAGTGCCGGAATGGCAGCCGACGACAGCATAGCGCCAAGGGCGATAATGGATAACCTAGACAGTCTTTTCATGCGTTCCTCCCACGTTTGAACTTGTCTTGTTGTTGGCAATCACCCGGGCAATGCCTTCGTAGTGACGATCCAGACGCCTGCGCGCCTCCTCCAGATCTTTTGTCTCGATTGCATCGACGATCGCGGCGTGATCACGCCAGGTTGCCATCGGATCGATATTTTCGAGGTTTACGAAATCCGACGCCTTGTAGAAGGCAAGCCAGAAGACATCGATCAGCCGCACGAGCGTTTCATTGTGCTGGCAGCGAAACAGCAGCCTGTGGAACAGCTGGTCGTCCTTGGCGAAAGTTTCACCGCGCTCGGCATGGGTGCGCATACGATTGACGGTGGCGCGCAGCTCGGCGATGTCTTCATCACTGATCACCTCTATCGTCTTGCCGATTAAACCCACCTCGAGAGTGCGGCGGATTTCGATGACTTCTTCGATCTGCCGCAGGGCGCCGCCGAGGCCGTAAGCGAGGTTGTCGAGAAGCGGCTCGAAGGAAAAGGCCTTCACGAATATGCCGACACCCCGCCGCGTCTCCAACACGCCGAGCGATTCCAGCGCCTTGATGCCTTCCCGCAGCGAATTGCGGCTGACGCCGAGCTGGGTGGCGAGCTCCGCCTCGGCCGGTAGAAGAGTTCCAGGCGCGATGTCGTTGTCTTCGATATAGGCACGCAGGCTCTCCTGCACGGATACATGCAGCAGCGGGGCGCGTGTCAGCGGCTTCATCGATTTCATTGCCATACCCGATCTTCGTCTCACGGCCACAAGTGTGGGATCTACATATCCACTTGTAGGATATCTGTCAAATGAGTAAGTTTGGATTCTCCGTGATGGGCGCCCGCCGTCGAGGCAATTGCCCTTTCACTCTAATACCAGTATAGATCCAGCGGTGCCCAACTGAAAAAAGTCGAGGTACCGCGAATGGTTCCGGGAGAGTTCATGGCGACGGATGAGTTGATCGACGTGATCGGTAAAGAATTGCAGGCATCGGCGTCCGGCCCACCGCTGTACAAGCAACTGAAAACAGCGATCGAAACTGCGATCCTATCGAATGCGCTGAAGGCTGGTGCCGTTCTGCCGGGAGAACGCGTGCTTGCCGAGACGCTCTCGCTCTCCCGGGTGACCGTGCGCAAGGCGCTTGCCATGCTCGATGAAGAGGGCTTCATCAATCGCCGCCACGGCTTCAAGACCGAAGTCGGATCACGGGTCGAAAAGTCCCTCTCCACGCTCACCAGCTTTTCCGAGGACATTCTCGCACGTGGGCTCGTGCCGGGATGCGTGTGGCTTTCCAAACACATAAGTCGTCCCTCACCAATCGAAATGATGGCGCTCGGTGTTGCCGGAAACAGCAACATCCTGCGCATGAAGCGTATCCGAACGGCCGATGGTGTGGCGATTGCTGTCGAGACCTCAACCGTGCCGATTCGATTCATCCCTTCGGTGGATATGGTCGGCGACTCACTCTACCAGGCGCTGGAGGCGCGTGGCTTCCTGCCGCAACGCGCCGTCCAGCGCATGCGTTCGCGCGCGGCCTCGGCGGAGGATGCGCAACATCTCCATTGTGAGGCAGGCGCGCCGTTGCTGATGACGGAGCGCCGCTGTTTCCTTAGCGATGGCCAGATCGTCGAATACTGCGAGAGCCGCTACAAGGGCGACGTCTATGACTTCGTGTTTGAACTGACGCGATGATACCAGTTATAAACTGGTTGTAATCTGGTACTTTACCATTATCGTGATGCCCAAATGGAGTGTCACGATTGCAGCGCGACGAAATCAAGAAGAGCCTCATCGTTTCTTGTCAGCCGGTTCCCGGCGGGCCAACCGATACGGCCGAATTCGTAACCGGGTTCGCAAGAGCCGCCGTCGACGCCGGCGCAACCGCGTTGCGGATCGAATCCACCGCCTATGTCCAAGCCGTTCGTCCTGCTGTGAGCGTGCCGATTATCGGCATCGTCAAGCGCGATCTCGATGACAGTCCGGTGCGGATCACACCCTTCGTTGCCGACGCGGAAGCGCTGATGGATGCAGGCGCCGACGTCGTCGCCTTCGACGCCACCGATCGTGTGCGCCCGGCTCCCATCGGAGCGCTGGTGACGGCGGTCAAGGCGCGGGGCAAGCTGACGATGGCCGACTGCTCGAGCCTCGAAGACGCGAGGAGCGCATTGGCGGCCGGGGTCGATTTCGTTGGCACCACGCTCTCCGGTTACGTCGGTGGCCCCGAGCCGGTCGATCCCGATATCGCCCTGATCACCGCCATGCGTGCGCTCACGCCTTATGTCATCGCCGAGGGGCGTATCCGCACGCCGGAGCAGGCAGCCGGCGCAGCCAGGGCCGGGGCTTTCGCCGTCGTCGTGGGCTCGGCGATCACGCGCACCGAACACGTGACATCGTGGTTTCGCGATGCCGTTACCTTGGCCTATGAGGCCGACAGTCCGCAGACGGCACTTGCCATCGATATCGGCGGTACGAAGACGATGGCCGCGCTGGTCACAGGCAGCGAAGTGCTGGACGAAATAACGGTGCCGACGGCGCGGGAAGCAGGTCCTGATGCGTGGCTTGCCGCGATCGCCGACTCCGTTCGACCATGGGTGGGTCGCTACTCCCGCGTCGGCATCGCGGCAACGGGCATCATTGAAGATGGATTCTGGTCGGCGCTCAATCCGGCAACGCTCGGCATTCCCGACCAATACCCGCTGGTCGACAAGGCAACCGCGGTTTTTGGCACGCCGACCTTGGCCATCAACGACGCGCAGGCTGCAGCCTGGGGCGAGTACAGGTTCGGCGCAGGCGATGGCGGGGATCTGGTGTTCCTCACCATCTCGACCGGCATCGGTGGCGGCATCATCGTCAATGGTCGTCCGCTTGGAGGGCTTGCCGGTCATTTCGGCCTGATCCGCGGGCCGTCCTCAGGGCAATCGCCTCTCGAAGATCAGACATCGGGCCGCTGGATCGCGGCCGAAGCCGCTAAGGCTGGCTATCAGGCGACCGCCGCCGAGGTGTTCGGACATGCCGACAGAGGCGAGGCCTGGGCTGCGGCCCTGGTTTCGCAATCGGCATTCCGCGCGGCCACGCTCTGCCGCGACATCCAGATGATGCTCGACCCGAAGCATATCGTCATCGGCGGCGGGATCGGTCTTGCCGCGGGCTATCTCGATCGGATGCGCGATTGCCTCGCGGGTGTCGATAGCAGGCTGACGCCCGTTCTCCTGCCCGCCAAGCTCGGCAGCCGTGCCGGTATTATCGGTGTGGCCAGCCTCGCCGCTCAACACGGCTGACTACCCAGAAGACATGCCTCCAGACCTAACAATAAAAGAAAGGGAACTACGATGAAATTGAACAGGACGTCCTTATCCGCTCTTGCCTTGCTTCTCGCAAGCGTTGCGCTGCCGGGTACCTCGAACGCGACAGTCACCGTTCTCGGCTGGCCGGGCGGATCGGAAGAAACCGCGCTCCGTGCGACCGTCGAAGCTTATAACGCAACATCCGGTATCAGCGATGCCGACAAGGTCGAGCTTTTGTTCTTCAACCGGGAGGGTTTCTACGACAAGCTGCAGGCCGACATGGCAGCAGGCTCGACGGCTTTCGACATCAACCTCGTCGCCACCTACTCGATCGGCCGTTACGCGCCTTACATGGAGCCGATCGATCTCGGCAGCGGTGCGGCAGCGACATATGGCGATTCTGTGCTGAAGACCATGCAGTTTGACGGCAAGCAGTACGGTGTGCCGACGGATCTGTCCTTGCACTTCATGTATTACCGCAAGGATCTGATCGATGCACTGATGAAGGATGATGCGGCCAAGAAGAAATATGCCGAAATCGCCAAGCAGTACCTCGGCAAAGAATTGCAGCCGAAGGACCCGGACAGCTGGACTTGGGACGACTGGGCAGCAACGGCTCTCTATTTCTCCAAGCAGGTAAATTCCGAAAGCCCCGTGCGTTACGGCACCGTTCTGCAGATGAAGAACCTGCTTTTCAACATGATGGTGTTTCAGTCCTTGCCACGCTCCTATGGTGGCGACTGGACCGATAAGGAGGGCAACGTCACCATCGATTCCGACGCCTACAAAACTGCCCTCGAACTCTACAAGAAGCTTTATGACGCAGGCGCTTCGCCCAAGGATTCGCTGAGCTACGAATATGCCGAGACCAATGCCGCCTTCGGTTCCGGCCAGGCCGCAACGGCGCTGCAATGGAATGCCGCTGCCGCAGATCTCACCAGTGCCGAAAAAACCCCCGCCGTTGCCGAAGTCACCGGCATCGTGGCGCCACCGGCCGGGCCGGATGGTCGCGCTGACCATATTCACGGCCTGGGCCTGGGCCTTAACAAGAACGCCAAGAACAAGGACGGCGCCATCAAGTTCCTGAAATGGCTGGCGAGCGAGGATGCCGCCTTGCTCTATGCCCGAAAGGGCGGTTCTCCAGCCCTTACACCTGACGTGGTGGCGAAAGTCGCGAAAGAACGTCCTGATTTGGTCAAGCTCGGCGAGTTCGCCAGCAAGTACGGGTACGTCATGAACGGTGCGACTTCCGCCAACGCGCTCTCCGTCTATGAATTGCAGGCAAAAGAGTTCACCGGCTACTGGTCGGGCCAGCAGAACCTCGACGATGCGCTGGCTCATACCAAGGCTGGAATGCAGGATCTCCTGAAGAAGTGATATCCGCCGGGCGCCTGCTTCCATGCAAGGTGTCCGGCCCATCCGGCGGATCGAAATGGCCATCATAAAACGTGCCGAGGGAAGGGCCTATCTCACACCACTCGTGGGGTTCCTGCTCCTGTTTCTTGGATTTCCCGCAATCATCAACCTCATCTATTCGGTCTCGACCGTTGACTTCCAGACCTTGCGGAGTCCGACGCTGAGCGGCTTCGGCAACTACCTTTCCGTGCTTGCCGATCGTGATTTTTGGCGCGCCACCTCGTTTTCGCTGCGTTTCGGCATTCTGACGGCGCTCATCGAGTGCCTGCTGGGGCTGTTTCTGGCGATCTTTCTGGCGCCTCTGCTGTCGAAGCGCTCGGCCCTGATGGCACTTCTTATGCTGCCGCTGATGGTGGCGCCCGCCATGATCGGTCTGATGTACCGACTGGTGCTGCACGAGTTCGCCGGACCGGTACCCTATTATCTCTTCGCGTGGTTCGGCGACAGTCCGGCCTTTCTGGATGCCGCTCACGCGTTCTGGACGCTGACCGTCGTCGAAACGCTGCAATGGACGCCATTTGCTTTTTTGCTTTTCTACATGGCCTATGTCGCGGTGCCGCTTGACGTGCGTGAGGCGGCCGCCCTCGACGGCGCGTCGGCAATCAAGCTTCTCTGGTATGTGGAGCTGCCGCTGATGCTGCCGACATTGTTGATCGCATTCTTCATCCGCTTCATCGACGGATTTCGAGTCTTCGACAACGTCTACGCGCTGACTGGCAGCGGTGCGGGCGGCTCGACCACATCGCTGTCGATCTACATCTATCAGGCGTTTTTCAAGGAGGGTGCGATCGGCAAGGCGGTGGCGGCTTCCGTTGTCCTCTTCCTCGCCTCACTGGCCGTGCTCTATGGCCTCAACTGGCTGGCCGGCCGCAGGAGGAGATCTGCATGATCAATGCGCTCCGCTGGCTCGTCTTTGCCGCAGCTGCTCTGGCAATGAACTTTCCGGTTATCGTCACGCTCGTCACCTCGTTCAAGAGCGCGCGCGAACTTTCGACCAATCCCGGTTTGTGGATCAGCCAGCCAACACTGGAAAACTACCTGCGCGTTTTGACGCAGACCGACCGTTTCAACATATATTCCTATCTCTGGAACAGCACCGTCGCGTCGTTGATCGGGACCGGGCTTGCAATACTGCTTGCTTTTCCGGCCGCCTATGCGATTGCAAGGAGCGAGGCGGGCAAACACACGCTGCTGCCGATCGTCGTCAATCTACGCGCCGTGCCGCTCATCATTTTCGCGATACCGCTGTACATGATGTATCAGTGGCTCGGCCTTCTCGACACCCAGCTCGGACTCGGCCTGATTCTGACCATCGTCAACACGCCGCTGGCGCTTGTCATTCTCGTCAATGCGATTTCCGACGTCCCGCCTGAACTGGACGAAGCCGCGCGAGTTGATGGCGCGAGCTCCTGGCGGACTATGATCAGCATCATCCGACCGGTCGTGCGACCCGCGCTGGTAACGACCTTCATCTTCGGTTTCATTACCGCCTGGAATGAGTTCCTGTTCGGGCTGATGCTGACGACGAACAAGGCGGTTCCGATGACGGTCGGTGCATCGTTCTTCTTTGCGGCAAGTGGCGGCGGTGTCCAATGGGGTACCGCATCCGCGGTCATGGTTCTTGGCGCACTGCCGCCGGTCTTCCTTGGCCTGCTGATGTATCGGCAGATTTCGGGCTCTATGACTACGGGGGCCATCAAAGGCTAGGCGAGATATCTGAATGGCAAAACTCGAGGACTTGCGCGCCTGCACGTTCGAGTTGAATCAACCTTCAACGAGTCGTCGGATCCCTTCAAGAGGCTTTATGATTGCTCCCGGCTCTGCGTCTCCATTGCGCGGCCCGCATTGTCCGGATTGCGCATGCGTATGGTCTCGGGCACATCCTGCCGTCTTCATGATTTCGGATGAGTGCCCGTTCACGAACGCGACGTGCCTGACGGTGGACGGAGGTCTGAGCGTCCTGCTGCAGCACGCTGTACGAATGCATCGGGCAACTCATGTTCTACGTGGGGACCCGACACGCTACAATTTCGGCAAGACCTACTGCCAATCACCAATGGGCGACGACGTCTTGCCTAGTTTCACCTTCGAGCTGTCGCAGGTAGCCCCGCTCTTCATCTCGATCTCTGTGGGACGAGCACTGTACTAGCGCTGAACGCCGCTTCGGAGTTCTCATCAGTGAAAACTATCGCCTCGCTCATCGAGACCTGCAAGCTCAATGCTGTCGATCCGTTCGCCTACCTGTCCGCCACGCTCACCGCAATCGTCAACGGCCACAGGCAGTCCCGAATTGAGGAACTCTTGCCATGGAATTGTCTGGTGGGGTAACGCACGCACAAGGACCGCAATCAGTTCCTTGCGCTATAATCCTGCGTGTCTGAGCGCGTTGCTAAAGTCCTTCAGGTTGTTATGGTGAAGCGGCAGCTTTTGCATGAGACAAGATATGATCTACGCAGATGTGCCAGGAGGAGATGAGTTGGTGGCGTGGTTCGGAGAGGTGCCCACTTTCCACGATGCCGAGATAATCAGTCTGTCTCTCAGCCGAACCAGAGCCAGCGAACTCAAAATACACGGCTCGATCACGACCGACGGTGTCGATCCGAATGGATACATCGTGCTTGATAAGCACGCTGTCGTGACCTTCAGCTTTGAAGGAATTATGGACCTTCAACTAGACGGCTTCAGCAGTCAGAATGTTATCGCAGGCCTTATCCTTCAGCGTGCAAGGGACCGAGGCCGTTCAGGCTACTATGCGACGCCGGAGGATGTTCTCGACATCGAGATCGAACTTCTCCCCTGCTATGGATTGGATGGATTTATCAGAGCAAAAAAAGTCGCGATATCATTCATTAGAGATCGCCCGCCAGAAGCATAGCGACGCTGCCGTTACCCTCAAGGCTGCGCGACCTCGCCATCAAATGTATAATTACAACGTGCGAGAAGCGGCACACCGCTTACCCGGCACGTGCGCAGCGGTCATGTGGGTGTACCGGAACAGCATCCGGGCATCTTTGTGGCCGCTGATCAGGCTCACCTCGGGGACCGACAGATCCCGCTCGAACAACGCGAGTAGATCCGACAGTGCCGCCCATCAGGCATGCAGCTGTGCAGAACAAGAGTTGTTGCAACAATGTTGCAGAAAACTGTTGAAATGTTGCAAGCGGGGCGAGATATCGGTCGAATGGAGCGGCGGAAAATATTCAGGTTTTTCAATCGCTTATGGCGGAAGAGGTGGGATTCGAACCCACGGTACGGTTTCCCGCACGCCGGTTTTCAAGACCGGTTCCTTAAACCACTCGGACACTCTTCCATCTGATTGAGTTGATCGCGATTCCGCGTTTGGCGCTGAGATATTTCGGGCGCCCGCCACCGGTTGCATTCAAGTCAAGTCCGGACGCTTTATAGCGCTTCGGCTTGCAGCGTCAACCTGTTCTACGGTTGGGTTGCAGATCGGCGAGATGCTAATGTTTTTGGAATGATGCGTTGTTGGTACGTCGCAACCGGGAGGGTCTTGGAATCGGAGTGGACCAAAGCGACCAGCGGAAGAAGCGCCGCGGCAGGCCCCCCGTGGGCCACAAGGGACTGGAAACGCGCCAGGCGAAGATGCCTTAATTAGCATTTTGTTAACCATGTTAATTAGAATTGACTCTATCTCGGGGAAATGTGTCGCAAATTTGCCACGAAGACCGCATGATTAAAGTCTCGTTAGGTTGGTGGGATTAGGGGTGACTGACCCATTCTGGGCAGATTTCTTAACCATAACGGTCTTGAGCGGCGTGAGACATATGAGACGAGACTACGGGGCGGTGTCATTCGCGGCGGGGATCCGATGGGTCGGGCTATCGCTGATCTGTGCAACGATTACAGCCTGTGGATCGACGCCGGCGCCGACGAAGCGCACGCACGGGAAGGAATACTTCTCGGAAAAAGAATATGGCGTGAAGGCAAGCCCCAGGGTTGCGACGGGCGATAATATCCCCAAGGGCGGCGGCCGCTACATCGTAGGTAATCCCTATATGGTGAAGGGCAAGCGGTATTATCCAAAGGAAGATTTTTCCTACAACAAGGTCGGCATTGCGTCGTGGTATGGCTCGGCATTTCACGGCCGCCTGACCGCTAACGGCGAAGTCTATGATCAGATGCATCTTTCCGCCGCGCATCCGACATTTCCGCTTCCGAGCTATGCACGGGTGACCAATACCGAAAACGGCTCCTCCGTCGTCGTGCGTGTCAACGATCGCGGTCCGTATCACGAGGGGCGCATCATCGATCTTTCCAACAAGACCGCCGACATGCTTGACCTGCAGCACAGCGGTACTGGCAACGTGCGTGTTCAATATGTCGGTCGTGCCCGTATGGACGGCCACGATATGCCTTATCTGATGGCATCCTATGTGCCGAAAGGCAGTCGCGTCCCCGGCATCAATCCGGGTGGCGGCCAGATTGCCACGGGCGTGATGGTCGCGTCGAACAGCAAACGCATCACTGCCGACCAGTTGCAGAGCTTCGGCGGCTTTACACCAGCGCCGGAAAATGTGCCGGTGCCGCTATCCGCGACTTCATATGCCGGCTCTACGCCAAGTGCGAAGTACAACGGAGCGCCGGTTCCCAAGCCCGTCGCACAGCCGTCTTTTGGCAACGCCGCGCCATCCTTCGACCAGGTGGTGGTGTTGCCTGAGATCGGTCCGTTCCCCTACGAGCGTCCGTTTGGACGGCCGCAAGGCTCGTTGGCAATGGGTTATCAGGAAGAGGGCGTGAAGACCGTGACCGTCGATCTCGCGTTTGATGCTGTTATGGTCCGAAACGACGGACTCACGCAGGATTCCATTCTCGCATCGTTCAAGCGGCATAAGCGGTAACGCGGGGCTTCATGTGAATGCGGCGATTGTGTCGCAGCGCATCAGGTTCTAGAGTCCGCAAAAGGCAGCATGATTGATGGGGTTTTCGGTGTTGAAGCGTCTACTTGGCCTCTGTGTCTGTCTTCTGCCATTCGCTTCCGGAACTGCCGCCGCGCCGAACGAACCCAATGCACCGTTCGTGACAAAAGCCGCACAGGCGTACATGGTGGAGTCGTCCACCGGCACGGTGCTGCTGGCCAAAAGCGAGAACCAGACATTCTCGCCCGCTTCGTTGGCCAAGCTGATGACGCTCGAACTCACTTTCGATGCACTTGCCAAAGGCCAGATCACGCTCGACACGCAATACCGGGTTTCCGAGTATGCCTGGCGAACCGGCGGCGCGCCGTCTCGTACGGCGACGATGTTTGCGGCGCTTAAGTCAAGCGTGCGCGTCGAGGATCTCATCAAGGGGATCGCGATCCAAGGGGCCAACGACAGTTGCATCATTCTTGCGGAGGGGATGAGTGGTGACGAGCCTTCCTTCGCCGAGGCCATGACGCGCCGGGCAAGGACACTCGGAATGGAGCGGTCGATCTTTGGCAATTCCACGGGCTTACCGGACGGCAAGAGCAGGACGACTGCTCTGGATATGGTGACGCTCGCAGTTCAGCTGCAGAAGTCCTACCCGGATTTCTATCCGCTGTTCGCTCAACCCGATTTCGAATGGAACAGGATATTTCAGCGCAACCGAAATCCGTTGCTCGGATTTGGAATGGGCGTTGATGGTCTTGCCACGGGATTTGCCGACGGCGAGGGCTATTCGATTGTCGCATCGGCGCAGCGCAATGGCAGGCGCCTGTTTGTGGCGCTGGCTGGCATAGCCTCCGACAAGGAGCGTACCGACGAGGCAAAACGTGTGCTTGAGTGGGGGTTGTCGGCTTTTGAGAGCCGGCAGATCTTTGGCGAGAGCGAAGTGATCGGACAGGCGGGCGTCTATGGTGGTACATTGCGCAAGGTCGATCTCGTAGCGAAGTCGGCTGTCAGCGTCTACATGCCGGTCAGCAATCCCGAGCGACTTTCGGCGCGCATAACCTATCGCTGGCCGTTGATGGCGCCCGTCGCAGCCGAGCGCGAGGTCGCGACACTGAGGATATTCGCGGGCAGCCGCGTGGTGCGTGACCTCCCACTTTTCACGAAGGAGAGTGTCGAAGTTGGTTCGCTCGGCAGTCGGGCCGTCGACGCGATTATGGAACTCGGTGAAACGCTGCTGTTCTCCTGGTTGTGGGACAAACCGGAGCCCACGTGATCGCGACATTGGTGGCTCACACGGGGATGGTTCGCTTGAGGCGGTTTCGCTGACGGTGATCTTCCGCTAGATGTAGGCCAGAGGCGCAGCGCGGACGCGCCGAAATGCGGGAAATTGTCATTGTCATCCGGGACTGGATTGTTTGTTACGTTTGAAGGCGGTGAGGGTGCGGGAAAGTCAACGCAGATTCGTCGCCTCGCTGAATCTCTTCGTGCCAATGGCTATGATGTGTTGCTGACCCGCGAGCCTGGAGGTTCATCCGGCGCGGAGGCAGTGCGGCACGTTTTGCTTTCCGGCGCCGCGGAGGCGTTCGGCACACGGATGGAAGCAATTCTCTTCGCAGCCGCCCGCAACGATCATGTCGAGGAAGTTATCCGTCCGGCGCTTGCGGCCCAGACTGTTGTGCTCTGCGATCGCTTCATGGATTCTTCTCGTGTCTACCAGGGCGTGACCGGCAACCTTGAGGCCGAGTTCATCGAGACACTTCAGCGCGTTGCCGTAAACGGCATCGTTCCCGATTGCACTCTCATCCTCGATCTGCCGGCAACGGCGGGGCTTGAGCGCGCCCGAAGGAGGGGTGCAACCGCCGATCTCGGTCCGGACCGATACGAAAAAGAGGAGCTGCAGACGCACGAGAAGCGGCGCGAGGCTTTCCTCGACATTGCGGCGCGGGAGCCGGAGCGCTGCCACGTCATCGATGCGATGCAGGCCGAAGAAACGATCGCGACTGCGATTTTCGCGGTCGTTGAACACCATCTATTACCGCGGGAGACACCGACTACTGCCGCGGGAGACGCGGAAAATCGCGCGGAGGCTGCGCATGAGTGATGAACGGCCCGGACTTCTGGACGGCGCGATCTGGCCGGCGGACAATACGAAACTCTATGGCCACGAGGATGCGGAAGCATTCCTTGCGCACTCTTACCGCTCCGGTAAGGGTCACCACGCGATCCTGATCGAGGGACCGGCGGGGATTGGCAAGGCGACGCTCGCCTTTCGTTTTGCCAATCACGTTCTGACGCACCCAGACCCGGCAAGCGCCCCCGAGAGTATGGCTGATCCAGATCCCGCAGCGAGTATCAGCCGACTGGTCTCTTCGGGCGCTTCCCACAATCTGCTGCATCTGGCGCGTCCGGTCGATGAGAAGACCGGCAAGATCAAGTCTGCAATCACGGTCGACGAGGTCCGGCGGGCAGGGCGCTTCTTCTCCCAGACATCGGGCACCGGCAACTGGCGTATCATCGTCATCGATCCCGCCGACGACATGAACCGCAATGCGGCGAATGCCATCCTCAAGATTCTCGAGGAGCCGCCCAAGCGCGCGATGTTCCTGTTGATTTCCCATGCGCCGGGCAAGCTGCTGCCGACTATCCGATCGCGTTGCCTGCCGCTAAGGCTATCGCCGCTTGGGGATAGTGCATTGGGCGCTGCCCTTGCCAACCTCGGCGTCGATGCCAGTGAGGGCGGCTTGCTTGCGGCTGCCAAGGGCAGCGTGGGTGAGGCACTCAAACTCGTAAACTATGGCGGTGGAGAGATTATCGCTGCCTACAACGAGGTTCTCGCGACGCAAGGACCTTCGGCGCGCAAGGCGATGCACCGCCTTGCAGACGCCCTGTCCGGCAAGGAGAGCGAAACGATCTTCGAGTTTTTTGCCGGACACGTAGGCGACGACCTCATCAACAGGGCGCGCGCAGCAGCGATGGCGGGACAGGTCGCCGCAGCTGAAAGGCTCTCGCGGATTCACTCGGATATTGCGGAAAGGCTAGCGGTTTCGGATGCCTATAATCTTGACCGCAAGCAGACGGTCCTGAGCATCCTCGGCGAGATCAAGCAGCCTGGGCCGTGATCAGGCGGACAACAGCTTCCAGGCGACGACGGCCAGCGTGAGTGCAAGCACGATCCGGATTGTCCGCTCGTGCAGCCTGGGTGCTATCAGGCTGCCGGCAATGATGCCGGGGATGGAGCCGACCAGGAGTGCGAGCAGAATCCCCCAATCGATCTCGCCGATCATCCAGTAACCCATGCCGCCGATCAGGGTGAGAGGCACTGCATGTACAATATCGGAGCCGACGATCTCACGGACGTCCAGTCGAGGATACAGAACAAGAAGCACGGTCACGCCGAGCGCCCCTGCACCGACGGACGTCAGTGTCACCAACACGCCAAGCGCGAGACCGAGCATTGTCGTCCAAAGCGCAATAGTAACCGGCCTAGGCTTGGAACGCCTTCCGATCGCTCGAAGCGCCAGCGCAAGAACCTGCTTGCGAAAGACCAGCATGACGGCGGTCATTACCACTAACCAGCCGAGCGCGGTTGTGATTGTGTGTGCCGCTTCGACGCTCTTGCGGTCGATGCCCGCCAGCAGCCAGAGCATCAGCATGGCAGCGGGGACGCTGCCAGCCGCAAGACAGCCCACGATACGCCAATTGACCCTTCCGTGCATGCCGTGGACCGCCGTGCCGGCTGTCTTGGTCACGGCGGCATAGAGCAGGTCGGTGCCGACAGCGGTAGCAGGATGGATGCCAAAAAGCAGCACCAAAAGCGGCGTCATCAGCGAGCCGCCGCCCACGCCCGTGATGCCGACAAGTGCGCCAACAAAGAGGCCCGAGAGAGAATAGAGTGGATTGAAGCTGGCAAGAAAAGTCAAACGGCTACCTCAAGGACGCGCGTGAAATCGTGCTGCCAAGCATGGGAGTTGTCACGTCGCTGTTGTCCCGCCATTTTCGTTTTGTCTGGGGTAGAATGCAGCCAAAACCGAGTCAAGGGCGGCCTTCCGCAGATCGCCAAATCACTGATCCTTGCCAAACTTAGTGTTTCGCTTCGCCGGCACATGCGCTAAGAGCGGCTGACAAATTTTATAGAGTAAGCCGGACACGATGGCCGCCATGACAGACAAGACTCCTTATTACATCACCACCGCGATATCCTACCCGAACGGCAAGCCGCATATCGGCCATGCCTACGAACTGATCGCGACCGATGCGATGGCGCGTTACCAGCGCCTCGACGGCAAGGATGTCTTCTTCCTGACGGGCACCGACGAGCACGGCCAGAAGATGCAGCAGACGGCGCGTGCCGAAGGTATTTCTGCGCAGGAGTTGGCCGATCGCAATTCCGCCGAGTTCCAGTCGATGGCCACGCTGTTGAACGCCTCGAACGATGACTTCATCCGCACCACGCAGGAGAGGCACCACGAGACCTCGAAGAACATCTGGAACCTGATGGCCGATAGCGGTGACATCTACAAGGATAGCTACGCCGGGTGGTATTCTGTGCGCGACGAAGCGTATTACCAGGAAAACGAGACGGAGCTGCGCGGTGATGGTGTGCGCTACGGACCACAGGGCACGCCGGTCGAGTGGGTGGAAGAGGCAAGCTACTTCTTCAAGCTCTCCGAGTACCAGGAGAAGCTTCTGGCGCTCTACGAAGCCAATCCGGATTTCATCGGGCCGGCCGAGCGACGCAACGAGGTGATCTCCTTCGTCAAGTCGGGGCTGAAAGATCTATCGATCTCGCGCACCACCTTCGACTGGGGCATCAAGGTTCCGAACGATCCTGCCCACGTCATGTATGTCTGGGTCGACGCGTTGACCAACTACATCACGGCAACCGGCTATATTGAAGACCAGAACGGCCCGCGGGCGAAATACTGGCCGGCCGATGTTCACATTATCGGCAAGGACATCATCCGCTTCCACGCGGTCTATTGGCCAGCCTTCCTGATGTCGGCAAAACTGCCGCTGCCCAAGCGCGTGTTCGCGCACGGTTTCGTTTTGGCCAAGGGCGGCGAGAAGATGTCGAAGTCGCTCGGCAACGTGCTGGATCCGGTCGAGCTTATCGGTCATTTCGGGCTCGACGCGATCCGCTATTTCCTGATGCGCGAAATCTCCTTCGGCCAGGACGGCAATTGCAGCGAAGACGCGATCGCCACCCGCATCAATGCCGACCTCGCAAACGGCATCGGCAATCTGGCCAGTCGCTCGCTGTCGATGATCGTCAAGAACTGCGATGGCCAGATTCCTGAATGCGGTCCGCTCACTGACGAGGACAAGGCAATGCTGTCAGCTGCCGACGCATTGCATGCTTCGACACACGATGACATGAACAGGCAGCTGATCCATCGTGCGCTTGCATCGATCATATCGGTCGTATCCGAAACCGACCGTTACTTCGCTGGCCAGCAGCCGTGGGCGCTGAAGAAGACCGATCCCGCACGGATGGCAACGGTGCTCTACGTTACCGCCGAAGTCGTCCGCCAGATCGCGATCCTGTTGCAGCCGTTCGTACCGGAATCTGCCGACAAGCTGCTCGACCTGGTTGCCGCGCCCGCCGACAAGCGAGATTTTGCGGCACTTGGCGAAGCAGGCAGGCTTATCGCGGGCACGGCGATCGAGGCGCCAAAACCCGTCTTCCCACGCTATGTCGCACCGGAGGCGTGAGGCTCCATGCTCATCGATACGCATTGCCATCTGGATTTTGCCGACTTCGACCAGGAGCGTGACGAGATCGTCAAGCGCGCCCATGATTCCGGTGTCAGGCAGATGGTGACGATCTCGACGCGCGTTCGCAAGCTGGACGGGCTACTGGCCATTACCGAGAAATATCCTTCTGTCTTCTGTTCCGTGGGCACGCATCCAAACAGCGCGAATGAAGAGCTCGACATCCAGACCGAAGACCTTGTCCGGTTCGCCGACGCCCATGAGAAGATCGTCGCGATAGGCGAGGCTGGTCTCGATTACTTCTACGATACGCAGACACCGGAAGATCAGAAGACCGGTTTTCGCCGGCATATCGCGGCGGCCCGTGAAACAAGCCTGCCATTGGTCATCCACAGCCGCAGCGCCGATGAGGACATGGCTGAAATCCTGACCGAGGAAACGGCGAAGGGCGTTTTTCCTTTCATCTTGCATTGCTTTTCGGCCGGCCCGGAACTCGCACGAACGGGCGTGGAACTCGGTGGCTACCTCTCCTTTTCGGGCATCCTGACGTTCCCGAAGTCTGACGAACTACGCGATATAGCCAAGACGATCCCGCACGACCGGCTACTGGTCGAGACCGACGCACCCTACCTCGCGCCGAAACGATGGCGCGGCAAGCGGAACGAGCCATCCTACGTGGTCAACACCGCCGAGGTCCTCGCCGACACGCTTGGCCTCAGCTACGCTGAAATCGCTCGGATCACGACCGACAACGCCTTCCGTTGTTTCTCGAAGATGCCGAGGATCTGACGCAGTGGGTTACCGGCGGCGTTTCACCATTCTCGGCTGTTCGTCGTCGCCGGGCGTGCCCCGCATCACCGGTGACTGGGGCGCATGCGATCCGACCAATCCCAAGAACCGCCGCACGCGCGCATCGTTCATGGTGCAGCAATATGACGACAACGGTGGCGTCACCACGGTCGTCATCGACACCGGCCCGGATTTCCGAGCGCAGATGGTCACAGCCGGTGTCAAGCACGTCGACGCCGTACTCTATACGCATGCGCATGCGGATCACATTCATGGTCTCGATGATCTGCGCGGCTATTATTTTGGTTCGCAGCAGCGCGTGCCGATCTATGCGACACAGAGCACCATGGACAGCATACGCCGCGGTTTCGCCTATTGCATGGAAACGCCTCCGGGAAGCAACTATCCGCCCATCGTCGAACCAAAGATCATCGAAGACATAGGCGTGCCGTTGCGGATCAGTGGCGGCGGCGGGACGATTTCGTTTGAGCCGCATGCACAGCAGCATGGCGATATTATTTCATTGGGTTTCAGGATAGGTGACGTAGCTTATTGTAGCGATATCAGTGACTTTCCACCAGAAACTGTATCAAAACTTGAGGCGCTGGACGTGCTTGTGATTGATGCCCTTCAATACCGGTATCACCCGAGCCACCTGTCGCTGGAACAATCGCTCGATTGGATCGAGCGATTGAAACCGAGGAAGGCGATTCTCACCCACATGCATACGCCGCTCGACTACGACACCGTGATGGCAGAGACGCCGGATCACGTTGTTCCGGCTTATGACCAGATGACTTTCGAGGTTGACTGGCCGCAATCGCATAGGGGTGTCGGCGCTGCGTGAGTGGTACGTCAGCCCGTGCCGCGAGCCAATCCTTCTTGCCTCGATGAGACGTAGTTGCGCCAGCCGCCATATTCCGTGATGTCGATCGCTCCTGCGATCGCTGTGGCTTCGACCAGGAATCCCTTTGCGGTGGTACCATCGGAAAGCTGGATCGTACCGATGCTGAGCGGGGAAGGAATTGCCGCGACAAATGCCCCGAATGCCGCTGGTGCCAACTGCCAGACTTCGACGTCGATCCTGCCGCCCTTGCCGACGTCGACACGGATCATTCCGGGTTTCGCCGGAACCTGGCCGGCGAGGGCGTAAAGCCGGTAGGCATTTGATGTCTGTGTCGCGCGGCAAAACCGAGCGTTGAGATCGCGCAACTGGGTGTTCAACTGCATGCCCGAGAGATGCGCCCCCACCACGACAAGATCGATCAGCGCTTCGTCACCTGTTCTTGCGGTCGTCGTTGAGGGTGGCAGTGGCCAAGCTGTGGCGCCCAGCGTCACGTCGGCAACCTGATGGATGTCGCGAGCCAGCGATGCCGTCACGGCGTCCCTTCCGGCGGACGCGAGCAACGTGACGCTCGCCGGCAGGCCATCGGTACGTTTGCCGGTCGGCACGGCGATGCCGCACATATCAAGAAGATTGACGAAGTTCGTATAGGTCCCGAGACGGGAATTCTCCCGGATAGGCTCGGCGGCAAGATCTGAGAGCGTATAGTGGCTCGGCGCTGTTGGCACACAAAACAGATCGACCGACGCAATCAGCGGCTGGAGCGTCTGCTTCAGTGCCGCCAGTGTGTAGAGTCCGTTGAAAGCATCGGCAGCCGTCAGCGTTCTGGCGCTGCCATAGATCTTGCGCGTAACCGGATGAAAGCTCTCTTCCCGGGTATCGAAGAAGTCCTTCACCGCCGCATATCGCTCAGCCACCCACGCGCCTTCATAGAGAAGGTTGGCAACCTTGTAGAAATCGCCAAATGGCACTTCGACGAGCCGGTGACCAAGCCGCGTGAGCGTCGTCAGGGCGTTCTCGTAGGCAGCCTCCATGACCGCATCTCCGAAGAACTGGCGATCGCTCGTTGCCGGAACCCCGATGGTGAGGACCGGCGGCACAGCGCCAAAGCCAGTTGCAAGGATAGCCTTGGAGTAGGCGTCCGTCTGATCGTAACGCGCCGCCACACCGAACACCCTCCAGCTGTCCTCGACAGTCAGGGCGAAGATGGAGACGCAATCGAGCGTCCGGCAGGCGGGAATGACGCCCGTCGTCGACAGTGCGCCGAGGGTAGGCTTTAACCCGACAATGTTGTTGAGCCCGGCAGGAATTCGTCCGGAACCCGCCGTGTCGGTGCCCAATGCAAAGCTGACAATGCCTTGGGCCGTCGCGACCGCGGATCCGGAACTCGAGCCGCCAGGCACGAGCTTAGCATCGATTGCGTTACGCGGGATCGGATAGGGCGATCGGACACCGACAAGGCCGGTGGCGAACTGGTCTAGATTTGTTTTCCCGACGACCAGCGCTCCGGCCTCCCTGAGCAGGCGCACGACCGTTGCGTCAACGTCCGGAAAGTAGCCGTAGTCGGGACAGGCAGCTGTTGTCGGCATACCGGCGACGTCGATGTTATCCTTGACGGCAAAGGGAATGCCCCAAAGCGGCTTTGCCGCCGCATCGAAGGCCCCGAGCGCAGCGGCCTGCTCCAGGAGCCCCTTCCTGTCGGTCAGGTGGAGGAAGATGCCCGGATCGTCGACCTCGGCGATGCGCGCAAATATGGTCTCGATGATCTCGGCGACCGTGCCGCCGTTGATGTAGAAGGAATGCAGGGATGTGATATCGAATGCCGGTCCGCCGGTCATGCTGTTTCCTCTTCGATTATCTTCACCGGCCGGTCCCACTGGATAAGCACGACGCAGCCCGCATCACTCCAGACCGAATGCTCAGTTCCGGCCGCATTCACAACATAGCTGCCCTCGCCGTAATCGCCCGCTTCGTCCGATTGCGTTCCTTTCAGGACGAGAATGGTCTCCAGACCCTCATGGCGGTGGCGGGGAACGGTTGCACCAGCCTGATATTTCAGCAGCGCTACCCCAGGCTGGTCGCCTTCGAACGGCTTGATCCAGTGAATGGTGACATCACCCCGGAATGGCTCGAATGGCAAGTCTTTCCAGCCTCCTGACGTCAACAGTTCGCGCTTCGTTTCAGGCATGCCCGATAACCTCCAGAATATCGTCCACGTGCGCCGTCCATCCAACGATCGCACCCTGCGCGCGGATCATTGCGATCGCTGCCTCCTTGAATTCCGGAAAATAGCTCTCCGTGGCCTCTTCGGCGAGCAGGCATTCGTAGCCGCGATCATTGGCTTCGCGCATCGTCGTCTGCACGCAGACTTCCGTGGTGACGCCTGCAAATACCAATTGGCTTACGCCGCTCTGCTTGAGAACGTCACCAAGTTCCGTCGCATAAAATGCGCCCTTGCCCGGCTTCTCGATGACGACCTCGCCATCGATCGGTGCCAGTTCTCGCAGGATTGCTGTACCCGGTTCACCGGCAATCAGGATCCGACCCATCGGGCCATCGTCGCCGATCCGAAGGCTGGGATTACCGCGATTGCGCTTGGCGGGCGGTAGATCGGAAAGGTCCGGCCTGTGGCATTCCATCGTATGAATGACGGGTAGTCCCGCGTCGCGGAACCCCTGGAGAAGCCGCTTGACGTCGGGGATGATTCTCGTGACGCGGTCGACGTCGTTGCCAAGGCTGGCCCCGAAACCGCCGGGTTCAGCGAAATCACGCTGCATGTCGATGACAATGAGTGCCAGCTCGTGCCGTCGGGTTGGAAACGCGAAGGGTTGTGCATTGATCTCCATCAGTGATGTCCTGCCAGATGCTCGCCGATCACCGAAATGTCAGCCGTGCGCGCGGGGGTTTCATAGACAAGCTTTCCGCCCGAGATGACCATGATGCGATCGGACATTTCCAACAGTTCGTCGAGGTCCTCCGATAGCAGCAATACCGCCGCGCCCGAATTGCGTGCCCTCATGATGCGTGCCCTTATTTCGGCGACTGCGGAGAAGTCGAGACCGAAGCAAGGGTTGGAGACAATCAACAGGTCGACCTCACCGGTCAATTCGCGTGCCAGCACGGCTCGTTGCACATTGCCGCCGGAAAGCGCGGCGATCGGTGACGAAGACGAAGCGGCTTTCACCTTGAAATCGGCGATGAGATCCGTCGCCCGCTTTTTCATCTTGCCCTTGCTCAGCCAGATCGCATCCTTGCCGTCCGCCCTGACGTCGAAGGTCCGGAAGGCAAGGTTCTCGCTGACCGTCATCTTCGGCGCGCAGGCGTTCTGCAACGGCTCTTCGGGGATGAAGCGAACGTGGTTCTTGCGGGTTTCATGGCGGGTCGCGCCATAGGACCCACCGTTCACCGTAACAGTCCCTGCATCCGTCGGCCTTTGACCGGCTAAAATCTCTGTCAGCTCCTTCTGTCCGTTGCCGGAGATGCCGGCAATACCGACGATCTCGCCGGAGCGAACCGTGAGGGTTTCGATTTCGATGGTCTTCAGCCCTGACCGGTCGGGAGCCTTCACCTGCTCGACCCTGAGCACCGATTTCGCAGTCTTCGATACCGGCACCCGCGTATCCAGCTCCGCGAGCTTCACGTCGCCTATCATCATCGAGGCCATCTCTGCTGTCGACAGCTCGCCGACATTGCCGCTGCCGACCAGCTTGCCACGCCGCAGGATCGATACGGCATCGGCGAACCTGGTGACTTCGTGGAACTTGTGCGAGATCATCAACACCGTAAGTTCGCCACGCTGCGTCATTCCGCGCACCAGTCCCAGCATCTCGTCCGCTTCTGCCGGCGTCAGCACCGAGGTCGGCTCATCGAGCACGAGGAAAGAGCGGCCGAGGTAGAGCTGCTTGACGATCTCCAGCTTTTGCTTTTCGCCGGCCGCCAGTTCGCTCACCGGTCGGTCGAGCGGGATCTTGAAGGGCATCCCCTGCATGAAGGATGCGAGATTCTTGCGCTCCTTTGCCCAATTGATGATTGCAGGGACCGCTGCACGGCTGATGACGAGGTTCTCCGCGCCCGTCAGCGACGGCACCAACGTGAAGTGCTGATAGACCATGCCCAGTCCATAGGTGGCGGCATCCTTGGGCGAGGCGACTGCGACCTCGCGGCCATCCACCGACAGCGATCCTGAGGTCTGCTGATAGAAACCCATGATACATTTCACCAGAGTGGATTTGCCGGCGCCATTTTCACCGAGCAGCGCGTGGAACGTTCCGGCCGGAATGTTGACCGAGACGCGCTCGAGCGCCGTGAAGCTGCCGAAGCGCATCGTCATGTCGAGTGTCTGGATGCCGACGGCCTTACCGGCCTGCGGAAGAGCCGTGTCGCGTACGATGCTCACTTCATATCTCCTTTTTGACGATGATTGCCACAGGACCGCCACGGGGCAGCTTCAGATGCTCGGCGCTACCCGATCCGCACAGATTGGGCTTGCCAACGTTTCCAGCGAGATGGGCGCGCAGCGATGGCGTCAGGGGAGCGCCTCCACCAGAGCGGTGGAACTGGAGACGGAACCGAAGACGCCACCTTGCATCTTCACCATCTGGATGGCGGCGAGGTGGTTGCCGTAATCGGTGGCGCCGCAGCAGTCTTCCAGCAGCAGGCATTCGAAGCCGCGGTCGTTGGCCTCGCGCATGGTCGTCGAGACGCAGACATCGGTGGTGATGCCCGTCAGGATGATGTTCTCGATACGCTTCTGGTTCAGGATAAGTTCCAGGTCGGTGGCGCAGAAGGAGCCCTTGCCCGGCTTGTCGATGATCACTTCGCCTTCAAGGGGATAAAGCTCCGGAATGATATCCCACCCCGGTTCGCCACGCACCAGGATGCGGCCGCAGGGGCCGGCATCGCCGATACCGGCGCCGATGCGCTGCGAGCGCCAGCGTTTGTTGGCCGGCAGGTCGGAGAGATCGGGTCTGTGTCCTTCGCGGGTGTGGATGATGTGATAGCCCTTGGCGCGCAACACCGTCAGCACCCTTTTGATCGGCTCGATCGGCGCCTGCACCAGCGACAGGTCGTAGCCCATATGGTCGACATAGCCACCTTTGCCGCAGAAATCCGTCTGCATGTCGATGATGATCAGAGCAGTGTTGTCAGGTCGGAGCGAGCCGTTATAGGGCCAAGGATAGGGGTCAGCCCTGACATAGCGCTCTTTGGTTTCAGTCATCATATCCACGGTCTGTCTCCTCTATTCGCCCACAAGTTTGAATGCTTCGCCATCGCGCCTGACGGGTGTGTCGTAGACGCCGTTCTCTGACTTGTTGAGGCCACCAAGACCGTTCAATGCCATCCCCATTACTTCGTGAGTGACAACGCGCCGGGCGCGCCAGACAGCGAACGCGTGGGCGAGGAGGTGGCAATCAGGATGGCGAGCGTCAGGACATATGGGGCTGCATAGAACAGGTAGTAACCCTGCGTGACGCCAACCGATTGAAGGGCGGGGCCGAGCGCACCTGCACCCCCGAAGAGGAGCGCGGCGAGGAAGCACCCGATGGGGTTCCAGCGCGCAAAAATTACCAGCGCGACCGCCATCAGGCCCTGGCCGGACGAAATCCCCTCATTCCACGAGCCGGGATAAAAGAGGGAGAGATAAGCCCCACCGACAGCAGCGAGCGAACCGCCCACGGCAGTGGCAAGCAGCCGTACGCGATCTGGATCGATGCCCATGGCGCGCGCCGCATCCGTGCTATCGCCAACGACACGCAGCACCAAACCTACGCGCGTGTTCTTGAACGCCCACCAGAGCGCAACGGCAAGCAAAGCGCCAATCACGAAGAGCACGTTGATATTCAGCGCCGCCTGAACCTGCGGCAGGCGGGACCAGAATCCGAGCGGGATCGACGGTAGGTGCGGCGCTACCGGCTTGATGAAGGGTTTACCGAGGAAGAAGGCGAGCCCAAGCCCGAATTGCATCATGGCAATGCCGATTGCGATATCGTTGACCTTCGGCCATTTGCAGATCCAGCCGTGAACCAATCCGAAGACGGCGCCGGTGCCCATGGCCGCCAATACGCCCAGCCAGGCGGACCCGCTCATTACCGCGACTGCATAGGCAGTCATCGCACCGACGACGAGTGTACCTTCCAGGCCGAGATTGATACGACCCGACCGTTCGGTGATCGTCTCGCCGAGGCTAACGAAAATGAACGGGGTGGAGACGCGGATCGCGCCTGCCAGGATGGCGAGCGGGACGCCCCATATGCCGATGCCGGTCTCGTCCATCATGCGCTCCTTTTCCAGAGGTCGGGATTGAAGATCTTGAAGCGGCCATAGAAGGTTTCGCAAAACAGGATGACGACGAAGAGCGTGCCCTGCAGCACAAGCACGGTGGCGTCCGGTAGACCCATGCGACGCTGGATGAGCCCACCCGATGCATCGATGCCGCCAAGAAGGATGGCGACGGGAATGATCGCGAGTGGATTATGTCGCGCGAGGAAAGCGACGAGGATGCCCGTGTAGCCATAGCCCGCCGCCAGCGAGGCATTGGCACTGCCTTGCACCGCGGCGACTTCGATCATCCCGGCAAGTCCCGCGAAACTGCCGGCAATGGCGGTGAAGCCGACAATCAGCCGTCCGACAGGTAATCCCTGGATCTGTGCGGCCCGAACATTGCCGCCGGCGATGCGAGCGGCAAAGCCGTAGCTGGTTACCTCGATCAGTATCCACGAGATGATGCAGGCGACGATGCCGATGGCCAGACCCCAGTGCACGTCCATGCTGGGCAGCTTGCCGAGCATGTATTCGGGTGGCAGCGGGGTGGTCGATGGCTTGTTGAGGCTGGCCGGATCGCGGAGTGGCCCTTCGACGAACTGGTTCATCAAAGCGATGGCGATATAGGCGAGAAGCAGGGACGATATCGTTTCGTTGACACCGCGATAGTGCCGGAGGAAGCCGGCAAGGCCGATCCAGATGCCGCCGGCGATCATCGCAGCCGCTGCCATCAGGAGCAGCACGAAAAAGGCAGGCAGCACGCCGACAAAGGGCAGCGCGATGGCGGCGGCCGCGACCCCGCCGAGGACCACGGCACCTTCACCACCGATGATGACGAGGCCGAGCCGGGCCGGCAGCGCAACGCAGAGCGCAGTCAGGAGGAGGGGGGCTGAACGGCTAAGGCTGTTCTGCACGGAAAACCAGCTACCGAAGCCACCGGTGTACATCAGCTGGAAGAGGACGGCCGGCGATTTGCCGACCGCCATGATAAAAACCGAGAAGAGCGCCAGACCGATCAGGATCGCGCCGAAGCTGATCGCGACAGGTTCTGCCCGTCGTGCTAGCCATTCCAGAACCGGTCCGAGCAGGGAGCGCCCGGGAACGATGGAGATTGCGGGATTGTTCGCCTCGACTGTCATGACGCTTCTTCCCTTAAGGCCTAAGCCGTGGATCCGACGACGCCCTCGACCAGGTAGTCCATGCTCTCGAGTTCGATCGCGTCTTCGGC
Organism: Rhizobium sp. Root1220; assembly: GCF_001426265.1. Classification (GTDB taxonomy): domain Bacteria; phylum Pseudomonadota; class Alphaproteobacteria; order Rhizobiales; family Rhizobiaceae; genus Rhizobium. The sequence goes on from NZ_LMDG01000012.1 coordinate 170,993, forward strand.
AAGGCTCTTGTCTGCCGCAACCACGACGTTGCCCTTGTTGTCCTTGATCGGCCCCTTGAAGACGGAGAATTTGCCGGCCATCATTTCGGCGAGCGTCGCGTCGAACTTGGTACGGGACTCGGTCGAGACGGCAGAGCCGAGTGGGCTCATCTTGACAAACCCGTCCTTCAGGCCGCCGCGCACGAAATTGCCGAGCTTTTCTCCCGCCTGTGCCTTCTTGACGAAGTCGGAGTAGACGTTACCCCAGGCCCATTCGGCGCCGGTCAGGTATTTTTCCGGCGCAAGCGGGCTCTGGTTCGCATGGTACCCGCAGATGAAGGCGCCACGACCGGCGCCCGTCTCGACCACCACCTTCGGGCTGTCGACATGGCAGGTGATGACGTCGGCACCCTGATCGATCAGCGCGTTGGCGGCCTCCGCTTCCTTGACGGCCAGCGACCACTCGCCGGTGAAGATCACCTGGCAGGTGATGGTCGGATCGATGGAGCGCGCTCCGAGTAGGAAGGAATTGATGTTCTGTAGGACCTGCGGGATCGGCTTGGCGGCGACGAAGCCGATCTTCTTGCTCTTCGACGCATAGCCCGCGGCTACGCCGTTCAGATACTGGCCCTGGCCGATGTAGCCGAAGTACGAGCCGGTGTTGTCAGAGTTCTTGCCCTCCTGCCAGAGGCCGCCGCAATGGCGGAACTGTATGTCAGGATATTTTGCCGCCATGGCGAGCATGTGCGGATCGAAATAGCCGAAGGACGTCGGGAAGAGCAGGGTCGCGCCGTCGAGGTTGATCATCGACTCCATTGTCTTCTGGACATCGACCGTCTCCGGCACGTTCTCTTCCTCGACGATGGTTACGCCAGGCAACGCCTTGAGGGCTGCAGCGCCCTCGGCATGCGCCTGATTGTACCCGTAGTCATCCTTGGGTCCGACATAGATAAAGCCAACCGTCAGCGCGGTCTGGGCGAACGCTCGGCTCGTCAGGAGGCCGGGCGTGATGGCGAGCGCGCTGGCGGCAGAGGCTTGCAGGAAATTGCGGCGGTTCATGGAAAGGAGTTTGGTCATCTGTATGCTCCTTGCGGCGAGGGCCTGAAAAAAACGTCACAGCAAAGTGTATGCAATCACTGTGCCAAAGGCATAAGGCGCTGGTTATAAACATTAAAAAAATCGACACCGAGGGGTGTGTGTAAACTGCATGCAGTTTTTGGGTGCGTGTGATGATAAAATAATCATTGGTATATATTTGAACAAAACCGTCACATGGTCGGGGAGAGTTAGCTTCAGTCGTTCGTTCATGTGTGCTGCTAAGACGTTAAAAGAAGCAAATTATTTGACTTTCCCAATTGTTATGTGAATCTGCATGCAGTCGACGATACGGACTCGGCACGTGAAGCAGATCAGGCGCAGACAGGTGATAAGGCCAGGAACGACCGTCGAACAGATGGTACGGGCTATCGCAGACCTGATCGTAACGGGCCGACTGTCCCCGGGCGAAAGAATGGATGAGGGTTCCCTCGCTCTCCGCTTCGACGTTTCGCGGACCCCGGTACGCGAGGCACTTCGGGAGTTGGGCGCCATGGGGCTGGTCGATCGCGAACCAAACAGAAGCGCCGTCGTCGCGAACGTCACCGAGGCTTATCTGCATTCCATGTTCGAGGCGATGTCGGAACTGGAAGCCATCTGTGCCAGGCTGTCCGCCGAACGGATGACTGTCGAAGAAAGGCGCGTGCTGGAAATGGCGCACCGGGCTTCCGCCAAGCTCGTCCATGCCGGTGCGGACGAGGACTATGCAGCGCACAATACCGAATTCCATACCCGGCTTTATCGTGGCGGACACAACGACCACATCTACGAACTGGTCACGCAAACCCGCGCCCGGTTGGCACCGTTCCGGCGCGCGCAGTTCAGGCTGTCAGGGCGGCTGGCGAAATCCTACGACGAGCACGACGCGATCGTGACAGCAATCATGCGCGGCGATGCCGCGGCGGCAGGCCAAGCTGCCTATTCACATGTTGCGATCGTCAGCGACGCCAGCATCGTCTTCGCTTCGGTCAAGGTTGGAATTGCTGGGCGGGTTTAACATATCAATATATCTGATTGGTATATAAGGTTTTTTGTAGTTGCTCTAAAGTTTTATCGCGTCTCGCAACGCAAGGTATGACCACTCCGAGGGCTTTTATCTGGAAACGCTTCGCGAGCGGATCAACCGCACGATCGCGGAGCGAACGTCGATTGTTTCCACGACTAAGAACCATCCGGATGCTCGCTGGCTGTTTATCGCGCTGACCGTCGGCTAGTGCGTCGCGGAGTGCTTCTTCGCCACCGTGAGGATATAGTCGTCAGCAATGTCGGCAATCGCCATAGCGATCTCAGCCGGTGAGAATTCGACTTGGCCGTCCCCAAAGATTATCTGGTGAACGGCGTCTTCGATCTTCTGGCGGCACGCAGACAGCCTATCGGCGTGACTGATTTGTATGGAAGGTGATTCCATGACGCTCCATCTCCAATTCAATGGCAGGCTATTGCAGGTAATGCGCATTGAGCTTGCGGCCTCTGGAACGACGCCGCCACAATTCATGTGGGCGACAGCAATTTTGCTACGCCAATGCGGTTGTGACGCGTCGCCTTGACCACTGCGTCCCACCTCTCACCCTGGAGTATAGCGGCAAAGCAAAAAAAGTTGCGTGAAATGGACGTGACACGCGTAGGAGTAGCATTTTTGAAGAGTTGCAGCGTGGTGGTGAGCTGTAATAGCAAGTATATCGCTTGCAACCGATTACCCCATGGCGGTGAGGAACATTTGCGCGCATGTAACTTGCCGCTGCATCGGTGATATAGTCTTTTTCCGAAGATACTTTTGGTTGCATTTTGCGTTGAACGCATCATTATGCTTTGCGCATTGCAATTCGGGATAGGCGAGGAACGCCATGAAAGCCAAATCTACGAACGCCATTGATGTCTACGTGGGCAGCCGTGTCAGACTCCGGCGCAAGGTTATCGGCATGAGCCAAGCCAGTTTGGCTGATTCTCTCGGCATCACCTTCCAGCAGATTCAGAAATACGAAAAGGGAGTGAACAGGATTGGCGCGAGTAGACTTCAACTGATCGCAGAGATTTTCGGCGTGCCTGTTGGCTTCTTTTTCGAGAGTGAGCCCGGCTTGTCACGAGAGGCTGGGGCCAAGGCCGAAACAGATGAGGTGGCGCTTTTCATGACGTCAAAGGAGGGGCTTGCGCTCAGCAAGGCGTTTCTCGCGATCGAAGACGCCAACGTTCGTCAGAAGCTGCTTGCTCTTGCCAGAAGCCTTGGTTCGCCAAGCGGCGCGGTTGGGAGCGAAAGCGATCACTGGGATCAGACGGGAGCCGGCGTAGGCGTCTAGCGTCTCGGACCTACGGCCAGCCGAGGAAATCACTTACACCACCAGAGGGAGAGAGTGGTCGATGCCGAATTTTGCTGTCACGAGCTGAGGCGCTGCCCTGGACGCCTTTCAAGCCTTTAAATACTCCGACCGGGCGATGTCGTCGGCGCAAACCCTGGCTCGGATCATGCCGATCCTGGCTGATTTCGGCGTGACCCGCCTTGCACGTCACACAGGTCTGGATTTCCTCGGCATTCCGGTCTGGTGCGCTTTTACACCCAACGCGCGGTCGATCGTCGTCGCGCAGGGTAAGGGATTGAGTGACGACGACGCCAAGGTATCGGCGGCAATGGAGGCATTGGAGCGCGCCGTAGCCAGCGATCCCGCCGTCAGTCCCGTCAAGGCGAGCGCGCGCCAGCTCCAGGATTCGGGACACACTGTCGATACGCTCGAGGTGCTGATCGGTCTCCACAAGGACGATATCGAATTGGATGACGAGCTTCAGTGGGCCCTGGCGAGGGATTTGCTGACCGGGGCGGAAACCTATGTGCCCTTCGAGGCCACGCTTCTTGACCGAACACGAGACACCAGATTCTGGATGTCTTCCGACGGGTTGGCTTCCGGCAATACTCTGGAAGAGGCGACCTTCCATGGAATCCTCGAGCGTATCGAACGGGATGCCCAGGTCCTTTGGCGCATAGCGGACGAGAGTGAACGGTATTCGCGGTGTGTCGATCCCTGCGCCTTCGGTGATCCTGCTTTGCTTGATTTGATTGGAAGGATCGAAGCAGCGGGCCTCTCTCTTCGGCTTTTTGACATCACCAGCGATGTTACAATTCCATGTTTCACAGCTATTCTGGGTCCCTGTGCGGTTCAACGTGACAGGCATATCCGGTTCGTTGAGGTAACGGGGGGAAGTGGTGCACATCCATACTCCGTGAGAGCGGCGATACGGGCAATAACCGAAGCGGCGCAATCCCGTTTGACCTACATTGGCGGCGCGCGCGACGACATATCGCCGAATACATTTCTGATGCCTCTTCCAGAGGAGATACGCAGGGCGTTCGATGCCAAACCGGCAGCTCCGGCAACAGGTTTCTCGATGGAACCGAAATCACTTTCGGAACATCTAGACAACACACTGAATGCCTTGCGAGAACGTCAGATAGGCTCTGTCCTGGTCGTGCCTCTGAGTGATCCCGGGCTCCCTTTCAGTGTCGCGAAGGTGTTCGTTCCCGACCTCGAAAACCCGGATGGAAAACGTGCACGACGCTATGGCGCGCGGGCGATTTCGAAAGCCCTGGGTCCGTGAAGATCATCTTTGTCGGTCCCAGTCTGCCGGATGCCAGGTCACTCGTCGGTGGCGAGATCACCACGCTCGGCCCGGCGATTCAAGGAGATGTGCTAGCGGCAGTCCAGCAAGGTGCTGATGTAATCGGAATCGTTGATGGTGGGTTCGAATACGTGGCTCCCGTCCGACACAAGGAGATACTTTATGCGCTTTCCCAAAACGTGACTGTGTTCGGTGCCGCGAGCATGGGGGCGTTGCGTGCGGCGGAATGCCAGACGTACGGAATGATCGGTATAGGTCGGATCTTCGGGGAATATGCGAGCGGCTTGACCATGGATGATGCCGACGTCGCTCTCCAGCATGCCCCCTTGGAATACGGATATGCGCCCCTGACGGTGCCCCTTGTGAATGTCAGAGCAACTCTCGACAGGCTTGAAGTCGAAGGGCGGATTAAGGGCCAGTTGCGCGTTCTCCTGGAGCAGGCAGCTTCCAGGTTGTTTTTCAAGCAGCGCACGTGGAGCATGATCGTCGCGACCTGCGACGGGATCAATTCGCCGCAGCGGCAGGAGCTGCTCTCGACGCTGACATCAAACGCTGTTGATCAAAAGAGGATCGATGCACTCGAACTTGTCGATGCGATGCGCTCGGCGGGCGGCGTTCGTGATGACCGAGCCAGGCTTTGGCGGCTCAACCATACACGTCTTTCCTAGATCTCAGACTGCTCCCGATTGAATGCTTTATAGATTGCAATCAGAGATGGTGTCACGCGTTATTCACGGGCTCTCAGCTCCTGCCACTCCTATAATTTTCTGAGATTGTTGGAGAACGTAAATGAGCGCCACCTCCGAAAAAGACCCGGCGGCTATGGTTCGACAGGGAAGGTCCGTGGAGGACCTGAATGAACTCCTCGCGCTCTCGCGGTTGATCACCTATGCGCAAGGCGCCGCGCACGATGCTGAACTTGTAGGTGCCATGCATTGGCTTGAACTGGCGCTGCAAGCCGTGAACCGAGAGATTCTCGATATGCCCAGCGGCGAACTGCCGGTGCCAGCCCTTTGTACCGCAGCGGTGAGCCGGAAGACCCATTAGCAGGTCACCTCACACGCCGGTCCCAACGTCGTTTCCGAACCTATCTACAGAGCGTGATCGCCCAAACGCTTGGAATAGACACATAGCTTGCAGGACGGAGAGTATTCGTTGGCTGTGTAATAGTCAGCGACTGCACCAGCGCGTTGTGACACGAGCCATATCTGCGCGTACCCGAGGCTAAGAGCCTCGTGCTCGATATGGCGCAGCAGCCGTGTTCCTATCCCGGTCCGCTGATGTTGGGGCAGTATCGCGATCTCTGCTAGTTGGAGGCCGCGGCCGATCGCCGAGGTGTGCGGTACAGCGAAGGCGAACCCGACGAGATCATCCGCGTCGTACGCCGCAACAGCCAGATAACCGGGGGTGGTCGCCAGTTCATCGAGCCGTGAGGTCGCGTTCTCGATCGTCCAATTTTCCTCCCATGGAGGCTCGGCGTAGGCCTTGACGATGATGTGTCCGCCTCGCACCACGTCCGCGCGATCTATTCTTCTCAAGCTAATAAGCATTCAAACCTGCTATGATACGCTCCCGCGGAGAAGGCTCGCTCACTTGGCGTAGCTTGCCGCAAACTCCGTGGTGGCAATTAAGCACACGCTCGACCCAATGTGTTGTGACTTCGTCGTGACACCTGTTTTCCGCGAGATCGGCACCCGAGACGGGTTGCAGATCGGCACCTTTTAAAAGCGACCATATGACCTAGCTTACGCTTGTCGTAGGGCGGCGTAGGCATTCTGCTACATCGGGTTGGAGCAGCTTGCCTTGATGGCATGGGTCCAAGGCTGATCCCCAGGGAGGTTTTCTTACGATGACATGTAACAAAATCCGTGCCGGACACGTACAAGCCAGATCGGATGGGGAGAGAGTGAGATGCTGAATAGACGGCAGCTGCTTTTGAATGCCGGGCTTGCTGGAGTTGGCTTGCGGCTTGGCATTGGTCAGGGGGCGGCGATGGCTGGTGACGGCTATGCCGTTGTCCATAGCGAAGCTGAATGGCGCAAATTGCTGACGGCCGATCAATACGCGGTTCTTCGCCAGGAGGGAACCGAACGGCCGTATACCAGCCCTTTGCTGCATGAGAAACGCAAGGGGAATTTTGCTTGTGCTGGCTGTGAACAGGACGTTTTCGCTTCGAGTACCAAGTTCGACAGTGGGACGGGCTGGCCCAGTTTCTGGGCTCCACTCAATAACCAGGCGATAGGAACAACGCGCGACACTTCTTATGGCATGGTCCGCGAGGCGGTTCATTGTAGTCGCTGTGGTGGTCACCTCGGACATCTCTTTGACGATGGACCGAAGCCGACAGGCTTGCGCTATTGCCTCAACGGATTAGCGTTGAAGTTTCATCCGGCGTTTGCCTGATCGGCCGGAGCCTGGGACCTCATCGATCCCGGCTTTCAGGACTGTGCTCACGTAGACCAAGGGAAAGCATCATGCACGACCAACACAAATCCACCTTGTTCCGACGTCCGTTGGGCGTCCTCACATGCGCAGCCACCATTCTTACTGCATGCGTCATGCTTCATGTCACGCCCTCGTTAGCGGAGGAGGCACGAACGATTCCGGCTCCGGCGATGGATCAGCAGCCGGGCCCAGGCACCGAGGTCGCTACTTTCGCCGGTGGGTGCTTCTGGGGCGTCCAGGGCGTGTTTCAGCACGTCAAGGGCGTCGTCAGTGCCAAATCAGGCTATGCCGGAGGCAATAAGAATACTGCCCAGTACGAAATGGTGAGCAGCGGCAACACCGGCCACGCCGAATCCGTCCGTGTCGCCTTCGATCCGAGAAGGATCAGCTACGGCCATCTACTGCAGATATATTTCTCGGTGGCCCACGATCCGACGCAACTCAATCGTCAGGGACCGGACACCGGCACGCAGTACCGCTCGGCGATCTTTCCCACAAATGCCGAGCAGTCAAGGATTGCAAGGGCCTACATCAGCCAGCTCAATCAGTCTCGTGTCTTCGATGCTGCGATTGTCACGCGGATCGAGCTCGGCAAAACATTCTATCCCGCCGAAAAATATCATCAGAACTTCCTGACAAACAACCCGACCTATCCCTATATAGTGGTCAACGATTTGCCCAAGATCGAAAGCCTCAAGCAGTTGTTCCCGGCGGATTATCGCGCCAAACCTGTCCTCGTGGCGGATTCGGGGTCGAATTGAGCGACGGCATCAATCGATAGGAGATTTGAAATGCAGTCTTACAGTAAGAGCGCCGATGCCATAGCGAAGCTCTCTCCTGAACAATATCGCGTGACGCAGCAGGCTGGCACGGAGCGGCCCGGTACCGGCGAGTATCTCGGTAACAAGGAGCCGGGCATCTATGTGGATGTGGTCTCCGGCGAGCCACTGTTCGCCTCATCCGACAAGTATGAATCTGGTTGTGGTTGGCCCAGTTTCACGAAGCCGATCGAGCCTGCAAACGTTAGCGAGTTGTCCGACCGTTCACACGGCATGTTGCGGACTGAGGTGCGCTCGGCCCATGGCGACAGTCATCTGGGGCATGTTTTCCCGGACGGCCCGATCGACCGCGGCGGCTTGCGCTATTGCATCAATTCAGCGTCCTTGCGTTTCGTTCCTCGTGACAGGATGGACGCGGAAGGCTATGGCGCCTATCTCGATCAGGTGGAGGAAGTTCAATGACTACGGAACGCGCTGTGCTCGCTGGCGGTTGTTTTTGGGGCATGCAGGATCTCATTCGCCGCTACAACGGCGTCATCTCGACGCGCGTGGGTTACACCGGTGGTGAAGTTCCCAACGCGACCTATCGCAATCATGGCAATCATGCCGAGGCGATCGAGATTGTCTTTGATCCTTCACGGATCAGCTATCGCGACCTCCTTGAGTTCTTTTTCCAGATCCACGATCCGTCCACGTTGAACCGCCAGGGTAATGATCTCGGGTCCAGCTACCGCTCGGCGATCTTCTACGCGAGCGACGAGCAGAAGCGGGTGGCGGAAGAGACAATTGCCGATGTGGAAGCGTCTGGTATTTGGCCGGGTAAGGTCGTGACCGAGGTAACGCCTGTAAGCGACTTCTGGGAAGCGGAGCCGGAACATCAGGACTATCTGGAACGCATTCCGAACGGTTACACCTGCCACTTTGTGCGGCCGGGCTGGAAGCTCCCGAGCAGGCATGCTGCCTCAGCGCGCCAGGCGTCCTGAGCGTAACGCCTTCGAAATGTCTGCTGGTGGCCAGCCAACGTTGACTGATGACGAGGTGCAAACCGACATCCCGACTGCTCGCATGCTCAGTTGGGCGCGAAATTCTGCGATTTATCGACTGGGACGCAGGATGATGACGGAAAAGCAGTTGTTTGATGCCATCGCAAGAAAGGCCCGCCAGAAATTCGAGGGCATCAATGCGCTGCAGGTGGAAGCCGTTGCCGACTCGGCGGTGAAATTCGCTTACGGGCAGGGGGCATTGAATGATGTTGCCTATGCCGAGATGAGCACCCGCGCCGGTGTCCGCAACGGCAAATCAAAAAGGGTCATTGCCCAAAGGCTGTCGCTGAAAGGCATTGACCGTGAGATCGCGACAGCGGCGTTGGAAGATAGTGATGATCTGTTCGCCGCCGTCGTGTTCGCGCGCAAACGCTCCTTTGGTCCTTTTCGCCGTGACGCACCGGATGACAAGCAGCGCGCGAAGGAGGTGTCCGCATTTGCGCGAAACGGGTTTGGCTTCGAGATCGGGCGTGCGGTGCTTGAGATGACCCGGGACGGAGCGGAAGGTCTCATTGAGACCAAACGGAGCGGCAACTCTTGACTTTGTGCGATGTCGAGGGAGTCGCGTCGTCTCTTCCCGCAGCGACAGTTGTCACGATATCCCTTAATCGGCGTTCGTGACCGCCTCTCCATCTATATGGAATTGCGGCGAGGGCCACCGCGCTCCCGCCGCCTCTGAGCCGTTCCGGTGCGATGACAGACCTGCTGCCGCTTGGCTACAGGCTTACAAAACCGTCAGGCCATCTGTCGACGAGGCGAACGAGCCATCAGCCGTGCATAGGCGATGGCGGATAGCATGTTGGCGTGATTGGCTTTGCCCGTTCCGGCAATGTCGAAGGCAGTGCCGTGGTCGACGGAAACCCGGTCGATCGGAAGGCCGAGCGAGACGTTCACTGCGGTCTCGAAAGCAACCAGCTTGATCGGGATATGACCCTGATCGTGGTATTGCGCGATCACCAGATCGAATGCGCCATTATAGGCGCGTGCGAATACTGTATCCGCCGAGATCGGACCGACAACGTCGATGCCTTTTGCCTGCGCCAGTTCAACAGCAGGCGCCAGGAATTCCATGTCTTCGTTGCCAAATAGGCCGTTCTCGCCGCAATGCGGATTGAGTGCGGCGACCGCGATGCGAGCTTTCTGACCAAGCCGCATGAAGTGATTGTGCCCAGCCTCGATCGTTGCCAGCACGCGCTCGGTCTTCGCGCGTTCGATGGCACCCTTGAGGGAGACATGCGTTGACACGTGAATGGTGTTTAGCCGCTCGGAGGCAAGCAGCATAAAGGAACTCTTCGATCCGGTCAGATGCGCCAGCAAGCCCGTATGTCCGTCGAAATGGTGGCCTGCAAGGTTCATTGCTTCCTTATTGATCGGTGCGGTGACGATGACATCGGCTAAGCCGGACATCGCCAGATCGACGGCGCGGGTGATATAGCGCACCGAAGCATCGCCGGCGACCGGGCTGACTTTACCGATGTCCGGTAAAGGGGCACCAAGCTCTACCTCATCGACTGTGATCCTTCCTGCTACGGCAGATCCGGCCGTGGTAAACGAAAGACCGGTGCTCGCGGTGCGATTTGCCCGTTCAAGCGCATCGATGTTCCCGACGATGACGAAATCGTCGCGCTCTACCTCCGGCATCGCCGCCAGCGCCTTGACGATCACCTCGGGGCCGACGCCCGCCGGGTCGCCGAGTGTCACCGCGACTTTCGCATTCCTGTCCATCACTCTCATTCCTTCTTGAATCGTGACGCGCCTAGAAGGCTGCTTCGTAAATCGAGCGGATATCTTCGCGCGACAGATCGCGCGGATTATTGTCGAGCAGGCGGCGGATGGCAAAGGCATCGTCCGCCATGGCGTCGAGATCACCCTCTGGCACGCCGAGGCCGGACAGCCTCATTTCGATGCCGAGCTCGGCACAGAAGGCATAGGCCGCATCGAAAACCGACTGTGTACTCGTTGAGGTTTTACAGCCGAGAGCATCCATGATGGCTTGGGTCTTCTCCGCAGCAGCCGGCGTGTTGAAGGCGAGCACGTGGGGGAAGATCAGCGCATTTGCCGCGCCATGGGCAACATGCCATCGGGTGCCAAGCGGATAGGCCAGCGCATGTCCGCCTGCGGTGTTGACCGGGCCCAGGCAAAAGCCGCCATACAGTGACGCCAGACACAAGCCGGCACGTGCCTCAGCGTCATCACCATCTCTGACTGCGCGCGCCAGATATTTTCCCACAAGTCGCGTACCTTCTATCGCGTAGAGGTCGATCATCGGGTGCGCCTTGCGGTTTGTGAAGGCTTCGACGCAATGCGCCATGGCATCGACACCAGTTGCAGCTGTGGTGCGCGCAGGAACTGAAAATGTCAGCGCCGGATCTATCACAGCGATGTCCGCAAGCATGTGAATACTTTCAACGGCAAGCTTGGCCATGGTCACCGGATCGGTCACCAGAGCCCGGATACCAGCCTCGCTGCCCGTTCCGGATGTCGTCGGCACCTGTGCCAGCGCCACGCGGCGAGGGCCGGCTACCCTGTTGGGACCGACCACGTCACGCAGGGTCTGCGATGAGCCAGCAAGAACGGCGGCAAGCTTTGCCAGATCCATGGCGCTTCCGCCGCCGAACCCCACTACGAGCTGGGCGTCTGCCGCGTTGGCCGCAGATAGCACCCTGTCGAGATTGGCGGTATCCGGCTCGGGCGTCACGTCGGCGAACACCGTCACTTCCCCTCTCAAGCCAAGTGCATCAATCCTGGTGGCGTTGAAAGCGTCGGATATGACAAGAATGCGCGCATAACCCTTTTGGCTTGCCCACATCCCCAGGCGCTCCGCCGTCCCGACGCCGAATTCAATCAGATGCGGCCGGACGATTGTGATAGGTGAATCCAAGCTGACCACAGGACCACTCCCTTCGTGAATGCACTGGCACGGTACATGCCGAATAGATGTAAAGTTGTTATACAAGCTCGCTTCGATTGGCAAGCTTTCAAAGTAAATTTGTCCAAATATCTAACCGCTTCAACTGATTCAATCGGAAAAAGATAACAAATACAGATGTATGTGTGCTTAGGTGAATCTGTTGGCTCGTAGTATGGATCTAGAGGCGCAAGCTCGCCAGTATCGTCAGTTGTAAAAGCACGTGCCAATGCTGCCAACGGCGCCCCGGAGGGCGACCGCTCGTTCTGGAGGCGGGCTCAGGCCATTCTGTCAGGCGAGAGACGCACATATTTGATCGCTCGCCGGTAGTAGGTGTAGGCGATATGGATCGAGCCGTCCTGCCCTTGGGTGATCGAAGGGTAGGAGAACTCGCGGTTCAGCGCGTCTTTTGAATTGTTGCTCAGGCAATAGCCGTCGCCGGTATCAAGGTCGATACGGTGCCGGAAGCTGACGCCGCCGTCACTGGAGAATGCCAGGCTGAGCGGCGCCCTCGGGACGCCCCAGACGGCCTTGCGTCGATCGGATGTCGGCACCGGCGCAGCGCTTTCCTCTCCCTCGATTTCGTCGTAGAGCGAAAGCCTGCGAGAGTCGGATGTCAATGCATTCGCATGGTTGTAAACCATTGCAATTTGGCCACTTTCCAACATGATGGCCTGGATCGACGAGTTGTTGTTTGGAAGATCCACCGGCGCTGGCGCACTCCAGCTTTCGCCGTCGTCCGTTGATTGGCTGGAGAGCACGCATTCGGAAAAGCGATTGCGATAGAAGGCTACAAGCCTGTCGCCTTCGAGAGGCACGATGTTCATGTGCACCGCGCCCAGGCTGTCGGGAACGTCTGTCATCTCCCAGCTTTTGCCGTGATTGCGCGAGATCAGAACACCAGCCGTATCGGCGTCGCCTGTCCAGCGTTCGCCTGCCAGCCCGACACAGCGGAACACCGGTAGCAACCATGCGCCGCGATTGTTGACGACGATCGGCTGGCGAACGAATGTGCCCGGAATATCGCACAGCAGCTTGACGTCACCGAACGTTTTGCCACCGTCTTCGGAAATACGGCATTTGACAACGGAGCCATCCTGGTTGCCAGCCGTTTGCGAAGTATAAAGCAGCCAGATTTTTCCGTCTGGTGCATTGAAAATCAATGGGTTTTGTTCAGATTTGGCAGGGTCGTCCGACATTTTTTCAGGGGTTGTCCAGCGCGACTTGCCCGGCAAAAGCCGTGACATGTAAATCGATATGTCACCCATTCCCTCCATCGTCCCGCCGAACCATGCGCATGTCAGCGTGCCATCGGGAAGGAAGGCAAGATTGGCTGCGTGGTTCTGAATGCAGGGGGAGGGCAGATAGGCATCCGCTCGCCCGTCTTGTGTCTGGCTCGTGGCGATCTCGCCAGTCATAAATGCCGGAACATCTTCCGGCCTCAGGCCTGTTGAAATCACGGTCACTCTCCTTCTGGCAACTTCGCGTAGTTTTCCGAAAGTGAGGCGTAGTCGGCGTCGCTGATCGGCATCAGCGGCGCACGCGTCCGCTTCCATGCGGGGTTTCCGGTCTTCAGTCCGATCATGGCCTTGATCGTCGGGATCTGTACATAGGAGTTGGAAAGCGTGCGATAAGCGTTGATCCGCGCCTGCGCTTTCTCGACGACGGCGGTCTGTGAAGCGTCGTCGACCTTGTCGTAGACGGTGCGCAACGAACCTGCAACGAGATTGGACGTGGCGGTAATGCAGCCGGCGCCGCCCACCTTCAATAGTGGCAACAGCAGCGGATCGGCACCGGCAAGAACCGAAAATCCTGGGTAGGCAGCAACGATTGCCTGCATGTTGTTGAAATCACCGGCAGATTCCTTGATGCCGACAACAGTGTCCGGAAAAGCCGCGATCAGCCGGCCTATCAGGGCTATCGAGAGTGGGATCCCTGAGACCTGAGGTATATGGTAGAGAATGACCTGCAAACGGCTGTCCGCGATCTTTTCCAGTATCTGAGAATAGGCAGTAAAAAGGCCGTCGTCTGAAACACCCTTGTAGTAGAACGGAGGCAGCATCACCACCTTGGTGACGCCGTGGGAAAGCGCATGCTTTGTAAGCTCCACCGTTTCGCTGGCCGCGACGACGCCGGTGCCAGGAAGCAGTTTGTCAGCCGGGACGCCAGCCCGCAGCGCAGCCTCGAGGATCGTGCGCCGCTCGCTGGAGGAGAACGAATTTGCTTCGCCGGTTGTGCCAAGAAGCGCCACGCCATGGCAGCCCTCGGCGAGGAGGCGCTTGCAGTGCTCGGCGAACAGTCCGAGGTCGGGGCTCCCGTCGGTATTCAGGGGCGTGGCGGCAGCGCTGAATACGCCTGTAATCGCGTGGTTGTTCATTTCGTTGCTCCTCGAATGGACGTCGCGCATTGGGCGGCAGGGCGCGACTGGCCCGCAGAATGCCGTTTTCTTGTTCCTGATCGACATTGTTGTCAATATGACAATGCGAGATGGGGTGATGACGATTTTTCAACACATTGAAAAATATCGATGAAATATTTCGATTGTGCCAAATGTGTTTTTGAAAATTAATTTTCATTGACATATTTACATTAACGGGCGAGTGTCAACGTCATGTCGTGACGCACCCTCGGGATGAGTGAAAAGCGGGCGCGTCACTGATTTCGTCATGGGAGGACAAGATGACTGATCGGAATGAAGGGAATACATCGCCGAAAGCCCAGATGTCGCGCCGGGATGCGCTGAAGCTCGGCCTTGCTGCCGGCGTAGGCCTTACGGTTTTCGGCCTAAACGCCCGCATAGTGATGGCCGACGAAGGCCAGGTGCTGAAGGTCGCCAACCCGGCCTTCAACCAGGATTGGTCGCCGTTGCGCGGCGGCGGCGTGCCGTTCCGCTGGAATTCGATCTGGTGGGCCTCGCCGATGTATTTCGATAGCGAAGGCAAGATCAACCCTTACGTCTTCACCAGTTGGGAATCGCCGGACAACAAGGTCTGGACTTTCAAGATCGACCCCAAGGCTGTCTTCTCCGACGGCAGCAAGATCACGGCGGCTGACGTCAAGGGGTCCTGGGAAGTGGCCTCGATGCCGAACACCAAGAGCCAGCGTGCGGATCAGGTCCTGAGCAAGGTTCAGGGTTACAAGGAAATCGGCGCCGGCGCAGGCAACGAGTTGACTGGGGTTGCGACGCCCGACGAAGGTACGGTCGTGGTCACCCTGACCGAAGCCGATCCGATCTTTTTCATGCGGCTTGCCAATCATATCGCGCCGATCACCAAGGCGGCGCAATCGCGTGGCAGTGACGGCGAAGAGATTGCCGACTGGTACAAGCCTGATAGCAGCGCGGTTTACTCCGGCCCCTTCAAGCTGACCAGCATCGACATCGACGCCGGCAAGCTGGTTTTCGAGCCGAACGAGAACTTCTTCGGACCGAAACCGAAGCTGGCGCGTATCGAGATCACCTCGATCGAAGACAATGTCACCGCGACGTCGCTCATCAAGTCTGGCGAATTCAACGCTCACACCGAACTGGTGACCTCGACGATCATCCAGGACCTCGGCCCAGAATTCTCCGCAGGCCCGCTGATCCCGACCAGTCAGCACTTCTGGTTCAACATTTCCCGCGCGCCGATGGACGATCCGAAGGTTCGCCAGGCGCTCATCATGGCGATCGATCGTGATGGTCTGTTCAAGGCCTCCTATCCCGACGGTCCGCACAAGAAGGCCGACCAGATCCTGAACTCGGTGCCGGGTGCCGACAACTCCGGCTTTGAGCCCTATTCATACGACCCCGCAGCAGCCAAGAAGTTGCTTGCCGAATCCAGTTACGGTGGCCCCGAGCGCCTGCCGAAGATCCTCTTCGTCGGCATCTCAGGCCCGGCGATTCAGGCGGCTGCCCAATTCATCGCCGAACAATGGCGCCAAAACCTCGGCATCACCGCCGTCGACATGAAGCCGCAGCAAGACGCCTATGCGGGTCCGGACCAGAACGCTGTCCAGATCTTCCGTGACGACGTCGGCACTCGCGTGCCCGATGCCGTTTCCTATCTTGCGGGTTCGATTGCCTCGACCTCGTCGAACGCGCAGAACAAGCTCGGCGGATACAAGAACGACAAGGTGGATGCGGCACTCGCTGAAGCCTCTACCAAAGCTGCCGCCGATCCCGAGCGCATCAAGCTCGCACAGGATGCCCAGAAAGCATTCCGCGAAGATTGGGTCTTCATTCCGTGGTACTCTCAGGCGATGTCGCGCTGGGCTACCAAGGAGGTAAAGGGCATGGAGAAGAACCTCGACTGGCAGGTCGTGGCGCCCTGGGACATCTCGATCGGCTGAGCCGACACGAATCGTCGAGACCGATAGCCTCCAGGCAATAGTAATCGCGCGAAGACCGCAAGGCCTTCGCGCAAGTTTCAAAAAGACATCGCATGTCCGCGTTGAGCGGAAACGTGTCTGCAAACTGGTGGGAGGTGACCTTGTTACGCTACGTGCTGACGCGGTTTGCCATCTGGATTCCGTCCGTGCTGATTGTGATGCTGGCCGTTTACGCGTTGGCTTTCTACGGCGCCGGCGATCCGATCAAGTTGATCTTTCTGCGTGCCCCGGGCGATGTTGCATACAATCCGCAGCGCATCGAGGCGATCCGCGAGAGCGCCGGCCTGAACAAGCCATTTATCGAGCAGTTCGGCTTTTACATCTGGAACCTGTTGCATGGCCAGTTTGGCAATTCGCTGACCTCCGGTCGCTCGGTCTGGGCGATGGTCTCGGCCGCAGCTCCCGTCTCCTTCAAGCTTGCTCTCTGTTCCATCATCCTCACGACGGTCGTTGCAATCCCGCTTGGCATGATCGCCGCGATGAACCAAAACAGTCGTCTCGACTATGCGATTCTCGGTTCGGCCCTCTTCCTGTGGGCGATACCGGCCTATGTCGCTGGCCCACTGCTGATGGTAGGCCTCATTGTTCTCCTGCCAGGCGCCAGTGTGCCCTATGGCTGGGGCGGTATCTTCGACGTACGCATCCTGCTGCCGCTCGTCGTGCTGTCCTTCCAGCCGATCGCGTTGATCGTGCGGCAGACCCGCGCCGCTGTGATCGAGGTGCTGTCCGAGGATTTTGTTCGCACGGCCCGCGCCAAGGGGGTGCCCGAGATTATCGTAGCGCTGCGCCATATCCTGCGCCCCGTGCTGACGCCCGTCGTCACTCAACTCGGACTGATCATGATCACCATCGTAAACGGCGCTATCTTTGTGGAGCTCGTCTTCGGTTTGCCGGGTCTCGGTCGTCTCACCGTGCAGGCGCTGACCAATTCCGATTATCCGGTCATCCTGGCAATTACGCTCATCGGATCTTTCCTGGTGATGATGTCGAACCTTCTGGTGGACGTGCTTTACCCGCTGCTTGATCCGCGTGCCAATGATGCAAGAAGGAGCCGCTGACCATGTCCGCCATCCCTCTCTCACCCGTCGCAGTCCAGGACGAAGCACCTGTCAGTCTGTGGCGCGACGCCTGGCATCGCCTGAAGCGCAACAAGCTCGCGGTCTTCGGTCTTGTCGTCGTGCTTATCCTCGCCTTCGCGGCGATCTTTGGACCGTATCTCACACCCTATGATTATCTGAGCCAGGATTTACAGGCGCGAAACGCAGCACCCTCGTTGAACCACCTCTTTGGAACCGACGACCTCGGTCGTGATGTTTTCAGCCGCGTCGTCTTCGGAACGCGCACCGCATTTCTGGTCGCCGTCATCGTCACCCTGATCGCCGTATTCATCGGTACGACCCTCGGCGCCATCGCCGGCTTCTTCGGCAATCCCTTCGATCGCGTCATCATGTGGCTGACCGACATGACCATGTCGGTGCCGAACCTGCTGCTCGTCGTCGTCATCAACGCATCGCTGAAGTCGCCGATCACCAAGTGGATGGAAGCGCAGTATCTCGCGACCCTCAATCCCTTCTATCGCCAGACCATCTGGGTCGATTTCATGCTGGTGTTCGGCTCGATGGCGCTGATCTCTTGGCCGCCCTATGCGCGCCTCGTACGCGCCCAGGTGCTGTCGATCCGCAGCCGGCCCTATATCACGGCAGCCCAGGCGCTCGGCCTTTCCAACTGGATCATCATGAAGCGCTACGTCATTCCGAACGCGCTAGGTCCGCTGATTGTCTCCGTCAGCGCCGGTCTTGGCACGGCGATGGTGCTGGAAAGTGCCTTCAGCTTCCTCGGCGTTGGCGTCAATCCGCCAACTCCGAGCTGGGGTAACATGATCTCGGACGGCCTTCGCGTCTGGCAACACTATCCGCACTTGCTCGCCGCACCGGCAGCCGTTCTCGGCCTTGCCTCGGTCGCCTTCAGCTTCCTCGGCGATGGCCTCAACGATGCACTCAATCCGCGGGGCAGCAAGTGATGAACATCAAGTCGAACGAGAAACTGCTCGATGTCCGCGACCTGACCGTCGAGATCGACGGTCGCAACGGCGCTGCCGTGGTGGTCGATGGCATCGACCTCTATGTCAACAAGGGCGAAACGCTAGGCGTGGTCGGCGAATCCGGCTGCGGCAAGAGCTTGACGATGCTGAGCCTGATGCGGCTGCTGCCGAACAAGATCAAGGTCACCAAGGGCTCGGCGAGCTTCGATGGCCGCGATCTGCAGAAGATGTCGAACCGCGAGTTGCGCAAGGTTCGCGGCGGCGATATCGGCTTCGTCTTCCAGGACCCGATGACCTCGCTCAACCCGGTCATGCGCATCGGCGACCAGATCTGTGAACCGCTGATCTATCACCGCGGCATGAAGAAGCCGGAGGCCCGCGTTCGCGCTGTCGAACTGCTGCGCCTCGTCGGCATTCCCGGCCCGGAAGAGCGTTTGCAGGCCTATCCGCACGAACTCTCCGGCGGCATGCGCCAGCGCGTGATGATCGCCATCGGCCTTGCCTGCAATCCGAAACTTTTGATCGCTGACGAGCCGACGACGGCGCTCGACGTCACCATCCAGGCGCAGATCGTGGATCTGGTAAAGGATCTGCGTGCCAAGCTCGGCATGTCGGTCGTCTGGATCACCCATGATCTGGCGCTGATCGCCGGGCTCGTCGACCGCGTCGCCGTGCTCTACGCAGGCACGGTCGTCGAGGACGCACCGGTCGACGAGCTCTACGCTCGCCCGAGCCATCCCTATACCCGCGGCCTGCTTGCCTCGATCCCGAAACTGTCGGATGCGCCGGCAAGCCGCCTGAGCTCGATCGGCGGCACGCCGCCCGAGCCCGGCCGCCGTCCCAAAGGTTGCCCCTTTGCCCCACGCTGTCCGCTGGCGGAAGCCATCTGCCATGAAAGCGTGCCGAAACTCGAGCCTATATCAGGCGGCGGAAACCACCGTGCCGCTTGTTTCGTCGTCCAGAGAATGCAGGAGGCTGCGTGATGGGTGCCCAACCGCTGCTCAAGATCGAAAACCTTGTCAAGCATTTCCACGTCAGGCTCGGCGCCTTCGGCGAGCGCTCGGCCACCGTTTATGCGCTCGACAACGTCAACCTCGACATCATGGAAGGCGAGACGCTGAGCCTCGTCGGCGAATCCGGCTGTGGCAAGTCGACCACCGGCTTCACCATCCTCAACCTCTACAAGGCGACCAGCGGCAGGGTCGTCTACAAGGGCCAGGATCTGGCGACACTGGATGAAAAGCAGATGCGGCCGTTCCGCCGCGACCTGCAGATCGTCTTCCAGGATCCCTATTCGACGCTCAACCCGCGCATGACGATCGGTGAGGCGGTCGGAGAGCCGATCCTGTTCCACAAGCTCTGCACCAAGGCCGAGCTGAAGGACAAGGTCGCGGCGCTCCTGACCGACGTGGGCCTGCCGACGCGTTTTGCGCAGCGCTATCCGCACGAACTCTCCGGCGGCCAGCGCCAGCGCGTCGTCATCGCCCGCGCACTGGCCTGCCAGCCCAAATTTATCGTCTGCGACGAAGCGATTTCTGCGCTCGACGTCTCGATCCAGGCACAGATCATCAACCTGCTGCTCGACCTGCAGGAAAAATACGGCCTGACCTACCTGTTCATCGCCCACGATCTGGCGGTGGTTCGCCACATCAGCACCCGCGTCGGCGTCATGTATCTCGGCCGTCTGGCGGAACTCGCCACCCGCGAGGAATTGTTCGAAAACCCGCTGCATCCTTACACCAAGGCATTGCTTTCAGCCGTGCCGGAAACCGATCCGGAACTGGAGCGTACCCGCAACCGCCAGATCCTGCAGGGCGACGTGCCGAGTCCGCTCAGCCCGCCGAGCGGCTGCCGTTTCCACACCCGCTGCCCAGTGGCCATGGATGTTTGCAGCACGGTAGTGCCGGAGTGGAAGGAAGCAAGACCCGGTCATCTCGTCGCCTGCCACGCGGTCAACACAGGACAGACTGCATGACGCTGAAGGTCGCTATCATCGCCGACGATCTGACCGGTGCGCTCGACACGGGAACCCCGTTCGTCGACGCTGGTCTTTCCGTCGTCGTTGCGATCGACATCGAAGCCATACCGGAGGCGCTCGCAACGGGTTCGGAGGTAGTCGTGGTCAATACCGCCTCAAGGGCTCTCCCGGAGGAGGAAGCGGCAAGGAGGGTCGGTCTCGCGGCCAGCGCCCTTCTTGCCGCCTTCCCGAAGATCGTCCTCAAGAAAATCGATTCACGCCTGAAGGGGAATGTGGCTTCGGAAAGCGTGCGCCTGGCGGAAGTATTCGGTCATTCGCGGATCGTGGTTGCGCCAGCCATTCCGGATCAACTTCGGTATACACGAGACGGCCACGTCGTGGGGCGCGGCGTCGAGCGGGCGCTGCCGATCGCTGAACTCTTCCAAGAGCCCCACGGCGTCCTCATTGCCGATGCAGCAAGTGATGCCGATCTCGACAGGATCGCAACGGCGCACGACTGGAAGCTCACTCTCGCGGTTGGCGCGCGGGGTCTCGGTAGTGCACTTGCGCGCAGCGTCGGCCAGGCAGGCTTGGCACGGCAAAAGTATGAGCCGGCTCGCAAGACCCTCTTCGCTTTCGGCACGCGTGATCCTATTACCGCAAGCCAGATGCGTATGCTGGAGGGGGCGGGCGCCTTGTGTGGCGTGGTTGATGCGCCCATGGGAATTGTAGGGCAGGGGATAGGACAAACCCTTCCGCTCTTGCTGCGTTGCACTGGCGAACTCGCTACCGACGCCGCCGTCGTAGCAGACCGCTTTGCACAGGGCGTACAATTGGTGATAGAGAATACGCGTCCGGATATGCTGATGGTGGGCGGAGGAGATACCGCGCTTGCTGTCCTGCGCAGGCTTGGAATTCGGATCCTGATTCCGAAGGGCGAAATCGAGGCAGGAATTCCTTGGTTTGAGGTAATGGCCTCTGATGGAGCTCGCTTCCGTTGTGCCGTGAAGTCCGGGGGCTTCGGGAATTATGATAGTTTGCTAAGACTGATTTCACAGAATCAGGCGGCGTGAGGCGATGCCGACGGGGAGAATGAACGTGGATGAAGCGAACGGTGTATCGGCGGGCGGACAAGCGAACCCGGTAGGCAAGTCCGGGCGAGGCAAGGCCGTGAAGCTGGTCGATCGCGTTTTTGACCAACTCCTGGAACGCATCCGCTCCGGCAACTATCCGGCGGACTCGCGGCTGCCGGGTGAGCACGAGCTTGCCTCGCTGCTGGGCGTCTCTCGTCCCATCGTGCGCGACGCTTTGGCTCGCCTGCGGGACCAGGGGATGGTCTATGCGCGCCAGGGGGCCGGAACCTTTGTCAGCGCCCACGGCTTGCCGACCACGCAGCTTGCCTATTCACCGGTAAAGACGATTGCGGATATTCAACGCTGCTATGAATTCCGTTTGACGATTGAACCAGCTGCCGCCTTTTTCGCAGCCAAGAGGCGCGATGACGCGGCCGTCCAGAAGATTGCGTCGGCGCTCGCCGACCTTAGAGAGGCAACCAGCCATCAGTTGCATCGCACGGATGCCGATTTCAACTTTCACCGCTCGGTGACAGAAGCTGCCAACAATCACTATTATACGGCCTCCATCGATGCCCTGAAGGCACATATCGCCGTTGGCATGCACCTTCACGGGCTTTCGTTGCTGGGACCACGGCCAGGCCTCGAGCAGGTATTCCAGGAACACAACGCGATCTACAAGGCGATTTCCGAAGGCAGGGCCGAGGAAGCACGCGATCTGATGCAATTGCACCTCGAAGGGTCAAGAGACAGGCTATTCGAGGGCCGGGCGCTCGACCTTTCGTTCTAGAGGTCGGAGTGGGGACGGCAATGACCTGCGTTGGATGCGGAGCCTAAGCGCGTATTAGAGTGCGCTGGGAACGGCCTGAGGCCAGCGGATGAGGGCGCTTTCACCTGCCTCAGTCAGGGCGTACACACCTTTTTCGCGCCGCTCGAACCAGCCATATACGTTGCTCAGCAGAATTTTCCCGGCGTCAGGAGCAACCGTCTTCATGTCGCGAGGTCGCAAATGGCCACGCTGAATCGCAGATGCGCACGCCAGTGCCTGTTGCCGGTAAGCGGTCAGGATGGGTGCTCTTGATCCACCACCGGGGGTCGGGTCGCCGCGTCGACGGCGATGCTCGTCGACAAGACGCGACCTTCGCTTGGAATTCGTGCGAGGCATCGGCGAGACCGAACTGACGATGATGCTGACTTCGCCGGTGTCTGCGACGCCAAGCATGCCAATTCCGAGACGACGGCATAGATGGCGAAAACGCTTGTCCGATTCACGCCCGCGCCCCGTGGCCGAAACCCGTGCGGCAATCCATACTTCATCGCAAATGGATGCGCGGTCGACTGCCTGCAGGATGAGTTCCAGATTGAATGAAAGCTTGAGCTCACATACGACCACCAAATGGGGCTCGCCCGAACTCAGGCCCACGAGGTCGCAGCCACCGACTTCTCCCTTTACCTCGTAGCCAGCCGCTTCTAGGAAGCCTTTGACGGGTGCGTAGAGTGACGTTTCCACGGCGGCAATCAAGCAGCGTTGAGATCGGCGATCTCGCCGTGGCGTGCCAGCAGCCGTGGCGAGGACATGTCCCCGGTCTCCTCGTCAACGAAAACGGCATAAGCAGCCACGCCGACAAAGCGAGCCGACATCGCGGAGGCGATCCTCTCTGCGCTAACCGCATTTGAAGCCTGTCGCATTTCTCCCGGGATCAGATTGCCCCGGTTTTTGCGGTAGGGGAGGACAATGAACTTTTCGCCAGATGACATCGCTGCAATTCCTGATTTATGTTCGTGAAATGTTCTGATTTGCTGAAGAATGTCAACCTTCATGGGTTTCGCTGACGGGAGGCCGGGTCTGCCTTCTCGCTGGGAAGAGACAGGAGTTGTCGCAGTGGTGTTGACGGTAGAATAAGGTCGGAAAGCGTATAGCCGTCGAGGACGTCCAGAAATGCCACGGTTGCGGACGCGAGCGCGCGCTTGAGAACGCATGCCGGTTGGACCACACATACTATCCCGGAGCCTTCCTCCATGCACGGAACGATGGCAAAATCCGGCTCGCAGGCCCGCACGATTTCTCCTATCCCGATCCGCCCGGCGTCTCGCGCCAGACGCATTCCGCCCTGGCGGCCTCGCACCGTGTCGATAAAGCCCTTCTGGCCCAGTTCGTGGGTGATCTTCATCAGATGAGCCTTGGATATGTCATAGGCCTTGGCGATCTCGGCGATCGTCGACAGCCTCTCGCCGTTGAGGGCGAGATACATCATCAGGCGCAGTGCGTAGTCGGAGTAGACGGTCAGCCGCATCGGCGCAACTCACAAGGAAAATAGTTTGGCCTGGGTTTAAAGATAGATTGCCCGTATATCAATTGCGCCTGCATAACAATTACGCCCATCTATCCATTACGATGGTGTCGCAGGTCGTGAGCCTTCGACCTGCGACAATCAAACATTGCGTTACACAGATCCACGTCTGCGCACAACTGACCCCGCAAAAACCAAGAGGAGAGCGGCCGCCATGGCAATTATGAGGTGCAGGTGGAGCGACAAATGCCCGAGGAGTTGTTCGACGCCGTGGCCGAAAATGTAGCCCACGCTTGTAAACAATTGTCCCCAAACCATCGCCGCAGCCACATTCAGGAGAAGGAAGGTGGTTGTAGGAACCGTTGTTGTTCCAATGACAACCGGACTTATTGTTCGCAAGCCCGGCAGAAAGCGAAAGGCGAAGATGAAACCGATGGGATGGCGCTCGAGTAGACCGTTGACCCGCGCGACAGCCGGTTTCTCGATGATCCTCTGCACGAAAGAAAGGCGCCGCAGATACCGTCCCAAGAAGAAGAACATCTGGTCACCTGCGAAAGACCCGGCGGACGCCGCAAGAGATGCGGTGAGGTAGCTCAGCAGGTGGCGGTGGGCGGCCACCCCGCCGAGAAAAGCCGCCGTTTCTCCCTCGATCGCCGTCCCCAGAAATATCGCGATCAGACCGTAGTTTTCAATCAGGAGTTCAAGAGACACGTCGGCTAGCTCCAAAATTGGCATGGTGGTGCCATAGCAGTGGCGCGAACAGAAGGGACACGTCCAAAGAAGGTCCGACCTGCACGATCATGTCGCGAAAATGAGCAGGAAATACGCACCAAACAGCACGAGATGAACCGCACCCTGCATCAGGTGGGTCCGGCCGCTTGCAAAGGTGATGATGCTGACGGAAAGCGTCAATATAAGGAGCACTGAATCTGTGCGTCCCAGCCCGAGCACGATCGGGTGACCGGTAATATGGCTGAGGGCCAGCATTGCGGGAACCGTCAATCCGATGGTCGAGAGAACCGAGCCGAGAAAGATGTTTACCGATCGCTGCAGGTGGTTGGCGACGGAGGCGCGCACGGCGCTTATGGCTTCGGGCGTGGCAACGAGCACCGCCATGACGACACCGCCGAGCGCAGCGGGAGCATGCAACGTTTCGATGAAGTAGTCCACCGGTGGCGCAAGCTGTTCGACGAGAAAGACGACGAGCGCCATGTAGCAAAGTAAGAGGACGACGGACAGCCACAGCGGATCGTCATGTACACCGGTCCTGGCAGCTGCATATTCGCCGCCGGTCTCGTCAACAAAGAAACCGCGGTGGCGACCTGTTTGGAGCGCGAGGAACACGCTGTACAGTCCGACCGATATGAAGATCAAGATGTTTTGCTGGGCCGTCGAGTAGGCAGGCGCATCCGCGGGATGGGAGAAATTGGGCATGATCATGCTCAACGTCGCCAGAGGAACGATCACGCCGAGATAGGCATTGGCGCCCTGCAGGTTGTGACGCTGCTCGGGCCGCCGCCAGCCGCCCACAAGCAATGACAGACCGACCATGCCGTTGAGGATGATCATCACGACCGCGAACAGCGTGTCGCGTACGAGCGTGGGATTGTTTTCGCCATGCGTCATAACCGCGGATATTGCCATCACCTCGATAGACGTGATTGACAGCGTCAGAATGAGCGTGCCGTACGGCTCCCCAAGCCGTTCAGCGAGGTGTTCGGCATGCCGTACGACCGATAGTGCTGAACCGAGAACGACCGAGAACAGCCACACGAAGATCAAGGCCAGCCAGAATGGGTGGGCGAATTGACCAAGAAGCACGTCGCCGTAGATCAGAAACGCTATGCTGGTAATAATGCTGACGCCGAGAAAACGTTCGCGACGCACTAGCCGGGAGGCGCCGGGGCGAGGCGGCGTAACCGAGTTGGCCGTCATTTCATCGTCCCTCCGCGTTCATTTGGTTCACCATTTCTGGCAAAACTCCGCTATCCATTGCACGGTTTGGGATCCCCTGAGCCTACCTATATTGGCGGCCGTGACGCGCGCCGGTGCCATTCCGGCTGCAGACAGCAGGCATGCCAGGATGGCCGAGAGCGTAGCTTTGCGCATCGTTCTAGTCGGCCTGGCAGATGATTGCGGAGCTGCCGCGCGTCAACGTAGCGCTTCTGCCTTTGATCCAGAATTCGGTACCGGCGCCGGCGTAGCGACTGCCGTCTGCCGAGACGGCCAAAGGCAAGGTGTAGGTCTTGCCTGATCCCGCAAAAACAAGCCGGGCCTTGCCGGAGGGATCGTTGGGCGGGCTGAAATGAACCATCAGCCGTGAGCCGTTCGCGCAAGTGTACTTGACATCGGTGGCGAAGGCGTCGAGGGGCGCAACGGAAATCACGAGAACTCCAGCGCAAACAATTATCTTTCCATGCATTTTGGCCATCCTCTGAACGACGGAGATTGGCTTCGGGGCCAAAGCTCCAAATTGACTCGTTCTTGCTGACCTTAGTTGTTGCCGCGGATTACGGCGTAGTCAATCCGGCGCGAAATGCGCTCGAGAAGGTTATGCGGAATGCGTGAGCTTGTTGTGAGGTAGCTGCTAGCTGGGAACTTGTCATTGAACGCGGCCAATCAAAGTCACGGCGGTGACGTGCGGCTTGGCAGAGAATTGAATAGTTCCATAATCTATCTTATCCGATTGGTGTTTGTGTGGGCGTGGGTTCAGGGATGAAGTGCGACGCGACTTGCGATAGATGCCGATGGGTTGTCGCTCGCAAGGAAGAAACACTCGTTTCCTTCCGGGCAAAGCGCGCTACAATTACCGGGATAGCCGGAGCTGTTGCCATGCGCGCCTTTTTCGCCGTTGTTATCCTGTCTGCCGCGTCGCTTGTTTGTCTTCCCACCGTTCGTGCCGAAGATCCAGTCGATGCGACACGCTCGATGATCGAGAAGCAAATCAATGCCTTCCTGCGCGATGACGCTGACGCGGCATATGCCTTTGCGGCACCGGGCATCAAGGCGCTCTATCCTGACAAGAACGTCTTCTTCGCGATGGTGAAGAGAAGCTACGAACCGGTCTATCATCCCGGCAACTACGCCTTCGGCCGCAGCCGGTCTATCGACAACGGCGCAATGATCTACCATGAGGTGCTGATCAGCGGTCGTGACGGTAAGGATTGGACGGCGATCTACCAGCTGATGCGTCAGCCTGACGGCGGCTATAAGATCAATGGTGTTCAGATCGTGCCGAATGCCGACAGCAAAGGCATCTGAAAGCCTCGTGGCCACTGATATCTAAAGGAGGCACGATCAGAAGAGCCTCAGGCCTCTATCCAATTGGCAAGAGCGGTCCCACTCTATTTCACCGGCTCAATATCACCCCGCACCCATTCTTCTTGTGTCTCCGCCATGAAGTCGGAAAACCTGCCTTCGGCGATCGCCTTGCGGATGCCCTGCATAAGGTCCTGATAATAGGAGAGATTGTTCCAGGAGAGCAGCATTCCCCCAAGCGCCTCGTTGGAGCGAACGAGATGGTGCAGATAGGCACGCGAATAGTCCCGCGACGCGGGGCAGCTCGACTGCTCGTCCAGCGGCCGCATGTCCTCGGCGTGGCGCGCGTTGCGGATATTGACCCTGCCGCGGCGCGTGAAAGCCAGCCCATGACGACCTGAGCGGGTCGGCATCACACAGTCGAACATGTCGATGCCGCGAGCGACGGATTTCAGGATATCGTCCGGTGTCCCGACCCCCATGAGGTAGCGGGGCTTTTCGGTCGGCAGAACCGGAAGCGTCTCCTCGAGCATCTTCAGCATCACATCCTGCGGCTCGCCCACAGCCAGGCCGCCGACGGCATAACCCTTGAGGTCCAGCTCAGTTAGCGCTTCTGCGGAACGGATACGCAGCGACGGCACGTCACCACCCTGCACTATTCCGAACATCGCCTTGCCCTGTTGATTGCCGAAGGCCACTTTGCAGCGCTCGGCCCAACGCAGCGACATTTCCATGGCCCGCTCGATTTCGCGCGGCTCGGCCGGAAGCGCCACGCATTCATCGAGCTGCATCTGGATGTCGGAACCGAGAAGGCCCTGGATCTCGATAGAGCGCTCCGGCGACATGTGATGAAGGCTACCGTCGACATGCGATTTGAATGTCACGCCCTGCTCGTCGAGTTTGCGCAGACCGGAGAGAGACATGACCTGAAAACCGCCCGAATCCGTCAGGATCGGGTGTTGCCAGCGGATGAGATTGTGAAGTCCGCCGAGCCGTGCGACGCGTTCTGCCGTCGGACGCAGCATCAGGTGGTAGGTGTTGCCGAGGATGATGTCCGCGCCGGTATCGCGCACCTGATCGAGATACATCGCCTTCACCGTGCCGACCGTGCCGACCGGCATGAAAGCGGGTGTGCGGATCGTGCCCCGCGGCATGGAAACCTCGCCAAGGCGGGCTCCGGCGTCGGTCTTCTGAAGAGTGAACTGGAAGTTCTCGGTCATCTAGTCTTTCCGGAAAAGAAGGCTCGCATCGCCATAGGAATAGAAGCGGTAGCCCGTGGAAATGGCATGCTTGTAAGCTGTATGCATGGTCTCGAAGCCGGCAAAGGCCGAAACCAGCATGAAAAGCGTCGATCGCGGCAGGTGGAAATTCGTCATCAGCATGTCGACGGCCTTGAAGCGATAGCCTGGCGTGATGAAGATACCGGTGGCGCCTGCCCAACCACGGATTTCGCCGCTATCTTGGGCGGCGCTTTCGATCAGTCTGAGGGATGTCGTGCCGACACAGATGATCCGTCCGCCCCTCGCCTTGACGGCGTTGAGCTTGGCGGCGGTTTCGCCGCTGACATAGCCGCTTTCGAGATGCATCTTGTGATTGTCGGTATCATCGGCCTTCACGGGCAGGAAGGTGCCGGCGCCGACATGTAGCGTCACGAAATGCCGTTCAATCCCAGCTTTGTCCAAAGCATCGAAGAGTGTCGGAGTGAAATGCAACCCTGCGGTGGGAGCTGCGACAGCGCCCTCCTCCCGGGCGTAAATGGTCTGGTAATCGGAACGGTCGCGTTCGTCTTCCGCACGTTTTGCGGCGATGTAGGGCGGCAACGGTATGTGTCCGACGGAATGGATCGCTTCGTCCAACGCGGGTCCCGATAGATCGAAGGAGAGTGTCACCTCGCCGCCCTCGGCCTTTTCTTCGACCGTGCATTCGAGCTTTCCAAGCAGGCAGCTGCTGCCGCCGTGGCCAAAGGAGATGCGATCGCCGATCTTGATGCGCTTGCCGGGTTTGGCGAAGGCCTTCCACCGGTTTGCGCCGACCCGCATGTGCAGAGTCGCCGAAACCTGCTGGATGCCGGCGCCATCGCGTTCGCGAACGCCTTCGAGTTGCGCGGGGATGACCTTGGTGTCATTGAAAACAAGCGCATCCCCTGCCCTCAGAAACGACGGTAGCTCACCGACGATATGATCAGACAACATCGCGTCAGCTGAAGGGGCGACGACGAGCAGGCGCGCGCTGTCGCGCGGCTCGGCTGGCCGCAGCGCGATCCGTTCATCCGGTAGGTCGAAGTCGAAAAGGTCTACGCGCATGGAGCCAGTCCCAGTCAACGCGAAACCCGCCCCGCGCTTTCGCGCAAGGGCGGGTTCCAGCGGAAATCACAATCAGACGTCAGCGGCAACCCGCATCGAGACGATCGAATCCGGATCGGCAACCGGTTCGCCCTTCTTGATGTTGTCGATGTTGTCCATGCCTTCGATGACCTGGCCCCATACGGAATACTGCTTGTTCAGCCAGGGGGAATCCGTGAAGCAGATGAAGAACTGCGAATTGGCAGAATTCGGGCTCTGCGAACGGGCCATCGAGCAAGTACCACGAACGTGGCTGATTGCCGAGAATTCGGCCTTCAGGTCTGGCTTTTCAGAGCCGCCCATGCCGGCGCGACCCGGGTTGAAGCTTTCGCCGCCCTTCTTGCCGAACTTCACGTCACCCGTCTGGGCCATGAAGTCGTTGATGACGCGGTGGAAGACGACGCCGTCGTAGGCCTTCTCGCGGGCGAGTTCCTTGATACGGGCGACGTGTTCCGGCGCGACTTCCGGCAGAAGCTGGATAACGACCTTGCCCTTGGTCGTTTCCAGGATGATGGTGTTTTCCGGATCCTTGATCTCTGCCATTTTTTTCTCCTACTTCTTGAAACTTACTTATTGCCGACGGTGACTTTAATCATCCGGTCGGGGTCGGTGACTTCACCGTTCTGACCTTCGCCGCGCTTGATCTTGTCGACGTTCTCCATCCCGGATACGACCTTGCCGACGACAGTGTACTGACCGTTCAGGAAGTCACCGTCAGCAAACATGATGAAGAACTGCGAATTGGCCGAGTTCGGATCCTGCGAGCGGGCCATGCCGACCGTGCCGCGTACAAAAGGGGTCTTGGAGAATTCGGCGGGAATGTCCGGCATATCGGAACCGCCCGTGCCGGCACGGCTCGCGTTGAAATTCTTCTCCATGTTGCCGTACTGCACGTCGCCCGTCTGTGCCATGAAGCCTTCAATAACGCGATGGAAGGCCACGTTGTCATACGCACCCTTCTTCGCAAGTGCTTCGATCTGCGCAACGTGCTTCGGTGCGACGTCCGGCTCCAGCTGGATCACAACCGGTCCGCTCTTCAACTGGATCGTTAGCATGTGGTCAGCCGGCTGTGCAAAAGCGTCGCCGGCAAACGAGGCGAGATAGAGCACGCCTGCAAATGCGAGATAAAAGAGTTTCATGTGAGCTCCATTGCGGCGAAAGGCGCCTAGGATTTGCGCTTGGATTGAAGGGCTTTCAAGACGGCTGTCGGCACAAATGCACTGACGTCGCCTCCCATAGCCGCGATTTGGCGGACCAATGTGGCGGTTATGGGCCGCGAGGCCGTGCCGGCGGGTAAAAAGATGGTCTGGATATCAGATGCCATCTGCCGGTTCATGCCCGCCATCTGCATCTCGTAGTCGAGATCGGTGCCATCGCGCAAACCTCGGATAAGCAACGTTGCGCCATGGGAGCGTGCTGCATCGACCACCAGATTGTCGAAGGCGACGACAGAAATATCGTTGGCCTTTTCCGGCAGCGCTTCCGCAAGCGATCTGCGGATCAGATCGGCCTTCTCGTCGAAAGAAAAAAGCGCTGTCTTTCCAGGGTGGATGCCGATCGCCACGATCACCCTCGAAGCGACATTCAGCGCCTGGATGAGAACATCCACGTGTCCGTTCGTGATCGGGTCGAAGGATCCTGGATAAAAAGCTGTCGTCATGTGCCCGGCCATTTGGTTCGACGCCTTTTGTCACGGATGATGGCTTGCCGCAAGTCATTTGCCCACGGCTGAACGGTGGATGAATGCGCCATTCAAGGCCGCTTCACCAGTGATCCTTACAAAGGAAATCGTCAACGCAGCTGATGTCATCCCGCATCGGCATTCCCCGGAAGCAACCATGCTCATCGTTCTTGTTGTTCTAGCCGTAGCGCTCTCGCTGGTCGCAGAATTTCTCTATGGCCATTTTCAGGACGGTCGGCAACGTTGGGTGCGGCCCGCACTACAGCAACATCGTGCCCTAATAGCGCTTGCCGGCGGTGTGAAATTTAAACCGATTAGAGTTTCTGAACGCCAGATGAACGGGACATTCAAAGTCTCTTCAGACCGGGCTTGCTAAACGACCGCTCAATATCCGAGGGAACCATTTCCCGAGGGATGCGTTCATCCAACCGAAGCGTAACGCGATACGCCGCACAAGGAAGATAAAATGCCAAATAAGATTACCATGATCAACGCAGTCTGGATGGTAATGATGACCGGTATGCTTGCAGCGACTATCGCGCTCTACGATCAGAAAATTGATACGTCCAAAGTTTATGGCCCCTATGCGTCGGCCCGTGTCGCCGTAAGCAGCCAATACTGAGGAATGTGACCGCAAAACCACGGAGGATTGCCGATGTTCACGATCTTGACTCTTCTTACCGCTCTGATCAGCGTGATGTTTATCGTGTCCGTGGCGTCCACCATCAGCGCTTTGCGTCGCGAAAGCGAAGACATGAAGAAATTCGAACACAAACGCAGCGTTTTCTGAACGAGAGCAAACACGTTTCAGTACTACCTCAAGCCGGATGTTACGCCTCCGGCTTTTTTGTGGGTTTGCAAGCGGATCTTCCAACCGATCATCAGCCGAGACGGTGCCCAATCAGTGGTCAAAACCAATCCCGCGTCGCGCAACAAAACGGGCGGAATAACCGCCCGTTTGCTGCATTGCCATTTTCTGCGTCTACGCTTCTGGCTCGGCTGAAGCGTCGCCGTTGGTCACCGGAAGGCCGTCAACTGTCTCGACAACGTCCTCGATTTCTTCATCTGGTTCGCTGATGCGCTCGACCGAAACCACCTTTTCATCCTTGGACGTCGAGAAAATCGTCACGCCCTTCGTCGCGCGGCTGGCGATACGGATACCGCCCACCGGTACCCTGATTAACTGACCGCGATCGGACACCAGCATGATTTGGTCGCCGTCGTCCACGGGGAAAGCCGCGACGAGTTCGCCGATTTCGCCTGTTTTCGAGGTGTCGGTGGCACGGATGCCCTTGCCGCCACGACCCGAAATTCGGAAATCGTAGGAGGAAGATCGCTTGCCAAATCCCTTTTCGGAGACGGTTAGCACGAACTGTTCGCGCGCCTTCAGTTCTTCATAGCGCTCATCGAGAAGCTGTCCCTCTTCGGTGACTTCCTCGCCCACCAGCGCGATATCATCTTCATCCACACCCGTTGCGCGGCGTTCGATCGCCGAGCGCTTCAGGTAGGCGGCGCGCTCCCACGGTTCTGCATTGACATGGCCAACGATCGTCATCGAGATAATGCGGTCGCCTTCGCCCAGATTGATGCCGCGCACGCCGATCGAATTGCGGCCCGCAAACACTCGGACGTCATCGACAGAGAACCGGATGCACTGGCCGAGCGCCGTCGTCAGCAGCACGTCATCCTGGTCAGTACAGGTCTCGACGGAGAGGATTTCGTCACCCTCTTCCTCAAGCTTCATGGCGATCTTGCCGTTGCGGTTAACCTGTACGAAGTCGGATAGCTTGTTGCGGCGGACAGTGCCGCGCGTTGTCGAGAACATCACATCGAGGTTATCCCAGCTGTCTTCGTCTTCAGGCAGCGGCAGGATCGTGGTGATGCGCTCCCCTGGTTCGAGGGGCAGCATATTGATCAATGCCTTGCCGCGAGAGGTCGGAGTGCCGATCGGGAGGCGATAGACCTTCTCCTTGTAGACGATACCGCGCGAGGAAAAGAAGAGAACTGGCGTATGGGTGTTCAGTACGAATAGCTGGCTAACGAAATCCTCGTCTCGCGTCGTCATGCCGGAGCGGCCCTTGCCGCCGCGGCGCTGCGCGCGGTAAGTGGTCAGCGGTACGCGCTTGATGTAGCCGAGATGCGAGACCGTAACGACCATATCTTCGCGGGCGATGAGGTCTTCATCGTCCATCTCGAGGCCGCCGTCCATGATCTCGGTGCGGCGCGGCGTGCCGAATTCGTCGCGAACAGCTGTCAGTTCGTCCTTCACGATCGTCTGGATGCGGACGCGCGATGACAGAATATCGAGGTAATCCTTGATCTCTTCGCCGATCTTGTTGAGTTCATCGCCGATTTCGTCGCGGCCGAGCGCCGTCAAACGAGCGAGACGCAGTTCGAGGATGGCGCGAGCCTGCTCTTCCGAGAGGTTGTAGGTCAGGTCCTCGTTGATGCGATGACGCGGATCATCGATGAGCCGGATCAGGCTCTCGACGTCGGAGGCCGGCCAGCGGCGCGTCATCAACTGTTCACGTGCGGTCTGTGGATCCGGTGCCTGGCGGATGGTGCGGATGATCTCGTCGATATTCGCGACCGCGATCGCGAGGCCGACCAAGACGTGAGCGCGGTCACGCGCCTTTCGAAGCAGAAATTTCGTTCGCCGACTAACGACCTCTTCGCGGAAGGAGACGAAGGCGCGCAGCATATCGAGCAGCGTCAGCTGCTCCGGCTTGCCGCCGTTCAGCGCCACCATGTTGCAGCCGAACGAGGTCTGCAGCGGCGTGTAGCGGTAGAGCTGGTTCAGAATGACGTCAGCATTTGCATCGCGCTTCAGCTCGACGACAACGCGGTAGCCCTGGCGGTCGGATTCGTCGCGCAGGTCGGAGATGCCCTCGATGCGCTTGTCGCGCACAAGTTCGGCCATCTTCTCGATCATCGTCGACTTGTTCACCTGAAACGGGATTTCCGTAATGATGATCTGTTCGCGGTCACCGCGCATCGGCTCAATGGCAGCAACGCCGCGCATTATGACCGAGCCGCGACCCGTCTCGTAAGCTGAGCGGATGCCGGCACGACCGAGGATCTTGGCGCCGGTCGGAAAGTCCGGGCCAGGGATGATCTGCATGATATCAGGCAACTCGATCGCCGGATTGTCGATCAGAGCGATACAGCCATCGATGACCTCCGAGAGATTGTGCGGCGGAATGTTCGTCGCCATGCCGACTGCAATGCCGCCTGCCCCGTTCACCAGCAGGTTCGGGAATTTAGCGGGAACCACAACGGGCTCGGAAAGCGTCCCGTCATAGTTGTCGCGGAAGTCGACCGTCTCCTTGTCGAGGTCGTCAAGCAGCGAATGCGCTGCCTTTTCCAGGCGGCATTCGGTGTAACGTTCGGCCGCTGGCGGATCGCCATCGACGGAGCCGAAATTGCCCTGACCGTCGATGAGCGGAAGACGAAGAGACCAGTCCTGCGCCATGCGGGCGAGCGCGTCATAGATCGCCGAGTTGCCGTGCGGATGGAATTTACCCATCACGTCCCCGGTGACGCGGGCGCATTTGACGTATTTCTTGTTCCAGTCGATGCCGAGTTCGGACATACCGTAAAGGATGCGCCGGTGCACGGGCTTGAGGCCGTCACGCACATCGGGAAGTGCGCGGCTGACGATGACGCTCATCGCGTAATCGAGGTACGACCGCTGCATTTCCTCCATGATGGAGATGGGCTCGATGCCTGGCGGGAGCTTCCCGCCGCCGGGGGGTGTTTGCTCAGTCAAAACGGATCACGATCTCTTCTAGAATCACTTGAAGATTTATAGCGGAAAGGCTGTTCCTACGCCAATTTTGCACGGAGTTTTGAACAGGCTTTTGCGGTCAAAAATAGGCAAATCCAGGCTTCTGGGTCGGCTTTCGCGATATCCGAGCAGCGCTATTTGCCAAATTGATTTCTCCACACCACAATCGCACAAAATCAAGCCTGTATATGGGCTCATGGAGACACGATGGC
This sequence comes from Rhizobium sp. Root1220, assembly GCF_001426265.1. Lineage (GTDB taxonomy): Bacteria > Pseudomonadota > Alphaproteobacteria > Rhizobiales > Rhizobiaceae > Rhizobium. Next base: position 205,858 of record NZ_LMDG01000012.1, read on the forward strand.
AAGCGCCGACCAACTGATCAACGCCTTCACCACGCTGCTCGTCACGATCGATCCGCCGGGCCTGGCGCCGATCTTTCTCGGGCTGACGGTCGGGATGAGCCGCGGCCAACGCAAGCAAGTGGCGCTGCGCGGTACGATCATCGCCTTCATCATCCTTGCGGTCTTCGCTCTGTTCGGCGCCAGCGTGCTCGGCGTGCTCGGGATATCGATAGGCGCCTTCCGCATCGCCGGCGGCTTGCTGCTCTTCTGGATCGCCTTTGAAATGGTGTTTGAGAAGCGGCACGATCGTAAGGAAAAGACAAGCACGGCGGCGATCACCGTCGATCATATCCACAATATCGCCGTGTTCCCGCTTGCCATTCCGCTGATCTCGGGTCCGGGCGCGATCTCGGCGACGATCCTGATTGCCGGATCGATGCAGACATCCTTCGAGCGCGCGCAGTTGATCATCGTCATAGCTGCCAGCCTGCTGTTGCTGTTTCTGGCCCTGCTCATAGCAGACCGTCTGGACCGCTTCCTCGGTGTCACTGGCCGTGCGATCCTGACGCGGCTGCTCGGCGTCATCCTGGCGGCGTTGGCCACCCAGTTCGTCGTTGACGGCATCAAGTCGGCAATGAACCTCGTTCCGCCCGCCTAGGCCAGAACGAAAAACGGCGCACCACGAGGCGCGCCGCTTTTCTCCAACTTGTGCCCGGATCAAAACGGAATGTCGTCATCCAGATCGCGCGAGAAGTTGCCGCCGCTACCGGAGCCCGCGCCCGCTCCGCTACCGGAGCCACCGCGACCCGACGACTTCGACGGAGCGCCGTAATCGTCGCCATATCCACCGCCGCCGCCTCCAAAATCGTCGCCGCCAGCATTGCCGCCACGACCACCGCCGAAGCCGGAGCCAGCTCCACCACCTTCGCCGCGACCGTCCAGCATCGTCAGGGTCGAGCCGAAGCCCTGCAGCACCACTTCCGTCGAGTAGCGGTCCTGGCCCTGCTGGTCCTGCCACTTGCGGGTTTGCAGCGCGCCTTCGATGTAAAGCTTTGCACCCTTCTTCACATATTGTTCGACGACCTTGCAGAGACCTTCGTTGAACACGACGACAGTGTGCCACTCGGTTTTCTCTCGGCGCTCGCCGGAGTTGCGGTCGCGCCAGGTTTCAGACGTTGCAATACGAAGGTTGGCGATCGGGCGCCCATCCTGCGTCCGCCGGATTTCAGGGTCCGCGCCCACGTTTCCAATCAGAATTACCTTGTTCACGCTGCCAGCCATACTTTTCACCCTACCTGCCGCCCTGCCCGGCGGCGCTTGAAATAATCGGTGCACCTTAAACTATAGAGCGCCGCCAGGGGGCGTCCATCGCCGGTTCATCCACAAGGAAGTTGTTCTTTATTTGTTCTATTTTACCCGTATGATCCTGTCAATCGAATCGAAAACCTTGCAACAGATGGACTATCAGCCTCGACTCGCCAGCCGGCATCACTAAATAAGGGGCTTGTTCCAGCACAGAAGCAGAAAAAGATGAGCGAACTGAAGACGATCTCCATCCGTGGCGCGCGCGAGCATAATCTGAAGGGCATAGATCTCGATCTGCCACGGAACAAGCTCATCGTCATGACTGGCCTATCCGGCTCGGGCAAGTCCTCGCTTGCGTTTGATACGATCTATGCAGAAGGCCAGCGACGCTATGTCGAAAGCCTTTCGGCCTATGCGCGCCAGTTCCTCGAGATGATGCAGAAACCGGATGTCGATCAGATCGACGGCCTGTCGCCGGCAATCTCCATCGAGCAGAAGACGACCTCGCGCAATCCGCGCTCGACGGTCGGCACCGTGACCGAGATCCATGACTACATGCGCCTTCTGTTTGCGCGCGTCGGTGTCCCCTATTCGCCTGCCACCGGCCTGCCGATCGAGAGCCAGACGGTCAGCCAGATGGTTGATCGCATCCTCGCGTTCGAGGAAGGCACCCGTTTGTTTATCCTCGCGCCGCTCGTGCGCGGGCGTAAGGGCGAGTACAAGAAGGAACTGGCGGAGCTGATGAAGAAGGGCTTCCAGCGTGTCAAGATCGACGGCCAATTCTACGAGATCACCGATGCGCCTGTTCTCGACAAGAAATATAAGCACGACATCGACATCGTCGTCGACCGCATAGTCGTGCGCTCGGATGTCTCTGCACGTCTGGCAGACAGCCTCGAGACGTCGCTGAAGCTTGCCGACGGCCTTGCCATCGCCGAGTTCGCCGATAAGCCGCTGCCACTGGAGGAAACTGCCGCAGGCGGCTCCGCGAACAAGTCGCTCAACGAAACGCATGAGCGCGTGCTGTTCTCGGAGAAATTCGCCTGCCCGGTTTCCGGTTTCACCATTTCGGAAATCGAACCCCGACTTTTCTCCTTCAACAATCCGGCCGGCGCATGCCCGACCTGCGACGGGCTTGGTGCGCAGCAGAAAATCGATGCAAATCTGATCGTGCCCGAGCCCGAGCGGACGCTGCGCGACGGTGCCATTGCACCATGGGCGAAGTCCTCCTCGCCCTACTACAACCAGACGCTGGAAGCTCTCGGCAAGCATTGCGGTTTCAAACTGGGTGCTCGCTGGAGCGACCTGCCCGAAAAGGCGCGGGACGTTATCCTCAACGGCACGGAAGAGAAGATCGAATTCCACTACGCCGACGGCGCGCGTTCCTACACAACACACAAGACTTTCGAGGGCATCATCACCAACCTCGAACGCCGCTGGAAGGAGACAGACTCCGCTTGGGCGCGCGAGGAGATCGAACGCTACATGTCGGCAGCGCCCTGCCCGTCCTGCAACGGCTTCCGTCTGAAGCCGGAAGCGCTCGCCGTGAAGATCGACAAGCTGCATATCGGCCAAGTCAGCAACATGTCGATCCGTGTGGCGCGAGACTGGTTCGAAACGCTGCCCCGAACATTCACCGCGAAGCAGAACGAGATTGCCGTCCGCATTCTCAAGGAGATCCGCGATCGCCTGCGCTTCCTGAACGATGTCGGCCTGGACTACCTCAGTCTGTCGCGCAACTCCGGCTCGCTCTCCGGTGGTGAAAGCCAGCGCATTCGTCTCGCCTCGCAGATTGGATCGGGGCTAACGGGCGTACTCTACGTTCTGGACGAGCCGTCGATCGGCCTGCATCAGCGCGACAACGCCCGGCTGCTCGAAACGCTGAAGCACCTTCGCGATATCGGCAACACGGTCATTGTCGTCGAGCACGACGAGGACGCCATCATGACGGCGGACGACGTGGTCGATATCGGTCCGGCTGCTGGCGTCCATGGCGGTCAGGTCATCGCGCATGGAACGCCGCAGGACATTATGGCGAACCCCAGGTCTATCACTGGAAAATACCTGTCGGGTGAACTCGGCGTCCCCGTTCCGGATGCACGCCGCAAGCTGAAGAAGGGCAAGGAAATCAAGGTTGTCGGTGCCCGCGGCAACAATCTGAAGAATGTCACCGCCGCCATTCCGCTGGGCGTGTTCACGGCAGTTACCGGCGTTTCCGGCGGCGGCAAGTCCACCTTCCTGATCGAGACGCTCTACAAGTCCGCGGCCCGCCGCGTCATGGGCGCTCGTGAGATCCCGGCCGACCACGACCGCATCGACGGCTTCGAACATATCGACAAGGTCATCGACATCGATCAGTCACCGATCGGTCGCACCCCGCGCTCGAACCCGGCGACCTATACCGGCGCCTTCACGCCCATCCGCGACTGGTTTGCGGGTCTGCCGGAGGCAAAGGCGCGTGGCTATCAGCCCGGCCGCTTCTCGTTCAACGTCAAGGGCGGTCGATGCGAGGCTTGCCAGGGCGACGGTGTCATCAAGATCGAGATGCACTTCCTTCCCGACGTCTACGTCACCTGTGACGTTTGCCATGGCAAGCGTTACAACAGGGAGACCCTTGACGTCACCTTCAAGCAGAAATCAATCGCCGACGTGCTGGATATGACGGTTGAGGAAGGCGTCGATTTCTTTGCGGCCGTCCCCGCCGTCCGCGATAAGCTGCAATCCCTGAAGGATGTCGGCCTCGGCTATATCAAGGTCGGCCAGCAGGCGAACACGCTTTCTGGCGGCGAGGCGCAGCGCGTCAAGCTCGCAAAGGAGTTGTCGAAGCGCTCGACGGGCCGCACGCTCTATATCCTCGACGAGCCGACGACGGGCTTGCACTTCCATGACGTGGCCAAGCTGCTCGAAATGCTGCACGAACTGGTCAAACAGGGCAATTCGGTGGTGGTCATCGAACATAATCTCGAGGTCATCAAGACGGCTGACTGGGTTCTCGACTTCGGGCCCGAGGGTGGCGATGGGGGTGGAGAAATCGTGGCAACGGGTACGCCTGAAGCGATCGTCAACGAGACGCGGTCCTATACGGGGCATTTCCTGAAGGAGCTTCTGGAGCGGCGCCCCGCAAGGAAAGCGGTCGCAGCGGCGGAGTGATTTTTAAGATGGGTGAGATCCGGTGCGATCTACAGGAGAGGACTCGATGAAAAAATCAGGCACTATCCGTGTCGGCATCGGCGGCTGGACCTTCGAACCATGGCGGGATCATTTCTATCCCGGTGACCTAAAGCAGAAGGACGAACTGTACTACGCCAGCCGGAAGCTGAAGGTCATCGAGGTCAACGGCACTTACTACAGTTCGCAGAAACCTGAGACCTTTGCCAAGTGGGCTGCCGATGTGCCTGACGGCTTTGTCTTTTCGCTCAAGGCCAGCCGTTTCGTGACGAACCGACGCGTGTTGGCGGAAGCGGGCGAATCGATGCAGCGCTTTCTGACGCAGGGACTGAGCGAACTCGGATCTCGTCTAGGCCCGATCCTCTGGCAGTTTGCGCCGACCAAGAAATACGATCCAGATGATTTCGAGGCGTTTCTGAAGCTGCTGCCGAATACGCAGGATGGATTGCCGCTGAAGCATGTCGTCGAGGTGCGGCATGATTCCTTCAAGACACCTGAATTTGTCGCGATGCTGGAGAAGTATGGCGTCGCACCCGTTTGTGCGGAGCATTTCGACTATCCGATGATAGCAGATGTGACGGCGGACTTCGTCTATACGCGGCTGCAGAAAGGTTCGGACGAGATCAGGACCTGCTATGCACCTGGCGACCTGAGCGCCTGGGCGCAACGGCTGGAGGCCTGGGCGCAAGGTTCTGTTCCCGATGATCTTCCGCTGATCGACCCTGAACGCAAGGTCAAAGCCGAACCGCGCGATGTTTTCGCGTTCATGATCCATGAAGGGAAGATCAACGCGCCATTTGGCGCAATTGCCCTGCAGGAGGAGGTCGCGCAGTAAACCCGCCTTGTCAAAGCGGGAGGACGTGCGCGGCCAATTCCTCCGCAGTCAATCCCTTGCCCGCGCGCAGCCCTGCCTCCCCATGCAGGTAGACGCCGGCCGCCGCTGCTTCGAAGGTGGGCATCCCCTGCGCCATCAGTGCCCCGATGATGCCGGCAAGCACATCGCCCGACCCGGCGGTGGCAAGCCAAGGCGGGGCATTGGTGTTGATATAGGCTCTGCCATCCGGTGCGGCGATCACGGTGTCCGCGCCCTTGTAGACGATTGCAGCATTTGAACGAGACGCCGCAGCCTGCGCCCTGCCGACCTTGCCAAGCGTTCGATCCGCTGCGATATCGGGGAAGAGGCGGCCGAATTCACCTTCGTGCGGGGTGAGCACCAGCCGCGGTTCCCCGTTCTCAAAGAGGTCGAATAGCTTTCCCGGTTCGTCGCTGAACGAGGATATGCCGTCGGCATCGAGCACGAGACGACGCTCGCAAAGGACTGCCGCGAAGGCGCGGGCCTTCGCACCTATGCCAAAACCGGGCCCGAGCACGAACGTTTGCAGCCGCTGATCTTCTAGCCACTCCCGAAGCGCTTCTTCATCCTCCACCGGATGTAGCATGATCGCCGTCAGGTGAGCCGCGTTGGCGTCCATCGCCTCAGCCGAAGATGCAATGGTGACGAGCCCAGCGCCGGCTTTCAGCCCTGCCGTCGCGGACATCCTTGCCGCGCCGGTCTTGCTTGCCCCACCCGAAAAGACAACCAGATGGCCGCGTCTGTACTTGTGCGTTTCAAGCGACGAGGAAGGCGTCAGGTGGCGCCATCGCTCCGGCCTGTTCTCCGCAATTCCTCCCTCTGTCTCGGCACGCACGATGCGGGCTGGAATACCAATATCGAAAATTTCCAAAGTGCCGCAAAGCTCTCTGCCCGGCATCAGCAGGTGGCCTGGCTTTCGGGTCATGAAGGTGATGGTGTGGTCGGCGCGGAGGCACTCGCCCAGCACTTCCCCTGTGCGCCCGTCCAGGCCCGACGGCAGATCAACGGCCAGCACCGGCGTGTTTGCGTCCTTGGCGCGCTGGAATGCGTCGCGAACCTCTGCGGGAAGGTCTCGCGTGAGGCCGGCCCCAAACAATGCGTCGATGATCAAATCGCCGGGCTTGGGCATGTAGTTGTCAAGCGGCGAAGTGAGAGACGCATATGTGTCGCGCGCTCGGGCTGCGTCACCGGCAAGTCTCGAGGGGTTGCCCCAGTGAAAGACCTCGACCGTCGCGCCGGTCATCACCAGATGACGTGCGGCAACATAGCCGTCGCCCCCGTTGTTCCCCGGGCCGCAAAGCACCGCCACCCGACCAGCCTCGGGGTAGAAGCGCAGCGCTGCGGATGCAACAGCAGCTCCTGCGCGCTCCATAAGAGCGAAGCTGTCGATCCCGGAGGCGGCTGCTGCTAAATCGACCGCTGCCATTTCCGCAGGGGTAAGGAGAAGTTCACGGATGTTTTCGATCATCGGTACATTGAAGCAGAAATAGCCTAAATAACAATCGATTAAAGCCAATAGCAAATGATGTAAAAATATGCATATGATGATAAAATAATCACAAGAAAGCGACCGCTCTGCTGAATAAGCGATTGTGAATGTTCTGGATTTCTGCTTGATTTCGCTTTCGAGAACGAATTTGCGGTGATTTTTTTCAAAAACACTCCATGAAGCGACGGGTTTCCGAGTGTTTTTGTGTCATTCCGACGAATTTTTGAAAAATCCGCTTTCCAACTGGCACGATAACTGCATCATGCCGGGAAGCGGGTTCAAGCCCGCTTTAACGAGAGAAGCGGAGAGTCATTTTCTCATGAAAAAGATCGAAGCGATCATTAAGCCTTTCAAGCTCGACGAGGTGAAGGAAGCCCTTCAGGAAGTTGGCCTGCAGGGTATCACTGTCACTGAAGCGAAGGGCTTCGGTCGCCAGAAAGGCCACACGGAACTCTATCGTGGCGCAGAATACGTCGTTGATTTCCTGCCGAAGGTAAAGGTGGAAGTCGTGCTCGCTGATGAGAATGCGGAAGCCGTCATCGACGCGATCCGCAAGGCCGCCCAAACCGGTCGGATCGGCGACGGCAAGATTTTCGTATCCAATGTCGAAGAGGTTATCCGCATTCGCACCGGCGAAACCGGTATCGATGCCATATAGCTTTGTCGCATAGTGGCGAAACAACGTATCGTCATCTCAAATAAAGGAAATATTTAATGGCGACCGCAAGCGAAATTCTCAAGCAGATCAAGGACAACGACGTCAAGTTCGTGGATCTGCGTTTCACGGACCCCAAGGGCAAGCTGCAGCATGTCACTATGGATGTCGTATGCGTTGACGAAGACATGTTCGCCGATGGCGTCATGTTCGACGGCTCCTCGATCGGCGGCTGGAAGGCCATCAACGAATCCGACATGGTGCTGATGCCTGATCCGGAAACGGTCCACATGGATCCGTTTTTTGCGCAATCCACCATGGTTATTCTCTGCGACATCCTCGATCCGGTTTCGGGAGAGGCCTACAACCGCGATCCGCGTGGCACGGCAAAGAAGGCGGAAGCCTACCTGAAGGCATCGGGCATCGGCGATACGATCTTCGTTGGTCCTGAAGCAGAATTCTTCGTCTTCGACGACGTTCGCTACAAGGCTGATCCGTATAATACCGGCTTCAAGCTCGACTCGACGGAACTGCCTTCAAACGACGACACCGAATACGAAACCGGTAACCTCGGTCACCGTCCACGCGTCAAGGGCGGGTATTTCCCGGTTCCGCCGATCGACAGCTGCCAGGACATGCGGTCCGAGATGCTGACGGTTCTGTCGGAGATGGGCGTCGTCGTCGAAAAGCATCACCACGAGGTTGCCGCTGCCCAGCACGAGCTCGGCATCAAGTTTGACACGCTCGTTCGCAACGCCGACAAGATGCAGATCTACAAGTACGTCGTGCACCAGGTCGCCAATGCATACGGCAAGACGGCCACCTTCATGCCGAAGCCGATCTTCGGCGACAACGGTTCGGGCATGCACGTCCACATGTCGATCTGGAAGGGCGGAAAGCCAAGCTTCGCCGGTGACGAGTATGCGGGCCTGTCCGAGAGCTGCCTCTATTTCATCGGCGGCATCATCAAGCATGCCAAGGCGCTGAACGCCTTCACCAACCCGTCGACGAACTCCTACAAGCGTCTCGTCCCGGGATATGAAGCCCCGGTTCTGCTCGCCTATTCGGCCCGCAACCGTTCGGCTTCGTGCCGCATTCCCTTCGGCAGCAACCCGAAGGCAAAGCGCGTCGAAGTCCGATTCCCGGATCCGATGGCAAACCCTTACCTCGCCTTCGCAGCGATGCTGATGGCCGGCCTCGACGGCATCAAGAACAAGATCCACCCTGGCAAGGCCATGGACAAGGATCTCTACGATCTGCCGCCGAAAGAACTGAAGAAGATTCCGACCGTCTGCGGCTCGTTGCGCGAGGCGCTCGAAAGTCTGGACAAGGATCGCAAGTTCCTGACGGCTGGCGGCGTCTTCGACGACGACCAGATCGATAGCTTCATCGAGCTCAAGATGGTCGAGGTGATGCGCTACGACATGACGCCTCACCCGGTAGAGTATGACATGTACTATTCGTCCTAGCAGAAAACGAAAGCCCCGGTCTGATGCCGGGGCTTTCTAGCCTCACGATGCCGTCCACGGCTTTCGGTGTATGTGACGCTCATGTGACGCATCTCGCACAAATCTTGATTTGAGCGAGAGCAATCACCAAATCAGGTGATGAAAGGAAGTCGCACCATGAAAGAAAAAGTAGCTAAGTTCAGTATCGGCGAAGTGGTTCGGCACAAGGTATTTCCGTTTCGCGGCGTCATCTTCGATGTCGATCCGGAATTCGCAAACACCGACGAGTGGTGGAACTCCATCCCCGCCGAAGTGCGCCCCAGCAAGGACCAGCCGTTTTACCACCTGCTCGCCGAAAATGACGAAAATGAATACGTCGCATACGTATCCGAGCAGAACCTCATAAACGACGAGAGCGGTGTACCACTCCGCAACGAGCAGGTTTACCAGATTTTCGATATGGCACCGACTGGCGAGTTCAAACCCAAGATGAGCTTCGCCCACTAAGGTCTAGTGTTGTCTTTAAAAACCCCGTTCAAAAAGCGGGGTTTTCTTCGCCCCGATATCCAACAAAAAAACCCGGCACTGAGGCCGGGTTTTTTGCGATTTCCAATGGCTCGAATTACTGCGCCTTGGCAGCTTTCTGGGCATCTTCGAGCTTCTTGCGAGCTTCGTCAGCCTTTTTCTGCATGCTGTCCTGCAGGCTCTTCTGGCTTTCGGCCAGCTTGGAAGCCGACACTGCTTCGCCGTCGAACGCACCGGTGAAGCCTTCAAGCGAAAGCTTGATCGGATTCGGCGCACGGCGGAAGTTGATCGACGTGAGGACGAGGTCTGTGCCCTTCTTCAGGCTGGCGACCATGGCGTCCGTCAGTGGGATCTGCGCGACGCAACGATCCGGCATGCACATCAGATAGTCGATCTTCTGTGGCTTGCCGCCGTCGATCTGCATGCCTATGCCCGGAGGAATGAGGCGCGCCGGCGGAACCGAAACCTGAAGGCTCTTGTTGTTGATCTTTCCCGAAACGGAGATTATGCCAACGCCCGTGACGAGCTGCCCGCCAGTGGCAAGCACAATGTTCTGAACGACGCAGACGTCGTTGTCTTCCTGCTTGCTGCAGGTCTTGTACCAGCCGAGGCGCGGTGCGCCTGCGGCCTGCGCCGAACCGTCGGCGGGCGCGGCGGCTTCCTGCGCGAAGGAAGAAACCGGAGCTGCAGCGGCGCCAAGCATCACTGCCATGACAGACAGGGTTGCGCGCGTTTTCTTTCCAGACTTGAACATCATAACGAATTCCGTCTCCTGATATCCCCTAAGGGACGACAACGTGCCGTCCTCACCAACGGGGTCGTTCACATCCCACCTCTTAAAACAATAAGGCAAATGCATGACCCCGAACTTTCGGGTTCACCTGTTACATTGCGTCGCTTCAGATATCCAGTAATTCTTTGGCCATTTCGGCGTCGTCCGAAAGAATTCCACGCCGATGGTGAATTCAGCGAGGTGCATGATAGTCTTTGTTCGAATCGTGCCGCTCTCCGGAAAGGAATTCAGCGATGCTCCGGATCGTTATCCCGCTTGTCCTCGCCCTGTCTTGCGGCGCCGCGTTGGCGGAACCCGTGCATGGAATTGCCATGCACGGCACACCTGCCCTGCCGTCGGACTTCAAGCATTTTCCCTACGCCAATCCGGAAATCAAAAAGGGTGGCAAAATCAGCTACGGAGTGGTGGGCACTTTCGACAGTCTGAACCCGTTTATTTTGAAGAGCATGCGTACGACGGCGCGCGGAATGTGGGATCCCGAGTACGGAAATCTGGTCTACGAAACGTTGATGCTCAGGTCCCGCGACGAGCCGTTCACGCTCTACGGCCTCCTGGCGCAATCGGTCGAGTGGGATGACGACCGGCGGTTTATCCAGTTCAACCTCAATCCGGATGCAAAGTGGTCTGACGGGCAACCGGTGACGCCCGACGACGTGATCTTTACACTCAACCTGTTGAAGGAAAAGGGCCGAGTACCGTTCAGCACCCGGCTCAACGCCGTCGAAAAAGTCGAACAAGTCGGCGTCCATGGCGTAAAGTTCACATTCAACGACAAGGCTGACCGGGAGTTTCCGCTGATTCTGGCCGGCTCGACACCGATCCTGCCGAAGCATGCCATCGACCCGGAAACGTTTGACCGATCATCGCTAGTGCCGCCGGTTGGATCTGGGCCATACATGGTCCAGACAGTCAAACCCGGCGAGAGCATCAGCTTTGAGCGCGATCCCAACTACTGGGGCAAGGACATTCCATCCAAGGTGGGCCTCGACAATTATGACCGGATTACTGTGCAGTATTTCCTGCAGGACACAACGCTGTTCGAGTCATTCAAGAAGGGTGATGTCGACATCTACGCGGACGGGAGCCCGGGTCACTGGGCAAACGCCTACAATTTTCCAGCAGTGACTTCGGGTGTCGTCGTGAAGGATACCTTCGAGCCCAAATTGCCGAGCGGCATGTTCGGCTTCGTCTTCAACACCAGGCGGCCCGTCTTCGCCAACCCCAAGCTGCGTGAAGGGCTTTCGCTGATCTTCGATTTCGAATGGGCGAACAAGAACCTGTTCTCCGGCGCCTACATCAGAACGCAGAGCTTCTGGCAGAACTCGGATCTATCGAGCTTCGGCGTTCCGGCCGATGAGCGCGAGTTGAAATTGCTCGGCCCTATCAAGGATCGGATCGACCCGTCCATCCTGGACGGCTCATATAAATTGCCGGTGACAGATGGTTCAGGCAGGGACCGAAACGTCCTGAAGCAGGCCGCAGCGTTGCTCAAGGAGGCTGGCTATGCGATCCAGAACGGCAAGATGAGCGACGCCAAGGGCAAACCGCTTGCATTTGAAATCATGACCCAGAATGCCGATCAGGAGAAGCTTGCAGTCGCCTACCAGCGCTCGCTGCAGCTACTGGGCATTTCAGTTTCGATCCGAACGGTCGACGACTCCCAATATCAAAGCCGGACAAGCAACTTTGACTACGACATGATCATCAAGTCCTACACGGCATCTCTTTCACCGGGGATCGAGCAGGTGGGGCGGTGGTCGTCTGCCGCCAGAGACCGAGAGGGTACGGATAATTTCGCCGGCGTGGCTGATCCCGATGTCGACACGCTTATCGATCATATCCTGACCGCGCGTTCAGCAGAGGATTTTACGGCGGCCGTTCGGTCCCATGACCGCATGCTGCTATCCGGGCACTATGTGCTTCCGCTCTATCATGTCGACCAGCAATGGGTCGCGCGAAGTAAAAGGATCGGGCATCCGGATGTGGTGCCGCTTTACGGCTATCAGCTGCCCGCGTGGTGGGATCAAAGCGTGCAGTAGGTAGTTCCCTTTTTCTGCCTGGTTGAAGTCTCCAGCCGCAGGGGCTAGATGGCTGGAAATTCTCTATCTCGTGAAAGGAAAACGCCATGGAACGCATTATCATTGATGTCGTATCGGACATCGTCTGCCCATGGTGCTATCTCGGAAAAGCCCGCTTGGAACTCGCGATTGCGGAGGTGCAGGACGAGGTGGGCGTCGATATCAACTGGCGTCCATACCGTCTCAACCCAGACTATCCGGTGGAGGGAGTCGATCAAAAGAAGGCCCTGGAACAGAAGCTTGGCGGCGCCGAGCGCGTCGCCCAGGGACACAAGATGCTTGCGGACTACGGGCGCGAGGTTGGCATAGAATTCAATTTCGAGGCGATCAAGATTGGCCCAAATACGCTCGACGCGCATCGCCTTGTCCACTGGGCAATGGTCGAGGATCGTGAAAAGCAGGACCGTGTGGTCAATGCACTTTTCAAGGCGAATTTCGAGGAAGGTCGCAACGTCGGCGACCATGCGGTACTGCTCGATATTGCCGAGCAGGCGGGGCTCGACCGATCTGTGACGGCATCGCTACTCGCATCCAACGCGGATCGCGACCTCATCATTGCGGAAATCGAGTCCGCGCAGAAAATGGGCGTCAACGGCGTGCCGTTCTTCATATTCGACCAGCAGTATGCCGTCAGTGGTGCGCAGACGCCCGACGTGTTGGTCAATGCGCTGCGCGACATCGCCAAAGCTAAAGCCGAGGCGCGCGCTGGCATGAACTGACGGCCTCCTAGGTTTTCGCCATTTCGGCCATTTGCGTCATGATCACGGCTGCGCCCTGCAGCCTTTTTTCCGGCGTCGGCAGATCGCGCGTCAAAAACACGCTGTGGTCGGGACGGATCTTCGCCATGACGCCCTGCTTGGCGATGTAGCCAACCAGATTGGCCGGGTTCGGAAATTCCTTGTGTCTGAACTGAATGACGACGCCCTTGGGGCCGGCGTCCAGCTTCTCCACATTGGCGATCCGGCAGAGTGACTTCAGATAGACGATTTTCAGCAGATGCTGGACTTCGATCGGCATCGGCCCGAACCTGTCGATCATCTCCGCGCCGAAGCCATCGATGTCCTTCAGTTCCGTGATTTCACCGAGGCGGCGATAGAGCCCCATGCGCAGATGCAGATCGGGCACGTAGCCTTCCGGAATCATGACTGAGGTTCCGACCGAGATCTGCGGCGACCAGCCCGTATCTTGTATCTCGTCGACTCCCTTCACCTCGGCAACGGCTTCTTCGAGCATCTGCTGGTACAATTCGAAGCCGACTTCCTTGATGTGACCGGACTGTTCCTCGCCCAGCAGGTTGCCCGCGCCACGGATGTCCAGATCGTGGCTTGCGAGTTGGAAACCTGCACCCAGCGTGTCGAGCGACTGCAGCACCTTCAGGCGGCGCTCGGCTGTAGCAGTCAGCACCTTGTTGACCGGAAGCGTGAACAGGGCGAAGGCACGGACCTTCGAGCGTCCCACGCGACCACGAAGCTGATAGAGTTGCGCAAGTCCGAACATGTCGGCGCGGTGTACGATCAGCGTGTTGGCGGTTGGCACGTCGAGGCCGGACTCGACGATCGTCGTCGACAGCAGGACATCGTAGCGGCCCTCATAGAAGGCGTTCATGATGTCTTCCAGTTCGCCCGCGGGCATCTGTCCGTGGGCGATAGCTACTTTCAGTTCCGGAACATCTGAACGCAGGAAGGCGTAAATGTCCTCCAGATCGGCCAGCCGCGGGCAGACATAGAAGCTCTGGCCACCGCGATAGTGCTCGCGCATCAGCGTTTCACGGATCACCAGCGAATCGAAGGGCGAGATGAAGGTGCGCACGGCCATGCGGTCTACCGGCGGAGTCGTGATCAGCGAGAGCTCACGAACGCCCGTCATGGCAAGCTGCAGCGTGCGCGGGATCGGCGTCGCGGACAGCGTGAGGACGTGAATGTCGCTCTTGAGTTCTTTCAATCGCTCCTTGTGCTTGACCCCGAAGTGTTGCTCTTCGTCGATGATCAGAAGGCCGAGGTTGGCGAATCTGATGCCGGCGCCAAGCAGGGCATGGGTTCCTACCACGATATCGGTCTTGCCATCGGCAACTTCCTTCTTCGTCAGCGCCAGTTCCTTCGACCCGACGAGCCGCGAGGCCTGCTGCACGCGGACCGGCAAACCGCGGAACCGCTCGGAGAATGTCTTGAAATGCTGGCGCGCAAGCAGCGTCGTCGGCACGACGACGGCCACCTGAATACCGTTCATTGCGGCCACGAAGGCAGCGCGGAGCGCGACCTCCGTCTTGCCGAACCCGACATCGCCACAGACGAGGCGATCCATAGGGCGCCCGGCGCCGAGATCGCCGCGCACGGCCTCGATGGCGGTGTCCTGGTCTTCCGTTTCTTCATAGGGGAAGCGCGCCGCGAACTCGTCGTACAACCCTTCCGGCGTCGTTAGGACAGGTGCGTGCCGTGTCAGCCGCTCCGCAGCGATTCGGATCAGCGCATCGGCCATGTCGAGCAGGCGCTTCTTCAGTTTCGCCTTGCGCATTTGCCAAGCGCCGCCGCCCAGCTTGTCGAGCTGGGCTTCGGTCCCCTCGCCGCCATAACGCGACAGCAAGTCGATGTTTTCGACCGGCAGGAAGAGCTTGGCATCGTCGGCATACTGAAGCTCTAGGCAGGCGTGTGGCGCGCCTGCCGCTTCGATCGTCCTCAATCCGATGAAGCGACCGATACCGTGCTCGGCGTGGACGACGACCGATCCTTCATCGAGCCCCGCGACCTCCGAGATGAAATCCGCAGCACGCTTGCGCCGCTTTGAACGGCGCACCATGCGGTCGCCAAGAATGTCCTGTTCGCCAATGACGACCAGATTTCCGGTTTCGAAACCGGACTCCAGGCTGAAGACGGCGGCCGCCGCTTCGCCTCGCTCTAGCGCGTCGATATCCTTTAGCGCCGAAATGGGCTTGACCCGTTCCAGGCCATGTTCGTTCAAAACCTGCAGCAGCCGCTCCAGTGACCCTTCGGTCCAAGCGGTGATCAGGACCTTTGCGCCACCGGCTCGCTTCTCGGCGATATGTTTAACGACGGTGTCGAAAATATTGACGCGTTCGGCGGTTGCATTGCCCTCGGCGTTTGAACGTGCCCATCGTTCGCCTTGTCGCGCATCAACATTGGTCACGCGCCGCGTTTCGCCCTCGTGCTCGTTGAAGGGCGATATCCGGATGGCGTTGAGGGCTTCGAGTGTCTTCGCGAAGGTCTTGCTTTCGAGATAGAGCTGGCCGGGCGAGACCGGCTTGTAGGGCGTACCCTGCGCCATCGGGCCTTTCGTCGGCTGGCCGGTGTTCAGACGCGCATCGTAGTAGTCGAGAACCAGCTTGGACCGTTCTTCGGCGGCTTCGCGCACCGTATGATCGGTCACCAGACGGAACCCCTTGAGGTAGTCGAAGACAGTCTCCAGCTTTTCGTAGAAGAGCGGTAACCAATGCTCCATGCCGGGATAGCGGCGACCTTCGGAGACGGCGAGGTAGAGCGCGTCGTCGCGGGTGGCGGCGCCGAATGTCGACAGGTAGTTCTTGCGGAAGCGGGCGATGGTGTCGGGCGTAAGCGTCACTTCACTCATCGGGTTGAGATCGAGCGATCTTACCTGCCCTGTGGTGCGCTGGCTCGCGGGGTCGAAACTTCGAATGCTCTCCAGTGTGTCACCGAAGAAATCGAGCCGAACTGGCTCCTCCGAGCCTGGGACGAAGACATCCAGAATACCGCCGCGCACGGCATACTCGCCGACTTCGCGAACCGTCGCGACGCGATCGAAACCATTGCGCTCAAGCCGACCCGAAATGTCGTCCATGCGCACCTGATTGCCGGGACGGGCAGAGAACGCCAGGCTCTCAATAACATCTTGTGGCGCCACCTTCTGCAGCATAGCGTTGACCGTGACGAGGACGATCGCCGCATGTGGTTTCTTCTGATGAGCAATGAGGCCGCTCAGCGCCGCCAGGCGGCGGGCAGACGTGTCAGCGCTCGGCGATACGCGGTCATAGGGAAGACAGTCCCAAGCCGGCAGCGTGAGGACAGGAATGTCCGGCGCCACAAAGCCCAGCATTTGCTCCAGGTCGGCCATACGCTGTCCATCCGACAGTACATAGGCGATGGGTTCGCCGGCACGCACCAACTCTGCGAGCAGGAGCGGTTCGAGTCCTGCCGGGACATTGCCAATCGTCAGCGTCTCGGCGAGAGCTGCGAGCTTCTTTGCATCAAAACCTGGGATCATTCGGCATTCCTGGACGAGACATGGGCCGGATATTCGAAGTCCGGTCTGTAAGCGGCAAGGCGGTCAAACATCGGAGTCTGGAACCGTGCAGGCACCGGCCATGTACCCATGATCCACCGCACCAGATCATTGTCCTCTTCCGCCATGATGGTCTCGAACTCGTCGAGTTCGACCTCGGACAGTTCAGCGATCTCCTTCTCGGCAAACTGGCCGAAGACCAGGTCCATCTCGCGGATACCGCGATGCCAGCAGCGGAAAAGAATCCGGCGGCGGCGCGGGTCGAGATCGGCGCTCGAGAGCGTGATACCTGTCATGGCATTACCTTCCTGTTGATCCGCCTCTATAGACTCTCGAAAGCAGCTTGTCAGCCTTGCCAAGGCCCCATTATTCATCGCATTTTGCCGCCATGCGCCCCACCATCCTCGATCCGCTGTTTTCACCCGTTTCGGTTCTTCCCGGTGTCGGTCCGAAGATTGCCGAGCTGCTGGTGAAACTGCTCGGGCGCGAGACACCGGAAGGTTGTCGGGTTGTCGACCTGCTCTTTCATGCGCCTCACTCACTCGTTGATCGGCGCAATCAGCCCGGTATAGCGCACGCGCCACAAGGCGCGATCGTGACGATAACGGGACGCGTCGATCGTCACCAGGCGCCGCCCCGCGGCAAAAGCAATATTCCGTACCGTGTCCTTCTGCACGACGAGACAGGCGAGCTTGCGCTCGTCTTCTTCCGCGGACAGGCGGCATGGCTTGAGAAGCAGCTTCCACTGGACGAGGAGGTAACCGTCAGCGGCAAGGTCGAGTGGTTCAACGGTCGCGCTTCGATGGTGCATCCCGACTATATCGTCAGGGCGAGCGCGGCCGAAAACCTGCCGCTGGTCGAGCCCATTTATCCATTGACGGCTGGGCTGTCGCCGAAAACTCTCCGTAAGGTCATCGAGTCGGCTTTGCAGCGGACCCCTGAACTACCGGAATGGATCGACCTTGCGCTCACCCAGAAGCAGGGTCTCCCGACAGTTGCCGACAGTTTCCACATGTTGCACGCGCCGCGCGACCCTTCCGATATCGACGCGCAAGCCCCTGCCCGCCGCCGACTTGCTTATGACGAATTCCTGGCGGGCCAGCTGTCTCTGACGCTGGTGCGCCAGCGGTTGCGCAAGGTTGCGGGAACGCCGGTACGTGCGACGGGCACCATCAGTCGACAGCTCCTGGAGGCGCTGCCATTCTTGCCTACCCAAAGCCAGACCATCGCCATCGCCGAGGTTCTGAAGGATATGGCGGGCGAGGATCGAATGCTAAGGTTGCTGCAGGGGGATGTCGGATCCGGCAAGACACTGGTCGCGCTGATGTCGATGGCGGCGGTGATCGAGAGCGGTGGGCAGGCTGTCCTCATGGCACCCACGGAAATCCTGGCGCGTCAGCATCATGCGACCATCTCGAGGTTCGCGGAGACGGTCGGCCTTCGCATCGAGGTACTCACCGGACGCACGAAGGGCCGTGAACGCGATGAGATCCTCGGCCGGATTGCATCAGGAGATGCGCAGATCATCATCGGGACGCACGCGCTATTCCAGGACAGCGTGAACTATCACAACCTGATGCTCGCCGTTGTCGATGAACAGCATCGCTTTGGTGTCCACCAGCGCCTGCGGCTGACGGCAAAGGGCATCTCGCCGCACATGCTGGTGATGACTGCCACGCCGATCCCCCGCACGCTGGTGCTGGCGGCCTTCGGCGACATGGATGTCTCGAAACTTACGGAAAAGCCGTCAGGTCGCAAACCGATACAGACCATCACTGTTCCAACGGAACGCACCGGCGAAATTGTTGCACGATTGCAGGGCGCCTTGAAGGAGGGCAGAAAGGCCTACTGGATTTGTCCGCTCGTAGAAGAGTCCGAAGAGCTCGACCTGATGTCGGTCGAGGAGCGCCACGCGACGCTGACTTCGGCACTCGGCCCCGGAGTTGGCCTTATCCACGGCAGAATGTCGGGGCAGGAAAAGGACGCCGCGATGATGGCGTTCAAGAACGGCGAAATCCGTCTGCTGGTGGCGACGACCGTCGTCGAGGTTGGCGTCGATGTGTCGGACGCAACCATCATGGTAATAGAGCACGCCGAGCGCTTCGGCCTAGCGCAGCTCCACCAGCTGCGCGGCCGTGTCGGGCGCGGCGACGAGGCCTCCACCTGCATTCTGCTCTACAAGGGGCCACTCGGCGAAATCGGCCACGCGCGTCTCGCCATCATGCGGGAAACGGAGGATGGCTTCCGCATCGCCGAGGAGGATCTGAAGCTGCGCGGCGAAGGCGAACTTCTCGGCACACGGCAATCCGGAACGCCCGGGTTTCACATCGCTAGCCTGGAGGCGCATGCCGATCTGCTCGAGATCGCCAGGCGCGACGCAGCCTATTTGATCGAGCGCGATCCCGAACTGACCAGCGAACGCGGGAAAGCCGTGCGCACGTTGCTCTACCTGTTCCGGCGCGACGAAGCCATTCGCTTCCTGCATGCAGGTTGATGGCAGGCGTGACGCGTTGGCAGTTCACATCTCGATAGGAGCCGGCATCGCTGCAACCGGGCGTTCCTGCTTAGGCAGTCGTCCAATCAACTCCTCCGGCGTAACAAGGCCGCCGGAAATAAGGAGCTTGGCTGCATCCTCCGCCGACATGTCGAGCAAAACGATCTTCTCCCGAGGAATGAATATCAGGAACCCAGCCGTCGGCACCGGAGTCGGCGGCAGGAAGACGCTCACCATGTCGTGCCCCATGGCATTGAACTTCGATGCGATTTCGCCTCGCGCATCCGTCGCGATAAAGACCAGTGCCCAAAGGCCGGCGCTCGGATACTCGATCAGCCCTACCCGTTTGAAGGAGTTCCTGCGTTCCTTTAATACGGTCTCGAAAATCTGCTTCACGCTCACATAGATGCTTCGCACCAGCGGTACCCGTCGAACCAGCGACTCGCTGAACTGGACGATCGTCTGTCCAATCAGGTTCTTGCCGAGGAATCCGATGACGGTGATCGCGATAAGCGCAATCAGTAGACCCGACCCTGGCACGGCAAAGTTCAGGTAGCTGTCGGGATCGTATCGCGCCGGAATATAAGGCTTTACCCAGCTGTCGGCCCAGCGGACGACCGACCAGGTCAGCCAAAGCGTGATCGCAATTGGCGCACAAATGATCAAACCAGCCAGAAAGTTGTTTCTGATGCGTGTGGCAATCGGCAGTCGGGGCAAATTTTCCTTCATCGCTTGCAGATGAACTCCGTTGAGTGTACCGGCAACCGGAAATCAGTTCCCCCTCCGCTTCCACGCCAAAGCTGCCAGACTTTACCGTGCTGCACAAGCGTCAGACGGAGGAATACCCCTCACTCAACCGTTACCGATTTCGCCAGGTTGCGCGGCTGGTCAACGTCGGTCCCCATGAAGACGGCAGTGTGGTAAGCCAGCAACTGGATCGGCAGCGAGAAGATCATCGGTGCGATGATTTCATCCACGTTCGGAAGCGCGATCGTCGCCATCGTCGGCAACTTGGATGCGGCGGCACCCGCTTCATCCGTGATGAAGATGATTCGGCCACCGCGCGCCGCGACTTCCTGCATGTTGGACACAGTCTTCTCGAAGAAACGGTCACACGGAGCAATAACGATGACAGGCATGTTTTCGTCGATCAGGGCGATCGGCCCGTGCTTGAGTTCGCCCGCGGCATACCCTTCTGCGTGGATATAGGAGATTTCCTTGAGTTTTAGCGCCCCCTCCATCGCAAGCGGAAAGCTGGTACCACGGCCGAGGTAGAGAACGTCGCGGCACTTCGAAAGTTCGCGAGCCAGACTTTCCATCTGCGGCTGAATGAGGTTCAACACACGACTCATGATGCGTGGCATTTCGGCGAGATGCCGGACGAGCACCTTCTCCTCCTCTACGCTCATCGTTCCCCTCGCCTTGCCAGCGCCGAGTGCCAGCGAAGCCAGAACTGCGAGCTGGCAGGTGAACGCCTTGGTCGACGCTACGCCGATCTCCGGCCCGGCCATGATCGGGAAGATCGCATCGGCCTCGCGCGCGATTGTCGATTCCTTGACGTTGACGACCGCCCCGATCTTGAGACCGTTCTCCTTGCAATAGCGCAACGAAGCCAGCGTATCGGCTGTTTCGCCCGACTGTGAAATGAACAGTGCGGCCTGCGAAGGTGAAAGGGGCATTTCGCGGTAGCGGAATTCGGAGGCGACATCGATCTCGACCGGCAGACGCGCGTAGCGCTCGAACCAGTATTTGCCGACGAGGCCTGCCAGATATGCCGTCCCGCAAGCAGAGATGGCGAGCCCTGTCACCGTTTTGAAGTCGATTGCCGCGGCACTGGGACTGATCGTATTGCTGGCGAAATCCATGTATTGGCTGAGAGCACGGGAAATCACCTCCGGCTGCTCGTAGATTTCCTTCTCCATGAAGTGACGGTGGTTGCCTTTGTCCACAACATAGGCAGTCGTTTGCGAGATTTGTCGCGGCCGCTCTACCTGGTTACCCGAGAAATCGAGAATCGTCGCGCCAGTGGTCGTTAGCACCGCCCAGTCACCATCGACGAGATAGGTGATCTCGTTGGTGAATGGAGAAAGCGCAATCGCATCCGAACCGAGGAACATCTCCCCCTTGCCGTAGCCGATCGCCAGCGGCGGACCGGAGCGCGCGGCCATGATCGTGCCGGGGTCGATCTTCAGCATGACCGCCAAGGCATAGGCACCCGTCACCCGATTGAGCATCCGCAGCATCGCTGCACGAGGTGCGAATCCCTCGCGCAGATACTTCGCCATCAAGTGCGCAATCACCTCGGTGTCGGTCTGGGTCTCAAAGACAGCGCCTTCGTGTGTCAGTTCGTCGCGAAGTTCCGAAAAGTTCTCGATGATGCCGTTGTGGACGACAGCGACGCCCTCGACGAAATGCGGATGCGCATTGGTTTCGTTGGGCACACCGTGCGTTGCCCACCGCGTATGAGCGATCCCGGTCGTTCCCGGCAACGGTTCGCTATCCAATCGCTTCTCGAGATTGAACAGCTTGCCTTCGGCACGGCGACGCTCCATCACACCGTTATGAATGGTCGCGACACCGGCGGAATCATAGCCGCGATACTCAAGTCGCTTCAGCGCATCAACGAGGCGCTCCGCGACCGGGCTGTTTCCGACGATCCCAACAATTCCGCACATATAAATCCCCAAAAGCCGTCCGCTATCGGAGGCCAGTCGTAGCAATTTTCTCTTTTTTCTCAATCGGCTCAGCGGTCACTTTCGATGTCCGGCCGTTACGGAAGGCGGCTAGCCTTTTGCCTTCTTCGCAGCCTTTATCGCGAGTGCAAGTTCGCGCAGCACAGTTGCCCGACCTGGCTTCAGTTCCTGGCGCGCCCGACCGAGTGCAAGCGCACCTGCTGGAACATCCGAAGTGATGACACTGCCTGAAGCGACATAGGCGTTGTTGCCAATGCTGACCGGCGCCACCAGCGAGGAGTTGGACCCGATGAAAGCGTTCTCGCCGATCAGCGTCTCGTGCTTGTTGACGCCGTCGTAGTTGCAGGTAATCGTCCCCGCGCCGATGTTCGTTCCGGCGCCTACGGTCGCGTCGCCGACATAGGTCAGGTGGTTGACCTTGGCGCCCTCGCCGAGCTTCGCGTTCTTCACCTCGCAGAAGTTTCCGACCTTTGAGCTTGCTCCCAGATCGGCGCCGGGCCGCAGCCGCGCATAGGGTCCGACGGTTGCGCCGGCGCTGACATGTGCTCCTTCGATATGCGAAAACGCGTGGATGACCGCTCCGCCATCGATCACTGTACCAGGCCCGAACACCACGTTCGGTTCGATCAATGCATCCTGACCGACGACAGTGTCGTACGACAAGAACACGGTTTCGGGTGCGATCATCGTCACGCCCGAAATCATCATGTCGTGCCGCCGCCGCGCCTGCCAAAGGCCTTCGATGACGGCGAGTTCGGCGCGATTGTTGCAGCCGGTCATCTCGACTTCTGGCGCGTCGACAGCCGTAACGCGGCCACCCGCCGAGCGTGCGATTTCGACGAGGTCCGTCAGGTAATATTCGCCCTTGGCGTTGCTGTTTCCGATGCGCGACAGGAGATCGAGTGCCTTGCGGCCGTTGATCGCCATCAAGCCGCTGTTGCACCACGTAACGGCGCGCTCGGCATCTGTGGCATCCTTTTCCTCGCGAATGGCGATCAGTTCACCGTCCTTGACCAAAAGACGGCCGTAGCCCGTAGGCTTGTCGGTGTGAAAGCCGATCACGACGATGTCGCTCCCGTCGGCCAACGCCTGGCGGGCTGCCTTCAGCGGCTCCTCTGTCTGCAGGGGAACGTCCCCGTAGGTGACGATGATGTCGTCATATCCGCGCGCGATCGCTTCTCGCGCCGCGAGCACCGCATGACCGGTGCCGAGCCGCTCCTTCTGGAGATAGGTCTCGATCTCGACCCCGCTGGTTTTCGCGGCCTTGGCCACGTCCTCAGCATCACGGCCGACGACGAGGGCAACGGACGAAATATTGGTCTTCGCAACAGCATCGACGACATGGGCGATCATCGGGCGGTTCGCAACTGCGTGCAGAACCTTCGATTTCGACGATTTCATCCGCGTGCTGTCACCTGCAGCGAGAATGACGGCAAGACAAGTGCGTTCCATGATCTGCTCCGAGAATCCGTTTAAAGGCAGCTCTTCGCTGCCTCATAGCAGCAACACCACCGAGCGACAAAGATCAAAAGAAGGCTAGGCAGAGGCTTTGGTCATCGCCGCATAGGCTTCTCGCACGTGATCGCGACCGTCGATGATGACAGCTTCCATCGCTTTGCGGGCACCCGCAACATCCCCGGCGACGATCGCATCGACAATATGCATGTGCGTTTCGGCGATGTTGGAGAAGCCATTCTGCGATGGTGGTGTGCTGATCCTGAACATGCCGACGAGCGCAGCTTCGATAAGACTTCCCAAGGTTCGCATAAACGGATTGTGGGAAGAATCGGCAACCGCGAGATGGAAGTGCAGGTCGGCAAGAGCAAGGCTGTCGGTCGTGTGATCGGAAGCCGCCATGTCCATCGCCAAGGCCCGCAGTTGCTCGATATCACGGCTGTTCGCACGCTCGGCAACGAGGCCGGCCGCGAAAGGTTCAAAGGCAAGCCTGATATCGTAGAGCTGCAGCAGGAACTCTTCGGTGACGCCACTGTCGAAATGCCAGGCGATGATCTCGCTGTCGAACATGTTCCAGAGGTTCTTTTCGGTCACGCGCGTGCCGACACGAGCCTTGGCGACGATCATTCCCTTCGCTGCAAGAGTCTTCATCGTTTCTCGAAGGACGGTTCGCGAGACCTTGAAGCGCTGGGCAAGCTCGGCATCGCCTGGCAGAATGCTTCCCACGGAATATGTGCCTGCGACGATCGCTCTGCCGAGCTCATCCACCACCTGTGCATGACTGGTGCGTGACTTGCGCCCTGTTTTTCCCGTTTCGAGCAATCTATTTTGCAACGACTACGTCCCCCCTAGGCATACCTCTTGTTCAAGCTGGACAGGAAGAGAATACCTTTCTGCATCAGGATGAATGCAAAAAGCAAAAGCCCGATCAAGATTTTCGTCCACCAGCTCGATAGCGTTCCGTCGAATGTGATGTACGTCTGGATGAGCCCCTGTATCAGGATGCCTATGAAGGTTCCTGCCACGAATCCTGCCCCCCCGGTCAGCAGCGTCCCCCCAATGACGACTGCCGCAATGGCGTCGAGTTCGACGCCGACCGCTGCCAGCGAATAACCGGCAGATGTATATAGTGAAAAAACGATTCCGGACAGACCGGCAAGAAAGCCGGACAGCGCGTAGATCTGAATCGTCGTGCGTCCGACAGGCACACCCATCAACTGAGCGGTCTGAGCGCCGCCGCCAAGGGCATAGACATTGGTGCCGAAGCGGGTTCGATGCGCCAGGAAGATGCCCGCGGCGAAAACAACGAGCATGACGATGCCGACTAGCGTCAGTCGCCCGCCACCCGGCATCCTGTAATACAGGCCGGCAAGCGTGCTGTAGTAGTCATGATTGATCGGTATGCTGTCGATTGACATCACGAACGCCATACCCCGGGCCAGGAACATGCCGGCAAGGGTTACGATGAAAGCCGGCATTTCCAAGTAGTGGATGATGGCGCCCATGATACCACCGAAGGCCGTCGTGATGACCAGTACGAGGGCGAAGGCCACCAGCGGATGGATCGTCGTGTTCTGCAGAATGACTGCCAGAAACACACCGGTGAAAGCAATCACCGACCCGATAGACAGGTCGATGCCGCCGGAGATGATCACGAACGTCATGCCGACTGCGGCGATGCCGAGAAACGCATTGTCGGTAAGCAGGTTCCCAACCACGCGCGTGGACAGGATGTTCGGATACTGCAGCGCGCAGACGGCATAGGACAGGATGAAGATCACGATGGTTGCCAGCAGCGGCAGGTATTTCGAGTTCATTGCGGCTGTGCTCCCTTGACAGCGCTCGATCGTCTACGCAGGAAGACGGATGCCGACTGTACTGCTGGCGACTGGATGACAAGGATGACGATGACGATCACAGCCTTGATGATCAGGTTGAATTCCGGCGGGAAGCCCGAGAGCAGGATGCCGGTGTTGATCGCCTGAATGATTACGGCGCCGATCAGGGAGCCGAGGATGCTGAAACGCCCCCCAAGCAACGAATTGCCGCCCACCACCACGGCAAGGATGGCATCAAGCTCCAGCCAGAGACCGGCATTGTTCGCATCGGCTCCCTTGATGTCGGCAGCAACGATAATGCCCGCAATCGACGCACAGAGGCCGCTGAGAACATAGACCGCCATCAGTAGCACCGGGGTCCTTACGCCAGAGAGCGTACTCGCTCTGCGGTTGATGCCGGTGGCTTCGATCAGCATGCCAAGCGCAGTGCGCCTGACGAGCAGGATGACAAGGGCCCCCATGACAACGGAGATGACGACCGGCATTGGCATGAAGGCAAAAGAACCGCTTCCGAAAAATATCAGGCCGTCGTCGTTGAAGGTCATGATCACGCCTTCGGTAATCAATTGCGCGATGCCGCGCCCGGCCACCATGAGGACAAGAGTCGCGATGATTGGCTGGATATTGAGGACGGCGACCAGGAAGCCGTTCCAGATTCCGCACAACACTCCGACGCCGATGGTCGTCAGAAGTGTCACGGCGAGCGAATGGCCGGAGACGATGGACGATGCAGCCACGGCCCCACAAATCGCTACGACGGCACCGACCGACAGGTCGATTCCCTTCGTGGCAATGACAAGCGTCATGCCGATAGCCAGCAGCGCCACCGGCGCACCGCGGTTCAACACGTCGATCAAGCTGCCATAGAACCGCCCGTTCTGGATGATCACATTAAAGAACTGCGGGAACATGATGAAATTCAAAAGAAGAATTACAGCAAGGGCAATGAGTTGCGGAGCCAGCCGGATCACCAAAGCATTCAGCGAGGATTTCATGCATCCTCCGTTTTCTTTTGCGCCGCAGCGATCGCATTGACGATGTGAGTTGCACTCACGTTTTCGCCGGCGAGCTCAGCAATGTGCTCGCGATCACGAAGCACGAGAACGCGTGAGCTGTAGGCGATAAGTTCTTCCAGTTCCGAAGAGATCACGATCAACGACATACCTTTTGCACACAGATCTTCGATCAGGTGGATGATTTCCGCATGGGCGCCGACATCGATGCCGCGCGTCGGTTCGTCCAGGATTAAAAAATCGGGATTGGTTGCCAGCCAGCGCGCGAGAATTGCCTTCTGTTGGTTGCCGCCTGACAGGAGCCGGATTGGCTTTTCCCTATCCGTCGTCCGGATGTCGAGTGCCGCGATGTACTTGTCCGCCAAAGCGTTCTGCTCGCCACGGGAGAGCGGTCGCGCCCAGCCCCTGCGGGCTTGCAGCGCAAGCGCGATGTTCTCGCGAATGGAGAGATCGCCGATGATACCGTCAGTCTTGCGGTCCTCGGGGCAGAATCCGAAACCGTTGCGGATGGCTGCGCGCGGGCTCGACAAGGTCACCGGTTTGCCGTCAATCTCTGCCGAGCCGCTGTCGGCGTGCTCGATCCCGAATAGCAGTTCGGCCGTTTCGGTTCGGCCCGAGCCGAGCAGACCAGCGACGCCCACGACCTCTCCGACGCGGACCTCGAGATCAAAAGGCTTCACCTTGCCGCGCTTGCCGTAACCGTGGAAGCGATATTTCACTGCTCCTGAACTCGGCAAACGCTGCCCCGCCGACGCTTCGGCACTCGCCAGTTCATGGCCGAGCATCATCGAGATGAGCCCTTGTCTCGGCAAATCGGAACTTGCTCGCGTTCCCACCAGTCTGCCATTTCGCAGAACGGTGATGCGGTCGCTGATCTCATATACCTGCTCTAGAAAATGAGTAATAAACACAATTCCTAATCCGCGCTTCTTCAAGTCACGAATGATGCGGAAAAGCATGGCCACTTCCTGAGTGTCCAGGCTTGCCGTCGGCTCATCAAGAATGAGAACCTTGCCCGAAAGGTCAACGGCTCGCGCAATGGCCACGACCTGCTGAACAGCGACCGAAAAGCGATCGAGCTGTGCAGTGACATCGATGTCCATGCCATATTGCCGGAGCAGTTCGCGAGCCTGCTGGTTCATTTTGCGGACGTCGATCATCCCGAACCGCTTGGGCTGGCGGCCGATGAAAAGATTCTCGGCGACGCTCAAATTCGGCAGGAGGTTGACCTCCTGATACACTGTCCCGATTCCCAACTTCTGAGCCGCGAGCGTGTCGGCGGGATCGATCGCGGCGCCATCCAGCAACAGTATCCCCTCGTCGCGGCGATAGGCGCCGGTCATGCACTTGATAAGCGTCGACTTGCCAGCGCCGTTTTCACCAAGCAGCGCATGCACTTCGCCCTTGCGAAGGGTGAAATCAACCTTGTCGAGCGCAACCGCGCCGGGGAAGAATTTCGACACGCCGGAGGCTGCGAGAACGTTCTCGAAATCGTGAATCATGAAAGCAATATTTCCTGATATTGACCGATCATGCCGCCTCGTCGCCGGACATGAAGTCCCGCCCGAGCCGGCAGTTCCCGCACCGGCCCATGATGGGCCGGTGCGGTTCTAGCGTCAAATCAGTAGCCGAGGCCCTTCTTGGCTTCGTAGACCTTCTTCGGGTCGTCCGCCTGCGTGTAGAGCTTCGATTCCGTCTGGATCCATTTCGGCGGAGCCTTCTTGTCCTTTAGATATGCATCGAGCACATCAAATGCAGGTCCGGCCATGTTCGGCGTCAGTTCAACGGTCGCATTGGCTTCGCCCGCTTCCATCGCCTTGAAGATGTCCGGAACGGCGTCGATCGAGACGACGAGAATATCCGTGCCTGGCTTCAGGCCAGCTTCCTTGATTGCCTGGATGCCGCCGACAGCCATGTCGTCGTTGTGTGCGTAGAGAGCGCAGATGTTCTTGCCGCCGTTCTCCGCTTTCAGGAAGCTTTCCATGACTTCCTTACCCTTGGTACGGGTAAAGTCGCCGGTCTGGCTGCGGACGATCTTGAAGTTCGACTTGCCGGCAATGGCCTCTTCGAAGCCCTTCTTGCGGGCGATCGCCGGCGACGAGCCGGTCGTGCCCTGAAGCTCGACGATGCTGCAATTCTTGTCGCCAATGGTCTTTACCAGCCAGTCACCGGCAACCTTGCCTTCATGAACCTGGTCGGATGTCACAGCGGTCAGATAGAGATCCTCTGGAGCCTTGATCGTACGGTCCAACAGGATAACCGGGATCTCGGACTCCTTGGCTTCCTTCAGCACCGAGTCCCAACCCGTTTCAACCACGGGGGCAAGGAAAATGGCATTGACGCCCTGTGCAATAAACGAGCGGATCGCCTTGATCTGGTTTTCCTGCTTCTGTTGTGCGTCCGCAAATTTCAAGTCAACGCCACGCTTTTTGGCCTCTTCCTTGGTGACAGTCGTTTCGGCAGCGCGCCAGCCGGATTCCGAACCGATCTGGGAAAAGCCGACAACGAGTTCGGCCGCCGACGCTGAACCAAACGTGCAGGCAGCAAGAATGGTGGCACTCAAGAGTGCAGTCTTCAATTTCATGATTTCCTCCCAACGCCGCCTCCAGGCGGCACAAGGTGAAAAAATCATATAGTATTACTTTTGTAAATGCACTTTGTGGTATGCAGTGCAGCAAAAAGGGCGCCCGAAGCGGGCGCCCTTTCGCAACTGCGAATTGAGATGTGCTGCAATCACTTCGGCAGCTTATCGTCGACGCCTTCGACGTAGAAGTTCATGCCGAGAAGCGTCTTGTCGTCAGCCTTTTCACCAGCCTTCAACCACGGTGTGCCATCCTGCTTGTTGATCGGTCCGGTGAACGGGTGCACCTCGCCCGACTTGATCTTGGCCTCAGTTTCCTGGGCCATCTTTTTCACGTCGTCAGGCATGTTGGTGTAGTCGGCCATCTTGAGGATGCCGTCTTTCAGGCCGTCCCAGCTCTGCTCGGACTTCCAGGTGCCGTCGAGAAGTGCATGCACGCGCTTGGAGTAGTAGGTGCCCCACGTATCAACGATCGCTGTCAGCTGCGCCTTTGGACCGGCTGCAATCATGTCAGAAGCCTGGCCGAACGCATGGATGCCCCGCTCTTCAGCGACCTGCATTGGCGCGGTCGTGTCGGTGTGCTGCGTCAGCACGTCGACGCCCTGGTCGACCATGGCCTTTGCGGCATCAGCTTCCTTGCCAGGGTCGAACCAGGTGTTCACCCAGATGACCTTCAGCTTAAAGTCCGGATCGATCGACTTGGCACCCTGTTCGAAGGCGTTGATGCCCATGACGACTTCCGGGATCGGGAAAGATGCGATGTAGGCGGCGCCGTGATTCTTCGAGGTCTTGGCCGCGATCTGGCCGAGGATGTAGCGGCCTTCATAGAAGCGCGAGTTATAGGTCGCGAGGTTCGGGCCGGACTTGTAGCCGGTACCGTGTTCGAACTTCACGTTCGGGAACTTCGCAGCAACCTTGACCGTTGCGTCCATAAAGCCGAAAGACGTCGTGAAGATCAGCTTGCAGCCCGAACGCGCAAGGCGCTCGATGGCGCGCTCGGCATCTGGGCCTTCGGGAACGTTTTCGAGATAGGGCGTGTCGATTTTGTCGCCGAATTCCTTCTGGATCTGCTGGCGGCCGAGATCGTGAGCCTGCGAATAGCCGCCGTCGGTGTGCGAGCCGACATAGACGAAGCAGATCTTGGTCTTGTCAGCGGCCTGCGCGGTCGAGCCGACGCTGAGGATGGCAGCTGCCGATGCGGCAAATGCAAGTGCTAGTCTTTTCATGATAACCCCTGTTGGTTTGAAGTTTGCGGAGCGCTTTGCAGCTTTTCTTGTTCAACGCTCCGGGACGAAAGGCTTTCCCAGCGACGCAGGCGTATTGATCAACGTCGTGCGGCGATTATGAGAAATGATGACCAGAACCACAATAGTGGCGGCGTAGGGCAGCATCGACAGGAACTGTGCCGGAATGCCGACACCAAATGCCTGCGCATGCAGTTGCAGGATGGTGACTGCGCCGAACAGATAGCCGCCGGCGAAAACGCGCCATGGCCGCCACGACGCGAAGACCACAAGCGCCAGGGTTATCCAGCCTCGACCGGATGACATGTTCTCCACCCACTGCGGCGTGTAGACGAGCGAGAGCTGTGCGCCGGCCAGTCCGGCGCATGCCCCGCCAAACATCACTGCTAGATAGCGAGTGCGGATGACGCTGATGCCGAGCGCGTGCGCCGAACCATGGCTGTCGCCTATAGCGCGCAGCTTGAGGCCGGTTCGGCTTCTGAACAGGAACCAGCTGACGCCGAAAAGGAGCGCCAGGGATAGATAGAAGGTCAGATCCTGCCTGAACAGGGCGGAACCTATGAGCGGTATGTTCGAAAGATACGGAACAACGATGGGAGCGAGCCGCACGCCAGGGACGCCCACATACCCCTCACCTAGCATTCCCGAGACCCCGAGGCCCAGAATCGTCAGAGCCAGACCGGTCGCCACCTGATTGGCGACAAGCGTCAAGGTCAAAAAGCCGAACAGAAGGGAAAAGAGCGCGCCCGCACCGATCCCCGCAAGCAAGCCGACATAGGGCGAACCGGTAACCTGTGCGCCGGCGAAGGCTGCGACAGCGCCCATGATCATCATCCCCTCGACACCGAGATTGAGCACCCCGGACCTCTCTGTAACGAGTTCGCCAAGTGCAGCGATCACAAGTGGGGTCGACGCGGTGATGACGGTCAGAAGAATTGCTTCGAAGATGCTCATGCCACGCCTCCCCGCACCCGAGACCAGACCACGCGGATCTTGTAGTAGATCAGGGTGTCGCAAGAGAGGACGAAGAAAAGCAGAAGGCCCTGGAAGACACGGGTGACCTTGTCGGACACGCCGATCGACAACTGCGCCGCCTCACCGCCAAGATAGGTTAACGCCAGTACCAGACCCGAAGCAATGATGCCGAGTGGATTGAGACGGCCGAGAAATGCGACAATGATCGCCGTGAAGCCATAGCCGGGCGAGATTGCCGGTTGAAGGTGCCCAATGGAACCCGATACCTCGGAAATCCCGGCCAAGCCTGCCAGCGCACCGGAAAACATAAAGCTGAACCAGATCATCTTCTTCGACGAGAAGCCGGCGAAGCGCCCTGCCCGCTCGGATTGACCGAGCACCACAATCTCGAAGCCACGCAAAGTGTATTTCAGCATGAACCAGACGAGGATGGCGGCGAAGATGGCAAAGACGAACGCCCAGTGCGCGCGGCCGGATTCCTCCCATATTGGCGGCAACGTCGCCTCCGGCGGGAACGGCACGCTTTCGGGAAAATTGAGGCCCTCCGGGTTGCGCCAGGCGCCACGAATCAGCCAATCGAGGAAGAGCTGTGCAATATAGACGAGCATCAGGCTCGTCAGGATTTCGTTGGTGTTGAAGTGCGCCTTGAGCAGCGCCGGGATAGCCGCAAAGAGCGCCCCGCCGATCGCCCCCATGATCAGCATCAGCGGCAGCACCATCGGCGAGTGCCAACCGGTGAACAGGATCGGTAGTGCCGAGCCGGTGATGGCGCCAATGGTAAACTGCCCCTCGGCGCCGATGTTCCAGTTGTTGGAGCGATAGCAGACCGCCAGCCCGACGGCGATCATGATCAGCGGCGCCGCTTTGACGGCGAGCTCGTGCAGTGACCAGACCTCGAGCAGAGGTTCGAGAAAGAATGCATCGAGCGCATCGACCGGATTCTTGCCCAGGATCGCAAACATGACGGCCCCGGCGGTAAGTGTCAGTACAAGCGCCAGAAGAGGCGATGCGAGACCGTAGAGTTTGGACGCCTGCGGGCGTTTTTCGAGTTCAATACGCATCGGGCGTTTCCGATGCTGTCTTGCTTTCGTGCAGCCCGCCCATCAAGAGACCTATCTTTTCGCGCGTTAGCTCACCGGCAGCAAAGGGCTGCGACAGACGCCCCTCGGAGATAACCGCGATTTCCGTTGCGACCTCGAAAATCTCATCGAGATCCTGGCTGATGACCACCACGGCGGAGCCGTTGCGCGCAAGGTCGACCAGTGCCTGACGGATGCGGCTGGCCGCCCCTGCATCAACCCCCCAGGTCGGCTGGTTGACGACCAGAACCGCGGGCTGGCGATCGAGTTCGCGGCCCACGATGAATTTTTGCAGGTTGCCGCCCGAGAGCGAGCCTGCGGCAGGATCGTCGCCGCTCTTGCGCACATCCATCGCCTCGGAAATGCGCCTGGCGGCGTTCCTCACCGCGCTACGGCGAATGACCTTGAGAAAGCCACCAGCGAGGAATGCCCTGCGGTCGGACTGGCTGCGCGCCAGGACCAGATTGTCGGACAGCTTCATCGCTGAAACCGCGGCGTGGCCATGGCGCTCTTCCGGGACGAAGCCAGCGCCGAGCAGGCGTCGAGCCGTAATCCCCTGGGTTCCAACGGGCTTGTTGCGAATGGTGACCGCACCCGAAGCCGAAACCGGATACTCCCCCGATAGCGCGTCGAACAACTCGCCTTGGCCGTTTCCGGCAACCCCGGCGATCGCCAAGATCTCGCCGGAGCGCACCGCCAGCGAAACATCCTGGAGCGGCATGGCGAACGGCGTCCGGGGGGCGACCGAGAGGTTGGAAACTGCCAGTTGGACATCGCCTTTGCTGCCACGGTCTGGATGCGTGACGGTGGCCACGTCGTTGCCCACCATCATCCGGGCAAGCGATGCCGGCGTCTGCTGGCGCGGGTCGCATGCGCCGGTCACCTGACCATGCCGGAGAACGGTGGCGCGATCACAGATGCGCTGCACTTCCTCAAGGCGATGGCTGATGTAGAGAACGGAACGGCCTTCCGACTTCAGCTTGAACAGGGTCTCGAAGAGCCGGTCGGCCTCCTGCGGTGTCAGGACCGAGGTGGGCTCGTCGAGGATGATGAGTTTTGGGTTTTGCAGAAGTGCGCGCACGATCTCGATACGTTGACGTTCACCGACCGAGAGGTCCGCGACGTGGGCATGTGGATCAAGCGGCAGGCCATAGGCGCGCGACAACGCCCTCGCCTCCTCTGCAATCCTGCCGATAGGAATGCTGTCGTCCAGGGAAAGCGCGATATTTTCGGCAACAGTCAAGGCCTCGAACAGCGAGAAATGCTGAAAGACCATACCGATGCCAAGCTTGCGGGCGTTCCCGGGCGAGTCGATCGAAACAGGCCGCCCTTCCCATACGATATGTCCATCCGTCGGTGCCAGAACGCCGAAAAGCATCTTGACCAACGTCGACTTGCCGGCGCCGTTCTCGCCGAGAAGAGCATGGATCTCGCCTGGGGCGATATCGAGGTCTATTTGGTTGCAGGCGGCAAAGCTGCCAAAGAGCTTCGTCAGTTTCTGAACCGACAATAACGCACCGGAAGCCGGCACATTCGATGACGACACGTTCCCCTCATTTCCCACCGCCGACCTGTCCGTTCAGGATCATTATGGTATCAGCAGCGTAGTTCCGGTAGTTTTTCTGGCTTCCAGATCCGTGTGAGCCCGCCCAACCTCACGTAACGGATACGTCTGATTGATATTGATACGCACTTTGTTGCTTAAAACAACATCAAATAACGCGTTTGCACAATCCGTTAGCTCTTTCGGGGTTGCGATATAGCTGTAGAGCGTGGGGCGCGTCGCGAACAGTGAGCCCTTCTGCGCAAGGATCGCCAGGGTGAAGTCTTCGATCGGACCGGAGGACTGGCCGAATGCGACGAACATTCCAAGCCGTTTCAGGCAATCCAGCGATTGCGGGAAAGTATCCCGGCCAATGGAATCGTAGACAACGTCGACGCCCGCTCCGCCCGTGATCTCATGCACGCGCTCGACAAAATTATCGCTGTTGTAGTTGATGACATGGTCGTAGCCATGATCGAGCGCCATGCGGGCCTTGTCGTCCGATCCGGCTGTGCCGATAACCTGGGCGCCCAAAGCCTTGGCCCACTGTCCTGCAATCAGACCTACGCCGCCGGCTGCCGCATGAAACAGGATCGTGGTGTCGTGTCCAACCTTGAAGGTCCTGTTCAGCAGATATTGCGCCGTCATTCCCTTCAGCATCATCGAGGCAGCCGTTTCCAGGGGAATACCGTCCGGCACCTTTACAAGATGCTTCGTCTCTATGTTACGCTCGACACTATAGGCGCCATCCGCGCTGGCATAGGCAACCCGGTCGCCAACCCCAAACTCCGTCACCTCCGGCCCGACCGCGACGACTGTTCCGGCAGCTTCCTTGCCGGTCACGAAGGGTAGATGCGGTGCCTTGTACAGCCCGGTCCGAAAATAGACATCGATGAAGTTGAGGCCTATCGCGGCATGCCGGATTTGCACCTGTCCGGTGGAGGGCGGCGGCAGGTCGATTTCAACATAGTCCAGAACCTCTGGACCGCCCGTCTTGGTAAACGTCACCGCCTGCGTTTTCGCCATTTTCTGCTTCCTAGTCCTGACGCCCGAGCACCGGGAGAAACTGCAGCACTGCGCCGACGCAGTAGAGGTAGATACCGCTCGAGACAAAGAGGACAAGCGCCCATTGAGGCGTTTCGAAGTGCATCAGGAGTGAATACATGCCAAGCGCCGACCACAGCAGGAAAATACCCAGATTGAGTGGCCGCAGCCGCTGGACGCGGACCGGATGCAGAAAGTTGATCGGCAGAAACGTAAGGACGACGGAAACGATCACGACTGTCAGCGCAGTGACCGCGCTGGCGTCGATGACGAACAGCGTGAACACGATCATGTTCCACACGACCGGAAATCCTGAAAAGAAGTACTCATCGGTCTTCATGCCCATGTCGGCGTAGTAGATGGCGCTGGAAACCACGATCATGCCCGCGGCGACGAACGACCAGGGTTCACCGATCATTCCACTCTGGTACAAGGCAAACGCCGGCAGGAGCACATAAGTGACGTAGTCTATGATATTGTCCAGCGTGTCGCCCGACCAGTTCGGCAGAACCTCCTTAACCTTCACTTTGCGGGCGATCGGTCCATCTATGCCATCCACCAGCAATGCCAGCCCTAACCACCAGAACATATCGATAAAGCGATGCTCGGCTGCGGCAACCACGCCGAGGAATGCCAGGAAGGAGCCGGAAGCCGTTAGTATATGGACGGAAAAGGCGCGCATTTCCGCATAGGGCACGCGCTTGTAATTGAAAATCTTCATGTTTCCCCGAGCAGCCTATGGCACCCGCGCCCGGCCGGCGCGTTTTTCGCCTAATATGCATCCTTTGCTTCGGTTCGCCAGCGTAAAAGCGACCGGTGCTAGCGGCCCGATCGAATCCTGACAACGTCACGCATATTTCGCGTAGATCGCGCCAGAAAGAATGGAATACCTTTAACTGAGCGCCTATTTGTAATATCTCGCTCGCATCCAGAAGATCATCCGACGAATACGGGATCCGATACCGAAATGAACGCCCCTGCCAAGACCGAAGAATTTGCCTCCCCGATTCCAGCCGGCGTCTATGCCGAGACTGTTCTGAACGTCACGCATTATACGGACCGCCTGTTCCGATTCACGATGACGCGTCCGCAGGGTTTCCGCTTCCGCTCCGGCGAATTCGCGATGATCGGATTGATGGTCGAAGGCAAGCCCGTCTTCCGCGCCTATTCGATCGCAAGCCCAGCCTGGGCCGAGGAACTCGAGTTCTTTTCGATCAAGGTTCCGGATGGCCCGCTAACCTCGCATCTGCAGGCGATCAAGCCCGGCGATCAGGTTCTGATGCGCAAAAAGCCGACAGGCACGCTGGTCCTCGATGCTCTCACGCCCGGCAGTCGACTTTATATGTTCTCGACCGGCACGGGGATCGCGCCCTTTGCAAGCCTGATCCGCGATCCGGAAACCTATGAGAAGTTCGAGGAAGTGATCCTCACCCACACGACCCGCGACGTTGCGGAATTGAAGTACGGCTTTGACCTTGTGGACGAGATCAGGAATGACGAGCTTCTGCAGGAAGTCGTTGGCGACAAACTGCGTCACTATGCGACCGTCACCAGGGAAGACTTCGACCACCGCGGCCGCATTACCGATCTTATCTCGTCGGGCAAGTTCTTTTCAGATCTTGGTGTGCCTCCGCTCGATCCGGCGATCGACCGCGGAATGATTTGCGGTTCTTCGCCCATGCTGAAGGATACGAAGGAACTGCTCGAACAGGCAGGTCTCCATGAAGGCGCCAACAGCAAGCCTGCTGAATTCGTCATCGAACGCGCTTTTGTCGGCTAGGCAGCGTTTGCCGCCGTCGTTATTACGGCTCCGGAGACGGGGCCGTCTTCATTTCTGGCTAAGATAGTCGATCAGCGCTGTCATCGCCTCGCGGGCGCCACCGACCCTACCCTGGTGTATGCTGTCAATGACTGCAACGTGCAACGCGATCGATCGATCCATGCGGTTGGGATTGGCTGTTGAGTACCACAGGCGCCGCGCATGTGTCTGGACAGGCGCCAGCGCCGAGGTGATGAAAGCGTTGGGACACACCTCTTCGAGGATCTCGTCGAACGCCTTGTCTGCAGCGAAGAATGCCGCCAGATCGCCATTGATGGCACATTCGCCCATTGATCGCGCACATACCATCAACTGCTTGCGCTGACCATCATTGGCATGTTCAGCGGCGAGCGCCGCCGCGATCGGCTCAAGCTCCCGACGAACCTGCATGACATTCCCGTGGTCGGACGGCTTGATCTCGGCGACCTGTAGGCCCACGCGCGGTTTCACCATGATCAGGCCCTGCCAGGCGAGCTTCTGGATAGCCTCGCGCACCGGCGTGCGTCCATGCCCCGCCAGGTCGATCAGTTGGCGCTCCGTTACCAGTGCGCCAGGCCGTAGCGCCAGCGTAACGATGGCATGCTCCAGCGCCAGATAGGCAAGATGGCTTTGTGAATTCTCCATCGCGAATCCATTGTCTGTTCTGATATATCACACATTGACATGGCGAGGGCTCGATGGCAAGCTGTGCTGATATATCACAGCCAAGGAGGCAATCATGTGGCGCGGCGTATTTCCGGCAGTAACGACCAAATTCACTGACAGCGGCGATCTCGACATTGCCGAGATGGAGCGCTGCTTCGGCCTGCAGATTGATGCGGGTGTGGACGGTATCATTGTTTGTGGCTCGCTCGGCGAGAACATGACGCTCGAGCCGGACGAGAAGCTTGAAATCCTCAGAATTGCGCGTTCCGCCGCCGGCTCCAAACCCGTCCTGATGACGATCTGCGAGAGTTCGACGAGGCGCGGCGCAGCCGCCGCCAAGGCCGCGGCAAAGGCTGGCGCTGCCGGCTTCATGATTTTGCCGGGTGTGCCTTACAAGTCCAGCCCGGAAGAGACGCTGACACATGTTCAGACTGTTGCTGCTGCGGGCGGTCTGCCTGTCATGGTCTACAACAATCCGATTGCTTACGGTGTCGATGTCTCGATTTCGATGTTCGAAGAACTGGCAAAGAACGATCTCATCGTCGCCATGAAGGAATCGACCGACGATATCCGTCGCATCACGGATGTCTTCAACACCTTCGGCGATCGCTTCGACGTCTTCACCGGTGTCGACAATCTCGCCCTGGAGAGCCTGCTTATGGGTGCGCACGGATGGGTCGCCGGTCTGGTCGTCGCCTTCCCGAAAGAGACGGTGGCAATCTACAAGCTCGTCGCAGCCGGTCGCCTCGATGAGGCTCGTGCGATCTATCGCTGGTTCCGCCCCCTCCTCGATCTCGATGTCTCGACCTTCCTGGTTCAGAACATCAAGCTCGCCGAGGTCTATGCCATCCAGTCGAACGATCGTGTCCGTTCCCCTCGCCTGCCGCTATCAGGCACCGAGCGCGAGCGCGTCGTCGGCGTCATCGAGAAGGCTCTGGAAAACCGTCCGGAACTGCCGAAGATCGGATAGCAGGCACCGGCACCGACGATCGAAAAGGCCGGGCATGTCCCGGCCTTCATTCGTGGCGCAGCGCCTCGATGGGACTGAGCTGTGCGGCTCGCCGCGCCGGGAAATAGCCGAAGATCATGCCGATCGCGGCCGAAAAGACAAATGCCACACCGATCATCATCGGACTGACGACGAACGGAACGTTCAACAGGCTCGTCGCCCCGAAGCCCAGCCCTAGGCCAAGCAGGATGCCGGCAATACCGCCGAACACCGACAGAGCGACCGCTTCGACCAGAAACTGCATCAGGACCTGCCTCTCCAGCGCCCCGATCGCCAGCCTGATGCCGATTTCTCGCGTGCGCTCGGTCACGGACACCAACATGATGTTCATGATGCCAATACCGCCCACCAGCAGGCTGATGGCCGCCACGGCCCCGAGAAGACTGGTGAGCAACATTGTCGTGCCGGTCATCGCCTCGGCGATCTGGGTCATATCGTTGACGCTGAAATCGTCGTCACGGCCCGGCACAATTTTGCGGCGTTCTCGCAACAGGTTTTCCGCCTCCTCCTGAATCTTCGACGTTTCCACACCGTCGCGCGCCGAAATAACGATCATCTGCACGTTGGCATTAGCCCTGCCGCCGATACGGCGCTGATAGACCTTGACGGGCATGACGACCACATCGTCCTGATCGTTGCCCATTCCGGATTGTCCGCGCTTGGCAAGCACTCCGATCACGTTGCAGGAGACCTTGCCGACGCGGATCTGCTGACCGGTGGGATCGGCCGCGCCAAAGAGTTGCGATCGGACGGTCTCGCCCAGAATGCAGCGCGCTCGCCCGCGCTCCTCGGCCGCCTCGAAAGCGCGCCCAACCGCGATATCCCAATCCTGCGCGACCAGATAGTCGTTCGTCGTGCCCATGACCGTTGTCGAATGGCTCTGGCCGCCGTAGATGGCCGTTGCGGTCGTCTGGTTGAGTGGCGCGGTCGCGCGAATGCCGCTGACCTGATCGCGGATTGCTTCGACATCCCTGACGGTAAAGCGCCTCGCTTCCGAACTCGCTCGGCCGGGCCCGAACTGACCGGGACGTGCAAACAGCATGTTGGTTCCGAGCCGCGACAATTCCGATGTGACTTGGGCCGTGGTGCCGTTGCCGATCGTCACCAGCGCGATGACCGCCGCAACGCCGATGACGACGCCGAGAACCGTGAGGAACGACCGAAGCATGTTGCGGCTGATCGCACGCAATGCAAGCTTGAGCGTCTCAACGAACATGGTCAGCCCCTCCGCTATGCTCGGCCTCCCTTTCGAGCTTCCCGTCGATAAAGCGCAGCAGACGTTGTGCATAGCTGGCGATGTCGGGCTCGTGGGTGACCATCACGATTGTGATGCCCTGCTCGCGGTTCAGTCGCGTCATCAGGTCCATGATCTCAACGCTGGTCCTGGTATCGAGATTGCCGGTCGGTTCGTCGGCGAGCAACAGCGCGGGCTGGGTAACGATTGCCCGAGCAATCGCCACGCGCTGCTGCTGACCACCGGATAGCTCCTGGGTCTTGTGGTGTTCGCGCCCGGAAAGGCCGACGAGCCCCAGGGCCTCCTTGGCCTTTCGGCGACGCTCGCCGGCGTGCATGCCGCGATAGACCAGCGGCAACTCGACATTCTCCACGGCTGAGGTGCGTGGTAGCAAATTGAAACCCTGGAACACGAATCCGAGAATATGGCGACGCAGCAGCGTTAGCTGCCCGCGGTCAAATCCCCGCGTGGAAAGGCCCTCGAACAGGTAGTCTCCAGTTGTAGGCACGTCGAGGCAGCCAAGGATGTTCATGGCAGTTGACTTGCCGGAACCTGACGGACCCATGATAGCTACGAACTCGTGCTGCCGAATCGCGAGATCAACGCCGTCGAGGGCGCGGATTGCCGCCTCGCCTCGACCGTAGATCTTCGACACCTGCCTGAATTCGATGAGTGGCGCGCCTGTCACCTTGTTGCCGCCTATCTCGTCTGCGTCGTTGCGTCGGTGACCACCGCGTCGTTTTCCTTAAGGTCCCCGGAAACGACTTGGGTAAATTGCCCGTCAGATGAACCGACTTGGACGATAACCGGTGTCGGTCTGTTGGCTTTGAGCACCCATATCCGCCGGCTAGCACCGGTCAGCGCACTGCCCTGATTACTGCCTGTTCGCGGACCCATTCGTGGTGGCCTCAAAAGGCCGAAAAGTCCACGATTGCGCGGCGACTCCGCAGCGGGCGGGGAGTATCGGAGTGCGGCATTGGGTACCATGAGCGTGTCCGTCACGGCTTCGACCGTAACATCGGCAGTCGCGGTCATACCCGGACGCAGCAGCAGGTCTGCGTTGGTGACCGACAGGATCGCCTTGTAGGTTACCACATTGTTGGTGGTTTCCGAGGCGAAGCGTATCTGTTTGATTTCAGCCGGGAACGTGCGACTTGGGTAAGCATCGACCGTAAACGTCGCCTTCTGTCCAACCGCGATCTGGCCAACGTCGGCTTCGTCCACGTCTACCTGCAATTCCATCTGTTTCAGGTCGCCGGCGATGACGAAGAGAACGGGAGCGGAAAGCGACGCTGCCACTGTGGCGCCCGGATCGACCGACCGTGTCAGGACGACGCCGTCGATCGGCGAGACGATCTTCGCCTTAGCAAGATTGACCTCGGCTAAGCGCAGGTCGGCTTCGGCCGAGAGAACGGCAGCTTCATTGACCTGCTTTGCCGCCACGGCGGAATCGTATTTGTAACGGGCATCTTCAAGGCTCTGCTGAGTGGAGACATTGCTCTGGACCAGATTGCGCAAGCGCTCGAACGAACTCTGTGCCGATCCGAGGTCGGCGGTCGCCTTGACGACATTCGCCTCGGCCGACGCTAATTTCGCCCGGGAATTCTTGACGTCCGCCTCCAGCTTGTTGGTGTCGAGTACAGCCAGAACCTCGCCCGATTTGACATTGCTGTTGTAGTCGACGTTCACGTCGCGCACGGTGCCAGAAAGTTCGCTGGAAATGTCCACCTGTTCGGTCGGCTGAACCGAACCAGTCGCCGTAACCAGCACGGTCAGATCCCCGCGTTTGGCTGGCAGCGTCGTATAGCTATACTGGCTGCCGCTTCGGCCTGAATAGAAATACGCGGCCGAGCCACCTGCCAGCGCCAGCAGGAGCAACACCAATAAGCGACCACGCCAGCGACCTCTGGTCGTTTTTCTCGACGCTGCGAGAATGGCGGCTAGATCGGGATTTCCGACTGGCGCCGCTTTCGCTTCATTTTTCTTCATAACGTCGTTCATCCGGCCCACTCAATTTTCCGCCAATTCGGCCACCACTGAACCAGGATGCATATCGAACCTGAACCGGCGCTTAGCAGAGGGCGGAATTGGCATAAAATGGACCATAACCGAAATGAAATATTGGTAATGGAAGCAGACGACAATACTGGGCTCGGGATCGAGCGCATGCTCCACGTATTGGTTTCTGCACCGAATCCCTCAACCGGTGCGATCGCGACATCAGAGCAAGCCGCAATCCCGGCCGACGCTGCGTCGCGGAACGGGTGATAGGAATTGCCATATTACAACAGTGCGAAAGCTGCATGTTGGACTTCCGCGCTGTGTGCACCCGCCACGCACCTTGTTCCAGCACGCAGCGCTCAGGAACATATCGCCAGACCTGATTCGAATGGCATCAAAGTCGGTCACGCGTCAAAATCGGCCAAAACGGGCGGCCGACGTTTAGCGGCCATTAGCAGATCAAGTTCGGTTGCAGATGGTCCGAACTTCTCATAGAGGCGCTTAGCCTCGCCTTCATCCAGCCGATATCTGCGGGTGAATTCGTTTAGGCTGTACGGACGCCCACGCAAAACTTTTCGGGTTGCTGAAGCATTCTCAATCAGGCTTGTCATGGCAAATCTCCCTGTCCATGAAAGGGTAGCTAGTGCGCAGTTTGCGTTTGTGAAGTGCTGTATGTGGTCCTTAGAAATACTTGATTCAGTTCGATATTTTTGTGGAACATTTTGTCCTGTGGCGCATTTGGGACATGAGATTGTCAGCCGTCCCGAAGAAGTTCTCGTTACTTCCGCAATCTCTCATCCCCCAACTTTGACAAGCGCCTAGTGGCGCTTTTCTTTTTATCGGTCGAGCCAGACGACATGTGAAGCCAACGAGACTCAGCGTCGAAAATATCGCTGCAGGTAACCTACCGCGAGCAACACATGGAGCGCGGTCGCTAAATCAGAGGGCAAGCATTGACGTTCCAAAGCGGCAACAAGTGTCCCCCGCCGGGAAGCTTGAGTTTTCAGTGGACTATCGGCGCAAGAAATGTGCCTGGTTCGCAGGAAACGATGTTTTTTCGGTTGA
Source organism: Rhizobium sp. Root1220 (assembly GCF_001426265.1). Classification (GTDB taxonomy): domain Bacteria; phylum Pseudomonadota; class Alphaproteobacteria; order Rhizobiales; family Rhizobiaceae; genus Rhizobium. The sequence continues at coordinate 248,134 of NZ_LMDG01000012.1, forward strand.
CCGCAATCGGTCGCCTGCATATGTTCCGCCAACTTCCAGCCGGGCAGAGTTTCCGGCAACAGGGAGAGCGTAGCTCAGCTGGTAGAGCAACTGACTTTTAATCAGTAGGTCTCGGGTTCGAACCCCGACGCTCTCACCACAGGATCATAGATTCGGTGGGTTCGAAAACCGGGCGACGACCTGACGGGAACGCAGCATCCTGGGGAGGTCGAATCTCATCACTCATTGTCCCCTGTTTTTGCTCAATGAGCCGTCGCCTTCTTGTTGGCGAGCAACAGTATGTAGTCATCCGCAGCATCGGCAATTGCCATAGCCACCTCCGCAGGCGCCCATCCCTTAAGCTGTGCCTCCCGAATGATCTGATGAAGTGCGGGCTCGACGTCCGCACGGCAGTCGAGCAGGCGTTGATCATGGGCAGTGTCATTGTGGACTGATTGGAGATTAATCATGACTGGGTACCCCTCATGTGCAGGAAGCCACCATGACATAGATTGCAGGTTGAGCAAGCAAATGCTGAAGGAATGCAGAACTTTCGTTTGTGTTGAGGTTTTTTGACGACACTCTGCCGGATGGAGGCGTGATGAATACACGCAATCACGCTCGAAAACATACGAGCAAGAGCATCAACCGCTGGTCGGGAAGGTCTCGCAGACACAAAGCCGGCACAAAAGGTGACAGAAATTGGTATGGTATTTACATTACTGTCATACATTAACGTATAGCAATTGGTATGCATGAGACCCTTCCCGAGGAGGGTCTGCGCATTTTCTGATCGCGAGCATCAGGCGCACCGATCTCCAAATCGGAGGACCAAGTGGGCAAGCTGGACATGATGCTTTTGCTGGCTCAATGACGTGCCGGTCTATTTCGTGTCCGACTATGTCAAGTCAGCGCTCAATCCCTACTCCACACAGCGTCGAGTTTTTTTTAATAAAACGTCCGCAGGTTGTGCTTACGCGACGGGTTTGGCAGGCTGCGATAAGTCGACCTCTCCAGATGTTGTCTGGCTTGCCAAGAGACAGCGGGGACCCGATCAATCGCCTTTTAACGTGAAAAGCCGAGAGCCACCGCGCCCGGCCTCGTCATGTACTGTCCGTTTTTTTATCGGCGGCTCATCAATCCGAAAAGATAGGCAACACCCGCGGTAACCGCGAGCGCGAAGATCGGTTCCTCCCGTACCTTGTCGCGGACGCGTTCCGTCACGACCGATGCTTCATCGGCAACAGCGGTCTTGGCACCTTGTCCCAAAGCGACCACGCTTTCGGACAATCTCGCCAAATCCTCTCGCAAGGCTGCGACCTGCGCGGAAAGATCGTCTGCTGCGATGTCCGCCTTCACGCGCGCGGTTGCGGACTGGGTGGAGGCGGTTTTCAAATCGGCCATGTTTTGCTCCTCTTTTTCTGGATGCTGTTGAACGAACTAGCCGTGCCAAAGGTTCCGAAACGGCGGTTTTTTTGTTGCATTCGGGACTCTCGGAACACCTGCCGGTATCGTGCCAAGGTTTTCCTGCGATAAGCCTTCATTTCCTGCCGGCTTTGTTCTAAGGAACGTCAAATGCTTTGCCCGCGAACGGGCGAATATATAATGCGAGGTTTGCGTTTCGATGTTCGATCTTCTGCGAAGAGCTTCCCGGACCTGGGCTGCCAAGCTCCTCATGCTGCTCCTTGTTGCCTCATTTGGCATATGGGGCGTGTCCCATTCACTGATGACGGGCACCAACAGCACCACAGTGGTGAGTGTCGGCGATCAGCAGGTTGACGTCAACGAGTTCCGGCTGGCCTATCAGCGGCAGGTCGCCAATGTCAGCCAGCAAGTCGGTATGCGTCTGACACCAGACCAGGCGCGCGCGTTCGGTGTCGAACAACAGGTATTATCGCAACTGGTTGCCGGGGCTGCACTCGATCAGCTTGCAGAGGACATGAAACTCGGCCTGTCGCAAGACCGCCTCGCGCAGCTGATTGGTGACGATCCGGCGTTCAAGGCCGTAAACGGCCAGTTCGACCGCACGCTCTTCACCTCACGGCTGCGCAATGCCGGCATCCGCGAGGACGATTATATCAAGGAGCGCAGCAAGGTCGCCGTACGCAGCCAGATCGTTGATGCCGTGTCGAATGGCTTTACAGCCCCCAAGACGCTGGTCGATGCGCTTAAGCTCTACCGCGAAGAAACCCGTGGAATTGACTATCTGTTGTTGACCAATGCGAACATCGAGCCGATCAAGGCGCCGGCCGAAGACGTGCTGGCCAAGTGGTTCGAAGGCGCAAAGCCCCGCTATCGCGCGCCTGAATATCGCAAGATTGCCTATCTGAAGCTCCAGCCGGATGATATCGCCGACGTTGCCTCCGTGACGGACGAGCAAATCCGCGAAGACTTCGACAAGCGCAAGGATACCTATCGCACGCCGGAAACGCGTACGATCGAACAGCTCACTTTCCAGAGCAAGGATCTCGCAAATGCCGCCGCTACGGCGCTGAAGACTGGCACGACCTTCGATCAGCTGGTCACGGATCAGGGCAAGACGGCAAGCGACGTTTTGCTCGGAGAGTTCTCTAAAGACAAGGTTCCGGATCAGTCCGTCGCAGACGCTGCGTTCGCCGTCTCCAGAAATGGCGGCACGACGCCGGTCGTTGATGGTACGTTTGGACCGGTAATCCTGCGCATCAGCAATATCAAGCCTGAGAGCGCCAAGGGTCTCGACGAAGTCAAGGAGGAGATCCGCAAGCAATTGGCCATCGCCAATGCCTCCCAGGAACTCATCAACATTCACGACCAGATCGAGGATCTGCGCAGCTCCGGCTCGACGCTCGAACAGATCGCGGCGCAGTTGAAGCTCAAGGCCGTTTTGATCGACGCTGTCGACTCGACGGGAATCGACAAAAGCGGCAACGAGATCAAGGACATTCCGGCAAAGCACCAGGTCCTTGCTGCGGCCTTCCGGACAGACGCTGGCGCCGACTCTCCTTCGCTTTCGATAGGCACGGACGGCTATCTTTGGTTCGACGTTCGTGAGGTAACGCCTGAGCGCGATCGCCCGCTCACCGAAGTTCATGACAAGGCCGTCGCCGACTGGACGGCTGAGCAGCAGAAGGTGGAGCTGGCAAAGAAGGCCGAGGAACTCAAGCAGCAGGCAAAGAAGGGGGCGTCCCTCGCCGATCTCGCCGCACCTCTTGGTATCACGGTCGAAAACAAGACCGGCATCACGCGTGGAACCGAGGACGTGGTTCTTGGCCGAGCTGGTGTAACGGCCGCTTTCTCCGGCCCCATCGACACCGTCGCGAATGCTGTCGGCGGGGATCCGACGACGCAGATCCTGCTGAAGGTCACCGAAGTAAACACCGAGCCGACCGGCGATGTCCTGAACAACCAGGATCAGCAGATCACCGCGATGGCCAATGCCGCTGGGGATGATATTCTCGATCAGATGGTCAACCTCCTGCAGACGCAGTATGGCGCCTCCATCAACCAGCCGCTCGCCGAACAGGCGGCCGTCCGCTAAGGGAGCGAAAACGCATGACCGATCTGAAGCCGCTTCTGGCGAAAGCCGCGAGCCGCGAGCCGCTGACCCGCGAGGAGGCCCGCGAAGCTTTCGACATTCTGATGTCGGGCCAGGCCACCCCTTCTCAGATCGGCGGCTTCCTCATGGCGTTGCGGGTTCGCGGCGAAACCGTCGATGAGATCGTTGGCGCCGTGACGACCATGCGTGCCAAGATGCTGACCGTCGAAGCGCCTGCCGATGCGATCGATATTGTTGGCACTGGCGGAGACGCCAGTGGTACCTACAATATATCGACCCTCGCGGCACTGATCGTCGCGGGAGCAGGCGTGCCGGTGGCGAAGCACGGCAATCGGGCGCTGAGTTCGAAATCCGGCGCAGCTGACAGTCTTGCCGCCTTGGGCGTCAAGCTGGACGTAAGCCCAGCGATAATCTCCCGGTGCATTCGCGAGGCCGGCGTCGGGTTCATGTTTGCGCAGCAGCATCACTCTGCCATGCGCCATGTTGGCCCATCACGTGTCGAGCTTGGCACGCGCACGATCTTCAACCTTCTCGGCCCTCTCTCCAATCCCGCCGGCGTCCGCTACCAGTTGCTGGGCGTATATGCGCCGCAGTGGGTTGTTCCGATCGCCGAAGTCATGCGCGATCTGGGGTCTGAGAGCGTCTGGGTTGTTCATGGCAACGGCCTCGACGAAATCACGACGACGGGTACGACGAGTGTTGCGGCCCTGGAAAACGGCAAGATCCGCACCTTCGAGCTGTCACCCGCGGATTTCGGCGTCGAACCGTGCCAGCTCGAAGCCATCAAGGGCGGTGACGGCGTGGTGAACGCGGCTGCTCTTCGAAAGGTCTTGAGCGGCGCCAGGAACGCTTACCGGGACATCGCACTCGCCAACGCGGCAGCCTCGCTGGTGATATCGGGCAAGGCCGAGGTACTCCGCGACGGAATGAAACTTGCGACCGAATCGCTCGATAGCGGCGCGACCGCTGCTGCTCTGGACAAACTCATCGCCGTTTCGAACGATATCGACTAGGATGAAGCCATGACCGATATCCTGAAGAAAATCGAACTGTACAAGCTCGAAGAGATCGCTGCTGCCAAGGCTAAGGTGTCGCTGTCCGATCTGAAGGCGATGCAGGCCGATCAGTCTGCGCCACGCGGCTTTTACCATGCACTGGTCGCCAAGCGTGATGCCGGCCAGTATGGCCTGATAGCCGAGATCAAGAAGGCGAGCCCGTCCAAGGGTCTGATCCGTCCGGATTTCGATCCGCCGTCGCTGGCAAAGGCCTACGAGCTCGGCGGCGCTGCCTGTCTCTCCGTGCTGACCGACACGCCGAGCTTCCAGGGAGCGCCGGAGTTCCTGACCGCGGCACGTGCCGCATGCAACCTGCCTGCGTTGCGCAAGGATTTCATGTTCGACACCTATCAGGTGCACGAGGCCCGCGCCTGGGGTGCGGATTGCATCCTGCTGATCATGGCCTCGCTGTCCGATAGCGACGCCGAGCGCCTCCAGGACGAAGCGTTCGGGCTTGGCATGGACGTTCTCGTGGAGGTTCACGATGCCGAGGAGATGGAGCGAGCGCTGAAGCTCTCCTCGCCGCTTGTCGGCATCAACAACCGCAATCTCAGGACTTTTGAAGTGAGCCTCACCGTTAGCGAGCAGCTTTCGAAAATGGTGCCGGACGACCGATTGCTCGTTGGCGAGAGCGGCATTTTCACCACTGCCGACTGCAGGCGTCTGGAGGCTGCCGGCGTCAACACGTTCCTCGTCGGCGAAAGCCTGATGCGCAAGGACGATGTGACGGCCGCAACCCGGGCGCTGCTTTTCGGTGACGCCGCACTGGCGGCCGAATGACATGAGTACTGCGGGACCCGGTCTCACGCATATCGGTGTGTCTGGCGAGGCGCACATGGTCGATGTCAGTGACAAGACCGAGACGATGCGCATTGCCACTGCCGAAGGCCATGTGAAGATGGCGCATGCGACCCTCGAGTTGATCCGCCGTGGCAACGCGAAGAAAGGCGACGTCATCGGGACTGCTCGTCTCGCAGGTATCATGGCGGCGAAACAGACCAGTAGTCTCATTCCGCTGTGCCATCCGCTGATGCTGACCAAGGTTTCTGTCGAGATCACCGAGGATGACGCCCTGCCCGGACTTAGCGTGACGGCGACCGCCAAGCTCAGCGGCAAGACTGGCGTCGAAATGGAAGCACTGACAGCCGTTTCGGTTGCATGCCTCACGATTTACGACATGGCCAAGGCCGCGGACAAGGGCATGGAGATCGGCGGCATCCGACTGTTGGAAAAATCAGGTGGAAAATCTGGCGATTTCCGGCGGGCGGAGCATTCGGAATGAACATGCTGTCTGTCGTGGATGCTCAAGAGCGGTTGCTTTCAAAAGCCCGGCCGGTCGAGGTATCGCAGATCGTTGGCATATCCGAGGCTGAAGGCCGTGTTCTGGCTGCGGATTTGTCTGCCAGGCTGACGCAGCCACCCTTTGATGCTTCCGCTATGGATGGGTATGCGCTGCGACGCGAGGATGCGCCAGACCCAGGCGCCGAATTGAAGCTCATCGGCACGTCCTCGGCCGGTCACGCCTTCGAAGGTGTTGTCGGCAAGGGCGAGACCGTTCGCATCTTTACCGGCGCACCGGTTCCGACGGGCGCAGACAGTGTATTGCTTCAGGAAGACGCGACGAAAACCGACGGCGGCATCCGGACGGCGTTCCCTGTGCGTCAAAGCCAGCATGTCCGCCCCCGCGGTCAGGATTTCGTGGAAGGCGAGATGGTGCTGAGCGCGGGATCGGTTCTGGACTTCTCCCGTCTGACGGTGGCTGCCGGCATGAACCATGCGACGATGAGCGTGCTACGCAAGCCACGCGTGGCCCTTCTTGCCACGGGCGATGAACTGCTCCCTCCAGGGAGTGTGCCTGGACCTGCGCAGATTATTGCCTCCAGCACATTCGGTGTTGCCGCCCTCTCCCGCACGGCCGGCGCCGAAGTCCTTGATCTCGGCATTGTTCCCGACGACAAGGCTGCAATCAGCGCCGCCGTCGATCGTGCCAGGGACGCAAAGGCCGATATCATCGTTACGCTCGGCGGTGCTTCGGTCGGCGATCACGACCTCGTACAGGCGACGCTGCTGGCGTCTGGTATGGAACTGGATTTCTGGCGGATCGCCATGCGCCCGGGAAAGCCGCTGATGGTGGGTAGATTCGGAGACATCCATGTCCTCGGTCTTCCGGGAAACCCGGTTTCGTCGCTCGTATGCGGGCTGCTTTTCCTCGAGCCGCTAATCCGCAAACTTGCCTCCTTGCCGCCGGTCAAGCGAGCGGCGACGGTCGAGGCCGCGGTGACGCTTCGTGGCAACGATCATCGGCAGGACTACGTTCGGGCGCGCCTGGTGCCATCATTTTCGGGAACTCTGCAAGCCGAACCGTTCGAAAAGCAGGATTCGTCAATGATGAAGACATTCGCCAACGCCGACTGTCTGATCGTGCGACCGCCACAGGCCCCGGAACTGCTGGCGGGCAGCCCCTGCCCCGTCATGATGCTCCGACCGGACCTGATCGGCTGAAGCAGGCCGCGATCTGCCCCATGCTTGTTGAAGCCTATTAAGGGAGGCTCGGATGACAACGTCGCCCCAAGTCGCTCGCGAAATCGGCGCCATGCTTTCCGGTATGACCCCAATGCTCGCGGACGGAGAATTTATCTACTGCACCACCACTGACGAAAACATTGCGGGCCGCGCTTGTGGTGGAGCACTGGCGTGGTTTCGCGAGAAGGAAGGCGTTTCGCTCATTCTCGCGCGAACTCTCGCCGCTGACTTTGGTTTCGCCTGTGACATGCCGATGCGTCGCATCGTTCTGGAAGTCTTCTCGTCGCTTGAGGGCGTTGGTCTTACAGCTGCAGTTGCGAGTGCACTGAGTGCTTACGGCATTCCCTGCAACATGGTGGCGGCCTATCACCACGACCACATTTTCGTGCCGTCGGACAAGGCTGAACTTGCAATGGAGATTCTGACCGAGCTGCAGCAATCGGCATCTGCCTGCTGTTGATCAGTCCGCGATCGTGAACACACCGCCGAGCACGATTCTGCCTTCCAGAGCGTTTCCGAAATCCGGAACCATGTATTCGGCGATGAGCCGCAGTCGGCTCTCTGGCAAAGTCGCTCTGCGCGGATCTCCGATAAGCACGTCGATACCAACCGTGCGGCACGCAGCGAGGAAAGGCAGCGCTCTTTCGGCAAGAGCCTGATCATAGAAGAGGTCACCGGCAAGGATGATGTCAACCGCGGGAGGCGGTCCGAGCAACAAATCGTCATGCAAAGTCTCGACGGCCACACGGTTTGCCTCTGCGTTGAGCGCAACCGCTGAAATGGCGTTCTCGTCGATGTCTGCGGCCGTCACTCCGGCAGCGCCGCATCTCGCGGCTGATATCGCCACCACCCCGGAGCCTGCTCCGAGATCGAGAACGCGCCGACCGCGAACGATATCCGGATGCTTGAGAATATGGTGTGCTAGCACGGTGCCCCCGGCCCAGCCGTAGGCCCAGTACGGCGGCGGGTCGTTGGACTTGCCGGCGCCGAGGCGCGAAAGACCGCTGCCGGGATGGGCAATGTATAGGAGGATGCTAGGCAGGCCCGGCGCTGGTTGTAGTCGAAGATTGGCGACAATGAATGCGCACGTGTCCTTGACCGGCAATTCACCGCTCTGTGCGCCACCGCTACCAAGGAACTGCCGTCTCACGGCCTTTGCCCCGCGATGCTCGCGCTCAATAGTTCTTCATTGCCCTATGAGGCATACCGCCATCCGGAAACTCTTCACCGTACGCGGTGAAGCCGAAGCGTTCGTAGAGCGCTACCTTGTCGCTTTGAGCTGTCAAATAGAACCGGTTGTCGCACACCGAACGGTGTTTCTTCATCGCGAAGTCGATCATAGCACTGGCAATTCCGTGCCCGCGGCAGGCAGCATCGACCGCGACGCGGCCGATCTTCACATGCTCGTCGGCATGGATGACACGCAAGGTCCCGCGCACCTCGCCGTCGGCCAAAGCGACGACGTGATGCGCGGCGAGGTCATCGGCGTCGAACTCTTCGTCGGCAGGAACATTCTGTTCGCTGACGAAGATGGCGCGCCGTAGCCTGAAGGCTTCGTTGCAAAGCGTGCTGAAGACTGGCACGGCCAGGATCGCTGCATCTGTCATCGAACGCCTCGTTCTATCGGCGGACCGCTCGGTCAGCCCTTCTTTTTCGGAAACTTCGGCTTTGGGCCGCCATTGCCCGGCTTGCCTTCGAACTTCGGCTTACCCGGCTTCTTTGTCCAAGGCTTGCTGTCGCGCCGTTCGTCATTGGCTCCATGCGCGGGCGCTGCATCGCGACGGTCGGTTTTCTTGTAGCCGTCCTTCGGACGATCATCGCGACGGTCGTCGAAATTCTTCTTGCCGGCATAAGGCTTGGATGCTGCCGGCCTGTTGAAATCCGGCGTGCCGTCAAGCTGCGTAACACGGATGCCGCGCTCCAAGGCCTTGTTCGGACCTATCGACTGCAGGAACGTGCCGGCGCTATCGGCGGCGATCTCCACGAAAGTCTCGTCCTGCTGCATCTTGATCGCACCGATCTCGCGCTTGGTCACGTTGCCATTGCGGCAAAGCATCGGAATCAGCCAACGCGGTTCGGCGTTCTGCTTGCGGCCGACCGAAACCGAGAACCAGACGCTGGCGCCGAAATCATCACGTGGCCCCTTCTGGCTGGGTTCGCGCGGACCATCGGTATTTTCGCGGCGCTTGCGGTTACCATCGTCCTGGAAAGAGATTTCAATCAGGTCTTCCGGAGCTGACTGGTTCGACCGGTAGAGGCTGACGAAGGCATTGGCGAGCTTCTCGGCCCCGTGCGCGGCGAGCAGCCGCTTGACGAGTTCGTGCTCGTCCTCATCGGGAACCTGATGGAAAATCGGATCGGCGATCAGCCGTTCCTCGTCGCGTGAACTGACCTCTTCGGCAGACGGCGGGCGGCCCCAGGAGGCCGAGATCCCGGCATTATCCAGCAGACGCTCGGCCTTGCGCCGAGCATTGAGAGGCACGATCAGCGCACTGACGCCCTTGCGGCCGGCACGACCTGTTCTCCCGCTGCGATGAAGCAATGTATCCGAATTGGTCGGAAGGTCAGCGTGGATGACGAGGTCAAGGCCGGGCAGGTCGATGCCGCGAGCCGCTACGTCCGTTGCGATGCAGACCCGGGCGCGCCCGTCGCGCATCGCCTGTAGCGCATGGCTGCGCTCGTTCTGCGTCAACTCGCCGGACAGGGCTACGACATTGAAATTGCGATTGTGAAACCGAGCCGTCAGATGATTGACGGCCGCACGCGTCGAACAGAAGACGATCGCGTTGGTTGCTTCGTAGTAGCGCAGCACGTTGATGATCGCGTTCTCGCGATCGCTAGGGGCGACGACAAGCGCTCGATATTCGATGTCGATGTGCTGCTTCTCTTCCGCCTTGGTAGCAATGCGCACAGCGTTGCGTTGATAGCTTTTCGCAAGCTTGGCGATGGCCGCGGGAACCGTCGCAGAAAACATGAGCGTCCGGCGATCATCCGGCGATGCTTCGAGAATGAACTCGAGGTCTTCGCGGAAGCCGAGGTCGAGCATCTCGTCGGCCTCATCGAGCACGACGGCCTTCAGCACCGACATGTTGAGCGCCCTGCGGCGAATGTGGTCGCACAGACGACCCGGCGTACCGACGACGATGTGGGCTCCGCGCTCCAGCGCACGGCGCTCGCTGCGGATATCCATGCCGCCGACGCAACTGACGATCACTGCACCGGTCATTTCGTAGAGCCACTCCAGCTCGCGTTTGACCTGCAGCGCCAGTTCGCGCGTCGGCGCGATCACCAATGCCAGCGGTTCGGCGGCCGGAGGGAAACGATCCTCGCCCTCAAGCAACGTCGGTGCCAGCGCCAAGCCGAACGCGACGGTCTTGCCGGAGCCGGTCTGAGCCGAAACGAGCGCGTCCGAGGCGGCGAGCGCCGGATCGAGCATCGATTTTTGAACCGGGGTCAGCTCGGAATAACCGCGCTTTGCCAACGCCTTGGCGATCGCCGGTACGACGCCGTTGAGATCTGTCATCTTGTCTGTCTTTCGGAATTTGCACGCGCATGTTGCGCCGTGGCCGGAACCTGCCGGCTGAAATGTTGTGCCGTTCCTACTTGGTCAGGCGGCAAATGTCAAAGCGGATGTCCGTGCCACAGCCAGACGGCGACGCTTTCCGTCCTGCCACGGATCGGCGTTTCCAACGGACCTTCCAAATGACCGGACTGCAGAGGACTACTTTCCGGACCAGCCGCGTTGACCAGAGCCGAGCTCAGCGCGAGTTCGGCTCCCTGTGCAGCCGCGACCTCCATCAATCTGCTGGCAACGTTGACTGTATCGCCGGTTGCGGTGATTTGTTGGCGACTTCCGGTGCCAAGACGCGAAGCGACAATCGGGCCGCAGTGCGCACCGATCTTGAAGCCGATCTCTCGACCGTTCAGTCCAGCCTGGTCCGCGATCCAGGGTCGCATGCGTTCGCACAGCCGGACTGCACAGGCGGCGGCACGCGCAGCATCGTCGGCGGCCGGCTTCGGGAGGCCAAAAAGAATCATCGCCCCGTCGCCCATGAAGCTGGTGATTGCACCGCCGTGGAACCGGGCTTCTTCGTCGACCAGTTCGAAAAAACCGCTGAGTACTTCCCGGATATCGGTTGCGCCGATTGCCTCGCTCAGTCCCGTAAAACCGGAGAGGTCGATGAATACAACCGCCGCATCCTGCCGAACGGGTTCCGCCAGGAAATCGGGGTCACGGGCCAACCACTCCCCGAGGCCCGGTGCTTCGATGCGTTGGAGCAGATCGCTCTGGGCTGCGAAATGCGACGCCTTGCGTCGATCGATCCAGAGTTCGGTCGCACCGAAGAGAAGCACAGACGGCAGGGCTGCTGCTATGGGGAGGGCCGCGCTGAACCAATAGCCATGGGCAAAGGCCGCAACATTCAGGGCGGCCCATACGAGCGTCACGGCGGCGATGATTGCGTAGCCGATGGCACTCCGCCGCCATGCCAGAAGGCCGACAAGAAGGAGAGGCAGCACGACGGCGACCAGCGCGTCTACCAATCGGACATTGCGATCCCTGATGATCCCGTCGCCCGCAATCAGATGGGCGATTGCTGTCGACATGACCTCCACGCCGGGTAATACGGGATCGAAGGGCGTCGGAAAGACGTCGCCGCCTCCGGTTACGGTAGAGCCGATCACGACTATTCCGTCTTTGATGGCTTCGGGGGGCAGCTTTCCATGAAGTACATCCGCGGCGCTGAATGTCGGGATGGTGCCGCGTGGACCATAGAAGGTCAGCGGAAGCCGCTGTCCGTTATCCGTTGGCAGGTGGCGGTCCCCGAGGGTCACCTCATCCGGCTCGAACGCCGGGTTGATGCCAAGTGCCAACGACGCAGCGCGAAGCGGCAGCGATGCGTCCACCCGATCAGACCCGCGGGAAATCAGCGGAATGAACCGTGGGATGCCGGTCTCGTCGGTTGTAACATTGACCACGCCCGTCGCGGCGACGTCGGAAAAGCGACGGAGCGGCAGGAGCATCTCGCTGGCGATGGGGATTGCCGCCAACGGATCGTCGCCGTCGCTCGAGGCGGTTTCCATGCTCTCGGGAAACACGCCTGCTGCGGCAATCACACTTGGAACCTGCTGCAACGCCGCCACGAGCGCCGCATCGCCCTCCTCCGGTCCGGGATCGACCAGCAGGAGGTCGAGGGCCACGACCTTCGGTCTTAAGGCATTGACCGCGGCCACCAGGCGAGCAAGGGATGCACGGCTCAGCGGATAACCGTTTTCGACAGCCGTCCGGTCATCGATGGCCACGATGCTGACAACGGGCGGCGGCTCTCTGGTGCCGATGACCGTGCTTCTAAGATCCGTGAACGACGCCTCGATGCGCTCCAGGAAGCCGGTATTGCTGTCCAGATTGAGATAACCGAGAAATCCGCCCCATGCAGCGGACAGAAGCAGCGCCACAGTGATGACAAACTGTCTGGTCGTCATCCGGGGCTACTGGCCGAGACGGGCAAGCAGCGCCGCTGCGCGCGCGGGCGGCCAACGGCGCACCGTCAATGGCTCGCTACTACCCTGCACCACATCGACGCCCTCACCGACCGACAGGACCACGGTAGGCCGTGATGCGGTGCGACCGACGGCAACCCGCCCGCGCACGACGAAGACGGACGTCGTGCCGTTCTTGACGTCGACAGCCCAACGCGTGCCGCGCACCGCGGCGATGGCCTGCGGAGTAACAACGCGAAAGCCCTCGGTGCGTCGCGTCCGATCGACATCGACAAGCACCGCCCTGTTGCGCAACGAAACAGCATCAGGGCGCCCGTCACGATTGCTATCCACGATGTTGAATCGCGCGCCGCCTTCCGCTGTGATCGTTACGCCGTCGGCGCAGCGCATCACCTGACGCGTTGTTCCAGCGATACGCTGCAAAAGGCAGCCGCCGGATTGAGCGACGGCCGTGTCAGCGACTGAAAAGTATGCCGCAGCGATACCCACCGAAAGGGCGATAAGCCTCTTGGTCACCATAACCATATCTGCTCCCGACTGATGATACCGATCTGGACGCTGTTTTTCGCTCACGAAACAGCCACCATACGCTGATTGCTGCAGCAAGTATGCCAAAACGTCAACGGCAATCCGCCGCAGGCCCGGTATGCAAAAGCGCAAGGCCGTAGGCTGAATCGCGGTTGCAGGAGATCGGGCTCTCAACGACAGCGTTGCGGCGGCCTACTTCCGTGGGGGCATACCGAAGCGCACAGCATTCGAGGTCGGTCGACGACAGCCACGCTGAAGGGTTCCGGTGGCAATAAAAACCCGCAACGCTCGGCTGCGGGGGTAACTCATTGCAAGATCCGAAGCCGGTACGGGTTAGACCAGTCGGCTCTGCTCCGTCGCCGCTTCGATGAAGCTTGCAAACAGCGGATGCGGGTCGAGCGGTCGGCTCTTCAGTTCCGGATGGTACTGGACACCGATGAACCAGGGATGATCCGGATATTCGACAGTCTCAGGCAGAACGCCATCGGGCGACATACCGGAGAAGACAAGGCCGCAGTTTTCGAGCTTGTCCTTGTAGTCGATATTGACTTCATAGCGGTGGCGATGGCGCTCGGAGATATCCGTCGATCCGTAGATGTCGGAGATCTTTGTGCCCTTCTTCAGCGAAGCCTTGTAGGCGCCGAGGCGCATGGTGCCACCGAGATCGCCCGCCGCGTTGCGCTTCTGCAGTTCGTTGCCTTTGATCCACTCGGTCATCAGGCCGACAACCGGCTCCTTGGTCGGGCCGAACTCCGTCGACGATGCCTGCTCGACTCCAGCCAGATTGCGGGCAGCCTCGATGACTGCCATCTGCATACCGAAGCAGATGCCGAAATACGGCACCTTGCGCTCACGCGCAAAACGCGCCGCATGGATCTTGCCTTCCGAACCGCGCTCGCCGAAGCCGCCTGGAACGAGGATGCCGTGCACCTTTTCAAGGTACGGCGCCGGGTCTTCCTTTTCGAAGACCTCCGATTCGATCCATTCGAGATTGACCTTGACGCGATTGGCGATGCCGCCGTGATGCAGTGCCTCGATCAGCGACTTGTACGCATCCTTGAGACCGGTGTACTTGCCGACGATTGCGATCGTAACTTCGCCCTCCGGCGTGCGGATGCGATTGCACACATCGTCCCACGCATCCAGACGGGGCTTGGGAGCTGGCTCGATGCCGAAGGCAGCGAGGACTTCGTTGTCGAGGCCTTCCTTGTGATAGGCGATCGGCACGTCGTAGATATTGGCAACGTCGAGCGCCTGGATGACGGCGGACGGACGAACGTTGCAGAACAACGAAAGCTTGCGGCGTTCGGCTTCTGGAATTTCCCGGTCGGCCCGAACAAGCAGGATATCGGGATGAATTCCGAGCGCCTGCAGTTCCTTGACGGAATGCTGCGTCGGCTTGGTCTTCAGTTCGCCGGCAGCCGGAATGTAAGGCATCAGCGTCAGGTGAACGAAGATCGCCGTACCACGCGGCAGATCGTTCTTGACCTGCCGGATCGCTTCCATGAACGGCATCGCCTCGATGTCGCCGACCGTACCGCCGATCTCGCAGATGACGAAGTCATAGTCGTCATTGCCTTCAGTGACGAAATCCTTGATCTCGTTGGTGACGTGCGGAATGACCTGAACGGTGGCGCCGAGATAGTCGCCGCGGCGTTCCTTGTCGATGATGTTCTTGTAGATGCGGCCAGTGGTGATGTTGTCGGTCTTGGTCGCCGAGCGCCCAGTGAAGCGCTCGTAGTGGCCAAGATCGAGGTCGGTCTCTGCACCATCGTCGGTCACAAAGACCTCGCCGTGCTGGGTCGGGCTCATGGTGCCCGGATCCACGTTCAGATAAGGGTCGAGCTTGCGGAGCCGCACCCGATAACCACGGGCCTGCAGCAACGCTCCGAGAGCTGCGGCCGCAATTCCTTTACCGAGAGAGGAAACCACGCCGCCAGTGATGAATACGTATCGCGCCATGGGAGTCACCGGATACCTTTTCAAAAACGATTCCACCAGCCCAAAAATTCATTTCCTGAATTTTTGGCGCCAGCGCGAAATCTGAACAAAAGAAAACCGGCAGACCCGAGAGCCTGCCGGCGGTGTATGTCTGCTGCCGCTTACTGTCCGCTAGGCACGGTCGCGGGCGATTGGGACGGAGCAGCTGGTGTGGTCGCCTGCGGTGCAGCCGGAGCAGTCTGAGTGGCCGGAGCAGCTGGCGGGGTCGAGGGCGTTGCAGCCGGTGCTGCGGGAGCAGGAGCGGCCTCGCCGCCTGTCGGGACGCCGTTGCCTGGCTGGGCCGGTGCTGCCGGAGCGGCTGCGCCGTTCTGGCCGCCGAGCGAATCGAGAATGCCCTTGCCCTGGCCGCTCGTTGCCGGAATGCGGTTCAGGATATCCGTCGGACGGCTTTCATAGCGGTTGAGGATGCCAAGGCCGAGCGAGGTGATGAAGAACAGCGTCGCAAGGATCGCGGTCGTGCGGGTAAGCGCATTGGCCGTGCCGCGGGCGGACATGAAGCCCGAGCCGCCGCCGATGCCGAGACCGCCGCCTTCCGAGCGCTGGATTAGCACGACGCCGACAAGCGCCAGCACGATCATGAGATGAATGACAATCAATACGGTCTGCATGGGTCCAGTCCTGCCACGCGAAGCGGGCATAAAGTAAAATTCTGGCGCTCTTTACATGAGGTGGTCCGCTATTCCAAGCCCTTCAGTCTGGAATATACACGGCTCTAAGCAAGCAGCGCTTCGTATGCGCCGTAGATGGCGAGGAAATCGGTCGCATTCAAGCTCGCACCGCCGATCAATGCACCGTCGACATTGGCGACGCCCATCAGCTCTCTCGCGTTGCTCGGCTTGACTGATCCGCCGTAGAGAATGCGGATCTTCTTGCCGTTCTCGCCGAAGCGAGCGACAAGTTCCGAACGCATGAAGGCGTGGGCCTTCTCGACATCCTGTACGGTCGGCGTCAAGCCTGTGCCGATAGCCCAGACCGGCTCGTAGGCAATCACCGTATTTTCAGGCGTCGCACTTTCCGGCACGGAGGCCGAGAGCTGCCGCTTGATGATATCGAGCGTCTGGCCCGCCCGGCGTTCGTCCGCGGTTTCGCCGATGCAGACGATGGCTGTGAGGTCGGCCGCGGAAGCCGCCTCCGCCTTGGCGCGGACCAAATGGTCCGTCTCGGCATGGTCGGTCCGGCGTTCGGAGTGTCCAACGATGACGTGGGTCCCGAAACAATCGGCGATCATCTCGGCGGAAATATCACCGGTGTGAGCGCCGGAAGGATTCTGGTGGCAATCCTGTGCGCCGATCGCCAAAGCACTATCCGTGCAAAGAGCTGTGGCGACGTAGAGCAATGTTGCCGGCGGGCAAATCAGCGCCTCAACCTTTGCTGAAAGCGGACCCGAGACGCCTTCGGCTATCGCTTTTATCTGGTCAAGCGAGGCACGAGTGCCATTCATTTTCCAGTTTCCCGCAACGAGCGGGCGTACGTCAGGGGTCATGCCAGCCTTCCCAATTTTCTGTATCCAGCGGCCTTAGCAAAAGCATACGGGGAAGGAAAGGTTTTCGACCCCTACGCAAGGGAAATAACGGCGACTTGTCGCGCAAATGCTTAAAATTTGGAGGTTGTGTTGCCTAAAGTCTGATGTCGGATCTCTGCACTACTGAATGTTTAAGCTCGCCGATGAAGATGCTCCTTCCGTCTCGGAAGGTCAGGAGGCGAGGATCCAGTTTAGCGCCTTGCGCCAGTCGATCATCCGGATCGGCGTTCCGTGGTTGCCAGTTTGATAAAGCGTGAAATGCGTCGGGTACTTCGCCTTGGACAATTTCTCGAAAAGCGCCTGCTGGTCGGCTGCCGGGTAAACCGGATCGCGGCTTCCGTGCGCGAACCAAAGTGGAAGCTTCGCCTTGTAGAACGCGCTTTTGGCGAAGTCCGGATCGGTCACGCCGCTCATGATGACCATGCCCCCCAGGCGTTCAACGCTGGCGGGATCACGGCTGATACCCCAGCAGATCTGGCTGCCCATGGACGCACAGGCGAGGATCACGGGATTGCCGGAGGATTGCCTGCTCGCATGGCGGATCAGGCCGGCAACGACGGCGACGCTGTCGCTGTCAAGGGTCTTGATTGTTGGCGAGTAGTAGACACCGCCATTGCCCGCAACCAGGTTTTTAAGGCGGTTAAAGTTTCCGCCGAAGGTATAGTCGTTGGCGCCCAGGCGCCGATCACCGTCGCGTCCATGGATGAAGATGACAGTAAATCGAGCTCCCGTGGAAGGTCCCGTCCTGGTGACATCAAGCTTTCGGCCGTCCAGCGACAGAGCTTCGTCGGCCTGAACCTTGCGGACGCCCAGCGACACATAATTTCGCTGGGCGCGCTTTTGCGGGATTTGGTCGCGGCCGTTGATGTCGCGCATCTCGTCATACTCGATGATCTCGAAGGCACCATCTTGGCCGGTCTCCAGCACATTTTGTGTGGAAAACAGTTCGTCCTTGTAAGGCGGCAACGCGCCGGCGGCCCAGCTCTGGGCTGTATCCACCATGAAAAAGACCGCAATTGCGGCGCAAAGACCGTAATGACTTGTGGACATTCGCATGCGCATGGTTCCCTGATGCCTTTGGCCGCTTGCCATTCCGGGTCCGCCAACGCAAATCATTTCCTGAGAAAGTCCGCGTGACAAGGCGGCGTCGCGTATCGAGGTGCTTTCTGGCAAACTCTGTCTGATTCGCAAGCGTGACATGAAATGCGGTGATTTTGGGTCAGGCTCGAGCGCAAGCGGCCTGCCCGCGACAGGATGAAGATCTGAACAGCCCCATGGACGACAGCAACGACCTCTTTTCCGGATTGCCCTCGACACAGAAGCAAGAGGAGGCACCCAAGGCGACTGAGCCCGCTGCAAAGCCGGCAACGGCAGTCCCGGCCGCGCCGAGCCCGGCTGCGATGTCGCGACCCGCGCCGTCTAGCTCGACCTCTGAAGACTACGGGGCGTCGTCAATCCGCGTTCTGGAAGGCCTCGAGCCGGTGCGCATGCGCCCCGGCATGTATATCGGCGGCACAGATGAGAAGGCGCTTCATCACCTGTTTGCCGAAGTCATCGACAACTCGATGGACGAAGCGGTGGCGGGCCACGCCAATTTCATCGAGGTCTATCTTGATCGCGAGGGATTTCTTACTGTCAGCGACAACGGCCGCGGCATTCCGGTTGAGAACCATCCGCAGGTGCCGGGCAAATCGACACTCGAAGTCATCATGACCAAGCTCCACGCCGGCGGCAAATTCGACGGCAAGGCCTACGAGACATCCGGCGGTCTGCACGGCGTCGGGGTCTCGGTCGTCAACGCGTTGTCGGACGTGCTGGAGGTCGAGGTTGCACGCAATCGCAAGCTCTACCGTCAGCGCTTCTCCCGCGGCCTGCCGCAGGGAGAACTAGAAGAGCTGGGCGACGTCCACAATCGCCGCGGTACGCGCGTCCGTTTCCACCCCGATCCGCAGATCTTCGGCGACCACGCCAGGTTCGACGCCGGACGCGTGTTCCGGATGGCCCGCTCGAAGGCCTACCTTTTCGGCGGCGTCGAGATTCGCTGGAGCTGCGAGGATGGCGTACTGCCGCCCGGTTCCGACGTGCCCGACAAGGCCGTCTTCCATTTCCCTGGTGGCCTGCGAGACTATCTCCAGGCGACGATGGGCAAGGAATTCACCGTCACCCGCGAGATCTTCGCTGGCAAGACGGAGAAGACCAGTGGCCACGGTTCGCTCGAATGGGCAATCACCTGGTATGGCGGCGATCCACAGGTTCATTCCTATTGCAACACCATCCCTACGCCCGAAGGCGGCACGCACGAGGCGGGCCTTCGCATCGCGCTCACCAAGGGCCTGAAAGCCTACGGGGAGCTGACGCAGAATAAACGCGCTGCGCAGATCACCACCGATGACGTGATGATCTCTGCGGTCGGCATGCTGTCGGTCTTCATCCGAGAGCCCGAGTTCGTCGGCCAGACGAAGGACAAGCTGGCGACCGTGGAAGCACAGCGCATCGTCGAGAACGCGCTGCGCGATCCTTTCGACCACTACCTAGCCGACAATCCCAATGAGACAGCAAAGCTGCTCGACTGGGTGATCGAGCGCGCCGAAGAGCGTCTGCGCCGCCGCAAGGAAAAGGAAGTCAACCGCAAGACCGCAGTGCGCAAGTTGCGCCTGCCGGGCAAGCTCGCCGACTGCGCGCAGAACACGGCCGCCGGCGCCGAACTCTTCATCGTCGAAGGTGACTCAGCCGGTGGTTCCGCAAAGCAGGCGCGCAACCGCTCCAATCAAGCAATTCTTCCGCTGCGCGGCAAGATACTCAACGTCGCCAGCGCCGGTCGCGAAAAGCTCGGCGCCAACCAGCAGCTCTCAGACCTCGTTCAGGCACTCGGCTGCGGCACACGCTCGAAATATCGCGAGGAAGACCTTCGCTACGAACGTATCATCGTCATGACCGATGCTGACGTCGACGGCGCCCACATTGCTTCCCTGCTGATCACCTTTTTCTATCAGGAGATGCCAGAACTCGTGCGCGGTGGACATCTGTTCCTCGCAGTTCCGCCGCTCTACAAGATCACGCAGGGCGCCAAATCGGCCTATGCCCGCGACGACGTTCATCGACAGGAGTTGATGGAAACCGAGTTCAAGAGCAAAGCCAAGGTCGAGATCAGCCGCTTCAAAGGTCTTGGCGAAATGCTGCCGGCGCAGCTCAAGGAAACCACGATGGATCCGCGCAAGCGTACGCTCCTGCGCGTCCTGATTGATGAAGTTGACTTCGAGGGCACGCGAACAGCTGTCGACGATCTCATGGGAACGAAGCCGGAGGCGCGCTTCCGCTTCATTCAGGATCGCGCCGCCTTCGCTGAAAACCTTGATATTTGATGGTCAGTCGAAGCGGACCTCGATGATCGTTTTCACGGAGTTGGCAAGGAAGCAGAGTTCATGCGCCTCGCGGTGCATCCTCACTTCCGCCGCGCGGTCTGGCATCCCACCGGCATAAACGACACGCGGCCGAAGTTCGACGCGGCTGATGATCATCCTGCCATCGACCTTCTCCATAACGCCGATTGCTGCATCGATATAGCTATCGACCACGAGGCGCTTCTTTGATGCCAGCCACAGATAGAAGAGCATGTGGCAGCTGGAAAGCGCGGCGACATAAGCCTCTTCCGGGTCCACGTTTTCCTCGACGGCACAAGGCAGCGGGACGTTGTGTGGCGATGCGGATGCGGGAACGACCGCGCCGCCATCAAAGGTCCAATTATGCGCGCGACTATAGCGTCCATCGGCAAAGCCGCTGTTCCCGCGCTGCCAGGACACTTCAGCGGAAAATATCGTCATCGTCTGTTTCTCCCCCAAGCTCACGCCGAAGCATCGCCGTGATCGCGCATAAGCCGTGGATCCACAGTATGGTTTCAACGCGGCGTCAGGGAAGATTGCCGAGAGTTTTTTGTCACACTGTTTGAGGAAACTGCAGCTATGGAGCATCCTGTGGAAAACGATAGGCGGCAGCCATCAAGCCATCCGGCATAAATCCGCCTCGGTGCTTGCGCCGGAGTGCCGCATAGCCCATATCCATAGGCACAGAATAAGGGGAAAAAGACGACGTGAGCCTTCCAAACAACAACAGTGTCCAGCGAGAGTCGCGGTGGCTCGGCCCGTCCGCGCCTGCCCGCACGCCACTGATCCCGTCGATCTCTGCTGCGCGGTGGCTTCTGATCCTTGTTGTCGCAGCCGGCGTCTATTTCTTCTATGGCTTCGTCGTTCCCGTACTTGCCGCGCTTGTTATCGGTTTCGCCAGCTGGCCGCTTTACCGTCGACTGCTCTCACGGGTTGGAGGCAATACTACCGTTGCCGCCACCATCGCGATTATCCTGATCATTATGTTCCTCGTCATTCCGATCGTATTTGCCGTGACTTACACGACCGGCGAAGTACGCGAGTGGGTTGCCTGGCTCATCCACGCCAATCGGGCTGGAGCCCCGACGCCACAGTGGATCGTCGCATTGCCCTTCGCCGGCCCTTATCTCGATGAACTCTGGACAAGATATATCGGCAGCCCCGGTGCCATGGGGGAAGTTATCCAGGCGGTGAGTGGTGCGAACCTCGGCAACATATATCGGGCTGTGCTTGCCGCAGGAGGCGGCGCCTTCCACCTGCTGCTGACGCTGCTGTTCATGCTGATTGCGCTGTTCTTCGTATATCGTGACGGCGCATCCTTCTCGCAGCAGATCGACATGCTCGGCGAGCGCATTTTACCCAACCGCTGGGAACGGATTTCGCGTGTCGTGCCGGCAACTATCAGCTCGACCGTCATGGGCATGACCCTGATCGCGCTGGGCGAAGGCATTGTGCTGGGCGTCGCCTATTGGGTTGCGGGCGTCCCTTCGCCGGTAACTCTAGGCGTCTTGACCGGCGTCATGGCCCTGATTCCTGGAGGCGCACCACTCTCGTTCACGCTGGTGTCGATCTATCTCCTTGCCAGCGGCTCGCATTTCGCGGGCGTCGCTCTGTTCGTCTGGGGAACGGTCGAACTGTTCATCGTCGACAAGACCCTGCGCCCCAAACTCGTCGGTGGCCCAATCAAACTACCATTCCTGCCGACTTTCTTCGGCCTGATAGGTGGCGTCAAAACCATGGGGTTCCTTGGACTGTTTATCGGTCCGGTGCTGATGGCACTCATCGTTGCCATCTGGCGCGAATGGATGCACGAGGTCCGCACCGCCGATCAAGGCGAAACCGGTCCACAGGTGATGATTGACGAACAGGTCCCGCCCGCTCCGCGGGTGGCCGAAGGCTGAGCGGGTTTGCGGAACGGTTCGATCTCCGCGTCCCGATATTTGCGGAACAGTCTTTTGCTTGGTGGCGCTGCTGTGCCAGAAGCAAATAACCGCTACGCTGCAGCGAGCGAAGCCGAATGCGCATAGCTGCGGGCGGACTGCCTCAGTTCCGCAATCTGCAACTTTTCAACCATATCCAGAAGCTCCTGCGCAGCGCCGCGCGCCGTGCCGTCGCGATGAAATTTGTCCAGGAGCCTGCTGCAGACATCGCCGAGCATCGTGCCTGAGGTCTTCTTCGAAACCTCTCGCCACAGAAGCGTCGCCTCGACGAAGACTGTGCTGATTTCCCGTGCGAGGCCGGCCGACTCATAGAGCGCGCGCACCGCATGCATGCGTCCTGTTGCGAGGATGGAACGGACTCGCTGTTCGTGGCAACCCGTCAGATTAACAATGGCGCCTGCGAAGAATTCCACTTTGCCGGAGCAGAGTGCGTGCATGAGAAAAGACGCCGTCAGGCGCCCACTCACCCGTAGGTGTTCGACCAGATCGGGAACTTCGCACGGAGCAATATCGCCCGCGATCGAAACAATTGCCGACTCGTTTGCCTCTCTGCAGATACGCTGAAGGCGAGCCGCACCAATCGCTGCGCGGGCCAGTGGCAGTGCGAGGAGAACGTTGCTGACATGTTCTGCCAGCAATTGCCGAGCGTCGGCAGGGAGATCGGAGCGATTGAGCAGCAAGTTGCGGATATCGCTGCTGTCGCCCAGCCGCTCGGCGATTCTTTTGAGGGAAGCCGGAGCAATCGCGGCTGCCTCGTTCTCCAAAAGGCAGAGGATGTCATCTTCATCGCCGATCTCGGCAATTGCTGCTGCGACGGATCGAGAAACCGATGGACGCGCCGCAATCAAAATGCGGGTGACACCCCCCCGGGCAGCCAGGTCTACCAGGTCGGCATCAGACAGCAGCGGCGAGCAGGTTACCGCGTGACAGGCAATCTCCGGCTGATCCGAAGCCAACGAAAGAACCAGTGCGCGGGGCGCATCCGGCGACCAAGCTACCGCCTCGGCTAACGCCAGCCGTACCTTCGGTGACGGGTCATCGAGCAGGTAAGTCATGGCCTTCCCGGCAGCGGTGCGCTCATCAGCCGTCATGGCGGACTGCAAATAGGCTCTGCCCAGAGCGTTGGCCGCACGTGCCCGGTCTCCGGCCTTGGCGGTCTCCGCCCAACGAAGAAATGCTTCTACGATCACCCGTGTGCCCCATGCCCGAACGCGACTCGCTCGCATTCAAATCGTTGCAATCACGGTAAGTGGGAAAAGTTTAAGATTGGTTCACTACGTTTATTAATGCTTATGGTCCGGCTATGGCGGGCCTCATAGCCGAGGGCGCAACATCTCGAAGACTTCGCTTCCCTCGCTGTAGTCCATGTAGCCCATACGCGCGACAGGCCGCGCCATGCCCATATCCAGGCGCCCGTCGCGGACGACGGACTCATCTATGTGGATCCCGACCACTTGCCCGAAGACAACGATGTTCTCGGAAGCTTCACCGGTCAGTGACCTGGGTTCGAGGATTTCGGTTACCTTGCATTCGAGGACGGCGAAGGCTTCTGAGACGTAAGGCGCATCCACCAGTTCCCCCTTCTTCGCCGTCAACCCAGAGAGCGCAAATTCGTCCACTCCGTACGGTACCATGGCCGACGACGTGTTCATCTTGTCGACAAGGTGGCGGCTGACGAAATTGCAGGTGAATTCGCCGGTTTCGTAAGCGTTGCGCTGGCTGTGCTTACGGCCGGCCGAGGAGAACATGACCAGCTTCGGTCGATCGGAGACAGCGTTAAAGAAGGAGTATGGCGCCAGATTGATCGAGCCGTCGCTTCCCCTGCTGCCGATCCAGCCGATCGGACGCGGCGACACGATAGCCTTGAAAGGATCATGGGCGAGCCCGTGCCGGTTCGTGTCGGTCGTATAGAACATCAGTTGTCGCCTCCGACCCATGTAACGGTCTCGGTGAGTTCCGGACGCGGTCGTTCGATCGGCGGGACTGTCGTCGAGCCCATATGTATGAAGCCTGCCACCTTCTCGCCCTTCTGGACACCGAGCAACGGATAGGCACGCTCGTCGTAGGCGAACCATTCGGTCAGCCAGTTGGCGACCCAGCCGTGGGCATTCGCGGCGAAAATGATGTTGAGGCAAACTGCACCGGCAGACATCAGCTGCTCCCATTCGGGAATCTTGATGTGCGGTCCGGCTTTGCTGACGACCGCGACAACGGTTGGCGCACGGGTGAAGCGCGCGCGCTCGACTTGGATCATTTCATCGGAGAGTTCCGGCTTTAGCTCCAGCGCCAGCTTCAAAAGCCCCTCGCCGATCCGGATGCGCTCCTCTCCGCGGTAGACGATGAAGCGCCATGGCGCGAGCTTTCCGTGGTCCGGAACACGCGAGGCCAGTCGTAGTATTTCTTCGATCTCGGACTTGTCCGGTCCTGGCTCGCACATTTGGAATGCGGGAATTGAACGGCGAACGCTTAAATAGTCGATGAGCTTGATATCGGATTTCATGCGGGAGAGACTTCCATTTTCATGATGGCGCAGGCGATGGGTCTTGAATTTGCCATGGCATTGGTCTTGAAGTGGCCTCTGTGATTTCAGATGTCAATTGGTTCGCTAAGCACATGGTTGGCATTTTGCCTTATGTACGCATGAGCCTTGCCGTCGTCCTCGTTGCCTTGTCGCCTCTGGGCGCCCAGGCGCAAGACGCCTTCAAGGAATTCAAACAGCTCGACACAACGACGAAGATGCCCAAGCTCAATGCCTTCATTGCGCCAGGTACTGCGCCTGTAGGCTCCAAGCTTCACGATGTTGCACTTGAGGCGAAACTGACGGGCAACGGCGATCCGGTTGAGGAGGGTCTCTCCTGGTACGTTTTCAACCCCGTTGCCGGCGCCGACGGAAAGCTGCCTCTGGTCGCGTCGTCGCAAGGCGGCTCCGCAGACTTCCAACTCGCGGCTGGTGATTATTTTGTCAACGTCTCCTTTGGCCGTGCCGGCATCACAAGAAAATTGACAGTTCCCGAAGAAGGTCTGGTCGACAGGCAGACCCTGGTGCTTGAGGCTGGAGGCCTTTTGCTCAATGCGGTGTCCGGTACCGATGTTCGCATTCGCCCGGATCAACTCAGCTTCTCGATCTATTCCGCTGATGTGCGCGAGGACGGTGAGCGTGGCCTCGTCATGGCCGACGTTCCGCCGAATACCGTCGTTCGGCTCAATGCAGGCACCTATCACATCGTCTCTGAATATGGAGAGGTGAACGCCTCGATCCGGGCCGACATCCAGGTCGAAGCAGGCAAACTGACGGAAGCCACCATCCAGCACAAGGCCGCACAGATCACCTTCAAGCTGGTATCCGACACAGGTGGCGAGGCAATTGCCGACACGGCTTGGTCCATTCTGACCGCTGCCGGCGACAGCGTAGGCGAAAGCGTCAGTGCATTCCCGACGATGGTTCTTGCCGAAGGGGAATATTCGGCTGTGGCCCGTAACAAGGACAAGATTTATCAGCGAGATTTCAAAGTCGCGGCCGGCAAGAATGTCGACATTGAGGTGCTCATGAAGGACGTGCAGCCCGCCGAGCCGGTGGCTGCGGCCACGACCGTCCAGCTTCCCTCCGGCTCCGCATCGCCGGATCAGCCCGTGTCTGGGTCTGGCGCCTTGCCGTCCTACGACCAGCTTGAGGGTGCCGCGAACAGCGGTGAGGATTCGGACTGATCGTCCGTCTCAAGCCTTCCTTGCCGCTCTGCCGGTATCGTCGAAAGTATTGCCTGCCGAGCCGGGACAGCGGACACTTGAGTGTCTGTGCGATCGTGGACAGCAAGCGCCGGAATCGAGTTTCTGGGATCAGGCCAGCGCTTCAGTCACCGATAGCGGTCACTGAAGCAAAGGCTCCTGACGGCATCCAAAACGACACCGTCAGGTCGTCGTGCACGTCGAATTAAGCAGCCCTCGCCTTCCTGGCTTCGGCCTTGCGGCGGATATCCGGCGGCGTTGCCTCCAGCGACAGGCTCGCGATTGCCTCATCAAGCGACATCGACGTCTGCTCCTGGCTGCCGAGACGACGGATATTCACCGTGCGTTCCTCAGCTTCCTTCTTGCCGCAGACGATGATGACGGGAACTTTCGTAACGGAATGTTCGCGGACCTTGTAGTTGATCTTCTCGTTACGGAAGTCGGTCTCGACATTGAGGCCAGCATCGCGCAGCGCCTCGGCAACTTCGGCGCCGTAGCCATCCGCCTCCGAGGTGATCGTCGCGACCACAATCTGTTGCGGCGAGACCCACAGCGGCATATGGCCCGAGAAGTTCTCGATCAGGATGCCGAGGAAGCGTTCCATCGAGCCGCAGATGGCGCGGTGAATCATCACCGGCTGCGTCTTTTCCGAATTGCTGTCGATGTAGAAGGCTCCGAATCGCTCGGGCAGGTTGAAGTCGACCTGCGTCGTGCCGCACTGCCATTCGCGGCCGATGGCGTCCTTCAGCGTATACTCGAACTTGGGTCCGTAGAACGCGCCCTCGCCCGGCAGGATGCCGGTCTTGATGCGTCCGCCAGACTGCTCTTCGATCGTTTTCAGCACATCCATCATCACGCTTTCTGCGCGATCCCAGAGGGCATCCGAACCGACGCGCTTGTCAGGGCGGGTCGAGAGCTTGACGACGATTTCCTCGAAGCCGAAGTCTTCGTAGACCGACAGGATCAGGTCGTTGATCTTCAGGCATTCGGCAGCCATCTGCTCGTCGGTGCAGAAGATATGCGCATCGTCCTGCGTGAAGCCACGCACGCGCATCAGCCCGTGCAGCGCGCCCGACGGTTCGTAGCGGTGCACGTTGCCGAATTCGGCAAGCCGGATCGGCAGTTCGCGGTAGGACTTCAGGCCGTGCTTGAAGATCTGG
This sequence comes from Rhizobium sp. Root1220, assembly GCF_001426265.1. GTDB lineage: Bacteria > Pseudomonadota > Alphaproteobacteria > Rhizobiales > Rhizobiaceae > Rhizobium. The sequence continues at coordinate 274,979 of NZ_LMDG01000012.1, forward strand.
ATGTGACCCGGGCAGTTCATCGGCTTCAGTGCGAAGACGCGGTCGTCGTCGGTGTCGTCGCCGGCAACCGTCACCTTGAACATGTTGTCGCGGTACCAGCCCCAGTGGCCGGAGGTCTCCCAGAGCGACTTGTCGAGCACCTGCGGCGCGTTCACTTCCTGGTAGTCGCCATCGAGGCGGCGACGCATGTAGGCAGTCAGCGTCTGGAACATCCGCCAACCCTTGCCATGCCAGAAGACGACACCCGGCCCCTCTTCCTGGAAGTGGAACAGGTCCATTTCGCGCCCAAGGCGGCGGTGGTCCCGCTTTTCGGCTTCGGCGAGAATATGCAGGTAGTTATCGAGTTCCGACTGCTCGGCAAAGGCCGTGCCGTAGATGCGTGTCAGCATCGGATTGTTGCTGTCGCCGCGCCAGTAAGCGCCCGCCACCTTCATCAGCTTGAAAGCGCTGCCGATCTGGCCGGTGGAGGCCATGTGCGGCCCGCGGCAGAGGTCGAACCAGTCGCCCTGATAATAGATCTTCAGGTCCTGGCCGGCAGGAATAGCATCGACGAGCTCGACCTTGTACTGCTCGCCCTTTGCGGCGAACACCTCCTTGGCCTTCTCGCGCGACCAGACCTGCTTGGTGAAGGGCGCATTGCGTTGGATGATTTCCTTCATCCGCTTCTCGATCTTCGGCAGGTCTTCGGGCGTGAACGGCTCGTTCTTGGCGAAGTCGTAGTAGAAGCCGTTCTCGATGACCGGGCCGATGGTCACCTGTGTGCCAGGCCACAATTCCTGCACGGCTTCCGCCATGACGTGTGCCGCATCGTGCCGGATAAGCTCCAGCGCGCGGCCGTCGTTGCGGGTAATGATCTCGATTTTGCCGTCCGTCACCGGATCGGAAAGGTCGCGCACGGTGCCGTCGATCGCAATGGCAACGGCCTTCTTGGCAAGCGACTTGGAAATGGATTCGGCGACATCCTTGCCGGTTGCGCCAGCATCGTAGCTGCGCACGGAACCATCGGGAAATGTCAGGGAAACGGATTGGGACATCGATATTCTCCTTGTCCAGTCCCGCCAACGAATGCGGGTGGTTGCAATGATGCGTTTCGTCCGCACGAATACGCCGTGGCCTGATAGCCAGATTTGGCCTTCTAGTAAAGAAAAAGCCGCGTCAGCCGATCATTTCGGCAAGGCCGCGCACGGTGTTCCAGTTGCGCAACGTGCCGACGCCCATGCGTTTCGTCGTCAGCGCCGAGAGCAGCTTCCACTCGCTCGGTTTGCCGGCAAAATCGATCCACAGATCACCGTGAGTGATGGCAAGACGCTGGTTGGGCGCGGCGTAGGTCTTGAGCGTATCGAGGGCCGAAGGATCTAGTGGCCGGCGCATGACGCGCAGGATCACCTGGCTACCTTCGCCATCCCGAAAAGGGTTTGCCGCGGCAAGGTTCAGCCAATCCGTGCCCCTGCGAACGATTATGTCCACCGGCTTTCCAAACGTTGACCTGAACGCCGATTCGAGTTTCGCTTCGATCTCGCCTAGAGGCGCGTCGGCTGTGTCGAAAACAATATTTCCGGTCGACACCAACGTTCGCGGGTTGCGATAGCCGACCTTCTCGGCCATGTCCCGAAGGTCGGACATCACGACGCGCCGGCCGGGCGCAAGGACGATGCTGTGCAGAAGTGCTACATAGGCCGCCATGCCGTCAGTTGGCCTTGCGCCCGAGCGCGAAATAGCGCCACGGCGTCCACCAGCGAAGCCGGTCATTCAGCCGTTCAGGCACCGGATCGAGACCGCTCGTGCCACCCGGACCGCAGCGACCGACCCGAAAAACAGTCATCCAGCCGCCCGCCCACAGGCCATGGCGGGCGATGGCCTCGTAGCCGTATTCCGAGCAGGTCGGAATGTGCCGGCAGGAATTGCCTATGAAGCCGGACAGCGTCAGCTGATAGAGCCGGATGAAACCCATGCCGAACAGCCGATCGGGCGTCTTGCGGAATGGTCCCGCGTAGTTGCGCGAACTTGGATATGGCGGCTTTCGAGGAGCTGCGGCGGCACCGCCCTCCTCCTCGTCATCGCCCTGGCGTACGGTGCAGAATTGACACATCGCCCGCGCCGCTCAAGCCCCAACGGTCTCGATGCGCTTGGCTTCGATCTGGCCAATCGCATCGACCACCGCGTCGAACGTGAGCATCGTTGACGCGTGCCGTGCCTTGTAGTCCTTGACGGGGCGCAAATAGCGCATGTCTTCGAAGCGGCCTTGTGGCCCCTCGCCGTCCGCTTTCAGCATCGAGAGCATATCTTCGCGAGCTTGACGCAACTCTTCCGAGGTTGCGCCGATGATATGACGCGCCATGATGGAGGAAGATGCCTGGCCAAGGGCACACGCCTTGACGTCATGAGCGAAAGCCCTGACCGTGTTATCATCCATGCTCAACCAGATTCTCACCTTGGAGCCGCAGAGTTTCGAGTGCGCCTGAGCGCTCGCATCGGCGTCCGACAAACTGCCGATCAGCGGAATATTGCCTGCAAACTCTAAGATTTTGGTGTTGTAGATGTCGTCCATCGTGGATTCCGCTCCATAATTCCATGCGGATCGGCTGTTCCGGCGTCACTGTAGCATAAACAAAAACACAGCGTGTCGCGCCAGGAGACTTACATAAAGATGCCGCTTTCCTATATGTATGTCGTTCGAGGGCCATCGAAATGCAATGGCCTCGTGTAAGTTTGATTGGGAAACCGTGCCGGAAGGGCCCTCAAAAGAAAGCCCCGAAAGCCCCGGAGCCTGCCAAAGGTGCATGAATTCCCTGAAATGGGATTGCCAGTGGCTAGTCCGACAGACGGTCCGCAGTGCGGATCAGGAGACAGTTGCATATGGACGCCATCGTAAAGAATTTTCCGCAGACCGCTCTCGATCCCGATTCTGGTCGCCCTAGCCAGAAAGAGGCTGAGGATGCCGTGCGCACACTGCTTCGCTGGGCCGGTGACGATCCGTCCCGCGAAGGCCTGCTCGATACGCCGGCGCGCGTGGCCAAATCCTACCGCGAGCTCTTCGCCGGCTACGATATGGATCCCGAAGATGTACTTGGCCGAACCTTTGAAGAGGTCGCCGGCTATGATGACATGGTGCTTGTCAGGGATATTCCGTTCTTTTCGCATTGCGAACATCACATGGTGCCGATCATCGGCAAGGCGCATGTCGCGTACATGCCCGACGGCAAGGTGCTCGGTCTTTCGAAGATTGCCCGGGTTGTCGAAATCTACGGCCGCCGACTGCAGACGCAGGAATCCATGACCGCCCAAATAGCCAAGGCTATCGGCGATACGCTCGGTCCGCGTGGCGTGGCGGTCATGATTGAGGCCGAACATATGTGCATGGCGATGCGCGGTGTTCAGAAGCAAGGTTCGACCACATTGACGACAACCTTCACCGGCACATTTAAAACTGAGCCGGCTGATCAAGCCCGCTTTATGACCATGGTTCGGAGCCGCTGACCTCGGCTTCGCTTGAGAAAGCCGCGCCAATGACAATTGCCTTCAATGCGCCGTCCGACGATAAATCTGAGCTTGAGGATGCAGGTGATTTTACGCCGCGGTTTGACGACCGCGGCCTGATTACCGCCATCGTGACGGACGCAAACGACGGCGAGTTGCTGATGGTCGCCCACATGAACGCGCAGGCTCTGGCGCTGACCATTCAGACCCGGAAGGCGCACTATTTCAGCCGCTCTCGGGGCAAACTCTGGATCAAGGGTGAAACGTCAGGCAACACGCAGATGGTCAAGGAAATCCGTACGGACTGCGACCAGGATGCCATCTGGCTGAAAGTTGAAGTGGCGGGTCACGACGCGACCTGCCACACCGGTCGCCGCTCCTGCTTCTACCGAACCATCGACCTCGTCGACGGAAAGCCCATGCTTGATATCGTCGACGACGAACGGCAGTTCGATCCGGATGAAATCTACGGAAAAGAGCGCTAAAGTCGGGCAACTGCCACTTATTGAGACAAACACTACGTCTATATACCAGTTGGAAAGAAAGCTGGGACACTAATATAGTCATCCGAGTATCTTCCAGGAGGGAGGCGAGCCATGTTGAACTGGGGCCTGAATCGCCAAAACTCCGAGGCCGGCAACTCCGACGCGGGCACCACGAAATCGCCGGACATGATCGCTCCTCCCGTCCCCACGCCTACTCCGAAGAAAACCAAGCTCGCGCTTGCGCTGGGCGGTGGTGCTGCGCGTGGCTGGGCGCACATCGGTGTGTTGCGCGCGCTCGACGAAGGCGGCATCGAGATCGGCATGATTGCCGGGACGTCTATCGGCGCACTTGTCGGCGGATGCTATCTCGCAGGCAAACTCGATGAACTCGAGAGCTTTGCCCGCTCGCTGACGATGCGGCGCATTGCAAGCCTGCTGGACCTCACCATCGGTGGAAGCGGCCTGTTTGGCGGCATGCGATTGACGAAACGGATGCAGGAGCATCTGGAGGGCCTGAACGTCGAGGATCTCGACCGGCCGTTCGTGGCGGTCTCGGCCGAGGTCAATACCGGCCACGAGGTCTGGATCGCAAGCGGCTCGCTGATCACAGCGTTACGCGCTTCCTACGCGCTCCCCGGCATTTTCGAACCAATTCGCAGCAATCAGCGCACGCTCGTCGATGGCGCATTGGTCAATCCGGTTCCCGTCTCCGTTTGCCGTGCCTACGAGCAGCCGCTCGTCGTCGCTGTAAACCTGAACTACGATCTCTACGGCCGGTCCGCCGTTGTAAGACATAATGCGAGCCTCACACCCTCCGAGGTTCAAAAACGCGAGGAAGTGCCATATGCCAAGATGGGCATGACCGGTGTGATGGTGCAGGCGTTCAACATTATCCAGGACAGGATCGCGCGTGCGCGTCTGGCTGGCGATCCGCCGGATATTTCGTTGCAGCCCCGGCTCGGCGATATCGGTCTCTCGGAGTTTCACCGCGCCGGCGAAGCAATCGAACGCGGCTATGAGGAAGCCAGGGCCCGACTTCCCGAACTTAAACGGATGCAGGAACTTTTCGCCGGCTCGTACTGACTGTTGCCGGCGACGATATCAGCCCGCGATATATGCCTTGATCTGTTCAGCTTCCAATTCGACTTCCGCGATACGCGTCTTGACGACGTCACCGATCGAGATGATGCCAACAAGTTTGCCGCTGGTTTCAACAGGAACATGTCGGAACCGCCGGCTGGTCATCAGCCCCATCAACTCGTTGACGGTGGAATCCTCGTGGCAGCGATAGACTTTCGCCGTCATCAGTGAAGCGACCGGCTGATCGAGGCAGGCCGCACCCGACTTGGCGATGGCATTGACGACATCGCGCTCAGTGAAAATCCCGGAAATCTTGTTTTCCATCCCGACAATGACAATCGCGCCGATCTTTTTCTTGCTGAGAATCGCGGCGGCTTCGGAAACGGTCGTATTCGGCCCGGCGGTCACCACATCCCTGCCCTTGGCATCAAGTATGGCTTTGACTGAGTTGGACATTTGAACCTCCTATGTCGAAAGCGAAAGATCCGTCTGATCACAGGCATCCGTGGCGGTCTCTCCTCCCATCACGGATCAGTTCGAATGGTGCACTCCAACGCTCAAGATTGCAACATGTCTGATGTTTCTGGAGCCACAGGCTTCGGTTGCCGGTCGAAGAAGGCGAATAGGATGAATCCGAAGACGAAGCCGCCGATATGGGCGTCCCAGGCGACCGCCTGCGAGCTGTCGCCGATCATCGGAATGCCGAAGGCAATCAGAAGATTGCCGACGAACCAGAAGAGCATGAACATGACGACGGTCCGGCTGCGGAACGCCTCCGGAATTGACAGCCGAGCATTGAGATGCGCGGGTCGAAGAGGTTGCCGTTCCGGCGGAAACGCGAAGCGGCACGCTGCGCCCATGAGCCCCGATACTACGCCGGAAGCACCGATCAGGAGCGTGGCGTTGCTCCAGTTCAAGACCGCGTGGAGTGCAGCGGACGCCACAGCCGACAGCACCCAGAAGACTACGAAGCGCGCCGTTCCAATCCGGCGGGCGACCGGCGTGCCGAAAGCCATCAGCCAAAGCCCGTTGAACACGATATGCTCGATGCTGCCATGAAGCAGCGAATAGCTCACCGGCGTCCAAAAGAGCTGCGGTCCCTGCTGTGAAAGTGGCGTCACGTAGCGCAGCGGGATGAAGCCGAAGTTGAAGAACAGCCAGTCGAGCGCGTCGCTCGACAGCAATAGAGCTTGAACAGCATAGATCAGCCCGAGCAGTGCAAGGGCGGCCAGCACCGGTCTCGGAAGGTTGAAAACCGGCGACCGCGGTGGCCGTGCCGGGGGAGCCTCGGCTGTATGCGGTGCGACCGGATGGTCTTCCATCTTCGTCCTCGAGTGATTTGGGCCACAGCCATACAGGACGAGGAACCAAAAAAAAAGCCGTCCGATCGGAACCGGACGGCTTCCCGAGCGCTCCCGAGGAAACCCCGTGCCCGAGCAATTTGTGCTGACTTCCGAAGTGGAAGCGATGACGGGATACTGGCATGGCACATCCGGCCGCTCAACCGGAACCCTTTGTTAACCTTAACTGCGCTGATCTGGCATGAAATACGCAGGGAGAAGGTGAAGGTGGTCATGAAGGCCACGTCTTGATCCGAAATGAAGCAAATCGGTGCCGCATGCGTCTCAAAACTACAATAGCGCTATTCGAATACTGGAACCGAATCCGCGGTCAGGACTTTGCGCCGTCGAGATCGCAGATCGTGCCGAGCGATGTTCGACATATCCTGTCGAGCCTTTTCCTGCTCGAAATGAATGAAAGTGGCCGCATCGCGTTCCGTCTTGCCGGTACTCGGATTTGCGATCTTTTTGGCCGAGACCTGGGCTCTGCGTCTCTGCGTGAGCTGTGGGCGCACGGCGATGACGATATCGAGAAGACCGCGGCCGGGGTAATGGAGCACGCAATCCCGGCGCTGCTCAATGTCACCGGCTACAGCACGGCTGGCCATCGTGCATCCTTCGAAATCATCCTCCTGCCGCTCCGGTCCGAGGGGGTAGGTTGCGACAAGCTCCTTGGTGCCATCGCACCGGTGGCGGCGGCGAGTTGGCTCGAAGTGGTTCCGCTTGAGTTTCTCGCACTCGACCGCAGCCGCCTGTTGCACGAGCAACTCGGCAGGCAGCCGGACGCCACGGACGGCGAAATCGATGACAGTCACTTCGCCGCAGAGCGCTCGCCCTCTATCTCCGACACTATGCGGCGCATGATGTCCCACGCGTTAGAAGATGTGGCTGGTACCAATGTTCCGTTCCGGCACGGTTGATCGGTTGCATGGATCGCAAGGCGGAACAACCTTCTGTTAATGGATTGCGGTTAAACATCACTAGGTAGTATTTTATGAAGAAGCCATTTGATGCACGCGTTCCAGCAAGCTCAGACGCAACGGACTGCGCCTCGCCTCGAACAAGGTGCCTTCCAACGCGTCCCCATCAATATGCAGGGCCGGCTAATGCTGGCCAACTACGAGGAATTTGAATGCCTCGTCATCGACATGTCGCCGGGTGATATGTACGTGGCTTGCCAGGGGCGCCCACGCGCCAATGAGCGTGTCGTGGCCTATATCGATCACCTGGGGCGCGTCGAAGGCTATGTCCAGGCCATCGACGGGCGTGGCTTCACAATGTCCATCCACGCCACCGAGCGCAAGCGCGAGAAACTGGCCGCCCAATTGACGTGGCTTGCGAACAAGCACGAACTTGGACTGCCGGAGGACCGTCGCCACGATCGGCTGACGCCACGCGAGATCAAGACCGAGATCACGCTCGAAGATGGCGCGCGCTACACCTGCCGAATCATGGACCTGTCGCTTTCAGGCGCTGCGGTCGATGTCGAAGTACGCCCGCCGATAGGCACACCGCTTCGCCTCGGCAATATGCGCGGTCGTGTTGTACGGCATTTCGTCGAAGGTGTTGCGATCGAGTTCCTCTCCCTGCAGTCGCGCGAAACACTCCGCGAATTTCTCTGATCGTTGTCATGCCTCCCTCACGGAGCTATTGCATGAGGCCGCCTGAAATGGGTGGTCCAGAATGTCGCTTTATCCTGAAATCGAACCCCAGGAGCACGGCCTTCTCGACGTCGGTGATGGCCACCGGCTCTATTGGGAGGTCTGCGGCAATCCGACTGGGCTTCCGGTAGTCTATCTTCACGGTGGCCCGGGTTCCGGCTCATCGACATCGGCGCGTCGCTATTTCGACCCCTCAGTCTACCGGATCATTGTTTTCGATCAGCGAAACTGCGGCCGGAGCCTGCCGCATGCCGCAGCTGCGTGGACCGATCTCGCCACCAACACAACTTGGCATCTTGTGGACGACATGGAGGCCCTCCGACGTCACCTGCGGGTGACGCAATGGGTGGTTTTTGGGGTGTCTTGGGGATCGACGCTCGCCCTTGCCTACGCCCAAACTCATCCTGAGTACGTCGCCGCCATCGTGCTGCTGGTGTGACCACTAGCCGTCCATCGGAAATCGACTGGTTGACCAGCGGAATGGCGCAGCTTTTCCCCGAAGAGTGGGACCGTCTGAATAACGCCCTTCCTCCCGGTCTTCGTGGTGCCGGTATCCTCGAGGGCTACCATCGCCGGCTCAGCGGTCCCCATGTGGAAGTAACTCTGCGTGCCGCTCGCGATTGGCATGACTGGGAGGCCGCCTCCATTCTCCTCGCAAATCGGGACGGCCTGCCGCGACGATGGCGGGAACCTCGATATCTCCTTGCCCGCGCCCGGATCGTCGTTCACTACTTCCGCCACCAGGCATGGCTAGAAGATGGTGCACTCTTACGGAATGCCGCCAGGCTGAAGGGCATCCCCGGCATACTCGTTCAGGGGCGATTGGACCTCGAAGCGCCGCTCAAGACTGCTTGGGAACTGTCTGTCGCGTGGCCAGACAGCGAATTGGTCATCGTTGAAAATGCGGCACACTCCCCCAGCAGTACTGGAATGGCACGGGCCATCATTGATGCAACCGACCGCTTTCGAGATGTTCTCAAGAAATAATTTTCGGCGACGTATCCCGATGCCAGCAGCAACTGGCCCTGCTTAGACCCGTATTTCGCGCCGCTGCATGTCGATCGGCTCGGATTGCAACGTCCCACATGGTTAGGGAAGCAATAACAAATCACCCCCATACGGCGCGACGTTTAACTTTCTGCGCCAAAACGCGTCATTCAAGGCGCTCACGTCTTTCCCGGAAAGCAACAATTTTAATCGAATTTAGCGCGAAGGTACTTCAAATTTTATGCGCATTCGATTTTGTTTTTAGCCGAATTCTACGCGTCTTTGAATCAACTAAGCCGTTAATTTGACTACGTAATTTTGCGTCGGATAAAAACGTCTGTGTCACGTTCTCCTCACAACGGGGACATGACGATGACGATAACAACTTTTATCAAAGGCAGTCTGGCAGCTGGCGCGATGCTGATGGCGATGATGGGCTTGGGACAGGCATCGTCCCTCAACATGACCGTCGTTGGAAACGCGAGTCCGCCGATCGGTGCCTACCAGTTCTGCAAGGAACTACCCGGCGATTGTGTGAACGCCGCTGGTGATGAGGGCGAACTTCTTCTAACGGAAGAACGCTGGAAGACGATCCTCAAGGTCAACTATCAGGTCAACTCGTCAATAACCCCGATGACCGACAAGGAAATCTATGGAGTCGAAGAGCGCTGGGCCTATCCGCGCACCGTCGGTGACTGCGAAGACTACGCGCTCCTGAAGCGCAAGATGCTCATTGACGCAGGTATCTCGCCCTCGGACCTCCTGATGACCGTTGTCCTTCAGCCCAGCGGCGAAGGTCATGCCGTTCTGACCGTCCGCACGGATCGTGGCGACTTCGTTCTCGATAATATGCGTAACAAGGTAATGTTGTGGGCCGATACAGAATACACGTTCCTCAAGCGTCAGTCGGCTGAAGACCCGACCCGCTGGGTGAAACTGCAGGACGGACGCGCAATGGCTGTCGGCAGCGTCAAGTAGGCATTGCGTCGGCGGGCAGACTGGCGACAATCGACAGGCTCCGGTCAGTCCACCGCATCCCCGTCCTGACCGGTGTCTCAGATCCGCTCCCGCTGTCCCCGGGGGCGGTTCATTTATTGGCTCTCGCCTATCGTCTTAAGTCTTCATTAACCCTGCCGGACAGATTATCCCCGATAATTATCATAGGCACCGACGGCTCCTGTTTTTCCTGCGGCGGTCCGACATCCGAAAGCAGCCATGAGCCATCTTGCGCATGATCCCCACGGCGTTGAGGAATCCCCGCTTCTCTCTTCAAGCTTCCTGTTGCGTCTTGTTGCAATGGTCGCGGTCCTCGCGGCGCTGACCGTTGCTATCAGCCTCGGCGGTCGCTGGTTTGGTGCGCGCTTAACGCTTGCTGGCAACACGGGCAGAACGGCGCCAATTCTACTCACAATCGGTCGCGACACTTTGCGTCTGTCGGAAAACACGCTCCGCTTTCCAAGCCAACGGCGGGAAGGCATTTCCGAGCGCGCCGATCTCTACCTCACCTGGCCCGAGATGCAGGGCTACAGCAAGGCGGACCGGCAGCGATTCGACGATGTTTCTCAGTCCGCCGGCCTCATTTTCCTTCAGATCACGCAGAGCACTATGTCCCGCGACATGTCGGGCCGGCTTGGGCCGATCTATGTGCATTTGCTCGAGGGCAAGGCTGAGCCCTTTTCCAACGGGCTGATGTTGCATCGTCTGCGGGTTGACGCAGGGTATTCGGGCGAAGTTCTGCTGACCGCAGCGCGCCCAGATGGCCCCGACTACGCCGTGCGTTGTGCCCTGCCTGCCACTGCGATGGCGACCAGCAGCGACTGTCAGCGCGATATCAGAGTCGGCAGTGATTTAAGTGTGCTCTATCGGTTCTCGAGTCGGCATTTGGCCGATTGGGACCACATTGATGCCGCTATTCGCAACTTTGTGGAAGCGCGCCTCGTGAGCCGTTCTGCAACAAGCGACTAGAATAGTCCGAAGTGCGGGAACAAACGATTAATCATAAACGGATTGGTAACCGGGGCTGGCTAATCTCCTAGGAAGAACGATCGTACGGGAGGGCGTGCGATCCTCGAACATCTGAAATGCAAGCGAAGAGTTGAATAGTGTCCAGGCCAGTCTCCTCCGAATCTCCATCACGGTCTCGCAATTTTCTAGTCAAGGCGATGACGGCGCTTTCGATCGCGGTCGGCATGGTAATGGTCGACTCGATCAGCGCCGATGCTGAGGCTGCAAATCCGAAATACGCCGGCATCGTGGTTGACGCCGAGACCGGGGACGTCCTCTACAGCGAAAACGCCGACCGCCTGCAGTATCCGGCATCGCTCACCAAGATGATGACGCTATACCTGACTTTCGAAGCCTTGGAAAAAGGGCGTATTCACCTTGATACGGCGGTTCCGTTTTCCGCGCACGCGTCCGGTCAGGCTCCGACCAAGCTCGGCGTAAGGCCAGGTGGAGTCATCTCGGTCGAGCAGGCAATTCTCGGTCTGGTGACGCTATCGGCGAACGACGCATCGACCGCCCTCGGTGAACTCATGGGCGGCAGCGAAGATCGTTTCGCGCAGATGATGACCGCCAAGGCGCACGCGCTCGGCATGACGCGGACGACCTATCGCAACGCCAACGGTCTGCCGAATACCGCCCAGATGACTACGGCTCGCGACCAGGCTCGCCTTGGCATTGCGCTTCGCCAGCATTTTCCGCAGTATTACGGCTATTTCTCAACGCAGAGCTTCAAGTTCGGCAACCGCATCATCCGAAGCCACAATCGTCTCGTCGGTTCCGTGAAGGGCGTTGACGGCATCAAGACCGGCTACACCCGCGCTGCAGGCTTCAATCTTGTGAGCTCCGTTCAGGTGGAGGGCAAGTCGATCGTCGGCGTGGTTCTCGGCGGGGCGTCGACCCCTGCCCGCGATAGTCAGATGCGCAAGCTGATCGCGACTTACCTACCGCAGGCTTCTGGCCGTGGGGACGTATCGAATCTCGTTGCCCAAGCCCCGAAGATCGCACCAAAGCCGGTCATCCCCGCAGCGGTCGCGGCGACCGAGGTTGCAACCACCACCAAGGACGTAAGCCTGCCTCGGACCGCGCCGGCGCCGGACAGCCGTTATCAGGGTGCTTCCGCCCAAGTCGCCTACGCGGATACGACTGCGTCAAAATCCGAAAATCCGCTGCTGCAGCAGGAAATGCCAGCCCCGACCAGGGTCAGGACACAACCAATCAAGCAGGCCTCAGCAGTTGTGCAGACGCCGGCGCCCGCCTATGTGCCCCCGGAGCAGGGTGACACGTCTGTTGATGCGCTGACGACTGCCTCCACCAAGGAGCAACAGCCGAGCGGGTGGGTCGTTCAGATCGGCGTATCATCCAGCAGGGAAGCAGCAATGGAGCTCCTCGGCGGAGTCCAGAACAAGGGTGGCAAGGCACTACGCTCTGCCAAGCCCTACGCCATTGCCTATGCAGGAAGCTATCGCGCTCGCTTTGGCGGCTTCGACGATCAGCGCGCTGCCGTGAACGCTTGCACTGCTTTAAAGCGGGCCGGCGTCAAGTGCTGGGCTTCCGCCCAGTAGCAGGAAGACTGTCGCTCGCCATTGGCTGGCGCCAGTCCGTTAAAAGCCGGGCCAGTGTGTTTTGACCCGGCTGCAGTTCTGAGACTCGATTTGTAATGCGTACGGGGATGAGAATGGCGATCAACGAGAACGTTCCGGAGTTTCCGGCCGAGGGCCGTATCACCGGCAAAAATCCGCGGCTTGGGCTGCATCCGCTTCACGAGGCGGCTTTGCGGCTGGCGGAAATCGGCCTGCAGAGGCCGAAGGCAAAGTCTGCCAAAACCAAGGACCTGATCAATCTGCTGCTAAGCCACGGCGCGCGTGCCTGGCGATATTCACAGCCGGAGGCTCATGTTCACCTGCATGTCACTTGCCCGGATGGCAGGGCTGCGGTGTCGATGCGCTTGCGCTGATCAAAGCAGACCAAGTTCGGAAAGCTCGCGGCGAAGATCCGCGGGCATTTCCGCGATGCCCGCCCCAAGACTGTGCAGATCGCGTGGGGCGTCATCCTGCGGATAATAACGCCATCCCTGGAACGGACGCTTGGGCTGCACCGAGGTTTCGATAACCTCCGGGCCGAGCACCAGATGGCAGCGCGAAATGCCTTCTCCGTCCGTGAAGGTTTGAACATCCAACAGCTTCTGGCGCGCCTGAACCTGCCCCTTGATCACCCAATAGAGCGAACCGCCGTCCAGCAGTTCCTCGACGCGTTTGGGAACCATTCTTGTCGTGTGTACGGAATGAGGCTCGAGGCCGGCGGCGATGGCTCGCAGCGAGCGATCGGCCACCCATTCACGAAGGTCGTCGATCGAATCCGCACCGACGCATAGTTTGATGAGATGCAATGCCATGCCGCCCGTTGAAATCCTTTTGACAGGCAGCGTCAAGCAACAAGTGCTGCATCCACAGCATCCACAGCATCCACAGCATCCACAGCATCCACAGCATCCACAGCATCCACAGCATCAACATTCGACGACATTGACGGCTAGGCCACCAGTCGAGGTTTCCTTGTATTTTTCGCTCATGTCGTTGCCGGTCTGGCGCATCGTCTCGATGCAGGCGTCGAGCGGCACGAAGTGTCTGCCGTCGCCCTTGATCGCCAGCGATGCCGCCGTGACTGCCTTTACGGCGCCGAGCGCATTGCGCTCGATGCACGGAACCTGCACCAGGCCTGCAACGGGATCGCAACTCATGCCGAGGTGGTGTTCCAGCGCGATTTCCGCGGCATTTTCGATCTGCTCCGGCGTGCCGCCCATGACCGCGGCAAGGCCGGCAGCTGCCATCGCGGCAGCGGAACCGACTTCGCCCTGACAGCCAACCTCCGCGCCTGAGATTGATGCATTGTGCTTGATGATGCCGCCAATGGCTGCGGCGGTCAGCAGGTAGTCGCGAATCCCGTTCTGATCCCAGTCGTCATGAAAATGCTCGTAGTAGCGAATCGTTGCCGGAATCACGCCTGCAGCTCCGTTCGTCGGCGCAGTGACGACACGTCCGCCGGCAGCATTCTCTTCATTCACGGCCATGGCATAGACGCTCAACCAATCGTTGGCGAGCAACGGATTGATACGATTGCTGCGCCACTCTTCCTGCAGCTTATCGTGGATCGACCGCGCCCGCCGCCTGACATTGAGCCCGCCTGGCATGATGCCATCGACTTTGAGACCTCGCTCAATGCAGGACCGCATTGCCTCCCATATGAGGTCAAGACCTGCATCGAGCTCTTCACGGCTGCGCTGGCTCTCCTCGTTGGCACGCTTCATCTGGGCGATGGAAAGACCCGAGCGTGCAGCCATGTCGAGCATCTGCTTGGCCGAAGCGAATGGATACGGCACTCGCAGCGAATCGGATGGCGTCTTCTTCTTCGCGCGCATTTGCTCGAGCTCGGTGTCGGTAACAACAAACCCGCCACCAACGGAATAGTAGACGCGCCTGATGAGCATTCGGCCGTCCTTGTCAGCGGCGGAAAACGACATGCCGTTGGCATGGCCGGGAAGCGGTTGCTTCTTGTCGAAAACGAGATCGTTCTTCGGCTGAAAGGCGTAGGCGGAATGGCCGGGCGGCGTGATTCGACCGGTGCGTTCGACCTGGTCGATAAATCCATCCATTTGGTCGGGATCGACGCTGTCGGGCTGTTGGCCCATCAGGCCGAGGATGACCGCCCTGCCCGTGCCATGGCCGATTCCGGTATGCGCCAGCGAGCCATGCAAACTGACCTTGATCGACGCGACCTGGGCCCCGGAAGACGGCCGCGGCCATTCGTTCGAGAGAATCAGGTCAAGAAAGCGGTTTGCCGCTGTCATCGGTCCCATCGTATGCGAACTCGAAGGCCCGACGCCAATTTTGAATACGTCGAAAACGGAAAGGAACATGACTGCGTCCTGTAAAGTTGCTGATCGAAGCTACGCCAACGGCCACCGCGATCCTCGCGATGGACCGACATAGCATTTCACGCGTGCGACATCAGTAAAAACGGAGCGCGCCACCTTCCCAATCATTGCAGCACAAGCTCGCATCTGTAGAGTGGCCTCCAAGCGAAGGGACCTGAATCAATATAATGATGACAACAGCGGATTACATTGCACTGGTTTTTTTTGCGGCGATTTGGTTCGGCTATTCGCGCCTGTTGCAAGGCTCAAGCTTCTTCGGGCGCACCAGCCTTACCCACGCCATGCGCGAGCGCCGGCGCGAGTGGATATACAACTCCTTGCGACGCGATCTGAAGATGATCGACACTCAGATCATGGCCGGTCTGCAGAATGGTACTGCCTTCTTCGCATCGACATCCATCTTCGCGATCGGCAGCTGCTTTGCTCTACTCGGTGCGACCGAGAAGGTGGGTGCGGTCTTCGCCGACCTGCCCTTTGTCTTTCACAGCGGACAAGCCGCCTTCGAGATGAAAGTCGGTGGCCTGGCGGTGCTGTTCGGCTATGCGTTCTTCAAGTTCGGCTGGTCCTACCGGCTGTTCAACTACTGCACCATCCTCTTCGGTGCGATCCCGATGATGCGCGACACCGAGCAAGACATCATTGCCGCAGAACGCGCCGCAGAGCGTGTCATCCGCATGAACATCATAGCCGCCGGCCATTTCAACGAAGGCCTGCGTGCCATTTTCCTGTCGATCGGCTATCTCGGCTGGTTCATCAATCCCTACGTCTTCATGCTGACGACGACGATTGTCATCGTCGTTCTGACGAGACGACAGTTCTTTTCGGAAGCACGTCTGGCGATCATGGACGTCCACCCGCCATCAAATCTCCACCTTTCTCCTGTTCCCCGCGACAGACCGTCGGATGGCGGCAACGATTCATCTGGGGAACTGTGAATGACCCTTCCGGCGACGGAAACCGCGGCGAGCGCCAAGCTCCCTCGCATCGGCTTGCTCGACACGGCGCGCGGTGTAGCACTGCTTGCAATGGCGACGTACCATTTCACCTGGGATATGGAATTCATGGGCTTTCTCGCCCCGGGAACGGCTGAAACCGGTTGGCTCAAACTCTACGCGCGTGCCATCGCCTCGACGTTCCTGTTCATTGTCGGCATCAGTCTGGTTTTGGCCAACAAGCCGCAGATCCGCTGGCAATCCGTCTGGAAGCGGTTCGCGATGATCGCCGCTGCCGCCGCATTGATCTCGCTCGCGACGCGCTTTGCTTTCCCCAGCGAATGGATATTCTTCGGCATCCTGCATTGCATTGCGGTGGCCAGCCTGCTGGGATTGGTTTTTCTGCGCCTGCCCCTGTCCGTGACAATCCTTGCGACAGCGCTGCTCATGGCGGCCTGGATCGTCGATACCTGGCTGGCACCTAACCTCCTGCGCTCGGCAATCTTTGATCCCCGCTACCTTGCCTGGATCGGCCTTGCGGAAAGGGCGCCGCGGTCAAACGACTTCGTACCACTGTTTCCGTGGGCGTTGCCTTTCCTGTTTGGACTGACGACGGCTTTGATCGCCATGAGGACCAGCGTCCCACAGACGCTTGCCGCCTACGGGACCGGCGGCTCCGGTCTCCTGGCAAGAATCGGCCGCCACAGCCTTGCCTTCTACCTTATCCATCAACCGATCCTGCTTGGAATTGCCTTCTGCCTGTCGGTCATCGTGCCGCCTGCAAGGCCCGATCCGGTCGAAACCTATCTCAGGCAGTGCAATGCCTCCTGCGCGATGCAGGAAGGCGAAGCCTTGTGCCACAACTTCTGCCAGTGCACACTCGAAAAGCTTCAGGCGCAGAACCTCTTCACCGCGTTTCAGTCCGGGGCGGTCAAGGTGGATGATGATAGGGTACTGGCACTGGCAAGCGAGTGCAGCGCCGGGCCGCAATAGGCTAGGTGCCGACGCCGATTTCTGCGAGGCGACCAAGGCAGGCTTCTTCGATATTGTCGAGTTCCGTGAGGGTGTCGTCGATATCCTTGCGCTTCTGGCGCAGTTCGTCCCGCTTCTGGTCGACGCGTGACATGAGGAGCTTGAGCTGCCCGAGTTCGCCCGGCGGCTCCTTGTAGACCTGAATGATTTCGCGGATCTCGGCGATGGTGAAGCCGATACGCCGCCCGCGGAGGATTTCTTGTATGAGACGTCTATCTGCCGGCCGGAAAAGGCGCGTACGTCCTCGCCGCTCAGGCTGTATCAAACCCTCGTCTTCATAGAACCTGAGTGTGCGCGTCGACACTCCGAATTCTCGCGTCAACTCGGTTATGCTATAGTATTTGCTAACAGGCATGGGCTCCCCACTATTGAGGAAAACATAATATTGACTTTTACGTAATAGTCAATTTAAGCGCGTCGTTACCAGCCGGCTAAATTCCGAACCACCATGTGGCGATGCCAAGAAAGGCAAAGAAGCCGGTACAATCTGTCACGGTCGTCACGAAGACCGAGGATGCGATCGCCGGGTCGGCGCCCATCTTGTGCAGCAGCAAAGGCAGCAGGATTCCGGCTAGCGCGGCGGCAAACAGGTTGATCACCATCGCGGCACCGATCACGAAGCCGAGTTGGTAGTCGTGGAACCAGGTTGCCGCGATCGCCCCCATGATCACCGAGAAAACAGTGCCGTTGGCAACGCCTACGGCTGCTTCCCTTCGAATGATGCGCCCGGCGTTGTAGATGTCGAGATCCCCGGTCGCCAAAGCACGCACGGTGACTGTCATTGTCTGCGTGCCGGCATTGCCTCCCATGGATGCGACGACCGGCATCAGCACCGCCAGAGCAATCATCTTCTCGATCGATTCGTCGAACAGCCCGATCACGCTTGCCGATAGCAGTGCCGTTCCAAGATTGATCAGAAGCCACAGGAAGCGCGAGCGCACGGTTGATGCCACGTTGTCGGATAGCTCTTCGTCACCGACGCCGCCGAGGCGCTTGATATCCTCGTCGGCCTCCTCGTGGATGACGTCAACGACATCATCGATGGTGAGCACGCCCACCAGCCTTTCGTTCTCATCGACGACTGCTGCAGAGAGAAGGTCGTACTGCTCGAAAAGCTGGGCAGCCTCTTCCTGGTCCATCTCTGCGGGAATCGGATGGTTCGTCGCGCGCATGATGGTTTCGATCTTGGTTTGCCGCTTGCTACGCAGCAACTTGTCGAGATCGACAGCGCCGAGCAGCTTGAACGTCGGATCGATGACGAAGATCTGTGAAAACGAATAAGGCAGGTTCTCCTCGTCGCGCATATAGTCGATCGTTTGCCCGATCGTCCAGAACGGCGGAACGGCGACGAATTCGGTTTGCATGCGGCGCCCGGCCGAACTTTCCGGGTAATCGAGGGCTCGCCGCAGGCGCACGCGCTCAGTGAACGGAAGCTGAGCGAGGATTTCTTCCCGATCCTCCTTGTCGAGGTCTTCGAGAATGTAGACCGCGTCGTCCGAATCAAGTTCGCCGATCGCCGCCGCGATCTGCTCGTTCGGCATCTGATCGACGATCTCGCGCCGGATCGCCTCATCGACTTCCGTCAGGGCGGTCATGTCGAATTCGTCGCCAAGCAGTCGCACGAGCGCCAGGCGCTGATCCGGCTGTATGGCTTCGAGAAGGTCGCCTAGTTCCGATTCATGCAGGCGAACGACGTGCTGGCGGAGAAAGATCGTATCGCGGGCGGCGACCGCAGCACCCACCAGTGCGAGGAAATCGCTCCGAACGTTGCCGTTCTCGTCATAGATGTCGGCATCGTCGCCGGCGGGCCGTGCGCTGACGAGCTCTTCTGCGTCGTTCGTCATCGTTTGCCGCCCCCGTATGTGGTTCAAAGTTCAACGACTTTAAGCGCTGAAATACCGTTTTGTGCTAGCCGAAAGCTTGAAGCCCGTCCAGCAGCAAACACGTCCCTGGGATGACAATGCGCGCGCCCACCGATAGTTTCGATACAACCCAAATCAGGAAGCCCGGATCGTGGCAGTACGCCCTATTTTGCAGTTCCCCCACGCCGCTCTAAGAACACCTTGCGACCGCGTCGAGAGTTTCGGTGCGGACCTCAATGCACTTGCCACCGATCTGCTGGATACGATGCGTGCCGCACCCGGCGTGGGCATCACCGCCGCTCATATCGGCATCCTCAAGCGCCTTGTGGTGATCGAACTCGATCGCGACGAGGGTGCGCGATTCTACGTCAACCCGCAGATCGTGTCGTCGTCGGATCAGACAATCCGGCATGTGGAGGGAAGCGTTTCGATGCCCGGCGTGACCGATGAGGTCGCGCGCCCTGCTTCAATTCTTGTTCGCTATCAGGATCTGACCGGTGAGATCCACGAAGACACGGCAGACGGATTTTCAGCCGTTTGTATTCAGCACGAGATTGACCAACTCGACGGGATATTCTGGCTGCAACGCCTTTCAAAGCTCAGACGCGACCGGCTCGTCAAAAAGTGGGAAAAGATGCGTGGCTGAACGTTTCGCACATCCGGCGAACCCACGGGGAGCCAATCCCCTCAAAAACAAGCGGCTAGACGGCGCTCACGTCGCATGGGCGATGCCAGGACGCGCACAATAAAGCACGCATTGATTGCATGTATGTCATCTCGTCTCCGTTTGAGATTAATTGCATCGCGCTGCATCACGGATATTCACATCAGGTCGCGAGTCCGTGATTTTATTTGAACATTTGTGGATTGAGGAGCATGGCAATACCCACATTCCTGCCGCAATTCAAGCGCGAACTTGCTTTCGCCGAGGGTTTGATATGTTGCAATTTGCAACGAAGGATTGAGGAGTGTCCGCATGCGCATGAGATTTCTTGCTGCCGTTTCCGTTTTTGCACTCGGCCTGGCAGGGGCGGCTTCCGCCCAGACGCAGTATTCCAACGACTATTCCAATGACAGTGACGGCTTCGCTCCTGTCCAGATGTCACCGCATAAGCCGCTGCACTATGCAAACCGAAAGGCTCCGGAGTACTCGTCCGACTACACCAACGACAGTGACGGATTCGCTCCAACCCACATGAGTTCTTCTGTCGACAAAATGACGACAGCTAGCATCAGGCCGCTGCCAGCCTGTGATGCCGCTGGCCCGGCAAACTCCAAGATCCGCACCCGCGGCGGTGACGGCGGCGCTTCGCACACCGATGCATGCCGGGATGTCGGAGACAAATAGCGGGTGCCCCTCGGGGCCGGTGATCCGGCCCCAGTCTTTTCAGGCTGATAAACCGAGGGTATCAACGCTCGGCAATCGTCGCACCGAAGACGGACTCGAAAGACTGCCTTAGCCGGACATCGACCTCGGCCATCATCACCGGCAATCCGAGATCAACAAGGCTGGTCACGCCATAGGCTGAGATTCCACAGGGCACGATACCGCTGAAATGATCGAGATTGGGGTCGACATTCAGTGAGAGCCCGTGGAATGTGACCCACTTCCTCAATCGGATGCCGAGCGCGGCGATCTTGTCTTCAGCCATGGTGCCGTCCGGCAACGGTGGCTTCTCCGGCCTTTGCACCCAAACGCCGACGCGATCTTCGCGCCGCTCACCGCGGACGTTCATCGAGGCGAGCGTGCGAATGACCACATCCTCAAGTGCGGCCACGAACGCTCGCACGTCCTGTCGCCGGCGTTTCAGGTCAAGCATCACATATGCAACGCGCTGGCCCGGCCCATGGTAGGTGTATTCACCGCCTCTCCCCGTGGCGAAGACTGGGAAGCGGTTGGGCTGGACAAGGTCCTTTTCATCGGCGCTGGTCCCAGCCGTATAAAGCGGCGGATGCTCCACCAGCCAGACGAGTTCATCGGCGCCGTCCGCAATTGCTGCCGCCTCCAGCTCCATCGTCTCCACAGCCGTTTCGTAAGCCACAAGACCGTCGGCGATGCGCCAGCGGACGGGTGGCGAGCCCTGAGCCGGTCTCATGGAAAGTTCTATATCTGTGCGTAGCATGGCTATTCCTAGCGGCCGATCCCAACTTCCAGGACAATGGCCGAGACCGCCTATATGGCTCCGTTTGGCAGCCAATTCAAACGCTGTGGGATCTTTTAAAAAAATCTGTCATATCACCCTTGTGTACCCCAAATGCTTTTGCTACATGCTGCCCCGCCGGCACAAATCGGCACCTACCACGATGCGGTCGTGGCGGAATTGGTAGACGCGCAGCGTTGAGGTCGCTGTGGGGCAACCCGTGGAAGTTCGAGTCTTCTCGACCGCACCATTTAAGTTCAAAACTGCGAACCTCAGTCGCATTGTTTGGAACTACTTCAAGGGCGCTGCATCTGCTATCTTGAAAGCCGCTCGGCGGAGTGGCACTCGTCTATGTCAGGGAAAGCCGCCGAGAAACTGATTTTTCAGGCAAACTCATCCCGATGTTAGACGACTGGTGCCAGCCAGAAGAGGCACTCGCTACTATCCGAGCTGCCAACAACATGTCGTCAACGGCCAGCCCAGGATTATCGAATCAATCGAGTTGAATGTTTGCGTTCCGAACGACCGGCGTCCACTTGGTGATCTCTGCCTTCACGTGAGCCGCTAGCTCTTCGGGGCTTGACCCGACGATCGTGGCGCTAAACTCGGTCATCCGTTCGGCAACAGCGGGATCAGCGAGCGCTTTTGTGGCTGAAGCGTTGAGCCGGGCAACGACATCGACGGGCGTTCCCGCCGGAGCAAACAAGGCATTCCAAGTATAGGTCTCATATCCGGGAACTGTCTCGGCAATTGTCGGGACGTCTGGGAACGATGGCGCCCTCTCTTTAGTCGTCACGGCAAGTGCCCGTAGGGTGCCACTCTTCATGTGGCCGGAGGAAGAAGGCAGGTTGTCGAACATGATCGGCACCTGATTACCGATAACATCGTTGAGCGCCGGGCCAGAGCCCTTGTAAGGAATATGCTCCATCTCGACCCCCGCCATCGATTTGAAGAGTTCGCCGGAAAGATGCAGCGGCGTGCCGTTCCCCGAGGAGGCATAGCTGTACTTGCCGGGCTCGGCTTTGAGCAAGGCAACGACGTCGGCAACGGTCTTTACCGGAAGTTCGGGATTGACAACGAGAACATTCGGCACGACGACCAGAAGCGATATCGGCGCAAAATCCTTTTCGGCATCGTATGGCGTAGACTTCAGGATCAGCGGGTTGAGCGCATGGGTCGCAACCGTTCCCATCAAAATCGTGTAACCGTCGCGATCTGCTCGAGCGACGTTATCCGCTCCCAGATTGCCGCCAGCACCCGCGACGTTCTGCACGATCACCTGCTGGCCGAGGTTATCCGACATCTTCTGGGCGATGATGCGGGCGACAACATCGGTGGAGCCGCCCGCCGCGAAAGGCACCACCATCGTGATCTGCCGTTCAGGAAAATTCGTAGCCCGTGAAGGCGATCCGGCGGCGGCCATTGCAACCAAGGAAAGCACGGCGGCAAGTGCCGCGCGACGTGTCAGGTTCGGTTTTGTCATTTCCTACCTCCTCCATGTTTCTCAGTGACGAAAATCAATCCTCCTCCTGGAAGACTTCCTCGCGCTTCTTCTTCACTGACGGCAGGAAGACGACGACGAGTACGGCAAGCGCGAGCAAAAGCAGGGTCGCGCTGATCGGACGTGTGATGAAGGTCGTCGGATCGCCGCGCGAAAGTATCATGGCTCGGCGCAGGTTTTCCTCGAGAAGCGGCCCGAGAACGAAGCCGAGCAACAGCGGAGCCGGCTCGCACCGCATCTTGACCAACGCGTATCCGACAAATCCGAAGAAGGCGACGGCATAGAGGTCGTAGACGTTGGAGTTCACGCTGTAGACGCCGATCGAGCAGAACGCCATGATGATCGGGAACAGGACGTAGTAGGGAATGGTAAGCAGTTTCACCCACAACCCGATCAGCGGCAGGTTCAGCACGACCAGCATCAGATTGCCGATCCACATTGAAGCGATGATGCCCCAGAAGAGAGCCGGTTGCTCGGCGGCCACGTTCGGGCCTGGCACAATTCCTTGTATGATCATCGCGCCGACCATGAGAGCCATTACCGGATTGGCGGGGATGCCAAGCGTCAGAAGCGGTATAAACGAGGTCTGTGCGCCTGCATTGTTGGCCGATTCCGGTCCGGCGACGCCGGCAATCGCGCCGTGTCCGAAGTCTTGCGGCCGGTTTGAAATGCGCTTTTCGACTGTGTAGGAGGCAAAGGCTGCGAGGATTGCCCCACCACCAGGCAGGATGCCGAGAGCCGAGCCGATAGCCGTGCCGCGAAGCACGGGCGCAACCATGCTTTTGAAATCGTCGCGCGTGGGCCAAAGGCCGCTGACCTTGGCCATCAGCACGGTACGGGTTTTCTCGCCCTCGAGGTTGCGCAGTATCTCCGCTACACCGAAGACGCCGACCGCGACCGCGACAAAGTTCAGCCCGTCCGAATATTCGCGGATGCCAAGTGTGAAGCGCGGGGTGCCGGTATAGATATCGGTACCGACAAGGCCCAGCAAAAGGCCGAGAGCCACCATCGCAAGCGCCTTGACTATGGAGCCATGTGCCAAAGCGACGGAAGAGACGAGACCGACGATCATCAGCGAGAAATACTCGGCCGCACCAAACTTGAGCGCAATCGCAGTCAGCGGAATCGCGAATATCGCCACCAGAAAGGTTGAAACGGTGCCGGCAAAGAAGGAGCCGAGCGCTGCAATTGATAGAGCAGCCCCGGCCCGCCCCTTGCGTGCCATTTGATAACCATCGATTGCGGTCACGGCCGAGGACGATTCGCCTGGCATGTTGATGAGGATTGCCGTTGTCGAGCCACCGTACTGTGCGCCGTAGTAGATGCCGGCCAGCATGATCAGGGACGAGACGGGCTCGAGCTGGAAGGTAATAGGCAGCAGCATCGCGATCGTCGCTGTTGCGCCGATACCAGGCAATACGCCGATCAGCGTACCAAGCAACACTCCGACCAGACAGAAAAACAGGTTCTCCGGCGAAGCCGCCGTCGAGAAGCCTAATGCGAGATTGCTAAAGAGATCCATTGGCGTCTCCTAGAACCGGACCCAGGGGCCAAAACGCGTGAACGGAAGCCCAAGCGCGTAGCTGAAGACGATCACCGAAAAGAGTGTGATTGCGGCCGCGAGCACCACCGCCATCGGTGCCTTCATACGTGTCGAGGCGAAGGCCGCGATCAACGCTGCAAGGAACAGAGACGGGATAAATCCTAGCCCACGAACCGTTAGGCCGAAGAAAACCGGCGCGGGCAAGATGAAAGCCATGCCGCGGACGGCGATCGGCCCAATCGGCTCGCCTTCGAGACGCATCGATTGAACCAGCACGATCGCGCCAAGGACCATCAGGATGATGGCAAGCACCAGCGGAAAGTAGCCAGGCCCCATCCGTAGCGCAGTGCCGAGTTCAAGGGTGAGCGACTGGTAGACAAAGAATCCGCCGAGCGCGACGAATACCGCTCCGCAAAGCGCGTTGGTGCTATCGAACTGTAGCGATTTCATATCTCCCCCTTGTGCGGCCAAGCCGCTCGTGAATGACATCGGTGTGGTGAGCTGGGGCCGCCTTCGCCGCGGCGGCGGTCCGGCGACTCGTCGTGGACGCGGTTCGGGAATTGGTTGTCGAATGCCGCGAAGGCTGGCGATGCCGCCCGCCTGAAAAGCCGGGCAACCCCACTCGCCTGCCATCAGTCCGCGTACTGGCCTGCGGCCTCGATCACCGGCTTCCAACGCACGATCTCGCTTTCGAGCTTGGCCTTGAGTGCTGCGGGAGTGGCGTCGCTATCCGGCGAAGGAACCGTGCCGAGTTCGGCGAAACGGGCGACGACGTTGGGGTCCTTGAGGGCCACTTGCAGCGATTTCGACAGACGCTCCGTGACCGCAGCAGGTGTACCCTTGGGTGCGTAGATGGCGTGCCAGATTCCCACCTGGAAGCCATCAAGACCGGCCTCTGCAGCTGTCGGAACTTCCGGTAGCACCTTCAAGCGTTCCGGCGAAGTGGTCGCGTAAGCCTTGATCGTACCTGCCTGGATCTGCTTGGTGGTGTTGGTGGTCTGGTCGCACATGATGTCGACCTGCCCGCCGAGCAAATCTGTCATGGCCGGGCCGGTGCCCTTGTATGGAACGGTCGTAAGCTGAGTGTCGATGGCACTCATGAGCATCATTCCGCACAGATGCGATGCGGCACCGATACCCGCATTTGCCACTGTCACAGTGTCCTTGTTGGCCTTGATGTAATCAACAAGACCCTTGAGATCGGTCGGCTCAAGGTCCTTCCGGGCGACAATGGTCATAGGTACGTCGGTGACGAGGCCGACATATTCGAAGTCGTTGAGCGTATCGTAGGCGAGCTTGCGGTAGAGTGAGGCACTTGTCGCCATGCCTATATGGTGCAGCAGGATCGAGTATCCGTCGGGATGCGCCTGTGCCACCCGGCCCGCGCCAAGCGTGCCTCCAGCACCTCCAACATTCTCCACAACGATCTGCTGGCCGAGATCCTTCGACATGGATTCGGCGACGAGTCGCGCAACGGTATCGGTTGGTCCGCCGGCCGAAAACGGGATGACCATGGTGATCGTTCGATCTGGATAGGTTTGGGCGCCTGCCGTCGCGGAAAAAAGGCAAGCGCTGGCAATCGTCGTCACTGCGAGCACGGTATTGAAGATTTTCATTGTAACCTCCCAGGTATGTTCCCGCCGCCGCGGCTCCCTCCGCGGCGGTCGTGGTTACGCGTAACAGGGGGGGCTCGCGTTCCGGCCTGCAACCGCCTAGGGGTCCATTCGATCACTATTGTGAACGTGTGCGGCGCACCATGGGTAGCAACGGGAACAAATCGATCTAGAGGTGTGTGGTTTTCCACCCATCGGATCGCAAGTCACGGGTCGTGGAGCTCGTCGCTCGAGCGGATATTCTTGTCGAGACCATATTTTTGCATCTTCTCGTAAAGAGTCTTCCGCGAAATCCCGAGCATTTCATAGACCGGACGCAAGCTGCCGCCATGTGCAGCGAGGGCGCTAGCGATCACGCCACGCTCATAGACGGCGACTTTGTCGGTTAGACGATGGCTTGTATGAGCCGCCCCTTCCGTTTGCGGATCGAGGCCGAGCACCAGCCGGTCGGCGGCGTTACGCAGCTCGCGTACATTGCCCGGCCAATTACGTGCAGCAATCTCCGTCACTGTCTCTGGAAGCACAGCGACATCATCGCGCCCGTAGCGAGCTGCCGCCTCTCGGACGAGTTGAAGGAAGAGCAGCGGAACATCCGCTTGCCGTTGAAACAGGGACGGAACGTTAAGCGTCGCGACGTTCAGCCTGTACAGGAGGTCGGCACGGAAACGCCCGGCGACAACTTCAGACTCAAGGTTCACCTTGCTTGTCGCTATGAAGCGCACGTCAAGCGGTACAGGTTCGTTCGAGCCGAGACGGGTAATCACGCGTTCCTGCAGGACCCTGAGGAACTTGGCCTGGAGGTCACAAGGCATGGAACCGATCTCGTCGAGCAAAATGGTTCCCCCACGCCCGTGCTCAAATTTGCCGAAGCGGGGACGCAGCGCTCCCGGAAATGCCCCAGCTTCATGACCGAAAAGTTCGCTCTCTATAAGGTTTTGCGGCAGAGCAGCGCAGTTGATAGCGATGAAGGACTTGTCAGCCCGTGCGCTGATATCGTGCAAGGCGCGCGCCACGACCTCCTTGCCGACTCCCGTGTCTCCGATGATGAGCGTATCGGCATCGGTGGCGCCAATCGCCCGCAACCGGTAACGCAGATCCACCATCGCCTGCGTGCGTCCGGGCAGCCGCGCTTCGATATCGTCACGCTTGCCGGCCACCGCCCGAAGCCGCCTGTTTTCGAGCACAAGGCTACGCCGATCTAGCGCACGCCTGATGATGGTGGCCAATTGCTGGGCCGCAAAGGGCTTTTCGATGAAATCGTAAACGCCGGCCCGCATGGCCGTCACCGCAAGCTGAACGTCTGCATGTCCCGTCAGAAGGATCACAGGTATTTCGGGATCCATTTCGCGGATGCGCTGAAGCAGCGTCATACCATCCATGCCGGGCATTCTGATATCGCTGACGACGACGCCGGCGAACCTGAAACCGACGCGCTCCAGCAGCGATTCCGCGTTGGCGAAGGTGTCGACTTCCAGTCCGAACAATTCCAAGGCCTGTGCGGAGGATCGGCGCATTTCTTCTTCGTCGTCGACCAGGAGAACGCGGTTGCCGTTCATTCGGCTGCCTCGCTGACTGCAGGTGCTGCATCGAGCATGATGCGGAATTCGGCCCCTCCATCCGGCAGGTTGGAAACCGAAAGGTCCCCACCGAAGTCCTTGACTATATTGTAGGAAATCGAAAGTCCAAGCCCGAGGCCGCGGCCCACGCCTTTGGTGGTGAAGAAGGGATCGAAAATGCGTTCGACAATCGCGGGCGGCACGCCTGGCCCGTGATCGCGGACCGTCAACGCCACCTTGCCTCCGTCGGGTCGCGCTTCGATGTGGATACGGCGGTCGCCCAGCCCTTCCACAGCGTCGGCTGCGTTCGTGATGATGTTGACGAGTACCTGTTGCAGTCGAACCGAGCCGCCTTGAACCACAGCCGGGGCTTCTCCGAGATCGACCAACAGCGTGGCGTCCGCCGA
This sequence comes from Rhizobium sp. Root1220, assembly GCF_001426265.1. Classification (GTDB taxonomy): domain Bacteria; phylum Pseudomonadota; class Alphaproteobacteria; order Rhizobiales; family Rhizobiaceae; genus Rhizobium. The sequence continues at coordinate 302,531 of NZ_LMDG01000012.1, forward strand.
CTTTACTCGTGCAGCAACGATCTCGAGCGTATCGGCCATGACGGTGGCAAGCGGAACCGCGCCGAGCTTTTCATTCGGCTTGCGGGCAAAATTGCGCAGGTGACGGCTGATCGCGCCCATGCGGTCGATCAGCGCCGAAATACGGCGCACGTTGTCTCTCGCCTCCTCGACACGGTCTCTGTCGATCAGCATCGCTGCGCTGTCCGCATAGGTCTTGGCTGCAGCCAGCGGCTGGTTCAATTCATGCGAAAGAGCAGCAGACATCTGGCCGAGGCCGGCTAGTTTGCCCGCCTGAATGAGATCGCCCTGGGTCCTGCGCAGCTTCTTCTCCGTCAGTCGTCGTTCTGCTATCTCCTGTTCTATGCGCTGGTTGACCCGTGCAAGATCAGCCGTGCGCTCCGCGACACGGTGCTCCAAATCGTTTCGTGCCTGCTCCTCCAACCGCAGGCGCTCCGCCGTGCGGGCCCGTCGCTGAAGGACGATTGCAATCGCCAGACCCGCTAGGCAGAAAAACAGGAGCACGGCGATCATCATCGTGCGTGCCTGCGTGCGGACGGAGCCTGTATCCAGAAGGACGGTTACGGTCCAATCCGCCTCAGGCATGTATTCGGAAAGCGTCAGGTACTCCCGGACCCCGCTCCCATCTTCCAAGGTGCTCAGACGATGACCGGACGAATTGGTTTCGCGGATCGGCATGGGCTTTAGCATAGCTTCGGCATAACGACGCGATGCCTGGGTCCGCTCCAAGCGGTCCGGTGTTAGCGGAAGTATGCCGGAATAGAGCCATTCCGGGCTGCCGGTCATGAAGACGATGCCTTCCGGGTCGGAAACGAAAATCTTGTATTCGCCTCCCTGCCAGGAGGTTTCTATCGAGTCGATATCCACCTTGAAGACGATCACTCCGCGGATCTGCTCATCGACCCGGATTGGCGAAGCGAAATAGTATCCGCGCTTGAAGGAAGTCGTGCCGAGAGCATAGAAGCGCGACTGGCGACCATTCGCGGCCTCCTGGAAATAGGGCCGGTAGCTGAAATTCTGCCCGACGAAACTCGTCTCGCCATCATGGTTGCTCGCAGCGATCGTATCACCATCCATCGTCATCACGTAGATATCCGAGGACTCCAGCAGACCGTTGATCTCTTTCAAGTATGCATTTGCGGTGGCACGCAACGGTCTGCTTTCCGGATCGCCGACCAGTTCCTTGATGTCGTCGTGATCGGCGATCAATGCCGGCAACGGTTCGTAGCGACTGAGATGTCCCCGCAAAGCGGACGCCGCAAGTCGAAGCGCCGAGCCCGCTTGCAATGACGCCTCATCCATATATTGCCGGGTCACCAATTCGCCTCCGCGAACGACCAAAAGGTAGAGAACCAGCGGCAAAAAGAAGATCGCTGCAAAAAGTCCAAAATGCTGTTTCACGAAACGAGCTCCTCACCTCCCTCGCCGCCGTCGCTTTCGCTCCCGCTCAGGAACTGTAGTGAGCAAACCGTCCCGTTCCAAGAGAAGATAAGCGGTCAACCGTGGCTATCCATGCGGGAGGCCGCGCACTCATCGTCACCGATGCCAGTGCCAGCCCGCCTGGATTAGCGCTGAGCACCAATGCGGTGTACCCGTACCGCCGCGCAGTAGGCAAGCTTCGAGGAACACATGGACGACAGGTTTTGACTTCGCTATAGGCCATTGAACCAAAAGGCGAACTTCTCCATCCATGGCCGATTCTCCCGAACATCAAAATCCGCTTCAGGGTATGGCCCTCATGTCAGGCGCCATGGTCGTGTTGCCGGCAATGGATGCGATCGCAAAATACATGGCTACCTTCGAAGGGATGTCGCCGGGCCAGATAACGTTTTACCGCTTCTTCTTTCAGCTCGTCTGCACCCTGCCGATCCTTTTCGCAATCTTTGGCCTGAAGGCTCTTGCGGCCGAAAGACCATGGATGAACTTGCTAAGGGGCGCGCTTCACGGCGCGGCCAGTCTGCTTTTCTTCGTTGCCGTCAAATACATGCCGCTAGCCGACGTGTTCGCGATCTATTTTGTCGAGCCGTTCATGCTTGCCGGACTGTCTGCCGTCTTTCTCGGAGAGAAGGTCGGGTGGAGACGGTGGGCGGCGATCGTCGTCGGCTTTGGCGGAGCGATGATCGTCATCCAGCCGAGCTACGAGGTATTCGGCCTGAAAGCTCTGCTCCCGGTATTCTGCGCCTTTCTCTTCTCGCTCTATCTCTTCCTGAATCGCGCGATCGGCACCGCCGATTCGCCACTGACGATGCAGACGATCGCAGGTATCGGCGGAACGATTTTCATGGCGGCGGCGCTCGCCGTCGGCAATGGCGTCGGTGCCGGTGATTTCGCGGTGTCGCTGCCATCTTCGACGCTGGGGCTCGTCTTGCTGTTGATCCTCGGTTCGCTGTCCGGCTACGTGCACATGATTGTGGTCAGGGCATTCCGGCTGGCGCCGCTCTCGTTGCTGGCTCCGTTCCAGTACTTCGAAATAATCTCGGCCACGATCCTCGGCTATGCCCTCTTCGGCGATTTTCCGAACCCGTCGAAATGGGTTGGCATCCTCATTATTGTTGGATCCGGCCTTTTCATCATCTGGCGCGAGCGCCTGCAGTCGCGATCGATAAAAATGCTCCAGCCGATGGAGTAGACTGTTAACTCCGCTTCTTGACGGATCCGCAATGTGCTGGCGGTAGAAGGGCCCCAGGCCTCATGATGAGGTCTGGAGATAAAAGATGAGCGAATTCCGCCTCGCTTTTCCGGCATGTGTCATCGCCGGTAAGCATCGGCTGGCCGTCGATGACATCGGCCTGCTGCGCAAGCATACCTTTCCGGAAGGGATAAGGACCTCGGACGACGTGATCGTCATGCTCGCGCTAAACAATTCCTGCCCAGAGAAATGCCCGGAATGGGACTCTTTTTTCGTAGAGCAACTCGCCGGCTTTGTCGTCAATTACACCTATCCGCAGGGATCTCTTGACGAGATCAATGCCGCCTGGCTGATGCGCATGGTGTCGACCGATGGCGTCGTCAACTCTGTGCTGGAGCTCGAGCTCGTGCTCCACGTCATGGAAATTTCCGCCTGCGTGCCCGACGAACTGCGCGCCTTCGCGCTCGATCAGCTGCGACTAGCCCTTTCCGAAAAGGTCGGCGGCTACAACCATTCCCGGGCTGTGGACCGCAAGGGCATCACGCGCCAGGATATCGATTATGTGATGCGCGTGCTGCGGGGTCTCTGCGATGCCGGTGTCGTCAATACACCGCCGCTGACCTGGGGGGTGCTCATGCGTATTGGCGAAGAAACGCTGCCGACTGCAAACCACCCGCGCTGGGCCGATATACTGGCTGGGCTCCGCCTGATCGACTATGCAGAGACGCCGCGCCGCAGCCGCTGGCTGAGGATCGTCGACGACCCGTCCTCCAACTGCGAGTCCGCGGTCGCCTGATAGGGCCTCGTCGATATTCTTTCGGCTGATTGTGCGCTCCGGTGTTTGTGCGTAAAACTCCGGAGCGCATGTCATGGGTGGAGTCTCGATGTTCAAGAAAATCCTGATCGCAAATCGCGGCGAGATCGCTTGCCGCGTCATCAAGACCGCACGCCGCATGGGAATCGCAACAGTCGCAGTCTATTCCGATGCGGATCGGGATGCCCTGCATGTGGAAATGGCCGACGAGGCCGTGCATATCGGCCCCGCTGCCGCCGTCGAAAGCTATCTCGTGGCGGAAAAGATCATCGCCGCCTGCAAGCAGACCGGCGCAGAAGCCGTTCACCCGGGTTACGGTTTCCTTTCTGAACGCGCCACCTTTTGCGAGGCACTGGAGAAGGAGGGCATCGTCTTCATCGGTCCGAAATCCAAGGCGATCAGGGCGATGGGTGACAAGATCGAATCGAAGAAGTTCGCCAACGCCGCCAACGTCTCCACCGTGCCCGGCCACCTCGGCGTCATTGAGGATGCCGCCCACGCGGAAGCGATTGCCGCGGAGATCGGATATCCGGTCATGATCAAGGCATCCGCCGGCGGCGGCGGCAAGGGCATGCGCATTGCCTGGAGTGAGGCGGAAGTCCGCGACGGCTTCGATCGGGCGCGCTCCGAAGCCAGGAGTTCGTTCGGCGACGATCGTGTCTTCATCGAGAAGTATATAGTGGAGCCGCGCCACATCGAAATCCAGGTCCTCGCCGACGCGCATGGCAATGTCGTCTACCTCGGCGAGCGTGAGTGCTCGATCCAGCGTCGCAATCAGAAAGTCGCCGAGGAGGCACCCTCACCCTTTCTCGACGAGGCGACGCGCGCTGCGATGGGGGAGCAATCCGTGGCACTCGCCAGGGCAGTCGAATACCAAAGCGCCGGCACCGTGGAGTTCATCGTCGATCGCGAGCGGAATTTCTATTTCCTGGAAATGAACACCCGCCTCCAGGTCGAGCATCCCGTCACCGAGCTTGTGACCGGGATCGATCTCGTGGAGCAGATGATCCGCGTCGCAGCCGGCAAGAAGCTTCCGTTTGCACAGCGTGACATAAGGCTGAACGGCTGGGCGATCGAGAGCCGGCTCTATGCAGAGGACCCCTACCGCAATTTCCTGCCCTCGATCGGTCGCCTCACGCGCTACCGACCAGTGCCGGAAGGGAATTCGGGCAACACCGTCATCCGCAACGATACCGGGGTCTTCGAGGGCGCCGAGATATCCATGTACTACGATCCGATGATCGCCAAACTCTGCACCTGGGCGCCGACACGCGCGGAGGCCATCGATGCCATGGGCCAGGCACTCGATGGCTTCGTGGTCGATGGCATCGAACACAATATCCCCTTCCTTTCCGCACTGATGAAGCATCCGCGCTGGCGCGAGGGGCGGCTGTCGACGGGATTTATTGCAGAGGAATACCCGGACGGGTTTGCCCCAGTGCAGCCAGACGCGGACCAGCACGCGGTTCTCGCTGCCATCGCACTGTCCACGTCTCTGGTCGAATCCAGCCGGCGGGAACGCTTCGGTGACCGGTTGCGCGCGCCATCGGACGCGCCGCGCGAACAGTGGACGGTAAGGCTCGGCGATGTCTATGTGGAGGCGCAGCTGGTCGACGGGCTCGTCACCATCCCGTTTGACATGGATATTGCGATCGCAGGGAAGATATCGAACATTGTCACCGACTGGAGACCTGGCGACGCCGTCTGGAGAGGCAAGGTTGGAGGCCAATCCGTGACGGCACAAATCCGCCCGATCCTCAACGGCATTCGCGTGGACTGGCAGGGTCTTTCCGTCAAAGCCAAGGTTTTCACGCCGCGACACGCCGCGCTCGACAAGCTGATGCCGGTGAAGCTGCCGCCGGATACGTCGAATTTTCTGCTCTGCCCGATGCCCGGCCTCGTCGTCGCCATAGCCGTCACAGAGGGCCAGGAAGTCAAGGCCGGCGAGACGTTGGCAGTCGTCGAGGCGATGAAGATGGAAAATGTTCTGCGCGCCGAACGCGACCTGACAGTCAGCAGGATAAACGCCAAACCGGGCGAAAGCCTTGCCGTCGACGCCGTTATAATGGAATTCGCCTGACCCGCTGCTCGGTCGCCGCGGTCATGTCACGGTTTCTTTTTGTTAACATCTGCCCGTCTATCATCAGCCCGTCCGGCAGGATGCCTGGCGGAGTAGGCGAATGACAGCGCTGCAATCGGCAACCCTCCTGCTTTTCATCAATATCGGCCTGCTTTGGCTGTTGATGCGCATTCCCTTGGGAAGCAGGACGATCAGCCTGACTCGAACCTTCCGATGTTCCCCTGGAGTCCTGTGGAGCGCGATGAACCCGGTGGGCGCTGCGGCGGCGTGGCATCACACGGTTATCAGCAGCCGGCCACTTGCGAACCGAGAGGACGTCGTAGAGCAGACCTACAAACATCTCGACAAGAATGGCGCGCCGTTGCGCCGCCTGCTTGCCACCGAGCCCGTAGCCGCCGTTGTCGGAGATGCTCATGCATTTCAGTCGCGGATTATCGATGACAGCACGCTGGACCCTACGTTCTGGAAGGACTTCCGGGAGCGGCGCATCGTTCGACCAACCCCGGATGGTGCTTCTCTCGAGATCACACAGACGGACCGCTATCGCGGGCTCGCATTCCTGATCTTCCGATATTTTGTGCTGCGCCGCGAGATGCGCGCCTTGGATGGCTGGGTGAGGACCGGTGAGTCGCATCCGCAGGGCTACTTCGAGCATCCGCTGGTGCAGATTGGGCTCGCCGTCCTCTCCACGCTGCTGCTTTGGCCGTTCCTGGGGCTGACAATCCAGGGCTTGATGATCTCGACGTTCCTTACGCTTGTCGTCGCGTTTCACGAGTTGGGTCATATGGCCGCCTACCGCATGTTCGGTCATGCTTCGGTCAGGATGATCTTCGTGCCGCTGTTGGGGGGCATCGCAATCGGCGGGAGACCCTACAGATCATTGTTCGAGGTCGCGACATGCGCCCTCATGGGCGCCGGTATGTCGGCATTCCTGGTTCCGATCCTGGGCGTTGCGCATCAACTCGCCGATCACGGTGTGCTCCCGTCAAGCTCGGCGCCGCCCATTCTGATCTTCATGCTGATCCTGGGGGCGTTCAACCTGCTCAACCTGCTGCCGATGCACCGCTTCGACGGTGGGCAGGTCTTGCGACAGATTTTTCGCACGCGGATATCGCAGATAGCCGCGAGCTTCGTCGTAACCTCCTGCATTCTCGGAATCGGGTTCGAGATCGGTCTCCCGGCGAATGTCCTGACAGCAGGTCTGCTGGTTTTCACCCTTGTGAGCCTCATCAGCGCGGGGTCGGTTAAGCCGCGCCAGCAACTGGAGGAAATGAAGGACGGCGAGCGCATGCTGGTGGCCTTCGGCCTCTACGCCGCCGTCGCCATGCACGGCTATGCCATTATTTTCGCAACCGAAAAGCTCTTCTGACGCAAACGCTACAGCAAGAGGCGCAACCTGCGAGGGGCCCGCGGAAATTGCCGCGTGGAGTTCGATTTTCCCTTGAGCCTTCTACAGGCTGCGTGCAAAGGTCGCGTTATCAAATCAAATCCGCATGGAGACTCCGAAAATGGACGTTCGCGCCGCCGTTGCTGTACAGGCTGGAAAGCCGCTTGAAATCATGACCGTGCAGCTCGACGGCCCCAAGGCCGGCGAGGTTCTGGTCGAGGTGAAGGCGACCGGCATCTGCCACACGGACGACTTCACCCTCTCCGGCGCTGACCCGGAAGGTCTGTTCCCTGCCATTCTCGGCCACGAAGGTGCCGGCATCGTGGTCGATGTCGGTCCGGGTGTTACCTCGGTGAAGAAGGGCGACCACGTCATTCCGCTCTACACGCCGGAATGCCGCGAGTGCTATTCCTGCCTGTCGCGCAAGACAAACCTCTGCACCTCGATCCGCGCGACCCAGGGCCAAGGCCTGATGCCCGATGGCACCTCGCGCTTCTCGATCGGCAAGGACAAGATCCATCACTACATGGGATGCTCGACCTTCGCCAATTTCACCGTCCTGCCGGAGATCGCCCTCGCCAAAGTCAATCCGGACGCACCGTTCGACAAGATCTGCTATATCGGCTGCGGCGTGACCACGGGCATCGGCGCTGTCATCAACACTGCCAAGGTGGAGATCGGCTCGACCGCCATCGTTTTCGGCCTCGGCGGCATCGGCTTGAACGTCCTGCAGGGCCTGCGCCTTGCCGGTGCGGACATGATCATCGGCGTCGATATCAACAGTGACCGCAAGGAATGGGGCGAGAAGTTCGGCATGACCCACTTCGTCAATCCGAAGGACGTCGGCGACGACATCGTGCCGTATCTCGTCAACCTGACCAAGCGCAACGGCGATTTGATCGGCGGCGCGGACTACACGTTCGATTGCACCGGCAACACCAAGGTCATGCGTCAGGCGCTGGAGTCCTCGCACCGCGGCTGGGGCAAGTCTGTTATCATCGGCGTTGCCGGTGCCGGACAGGAAATCTCCACCCGTCCCTTCCAGCTTGTCACGGGCCGCAACTGGATGGGCACCGCCTTTGGCGGCGCACGCGGCCGGACGGATGTGCCGAAGATCGTCGACTGGTACATGGACGGCAAGATCCAGATCGATCCGATGATCACCCACACGATGCCGCTCGAAGACATCAACAGGGGCTTCGAGCTGATGCATTCAGGCGAAAGCATCCGCGGCGTGGTAGTCTATTAGGAGAGCGATCACGAATGCGGCGCGGCTTTGAAATGGCCTACGACTTTTTCGCAAATTGATCCTGATTTGGGAGCCGTGGGCAGCTAAGGAGGAGGAGCTGAACATGCCAAGTCACGTAGCGATACACCCTGCTCTCGACGGAGGGGTGAAGAAGGGCCAGGCTGGTTTCAACGGCGGCACGCTCGTGTGTGCGTGCGCCGACCGTCCGGTAAAGGTAGCGATCAAAGGAAACGTCGCCCACAATCACGCTTGCGGCTGCAGCAAGTGCTGGAAGCCGAATGGCGCGGTCTTTTCCGTCGTCGCTGTCACCCCGCACGAGAACGTCACCGTGGTGGAGAACGGCGACAAACTGAAGGTTGTCGATCCGGAAGCGCTCATTCAGCGCCACGCCTGCACCAAATGCGGCGTACACATGTACGGGCCAGTCGAGCGCGATCATGCCTTCAAGGGCCTTGATTTCATCCATCCGGAACGCTTTCAGGAGGGCGGATGGGCGGAACCGACGTTCGCGGCGTTCGTCTCGTCGATCATCGAGTCCGGCACGCCACCGTCCGCCATGGCCGGCGTGCGCGGACGCCTCAACGAACTCGGCCTCACGCCTTACGATTGCCTTAACCCGACGCTTATGGACGTCATCGCCACATGGGTGGCGAAAAAGGCGGGCACGCTCAAGGAAGCCTAAGGCTTGAACAGGCAGCCCCGATCAGACTATGAACGCGTTTCAAACGATCGCTACGCGTCTGCCAAGTCGCGTAGCCTTTCCGCCAGAACAGATTGAAATTCATGATCTATGTCGATGCAGACGCCTGCCCCGTCAAGCCGGAAATCCTCAAGGTTGCCGAGCGCCATGGCATTGAAGTGACCTTCGTTGCCAATTCCGGCCTGCGCCCTTCGCGCGATCCGATGGTGCACAACGTCATTGTCTCCAGCGGCTTCGACGCCGCCGACAACTGGATCGCGGAGCACTCGGGTAAGGGCGACGTGGTCGTCACCGCGGATGTGCCACTGGCGGTCCGCTGCGTGGCGACCGGTGCGTTGGTCAGCGGCCCCACAGGTCGCGTCTTCGACGACGCCAATATCGGCATGGCCAGCGCCATGCGCGATCTCGGCGCGCATCTCAGGGAAACAGGCGAAAGCAAGGGCTATAACGCAGCTTTCAGTCCCAAGGATCGGTCACGGTTCCTCGAAACGTTCGATCGCCTCTGCCGCCGCGCCAAGGCTGTTGCACCAAGCACGAAAGACCAAGGATGAACATCATTTCCCAGACGACCGCCTTCGGCGGCATGCAGGGCGTTTTCACGCATGAATCCGAGACCTGCAAATGCGAGATGACCTTCGCGGTCTTCGTTCCGCCGCAAGCCATCAAGGAGCCCTGCCCTGTTGTGTGGTATCTCTCCGGTCTGACCTGCACACATGCCAACGTCATGGAGAAGGGCGAGTACCGGCGACTGGCCGCCGAACTCGGCCTGATCATCGTCTGCCCTGATACCAGCCCGCGGGGCAACGACGTTCCCGACGAACTGACCAACTGGCAGATGGGTAAGGGTGCTGGCTTCTACCTCGATGCAACAGAGGAGCCCTGGTCCGAGAACTACCGGATGTACAGCTACATCACCGAAGAGCTTCCGAAATACATCAACCAGCAGTTTCGCATGGATATGAGCCGTCAAGGTATCTTCGGCCATTCCATGGGCGGCCACGGTGCCATGACCATCGCGCTCAAAAACCCGGATCGCTTCCGGAGTTGCTCCGCCTTTGCCCCGATCGTCGAGCCCTCGACGGCCGATTGGTCAGCGCCGGCTTTGAAAAAATACCTCGGCGCCGATCGTTCCGCTTGGCGAAGCTATGATGCTTGTGCCTTGGTGAGTGACGGCGCTCGCTTCCCCGAATTTCTGATCGACCAAGGCAAGGCCGATGGGTTTCTGGAGAGTGGCTTGCGCCCGTGGCTTTTCGAGGAAGCCATCAAGGATACCGGGATCAAACTGACGCTTCGCACGCACGAACGCTACGACCACTCTTACTATTTCATTTCGACATTCATGGACGACCACCTGAGATGGCATGCTGCCAGGCTTGCCTGAAGCCGAGCAAAACCGCGACACGCTGACGCCCGAACGCAAGTTGGTGCTGTGGCCGCATGATTGGCCACAGCCTTTGTCATTCTTACGCCGTCTTGCGTTGATCGATCGAAAGTGCGCCGGCTCCGGCCACGAAGATGAACAGGAAGATGAAGCAGAACAGGACCGCACCATCACCGCCGTTCAGCGCCGGAAAGAAGCTCTTCGGCGAATGAGCCATAAAGTAGGCGAAAGCCATCTGTCCAGACAGGATGAATGCGACCGGCCGCGTGAACAGCCCGATCAGAATGAGAAGGCCACCGATAACCTCAAGCAGCGCCGCAGCGAGCATCAACGGTGGTAGTGAGCCTTCCATCTGCGCGGCCGGGAAAGCAAAAAGCTTCATGGTTCCATGCTCGATGAACAACAGGGCTGTGATGATGCGTAGAGCGGCAAGCGCATAGGGTTGATAGGCGCTCAATCGTTCCAAACTCGACATAAAAACTCTCCTTTTGAGTAAAGACAGCCGAGCGTTAGCTGCTTCGCCAAGAGGAATGAAGACACGGATCGCTGACAAACGATCACTTCCTGTTGAATTTGCTTCGCTTTCCCCATCTTTGTCGAACTATAATGGAATGTTGTCATGTTTCTTCCAGGGATTGGCCAGATTCTTGTTGCGCAGCATCTTCAGGCCCCGCGCAAGTCTTCTGCGGGTTGAGTGCGGCATGATTACCTCATCGACGTATCCACGTTCGGCAGCGACGAAGGGAGACAGGAACCGGTCCTCGTACATCTTCGTGTGCGCCGCGATCTTCGAGGGATCGGCAATATCCTTGCGAAAGATGATCTCGACAGCGCCCTTGGCGCCCATCACGGCGATCTGCGCCGTCGGCCAGGCATAGTTCAGGTCACCGCGTAGATGCTTTGACGCCATGACGTCGTAGGCTCCCCCGAACGCCTTGCGCGTAATGACCGTCAGTTTCGGTACCGTCGCCTCGGCATAGGCAAAGAGCAGCTTGGCCCCATGCTTGATGAGCCCGCCATACTCCTGCGCAGTCCCCGGAAGAAAGCCAGGCACGTCCACAAAAGTGACGATCGGAATGCTGAAGCAATCGCAAAAGCGGACGAAACGGGCCGCCTTGCGGGAGGCATCGCTATCCAACACACCCGCCAGAACCATCGGCTGATTGGCGACAAGACCGACCGTAGACCCCTCGATTCGCCCGAAGCCACAGACGATGTTCTTTGCAAAGCTGGCCTGTATCTCGAAGAAATCCCCCTCGTCCACCGTCTTCAGGATCAGTTCCTTGATGTCGTAGGGCTTGTTGGCATTTGCCGGAACGAGGGTATCGAGGGAGGCATCCGTCTCTGTCACCGACTGGTAACACTCGATTTCCGGCACCGGCGAGGTATTCGATTGCGGCAGAAGGTCGATCAGCCGCCGGACCTGCAATAGCGCCTCGACATCGTTGTCATAGGCGCCGTCGGCGATCGACGACTTCGTCGTGTGTACCGATGCACCGCCGAGTTCTTCCGCTGTCACAGTCTCATTTGTCACCGTCTTCACCACATCGGGTCCCGTCACGAACATGTAGGACGTATCGCGAACCATAAAGATGAAGTCGGTCATCGCAGGCGAATAGACATCGCCACCGGCGCATGGACCCATGATGACAGAGATCTGAGGAATTACGCCCGAGGCGAGCACGTTGCGCTGGAATACCTCCGCATAGCCTCCGAGTGCCGCGACCCCTTCCTGGATCCGCGCGCCGCCGGCGTCATAGATGCCGACGATCGGCGCGCGGTTCTTCAGCGCCATGTCCTGAACCTTCATGATTTTCTCGGCATGTGCTTCGGAAAGCGACCCGCCGAAAACCGTGAAGTCCTTGGCAAAGACAAAGACAGTCCGGCCGTTCACCGTTCCCCAGCCGGTCACGACGCCGTCGCCGGCGACCCGGCTCGTGTCCATGCCGAAATCCGTCGATCGATGCTCGACGAACATGTCGAACTCCTCAAACGAGTCCTCGTCGAGGAACAGGTCGATGCGTTCGCGGGCGGTCAGCTTGCCGCGCTTGTGCTGGGCATCGATCCGCGCCTGCCCGCCGCCGAGCCTTGCAACACTCCTGCGACGCTCGAGTTCTTCCAGAATTTCCTTCATGGTTACTCCTCGCCGCGTAGGCGCGGCCGGTTACGCGCGTCCTGCGCTCAGCGAGAAAACGGAACGAATGCGGGCGGCGATATCCTCGGCAAGGATCTCGTCGGCGGCGGCTGGACTGCTGGAAAAACTGTTCACTTCGAAGGAACTGACAGCAATCACCGATCCGTCCTCCACCGACGCCGCGTCGACGGTGATCTTGGCGACGTTGCGGCTCTTGTCATAACCCTGCCCCTTGGCAATATAGCCGATGCGGATCGTCAGGACCACACGAGGGTAAACGTCGGTACGGACCGTCGCGTTGATCGCGGCATTGACCCGGTCGCCAACGCCCGAGAGAATAGCTGCCGGTATACTGTTGCTGCTGAGCACGACGGCGCTGCGCACATCATAGATCGGCTTCGGCTCCTCTTTGCTGAAAAACCCCGCGCACGACGCTAGGGCTGCGCAGATGAGCACAATTCGAAAAACGCACGATTTGAGCCAATTCATTCCGAAAATCCGCATCCGCCCCCTAGAGAGTCGGAGTTTTTCGCGATTACGGCGATGAAGGCAAGACGCTTCAGCCCTTTAGGGCCAAAAAAACATCCGCGGCCGCTTTGAAGTCGTCAAACCGATGCGCCCGTCTCTGCTCGGCCTCGTCGTCGGTTCCCCAATGCTCGATCGTCCAATCTTCGTCGAGATGCGCAAGCGCCCAAACCTTCTTCATTGGCAGGAAGTCCTCCGCGAATGCGAGCGCGAGCAGTGCCGAGCCTGTCAGTGTCGTGATGGTGTGGAGGGCAGCAAGCGCTGTCGCTCCGTCGTGCTTGCGCAAAGCCGCGGAAAACGCGGCAACAGCTTCCAGTGGTTGGTCGCGATGCATGACGCCCTCGACCAGGATGAACCGTGCCCCAAGCTCGTTTGCCGCCCACTCCAGCACGGGATCCCAAAGGTCGATCTGTCGCTGTACTAGCGCTCCCGGTCCGTCGGCGCGATAGCAAAGGAGATCGCTCGCCGAGAAGCGTAGGATGTCTTCGAAGACAGCTTGCCTGTCCGTCGCGACGCCGTCGAGAGCCGTGTTGACCAGTCGTGTGATGGGCATCGTGGAAGGGTCGATAAGAGTTGTTTGCGCTTCCCATTCTCGGGCCACCAACTCGGCCAACGGCTTCGTAGCGACTGTCAGGTGTCGACGGGCCGGCGTGCGCACCGCCTTTCCGTCCAGTTCGATCGAGAAGCCCTCATCGAGTTCACCAATTGATACGGACTTGTAGAAGCGCTTCGGCAGCGGCTTCTTCATCTGGATTTGCGCCCGTCGGACCGGGTCGGGATGGCTGAGCCCTTCTGAAAGGTCGTTCAACAGATCGCGCATGACGTTACCTCAGGAAAAATGCCGCAAGATGTCAGTTGGATGATAGGCTATGTCGTCGGCGCCCGCAGCAAGAAGATCGTTGATGCTAGCGTAACCCCATGAAACGCCCACGGCCGTCGCACCGGCCGCCTTCGCCATCTGCATGTCGTATATGGCATCACCGATGACGATGGTATCGGCCGGATTCATCTTGGTCTCGCTGCAGCACTCCGTCACCATCGCCGGGTGCGGCTTCGATGGACAATCGTCGGCCGTGCGCGAAACGATGAAATGCGGCGCAAGACCGTGCGCTTCCAGGATATGGACGAGGCCGCGCCGGGATTTCCCGGTGACCGCTCCAATCAGAATCTCGTCTTGGCTTGCTAGCGCCTCGATCAACGGCTCGATGCCCGGAAACAAAGGCACGTCAACGCCGACCTCTTCGCGCACACCAGGATAAATCGCCTTGTAATGTGCAGTCATCGCCACCGCCTCGTCATCGACATGCGGCTTGCCCTGCATGCGGGCAATGGCGATATCGAGCGTCAGGCCGATGATCGACTTGGTCTGCGACAGCTCAGGCCGGGCATGGCCGAAATCCACGAACGTCCGCGCCATCACCGCATGAATCAAGGCTGCGCTATCGACCAGCGTGCCGTCGCAATCGAACAGCGCCAGTTTCATTCGTAGTCTTCCCGGTCGGCGGTGGCCAGATCGAGGCCGAGCAGGTTCCAGGTCTGTACCATATGCGGCGGCAAAGGTGCGGTGACGCGCAGGCGCCCGCCATTCGGATGCGGGACATCGATCTTGCGCGCATGCAGATGCAGCCGCTTCTGAATGCCGCCGGGGAAATCCCAATTGTGGTCGTCATCGAAATATTTGGGGTCGCCGATGATCGGATGGCCCATATGCAGCGCATGGACGCGCAGCTGGTGGGTACGGCCGGTATAGGGCTCCATCTCAAGCCAAGCGAGGTTCTGCGCCGCGGTCTCGCGCACCCGGTAATAGGATATAGCGTGATCGGCACCCTCTTCGCCGTGCCTTGCCACCCGCATCCGGTCGCCGTCGGGGGTCTGCTCCTTGACCAGCCAGCTGGAGATCTTGTCCTCGTGCTTGCGCGGCACGCCCTTCACCAACGCCCAGTAGGTCTTCTTGGTGTCGCGCTCACGAAACGCCGCCGTCAGCTTCTGCGCCGCACCGCGGGTACGGGCGATCACGAGAACGCCGGAGGTGTCTCGGTCGAGGCGGTGCACCAGCCGCGGCTTTTCGCCCTTCGGGCTGGTCCACACCTCGAGCATCTTGTCGATGTTGCGGGTGACGCCGGAGCCGCCCTGCACGGCGAGGCCGGCCGGCTTGTTGAGCACAATCACCTTGTCGTCTTCATGCAGCACCATGCGCTGCAACAGCTCATAGTCGCCGCCATGTTTCAGGTCGTGGCTGGCGATCGGAGTGTTCTTCGACTTGGCATCGACATCGATTGGCGGCACGCGCACCACCTGTCCGGCTTGCACCCGCGCATCGGTCTTTACCCGGCCGCCATCGACGCGCACCTGACCCGAACGCATAAGCTTCTGAAGCGGGCCAAAACCAAGGCCGGGGTAATGGATCTTGAACCAGCGATCGAGCCGCATGCCGGCCTCGTCCGGTTCCACCGTTATATGTTCAATCCCAGCCATTCTTACTCTCTCGGAAAATGTTGCGCGCGCCAAACGCGGCCTTTGCCGGTGGCATTAGAGCATTTTTCCGGAAAACGGAAACCGTAATCTCAAACCAGTGCACGCATGATCGAAAGACCCGCAAAGACCGCGGCCATCGAGAGCCCGACGCTGGCGATCATGTAAATGGCACCTTCAGCCGTCGCCCCCTGTTCGAAGAGCGATATGGAATCGAGCGAGAAGGTTGAGAAAGTTGTGAGCCCCCCGAGGAATCCTGTCATCAGCAACATCCGCAGTTCTGGCGACCCGTCGAATCTGCGCGCGATCATTTCGGAAAACACTCCGATCACAAAACAACCGACCACGTTCACCGTCAGCGTGCCCCATGGAAATGCCGGTCCGGCCAGGCGCAGCGCCCACTGGCCGACATAATACCTCAGGACGGAACCGATTGCGCCGCCGATGGCGACGAGGAGAGCTTGGGTCATTGCGCGGATTTATATCAATTCATTGCCGAGTCCAATCATCCGGAGAGATAGGTTTCGCAGTCGGTTAAAATGCCACCGGTTTTCTTAGCCAAGCGCGAACCGGCTTGCGATACACTCTGGCGATGACGGTTCTGGTAGGCACGATATCCGCGAGTACAGCGGCCGCAGCGTTCGAAACGCTTCGCATACCTCCGCGCGTGTCCGCCAGCACTGCGGCGAAGGAAGCGCGCCGGGCAGCAGACCGAAAGACCAAGGTCGACAGCGGCACCGACATCGATGAGCCCGCCAGTATCATTCAATCGACCGAAGTCGCGCTCGACCTCATGACAATGGGGCAGAAGCAGCCGCAGGCAGGCCTGCAGCAGGCCCTGGAGCTCTACAGCGAGTCCTGATTGTGCTGCGCCGACCGCCAGCGCCGGCGCCGCGACAAAAATATGCTCGCCGGCGACATTCCCCCTTGCCAACACCCATCATCGCCAGATAATTGCGCTCGACCTTGTTGGGAGAAGCCGGTCCGTCGCGACCGGTGCCGAAGGAGCAACCGCCCCGGAAACTCTCAGGCCAAAGGACCAGCAAGGGGCAGACGGAACTCTGGAGAGATGCGTTCTTGAAACGCGGGCCGAAGGGATAACAATCTCAGGCAAAGGGACAGAGGGGGCTCGAACGACAAGGTGCAGCCGCGCCTGAACATTTGAGCCCGCGCATGGAATCCACGCGCAAACCCCGGAGGCGTCGTTGGACGATACTGCTGCCCTGAAGAAAACCCCGCTGCATCAGCTGCATCTGTCGCTTGGCGCCCGTATGGTGCCGTTCGCCGGATACGACATGCCGGTGCAATATCCGGCCGGCGTCATGAAGGAACACTTGCAGACCCGCGCCGCCGCCGGCCTTTTCGATGTATCCCACATGGGCCAGGTCATTGTGAAGGCGAAGTCGGGCAAGTACGAAGACGCAGCCCTTGCGCTCGAAAGCCTCGTTCCCGTCGATATTCTCGGTCTCGCCGAAGGCCGTCAGCGCTACGGTTTCTTCACCGATGACAACGGCGCCATTCTCGACGACCTGATGATTGCCCACCTTGACGACCACCTCTTCGTCGTCGTCAACGCCGCCTGCAAGGAAGCCGATCTCGCGCATATGCAAAAGCATATCGGCGACCGCTGCGACATCACCCTTCTCGACCGCGCGCTGATTGCCCTGCAGGGGCCGCGCTCGGTGGATGTGCTGGCCGAACTCTGGGCCGATGTCGCCGCCATGAAATTCATGGACGTGCGCCACTGCCGCCTGCACGACGTTTCCTGTCTCGTGTCGCGCTCCGGCTATAGCGGCGAGGACGGTTACGAAATCTCGGTGCCTGTCGATATGGCGGAAGACATCGCCAAACGGCTGCTTGAGCATCCCGATGTCGAACCCGTCGGCCTCGGCGCGCGCGACAGCCTGCGCCTGGAAGCCGGCCTCTGCCTCTATGGCAACGATATCGACACGACGACGACGCCTGTCGAAGCAGCGCTTGAATGGGGCATGCAGAAGGCCCGCAAGACCGGCGGCGCACGCGCCGGCGGCTTTCCAGGCTCGACCCGTATCCTGTCCGAACTCGACAACGGCGCCAAGCGCCGCCGCGTCGGCCTGAAGCCGGAAGGCAAGGCGCCGGTGCGCGGCCATGCCAGGCTCTATGGCGACGCCGATGGCAAGACCGAAATAGGCGAAGTCACGTCAGGCGGCTTCGGCCCGAGCGTCGAAGGTCCTGTCGCGATGGGATATGTCCCGGTCTCCTACGCAAACGCAGGAACCGAAATCTATGCTGAAGTGCGCGGCAAGTATCTGCCGATCACCGTCAGCGCCCTGCCCTTCATCACGCCGACCTACAAACGCTAAACTTTTTCCCGAGAGGATCATTCCATGCTGAAATTTACCGAAGAACACGAATGGCTGCTGATCGAATCCGGCATTGCGACCGTCGGCATCACCAACTACGCCGTCGATCAGCTCGGCGATCTCGTCTTCGTCGAACTGCCTGAAGTCGGCGCAACCTTCTCCAAGAACGACAACGCAGCCACCGTCGAATCCGTCAAGGCAGCGTCCGACGTATACTGCCCGCTCGATGGCGAAATCACCGAGGTCAATCCGGCCATCGTCGCCGATCCGGCTCTGGTCAATTCCGATCCTCAAGGTGCGGGCTGGTTCTTCAAGCTGAAGCTTGCCAACGCCGCCGATGCCGACGGCTTGCTCGACGAGGCGGCCTACAAGGAGCTCACCGCGTAATGACGACGCCCACCGAATTCCAGTTCACTGACTACCAGCCCTACGACTTTGCCAACCGTCGTCACATCGGCCCTTCACCGACCGAAATGACGGATATGCTGAAGGTCGTTGGCTACAACACGCTCGACAACCTGATCGACGCCACCGTGCCGCCGTCCATCCGCCAGAAGGCGCCGCTCGTCTGGGGCGCGCCGATGACGGAGCGCGAGGCGCTCGACAAGCTGCGCGAAACCGCCAACAAGAACAAGGTTCTCGTTTCGCTGATCGGCCAGGGCTACTACGGCACCATCACGCCGCCAGTCATCCAGCGCAACATCCTCGAAAACCCCGCCTGGTACACGGCCTACACGCCTTACCAGCCGGAAATTTCGCAAGGGCGCCTCGAGGCGCTGCTGAACTACCAGACGATGATCTGCGACCTTACCGGTCTCGACGTCGCCAACGCCTCGCTGCTCGATGAAGCGACCGCTGCTGCCGAAGGCATGGCCATGGCCGAGCGCGTCTCCAAGTCGAAGGCCAAGGCCTTCTTCGTCGACGCCGCCTGCCATCCGCAGACGATAGAGCTGATCAAGACCCGCGCCGAGCCGCTCGGCTGGAGCGTCGTCATCGGTAACCCGTTCACCGATCTCGACCCGGTCGACGTCTTCGGCGCCATCTTCCAGTATCCGGGCACCCATGGCCACGTCCATGATTTCACCGGCCTGATCTCTCGCCTGCACCAGACCGGCGCCATCGCGATCGTCGCCGCCGACATTCTGGCGCTGACGCTCCTGAAGTCCCCGGGCGAAATGGGCGCCGATATCGCCATCGGCAATTCGCAGCGCTTCGGCGTTCCGGTCGGCTACGGCGGCCCGCACGCCGCCTACATGTCGGTCAAGGACGCCCACAAGCGCTCCATGCCCGGCCGCCTCGTCGGCGTCTCCGTCGATGCCCGCGGCAACCGCGCCTACCGTCTGTCGCTGCAGACCCGTGAACAGCATATCCGCCGCGAAAAGGCGACGTCGAACATCTGCACTGCGCAGGTATTGCTGGCCGTCATGGCCTCGATGTACGCCGTCTTCCACGGCCCCAAGGGCATCAAGGCGATCGCCCAGCAGGTCCACCAGAAGGCTGTGCTGATGGCCAAGGGGCTGGAAAAGCTCGGATACACCATCGAGCCCGAAACCTTCTTCGACACCATTACTGTCGATGTCGGCCACATGCAGGCCGTCATCATGCGCTCAGCGGTTGCCGAAGGCGTCAATCTGCGCAAGGTCGGCGCCACCAAGATCGGCATGAGCCTTGACGAGCGCACCCGCCCGGCCACGCTGGAAGCCGTCTGGCGCGCCTTCGGTGGCAACTTCGCCGTGGCCGAGTTCGAGCCGAGCTATCGCCTGCCGAAGGGATTGGCCCGCACTAGCGAGTATCTGACGCACCCGATCTTCCATATGAACCGCGCCGAAAGCGAGATGACCCGCTACATCAGGCGTCTCTCCGACCGGGACCTGGCGCTCGACCGCTCGATGATCCCGCTCGGTTCCTGCACGATGAAACTCAACGCCACGGCCGAAATGCTGCCGATCACCTGGCCCGAGTTTTCGGATATCCATCCCTTCGTGCCCGCAGACCAGGCGCTCGGATATCGCGAGATGATCGACGACCTGATCGAGAAGCTCTGCGCCGTCACCGGCTACGATGCCTTCTCGATGCAGCCGAACTCCGGCGCGCAGGGCGAATATGCCGGCCTGCTGACGATCCGCAACTACCACATCGCCAACGGCAATGGTCACCGCGACGTCTGCCTGATCCCGACATCTGCCCATGGCACCAACCCGGCCTCGGCCCAGATGGTCGGCATGAAGGTGGTCGTGGTCAAGGTGCGCGACAACGGCGACATCGACCTAGACGACTTCCGCGCCAAGGCCGAGCAGCACAAGGACAATCTGTCCTGCTGCATGATCACCTACCCCTCGACGCACGGCGTGTTTGAGGAAACGGTGAAGGAGATCTGCGATCTCGTTCATGCCAAGGGTGGCCAGGTCTACCTCGACGGTGCCAACATGAACGCCATGGTCGGCTTGTCCCGCCCCGGTGACATTGGCTCTGACGTCTCCCACCTCAACCTTCACAAGACCTTCTGCATCCCTCATGGCGGCGGCGGTCCGGGCATGGGACCGATCGGCGTCAAGGCGCATCTGGCGCCGTTCCTTCCCGGTCACCCGGAAAGCGACGGCCGTTCAGGTGCCGTCTCGGCGGCAGCATTCGGCTCGGCCTCGATCCTGCCGATCTCCTGGAGCTACTGCTTGATGATGGGCGGCGAAGGCCTGACACAGGCAACGAAAGTGGCGATCCTCAACGCCAACTACATCGCAGCCCGGCTGAAGGGCGCCTACGACGTGCTCTACAAGTCGGAGGCCGGCCGTGTGGCGCACGAGTGTATCATCGACACCCGCCCGCTGGTCGACAGCTGCGGCGTCACCGTCGACGACGTGGCCAAGCGCCTGATCGACTGCGGCTTCCACGCCCCGACCATGAGCTGGCCGGTTGCCGGCACGCTGATGATCGAGCCGACGGAATCGGAAACCAAGGCCGAACTCGACCGCTTCTGCGAAGCCATGCTGGCGATCCGCCAGGAAGCCCGCGACATCGAGGAAGGGCGTTCCGACAAGCTGAACAACGCGCTGAAGAACGCTCCGCACACGGTCGAAGACCTGGTCGGCGAATGGGATCGCCCCTATTCTCGCGAACAGGCCTGCTTCCCGCCCGGCGCCTTCCGCGTCGACAAGTACTGGTCGCCGGTCAACCGCGTCGACAATGTCTACGGTGACCGCAACCTGCTCTGCACGTGCCCGCCGCTTGAAGACTACGCCGAAGCGGCCGAATAAGTAGCCTTAACCCGAAACGCCCGGCCCTCGCCCGGGCGTTTCTTTCGAGAGAACCTTGCCACAACCAATGAGTGAATTGCAGGGTTTCCACTCCATCGCCGCCACAGGTGACCCTAATCGACCACCGCTTCTGATGATGCACGTCATCGGCCCTCATACGGCGGTGGCTGGAAAGCGAAATCTTCCCCTTGTGACCTGGAGAGCAGCCTCTATAAGGAACAACCTCTGAGAAGAACACAGGTCACTCGCACGATGGCAAAAACCGACAGCGATCTCACCCAGATACCGTGGTCGAAGCCGGTGCTCTTAGCACTGGAAGAGCCAGGCCAATACGTGACCATATCAACCACGCAGGCCGCCTCCTGGGCGATGATCGAGGACTGGCCGACCGAAGATGGTCCCGCGCTCGACACGGCGCTGCTGGTCTGTGCCGACGTCATCAAGGGCAAGCGCACCAACGAGGACGCGCGACGGGCCTTCGTCGAGGCGGCGATCGAGGCGGGTATCGACATTCAGCCGTGATTGGTCTGCATCGTCCAGTACTATGCCTATCCCGCCATGATCTTTGGACACCGCTTCCTTTTCCTGCACCGACGCGAGATCAGAGCAGCTCGGATTGATGTCGAGAGAAATGTGCTCGCAATCCCCCGCCACGCAGAGCAGCAACGTTGCTCGGGGCGGCCGGGACGTTCATGATGCGGGGCGATTCCAATTCCATATCCGAGATTGCGGGATGGCCGATGCGTATCTTTCTCTTTCGCCACGGCGAATCGCTGGGCAACGTCAGCGAACAGGCCTACCGCCAGTTCGGTGATCACAACGTTCCGCTGACACAATGGGGCTACCGGCAGGCGCTGGAGGCCGGTCGTGTCATCGCATCCTATCTAAAGTCGTTGCCGGACGACGAATCCCAGACGCTGGACGTCTGGTACTCTCCATTTCTGCGGACTCGACAAACCAAGGATGCACTGCTCGCATCCCTGCCAGCCGGCTTCATCGGAAATGTCCGCGAGGACTATTTGCTGCGGGAGCAGGATTTCGGGCTCTTCAGCGAGATCTACGACCACGCAGAGCAAAGACAGAAGTTTCCAGATGAATTCGAAAAATGGGCCAGACTGCGTAACAGCAGCGGTAAATTCTACGCCCGTCCGCCGGATGGCGAGAGCCGGGCAGACGTGGCTCAGCGTGTTCGCCTGTTCCTGCAGACGGTTATGCATGACGCCCGAAATGGCACTGGCAACGTCGCAATCGTCGGCCACGGTGTGACAAACAGAGCGTTCGAAATGAGTTTTCTGCAGCGATCTGTCGATTGGTTCGAGCGCTCACACAATCCGGGGAACGCCGACGTCATCCTGATAGAGGGGAGCCACGCGATGGGATACGCGTCAAAGCTGCTGCATCAGGCTGCCGATCGGCAGGAAGGGCAGAAAGACGGACTGCGCGACGCATATGACGCTGTGGTGACGATGACCCCAGCGCGCGAATAGACACGCGCGCGCTTTATCGAATTCGACTAACTAGGTCTGCATCGACCCAAATCTCTCGCATATGGCCGGTGCCGATCTTTGGCGGCCTCCCAGGTATCAGGCGCAACTGAGTTTTGCCGCCGGAAACCGAGGATCGCGCATTCTACTTCAGCAATGAATAGACCCCGGCCCCAAGGGCGACGAAGCCGAAGACGATAAGCAGGTAGCTCGTTCCGCGCATGACTTTGGACGTGAAATCGCCCGACAACCGCTCTCGCGCCATGCTTACCGCGCCGCTCAAGAAGAACCACCACGCAAGCGACCCCGAAAAAACGCCACCGACGATAGCCGCAGAACTGAAGCGGCGGGTTTCGTCCAGCAACCCAAATCCCGCAAACAGCGCCCCAAACGACAGGATCGTCGCCGGGTTCGAGATCGTCAGCAAAAAGGTGGCGACGCTGGTTCCAAAAAGGCCCGGCGCACCTATGTCGGCCGCTTCCACCGGGTCGTGCGTCAGCCCGCGGTGGCCTAACCAGAGCAGCAGCAATCCGCCGCCAAGAGCCAGAGGCAGTTCCGCCGCCGACATCGCTTCCTCGAATACGGCAATGCCGGTAACCGCCACCAATGCATAGCTGGCGTCCCCGAATGCTGTGCCCAGCCCGCAGGAAAAGCCAGCAAGGAAGCCCCGGTCCAACGTGCGATTGATACACAGCATTCCGATCGGTCCGAGCGGCGCGGTGATGATGACACCCAGCAGAGCGCCTTTCACGAACAGCAGTAGCATTATGCGCTTGATTCCTTTTACTCGGGCGTTCCGTGAATTCCTGCGTGCTCCGTAGCGGCGCTTGCGAACCATGCACAACAGAAAAGGCCGCTCGACATGGCGGCCTTTACGGATATTCCGAGGAATGTGACAATCAGTGCGCTGGCGCCACGGCATCGCCGCGTGCAGCAAGCGCCGCAAGGTCAGCGGGTTTCAGTTCGACGGATTCACCGCAGCCGCAAGCCGACGTCTGGTTCGGATTGGTGAAGGTGAAACCGGACCGCAATGTCGTCTGCTCAAACCCCATCTCGGTGCCGAGAAGATAGAGAACCGCTGACGGCTCGATCCACACACGGGCACCGTCGCGCTCTATCTGGTCGTCCTTGGCATTCGGCTCGGTTACGAGGTCGATGGTATATTCCATCCCAGCGCAGCCGCCCTTCTTGATCCCGACCCGAATGCCTAGGGCATCAGATCCCGAATTCTCGACGATTGCCTTCACGCGCGCTGCGGCGGTATCGGTCATGCTCATCACGGCAAAGCCCATCGGCTAAATCTCCTTCCACAACCGGGGTCAAGATCCGGTGCTTCTAGTCCTTAATGTAAAGCGGGCGGCTTAAAGCTTCAATACCAGCCGACCGCAACCTGAGCCTCTTCCGACATCCGCTCGGGGGTCCATGGCGGATCAAAGGTCATCCCGACCTCGACGCCCGACACACCCTCGACCGAACCGACAGCATTTTCCACCCAGCCCGGCATCTCGCCGGCGACAGGGCAACCGGGCGCCGTCAGCGTCATCATGATCTTCACCATGCGATCGTCTTCGATGTCGATCTTGTAGATCAACCCGAGCTCGAAGATATCGGCAGGAATTTCAGGGTCATAGACCGTCTTCAACGCCATAATGACGTCGTCGCTGAGGCGAGCCAGTTCATCAGCCGGAATGCTGGAGTGCACGATGCCTTCGCGCACGTCGATCTTCTGTTCGCTATCATCCAGGCTCATACGGACACTCCTTAAGCAAAAAACTTCCGCGCATAATCCAGCGCATCGGCCAGGGCATCGACCTCGGCACGGGTATTGTACATGCCGAAGGATGCACGGCATGTGGATGTGACGCCGAAGCGTTTCAAGAGCGGCATGGCGCAATGCGTGCCGGCGCGCACAGCAACGCCCTGACGGTCAATCACCATCGAAACGTCGTGCGCATGCAGTCCAGCCAACTCGAACGAGAAGATGCCTCCCTTGCCTGGCGCCGTACCGAACACGCGTAGCGAATTCACCTCGCGCAAACGTTCGGCTGCGTAGCTTGCGAGATCTGTCTCATGACGGGCAATCGCCTCGCGACCGACCTTTTCCATGTAGTCCAGCGCATAGCCAAGCCCGATTGCCTGCACGATCGGTGGGGTGCCTGCCTCGAAGCGATGTGGCGGATCATTGTAGGTCACGGCCTCTTCCGTCACCTCGAAGATCATTTCACCGCCGCCCTGAAACGGACGCATCTCGCGCAGCCGGTCCTTCTTGCCGTAAAGCACGCCGATGCCCGACGGCCCATAGAGCTTGTGACCGGTCATGACATACCAGTCGCAATCGATGTCCTGCACGTCGACAGGCAGGTGAACGGCGCCCTGCGACCCGTCCACCAGAACCGGAATGCCGCGTTCATGCGCGATGCGGCAGATCTCCTTGACCGGCACCACGGTGCCGAGCGCGTTCGACATATGGGTGATCGCCACCAGCTTGGTTCGCTCGGTCAGGCTCTTTTCGAAATCCTCGATATGGAAGGCGCCCTCGTCGTCGACCGGTACCCAGATGAGCTTTGCGCCTTGCCGCTCGCGGATGAAATGCCAGGGCACGATGTTGGAGTGATGCTCCATGATCGACAAGACGATCTCGTCGCCCTCGCCGATATTGGGCATGCCCCAGCCATAGGCGACCGTGTTGATCGCCTCGGTGGAGGATTTGGTGAAGACGATGTCGTCAACCGAAGGCGCATTCAGGAAGCGGCGAACTTTTTCGCGTGCTGCCTCATAAGCCTCGGTGGCGGCGTTCGACAGGAAATGCAGGCCACGATGCACGTTGGCATATTCGTTGGAATAGGCATGGCTGATCGCGTCGATCACTACTTGTGGCTTCTGAGCGGAAGCGCCGTTATCGAGATAGACCAGCGGCTTGCCGTAGACCTGCTTCGCCAGGATCGGGAAATCCTTGCGAATGGCTTCAACGTCATAAGGAGTGGCCGGTACGATCGTATCCATGGTTCTCTATCCGATCAGGCGTGCTTCTCAAGCCAGGTCGAAATGACGCCTTCCAGCGCCTCGACCACGGCCTCGTTGTCCAGTTCCTCGACGATCTCGGCCACGAAGGCGTTGACCAGCATGGCGCGCGCCTTGTTCTCAGGAATGCCGCGCGCCATCAGGTAATAGAGATGATTGTGATCGATATCGGCAACCGTTGCTCCGTGACCACACTGAACATCGTCGGCGAAGATCTCGAGTTCCGGCTTCACCGAAAACTCTGCATCGTCCGACATGAGCAGCGTGTTGCAAGCCATTTTCGCGTCGGTCTTCTGCGCATCCGGCGCGACCCGGATCATGCCCTGGAAGACGCCCTTGGCACGATCGAACACAACGTTGCGGATAACCTCGGTCGAGCCGGTGTGCGGCACGTTGTGGCCAAGCACCATCGTCACGTCCGTATGTGTTTCAGCACCGAGAAGATTGATGCCGCGCAGCGTCAGATCGGCACCCTCGCCCGTCACGGCTATGTGCAGTTCCTGGCGAACCAGCTTGCCGCCCGCATTGACGACAAACAGCTTCAGCTTCGCATCAGCGCCGAGATCGACGCGGATCTGACCAAGATGCGTATCGTCGTTACCCTGCTGCTGGACGATGATCCAGGTGAGTTCGCAGCCCTCTCCAACTTTCAGGTCACTGACATGCGATACCAGCGCAGCATCCGCGGTCACCGAGAGGTGACGCTCGATGACCATCGCTTTGACACCGGCACCGAAGGTCACGGGAAGCCGCGTATGCGTCTGGCCACCGGCGTGAACGAACTGGATTTCCAGCGGCTCTTCCAGCTCTGTTCCAGCCGGCACATCAATCACATATCCGTCGCGCACGAAGCTGCCGTTGATCCGTCCAACGGTATCATCCTTGTCGAGCGCACCCAGGTCGGCAGCCGCAGATCCGTCCGACAACCTGTCTGAATAGCTGGACACGCCAAGATCCCCGGTCCTGGCCTTGAGATCCGGTAGCCCCTGGATCACCGACAAGACAGTCGCTTCTTCGACCAGCGGATCGCGAGCCTCCGAGCCGGCATCGCCGGCCTGAGCCGGAACGGCGCGCAACAGTGTCTTGAGATCAGTGTAGTGCCACGCCTCGATGCGTCGGGTCGGCAGGCCCTCTCGCTTCAGGTCATCCAACAGCCGGTCACGGATGGCGATGACCTTGCCGTCGCCCGGCAGTTCGCCGATCTGATTGTTGAACGCCTCGATGAGCGCTGCTTCCGCAGCGGTCTGGCGGTTCGTCGTCTGCATGTTCATGCGACCAGTCCTTTCCGCCTAGCTCAGGCTGCCGCTCCGATGATGTCGGCGTAGCCATTGGCTTCCAGTTCATGCGCCAGCGTCTTGTCGCCCGACTTGATGACCTGGCCCTTGTACAGGACGTGGACGGTATCCGGGACGATGTAGTCGAGCAGCCGCTGGTAGTGTGTGATGACGACCACCGCGCGATCCGGCGAACGCAGAGCATTGACACCGTCGGCAACGATCTTCAATGCGTCGATGTCGAGGCCGCTGTCCGTTTCGTCGAGAACGCAGAGCTGCGGCTGCAGCAGTGCCATCTGAAGGATCTCCGCTCGCTTCTTCTCGCCGCCCGAAAAGCCGACGTTGAGCGGACGCTTCAGCATCTCGGTGTTGATCTGCAGCTTCGCCGCAGCTTCCTTGACGAGGCGCATGAAGTCAGGCGTCTTCAGCTCTTCGTCGCCTCGCGCCTTGCGCTGCTCGTTCATCGCAACCTTGAGGAACTGCATGGTGGCAACGCCCGGGATTTCGACAGGGTACTGGAAGGCAAGGAAGATACCCTTGGAAGCGCGCTCCGCCGCGTCGAGCTCGAGAATGCTCTCGCCATTGTAAAGGATGTCGCCTTCTGTAACTTCATAGTCCGTCCGTCCTGAAAGGATGTAGGACAGCGTCGACTTGCCGGAGCCGTTCGGCCCCATAATGGCAGCTACTTCGCCGGCTTTCACGGTCAGGTTCAGACCACGAATGATCTCGGTGCCGTCTTCGGCGATGCGGGCGTGCAGGTTCTTGATCTCAAGCATGGTAATATCCCATAGAAAACGTTTGAAGCGAGGCGCGTGGGCGCACTCATGTGTCTGTACTGGCGTTAGCCGACGCTACCCTCGAGCGAGATGCTGATCAGCTTCTGAGCTTCGACTGCAAATTCCATCGGCAGCTCCTGCAGGACCTCCTTGACGAAGCCGTTGACGATCAGGGCGATCGCCGCTTCGGTCGGGATGCCGCGCTGCAGGCAGTAGAACAGCTGGTCTTCTGAGATTTTCGACGTCGTCGCTTCATGTTCGAACTGCGCCGTCGAATTCTTGGCTTCGATGTAAGGCACCGTATGCGCGCCGCACTT
Source organism: Rhizobium sp. Root1220 (assembly GCF_001426265.1). GTDB lineage: Bacteria > Pseudomonadota > Alphaproteobacteria > Rhizobiales > Rhizobiaceae > Rhizobium. Next base: position 330,385 of record NZ_LMDG01000012.1, read on the forward strand.
GTCGCCGATCAGCAACGAATCGCACTGCGTGAAGTTGCGTGCGTTCGACGCCTTGCGGTGGGCCGAAACCTGGCCGCGATAGGTGTTCTGCGACACGCCGGCGGCGATGCCCTTGGAGACGATGCGGCTCGACGTGTTCTTGCCGAGATGGATCATCTTGGTGCCACTGTCGATCTGCTGATGACCATTCGACACGGCGATCGAGTAGAACTCGCCGCGGCTGTCGTCGCCGCGTAGGATGCAGGACGGATATTTCCAGGTTATTGCCGAGCCGGTTTCGACCTGCGTCCACGAGATCTTCGACCGGTCGCCACGGCAATCGCCGCGCTTGGTGACGAAGTTGTAGATGCCGCCCTTGCCTTGTGCATCGCCCGGATACCAGTTCTGGACCGTCGAATACTTGATCTCGGCGTCATCGAGGGCAACGAGTTCGACGACTGCAGCATGCAGCTGATTTTCGTCGCGTTGCGGTGCGGTGCAGCCTTCGAGGTAAGAGACGTATGCGCCCTCTTCCGCGATGATCAGCGTGCGCTCAAACTGGCCGGTGCCCTTCTCGTTGATACGGAAGTAGGTGGATAGCTCCATCGGGCAGCGAACGCCCTTCGGAATGAACACAAACGAACCGTCGGTGAAGACGGCCGAATTCAGCGTCGCATAGTAGTTGTCGCTCGTCGGCACGACCGAACCGAGATATTTCTTCACGAGATCGGGATGTTCGCGGATCGCCTCCGAAATCGACATGAAGATCACGCCAGCCTTCTTCAGCTCTTCCTTGAAGGTCGTGACAACGGAGACACTGTCGAAGACGGCATCGACAGCGATCCTCGGCTTTTCGACCCCGGCAAGGATTTCCTGCTCCATAAGCGGAATGCCGAGCTTTTCATAGACCTTGAGTATCTCCGGGTCGACTTCGCTGAGCGACTTCGGACCTGGCGTGCTCTTTGGTGCGGCGTAGTAGTAGATGTCGTTGAAATCGATCTTCGGATAGTCGACGCGTGCCCAGGTTGGCTCTTCCAGCGTCAGCCAGCGCTTGTAGGCATCGAGACGCCATTCGAGCATCCATTCCGGTTCCTGCTTCTTGGAGGAAATAAACCGGATGATGTCTTCGGAAAGGCCCTTGGGTGCCTTGTCCATTTCGATGATGGTCTCGAAACCATATTTGTACTGATCGACGTCAATCTCGCGGACGCGATCGACCGTTTCCTGGACGGCGGGCATGTCGTTCTCCAATCTCGCCGGAGAAAAGGTCCGGCAGCTTGTCGGGCAGTATCGTTTGCCCCGTATGTAGGTGGCCAAAGGGGACTTTTCAGCCCGAATGGCAAGCGGAAATTTGCGTTTCCGCAAATTTATGAAACGGTCAGGCCGCCTCGCCGGCCGGCTTGCGTCGGGCGGCTATTTTCGTGAACGCGGCGATTGCCGCGTCGATGTCGTCGTCGGTGGTCGAAAAGCCAAGCGAAATACGCAGTGCCCCCAGTCTCGGGTCATGGCCCATGGCAGTCAGTACATGGCTTTCTCCAACCTTGCCCGATGAACAGGCAGAGCCTGCGGAAAGCGCAACACCCTCCAGATCAAAGGCGATCTGGCCGGTCTCGGCCTTGAGCCCCGGAAGGGTGAAAAACGTGGTGTTCGGCACCCGGGATCCGTCCACACCGTAGATCACGATATCGGGCGCCGCGGCGCGCATTCCTGCTTCGAGCCGATCGCGCAAAAGCGACACCGTCCGGTTCCTGTCATCGTACTCCGCGACGGCCGCCCGTGCCGCCGCGCCAAAGCCGATCACAGCCAGCGAGTTCTCTGTCCCCGAGCGGTGACCCTTCTCCTGACCGCCACCGTGGATCAACGGCCGCGGCATCAGAACCTCGCCGCGAGACACCAGGGCTCCAGCCCCCTTCGGGCCGCCAATCTTGTGAGAAGAGAGAATAATGAAGTCGGCACCCAGCGCGTTGATGTCGAGCTTCAGCCTTCCGGCAGCCTGAACTGCATCGACAACGAGCAGGCCGCCATGCGCCTGTACGATCTTTGAAACCTCATCGATCGGCTGGACGATGCCCGTCTCGTTATTGACGAGCATCACCGCGACCATGGGCAAACCGGTGGATTTGTCGTGCCCCGCCAGCAGTGTCCGCAGGGAACCAAGGTCCAAGATCCCCGATGCCGTGACCGCAATCTCACTCGTATTGTCCTTCGGGTATCGCCCGCCTTCCCGGACGGCCGGATGCTCGATCGCGGAATAATAGAGATGACTGACCGCCATCGGCGTCCGGCCCATACGAAATTCCGGCGTCAGCACCATGTTGGCAGCTTCCGTGGCGCCGCTTGTGAAGATGACGTGCGCAGGGTCGGCACCCGTCAATGCAGCGACCTGCCGGCGTGCACCTTCAATGGCGGCACGCACCACCCGCCCCTCGCCATGCACGGAGTTGGGATTGCCGAACAGATCCATGGCGCGCAGAACCGCCTCTCGCGCTGCTGGGTGCAACGGCGATGTCGCGTTCCAATCGAGATAAAGGCGTGCCTGCGCCATGCTCTTTCGTCCTGCGCTGGATCCTTGCGTGGCGGCTCGGCTCATTTTCCTTGAAATTTCCGCCGCGCTTGCCTTATGACACATCCACAATGCGTGGATCGCCATGCAAGTTTCGAATTGTTCTAAACTGCGTTTTAGAAAAGCTGACAACGTTCGTCAAGTCTGCGCAGTGTGAACGTTAAGAAATAAACGCCGGAGTACCGATGCCCGAAGTCATTTTCAACGGCCCCGCAGGCCGCCTTGAAGGCCGCTACCAGCCCTCCAAGGAAAAGAGCGCGCCGATTGCCCTCATTCTGCACCCGCACCCCCAGTTCGGTGGCACGATGAACAACCAGATCGTCTACCAGCTCTTCTACATGTTCCAGAAGCGCGGGTTCACGACATTGCGCTTCAATTTCCGCGGAATCGGTCGAAGCCAGGGCGAATTCGACCACGGCGCCGGCGAGCTTTCAGATGCCGCCTCCGCGCTCGATTGGGTGCAGAGCCTGCATCCCGATTCGAAGACCTGTTGGGTCGCCGGCTACTCCTTCGGCTCATGGATCGGCATGCAGCTGCTGATGCGCCGCCCCGAGATTGAAGGCTTCATGTCGATCGCGCCGCAGCCGAACACCTACGACTTCTCCTTCCTCGCCCCGTGCCCGTCTTCCGGCCTGATCATCAACGGCGACGCCGACAAGGTGGCACCTGAAAAGGACGTAAACGGACTGGTCGAGAAGCTGAAGACCCAAAAAGGCATCCTGATCACGCACCGCACGGTGTCGGGCGCCAACCACTTCTTCAACGGCCAGGTGGAAACGCTGATGGGCGAATGCGAGGATTACCTCGATCGCCGCCTGAACGGCGAACTCGTGCCTGAGCCGGCGGCGAAGCGGATCCGCTAAGCGGCGCGTACCCCGGTCATTTCGAACGTTCAGTCAATGATCATCGGCATGCGGCATCGCATGCCGATTTTCGTTAGGGCACTTCACGAGGGTAGCCTTTGGATGCGTGAGCTGGGCAGGCACGTTCGCGCAAGGAAACGCCCCCTCTACGCGGTCCTTACAATGACTCCGCCGCTGACCGGCTTGCTTACGCTCGTCGTGCCCGGAAACGTCAGAGGCAATCCGTCCAGCGATCGGACGGCAAGATAGGCCCAGGCTTCGGCTTCCATTGCATCACCATCAAATCCCGCCTCCTCGGCAGAGATCACATCGCCATTCTGGCGCCGGGCGAGAGCCCGCAGTTCGTGCATCATTACCCGGTTAAGGCGCCCACCGCCACAGATCACATAAAGCGTCGGCGTCGCCGGCAGGTGGCCAGCGGATTTGATGATTGAGGCAGCCGCCACATAAGCGAGTGTCCTCGCACCGTCCGAGAGCTCCGCATCGGTCCCGGACAGTGGTGGGAAATCGTTGCGGTCGAGCGAACGGCGCTTTTCCGCCGTGAAGAATGGGCTTTCGAGGTAACGATCCGCGAGATCCCCGATGACCCTGCCTTCGGAAGCGATCATGCCGCCCTGATCGAATGGCACGCCCGCATGCGTTTCGACCCACTGGTCGATCAGCGTGTTGCCCGGCCCGCTGTCGTAGCCGACTATGAGTCCGTCGGCGCCGATAAAAGTGAGATTGGAAATGCCGCCGATATTGACAAAGCAGACTGGTAGTCGGGCATCCCGGAGATTGCGTGCCAGCGCGGCGTGATAGACTGGAACCAGCGGCGCGCCCTGGCCACCATGAACCATGTCATTTGCCCGCAGGTCGTAGGCGACGGCAATACCGGTCTCGCGCGCCAACAAAACGCCATCGCCGATCTGCACGGTGAGCGCCTGATCTGGCCTGTGCAGGACCGTTTGTCCATGAAAGCCGATGATGTCAATCTCCGCCGCATCGATTTGATTCGTCGCAAGAAATTTCGTTACGGCAGATACATGACGCAACGTGAGCTCGCGTTCGATGGAGGCCAGAGCGCCCGGCCGTTCGTCCCGTTGCTTAACCGCTTTCGCCTGCTCGAGCGCCAGCTTCAATCGGTCGCGGAAATCAGGATCATAGGCGACCCCGAGGAACGGCCCACGCTCGACGATCGCCTCGCCATCTGTACGCAACAACGCCACATCGATCCCGTCCATCGACGTTCCGCTCATTAGGCCGATCGCTGTCCGTATGTTCCCCATTGACCCTCGCCGGAAGATTCCACCAACTGGTGACTGATCGCCAAAACAGTGCTAAACGCGCCGCGACGCTTCAACAATAGCCATTCCGAAATTCCTGATCCGAGAGCAAAAGGTCATGTCCGAGTTCAAATCCGATTTCCTCCGCACGCTGAAAGAACGTGGCTTCATTCATCAGATCTCCGATGAATCCGGGCTCGACGCTCTGTTCGCCAAGGAAACCGTGACGGCCTATATCGGCTTCGACCCCACGGCACCGAGCCTGCATGCAGGTTCGTTGATCCAGATCATGATGCTGCACTGGATGCAGGCAACCGGCCACCGCGCCATCTCGCTGATGGGCGGCGGCACCGGGATGGTGGGAGATCCGTCCTTCAAGGAAGAGGCGCGCCAGTTGATGACCGTCGACACGATCGAGGGCAACATCGCCTCGATCAAGCGTGTCTTCTCGAACTACCTGACCTACGGCGAAGGGCCGAAGGACGCGTTGATGATCAACAACGCCGAGTGGCTGCGGTCGCTCAACTACCTCGAATTCTTGCGCGACGTCGGCCGTCATTTTTCGGTCAACCGCATGTTGGCTTTCGATAGCGTCAAGACCCGGCTCGATCGCGAACAATCGCTGTCCTTCCTCGAATTCAACTACATGATCCTACAGGCCTATGACTTTGTGGAGCTTGCAAAGCGCTACGACTGCCGCCTTCAGATGGGTGGCTCGGATCAGTGGGGCAATATCGTCAATGGGATCGACCTCGGTCACCGCATGGGGACGCAACAGCTTTACGCCCTCACCTCGCCCCTGCTCACGACGTCGTCCGGCGCCAAGATGGGCAAGTCGGCGACCGGTGCAATCTGGTTGAACGCCGACATGCTGTCGGCCTATGATTTCTGGCAGTACTGGCGTAACACCGAAGACGCGGACGTATCGCGCTTCCTGAAGCTCTACACGACGCTGCCAATGGGCGAGATTGCTCGCCTGTCTGCGCTGGCAGGATCCGAGATCAACGAAGTCAAAAAGATTCTTGCAACCGAGGTGACGGCGATCCTGCATGGCCGTGACGCCGCCGAGCAGGCCGCCGAAACGGCGCGCAAAACCTTCGAGGAAGGTGGCGTCGCCGAGAACCTGCCGTCGGTCGACGTGCCGGCCTCCGAGCTTGATGCGGGCATAGGCCTGCTCTCGCTGATTGTCCGCGCTGGCCTCGCCACATCGAATGGCGAAGCGCGCCGTCACGTTCAGGGTGGCGCTGTACGCATCAACGACCAGGCAGTCAGCGACGAGCGCAGGCTGATCGGCAGCGGCGAAGTCACGGCTGACGGCGTCATCAAGCTGTCGCTCGGCAAGAAGAAGCATATCCTCATCCGTCGCGCCGCCTAGCGGTCGAACACCGGTGATATGAAAGGCCGGCCTTCGTGCAGGCCTTTCTACGACTACTGGAATTCGAATATATTGCGGAAGACGCCGGGTGCTATGATCGAGAGCGGGTTAATCACCAGGTTTGGCGATTCCAGCTTCCCTGTGAGTTTAAAGGTGATGCCGATCAGGCCCCGGTCCGTGCCGTTGCCCAGGAAGAATCCAATGACAGGCAGTTCCGCAAACAGGCGATTGAGGCCATAGGCGGGCATGAACGTCCCCGTCATGTCCATATTGCCGCGCTTGTCGCGCACGACGCCCTGGAACACGGCGCCGACCTGGTCACCCCGAACCACGCCGTTTTCGACGCTGACCACGCCGTTCTGCGACACGATACGGGCAAAACCTCGCTCGAACCGCTGCGCCGTGGTATCGATATTCCGCTTCACGGCTGAATTCAGGCTTCGCTGCTCCTGGCCCACCGGCGTCGAGACGATTGAGCGCAAGCGTTGCTCATCGACCAGGTAAAATCGCCGGATATCGATCGAACCGTCCCAGTTGCCGCCGACGCCGAGCCGGATCGCCATGTTCAGCAACCCGCCTTTCATGTGTTGGTAAAGGTCGGCAAAACGCGAAGCCGCACCAGCATCGCCGCTGGTTATACTGATGACACCGCCGTCCTTCGTCTGACCGACCACGGCCTCGCCGCTGTCGGTGACGCCCGAAAAGTTCAACGTCTGGAGTCGATCGCCCTGCATTGAATAAAGCAGCTCGACGTTCCTCAGCTTCTCGTCGTTGAAGCCGATGATGCGGTCCAGCTTGGCACGAATAGAAACACCGCCATTGCCGGTGTCGCCCTGGCCGCCGCCGGATTTCAACCCCGCAATGATCGGACGGACATCGGCGCTGCTTCCGGATATCGAAACATCCATTCCGCCCTTGCCGCGCTTCAACGAAACAGCGAAATCGTCGAGCGACGACAGCTTGACGCTGTCGAAATCCGCTCTCACAAGATTTCCCTTGCTGACGGCAAGCGCTCCGTTTGCACCGAACCCGTCGCCCTTGAGCACGAAATTCTTGACCTGCGTATTGTCTGCCGGTCCCGACACCTCGAACGTGGCATTGGCATCGATACCGCTTCCCTTGGACCAACCGATCCAGGGCAGATCCAGCCGCGCCTTTCCTAGATCTATCGATACAGACTGCCTGTCGGCGTCGAGGCGGTTGAGTTCGACGCCGACGCTGCCATCAATTATGCCCGAGAGCCCCGGCAGAAGCTTTTCCCGTTGATCATTGCTGAGAGTGGCGGTGATTTCCTGCTGCGGCTGGACGTCGGACGATTTATCGGTAGGCTCGACAAGCTTGATGCCAGCCGGGATGCCGTCTATCTGCCCCTTTGCGTCCAGACTGACCTGCTTCGGGTCAGCCGTCAGTACACCGTCAATATCGCTGATCTTCCGTCCCGAAATCGGCTTGGCCACATCGACGCCTTGCAATTGCAGCGTGGCTTTCCATTCCGGCGGAGGTGGATTTTGCGAACGAATGAGTCCGATACGCGCCTGCACGCGTGCCGATACTTTGCCCGTGAAATCTTCCGGAACGAAACCGGCCCGTTGCAGCACCTGTATCGGCTTGTAGGTCAGGAGCTCGCCGACAGCGTCTGCATTTCCTGAAATGGGAAGGTCGAGTTCGGCCATCAGCGGCTTGTCGTAAGTTGACGGCAAGACGAACGTCCCCTCGCCGACGGTCACCGAACGCCCAGACGGGAAGAATGAAGTCCCGCTCGTGATCGAAACTGTCGCCCGGGGACCCTTCAGATCGAAATGCGCATTGGTGTCGCGGATCGGCGGAACGTCACCGGTGACGTTCATCCGTGTGCCGGCGATATCAAACGCAATCCGGATCTGGTTCTCGTCAAGCTTCAAGCCCTTGCCAACCGCATCGTCGAGACGCCCGGAGGGAATGAAGACGGAAATCGACGCGTTGCTGACTGTTCCTCCGAAGAGATTGCGCAGAACCCATTCGCGGGCTTTGGACGACATCCAGAAGGGCCAGAGCTGTTTGACCGCCGTGGTCTGCAACTGCTCGGACTGTCCGGCGAAACTGATCTCTGGCGAAACGTCTCCGAAGCGCACGTGTAGTGATCCATAGAGGCCACCGGCTGGACTCGACACCCGCATGTTCGCGAATTGCAACTCACGTCCTGCAACGAGATAGCGGCCAGTCGCCTGAATATCGAAGGCAAGAGGCTTTTCGCCCGATCCGCTCGGAGCAGCGACGCCGCCGCTGACAAGCATATCGATCCCGAATCCCTTGCCTGCCGTCGAATCGATCTTGTCGAGATCGATCACTGCGCCGTTGAACGGCACCGATGTCGGCCCGAACTGAAGCTGCGACCTGGCGATTTCGAGGGTTTGCTTGCCGAAGTCATAGGCAAGATTGATCTGGCCGCCGCCGAGATCCTGCTCGTCGCCGTCCATGTAGAATTGTCCGGATTGCAGATCAATCGCCGCCGACAGCGCCGCTGGTGTGCTTTCCGTTGATCGCAGGGCTGAAACCGTCAGATTGCCGAGACCGTTGATCCCCTGCCGTATCTGCCCGAGCGTATTGCGTTTCAGAGTGAGTGGTCCAAGATCGACATTCGTCACCTGGCCGATCAGATTCGATGTTCTACCATCGATACCCTCCATCGCGACGGTGAGCGTCGCCGGCTTGCCGTTGATCGCGACCTCGCCGTCGAGGTGCAGTGCACCTTGGGGAGTGCGAGAGAAAACCAGGCTGTCTACCATGATCGACAGCGGACCATTTGCTGTGTCTGCGAGCTTGATATCTATGCCTGAGAGCTTGACCGATTGCGTTCCCCCGCGCTCGACGAAACCTCGGATCATGTCGAGTTGGCCAAACGCCGCTTCCATGGCAGCCGGCACCGCATCGACGCGAAGGTCGTCAAGCTTCAGCGGCTCGCCGGATGGCAACAATGCAGTATTGAGCGCGATGTCGGCGGCCTCGATCTGCGCGATTACTATGCGGCCGCGGAACAATTGCAGCGGATCGAGCGCCATCCGCATCGCACCCGTCGTCGAAAGATGCTGGCCGCTCTTTTCGTCAATCATGTTGACGTTGCGGGCTTCGAGAGCGAGGCGCAGGCCCGAAGTAAAGCGGATGACGGTCGAGCCGACCTCGGCGTGATAGCGCGGCCCGATCGCCGAGTTCAGGGCTGCTTGTGCCTGCCTTGAAAGGGGCGCATCAAACATACCGCTTTCGACAATGAATATGATCGCGGCCAGAATGAGAAGAAACGCCGTCACGCAACCGCCGGTGACATTCGCGGTCCTTCGCATGCGCGACCGCGTTGGCGGGCAATGCACGATGATAGGATCTTCGGCCTGCGCGGAAGGAAGCTCATGCAGTGCGACGATATCTTTCTTGCGGAACCTGATCTTCTCGCCGCGGATCGCCGACATGCGCCTCGCCTAACTCCCTAATTTGTGGTCTGGACCAGACTGGCTGGACGACACTTCATCCAATATATATCTGGCAAATCACGTGTTATCCATAAAGCCGGCAAAAGAAAGGTTTCTCCATGGCGGATATTGGCATTGGCACAACCGCGCCAGACTTTGATCTTCCCCGCGACGGTGGCGGTCGTGTCTCGCTCGCCGAATTTCATGGCAAGCCGCTCGTCCTCTTCTTCTATCCGAAGGACGATACGACTGGTTGCACAGCCGAGTCGCTCGGGTTCACAACGTTGGCCGACGAGTTCGAAAAGGTCGGCGCGACCGTTGTCGGCATGTCACCCGATTCCGTCAAATGCCACGACAGGTTCATCAAGAAACATAGCCTTTCGGTTGTCCTTGCGTCGGATGAGCAAAAAACCACACTCGAGGCTTACGGTGTCTGGAAGCAGAAAAGCATGTACGGTCGAAACTTCATGGGAGTGGAGCGTACCACCTTCCTCATTCGACCGGACGGCACCATCGGCACCATATGGCAGAAGGTGAAAGTGCCGGGCCACGCGGAAACGGTGCTGGCCGCTGTACAGAACCTTTACCGATAACCTGGGGACATTGTGGGCTGATCGATGCAGTTCGTGACCCTGACGTCTTTGACGGCGTTTGGCCCACAGATTGTCGCCTTGGCGATCTAAGGCTTTCTTAACCATAACTGTGTGTAATTGCGGTGATTGAGGCACGGCCATCAATTGGGAGATTCTCCGTGACGCATGCACAGCAAAGCCTCGTATTCGGCAAGCGAAAACAGGAGCATATCCTTATCCTTGCAAGTGGCGACAGAGTTCGTCACCTTATGGTAAGGCCCTGGATGGCAGCGCTCGGCTTCTGCTTTCTTGGCGTGTTCGCAATCGGTTACCTCCTTGCCACCTCGTACCTTGTCCTGCGCGATGATCTGATCGGCGCCACAATGGCGCGCCAGGCGAGAATGCAGCACGACTATGAAGACCGGATCGCAGCGTTGCGCGCCCAGGTCGATCGCCTCACCTCGCGGCAGTTGCTCGATCAACAGGTAGTCGAGGATAAGGTCGACAAGCTGATGGAGCAGCAGATGGCGCTGACCTCGCGCCATGGCAAACTTGGCTCCCTGCTGGATCGCGCCGAAAGCTCCGGCTTGAGTGCAACGGAACGGTTGCCTGGGCAAGCTTATGCCCCCGACGTCAAGGACAAGCGCGCTTCGCTGTCCGGTGCTGTGCAGACCGTCCAAGCACAATTGGCCACGGACGAAGGCCAGGCAGGAGGGACGTTGGACGAGGCGGCGCTTGCGTACGCCCCTGCCCCCGAGACGGTGGGCGACCACGCCGACCGCGTTTTCTCGAGAGTGACGTTGTCGCTGAAGGACGTCGAACAGACTCAACGTAGTCGTGTTGCACAATTGACGACCGACGCAGAGGGAACCGCAGATGCGATCGGCAGGGTCCTTTCGCGTTTCAGCATCCCCATTCCGGCCGAGGGTGCCGCGCCGAAAGACGACAGCGCGGTTGGCGGACCCTACATCGAGCCCGAAGGCGCCGACGATTTCGACGGTTCGCTGGTGCAACTCGACGGCGCTCTCACCCGATTGGAGACCGTGCGGAGCACTGCAGAATCGCTTCCGTTCCAGAATCCCGCGCTGGGCAAGGAAGTCACCAGCTCTTTTGGCAACCGTCGCGACCCTTTCCTTGGTCGTCTCGCACTCCATTCCGGCATCGATTTTCGCTTCGCACCCGGCGAAAAGGTGCGCCCGACCGCCCCTGGCAAGGTAACGACCGCAGGCTGGACGGGAGGATACGGCAACATGGTGGAGATCGATCATGGAAATGGCATCTCCACTCGCTACGGCCATATGTCCGAAATTCTGGTCAAAGCCGGGGATACGGTCGATCGGGATGACACCATCGGCCTTGCCGGCAGCACGGGACGCTCAACGGGTACGCATCTGCACTACGAAGTACGCCAGAATGGACGTGCTGTGGATCCCATTTATTTCATGAATGCGGGCTTGAAGCTTGCCAGCTATATGAAGTAACCATTCCCCCTAACCAAGCTTTTACCTCTGAGTCAGCGGTAGAGGCCGTATTCCTTGACTTGGCGGACGTTTCGGCTTATGTCGCGCTGCATTGCGGCATGCAATCACGCCGACTCAACCAGAGTGCGGCCGAACCGGAACGGAAACAGTTTTCCCTTTGACGACATTTGCTGATCTTGGCCTGAGCCAAAAAGTGCTTTCCGCTGTCACCGACGCGGGCTACACGGTGCCAACCCCTATCCAGGCTGGCGCCATTCCGTTTGCGCTGGAACGCCGTGACATCTGTGGTATTGCGCAGACGGGAACTGGAAAGACGGCTTCCTTCGTGCTGCCGATGCTCTCCCTTCTGGAAAAGGGCCGTGCCCGCGCGCGCATGCCCCGCACACTGATCCTCGAGCCGACACGTGAACTCGCAGCCCAGGTTGCTGAAAATTTCGAAAAGTACGGTAAGAATCACCGCCTGAACGTTGCCCTGCTGATTGGTGGCGTGTCGTTCGAAGATCAGGATCGCAAGCTTGAGCGCGGTGCCGACGTTCTCATCTGCACGCCTGGCCGCCTGCTCGATCATTTCGAACGCGGCAAGCTGCTGATGAGCGGCGTCGAAATTCTCGTCATCGACGAGGCCGACCGCATGCTCGACATGGGCTTCATCCCCGATATCGAACGCATCGCCAAGATGATCCCGTTCACCCGTCAGACCCTGTTCTTCTCGGCAACGATGCCGCCGGAAATCCAGAAGCTGGCCGATCGCTTCCTTCAGAACCCGGAGCGCATCGAAGTTGCCAAACCGGCTTCTGCCGCGGCGAACATTACGCAGCGTTTCGTTGCCTCCCATGGCAAGGACTATGAGAAGCGCGCTGTCCTGCGCGATCTCGTTCGTGCCCAGGAAGAACTGAAGAACGCGATCATCTTCTGCAATCGCAAGAAGGACGTCGCGGACCTCTTCCGCTCGCTGGAACGCCACGGCTTTTCCGTCGGCGCCCTCCACGGCGACATGGATCAGCGTTCGCGCACGACGATGCTTCAGAGCTTCCGAGACGGTAATCTCCAGCTTCTGGTAGCCTCCGACGTCGCCGCCCGCGGCCTTGACATTCCTGATGTCAGCCACGTCTTCAATTTCGACGTGCCTATTCACGCTGAGGACTACGTCCACCGCATTGGCCGTACCGGCCGCGCAGGCCGCTCGGGCGCTGCTTTCACCATCGTCACCCGTCACGATCAGAAACATGCCGACGCAATCGAGAAATTGATCGGCGAAAAAGTTGAATGGCAGAATGGCGATCTTTCTGCCTTGCCCCCGCCAGAGCCGGGCCGTGATGATGATCGGTCCCGCCGCAAGACTGGCGGTCGCGAGCGCGACAAGGACCGGGGACGCGGTCGAGGTCGCGGAAGTCATAAATCTGCTATCGCCGTCGAAGATAATGTCGTCGAGACCGTCGTGGCACCACCAGCACCAGCAAGGGTCGAAAGCGTGAAGCAAGAGCGCAAAGCAGAGCAGAAGCCGCATAACAACGCGCGCAATTCGCGACCCTATCCGGCGAACGACGACAATCGCGATCGCCGCCGCTACCGCGATCACGACGACGGCCCGACGCCGGTTGGCTTCGGCGACGAAATTCCTGCTTTCATGCTGATCACGGCAAACGCCAAGATCTAATCGCCATGGGTACGCCAGGCATTGACTTTCCGGGCCTCGGCGTAGGCCTGGTGATTTTGCGTGACCGCAAGATCCTGCTCTACAAACGCATGCGCGCCCCCGAAGCCGGCTACTGGAGCATCGTCGGCGGCAAGGTCGATCATATGGAGCCGGCCGAAGAAGCCGCCCGCCGCGAGGCGACGGAAGAGACCGGCCTCGAGATCGGTCGGATCGAATTGATCGGCCCGGCCGAACTCATCACCGGGGCCGATAATCAACACTGGATCTCGCTTCTCTACATCGCCGCCGAATTTGAGGGGGAGCCGCAGTTGACGGAGCCCGAAAAGCTTTCCGATTTTGGATGGTTCTGCCGCGACGCGCTTCCACAGCCACTATCCGCCTTTGCTGTCGCCGCGATCGAGCGCCTGAGTACCGAGGATTTCCGTTAGGCTATCCAGCTCTCAGTGAGGCCTGATAAGCAAGGCGAACCCACTTCGCCATCACATCGGGATCGTCATAGGCATCCTCGGGAATTGACCAATAGGGCATCTTGACCGGATTGCCCTTCTTTCCCTCATAGGCCCACTGCGTAGCGCCCGCAGCTGCAAACTCTGGCGCGTTTTGCTCGTCCGCCTTCAATAGCATTTCTCCGCGCACTTCGAGCGCGACGATACTACCCATGTGATAGATGCCTTTGCCTCCAAACATGCGCTTGATGGTTACCGGACCTAGTCCTTGAAACATTTCTTCGATTGCCGCCGCATCCATGCATTTAACCTCTTAGAATTCCGCCGGCGGCGATCACCGCTTCCGGCGTATCGACATCCAGATGCGCGCCCTCCCCGATATCGACATCGACCACCGCAATGCCTGACGTCTCTATGATGTGGCGAGCGCCTACGTCGCCTTGAAGCCTTAGCACCGCATCGTGGAGTGAACGAGGCAGGATGACCGGGTTGCCCCGGCTGCCACGTGACATCGCACGGATGATCGATCGTCCATTTGACCGGTGGAACGCCGCGATCAGCAAATCGAGATCGGCGCTGGTGACACCGGGCATATCGGCCAGCATAATCAAAATACCGTCCGCCTGCCACGCCTCGTCCGACGAGCAACCGGCCACGAGCGAAGATGCCATGCCCGAGGCATAGTCCGGATTGTAAACGATCCTCACGTGGAGCCCCGCGAGGGCCGCCTCGATCTCGGCACGCCGAAAACCCGTGACAATGCTGACGGACCTGACGTCGCTGCCAAGTGCCGTCATCGCGGATCTTTGAACGAGGGGAATGCCATCGAACTCCGCCAGAAGCTTGTGAGGCCCGCCCTCGCCCATGCGGCTGGACTTTCCGGCTGCCAGGATCACTGCTGCCACGACGACAGCTCCGGTTGGAGCTTCCTGCGCTTCGCGAAGGCGGGGCCGCGTTTGAATTTCCATCAGCAGGCCTCCGACACCCATCCCGCTGATATCGAGTGCGCTCGGCGACTCGCCCGCCAGGATCCGATCCAGTACCCAATCGAACCCATTTTCCTTCGGGCTGCGCGCGCAACCGGGAGCGCCCACTACGGGAACATCTCCAATCTGGCCGAGGACGAGCAGATTGCCGGGATCGACGGGCATGCCCACCTGTATGACCTTGCCACCGGCACGGCGGATCGCGTCCGGAATAACGTCATCCGCATCGATCACCGCCGACGCGCCAAATACAACGATGAGCTTCGGTTTCTCGTCCGATGTTTCAATCGCTTGGCCGATCGCTTCGGCAACCGCCTCGACCCGATGCGCAACGCGTTTCTCGCGTTCGAGCCGGCTCCCGGATGGTAGGAGCCGCTGGGCGAGGACGCGCGCGGTCTTGTCCATCACGGTTCCCCTGAGAGATGGCAGCTCGGTTGCGATCAGCGACACCGATCGAGCCATGAACGGCTTGACCTCGAAAGCGGATGCCTCACGCAATTCACGACAGGCGACCTGTAGCTTGTGCCCGGCAACGGCAAGCGGAACGATCTTGAAAGTTGCTACCATGTCGTCCTTCCTGACCGGGACATGATCTCCGAGGCAGGCGAGAGTTATGGCAGGATCAACCCTGTTCACCCGGTCGACGGCGGCCCGATTGGCAACGAACAGGCCATCGACGGTCGAATAGACATTGACCCGACCAGTCGTAGCGCCGGAAAAACGCAGGTGGTCAGGGGCAACAGAGCGGGCAAGCTGATCGGCGGCCTCGTTTTCCCCGACGTCACCGGCATCCATACGGGCGGCGATGACACGGTCAATTCCAGAAGCGCGTAGGCTGACGACGTCCTCCGGTCGCAGCACATGCCCCTTGGCGAAGCTGCCGCCGGCAAATCTGACGGAGTGCGCAAGTACAACGCCCTCGGCCTCATCAACGCTAAATTCGCCGAACCTCATCCTGTATCACCTTTGGGTGACGTGACGTCGCGAAACCGCAGTGTCTGGATGATCTCCGCAAGGACGGCAACGGCGATTTCCGCCGGGCTGGCGGCACCTATGTCGAGCCCTATCGGGCCGCTGATCCGGGCGAGCGACACCTCGTCGAATCCGAGGCCACGGAGCCGCTCAAGGCGTGCTGCCTGTGTCTTCCGACTGCCGAGCGCACCGACGTAGAAGCAACCCGTCCGCAGCGCTTCTGCGATCGGGAAGTCGTCGATTTTCGGGTCATGGCTGACCGCCACAACTGCGGTGTAGGCATCCAGAGGATGATCCTCCAGGATATCGGCCGGCCAATCCGCGACAAGATCGATCCCCGCGAAACGCTCGGGCGTCGCAAAGGCGGTTCTCGGATCGATGATCCGGACGTCGAAACCGGCAAGCGCCGCCATCCGGGCAAGAGCCTGGCTGATGTGAACTGCACCGATGATCACAATATTGGCGGGCGGCAGGTGAACATTGACGAAATATCGCCCGCCGTCGACGTCGACACCAACGGATTTTCCCGAACGAAACGCCGCCTCGACAGCATCGCGGAGAGGAGCACTTACGACCTCGCCCTCGATAACGACCAGATCACGGCCACTATCGAGGTTCGTAATCAGAGCTACCGCCTTGCGCGCCCGGCGAGCGTCATTCAGACGCGCAAGATTTCCTGCGTCCATTACCTGAGCCTCTCGACATAGATCCTGATTCTTCCGCCGCAGGACAATCCGACCCGCCAGGCGGTTTCATCTGCAACGCCGAATTCGAGCATCTTCGCCTGACCATCCGCGATCACATCCAGCGCCTCGGCGATCACCGCGCCTTCTACGCACCCACCTGATACGGAACCTTCGAAATTTCCGTCGCCGTCGATCACCAGGTGGCTTCCTGGCTGTCGCGGCGCTGAACCCCAGGTCTCGACAACCGTGGCTATGGCGACATCCCGTCCCTCGCCCTTCCACTCCTCCGCCGTCATCAGCGGATCGAGTCCCAATGACGTCCTTCTCATGTGCTGCCTCTCAATTTTTCAAGATAGCGGCGCGGATCGTGCATCCCGGACTGCGCGATACCAAGCGCCGCCGCGAGGTCGCTGAGCGATGATAGATTGTGGACCGGCCGGAATTCGTCAACGTGCGGGAGCATCGCGCGCACGCCACGCGCGCGCGGCTCGAAGCCGTCGAAGCGCAACAGGGGATTGAGCCAGATAAGGCGGCGGCATGAACGATGCAGGCGGTCCATTCCCTCGGTAAGCAACTCCGTGCCTTCTCGTTCCAGACCGTCGGTGATCAAAAGCACAACGGCGCCCTGCCCCAGCACGCGACGGGCCCAGAGGCGATTGAATTCCTTCAGGGTTTCACCGATGCGCGTGCCTCCGGACCAATCTCTTACCGCGCCCACGCAGTCGTCGATGGCCTCGTCTGGATCCTTGTGGCGCATCTGCCGCGTGACGTTGGTCAACCGGGTGCCGAACAGGAACGTGTGAACGCGGCGTCTCTTTTCCGTCAGCACGTGGAGAAAATGAAGGAATATACGCGTATACTGGCTCATCGAGCCAGATATGTCCGCCAGCACCACCAGTGGCGGCTGAATCTGCCGGATTTCGCGATACCGCGGCAATATGAGCGAGCCTCCATTGCGCAGCGCGCCGCGCATCGTGGCACGGGGATCGACACGCGCATGGACATGCGAGGCTCTGAACCGCCGGGTTCGGACCCTGTCCATCGGCAGTTTCAGCCTGGAGAGCGCTTTCTTGGCAGCTGCGATTTCCAACGCCGACATCTGCGCGAAATCCATCCGCCTGAAAATCTCGCTGCCCGACATAGTAAAGCGGGCATCGATCTCGATATCGGGTTCGTCGCGCGGTGGCCTGCGGTCATTGCGTTCGCCAAGCAAAGCGTCGCTGGCCCGACTTTCGCCAGGCTTCGCCTTTTCCCGCTCACGCGTATCCGGCGCGCGCGGTGACATCATTGCGATCATCTTCTCGACGAGATTGCGCGAGCGCCAGAAAAGACGAAAGGCTTCGTCGAAAACAGCCTTGTCCTCGTGGCGTTTGACGAAGACCGCAAAGAGTGCGGCGTGGAACTCATCGCGCGACCCCATGCCGATTGCGTCGACCGCCTGGATTGCGTCGGCAATGGCGGCCGGTCCGATCTTCAGTCCTGCCTTTCGCAGGGCTCGTCCAAAAAATACGATGTTGTCGGCGAATCGCCCGTCGCCCGCCGATGGAGGCGGCACGACAATTCCATCTCGCCCGCCGCCCGCCTGCATCCTAGCCCACCGCCCTCATTTCGCTCTTGAGGTCCTCTAGGACCTTCGTGCCCTCGCTGCTCTGAATCCGGGCAATGTCGTCCTGATATTTAAGCAATGCTCCGATAGTGTCGGAGATCGTCTCCGGGTCGAGAGCCAGCCGGTCCAATTCGGTAAGGGCAGTTGCCCAATCGATGGTCTCGGCGACGCCAGGGTTCTTGAACAAATCGAGTGTGCGCAGTTTCTGCACATAGGCGACGATCTGATTGGAGAGCGCCACGTTGCAGCCGGGTACCTTGCGGCGGATAATTTCGAGCTCTTGCTCGGCCCCCGGGTAGTCCACCCAGTGATAAAGGCAGCGCCGCTTCAAGGCATCATGAACCTCGCGCGTGCGGTTCGTCGTGATGATCACGATCGGCGGCTCAGACGCCTTGATGGTACCGAGTTCCGGGATTGTAACCTGGAAATCCGATAGCACCTCAAGCAAAAACGCCTCGAATGCCTCATCGGTGCGGTCCAGTTCATCAATCAGGAACACCGGCGCTCTTCCATCTTCCGATGACAGCGCCTGCAACACCGGCCTGCGGACTAGGTACCGCTCGGAGAAAATATCCGCCTCGATCCTGTCGCGGTCGGTCAACCCCGATGCTTCGGCGAGGCGTATCTCCAGCATCTGCGCCGGATAGTTCCACTCATAGACCGCCGACGCGACGTCCAGCCCCTCGTAGCATTGAAGGCGGATCAGCGGCCGCCCGAGTGCCTTGGAAAGCACCTTGGCGATCTCCGTCTTGCCCACGCCTGCCTCGCCTTCCAGGAAGAGCGGACGCTTCATCTTCAGAGCGAGAAAAAGCACCGTGCCCAACGCACGCCCGGCCAGATAGTCCTGTTTCCCAAGCATGTCGATCGTCTCCTCGATCGACGCTGGCAGCGGCGGATGGAATTGATCCGGCATATCTCCTCCCTTTAGGAGTTATAGCGTGTGATAGTCGCGGTTCATATAGAGAAGCGCGGGCCTTGCCTCGTTGAAACGTACCGCGACCACCTCACCGAAGATGATGTGGTGGGTCGACATTTCCTTGATTTCAGTCACCCGGCAATCGAAGGAGGCAAGCGCATCCCACAGGACAGGCGAGCCAGTCACCAGCTTGTCGAATCTGCCCGTCGCGAATCGCTCTTCGTCGTTGACCAAGGTCCGCCCCGAGAAAGCGTCGGCAAGACCCTGATGATGGGCGCCAAGCGTATTCAGCGCAAAGATACCGCTTCGAAAAAAAATCTCGTTCTTGGGATTGCTGTTGTTGAGACATACGAGAATGGTCGCGGGGCTGTCCGATACGGAACACGCCGCAGTTATCGTCACTCCGCGGCGCTGTTCGCCGATTGCCGTCGTAATTAACTGCACGTGGCCGCCAAAGCGGCTCATCGCATCGCGATAGAGGCGCGGATCGATCGGTTGCTTGTTCAACAAGGGTATTCTCCATCCGGCATCGCCGGGTCCGTCGTTTTCTATAATATGAAGGCGATCGGTTACCTTTTCTACACGCGCCGGCGAAAAGCCAAGGCTTCGTGCGTTTTTCTTTGACGATCCGTGCCGGAGAGATACAAGAGCAGAACCAACGACAGCGGACTGCAGCCTTCATGAATACAATGCGTGGCCTGATACTTGTTCCGATGCTGCTGCTGGCGGCCGGAGAAGGCCATGCGGCAGGCTTGACGATCGGTGTTGTCGCCCCGCAGACCGGAAACCTGGCGACGCTGGGCGCGCAGGTCTTCGCCGGTGCAACTGCAAAGATCCAGCAGGACGGCAATACCGTGGTCGCCGTCCCCGAGACATGCGAGGAAAACAGCGGCGCGGCGATCGCTGATGCGCTCATCAATGCCAAGGTGCAGGTCGCGGTCGGTTTTCTCTGTAGTGAAACGTTGGAGGGCGCGCTCCCCAAGCTGAAGGATGCGAACATTCCCGCGATCACCGTCTCGGTTCGATCGCGAATTCTCATGGAGGACGCGCTGAAGAACGGTTGGCCGCTGTATCGCATGGCACCAGCCGATGGGGCAGAGGCTGAAAAGGTGATCGACGTGATCCTTCACCAGTGGGCTGCCCAACCGATCGCCTTGATCGAGGACGGCACCATCCACGGGCGCGAACTGACCGAAGCGGTCCGCAACGCGCTTGAGGAAAAGGGCCTGAAGCCAGTTTTCACCGACACCTACCGGCCCGGCCAGGACCAGCAGATCGCCCTAGTTCGCCGCCTGAAAAAGGCCGGCGCCACCAGAGTCTTCGTTGGCGGGGACCGCAGCGACGTCGCCGTCATCGCTCGCGACGCAGCCGCAGAGAAAATTCAGCTCGATATACTGGGTGGCGACGCTATGCGCGCTGCGGACCAGCCACTACCACTTGCAGACGGCACTCTTGCCGTTGCCCTGCCGGACTATTCGACTCGTCCCGAAGCCGCTGCTGCCGTCGACGCGTTACGCGCCGCTGGTACCGAGGCTGAAGGCTATGTCCTACCCGCCTATGCCGCCGTCCAGATTGCCAGCAAGGCAATACAGGATGCAGCGGCGGATGACCGACCGATTGCCCAACATATTGGTGGTACTGCCTTCGACACGGTAGTGGGCAGGATTGCGTTCAATGCCGGGCACGAACTGGCTGAAAATCCTTACCGCCTTCTGAAATGGCATGCCGGTGCGTTCGTTCCACCAAGCGATTCGAGCGAATAGAACTTGCCGCAATGACTTCTACGGAGTGACCTCAATGAACATGCCCATCCGCATCGCGCCATCCGTCCTCGCCGCAGATTTTGCCAAGCTTGGCCAGGAGGTGCGCGACGTGATCGCCGCTGGCGCCGACTGGATTCATCTTGATGTCATGGATGGGCACTTCGTTCCGAATATTTCGTTTGGTGCCGATGTCATCAAGTCGCTCCGCTCCTACACCGATGCCACCTTCGACTGCCACCTTATGATCGCGCCGGCTGATCCCTATCTGGAGGCTTTCGCCAAGGCCGGTTGCGACCGGATCACGATCCATGCCGAAGCCGGACCTCATTTGCACCGTTCACTGCAGACAGTACGAAACCTGGGCAAGAAGGTCGGCGTGACCCTCAATCCGGCCACACCGCTATCGGCACTCGAAAACGTGCTAGACGACGTCGACCTGATTCTCGTCATGTCTGTGAACCCTGGCTTCGGCGGGCAAAAATTCATCCCCGCCATGGCGGACAAAATTGCCGCCGCAAGATCACTGATCGGCGACAGGCCGATCGATCTTGAAGTCGATGGCGGCGTCACCGTCGAGACCGCGCCTGTGATCGGCAAAGCCGGTGGCAATGTCCTGGTCGCCGGCTCGGCGATCTTCAAGGGTGGGTCGGTCGATGCCTACCGCGCCGCTATCAGCGCCTTGCGCACGGCGGCCGAGGGCAACTCGAAGTAATGGCGAAAGCGGCCTGCCTGTGATCTCCGAACGGCTCAGGGCGGCACGACCGACTCTCGCTGGGCTTTTTGCCGGCGGTGTGTTTTGGGGCGCCCAGATGCTCGTTTCCGCAATGGCGACCCTCTATCTCCGCAACGGGATCGAAACCAGTCACGCCCGCGATCTGGCGACCCTGTATTTCGCCGGCGGCTCGCTGGCATGGCTGTTCATGTTACCCGTCGGCCGGTTCTTTGCGCATCGTCGCTCCGCCGAGACGCGCTTTGCCGCCTTCTTCGTCACGCTCGCCGGCGGCACGATCCTGATGACGGCGTTTCTCTTTGCCATGGACTATCGTGTGTTTTATGCCCAATGGCATGCGCCCTTCGGCACTTTGACCTGGTTTTTCCAGCTCGGGTTCACGGGAGCCTCCGCCGTCTACCAGTTTTCAGTGCTGGGCTTGCCGTTGTTTCTCCCTTTTGGCCTGATCTGCCTTCTCGGCACCAGTTTTGCGCTTGCGAAACGCATCCGTTGAGATTGCCGCCCGTCTTTGCTACAGGGGCGCCAGCATTCCTTTTATGAACGAAAGCAGGAAGCCATGATCCCGCGCTACTCCCGGCCCGAAATGGTCGCCATCTGGTCGCCCGAAACAAAGTTTCGCATCTGGTTCGAGATCGAGGCCTACGCCTGCGATGCACTTGCTGAACTGGGCGTCATTCCGAAATCCGCGGCAAAGACAATCTGGGAAAAGGGCGGCGCGGCAACGTTCGACGTCGCACGCATCGACGAGATCGAGGCCGTCACCAAGCATGACGTCATCGCCTTCCTGACGCATCTCGCCGAGATCGTTGGTCCGGATGCACGGTTCGTACACCAGGGCATGACCTCCTCGGATGTTCTCGACACCTGCTTCAACGTGCAGCTGGTGCGCGCCACCGATATCCTGCTTGCCGACATGGACAAGTTGCTGGAAGCCCTCAAGCGTCGCGCCTTCGAGCACAAGGACACCGTCACGATCGGTCGGTCGCATGGCATCCATGCCGAGCCGACGACCTTCGGCGTCAAGCTGGCGCTTGCCTATGCGGAGTTCGAACGCTGCCGCCAGCGTCTCGTCGCTGCACGAGAAGAGGTCGCCACCTGTGCCATCTCCGGCGCCGTCGGCACTTTCGCCAACATCGACCCGCGTGTCGAAGAGCACGTTGCAGCAGCGTTGGGTCTGAAAGCCGAACCAGTTTCGACGCAGGTCATCCCGCGCGACCGCCATGCCATGTACTTCGCCACCCTCGGTGTCATCGCATCGTCCATCGAGCGCCTTTCCGTCGAAGTCCGACACCTGCAGCGCACCGAAGTCCTGGAAGCCGAGGAGTATTTCTCTCCGGGTCAGAAGGGCTCGTCAGCGATGCCCCACAAGCGCAACCCCGTCCTGACGGAAAACCTTACCGGCCTTGCGCGCATGGTCCGTTCCTACGCCATGCCTGCGATGGAAAACGTTGCACTGTGGCACGAGCGGGACATTTCACACTCCTCGGTCGAGCGGATGATCGGGCCAGATGCGACGGTCACGCTCGATTTCGCCCTTGCCCGGTTAGCGAGCGTGGTCGACAAGTTGCTCGTCTACCCCGAGAATATGACGAAGAACCTCGACAAGTTTCGCGGTCTCGTTCATTCGCAACGCGTGCTGCTCGCTTTGACTCAAGCCGGTGTGTCTCGCGAGGATGCGTATCGGCTAGTTCAGCGCAATGCGATGAAGGTCTGGGAACAGGGCAAGGATTTCCAGGAAGAGTTGCTCGCCGACGCCGAAGTCCGTGCCGCGCTTTCAGAGGAAGATATCCGCGAGAAATTCGACCTCGGCTATCACACGAAGCATGTCGACACGATTTTCAAGCGGGTGTTCGGCAAAGCCTAAGCGCTGGAATCACTTTCCGGACGGCGCCCTCTGTGGCGCCGTTTTTCGCTTCTGCTTGCCCTTCGAAACCGCCTGTTTCTTTCCCGCCTCTGCCGCGCGCACCGTTTGCTTGTCGGCATTGTTGCTTGCTTGACGACCACCCGCCTGCCGTCCTTGTGCTGCTTTTGCAACCAGCCGGTCGAGATGTTTGAGATCCTCCTCATCAAGGTTCTCAATGCCAATGAAACGGTTTTCCGCGTGGCTCGTCAGAATGATCTCGTCAAGCTTTGCCTGGATTGCACGCGTATCCCGCGTCTGGGCATTCTGTAGCACGAAAACCATCAAGAAAGTAACGATTGTTGTGCCCGTATTGATGACGAGTTGCCAAGTTTCGGAGTAGTCGAATACAGGCCCAAGCCCGGCCCAGACAACGACTGACAAGAGCGCAACGACGAAGGTTACGGGCTTACCGGCCCACCCCGATATCTTGGTGGCGAAGTGCGCAAAGATATGCTGTGCGGTAGCCATAAAATTCCTCCCTCAGCGACTGCAAACAAACTCTGAAGGAGGTTCCCGGGTTCCCGCGCGCCACTTCGGTCCGCCACTGGTCTGTCAAACGACCGGCGGCGCCACGAGCTTGCGGTAAAGGTGCCAGGTTGAATGACCGAGGATCGGTATCACCAGAGCGAGCCCGACGAAGATCGGGATCGTGCCTATGATCAGCGCGGCCGCGACAATAACGCCCCAGAAGAAAACCGGCACCGGGTTGGCCACTGTTGCACGGACTGACGTCTCCATGGCCGAAACGAGCCCCACGTCGCGGTCCAGCAGGAGTGGGAACGTGACGACTGTGGTCGCTAGCACGACAACTGCGAAGCCAAGGCCGAGTACATGCCCCCAGGCAATCAACTGCATGCCTTCCGCGGTCCCCAATATCTGCGAGGTGAAGACCGAAACAGACCGTGGGAACACGTCGCCGAACACATTGGCGTAGAGCGTCTGTGCGGCAACAAGCCAGACAACGAAGAACCCGAAAAGCAGCAGCCCGCCGGTCACGATCGACGGAAACGCCGGCGATTTCGTCACTTCGAGCGCGTGTGTCCAAGACGTATCAAGCCCGGCCTCACGGCGACGACTGATCTCATAGAGCCCGATAGCCGCGATAGGACCCATCAAGGCAAAACCCGAGATCAATGGGAAGATCATTGGCAAAAGATTGGCACTGGATGTCGCCAGCGCGAGGAAGACGCCTGCTATCGGATACATCAGGCACAGAAATACATAGTGGGACGGCTTCTCCCGAAAGTCTTCCAGACCAAGTCGCAGAGCGTCGTAGACATCCGCTGTGCTGATCTTGTTGACGACCGGACGTGCATAAGTTTCGTTCGCACCTGACATAACATGGAATGCCGTCATGGCTTTCTCCTCCTCGGCCAAGATCGCCGGCGGTAACGAGGTTTTCGGCAGCAAGGCCGACACGAAACGCAACCGGCACCGACAAAGATAACAAATATGGGAGCTGTTGTCCCGCGCTCCCTTGACATCGCGCTCAAGCTTTCTCACATCGGCGACATCATGAAAGCCTCAGACGCCGATATCCTTATCATACCGGGTTACACCAACTCGGGCCCTGACCACTGGCAGAGCCGCTGGGAAACCAAACTCAGCACTGCACGCCGTGTGGAGCAGGCTGAATGGGCAAAGCCCGTTCGCGACGACTGGGCCGGCCGCATCGCCGAAGAGGTAAATGCCTCCTCCCGGCCCGTCGTGCTCGTTGCGCATTCGCTCGGAATCCCGTCTGTGATTCATGCGATACCGCATTTTCGCAACAAGATTGCCGGCGCCTTTCTCGTCGCGCCTCCGGATGTCGCCAATCCCGGTATCCGCCCGAAGCATCTCATGACGTTTGGCCCCTATCCGCGTGATCCGCTCCCATTTCCAACGGTAACGGTTGCCAGCCGCAACGACCCCTTCGGCACGTACGAGCATGCAGACGATATCGCTGCAAGCTGGGGATCGTTGCTGATTGATGCGGGAGAATCCGGACATATCAATGCCGAGTCAGGTCACGGTCCCTGGCCGGAGGGCACGATGGTTTTTGCGCAATTCTTGAGCCGTCTTAAATAACGGGGCGAACTCCGGGCTGCTTGGGAATTCTAAAGTCGACAATTGTTACAGACTTCGTGGAACTTTTTGCTTTCTGCCAAGTTCTAGGGATGCAACGCACGCCCTAACACGTTGCGCGCACAACCGGCGCCCGCCCTGGGTGTCGGTTCGCCCCAAGGCCCGGTGCTCGCCCTAGCACCGGGCTTTCTCGTTTGACCACGGAACTTTTTCCACAGTCAGCGGTTGAGCATGTGACGGGATTTCGTTTTTCGCTTTATCCATTGCATCGCCCACTGCAGCTTGCCCCTTTCACGGAGGCCATCGCATCGCAATACATTTGGGCGTCGACCATCATCTAATTGAAAATGCTTGAACATCTTATATTCGACATTAAGAGCAATTTAATGCAATAGCCGCAAACTATATCCATATTGGAAAGGCGAGTGCGCAGCTTGAAGCAGATGAATCCGATCCGACGGGACAATGCAATTGATGAAGCTGACGCGGCGCACGGCGACGAAGTTGCCGACAAGTCCGCCAGCAGTCTTTCCGAGCGCGAGAGCCGCTGGAACTATGCTCTCGTCGGATCCGGCCTCGGGGTTTGGGATCACAATCTCCGCCTTGGCACCCGATACTACTCTGAAACCTGGAAAGCTATCCGCGGGATGGCTCCGCACGACGAGGCGGACGGCGACTACGAAGCGTGGATCGCGCTGATCCACCCCGACGACCGCGATTTTGTCGTAACGGCAATCGAGCGCCAGAATGCCGGCGATCGGAACTATCAGATATTCGAGTATCGCGAGCGCCACAAAAACGGCCACTGGGTCTGGATCGAATGCCGCGGCGCGTGCGTCGAATGGGATGAAAATGGCGCGCCGGCGCGCCTGGTAGGCACCGACACCGACATTACTGCGCGCAAGGAGGCCGAGGAGCGCCTCGCGCACCTTTCGAGGCGGCTTGATCTGGCGCTGGATATTTCTGACATTGGAGTGTTTGAGGCCGATATCGATAACGGCGATGTCGACTGGGACGAGCGTCTGATGACAATCTACGGCATCGACGGCATGTCGCGGACCAGCGCCGGCGATGCATGGACAGAGGCGTTGCATCCGGACGACCGGGCACGTGTCGAAGCGACGCTTGCTGCCAGCATCGAGACCAATACGGATTTCCAGCATGAGTTCCGCATCATCCGCGGGGACGGCGCTCAACGCGTCATTCGAGCCAAGGCAGCGTTCTACTTCGATAGCGACGGTCGCCGCAAACTGATCGGTGCGAACTGGGACGTCACCGACGAGGTCCGCCTCAATTCCGAGCTGCAGCGTGCCAAGGAGCTCGCCGAAGCCCGGAACCAGGAGCTTGAAACAGCAAAGGAAAGCATCGAGCACCTCGCGCTACATGATTATCTTACCGGTCTCCCAAACCGCAGGTATCTCGACAGGATGCTCGACGAGCGGTCGACAGAATGCCGGGAAAACGGTCTGACGCTCGCAATCCTCCACATCGACCTCGATCGCTTCAAGCAGATCAACGATACACTCGGTCACCGGGCGGGCGACGCGATGCTGAAGCACGCGGCTGAGGTATTGCGGCAGAATGTTCGAGCGAAGGATTTCGTCGCGCGCATTGGGGGCGACGAGTTTGTCGTCCTGTGCACGCTCGACGTCACGCCGAAGAAAATCTCGAATCTCGCCGAACGTGTTATCCGCGAGCTCTGCAAACCTATCCGCTACGAAAACCACGACTGTCGTTTCGGCGCGAGCATTGGCATCGCAACCGAAAGCGGTCCGGCCCTTGATGCGAAACAGCTGTTGCTCAACGCCGATATTGCGCTCTATCGTGCCAAGAGCGGCGGACGCAACCGACATGAGTTTTTCTCGACCGACGCACGACGCCGTATCATCGCCAGCAAGCGGCTTGCCGACGATATCCTTCTCGGACTGGAGCGTCAGGAATTCGTTCCCTTCTATCAGCCTCAGTTCGACGCACGCACACTCGATGTCACCGGCGTCGAAACGCTGGCGAGATGGCAGCACCGAGAGCATGGGATGCTGGCGCCAGACCGTTTCCTGAAAATCGCCGAGGACCTCGACGTCGTATCCACCATTGACGGTCTTATTCTGGAGCAGGCGCTGATCGACCGCAAGCAATGGGCCAAGGAAGGCATTGTCATCCCGAAGGTCGCGGTTAACGTCTCCTCGAGGCGCCTTGACGACCCCAATCTGGGAAAGAAGCTTCGCGCGTTGAAGATCGAGCCAGGAACGATCTCATTCGAGTTGCTGGAATCTATTTCGCTCGACGATTGCGACGATGCGGTAATCGCCAATCTGAAGCAATTGCGCAGGCTTGGCGTCGATATAGAGATTGACGATTTCGGAACCGGACACGCTTCCATCGTCAGTCTGCTGAAGCTGAGCCCCAAGACGCTGAAAATCGACCGCGAACTGATCCGGATGCTGCCAAGTTCCGCCGAACAGAGGAAGCTGGTTCGCTCGATCATCGACATCGGCAGATCTCTCAGCATCCTCGTGACGGCCGAGGGCGTTGAAACGATGGAGCACGTACGCATCCTCGCCGATCTCGGCTGCGACATGCTTCAGGGCTATGCCCTTGCCCGGCCGATGCCTGCATCGCAGATCCCTGCCTTTGTCCGCGCAGCATCGTGGCGTGGCGTGGAAAATGGGGCACGTGGTGTCCAGGCCGAGCTGCTTCGATCCGTCAAGAACTCCCGCTCTGGGCAAGGGCCGCAATAAAGTGCCTACTGGCACCCTCATTTCGTTGCCATGAAAAAACCTGTAAGCTGTTCTCAGAACTTTCGATTCTCTCAGCGGCACTCCGGCGGACCGGATTCCGGGGAAGGAGTGACAGGCGGATTGTGAAACCCTCGCTTTTCCTTTAAGGGGACGCCACGAGATCGATGCACTCGCGCTATCCCAAGAGCGCCAACGACAAGAGAATAATTGCAATGAACCGTCGCCGCCGTATCTACGAGGGCAAGGCCAAGATTCTGTATGAAGGCCCAGAGCCAGGCACTCTGATCCAGTTCTTCAAGGATGACGCCACCGCCTTCAACAAGAAGAAGCATGAAGTCATCGATGGCAAGGGTGTCCTGAACAACCGCATCTGCGAATTCATCTTCAATCATCTGAACAAGATCGGCATTCCGACGCATTTCATCCGTCGGCTCAACATGCGCGAGCAGTTGATCCGCGAAGTCGAAATGATCCCGCTCGAAATCGTCGTGCGCAACGTCGCCGCCGGCTCGCTGTCCAAGCGCCTCGGCATCGAGGAAGGCGTGGTGTTGCCGCGCTCGATCATCGAGTTCTATTACAAGTCCGACGCCCTCGATGACCCGATGGTTTCAGAAGAGCACATCACGGCCTTTGGCTGGGCGAACCCGGCCGAACTCGACGACATCATGGCGCTTGCCATTCGCGTCAACGATTTCATGACCGGCCTCTTCCTCGGTGTCGGCATCCAACTTGTCGACTTCAAGATCGAATGCGGCCGCCTTTACGAGGGCGACATGATGCGCATCATCCTGGCGGACGAGATTTCACCCGACTCCTGCCGTCTCTGGGACATCGACACCCAAGAGAAGATGGACAAGGATCGCTTCCGGCGCGACCTTGGCGGCCTCCTCGAAGCCTATTCCGAGGTCGCCCGCCGTCTCGGAATCATCAATGAGAACGAACCGGTACGCGGCACCGGCCCCGTGCTCGTGAAGTAAAACATCTGGTCAAGAAGACAGGGAAGAAAAAGTGATTAAGGCTCGTGTAACCGTCACGCTGAAGAACGGCGTTCTCGATCCGCAGGGCAAGGCAATCGAAGGTGCGCTTGCCGCCCTTTCGTTCGACGGCGTCGGCCATGTCCGCCAGGGCAAGGTTTTTGATGTCGAACTAGAGGGTGCCGACAGGGCCAAGGCCGAAAGTGACCTCAAGGCTATGTGCGAGAAGCTTCTCGCCAATACCGTTATCGAGAACTACAGCATTTCCCTCGACTGATTGCCGAGCGTCTCGACGCTTCGAGAACTGGCAATCGTACAAGCAAGGTTTGAACCGCACCCATGAAGTCCGCCGTCGTTCAACTCCCCGGTCTCAACCGCGATCGCGATATGATCGCAGCCCTCACCAAGGTCTCCGGTCACGCGCCGGTGACGATCTGGCAGACGGAGACCGATATCCCCGATGTCGATCTGATCGTCATCCCGGGTGGCTTCTCATACGGCGACTACCTGCGGTGCGGCGCGATCGCAGCGCGGATGCCGGTCATGCAGGCAATCATTGAGAAGGCCAGCAAGGGTGTCAAAGTCCTCGGCGTCTGCAACGGCTTCCAGATCCTCGTCGAGGCCGGCCTCCTGCCCGGCGCCCTGATGCGAAACGCCTCGCTGAAGTTCGTTTGCCGGGAGATCAAGCTGGAAGTGGCAAACGCCGAAACCGACTTCACGCGCGCCTATGCCAAGGGCCAGGTAATCCGTTGCCCCGTTGCGCATCACGACGGCAACTATTTTGCCGACGCTGAAACGCTGGCAAAGGTCGAGGGAAACGGCCAGGTCGTTTTCCGTTACGCGGAAGGGACAAACCCGAATGGGTCGATCAACGACATTGCTGCCGTTATCAACGAAAAAGGCAATGTTCTCGGACTGATGCCGCATCCCGAAAACCTCATCGAAGCAGCACATGGCGGCTCGGACGGTCGGGGTCTGTTTGCTTCGGCTCTCGATGTAATAGCTGCTTAACCTTAAGCGCTTAAGAGGCCATTCATCCGGTCCATTGGAGCAAGATTGATGCGCCCTCGCCTCGCCACCACGCATGTTCTCGCCATCGCTGCGACTGCCGCACTGGTCGCCTCCTGCCAGTCAAAGGCGCCCGCAAGCGTTGCGGACCGCAGCGCACTTTCGACGATGGAACGTGTGGCCTTGGGCGCCAACTCCTGCTGGTTCAAATCGGGGGATGCGGCATTCACTGCCTACAAGCTGGCGCCCGAGCTAAACTCCTTCTCCGGTCGCCCACGCATTCTCATCGTGCATAAGGGTAGCCCGGAAAGCCGCCCTCTTCTAGTCGTCCAGGCCGAGGGCAACCCCTCCAAGCTCGATGCCTTCGGCCCGATGATGGGTTTGCCCGTCGCGCCACGGATCGCCAAGGACGTTACCCGCTGGGCATCCGGAAACAAGGCCTGCGGCTAATCCCAAAAGAATGACTTGCTTACCTCCTCGCGCGCTTCAGCCCGTGTAACGCCGATATCCGCCAGTTCTGCATCCGTCAAATGCCTGAGAACGCTCCGGCTTGCGCGCTTCTCGCGCCGGGATGCCATGCGTTGCAACACAGCTGAAAGGAAGCCCTTTTTCCGGACGGTGCGAGTAGCAATATTCGAATGAAAATGCACTGATTGCACCTCCGTCACCAGTAATGCAATCGGCCTTTCAAAATCGGGAACGGCAGACATTCTTCTCTCCAGTCGATCATTGTATCGATTATTCCAATAAGCTTGACGGAGAGACGGTGACAATATAGTGAATTGTCATGATGACAAATTGGCTCCCTGATCTTTCACGCGGCTCTGGTCCGGTTTACCTGCGTCTCGCAGACAGCATCGAGACAGCGATTGCGAGTGGCGCGCTAGCCGCGGGGAGTAAGTTACCCCCGCAGCGCAATCTCGCCTACGACATCGGTGTGACAATCGGCACAATCGGGCGCGCCTACGCGCTGGTTCATGAGCGGGGGCTCGTGGCTGGGGAAGTTGGGCGCGGCACTTATGTGCTGGACCGGGTGGCGGCGACGTTGAACAACCAGCCGGATCCTCTCACGGTTGCCCTCGGCGGCACCCGCGCCATCGATGCTCCTGCAAACAAGATTCGCTTTGACACCACAGCCGCTCCTGATCTGGGACAGGGCAAGATCATTGGTCGTGTGCTCGCCGAGATCGGCGAGCAGAAACTTTCCGAGATCTCGTCCTACTCGCGCGTGTTTCCGCAGAACTGGTACGAGGCCGGCCGTCAGTGGCTCGCCCGAAACGATTGGATGCCGAAAACAGAGAACATTGTTCCGACGCTCGGCGCACATGCGGCAGCCATCTCCGTAATCGCCGCCGTTTCTTCACCCGGCGACAAGATCGTCTTCGAAAACCTGAGCTATACCCAGGTTAGCCGCAGCGCCCGCATCCTCGGCCGCCGTACAATCACGGTCGATTCCGACGACGATGGCGTACTTCCCGACGACTTCGAGAGGCTCTGTCTCCAGCAACATCCAAAACTTGCCTTCCTGATGCCGACTGCGCACAATCCGACGCTGGCGACAATGCCTCTAGAACGTCGCGCAAGGATTGCCGAAATCGCAAAGCGGCACGGTGTTTGGCTGATCGAGGATGATCTCTACGGCGGCATGACCGGCGACGAGACCCCCCTCCTCGCATCACTGGCGCCCGACCGAACATTCCTGATCAGTGGCCTTTCCAAGGCCGTTGCAGCCGGCGTGCGTGGCGGTTGGGTTGCTTGCCCGCCGCATTTCGCCCAGCGTATAAAGGTGACGCACAAGATGATCACCGGCGGCCTGCCTTTCATTCTTGCGGAAGCCTGCGCCCGTCTGGTCGAAAGTGGCGAGGCTCATGCGATACGTCGCGCCAGTGTCGAGGAATTATCAGTGCGGGAGCGCCTCGCCCGCCAGCAATTCCAGGGCTTCGACTTTACCTCGCATCCGCATGTTCCTTTTCTCTGGCTAAAGCTACCAGATCCGTGGCTCTCCGGAACATTCAAGAACGCCGCGTACAGGGATGGTGTATTGATCGACGACGAAGATGAGTTCAGGGCCGCGCGCAGCGATAAGGTGTATCACCGAGTGCGCGTCGGCTTCTCATCTCCGAAGAACAGTGAAGATCTGGCTGCTGGTTTGATGATCTTGCGACGCCTGCTCGAAAGCGGCGGCGCCGGATACGATGGAGAGATATAGATCAACGACCGAAGTTTCATTGCCTTGGTTCCGCATGCTCCCGTCCCGACCTGTGCGATGGCCCCGAGGACGCGATGGTGCGGGCCAGGGTTGAGGTTGCATGCGGGCGTTTCCCGCTCTCTGTTAACAGCGGGCATTTTCCTGTCGCGCGTTTCATTCACTTAGGCTAAAGACTGCGAAATCGCGCAACGGCAGGGACTTCGCAGAGCTCATGACCATTTCCAATACCCGCCCGATCACCCCCGAACTGATCGCCGCCCACGGTCTGAAGCCGGACGAATACCAGCGGATACTGGATCTGATCGGCCGCGAGCCAAGCTTCACCGAACTCGGCATCTTCTCCGCGATGTGGAACGAGCACTGCTCCTACAAGTCGTCGAAGAAGTGGTTGCGCACGCTACCCACCAAGGGCCCACGCGTCATCCAGGGGCCCGGTGAGAATGCCGGTGTGGTGGATATCGACGATGGCGACTGCGTTGTCTTCAAGATGGAAAGCCACAACCACCCGTCCTACATCGAGCCCTATCAGGGTGCGGCAACCGGCGTTGGCGGCATTCTGCGTGACGTATTCACCATGGGTGCGCGGCCGATTGCTGCGATGAACGCATTGCGCTTCGGCGATCCAGATCATCCGAAGACCCGGCACCTTGTGTCGGGCGTCGTCTCCGGCGTCGGCGGCTACGGCAACTCCTTCGGCGTGCCGACAGTCGGCGGCGAGGTCGAATTCGATGCCCGCTATAACGGCAACATCCTGGTGAACGCCTTCGCTGCCGGCCTTGCGAAGTCGAATGCGATCTTCCTTTCCGAAGCCAAGGGCGTCGGCCTTCCTGTCGTCTACCTCGGCGCAAAGACCGGCCGTGACGGTGTCGGCGGCGCGACAATGGCATCGGCGGAGTTCGACGAATCCATTGAAGAGAAGCGCCCAACGGTGCAGGTTGGCGACCCTTTCACCGAGAAGTGCCTGCTCGAGGCCTGCCTTGAGCTCATGAAGACTGGCGCCGTTATCGCCATTCAGGACATGGGTGCGGCCGGCCTCACTTGCTCCGCTGTTGAGATGGGCGCCAAGGGGGACCTCGGAATCCTGCTCGATCTGGACACCGTTCCTGTTCGCGAAGAGCAGATGACGGCTTACGAGATGATGCTGTCCGAAAGCCAGGAGCGCATGCTCATGGTTCTCGAACCCGAAAAGGAAGCAGTCGCCAAGGCGATCTTCGTGAAGTGGGGCCTCGATTTCGCGATCGTCGGCAAGACCACAGACGACCTGCGCTTCCGCGTGGTTCATCAGGGTGACGAGGTAGCGAACCTTCCGATCAAGGACCTCGGCGACCAGGCTCCGGAATACGATCGCCCATGGCGCGACGCGGACAAGCGCGCGCCTCTCCCGGCCAATCTCGTCGCTGCTCCCGCAGACTACGGCAAGACACTCCTTCAGCTCGTCGCCTCACCCAACCAGTCAAGCCGCCGCTGGGTCTACGAGCAGTATGACACGTTGATCCAGGGCAACTCGCTTCAACTTCCCGGCGGCGACGCCGGTGTGGTTCGCGTCGAAAACCATCCGACGAAGGCCCTCGCCTTCTCATCCGACGTGACGCCGCGCTATGTCGAGGCCGACCCGTTTGAAGGCGGCAAGCAGGCCGTGGCCGAGTGCTGGCGCAACATCACTGCAACCGGGGCCGAGCCGCTTGCCGCTACCGACAATCTCAATTTCGGCAATCCCGAAAAGCCCGAAATCATGGGTCAGTTCGTCCTCGCTGTGAAGGGCATCGGTGAAGCATGCCGCGCCCTCGATTTCCCGATCGTCTCGGGCAATGTATCGCTCTACAACGAGACAAACGGCGTCGCTATCCTGCCGACTCCGACGATCGCCGGCGTAGGCCTTTTGCCGGACTGGAACAAGATGGCCCGTATCGGCAGCGCCGCCAACGGTGACAAGGCAATCATGATCGGAACCGACGGCAGCCATCTCGGCTCATCGATCTACCTGCGCGACGTGCTGGACAGCATCGATGGCCCCGCGCCGGAAGTCGATCTCTTCGCCGAACGCCGCAATGGCGACTTCGTTCGTTCGGTGATCCGCAACGGGCAGGCAACGGCTTGCCACGACATTTCCTCGGGCGGTCTCGCGCTTGCACTTGCCGAAATGGTGATGGCATCGGGCAAGGGTCTCAAGATCAGTCTCAACGAAGGCAAGGGCGCACCGCATGCTCTGCTCTTCGGCGAGGATCAGGCCCGCTACGTGATCACTGTACCGGCTGACGTCGCCAACTTCGTCTGTGCGAATGCGGAAGGTGCCGGCGTGCCCTTCCGTCGTCTCGGAACCGTCGAAGGCGAGAATCTGATCGTCGACGATCTGCTCTCGCTGCCGATTCAGCAATTGCGCGACGCGCATGAATCATGGTTCCCTGACTATATGGAAGGCCGCGGCACACTCGCTGCCACGGAATAATGCGCAAGGAGTAATCGATCATGGCTATGAAACCCGGTGACATCGAAGACATGATCAAGGCTGGCATTCCCGGCGCCAAGGTGACCATCCGCGATCTTGCGGGCGATGGCGATCACTACGCGGCCGAGGTTGTCGCAGAAGCGTTTCGCGGCAAGAGCCGCGTTCAGCAACACCAGATGGTCTACGAGGCGCTGAAAGGAAACATGGGCGGCGTGCTACATGCTCTGGCGCTTCAAACCTCAGCGCCAGATTAAGCCCACGAATAGGAATGCCCGGTCAAAGCCGGGCCTTCCTTTAATGGCGGCGCACTTTGGGCCGCACATGCCCACCAACCCATGCCGTCAGTCACCGTGGTGCGCGATAAAGAATGCGCCGACCAGTCCGAAGACCACAATGCATTGCATCAGATACATTGGCCATTCGCTTGACATGGTAAGCCTCGCTGAACCGTAGGCCGCGTGCGCATCTAGATGAAGAGGATCGGCGGCAATGGCTGATATAGCGCACCGCGGTCGTGGTCCTAGGCCTTCATTGAATGCTTTGATGCAGTTGTCACGGACCACGACGGTTTCGAGGACGGCTTATCGCATCAATCGCCAGGCGATCACGATAATTCCATTGTTTTCTCGATTTCCGGTCGGTAGCAGTCTGCCGGTACACGCCGCAATGGCCCCGCCGTCAGCAACGTGAAGTCGAACGGCGCCCTGATATCAGGACCGAGAACGTACTGCCGGTGAACGCGCAGCAAGTCCTTCTTGATCTTCTTGTAGTGCTCGGATGTCAGCATCTGCTTGACCCGGATAAAGACTATCTCCGGCTGCGGCGCGTCGGGATGTCCGCAAGCCTCCACGACGCGCACCTTGTAGAAATGGATTGCATCCGTCAGGCAGTGTATGTCCCGCCACTCGATGTTCGGGCACCGGGCGATCAGCCCCACCCGCGAGCGCAGCTGGTGCGCCGGTCGCAGCAGCGCGCACTGGAGGATAGCCGAGCCGAGGGTCGCAAAGATCACGCGCTTGCCGTCGAATATGCCAGGGTCCCTTTCCAGCAGCATGCCGATGACGTGCGCGGCAACATTCGACCCCATACTGTGGGACGAGATCACGTACTCGTCCGCCGCCTCCCCAAGCGCGGTCCGGGCTGCCGCTGCACACTCATCGAGCCACTCGTTGAAGTCCGCACGATCCATCCTGCCCATCGCGACGGCCATCTCCCAGTCGGCGAAAAGGTGCAGCGTGTAGAACCGCTCGGCAGCAGGCAGGAAGGCAAAAACGAAGAACCCCAGCGCCAGCGCAAGGCTCCACAACAAATGCAGCGGCGCAAGTTCCAAGTCGAGCGGAATGACGGCAATGGTGGCACTCAGTGAAAAGCCGAGCATCATCATCAGGAACGGGAAAAGGAAGAAGAGCCCGAACCGCCATGCATAACGGAAGTAGCCCAGCATGCCGCCATCGGCGATGATACGGGCTGCGCTGAGAAAGCCCGCGATGATCTGGCCGGATACGCTTTTCGATCGAAGACGCCGAAGCAGCACGTCATGATCGAACATGTGGAACCGACTGCGCATGTCCCAGCCATCGCCACTCGCCGCCACAGCGAAGGACAGCGGATAAGACCCTTCCGCCGCATCGCCTACCGAGACGTCGAAATTCCAGACAGCAGCGCTTTGCTTTGCTGATCGCGCATAGCGCGCCCTGTGGGCAGCGCCATCAAGCGGTTCGAACCCAGGGAAGTGAAGCACCACCCTTTTTGAATTGGCTTGCATATTTTCTTTCTCGGCCGCCCAAGGCGGCAAAAGCCTGGCAGGCTGCTTCGGAGAAAATTGTGGCTAAATCCCGGTAGCGTGCGCCCGTTGCTCGACGGATTTCACCGGTTTCGCTCGGATGCGATGAAACATGCCGACGCATGCAGCCTGCCGACGTATCGTTAGTGCAACAATCTTTTTTTGAAGCACCACTAGGCGGTCTTTTTTTGGTTCCGCCTGCTGGAAATCCGCCTATCACATGCTATCTAAGCTTAACGATTGAAACGGCGGGCCTTTAACCTGCCTGTTGAAAGGATTAGGTGTCCAATGAGCGGTATCAACGAATTCATCGACAACGAGATCAAGACGAACGACGTCGTCCTCTTCATGAAGGGCACACCGCAGTTTCCACAATGTGGTTTCTCCGGCCAGATCGTCCAGATTCTCGATCACATCGGTGTCGACTACAAGGGCATCAATGTGCTCGCCGATTCGGAAATCCGCCAGGGCATCAAGGACTACTCGAACTGGCCGACGATCCCACAGCTCTACGTCAAGGGCGAATTCATCGGTGGCTGCGACATCGTCCGGGAAATGTTCCAGGCGGGTGAATTGCAGCAGCACTTCCAGGAAAACGGCATTACCGTTCGCGGCGCCGCCTGATCGGTCACCGGGCGTCCGCCCGGTTTCCAAACCTGTATTTTTGTCCGAGGCGCTGTGCTGAACAGCGCCTTGGCCTGTTTTTGGGAATTTCATTGTGGCAGATTCATCACAAACCGTGCACGCGGGCCGAAGGCCCATGGGCAAAGGTGAATTCA
This sequence comes from Rhizobium sp. Root1220, assembly GCF_001426265.1. Classification (GTDB taxonomy): domain Bacteria; phylum Pseudomonadota; class Alphaproteobacteria; order Rhizobiales; family Rhizobiaceae; genus Rhizobium. The sequence continues at coordinate 367,589 of NZ_LMDG01000012.1, forward strand.
TCGCGCTTGCTGCCTTCCTGATGGCGATCAATTCCTTGGCCATCGACATCATGCTTCCGGCACTTCAACAGATCGGAGCGAGCCTGGGTGTCGAAAGCGAAAACCACCGACAGTTTGTTGTCTCATCCTATCTGCTTGGGTTCGGCCTCGCACAGTTGTTCTACGGTCCGCTTTCAGATCGCTTCGGCCGCCGTACACCGCTCCTCATTGGCCTCGGAATTTATATCTGTTCCGCACTCGGTATTGCACTGGTGCCGTCGTTCGCCGGGTTGCTGGCGCTTCGCTTCGTCCAGGGCATTGGTTCGGCCGCCACCCGGGTTATCACGATCTCGATCGTGCGTGACATCTACGGCGGCAGGCAGATGGCGGAAGTCATGTCATTGATCATGATGGTATTCATGATCGTTCCAGTCATCGCTCCTGGCAGCGGCCAGATCATCATGTTTTTCGGCAGCTGGCACCTGATCTTCGTGTTCATCGCGGTGATGGCAGCTTTGATCTCCGGCTGGGCCTATGTGCGTCTTCCCGAGACCTTGAACCCGGCAAACATCCGCCCCTTCACCGCCCGCTCGGTTCTCGGCGCCTTCAAGCTCGTCCTGACCAACCGCATCGCGCTCTGCTACACGATCGCCACCACCTTCATCTTCGGCTCACTGTTCGGTTTCATCAATTCAGCGCAGCAGATCTATGTCGGGATCTACGACCTTGGCGCCTATTTTCCTGTCGCCTTCGCGGGCGTCGCGATCTTCATGTCGATGTCGTCCTTCCTCAACTCGCGCCTGGTCGGCAAGCTCGGAATGCGGCGTCTATCACATGGAGCATTGCTCGGTTTCATCACAATCAACACGATCTGGCTGTTCGTTCTTCTGATCGGTCCGCACCCCATGCCCTTCCCCTTCTTCATAGGCTTCTTCGGCCTTGCGATGTTTCAGTTCGGCTGGATCGGCTCGAACTTCAACTCCCTGGCAATGGAGCCACTGGGCCATGTGGCCGGAACGGCATCGTCCGTGCTCGGCTTCATGAGCACAGTTGGCGGGGCGTTGATCGGTGCCGGCATCGGCCAGGCATTCAACGGAACCGCACTCCCGATGGTCGCAGGTTATTTCACTGTATCGATCATCGGCCTCGTATTCGTGTTGATAGCCGAGAAAGGCCGCCTCTTTCAGCCGCACAACCCGGCTGTCTGATTCTTTGAAACGACTTCACTTTTCAGGATACGCATAATGACGCCGCCTCATAAGCCGCACACCGAGAATCAGGGGTCCCGCCGCATCGGCATGGGCTTCGTCGAGTTTGTCATCACCATCGCTATCATGACGGCGAGCGTGGCGATGGCGATCGACAGCATGCTGCCTGCCTTGCCCGCCATAGGCCATTCACTAGGTGTCGCGAATGCCAATGACGCCCAGCTGGTCATCGGCGTCTTCTTCCTTGGCTTCGGCGTATCACAGATCATCTTCGGCAGCCTGTCGGACACCTTCGGTCGACGAAACATCCTGCTCGGCGGTCTCGCGGTCTACGTGCTCGCGATGTTTGCTGCGGCAGCAACAGGCAGCTTCGAGATGCTGCTGATCATGCGCTTCGTTCAGGGCCTTGGTGGCGCCGCCGTGCGCATCACAACCATGGCGATCGTTCGCGACTGCTTCGGCGGACGTGAGATGGCCCGCGTCATGTCCTACGTCATGATCGTGTTCATGATCGTGCCAATCGTCGCCCCGTCCGTTGGACAGCTCATTATCGCCTACGCCAACTGGCACTGGATCTTCATCCTTCTCGGCATCGTCGGTGCGATCCTTTTCGTCTGGGGGCTGATGCGGCTCAAGGAATCGTTGCCCCAGGAAGAGCGCATACCGCTTTCCGTGGGCAATGTGGTGGACGGTTTCAAGACGGTTCTCACCAACAAGATCACCTGCGGCTATATGATCGGGCTTACGATGTTCACGGCCGTCATCAGCGCCTATGTCATCTCAGTGCAGCAGGTCTTCGGCGAAGTCTACGGACTAGGCGATTGGTTGCCGATCGCGTTCGCCGCCACTGCCGGCGGCATTGCCATCGCCAACTTCGCCAACGGTTTCTTCGTGCGAAAGTTCGGCATGCGTCGCATCTCGCATGTTGCAATGATCCTCTTCACGATCATTTCGGCCATCGGCTATTTCAAGGCACTGGGCGGAAAACCCGATTTCGCCTTTGCCTACGCGCTGTTCACGATCCTGCTGATGATGTTTGCGGTCATCGCCACCAACTTTACCGCCATCAGCCTTGAGCCGATGGGCAACCTCGCCGGCACCGCGACCTCGGTCACCGGTTTCGTTTCGACCACCTTCGGCGCCATTCTTGGCGGCACGGTCGGTCAGCTTTTCAACGGCACCGTTCAGCCTCTGTTCGGCGGCTTCGCCCTGTTTGGCGCAATCAGCATCGTGTCAACGCTCTGGGCCGAAGGGGGCAAACTTTTCACGCATCCCGGCGACGATCCGAAACTGGATCCGGGCGGCGGACACTTCTGATGAAAAGGCCCGGCATGCCGGGCCTTTTCATATTTAGACGGTAAACACCTCGCGCCGCAGGAGGTCCCAGCTTTCCCTGTCGGGCGCGATCAGCAGCCCGCCGTCGACGTGATGCGGAAGATAAGGGGAGCCATCGAACCGCGCAGCATGGGCGCCCGCCTCCTGCGAGATCAGCGTGCCAGCAAGATGATCCCATGGCATCAGCTTGTTGTACATCAGGTAGTGAACATGCCCACCCGCGAAGGCGCGATATTCGTGGGCCGCACAGCGATAGTTTGCGAGGAATCGCACCTTGGCGAGATTGGCGAGCACCTCATCGCGTTTTCCCCTCGGCAGGAAACCGGTCGAGGCCATGCCGACCATCTGGTCGAGCACGACCGGCTTGGCCACCGAAAGCCGCTCCGCTTCGCCGTCCGGGCGTCTGAGCCACGCGCCGCCGCCCTTTTCGGCCAGAACCCAGTCGTCGCCCATCGGATCGTAGATGATACCGGCAACCGTCTCGCCATTGGCCACGACCGACGCCATGACGCCGAAGGCAGGAATACCAGATGCGAAGTTGAACGTGCCGTCGACAGGATCAACAACGATCGCAAGCTCGCTGCCTGCAAGCCGCCCGAGAAGTGCGGAATCGTCCGCAACGGACTCTTCGCCAATGAACAATGCCTCTGGCCACAGCGCAGCCACCTCGGCCTTGATCATACGCTCGGCCTGCAGGTCCGCCTCCGTCACCAGATCGGTCGCCTCGCTCTTGGCACGCACGTCGTTACTGCCGAGCCGCCGGAATCGTGGCAGTATCTCCGCCTTCGCCGCGCGCCGCAGCAGATCGGCAAGCGTCGTTACATCTATCTTGGAAGCCATGGCATGTCCTTTTTGCGCCTAGCGCCGGTTACTCACTTCTCGGCGTAGCCTTACCGGCCATCAGGCCTGCGAAATTGAAAAGCTTGGGATCGAGCAGGTGGGAAGGGTTCACGTGCGACAGGGCGCGCAGCATCGTATCCTTGCGCCCCGGCATGCGCCGCTCGATGTCGGCAAGCATGTCCTTCATCGCATTGCGCTGCAGCCCATCCTGGGATCCGCAAAGATCACAGGGAATGATCGGGAATTGCATGGCAGCCGCGAATTTCGCCATATCGTCTTCGGCGCAATAGGCGAGCGGCCGAAGGACCATGAGATTGCCTTCGTCATTCAGGAGCTTCGCCGGCATTGAGGCAAGACGCCCGCCATGGAAGAAGTTCATAAAGAAGGTTTCGAGAATATCCTCGCGGTGATGGCCGAGCACCAGTGCGTCACAACCCTCTTCCCGGGCGATCCGATAGAGATTGCCCCGACGCAGGCGCGAACAGAGCGAGCAGTATGTTCCGCCCGCAGGCACCTTCTCCTTCACGATCGAATAGGTGTCTCGATACTCGATACGGTGCTTTACGCCGATCCGCGTGAGGTATTCTGGCAGAATATGCTTCGGAAAGTTTGGCTGCCCCTGATCGAGATTGCAGGCGATCAGCTCTACGGGCAGCAAGCCGCGCCACTGCAGGTCCAGCAGCAGCGCCAGCAGCCCGTAGGAATCCTTGCCGCCCGAGACGCCGATCAGCCAGCGCTTCTGGCCGTTGAGCATGCCGAAATCATCGAACGCCTGCCTCATCTGGCGCAGCAGGCGCTTCCGCAACTTGTTGAACGAGACGGAGCCTGGCGCATCCGCAAAAAGCGCATGCGCGATGCCACCCTCGGTTTCCACCGTCTCCAGTTCATCGGCAATGTTCGCTGCGATGTTCATTTTTTTGTCCAATCAGAGTCTGATCTGCTCTAGCAGAAAGGCGCAGCGCAACACAGCATCAATCGCCGAAAACCGACCATCCCGTGCGCGCTGCCAGCATCTCCAGTGCGACGGCGCCGAGTTGCGAGTTTCCAACCTTGTTCAGCCCAGGCGACCAGACCGCCATTGACGCAATCCCGGGCGCAACGGCAAAAATCCCGCCGCCGACACCGCTCTTCCCAGGAAGACCGACGTGATAGGCAAAGTCGCCGGATCCATCGTAGTGACCGCAAGTGAGCATCAGCGCGTTTATGCGCCGCGCCCGCTTCGGCGAAACGACCGACAAGCCCGCCACCGGATTGCTGCCCCGCGCCGCCAGAAACAATCCTGCTTTTGCAAGCTGTTGGCATGTCATCGACAGCGCACATTGGTGGAAGTACACGCCGAGCACATGCTCGACCGGATGGTCGAGGTTGCCGTAGGACCTCATGAAATTCGCAAGCGCGAAGTTGCGAAAACCCGTCCGAGTTTCGGACTTTGCGACCTTGCCGTCGATCGTGACGGAATCGTCGTCCGCGAGATAGCGCACGAACCGCAGCAACTCTCCAATCGCTTCGCGTGGCGCGTGCCCCGACATGACGACGTCGCTGACGGCGATCGCGCCGGCGTTGATGAAGGGGTTGCGCGGGATACCGGCTTCCTGTTCGAGCTGCACGATCGAATTGAAGGCAGACCCGGAAGGCTCACGCCCGACCCGCTTCCATAATTGCTCGCCGACCTTGCCCAGCGCCAGCGTCAGCATGAAAACCTTGGATATGCTCTGGATGGAGAACGGTACGGCCGTATCGCCGACACTGTAGACTCCGCCGTCGACCGTCGTGACCGTCAACCCGAACTGCTTTGGATCGACCTTGGCAAGCTCCGGTATGTAATCCGCCACCTTGCCCTCGCCGATCCTCGGCGCGAGCTCCGCGTAGATGCCGTCGAGGACTGCCTGCAAATCCGTCATTATCATCTCTCCAGATAACAAAAAAGCCGCCCCGAGAGGCGGCCTTTCCGTATGCGAAAACGCCTCGCGATTAACGCGAATAGAATTCGACCACCAGATGCGGTTCCATGATGACGGCATAAGGCACGTCAGCGAGAGCCGGTACACGAGCGAAAGTAGCAACCATCTTGTTGTGGTCGACTTCGATGTACTCGGGAACGTCGCGTTCAGCCAGGCCAACCGATTCAAGAACCGAAACGAGCTGCTTGGACTTCTGACGCACTTCGATGACGTCGCCGGCCTTGCAACGGTAAGAACCGATGTTGACGCGGACGCCGTTCACAGTCACGTGGCCGTGGTTTACGAACTGGCGTGCAGCGAAAACGGTCGGAACGAACTTGGCGCGGTAGACGATCGCGTCCAGGCGGGATTCCAGAAGACCGATGAGGTTTTCCGAAGTGTCGCCCTTGCGGCGGTCGGCTTCAGCGAAGATCGCGCGGAACTGCTTCTCGCGCAGGTCACCGTAGTAACCCTTCAGCTTCTGCTTGGCGCGCAGCTGCACACCGAAGTCCGAAAGCTTGCCCTTGCGACGCTGGCCGTGCTGGCCCGGGCCGTATTCGCGACGGTTCACCGGGGACTTAGGACGACCCCAGATGTTTTCGCCCATACGGCGGTCAATTTTGTACTTGGACGATTCGCGCTTGCTCATCGTATTTCCTTTCAGAATGTTACGGCTGTTTGTTACCAAACAGCTCGAAGGAAACACGCCCTCCTTTGGCCCCTTTTTGGGAGGCCCGACAGGATTTTCCGGTTTCGCGAACTGGAAAGATCCACGGGACATGTCAAATGAAACACGGGACATTGCTGCCCCGTGCTGGCGCGGTCTTTAGGAGGAAGCCGCTGGAATGTCAAACACATTCCGCGCCAACCGATCAAAGCCGCTCGATTTTCGAGTCCGCACGACCCTACTTCATGCCGACCGTTTCGATCTTCAGACCGAGCGCGTCGCTGATCGTATAGAAAAGATCCGTCTGGTCCGTAAGACCGCTGACATTGGCAGCACGCGGGCCGTAGGCGGCGATACGCAGCTGGGCGCCTGTGTGGCCCTGGTCGTTCTCGTCATCCGAGTTGCCGTAGCTGACGGCCATGACCGCGCCATCCTTGGTCATCAACGCTTCCGTCAGGCCCGGTGCCTTGGTGTCCGCGTCGACGATCTGGCTGGCATGGGCGTGGTCTGCCGTAACGATGACAAGTGTATCACCGGCTTCCTGTGCGAACTTGAGCGCTTCCTGCACGGCTTCGTCGAGATCGACCGTCTCGCCGATCTGCCCGCACGGGTTGGCTGCGTGGTCCTGCTTGTCGATCGATGCGCCTTCAACCTGAAGGAAGAAGCCCTTTTCATTGGTGCGCAGCAGTTCGATCGCCTTGGACGTCATCTGCGCCAGAGTCGGTGTAGCGGCCGTACGCTTCTCGTTCGGCTTGCAGACGACAGGTTCCTTCTCGATGTTGCCGTAGTGGCTCGCCTTCGGGCCCTCCCAGCGGACCGGCATGTTGCCATCCGCGAAGAGACCGAGCACCGGCGCGTCGTTGTTAGCCTGCTTCACGGCCTGCAATTCGTCGAGGTTGGAGACGAGCTTGTAGCCACGCTCTTCGGCCTGCTGGTGCAGGGTCTTGTCCTTCCATTCGCCGGCCTTCGCGGTTTCGCCGAAACTCTTGGCGCCGCCACCGAGCGTCACGTCAGCGCGTGCATTCAGCAGCTGCTCGGTGATGGATCCCTTGCCGCCGTTTTCAAGCGCGTTGCTAGCGCACTTCTCGGAGGTAGCCTCCGGGCCATAACACTTGCGCTGCGTGACATGTGCGATCTGTACCGCCGGCGTCGCATCCTGAAGTTCGGCAGTCGAAACGTTGCCGGTGCCAAGACCAGCTGCCTTTGCCTTCTCGAGCAATGTCTCATGCGCGGCCTCGTGGATATCGACGCCGATCGCGCCGTTGTAGCTCTTCACGCCCGTTGCCCAGGCTGTGCCTGATGCCGCCGAATCGGTCACGTAGGTCGGCTTGCCCGTCTTCTTGTCCAGCGAGTAGTGTGTGTACTGGCCGGTCACCGGCAGGGCATCAATGCCGGGAAAATATTGCCCGGCGCCGACAGCATAGTTCCGCGCGATGGTGATTTCCGAATCGCCCATGCCGTCGCCGATGAGCAGAATCACGTTCTTCGGCCGGCCATCGACGATCGCCGCACGGTAGGCTGCCGTGATATCCCCGGAGAGCCGACGAGCCCCGCCGGGCACGCTGAGGTCGGCGCTTGCACCGCGATCGAGAAGCTTGCCGCTCGCATCCTCGGCATAGCCCGGCTGAATCGCGACAGTCGCGAGCAAAGCGGCAGCGAGGGCCTGTGACACATTGCGATGAATTCTCTTCCGCATGACGAATCTCCCTTATTAACGCATACGGCCCCCCACGGCCGCGCGTTTTTATCCTCCGCCGCGATGAAATGCGTGTGACAAAGCAGGACGCCTAAGCCCCCTGGGAGAAGATGAGCGCTTCTGCCAGAAAGGGAACGACGAGAACTATTCTGCCGCGGACCTGAGATCGTCAATGTCAGGCGCATTGGCGTCGCCTGGCGCCGTCTGGCAGTTCATGTCGGGGAAAGCGACGACGCGCTTGCCCGAGAAATCTGTGTGCACGACGACGGTCCCATGCTCCTCGAAATAACCAAGGAGGCGCCTGGCACGACGGGCCGAATGCGTTCCGTAGGCACGGGCGATCCGGGCGTCGGACGGGCACGGCTCGCCGCAGACCGCTGCCTTTGCGAGCATCAGGAACACGCCCTGCAAATCGTCCGTAACACCGTTCGAAAGCGACAGAGCAGTCGCCCAGGCATCGGTCTCGGCCGTCGCCGCATCGACGCCGGAACGGGAAATGGCCACTCTGCGTCGAAACTCCGGCAGCGACATCGGCGATCCCGACACGCGGCGCATGCGCAACCGGACGAGAAACTCCTGATAGAGCACCGAGTCGGTACGGAAACCGGAGCCCGGGTCGTCGAGGATTTCGCCAAGCACGGCCGCAAGACGCGCTTCGCGGTCCTCGGGAGACATTTCCGGCTGGCTGGGCCGCGTTTCGGTGGGCTGCGGAGCGGCGGCCGGCGTCGAGCGTGAAAGCTCGGCCAGAATATCCGTCGTCGGCCGTGGCGCCGGTGCTGCTCGGCGCATCAGCGGCCGCTGGAACTCTTCTGGATCCGGCGTAAAGATCAGATCCTCGACATCCTGGGGCGAATCCGGCAGCGGCATCAGCTTCGGGCTCGAAGAGCGCGCCGACGTCTCGACCATGCCGATCTGGATGGGCAGCGGGCGACGCGACAATGCCGGGCCGAGGGCGACGAAATTACCACGCTTCAGATCGCGGAACATTTCGGCCTGGCGGCGGTCCATGCCGAGAAGATCGGCGGCACGCGCCATGTCGATGTCGAGGAAAGTGCGGCCCATCAGAAAGTTAGAGGCTTCGGCCGCGACGTTCTTGGCAAGCTTGGCAAGGCGCTGCGTTGCTATCACGCCCGCCAGACCGCGCTTGCGGCCGCGGCACATCAGGTTCGTCATCGCACCGAGCGACATCTTGCGTGCGTCCTCCGAAACATCGCCGCCGACGGATGGCGCAAACATCTGCGCCTCATCGACCACGACGAGAACCGGATACCAGTATTCGCGATCGGCATCGAACATGCCGTTGAGAAAGGCGGCCGCGGCGCGCATCTGTTGCTCGACGTCAAGCCCTTCAAGCGTCAGAACGCACGAAACGCGGTGCTGGCGGATACGGTTGGCAATGCCGGAAAGCTCGGCTTCCGTCCGCTCGCCATCGACCACGACATGGCCGAACTTATCGCTGAGCGTAACGAAGTCGCCTTCCGGATCAATGATGACCTGCTGCACCCACTGCGCTGATTGCTCCAGCAGGCGACGAAGCAGATGCGATTTTCCGGAGCCGGAATTGCCCTGAACCAGAAGGCGTGTGGCCAGAAGCTCCTCGATATCGAGCGTGGCCGGATTGCCCCCGGACGCCATTCCCATATCGATACCAACCTGCAAGTCCAATTCCCCTTACAAAAGCAACGCCACTCTCTAGCAGATTCGCCAAGCGATGCTCGGCTTCACCGACGAAACCCACAGCCAATCGCGCGCAGCCGGATCAGGCTGCCTTTTCCGCATCCGGCTCGGCCCGGTCTTCCAGAATCCTTGGCGTCAGCATTCTCGTAAACAGCAGGCTGGCGGTCAGGGGAACGAGCAGAATTGCCAATCCGATGCGCAACCCCCACACCTCGCCCACGAAGCCAATCAGTGGTGGCCCGACAAGGAACCCTCCCAGCGCTATGAACGTGAGAATGGCAACGCTCGCCGCCGCTGGCCGGTCCGTCAGGCTTGCCGATGCCGTCACGGCGAGTGGGAAGCCGACCGAAACGCCGATACCTATGGCTGCGAAGCCGAAAAGCGCAACGGCGGTGTTCGGTGCCAAGAGTACGATCAGCAACCCGGCTAGCGATGCGCAACCGCAGCCGCGCGCAATGGCAACAGCTCCGAACCGGCTTTTCATGTAGTCTCCGCCGAACCGTCCGGTCGCCACGAGGCAAGCAAAGACCGAATAGCCAAGCCCGGTGGTGGCGCCGCTCGCAAGAAGCACGTCCTTGAGATAGACCGCCGACCAGTCGGCAATCGCGCCTTCGGTCATCGTGATGCCAAAGGTAAAGGCGCAAATGCCAAGAAGGGCAGCGCTCGGCAGTTTGAATGGTGCAGTCGGCGCGTGGGATGTCGCGCTGGCCACGCTATCGCCACGCGGCAGGCGGACGCTTGTCGCCAGCGCCAGCGGCAGCACCAGCAGCGCCGTCACCGCGATCGACCAATTGGCCGGCAGATGCAGCGCAGCCGCACCGACACCCAGCAAGCTTCCCACCATGATGCCCAGACTCCAGAACCCGTGACAACGGCTCATGATCACCAGTCCTGTCGTCTTCTCGGCCCGATCGGCCTCGACGTTCAGGCCGAGTTCGAGCGTCGACAAGGCCAGCCCCACGACCAGCAAGCTGACGAACAGCATTGCGATGCTATCGGTGAAGGCCGGCAGCGACACCACAGCCAGAAAAACAACGAACCCGTATATGATGGTTGCGCGACCACCGATCCGCGACACCAGCCGACCGGCAAAGGGGAGAGCCGCCAAGGTCCCGACAGGCAACCCCAACAACGCAATGGCGAGATCGGCGGGGCCCATCCCGAGCCTCGACTGAATATCCGGGATGCGCGGTAACCAGCTGCCGAAGGCGATCGGCTGCAAAAAGAAAATCAGCATCACAAGTCTTTGAAACGGCATCGATCTTCCCCTGCACCATTGAAGAAGCCAAACCCGTCAGCGATTCCCCGTCTGCCAGCTTGCGCGATCGGCCACCGGAATGAAAGCTTGCGCGCCTGAAAATGATACCAACTTCAGTCCAAACCTAGCGGGTCGTAAGACCGAACCCCTGCATGAGCCTTCTTGTCGGGAAATCCGGATTGCCGGAGGTGAAGACGGCAAAATCAAAACTGTCGGGATGAACCGCATCCGCGATCTCGGGAACGAGAGTACGCGCCCGCCGGGCGATGGCTTCCGCCGGGTCGAGCCAGTCCACCGGCCACGGCGCAAGACGTCGGAAGATATTGGCCATGAAGGGATAATGCGTACAGGCGAGCACGACGATGTCGGTCTTGCGACCGTCTTTCTCCACGAAGCATTGTTCGATCTCGGCAAGCACCGCCTCGTCGGAGACGACATCACCCCTGATATAGGATTCCGCCATCCGCGCCAAATTCTCCGAGCCGACCAGACGGACATGGCATTGCTGCGCGAAGGACTGGATCAGGTCGCGTGTATAGGCGCGCTTGACTGTCCCGGGCGTGGCCAGCACCGACACCAGCCCCGACCGCGTGCGTTCCGCAGCCGGCTTGATGGCAGGCACCGTGCCGACGAACGTCATCTGTGGAAAGGCCGCGCGCAGATCCGCGCCAACGAGCGTAAACGCGGTATTGCATGCGATGATACAGACCTCCGGATCATGCTCCCGGAGCAGCTTGGCAAACAGGCCGATCACCCGCTCCCTGAGCGCTTGTTCCTCCCAGCCGCCATAGGGAAAGCCGGCGTCGTCTGCGATGTAAACGAAGCCCCGCTCCGGCATCAGGACCCGAGCCTCACGCAACACGGTAAGCCCGCCAATGCCGGAATCGAAGACCAGGACGGGTTTCAGCTCATTCGCCGGCGCTATCATCTTTCGGCTGTTCCTTGGTGTCTGCGGGAGCCCGGCTACCGCGCGGATACTGTCGCGAGAAACGGTCGAGGGAGGATATCACGCCGCGCAACACGCTGATTTCCTGCTCGGTGAAGGCGCGGCGCGAAAGTACGGCCCGGAGATTGTCGATCATTTTGGGCTTTTTCGCGGGCGGATGGAAATAATTGCGCGCGTCGAGCGCCTCTTCCAGTTGGTCGCGGAGACCGAGGAACTGCTCCTTGGTCGACTGCGTCTGGGACATCGCCTGGAAGGGTACCTCACCGGTATCCTCCATTCCGGATTTCATCCACTCGTAGGACATCAGTAGCACCGCTTGCGCGATGTTCAGCGATGCAAAGGCTGGATTGACTGGAAAGGTTACGATCTCGTCGGCAATCGCCACTTCCTCGTTGGTCAGTCCCCAGCGTTCCCGGCCAAACAGAATGCCGGTGCCTTCACCCGCCCTGAACCTGGAGCGCAACGTCTCTGCGGCAACCACGGGAGAACGCACCGGTTTGAAGCCGTCGCGTTCACGCGCCGTCGTCGCGTAGACGAAGTTGAGGTCGGCAACAGCCTGCTCCAGCGTCTCAAAAACCTTTGTGCCCTCGATGACGTGGTCAGCCTTGGAAGCCGCCGCCTGTGCCTTCTCGTTCGGCCATCCGTCGCGGGGATTAACGAGCCTGAGTTCCGAAAGACCGAAATTGGCCATGGCGCGTGCCACCATCCCGATGTTCTCGCCCATTTGCGGCTCGACCAGAATGATAACGGGACCTTCGGTCAGAAGTAAGCGCTCGCTGTTCGTGCCTGCCATGAAGTCTCGATCCTTTTGCTATGCGCGGGAATAGCCAACGCTGGCCGAAACGGCAAGACTTAAGCATCCGGGTAAAGCCGGCCGAGCGTCGCGCCAATCATTTCCAGGCCAAGTCGCGAACCGGGCCCGGACAGCGACAGGTGCCGCTGTGGCACACCAACGCCATTACGATCAACAGAGAAGCAATCCGACTTCCGCTTCGACAACGACGCGACCTGAACAAGGTCTGCTGCGACGAGACGCTGCGTATCGTCATCCGCAACCGAAGCATCGTGGTTCTTCGCTACCAGCCGCGCCCAGTAGGTTGCAGCAAGAAAGATCGCAAGCGTCTGGCGGATGTGTCCCGGCCTGGTGACAACAGACCATGCAGAGCCCAGCGGGCGTGCTGACGCAGCAAGATTGCGATACGCCTCATCCAGCTTCTGCGACAGCGCAATCAATTTGTAGGTCGGCGCGCCTGCCGAGACTGCGGTCAACAGTTCCTCAAGTGCTCCAAACCATTTGCCAAGTACCGCGTCAAGCGCGCCACGCGTGCGGGCTGGAAAGACCACAAAGGCGACAAAGGTCCCGACGGCGGCACCCAGCGCAGTTTCCTCTACACGCAGCAGCAGCACGCCGATGGTCAACGACCCGATCAGGCCGTAGACCAGACACAGGCTGATCGACACAAAGAATGTCATCGTCGCGTAGGACGTCTGCAGGAAATAGAAAGCCAGGAAGATGGCTAAAGTGGTTAGCGCTGTCGCCACGACCATGTGACCGTTGAGGACAGTCGCCAGTCCAAGCCCGATTGCGATACCGAATAGCGTGCCAACCGAGCGCTGCAGCGCCTTCATTGCCGTGTCGCCGCGCGAGTTCGTATTGGTGAACACCAGAAACGAGGCGAGCACCGCCCAGAACCACCGCTCGCGGGAAAGCGCCAGCCCGAGCGCCATCGCAATTGCCGACGCAAGCGTGATTTGCAGAGCCGCACGGACCAAAGGATTTCCCAGGGAAAAATCTAACTTTTTCACCAGGCCCGACGTTTCGGTGACGGCGGCAAGCTCGGCGAAACCTGTCGCGTAACCCTGCGTTATCGAGGCTGCAAGCAAACCCCGGGCTTGCCCGAGACGGATAAGTGCCAGCGACGATTCCGCCAGTGGTTCATCACTGTTCAATGCCGGCGTCGAAATCATCTCTCCCTCGATGATCGCATGAACCAGCCCGAATGACGGCAGCGTCTGGGAACTGAGCATGATAGCGCTGTCGGCGGCAAGATGTGCATCGAATAGGCGGACCACCAGCTCACCCGCGGGCTCGGTTGCGGCATCCAGCACGCCATCAGACGGACGTGGAATAAAGCTTTCCGCCATCAGCACGACCTCTTTCATACGCTCTTCCAGCCGGTTCAACTCCTGCCGGTCACGTTCCGAGACCCGCCCTTCGACTGCCAGCGTCGCGATCTTGAAGAGTATCTGATTGATGCGTCCGCGCACGCTCTCGAGAGACCGAAGCAGGTCTCGCCGCCAGTCGTCGGCAAGCACCAGGGAACGTGCCGCCTGCCCGATCAGTGCTGAAACAACGGGACCGATCGCGACAAGCGGAAGCTCGGCTAACGGTGGCCGAAAGTACGCCCCCATGAAGTACGATATGAAGGCGAACATTCCGATCGCATGGCCTCTCGGGCCGAAAATGCGCGCCGAGGCGGCCAGAAAGATGATCAGAAGGAAGGCACAATCGGAAGCAAAGCGGTGTGCCTCGAGACCGGCCGCGATGCCGACGACGACAATGCTTGCTGCACAACCAAGCAGGCGCGTCACCAACTGCTGCGCGCCGCCTTTGTCACGCACGGCAACGCCGCTTTCGATCGATAGCACAATTCCGAGCCCGTAGGAGACCGCAGGAAGCGGAACCAGGAAGTGGTCGATTGCGACCAGCACTACAAACGACAACGCGATCGTCAATGTCACGCGCGAAGCGACCCGCAGGCGTGATAGCGCCGGATCGTTCGCGAGCAGCCAATCTCGGAAATCAAAACCGAAAAACAAGCCGTTCTGGCCTCTCAAGCAGAGTAAATGCGTTCTACCCTTCCCGCTCAGATACCGTCACCCGCCTCAAAATCAAACGCCGGCTTCACTCGCCCTTGGCGATCTGCACCATGGTGGTCTTGAGCGAGTTCGGCGGCTGGCCCGGATCGCCTTCGGTTAAGAAGTCATCGATGACCGGCTTACCGCCCTCATCGATCACCTCGAAGCGCACTGTTGATACCGCCTGCTTGTCCGAACCGTCGTCCATGCAGGTCGACTTCTTGAACGTCACGACAACCTCGGTCACGCCGTCGGCGCCAGGCTTCGGAGTGTAAGTAAGGTCCTCCAGCGGGCAGGCGTCCTGACCGTTGACGATGACATCATAGTCGAAAGGCGAGATTCCATCCTCGTCGGCAGCGGGATTTTGCACCGCTGCCCGATACTTCGTGACGAAGTCCGTGCTGTAGATCCGCGCAAGCCTGCTCTCGTCGAAAATGTCGACCCAATCGGCGTCCGTGCCCGACCAGTTCTTGATCGTGGCATCCATGATTTCCTTGACCGGCGCTGTCGTATCGGCGGCAAATGCTGAAACGGTCAAGCCAAGCAAAAACGGAAAAACGAACGAAATATTTCTCATGATCAATGTCCGGGGCCATGGTTTTGGGCGGAGACTAGCCATTTTCGTTCGCTTGGCAATGCCCGCAAAAACAGACCGTTCTGCCCTGCTTCCGACTTTGCACTCCCGGCACACAATGCTATAGCGCACGGGATTTGATGTCACCCACGCGGGACGCCCGTCCCTCCAAAGCTTCACGAGGCAGATACATGAAGAAGATCAAGGTCGCCAACCCCGTCGCCGATCTCGACGGCGATGAAATGACACGCATCATCTGGCAGCTCATCAAGGATAAGCTGATCCATCCGTATCTCGACCTCGATATCGATTACTTCGACCTCTCCGTCGAAAACCGCGACGCCACCAACGATCAGGTAACGATCGACGCCGCCCACGCCATCAAGAAGCACGGCGTCGGTATCAAGTGCGCGACGATCACGCCCGATGAAGACCGTGTCAAGGAATTCAACCTGAAGCAGATGTGGAAGAGCCCGAACGGCACGATCCGCAACATCCTCGGCGGCGTCATCTTCCGCGAGCCGATCATCTGCCAGAACGTTCCGCGTCTGGTTCCCGGCTGGACCAAGCCGATCGTTGTCGGCCGTCATGCTTTCGGCGACCAGTACAAGGCAACCGATTTCAAATTCCCGGGCAAGGGCAAGCTGTCGATCAAGTTCGTCGGCGAAGACGGCCAGGTGATCGAGAAGGACGTCTTCGACGCCCCCGGCGCCGGCGTTGCCATGGCCATGTACAACCTCGACGAATCGATCCGCGAATTCGCTCGCGCCTCTATGATGTACGGCCTGATGCGCAAGTGGCCGGTCTACCTCTCGACCAAGAACACCATCCTCAAGGCCTATGACGGCCGCTTCAAGGATATCTTCGAAGAGATCTACCAGACCGAGTTCAAGGAAAAGTTCGCCGAAGTCGGCATCACCTACGAACATCGCCTGATCGACGACATGGTCGCCTCGGCGTTGAAGTGGTCCGGTGGCTACGTCTGGGCCTGCAAGAACTACGACGGCGACGTCCAGTCCGACACCGTTGCCCAAGGCTTTGGCTCGCTCGGCCTGATGACCTCGGTCCTGCTGTCGCCGGACGGCCGCACGGTCGAAGCCGAAGCGGCTCACGGTACGGTTACCCGCCACTACCGCCAGCACCAGAAGGGCCAGGAAACCTCTACGAACTCGATCGCTTCGATCTTTGCCTGGACGCGCGGCCTCGCGCACCGCGCAAAGCTGGACGACAACACCGAACTGGCGAACTTCGCAACTACCCTCGAAAAGGTCTGCGTCGATACGGTTGAAGCCGGCTTCATGACCAAGGATCTGGCGCTGCTGATCGGCCCCGACCAGCCTTGGCTGTCGACCACTGCTTTCCTCGACAAGATCGACGAGAACCTGCAGAAGGCGATGGCATAAGTCGTCTCATATATGCGAACCATACGGCGGGGATTTCCCCGCCGTTTTCGTTTCTGGGGACACCATAAGGGGAGCAAGAACAATGATGACGATCCGCCCGCTGCAGCCGTCCGACCGTGCCGCCTGGGAACCGCTCTGGCAGGGCTATCAGCGCTTCTACGAGACCGTCATTCCGCCGGAGACCACGGATCTCACATGGAGCCGCTTTAACGAGCCGACCGAAGACATGCACGCGCTCGGCGCATTCGATGACACCGGCCACCTGGTCGGAATTGTTCACGCCATCTTCCATCGCTCCACGTGGTTGGCGAAATGGACGTGCTATCTGCAGGATCTCTACGTCGACGACAGCCAGCGCGGGCTGGGAACCGGTGCTGCTTTGATCGAAGCGGTCGCCGATCTTGCCCGCGAGAATGGTGCTGGGCGTCTTTACTGGATGACGCACGAGACCAACGCCACTGCGCGAAAACTCTACGATAGGATCGCCTCACGCTCCGGCTTCATTCAATACCGCAAGCCTCTATAGGCTGGTGCCGCCGACATACACTCTGGCCGAGTAACGTTCCCGCTCTACTTCTCCCTGAAATCACGGGAGGAGATGATGGCGGAAGACCTGGTATTTTATACAAACCCCATGTCGCGTGGCCGCATAGCCCGCTGGATGCTCGAGGAAACCGGCGTGCCATACCGCACCGAACTCCTGACCTTCGGCGAAACCATGAAGGAGCCGGATTACCTGTCGGTCAATCCGATGGGCAAGGTTCCGGCAATCCGACATCGCGACACGATTGTCACCGAATGTGCCGCGATCTGTGCCTATCTCGCCGAAACGTTTCCGGAATCTGGACTTGCCCCGACGCCGAGCGAGCGCGGCGACTATTACCGCTGGATGTTCTTTGCCGCCGGGCCACTGGAGGCAAGCGTCACGCTCAAGGCGCTGGGTTTCGAGATCCCGAGGGATCGCCTGCGCATGGCCGGCTGCGGAAGCTTCGGCGACGTCATGGGCACCCTCGAAAAGGCGGTGTCGCGCGCTCCCTATATTGCGGGCGACCGCTTCACGGCCGCGGACGTCTATGTCGGCGCGCATATCGGCTGGGGCCTCGGCTTCGGCAGCATCGAAAAGCGCCAGGCCTTCGTCGACTATCACGACCGCATCAGCCAGCGCGACGCTTACAGGAGGGCGAACGAACTCGACGACGAGGCCGGCAAGGCCATGCAGGCTGCATAAGCGGCCAGTCAGGCCAGACCAGGGCAAGGGCAGTCGGCACCTCATGCAAATACGATCCGTTGCACGAGGCCAAAGCCCCTCTGAAAAATCCGACTGAATTTGCCAACCTGTAAAGAGAAAGCCGGAGACCAGCGCCGACTTCCCGCTTGATCGGCTACTCAGCTCGCCATGGCGACGGCGACAGCCTCGATCGCATCGTCCGCCTTCGAGCCATCCGGGCCACCGGCCTGCGCCATATCAGGGCGACCGCCGCCGCCCTTGCCACCGAGAGCGGCAGACGCAACCCGCACCAGATCTACGGCGCTGAAACGACCGATCAGATCCGGCGTCACGGCAACCACCGCGCTCGCCTTGCCGTCATCGGACACACCGATCAATGCCACGACGCCCGAACCGAGGCTGGCCTTGCCGTCATCGGCAAGACCCTTCAGGTCCTTCGGATCGACGCCCGAAATCGCCTTGCCGAGGAACTTGACGCCGCCGACCTCGCGAACAGCATCTTCAGAGCCGCCCTGCCCGCCGCCCATGGCAAGCTTGCGCTTGGCATCGGCCAGCTCTTTTTCCAGCTTGCGGCGGTCGTCCATCAGCGCTTCGACGCGCGACAGCACTTCTCCCGGCTGCACCTTCAGCGCGCCGGCCAGAGCCTTCACCCGCTCGTCCTGCTCGGCGAGATAGGCACGCGCCGCCTCGCCGGTCACCGCCTCGATGCGGCGCACGCCGGAGCTGACGGCGCTGTCGCCGAGAATACGCACCAGGCCAATGTCACCGGTCGCAGACACGTGTGTGCCACCGCAGAGTTCGATCGAATACGGCTTACCAGTCTTGGCACCGTGCAGGCCCTGGCCCATGGCCACGACACGCACTTCATCGCCATACTTCTCACCGAACAGCGCCATGGCGCCTTCGGCGCGGGCGTCGTCGACGCTCATCAGACGTGTTGTCACCGGCGAGTTCTGCAGGATGATCTCGTTGGCCATATCCTCGACCACCTTGAGTTCTTCCGCCGACATCGGCTTCGGGTGCGAAACGTCGAAGCGCAGGCGATCCGGCGTCACCAGCGAGCCCTTCTGGGCGACATGGTGGCCCAGCACCTCGCGCAGCGCTTCATGCAGAAGATGCGTTGCCGAGTGGTTGGCGCGGATATGCGAGCGGCGGGCGTGATCGACGGTCATCGCCACGGCGTCGCCAGCCTTGATCGTGCCCTCGACGACGGTGCCGATATGCACGAACAGTCCTTCGCCACGCTTCTGCGTGTCTGTGACCTCGACCTTGCCACTGTCCGACGAAACGATCCCGGCATCGCCCATCTGGCCACCGGATTCGCCATAGAACGGCGTCTGGGTGACGACGATCTGGACCTTGTCTCCGCTGGCAGCGCTTTCAACCGATGCGCCGTCCTTGACAATCGCCTGTACCACGCCTTCGGCGGTTTCGGTGTCGTAGCCGAGGAATTCCGTCGCACCATGCTTGTCGCGCAGCTCGAACCAGATGGTTTCGGTCGCCTTGTCGCCGGAGCCGGCCCAATGCGAACGGGCCTCGGCCTTCTGCCGTTCCATTGCATCGGTGAAGCCACTGAGATCGACATTGATTTCGCGGGCGCGCAGGGCGTCCTGCGTCAGGTCGAGCGGGAAGCCATAGGTGTCGTAGAGCTTGAAGGCGGTCTCGCCGTCGAGCATGTCGCCCTTGCCCAACGTCGTCGTCGCATCCGACAGCAACGACAGGCCGCGCTTCAGCGTCGTGCGGAACTTGGTTTCCTCGAGCTTCAGCGTCTCGGTGATCAGCGCCTCGGCCCGCACCAGTTCCGGATAGGCACGGCCCATCTGCTGGATCAGCGCCGGCAGCAGCTTCCACATTAGCGGCTCACGGGCGCCGAGCAACTCGGCGTGGCGCATGGCGCGGCGCATGATGCGGCGCAGAACGTAACCGCGACCTTCGGCGGACGGCAGTACGCCGTCGGCAATTAGGAAGGCCGACGAACGCAGATGGTCGGCGATGACCCGGTGGCTGGCACGCTGCTCGCCTTCGGCCTTGACGCCGGTGGCTTCTTCGGACGCCGCAATCAGCGCCCGGAACAGGTCGATGTCGTAGTTGTCATGCTGGCCCTGCAGCAGCGCGGCCACACGCTCGAGACCCATGCCGGTATCGATCGACGGCCGCGGCAGGTCGACACGCTCTTCCTTGGTGATCTGCTCGTACTGCATGAAGACGAGGTTCCAGATCTCGATGAAACGGTCGCCATCTTCCTCAGGCGAGCCGGGAGGTCCGCCCCATATGTGATCGCCGTGATCGTAGAATATCTCGGAACAGGGACCGCAGGGACCGGTATCGCCCATCGCCCAGAAGTTGTCGCTGGTCGGGATGCGGATGATCCTGTCGTCGGTCAGGCCGGCGATCTTCTTCCAGAGACCGAAGGCTTCGTCATCCGTGTGATAGACGGTGACCAGCAGGCGCTTGGCATCGATGCCGAACTCCTTGGTGATCAGGGTCCAGGCATGCTCGATCGCCTGCTCCTTGAAATAATCACCAAAGGAGAAATTACCTAGCATTTCGAAGAAGGTATGGTGACGGGCGGTGTAGCCGACATTGTCGAGGTCGTTATGCTTGCCACCGGCGCGCACGCACTTTTGCGCCGTCGATGCTGTTTTGTAGGGACGCTGCTCCAGACCGGTGAACACGTTCTTGAACTGCACCATGCCGGCATTGGTAAACATCAGCGTTGGGTCATTGCGCGGCACGAGCGGGCTGGACGAAACGATCTCGTGGCCGTTCTTCTTGAAGTAGTCGAGGAAGGTCGACCGGATTTCGTTCACACCGCTCATGCTATGCCCTTCAGTGCTGCCCAAGGCAGGTCAAATCTTGAAAATTCAGTGGCTTTTATCGCCCGCGTTAACCACTGTCCAGCAGACAAACAAAACCGGCCGCATTCTGGTCAAGGAATGCAGCCGGTTCTGAACTATTCAGCGACAGTTGAAGGCTTATTCGCCGTCCGCATCATTGGCATCAGGACCGCCATTCTGCAGCTTCTCGGCGAGCAGGCCGGCATTCTGGCGGATCGACGTCTCGATCTCGCGCATCACCTCGGGATTGTCGCGCAAGAAGATCTTGGCGTTCTCGCGACCCTGCCCGAGCCGCTGGCTGTTGTAGGAGAACCAGGCACCCGACTTCTCGACGATCCCGGCCTTGACGCCGAGGTCGACCAGTTCGCCGGTCTTCGAGACGCCTTCGCCATACATGATGTCGAATTCGACCTGCTTGAACGGAGGGGCCATCTTGTTCTTGACGACCTTGACGCGCGTCTGGTTGCCGATCACCTCTTCTCGTTCCTTGACCGCACCGATACGGCGAATGTCGAGGCGAACCGATGCATAGAACTTCAGCGCGTTACCACCCGTCGTCGTTTCGGGGGAGCCGAACATGACGCCGATCTTCATGCGGATCTGGTTGATGAAGATCACCATGGTCTTCGATTTCGAGATCGAAGCCGTCAGTTTGCGAAGCGCCTGGCTCATCAATCGTGCCTGAAGACCAGGCAGGCTGTCGCCCATTTCGCCTTCGATTTCAGCACGCGGCGTCAATGCAGCAACCGAGTCCACCACAAGCACGTCAACCGCACCGGATCGGACCAGCGTATCGGTGATTTCGAGCGCCTGCTCACCAGTATCAGGCTGGGAGATCAGAAGATTGTGCAGATCGACGCCCAGCTTGCGGGCATAGACCGGATCAAGCGCGTGTTCGGCATCGACGAAAGCGCAGATGCCGCCCTTCTTCTGGGCTTCTGCGATGGTCTGCAGCGCCAGCGTCGTCTTGCCCGAGCTTTCCGGTCCGTAAATCTCGACGATGCGGCCCTTGGGAAGTCCGCCGATACCAAGCGCGATATCGAGCCCGAGCGAGCCCGTCGAAACCGTCTCGATCTCGACCACGCTCTCGTTCGAGCCCAGCTTCATGATAGAGCCCTTGCCGAACGACCGCTCTATCTGTGAGAGTGCCGCTTCAAGTGCCTTGCTTTTGTCCACCGATTTGTCCTCTACGAGCCGCAATGTATTCTGTGACATTCGATCCACCTTTAGGTTATTGAAGCCGCTCAAGCAATGTCGCCGCCGATGTGGATTTTGTACCGGATTTGTTCTCATTGCGCAAGTGTCGCTCAAATAATTGAAAGAAAAAGGTAAACCTGCCTGTGTTCTACATTTGTTTTATCGGCGGAAAGCAACGGCTTATGCCGAAGTTGGTTGGCGACCAGCCCGCCGTTTCAGCGCGGCGATTCGTGTCATCCACAGCGGTGGAGCGCTGAGATGAGCCAGAAGATCCTGGTTCTCGGCGGCGCTCACATTGATCGCCGTGGTCGCATCTCCGGTACCACCGCAGTCGGCGCCAGTAATCCCGGAGCGTGGTTCGAAGAACCCGGCGGCGGCGGCTTCAACGCAGCACGCAACCTCGCGCGCCTCGGGTTCGACGTGACCATGATTTCACCCCGCGGTGGCGATCCCACCGGTGAAATGGTCAGTGAGGCAGCCGATTTTGCCGGCGTCAATTACCGCCCCTTTGTCTTCCTGGATCGCAAGACGCCAAGCTATACGGCGATCATCGAGCGTGACGGCAATCTGGTGATCGCCCTGGCGGATATGGATCTCTATCGCATGTTCGTGCCGCGGCGGCTGTCGATACGTGCCGTGCGCGACGCATTCGCGGCAACTGATTTCATTCTTTTCGACGCCAACCTGCCGGAAGAAACGCTTGCCTCCATCGTCTCGCGCGCCAAGGCACTGGAAAAGCCGGTCGGAGCGATTGCCATCTCGCCGGCCAAGGCGGTCAAGTTGAGGCCCTGTGTCGCGGGAATTGACTATCTGTTCCTGAACGAAGCCGAGGCGGCGGCGCTGACCGGCGAGCGCCCCAATGATCCGTCGCATTGGCCATCACTCCTAGGTGACATCGGCGTCCGAGGCGGCGTCGTGACGCGTGGACAACGCGAGCTGATTGGCTTTGCCGGCGGCCGGGTGGTGGCGCTACAACCCGCGGGCGTCGAGGACGTCGCCGACGTTACCGGTGCGGGCGACTCGCTGGCAGCTGGCGTCATCTCCGCGGTGATGAGAGGACTACGGCTTGAAGACGCCGTGCGCGAAGGTGCTGCCGCAGCCGCCCTGACCGTTCAGTCGCCTCACGCGGTCAACGAGAACCTGTCCGCCGATATGCTCCAACAAGCGCTGGCCCTTGTTCCGCAGACGAGAATTGTGCATTGAACCGCAATACCGACGAAGTGGAAAAGACGATGACGAAGCCATTCTCCCCCCTCCTGCCGATCGCCTATTCGAAGGAAGTTGCGAGTGCCAAGCAGCGCGGTGCGCCGATCGTGGCCCTTGAATCGACGATCATCACCCATGGCATGCCCTACCCCGGCAACATCGAAATGGCGCGCAGCGTCGAGTCGATCATCCGTGACCAAGGCGCGGTTCCTGCGACCATCGCAGTTATCCACGGCACGCTGCATGTCGGGCTCGAAGCCGCAGAGCTGGAGCAATTGGCGCAGGCGAAGGACGTGCTGAAGGTTTCGCGGGCCGATCTCGCCTTCGCGATCGCCGAGCGCCGCCATGGCGCCACCACGGTTGCGGCGACGATGATCGCCGCCGCCGGCGCCGGCATCAAGGTCTTTGCCACCGGTGGTATCGGCGGCGTCCATCGCGGCGCCGAAGATAGCTTCGACATTTCCGCTGACCTCGAGGAGCTGGGGCGTACCTGTGTCATCGTCGTCTGCGCCGGTGCCAAGGCGATCCTGGACATTCCGAAAACGCTCGAAGTACTGGAAACGGCGGGCGTCCCGGTGGTCACCTATGAAAGCGAGGAATTTCCTGCCTTCTGGTCGCGTGCCTCTGGATTGCGCAGCCCGTTGACGCTGAACAGCCCGGCCGCAATCGCCAATTTCCAGACGGTTCGCGAGCAACTCGGCATCGACGGCGGCATGCTCGTTGCCAACCCCGTGCCGGAGGCGGACGAAATTCCGCGCGAGGAAATGGAGATCTACATCGAGCGTGCGCTCGACAGCGCCGAGCGCGACGAAATCAGTGGCAAGGAGGTGACGCCGTACCTCCTCAGCACCATCTTCGACCTGACCGACGGACAGAGCCTCAAAACCAATATCGCACTTGTCGAAAACAACGCCCGCCTGGCGGCCGAAATCGCGGTCGCCCTTGGCGAGTGATCAATCCGGGGAGGCGTTGCCGCGCCTCCCTCAGCTGTCCAGCGTCTCCTTGACGACGACGGCGAGCTGCTTCAGCGAAAACGGCTTCGGCAGGAACCCGAATTTCGATTCCGGCGGCAGGTTGCGGGCAAAGGCATCCTCCGCATAGCCCGACACGAAGATGAACTTCAGGTCCGGATATGTCTTGCGCAATTCACGCAACAACGACGGTCCATCCATTTCCGGCATGACAACGTCCGAAACGACGATATCAACCTTGCCGTCAAGTTCCGCCATGATCTCGAGCGCTTCGACGCCCGAACCGGCTTCATGCACAGTATAGCCGCGCGTCTCAAGCATTCGCTTGCCGCCGCGACGCACCGCCTCTTCGTCTTCCACCAGCAGAATGACGGCCGATCCGGTCAGGTCTTCGGGCTGCTCCGCGGTAGCGGGCGCCGGTGTCGCGCGCACGTCGGTTGCGGGCGTCACCGCTTCGGCCTCCGCCGCGATCGCTGGCTCGATAATGTGGCGCGGTAGGAAGACACGGAAGGTCGTGCCCTTGCCCAGCTCTGATTCCGGCTGGATATAGCCGCCCGACTGCTTGACGATGCCATAGACCATGGCGAGACCGAGACCGGTGCCCTTGCCGACTTCCTTCGTCGTGAAGAACGGCTCGAAGATCTTGTCCATGATCTCTGGCGCTATACCGGTACCGTTGTCCGAAACCTCGATAAGAACCATGTCTTCATGCGGCATGTAGGAATAGTTGAACGCCGCAACGTCGGCGGCCGTGGCATTCTTGGTGCGGACCGTCAGTTTTCCGCCCTGTGGCATCGCATCGCGAGCGTTGACGCAAAGATTGATCAGGACCTGCTCGAACTGCGACAGGTCCGTCTTCACCGGCCACAGGTCCCGGCCATATTCGACGTCCAGCTTTACATTGGTGCCGGAAAGCAGCCGGTCCACCAGCATTCTGAGGTCGCCGACAACATCCGTTAGATTGAGTACGCTTGGCCGCATCGTCTGCTTGCGCGAGAAGGCCAGCAGTTGTCGGACCAGCACGGCGGCGCGATTGGCGTTGCGCTTGATTTCCATCAGGTCCGCAAAGCCGGGATCTGCCGGTCGCGCCTGCAGCAACAGATGGTCGGACGACAGCAGAATTGCCGTCAGGACGTTGTTAAAGTCATGGGCAATGCCACCGGCAAGCGTGCCGACAGCATTCATCTTTTGGGTCTGGGCCATCTGGGCCTCGAGTGCCTTCTGCTCAGTCACCTCGACGGCATAGACGATTGCGGCTTCTTCCGGAGCCTCGTCGCTCTGGTCGATCACGGCATTGACGTAGAATCGGAAATGCCGCGCCTCATCGTTCGGCGTGCGGGAATCGATCGGCGGGATATCGCCTTGTCGATCCTTGGCGGCCACCAGCGCCTGCTGCAGCCGCGTCTTGTCGCTGTCTTGCACGATGATTTCGAGAAGAGCGCCATTCTCCACATCGTCACGGGAGACGATGCCAGAGAAGAGCTTCAGGAATGGTGCATTCGTGCGCAGTATGCGTCCGTCGCCATCCACGGAGGCGATCGCCATCGGCGTGTTGTTGAAAAATCGGGTGAACCGCATGGCCGCGACCGAGGCAGACTGATCGCTTTCGCCACCCTTCTGGCGGGTGATCACGATTGTGCGGCTCTCACCCGGGGCGCCGTCGCGCATGGACGTGACGCTGTGAACGATCTGGACCGGCAGGCTCTGCCCATTCGATTTCTTCAGGTCGAGGTCCAGCGTCACCGTCTTTTTCAAGCCCGGATCGGCTTGAACGGATTGGATCAGCGCCAGCCCCTCGCCCGCGACCAGATCTCCGATGTTGACCGAGCCCGGAATGAATTTTGTGAGATCGAGGCCCAGCCATTCCGCCAGCGTTGCGTTGAGGTAAAATATCTCGCCTTTGCGACCGGCGGAAAAGAAACCTGCGGGGGCGTGATCCAGGTAATCGATTGCATTCTGCAATTCCTTGAAAAATCGCTCCTGATCATCGCGTTCCGAGGTGATGTCGGTAATCTGCCAGATCCGCAATGGCTTCCCACCACTCACTTCACTTTGCAGTATACGTGCCTTCAGGCGATACCAATGCGCGCCGGAACCGTTCTGCGATGGGCCTAGCGCCCGCAGCAGCCGGAATTCCTCCCGGCCTTCCCGGCCTTCACGAAGTCCGTTCGAGATACGATACAGCGCTTCGTTCGATTCTCGGTAGCGCGAAAGAAGCGCCTCCAGTGTCTGGACCTCCGTTGACTTTCTCGCGCCGGTCAGCGCGCCGTAGGCAGCGTTGGCATAGACAATCCGGCCCTTCTCGTCGGTGATCAACGACCCATCCGGATGGTTATTCAGGAAGGCGCGCGCCAGGCTGTCGGATTGCCGCTGCGGCATGACCTCGATGAAGCCGATCACCGACGAAACCAGAAAGAATATCCCGACCATGGCAAGAACGCCGAGAACGCCAAGAACCATCTCGTTGTCGAGCGATCTCTTGAAAACGACAAAGGCGGCCGCGGCGCCGATCAGAACCAACGCCAGCAGAATGATCCGCAAAGCCGTCCCTGTGCGCCCCCCGCGGTCCACCAGAGGTTCGCTGTAGTCGTCGGCCTCACGCGGTTTTGTCATGTATTTCCTCGCATGGCCCGCCAGCCTTCACTCGTACAGAGAGACAAAGCAGGAATCAGGCACCTTTTCCTTCTTAGCAACTTGCTGCCCCGGCAAAAACACTGGTCGCGAAGAAGAGTGATTGAATTCACAAGGAACAGCGCCAGTTTCGTCCGCAAAACGAACTGCCGGGGATGAGGCGCTAGTTCCACTTCGGGTTTGCTTGACTGGACAAGGCTATCGACCCTTGTTTACGAAGCGGAAAAGTCGTCATGTGGTTCCAAGACCGCGAAGGAGTGCTTGAATATGTTACAAGACATCATGGGAGCCTATGGCAGCCGCTTTCTTATTGCCGCGGGTGGCGTCGGCATTGGACTGCTGCTTCTCGTCATCGCATTCTGGCTCATGCGCAACCGCGCACCCTCGCCGTTCGTTCGCGGCGGACGCAATCGCCAGCCGCGCCTTCAGGTGCTTGATGCGGCCGCGGTAGATGCCCGCAGACGGCTGGTACTCGTGCGACGGGACGATGTCGAGCACCTGATCATGATCGGCGGACCGACCGATATCGTGATCGAGAGCCGCATCTCCCAAGTGAATGAAACCGCTCCAGAAACAGCCCACACATCAGCAAGCGAACCGGTGGTCCCGGTCAGCGAAGCAACGGTGATGGTCGCAGAGACCGAGCCCACCCCGGAACCGGCCCCCAAGGCAGTCTTGATGGCGCGCAGCCCTGCTCCGGTGGAAATTTACACGCCCGAACCAGCAACCATCGAGGTACGGCCCGAACCATCGGTCGCGCCCGCGCCGGTCATGCCGGAGCGCGAGCGGGCAAACCGCCCTGCCCCCGCCGTCGAGCCGCGCCCGCAGCCACAAACGACACCCGCGTCCGTCGAACCAATGATGGCGGCCGATATTCTGGAATCAGCTCGCCAGCGTGTCCTGCAACCGCGCGTCGAACCGCAGATGGCCGCCTCTCGAACACCGCCGATGGTGCCACCCATCGCGCCGGCACCCGCCGAAATCGCTGCCCAGCCAGCTGTGCCGGCCTCTCATCCGAGCGATTTTCAGCGCATACTCGAAGAGGAAATGACAAGCACGCTGGCCGCGCATCGGGTTGTTCCGGCACCAAACCCCGCCGCGCCACGTCCGGTTCCGACGCCTGGCAACCCGCCACGTCGAGATCCGGAAATGGCGCCCATAACCGGTGCAGACGCAGCGCTCCAAAACGAAGTCGCTCGAATTTTCGGCGAGATGAGCGTCAACCGCGACAAGTAATCCGGAGCGCCAACAAAAAAGGCACCGCGATCGCCGCGGTGCCTCGAAATTTTCCGATACTACCGAGCCTATTCGTCTCGGTAAACCTTCTCCCGGCGCTCATGTCGTTCCTGCGCTTCGATCGAGAGCGTTGCAATCGGTCGGGCGTCGAGACGCTTCAGACCGATCGGTTCGCCTGTTTCTTCGCAATAACCGTAAGTGCCGTCCTCGATACGTTGCAGTGCTGCGTCGATCTTGGAAATCAACTTTCTCTGGCGGTCACGTGCACGCAGTTCGATCGCGCGGTCGGTCTCGGACGATGCCCTGTCTGCGAGGTCCGGATGGTTTGCGCTTTCCTCAGCAAGATGCTCGAGGGTCTCGCGCGCCTCTCTGAGGATGTCGTTCCGCCAGGCGACCAGCTTGGACCTGAAGTAGGCCCGCTGGTTGCCGTTCATGAAGTCTTCCTCTTCCGAGGGTACATAGTTGCTAAGATCGATCTTCTCACTCAACGCGATTCTCCTGAAGAACATCTCATCTGGCGGCTGTATATCGCGAGCACCACAGGAGATTCAAGCCAAATACGCTAGGTAAACAGTTTTTTAAATCTGTCATATTTTTGAGCTAACAGACTAGTTTCTAATCACTATTCGATTCATGGCGTATTGCGCCCATGTTACGGGGCAGGCCGTGGGTGTCGGATTTGAGGGCATTGTCGGTCGTCACGGTTGACGCCGGGCCTACCCACCCGTTACTGAAAGGTCCTTTCGATCACGGATTTTTCGATGGCCGCAATCTCGCCTCCGCCTTCCCGGATCTATCTCCTGCGGCACGCGGACGCCGCCTGGGCCGGCCCCGGACAGCGAGACTTTGACCGCCCCTTGAATCAGAAGGGCTACGACGATGCAGAAATCATCGCCGACAGCGCAGCGGACAAGGGCTACCGGCCTGATCTGGTGCTGAGCTCGACCGCGGTGCGCTGCCGCGACACCGCAAACGCCGTTCGTCGCGCCATGGGCGAGACCGTCGATATGCGCTTCGTTGACGAACTCTACAACGCGTCACCCGACACCTACCTTGAAATCATCGATTCGCAGGATGTCGGTTCGGTCATGCTTGTTGGCCATAATCCGACCATGGAACAGACCCTGGAAGCGCTTATCGGGCATGAGGCAGTCTCACGCGCACTGCCGAACGGCTTCCCGACCGCCGGCCTTGCGATCATCGATTTTGACGGCCCTGCAAGGGGCTGGCGGCTCGTCGATTTCTTGATCGACTAAGCTCTTTTGCGGAAAGTCTTTTCGCCTCGCCTCCCGGTTCCTATATGGCTCTCATAACCCAACCGGAATCTTGCCTTGCCGCCCAGTTTGACATCCCTTACCGATGACGCGCGCATCGCCCTGGACAATCTTGCGGATAGGGCTTCCGGCCTCGTCAACCCGACGATACGGCTGGGCGTCACCGGCCTGTCCCGTTCGGGCAAGACGGTGTTTATCTCATCGCTGGTGCACAATCTGTTGCACGGCGGCCGCTTGCCCTTATTCGAACCCATGCAGTCAGGCCGCGTTTCCGCTGTGCGGCTGGAACAGCAGCCCGACGATGCCGTGCCACGCTTCCAGTACGAGGATCATATTCGCGACCTTGTGAAGCATCGCATATGGCCTGAATCGACGCGCGCCATTTCCGAGTTGCGCATTACCCTCGACTACCAGAGCGCCAGCGGCTGGAACCGCTTATTCTCGCCCGGACGGCTGTCGATCGACATTGTTGACTATCCGGGCGAATGGCTGCTCGACCTGCCGCTTCTCGGCAAGGATTTCCGCACCTTCAGCGAAGAGACGCTCGCGCTTGCCCGAACCGGCATTCGCGCGGAACTTTCCCGGCAGTGGTTATCTCTCACCAACTCCATTGACGTTGAGGCTCCTGCCGACGAAATGCGCGCTCGCGAACTTGCCACCGCCTTTGCCGAATACCTGAAGGCGTGCAAGGCCGATGATCGGTCGCTGTCGACCCTGCCGCCCGGTCGCTTTCTGCTCCCCGGAGATCTTGAAGGCTCGCCTGCCCTGACCTTCGCGCCTCTTTCCCTGTCGCTCGAAGGCAGATCGCACAAAGGCTCGCTCTGGGCGATGATGGAGCGCCGCTATGAGGCCTACAAGTCCGTCGTCGTGAAGCCGTTCTTCCGCGAACATTTCTCCCGCATCGACCGGCAAATCGTCCTAGTCGACGCACTGCAGGCCATCAATCGCGGCCCGGAAGCCGTGCAGGATCTCGAGCGCGCGCTGACCGACGTGCTGGCCTGCTTCCGGCCGGGAACGAACTCGCTGCTGTCTTCCCTTCTCGGTCGGCGGATCGATCGCGTCCTTGTGGCGGCCACCAAGGCCGACCATCTGCATCACGAAAGTCACGATCGGCTCGACACGCTCACGCGCCGTCTCGTCGACCGTGCCATACAGCGGATCGGCATGGCCGGCGCGGGCATTGACGTGATGGCGCTGGCTTCCGTGCGTGCGACGCGGGAGGCGACGGTCAAGCGCGATGGCCAGGAGTTGCCCGTTATCGTCGGCACACCGATGGAGGGCGAAACCATTGCCGGCGAGCGGTTTGATGGCATCAGGAAGACAGCGGTATTCCCGGGCGACCTGCCGCTGGACCCCGAAACGCTCTTCGAAAGCATCGAGTCGGGCAGTCACGAAGTCTCGCTGCCGGATGTGAGCGTGGTGCGCTTCCGCCCGCCACAGCTTGAAGAAACCGGTGGCGGCATCAAGCTATCCGTACCCCATATCCGGCTCGACCGCGCCATGCAGTTCCTGTTCGGAGACCGTCTCGCATGATCAAGCCTCCCTCTGAAGATCCGCCGTCCTCACGCCGCGCTCCCGTCGCCTTTGCCTACGAGGATGAAGCACCACAGACCGGCACGGACAGCAAATCGCCGCGCAAGCCCGGCAGCTTCGGCAATGACATTGTCCTGACTGCCGACGAGGATGATCCGTTTATCAATCCGGAGAAGGACATTCCGTCAATTCCGGTCGCCATTCCGCGAAAACGTGGCACATCCTTCGCAAAAATTGCGTTCGGCGCATTCGGTGTACTCTTCTCG
The DNA here is from genome assembly GCF_001426265.1 of Rhizobium sp. Root1220. GTDB lineage: Bacteria > Pseudomonadota > Alphaproteobacteria > Rhizobiales > Rhizobiaceae > Rhizobium. Next base: position 398,350 of record NZ_LMDG01000012.1, read on the forward strand.
CTGGCGTTCGGCCTCTGGACCGACAGCCTCATACGCAATCTCTTCTCCCGGGCGGACTGGCTGGGTTATTCCGCCCTTGCGGCGCTGGCGATCGGAGTTCTCGCGGTGATCGCAATCGCCGTGCGGGAAACGGCTGGCATGATGCGACTTGCGGCCGTGCAGACTATCAAGGCCGAAGCGGAGGCGGCCATTCTGGAGACCAGGCCAGCGAAAGCCCGCGCGCTCGTCAAGCACCTCGAAACGCTGCTCTCGGCTAAACCGGATACGGCCAAGGGCCGCGCGACGCTCAAGGCCGCCGAGAACGATATCATCGACGCGCCGCACCTCGTTGCACTCGCCGAACGCGAGTTGTTAGGGCCGCTCGATCGGCAGGCACGTGGCCTGATCGTCAACGCTTCGAAGCGGGTCTCCATCGTCACAGCTGTCAGCCCGCGGGCAATCGTGGATCTGCTCTATGTGCTCTATGAATCTGCCCGCCTTATCCGCGCGATGGCGGACCTCTATGGCGGTCGACCTGGCACGCTCGGGATGATGCGCCTCATGCGCGACGTTCTTGCCCACCTCGCCGTTACCGGCTCGATCGCGGTTGGCGATAGCGTTGTCCAGCAGGTTCTTGGCCATGGTCTGGCTTCGAAGCTTTCGGCCAGGCTCGGCGAAGGCGTTATCAACGGCCTGATGACCGCGCGGATAGGAATCGCAGCGATGGACCTTTGCCGCCCGCTCGCATTCCGCGCGCTGAAGCGCCCGGGAATCGGTGATTTCATCGGCGACCTGACACCGTCGATGACGCAGCGCGACAAGAACGCCTGACTTGGAGCGATTTCAAAGCCAAGACCAGCCTCGCAACAAAACGAAAATACTTGACGCGAATTCAAGGGACTAGGCTCGATTGCCCGAGGTCGCGACCGATCTCCTTCCCCCGAATTGCGGCCGATTAAGCCGGGCCAGAAACCAAGCGTTAACCATTTTTGGGCAAAACTTGGCATCAGTTAAGCGATGGTGTCGCCAAGGAAAATCAATGCATTCGCGCAAGTTTCTTCTTCTATTCGGCCTCGCGGTGGTTGCACTTCCCCCATTCGCCGCAATGGCTCCGTCTGCGACGGCCGCCACTCGCGACAAGGCTTTCTTTGAGTCGGTCGCAGGCAGCTGGAAAGGCCCCGGCGAGATCGTTGCCGGCAAGTACAAGGGCACGAAGTTCACCTGCAACCTAGTGGGCGAACCTGTCAACGGCAGTGGCGCCGGCATCAAGCTTGATGGCAGTTGCCGAGTCGGCGTCTTCAAACAGCCAATGACAGCGTTGATCACCCAGTCCGGCGGCAGCTACAAGGGCAAGTTTCTGGATGGTGCCGAAGGCAAGGGCCTCGACGTCGTTTCCGGTGCGGTAACACAGGATACCGTTGTCGTCGGTCTCAACCGTTCCAAGCTCAACGGCGCAATGATCGCCCGCGTGCGTGACGACAAGACCATGAATGTGACGATTTCGGTCAAGGTGGAAAACCAGATGATCCCGGTGATCGGATTGACCCTTGCCCGTCAGGTCGACGAGATAACGGTCGGGTCGGTCGAATAGAACGCCAGATTTCCCTGGCCACAATTTCCGGGCGGCGGATCATTTCGCCGCCTTCTTCTTTTCAGGCTGTCCGCCACCAATCCACGTTTTGGTCAGCGACCTCGATGCCTTGAATGTCCGCCCGAGACAGCCACTCACGAATCGTCCAGCCCTCGACCAGCAAATCGGCGGCAAAATCGGCAAGCGGCAACAGTACGAAGCCACGCCCGGTCATCCGGGGATGCGGCAGATCCAGCTTCGGCGCCTCCTGAACCAGATCGGCATACGTCAGAATGTCGATATCCAGCGTCCGCGGCCCCCACCGTTCGACCCGCTCCCGCTTCATGCCGCGTTCGATATCGAGACAGACGTCGAGAAGGGCTTCGGCAGCCAGTGTCGTCTCGACGCGAGCGCAGGCGTTGAAAAAATGCGACTGATCGGTCTTGCCCCAGGGCGGGGTCCTGAAGAGCCGCGAAACGGCGAGCACGCGACAGTCCTGGCGCTCGTCGAGCGCGCGCAGCCCCACCGCCATCGCATGAACCGGGTCGCCTATATTCCCGCCTAGGCCAAGTGTTGCTGTCTGGAAAACACGCTCAGGCAAAATGTTCGACACTCACTTGCACGAAATCCAGAACGCCGGGTACCGGCGCATTCGGCTTGCGTAGGTTGATCTTGGCGCGCCTGATTTGTGGAAACCTTCCACATAAGCCTCTCGCTATATCGAGCGCCAAAGCCTCGATCAGGTAGCGGCGCTTGCCCGTCACGATCTCCTCGATCACAGTAAAGGCTATGCCGTAGTTCACCGTGTCGTGAATCGAATCGCTTTCCAACGCATCGCCAGCCACAACGTCAAGTTCAGCATCGACGAAGAACCGCTGTCCCAGGAACTCCTCCTCGTCGTGGACGCCGTGACGTGCGAAGAACGCACAGTTCTGAAGCGTGATCGTGTAGGTGGTGCTCATGCCGTGTGTCTCCGCTGAAAGCCGTGGCGCGCCGCCAGCATAGCATCGGCGACAGCCAGTGCGTCCCTGTTGATTGCGACATCGTGTACTCGAAAAATCGCCGCTCCCTGAAGGCGCAGCAGCACGCTCGTTGCTGCCGTTCCCGCGTCGCGGTCGGCTGCTTCGCGGCCAGTGATTGCACCGACGAAGCGCTTGCGCGACGTGCCGGCGAGCAAAGGCAATTCCAGAGCGTGCAGTTCACTGAACCGCGCGATCAGATCCACGTTTTCCTGGGTGTCCTTGGCAAAGCCGAAGCCCGGATCGAGCACGATGCGCTCCCGGGCCACACCGGCCTCGAATGCAATCGCCAACGACCGCCCCAGGAACAGAAACTGGTCGTCGATGACGTCGGCAAGCTTCTCCCGGTCTCGGCCCGTGTGCATGATGCAGAGACCCGCACCGGTCTCGGCAGCGATCGCCGCGATCTCCGGCTCCCGCTGCAGTCCGTACACGTCGTTGACGACATGGGCTCCGGCGCTTACGGCAAGACGCGCCGTAGCGGCGCGGTAGGTGTCGATCGAAATCAGGGCATCGGTTTCGCCACGCAGCGCTTCGATCACCGGCAAAACACGCGCCTGCTCGTCCGAGGGACTGACGAAATCGGCCCCGGGGCGCGTCGATTCTCCACCGATATCGACGATGTCAGCGCCGTCGCTGACAGCCCGGAGGGCATAAGCGACAGCAGCGTCGACACTGTCGTAGCGTCCACCGTCAGAGAAGGAATCCGGTGTCACATTGACGATCGCCATGATGGCGGCGCGAGCACCGAGCTCGATCTCACGGCCATGTGCGACGCGCCAGAAACTGCTTCCACGCTGTGCCACGGCATTCATCCTGTCGATCGAAAAAAGCGCCTCACGATATTGCGCTGGCCGTGCCTATGCCCCAAGCTCCGCCAAACTTCAACATGAGTATTTGCATAATGCCTTCCGTACCGCGTTATATGCCCATCGTCTTTGCCTTTTCCATAGTCATGTCGACTTGCAATCCCGCGACTGCCGCTGTGGTTGCGACAAAGAGCTACTCCTACTTCACCATCAAGGGTAAGACGGCGGACGACCTCGACCTGCAACTGAGCACACGCGGTCCGACGGCGAACGGCTCGTCGGCACGCCATCCCGGAGCGACGAAGATCCGCTTTGGCGGCGAGGCGACCTACGTCCAGCACGACGGCCGGTGCAGCGTCGGCAGCGCGAAGGTTACAGTCCATACGCAGATCATCCTACCGCGCTGGAGCAGCCGCAAGGGTGCGAGCAAGCAGCTGTCGATGATATGGGATGCGCTTTCCAGTGATATCAAGCGTCATGAGGAACGCCACGCGGAGATCGCCAGAAACCAGGCGCGAGCAATGGAAAAGCAGATTCTCGCCCTGCCGCCACAACGCAGCTGTGAGCGCATGCAGCAACTGGTGAGCGATGTGTCGACCCGGGGAATCGAAGAGCATGACAGGCTTCAGGCCCGATTCGATCGAGTCGAAGCGGTGAATTTCCAGAACAGGATGATGCGCCTGCTGGACAACCGCCTCAAAATGTCAGGCGGAGAAAAATAGCTGATTCTCGGTCCAAAAGCGATCACGGAAGTTTAGCCGCGTAACAAATCTTGTGCGAAACGACAGTGTCCCCAGTGATTTACTGGTGATTTCTCGCCCTAGCTAAACCGAACACAACACGCTAATATTCAAACATTCGAAAGTTCAGGTTTCGTAAGCTAGAACTTTCGCTCCTGGGTTCTCCTGGCGCGTTGCGAAGCCGCGAACGATCCTCCCTCGTTCGTTGGTAATGCGCCTACCTAGCCTCGCTCGTCTTGCGGCCAGCGAGGCTTTTTTTGCCTAGTTGAAATCAAGCTTGGCGCTCGGGCACGTGAACGGTCAGGCCGTCGAGCGCGGCCTTCATCCTGATCTGACAGGAAAGGCGCGAGGTCGGGCGTACGTCGAAAGCGAAGTCGAGCATGTCTTCTTCCATTGCTTCCGGCGGACCGACACGCTCCGTCCACTCTTCGTCAACGTAGACGTGACAGGTCGCACAGGCGCAGGCGCCGCCACATTCAGCTTCGATGCCCGGCACAGAATTGCGCACGGCATTTTCCATAACGGTCGATCCCTGATCGACATCAAGATCGAAGCGCGTGCCGTCGAAGGCGACAATAGATAGTTTGGGCATCATGATTTCCGGTATTCGTCAACGGGAGGGTCTGGATTTTTCTTCCAACAATTCGGTGAAGCAGTCAACAACGACCGCCTGAGTCCTTCATCTCAGATTGAGAAGCGACATGCTTGTCAAAATGCGGCACGCGGAGCGCTACAAAAAGACCCGTTGCTTCGAAATGGAGCAACAGGTCTTTTCAAGACGGATTATCGCTGTTGGCGACTAGCGGCAGAGCTTGAGAATGAAATTCTCGGCTTCCAGCACCGCCATCCCGACCGCCGCCATGCTGGCGGCATCGCCGGAATTGCCTTCCAGCGTTTCCGCGGCCTCGCACACCCGAAAGGCGCCAACGGAACCGGCCGCGCCCTTTAGACGGTGGGCTGCTGCCGCCACGGTCTTCGCCTCGCCAGAGGCGATCTCGCTCAGGCATGCCCGTGCCTGCCGAGCAAACATCTGCAAAACCTCGATTTCCAGTGCTTTGTCGCCCATCGTCTGGTTTGCCAGATGCACCAGATCCACGGGGCGTTCCTGCGAAGGGCGAGGTCCCTTGCAATTGTCGGGCGCTGCGAACGCGATACTTACTGCTGCCATGTGCCAATTCTCCCGTCGTATATTCCCGCCGTTGTCTAGCCTTGCGGGCGCGCGGTGGCCATCGCGTTAAATTCGAGCACATTCAAGGCGGATTTCTCGAGATATGGTTAACGCACCGCAAACATCGCTAAGCCGTTGGTTTTCCGCGCATGCGCGATCTTCTATTGTGTTAACAATCCCTTAATGTCGAGGCATTTGAGCAACCCCGTTAATTGTCTAGCAGGCGCGGATGTGTCACTACGATACTGCTGGGCGAGCTTTCCGGCACCTGCCTTTGCTCGCCAAGTGGATAATGGTAATGTTTTGATACCGTCTGTATGAAAAAGCAGCTATCTACTCTGAAATGATATGCTTATCCGCCCTCGGAAACGTGGACGGAAGGGCTCAGAGGCAAAGGTTTGGTTCGGGCGAAGCGGGTCCGGATACATTGGTGAACCGGCTGAGATGTAACGAGGCGTAACGTAATGGCGAACAACAAGTACAACGAGTCGATCGAGGACAAAGCGTTCAAGGCATTGGACGAAGCGCTCCAGATTGACTTCGAAGAAGACGATACGCCGTCGCTTAACGGCAAAACGCCCGACGCCCCGGAGGCCAAAGTGTCCGAAACACCAAGTGCGCGCAATAAGCAGGGTCAGGACAAGGCGCGGCGACGGCCTGCAGCCAACACCCCTCGCCCGCCCGAGCCGACGTCGAGGGCACCAGCCTTTGCGGCCAACGACGGCAGCCGTATCACGCCGGCCTCGCTGCTGAAATCGCTCGAAAGCGGCACCAGCCGCTCGGCAATGCGCAACGCGACGATCGTCTCGCTCCTGTGGATCGTGGCTGGAATCGGTTTGATGGCCCTGCTTTATTCGCCACAGATCTGGCAGATCCGGACGACCGCCGACATTCTGGCTTTGCCTGGCTTGATCGCGGGCATCGTCGGCATCATCGTTCCTGTGCTGATGTTCTATGCATTTGCGATCATGATGTCGCGCGCCCAGGATATGCGAAACGCCGCACGCTCCATGGCTGAAGTCGCGCTTCGCTTGTCCGAGCCGGAGACGGTTGCTTCCGAACGCATCATGACGGTCGGCCAGGCCGTGCGCCGCGAAGTCTCAGCAATGAATGAAGGCATCGAGCGAACCATCGCCCGCGCCTCTGAACTGGAAACCCTCGTCCACTCCGAGGTAAACGCGCTCGAGCGTAGCTATGCCGACAACGAGCTACGGGTCCGTGGCCTTGTTCACGAACTCGGCTCCGAGCGCGAGGCGATCGTCAACCACGCTGAACGTATCCGCACGTCGATTACCGGTGTGCATGATCAATTGAAGGAAGACCTGTCTCTCGCCACCGAGGAGATCGCCGTTCGTCTTGCGACCTCAGGCGAAGCCTTTGCCTCCATGATAGACACCCGCGCCGCGGCTATCACTGAAAAGTCGGAATCCGCTATCCAGTCGCTCGGTTCGCTGCTCGCGGCAAAGACGGATTCATTGCTGCAGACGCTGACCTCGTCGGGCTTCTCGCTTGCCAACGAGTTCGATACCCGCCTGGAATCCCTCACCTCCAGCCTCAGTGAGCGCGGCGACCACATCCTCACCCAGTTCGAGACCCGCGCGTCCACGATGGACAGCAGCGCTGACAAGCTGAACGCCGCACTCAACGACCGCGCCCGCCAGCTGAACGAAATCCTCATCGCCCGCACCCGCGAGATCAGCGAAAGTCTGACGGGCGGCGAACGCAGCATCAGCGGCACCCTCGATGATGTGCTGTCGAAATTGAACAGTGCGCTTGACGAGAAGGGCTCATCCTTCCGTCACAGCCTGCAGTCTACCGTCGATGACACGATCATGGACCTCGACCTGCGCTCCGGCTTCTTCGACGAGAGACTGCATGCAACCGTCGCACAGCTCTCGACTTCCTTCGACGACCGCGTTGCCGAATTCACGAACGCATTCGACAAGCGCGCGGGATCGCTCGATTCCAAGCTCATGGAAAGCCTCAACCGCATAAACGACACGCTGACCGGTGGCTCGGACTCGCTGAACGGCATACTTAGTTCCAGCATAGAGCGCATTGGCTCGTCGCTGACAGACCAGTCCTTTGCGCTTGCAACCACGTTTGCTACCGGCCAGGAAGTGCTGGAAAGCTCACTGACGAGCAAGGTCGACGAGGTTACCGGCGTCATCCACACGCGCACCGCCGAAATGACCTCGGCCCTCAGCCATGCGACCTCGGAGATATCCCTCGCTCTCGCATCAGGAACGTCGGATCTGCACAACAATCTCTCCGCTCGCGCCACGGAATTCCGCGACACGCTGCTGACGACCACTTCCGACCTCAGCTCAGCCGTTTCCGCTGGCACCGAGCAGATCACCTCCGCCTTCGGTCGCGCTGACGATCTGAACACGATGATCTCCAAGCGCGCCGCCGACATTACCCAGGCCCTCGACTCCGCCCATGAGCGCATCGACGGCGTGATGGCAAATCGCGGCGACGCATTTACTGTCGCCCTCACCGATAGCCAGAATCGCTTCGAGAGCACGTTGGCCACCAGGTCCGAGGCGATCATAAATGCTGTCAGCGGCAGCCACGAGCGACTGGCGGAGACGCTCGACGACAAGGCAATGACACTGGCGATCTCTCTCGACGAGAGCCAGAACCGCTTTGAAGACACCCTCGGAAAGCGCGCGGAGGCAATCGCAAGCTCGATCGCTAGCGGCCATGAGCGACTGGCCGACACCCTCGATGAAAAGGCAATGTCGTTGGCGATAGCGCTCAATGAAAGCCAGAACCGCATAGGGGACACGCTCGACCAGCATGCCAGGGCGATCGCCGACTCGCTTGCGGGGGGGCATGAGAAACTGGCCGATACCCTCGATGAAAAGACGATGGCACTCGCCGTTTCGCTGAACGAGGGGCAAGCCCGGCTCGCGGATACGCTCGGCCACCACTCCGAGGCGATCGCAAAGTCGATCGTTGCCGGTCACGACACGATCACCGAGGCGCTCGACGACAGGTCGATGTCGCTTGCGATCTCTCTCAACGAGAGCGAAAACCGGCTCGCGGATACGCTCGGCCAGCACGCCGAGACTATCGCCAACTCACTGGCATCGGGCCACGACCGTATCAATGACGCGCTTGATGAGCGTGTCATGGCGCTGGCCGTGTCGCTGAATGAAGGGCACAGCCGGATCGAGGATACCCTGTCGCGGCGCGTCGACACCATCGCGCATTCGATCGCAACAGTTCACGACCGCCTGTCCGATACGCTGGACGAAAAGGCAATGGCTCTCGCCATCTCCTTCGGCGACAGCCAGAGCCGTTTCGACGACGCGCTCGAGGCGCGCACCAACGCGCTGCTGGATACCGTCGCGGGAGCCGAGGCGCGGGTCGCCGGCGCATTCACCGACAAGGCGGATGCCATCCGCAATGCCTACACAGAGAACCATGAGCGTCTCGAACGTTCGCTCTCCGATCACGCGTCCGCGCTGGCCGGAACGCTGACGGGCGGCGGCGATCGCATTGACGCTCTCACCGGCAATGCGGCATCGCGTATCGAGAGCAGCCTATCGGGCGCCCATCAGCGCCTCGAGGCGCTGCATGCCGATACTGCCGCACGCCTGGAGGGTGGGCTGGCAGCCGCGCACGACCGTTTCGAAGCGCTGACCGGGAACGCCACGACGCGCATTGAGGGTGGCCTGAATTCCGCCCACGAGCGTATCCGCGCAACCCTTGAGGACCGTGAACAGGCGATCAGCCTCTCCCTGAGCGACGCCCACAATCGCATCAGCGATACGCTTTCGGATCAGGCGACGACGATTGGCGCCTCGATCGCGACCAGCGTCGGCATGCTCGAAATGTCGCTCGAGGATCACGAAGTTTCGCTGCGCCAGGCGATCGACACCAGCGCCAAGGCGCTGGAAGATCGTTTGCGCGACAGCACCGGTCACATTGCCGGTCGCTTCCAGGACGCTGCCGGCGAGATTTCGCGCTCTGCCGAATCATTCTCGTCGCACCTCGATCAATCGATCGATGGCATGACAGGGCGTTTTGCCGAAACCGGTTCACGCGTCGAAGCGGGCTTGGCAACCCTCGAAAACCGCATCCGCGATGGTGTCGGAGGCGTTGCCGAGCAGGTTGATGCCGCTGGTAGCCGGCTTTCGACAACATTGTCAGATGGCATTTCGCGCTTTAGCGCGCTTGGCGGAGAGGCCACCGGTCGCATCGCGACCGTGCTTGATGACAGTGCGACCAAATTTGTCGACATAATCGACGCCCGCACCGCCAATCTCACCTCCGAGATCGACGATCGCACCTCGAGACTCACCACCGGCATCGACGCCCGAGCGACAAGCATCGGCGACGCGATGGATCGAGGCAGCGCCCACCTGGAAGAGCGCCTGTCGACGATGGATCGCGCCCTCACCTTCGGTCTCGACGCGGTAAACCGCACGATCGAAGGCAAGGCAGCGGGCCTTGCAACTTCCTTGCGCAGCGCGGTTGCCGAGGTCAGCGAGGGCATGGACGGGGAAGCAGCCCGCGCTGCGGAAAGTCTCAGCCGAACCGGCCAACAGTTCACTGAAGGCCTTGACGCCCGCAGCGCCGAATTCACGCGTACCATGGGTGAGCGTTCCGAGCAGATTGTCAGCCGCGTTTCCGAAGCCCAGAACCGCCTGGCCGGACAGGCGGCGGCTGTCGCGCAAACATTCTCCGAGGCCGGCAATGCGATCATCAACAAGGTTGCCGAAGCCGAAACGCTCGTCAGCGGCCAGGTTGGCGCCATATCCCGCGCACTCAGCGACGCCCAGGCGACTTTCGAGAGCCACGGCACGGACATCCGCACCACCATCACCGGCGCCAGCGAGGAGATCGCCTCGACCATGGCAGAGGTTGAGCGTGCGCTCGAAGCGCGCGGCAATGCGATCCGCTCCGGCCTGGAGGATCGCACCCGCGAGATCGACAGCACTTTGACCGACGTCGAGAAGGCTTTGGAAACGCGCGGAAACACGATCCGCGCGACACTCGACGAGCGCACGCGCGAGCTCAACTCGATGCTCTCCGGCCGTTCCGCCGAACTGACGCGCATACTCGACGAGACGGCGCAACCGTTGATCGATCGATATGCCGAAACCGGCAAGTCAGCGGCCGCGCGCATCGTCGCAGCAACCGAACAGAGCACCGAGCGCCTGAAGACCGAGAATGACGCACTGATCAACGCCATAGCAATGCGCACGGAAAGTGCGTCTTCGGCGGTCGACGCGATGGAGAACAGCCTGCTCGCCAACGTCAACAAGCTTATCGAGCGGTTGTCCGACAACGGCAACGCGATGGGTGCCATGATGAGCCGCGCCGCCGAAGACTTGACGGCCGTCGACAGCCGTCTTGGCGACACGACGTCGCGCTTCACCGAATCGGCCTCGAAAGCAGCGGAGATGGTTTCGGCCTCGACGCGCCTGCTCGAAGGCAAGGTCGATCGCCTGTCGGACATTTCCGGCCAGACGCTTGCGCAGGTGGGTGGCATCATCGGTCGCTTCGACGAACACTCCAAGGTGTTGGGTCAGGCCTCCAGCCTGCTCGCGGCGGCACAGTCGAACCTCGTCTCTACACTCGAGGATCGCGAAAGTGCGCTCCAAAACCTGTCTGTCGGGCTCGTTCAACGCTCGGAGGAAATAGAAAAGACCATGCGGTCGCTCGGCGGTATGGTCGAGTCCGCGTTCGATCGTGCCGAACAGCGCTCCAACCAGGTGAGTGGCAATCTTCGCGAGAGCGTGCAGTCCTCGTTCTCAGATATCGGCCGCGTCCTCTCCGAAACCGAGAAGCGTGCCCAGGAAGCTGCGGAGTCGATGCGCAGCGCGCTCACAAAGGCGGGCGAAGAAGCAAACGCGACGATCGAAGGTGCGTTCAGCAATGCCGAGCGGCGATCCGGCGAGCTTTCCACCCGGATGCGTGGCGGCCTGACGGCCTCTCTCTCGGATGTCGAGCGCATGCTTGGCGAAGCCGGCCGCGCGTCCGATGGAGCCGCCCAGCAGCTGCGCGAATCGCTTCGTGAGGCAGTTGACGAGGCGGTTAGCCGCTTCTCCGGCGCAACCGAGGAAATCCGGCGCTCCGCGGGCGATATCCGCAAGGAACTCGACATGACCCGCAGCGAACTGAAGCGCGGTGCCTTCGACCTTCCGGAAGAGGCCAAGGAAAGTGCTGCTGCGATGCGCCGCGCGGTTGCCGAGCAAATCAAGGCGCTGCAGGATATCTCGCATATCGTCGGCCGCTCCACGCAACAGCTGGAAATCTCCGAACCTGCCGCCCGCGCCCTGTCCGAGGTCCAGCCTGCCCCACGCCCAGCGCAACAGACGATTACTCAGCAAACGCAGCCCGCGACGCCGGCCGTTGCTCCGAGTGTTGTCGCCCCCTCGCCGGTCGAAAACCTTGGCCTGCGTGGTACTCTGACACCAACAACGCCGGCCACAGCCACGCAGCAGCGTGCGCCGGTCGCAGCGCCGACACCCACCTCTCCGACCTCCGGCGGCTGGATCAGCGATCTTCTCCGCGGCGCATCGCGTGACGAAGCTGCCGACGAAGCGCCCGCCCGCCAGCAAGCGCCGCGAGCGGAGGCACCGGCAACAGCTCCGCGAAGCAACGACAGCCGCAATCCGCGCCATGTCGTCGAATCGCTGAACTCCCTGTCCGTCGATATCGCCCGCGCGATCGATCATGACGCCTCCGTCGATTTGTGGCGCCGCTACCAGCGTGGCGAACGTGATGTCTTCACCCGCCGTCTCTACACCTTGAAGGGCCAGCAGACGTTTGACGAGATCCAGCGCAAGTACGAACGCGAGCCGGAATTCCGTACCGCAGTCGATCGCTACATAGCGGATTTCGAGAAGCTGCTGGCAGACGTGGCCCGCACCGACCGCGACAAGTCGATCACGCAGTCGTACCTGACCTCGGACACGGGCAAGGTCTACACGATGCTCGCACATGCGGCCGGTCGCCTGAAGTAAGCACGCGCGCGCAAGCCCTCAATCTGAAAAGACCGCCCTTGTGGCGGTCTTTTCATGCGCAGGATCTCGCCACACGGGCGCTAGGTCGGACGAAATTTGCAGTCGACATCGCAGCCGGCTAGCTTGCAGCTAGATCGAACGCAGCGTCCAGTCGACGATCTCGCCGGCCACCACTGCAAAAGCGCGATCAAGCGCTTTGACAAAACCAGCTGCCCCGCCGCCCGCCGGCACGGTCTGGCTGAATACCTTCTGTGCCCGTACGGAACCGTTGCGGTCGTTGAGGATCTTGGCGGATATCTCGACAACGGCGCGGCTGCCGCCGGCGGTGTTGATCTCGAAGGCGCGTATGTCAGTCACCACCTGAAAGTCGATTGCAAGACCTTGGCCAGGCATGCCGACGCCGGCGAGCTTGCCCGAATTCTCATAGGCCTCGACAAGCTTCGACTGCACCATGCGAGGGAGCTTGTCGCTCCACTGCGACTTGGCGAGATACTCTATACCGGAGGCAGAGACACGCACGACGATCTGCTCGCTGTCCAGCGCGCTCAGCGCCGTCGGCTGCTGCACGAGTATCTGTACCCTTTTTGCAGGCGGTCCACTGCCGGTTACGGGCGCGGACAAATCGAAAGTGTCGTTCTTGGCAGCCGTCCCGCAGCCGGCCAGGACCGCAGCCAACAGCGGCAGTGCGATCGTGGTTCTCAATATCCACGAACGACGCACTAACAGATCCGATACGGCCATATGCGCTTCCCCTGATTTCCTGTTATCGCCGCGTCCGGCCATCAAATTGCTTTACGGTATCGCCGCCAAATATCAGCCGCTGCGGATTGCGATCGAAATCGCTGATCGCGCCATTGAGGTTTTGCACGGCGGAGCGCGCATCGTTGATGAGCGCCTGCACATCCCGTAATCCGGCGCCCGAGAACCTCTGCAGATTGTCGGCGATCGGTCCGACCCTCGCATTGAGGTTGTCGGCAACGGCCTTGAACGACGTCAGGGTCTCACGCGCCTGCGCAAAGAGCGACTGCGTGTTATCCGTGCCGAGCAAGGCGTCGAGCTTGATCAGGATACCGTCGACACGCGTCGACGCGGAATTCAGCTTGGTCGCCATCTGCGAGACGTTCTGGATTGTCTGATCGATGTCCTTCTGGTGGGCCGCGACTGTATTCGCAACATCCTTGATCGACGCGACGGCAACACGAGCATCCTTGGTCGCTTGCGAAATATCGTCGACGGATCCCTTCACCTTCGCCGGATCGATCTGCGCAACCAGCGTATCGACGCGGTCGAGCGTCACCTGCGCCTTCTTGCCGAAATCGTTGAACGTGGTCGCCGTCTCATCGAACTTCTGGATCGCGCCCTTGAGGTCGCCGGAGGCGTTCGCGATATCGCTGCTGACCTTTTCGGCATTGGAGATTATGTTGTCGATCTTTTTGGAATCGACGGCCCTCACCAGAGCTTCCACCGCCTCCAGTGTCGAATCCACACGACCTGAAACCTTGCGGACGGTATCCGAAAGCTGACCGACACTTTGCAGGAACGAGTCGATGTTGCCGGAGTTCTTTGCCAGCGCGTCCGAGAACGTCTCCGCGTTCTGCAGCGTCTTGGTCAGCGGCCCGCGCGCATCCTTCACGAACCCCTGAACCTGTCCGATCGCATCGTTCGCACGATCGAGAATCTTGTCCGCCGTCGCCAACAGGTTGGTGACACTCGACTGGTCAGCAACGATCACCGCCCGCTTTCCACTGTCAATCGACTGCTGCAGGATGTTCTTCTCGCCGACCTTGCCCCCCGAAAGTTCGATATAGGCAGCACCGGTCAATCCCTGAATCTCGAGGATCGCTTTTGTCGACGGATAGATCGGCGCATCGACCCGAACCTCGGTGAATGCCAGCGAGAAACTCGGATCGTCCGCATCGATCGACAGAGACTTGACCGAGCCGACCTGAATACCGTTGAAACGTACCGGCGATCCGACACTCAAGCCATTGGCCGAGCCGGGGATCCGCACGATGAGCTCGGCCATCGGCCCGCCGCGCCCGTATTCGGCCATCCAATAGACGAATCCGAACGCAGCCGCGATCACGAGCACTGTGAAAAAACCGACAATCGTGTAGTTCGCTTTGGTTTCCATCGTAATAGATCACTTCCCGCGGCTATCTTGCGCCAACCTGTCGTCGGCGCCGTGGCTATGCTGCGGCACGATCGAACGCGCTCGCTTCCCCTTGAAATAAGCTTGAACCCACGGATCGTCGTAGGCCAGCATGTCTTCGATAGTGCCCTCAACCATTACCCGCTTCTTGCCGAGCACCGCAATGCGGTCACAGACCGAGAACAAGCTGTCGAGGTCGTGGGTTACCATGTAGACGGTGAGGCCAAGCGTATCGCGAAGCCTCCCAATCAGTTCGTCGAACTCCGCCGCGCCGATTGGATCCAGACCTGATGTGGGCTCGTCGAGGAAGACCAGTTCCGGATCGAGCGCCAACGCGCGCGCCAGCGCTGCACGCTTGATCATGCCACCAGAGAGCTCGGAGGGATATTTGTCGGCCGCATCCGCTGCCAGGCCAACCAGCCTGATCTTCAGGTGTGCCAGTTCGTCCATCAACGAGACGGGAAGGTCCAGATATTCGCGCATCGGCACCTGGATATTCTCCTTGACCGTCAGCGAAGAAAACAATGCGCCTTGCTGGAAAAGCACGCCCAGTCGCATGTCGAGCGCATTGCGCTGCGGCTCGTCGAGATCGTCGAAATCCTGTCCGAGAATCGTAATACTGCCGGAGCGGCGCGGTAGCAGCCGAAGCACTGTACGCATTAGTACGGATTTGCCGGTGCCCGAAGCACCCACAAATCCGAGGATCTCACCGCGGTAGATATCGAGGTTGAGATTGTCGAGGACGACCTTCGACCCGAACCCGACCGTTACGTCGCGAGCGGAAAGCACGATATCGCGCTTCTCTTGGTTTCGGCTGTCTGTCTGCTCTTCGTCCAAGGTCGACCCTTAAAAATTGATAGAGGCATAGAACATGGCAAAAAGCCCGTCCATGAGGATGACGACAAAGATCGCCTTTACGACCGCGGCAGTCACATGCTGGCCGAGCGACTCGGCGCTTCCGCCTACCTTTAAGCCTTCCACTGCCGCGACGATACCGATAACGAGCGCCATGAAAGGTGCTTTGATCATCCCGGAAAGCACCGTAGACAGCGTGACTGCTTCATGCAGGCGCGCAAGAAAGTTGGCAAAGGTAATGCCTGAATAGCCCCATGCAACGACGGCGGCACCGAAGAGCGACGCGAAGTTGGCCAGCACGGTCAGAAGCGGCAGCGCGACGGTAAGCGCGACCAGACGCGGAAAAATCAGCACGCCGACAGGATTGAGACCCATCACCTTCAGCGCATCGACTTCCTCGCGCATTTTCATGGAACCGATCTCGGCGGTGATGGCGCTTCCCGAGCGTCCGGCAATCATGATGGCAGTTAGCAGCACACCGATTTCGCGCAACTGCAGGATGCCCACGAGGTCGACCACGAACACTTCGGCGCCGAAATAGCGAAGCTGGAATGCACCCTGCTGCGCAATGATCGCGCCGATCAGAAACGACATCAGAAGGATGATGGGGACGGCCCTCACGCCCATGTGATCAATCTGGTTCACGATCGAAGCCGGCGAAACGCCACTGCCCCGACCGAATTTCATCTGCGCACCACGAACGGCCGAGCCGAGGATATACATGGCGGCGCTGAGATTGTTCCACACGTCGTACATGATCTTGCCGATTGGCGCGAATACCCGCTCGGCCACCGTCAGCTTCGGCCCTTCCTCAGCCTCGGGATTCTCCTGCTCCGCGGAGAAGGTCGAAATCATCTCATCGATATGCGGATTGCTGCCGTCGAAACGCACGCTGTGCCCGCTGTCCTCGACATGCTTCTTGAGGCGGCAGAGCAGCCAGACACCGGCGGTATCGATCTCGGTGACACCAGAGAGGTCGAGTGTCACATCCCCCTTGTTTCCCGCGGTAAATCTTTCAAAATCATTCAGAACGAGGTGAATGTTGGCGCTACGCCAATTGCCTTCGAGATACACATGCTGGCTCGTACCATCGTACTGGTCGTCCACGTGCAGTGAGGCGGCGCTACGGGTTTCGGACTTCAAAACGCTTGTGTCTTTCAAGGCTTACGGCGACATTGCCGACTCGCGAACAACCGGTTCGTCGCTTACGGTTAATATACCGAAACCGCACAAGATTTCCATGCGCGCAGGATTGCAAATATGCCACGGTCACTCGAAATTAAGACGGACAGCTTTCCGATTGCCGGGACGTTTACAATCTCGCGTGGCACCAAGACGTCTGCCGAGGTGATCGCCTGCATCATAAGGGATGCCGGCTCCACTGGCTGGGGCGAGTGTGTTCCATACCGACGCTACGGCGAGACAACGGAAAGCGTCGCGGCTCAGCTCGAGGCCGTGAGGCCACTTATCGAGGCTGGCTTGTCGCGCGACGACCTGCAGCGGGCGATGCCACCCGGCGCCGCGCGCAATGCGGTCGACTGCGCCCTATGGGATGTCGAGGCAAAACGGACCGAAATATCCGCCGCCGCGCGCCTCCACCTTGCCGAACTGCGACCCCTGACCACCGCCTTCACGATTTCCCTTGGTGAACCGGACGCAATGGCGGCACAGGCGCGCGCCAACGCTGGCCGGGCGTTGCTCAAGGTCAAGGTGGGTACCGGTGACGACGAAAGCCGCATGCGCGCCGTGCGAATGGCGGCCCCCGGCGCCGCCATCATCCTGGACGCCAACGAAGGCTGGCCGGAGCATACGCTCGAACACCACTTGCGTGTTGCCGCCGACCTCGGCGTAACGCTGGTCGAGCAACCGCTGCCAGCCGGCAAAGATGAACTGCTCGCCGAAATAGATCGCCCGGTTCTGGTCTGCGCCGACGAGAGCGTCCATCATACCGGTGATCTTGCCAGCCTCCGCGATCGCTATGACGCGATCAACATCAAGCTCGACAAGACCGGCGGACTGACCGAAGCACTGGCGATGAAAGCCGAGGCCCAGCGCCTCGGCTTCAAGATCATGGTGGGCTGCATGGTCGGGACGTCGCTGGCAATGGCGCCTGCCGTGCTGCTGGCGCAAGATGCCGAGTTCGTCGACCTGGATGGGCCGCTACTTCTCGCACAAGACCGCGCACCCGGCCTGCACTATGCGGCTTCCCTCGTCTGGCCGCCGGAACCTGCGCTCTGGGGCTGAAGATAGTAGGCGAACACCACCAGGCCGAGCCCAACAAGCGCCACGAGCGCCATGACGTAATAGCTCGCCAGACCGAGCACTGCGTAAAGATAGCCGGAAGCGATCGTCATCAGGCCCAGGAACATGCCATTGTAGAAGAAGTATGCACCCTGGGCCGAGGACTCCTGCGTCGCCTGCACTGTTTCCACGATACGCCGCTGGACGCCCGTATGAACGAACGCATAGGTGAAGGCATGGAAGCATTGGAGCAGGAAGAATCCGGCAAATCCCCAATGCATGGGAAATAACAGCCAGCGGCAAACGCAGGCGGCCGCACCCAGCCGGATCAGCGTCCAGGGGCTAAACCACCGATTTAGCCGCTTCGAAAGGAAAAACACCGAAACTTCCGCTGCCACGCCGGCACTCCACAACACCGCTATTTCGGAACCGGAAAAACCAAGGTCCCGCCAATAGATCGAAGCGAAGGTATACAGTACCGCATGGCTCGACTGCTGGATGGCAACGCCGACCAGTAGAACCAGAAGGTGCGGTTGACGCAGGGAACTGCCGGTCGCCGCGGGGATATCGACCGGCGTGCCGTGTCGCCGCGTTGGACCGATCCGCGGGCAATAGATGGCCATGACTATCGTCGTGACGAAGGCGAAAACCATGACCGGCAGCACCATCTCGCCGCCCCAGTGCCCGATCAGTTGCCCGCCGACCAGCGTCGACACGATGAAAGCGATCGACCCCCAGACCCGCATGCCGCCGTAGTCGAGCCCCCAGCGGCGAACCCCGGAAATTACGATCGATTCGACCACAGGGACATACGGTGAGAATGTTGCGCCTTGAATGGTGTAGACGATCAGCACCGGCCAGAACGTTGTCGTCCAATAAAGGGCAATCGCCGTCAGCAGCGACAGCCCGCCGGAAAAGACCAGGACATCCGCCCGCTCCTTCATGCGGTCGGCATACATTGCGACGATTGGTGCGACAAGCACCCGGACGACCATAGGCACCGCCAGAATGATCCCGATCTCCTGGTCGTTGAATTTGTGTAGCGCGAGCCACACAGGGAAAAACGGCAAGGCGACTCCGTTGACAAGCAACGGCGCGCAATAGGACAGGGCACTGAGCAGCCGGAAGCGCGGAGGCGCCGCCTCACCCATGGAGGAATCGTGAGCGGGAATCATCGGTGGACCTGCAGGAAAACTGCACGCTGCCTAACACATCACCCTGAAAGCGACCATGGCAAGAAATAGCCGGCCGGAAACGTTTGAGGAAATAAATAGGGCCTGTCGCGAAGAGGCAACGGGCTAAATTGATACAAAATATTGTGTCTGGATCAGCTACGCTCAGGCGGCCCGCTGCGCCAACTCCTTGTCGCGATGTGCGATGGCCAACGGGGCCGGCAAAGCGTCGCGGATGGTGCGCCATTCGATCAGCTCGAATGTGCCGTCCTGGTGTTCGGCAATGGCTGTGCAGCTCTCCACCCAGTCGCCGGTGTTGATGTAGCGGATCCCTTCCATATCCTCCATGACGGCATGGTGGATATGGCCACAAATCACGCCGTCAGCGCCGTTCTTCCGAGCCTCGTCGACCACGACGCGCTGGAATTCGCCGATGAAGTTGACGGCATGCTTGACCTGCAGCTTCGCCCAGGCCGAAAACGACCAGTAGGGCATCCCCAGGCGGCGACGGATCGCAGCCAGGCCGACATTGACCATGATGGCCATGTCGTAGGCCCAGTCGCCAAGATAGGCGAGAAGGCGCGCGTTGCGCACGACAACGTCGAATTCATCGCCGTGCAGGACAAGGTATTTCTTGCCATCTGCGGCCTCGTGCATGATGCGCTCGGCGACCTCGATGCCACCGAAATGCATACCGGGGAAATCGCGAAGGAATTCATCGTGGTTGCCGGGGATATAGACGACGCGCGTGCCCTTGCGCGCCTTGCGCAACAGTTTCTGCACAACGTCGTTGCAATCCTGCGGCCAGTACCAGCTGCGCTTCAAACGCCATCCGTCGACGATATCACCGACAAGTATGATGGTGTCCGCATCGTGATACTTGAAAAAATCAAGAAGGAAGTCCGCCTTGGCGGCTTTCGAGCCAAGATGTACATCGGAAATGAAGAGCGTACGGAAGTGCCGCGTATCCATATTTTCCCTCACAAGCATCCTGCCCGCGTCAAATGGTTCACCTACCCATTCCAAAACCAGAGTCGTGTTTCAGGATGATGACATAACGACGAATCCGCTTGTCACCCGTGTTTTTCTGCACCCCTATCGTGTGAGGTCACATTTACGAGGTTTTGAGGAGCCGACCCGAAATTCTGACTGTTCCGGCCTTTCGATTGATGTATTGAAGGCACTCCAGAGACAGCATGCGGCAGCCCGGAGGCGATGATGGATCATCACGAAAAGTCCAAGACGGAAAAGACCCTGGCAGGTGGAAGCCTCGACGAACAGGCGCTTTTCTACCACCGCCACCCCCGTCCCGGTAAGCTTGAGATCCAGGCCACCAAGCCGCTCGGTAACCAGCGCGATCTGGCGCTTGCCTACTCACCGGGCGTCGCTGCCCCCTGCCTCGCCATTCGCGACAATCCGGAAACGGCAGCCGACTACACGTCGCGAGCCAATCTCGTCGCGGTGATCTCCAATGGAACCGCTGTACTTGGTCTCGGAAATATCGGGCCACTCGCCTCCAAACCGGTAATGGAAGGCAAGGCGGTTCTTTTCAAGAAATTCGCCAACATCGACGTGTTCGATATCGAGGTGGATGCCGCAAGCGTCGACCAGATGGTATCGACCGTCGCCTCGCTGGAACCGACCTTCGGCGGTATCAACCTCGAAGACATCAAGGCGCCGGAATGTTTCGAGATCGAGCGCCAGCTTCGCGAGAAGATGAAGATCCCGGTCTTCCACGACGACCAGCACGGCACCGCCATCATCGTCGCCGCGGCGATCCTCAACGGCCTTGAGCTCGCTGGCAAGAAGATCGAAGAGGTCAAGATCGTTGCTTCCGGCGCCGGTGCCGCGGCGCTCGCCTGCCTCAACCTCCTTGTCACCCTCGGCGCCAAGCGAGAAAACATCTGGGTTCACGACCTCGAAGGCCTCGTCTACGAAGGCCGTGTCGAGCTGATGGACGAATGGAAGAGCGTCTATGCCCAGAAGAGCGACACGCGCACGCTCGCCGAGAATATCGGTGGCGCCGACGTGTTCCTGGGCTTGTCTGCGGCCGGCGTTCTGAAGCCGGAACTGCTGGCACAGATGGCTGAAAAGCCTTTGATCATGGCGCTTGCCAATCCCAACCCCGAGATCATGCCGGACCTCGCCCGCGCCGCCCGCCCCGACGCGATGATCTGCACCGGCCGCTCGGACTTCCCCAACCAGGTCAACAACGTCCTCTGCTTTCCCTATATCTTCCGTGGCGCGCTCGATTGCGGTGCCGTGACCATCAACGAAGAGATGAAGATGGCCGCCGTACGCGCCATCGCCGCACTTGCCCGCGAAGAACCTTCGGATGTCGCCGCGCGCGCCTATTCCGACGAGACACCGGTCTTCGGCCCGAATTACCTTATTCCCTCTCCCTTCGATCCGCGCCTGATCCTGCGCATTGCGCCCGCCGTCGCCAGGGCTGCGGCGGAGAGCGGCGTCGCCCTTCGTCCGATCCTGGATTTCGACGCCTATCTCGACCAGCTGAACCGCTTCGTTTTCCGCTCCGGCTTCGTGATGAAGCCCATTTTTGCCGCAGCGAAGCACGCGGAACGCAAGAGGGTGATCTTCTCCGAAGGCGAGGACGAGCGCGTTCTGCGCGCAGCCCAGGTCCTTCTGGAGGAAGGCATCGCGAAACCGATCCTCATCGGACGACCGCAGGTCATCGAGACCCGCCTCAAGCGCTACGGGTTGCGTATCCGCCCGCTGGCAGACTTCGACGTCATCAACCCCGAAGACGATCCACGTTTCCGCGAGTACGTTGACCTCTATTTTTCGCTGGTCGGCCGTCGCGGCGTCATCCCCGAAGCAGCCCGCACCATCGTTCGTACCAACACCACCGTCATCGGCGCGTTGGCCCTGAAGCGCGGCGAAGCCGATGCGTTGATCTGCGGTCTTGAAGGCCGCTACGAAAAGCACCTGCGCGACGTCCGCCAGATTGTAGGAAAGCGCGAAAATGTCCGGGATTTCTCGGCCCTCAGCCTGCTTATCTCGCAGCGGGGCGCGACTTTCTTCACCGACACGTATGTCACCTTCAATCCTACGGCAGAAGAGGTCGCCGAGTCTGCCGTACTGGCTGCGGAAGAAATCAAGCGTTTCGGCATCACGCCCCGAGTAGCCCTCGTCTCACACTCAAATTTCGGCTCCCGCGAATCGGAGAGTGCGACCAAGATGCGCATCGCCCTGCAACTCGTCCGCCACGCGGCGCCGGAACTGGAAGTCGACGGCGAGATGCACGGTGAAAGCGCGATCTCGGAATCGCTGCGCAAGCGCGTCATGCCGGATACGACACTGCACGACGAAGCCAACCTCCTGGTTTTCCCGAACCTTGATGCCGCCAACATCACGCTTGGGGTGGTCAAGTCGATGACCGACGCATTGCATGTCGGTCCGATCCTGCTCGGTGCGGCGCTGCCGGCTCATATCCTGGCGCCCTCCGTCACTTCGCGCGGTGTGGTCAACATGGCAGCCCTTGCGGTGGTGGAGGCCTCCCAACCGGCCTGATTTGGCGCAGGTCGGAGAAATGCACTAGGATTTCAGCGGCAGCTTGTTAAGAGAAACAGGTTAGCTTTGGGGTACGGCCGAGCGGTCGTATTTGCCTGGTATTTGCTCACCCATGGGACGATGCCTTGAAACGCTGGATTTTCTCCTTCTCGGTCGCCCTCGCACTGGCGACCCCGGCTCACGCTCAGATGTCCGCAATCTGCGGCGATCTTCGCGCGCGCCTCGCCGACTTGCCCGAGGTCATCGGCAGTACGCCGGAGGTGCGCAAATATGCCAGCGCCATTGCCGAGCAAAATCTCGAGCTGCGGAAGGTCCGCAGTGACCTGCGCCGCAATGGCTGCACGAGCGGCAGCATGGTTGTGATCGGTGGCGACGAGGCCGGTTATTGCGGAGAGCTCGAACAGTCCGAAGCAAGGATGACCGACAACATTCGCTACCTGCAGGATCGCCGCGACGAGTCGCGCCAACAGAGCGGCGATGTCAGGATGAAGAACGAGCTCCTGGCGGCGCTCGACGAGAACGGCTGCAACGAGCATCAGTGGCGTTCGGACGATCCAGGATATGCATCCGTACCAAGTATCGAAGACCAGACCCTCAGTGAGGACACGTTCATTCCTCTGAATGGCAGTCACTACGGATTGCCCCGCATGTCGACGCTTTCCAACGTCAATACTGTGTGCGTGCGGAGCTGCGACGGCGGCTTTTTCCCCATCAGCTCGAACGCGACTTCCATGGATTTCGCGCGCGACGCCGACACATGTGCGAAAATGTGCCCCGGGATCGACACCGAGCTCTTTTTCCACGACGTTTCCAGCACAGAGACGGCGAACATGACATCCGCAACTACGGGCACGCCCTACAGCGCCATGCCGAATGCGTTTGCCTACAAGAACCGCAAGCCCGGGGAAGCGTCCTCGTGCGCCTGCGATCTGACCGGTTACTACGAGCGGATGAGAAAGAACCAGACGGTCATCGAGCCGGCACCCCAGCGATCGATCATGACGATCGAGACCAAGAAACCGGCAGCGAAAACCGAAACCGCGACGGCGCCACAGCCGCAGGTGCCGGATCGCCCTTACGATCCGGCAACCAACAAAGTCCGCCAGATCGGTCCGCAATTCCTCTCGGGCGACAAGGGAGCGATTGACCTTAAGAATCCTGCAACGTCGGGTCCTCAGCCTCAACAGCAACGTTAGTGCCACTGGCGCCATCGGAATGGCCCCATCGGTCGGCGAAGATCAGTTCCTCCAGCGGCAAACGCTGGCGCCAACCTTTCACGGCGAGTTCCGGTTGCTCGTAGAGCTGGTCGACGTAACCGACGCACAACAAGGCAACGATCTCGATTGACGAAGGGATACCGAGGATCTTCTTCAGTTCGGCCTCATGAAATATGCTGACCCAGCCGACACCGATGCCCTCGGCCCGCGCCGCAAGCCATAGGTTCTGGACCGCGCACACCGTCGAATAGGAATCCATCCTCGGGTTGTGGGTCCTGCCAAGCACCACGTCGCCACAGCGATCGGGATCGCAGGTGATGCAGATGCAGAGCGGCGCCGTACGAATCCCCTCTAGCTTCAGGGATCGATAAGTCCGCTGCCGCTCACCCTCGAACATCTCGGCCGCCTCGCGATTGGCGCGATCGAACGCCTGCCAAACCGCCTCCTTGACCCGTGGATCGCGCAAAAGCATGAAGTTCCACGGCTGCATGAAGCCAACAGATGGCGCGTGATGGGCTGCCGTCAGCAGCCGCCTGACCACATCGTCCGGTATCTGCTCGGGCAAAAATTCTGAACGCACGTCGCGTCTGGTCGTGATCGCCCTATAGACGGCATCGCGCTCGTCTGTCGAAAAGGCAGCGGCGCCCGACAGAGAGCCGGAAAGGTCTGGTCGCATCGTCAATCCCCAACAACACAACAGGCCCGCCGTCCGCGCGGGTCAGTCTTTGATGTCGGGCCGGTCTTCTGACTCGGCGTCATCCGCCTGCCGCACCTTCCCGGGGTTGAGCCAGTGGCATTTAACGGCAAGCGTCGACCTTACAGCGTTGGGCACGTTTCGGTCTTTCACCGAATTCCCGATTCTCCCGCCCAAGCGGGCACCCGACAACGGATCTATGGCGCTTAAACCGTGTTGGGGCAACCCTCTAAGAAGTGGCCGGGAAATAACGGACAAAAGCGAATTCATCACCGGACGGTGACCAGTTAGGGACATTGATGGTGCCCTGCCCGCCGAACAGATCGAACACTGTCGTCAGGTTGCCGCCATCCATGTCCATCAGCCGCAGGCGCACATTGAGGTCGCGAGGATGGTCGAAGACGTCGGGATCGTAGGAGAGGATCAGCACCCTGTCGTTGTTCGGCGAAGGATGAGCGAACCAGTTCCCGTAGTTGTCGTGCGTAATCTGCTCGAGGCCGGTACCATCCGGGTGGATGCGCCAGATCTGCATGAGGCCCGTACGGCTGGAGTTGAAATAGATCCACTGGCCATCGGCGGAATAATCGGGACCGTCATTGCGGCCCTCGCCGTTCGTCAGTCGCTTCTCCTCGCCACCTTTCACCGAGATCGTGTAGATATCGAACAGATCATCCCGGATACCGCAATAAGCGAGCTCCTGCCCATCCGGCGACCAGCCGTGCCAATAGGACGGATGGTTCTGTGTTACCAGCCGTGGCGCACCGCCGACTGACGGCACCAGATAGATCGCCGATTTCCCGAACTCGATCTTGTCGGAGATTACGATCTGCGTTCCGTCCGGGGAGATACCGTGATCGTTGTTACAGGCAACAGCGAAGCCTGTATCCACCTTCTCGGCCTCGGCTGAACCGTCAAGGCGCAGACGATAGAGAAGGCCATCGCCATTCAACAGAAGGTAGGCTCCGTCAGGCGAAAAGTTCGGCGCTTCCACGAGCTGCCGGGTTTGCCAGACAACCCGGGTCTCGCCCGTCATGACATTGTGGATCTCTACTGAACTGCGCAATCGGAACCCTCCAAATCGGTTCACCTGACCTACGACGGGTTTGCGTCAAGAACAAGCACGTCAGTCGAGCTGGGCGATCATCACACGAGCGATCAAAGGGAAAAATTCGTCGGACGATCACAAATACGGGAAACAGGAACGGTTCATCTAGCGTTCATGACTGAGATGTGACAGTTCGATGAAGTTTTGATGACACTGGAGTTCTCTGGTTGATCGCGTTGGTAATGAGGTCCGCTACCGCAATGCGCGTTGCGTCGCTCTCGTCCGGTTTGGGCGAAAGCGTACGCTCGCCCGCTGCTCGTGCATCGCTCGGAGTCGGACTGACTGCGCTTCTGGCTCTTTTTGCCACGGCAGCCGTAGAAGCCATCGCCCGCGATGGAACGGCCGACGTCCGCGAGTTCCTTACTTCCACGGCCCGGCCCGGCATGACGACTATCGTCATGTTGACAGTGTTGATGCTGTCTCTGGATGCTGTCCTTGGACGCAGGTTCATCTCGGCCCTGATCGTATTACCCCTGGTTCTCGTGCCGGCTTTCGTTTCGAACCAGAAGCAGCACTATCTCTCGGACCCGCTCTACCCGTCCGACGTCCTGTTCGGTCGCCAAATTATGGAGTTGCTGCCGGTCATGGTGCGCGACCGACCCGGCACTGCCGTCGCTCTGGTCGTTGGCATCGCGCTGTCCGTCATTGGTGCGTATTTCGCCTGGCGCTACGCCTGGCGTCATTTTCCCAAACTCTCAGCAAACGCCCGCGTACGGCGGTTGTGCATCGGTCTGCCGATGATTGCCGCATTCGGCTCGTTGATGGACTATTCCAAGTACTCCTATATCCGCGACCGCCTGCAGGTCGTGCCGATGATGTGGGATCAGAAGGAAAATTATCGCAGCAACGGCTTTGTCCTGGCCTTCATCTTCAACATCCCGATGGCTGACGTTGCCACCCCCGCCGGTTTCGGTACGCAGGCGCTCGACGCGATACCGGCACGCAACTACGGCTATCTGAGCGGTCCCCGCGAGAAACCCGACGTGATCATGCTGATGAGCGAGTCCTTCTGGGATCCAACGCGGTTGAAAACGCTTACGCTCTCACCGGACCCGATGCCGGCCGTCCGCGCTGCGCAGTCGGGCCACGTCTTCTCGCCCGAGTTCGGCGGCATGACGGCCAATGTTGAGTTCGAGGCGCTGACCGGATTTTCCAACGCCTTCCTTCCCTATGGCAGCATCCCCTATCAGCAATATATCCGCCGGGACATTCCCTCGCTCGCGACCTTTTTCCGCGGTGAAGGCTACACCTCGCGCTCGCTGCATCCTTTCAGCGGCTGGTTCTGGAACCGCAACGAGGTTTACAAGGACTTCGGTTTCGAGGAATTCCGTACCGAAGAAAACATGCCCCCAATGCGGAAACGCGGCATCTTCGCGTCCGACGATTCCCTCATGAAGGAGATCATGAGCGAAGCGGATGGAATGGATCGCCCGTTCTTCTTCTTCGCTGTCACCCTGCAGGGACACGGCCCGTACGAGCCTAACCGATATGGTCACAACACCGTCGAGATCCAGGGCAATCTGGACGACGCCGACCGTGCCACGCTTGCAACCTATACACAGGGCGTCAGGGAAGCCGATGACAGTCTGAAGATGCTAATGGATTGGGCCGAGAAACGTCCGCGCGAAACGATCATCGTGCTATGGGGTGACCATCTCCCGCCGCTCGGAAACGTCTATATGTCCACGGGGTACATGCCCGACCAGGTGGCCACCCGCAAGGCTTCGGTTAGCATCATGAAGCAGGAGCACGAGACGCCACTCGTTATCTGGTCAAACAGGAAGGGGAGCAAGAAGGACGTCGGCACCATCAGCCCGTCGCTACTCCCTTATCATCTGCTCAAGTTCGCGGGATTTGAGCACCCCTACTACACGGGTTTCCTTGGTCGGGTGCAGCGAAAGTATGGCGTTATCGACCGCTATCAGTTGATTGCCCGTGACAATACGCCATCGCCGGACTGGGTTTTGAAGCCCAAAACGCTCGATCCGCTCGTGCGCGATTACCGGTACCTCCAGCACGACATCATGTTCGGCAAGGGACAGACGCTCGACCGGTTTTTCCCGCAGCACGCCTGGCTTCACCCTGAAGGTACGTGACGCCACGGACGTCGCCGAGAATTGCAATTTGAAAACATTGCGGAATACTGGCAAGTGAAAGCGGTCACGCATCGGAGCCTGCCATGTACAACTTGCCCAACTTCATCCACGTTCATTTCGACAAGCCAGCGGAAGAACTTGGCGAAATCGAAAAGCGCGTTCTCGCCAAGGCACATGAGCGCAAGATAATCTCGACCGACGTCAATGCCGCACTCCAAGCCGAAACGTCATTTGGCGAGAGATTATCAGACTCCATCGCTCGCGTCGGAGGCTCCTGGTCATTCATTATAGGTTTCCTGCTCTTCCTGGTCGTCTGGTGCGTCGTCAATACCGTCGTGCTTCTGACGGACTCCTTCGACCCCTATCCCTTCATCTTCCTCAATCTGCTGCTGTCGATGGTCGCCGCCATTCAGGCTCCGATCATCATGATGTCGCAGAACCGACAGGCCGAGCGGGATCGCTTCGAAGCCGCCAAGGACTATGAAGTCAACCTCAAGGCTGAACTCGAGGTGTTGTCCCTTCACCAGAAGATTGACGTGCGCGTGCTGGCAGAAATCGCGTCACTGCGCGAGGACATTGCGCGCATTGCCCAACGCCTGCCGAACTGAAGCGACGGCACCGCAGCTGTTCTGGATTTTTCGTTTCGCGCAACTGTCGCGAAGCCGCGACCCCGTCCCCGCGATACGGGCACCGAAATCCGTGTTCACGCCATAAAAAAGCCCGGCACATGGCCGGGCTATGCAATCGATGTCGCAGGCGATCAGGCGTTGACGGCCATACGCTTCTCGTCGCGGCCACCCTTCATGCGCTCGGCAAGCAGGAAGGCGAGTTCGAGGGCCTGGTCGGCATTGAGACGGGGGTCGCAATGCGTGTGATAGCGATCATGCAGATCCTCGGCCGTCACCGCACGGGCGCCGCCCGTGCATTCGGTCACGTCCTTGCCCGTCATCTCGATATGAATACCACCCGGATGCGAGCCTTCAGCGCGATGAATCTGGAAGAAGCTCTCGACTTCCGACAGGATCCGCTCGAAGGGACGCGTCTTGTAGTTGTTAAGCGTGATCGTGTTGCCGTGCATCGGATCGCAAGACCAGACGACCTTGCGGCCCTCACGCTCGACCGCGCGGATGAGACGCGGCAGGTGCTCGGCAACCTTGTCGTGACCGAAACGGCAGATCAGCGTCAGTCGGCCTGCCTCATTAGCCGGGTTGAGAATGTCGATCAGGTTGAGAAGATCGTCCGCCTGCAGCGAGGGGCCGCACTTCAGACCGATCGGGTTCTTGATCCCGCGGCAGTATTCGACATGCGCGTGGTCTGTCTGGCGCGTGCGGTCACCGATCCAGATCATGTGGCCCGATGTCGCGTACCAGTCGCCGGAGGTCGAATCGACGCGGGTCAGTGCTTCCTCATAACCGAGCAACAGCGCTTCATGGCTCGTGAAGAAATCAGTCTCGCGCAGGCTCGGATTGTTTTCCGAGCTGATGCCGATTGCCTTCATGAAGTCCATCGTCTCGCTGATGCGACCGGCAAGCTTGTGGTAGCGCTCGCCCTGGGGGCTGTCCTTGACGAAGCCGAGCATCCACTGATGCACGTTTTCGAGGTTGGCATAGCCACCCATCGCGAACGCGCGCAACAGGTTCAGCGTCGCAGCCGACTGGCGGTAAGCCATGGCCTGACGTTCCGGATTCGGGATGCGCGCTTCTTCCGTGAACTCGATGCCATTGACGATGTCACCACGATAGCTCGGAAGCGAAACGCCATCCTGCGTCTCGATCCCTGAAGACCGCGGCTTCGCGAACTGGCCGGCGATACGACCCACCTTGACGACCGGCAACTGCGCGCCGAATGTCAGGACGACAGCCATCTGCAGGAACGCGCGGAAAAAGTCGCGGATATTATCCGCCCCGTGTTCGGCAAAGCTCTCGGCACAGTCTCCGCCCTGCAGCAGAAAACCGTTGCCTTCGGCGACGTTGGCAAGATGCTTCTTGAGGCGGCGTGCCTCACCGGCAAAAACGAGTGGCGGATAAGATGCGAGCTGGGCTTCGGTTGCTGCCAATGCCGCTTGGTCGGGATAGTCCGGAACCTGCTGGATCGGTTTTTGCCGCCAACTGTTCGGAGTCCAATTCTGTGCCATCTCACTCACCTGTTTCACCATCCCGCCTCTGCCGGATGTCCCGTCTAAAATGTTGCGCGGCTTATAAACCTTTAGCGCCACCTTGCATAGCTGCGTTTGAGCCGTTTGAGGTCGACGCGACCGCATCCCGCTTCGCCAGAAATAAAGGAACTTTGTCCGGTAATTTCAAATGGAGTCGGCGAATTTAACGGTCAGGATTATAATACACTCTGTCTCTCATCAGCGTGCCATTGGCGCGCCGCGGCTTCGCTCAAATACGAACCCCGTCCCGCACACGGTAGCTCGGCGCGTACATCGTGACCAGCTCTTCGGCCGCCGTCGGATGCACGGCCATCGTGCGGTCGAAATCGTCCTTGGTACAACCGGCCTTCAACGTCACACCCAGGATCTGCGCCATTTCACCGGCATCATGACCAAGAATATGCGCGCCGACGACCTTGCGACTTGCAGCGTCGACGATCAGCTTCATGAGCATCTTCTCACTGCGGCCGGAAAGAGTGGCCTTCAGCGGTCGGAATTGGGCGCGGTAGACTTCTAGCTCCGCATAGCGCTTGCCCGCGTCCTCTTCCGTCAAACCGACCGTGCCAATCTCCGGCTGCGAGAAAACAGCGGTGGCGATCGTGTCGTGATCCGGCTTTGTCGGGTTGTTCTTGTACTCGGTCTGGATGAAGCACATCGCCTCATGGATCGCGACCGGCGTCAGCTGCACCCGATCGGTGACGTCGCCCAACGCGAAGATGTTTGCGGCAGTGGTGCGCGAATATTCGTCGACGACGATCGCCCCTCGTTCGTCAGTCTTCACCCCAGCCGCCTGAAGACCCAATCCTTCGGTATTCGGCATGCGCCCGAGCGCCAGCAATACGACACCGGCCCTCAGCGTACCGTTGTTCAGCGTCTCAACGGAAAGGTCATCACCGTTTTTCGAAACCTTCTGAAGCATGTCGTGGCAAAGGATCCGAATACCCTTGGCGACCATCGCCTCGTGAAGGCCGCGCCGCAGGTCGTGGTCGAAGCGCGAGAGGATTTCCGCGCCACGATAGATCAGCGTCGTCTCCACGCCCAGACCGTGGAAGATGTTGGCAAATTCCACCGCGATATAGCCGCCGCCGGCAATGACGATGGACTTCGGTAGTTCTTCCAGATGAAAGGCCTCGTTCGAGGAAATGCAGAGTTCGTGCCCTGGCAGCGAGGCATGCGGATTGGGCCGCCCGCCGGTCGCGATCAAGATCGTCCTGGCGGTCACCGTCTCGCCGGTCTTCACCAAACGGACGGTGTGTGCGTCAACGAGTTCCGCGCGCGTCTCCAGGATCTCGGCATTGGCGCCCGAGAGCCCCTTTTTGTAGATCGCTTCCAGGCGCGCGATCTCGCCATCCTTTGCAGCAATGAGCTTCTTCCAGTCAAACGAGGTCTCGCCGACCGACCAGCCGTATCCCGCTGCATCCTCGAAGTGCTCGTGGTATTGCGATGCATAGACGAAGAGCTTCTTGGGCACGCAGCCGCGAATCACGCAGGTGCCGCCGTATCGATATTCTTCCGCGATCGCCACCTTCTTGCCGAGGGACGCAGCAACACGGGCGGCGCGTACGCCGCCGGAACCGCCGCCAATGACGAAGAGGTCGTAATCATACGAAGACATGGATAGCTCCAGGTGGAATCTGCTGGATGGATGCGGCTGATATAGTATCGGCCGCCGCAAAAACAAAAGCCCGGACAATGCCGGGCTTTCAAATCTCTGGCGATGTCGCCTTACGGCTTCGCAGCTGGCTTGGCCGCAGGGGCAGCAGGCTTGGCCGGTTCCGCCGCCGACGTTGCCTTGATGATCTTGCTGAGCTCGGCGCTGGTCTGCTTCTGCAGATCGCGCGAAATGCCCTGTGCCCAGATGTCGGCGGCCTTCACTGTCTCGCGCGAGGCAATAGGACCATCCTTCAACAGCTTCTTGCCGACGGGCGAGTCGTAGAATGCCGCGATGGCATTGAGCTCTTCCACCGAGAACGCCTTGGCGTAAGTCAGCGCTGCCTCCTTCTCGAGGTCGGCGCGACGCGGAGCGAGCGCGAGCGCCTGCTTGTCGACCTCGGCGCTGATCGCATCCTGATAGTTGGGCGAGTCCTGGATGAGGTCGGCCTTCAACCGTTCAGCCAACCCCGGCAGGATGTTGTCGAACTGGGCGGTTGCGCCAATCGCGTTGATCGCCGCGCGTGCTGCCTTCAGCTGCTCTGGTGAAGCTTCCTGAGCCTGCGCGGCAGAGCCGAAAGCCACGGCCGAAAGAATGACGGTCGCAGCAGCAAAACGGCCAAGACCTGCAAATTTAATCATGAGTTTCAATGCTCCTGTTACCTGTTCGCCCGCAGCGTGCGCGCATCTTCCGGACCAGCAATAATCGCAAGCGCCGCCATATTTAGAAAGAGACCGTGTTCAACGACTCCGGGAATTGAATTCAGCTCGTATGAAAGCGCCTCTGCATCAGGAATGCGGCCAAAAGATGCATCGATGATGTAGTGCCCGCCGTCCGTGGTAAAATCTCCGCCACCCGACTGCCGAAGCCGGAGATCGACCTCCAACCGCAGCTTGGACGCCACTTTTTCAATCGCTATCCGTGTCGAAACGAGCCCGAAAGGATTGACTTCGATCGGTAGACCAAATGCGCCCAGCATCCGCACCAGCTTGCTCTCGTCGGCAATGACGATCATCCGCTTCGATGCTGCTGCAACGATCTTCTCGCGCAATAGCGCCCCGCCGCCTCCCTTGATGAGCCGAAGATCGTAGTCAATCTCATCGGCGCCATCGATCGTCAGATCGAGTTCCGGGAGTTCGTCCAGCGACTTCAACGGTACTCCGAGCTCGACACAAAGCCTTGCCGTGCGTTCGGAAGTCGGTACGCCCTCGACCTTGAAGCCATCCGCCACCTTCTCGGCAAGCAGTCGCACGAACTCTTCAGCAGTGCTGCCGGTTCCGATTCCGAGCCGCATCCCGCTTTCCACATGAGCGAGCGCCGCCCTGGCAGCTTTGATCTTCATTTCGCGGGCATCCATGCGCCGCTTACTCCGATTGTTACATTGGATGTGCTGTTTACACGCCTCGCTGGTTAAACGAAAG
Source organism: Rhizobium sp. Root1220 (assembly GCF_001426265.1). Classification (GTDB taxonomy): domain Bacteria; phylum Pseudomonadota; class Alphaproteobacteria; order Rhizobiales; family Rhizobiaceae; genus Rhizobium. Next base: position 430,908 of record NZ_LMDG01000012.1, read on the forward strand.
CCAAAATAGCGCAGTGATTTTCGAAATACTGGGCGAATTGCTCATCGCGCCGCGTAAGCACTCCGGACGTTGCTTTTCCGCGATGCTTCGCCTACTGCCAAAGAACCACAATCGCGAAAAGGCCGAAACTCATTGACCCCTGCCCTTGTCGTATTCGATCTCGACGGCACGCTGCTCGATACTCATGCCGATCTGGTCGAGAGCCTGAACCATACGATTGCTGCCCTCGCTCTCCAGCCCGTTACCTACGACGACCTCACACACCTGGTGGGCCACGGCGCCAAGGTGATGATCGAGCGAGCATGCACGTTGCAGGGGCACGTGCTTGCGCCGGACGCACTGCCGCAGTTGCTAGATCGCTTCATCACCCACTACACCGAGAACATGCCCGGTCACACGGCGCCGTATCCCGGCCTTGTCAATGCGATGGATGAGCTGAAGCGCCAAGGCTACAAGCTTGCTATCTGCACCAACAAGCTGGAGGGCCTGGGGCGGACTCTCCTCGAAAAACTGCAGCTGACCGGATATTTCGACGCCATCACCGGTGGCGATACCTTTGCCGTCCGCAAGCCGGACGCGTTGCACCTCATCGGCACCATCGAACGTGCACGCGGCGACATCAGCCGCACTGTGATGATCGGCGACAGCGTCAACGACATTCTGGTCGCGCGCAACGCTGGTGTGCCCTCTATCGCAGTACCCTTTGGCTATTCCGACGTGCCGGTCGAAACACTCGAACCGACGCGGGTCATCCACCACTTCAACGAACTCACGCCAACACTGGTAGACGCGCTTATCGACGACTTTGCCGCTGGTTCCGTTACCCGTGCCGCGACGAGCTAACGGCATTAAAAAGGCGGCTCGCAAGCCGCCTTTTCGTTTATTTCAGGACGTGAACTTCAAATCTGGGCGCCGCGTGTCTTCGTCGTGGCGCTGAATGCTTTTTCGACGTAGGCATCGCGCCCGTAGACATCGTCGAAATACTGCACCACGCCATCTTTGTTCGGCCACGCGGTAAAGTAGGCAACATAGACCGGAATCTTCTGCGGAACCTGCACCGCATGGTTCTTGCCGGTTGCAATCTCCTTGGCGACCTGATCCACCGACGTACCCAGTACCGCCGCAGCCATCGCGCGCGGATCGGCGAGACGGACGCAACCATGGCTGAGCGCGCGCATGTCGCGCTTGAAGAAACTCTTCGACGGCGTGTCGTGCATATAGATCGCATGGGCGTTGGGGAACAGTATCTTCAACTCGCCAAGCGCGTTGTCACCGCTCGGTGGCTGACGAACCGAAACGTTGGACGTCGAGCCGTACCAATCGACACTCGACGAGGCGACGGCTCTGCCACCGACCTCAACCTCATAGCCCATCCGATCGAGATAGTTCGGGTCGTTGCGCAGGTGCGGCAGCATCTCGTTGATGATAATCGACTGCGGCACACCCCAGAACGGGTTGAACTCGACAGTCTCGATCTGGTCCTCGAAGAAGAAGGTCTGGTGCGACGGCTGGCCCACCACCACACGCATGGACAACTGCTCTTTGTTGTCGTTGTGGTAGTAGACCATATAAGCTGGCTGATTGATGAGGACGTAGCGCGAGCCAAGATCTTCAGGCAGCCAACGCGCCTGCTCCATCGCAACGACGAGCTTCTCGATCTTCGCGCCGTTGCTGTCGCCCCCGGTCATGACCCGGACGCTCGCCTGCCCGATGACGCCATCCGGCTTCAGACCGCGTTCCTTTTGGAAGCTCTCGACAAGCGAGACGATCTCCGGCGAATACTTGCTATCGCCCGCATAAGCAGAGAGCGTCGCGGCATGCTCGGCTTTCAGCGATGCCGAGCCGTGCTTGTCGATAGCCCTGACGATATTGGCGACCTCGGGAGAGTTATCGCCGGGGCGAAGAAGACCGTCGAGTGCGATTTTGATCGGTTCCTCAGTGCCGCCTTCCGCGCGCAATTTCGCGAGTTCGGATTCGAGCGCGACAAACTGCGGACCGTCGGGCGTACGGGTTTTCAGATATGCCGCGACATCCGGGCTCATGCGAGCAAGCTTAAGCACCGGCACAAGGTTGACGTCCTTGCGCTTGAAATCGTGGTAGCCGGAGAGCTTGTTCGGATCGACACGACCGCGGACGGTGTCCTGAACATAGGCAAGCACCTTGGCCGAAAGCTCCAGCTCGAACTGGGTCAGAGCATGATCCCGGGCAGACGGGTCGGGATTGGACGGATCGACTGCTGGGACGTCGACAGTGTAGTCCGCAGGATCAAGCCCAACGGAGGCCGCATCCGCAAGCGCATCCATGGCCCCTTTGGCGCGCTCATTGACGTCCGTCCCGGTCAGCCACACGAACGGGTTCTTGATGTCGCCGTAATAGGCTTCGAGCACCTTCGCGACTTCGACCGGAGCACGAACCTTGGCTTCGATCAGGAACCGGCGCTGCACCGAGGGAGCCGCGACAGCAGTGGCCGAGGCATCGGCGACTGCTCCTGTGACGACGGGATCGGTGAACCTGCCGGTATCAACAAAGCGCATCGCATCGGGCTTGTAGGTATAGTAGGTTGGGCTCGACACCTTGGGCAGCGGCGCGTCTACCGAACGCCCAACCGCCGGCGCGGTCGGCGGATTGATAATCGTGCTCTGGGTCCGCGCACGATCGCCTCGGATCATGTCCATCAGCGTGTAGGCGTGCGCGGGCGCGACACCCATCGCCACCAGGCCGCAGGAAAGCGAAAGTGCGGAAATCGCACTTTTCAAAAGGAAAGTCATGTTTTTTCCAGTCCCAGTATCATGCTGTCTTTAATCACGGGCAGAGCCCAGCTCAAAACTCGTTTCATCCGGCGCCGGCAGGTCAAATGGCAGAAAGCTGGTGCCGCCGCTAGCCTCATCGAACTCAACCTACATCAACGCTTCGGCGCTTGCGCCAACGACCAGTTCACACAAAATTATGAAACTATTGGTTAATTTTTTACTTTATTTTTGGCGCGACACCCAGCGGACAAAAAGCCTCTGGTGGATAAAAACCCAGACGTGTCAAAAAAACAACTGATCAGAGATCGGCACCACGAATACAGGCCTCATATTTTCGGATTCAGCCGGTTTTCTTCAAGCCATTTGAGACCTATAAGACCGCACACGTCCAGACGCCAAGACAGGAAGGCATCGCCATGAGCTCCACCCGTACGGAAACGGATACTTTCGGCCCGATCGAAGTATCAAACGACAAATATTGGGGCGCGCAGGCGCAGCGCTCGCTCGGCAACTTCAAAATTGGTTGGGAGAAGCAGCCGTTGTCGATCGTTCGGGCGTTGGGAATTGTCAAGCAGGCCGCCGCACGCGCCAACATGGCGCTAGGTCAGCTTGAGCCGGCGGTCGGCAACGCAATCGTTGACGCAGCCCAGGAAGTCATCGACGGCAAGCTGGACGAACACTTCCCGCTCGTGGTCTGGCAGACCGGCTCCGGTACACAGTCGAACATGAACGCCAACGAGGTGATTTCCAACCGCGCCATCGAGATGCTGGGCGGCGTGATGGGATCGAAGAAGCCGGTCCATCCGAACGATCACGTCAACATGAGCCAGTCGTCGAACGATACCTATCCGACAGCCATGCACATCGCCTGCGCCGAACAGATCGTTCGCCACCTGCTTCCGGGCTTGAAGCACCTCCATGCCGCACTCGACATGAAGGTCACCGAGTTCAGCCATATCATCAAGATTGGCCGCACGCACACCCAGGATGCAACGCCCCTCACGCTGGGCCAGGAATTTTCAGGCTATGCGGCGCAGGTCGGCTCGGCAATCAGGCGTATCGAAATGACCCTCCCCGGCCTCTGCGAGCTGGCGCAGGGTGGTACGGCGGTCGGCACCGGCCTCAACGCGCCTGTCGGTTTTGCAGAGAAGGTCGCCGAGGAAATCGCCAGCATCACGCATCTGCCCTTCGTTACGGCGCCGAATAAATTCGAAGCGCTGGCGTCCCACGACTCGATGGTGTTCAGCCATGGGGCAATCAACGCGGCCGCAGCGGCGCTTTTCAAGATCGCCAACGACATCCGCTTCCTCGGCTCCGGCCCGCGTGCCGGCCTCGGCGAGCTCGCCCTGCCGGAAAACGAACCCGGCTCTTCGATCATGCCGGGCAAGGTCAACCCGACGCAGTGCGAAGCACTGACCCAGGTTTGCATCCATGTTTTCGGCAACAATGCCGCACTGACCTTCGCCGACAGCCAGGGCCATTTCGAACTCAACGTCTACAACCCGATGATGGCCTACAATTTCCTGCAGTCGGTTCAGCTTCTGGCGGATGCGGCCGTATCCTTCACCGACAATTGCGTCGTCGGCATCGAGGCCCGGGAAGACAACATCAAGGCGGGCCTCGAACGCTCGCTGATGCTGGTGACCGCCCTTGCTCCGACGATCGGTTACGACAGCGCCGCGAAGATCGCCAAGACCGCGCACAAGAACGGCACGACACTCAAGGAGGAAGCCTTGGCCAGCGGCCTCGTGACGATCGAGGAATACGACGCAATCGTCCGCCCCGAGATGATGATCGGCCCGAAATAGCACGGCTCTCACAACAACCCTGCGGGGGCACCGCCGCATGCAAGGCGGTGCCGTCGTACCAAATCCTGAGTTTCGCAAGCGGAAGAACAGGCTGTCTGTGCGGTGCGACCGACCGACCGCAGCGCTCGTCGCGGCTTGACATTATCGGACCGGCTCGCCTTACGCCCGGCACCGATTGTCAGGGCGCGGGCGACAATCAATTCGAAACGACTGGTGGAAATTTTTTCAGATTTCACTCGCGCGCAGAGCGTATAGAATATTGCTAAAATACAAATTTATAGATAAAAATCATGAAGATGCTTCCGTTTCCAGAAACAACCATGAATCTCACATGTAATCATTGGTATATCTAGCCTTAATCATTTCCAAACATTTGTACGCTAAGTAATAACTGACAACACTTTGGATATCATGAGGAGTAACCGGATGACGACGGCCGCAGCGCCTAGGGCGCAGGTTCCCGACGTGGCAGGTCAGATTACGTTCGCGATGCGCTCCATGGGCGTAGCGCCGATTCCCCGGAACTACGAACTCTTCTATGAAGCTTACATTGGCTCCAATCCCGCGCTCACGCGCGATCTTTCCGCTCTCGGCAGCCAGGCCAGTCAGGAAGAGCTCGATAAGCTCGGGGCACAGTATTTCACGCATAGTCCTGCCCGCGTTTTTGACGACGCACATGGGCGCATTGCAGCGGAACTTGAGACCCTGCTGCGTGTCCTGCGTCAGGAACAGACATCGCTCGAAAGCTACAACAAGCTGCTCGGCGAAACCTACAAGCGGATCAGTTCGAAAAGCAACTCCAGCGTCGACCTTCTCGAAAGTGCCATCCACCTCCTGACCGAGGCGACCGGCAACACGATGGCGCACGGCGAGAAGACGGTAGAAAATTTCGTCCAGCGGTCCAACGAAATGGCCGAGGTCCGCAAGGAACTCGACGAATACAAGCGCATCGCCAACACGGATTCGCTGACGCGCCTGTCGAACCGACGCGCCTTCGACGATCGCCTTGCCGCCGTCTTCAACGGTCAGGCGATGCGCCCCGTCACCGCACTGGTGCTGGCGGACATCGACAACTTCAAGAAGATCAATGACAGCTATGGCCATCCCGTCGGCGACAAGATCCTGGCGACAGTGGCTTCGGTGATCCGCTCGAACGTCCGGCGCGACGTTTTCGTGGCCCGCACCGGCGGTGAGGAGTTCGCGTTGATCATCGAGGGAAATACTGCCGACGAGGTCATGGGGACCGCCGAGCGCATCCGCCGGACACTCGAGTCAACGCCCTTCACCAATTCACGCACGAGAATAAATTACGGTCCGGTGACCGTTTCCGTGGGGGTCTGCATGGCGTCGTCCGCCGAAGATGCCGGTGAGTTGTACCATAAGGCTGACGTGGCGCTTTACGGCGCCAAGAATTCCGGTCGCAACTGCACAATCCTCTTTGAGGACGGCATGCAGAAGGACTTCACCAAGAGCTGGCTGATCTACAAGGGATAGATTTCCGGCCGGGTGTCCCGCCCCGGAGCAGAGCTTCACCACATGGTTTTCGCGGCACGACCTGCCCATTCTCGGTCATATGTCGCGTGATCGAAGTCGTCGGTAGCCGCCTTCAGCATCAGACCGGGTGTCGGCAGGCTGTCGGGATTCGCGAAATTCTCCGGATTCCAGAGCTCCGACCGGATCAGTGCCCTCGCGCACTGAAAGTACACTTCATCGATGCTGATCACGATGACCGTTCGCGGATGCCTGCCGTCCATCTCGAAACTGGACAGCAGCGCCTCATCGTTGGAGACCACGCCCCTGCCGTTGATGCGCATCGTCGTGTTGGAGCCGGGAATTAGAAACATCAAGGCAAGCCGCGGATCGCGAACGATGTTCGACAGTGAGTCGACGCGATTGTTGCCGCGCCAGTCCGGCATATGCAGCGTGGTCTCGTCCACAATACGCACGACCCCGCCCACATCGCCGCGCGGAGAGCAGTCGAGACCTTCGGGTCCCACGGTCGCCAAAGCGACGAACGGTGAGGCTTCGATCATCTGGCGGTAGAGCGGCGTCAGATACTTCGTGACCTTTGCCACAGATGCCTGCGTCAACCCGCCAGCGTAGATTGCCGCGAGTTCTTCTACCGTGCTGATAATTTTCATGATCGCCCTGCCGCTTTTTCGTGATGCCTCTAGTCCCGTATTGTAACGCTACAATGACATGCGCCTCGCCGGAAGGTCGAAAAGCGCGTTGCGCGGCCGCACGCATTGCCTCGACCGCCCAACCCTATGCGCAACAGAGGGCCATGCGCGCATGCTCGAGGAAAGAGTCAGTGCGCTGTCTGCTTGACCGTCCCGTCAGCAAGGGACTTGTATTCCCATGCAGCCACGACGATCAGTACCAGCGTCGCGAGAATGCCCATGACGTAAACTTCCGCAAAGGGAGCCGCGAAAGCAAGCATTATCAACAACACCAGGCCTCCAACATGCGAGAGTGGCGGCCGCCCGGTCGTGGCTCCCTTGAACCAGAGGTTCCCGGCAAGGAACAGCGCCTGTCCGCCAAGCACGGAAGCGATGACGCCGAGATTGCCGGCCTCGTGCGGGTGCGAGAACATGAATTCGACCGCGACGGCATGGACGATGATACCAGCCAGGATCGGAATGTGGGCGTAGGTGAACGCCTGTCGGGCAACGCCCCCGGGTGTGGCATCATGCTCGATCCGGTGTGCGGCACGTTCGTGGCCGAAGCGGAAATAGAGCCACCACATCGCAACCGTTCCGACGAACCCTGTAACGAAGACGACGGCTGTCAATGTCGAAAAAGGCAGCTCCGAGAACGTCCGCCCGGCGACGAGGATCGCCTCGCCCAGGCAGATGATGACGAACAGCGCGCAACGCTCGGCCATATGAGCGCCGGAAACGTCCCAATCGGCGGCCTTGGACTTACCCAGGCCCGGTACCGCAAAACCGGAAGCCGGACCGGCATATTCGATCGCCAGCGCAATGAGCCAGGCGATCAGCCGCGCCTCGTGTTCGAGAAGCCCGCCGGCAATCCAGAAAACACCCGAGACAATTAGCCAGATGCTGATGCGCACGAAGTTGCGATAGTGTGCTGCGCCGGAATGCCTGACGGCAAAGGTCATGAATAGCGACCGCCCGACCTGCATCAGCACGTAGGCACCGGCAAAGAGCAGCCCCTTGTCACCGAACGCCTCGGGGATCGAAGCCGACAGAACAAGGCCGAGCAGCATAAGTACCACCAGCATGCCTCGCACCGGCGTCTTCTCCGGGTCGAGCCAGTTCGTCACCCAGGCCGTAAAAATCCACACCCACCAGACGGCAAACGTCATCAGGCCAGCTTCGAGCGCGCCGAGCGGCGTGTAGTGTCCCGCCAGTGCATGCGACAGCTGCGATATCGAGAAAACGAAAACGAGATCGAAAAAGAGTTCTAGGAAGCTCACTCTGCTTCCGCTCGGGCTATCCTTCGCACGCAGCCAGTTCCGTTCTCTCAGTGCCGCCATGCGTTCCCCCTTATGGCAATTGTCGCTTAACGTGGTTTTTCGGGCGTGTCCCGCGACATTCCTTTTTCGCGCAACTCATCTTCGTATCCGGCAAGGAGCTCTTCGCGCTTTTCACCAAGCTCATACAGATAGGCCCACGTGAAGATGCCGGTATCGTGCATGTCGTCGAAACCGATGCGCACTGCATAATTACCCGTCGGCGTCATCGATATGATGGAAACGTCGCGCTTGCCGGGTACGGTAACCTTCTGGGCGGGCCCATGTCCCTGAACCTCGGCCGATGGCGACAGCACGCGCAGCATCTCCGCCGACAGGTCGAAACTCTGCCCGTCACCGAAGGTCACCAACAGATGTTTCCGGTCCTTCGAAACCCTAAGCTCGGTCGGCCAGATGTCGCTCATTGTCCCGTCCTTTTCAAATCAGGAGTATGCAATCGCCTATTGCGAGGCAAGGCCAATTTAACATGCTGCAACTGCGGTTTCCCTTGACGTGGCAATGGCCTATACGCACATTAGTAGCATTGCGGAGGTAGTCGTGAACAGCAACGTAGGAACGACGGGCAACGCGTCACCGCTGGTGGCGAACGCAAGGCAGATGATCGACCCGTTCCAGCGGGCGGTTACCTATCTGCGTGTGTCGGTAACCGACCGCTGCGACTTCCGCTGCACCTACTGCATGGCGGAAAACATGAATTTCCTGCCAAAGAAGGATCTGCTGACGCTGGAGGAACTGGAGCGGCTCTGTTCCGCCTTCATCGCCAAGGGTGTGCGCAAGCTCAGGCTGACCGGCGGAGAACCACTGGTGCGCAAGAACATCATGCATCTGGTGCGCGGGCTCGGCCGGCGGATCGGCTCCGGCCTCGACGAGTTGACACTGACCACCAATGGCTCGCAACTCGCTCGTTTCGCGGATGAACTCTACGACTGCGGCGTGCGGCGCATCAACGTCTCCCTCGACACCCTCGATCCGGACAAGTTCCGCCAGATCACCCGCTGGGGCGACTTCGGTAAGGTCATGGAGGGAATCGATGCTGCCCAGAAGGCCGGCCTAAAGATCAAGCTTAACGCGGTGGCGCTGAAGGGCTTCAACGATATCGAGATGCCTGACATAATCCGCTTCGCGCATGGTCGCGGCATGGACCTGACGGTCATCGAAACCATGCCGATGGGCGAAATCGAGGAAGATCGCACCGATCGTTACCTGCCTCTGTCCAAGCTGCGCGCAGATCTCGAACAGCAATTCACCTTCTCCGACATCGGATACCGCACCGGCGGCCCGGCCCGCTATGTCGAAGTCAGCGAGACCGGCGGTCGCCTCGGCTTCATCACCCCGATGACGCATAATTTCTGCGAGAGCTGCAACCGCGTCCGCCTCACCTGCACCGGCACGCTCTACATGTGCCTCGGGCAGAACGACGCAGCCGATTTGCGCTCGACCTTGCGCGCCACAGACGACGACGGACTGCTCTATGCGGCGATCGACGAGGCGATCTCGCGCAAGCCGAAAGGTCATGACTTCATCATCGACCGCACCCACAACCGCCCCGCCGTCGCACGCCATATGAGCGTCACCGGAGGGTGAGTATTTCGTGAGCTGGCGTCTCTTCCAGCAGTTTCCGCAACGGATACGGCGCGCGAGGCAATTGTGCACCGCGCAACCGAATTTTTGTCGGTGTGTCCTTCATTCGATTCCATTGACTGCGGTTCGCCTCTAAAAGGGGCCGTACGCGAATCGGAATGTCATAATGCCTCGGTCCCGCAATACCCAGGGTGCCATCTACATGAGTTCGGCCATGGCCGGATTTTCCTGCAGCGACGCCCTATCCAAGTCTGTCATCACCTACATGAACGCGGGCCAGATCATGTGCCTGCGCGGCCTCTTTACCAGCATCTTCGTCTACGCCATCGCCCGCTACATGGGTGCGCTCAGGTCGTGGAAGATCATCCTCAAGCCGATGATCATCTTGCGCGTCGTCTGCGAGATACTGGCGGCCGTCACTTACATCACCGCGCTCGGCATGATGCCGATTGCCAACGCCTCCGCCATCCTGCAGTCGCTGCCGCTGGTCGTCACCTTCGGCGCCGCGCTCTTCTTTGCGGAGCCGGTGGGCTGGAGACGCTGGTCGGCAATCCTCGTCGGACTGATCGGAGTCGTCATCATCATCCGCCCGGGTGCCGAAGGTTTCACCATCGCCGCCCTGCTCTGCGTCGCAAGCGTTCTGGTCACGGCAGGCCGCGACCTCGCGACGCGCAGCATCGACCCTGAAATCCCGTCGCTCATGATCACGGTCGTGACGGCGGTCTCCGTCACAATCTTCGGAGCGTTGCTGACGCCGTTGCTGGGCGGGTGGCGGCCGATCAGCGTTACGTCGCTTTCCCACATCGTGCTCGCGGCGAGCCTGGTGCTGGTCGGTTACCAATCGGTGATCATGGCCATGCGCACCGGGGAGATTTCCTTCGTTGCCCCGTTCCGTTATACCAGTCTGATCTTCTCGACGTTGCTCGGCTTTGCGTTCTTCGCGGAGTTCCCCGACTCGTGGACACTGTTCGGAGCCGCCATCGTCATAGCGTCCGGCCTCTATACATTCTATCGTGAGGCCAAGCGTCACGTGGCGCCGGTCGCGCAGGAGTCCGAACCGAGAACTCCCGTCTGAGGCAAGCATGAACCAATTTTCGCTGGACAGAACCAACATCGCTGGCGTTGTCCTAGCCGGGGGCCGCTCGTCGCGCATGGGGCGCGACAAGGCTTCGGTGCCGCTTGGGGATCGCACCTTGCTGCAGAGGGTGATCGAAACGCTTGCGCCACAGGTCGCAACCCTTGCCGTCAACGCCGACGCGCTTCCGGAAAACTGCGACCGGCACTTCATCCCGGATATTATTCCCGGCAAAGCAGGACCGATGGCGGGAATCCATGCAGCGATGGTCCACGGGGCGGCATTGCCCGGAGCTACCCATGTCGCGACGGTTTCGGTCGACAGCCCGTTCTTTCCCCACGATCTCGTGGACTGGCTGGCCGCAGCCGTGGACGCGCCGCAAAAGATCGCCATTGCCACCTCGGAGAGCCGCAGCCATCCCGTTTTCGGCCTCTGGCCTGTAACTCTCGCCAGCGACCTGGAAACCTGGATTGCGACCGACGAAAAGCACCGCGTGCGTGACTTCCTGTTACGGCATGACGTTACGGAAGTTTCGTTTCCGCTACGTCCCACCCGCGCAAGCCTTCTCGATCCCTTTTTTAACGTCAACACGCCCGACGACCTCGCAGAGGCCGAGCGGTGGCTGAAGGTGCTGGTCTGATGGACAAACCCAGGGTATTTGGCATCTCGGGATGGAAGAACTCTGGCAAGACCGGGCTCGCCGTTCGGCTCGTCGAGGAATTCACGCGGCGGGGCTACAGGATTTCCACGATCAAGCACGCCCATCATGATTTCGATATCGACAAGGTCGGCGCCGACAGCTACCGCCACCGTCAGGCCGGCGCGCACGAAGTGACCATCGTCTCCGGTACGCGCTACGCCATCATGCACGAGTTGCGCGGCGCGCCGGAACCGACATTCGAGGAAATCCTCGCCCGCATCGCACCGTGCGATCTCGTGCTGATCGAAGGCTACAAGCGCGAGCCGATCCCCAAAATCGAGGCGCGCCGGCTGGAGGCTGCCAACCGCGAGCCGCTCGCTCCGAGCGATCCCTTCATCGCAGCGATCGCGGCCGACCATCCGGTCCCGGCAACCACCCTGCCCGTCTTCGATCTCGACGATACGCACGCCATTGCCGATTTCATTGCCGGGATCGTCGACCTGCCCCGAAAGCAATGAAAAAGCCGCCGGTCACCCGGCGGCTTCCATCTCCGTCTGACGTCTGTTTAGTTCCTCGAAGCGACCGGTCTTACGAGCGCCGTGACGCGGCGAATGGTTACCCGACGATTCTCCTGTTCGGGACCTTGCGTGTTGACCTTAAGGTAGCGCTCGCCATAGCCCTGGGTGGCCAGGTTTTCTGGTGGAATTCCATATACATCGCTCATCACGTTCGCGACAGATTCCGCACGCTGGTCCGAGAGCACGAGGTTGCTCTGGTCGGAACCAACGGCATCCGTGTGACCTTCGATGAGGAAGGTTTCCGATGGATCCTTTTGAAGGACCTCGTTGATGGCATCGGCGACCTTGCGCAGGCTGCGCGCCTGGCTCATCGGGATCTCCGCACTGCCCGTCGCAAAGGTGATCGTATCGAGGTCGATGCGCCGCACCTTGTCGCGGATACGAGCCGAATACTTCACTTCATTCAACGAATAGACGCGTTCGACTGGCTCGACCGGTGGCTCGCGCAGGAAGTCGTAGTAGTCCCGGTCGTCATCGCTGCTCGTGTCCATGATGTAGTCGTGCAACGGAATCCGCAGACGCATCGGCGGCAGGTCGCGGCCCGGATCCTCGAAGTAGCTGCGATCCGGATCGTCGTAGAGTTCCGGCGCGTAGTAGAGCACGGACTCGCGACCGCGATTGTCGATGCGCGAACGCTGGATGATATCGCCGTAACGGTTGCGAACCGTGACGATCTGATAGCCATCGCGATCGATCGTCTCGCGGTACCGGTCGCGCGGCAGCTGCTCGTAGGTCGGCCGTTCGCCATCGCGCAGGAAGCGACGGTCGTCGTCACCGCGAACAAAAGTCTGGTTGTTGAACTGGATGATTACCCGGTTGTCGTCACCACGCTCGCCGTATCGCGCGCCATCCGGACGCTCGAACTGCGGGCGGCGGTCGAGGCGCCGACCCTGCTCGCTGGTGACTGCCTCGATCTTGACCGGTGCCGGTATGGTGCCATCCGGAGCGACCTGCGCGTCCGCGTCGGATTTCGGAACGCGTATATTCCGCTCCTGTCCACGCTGCTTGTCGCGGTCGCGACGTGACTGCACGCCGCCCGAGCGGTCCGCATCCTTGTCGCTGTCGAGAACGGCCGCACCATTTTCGACCGGCAGGACGACGGTTTCGGTGCTCTTGCTCGGGTCGGCAGCAATTTCCTTGCGCCGTTCCAGTTCCTTGGGCGTTACCTTTTCAGGCGCAGGAATCGGCTGTTGGACCTGACCTGCCTGTTCGGCTGAGCCGTTCGGCTGAGCGGGCACCTGCTCGCCCTGCTGCTGGGCTGGAGCCTCTCCGCTCTGCTGGGCAGGCTCTTCTCCGGCAGACGGTTTCTGGGCGGCGTTGGGCTGCTCGGGAACCGGGGGCGTTTCAGGCGCGCTCGCCTCCTGGGGCTTCGTAGCCTTTTCCGGTGTCGGAGAAGCTTCGGGAACCGGTGCTTGCTCCGCTGTAGGCTTCTGCACTTCGGGTTCCTGCGCGCCGTCCACCGGCTTTTTGCGCGGCTTCACCGGTTGCTCGGAGCCTTCGGCGGCCTGCTGGTCATGCTTGCGCGGACGCTGCTGGCCCTCGCCCTCCGGCTTCACGCCCTCCTGCAGTGGCGCGGCCTGATCAGCCTGCTGCGGAGCGGCCTCCTGCTGTTGCTTATCGCGCTTGCTGTGTCGCGGCTTCTGCTCCACGGGCTGTTCCTGCGCCGGCGCTACCTGCTCCTGCTGCGGTGCGGCGGGTTCCGCCTGAGGGGCGGTTTCCGCGGCCGGCTGTTCCTGTCGCTGCTTGCGCGGCTTTTCAACGGGAGCGCTCTCCTGCTGCACCGGTTGCTCAGGCGCCGGCTCACGCTGCTTGCGCGGCTTCTCAGCAGGAGGCTCTTCCTGCTGTACCGGCTGTTCAGCGACCGGTTCGCGCTTGCGCGGCTTTTCGGCTGGGGCTTCCTGCTGGGCAGGCTGCTCCTGCGCGGCAGGAGCCTGCTCCGGTGCCGGCGCTTGCTCGCCTTCCGCCGGCTGCTTGTCGCGCTGTTTCAAAAGCTCTTCATCGGACGGCGCGTCCTGAGCCACCTCGAAACTGCCTGAGACCGCCTGCGGAACAGTCCGAACCTGATCAACGCTTGTGACCGCGGCAAACGCATGTACCGGCGGTACCACGAGCGACAGGGACAGCAGCGGAAAGGTGGCACTGGCAAACAATCTGGATTTCATTCCCATAAGGGCTCCTCATCGGTTATTTCTTCTAGACGCTTCATCCAGCGTCGCTTTTTGGTGCGCTCGTTCGCGTCGGCAAACAGCGCAAGGCGGAATTTGTTCCGCAGGTTTTAGGAACTGGACCATTAACCCGGTATGAATGTGGCAGTGTGGGAAAGTTCATGTTGGCCACATTTGGCGCACCGCATCCCCTGCGATTCCAGTTGCAATTCGCGAAAAAAAGGTTTGATTATCCCATCAAGGCGGTGCAGATACCGCCCATACCCGGCCGCCGCCGCAAAACAAAAACACGAACGGCGGTCACCAACAGAGAGGACTAACATGCGCATTTCCACCCGTATTCTTGCCGCAGCCTCCGTCGCCGCGATGTCTCTTTTCGCTGGCGCGGCAATGGCCGATGGCGAGAAATATGTAATCGGTACGGACTCGACCTACCCTCCCTTCGAATATGTTGACGCCAGTGGCCAGTTCCTCGGCTTCGACATGGACATCGCACGCGCACTCTGCGCCGAGATGAAGGCCGATTGCACCATCGTCAGTAGCGATTGGGACGGCATCATCCCCGGTCTCAACGCCAAGAAGTTCGACATGATCATTTCGTCCATGTCGATCACGCCGGAGCGTTCCAAGCTCGTCGACTTCACCAACAAATACTACAACACCCCGCCGGCAGTCGCCGTGCCGAAGGATTCGACGATCACCGACATCGCTGGCCTCAAGGGCAAGACGATCGGTGCGCAGACGTCCACGACGCACTCCAACTACGCTGAAAAGCACCTGCCCGACACAGAGCTGAAACTCTATCCCACCGCCGACGAGTACAAGCTCGACATCTCGAACGGCCGCGTCGACGCCGTAATCGACGACGTCGTGGTCCTGTCGCAGTGGGTCAAGTCGGATGCCGGCGCTTGCTGCAAGATCCTGCAGACGCTGCCTGTCGACAAGGAAATCAACGGTGTAGGCGCCGGTATTGCAGTTCGCCAGGGCGATCCGCTTCGCGAAAAGCTGAACACGGCAATCGCCGCCATCCGTGCAGACGGAACCTACAAGAAGATCCAGGACAAGTACTTCGACTTCAACGTTTACGGCGAATGATAATTTCTGTAGTTCGCTGATCAAGGCGATGGCGGAAGGCTTGCCCTTCCGCCATTTTTGTTTGACAAAGATGCTAAGGTTGAAGCGGTAGAAAACCGCGAGGGGAAAAGTGGTATGGGCGGATTATTTTCCGCGCTGGGTTCGCTATGGACCTGGATAGGTTATGTTTTCGATCCGCTCTGCGGACCTGCAGGACTTTTCACCTGGTTCGCCCCATCGACGATCCTTGCCTGTGGCGACACCGGCTGGGGCGACGAGATTGCATCCGGCCTGAAGGTCACCGTCGCGGTCGCCCTGCTTACGCTCCCTATTGGCCTAGTCATCGGGTTTTTGGTCGCCCTCGGCCAGCAATCCGAGGAAAAATCGGTGCGTCTTGCGGCCGGTATCTACACCACGATCTTTCGCGGCTTACCGGAACTGCTGACACTCTTCATCATCTACTATGGCATGCAGATCCTCATTCAGACGCTGCTGGCTTATGCAGGCTACGATGGCCGCGTCGAGATCAATGCCTTCTTTGCGGGTATGATCGCGCTTTCGGTCGTTTTCTCGTCCTATTGCTCTGAGGTGCTGCTGTCGGCCTTCCGCGCCATCCCCAAGGGCCAATACGAGGCAGGCGATGCGCTTGGCTTCCATCGTGGCCGCACCATGATCCTGATCATCCTTCCACAGCTCGTTCGCATTGCTCTTCCGGGCCTCGCGAACCTGTGGATGATTTTGCTCAAGGACACATCCTATGTGTCGATCATTGGCCTCGCCGATATCCTGCGTCAGACCGGTGTTGCGGTTAAGGTGACGAAAGAAGCCTTCCTCTTCTACACTGTCGCCTGCGGCCTCTATCTTGCGCTCGCCATCATCTCATCGTTTGGCCTTAGCTATGTCGAGCGTTGGGCCAAGCGCTCGGAGGTCCGGCGATGAGCCATTCCGAAGTCCTTATCCCGCCGCAGCCTGCCCCCAAGGCCAGTGATAGGCCGCTCACCGGCGCTCGCGTTGCCGGCTACATCACCGTCGGCCTGTGGATCGCTCTCGCCGCAGCACTGATCGCAATGGTCGTCAGCGGCTGGGACCCTGAGAAATTCACGCGCTACGGGCCGCGCTACATCCACGGCCTGTTAACGACGATCACCCTCGTTGCCATATCGGTCGTCTTCGGCGCAATTCTGTCGCTGCCGCTGGCTTTCGCCCGGATGTCCAGCAACCGGTTCCTAAACGGATTGGCGTACTGCTACGTCTACGTCTTCCGCGGCACGCCGCTCCTCGCACAGCTGTTCCTTATTTACTATGGCCTTGGCAGTTTCAGGCCGCAACTCGAGGCGGTTGGCCTCTGGTGGTTCTTCCGCGAGGCCTGGTTTTGTGGCCTCTTCGCGATGACCATCAACACGGCTGCATACCAAGCTGAAATTCTGCGCGGCGCGATCCAGAGCGTCCCGCGCGGCCAACATGAAGCTGCTGCTTCTCTCGGCCTTCACACGTTCATTGCGTTTCGCAAGATCATCCTGCCGCAGGCGCTGATTGTCGCACTGCGCCCATACGGCAATGAAATAATCCTACTCATCAAAGGTTCGGCGGTCGTCGCAATCATCACCGTTCTCGACCTGATGGGTGAGACCCGCTACGCGTTTTCGCGAACATTCGATTACCAGACCTACCTTTGGGCGGCGATCTTATATCTCAGCATGGTCGAAGCGCTGCGACATCTCTGGAATTGGATCGAAGGGCGACTGACGCGCCACCTGAAGCGCTGAGATCTGGCAGCACTCGTGGAGACACGCTGCTAAGCGATTGAATTTAAAAACCAAACAGACTTGTTACTGGCAATTCGTCAAGCTTCGGTTAAGCATATCGTGGTTCCATTTCACATGGCGCTAATAAACGCCGATTGGAACGAAAAGCGAGACGAACATGCACAAGGACATGGAAAGACAGCTTCAGGGCTATGGCCTGACGACGGCCCAGATCATCTACCGGATGCCGGATCACAAGGCGATCCTTCAGACCTACCTCTGGCAGGACTACGACCTCGCGCCGGATTTTCCGGAGATGCACAACTTCCTGAAGTTCTGGCAGGAAAAACTGGACGGCCCCCTGCATTCGGTGCGCTATATTCATCGCAAGCTGATCTCGGCAACCGAGTGGCGCGCGCTGAAGGGTGAATTCATCATCCACTGACAACCCACCGGACAGGTCAGGCATGCGCTTCCCCAACAGCAGAACGCCACGCTGCAGCCTGGGCGTCGAGAGGAACATGGATGCAGCGCTGCTGAAACGGCCACCGCCAGCTCGAAGTCCCGTCGACCGCGCCGCCGACGTCGCCATTGCAAAACGCATCCAGTGCCCTTAGAGGCTGCGCAAGAGATAAACGGTGGTGAATTGCTATGGCCAAGAAGATCGACGAAGACGCACTCGCGGAAGCCTATAACCGCGCCCTCGCGCTGGAGAAGGCGGGCGACATCGACGCGGCCGTCCGGGCCTATGAGGAAGTCCTGGCCATCGATCCCGAGGATCACGGTGGCGCGGCTGTCCGCATCGCGGCCATGGGGCGCGGCGAGATCCCGGCCAAGGCACCGGATGCCTATGTTGAAACCCTGTTCGACCAGCATGCGGAAGTCTTCGAGGATGTTCTTGTCGAGCAGCTTGGCTACCATGTGCCTATGCTGGTGCGGCAACGCCTGCAGGAGTTGAAGCTCGGCCCGTTCAAGCGCATGCTCGACCTTGGTTGCGGCACCGGACTGACCGGCGGCACACTGCGCGACCTGTGCGAGGACATGACCGGTATAGACTTGTCGGAGAACATGGTCGAGATCGCCCACGAGAAGGATCTATACGAGACCTTGTTCGTCGCCGAGGTCGAGGATTTCCTGGATGACAATGACGAGGATCCCTTCGACCTCATCACCGCAACGGATGTCCTACCCTATCTCGGCGCGCTCGAGCCGCTGTTCTTCGGTGCCGCCGAGAACCTGAACCAGGGCGGCCTCCTTATCTTCTCGTCCGAAACCCTCCCGGAGACCACCCTCGAAGGCCGGCCGTATATGGTCGGTCCCCGCCAGCGTTTCGCCCACTCCGAAGCCTATGTGCGCGAACGACTGGCTGCCACAGGATTCGTGCTGGTCGAGGTCACCGACATCAATGTCCGCATGGAAGACGGCCAGCCGACACCCGGGCACTTGGTGATTGCACGCCTGGCGCAATAGTTAGCCAAATGGCAAACTATCTACTTGCCAGTAGAGCGTCGCGTTGATACTTAGCCATTCAGATAAGTGTCTGAATGGCTCGAAAGGTGATTGGCATGACGCTCGTCCTACACCAGCATCCGCTTGCCTCCTTCTGTCACAAGGTTCTGATTGCACTTTACGAGAACGATACACCGTTCGAGGCGGTGCTCGTCAACCTTGGCGACGAAGCGTCGCGAGCAGCCTTTCTGCGTATCTCGCCGCTCGGCAAGATGCCCGCACTGCGCGACGAGGCACGCAACCGAACCGTGCTGGAAACGTCGATCATCGTTGAATATATCGACCGCTACCACGCGGGTTCCGTCCGCTTTGTCCCGGAAGATTTCGATCACGCCCTGGAGGTCCGGCTTTGGGATCGATTCTTCGATCTCTATGTTCAGGAACCGATGCAGCAGATCGTTGGAGAGCGCCTGCGCCCGAATGGCGACCAGAACCGCGCGGACGATGCCAGGGGTGCACTGATAAGGGCCTACGGCGTGATCGATCAGCAACTCGGCGACCACATCTGGATCACCGGCGACAGCTTCACCTTGGCCGATTGCGCCGCTGCGCCGGCCCTCTTCTATGCCGAAACACTCGTCCCGTTCGCAGACGACCTACCCAGGCTCGAGGCCTACTACCAGCGCCTGCTGGAACGCCCGTCCTTTGCCAGGGTCCTGCGGGAAGCCATGCCCTATTTCAAGCTGTACCCTTATCGCGAGAATCTCCCTGCCCGCTTCAGGCCGCATGAAAACGCGCAATGACGCAAGAACCCGGCGCCCTTGACCGAATGTTTCATGCGCTCTCCGATCGTAGCCGCCGCGGCATGGTCGATCGCCTCGGCCGTGGACCGGCTTCTGTTTCGGAACTCGCGGAACCGCTTTCCATGGCCCTGCCGACCGTGATGAAACACCTTGGCGTCCTCGAGGAAAGCGGCATCGTTCTCTCGGTGAAGACCGGCCGGGTACGGACCTACAGCCTACAGCGGGAATCGTTTGCCGATGTGGAACGATGGCTTGCGGAGCGCAGGTCAAACTGGAACGGGACCTTCGACCGGCTGGACCGGTTTCTGGCGGAAGAGCAGTCAAAGTGAGGAGCGAAATGACCGGTACGTCCGCAGAACATGCAACGCTCACAATCGAGCGCAACCTGAAGGCGCCGGCAGCACGGGTCTTCGCCGCCTGGGCCGATCCCACCGCAAAACGGCAATGGTTTGCCTGCCATGATGAGTGGGTGCCTTTGGAGTACAGTCTCGACTTCCGCGTCGGTGGGGCGGAGCGAAACCATGTCGCCGACACCGACGGCGTGTTGCACGCCTACGAGGCGCGGTACATCGATATCGTTCCAGGCGCACGCATCATCTACGCCTACGACATGAAGCTCGGCGAAACCCGCATCTCCGCGTCACTCACAACGGTGACGTTCGAGACAATCGCCACCGGCACCAGGATGCTCTTCGTAGAACAGGTCGCGTTCCTCGACGGCTATGCTGATAACGGTTCCCGCCTGCAGGGAACGCAGATTCTGGTTGATCGCATCCAGGCTTTTGTCGAACGCGAAGGCAGCATTTTTCACTGACTCTGGCGCATCTGCCGGGATCAGCTTGCGCCGTCGGTCCCGAGAATGGATGCAAGCAACCGTCCTTCGAGTTCCGCCAGTGCCGGATTGCCGTGCCGTCGGGGATGCGGATAGGGAATTGCGAGATCAAGCGCCACACGCCCCTCGTCCAGGACGATCACGCGGTCGGCAAGATGAACCGCCTCGCTGACGTCATGCGTCACCAGAACCGCCGTGAAGCCAAGCTCCCGCCAGACCCTGTGGAGCAGTTCCTGCATGCTGATCCGCGTCAATGCATCCAGCGCACCGAGCGGCTCGTCGAGCGCCAGAACGCCAGGCTTGCTGACCAATGCCCGCGCGAGTGCGACCCGCTGCCGCTGGCCGCCGGACAGTTGCGCCGGCCACTGCCCCGCCTTCTCGGCAAGCTGCACTTCCGACAGCACCGCATCGGCCTCGGCACGGGCAACACGTGTGTCGACCTTGTCTCCCAGGCCGACCACCACATTATCGGCGACGCTCAACCACGGCAGCAGGCGCGGCTCCTGGAAGACGATACGGGCATTCGCCTCGGCTTCGCCGCCGTCGGCATTCTCGAAGTACAATTCGCCGGCCGTCGGCTCATCGAGTCCCATCAGGATGCGCAGCAGCGTGCTCTTGCCGCAGCCGCTCTTGCCGATGACGGCAACGAACTGGCCGGCAGGAATGTGCAGGTTGATGCCCCGCAGCACGCGATTGCCGCCAAAGCTCTTTTCCAGCCCCTTCAGCGTGATCGCAGCCGCCCCGCCGCCCGCTGCGGGGACATGGTCGATCTCATATTCCTGCTCGTTCACGGTGCCTTGAAAACGCTCATGCGCGATGAGGGTCATGGCGTCTCTCCTACTTCTGGTAAACCGGATTCCATTTGAGCGCCCGGCGTTCGAATGCCCGGGCAACGACATCGGCAAGCTTGCCGAGCACGGCGTAAATCACCAGCGCCAGGACTACGACGTCCGTCATCATGAACTCGCGGGCGTTGTTGGCCATATGCCCGATGCCCGAGGACGCGGCGATCGATTCGGAGACGATCAGCGTCAGCCACATGATGCCGAGAGCATAGCGCAATCCGACAAAGATCGATGGCAGAGCGCCGGGGAAAATCACCTTCCGGAACAGCGTCCAGCTGCCCATGCCATAGACGCGGCCCATCTCGATCAAATCGCGATCGACGTTGCGGACGCCATGATAGGTGTTCAGATAGACGGGAAAGAGCACGCCGAGCGAGGTCAGGAACAGCTTCGATTCTTCGCCGATCCCGAACCACAGGATGACCAGCGGGATCATGGCGAGATGCGGAATTGTGCGCATCATCTGCAATGTCGTATCCGTCAGCTGCTCGGAGACCTTGGAGACCCCGTTGGCGATCCCGAGGAGGAAACCGATCGAACCGCCGACCAGCAGGCCACCGAAAGCCCGCGCTGCGCTGACCAGAATGTCGTGCGGCAGTTGACCGGTGACAGTCGTCGACCAGAAGGCAGCGGCGACGTCGACCGGCGACGGCATGATCCGGGAGGAAATCCAACCGGCCGACGACGCCAGTTGCCAGGCGGCGATGATCGCGACAGGGACAAGATAAGGGAAAAACCTGTCGCGTCCCGGAAGCGAAATCCGCGGTCTCGCCCCACCTTCCCCGCGCTCGGTCAGCGCCCGGACGATCGGCGTATCGAATGTCGACATGAAGACTTTCCTCGCTTCTGCAACGTGCCGGATGTCGCTGGAGACCCACGGCAAGGCTGTGCGTAAGTTTGAGCATCGCTGCGCCGCCCAGATGGAAGGACGGCGCAACAGGATGGATCAGGAACCGGAAACAACTTTCAGGTTTCCGCCATGGCTGCCGCCGCCGAATACCTGGTGTTTGCCGAAATCGCTCTGGAAGCCGTGGCGCTGTTCGTCGCGGGTTATCCCCAGTTCCGGGAACAGCAACTCTGCAACGCGATAGGCTTCCTCAAGGTGCGGGTAGCCGGAGCCGATCACAGTATCTATTCCGACGTCCTGGTATTCGCGCAGCCGCGCTGCCACGGTCTGCGGCGAACCGACGAGAGCCGTGCCGGCACCGGCGCGAACCAGGCCTACGCCGGCCCAGAGGTTCGGTGACACTTCCAGACTATCTCGACGACCGCCATGAAGCGCCGCCATGCGCTTCTGGCCGACCGAATCCGACTCGTTGACGAAGCGTTCCTGCGCCTCGCGTATGGTGTCGTCGTCGAGTTTGGATATCAGCCGGTCAGCCGCGGCCCATGCCTCTTCGTCCGTCTCGCGAACGATGAAGTGCAGACGGATCCCGAAGCTGACCTCGCGCCCTTTGTTTGCGGCAGCAGCGCGCACCTTTTGCACCTTTTCGGCAACCTGTGCCGGCGGCTCGCCCCAGGTCAGATACTTGTCGACGCGACCAACCGAGAAATCGATACCGGCATCCGAGGAACCGCCGAAATAGAGCGGTGGTCGCGGGTTTTGCACGGATGGGAAGCCGAGACGCGCGTTGGTGGCCTTGATGTACTTGCCGTCGTAGCTCGCCACGCCCTTTTCGAGCAGCTCTTCGAAAACGGTGAAGAATTCGTCGGCATGAGCGTAGCGTTCGTCATGCGCCAGATGAATACCATCGCCGGCGAGCTCCGCAGGACTACCGCCGACAACGATATTGAGCAGCAGGCGTCCGTTGGAAATACGGTCCAGCGTCGTCGCAAGGCGCGCGTAGTAGGCCGGCGATGCCGTACCGGGACGGATAGCGACGAGGAACTGCAGCTTCTCTGTCTTCGCGGCGAGCGCAGCTGCCGTGACGAAGGACTCTTCGCAAGCAACACCGGTCGGCAGCAGCACGCCGGAATAACCCAGACGGTCGGCGGCCTGTGCGATCTGGGTGAGATAGCCGATCTCGGGTGCACGGTTGAGTTCATTGGAACCGAGATAAGCACCATCACCCGAAGTCGGGATGAACCAGAGGAAGTTGATGGGGTCGTGGGTGGCGGTCATGGGGAACGAACCTTGTTGTCTGGAGAATGAGTTCAGCTTGCTTTCGGGTGCCACACGATGTCGCTGACATTCAGCTGCTTCGGCACGACGCCGAGCTTGTAGAAATCGTCGGCAAGCGTCTGCTGGTAGGTCAACGCGGCATCGGGGAACAGCGACACCTTGCCGAGGTCGGCCTGGCTGCGCGTCAGCGTCACGCGGGTCACGGCAGCGGGAACGCCGGTGATTTCGGAGAGCGTCTTGACGGTTCCGTCGAGATCCGCCTGCGCGGCGGCGCCCACCTTCGCCAGTTCGTCGATAACATCTGCGACGATTTCGGGATGCTCGGCCGTGAAGGTTCCGTTTCCGAGGAAGTAGCCCCAGTTATCGAGAAGGCCGTCCGACGTCGTCAGGACCTGCGTCTGTGGATCGGCCTCGGCGACGGCAAAGAAGGGATCCCAGATCGCCCAGGCGTCGATCGCGCCATTCTTGAAGGCAGCACCGGCATCGGGCGGCGGCAGGTCGACTTCGGTGATATCTGCGACTGACAGCCCAGCCTTGGCGAGAACCTTCAGCGCGAAGTTATGCGCACTGGAGCCACGCTTGTAGGCAACCTTCTTGCCTTTCAGGTCTTCGATCGTCTGGATCGGTGACCCCTTCTGTACGAGCAAGCCGTGAAAAGCCGCCGGTCCGCGGTATGCGCCGACATACAGCAGGTTGCCGCCTGCGGCCTGCGCGAAGAGCGGCGGCACGTCGCCGGTCACGCCGAAGTCGAGCGCATCGGCGCCAACGGCTTCGAGCAACGGCGGACCCGACGTGAACTCATTCCATTCGACCTTGACGCCCTTGGCCTCCAGGCGTTTCTCCAACGCACCCGTCCGCCTTGCAAGGGCAAGCACGCCAAACTTCTGCCAGCCGATGCGCAACGTCGTCCCGGCGGCCTGCGCCGCCCGCACGTCCGGCAAGATCGCTGTGGCAGCCGCTGCTCCGATAAGGCCGAATGTTTGTCTGCGGGTGACCATCGTTTATCCCTCTACTGATCGCTGGCGGCGCTTTCACGCCGCCGTTTCATGAGGTGATAGTGACATAGACGACCAATTAGATCGACAATATCAATTTTCTATTCTAACTGACTTGAGAGAATAATTTTCCCATCTCACGGCATCGGGGCATCCCCCCATGCCGTGGGTCGCAAAAAGGTCCCAGCGAGCAGGCGCGATCAGCTCGCCTTCGGACGCCAGACGATATCACCGGTCTTCAGCTGCTTCGGCACAATCCCGAGGCTGAAGAATTCGTCGGCAAGCGCCTGCTGGTAAGAGGCCGCATCGTCGGTGATGGTGGAAACGCTTCCAAGGTCCGCGCCCGGCCGCGTCAGCGTCACGCGCGTTATCTCCTCTGGCACACCCGTAATTTCAGAGAGTTCCTTGATCGTCTCTTCAAGCTTGCCCTGCGCCGAACGCCCGACCTTCGCAAGTTCATCGATGACATCGACGATCACCTGACCGTTTGCATCCGTAAACTCGGCGTTTGCAAGGAAATAGCTGTAGGAGTCGACGATGCCTTGAGCTGTCGACAGAACACGCGTGTCCGGATCGGCCTGGGCAATCGCCAGGTAGGGATCCCAGATCGACCATGCGTCGATGCTGCCGTTCTTGAACGCCGCGGCTGCATCCGGCGGTGAGAGGTCGAGAGCCTCGACGTCACCAATCTGGAGGCCCGACTTGCGCAGGATCTTGACGGTGACATTGTGTGCGCTCGAACCGCGCTTGAATGCGACCTTCTTTCCCTTCAGGTCCTCCACGGTCTTGATGGCCGAGTCCTTGCGAACCACGATGGCCGAACCCGCCGGGCTGCCACGATAGGTTCCGACATAGTAGAGATGCCCCCCGGCCGCCTGCGCGAAGAGCGGTGGCACGTCGCCAGTCGCGCCGAAATCAAGCGCGCCGGCACCGAGGGCCTCGAGCAGCGGAGGACCCGACGTGAACTCCGACCAGCTTACCGTGATGCCCTGATCCGCCAACCGTTTTTCGAGCGCACCACGCCTCTTGGCAAGCGCCAGGACACCGTTCTTCTGCCAGCCGATGCGCAATTCACTTGCGGCGGCGCGGGCCGTCCTTATGGACGGAAGCAACGCCGTTGCTGCCGCAGCACCCAAAAGCCCCAGTGTCTGACGACGTGAAATCATGGCAAATCCCCTTTGTTTCCGCGCGTGCCGCCTCTGGTTCAGCCGCCGCATCCGTTTGCGATAACTCCATACTGATAAAATCGATAAATTAGATCGACATTTATATTTGTGATATTTGCCTTTGCTGAAATTTTCCTGACCCGATTTTTTCGGTTCTGCGGAATTTTGTTCCAACATCGACCGCCAATACCTGCCAACGACGGCCTTTTCGCCTGCCTCGCTTTCGGCTAATCCTCGTCCACGGCATTCATGAAAGGAATAGACACATGGCAAAAGTCGCATTCATCGGTCTCGGCGTAATGGGGTTTCCCATGGCGGGTCATTTGAAGGTGAAGGGCGGGCATGATGTCACTGTCTACAACCGCACCGCCGCAAAGGCTGCCTCGTGGGCAGCGAAATTCGGCGGCAAGTCGGCCCCGACCCCGGCCGAAGCAGCCAAGGACGCTGATTTCGTGTTCACCTGCGTGGGCAACGACGACGATCTCCGTTCGGTGACATCGGCGAAGGACGGCGTCCTGCAGTCGATGAAGTCGGGGGCGATCCTGATCGACAACACGACCGCGAGCGCCGATGTCGCGCGCGAACTCTACGCCGCCGCCAGGGAAAAGGGTGTCGACTTTATCGACGCGCCGGTATCCGGCGGACAGGCCGGTGCGGAGAACGGCGTCCTGACCGTCATGTGCGGCGGCGATGAAGCAACCTACGAGAAGGCAAGGCCCATCATCGACGCCTATGCTCGCATGGTCGGACTGATGGGCGCACCGGGCGCCGGACAGCTCACCAAGATGATCAACCAGATCTGCATCGCCGGCTTGGTCCAGGGTCTCGCGGAGGGCATCCACTTCGGCAAGCGCGCCGGACTCGACATCGAGAAGGTTGTCGAGGTGATCTCCAAGGGCGCTGCCGGATCCTGGCAGATGGAGAACCGCCACAAGACGATGAGCGAAGGCAAATACGATTTTGGCTTCGCCATCGACTGGATGCGCAAAGATCTCGGCATCGTCCTTGACGAGGCCCGCAGCAACGGCGCGAAGCTCCCCGTCACCGCCCTGGTCGACCAGTTCTACGGCGACGTTCAGGCGATGGGCGGCAATCGCTGGGATACCTCGTCGCTCCTGGCACGCCTGGAAAAATGATCGGTCCCTCCTCCAGTGCGGCCGACCTGATCGAGCATCTGAGAACGCTGCGCTCGGAGGAAAACATCCGCAGCATGGCACGCTTCGGCATCATCATCGATACCGCGCTCGGCATCTCGAACCCGGACTTGCAGAAGATTGCCCGCCTGTCGAAAAAGGACCATCAGCGGGCGTCCGAACTCTGGCGGAGCGACATCCGCGAGGCCCGTCTGCTCGCGCTCTATACAGCCGATCCGCGGAACCTCACCCAAGATGAGGCGCGCAGCTGGTCCAACGACTTCAACTCCTGGGAAGTCGTCGACTGCGCCGCCGACCTGTACGTCGAGGCCCGGCTCCTGACGCTCATTCCCGAATTCGCGGCCGACGATCGCGAATACGTCCGGCGCACCGCCTTCGCCATGATCGCCGGGGCTGCCGTCCACCTCAAGAACGAGCCGGACGAGACGTTGCTGGCATGGCTGCCTCTGATCGACGCTCACGCTTTTGACTCGCGGAATTTCGTCCGCAAGGCGGTCAACTGGGCTCTGCGCAATATCGGCAAGCGCAGCCACCGCTGCCACGGCCCCGCGCTAGCGCTCGCCGAGCAACTGACAGCACGATCAGACAAGACCGCGCGCTGGATTGGCCGGGACGCCGCCAGGGAACTCACGAGCGAGAAGGTCTTGGCGCGGCTAGACAAGCCCGCCCGAACCTAATGTACCGACGCTGACAGACGATTCACAAATCAGCGCAGGCCGTGAACCGCCGGCTCAAGGCGCATCCGCGCTTCCACTCGCACTTCACGCCCACCTCGGCATCTTGGCTCAACATGGTCGAACGCTTCTTTGCCGATATCACCCGAAACCGCATCAAGGGCGAGACAAGCGTTAGTGTCACACCACTTCCTCCCACATTTCCCGCGCCATCTTTCCAGCCTGTTCCAACCACGCTCGTCGCTCGTCGCGGGAACTTGTGGCCACGACACCAAATAGCGCGCGGCTCACATGCTTCACGCCGCAAAATTCGAGAATGCACCGCCGCCAGATGTGATCGAGGGGGTCGCCGAAGTGATTCTTCTCACGTTCGGCCGGTGTGTTGCCCGTGTTCAGGATCAAAGCAGCACGCGTCCGCAACAGGCCGATCGGATCGTCCCCGTTGTCCGCGCCTTTGGCGAATGTGAAGGCGGCCTCCGGGGCGAACACGCGATCGATCCAGCCCTTCATCATTGCCGGCGGCGCGCCCCAGCAATTGGGATGAATGACAGCGAGCAGATCACAAGCGCGAAGCTCGGCAATATGCGCAGCGACTGTCTTGTCCGCGCTCGACGTGCCCCGAGCTTCGGACGCGGACAGAAGCGGATCAAAACCTTCTGCGTAAAGATCATGAAAGACGACATCACACCCCGCGGATGTCCAAGCCGCCCGCACCGCTTCCGCCAGCGCGTGATTGAAACTATCGGCGGCCGGATGGCAAACCACGACAAGCGCTTTCACGGGCCTCTCCCAAATGTGGTCTTCGTTTTAGGAAGGGTACAAAGCTTACCGCTTGGTCCCTAGGATTTCAGTCCTGCGACAATCGCACCGACGAGAGCCGCAAGGCGCCTCCCCATCCACTTCCGAGGAGCTCAAACCTTTGCGGCCGGCCCATTGTCGAATTCCTGTTGCGAAGCGGCGATGTGCGCAATGCGCGCACCCAACCACTGCATCACATTGGCGATCAACGGGGCGATCTCGCTCCCGATCGGGGTCAACGCGCGTAGCTCACCTGCGGCGGTGTCGCAAGGACGAAACAAGCGTTAGACTCACAACACTAGCTTTCATCCGGCCGGACACAAACAGACTGCCGCGCGAGCCTTTTCGCGCGGCAGTCCCAACGTCATCCAATGGATGCGTTCCAGCTTACTTCTGGATGCAGGTATCCACCGTATCCTTGGTGCATTCGTCGAGACCCGTGAAAACCGGATCTTCGACCGGCTTGCCGGCAATCATGTCCATCATGACTGACGGCGCCTTGTAGCCCATCTCGAATGGCCGCTGGCCGACGAGTGCTGTCACCAGGCCCTCCCGAGCGATCGCGACTTCGTCGCCGATGGTATCGGCGGCACCGATCACGAACTCGTTGCTGGCGATCTTGTCGGCCATTGGCTTGAACAGGTCACGATAGGGCTGCGGCGCGCCGAACAGCGGCCAACCGCCCATGATGCCAAAGGCAGCGAGGTCGGGATTGGCAGCCAGGATATCCGTCATCGCCTGCACGCCCTTGGCGCCGTCGTCGTTGGTGAACACCGGGCAACCGGCCACTTCGGTCCATCCGCCTTCGCCCTTGAGTTCGGTCAAACCCTTCTGCCCGGTGAGCGTGTCACGCATGCCCTGGGCGCGCCGAAGGATATTGTCCGCTCCGGGGTTGCCTTCGATCGTGCAGATCTTGCCGCCCGCCGGCTTGGCCTTCTTGATGTATTCGCCGATGCGCGCACCCATCAGGTAGTTGTCGGTACCCAGATAGGTCTTGCGCAAGGCGGCATCCTCGGCGGCGAGGTCAGCGTCAAGCGTCATTACCGGCACTTTCGGATTTGCAGTCTTCAGGGTCTGTGCGATCAGCTTGGCGTTCGACGGCGAGATCGCAATGGCAGCCGTTTCCGCCTTCCCCAGCATGTCCTGAACAATCTGTGCCTCGCCGGCTTCATCGGACGTCGATGCCGGGCCGGTATAGAAGCACTCATATTCGGAATCGGGGTTTTCCTTGTTCCACTTCTGGCAACCCTGATTGATCGCTTCGAAGAACGGGTTGTCCAACCCCTTGACGACAATGACAAGCTGCTTCTTGGCGGCCAGGGCCTGTCCGGCCGTAAGCGCCAACACTGCAACTGTAAGCAATAATGCCTTCCTCATAGCTTCCTCCCTCTGAAAAAGACGGGCACCCTGCCCGCCAAGTGATCAACCCGGGTACCAGACGATGCGAGGCTCCTCCTCCGAACGCTCGTATCCCCAAGCCGAGTCGATTAGCATTTCGAGATCGTAGACAGGCCGCCAGTTCAGCAGGTATCTGGCCTTGCTGTTGTCCATCCAGTTCGAATGGTACTGGCTTGCAATGTCGACGGAATTCAAGCCGCGCCTACGCGCGAGATAGGCGGCGACCTCGCCGTAGTCCACAGGCCGGTCCATGCCGATATTGAAGAGCTGGCCCTTGGCGCGTGGATTATCGATGGCTGACAGGATCGCCGAAACCAGGTCATCCACGTGAATGAAATTGCGCTTCAACGGACGCCCGTCCGCATCGCGCAGCAATGGAACGGTGCCTTCTCTGGCATAGCGCTCCGCCGCAGCCGGTGGAACGAGTGTCTTCCAGTCAGGCCCTCCGAAGACGTCTTTGCCGAACGAAAGGGAATATTTGAAGTCGTCCTTTTCCATGATCCACGGCGCGCGGAGGCAGCAGCCGTTGATGCCATACTGGATACCGAATTGCTCCAGCATCACCTCCTCGAGCACCTTGGACAGCGCATAGGACCCCGGGTATGCCTGATGCGGCACGGCCTCGGTGATCGGAGCGTCGTGTCGATAGAAGAAATGGCCGATAGCGGCATCGCCGCCGATAAGGATGAACTGACGCGCACTGGCGCTGGTCCGAAACTCCTCAAGCAGCCAGAACAGCCCCTTGACCGTGACGTCCATGACCTCGTCGGGCGTCTCCTTGCATGTGGCAAGATGCACCACATGTGTCACACCGGCGAGAGCCTTGGCAACGGCATCCCTGTCCGCGATCGAGCCGCGGGCGACCTCTACCCGCTCGGTTTCCGGGCACAGCCGATTATGGCAAAGCGCACGTATGCGCGCCTTTGAAAATCGCGGATCGTCGACCAGCCCAGCGATAAAGTGCTGCCCGACCTTGCCAGTGGCACCGGTAACAAGGATCAGCATGTCTCCTCCGCAAATAGCTAATATACACGGACCTGCGATCGTCAATGGAATTGTAGTACAAAACGAATAATTGTAGCGAAGACCGTAAATTAGCGACATTCGATTGACGGTTTCACACTGTTCTGGATAAATGTTTGCGATGTCCGCCAGGGAGGAGACCGGTGGGCGACGGTGCAGATCGAAGCCACGGTATGCGTGCGCTGCGATGTTGAGGGTTTGGGAGGTTAGACGACGAGTGGCAGTTCTCGAGCTCGCCAACATCTCGAAGCATTTTGGCGCCATCCAGGCGGTCAACGATGTATCGTTTTCGCTGGAACCTGGTGAGGTCGTCGGCCTGATGGGCGACAACGGCGCCGGCAAGTCCACGCTGGTCAAGATGATCGCCGGCAATTTCCGGCCGAGTCACGGCATCATGCATCTCGACGGCAGGGAACTCGTCATGCACCGGCCGGTGGATGCACGACAACGCGGTATAGAGATCGTCCACCAGGACCTGGCGCTCTGCAACAATCTGACCGCGGCGGCAAACGTCTTTCTGGGTCGGGAACCGCGGCGCGGAGTCGGCCCGCTACGCATCCTCGACTACAAGGCCATGTACCAGCGCGCGGGCGAGATCTTCAAGGAACTGAAGTCCGAGACGCGCCCGCGGGACCTCGTCAAGCAGATGTCGGGTGGGCAACGCCAAGCCGTGGCGATTGCCCGTACGATGTTGGCGGAAGCAAAGATCGTATTGATGGACGAGCCGACGGCCGCCATCTCGGTCCGTCAGGTGGCGGAGGTCCTGAACCTGATACGCCAGCTTCGTGACAGGGGCATCGCCGTCATTTTGATCAGCCACCGCATGCCCGATGTCTTTACCGTCGCGGATCGGGTGATCGTGATGCGGCGCGGGCGAAAAGTCGCCGACAAGCAGATTGATTCGAGTTCACCCGAAGAAGTCACGGGCCTCATTACCGGCGCGATCGAGCAGGTGTGAACGTCCAAGCGGCAGGTACCACTCAAGCGAAGGTCGACCATGGCAATTACCCTTGATCAGACGATTGCACAGAAGCAGCGCAACTGGCTCGGCGCGATCGTCGGCAGCCAGACATTCTGGGTGCTGATCGCAGTCGCCCTTGCCTGCGTCTTCCTGTCCTTCGCGACCAGTTCCTTCGCGACATCGACCAACCTCTACAACATTACCCGCAACGTCACCTTCGTGGCGATCATCGCCCTCGGCATGACGCTGGTGATCATCACGGGCGGCATCGACCTGTCCGTCGGCTCTGTTCTTTGCCTTTGCAGCATGGTGCTGGCGGTCGTCATGCATGCCGGCTACGGCATCGGCATCGGCATTGCCGCATCGATCGGCACCGCGCTCGTCGTCGGGGCCTTCAATGGCCTCCTAATCGCCTATCTCGGCTTTCCGCCATTCGTCGTCACGCTGGGTATGTTGTCGATCGCCCGAAGCCTGGCGATGGTTGCTTCCAACAACACCGTCGTCTTCCAGTTTGGCCCCGATCACGACAAGCTTTTGGCGCTCGGCGGCGGCGCCTGGTTCTTCGGCATCGCCAATCCGGTCGTCTACATGGCCGTGCTGGCGTTGTTGACAGGCTTCGTGCTTCGCTGGACCAGGTTCGGCCGCTATGTATTCGCGATTGGCGGCAATGAACATGCCGCGACGTTGACGGGCGTCCCGGTCAGAAAGATCAAGGTGGCCGTCTACATGATCTCCGCCCTGTCGGCGGGTGTCGCCGGCATCATCCAGACCGGCTGGCTCGGCGCTGTGACAACAAATATCGGCGCCGGAATGGAACTGCAGGTGATCGCCGCTGCCGTCATCGGTGGTGCGAACCTCGCAGGCGGCGTTGGCACCGCATTCGGTGCGATTGTCGGCGCAGCGCTCATTGAAGTGATCCGCAACAGTCTTGGCCTGTTGGGCATAAACGCCTTCTGGCAAGGCACGTTCATCGGCGGCGCGATCGTACTTGCCGTCCTGTTCGACCGGCTCCGCAATCTCCGGCAGAGCGAATAGACATACGAGCCGCTCCACGCGGCTCGTTGATCCGGCCTAGTCTTCGTTCGACTTGGCGTTGTCGAGGTTCATATAATCGAGCGGCAGTTGCGTCGAGTACTTGATCTGCTCCATGGCGAAGACAGACGAAACATCGCGAATCTCGATCTTGGCGATCATCCGCTTGTAGAAGGCGTCGTAGGCCGCGATATCGGGAACGACGACGCGCAGCAGATAATCGACGTCACCGCTCATGCGATAGAATTCGACGACCTCCGGGAAGTCTGCGATCACCTCTGAAAAGCGCCGTAGCCATTCGATCGAATGCGTCGCGGTACGGATCGACACGAACACCGTGACCTTGGTGTTGACCTTCTCCGGATCCAGGATGGCGACGCGGCGCTTGATCACACCATCCTCTTCCATCTTCTGGATACGCCGCCAACATGGCGTCGTCGACAGGCCGACCTTCTTGGCCAGATCGGCAACAGCCAAAGTCGAATCCTCCTGCAGAAGACGCAGAATCTTGCGGTCGAGACGGTCCATCCAGAAAAGCCCTTTCGAATTTATTTTCTCTTTATAACGCGATTCCGGCAGTTTGAAAGAATTTTGTTTCAGCGGGCAACAAGCGCAATACGCTCGCGCAGCACCGGCAGCAACTCGGTCTCGAACCACGGATTGCGTTTGATCCAGCCGGTATTGCGCCAGCTCGGATGTGGAAGAGGCAGGATGGCGGGTGCGCGGTTGGAGAAGAGCGTCTCGCGCCATGCCTTGACGGTCTCGGTCATGCTTTCACGTCGCGCCGCCCCCAAATGCCACGCTTGCGCATATTGCCCGACAGCGAGCACCAATTCGATCTGCGGCATCGCGGAAATCACCCGCTGGCGCCATCGCGGCGCGCATTCCCGGCGCGGAGGAAGATCGCTGCCCTTGGCATCATAACCCGGGAAGCAAAAGCCCATTGGCACGATGGCGAACCGATCTCGGTCGTAGAAGGTAGCCCGATCGACCTCGAGCCATTGACGAAGCCGGTCGCCGGAGGCGTCATCGAACGGAATCCCGCTGTGCTGGACCCTGAGGCCGGGCGCCTGCCCGGCAATCAGCACCCTCGCCTTGGCGGAAACCACCACAACCGGGCGCGGATCCTGCGGCAGCCGATCGTCGGCACCGCGAAGCGGTGTATCGCGACAGATCCGGCAGGCCGAAATCTGCCGGCGCAAAGCCTCCAGGGCCACCTCGTCCGCTTCGCCTGTCAGGTCTACCATCCGAAAAATCCGAGGAAAGAGCGCGTACCCGATCCCGGTTGCGCATGATCGCGAACACTGCGTGGCATCTCGAATGTTCCGGCCCACATACCGGCCTTCTCGTGCCTTGCCTGCGCCTCCTCCGCCCGATAGCTCCCGTAGGAGACAGCCATACCCCTTCGCACCAGCGCACCGTTGATATCGATTCCGCCAGCATGGCAGACCACCAGCAGCCTGTCGAAGCGGTCGCGCTCGGTTCCCTGGCACCGTGTGTCGCCGGATGCGGCCAGGATCTGTAGCGTCCTCTTCGCCTCCTGGCCGCAGGGCCAGATCGTCTTATTTCGTTCGCACGTCTGGTTGAGTTCCGGCGCATCGATGCCAGAAAGCCGCATCCGCTCCCCGCCGATTGTCAGACTGTCGCCGTCGGCGGCATGAAACTGGCCGGAGTGCACGGTCACGCTCTCATCGTTGAGCTTGGCCGCGATCAGCCAAATGAACCCCAGCATGGCCAGGGCAGTCACGCCGTCCCGGATCGTCCGCAAACCGCGTGCCACGCTTTCGCCTCCTTGAAAAACAAATCCTTGGCAAAGATGGCAAACGCCTTCTTAACAATTGCGGCTTAGGGTGTAGCCATCCGCGGATCAAATTTCAACGTGTGCAATGAGTACCGGCGTCAGCACCTCGACAGATAAGAACATCGTCGACAAGTCACGCAGTCACCGCAACAAGCCCGTTTCAAAGGCTGTTCGGTTGACGCGTGAGCGCCTGCAATCGAGCCACCCCGCGAGCGGTGCCTTCGATCGCGACGTGCTGGTTATGTACGTTAACGCCGTGCTTCAGGGCGCCTCCATCGTACCGCTGTTCGTCATGATCGTCGCCGGCGTTGGCGTCTACCTTACCGAAGACACACAGATCTTCATCTGGGCACTCCTGACACTGACGGCCCATGCCGCCAACGTGTTTCTTGCACGACGTGCCCGCAAGCAGGAGATCAATGCCGCAAGCACGCGGCAATGGCGTCGTGTCTTGTTGCTCGGCCAATTCACGATCGGCTGCTGCTGGGCAGTCTTTGCCTTGGGGGACTGCATTTCATGCCAGCCTTCAAGCTTCGTGCTCTACAAGGGCGCTACGCTGTTCATCGCGCTGTCCGTCACGGCGATGTCGAATTTCATGCTGAAGCCGGCAGTGCTCGTCGCCTTCGCGCCCGTGGTTCTTGGGCTTATGGCCAAGGCCGGTCTGTCCCGCGACATCCTCGAAGTCAGCTTGGCCGCAATCTTCACCACGACCGTCATCTTCTTCAATTATATCAGCGACAGGCTGTTCCAATCGAACCTGAGGATCCTCGCCTTCCAGGCGGAGAAGGATGATCTGATCGCCGAACTCGAGGTGGCAAAGTCGATGTCCGACGAGGCCCGACGTCGCGCCGAAGAGGCAAACCTCGCGAAATCCCGCTTCCTTGCGTCGATGTCGCATGAACTCAGAACCCCGCTCAACGCCATCCTCGGTTTCTCCGAGGTGATGTCCGCCGAGGTGATGGGACCGCTGAACAATGCCACCTACAAGGAGTATACGAGCGATATCCATCGCTCCGGCGAGCACCTGCTGAACCTGATCAACGAAATCCTCGATCTCTCGCGCATCGAGGCCGGGAAGTACGAACTGAGCGAGGAAGCGGTGTCGCTGCTCGATATTTCCGAGGACTGCATCGGCATGGTGCAGCTTCGCGCCCACGGCAAGAACATCACCATTTCCCAGCAGTTCGAGTTCGAGTTGCCTGCCATCTGGGCAGATGAGAAGTCGTTGCGCCAGGTCATCCTCAACCTGCTTTCCAACGCGGTCAAATTCACGCCGCAAAGCGGCGAGGTTCACGTCAAGGTGGGTTGGACAGCCGGCGGCGGCCAGTACATCTCGATCAAGGACAACGGCCCCGGCATTCCCGAGGAAGAAATTCCGATTGTCCTCTCCGCCTTCGGCCAAGGCTCGATTGCGATCAAAAGCGCCGAGCAAGGCACCGGCCTCGGCCTGCCGATCGTTCAGGCAATCCTCGCCAAGCATGACGGCCAGTTCATTCTGAAATCAAAGTTGCGGGAGGGGACGGAAGTCATCGCGATCCTGCCGGCAAAGCGCGTGCTGCAGACAGTACCGGCCATCGAGGATGCACCCGCCGTTTCCCGCAAGCGGCGTAGTTTCGCGTAATGCCTAGTCGACGATCCGCAGGAAGTCAGAGTCGTCCCTGAAGTCCTGCAAGTCGTTGTCGATAGCATTGGGATCCGTCAACGCCTTGAGATGCCGTTTCGCTGGCTCGCTGAGTTCAACAGCCTTGCGTGCGGCATAGAGAACAGAATCTCGCGCGGTCCTGCGCTCATCAGCGGCGGCATTGTCCGGCAAATAATGATGCTTCTGGCCGTATGCGGCAGCCATCAGGAACCAATAGCGCGATAGCCTGATCGCGGGAGTTGATGCCAGCTTGTTGCCCAGTTCGATGGCCTTGAGATAGCCATCGGTCTGATAGAGCAGACTGGCGATGACGTTGAGACTGTCGTTGACGGAAAGGCTCGATGCCCGAGACACATAGGTGATCATCGGATTGTCCTGTGGCAGCGTTATTGCGGCCTCTCTGAAATCGTTCGTCACTTCCACCTTCAGCCGCTCGGCGCCAGGATCAGTCAGTATCGTTTCGACATAGAGGAACAGCGGCGAAAGATAGATGCGGGTGTACAAGTAGAAGAATATGAATCCGCTTACCAAGCCTGCGATAAGCAGGAACGGTCCCACCGCTGGCAGAATGCCGGCGGGTTGCGGTCCTTGTGAAATCGTCACCATTTCCGCCAAGAAGTCACTGAAATCGCGAAATCGATCGCCCAGCGAGTCAACTTCGGTGAGGCCGACACCGACAAGCATCGTCGTGAGCCACTCCGAAATCCGTTCCAGATTCGTATTGGAACCCAGAAGCCGCTCCTTGCCGGCCGCTGGCACCGTCGCACTCTGATAATCCACCGCCGTCGCCTTCGGGTTGGCAGCGGCAATCGTTGAGCCAGCAGCGCCCGCCAAGCTCGCCGAATTGTCTCTCGCCAGAACACGGGGGAC
The DNA here is from genome assembly GCF_001426265.1 of Rhizobium sp. Root1220. Taxonomy (GTDB): domain Bacteria; phylum Pseudomonadota; class Alphaproteobacteria; order Rhizobiales; family Rhizobiaceae; genus Rhizobium. The sequence goes on from NZ_LMDG01000012.1 coordinate 467,385, forward strand.
CGAGAAGAGGAACCCTAGCAAGCCACCGACAGCGAGCCCCGCGAACATGATGAGCCCACCTACCCCAAAGCCACCGATCGGACCATCGGTTTGCGCAAGGCCAGCAAAAGCAAGTGTTGAACCGGCCGCACTCGCCCCAACTTTGACGAGCAGGACGGCGTGCTTGTTACGCTCGGCCGCTTGAAACGATTCGTTGTAATATTGGTTCCATCTGTCCGCGAAGGTCGTCATTACATCCCCCAGCCTTAAGCAGGAGGATAGCGTAACCGTTTTGCTTTACATCTTCAAGATGCATAAAATATGCACGCAACCAAAAGACGAAATCGGTTGCATAGTCACACGAACAACAGATGCTTCCCGATCGTAAACATCAGAAACGCACCGCAGGCTACGATGACACAAAGGACCGCGAACGAACCGAGGTCCTTCGCATGCTTGCCGACCATGGATATTTCGGGCGAGATCCTATCGATGACTTCCTCGATCGCCGTATTCAACGCCTCGACGGCAAAAAGAATGAGGAAGAGCACGCTGGCTATCAGCAGCTCTGCCAGCGTAGCGCCAACCGCGACCAGCAGCATCAGGGAAACCACAGCAAACAGCAGTTCCTGGCGGAACGCGGCCTCCCTGATCAGCCGCCGAAACCCGCCAAGCGAATAACCGGCGGCAGCGAAGAAATGGCTGAGGCCGGTCAGTTTGTTCACCGCAGGTTTCATGAGCGCCCTCTTTGTCTTGCCGACGGCAGCATCATGGCTGCCGTTTATCAGGAAATGCGAATACCGTTTCCCGGTGCCCGCCGCAAGACTCCGTCATGAACCTGTCACAAAGCTGAAGGCTCAGTGCTGGTTGCTGACGCCTGCCTGGGCAAACGTCGCCATGCCGGAATGGCAGGCCGCCGCGGCCTTGACGATCCCCGCGGCAAGTGCCGCGCCAGTGCCCTCGCCGAGCCGCATGCCAAGTGCCAAAAGCGGCGTCTTACCCAGCATCTCGATGGCACGCAGATGCCCCGGTTCGCCGGAGACATGGCCGATGAGGCAATGATCCAGAGCCGACGGATTGGCGGCCTGCAGGATTGCAGCAGCAGCGGTTGCCACGTAGCCATCGATCAACACCGGGATGCGCTCTACCCGTGCAGCAAGGATCGCGCCCGCCATCGCGGCGATCTCGCGCCCGCCGAGACGGCGCATGATCTCCAGCGGATCGTCAAGGTGATCGCTGTGCAGCGCCACCGCCTTCTCAACGGCAGCAACCTTCCGCTCCAACATCTCGCCTTGGGACCCGGTGCCTGGGCCGACCCAGTCACGCGCATTACCGCCGTAGAGCGCATAGTTGATCGCAGCCGCGATCGTGGTGTTGCCGATGCCCATTTCGCCGATGCAGAGCAGATCGGTGCCGCCTGCGATCGCCTCCATCCCGAAGGCCATGGTCGCGGCGCAGTCGCGCTCCGAAAGCGCCGGTTCCTCGGTGATATCGCCAGTCGGGAAGTCGAGCGCGAGATCGAAAACCTTCAGCCCGAGGTCGTAGGCCACGCAGATCTGGTTGATCGCCGCACCGCCGGCGGCGAAATTCTCGACCATTTGTTGCGTCACCGCCGGTGGAAAGGGGGTGATCCCCTGCTTCGTGACACCATGATTGCCTGCGAAGATCGCCACGAGCGGACGATTGACAGCTGGCGTCCTGCCGGTCCACGCCGCCAGCCAGAAGGCGATTTCCTCGAGACGGCCGAGCGCACCGGGCGGCTTCGTCAACTGCGCGTCGCGCTCGCGCGCGGCAACCAGCGCCTTGGCGTCCGGCCCCGGCAGATCGCGCAGCAGTGCTCGGAAATCGTCGAATGGCAGGCCTGAAACGCTCATGAATGCGGCTTCCTTGTCTTGGCAGGCGAACTTGTCTTTTCGCTGCAAATCAGCTTCTTTCGTCGCCACTCTCATAAAGCCAGCGATGGAGCTGAACAACTCCAAAAGCGCTGCATTTGGTCTGGGGCGGGCGCAGGATGAAGATCAGTAATTACGCGACAGACGTTGCGCGTGCAGTTGCGTTTCTCAGTCGTATTCCGATGCCGCAATCGGCTTTCGCCGGCTTCGACGGCAAGCTTGCCCACGCCGCCCGCGCCTTCCCGCTTGCCGGCATCATCATCAGCCTGCTGCCTGCCGTTGTTTTCCTTGTGATGCTTTCCCTACGGGCCGACCAGCTGATGTCGGCACTCGCCGCCCTCGCGGTCCAGGCCGCGCTGACCGGCGCGTTGCACGAGGACGGTCTGGCTGACTGCGCAGATGGCCTGGGAGGTGGACGAGACAGGGACCACAGCCTCGCCATCATGAAGGATAGCCGCATCGGCACGTACGGCGCGATCGCCCTCATCCTGTCCTTCGCGCTTCGGGCAGCCGCGCTTGCAGCGATTGCCCGCGAGGCGCAGCCCCTTGCCGCTGCACTGGCAATCCCGGCTGTCGCCTGCATCAGCCGCAGTGCCCTTGTCTGGCATTGGCACAGGCTGCCATCGGCAAAGTCCGACGGCATCGCCGCCGCGGCCGGCCAGCCGGGAGAAGGTGCCATGCAGGCGGCACTCGTCTCAGGTTGCCTCATGGCCGCGCTGCTGCTCTGGCCGGGCCTCGGCCTGTTTCCCCTGGTGTGTGGCCTCCTCGCCGCGGGAATGGCCGTCATCGCATTCACTCGGTTCATCCGCCGGAAGCTGGCCGGCCACACCGGCGATACGCTGGGAGCCGCCGAACAGATTTCCGGGATCGCGGTCTTCTGTGCCCTTGCCATGGCCTTGTGAAACCTCGATATAAGTTCCATGCAAACACCCTGCATCAACGTGTGCTCCATCGACCCGGCAACCCGCCTGTGCATGGGGTGCGGCCGTACGCTTGCAGAAATCGCTGGCTGGGTTTCGTTTTCGGACGAGGAGCGCCGACGCCTGATGACCTTGCTGCCGTCGCGCCTTCAGGCGGCCATGGCGCCCGCAGTGGAGCAGCCCGCATGAATCGCATGACGATAACCTTCGCCATTCTGGGGCTGGGCCTCGCCGTCCTTATCTTCAGCGGCGACAGCAACCGCGTCTTCGGCATGCGCAGCGACGACTTCGGCCGCATCGTCTACCTGCTTCCGATCGCACTGATGCTCATGGCAGCGGTCTGGGGCAGACGGGTCAGTATGGGCGAAACCATGCGCAATCTGGCGATCTGGCTCGTGCTGATCCTCGCGCTTGCGACTGCTTACCTTTACCGACACGAGGCGATCGGCGTCGGAAACCGTCTCCTCGCCGGGCTCGTCCCCGGCCGCGCCGTCGTTGTCACCACCAGCGAGGGCGGCAAGGAAGTGATCCTGCACAAGCTCATGAACGGCCACTACGAAGCCTACGTCACGGTGAACGGCCAGAGCATTGCGATGCTGGTCGATACGGGCGCCAGCATGGTGGCACTGTCGAGCGAGGACGCCAAGCGCGTCGGCCTCATCCCCGAAAACCTCGACTATACAATGACGGTCATGACCGCGAACGGTCGCGCCCTTGCAGCACCCGTGACTCTTGCAGAGGTCGCGATCGGCCCCATTGTCCGAAAGAACGTCGCCGCCAGCGTCGCCGAGGACGGCAAGCTCGACCAGAGCCTGCTCGGCATGAGCTTCCTCTCCACGCTCGGCTCGCTCCAGATGCAGACGGATGAACTGCGGCTGCGCGACTAGCTATCTCTTGCCTGCCACTGCCTGAGAAGAAAAGCTGACCCGGCTCAGTTCCGGAGCCTGTATCCCGTCTTGAACATCCAGCCCAGCGTGCCCAGGCAGATGGCCAGGAAGACCGAAATCATCCCGAGGCTCACCAGCGGATTGACGTCGGCAATGCCGAAGAAGCTCCAGCGAAATCCGCTGACGAGATAGAGCACCGGATTGAAGTGGCTGACCGCTTGCCAGAAAGGCGGCAGCATATTGATCGAGTAGAAGCTGCCCCCCAGGAAGGTCAGTGGCGGCACGACGAGCATAGGGATGAGGTTCAATTGCTCGAAGTTGGTCGCCCAGATGCCGATCATGAAGCCGAACAGACTGAAGGTAATAGCTGTCAGCAGGAAGAACAGAACCATCATCGCCGGATGCTCGATCCTGAGATCGACGAAGACGGTCGCCGTCAGCAGGATGATCACGCCGATCATCAGCCCCTTCGTGGCTGCCGCCCCGACGTAGCCAAGCAGTATCTCGCTCATGGCTACCGGCGCCGACAATACCTCGTAGATCGTGCCGGTGAACTTCGGAAAGTAGATGCCGAAAGACCCGTTGCTGACGCACTGGCCAAGCAGCGTCAGCATGATCAGCCCCGGCGTGATGAACGCGCCGTAGGACACACCCTCCACTTGTTCGATCCGCGACCCGATCGCTGCACCGAACACGATGAAATAGAGCGATGTCGAGATGACGGGCGAAACGACGCTCTGCAGCAGCGTGCGGCGCGTGCGTGCCATCTCGAAGAGATAAATCGATTTGACGGCTTCGAAATTCATTTCGATCCTCCCACGAGTGCGACGAAAATGTCTTCCAGCGAACTCTGCTGCGTGGAAAGATCCTTGAAGTGAATGTTGTGCTCGGCTAGTCCCGTCAGCAGCGTCGCGATGCTCTCCTGCTCGTTCTGCGCGTCGAAATCGTAGACCAGCCGGTTGCCGCCGGCCGTCAGTGAAAGACCGTTTCCGGCAAAGCGCTCCGGCAATGCCCGCAGTGGTTCCACCAGATCGAGAATGAGCTGCTTGCGGCCAAGCTTCGCCATCAGCGCGGTCTTGTCTTCGACCAGCAGCAGCTGCCCCCCATTGATGACGCCGACCCGATCGGCAATCTCTTCTGCCTCTTCGATGTAGTGCGTCGTCAGAATGATCGTAACGCCCGACTGCCTCAGCTTCTCCACGACATGCCACATGTCCTTGCGCAGCGTCACGTCGACGCCGGCAGTGGGTTCGTCGAGAAACAGGATCTCGGGCTCGTGCGACAACGCCTTGGCAATCAGCACGCGCCGCTTCATGCCGCCCGAAAGCTGGCGGAGCATGTTGTCCTTCTTGTCCCATAGCGACAGGTCGCGCAGCACCTTCTCGATGTGCGCCGGATTGGCCTTCTTACCGTGCAGCCCGCGCGAAAAGCTCACGGTGTTCCACACGGTCTCGAACTGATCCGTCGTAAGCTCCTGCGGCACCAGGCCGATCATCGAACGCGTCGCGCGAAAATCCTTGACGACATCGTGGCCGCCGACCAGCACCTCGCCGCCACTCGGATTGGCGATGCCGCAGACGATCGAGATCAAGGTCGTCTTGCCGGCGCCGTTCGGTCCGAGCAGCGCCAGGATTTCGCCCTTTTCGATATCGAGATCGATGCCCTTCAGGGCCTGAAATCCGTTTGCATATGTCTTGGTGAGATTTCGGATGGAAATGATCGGGGCCATAAGGGCTCTTCTGAACTGTAGGGCGTGTTTCACCGCGCTATATAACCGCTTTGAGTGGTTTTGACATCCCGATCGGGGTGAACAGAGTATTCGAGTGCGTGAAAGCGGGCGGGCAAGAAAAAAACGTGCGGGGCTGTGGATAAATCTGGCCGTTCCGGCATGTCATCAAGCGGTGATCTTCGCGGCGCATAAAAACGGCGAGGCAGCAGTGCTCTCCGTTCCACCGCCCTTCGCGGAGCAGCCCCTGAGCGATCTCGTTACGCTCCTCGTGCAGCCTCGACAGGCAGTACAGCATACATGCCAGTCGTCATGTGCCTTGAACGCCGCCGGTCCCGCCACCCGCCTGCGTTCACCTCGGCCGGCCCAGCGCCGGCCGTTTCCTTTTCAATCGCAGTAGGCCCTGCCGCTCTTGCGCGACCTGAGATCGAAATGGAAGTGATTCCAATGCTCCGGATTGCTTCCCGGTCCGAGCACCGTATTGAAATACTTGCAGCTGTCGCTGCGCACCGCCTGCAACAGCCGGCCCTCGCGGAAGGAGAACAGCCCCTTCTTGCGCACATCGATCTGGCGGCCGCTCTTAAGAACGAACTTGCCAACGTCAATCGCATTGCCACGGGCATGTTCGGACATCGGATTGTAGCGCTGACGACTGTTGTTCATCCTACGGCAGCTGTAGCCGCCGAGCGGCTGGATCGTCTTGATTCCGGACCAATAACGAAAGCGGGCCGAGGGCGCCAATTCGTTCTTGACCCATTTGGCAAAGGCGAGCGTCACCTGGCAGTTCAGCGTCACCGCCGGCTTTACGCCGATACTGCCGGAAAGTCCCTGAAGCGAGATCGGGTATGGAACCTGGCATGCCGGCCCCTGGGAGATTGCGGGCTTGTCGGCATAGACGACGCCCATCCGCTTCAACTCGCGGCGGCAGGCCAACTCCGACGCCGGCATCACGCTCGGATCGGCGGGCGCCGTCGGCGCCGTCGTCATCGGCGCGGCAGGATTGCTTGGCCGCAGCATGGCGACCTCCTGCTCCTCATTCTCTTCAGGAACGCGCGAAGGCGCCACGACCGCGCTGCCGTCGCCCCAGACGGGAGCACGGCTAAGCTGCGCCTTGGCGGCAGGCTGGGGAATTCGCTCCCTGTTGAGCTGCGTCGGGTTCTCCGTGCCAATGCCGTCGACCACCGGCTGGTCGGACTGTCCTTCGGCGATCTGCTGCTGCTGTTCCTGCGCAAGTCCGACGACGGGCTCCGCGCCGAGGTCGTCGTCCATGTTGACGCCACCGGGCGGCACCGCAAGCGACTGCGTACCACCCCAGGTCTGCGGTTGTCCGCTCAGCGAGCCCGCGGCGCCTTGCGCGCCCGCCATGGCCTCGTCGCTGTCGATCATCGGCAATCGCCCGGTCGGCGCACCCGACGCGGATTGCAGCGGCTGCGATCGCGTCACGCCGCGCGAATGTCCTGTTCCGGCAAGATTGGGTGAATCGAGATAATCGGCCGATCCCTCCGCTCCGCTGACCGGAGCGGGATAGGCCTGCTGGCTCTCTGTCATCGTCATTTGCGTGACGGGGACACGCCGCTGCGGAGAAATCGAACTGACCTTGGTTCCACTATCGACCTCGCCGGGCGGAATAAGCCCATCCGTCGAGCAGGTTGTCAGGGCCGTTGAAAGCAGCACAGGCAGCACGTATCGCCGCAGAATGGAACCAGACGCCATACTCTCATCGCTTCCGAAGAACCGCAGTGATCAAAAAACTTCAATCGAAATTTAGTGAAGAACGGTGAACGAAAGCTTACCCCGCGACCGCTGGCCCCACGCGACGACGCAAATTCATACCGTCGGCGCGCGAACCGCAGCTGGCATGGCTCCATCTCGAATGCGCCTCGTTATTCTTCGGTGGCTTGGCGTTCCGCACGATAGGTGGTGACAATTGCGTCCACGGCCTTCCCGATCTCGGCGGAATTTGTCTGATAATTGATCACCGACAGCCGCATGACCTGCATGCCGCGCCATGTCGCACCACCGGCGAAGATTGCGCCCTCGTGTTGGAGGGCGGCAATTGTCCGCTTCGTCAGCGCATTCGCCTGCTCAGCCGGCAGGTCGCTGCCGAACCGCACGATGATCTGGTTGAGGACCACATCATTGATCACGGCGATGCCCTGCACCCGCGCAAGCGCTGCCGCCATTGCTGCGGCAGCCTCGCAGGCTCTATCGACCAGATCCTGCACACCGCTGCGGCCAAGATGCTTGATCATCGCCCAGGTCGCAAAACCGCGCGCCCGCCTTGAAAGTTCAGGTACGTAGAGCGACGGATCACGCTCTCCCTCGCTGGCGAGCGGCAGATAACTCGCGGAAATCGTCATGGCCCGCCGATGCGCGAGTTCGTCCCGAACAATAGCATAACCACAATCATAAGGGGTCTGCAGCCATTTGTGCCCATCCGTCGCCCAGCTATCCGCCAACGCCACCCCGGCCGTCAGGTGACGCCGCTGCGGCGAGGCCTGCGCCCAAAGACCGAACGCGCCGTCGATATGCACCCATGCCCCCTTGGCCTTGGCCAAAGGAACGAGCGTCTGGAAATGGTCGGATGCGCCGGTGTTGATCTGCCCGGCTTGCAAGATGGCAATGCAAGGACCGGATGTATCCGCAAGCGCCTGCGAAAACGCCGCGGGCAGTATCCGGCCCTGGTCGTCTGCCGGGATCCGCACGACCCGATCGTGGCCAAGCCCGAGGAACTGCAGCGCGGAAAACACCGTCGTATGCGCATCGTCGCCGATCAGCACCGTGATTGGCGGAGCGCCGAACAACCCTGCGGCATCAACATCCCAGCCGGCCTTGCGCGATACCTCGCCCCGCGCAGCCGCCAGACAGGTGAAGTTCGCGACCGTCGCACCGGTGACGAAGCCAATCGAGCAGGATGAGGGAAGTTCCAGCAGTTCGAGAAGCCATTGCGCCGCGACCGTTTCCACGGCGGCGGCCGAGGGCGACGCTGTGTGGTTGCCGGCATTCTGGCCCCAGGCGCTTGTCAGAAAATCCGCGGCGACCCCCATCGGGTGCGAACCGCCGATCACCCACCCGAAGAAACGGGAGCCGGTCATCAGATGCAGGCCCGGCTCTGTCTTGGAAACCAGTTCGTCGAGCACTTCGTCCATCGGCGACGAACGGGATGGCAACGCCTCCGCATAGGCATCCACGGACGCCGCATAATCTCGCATTGGTCGGTGGCGGAGATCGTCTGCCGTCCGGAAACGTGCCGCGTGGCCGGCAGCGGTCGAGAAGAGTTCCTTCGTGCCCACGGCGGCTACCTCCCCGGCGAAGTCGGACGTGCCCGATCGACGTGCACGCGATATCGCGCTGCCAAAGTCTACGATGCCTGAAGATAACCGGAAGTTCGTCGCGGTGCCAGCCCGGCTAGAAAACCGTCGCTGGATCGAATTCTAGTGCCGATGACCGCCGGCATTGAGCAATCGTCCCGTCCCGGGCTGCTTGCGCGAGGCATGATCGGCGCCGCGATCGCGGCCGTAGAGCTCGTTCATGATCTTCGCGACCTCAACGGCGTGGCCTTCCGTCAGCCCGTAAAGCATCTGCCCGCCGAACGATGCCGGCTCGTCGGCCTGATTGTCCCATACGGTCCACATATCTAGCGGATCGCAGATGACGTCGTAACGCTGGCCGGAACTATCCATGGGAAAACTGCCTTGATAACCCTGCCGATTTATCCTGCCCTCGGTTAACGCACCCTTGCGCCCGAAAACTATTTAGCGGGGGCGATTTCTTGCCCTTACGATCGGGAAGCCGAGAAAATACCAGGACAGTGCCGTGCCAAGAGCAACGGGTGCGATCGCACCGGCATCGTCGCCGCGCAGCAGGAAAGCCAGCAGTCCGGCGGCCGCGCCGACGATAACCAGATCGACCAGACATGGCCGCGAATCAGATGATGATTTGTCTCCCATGACTTCCGCTTAGGACATCCCGTGGAGGGGCAAAAGCGTCCGACGTTCCGGTGGCTAACACTGTGTTAAACCCATCCGCCACACTCGTTCCGGGGCTTACGTCCGCGCCGATCTGGAGCACATTGGGCCATCCCATCATCTGGAATCCGATGTCCCCTCACTTATTGCGGAGGAACGCTGCCTGTCACGATCCGGTCGGTTTTTGACACGTCCATCTGCGGCCAGTTGGACGCTGCCTCCGTGGCCGGACGACTGCCGACCGCGAGGATTGTGATCAAGCCAGCCACGATGGCAGTAAGGAGCAAGCCGCTATAGGTCATTGTTTGGAGCCTCAATGCTGTGGTTTCCCAGCCACTCCGGCGCAAACTGATACGCGAGGCTAAACGAAAGCCTAAGGAACATGGTTAACCCACAGCATAATCCCGCCACAGGCCGGAATGCATGGCACCAGGTCAGTCGTGACTATCAGAATCCGCCTGCAGATCGCGGAAGTGCCGCTTGAGTTCGGTGACCTGGCCCGGCTCGATCTTCGGCTCTGTCACCGCGATCCATGCATCGATGTAATGCTCCGGCGCATAGACGTGGCCGTACCCCATCGGCGATGTCGTGGCGGTGGCCATGTCGACAAGGAGCTGCAGCATCGTCAAAGCGGGGAACCACCGGAAACTCGGTGAAACATCCGGCCCGCGTGGGACCCTCATCCACTCCGGCTCGCGATAGAACGAATGCGCATCGAAGAAGGTCACGGCGTCGCTCGCATATTGCAGGTAAACCATGCGGATCGGTCCCCATACGGCGCCGGGGATGTCGAGCTCGTTGTTCTGGTTGGTGAACCGGATGACCGAGCCATCCCGGAACCGCGGCAGCCAGGCCGGCGATTGCGGATCCCGTCCTGCCGTCACGCTACGCCACATCGCGCTCTCGAAGGGAGGCCCGCTCCAGAGCGCGCCCTGATAGGGATCCGCCACGATGTCGAAGAGATCCGCGGAGAGCTGCGAATTCAGCGAGCCGAGGCTGAGGCCATGCAAATAGAGCTTCGGTCGCTTGTCGTGCGGCAGTTTCGTCCAGTAGCCGTAAACCTCGTGAAACAGCGCCTTGGCAGACTCCGCGCCGTATTCGGGCTCGACCAGCAGTGATAACCAGCTTGTCAAATAGGAATACTGCAACGCAACGCTCGCGACATCGCCGCGATGCAGATATTCGAATGGATCCATGGCCGCGGGATCGACCCAGCCCGTCCCGGTCGGAACGATGATCACAAGCAGCGACCGGTCGAACGCCCCCTGCCGCTTCATTTCCTCCAGAGCAAGACTGGCTCGTTGCTCGATGGTCTCCGCGTTGTTCAGCCCGACATAGACGCGGATCGGGTCCTTCGCCGTTGCATTCCAGAATTTGCCGATGTCGGAGGCCGTTGGCCCCGAAGCAACGAAGTTCCGTCCCTGCCGTCCCAACCCGTCCCAGGTGACCAGCGACGCCGGACTGCCGGTCCTGCCGGATTCGGCCGGCACTGGCACGTCTGGTTCCAGAAGCGCATCGACCTTCTGGAACGAGGAGTCGGCGACATGCATTGCCGCGCGCAGCAGCACGCCGTCGACGACCGACCAGAACAGCGCGATTGCGATCAGCCCGCCGATCACGTTCGAGACCCGCCGCGGCACGAAGCGCGCCAGCCAGCCGGAAATCGCCAGGCACGTCAGCCGGAACACTCGCCCGACGAGAACCGCGATAAAGAAGACGACCGCAGCGATGCCGGCAAGCTTGTACGGCTCCGCGCTTTCCACCGGGTCCATGTGCCACAATTCGCGGATCGAATTCTGCCAGCCCGCCGCCTGCCAGAGAAAGCCGATGGCAACCGCCACACCGACAACCCAGACCACAACTCTGAGGAAGCGCCCTGTTCGCGGGGCCGGCAGCTCCATGTAGTTCCAGAGCCAGGCAATCACCACGCCGAACAAATACCCGACGCCGGCCGACACCCCCGACAGCGCCCCTTGAACGATGAAGCTGCGCGGCATCAGGCTCGGCGTCAGCGACGCGGCGAAGAATGCAAAGCCAAGTGCGAGACCCAACGGCGAAAGCGACGCCAGGATATTTGAAAGCCACGGCCGCATGTTCATCCCCCACCTGCGGTCCTGAAACAGGAACACCGCTAGCCAATCTGGCGCAACATCGATTGCCCGGAAATTACATCTCAATACCCATGGAAGGCTGGGCAACCCGGAAGTCCCTCACCCCCGCTTGTCGAACAGGCTGCTGCAGAAACCGCGCAAGGCAGCGGACGGCAGCTTGACGTTCGATGTGCACGCTCACGACCCGCTCCGTTGCCTCGCCCACAGCACTGGTTGTGAGCTTACCGCCTAAAAATGCAAACTCAAGTCGAGGGAATAAATTAGGGCGGTGCGCAAGTGCAACCGCCCTATTCCACCCATCGACGCAGCTACGCCGCTCGGCCAAGACGCCGCGTATCGGCTTGCTGTGCTGACCGCAGGCGAAAATTCGCTAGCAGCCCGCTCAGTTGGTGGCTTTCCTCCGCAAGCGTCTGGCTCGCCGCCGTTGTCTCTTCGACCATCGCAGCATTCTGTTGCGTCATCTGGTCCATGTGGTTGACAGAGGTGTTGATCTCGTGGAGACCCGTCGCCTGCTCGCGCGCCGCCGTGGCAATGGAGTCGACATGCGCATTGACGCGGTTGACCAGTTCCTCGATCTCGACAAGCGCATCGCCGGTCGAACGCACCAGCGTGACCCCGTTTCCGACTTCGCTGGCGGACTTGCTGATCAGTGCCTTGATCTCCTTGGCGGCGCTCGCCGACCGCTGCGCCAGTTCGCGCACCTCCTGGGCGACGACAGCGAAACCTCGGCCCGCTTCGCCGGCCCGCGCGGCCTCAACGCCGGCATTGAGCGCCAGCAGGTTCGTCTGGAAGGCAATCTCGTCGATAACGCCGATGATCTGGCCGATGCGGTTAGACGAATCCTCGATACAGTTCATCGCCGTAACGGCGTTGCGAACGATCTCGCCCGACTTGCCGGCACTCGCCTTCGTTTCGGCCACCATTTCCCGAGCTTCGCTGGCCCGCTCCGAGGCTGTCTTGACGGTCGCCGTGATCTCGTCCAGGGCTGCGGCGGTTTCTTCGAGTGCCGCCGCCTGCTGCTCCGTACGCTTCGACAGGTTGTTGGTCGCCTCGCTGATATCGCCGGCGCTGTCGTTGACGATCCGGCTTGATTCCGCGATCGCCTGGATCACGCCGTTCAATGCGTCGACAGCCGTGTTGAAGTCGCCACGAAGCTTGCCGTAGTCATCGCCTATATCGCCGATGGCAACGGTAAGATCGCCGGCAGCCAGTTTTTCCAATCCGGCGCCCAGCGACTGGATCGCAAAGCTTTGCCGATCGGCGGCCGACCGCCAGCTTGCCTCGTTCCCGCGACGCTCGTCGTCAATGACCCGCTGCTGTTCGCTTTCGCGGTCACGCATGACGACGCGGTCGTGCACGGAATCGCGCAGCACGAGCAGGGCCTTCGCCATCTGGCCGATTTCATCGCGGCGATCGTGATCGGAAATCTCGACGGTGTGCTCCTCGGCTGCAATGGCGTTCATCGCACCCTGCAGGCGGGCGATCGGCAGCGTGACACTGCGCACGATGGCAAAGGCAACCGAGATGATGACGATGGCGCCGGCAAGGCAGGTCAGAGCGGCCCACAGCGCGTTCTGCCGGTAGAGCGCCGCCAGATCGTCGGCATAGACGCCTGTTCCGACCACCCAGCCCCATGGCTCGAAGCCGACGACGTGCGAATATTTCAGCACCGGATCGGCGGCGCCCGGCTTCGGCCAGTAGTAGTCGACAAAGCCCTCGCCGCTCTTCTTCACGGTATTGGCGAATTCGACGAAAATGAACTTGCCGTTCGGGTCCTTGTTCTGAGACAGGTCCGTTCCGTTCAGCTCCGGTTTGATCGGATGCATGATCATCGTCGGATGCATGTCGTTGATCCAGAAATAACCGTTGCCGCCGTAGCGCATGGTCGAGATGACGTCCTTGGCAGCGGTTTGCGCCTGCTCCCGTGTCATGGTGCCCGCCTGTTCCAGCTTGTAGTACTTCTGGAAGATCGCGATGGCGGTCGCATCCATCTGCGCAAGGCCATTCTTCCGCTCGCTCTCCAGCCTGGCGTGCGAATAGTTAAGGAAGAAGGCAATGGTCAGCACTAGAATGGCCAGCGCCATCACGACGAGAGTGTAGAGGCGAGTAGAAATCTTCACGTTACGCATGGATCCCCGGCAGTTCAGAATTTGATAATAGTCAAATACTGCAATGGGTCTCTTACCGTATCGTGAACTTCGATTAGGCACCACTCACATAACGTTACGTCAGACAAATCTCCAAAGTCGATTTGAATTCATATAAACGTTTATTATAAAACGATATTCTGTCGAGCAGAAAATCTGGTTGGCCAATATCCGATAGGACTTTAGTTGGAGACTTTTCGTCGGGTTGCGTTGGCTTTCGGGGTGGCTTGATCTTCAGAACTCTACAGGAGTTGCCAAAGAACAATGAATGTCAGATGCTTCTTGTGAGCCACGGCCATGTGCCTTGGCAGCGGAGGTGGATGGCGAAACATGACAGCAGCCTCGGATCTCATCCAGCCGAACGGCCAGGGCAGCGCCAAAATCTGCCTGGGTTGCTGGGACCAGATGCACGTCCCGATCCCGATTCGCGGTCCGCTTGCGCTTCCGTTCCGCGCCTTCGGGATCACCCGCAGCAAGATGAACCCGAACATCTGCACGATCTGCGAACGTTCCTTTCGATATGTCAAGAAGAAGCGCCATGTCACCGTCAGCGCCACCATCCTCTTTGCAGACATAAGGGGTTTCACAAGGCTGTCTGAACGGATCGATCCGGTCAAGTTGAGCGAACTCGTCAGCATGTTCCAGGATTTGTGCGCGCAGGCGATCTGGGCGCACGACGGCATCGTCAACAAGCAGATGGGCGATGGCCTGATGGCGATTTTCAATTTTCCGATCAAGATAGGGGATCACGCCGGCGCCGCCATCATGGCAGCGCGCGACATCCAGCGGCGTTGCACCGCGGCCCTCGATCGTTTGAACGCCGATCTCGACAGTTCGCACGGGCCTGCGCTCGGCGTTGGTGTCGGCGTCCACACCGGAGACGTCGAGATCGGCGAGTTTTCGACTTTCCGCAGTGATTTCACGGCGATCGGCGGCGCGGTCAATCTCGCGGCGAGATTGGAATCCAAGGCGGCCGCCGGCGAAATCCTGGTGTCGGACGCAACGGCCGCCCAGGCGCCGGACCGGATGACAGGAGCGGAGCCGCGCCTGCTCGCGCTCAAGGGCATAGCGCAGCCCGTGCAGGCGCGGGTCCTCATCAAAAGCTGATCGTTTCCGCCCTCCCTGCACTTGATTAAATCAGCGATTTGGCAAACAGATCAGCCACGATGACAATTGCAACCTCGGGAGTGAACGATGACCCTCGCTATCAATGATATCGCACCGGATTTTGAAGCAGAAACGACCGACGGAAAAATTCGCTTCCATGACTGGATCGGCGATTCCTGGGCCGTGATGTTCTCGCATCCTAAGGATTTCACGCCGGTCTGCACCACCGAGCTCGGCTACATGGCCAAAATCAAGCCCGAATTCGACAAGCGCGGTGTCAAGATCATCGGCCTGTCGGTCGATCCGCTTGATCGGCATGCCGGCTGGGCGAGCGACATCGAGGAAACGCAGGGCCACGCGCCCAATTTCCCGATGATCGCGGATATCGACTACAATGTCTCCAAGCTCTACGGCATGCTTCCGGCACCGGTCTCCGGCGATCCGACAAAGCGCACGCCGGCGGACAACCAGACCGTCCGCAACGTGTTTGTCGTTGGCCCCGACAAGAAGGTGAAGCTGATCCTGATCTATCCGATGACGACCGGCCGCAATTTCGATGAGGTGCTGCGCGTCATCGACTCGCTCCAACTCACTGCCAAGCACCGCGTTGCGACCCCGGTAAACTGGCAGAACGGCGAGGATGTCATCATCGCCGGTTCGGTTGGCGATGATGAAGCCAAGACCATCTACCCGGACGGTTGGAAGGCGCCGAAGCCTTACATCCGCATCGTGCCACAGCCAAAGGGCTGATATTTTCCGGCTGGTAGCCCGGGCGGCGCGCACTTTCATACAGCGCACCCGGGTTTCCGAACGCGGTTCCGCCGTCCGCATTGGCGACATCACCTGATTTCGATTTGCCGGGTCTGCGGTGGGATTCGGCGGATCACCACTTGCACCGCCCAGAACAGGAGCCCCCATGACCGAAGACCTCAAGCCGAAGGGTACGCTGACGCTGCGGACCATGGCGATGCCTGCCGATGCGAACCCGGCCGGCGATATCTTCGGCGGCTGGGTCATGGCCCAGATGGACCTTGCATCGGGCATCTCCGCTGCCGAGCGCGCCAAGGGCCGCGTCGTCACCGCCGCCGTCAAGGAAATGGCCTTCGCGCTGCCGGTCAAGATCGGTGATACCCTCTCGATCTACACCGAGATCGAGCGCGTCGGTCGCACCTCCATCACTCTTTTGGTCGAAGCCTGGGCAACGCGGGCCCGCTACAACAACATGGAAAAGGTCACGGCCGGCATCTTCATCATGGTCGCACTCGACGAGAACGGCCAGCCAACACCCGTTCCCGCGGAATAAGCCCAATGCAGCCGCTCGCGTCGCCCGAGGTCTTCCTCCACATCAAGGTCGTGATGGGGATGGTGATCTCGCTGAGCCTCGCACGGCTGCTCACCGGCATCGCGGGCATCATCCAGCACCCGGCGAAGGGCAAGGTCTATGCCGTGCATCTCGGTTGGGCCTTGTCGATGTTCCTGTTCATCATCCACATCTGGTGGTGGGAGTATCGCGTGCAGGCCATCCCAGTCCTGCATTTCGGCGTCTATCTCTTCCTGGTTTGCTTCTGCAGCCTGTTCTTCCTGCTTTGCGCCCTGCTCTTCCCCGCCTCGCTCGACGAGTACGGCGGCTACGAGGAGTATTTCATTTCCCGCCGTCGCTGGTTCTTCGGCACACTGGCCCTCACCTACGCCATCGACATTGCCGACACCGCCATCAAGGGCCAGGATCATATCGTCTCGCTAGGCTGGGAATATCCCACCCGCAACATCGTCTATATCGTCCTCTGCATCATCGCCGCCTGGACGGCCAACCGGCGCTTCCACGCGATCTTCGTGTCGCTGAACCTGCTGTACCAGGTCAGTTTCATCTTCCGCCTTTACGACGTGATGGGGTGACAGCGCGCGCAATCCGCAACTATTCGGTTGCGGCGCGGTTCGCTGCTCTCGGGGATCCGACCCGCCTGTCGCTGCTCACCACTCTCAGCCACGGGCGAGAACGATCTATCGCTTCACTTTCCGTTGGAACCGAACTGACGCGCCAGGCGATCACCAAACACTTGCATGTGCTCGAGAAGGCCGGCCTTGTCCGCAACAGCAGGATCGGGCGCGAAAGCCATTGTGCCTTCCGCCCGGAACAAATCGTCGAGATGCAGGCCTATCTGGAGACAGTTTCCCGCCAGTGGGACGCCGCGCTCGAACGGCTTCGCTCGTTCGTGGAGTGCTGAACGCAGTCACAAGGCATGCTCAACCACGGAAGATGAAGGACGCACCGACGGCGATCAGGGCGAAGCCGATGGCATGGTTCCATGTCAGGCTCTCACCCAGCCAGAAGACCGAGAAGCCGGAGAACACCAGTAGCGTGATCACCTCCTGCATCGTCTTCAGCTGCGCGGTCGAATAGACCTCCGAGCCGATACGGTTCGCCGGCACGGCCAGGCAATATTCAAAAAAGGCGATCGCCCAACTCACGACGATGGCGATGAAGATTGCTGTGCCCTTGTGTTTCAGATGCCCATACCAGGCGAATGTCATGAATACATTGGAGGCAAGCAACATGATGACCGGCCAGATGGCAGCGGGGCTGATAGCGAACGGCATGAGCGATTCCCGTGAGTTGAAGCTGGCGGCACCATGTATCGCCAAATCGCAGGGCTTCAAGTGTCTTCGAGGCCCTCGCTGCGAGTATGCCCCTGAATCGGCCACGCCGGCATGTGGACCTTCACGCGACCCTTGCCGCAGGAACCGCAATCTTTGATTGCATCGAATTGGTATACATCGCCACAGATCTATGCATGATGATGATCATAGCGTCATTTGAATTTTTCCGTTTTCTGACACCGGCATCCCGATCGATAGCAAGCCTGCAATCCAGCAACACCGCGATGCCGCCTTGCGGCATCCGAATGGCGGAGCATTGCCATGGAAACGCTCAGAGGAATCCCCGAGGCAGGATTGGCGGACACGCTCGCTGATCTTGTGCGGACAAGAATGATCGTGCTTTCGCTGACCAAAGCCGACGGCGCCTATACCGTCGTCTACAGCCCATCCGGCACTCCGTCAGCGACGGAGAGGCTTGATGAGGCGCTCCCCAGCGCGCCGCCCGTTTCCAACATGGACGATCCCGATGCGCCTCCGGCCGGGGCGCCCGGTGAATTCGTCCACGCCCGCATGATCGCGCCAAAGACGATCCTCTATACGGACGCCTCTGGGCGTGACCAGATCCGCGAGGGCGGCTCGCGCTCCTGGCGCGACTGCAACGCCGGCAATATTCGCAAAGGCGACTTCTCGATCAATGCAGGCGCCATCGGCGACGACGGAAGCTTCGCCATTTTTCCCAGCGAAGAGCTCGGTAAGGCAGCGATCATCGCGCTGCTGAAGACCTCGGCCTACATCAAGCTGACGCTGAAGGCCGCGATCTTCCGCTACGCGCCGCCGAGTGAAAACAACTCCGACGCCTACGCCAAATTCATTCACGAGCACACCGGCATTCCGCTCGCAGCCGTGCTCGCGGATCTCAAGGCCGAGGATTTCCGCAAGATCGCACGGACCATCCAGGTCATCGAAGGGTGGAAACCCGGGATTATCCGCGCCAACGCGCCACCCGCTCCGCTGATGAACGAAAGCATCGGTGTCGCCTCCTCTGCCGCATCCGCCACCCAGGACTGGATGGCCATCGCCCGCCGGGAAGCCGCCCTGCCGGCCCGCGAGCGCAGCGAGTGGCCGGATCCCGACGAGAACCCCCGTATCCTTTACTATTTCAAGATCGGCGCACCCTGGTTCGAGGTCGCCGGCGGCGACGAGGTCGACTGGTGCGCCGCCTTCGTCAACTTCTGCCTCGTCACCAGCGGCCACATGGGCACCGATCACCCCGGCGCCCGTTCGTTCTACTGGAACAAGAAGAAGCAGTTCCATGTCCTCGCCGGGCCGCAGCCTGGAGCCATCGCGGTCCGCCGCTATGCGCCGTTCAGCGACCTCAAATGGGCCACCGGCACCGGCCATGTCGGCTTCGTCGTGTCGTGGACGAGCAGCGCGGTCACGCTGCTGGGCGGCAACCAGGGCAACACCGTCTGCGAGAGAACCTTCCCGCGGCTGGAAAAGAACAGCGCCGGCACCAAGCAATCCGAGTTCGTTGCCTTCCTGATGCCGGTGATCGTCTGAAGCCGGGCAAGAGGCGCGGCCAATGCCACCCTCGGGCTCGCGACCAAATCAACCCGCAGCGACCGGGAACAACGGTGTGCTGCCCCGACACGGCAACGAACGACCGTCACTATGTCTGGGCAATTTATTCGTTTCCCTTTTGTACTCTTTCCCTCTTCCATTTGCCGATGACTCTCGCCATATTCCGGCCATGGCCAAATCTCCGAAGACGTCCCCCACCCCCGATGGTTTCGAGGAAGCTCCCCAATCCGGCTTTGAAGGCGCCCCGCTCGAGGGTTCCGTTGCCGACTGGGTGAAGCAGCTGGAGGCCGATGCCGAAGCGTCCGGCGTCGAGACCCAGCGGCAGATCGCTTCGAAGGCCGGCAAGCACCGCAAGAAGGTGGAGATCGCCGCTTCCAAATCCGCCCGCGGCACCTCGATGGGCGGCTCGACCGACCCCAGGACACGCGCCGCCGCCGGCCTCAACCCGGTCTCCGGCATGGACACGACGCTGGAGGAAGCCGCCGGACTGAAGGCCGGCACCGCCGTCACCGCTACGGTCGAGGCCCTCTCGGCGCTGATCGAATCCGGCAATCCGCTGTTCAAGGACGGCAAGATGTGGACGCCGCATCGCCCGGCCCGGCCGCCGAAGTCCGAAGGCGGCATCGAGATCCGCATGGTCTCGGACTACGAGCCCGCCGGCGACCAGCCAACCGCCATCAAGGACCTCGTCGAGGGCCTGGAAAACGGCGACCGCAGCCAGGTGCTGCTCGGCGTCACCGGCTCCGGCAAGACCTTCACCATGGCCAAGGTGATCGAGGCCACCCAGCGCCCGGCTGTCATCCTGGCGCCGAACAAGACGCTGGCCGCCCAGCTCTACAGCGAATTCAAGAACTTCTTCCCCGACAACGCGGTCGAGTACTTCGTCTCCTATTACGATTACTACCAGCCGGAAGCCTATGTGCCGCGCTCCGATACCTTCATCGAGAAAGAAAGCTCGATCAACGAGCAGATCGACCGCATGCGCCACTCGGCCACCCGCTCGCTGCTCGAGCGCGACGACTGCATCATCGTCGCCTCCGTCTCCTGCATCTACGGTATCGGCTCGGTCGAGACCTACACCGCCATGACCTTCCAGATGGAAGTCGGCGACCGGCTCGACCAGCGCCAGCTGCTCGCCGACCTCGTCGCCCAGCAATACAAGCGCCAGGACATCAACTTCGTGCGCGGCTCCTTCCGCGTACGAGGCGATACAATCGAGCTGTTCCCCGCCCACTTGGAGGATGCAGCCTGGCGCATAAGCATGTTCGGCGACGAGATCGACAGCATCACCGAGTTCGACCCGCTGACCGGCCAGAAGACCGGCGACCTGAAATCGGTGAAGATCTACGCCAACAGCCACTATGTCACCCCGCGCCCGACGCTGAACGGCGCCATCAAGTCGATCAAGGAAGAGCTGCGCCTGCGCCTCGCCGAGCTGGAAAAGTCCGGCCGCCTGCTGGAGGCGCAGCGCCTGGAGCAGCGCACCCGCTACGATATCGAGATGCTCGAGGCCACCGGCTCCTGCGCCGGCATCGAGAACTATTCGCGCTATCTCACCGGCCGCGCCCCCGGCGAGCCGCCGCCGACACTGTTCGAATACATCCCCGACAACGCCCTGCTGTTCATCGACGAAAGCCACGTCAGCGTGCCGCAGATCGGCGGCATGTACCGAGGAGATTTTCGCAGAAAAGCGACGCTGGCCGAATATGGCTTCCGCCTGCCCTCCTGCATGGACAACCGGCCGCTGCGCTTCGAGGAATGGGACGCGATGCGTCCGGATACCGTCGCCGTCTCCGCCACCCCCGGCGGCTGGGAAATGGAGGAATCCGGCGGCGTCTTCGCCGAGCAGGTGATCCGCCCGACCGGCCTGATCGACCCGCCGGTCGAAGTGCGCTCCGCCCGCAGCCAGGTCGACGACGTGCTCGGCGAGATCCGCGAGACCGCCGCCAAGGGCTACCGCACCCTCTGCACCGTGCTCACCAAGCGCATGGCCGAGGACCTGACCGAATACCTGCACGAACAGGGCATCCGCGTCCGCTACATGCACAGTGACATCGACACGCTCGAGCGCATCGAGATCATCCGCGACCTGCGCCTCGGTGCCTTCGACGTCCTTGTCGGCATCAATCTGCTGCGCGAAGGCCTCGACATACCCGAATGCGGCTTCGTCGCCATCCTCGACGCCGACAAGGAAGGCTTCCTACGCTCCGAGACATCGCTGGTTCAGACCATCGGCCGCGCCGCGCGCAACGTCGACGGTAAGGTCATCCTCTATGCCGACACCGTCACCGGCTCGATGAAAAGGGCGATGGAGGAAACCACCCGCCGCCGCGAAAAACAGGTGGCCTACAACACCGAGCACGGCATCACCCCGGAATCGGTGAAAGCGAGGATCTCCGACATCCTCGACAGCGTCTACGAACGCGACCACGTCCGCGCCGACATCTCCGGCGTCTCCGGCAAGGGCTTCGCCGATGGCGGCAATCTCGTCGGCAACAACCTGCAGACCCATCTCAACGCGCTGGAAAAGGCCATGCGCGACGCCGCCGCCGACCTCGACTTCGAAAAGGCCGCCCGCCTGCGCGACGAGATCAAGCGCCTCAAGGCCGCCGAACTCTCTGTCATGGACGACCAGATGGCCCGCGAGGAATCCAAGGCGATGGAGGGCATCAAGCGCAACGCCAAGGCGACGAGTGAATCCCTCAAGCCAGCGGCAACCACCAACGACTCCCTCCCCATTGTGGGGAGGGTTGGGGAGGGGAAAGCCGAAGGTGCGAGGCCCACCTCCCTCTTCCAGAAACCCGGCCTCGACGATATTGCCCCCGGCACCGACACCGCCATTCCGTCACGGGGCCCCCTTTTCCGCCGCAACGACCTCGACGAAATGACCGTCGGCCGCACCGAAAAGCCGGTCACCCGCGCACTGCCCGACAAGCCGGATTCGGCGAAGAGCACCAAACGCTTCTCGCCGCTGCTCGAGGGCCAGCCGGAACGCGGCATCGGCGACGACGCAGGCAGGAGCAAGAGACAGCCAGACGACCCTCGCCCGCTGGTGCGCGGCAAGACAGGCGTCGGCTCGTACGAGGATCCGGGCGAGCAGAAGCGCAAGAGCCGCACCAAGGGCAAGACCGGCCGGCCGGGACGCTAGCACCCGCTGGCGCACTTGGCCGGGGCGGGAAAACCGTCAGTCGAACCGCTCGTCGATGTGCTGCACCTGGTCGGAAATCACGTTGTCGATCACCACGTGCGAGAGCAGCGAAGGGCCAACCGCCCAGAGCGCCCGCATGTGCTCGGTATCCTCATGCCGGCGATGCGCCTCCTCGCTGGTAAACGCCTCCGCGAGCAGGATCCGGTCGGGATGCTCGGGCATCGGCACGAGCTCGATATAGAGGCAATCCGGATCGAGCCGGCTCATCTCCAGATGCTCCCGCGCCGCCGTCAGATAGGCCTCGCGCTTGCCCGGCTTGGTGGTGAAAAATCCGACGATGCATTTCATGGTAGCCCCTCCCGAGGTTTGCTGCTTTGTGGTGAAGTGTCGATCGAGCTTTCGACAAGCGCAAGTGGCAGCGAAAATGAGCATTGGCCGCACAGAAGCGCCGATGATCGCCAAACCACCTCAGAAGTTAACAATCTGTGCGCGGCAAGCGGCGTCGGGAGCAACGCGGACCGGGCGAGAAGAAGCGCAAGGGGAGCACTAAGGGTCGTGGAGAATTGTCCTCTTTCGGCGCCGAATCGGACATTTAGAGCCGCCTATAAGCCTCCGGTTGAATGTCCCAATCCTCCGGTCGGTACATAAGGCTCAGTCAGTTCAATTGAGCTTCTCGATAGCTGGTGGCGTCCACGTACACGTACGCGGCCCCTCTTTCGGAACGTAGGTGCGGAATGTAAGCGAAAACCGCTTGCCCTCGGGAGCGGGGAGCCAATTCGATTCAGCAATACCTGGAACAGGTTTTGGACCGATCGCAATCTTCAGCGAGCCGTCGCTTTCTTTCACCAAAGGCGAATGGTTGTTGAAATTGTATCGCTTGAGCGGATTTTGGACGGCCCGGTAGCCTGGGAAGTCAACGAGAATGACTGACCAATACGCATCGACGACGGTCCCCGGCAGCCCATCCGCCGGGAAGTGGATGACATAGTCGTTACTCCCCTCCAGCGGCTTGTCCTGCCCGTCATTGACCGCACCGAAATAGACCACCTCGCGAGGATTGTTCGTCCAGATGCCGGTGTAAGCCGCACCGGTCCGATGCTGGTATTCCCACCCATAGTTGCCCGCGCTTGCTGCACATGCCCAATGGTTTACATAGGGGACAGTAGTGACGAGAACATTTTCCCTATATTGGGGAATGAATTTTTGTAGAATGGCATCGATTTCGGCATATGCCTCCTTGCTGGAGGCTGAGTAAGCGGCCACAGCGCGAACCTGCTGCTGCATCTCGGCGGCGGCCGGCGAGATATCGAGAGCACTGGCCAGTCTTTCATCCAGATTGTCGAATATCTCGGCGCCGATGAGGTCGGCTTGGCTGAACAGCGGCATTTCTGGCGGTGGGGCGATCTTCGGATTGCCGATGGTCGTCACATTGAAAGCGTGCTGGAGCTTCACTGCGGTATCGGGATCGCCCTTGAGTTCAACGCGACCCAGCAACTTGGCCTTGCTGGAATGCAGTTCGATCCGGCCCATGCCTTCGGGGATCGCCACCGTCGAACCGGGCTTCACCAATGCATATTTGCCGAACGGCTTGCTCGGAAACGTCCGGTCATTGATGTTGGTGATGACTTCGCCCCATTCGTCCAGGATTTGAACGGTGTAGTAGCGGCCCTTGATTTCCGGTATCTCCACAACCGCTGCAGAACTGTCATCAACCGCGAGCCACGCTTCAAAATAGGCAACGTCGAAGTTGGGATTGGTGAAATCCGCAGACGCCAGCGGATTGTACCGGATGACATTGTAGGCAAAGTCTTTCCCGTTCCGGTCAAGATGTTCCTGTCTGATCACCAGCGCGCGGTCGAGCAGATAGAGATAGGCATCAGTGACGATTTTTTCGTCCGGCTTTCGCGCTTGTGCGGATGCCGGTACGCCGAGCATCAAGCTCGACGCTACGACGATTGACGCAAATATCGGTCTAAGCATGCACTTCTCCTCAGCGATAGCAACGAAGGTTCAATGCGTTCCCTTCACGGAAGCACAGACACGACATCTGAAACAAGTCCCAAGTCGATAACTTCCAACACTAAGATAACGAACCCTCTCTCATTTCTCCCGAAGTCCCGTCAGTCGACCGTTAATCCCGACCAAGCAAGCCCGCTACCGTTCTTTTTATTTACCGCTCCTGGCGCGAAGCCCGGCGTAGGTGGTGGTGGACAACTCACGCAATTCTTCTAGAAAAATCAGTGGCGCCGCAAAGACTTCATCCCCACCCCCTCACCCCCATGCCATGATCCCCTCGTCCCCTCACGGATACACCGCAAGGCGTTGCGGCGAGACGGGGCCGGCGCCGGGTGGTTGGGAACGACGCAAGTCCTCTCATCCGGGGTCCGCGGAAAATGGTCTCCCTCCGGAGACGGCGGCGTGGCGAGAATGCCGCGTCGAGTTGAGCTCCGGACGTGCCTGTGTGGCACACAACGGCCCCTCCAGCGGGAAGCGCAGGCTTCTCCCGACGAAGGTCAGGAGGGGAGCCAGAGGGACCGGAGTCGCGGATAAAAACCGTCGAACGGGGCGCTCGATAGCGCCATATGACACTACCCCAAGATGCGGCTCTTTCGAGCGCCCCGTCCGAACCTTGCCGCCCTCGATTGGTCGGCGCAGTCAAGCCGAGATCAAACCACGGGTGAAACCAGCCGCGTGAAGGCGACGCCGCGCGCAGCCGCCGGGAAGGACCGACATGCCGGAAACGCCGACCCCATTGTTCAAGCGCCACATGCCCCTCAACGCGATGGAAATTGTGCTCGGCGTCGATGTCTTCGCCGATCTGATGGCGCGCACCTCGGAGATGCTGGCCATGCCGCTCATGACCTGCGGCATCCGCCGCTGCCGCCGCAGCCGGTCCTGCCTGCGCATCCCCCTTTGCGAGCGCCTGCCGGTCTGCAAGGCGATGCTGACGGAGGACGAAGACAAGGGCTTCTACGCGATCTTCGGCCTGGTGGTCTCGCTCTACGAATTCTCCCGTGATGGCGACGACCGCGCGCTGGTCTTCATCCTGACGCGGGATCCGCCGGATTTCTGGCCTGCGGCGGTGGGGATCGTCCGCCAGGTACTGCCGCCGGGTGCGCCCGGCCATCGCTGTATCGACGCCGCCGTGGCGGCCGCCAAGTGCCGTTCCGGCACGGAATCCGGGAATGGCACAATGCCTCTGGTTAATGTTAACCTGTGGTCAAGTGTTTGAATCTTTGGGTATTCCCGGCTTGCTCGATCTGGTGTCACAATATTGGCGCTTGCATTTTGCTTCGTTTACTGGCACCAATTCAGTACTCGGGCATTTGCATGCCGGTGACTGGACTGATGTGGTTAAGCCTTCCGGCAGGAGGGTGGCGTGGGGGACCTCACGTGCGTAGACGTTCTTTCCCCGTTCGTGAACTACTCGACTGACCCTTCGCGCGCTGAATTCAGGATGAGGGGGCGCGAAAGTGAAAGCCGTCCACTTCCTTTCGGGGGGGTGGATACCAGACAGACTACAGGGAAAAGGACCTATCCCAATGGCCACCAAAGGCATCGTAAAATTCTTCAACCAGGACAAGGGTTTTGGTTTCATCACTCCGGACGGCGGTGCGAAGGACGTTTTCGTTCACATCTCCGCTCTTCAGGCTTCCGGCATCCAGTCGCTCCGCGAAGGTCAGCAGGTGACCTTCGACACCGAGCCGGATCGCATGGGCAAGGGCCCGAAGGCCGTCAACATCTCGGCTAACTGATTCAATTTCCGCCACCGCGGGAATGCAAACGGCGCTCCGCAAGGGCGCCGTTTTTTTGTTTGGCCTGAGCCGCGTGGCGGCCGGTGCCATTGACGTCCCCACTTGTCCCGACCGTGCGATGATGACGGTCAAGGCTCGCGCGAATTGACCATGCGGACTCCCGGACGGCGTAGTGCTGAAGAGACGGCGAGATCGACGGGTTTGTCATTCCCGGTACAAAGCCAGCCCGCCATCGGCCTGTTGCCGCTAGCCCGCCCTGCTTTAGGCGCCGACCGCTTCCGGCGTCCCGGCAAGATCCACCGCCGCAAAGGCTGCCGCGATAACCTCAGGCCCCGCCCCCGCCTTCACAGCGTCGGTCGACAGGATCTGCCGGTAGCGCCGCGCCCCCGGCAGCCCGGTGAACAGCCCGACCATGTGGCGCGCCACCTGCTGCAACCTGCCGCCGCCGGCGATATGCCGCCCGGCATAGGCCATCATCCGGTCGCGCAGTTCGTCCCAGTCGGTCTCGCTTTGCGGCGCGCCGAAGAAGCGGTGGTCGACATCGGCAAGCACGGCGGCATTCTGGTAAGCCGCCCGCCCGAGCATGACGCCGTCGACATGCCGCAGGTGCTCCGCCGCCTCGTCGAGCGTCTGGATGCCGCCGTTGATGCCGATGAAGACATCCGGCCGCGCCTGCTTCATGCGGTAGACGATCTCGTAGTCGAGCGGCGGAATCTCGCGGTTCTCCTTCGGCGACAGGCCCTTCAGCCAGGCCTTGCGCGCATGGATCCACACCGCGTCCGCGCCGGCATCGAGCACCTTGTCGAGAAGCGCCGGCAAGGCCAGCTCCGGCTCCTGGTCGTCCACTCCGATCCGGCACTTCACCGTCACCGGCACATCCGACACCGCCTTCATCGCCCTGATGCAATCGGCCACCGTCCCGGGCGTCAGCATCAGGCAGGCCCCGAAGGTCCCCGATTGCACCCGATCCGAGGGACAGCCGACATTGAGGTTGATCTCGTCGTAGCCATGCGGCGTGGCGATCTCCACCGCCTTCGCCAGCTTGGCCGGATCTGAACCGCCGAGCTGCAGCGCCACCGGATGCTCCGCCCCGTCGAACGACAGCAGCCGCTCGCGCGGTCCATGGATGATCGCATCTGCCACGACCATTTCCGTATAGAGCAGCGCATTGCCGCTGATCTGCCGGTGGAAATAGCGGCAATGCCTGTCAGTCCAGTCGATCATAGGTGCAACCCCGAAGATCGGAACCTTTGAAACACTGGCTTTTCGATATAAATTCAAGTTGTTAGCCTCAGTTTGGCCTGTCATGTTTTGTCGTACTTTGTCGGACTTTTTCCGGATGTTGCGCCGTTTTTTTTACCGTGAGGTACAACAATGTAGTACTTTGAGTGAGAAATGTCGTACCATGGGAACCATCAGCGCTAGAAAGCGGCAGGACGGGAAGCACCGGATATACCGCCCAAATCTTGAGAAAGATAGGCGGCGTCATTGTTTGGCGCGAAGCGAAGACTTTCGACAAGCGGCGCGAAGCTGAGGCGTGGATCCGCCTCCGCGAAACCGAGTTGGACAGGCCTGGCGCCATCGAGCGCGCTTCCGCGAAGTCGACCGCGCTGGCCGATGTGATCGACCTCTACACCAAAGAGAAGAAGGAAATCGGCCGCACCAAGGAGCAATGCCTGCGCTCAATCAAAGAATACTCGATCGCCTCAATGGATTGCGCCGCGATCAAGGCCAGCGACATCTCATCGTTCGCCCGCGAGCTTCTGAGTGGCGGCAGGAAGCCCCATTCCGTCGGCAACTATATCAGCCACCTATCCGCCGTCTTCAAAGATGCTCGCGCACTGTGGAAATGTTCCCTTGGACTATCAGGCGATGCGAGACGCTCAAGCGGCACTGTCTCGGCAGGAAACCATCAGCAAGTCGGCGAAGCGCGACAGGCGCCCTACCCTGGCCGAACTCGACAAGATCATGCAGCACTTTGTCGATAGGCAGGCGCGCACGCCGCAATCATCGCCCATGCACAAGATCATCGCCTTCGCAACTTACTCCACCCGCCGGCAGGAAGAGATTGTCCGCATTTGTTGGAATGATTTTGACGAGCCGCACAGCCGTGTGCTTGGGCGCGACATGAAACACCCCGGACAGAAGAAGGGCAACGACGTGTGGGTGGAGCTAGACGAAATGGAAGCAACAGCACGGGAGAAGTGGACGGAGGCCACGCAACACCGCCAGCCGTAGCTAGCACGACAACGCATTTGTAGGTCTGAAACCGCCAGCGCATGCCGGATTGTTGAAACTCCCCGGACGGTATACAGAATCGCCGCGGTTGTGATTGTTTGGCGTTGTGCACGCCGAAGAGAGCGCTGTCAGACCGATCAAAGCGACCGCTGCGAAGAAATCCCGAAATGTGCTCATCCGCATCTCCCAACGCGCTCGTGAAGCAGTTTAACGCGCCCGCGTCTTGCATGCGAGAACCTTTCACGCTGTTGACCACCCTCACCCGCACGCATACCATTTAGTGGGGTGGCATGGCGACCGACCCAGTAGCAACCGCATCCCCCAGGCCGCCGATCACTGAGTCGGTTCCGAAGCCCGTGGTGCCAATGACGCCGCCAGCGGCTACTCCTGGGTCCCCGGCAACCAGCCAGCCTTAAGGGGCGTCGCTCGACGGGCGCGCGGCGCGCGCTCACCTCTTTCTTTTAGTTACCGAAGGAGGAAGCAAACGATGGCTTTGCGACTGACATACACCAGCTCAATTGCTGCGGTGGCTATCGTATCCGTTTGGTGGGTCGCGAATTTCTGGTGAGTCGACCAGCGTGCCGTGGTCGGTTTCACTTCCCCGGTGTGCAACACCACTTAGCCCAACCAACACAGGGGCTTACTGTCGCCGCAGCACCAGCCCTCCGTCTCTCAACGTCCAGGCTCCGCTAAACCTGTGTATAGTGGATCGACGTGTCCCTCCACGGTATCTTCCGAGCATCACCTTGAACCCCTCTCGCGAGGTGATGAGTAGCACCCTCGCTACAGGATCTGAGCGCAATCCCCCTCGCTCTGGTCGGCGGAATAATGATCCGCACTAGAGGCCGTCCCACCCCTGGGGCGGCCTTCTCTAAAATCCGGATTTCCTACACATCGATTGGCCAAGAGCGCGAACGGCAGCTTTGGTATCGATTGCCCGACACCTGCGTATGATTCCGCAAGATAAAGCTGTGAGCTACCGTTCCCTCACGGCCGTACCTTGGTCGGTGCAGATAACTTCCGAAGGAGCATATTGTGTCCAGGTTAAGCAGAGCCGCAGTCACTGGATTGATCGCCGCCACCCTGACAGTCGCGTCTTTTTTTGCCTTCACGCCTGCAATGGCCTACGGCTACATCCCAGGAGGTGATGGAGGCTCGATTAATGCAGAACATCCTGGGGGCCTTGATCGCGGGAATTTAGGGAGCCATAACGATAGTTTCTCGGAAAACACAACTCACAGTTCCGGCCATTTGAGCCATCGGGGGTTCCGCCGGTTCAACGACAATGGTTGGGATACCTGCTATCCGGATTGGCGGCACGAGCGCCACGCCGACACCTTCCAGAACGAGTGCTATTGATCGGCCACTCTAACGCGGTCATCACCCATAAAAGCCCCTCCAACTCATGGTGGGGCTTTATTGTGCTGAAGGCTGGGACAGGCATCAGACGGCTATTGAAGCTCTGTCCCCCCATCGGTACCGACCACAATGCCACGCGGGGCTGCCTCGTCCTTGTCCTCCTGTGACGCCTTCTCAATCAGGAAGACGAGCATGTCAGCCTGCGGTCCCGCGCACTCCGCCATTTCGCGCGCGACATCCAGCGAAAATCAACTGGGGATTAGGCACCCGCTTGCTCTCCGTTCAGTTGAACCACCTTGATATAGTCTCGTTAGAGGCGCATACTAGCTCATCAGTGACTTTCTTGGTTGGCCGCTCAAAAAGCCAACACAGTGTGTTCGAAGCGCCCCTTCGTCACAGGCTAAACACGCCTCCACCCCACCGGCTTCCATCTGTGTAGTTTTCAGTTCCCAGCACCTGAAAGGACCAGGGAAATGCCCCTAAACCTATTTCTTGATAGTATGGACACCTTTGCGAAGACGGGAAGGTTCTTCGTCGAACTCACCGAGCGCATAGGCGATGGCAAGCTCGTTGGAGACGAGGACGTTACGCACCTCGCGCGGGCATTCGGATTAAAGGTTCCCTCAGAGCTGGCGGGTGCTTCCATAGTTTCGTTGGAAGAGGGTCACGAAGAGAAGGAAGCGGAGGAACGAAAAGAATCACCCGGTCGGCTTCGAATGGCTGTCACCTATCCCCCCGTGGTAGTTCCTCCGGACTCGGGTGTATCCGAGAAAAAATTCAAGAAGTGCTTCAAGGTTTGTCAGACTGTCGGCGGCGCCAAGATATGCGCGGAAGTATGCGTCAACATTGACATTGGCTTTGGAGGGGTCAGCGGCAAGATCACCGCAACCGTATCGGTAGCTTTCTAGCAGGTTGCGACGAATCGGGAGAGAAGCTCAGGTGTTGCCTCGGAAGAGCTAAGCTTCCCTCCCTACGGCATTCGAGATTTCGTCCTGTAACAGGATGCTCGGTCCCCGTTGCGCCCTGTTTTAGCCGCACCGTTCGGTATGCCATGCCAAGCACATTAGCGATCCAGAAACTAATTGAAACAATTTTCTTGCCATCCGGATTGGGGCATGAACGCTGGGCCTAGCTGGCAGTGTCTTTCCCGAGCGGAACAAAGGTAAGCGACAGACGTTTTATCATTGCGCTGTTTCCCCCGCGCACTCCTATCTCGTAGCCTAGCCCCGCCATCAGCCAGCGGGGCTTTTTTCGTCTCTGCGGAACCAACGACCAAGAATGAAGTTTCAGACGCGGGTCACATCGGGAAAAGTTCTGGGGGGACGCCTAGGATAGAAAAAAGGCCCCCGCAAAGGAGCCTTCAGACTGTTTACTTAACTTGTCGAGCTGGATTGCCTATCTGTTGATAGATCCACCAATAATGGCGCCCAATGCAAACGCGGCAGCTGGGTACCAAAGCCCGTCATTGTACCGGCGATATCCAGGGCGGCGATCGTGGTACCCGCGATATCCACGATAGTAACCGCGGCGGTCGCGATCGTGGTCACGATAAGAGTAACGATGGTGGTCGCGACCCTGGTAGTAGCGGTCATTCCGATCGTGCCCGCCGTAATACTGTGGCCGACGGTGGTCGTCACGGACCTGAACTAAATCAACATCTTGCCCGACCACCGGATGAACAGCCGGCATTGGGGCAGCGGAAGCCGGCGTCAAAGTCGTGGCACCGACGCAAAGGGCAACCATGGCTGTGCAGACTGCTTTCATGACATTCATTTTCATTTCCTTCGCTTTACCTAAGGAGAGGTTTGAACCCTGCGCGGTTAACGCAACGTGAACACCCTGTTCAGGTATGGAAACGAAGCGGGCAATGAAACCCCGCCACGGCGCACTGCGACCAATGGCCTCTCTTTCTCGTCCAGTTAGATCGGCTTGGACTTCAGCAGATGCCGTCCGGCGTAGGCAATGTAGTTCCAGCCAAACCACTGATCGTTCTTGCCGCGATAGCCGAAGTACCGACGTCCGGATTTTGTCTCGAGAACGGTCCACAGCCGGAAGTTCGGCCACTCGCCCTGCCGGAAGATGATGGTCGTGCCTCCAGCCGGCAGACCGAGAACATAGGCATTGAATCGATAGCTGGGATTGCGGCAGATCCAGCAGACCCGCAGCCACCAGCGTTTTAGACCGCGCGCGTTGGCGTCATAGCCGGGAATGCCAGCATCAACTCCACCGTCGAGACTGTTGTCGTGGGTATAGAAGTAGGCGAGCAGCCCGCCCACCTCATTCTTGCCGGTCACCATGGATATCCCGGCAATCAGCGGCGACAGCGGATAGGACAGCAGTGTTGCCAGCCAGGATAGCAGCGCGCACGCGGGATAGATCGCGACCGACAACGGCGCGAGCCGGAAGACTTTCCAGAACATGATGCTGGCTCCGTTTACGGCCAGACGATTTCGGGGAGTTCACTCAGGATTTCAGCCACGGCCGGCTGCTCCCGCTCTCCCGCCTGCACCTTGGCAAAGTCAGAATATGCGTATTGCCAGACAATATCTCGCCAAGCCACAAAGGCTTGCGCCTGCAAGACCCCTCAACGGTGGATGTGACGTAGGAGGCTATCGTTACGCCATCGTTGAACTGCTTTGAGACGGCCATCTGATCGATCATCGGGGCAACCGCGAAGATCGGCCGGCCGGTTTTCAGGGCTCGGCGTAGAAATCGGATGTCGTCATGGCCGGCTCATCGCGCAAAGCCCGGGAAAACGCCAGTTTTCCCGGTGCAGGGCAGCAATGCCGGAATGGGTGGATGAAAGATTGCCCGACGCACAAACTCCCTCCCTGGGCGACAAGCGCGTATCATGCGATGGTCTGATGTGCCGCGAGACAAAGGAACAAGCCGGCGGTCGAACTGCGCTTTCCCAGCCTTGCATTTTGCGTCTAAGATGCCGGGACTCACGGAAACAGCAAGAGTGCATTATGTCCGGTCCCGCCACCGTCATCCCCCTTCCGCAGTCCGTCCTTTTGCCGGTGGACGGCCTGTCTGAGCGCTTTCCGGTGCGCCGCGTCTATTGCGTCGGCCGCAACTACGCCGACCATGCCATCGAGATGGGCCATGATCCGAGCCGCGAGCCGCCTTTCTTCTTCCAGAAGAACGCCGACAACCTTTTGCCGCCGGGCAGGGAATTTCCGTATCCGCCGCTTTCCAGCGACGTTCATTTCGAAGTCGAGTGCGTGGTGGCGCTGAAATCGGGCGGCCAGGACATCGCCATCGAAAATACCCTGGACTGCGTCTACGGCTATGCCGTCGGCGTAGATTTCACCCGCCGCGACCTGCAGGCCGAAGCCAAGAAGCTTGGCCGACCGTGGGAGGTCGCCAAGGCGTTCGAATATTCCGCGCCGGTCTCCGCCATCGTACCCGCATCCCTGCTGGGGCACCCTGCTGCCGGCCGCATCTGGCTCGAGCTCAACGGAAAGCGGCTCCAGGACGGCGACCTCAACCAGATGATCTGGAAGGTACCGGAAATCATCGCCGAACTGTCGAAGCTATTCATCCTCGCGCCCGGTGACGTCATCATGACCGGCACTCCGGCCGGCGTCGGCGCCGTCAGGCGCGGCGATCATATTAATTGCGGCATCGACGGTGTCGCACAGCTGTCGATCAACGTCGCTTGACGGGAGAAACACCATGCCAGTCTACGCCCTTGGCGGACATGAGCCCGATCTGCCGCTACCGGGCACCTACTGGATTGCGCCGGGCGCGCATGTGATCGGCAAGGTGATCCTGGGTGCCGATGTCGGCATCTGGTTCGGCGCGGTGCTGCGCGGCGACAACGAACCGATCATCGTCGGCAGGGCGACCAATATCCAGGAGGGTGCCATGCTGCACACCGACCCGGGCTCGCCGGTGACGATCGGCGAGGGCTGCACCATCGGCCATCACGCCATCGTCCACGGCTGCACCATCGGCGACAACTCCCTAATCGGCATGGGGGCGACCGTGCTCAACGGTGCCCGGATCGGCAACAACAGCCTGGTCGGGGCGAATGCGCTGGTCACAGAGGGAAAGGAATTCCCCGACAATTCGCTGATCGTCGGATCGCCCGCCCGCGCGATCCGCACACTCGACGACGACGCGATCGAAAGCCTGCGTAAATCAGCGAAAACATACGTCGCGAACTGGCAGCGCTTCGCACGCGACCTGAAGGCGCTCTGAGACGACGCGTCAGAAAAGCAGGCTGACGCCGGTAAGATTCTTGACGGCAGCCTTGATGAGATCGAACACCGCCGACAGGATTTTCTGCGCCGCGTTGTAGACAAGAAATTTGAACTCCGCGAGTGCACTGTTCAGATTGTACTCGAGAAGGTGCAAGGTCACATCGGCCTGCTGCGCGGTAATCTTTTTGGCGGCGAGTTGTGCAATGACCTTGGCCGTCATCTGAGCGATGAAGGTGAGCTGGGCAGTCATCTCCTGTCTGATGCTGTCCCAATGCTCCTTGGCCTTGACGGCAGCGACGGTCAGCAGCCCCTCGCCTAGCTCCTCGGCGGATTGCGGTGCGAATGTTGAGAGATCGACCATGATTGAACCTCTACTTCAACGAGCCTTCCATCGTCTTGGCGATGGCGCACGTGTTTCGGACGATGGCGACGTTGTCGGCTTCGTTCGGCGCCTGCCCGTCCCCATCGAATGCCGCCCTTGAGCGCTCGATCGCCTTGCGGCACCGGTCGATATTGTCGGCTACGAGCTGCGCCGCGTCGGCTGCGGGACGACCTTGCAGGTAAGCCGGTCGCTTCTCGGCGATATCGCCTGCTTCTTTTACCTGCGCCAGCGCATCGATGTAATATGGCTCCACATCGCGATACGGCGTGTGCCGCGGCGCTTTTGTCTCGATTGCAGTCTCGATCTTGGTAAGGCTCGAATGCGCGCCGTCCAACTTGGTGTAAATCGCCTCGCTATAGGTTGGCGCGAAGGCGGCGCAGCCGCCGAGCAGCAGCGGCAGTATTGGCAGCATGGACTTGCGCGTGAAAATCATGAAATCCCCCTTAACCTGGAGAGATCATAAATCATGAAACGCAAAATGCAATCTTAAATTACATATATATTATATACACCCATAAGGTGCTTCCGGTTGCGGCGACTTCGGAACGAGCCCTAAGCAGCGCAGGCCTCGCAAAGGCCACGGATTTCGATCGTGGTCTTCTCGGCCTTGAACTTCTTGCCCCGCGTCCAATCCATCAGCCGATGATCGACCTCGTGGTCGTGGAACTCCATAACCTGACTGCAACTTTCGCAGATGGCGAAAGCAACTATCCCGTGGCTGTGGCAGTTTTCGCCGGGATGGGCGCAGGCGACGAAGGAGTTGATGCTTTCAAGGCGGTGCACGACGCCATACTCGAGCAGCTTCTCCAAAGCGCGATAGACCTGCAGCGGGGCGCGGAAGCCGTGGTCGCGCAGCTTGTCGAGGATCGTATAGGCGCTCAGCGGCCCATCGGCCTTCTCAAGCACGTCGAAGACCAGCGCCTGGTTTTTCGTCAGAAGCGGAGCGTTCATGAGCCTTGTCCTTCCGTTGCCGCCTGCCCCTGTCCGCGCTTCGGCAGCAGACTGAGGACGAAGAGTATCAGCGCCGCGACGACGATCGATGGGCCTGATGGGGTATCGTAGGTCAACGAGCCGAAGAGCCCGCCGACGACGGCGACGGCGCCGATCACCGAGGCGAGAACCGCCATGGCCTCTGGCGTCGATGCGAACCGGCGCGCCGCGGCAGCCGGTATGATCAGCAGCGAGGTTATCAGCATGATACCGACGATCTTCATGGCGATTGCAATAACCACCGCCATCAACAGCATGAAGAGCAGCCTTGCCCGCTCCGGGCGAAGACCTTCCGCCTCGGCAAGTTCGGGATTGACGGTCGATGCCAGGAGCGGACGCCAAAGCCAGGCGATGGCCGCAAGCACAAAGACACCGCCACCCCAGATGAAGGCAATGTCGGTCTTCGACACGGCCAGGATGTCGCCGAACAGGAAGGCGATCAGGTCGATGCGCACCCAGCTCATGAAGGCAACCATGACAAGGCCGATTGCCAGCGTCGCATGCGAGAGAATGCCGAGTAGAGCGTCAGCCGACAGCGCCTGCCGTTTCTGCAGAACGAGGAGCAGGATCGAAACCGTTGCTGCCACCAGAAAGACGGCAAGCATGAGGTTGAACTGCAGGAGCAGCGACAGCGCCACGCCAAGTAGTGCCGAATGGGCAATCGTATCGCCGAAATAGGCCATCCGGCGCCAGATGATAAAGCAGCCAAGCGGCCCGGTCGTCAGCGCCAGACCGACGCCGGCAAGGATTGCGCGGACAAAGAAATCGTCAAGCATGCTGGTCCCCCGCTGGATGCTTGTGCTCGTGGTCCGGCGCGGCGGTATGATGCCCATGATCGCGGTTCGCATGGTCGTGGGCGTGATCGTGGTGGTGACCGTCTTCCGGATGGCAGTGTTCCGTCACCGAACCGTCCGAATGCATCACACGGCCATCGGGGAGATGGGAATGATCGTGGTCATGGCTGTAAACCGCGAGCGACTGCGCCGCCCGGCTGCCGAACAGGCGTACATATTCCGCGCTCTGGCTGACGGCCTGCGGCGTGCCGCGGCAGCAGACGTGACCGTTCAGGCAGATGACCGTGTCGGTCGCCGCCATGACCACGTGAAGGTCGTGCGAGATCAGCAGGATGCCGCAGCCGGTCGCGTTGCGGATCGACCGGATCAGATCGTAGATCGCGATCTCGCCGGAGAAATCGACACCCTGCACAGGTTCGTCGAGTACGAGAAGATCGGGCTTGCGGGCAATGGCGCGCGCCATCAGCGCCCGCTGGAACTCACCACCGGAGAGATGCTGCACCTCGGCGTCAGACATGTGCGCCAGCCCGACCGCGTCAAGTGCATCCATCATGTCGCGCTCGGACAGCGGTCCGGTCAACGTCATCAATCGGCGAACGGTAAGCGGGAGGGTCCAGTCGATCGCAAGCTTTTGTGGCACGTAGCCGACCTTGAGACCAGCTTCACGCTGCACCCGGCCTTCGTCGGGTTTCAGCACGCCGATCGCCGTCTTGACGGTCGTCGATTTGCCGGAGCCGTTCGGGCCGATCAGCGTCACGATCTCGCCTCGGGAGACAGAAAAATCCACGCCGCGCACCAGCCAGCGACCGTTTCGGCGGACGCCGACATTGGACAGCGAGACGAGCGGTTTCGCCTCGGAATTTGCGGGTAGCGGCATCATTTTTCCGAAAGTGCTGTTGCGCCCTGCTATCGCACACGTTATAGCATAACGCAATTGATGTAATAACATAACAATCGCAATTCAAGCGGAGCATATCAATGAAACTCGCGATCGGCCTTGAGCTAGCAATCCCGGCGTTTCTTCTCGCCGGCACGGCCTGGTCCGCCGACGCACCTGTCGTCGTCACCTCGATCAAGCCGGTGCATTCGCTGGTGTCCGCGATCATGAAAGGCGTCGGAAAGCCGCAACTGATCGTCGATGGCGCCGCCTCACCCCACACATACACAATGAAGCCTTCGAACGCCTCGGCACTGCAGAGTGCCAAGGTGGTGTTCTGGGTTGGCCCAGGGCTCGAAGCTTTTCTGGAGAAGCCGCTTGAGGCGCTCGGCTCTGACGCCAGCGTCGCGGAACTCGACAAGGCGCCCGGCCTCACAAAACTGGCATTTCGCGAAGGGGGAGC
The DNA here is from genome assembly GCF_001426265.1 of Rhizobium sp. Root1220. Lineage (GTDB taxonomy): Bacteria > Pseudomonadota > Alphaproteobacteria > Rhizobiales > Rhizobiaceae > Rhizobium. The sequence continues at coordinate 504,515 of NZ_LMDG01000012.1, forward strand.
CTTCGAGGCGCACGACGATGGCGATGAGCACGAGCACGCCGACGATCATGGCCACGACCATGACGTCTTTGACACGCATCTCTGGCTCGACCCCATGAACGCCAAGGCCATGGCCGCCGAAATCACCACGACACTGGTTGCCGCTGACCCGGCCAACGCTTTGACCTACCAGGCCAACGCCAAGGCACTCGACGACAAGCTCGATGCACTCGACCGCGAGATCGCGGCCACTGTGTCACCGGTGAAGGACAAGCCTTTTGTCGTCTTCCATGATGCCTATCAGTATTTCGAGCACCGCTACAAGGTTCGCGTCGCCGGCTCGATCACCGTCAGCCCGGAAACCATCCCTGGTGCGGAGCGCATATCCGAAATCCACAACAAGGTTGCCGATCTTGGCGCCACCTGTGTTTTCGCCGAGCCGCAGTTTCAGCCGCGGCTGATCGATGTCGTGATCGAGGGCACGCGGGCAAGATCCGGCGTTCTCGACCCGGAAGCCGCAACGCTTGAAGCAGGACCGGACCTTTACTTCAACCTCATGCGGGGCATCGCCAACAGCATGAAGGATTGCCTGTCACGCGAAAGCTGACATGACGTCCTAAAGGCGGACCTCCCGGTTCGTCTTTTTCAGCAACCGACATGTAATAATATAACATTAAATGGAGATATTGATGCAGATCAAGCTGCCGGTGACTGTGCTCTCCGGATTTCTCGGCGCCGGCAAGACGACCTTGCTGAACCACGTGCTTGCAAACCGCCAGGGAATGCGCGTTGCGGTCATCGTCAATGATATGAGCGAGGTCAATATCGATGCGACGCTGGTTCGGGATGGCGGGGCCAACCTATCGCGTACGGAAGAGGCGCTGGTCGAGATGACCAATGGCTGCATCTGCTGCACCTTGAGGGACGATCTCCTTGACGAGGTTCGGCAACTCGCCGAGCAAGGCAGGTTCGACTACCTGCTGATCGAGTCGACTGGTATCGCCGAACCGCTCCCCGTTGCCACCACTTTCGAGTTCCGCGACGAGAACGGCAGGAGCCTCTCCGACATCGCCGAGTTGGATACGATGGTCACGGTCGTCGATGCGGCCAACCTGCTGGCCGACTACGCCTCGGCGGACTTCCTAGGTGATCGCGGCGAGACCGCAGGCACAGGAGACACGCGCACAGTTGTCGACCTGCTCGTAGAGCAGATCGAGTTTGCCGATGTCGTCGTCCTGAACAAGATGGGCACCGCCACCGAGGACCAACGCGCGGCGGCACGGCAGATCATCGTCGGCCTCAACCCGGATGCACGACTTATCGAGACGGATTTCGGCAGCGTGCGACTGGGGGACGTACTTGGAACCGGCCTGTTCGACATCGACAGAGCAGAAACCCATCCTCTGTGGTACAAGGAGATGCACGGTTTCAACGAGCATTTACCGGAGACCGAGGAATACGGCATACGCTCATTCGTGTACCGCGAAAGGCGCCCGTTCGACCCACTAAAACTCAAGCGGTTCTTCGACATCGGCTGGCCGGGCGTCATCCGTGCCAAAGGCTTTTTCTGGCTCGCCACACGCCCACAGAATGTCGGTGAAATCAGCCAGGCCGGCGCGATCCTGCGGACTGGCAAAAAAGGCCTTTGGTGGTCGGCGGTCCCGCGAGATCGCTGGCCTGATGACCCTGGCTTTTTGAGTGCCATCTCTCCGTATCTCCACCCCGTCTGGGGAGATCGTCGCCAGGAGATCGTCTTCATCGGTGCCGATCCTATGGACGAGCATTGGATACGCGAAAGTCTCGATGCCTGCCTGATCGGCGAGAAGACATTCACACCGGAAAAGTGGCGCAACCTGGCCGATCCATTCGACAGGTGGGGAGGCCATGCCGCATGAAGGCCCCCCCTGCCGCTATATCTGCGTGGAGTGCGAACCGCTGCCACCGATCGAAGGCCCGTCGCTCCTCTTGCCGGAAGACCAACGGCCTGCCGCCGCGGGGGTGCTCAGACGTTTGGCGCAACGGCTGGTCAAAAGAGATGCCGATCCCGACACACGAAAAAGGGCGGCTTCGCGAAGCCGCCCTTCCTAGGAGCCGTGCCGACAGATCAGCGGCTGGCAATGATGTTTGCGATGACGCCGCTGGCAACGCCGATGAGTAGATAGTCGTTGTCGACACGCACCCAGCGATAGCCGCGCGGCGGTGCTGACAAGCGATAGCGGCGGTAGTCGCGGACGTCCTGCATGTGGCGGCGCTCGGCGGGCGTCATGCGATGGCCTCGGCTCCAACGGTAGTTCGTCGCATGGACATCACGCTTGACGACGACGGGCCGGCGGTGATCCTGAGCGCTCGCTTGAGTGGCCGCAACCAGCGGCGCAGCAAGAAACGAAGCAGACAGGAGAACGGCAAAGAGCTTTTTCATGGGGTTTCCTCGTGTTGAACACGCCCCGAAATTAGGCTCCGAATGATGAACCGAAACTGAAAATTAAATTAAACTTTCGTAATGAAAACACATGCTTAAAAGCATATATTAAATTAGAACATGCGACATCACACAGGGAACTCCGGTGATGTCGCCAGACGATCACAGCTCTTCGTAGTTGAACCAGTCGAAGTCAGCTGTCCGCGCGCGCCCGGATGTATCGAAGGCAAATACGCCGGCAAACGCGCCGGTGAAGGAGCCGTGCTCGCCGCGCCCGCCCTCGTCGGAAACGACGCCCGCGTCGAGTACCGGGCCGATCGGCTGCCAGGCGCCCTTGCCTTCCGTCTGCCAGAAGAATTGCAGATCGTTGTCACGGATCTCCATGGAAAGCTGCACCCGTCCCTCGGCAGGAACCGCCACTCCGCTACCGGCCGGGAAGTCGAGCCGGCCATGCGGGTAGTCGCCATTGCAGGAAAGAATGGTGACGCAGCGCCCGAGCTTTTCGTGCAGCGTGACCGCCACGGCATGGAATTTGTGTCGATTGTAGTAGTGCGTAAGGCCGGCGACCTGCTGGTAGGTATCCGGATCGAACTCCACGACGGTCTCTGCCCTGAAGCTGTGATGTTCCTGCCGGCGCGCCACCAGCGACTGCTCGAACCACGAGCCGATGCTCTCACGGGCGATGAGCCGGAGATGGCCAGGCCGATCGCTCAGATTGAAGATGCGTTCCGGCCTTGGTGTTCGAAGCCATTGAAAATCCTGAGGCAGCGTGCCGCCATCGAAACTGTACTCTGTCCGCACCGGCCCTTCGACAAGGACGGCACCGCTCAGTCCTGGGACGGTGACATCGGGAACGGTCGTGCCGTTCTCGAGATAGAGCCAATCATCCTGCCTCCACACGCATTTCTGCAGGCTGGTTTCCCGCCCGAGCGTGCAGCGGCGCTTCGGCGGCAACGGCCGGCCACAGAGATGGGTATGGTAGACCTGCCCATCCGGCGTCTCGACATACTGACCGTGCCCTGCCCGCTGCAGAATGGCTTCGGGATGATCCTTGGAAGTGATGAGGTGCATATTCGGGTGCATCTCGTAGGGACCGTCGATCGTCCGCGAGCGCGCCATCGTCACGGCATGATCGTAGCCCGTGCCGCCCTCGGCGGTGGTAAGATAATAGTAGCCGTTGCGCTTGAAGAGATGCGGTCCTTCGACGAGTCCAAGCGGACTGCCGGCGAAAATGTTCTTGATTGGCCCCTTCAGCGACTTGGTCGTCGCGTCCCATTCCTGCGTCAGGATGCCGTCGAAGGCCGGCGACTTCGGTGCGCCGCCGAAGCTCTCGGTGCGATGGTTCCACTGCATGTTCAGGAACCACTTGCGGCCGTCATCGTCATGGAACAGCGACGGGTCGAAACCGGATGAGTTCACATAGACAGGCTCGGACCAGTCGCCCTCGATCGTTGGCGAGGTCACGATGTAGTTGTGCGCGTCCTTGAAGTTGCCGTCGAAGCGCTTGACGTCGGTGTAGACCAGCCAGAACACACCGTCGTCGTAAGACAGGCAGGGTGCCCAGACGCCGCAACTGTCGGGATTGCCGCGCATATCGAGCTGCGACTGGCGCTCCAGCGGACGCCGCACCAGTGTCCAGTTCACCAGATCCCGCGAATGGTGGATCTGCACTCCGGGGTACCACTCGAATGTCGAGGTGGCGATGTAGTAGTCATCACCGACGCGGCAGATCGACGGATCTGGATTGAAGCCCGGCAAGATAGGATTGCGGATCATGTGGGTCTCCTCCTCAACCGCATAAACGCTGCGGCACGTACATCAAGCTATTTATGAAAAACGCCCGGAAGATCGTTCCGGGCGTCTGTGACTATTCGATTTCTGCGGACTTGGCCCAAAGATTGATGTCCGCCTCACGGGCGTAGACATCAATCTCCTTGAGTTCCTCGGCGGTGAACTCGAGATTGTCGAGCGCCTTCACGCAATCGACGATCTGCGACGAGCGGCTGGCGCCGATCAACGCCGATGTCACGCGGTCACCGCGCAGCACCCAGGCGATTGCCATCTGCGCCAGCGTCTGGCCACGACGTTCCGCGATCTCGTTGAGCTTGCGAATGTTGTCGATGATCTTCGGGCGGATGAAGTCCTTCTTCAGGAAGTGGTTCTGCGCCGCACGGCTGTCGCCTGGAATGCCGCCAAGGTACTTCGTCGTCAGCATGCCCTGCGCCAGCGGCGAGAACACGATCGAGCCCATGCCGACTTCATCAAGCGTGTCGAGCAGCTTGTCGTCCTCGACCCAGCGGTTGAGCATGGAATAGCTCGGCTGATGGATCAGGCATGGCGTGCCGAGGTCCTTGAGAATCGCAGCGGCCTCGCGGGTTCGCTGCGAACTGTAGGACGAGATACCGACGTAGAGCGCACGGCCGGAGCGCACGATATGATCGAGCGCGCCGCAGGTTTCCTCAAGCGGCGTATCCGGATCGAAGCGGTGCGAATAGAAGATGTCGACATAGTCGAGACCCATGCGCTTCAGGCTCTGGTCGCAGGAGGCGATCAGATACTTGCGGCTGCCCCACTCGCCGTAAGGACCCGGCCACATGTCGTAGCCGGCCTTGGACGAAATGATCAACTCGTCGCGCAGGCCGGAAAACTCGGTGCGCAGGATTTCGCCGAAGGCCGTCTCGGCGCTGCCGGGAGGCGGGCCGTAATTGTTGGCGAGATCGAAATGGGTGATGCCGAGATCGAAGGCCGTGCGGCACATGTCGATCTTGCGGTCATGGGGCGTGTCGCCGCCGAAATTGTGCCAGAGGCCGAGGGAGACGGCCGGAAGCTTCAGGCCGGAACGGCCTGTGCGGTTATACTTCATCTTTGAATAGCGGTCGGAAGCCGGTTGCCAGCTCATAATTCTGATCCTTTAAGCAAAAAGGCGCGGGCTCATCGCCCGCGCCGGACCATAGTCCTTTGGACGCTTACTTCAAGAGCGCCTGTTACTTCAGAAGCGCTTGGGCCTCTTCGATGCCAAGCGCGGCCGGCTGCGTGCAGGTCGTCGTCAGCTCGATGAAGCGGCCTTCTTCGCCTGACTTCAGGATCGAGGTCATGACGTCGACGCCGTGCAGCGTGCGGTCGAGCGAGCAACGCGCATCGCGGCCTTCGATGATCGCCATCGCCATGTCGGCCAGACCCGCCGTGCGATAGTTCGCGCGCGGTCCCTGAGTGCTCTCCTGGTTGGAGATACCGAACGGGTGATCCCAGTCTTCGATCGGCTTGATGTCCTTGTCCTTGCCGCTTGCCTCGACGACACCGCCGAAGAAGTTCGGATCCGGCACGTAGATCGAGCCCTCGGTGCCGTAAAGCTCCATGTTGGCATGGCGGTGAGACCAGACATCCCAGCTCGCGGTCAGCGTCACGGTCGCGCCGCTGACGAATTCGAGGATCGCCTGGATCGTCGTCGGCGTCTTAACCGGGATGACCTCGCCGTTGCGTGGCGCACTGGTTATCGTGCGGGTCTCGGACGCCATCGACGTCATGGCGCCAACACGCTTCACCGGTCCGATCAGGTTGATCAGGTTGGCGATGTAGTAAGGGCCGAGATCGAGGATCGGACCGCCGCCGGGCAGGAAGAAGAAGTCCGGGTTCGGATGCCACATTTCCATGCCCGGGCTCATGACGTAGCACGCACCCGAGGTGACGCGACCGATGCCGCCCTCGTCAATGTATTTGCGGGCGAGCTGATGCGCGCCACCGAGGAAGGTGTCAGGCGCGCAACCGACGGAGAGGTTCTTCTCCTTGGCGATGCGACGCAACTCCTCACCCTGCTCGAGGGTGAGAACCAGCGGCTTTTCCGAATAGACGTGCTTGCCGGCCTCAAGGATCGACTTCGAAACCGGGAAATGCGCGTCGGGGATGGTCAGGTTGACGATGACGTCGATCTCGTCATTGGCGAGCAGTTCGTCGATTGTCAGCGCCTTGACGCCGTATTCCTCGGCGCGGGCCTCTGCCGCCTGGATGTTGATATCGGCGCAGGCCAGAACCTTCAGGCCCTTGAACAGGGGAGAAAGCGAAAAGTAGGTGGTGGAGATGTTGCCGCATCCGATGATGCCGACGCCAAGTTCCTTGGTCATGATGTGCCTCAGTAAGTCTTGAAGGATGCGATCGAGCGGGTGATCAGGCGATCAACATCGGCCGGGTTGTCATGCTCGACGACGTAGTGCTTGGTCTTGGTGCCCCTCAGTGCCGCGATGAGCTTTGCCCAATCAAGCGTGCCATGGCCGACATCCGCCCAGCCGTCCTCGTTCTTGTTTTCGCCAGCAGGCGCGATGTCCTTGACGTGCGCCGAGGTGATGCGCGAGCCGAGCTTCTCGATCCATGCGAAGGGATCCGCACCGCCGCGAACGACCCAGGCAATATCGGCTTCCCAGGAAATATCAGGCGCGCCTTCGAAGATGCGCTCGATCGGCAGCGAGCCGTCGGCGAGCTTCACGAATTCGAAGTCGTGGTTGTGCCAGCCGAACTCATAGCCGGCGTCCTTATAGGGCTTGCTCATTTCCTGCAGGCGCTTGCCGAAGGCCAACCAGCCGGCACCATCGGTCGGACGCTCATCGGCAGCCAGATGCGGTGCATAGATCGAGTCCATGCCGAGGATCTTGGCGATGTTCAGCGACTTCTGCACTTCTCCGTCGAGAAAGTCGGGGCTGAAATGGCCGCTGGCCATGACAAGGCCGTTCTTGTCCAGTTCTGCGCGCAGGCTGTTCAGGCCGGCATCGTCGAGGTCGGCATAAATACCGCCGAAGCCTTCGACTTCCTGATAGCCGGCCTTGCCGAGCTTTTCGAAGATCGCCGAATAGGGCGGGAAGTTGCGGGCGCTATAAAGCTGGAAACTCAGTTTCGTCATACTATCCTCCTCGGGCCTCGTGCCCGTTCATTTGAATCAGGATCAATCCACGGACTGACAGGACTGCAGGTCGTAGAAACGGAAGTCCGGCAAAGCGCCGCCCTCGAGCGGGGTGGCCGGGGTGAAGTTGATGCGGCGCGTCTCGCCCGCCGCCAGATCGAAGGCATTGTCGGAATACTTGCCGTCGATCTCGGTTTCGATCATCACGAAGAGCGCAAGTCCCCTCGCGGTGACATTGAGGCAGACGGAGCCGTCCTCCTCGACATATTCGTGCGTGACCATCAGGCCCGCGGGCTCGAGCTCCAGCGCCTTGTAGGTGCCATCAACATAGTGCCCCTCGCCGCCCATGCCGTTCGACGCCGTGAAGCGCCAGGCAAGCAGCGTTCCCGCAGGGATATCGGACACGTCGATGCTGGTGGCAGTAACAGCCGCGTCAGGGGTGCAGACCGCCTGCACGTCCTTGAGGTGCCTGCGCCCACCCTTCATGTCGAGGACCGAGATCGACAGATCGACGCTGACTTCGGCAAGCGTGTCGTTGACCAGCGAGAAGCGGATCTGCTTGCCGTCGTCGGATGGGATGGCGGCGACCGCGACCGGCTGGAAGAAGCGCTTGACCAGATAGTGCATCGCCTTCCAGCGACCGCCGTAGTCGAGGCTCGACCACGAGGCGACCGGCCAGGTGTCGTTCAACTGCCAGTAGATCGTGCCCATGCAATGCGGCTTCAGCGACCGCCAGTATTCCACCGCCGTCTTGATCGCGAGACCCTGCTGGATCTGGCTGAGATAGACAAAGTTCGGGAAATCCTTCGGGAAGCGGAAATAGCGGAACATCGTGCCGGCGATGCGCTCGTTGCCGCCGGCGTTCTTCTGGTGCAACTCCATGACCGGCGACGCGACGTTCATGTCCTTTGCCTCGGCATAGGTCTTGATGACCGGCAGCGACGTGTAGGATTGGAAGCCGAATTCCGAGCAAAAGCGGGGACGCACCGAGCGGTAGTTGTCGAACGACTTGTTCTCGTGCCAGACAGACCAGTAATGCATGTCGCCGGAACCATCGGCGTGCCAGGCATCGCCGAAGTCGAGATAACCGGACGCCGGGCTCGACGGCCACCAGATCGCCTCCGGCGCAGCCTTCTTCATCGCCTGCTCGATCGTCCGGTTGAGACGGTCATAGGAGACGAGATAGCGGTCGCGATCCTTCCGCGATTCCTCGAACCAGGTCAGCGCGCCGACCAGTTCGTTGTCGCCGCACCAGAGCGCGATCGACGGGTGCGAGTTCAGACGGCGGACCTGGTAATCGACCTCGAGCGCGACATTGTCGAGGAAGTCCTCGGTCGAGGGATAGAGATTGCAGGCGAACATGAAGTCTTGCCAGACCATGAGGCCGAGCCGGTCGCAGAGATCGTAGAAATGATCGTGCTCGTAGAACCCGCCGCCCCAGACGCGGATCATGTTCATGTTGGCGGACTTGGCCGATTGCAGCAGATCCTCGGTCTTTTCGGGTGACGACAGCGAGAACAGCGCATCGGCAGGAATCCAGTTGGCACCGCGGCAGAAGATCTCGTGGCCATTGACCTTCAGCACGAAGCGGGCGCCGGCGTCATCCGGCGTTGTGATGAGCTCGACGGTACGAAGACCGATCTGCTTTGTCACGGCATCCGCTGGCAGATCGACCGTCAGCGCATAAAGCGTCTGCTCACCGCTACCCGCCGGCCACCAGAGCCGCGGCTTTTCGATTTCGAACACATGATTGACGACCGTTTCGCCAGCTCCAACGCCGACGTCGAGACGAACGCGCTCGCCATCAAGCGAGAAATGCACCGGCACGATGCCCGGGTTCCTGGCAAACAACGTCGCTGTGACCTGAAGATCCACGGAACCGTTGAGGTTGTGAACCTGCCGCGTCGTAACGTGCTCGATGCGAGCCGTCTCGAGTTTGCGCAGCGCAATCGTTCCATAGAGGCCCAGCGGCGCAATGGCGATGTTCCAGTCCCAACCGAAATGGCACTGCGGCTTGCGCAGCATGTTGCCGTTGGGGATGGGCGAATTGCCCGTCGAATAGGGAATGTAGAAAGGTTGCCTGGCCTGCCGGTCGGCGCCCGCTGCGATACTCGAATGCAGCACGACACGGATGGTGTTGTCGCCGGCTTTCAGCTGGGCACTGACATCGGGACGGTAACGGCGAAAGCTGTTATCCGATACCAGCACCGGAGAGCCGTTGACGAAGATGGCGGCCACGGTGTCGAGATAGTCGATATCGAGATACCAGTCGCCATCCGGCTCGGACAGCGTGAAGCTGCGTTCGATCGCCCAGTCGCGATGCGCCACCCACTGCACCGCCTCCTCGTTCCGACCGAAATACGGATCCGGGATCAAGCCAGCGACGTGAAGAGCCGAATGCACATCGCCCGGGAGCGTAATGACCGTGGCTATATCGCCGTCGGTGGAGGTAAGCTGCCACGATCCTGAGAGGTCGAGGTTGAACCCGTTGGTAGGCATGGATGTCATAGCATTGTCCTGATCAAGCCGCTCCTGGGAGAACCCGTGATCGGGCTGCGGCCGAATGTGGCTGGCCAGATTGGCCGGTTGGGAAAGGGGCGGAACCAGTTGCGGCTCCGCCCGCCGTGCAGTCTCTAGAGGCGCAGTTCCGTCTCGGCGTCGAAGATCGACGCCAGCGACATGTCGAAGCCGAGCTTGACGGCCGATGCGGGGCTGAAGCGGCGCGAGCCGTTGATGCGCACCGACATGGTGTGCCCGGCATGCTTCAGCCACAGCAGGTTGTCGGCGCCCATCGGTTCTTCGATGTCGACGGTCGCGTCATGCACCTCGGTACCGAGGCCATCATTGACCTTGATATGCTCCGGCCGCACTCCGAGCGTGACCTTCTGGCCAGCCTTCAGCGGCGCGACGGCCTCATAGGCATCGACGTTGAAATCTACGCCGTTGGCGGTGAACACCGTGGCATTGCCACGCTTGCCGATCTCGCCTTTCAGGAAGTTCATCGACGGCGAGCCGATGAAGCCGGCCACGAACAGGCTGCGTGGCTTGTTGTAGATCGTCGTCGGATCGGCCAGCTGCTGGATGACGCCGTTCTTCATGATGGCAATGCGGTCAGCCAGCGTCAGCGCCTCGATCTGATCGTGGGTGACGTAGATCATCGTGTTCTTCAGCGCCTGATGCAGACGCTTGATTTCGACACGCAGTTCCGAACGCAGCTTGGCGTCGAGGTTGGACAGCGGCTCGTCGAACAGGAACACATCGACATCGCGCACTAGGGCACGGCCGATTGCCACGCGCTGGCGCTGGCCGCCGGACAGCTCGGCAGGCTTTCGCTTCAGAAGCGGCTCGATCTGCAGGATCTCGGAGGCACGCGCCACCCGCTTGTCTATCTCGGCCTGCGGGATCTTCGCAACCTTCAGACCAAAGGACAGGTTCTTCTCGACGGTCATCTGCGGATAGAGCGCATAGGACTGGAACACCATGCCGATGCCGCGGTCCTTCGGCTCCTCCCAGGTGACGTTCTTGCCCTTGATGTGAATCTGCCCCTCGCTGACATCGAGAAGACCGGCGATGCAGTTGAGCAAGGTCGACTTGCCGCACCCGGATGAGCCGAGCAGCACGAGGAACTCGCCGTCGTTGATCTCGAGATTGAGATCCTTGAGAACGCTGACCGCGCCGAAGTTCAGCGACAGTTCTTTGATGGAAACGCTCGAATTCATGGATCAGCCTTTCACTGCGCCGGCGGCGATGCCACGGACGAAAAGTCGCCCCGACACGAAATACACAACCAGCGGCACCAGACCCGTGAGGATCGTTGCGGCCATGTTGACGTTGTATTCCTTCACGCCCTGGACAGAATTGACGATGTTGTTGAGCTGCACGGTCATCGGGTAATATTCCGGTCGGGTGAAGACCACGCCGAACAGGAAGTCGTTCCAGATACCGGTGACCTGCAGGATCATGGCGACGACGAAGATCGGCAGCGACATGGGCACCATGATCTTCAGGAAGATCTGCCAGAACCCTGCCCCGTCGACGCGCGCCGCCTTGAACAGTTCCTGCGGCAACGACGCGAAGTAGTTGCGGAAGAGCAGGGTCAGGATCGGCATGCCGAAGATGCTGTGGACGATGATGAGACCGGTCAGCGTCCCGTAGATGCCGAGTTCACGCAGCACGATGACGATCGGGTAGATCATAACCTGATACGGAATGAAGGCACCGATGACCAGGATCGAGAAGAACAGTTCCGATCCCTTGAAGCGCCAGTTGGCCAGCGCGTAGCCGTTCACCGAAGCGATGGCGATGGAGACAACGACGGAAGGAACGGTAATCCGCACGGAATTCCAGAAACCGCGGGAAAGACCATCGCAATTCAGCCCAGTGCAGGCGGTCGCCCAAGCCTTTACCCATGGCTCAAAGGTGATTTCGAGCGGCGGCGAGAAGATGTTGCCCACGCGGATCTCGGGCATGCCCTTCAGAGAGGTGACGATCATCACGTAGAGGGGCAGCAGGTAGTAGGCTGCAGCGACAAACAGTATGCCGTAGAGAATGATATTGCGCGGAGAAATGATCCGCTTTGGCTTCGGACCGCTTGGCCCGGAGAATGTCTTGTCGGTCACGATAGCGGCATCCGTCTTCTTGAGAGCGATGGCATCAGGCACGTTTACGCCCTCCCCCAAATTCCAGATACGCCCACGGGACGATGATAATGGCGACAGTCAGGAGCATCATGGTTGAAGCTGCGAATCCCTGGCCGAGGTTCTGCGCCTGGAACATGTAGTCGTAGACGTATTTTGCAGGTACTTCGGAGGCGATGCCCGGCCCGCCGCTCGTCTGCGCCACGACAAGGTCGTAGACCTTGACGATGCCGCTGGCGATGATGACCAGCGTGGTGATGAACACCGGCCGCATCATCGGAATGACGATGAAAAGATAAGTCTTCCACATCGGGATGCCGTCGACGCGTGAGGCTTTCCAGATATCCTCATCGATACCGCGCAGACCGGCGAGCATCAGGCACATAACGAGCCCGGTTCCCTGCCAAAGCGCTGCGATCAGAACACCGTAAATGACAATGCTCGGAGTATAGAGCGGATCGAAGGTGAAACTCGTCCAGCCGAGCGAACGCACCACCGACTGCACCCCGAACTCCGGATTGAGCACCCACTGCCAGACAAGGCCGGTGACGATGAAGGAGAGCGCGAAGGGATAGAGGAAAATCGTGCGGAACGCATTCTCGAAACGAATCTTCTGATCCATCAGCGCCGCCAGCGTGAAGCCGATCACAAGGCTGAAGATCAGGGAGAGAACGCCATAGACGGCAAGGTTCTCGATGGAGACAATCCACCGCGGTGCCGCCCACAGACGATTGTATTGGTCGAAACCAACGAAACTCATCCTTGGCAGGAGCTTCGAGTTGGTGAAGGAATAGAACACCGTCCAGAGTGTGCCGCCGAGAAAAATGACGACGGCGGTCAATATCATCGGGATCGATGCGATCTTGGAATTCAGATTGCGCAGCAACTGATTTGGCCGGCCGGCTTTCGCTTGACCCGTCATTGTGTTTCCTCCTGAAACGCAATTGCTTCTGTGATCTCGAGCAGCGGCCTGGAAAATGGACGCTTCTCTCGTCGTTCCTTCTCCAGATCAGCCAAGGTCACGCTTCTCGCGACCAAAGCAGTTGCTGAAGAACGCTGTTGTCAACCCGATCGCAGCAGCATCTCAGGAGCAGATCCGGCTCCGCATTGGAGCCGGATCGCAACAGCAAGGCGTTGACGATCAATCAGCCGAAGCGATGATTTCAGCGAAGCGCTTCTGCGCGTCTTCAGGCGTCATTGATGCATTGGAGAAGAACTCCGAGAAGAGGTCCTCCTTCTGCTTCTGGCTATCTGCCGAAAGCAGCTGGTCGGTCCACTCGACGACATTGCCCTTGGCGAGGATATCGAGACCCTTCTTCATGCAGTCGTTGGCGGCAGCGAGGTCGACGTCGCCGCGCACCGGCAGCGAACCCTTCTTCAGGTTGAAGGCGACCTGCGTCTTGGGATCGAGAAGCGTCTTGGCTAACACGGCCTGCGCCTTGGATTTTTCCTCATCCTTCAGCAGCGGGAAATAGAATGCGTCGCCGCCCGTTGCGATGATGTCGGTCACGCCAAGGCCCGGAAGGCAGGTGTAGTCCGTGCCGGCCTTCTGGCCTGCAATCTGGAATTCGCCCTGCGCCCAGTCGCCCATGATCTGGCCGCCGGCCTTGCCGGTAATGACCAGGTTGGTCGCCTGGTTCCAGTCCTGAACGTTCGTACCCTTGGACATCTTGCGGGCATCGTCGGCAGCCTTGAAGATCTTGGCGATCTCGGGGCCGGCCGCAACGTCAGCGTCCTTGTCCTTGTAAACCTTGTAGAACGTATCCTTGCCGCCAAGCGCCAGCAGAAGAACGTCGAATGCACCAGAGGACTGCCATGCCTGGCCGCCAACGGCGAGCGGCACGATGCCGGCCTTTTCGAGCGCCGGTCCGGCAGCGACGAACTCGTCCCAGTTCTTCGGAACTTCGACACCGGCCTTCTTGAAGGCAGCGTTCGAGAGCCACAGCCACTGCCACGAGTGGATATTAACCGGGGCGCAATAGATCTTGCCGTCGATGGTGCAGGAATCGAGCAGGTTCGACGGACGGACGATGTCCTTCCAGTGTTCTGCCGTCGCGACGTCCGTGAGGTCCCGCATAAGGCCGGACTGCACCAGTTCCTCGGCCTGGCGGCCATGGTTGAACTGGGTGGCACCCATCGGGTCGCCACCGGTGATGCGGCTGACCATGATTGGACGGGCAGTGCCGCCGGAACCGGCGATCGCACCGTCAACCCACTTGTTACCGGTGGCGTCGAACGCCTTGGCAAGCTCGGCCACCGCAGCAGCCTCGCCGCCGGACGTCCACCAATGGGTAACTTCTAGATCGGTCGCATTGGCCGCACCGAGCGGCAGTACGACGGAAGCGGCAAGCGCAGCCGCCATCAAACGGAAATTCATGAGTTCTCCTCCCTCACTGAAACGTTGCCGGAAAAACTTAGTTCAATCGATATTGTGGCGCAACAGCCAGCGCCGAAAATTTTCTTTTCGCACGCCGCTTACTACCATTGCCTGTTGAACGGTCAGGTTTCACGCCAGAATGCGATTGTGGGAGGCACCAATCTGCGCAATCAAGAAACTGCATTAACATACTGATATATTTTCTTTTAGACATCACAGTAGATGATTGACGGGACCCACGGCGTTCGCAGGTGCAAAATTTCCGGGCATAAACCGCCACTTCAATCATTGCGAGTGTTGAACGCATTTGCCGCATAAAAAGGCCTCGACATTTCTACTGTATCGTTACAGATTTCCGCTCTCACGGGAGGAGCGACTTTGGCTGTCTTCATGCTTACAGCGCTTCGAAAAAGCATCTATAAGCGAAACCAAATCGCGTAGGACGGCATAAAGGGATGGAAAATAAAGCGAATTTGGGAGGCGCAGCGGTCGCGGCATCTCGAGAGCGACCGACACTGAAGACGATTGCCTTCATGACCGGTCTGGGCGTGACAACAGTCTCGCGCGCACTCAAAGATGCGCCTGACATAGGCGCCGAGACCAAGGAGCGCGTGCGAATGGTCGCCCGCCAGCTCGGCTACCAGCCGAACAGGGCCGGCGTGCGCCTGAGAACGGGCAAGACCAATGTGATCGCACTCGTTCTCAGCATCGACGAAGAGATCATGGGCTTCAGCAGCCAGATGGTCTTCGGCATCTCCGAAGTGCTGACCGGCACACCCTACCATATCGTCGTGACGCCGCATTCCCACAGCAAAGATCCGATGCTGCCGGTGAGATACATCCTCGAAACCGGCTCGGCGGATGGCGTCATCGTCTCGCGCATCGAGCCGGACGACGCACGCGTTCGGCTCCTAACGGAACGCAACATGCCATTTGCCACGCACGGACGCACGGACAGCGGGCTGGTTCACCCGTTCCACGACTTCGACAACGAGGCCTTCGCCCACCAGGCGGTGGAAAAACTGGTCACGAGGGGGCGCAGGCGCATTGCCCTGCTCCAGCCGCCGAGCAAGCTTACCTACTACACGCATACGAGAATTGGCTTTCAGACCGGCCTGCACGATTATGGTGCCGAAGAAGTGCCGTTGCGCGTGACCATCGATGCGCCGCTAGAGGAAATCCGCAACGCGGTCGAGGCGATGATGCGCTCGCCGAATGCCCCCGATGGGATCGTGTGTTCCGCCGGAAGTGCTGCGATCGCGGTGAATGCCGGTATCGAGGCCGCCGGCAAGCGGCTCGGCCACGATGTCGACATGGTCTCCAAGGAATCGGCGCCTATCCTCAACTGGATCCGGCCGGAGATCATCACAGCCTACGAAGACGTGCGTCACGCAGGGCGCGAAATGGCCAAGGCCGTCATCGCAAGAATCGACGGAGTCGAGCCGGAAATGCTTCAGAGCATAAGCCAGCCGGTCTGGGCAAAGCAGGGAAAATAAGGCCGCTCGTTCCGGCTGAATAGCTGAAACGATTTACCGCAAACAAAAAAGCCGGACGAGTTGCCCGGCTTTTTCTTGTCATACAGGCATGCTCAGAAGGTCGATGCGCCGCTGCCCCATGGGCCGTGGTGGAAGTCCTTGCCGTCGAGACGGTCAAATCCGTGGGCGCCGAAGAAGTCGCGCTGCGCCTGGATCAGGTTGGCAGTTCCGCGGCCCTGGCGGTAGGCATCGAAATAGGTCAACGCGGAAGTTAGTGCCGGAACCGGCAGACCGGCTTCGAGCGCAGCGCCTACCACACGACGCAGCGCCGGTAGTGATTCCTTGACCATGTCCGAGAAGGCAGGCGTCACGATGAGGTTGGCGGCATCCGGCGCCTTGGTGAAGGCGGACGTGATCTCATCCAGGAACTGCGAGCGGATGATGCATCCAGCACGCCAGATCTTGGCGATCGTCGGCATCGGCAGCGACCATTTGAACTCACGCGAGGCTTCGGCCATCACCGCAAAGCCCTGAGCGTAAGCGCCGATCTTGGCGGCGAACAGCGCAAGTTCAAGATCCTTGTTGAGGCCTGGGCCATAGGCGATCGGAAACTTGTATTCCGGCTTGCCAAAGATCTTCTCTGCCGCTTCGCGCTCGGTCTTCATCGAGGAAATGCTGCGCGCTGCAACGGCTGCTTCGATTGCCGTCGCGGGGATGCCCATGTTCTGCGCTTCGATCGCGGACCACTTGCCCGTGCCCTTCTGGCCGGCCTTGTCGAGGATCATGTCAACCATGGCGCCGCCGGAAACAGGATCGGTCGCAGCCAGCACCTTCTCGGAGATTTCAATGAGGTAAGAGTTCAAGCGACCCTTGTTCCACTCGCCGAAGATACCGCTGATTTCCTTGGCGCTCTTGCCGAGACCGTCGCGCAGGATACCGTAGATTTCGGCGATCATCTGCATGTCGGCATATTCAATGCCGTTGTGGATCGTCTTGACGAAATGTCCGGCGCCGTCATTGCCGAGCCATGCCACGCAAGGGTCACCCTTGTACTTGGCAGCAATCGAGGTCAACACCTTTTCCACACGCTTCCAGGAGTCCTCGGTGCCACCGACCATGATCGACGGGCCATGGCGTGCTCCCTCCTCGCCGCCGGATACGCCCATTCCGATGAACGTCAGGTCGGTATTCTTCAGTCGGTCAAAGCGGGCGATCGTATCGCGGAAGTTGGCGTTGCCGGCATCGATCATGATGTCGCCCTTGGACAGGTGCGGCCGCAACAATTCCATCTGCTGGTCGACCGGCTCGCCGGCCTTGATCATGATGATAATCGGACGCGGCGGACGGATCGCCTCCACAAAATCTTCGATCGTCTTGCACGGAATGATCTGTTTCTTCAGGTCACCGGCGCTTTCGTAGAATTCATCCGTTTTCTCAGGAGTGCGGTTGAACACGGCAATCTTATTGCCCTTTTCCGCTATGTTTAGCGCCAGGTTGGATCCCATGACTGCAAGGCCGATCAGCCCGATTTCTGCCTTTTCCACGATAAACCTCCGATGAGTCATTTTGGACCGGTGTTTTGGCACTGTCTCGGACAAACGGCAAGTTCGATTCAGCCTCGAATTGGCGTCACGTTGCACATGCCGCGAAATGAGCCATATTCTTCCACGCGCTCGCCCGCAAAACGAATCACGGGCAGCGGGAGAGAAAAAACCAGCTGGGGCAACGTGCCATGACGACGATGCCGACAAGGATCATTCATCGCTCCATCGACCGAAATTGGCGCGATGTCTATGCTTTTGCCGGCGCGCCGGAAAACATGCCGCTCTGGGCGTCCGGTCTTGCCTCCGGGCTTGAACGCAGTGGCGACGACTGGATCGCCGAGGGTATACTTGGCACAGTGAAGGTCAGCTTCGTCCCCCATAATGAATTCGGTGTCATCGATCATACCGTAACCATCGAAAGCGGGCTTCGCGTCTACAACGCATTGAGGATCGTGCCGAATGGAAACGGCTGCGAGATCATGTTCGTGCTGCTGCGCCCTCCCGGCATGACCGACGAGCAATTCGAAGCCGACGCCGCCCATGTGGCGCGAGACCTTGAGGCATTGAAGACACTCATGGAACGCTAGGAAACGATGATGGACACCACGGACAACGACCTGCGCATCGACTACGTGGAATTCAACGTTGAGGATATCAATGCCGCCAAAGCCTTCTATGGCCGTGCATTCGGATGGCGATTTACCGACTACGGACCGAACTACTGCGAATTCGACGATGGTCGGCTGAAGGGTGGCTTCACCACACTTGCCGCGCCGAAGCCCGGCGGTCCGCTCATCGTCCTCTATGCACACGACCTTGAGGCTGCGCTATCCGCCGTGGAGGTAGCAGGCGGCACCATATTCCGTCCGATCACCGGCTTTCCCGGTGGCCGGCGTTTTCATTTCACCGATCCGGACGGCTACGAGCTGGCGGTATGGACAAAGGCCTGATCAGGCAGCCAGTGTCGCTGCGCTAGCAGCGGTATCCTGCAGGATGATCAATGCACCGATAATGTAGCCCAGGGAATCGCGCAACGGCGACATCCGGCAGCGGACCTGGCGAGCTAGGCCGCCATCGCACCGACCATATTCATAGTCGGCCTGCTGCCCGGAAAAGCATGCGTCGAGTTTGGCCTTCGCCACTTCGGTGAAGCGCTTTTCACCGATGAATTCCATCAGGTGGTGGCCGATCATATCCATCGGCTTTCTCCCGAGATAGGCAGAGTTTGCGGCGTTCGAATAAAGGTATCGATAGTCCTTCGTCAGCACCGCAACACGATCAGGTATCGATTCCAGGATTGCCGCATTGAGAAAGTTGCCATTGTCGGTGTTCGGCGCATAGGTGAAAGGCTCGGATGCCGCCTCTCGCACTCTTGGCATACGCCAACGCGGCTTGGAGCCACCGAAATACTGCTCGATCAGATAGGAAAGCAAGGCGACATGCTCGCGCACGGAATCGCTGTCATCGGCGTATTGATCGATCAGGCAGCCGACGAACTGAAGTTGCATGTGAATTTCAAGCAGGCTTACCGCCTTGTGGGCAAGGATTGTCTCGATCAATGGCTCGATTGAACAATCGAGAGCACTGACCCGTGCATCATCTCCAAGCCTGATAGCTTCGTCGATCTGTTCACAGCGCAACGAGAACGCCTGAAAAAGCACTAGCAAGACCGCCTCCAAATGGCCATTCCGTACGGAATGCTCCTCGATCAGCGCGACTTGCGTTACGGAAGGTTGAACCTCAGCCGCTTGGCCACTCGCCTTGATAGAAATTGGTAACATGACGCATCTTCATATTCAATGAAGGCGGACACATCTTTTTCAATGGCGAGATGTCGGGGTTCTGCCCTATCCTCACTTCAGGACGTCGTGCTTTATCTTCCATCGATCATGATACCAGAGCCACTGCTCCGGATGCTCGCGCACCCAGCTTTCGACCTTGTCGTTGAGAAGCTGTGCCGTCGCGGTCATGTCGAGATTGCCGTTGGCATCTCGCGGCATTTCGAGCCGTGGCTCGATTTCCAGACGATACCGATTGCCGGGAAGACGGATACAGCGCGCCGGATAGACCTCGCAATTGAATTGCCGCACGAGTTTGCCAAGCAGCGGATTGGTCTTGACGTCGCGACCAAAGAAACGGGTGCTCAAGCCTTTGCGGAACTTCTGGTCGACCAGGACACCAACGCCCTTCCCGGCCTCCAGTTGGCGGGCGAGCGCAAAAGACGATCCAGCATGCGATGGGACCAGGTTGCCCATGCGCGCGCTCCGGAAATCGAACACCTTCTTGGCGACATATGGATTGTTCGGCGGGCGAAACAGCACCGTCACAAGCAGGCCGAAAGCGGCGCCCGCCACCGGCAGGAGCTCGAAATTCCCGGTATGCCCGGTAAAGACGATGAACGGTCGCGGATTGTCGCGGAGATCGGTGAAGATCGGAATGCCCGAGACCTCCACCCTGCCCGACTCCTCGCGCGCCGGATCGTAGTCGAACAGCCGATCGAGGAAGACATACTCGGCCGCAAGCCTGCCCATGTTGCCCCAGCTGGCCAGCGCGATCGCACCGATCTCCTCGTCGCTCTTTTCCGGAAAGGCGTTGCGCAAGTTCGTCAGCATCAGCCGATGCCGCGACATGCGTGGGCCGATCTTGCGGGTCAGCCAGTCGATGAAATCAATCGCGCCATCGGCCGGAAACAGCTTCAGGAAGTTCAGAAAACCGAACACGACCTGCGCTATGAGCCACTGGCGAAAATGATCGAGCGCAAGAACGATCCGCGTAATGAAGAGCTTCAATGGCTCAATCCATCTTCAGGATGATCTTGCCGAATACCTGCCGTGACTCCATGCGCTCCAGCGCCTTGTCAATCTGGTCGAAACCGACTTCCGTATCGATGACCGGATGGACAAGACCGCGTGCGATCTTCTGCATGGCATCAGCCATGTTTTCCATGCGGCAGCCGAACGAGCCAAGCAACTTCAACTGCTGCTGGAACAGCATCATCAGGTTCATCTCGGTGGAGACACCGGACGTGGAGCCGCAGGTGACGAGCCGGCCACCACGCTTCAGGCAGAACATCGACGCGGCCCAGGTATCCTTCCCGACATGCTCGAAGACGACATCGACGCCTTTCTTCTTGGTCAGCTTCCGTACGACGCCTTCGAAACGGTCGGTGCGATAGTTGATGACATGATCGGCGCCGAGCGCCTTGGCCTTTTCGATCTTGTCGTCAGAACCAACCGTGGTGATGACGGTGCAGCCGATCTTTTTGGCAAGCTGGATCGCCGCCGAACCGATACCGGAGCCACCGGCGTGGATAAGGATGGTCTCACCGGGCTCAAGCTTGGCGTTGTCGAACAGCATGTGCTCGACGGTGCCGAAGGTCACCGGCGCGACGGCGGCGGCGATCGCATCGACGCCGGGAGGCGCCGGAACCAGCAGGCGGGCGGGAAGATTTACCTTCTCCTGCGCGAAGCCGTCGAGGTGGAAACCGTGAACGCCGGAAACATGCTCGCAAAGATTGTCGCGCCCTTCGCGGCACGGACGGCAAAGGCCACAGGTGCGCGCGCCGTAGATCGAAACGAGCTGTCCCGGCAATACATTGGAAACGCCGGGACCGATGGCTTCGACCACGCCTGACGCCTCAGCACCGATGACAAGTGGCATCTTCCGCTTGGCGAATGCCATACCACGCCAACCCCATACGTCGATATGGTTGAGCGCAACTGCCTTGACGCGCAACGTAACCTCGCCCGCCGCGGGTGCATCGGGCTCCGGCAGGTCGGTGATCTCAAGCTTGCGGTCGTCGATCAGTTGCAAAGCGCGCATGGCAAAGTCCTTCGCCCGGGGGCGTTTCTTGTCTGTTGTTATGTCGGGAACCGATTAGGCCGGTTCGAGCGCCATGACAAGGCTGGCGTTCTGTCCGCCAAATCCGAACGAGTTCGAAAGCACGGCATTCACCTGGCCCTCGCGCTTGCTGTTCGGCACGACGTCAAGAATGATCGCCGGATCGGGGTTGCTGTAGTTGATCGTCGGCGGCAGCGTCCCGGTCAACATCGTCTGCAATGAGAACACCGCCTCGACAGCGCCAGCGGCCGTCAGCGTATGGCCGATCATGGACTTGTTCGACGACAGCGGGATCGATGCCAGGCGCTCACCGAACACGGCAAGCATGGAAGCGTATTCCATCTTGTCGTTCTCTGGCGTCGAGGTGCCGTGAGCATTGATATAGCCGATACCGTTCTCGTCCATGCCGGCGTCCGCAAGCGCCGCACGGATCGTGGCGATCGCGGGACCGCCATCCGGCGAGGAGCGCGTCCGGTGGAACGAATCAGCCTTGTCACCCGCACCCTTCATGATACCGAGTATCTTGGCGCCACGGGCAATGGCTGCTTCCAGCGATTCGAGCACCAGGGTCGCAGCACCCTCGGCGATGACGAAGCCATCGCGGTCCTTGCTGAACGGCTTGGACGCCTTTGTCGGCGGATCGTTCTGCGTCGAAAGCGCCGAAAGCAGCGAAAAACGGATTAGCGCTTCCGCGCTGACAGATCCGTCCGTTGCCACGGCAAGCGCCCGGGTCGCGCGGCCCTGGCGGATCGCCTCGATTCCGAGCTGGATCGCGGTTGCTCCCGACGCACAGGCTGTTGATAAGGTCACCGGAAGCCCGCGCGTGCCGAAGCGATCGGCAAGACGCTCGGAGATCGAGCCGAACAGCGATGCCTCATGAAAAGCCGCGTCCGGTCGTTGACGCATCGCAGCCAGGAAACGATCATAGGCATCACCCGGATGATCGGCAGGTGGCGAGCGATCTGCAAGTTCGAAGCGCGCGCTCCATTCCGGTTCGATAGGCGGCGCTGCAAGAAAGAGCGGTCCATTGAAATCGCCCGAGATATCAGCGTCGGCGAGCGCTTCGATGGTCGTTTCCCGCGCGAAGGCGTAGGAGCGTTCAACGGAGTTCGCTACCGGGATGTCGATAAAGTCGACTGTGCCGGCGATGCGCGTCGAAAGCCCATCGGTCGGAAAGCGGCGGATGTCGTGGATGCCCGACCTTCCCGCCGTCAGCGCAGCCCAGTTGTCCTTCAATCCCTGGCCGAGAGAGGTGATGATACCGACACCAGTCACAGCGACGATAGGGCGACCGAGGTGGTCCTTGTAGGCCGAATCCGTCATTTGCTAACTCCTCACACCTCTGCGGACAGAACCGCGACGCCTTCGCCGCGCTGATGACCGACCGTTGTAACGATCGCTGCCCTTGTGCCGGTGCTCATGAGCTTTTCATGTGCCGCATCGAAGGGTGGGACCTTGGCATTGTTCTCTATCGCCAGCGCAGCAAGTGCCAGACCCAGTGTGAACTGTGCCTCGAGGCCATGTCCCGTCATGCCGCCGAAACCACGGATGGCGGCGCCTGGAAACTGTCGCTCCAGAACGGCTTTCTCGCGGCTCGCAAGTTCCGGCATGCCGGTCGAGCCGGAGAAAATCGCCGTGCTTTCTGACGCCAGCCCCTCTGCCGGCTTGAGAAGCCTCTCTAGGCGTTGCTCAAGGTTGCCGGCGCTGCGGTTGCCGCGATCACCCTCGATCGATGAAATGCTGGCATAAATATGTGCGCCGCGCGATTCAGCATGCGCGCGCGATTCTAGCACCAGGAAGGCGCCGACCGATCCGGAAATGATCCCACCCTGTTCCCTCGACCACAGCGGCTGCCATTCGCCGCGCGAGTGCGAGGTGATCGCCTCGAACAGCAATACCATGTCGAGCCGCGCGGCTGAGAAGGCACCACCGACCAACGCATGCGAGGATTCGCCGGATTTGATTCGGTAGAACGCGGTCTCGACGGCTGATATGCCCGCAGCCTCTTCGCCCATGAAGGTGCGGGACGAGCCGGTGACCTTGTGCACGATCGAAATATTGCCGGCGAGCAAGTTAGACAACTGCGCCAGAAAGAGAGTTGGGCGAAGCTCCGTGGTCAGCTTCTCGTTCAACAGGACTTCGCGATCATTGCGCTTCAGTCCTTCATCGACAATCAGCGTATCGACATTGATGTCGCGCTCACCGCCGCCGGCCGCCACGATCATGTCCATCGTGCCGCAAGCGTCGGCGTCGTCCTTGAAACCCGCATCATCAAGTGCGAGACCGGCAGTAAAAACACCAATACGCTGCCAGTTCTCCATCTGGCGTTGATCGCCGCGCTTGGCAATCTGCTGCGACCAGTCGACCTCCGGAAGCGGGTGGATCGGATAGGGCTTGAACTTTTCGGTTTCCACAATCGTCGTCGGCGCACCGTTGGCGGTCAACAGCGCAATATGCGGATCCTTGCCCACGCCCTGGCACGTCACAATCCCGATGCCGGTGATCACGACATCATTCTGAGCTTTGCTCATCCATTCACTCCCTGAGCGATCGCATCCATAAGACCCACCTCACTCGCGCGCGTCTTGACGATATCTCCAAGCGGTACCTCGCTGAAAGGCATGGTGCGCAGCTTCAACTGCGCATCGCACACCTTCTTGCCGCCACTCGTAATCTTGGCCTTGGTGACCGCAAATCCCGATCCGTCGTGCTCCAGAAACGCTTCGATGTCCAGAACCGCTTCGGGTTCCACGAATGTCCGCATCTTGGCGCCGTCGACCGACATCAGGAAGGGCATGGCGGCAAAATTGGTAGCCGCCAGCACCAGCATGCCAGAGGCTTGCGCCATGGTCTCGATCAAAAGCACACCGGGTACCAGCGGCATACCGGGAAAGTGACCTTCGAACACCGGGCTCTTCGCCGGCACGACCGAACGCGCCTTGAGTGTTCCTTTCTGAAGGTCGACCGCTTCGACGCGATCAATCATCTGGAAATATTCCAGCAGCATCGGATCCTCCGGCGGTATAAGCGCCATGCCCTTGGGCAAGGCCTACTTAGGAACAAAACCGCCCGGCCGCCATGTTTCACAGCGGCAGGGCGGAGAAAAAGATGGTTGTACCGATCAGGCCTTGGCGGCGCGCAGCTCGTCGATCTTCGCACAGAGGTTCTTCAGCACGAAATACTCTTCCGTGGAAACCTTGCCCTCGTTGACCTCCTGCGTCCACTTTTCGAGCGGAATCTTGATGCCGAATTCCTTATCGATCGCAAAAACGATATCGAGGAAATCGAGGCTGTCGATACCGAGGTCGTCGATCGTATGGCTCTCCGGCGTGATCGTCTCGCGATCAATCTCGCTCGTTTCTGCAATGATGTCGGCAACTTTATCGAATGTAGCGGTCACGCCCTTACCTCTTGAAATGGATTTAACCCCCCTCATAGGCAAATCCATTTCAAAAGCCAATGCTTTCGTCCGCCTCGGTACGCAATTTGCAAGTTCAGTGTTGCTTAAACAGCAATGGGCGCCCGAGGCCGGGGCATCAATGGCGCCCGAACGACCTAGAGAAGCACGAGGAAAAGCAGGAACGCTACGAGTGCAAGCGCTGAACAGCTGGCATGAAAGACGGAAACGCCGCCTTCGATATCGTCCAACGTAGCGGTCTCGCGACCGCCGTTGTTGATCATCGGCTCCATGACGACGAGACCGGAATAGACGCGCGGTCCCGCCAACTGGACGTCGAGAGCGCCTGCCATTGCCGCTTCCGGGCGTCCCGAATTCGGCGAACGGTGCAGCCCTCCGTCGCGCACAGCAACGAGCACCGCCTGGCGACAGGCAACCCAGCCGCGACGAAGCCATGCCCCAATGGCGATCAAGAGAATCGAAAGCCGCGCAGCCGGCCAATTGGCGAAATCATCAAGACGTGCCGAGGCCCAGCCGAAATCCACATAGGCTTCGGATTTGTGACCGATCATCGAATCCGCGGTATTCAACATCTTGTAGGCAAACAGTCCGGGCAGGCCGAAAACGGCGTACCAGAGCGCCGGCGCGACCACGCCATCGGAAAAGTTTTCGGCGAGGCTTTCGATCGCCGCGCGGCAAACCGCAGGCTCGTCGAGCGTTTCCGGATCGCGTCCAACGATTCTTGAAACCGCCGCACGCCCACCGGCCAGTCCGCCCGTCTTCAATCCGGCAGCCACGGCCTCCACGTGATCGGCAAGGCTCTTCTGTGCCATGAAAATTGCGACACAGATGACCTCCAGCAGAATTCCCGCGAGGCCGAACAGTGCAAAGAACCAATGCAGCAGAAGTCCCGCCAAGACGCTCAGGACAAGAAGGCCGACGATGGTCCACACCCCGTTTCGCCGACGCTCCTGATTTGTCCGATCACTTCGATTGAACAGTGTGTCGGCGCGTGAAATTGCCTTTCCGAAGAGTTCGACAGGATGCGGCCAGCGCCTCCACAGAGCATCCGGATCCCCAACAATCCTATCCAGCAGCAGTGCCAGCACGAGAACAAGGAGATTTTGGTCGATGGTCATGGCTCATAGCTCTTGAGGGCGGCAGCAAGCCTGCTTTGGCTCATTGGATCCGATGGCAGGCCGAAGCGCAGCCAGTTCGGCGCGTAGTCGAACTTGCGGACGAGAATATGGTGCCGGCACAAGTGTTCATGAAGCGCAGCCGCTTCATTGTGATCGACAAGTGAGAAAAGATCCGTTCCACCGACGACCCGAAGACCGCTTTCGTCGAGAACGCTTCGCAGTCCATTGCTTCGTTCGGCGATCTGGAGCTGGATCGCTACAGTGTCCTGCCGAAGGAGCGCATCGGCGATCGCAAGCGCCGGACCCGATACAGCCCAGGGGCCAAGCCAATTCTCGAAACGATCCAGAATGGGATGAGCAGCGACGACGAAGCCGAGACGCAACCCGGCAAGGCCGAAAAACTTTCCGAAAGAACGGAAGACGATGAGGTTCGGCAGTCGGGAAGCATGTGGAGCGGCGCTCATCCAAGGACGCGTATCGCCGAAAGCCTCGTCCACGACGACCAGACCGCCCGTCTGACCCATGCGCTCGCAGAGCGCAGCGAGCTCATCAGGCGCATGAGTACGGCCATCTGGGTTGTTCGGGTTGACGATGACGGCCAGCCGGTGACTAGCGCCTATTTCTCCAATACCTCCGACCCTGTCGACACGGTATCCGGCTAGCCGGAACGCACGTTCGTACTCGCCGTAGGTCGGCGTCAGAACGGCGACACGCGAGCCCTCATCGAGCAACCGAGGCAGCAGTTGAATGACCGATTGCGTACCGGGGACCGGCAGCGGCAGGCTATCGCCACTTCGATAGTACGCCTGCGCTGCAGACCGCGCAGCGTCGATGAGATACCGGTCAGGCAGCCGGTGCCAGGCGCGTGCAGGAATTTCCGGCAGCGGTGCCGGGATGGGATTGATCCCTGTCGAAAGGTCAAGCCAATCCTCCGGCCTTCCTCCGTAGACCGCGGCGGCCGCGGTTACGCCGCCTCCGTGAACGATCGGAGCATTCATTCAGCGGCCTCGGCAATGTCGATCAGATGCATGTAGGACCCTGCGACCTGCTGGCGTTGCAGGCCGGCGCTCCCCAGGTCGTTGCCGAGGGCATCGGTCACCTGGAAGAGCCGGTCCGCATTCCCTTCCGAAACGGCTGCGGAGTAGTGGAATTCATGCGCCGTCATCGGTTGGGCGAAAAAGGAACCGTTCAGCGGCGCCAGCCGCCGATAGCCGAGATGACGCTTGCGATCCTCGTAGCTCGTGACAACGGGCAGCAGGCCAAGCATGGCGTGACGCTCGCCGCCTGCATCCACCAGCCCCTCGCCGAGAACCATGTAGCCGCCGCATTCGCCATAGATCCGCACGTCATTGTTGGCGGCTTCAGTCATTCCTGCCCTGAAATTGCTCGCCGCCGCAATCCGACCCGCGTGAAGCTCCGGGTAGCCTCCCGGCAGATAGATTGCATCGGCAATCGCTTCCGGTCGTTCATCGGCCAGGGGCGAAAAAAAGGAGATGTTGGCTCCGCGCCTGCGCCAACCGAGAAGCATATGCTCGTACGAGAACGCAAACGCGATATCGCGTGCCACCGCGATCTGGCTCCCGATCGGTGGCAGCCGCGCAATGTTGGCCGTGGACGGACGATTGAGCCCCTGGCGAGCGATCCGCAGAAGGAACTCGAAATTGCATTCCTCCGACACAGCCTCGGCCGCATGTTCTATGAAGCTCTCCAGCGTCTGGTGCTCGCCGGCCTGAACCAGGCCGAGATGCCGCTCCGGAAGCGCAATCTCCTTGTCACGGCGGACGACGGCAACGATCGGCATGCGGATCGCATCGAGTGCCTGCCGCAACATCATCTCGTGCCGCTCGCCGCCGACCTTGTTGAGAATCACCCCGGCGATCCGCACGTCGGCGCGAAAACCCGCAAAGCCCGTCACCAGCGCCGCGACCGATTGCGACATGTGCGAGGCGTCGACCACAAGCACCACCGACAAGCCAAGCATGGCGGCAAGGTCGGCTGCGGTACCGCGCCCATCGGTGGCCCCGTCAAACAGGCCCATCATCGCCTCGATGACGAGAATGCGGTCTCCCGTCCGATGCAAGGTCGCATTGGCTGCGATCAGCTCAGGGCGCATCGCCCAGGGGTCGAAATTGAGACAGGCAACGCCGCTTGCCGCCGCGTGGAAGGCGGGATCGATGAAGTCCGGTCCTGCCTTGCCGGGCGCAATCGCCACACCCCGTTTGCGCAGCGCCCGCAACAGGCCAAGTGTCACAGTCGTCTTGCCCGATCCGGAGGACGGGGCTGCAATCAGCAAACCGCTCATGCCGTCTCCTTGCTGTTCGAATCTCGAAATGGATCCGGCTGCAGCCGGCGTCCGGCCAGCGCGCCCAGCCAGTCGAGAGACGCCCGCAGCCGCACGACCTCACCGACGACCACGATCGCGGGCGGCTCCAGCCCCGACGCCTCGACTGCGGATGGCGCCTCTCCCAGCGTTGTTTCCAACACCTGCTGGCTCATCGTGGTGGCGTTGCAGACGAAGGCAACCGGCTCGGTGGGAGACCGTCCGGCTGCAATGAGGTTGGCGCTGATCTGGGCGATATGCTTCATCGCCATGTACATGACGATGACCGGCGAGCCTCTGCCGATCGCTTCCCAATTGACCGCATCCGGCACGATGCCCGAGGAATCATGCCCGGTAAGAAAGGTCACCGCGTGATTGATATCGCGGTGGGTGACCGGAATACCGGCATAGGCAAGACCGCCGATGCCGGCGGTAATGCCAGGCACGATGCGGAAGGGAACATTGTGCTCCACCAGCATCAAGGCCTCCTCACCGCCGCGCCCGAATACGAAAGGGTCGCCGCCCTTGAGGCGCAGGACACGTTTGCCGGACCTGGCAAGCTCCACCAGACGCAGCGAAATATCGCGCTGCTTCGCCGAAGGCTTTCCACCGCGCTTCCCCGCATATTCGAACAGGGCGTCGGTCCGGGCAAGCTTGAGGCATTCAGCATCCACCAGCGCGTCATGCACGATTACATCCGCCTCCAACAGCCCCTTCACCGCGAGAAGTGTGAGCAGGCCGGGTTCGCCCGGGCCCGCGCCAACGAGCCAGACGCTGCCCGGCTCGAGAGTCGGCAGATGTGAGAGCGCAGCTTCGATCATGGGGATGATCTATGCCCCAGTGAAAGCAAGGTCAACGCTGCTCGTTGTGAACAGATCCAAGCATGTCGAAATCGACCAGCAGCGATCCCGCAGCGATCGGATTCAAACGGCGAAGGCACGCCGGCAAGAGCCTGATTATGTTCCGGAAAGCAGCCCGGCGTGGTGGAGCCAGATTCGCTAGATGCCCAGCAGCGTGTCACGGATCAGGTCAATGACCTTTTCCGATTCGATACCGGTGCAAACCACCTGGCTTGGGAGACCATCCCAATCGCCAGGCGGAAAACGACGGCCATCCGGCTTTACGATTGTCTGGCCATCGGCGATGCCGCCGCAGACAACGCGGACCGAACCCCTGACCGTCGTGAAAAGCTGCGGCGCGACGACATAGACGCAGGCGCAACTGTCGTGAACCATCATGCCGTCGTCGACGGCGTGCTTGTAGAAATCGATGTAGTCCTGAGACAAATCGTTGAGCAGCTTCACAGCTCTGTCGCCCCTCGCCGCAACATCGGCGAGGTAACCGCGGCTCATGGTCGTGATCGCCGTAACGTCGAGACCGACGACCACAACTTTCCACGGCGCGGTCATCACGATATCGGCAGCCTCGGGATCGCCGTGGATGTTGGCCTCCGCCACCGGCGAAACATTCCCCGGCACATAGAAGTTGCCGCCCATGATGACGACATCCTTCACGAGACCGGCGATTTCAGGCGCTTCCCTCAGGGCGCGCGCGAGGTTGGTCATACGCCCAACGGCAACAAGCGTCACCTCGCCCGGATTGGCCTTAACGGTTTCGATGATAAACCGATGGGCCGGTCGCGGGTCGAGCGGCAGATCGACGGTCTCGGGCACCTCGATATCACCAAGGCCGTTTTCCCCGTGCACAAAGGTCGGCCAGGCGCCCTCCTTGCGTAATGGGTCGATCGTCACGTTCGCGCCCTTGGCGACAGGCGCCTCGATATCCCATTCCCGCTTGAGGAACAGCGCGTTGCGGGTTGTGGTGTCAACCGATGCATTTCCGAACACAGTCGTGATGCCGATCAGATCGATCTCCGGATGGCGGTGCAGGAAGAGCAGCGCCATCGCATCGTCAACGCCCGGGTCCGTGTCGTAAATGACCTTGTACATGCGTGTTCCTCGTTTTGTTATTGCCGCAAGGCAGCCGGACGGCGCGGCGAAATCGGCGGCCACCATAGCGCCGGTTATTGTTTCTGCAACAGGATGCGCGCGATCGCCGCAGTGGCGTGCGCAGATTTGATCTTCGGCAGGATAAGTTCCGCCGCCGGTCCGCTTGCCGCCAGCGCAGCCGATTCGGCGACACCGTGGCACCCGATCCGCGCAAATACAATTTTTGACGGAGTCTTGATGCGTGGCGTCTCACGTTCAAGCGTCTGGGCATCGAAGAAAATGCTTGGAACGCCGAAATACGCCGCCACGGCGCAAATAGCAGGCTCGCTATTGCGGGCATTGATCGAAGCGAGGCCGGCAAGCTGCCGCGGGTCGATGCGCGCCATCGCCAACGCCGTCAGCGCAAGCTCGTGCAGCTCTGAAACGGATGTCCCGCGTTCGCAGCCAAGCCCAATCACGCAACAGCGCACAGTGTCGAATTCAACCTTGGTCATAGCGATGCGAAAGCCTGCTCCTGTGTCTCGCAAGCCATTGCAGCACCGGCTAGTAAATGCAACATGCGGCGGTCACGCCGCATAGCAGAGTTCCACCTTGTCCGATCTTGCTCCCCACTTGCTATCCCTCCTCGCCGCCTCTGCCTTTCTTGCCGGTTTTGTCGATTCCATCGCGGGCGGTGGCGGCTTGATAACGGTGCCAGCCATGCTGATCGCGGGTATCCCCCCGTTGCAAACGCTCGGCACCAACAAGGTCCAGTCGGTATTCGGAGCCGCTTCGGCAACAATCGCCTATGCCCGGAAGGGCCATGTCGATCTCAGGAGCCAGCTGCCAATGGCAGGGATGGCGATCATCGGCGGCGCACTCGGTGCAGCGCTGGCGACAATCGTCCCGGGCGATGTCCTGCGCGCCATCATGCCGGCTCTACTGGTGGTAATCGCCCTCTATTTCGCCTTCAAGCCGAACCTTGGCGACGTCGACAAGCACCGTCGTCTCACCCCGCTCGTCTTCGGTCTGACGCTGGTTCCGGCCATCGGGTTCTATGACGGCGTCTTCGGTCCGGGCACCGGATCATTCTTCATGCTATCCTTCGTGTCGCTTGCCGGCTTCGGCATGTTGAAGGCCACGGCGCATACCAAGCTTCTGAACTTTGGCTCTAATGTCGGCGCGCTCATCGTCTTCGTTTCTTTCGGTGCGATCCTGTGGAAGATCGGCCTGATGATGGGCGTCTGCCAGTTTCTTGGGGCTCAACTGGGCTCGAGGCTTGCGATGCGCACTGGAGCGCGCTTGATCAAGCCGCTGCTCGTCATCGTCTGCGTCGCCTTCACGATCAAGCTTCTCTCCGACCCTGCCAATCCGATTCGCGTGTGGCTGGAGATCTGAGGGTGTCCGATTACCTCTCGCGTAATTGATGGGCGGCAAGCTCTCGCCGATGATCGCGATGCCTGGACGAACCGGGCGATCAAGAGGAGACGTTTGAATGACCGACGCAACCACCAACGCCGAACGCTATATCGCCACCTGGAACGAACGGGATGCCGAACGCCGTCTTGCGCTGATCGCAGCAAGCTGGACCGAGACGGCGACTTATGTCGATCCGCTGATGCGCGACGAAGGTCACGAGCAGATCAACTCGCTGGTCGAGGCCGTGCAGTCCCGCTTTCCGGGTTTCCGTTTTAATCTTATCGGCGTCGCCGACGGCTACGACGACAACCTGCGTTTTTCGTGGGGCCTTGGACCGGACAGCGGAGACGCAATTATCAAGGGCACGGACTTCGCCCTGCTTGATGGCGGGCGCCTGAAAGCCGTACACGGTTTCCTCGACCTCGTTCCGGACGCTTGACGATGATGACGACAGCCCGCTCCCTCGGTGACCATCTCCGCGACTGGCGCAAACTTCGCCGCATGAGCCAGCTCGATCTCGCGCTCGAGGCCGAGATCTCGCAGAGACACCTGAGTTTCATAGAGAGCGGGCGCTCGGCGCCGAGCCGCGACATGCTGCTTCTTCTGACAGAACGGCTCGGCGTACCTCTTCGCGGCCGCAATCCCATGCTGCTTGCGGCGGGCTATGCGCCACTCTTTTCCGAACGCTCGCTCGACGATCCGGCCCTCAAGTCTGCAAGACAGGCCGTCGACATCGTGCTGAAGGCACACGAACCCTTTCCGGCTCTCGCCATCGACAGGCACTGGACGCTGGTTGCCGCCAACGCTGCGATTGCACTGCTGTTGCGCGGTGTCGCGGATCGAAGCCTGCTTGACGGCCCCGTCAACGTTCTGCGTCTTAGCCTGCACCCGCAGGGGCTGGCGCCCGATATCGTCAATCTCGGCGAATGGCGCGCCCATCTTCTGGAGAGGGTTCGCCAGCAGATCGACATGACCGCCGATCCGATCCTTGGCGGCTTATTGAAGGAATTGCAGGCCCTGTCGCCAACGGACGGCGACTCCTGCGACATCGGCCATGACTATGCTGGGATCGCCGTACCCCTGAAGCTGCGCACCAGCGCCGGGATCTTGTCCCTGATCTCGACCACCACCGTTTTCGGTACGCCTGTCGATGTAACGCTGTCAGAACTGGCTATCGAATCCTTCTTTCCGGCGGACGAGCAGACGGCCCTCACGCTTCGAAAGCTGGAGAACGTCTAGAACAGCGCGATCAGCAGCGCACCGCTGGCGATCAGCACAACGCCCAGCCAGTTTATCATGTTGAGCTTTTCACCGAGAAAGATGACGCCGAAGACGGCAACGAGAACGATCGAAAGCTTGTCGATCGGCGCGACGCGAGCGGCGTCGCCCAGCTTCAGCGCCCGAAAATACGCCAGCCACGATGCGCCGGTCGCGGCGCCCGAAAGCGCGAGGAACAGCCACGTCCGACCGGAGATGCTGGAGAAGGGCTGCCATTGGCCGGTCGCAGTGACGATGCCGGTTATGACGGCGATGATGACAACCGTGCGGATCAGCGTCGCCAGATCGGAATTGACCCCCGCCACGCCCACCTTGGCGAAAATCGCTGTCAGCGCCGCGAATGCGGCCGACAGCAGTGCCCAGAAAAACCAGCCTTGTGTCATCAGAACTCCACGCCGGGCTGCCCCTTGATGCCGGAGCGGAACGGATGCTTGATCAGCTCCATCTCGGTGACGAGATCGGCGATCTCGATCAGTTCGTCCTTGGCGTTCCGGCCGGTCAGCACGACGTGAGTCATATACGGCTTCTCGCTCTTCAGGAACTCAACCACCTCGTTGATATCAAGGTAGTCGTAGCGCAACGCGATATTGATTTCGTCGAGCAGCACCATCGAATTGCGCTCGTCGCGGATGAGTTCCTTCGCCTTCTCCCACGCTGAACCTGCCGCCGCCACGTCGCGGGCGCGGTCCTGTGTCTCCCAGGTGAAGCCCTCGCCCATCGTGTGGAACTGGCAAATCTCGGAAAAGTGCTTCTCGATCAGGTCGCGCTCACCCGTCCACATCGCACCCTTGATGAACTGAACGACAGCGCTGGGCTTGCCATGCGCGATATGTCGAAAGATCATCCCGAACGCCGAGGACGACTTGCCCTTGCCCTTGCCGGTATGAACGATGACCAGACCTTTCTCGCCGGTCTTCGTCGCCATGATCTTGTCGCGCGCAGCCTTCTTCTTCGCCATCTTGTCGGCGTGGCGGGCATCGTCGTGGCCGGTGGTTTCCGTCGTCTCTTCAGTCATGTCTTCATTCCCCGGATGCAAATTTCAATCTGTCTGCGGCCTCGCGGCCATTTGATGTGTCATGGGTGGCCCTGGCGAGATCGAACTGCGCCGAATTGCTGCGTGGCGTCCAAAGCTGCCGCTCCACCGCCTCCAGCAACAGCGCCTTCATTTCCTCGAAAGCGGTCGGGTTTTTCTCGATCATGAAGTCCCGCACCTTCGGATCAGCCACGAACGCCTGATAGACGGCCTCGAAATGGTGATTGCCGACAGCACCTGTGGTCGCCGCAAAGGCAAACAGGTAGTCGACCGTCGCGGCAATCTCGAAAGCACCCTTGTAGCCGTGGCGCATCACGCCATCGATCCATTTCGGATTGACGACGCGACCACGAACCACCCGCCCGATCTCTTCCTCCAGCGAACGGATAACCGGCTTCTCGGGCATCGAATGGTCGTTGTGATAGATCGACGGCCGCGCGCCGGCCAGTTGTTCCGCCGCCGCCGCCATGCCACCCTCGAACTGGTAATAATCGTCACTGTCGAGCAGGTCGTGCTCGCGATTGTCCTGGTTCTGCACCACCGCCTGGATCGACCGCAACCGCTCCTCGAACACGCCGCGCTCGGCAGGGCCCTCTTCGCCGGCGCCATAGGCATAGCTGCCCCAGACCAGATAGGCCTCCGCCAGATCCGCCCGCCGCTCCCAGCCCTTCTCGTCGATCAGCGCCTGCAGCCCTGCGCCATAAGCGCCCGGCTTCGAACCGAATATCCGATAACCCGCCCGGCGCCGAGCCTGCGTCTCATCGAGTCCGGCGACAACAAGCCGCGCCGCCTCGCCACGCATCCGCTCGGCAATCGGATTGTCCCCGGCATCTTCCTCCAGCGCCCCAACGGCGCGGATCGCCTTGTCGAACAGAGCGATCTGCTCCGGAAACGCATCGCGGAAGAAGCCTGAAATGCGCAGCGTCACATCCACCCGCGGACGCCGCAGCATGGCGGGCGGAATGATCTCGTATCCGGTCACCCGCCGCGAGGTCATGTCCCAGACCGGCTTGACGCCGATCAACGCCAGCGCCTGGGCGATATCGTCGCCACCGGTTCGCATGTTAGACGTGCCCCATGCCGTCAGCCCGAAGGAAACCGGCCATTCGCCATGATCCTGCACGTAGCGGCGGACCAGCAGCTCGGCCGACTTCTTGCCGAGTTCATACGCCGCCGGCGTCGGCACGGCGCGGCTATCCACCGAGTAGAAATTCCGCCCCGTCGGCAGCACGTCAGGTCGCCCACGGGTCGGCGCACCGGAGGGGCCGGGGGGGACAAAGCGGCCATCGAGCCCACGCAGCAGGCCGCCGATCTCGGCGGCGCCACAGGCCAAGATCGCCGGTTTCAGGCGCGTTTCGATTTCGCTGAGAACGGAGCGGGTGGCATGCCATCCGCTGGGGCAATCGATATCGCCAGACACGAATTTAGCCGCGAGCAGTTCGATACGCTCGACAGTGTCGCCTTGGGTGCGCCATAGGTCCGGTGATGCGGCAGTGAGAATATCTGGACGCGGGCCGGTCCATTCGGCGGCCATGTCGCAATCCAGCGGGTCGAATTGGCGGCTGGTGGTTGCGAAGCTCCCCTCTGTACTTTCGGAGGAGGTTATCCCACCCGCAAGTCCGGCATCCGCCGCAATCGCCCGCTGCAAGCTCCTGTCGCCGCCTTCGCCCAGCCCACGCGGCACGCGCGCCAAGGCAACGGTCAGATCCGTCAATAACCGCCCCTCCGGCGACACGCCGAAGATATGCAGCCCGTCGCGGATCTGCATTTCCTTGAGATCGCAGAGATAGGCGTCGAGCTTCTTCAGCGCCTCGATCTCGCTTTCGTCCTTGGCGATCCCGACATCGCGGTCTAGGCCGATATCCGCCACCAGTTCCAGGATCTGCTTGCTCAGCAGCCTGATACGGCGGGGATCGCCGCCGGACGCTTCGTAGTACTCATCGACCAGTGCTTCCAGATCCTTCAGCGGCCCATAGCTCTCGGCCCGCGTCAGCGGCGGCGTCAGGTGGTCGATGATGACGGCGGCGGTACGACGCTTGGCCTGGGTGCCCTCACCCGGATCGTTGACGATGAAAGGATAGATATGCGGCAGCGGCCCAAGTATGGCTTCCGGATAGCAGGTTTCGGACAACGCCAGCGCCTTGCCCGGCAACCATTCGAGATTGCCGTGCTTGCCCATGTGAATGACGGCATGCGCGCCGAATTCGTGACGCAGGAATGCATAGAAGGCGAGATAGCCGTGCGGCGGCACCAGGTCCGGCGAATGGTAGCTTTCCTTCGGATCGATGTTATAGCCACGCGCCGGCTGGATACCGACCAGCACCGCACCGAAGCGCGTGAACGGCAGCGCGAAGGCACCGTCCCTGACATAGGCATCCTCGTCGGGATCACCCCAACGATCGACGATCTCGTCTTGAATCTTTTTCGGAAGTGTTTCGAAGAACGCCCTGTAACGACTCAAGGAAAGCGTTTCTCGTACGACCTGGCCATCACGACCGGAGTTGGTCGGCCCTTCCATCAGATGCCGGATCAACGCATCGCCATCATCCGGAATATCGGCGACTGAATAACCTGCGCCCTGCATCGCCGTGAGCACCTCGACGGTACCCGCCGGCGTATCCAGCCCGACACCGTTGCCGAGGCGTCCATCGCGGTTCGGATAATTCGCCATCACCAGCGCCACGCGCCGGTCCCGTGGCCTCGCAAGACGCAATTTCGCCCAGTTGCCAGCCAAGCGCGCAGTGTACTGCATGCGACCGACATCCGGCTCGCTGGCGACCATATTGGCTTCGACGAGCGCATCGTAACGCACCGCCGACTTGAACGACACGGCACGCGCAAGTACCCGGCCATCGACCTCCGGCAGCGCCACGTTCATACCGAGATCGCGTGCCGAAAGCCCCTGCGACGAGGCTTCCCACCCTTCCTTCGACGACGCAGAAAAGATCGCCTGGAGCACCACGGCATCGGTGGCTTCCAGCACCGTCGGCTGGCGGGCAGCACCGGGAGCCGAGACGGCAAAGCCGGTGGTGTTAATCACGACGTCAGGCCTCGCTGCATCGAAGATGCTCTCGATGATACCCTTGGAAACGGGATCCTTGAGGCTGTAGGCAAAGACCGGCAGCGGCCGCATGCCTTCCGCCGCTAGCGCCTCGATCAGCGCTTCGACAGGCCCGGTCTCGCCACTTTGCACAAGCGCCCGGTAGAAGGAGATGGCAACCGCTGGCGATTGCTGCATTCCTGGCAAGGCTCGAGCATTCGCTTCCGCGCTTGCTTTCCACTCCTCGATCCCGATGACACCGCGCCCTGGCCACCAGATTCCGGCCTTCATCAGGGGCACGGCCGCCTCCGGCTTCTCACCACCGGAAAGCATCGCCTCCGCATAGGCCAGAAACGCTTGCGAATTCGCGTCCCCACCTTCAATCAGATAGGCCCAGAGCGCATTCAGGTCTTCAAGCAGCACATTTGAAAACGGCGTCAACCCCGCGTCCGGCTTCGAATCCCCCGGCAGCACGGCCACCAGCGCCCCCTGCCGCGCAGCCACCGCATGCAGAGCCTCCAGTGCGTACTGGAAATAGCTTGCACCGCCGAGCGCGCGCACGATGATCAGCTTCGCATGCCGCGCCGTGCGCTCGACATAGGCATCGACGGACATCGGATGCTTTAGGCTCATCAGGCTGGCGATGCGCAGCGAGCGCGCCTGGCCGCGTTGACCATGCGCGGCCGCGATCGCCGCTAGTTCGGTGTCGGCGGCGGAAAGGAACAGGATATCGCCGGGAGACTGACCGAGATCGATCGCCTCCGCGCCATCGCTGATCGTTCCCTGCTGTGCCAGAAGCAGATGCATTGTCTTACCTTATGCGCGGTCTCGCTTTACGCGAGCGCCGCAATCGCCTTGCGCACCGCGCTCTCGTCCATCTCGTGCAGGCCGATCACCACCAGCCGCGTCCCGCGTGCCTCGCCGGCCGCCCAGGCGCGATCGAAATAGTGGTCGATGCGGCTACCGACAGCCTGAAGCTGCAGGCGCATCGGCTTGCCGGGAACATCGACGAAGCCCTTGACGCGCAGAACGTCATGCTCGGCGATAATGCCCTTGAGGCTGTCAACAAAAGCGGCAGCATCGGCAATGCCACCGAGTTCGACGACAAAACTGTCGAATTCGTCGTGATCATGCGGCGTGCCGTCTTCGTGCTCAAGCTCGTGGTGGGACTTGCGGTTGCCGATATCGGCTTCCGTGCCGATGCCCAGACCAAGCAGCACGCTTGCCGGCACTGCCCCGTTCCTTGCCTCGATCATGGTAGGCTTGCGTGCGGTGCGCGAGGCAACCTCGTCGCGAACGCGGGCAAGTCCGGCGCTGTCGAGCAGATCGGTCTTGTTGAGCACGATCAGGTCGGCGCAGGTCAACTGATCCTCGAACAGTTCCTCGATCGGGCTTTCGTGATCGAGTGAATCATCGTCAGCGCGCAACGCATCCACCGCGTCATGGTCGTCGGCAAACCGGCCTGCAGCGACAGCAGCACTATCGACCACGGTGATGACGCCATCGACCGTCACCTGCGTGCGGATATCAGGCCAGTTGAAGGCAGCGACCAGCGGCTGCGGCAGCGCCAGGCCGGAGGTTTCGATGACGATATGGTCAGGACGGTTGTCGCGCTCCAGAAGCTTGGTCATCGTCGGAATGAAGTCGTCGGCCACCGTGCAGCAGATGCAGCCATTCGTCAGCTCGATGATGTCCTCTTCGGTGCAGTTCTCTGCGCCGCAGCCCTTCAGCACGTCGCCATCGACGCCAAGATCGCCGAACTCGTTGATAATGAGTGCGATCTTCTTGCCGCCGGCATTGGTCAACAGGTTGCGGATCATCGTCGTTTTGCCGGCGCCGAGAAAGCCGGTGATCACGGTCGCCGGGATTTTCTGCTGGTTCATAATATCAACCCTTCATTTTCAGCGGCAGGCCTGCCGCGATAAAATACACGTCCGCGACTTCAGCCGCGATCATTTGGTGCAGTCGGCCGGCATGGTCGCGAAAATCCCGCGCCATGCGGTTCTCGGGCACGATGCCGAGACCGACTTCATTGGAAACGATGACAAGCCGCGCTTTCGCGCGCGGCATATAGGCGGCTAGCGCTGCAAACTCGGCCGCCATGTCGCACTCGTCCATCATCAGATTGGTGATCCATAGCGTCAGGCAATCGACCAGTATGGCTCGACTCTCGCCGTCATTGGCAGCAAGGCAACCGACGAGATCGAGCGGCTCTTCATGGGTGGTCCAGCGATCACCGCGATCGGCCTTGTGCTGGTCGATACGATCACGCATCTCATCGTCCCAGGCACGGCCGGTGGCGATATAATGGCAGTCGAGGCCACTGGTGGTGACAAGGTTTTCTGCAAAGCGCGACTTTCCGGAACGGGCGCCACCGAGGATCAACGTGGAGGATGGCATCAGCACAAGGCTTCCAGACGTGACGATCGCTCGACCAAACGACCCGCATTCCCGTGCTTGTCACAGGAATGCGGTTCGCCCAAGTCCTTAGGCGAGAAAGACGTTTTGAAACGCGTAGAGTTTTTCACCGCGCAGGCGCCCGGTGGCCGGATTCCTGCTACGAGCCCAGGAATGCAAGCTGGGAGTACGAACATCCCTGACGCCAACTCTTCTGGCGCAAAAATCTGTTTATCTGCCACGACAACCTCCGTGCTGGCATGGGCACGATGCCCAGGGGTGGGCTTGTTGCCCGGCACGATTGGCAGGTCTCCTGGCTCACGGGTCCCGGCAACGATCAGGGCCGACCGATAGACGGTCGTCCTGATCGCGCCAGCAGATCTCCCTCGCCTTCCCGGCTGCAATCATGAAGAGGCGGACGATTCGTAGATGAGGAGGCGTCCAACCCCGGTTGATCATGCTTGCATTACCAGTGGCTTTTCCGTCACCGTGTAAGATTTGCTCGCCTGCACCACACAGGCAGCCAGCAAAGCACACAAGACACCGGATGGAAGACCCTGACCGCTCTACAGTCGCGGGGTCGGCTGCGATGAAGGTGCCCTAGTTGGGTCCACCCCGTCACATTCCCTTTTCATCCGAAACGCTTTTAGGCGATCCGGAACCATTCGTAATGGGTCGCATGGTTAGGCAAGCCCCTGTGTGAAGTCAATTGGCATGACTGCGTTGAACCCGCGGGAAATGCCGACCGCACCGCCACAAGACGACCATCTCTACCGTTTTTATCGTCTTTTATCAGTGACTTATGTCATGGAAAATTGTTGCAAAGGGCGGTCTTTTGCTGCAATTGCACCGCAAGCGATCCAACTGCTGATCACTCGTCCCTTCTCCCCTTGATCGGGCTCCCGCCCGCCTAGTTTCCTTGTCATGCTTCTGAAAATCGATATCCGCCGCTTTGCCCCGCTTGATACCCTGTTGGATGTGGGACGCATTCGCGCGCTCCTGCGGCGCACCGAATTGGGCATGCTGATCGCCGGCGCCATCGTGGGCGTCACTGCCGGTCTCGCCGTTACCGGCATGAGCGTTGTTTCCCGCGAGATGCATAGCCTCATCTTCGGGATCAGCGATGTCGAACGCCTGAGTTCGTCGCAGATCGACAACAAATTCCTCTTGCTTGCAGCGCCGGTAGCAGGCGGAATACTTCTCGGCCTGCTGATGTACACTCTGGCCAAGACCCGCAAGAAGCCGATGGTCGACCCGATCGAGGCCAATGCACTGCATGGTGGGCGACTATCGCTGACGGATAGCATCCTGGTCGCCGTTCAGAATTTGATCTCGAACGGTTTCGGCGCCTCCGTCGGGCTCGAGGCTGGCTACACCCAGTTGGCATCGGGCATCGCCTCGAAGCTGGGGCTCAAGCTGCAACTGCGTCGCTCGGACCTGCGCGTTCTCGTCGGCTGCGGGGCGGCGGGCGCGATTGCCGCAGCGTTCAACGCACCGCTTACAGGCGCTTTTTATGCATTCGAACTGATCATAGGCACCTACACCATCATATCCCTGACACCGGTGGTTGTCTCCGCTCTCGTCGCCACGCTGGTGGCGCGCCTTCTTGCCGGCAGTGATTTTGTTATCAATGTGGGCGAGTTCGGCACCGTCATGCCGGCCGACTACGTACCAGCCGTGTTGCTCGGGGCATTCTGCGCGGGCATTGGCATCCTCATCATGCAGGGCGTGGCCTTCGTCGAGGAACTGGCGCGCAGAAGTTCAATCGCGCTGCCGCTAAGGCCTGCACTCGGCGGCATCGTCGTCGGCCTTCTCGCCTTGGTGACGCCGCAGGTTCTCTCGGCCGGCCACGGCGCGTTGCATCTGAACCTCAGCCGCGACGTCGGCATTCCGATGCTCGTGGGCCTGTTCCTGCTGAAGGCGTTTGCGTCAGCCATCTCCATCGGGTCCGGTTTCCGAGGCGGCCTGTTCTTCGCATCGCTGTTCATGGGCGCACTGTTGGGCAAGGTGTTTGCCTATTCGGCACCCTACTTCGCCCACGCAACGTTGACCCCGGTAATCTATGCCGTGGTCGGCATGAGTTCGCTTGCCGTGGCCGTCATCGGCGGGCCGCTGACAATGACCTTCCTTGCACTTGAGATCACTGGCGATTTTCCCATCACAGCTCTCGTGCTTGCCGCCGTGATCACCTCGTCGCTCGTGGTTCGCAGCACCTTCGGCTACTCCTTCGCCACATGGCGTTTTCACTTGCGCGGCGAAAGCATCCGCAGCGCCCACGACGTCGGCTGGATACGCAGCCTGACCGTCGACAAGCTGATGCGCGCGGATGTGAAAACGGCCAAAGCCAGCAGTTCGATCGAGGAATTCAAAGAGCTCTTCCCGATCGGCTCCGCGCAGCGTGTCGTCCTCGTCGACGGGAACGGCAAATACGTGGGCCTGGTTCTCGTGCCCGAGATTTACGCAAACCTTACGGATACCGTTGAAACCGGCAAGGATCTGAGCGAATTCGTGCGGTACAGGAACGACTTCCTGCAGCCGCAAATGAACGCCAAACAGGCCGCCGCCATCTTTGACAGGACAGAAAGCGAGGCACTGGCCGTCGTCAACAATCTGATCGAACGGAAGGTCGTCGGCCAGTTGAGCGAGGCCCACACTCTGCGCCGTTACAGCGAAGAACTCGATCGGCGGCGGCGGGAGGTATCGGGCGAGATCTAGCCGAGAAGTTCACCGAGCCACCGGCGATCGAGATATGTTTCCAGCTCACCGGCGAGCGTATCCAGAGCCTGCTCGACACCTGCGCGATAGTTGCGTCTTTCGCCCGGAAGCCCCAAACTCTGCAACAGCCGTGAACGGTAGGCATCACTGGTAAAGAGCCCGTGCAGATAAGTTCCGACAATCCGTCCATCCGCTGAAATCGCGCCATCCGGAATGCCGTCGACGATGGCGAACGGCCGACCGCAGTCCTCGCCGCCGGTAACGCCGAGGTGGATTTGATATCCTGTCAGCGGATCGCCATGCTCGACGGACGTGGCCGAACTGTTGCGCACGGTTTTCTCGCGGGCCATCGCGGTCTCAACCTCAAGAAGCCCGAGACCGACCGTTTCGCGAGTGCTGCCCTCGACGCCTTGCGGATCACGTACGGTGCGTCCCAGCATCTGGTAGCCGCCACAGATGCCGATCACCCGACCGCCACGGCCAACGTGAGCAACCAGATCGACGTCCCAATGCTGCGCCCGCAAATCCGCAAGATCCGCAATGGTCGATTTCGATCCAGGCAGAATGACCAGCGCAGCATCTTCGGGGAGCCGCTCGCCCGCGCGGACGAAAACAAGATCCACGTCCGCCTCCGCGCGGAGCGGATCGAGATCATCGAAATTGGCAATGCGCGGCAGAACCGGGACGGCTATCTTCACTGCCGCCCTCTCATCGCTCCGGACCAGACGCTCCAAGGCCACGGAATCCTCCGCCGGTAACCGGGACGCTGCCTTGAGCCACGGCACGACACCCAAGCACGGCCAGCCCGTGAAGCGCCGCACGGCATCGATCCCCTCGTCGAACAACGACACGTCGCCGCGGAACTTGTTGATGATATAGCCTTTGATCATCGCCCGGTCGTCATCGGACAGGATGGTGTTTGTGCCCACTAGCGATGCTATTACACCGCCGCGGTCGATATCGCCGACAAGCACGACAGGCACGCCGGCCCGTGTAGCAAATCCCATATTGGCAATATCGCCGGCTCTCAAATTGATTTCGGCCGGAGATCCCGCCCCTTCCACGACGACTAGGTCGGCGTCCGCCGAAACGGTGGCGAAGCTCTGCATCACATAATCGAGCAGTTGCGGCTTGAGACGCTGGTAATCTCGCCCTCCCGCCTGTCCCCAGACCCTTCCCTGGACGACGATCTGGCTGC
Source organism: Rhizobium sp. Root1220 (assembly GCF_001426265.1). Classification (GTDB taxonomy): domain Bacteria; phylum Pseudomonadota; class Alphaproteobacteria; order Rhizobiales; family Rhizobiaceae; genus Rhizobium. Next base: position 547,538 of record NZ_LMDG01000012.1, read on the forward strand.
CGTTCTCCGATTGCGGCTTCAGAAGCACGGGATTCATGTGAACCGACGACGGCACGCGCGCCGCCAGCGACTGCAGCCATTGGGCCCTGCCGATCTCGCCGCCGTCATCGGCAACCGCGGCATTGTTCGACATGTTCTGCGGCTTAAACGGGCGCACCCTGATGCCGCGATTGGCCGCAAGCCTGCAAAGCCCCGCGACCAGGACGGTCTTTCCGACATCGGAGCCGGTTCCTTGCAGCATGATGGCTTTGGTCATCGCGAAACTCCGGAAAGCGAACGGCCTACAACGCCCGCTCCGGCACCGTCAATCGCAAGTGCTGAAAATGCGAAAGCCGCGGCAACTCTGGGAGTTAGCGCGGCTTGCCGAATTACACTGGCGCTTCGCCCGTACACGGCGCAGCTCACTTTCTCCGGGACGCACTACCTGATCCGGAGAAGCGGCGGTTGTCCCCCGCCACGCGACACTCATACCGCCACATTCTTACCGGAGCGTTAGCAAACCCGAAGGCGACGACAGATTTCGGGATATTGCGATTTTTTGTTGACGTGCGCGAACGCAGACGCCTTCCCAAGGGCGTTGCCGGCCACAAATAGCATTTACTATTTCGAATCAGGTGTTTACGCTTCATTTTTCGCTGCCGAAAGCGTAGGCTCTTGCTAGAAGGCAAAGGACTAACGCCGCGCACTGCCTGAAACCGCCCCCTCACAGCCGCCGCCCATTGGCCGACTGCTGGTTCGAGGTCGAGGCCCGAGAGTGGGAAAGCCGGATGAGAGTTTTCTGGACGTCAATCTTGCTTATCGCGGGACTCTTCGCGGCGACCGCATCAGCGCAGGCAGCGGAATGTGGCAATGTTTCCATCGCCGAAATGAAATGGCCTTCAGCCGGCGTCGCTGCAAATCTCGACAAGATCATTCTGGAGCTCGGCTACGGCTGCACTGTAGCGTTGGTGCCGGGCGACACGATACCGACCTTCCGTTCAATGAACGACAAAGGCGAACCGGACATCGCCTCGGAATTCTGGGTCAACGCAGCCCGCACCGAACTCGACAGCGCGATTAGGAAGGACACACTTGTCCAGGCCGCCGAGATATTATCGGAAGGTGCGGTCGAAGGTTGGTGGATCCCGAAATTCATCGCGGACGCCAACCCTGAAATCCGCAATGTCGAGGACGCGCTGAAGCATCCCGAACTGTTTCCTGCACCGGACGACGAAGCTCATGGGGCCGTCTACAATTGCCCGATCGGTTGGAGTTGCCGCATCTCGACGGAGAACCTGTTCAGGGCGCTGGGCGCCGAAGCGGACGGCTTCCGACTGATCGATACCGGTAGTGCGAAAGGCCTGGACGACTCGATCGCAGCGGCCTTTCAGAACAAGAAAGGCTGGCTAGGCTACTACTGGGCGCCAACGCCCATTCTTGGGAAGTACGACATGAGAAGGTTGAGCTTCGGCGTCGACCACAATCGCGCTGAATGGGACAGTTGCACCTCAGTCCCGGGATGTGCACGGCCGCAGGTGAACTCCTATCCGGTGTCCCGCGCTTTCACAATCGTGACGCGGGCGTTCGCCGGTCGGGAGGGGCCGGTTATGGACTATCTGAAGAAGCGGGCGTGGGACAACAGCACCGTCAACGAAGTGCTGGCCTGGCAGGACGAACATCAGGAAAACAACCACGACGCCGCGATTTACTTCCTGCGGAACTATGCCGACTTGTGGACGAAATGGGTGCCGGGGGATCTTGCGGCGAAGGTGCAAGCCGGACTTTAGCTCCCGCAGCTCATTCGCCGCGCTCATCCAGATCCGCTGCCGGGAGGCAGCGAAAATCAAGCGGCATGCGTTGTGTCGCGCCCCGCGCCGAACTCAAGCGCTCCGGAGGCTCGGAACGCTCTCACTGACGGCTAAAATCTAGCGAGCAGCTCGGTTGACCGAACGGCCGGCATCCTCCGTGGCGTTCACGACGTTTGCAGTATCGCGGCCAACGCCGCGGATTGTATTCGCGCATGAAGAAAGCGCCAGCAGGAGCATTAGGGTCGCGCCGATCTTGGCCGTCATCATCATCGCAGAAATCCTTTTTTTAAATCGATCACGGAACCGGCGGAAAAAGCCGCCGTGAGCCGTTAACGCATTGAGCTTCAAAAGGTTTCAGGCTCCCGCTAAATTGTTAGGCGGCCATCGCCTTAGCCTTCTCGGCGAAGGTGAAGCGGATGTTCTCCGCAACCGCCTTCATCGGCGCATTCAATTGCGCCGCCGTCAGCAGGCGAATATCGAAGGAGCCCAACTCCGGCAACCCTTCCTGGGCACTTAGGATCGCCATGTCCTCACCAACGTAGGAAAGCGGCAGCGGCGCTATGGCAAGATCGGAGATCACCGCGGCCCTCTGAGCCATCGTGTGGCCGCTGAGGAAGGCAACGCGATAAGCACGCTTCATGCGCTCAAGCTGTGACAGCGCCTCGGAGCGCCAGATACAGCCGTCTTCCCAGATCGAGATCGGCAGAGGATCGCGACGATGTGCCGTGCCGCACTTTGCGCCCGCCCAAACGAGACGTTCTCGAAGAACGACTTCGCCCTCGGTGGGCAGCGGACGCGTCGCGCAGTTGATCAGCGCAAGATCGAGCCGCTGTTCTTCCATACGCTTTCGCAGACCCAGGCTCATGTCGATCGTGACATCCACCATGATTCCTGGAAAGCTCCCTGCAAAGCTCTTCAGGATGCCGGGCAACAGTCGCTCGCCGATGTCCTCGGGCGCCCCGAGGCGCACCACGCCGCTGAGATCCGGCATAATGAACCGCGAGACCGCTTCATTCGACAGTGCGAGCATGTTGCGGGCATACGACAGGAGCAGTTCCCCATGCTGGGTCAGCGTCACTGATCGCGCGTCGCGCAGGAAAAGCGTCGCGCCCAGTTGTTCCTCAAGCTTCTTGATCTGCATGGATACAGCAGACGGGGTGCGGAAGACAGCCTCAGCTGCCGTGGAAAAATTGCCGGTCTCGGCAATAGCCACGAACGTCCGCAAGACGTCGTTATCCAGCAGCGGAATGGGACGGCGAAGGGGTACAGTCATCGTCTCATCTTTCAATTTTTCTGAACCTGACCACGATATCATTTGGTTTGATTGAAAGTCAACCGCAGCCTAAAATCTGGTTAAAGCGGCATACATCGGCGAAAGGAGGCCGCGATGACAAGCCTCTACAGCATCCTTGACATGTTCTGGACCTTCAGGTCGCGTCGCATCTGGCGCCTGACCCGCGACCGAACGCGAAGCCATCTGTCACGGCTGCCTCCGCATCTGGCAGATGACCTGGACCTACGATCAATCGGCATGACCGATGACCGCCTCCGATGAGCGCCCAAGGCCAGAGTTGGATCGGGGCGAGCTGACGTTGGCAGTTGGAAGTGGGATGTAGCCGTGGCACGGGCGCGATCGGTCTCGCCGATCAGACACTCCGAAAGAGGACATAGGCAGCAACGACGAAGATCACACAGGCGAACAAGCGGTTGAGAAGACCTTTGTAGCTGCTGAGACGCGTGGCCAGCACCATGCCCGGGACGCCACCAAGAACGCCGCCAGCGATAAATTCCGCCGCGAGCACCCAGTCGACGAGCCCCGAAGTCGCGTAGTTGATGGCCGTTGCAAGCCCAAAGGCGCCGACCGAAAGGAGTGACGATCCTACCGCGCTGATCATTGGCATCCCCGTCGCCAGGATGAGGCCGGGGACGATGAGAAATCCGCCGCCGATGCCGAAGAATCCCGAGGCCGCCCCGGCTGCCAATGCGACAGCCGCCGTCGTCAGGCACATCGTGAGATCAACCGGCCGTGCCTTTTCGGGAACCGGCTTCGGCGACACCAGCATCACCGCACCGACAACAAGCATGAGCATTCCGAACAGGAACAGCAGATGCTCCCCATCCAGCGCCTTGCCAAGCGTCGATCCTCCCAAGGCTCCGATGACCCCGAAAATGGAAAAGATGATCGCACACCGCCACCAGACATAGCCTTTTGAGGCATGGATAGCGAAATTGGCGAAGGCATTCACGGAGACTGCCAGCGCTCCCGTGCCTATCGCAACATGGGGCTGGGAGACGCCGACGACATACAGCAACAGCGGTGTCGCGAGAATGGAGCCGCCACCGCCGAGCAAGCCCAGCATGAAACCCACGATGCCACCGGATCCGACTGCCACGAGCAACGAATGGCTCATCCTCGCCTTCTCCAGATCCGATCGTGGACTATCATCCCCACCAGCATGGCAATCACGAAGACAAGGGACTGGGCAAGGCCGACGGACAATGACGCAACAGCGGGGCCCGGGCAAAAGCCGCCAATGCCCCACCCCACACCAAAGAGCGCCGAGCCGACAACGAGTGGCGGATCGATCTTTCTCGTCGCCGGCAGGCGAAACGTTTCGTCGAAGGCGGGTCGCCCCAATCCATACATGATCCGAACGCCGACGAAGGCAATCAGAACGGCTCCCCCGAGAACGAAAGCAAGGCTCGGATCCCAGACATTGAAGATGTCCAGGAACCCCTGGACACGGACCGGATTGAGCATTCCGGAGAGGGACAGACCAAAACCAAATACCGTTCCCGACGCGAGAGCGACCGCCGCCTGCGGGAGGGCCCGCGTCATAGGCCCGCTCCCCGCAGGACGGCAACGGCGACGACTCCCGCTGTCAGAAAGGTTGCCACGGCGACGGCCGATCTGGGCGAAAGGCGGGCAAGCCCGAGGACACCGTGGCCGCTCGTGCAGCCGGAACCCATCCTCGAACCGAAGCCGACCAGCAGACCGGCAATAACGATCAGGGGCCATCCGACTGACATTCGCACGTCCGGCCACTTGCCGAAGGCATACAGGTAGACGACAGGGCCGAGCATCAGTCCTGCGACGAATGCGAGGTTAGTCGGCATCTCCGCCCCTTGCGACAGGCGACCGACGATACCACTGACCCCCGCGATCCGACCATTGAGCAGGAGGAGCATCACGGCCGACAAGCCGATGAGCATCCCGCCTAGAAGCGACGGAAGATAGGCGGTCATTGTCAGTCCTCCTCGCAGAAGATCGTGTAAAGCGCGTTTACGAGTTGGGCGGCCTTCTCCTCCGTCAGGCTGTAAAAGATCTGCTTGCCTTCTCGGCGCGTAGCGACAAGCCCTGCCTTCCTCAGCCATGTCAGGTGCTGCGATAGATGTGGCTGGTGTATGTCGACCTTCTCCTCAAGTTCCCCTACCGAGAATTCACTTTCCACAAGCGTGCAAACGAGACGGAGCCTGCCCGGATGCGCGAGCGTCTTCAGCAGGCCTGCAACCTCCTCGGCTCGTGTCCGCATGTCCTGCGGTGCTTTAGAGTTGCCCTTCATCTTCTTGATGTGCGAACTCATGACCACGCCGCCTCTCCCAGTGCATCCAGCGGAAATCTGAGATAGCGCTTTCCGTTCGCTTCCGGTTCAGGAAGCCGTCCGGCGCGGACGTTGACCTGGAGCGCGTGGAGGATCAGCTTCGGCATCGGTAGGGTCTTGTCCCTCTCCATGCGTAACTTCACGAAGCTATCCTCGGACCCGTTCGCCACGTGGCGATTGGCCCTCTTTTGCTCCGCTACCGTAGACTCCCATCGGGGAACTCTGCCGTCCGGCTGATAGTCGTGCCCGGTAAAGATCCTGGTGTCGTCCGGCAGGGCAAGGATATCCTGGATCGAATTCCAAAGCGCCTTTGCATCACCGCCTGGAAAGTCCGCCCGCGCTGTACCACTGTCAGGCATGAACAGCGTATCGTGTACAAAGGCGGCATCCGCAATAACATATGTGATGGAAGCCAGCGTGTGCCCTGGCGAGAACATGACCTTCGCATCGATCGATCCGACCTTGAAGGTTTCGCCGTGGGCGAAGAGCCGGTCCCACTGCGATCCGTCGGTGGCGAGTTCTGGCCAGTTGTAGATGCCTTTCCAGAGCTTCTGGACGTCGACCACGTGTTCGCCGATCGCCGTCTGCGCACCTGTCTTGCTCTTCAGGTAATGGGCAGCCGAGAAGTGATCGGCATGGGGATGGGTGTCGAGAATCCAATCGACTGTCAGGTTGTTCTCCCGGACGTGGTCAAGGATCGTATCCGCGTTGATTGTCGCAGTCGCCCCGGACTTCTCATCGAAGTCGAGCACCGGGTCCACGATTGCGCACTTACCCGTTTCCGGATCGGAGACCACATATTGGACACTCCACGTGCGCTTGTCGAAGAACCCCTGGACCACCGGGCGACGTTCGGAATACTTCGTCAGCCACTTGGTCGCCGCCGTCAGGTCGATAGCAAGCCTTCCCCCGAGAGTTGGCAAATCCTCCAGCTTCATGCGGCCGTCGAGAACCTCGCCGATGACATGGAGAAGCAAGGCTCGCACGCCGGATTTGCAGTGTGCAATCGCCGGTCCGTCCGACTGCTGCAGTGAACGCTGAAACGCGCGGACGTCGGCTTCCGTGAGGGTCGCGACGGTGACCGGTACAAAGACATAGGAGAGCCCCGCACGTTTCGCGGCATCGTCCTCGGCTTGCGTGCCGGGCTGGGCCGACTCCTCGCCATCCGGGCGGGCGTTGATCAGTGTCTTGAAGCCTTGCGCCGCCAGTGAGCCAAAGTCGGCTGGATCAGGTTGCGGCATGACGGAAAGTCTGTCGTTGATCCTCGTGATGGTCATGTAGCCGCCCCCGTGATTAAAGATAATATAATTAAATATAATGTATATTGATTGAACCTCAACCCCTGCCAGTGCAGCCTCACCACACGGTTGGCAATCCCTGCAGGCTGCATGATTCCGGAATGCGGCGTTACGGATTTCACGGCCTTGCCCACAAATCTGTCGCTGCTAACCTTCGGAGACTTGCACCGGGTCTTGGTGGAGGCAGTGTGATCTGCGCGCATCTTAGGATCGGCTCAAGTCTTTGTGTCATGGTGGACAGCGTCAGCATCGACACGAGCATGGGCTTTTCAACTCTCGGCGGCACTCCGATGGCGACCCGGCCGGGAGCGTTGGATCCAGTCGTGTTGATCCATCTGCTGCGATCGGAGTTACCGGATACCGACAAGCCGGAAGATTTTCTTTATAATCAATGCGGCCTTCCTAGCGCGCATCGGGGATCAGTGGGAATACCGAAGTCCTTCAGCAGGATTTCCGACCTTCGGCCAAAGCGGCACTTGACCTGCTTTGCTTCAGGATTGCTGGCGAGATCAGCCGACTGGCCATTTCCGCGGGCGGCGTCGATGCGCTTGTCTTTATCGAAGGCATCGGAGAACACCTCCTTGATTCGCAAGGGAATCGAGCGACATCTGCATGGATCGCGACGTTCGTGATCCTGATCAACGAAGAGCAGATGATCGCGGACGAAGCGCTGGCTATCATCAGTCACCCAGTCATATCCGACCAAGGCATCACGCTTGCCCATGCGTCTGTCGAGATTAGTGAAAACTGACTCAAGTATGTGACTGAAAACACAGGCTTGCAGGCAAAATATTTGACTCACGTTCGCGGACAAAGCGATCTGGGGTCCTATCTTTGGCCCCTCTGAAAGGACAAGCTAAAGCGAGCATCGGCCGATCAGTTTTTTCACTCAAGCTACGTCAGTGGACAGAGTTAATTGCCGCCGCGTCACGCTGTGGCGAGCGGGACCCTGGTGCTGAGCGAGATTGGCACTTTGCGGAGTGCGTTGATTTGCGTGGTAACCTGGAGACCGAAAAACTCCGCGCTTACCCCGAACGTATATCTTCTTTGTTAGGTGGTCCTGAAGCTTCAGTTCTCCAGCGCACTCCAAGGCCCGATTTCGAAGTCTCCGCAAGCAAGATGATGTCGAGCTTAGAAAACGCCTCGTCCAATTTCGCTAACGTCGTGAGATTGACGCCTACAACTTCTCCAAGCTCTAGGCGAGCGACGAAATTGCGATTGACTCGCGCGACTTTAGCAACATCAGCCTGAGATAGGTCTGCTAACGCACGTGCTGCTCGATATTGGGCGCTTCTATGCGGATCATCTGTTGCTGGTGTACGAAGCCGCACCCCTGCGCCCAATCCATCACAGGCATCAATGAAGTCAATGCCAGCACGCTCGTAAGCTCTACGGAGATTGATGGCTACCTTCGACATCAGCTTGTATTTCCCAGCTTCCCAACCGCCAACTTCACGTCTGTCCAAGCCGACCCAACCAGCAATGACTTCTTGCTCTCTGGCAAGAAGCGCTCGTGACGCTCGAAGCTGGCTGGCAAAAATGCGCATCGCCGGAGAAACGGCAATGCTACGCGAAATGTCAACATTAGGCGCACCCAACTCGTTATATTTGCTTATGACTCAATTTCTTTGCGTTTATCTCACGAATCGTGTTTCTTTGGAGTGCGCCAATAAGGAAAACCGAATCGGCCGCGCGTCGAAACGGTAGCTTCAAGTCGGCCAACAAGTACAGAATCCGCAGCAAGAGTTAGTGGCTCCGTCCCGATGGCCACTCGGGAATGAAGTCACCTCCCGCACAGCAACAGCGCGTTCATGGATTGCGCTCAAAGGAGTTCGCGATGTTTGATAAATGGCTCGGCGCGCCCCCGAGCGTGATAATCCCGCGACTACAGTCGCTTCTTGCTGACATTCAAAGCCTTGCCTTACCTGGTGGCTTCGATGGACCTATTGATCCTGTCATCATCCGTAACTGCATGCTCCTGCAGCGCTCTGTACCGTGCCTCATTGGCGAGATGTCTGGTCATCCGCACATCAAAGAAGGAAGCCCAGGCGTCACCAGCGAACTCTTTTATCTTAACCGAGAGCGAAAGCTCGCTCGGAGCCTAAGCCGTTGGTACCGGTTTGAAGACGGCCTCCTGTGATGGCACTGTGTAGGGAGCCCCCAATGGACGCCGCCTTAGCCGACAACCTTCACCGGTATATTTTCAAACTGCAGGAAGTAGCCGACCAGATGAAAGGCTCGCGAACCAGCGGGTCTCGTAAAGTGAACCGCAATAACGCGGCCATTGCCCTTAAGTCTGCAACTGATTTTCTGGCATATTGCGCTCTCGTAGCCCTCTTTCGCAGAAACATTTGCGGACTATCCCAACCGTCTTGCGTTGCCGTAATCTCCGTCCCGTCTCACTGGCAACTGACCGACGTTCACGACTGTAGCCCTCTTTCGCAGAAACATTTGCGGACTATCCCAACCGTCTTGCGTTGCCGTAATCTCCGTCCCGTCTCACTGGCAACTGACCGACGTTCACGACGCAGCAAAGATCATCCTKAAGGATCAAAAGGGCATCAAAGTATGCCTCCATCCCACTTCCAAGCACCGGCGTGGGTGGGAAGTCGACGCGGCCGAATTCCTTGAGTCCGGCGAGAGGTTGATCATCGGATCAAAAGGGCATCAAAGTATGCCTCCATCCCACTTCCAAGCACCGGCGTGGGTGGGAAGTCGACGCGGCCGAATTCCTTGAGTCCGGCGAGAGGTTGATCATCTTCACTCAGGAGGGCTCCGTCGTCCACGAGGACTTCGAGCTTGCTGCCACACTCTTCGATAAGCTGGCTGTATGCGATGTCAGGCACTTGCGAGCCCTCAGTGTGTTTCGAAGATGCGGCGAACTTACCGAGGAACAAGCAGCGGTGATTGCAGAACAGCCATCCCAGCGAATGGAAGCGATTTTCCGCCGAGATCAGCCAGCGAGCCGGGCCGCGACAAAGCTATTGAAGGCCGCCAAGGTCGGTTCCGGCAATGAAAGACTCCTGGATGTCACCAAGGGCTTCGGCGAAGCAAGCGTGTGGGCTGATGCTCTAAAAAGAGACCTTAAGGATTGGCGACAAGGAAAGTTGCCGTGGGCCGAGGCCCTTTTATTCCTTGATGAATTCGACGCCATTGGCGACCGAGCCAAATTTCCTAGCCGCCATGAGCTTTATTCAACCACCGTCGTAAACGCTCTCTTGGAATGCTTGGACGGAACAGAAGGCCGTGAGGGCGTCATCGTCCTTGGTGCGTGCAACTACCCGGAGAGGATCGACCCTGCTCTTTTGAGAAGCGGTCGATTGGAAAAACACGTCAGATTTCCTTTGCCTGACGTAACGGCGCGAGGAGAAATCCTTGAGTTTCATCTTCCGCATTTAGCGGGCGATGCGGCGCTAAAAGAAATAGGCGCAAGACTGCCTGGCAAAAGCGGCGCTGACCTCGAACGAATGGCCCGCGAAGCGAGAAGGATCGCCAGAAAAGAAACCCGAGATGTCAACATTCAGGACGTCAGATCGCAGGTACAAGTCCCGCCGCCGCTCGACGCCAAGACCCTGTATCGCGTAGCGATCCACGAGGCAGGTCACGCGCTTGTAACCCATGC
>NZ_LMDG01000013.1 GCF_001426265.1 Rhizobium sp. Root1220
CGATCCCCCCATAAGACACGTCGCTAACGACGTCGTTAAACACGTGTCTTAGGCCATTAAGGCATTATGCGGCAGGCGGTGCCAATCGGGCGGTTACGGTGCAACATCGCGATCCCCCCATAAGACACGTCGCTAACGACGTCGTTAAACACGTGTCTTAGGCCATTAAGGCATTATGCGGCAGGCGGTGCCAATCGGGCGGTTACGGTGCAACATCGCCTAGGGTATCATCGATGCCATTTTGTTTCTGCTTGGCATCCGCCTCCACTGGCGCAATTGGGCTCGTGCATTTCTCCAAGTCACCTGTACAGCGGACGAGAAAAGCGCGCTCGCTGTGATTGCGCACGAGTTCCCCTTGGAAGATGGACCGATGGCACTCGACCAGCGCGGTGTGGATGAGCTCCACCGGTATATGTTGGCGCTGGCCAAGCGAGCGAAGCCGTCGAACACGACAATTTCCATGGACGACTTCATAGGAGCGTTCATCGTCATCGTGTTTGTGGCGTCCCCAGCGATTCCTGCGGTTATTCCTTTTCTGCTCATAGATGACAATATCTTGCACTGCGCTCAAGCAACCTTTTGCTTGTGGCATTGCTCTTTGCAACGGGCAACGCGTGGGCACGATTTGCAGGTTCTCCTCCAGTGGCGGTCGGCTTGGCCATGACCATCTTGGGTCTGGCACTCGTCGCCGTCGCCGTGACAATGGGAGGATAACAGCGATACGCAACCCGTCGCCGGTGACGCGACGTGCCATACGACCCCCTGCTGACGTACAGTGTCGGTGGGCAGCGTCGAAATGCTAGTCCCTTACGATCTCCCAGTTCGCGTCCGGATTGAACGCTTTGATCGCTAAGGCGCGCTCCTCAGTCTTCGCCCCCAGATCCCGCTCATAGACGATGCCCGCATTGTTGACGACGAAGGTCTGCACGCCGGTTGCCCTGTACTTGGCCGGCCAGGCGATCAGCGCGAAGCCGCCCGTCATGTTGCCGTTGACGATGTAACTCTGCTCGCCCCCAATCACGTTGGCGCCCTGAGCTGTCAGGATACGATAGCGATAGCCGTAGTATCCCTCGCCGCGCTTGGCCTTGCCGAAGGCAGCCGTCTCGATCAAAGGACCGGCGGGACTCTCCTCATCAAAAACGCCGCGCTGCCAGTACAAGCCATCACGTTTGCCGGGAGTGCTGATCAGCCGCTGGGCATATTCATAGAGACCGTCGTCGTCTTCATCGATACGCGCGTACTCATATTGGGCGGCCACGTAGTCACGCATCGTCTGGATCGTTGCGAGCTCATTCTCGCCAACCCGGCGGTTGACGATTTCCTGAAGCCCGACCTCAGGATCGAATGCCCACTTGCCGTCTTTTCCCTGGGACAGGGGAAATGGTAACGGCCAGAGGGCGTCTCCTACGACAATGACCTTGCGCTTTCCCACATCCTGAAGGCTCAAATGGCGCGCTGCGCCCTCGCGCATCAGGCCGTAGCTTACCACAGCCTCGTTGCTGGACCGCAGCTTGGCAGCATTCAGGCCAAGGAGACTTGCCAGCCCATCAATATCGTTGGCGCTGAGCACTGCCTTGAGCCGCTCGAGAGCGGCCGAAGGGTTGTCGAACGAGGGTGCGGTGTCTGCAGCGAACTCCTGAAGGTTCGTCTGCAACTGCGCCGTGGAAGGATCTGGCAGGGCAAGGGAAACAGCCGCTCCGAGCATCACTGCTATCAATCTCAACTGTGGTCTCATGGTTCATCTCCGAAAATCTGAGGGGCTAGAAACCTACCGCCGCCCGCCGCCGCCGCCACCACGACCACCACCGCCGCCACGACCTCCGCCGCCGCCATGAGATATCGGCCGCGAACGTTGCTGCGCAGCTCGCGGCGCGCCGCGCTGCCCACCTCCCATGCTTTGCCCTCCTCGCTGGGAGGAAACCGCCTCGCGGCGCCCGGACTGCACGTTGCCGAGGGCGCTTGGTTGTCGCGGACGGTTGTCCGGACGGGCCGCCATCTTCGGTGCCCCTGCCTTCCTGTTGACATTCGCGGATGGCTTCGAGGGACGGTTGGCCGCATTTGCAGGTCGATTGGCCGTGCCTGGACGGGCATCGGGACGTGAGGCGCCGGGCCGGTTCGCGGCCACATTTCCCGCATTGGGCCGCGGATTTGCCTTCAGTCCCTCCACAGTGCCCTTGCGAATATCGCTAGCACGGGCTCCGGCATCCCTGCTGCCGGGTCCGCGGTTCGCCTGGCGATCGCTGACCTTGTTCTTGAGCTGGTTGCGGTTGTCGGCCTGTAGGCCGGACTTGATCGCCGAGCGATCGAGCTTGGCGAGCTGATCCTTTCCGATGCTCAGCTTGCTCCGGTCAACCTTGGACCAGTCGACGTCGTTCCACTTGACCTTGCCATTGAAGTTCCGGTCGTTGAAGCAGTTGTTGCAGTCAATATCGAGGTCGTTGCCCCAGCCGCCACCCCAGACGCCCCAATCATCCCAGTTGACGATGGCCGCCCACGCGACGCCCGTCACCGCGCCGGCGAAGAAAGCGGCGCCTGGATAGTAATAGCTATCGTAGTGATTGGGATAATAAGAGATCGGCTCTGCAACATATCCCGGTTGATAGAGCATTTCACGTAGTTCTCTCGCCGCAAGTGATACCAGCCGAGAAGCAGGTCATCGGCGCCGGCGAAGAAAGCGGCGCCTGGATAGTAATAGCTATCGTAGTGATTGGGATAATAAGAGATCGGCTCTGCAACATATCCCGGTTGATAGAGCATTTCCGGTGGGTACTGCGGAATGTAGACCTTTTCCGGATCGGTCGGACGAATGACGACATTCTCGTTTTCCACCACCACCGTGACCTTGTCGTCGGTTTTGATGACGTTTTTCGCCACCGCCTCGTCACGAAGCTGCTGGATGGCGATCATCAGATCGCTTTTTGTCTTCCTGGCAGTCGAGGTCCTCGCTCATCATCTTGACGATATCGGGATAATTGAGCAGCGAGATGACGCTTCCGTCCCAATCTTCCTTCGGCTTGAGATCGCTTTTTGTCTTCCTGGCCTCCAGAAACCGCTCGGCCTCGACGATCTGCAGGGGGAAAAGCGACGCCGCTGAGATCGCGGCAACGAGTTCGTCCGGATAGAGCGCTATGCGCGCCACAAGAACCGCTAGTTCGTCGTCGGAAAGCAGGCCGGTCTCCGCCTCGACCGCTGTCGGCGCGGAAACCGGCTTCGACGCGGGTACTGGCGTCTGCGAATAGGCCGGGGGACTAAGAACCGTCGAAAGGAGCGCCAACGCCGACAATACTGCGGACAGCCTGTAGGATCTTGCTTTCATCAAAAGTCGACCTCCTCGCATCGTTGCATCTGGGAAATCACATTGGCTTTGGATCTGGGCTTTGGGTCTGCAGTGCGATCTAGGGACGAGCCTCGGCAGGCCGAGTGAGGCAGACACGGGACTGCCAAATCTACCTCTCAACAACGTCTCTCCCTATGTTCAAAACGCGGTAGTCGGATGAAAACACTATACCACCGGACTGTCTGTGCGGCGTAACTTACGCGATGCTACGCGGCCTGCACACCGTCGCGGCAGGTCCCTCACGGACCGGCGGGACGTCAAACCGCAACGGTTTGCAGCGCTCAGAAAAAGCCACATGCCAAAAAAAGATCGGCCCCCAGGCAAAAGGCCAAAAATCGATGGTCCCTTCACCAAACTTCCGTAACTTACATGATGTTACGAGCAAACCGCGTGATAGCTGCTTAGTATTCCGTGAGGAACGTCGGGGATTTGTGCAACATCTCGATCAGCAGGAACATGTAGTTTCAGGAACGTATAGTCTTGGGCCTGATAACTATTACGTGCATCCGAAGTGGGGGCCGCTCGAAAGGCGTGGCACCGACTGAGCCGCGACATTGCGCGACTGCGTCACCTCTAGTCAGAAGACCATTGTCAGCGAATGTGCCTAAGCTCACAGAAAGGAAATTTCGATGACACAGGATTTGCACCCGGCAGCAATCGAACACCTCCCAGGGTTTATCACAGCGCCTGGGCAGACCGACTACCTCTTCGTCGGCGTTGTCATCTTCCTGCTCTTGTTTGTCCTGATCATCGGCAATCTTTACTTTCAGCTTCACGCGGTTCCAGAGCGCATGGCGCATCGGACAAGCAAGGTGCAGATGGAGATCGTGGCGGTGCTGGCGCTGATCTCGCTGTTCACGCACAACCATCTTTTCTGGATCGCCGGGCTGCTGCTCGCGTTCGTGCACATTCCCGACTTTTCGACACCGCTCTACTCGATCGCCCAGTCGCTCGGAAAGCTGTCGGGCCGCACCCTTGAAGAGAACGGCGACCCGGCCCTGCTTCCCGAAGAGTCGCCGAAGCCCGCCGGGGAAAGTTCGACCAGTGCTCCTCAGGGTGAAGGGATCTGACCATGTTCGAGTTGATGCTCTGCTCGCTTCTTACCATATTCCCCGACTATCTCTTTCGACGGTACGTTCAGGGAAAGCGGATTGGCCACGAGATTAACCTTTACACCATGTGGTACGAGCTGCGTTGGGGCATATCGGCCTGCCTCATGCTCACCATTTCATTGATCACGATGATCTTCTACTTCCACCCCTCGACCAGCAGCGTGACGGCCATTTTCCGCACGGTGACGATCCTACCGGAAACGGTCGGACGCGTCGATGAAGTCTATGTCGGAATTAACGACAAGGTTGCCGCCGGTGCGCCGCTGTTCCGGCTGGATGACGCACAACAGAAAGCTGCCGTGGAGACGGCACGGCGGCAGATCGCGCAACTCGAGGCTGAAGCCAGGGTGACCGAAACCGAACTGGCGACGGCGGATGGGCAAATCCAGGAGGCGCAAGGCGCCCTTCAGGTGGCTATCGACGAATACGAGATGAAGGCACAGCTCCTGACGAGAGATGCCGTTGCACGGCGCGAAGTCGATCGCCTGGCCAACACCATCGAGACCCGCAAGGGTTCGCTGGCGGCCGCCGTCGCCAAGAAAGAGACCCTCGCAGCCAAGATCAAGGTCTTGCTGCCGGCACAGAAGGCAAGCGCCGAAGCCGCCTTGGCGCAGGCGCAGGTGGAATTGGACAAGACGCTCGTGCGGGCCGGCATCTCCGGTACGGTGCAGCAGTTCACGCTGCGGCCGGGTGACGTCGTCAACACGATGATCCGGCCAGCGGGTATCCTGGTACCGACGCAAGCGGGCCGGGGAACGCTGATCGCGGGCTTCGGCCAGATCGAAGCGCAAGTGATCAAGCGCGGGATGATCGCCGAAGCAACCTGCATCGGAAGGCCGTTCACCATCATTCCGCTTGTTGTGACCGAAGTACAGGATGTGATCGCGGCCGGGCAACTGCGTCCGACCGATCAGCTAATCGACGTGCAGCAAATAGCCCGACCTGGGACCCTGACGGTGTTCCTGCAACCGCTCTTCGAGGGCGGACTGGACAAAATCCCGCCAGGCAGCAGCTGCATCGCAAATGCCTATACCAACAATCATGACGTGCTTGCCGATCCCAATATCGGCACGGTGCGCTGGGTGTTCCTGCACGTCGTCGACACGGTCGGACTCGTGCACGCGATGATTCTTCGGATGCAGGCGATGCTGCTTCCTGTGCAGACACTGGTCCTCTCAGGACACTAGGCCGCGCCAGGCGGAACGTCGCCGGGTTTGCATGCGTAGGTAGGCCTCAAGGCCGGGAAAGCGATCCGAACACATCTGGCCGCCTGGAGCATATCAGGCGGCCAATGTGATCGGTTTGGGAGATTTGATTGTTGATCGCGGGTTTCGACGACAGACACTTGCGAGGTCGCGGACACTCCGTTTACCATTTGGAAAATGGTGCTGCGTGCTTCTGGCTTCACGCTGCGACCGAGCTGCTTGAGAGGAGCATGGAGTGCGACCCGATCTCACACGCATCACGCTTTCGGTGCTGTTCATCAGCGGCCTCATCGGTTTCAGTTTCCTGATCCTTTTGCCGTTCCTGCCGGCAATCTTGTGGGCCATGACATTGGTTATCGCCACATGGCCGCTTATGCTCTGGGTCCAGCGGCACCTCGGCAATCGCCGTGGTCCGGCTGTGTTTGTCATGACGCTGGTGCTTCTTTGCATCCTCATCGCGCCATTCTGGCTTGCCATTTCTACGATCGTCGAGAATCTCGATCAGATTACAGCTCTGGTGCACTCCGCCTTTTCAATGCGTCTGCCACCGCCTCCTGACTGGCTTACTCGCATTCCTCTCATCGGCGCGCGCATCGCCGATGCCTGGATTCGATTTTCAGCCTCCAACGTCTCCGAACTGGGGTCGAGGCTCGCTCCCTATGCTGGATCGACGGCGCGATGGTTCGCCACCGCCGCCGGCAGCGTTGGAGGCATGCTGTTGCATTTCGTACTGACCACTGCAATCGCCGCCGTTATGTACTCCGGCGGGGAGAAGGCAGCGGCCGCGGCCATCCGCTTTGGCCATCGCCTCGGTGGTGACCGAGGCGAAATGGCGATCGTTTTGGCTGGAAAGGCAATTCGCGGTGTCGCGCTCGGCGTCACTGTGACCGCCGTTGCACAAAGTGCCCTGGGTGGGATTGGTCTGTTGGCGGCAGGCATGCCCTATGCTGGAATGCTAACCGCGTTGATGTTCATGCTCTGCCTCGTACAGATCGGCCCAGCACTTGTCCTGGTGCCGGCAGTGATCTGGCTTTATTATACCGGCGAGACATTCTGGGGCACGGTTTTGCTCGTCTTCACCGTATTGGCAATGGCGCTGGATGGATTCCTGCGGCCGGTCCTTATCAAAAGAGGCGCGGATCTGCCGCTGCTGCTCATTTTGGCGGGTGTTATCGGCGGCCTGGTGGCATTCGGAATTCTCGGCATCTTCCTCGGTCCTGTTATTCTTGCGACCGCCTACACCTTGCTGGATGCCTGGATGGAAGAAGCGCCGACATCGGCAGAGACCGAAAACCCCGTTCAGCCAGACATAGCCCGCTGAGCCCGGCGGGCCGATCCGATAGGCATGGGATCCGCAGGGATCCGCTAAGCAGGATCTTGGAAGGTCACCGGCGGGCGACTAGGCGTAGCTTACACGATGAGATGTCGACTTAAGAACGGAATTACAAGTTAGATGAAAATAAGCCGAGTTCCTTTCTGACCAGGTATATGTTACAATCATTCGTGATTTCTCACACATCACACAAAGTGTAAATCTCTTTCTCAACCTAATCCTCACAAAAATAGAAGGATTATTACGATGTTGAGCACACCAGCAAAACTTATTTCAGGATTCGGCTACTTAAAATGCCGGAAAAAACATGCAGACGTTACATCAGCCTGGCACAATTCCGCGCGGCGATTCATAGTCACGACGGCTGTTTTTGTCATGGCCAGTTCGCCGTCCTGGTCCCAGAGTATGGATGCACCTCGGCAGTACAGCAAGGAATCGATGCAGCAGGCGCTGCAAACCAGAGATCATTACGATGTCTATGGTCTGCGTTTCGACAGCGGCAAATCAACGTTACGGCATGGCGGGGAAACGCTTCTCGATGACATAGCGACTACATTGAAGAACTTTCCCGACTGGGGCTTGAGAATTGTCGGCCACACCGACGCAAGCGGCAGCCCTGAGAGCAACAGAGACTTGTCCCTGCAGCGCGCCACTGCGATCAAGGCCGCCTTGGTCGACCGAGGGATCGAAGCCAGTCGGCTGAGCGAGGCAGGCGTTGGGGAGGACAGTCCGATAGCAGGTAATGAGACGAGTGGAGGAAAAGCGCTTAACCGTCGCGTCGAGCTCGTTCGTGTGACCGACTCGCCGGAAGCCAAGAAGCTGCTAAAGGCAATGTCTGACTATATGGCGGCACAGACGGCCCTGTCGTTCGCCTATGATGCCAATCTTCAGGTGATCACCAACAGTGATCAGAAACTGGGACTGGCCAGCTCAGGAACTGTGACCCTTGGTCGACCCGACAAGGTGCACACGACCCGCTCTGGAGGGTTTGTTGACACCGAGGCATTGTTCGACGGGAAAACGCTGACCCTCCTGGGAAAAGACGTGAACAAGTACACACAAGTCGAGACACCCGGCACGGTCGATCATCTGATCGACGAGTTGAAGGACAAGTTTGGATTGCCCCTTCCCGCGGCGGACCTCTTGATGACGAATGCATATGACGCACTTATGGAGGGGGTCTACGATTCGAAGGATCTGGGAAGCGGCGTCATCAATGGGACCGAGTGCGATTCGCTCGCCTTCCGGAAGGATGATGTGGACTTCCAGATTTGGGTCGCCCAAGGAGCGCAACCCTACCCGTGCCGCCTGGTCATTTCTTCCAAGCAGGTGAAAGGCGGCCCGGAATACAGCGTCCAGATCAGAGAATGGAAGTCAGGCAGTGACGTCAAGCTGGGCGATTTTACCTTTAACAACACAACAGGCGCTGAAAAGCTCGATATCAACGACCTTAAGGGCAAGCTCGGCGACCTGCCGGAGAATTTTGTGGTGGGAGAAGCAAAATGATGGGTTATAAACGCGTCGCAATAATGGCCTGCGTTTTGGCAGCCATTCTCTCTATCGGCGATATGGTACCGCAACAGTCATTTTCCTGGATTCCTCCCTTAGTCTCCCCGGCTGAGGCGAGGGTAGGACGGCCGCTGACGCCGGTCAGTGTCGCCGGCGTCGCTCGCCGAACGACGCGGCGCTGTGCAACTGGTGCCTATAATTGCTAGGTCCTCACAGAGGCCAGTTGAGATCCGACCACAGACCGGCCCACGTTTCCGCTGGGCCGGTGCTGCAGTCAAACGCTGACGGGGGATCGGATTGACCTGGGTTACCGTGTCTAATGTTCCTTGCCGTCGTAATCGGTTGCGTTCAAACCCTTCACGGTGACGGCTGCGACGAGACCTGTTAGGATGATGCCTGAAAAGCCGATCACCAATGCG
Source organism: Rhizobium sp. Root1220 (assembly GCF_001426265.1). Lineage (GTDB taxonomy): Bacteria > Pseudomonadota > Alphaproteobacteria > Rhizobiales > Rhizobiaceae > Rhizobium. Next base: position 8,916 of record NZ_LMDG01000013.1, read on the forward strand.
AGCAGCCTCGCCGACAGGTGTTTGGGCGTGAAATCGCCATAGCCTATGGTGAGCCCGGTCACGAAGGTGAAATAAAGGGCTTCGTCAAGTCTCCAATCTTCAATGCGCCAAATCGCAACGCCACATCCGAGCATGACCGTGACAACGCCAGACAAGATTGGCCAGACCACACCGAGCTGCTCGATGAGAGCGGTAAAGAATAGGCGCCTCATTTGCTTGGAGCGCGCCCTATTGCTTGTTTCTGATAGCACAACTGTCCACCTTTCTTCGGTTCGGTATTAGGAGAGCCGTGAATGGCGAGACCGATAACGTCTCGGCCTTGTCCGGCGGCGGGCGTCGATGGGCGTTGCACGAGGCGTACGCTCGATACTCAATTTTTGATGTCTCAGGATGCGACGATGTTTAGAGACAACCAATAATAGCATCTCCCTTGCGCAAATTGTCGCAAAAATTAATTGACTGAGAGAACTGCGTGCTCATTTTCTGGCCTCCTCATTGTCGGAGGGATTGGACCGTCGCCGCTTGCGAACATAGATCGGACAATCAAACGTAACCGGCCCGTGCGGCCTGCCTTTGGCAAACTGAATATGTTCGATCTGGTTGTCGTCGGGCTTTCGATTCTGGCCGTCGACGATTTGGTACACAAGACCTGCAATAGTGCTAATCTGACGCCAGCGCCTTAGGTCGGCATACAGAGCATCGCGGCAGATTGCTATTGGAGGAGACAGTCGCATGGCAAAGAAGCTGCCTGAAGGCCTTCCGATCGAACATCCGGCCTGCCTGGCCGAAGTGACCTACCGTTTCGCATTCGACGGTGCGCACAAGGCATTGCCATCCGATCCAAACGCCGCCCGCCTGAGACTTGAGGCGGGCAATCGCGCCTTCGCCGAGCTTCTCGATCAGGTCGCCGCATCGAGACCCGCAAGACTGAGCATCGATATTGATCCCCATGATGTCGGACTTCTTCCTGGTCGCAGCACCGCACCCAAACAGCAACCGTTCGCAGCAATCGTCGGCTGCGCTGATGCCCGCGTTCCGGTCGAGTTGATCTTCTCCGAAGGACCCAACGACCTATTTGTCGTCAGGATCGCCGGAAATGGTCTGGGGGATGATGTCATGGGCAGTCTGAGCTATGCAATTGATCATCTCGCAAGCCTGCGGAGCATTGTCGTTCTCGGCCACAGCGAGTGTGGCGCCGTCTCGGCCGCAGTCGACGTCCATCTAGAACCCGCTCGGTATATGGAGATCATGTCGCAGAAGGACTTGCGGCAAATCGTGGACCGCACTCTGGTGGTCATACAGCTTGGCGCGACCTGGTTGGAGCGCGTTCATGGCGCCGAGGTCGTTCGAAGGTCGGGGTATCGGACGACACTGATCGAGGTGGCGATCGCGTTGAATGCCGCGCTTACCGCGCATGGCATGCGGCCGGGCCTCAACTTGGCTGACCGCAGCGACATCCATGTCGTATACGGCGTCTATGTGCTGGAGGAGCGGCTGGTTTGGTCGCCACGGCGCGACGGAACGGACTGGTTCGGCCTCGCGCCTGCGCCGCGGGACGCGAATGAATTCGTCGCGATATGCGATCTCTTGGTATCCTCGCCTCGGATTCGAGGGTTGCTCGACCCGCCTTGACGGGGCTCGTATGCTTGGAACCAAGGTGCGCCGGCAACGCACGAGGCTCGATATTTTCGCCTAACCATGTCACTTTCGATTGCAGCGCGAGAAAAAAGATAGGCCCGCCGCCATAGCGGCGGGAACACGACGCACGGTTTCTTGCTTACGGCGGCGTTGCGTGCGTTGAAAACTTCAGCCTCCATCGGTACACCAAACGGCCGTATTGCACTTGAACCGGATGAAGCGGAATCTGTCCTTTGCGTTCGCGGACCCCAAGCGGAGAAGGGGCGGAGGGAACCACTCGACCGCCACCGGGCATGCGACGAAACCACGGGAGACATTCTGACGACGCTCTTTTGCAAGGTGAGTGATGGCGGGCATTGAAGTGCCCGATTGGATCGAGCCAAGGGGACTGGACCACATGCGCTGGAATAAGCTGTACGCGCTCAAGAGTTACATGCGATCCTCGCTGTGGATCGTGCCTTTCTTCGCGCTCGTCCTTCAGCAGCTCTTTTTTCGCACCGCTCTTGCACTCGAGGAGTGGACGCGGTGGGTTCCGCTTTGGCCTCTCGGCACCGAAGGAACGCTGGCCGCGTTGCAGGCCATCATCAGTCTGGCGCTTTCCTTCATTGTCTTTACATTCGGCTCGCTGCTTGTCGCCATCCAGATCGCAAGCGGTCAGCTTACGCCCCGGATCATCGCGACCACACTGCTGCGAGATAACGTTATCCGCTTCACGGTGGGGTTGTTCATATTCACGCTGCTCTTTGCTATCGCCGCGATAAGTCGCGTGAACGCATCCGGCCCGTCGTTTATCGTGTGGCTTTCAGGGATTCTTGGCGTGCTGTCCCTTGCGGCCTTCCTTTATTTCATCGACTACTCCGCTCGTCTCCTCAGGCCCGTTAGCATCATCTATCGCGTCGCCGAGCAAGGCTTCGAGGTGCTCAATCTCGTCTACCCCAATCGCCTGGCGGTGGAGGTCCCGGCGCCGGATCAACCGAGGCCGACGTATGGCACGCCGGATCGCATCGTCGCCCATCCCTACTCCTCGGCCATCATTCTTGCGATCGACGTAAAGGCCCTGACGGCGCAAGCGCAGAAGGCGAACGGCATCATCGAGTTTGTTGCCCGCGTCGGTGACTTTGTATCACAGCGACAACCGCTATTTCGCCTGTACGGTGGCGCCGCCGCAATCGCCGACAACGACCTTCGCGACACGGTGGCGTTCGGGCGCGAGCGAACGATCGAGCAGGATCCCACGTTCGCGTTCAGGGTCATCGTCGACATCGCGGCCAAGGCCCTCTCGAAGGCGATAAACGACCCGACAACCGCCGTCCTGGCAATCGATCAGCTGCAGCGGCTGCTACGCAGTGTCGGGCGCCGCGAATTGGGGAGTGCATACGTATGCGACGCCCAACGATGCTTGCGCGTCGTGTTGCCGGTACCAGATTGGGAGGACTTCGTTCAGCTCACATGCCGTGAAATCCGGATTTATGGAGCGGAAAACCTTCAGATCGCCCGACGGCTCCGCGCGATGATAGACAACCTTGAAGTGACGCTCCCCGAATGCCGGAAGACGGCATTGCGGCTGGAGCGGGATCTGCTCGACCGGACGATCGAAAAGGTCTACCTCCTGCCAGAAGATGCAGCGCTTGCGCGCATCGCAGACACACAGGGGCTAGGCGGTTCGGCGTAGTATTGTGGAAGGGTGAAATACCTCGAGAGGTTATGTCGTCTTCCCTGCAGGCATCGGGCAGGACGAGAACCGTAGAATCGTGCTTTAGCTGAAATTAGCTCGCAACCCACCGACGCGTCCGTGAAGCGCATCCACGAAAATCGCCTTTCTGAGGAGAAGTGTCCCCCAACGCTGATCGCTTCGCTCGTCAGCGCCAACGTCGTCATGCCCTCCACATTCACATTGCGAATACCTCACAGCCATCGCTAGCTGTAAGGGCAGTACGAGGTTTGGGGTAAGCGTATTCCTTAGAAGTTTCGCTGAAGACGCAGGAACCCCTCAAGCTGATCATCATCGGCATCGTCTGAATCGTAGTACTGCGTGCTCAGTTTTGCCGCAAAGTTTTCGGCGATCTGGTAGTCGATGGTTATACCTCCGGTCCAGGCGTCGCCTCCGCTAAATCCATCGCCATTGGCGTCCAGATCAATCGCATGGAAATACTGAAAGCCTGGGGTGAACGACCACCTGTCGGTTGCCTCCCAGACGTATTGCGTTCCGACAGTCCATTCGGAGTCTTCGTAGTAGTAGTTGGCCCCACTGGCCCAAACTCCGTAGAGCCCGAGTTGACCGGGTCCGACGTCGGCGTAAGCGATGACGCGTATGGCTATCTCTTCAGTGTCGGTGTCATAGCCGCCAAGGAGATAGCCACTGTAGCCGCCAGACTTGCCAGAGATTTGCGCGGCGATACCGATATCGTTGGGTCCTTCGCCGGGCTTTGTCTCATACTCGTCTTCCAACTCGTCCACTGAGACACCGGCCGCGAAATTGTCCGTCTCGTACTGGTAGCGGATGGAGTTGTGTTTCGTTTCGTTGCTTGCGACTGTATCGGTTTCGCCACTTGGATCGTCGTCCCACCAGCTATATTGCATTCCAAATCGGAAACCGGCGATGTCTATGAAGCCCTCGTCCAGGAAGACCACGTTGTCGGACGCACTGCCGGCCTCGCCGCGATAGGTGAGCCAGCCCGTCAGGGTTCCCCACTCGGTCTCGCTCTTGGAAATGAAGCTAACCTGGGCGCGCTGCCAGAAGGTCCAATCCGACGACCCTACCTCATCGCGGCCAAAGCGCGTCTCGAAGCGAAGATACCCGCCGATATGCAGGCAGGTTTCAGTGCCGGGGATGTAAAAGTAGGTCGTCCCGTACGCGTCGCAGACGCGAACATATTCTGCGGGTTCTGGCTCAGCGGCGACGATCGCATCAGCTGCCATCAATGGGGAGGATACGACAAGCAGCATTCCCGCACCCATAAACATTGGCCTGAGGTTCATGACTATTTCCCCGACGTTGCAATCACGACGCGTAAGCATTGTATTGTAAGTGGGATAGCACAAGTCGTTGCTTGGCCAGAGGCGCGGTTTACGCAGCATTGTGATCTAAATGAGACAGCCCAGCTTCGGTGCGCCTCCTTTTCAGATGGCCGAAACCCCATCAAAAATGCGGGCGGTCGCCAACGGCGCAGCGAGGAGTCCAGCTTCCACCAGGCAAGAGCCGATACTGAGACGACCCGCGAATTGGCAAATCGTTGACCTGCTTAGAGGCGTGAATCCTTGCTCGACGCCGCGTTAAGAACAAGGGGACCAAATAGCGTGAGACAAGCTCTTTCGATCTCTCTATCGCTGTCGACCGATCGGAAAGTACGACGAGCGTCTTCGCCTCCCTTCTCAACGCCAGGAAAGCGCTTGTTTCGTTTCTTCCGGGCCGATGACATCGTTTTTAGGATGACCAAAATACCGGCGAGGCCGGATGACCGTCAGAAGGTCACGTCTGTTGCCCCGAAGGCTTCCCAACAGCACCGACTTCATCGGTACCGATCAGGGGCTTTTGGCGCCTGCCTCAGTGTTCATCATTCCTTCACACGTTGCCGTCGGTTGCACGAAACTGACACCATCGCGAACTAGTGTAGGCTATGCTCCAGCTACTACGGTTTGCCGCACAGTGTCGGACAGAGGCCGTGATGAAGAGGATGCCCGCATACATACGGTCCGGGTTTGAGGTACGAAATGACCACCGATTTGTCAGGCGCAAGTGCTGTAGCCTCGCGTAACCTCTGTGGTACTACGGCGCATATCCGGTCGTTTCGCATTACTATTGGAGCCACCTAGACAACCAATGTTTCCTGCCGTGATCGGTTTCGATCGATTGGGTGCAGCACATCGGCGGTCTCGGTTCTGTCGCAACATAGTGGTTGCAGTCGTGGCCGCTTCAACGGGAGGATGGTAAATGATCAAGTTTAAGTCAATCATCAGCGCCATGGTGGCTGCTGCACTCCTCGCAGGCACTCCGACCTTGTCTTGGGGGACAGAGCAAGGACAGCAGCGCAAAGCCGCTCGTGACGTCAAACAGGACAGTCGGCAGGGTGCCCGGGATACAAAGCAGGCATGCCGCTCCGCAAACGACAAAAGCAATGCCGCATGCCGCCAGGATAAGCGGCAAACCAAGCAAACCGGACGTCAGACTGGCAGAGACATCAAATACTGAGCGATTTGGTTTGTGGCGCGGACCGGCCCCGTCTGGTTCCGAGGTTAGGACTTCAAGTCTTAACTTGGAATTCAGGTATATTCAGCGCGGTTGGACGGGGCCATGCCAATCTACAAACGGCCTGCGTTTGGAGTTCTGCCGACACTGTTTTTCTCAAATTATCACCGCGAATTGCACATCGCCATCACGGCACACAAAAGCGATTCACTCCGCACATCAAAGGGGGAATACCAATGAGAACCTTCGTGACACTCCTCGCGTCGATAGCTGCTATCCTTTCGTCTGCGATCGTAACCTACGCACAAAATCCCGTACCCAAGGCCAGTGATGTGCTTGCCAAATATGGTGAGGTTGAAGGTTGGACCGTTTATACAAATCAGACCCGCGGTGACTGCTTAATCGTTCGCGATTATGGTCTAGGTTCGGTGCAAATGGGAGTTACCCCCGCAGATCGTGAGGTGGGATATCTTGGAGTTTTCTCAAAGGCGGATATTGGGTTGAAGAATGGAGCCAAGTCTGAAGTCTTCGTCTCCATCGGAGGCAACCTCTATGGTGGTCTGGCCACCAGCACCCACGGCGAACTCAAAGGGGGGTACTCTGGCGGCTACATCACGACGGACAGCCCCAGTTTCAAGCGCGACGTAGCCAAGAAGTACGAGATGATCGTGTTTCCCGAAACCGCAGGAACCTTCGCGGTCGATCTGAAGGGCACATACAAGGCAATGGCAATGGGTCGTAAGTGCCTCAAGCATTGACGGCGAGGGTCCGCACCGGTTCCATGTCGAAATCGGTAGCAGCCGACGCTGCCGGACGGATCGAACTGATCAGTGCTCGATCGCTGTTTCCCGCCACGCCGAAACGTAGCCGGGGCGACACGAACGATGCACGGCTATGCGCCATCTCAAGCCGGTGTCGCGGCCATTGAACCAGTGTTCATCTGGCGAAGCTCCGTAATGAACTGTTGCGGCCTCAGCCAGATGCTCGGCGTCTTGTACCCCATGTGACGTGCAATCTCGCCTACCCAGTTGTTGCAATTATCGACCGACGCTTGCCAGAAATGGGAATTCGCTTGCTGTTTGCGAATGAAGGCCACGACATTATTGTATTCTGCGTCAGACAGCATCACGCGCCAGCTTGCGGACCTATACTGTTCTTCCAAATCACCGTCGGTTTGGCCGGTCGTAGCCGGAACCGGTATGACATGACCTAGTAGATAGGGTGCAGCATCCGGCGATGCCGGGGCGAGGCCCGCAACCTCGGGATCGATCGTATTTCCATTCGGGTCTACACTCCCAAAAACGACGTAGGTATGCCCATAAGTCAGCGCATAGCGCGATCGAAACTCGATGAAGTGGGCATAGGTTTGTGCCCGAGCCGGATCTGTGATCGGCAGTCCGCGGCTGTCGGTTGTGAAACTCGGTTGGGGACTTTTATCTTTGGTCTGGCATGAGAACAACGAAAATGCCAATAGGACAACAAGTAGGTGACCGCTTCGCCCGAGTGTCATGACTACGCTCCATTTGAGAGCCGAAGGTTAAAGCGGAGCTATACCGCCATGGTGTTGCATAGGAAACTTACAAACCGAGCCGACCTCGCGACACGAGAGCGGAGAAGAGCAATCGTCCTCCTGCAAATTCAGAGGCCGGCTTATTTGTAGCGTGCCTTTGCCCATCGTCCCGCAGGCACTTAAGTTGGCAACAGCAAGACATCAAACGATCACGAATAGAATTCTGCTCTTTAAGAGGCCGCCCTACCCTACGATCGGCGTCGCACCTTGTCGGTGACGAATCAGACATTAGGGGCTGCACATTCCGGAGACTAGTGCCGGAATGTCACACCTACCCGAATGTCCGCCAGCCGCGCGCGAAGCAACCGCCTCTGCTTGACGGCCATCCGCCGCCCCAAACGCGATACCGCTCGCGAAGCATCGTGCGGCATTCATCTGGTCCCACTGGAGTTGACGTTAATTTGAGCATGTTTGGCAGCGATCAAAGATCGCGCAGGGCCTAGCAGGGTCGAACAGGCAACCGTGGGCAGCTGGCATCGATCGTTTGTTTATCGACTAGCACGCACCATCACTCCAGACATTCGCTAATTTACATCACTCTAATACTATGTGTTAATATTTCTCGACATATACTTACCTTGAGCGGCTTCGTTACGTTGGGCGTATGCATGAAGCGTTACATAGCGGCAATACTCGAAGTAACCTTGCTGTCGCAATTCTTTGCTGCACGGTCAGCCTTGCTCTTATCCAAACAAACGAAGCGGACAGCACAGTTCTTTTCGCTCGCCACACTCGCAGCGACTTTGATGCCCATCGTTCTTGTGAAGGTACAGGACCGCGAGCGTTCCAACGTTGGCCCACATTGGAACTCACCCCCCTTTGACATTGCGTTGACGGCTAATGAAATTGCAACGTTGCTATGGCTAATGCGACGGGGAAAACAACGCTTCGCGCAAACCTCCGAAAGCATCGGGTCGATGTTCGATAAGGGAATAATCGTCCGTCCTTGGAGCGGCTGCCGCGGATGGATGGTGGTGGACAGAATTTGGAACAAGCGGGATCGCTTCATGTCAGCAAGGGAGATGCTGCCGACACCGGAGAGCTTTCCGCAGAACGGAATGTTCCTGTGACAAAGTGCGTCCAAATCTTCAGGGGCACGTTGCATGGCGGTTCGGCCGTCGATCGCGCCGGAACGGCTGTTGCGGGCGGTGCTGCCGCAAATGCTGTATTCGGGAGTTGTCACGTTATCGAGCGGTGATTGAACTATGCCCGCGGCTCTCTGACATCAGGTATCTGCGCCCGTCACAGCTTTCCAATGCGCTATTGCGCGGATGCGGTGAATGTGAGTTGCCATGGGATGAACCGCTGCAAGCTTCCGGCTGTCGGGAGTGCGGCCACGTCGGTTGTTGCGACCAGTCCGTAGGCAGGCACGCAACCAAACATTTCCGGAGCCCATCATTGAAGGCTACGGTCCCCCGGAAGCCTGGGGTTGATGTTTTCTTGACGAGCCTATTGTCGAACTGCCTGACCAGGCGCGCCCCAAGTCAGGCCCGGAAGCAGCTCTTGCGAACATGAGAGCGAAGCGGTTCCAGCGCGCCGCCGCGGGCGCCAAACTGAGCCGTCCACTCGTGTTCCGTCAATTCGAGCACCTTGGTCGGTAGACGTGCGAGCTTATGCATGACCTCCAACTGCCTCGCCGGTTCCAATCGGAGAAGGCGGCCTGCTGCGCGATCGCAGCGACCATCGCTGCCGGGTTCCGCATTGTCGCAAGTTCAATGATCTCATCGAGGTCGGCAACCAGCGAAGTGACGGTTTTCTCTGTCCTCTTTGCCGCCTGCGCCTTGAGTTCCACGACCCTACTCGCCACCTGAGCATTCCTTAGTAGCCGTGAAGCATTCACTTCGGCCACGTTGCCGGTGACACGGTAGACGCTGGAGTAGGCGTGCGAAGCCGGTCGGCCCTGCGCATGGCCGGGCGAATGCTTCCCATTTGCCGTTTGATAGCTATGCCATGGTGCAAATTATCACATCTTGCTGATGCTCGCCAACCTTGCGGCCTGATGATTTGGTTCGCGCTGCGGAGACCTGTCGGGGCGTGGAATGGGTTGGCCCCCATTTGCCACCTACCCGGACCTCCGGTTTTACCCTTGGTGAGGAGCTCCCGACGCTGGCGTGAGACCGCGTTGCCGCCGATACATTGCTGAGCAGCGCATCAACGGTCATAAAAACTTTAGCTTCCTCATGAGTAAGGCTTTGTGACGCCCTGCACGATGACCGAGAATACGACAACGCCAAATGCTGTGGCCAGTATGCCATCACGGAGCGGGAATGATGGCGGAAGGACAAGAGCCAGCGCGCTAATGCCAACGCTCCTCGCAGTCCGCCCCACCAGAGGACGTGTTGCTCGCGCAAAGGTATGGCCCATATCGAAGACGAAAAGACAAACATACCGGATAGACCGAAAGAGCGCGCCCCACGAGAACCAAGCCGACGGCGAGCACCATAGCCTCCGCATCGACCCGCATAAGAGGCGCGAGACTTAGGCCAATCAATAAAAAAATCAGGGAGTTTGCCAAGAATGCACCAAACTCCCACAAGCCGATCACGAAGGAACGAGCACCGGCGGAAAATACATTTCGGTTCTTATCTTCCCTAAGACCACCCACATTGCCCATAATCAGGCCGGTGGAGACAGTCGCAAGTACGCCCGAGAAATAGAAGTTTTCAGCAAGCAGAAATGCACCATAGGCAGCGACGGCAGTCACCGCAGCTTGCACCAAGTGGTCAGAAGTCCGCCCAGCTAGCATAACGGCTGCTGCGCCCCAGATAACGCCAACTAAAATACCTCCAGCCGTCATAACTGCCAAAGTGCTTGCCACAGTCACCATGCCCAGCCGCGAACTGCCAGTCGCCTGTGCCCAAGTGAGTGCAAGCGAAAACAAAACCGCCGCGACACCGTCATTGAAAAGGCTTTCGCTCTCGACCAAGAGGCGGAGACGGCCCTTGATGCCGGTGTCCTTGAACATGGCGACAACTGCGATCGGATCGGTTGCAGCAATCAGCACGCCAAAAACGACTGCGGACGCTGTCGGCCAAGCCAACAGTTTCACCATGCCTGCCGCGACGACAACCGCTGTAATGACCACATCGAGTATTGAGAGCATGACAACCGGCAACATGTCGTGCCGAAGCTCGCGCCAGCGGATGCTCAGCGCGGCTTCAAACAGCAGGGGAGGAAGCGGTCGGTATTATCCGGTGCGTGTCGCCGATTGTTAGTTCAGGATAGAGCCAGACATTTCGGGCGCACCACCCCGTTGACGGGCGTGTGTCATATGCCCGGCTATTGGTGTCCGAAAACATCCACCCGGGGCTGGAGGCGCGCCTGACTACAAACCTTAATATTTGATGTCTCGTCCTGTTTGACGCCCTGTTTGCTTGGTGTCGCGCTTGTCCTGCCGGCACCCAGCGTTGCTTTGGTCATTGGCCGCACGGCAGTCCTGCTTTGTATCCCGCGCGCCCTGCCGGGTGTCCTGGCGGACATCCCGCGCAGCCTTGCGCTGCTGTCCCTGCTCTGTTGCAAAGGACATAGCTGGCATGCCCAGGAGGAATATCGCAGCCACCGAGGCGGCGGTGAAAGACTTGAGTCCGAACATGGTCCGTCTCCCGTTAAGAGGCCATAACCATAGCCTCAATGCTCTCAGTGGCGGCGTGAATGCCGCCACCGTCACAGGTTCTGCTACATTTTAGAGACCGCCTCCATGGCGTCCGCCAGCGTAGAGCTGGTGTTGCTCTTGCAATAGGCGGCGACCTTCTCGGCGTTGGCGTGGGCCTTATCGCCATCGATCATGGCGCTGCCAGCTTTGCCGTGAACGTAACCGTTCACCCACATAGCCACGCCGATGGTTTTGGCGGCAGGCATGTCACCCACTTCCTTGCAGGTGACCTTTGACATGTCCACTTCCGCGGCCAATGCCTGGCCTGCCAAGCCAAGACCTGCAATTGCTACTGCGATTGAAACAAGGCGCATCATTGTCGTCCTCCCAAACAGCCTCGCCCCTTGAGCAAGGGTTCGTGTGTGCAGTGTTATGTCTGGAAACCACAAGGGCCGCGGTCAACTCTGACGGTGGCAGCTCGTAAGTTAGCAACAACTAATAATAGCACGATGCGTTGAGGGATACACTTAGTTTTATGGAGTTTACGGAGAACGACATTTCTCCCGGGTCAGCCATCCATCTGGAACGGTTCACCTGAAAGGAAAACGCAATGTTCAACCTCCCCACAACCGCCGCCACGACCTCAGGTGCCGAAAGGAAGCATTGTCTGGACGACGACTGAACCGCACCGCATTTGCCGGAGGCGAAGCGAACGGCCAGTTCGCGCAGCGACGGTTCGGTCTGATCCAGCGCCATGTCGATGATCCGGCTGCGGACATCGTCGGGAATACGGTTCCACACCCGCGATGGCGCAGAGTGCTAATCCTCAAGTCCTTCGGCACCATGGATCAGGAACCGTTCATACCACCGGTAGAACGTCGATCGTGGAATGCCGAGCTTGTCCAGCGTCTGCTTCACTGGCAGATGCGATTGCTCGACGATCCGGATGATCTCAAGCTTCTCGGAGGCGGGATATCTCATTCCTCGTCGCCCCCATGCCCGATCATGCTTTTTTTTGGGAAGCCGCAATTCAAGCGCCTCGGCGACGACCTCCTTCAGATCGCGCGTCTCGCGGCGCAGAACCTTCACCTCGTCGGAGGTTGCTGCACGCGCTGTGTCCCCACCAGTCGCTTCTTGCCCGCTTCGAGAAATTCCTTTGACCAACTGTAGTAAAGGCTCTCGGCAATGCCTTCGCGGCGGCACAGTGCAGCGATACTCTCCTCGCCACGCAGGCCTTCTAACACAATGCGGATTTTGTCCTCGGCCGAGTGGTGCTTGCGCGTCGCACGGCGGATATCGTTGATGACTTGTTCGGCTGCAGGTTTCGGAGCCCGGCTTTCTGTTTCATCTTCGCTTCCGTTGATCGAGCTACGATGGACCAGAAATCCTCTCTTCTCAGTTACATACGATCTGTCTCAAGGGCGCTGATCCGGGACAAAGACTCAGCTCGGCTTTGGTGCCGATGAGCTGTTCACTAGCGAAAGCGGCTCCTTGGCCGCTTCCGGTCAGAGCGAAATAAGGTTTGGTGGACGATGTCACTCCGGGAATGGTGCTCAATCTCAAAACGTGAGAGCATATCTGTACTAGCGGCAAAGTGCGCGACACAGCCAAAGTCTAGGTTTGCGAACCGCTAAGTGACGGTGGCGTGTGGAGCATTCTGGATGGGGCGTCGTATGAAACCATTTATCTCGGCCGCAGGGCTTTCTTTTTTTCTTCTCGCCGCCTGTTCGCACACCATACGAACATTCAAGCAAACACCGTCGTATTCGCCCGCGCAGCCGACAAGCACGCGGCTGACACAAGCCGTCCAAAGGCTTGGTGATCCTAGGGACGGTCGTTCCGGGGTCAGGCTGATCGGCAACGGAGAAGAAGCTCTGGCGGCGCGATTGGCGCTTGCAGCGGCCGCCGAACAGACAATCGATGCGCAGTATTACCTTCTGCACAATGATCCTACCGGAAAAATCTTTGCATGGAGCTTGCTGCAAGCCGCGGATCGGGGTGTGCGGGTGCGGCTATTGCTCGATGACATGGACACTAAGGGCTATGATGCCGTGACTGCGGCTCTGGACTCGCATAAAAACATCGAAATCCGGCTCTTTAACCCATTCTGGCGGGATCAGAGCCTTGTCGCGGCCGTCCTCACCGACTTCAAGCGGATCAACCGCCGGATGCATAACAAATCGATGACCGCCGATAATGCCATGTCGATCGTCGGTGGCCGCAATATCGGCGATGAGTATTTCCTGGCCAAGAGGGAATTGAACTATTCAGATCTCGATGTGCTGGTTGCTGGACCCGTTGTCGACGACGTCTCGACAAACTTTGATGAGTACTGGAATAGCAAGTTTGCAGTGCCTGCGCACGCCGTCGTTGGCGAACCACAGGGGTTCAGTCTCGACGAAGCGCGCGATCGCCTTGACGAGATCATCGGGCATGCCCGGGAGACCGAATATGCCAGCGTCGTGCGTGCGGCTGCGAAGCAGAATCTAACGCCATCGACGCTGAAGCTTTCGTGGGTTTCCGCCAAAATGTATTCGGACCCGCCTTCAAAAGCGGCCGGTGAAGACAACGAAGAAGAGATTCTTGCCTCCCAGCTGTCAAAGTATTTCGCCGATGCGGCATCAAAGATTGAGATCGTCTCCGCGTATTTCGTGCCAGGCAAACGCGGCACAGAGTGGTTGCGGGAACTTGAGGCGCGGGGCGTCGAGGTGTTGGTTGTAACCAATTCGCTGGCATCGAACGACGTGAAACCCGTCTATGCGCATTATGCAAAGGACCGGCGGGCCCTTCTGGAAGGTGGAGTCCACCTCTACGAACTTCGGCCTGACGCAGATCAAGAAGCGCGGCGCGGCGTCAATTGGGGTGAATCGCGATCGGGTCTGCATGCCAAGGCGTTTACCATCGACGATCGTTACCTGTTCGTCGGCTCGTTCAACTGGGACCCGCGGTCGGTGAACATCAATACGGAGATGGGCATTCTGATCGACTCGCCTGAATTTACCAGGAAGACGTCGAATGCCCTAAGAGGCGTTTTAAGAGAAGAAACCTTTGCCGTAAGGCTGGACAAGGACAAGCGGATCTCGTGGACGGAGACCGAGCCGGACGGGAGGCAGCGGATCTACTATTATGAGCCGACAGGTTCGCCCTGGGATCAATTCGTGGCGGGATTTTATGCGATTCTCCCTATCGGTTCGCAGCTCTGAGGTTTTCGCGACGCAACCAGCCTGACCGCCGCTCTGAAGTGACGTCTCTGTCCGCCACCTTTCGTAGCGAAACCGGAAAGATCCAGACCTAGCTATACTGTAGCGTTCGTCACGAGCGCCAAACAGGAAAATTGTATTCGACAACTGAAGCGATGGCGGATGGAGCAAAGCGGCAGCTTGGGGCTCAAAGCGGCGATCGGTGTCAGACCTGCGAGTCGATCGGCAGGAGTTTCACGAGGTCGGCGACGAACCGCCGGCGGAACCCCGTTTCGGGCTCGTCCCGGTAGCTCAGGATCTCGCCGTCCCGCACAGTCTCCCAGATGATTCTGCCATTCGGATCAAGGAAGACGCGGTAGCTGTTGGCGGGCGCGACGCCGGTTGCCATGTAGGCCGTCAGCCTCGCGGCAAGCTCCGGGCTCTCGATATAGAGGCCGGCTTCCGTATTGATCACGGCAGATCGGGGGTCGAGGTTGAAGCTGCCGATGAACACGGCCTTGCGGTCGAAGACCATGGCCTTGGTGTGCAATGCTGCCCGCGACCGGCCCGAGCGGAGCGACCAGTCACGCCAGAAGGCTTTGTCAGCCGTCTCGACCGAAAAACCGTGTTTCAACGGCGCACGGAAGGCGGACATGGCCAGCAACTCGTTGCCGCCAACGTCGACACACTGTTGATCGCGACCTCATGCAATGCCGATTTCAATCTTGCTCGATTGGAACGCTACCTGATCATGGCCAACCAAGCTGGGTGTAATCCGGTGATCATACTGACGAAGGCTGATACGGCCGACGATGCTGGCATATTCGAGGAGCAGGCCAAAGCTTTGCAACTCGACCTGCCCGTGGTTGTCTTGGATGCCCGCTCCGCCGACGCCGTTTCGCTGTTAAAAGGCCCTGGTGCGGCGTTGGCCAGACGGTGGCGCTGGTGGGATCCTCCGGCGTCGGAAAATCAACACTGGTCAATACCATGACGGGGACCGGGTCCGACACCAAGCAGAAAACCGGGACCACCCGCGAATACGACGCACAGGGCAGGCACACCACGACGGCACGATCGCTGCATGCCATTCCAGGCGGCGGCTGGGTTATTGATACGCCGGGAATAAGAACGCTCTACGTCAGTGATGTTTCCGACGGTATTGATACTCTTTTTGCTGAAATAACCGAGTTGGCACCGAATTGCCGATTTCGTGATTGCACCCATGCCCATGAACCGGGCTGCGCCGTTCAGGCAGCTCTTGCAAGCGGTGCGCTGGCCGCCGATCGCCTGGATCGCTGGCGGAGCCTGCTTGCCGAAAACCGCGAGCGGACTCCGGTGGTCAGCGGACCACGTGGCAACAAGATCGCCCGCAAGAAGAAATACTGAAGGCTTATCAGTTCGATACCGTGCTCCCGGGCGCAAGGCAAAATGCGACGCCTGCCGAATTGCCGGAACTCTTACCGCCGCCTTCGTCCTGGACGCGACGACGAATAAGTGGATACGAGCGGGATAGCACCAACATTTGTAATTCGCTGCAATTGAGGAGAGTTGAACCTGCTGTCGCTCTTGGTCGTCATCTGCTCCCGGTCCGCTTTGAAAAGGTCAGCGATCTGAGTGGCGGGTTCAAAAGCCTGATTAGCGGTTTCGCCACACCAGCCAGGAAGAATTCTAGCCAAGCCTCGCAATTTCCGTGCTTTCTCGATATTTTCCTTGTTCTTTTCGTCGTATCGTTGCCCTTAGAGCGCTTCATGTTTTGACGGAAGCATATCCTGCATTGATGAGATAGTTGGCGCATTCGTCGGACTGGATCGTTTGGACCAAGCTGCCGATATGCCGCCAGGTATCGTCGATGGTTCGGCGTTGGGCGTTGCGCATCCAATGTTTGATCTTCGAGAAGGCCTGCTCGATCGGATTGAGGTCCGGCGAGTAAGGCGGCAGAAACCAAAGCCGGGCACCGGCTGCCTTGATGGCGTGACGGATAGCGGTCGACTTGTGGCTGCCGAGATTGTCCATGATGACAATGTCGCCGGGGCTTGAGGGTGGGAACCAATTGCTGTTCGACGTAGGCGCGAAAGCATACGCCGTTGATCGGACCGTCGAAGACACAGGGCGCTGTCAGCCGGTCGCTTCTCAAGGCACCGAGGAATGTCAGGGTGCGCCAGTGGCCGTGCGGCGCAAATGCCCGCAGACGCTTTCCCTTTGGTCCCCAGCCTCTGATCGGCGTCATGTTGGTCTTGATCCAGGTTTCGTCGATGAAGACGAGACGTTCAGGATCGAGATGCTGTTGCAGGCTCTTCCACCGCTCTCGCCTGCGGGCGACGTCGGCGCGAGCCTGTTCAAGGGCCAACAGCGTTTCTTTTTGAAACGCAGACCTTCGCTGCGGATGAACTCCCAAATCGTATTATGAGAGACGGCAATACCTCGCGATGCCAGTTCAGCCTTCAGCCCATGCAGCGTCAGATGCGGGTTCTGATTGAGCCGCTCGGCCAGAAAGCTGCGGTGCGGTTCCAGAATGCGTTTGCGGTGGCCACCCATCTTGCCCGGACGAACCGAGCCGGTCGCCCGATGGCGCTGCGACCATTTCACAACGGATGAGACAGCGACCTCGAAACGCGCAGCTACAGCGCGAACGCTGTCCCCGCTCTGCACAGCTGCAACAACACGCTCGCGAAGATCAGTCGATAAAGGCGCGGTCATCTGATGCGGGCCTCCTTCCAGCCAGCATCAGTGAATCACAACAGAACCGATTTGGGAATCCTAGCCGATTCAGAAATATGCGGAAACGCTCTAGACTTGGAACCGGGGGATTCCAATGCGTCATCGCACGAAAACCCGCGCAGCGTTAGGCGCAGTGATTGTCCTGCTATGCGCTTATCTGCTGCTTGCTTATCTGGTCATTCCGGAGATCTGGATTTTCCACGATGCCGAACGGGTTGCAAAGGTCGACAACATGGTCACGACCACAGCTCAGGACATTCCGGGCGATCCCATAAACGTAGGTTTCGTTGGTTCGAAGCAGGAGGTGGTCCGCGCCTTTGCAGCGGCTGGATGGGATCCCGCCGATAAAATCACCTTGCGGACATCGATCGATATCGGATTGAGTGTCGTGCTTGACCGACCCGATCTCGACGCACCGGTCAGTCCGCTGTTTTTCGAGGGGAGAAAACAGGATCTCGCTTTCGAGAAGCCTGTGGGCAGAAGCGCCGACGAGCGCAACCATGTTCGTTTCTGGCTGACGAAGCAAACCGGGGACGACAACCGACCACTTTGGCTTGGTTCGGCAAGCTTCGATCGTGGCGTCGGCCTCAGTCACGATACCGGGCAAATCACGCATCATATCGGGCCGGACATCGACGCCGAGCGAGATCTGGTTTCGGTGATCTTCTCAAGGCAGGCGAACTCATGTCGAGCTATGAGATCGATGGCATAGGGGCGACTAGGAGTGGCCGCAACGGAGGCGGAGATCCCTATTACACCGACGGAAAGGCTCTCATTGGCGTGCTTCGGCGAAATGAAGCCGATTAGTGCTCGCGATCGTATTCGGGCACATCGCCCGTGATCCTCTCAGTTGGCCTCACAATCCCAGTGCGTCTTTGATTGCGGAGATAAGTTCCGATCCGGGAAAAGGCTTCCGCAAGTAAGCGATGCACCCTGCCCGCTCGGCCTCTGCTTGCAGGCGCTGGTCTTCGAGCGCCGTGATAAAGATGACCGGCAAGTTCGAACCAGCTTGTTTCAGCCTTCGCTGCAAATCTAGGCCGGATATGCCGCCGTCCAAGTCGATATCGAGCACAAGGCAGGCTATGTCGATGTTTGTGCCTTGAGCAAGAAAGGCTTCGGCAGATTCATACTCGACCGCCGCTAACCCGTAGGCATTCAAAAGCCGCCCAACGCTTCGACGAAGGCTGGCGTCATCGTCAACAACGGCGACTGTGTGGCGGAGCCTTCCCATCTTGAGCCCCCACTTGTGACCCTATGAGAGACACGCGGTTGCGTTCATATTAGGCGTGTTGGCGTTTGATTGATATTGCCCTAAGGGGACGGCGGCGGGACATTGGGCTCGCTAGGTCGTTCGAGAGGGCCGACACTTGCCGCGAGCGACACCACTTCGGCAACCGAGCGCACCCCGAGTTTTTCCATGACGCGATGGCGGTGTACCTTCACCGTGCGCTCGGATATGCCGAGAGCGTATGCAATCTGTTTATTGAGAAGCCCACGAATGACCAATGCAAAAACATCCGCCTCGCGCACGCTCAGGCTCGACACCAATCTCCTCTGCTCCTGAAGGCGCTCGTGATCGGCCCGCTGCCTTTCATGTTGAACCAAAGCCCGCTCGATGGTCTCTATCAGGACCGCTGACGAAGTACTCTTTTCCAGAAAGTCCGCCGCGCCCGCTTTCATCGCGTCGACGCCGGCCTTTATGTCTCCCTCGCCGGTGAGGAACACGACCGGCCAAAGTGGCGCCAGTTTGCCGAGTTTCTGTTGTATTTCCAGGCCAGACTGGCCGGGCATCTGCAGGTCGAGAAGAACGCAACCCGGTTCGCAATTCGGAAGGCAGGCGAGAAACGCATCTCCGGATTCGTATACGTCGACC
Source organism: Rhizobium sp. Root1220 (assembly GCF_001426265.1). Taxonomy (GTDB): domain Bacteria; phylum Pseudomonadota; class Alphaproteobacteria; order Rhizobiales; family Rhizobiaceae; genus Rhizobium. The sequence continues at coordinate 27,672 of NZ_LMDG01000013.1, forward strand.
TTGAGACCGTATGCGGTGAGCAGCCTCGCGGTCGCTGTTCGATAGGATCTGTCGTCATCGACGATATGGATGACCGGCATCATAAGTGTCGCTCCTGCCTTCGGGCAAGAGGCAGGAGTACACGAAAGATCGCGCCGCCTTCAGGACGATTGTAAGCAGAGATCGTGCCACCATAGGTTTCTACGATGGTGCGGGCTATGGCAAGGCCCAACCCGGTCCCGGCTTTCTTGGTCGTATAGAACGGCTCGAAGATTCTGGACAGTCGCTCGATTGGAATGCCGTTGCCCGTATCGGCGACAAAAAGCGCGGCATTGTCGTTGGCCAACTCTGTTTCAAATGTCAGTGTCCCCCTGCCAGAACCCGCGTCCGCCATGGCGTCCATCGCGTTGGTTGCCAGATTGAGGACAACCTGTTGGACGTGAACCTTGTCGGCGCGGACTGGCAGCTCGGCGGTCGGCTCAGTCGCCTTCAAGATAACGCCTCGGCGCTCGGCCTCGCCATGAATGATGCGCATGGCGTTCGACGTGACGTCGTTGAGATCGAATTCCTGCCATTCGATCTCGCTTCTCTTCTTGAGCAACCCTCTGATCCTGCCAATGATGTCGCCCGCACGCTGATCGTCTTCCTGTATGTCGTGAAGGATCTGCTGGACCAATATCAGATCTGGGTTTTCGGCACGGAGCAGTTCTGAAGCGGCTTCGGCATTGTTGCGAATCGCGGATAGGGGCTGGTTCAGTTCATGGGCGATCGAGGCAGACATGGCGCCAGCCGTTGCCGATTGGTTGAGGTGGACAGCTTCGAGCAGATGAAGGCGGGACCGGCCTTCCGCCTGGCGGCGGCGCCGCCGCTCAAACAACAGGATTGCTATAACACCGGCCTGCACCAAGACGACGCCAAGTGCCACTGTCGATGCCAGCCAATGCTCCTCCCAGAACGACTTCTCCTTGTACATCTGTATGGTATGGGGCGGGAGGTTTTGTTCCGCCAGTCCCCAGCGCCGAAGTTGCCGGGCATCGACGATGTAGCTCTGCGGCGCGTCGATGTCTGGCACCGGCTTTGCGGCGATCGCATCGATGACGAGGTTTCCGACGGTGCGACCCAAGGTATCGAAGGTGACGGTATTGCCGCCGACAACTCCATAGTCGATGTAGGTCTGGTAAGGACCGTAAATAGGAGCACTGGCTGTCGCTGCGATCTGCCTGATTGCCTCGCGCGGTATGAAGTTGCGCCCTGCCTTGTCCTTGAAAACGGTCAAGGCCAGGATAATGCTGTCGGAGGGCACATGGGCCGCGCGGTCGACCAATTCCTCTATCGTCAGATCTTCCAGGTATGTGGTCTCATAGGATTTGGAAAACTCACCGAGAGCGGAACGGGCTGTCGCCAGCCATCCCCGGTCGAACTCGGAGGACCCGCCTATGATATAAAGATTGCGAGCGTTAGGCTGAAGACTGCGGGCCATCTCGGCCGTTTTCCGGATGTCGAACGTTGTGAAGGCGCCGATCACGTCGTCCGGCATGTCCTCGGCGGTGGAGTTATCAAAGCCAGCGGCAACGATCTTCGCGGCGGGCGCGATCGCGCTGCGGTTGGCCGAGATGAAGCTGGCAGACTCCTTGCCAAGCGCAATAACTATATCGGGACGACGAACGGCGTATTTCTCGGCGAGATATCGGCCCATGCGTGCGACGTGATCCGCTTCGGGAAACCTGGAAAGATCCAGGAACTCGGAGAAGAGGTCAATCTTGCCATCCGTCGCTTCCAGGAGACGATTCCGCAAAGCTTCTCCGGCTGCCGTCGTCGCGGCGATCCTCTCATCATAGGGATAAAGAACGAGAACCCGCGGCACCCGGCCGACGATCGGAAACGCGGCATCCGTGGTAGCCGCGAAAGAGTCTGAAACAACCCACAAGGCCGTAGCAAGCAAAAGGCCCGCATGTTGCAATCTAGCTGACCACGTACGCGAGCTCATCTGGCTTCCCCAAAAGCTCGGTAAGGCTACCACCTTTAGCGTTGCAACACCATCTCCGCCAATACCATCCTCGATAGCAGCGTTACTTTCGGATTCCCTTAAGGGCAGTATCGCCGACGACCGTCATCCGGTAAGGTTGGCGTTCCGAGTAGACGAGGTCCTTCGGCGGTCTATGGAAGTCTTTTCGTGAGTCAGGTTGCGATGCCGCGCAGCCATGCCGCGTACACGTCGAGCATCGTCGACCGGTCACCAAATCAGAGCCGCAGTCGGGCAAGCCAACAACTTCCGGAGGACTTTGAAATGCTGGCCACGCGTAGTGAACTCCTCAAATACGCCAACGACGGGACCAGACCGTGCGCCTAAATGCCGGGGCGTGCCAAAAGGCTTGCGACACCAGACTCCAACAGTCTCAACAGTGACAGGCAGCATGCCCGTCCACCTGGGAGGATACCGCCATGAAAGTCGACCAATTCGTCACATTGATCTTGGCCGGAGGTTTTGCGCTCAGCACTGCTGCCTTTGCGCAGGATGCTCCCAAGAAGCCGCATGTGCCGCTCGAAAAGACCATCGGGATAGTCACACCGACAGGGCCAGTGCCGTCATTGGCCGTGCTCAATTCGGCTGGTGCCAAAATCGAAAACGGAAAGCTCATTCTGACCGGCGTCTCTGCCAACTCGATCGTCTTTGCCGACCGCCCGGTACGAGCTGCCGGACATGTGATGACCGAGCAGTTCATCATGCAGTGGGACGACGGGAAGGACAACTTCGCCATCGATCCTCCGAACGCGACCGTCTCGGTGCTCGGGGGCGACGGGTCGGATGTCAGTGACGCCGTCGTTACATTGAAAACCCCCAAACTCGATGGCACCACGCTGACTTTCGATATCACCGTTCTGGAGGGAAGCCTGAGCGGCGCGTCGGGGCCAGCCGCGCTCTTCATCGACCACTTCGGGGGCGGCGGAGGATTCGGCGGTGGCGGTTTCCATGGAGGTGGGTTCGGTGGCGGCAGTTTCGGCGGCGGTGGCTTCCGCGGCGGTGATTTCGCAGGAGGTGATTTCCGCGGCGGCTTCCACGGTGACGACGTGCATATCGGCGACACCAACATCAACCGCGTAGGGGGCACCTACTGGCATGCTCCCATCTACCACGGGGCCTGGTACCGGGGCGCTCCCGTTGCGGCGGGCGTAGTGGCTGGGGCGGCGATTGGAGCGGCGGCGGCCCGTCCCTACTACTACAATTCCTACCGTGACCCTCTTCCCGTGATCCGACGCTGCACGCCTCTTGCGGAGTTCTATCTTGCCCGATCGTCGTGTTCGTTCTGTGCAAGCCTGATGTCCCGGAGGAACCGGAAGAACGACGCCGCCAGGAAGCAAAGTGCCGCGACGAACAGGCCAGCCGCTCCGGGTTCGTGACGATATCCCATGAAGGCGACGACAAATCCGAACAGGAGCAGGAACGTGACGCCAATTCCTGCCAGTACGGCAAGATGCAACGCACTGTTCAAGAGAAGTTCCCGCTTTCTCAGTTCCGCTATCTCCTTTTTCAACCACGCTCGAGCGACGTCGCTCTCGTCGATCTCGCGGAGGTTTCTGATCCGTTGCGTGACGCTGGAAATCCGATTGACCAGAACCGCAACCAGCGCCGCGACGGCGTTGAGCATGAACGCCGGCGCGACCGCGTGGTTGATCATCGTAGAAAGCTGATCTGCCTCGACTACCATCCGCTACACCTCAGTATTTTCGGCATATATGGGCGCACCGCATTCTGCGAGACCGCTAAGGAATGACATTTACCGCACGAGCGGCCACGAGGACCATTGTCAGCAACGAGATGGTACTTTCCAACATCATCAGCTCCTTCGCACGGGCCGTTAGAGGTAGCACGTCGGTCGGGCTGAAGGCCGTCGCCGTATTAAACGCTAGCGATAGATAATCGATGTAGACGGGCCGCCAGTCCGGCATGGCGAGTTCTGGAGAGGTGGCCTGCGGAAAGAGCCAGTCGGGTTTCCTTGCAATCCGGCGCGCGATACGCGACGGGCCACCGGCGTCGATCTGCCAATAGAGAAGCGAGAAGGTGAGAACGTTGGTGATCCATATCGAAAATGACGACGTCAACAGCGATACTGCTCGCGTCTCGGGTGGGTGAATCGTGATGATGCCGATCAAATCTCCGAGTTCCGCCACCGTGTTGCCGGCGTAGACACCGGCAAGCAGCATGGTCGCGAAGCGTTCGATACGCAGCCAGACCGCGTTGTCGGCCGATATCGTCACCATGATCATCGGAACAATTGTTGCAAACAGGACCGCGTACGAGACCCATCGTGGTAGCGCATAGACGTGATGCGGAAGCATTTCCAGAAAGGCGAACACCGCCAGTATCGCTAGCACCGGAGGCCAACGAGGTTCGTCACGACCTGCTTGGATGACATCGCTCATAGTTTGTCCCCAGAACGTTCGAAGTAGCGGACGCCCGTTGCAGCGTCCGCTACCGGCTCAGGTCAAGCTATTCGCTCGGATGATGCTGTTGCTTCATCGCCTGAACCTGCTGGATGACCTGTTCGAGATTGTAGCTGGCCGGGTCCTGCATGGGCGGATAATCGATATAGCTCTGGAGTTCCTTTAGCCACAGCGCCTGACCGATAGGCAGCATGTTCCAGTCGTATACATAGGCGGTCGCGGGCGCGGAGATCGCGCCACCCATACCTGTAAGGGTCTTTACCTGCTCACCAATTGACGTTTCGAAGGGATCCCGCTTGATGTTGACCACTTGCGTCCAGTGGAAAGGAAGGACGCCCGCGAGGAAGCCTGTGGGTGCATCCGAAACCATCGCGAAGTACATCTTCCAGTTCTTGTAGCGAACAGCCGACGGATCCTTGCCGGAATAGTAGAAGAAGGTATCCCGGGCCGACTTGTCGGAGTCCCCTTCGAGATAAGCCCGCTGGTTGACGCCATCGAGCGTGGTTTTAGCAATTCCGGGATAGGCTCCCTTTTCGATTTCAGCCTTCAGTTCATTTCCCTTGTGGCCGCCTGCGATATCGACCAGAGTCGGCAGCCAGTCGAGGGACGCGAAGATGTCGTTCTTGACCGTGCCTGGTTTGATATGGCCGGGCCAGCGCACGACGAGCGGCGCGCGCATCCCGCCTTCCCATGTTGATAGCTTGCCACCTTTGAACGGCGTCGTACCGCCGTCCGGGAAGGTAATCGTCTCGGCACCGTTGTCGGTGGTGAACGCGATAATGGTATTGTCGAGCTCGCCCATCTCCTCGAGCTTCTTGAGCACGTAGCCGATGTTGTCGTCCATCTGCTTCATGCCGGCTTCGTTGACACCCCAGTCCTTGCCGCCAGGCTCGCCAACCATATTCAGGTACTTGTCCGGAAGTACGGTAGTGATGTGCATGCGTGCCGGATTGTACCAGACGAAGAACGGCTTGTTGGTCTTCTCCGGATCGTTGCGATCAAGGAAGTCGATGACGTGGCTCGAGATTTCTTCGTCCACTGTCTTCGAGCGCTCCAGCGTCAGCGGCCCCTCGTCCGTGCAGGTCTGGTTGGCTGCGGTACCGTCAGAGGATTTGCACGCCAGCACGGGTCGTGGTGGCATCAGGCACAGCGTCGTCTTCGGATCGACGGCGGCAGGATCATCCTTGAGACCGGGAATAGGCGTGTTCCGGCACGGCGGTGCAATGGTCTGCTCGGTCGGCGTCCTGTTGATATCGGGGAAGCTCACACCCTGCATGGCATCGAGATGATAGAGATAGCCCCAGAACTCATGAAAACCATGGGCGGTAGGCAAGGCATCGGTGTGATCGCCGAGGTGGTTCTTTCCGAATTCACCGGTATTGTAGCCGAGGTCGCGCAGGAACCATGCAAGTGCTGGAGTGCCCGGCTTGAGATATGATGGGCTTCCGGGCAATTGGGGTGGGATCATGCCGGTCCGCAGCGGGTGCATTCCGGTGAAGAAAGCGTTGCGCGCTGGAGTGCCCGGCTTGAGATATGATGGGCTTCCGGGCAATTGGGGTGGGATCATGCCGGTCCGCAGCGGGTGCATTCCGGTGAAGAAAGCGTTGCGCCCCGCCGTGCAGCTCTGCTCGGCGTAGTAGGTCGTGAACATTGCACCTTCCTGGCCGATGCGGTCGATGTTCGGGGTTTCCCCGACCATCAAGCCTTTGTGATAGATGCCCCTCTGCTCGGCGTAGTAGGTCGTGAACATTGCACCTTCCTGGCCGATGCGGTCGATGTTCGGGGTTTCCCCGACCATCAAGCCTTTGTGATAGATGCCTGGCTGCATCCAGCCGATATCGTCACCCATGATGAAGAGAATGTTGGGCTTCTTGGCTGCGTCCTGGGCATGCATTGTCGCCGTGCTCGCCAGCAGGCTGCCCGCGACGGCGAACGCTGCTGTCAATAATTGCGTGGTCCGTCTCATTTTCGAATGCCTCCCTCAATAGGCCTCCCCGTGGATGGCCAAGGTTGGTTGAAAGACGATGCAAGGCAGCGAGGAAATGTGAAGCGACGTCCAAGTTACAATTCAGCAGACGGGACCGTCCATTTCGACATATGATTCACCTCTGCGACCAGATATTGCCCGCGACCTGCAGAAAGAGGATGTCCACTTTCCACCCAGCTTTCTACATTGTATTAGCGGCGCCATATATTGCCCTTAAGGGAGTCCTATGTCCCCCAGGTTGGCAAACACACCTGCCGGGCCTTCCAGCTCAAGACGCTTCGGATGGAGAGCATACGGTCTCTGAATACGTTTGTGGCCGCCACCGAGGGGTCTTATTGGCCCACCTTCCGAGGGGGCAATCGCCTATTTCGATCGGGCGAGGGTCCTGAACCCGTACTTTCCGGATATCGTTCTTCACTTTCAGGATTGGGCCTTGGTTCAATTGGGAAGGTACGAAGAGGCCGTCGAACTGCTGCTGCAGCGCGTGAGCCGGAACCCCGTCACCGATGTCTCGGGCGCGCTTCTGTAGGGGGCGCCTACTGGCATGCGCCCATCTACAACGGGGCCTGGTACCGGGGCGCTCCCGTTGCGGCGGGCGTAGTGGCTGGGGCGGCGATTGGAGCGGCGGCGGCCCGTCCCTACTACTACAATTCCTACGCTTTCCTCAAAATCGGCGAACGGGACAGGATTGAGGTCGGTTGGCCACAGCTCGCGGCATTTCTGCTTGATATCCAGACGACAAAAGCATTCACGCTTGCCGGAATCGACCTCTTGCTGCACGTTCCCAATGCTAGAACGGCAAGCGAGATCAGGGGATTCTCATGAAGGCCATTCACTTGCATGCGATTGTCTTGTTAACTGGGGTCTCTGCCGCATCGATCGGCGCAGCCGCCGACATGACACCTCTTACACCCGAAGCAAAAACAGTCGAAACCCGCAGCGGCTGGGAGTTCACTATAGCTCCCTACTTTTGGGCTGCCGGAATTTCTGGAAACGTACGGCAATTCGGGCTCCCCGAAGTCGACATCGACGCCGATTTTGGCGACATACTCGACAACCTCGATTTCGCCTTCATGGCCACGGCGGAAGCCAGATATGAGAGCTACAGCATCGTCGGCGACGTGATCTACGTCAAACTGGGTGCTGATGCGCACACGCCGCGCGGCATTCTTGCCGACAGCGTCGACGTGACATCGAAGTCCTTTGCAGGGCTTCTGGGCGTAGGATACGCAGTGCTCGAAGATCAGAATGGCCACCTTGACCTGTTCGGTGGCGTAAAAGTCTGGTCGGTGGAAACGGACATCTCCTTCAACGGCGGACTTCTGGGCGGTATTGAACGGGAAGACAGCGCCACGTGGGTCGACGCGGTTGTAGGCGTGCGCGGAAACTACTTTTTCACCCCGGAAATCTATGTAACTGGATGGGGGCTGGTGGGCGGCGGCGGCGCCGACGTTGACTGGGATGTAGGCCTAGGCGTCGGCTACAAGTTCAACGACGCTCTCTCGGCCGTGGCAGGATACCGCGCCCTGGGCGTCAACTACGAGAACGACGGGTTTGTATACGACGTCGTCCAGCAGGGGCCGATCATAGGCGTCTCCTTCCACTTCTAGGGCTTGACGTCGGCGCTTTTCTTCTTCAACCACGCACGGCCATCGCTTAAAGCCGGAAATCCAATTGGCCAGAATTGGTACGGAGGAAGCGTGGAAAATTCTCGGTACCCAGCGACAAGTGCGGAATAATCAGCTGTCGACATTGTCGTATCCTTTCAATTTCCTTCTTCACCACGCTCGGGCCTGGCTTTCGTCGATCTCCGGAAGCCTCCTGGTTCTGCGATCGCCCGATCTATATGATCTATGTACCTCTACTTTACCGGACCAGTCCTAGATTGATCAGTTGGACCCTCCGATTGTCGGCTGCCGCCGGGTGGCCAGGATCGATAGGCCATTCCTTACCGACGCCGATCGGGTAAAGGCGGTCTGACCGGACCGCAAAGGTCGTCGACAGTGCGTAGGTTATGGCGTTCGCGCGGTCCTGACTGAGTTTGAGATTGTGCGTTGCATCTCCGGTCGAACTCGTGTGTCCCACCACAAGGAACTTGTATCTGGAGAGATTGGGGTGGTGCAGTGCGTCGGCGATCATTCCGATCGTCCGATAGGACTGTGGTTCGATGGCGACGGAATCATTCTCGAAATCAATCTCGACAATGAGCTGGGACAGACGCGACAGATTCTGCCAGTTCGGAAGGTTCGCAACTCCTTTTCCGGTGTTCGCCGCGACCTCCTCGGTCAGCAATGCGACATCGACGGCGGGTGCGGCCTGATCGAGCCGTTCCAGTGTGGTGATCAGTTGCTTGTGGTCGATCTCCTGTGCGCTGGCGTAAATCGGGGCAAGCAGGAGGCTGGCTGTTGCCAGCAGGCGAAGCCGGGCGATGAGCATTCTCTTTCCTCCTATCAATGAGTTCTAGCGCCATCCGGCGTCTGTGATTGCCTGGTCACATTTTTTGCCATCAACCCGGCTGGTCTCGATGAGGCAAGAGAGGATGTTGCCGTCTCCCACGACGCCGTTGCAGAACTGAGACATATCATGCTGGCAGACCTTGCTATAGACCATCTGCGCCTCCTGCCGCTCGCTGATGGAGGCCATCACGCCCGAAAGCGTAGAAGTGCACGTCGGCGAGACCTTGGCTGCATTTTCTTCAAGGCAGCTCTCAATCTTCCCGCCTCCGAGATTGACGCCCTTGCAGTGCTTCTTGATATCTGCGCCGCACTCCTTGGCAAGCGCTGTCACAGCGTCCGCGTAGCTGATGGTGTCGGCCCGGCTGGCGGCGGCGTGGGCCATGAAGGCGGCGAACGTGGCTGCGGCGACTAGCATGAGCCTCTTTTGCATCATGTCGTGATCCGATCTGAAGTTGTTGAAACCGTTTCATGCGGCCTTGGGGGACGCCGAATTGTCCCACGCAGGAGCCCCCGTCCTGTGGCCGAAAATTCGGCTCGTTGTCTATTGTCCTTTGGGGAGGTCCATCCACCCTCCCCAAAGGGCAATAGAACGTTCAATCCTGACGTGCCAATGTATCACCCGACATCCATCCACTAAGGACAAAGATATGCGTGGCTCGCTTAGACTGCGGATATCCATGCTCGGCGCACTCATCGCTGGGGTGCTGGGAGGCGCATCGCAGGCACAATCCGATCCCCTCCCCTCATGGAACGATACTGTGACGAAGAAGACGATCGTTGAGTTCGTGCAGGCGACAACGGACAATACCAAGCCGACATTCGTACCGCCTGAAAAGCGGATTGCGACCTTTGATCAGGACGGTACTCTGTGGGTCGAGCATCCGATGTACAGCCAGGTGATCTATTGTCTCGAGCGCGTTCCGGCGTTGGTTGCGGCCAAACCGAAGCTTAAGAACGTTGAGCCCTTCAAAACTGTCCTCACCGGGAACCGTGAAGCGATCGCCAAACTGCCGCTCGCCGATCTCGAAAAACTACTTGGAGCCACGCTTTCGGGCATGACGGTCGAGCAGTTCCAGGCCGAGGCCAGTGAGTGGATTGCTTCGGCAAGGGATCCGCGGTGGAAGCGCCCGTACACAGAACTTACCTACCGGCCGATGAAGGAAGTCCTCACTTATCTGCGCGACAACGGCTACAAGACCTACATTGTCACAGGTGGCGGGCAGGACTTCGTTCGCGTTTACTCCGACGCCACATACGGGATACCTCCCGAACAGGTCGTCGGAACGGCCGGGGCAACGAAGTACGAGACGGGCAAGGACGGCAAGCCGTTTCTGCTCAAGGAGCCCAAGCTTCTCCTCAATGACAACAATGCCGGTAAGCCCGAGGGAATTCATTTGATGATTGGCAGACGCCCAATCATCGCGTTCGGGAACTCGACCGGCGACAAGGAGATGCTCGAATATACCGATGCGGGCGACGGTCCCCGGCTTTCGGTACTCGTCCTGCACGACGACTCCGTCCGGGAATACGCCTATGGCCCGGCAAACGGTCTGCCAAATACGAAGGTTGGCGCCTTCCCGCAGAAACTTTACGACGACGCCATGAAGAATGGCTGGCCCGTCATCAGCATGAAAGACGACTGGAAGCAGATTTTCACTGACGAGAAATGAAGTCAGGCCAACTGCAGGCCAAGCGAGGGACGCTATGAGGAGAATACTGGTGGCCGTTTTTTTGTTGGTGTTGATCGGCGTGGCATCCGGCGCAGCCCTCACTTGATTCCATACGCGCTCACGGTGAAAGACGCCCCGCGCCCGAGGCATCTCTGCGGTTCTTTTTTACGCCGGTGTCGTCGTCCTGCCGCTAGTCCTTGCGTACACGGCAGGCGTCTATTGGGTCTTTCGTGGAAAGCTGCAGGAGCAACAGAAAGCTGGGGTGGTCCGATCGGAAAGCACTCATGGTCCAAAATGATCGCGCAACCAACGAAAAATTGAGGAAGCTATGACATTGGCATTTGACGATGCGAAGCCGTCGTCCGACCCGACGGGCATGGTGTGGATCCCAGGCCGCACGTTCCTCATGGGATCGAACGATCACTATCCCGAAGAAGCACCGGCCCATGCAGTACAGGTGGATGGTTTCTGGATTGACGAGGCCCCTGTTACAAATCGTCAGTTCGGTGAATTCGTCAGAGACACAGGCTATGTGACTTTCGCCGAGATACCGCCTGACCCGAGAGATTATCCCGATGCATTGCCACAGATGCTCCGTCCAGGATCGCTCGTCTTTCACCAGCCAAAGCGTGTCAGCGGACCGGACATCTCGCAGTGGTGGACGTTCAAGTTCGGCGCGACCTGGCGGCGACCGGTTGGAGGGCTCAGTGATCTGCGCGGGAAACTGGACCACCCGGTCGTGCACGTCGCCTATTGCGATGCAAAAGCCTACGCGGCCTGGGCAGGTTTAGATCTCCCGACCGAGGCGGAATGGGAGCTGGCGGCTCGCGGCGGTCTCGACGAGGTGGAGTTTGCATGGGGCAGTGAATTAATGCCGGATGGCGTACTCATGGCGAATACCTGGCAGGGCACCTTTCCGACGCAGACAACGAAGCCAGCCGGCAGGGAACGGACGTCCGCCGTCCGCTCCTTTCCGCCCAACGGCTACGGTCTCTACGACATGATCGGCAACGTCTGGGAGTGGACGTCCGACTATTGGTCGATACGGCATCCGACACCGGCCGCCAAATCCTGCTGCCTTCCGCAAAACCCGCACAATGGTGACGTTGATACCAGCTACGACCCGGCTCAGCGCATTCGTATTGCACGGCGAGTTTTAAAAGGTGGCTCCCATTTGTGCGCACCGAACTATTGCCGGCGCTATCGGCCCAGCGCGCGCCATGCTGAACCCGAGGACACCTCCACCAGCCATGTCGGATTTCGATGTGCGAAGAGGGGTATCGTAGTCCCGATTGGCTCGCCCTGCCGATCGATGACCAAAAGAGATTAGGGCGCGACCGTTTTCGAGCGTAACAACATTACCGTTCGCGGGAACGGCAACATAACGATCGTTTTCTCGCACGGCTGCGGCTGCGACCAGAACATGTGACGGCTCGTCGCCCCGGCCTTCGAGCGGGAATTTCGAACGGTCCTCTTCGACCATGTCGGCGCCGGGAAGTCCGACCTTTCCGCCTACGATCCCCGGCCCCTTTGGTGACTACTAACAGGGCCAACCTAAAGTATTTTGTTAGCGTTCATTAGCGATTTGCCTCGCCTACTAGATGCAGGCAGGATGTGAAGGGCTGGAAAAACCGAGGTGTTGCCAATGGAAATCGTTTTTCAGTCGCATGGTGGTTTCGCACATCCCCCGCTTTAGGATAGGTCGCCTCAATATCGGTTAAGCACGGGGCTTAGCGCCAAATCCGATCGCTTTGCAAAACGTCTTGAAAACGCCGAGGGGCATTTACCCGGAGCTTTCCAGCCGCATGCCCTTAAGGGCAATATTGGCACTGCTGCATACATGGTAGTCTCCGGCCATCGGAGGGGTTTATGCCAAGTGGCGCTCACTCCTTTCGGGCGTAATACTTTTCGATTGCAAACTGTCACGTACCATCGCGCCAACATATCCGCCGACATGAGGTGGGGCACCTTTATGCCCTTATGCAATCTATAAAACGGAGAGTAGGCAATATGAGCAGCATGAGAAACCTTTGCTTCGGTCTCCTGGCTTCAGCGCTGACGACCGCGCTCGCCGGATCGGCGGTGGCGCAACAGTCTCCCAAACCCAATATCCTCGTCATCATGGGCGACGACGTCGGTTGGTTCAACATCGGCGCCTATCATCGCGGCATCATGTCCGGCAAGACGCCCAACCTCGACAAACTGGCGGCAGACGGCATGATGTTCACCGACTATTATGCGGAAGCAAGCTGCACTGCCGGGCGGGCGAGTTTCATCACGGGTGAGATCCCGCTACGCACGGGCCTAACGACCGTCGGACAGGCGGGCGCAGATGTCGGCATGCCCGCCAAGGCGTCAACGATCGCCGCCGCGCTCAAGCCCGAAGGCTATGCTACCGGCCAATTCGGCAAGAACCATCTCGGCGACTTGAACAAGTTTCTGCCGACCCTGCATGGCTTCGATGAATTCTTTGGCTACCTCTATCACCTCGACGCGATGTCGGATCCCTATTGGTATTCGTTCCCGGACGACCAGTCGTACCGTGACAAGATCGGGCCGCGTAATCTGGTGCATAGCTTCGCCACGACCACGGACGACGCAACAGAGCAGCCGCGCTGGGGCACGATCGGCAAGCAGCGGATCGTAGACGAAGGACCGCTGGCGCCATACCCTGACATGTCCAACGTGCCGAACATGCATGACATAACGCCCAAGGCCAAATACGACATGGGGACGTTCGACGAAGTGCTGGTCAAGGCTTCATGCGACTTCATGGACAAGGCCAAGACCGACGGAAAACCCTACTTTCTCTGGCACAATACGACCCGCATGCATGTCTGGACGTTCCTGTCGCCGAAGTACCAGGCGATGATGAACAGCCAGACCAACTACGGTCTCGAAGAGGCCGGCATGGCGCAAATGGATGACAATATCGGCGCCCTCATGAAATGCGTCGAGGACTCCGGCGAGGCCGATAACACCATCGTCATCTTCACCACCGACAATGGTGCTGAAGTGTTCACTTGGCCCGACGGCGGCATGACACCGTTCAAAGGCACGAAGGGAACTGTGATGGAAGGCGGCTTCCGTGCCCCAGCCATCATCCGTTGGCCCGGCAAGGTCAGACCGGGGACGGTAGAGAACGGTATATTCTCCGCCTTGGACTGGTTCCCCACCTTGGTGGCAGCGGCTGGAAACCCCGACATTACCGACCAGTTGCTCAAAGGCGTGAAGCTGGGTGACGCGACCTACAAGAACCACCTTGATGGTTACAACCAGCTGGACCTTTTGACTGGCAAATCACCATCGGCACGTCACGAGTTCTTCTATTTCGGTGGCCCTCAGCTCGGTGCGGTCCGCATCGATGACTTCAAGTACCAGTTCTTCCAGCAGCCACAGGGTTGGCCGGGTGCGAAGGTCACGACGGACATGCCCACGATGGTCAATATCCGTCAGGATCCCTTCGAACGGACGCCATCGATTGGCGGGCAAAGCCTCAATGACCTCGGCGGTGGCTATATGAACGACTTCTATGCTCGTGAGTTCTGGCGGTTCGTCAGCGTTCAGCAGGAAGTCGGCAAACTTGCGCTAACGGCGATTGACTATCCGCCGATGCAGGACCCCGCCTCCTTCAATCTGGAAGCTGTGAAGCGCCAGATTGACGCGGCGATCAAGAACAAGCCGGGCAATTGAGCGAAGCCGACGCGACACGGGTGGCCGAACAGGCCGCCCGTTTGATTGAAATGTACCAACGAGCTGGCGCGCTACGGGTCGCTTCCATTGATCTTCTATCAAGATCGCAATGGCTTACGTGTACAACAGCGAGTTTTCTGTCGGAGATTGTCGAATAAAGATCAGTCGGGGTGTAAACCTATGACGCCTACAAGTGACTGGTGCTGGTGCCTCCTGCCCACAAATTAATTTGAACTAATTCAACGAAACAATTGACGGTGCTGTTATGCGGCGTGGAGACCACGAGTTTAGCGTCACTTTCGAGAAATGGAAAAATTCCCAGAGTTGCCGCGTAGCGCTAAATTTAGCACTTTTCGAACGCCTTCCAGGTTGGTCGGCAGGTGTTCCCGTGAACCCTCTTTTCAACTCTTCATTAGCCATCACGGTCTCCTCTACCAAAGCCCGGCACGCTTGGGGGCGGACGTCGGGCCTTTGGGGTGGACCGCATGGGTCAAAGCGTCCAGCAGCGCGTACGCTTGCACTGCGTAGCCGCCGGCCAAGTGCCACGCAGCCCGACAGTGTCGGGAGCCGTCTCGGGCGTCGACCAGATGCTGGACATTGCGGAGTTCCTACTTTGCCTCGGTGTTCCCGTTCAAACGTCCAGTGCGGCTCCTAGAGCATCACCTTGGGTGCGGACAAGAACCGCAACTCGATTTGGGGCGCTGATCACGCCGGGCCTGAAAACAAAAAGCCTGCCGCGGGAGGAGGTGCATCGCTTCGATGAAAACCAAGATACCCATTCTCTCCGCACATTTAATAGACCCACATCGAACGCCTGGAACAGGTGTTCGAGTTGATCGGCAAGCCTGCGCAACAAAAGACGTGCAATGCCATCCTCGGGATCATCGAGGAAAGCAAGGAAGCCATGAAGAATTCAAGGGAACAGATGCTCTTGATCGGGCCTTCTCGCGGGGGCGCAGGCCGTGGAACATTATGAGATCAGCCGTTACGGCACGAGGGTCACTTGGGCGAAAACCCTTGGTCTTGATGACGTTGCTGAGCTTCTCGCAGCGACCCTGAACGAGGAGGAGACAACAGACGAACTGCTTTCCGAAATAGCCGAGACCACGGTCAACGCAAAAGGTGCCTGAGCAGCCAGGCGTGCGTGGCTTGGCTTGGCGACGCACGTATTTCGAAGGAACTGAGAATGCAAATCATCAAGCAGACTATTACCCGCACTGCTTCTGGCACTGCCGTCGAATTCATCGGTGAAGGAGAAGAAAAAATCTCGGTCCTCTTCACCGACACGAATGCGTCACCCTCCGATACCCTTGCCGTCGACAAGGCGAAGGCCATCATGGTGCAAGTGGCAACCTTCGGCACCAGGTTCGACCGGCTGAGGCAGCAGGTAGTTAGCCGTCCCGGGAGTCGTCAATAGCAAAAGGCAGGATCCGCCGCACGTTACCGGAGCAATCAATCTGCTCATCCACGCCTTCCCCATGACATCATTGAGGCCCGAGCGCAGACCTCAAAGTTTCAGGCTCTATGCTTTTCGTGGAACCGGACTGCGGACACTCACGTTGCCGCCGCAGTAAAGAAATGAGTACTGATAGATGCCTTATGAATATGGAATGCAGCTGGTTTTTGATCTCGTCGAGCGCACCGTTGTCGTCAGTTTTCGCGATGATCTTAAGCTGCTCGGCCCTTTCACAAGCCAGAAGGCTGCCATCCGTGCCGGGGAGCAATACTGTCGTGACCACGGCTGGGACGACAGCCTACCACATGGAGACCCAGCCTCGGGTCCGTTTAATCTCCGAGCTATGTCTTAGTTTATTGCGTTATCACGAGTAAAGCGTACGGTCTGTGCCATCGACCCCACTCTGATGGTAGAGGTCGCTTGGGAGTTACTACTTGCTCTTGCCGTCGAGCGGAGGAGCACGAAGATGCTGCAATCCCTTATTTTACTTAGTGATTCCGAAATCGAACTCGTCACCGAAGCTGTCAGGGAGTGGTGCCGTGCGCATCACCGGGACATAGACAGCGTCGAGGGACGCAGGGCGTTGAACGTAGTCGTCGATTTGGTTCAGTCCAAGTACGCCGTGGAATGTCTCGTCCCCTTATTGACCCAGCGCCTTGCCCCACTTGGGGATACTTCGGGAGAGCTGGCGCTATGAGGATGTCCATGACCCAAATTGAGCGTCGCGAAAAATTCGCTGAGACTCATCAAGTCGCTACTGCACTTATCGATTCTCAACGCGCCGCGCGTGAAGCGAAGACTGCTCGTTTGCGTGCCGCGAGGTTGGCGGCAGAGGCCGATGACACTGCAGCTCGCGCCGCTCTGCCTTCTTCTCTAGCCAAAAGAAAAGTATGAAGGGGCCGGAGGAGCCGTATCTTCGCACAGCTGCATCCTGGAATTGGGGGTGCGGTAACGCCTCTGAAACGGTCGCCTTGAGGCGGAGCTTATTGACAAATTCCCCAAGCCGCGCGGTCTGGACGGGCGCCATGTTACAGTCTCGAAGCGATGACCATTCCTGCCCGTAAGCCAGTTCTGGCCGGGTAGTCGATGAAACCTTTTTACTGACCCCTAGGCAAAGGCGAACTGTCCTCGCCATCTTGAGTCGTCTGCCCGCCATGTTTTTGACCGCCCGAGACACTCAACCGCCGGTACATGCAGACGGCACGGCTCGGCCAACGCCCCATGATAGTTGTCCCTGTACAATGGTCAGCGTGTGCTGGCCGTTCGAATAGGTCGTGCCGTCTGGTCTCGTAGAGGGGAGCTTGACCGCGGAAGCGCCGTTGACAGTTACCGAAGCGCGGTCACCGAGGAGACGCACCGCCAGACGCGTGCCGTCCTGGCACGTGTAGTCGCTGACGCTGCACCGAGCCACCGGATGATCGCGTCCAGGCCTGGCCGGAGTTGCTTCTTCAATTCTGCTGTTAGCTCAGCTTCGATACCGCAGGCCTGACCGATCGTGGTCCAGTCGATATGACCATTCAGGATCGGAGGGGACTTTCGATAGATGATCAAGCTAGTTAGATAGGGCCGAATATTCTCCAGTACTCGTTTGGAGGCGGTCGGTGCGATGCGCCGTGCGCAGAATTCTGAGATTTTTCGCTGAAAATGATGTGATGAAAGATCGTTTTTGGTCATGCTTATTCCGTTTCTCTCGGCACCAATGCTGAGGGCGAGCGGAAATAGGGGGCACCCTTTAAAAAAATGTGTGTAGGTGGGTGCCTATCGGTCGCGGCTGCTCGAAGAGTGGCTGCGGATCGTTGCGCTGAGCAATGGATAGGCTTGCAATAACTCATTTTCGGCAATAATCATGAGTGATAGAAAGGCTAGCTATAACTCATGAAATGGAACTGGCAGAACGCCGATTGGCCAAACTTCAGGTACGACGGTGCAAGCCTGGTGCCATTGGAGCAGAAATTCCTGCAGTCCGCCGGCGAGGTTATCGGTGCTGTTCGGCATTTCAACGAGGACGACAGCAGCCAGCTTCGCATTGAATTGCTGAGCGACGAAGCGATCAAGACCTCGGAGATTGAGGGGGAGTTTCTTGACCGCGCAAGCGTCCAATCATCACTCCGCCGGCAGTTCGGGCTCAATAGCGATGATCGACAGATCCGTCCCCAAGAACGGGGGATCGCCGAGATGATGGCGGATGTCTACCGAACCTGGCAGGGGCCGCTGCATCATGAGAAACTATTCCACTGGCACTCAATGCTCATGGCCGGAAATCGATATATTGAAACGGTTGGTGCTTACCGCAAGCATGAAGACGCCATGCAGATTGTGTCAGGTCGATTTGATAAACCTACAATCCATTTCGAGGCTCCCCGATCTCGCCAAGTTACAGCTGAGATGGAGACCTTTATCGCATGGTTCAATCGATCTGGACCAACCGACCAAACTCCACTTCAACCTCTAACTCGTGCAGCGGTTGGCCATCTCTACTTTGAAAGCATACATCCATTTGAGGATGGGAATGGCCGAATCGGGCGCGCGCTCGCTGAGAAATCACTGGCGCAAAACATAGGACAACCAAGTCTCATATCACTCGCCTTCACAATCGAGAAAAACCGAAAGGCCTATTATTCCGAGCTTGAGCGCCACCAGCGCACACTCGATATCACAGATTGGATCATTTTCTTCTCGGAAACTATCCTGCAGGCTCAACGGGCGACGCTTGAGCGCATAGATTTCTTCATTCAGAAAGCAAAGTTCTACGACCGTTTTCGGGGTCAGCTTAACGAGCGGCAGGAAAAGGTCGTCGCGCGCATTTTCAGGGAAGGCGCGGCAGGCTTCAAGGGGGGCCTAAGTGCAGAAAACTACATCGCGATCACAGACACTTCCCGCGCCACAGCGACACGCGATCTACAGCAGCTCGTGGAGATCGGTGCACTTACGCGTACGGGTGAACGTCGGCATACCCGCTACTCGCTGTCATTACAGAAATAAATTGTTGCCAGTTTAATGATTCCACCGAGGTCACTATCTAGGTGAACTGAACCGTACCGAGTTTGCCGGAGACCCCAACTCGTGAGAAGTAGGGTCTATGACAAGCAAGACGACAAACAAGTTTTCTCCTGAAGTCCGCGCCCGCGCCGTTCGAATGGTGGTCGAGCATGAAGCGGAGCATCCTTCGCGATGGGCGGCTGTGTCTTCCATAGCCGCAAAGATCGGTTGCTCGGCGCATACGCTCAATGAATGGGTGAAGAAGGCCGAGGTGGACAGCGGCAAGCCTGCGGGTTTGCCGAGTGACGTCGCGGAGAAGATGAAAGCTCTGGAGCGGGAGAACCGCGAACTTCGTCAGGCCAACGAGATTTTGCGCAAAGCCTCTGCGTATTTTGCGATGGCGGAGCTCGACCGCCCACTGAAGCGATGATTTCCTTCATCGATGCACACCGCTCGGTGCTCGGGGTCGAGCCGATCTGCAGACTGCTGCCGATTGCCCCGTCCACCTATTATGAAGTCATCGCCAAGCGCACGGACGTGGACCGTTTGTCGGCCCGCGCCCGACGCGACATTGCCATGAAGGTCGAGATACGCCGGGTGTTCAACGAGAACTTCCAGGTCTATGGCGTGCGCAAGGTCTGGCGACAGTTGCTACGGGAGGGTTACGACATCGCCCGCTGCACTGTCGCTCGGCTTATGAGGGCAATGGGACTGCAGGGCATCATTCGCGGCAAACCGATCCGCACGACGATCAGCGACAAGACCGCGCCATGTCCGCTCGACCGGGTAAACCGGCAGTTCTTCGCGCCCGCGCCGAACATGCTCTGGCTTTCTGATTTCACCTATGTGGCGACCTGGCAGGGTTTCGTCTACGTGGCTTTTGTGATCGACGCCTTCGCTCGCCGCATCGTCGGTTGGCGGGCAAGCCGGACTGCCCATGCGGGCTTTGTGCTCGATGCCCTCGATCAGGCACTTCATGATCGGCGGCCCGTCCACCGTGGCGGACTGGTCCATCATTCCGACCGCGGCTCGCAATATGTGTCCATTCGCTATTCTGAGCGGTTGGCGGAGGCAGGCATCGGGCCGTCTGTCGGAAGCGTTGGCGACAGTTACGACAACGCTCTCGCCGAAACGATCAACGGTCTTTACAAGGCCGAGGTCATCCATCGACGTGGGCCGTGGCGCAACTTCGAGGCCGTGGAGTTCGCCACGCTGGAATGGGTAGATTGGTTCAACAACAGGCGTCTTCTTGAGCCCATCGGAAACATTCCACCTGCCGAGGCCGAAGAACGATATTACGCCATGCTGGACGCGCCAGCCATGGCGGCATAACTTAAACCAAACGGTCTCCGGAAACTCGGGGCGGTTCATATTGCGCTTCACCGCGGTCGAGCAACACAAGCTCTGACGCTCGGTCACCGGATTAGCAAGTTCTTTAAAGTTACGCCTCTTTTTATGAAACGGCTTGTCGAACCAGGCACGTCAGCACGACCCGATAATCCCTTTGTTTTAACGGATCAGGTCCTGAGCGTGAAGCCTAAGCCTCCTCTGCGGAGGCGGCCGTTTCCCTTTTTTGGGGGAGATAGGCTTGTGTGATCACAGCTTCGTTATCCACACCGACTGCCCGCCCGCCGGGCCCGCCGTGGATAGGGACTCTGGGAACAGGCATCTCGATGCCGTTCTCTCTGAGCAGCTCCCGCACGAGAAGGTAAACTTGCCCTTAATGCCGAAGACGCCACCGGGCCGGGTCGTAGCCTTGATGAGAGCAATGACGTGCGAGCAACTCGAAACCATCGAGCATCCGCGCGTTGACGGCGCGTTCGGGGTAGTCGCCACGGGGTGTCCATCCAACCACGCAACCGCAGTTTCCGCAGCGATGGAAGGCAACGTTCTGACCGCAGTTTCCGCAGCGATGGAAGGCAACGTTCTTTTGACGCATCGAGCATCCGCGCGTTGACGGCGCGTTCGGGGTAGTCGCCACGGGGTGTCCATCCAACCACGCAACCGCAGTTTCCGCAGCGATGGAAGGCAACGTTCTTTTGACCCCACGCATAGACGTCGGTGTCGCCGACAAACGAGGCATCTGCAACCGGGTAGTAGGACCACAGTGCGGCGTAGCGGCGGCAGATCGTGCAGTGGCACTCGGTTACGGCGGAGGGAGCATAGGCAACCAAAATCGCAACCTTGCCGCAGTGGCAACTCCCCTTCGCAGCTAACTTCATGTCAGGCCTCCGAGTATCACGTGTCCTCCGTCTTGTGCCACGATTACGAAGCGGAAGTCACAACGTGAAACGGACCGCATCGACCGCGGAAAAAAATCCTAAAGTTCGGTAATGCCTGACGTGGTCGCGCGGTATCGGGACATCAGCCTGTTCTCTATGCTAAAAATCAACAGGTCTGTGGTTCGGATCCGTTCAAGGCGTGGGAGCAGCTTAAACGATTTAGGGCGCGATCCCGCGGCATGCCCATGCGATACTCACATACGATCTTGGGCCGTCGGTTTGCCCCGCCTCGTAGGCATCCCGTACTGCTGCAGCCGTCCGATCGCGCTCGGACGGCTGCAGCGAGGCGATATAATGCCCGAGCGGCCCTTCTCCCGCAGCAATCGGTACCCAGAAGTCGTCGAAATTCTTATACTCCATCCGAACCAACAGCTCGGTTTCGGTAACCTGCAGAAGACCCTGCTCGACAAATGCATGTTTCAGCTCGCCGGGCTGGGTCATTGGTTGGAAGCAGTAACGGGTGCGAAGCTGACGGCCGTGCTCGCTGAGCAATGCCACTGCATCAACGACCATACGCATTCCAGGCATGCCGCCATAATGATCCCACACGGCTGCAGCGACAACGCCACCCGGACGGACGACCCGGCGCATCTCGGCGATTGCTTTGCCTGCCTCTGGGATGAAGTGCAGTACCAGTAGCGCCAACGCCCGGTCGAATCCGCTATTCTCAAAGGGAAGATTGCATGCGTCTGCCTGGCTGGCTTTTATGCGCGAATCTGAATTGAGCCGTTTTACTTCGTCGATGAAGATTTCGGCGAAGTCGATTGCGACGATCTCATGGAGGCGGGCATGCTGGGCCAATTCGAAGGTCAGGCTGCCTGTTCCGCAGCCAACGTCCAGGATTTTCTCCCTATCGGAAAGTCCAGCGAACGCGATGAACTTAGGCGCAAGCACTTTGCTCCATCGCCCCATGAGCTGCTCGTATCCATCGGCCCTCTGAATGCTGAAGCTTGACGCCATCGCAGCTCTCCGTTCCAGAAGAAGTATAATCCGTTTGCTCTGTGGACCAAGGCAATTCACGGTGGTCGCTCGAAGGCCGCATCAGGTCAAACGTCGGCTTCCTTGTCTGGGGTGGGGCGATGGTCACCGTCGGCGTAATGATCATGACGCGGCACCATGGCTGAGATGCTGCGTGAACTCCGCACTGCGTTGATCTGGGCCGGGTTTGGCCTTGGCCTTGTCTTCGCGACGCGACCCGTGTGGTCGTTCCTTTTGTTCGGCTTCAACCCCACGCTCGACGACCTGCTTTCACTGCGCTGCTTCGGCCTTTAATCATGGAGCGTCGGTCGAGCGAGCGAAGCTAGACGCAGTCGACGGAGCTGACGATGAGCGTACAAAACGAACGAGCCAGCCTCGCCGCCCAACACCGTGCCCCCGCCATGTCGTCTGCGATTGCAGTCTTGTCGGCCTTGTCAGTTGACCATCGCAGTGCTTGATCCATGTTCTACAGCTTTAGCCCGATTCAGGCAATTTCATAAAGGAAGTCGCAAACGAGGTCGGCCAGGACACCTCAAATAGTCGGTCGTTTCAACCGCGGCAGCCTCCACGTCAACCCCGTCCACTGCGATCAGATCGAACTTAATGGTCAGTTCCGGATCGTCGGCGAACTCATCGATTGGTAATGGGCGAAGCTTACATCGCCCGCAAGGAGAAGATCGAAATGCCGGATCGCTTCGTGTGCCTTCTCGGCGAGAAAGGCAAAGTGCTTCTGACCTTCTTCACCGCGCAATGAGCGGGTCCCCGAAGTTCGACCTGGAGCCGGAGCGAACGCCCTATCAAGGGCGGCGGACACCGGACTCCGGAAAGAAGCGGGGGATTTCGATCTGGGCGACCGTCGGCCTCGCCCTATTCCTCGTAATGATTGGCCTTCTTGTGTCTGACACCTGGCGATCGACACCGAGCAGTTCCGGCACGAACGCTCCGCAAGTCCACAACCAGTAAGTGGGTGCGTCGGAGCGTTCGCACGAGGATCCGGTCTCTAAGCAATCAAGAAATAAAGATGGCAATTAACGACGACGACATTCAAAAGGTATGCTCGATGAGATCGGGTTCTGCATGCTGACGACACAGACGGGCGACGTTCTAGATGCCAGACCGATGTCGGGATATGCGGACCGGATCGAAATGCCATCTACTTCCTCACCGGCGTCGAGAGCCACAAGGACGAGGAGATCGCGCTTCCCAAAACCGCCGAGGCTCTAGTCTTTCTCGGATGAAAGTTCTCTGCTAGCTGCCAACCTTAGTGAAGCGTCACGGCTGGCGTAAATATTCGAGTTAAGAGGTCTCTCACCCACTGCAATGTCCGGTGTTGGCGTAAACGCGTGACCTGCTGATGACAGCTGTCGGCCCACAGCGGCAAATGATCACCTCAGCGCGACAGTTTCAGCTCCGTCCACCATCGCGACGGCGAGCAACAGCAGACGGATCGAGATCGCCATCTCCAGGTGGCCCGATGCCGTGTCTCCCCATCCATACTTCCCAAGGCCGATAAGTTTACAGTCCGGTTTACCCTGTCGCGTCCGCGAGTTTGAACATAAGGGTGGTGACAAGCTTGAGCGGGTCGGGCTCTGCAGATGGGTCGTTTTCGTAGAATTCGACCCGCGAGGAGAACCGATCTCCATCAGGCAAGGACCGCATGTCCCATTCCAAGCCTACTTGCTTTGCCCATCCCACCAGCACGGCGGTGACGTCCATGAGGTCGTCATAGGGGCCGGTGTAGGTTGTTGTGGCATATCGCCCGGCCGGTAGCACGCCGCATAACAGCGTCCCGGACGCCGAACCGGACATTCCTGTGACAATGCCAATCTCGATTTCGAGATGCGGCATAGCTATGCGATTGTATTTGATGAAGGGAAGACCGGTCGTGCTTTCACCGCGATCAGAGAGCGTGGCGAAGAGCTCATCATAAGCAGGTCCGACGATCTCGCCGAACGGTATGGTGGCGTCTCGGCGAACAGCGACGTACCGCTGCTCCGGCCGCTGAATGATCTTTGGCAAAGTAAGCATGGTTTCCTCCCTTTGAAGTAAGACGGCCTTAAATCGCCCATTCCGACACTGTCGCGTACACGCATCAAGGATGACATCGGGTGCTTGGAGATTGCGGTCAGGATTTTTGCTGGACCACGGGGGTGGTCTTCACGCGTGGAGGGCAATGCCGTCGTGGCCCACATCGGGGAAGACGGCTTCGGCCCCAGACCCCACTCGATCCGGCCCGGCGCACGGCAGAGTCCGAACACGTTAGAAACTTGTGGGGATATACTTGGCAACTCCATGGTGCTGCCCGCCTTCGCGGGCGAGACCACTAACCACCGAACGGTGCTGCCGGATCGGATACAAGCCCACGATTGAGCGCGATTATACCCACTGCTATAGTCATCGTCGACCAAACGGCTATTTTTGAACGGCTTTGCTGGTGATCATCGAACCGCACTCGGTGTCCGCGTCGACACCCGATCCAACGTTCAATGCTGCCATGCGCTACGTCAATCCTTCGGCAAAGGCTCATGGATGCCGGATTGGACATTGAAGCGCTTGGCGGTCGTGCAGGCTTCGATGCGACGAAGGTAGGCCCGCGAGGAAACGCACAAGTCGATGACCTCCTCGTCATGCCACAAGACAACGTCGGTCTCTTTCGAGCAATTGCAGGAAGCCAATACCTTTGTCTCTGCGGACACAATCGCCGAATTCGCAGGCAAGTTCTTTCCAAGGCGGTTTGGGGTTCATAGCACTTTCAAGTCGGCACCGCCGACGCTTCCCCGGTCGCCTGCGGCCAACATGAGACAGATACGCCGACACCATTGCTGCCTTCCACACGATAAGTAACGAGGCAGGCTGGACGTCAAGGTCGGTTGGGTGAGTGCGTTAGTGTGTATGACCCCGTAAACGGCCGTTCGGGGGCTATTTACAGTAACGTACTTACGTCCTTTGTCGAGAAACCCGATAGTTTCCGCACACGGAGGGGAGCGCCCATGACAAGGGCTGGCGGGGGCCGCACACAGAATTCAGCAGGGGCTCAGCGCGGTCTGTGGCGGTTGATGCTGAAGCTTCCGGCGATGCGGGGTCGGCTGCAGATAATGGCTGCGAGATCCGATCGTTTCGACGATCTTTTCGAAGCCTATGACGAAGCCAGCTATACCTTGGAGGCCCTGCGACGGAAGACGGACGAAGATCAGGCGATGATCTTCGAATACGCGACGATCTGTTCTGAGATCGAGGGAGAGATCATATCTCATGTTCTTAATGACCGCTGACCTGTTCCGGATCGATCGCCTTCGGCGCTCCAATATTGATCATGCAGAGAAGACTGGAAGGAATGCGGAGTTCCGCTCGGTGAGGCTTTAGAGATCGCCGAATGCTCCATCACTAGTCTCACTGAGAGCTGCACCGCAATGAAATGGCACCTACCTTCGGCAATCCGATGCCTTTCGCAGCGCTTGAGTTGCGGCGCGGCCACAAGATCAGTGCGCGGGACAATTTCCTGCGCGCCTGCAACTACTACCGCAGCGCCGAGTTCTTCCTGCATGCCCATGCGGGCGACCCGCGCGTGAAGCGCGCGTTCAAACTGAGCACGGCCTGCTACCGGCAAGCCGCGCCTCTGTTCACCCCGCCGATCGAGCCTGTGGAAATCCCCTTCGAAGGCACGACACTGACCGGCTACTTCCACCACGCTGATACGGCCAGCGAGACTCGCAAGACGCTGTTGCTCAACAGCGGTTTCGACGGGTCGCCTGAGGAGATGCACTTATGGGCGCTCGCGCCGGGGTCGAGCGCGGCTACAACGTCCTGGTGTTCGACGGGCCGGGGCAATTTTCAGCCATTCACAAGCAGGGCCGCACTTCCGCCCTAATTGGGAGAGCGTCGTCACCCCGGTCGTCGACTACGCCCTGACCCGCAAGGAGGTCGATCCCAAGCGGATCGCGCTCCATTGCGAGAGCCTTGGCGGCTACATGTCGCCGCGCGCGGCCGCTTTCGAGCATCGTCTGGCTGCGTGCATCGCGGACGACGGGGTCTACGATCTTGGCGCCACCACGATCGGCATGCTTCCGCCCTAGATGCGCGAGACCGCCCGCACGGCCCTGGTCGCGTCGGCCGCGCCGGAACTGGACGCGGCACTGGACCACGCCATGAAGACCAACACCGTGGCGAAGTGGTACTTCACCCACGGCATGTATGCCTACGGCTGCGATACGCCGCGCGCCCATATGGCGGCCTGCATGGACTACCACCTGCGTGACGGCATCGCTGAGCAAATTCGCGGCCCGACCCTGGTCTACGAGGCGGAGAAGGACCTGTTCTTCCAAGGACAAGCCCAGCAGTTGTACGACCACCTGACCTGCCCCAAGACGCTGATCCGGTTCACTGATGCTGAAGGAGCGGGTGCCCACTGAGAAGTTGGTGCCAGCCGTCTGGCTTATGCGCGCATTTATGACTGGCTGGACGAGACTTTGGCGGCTGTGGAGTGAGCATAGGCGGCCGGTTGCGCCACCGGTTCAACCGGCTGCTGCCTGCCGCGACAGCGTCCAAAAGCGCAACGCGGACGTCGGCATCAGCAAGGCGTTTGGAGCCGACTGGAAAGCCACGAACATAGCCGCGTGTAGTAACGTCGTCCTGAACGAGCGTGTCGACGTCTTCACCCAGGGGAACGGTCGCCAGATTATCCAACCGGTGATGAGGGCGATTACTATCGAGAGTGGTATGGCCAGTTTGTGGCGCGACTACTTCAGTCTGCCGATTTCGACCGGCAACTCGCCGCGACCAAGCGCTGACCCCGGAGCCAAGAAAACGCGCTGTTCCTGAGCGGTGGTCTTCGTCGCCGTTGTTATCGCTGTCAAAAAAAATATTTTTGACCGACTCTTGAAACCAAATTGACGACCACCAAAATCGATTGTCACGGTCGCTCATCGAGGACCGGATGAACCAAAGGCGATCCCTTCGCCTTCATGTCCATGTTGCTTCAAAGGAGGATATGGTTATGGCAACAGCTTACGACTACGCACCCCTGTTTCGCTCAAGCGTCGGCTTCGATCGGGTCTTCAACCTGCTGGAAAACGCCCAGCGCGCCCGCTCCATCAGTGACTGGCCGCCCTATGATATCGTCAAGACGGGCGATGACAGCTACCGTATTTCGGTGGCGGTCGCAGGCTTCTCGCAGGACGATCTCGATCTCACCTTCCAGTCGAACCTTTTGACGATCACCGGAAAGAGAAGCGAGGCTAAGGCGGACGGATATCTGCATCGCGGCATCGCTGGCCGGCCGTTCGAGCACCGCTTCGAACTTGCCGATCATGTGCGGGTGACGGGTGCCGACCTTCAAAATGGCCTGCTCTCGATCGACCTCGTGCGGGAAATCCCCGAAGCGATGAAGCCACGCAAGATCGAGATAGGCACGGCGAGGTCTTTGGGCGAGAACAGTAGCAATCCAGTTCAGGTTGAAGCCTCGAGGGCCGCGTAAACCTTCACGTCCGGGGCGCCGAAAAGGTCGGCGCCCCTCCATTTCAACAATCGGGCTTGAAACGGAGAGACATCATGAAACCCGATACGTTCAAAACACCAGTGACCGTTCTGATCGGCCTCGGTATTCCGACGCCGGTAAAATCGGTATTACACGCTTACCAGCTTCTCATGGACTGGCCGGCTGCCAGTCGTGACGGGGCGCACGCTGTTGCCGCCAACGCTTGTCTCACGGCCTTGAACGGTCTTGTGGAAGCCGAAACCGCGCGCGGCCTGTTCGTCGCCTTTGCCGAACGGCACGACGTTCTTGCCCCCGATCTGGATATGCTGGTGGCAACCTGCGGCAGATCCAGCAGCGATCCTCATATCCACTGACATGATGAGAGTGAGATCATTGAACGCGGACGTCGAGGTGAACAAAGGGGTAGGCGGAGTCTTGATGCAGCAAAGGCCCAGGAGAGATGCCGTTGAACGAACGTGACGATGGAGCAGGAAGGGCGCCGACGAGCATATTGCTGATTTCCTCGACGTCGATAATGGACAGGCAGTTCCCGAAGACGGTCCTGTTCGATAAATTCTTCAGGATGGGTCTCCCGATCGGGATCGAGGCGATCAGCGTCCACTCATCCCCACACACAAGGGTAAGGGCTGGTCGCAGTGGGAGCACTGCGGACGGCACAGATTTCCCGTGCCTCTAAGAGGCCAGGACAGCGCCTGAATTGAGGGGCGGAAGCCCTCGATCTGAGCAACGGCCCCCTGCGCGTCGGGCAGCTGCACTGCAACAAAGACTGCTTTCTGTGCAACGATTTTGGCTATCTTCATTCCCATCGAAGCGATGCAACCCTCCCGCAGAGCTTCGGTTTCAGACGGCCCACTCCTCCTCCCGAGGGACCTCTGTCGGAACAGCGGCGCACCTCTCCCAGCCGTTGTTCGGTTATTTTCGGAAAGCCTGCCGCATCTCCTCCCGCGGCAGGCTTTTTCGTTTTCGGACGAGATTCATGGAGGGCTCAAACGTATGAAGGCTGGAAGACCGTGCGGCTCGGACCCATGGAGCGGCCACGCGTGTCAGGGAAGCTTGCCTAAGCATGGCAGAGGTTTTGTGCTGCCATGGACCACCCAGATACCGCCACAGATCCAGCCCGACAATTTCGACCGTATGGGGTCGGAATTTCTCCATCAGAGCTGCGTGCAAGGTATCTGCCGCCAATTTCGAGACCTTGTTCTGGATCGTGATGTGTGGCTGCCACTTCTGCATGTCCTGTCCGCCCAGCCACGGCATGAAGGCTCGCTTCAGTGTGGCGTAGATTTCCTGCAGCTCCGAGCTGACAATCGTGAACGCCACGCCGGCGCCCAGATGACGAAGGCCACTGACGTCGACTGTGATTGGGGTGTACCCGGCTGCAACCTCGACGAGATGCCCGCAAATCTGTGCGATTTTTCGCCGGGCAGACGGTGAAACATCGTCAGGTGGGCCGATAAGAAATTGCGATCGGGCGGAAATTGTGTTTGACGCAAAAAGTTGAACGGCTCGACATCGCGTTCCTGCACGCGTGCCGTCAAAATGAGCGGCTGAAGTGTTTTCACGGTCGCATAACTCTCTCCACGCTGCAGAAAACGGCCATGCGAAGAAGCCACCGCGACTGACGGACTTATTCGCCGCCTTCTACTTCAAGATCGCTCGATCCAATACGGCCGCTAGCGCTTCTGCCGTGAATGGTTTTGAAAGCTGTAGAGTGTTTTCGATCCCGGCTTGCGCCCCACCTATCGTATTGCCACTGGCAAATATGATCTGAACGTGCGGCCACCTTTCCCTGGCGGTCCGCGCGAGGTCCGATCCTGACATGCCGGGGAGGCCGATATCGGTGAGCAAAACATCGATGACTTCACTTTCAAGAATGCTCAATGCTTGCTCGCCCGAGGATGCCTCGTGCACCGTATGATTGAATTCCGTCAGCATGTCGACCGTGGCCATCAGAATAAGCGGTTCATCTTCGACGGCGAGGATTCGAAGCTGCCGGTTCGACACTCGCGTCGATGCGTCGGAGCCTTGCTTTGAAGCCAGACGCTCTGTCGCGAGTTTCTGTTGTGCCGCGTTGCCCAGAACATGACGGACCTTGCGGGCTAGTGCTTCGCGAGTGTAGGGCTTGGAAAGCAGTTCAACGCCCGCGTCCAGTCGCCCGCCATGGACGATCGAATTCTCCGTGTATCCGGACGTGAACAGGACTGCGATCGCGGGGTCAAGCGCTTTTGCTTTTCGCGCAAGCTCGGTACTGCGCATCGGCCCCGGCATGACAACATCGGTGAACAGAATATCAACGCGAACGCCGCTTTCGAGGATCGTAAATGCCGATTGGGCATCCCGGGCTTTCAGGACCTGATAGCCGAGATCGGTGAGAAGAGCGACCGACGTTTCACGCACGCCGTCATCGTCCTCGACCACCAGCACGGTTTCCGTGCCTCCCTTGATCGGCGCTGCTGTTGAATCGACAAGGCTGTCTTCGACTTCCATCGTTCTTGGAAGATAAAGTTTCATCGTCGTGCCGTGACCCACCTCGCTGTAGATCTTGAGATGGCCGCCCGATTGCTTCAGGAAGCCATACACCATGGAAAGGCCAAGACCGCTTCCTTTGCCCTCACTCTTGGTGGTGAAGAAAGGTTCGAGAACATGTTCGATCACATCCGGTGCAATGCCGGACCCGGTGTCAGTGACGGCGACCATCACATATTGTCCAGGTCGGACATCCTCGTGTGCTCGGGCGTACTCATCGTCAAGGACCGAGTTCGCTGTTTCAATCGTCAGCCGTCCGCGGCCGTCCATGGCATCCCGGGCGTTGATCGAGAGATTGAGGATCGCATTTTCAAGTTGACCCGGGTCGATCAACGTATTCCACAACCCACCGGAAATGACAGTCTCCAGTTCGATCTCCTCGCCAAGCGCTCGACGTAGCATGTCGTCCATGTTCTGGATCAGCTTGCGCACATTCAGCGCTTTCGGTTCGAGGGGTTGCCGGAGGCCGAACGCGAGCAACTGAGAAGCAAGCTTCGCCCCCCTGGCGACGCCGGCAAGTGCGTTCTGCACGCGGACTTCGGCACGCTCGTTGCCGGCAATGTCCTTAGCAAGGAGTTGCAGGTTACCGCTCACGACTTGCAGCAGATTGTTGAAGTCATGCGCCACGCCGCCGGTAAGCTTGCCCAGCGCCTCCATCTTCTGCGCCTGACGCAGAGCGAGTTGGGCAGCCTCACGCTCGGCAGACTCGTTCTCCAGCTGCAGCAGCGCTGTTCTCAGTTCTCTTGTTCGCTGGTCGACGCGCTGCTCCAGCGTATGGTTTAACGCCTGTAGCTGTTCTTCGGCCCGCTTCTGGTGCGTGACATCAAAGCCATCGACGAAGATGCCGCTGACTTCACCACCAGCATCAGCAATCGGCTGATAGATGAGGTTGACGAAACGCTCCTCGGGTTCCTCGTTTTCCGCCCGCTTGAGGTAGACAGGCAGGTTGCGTCCGACATACGCTTTGCCCGATCGAAATACGTCGTCGAGCAATTCGTAGAAGCCCTGACCCGCTAACTCCGGAAGCGCCTCTCTCACCGTCAGCCCGAGCAACTCCCGATGGCCCACAAGCTGGAGATAAGCGTCATTGACCAGCTCGAACATGTGCTGCGGGCCACGCAGGATGCACATAAAGCTCGGTGCCTGCTGGAACAGATCGTGCAGCCGGTCGCGTTCGGCGGTCCGTTGTTCGACCTCGGTAAGCAACTGCCGGTTCACCTGCTCGAGGGCAACGGCCGCAGCGTCGCGCATCTGCGCCGCCTGTGCCAGAACGGCTGCGCGTCGCCGCTCCATCTGGAAGGCTTGCGCGCTTGCAAGGCGCGAGGCGATCTGGCCACTGACCAGTTTCAAGAAGTCGAGGTAATCGCTCTCGATCCGTCGATGGGGATTGAGCCCGCTGACCAGCACCCCAATGGGCTGGTCAGCGCCTTGGCCGATCAGCGGTACGAGCGCTGCCTGGATGGGCGGCTTCGTCCACGCACCGGTGGGTAGGTCGTCATTGGAAGCCAAGTCGACAAACTCGGGCTCCTGGCTCGTTCGAACCGCGTCGAGATCCCACGAGCCATCTCCGGCAATGATCGTGCTCGGCGCCAGAGCATGGCTCTCCTCAATGCCATTTGTCCAGACAAGGCTCGCGCTACCATCGTCGTTAAAGAGGTAGAGCAGGCTGAAGGGAAGGTCCTTCGAGTTGTCGGCCAGAACAGCGCGGGACGCTTTATTGACTTCAGCAGTACTGTCCGATGTAGCAAGGGCGGAGCCTAGCTGCCGCAGCGTCCCCATACGCCGCTCACTAATGACCCGCTCCGTTTCCTCGGTCACCGCGCAGAAGACGCCTTGGACTTTACCGTCGTCACCGATCAGCGGGCTGTATGAGAAGGTATGATAGGTTTCCTCGGAATAACCGTCGCGCCGGAGCAAGAGCAGCAAGGCACGATCCCAGGTCGCCTGACCCGTTTCATAGACGGTTGCGAGGCGACCTTTGACGTCATCCCAGATTTCAGCCCACAAAACCTTGGTGGGGACTGCCAACGCATTGGGGTGCTTGCTTCCAAGTGTGGGGCGATAGGCGTCGTTATAGAAGAACTTGATGTCCGACCCCCAGCCCAGCCACATTTCGAAGCGGGAGGTCAAGAGCAAGCGAAGTGCCACTTTCAGGGATTGCGGCCAATGTTCGGGCGAACCGAGCCCCGCAGCATGCCAGTCGTGATCGCGCATCATCTGCGCCATCTCGCCGTCACCGATGAAAATATCCTGATACTGTTCTGAAGCTGGTGTGCTCATGCCAATCCCATCAAATCTCAGCGGACAGGAAATAGGCGGGCAACGCTCGTTGTCCAGTCTTTCATGCTTTCAAGATCTGTGTCGATGTGACGACAACCGGAACAAGCGATCGTAGCGGTCTTGGCGCTGCTGCCGCGGCTCAATTGACGGACGACGCTACGACCCGACACGTTTCTGGTTGCGGGCGCATTCTTGCTGTGGACGATCGGGAGGCAGCCTGCCTTGAGCCATGGATCTGATCGGTTCGGTCTGTAGGTGTTGTTACATCCGAAGAACAGCGGCCGCGATATTTAAACCAGTACAATCAAGACGAGCGTTGTTGCGCGAGAGAAAACTAAGCGTTGACATGCCGGGCGAAACCCCCTAGATATTGGTCATCGATCTTTTGCTTGCCGAGCTTTGTCTACCGCGCGATTGGCACCGCGCTTTAAGCGAACTTCCCTCTCAAAAATAGTCGGTTTCATCTGCGTGGCATTTGCTTCGCGGCTCCTCACTCTATGCTTTGAAAGGGTTCATCATGACCACTGGCACAGTAAAATGGTTCAATTCCACCAAGGGCTTCGGCTTCATCCAGCCTGACAACGGCGGCGCTGACGCCTTCGTTCATATTTCGGCCGTCGAGCGCGCAGGAATGCGCGAAATCGTCGAAGGCCAGAAGATTGGCTACGATCTCGAGCGTGACAACAAATCGGGCAAGATGTCCGCTTGTAACCTCCAGAACGCTTAATTCGATATCTGCTTCCCTTTGACCACGGATGTACTGGCACTGCCGGAAGCACGCTATCAAATCGAGGCCAGGCAGTTTGCCTGGCCTTTTTCGTTACGGCTTCAAGGCCCCGGAGGAATTCAATGACAGAGACATACAGTAAAGCTCGCCAGCAGGCAGAGGTCGCATTCGGCAATCTCCAGACGGAGTTTTTCGCCAAGAACAACGCGGTGGAAGAGCTCGAATCTGTCGCCCAGGCGCGCGATGCCAAGACTTTCAGGTTGCGAGAGGCGCGCCTCGCCAAGGAGCAAGACGACCGGGCGTCTGCGACATCAGCGCGCCTTGCCACACGCGCCAAGGCCAGTTGATCATCCCCATCTATGACAGGATCAGGATTTGAAAAACGCCAGAAACAACGAACTCACCACCGACGCTCCGCTGCTGCGGATGCCAAGGCATCTCTTCTCACTGCATACCGAGCTCCCAAGGTGGCTGCCGAGCCATCACAACTCGCCAGGCAGGCCGAGCGCATTTCGCTTGTTGAAGCTCGTGACGCCCGCCGTGCGGAACGCGAACGCCAGATTGAGGAGCGTACTCGACTTGAGACCTTTGCCGCTGAGCAGCAGACGAGGCCGGCCCGCAAGGCCGAACGAGATAGACGCTACGCCATCCGCAAGGCCAGGCAGGCTTAGCCTTCGGGCTTGCCCTGTCAAAGGTGGTACGGCGACACGACGGGCGTCATTCAATCATACCGGAACTTACTCACTTCATAGGAGCCGTTCATGGCGCCGGATACAAATGAGCTCCAGGCAATCAACACGTCCTGGCAAATTGCAATCCAGGAAATCCTGCGCATGATCATACGCGACATGTATCATGCCGGTGGTGAAGTAGCCTTCAATACCAACATAAAGCGGATCGAAGAAGCCGCTGTGGATAGCATCTACACAGATCTCAGGCTCCGCGGCACGGATGAATGGACAGAGGTGCTGGTGAAGGAACGAGCCAGCAACTTTGTGACGACGCTTCTGACGTCCTTTACTTACGACCGCGCCTGAGGCCGGAGCGCGTCCAGCGCGGTTAGCGATCTCAAAACGGAATCCCTTAGCTCCGCTTCATGCGACATGATAAGCACCACACGATAAACGTTGTGAGTTGCAAAATGAGCGAAGCTGACGCATCCCCGATGAGCCCCGAAACAGTGGCCGACCTTCCCCATCTTGCGGAAGTGTTGGACGATGACCGCTTCCGGCAATTCCTTGATCACGTTCCGTTCGGCGTTGCCGTCGCAGAACTCGCGCCGAGTGAGTTGATCATATACGTCAACATCGAGTTTGAGCGTTTGATGGGCGCCTCGGCCGAGCAGCTACAAGGAAAGCCTTGGTCCTCGCTGCCCCTAATCCACTCTGTCAGTGGAGATCAAGATCTGGCAATTGCACTTTTAGCGGGCGAAGAATATCTCGGGTCTTTTGCGACATCGGCCGACCCGGAGCCACAGGCGATGATTGACGCCTGGTCGAATACGATTGTCGATGAAGCCGGCGTGCCCATCTTTCGGCTTGTCGCTATCGCGATCAGGAATGCCGGCCAGACTGAAACTGATCTAGCCAGCACCCTGGCAGAGAAGGACGTACTCCTGAGGGAGTTGCAACACAGGGTCAAAAACAATCTTCAGATGATCACGGCCCTCATCCGTATAGAAGCCCGGAACGCCCAATATCCCGACGACGGCGCGCGTTTTAACCGACTTGCAGGCAGGGTAGATGCGCTGACGATCCTTTACCGCTCTCTCTCCGATACCAACGCGGCCGAAACCGTCGATCTCGGGACATATGTGAGCCAGATTGCCTCCGCGGTTATGGCCGCACACGCAGTTCAAGGTATTCGCCTTGATATGAAAGTCGACACATGGCCCGTCTCCGTCAATGTTGCGATGCCGGTAGGCTTGGTCGTCAACGAGTTGATGACCAATGCGCTCAAACACGCATTCAAGGGTCGTGAAGGCGGCGAGATTGTCTTGCGCTGCGTAGCGGATCATACCGGCTGCAGGATCTCCGTCTCGGACGACGGCGTCGGTCTCAGCAATCCGACCGACTGGCCGCGGCGCGGGAAACTCAGCGCAATGATCGTGCAATCGATCAAGCAGAACACAAAGGCGGCTGTGGAGGTGGAATCCACGCCGGGCACGGGAATGAAGGTGACGATTGTGTTCGAGAAACAGGAAGCCATTTGAGGCTACGCGACAGGGAGAATTTAAGAGGTCTGGTCACAGCGCGGGCAAGCTAGGTCGTGGCGGGCTTCGCAGTGGCGCGATCTAGCCAGCGCCGCTTTTAAGCTAACGAGGCCGACTCAGGCGCCGTCGGATTTCATCTTCGAAGCCCAGGGATAAACGATCGGCGCATCATCCTGTCCGACGGAGGGTGTTGTCACATAAACGCGACGTCAGTGAATTTGGCATAGAGACGGTGGTATGAAGAGTTCTGCCGTCAGCTACAAGCGCCACCGTTTCCCGCAACAGATCATGAGGTGTTGTCACATAAACGCGACGTCAGTGAATTTGGCATAGAGACGGTGGTATGAAGAGTTCTGCCGTCAGCTACAAGCGCCACCGTTTCCCGCAACAGATCATCTCGAATGCGGTCTGGCTATATTTTAGGTTTCCGCTGAGCTTACGCCTTGTCGAGGAAATGCTGCTGGAACGCGGAATTGTCGTCTCATATGAAACGATCCGTCGATGGGGAAGGAAATTCGGGCCGGCCTACGCAAAGCAACTTCGTCGCAGACGACCCTSGCGCCAGGATGTCTGGCATCTGGATGAGGTAGTGATTTCCATAGCGGGCACAAAGCACTGGCTGTGGCGTGCTGTTGATCAGGAYGGCTATGTTCTCGACGAGATTGTTCAGAGCCGACGCGACACGAAGGCCGCCAAGCGGTTGCTCATCAGGCTACTGAAGAAGGCAGGCATGCCACCCAAGCGGATCATCACCGATAAACTGCGCTCGTATGGCGCGGCCAAGCGAGAGGTTATGTCGGCTGTCGAGCACCGATCCCACAAGGGTCAATCGAGCGGAAAATTCTCATTTGCCGCTGCGAAAACGGGAGAGGACAATGCAAGGTTTCCGATCACCGGGAAGTCTGCAGCGGTTCATCTCGATCTTCTCGGCGCTTCGAAATCTCTTCGTCACCCCACGGCACAAACGATCAGCACTGGCCAATCACGCATCCGTGCGATGGCGCATTGGAAGGCGGTCACGAGAGCCATCGCCTGATCTATGACGGGCAACGCCATTCGTCCGTTCACTGCTCGCTAACGTGACAACTCCGCTTCTTCTCTTGCCGGAGTGCGGTGCATGTGATGTGCGAAAGGCGCCCACCTACCATTCGAGCGCGTTTCGTCCGAAGCATGGATTTACGAATCTGCTTTTGCACAGACCTGTGTAAAGGGAGTCGGTTCCGGGAGGAGGCGAAATGACACTCTAAGCGCTTTTGGTACCTTTTATGCGGTGTGATTTTCGCCGGTTATACACAACAACCGCCGTCAGATACGCTCGCTGACATCACAGTTGGAAGTTCGGACTATCGACACCTCGATTTTGACAGAAGGAAGCGAAGTCTACGAGAAATCTTTCGGCCATTTCTCGATTGGAAGGGGCCTCGAGAATCTCAAGGATCTGTTCCGACGTATCCTTCATCACCGGAAGTCGAAAGAACAGACTTTCATTGAAATTGGAACTTACCGTCGAAAGCACCGTTCGCAGGATGTTTAGCATGTCGTCTCCGCGGTGCGAGGCATGGACAAGAGCAATGGATTTCCCAATCACCTGATCACCAGAAACGAGCCAATCGATCGCATTTTTCAATCCGCCGGGGATACTGCGAACGTATTCGGGGCTGGAAATGACTAACCCGTCACTCTCCGAAATCGCCTGTTTAAAAAGCCGTACGTTATCGGGCTCGTCAGAACCTTCGAGGTCGGGCGAGAAGACAGGCAAATCCCCTATGCCATCAAACACGTCGATGACGATACCTGTCGGAGCTATGACTTGCATCGCCTTCAACAATGCAGTGTTGGTGGACAGTCGGCGTGCGCTGCCTGAAATTGCGAGTATTTTCATCGATTCACCTATCGCCATGCACAATCGCCTGTATGTCACCCGTTAGGTCCTTGCTGAGGAACCAACTGAAAGGTGGTAGTGGGTCGGACTTTGTCATTTGTTTTCCATACGGTTTCGCTTCGCTATATCGGCAACCGTATCTTGCTGATGGCGAGGTTGGCCTGCCCCAATCGGGTGATCCGGGTTTAATGTTAGTGCATGCTGGGTCTGGCCGCTACCGCCGGGGTTGATGCCGGTCCGTTCTGACGCGGCCACACGGTGGCTTCGGGTGCTGGTGGCTTGTAGTTGAGCGCTGAGTGCGGACGTACGGTGTTGTACAACACGACGACAGAACACCCACGGGACCGAGGTTTGCGAGCTTATGTATCCGTGGCATCCCTGTCCGACATCACCGGCGTGACCGGGATGAAGATCATCCGGGCAATCGTTTCCGGCGAGCGCGATCCCGACGTCCTCGCGTCATTGCGCGATGTCAGTTGCCACTCCTCCGTCGAGACAATCAAAGCATCTCTGATCGGTAACGATCGTGATGAGCACGTGTTTGCGGCTTTCCCAATCACTCGAGCTCTACGACTTCTACCAGGCCCAGTCGGCCCGAAGCTGCGATTTTGGCCAACTCGCAGAACGTTGTGGGAACACGGCGTGGAGGATTGACCCGAGAAGTGCCCGGTCGTGACATTGCGCTCCAATTTGAGGAGCGTTTTAATGAGTGCGGGTATTTCGAGTTCGGACATTGTCGGCCAATGGAGCCTGAGCTTCGCCGACATTGATTTCATCAATTCCAAACCGGCCGCGACGAGGCTCGGCTTGCCTCGCAGTTAAAGTTTTTCAGCGCACGCGGCTTTTTCGCTGACGATGGCACATTGATCCCAAACGATGCTGTCGAATACCTCGCTGAGCAGATCGGTGTCCGAGCCGACGAACCGTCTAGCTATGATTTCGGCGGGAGAACAGCACGTCGGTATTGCGCATAGATTTTGCAGTATGTCGGCTTTGGCCGCATGACGCGACGAGACCGCGAAGCGCTTTCTAACTGGATGATCGGCGAGCTTTGCCCGTCCGGACAATCCGTCAGTGCCATGCTTGAGGGGAGTTGTCACCCCAGTGCGATGGCGCATTGGAAGGCGGTCACGAGAGCCATCGCCTGATCTATGACGGGCAACGCCATTCGTCCGTTCACTGCTCGCTAACGTGACAACTCCCAAGGAAGGCATCTACGAGGATTACGAACGCCGCTCTCAGCTGCTTGCGCTCTCACGATTCCGGACGACAGCAGCCTCAGGCGACGGCTTCAGGTCGCTTGGCGAGTACGTGACGGACATGAAGAGCGAGCAAAGCGTCATCTATTATCTGGCTGGCGGCAACCTTGAACAGTTGAAGGCATCGCCGCAATTGGAGGGTTTCCGTGCTCGAGGGATAGAAGTTCTGCTGTTGACGGACTCGGTCGATAGCTTCTGGACGATGAATGCACCCGAATTCGAAGGGAAGGCGTTTAGGTCGGTAACGCAGGGCTCTGCCGACCTGTCCCAATTCCCCAAGCTGGATGGCCAGTCTGTTGCCAGCCCTGAGGCCTCTGATGATCAGTGCCTTGACGTGAGTGGCGTCAAACGGGATGGCAACGCAGCCGTCATCGCCTGCGCGTGAGCCCGCCATGGAAGGCCGTCCCGATAGTTGGTTTAGCTCCCCTGAGAATTGCCCAGCGCCGTGGGACACGATGGCAGTCTCGGCGTGGGAACCGATTTTCCCGAGGACATCCAGCCGGCCGGAAAGTACCAGCCATGCAGGGACATGCCTGTCACCAATGCCAGAGACAGGTTCGCCGGGACTGAAAACCCTGGCTTCACCACTTGCAAACCGTTTAGCGACCTCAATCTGCAATTGGGTCAGAACGGGAAACAGCTGAGCTTGGCGCGAATGGGCGTCCATGTTCGGGCTCCGGATCTAGAAGTATTTCGGGATGGGCCTGACTTGGGGCGTCTGGTCAGGCAGTTCGACCATAGTCTCGTCGAGAAAGCACCAACCCCAGCCTTCCGGGGGATTGGAGACACTGTAGCCGAAAATGCCAGCTCAGCCACTTATGTTGGGTTGAGCGCGTTGAGGCATTGCCGAAAGCGTGCGCGAGGCGCACTCGGAAAACGAAGGATTGAGAGCCTCGCGGTCACAGTAGCTCGCCAGGCGGTTGGATTGATACGACCCCCGCCAAAGGCCGCGTAGACGAGTGACGCGTCATTCAAAGCCTCTACTTTTGAGGGACCCGTTTTGACCTCATCGTTAGAATAGGCAGTGGCCATATCGCCCAGATGTGAGTGCGCCGGGCGAAAGCATTGATCATCACGCAGTATCGTCTACATACTGGCGACGGCTAACCGACCCCATAACGGAACGAGGAGTACAAAAATGGCCCGGCTTACGGACACTGTAGCAGTCGTCACCGGTGGCGGTAGGGGAATTGGTCGGGAGATCGCACTACACCAGGCGCGGGAGGGCGCTAGGGTTGCCGTGCTTGCGCGAACAGCGACTGAGATCGAGGAAACGGTCGCGCTGATTGAAGGCGAGGGCGGGCGAGCAATCGCCGTGACGACCGACGTGACCGAGTATAGCGCCGTCGAAAGCGCTTTTGCCCGGATTGTGTCCGAATTGGGTCCAGTCGACACACTGGTCAACAACCATGGCTCGTTCCAGGCTTTCGGCCCGGTATGGGAGTGTGATCCGCTCGTCTGGTGGCGGGATGTAGAGATCAATCTGCGCGGCACCTTCCACACTTCCCGCGCGGCATCTCCAACAATGTTGGCGCGCGGCAAGGGCCGCATCGTCAACCTTGTCGGTGGTGGAACAGGCAACAGCTTTCCACATGGCTCCGGCTATGCCTCCAGTAAAGCTGCGGTAATGCGCCTGACCGAGTGTCTCAACGATACGACGATTGCTCAAAACGTGCGCGCCTTCGCGGTAGACCCGGGGCTTGTTCGAAGCGCGATGACCGAAATGCAGCTGTCGTCGGAGGCTGGCAAAACCTATCTACCAGGCATTCAGAAGCTCTTCGACGACGGCGTCAATGTCGAGCCTTCTCGTGCTGCACTTCTGGTCGCGGACATCGCTGCCGGCCGTTACGATGCGCTTGCTGGTCGTCTGTTGAGGGGCGTTGACGACCGCAACCAACTCGAAAGGGAGATGGACAGCTTGGTTGCGACTGATGGAAGGGCATTGCGCTTCACCGCGGTCGAGCAACACAAGCTCTGACGCTCGGTCACCGGATTTGCACGTTCTCTTAGGTTACGGCTCTTTTGAAACGGTTTGTCGAACCAGGCGCGTCAGCACGACCCGATAGTCCCTTGTTTGAACCGATCAGGTTCCTGAGCGTGAGGCCCAAGCCTCCTCCGCGGAGGCCGCCGTTTCCCTTTTTGGGCGCGCTGGAGATAGGCTGGTGCGACCACAGCTCGCTATCCACACCGATTGGCCGCCTGCCCGCCGGGCCACCCTGGATATGGACTGTGGGCACAGGAATCTTGATGCCGTTGTCTCTGAAGAGCTCGCGCACGCGAAGCTAAATCTGCCTTTCATGCCGAAGGCGCCACCGTGCCGGGTCGTAGCCTTGATGAGAACAATGACGTGCGAGCAACTCGATCCAGACTTGCTGGACATCGTGCCAACGTTGAAAAAGCTCATCCCGCCGGCACGCGTATTCGACAAGCTGACATACTCGCCTTGGGTAGGCGGCTAGCTGCAACGAATCCTTTCAGAGGGAGGCGTTGGTCGCGCGGCAATCAGACCGACGCGTCCTCTTCCACGTAATGTATTACTTCGCGAATATCGAAACCATCGAGCATCCGCGCGTTGACGGCGCGTTCGGGGTAGTCGCCACGGGGTGTCCATCCAACCACGCAACCGCAGTTTCCGCAGCGATGGAAGGATCGAGCATCCGCGCGTTGACGGCGCGTTCGGGGTAGTCGCCACGGGGTGTCCATCCAACCACGCAACCGCAGTTTCCGCAGCGATGGAAGGCAACGTTCTTTTGACCCCACGTATAGACGTCGGTGTCGCCGACAAACGAGGAATCTGCAATCGGGTAGTAGGACCACAGTGCGGCGTAGCGGCGGCAGATCGTGCAGTGGCACTCGGTTACGGCGGAGGGAGCATAGGCAACCACAATCGTAACCTTGCCGCAGTGGCAACTCCCCTTTGCACCTAACTTCATGTCAAGCCTCCGAGTATCACGTGTCCTCCGTCTTGTACCAAGATTACGAAGCGGAAGTTACGACGTGAAACGGACCGCATCAACCTCGGAAAAGAATCCGGAAGCTCGGTAATGCCCGACGTGGTCGTAATGTGTCGGGAGATCGCGTCATGAACGACGAGCCCGTTCTCTATGCTAAAAATCAACAGGTCCGTGGTTCGGATCCGTTCAAGGCGGAGACGAGGACGCTCGGCCCAGATGCAACATGTCTGGGTATCCGAGCCGAGCATCTCATTCGATCTTACGCCGCTTCCCAAACCTGATTGAGGATCTTTGCGGCCAGTGCGGCCTTGTCTTGCGGAAGGAAGCGGCCGTAGTGCTGCTGCACGACATCGGGCGTATCTTGAATGGCATAGCTCGCCTGCTCGTAGGATCCGGTCTGCTTCAGAATATGCGTCGCAAGAATGTCCCGCAGGTTATGCGGTCCATGCGGCAGGAGGCCCTTGATCGCACCCCGTCCGGTATAGGGATTATAGATGCCGTAACGTTGGATGACAGTCCGCCAAGCCTCGTAGAATGTGGTCGAATTGTAAGCAGCATCAATACTGGTCGTCTTCACCGTCTTGACGAATAGCGTTTGGGGATCTTTCGCACCGCCAAGCAGAACTCCACGATGCCTGTCGATGTAAGCGTCAAGGTATTTGTAGAGATCGAGAAGGTCGGGCAAAATCAACCGGAACGGCTTCTGTCCGAAGAAAGAAGAGCCAGAGTTTTTGAACGCGACCGATGGGATAAGGACCTCCCACCCATGATCGCGGTCGTTCCAGCGCAGCTCACCGCACTTCATATCCTCCAGCCGGCGTTCTGACGTCGGATAGTGTCCACGGGGGCAGACACGAAGTTGGCGAAGATTCTTCTGTCTGAGCCCAAGGTGCAGGCCCAGCCGAAGCAATAGGAATGATCTAACGGCTTCGGCGGCCGGTCGTGGATATCTCTTCTCATCCGGCATGTGTCTCACGATCTCGTCCGTGATCTTACGATATTCCGCCAGCGGGCTGTCCGCTTCAAGTACACACATGATCGGTTCAAATGGATCGCGATGCACGCGCATCACTCGCTGGATCTCCTTGGAACGGTTAGCGGCATGTCGGTGAAACGCATCACAGGCGCCATGCCAATCGCGAGCCGCGAAATCGATTTCTTCCTGCTCAATCAAGCCCGCAATGGGCCTGACATTCCGAAGCAGCTCCGGATGCTGCCGGATCCAACCGACTTCCGCGCGAGATAGGGCTTGGGCGACCATCAGCATGTCTTCTTCCCACTTGGTGTAGAAGCCACGTCGCTGTTCCCGCCACTGCAGATACCAGTCCCAAACGCCAGGGAAGACGAGAAGGCCGAAGCTTAACTGGCTGACTGGCACACCGAAACCCTTCACGACACCGTTTGGCGAGGCAGCAAGCGCACCAAACATCAAGCCGAGGTGCTCAATCTTCTTGGAGGCCGTTTCTTCACCCCAGACGCCGTTCCGTTGGAACCCAATCGCCGTCAGCGTCGAAGTCTTGAAGCGGATGAGATCAGCCATTTCCATGGCAAGTCTCGGCGGTGCGTCGACAATGCCGGAGAGCAGATCAGGGTCATCAAGTTCTGCGGCAACGTTTTGATTGGTGCCGGCCGCCGATGCCAATGACCGAGAGGAAAGAAAACTGCTGCCATAGGTGACGCCGGGAAATCGGATGGCATATCGCTGCTTGCTGGCCGCCGCCTGATAGCGGCGATATTCCGTAGAGCCGGAAATGATCACCCGGCGCACCCAATCGAGGATCTCCTCGCGCTTGGTAAAGGGCAGGCTGTTGAAGTCTTCGGGCAGGTGCAGTGAAATCCGTCGACGCTCAGCTGGGCTGATGTCACCGAGATCGTGACCATACAGCGAGCGTGCCTGATGCGGCAGTTTCTCTTTGAAATATCCCTCTGAAAGTCGATAGCGTCGCTCGATGCGGCGGAGGATGTTGAAACTGGCAACAGATCGGGGCACGCGCGCTCCCTGGATCCAGGATAGCAGCGTCTTATTGTCGAAGGTCTCATTCAGATGAACAACGGCGCGGTAAAGCTGCCAGTAGGTGTCGCCGAACCGATGCATATGATAGACCAATGCATTCTGAAAACTCGCCGGGTCCTCTGTCGCGTCGAATAGTGGTTCCGGGAAAGGGGTGATCGGTTTTGGGGTCGGCCCACGTGGCACCGATCCAGATGGGGCAACGATGCCATCGGCCGTCGCACGTTGAGGCTTTCTGGTTGAAGTCGCCGAGGCTACCTTTATGGTGCGCGCCAATTTTCCCGGGCGAGCCGTCGGCTTCGGTGGCCGTTGTCCTTCGACTGCTGGCGGTCCGTCGAGCCGTCGGATGATTGCGTCCAAGCCCGGTCGGAGCTGCTGTTTCAGTTCTACCGTCAGCTCAGTTTCGACACCACAGGCTTGGCCTATCGCCGTCCAGTCGAGTTGGCCACTCCGGAGCGGGGGCGATTTGCGGTAGATGATCAAACTGGCCAGATAGGGCCGTATATTTTCGAACACCCGCCTGGATGCGACTGGAGCGATACGAAGCTCGCAGAATTCCGAAATTTTTCGCTGAAAATGTCGTGATGAAAGGTCGTGTTTGGTCATGCTTATTCCTTTTCGCTCGGCACCAGTGCCGAGGGCGAGCGGAAATAGGGGGCGCCCATTAACAAAATATGTTTAGGGCAAGAGGTTAGCTGTCGATCGCTGCTTCTTGAATGGAGAGCTGCAGATTGTGGTGCTGAGCAATAGACGGGCTTGCAATAGCTCATTTTCAGCAATAATTATGAGCTATAGAGAGGGATTCTATAACTCATGAAATGGAACTGGCAAAACACTGACTGGCCAAACTTCAGATACGACACCGCAAGCCTGATATCGTTGGAGCAGAAATTCTTGCAGTCCGCCGGCGAGGTTATCGGTGCTGTTCGACATTTCAACGATGACGACAGCAACCAACTTCGCATTGAGTTGCTGAGCGACGAAGCGGTCAAGACCTCAGAGATTGAGGGGGAATTTCTGGACCGCGTGAGTGTCCAGTCATCACTCCGCCGGCAGTTCGGGCTAAACACTGATGATAGACAGATCCGCCCCCAAGAGCGGGGGATCGCCGAGATGATGGCGGATGTCTATCGAAGTTGGCATAGGCCGCTGTGTCATGAGGGACTGTTCCACTGGCATTCAATGCTGATGGCCGGAAACCGATATATTGAAACGGTTGGTGCTTACCGCACGCATGAAGACGCCATGCAGATTGTATCGGGTCGATTGGACAAACCCACTATCCACTTCGAGGCTCCCCCATCTCGCCAGGTTGCCGCTGAGATGGAGACCTTCAGCACATGGTTCAATCAATCCGCG
The DNA here is from genome assembly GCF_001426265.1 of Rhizobium sp. Root1220. Classification (GTDB taxonomy): domain Bacteria; phylum Pseudomonadota; class Alphaproteobacteria; order Rhizobiales; family Rhizobiaceae; genus Rhizobium. Next base: position 72,299 of record NZ_LMDG01000013.1, read on the forward strand.
CTTCAAGCTTTGACGCGCGCCGCGGTAGGACACCTTTACTTTGAAAGCATACATCCATTTGAGGATGGCAACGGCCGAATTGGACGCGCGCTCGCCGAGAAATCCCTAGCGCAAAACATAGGGCAGCCAAGCCTCATTTCACTCGCCTTCACAATCGAGAAGCGCCGGAAGGCCTATTACTCAGAGCTTGAGCGGCACCAGCGCACGCTTGATATCACCGACTGGGTCATTTTCTTTTCAGAAACTATCCTGGATGCTCAACAGGCGACGCTTGAGCGCGTAGATTTCTTCATCCAAAAAGCAAAGTTCTATGATCGTTTTCGGGACAAGCTGAACGAGCGGCAAGAAAAGGTAGTAGCGCGCATCTTCAAGGAAGGCACGGCTGGCTTCAAGGGAGGTCTAAGTGCCGAAAACTATATCTCGATCACAGATACATCCCGCGCTACAGCAACACGCGACCTTCAGCAACTCGTGGAGATCGGTGCACTGACGCGTACGGGTGAACGTCGGCATACTCGGTACTCACTGTCATTGCAGAAATAATTCGCTACCACTCCAATGAACACCACCAAAGTCATTATCTAGGCGAACGGCTGTTCGAGTCCTTTCAAGGCGAAGCACAATCGAGCGACCGGTATTAAGTTACTGCTATTTATATAAAAAATGAAATTGCCACATAAAGATCGGCCGGCAATACGCCCGACGTGCAAAAGGCCTACGGCCCCCCGCTCCGCCCGGGCAACAAGCCGATGAACCTGTCGAACAGCGGTAAATCATAGCGACGGGGATTGGCCGTCATCTCGATCGAGGGAAGCATTCCCGGAAGTCCCCAGATCAGCCTCTCCGGCATCACCTTCGCGATCGTCTCATACCACCGCACCAGCGAGTTGTGCAGCCGAAGATGCAGGCCGAAATTCGGCCGCGGTCTGGCTGTGTCGCGATCCCGCTGCTGTTGGGCGAGCAGAGGATCGATCGTCTTGAACATGTAGCGATCGGCAAAACCAAGCCGGCGGTCACTAACAGCTGCTCGTGAAAACTCTAGCTGGGAAAGCCAATCGGCCTCCTGTGCCTCGCCGACTTGCCAGAGCGCCCAGATGAAATGCAGTTTCAGCGGATCTGTGTCGCAAACAGCAAGACCTTTGGCTCGCTCCATCGCAACAGCGTCGGACCATCGTTTTGCATTCCACTCCGTCCAAAGGCGGGCCGCTTCACTCGGGTCAGCATGCCGGTCCGGACGCTTCTCCGGGTAGCTTTCCTTAATAAGATATTCGCCAGCGCGTTGGTGGCACCAAGTTGTTTTACCGGCCGCGCTGATGCCCTCGACGACGATGATCATGCTGACTTTGTCCCCGTCCGGAAAAATGTGATAAAAGTTCGAGGGTTTTGTCGCAAAAATTTCAATTCTGCAACGTCGCAAAACTCTGACGCAAAACCGAAAGATAACTCGGGGACTTATGCGATAGGTGAGCGGCGGCTTTCTTCCAAGATGGAGTCTCGTCCAGCTTGAGATTGACAAGTAAAAGGCTTCTGCGCACAATTGGTGCTCGGTAGATACAGCCTGCTGCTTGCGCCCCGTTGGGGTACGGTGAATGTATCGAGCCACTTATGGCTCCCTTTGCCCGAACGAACGGGTCAGCAACGCAAGCCCCTGACGCTCTCCGGTCGTTTATGCAAAGGATCATCTCATGCGCGATTTCCGCGATGCCAAAGCTATGGCGAAAACGCTACGTGAAGCGCTTCACGCTAAATCTGTCACCTTCACCAACAGTGAGAGCCAGGAGCTCATTGCTCGAATTCTTGGCTATCGAGACTGGAACGTATTGGCCGCAAGGATCCAAGCGACCCAGTCGTCGACAACCTCGGCCCAGGCTAGCACGCCTCCAGTCGGGGTAAACATTCCCATCGTTCCTATGCGGGACATGGTCCTGTTTCCGCACATGATCTCGCGGATTTTTGTTGCGCGCGACAAAACTCGGCAAGCCGTGGAACACGCTCTCGCTGGTGATCGGCACGTTATCATTGTCGCCCAGAGGCACAGTGCCGACGATCGTCCCACCACTCTTGATGCCCTTCATCCGGTGGGCGTCATAGCAAACGTGGTCGATCGTCAAACTCAGGCGGACGGGGCTCTCAAGGTCACCGTCTGTGGGCTTCAGCGAACAGGCATCGTCCGCCTTACCGTTGGCGAGTTCCTGGCGGCGGAGGTGACGCCGATTGAAGAACAAGGTGGCCAGTCGAAGGAGGCCGCCGCTCTTTCGAATGCAGTTCTCGATGCCTATCAGACCTACGCCGATGTTGATTTTTCCGCGCTTCCGCCAGGATCCAAAGCCCGTTTCGGCCTGCCTTCGATCGGCGATCCGAGCCTGTTGGCTGACACAGTCGCCCCGTTGCTATCGACCAGTATCGAGCACAAGCAGAAACTCCTGGAAACCAGTGACGTGGTGACTCGACTCAAAAGACTCATCGAGTTGATGAGCGTTGGTCGCCCTAAAGCTGTCGCCTAAATACTGAAAGGGAGCATCCAGCCGTTGCGCTGGATGCTCGATCCCGCTGCAAGATTTATTACCCGAAGACGGTTGGAAAGCCGGGAGCGCCTTCACTGCCGGAGAAGGTGGGCATCCTGCTATATGTCAAATCGTGCGTGACAGGTGATGAGCGCAGCTATGTCCTGGATTATGAGCGCAGGTTTCCGCAGTTCCCGCATGAGGCGACCAGTGACTAGTTCTTCTCGGAGGAACAGTTTGAAGCATACAGAGCGCTAGGCTTCCACGCTATGGATCGCGCCCTCACAAGTTCAGACGGGAGTACTCGCTGGAGAGCTGCTCTCGACAAACTCATTTCTTGTATCGTCAAGCCCTAGCATATGTCTGTATCGGTGGCTGCAAGCCCCGCAACCAAACAGATTAAATTCAGAGGCTTATGCGGCTCGTTCGCAGGTCGCAGGTTCATATCCTTTCAACAACTTCGCTCAGCATAACTATTAGCATTCAACCGAGCTTCACAGAAATTGCCTTTCGGAATCCGTTTATGTTTCGGTGGAGCCCGGATATGCCCCGGGCTAGCCACCCCGGGGTTATGCGGTCGTACGCTTGAACAGGTATAGCTTTCGAAGACCATCCCACCGACGATTGCCCGGATGGATGGCAGCTTCGGTGATAGGTTGCCGTCTGAAGGTTTGATCGAAGACAGGATGAGTCGGATAAATCTGGCCAAGCGCATGTTGTCCGCAAGCTTACTATGCCGATGGGCCGAGTCATTCCCGCTATCCATTTTATAAGGAGGTCAATCGACGCCCGAATCTGCGAAATCGTGTTGAGTCACGCGCGTAGCTCTGCCACCTTCCAGGGTCGGCGGTTCAGATCCCATCAAGACCATAAGGCCTCCCTAAGGCTCTCGGGTGCTTATTACCTATCGATGGGGCGTAGGCGTCATTATAAATGGCGGTGAAGTCATCCCCGCAAAACATCACGATCTGCACACCCGACGGAATTACGATGTCAACCGCACACTTCAATTGGGGCGGCCACGACGACATCGGTCCAAGGCTGGTGTTTGCCCAGTCGTGGTTGCGAATAATGTCAGCCATCGAGCCGTGATCGGGGGTGGCCGGATCGTGATTGTGCATTGAAAGCCCTCTCGCCCTCCATTTATTTGAGAGCTTTCCGATCAGCAAGTCAACGCTTATCAAGGCGAAAATTTTCGGCAGTTTCGAGCGTAAAGCCCATTTGCTACATGGTGTTAGCGCAACAGGCCGTCCGGGTGACGGATCGGGGATTGGGTTATGCTCAAGCCATGGGTTGGATGGAGAACTCGGCTCGCGGACCGTACTGTCCAACAAGGACTCCCTTCGATCCTCGCAAAACTCAAATCCCCTTCCGCGACCGGTTTCATCAAAATGCAAAGGGCATGTTGCATAAACCACAGCCATCATTGAAGTTTTTTGAAAGGCAAATATAAGATCAATGCGGCTCTTCCCGGACGTTGGGCGCCATCGATTTCAATATGCGCCGAGCATCTTACGGAAGACGAACATGCCCAAACAGAAGAAATCTACTGTCGTTAGCACCGGGATTGCCGGATTGAACGAAATCCTGCGCGGAGGCCTTCCTGCATCAAACCTTTACATGCTTCAGGGGGCGCCGGGATCGGGCAAGACCACGGCCGCGCTGCAGTTTTTGCGCGCGGGCGTCGAGGCTGGAGAGAGCTGCATCTATGTGACGCTGTCTCAAACGGCTGCAGAGCTCGAGGCCATCGCGGTGTCGCACGGCTGGACCCTTGATGGTATCCGGGTCGAAGAGATGTCAACCTCAGGCACTGTAAATGAAGCCGACGACCAGAGTATATTCCTGACCGCGGATCTGCGGCTGGACGAAACGCGGAAAGCCATCGAAGCGGCAATCGAGGAGCACAAGCCTCGCCGTCTCGTCTATGATTCACTCCTCGAAATCCGGCTGATCACAGGTGATAGTCCACGCTTTCGCCGTGAATTGATCGGCTTCAAATCTTTCCTTGCGAAGCGGAACGTCGTCGCGCTGTTGCTCGATACCCAGACGCCCGGCTACGACCGCAGCGGCGAGGAGGTCGAGGGGCTCGCCCACGGCGTTATCCGGTTCGACAAGGCGCTGGAGGAATATGGTGGCGTGCGTCGCCGTATAGAAGTCTCCAAGATGCGCGGTGTGCCGATCGCTGATGGTTATCACGATATGGCAATCCGTGAAGGGCAGGGGGTCGTCGTTTTTCCACGTATCATGTCCAGCGCCGCCGTAGAAACGGCCAAGCCGCAGTTGATCAAGTCCGGTGTCGCCGAGCTCGACGAGATGTTCGGCGGTGGCCAGGAGGCCGGGACCACGACGCTCGTCATCGGACAGTCAGGTACCGGTAAATCGACCATGTCGTCCCTCTATGCCACCGCGGCGCTCGAACGGGGTGAGAGTGTCGCGCTCTTCCTGTTCGAGGAGCGGTTGGAAACTTTCTTCCGTCGTTCTGAAGGCTTGGGCATGGAACTCAGGCAGTTCCACAAGGACGGCAAGCTCATCCTGCGGGACTTCAATCCCAACGAAATCTCCCCTGGCGAGTTCGGCCAGATTGTTCAGGACGCCGTCACGCAAAACAAGTCGCGGGTCGTGGTCATCGACAGTCTGACAGGTTATCTGAACTCCTTGCCGCATCGTGAGAAAGCGGTTCGCGACATCCAGTCGCTGCTGAAGTACCTCGCCCGCTCTGGTGTCCTAACGATGTTGATCGTTGCTCAGCATGGTCTGATCGGCCAAAATGTCGGCATCGATGTGGATGTAAGTTTCCTTGGTGATACCGTACTCCTGCTGCGCATCATGGAGCACGAAGGGCGCCTTCGCCGAAACATCACCGTGGTCAAGAAGCGTCACGGTCCCCACGATCTCAATATCCGTGAGCTGATCATAGAAAGCGGAGGCGTCAGCGTCGTCGCTTACAATCCTCTCCCGGACCCGAAATGAATGACGTCCCGGTCGATAGCGAGCTGGACTGGGTGCTCGTCCTTGCTCCGTTTCGCAAGGACGCCGATTACGTCGCTGCTTTCCTTCGAGAGCAGAAGATCGATGTCAAGGCCGCCAAGGTCGACGGGGAGCTGGTCGAACATCTCGCTTTATCTCCTGGCATCATCGTCATTACCCACGAGGCCCTTAACCCACAGGTTATCATACGGATTACAACGCATCTCGCGGAGCAGCCCGACTGGTCGGAAGTCCCGATTATCGTCCTTTTGGAGCGGACAGCGCCGATTGAACGGATCCGCAACCAATTGCTGACTTCATGGCCGGGCTCGCGTCTTTTGTTTTACACCCGTCCCATCGCGCCATTGGAACTCGTGAACGGCATTCAATCAAATCTGCTGGTGCGGTTGCGCCAACGCCAGGTCCGCGATTCCATCGAGCGAGAGCGCGAACTGCGGCTGGAGCTCAATCACCGGGTCAAGAATATCCTGGCGAGCGTCACCTCGATCTTCCAGATGACACGGCGCGGCGCCACCTCCGTCGAGGGGTTGGCAAGCGATTTTGCCGGTCGGCTTCACGCGCTATCGAACGTCCACAGCGCCGTCTTTGAAGCCGGCGGCGAGGAGGTTTCGCTTTCAGCCGCCATTGACCTGACGGTCTCTCCCTACAATAGCGCCGGCGTTAGTCGCATCAATGTCAGCGGGCCGGATATCGTTGTTAGCCGGGACGCCGGCATAACGATCGCGCTGTGCCTGCACGAGCTGATCACGAACGCCATAAAGTATGGCGCGCTTTCGCACCCCGATGGGCACGTTGAACTTCTGTGGTCTGTTGCCACAAACGGCAATTCCGAACTCTCTCTGAGCTGGACGGAAGTCGGGGGACCGTCTGTCCAAGAACCGACGCGGCAGGGTTATGGTACGCGATATGTGCGCTCCGCCCTAGGATCGTTGTTCGGCACGGTTCCAGAAATCATCTTTGCTCCCGATGGCTTTCGCTTGTCAGTGAGCGGGTCGCTGGCTCGCGTTATAGCACGACAATAGTTTGTGAGATCCATCAATCATGGATTGAAATGGCCCTCCTGTAACACCTTGAAAGATAAAACAGTTTTGTTTGGATCAATCTGTCTTTCTGCGGCCGCGTCATCGCGACCATGAGGGAAATGCTAGCCGCAGCCTAAGCCTTCACTCCAGGAGAGCCTGGCCCTCCCGAGGCTTTTGCAGATGAATGCCTGAAACTGCCCGCCGGATCCTCGCTTCCATGAACAGATGAGTGATATTGACTGGCCGTCGGTTCGAGACATTTAAACGCGTCCCAACTGCAACTCGCCCAAAGTTATTTCTTCGAGCCAGCCTTCGGCCTAGGTTGATACAGACGCCGTTTGACCTTCGAGCGTAGAGCATTGCGCAGATCTTTGTCTGCGGTTGAAAGGTCGAAACATTCCGGATCAAAGTAGCCACCGCACCACCAAATGGTTTCAGCATATTCTGGATCCTCCCGATCGGCGATGATCTCCAGGAAACGCTCATATCCCGATACGCCACCAACATCTTCGGGCGGTCGCGCCCTTTTCGCCGGCGACGCAACTCCCGTGTTTGGCCGTAGCGGCGAGCGTCAAGAACTCCTCGACCTCAACGGTGTGTCGCCAGCCATCCCCGAAATCATAGTGGTAACTGAAGACGGCACCTTGCTCGAAGTCCAGTAAACGCACCTCGCTCTGGTCGAACACCCGAGGATCGTCGTCGGTCGCATCCTCCGTCAGGATCTCGACGTCGCCATACCGGAGGCCACCGATGCGGAATTCATAGAGATGATAATTCCACCAGGTGAATGCTGCCTGAATACCGAGATGCAGATGCTCCAGGTTCCAATGCACAGGCAGGACCAATCGGCGCCAGACGTCCGGCTGGATCTCATCCATGGAAACTCTGACTTGCACGGCGTTTGCGGGTTTGAACATGGCACGAATGAACAAGGTCAGGCAGCGATCGTCAAGAAGGCGCTCAATTGTGACACCGTATTCGAACTGGATCGTCCTTCACGGCATCTCTGCCGGCTTGTGCAGCCCTCGAAGCTTACTATCTCTGGTGTAACCCCAACTGGAGCATCGCCATGGACCGAAACGCGGCCGAAATGCTGTCGGAATTCTATATTGAAATTCTTCCGCCGGACCGCGATGAAACTCGTGCACCGGATGCAACGACATGTCCGTGCTGTCGAAGGTTACGTCCGGCCTCGAGCATGGATGACGATGGCTGCGGGATCTGCGACGAATGCCTGGCACCATGAACGCCGTCGGCAAGAAACCTCCATTAATTCAGGCGATGTTCGAAGACGCGCTTGCGAAATTGCCGGACGGTTATGTCGACGGACATTTTGGAAATCGACCATGGGGCGTGACCGTCAAGCGGTCGGAGGATGGCAAACGCACATGGCTCTATGGCGAGGAGCTTAGCGGAACCGATATCGTCAGCTTCAACCTCTATCGACTGGCTGGACCTGGATCGATGCTGAAGCCGTGCGAAATGTCCTCTGCCAAGGTGATCGAATTCGTTCTCGGTTTCGTGCCTAGTCCGGCGAAAGCCGCGTCGCGTTCATAGTGGCCAAAAAATGAGCACAGGATCTACACTGCATTGCAGCAAGTACACGGCTGCACTGCAATCTGAGCGCTGGCAGTCGGTGCAGCCTCTGATATCTTCACCTCAACGAAGCAATGCACCTCCTCCCGCAGAGCTTCGTGTTTCAGGCGACCCATTCCTCCTCCCAAGGCGCGCCTGACGGAACAGCGGCACTCCTCCTCCCAGCCGTTGTTCAATATTTCGAGAAGCCTGCCGCACTTCCTCCCGCGGCAGGCTTTTTCGTTTTGCGATACGTTCAAGCTTTCGGTCCGGGCGTCAAAGCAGACTGCCCTGTCCACCGGCTCTCCAGATTTCGAGACAATCGTGGATGCCTACGGTTCGCGGGACGAGATGATCATCACCCGAGCTTCCGGTAAACTCCGCGCTGTTGCGTAATATGAACTCCATAGGGCTTCTCTTTTCCAAAAGGGGTTGAAACGGCGTCGCTCGATGATTTATATCACGGCGTGATATTGTTGTGACCGGAGCTTGACGTCATCGTGTCAGATCCAATCAATCCCCGGTGTCTGCCGACTGACGAGGTCCTTGCGGACCGCCTGGGCCTTTCGACCAAAGAATTCCAGCGATATCGCGTGCAGAAACTCGTTTCGGTTTCAACCACCGCTGCGACCGGAAGCGACCGGTTCCTGGTCACCTGCCAGCTCGGCAACAGGATCTGGGAAGGCGTCGTCGTGAACGGTAGCATCACTTCCGAAGAAGTCAGGTTTCTGCGCGGAAAGCGAGCGGGCAGCTCGCCTTCAATGGTTCGTCGCAAACCCTGATCTGAATCTAAGAAAGGAAAACAATGAAGAAGCTTGTCGGCCTCCTCGTCGCCCTATCGATGCCCTTTACCGCCCACGCTGCGGCCAGAATGGTCTCGCAGACCGGTGACTGGGGCGTCTACTCCTTCGAGAGAGACGGAAAGCCTGTGTGCTACGCGCTGTCGGTCCCGAAGGAGGCCAAACCCGCCGACGTCGATCATGGGAAGAACTACTTCCTGATCGCGCCAGCGGAAAAAGGCGGCGGCAACGAGCCAGAGGCTATCCTCGGATACGCAGTGCAGGCCGGTTCGCCGGTTCAGGTCTCGGTTGGCGAGAAGAAGTTCACGATGTTCGTAAAGGACAATACTGCCTGGGTCTCCGACGCCGCGCAGGAACCCGAACTCATCAACGCGCTTCGATCCGGGAGCCGGATGACCTTGCAGGCGACGTCGGCGAGAGGAACGCGTACCAGCTACGACTATTCGCTATCAGGGGTCACGGCTGCCTTGGAGCGGGTCGCTCGCTGCAAGTGAAGGAGGGCTCAACCGATCCCGAATGCAGCCTTGCTGTCGGGCGTCGCAAGTTCCCTAAGGCGGTGCGAATGGGTTCGGCCCTTGCCGGAAAGCAGCAGGTCCAGTTCGTGCTTCGAATTCCCAAACCTTTGCAGCAGGCGCTCCGCTTCGTGTCGGCAGATGCCGTAGCGTCGCCGCAGGCTTCCAACATAGTATCTGGGTTCTATCTCGGTTTCGTTCACCGATGGGAGAGGGCTCTGTTCTTGTTGGGAACGCTGTATGATCAAAACTCCTTCAAAGGAGTAATGGACCCGAAGCCCCTGCGGTTCCAACCGCGGCATAATATATCACGTCATGATGTAGATGACCGTTAGATCTGCAGAAGGACGTAGATCGCGCCGCCCCAGATTGCGGCGACGAACAGGGCGACCCCCGTCAGGACGAGTTTGACGTCAAGGGACATGATCAACCGTCAACGCGGTATCCCGTCCACTGTTCCGCACATCCCGGCGTTTAGTTCGAGGTCTGGATCAGTGCGGCCTGAGACACTTCGGACGGGGCCTCGCCAGGGATCGACGCGATGGCGAACATGACCGCGACGTAGCTTGCGAACACGGCGGAAAGCATGGCGCTCTTGGTCAATGGTACGCTCCTTTGTATCATGTGATGACATTCTTTAACCGTTCCCCCATAATGTCAATCCTGAATGCAGCATGAACGATTGCGGGAGGCGATGGGCTTTGGAAAAGATTCTGATCGTGGAGGACGACGCACTGATCGCTGCGGATGTTCAAGATATCGTGGCGAGTTCCGGCTACGAGGTCGTGGGTATCGCTGACAGTTTCGAGAGCGCGCAGCGGCTCGCCCCGTTCGCAACCATCGCCCTGGTCGACGTCAACCTGCGCGACGGGGCCACCGGACCGAGGATTGCGCAATACCTGGCGAACGACTTCGGCGTCGCGGTGGTCATGGTCACGGCCAATCCGGAAATGATCGTCACCGATCTTTCGAAAGTCATCGGTCTGATATCGAAACCCGTCCAGCCGAAACTGATCGGCAGCGTCCTCGAATACCTGAGGACGATTCGCGAGGGTGGGCGCGGCTCACCGCCGGAAGGGATGCGTATCTTCGCGTGAAGGAGGGGGCGACACCATGATCGACAGACGCGCAGAACTCGGTCTCTGGGTGGGCCGGCTGGAAACTATTCTGATCGAACGGGGAGTGCTGAACGAGGAGGGCGAGGTCGCCTTCAATGTCGGATCGCAGTTCCCCGAAGACGTCGAAGAGGCGCTGGACGGTTTCATCGAGAACCCGGTGGAGCTTGTCGGTCTCCTCAAGATCTGCCGCGACGCCCGCGATGGAAGACCATTGTCTCCCGCCGTTCTGATGGCGGCACATCTCATGACCAAGGAGATACTGCTCGTGCTGCAAGAGGCCACAGGCGCCGGAAGGTAGGGGCTGTTTCAAAGAAAATGGCCCGCCCGAAATCATTTCGGACGGGCCTCGCGCCAACCAGGCATCTCATCACGCCTGGTCGAAGCCTAGCTGTCGGTAACTGCCGCATCTCCTCCCGATTGCGGTAGTTCCTTCATCTTGACGAGCTGGTCGGCGCAGGTGTCGGCGGCATTCGTGACGGTCCCGTCGATCCCCGCGATCTGAGCCCAGCCACCCTCGGTGATGAAGTCGTCGCGCTGCCACGAGGACTTCGCCTGCAGGGCCTTGAGATTATGCTCCGCGTCGGTCGCTGTGACAAAGTTATGGACGCAGATGCTTGCGACCAGATCCGCCTTCGCGTTGCGGACGGCAATCTCGGTCATGACGTTCGCCCTGCCAGACGTCGTCCAGCCGCCCCAGGTGAAGCCGAGCACCATCGTCAATGCCGAGGCGCCGACGATCGACCAACCCCAAAGAGTCTTGGAAGGCCGGTATCCCGACCAGCCACTTTCGCCATTTTGCATAGCTGTTCTCCTCTGGTTTATATCATGGCATGATACAAATTTGAGAGCAGAGGTCAATCACGGTGTGATCAAAAAATGGTGACGCCGATCAGGCGAGTTCGGTCACCTGTCGCAGTCGCGATAGGGATTCCGCCAGGAGTGGTTCGTTCTCTAGCATGGCGTCGACATGGATCTTCGCCAGAGCTTCAAGAACCTTCTCGCCCTTGGTCGTCATGCCGATCAGCACGCTTCGCTTGTCGTCTTCCGCGGGGATCCGCTCTGTCAGACCTGCCGAGCACATGCGGTCCACGAGCTGGACCGCGCCATTGTGGTGCATCAGCATCTGTTCAGCGAGATCGCGAAGCCTCACCTTCCAGCCCGGCGCCGTGCGCACCACAAGGAGGGCCTGATACTGCTGCGACGTGACACCCGCCTCGGCGAGCGCTGCCTCGCTGAACGACAGGAACCGCCGCATGGCGAGCCGGAAGCCTGCGAGGCCATCATAGACTTCGTCAGCCAGGCCGGATGTCCGGCGTCCCGATCGAGGCATTCATGAGTCCTTCCAAAATGTCATGATGTGATATAAATGACGAACCACGCTAGGAGAACGGTTCGCGAGTGCGGCCGATGCGGGAGACGGTGCAAAGCACCGGCGTCGGCTGGTCACTCGCGGACCATATTCTCCCGATGGTGGCAAAAAGACTGTGCCAATTTCGTGACGTAGCGAGAAAATTACATCGTGTTTGGTAATCGAAGGCCCGGAACGCAGCCATATGAGACCGATCGTTTCGGCGTACGGGTCGAAGGGGATGGCACCTGGACGGTGTTCGACGTCTTCACCGGCTGGCCGGCGGATTACGTCGGACGGTTCCTCGACGGGTTGGACCAGGGCCCCGCCGATAGCCTTTGCGCCGTCGTAAATGCTCTGGACAAGCACCGCCGCAGGACGCTGAGCCGCTGAAGCGGTTCTTTCTAGCTCGATCTCAGGCCCGAAGCATCCGAGCGATTGCCTTTCCATGCCTCGAAGCTATCTGACCTTGTCTCGAAGAAGGGGACGCCATGAGCTCGCGCTTGATTTGGTCGATATCGGTTCTGGCGCGGCGGATCTGGTTCAGGGCGACGCTGTTCTCCATCGCGGCGGTCGCCACCGCCCTCCTGGCGATCGTCGCCACGCCCTACATCCCGGCGGACCTGTCGACGAAGATCGGCGCCGACGCCGTCGACAACATCCTCGGCATCATCGCTTCGAGCATGCTGACCGTCACGACCTTCTCTCTCAGCACGATGGTTTCGGCCTACTCGGCGGCGACAAGCAACGTCACGCCGCGCGCGACCCGGCTCGTCATGGAGGACAGCACGACGCAGAACGTGCTGGCGACCTTCGTCGGCTCGTTTCTGTTCAGCCTCGTCGGCATCGTCGCCCTGACCACGGGCGCCTATGGCGAGCAGGGGCGGGTTGTGCTCTTCGTCGTTACGATCGGCGTCATCGTGCTCATCGTGGTGACGCTGTTGAGATGGATCGACCACCTGTCCAGACTCGGCCGGGTGACCGAGACGACCCGCCGGGTGGAGGAGGCGACCCTCGACGCCGTAAAAGCCTGGCGCAAATCCCCCAACTTCGGGGGGAGGGCGCTAGAGACGCACAGCCGTGAGCCCCGGACCGGCGACACGCCGTTTTTCGCAGATGAGATCGGCTACGTGCAGCACGTGGATGCAGCGACGCTCGCAAAGATCGCCGACGAGACCGGGTGCGACCTGGCAATCGTGTCGATACCTGGCAAGCTGGCGTCGCCCGCCCGGCCGCTTGGATGGCTGCGTGGAGCCGTCGGCGAGGACGTTCTGGGTCGGGCCGCGGCCTGCTTTTCGGTCGGCGACGTCCGCTCCTTCGATCAGGACCCGCGGTTCGGAGCGTCAGTACTGACAGAGATCGCATCGCGCGCCTTGTCTCCTGCCGTCAACGATCCGGGGACCGCCATCGACGTCATCTCCCGCGCGATGCGAATTCTCTTTTCCTGGCATGACGCGAGCATCGAGGCGCCTGACGAGATTGCCTATCCCCGGCTCCATGTTGCGACAATTGAGGCAGCGGACCTGTTCGACGACCTGTTCACGCCGATCGCGCGAGATGGCGCAGGCCTAGTCGAAGTCGGACTTCGACTACAGAAGACCCTCGCAACGCTTTCAAAGCTCGGCCCGGAATTTCAGGCAAACGCCGTGCGCCATTCGAAGGAGGCGCTCGACCGTGCGGCCGCGGTGATGCAGGTCGAGGCCGACAAGGAGAGGCTGCAGGCTGCTGCCGCCGCAATCACCGCCGACGACAAACATAGTTGAGTGGTGGAGCGAGGAGGTTTGGTGGGAATGGAGAGCGATGAAGATCTGGTGAAGGTGCTGGCAAGCGCCGTCGATCAATGGTTTCGCTACTACGAAGTCCAGCATGACGACCATGTTTGGAACGTGCTCTGCAACGCCGCGCTCGATCTCTACAAGGATGGCTACCGATCCGAGGGCGATCTCGCCACGCTGCTGATCGGCGCCTTCGTCGCGGTCGCGTCGACCAAGATCAACACGTCATCCTCGGCGACGGTTCACTGACACACGTCTGGCAGGCCTGTGCGTTGTGATCGCCGCCGCCTGCAAACGACGCTAAGGGGTCCAGGGAACAAGGTCTCCGAGCCTCGACGGCCACAGTCCCAGATCGTCCTTCACCGCAATCGGCAACGCGTCCCTCTGCCTTACGAGCAGGGCGTGATGGATTGCGGCTTCGAGCGGCTCCGCTTCGCCTTGATGAGGCTGGCCTCTGATCGCCAGTTCGCCAGTTGTCCTGACATCGTCGCCCGCGACGACAATGACATGCCCCGGATAGGCCGAGGCGGTTTGACTATCCACCAGGTCGAATCTCCGCATCTGTTTCCCCTTGTCGATGTCTTCGGCGTAGGTCATGGTCTCCGCTAAGATCTCGGACCGCACCTCCTCGATGGTTATTCCAGCCTCTCGAAGCGCGACGATCCTTGCGATAGTGGCGTAAGCCCTCGGATCGCTGCGGTTGACCGACGAGCGCCTGCACCAGTCGTCGAGGATGAGGCCTACGGCCACAAGCTCACGAGCGTCTGTCCTCGGGGCTTCCGGTCGACGATGGAAGGCAGGGCCAACGAACCCGATGAGCTTCAAGCCTATCGCTGCGGCTGAAAATATCATGCCGTGATATTAATTTATTTTTTGACGTGAGGAAAATGACAATACCGCGAGCGGTCCGCGCTGATTGGGAGCGCGACTTCACGGTTTGCGGGATTGACAGTCTCCACCGAGCAGATCGAGCCCCACCCATCCCATTCGATTTTCCTCGTAGACGCTTTGTTCCGGAACCAGGGAGGACGGCTCGTCAAAGCATCCCAGTGCGACCGCGACGAGGTCCTCACGGAACTCCGGCATCCAGAAGACCGTCGACCCGCAGGCCGGGCAGAACCTGAACTCAATCGATCTCCCGCTGTCGCCCGACCTTGTGTAACTGTTCGAGGCTCCGGAAGCGGCTACCCTTTCCTTGTCGAAGAAGACCGCCACCCCGAATGCACTGCCCGTGCGGCGCTGGCATTCCCGGCAGTGGCAGACGGAGATCTTGACAGGTTCTCCCTTGGCCGTGATCGAAAGCGTGCCGCAGGAACAACTGGCTTCTCGTTTCACTGTCACCATGGTGCGCTGCTCCATATAGCCTGCGTCGCTCCCGAAGGCTTTGCGAACGCTATTTCGAGGTTTGTCGCCGCCGTTGCTTGTCGAGTGCATTCATGACGATGCACAAGGACTTTGATCCGTCCTCATCCATCAGTGTTGTCGGACGGCCGTGGTAGTCTGCTGCGAGCCCGGTGAACAGATCGAAAATCGTCCAGGAGCCGCCATGTTCGCGGCGGGTTGAATACCGGTCGGTGAGGAAGTCGCGCATGGTCCTGTGCCGTCTGCGTCAGGTTCGAGTTGATTCCGGTTCCTTCTCCGCGGCGCGTCGCGCCCGGATGGCCGCCGCGATGAAGACACGCGACAGTCCATGGTAAAGCGGCTCGCGTGAAAGAATGCGCGAGGTCACGTAGCCGATCATCGACACCGCCATGATCGGGATCACGGCTTGGTGGTCGCCGGTCATCTCCAGGATGATGACAAAGGCCGTCATCGGCGCCTGTACGACGCCTGCGAAATACCCGGCCATACCCAGGATCGCCGCCAGCGCGATGCTGGTGCCGAGCAGAGAGCCGACGGTACTACCGAAACCGGCGCCGACGGCCAGCGACGGCGCGAAGATGCCGCCCGGAATGCCTGACAGCATCGACAGGAAGCTGGCCGCAAGCTTCTCGACGAAGAACAGCAGCGGCAGGGCGTTGCCTTCGACCGCACCGCGCGCCTGCTCGTAACCGGTGCCGAAGGTCGTGCCGCCGGATGCGACGCCGATGACAGCGATTGCCAGTCCGCAGGTTCCCGCAAGTGCCAGCATGCGTTTCAGCGGTTGCGGTTGCGCCCAGCGGCGGATCTTCTGGCCGAAGTGTAGCGCAAAGCCACTGAAGGCGGCACCCAGAGCGCCTCCGCCGACACCGCAGATCAGCACCAGTCCCCAGTCGCGAAGCTCGGTTGGCGCAGCAGACGCCATTCCGAAATAGTTATAGCTGCCGGAAAGCCCGAGTGCGGCTAGGCCGGAGAGGATCACGGCGGTCAGCACCAGGCCGTTGGCGCGCGATTCATAGGTTCGGCTCATTTCCTCGATGGCAAAGACGATACCGGCAAGCGGGGTGTTGAAGGCGGCCGCGATACCAGCGGCCGAACCCGCCAGGATCAGCCCGCGTGCCTGCGCCATGCCGCCAAAACGGGCGACGGCGAGCATGATCGACGCGCCGACCTGCACCGTCGGCCCCTCGCGACCGATCGAGGCGCCGGAGAACAGCCCAAGCACCGTCAGTACGATCTTTCCGAAGGCGATCTTCAGCGACAGCAGCCGCGTCCGGTCTTCCACGTCGTGCAAGTGCCGCGCGGCGATCGCCTGCGGAATGCCGCTGCCGCCCGAATTCGGAAACAGCGTTGCTGCCAGATAGGCCGAGAGCACGAAGCCCGCGGGCGTCAGCAACAGCGGCAGCAGGAAGCTCCATTCACCGGCAGAGGTGAGGGATCCGAATGCGTTTTGCGCCAGATCCGCGAGCTTGGCGAAGCCGACGCTGATCACGCCGATGGCGAGCGCCCCACACCAGAATACCAGTCGTGGCTTCCAGAGCGAAAACGACCCCCAGATCACGCGGGAGCGGCGAAGGAGCTTGGAATAGCGGTAACGGCTTGGCATGACGGACTCGATACGTGCGTAGGCTATCAAACCTTCTAACGCCAAAGACGCCCGAAGATCACCCCCCAACAATTGAAAACGCGCGGGATCGGGGTAGGATCGCTCCGTGCCGAACCACGGAGGACGCTATGTTCAGCGCATCGGAAGGGGATCGCCATCCCTTGGGCCAGACGACGTTCCCATGATGCAGACTCTGGTGAAGAACTACTGCCTGACGAAGACCATCGAACTGGATAGCGAGGAGGCGCGGGACGTCGCGCACGAACTGCTGAAGTGGTTTCAGATCGGCGTGACCGATAAGAGCAGACTGCAAGAACTACTCGCGTCACATACCTGACGCCGCACGACTCCCAAGTCAGGGGCTCGACGCCGGTAGTCTCCTGCGGGCCGACGCCATCAGGACGGCGGCCCCGGCCACGCCCGAGGCGAGCGAGCCCGCAAGGATCCCGATCTTCACGTGATCCTGAGACGACGCATCCGGGAAGGCCAGCAGTCCGATGAACAGGCTCATCGTGAAGCCGATGCCGCAGAGCAGCGACACACCCGTCATCTGAGGCCAGGTCGCACGCGCGGGTAGCTGCGCCAACCCGGACTTGCCAGAAGCGCCACCGTTCCAAGCACGCCCGCAAGCTTCCCGAGGAGAAGGCCGGCGGCGACGCCGATGGTCACTGGCTCCGCAAGGATGCTTGCCGACGCGCCTGCGAAGGAGACGCCAGCATTGGCGAAGCCGAATATTGGCACGATGAAGAAAGCCACCGGCTTCTGGAGTGCGTGCTCAAGTTTGTGGAGCGGAGAGTCCTCGTGCGAGGCTTCGGGCGCGCCGGGGGTGACTTTCAGCGGAATGGCAAGCGCCAGGACGACGCCCGCGAGCGTGGCGTGAATCCCGGACAGGAAGACGGCGATCCATAGGAGAACTCCCAGCGCCAGATAGGCCCAGATGCTCTTGACGCCGGACCGGTTCAGGATCACCAGGTTTCCGATCAAGACGGCGGCGACGGCAAGTGCAAGGACGTTGATGTCTGCCGTGTAGAAAATGGCGATGACGATCACCGCGCCGAGGTCGTCGATGATCGCCAGCGCCGCCAGGAAGATCTTCAGCGAGGCAGGCACCCTGTCGCCGAGAAGGGAGAGGACGCCGAGAGCGAACGCGATGTCGGTCGCGGTCGGAATCGCCCATCCTCGCAGGGTCGTTGGCTCGGACAGATTGAAGCCGATGTAGATCAGGGCGGGCAGCGCCATTCCGCCCGCCGCGGCGGCGCCTGGAAGGATTCGTCTGCTCCAGCTCGACAGTTGTCCGTCCAGCATCTCCCGCTTGATCTCAAGGCCGACCAGCAGGAAGAAGACGCTCATCAGGGCGTCGTTGATCCAGTGCCGGAGACTGAGCGGACCCAGGTGGACATGCAGAGCGTGAAAGTAGACGTCGGCGACGGGAGAGTTTGCAACGACGATCGCCAGCGCAGCCACCGCCATCAGGATCAGGCCGCCCGACGCCTCGCTGTCGAGAAACTGACGGAGGGTGGACTTGATGCGGCCCTGGATTGTTTTCGACACGGGTTCGCTCCCTCGATAAAGGTGATCTCAGTCTCCGTCGATCAGGGGAATCCCCGGCGCACGCAGCACACGCCTGCCTCATAACTAAGGACTGGAGATTGGTTTGCCTAGCGAAATCGACAGGCACTGTCCATTCTGACAAAGGCTTGAACGGGACGTGAGACGTCTTATCTGGTCGATGCGTAGCCTAACCGGGCCGTGCATTCCGTCTCTTCCGATAGGAGGTTGCCAAATGCGTCCCTCTCAAACGATCTTCCTTGCCGTCGTGGCAGTCGCAATCGCCGGATTGTTGTACCTGGCCTTTTCCGTCGGCCCCACCATCGCTCCGCCACCGATGTAGGGATCGTGATCGAACGACGCTCAGGGGCCGAACCATCCCGCGACGCCGGCACCGCTGACCGCAATCTGCGCCACGGCAAGGAGAACGAGAGCCGCGATCACATATGGGAGCCACTTCTTTCTGACATGCATGCGCGTCGTCCACTCAAGCTAGCTATCCCGCGTCCTTAGCGCGAAGCATCGGACGTGCGCAACGCGGTGGCGACTTTCCCCAGCGTCAGCCCCTGTACGACGATCGTAAAGATCACGACCGCGTCGCCGTGAGCAAGGCCGCCTTGAAGGGCGTCTCCGGCAGGGAGAGAGCAATCGCGATCGAGATGCCGCCCCTCAGGCCTCTCCAGACAAGGACGATCACGGTTCCGCGGACGAAGTCGTACCGTCTGCGAAGCAGGGTCACGGGAACGATCGTCGATGCGAAGCGGGCCGCGAGCGCCACTGGGATCGCGGTGAGCGCCAGAGGAAGGATCGACGCCTGGTATCGAACGACCAGGACCTCCAGCCCGATAAGAAGAAAGAGCACCGCGTTCAGGATCTGGTCCACCAGCGTCCAGAAGCCGAACAGGTATCGCTGCGTCACGTCGCTGAGCGCATCCTTGGGTCCGCGGTTTCCGACAAGGATGCCCGCGACCACGACGGCGATCGGACCGCTCATGTGAAGTGCGGAGGCGAACGAATAGCATCCCATCGCCAGCGCGATGGAGATCAGAACTTCGACCGGGTAGTCGTCGATCGCCCTCGTGGCGCGATAGGCGACGTAACCTGAGATCAGGCCGACGACGGCTCCGCCCAGGGCCTCCAAAAGGAACAGCTCCGCGACCTGCGCCGCACCGACGTCCGCGCCACCGCTCGCAAGCGCAAGCAGCGCCGTGAACACGACGACGCCGACGCCGTCGTTGAAGAGGGACTCCCCCGCCATGTCCGTCTCCAGCGTCTGCGGGACCTTGATCGCCTTGAGCGTGGACAGAACCGCGACTGGATCAGTCGGGCTGATCAAGGCGCCGAACACCAATGCCCACAATAGCGGCAGCTCGACGCCAACGAGGCCAGCCAAGCTCCACATCGCCAAGCCGACCAGAACTGTGGAAAGGAGCACGCCCATCGTTGCCATCGCGCCCACGACCGCGACCCGCGACCGAAGAGCGGCGAAGTCCACATGGAGCGATCCCGCAAACAGCAGGAAGGCAAGGAGGCCGTTCATCACCGTCGTCTGGAAATCGATCTGCCGGACAAGTTCTGCGACGGCCGCGTAGAGCGCGACGCTCGGGACCGCCAGCTCAAGCAATACGAGCAGGGACGACGCCGCGAGGCTCATGACGAGAATTCCGATCGACGGCGGGAGCTTCAGATAGCGGTGGTTGACCCAGGCGAACCCGGCCGTGAGGGCAGGAGAAGCGATATGAGATCGAAGACGGACAAGTTGAAGTTCCTTGCGCATGTCGGGAGACCGGCGCTCGGCGCCGCTAGATGGTCGTTTGCAGCCCGAGTTCGACGACGCGTCCGGACGGCAGCCCGAAGTAGTCTGTGGCATTGCTGGCGTTCTGCGCAAGCGCGATGAACAACCGGTCCTGCCAGAACGGCATGCCGCCTTTCTTCGACGGGAGGATCGTCCGGCGTGACAGGAAGAAGGAGGTCGACATAATGTCGAACTTCAGACCTAGCTTCCTTACGAGCACGAGTGCGCGCGGAATGTTCGGCGTCTCTATGTACCCGAACGTGATCACCAGACGGCTGAAACGAGGGTTGAAGCTCTCTAGTAAGATCTTCTCGTCATCAGGAACGAAGGGCGTCGTGGAGGTGACGACGCTCAGGATGACGTTCTGCTCGTGGAGCACCTTGTAGTGCTTGAGACTGTGGAGAAGAGCGGTCGGCGCGCCTTCCACGTCGCTCGTCAGGAAGATTGCCGTCCCTGGAACCGTGGGTGGCTTCTTGCGGGCCAGATTGTCGATGATCGCCGACAGCGGGATCTCGTCCGTCTTGGTACGGGCGGCGAGCAGACGCCGGCCCGCCGTCCAGGTCTGCATGATGAGGGCCATGGTCGATGCGACCGCGACCGGAACCCAGCCGCCATCCGCGAACTTAGCGACGTTGGCCGCCAGAAATCCGGCGTCGATCAGGGACATCGGCACGATCACGGCAAGTGCCGTCGCCAGCTTCCAGCTCCACATACGCCGCATGACGATGAACAGAAGAACCGAAGTGATGAGCATCTCGCCCGTCACCGCGATCCCGTAAGCGGCGGAGAGCCCGCTGGAGTTCCGAAAGAACAGCACCAGCGCGGTCACGAACACGAAAAGCAGGCTGTTCACCTGCGGCATGAAGATCTGTCCGGAATGCGTTTCCGAAGTGTGAAGAATTCGCAGCCGTGGCAGAAGGTTGAGATGCATCGCCTGGCGCACAAGCGAGTATGCGCCGGAGATCACCGCCTGGCTAGCAATCACCGTTGCCGCCGTGGCCAGACAGACCATGGGAATCCTTGCCCATTCCGGATGCATCCCGAAAAAGGGGTGAGCGGCCAGCTCCGGGTTCGCCAGCACGAAGGCGCCCTGTCCGAAGTAGTTCAAAAGCAGGCTCGGAAACACAAGTGAAAACCACGCGATCACGATCGGTCGGCGGCCAAAGTGTCCAAGGTCGACGTAAAGCGCCTCCGCACCGGTCACCGCCAGAAAGACCGCGCCAAGGACTGCCACGGACGAACCCAGGTTGTTGGCGACATACCGGAACGCGTGGACCGGATTGACGGCGCCCAGCACCGACGGATCGTCGAAGATGTGGATCGCCCCGCTGATCCCGAGCACGACGAACCAAAGCGCGGTCACCGGGCCGAAGACGGAGACGACGCCGCTCGTGCCGAACCGCTGCACGAAAAAGAGAACCGCGATGATCGTCAGCGTGATCGGCACGACCCAGTTCGAGAGCGCCGGGGCAACCACCTCGATGCCTTCGACCGCAGAGAGGACGGAGATCGCCGGAGTGATGATCGCATCGCCCAGGAACAGGGAGGCGCCGATCACGCCAAGGACAAGCACCCACTTGGGGCGACCGGTCAGACCTTCGCGCGCCAAGCTCATCAAAGAGAGCGTGCCGCCTTCGCCGCGGTTATCGGCCTTAAGCACGAACGTCACGTATTTGAGGGTGACGACGATGGTAAGCGCCCACACGATAAGGGAGAGAATGCCGAGCACGTTGGCATGATAGGCCCCCGACACGCCGGTCGCATGCAATGCTTCCCGGAATGCGTAAAGCGGACTGGTCCCGATGTCTCCGTAAACGACGCCCAAAGCCGCGAGAACAAGCGCCGGCGTTCCGTTCCGGGTCTGGTGTTCCAGTTCCGGATCTTCAAATCGCATAGGGGAATCGGTCAAATGGCGTGTCCTGAGACGAAAGCTGTGACTGGGGTGGGGGACGTTGCCATTGGCATGCACACGATGCAACGCCAAACGTGTTTTCACAACGGTCCGCGATCCCGATACGGCTGTATGATCTCGTCCGTGGTGGCTGCAGCTTTGTGTATAAAACCGCGCGGCCTGGTGACAGATCATCAGGCCAGAAAGGTCAATGCATTGAAGCAGGGTTCGCAAGCGTTTGCCACCATGCGTGGCTTGGCCATGCGCCACGGCATCTTCCGCAGCAGCAGCTCGCAAGCATTGGATGAATGGATCGACGATGCCATCGATAGCGGGCTAAGGGCAATCATGCGTTTCGCCAGCGTTTTGCGCCGGGATTTGATGCCGTAAAAAATACAATCGAATTCCCTTGGAGCAACGGTCAAGCCGAAGGCCAGATCAACCGTCTCAAGATGCTGAAACGAGCAATGTACGGTCGCGCCGGCCTAGAGCTGATGAGGGCGAGAATGATGCCACTGAATCACAGAAATTGAGGAAGACCCCGATTAAATGCACAACGACACTACGTCCATCAGTCTGGCGATGCTGCCTCATTGTGCTTATGCGCTATCTAAAGATATCCTTACCAAGACGCCAACGGTTCGTGCAACAAGACTCCGTTCCAATATACGATAGGAGCCGTATGCGGTCGTACCGCACTTGCGGATCTAATCGGTAGGGCCGATGGGTAACCATCGTCCCTACCGGACCGTTCTTCCGGTCGATGGCGGCTTGCTGGCAAGCCAGGAGCAAAGGAGGAAAGGCCAGGCTGGAGCCTGGCCATTTTAGAATCACTTGCCGGCGGCCTGGGCCGAATAGACGTAGCTGTCGTAGCTGTACTCGGCGACGCGGAACCACTCGTAGGACTCGTCGCGGAACTTCTTCCAGCCGGGGTAGATCTTGGCCCATGCGGGGTGCTTTTCGCTGTACTCCGCATAGAGTTCGAACGTGGCCTTGTAGGCTGCGTCCATGACGTCGCGCGGCAACGGTCGAAGCTTCACGCCCTTGCCGACCAGCGAGCGGATTGCCGTGGTGTTCTTCACGTCATAAAGCGCCTGCATGTTGATGTTTGCAGCCTTGCAGGCGGTGTCGAGGGCGGCCTTGTAGGCGTCCGGAAGCGCTTGGTACTGTTCGGTATTGATGTAGAAGTGGATCGTCAGACCGCCTTCCCAATAGGCTGGGTAGTAGTAATTCTGCGCAATCTGATAAAAGCCTAGGCGCTCGTCGTCGTAGGGACCGATCCACTCTGCCGCGTCGATCGTGCCGCGCTCGAGAGCCGGGTAGATATCGCCGCCTGGCAACTGCTGTGGAACGACGCCGAGCCGCGACATGACCTCGCCGGCAACGCCCGCGATTCTCATCTTGACGCCCTTGAGATCAGCGAGGCTCTTGATCTCCTTGCGGAACCAGCCGCCCATCTGGGCGCCCGTGGCGCCGCCAGGTATGCCAACGACACCGTAGTCGGCGAGGAATGCGTTATAGGCCTCGTTGCCGCCGCCGTGATAAAGCCAGGCGTTTTGCTGCCGGGCATTCAAGCCAAACGGGATCGTCGAGCCGATCGCAAATGTCGGATCCTTCCCGGTGAAGTAATAGCCGCAGGTGTGAGCAATCTCGACGGTGTTGGCCTTGACGGCATCTAGTGCCTGGGGACCGGGTACGAGTTCGCCGGCCTGGAAGACCTGGATTTGGAATTTGCCGTCGGTGATTTTCGACAGGGCGTCAGCCATGACGACGGCACCACCGTAAATCGTGTCGAGATTGTTCGGGAAGCCTGATGTCAAACGCCATTTCAGCGTTGGAAGCTCCTGGGCGATCGCGGGTGCTGCAAGTGTTGCGCTCACGGCTGTGGCAGCGCCACCAAGCGCGCCCTTCGTCAGGAAATTACGTCGGTTCAAGCCAGTCATTGTGTTCGTCCTCCTCAGGTTAATTGGATAGGCTGCAGTGTGCGTGGCTACTTGCTGATTGTCTCTACTTGGCTGGCTCTGCAGATGGCGCGCCGAAGCGAGGTGTCGGCGATCCGAAATCGGGTGTCGGCGACCCCAGAGGCGGAGCGGCGGGCTCGCCGGAAGACGGCTCCGGTGCGCCAAACGGCTGGCTCGGCGTTCCGAACGGATTGTCGCCGCCCGCACCCGGCATTGGCACATTCAGCTGGATTGTCGATGGATCGACGTCGACATGGCCGGACTTGTAGTGTGTCACCAGTTGCGGGAAGGCGATGACGATGATGACCATCGCGAGCTGGATCCCCAGGAAGGGAAGGGCGCCCATGTAGATCTGGCCGGAGGTGACAGGCTGGATGGTGGCCCCGGTCACCCGATCCTTGTAGGCACGCGTCGGCGCAACGGATCGCAGGTAGAACAGCGAGAAGCCGAAGGGCGGGTGCATGAACGAGGTCTGCATGTTGATCGCCAGCATGACCCCGAACCAGATCAGGTCGATACCAAGCGCGTCGGCAACGGGCGCCAGCAGCGGGATGATGATGAAGGCCAGCTCGAAATAATCCAAGAAGAAGGCCAGGAAGAATACCAGTATGTTGGCGACGATCAGGAACCCGACGGCGCCACCTGGAATCGATGTCATCAGATGCTCGACCCAGACATGGCCGTTGACACCATAGAATGTCAGCGAAAACACACGTGCGCCGAGAAGAATGAAGATGACGAACGATGAAAGCTTAGCGGTCGCGTAGAGGGCAGACTTGACCATCGGAAGATCGAGCCGCCGGTTGATGGCCGCAAGAACGAGTGCGCCAGCCGCGCCCATTGCGCCGCCCTCGGTCGGCGTGGCCAGCCCGATGAAGATTGTTCCGAGCACGAGGAAGATCAGCACCAGCGGCGGGACGAGCGATGTGATGACGCGGCCCAGCAGTTTCCAGCCGCGCAGTGTCCGCGCTTCCGGCGGCAAGGCCGGCACGCTTTGCGGCTTCAATATCGACATGGTGATGATGTAGGCGGAATAGGCAGCGACGAGCAGAAGGCCCGGTATGAGGGCACCCTTGTACATGTCACCGACCGACCTGCCGAGCTGATCGGCCAGAATGATCAGCACAAGGCTCGGCGGGATGATCTGGGCGAGCGTACCCGACGCTGCGATGGTGCCGGCTGCCACGCGGCGATCATAGCCGTAGCGTAGCATGATCGGCAGCGAGATAAGGCCCATGGAAATGACCGAGGCAGCGACCACGCCGGTGGTGGCGGCAAGGATTGCGCCGACGAAGATCACCGCGAAGGCCAGACCTCCCCTGACCGGTCCGAACAACTGGCCGATCGTATCCAGCAGGTCTTCCGCCATACCGCTTCGTTCGAGGATAAGGCCCATGAAGGTAAAGAAGGGAATGGCCAGCAGCGTCTCGTTCGACATCTGCCCGAAAATGCGATCCGGAATTGCGCCAAACAGAGTGATCGGCAAGAGGCCCATCTCGATGCCGACAAAGCCGAACACAAAGCCAACGAAGGCTAGTGCAAAGGCGACGGGATAGCCCGCTAGGAGCACGACGATCAGTGACAGGAACATGATCGGCGCGAGATTTTCCGCGAAGAATGCAAACATTCGATATGTCCCGGACTTAGAGCGATTTGGCTTCGGCGTCAGCAATCGCGACGGCGTCAGGAAGCGCGCCAGTCAGGATTGCGATGCGTTTGATGAGCTCGGATAGACCCTGCAGGGCAAGCAGGCCGAAGCCGGCGGGGATCAGGGCCCAGACCGGCCACAGGATAAGCCCGCCGGTGTTGTTGGACACCTCGCCGCTTGTGTACTTGGCGACGACAATCGGCCAGGACAGGTAGATCGTAATCAGACAGAAGGGCATCAGGAAAAAGAGCGTGCCGAGAATCTCGATCCAGAGCTGAGCGCGCCGGGGCAGCTGACCATAGATCAGGTCGACCTTGACGTGCTCGCTGCTGAGCAGGGTCCATGCGGCGGCCAGCAGGAAGGCGGCTGAAAAGAGGTACCACTGCGCCTCCAGCCAGGCATTCGAACTCATGTTGAAAAGCTTGCGTGTCGTCGCATTGACGGCGCTGATAAGAACGGCCGCCAGAAGCAGCCACGAGACTGCCTTTCCGACAAAGGTGCTAATCGCGTCAACTGCGCGCGACAGCGTCAATAAGCCCGACATTTTATTCTCCTCCCGAAGATCGCATCAGTGATGCGACCATTAGGGAGTGCTAAGGCGCATATCCCGCTCAAACAAGACGGTGGGCATGCCAATTGCCCGGGTCTACCCAGTAGTGGGTAGGGAGGTTTTTCCCCCATCGGACGTTCGAAGATCATTGTCCATCGCGTAGCGAATGAGCCCGGCCGTGGTGGCAATGCCGAGCTTGCGTTTGATGTGCTTGCGGTGGGTCTCGGCGGTCGCTTCAGAAATCGTCAGTGACTCGGCAATGTCGCGGTTGCTCTTGCCGGCTGCCAGAAGCACGAGGACGTCGAGTTCGCGGCTTGTCAGTGGCGTGGAGCCATGCTCGACCTTGCCATTCATCAGGACCTGCGAGACGCCGGCGGAGAAATAGGTCTTGCCGGCCGCCACGCTCTCGATTGCCGCAACGATCTCATCGGTCGATACATCCTTCAGGATGTAGCCGGAAGCGCCATGCATCACTGAGGTCGAGATGTATTCGCGGCTGTCGTGCATCGACAGCATCAGGATGCGGCAGTCCGGCACCGCCTCGCGAAACAGGGCGATCGCCTCGATGCCGCTGACCTTCGGCATGTTGATATCCATGAGCACGACGGCCGGGTTTGTGTTTCGCGCAATCTCCAGGCCCGCCAGCGCAAGCCCCGCGGTGCCAACCACCTCGATGTGATTGTAGGTTTCAAGAACGGCGCGCAAGCCGTCATGCACCAGCGGGTGATTGTCGATCAGGAGAACCTTGATCCGACCCGTATGTGTCATGCCGCTTCCTCTTGTCGACCGGGCTTCACGGATGCCGATTTCGGCAGCATCGCCGTCAGTGTGGTTCCATGAGACGAGCTTTTCACCAGCAAGATCCCGCCGAAATGCGCCATCCGCTCTTGCATATTGCGCAGGCCCAGCCCTCCACCTTTATATCCATTGGCAAAGCCGAAGCTCTCATCGAACCCGTTGCCATTGTCGTCGATTTTCATGCGGATGCGGCCGCGGTCGCCCCAGAGCACGATTGTCACCTCGCTCGCGCCGGAATGCCGCTCGATATTATTGAATGCTTCCTGGGCAACGCGGTATAGCGCCGTGCTGGCTTCCGGCTTTGGCCGGGCATTAAGGCTCTTCGCGTCGAAATCGACCCTGATGCCCGTTCGCTCGGCAAAATTGTCGCTGAGCGCCTGGAGGGCAGGGGTCAATCCAAGGTCGTCAAGCACGCGAGGCCTGAGATCGTGCGACAGGCGCCGGACTTCCTTGATCGCGGCGTTCAAGGCATCGGCGCCCCGGTCGATCGCACTCGACACGTCGCTGTTGCCGCTCTTCACCTTGCGGCTGGCGAGATCGATGGCAAAGCGCACGCCGACAAGGTTCTGCGAGATGCCGTCATGCAATTCCCGTGCGATGCGGGCTCGCTCCTCTTCCTGCGTGTCGATGATGCGCTGGGCAAGTTCCTTCAGCTTGCCATCCGCCATCCGCCTTTCGCGCATGGTCACAAGCATACAGGTCGCAAACACCATCAGCACTGCCGGTACCGCGATCAGGGTCACCACCAGGAAGGTCTTGCTGATGTTCGCCCGAAGATCGGCCTTGGCTGCCGCGGTCTGCGCGAAGACATCGTCGAGATAGACGCCCGTGCCGATCATCCAGTGCCATTTCTCTAGTCCGGCCGCAAATGAGAGTTTATCGGCCATGACGCCCGATGAGGGCTTTTGCCATTTGTATTGGTGCAGTCCTCCGCCTTCCCTGGCCTTCTCGATCAGGTTGGCGATAACCATGTCGCCGTCCGGGTCGACAAGATCGATCCAGTTTCGGCCGGGCCGGAAAGCCTGGCGCGGATGGACGATGTTGTTTCCGTCGTAATCATAGACGAAGAAGTAGCCATCCTGACCGTAGTCAAGGGATGTGAGAATATCGCGGACCTTGCGTTTGGCGGCTTCGTCATCGGGCGCCGCATCCTTGTAGACCGGGTCGATTGCCGACAACGCCAGATTGGTCAGATTCAACAGTTCCGTTTGCTTGGCCTGCAACAGATTGCGCTCGAACGTACCGATGCTGCTCTGGACGAGGGTGGTTGACTGCCAGGTAATGAAGGCGGTGATGGTAAGGATCGCGATGACAAGTGGCACGATAGCCAGTGCCACGATCTGATGCCTGAGATGCACGATATTTCCTCCCGCGCCATGGTCAAAGCATAGGGCCGCATGAAGCATAATGGAAAGATTGATCGTCTGCATCACTTGGACAGGGAAATCACTCAGCCCAACACCTTTGGGCGTGGCGTTTAGAACGAAGAGCGCTTCTGCTGAGCAACCAAGCGATCAGTTTACTTGCGTAAGCAGAGGAGTAGCTGTCTTCTTCGTGTGCCGTTTCAAGTGTTATTCAGTAAATAACTCAATCCTAGGTCTGCAAGCTGAATGTTCCAGTAGTACTGGAAGTATCAAATGTGTTTGAAAGACGGCATTTATGTGCCATAGTTGGGTAGGAACGAAATTTGGCCTCCACAATACGGGATCTATGACGATAGCCGTGGATTTCAGCGAAGAGCTGTATTCCGGCGCGAGTTGCAGAGACTGATCGAAACTGCGGTCAGCGCCGGTTGGCGTGAAGACGAGATCGCGCTCGAGGTTGCAGATCTGGCCGATGAATACGTAATGAAACTTGCACAAAAAAAGAGTAGTCGCTCTGGTCTGTCATCGGCAAACGATAACCGAATCTCATCTTGAGAGGCATGTCGTTTCCGGTAAGGCCAAGCCAACTAATCGGTGGTTGGACCGATAAGAACCATGGGTATGTAGGCTTGAATGACCTAAAATGACCGGGGTAGGGAGGCATGCGACAAAATGGATGAAGGCCGTCAAATTCCAGGTGTTCTTGGTCCTATTCGGATTTTCACATTGGCGGTGTGCGCAACCGTCGTATTGTTATTCTTGTTCGTGTTCATGCTGCGTCTATTCGGTCCGCTCGTTGTTGCCAGTAATATTTACAAAGAGCAGCCGATCTTGCTGATGGATTTGCACACTCTTTGACGAGGGTCCCATTTCTTGTTCGCGAGTTCCAATAAGACTTGTGCTCGACGAACGCAGCCGAGTTAGACATTGGCGCCTGGGACTTCATAACCTTCTGAATCGACCAGGAGGCTCGATTTGATCGAGTTCCAAGCCACCCGAACCTCAAGTTCCATAAATGTGGTTACGCGATTTTGCATAAATGTATGAAGTTGTTGACTAATATTTCCTAAAATCCCATCGCGCTATTGTTTGTCTGCCCTCAAGTATTAGAGGGACGAACTGCGTTCTTGACTCGAGTCTTCAGATGCAAAAACGGCAGCCAATTGCTGCCGAGCACTCTGCGCAAGTTCTTCAGCATCACCAATACCCTCCTTGGACAACCTCACTAGAAGGGTAGCGATTTGGAGGACTGAGTTCCTATCCCGCTCGACGCCAAACTCTCGGCAAAGCGTCTTAAGCGCAGTATTTACTATCTGGACTTCCACCATGCCCCAATTCAACCTCCGGCATTCCAACGCGCACTCAGTCTTCAAACCGAGCCAACATTTGCCGCAACTGTGCATTCTGCACTCTAAGTTTTTGCTCCAGCTGCAATCGCAGTCGACGGATCTCATTATCGAGCTCTAGAGCATGATCGCCGGGCGTCGCCAGTTGTACGGGCGTCGAACTAATTTCCGCCCGCATTTTACTGGCGCGTCGGCGAGGCCCTTTCCCAACCACCTGGCGAGCGCCGACGACTGGTTCATCCCCCTTTGCCTCTGCCGCCGCTGCGGCGATCGCTGCAAGCGTCGGCAAGTCTTCAATGTGCTCTGGGTCATCCTCCAAGGCACTGGCTGGGGCGCCTAATTCGAGGTTTGGCGACGCAGGCGCGGATTCCAGTTCGACCGTCCGCGCGTTCTCGTTGGAATCTGACGCTGCTTCTTCGCTTAATGCAGAAATGACATCAGGCGCGTCGTGCCTATCGTGTCGCCTTGTAAGGCCAACGAGAAATTTCCATGGAGACTTCATCTTCGTTGTCTAACCTTAACTACCGTCACTGAGGACAACGTCCCCGGCAACGATTGATCATCGCCGGGAATGTTCATTTACACGCGGATCCGGAATTCGCCAGTTCGGGAAAAGTAGTATTTGCCCGGTCTAGGATTGGCCAAGGCGTTTGCGAAGATCGGCGTTTTCGGCGCGCAGTTTTTCGGCCAACTGCTTCCTGAGGCTTCTATTTTCCTCTTCCAACTGGAGAAGATCAGCCATCTCGTCTCCCGCTGCAGCTGGCGATTTGGCTTCGACAGTCGGCTGTGGCGTAAGCATTTTGCGAGGCTTTTTTTCTGGAGGGGTTGTTTGCGAGGCAGATGGCGCTGCCTTCGTCCGCTTTACACGCGGCTTCCGTGTCGCCTTAGTGATTTCGGTAGTCGCAGCCAAAGCGCCGGCAGTTGCCGCGTCAAGCGACGCACTCTTTGGACGTGGCCCCCGACGTTTCTTCTCCGGGGCAGCTGGCACTACATCTGTGCTTACGCTGTCCGGGCTAACAACTGTGCTGGTCTCTTCGGCCATATGTCCCTCCTGTGGTGGCAGTGAAGTCTTTCGCTGACCCGTTGCAGGTGTCAACAGCTTCGTTTCGTTTTGTTGGCGCTCAGAATGACGGAGCGAGATCCTCATTGCTTGAGCGACCATCTCTGATTGCGCCTCGGCTTCAACGTCGCGGGAGATGGACTGAAGATCCAGGTTTCCCCAGATGGAGCTCGGTTTCTGTGCCTTGCGCCGGCTTCCGCCCTTATACTCAACCACGAACTCTTTTTGTGGTCGCTTCATCAATTTGGTCCTTGTGGTTGCTGCAGAGCCGAACCTTTCCGTTGGTGGTTCCGGTCAGGCGGATGGAACTAAGCTGCGCTCGGTTTTGCCTATCCGAGTTTTGGCGTCAAGTCACAGGCGCAGCGCCGACCTCGGGAGTGTCCCCGAACTTGAGCCGACGCCTGATCACGCTTCGTACCTTCAGTCCTGGTTGAAGGTTCTGGCCGACGACAAGCGGGCGATCTTCCAGGCGGCTGCCCACGCGCAACGCGCTACGGCATTTCTCCACGGACTACAGCCGGAAGCGGCCAACATTCGGGACGCTGCTTGAGCGCTTGAAGCTTCAAATCAACTTACAGTCGGTCGCCGCTCTCGGTGGTGGCCGGCTTCGTCGACGTGTCCGCGGGAGCCAGATCTTCCGTAGTGCTCAGGTCCAACTTTCCCCAGATCGACGGCTTGGGAGCGGAAGACTTCAGCTTCCGGGACTGCTTGATTTCGACGATAAACGGTTTCGTCTGCTTTGCCATAAATCCTCCAGGCAATGATTCGCGGGGCAACTCTATCGCCGCGAGCTTGTCTCGCAAGCGGACCTTGGGCGGACGTCATGCGAGGAATGTGCATATCTTAGTCGTAGCTACGAAAGGTCATTCCTCGCGAAACAAGAAAGTCTCTCCACGCCGCCCTTCACGGTGTTTCGGCCTTTGCGACTGCCATCGAGGCCGCAATGGAGCGGCCCGAAACAGCGAAAAGGAATACGACAATGGCTACCATCGGCACCTTCACCTCTACCGAAAACGGCTTCACCGGCTCAATCCGCACCCTCGCCCTCAACGCCAAGGCCCGCATCGCCCGCATCGAAAATCCCTCCGACAAGGGCCCGCACTTCCGCATCTTCGCGGGAGCCGTTGATTGTGCTGAGAACGTGATTATGCGGAGTGCCGGCTGCTGAAGGCTGGATTTGCCGGCGGTTGCGGTGGATTCTGCTCCGCATAATCCCGGAGCCTTCTGTGCCGCTGAGATCGATAGTGCGTCTTAAAATAGGGACGCCTTTGGCCTATGCTGACCCGCATGATCATTTAGGCGAAAGCTGCAAAGTTGACGGAAAAGAATGATGCTTGGGAGAACATTGCTCGCATTCGACGGCGGTTAGCCGAGCTGAGTGACGAGCGTATGGCGCTTGAGCGTGAGCTGGAAGCGCTTGAGCAACAGCTAACTTCCGATAGCCTGGCCAACGCCGAGAAGCCAGCCTTCACCGATGCCCCTGTTACCAACAGCTCGCCGTCGCTGGAGAAGGTGGAGGTATTCCGGCAGTTGTTTGCTGGGCGCCCCGATGTCTTTCCTGTGCGATGGGAAAATAGAAAGGATGGACGCACCGGCTATTCTCCATCCTGTTCCCACGAGTGGGCGAAAGGGATCTGCGGCAAGCCGAAGGTGAAATGTGGGGACTGCCCGCATCAGGCGTTCATCCCGTATTCCGAGAATATCATCGAAAAGCACCTTCGTGGCGGCGATGCCCGTTCAAGCGACTTTGTTGCCGGCGTATATCCATTGCTGCAAGACGAAACATGCTGGTTCCTTGCTGCTGACTTCGACAAAGAAAGCTGGGCGGACGATACCAGAGCCCTGCTCGCCACCTGTCGTGCAAAAGGAATTGCCGCAGCCCTCG
Organism: Rhizobium sp. Root1220; assembly: GCF_001426265.1. Lineage (GTDB taxonomy): Bacteria > Pseudomonadota > Alphaproteobacteria > Rhizobiales > Rhizobiaceae > Rhizobium. Next base: position 104,752 of record NZ_LMDG01000013.1, read on the forward strand.
AACGGTCGAGGTCGGGAAACGGCGGCCATGTCTGGATATTCTTCTCAGAACCCGTTCCCGCGAAGATCGCCCGACAACTGGGGGCCGCGCTGATAACAGAGACGATGGAGAACCGCCCTGAGATCGGCTTCACGTCTTACGATCGCTTCTTTCCCAATCAGGATACGATGCCAATTGGCGGCTTCGGCAATCTGATCGCGCTTCCCCTGCAAAGGAAAGCCCGTGAAAATGGCAACAGCGTTTTTGTCGATGGCGACCTGCAACCCTACGATGACCAGTGGGCATACCTGTCGTCTTTACCCAGGTTGTCGGCGGACGAAGTCTTCAGGATCGCCGACGAAGCCGAATTGTCGGGGCGGGTCTTGGGCGTCCGGATGCCAGTCGATGACGAACATGCCGATGAGCCGTGGAAGATGTTGCCGTCACGTCGGAGCGAGCCGCGGCGAATTGAGGCTGCGATCCCGCAAAGCATCAAGGTCGTGATCGCCGACCAGGTTTACATCGATAGGACCGAGCTTCCGTCCGCGCTGATTGCGCAGTTCGTGCGCCTGGCAGCATTCCAGAACCCGGAATTCTATCGCGCACAAGCAATGCGATTGCCGACATTCGGCAAGCCGCGGATCATCTCATGTGCCGAACTTCACCCACGCCATGTCGCGCTGCCACGAGGCTGCTTCGACGAAATTGTAGAGCTGATCAGGAGCCATGGCGCGACCGCCATTCTGGAGGATCTCCGCGAAGATGGAGAGGCTCTACCCGCCGGCGTCTCGTTCCAAGGGGAACTGCGACGGCCACAATCGCGGGCCTTTGATGCTCTTGTCGCCAACGATAACGGCGTGCTCGCCGCCACGACTGCCTTCGGTAAGACAGTTGTCGCAGCTGCACTCATCGCGCATCGGAGCCGCAACACGCTGGTTCTTGTTCACCGCAGGGAGCTTCTCACCCAGTGGGTTGAGCGTCTGAGTTCCTTCCTGAGTATCGACCCAAAGCAGATCGGCATCATCGGTGGCGGGAAAAGGAAGCCGACAGGGATCGTCGATGTGGCGCTGATCCAAAGCCTGGTTTGGAATGGCGAGGTCGATGACATTGTCGGCAATTACGGTCATCTGATTGTCGACGAGTGCCACCATCTGTCCGCTGTAAGTTTTGAACTTGTCGCTCGCAGATCCAAGGCGCGATATGTCGTCGGCTTATCTGCCACCGTTGCCCGAAAGGACGGTCATCATCCGATCATCTTCATGCAATGCGGGCCCGTTCGCCATCGGGTAGATGCAAGAGTTCAAGCTGCCGAGCGTGGTATTCGCCACCGTGCCCGCGACCGTTCGACCAAGTTTGAGTTGCCAGTGTCACTCGTCTCGGCAGAGCGCCCGTCAATGCCAGCGATCTATGCGGCCCTTGCGCAGGACCAAGGCCGAAATGACCTGATATTCGATGACGTGCTGAAATCTCTCGAGGCCAGACGTTCGCCCATCCTGCTAACGGAGCGGAAGGATCACCTCGATTATCTCCAGCAGAAGTTCGAGCCGTTCGTGAAAAATCTGGTGGTGCTGCGCGGCGGCATGTCGGCGAAGGATCGCAAGCAGGCCAACACGGCCTTGAATGTCGCGGATGATGATGAGCGCCTGATACTTGCGATAGGCCGCTATATCGGGGAAGGCTTCGATGACGCCCGGCTCGACACGTTGTTCCTGACCATGCCGATCGCCTGGAAGGGAACTCTGGCGCAGTATGTCGGCCGTCTGCATCGTCAGCATGATGGAAAGCGGGACGTCCTGGTCGTCGATTATGTCGACAGCACCGTTCCGGTGCTGGCCCGGATGGCCGCAAAGCGACGATTGGGTTATCGCGCGCTGGGCTATGTGATCGAATGAGGGCGCTCCGCTCGCAGCGGGGCGTCACCTTGCACTCCATCGGAATTATGCGGAGCAAAATCCGTCCCTACCGTCGGCAAATCTCGCCTTCAGCAGCCGGCACTCCGCATAATCACGTTCTCAGCATAATCGACATTTTGCGGTGCACCGCAAAACGTCGAACTCGGCGCCGCCTGGCAGAAGCGCTCGGAGCAGGCCGGCCGCGACTACCTCTCGGTCAAGCTCGACGACCCGAGTTTCCCCGCTCCCATCTACGCGACGCTCTCCGAGGTCGAAGGCGAAGATGGCTACCAACTGATCTGGTCCCGCCAGAATAAAGACTGAGGATCCAAGCCCCGCCCCGGGCGGGGCCATAGGCTCTCGGAAAATCTAAAGCCGGATCAGGCTTCGAGCCTGGTCCGGCCTTTTTTTGCTGCCACACGAGAGGGAGGGACAGCTGCTCAGAAACCGGAGTGTGCCGCTCGCGCATGACGGCCTCAAGGACGAGCGGTTCCCCCACTCCCTGGCCCTGCCGGTCGCTTGCGCGATCCCTGACCCCGCCATCCCCTTCCGGCCGCTGTCGTCGTCTTTCACGCTCAAGGAGATCAGACGATGACCTACGACATTGAAATCCAGATCGAGGAACTGCGGGCCGAGCTTCGTAACGCTTGCGACGTCGGTGACGTCGGAAGATCCAGACCGAGCTGGATGCCGCTCAGGCGGAGCTTTGCGGCCGCCGTCGCCCTGGTGAACGAGACCGTCGATCGGGAGCCTCCTTACTGAGGGGCAACCGACACGGCTTTCGTGTTCGTCGACTGTCGCGGATCTCCTGTGATCCCATTTCATCGACATCAGAGATGGTGCGTCTCGAGCGTCGTGCCGCAACCTGCTGCTGTCAGAATTTCCCCGCCTTCGGCTTCCTCGCGAGCCAAAATTCAGCCGTCCTCACCGCTTCCCTGCGGTCGTTCCGATCCAGCACTCCTTCCCGATCCGCCCTTTCATCCCCGCGATGAAACGCAATCAAAGGAGATCCATCATGCAACAGCTCGCAAAATTCTTGCACCTCACCGGCCGTCGCCTGCGCACTCTCGGCAAGGTCATCGGTCACTTCTTCAGGAAAGCAAAGCTCGGCTTGAAGCTCGCGATCAAAATCCCGTTCTTCATCGACATCGAGGTCAACTTCGAGACCGACTGGAACAGGCGCCGGTAAGGCGCCACCGACCCGCTGCGGCGGGTCGGTCTCTCAACACCAGGGCTCGCGCCTACCTGACCACGTTCGTGCCAGACCCTCTGAGACCAACCGATCGCCGAGGCTTCGTCCATCCCGGACGAGAACCCGAAGCTTGCGGCCGTAACGATCCGTATCGCGCCCTGGCCAGGCTTGAAGTTGGAATGGCCCCTCGTTGACGAGCTCGATCAACCGATCTGTTGCCTTGTCGCCAAGGGCCAGTTCCGACGCGCATTTCGGCGTGCTGATCTCCGGGGCGTCGATATCGGCAACCCTGACCTTCTGGCTGTTGATCCACAGCGTATCACCGTCGACGACACAGTTGTAACGGGCGCCGGACGCACATTTTGGGTACTTTGCTGGTTGACTGGACTGCGCGGCTTCAACGTGCGGGACAGAGGATATAGCCCCTAGTAGAACAGCGGCGGAGATGGCGCCTGTCAGAAATGATTTCACCTGATTGTCCCAGCGATGGCGGTAGATGGAGCGCAACTATCAGATTCGCTGGTTTGCTAATCTCGTTCGATAGCCACGGGCGCGCTTCTGTCGGGTCAGATCGAGGAAGAGGGCGACCGCATCCTGCTCCCGCTCGAAATGGTGGATCAATGTCTGGCCCTTGCTGCCGATCCGTCCCCATCGCCGGGTCAGGCAAAGTTCACCGAAGAGGTTGGCGTCGATTGACATGGCGTAGTAGCGAGCCATGTTCCTGGCGCGGTCTTTGCGTTCGACATAGAGCTGGTAGGGCTGTGCGATCATGACCGAGGATCGCGCGGGCTGAGTCTGCGGTCCAACGACAATTATGAATCGGTTCCGCGTGATCGATTCAATCTAGTGAAGCGTTCGCGATGTCAGGTGTCACGATGCCTTTCGCGGCCGCGGCGGCATTGGTCAGTACCCGAGATAGCCTAGGATATCTGCGCCAGATATACCCCTCCTCGTCGACATGAGCAATGACCTCGCCGGTGGCTTTATCGACCAATGCCTTGCCAGCTTCTCGGACGGCCGCCACCACTTCGTGGATGCGGCATTCCTCGATGGCGTCCTCGGCCGAAACCCGAGCCTCGCAGCCTTCCAATATCGCATTGATGGATCCTCCCGCGTTCAGATTGGTTCGGACGAAGCCAGGACTTCGGCGCGCTCATCGCGCTGTTGAAACCTGTTCTCGCTGAGCAAGCGCGCGCGTTTCTCGTAGCGATCGCTGGAGCTAACAGTGGCTTCAGCGATGACGCGCCAGATTGCAGTTTTACCGGCGAACTGGTTCATGATCGCGTCACGGATCAGTTCGATTGAAACGTTGGGAAGTCGCTCTTTAAGACTTTCGGGAGACGGTTCGATGAAGCCATGGCGCCCGGCGAACTGGGTAAAGGTTCCTGTTGTGCCGCCGTTCCAGTGATCGCTTTGGCGACCACATCGTGCCATCCAGATCTTCAATGAACAGGGATCCGAGTAGTCCACAGTTTACCGAAACGTGGCGAGTTTCCTCGTCATAGCCCCAAAATTTCTCGAGTTGAGACCGGTACGTGTTGCGGGTCGAACTGTTCGTCCCCCGCGCTTCTTGTATTCGACGACGTAACCATCTGCAGTCCCTTGAACGGCGTAAACTAAGCCAGTTCGGTGGAGGAGAACTTTGACCAGCCCGCACAACGGCCTTTTCAAAAATCCACGGCCACCAAGTGGCGTCATATCTAGTCGAAGGGTATTGTTTTGCGCGCTATCAATTTGACTGATCGTGGCATACTTCAATGCAGCAGTTTTGCTCATTTCAAGCTAGGCGATTGGGACGCGATAATAAACTTATCGGAAACGAACCGCTGCGCAAACGGCTTTGTAAAATTCTCACGGGCGGCGAGTAACCACACTCCTTGCTGGGCACCTTAAGGGGCAACGAATGGCGGAAGGCGGCCCAGATTGTTCACCGTGGTAGCTACTATCCGTCAGACGTCTGGATGTTGGCTGACGACAGCTCTGGCGCTTTCCACCGTACTCCGAAGCCCTGATCAGTGTCTTGAAGCAGGAGCACGCCAAGCTCACCAAATACGTCGCGAACCCGTTGAATGAAAATTGGCGCAGGACTTTTGGTCTCGCTGCTTTCGAAGCGAGTGAGAACGCTGCGATCTACACCTGCCCTCTGCGCCAATTGCGCTTGAGTAAGGTGCGCGAGAGCCCGTGCAGCTAATAACTGAGATCTTTTGAAGAGGTCAGTTCGCGGACGTGGAGTTTTCCACCGGACGCCTATTCCGCCCGCTTGATCGGCTTCAAGAAATAAGATCCCCGATTTCTCGTAAAAGTTGACGAGCTTGTATGCGTTTTGGGGCGGCCGGATGAAGTCACCGCGTTCCAATCGGATGACCACCCGTCTTTCAACACCCGCTCCTCCAGCGACTGTAGACTGGTCCAGTTCCAGCAGCGCCCGTGCTGCTCGTAAGGCATCAGGTAGGAAATCCATAGAAATTGAAAAAATGCTTCAGGGGCAGAATGTCAACATTATGTACCCAAGGTGCAATTAAGATTATCACAAGTGGGAATAATTGACGCAAGGTGTGGAATCATGGTTGAACATGCTTATGGAAACTGAAGCGGAAGCGAATCGGAGACAGCAAATGGCAGCACCTAGGGTGGTCATAATCCTCCTCGGACAGTCAAAACGCTACTGGCAGAGGCGATGGATTCAGCGTTGACCCGTGCGCCCGCGACGCTCGAAACCATCTATTCTATCGACAAACAAACAAAACGGATCAAAGGGACCTCAAAATGAGTGACAAATGGCTCGGCACCCCGCCCGACGTGATCGTTCAACGCCTGCGGTCGCTGCTCTTAGATCTCGAAAAGCTGGCCGCTCCCGGCGGCTCCACCAAACCCGAAGACGTTGTCGTCATCCGCAATTGTATGCTTGCGCAGCGTTCCGTCCCCTGCCTGATCGGTGAGATGATCGGACATCCGGACATCAAGGACGGCCCAGGGATTACCAGCGAGCTCTTTTTTCTTGACCGGAAGCGAAAGCTCGCTCGGAGTCTAAGCCGTTGGTACCGGTTTGAAGACGGCCTCCTGTGATGGCACTGTGTAGGGAGCCCCCAATGGACACCGCCTTAGCCGACAACCTTCACCGGTATATTTTCAAACTGCAGGAAGTAGCGGACCAGATGAAAGGCTCGCGAACCAGCGAGTCTCGTAAAGTGAACGGCAATAACGCGGCCATTGCCCTTAAGTCTGCAACTGACTTTCTGGCATATTGCGCTCTGGTAGCCCTCTTTCGCAGAAACATTTGCGGACTATCCCAACCGTCTTGCGTTGCCGTAATCTCCGTCCCGTCTCACTGGCAACTGACCGACGTTCACGACAGGATCAAAAGGGCATCAAAGTATGCCTCCATCCCACTTCCAAGCACCGGCGTGGGTGGGAAGTCGACGCGGCCGAATTCCTTGAGTCCGGCGAGAGGTTGATCATTTTCACTCAGGAGGGCTCCGTCATCCACGAGGACTTCGAGCTTGCTGCCACACTCTTCGATAAGCTGGCTGTATGCGATGTCAGGCACTTGCGAGCCCTTAGTGTGTTTCGAAGATGCGGCGAACTTACCGACGAACAAGCAGTGGTGATTGCAGAACAGGCATCCCAGCGAATGGAAGCGATCTTCCGCCGAGATCAGCCAGCGAGCCGGGCCGCGACAAAGCTATTGAAGGCCGCCAAGGTCGGTTCCGGCAATGAAAGACTCTTGGATGTCACCAAGGGCTTCGGCGAAGCAAGCGTGTGGGCTGATGCTCTAAAAAGAGACCTTAAGGATTGGCGACAAGGAAAGTTGCCGTGGGCCGAGGTGGACAAAGGTTGTTTGTTGTACGGGCCACCGGGGACAGGAAAGACACGCTTTGCGGCTGCTCTCGCGGCCTATTGCGGTCTGCATTTGGAAGCAACSTCGATTCCRAAGTGGCAGGCTTTTAAGGACGGCGACCTGGGTGAYATGTTGAAAGCTATGTACCAGGCTTTCAACGCCGCTAAAGAAAATGCGCCCTGCCTTTTATTCCTTGATGAATTCGACGCCATTGGYGACCGAGCCAAATTTCCTAGCCGCCATGAGCTTTATTCAACCACYGTCGTAAACGCTCTCTTGGAATGCTTGGACGGAACAGAAGGGCGTGAGGGCGTCATYGTCCTTGGTGCGTGCAACTAYCCGGAGAGGATCGACCCTGCTCTTTTGAGAAGCGGTCGATTGGAAAAACACGTCAGATTTCCTTTGCCTGACGTAACGGCGCGAGGAGAAATCCTTGAGTTTTCAGGACGTCAGATCGCAGGTACAAGTCCCGCCGCCGCTCGACGCCAAGACCCTGTATCGCGTAGCGATCCACGAGGCAGGTCACGCGCTTGTAACCCATGCCTTGCTGCTGGGTAAAATCGAGCGCGTTGAAATCTATGACAACGTCGAGAACTTTGCGACCATTGTGGACGCCAACGGCGGCACGTTCCTGCAAAGACCCTCCCGCGAGTTTCTAACCCGCTGGGACGCCATGAAAATGATCACGTCGGACATGGCAGGAGCAGCAGCCGAGGACCTGATTTTCGGAYACCGATCCAACTGGTCAACTGGAAACCAAGGCAGCGACTTCGCGAAGGCGACCACGTTAGCGATCCGAATGGTGACAGAATATGCCTTCGGAAATTCTCTCTATTTCCTTCCAGGATCAGTGGACATGACGTCTCCTTTCAAGCTTTGGGAGGACCTCGCACTGCGTGATGACGTCACGGAAATCCTTCAAGAGCAGTATCAGCGAGCAAGAGACATGCTCGATGGCCTCAAACCAACATTACTCAAACTGGCTGACGCGCTCGTTAAACACAAGCGCCTGGACGCTGTGCAGTTGGAACCGTACTGGCCAGGATCGCGGAAGTTCGCTCCGTCCACGACCCAAAACCGCAGCAGCCGCCGCCGACAACATTAGCGGCCTTCAACGCAGAATCGAACCCTACCGACCAACCACGCCCCGTATTTCCTATGCGGCGATGGAGGCTACATGAAAGCCTGGATCATCAGCGATATCCACGAAAGCCGCCTCGCCCGGTTTCTTCGCGACCCGCCCAAAGCTCCAAAAGCAGACATCTGCATATGTGCAGGCGACCTCGCGAACTTTATTGAGGACAGCATTGCCTACGTCCGCCGTGTCATCGAGCCAAGGATGCCAGTGGTGCTCGTGCTCGGCAACCATGACTACTACGGCAGCAGCATCAGCGGCGCACTGGAGCGGGCCCGGCGGCTCGTTGAAGGAAGCCAAATCCATCTCCTTGAAAACGAGACCGTGACCGTCGGTGACTGCCGATTCATCGGTGCGACTTTGTGGACTGATTTCGCTGTATCCATTGGCGATGACGAGCATATCCCGCCGGAAGAGAGGCGCGTCAAAGCTTTAGAACTGGTGCCKTCGCGCATGAT
>NZ_LMDG01000014.1 GCF_001426265.1 Rhizobium sp. Root1220
ATCTCGGCGGGCGGTTCGTGTCACGGACGCTAATTTCTAAGGGGACAGATGAGATTCTCACCACCAATAGTTTTTCAACAGTATCGGCGCGAAGCGGACCGCTCGTTCGATGTCGATCGGACGCGTTCTGCGACCTTCGATCAGGTTGCTATAGTAGCAATTCACGGTCCTGGCGAGTTCGGAAAGTGAGCTTGCAATCGCCGGAGGCAGGGACGACGAGAAAGCCGCAGATTTCTCAGCCAGCGACAGCGCCAAGTCGTTTAGCTTGGGCCGCGACCTAGCACCTTCCGAAACAAGAAGCGGTGCGAAAAGACTGATGCATTCGCCGCCATCGCGAACTGGCATGTTTGGCCACCAATTTGGCCGCTTGCGCGGCCCCACTAAATTGCGTCCGGCCGTTCCTCTCGCTGCGACGAAATGCCGAAGGATGCCCACGAAATTGAGACCTCGCAACGGCTTGGACGGCTTCATCGGCGCAAAAGGNTGAACGAAATACGAGAGTTCGGCGAATACATCTCACGAAGTGAGCGCGACGAAGAGCTGATACCGTCGATCGGGTGGGTGTTGTCCAGCGTATTTACAAACGAAAATACGGGGCAGACGACCAAGCGCGGTGGTCATTTTGACTTAGGAGCGCTGAAGCCTGGCAAACTGCGCGGATGGACGATTCTCGAACAAGAAGGTGTCACGCGGCCACCCATTCCATGAGTGCGTTCTGAGCGTGCAGCAGGAATGCTTTTGCAGGTCGACTCTGGCAAACATTATGTTGCATTGCTTCAACCGATACCTCCTGACCTCTTGAAACGGGTGGACAGGGCAGAAATATCGCGTTGCTCTTGCACTCGTTCAGCATGGATAAATTGACCTGATAGTCGATCAGCTCGCCGTCATGAGCGTTGGTCGGCCATGAATCTGTGATGATCACGTCTGCATCGAAGACATGGCGGACATCTTGGCTGACTTCGAAATTGGCGTTGATTAGCGTCGGGTCAGTAACGTGCCAGCGCTCAGGGTACACCTGAACAACTTTTATTGGCATTGACTTTGAAGCTTCGACCCAGGAACGAAGAATATTGGCATCAGGGGCAATCCCGACGACTTTAAGGCTGTCCGGTGTGGGCTTGCCCCGGGGTGTCGGAGTACGGGATCCGGATGCGAGCAGACCCGCGACGATGATTGCACTCACACGCTTGATGCCGACCTCAAACACCCTCGACAGATATGCAGCGCCGCTTCGTCGATCGCAATCCCTTAACCTTCGCGATATCGCGTATTTGACTGGGTGTCAGAATAGTGTCACCCAGTTGACGTCACAATTGGTGGAGACGACCATGGCTAGGCGAGTATGGACGACCGAGGACTTCCGGAGGTGGCTTTCGGCCTCTGGATTGTCGTCTCCGCAGCTTGCCGTGGTGCTCGAGGTCTCAGAGCGGACGGCCAAGCGGCTGCGCGCCGGTGAAGTCGGGGTCAAGGATCCGATGACCGCTCGTGCTCAGGAGTGGCTCGGCAGATCCCGGACGACGACAGGGCGCGATGCCGAGCTGATTGATTCGTATGCGGCGCAAGCGGATTGGGCTGATCTGTGCGCCGCATACCCCAACGCTCACCTCGCTGGCATGCAGTCCGCTATCGCCCGAGGATGGACGAGCGCGAACTCCCACGGCTTCCGCCAACTCGCGCAGCCCGAGCGCATGCCGCAGCCACCGAAGTGGGGCGACTACGACCTCGAGTGGATCGTCGGTGTCGACCTGCCGTGGGGTGTCGAAGTCCGGGAGGATGTAGACGGGCGCGCATATCGCGTGGCATCTGCAGAGCGCACGCTGCTAGACCTTGCCGCCAACGAAGCGTTGTTCGGCGAGGACGATGTGGGCGAGTGCTACCACGGCGCATTTTCCCTGTCGGAATCGACTCCGTCGCGCGCAACGCTATTGAAGCAGGCTAAATCACGAGGTCTCGATGATCTCGTCGGACATTACCTCCGGAACCACGCGAAGGTCTGATTCTGGCCGGCCTATTTGCGCCAGGCATCGCCGGCGGACATATGGGGCAGGGGAGATGGCGATGTCGGACACGCATACAATCGGAAACGCAACGCCGAGAGGCTGAAAGCGCGCTTCAAGGCCAAGGCCAAGGCAGCGGCAAGCGTCGCGGCAATCGCAAACATCGGCCTAAGGATTAGTCGATGTAATCTCGGTCTGGTGCGAAACCAAGTTTCGCAAGGTCCTCGAGTTCATCCTGCTCAGTTCGCTTGGATCTGTTGAGGTTTGGCTTCTTGCGATTTTGGATCGCTGCCGTATCCGGAGCCAATACATCCTTGGCTTTTAGTCGCGGGTGTTCTGGGACGAGATCGTGTTCGGCAACCCATTTCGGTTCCCATGGTGTGGCGCGGTTTCCGAACGGTCGCTTCCAAGGTTTTGGCGGGCGGTCATATGCAGACTTCTTCTGATGCTTCCGGAGAAAATCGTCGTATAGTCGACATGCAGCGCGGAGATCGCTCGACTGTTTTATATCCAGTGACTTCTTTTTAATGATTACGTCGAGGGCATCGATCTCGGCGTCTATCGATGCAAAAGTTCTTCCTCCAAGCAGCTTTCGCGCGCGGTTTATGCGCGATAGGATGTTTGCTACGGCAGCAGAGGTGAGCGGCTTGCCTCTTTTAGTTTTTCGCTTGTAAAGCCACGAGTGGAAGCGGGGATCCATCGCGGGGATTTCCTTCGCGGAGTGTCGGGCCTTGATTATTTTGCCGAGGTAGTATGCGAACGGCGGCGGAACAGCGTTGGCGATCATTACGTCGATATCTTTTTCGGTCGCATCGACATCGGATGACCACCAGTTGAAATCCAGGGGAAACCCTTGAATCCGGGACATCTGCCGTTGCGTAATTGTATGTGCATCCACCGCATGGATGTGGTCGAGTGGGTTCCGCGTCTCGCGATGCTTTTTCGCCGGCTTCTCGCGAAAATTCCGGTAGACGGCGGGGGCTGGCTCATTGAGCCGGCGCACGCCGCGCCCATCACCGAAAGGTCGGGTGAAGTATCCGCCGATCCGGATTAGCTCAGCGTCGTCGGGATCCTTCGGGTCGAGAATATCCGATATCGGTCGCTTCGTCTTCTTAGCGGCAGCCTTGATTGCACTTTCAAGAAATCCGTCGCGTTCGTGCATTCGGCCGACGCAGATGAAGCGCTTGCGCGACTGAGGCACGCCATAGAGCGACGTATCCAGCACCATCTCAGTCAGACCATATCCGTATTTTTTGAAGAGCTTGCGAGCATTCTGGTACTGTGTCGACCACGCTGCGCGTCGGACGTTTTCGTAAAGGAACCATTCTGGTCTGCACGCCCCGATAAGAAGCGCGAACGACACAGTTAATTCAGCGCGCGCCCCGGGACTCTGTTGCCCGGCTACTGAGAAGTCCTGGCAAGGTGGGCCTCCGCATACCATGTCGTAGCTGCGCAGCGCGATTTCGGGTGCGATCTTCGAGATGTCGCCTGCGTCGGCGCGCCAACCGGGAATGCCATTCTCGGTGCGGACGCGATGGACCTTCTCGTCGATGTCATGACCGAAGACGACTTGTATACCGGCTGCTTCCAGGCCAATCCCTAAGCCGCCCACGCCCGCATAGACTTCGATCGCTTTCATGCAGTACCACTCTCCACGAATTATTCCGCCGACCAATAGTGTGGGACCGTTTAGAGCCTGTAAACGCCGTCAGCGATCCAGCCGCTGAGCACGCGCGATTTCGGACGCGCTTCAAGGGCGGCGGGCCGATTCTTGATCATCCGTTCCCGCAGCGAGGAAGTTCTCGAAACTGAGTTGAGGATCTTCTACCGCAAACTCGTCGCGTGCCATGTCGACATAGTCCTGGATGCCCAAGTCATATCCGAGGTCGTACAGCGAGTTGATCGCGCCGATACGGCTCCCCCGGAAGTACTCCTTGCCATCGAACTCGCGGAGGACATAGTCGTCGCTCTCGATTGTGACCGTTTTACAGCAGAGTTCAGCCAGATTCTTGATCGGAGACCGCTGTGCTAGATCGATTGCGACTTGCGGCTCGCTTGCCGCTTCAACGGGCTCTCCGGGACGTCGACGATGAGAGCGGAGAACGATTCTTTTGGGTAGCAGCATCTGGGACCTTTCGTATGGATGCTTAAAAATGGTCCTCGTAATGGCCAGATCGTGCAAGTGGTTCGTTGCAACTCGATGCAATTTTTTGGGCCCGACCCCAGGTGAACACCTTGATCGGAGATGTTCACAACGGGAGCCAAAATGCCGATACAACAGAATCAAATGGTTACAGAGGTTTGGCAGAGGATCATTTGCGCTCGCCGCAGTCGCGTCGTCTCGCGAGAGTACAGTTTTTAGACGTCCTCGTATTGGACAAGCGCGCGAGCATCTTCAGGCGTTACCTCGCCGAAATAGCTGACCTCTCAGTGGCGGCTGGATTTCACCGACGGCGATAGCGCTTTCAATTTTGGTAACATAACTTCCGAAGAAGTCTCTTCTCCAATATTTACAGTGGCGGGCCATACGTGGAGATCGGCCCGGCATATTCGAGCCCCTTGGAAGAGCAGGAGTGTAAGAGCAGTCTCGGGCACGAGGACGACCAGCCATCGCCTGCATTTTCGGGTTGCTACGCGTGTTTCAGCCGCGAATTATGCGCCGGTCAATCGCTCGGCATGACCGCAAGAGCTCGGCATCGTTCCGTTAGCGCGACGATCGCTTGATGCACCTCGAAGGGGAGGCGTGGACATCGGAATGCTCTCGGCGGAGGACCGTTCGCGATCAATATCCCAAGTCGATCGGCTTCCGCCATCGCCCTGAGCTCTTCGAGACCTACAAAAAGCTTCGGGACCAGGCTATTGCACAGCAAGATGCTGCCATGAAAGACCTTGATGCCACCTGCGCCGATTGGTGTTCCGGAGCGCTGTTCCCCCAGGACCTCATCGATCATGAAGAGCACGTTGGAATGATCCAGCATCTCGATGTGACGGAGGATAGAAAACCCCCGCAGGGCCGATCGCCACTGAGTGGTTGGGCCGATTGAAACGTAGCATTCTTCCTCGGCCGGACCTGCGGAGCTTGGCGTTTCCTGTAGTTCAATCATGACTGTCCTCCCATCCAGTATTCTCTGAGGCAACGTCGTTGGCCGCAATCGCCGGCGAGAACGCTGAATCGGATTTCCGCAATTTGTTTTGACTTAAAGCAAGTCGTCCTGACTTGCCCGTGATGCCTGTTGACGATATCGGGCGGCTAATTTGAGTACCTCAGCGCACGAGCATTCGTTTTGAAGTTTTGAAGGACAGCCCGGGCGCTGAGCTGTGCCAGTACATGGCCCTTCGCGGAATCCGCCCGCGAAAAGCCGACCCCGTTCTGTGATCGGGCGTGGTCCGCGTCGTTGGCGGCAACTGTAGCCAGCACCGCCAACGCTTCCTTGGCCTTAGGCCCTCTAGGATCTGGTGCTGGTCGTGGTGGAGGGAGAAATCGTCTCAATGTTCGTCTCCGTCCTCACTACGTGAATTTGCAGAAATCCGTTTCTCAACATTCAAGTAACGGGGGGAGAAGCGCCCCTTGGCCAACTCCTTGGTGCTCTTATCGAGCGACCGCAGATCGCCACGATATAGAAGCCTAGCCATGAGCTTCCGGACGGCCTCGTTCGGCGCATATCCGTCTTTGAGTAGCAGGGCTTTCGAGTCGGCGACAACTGCCTCCAAGACAGGATTCGACTGCCCGGCTTCGCGAAGACGAGAGAGCGCAAGAGCGAACGCGGCAGCGATAGCCCGGTCAACTGGGGGTGCCTCGGGCTTGCGCGCCTCCCGCAGCCGATTGCGATACCGCTCCTGCTCGGCTCTGTGCGCTTCCTTTTCGGGGTTCCGGGGCCTCGGCATCGTCTCCTCCTTTGCTCACTACGTGAGCGTTCCCGTCCTCACTACGTGAGTGAACAGGCACAGGATTGCCGCCGGCGGCGCATCTCACAAAGCCTTGAAAAATAAAAGTTTGTTGACGCCACCATCAGAGCAATCCTCGCGTCAACAAATTTGCTCGTCCCGGCCGCCGGCTGCTGCTTGCACCGCGCGCCGCCGTCTCAAACCATCGACTGGAGGGTCCGCAAAGAGATCCCAATCGATGACTTTCATGACGACCAAGGGACAGCCAATATGCACAACACAAGCAACACAGAATTTTCTCGAGACCGCGCACTCCAATGGCACATACATGCCGACCACGACCGTATGGTTGAGGCGGGAGTTCCGCTTCCTGACGGTCGAACCAAGCGCGACCGTCAGGCCCTCGCATCGATTGCCTCCGGCATTATCTCCAGCGCACGCACGAAGCCAGGGCAGTGGATGTCCTACAGTCGCTCGGAGTCCTGGTATCCGGGTCAAGAGATGTATTATGGCGATGCCTTTGGTTACAGCACCGTCGTCGGCGCGATGGAGAGGCTTACAGACTCCCCCCTCATTGAGGGCCACATCAAGGCCCGACCTGGCGACCACCTGCGCAAGACACCAACGGGCGTCACGCTCCAGTCGCGCATCCTGCCTGCGGTCGCCGCGGCAAAGATCGTCTTGCCGAAGATGGACAAGGAACTCGCGCAGTCGATCCGCCTCCGCCGCCGCGAGGACAAGAGGTTGATTCCGTATAAAGAGACGGAAGCCATCTACCGGATGCGCAGCATGCTCACGAGGCTCAACGCTCACTATGCCGCGGCCGACATCGAGTTCCATGGTGGCCGCCACGATGGTGACGCCGCGTTCTTCATGTCGAAGAAAGGGCACGAGTACGGCGTAGACCTGTCGAGCCGCGCATGCCACCGCGTGTTCAACGATGTCTGGACGCTGGGAGGCCGCTATTACGGAGCCGCCTGGCAAGCGATGGACAAGGACGCTCGCAAGCAGATCGTCATTGGTGGCGAGGAAGTTTTCGAAGCCGACTTCGCGACGCTGCACCCGAGGTTGCTCTACCACGCGGCCGGGATTCGCCTTGAGGGCGATGCATATGACATCCCCGGCTATAGAGACCAGCGTGATGCGTGCAAGCGTGGCGTGAATATTTTGATCAACGCGACGGCCTACCCAGAAGCCGTACATGCACTGTCGGAACACGTTGGCGGCGGATACCACGAAGCTGTCGACATGATCGAGGCGATCCGGGAGAAGCACGCACCCATCGCACGCTTTTTTCACTCCGACGCTGGCATCCGTCTCCAGCGTGTCGACAGCTCCATCTGCACGGATATCGTCAACGAACTGACACTCAGGCAGGGAGTCACGTGCCTGTCCGTTCACGATTCCTTTATTGTCCCGAGCAGCCACAAGACTACGGTCATTGACGCAATGGAGCGTCATTTCAACAAACATGTCGATGGAGTGTCTCGCGTCCTAAATTCATCTGTGAAAACAAAGGAGTGTCGTCCAAGTCCGCTACATAAGGGATTTATCCTCCCCTCTGCCCGTCCTGCCTCTTGCCGTGCCGCTTCCTCAGATTCAGAATCAAACCGGAATCGTAGGAAGATTCAGAGTCGGACTCTTAAGACCGTACGCGTGGAGGAGACGTACTCTGTTGTTACGAACAGGTTTAGCAGGATCAAAACGAGGGCGAAGGCGGCTGCCACAATCAAGGCACAGTCCCTCTCTGCCGCATCCTCGGTTGTGGTCGAGCATGGGAAACGCCGAAGGAAGCCCGTGGAATGCATCCAAACCACTCATGTGTGTGTCGATGCGGCGAACGTTCCTGAACGACCTGTAGAGCCCGTTTCCGACGATTGCAGACACGGCGCGAAAATGACGGAGAAACCGAGCGCGATCTGGCAGCCGAGAAAAAGGACAGTTCCTGAACTGATCCGGGAAGCGGAACGGAAACGGGACGCAAGGCGGAACGGGAAGCTGAAGTCAGGACAGGAGTGAGATTATGACGGAGTACATGCGATACAGAGACTTCATCGTGGATCTTGAGACCACTGCTGCGGAGGACGACACGATGCGCGTCCTCGAGAACCGCTATCTCGCCGAGACGTGCGACACGTGGCTGTCCCTTGTGCCAGGTCGTGACGGTGGAGTGGCGCTCATCCGTTCGAGGAAGAACGGCAAACCTCCGGCCGATGCGGGTGCCACGGTGAAGATCGATCCGACGGTCATGCTCACCGCGCTTGCGGCCGCACTCTCGACGGACCAGATGATGAGGCTTGCACGTTCGATCCTCGCACCGCGACAGATTGATCCCTCCGATGCCGTCACATTCGCCACCGGACTGCAGGACTTGCCAACGAATCCTTTCGGCGACGACGAGGACGCAGCCGTCTGCCCTCCACCCGCGACAAAGCCGCCGTCTCTGGATACGGCTCTCTGGAAACAGATCCCGCACGCCCTGCGCCGCGACTACATCAAGCGCATGGCGATGGGCATCCGCCGCGGCATTCATCCGGACGACACAGTGTCGGAGCTACTCGCCAGCGAAACCTCGCGGACCTATCCCTGATACGATCGCGCAATCTTAACCCTGCCGGCGCCTTTTCGATCCGGCGGGGCTCACAACTCATCCGGGTCTGTGCTATACGGATTCCCGGATAAGGGGACCACACGATGACTGGACGGAAGATAGCCCGAATAGCCTGACCCTCCGCGCTGCGGAGCCGCTTTCGTTTGCCTATCTTATGGAGTCCAGCATGTCCTTGTGCCGCAAGTTCTATCTCGCCGACACCCATCTTAATCACGCGAATATCCTCTCCATACAGCCGCGGCCGTTCGAAACCATCGAGCAGCACGATGAGGCGATCATCGCTCGTTGGAACGCGGTCGTGGGCGAGAATGATGTCGTCTACCACCTCGGCGACTTCGCTATGGGTCTTCACAACGCGGATCGCATCCGCCGGATCTTCAGCCGTCTCAATGGTCGCAAATACCTCGTCTTCGGCAACCACGATGTCCGCCGCGACGGCGCGATGCACCCGACCATCGCTGGTCTCGAATGGGCAGCGCGCCCCGAAGCCCTGATGTTCGTGAAGGACGAAAGACAGCACGTCGTCCTCAGCCATTACGCGCAACGATGCTGGCAAGGGCGCGGCAAGGGCGCGTGGCATTTCTACGGCCATGCCCATGGGCGACTGCCGAGTGAAGGTCGATCACGGGATGTCGGTGTTGACATGCCCGATGTTGATTTCACTCCGCGGACTTTCAACGAGCTGACGAAAGGGATGCGCGATGACTGACGATGAATACGACTATCTCGTCGCATGCCACGGCCATGCCGTACCTGCACGTGATCGGCTGCGGCTGCACGACTGCCAGATTCCGGCGGTTGATAGTCTGCTGCGGGTGATGCGGGAAGAAGGAATCGACAAGGAAGTCCGCGTCGTCGGTATCATCGCGACCGCCTGTGGTCGCACGCGCATCGATAAGGAATTCACCGACAGCCTCGATCCGCGCAGCGCGGCAGCTTTATGTCACGAGATTACACTTGCTCGGTTCGAGCAGCGCTTTCAAGAGATTTTCGAAGAGGAGACCGCTGATGACTGATCCTATCCGCCCCGATCTGTATCTGGCTCTCCTGGCGAAACACGGTGACCGCATGCCTCCCGAGTCCGAAGTTTTCATTCGCGAAGGCTGGTTCGCGCTCGTCGACCGTCTCCTGACCGACCTCACGCGTGACTATCCGGACGCGCGCATCCTGGCACTGACAGCCGCTGGGTGGCTCCACATCGACTACTCGCTGCCCAGCGACGGTCGCGGGTGGACCCGGCACGTGACCTTCGACAGGTGGCTGCAAACCTACATTTCGGAGAGCTTGTGGACATGCGAGTGCTGCGGATCCCGCCACGGCCGTGACCGTCGCGGTCGCCGCGTCATCTGTGACAAGTGCGAGCCGGAGACCTGCAATGCGTGACTTTCCGACGATTAAGCTCGCCGATTTGCAAGAGGATTACCCGGGCGTTTTCGAAAGCGCGAAGTGGGTCGATGTGGGCGTGGGCTGGCTCGGCCTCGTGCGCGATTTCATTAACGAGGCGTTGCCGCATGATCCCGGCCTCTGTGTCTACGAGATCAAAGAGAAATGGGGCACGATGCGCTGCTGGTGCGATACTGATGTGCTAGGCGCGCGCTTGGCTAAGGGCAAGGCGGAGGCCAAATCCGCGTACACGTGCGAGGTCTGCGGAGCGGATGGATGGATCCGTCGTCCGCCACCAGGAGGCGGATATGCCTGGTGGCGATGCCTTTGCGATGAACACGCGTCACCGGATCAGCGGAAATGGGGCACGCGCCGCCGGCCAACGGACGGAATGATGCAGTTTGAGGGCCAGTGGTATCAGTACGACCGCGAGGCGGATTCGATGGTACCGATTGAAACTCCGGAGAGATTCCGATGAAGACCTGGAACGATCTGAAAGCAAAATATCCGCAGCTCCTTCGTGCGGGATTTCTCATTGAGTGTCACGAAGGCTGGATCGGAATCCTCGACGACTATTTCGCTGTCATCGACCGCGAAATGCCGGACGGCGCTGTCTACGAAATCCGCCAGATCAAGGAAAAAATGGGGTCCCTGCGCATCTATGATTCCTTGTACGGCGAAACGTTGTCGTCAGTGCGCGCGGTCACTGACGCACACGCCCTCGCGGAAGCGCGATCTTACTACACATGCGAATACTGCGGGAAGCCGGGTGTCTGGAGCAATCGGAGAGGATATCTAACGACCGTCTGCGAGGATCACGCCGTTCGCGATGGATACCGTGCAGAGCCCTACGTCGACAGCGACTACACGTATCGCGAGACTGACGGGACTTGGCGGCGATACGACCCCGACTTGGATGCACTTGTCGACGTCGAGGCACCGGGTTGGTCACGATGACGGCACATGCACCTCGACGTCGCCGCAAGAGCCTGGGCGTTCCGCGGCACGTGAGCATCGAAGGAATGGATCGCGAGTCCTTGCTCATCGAAGCCATCCTGCGCGACGAATCCATCGAATATGCGCACGATATCGACTGGGTCGCCGATGACGAGACCTGCCGCCGGGTTGGCTGGCACCTGGTCAAGAACACTGGACCCCTTTTCCATCTCGGCCGCCGTCTGCTCGAACTCGCGACTCCGGGCGGCGCACTACTGCCGCCACCTGAGTATCGCATGTGTCGCGAGACGGTGCCGACCGTAGAAGAACTGGTCGCGGCGCCGATGTTACAGCCCTGGAGTCTGATCCTTTTTCAGTCCGGCTCGCTGCCGGCGTTCTGGAAGTTGGGCGGGATCATCTATCATGCGGAGCATGACGTGCAGTGGGTGTGGACACGGCTGCTGCATCTGAACCGCGAGAAGAAGATGGCGATGACGACGGACGGCTGGGTGAACCTTGGAAAGAGGATGAGCGCATGATCGATGATGTACGGAAGGCTTGGCTGCGCGGAGCGTACCTCGATCGCATTCCCGAGGTTGCACAGCACTACGCTGCCGATCACAGCCACTTCGTGGATTCGGAATGGGAAGCTTTCATCGGCGACGAGTTTGAATATCTGACGGAGTTGTCGGCTGACGATCATTCCTACCTGCGCGATCAGGCGGGGCTGGAGGCCTTCCGCCGCATCGTGTCGGCGCTGTCCGCAGCCCGCGAGGAAGCGTTCGGCAAACTGATCGTAGACAACGCCGATGTGATCCAGTCGGACGCGCGCTTCGCCTTGGACCTCGGCTGGATCAGCCTGCTGCACCATGCTGCCGACCGCGTCAGGACGTATCCGGAGGCTTGGGGCGCCCGCATCGTCGGCGCGAAGGAGAAGTTTGGCTGTTGCGTGCTCCATGTCGCCTGCGACTACTCTGCTCGCGGCTGCCGATCCGAGGTCGAACGGCTCCGTGAAGAGGTGCGGCTGCGGTCGTTGGCCACGTGCGAAGTATGCGGGGCGAGCGGCCGGCTGCGGTTGTCGGGCTACGCGAAGACGGTCTGCGACCAGCATGCGCTTGTAATGGGTGAGTTCCGGGAAGACGACGGAATGCATGCGGATCCGTGGGCATGGAACGATGATGCTGACTACATTCGCGACGTGCTCGACAAAGGCAGAGCACTGATCGCCGAAGCCGAGCACCGGAATCGGCAGAACTGCGACGAGTATCCTCCGGAAGCGGCAGAAATCCTGAAAGATCTGGTACCGGTGCGGCCGCGGCCGAAGGATCACATGCTGGCAGAAGGAAACGATCCCTTCGTCGAAACTGAACTTGGAAAGCGCATCGACGCCGATTTTCTACAGTTCACCGGCCGTGAGCAGGAACTCTTGCTCGAATTTGGATGGCACATTCAGGACGCGACCCAGGGCGCATGCGTCAAGGAGGAATACCTCGACAAATACGTCCGCGATGAAGTCGCGCAGTGGCGTGAATTCTCCGCACAGCCGTTGTCGGTATCGGATGAGAAATTTCTCCACGGATATCTCCGTGGACTGATCGACGAAGAATACGAGCGGATCCGACTGAAGCAGGAAGCCGAACGCGATAAGGACTGATGTCGGAAATAGCCGACCAAAAGGTGGACAATGTCGAATATGACCGTCGCTAACGGCTGGAAGAACATCCTTGCCGAAGCCGTCGAAGATGCCTCCAAGCTGCCTGAAGAGTGGCTGTTCGAGATCGTGTCGGCGGAGACGGTCGACGGCGGTTTGCAGATCTCGGCGACATACGTCTCCAGGGACGTGCCGCTCGACGACTATCTGCCGTCCGAGCGCAAGCTCCCGCATCCGTATCGCTCGCTTCAGCGGATCCGGGAGGATGCTCGGGCGAAGTCGTTGGTGACGTGCGAATGCTGCGGTCGTGGGGGAAGCCTTGTCGATGTCGGCGAGACCGCGCGCGTGCGGTGCGTGCAGCACGGCTATGTCGTTGATGCGGTCGAGTGGTGTGGCAACCCCGTGGGATTCATGTTCGACAGCGCCGAGGAGGCGATGGCGCATTTCTTGAAGGATTACGGCGACGGCTTGGAGATGATGCAGGATCTGACGCGAGAGGGCGACGATGAAACGCGGCATTAGAGTCGAGGTCGGTGATGGCTGGTCGGCTATCGTGCTCAACATCATAGTCGTCGGATCTCGTTACCCGAAGCATTGCAATTTCCGTTTTCACAGAGCGTGGCGCAACTGCGGACGCATGCGAATCCATGTGACGACTGAGAACGATGACCCGAAGTCGCTGGAGGCTACCGTCGCGCTCAGCCAGATCGCCTGGCATCGGAGCGGCCAGACCTGCGAAATCTGCGGTCGCGGTGCGCACCTGAACCTCGGCAAACGGTATGCTCTGACGCTATGCCGTGACCACGAATACCTCGTCGGTGAGCGGCATCCTGATGATGGACGAATCCGTGATCCGTGGGCGCGGCATGTCGGCGGTAGTGTGCTGCCTGAAGGCTACGACGATCCCAAGGCTATGAAGGATGGTCTGTTGCGGATGTGGTCGAACGGCGACGCTGACATGCGCGATATCCAGGAGATCCTGCAGATGTCGCGAGCGTCGGTGATGTATGCGGCGATCGAGGCCGGATATGGGCTGCACCTCGAAGGCGACGAGGTTGGTGCCGACGAGAAAGGCGCCGAATTCGCGCGGCTGCTAGAGACGACAAAGGATGATGGGACGCGGCACTGAAAACTGGCACCCAGTGCCCGAGTAAATGGATTGCTCGGGCACTCGGATAGGGCGGATATCACAAGACGAGGACTGTCAGGCGGCCATTATGCCGCCTTTTTCATGTCCCGGGAGGCGAGGTACAACCGATGTCCCTCGAGTACGTGTTCCTGCCACCAAGTCAGGATATCGAGCTTGACGTCGAGATAGCTGTTCTTGTCGTAGACGAGCTGCGCAACGCTCTCGCGACCCTCGTTCTTGTGTGTGATCATCGTGACTTCTTCAGCATCCATCTGTCGGCCGCGCAGTATGAACTGCGACATCTTGGGTCCGACGATGGAGACGAACGCCTTGCGGAGGTCATGGGTCGAAACGTTGAACGGCATCAGTTCGAAGACGCCTCCGGGCTTTCTCATCTCTTCGATCCCGTCGGACACCGTGCGGACGTTGATGTGTCCTGCCATATCATCACCCTTCTTCTTGGCGCGCTGCTTCGGAAACAGGTGAGCAGAATCAGGATTGTTCGTCGCCATCCGAAGCGCGTGCTTTACGATCCCTGCGGCAACAGGCGGCAAGGGGAGTTTGCGCCAGTGATGGCTCTTGTCTTCGAGCCCCCATACACATTCATAGTGTCCGGAGTCGAACTGAAACGCTGACTGCAGTGCGATCGTCGGCGTGGTGCGACGCTGTCCGGTGAGAAGCTGGAGTTTGAGGACTCCGCGAACCGTTTCGTTTGGACAGGATTCCAGGGCTTCCCATAATGCGCCGATTTCGATCTGAGAGAGAGCTCTGAACTTTTCCTTGCCAGCAATCTCAGACGGACGTTCGAGGCATTTCGACAAGTCGGCTGCAGGGTTCCGATCAAGGTTGAAGTTCTTCTTGTTCACAAAGTATTTGAAGGCCGCTTTCAAGACCGACACGGTGAAGTCGGCCTGACGAATGCCGGCGACCACATCCTTCTTTGCGGCCCCACGTACTTGCTGCTGCTCGATAGCCCTCTCGGTGCAACGGGTCACGATGTTATCCCGGATCTGCGCGAGGTCGCGGGTCAGGATTGCGGCCAACGGCTTTCCATTGATCGGTGCAAAGTCATCCTGCAGTCCAGGTGTAGCTCCAAGAGCAGACCTGTAACCACGAGCGGTGTCCGTGTTTCGGTTCCTTCCACACCACTCCAGATACAAGTCCCGAGCCACTTCCCAGACTACACCAGTTCCAGTAGCAACGTCGTGAAGATGCCCCGCATCCTGAACTGAGTATCCGGCCGCGAAGGACTTCACGAGAGTGTCTATTGGATTGCCCTTCTTCGCCTCCTTCCTGATCTTGACGACCAACTCGCGGAGCATCGGAAGGTCATCCAGGCCGAAGTGAGAGAACGGTGCGATCTGCAGGTTCGTATCGCGGGTGCTGTAGTACCAGGATGCGCCAGTCTTGGTGATCTTGATCGCAAGTCCGCTAGTGTCTTGGTCGCGGTAGACGACCGCTGCCGCGACACCCTTCTTGATCTGGTTTTTGACTTTCGTGAGCGTGTAGCCGCTGAAGATTTCGGATGGCATTCGGTGGGTCTCTTTCTCTTGTCTGAGAAAATGGTCGCCCGGATCGAACCACATGGCAAGAGCTAGACCCGAAAAACACATGCCAGTCAGCGGCCAAATCACGTGTGATTTGGAATGAGGTGGCTAAGTCACATCCAAGAAAGTTGACGAGAGATTGTGGGCTTTTGATTGGTCAACAAATTTTGCTTTGTTTCTAAGGCCTTGATCCGTCGACTTTGTTGACAAGCGTAGACGGGACGGGCAGTGAGAATTACTAAACCCTCTGACTCTTAATCAGCGGGTCGTAGGTTCGAGCCCTACATCACCCACCATTTGTCCTTCCCATGTTGTTTCATGAATTGCCAGACGGCCTTGTAATCAAGACCCTCTTGCGATTTCTTGTTCCCAGTCATTCCCATCCGTGGGACGATGTTAAGGCTGTTCTGCGGGCTGGCAAGGATATCTCGACCAGTACAGGCGCATCAGGAGGTTGAAGGGTTTTCCGGCGGCCACTGGCAACCAGTTACTGGCTTTCTTCTCCCCCGGTGATCCAGCCTGTAAAAATATATCGACCGATCCATCGGAGTTTGGAACGAGATTGCTGCGGTCCCCGACCGATTGACGCTTGATCTTGTTGGGAACGAAATAGCCGTCGCTGTCACAAGCGGTGACGGACCAGAAGCCATCCACGGTAGAAGTTTGCCCTTGCCGAAGTGCAAAACGTATTTCTTGCTACCATCGAGCGGCACGCCATCGCTATCTGTGGCCAACGATGGATAAATCGCATCCTGCGCCAGATTCTCACCAAGGCAGCACTACGCGATCGCTGCCCGATAGGTGTAATCCACGCCATAACCGCCGCTCTGAAGGGTATCGACTCATCCCTTCAAATTCTCTCCTTCGCCGCCCGCCTTTTTTCCTTCTGAAAGTACCAGCGCTTTTCCGTCGGTCATGCTGCACTCCAATGCCTGCCGGATTCTTGGAGGAACGGAATTGAGGTCAAAGTCTTTGCCAACTTTAAAGCCAACCCGCTCAAGCCGATGAATGATCGGATAGTCGAACGGTCCCGGGCGGCGTCTTTCAGTAGTTTCGCAAAGTTGGCGAAAATACACCTGAGGGCTCATGTGGTCCTTTGAATGGGAACCGTCGTCGTCATGTCGATCGCCGAATCGACCGTGTGTTTGGGCGGCAGATATCCATTCTTGCCCCAGGCAGAAAGTGGGGCGAGCTTGATGCCTTGCTGAACCTTATGAACCGCATCGTAGTCATCGGGGCCATTGGCTTTGACGCGACCGACGATATCCAGATAGCGCGTCGATGGTCGGGGCATCGCTAATGGCTTCAATCCTCAACGCTAGAGCTACGCGTCGTACTTTGTAGTCCATCATCCGGACGGCAACGAATGGACGGTTGAGGAGATTACCACTCGGCCGCCAGGCCCGTCGGGGTGGTACGGCGTTTACCGACCAGCTCGCTAAGGCGGTTTAGGTTCTCAACACTTTCAAGTCCGCGCCGCCATCGAACTTTCGAATGCGGCTAGTCTGAGCGTTTCCGGGTTATCCTACCTTTTTCGCCCGCAGTTTCTCCTTCATGCCGGCAAGCAGGTAACTTAGCCCGCTCTCGAACACGGCTTCAGTGTTGACCGTTCCAACCCTGTGGAAAGTCTCAAGGGCTTTCGCGAGCAGGGGGAACGGCGCCAGTTCCGCCGCGAAGTCGGTATTGGCCGCGTTTTGGTCTGACTGTTCCCGTTCGTGCTCTCCTTGTTCTTCAAGAACATAACCGACCACATAGCGTGTGACGCAAATGGCGATCCCAAACGCTTCCTCTGCGGAAAATCCAGTGTCGACATAGAGTTGCAAGACCTTTTCCGCATCGGCAAATTCGGCGACGGAAGGCCGTGTGCCTGCGGTCAGCCGGGCGCCATCGCGCACGGTGAGCAGCGTCTTACGAATGCTGCGGGCATTGGCCAGCGTGAACGTCTCCCAATCCTGTCCGGGTTTGGGCAGGCGATCGCTGTGATAGCGCAGCAGCATCTCGGAATTGATGGCGTCGAGCAATTCCGACTTGTTGCGGAAGTGCCAGTAGAGTGCCGGCTGCTGGACGCCCAGCCGCTCTGCAAGCTTGCGGGTGGACAGCTTGTCTATGCCCACCTCGTCCAGCAGCAGCAGGGCCTCATCGATAATGCGATCACGTCCGATAGTCATGGATAGCACACCTCTTGACTTATCACCGATAAGGTAGTTTATCACCGATAAATTTATCACTGATAAAGTCTATCGGGATGTATCAGCATGAACAAGGCCCTAGTCGTAATTCTTTCAACCGTTGCCCTCGATGCCATTGGCGCAGGCTTGATTTTTCCTATCCTGCCGAACCTGCTGGTCGAGGTAACAGGTGGCGGCGACATCGGACTGCTCTATGGGATCATGCTGGCGGTCTATGCCATCATGCAATTTGTCTTCTCGCCGGTCCTTGGTGCGCTCAGTGATCGGTTTGGCCGGCGCCCGGTTTTGCTGCTCTCTTTGGCTGGCACGCTGCTCGACTACCTCGTCATGGCACTTTCACCGCTCGGCTGGGTGCTCGTGGTGGGGCGGGCCATGGCGGGGATAACCAGCGCCAATATGGCGGTAGCAAGCGCCTACATCACCGACATCACCCCAGCCGAGCAGCGTGCGCAGCGGTTTGGGACGGTTGGCGCCGTGATGAGCCTGGGCTTTATCATTGGTCCCGTCATCGGCGGCGTCATGGGCGCTTGGTGGCTCCGCTCGCCGTTTCTTGTGGCAGCCTTATTCAATGGCCTCAACCTGCTCATGGCGCTGTTTGTCCTGCCGGAAAGTCGAAAGGCTAGTCGCGGCAAATTCGCGTTCAAGGAACTCAATCCGCTGGCGCCATTGGTGTGGCTTTGGAATTTCAAGTCGCTCCTACCACTTGTAACCGTCTCTGTCGTATTCGGTCTGGTGGCAGCCATACCGGGAACAATCTGGGTGCTCTATGGCGCCGAACGGTTCGGATGGGATTCGGTGCATATGGGCCTGTCACTGTCAGCTTTCGGCATCAGCGGCGCCCTGGCGCAGGCCTTTCTCGTCGGACCGCTGTCGCGTCGCTTTGGTGACCTAGGCACGTTGATGATCGGTATTGCCTTCGACATGCTGGCATATGTGTTGATGGCCTTCGCCAGCCAGAGCTGGATGGGTTATGCGGTAGCGCCTCTGTTTGCATTGGGCGGCGTTGCCATGCCGGCGCTGCAATCGCTGGTGACCAGCCGCGTCAGCGATGACCAGCAGGGCCAGTTGCAGGGTGTGCTGGCCAGCCTGATGAGCCTGGCAGGCGTAGTGGGGCCGGTGCTGACCACTGCAGTGTTCTTTTCGACCAAAAGCATCTGGATCGGCACGATATGGCTGGTAGGTGCAGCACTTTATCTCCTCGCCTTGCCGCTTTTCGCAACGGTAAAGGCCCCGAAGGCCGCGGCAGCGTAGAGGCTCCGGACGGCAAAGTGCCCGCATTCCAGCCATACAGCCAACCTTCCAAATCGCCCACAAGCATACATTGCGGGCGACATGCTGTTGGGTGGGCCAAAAACGATTAGCTTTGCTCGCTGCATTCCGATAGGTCCGGTGCCCAACTGACCTTTGCACGTCCAGCCGAAAGGTTCGGATTGGGCTCCCATGAGCCGCTCAGATTCGACGGATCTCCGCACCGGCTCCTTCTTTCATCAGACCCAGGATCACATCTAGGGTCGCCGACCAGGAGTCTTCGATCTCGCGAGTCAGACCTCCCCCCAGGATATCGCTAATCGTCTTTAACATCGCGACCCTGAATGTGCCGTAGAGATCTAGCTCGACACCATACCCGACGTGCTTCCGACCCATCATCTGCAGACCGATGGTCACATGCTTGCGCCTCTCAAGTCCCGACACTACGCTCCGCAACATGTGGGAAAGCATCGCTCCCTGAGCACCCGTACCGTTGACAAAGACTGACTCGGCGATCGTTTCGCGGCATCAGCACAAGCTCGGTCCTTTCTGGGAAGGTCTTTCCACCTTGCTGGCGATCTGGCTAATGCGCGTGTCGAACTGGAGGCAAGTCTGGTCGATTGGGCTCGGGCAGGCCGGACGACGATCTACCTCTCCCACGAACTCCATTTTCCATGCGAAGTGACAATGGCGAGGAACCTGTGGCTGCAAGGCTTCCCCGAGCAGGCGGAGGAACGAGCCAGGAACGTGATCGAAAGTGCAGCGAAAACCGACAGGCCTGCGGCATTGGCCGTCGTTCTGGGGTGGGCCATTTCGGTCTTTCTTTGGAACGGCAATTGGGATCAAGCCCAGGAACATATCGATACCCTGGTCCATCAGGCGGAGACAAAATCGCTCGGTCCCTTCATCGCCGCGGGGCGCGCCCGCCGTGGAGAGCTCGCCATCCTTCGGGGCGACGCTCGACGGGATGTCGAGGACCTCCGATCGAGCTTGGCCGCCGTCCATACTATCGGTTACGAGTTGCTGACCACGGAATTCAACATTTCGCTTGCTCGAGGATTTGAAGTCGATCGGTCAGGTGACCGAAGCGCTCGATGTCGTTGAGCGAACTGTCCGAAATATTGAGCTCAAAGGCGATGTTCTATACATGCCGGAGCTTCTTCGGGTGAACGGTGACCTGCTTTTGACCAACTCCGCGCATCACGAAGAAGCGGAAGAACGCTTTTTGCAATCTATCGATATGAGCCGCGTTCAAGGCGCACTAGGCTGGCAAATCAGGGCCGCCAACGATCTCGCTGAGTTGATGGTCGCTAATCGACGGTTTGACGATGCCCGCAACCTCTTGCAGCCCCTGTTCAATCAATTCGCCGAGGGCGCGGAAACGGCGGAGCTAAAAAGAGCGCGGCTGCTTTTAACGAGCTGACTCCAAAAAACCTCCAATCTCTCCAAAATGGAACTTCTGGATAGAGCGGGCGGGTTATCGATTGAACCGACACGAGAGGAATGCCTTCTGTGTATGACCTCACGCTGGCTCACGGTTAAGTATCTTCAATGCGCTAAGCTGGCTCGCCAGCACCAGTAGCGCTTCCGCAACAGTCCCGTCCGACATCTGACCAATGTGCCGTGCGATGCGTCGACTCGTCCATGGCCAATCGAATGGCAGCTTTCGTTCACCCATTGCAGGCTGGAGTTTTCCTGCTTGTTTAAGGGCGGCGGGCTGATTGCCTCTCCCGAATTTGCCAACGAGATCGGAACCACTTCAAGATGTTAGTTGATTTTTTCAGGTTTCTCACCACGCGGTTCACTTTCAGGAATGCCGAAGAGACGTTGCTTGAGCCGCTCCCGCGTCGACTGAACCGCGATGTACAGGAGCGGAATCATCAGCAGGCCGATGAGCGTTCCGACCAACAGGCCTCCGAGAACGGTGGTACCGATCGCCTGTCGGCTGCCGGCGCCCGCGCCGGTGGCGATAGCCAGCGGTATGACACCCAGCACGGATGCCATGGCAGTCATCAGCACTGGCCGGAAGCGCTGTGACGTACCCTCAGTCGCCGCCTCAATGATACCGAGACCAGCTTCCCGTCGCTCCTTGGCAAACTCGACGATCAGAATCGAGTTCTTGGCTGCAAGTCCAATGAGGAGCAGAAGACCGATCTGCGCGTAGATATCAAGGTCGATCCCGGCAACAAACAAGGCTCCCAACGCACCCAGAACCGCGACGGTGACGGACAGCATCACCGCAATCGGAACGCTCCAGCTTTCATACTGCGCCACCAAAAACAGGTATGTGAAGATTATACCCATGATCAGGATGAGCACCGTCTGATTGCCAGCCTGTATCTCCTGCAGCGCGAGACCGGTCCACTCATAACCAAAGCCCGCTGGCAGTGTTTCGTTCGCGAGGTGCTGCATGGCGCTCAGCGCCGCGCCTGTACTTGTGCCTGTGGCGGCTTGCCCGTTTATCGCCGCAGACGGAAACAGATTGTACCGGTTGACTGCGTTGGGGCCATAAACTGCCGAGACGGAGAGGATCGCCTGCAACGGGATAAGATTGCCCGCTTGGCTTCGAACGCGCAGACGCTGGATATCCTCCACCCGCGTCCGGAAGCTTGGCTCGTCCTGGATTCGGATCTGATACACGCGTGAGAACAGATTGAAGTCATCGACATAGGACGACCCCAGGTGGGCTTGCAATGTGTTGAAGATCGTCGCGGGTGACACGCCGTAGAGTTCGGCGCGCTTGCGATCGATGTCGAGATAGACCTGCGGAACATCGGCGGAGAATGTGCTGAAGACGCTGCCCAACCCGGGCGTCTTGTTCGCTCTGACTATAAGGCCGCGCATAACTTCGGCAAGTTCTTCCTGACTTTGGCCCGCACGCGCCTGGAGCCGGAAATCAAAGCCCCCCGTGTTTCCGAGACCCGGTATCGCTGGTGGGTTAAACGCCACCACGGAGGCCGTTGGAATTGCGGAAAACTCCGATCGCAATCTGTTGATCAGCGCAAACACGCTCTGGTCACGGTCACGTTCACCCCAAGGCTTGAGTGCGGAGATGATCATTCCCGAATTGGAGCCGGCCCCTCCAACCATGCTCGCGCCCGCGATCCCAATCGTATTTGCTACGCCGGGAGTCCGCTGGAGGATAGAGCTTACAGTGGCGATCGTCTGTTGGGTTCGCTCCATAGAAGCCGCGTTCGGCAACTGGACATTGATGAACAGGTACCCTTGATCCTCGGCGGGAACGAAGCCCGTCGGCAGAATTCGAAAGAGCCCGAAGATGCCGACGACAATCGCTACAAGAACCAGCGATGAGATGACGGCCTTTCGCGCGAATATAGGCAGAAGATGCAGATAGAAGCGCCGCGATGCATCGAGCCCATCGTTCAGTTTTGCGAAAAAACGCCCGCTCTGCTGTGCCGGGGGGCGTAGCATGAGTACGCAGAGCGCTGGGCTAAGGGTCAGGGCATTGATCGTCGAAAAGATGATGGTAACCAGGATAGTGACCGCAAACTGACGGTACAATTCGCCCGTGATCCCGGCGAGGAAGGCGACCGGCACGAACAACGCTGCCAGTACGAGCGTCGTTGCAACGATAGGGCCGGTGACCTGGCTCATTGTTCGCAGCGTCGCTTCCCGGACGTCAACCCCAGCTTCGCTCATCACGCGCTGGACATTCTCAACAACGATGATCGCGTCGTCCACGACCAGACTTATCGCGAGAATAACCGCAAACAGCGTAATCGTATTGGCCGAGTATCCCAACGCATAGAGAACTGCGAAGCCTCCGATCAACGATACGGGAATCGTCAAAGTGGGAATGACGGTGGCACGCCAGTCTTGCAGGAACGCGTATACCACGGCAACGACCAGGGCAAAGGTAATCGCGAGCGTGATGAAGATCTCGCGAATTGTTTCTCGGACAAAAGCGGTGGTGTCGAAAACGAGCGCATATTCCACGTCATCCGGAAACTGCTTCGCCAAACGCTCGAGTTCGGAAAGGACGGCCGTGGAGACCGCCAACGCGTTGGCGTCAGCGGTTTGGTAGACCACCACGGTGGCGCTCGGCTGGCCGTTCAGGGTCGAGGCGGTATCGTACGATTGCGCACCAAGCTCGACCCTGGCCACATCCCGCAGACGCACGATTGCGCCATCTCTGTTGGTGCGAACAATGATGTCGCCAAATTCGGATTCGTTCGCCAGCCTTCCTCTTGCCATCACAGTCAACTGCAACTGCTGGCCCGTGGCCGCTGGCGGCGAACCAAGTTGGCCCGCTGATGCCTGCGCGTTTTGAGCTTGAATGGCCGCTGTAAGATCGGCGGCTGTCACCCCAAGTGCCTGCATCCGGTCCGGGTTCATCCAGATCCGCATGCTATATGCGGGACCGAACACACTTGCCTCTCCGACACCAGGTATGCGGGCGATCGCATCGCGGATGTTGATCGTGGCATAGTTGCTGATGAAGACGTCGTCCTTGGTTCCCTTCGGCGAATAGATCGCGAAGCCAAGCAACATGCTGGAGGAACGTGCCCTGACCGACACGCCGGTCTGGGTGACTGCGGCCGGAAGTCGAGGCGTGGCCATGGCGACCCGATTTTGCACGTTGACCTGCGCGATGGCAGGATCGGTCCCTGCTGCGAATGTCACGGTCAAGCTGTAGGCGCCGTTATTCGTGCTCGACGAAGACATGTAAAGCATGTCTTCAACACCGTTCACCTGATCTTCGATTGGAGCACCAACGCTGTCGGTCATAACGCTGGCGTTCGCACCGGGATAGCTGGCCGTCACCTGGACTTCCGGTGGAGTGATTTGTGGGAACTGGGCGACGGGGATCTGCAGAAGCGCGACCACTCCCGCGATCATCATGACGACGGCGATGACCATCGCGAACCTTGGCCTTGATATGAAGGGTGCCGATATATTCATGGCAACGAACTCGGCCGAACGGGAGCAATCGCCGATGCGCCTGCGACACCGGCTGCCTCGGATGCCGGGGTAGCCTTGACGCGCGATCCTTCTGACACGTTCTGCAGACCCTCTACGATGAGCGTTTCGCCACCCTTCAGACCGTCTTCGACGATCCAGCTTCCTTCGGATTGCTCAGACACCTTGATGCGCCGGACAACGGCCTCGCTCTGTTCATTGACGAGGAGGACATATTTGCCCTCCCGGTCTTGCTGAACCACTCCAAGGGGTACAACGGGGCGCAACTTCTGTTCGACTTCGGAAATTACGACCGTGACGAATTGGCCAGGGATGAGAAGAGCTTGAGGGTTTGGGAAGAGTGTGCGGATTGCCAGTGTTCCGGTCTGCTCATCGATCTCATTCCCAAAGAACTCTATCTCACCTGCCTGCTCGTAGTTTTGCCCGTTCGAGAGACGGAGACCGGGGGCAAACCGCTTGGCCAACTCGTCTTTTCCAATCCCGCCGGCTGCGGCGCGCAACTCCAATATCGAGCGATCACTCACGGAAAAAACGACACGAATCGGGTCGATTGCCACGACGCGTGCGAGGGCAGGCGACGACGCGTTTACGAAGCTCCCGACCGAAAGGGCGGCTGCGCCTATGCGCCCATCAAGCGGAGACGATACGCGGGTGAAACTGAGATTGAGTTCAGCCTGCTCGACCCTTGCCTGCGCCGACAGGACATTCGCTGCGGCATTTTCGCTTGCTGCCTGGCTCTCTTCCAATGTCGCCCGCGAGACTGTCTGACTGCTCAACGATTGATTGCGCTCGAGGCGCCGCCTCGCGTCCGCCAGTGTGGCCTGCGCGCTTGCCAGCCCCGCCTTTGCATCTGCAAGAGCGATCTCGGAGGCGCGCTTGTCGATAAGGAAGAGGTCCTGGTCCTTTCGGACAACTTGCCCTTCTGCGAAGAGGCGGCTTTGGATGAAGCCCTCAATACGCGCACGAACATCCACCGCATCCACCGCTTCGACCCGCCCGACGAATTCATGCTTTGGCGAAACGTCTGCAATGGCAACTTCTCTGACGCCGACGGTGGGTTCCGTCTGCGCGGCCAGATTGCCGTAGGTCGCCATAAATCCAACTAGAAAGGCCAGTTGTACAGTAGCCCGGCGATACGGAATTTTCATCGGAGATTCCTTCCCTCACTCATGGCGCGCCGTCACCTCGTCGAACTGTCACTTCGAGAATTGCCTGCAAATCGAGAAAGAACTTCCTGAATGAACCGCCACTGCGAAAATTCGCCCGTCAGTTCCGGTCATGCAGATTGCAAAAGAGCTGGCGAGACATTGGCGTGATAGCCTGAGGGTTGTTCAAGGGCGACATCACGAAGTGCCCCGTGGCCATCCGTCACCAGGCGAAGCACGGCGTTGTACGGAGGACGAGTACCTGCCGATGCAAACGAGTTTTCAGGATCGCGGAGGGGTCAAGAACGTCCATGCACTTCTCCCACAACAAGGCGAAAACCTAATGTTTATCAGAGCAGTAAATGTTTCTTGCAGAGGTTGCTGCGACGATAGCGGGTAGGGAGCGCCTTTACAATACTTTGCTTCTCCGCAATCATTCGGGCAGATATGGCACTGTAAACTTAACTGGCCGGCGAGCAAATGTGCCCTCTGGCGGTATGACGGAAGCCGCCCGTGATCCTCGTCGTCGTCGAAACGAACGTAGCGCCGGGCGATAGCGCCCACGTCTCAACGAGCGCGGAACGACGATGACTTTCTGTTTTTTGCATCTTCCTCAGATGGGTGGTCAACAGCGGGAGTGGTCTTCGTTCCGAGACGGGCGTCGAGCGCCGGCGCAATAAGAAACGCCGGGGCGAAATCGCAACGACCTTCTCAGCATCGCTCTTCACAGCAGTGCAAGTGGGTCTTTAACGCTTTTCGATAGTCGATCATCCCACGGCGGTCATCGGTGGAGACTATAACCGAAACGGCAGCAGGAAGAGCGATCCCGGCCCGGTTGACAAGCACCGAAAGGACATGGTGTCGGCTAGCTCGATGAGCGCCACTGCAACCTCCCGTCGGCAGGAGGGCAGGGAATACGGTTCATACGACCGAAATGTCGTCCGCTTTTGAACCGTCAAGTCTCCCATCTTGACTGAAATGCCATCATCACCATTTCAAGACCGAATTCCTCGGAGCCTGACATGAACGACCTCGTCCGCATCACCGTCGACGACGACATGATGGAAATCCTACCGCCGGACCAGAAGCCGTGCGGCGTGGGAGAGGCTGCTTGCGACTGCTGCGGGCGTCGCGCCGTCATGGACGAAGACTGCTGCGGCATCTGCGACGAATGCCTGTCACCGTGATCCGTCACGACTTCGGATCAACGGACAGCGAAGTTCCGGCTCTTCTAGTGTCAGCTTAACGTGAACGTTGCACACGGCCGTTTCCCTGTGGCGATAGGTCTCGAAACCCATCTGCTCGTAGTAGGGCTGGGCGACCGTGTTTTCCTTTCCGATGAACGCTTCGATTTTCGTCAGGCCGACCTTGATCGTAGCCTGTCTGGCGGTCGCAAACAGTTTTGTGCCGACGCCCGTTCAAGAGGCGTCTGGCAGTACCTGCGTCGCGACAATGCCCCGCCGCCCCAAGGGCGTGCAGCATCATTCCCTCCCTGTCGCCCGGACAAGCGATTGGATGCCGAGAAGCTTGCCATCCTCGCCTCCAGCCAACGAGCACGGAATTCCAACGGGATTGCCTATGTAGTTCTCCAGAACGAACTCGACATCGGCTCTAGCAGTTCGCTTTCCCGCAGCGACGAGCTTCTTAAACACTACGCTCATAGCCTCGGCGTCGTCCGTCGCCGCAGTGCGGATTCTGATGTCGGAAGGTCCTTGATAAGAGCCTAGATCGCCCGGACGTTCTCCGCCTTCGACTTCCCGGTCTTGCGATCCTGGCCAAGTTCGTAGGAAACGGCCTGGCCTTCGCGAAGTAGCGTGGAGCCCTCTACGGCGCTCACGTGGACGAAGACGTCCTGTCCGCCGTTTTCCGGCGTGATGAAGCCGAAACCCTTGTCCTGATTGAAAAACTTAACGGTGCCATTTGCCACTAAATACCCCCAGTTCTTAGTTTGGTGAGGTACATGTCTTAACCTTCCGACAGTCTTTCCGCAACGCCGCCGGTCATTATCGGAGGGACGCTGCAAAAAATCTCAAGTTAAACTGGCCTCCGACGGAACGACGCGGAGGCGCGCCGCGTCGGCATCTGGCGATCTCGAACTTCGCTCCGCTTCCCTAGATTGATATCGATGACCGCATCTCCACCAATCCGTCGGTCTCCAAAAGTCCGGACGCGATCTTGCCTGTCCGCAAGGAGACAGCGCAGTGCACCGGAGGCTGTTAGGCCTCTTTCGAGAACGCCGGCTTTCCGGGGCGGAAGCTTCGGAAGGCGGTTCGCCGCACGCACGAATTCTGCGACAAGGTCTGTCGTCACCATCAAAAGGACTTGACCTCTGGAAGCGGCTTGCCTTCGAACTTCGACGAGTTCGCATCTCGAGCGACGCGATTGAATTCCAGTCGGCCGTCGAAGTTCTCCTGCAGCAGGCTTTTCGCTCGCGCAGGTGTCATGCCGACGTCCAGCCGTTCCTTGAAGACTGCCGGATTCAGAATGACTGGCTGCCTGTTTCTTCACTTGATGGAAGGAAGACGAAAGGCATTGCAACAACCGAACGCCTTGAGAGTTTAGTCTCGAGGCCAAAGGGAGACAGGACATGGCAGACGACAGGGCGGTTACGGCCCGCGCCAATTTCGAAACGCGTGAAGCTGCAGACCTCGCGGTAGAGCACATCGTTCAAGAGCGCGGCATATCGAGACCGTATATGTTCGTTCAATCGGCAGCGGAAGGGAATGCCTCGGGCTCGA
This sequence comes from Rhizobium sp. Root1220, assembly GCF_001426265.1. GTDB lineage: Bacteria > Pseudomonadota > Alphaproteobacteria > Rhizobiales > Rhizobiaceae > Rhizobium. The sequence continues at coordinate 27,404 of NZ_LMDG01000014.1, forward strand.
AAGCCGGCGGCGAGGCGTCACATGAGGGCGCACAGCGCGACGACGCTCCGTTCGCCGGCGACGTTGAGGTTTCGGTAAGACAGATACCTGCCGTCAAGCGGATTTTGGGAGACTTGGCAGCGACGCGTGTCTGGAGTAGATGACCGATGAGGGGCTCTGGACAGACATCGGCTGGCAGAATCTTGATCAGTGGTGCGAGCGTGGCGGGCAACGCCCTCGCCTGGTGGCTCGTTAAACGGGGGTTCACCGTTACCGTCGTCGAGCGCCACCCGGAGTTCCGAGATGGCGGACAGAATATCGACGTCCGGGGTGCGGGCCGAACGGTTCTGGCGATGATGGGTCTCGAACAGGTGGTTGCCGAAGGCGGAACCGGCGAGACGGGCGTCAGGTTCGTCGACAGCGATGACAAGCCGATTGCCCAGTTCGACGTTCAAGAACTTGGCTCCGACGGACCCACCGCCGAACTCGAAATCCTTCGTGGCGATCTGGCGCGTATCTTCTACGTCGCATGCGATGGCGATGTAAGGTTCCGTTTCGACGACTGCATCATCGACATCACAGACGCCGGGGAGGCCGTCCACGTCTCATTCAAAAGCGGTGCTCGTGACGAATACGATCTCGTCGTGATCGCAGAGGGTGTCGGTTCCTCCACTCGTGAGCTCGTCTTTTCCGGAGAGTTGCGAGAGCATTTCGCCGACGCAGGCTGGGAGACGCAACGGGTACTGCAGGGACTGGAGACGACTGACGACCTGTATTTCGACGTCCTGCGGCAGGTGAAGTTGGATCGCTGGTCGAATGGCAGGGTCGTCCTCACCGGCGACGCGGCGTGGTGCGCCACTCCGATCGCGGGAATCGGCACGACGCTTGCCATAGTCGGGGCATACGTCCTGGCCGGCGAACTATCGCGCTCGACCGACCTTGCAGTGGCGCTCAGACGGTACGATGAGATCATGCGTCCTTACGTGGAGAAGGGACAGAACGTACCGAAATTTGCTCCGAAGATGCTGCAGCCACAGACGATGTTCGGCGTTGCTCTACAGCGCGCTGTTCTTCGCGTCGTCGACAAGCCTGGGATCAAGCAGCTTGCCACCAAACTGTTCGTATCGGGCGACGACGATTTCGAGGTTCCTGCGTATGACGACGTTCGGTCATAGTGCGGCAACAGTGCGTTGTAAGGCCAGACGTCGCAAATAATTCATTAGAACTTATACGTTTTCCGCGTGTTTCCGGTTCACTCAACAGGCGGAAACACAAATGGACAGAATCGCCATTTTTTGCGCCGGTTTGCTCCTCACCGAATCGGGCTCGTTCGCACGGAGCACCTCGCAGACCACCCCGGCAGTCAATACTGAACAGAACCCAGGGCACCGATCGTTGGCAAGAAAATTTCATCCGGCTTACGGGACGCATTCCGGCTCGCGGCGTGCTCGGGTCCCAAGATATGATGAGCCTCCAAGGGCTCGGCGCCAACCTGGCCCCACGGAGATGGTCGAGTGGTTTCGGCCGGACCCTGCTGGAAGCTCGCTCGACCTTTCCTCCTCCGGCATCACAAAGCATGGTTTGGCGCCCAGGATTCAAGTGTGATTGTGAGACATCCCGGAGAGCCGGACCTGCCGGACAGCCCATTCACGCGGATGGCGTAAGCGTCCTGCCGGCGAGGCTTGCCGATAAAAGGCCACACCACTTGGGAGCAGGCTGGCGTCAGGAGAATGATGGCCGGATGTTACGATGATTTGGACAGGTGGCCACCGATCTCTCACGCATGTAGCCAAGCGGAGCCCATCCATTGATGCAAATGGCTCCCGAGGTGTTGTCAGAAGCGAGGGACTGTTTCGTGTTCTCTCGGGTCATCGCAGGAGACACATTTCCACACAAGCTGAACTACTGGCAGCATCGCTAAGTTGGTGAGATTAGCGCACTTGCGATGCGGTGACGTCCGGACGTTTACTGTAACGTACTTCCCAGGTGGCCGTTCATTTGCTGAACTGCAGCCTCTATTCAGGAGGGCAAATAGTGAAGCTCGTTTCCACGCTTGTTGCCGCCGCGCTGTTGGCATTTCCGGCTCCTGCCGCCGACAACCTATCCGTCTTCGATCGCGAGATCGAACGGAAGGCTGTCGAGGCCGCAGTATGGGGCATGCCCGCCGTCAACTTCGACCTCATGCGCCAGGAGATGCTCGACAAAACGCCGGGCAAGGTGGGGCAGGTCATCTACTGGGGGCGTCCGCTCGACTGGAGGAACCAGACACTGACGCCCAATCCCGATGCTCTTTATTTCATGGTCTTCTTCACGACCAAGGACGGCCCCGTGGTTCTCGACCTGCCCGCGGCGGAAGGGCATGCCTCGTTCAATGGAAATATCGTCACGGCCTGGCAGCTTCCGCTGGAAGACGCAGGGCTTCTCGGCGTCGATAAGGGGAAGGGAGGCAAGTTCCTCGTGCTTCCGCCCGGCTATGCGGACAAGATTCCGGATGGCTACATTCCGCTTCGATCCGAGGTCAACGGCGGCTATATGCTCTTTCGCTCCAACCTCGCGAGTCATTCCGATGCAGATGTGAGCGCCTCGATCGATTACGGAAAGAAGTTAAAGGTTTACCCCCTCTCGCAGGCGGCCGCTCCGCCAGCGACCGTATTCACCGACGTGAAAGACATGCTGTTCGACTCGACTATCCGGTGGGACGGCAGCTTCTTCGAGCACCTCGACAGGGTGGTGCAAGAGGAGCCGTGGATCATCCGGGACCGTGTCATGATCGACCAGTTGAAAACGCTCGGCATCGAAAAGGGCAGGCCGTTCAAGCCTGACGCCCATCTCGAGGGACTGCTCGCAAACGGCGTCGCCGAAGCGAAGTCCCTGCTGGAGGCCAGATACGATGTGGGCTTCCCGCCATTTTTCTCCGAGACCAGTCGCTGGACGTTCCCAACCTATCCCGCTCTCATCAAGGCGGCACAGGCCGAATTCAACGAAGCCGACGCCTATCCGGTCGACGATCGCGGCGTTGCCTACAGCTACGCATATATCGGCATCAAGCGGCTCGGAGCAGGGCAGTTCTATTCGATCTCCATCCGGGACAAAGATGGGGAGGCGTTCGATGGCGGCAGGAGCTACCGTCTCAATGTCCCGCCGAATGTCCCGGTGCAGCAGTACTGGTCGGTCACCGCCTACGATCGTGAGACCCATGCCCTGATCAAGAACGTCGACCGCGCCAGTCGATCCTCCCAGATTCCGGAGCTTGCTAAGAACGGCGATGGATCCATCGATCTCTACTTCGGACCGAAGGCGCCCGAGGGTAGGCAGTCCAACTGGGTTCCGACCGATCCGAAGCGGAAGTTCGAGCTGATGTTCCGGGCATACGGCCCGACCAAGGCTTTTTTCGACAAGAAGTGGGTCTTGTCCGACGTCGTCAAGGCGGACTGACCCACGACCAATTTCATCCCGATGGAGATCGACGCATGAACCGTAAGTTTGCATCCTTACTTCTCGCGACGACCCTGCTGGCCACGACGGCATTTGCGCAGGAGGACATGGCGCCGACATAGGCTATCCAGCACCCGAAACCAGTACGAAGGCCAGGGACGACGCCGGGTCGGCAACGCTCGACGTCTCCAAGGGACCTATGGTCGTGGAGCTTCCGCCCGGCGCCTACATTGGCCTCGTCAACGATCACAATCAGGGCTGGGTCCTCGACATGGGATTTCCGGTCCCGACGCAGGCAAGGGCGGCCAGCACCTGATCGCCGGCCCGGACTACAAGGGGAAGATACCATAGGGATATCTCGTCGGCAAAACGCCCGCCTACAAGAACCTGCTTGCGGTGCGCGCGCTTCCGGTCGGCGGCGATCAGGATAAGGCGTTGAAGGCACTCGAGGCGATCAAGGTCTATCCGCTCGCAAACCCAAAGCAGCGGCTGAAGTCCGTCGACACGACAAGCTTCGACATGGACCGCACGTCGCTGAAATGGGAGGACAACATCCAGTTCGGGGAGAAGCTCCGGCGCGTGGCTCGATGGCGGCAAGACCTATAAGCTCTCCATTCCACAGCCCGTGCCTGGCAAGCTCTTCCGGTCAGTGACCGCGTACGACGCCCAGACGCGTTCGGAAGTCCAGACCGATCAGGGAAAGGCGGCGCTGCGCTCATTGTTCGAACTGAAGGACGCGAAAGGGCCGGAAGCCCCCGACCTCTACTTCGGTCCGTCCGCCCCGCAGGGCCAGGAGGACCGATGGATCAAGACATAGCCGGGGCCATGGCTGGTTCGCCTACATCCGCATCTACGGCCCGGACAAGCCTGCCTTCGACGGGAGCTGGAAGCCCGCCGACCTTGAAGAAGTGAAGTGACCTCGGCGTTTCCCGGTTCTCCGTCAATACAACGAATTTAGGAAGAGGCGCTATTCGTTCTGAAAACAACGCAAGTGGTCGCAACCGCCGTAATCCTGCTGTGGGCGTCCTCCAAGCTTCGGCGCAGACCGATCCACTTCCGTCAAGGAACGCCACGTCGACGAAGAAGGCGATTCTCGAATTTGTCAGCGTGACAGTTGCCGAAGGCGGACCGGGATGCGGGTTGTGTTTCCACTCCGCGCGATTACTTTCCGCTCTGTTGCTGTCGGGCATTTTGCCTATCTCAGCGGGCGTCAAACTGGCCTCGTGATTGCGCTAGCCGATCCTCTGCAAGGGTGCTTGTCGCGAGAAACTGTCTGGCTGTGACCGAGACGTGATCGTCTGCCTCCAATGAACGTCATGTTTGGGTGATAGCCGATTGGGTGTCCTGAACAGGAGGATCATCCGTTGAAGAACGAGCTGACGATTTCTGAAATTCTACTGGATCCGCTTATCGCGCTTTTGAACGCGGCCGATGGTGTCCACGAGCGATCCTTTGCCCAACTGATGCAGAGCGCAGCGCGAATTGCGGCAAGGACACCAGCTTCTCTCCTTCCCGCAACTGTGGAACCACGCGCGAAATCACCGCTTTCCGAAGATATGCGCTCTCCGGCCTAATGGTCTGCCGCCCCAGGCATCCCAAAGCGACAACGCGAAGCAAAAGACAATCGGCTGCGCCCCGCAGCCGGTGATCAGAATAATTTGCTGATTTCGTCGTATTTTAATTGTCGGCTTAGATCGGCGTGAAGTTTCTGCGAGTATTACTTCGTCCTTAAGTGAGATCTATTTAAGGGCGCGGTGATTTAATTGGCCAACTCGAAGGGCATCGCTTTTGGAGCTTCTGACGATGGCGCGACGGCGGTCGAATTCGCCATTGTCGCTCCTGTCCTGATTTTCCTGACATTTGCGATTGTCGAGTCTGGGATAGCCTTTGCAGCCGACATCCTTCTAAAGAATGCGACCTATGATGCGGCGCGAACAGGTCGCACAGGCTTTGTGTCGGAAGGCTCCACGCAGGACGTTACCGTTCGCCAGAGAATAAGGTCGCAGGCAAGCGTTCTGATGGATGCCGACAAGCTCGTCATCACGAGCAAGTCCTATTCCGGTTTCGACACGCTGAAGATGCCCGAACCTTTCATCGACAAGAACAATAACGGCATCCGCGACGACGGCGAGAACTTCACGGACGTCAACAAGAACGGGGTCTACGACAAGGACCAGGGTGCGACCGGGTACGGCGGTGCCAAACAGGTCGTTCTTTATACCGTTTCCTATCCCTGGACGTTCCACACGCCGGTTCTCAAGGAGCTTGTCGGCGACAACGGCACGATTGAATTGTCGGCCACCGCAGTTGTTCAAAATGAGCCTTACTAAGATGAACAGAATCCGGAAAGCAATTGAAGCCACCGGTCGTCGCGCTCGTCAGCTCGTTGCTCGCGACGACGGCGTCGCGGGCGTCGAAATGGCGCTAGTCACTCCCGTTCTGCTCCTGCTCCTCTGCGGTGGTGGGGAGGTGGCGCTGTATGCACGCTCCAACTTTCAGGCGGCACAGACGGCCTCGACAGTGGCCGACGCGGTTTCCAGATATGAGGCCGTGACGTCGGTCGACATTTCTTCGATCTTCACGGTATCCGGAGAGATCATGGGCGGCAGGGATTTTTCCAAGAACGGCTATGTGATCCTGTCTTCAATATCCCGTACGAGCGGGGCTGCGCCAAAGGTCGCCTGGCAGTGCAAAGGCGGAACACCGACGAACGCGAGCCGTGTTGGCCTGGTCTCAAAGGCCGCCACGCTGCCGAACAGTCTCGTTCTCGATGCAACCGACAACGTCATCGTTGCCGAAGTCTTCTATCAGTACACGCCAATTTTCGACGGCTTCGTTCCGCTCAACGAGCTGATCTACAAGACCGCTGTTTTCCGTCCGCGCCTCGGCGACCTGACCAGCGCACCCGGCTGCTAGCACTAAGGAATGGTGATCGCATGAACATTCGATCCATGATCTCCCGTATGCGCCAAGACGAGAGCGGCAGCGTGCTGCCGTTTGTTGCCGTCATCGGGATCGCAGTCATCGGTGCGACAGGCTTCGGCATCGATGCCGCGCGCATGATGCTGCTGCATTCCACCTTGCAACGCTCCATCGATGCAGGGGCGCTTTCCACCGTCGCCAAGCTCGATACCGCGACGATCCAGGCCCAGCTCACCAAATTCACCAAAGCGAATTTTGGCAGCGGCTCCGTGGGCGCGACACTGGACAGTCTGACCTGGACGATCAGCAGCGACAAAAAGACGTTGACGGTGAACGCCACGGCCAGCGCGCCGGCGAGCCTGATGAAGGTTCTCGGCATTCAAAAGATCAGCGCCAGTGCGCAAAGCGTCATCGACCGCGCGACAGGTGGCATCGAACTGGCCCTAGTGCTGGACAATACCGGCTCGATGAGCGGATCGAGATTGACCGCCCTGAAAAAGGCGTCAAACACGCTCCTTGACATCCTCTTCGACGACAAGGACTCTGCCGAGAACCTGTATGTCGGTATCGTGCCATTTTCACAATCGGTCAACGTCGGCAAGAGTCACACAGGCTGGCTGAAAGCCGGTTCGGTCGCGGCTCTCGATTGGGGGAAGACGTCCTGGGGAGGATGTGTCGAAGCCTATAGTGCCGTGGCCGACGACATTTTCGACGCCGTGCCATCATCAAAACCGCTCACACCCTATTACTGGCGAGACAATACCAAAAACGACTGGATCAGTGACAAGGGTAATAAGGTTGATCCGCTCGACGACACCATCGGGCCGAACAAGAGCTGCCCGGCCGAGGTCACCCGCATGACGTCGGATAAGAAGACACTCCAAACCGCGATCGGTTCGATGAAGGCCGTGGGCAACACGCATGTCAATTTCGGCGCCGTCTGGGGCTGGCGCATGCTGTCTCCGAAGTGGCGGGGTCTCTGGGGCGGTGACATGACTACCTACAAGCTGCCGCTCGACTACAATACTCCGCGCATGACCAAGGCCGTCGTGATCATGACGGATGGTGAGAACACCATGTCCGACAACGTCTACACCGCCTATGGCTTGCTCAACGGCACCAACTACCTGGGTACGAAAGACGAGGAGACGGCAGTGACGGGCCTGAACACCCGGCTAGCGGAAGTCTGCACGGCAATGAAAAATTCGGGCATTGTCATATACACGATTACCTTCGGCAGCCTCGACAAAGATACAACGGACCTAATGCGCGGCTGCGCGTCTCAGAACGCGTTTTACTTCAACTCGCCGACGACTGCCGCACTCCAGCCGATATTCAAGGCGATCGGTAATTCACTTAAGAGCCTGCGTGTAAGCCGATAGACGAAATCGGAGCGGTGCCATTGGTGACGACCTGGCGCCTGTATAAAGATGTCTCTCAGCTTCGTTGGAAGTGGGGAGACCATCCTCTCTTCATGCCGCGGCTGATGGCCGTCTGCGACAATATGAGCTGTCGGCGCAGGTGGCGTATGTCTTCCAGCAACGTGGCAATGGTCGCGTTCACGTCGTCATCGTGCCAAGCGAGTGCGGCCTGCACTTCAAAGTCGACGTCTTCCTTTGTGGCGGGCTGCATCAGTGCAAATCCAGGCTCAATTGCTGACCTTTGATCGACGGCAACGGACGGCCGATGTCGATTTTGCCAAAGATGCGTTTGCGGCGCTCGGCGTCGCGCTCGCGTTCAGCGCGGGCCTTGGCGACAACAGCCAATGCGTTTGCGATGACTTCCTCTGTCCTTGTCATGGGCTAGCCTCGTGGTTGTTCTCTATATGTTCTCATGTTTTCAGCAAGAGTCAAGATCATTGTGCGGTCGCCACTGGACGAAACGAATCGCTTTTCCATTTAGTGATTCGGTGGATGTCAAGGAGTTTGGTTCCATGGATGGCAAGATCCCGGTTTTTATTAGCCCGATGCAGGTCGAAATCGAAGGCACCGGCCGATATCGCCAAGCTAATACGGTCGAGGATCTTGCCGCTATGCTCTTGAGCGGAAAATGGCATGGCCCCAAGGGGTCGCCGTTCCATCGGGCGGTCGTGTCATCGGTGGAGGCTTTGGAGTTCTACGTGGATGCGGAAACCGCCAGGGCCGCCTTCGTTGAAGCTGCGCACGAGGCGGGCATGCACGTGATGCCGGATGACATGGCAGAGGCGCGGAAGGCCGGCTAGAAAAAAAGAGCCCCGCAGAGGCAGGGCTAAGGTTATGATGAGCAGCGCCCTAGAGCGGGCGACGGGGGACAATAGTCCCGCAGGCCCGAGCATGCTAATCAATTTCATACCAGATCGCGTGAACGCTAGTCGCTTGACGACGACAGCATCGCGGATTTCATTTCCGAAAATTGATCGCAGTGATGCCATTGTCTGAAATTATTGAGTTGCGACTGATTTGCGCAAACTCGATTGGAGAGACAATGAAGATTGCAATTCGTTCCACCATTGCCATGGCCCTGGTCGTTGGCAGCATGTTTGCTTCGGCCAACATCGCCTCGGCCGACGATTGGCGGCGTCACCACCATCACAACAACGGCGATGCTGTTGTCGGTGGTCTGGCGGCGGGCGTGATCGGGGGCTTAATCGGTGGTGCGATCGCCAACAATAGTGGGCCACGTTACATCGATCCGCCACCACCGCCGCCGCGTTGCTGGTTTGAAGACCGCCGCGTGCAGAACGCCTACGACGGTGGATGGCATATGGAGAATATTAGGGTCTGCGAGTAGCATTTGCGAAAAGCCCGGTCATTTGCCGGGCTTTTCGATGCATAACTGGTTTGGCGGTCCACGCTGTTTTCCTCGCGGGTCTGCCACCCAGATCTGGGTATGGGGACGATATCGCGTCCCGTTCGATTGTTTCCCACAAATCCGGGGCAGGGTAGCGCATCACGCCCGCCGGGCGACTGATGGCATCAGCGACAATTGCTGCTATGACAGCGGTCGCGGTTGTGGCGGGGATGTCCACGCCGCCTGACGACCGGGGACAGAAGAGAGATTATACCGAAAGAGCAATGCCACCATGAATGCACTGGAAACCGGAATCATGGTGACGCTGCTGTTGATCGGCGCCAGTCTGATCGGAGCAGGTCTCAGCCGTCGCCTTCCGGATCACCATCTGAGCGTGGATTCGAAGGAGGCCATAAAGCTCGCCACGGCAGTGGTCGGAACTTTGTCGGCGTTGGCCGTCGGCTTTTTGATCGCTTCGGCAAAGACCACGTTCGACACAGCCCAGCAGGAACTTAAGACATCCGCGGCGCGTCTTGTTCTTCTGGATCGCGTGATGGTCCAGTACGGCGATGAAACGAAAGAGGCACGCAGACAACTTACCGCACTCGTCTATGCTAGGCTGAACCAGACGTGGGGCGGCTTGCAAGAGACGCAACATTCGGCGGACGACGATTTGGGCATCGAGCCGGTGCAACGGACGTTGCGGGCGCTCGTTCCTCACGACGACGCGCAGAAGCTGATAAGGGATCGTGCGATAGAGGTCAGCGGCCAGATCGCGGAAGCACACTGGCTCGTGGTGGAGGCTGGAAACGAGGGCCTTCCGACAGCCTTTCTGGTGGTGTTGGTGTTCTGGCTCGCTTTGCTGTTCATGACGTTCGGCCTGTTGTCGCCTCGCAATGCGACCGTGCTGTGCATCGTGTCGGTCTGCGCTGTTTCAGTAGGGGGCGCCATATTTGTCATCAACGATATGGCTCACCCCTATCACGGCATCATCTATGTATCGGACGAGCCGCTGCGGTTCGCGCTCGGGCGCATCGACGCAACACGCTAGTCGAATTCTGGCTGCTTGATGCTTCTGCGTTCGTCACAAGCATCTGTTGACACGGGCCAAGACCGCCATCGTCGAAATTAACAAGCAGAAGACCCGAAATCAAAGTTCATGGGATAGCTTTGCGTGCGTCCCGTAGTCATCTATCGTGGTCTTGTCACAACCAGCCTTACGGGTTCGCTTTGCTCCTCGAAATTTTAATCGTCATATTGCTCACCATCGTGAACGGCGTCCTCGCCATGTCGGAACTTGCCGTCGTCTCCGCCCGTCCGGCTCGCCTGAAGGTTCTCGCCGACCAGGGAAGTCGGGGGGCACGGCTCGCCATCAAGCTGGCCGAGAATCCCGGCCGCTTCCTTTCCACCGTCCAGATCGGCATTACGCTGGTGGGCGTTCTCTCGGGCGCCTTCTCGGGCGCGACGCTTGGCGCACGGCTTTCCGAGTGGCTCCTTACGCAGGGCCTGACCCGTGCCTGGGCCGACGGGCTTGGTGTCGGGTCCGTGGTCGTGGCGATTACCTATCTTTCCCTCATTGTCGGTGAACTGGTTCCCAAGCAGGTAGCGTTGCGGGCGCCGGAGGCTGTCGCTGCGAAGGTAGCGCCTGCCATGACCTATCTGTCGAAGTTTTCGCTGCCGCTGGTCTGGCTGCTTGACGCTTCCGGAAAACTGGTGCTCAGCCTTCTCGGCCAATCCGGCAAGAGCGGCGAAGGCGTCACCGATGAGGAGATCAAGACGGTGCTAGCGGAGGCGCAGAGCGCCGGCGTCATCGAAAGCGAGGAGTCGGCCATGATCTCGGGCGTCATGCGTCTGGCAGATCGCACTGCTCGCGCACTTATGACACCGCGGCGAGATGTCGAGGTTATCGACGTGGAGGATACAATCGATGAGATCCGTGCCCAGATCAAACGCACAAACCGTTCCCGTCTGCCGGTACGCAAGGGGAGCTCGGATGAAGTCCTGGGGGTCCTTGCGGTAAAGGATTTTTATGACGCGATCCCGAATGGCGTCGATCTGGGTGCCCTGACGACCGAAGTCCCCGTGGTTTCCGATCTCGCGCCGGCGAGCGTGGTCATCGAAGCGATCCGGAGATCGCCGCACCACATGGTGCTGGTTTTCGACGAATACGGCCATTTCGAAGGCGTGATCACGTCGGGCGACATTCTCGAGGCGATAATGGGCGTTTTCGCCGAGGGCGAGATTGACGAACAGGCTATCAAGCGCCGAGACGACGGATCCTATCTTGTTTCAGGCTGGACGCCGATCGACGAATTCGCCGACTTCATGAACGTGCCCATCGACCACGATGTCGACTACCAAACGGTTGCCGGGCTTGTGCTTGAGGAACTCAAGCATCTGCCGGAGCTCGGCGAGAGCTTCACCAGGAATGGTTGGCGATTCGAGGTCATAGATCTCGATGGTCGCCGGGTCGACAAGATCCTCGTGAGCCGCGATAACGCACTCGACGCTCAGTAGCCGATATGGCGGCGAGCGGCGCACTCGCTGACGACAGGGACAGTTCGACCGCTATTTGGCCTGATCGAGTGCGTCACGTTGCCTCACCAGGAGCTCGTAGAGCGCCTGCTGCTCTTCGATGCGCTCGTCAGCGCGTTCCTCGTCGGCGGCGCCGCTGATGGCGGCGGCCTGCTCGATCAGGGTTCGGATGTTCTCGCTTACGTCTGCAATTCTGATTTCCAGTTCTTCTCTGGTAAGCTCCTGGGTCATTGATCGTGCCTCCTGTGAGGGTTTAACGGGGAAAAATGCCGAAATGCCAGGTGACGCCTTGGTGCGTCCAAGCGAATTCGCTAGGACGCACCGCTTATTTGCCTGATTGGCAACGTCGCGGTTCGCGCTGGGCTACAATTAGACAAAGGCCGATGTCACCGCAACTCGACATGTTCACCGAAGTGCTGTGTTGCATTCGTGGCCTTGGTAAATTTAAGTGGCGCGCTATGTTCTTAAGCCCAAACAAGGAGAGAAAAACATGAAGAAGATCGCATCGGTCCTTGCTGCGGCAGCTCTGGCGCAAACGTTGGTATCGCCTGCAACTGCAGCCGATATGGCAAGGACATACCAGCAGCCGGACATTCGGGACGGCGTGAAGATCGGAATTCTGGCATGTGATGTCGGGGGCGGCATCGGTTACCTTCTGGGGTCGGCCAAGTCGGTCGATTGCGTGTTCACGCCGGCTTATAGCGGCGTGCCGCAAGATCGGTACGCCGGAGCGATCCGCAAGTTTGGCGTCGACCTCGGCTTCACCACGCGCGGCCGGATTGTTTGGGCGGTGTTTGCTCCGACCTCCGGATATCATCGCGGCGCATTGGGTGGGCTCTATCAGGGCGCAAGCGCCGAAGCCACGCTGGTGGCCGGTGTCGGCGCGAACGTTCTTTTTGGCGGGACAAACGGTTCGGTCCAGTTGCAGGTGATAAGCGTTACCGGCCAGCTCGGCATTAACGTTGCTGCAACAGGAACGTCGATGACCCTGACGCCGCAGGGTTGATGATAGCATTTCGGCACTTGTCGCCCGGAATGACGCCGGTCGCATTCTTGCGACCGGTTTTTCAGTGCATAGGATATCTATGAAATACGCAATGATCGTCATCGCGATGGCACTCGCCAGCTGTACGACGACCGCTTCGGCGCCCGAGCCAACGCCGGGGAGCCTGACATATGGCGGTCGTGTGGTGCGTTCTCCCTATCCACCGGGGACGGTGATCAAGAATACTTTTCTCGGCAAGTGGGGATATCGCACGTTCGAGAAGTACGTCGTCCAGCCGGATGGGACACTCAAGCTTACATACCAGGACACTGGCCCCGATTTCTTGACGGACTGACACGCTGCTCACACATAGCGTAGCCGTGGCGGACCAGAATCAGTTCCTGAAGACCGTGCACGCTGCCCCGGATGCGCGAACCTCGACGCAGACCTGGTTTGCTTCGGCGCGGGTTTGCCTTCCGATGCGTGCGGCGTAACGTGGCCTGAAACCGAAGCTCCTGTCACGCACGGGAACAATGATCGGTTGTTCATCAGCGAGTTCGGCGGGGAGTTGGCGCGCGACCGAAGCAAACAACCGCAACGCGGCAGCATCGTTGCCGTGGGCTGCAAGCTGGGCGCCCCAGGGTGTCCAGGGACCTTGTCGAGCGGATGGGCTCTCGGTCAGGCGCCGGCTATTGGCGAGTTCAACGCAGGCAGCCAGAAAGCCCTTTTCCCGGCTAAGAAACGGCGCGGCGTCTTCCGGTGGACTGTTTTTCCATTGATCTATCGTGCTGGCGGTTATGGCGAGAACATAGTTTCTTGTTTCGAAAGGCAAAAGGCCGGTATTCAGGTAGTTCGCCAAACCTTTTTCGCCGGCATTATAGGCTGCGGCGGCAAGGCCGAGATTGCCAAAGCGTCCTCGCAATTCGTCGAGATAGCGTGCGGACTCGCTGAGCGACTCGAGAATGTCGAAACTATCCTTCAATCCTCTCAGCCTCGCAGTGCCCGGCATGAATTGGGCAATGCCCTGTGCACCTTTGGGGCTGACAGCGCCGGGTCTAAAGCGGCTTTCGCGCCAGATCAGGCGGGCAAAATACTCCGGCGGCAGATCGTTTGCCTGCGAAAAGTGTTCGAGCGCCGAGCAGAGATCGCGACCGTATGTGTCGCCGGAGATGCAAAGGCGTTCTCCCGTCGCGGGAACGTCCATCGAATAGTCGCAGACGCGATGCGACGTTGCTGCCGGCGGTTGGGCGTGCGCCCCTGGCACTACGTCCACGAAAAGAACGAAGGCGATCAGGACCAACATCATTCTTCCGGCTGAGACGCTGACCGCTGGCATCAATCCTCCGCTGCCATATCGTAGATCGTGCCGCCGGATGCTGAGATTGCCCGCTAGCGCCGACGGGTGAAACCGGAACGTCGATAGGTGACATCAGGTTAGCAATGTCAAATATGCCGTCAAGGTGGAAACAAGTCGGCCACAGCGTTTGCCGGGCTTGCCGCAGTTGCTCGATTGTGGTCCGCTGCAACGTCCCAGATAAACGAGGCCATCATGAAACTCTCCGCCTGCATCGAATGGCTGTTTGCCGACGAAGCCGAGAATTTTGCTGATAGAATCCGGCTCGCGCACGGCGCAGGATTGGACACCGTCGAATTCTGGAGATGGACGAACAAGGACCTGGGCAGCATCGAGTGGGCAGTGGCCGAGACCGGGATCCAGCTCGCGAGCTTTGTCGCTGAACCGATGATTCCCCTGACGGATATCGCGAACAAAGGCGCCTTCCTCGAAGGGCTGAAGTCGTCCATCGAAACCGCGAGGCGGCTTGGTGCGCACACGCTGATTGCCCAGGCGGGAGACGATCTTGCGGGAAAGTCGCGTGATGAGCAGGCGGCCGCGCTGGTCGAAATACTGACCCGAGCAGGGGAACTTCTGGAAGACAGCGGCGTCCGTCTGGGCGTCGAGCCCCTCAACACGCTGATCGATCACGTCGGATATTTCCTGCATTCCACCGTCGAGGGCATAGAGATCGTGAGGGCAACGGGCCGTCCGGAGATAGGCATCATCTACGATGTCTATCATTCAGCCGTCATGGGAGAGGACACGGCAGCGGTCATCGGTGGGGACGTAGACCGGGTATTTCACGTTCACATTGCCGACCATCCCGGGCGCAACGAGCCGGGTAGCGGCGTGATTGACCTCAAGACACGGCTCGACTGGCTTTTTTCCAAGGGTTACAATGGCGCCGTCGGCCTCGAATACCGGCCGCTGGCATCCAGCGCTGAAACGATTGCGGCCACGAGACGACTGCTTGCCTGAGCAAGACGGCGTCGGTAAAAACACCTCGCGTGTCCGAGGGCCATTTTAATTCGCGCCCGCGAACACCATCTAACAGGCTGGGAAAGCCCTTCCATTGTCATGGTCGAGGGTAGACATGATGTTTTTGGAGCGTTGCCATGCAATCCGTTTCGGACGCGGCTTTCAATTCGATTGACGAAGGTGAAGGCGTCTGGCCGTCGCACAGGCGGAAGATTCTCGACTGGTTAATCAACGAAACGCGGGACGAGCGGTTCATCGATAACATCCTCGTACAGATGTGCGAAAGGCTGCGGAGTGAAGGCGTTCCGGTGGCGCGCGCAACGATGCACTTCAGAACGCAGCACCCGCAATGGCTCGGTGCACGGCTTCTGTGGAACGTCGGCATGGCCGAGGCCAAGATCGACACTTTCGGTTATGGCGTCGAAAAGACACCGCAGTTTCTCAACAGTCCGGTGAACGATATTTTCAGCGGCGCCACGGAGGTTCGTAAAAATCTCGAAGGCATGCGGGAAGACGACAGCCGACACCGCTTCTACGACGACCTGCGACGCGACGGGTTGACGGACTATATCGCCTGGCCGATGGAGCACACACTCGGCAAGCGGCATATCGCGACGTTCTCGACTGACAGACCGGGAGGTTTCCTCAAGGAGCACGTCACGTTCCTCAAGGATCTCATGCCGGCCCTGACGCTTGTCACAGAGATCAGGCTCAAGAACATTCTTGCCCGCACGCTCCTGCAAACCTACGTCGGTCCGCACGCAAGCGAGCAAATCCTGGCAGGCGCGACGACACGCGGCAGTGGCGCTACCGTCGGCGCAGCAATCCTGATCTGCGACCTGCGAGACTTCACGACCATCTCGGATCATTGGCCCCGCGATGATGTCATCGAACTCTTGAATGACTATTTCGACGCGATGTCGGAGCCGATCGAGAGGCACGGCGGCGAGATACTGAAGTTCATGGGGGATGGGATGCTGGCCATCTTCCCGCTGACCGATCCGATGGCCTGCAGGAACTTGCTTACGGCTATTCAGGAGGCCGGTGTCGCCATGGCAACTCTCAATGAACGAAACGCGCGGGACGGACGCGAGGTGCTTCGCTACGGCATCGGCGTGCATGTCGGTGATGTGATGTACGGTAACATCGGAACCCGCAGGCGTCTCGACTTCACGGTTATCGGCCCCGCCGTCAATGTGGCATCGCGTCTCGAAAACCTCACGAAGGAGGTTAAGCGCCCGGTGCTGCTGTCAAAGGCTTTCGTGGATATGGCTGACTGCGGAGTCGGGATGGACAGCCTCGGATCATTCCCGTTGCGAGGGCTCGGCGAACCCGTGGACGTTTTCGCATTTCCGATGACAGGGAACCAAGCTGACCCAACCAGCGCGTTGCGGTCAGCAGCCCCAGCGTAGCGCGGCGGTTGCCACCGGCGAGTCCCACAGGGCCAATTCCTCATCGCTGAGGAGTGCCAGCGTTACCGATAGTCCCTGCATATCGAGCGAGGTGACATAGGTTCCGACAAGCGAGCGTTCGATTTGGATGCCTCCATTCTCGATGAAGCGGCGCGCGGCATCATACGCGACGTAGAGTTCCGCCGGTGGCGTGCCACCGAGCCCGTTTACGAAGAGCAATGCCTTGGCATTGGGCTGGCTGGCGATATCGCCGGCGATCGCTTCGCATAGGTACCGGACAATGGTGTCGGCGGCTGAGAAGGGCTTTCTGGAATGGCCGGGTTCGCCATGGATTCCAACGCCCATTTCCATTTCCGTCGCGCTCAGGGAAAATGTCGTCCGCTGGGTGTGCGGCACGGTCACGCCAGTGAGAGCCACACCCATCGACCGGATCTTCGGACTTAAGCCCTCCCCGAGCGATTTCAGCCTGTCGAGCGACATGCCTTGTTCTGCGGCAGCGCCGAGAATCCGTTCCACGACGAGTGTCCCGGCAACGCCGCGGCGGCCGCGTCCATCGCCGACCCTCGCAGTCTCTATGTCATCGCTGACGATGACCATTTCGATTCGGTGACGGGCGGCAACCATCTCGGCAGCCATCTCGAAGTTCATGACGTCACCATCGTAGTTCTTGACAACGAGCAGACATCCGGCGCCGGTATCTGCCTCCTCGATCGCACCGATGATCTGGCTGGGTGTCGGCGACGTGAAGATATGGCCCACGCAGGCGGCATCCAGCATGCCACGGCCGACGAAGCCGATATGCATCGGTTCGTGGCCAGCCCCGCCACCGGAGATGACGGCGACCTTGCCTGGTGTCAGATGACGGCGGCGAATGCATTTGCGCTCCGCACCGAACACGACGAACTCCGCATGGGCGCGTACAAAGCCTTCGACGCTTTCGGTGACCATGGTGTCCGCAGTGTTCATGAACTTCTTCATCAAGCCCCTCCCAAGGCGGCGATCGTTTACCGGGTCTGTCGTTCGGTGGTTCCGCTCATTCCGGCCCTCCGGAAATTGCGACAATCTTTTCCACAAGGTCGGAGATCGCCTGTTCCAGCAGGCGGTTTCGGCGCTCGTCACCAAAGTCGGGCACCATCAAAGACAGGTGCCGTAACTTTTCGGAATGCCCGAGCTCCGGCAGCTTTCCCGGATGGGCATGCTGATAGGCCTCGAGAAAACGCTCTTGCTCGGTAGCATTGAAATGGCAGACGCGGAAAATCGTTGCGAGGTGACGCGCCGGCAGCGGTGTCGAGTAGGTCGCGCTGGTGACTTGCGTGACGAAGCTGCGGTGCTTGCCGAGTTCGGTCGCCAACCGCTGACGCGTGCCGGAGGGCCTGATATCGATGATCTGCGCCAGGATGGACTTGTAGGCTATAATGGCGTCTTCGGTGTCTTCGCGCGCCATTCTACTCTCCGGCTGCCTTTGTCCCATCGGCGTTCAAACCGACGAGTGCCGACCTTATCGCGGGAAGCTGGGCCGGCGCCATGGAAAAGTGACGCAGGCCCGTGGCGAGCAGGGCCGATAGCTGTCCAGGGTCGCCTGCCATGTCTCCGCATATGCTGACGGGCTTGCCGGCGGCCAGTTTCACGGCCTGCTCGATGAGACGCAAGACGGCCGGTATGGACTTGTCACGCGGGATTTCGAAGCCGGAACCGTAACGAGCCGACGCAGTGAGATACTGGGTGAGATCGTTGGTTCCGAACGAAAAGAAATCCGCCACGGCAAAGCTATCCAGCATCAATGCAGCCGCGGGCACCTCCACCATCATGCCGATGGACGGGAAACGGTTCAGCACCGAGCGCCGATCAAGCTCCGTGGCTTCCTCTTTGAAGATACGACGCATCTCGTCGATCTCGGAGGGAACGGTTACCATGGGCAGCATGACCGCGAGATTGCCGAAGGCCGACGCTCTGAGCAGCGCACGCACCTGCACCCGGGCAATTTCCGGCCGCGCGAGAAGCAGCCGGATTCCCCGCAGGCCCACATCGGGCAACGTCTCAAAGCCAGAGAGGGGTTTGTCGCTCCCGATATCGAACATCCGGATCGTTACCGGCTTGCCCACTGCCCACTCGAGCACACGGCAATAGACGGAGAGTTGCCTTTCCTCGTTTGCGGCATCTGCCGCCGAGGTAATCGCAAATTCGGAGCGTAGCAATCCAATGCCTGCTACGGCGGCGTGATCGACGCTATCGAGTTCGGTCGGATCGTTTAGGTTTATGGACAGCGAAAGCGGCACGCCATCGGCCGTGCGTGGGGTGCCGCTTCCGGAGGCATGGGCGGCGTTGCCGGAAACGCCGACCGGCGTCTTGCGCGGCATGGGCCTGGCACCGGACTGAAGAACAACCGCGCCGGCGTCGCCGTCAACGCGAATAGGTGCTCCTGCGGCCGTGGTGAAATATCCCACGCCTACGACCATTGGCACTGACCTCGACCGGGCGAGCAGCGCAACGTGGCCGGCGGCGCTGCCATTGTATAGCGCGATGCCACCGCCTGATGACCAGTCGTGCGCGAGAAAGCGGCTAGGCTCCATATCCTTGCCGACGAAGACGGACCCCAGGGGGAAATCCTCGAGCGGCGTGCCGGTCAGGGCGCCGAGAACGCGATTTTTGATGTCGAGGATATCGACGGCGCGCGCGCGCATCTGTTCCTCCTCGGCAGTCTCCAATTCGCGGATGTACCCGTCGAGCGTGTCGACCCAGGCGAAAGCGACATTTTCGCCGGTTTCCATGCGTGCTGCCGTCATTTGGGCTATCGTCGGATCGCGAAGGACTTCGATCTGGAAATCAATGATGTCACCGCTTTCCGCGTCGGCACCACCGGCAAGGCGCTGCAGCTCGGTGACTGCCGTTTCGATCGCGGCTGCTAGCACTTCATAGCCGGAAGACGCCTGTGCGCGAGGTGTGACCGACGCAAGCGTCGGCTCGACCAGATAGGCAGGGCCGGTGGCAACGCCCGGGGAGGCGATCGTTCCGTCCAGTCTAAGCGGTTCGGCCATGCTTCTTTTCCTCATCGAAATCGCGCTCGATAAGCTCCTTCAGTGCCCGGATCGCTTCTTCGGCAAGGATTCCGCTGGCTCTGATTCTCAGAATCGACCCCCTGCGGATTCTGGCGCCCATGATCTTGATTATACTCTTGCCATTCAGCCACACGTCGTTGCCGTTGACGGCGATCTCGATCGAACAGGGAAACGATTTTGCCAGCCGCGTAAACGTGACGGAGGGGCGGGCGTGCAGTCCCACGCCGTGCTTGACTTCCACCTCCGTCTGGTAGCTGGCCTGCAACTGATTGTCCTCCCGCCTCTTCATGGGCAACCCGGTCATCAGGGTGACAGTTCCTCGGCTGTCGCCACGACCTTTGCCAAGGATGCCCCGCCCGATGCCTCCGCTGCCGCTATGACTGCGCCTTCAACGAGAGGTGCGTTGCAAATCGACACAAGTTTCGAGCGCGGCAAGCCGAGCATCTCGATCGCCATTTCGCTGTTTGTCTCCGCTCCACCAAGGTCGACGAAGACTGCAACGCCTGCATCGGACCAGGCGGATTCGATAGCGCGCAAAATGCCCCCGGCGTCGGTACCGAGTTCGCCGTGGTTATTGCCACCGGACCAGGAGAGCGGCACGCAGTCGCCCACCATCTGCCTTACCATGTCGGCAATGCCGCGCGCCACGAGAGGGGAGTGGGAGACGATCACGATGCCAACATTTGCCGTCTTTCCACTCATGCCGAATGGTTCTCCCCAAGATAATGGCATATTGCCGTGGTCAATAGCGCGCAGCTAGATGCTCCGGGATCGATGTGGCCGATTGACCGGTCTCCGAGATAGGAGGCGCGGCCGCGCATGGCCTTCATGGCCGCAGTCTGATCGGCTGACCGCTCAGCCCTGATGGCGATATCCGATAGCGGCGAACGTTCGGCGAGCGCCGCATGAACAGGATAGAGGACATCCAGCAGCGTCTTGTCGCCTGCATGAGATCGACCCCGCTTCGCCACGGCATCGATCGCCTGCTTCAGCACCAGGGAAAACTCCGCCCCTTCATCACGCTTGCGAAGCTCCCGGCCCAACTCCATCAACAACGTGCCGTAGAGCGGCCCCGCCGCGCCGCCGATATTCATCACCAGCGTCAGGCCGATCTTCTCCACGGCGTCCGCCAAGGGCAGGCTGGAAAGTTCCGCGCGTTCAGCGCTGACCGCTTCGCAGCCGCGCTGCATGTTCGTTCCATGGTCTCCGTCACCGATCGCTCGATCCAGAGCGCAAAGGTGATCGCTGTTGGCCGCGATCGTCGCGCGACAAACCTCGATCAATCCTGAAACCAGGGCTGGTTCGGCCTGCACTAAATCCTCCCTATGCCACCGCTCTTATTGGGCGAGGCTCGCCATAACTCCAAATGCTCCAGCCACTGCGACTGCGCCGGGATCGGCCACGCCCGCGAGATCTCTTTCGCCGACATAAGACGCACGTCCGGCTTTTGCCTTCGTCATTGCCTTCGTCGCCTCCGCGCCGGCGGCAGCTGCCTTCGCAGCCGCTGCCACGCCGCCCGATGCGAGCGACTGCAGCGCCGGGGCAAGCGCGTCGACCATCGTTCGATCGCCAACGCCTGCACCACCATAGAACGTCATCCGATCGAGCCCGGCAAGAAGGGCCGCTGCGATATCAGGCTTTTCCGCCATTGCCTTGGCAGCGGCGGTAAAGAAGATCGACATCAGCACTCCGCTCGAGCCACCCATGCTGGTGCCGAGGATGTCGCCGATGGCAGCGAGTGTGGCGGCAGGTTTCCTGAGCGGCAGCGTATCGATGCGGGCGAGGATGCTGCGCGCGCCGGATGCAACGGTCGAGCCGGTATCACCGTCGCCTACACGACCGTCGAGGCGGTTGAGTTCGCCTTCGAGCGATATCAGGTGGTCGCAAAGTGCGGTGATCATGCGGCGACTCCATTCATCGTCGCTGGCATTTGTTCCGTTCAATCGTGCGTCCGCCTTCGGAACGGTGACGATTGTGATTTCGTGGCGTTCGACGGGAGGCACCCAGGCATGCGGGCCAACCGCAGCCACGAGTGCTTTTTCGCGGACAGCGTCGAGCCTGATAAGTGATAGCGAAAAGCCGTTCATGTTGAGTGCGGTCATCATTGGAGCCGGCCCGATGATCAGCTTCACTCGTTCCGCAGTCGGCGAGGACAACACGGCATTGGCGATGACGGTCATTTCAAGCGGCGGCACCGCGCCGAGATTGTTGATAAGCAGCGCGTGGCCGGCACCATCCTGCAGCCTGGCGCTCAGTCGCTTGAGCATGGTTGCGACGATGTCCGCGACGGGTTGGAGTGCTATGCGCTCGACACCTGGTTCACCGTGGATTCCAAGACCAAGTTCGCCTTCGTTTTCGCCCAGGCGATCCTCGTGCGCTTGCCCCGGCACGCTGCAGGTCGAGAGAGACATGCCGAGAGAGACGATGTCTTTGGCTGCCGCAGCTGCGTGCATCGTTACGGTCGGGAGGTCTTCACCCGCTTCGGCATGGAAGCCAGCGATCTTGTGGACAAACAATGTCCCGGCCACGCCACGTGGCTGATTGATCTCGGGAATTGCAATGTCGTCGGCAATGATGACCATCTCGACATCGAAACCCTCGGCGCGGGCCCTCTCGGCGGCGAGGCCGAAATTCAGACGATCTCCCGTATAATTCTTCACAATCAGCAGGGCGCCCTTTGGGCCGGCCACCGCGCGGATTGCCGTAAGAACCGCATCGACGCTTGGTGATGCAAATATTTCGCCCGAAACCGCTGCGGTCAACATACCCTTGCCGACAAAGCCCGCATGGGAGGGCTCGTGTCCGGCGCCACCGCCGGAAATGATCGCCACCTGCGACTTGTCCCAGTCGGCCCGCAGGATCACCTTGATGTCGGGAAACGTATCCAAACGGGCGAGGCGACCTTTGCCGCTCGTCAGAAGCAGGCCATCCAAAGCTTCGGTGACTATGTTTTCCCTGCGGTTGAAAAAATGCTTCATTTGATCGATACCCGTCTGTTTTTTCTTGCATGCGATGATCGGTTTTTATTGGCGTTCAGGAGAGGCGCTTTCCGCTTGCATCGAAATAGAGTGGATCGCGTAGCGTCAAGTTGATCCTGTCGCCCCTGTTTATTGCGAGATATGGGTCCGCAAGTGTAACGAGCTTGTGATCTCGGACGCGGATGTGCAGATGGTTCTGATCGCCGAGATGCTCGATCCAGTCGATTTCGGCGTTGGCGTCCTTGCCAAGGATGATATCGAGATGTTCGGTGCGCGCCCCTACGGTCTTGGTGCCTGCCGGCGGATGGCCGCCCGGAAGCAGATCAGCGGGCAGCAGGTTGATGTGTGGCTGGCCGAGGCGCGCAGCAACATGAAGATTGCTTGGGTTGCCGTAGATATCGCGCGGCGTTCCCACCTGCATGAGCCGACCTTCGGCGACAATGCCGATGCGGTCGGCCATTGTCATGGCCTCCACCTGATCGTGGGTTACATAGAGCAATGTCGAGCCCAGTTCCTTCTGAATCCGCTTGAGCTCTAGCCGCAGTTCGGCGCGCAGCTTAGCGTCGAGCGAGGAGAGTGGCTCGTCCATGAGATAGATTGACGGCTGGCGCACCAGCGCGCGGCCGATCGCGACGCGCTGCATCTCACCGCCCGAAAGACGCGTGGAGCGGTTCTCCAGCTTGTGATCGATCCGGACCATCCGTGCGACGTCGCGCACCCGGCGGTCTATCTCGTTCGCGGTGAGCTTGCGTACCGGCGCCCTCAGCGGAAATGCCAGGTTTTCGTAGACCGTCATATGCGGATAGAGCGAGTATTGCTGGAAGACGAAGGCGACATCGCGTTCGGCTGGTGCTTCGGCGCCGACGTTCCGGCCACCGATCTCGATGCGGCCTCTGTCTGGTTTTTCGAGCCCTGCAATAAGGCGGAGCGTTGTCGTCTTGCCGGCGCCCGTCGGCCCGAGCAGAACGACGAACTCGCCGTCGCGGATTGTCAGGTCGAGATCGGTCAAAGCCTGGGTTTCGCCGAAGCGTTTGTTGAGACCCTTCAGGACAACGTCAGCCATGCTGGGCCTCCGAATAGAGCGCTGACGCCACGGCGCGGCCCGACTTGCAGTCGAACAGCGCCAGGTTTGAATGATTGAATTCCAGCCCGACCGTCTCGCCGATGCGGAAGTTCCGGTTTGCCGGAACACGAGCCTTGATCAATCCGCTGGATGTTTCGACAGCCACCACCTGGTTCGTGCCGAGATATTCACTCCCGTAAACGGCACCGCGCAACGGCGAGCTGTCGCTGAAGCGGATGTGTTCAGGTCGCACGCCGAGCGCCAGCTCGCCCTCCGCCAGGTCCTGACGGATCTCCGGTACGAGCACATCGACGCCGTCAAGCAAGATGGACCGCGATCCCATCTGCAGACCCGACGTGAAACGCATGAAATTCATTGGCGGCGATCCGATGAAGTCCGCGACGTACATTGTCGCCGGCTTGCTGTAGATCTCCTGAGGCGTGCCGAATTGCTCGATAACGCCGTGGTTCATTACGGCAATCTTGTCGGCCATCGCCATGGCCTCGTGCTGATCGTGCGTAACGTAGACTGTGGTTGCGTGGATACGGTTATGGAGTTCGCGCAACTCGTGAACCATGACTTCGCGGAACTCGGCGTCAAGCGTGCCCAGCGGCTCGTCCATCAGGAAGCATTTCGGTCGCCGGACGATGGCGCGGCCGAGCGCCACACGCTGCCGGTCGCCGCCGGCAAGGCCGGAGACGGACTTGTTGAGAATGTGGCCGATCTGCAGCAGGCGGGCGGTTTCCTCAACCCGTTGCTTGATCTCCGCCTTCCGCATTCCCTGCGACAACAAGGGAAAGCCGATGTTCTTGCGGACATTCATGTGCGGATAGAGCGCAAACAGCTGGAAGACGAACGCAATATCGCGAGCGCTGGCGCGGTTGAATGTGACATCCTCTCCGTCGAGATAGATATTGCCGCTGGTTGGCAGCTCCAGCCCGGCGATCATGCGCAGCGTGGTCGTCTTGCCGCAGCCGGAAGGCCCGAGCAACGCCAGAAATTCGCCGTCATGGACGACGAAACTCGAGTCTTGGACTGCGACGAAACTGCCGAATTCCTTGCGGAGATTTTGGATTCTGATGTCCGCCATGGTTCACTCCGGAAACTTTGAGACGATGATGAACATGGCCGTGCCTGCGAGCAGCGTCACCAGAGAGTAGGTGTAGAGCACCAGCAGGAAGGGCTGGAACAGCATCAGGAAGCCGATGGCGATCAGCGCGGTGGCGATATTTTCCATCGGGCCTCGGCGCAGGAAGAACGGCCGCTTCGGAGGAGGGCGGGGCGTTTCGATGAGGTGCGTCATTTCCGGACCGCTCCGAAGGTGATACCGCGCAGCAGCTGCTTGCGCAGGAGAATGGTGAAGACGAGGATCGGGATCAGGAAGATCGTCGTTCCCGCGGCCACCGCCGGCCAATCCTGCCCCCCTTCGCCGATGATCGTCGGAATGAAGGGAGGCGCCGTCTGGGCTGCACCCGAGGTAAGAAGGGCTGCGAAGGCATATTCGTTCCAGGCAAATATCAGGCAGAAGATTGCGGTTGCGGCGATCCCGGTTGTTGCCTGCGGCAGCACCACCTTCCGGAAAGCCTGCAGCCGCGTGTAGCCGTCGATCATCGCCGCCTCCTCGTATTCCCGCGGGATCTCGTCTATAAAGCCCTTGAGCAACCAGACGGCTAGTGAGACGTTGACGGCCGTGTAGAGCAGGATCATGCCCAGCGCCGTATCGGAGAGGCCGAGCTCCCGGTACATCAGATAAATCGGGATGGCGACCGCGATCGGCGGCATCATGCGGGTCGACAGGATGAAGAACAGCAGGTCGTCGGCGAGCGGTATCCGGAAGCGCGAGAAGCCGTAGGCGGCGAGCGTTCCGAGGAAGACGGCAAGAAATGTCGATCCGAAGGCGATCACCAGCGAATTGACGAAGCGCGGCAGAAAGTTCGAGGGACCGGCGATCACCATGTTGCGCTTGCGCGTCACCTCATCGCAGGTACCAGTCGGCGCCGGCAGCGACGAAATGTACTCCGGCGTCTGCCGCGTTCTCGTGGTGAGGAGATTGCAATAGCCCTCCAGCGTCGGCGTGAACACGATCTTCGGCGGGTAGCTGATGGAGTCCGGTGGCGACTTGATGCTGGTCAGGAAGATCCAGACGAGCGGAATCAGCGTGATCAGTGCATAAAGGATGACGAGCGCACCGGCGATCCGTTTGCTGGTGAGGCTTGGTTCGACGACCGAATGGGCAGCGTTGACGGAGCTCATCGTTGCTTCACCTTGTTGAGAGCCTTGACATAGATGTTTGCCAGTCCGAACACCGCGACGAAAAGGACGATGGCGAAGGCGGAAGCCCGGCCGGTCGCCCAGCTCTCGAAGGCCGCACGCTTCAACGTGATCGAGGCCACTTCGGTGGTTGACCCCGGCCCACCGCCTGTCAGCAGCGTTACCATGTCGAACATCTTGAAGTTTTCGATGCCGCGGAAGAGGACGGCGAGCATGATGAAGGGCAGGGCCATCGGGACCGTGATCGACCAGAACTGCCGCCATGCTGACGCACGATCGACCTCCGACGCTTCGTAGATATAGTCCGGGATCGAGCGCAGCCCGGCGAGGCAGATCAGCATCACATAGGGTGTCCACATCCATGTATCGACGATAACGATCGCCCAGGGCGCCAGGGTGACGCTGCCGAGCATCTGAATTTCCGAGGTCGGAATGCCGGTGACAAGCGAAACCGCGTAGGCGAAGAGGCCAATCTGCGGCTCATAGAGAAAGCGCCAGAAGTTGCCGACCACCGCAGGAGACAGCATCATCGGGATCAGAATGATGGTCGTCCAGAAGGCATGACCACGAAACTTCCGGTCGATCAGATAGGCAAGTCCGAAGCCGATCACGGTCTGCAGGACAATCGTCCAGAAGACAAAATGCGCGGTGGTCTGCATTGCCTGCCAGATATCCGGATCGGTGAGGACGCGCTCGTAGTTGCTGAGACCTACGCCTTGCACCGGCGCATTCGGTCGGTTGGCGCGGAAATTTGTGAAAGAAAGATAGACTGCCCACAGCAGCGGAAAGATGTTGATTGCGAGCAGCAGGATGATAGCCGGGGCGATGAACAACCAAGCGATCGCCCTGTCGGAAAGACCTCGGACGCGCCGGGCGACCGATACAGGCGTCGCCCGTGCTGTCGCATCCGCGGCTGTCTCGACGATAGAGGAGTGGGAGATATTCAAGATGTCACCTGGTCTTTGGGTATGTGAGACATCAGGCGGCCCGGCTCTTTTGCCGATCCGGGCCGTCATTCTGACTAGGATGTCACGCGTCCAGGAGGACACTAGATCTTGCCGTCGTCCTTGAACACTTCGGTCCAGTCCGCCACCAGACCATCAAGCGCTTCCTTGGCGGTGCCGTTGCCGGCAACCACATAGTTGTGAACGCGCTTCTGCATGTCCTGGAGAAGGGTGGCGTAGCTTGGTTCCGCCCAGAAGTCCTTGACGATGGCCATGGATTCCAGGAATGCCGGGGCATACGGCTGGCTCGACGCGAAATCAGGTGCGTTGACGACAGCCTTCAGGCAGGAAAAGCCGCCCAGCTGCCACCACTTGGCCTGTACCTCAGGCTGCGCGAACCACTTGATGTATTGCAGGGCCGCATCCTTCTTGTCGGAATACGACACAACCGAGATGCCTTGTCCGCCAAGCTGGGCAAAATGTTCTTTCTCAGCGGGATTGGGGAAGAAGCCGATCCTGTCGCCGCCGACCTTCTCGTCCTTGTAGAGACCTGGCCAGGTAAAGGCGAAGTTCATCTGCATGGCGACCTGTCCGGATTTGAAGGCGTCTGCGGATTCGACCATGTAGACGTTGGAGCTGCCGGGCGGTGTGCAGCAGTCATAGAGAGCCTTGTAGAACTCCAGGCCCTTGATTGCGTCCGGCGAGTTGACGAATCCTTCCATTTCGTAAGGCTTCTTGGGATTTTCGTACTGGAAGCCCCAATCATAGAGAACGTTGGTCACGCCCATGGTGATGCCCTCCGAGCCACGCTCGGTATAGATTGAGGCACCGTAGACGGTCTTGCCGTCGATCTCACGCTTCTGGAAAAACTCGGCGATCTGCTTCAGCTCGTCGTAGGTCTTCGGCGCGGCGAGATCCCGGCCATACTTTTCCTTGAATTCCTTCTGCAGCTCCGGCTTTTCGAACCAATCCTTGCGGTAGGTCCAGCCGACCACGTCGCCCATAGCCGGAAGCGCCCAGTAATTCGGGGTGTTCTTCGGCCATTCCGAATAGCCAACGACCGTCGCCGGCACGAAGTCATCCATCTTGATGCCTTCCTTGTCGAAGAAGTCGTTCAGCTTGACGTAGTGGCCGTTCTCGGCCGAGCCGCCGATCCATTGGCTGTCGCCGATGATCAGGTCGCAGAGCTTGCCATGGGAATTCAATTCGTTGAGGAAGCGGTCCGCATAGCTTGTCCAGGGGACGAACTCGAACTTCATTTCCGTGCCAGTCTTGGCGGTGAAATCCTTCGAGAGCTCGACGAGCGCATTGGCTGGATCCCAGGCAGCCCAGCACAGCGTTAGTTGGTCGGCTTTTGCGAGATTGGGCAACGCCGACGACATCACGAATGCCGAGGCCAGCCCGAGCAGGGCTTTCGATCTTTTCTGCATAAGTTCCTCCCAGAACCAAAGGCCGGCTCCGCCGGCAGCGCGAGTTCACCCACTTCCAGAGAATGCTGACATGAACTCCTCAAACATCATGTTTAGCAATATGTTTAGTGATAGATAAATTTATAAACAATGCAAGCGGCAATCGTTGCTGCAGTGCACACTGTTCTGGCGCCAGATGTTTAGTGATTGATTCGAGAGAGACGGACTTTCGAGGGGGTGTGCTAGCCAGCCCTGATGCCCGCCACATTGATCGCTTTCAGACGCACGGCGAGGAAATCGACGCACAGCCTAACTTTCGCGGCGGTAAGGCGATTGTGAGGAAATACCGCATGGATCGGGGCTGCTGGCAGCGGGATGCCTGGCAGCACTATTTCCAGATGGCCGGCGTCGATATCGTCGCGAACGTCCCACAGCGATTTTTGCACCAACCCCGCGCCGTCGATCGCCCAGCGACGAGCGAGTTCGCCGTTGTTGGTGCTGAGGGGGTGCTTCACGTTGATGCTGCGGTTGTCGGAAAAGGTCCAATGGCTGTTGGGTGGATCGCCGAAGGTGATGCAATCGTGCACGAGAAGGTCTTCAAGCCTTTGCGGCCGTCCCCGGCGTGCGAGGTACGAGGGAGCGGCACAGAATCCGCTTGTTCGGTGCCAACTGACGGGCAATCAGGCTTGAATCGGCGAGCGACCCGAACCGGACCGCAAGATCGTAGCCGCCTTCGACAATATTGGTGACGGTGTCAGACGTATCGAGATGGATATGCAGCGTGGGATGCATCGCCTGGAATTCCTGCAGCAGCGTAGCAAGCCAGCGGCAGCCGAACGCGAATGTCGACGTCACCCGGAGGAGGCCGGTTGCTGTATCCAGGCCGCTGGTGACTTCCATTTCAGCGTCGTCGATCTCGGCCAGGATCCGGATGCAACGGGCATGGAAGCGTGCGCCTTCTTCGGTAAGTGTCAGGGTTCGCGTGGTGCGGTTTGCGAGGCGAACGCCGAGGCGTTCCTCGAGCCGGGCGAGCTTGCGGCTGACGACGGCAAGCGACAGCCTGAGATCGCGGGCAGCGCCAGACAGGCTGCCCGCCTCGACGACGCGGACGAAGACCAGCATATCGAAAAGATTATCGGCCATATTATTGCTGATATCGCAATGGACCATCACCATCAACGGCTATTCTTGCAAATGGGAAAGCCCCCTATCTTGACCCCGTCAACAAACACGAGGCGCAGAAGATGAACCTAGATCTGGAACGCAAGACTGCCCTGGTTACAGGGTCTACCGCCGGCATCGGCCTGGAGATTGCAAGGACCCTGGCGGTCGAAGGCGCGAACGTCATCGTGGCGGGTCGCAACAGAGACAAGCTCGATGCTGCCGTTGCAAGCATTCGTGCGTCGGGCGGTAAGGAAGTATCCGGCGTTGTCGCCGATGCCGCCACCGAGGCGGGGGCATCCGAGATCGTCAAAGCGGTCCCGGCCGTCGACATCCTTGTCAACAATCTCGGTATCTACGAAATAAAGCCATTTGCCGAGATCGACGACAATGAATGGCGGCGGTATTTCGACACCAACGTGCTGAGTGGCGTGCGACTGGCAAGGGCTTATTTTGACGGAATGCTGAAACGCAATTGGGGAAGGGTAATCTTCGTCTCCAGTGAATCCGGGCTAATGACGCCGGGCGACATGATCCACTACGGCATGACGAAGACCGCCCAGCTTGCGATTTCTCGCGGCCTTGCCGAACAGACGAAAGGGACCGCTGTCACCGTGAACTCCGTCTTGCCCGGTCCCACCCAGTCCGAGGGGATTGTCGACTTCCTGAAGGGACTGTCGACAAAACCGAACGCCTCCGCGGCTGAGGCTGAGGCGGAATTCTTTGCAAAGCACCGCGCGACCTCTCTGCTGCAGCGCCTGATCGATCCGCAGGAAGTCGCCAATCTCGTAGCCTACGTGGCGAGCCCGCTTTCATCTGCGACCAACGGCGCGTCATTGCGGGTTGATGGCGGTGTCCTGCCGACACTGGCTTGAGCGAAAGGACCAGAGAAGTGACATCCATTGTTAGGAAACGCGTGCTCGTTGTGGGCGGCAGCTCCGGTATCGGCTTTGCCGTCGCCGCCCAGGCCATCTCCGAAGGGGCTTCCGTCACCATTGCTTCGCGATCGCGGGACAAACTGGCGGAAGCGTCGCACCTTCTGGGCGGCGTGCCGACCGTCATTCTGGACACCGCAGACGAAAGCGGCATCGAGGCCTTCTTCGCAGCCGAGGACGCCTGGGACCACATCATCGTCTCCGCGGCGCAAACACCGAGCGGTCCGGTGAGAAAGCTGTCGCTTCAAGATGCAAGAACGGCGATGGAGAGCAAATTCTGGGGCGCGTACAGGATCGCGCGCGCCGCCAGGTTTACCGAGCGCGGGTCGTTGACCTTCATTTCCGGCTTCCTCAGCGAACGCCCCTCGGCGAATTCGGTGCTGCAGGGGGCAATCAACGCCGCCCTGGAGGCGCTTGCGCGGGGGCTGGCGCTGGAATTGTCACCGGTGCGGGTGAATGCCGTCTCTCCCGGCCTGATCGACACGCCGCTCTGGTCCAGGATGGATGATGACGCGCGCAAGGCGATGTTCGCCCGCGTCGCCGACAGCCTGCCGGCCAAGGTCGTCGGTCAGCCATCGGACATCGCGAATGCCGTCATGTTCGTACTCACCACGCCATTTGCGACCGGCTCGACGATCCGCGTCGATGGCGGGGGGGCGATCGGATAGTGCCATGAAAATTGATCATGTCACGTTGAGGACGGCGGACCTCGAAGCGACGCGCCAATTTCTGGAAGCGGTTCTGGGGTTGAAGCCTGGTCATCGCCCGGCGTTTTCGTTTCCCGGCTATTGGCTCTACGAAGGTGACGACCCGATCGTACATCTCATTCCGGGTGGCGGCCGTATGACGGGACACGACGCCGAGATCATCGATCATGCGGGATTCCGGCTCCATGACTATCACGGCACCAGGACGAGGCTCGAGGCACGCGGCATCGGGTACTCCACAATGGATTTGCCCGACCTTGGCGAACGGCGTCTTTTCGTGCGAACGCCGGGCGGCATACTTCTGGAGCTTGTATTTCGAACCGAACTCCCGGCGACGGCGTAACGGGCGCGCCAGGTTAAAACCCTTGTCCTGAAAGCCTTCCACTCCAAGTGGAGATCCATGCTCTTTCAGCTTGCGTCGTTGCAAATGACCCGCCTAATCTTGTTCCCGAGCGGCGGAGGGCCGCGTGGGAGGAGCAACGATGGATCTGGGTTTGCGCGGCAAGTGCGCCGTGATCACGGGCGGAAGTGTCGGGATAGGTTTGGCGATTGCCGAGGGTCTGGCGAAGGAGGGCGCCGACGTCGTGCTAGCGGCGCGCGGGGCCGAGCGTGTTCACGCGGAAGCCGCCCGCATCGCCGACGAGTTCAAGGTCAGGGCGACGGGGGTCGCCTGCGATGTCGCCACGCCGGCTGGCGTGGCTGATCTTATCGGTGAAGCCGAGCGGATGGGCGGCGCCGACATTCTCGTCAACAACGCGGGGACCGGTTCCAACGAGACAATCATGGAGGCACCGGACGAGAAATGGCAGCAATACTGGGATCTGCATGTCATGGCGGCAGTTCGCCTGGCCCGCGGGTTGGTGCCGCAGATGCGGCAACGGGGCGGCGGCGTCATTCTGCACAACGCCTCAATCTGCGCCGCTCAGCCCCTTTGGTACGAGCCGATCTACAACGTCACGAAATCGGCGTTGATGATGTTCTCTAAGACGCTGTCGACCGAGGTCGTCGGGGACAACATCCGCGTCAACTGCGTCAATCCCGGACTTGTCCTGACACCCGATTGGATCAAGACCGCAAAGCAACTCACGTCGGAAACAGGTGGAGATTGGCAGGGCTATCTCGACAGCGTCGCTCGTGAGCACGCGCCCATCAAGCGTTTCGCTTCGCCGGAGGAACTGGCGAATTTCTTTGTCTTCCTGTGCTCGGAAAAGGCAAGCTATTCGGTTGGTTCGACCTACTTCGTCGATGGCGGCATGATGAAGGCGCTGTAGGGCACGGATGCGGACGCCAGACCTGCTACCCTGTCGTTGCCAAGCAATAGGCCAACAGCAATCGGCAGGCTATTTCGTATCAGTTCGCTTTCCATGACGAAGAGGTTTGGCTTCGCGACGAACTGGTACGCCCTACGAGAGTCGAACTCGTCTTTACAGAATGAGAATCTGTTGTCCTAACCGATAGACGAAGGGCGCCTTCAATGTGAAATAGGAGCGCGAGACCGCTTTGACAAGTCGCCGGATTATAACTGGAATTCAACAGAATGGCACGCCATAGGGGTGTGCCATCTTGTTGCCTTTTCAAGGGGTTGCAAAAGCGAGTCACTTATCAAAGCTCGCTATTGCCATGGGGAGTCATTTATTCGCGTTCCGCTTTCGTACCAAATTGCGCTCATCAATGTTTGGGACGCACAAAAGTGATTTGTGTTGTCTCGGCGTTGTGGGAACATGGCCGCGAGGGACCGAATGCAAAGCATATTCGTCACGGCATTGCACGGTTTCCACGACACGGCAGGCATTGCTCGGCGCGGTACTTCCTATTTCTCTTGAGAAAGGAGTAGCGCGATGAAGCGCGATATAGAGTGGGAGCTAACCGCTCCCGAGATTGATGCTTATCGTCTTGCTAAACAGGCCGGATTCGAGCTCCTCAAGAATCCCGACGCGCAGGCCGATGGATACTTGTTAGCGGACGACCGAAATTGTGTGGTTTTCGGCTCGGAGTATTCCGCCGATCTAGATGATATCCTTCTCTGGCTTGCCAGGTGAGGTAGAAGGGGAGGGCCTAAGTCCTCCCTTTCTACGTTGGCCGAGTTTCGTATTTGTACCAATAGCGGGCCATCGGGGCACTAGCCGACAAAGTGCCCCGCCCCGACCAGAGACCTCAGGTCGCCTTGATCTTGGGTGGCTGCCATGATCCGTCCAAGACTGGCTCCTTGCCCCAGTAGGCCCGAATGTAGAGAGAGAAGCGACCATCCGGGGCGGGAAGCCAATTTGTTTCCCTGTCTCCTCCCGGCGATTTTTCGCTCACGTAGAGCGTGAGTGAGCCGTCACTGTTGCGCTTCAGGTTTTTGTTCTTTGTCCCGAGTGAAAAACGCTTCAGATCATTGACGTGGAACAGGTGCTTGTCGTTGTACAAAGTCAGCGACCAGAAACCGTTGACCGGCGGTTCTTGTCCTGTGGGGAAGGTGACCGCATAGCTGCCGCTGCCGGTCAGTTGTTTCCCGTTCTCGTCATATTCGGTGTAGAAATACTGGGTCTCGTTTGGTCGGTTGTCGAACATGTTCGACTTCGAGGTCCCGGTTCGGTTGAAATAATCGACGCCGAACTGGGCATTGTTGGTGGACCGGTTCCATCCATTGCCGGCCGGGCGGCCGTTGTGCTTCCATTCAAAGAACGGATGGATCACCCTTTCCTCGGTTTCGATGGCAGTTTCGATTAAAAGCTTCTTGAGGTCCGGGTCCTTGGCTGCTGCGTCAATCAACAAGCGGAACTGGCCGTAAAGCGCCTCCTCGCCCGGGAGTGGATCGGCAGCCGCAAGCGCATCGGGAAACTGGTCAAAGAAATTCTCAGGGACAACCCATTTTGTTTCTCCACCACCGCCGTCCGGATCGGACGATTGCGGAACCGGAATGTCCTTGGCCTTCGCCCATTCGATTGTCTTCATCTCACCGGTGAAGTCCTTGAGCGGATAGAAGACGACCTGATTGATGGCCGACTGGATCGCCTTCTTATCCTCAGGCGTATCGTCTTGAAAAATGCGCGGGATCGCGTTTGCAAGTGCAGTTGGGCTGCGGATGACATCGGTAATTCCATCGGGCTTCAAACCTGCCCATCGCGGACCTGCCAGCAGATAGAAGCCGGGCTTTGTGCCGTAAGGCTTGCCGAGATGGCCGAACTGGTCCGTACGGGCATCGTAGAGCGCATAGACCCAGAAGCGGTCGCCGAAATCCGGGACCTGCGCAACAACCGGCTCCTCATCGAGCGAGAAGAATCCGAGGCCGTAGACAACGTCCTGATTTGGGCAGGTCACGAAGGTTTCGGTAGGCTCGATGTAGTCGTGGAGCATGCCGACTTGGCCGCGCGGTGCGGCAGGTAGGATACCCCCTAGCAAGCCGGGATACGGCGCTTGCGTAATCTTGGCGTTTCGGTTGAGCATGTTGACGATGGGCCAGCCCCAGACATAGGCCATCTGCGCGATGGCTTTGGCATATCCTGGCTGCATCGTGATTCCAGTGGCAGGCATCGTGACTTCCGGAGCGGCACCGGCAGCCTGCGCTTGAGCCGCTTCGGCTGCCATCAATATCGGTGCAGCTGAAAGTGCGACCGGCGTGGCCGCCCTTGCCCCCAGAGCGGCGAGAGTTGCCGCTCCGATACTTCCCTTCATTGCGCCGCGACGAGTGATCTGCGCGCGGCTTTCCGGTGTCTCTTTCATGATAGGCTCCTGATTGGCGACTGCGGGTGACGCCAGCACACCACCAGTGCGGCACTTTGCATAAGTACGTTACGGTAAATTGTGCCGTAAATTTCCGCTGGGCAGAAGGCCGACAATATAAACGGGAGCCGGTGAGAAGAACTCGGATGAATGGGCGGGCTATGAGGGCAAGACGCTGGCCGGGCATATCCGGCATGCGCGGGTCTTTCTCGAAAGCCCGATGGACAAGGGATCGAAGGCGACGTTTGCCATGGCGGCGATCAGTACGCCAGAGACCGAAATCCTGCCGCTTTTGCGCAAGCATGTCGCAAGCCATGCTGCGCATAAGGCCAAGCGGATAGCGATTGTCATCCGCAAGCTCTATGCCGCCGCCGTCGAGGCCGAATGGTGCCTGCGCAATCTTGGCGCAGATCTCCAGAAGATCGAATTGCCGAAAGCGACACCGCAAAAGCCATGGCCACCGGAAATTGTCGATCAGTACGATCGCCATCATCAGCCGGGAACCGCCGCCCGGACATGCCTCGCCTTGGCGCGCTTTCTAGGAAACAGGCGAGGGGATGTCGCTACCGTCGAATGGAGCCAGCTTAGGCCGCATCGATCGATGAAATCAAGGTAACGACCATCATCGAATTCGAGGCGAGGAAGAACGCGCACAATGGCAAGAATGCCAAGGTGGTCCTGTTCGTGCCGCCAGAGCTTGAGATCGCCCTGAACGCGCTGGACCGATCCAAGGGCGGTACGATCCGCAAGACCATGTATGGCGAGGCTTTCTCGGAAAAGAGCCTGACCGGCATGATGGCGCATTGGTGCAAGCAGGCCGGGA
Organism: Rhizobium sp. Root1220; assembly: GCF_001426265.1. Classification (GTDB taxonomy): domain Bacteria; phylum Pseudomonadota; class Alphaproteobacteria; order Rhizobiales; family Rhizobiaceae; genus Rhizobium. The sequence goes on from NZ_LMDG01000014.1 coordinate 62,807, forward strand.
TCGCACCGGGCTATACCCTGCATGGCCTGCGGCGATCCTTTGCCAGCGAGCTAGCCGAGGGTGCCGCCGATCCTTTCGCGATCATGAAGGCAATGGGCCACAAGGATATCTCGACGACGATGATTTACCTGAAAGACCTGAACGCGGAGCCGATGGCGCAACGCGCGGCGGCGGCGGCAAGCAAGCGGCGGAGGTAAAGCGGTTACGCGCCCATAACTGAGTCACTGATCGATAAGTGATTCGATGGTGAATCGGCATTGTAAGTAATTGAAAAATAAGCACGATGGCACGCCCTAGGGGAGTCGAACCCCTCTTCCCAGAATGAAAATCTGGTGTCCTAACCGATAGACGAAGGGCGCTTCCTTCGTGGTGGCGCCCTTATCGCCAATTAAGATTTTTATCAAAAAAATGACAGGAATTTCTTGCGCAGGCGAAATGGGGATTATCGTCGTTGAATCAGGTTCCTGGCCGCAAATCCTTACGCATTGGCGTATGATTTGACTTAACGTGATGCCTGTAGAATGGCGGTGGTCACAGCGCCCGTGCGAGGGTCGTTGGCGCGCCCCTTCCGCCGCATCCCCAGTTCCAGTCACGGTTTTTTCCCGTGTCGAGATGGATGGAATCCGTGTGGCAGTAGGTGCCGACGCCACCGCGTTCGGGCAACGAGCGGATGTAGCCTGCTACGTCCCATTTGGAAACGCCGCTGACCTGAATGTCGGCGGCATCGCAGCTCTTGTGCATGGACTCTTCCGCGCCGCCGGCCATCCTGTTGTGTTCCGGGTCCCGATAGCCCGAGGTGACCACGACCGGCTTGCCGAAATGGGTTTCGACAGCCTTGATGACGTTCAGAAGATTGGGCTTGAAGCACCCGACCTCGACTTTGTCGTTCTGAATGTGAAGCCCGTTGGGCGCCATGCGCGTCATGCCGGGCAGGGAGGCCTTCTGCAGGAGGCCCGAAAGGCTGCCGAGCAGATTTTGCCTCGGTGCGCTGTAAAGAGCGTTCACTGTCTGACCGGGAAGCGCGCCCGTTGCCAATGCAGTGTGGGCGGGCGTGATCTGTGTGCTGACGTTCTCGGAGGATTGCTGCGGCAGCACGGCTTGACCCTGCTGTGGCTGTTCGGGCGGTGTCTGGCTGCTGTAGACGCTGGACCGCGTCGGGCTGACACCGGCCGGGGCATACGCGTTCCCGCCGGGCGATTGCAGTACAGTCGATGTCGGATTGTTCTGCGATGTTGAACGGGCTGAAAATATGCTGATCGCCTGGGCATTGATTCCCGTCGACTGCATCGTCAGGCCGCCGATATTGGCGGGGGCGGAGGCAGCCGACCCCGCGGCCATCGGCTGCGCTTCACCCGGCTGCGCTGTTGCTGCTGCCTGCGCACCGGATGCGCTGACCATCGGGTCGCGATAGCCGGGCTGGGCAACAGGTGCGTTTGCGGCGGTGCTTTGCTGGCCCGTGGATGGATCGGCGGGGGTGAGCACGGCGGCTGCATCGACGGCTTTCTTGTCCGACACGCAGCCGGCCAGCGCCAACACCGACGTGGCGACCAGAAGTGCAGCCCCGAGGGGCATGCGCTTTTCGATAGCGAACAAGCGAGCAATCTCCAAAATGGAGGCGAAACCCGCTGAAAGTCGCGCCATTCGCCTTGAGTCAGCTGGAGAGTGCCCGTTGCTTCGGCTTGCGACAAGCGCGATCCGGCCGCAGTTACCCGGAATCGCAAAAGCCACAAGCCTCGCAAAAGCCTCGGCTTACCAGGCGCCGGTATTGCCCATCGAGGCCCATGGTTCGGCGTTGGGCAGACTGCCGCCCTTCTGCAGGATCTCGATGGAGATTCCATCCGGGGAGCGAACGAAGGCCATGTGGCCGTCGCGCGGCGGGCGATTGATAGTGATGCCGTTGTCCATCAGCTTCTGGCATGTGGCGTAGATATCGTCGACTTCGTAGGCGAGGTGGCCGAAGTTGCGTCCACCCGTATAGTTCTCCGTGTCCCAGTTATAAGTGAGTTCGAGGCAAGGCGCGCCTTTGGCACTGGCGTCGGTCCGGTCTTCCGGTGCGGCCAGAAACACCAGTGTGAAGCGGCCCTTTTCATTGTCGATACGGCGCACTTCCTCGAGGCCGAACAGCGTGGCGTAAAAGTTCAGCGACGCATCCAGGTCCTTCACGCGGACCATCGTGTGGAGATAACGCATTATGTTTCCTCTCTAAATGCGGGTTCAAATTCGTATGTGGCGGAGAGTCAGCTTCGTGCAAGACTCCGGGGTATAATTGGCAACTGCGAATAATGGAAAAGTAGGACTTGCGCTAATCCGTTACCAACATGTTAATCTTGATCTCAAGAATCAGTTAACCGTAACAGTGTGACGCGTATTGAGGGGCTGGCGACATGGCTGACAGAATTTCATCAAAGGAATTCACCGACCTCGATCAACTCGCGGGAGAAGCGGTCGATCTCATTGAAATCACTGGCGTTGTCAAGTGGTTCGATGTCGCCAAAGGCTTCGGTTTCATTGTGCCGGACAACGGAATGCAGGATGTCTTGCTACACGTGACCTGCCTGCGCCGAGACGGTTATCAAACGATTTTGGAAGGCACGCGCATCGTCGCCCTGATTCAGCGGCGCGAACGGGGCTACCAGGCGTTCAAGATCCTGTCGATGGATCAGTCTACCGCCATTCATCCTTCTCAGATGCCGCCTGTACGCACGCATGTGCAGGTCACGCCCACAAGCGGGCTGGAGCGGGTGCTTGTCAAATGGTTCAACCGCACCAAGGGCTTCGGGTTCCTGACACGTGGGGAGGGCACCGAGGATATTTTTGTTCACATGGAAACGCTTCGGCGGTTCGGCCTGACGGAACTGCGTCCGGGCCAGGTCGTGTTGGTGCGCTATGGCGACGGCGACAAGGGGCTGATGGCCGCCGAAATTCATCCGGATGTGCCGAGCCCGGCGAGCCGTGCGCATTGATGCGTTTTCTGGTTTCGCATTGGATCAGAGGCGCCCTTACGGCGCTTTTTTTCATGTTTGCCTTTCCCCTCCTTGCCCAGCAGCCGATGAAATTCGACAAGGAGCCGCTGATCGTCGAGACGGCGTCGGGCAAGCGTTTGACTTTCATCGTAGAGATTGCCGATACCAGCGAGCGCCGGCAGCGCGGCCTGATGTTTCGAAAGGAAATGGCTGACGACGCGGGCATGATCTTCGATTTTGGGACGTCGCGCCGGGTGCAGATGTGGATGGAAAACACCGTTCTTCCGCTCGACATGCTGTTTGTCGATTCGACAGGCACCATCCGCAACATCAAGCAGAATGCCGTTCCCTATTCCGAAGACATCATCGATTCGATGGCCGAGGTGAAATATGTCGTCGAACTCAATGCCGGCGTGACGGCCAAGTTGGGAATCAAGCCTGGCGACAAGGTGATGAGTGCGACAACCACGAAGAAGAAATAGGGCCCGCCGGGCCTCTGCCGAATGGTCTGCAGGCACAGGTCGCCGTGCTTTCTAAGGCCGTCTGAGACGAACGGCATTCGCCGCGCAATCCGCGGCTATCGCCGACTTGATGATGTCACGCGGCTGCTTGGCTGAAGACCCGGCAAATTGTCCTCGTACGGTCCGCCTGCCGGGCCTCCAGCGCCGCAGTGAGGGGTGGTGCGGCGCATCAGGTTTGATCTACCTTGGCGAGTCGATCCATTCAGATGACGCGCTAGGGATAACAGGTCGCGAATATCCACCACGCTTTTCCCGTTCCGGCACACAATCCCAAAACTGCGCTCGTTTCATGCCTGTCTTTGTTCACCGAACAGGTGATGTGCTGACAAACTGCCAGCGACGGCAGTCTGGCATGTACGCAGGCGACGAACCCGTCAGTTGGGCGGGGATCCGAGCGCGTGAAGGATGCCGCGAAGCTCGGCCAAGCCTCGCAGGCGACCAATGGCCGGATAGCCAGGGGTAACCTGCTTGTGCAAGTCGTCGAGCATTCGATGACCATGGTCTGAGCGGAACACGATGGTTTCGTCCGCGTTCCGATTGCGGTCTTCCGCTACCAATTCCCTAAGGACTGCTACCATGTCCACATCACCTTCCAGATGGGCGCTTTCGTGAAAGCTGCGCCCGTCTCCCTCGCGCTTGGTGGCGCGCAGGTGAGCGAAGTGGATGCGTGACGCAAAGCGGCGGGCGATTGTCGGCAAATCGTTGTCGGCGCGCACGCCAAGGCTGCCGGTACAGTAGCACATGCCGTTTGCCTTGGATGGAACGGCGTCGAAAAGTGCGGCGTAGTCTTCCGCGGTCGAGGCAATGCGCGGCAGGCCAAAAAGGGAGCGCGGGGGGTCGTCCGGGTGCAAAGTCAGCTTGACGCCGCGTGCTTCCGCGGCCGGTGTCACGGCCTGCAGGAATTCGATGAGGTGCTGGCGCAGTCTCGCGGCATCGATGCCAGCATAGGCCGCAAGCTTTTCACGGAATTGGGGGATCGTCAGCGGTTCGGTTGTCGAACCGGGCAGCGCCGAGGTGATGTTCCGCGTTATGTCGGCGATCTCATTTTCCGACATCGTTTCGAAGACAGCACGGGCACGGGCCTTGTCATCTGAGGAATAGGCCTGATCTACGCCGGCGCGTTGGAGGACGAACAGGTCGAAGGCGGTGAATTTCTCGTGATCGAACCGCATAGCTGTCGCGCCGGTGGCGATCTCGTGGTCGAGGTCCGTCCTGGTCCAGTCAACCACGGGCATGAAGTTGTAGCAGATAACCGGGATGCCGCAGGCCGCCACGGCCTCGAGGCTCGCGATCCAGGCTTCGATCTCAGCCTTTGCCTCTTTGCCCTTGCGCTTGACGGCATCAGGAATCGGAATGCTTTCCACCACGGACCAAGTCAGCGAAGAACGCCCCGCGGGTGTCGTCTCGATCATCGCCTGCCGCTCACGGACTTCGGCTTTGGTCCAGGCGCGGCCGATTGGTATCTGATGCAACGACGATACGATATTCGTGGCCCCGGTCTGGCGAACCTCGTCGAGCGTTACCGGTGCCTCAGGCCCGAACCATCTCCAACCCTGCCGCATCTCTCTCCTCCTCGCTGTCTGCTTTTGTTATGATGTGCTGATGTGTTCAGCAGAAATAATCCGGGTACCGAGAGCGCAATTCCGCGACGTCGGGAATGACCGCGCTCAGGTGGTGGGCCATTGCGGCCTGCGCCGCCCCTATGTCATGCGCGGCGATTGCGTCGCGGATGACGGTGTGTTCGCGCACTACATTGTCCATGCGCCCGAGCACGGGAAGCGTCAACCGTCGTGCCCGGTCTATCTGGACCTTGACAGTCTTCAGGATTGTCCAAATGCCGGGATAGCCGGCAACCTGAGCGATCGCCTCGTGAAATGCCTCGTCTTCCTCATGAAAACCGGAGGTGTCGCCGAGGACCGCCAGCGCCTTCTGTCGGGCGATGATAGCGTCCAGACGCGAGACATCGATCGCTGCAGCAATCTCCGCGGCTCGGCACACCGTGGTGCCTTCCAGCGCCTTGCGCACGACGACCGCCTCGGGGATGGACGACACAGGCACTCTTGCGACAACCGTTCCGGACTGCGGATAGATATCGACGAGCCCGCCCTCTGAAAGCCTCAGCAGCGCTTCGCGAACGGGCGTCCGGCTGACGCCAAAATCCTCTGCAATGCGCTTCTCTTGAAGAGCCATTCCCGGTGGCATCCGAAGGGAAAGGATGTCGCCATAAAGCCGATCAAAGATAGCGTCCGCCGTGGTCACGCGCCGAATCTTGGCCGGTCTCTCGGCAGGAGTCGGGAGGGCAATGGCGGCGGGAATTGTGGCTGGCTGCATAGAGCGCCCTGAACATTGACTTAACTGTGCATACTAGTATATCAATTCAGATGCGCTGCCAAGATGTGCCGAGGAGGAACGGTACCTTGCAGCCACTTCAGGAGCTTCCACACAGCCCATACTAGCACCGGTCTACAGCAGATCGTTGGTGCCGAGCATCGAGGCGACTGTCCCCGTTTGATGCAGCCATAAGAGGAGGAGAGAACACTATGAAAATTACCCGCAGAACTTTTGTCGGTACTGCCGCTAGCGCGGTGGTCGCAGGACTGCTTCCGGTCCGGGCGTGGGCACAGGCCAAGAAGCCCGCAAGCCCTGTCACCGTTACCATCGCCGACGTTGCCGGCAACTTGGCGCTGACGCAGGGTATGTTTGAAGCCTACCTGGCGGAAAAGCCCGAGTGGGTTTCTAATTTTGCCTTTACCAAGGCGCCGGCGCCGGAACTTCCGGGGAAGATCAAGGCGCAGCAGGATGCCGGCAAGGTCGATATCGACCTCGTCCTGACCGGCACCGATGCGCTGTCTGCCGGTCTCGATCAGGGCCTGTGGATCGACCTTTCGGCCCACAAGGCTGCGCTCCCGGATCTGCAATCCATCCTGCAGCCGCAGGCTTTCAAGATGCAGGGCCTGGCCAAGGATCAGGGCATTGTCATCACCTATTATCCGTCCGGGCCGCTTATCGAGTACATGCCTGACAAAGTCCCCACCCCGCCCAAGACCGCGCAGGAACTGCTCGAGTGGACCAAGGCAAACAAGAACCGCTTCATCTATGCAAGACCGGCGAATTCCGGCCCTGGCAGGACATTCCTGATGGGGTTGCCCTATCTGCTCGGTGACAGCGATCCACGCGATCCGGTCAACGGCTGGGCCAAGACCTGGGAATATCTTGCGGCTCTGGGCGAGAATATCGAATACTATCCGACCGGCACCGGTCAGGTGATGAAGGAACTCGGCGAAGGCACACGCGACATCGTCGTCTCCACCACTGGCTGGGACATCAATCCGCGCGCGCTGGGCATCGTTCCTGCCGAGGCCAAGGTGCAGAAACTCGATGGGTTCCACTGGGTTACGGATGCACACTACGCGGTGATCCCGAAGGGTGTGTCCGACGAGAAGATCGCGGTGCTGCTCGACGTTCTCAACTACATCCTTCAGCCGAAGCAGCAGGCGATTGCCTATGATGCCGGCTATTTCTATCCGGGCCCGGCCGTCAAGGACGTGACGATCGACATGGCGCCGCAGGAAAGCCAGGACATCATCAAGGAGTTTGGTCGGCCCGAATATGCCGATTGGATCGCGAACAATCCGCTGGAGGTGCCGCTCGAACCAAAGCTGCTCGTCCAGGCTTTCCGCCTCTGGGACGAAAAGATCGGCGCCAAGAAGGGTTGATCTTGAAAAACGCCGGCTCCGATCATGACATCGGAGCCGGCCCATTATATCGGTGAATGGAGATTGGCTTGAATTCGGTTCCGAATGCAGTGGCCTCTGCGCGTAGCAATGCCCGCCTTGAGCTTGATGGCCTTAGCCGCTCGTTCGGGGCCTATAACGCCCTCGATGCGATTGACCTGACGATCGAACCGGGGGAGTTCGTCGCGCTGCTCGGCCCGTCTGGCTGTGGCAAGTCGACCGCGTTAAATTGCATTGCCGGCCTACTGGGGTTGTCGGGGGGAGAAATCCGCCTGGGCGGCAATCGTATCGACCAACTGGAGCCTGAGCGGCGTGGTTTCGGCATGGTGTTCCAGAGCTACGCACTGTTTCCACATATGAGCGTACGCAAGAATGTCGGCTTTGGTCTGACCATGCAGGGCATCAAGGGGACGGAGGCCGACAAGCGCATCAATGATGCGCTGGCGCTGGTGCGTCTTGAGAGCCAGGCGGAGAAGCTGCCTGGCCAACTTTCCGGCGGTCAGCAGCAGCGCGTGGCGATAGCGCGCGCCATCGTCATTCGCCCGCCCGTCGTCCTGATGGATGAGCCCCTTTCCAACCTCGATGCGAAGCTGCGCCTTGAAATGCGCGCCGAAATCCGCGGCATCCACGATCAGATCGGCTCTACCACCATTTACGTGACACACGACCAGGACGAGGCGCTATCGCTAGCCGATCGAATTGTCGTGATGAGTCAGGGGCATATCGAGCAGATCGGCTCACCGCAGGACCTTTACCAGCGTCCCGTCAATGTAGATGTGGCCGACTTCATGGGGTTTCGCACCCGCGTAGCCGGCAGAGTAGTCGGCGTTTCCGGAGATGAGGCGGAGATCGAGGTCGCTGGAGCGCGCGTTGCGGGTACCATCCGGACTCCGTTGAAAGTCGGTGATGCAGCCATACTGTCGGTGCGGCCGGAGGATCTCGTCGCCGAGGAGGAGGGAATTCCTGCCACTGTCGCCAGTATGGAGTATCGTGGTCGTGCGTTCTTCGGCATGGCGCGATCGAACGATGGATCGGAGCTTTATTTTCGAGCCGACGACGTGCTGCCGCGGGGAGCGGCTACGCGCCTGCGACCGGTTGCGGGAAGGGCGCTTCTCTTCAGGGATACTGCGCGATGAGCCGGTCATCCCTGCAAACGCGGCTTGCTGCGCGCGGCTTCGACGGCACGACGATATTGCTGTTGCCTGGGCTGGCCTTCATGATCGCGCTGTTCGTCTATCCGTTCCTATACGGCGTCGTAGACTCCCTGGTGCCGAAGGACGGCGGCGCGTGGTACGCGAATTATGCAAAGTTTTTCAGCGATCCGTTCCAATACAACACCATTGGCGCCACGCTGTGGCTTGCGCTTCCGGTGACAATCATCAACCTCGCGTTTGCGGTGCCGGTCGCCTTCCGCGTCCGATTGATGCGAAGGCAACGGCTGCTGACCACAATTCTGGTGCTGCCGATCACCCTTGGCACCGTTTTCGTGGCCGATGGCCTGGTCACCTTCCTTGGCCCCCGCGGGTGGTTCAATCATACGCTCCTGCTCCTTGGAATTCTTGATTCTCCGGTGAAGCTGACGAACAACTACTGGGGCGTTTTTGCGTCCCTGCTGATCACCGGCTTTCCTTTCGCGTTCCTGCTGACGCTCTCATACGTCACCGGTATCGACCCTGCTATCGAGCAGGCGGCGGCCACCCTTGGCGCTGGTCCGCGCCGGCGCTTCTTCCGGGTGTTCCTGCCGCTTCTGGTGCCCGGGCTGGCGGTGACCTTTTGCCTTGCCTTCGTCCAGGCATTTGCCGTCTTTCCATCCGCGGTTCTGCTCGGCGCGCCCGCCGGTCCGACGCGGGTTATCTCGATCGCAGCTTATCAAGCCGCCTTCGAGCAATACGACCACTCGCTCGGTTCGGCGATCGCGCTGATCATGGGGGGCGTCGAACTCGCCGTGGTTCTTGCGGTGCTCGGCGGTCGGTCGTTCTTCTATCGCGGCCCTGCCGGCGGCACGAAAGGCTAGTCATGATCCGCGATCAAGGTCTCACCTCGAAGATCTGGCGCCTCGCCATCTGGGCGCTTGCCACACTCTTCGTCCTCAATCTTCTTGCCGTCATCGCCGCCGTCGTTGTCAACTCTTTCGCTACCCGATGGCTCGGCACCTGGCTTCCGGCAGGCTGGACGACAAAGTGGTATTTCAGTGCATGGAAGGAATTCCAGCTCTCCAGCGTGGTTCTCGTCACATTCGAGATCGTCTTCACCGTCGTCATCATCTCCGGCATTCTCGGTGTCATGGCGGCGTACGCGCTGGCGCGACGCGATTTTGCGGGAAAGCGCCTGGTCGTACTGCTCTTTCTGCTGCCGCTGCTCATTCCGCCGCTCACCTACGGCATCCCACTCGCGACCGTGCTCTATCAACTCGGGCTTGGCGGGACTTTCTGGGGCGTGGTGCTGATCAACGTCGTGCCGTCGCTGCCGTTCGTCGTTCTGGTCATGATCCCATTCATCGAACAGATCGATCCGCGCATCGAGGCGGCTGCCCGTGTATTCGGGGCAGGGACGACAAGTCTGTTCGTGCGCATCCTGCTGCCGCTGCTCTTGCCAGGCATGCTTGCGGCCCTGCTGCTCGTGCTCGTTCGCACGATTGCCATGTTCGAGCTGACGTTCCTAATTGCCGGGCCGACGACGCAGACGTTGGTGGTTTCTCTCTACTACGCCGTATTTGCATCAGGTGTGCGTGCGGGCCAGTCGATTGATGCGATGGCGGTCGTCTACATGGTGACGACGCTTTTCTGGCTCATCATCGCGCTTCAATTTGTAAATCCAACGCAGATTGTGGCGAGGGCGAAGCAGCCGTCGGCACACTAGATTGCCGATGCCCGGTCATGGAAAACAGCGGAGCAGAAATGCACCGCTGTCAACTGATTCCCCCGTGAAGGGGAACCACTAATTCGGCCGGATCAAGCCGACTATTTGTTCTTGAGAAGCCAGATTTTGCCTGCCATGGTTATCCCATGTGCCGTGCCTTCGGCCGGGACATCGGCATCCAGCGGCTCAAGAAAACCCATGCCGCGCAACTCGGTCAGGGTTGTCGTGCTCAGGAACTTGATCTTCTGTGGCCGCTCCTTGAACCTGTCGGTCTTTGCGTAGGTGACAGTGGCGTTCAGATGCGTCCACTTCTTGGCGTCCTGCGGGAACAGGTCTCCGTCCAGGGCAAGTTTCAAACCCCTGATTTGAATGGGTGTAAGGTCTACTTTGTTCAATTTTCTATCCTCGAAACGGCTAGGCCGAAGGTGAATGACGACCTGCGCTCGGCGCGGGCGATTTGTTCACACTTAGGGCATCATATGGTGGCGGCTACTTTGGCTGCATCACGGAAGGAGACGAGCTTTCCGCTCTTTTCATCCCACAGTGTGAGCCTGACGCATTGAAGGCTTTCCCAGAGTGTTATGCGACCGATGCCGGCCAGCTCGGGATAGTCACGCAGGACCTCAGGGAGGCGATAGTAAGGTATTCTGCTCGACAGATGATGGACGTGATGAACGCCGATATTGCCGGTGATCCATCGCAGCACCAGCGGCAGGTCGTAGTGGGAAGCGCCGTGCAGTGCGGCCTGCGGGAAATGCCACTCCTCGCCCTTTGACCAGTGCGTTTCCTCGAACTGGTGCTGAACATAGAAGAGCCATACGCCGGCCGCGCCGGCAAGCAGCACGATAGGGAGATGGATCGCGAGGAACGGAACAAGTCCGAAAGCCCAGATCATGCCCGCAGCCAGTGCAGCCACGGCCACGTTTGTCGCCATCGTTGAAATCCAGGGCAGGGGGCCGTCGCGCATCATTCCCAGCGGTAGGCGTTGCTTGATGAGAAAGAGCCATGCGGGGCCGATGCCGAACATCACCAGAGGATGCCGATAGAGGCGGTAAGCGAGCCGCTTTGATCGGGGCAGCGAACGATACTCGGCGATCGTCAGCGTGGTAATGTCGCCGATACCGCGCTCGTCGAGGTTTCCCGCCGTCGCGTGATGCGCGGCGTGCGCCCGTCGCCAGTAGTCATAGGGTGTCAGGGTCAGGACGCCGAGGATGCGACCGGTCCAGTCATCGAGGCGCCGGCGGGCAAAGAAGGAGCCGTGCCCGCAATCATGCTGGATCATGAACAGGCGAAGCAGAAATGCCGCGGCCGGAACGACCAGCGCCAATCCCAGCCAAAAACCGTTGTGAACGGTGACATAGGCGCACATCAGGATTGCAATGAATGGAAGCAGCGTGACGAGGAGCTCGAAGCTGCTCCGCCCCATGCGTGGCTGGCGGTAGGCTGAAAGAATCTTCAGCCAAGCTCCGACATTTTCTTCGGCAGGTGCCGCAGTTGCGTAGGCGTGAGCGCTCATGAAGGTCGATCCGTGTTGGCCGGGTATGCTGCGTCGCCGAAACGGACCCGCTTGCACTCTCCAGTATATTCAGTCCTCAGCTCTTGCGAGCCTTGCGTGCCGCATAGCGACGGTCTCGCTCGGCCTTACGTTCGGCTTCATCGGCTAGAACGCGCGCGATCCGATCGTTGACCTCTGCTTCGCGAGCCTCGGCTTCGGCCTTCCTGTCAGCCTCGGCTGCGGCCGTGCGTGCTGCGGCCTCTACGAGGAGGCGCTCGTTTTCCGCCTGCTTCAATGCTTCGCGCTCGGCGCGACGAGCATCTCTGGCGTTGGCAACGGCCTCACGCGCGGCAAGCCGCTCCTGCATTTCAGGATCGGTCGGTTTCGGTGCAGAAGCAAATTTAGACAGCAATTCTTTCTTCGCTTGCGCGGCGGCAGTGCGACGTTCTGCAAAGCCATTGTCGTTCAGGTGTCTCAACGTGTGTTCCTTGTTCGTATCTCGGGTGGTGGTATTCGCGGCATTGCGAATAGATCGTCAGGCCGAAGCTCTATCAGCATTTGCGGCGATTTAAGAGCACATGACGAAAAAAAAGGCCAGACATGCGCCTGACCTTTCGAACCTTGCGCTTCCATGCCAGTACATCCGCGGTCATGGAGGCTAAAAGTTAAGCGGCCCGAAGCTGGCCGGCGGCCATCTTTCCCGACTTCTGGTCGCGCTCGATCTCGAAGCCGAGTTTCTGGCCTTCGACGATCGAATTCAAGCCTGCGCGCTCAACAGCAGAGATGTGGACGAAAACGTCCGTGCTGCCGTCGTCGGGCTGAATGAAGCCGAAGCCTTTGGTGGCATTGAACCATTTTACTGTGCCAGTGGCCATAATGGACCCTTTCTAAAAGTACTGACTACCGCAGCGCGAAGCACAACGGGCATTTTTCGACTTTTGAAAGGGAAAGTTCGTCACGAAGCGCGAGGCGCAGCAAAAACAAAGATCGGCAAACAAAGTATCGATTGCTGTTTCCCTACAGCTTTGATGCCGCCGCGTCAACTTTTTGTTTCGGTGACACGTTCGAATATATACCATAGGTTGTTCTAGCATGCGAATTTATGCTCTTCCCACCGTCGCCGGCCGGGGCAGCGGTTCTCTGAGGGAAGAAAGCCTTTGCGCTCCCGGCCCCTTGCAATCCGCTCGTGCCCAAGGCAAGGCAACACAAGCGACAGGCGGAGAGTGAGATGATCGAGTCGGGCCTTGAAATCCTGCATGAGGGCCGTTCCACAAGGCTGAAATGGCATCGCTTGCGCCGGAAAATGCGCGACCCATTGTTTTCCCGCGAGGTCATGCGAGCCGGATTCAAGGATGGAGCGTCGATGGAACTCGACCTGCGGGTGCGTTCCGATGGCGGCTTTGTCGTACTGCACGACGCCGACCTGGAAGGCGAGACGACCGGATCCGGGCTGATCGTGGACAAGCGGATGGACGAACTCTTGCCGATCCGCATGCGGCAGGGCGGGCGGCCGCTGATCCTAAGCGAAGATCTTTCCGCCATGATGCAGATGGCGCATCCTCAATCGCTGTTGCAGTTCGACATGAAGGACGACTACGCGACGATCGGCGAGAAGGGCATTACGCATCTCACGGCGCATTTCAGCAACATTGCCTCCTCGATCATCGTCAGTGGCGCCTGTCTTGACCTGATCGTCGCGGTCAAGGAGCGACTGCCGCATCTGAAGCGCGGTATCGATCCGACCGACAAATTGGTGGATATCTACCGGCAGGAAGGGCTCGCTGCCGTTGAGCGCGAGCTGTTTGCCGACCTGCGCGGGCCGACAGAGCCGGACACGGTATACCTTCACTGGCCGCTAATTCTGCGCGCCAAGCGGGAAGGTCTTGATATGATCGGCCTTTGCCGGACTGAAGGGCGGCGCGTCGATGCCTGGACTTTCACATTGAAAAGCCCGGACACAGGATTCGACGAAGGGGAATGGGCTGATTTTTCGGCGCTGATGGCGCTGCAACCCGATCAGATCACCACCGACGAAGCCCCCGCGACGGAACGTGCCTGGGCACAAAGGACGATGGGCTGATCAGCCTGTCACCGCTGACAGGCCTTCGATCTCGAGGATGAATTCGAACTCCCGAGCGAGCCCCGGCGTGAAGGCGACAACAGGGCCGCCATGCTCGAGAAGGGTCTGCAACTCCGGCATGGCGACCTTCGCGCCCGCCTCCGAAGCGATGAGCGCGCCAGCCAGCATATCCCATGCGTTGAGGTGCCGCTCGTAGTAGAGGTCTGCTGCCCCCTCGGCGACGCGCAGCAGATCGATCGCCGCCGCGCCCATCCGGCGGTAGTCCATGCCATGCTCATGCAGGCGGTGGGACACCGCAAGATGCTCGTCGAAACTTGTCTTGCGCGAATGGCCGAGGATGCACATGGCATTGGCCGGGTCGGTTGTTTTCGCTGCGTGGACAGGCACACCCTCGCGGAATGCTCCTCGACCACGGATTGCCGACGCGACCGAATCCTTGGCGGCATCGTAGACGGCTCCGATCTCAAGGCGGCCTTCGGCGCAGAAGGCGATCGACACGCCCCAGTGGCGGAAACCGCGGATGTAGTTCGTCGTACCGTCGATCGGGTCCACCACCCAGGTTCCGGCGCTACCGGAAGTGCCGCCGGTTTCCTCGCCCATGAAGGTGTCTTGCGGAAACATCGAAAGGAGGCCGTCGCGAATGGCCTGCTCGGCATTGCGGTCGGCGACAGTAACGAAATCCTGCAAGCCTTTGTTCTCGACCTCCAATCCCGAACCCATTTCCGCGCGAAAGCGGGCCGCCTCTCGGCCAACGCGGCGGGCGATCTCGATCGCAGCCGCAGCACGGGTATTGAGGGCAGCGGCATCGAAAGCGGAACTCATCAGGCGGTCCTTCTCTGGATCAGCGAAACGGGCGTGAATTCCACACGCGCCGTCATGTTTGGCTCGGCCATCCGGCTGATCAACAGGTCGATGGTCTGTTCGGCCTGGAGATCGCAGGGCTGGCGAATGGTCGTCAATTCATAGGCGGCCCAGCTTGCTTGGGGAATGTCGTCATGGCCGATAACGCGGACGGCGGGTGCGTCATCGCGGTTGAGGCCGGACATCAACCGATCGACGACGCCGCAGGCCATGTAGTCGTTGGCGCAAAAGACGCCGTCAATCGCCAGGGATCCAAGTTCGGACGCAACGTCGAAGCCGCATCGATAGTCGTTTACGGCGACTGAAAGAAGTCGTGCCTCGACGCCCCGCTGGCGGCAGCGACCGAGGAAAGCCTCGCTGCGGCGGCGCGCGGTATAGGAAACGGACGGCGCTGCAATCACGCCGAGGTGCTTGGTGCCCGCATCGATCAGATGATCGGCGGCGAGATGCCCGGCGGTGCGGTCATCGGAAATGATGCGGTCGACGAAGGGAATGTCGTCGCCCTTGTTAATCAGCACGATCGGCACGCCATCGGCGGCACACTGCTCGCAGATCTCCGTCGGCGGAGCGTCCGATGTTACCACTACGCCGGAGACGGCATAGTGCAGCAGCTGGCCAATGACAGTCGACGTATCCGCCTCCTTCGAGGTTGGCAGAAGGATCGGTCTGAAATTGCGGGATATGAGCGTGCGCGCCAGATGCTCGATTTGGAGCGTGCGAAATGGGTTGTCTAGCCCCGCGGCAACGACGCCGACGAGATCGGAGCGCTTGTTCGTCAGGCTGCGGGCCAGATAATTGACCCGATAGCCGAGCTCCTTGGCGGCTTGGTGGATCTTTTCGCGGGTCTTGGGAGAGACGCTGGCATCCGGCGTGAAGGCACGTGAGACCGCCGCGCGAGACACACCTGCCACGCGCGCCACATCGAAGGACGTTACTCTGCGCGGTCCCTTATCCTTGTCGGCCACGTTTTTGTTCCCCACCCGAGCCGGCGCGCATCATGTCCGGCAAATCTGTGCAGATGCCGAGCACCGGCAATTTCATTAAATCATCCAGGATCGTCCGTCTTTCTTCGTGCCATAGGACGATCTCGCGGTCTTCTGAGAAGGCCCGGTTCATAAGTGAAGGGGTAACCAGATCCTGCGGCCGTTCGCCGGCGCGTTCCCAGCAAAGATGCAGGATGTCAGCGTGCGCCTCGTCGCCCATGGCGTGCGGATCCTGGCCGACGCGGATGAGCACCGAAAGCGGATACTCGCAGCCCGCCTCGCGAAGCTCGCGGACCTGTGCCGTGTCGAATGAGCCAAGGCAGGCAAATCGCTGGCCCTGTTCCCGAAGGTGCTGCCAGCAACGAAGGCCGCTTCCGGGCGCCTTCAGCTCGACATACAGACCTGTTCCCGTTTCGCGCCCAAGTGTGGCGACCGCCTCGAAAGTCGGAACATCGACCGCGTCCAATGCCGCAAGCTCGGCAGCGGTCATCTCCGAAATACGACGGTCCACGCCAAAGACCCGCTCGAGATGGTCGTCATGGGAGACGACCACCACGCCGTCCTTTGTCAACTGCGTGTCGAGCTCCCACATTTCCGCGCCGAGCTCCGCCGCCAGCCGGAAGGCGGCGAGGGTGTTTTCACGGGCGTGGCCGCTCGCGCCACGGTGGCCGACGCAAAAGGGAAGTTGGCCCTTGCCTGCAGGCCAGCGATAACGTTCGAAGAAGGCCGAGAAATCACGTTGCATCAGAGTCTCCGTCCGCTTTCGTCGAATATCAGCACGTTGCGGCTGTCGATGGCCCATGTGACCTCGTCGCCAATGGCGATGTCATGGCGTACCGGCTGGATCGATCGCAACAGCGGACCGTCGGCAAGCCGAACGTCGTAGAGATTTTCGCGGCCCTGGGTTTCGGCGAAGTTGACCGTGCCGGTAACGTGCACGTCGCCCGCCGGATTATAGTGCTCCGGCCTAACGCCGAGCATGAGCTTGACACCTTCGCCGGCATTGACCGAGGCCGGAAGCGGCACTTCTATCTGGCTGCCAGGAACGGAAAAGGCACCTTTCGATGCGATACCATGCAGGAAGGTGATGGGCGGGTTGCCAAGGAAGCCGGCGACGAATGCGGTCCGCGGGTCGTTGTACATTTCAGCCGGTGTTGCGATCTGCACGATTTCGCCTTCCTTCATGATGGCGATGCGGTCGCACATACTCATCGCCTCGACCTGGTCGTGGGTGACGAGAATGGCGGTAATGCCCGTCTCTCGCTGGATGCGCCGGATTTCCGAGCGCATCTCCAGCCGCAGCTTCGCATCGAGGTTGGCGAGCGGCTCATCGAGAAGCAGGACATCGGGCTTGCGAATGAGCGCGCGGGCAAGCGCCACGCGCTGCTGCTGCCCACCGGAAAGCTGGGAGGGACGGCGATCCATCAGGTTGCCGATCTGCACAAGACCGGCGATGCTGTCTACTTCCTTGCGAATATCTGCCGAAGCCATCCCCTTGACCTTCAACGGGAAGGCGATGTTTTCGGCGACCGTCATGTGCGGATAGAGCGCATAGGACTGGAAGACGACGCCCACATTGCGCGCCTGGCTCGGCAGATCAGTCACGTCGCGGTCGCCGAAAAGGATGCGGCCGCCGGTCGGGCGGTGGATACCGCACACGGCGAAAAGCGTCGTCGACTTGCCGCAGCCGGAAGGACCGAGCAGTGCCAGCATCTCGCCATGCGCCACTTCGAGATTCATGTTCTCGATTACTTTGGTTGAGCCGAAGCTCTTCGAGAAATTGTCGAGGAGGATACGCATCAGCCTTTGCTCCCGCCGCCATAGATATTCATGAGGTATTTGTGGAAGAACCCGTAAAGCAGCAGGACCGGGATCACGTAGAACACGCCCACTGCCTTGAAGGTACCGAAGTTGAAATTGTTGTCGTCAGCGATCAACCCGGAGAGATAGACCGACAGCACCTGGACCCGGGCGCCGGGCGCCAAAACCTGCGGCAGGATGAATTCACCCCAACCTGACAGGAAGGAGAAGAGCGCCAGCGCCATCATCGCAGGACGCACCTGCGGGAGCACGAGGCTGCGCCAGACGCGGAACCGCGAGGCACCGTCGACGACGCCAGCCATCTCGATTTCCCAAGGGACGGCGTCATAAAAGCCCTTCATCAGCCAGATGCCAAGCGGCAGGTCGATGGCAGCCTTCACCAGGATAACGCCGATCAGAGAGTTATAGAGGCCGACCATCTGCAGCACGATGAAGATCGCGATAATCAGCGTCACCGACGGAAATGCGTGCAGCACCATGACGCCGGCGAGGAAGAAACCGCGTGCGGGCACGTTTAGCCGGGAGAGCACGTATCCGGCCATCGACGAGACGAGGAGCACGACGGCAGTCGTGCTCGCGGCAAAGATAAGCGTATTCAGCGTCACCAGCCAGATGTTGGGTTTTCCGGGTGGTGTCTCCCAAAGGAAGGCCCAGTGGCGAAAGGTGATCGAATCCGGGATGAGCGCTGCCGGCTGCTTGTCGGTGATCGTGTCGATGAAGAGATAGGCATACATCAGCACCAGTGGCAGGCTGACGATCGCCAGAGCCAGGATGACCGGCCAGGTACGGTAGTTGGCCGAGGGTTGCGATTTTTCCGCCATGATCAATCCTCGATGAGCGGCCGCGCAACCAGCGTGGCATAGTTGAAGACGCGCAGGTAGGCGAGCGAGAGGATGATGCCAATGACCACTAGGACCAGCGCCATCGCCGCGCCGAGCCCGTATTCCAGGTTGCCGGCATAGTTGTTGAGCGCCGTGTGGTAGGCAGCAAGCGACCAGACTTCGGTCGCCTTGCCCGGCCCGCCGCGGGTCGAAAGCAGGATTTCATTGAAGGAAGCGAGCAGCGACAGCGTCTGGTAGCAGGTGACAAACAGGATCGGCCAGCGCATCTGCGGCAGGATGATGTAGCGGATCTGCTGCCAGCGGCTGGCGCCGTCTACCTCGCTGGCAAAGAACTGGCTTTTTGGAATGGCCCTCAGCGCCGAGGAAAAGACCAGCATGCCCATGGAAGCGCCGATGAAGCCGTTGATCAGCACCACGAAGAACCAGGCATGGTAGGCGGTGTCGAGAAGGTAGTTCTTCGGCGGGTAGCCGAACTTGCCCATCAACACCGATATGAAGCCGGTATCCCATGCGAGCCACTTCCACATCAGCACATAGATGACGACAGGCGTGATGCGCGGCAGGAGCCAGATCGACCGGAAGATCGTCGCCGGCATATCAGGCATGTAGTGCGTCCAGATCGCCAGAGCCATCGCGTAGGTCGTGTTGAACAGCACGAGGACTAGCGCGACGAAGAGAAGCGTATTGAAGAGGATTTGCGCCATGTCCTGCGAGGACGCGATGCGCGAGAAATTCTCCGTGGTCCAGTTCCAGCCGGTATAGGTTGCCTTGGCGAGGCCTTCCTTCTGCTCCGGCGTCAGCTTGTAGCCGAATCTGTCGAGCGAGGCGAAAAGGTCGTCCTTGCTCGCGAAACGCAGGTTGGCGACGGAGCGGTTGAACTGCTCGGAGATCTGCTTGACGTCTCGGGTCGAGGGCCGGTCCTGGAGATCCTTGATCATGCGTTCAGCCTCGCGTCGCGAGGGGAAGACTTCACCGAGATGCTTTTCGCGCAGTTCGGCGGCGATGCCGGGTTGAAGCCCGAGGGCCTCGACGCCCTTGATGCCTTCCTCGTCGATGGCGTAGCGCGGTTCGGTCAGCTGCTGCACGACATCCGGCATTTCGCGCTTGAGCGCGTCCAGCGAATTCGGCGCGATCTGGTACGCACCGCCCGAGATGCCGGTGGCCGTCGTCATGTTCGTAAAGGAGAAGACGGCGGTCAGTACGACCGGCATCAGGAAGAACAGCAGGATCATGGCCGCGGCAGGCGCGATCATCACGAGCCCTAGCGTTCTGGACGTTCTCATCGAAAGTCTCCGCAAAGATCCGGGCGGACTTGCCGCCCGGAGTGTTGGGGTGTTTAGCGGATGACGATCTTGTCGCCGAGTGTGCTCTTCAGCTCGCTCTCGACATCGTTGACGGCGGCGTCAGGGGTCTTGGCGCCGGTCCAGGATGCTTCGAGGCCCTTCCACATGATATTCCAGTAGGTGCCGAAATCGGCATTGTTGGGCATCGCGTTGGCGTAGGGCAGCAGGCGCTCGGTGGCTTCACGCGCCCAACGATCGGAGGAGTAAAGCTCGATTTCGGTTTCGGCCTTCGAAATGCCGAGGTGGGCCGACTTGACCGCATGTAGCACGTTGATGCGCGGCTCCGAAGCGATCTTGATCAGCTGGGCAGCGACCTCGGTGGAATCTTTGTCGTGGCCAGAGGTCAGGAGATAGACGAGCGGGTGGGTCAGGGTGTTGGCCTTGCCGCCTTCGCCGGCAGGGATCAGCGTGAAGACGACGTTGCCGAAGAAGTCCTTAAGGCCCTCCTGGTTGACATAGCGAGCATAGTGCCAGGTGCCGCCGTGCCAGATGCCAGCCTTGCCGGAGGCAACTTCCTTCCACCATTGATCGCCGGGCATGCCGATATGGTTCTTCTTGGTGACACCATCCTTCACCGCGTCAGCGAAGAACTGGTAGGTGCGCTGCATGGCCGCCTTGTCGAAGACGAGCTTGCCGTCTTCTTCCATCGTGCCACCGAAGCTGGTGTAAAACTGCCAGTAGTCAGGACCATTGGAGTTGCGCGGATAGAAGCCGTAGCCCGCCTGGACGAGGCCCTTATCCTGCATCTTCTTGGCGTCTTCCAGCACGTTCTTCATCGTGTAGCCGCCGTCTTGGACCTTCTTCGGCAGCGCGTCGAGATCGGCGTCGCTATAGCCGATCGCCTTCATGTAGGGCTTCCAGAAGAACATCGGGCGGGACTCGGCGTCCTGCGGAATACCGTAGACCGTGCCGTTGAACGAGGCGATGCTCATCAGGTTTTCGTAGATGTCGTTGAGCGGCCAGGAGTCTAGGTCGACGTAGTCCTCGATCGGCACGATCAGACCGGACTGCGCCCAGGGGCCGATGTCTTCATGGCCGGTGACGACGATATCAGGTGCCGTCTTTGCTTCTGCGGCGAGCGTCATCGCCTGCTTGAAGTCTTCCCACCCACTGTAGGCCTTCTTCTCGACCTTGATTTTCAGGTCTTCGCCCTTGATCGCGGCTTCACGCTGAAGCTGCTCGGCCGCGATGTCGATCGCGTCGAGGCGATAGACATCGTTGGGCCCGGTGCCGCCGGCCCAGACGGTGATGGTGACATCCTTGGCAAAGGACAAGGCTGTCGTCGAAGCCAGAATGGCGGCTGCGATGGTCATGCACTTCAATGTTGGCAGAATAGTCATTTCTTCGTCTCCCCAGAAGAGCGGTGTGAACCTCTTGGCGGGCCATCACCATTGTTGAAGGCCACCGCGAGGTCCCGAAAAGCGCGAACGAAGTCCGCTCTAAGGGGCGTACGTAACGGCCGAATGACAAAATTGAGCACGTGTGCAAAATTATTATGACGAGCCAAAAAAACATTGCAAGCGCTGTTTTGCCGAGGCGGCAGGGCAACGAACTGGCGATGGAGCTGGGACGTAGTTGGGGATGCAAGCCAGCCCGGATTGTTCGCCTGCCTGATCAAGCTCCGAAGGATTTGCGGGTTGCATCGCAACCGGCAATCCCGCGCCTGACTGGAATCTCCCGACCAGTGGGAGGGTGGGTGGTGCGTGGCTGCTTTTTCGCCTGGAATCCGCTTGAGTGGATAAATTCGGCAGCCGAACTCAGGCGGCCAGGAGAAAGCCGTCGTCATCCCCGCGGTTCAGGTTGCCAACCAGTTCTTCGGCCTCCTCCGCCGTGAGCATATCCATGACAAAACCGTCGATCAGCGCGTCCGATCCGGTGGCTGCATCGAACACCGTCCAATAGATGTTGAGGTTCTTGCGCAGGCTGTATCTTTGGGCTTCCATGGGAAATTCCTCCGGCTTGGCACCCCTGCATTTGGCGGTGCGAGCTTCCTTTAGAAGATATGCATATAAAGACACGATCCGACAGCCGAAGGAATTGCGCCTGCGTATAGAGATGCTATCCGTTGGGATAGGGCGACCATACCGCAAAAAATAACGCGGAACAGGCGTCGGAACATCGCCGGCGAGGGCCGAAGGCGCTCTTAACGCGCGGCGTTGTGGCTCCGATGCAGGACGACGCCACGATATTCGTTTGAACTGAGTTGGAAGCGCTGCATAACTGAACTCATTCAGGAGGCACCATGAAAAATCTGCTCTTGGCCGCTACGCTTCTGCTCCCTTCACCGTTATTCGCCGCCCCAGCTACGGAGGTGAACGCCCATGATCATACGTGCAACGAGATTGTGCAAATCATTCGCCAGAACAAGACGGTCTTTGTTCGCGTTGGCATCGGGGGGCGAAGCTTCCGCTATCCCCCGGCCAAGTGCAAGCTAGGGGACAAGCGCGGCACCACGAGCTTGCGCGATGCCGCGGGAAGGCAGTGCATCCTCGACTACGCTTGCGTCTATGATCCGGAATCGTTCTATAATTTCCGCTAGCGCAGCGATCAGGTGGAACTGGCGGGTCGAGGGGAATTGTACAGCTGTTTCAGCCGAGGTCGGAGTGGAGAGATTCGAAGTCTTGAATCTTTGCATTCCATCATTGATTTTATTGTGAAAATTTACGCCATCTGCGGACCGTGTGTACCGGTGGTGTGCCCTCAGGTCAAGCTGCCCCACCGCCCATCGCGATTGTACGGGCAGCCCTTAGATAACACCCAAACCAACTCTATGGTTGGGTTCAACGGAATTGTTCATTCCTTTAACAAATGTGCGGGTAAAAGGTCAGACTTAGAAGCCATTATTGGCCGGATCATCTGACGAACCTCGCGCTCGTAGATTGGATGGCCCGCCAATCACAAATACTGAGCGGCATGCTTCTCAAGCGTTACCATAGAAGGTCGCTTTTCACCTTTCCAGTTGGCCATTGCCCGCTTCAAGGCATCCCCCAGGGTCGCTGCGGTTATTCCTAACTCGCGCTCAAGGTCTTGACGTTTTGCTGAAGCCTCCGCGAGCCGTTTGCTGGCCTCGGCTTGTTCCTTCTTCAGTAAAAGTTCGTCTGATCGCTCAAGGCGCCATGCTGTAACCCGGGTGGTAATCGCCATGGTCCTCCACTCTGGTTTCGAAGTCGAATGAGGTCATCGCAGCACTTCGAAATTTTGTTCAAGCTGCCGTATGAGGCCCTCATACGCAGCCCTGACGGCACATATCAGAATTGAATCAACGACATCATGATTGAAACGCGCATAGTGCCGATATTCGTCCCTTGGCGCGGGGTTCAGCGAACCGACATCTCGGATGTACATTAACTCGTTAGATGCACGCCTTTGAAAATATTGCGATTCGTCCCCCATGAACCAACGGAAATCTGGAGGGCTTTCCCACACTCGGTGGGGGATCAGGTTCATGGTCGACTCGTGTCGATTGGCCCAATTGTGTTCCGACTTATCCCATCGTGCGGGATGCCAAACGACCGACAAATTATCTTTGATGGTAACCGCCCGATTGCTACCGCGTAGATTTGGCTTTGATGCGAGCGACGAGCAGCTCGTTGTCAACAAAGCTGTCTAGGAAGTCGTTCCATTCTTGGGGT
>NZ_LMDG01000015.1 GCF_001426265.1 Rhizobium sp. Root1220
CGTCCATGATGCGGTTTGCTCCAGTCGTCATGGCGGCTTACTCCCAAATGACGTTGCGGCCAGCGTYACCCGGATCAACCGGTGGCTGCTTTCGCTTCCAGCGCAGTGTGTCGAGCATCTTCTTCAGGCTCGCGGTCTCCGCTTCCTTGAAGCCCGTCCCGACGTTCCCGACATGGACGAGCTCATCGCCGCGATAGGCAGCAAGCACCAGCGAGCCGAAGCCGCCCGTCAGCGCTGTCGAAGGCTCGTAGCCGACGATAAAAAAGGCTTCGCTCCCGATGCATTTGATTTTCACCCAGTCGCCTGTCCGGCCGGATCGATAGGGCTGGTCGCGGTCCTTGCCGACGATGCCTTCCAGACCGAAATGACGGGCATGCTCCAGCAGGATATCAGGATCGGCATCCAGCTCCTCCGAGATTTGGATCGCACCGTCCCGGCCGCTCAACAGATCTTCGAGCAGGTGGCGGCGGGACCCATACTCGACGCCACGTAGGTCATGGCCGTCGAGATAGAGCAGATCGAAGGCATAGAGCATGGCGTTGGACGCCCGGTTTCCGGGTTTGTTGCCCGACGCGCCAAGCGACTTCTGCAGCAGCCCGAAATCCGACCGGCCCTCGGCGTCGAGAACGACAGCCTCGCCATCAATGATCATCGTCGCCGGTCCGAGTGCGCGGGCAGCGTCTGCAATATCAGGAAACCGATGCGTCCAGTCATGGCCGCCACGAGTGAGGATCCTGACGCCTTGCGGTTCAACATGGATGGCCAGCCGATAGCCGTCCCACTTGATCTCCCAGCCCCATTGATCGCCGCGCGGCGGTCGCTGCTTGACCTTGGCGAGCGCCGGCTCAACCCTATCAGGCATGGGATCGAACAGAAGCTGCGGCTGGGCAGGGTCGCGCTTCCGCTGCGGCTTGGAGCGGATCGGYGCGTCGRTATCACGAAGGAGCGGCTTTGATCTCGGTGGCTTCGTCATGGCGGCAGTTCAGCAGGGAAAGCTTAAGAACATTGTGACGATCTCAGCTTTATCCCCGTTATCTAAGCGGATTGTGATTGGACCGGCGAGAGCGGAAAAAATTCTCAACCGGGCTACCTACCTGATTCCGATAGCAATTCGCCGGATTTCTAACATTCAGGATAATATTCCCATCTTGTCGGTTGCTTGACTCTCTGCCGCAACAGGAACAGAAACAGAACATCCGCATTTTGTCCAGCATGATGCTGGCCCANATTCAGGATAATATTCCCATCTTGTCGGTTGCTTGACTCTCTGCCGCAACAGGAACAGAAACAGAACATCCGCATTTTGTCCAGCATGATGCTGGCCCACAATATCCTCCACACGACCTTGAAGGGAGCCGTGAACGATGACTGCTGCCCGTGCCCCAGGGCTATCAAACGCGATATCGGATGTGATCTCCGATTTGCGTAAGCGGATCTCGACGATGGAAGACGTGTCGCCCAAGAAGGCTGGCTGTCTTGGCAATTGAAGGGTCGACGGTTCGGACCCTTTCAAGACCGCCGTCATGCACCACCGAGGCCGCCAAGCCGCAGCCCTGGTGCATGAGCACTAACCTCACACACGAGGGCATTAGCTACCGCTACTTCGCCATGCAGATGATTTTGACTTGAGTATATTCCTCGAGGCCTTCGTGACCAAGTTCGGCGCCAATACCTGATTGCTTGGCGCCGCCGAAAGGAATATCGGGTGACATATCAAGAAACGTATTGATCCAGACAATACCGGTTTGGATCTTCGCTGCGACAGCATACGCCCGATCGAGATCCTTACCCCACACGGTTCCGCCAAGTCCATATTCTGAATCATTGGCACGAGCGACCGCGTCGTCGACGTCAGTGTAGCGCAACACGGGGACGACCGGGCCGAACTGTTCCTCCCTCACAAGTCGCGCATCGTCAGAAATGTCGCGCACGATGGTTGGCTGAACGAAGTATCCCTTGCGGCTGAGAACCTCGCCGCCTGCTACAATCTTACCATTCCTTTTGGCGTCCTCAAGGAATCCTTTAACCTTCTCGAAGTGGGCTCTATTCTGCAAAGGGCCGATATGGGTTCCCTGCTTTAGCCCATCGTCAACGACTGCCTGACGTGCAAGGCGTCCCAGCTCCTCACAAATTTGGTCATACTGTGAATCGTGGACGTAGAGCCGTTTGGCGCCAAGGCAGATCTGTCCAGCATTCATCGTCGCGGCGACCATCAATTTTCCGGCAACCTCGACCGGATCGACGTCGTCCAGAACGATTGCGGCATCATTGCCCCCAAGCTCCAGTGTTAGGCGCTTCAACGTGCCGGCCGCACCAGCCATGACTTTCTTGCCAGTCGCCGTCGAGCCGGTGAAGGCAATCTTGGCAACATCAGGGTGACTGGAGAGCGCGTCGCCCAAGTCATTCTGATCGACGATGATGTTGATGACGCCCGGTGGCAAAATCTCAGCGCAAATTTCTCCAAATCGCAATGCTGTTAGCGGCGTCGTTGGCGCGGGCTTCGCGACAAGCGTATCGCCCGCAAGGAGCGCCGGCGCCACCTTGATGAGCAGCAGCAGCATAGGGAAATTCCAAGGCACAATCGCCGCGACTACGCCGAGTGGCATGTGCTGCCGAACGATTTTCTGCTTGGAGTCTTCCTTCAGAACGCTGTTTGGTAGGTCAAGTGTTGCGTAGTAGCGAATGATAGCGACGGTGAAGCGAATTTCCCATTGCGCCTCGGAAAGGGGCTTACCCTGTTCCAGCGTTAGCAGCCGTGCGAACTCGTCTTGTCTGCCTTCGAGTGTGTCGGCCAGCCTACCCAGTAGCGCTCCGCGCTCACGAACGGGTGTGGCCGCCCATGTGGGAAACGCCAGCTTTGCAGCGTCGATGGCCTCGTTCAGCTGCGCACGGTCTGCTCTTGGCGACTCCGCCAACACCTCCTCGGTCGCAGGGTTGATGACGTCAAGCTTTGCTACGCCAGATACAAGCCTGCCGTTAATCAGTAGCGCGAATTGGTTCATGACTTTCTCCAGTTCTGCCTGTTGAGTTCGCATCGCCGCGTTTTGTCGTTGCATCCAGCGACAAGCTCGAATTGTCGTCGAGGAGCCGATCGCCGCCTGAAATCGTTTACCTTGCACGCCGCCCGAGCGGTCGCCGTTTAACGAGAGTGAGTGATACGGTGTGCCGTGACGTACAAAGCGGAAACGACTGCGTTCGCAGTGGTCCGGGTGAGGTGCTTCAACACTTCGCCTGATGTAACGGTTCAAGCGATGGACCTATAATCCGGGAGTTCGTTCCCCATATGAAGGTCCATGTTTTACCTAAAGGAATGGACCATCTTCGATAACACTCGCGTTCCTGGTGACGAAGCTCTTCACAGCGACTTGAGGTCGAAGCACGCGTGCCCGTAGCCGCAATCGGCTGGGAGCTTTTGACAACGACATCTTGGGTATCAAAATGAAGTGAGGGCGCTTCAGTGGACCAATATCAATTCAACGCCTTTGCTGGCCAGCGCCATCGTGGCGGCGTTGGTATTTGCGCTGACGATATTTGGCATAATCGACGCATCGATCACTCGTAGGCTACGAGCGCCTCGCACCCGCAAGTCGGCGTCGACGACTGATCCCTCATCGCTTCCCATTCTGCAGGTTCCCACTGGGTGCCACATCGTAGTTGCGGCGGACTTTATATAGTCCGTGAGTTGTTGATCGCTCTCAACGGCAGTGCCAGGGGCAAGCTCGGGAAAGAATACGTCCTTGAGGGAGGGCGATTCAAGGACGGTTCTGATATAGCGCAGGCCACCAAGCATCTTGCGTACGTCCTCACTCTCCGACAACCAGTTCGGATTGATAATCGGAGTCGATCTCGGATTTGCGTCGCGAAGTCTCAACTGTCCCCGACTTTGCGGTTGCAGCACCACATTGACGAACGTCATGCCGGGTGCGGCCTCGGCCTTGCCCAAGGATGCACTGAGCAGGGCCGGATTGTGGAAGCTTTGGATCGTGGGCAGTCCGTCGGAATCGTCCGGATTGAAGTAGGAACTGGACTCGATGCCGCTTCCCGACGCCGGACCATCCCGAAACAAAAGATAGCGGAGGCCGTTGATTAGCATTCGAAGGCCATGACTATCCCTATAGTATCCCCACTTGTGGCGGCAACGCGCCAGAATTGGAACTTGAGCATGATCCTGCAGATGGCTGCCGACGTCAGTAGAATTGCAGCGGACCCGGATGCCAAGTTTGCTAAGTTCTTCTTCCGGCCCGATGCCAGAGAGCATCAGGATGCGGGGAGAATTCAATGCGCCTGCGGATACGATTACTTCATTGGCCCTGGCCTGTCGCAACCGCCCTTCCTGGGAGTATTCTACCCCGATGGCTCGATCTCCCTCGAAAAGGAGTCGATGTACGAGGGCGCGCGTATCGATGACGATATTCGACCGTTTCTCCACCGGATGCAGAAAAGCGACAGCCGAACTGTAGCGGCGCGCATCGGAAAAGTTCGACTGGACAAGGTTTACGCCACGCTGTTGTGCTCCGTTATAGTCAGCGTTGAATGGCAACCCAGCCTCTTGAAACGCCCTGATGACCGCAGCGTTGAGGGGATTGATCTTGGGAGGAAATGAAACGCGGACTGGTCCTGAGCTGCCATGGAATTCGTTATCCAGGAGCTGGTTTGCTTCGATTTTTCGGAAGTGCGGGAGTAGATCGTCAAAGGACCACTTTGCGGCGCTGCCAGCCGCAGTCTGCCACGTGTCATAGTCTCGACGCTGACCGACAACCCAACACATGGCATTGAGCGAGCTGCTTCCCCCTAAACCCTTGCCCACGAGCATGGACCGTGCGCGGCCGTCGAGTTGCGATTGCGGCACGGTCTCGTATGGAAAAAGAAACCGTCCGTGCACAAGCAATTTCTGAAATCCGGCCGGCATGTGGATGAGGATGCTTGTGTCACGGCCACCGGCTTCAAGCACCAGAACGTTTGCACCATTTTCCGCGAGCCTGCCTGCCACCAGAGAGCCTGCAGACCCTGCGCCAACTACAATGAAGTCATACATCGTATTTGTTCCTTCCATACTTAAATGGCTGGATTGCTCGCTCGCGTGGCGACTTGTCCTCAGACCCGGGTCTGACCATCTAGGCCGTCCGCGATCGACCGGTGGTGTCGGATCACTTCCTCGATGGTGAATGTCAGGAACTTTTCCGCAAAATCAGGATCTAAACCCGATAGTGAAGCGAGTGATCGCAGACGCTTCACCTGTGAGGCCTCACGGTTTGGATCGGTCGCAGGGAGACCTTCCCTTGCCTTCAGTGCACCCACTGCTTTCGTGCAACGAAAGCGTTCGGCAAGCAGATGGATAACGGCGGCATCGATGTTGTCGATCGATGCACGCAACTCGGTGAGCTCTTGTCGAGAAATCATTGTCATATGCGGATGCCTTTCAGTTTTGCGTCTTATGCTGACCGCCATTGGGGTGACGGTTCAAACTCCATACGTGCTTGCACACGCGAAAGCCCAGTGGGTCTAGTGAGCCGCCCACGAGGTGACTTTCGCGAACACCGGAGAGCGTACGAATGCATTCTCTCAAACGCCTAGCGGATCCCGGGGGGTCAATCCGTCCCCGCGGCAGCTGGCTTCAAGCGGAACGCTATCCCAATTCGGTTCAAGGCGTTCATCAACCCAACCGCATATGTCAGGTCTGAGAGTTCCTTGTCGTTGAATTCGGCAGTTGCAGCTTCGTAGTCAACATCGGGAACACGCGTTTCAACGACGCGCGTCACGATTTCAGCCCAAGCCAGTCCGCTGCGCTCGCGAGCGTTGAATAGGGGTCCAGCATTCCGCCACACCGGCACCTGCCCGAGTTTCTCCACCGTCATGCCCATATTCAGCAGTTCTTGAGAGTGAACATCGATGTAATACGGACAGCCATTGATCTGGGAAACTCGTAGATAGACGAGAGAAAGCAACGGCCTGTCGAGGCTACCGTTTGCAACAGCGGCGTACACTTCCCAAAAAGCCCTTAAGCCTTCGGGTGAAGCTCTGGCGCAATCAAGACGTTCCTTCATCACGAATCCGTATCGCCAACCGTGAGACGGATAGTGCCAACGCTAGCCTGGAACCAGAAGGACCAAGAATTAACTTGCATGCTGGGCCATGCGTCGTTCCGCTAAACGGCGTCCTTCGCGCGCGGCTGTGCTTAATTCTTGACTTGAGACTCGTGAGAGCGACTGGCGTTCTCGATCCATCTCTTCCAGAGATGGTCGCTACGCTTACGCCAACATCAGAATTCGCTTTGCGAGATTCTCGGCGGTTTTCTCACTATCGATGTTTGTGAAGTTGACGAGTATGGCTGCTGGCTCGTGGGCGAGCATGGTCCAATCGG
Organism: Rhizobium sp. Root1220; assembly: GCF_001426265.1. Classification (GTDB taxonomy): domain Bacteria; phylum Pseudomonadota; class Alphaproteobacteria; order Rhizobiales; family Rhizobiaceae; genus Rhizobium. Next base: position 6,362 of record NZ_LMDG01000015.1, read on the forward strand.
TCAACGCCTCAGCATAAAGCCCGCTTTCCCGCATGCGGGCTGAAAGCAAGCGGTCTGATTGCTGGTTTTTCAACCGCAGGATCAAGTGCATTCCCCCTGGTTGAGACGCAATGCTCATGTGATTTCCAAGGACGGTATCGAGTCCTGCCACCGTGGCCTTCCTACGCTGGGCATACAGTTTTCGCATCCGTTGGATGTGACGCGCAAAGTGCCCCTCTTTGATAAACGCCGTGACAATAGCCTGTGTGAGCTCGGGGCTCCCACCTGCTAAAGTTTGGCTGATATGCTCAAACCGCTCGACCAGGTTTTCGGGAACGACAAGATAGGCTAGCCGAAGGCCCGGAAAAAGCACCTTGCTGAAGGTGCCAGAATAGAGAACACGCCCATTGCGATCCAGGCTCTTAAGCGCCGGGAGAGGACGACTGACGTAGCGATACTCACCGTCATAGTCGTCCTCGATAATCCAAGACTTGCTTCTCGCGGCCCAGTCCAGAAGCGCCAACCGCCGTGGCAAGGCCAAAGACATCCCCAGTGGACTTTGGTGTGCGGGCGTCACGACGGCTGCAACAGCGTCAGGGGCTGCCTTTATGCCATCGGATATAACCATTCCCTCTTCATCCACCCGCACTGGCACGGGTGTGATTTGCATGTGTCTAAAAATTTCTCGCGTTGGCGGATATCCCGGATCTTCAAGCCAGACCTGGTCTCCTGCCTTCAGCAAAGCATCGGCAATCAGTTCAATCGTGTGACGATAGCCGGACGTGATGAATACCTGCGATGGCGAGCAACCAATTCCCCGCGAAACCTGCAAATAGGTGGCGATCTCCCTCCGCAGTGCGGGCAGGCCGTATATTGCAGGGTGGACCATGTCGGATGGCTGCATGGCGCGAACGCATCCCGCGCCCAGCCGTGCCCAGATCTTCCGTGGAAATGCATCGAGGGCTGGCAAACCCATTTGGAATGGCAAAATGGAATCCGGGCGAAAGCTCACCTCTGCCGCATTGTATACTGGCTGGGGGGCGGGGGCAGGAGCAGGCGTGAGCGTATCGAGGCCCGGTGTTACAATGGTACCTGCTTGACCGTGCGCTTCGATGTAGCCCTCGGCTGCGAGTAACGAATATGCTGACTCGATCGTACCTCTTGCCAAGCCGAGCTCTTTTGTCAGCGCTCGCGCCGAGGGTATCCGGTCGCCGGGTTTCAAAAGTCCCGAGGCAATAGCGGCGCGGAACCGATCGTAGATCTGCCGGTAGAAGGGTACGCCTGCGTTTGGGTCCAGCGGCGGGAAGTTGTTGCCATTCGCGACGATCATGGGCCAGTCGCCACTTCTGTTTCTTTGCAGGCATCTGTACCATATCGATCAGGGAACCGACAGTATGAAGGCAATGGATCTTGCGCCGTGAGTGTCACGGGCGCCGGCACCTGCGATCACGTTGATGGTCCAGCTTCGTTTCCGCTTCATGGACCTTGGGTCTGCCTTGACCGGCCTATACGCTGATTTGACGTGGTCTGGTGCTGCGCAAGATCAGGAGATTGAATCCGATGAAAGTCCTTCATGTCAGCTGCAGTCCTCGCAGGCAAGCAGCCGAGAGCTATCGGCTCGCGCAACAGATCATCGACCAGTTGCGACAGACCGATCCAGGCGCAATAGTCATCGATCGGATGATTGGCCATGGCATCATCTTGCCGATCGATGAGGACTATGCGGTTTCTCAGGGCTCCTCCAAAGACGTGTCTCGCCTTGGATCGATGGCCAAGTCCGAACAACTGATACTGGAGCTGGAGAACGCGGACGTTGTGGTCATTTCTACGCCAATGCATAATTTGACGCTGCCTGCGACTCTGAAGTTGTGGATCGATCATATCGTTAGAACGCGGCGGACCTTCAATATCACAAACGTTGGAAAAGTAGGGACGCTACACAATCGTCCTGTCTATGTCGCCATTTCTTCGGGCGGTCGCTTCTCTGGTGAGCATCCGCAACAGCCAGACTTTCTCACGCCGTACCTTAAAGCAATCCTCGGCATGATCGGCTTGCATAAGGTAACAACATTCTCGGTTCAGGGAACAGGCTCGCACTCGGATGCGCTTGCTTCACTAAGACGCAATGCCGATCAAACAGTGAGAGACTACTTCGCCTCTCTCCATCGTGATCAATCTCATGTCGGCTCGGTAGCATACTGATCGAGAATTGGCGTCGTCGGTGCTGTCGAGCTCAGTAGGTTTCCGCGCCCAGAAAGATTGCTAAATCTGTAGCGGTTCGCTCGTCAGCGCCGTCCAGCATCAACACTGCCGTTGCGGCGTCCGTTTGCGCCAACCCATAATATGCTCTACCGCGACCCGAAGGCTAACCGCCCCGCTGGAAACCGCATCAGCCTGCCGATGCTGTGTACGGTGCCATGCGTGATGTCACGTCTCGCCTGAGTATGATCCAAGCGCACTCATGGACTAACAATGAAGTCCAATCATGGTCCTTCCGCCAATCTCACCATGTTCTAAAACAGAAGTAGATCGTGTCTGCATATGCGGCACCCTCTTTCACCGAGATACCTAAGTGTCGAGGATACCTATCGCCGAATAACTCTCCAATCAGGGGACTTGTCGCGCGTGCTGCGACCCTCGTCGTTCTAACGGAAGGAAATGGCCATGAACAGCCGTATCGACTACCGAAAGACTTCAGCTGCGGTTTCCAGACATTTGAACTGGTCGCTTGGTTCCAGTTCAAAGACAAGTAAATGTGTTGTGGTCGCTCCCATGCCGACCCACTGCGTAAGGTCAAAATTTGCCTGTGCTGCGCCGGCAGTTGCACTATTCCTGGTTGGAAGCAGTGCCTTCGCGGACACCAGTGACGTCAAGGGACCACAGCCAGTGATCGTCGCAAAGTCGGGCGAACATTGCAAAGATGATCCAAACTGCTTTAACCGAATTCACTACGCGGTCAAACCCGTTGCCCGAGTGAAGCCTGGCCAGAAATTCATTCTTGAGACCCGAGATGGACTCGATTCTGACCTTGATTTTTCCTCGACCGCCGAGGACGTCGCGGCCGTTGACCTGAACCGCTGCCATCCGCTGACGGGACCCGTCCACATTGAAGGAGCCAAGAAGGGTGATTCTATCGCTGTAACGGTGGTGGACATCGAGCCTGACGAGTTTGGGACAACCACGGTCGTGCCAGGATTCGGGTTTTTGAGAGACGTGTTCACTGACCCATACATTGTTCATTGGGATCTGAACCGGCTAGAAGCACGCTCCAAAGACATGCCCGGCATTTCAGTGCCAAACAACTCGTTCATGGGTACCATCGGCGTGCTTCCAGACAGGGAAGAACTTCAAAAATGGCTAAAGCGGGAGCAGGAGCTTGCCGATGCCGGCGGTGCAATTTTGACTCCGCAGCCCGTCGAAGCGCTACCAGCCGATCTCTGTGGCGTCGATGGCACAGCAAAGTCCGAATGCCTACGGACTGTTCCGCCACGTGAAAACGGTGGGAACGTGGATGCCAAGGAAACAATCGTCGGTACGACGATCCTGTTGCCATGCTTCATCGACGGCTGTGGTCTGTTTGCAGGAGACGTGCACTTCGCGATGGGCGGCGGCGAGGTGGCCGGTACCGCCATTGAGACCGGCGGCAGAGTGACACTCGAAGCCAAGGTCATACCAGGCGGAGCCGCACTACAGTCCACAATGCATTTTGAAGGTGGCTCGCAGCTCAAGCAACTTGCTCCATCGAGCTTTTACGCCATCTCAGGTCTCCCAATCAAGAGCGAGGGCGAAGTGCCTGTTTTTGAGACCTACCTTGGTGGCGAGAAGATTGCTCCCCTCGCAAACCTCTCGGAGGATCTCACGCTGGCAGCGCGAAACGCCACGCTCAACATGATTGATTTTCTCGTCAAGACCAAAGGACTCACCCGCGAGCAGGCTTACGTTCTGACCAGTGTCGCTGTCGACCTCAACATAGCGCAGGTCGTTGACTACCCCAATGTTGGGGTAACGGCGATCCTGAATCGCGACGTGTTCAAGGAGCAATGATCATGCAACGCCGTACCTTATTGACTTTAGGGACAGGATTGGCCGTTTCTGTGCTGACGGGGTTCAAGCCAGCAGTTACGATCACTGAGACGCGCCGGGGGCCCGGGCTAGTGCTCGCCGATATGGAACCGGACGGCCTAACGCGGACCTACCGCCGCTACCGCCTTCTGCTTGTCGGTCAGCGCGATGATGAAACGGCCGGTGACTTGTCGGAATCGGCAGTCAATGTGCTGGAGCGTTTTTTGCCGGCCTCCCGTGCAAGGTTGACTCGCGCCGCGGACACGCGGCGCGTCGGGGTCCTCATCGGCACCCATCAGCAGGATATTGCAGTCATGGCAAGGGAGAGCGCCGAGGCGCTCTTTGCCGCCACACCGCCCTTCACAGATATCCGAAACTTACCATTGAGACTGATAGTGTCGTTCGGCAGCCACGTGCTCGTCAGCCGGACGGATTTCGAGGACCGCCACGCTTACACCGTTGCACAGACATTGACCGTGCATAAGAACATGCTGGCGAGACCCGTCGTCGAACCCGACGGACCAATCCCCGTGCACCGCGGAGCAGGCGCTTACTTTATCGGCAAAGACATCTGACAAACTGGCGCCGCGGACACCCGACCTCTCATAACCATTAAACAGAACTGAGGATCACAATGACAGTCGTGAAAGCCGCTGCCGTCCAGATCAGTCCCGCGCTTTACAGTCGCGAAAAGACGGTCGGCATAGTCGTCGCCAAGATCGCCGACCTCGCCGAGAAGGGTGTTCAATTCGCAACCTTCCCCGAGACGATCGTTCCATATTACCCGTACTTTTCCTTCGTCCAGTCCGCCTATGACTTGCGGACAGGCAAGGAGCATCTGCGACTGCTGGATCAAGCGGTCACTGTGCCGTCTGAAACCACCCGCGCCATCGGTGAAGCCTGCAAGCGAGCACGGATGGTGGTTTCCATAGGGGTCAACGAGCGTGATGGCGGCACGATTTACAATACCCAGTTGCTGTTTGATGCCGACGGCAGTTTGTTGCAGCGACGCCGCAAGATTTCACCGACCTTTCATGAAAGGATGATCTGGGGATACGGAGACGGATCTGGCCTTCGGGCTGTCGACAGCGCTGTGGGTCGTATCGGTCAGTTGGCATGCTGGGAGCACTACAACCCGCTGGCCCGCTACGCGCTCATGGCTGACGGCGAACAAATACACTCGGCAATGTATCCTGGTTCGTTCGGCGGAGATCTGTTCTCTGAACAGATGGGTGTCAATATTCGGCAGCACGCGTTGGAATCCGGTTGCTTCGTCGTCAATGCTACCGCCTGGCTCAGCCCCGATCAGCAAGCCCAGATCATGAGAGACACCGGCTGCGGCATCGGTCCGATCTCCAGTGGCTGCTTTACCGCGATCGTTGCACCGGACGGTACATTGCTGTGCGATCCCTTGCGCTCTGGCGAAGGGGAGGTGATTGCTGATCTCGACTTCGCACTGATCGACAAGCGAAAACAGATGATGGATTCCCGCGGACACTATAGCCGGCCGGAGCTGCTTAGTCTGTTAATCGATCGTAGACCGACGGCCCATGTGCATCAGCTTACTCGACCTAACGAACCTGGCACCGTGGACGGCGCGGATGCCAGCTTTGAGGTGCTCACTGCGCCGATACCAGCTTGAGACCGATGACGCCTGATAAAATCGCCATGATACAGAGCAACCTCATCGGTGACGGAGAATCCCCTAGAAACAATACGCCGAAGATGGCTGTTCCGGCCGCGCCTATCCCGGTCCAGACAGCGTAACCGGTGCCGACTGGTAGCGTGCGGAGGGAAAGCGAAAGGAGGAACACACTGGAAAGTCCTGCGGCGATCGTAAACAGCGCCGGTACTAACCGCGTGAAACCATCGGACATCTTCATACACAAGGCGAATGCAATCTCGAGAACGCCGGCGATACTCAATAGTGTCCACGCCATGACGACGGTTCCTTCTTCATTTGCCAAGCATTGCCGGGCGGTGTTGATTGGGAAATTGGCTACCCGGTAGCATCGCGGGCAAGCCCCTTGTGAGCTGGCTGCCGCACCAGCGGCAGCCAGCCTGGAGTAAATCAGCTCTTTGCGGTAGCGGCGGGAGTGGAGCGAAAGCTGACGCCAAAACGGTTGAAGGCATTCATCAACCCGATGGCATAGGTTAGGTCAGCGAGCTCCTTTTCGTTGAACTCAGCTGCGGCTGCGTCGTAGTCCGCATCAGGCACACCTGTTTCAGACACCCGGGTGACGGTCTCGGCCCAGGCGAGGGCGGCGCGTTCACGGGGGGTGAAGAGCCTTCCGGCCTCGCGCCAAACGGCGACGAGTACCAGTTTATCGACGCTCAGTCCGCCTTTTAGGAGGTCGCGGGAATGCATGTCTATGCAGAACGCGCAACCATTGATCTGGGAGACGCGCAGGTTGACGAGATTGATCAATTCCTCTGGCAGGTCACTTCTTCGAAGGGTGAGGTAGACGCCTCCAAACGCTTTATAGCCTTCTGGTGACGCCTTGGCGTAGTCGATGCGGTTGCTCATGATAGGTCCTCTGCGTTGTAGAAGAGACCCTACCGTGCTCCATCTTGGTCTATTCTAGAAGGTCCAAGATTGGCCTTGCCATATAGGCCATAGATTGGTAGCGAATGGCACATTCTGGACGCCATCGGAGCGACAGCAGAAACTCGATCCCACGTTCGCGGCTGGTCCGCGAATGGCAGCTCAAATGACGGAAAAATAGACAGTTACGCACTGGCACGTTGTTGGAGGCCAGCGTGCTTGTGGAAGAAAGGGCTGATACATGACTACGCGCATAATCAAGACCATTGCGGTGTTTTGCGGATCAAACGTTGGTGCCACTGACGAATATGTCGAAGGCGCCCGATCGCTTGGTCGCGCTCTCGGTGAAGCCGGCATAACGACGGTCTATGGCGGAACGACAAAGGGTCTAATGGGTGTCGTGGCCGATGCCGCTCTGGAGGCAGGGGGCGAAGTGCATGGTGTGACTACGAAAGGACTTCATCGTAAAGGACAATCGCATCTTCGCTTAACACGGCATGAGATAGCATCCACCCTCCGCCGGCGGAAGGAACGAATGGCGGAGCTAGCGGATGCCTTTATCGCGCTCCCCGGAGGTATCGGGACGATCGAGGAACTCATGGAGATCTGGACCATGAACCAGCTTTCCGAAATTGATAAGCCCGTTGGCATTCTAAACACCGCGGACTTCTATGCCTCTTTCCTCAGCTTCATCGACCATATGGTCGACACAAACTTTCTGCCTGCGGCGCATAGGCACAGCGTATCGGTGGACAACGATGCGACGGCATTGGTTGAAAAGCTGCGAAACTATTCTCGAGTCGACATACCAAAATGGCTCTGATGAGCCATATCGCGGGTCAAGACGCACAAACGAAGAGGTCAACCTTGACCGAATTTAATCCCGGGGCGAAGGAGGTCAGTCGTCAGTGTGCGATCGACCCGGTCTAATGGTTGAAAAAGCTCCACTGGGCTTTCAAAGCCCTTCAACTCGCGGCATCCAATAGATTGCCGCTCATTCTCATCGTTCTGTGCTTCCATAAAAGCACGCGACATTAAAAGTTGATGACCTTCCTCGCTGCAGACGTGCTGAATACGGCTCACCAAGTTGACGTCCGGCCCAATCAGCGTGAAATCAAGACGACCGCCGGAACCCAGGTTTCCGTAGTTGACTTCGCCGTAGTGCAGCGCGATGCCAACATGCATTCTGACATCGTGGGTTTCTGCAGTGCGCGCGAGGATTTCCATCGCAGCGTTGTAGGCAGATGCCGCCGCCCATACGGCACTGTACCCGGGAAAGAAGGCTAGCACCGCGTCGCCCATGAATTTTGCGACTTCCCCGCCGTGGCTTGTGATCGCGGGTACCACCCGGTCGAAATAGCAATTCAGGAACTGCATGATCTCACGAGGTGGCAGGTTATTCGAAAGCTCCGTGAAACCTCGCAGGTCGCAGAGCAACAGAGCCGCATCTATCGACTCAACCTCGCCTTGTCGTATATGGCCTGCTCGGATGCGTTGGGCGGTATAGGGCCCGATATACGTGTCCAGCATGGTATCACCAATTTTCCGAAGCGTTCGCAGTTCACAGGCGTTTCGAAGTGCGGGGATAATGCGCTCCAGTATTTGTCGCTCGCCGGCGGTGAAGCCCGTCGGACGTTGCGTTGCAAAAGACGCGGTGCTCACGGAGCCGTCGCAATTGCAAAGCGGTATGACTATCACCTGCATCAGGTCGCGACCCGCAAAGGTTTCCAGGCATTGCCAGCTTGCTCCCATCCCGGTGCGACCCGCGACGACCGTTCTTCTCATCCGGATAGCCTGAGAGATTGCGCTATCCATGAAGGCAAGGCTGACGGAACCGTGATGGCGATCCTGGCTATTGACAGGTTCTCCCGCCGTCCAAGCGATGCTTGTCCCGAAATACTCCGGATGAAGCGTCATGAGATGAAGCGCCAACCGGTCCACAGGAACTCCGATTGCGCGAAGACGGTAACCGAGACCAGAAATGAGCTCTGCCTCATCCATTGCATGGCAATCGTCTCCCGCTAGCCATTCGACAATCGTTGAGGCCGAAATGGCGGCAATGTCAGGCAAGAGTGTATCAACTCGCCTAGCGGTATCGCGATCTTCTTCCACGGGGTGAAGCATTTCTTATTCCCTGTCGGTAAAATTTACGGTCCACCGTGCCGTCAATTGAGCTCGTAAAAAAGAGCCAAGATCGTTCTTATCGTCTGGGACATGGTGGATCGGTTCGTCGTCGCAACAGCGTTGGGCTGCGAGTTCCATAAAAAGGATTGCGCCAGCTCGCCCTGTAGCCGCAAAGCGCTATCTGCTTCGAGCAGCGGCGTGGGCATGCTACCTGGTGTAACGCAATCCATCCATCAGCAGACCGATCAGCCGATGTGAGCGATCCCGCCAATCCGGGGCATCGGGGATCGAGTAGATACTTGACAGAGCGTGCAACAGATCGGTCGTGTCGATGTCACCGCGCACGGCACCCGCTTGTGCTGCGCGTTTCAAGAGATCATCCAATGCGGCCCGCAAAACGCCCGAACCCTCTGCAAATAGTGCGGAGTTTGAGGTCATCAGAATTCTAAGGCTGTTGGCCATGCCGCGCTTTGTCGCGATGTAGCCGACAAAGCGACGCATCCATTCTTCGAGAGCTGCATCGGGCGCGTGCGTCTGTGCCAAACCACCGGCTGCAGCGGCGAGCATCTCCAATTCGCGCCGATACACCACTTCGACCAGATGTTCACGGGTGGGGAAGTGACGGTAAAGCGTGCCGATGCCGACGCCGGCGCGCCGGGCGATATCTTCGAGCGAGGTCTCTACACCGTTTTCTGCAAACGCCGCAGCCGCAATTTCGATAAGTTTTTGCCTATTGCGACGCGCATCCGCCCGCAGGGCGGGAGAATTGTCCAATGCGCTTTTTGGCTCCGCCGATGTCAAAAGATGCTCCGGAATTTTGACTTGACGAGTTCGAACAAGTCTCTAGTTTAAACGGAGGCGCCTCCATTTGAGAGGGTGCCCGTCTGAAATGTAATGCAAGCGGACTGCTATGTCAGGCCGAATATGACCGGCTCATCGAAACAGAGTGAATATCGCCGGTCATCCATGCTTACCAAACCCGACAGATTGCTTTCACCAGAGACACAGCGAGACCCCATCATGGTAGAAACGCTTCCCACTAAATTGGACATCAACGGCGAGATGCGCGCCATCTCAATTGAACCCCGCACGACGTTGCTTGACGCATTGCGCGAGAATCTTGGTCTGACCGGTACTAAGAAAGGCTGTGACCAGGGGCAGTGCGGTGCATGCACCGTCCATGTCGACGGTCAGCGGGTGCTTGCGTGTTTGACGCTTGCCGCACAGGTCGAAGGCCGACAGATTGCCACGATCGAGGGGCTGAGCGCGGCAGACGGGGATCTTCACCCCGTACAGGCAGCATTTGTAAAGCACGATGCTTTTCAGTGCGGTTACTGCACACCCGGCCAGATTATGTCAGCTGTGGCATGCATTCGCGAGGGGCGCGCGACGTCCGACAGCGAAATCCGCGAATATATGTCCGGCAATCTCTGTCGGTGCGGCGCCTATAACAGCATTGTCGCGGCTGTACGCGATGCGGCGGAGGCAGCATGAGAGAGTTTTCTTATTTCCGTGCGGGCTCGATGGATGAGGCGCGGCAAGCGTTGAGCCGGACCGGGGCGGTCCTCCTTGCTGGCGGCACCACACTTTTGGATCTCGCCAAATGCGGCGTGACACAACCGGATCTCGTTATCGACATCACCCACCTCTCTGGACTAAGCGAGATCGTCGCCAGTGATGCGGGCGTCACGATCGGCGCGCTTGCGACGATGGCGGCGGTGGCGGACGATGACCATATTCTTTCTGCCTTTCCGGCAGTGGCGCAATCTCTGTCACAGGCCGCATCGCCGCAGCTCCGCAATATGGCGACCATTGGCGGCAATTTGCTACAGCGGACACGCTGCGCCTATTTTCGGGAGCCGGGCGCATTTGCGGCCTGCAACAAGCGGGCGCCTGGTTCGGGCTGTTCCGCGATCGGCGGCATAAACCGCAGCCATGCAGTTTTGGGCACGAGCGAAAGCTGCATTGCCAGTTATCCGGGCGATCTCGCCACTGCGCTGCTGGCGTTTGATGCCACTGTTCACCTCGGCGAACGCGCCGTGCCAATCGGCGAATTCTTCCTGCTGCCGGGATCTACACCTGAAAAGGAGACCGTCATTTGTGCCGGTGAGATGATCACCGCCATCACTGTGCCCGCGTCGGCGGCCGCGCGGAATTCCACCTATCTGAAAGTCCGGGATCGGCAATCATACGAATTTGCGGCCGCAAGCGCTGCGGTGGGTATCGAATTCGACGCTGACGGCAGAACCGTGCGCGATATACGTGTTGCGCTTGGTGGCGTCGCGACAATTCCCTGGCGCGCCCGTGTTGTGGAAGAGGCGCTCATCGGCAAGGTGCTCGACGTCCGCCAGGTCGAGGCTGCGAGCAAGCTCGCCGTCGAAGGCGCCGTTTCCCACGGCGGCAACGAGTACAAGATCAAACTGGTGCCGAGTGTCGTCGCCCGCGCAATCCTCACCGTAGGAGGTATCCTGTGACCGCAATTGAAACCCGCAAGCACGGCGACGCATCCGATGGTGTCGTTGGTGGTCGCCAATCTCGTTTCGAAGGCATCGTGAAGGTGACGGGCCAAGCGACCTACGCGCTGGAATACGCCCTTGAGGACATGGTACATGCCGCCCTTGTGCAAAGCACGATCGCAGCCGGCCGCGTGTTGGCGGTGGATACGGCAGCAGCGAAAGCCGCGCCCGGCGTTCTCATGATCCTGACGCCGGAAGACGACCTTGGTCTGACGGTTGCGACCGACTGGTATGGCAACCGACCGGATAACGAGCCCTACAGGCCGCTTCCCCGCGAGGTCCGTTTTAACGGTGAAAGCATTTGCGCTGTCGTGGCTCAGACCCGTGAGCAGGCCTCCGAGGCTGCAAGATTGATCAAGGTCATCTACCAGGAGACGTCGGCGGTCATGAGCCTTGACGACCCGCATGCGGGCGAGGGCACAGTCATGGATAACCTCACGTCGAAATGGGGTGACGCTGACGCTGCCTTCGCCGCCGCGCCGGTCAAGATAAAGGCGGAGTATCGCACGCCGCGCGAGTTCCATGTCGCCATGGAACCGCACGGCCTGACCGCGAAATGGGACGGCGACACCCTGACGATCTGGGAGCCAAGTCAGTGGGCGCAGGGAATGGCCCGTACCTACGCGGAATGGTTTGGTCTGCCGGATGAAAATGTCCGTGTGATCTCACCGTTCATCGGTGGCGGATTCGGATCCAAGGGCGCGGCATTGGCTTACGGCGCGGTGGCGGCCGTGGCGGCACGGAAGCTTGGCCGGCCTGTGCGGCTGGCCGTGACGCGCCCACAGAACTTTACGAGTTATGGTGGGCGCGCTGCGACGCGCCAGACGATCGCGCTCGGTGCGAACGGCGACGGAATACTGCAAGCAATCGTTCATCGCGGGGCGAGTGAAACCTGTGTCTACATGGATTATCCCGAGCAGACGGGTGCTGCCACGGCCGTGCTTTACAAGGTTGAGAACTTCAGTTCCGAGCACCGTGTCATCCCGGTCAATACCGTCACGCCAGGCGCCTTGCGTGGTCCGGGCAAAAACCCGAGCGCTTATGGCATTGAATGCGCAATCGAGGAGCTCGCCTACGAGATCGGGATGGATCCTCTGGAGCTTCGCCTGAAAAACTACGCAGACCACGACTATCAGTCCGGCAAACCCTGGTCGAGCCGCCGTCTGCGGGAGGCCCTCACCGAGGGAGCCGAGGCCTTTGGCTGGTCGCGTCGCAGCCATCAGCCCGGTTCCATGCGGGACGGCAAGACCCTGGTCGGTTGGGGGATTGGATGCGGTACTTTCCCCGTCATTCGTGCGCCGAGTGCGGCAATGATCCGCATTCTCGCCAATGGCCGCGTCGAGGTCGTCAGCAGCGCCATCGACATGGGGCAGGGGACGTACACGATCCTTGCACAGACGGCATCCGAGGTACTCGGTGTCCCCGTCGAACAGATCGATGTCCATCTGGGCGATTCGCGACTGCCTGGATCAGCAATCGCCGGCGGATCGATGCTCGCCGGGTCGATACTCGGTGCTGTTCACAAAGCCGCAGTTGCCGCGCGGGACGAATTGATTGGTCTCGCACTGAACGATGTTAACTCGCCGCTGCGCGACACGGGAGCAAACACGCTTGTTTTTGCCGACGGGCGTATGGGTGCTGCAAGGGGTGATGGGAATTCACATTCCTTGTCCGAAATGATGAAGGCGCTAGGGAGAGATCACCTGGAGATCCTACGCAACACGCTTGATGATGCCACACAATCGGCAGCCGATCATAAACGCGCCTGGACAACGCTGGCGGGCGTTCAGGGCCCCACGGCTGGAGACTATTCCATGCACAGCTGGTGCGCGCATTTCGCCGAAGTAAAGGTCGACGAGGACCTTGGCACGGTTCGCGTTTCGCGCATCGTGTCTGCGTTCGATTGCGGTAGACTATACAATCCGAAGCTCGTCGAAAGCCAATGGCGCGGCGGCATCATCATGGGTATCGGGCAGGCCTTGCTGGAAGAGGGGCTGGTCGATCAACGCAACGGCAGGCTCATGAACAACAATGTCGGCGACTATCTGCTGCCAACCAATTCGGACGTGCCGGACATTCAGGTGATCTCGGTCGGCGTCCCCGATGTCAATGCCTCTGCGCTCGGCGGCAAGGGCGTCGGCGAAGTTGGTATTGTCGGTGTCGCTCCTGCAATTGCCAACGCTGTCTTCCACGCGACGGGCAAAAGGATCCGTGATCTGCCCATCACCCTGGAGAAGATGCTGTAAAGCAGGGTCACCGGAGAGGGACACAATGACAAGCCTTGCCCCTATCATCATGCCGATCGTTCCCAAAGCGGCGTTTATGACCGACGACGCCATTGAGGTTATGCGCTTTGCCGCGGAGTCGTTTGACGCGGGGCACGGCGTTGCCCTCGCCACGCTCGTGGAAATCCGCGGCGGATCCGCTCGTGCGTTGGGATCTCACATGGCTGTCCGCGACGACGGCTTGTATTGCGGTTTCGTTTCCGGCGGATGCACCGAGGCTGCCGTCGCCTCGGAGGCGGTAGAAGCAATATCCAGGGGATGCGATCGCAATCTCTTGCTCGGAGAGGGATCGTCATTCTTCGATATCGTGCTTCCGTGCGGGGGTGGCATTACAATTGCGATCCATGTGGTTCGGGACAATGCACCATTTCGCACCGTCCTTTCCAGCCTCGAATATCGGCAGCCCGCTAGTCTGCGTTACGAGCCTGCTTTACAGCGGCTATCGACAGCAGGGGCTAAGGATAAAACTGGTTGGACCGGCCCGGTATTTATTGTTCACCATCGACCCCGCGTACGGGTTTTTCTTGCCGGTCGATCGGTCGAAGTGGAAGTCGCAGCCAAGGTCGCGGCAGCTGTAGGATACGATGTTGTGTGCCACGAGGCAGGGCGATCTGCGCCAGATCCGACGGCAATCGATGCGGAGACCGCCGTGGCACTGCTATATCACGACATCGACCGTGAAATTCCGGTCTTTGAAGCGGCGTTCGCCTCGAGTCCATTTTATATCGGTGCACTTGGAAGCACACGTACCCATTCCAGGCGCGTTCAACGCCTGCGAGAACTCGGCCATGTTGAGGCCGACATTGCCAAGATAAAATCGCCGATAGGGCTCTTCAACCGGGCAAGAGACTCACAGTCACTAGCGCTTTCCGTTTTGGCCGATATTGCGGCTTGTCGGCTATTGGAGATCGAGGGCAGGATGCCGTCCTAAAAAGCGATCGGCAGAGCGCGGGCGCCAATCAAGCTCCCGCGGCGTCGAATGAAACGTCAGCGGCGAGCCTTACGCCCGCCCCTCGGCCTAGATCTCGGACAAAACTCTCTCGCTATCGGCGGTTTCAGGGGCCAAGCGTCCATCCAACAAATGTTGCGACAGCCTGCAAAAGGCGGCATTTGCGGGCGTAGCCACGTTGTGGAGCCGGCCCAAAAGTACAATTTCGCCGTTAAGATAGTCGGTTTCAAGCGATCCAGCGCCTCGGACGATACTTTGCATCGTCGATGATCCCAGTCGTTTTTGGCCCGCAATCGTCCCTAAAGACAAATCACCGCGAGCGATGGCATCGGCAGGATCCCAGCGGATTCCCGCCGCCCTCAGGGCGTTCTCACCCTCGGCACGAACCTTCTCGTACCAATACTGCTGGAGCTCCTTATCGCCTATCGCGACGTCTACAATATTGCGGAGATTGGCAAGCAGCTTGCGGTACTTGCTGCCCATGACATCGGTCCTCGCATTCGCCACGAACCCCGAGGCCGACAGGATCGCACATAGGGACCGAACAGTCTCGTCTTCGCCGACGGGGAAACGGCCAATGTCAAAGATCCCGTGCTTGGGGACAGTGTAGGCGGCGATCTCACCTGGTGTTTCATAATCGGCCGGCAACATGACGGTGGCGCCGTAGACGTTTTCAAAAAGCCGAAGGGCCAGAACTTCGTTGGCGACACCGTTCTGGAAGCAGAATATGGGTTGCGACCAGACACCGGCGGCCCTCAATTCCAAAAGTGCGGAAAGTGTATCCTGTCCTTTCATCGCCAGGATAACGATGTCATCGGCGTAAAAGCCAATTGCCGAAGGATTGGGGTAAACAGGAAATCGCGCTGTTCTGCGACTTTCCGGCGTGATCAAGGTCAAGCCCGACCTCGAAATGGCGTCCAACTGCTTGCCTCGCGCAATACCCGCAACGGAAAATCCTGCTAGGCTCAGACATGCAGCGATGGTGCCGCCAATGGCTCCGATTCCATAAACGATAATTCGCATCCCACATCCTTACATATCACGCCAATGTTTGATCAATGATAGCACGCCCGAGGCAAACGTAGCGTCTGTTCATGGTGCCTTTGTTGTCCGTAGCGCCGGAGAGTGCGTGTCGCCGCCTCTCGCGTTGACGTTTTTCGGGAAACGGGAAGGCATTGCGGCAGATCCCTATTTTCATCGACGCTTCGACATCTCACGAGAGTTAATGCGGTTTCGAGAGCTCGCCCGACGGCTGGCACGCCACACCGCGACATAAGTCGCACATAGGATTGATGACTGGCGCGACAACTGTTTCCGGCGTGTAGCCCTGAGCATGTGCTCCGTGTGCTCTACTTCCCTAGTGGCTGCGCCGAATTGCCCGCCACCAACCCACATCCCTGGCACAGATGAAAGGCAATGGGTATTGGCGAGCTTCGCCAGTGCGATGTTCTGCAGCCATCGACAACGCCATCTGTAAGGCGCCGGGTGTACGGGCCAGACAGCTGCCTATCATTTCAGGGACTATCCTGATGCGAGGGTCGAATCCCATCAAAGCGAAGACGCTGATCAGACAGATTGCTCGATACCAACTGGGTTTACGGTCAACGATCGCTTCGCGCCCGCATAATGGTCATCGAGCGACCGGTCGCAGTTGAGCCACGCGTGGACATTCACCCACCTGGGTCTTGTCCGAATGGCCGAAGAAGGCATCAAACGTCGACTTGCAGCAATAGTCGTCGCGGACGTAGCCTGGTACTGAAGGAGCGACGCCCGACAATTCTCCAACCAATCGTGCGGGCACATGGCGGCCGCATAGTCAAAGTGATGGGAGATGGGGTTCTCTTGAGTTTCCAAGGCGTAGTCAATGCCACGTTCGGAGCTATCGAGTTGCAGCGGAAGATGGCGGACGCAAACGCTGCCATGCCGGAGGCGCGCCGTCCAAGGACGACCAAATTACCATTTCGATTTCGGGATGCTGCCTTGCAAAGGCGGCGAAGTCCGGCATCAGGAGATGCGTCGCCAGCGTGGGCGCCATCGTGACCCGCAGGGGACCGCGCACGCCCTGTTCGCGGCCGGATACGTGCTCATCAGCAAGTGGGAGGATGCCTCCATCTGCTCGGCGAACTGCTGCACCTCGCCCGCTTCGGTGAGGCGCCGGCCAGTTGAACACCGAAAAGCTCGGATCCCGCCGCACCCTGACCATGCCGGGTCTGCCGGCCACGGTCGGAGACCAGATCGAAGCTCTTCGCCGCGTGGCTGGAGACGATGCAACCAAGTTCATCCGCCGCGCCGCAAACGCAGGCGGCTTCGGTCAGCCAATACTTCAGAAAGACTCCATCCCGCCGCGCCGCATCCGCAAATCAATATCAATCGAAAGGGTCGTGCTTGACGAGATCACCACGGCACGACGCCTGCGTCGTTGAAGAAGCCCCCGCTTGGCCCATTGTCCGAGAGCGTAGCCAGCTCAACAACGATCCTCGCGCCTTCTTCGACCGAACGGTTGCCGCTGAAGCCGTTGAAGCCCGTTGCGATATAGCCAGGTGTCGCGCTGTTGATCTTGAGGTGAGCGTACTCCGCACTGCGGCGGAACGCATTGGCATATTGCACAGTCAGCATCGTGAGGGCGGCCTTGGAAGAGGCGTAAGCCACTATCGTATCCTCGCGGCCGAACATGCTTGAGGGATCGCTCGCCAACGCCTGCGATGCGGTAGTGCTTGCGATGTTGACGATACGTGGGTGCTTTGATTTCCTGAGCAAAAGCAGCATGGTATGTGTCATGCGAAATGGCGTTCGAGACCCCCGGAGCGCAGCAAAGCGGCGTCGATCAAGTGAGATAGTTGGTAGCACCGATGACACTCCCGCCGTCCATCAGCTCGGGGACCCCATTGATCGCCTGACGAGCATAGGATGCGCGTTACGACCGACATCCTTCGTTCCGCTTCCCATAGAGTCGTCCTCGTTAATCAGCAGGACGCACGGCTTCGCTACGCCCAACTGGGCGCCTAAATAATTGCCGAGGCCAGGTTCATACCCCTTCAAGACCTCCTTTGACTGCCCCCGGCCTTTGGGTTGATCGTTGCGCGGCACTTCAAACGGCGCTCAGCGCGCGGTAACGCCTGGTGATTCCCTAAAGGGCAATATCTGTTGTCTCTAATACGATGTAGAACCCTGGTTGGAAGGCGGACGGACATTCCCTCTTCCGCAAGTCGTGGGGCAGACACAGCGCGCTGCAGACGGCAGAGCTTTCATGTTGAAATGGCCTGTTCAATTGTCGCGTTGTTGCCCGGGCTTCGTCACATCACCCCTCGCTTTGCCTTGAATTGTTTTTCAACCAACCTTGGCCATCCACTGGAGGCCCTTGAGGGAGGCATCAGAAATGAGACGGACCACACAGTTATTAACCGCAGCTTTCGCCGTCGCAGGAAGCCTGCTGGCGAGTACCGCAACCATGCAAGCGCAGAATTCCGCGAAGAAGCCAAACATCCTGTTCATCATGGGTGACGATATCGGCTGGATGCAGCCTGGCATCTATCACAAAGGCTTGATGGTCGGGGAAACCCCGAACATCGACCGCATCGGCCAGGAAGGTGCAATGTTCACG
Source organism: Rhizobium sp. Root1220 (assembly GCF_001426265.1). Lineage (GTDB taxonomy): Bacteria > Pseudomonadota > Alphaproteobacteria > Rhizobiales > Rhizobiaceae > Rhizobium. The sequence continues at coordinate 24,423 of NZ_LMDG01000015.1, forward strand.
ACCTACTACGCCGAGCAGAGCTGCACGGCGGGGCGCACGCAACGCTTTCTTCACCGGAATGCACCCGCTGCGGACCGGCATGATCCCACCCCAATTGCCCGGAAGCCCATCATATCTCAAGCCGGGCACTCCAGCGCTTGCATGGTTCCTGCGCGACCTCGGCTATAATACCGGTGAATTCGGCAAGAACCACCTTGGCGACCACACCGATGCCCTGCCTACCGCCCATGGTTTCAATGAGTTCTGGGGCTATCTTTATCACCTCGATGCCATGCAGGGGGTGAGCTTCCCCGATATCAACAGGACGCCGACGGACCAGACGATTGCACCGCCGTGCCGAAACACACCTATTCCCGGTCTCAAGGATGATCCTGCCGCCGTCGATCCGAAGACCACGCTGTGCCTGATGCCGCCACGGCCCGTTCTGGCGTGCAAATCCTCGGACGGCACCGCTGCCAACCAAACCTGCACGGACGAGGGACCGTTGACTCTGGAGCGTTCGAAGACGGTCGACGAGGAAATATCGAGCCACGTCATCGACTTCCTCGATCGCAACGACCCGGAGAAGACCAACAAGCCGTTCTTCGTCTGGTACAATCCGGCACGCATGCACATCACGACTGTGCTTCCGGACAAGTACCTGAATATGGTTGGCGAGCCAGGCGGCAAGGACTGGGGTGTCAACGAAGCCGGCATGAAGCAGATGGATGACAACATCGGCTACGTGCTCAAGAAGCTCGAGGAGATGGGCGAGCTCGACAATACCGTCATCGCGTTCACTACCGACAACGGAGCCGAGACAATAACCTTCCCGGACGGTGGTACGACGCCGTTCAAAGGTGGCAAGCTGTCAACATGGGAAGGCGGGATGCGCGCGCCCCTCGTCGTTCGTTGGCCCGGCCATATCAAACCAGGCACGGTCAAGAACGACATCTTCGCCTCGCTCGACTGGTTGCCTACACTGGTCGACATTGCAGGCGGCCACAAGGGCAACGAACTGAAGGCCGAGATCGAGAAGGGTGCCTATCCCGGAATTGCCAAGACCACTCTGGATGGCGTCAACCAACGGGCATATCTCGAGGGGGAGTCGGACAAGTCTGCCCGCGATACATTCTTCTACTACTCCGGTAAGGATCCGTCAGCGGTCCGCTACAAGAACTGGAAGATGTATTTCGCGATGGTATCGGATGCACCTACCGGCTTCCTCGCTGGCGTCCTGCCTTTCCATTGGACGCAGGTGGTCAACATCAAGCGTGATCCGTTCGAAACATCAATAGGCGAGCAGGTAAAGACCCTCACAGGCATGGGTGGCGCTATCTCGGCGCCGGCGACTGCCTACGTGTACGATTGGAACATGTTGCCCATTGGTCAGGCGCTGTGGCTGAAGGAACTCCAGAGCTACATCGACTATCCACCAATGCAGGACCCTGCGAGCTATAATCTGGAACAGGTCATTCAACAGGTTCAGGCGATGAAGCAACAGCATCATCCAAGCGAATAGCTTGATCCTGAACAGGTAGCTGACGCCTCGCGGCGTCCGCTACCTTAGAATGGGAATGAGCGCTACGAGCGGGGGACGACGGCCTCGAGAGCTGACCAGCCTCTGGCCTCGGGCGGATGCGACCCCTGCTTCTACGCTCGACACTTTTTCAAAGTGCTTGCTCTTGGACATCGGTCCGTTCCGGCCTCAGGAAGGGAATGGCACGCAGTTTGACAGACCGGGAAATAGGATCGCAACCCAGCGCCTTACAGCTATGATATCCTCTTTACGCATCGAAACCCGACATGGCTGGTTGAAGTATCCTCTGGTTCGGCATGACGCGCACTTGGGCGGTAACGCCTGCAGTAGTTGGGTGCACACAAATGCGAACCGCCTTTAAGGACCCGCCGCGCGATACGAATATCGGGCTGACGAGGATCGTAGCTCGCATCCACGTCGCCGTTGCGAGGGTTCTCAGGTAGACAACAGGACCTCGCCGAAGGCAACGAATGCCGCGCCGACCAATAGTCGGACGTCCACTCCCAGACGTTGCCTATCATGTCATAGAGCCCATAGCCGTTGGGCGGAAATGTTCTTACCGGCGACGTCCGATCCTGGCCGGAACGCTTGGTGGTCTGCGTTGGGAAGACGCCTTGCCATGTGTTTGCCATTGCTATCCCACCCGGCATCAGTTCATTGCCCCATGCAAACTCTGCGTCGTCCAGACCGCCGCGAGCCGCGAGCTCCCATTCCGCCTCCGTCGGGAGATCCAAGCCTGCCCAATCCGTAAAGGCCTTTGCATCGCAATAGGCGACGTGGACGACCGGGTGGTCCAACTTGCCGCGTAGATCACTGAGACCACCGAACGGGCGACGCCAGTTCGCGCCGAACTTGAGCGTCCACCATTGCGAAATGTCCGGCCCGTTCACCCGCTTCGGTTGGTGAAAGACGAGCGACCCCGGCCTAAGCATTTCCGGCAGCGCGCCTGGATATTGGCGCAGGTCAGGCACCGTCTCGGCAAATGTCACATATTTCGTCGCGTCCACGAACTCTTTGAACCGGCGGTTCGTGATTGGGACCTCATCAATCCAGAAGCCATCGACATAAACGGGGTGAGCCGGCGCTTCTTCAGGATAGTGTCTGTTCGATCCCATCAGGTAAGTTCGGCCGGGAATCCACACCATACCGTTGGGTTGCCGCCCCAAACTTGTCTCTTCGATTGCTAAGGTCATGGTTTCCTCGACGGTTTGGAGCTTGACCAAGCATCCGGACTAACGTCCGCCATTCACCAATGGGCAAAGGACGTCGTTGCTGTTGCGGAGCCTCGATCGTAATTGCAAAGGGTTTTACTCTTCGGCGTAACCCCTCACAATCGATGTGCTATGCGCTCTCGCCAGCTAGCCGCTCATAACCGTGTCTCTTGAGGGATCGTCGCTGGCAGTCACACACACCCACTTTGTCACGTGGCGGAGCGAACTGATATTGCCCTTTGGGGAATCTCGGCACCTCCCCAGAGGGCAATAGACAGAGGACGGATTTTCCGGCCACAACGACAAGGCCTTGCGGCGTCGAACAATCCGCAATCACTGCGCCGCAGGAAAGGTTTTCAATAGCAGATCGGATTACGCCATGATGCAAAAGAAGCTTGTGCTAGTCGCCGTAGTGACTTTCGGCATGATGCACGCCGCAGCCAGCTACGCAGACACGATCAGTTACGCCGACGCTATGACTGCGCTTGCCAAGGAGTGCGGCGCGGACATCAAGAAGCACTGCCAGGGCGTCAATCTAGGCGGTGAGCGCATTCAAGCCCGCCTTGAAGAGAAGGCCGCCGAGGTCGGCTCGCCGATGGCGAGGAACTGTCACGCCGCTGGCGGCGTGACAGTGTCGGCAGATCAATAGCATGGCGGGAAGGGATAGTAGCCGCATTGCTGGTTGTTGTAGTAGGAGTTGTAGTAGTAGGGACGGGCTGCCGCGGCGCCAATCGCAGCGCCGGCCAACACGCCCGTGGCGACGGGCGCGCCTCGATACCAGGCACCGTGGTAGACAGGGGCATGCCAGTAGCCGCCTCCCACACGATTGATGTCTGTGTCGCCGACATGCACGTCGTTTCCGCGGAAACCGCCGTGGAAATCGCCACCTCCGAAGCTGCGTCCGCCGAAGCTGCCGCCGCCAAATCCTCCTCCGCCCCCGAAATGGTCGATGAAGAGAGCGGCTGGCCCGGACGCGCCACTAAGGTTTCCCTCCAGAACAGTGATGTCAAATGTCAGCATCGTGCCGTCGAGCTTCGGCGTCCTCAATGTCACGACAGCGTCACTGACATCGGATCCGTCGCCCCCGAGCACTGAGATGGTAGCGTTCGGAGGATCGACGGCGAAGTTGTCCTTGCCGTCGTCCCATTGCATGATGAACTGTTCGGTCATCACATGTCCGGCAGCTCGTACCGGGCGGTCGGCAAAGACGATCGAATTGGCAGAGACGCCGGTCAAAATGAGCTTTCCGTTTTCGATTTTGGCACTAGCGGAGTTGAGCACGGCCAATGACGGCACCGGCCCTGTCGGCGTGACCACGCCAATAGATTTCTCAAGCGGTACGTGCGGCTTTTTCGGAGCGTCTTGCGAAAAAGCCGCGGAGGTCAAAGCAATACCTCCGGCACAGATTAGTGTGGTGAACAGGTCGACTTTCATGGCATTTTCCTCCCGATTGAACGGACAGGACGCCCGTTACTTTTGGCGCGAAGGTGGAGTCCGACGTCACAGACATGTGGCGCGACTCCTCTGGCGCACGGTCCTAATTTTTGAAGATCTGCTTCCAATCGGCTTTCATGTCGATAACGGTCCAGCCGGCGATCGGGGCCGCGTCGAGCGCCTTGTCGAGGCGGCCGAATTCGGTCTTGCGGTCGTACGCGTATTCGCGGTCTGCGTCGGTGTGATGCACGAGTATCCCTAGCCGTGCGGGCGCGCCTACCATGGTGGTCCATTGCAGCATTTCGAGATCCCCGTCGGAATTGCCGAACGCTGCAATCGGGCGGCGGCCGATCTGTTGATTGATCCCGACCGGCTTGCCTGCCTTGTCATCGATGAAGTTGAGTTCCGGCAGGCGATACAGGGTCGGTGTGTCGTCCTGCATCTTAAACTCAGTCTTGATAGAGGAGCCGACGACCTGCTCCGGCGGGACGCCGTAGGCCTTCTCAGTCCATGGCCGCATGAATTCAACGCCGCCACCCGACACGATAAACGTCTTGAAGCCGTTGCCGCGCAGGTAGGATAGCAGCTCGACCATCGGCTGATACACCAGTTCGGTGTACGGCCGCTTGAACCTGGGATCGCGTGCCGTCGAAAGCCAGTCGGTCACGATCTTCTGGAACTCGCCAGTCGTCATTCCCGCGTGCGTCACCATGATGAGTTCCAGAAGGCCTTTCTCACCTGATCCGGCGAGTGTCTTCATGTCGCCTTCGAGCACCGCCTTGAACGGCTGTACGTTTTTCCATTCCGGATGCTGCGGAGCTAGCGCCTTGACGCGGTCCAAGGCAAAAGCGAGCTGGGTGTACATGGGATGTTCGACCCACAGCGTACCGTCATTGTCGAAGACGGCGATGCGCTCCGGTTCCCGAACGAAGTCGGGCGAACCCTGCTTGGTCACCTTCTCGACAAACGAGACGATGGCTGCCTTTGGCGCGGTATCACTCCAAGAGGGCAGAGGGTCGCTCTGTGCCCATGCCACTGTTGGTGTAGCCATGGTAGTGGACAGGCCGATCGCCAAGGTGCCATGGCGTGTCCATTTGAGCAAATCGCGGCGCGTGACCTGCATAGCGAAATCTCCCCCCAAGAGTTGATCGGGCTCGGGTCGCAAAGAGATCCAAATTCCGTCAGATTAGCTTCGGTTCGATCGGATGGCGCACGCTATCCAAATCCGACCTCGGTCTATGATTGATCGACGGCTACCTCTCCACCCGTATTCGATCTTATCGGATGCCGAACCATACCGATATTGCCCTTTGGGGAATCCGTTATATCGCCGCCCAATCAACGGTAGAGTAAATTGCGGATGACACTGCACCGCCGGGCTGTTATCGTCCCGGGGCTTTTGGGGAAAGCCAATGGGCTCAGGCAACGGGTCAGGTCGAGTGAAGTACGCTGGCCGATGGTTGGTTGCGTTTTTGTGGCTTGTATCGACCTGCTTCGCTGCAGCTACCCGCATATCATCTGCGAATCCCGATCAGGCTCCACGCGTTCTCATTCTTTACCCGTACGATGAGAGGATCGCGGCAACGACTGTTGCGGGAGAGGCGCTTCGCAACCGCTTGCTTGAAGTAACAAACGGCAAGATTGACCTGTTCTCGGAGTTCCTGGATCTTTCCCGGTTTCCAGAAGCCGATCATGCCGCACGCATGGAACGGTACCTAGACCAGAAGTATTCTGCTCGGCGCCCGGATGTGGTGGTGGCACTTGGAGAAGAATCCGCGCGCTTTATAGCCAAGACAAGGGCCTCGATCGCCCCAACCGCGAAACTTGTCGCAGCCGGTTTCGGCAATTCCCCTGCAAGGAATATCGACCTGCCGGATGATGTGATCGGCGCGTTTACGACGTTCGATATTTTAAAGACCGCCGAGCTTGCGCGTGCGCTTCAGCCCAGTGCCCGCCACCTCTTTATCATAGGTGGATCGTCGGACTTCGACCGGCGATGGTTGGCGACGGCGCGCGCCGACCTCAACGCGTTTTCCAGGTCATATGAAACGACCTATCTGGAAAATTTGACGATCGAGGAACTGATCGAACGAGCATCTCATGTCCCGCCCGACAGCATCATTCTGGCGTTGACGGTCTTTAAGGATGGAGCAGGACGGAATTTCATTCCTCGCGAAGCGGTCAGGCAGATTGCGGCAAAGGCCAGCGCGCCGGTCTATGGACCTTACCAGACCTACATCGACTACGGTGTGGTGGGGGGAAATACCGTGACCTTCGACAGCCTGGGCCGAACGGTCGGAGATCTCGTCGCCGATGTCATAGCGGGCCGGCCGGTCTCGGATATTCGGGCACCCCAGACAAACATCGTCGATGCCCGAGTGCTCAGGCATTGGGGGCTGTCGGAGAAGAATCTGCCTCCTGGAACCATTGAGATTCACAAGGAGAAAACGTTCTGGGAGGAGCATTGGCTGGCAGCGACCGGGGCGCTTGGCATCGTTGCTATGCAGGCTGGAGCTATCGCGGTCCTGCTCCTAGAGCGACGGCGTCGCAAAGAGGCAGAGAGCCGCTCGCTTCTTCACCTGATGGAAGCGGTTCACCTCAACCAGTCGGCAACGGCGGGCGCCTTATCCTCCTCTATCGCTCACGAACTCAACCAGCCCCTTTCGGCCATTCGTAACAACGCCGATGCCGCTTCCGAACTGCTCCGAAGCGAGAAGCCAGATCTGCAATTGATGCAGCAGATCCTCCAAGACATCCAGGAAGACGACCAGCGCGCCGGCGACATCATCGCCCGGATGCGGGGGTTGCTCAAGAAGAGGAGCGAGATCGAATGGCAGGAGTTCGATCTCAACGATGTCATGACGAGTGCCATCTGTATCATCCACGGTGAGGCCGAACGCCGCGGGATAGTGCTGAAGGTAACAGAGCCGGCTGGCGAGCTGCCGGTGCGCGCCGACAAGGTTCACGTGCAGCAGGTTGTCCTCAACCTTGCGACCAATGCGATGGACTCCATATTGGATGCCGACTCCTCCACAAGAGTACTGACGTTCGAGACGTCGCTGTCCAACGAGAGAGCCGCACTTTGTGTCGCTGATACTGGCAACGGTATTCCAGAGGAGCGGCTGTCCCGTGTCTTTGAACCTTTCTACACGACAAAGCAGGCGGGGACTGGTTTGGGTCTTTCCATAGCGCGCGCAATTGTCGAAACCTATGGCGGCACGATCGCCGCCTACAACAGGCCGGAAGGCGGGGCCATCTTTCGCATGGTTCTGCCTCTTTTCCGACGGGGGGAGCATGGCAGATGAAACAGGTTGTCCATATCGTCGATGACGACAGATCCTACAGAAATGCAACGGCAAGATTGCTTACCGCATATGGCCTGAAGGTCGAGGCCTATGAATCCGGCGATCACTTCCTGACGTGTCTTCCTAGCGGTGAACCAGGGTGTGTCCTTCTTGACCTGCAGATGCCGGGTCGGTCCGGCCTGCAGGTGCAGCGCGAGCTACGTGAGCGGGCGCCGCTTTTGCCAATCGTGTTTCTTACGGGAGAAGGGGACATAAAGGCCAGCGTCGAAGCGATGAAGGCAGGCGCAGAGGATTTTTTGGAAAAACGCAGCACGGCAGCGGTGCTGGTTGCGACGATCGAGCGAGCACTGTCACTTTGCGAACGTCGGCGGGCAGAGCATGAGCGTATTCAGGAGCGGCGGACTTTGCTGGCCAGCCTGAGCGTGCGCGAAGCTGAAGTTCTTGCGCTAGTCATCCGCGGCAAGCTTAATAAGCAGATGGCCTACGCGCTGGGCATATCGGAGCGCACCGTCAAGGTGCACCGCCACCGCGTCTTGGAAAAACTCGGTGTGAAGTCCGTTGCCGAAGTCATTGCTATGGCAGCCAGCGCCGGTCCCTTCGAGCGACAAGTCGACAGAGCCTGAACGTCCCGGGTTGATCATACGCAGTATCTCCGCAACGAGATGTCGTCATATGCTTGGGTACGGCTACCGTGAATGTACATCACTTGGTGGAGCAATTCGGTACGCGATCGCTCGCCGTCGTCCCTTAGTGTCTGGCTCTGCGAGGAAAATCAGTCGACTCGCTGACACAGCGACTTCCCTTTAGGGCAATATCAAGCAGACACCAACGCGCCTAAAGTGAGGATAATCGCGTATCTCTCATGTAGTTCACAAGTGGGGCTTGAGATGGGAAAGCTGCGCCACACGGTCGCCGTTGTTGACGATGACGCAAGCATACGGCGCAGCGTCGGAAGGCTGCTAAATGCCTATCGCTTTGCTGCGGTGGAATACGCGTCAGCCGAAGCCTTTCTCGCTCAGTATGAGCGCACCGATGCTGCCTGTCTTGTGCTGGATATCGACTTGGGCGGTGGTATCTCCGGCATAGAGCTGCAGCGTCGGCTGAAAGAATCGGGCTCCAACATACCGGTCATCTTCATCACAGCGCTTGAAGATCGACGTTTGCAAGCGGAGGCTGTGCGGGCGGGCTGCATCGCTTACTTGCAAAAGCCGTTTGCGGGATCCGATCTTATCGGCGCGATCAGTAAGGCGTTGGGATTGTAAGCTCAATGGAGACCCTCGGGAGGGTCTGTCATCCACAACATCCACAGCGTAAAACGGGCGTCCTTTGCAATCTGACCGACCCGCATAGTTGCGCTGTGGTTGTTGACCTCAATGAGGCAGCCGGTGATAAAGATGCAATGGCCAAACCCAACATTAGCGATAAGGCGAAAGTTTCGCTGAGCGGCGACTTGGCGGCCTTCGCCCGCCTATCGTTCCCGGACGCAATGGATTCGCTTTGCATGCCTATCACCGTTGCCCTGCACCTCGGAGCGCCATCTAAGAATTCAATGGTGAAGACCAGCATTTCGAAGTCCGTCGAAACCGTGACGACAGCGGCCCGAAATTACCGGCCGCTGATCAGGTTCAGTTGCCGGTCGGTAGCGGGATCGAAACGCCTTCCTTCGCAAGCGCGTCTCGTACCCACTGGAATCGTTGATAGCTTGAAATCGTGATCGGACCCGTGTAGCCCATTCCCTGCATCTTTCGCGGAGGATATTGGACATAAGTCGCCATGATTTTCTTTAACTCCTCGTCCATGACAACTCCCATCCAAGTCCGCTCTGTAAAGTTGTTCATGAAAATGTCGTAGCGTTCCTGCGGGTCCTGCCATAGATCGAACACCTGTGGCACTGTGGCGACATATTTCTCCGGCCCCTTCCAGCCGAGGTTTGTATCGACCGCCATGCTGCCAGTCTGAGCTCCGTCATCGCCCCGGAGGTTGAACACGAATTTGTAGTTGTTCACCCGTATTGCGCCGGGCGAAAGTTCATCTTCCGTAAAGTAGAACCAGGACTTGCGTTCCGATTTTCCAGTGCCAAGCAAAATGGGCGACATATCATAGCTGTCGAAGATTATGGGCTTGTCGTCGCGGTCCTTGTCAGGCAACGGCACCCCGCCGACCGCTGCAAATGTTGCCATAAGGTCAAGGCCACCGACGATATCGTGGCTCTTGGTTCGAGGTTTGACCTTACCTGGCCACACCGCGATGGCAGGCACTCGGTTGCCACCCTCCCGCACGGTCCCTTTGGTGCCACGAAACGGCGTGTATCCGGCATCCGGATAGACGTCCTGCCAGGCGCCGTTGTCCGTCGTGTAGAAAATCAGTGTGTTCCGATCCATACCAGTGTCGCGCAGCTTGTCGATGATCCGGCCGATGCGGGTGTCGAGTTCCACCATCGAATCCGCATACTTGCTCTTCGACAAAGACTTATGTTCGAATTCCGGTGCAGGCATATTTGGCTGATGCACCTTCATGAAGTTGACGTTAATGAAGAACGGCTCATCTGGCTTCTTCGCGGCTTCATCAAGAAAGCCAAGTGCGGCCTTCTCAATGTAGCTGTCAAAAAACGGAATGCCCACGACGCCTTCCTTGCCGTCGATGACGGGGGTGTCGACATACTGCCCGTTGATCTTGAAGTCTTCCGTCGCCGGTCCGCCTGCGTTTCCTGAGAGGGCGCCTTTCGTGACCTTCTGAAACATTTCGCGCAGTTTCGGATCCATATCCGGGAACCACGTCGGGTCGCCGTAGGTATAGGCATTGAGATGGTAGAGGCCCGCGTACTGCATTTCGTCATAGCCTTGGGCAGTCGGCAACGCATAGTCTGCCTCTCCGAGATGCCACTTCCCGGTGAAGTAAGTGCGGTACCCGCCGCGTTTCAACACGGACGCGAGCGTCCATTCCGCCGCCGGTAAGCCGCCACCTTGGCCTTGGAAAGCGACGGTGGTCATGCCACTGCGGTTTGGAATACGCCCGGTCTGCATTGCCGCGCGCCCCGGGGTACAACTTGGCTGGGCGTAGAACGAGAAAAAGGTCATCCCTTCCTCCGCCAGCTTGTCGATGTTCGGAGTCGGCATACCGCGGCCTTCGCCGCCACCGTAAGGTCCTAGATCACCATAGCCTGTGTCATCGGAAACGATAAACAGGATGTTAGGCTTTCGTTGGGAGTCCTGCGCTTGCGCAAGTGGCATTGCACACCAGAGCATGGTCGAAGACGCTAGTGCTCCGATGCAGCCACTAAGGATTTTGCTCATGTTCAGACCCTTCCGCTGGTTGTCTTTAAATGATGGCGAAAGCATTCCTTGGGCCGTCTGGACGCAACAACTCAAGCGTAGTTCGAGAGTCACGCTTTAGGCGGGCACGCGGCATGCCTCTGCTTGGCAATGCGTAATTCTAACGGATGGGATCACCCTTCGATATTGCCCTTGAGGGAATCCCCGGGTCCAGCGGCAATCAAAAGTGCCCGTCCGACAGGTGTTGCCCTTCCCAAAAAGCCGTTATTATGGCCCGGCTTGCGGTAGAGCAATGGCCTTAAACAAGAGGTCGAATGCAGTGCGCTGGCCTCTTGATGGTCGCGTTCAACTAGCCGACGCAAGGATTGAAAATCGATAGGCACACCGCACGCAGGCGCGGCACGAAACATCTCCTTGGTGTCAGGACGTTGATGTTTGAACTCGCTGGAGCAAGGGTCTGGCGAATGGAGCCTTGCCCTGGCAATCAAACGTTAAGTCCATCACCGCTTGCCCGCGGAAAAGGGGCGCACCGCAGTTGCTCGCAGGAAGAGGAAATTTCGTAGATGTAGCTGGTCGTGATGATCCGTAAATCGGATCCCTTGACAAGCTTGCCGGCAGCAGCGTGCTAGTTTCAGGGTCACTTTGGGACGGCCGCGCTCGTATTCCTGCTCGGGCAGACCGTTGCATCCACGGTTAGCTCCTCGAGCGCCGCTCGTTGGCGGATGATCACCGTGCCCTGACGGTCCGAATGAAACCTTTCCCTCAGTGTATGCAGGGACAGGTAAAACACGGAGAAAGCTCCAAAAAAACGAATACGTCGCACTGAGCGTCTAAATAGTTGGGAAGGCAACTCTATTCGCGTGTCGTAGGGTCATATCCCTTCAAGGAGGCGAAGCTGGTCCCGCATCGCGCACGCCAATCGCGGCTCAGCTCGCCAGGATGCCGACATTGGGGTGACCGGAAGTCCAGCCGTTCCGCGGGTCTGTAAGCGTCATATTCGGCTCGCCCGAACGCCCGGCTACCGATCATGGGGCTTTCGTCATTCCTACCACGCATGATAAGAGCTGGATGCCACTGCCTCCAACCTTGTTGTAGCCCGCGGCAGCAACTCCTATCGGCCCGAAGGCGCCGATCTCCCAATAACGGCATTGATCTGAAAGTCCTCGGCGGTCCGCTATCCGTGTGTTGAATTTCAGCTCGAAGGAACACTATGCCCTCGCCCGGGTTAGTGATCCGAGATCAATCCGATCTTCCACGGAGGAGTGAAATCATGGCATCGACAAGTGGATCGCAAGGCAGCAAAGCCGGTAGCAAATCGGGTGGCGCCAAGAGTGCGTCCTCGAAGGAAAGCTCAAGCTCGTCGTCAGGCAAGCAGGGTGGCTCGCATGAGCAGCACGTGAAGGCCGGCGAGCAAAGCCACAAGAACTCGAAGTAACAGAGCATTCGGAAGCCCGCTTAAGCGGGCTTTCCTGTTGCCACGGCGATGCATCGACAGCAAATCGAGAACGGACCTGATTGGAGATTTTGGATGAAAGTACGAGAATTCATATCCGCGCAGGTGGTCTCTGCCGTACCGACCGTTACCGTCGAAGATGTAGCGAGGATGATCTCTGAGATCGATAGCGGCGCCACCCCGGTCATCGAAGATGACCTCGTCACTGGATTGATCACCGACCGCGATATCGTCATACGCGTCATCGCCGGGAGACCCTGCGGCGGAAGACGGACGACGATCAGGCGATGATCTTCGAATACGCGACAATCTGTTCCGAGATTGAGGAAGAGATCATATCTCATATTATCAATGACCGCTGACCTGTTCCCGATCGATCCAAATAGGAAGCGCACACCATACTCGAATAATACGAGGCACCTCACCATGGCGAGAGAACATACTATTGGTTGTTGAAACACATCAGGAGGCAAGAGACGCTAAAACAGCAAGACTTCGAGAGCTGAGGCTAAATGTAAAAAGCGAGAAGTCCGAAGGTCTGGAGGTTGCGAGTTCAGGGGAGCATAAGAACAATTCCCGCACCAAATGCGGTCTCCCTCGCGAGGTTGTGGGGTTTAACGGACCATGTATGGAACTAGAAGGCCGCCTCCCACGTGGAGAGGCGGCCAGCCCCCGCCGGTTAAATCGAATCTTTCCTCAGCCCCAATTCTGATTGTTGTACCAATCGTCAACGTCGCGACGTGTGCGATCCCGTTCTAGTCCGTACCGTTCTTGGATCTTGCCTTCGAGTTGGTCACGTCTGCCTGCAATCTTGTCAAGATCATCATCGGTGAGTTCGCCCCACTGCTCCTTGATCTTGCCTTTCATTTGCTTCCAGTTGCCTTCAACACGATTCCAATCCATTTCGCTTTCCTCCTGTGATCTGCAGAGGACAACGGCTCTCACCCTTAAGAGTTCCGGCTTTTGGAGGAACCAATCGGTCGCGCGGTTGTTGAGCTATCGCTACAGAAACATCACGGAGGAGATTCCCAATGCGTACGAAATTTTTTGCAGCGTCACTTCTTGCTCTCGGCCTGGCTACTTCTGCCTTTGCAGAGTCGAACCCCGCGCCGGCTGGATCCACAATCGACAAAAACGCGAACACCGACGTTAAGAAGCCAATGGCAACCGATTCGACATCGACCGGCAGCACGATGGGCACAATGGACAAAACCAAGTGTGCAAATCCGGCGAGCAGCGCCGGCAATGGCAATCTGCAAACTCAGGGCGGCAAGAGCAACGCTACCCCGGAAGACGAAGCCTGCGCGTCTCACAATAATTGAGTCAGCCCAGCAGAGCTAGGACCGACGGGCCCCGCAAACAGAGCGGGGCTTTTTTCTGGCTTTGACACCATGTCCAGCGATTCCTGCTCAAAGGCCCGGTTGCTTCAAGCGGATGGAGCCTATGTCACCTTGACCTGAGCACATGGGAACTGCCTCAAGGCTAAGTGAAGCGCGATGAATCGGCATTGAAATGCCCCTGTGCTTTATTGCCTGCAAAAGGTGCGTCAAAGTTCACTCGGTGATGTGTACCATGGATGCATGGCAGTCCTGATTTACGACTGGCCGGTCACCGAAGGGCGGGCTTACTTTTGTGCGCTGGAAGTCTGCACTGCAGTCGACGACGGACAAAGGACACCCGACGAAGCACAAACTGCCTTCGTGGCCGCCGCTATGGCGGCTAAGCTCGAATTAGAGCTTCCATCAATCGGTGCGACAGAATTTGCTTCGGCAAATGATCGGTTTAACCGCCGCTAAGCGGGTCTATGGTTATCATTTGGGGCGCTGATGACCGGCACAGAACGTGCAGCCATCGCAACGTTGATCGCCTCTGAGAGTGCTACAGGAGACTGCTCTCCCCGAGCCGCGCATTCGACGGCAGCAGCCATCGCAATGCGACCCTCATTACTGTCAATTGAAACAGCATGATCCTGACACCAGCAAGTCACGACTGTCGTGACGGCTTCGACTTGATCTTCATTCAAATTGACAAGGCTGAGTAGAGACACGGTAGCTCCTCCCTCTTCGGCAGAAGCTCCCAAGCGATCCCCGCCGCCACAGATGCCGACAGAATGTAGATAGGGTGCCAATGCGCGAATAGAAGCAGTCCATCGCGATACGGCGGAGGGCTTTTGGCGAGCGGAACCAGGGAGAAGAACTGAGGTTGGTAGTGCAGACGGAATTGCGAGGCACTCCACTATGGCAAGAGAACCGACGCTGGGCATCAAGGGTACCGCAAGATTGGATCGTATCACCGAGGCGGCCCTGGAACTGATCGAAGCACACCAAAAGTCAAGAAACGCAAAAACAGCGAGACTCCGAGAATTGAGGCTGAAGAAGGACGCTGAGGATCTCGGTCGGACCTCAATGAAACCGAGGCGATGAGGTTATCCAGACACCGAAGGACGGCGGGGTGTTGCACGCCAGTCACAGAACGACTTTGGCAAATACCGTGGTTGCTATTCGCGCCGTTCGCTAGGGACGCGCAAACTCCGTGGCCTTATCGGCAGGAAGGCCATTTCGAGACCATCCACACTGAAATACAATTTGACTGAAGTCGCCGGTGCTATCCAGACGCCGATGTTCATGTCTGACCCAGAGGATGAGCAATTCTAGCCGGGTCAGGCAACGGGCTAGCAGGCTGCTGGGCGAGGAGTTCCAACCGTTGCCAGCGGGAACCCCGTTGTGCTCCCAACGACGGAACGACTGGATGACGCTGTCCTCCGTAGCAATGGCCTCCTCGACAATCCGCTTCTTGATGGCCGGGTCCTTAGCGGCGACGTCGAGTAGTTGACGGAACTGCGCGTACATTGCCTCTTCGCCGGGCATGAGGCTGCTTCCGCAGCAAGGCTATGCACCAACGGCTCTGGAAGCCTTGCGCCTGGGCGAAGAGTATTATAGCTCTTGGCCAACAATGGACTGAGGTAGAGAGGGAACAATAAGCTGCGGTCGCAGTTCGCTCGATAGCCGGTATGTCCCTGTCCGGTTCCTCAAACTGCCCCGCTCAGCCAGCGGGGCTTTTTTTACCTCGAGCGGACGCTCGCACTGGGGTCTGCACTCTCAAGCAACCTTTCGGCCGCCTCGACCTCCTTGAGGGGTGAACTGCACCAACAGGGACTTCAGTTCAACTTCTCTAACGCGACGGGAGGCTTCGTCCGGGCTTACCCATGCAAGGATACGCTCGCCGCGCTCCTTGAAGGCGACGACCTCCTTCTTGACTTCGATTTGGAAGATGTCGACGATGCAAGGCACCACATGGCCGTCCCCCAAAAGCTTCAGGTAGGTATATCTACCGACCGGCTTCTTCCTAGCCTTGCCTCGAACCCCCGCCTCTTCCCACGCTTCGATTTCTGCCGACTCGTAGGGAGCTTTGCCACCGACAGGCCATCCTTTCGGAACGATCCAGCGGCCGCTATCGCGCGAAGTAACGACCAGAATTTCGATTGAGGCTCCGTCATTCTTATAGCGGAAGCACAACGCAGCATACTGCTGGCGAAACTTGCCGGTGAAAAGGTTCTCTGGCCGCGCCGCGAGTTCCTGCAGGAGCGACTGGGGTTGGCCTGGGGTCTTTGCTGGTTTTTTCTTTGACGTCATGGCTTGCGTCAACTATGGCAGGCCGATCGGAAGATCAAGGCTAACCCGGCATGAACTATCGGGTTTCACGGACGTTCCCACCATATGAACGAACGGAGAAGCAGCCGTATCAGGTTCGCAGTAATAACCATGACATCACCAAGTACCGGACGGTGTGCCGTGACTCAGGAACGAAAGCCAGCGCTTTCGGGTGTCCCCCACCACTAAACCGTTATCCGGTCGACATCCGACCCGGTGTTCGCTAGGCTCCGCCATCCGCCGATGGCGGACCTAATTTCACGGGACAAAGAAGCCCGATGCAGGAGGGACCGGCACCGGGCTCGTTGTTCAAGCTGGCGATTTGAGGTTTTCGCCGGCCGAGCGGCAAAACGCAACGACGCCGCTCCAAACCAAACATTCAGTTTTAACGATTGTTCCCAAGGAAAAGCCGGTGAGCACCTTTCGTGCTGTGGGGCAATGCTAGTCATTTGCAACGTGGGGCGTTGCTTCCCATAACACCGGGTGCAGAGAAAGGTTCCTATCGCCAGCAGGAACTTTCAGGCCACCGGCTGAGTGCACCATGAAGTCCGAAAGCAAGAGCGGCGATCAAGAGCGCGACGTGGTGGGCTGGACCCGCGGACCACCCGCACACAGCGTCGGTGGCGGTGGCGTCGACTTTCGAACGCCTCCTTAGCCATCACGATCTCCTCTAAACCAAAGCCCGGCGCGCTTGGGGGCGGACGCCGGGCCGTTGGGGTGGACCGTTATGGGTTAAGGCGGCCCAGCAGCGTGTTCGCTGCGCTGTATAGTAGTGAAAACTCCGGCTGGGCGGGAAAGTTCCCGTCACTACTGCTGCGAGGGGGCAAGTGGGGAGGACTCGGGTTTGCGGCTTCCTATCCGATGGGGCATGCTATTGCGTAACGCATCCCGCCGATCAACGCGACATATTTTACGGTACGGTCTCAGATACAATTTCTCGGCAATCGGAGCCCTACGCCAAGATCCGTACCGGCAGCTCAATCTCAAGCCTGCCCCAAGATCGCCAAGTAGCAGGAAGCTGCATCGCCAGGTGGAACAACAAGTTCAATAACGCGTTTGGTTTCCGCAACTTGTCTTTCATCTTGGGAGCGAAATCATATGAACAACATTATTTGGCTCGTCGGCGCTATAGTCATCGTCCTCGCGATTCTCAGCTTTTTCGGCTTCCGTTGACGCAGCGGATGATCACGCCCACTGTGTGATGAGCTGCATCTTGGATCGTGGCGCGTCCCGGCGACATCACCGTACTCGTGGCACTCACCCAGGACGAGACACCGGCGATACTGCACCTGGCAGTTCCCGCAGGCACTTAGCGAGAAAGGTCCGTTTTTGCCTCATCGAAATTCACATCCAATCCTTTTTCGGCCTGTTGGTTCCAAGCGGGGTGCGGTCGCCAGTGACATTTTGGGACCCGGTGATCACCGTAGGCTTTGAACTTGCTACTCCCGTGCTTTCCCTATCGCCGCGTGATTGCGCGAACTCCCTTCGCATCTTCTTTCGTTTTGCGTCCGAAGGCCGGCGCAGTTCGGGGTCTTGGTTATTTTCTCCCATGGCATCTCGATCGATATCCGGGTCATCCTTTGCCGGAAGGTAACCGCGTGGTCGGTTTTCTTTTGGGCCTTCCCAGCGTGGCGATTGATCAGTCGTGCCAGGCGCGCCATCCTTAGGTGACTTCATTCCCATGATTTGATCTCCTTTTCTGGGGATCAAAGCCTTATGGGGACGAAAGGTTCCTCTGTGAAGCGAGCTTATGCCGCATCGAAAAAGGCGCCCGAAGGCGGCCTTATTGCGCAAATCACCAATTCTTGCACTCAAGTTGGCCGATAGTGCCCAGCAGATTCTCCGCAATCCGCGCTGTCCTTTGCAGGCTCACTGGTGGCGGGCATACGCGAGATGCTTGGTGGCCTGCGCTATATCAGGTTCTGGAATCGCCGTCCCTCAAGGACGTATTCTTTCCCGAGTTCGCCCCCTGGCACTACGGTCGAGACTGACTACGCGCATAATCAAGACCATTGCGGTGCTCTGCGGATCAAACGTTGGTGCCCCTGACGAAATGTCGAAGGCGCCCGATCGCTTGGTCCCGTTCTCTCGGTGAAGCAGGCCATAAGGGCGCTCTATGGCGGTGGTACGACAAAGGGCCTCGTCGCAGAGGACGAGTACATGATTGCAATGGACCTTGAGCGCTGATCGAGGCAGGAGACCACACGACGCCGCAGTCCTTGATGTGAACCTCCAGGGAGAGAACGTGTTTCGTGCCGCTGAGGTTTTGAACCAGAAGGGCGTGCCGTTCATGTTTACCACCGAGTATGATCACTCGGTCTCCCACCGCGCTTCCAAAGCATTCTTCGATGCGGGAAGGCCATCAGCTCGAACGAGCTAAGTCCATGAGTCACATTTGTCTCCCCAGGGGCGGGTTCCTAGGGATTCGCCCGTCGCAGGTTCACATCCCTTCAAGGCGATAAGAAAGCGCTTTGTCGGCTATCGGCCCCAAACCGTACATCCATTATGGCCGCAAAAGCAGATAATTCCTCCCAATAAGCACATCATTCCCGAGGAACCGGCTGGAACAGCTCGACGACGTTCCCAGAAGGGTCGACCAATAGTATCTGCGCGCCTCCGGGTCCGGTGACAATTTCATTCCGGAAGCGTACGCCAGCCGTGCCCAATCGGGCTACCTCTGCAGCCAAATCATCAACGACTAGGTGAATGCGGTTCCAGCCGCCTGGAACTGGCTGCTCGCCGCCCGGCATTGGCCGTCCCGCTGAACTCGTCGGCCCGCTGAGCAGGAGCCGCAATGCTCCGCGCCTGACATCGGCAAAAGCGGGGGCGTGGTTCGATAGAATTGCGAAGCCAAGGTGCCCGGTATACCAGGCGATGGCTGCCTCCACGTCATTGACCATGTAGCGGACGTTGACTGTCGTCTCCGGCATCTGTCTTCCTCCGAGATCAAACGGCCCCGATCCACCCGAGTGTGATGCCGTTTCACGCGAAGGTGATTATAGCGCGTGACCTCCAATGACCGCAATTGGCGGGCGCTTTCCCGCCAACCCCGTTGATGCTGCTATCGGCCCAAAGCGCACTCATTGGTCCGCGACGATCTTTCCATCCGCGACTGAGAGGGAGGGACTTTGATCGTCACTGCCCGTGCGTCTTAAGAGTGACCATGCTGGCTGCCCCTCGGCATTAGAAGATGCGCATCGACTCCCTCGTTTACGAGGTCAGCTACCGCAGCCTGGCCCCGCTCCCGGTCTCGACTACCAATATAAACTTGCATGCCCTCCTTGCCGAGTTGGCGTCCCACCAACGGAACCAACCCCTCATGTTGACGCGGCAGTTGGCTAAGGATTCGGTCCGCAAAAGCCGGTCCCTTGATTGTCTACCCATGATCGTATTCACCGCGAACCTTGTGCTGGCCAGGATTGGGTCGCTAAGTCGATTGGGGGCACAGTTGCTTTGGCTCCCGAATAAGCGCAAGATCAATACTTCAGTGTGCCTTTTCAAGGGCGCCACTGCTTGAGGGCTTCATGCCCTGGCCCCGATCGAAAGGAGGACGACATGTCTTCCGGACCCTCCAAAAATCTGACTGCCGCCAATCTTGACCTTCTCAGGAAGGTGCTCACAGAAACCGGATATACCGGCGAGTTGCTGGCTGAGGGACCAACTGATGTCGCAGCCAAGTCGCTCATCCGCCTTTTCCAGAATGGTGTGCGGGATCCGGCAGTGCTTAAGACAGAACTTGAGCGGCGTTTCGGCCGGCCAGAAAAGAAGGTCTTCCTAACCAGCGGACTTCATCGGCTTGCCATTCGGGGCATCAGCACAACCGACCCGGAGTATCGTCACCCCGTAAACCGTCGAACGAAGAGCGCACTTGAGGAGGAGCCGAATGGCTTGGCGTAAAGACCTTACCCGCATGGACCTTTTTCTACTCGATTTGGGCAAACAGGACCAAACGACCATAAACGCAAAGGCCATCACACTTGGTGAAAAAGCTGAACGGGATGGCAAGAGCACCGCGTTGCGCGAGAAACGGCTGGGGATCAATCAACTGAATAGAAGAATCCACTGAAATCACAATGGGTCGATTTGGCGGTTGTGAGACTCAGGGGAGAACGCCTCGTGTCCTGCCGAGGTCCAGGTAATGACACGAAGCCCTGGTGGCTGGTCGAGATCATTTCTAGCATGCATAAGCCGCTACGCTCCTTAACCGGAGGGGAACGTCCAGCTCTGCATATAGGCGTCCCTTTTCTCAACGTGCGGAGTGGTCAGCACTGCGCGGACCCGCCTGAGTCAACTATCCGGGTTGGTGGGTGTCTCCTCCCGCGCTCTTGGGGTCGCTCCGATCCGCAAGCAACGTAACCGAGCCTCACGTTCCGGCCGAACGGGCGCTGGTTCAAGAATGAATTCACCTGAATGGTCGTCATGACCGCCGGACGAGGTTTGCTACGGTGGACGACCACCTCTGTGTTGGTCATGTCGCCGAGGCCCAAAAACCAACAATCACCATTGGTGCTCGATGCGAACTCTCTAAGATTTTGCAAGTCGATGCTCCTTCCTTGAAGGAAGCAACTAGCCGGATTGCGACGAAATACCTCGGTGTGTGAGTCACATCGCCGTGTCCGGGCTTGCCGTGGCTCGATGACTCTGCGCTACTGAAATATTGAAGTCACCGGAGGAACAAATGGCCTTTATTCAAGCTACTTGGGCTAAGACTGAGCTGCCCGTACACATTAACATCGATCACATTGTCGCCGTCAGTCAAGCAGACGACCACACAAAAATCTATCTTTCAACGACGTCTGAAGGCGGCAAGCCGGTTGGTGTGAAAGAGAAGGCCAACGATATAATGGAGTTGATCGACACGGCACAAGCCCTGGTGAAGCGGCGAGCCGCGCGTGCGGTCGCTTGAGCTTTTGCCTAATAGGCCTTTGCGGCAGATCCGATCGTAGCGATTGCCATGATGCACAATATCAAACTTGTTCGCCCGTCGGCAACCCGACTGCTGTTGTGGCTGAAGATCGCAACGCGGCACAACTCGCCGTCACGAAGATAGAACCAACGAGCGACGCATCTCCCACCCCTTCCCGGCGATCGATCGATGAGACAACACAGGAAGTCCCTGCGCGAGAAGAGTCGCGCAGACATTCTTGGTCGGAGTTGACGCATAACCACCTTGACCCAGCCAGCGCTCCGCCTGACGGGACCGTTGGCGCGGACCGGCGACATGAGCATCGGACTAATGGCGAACTCCCCACTGTCGGTTCTTTTGTCCAGCAGTTACAGATGTATTCGTAGGCGGGCTGTGTTCGGCCCAAGGAGCAGACTTCCTGAAACCAAAGTGGGCGCTCGGCCCGTCCTATGACGTGCAGAGTAGTTCAGTACACTGCGAATTCAGATGGTTATCCCGATATCATCTCGCAAGCGGTCAGCGTCGGTCGCAAATGACATGCAGGGAGGCTCGCCCGTGTGCTCGAGCGATTTCATCGTCAGCCGGACCTGATAGGCAAAACCGGCGTTTCCGACCCTAGAGATAGCGGTTTTGGGAGCTTGTCAGCGGCTGCTGAAAGCAGGACGACACTGACTTCGTCGACAACCCGCCTCAAGCCTATTTAGAAACGCCATTTCTAACCTCTGCAGATTGGCGGAATAATCAACAGCTGTTTGATTGCTAGATGTCTGTCCAGAACAGCCACAGTGCAAGAGAGACTGCATATCATGAACACTCCCCTCTTCGAACCGTTCACCTTTCCGAACGGATTGACCCTCCGGAATGTCATAATGGCGCTGATGACCACGTGGTGGTCGGCAAGCGATGATCAAACTGTCTCCGATGAGGAAATCAGCTACTACCGGCGCAGGGTTCGGGGTGTTGGCCTGGTGCTGACAGGCTGTACGCATGTTGCAGCCAACGGCATCGGTTTTACCGGCGAATTCGCATCCTACGACGACAAATTCACACCAAGTCTGCGCCGGCTGGCAGATGCCGCCAAAAGTGGCGGGGCACCACGCACGCCTCTCAACGATGCGCGTCAGGTGGGTCACTTATCCGGATGGCAGCTAACGCGGGCTGAAGAGATAAGCGGTTGGGCTCCGCCTCTGTCGTTCCTTTCCGATCACCGCAGCCTGGGGAATAGCTTAGACGTCGTTGATGTGGCCGACGTTGTCAGTAAGTTCGCGTTCCTTTGCTAACCGGACGTTGTCGGCCATGTCCGCATCCTGGTAGGGTCCAAGCGATCCAGTTTCGCCATCGTTGTTCCATTCGACCCAGTGGCCCCGCTCGTCCGAGCGTACGACAACGGAAAGCGCGCGGTTCTTGTTCGGCATAAAATTGTCTCCCTGCAGTGGCCCGAGCCGCCGGTCTCTACGATCACATCCACGGCTTCGGAACGTCGGCGGTGTTTACCGTCTGACCTTCGACAAAGCAAACTGATCAATCAACAGAATGCATACATGACGCAAATCTCAAGTGTGCCATCCGAACCCTACGCCTCCCTCGACCGCTGCGTCTACATGCGCAAGTCATCCCAATGCCGCAGTTGAGAACCGGCGCTTCGCTGCTTCATGAGCCTTCGGGAACTTTCTCCCGCCGCCCGGCGTCCCGCCCCCAAGCGCGCCGGGCTTTGGTTGAAGGAAGAGGAGACCTTGATGGCTAAGCAAGCGTTAAAAACAGAGTTCACGGGAACACCTGCCGACCAACCTTTCGAAAAGTCGCGAGCCGCGCGTTGCGGCTTTCTGGTTGAGGGTGCGGAGGCCGCCTTCCTGCCGGTCGCCGTCTTGTCCGGGCGAACAGTCGGTTTTGACGGTTGCGCGTCTTCGGCCAATGGTGCAGCACCGAGCCACCGGATGATCGCATCCAGGCCTGGCCGGAGTTGCTTCTTCAATTCTGCTGTTAGCTCAGCTTCGATACCGCAGGCCTGACGATCGTGGTCCAGTCGATACGACCATTCAGGATCGGAGGGGACTCTCGATAGATGATCAAGCTCGTTAGATAGGGCCGAATATTCTCCAGTACTCGCTTGGAGGCGGTCGGTGCGATGCGCCGTGTGCAGAATTCTGAGATTTTTCGCTGAAAAGTAACCGCCCGATTGGCACCGCCTGCCGCATAATGCCTTAATGGCCTAAGACACGTGTTTAACGACGTCGTTAGCGACGTGTCTTATGGGGGGATCG
>NZ_LMDG01000016.1:0-44098 GCF_001426265.1 Rhizobium sp. Root1220
TGTTGCGGGAAACGGTGGCGCTTGTAGCTGACGGCAGAACTCTTCATACCACCGTCTCTATGCCAAATTCACTGACGTCGCGTTTATGTGACAACACCATCCAAACTAGCGCAATAACCCTGCTGGACCGCATAGCGAGCAGCATTGGCAGCAATCAGCTTGCCTTCCTCAAGATGAAGCTGTTGATTGAAGCTCTCTGCGTCGAGTGCAACTGACGCCCCCTGGTTTCCGCCGACTGCCATGCCGACGAGAACTGCGCCCCATTGGCCAAGCGCGTTGCGCTCTTCCTGCGTCAGGTTCGGGTTGCCCATCAGCGCCTTGCCGATGACAGCGCCCATCAATTCCTGGGTGCCACCGGCGAAGGCGCCGAGACCTATATTCCCTCCTGAGACGACCGCAGTGAGCGGTGAATAGATGGAGTGGGCAGCAACGCAAGGAATTGCCTTGAGCCATATCCAGCCCGGTAAGCCGCAAGAGAATGCCTATGTCGAGCGCTACAACCGCACCGTCCGACATGAATGGCTTGACCAGTACATCATCGAAAGCATCGGGAGGCGCAGGAATTCGCCACGCAGTGGCTCTGGACGTACAACAACGAACGGCCCAATATGTGCATCGGCGGCACAACGCCCGCACAGAAACTGAAAATGGCCGCGTGAATTCTACTGCCGAGCCCCGTTAAGAATGGGGGGATTACCGACGGATGCGTCGAAGGCGTCCATGTCGACATGGATGATCTTGCGGGACGCGCTGGCAGCGCGGGGTCGTGTTCGCCATCATTGTGGAATACGCATCTCAGGCAATCGCCTCGTCGATAACCGGCTCGATCTTGAGCAGTCTCGCTCGAGAAAATGTGCGGTGAACTGGACGGTGTCTGTGGATCGGATCGCTTTACCCGCGACCGGGCAACGAGAACTTGACCGGAAGCGGTGATTCACCTGCTATCGGTTCCAGCGGGTGGCGGGCGACGTGGCGAGCGCGTGCTACCCAAACAGTAGCCCGCAACTAACACTTTTCGATTTCGCAATATACAATACTGCGGTTGGCGCCAGACCAAACAGAGACGCTGGCGTCCACTCCAGCGACGCTTTCGTTCGCAACGGAGCGCATATCCTCTTCTGATCGCAAAAGCAGCGCCCAGTTCATAAATGTCTCCATGTAACCGTCGACATCTGTCTCGAGGGAGAAGTTGGCGAACAGAAATTTTCCACCAGGCTTGAGCATGCCGACGCACTTCCTGGCGAGTCGGACGGCGACTGCGGCTGGCAAATAGTCGTATAGGCCTGCCGCGTAGACGAAATCGAATGTTCCTAGAGTATGTCTGCCAGCTAGCAACGATTTGACTGAACCATTCATCGCCTCAACGGCGGTACCGGTGAAATCGCGGGCGACTAAACCAACACTTAGAGGGTCTTGATCGAGCGCAACCCACCGCCCTAACTCCTTAGCACCTAGTGCTTTTGACAAGTTTGCCTCGCGAAGATGGCCAGACGCTAAGGCAAGAACTTCAATTGGGCTAGCTTCGGCGGATGCAATCTCGTCCACCCTACGAGCAAGAATGTCTCGACGTTCTCTTACCGCAACCGACGACGAAGCGTTTGCGGTGTAGTCATATATGGCGCGACCCAATTCGCTTGATGATGCAATGGCATCCGCGACTTCGTGCCTGCCATAGATGAAGTCGAGGAGATGCGCATCGCCAGAATAGCCTCGTGGTTTCTCGAAAGACCAGCGCGTCAGTGGATCCTGAAGCAGATATCGGGCAACAGGATGGGATTGAGCTATCGGGACGATCTGGTCCCAGACAGTTGGGTGACAGCGCCCCCTTAACTCATGCAACGAGCCAGCCAAACGCGCGACTATCAACGACGGATCGACACCAGAAGTAAACTGGCGGTGCGTCAGTTCGAGACTCAGAGCAAGCTCGGCCTTCGCTATTGAGAGGCGAGCCGGATCTGGAGCATCGAACCCCCTTGTCGCCTGACGAATTGCACTGGGTACGACTAGACTCTCTCCGTCCAAGAACATGCTTTGTGCCATTTCGAAACCCCATTGACGATGCGTTAAGCATAATCAACCAGCGGCAACGAAGCGACTAGAATCTACCCGGGATAAGGGTATTTCTACTATTGCGGGTGAAATTTCAGCCATCTAAAAGTGTGAAGTAATCAGACGAATTGGTCGCAAGTTGCTAGCAGTAACTTTTGGAGGGCGCCAAATCATGGCTTACTTTATCCCGCGCAAAGCTCGTGATAGATCTTCGGTTGTTGCATGAGTACGCCCCGCACAGATTTCCCATTTAATGATTTAGACGCGACATTTTCATTTACACAGGCCCGCCAATCTCTGGAGATCGAGAATGATGCTGTCCGAAGGCGAAGCTCGCGGCACGGCCTGTGGATAGCAGTGGCCGTTTATGTCGCGTTCGCTCTGCCAGATCAGTGGCTAATCCCGGATGTAGCGCCCGTGACGATTGCGGCCCGATTCGCTGTTGCGGCAATCGCGCTGTTGACCTTCGAAATCCTGCGACTGGCGAAAGCTACAACTTTCTGGCTTGACGCTACCTGCGCGTCGGCGCTCCTGCTCGGTTACATAGGTTGGCTATGGCCTGCCATCGGCACGAGCGATGTCGTCGCGATGTCCTACTACATGATATTTGGCGCCATCTTCATGATGGGAGCCAACCTGTTCTTTAGCTTCCCCTTTCGGCTATCGGTTGCGACATCCGGTCTGGTCCTGTGCGCATTTGTAGTTACGATCGAAGAATTCTTTCCGTCGAGCCCGACCTACAAGCTGGCTTTTGGGTTGTTCTACGTTTCCTGCTTCGCTTTCACCTCCTTCGTCAACTGGAGGCTGAACGTGGAGCGGAAAAAAGTACTGCTGAACGCGGCCGAAGCTCGTCACCAGCAATGGGAAGCGTCCGAACGCGGGAGGTCACTGCTTGAACTCTCACATACCGACTACCTGACAGGCATAAGCAACCGGCGGGCACTAGATCGCCGCCTCGATGAGTGTTGGACCGCTTGGACAAATGAGCGCCGGGACTTCTCCGTATTTCTCATCGATGTCGATTTCTTCAAGCGCTTCAATGATCGCTACGGGCACCAAGAAGGGGACCGGTGCCTCACTGTCATCGCCAACGCGCTGAAGAGCGTAGTAGAGGCGTCCGGCGGCATGATAGGTCGCTACGGCGGTGAAGAGTTCATTGTGGTCTTGCCAACTGAAACTCCTAAGACCGCGATGATCGTAGCAGAGAAGATCAAAATGGAGGTCGAGTTCCTAGCGCTTGCTCACGAGGAGCGGCCAGATGATCGGTCTGTCGTGACAGTCAGCATCGGTGTGGCCTTCACCCGAGATCAGTCAGTAGAGAAAGTGGAAAGATTGGTGCGTGAGGCGGACCTAGCCTTGTACAGCGCGAAAGCCAGTGGCCGAAACTGCATTCGGCATTTTGACCCGGCCCTGCCTCGCCCTGATGACAGTGCCGGTAAGCTGATCCCACTGCTGGCGGCTGCCATCGATCGTAAACTTGTTTCGCTCGTCTATCAGCCAATATTCGACGTGACGAACGAGAAGGCCCGAGCTGTAGAGGCCTTGATGCGTCTCAAAATGCCCGACGGTACCGCTGTCTCGCCAAAGATATTTATCCCGGTTGCGGAACGAACCGGTGCCATTCTGGAACTTGGCCGGTGGGCGATCGAAACTGCGTGCCGAGAAATCCTTATGACGGACCGTATGGCGACCGTTAGTGTGAACGTCTCGCCCATACAACTTCGTTCACCCGGCTTCGCCGCGAGTGTCGCGGACATCCTAACTGGCTGTGGCGTAAATGGGTCTCGTCTTGCTTTGGAAGTGACCGAGGGTCTGGATATGGACATGCAGTTGGAAGTGCTCAAATGCATTGCCGATTTGCGGATACTCGGAGTTGAGATCTGGCTTGATGACTTCGGATCTGGCTTCGCTGGCCTTTCTTGGCTGAGAGCGATCGAGTTCCAAACGGTCAAGGTCGATAGAACTTTCCTCCACGACAGCTCAACGCCACGCGGGCTGACTATGCTACAAGACATGATTGCTCTCATTCGCAATCGCGGGAATACGATCGTGGTGGAAGGTGTCGAAACCGCCGCGCAATTGTCGCTTTTAAAAGATCTTCGCATCGATCGCGTTCAGGGATTTCACATGGGTATGCCGGTGAGCGCTGAACTGCTGAGTGCCGCGTGATGCCAGCGTCGGATCACGCTCAATAACGCCATGTCGATCACTCCGTAGCCCCCGCTGAAAACACGCAGGGCAAGGTTCAAACATGGGTCAATTCTCGATGGAAATATCCCGTGCTACAGGGTCAGTTCTCGGTGGCAATCAACACCATAGCCGTCGGAATGAGGAAGCTTCCCAAAACCTACTGCTGTGGTCTCCACGACCGCTAATTGGCGCAAAGCCGGCGTTGAGCGCTGACCCTATTTGGCATGGGGGCAGTCCCCGTGCCGGAGGGGCTTCTTCGCCTTGAAAGGGTACGAACCGTCGAGCTGCAATTGTCACCAATTCGCCTATCGGTGACGGCGCAAATCGCCTTCCTTCAGCGTGCGAAGGCCTCGAAGGGATTGACTTCAGTAAGTTGGCGGATCGCCTCCTCGCTTACGCCCGCGATTTTGAGTGATGGCAGAAGGCTAGCGACAAGGTGGGTGTAAGGTCTTGGGGTTCCACCACCGGGTTGCGCCGGATCATACCAGCCGAGATCGTGGCTTATGAGCAGGTGCTCTCCGAGCCCGGCGTCAACGGCGCGCATTACCATTGAGACCAACTCGTCGTCGGGCGCTCTTCCGACGTGGTCGTATTCGATCCATGCACCCCGGTCCACCAATACCCGGTGAAGCCCGAAATCCTTCTCCTCTTGGGTATGAATGGATATGAAGCGCTCCGGTGAGCAGCCCTCTGACTGAAGGATGTCCAACTGCTCCAAGGCAACTCTTCCCCGGATCGTATGCGAGCCGATGACCGCATTTGTCCGTACGGATGCTCTTGCGGCTGCGCGCAGGATACGGGCTTCGAGCGGCGAAATCCCGTCGTCGCCAGCGCTGAGCTTGATCCATCCCGCCAACACACCAGTTTCCTCGATTCCCTCGGTAAGCTCACTAACCATCCATTGTTCAAGATCGCCCTCACTAGCCTCTGCTATCCAAGCAGGGATCCACGGTTCACGATAGTTGCCGGTTGGGACGACTATCGGAAAATCGGCGGCCTTCGACACAGCGAGATCGATGTCGGCACGTCTTCCAACGCCACCCGTCGTACACTCGACGAGCAACGTTATGCCTTGTCGTTTTATCGCCTCAATCTGAGGGACCATCGATGCCACTACCGCATCTATCTCTGCCTCTGCGTAACCGGGCTGGTCAGGCGTTCTGAGGTCGACAAACACATGCTCGTGCGGGAGGATCATCCCGACTTCGTCACGGCGCCTTGGCCCCAAAGTCGTGTAAATCTGCTTCATCGTTGGGCTCCGTCGCATTTGGGCCGGCCAAGTGGTGACTGTGCAGTATGGATAGTGAGATGGCGTCGCCAAAGTAATGCGGCAAGGCCGCCCCTTCAGACCGCTGGGCCGATGTCCTCGACTTCTATTCTCGTACTCAAGGGCGAGTTACTGTGATAACGATTGGATCCGGTCATAGCGGACGGTGAACTCGTCGGCGGTGCCTTCGTCATAGACCTTGGCCAGCGTGGCTTGGAGATCCGGCGAATAAAGCACGCTGAGAACGTCGAATTGTTCGTCGCCCTTCCTGGTTACCTGCTTGATCCGGAGCACCTTGTATTTGCATTCGCCAAGGCTGAAGCTCTCCTGTCCAGCCACCGTCAGTTCCAGGCTCCATCGCGTATCTGCCGGTTCGACCGGGCCAAGCGGCACGAAGGCGATGCTGGCGCGGCCACCTTTCTTGAGAGGCAGAACGTGCGTCAAATCGGACAGCGGATGCATGACATACTGCTCATCCGTGAAACGGGCGAGGTCAAACAGACCGGCATACGAAAACACCGTCTGCCGGGCTGAATCGCGAAAGTGATGGACGGCTTTGACAATTGAATCTGCCTGCTTCCGGAATTCGCTCCGAGCGTCGGCATTCTCCAGCACAAAACCATTCTTCGCGGTGTTTGCCGAAGGACAATCGGCGCCATGCGCGGCGGCCGGGAGAAAGGCTGCGATAAGAAGCAATCTGAAACGGCTTTTCAACATAATCTGCTGTGTCCAATAATAGGGGTTGGTTGATTGTTCATGCGATTGAGTTTCCTAGCCGCCGCTCAACGCTCCTTCATCGCCCCGGAGGCGATCTCGGCTAGCGGTGAGAACAGGTATTCCAGGATGCGACGCGAACCGGTCTTGATCTCCACCGTCACCGCCATGCCCGGCGACAACGGCTGACGATACCCATCAACATCGATGTCAACGGTGTCGAGTTTGACCGTCACCGGAAAAACGAGGTTTTGAATGCGCTGGGCGTTGGCGACGGGCACCGCACTTTGCAGCGGCTTGGCCGGATCCCCTTCGAGCTGGCCAGCGTCCGGCTCGGGAATTGCATCCCGTGCGACAGCTGTCACGCGACCGTGGACGATCCCATAGCGGGTAAAGGGAAAAGCTTCGATCTTGACAACCACCGACTGGCCGATCGACACAAAACCAATGTCACGGTTCGGCAGGTAGGCCTCGACTTCAAGCGCGCTACCGCCCGGGATGATCCGCATTAATTCAGCGCCGGCATTCACCACTTGACCGACTGTCGTGATCGCGGATGCTTGAACGGTGCCGTCGATCGGGCTGACAATGGTCGTCGATTGGCGTCGCTTTCGCGCCTTGATGAGCTGTTGTTCCAATCCATCGGCGTGGCGTGACGCTTCGCCCTGACGGCCGATATTGTCCGCTATGAATGTGGCTACCGCCTTCTCACCGTCGCTGGTCGCGACCACAAGCGAAGCCTTCGCTTCGGCAAGCTGCCCGATCTCCATGGTGACGACCGCGATCTCCTTCTGCTGGGCTTCCATCGCATCGATGAGCCCGGCCCGTGTCCCCACCGACTGATCGATCAGGTTGTTATGGATCTTGACCCGCTCGGCGAGTGTTTGGATCAAGGTCTTCTGAGAGGAAATCGTCTGGTCAAGCCGGTCAATCGCCGCCTGTTGCTGAAGACGTTGCGCCGCAATGCTGGTGAGCCGGACTGTAGAACGCTCGCTGCGCCGCTGCCTCAACAAAAAATGCCGAACAGGCCTGGGATCGATGCCGCGCGGCGTTGGTGCATCGGTCGATAAATAAACAGGCTACAGTCTTTCAGCTTCCAGGGCGCAGTGGGGCCGGGCCTAGCCGAGCGGATTGGATAATGCTCTCGGCCGCCCGACAGGTTGCAGGTCCCCGCGTCTCCTGCGACCTCACCGGCGGCAACTCTTCGGTCAGGCTATGCTGCTCGACAATCTGGATGATCTCAAGCTTCTCGTTGGCGGAGTAGGGTATCTCATTCTTCGTCGCCCCATACCGATCATGTTTTTTAAGCAGGCGTTTTCTACGGTGAGGTCGGCCAGCGCCTCCTTGGCAAAGCCGATGCCCCACGGTCGAGCTTGTAACGAGGGCAGCAGTTTCGCCGACAAGGTCGATTTTCATTGTCACGCGGGGAAGCATCGCGGCGTCAGTCAGAAGTGGGCTCCGACACTTCGCGAGTTTGGCGCGGACAGAGGACGCCTGACGGTTGGACCGAGGGAAGCTTTGCTGTTCGGCAGCATCGGGGCCGAGCGGACCAGCGGCTTTCGGTGCCGCGACTTTCTAAGCCGCCGTTCCGACATGACTAGGGGGCGTCCCGATGGCGCATCTGGTTATCCCAATCGGCGCCGCTCAGCGGCCACCCATGATGGACACGATTGGCTGCCCGGTGCCCCAATCCTTGTAGAAAATCTGGGCACCGCCTTTCGCCGCGAAGCGCAAACCCAGGCCGTCATCCCGCCGAAGGCGGTTCGCAAAGAACTCACCCCTTGTGATTTCGCCATGTATTGATGGGCGGCATCTCGTTGAGAATTTCTTCTCCCATCTCAAACAGTTCAGAGGCATCGCAGCGCGCTACGACCAGACCGATGAAAGCTTCGACGCTTTCATCTTCCTCCGCGCGATACACTCGGCAATCAAATGAATGTCAACGGGCCTTAACCTGTGTGAAGCAAGGCATAATGTGCTGCGGGCAGTTCCGGTCGAACGCCTCCACCGCGATGAAGACGAGGCGTTCCACGCGAGCGGGGTAATCGGGAAACGGTCAGCATCTTCGCCAGCGGCATTCCTCTACCATTTCACGCTGAACCCGACCTTCGCCCCGATGGAGTTGCTGTCGCCAAAGTCCTTAAGGCTGGTGCGGGCGAAGGCTTCGCCGTTCAGCGCATAACGGTCGTCCGACCAACTGAGCGAGCCACCCACGCCAAGACCGCCCCAGAGCGCCTGGTTCTCGCTGACGAGGCTGGCCCCTGAGACATCGACATCCGAGCCGTCGAGGAAGTCGTAATAGAGATTGGCGATGCCGTAGAGCTTCGAGCTGCCGCTCTTTCCGGAGGCATCCTTCCAGTCATTGTCATAATCGGCCGAGATGCCGAGGCGGCCGGTCAGGCTGTCTCCGTCGTCAAGCGAGACATCGGCGCCATAGGCATCGGTGAAACTGTCGAAGCGCACGGAGGAATAGGCAAGCTGCGCCTGCGGCGTCAGCGACCACTGGCTCGTCAGGGCGATCTTCTGGCCGGCTTCGACGCTGAACCCATAGCCGAAGCCGTCATTGCCGTCGGCAAGCGTGGTACGAAGGATGGAGGATTTGATATCGCTGCTGTACCAGGTCACGCCAGCCTGCGTATCCACGTAAAAGCCGCTATCGTCGTACCAGGTCAACGTGCCGTCGAAGCCGTAGCCGGTCGTGTCGATGGCACCCTTGCCAAAGCGCGAGGAAATGTCCGCCGAGGCGGTATCGACATGGAAGCTCACTCCGCCGATCAGCGCGCCGGCTCCGCTTTCATACAGCATTCCGTCGGCACCCGCTTGCAGCGCCCAGCTATTTACATCGTATTCGGTGTCCGTCGTTGAGGTCTCCGGCTCGAAATGCGAATGCGTTCCGTCGATGCGCATCCAGATCGCACCGGCAAGCCCATTTCCCGCGTCGTCAGCCGATTGACGGCCGCCCACATCACGCCCGCCAGTGCGCTGGCGCAGCGTGTCGAACTCATTGAGGCTCAGCAGCACGCCGGCATAGGCTTCGTAAAGCGGAACACCGGGCGCATAAAGTGGCACGATCTCGGTGCCGGCGGGATCGAGCAGGGCCGAGCGAAGATACCAATCGCCGTCAGCCGGGGTGCTGGCACCACCTTGGTAGAGCCGATAGGCATAAGCTCCGGCGGCCACGGCCTGATCCCCTTCGAACACATAGTCACCAAGCAGCGAGAAGCTCCCAGCCGAGTTCCCGGCGACATCAACGATCTTGATGCCTTCGACGGTTTGCGCGCCAACGCCACCGAGATTGATGACCTTGACATTGGTCGTGCCCGACGTGTTGCCGGTGACGAGGAGGCGGTCGGTGGAGGACGTATCGTCGCCGAGGACGCTCTCGATTTCGAGCGTGCCGCTGCTGCCGGTATAGTTGCCGGAGATCGTCAGCGTGCCGATCGAATTGCCCGGCGCGATGGTGCCGGCGTTGGTCACATCGCCGAAGATCGTTCCGGTGCCGCCGAGAATGCCGGCTCCCGATGTGGTGACTGGACTGGTGATCGAGCCGTTGACGGCAAGCCGGCCACCGCTCACCGTCGTCGCGCCGGTATAGGTGTTGACACCCGAAAGTGTCTGATTGCCGGCGGTGACGGTCAGTCCGCCCGTGCCACCGATGACGCCCGCGAACGTGTCGTTGCCAGTGGTGATCGTTAGGGTTTGGGCTCCGAGCAACACGGTGCCGCTGCCGGCCAGGCTCTGGATGGCCGGAGCTGCCGCCGCTGCCGAAACGTCAAAAGCGCCGTCGGCGACAACCCGGCTGGAATTGGCGATGGCGCCGGCGCCGGAAAGGGCGAGGCTGCTGCCGAAGTCGATCTGCGTCTCGCCTGAGTAAATGCTGTTTGCCAACAGGCTGAACGTGCCGCCACCCGTGACGGTCAGACCGCCGACGCCGGTGAACCCCGACGCTGCGTCGGTGCCTAGAGCGAAGCCGGCGGTGTCAATCGTCAGCCCGCCGACGAGTAGGTTCAGCTCGGTGCCGGAAAATCCGTTGATGGAGGTCGCGTTATTGGCCCGAGCGCGCAAAATGCCGTTGTCGAAATTGGCCTGGCTCGCGCCGAGGCCGCCCCGCAAGGTTTGAGCCTGCAATGTGCCGCCGCTGCTGAGGTTGAGCGTGCCCGAAGATGTGGCGCCGGTGCCTAGGACTGCGGTGTTCGCGTTGACTTGCCCGCCATTCTCAATGCTCAGCGTACCAGTGCCGAGAAATCCGAGAGCGAGATTTGCGCCGCCGGTGGCGTTCCACAGTGACCCGGCTCCTGTAACGGTGACAACTCCGATCCCCGTGGCGACGGTTCCAAGCCGGGCGTTACCGGTGCTGGTTAGGCTGCTGCCATTCTGGATCGTCAAAATCCCAGGCACAGTCGCGTCCTGGCCGACGCTTGTGGCACCCACCGACACGCTGACCGGGCCGGTGACGCCGAGGACGGCTGGTGTATTGCCTGGCGCACCCGGCGTACTGATGTTGACGGTTGCACCGGCACCAGGAACGGTACCTCCCGACCAGTTACTCCCGTCCGTCCAGTCGCTGCTCGTCAATCCGCGCCAGTCATCGCTACGGGCTGTCCCTGCGGATAGGACCATAAGCGCCGCTCCCGATACAGTTGAGAGGTACAGTCGCCGACGCTTTTCCGCGCCACTCGCTGCAATTTTCCCGCCGAAGAAGACACCCGCCCGCATTTAAAGCCCCCAAATTACTCTTCAGGATTGATTTAAAACGGGATTCAGCCGGAATTAACAACCCTTTCGCGAGAAGAATTAGCGGGTGTTCGGAAATTGCCACAGTGGTCGGTGAAAAATGCCGCCGGGGCGGGTGGAGCACGGGACCAACTTTTCAGAGTTTGGCCTGCATCGCCACTTCGCTCAATTGCGGTATTCGTGTTAGGTGCCTTCTTGATGATATGAAGTATTCCGCCACCTTCTGATAGGAGACCGTAATACGCCTACGCCGTTCGAGGCGGACCGGTTGGACAAGATTGAGGCCGTGATGGCCAGTTCCCCGTACCTTGAGGTTCGTGATCTGTCGGTGACCTTTTCGACCAGGTACAAAGAGCTCAAAGCTGTCGATGGCATCAGCTTCGATTTAGCGCGGGGTGACCGTGTTGCACGGATCAGATGGTAATCAGCATTTAGGCTTTCAGCAAATGATCAGCTGACACGCTCGCAGTTTGCCCGTCCGAGGTCGGATATGCGGTTCAGCACGTTGGTGGCGATGTGCGTCTCGGTGGTCTGGTTTTCGATGTTCCTGGCGTGCAGCCGGTCGCCGATGACCGACTTCCAGCACCTATCTGAGTCTCGATCCGGGATCTCTGGTTGTAGCCGGTCGTTGCCTGCCAGCCCATCCGGCCGTGTTTGGCAATATGCTCGATCCGGCGGCGGGTGCTAATGCCCAATGCGACCGATCACAGTGTCAATGGATCTTGGTGGCCGGTCATTGTTCATCCTCGGTTATAGGCAGGTCGGAGCCCGCTCGAATATTTGACGTGACTTATGAAACGCCCTCCCTTGCCCGGGAAGAAGGGCGATCAATGGCGCGCTTCCATGTCTGCAAGCCTGCAAGCGCTTGAGGCTCAGAAACAGGGAAACCGCGAGAGAAGCCTTTATCCTGGCGGCGAAGAATATGGATATACCGCTCATCACGGATCAAACGTTGGCCGGCGACATCTCTTCGACGCCGCCAAGCTCCACCTTACTGTCCGACTAGACCCGGAAGCGCCGGGACCCTCGTCACCGCAGGGGGATTCCACCTGCCGGTGAGCGCGTCCGACTTCGGCGCATAGAGCCGCATCGTCAGGTTGAACGGAGCCTTGGGCGCAGGCAGCCAGTTCGGCTCCTTATCCTTGCCGGGGCTCTCATTTTGGAAATAGAGATCAAGCGAGCCGTCGCCATTATAGACGAACGGCATCCACGAACTGACGGCAAAGCGTTCAAGAACGTTACCGACTTGGAAGCCTGCCTCATCGTAGAGCGTAATCGACCAAAACGCATTCACCGGCGGCAAGCTGCTCTTATCAAACGTCAGGGTATACTTGGAAGTACCATCGAGCGGCTTGCCCTCACTGTCAGCGAGATTGAGCGGATAGATGGCGTCCTCCACTAGGTTCGCTCCAAGGCCTTGTTGAGCGACGATCGCCCGCTTGAGGTAGTAGTTGCCGTAGACACCCATGGTATCGGTGTTCATTGACCAGCCATTGGCGACGCGCGCCAGCGTAGCAAGCTTCCAAGCCATCAGCTTCTGGGCATCGGTGGGCGCGCGCTCCAGCGCCTTGGCAATGATCGGATCGACCTTGCTCATCTCGAAGCCTTTGCCGACTTCGATGCCGATCTTCTTCAGCTGCGCTAGCATCGGCTCGTCCGTGATGTGTGGCGGATTGACCTTCATCAAGTCAGCTGCCAGCGCAAAATATTTGTCGGCTGGCATGGTGTCGACCTGGGTCTTGGGCGGCGTCTTCATATCCACGCTTGGATCAATCTTGACCTCGATTGGCTTGGCTTCCTTACCCCATTCGCTCAGCGGCGTGATCTTGTAGCCCGCCTGAATTTTATGCACCGCGTCATAGTCGGGTGGCCCATCGGTTTTGGTGCGCCCTATCACCCAGACGTAAGGGGTTGGGGCGTCGATACGCTGCGTCCCTTCGGGCAGTTTGAATTCTTCGATAAACTTGTCGCGCAGATCGGAATGCCAGCCAGGCGGAGTGATCAAGAAGTGACCCTCCTTGGTGCCCGTGGTACGCCAGCCCGGCGACGCAAAGACATCGGTCCACATATCCAACATCGGCAACAGATAGTAGCGCCCATCTGTATCGGGCACTGAAACCATCAGCGGCTCTTTCGTCAGGTCCAGCCATCCGCTCGAATATAGAGTATCAAAGTTCGACCGCACTACGCCTTTGAATTCAGCCGGGGGGTATTCGGGCACGTTGGTAAAGCTGTTCATCGGACCCTTGCCCAGTTCCTTACCCGGTGCGATATTCGTGAACGTCCGGCGTGATATTTCCATCGACAGCAACGGATAAAAATAGACATACGCATCAACGCCAATGGCATGTGCCTCGTCTGCCGTAAGTGTGGTTTGCGCTTGCGCCGTAAAAACTGAGGTTAGAGCCATAAGGCTGCCCGCAAAGGCCGATAAAATCATGCGTCCCATGGAATTGCTCCCCGATTGTCGCTGATTGAATTTTTTATTGCTATCCGCGAGACACCATACACGATCGGCGCGTTCGTGCCAGTCAGCCCTACTCCAAGGTCGCACCCCAGGGTGTTGTCACGTTAAGTTTCTCTGGCTGGAAAGGTCAGCGGCTCATGGATATTCAGGCGACACCGGCCGCAATTTTCCATGCATCGAAAGCTTCGAGCCGATGGTAGCGAATTGTTTGCGCGGCGCGGCGACGGGGCGGAACTGAAAAGCAATTGCGGGTCGCTGAGTGCATGGAGACGAACCGTTGCAACGGGCCTGGTGACCGGTGGCCTTGCATGGTTCGTTCCCGTTTTCGAAACGGCAGATGGCTGTTCTCGGCCCGATTATTGAGGCCCTTGTGCGACCAATGGTCAAGGCCGGGTGCCACTTCCGCCTTTGCTGCACCGTAGGAGCGGAGCTTATCGGTGATGATCCGTTTGGGAGCAAAGCCATAGCGCTTCATTAACGCCACCAGCAGGCGCTTTGCCGCCCTTTTATCACGCCGGTTCTGCAATATCTCTTCGAGAACGGTGCCATGCTGATCGACCGCACGCCAGAGCCAGAATTTCTCTCCAGCGCATTTCACGACAACTTCGTCCAGATACCAAATATCGCCGGGGCGCGCCTGCCGCCACCGCAAGTTGCGTGCGATCTGGGGTCCGAACTTGGCGATCCAGCGGCGGACTGTCTCATAGGATACGTCGATTCCATGCTCGAGCAGCATTTCCTCAACTTCACGCAGACTAAGGTTGAACCGCAGATAAAGCCAGACCGCGTGAGCCACGATCTGTGGCGGAAAACGGTGACGCTTGAAGCTGATATCTCGTGTCTGCATCGCCGAAATTTACGCCCAACCCGTCAGCCAGGCAACCGCAGCCCGGTTAACGTGACAATACCAAGGCTCTAGCTCTCAGCCTCTGATCAGCAAGTCCGCAAAACGAAAAAGCCTGCCGCGGGAGGAGGTGCGACAGGCTTTCCGAAAAGAACCGAACAACGGCTGGGAGGAGGAGTGCCGCTGTTCCGACAGACGCCCCTTGGGAGGAGGAGTGGGCCGTCTGAAATCGAAGCTCTGCGGGAGGAGGTGCATCACTTCGATGAAAACCAAGATAGCCATTCTCACCGCACATTAAATAGACTTTGCTGCAGTGCAGCTATGCATAAAATGCACGGTCTCTTCCTGATGAATGAAATCTCCAACTCAGGCCTTTGTGGCAGGCAGATACAAAAACGCCCGCGTCGTCAGCGGGCGTAATGTCAATCATGTAGGCTTGGAAACAGTCGCTTAGCGAGCGACCGACTGGCGAGCGACGCTGTGGATATCGGCGCGATTGATACCGAGGTCCTGCAGTTCGCGCGAGCTCATGCGGCCAAGTTCGGTAACGGTCTGACGGTACTTGCGCCAGTTGTTGAAGGAGCGTGCTACGTTCATGATGATCCCCTTTCGTGAGGTCTCTTGACGCCAGCAACCTTGCTTCGGTTCCAACGTCGTTTCGATGAATAGAATATAGGCTCTTGGATGCTCATCGATAAGACACAAGGTCTCAGGTCGGCCATGCGTTCAAAGCATGGGTCCGATAGAGGTGGGCTGAAGGGCTATCAGGCTCGGAACCGGTCGAAGGCGGTGAAGCGTTTGATTGGAGGATCGGCGTCCGGATAGCGGTAGATTTCGGCCCTGAGATAGCGGAGTTCATCATTGAGCGATTCTTCTCCAACCTCGATCCACCAGGATTTTGGACGGCCGTCGCTTCCGTCGGACCAGCGATAGCCTCGCGCCTTCAGGTGGTCCTTCATGTCGAAGGGACTGTTCTCGGCAAATATCCGGGCGCGCGATCTCTGGCTTGCTTCATAGAGCTCCGCGAAAGCGGTGGAAGCCGTTCCGTCCACCTCGCGATCCAGGACCTCCAGAAGTGCAAAGCAATCGTCGATCGCACGATGACCATCATGGAAGTAACCCGCCTGCCCGATGAGGTAGCCGAGCCTGGTGCCCTCATATCCGCGCGACGACCAGTCGATCTCTGAGTTGGAGCACGCCCAGGCCTTGCCGGAAAACAGGTGAGAAAATGCCTCGCAAAAGGGCCGGTCGAAACCGGCATTGTGGGCGATCAGCAGATCAGCCGGTTCAATCAGCGCCTCTAGCGCCGCCATGTCGATCGTTTGACCGGCGACCATGTCGTCGGTGATCCCGGTGAGCCTGGTGATCTCAGTGGGAATGGAAACGCTCGGCTGCTGAAGTCCACCGTAGATGCCGCTCACGTCACCGATACGACCTGTCCCATCGAAGGTGAAAGCGATCACGCCAATCTCGATGATCTCATCCTTGCGAGCATTGAGGCCGGTGGTCTCGGTGTCGAGAATGATGCCCTTGAGGGGGTACTCCGGGCGTGAGAATGCTGAGATTGCGCGCGGCGCGAGTTTCTGCAGGATCCGATATCGACCTGTCTCCGACAGATGACGGACCATGTCCTCTTCACTCATAGGGATGGCATGCTTTTCGACCTTGGTGGATTTGGAGGTGCCGCGCGTGACCATCGGATCGCGCGCAGCCTGCTCCGAAAACATGTCGAACTGTTCTGCCATTCCCGTTGTCAAAAGCCCCGCCGCCAATTTGCTTACGTCAAAACACGGCACGATCTGCAGATCAACCTTGTTGGTGGGATGCGACTTCAGCCAACTTAGCGCGCAAGGTTTACAATCGCGAAATTTCACGCAGTGACAGCACTTGGGTCGTTGCGCAGAAGCGATCAAAGCAGGAAAGGGTATACCAGCTGTAGCAGGAACTGCGAAAGCCGTTCGCCTCCCGCAAGACCGGCCAAAAGGGCTGCCGCAGGAGGGTCCGCATAGCGACGGCAACGCCGGGATCCGGGATCGACAGCCCCCGGCGCACGGGGCCGCTTCTCACATTCCAGAGCCGCCACCTTGCGTCCATGATCAAAATTGGAGGCAAAGAGATCCAGCCCTGCAGCGATGGACCAGATTTGCAGCATCCACCAGGCTCAGGGTCTGTTGGTTGGCGCTAAAAACGCTTGGTGCTGCATCGTCCGGCGCAGCGACCCGCAAACCGCAGAATGTGCTGTTGGCTGAGCATCTGGCGTGCGACGACAGATGCGCCTTCGTGGGCGTCAGAGTGCCCGCTACGCGATAGCCCCAGAGACCCAGCCCTAGGGGCTCATCAGTGGACGATGACAGCCTCGATCCCGATCGGAAGGCCGATCCTGATGAATTTATCGAACAACACCGTCTTCCGACATTGCCTGTCCATCATCGACGTGGCCGGCACGTTCTGCGGCGCGTTCTCCAGTACGCCCAGCCAGATCAGCGGGCGAACGAGATTATGTGCTATGAACCAACCTGCCTCGTGTCGGGGGCCAAGCGGTCCCCTCGCCGGGAAAAGCTCCGCCGGGAGTGCCCATTCGGTATAATCGCCAAGGGTCACCCATTCGGCCAACCGGGTCGAGACGATACCCAGCATATGCCTTAGATCCCAGAACAGGGCGGAAGCTTCGGGGGAAAGACTCTCCTGCAGCGGAGCGGCCAGCATCCATTCTGCGAGAATTGCCTGAAGGTCCCCGTGATTGCCGAGAACCGACCTGCCGCGCTTCGTGAGCAGGGCCCTGCCTTTGTAGTGGCGGATGATACGAAGGTCCTGCAGCGCCCAATGCAGAATGGAGAGCGGAGGGAAATCCGGTTCGTTGAGAACCCTGTTCACTGAATAGAGGATTTCCGGTTCATACCCCGGCCATTGAAATTCATGTGCGGCCCATTCGACACATTTCCTATGAAAAGCGCCCAAGGATTGCGTCAGCGGGATGCCGCCATTTTGCTCGACATAGCGGAGAAGCTTCATGCCATTGGTGGCAAGTGGGCTAGACACCCGCAACGGCTGCGGTCCTTGGCCTGATGACTTCGATCCTCGTTGTCCCTTTGAGGCGCTCGCGGTCACCCAGCGCGAGGTAGTCCCAGCGAATGAGGATCGGCGTGCGGCCGTCAGCAAGCGAGTTGGCAGAGCCAATGATGGGAACGAAATTTCCCTTCTGATAGAGATCGGCAAAGAACTTCAGACCCTGATCAGCGGCTTCCTCGACGTTGCCTGCTCCCGACAAGCCTGAGGCGAACACGCTCTGGATCGCTTGATTTGAAGATATGTTGCCGGCGAGGCCGACCGAGTTCCTATACTCCGGCGCTGCGAGATCCGCCCAATCCCGAGGGATCTTGGTGACGAGGTCAGCGTTGACCTCGAACGCAAGGGCTCCAGAAAAGCCGCCATACCAATACCCTTGTGCATCCTTGGCCGATTCCGGGATCGTGTCCCACGTTGACGCTTTGTACGGCTGCAACAAGCCGTCTTCCTTTGCCGATGAGGCGAAGGACATGCCAAGGTCGACTACGTCCGGTGTTTGGGGATCGGCCTTGCATCGCCCTGCCTTGATCGCCTCTATCTGGTCGGCTGTGCTGGCACCGGGCCGGAGTTCGTTGACTGTCAGACCGTATCTCGCCTTGAACCTGTCGATCACGGCACCGTATGCGCCCCAGTCGCGCGGTAACGCCATGACGTTAAGCTGGCCTTCAGCCTTGGCGGCAGCAACCAGGTCTTCCATCGCGTCGGCGGACGCTAGGGCGTCGCGAACCGACACGGCACCCGTTGATAGGGCGGCTCCAACGAGACCTGCTGCCTTAAGCGCATCACGGCGACTCATCGGTCGCTGACCAGCGGCAGGTTCAGCCTTCATTGTGTCTTCGTCTGTTGATCCATGTTTCATGGTTCTTTTCCTCCCTCGGCTTGCGTTCGATACAAGTTCCTGCGCGTGAAACGCAGCCAGGACGATTCAACCGTCGTCGCGCCCACCATCGGCGCCTGGATGATCGAAAGTTGGTTTCCGAAAAGGTCAACGATGCGGCGATCCGGCCAGCGCGTCATGCAGGCTCCATTTCTTCCGTGGCGGTTGAAGATCGGTACCTCCGCCCGACCGTTGCGTCTATTGCACCTTGGTGTGCTGCCGAAGGTACCGATCCGAAGGTATAGGAAACACCTTGGTACAATATCGGGGCCTGATTCTCGGCGCGATGGTCGTGGGAGAGCAGAAGACGGCGGTACCGGCAACAAGCTGCCGGCCGATGGGCGGCTTAACACTTGAAACCTGTAGCGACCGCCATCAGGCGGATGAAGCAAATCCGCATCGGCAGAACGGAGGCAGTCATGAAGTCCAGATCACCGACGGCCACAGGTGCCTTCGCCCTGTCGTCTAAGGCCCTCACTGCGGTGTCCCTGCTGTTGTTGCCGGCGTTCGCCCCTATCCGGCCAGACAAGGGTCGCCGAGAAGGTCGATCGCGCCCCGGAAGTCAAAGCAGCGCCAGGTCAGCAGCAGGCCCAGATAAGAGTCGAGAAGCGAATGCCGGCCTATTGGCGCGTGACCTGCGACAACCCTCCGTTTAACATCTTCGGTCCGGAGACGATCCGCCATATGAAGAAGGTCGTCTCTCAGATCGGGATGTATCCTGATCTCCGGGTCGTCGTCTTCGATAGCGCGGTTCCCGGCTCCTTCCTGACCCACGACAACTTCACGCCCCCGCTCTTGCCAGCGACATGCGATTGCCAGTCGTCCGAAAGCAATCCTGTCGCAGTGAGGTCGGTGCAGGCCTCGTACCAGGCGGCGGCCCGTCCCTGGCCGCCCGCGCAGTGCCACGGCAGGTCGCGCGGGCATCAGATAACCGATCGTCGAACCACGACAGAAACTGTTCCCTGCCGGAACTTGGATGACAATACCTGCAGCCTCCATGCTCGGTCCAGACGATTTCTATGATGTCGTCTTCGATCGCGCCGGAGACGGCGAGTAATCTTTCCTCGACCGAAAGAGCACCGTATTTCACGGAGTTCGTCGGAAGCTCGTGAATGACGAGGGCGAGGCCGGTGGCTGACTTCTCCCCGAGCCCCATGCGGGGACGGCCACGCGGATACGTCCGGCGAAGGCTTCGTCAGTTCTCGGTGGCAATCAAATTTATGTTGGTAGACTTCAACTCGCACGTCGGTTGTGTTTTTATAGACAAGTCTAGTCGACTTCGCGCTGAAGGCGTGAAAGGCTGGCCGGTTCGGGCGCGATAAGCTGAAATTATGCTCTAGGGGAGAACGGATTGACAGAAACTCCTAAGAAGGGCGACGCGCCTGCATCGTCCGCGGAGCCAAAGGGTAACGGGGCGGGAAGCGACACACGTCCGTCGCAGGCTGAACGCCGGCGGTGGCCGAGGCAGCCCGATGCCGATTCGGAGTCCGGCCTAACCCTGTCGCCGGCGCTGGAGCCGCTTCAGTTCTCAACACGGAATTTGGCACCTAGGGATCAGTTTGCCGCCTGGCAGGCATACATGAATCCCCTTCTGGACGTCAGGCTTCCCGACAACACCTCGGTCGAGGCGGGTTTCCCTGCGGATCACTCCGCCTGGAATCTTGGAAGCATGCTCATCGTTCAGCAGACCACGCCAGCCCACAGCTACGCGCGATCCGCGAACAAGCTCCGTGGGAAGGCTATCGACCACTGGCATCTCGTCGTGCTGCGCACGGGCCTCACTTGGACCGAGTGCGACGGGCACGTCTCAGAAGGAGCGCCGGGACGAGTGGAACTCCGGTCGTTGGGGTATCCGTTCCGTGGGCGGACGACCAGTTCGCAAAGCTTGTCATTCTATATGTGCCGGGACCTCTTGGACGATGCCTCCGCAATCAACGATACTAGGATCATCAGGACTTTTCACGGCAACTATACAAATCTGCTGATCGACTATTTCGACAGCATGGAAGCGAGACTGCCAAGCCTGCGTGCAGCTGATCTCTCGAAAGTCGTACGCGCAACACGCGACATGATCGCAACATGCGTGTCGTCGTCGGCTGAGCATAGTGGCGCAACCGAGGTAAAGAGCCACCTGGGCCTGATGCAGCGCTTACGCCGCCTTGTCCAACACCGTTTGAGTTCAACGGAACTTACACCCGACAGCTTGAGCAAGGAGCTTGGTATTTCGCGTACCCGGTTGTACCAGCTCCTCGAGCCGAGTGGTGGGGTGCTGCACTACATTCAAAGACGCCGCCTCTTGTCAGCGCACGCAATGCTGAGCAACCCGGCAAATCGACAGCAAATCGTCGAAATTGCTACGGATGTCGGGTTTGTTTCTGCCGCCCATTTTAGCAAAGCCTTCAGCAGGGAATTTGGTTACAGCCCGCGTGAGGCCCGGAATCTCGGCGGTTCCCGGCATTTTGGCGCCATGTATCCGCCAACACAAACAGCGGCGAGTGCTCCGTCGTTCGAAGACTGGATAAACTTACTTGGCCACTGAATGAGGGTCAGACGGTAAAACTGGCTCGCTGATGGCAGCGCCCACTATCGCGATAGCCCCCAACGGCGCTCCCCGGCTGCAGGTATGCACGCTGCGGCAATTTCCCGGATGCGGGTCTAACGACAAACCGGGCCGGAGGCATTAACACAGGAAAACGCCGCTCGTGAAACTCCAAGGATCAGGGGAGGTGGGCGCTGATAAACCGCAAATCTCGAAGGACAACGAAACCGTCGCTTGATGGCGATGGCGGACCTAATGCATGTCCATGACTGTCAATTGAAAAACGGCGTTCACGACTTGGCATTGCCCGTGCGTTGGCCA
Organism: Rhizobium sp. Root1220; assembly: GCF_001426265.1. Lineage (GTDB taxonomy): Bacteria > Pseudomonadota > Alphaproteobacteria > Rhizobiales > Rhizobiaceae > Rhizobium. Next base: position 21,069 of record NZ_LMDG01000016.1, read on the forward strand.
TTTCCCGAAAAGGAGGAGTTAGAATGATTGATACCCAAGATGCTCAGCGTACGGACCGCAAACCGTTCGGTCCACACTGCCGGAAGGAAGTCGAAGAAGCGATGTTCGAGATGATCCAGCGGCTGCAGCAGCGCGGTTTGGCGCCGGCGGAGATTGCCCTGACTCTCGCGGATGCAGCCGAAGACTATGTGATGCTTCTCGCTAACAAAGCTTCTGGCGCGCACTAGTGTAGGCCACTCAGGTTGCAGGGCCGATTGGGCAACATCAAAGAAGTCACTGGCGCTCCTTGATTCGCTTGGGTTCCCCTTCCCTTACCAAGATGGGGAGACGGTGCGATCAGTGCGCGTGTCCTAGGCTGTCCTGGGCACACTCAGGTCAGTTCTTCGTGCTAGCCGACATCGCCCGACGGCCTTAGCGCGGCACCCTTCCTTCTGGCTCTCGTGGACTGATACCGGTTCCATTGGACGCAGACCGCATCTCAACCAAGTAGCACTTCCCTATGCCTTCTGATGAAGCACAGATCTGCCGAATAATTCGCATGTTTCCTACCGATAAGACAGCCTATACGGACTTTGCGTTCAAAAAGGTCATGGCTGCGGAAAATGAGAGCAAGGATGAGAAATCCAGTGCCGGTTGCAGGCGATTGAGCCTAGCGGCGGCGAGTAGGGTCAGGAGCCATTGGGAAGCCGCATAGCAAGCCGGTAGACGATCAGGTGTGGAAAAGATCTCCGCGTCTGACAGTGGTGGTCACGCCTTGACGTGATTGAACCGGCGTTTGCTAGTCGTGTTTTCAGTAGCCCCCTGATATATTACCGACCGCTGAGTATGAGCTGTCGGGCATCATCTTCAGAGTAGAGAAATCTCGGACCGGACTGGAGAGCTTGATGGGTTGGAAAACACCGAAGATTGAATACGTGAATGGTTATAAGATTGTCGAAGTTGATGGGCCTACATTCAAGGTCTACGACGGTGACCGGCAGCTCGGGGATGATTTCCCCTATCCCGGCGAGGCTGCTGCTTACGCAACCGCTTTGCCAAAACGCGATCACCCACGTAGGTAGGCGAGTAGCCGCGAAAAATGTTTGCCGTTCTCGAGCTTCGCACCTCCAGAATTGAGAACCGCAAGCGACGGTACTTTGACTTGGTTGCGCCGATGGTCTTCTGCGCGGGTGCCGAAATCGCGTCCTGTGCCGGCGCTGGAGACGTCAATAGCAGCCCAGCAACCACAGTGAGTAAGCACGTTCCAGAAATTCTAGGCCCGGCGCAGCCAGCCACACGCCGGGTTTTTTTATGGCAAAGCTTCCGTTTTCCGTCTGGAACCTTTTCCCCCAGCGGCCGGCCTGCCGATCTTAGTAGCGGAACATCTTCGCTGCTCATTAGTTCGCTACATGCAACGCAGCTCTGAAGAACGTTGCGCGATCACTGCTATCGCCGTCAACCGCCAGTCAGAAATGCCCGGTGCATCCATCTCCCCGGGCTTTTCGTTTACGAAAATTCCGTAGGTCATCAAAGGATATTGAAAATGAAAATCGTTTCGGCAGTGGCGACCGCATGCATGATCATGTTGACACTCGCATCCTGTGCAAACACGCATTAAAGGCGTCGGTCGAGATACCGCAAATACCGTCAACGCAACTCAAAACGCGGGCAATCGCATGGGCAATGCTGTAGCGAACTAGTAAAAACCGGCCGCATTCGCGCGGCCGACCCGGCGTTGGGTGTTACCCGTTAATCGGCCCGGCAGGGTCATCGGGCTGGTGGTGGGGGCATCATAGATCAAGCATGACGCCTTCCGCCCTAGTCGCCAAGTTGGGAGCTTGGCGCATTCGGTGGAGCACCTGGACAGATTCGAACTGGCGTCATCCTCTACGGCTCATGGGCTAGAAGTCCCGCCGATACAGGGGCGAAACTTGTCAGTCGGCGCTTCGATTGCAATCGAGGGTCGCCTCGATGTACTGTGTTACGCGGATCAGCAGGCTTGATGAATGTGCTTCGCCGTATATTTCGGTGTTAATCGACATTCAACGCAAATAGAACGCCAGACGCCTCCCCAATGACTTATTCAGGTCGCAGAGTCTCGTCATCGGAAGCTTGTATACCGGGCGCCTCCGCAGAGGGCCGAACCCTCGCCCCAATCAAAGGAGGACTTATGTCTTCCGTTCCAAGTAGTCACCACGGTAAAAAGCGGACAACACTCCAGCGCGTCCTCAAGCGAGCGAATTACGTGACTGCTGACATGGAAACAGTTGAAGGCGACGCCTCTCACGACGAGTCCATACTCATACGTAGAATTCATGCCGGGACCATTCCTGCCAAGAACTACCCTGCTTCGAAACGACGTCGGCGCAACGCTGATCCCGTGGCATTAGCCACATGGGAGAACGAGGGTGGCGCAATTCATCAGCCAAACAAGAAGCGCGGCTGAGCGGCGCCAACGGGATCTGGCGACAAGGGTTGCCAGCATGGAGATTGATAATGGCAAATCTCGAATTGACGAAGGTTGAGGAGCGTCCCGGTGGACAGCTCCTATTCAATATTCGGGCGACGGTGAACGCGGGCGAGATGGTATTCCCGATTGCAATCAAGAGCCAAGGATCAGCATCCTTGAATGAAACGATGGTTCTTCATTCCGCACTTGAATTTGCCGAAGAATTAGAGAGTGCGATTAGGCTTCGTCTCGGAGTAGAACAGCCGGAAATTTAGCAACGTGTCCTATGACCGAAGGCGATCTACGACACTGTCAGTCATATCTAGCAGCAGCTTTCTGGCTGCCGGCACGGTGGGGCGCCTCACCTCGCCATCTCAGGCTTCCATCGACGTCAATGAGAACGAGACTGTTCAGTATAAGGAACATCTCATCAACGATGCACCTCCAGGCGTGGGTGGGCAATGGATACCCGCGTGAACGTCGCTGCAATCAACTCCGTGCTCAAGATCCTGTGTCGGGAGAATGGGATCGAGCGAGATAGAAAAGCAGTGATGCAGGTCTCCGTCCTACTGTTGTCGCTCTGGAAGCAGGGCGTGCACGATCAATCCGAGCTTGAGCGCGTTGCTCGTGAGAAGTGGTTAGAGGCGATGTCGATTGAATCTACTAGGCTAGTCATGAATAGCATTGCCGACCTACTGGCGTCAGCTAGAACCGTTCACGATCGCTATCGTACCGGGCGCATGGAGCGGGAGACTGTCAGGGAATGGGCAATGAGGCTTGGCTCCTACCCTGCTCCTCACTGCGATCGAGTGAAGGAAGCGGCTGACTGGTTCCGTTCAAACAGCAAGGAGGAGGCTGTGCCTGACGAAACAAGACTTTCCGATCTGAAACGGCTAGCCGCAATATTTGCGGCTTGACCACCGACGCAACCGGGATGAAACGATCTCCCCGCGTCGATGCGCGCGCGTAAGATCGAGCGAGATCGGGCGGCAGCGATTAGACAGGAAAAATGTCGCGAATTAGCCATCGCGCACTTAATGAAAACTAATGTGCTCCGAACGAAATAAAGCGCAAGTGAATCGCGCCGGGAACAAATCAAATGACTCCGTCCGAATACCGGGCGACGCTTGCTGTCATCGGAATGACGGCAAGCGTCGTTCAACAACTTTTTGACGTCGACGAATTTGCGAGCCGCAAGGGGGCGACGGGCGACTTGCCCGTTCCGGCGCCTATCGCATTGAGCTTGTGGCTCATGGCAGCCCACCGCCAAGCCTGGCCTAACGCTATCGCAACCACCGGCGCCGGTTCTCGGAAGTTACTATGATGCAACGCAGCCCTGAAGAACGTTGCGCGATCACTGGTATCGCCCTCAACCGCCAGTCAGAAAGGCCCGGTGCATCGATTTCGCCGGGCTCTTTCGATCCTGGCCTTGCTCCAATCCGGAACATCTTTCGATGACGCTGGTTTCGATAGCGCGACCCTGACAGGCCGATCGTCATCGGGATCCATCACCGCTGTCGAGAGCCCGGTAAGACCCTCCTCGCCGGGCTCGCATCTACGCCAAGACACCAGCTTCGATGCTGGCGGCGACAAATTTTTCTCGAGAAATAATGGGGGCGGCGCTCCTGTAGATTGCGTCAAGGCAAGCCTCCCGCGCTAGGAAATATTGTGCTCCCCGAAGCGGTGGCCAACGTTTTTGCAGGCAAACCAGCGCTGCATCCGGTCCCGGGATCCGCTCACATATTGCATCGCGGATGCACACATGCACGGCGCGTTTCCATGCCAATCCAAATTTGACCTTGATTATCTTACTCATTATTGCCTCCAACACCGTCAACATTCTGCGAGAGGAAAGGTTCCTATCTGTTTGACGGCTGGCGCTGCTTGTGTCGGCGCAGGTGTGTCGGCGCCGGGTACAGTGGAAACCTGGTTCGGGGCTCATTAAATCGCGTTACATCATCGAACTGCAGGTATATTGTACGTTGTCGGCAGCCACTGAAACGGGCGTTGTCGCTTGGGAGCACAATGCTCTTGCCCCGACATGGGGAGATAATTTGTTGTCCCTTCCAAGACTTGATCATAACGGAACGTTCTCACCAGACGATCTGGCCGCTTTGAGAGCGGAATTCGACGCATGGTGCGAGATAGACCCTGATGACAGCACCCTTCAGGTGACGGCGTGGCCCTGTGACTATGCTTTCCATGTAGGGAAACCGTTCTCATCACCACAGCATCTGCGTCTCTCGGTTCACCCGTCCAAGGCCACGTTCGCCAGAAGGGGAGAGGGCGAGGCAGTGCGTTCCTGGTTAAAGACTATCTCGAAGCCAGCACCCGCGATCACTGAAACATGCCGAACCGACAATTTCCAAACCTGCGTGGCCTAGCTCAACCGCGACCGGTCAGGTGGTCCAGCTTCGATGATGATCGACGATATAAGCCCCATGACCCGTCCACGCGCAGCAGACACCTGCCGACCGACAGGACCAGTCAGTGTCACGAGGAGTATGCGATGTACAATGCCAAACGCGACGGTTACGGGAACGGCGCAAACCTTGCGGTTCCTTCGATGGGCGAGATCGAGGGTCGGATAACGGTACTGGAGGTCGTCGCAGCGACCTCTCTGAGCCTGCTTATGAAAGCCGGAGACAAGCACGCCGCGCAGCAAGCGCTCTCAGCCATTCGCAGCGCCATGCGGTCAAAATGCGAGGAGATCAAGCTCTCGCCAGCTGACGCGGATTCTGCGATCGCTTATGCACAGGAGCTTTTCGACGCAACATTGAACAACATGGAAAACAATGTAGCCCAGGCAACCCGTCCGCTCTTGACAAAGCGCGGGGGGAGCGCGCCGCTCTATTCCCGTGTTCCATAGCTAGGAGGCCACGACTATGGCCGTCAGAGAAATGACCGAGCGGGAGAGCCGAGAACTCCTGGCACAAGGCAATGTCGGGCATCTTGCCTGTGTTCACGATAACCATCCTTACGTTGTGCCCGTTCATTATGCTTTCGATGCGGAAAAGCTCTATGTCTTTTCCCTGACCGGGCAAAAGATAGATTGGCTGCGCAGCAATCCGAATGCATGCTTGCAGGTTGAGGCAAGCGGCGAACATCACCGATGGAAGAGCGTTGTCGCTGAGGGCACATACCACGAACTTCCCGATACCCCCCAGTGGCACAATGAGCGTCTCTATGCCTGGTCCCTTTTGCAGAAACGTTCGTTTTGGTGGGAGCCAGGCTCTTCCAAACCGGGAGCCGGTTCGGACGAACCCGAAGTGCCGATTTTCTTCAGCATTTCGATCGACAAGCTATCCGGGAGGGAACTCGTTGCAGCGTGATATGGCCGCAAACGCGGCCATTTGGAGCGCGGTTGATGGTGAGGCATTTGTCGCAGTGAGCATCGACACCACTCGGATGCGCCCAGGATCGGGAGAGAAGCGCAGTTGTTGCCCCCGACAGAAGGGGCCGATGCTTTTAGCATGCGCTGTTTTAACTGGATGGATACGGGACTCTAAATATTTTAGTTGTGATTGAATTATTTTAATTTCTCTCCAAGTCGTTGTAAGGTGACGTGTCAAATTGCTTGACGCTCAAAGATCCGGTTGGTGTACATCGGCTCGTGGAGCGCAGGTTAGGAAACTGTCAACCCTGACGGTTTCGACGCGCTCTTCGAACGATGACCGCAGTTCGAACCGATTGATCTACTCGACTTCAAAAGGAAATAATCATGATCGAATTCAAGCCATCCGATCGCAACAGCGAGCGCACGGCGGAAATTGAACGGCAGTTGAAGAAACTCGACGTCGAGATGGCATCGCCGAACATCAAAGAAGCCAAGCACGCGGAACTCAATGTTCTATATCGGCAACTATGCGCCGAGCGGGATGTCCTCGCTCCCCGACATTAATTACGGGCGGCGCGACGTCGGCTTTGCCAACTTTCGTCGTCGCGCGGGAGAGCCTCAACCTAGTAAGGGATTGCCTCGCGTGTCTGACACACCAAAGTATATAACGAGCGATCAATTGCAACTGGTCCAGCAGGTCCTTACAGATGGCGGATACAGCGCCCAGGTCTGGACGGCCTCTCCACCCAACGTCGCCGCGCAAACGCTAATCACGCTCATTCAGGACGGGATGTCTGATCCAATTGATCTAGCCCGTGAACTTGAGTTGCGTTTTGGTCAAGCGAAAAAAGGGTCAGCCGCCTTGCAACGAGCGGTGAACCAGCTGGCCGATCGCGGAATATTCGTCCAAACAGCTTCAGAAGGGACCATTTCTAGTCGTGGAACAAACGAAAGCGGCATGTCCCGAGACGGCACAACGTAAGTTTCGCAGAATAGAGGCCTGCAGTCTAAACGGTTTCGTAGATGCCCTATGAAGACGGAATGCTACTTCTCTTTGATGTGCTGGAAAAAACGATGGTAGTTAGTTTCCGGGATACGATCAAAATGATCGGTCCTTTTGAAGATCAGCGTAGCGCTATCGAAGCAGGTGATAAAGATTGCCGTGACCGAGGTTGGGCGAACGATGAAGAGCTTTTTCAAGCTCAGATGCCCGCATCGGCAGCGGAGGGGAGTGGCATGTGATCTGAAGCGCAAACCTGACGTTGCAGTTTCAGTGTCTTCTTGGGATCAGTCGGCGTATGGCATCACGATACGACGTCGGCAATCGACGGCGGCCCCCGCAGAATGAGGACCGAAAGCCGCGTCAAGTTCGGCTTTCAGTGCCAATGGGTCTCGCATTCCGCGTCGAAAGAGGCCAATCAACAGTTTGGCCGCATAGTTGAAATCGGTCGGCGAGCTGATCATGACATCGCCGGTATATCCGGCATCGGCGAGCACTTGTTGAACGATGGCGAGTTCTTCGGAATTTAGCCGAGGCGGAGGCACGGAAGACATCGAAGTCCTCCTTTCGGTCGGGGCAAGGGTGTGATGGCCCATAGTCGGAAGCGCCCGTGTAAAAATGCTTCCAGAAGAGCGGACTGTGCTCTCGTCGTACCATTTGTCAATGGACAAACCGCTGCCCCTCCATGGCAAAGGTGTCCCATGCCGCCTCAGTCATCACACAGATATGGCATTCCGTTCTCCGCCACGGTTGTCTGGTAATAAACCGGAACCATTTGTCGTCGGCGTTGTTGTCAATGCCAACCTTTCACAAAGCTGGCAAGTTGCCGCCTCAAACCAAGCTATCTCTACCGAATAGGAAAGCGCCATTACTTCGATCGTTCACTCGGCAATGTTCAGAAGCGATCTCGCGCGTCCAGGAATTCACACAGCTGGCTGTTTTCCGCAGCCCGCGAAAGGACTAGATCCATGTCTCAGACACCAACCCTGCATGCAGAAGCGGTTGCATACGAAACAACAGAAGCCGCCGGTTCCACAGCGACTGCAGCACTCAACAAAATCTCGTGGGGAGCGATTTTTGCGTGAGTCGCTCTCGCCCTTGCCACCCAGTTCCTCCTCAATCTTCTTGGCGTTGGAATTGGCGCGGCCGTTCTCGATCCTGCCACCACTGACAACCCCACAGCCTCCTCGTTCTCCATCATCGGCGGACTTTGGTTCGTTGTAGCGGGCATAGTGGCTTCGTTTATAGGGGCTTACGTCGCCAGCCGTCTTTCCGGCCGTCCAAGTGAAACAACGGGCGGCTTTCATGGCATCACATCCTGGGCGGTGACGACACTCGTTGTGCTCTACCTCCTCACCACATCGGTTGGTGCGCTTGTGGGAGGCGCGTTCAGCGGTCTCGCAAGCGTCGTCGGCAGCGACAGGCGACGGCGCTGTGTCAGCGGCTGCCCCAGCGCTCGCTTCTTCCAACCCTATGGCCGCAATGGAAAGCCAAATTCGAGACAGCAGCGGCGGCACGGACCCGCAAGCTCTACAGGCGGCGGCAGTCTCGGCGATGAGAGCTGTCACAACCGGTGATCAGTCGAAGATCGCGGAGGCAAAGGCCAGCGCCAAGCTCGGGCGAAGGTCGATGAATACGAGGCCAGTTATCGCGACACCGTCGAGGCTGCAAAGCAGCAGGCGCTTAACGCCGCACAGACCACCGCCACCATCGTATCGAGAGGTGCGTTACTTGGCTTCCTCGCTCTTGTCCTCGGTGTCGTTGCTGCCTGGTTCGGCGGCGNCAAGCTCGGGCGAAGGTCGATGAATACGAGGCCAGTTATCGCGACACCGTCGAGGCTGCAAAGCAGCAGGCGCTTAACGCCGCACAGACCACCGCCACCATCGTATCGAGAGGTGCGTTATTTGGCTTCCTCGCTCTTKTCCTCGGTGTCGTTGCTGCCTGGTTCGGCGGCGTGGCYGGAWCGAAGCCCGTCACTGTCGTCCAGGAATACGCCCTTGGCCGGAAACTCTAACCACTCAAATTTACAAAAAGGAACTTGACCATGACAGAACCAAAAAACCTCAACGATCTGCTMTACGAAACGCTGAARGACATCTATTTCGCAGARAAGCAGATTTTGAGCGCTTTGSCSAAGATGGCSGAGGCCGCGCAGTCACCCGATCTCATGCAGGCATTCCAAACCCACGAGGRCCAAACCGAGACCCACATCGAACGCCTAGAGCAGGTGTTTGAATTGATCGGCAAGCCTGCGCAGCAARAGACGTGCAACGCCATCCTCGGGATCATCGAGGAAGGCAAGGAAGTTATGGAAGAATTCAGGGGAACAGATGCTCTYGATCCGGGCCTTCTCGCGGGGGCGCAGGCCGTGGAACACTATGAGATCAGCCGTTACGGCACCATGGTCACCTGGGCGAAAACCCTTGGCCTTGATGACGTTGCTGAKCTTCTCGCARYGACCCTGRACGAGGAGGAGACAACRGACGAACTGCTCTCYGARWTRGCCGAGACCACGGTCAACGCAAAAGCTGCCTGAGCAGCCAGGCGTGCGTCGCCCGGCGACGCACGCCTTCGAAAGAAACTGAGCCCGAGCGCAGACCCCAAAGTTTCAGGCCCGATGCTTTTCATGGACCGGACTGCTGACACTAAGGGTGGCTCGCTCGACAGCTCGGCGACGCGTTTATGTTTGATCCTCATTGCAGATCCTGCCCNCGTCGCCCGGCGACGCACGCCTTCGAAAGAAACTGAGCCCGAGCGCAGACCCCAAAGTTTCAGGCCCGATGCTTTTCATGGACCGGACTGCTGACACTTACGTCACCGCCGCAGTAAAGAAACGAGTACTGATAGATGCCTTATGAAGATGGAATGCAGCTGGTTTTTGATCTCGTCGAGCGTACGGTTGTCGTCAGTTTTCGCGATGATCTTAAGATGCTCGGCCCATTCACAAGCCAGAAGGCAGCATGTCGAATGGTCCTGCCGGGTTCTGCTCCCACGCAGGCGTATTGTGGTTCTTGCCGAACCACGCGGTGGCATAGCCGTTCAGCCGCAGCGTTTGGGCGATCGTGCCAGCGCTCTTCGGCATGATGCCGGTGTAGCCGTCGTAACCGTCGGTGATCTCGCTGATGACACCGAAGCCGGACGAATGGTGGTTGCGCCCGGTGAGGAATGCGGCACGCGTCGGCGAGCACAGCGCGGTCGTGTGGAACTCGTTGAACCTCAGTCCTTCGGCCGCCAGCCTGTCCGCCGTTGGCGACGGCATGCCGCCGCCGCCGAAGGTGCTGAACTGGCCAAACCCGGCGTCGTCGAGCAGGATGACAACGACGTTCGGTGCGCCCTTTGGCGGACGGACGGACTGCAGGAATTGTGGAGGATCGGAATCTCTGAAGGTCCTGCCAACTTCACCTTGGAAGCGTGGCTCGGTCATCGGCAGCACGACTGGCGCTTTGGGAGTGGCCGTGCACGAAGACCCGCTGGCATCAAGGCGGTAGCCGACAACAGGAGGGTTGCTAGCAGGGTTCCGGCTTTCAGTTTCACACATCAGTGCTCCGGTTCGCTATCAAGCGAATGGATCCGAACCGAAGCAAGTACGCAACAGTAAATGTCACGTCGATTTACAGATCGACACCGTTCTGAGGTATCGATAAAGTCGCACTGATAGCTTCAACCGGAAACGCGATGTCCGCCATGGCGCATTCTTGCCGGTGTTAGGGGCTTAAAGTTCGGAGACGAACCTCAACATGCTACCCCGCAGGCGTCGGCCGCATGCAACAGCCCAATGCTTTCCAGGGCGCTCCGAGAAAATCTCGTCGAGCGCCTTTTTTTGTTTTCAGTGCGCGTAGATTTCAATTCAAAATTTAAGCCGGTCAATGGGAATATGCGTAGAGATATCGGGGTGTCTCGGGAGTTTTACAATGGATTGGAGTTCACGCTCGGCTTTTGCACCGGCAAGTTATTGCGCGAGAACAGTGCGCGGCGCGTTGTGAGCACCCTGCGTGACGCGGCCGTTGTGCTTTTGCACGATTGGCCTGATGACGACGGTGAGGAATACGTTGTTGCCGTCAAGGCTTGCGTAGACGCCATAACGGGCACAATCACGATCGAAGCTTTCCGGCAGGCATTCCTAAAGGCTGCGTTGGAGGCGCGCATTGCGACCTTCTCCGTCGTTACGGGAAGTGCTGCCTGAAGAGTCGGGATACTGGCCTGCGCTAGCGACTCTTCATGACATCGATGCTGGAAATGCTAGAATGGCTTCCTCAGAAACGAGAGCTGTGGGTTTGCGATGTCGCCGGTATAGCAGCCTTCCACATTGGACGCAGATATTCTCCGAGGGCATTCGGCAAAGATTGTCGAGCGCAGTTCTTGGCCGAGAGACAGATTGCTTGCGTTCCAGAGCGACCGACTGAAAGCAACACTGCGGCATGCCGCGACGTCGTCCCTCTACTATAGGGGCTCCATCGGCGACCTCGTTTCCCGCGATGCTTCCCTCGAAGGTTTTCCCGTCCTCACTAAGCGTATGCTGATGCAGAACTTCGATAGGATCGTCACGGACGTGCGTTTAAGCCGTAGACTGGTTGAGGACCATCTGAGCGGAGACGATCCTGGCTCTCCGTTGCTCGGAGAGTATCGGGTGGCGGCCACGGGCGGTACGACCGGAGAGAAAGGCCTGGCGGTCTTCGGCGGACCTGCCTGGCTAGACGCCATCGCCAACACCCTGCGATTTCAAACGATAGTCGGGATTGACGAGACGACCAGAAGCATAGCGATCTTCGCATCGTCTCCCGTCCACATCTCCCACCGCATCGGGGCCGAGCTACGCGCCTTCCGGCCACCAGCGCCCAAGTTGAACGTCCTGATGCCGATCGAAGATATCGTGGAGACCCTCAACAAACACCAACCCGAGGTCATTTCCACCTACCCTTCCTTTGTGCGCGTGCTGGCGAAAGAACAGGCTGCCGGTCGCCTCCGGATCAGGCCAAGGTTTGTCCGGACCAGCGCGGAAACGCTGACAGCAGATGTCAAGGAGATTGTCACAGCAGCGTGGGGAGCTACAGCCGCGAACAGCTACACCTGTACCGAAGCGGGGGCGATGGGCCACGAATGTCTTTTCGCATCCGGGCTCCATTTGGCGGAAGATGCCTTCCTGTTCGAAGTGGTCGATGGCGACAACCGTCGAGTTCCGAACGGCACCGCCGGGGCGAAGCTGCTTGTCACGACCCTCACCAATCGTGCACTGCCGCTGGTTCGATACGAAATATCGGACATCGTTACCCTGGCCACGGAACCATGTGGATGCGGCCTGCCCTTTTGGCGCATTGCCGCCATCGACGGGCATCGGGAAGAGGTCCTCGAGTTCTTGGGCCGCCGAGGCGAAACGATCGCAGTCCATGCGCATCGTCTCCGTTCACCGCTAACTGGCGCTAAAGGTGTCCGGCAATTCCAGTTTCGCCAGCTGTCCGATGGACTCGAGATTACAATCTCGGTATTTCCGGAATTCGACCGCGAAACCGTTGCGTCCGAGGTGGAGATCGCAGTGCGCTCGACACTGGAGGCGGTTGGCGCGAGACCCGAACGCGTTGCCGTTCGCACGGTTTATCTGATCGGGCGCTCAGGGTCTGGTGCGAAGGAAAAGCTGGTGATCCGAGAAAACGAACCCGGCGAACACTTACATCCGGAAACATGACTGCAGTCCAGCGCCGGCTTGATTCGTCCCGGAGCGTCCCTGCCCGCCCACGCCATGACACCCAGCGCGAACAACGCAATCCCCGTGATTGGGGCGACCGCCGGACCAGCGCCGATAGGGCCTCGCCCAGTAGCAATTGCGCAACTCTGTTGGGGAGGAGCATCAGTGCGATGCCAGTCAGGGCTTCGATCAATGCCGTTATCCTGAACAGCAACGTTAGCGGCGGAGCTGCGGCCAAGGCCTATTAGGCAAGGCTCAATCGACCGCACGCGCACCTCGCCGGTTCACCAGCGCTTGTGCCGTGTCGATCAACTTCATGATATCGGTGGCCTTCTCTCTCACACCAACGGGCTTGCCGCCTTCAGACGTCGTTGAAAGATAGATTTTCGTGCGTCTGCTTGACTGACGGCGACAATGTGATCGATGTTAATGTGTACGGGCAGCTCAGTCTTAGCCCACGTCGCTTGTATAAAGGCCATTTGTTCCTCCGGTGACTTCAATATTTCAGTAGCGCAGAGTCATCGAACCACGGCAAGCCCGGACACGGGATGTAACTCACGCACCGAGGTATTTTGTCGCAATTCGGCTTTTGCTCTCTAGTTGCTTGCTTCAAGGAAGGAGCATCGACTTGGAAAATCTTAGAGAGTTTGCATCCAGCACGAATGGTGATCGTTGGTTTTTGGGCCTCGACGACATATCAAGCACAGAGGTGGTCGTTCACCGTGGTAACCCGTCTTCGGGTGGTCATGAAACGACCACTGGGGTGAATTCATTCTTGAACCAGCGTCCATTTGGGCCGGAACGTGAGGCTTTGGTTGCGTTGCTTGCGGACCGGAGCGACCCCAAAAGCGGGGAGGGGACACCCGCCAAACCGGATTGACTCAGGCCGGTCCCTGCGGTGCTGACCACTCCGCACGTTGAGACAAGGCGCCTAATGCAGAGCTGGACTTTCCCTAGGCGGCTAAGAAGCGTCGCGGCTTATGCATGCTAGAAATGGTCTCGACCAGCCACCTAGGCTTCGTGTCATTGGAACATGGGAATAGAGTGGCGCGTTCCCCCGCGCTTGGTCAAAAGCGGACCGGTAGTCGGTGCTACACTGTCATCCATGTTCTCCAATGTTGCGTCGAAAAGCTCCTGTGCATAAGCGATCGCAGAATCCGCGTCAGCTGGCGAGAGCTTGATCTCCTCGCATTTTGACCGCATGGCGCGGCGAATGGCTGAGAGCGCTTGCTGCGCGGCGTGCTTGTCTCCGGCTTTCATAAGCAGGCTCAGAGAGGTCGCTGCGACGACCTCCAGTGCCGTTATCCCACCCTCGATCTCGCCCATCGAAGGAACCGCAAGGTTTGCGCCGTTCCCGTAACCGTCGCGTTTGGCATTGTACATCGCATACTCCTCGTGACACTCGACTGGTCCTGTCGGTCGGCAGGCGTCTGCTGCGCGGACGGGTCTTGGGGCTTATATCGATCATCATCGAAGCTGGACCACCTGACCGGTCGCGGCCGTCTTTTCGCGTTTTTCGAATGCGTTCATGACGAACGTCTCCCTGCAGAATTCGCCGTCGACAGCAGGTGCTGGAGAAGACCAGGATCGATCCTGATGATCCGCCGCTCACGGCTGCCGGCGGCAATCGACGGCAGACAGATAAATGTTGCCACACGCCGATGAGACGGTCGGGATAGGTCGTTTGGCTCCTCGTCCTGCACGATCTTGTAGTCGCCTGCAGGATGCATTTCATCGAGGTCGGGCAAAGTGAAGGGGGCCGAGAAATGAACGATGGTGTTCATGATGCGCGTTGACATGGCGACAGACTCCAAGTGAAGGCGGGGAACCGCCACACCGGTACAAGCCTTCATCCGACCGGTGGTATCGGGTATAGCCAATCGGATTTGGGAGGATGGCGGTCAAGGGGACCAGACACCAAACGAGCCATGTGGCCAAATGACGATTGGGTTACTCAACGTTCAAATTAAGTCAGAAAGGGGACATAAATAGAAAATAGATATAAAACTACAATTTATCGTAAGCACTCAGAGAATAATATTTAAATACTCCCAAATAAAATGGTTATACAAATAATACTTTTGGAAGAAAATACTTCTTTGTGTTATTGTAGGTCTGCGTAATATTGTGCGTTTTCATTCAGATTGGATATGGACATGCGAGACATGACCCGGCTTCGTCCCGGCCTATGGGAAGCGGCATGCGGCGCGGCCGCACTTGCGACCGTCGGCTCACATGGGGCGGATGGGTGACCAATGGTAGTGCTCAAAAAGCCGCGGGGATCGAGCGAAGCTCGGCCATCGCGGGTGCACTGACGCCCTATTGCCTCGAGAGGGCCAGATCCGGCTTCGGCAGAGATCCTGGCCGCACTCAAAGCAGCCGGCACCTACGGGCGTAGTGACGTTGTCAAGAAGGCCGGCTGGGCAACGCCGCTTGGCAGTACCGAGCCAAATGCCGACCTTGCACAGGCATGCCAGATTGCGCTTGGAAGCGCGGGCTAATTTCAGCGGAGCCTGAATGAAAGGAGCTTTGCCATGAGTACAAAACTATCTAGTAGCGATCAGTCAAACAGAGATCGACGGATAACCGATGCTCAAGGATAACCTCACCAAACCGGCCTCTTTCAGCAGAGGAAGGAATGCTAGCGCTAACGAAAACCGCCCGATAGGGATCCCATCGGCTGAGGAAATGATCGCTCAGGCTGCAGACGCTCGCGCCACGCTGCGCAGCGGACATGGCGCACTAGGGAATGTCGCTGCCAAGGTTCAGTTGCCAACCGAAGAGCTTGGTGGCTTTGAGGTGGGAAGCAAGGCCCCACTTCTCGAAAGGCTCCCCTCGATGAGGGAGCTTGAACTGGCGCGCGATAATCACGACAGGAAGGTTGCCCGCAAAAAAGACGATCGGCGATAGTTCAACCGCGCGCTTCGCTTGGAACCCTTTGTTTGCCGCGCGGAGGGCGGCTCAGGAAGGCATATTTTGGAGACGAGTACGATGGCTGACCCTGATCGCTATTCCGGGAGACCGCCGAAGCACAGTCGCGGCGTATGGATACTGGTTGTTATGGTAGCAGCCCTAGCGCTGCTTGCGGGATGGTTTTCTGGATTTTGGGGCTGAACTGGTTCAGATTGCCATGGGCGCGCTTTTGTCCGGACGCTGGGACAACCACCTCAAACAATTCTTCGCAATTCCAGATCTGCGATTTGTCCCGCGTCGCGTAAACGTCACACGGACGAGCGCAGGAGCGTAGTAGGTGGGTCTGACATAAGGGCCTTGCTGCCAACGCTATTCTTAGAGCCGCTTCCCATGGTTCGCACCGGTGCGATGGACGTTGCCGGGCGGCTGCGAGACGCAACTCGACCACACCAGCTGAGGCACGGGCCGGTTAACCCGGTCAAGCGGGCTCGGAGCCGTCTTGTCCGAGAATTCCGTGCGGATCGGCTTTCCTCGAATGTTACCTTGCAGGCTCATCGACCTCATAAGCCTGGCGACAGCGCAGCGGGCAACATCGAAGCCTTTCTCGGGAGCGTCGGCGACAGCTACGGCAAGCCCTCGCCGCAACGATACGGTCTCTACAGGCCGAGGTCCTCCATGGGCGCGGGCCCATGGAGGAACGTCGAAGGTGGAATTCGCCACTTTGGAATGGGTCCATTGGTTCAACCACCTACGCCTCCTGAAGACCATCGGAGACATACCGCCAGCCGAAGCCGAAGAACGGTACCGAATCGAACCCGCCTCTCGTCGCTATCAGTCGTAGATTTAAGCACCAAATGGTGCCAATCATACAACAAGGCGCGGGAGCTAGATATGCGATCTACCATAAATCTTGACGACAACCTCATGGAGCGGGCCAAGTCGCTGACCGGCACGAAGGAAACGGCGGCTCTTGTCCGTCTCGCGCTGGAGACGCTTGTGCGCGTTGAATCTGGCAAGCGGCTGATCGCTCTTGGCGGCTCTATGCCCCATGCCGAGGCAGCCCCTCGCCGGCGGAGCGAAGTGTCCAAGTGATCATTGTCGATACCTCAATCTGGATCAACCATTTTCGATACAGTGACGCCGACCTAAGAAAAATCATCGAGGATGATCGTCTGCTCTGCCACCCTTTTGTCGTTGGCGAATTGGCTTTGGGTAGTCTGCGAGATCGAGAGATGCGGTTATTGCGTTTCTCGCATCTCAACGCGAAGCCGCAACGCAACACATGCAGAGGTAATGACTGTCATTGAGCGCCACTCAATATTCAGTATGGGGATTGGTTACACTGATGCACACCTCCTGACGTCAACACTCCTAGACCGGCGATCCAGCTTGTGGACGCGAGATAAGCGCCTAGTGGCCGCAGCACAAAAGGTCGGTGCGTCGGTTTATCTAGCTGCACAAATCCCTAACTAGAATCGAAGCGACGCACGCCCTCAGCGTTTGTCGTTCTGCTCCTGAAGGGGACCAAACTGATGACTCGGTTGTTGCATTGTTGATCCGTGAGATGTGTAGGCGGTCCCGTGTGGCTTCGAGTGAACGGCCAACGCTGGGCGGAAATGCACTGGCGCTACCGCCCCTGCTATGCCTCGGCCGGGCCAGACCGGTGTTGTATCGTCGTCGGTGTCACCCAATGTGCGATCGCGTCATGCAGCACCCAGGGTGATGGCGCGCTTCGCGTGACCTCAGTGGCATCAATTGCGTAAATTGACACCACTCTTCATGATCGGAATCCCATTCGCCGATGATTTCTCCGTCGACACGTAATACGGCGCCCCTAAAGCTCGGTTGAGGTAGTCCAGCATCATAATGTCATGGCGAACCATGCCTGCCGCATCGATCAATTCACAAATGGATTCAAACTTGTGGCGGCATAAGCGGCAATCCTGATCAAACCGGCCAATCAGGAGGTGATGCCAACGATTGTGCCCGTCGCAATGCGGGGGGTACTGACAATCCAAGAATACTAAGACGAGTTCAACAGACGCAGCCTCGACCAGCTACGGGGCTTCGAGTCATTATCTGGTCCTCGGCAGGACACGAGGCGTTCTCCCCTGAGTCTCGCAACCGCCAAATCGACCAATTGTGATTTCAGTGGACTCTTCTATTCAGTTGATTGATCCCCAGCCGTTTCTCGCGCAACGCGGTGCTCTTGCCATCCCGTTCAGCTTTTTCACCCAGTGTGATGGCCTTTGCGTTTATGGTGGTTTGGCCCTGTTTGCCCAAATCGAGTAGAAACAGGTCCATCCGGGTAAGGTCTTTACGCCAAGCCATTCGGCTCCTCCTCAAGTGCGCTCTTCGTTCGATGGGTTGGGTGGCGATACTCCGGGTCGCTCGTGCTGATGCCCCGAATGGCAAGCCGATGAAGTCCGCTGGTTAGGAAGACCTTCTTTTCTGGCCGGCCGAAACGCCGCTCAAGTTCTGTCTTAAGCACAGCCGGATCCCGCACGCCACTCTGGAAAAGGCGGATGAGCAACTTGGCTGCGACATCGGTAGGGCCGTCGAGCAGGAACTCGCCGGTATATCCGGCTTTGGTGAGCACCTTCCGAAGGAGATCCAAATTGGCCGCCGTCAAGCTCTTGGAGGGGTGTTCGGAAGACATGTCGTCCTCCTTTCGATCGGGGCCAGGGCATGAAGCCCTCAAGCAGTGGCGCCCTTGAAATTGCACACTGAAGTATTGACCTTGCGCTTATCCGGGAGACAAAGCAACTGCGCCCCCAATCTACTTAGCGACCCAATCCCCGATGACCAGCACAAGGCGCGGTGAATACGATCACGGGTGGCGAAGCGAAGGACCGGGCTTTTCAGACCAAGCCCATCGCCAACTACAGCGCTAACATGAGGGGTTGGCTCCGTAGACGCGGTAACGACTTTAACGGTGCAGAGCTGGAACAGTTCCCGACCCGCACGAATGAGGCATCCAGGGTGTTGTCAGGTCAGTCAGGTGCGCTTTTAGTGGTGCAGTCTTGTCAGCGACCAGTGACCACGCGTCTCCGACGATTCTTGGTCCGTAAACTCGAAGCTACCAGCAAGCTCCTGGAATTTACCCAGCTCGATTGACAAGCCGGCCGGGCTCGTGACGCCCTGCTGAAAGCTCTGGATAAGATGAGAAATACCAGCTTTGAGATGCGGCAGGTTGGCGGTCATCATCGTATCGTGGAGGCCGGCTTTGCGTAGTGCGTCCTCTATCAATTTTAAACTTTCAGTATCTAGCGGAGTGAAAGATTTGGAAGACATTGCGTCCTCCTCTCTGATTGGGGCAAACGACATGTCGCCCTTACTCAACGGCCCTGAACATGGCTGCGGAGACGAAGACTATGCTCCGTCGAGACTGCGATGGCGAACGCAATCTGTAAGGTCCGGGACGTCAACGCCCAGCTACACGATTCCCGAGTCTCGCCCAGGAGAGCTTCCAGCTGTTGGGGGTGCCGGACGTCATGGTGATGTGACGCGCTGCCGTCCGCGTGTTCATCTGCGTCCATGATTTCGACAATCCACTCGACTGGAAGCACTCCGTGCCAAGCTTTTTCCTTCAGGACAGTGCCGAGTTCGTTGAGCCCGCACATGCCGCTCTCGGGCTCGTGCTTATCTCGTTCAAGCGTCCAAACATATTTTATCACTTGCATGTATTCCCGATTCACGATCTCGCGTAGTTATGCCCCAGCTGTCTAAAGTGTTTAACACTGAATGTACCCAGCATCCGGCGCATTGGCAGGAACCCGGGCCAGCAAGATTTCAACAAGCTCTGCAGAGGTCATCTCTCCCCGCGTTGCCAGCAAGTCAATGGCAAGCCTCGTGGCCCATCGGGCGAAGGCGCTGCCGGGTTCGACCCGTAGTGACTGGCACCAAGCCTTGACGGCGGAAGCAGCAGTGTCGAGTTGGCCGTCAGTGAGATCGACATTGTCAGAAAAATTCAGGGTCTTTTCATACTCCTACCTCAGGCAAGAGCGCTTATGATCTCCCAATCGGCTCTGCCCGGAAACTAGGGGCCGACACCACCACTATAGGCCGAAACGAGTGGGCATAAAATCATTTATTAGTGTCTGTTGACGGACGATCGGACAGGATGACCCCGTATGCGTCATACAGCATACTACTATTTGAAATCCGACCGCTGCAAGACGATCGAGCTCTTCGGTTTTGACGTGTATACGCGCTTGGCAACATCGAGAATTCTGGTTCGAAGCCTGTCAAATGATGCGAGATAATCGCGTTCCAATGTCGCAGCCTCGAACCGTTCCTTCGCCAAAACGTCGATATCCACGAAGAAGCGAATTTCGAACATACCGTCATAGCCAAGGAAACGAACACGCCTGGCACTCTCATCATAGCTTCTGGCGTTGTTGGGAAATGCAATTGCCATGGTGAACCCTTATCTTCTTGTCTTGAAACACGTCTCGGTACGATCGCTCAATCAGTGCGATTGATCGTTGGCCAGAGCAGTTTCGATTTCCTCCGGAGACACTCGCAGGCGCTGCCGTGTCGCTACGTCCATCGCAAGCGCTGGTATTTCGAGTTCAGTGCTGGTTCTCTTGAAGGCGGAGAACGACAGGCCTTCAATCTCCTCCTCCTCGACAATCAGCCGATATGTCCCAGCTGCGAGGGGAACCATCAACGAACTGAGAGCGAAGGGATGGGCAAAGGTTATTTCAGTTTCCGTCGTGCGTTCCATTTGAATTACCTCATGGGAGCAGCATTTGAATTGGATCTCACAGCCGAGAGCAGAAACATCGCGTATGGAATACTTCTAAGATGGCTGCTCCTACCAGAGGACACCTCTGAACGTGACATATACGATAAACGCAAGACTGATTGCCGGGGTCGACTTGATAAGAAAATCCACATAGCGAAACCGCACGGCTGCGCGCATCAGATTTTCCGCAGAGTAGATGGTGGAGGCGGAAGACATGTAGTCCTCCTTTGTTGGGGCTGGAACGCTTTAAGCATCCTCACCTGGCAACGCCCGTTTTAGATGTCGCCAATATACAGGAGATGGTGTTCCGACTTGGCTATTGCAATGGGTAAGGTCGTCCGAACGGAATTCGTGCTCGTATTCAAAGAAAATTGCCTCTGACAGGTATCCGCCGCCGCAAGGCACGGGGAACGGTCGTCATCATCGACGATGTGTCGCGCTTGGCACGTGGCCTGGACGCTCACCTTGAATTGCGCCGGTTGATAGCGAGCGCTGGAGGCGTTCTGGAGTCTCCTTCGATCGAGTTCGGCGACGATCCGGACTCCATCCTTGTTGAAAATCTTCTGGCAAGCGTGTCACAGCACCACCGCCAGAAGAACGGCCAGCAAACGATCAACCGCATGAAGGCACGGGTGCAGAACGGCTACTTCGTTTTTCAGGCACCAGTTGGCTACCGTTATGAGCGTGTCAGCGGACGCGGCAAGATGCTCGTCCGCGACGAGCCGGAAGCTTCTGTCGTTCAGGAAGCTTTGGAAGGATACGCATTCGGGCGGTTTGAGACGCAGGCCGATGTTATGCGCTTTCTCCAAGTTAATCCGCTGTTCCCCAGAAAGGGGAGCATCCTCAATCACCGCGTCTTTCAGCTTCTGAGCCAACCAGTCTATGCGGGCTTCGTTGAGGCACCCAGGTGGGGCGTCACGCGCCGCCTTGGGCACCACGAGCCCCTTATCACCGTTCAGACCTACACGCGCATCCAGGACCGCATAAACGGTCACAGCTACGCGCCAAGGCGCAAGAACCTCAATGAGGAGTTCCCGCTGAGGGGCTTCGTTGAGTGTGCGGATTGTGGAACGCCGTTGACTGCATGCTGGTCTGCGGGTGAATACGCAAAATACCCCTACTACCTCTGCCCCAAGAAAGGCTGCGCTAGTTATCGCAAATCCATCCGCCGCGAGAAGATCGAAGGCGAGTTCGAGGAGCTTTTGAAAAGCGTCCAGCCGACCGAGCAGCTTTTCAACGTCGCTACCTCAATGCTGAAAAAACTGTGGGAGCATCGTCTGGCGCAAGCGCAGTCGCAGATCAACGGGATGAAAGCGGAATTGGTCAGTCTCGACCGGGAGGTAGGCACCTATCTCCAACGAATCGTTCAGACGACGGTGCCGAGCGTGGTTTCTGCGTACGAAAACCAGATCGGCAAGCTTGAGGAGCGGAAAGTTCTGATGCGGGAGCAGATAGCTTCGGCTGGTCGTCCGCGCAGCACCCTGGAAGATACAGTTCGAACGGCGCTTGAGTTCCTCGCAAACCCCTGGAATCTATGGAGAACGGAGCTTCCGGATAACCGCAGAACGGTGATGAAACTGACTTTTTCGCAGCGTTTAGTGTATCGAAAAAACGAAGGATTTCGAACGGCAAATTTGACCTTACCGTTCAATATGTTAGGCCTCTACGGCTCATGGGCTAGAAGTCCCGCCGATACAGGGGCGAAACTTGTCAGTCGGCGCTTCGATTGCAATCGAGGGCCGGGTCGCTGATATAGCTCGCTGATCCACGCACCAATGCCATGGCGATCAAAAGCTCGCGTTGGCTTAGTTGCGGGAAACCTGTTCAACGGCAACAGCAAGAAACTCAGTCATCTTTTCTCGAAGTTCGGCATCAGTGATCGTCGCGCCGACGGTGTCGAAGTCTCCGCGCACCTTTCTGAACACGTCCTCGTCGCCAGCCTGAGTCATGTCAGCCTCAATAACCTCGAGGGCGTATCCCTCTCTGTCTGGCTTGCCCATCAGTTCGGCGGCCCAATGTCCTAGAAGCTTGTTGCGGCGACCTTCCGCTCTGAACTTAAGTTCCTGGTCGTGTGCGAACCTGCTCTCCAGTGCCCGCTTGCGGTCGTCGACAGTCATTCACAAACCTCCCATTCGTGTTGGATCTTGCCTCCAATGGCCCAACCCAAGAAATAGGTGGGTACGGGTGGCTGCCATTTCAACGATGGGATGTCGGAGTACGCAATGAATAAGCGATGGCCTGGGTGCGTGGATCAGCTTGAGGATCGCACCGAGTTCGTCGAGCCGGCCAATTGGGCCGATGAGCCCACGCCCCGTCGCGCCTGACAAGCGCTCCCGAAAGAATAATGCGCCTCCGTCCGGAAAAGGCTGTTCGAGAGCGCGGAGTCGGAAACCTTACGCCAGTCGCAAATCGAGAAGCGGGTGCAGCTTCTTTAGATTTGGGAGGGACTTGAGTTGCCAAGGATATTGACTGGTGCCTTTTAAAACGAGGAGGAGGTCACCGATGTTCCGCGCTTCAATGGTCAGGTTTGCGGCGCGAAGCCAGAAATGGATATTCCTGCTGTCCGACGATATGAGTGGCTGAACTGCCATTTTCGGCTACATTGTCGCCAGTCCCCGGGCAGAATTCAGGAAGTGCCGATGAAGCGCTGCAACCATCAAACTTCGATCAAGTCTGTCGTGCCGCAGACACTGGGCTGTGAGGAGTGCCTAGAGGTTGGCGAAACCTGGGTTCACCTACGTCTATGCCGAGAGTGCGGCCACGTCGGGTGCTGCGACGATTCAACTGGCAAACATGCTACCGGGCATTTCCGGAGCACCGGTCACCCAATAATCGAAGGCTACGATCCCCCGGAGGGCTGGGGCTGGTGTTTTGTCGACCAGACCATAGTTGAACTGCCTAATCAGACTCCCGAGGTAGGAC
>NZ_LMDG01000016.1:44110-44404 GCF_001426265.1 Rhizobium sp. Root1220
CCTACATCCTGCGGCGCGTTGCGCTCATAGACACCGGGAATTCAGGCACGGTGCTAATCGGGCAAGATGGCAATTCTGACCTCCGTTCCCTGCAGGTGTTTTTGTCTCGAAGCGGATATCCACACGTTGTGTTGGAAGCCTCAGGCGAAGGTGAAGGCCACGACCTCGTCGAGCGTCTAGGGATTCAGGAAGGCGATTTGCCAGTCATGGTTTGCCCGAACGGCACCGTTCTGAAGAGGCCGACCGACGCGGAAGTGGCATGCTGCCTTGGCATTACGCCAGAACTGGATCCAG
>NZ_LMDG01000017.1 GCF_001426265.1 Rhizobium sp. Root1220
TCATAAACATCCTCCTATCAGCGTCATCCCCAGAACGATGTCCTCACTGCAGAATCCGCTTCAGATCGCCAAAATACATTCTGCCAAAGTAGTGCTAGAGCCTAGAGCCTGATCACGTAGTCCTTGCGAGTCGTTTCAATGACTTCCCAGGTTCCCTTGAAGCCAGGCCTGAGGATCATGCGATCGCCGGCTCGAAGGTGGACGGCATCGGCTCCGTCCTCTGTAACGACGGAATAGCCCGAAACCACACTGAAATACTCCCACTCGTCATAAGCGATGCGCCACTTGCTGGGGGTTGCTTCCCACATGCCGGAATAGAGGCCACCATCGACCTCCTCCAGGTTCCAGGTTCGGAACTGCGGATCGCCGGAAATGATCCTGTCGGCCTCGGGGGCGCCGAACTCGGGCTCTACGCCGCTGACGTCGAAGATGATCATGTTGGACATAGTTACCGCACCGACGTCAGCAGCTTGAATCCGAAGCCCACGAAGATCGCGCCGGCTGCGACGTCGACGACCTTTCGACCGCGCGTGTACGCCTGGGCAACAGCCGGATTGCGCAGGAATGCCAGAACGAACGTATACCAGAGTGACGACACGAGAACCATGGTCGCAACCGCCGAGGCGCCTTGCAGCCAGGAGTGTTCGGCCGGCAATGTGGCGGCAAAAATGCTGGCCACGAAGACTGCCGATTTGGGGTTTGCGAGATTGGTCGCCAGTCCGGACCAGAAAGCTTGCCTTGGCGTGATCGCCAGCTGCGGCACATCATTTTCGGTACCACCGGCGTTCCCGTAGGTTCGCCACAGGAGCTTCGCGCCCAGCCACAGCAGATACGCGCCACCGGCGATCTTCAGAAAGAGATAAGCGAAGGGCGCGGCTGCAAACAAGGCACTGATACCAAGCCAGCCTGCCACGCCCCAGCACAGCGTACCCAGGACTACGCCGCCGATCACAGCCACCGACGCGCCCCCGGAACCCTGGAGCGCCGTGCGAACAACGATGAAGAAGTTGGGGCCTGGCGTTATTGCAGCCACCGCCCAGATAGTGGCAACGGACAAAAGAAACATGAATACGACTTTCGATCGGATGTCCTTCACAGCGAACCATCTCGCTGCTGCTCATTTCCTGGCTCCCTGCTTCCTCTCCTCAGAGGAAGCAGGCAACCGTTCAGAGGGCGGCGTCACTGCGCCGCGCCACCAGGCCTTTGGCACGATCGGCGGCCAACCTCGCGCCGGCATCGATACCGGGCGCAAAGCTGCTGCCGATCAAACGTTTGCGAGGGATTGCTCGAGGTCGGCGATGATGTCCTTGACGTCCTCGATACCCACCGAGAGACGAACGACATCGGCACCAGCGCCGGCAGCGGTTCTCTGCTCCTCGGTCAGCTGGCGATGCGTGGTCGAGGCCGGATGAATGACGAGCGAGCGGGTATCGCCGATATTGGCGAGATGAGAAAAGAGCTGCAGCCCTTCGACGAGTGTTTTGCCAGCCTCGTAGCCGCCCGTGACGCCGAAGGTGAAGACGGAACCTGCCCCCTTTGGCGAATAGCGCTGCTGGAGCGTGTAGTTCGGATCGTCCTCCAGCCCGGCGTAATTCACCCACGCGATCTTGCTGTGCGCCTTTAGCCACTTTGCCACCGCGATGGCATTGTCGCTATGGCGCTGCATACGCAGCGGCAGCGTCTCGATGCCGGTCAGGATCAGGAAGGCGTTGAAAGGCGAGATTGCGGGGCCTAGATCGCGCAGACCGAGGACGCGGCAAGCGATGGCGAAGGCGAAATTGCCGAAGGTAGAATGCAGGACGACGCCGTTATACTCGGGTCGTGGACTGGACAGCATCGGGTAGTTGCCGGACTTCGACCAGTCGAAAGTCCCGCCATCGACGATAATGCCTCCCATCGAATTGCCATGGCCACCAAGGAATTTCGTCAGCGAGTGCACCACGACGTCGGCGCCATGTTCGATCGGCCGAATCAGGTAAGGGCTTGCCATTGTGTTGTCGACGATCAGCGGCAGGCCGTGTTTGTGCGCCACGGCCGCGATCGCGGCGATATCGACAAAGGTCCCGCCGGGGTTTGCCAAGCTCTCGATGAAGATAGCGCGCGTCTTGCCGTCGATCTGGCTTTCAAAGCTTGCCGGATCGGAAGAATCCGCCCATCGAACCTGCCAACCGAAGTTATCAAAGGCGTGGCCGAACTGGTTGATCGAGCCGCCATACAGACGCTTGGCGGCCACGAAGTTCTCACCGGGACGCAGCAGTGTGTGAAAGACGACCATCTGCGCTGCGTGACCGGAAGCGACCGCCAGGGCAGCCGTGCCGCCCTCGAGTGCGGCAACGCGCTCTTCAAGCACAGCCTGGGTGGGGTTCATGATGCGCGTGTAAATATTGCCAAACTGCTGCAGGCCGAAGAGTGCTGCAGCATGATCGGCATCGTTGAAGACGTATGCCGTCGTCTGATAGATCGGCGTTGCGCGTGCGCCCGTCGCAGGATCTGGCTGCGCCCCTGCGTGAACTGCCAACGTATTGAAACCCGGATCGTTCTTGGCCATGAAACCCTCCCACTTTGTTCGACCGAATGGCGCGGAGCATAGCCGACGCGAGCGAAAAGTTAATCGCGTTCCGTTTCAACCCAGGCAGGTTATTTGAAAAATCCATCCGTCAGACGAAAAGCCGCGCGTATTCGATTGCAGGGCAGCGATCCATCACGACCTTGAGGCCGGCGGCTTCGGCACGTGCAGCCGCCGCATCGTCGCGCACGCCGAGTTGCGCCCAGATGACGCTTGGTCGTGGATTTAAGGCAAGCGCCTCGTCGACCACGCTCGACAAATATTCGGATGCGCGAAAGACATCGACCATATCCACGGGCACCGGAATGTCTGCCATCCGGGCATAGACCAATTGCCCCTGAATCTCTTTTCCCGCCTGGCCGGGATTGACGGGAATAACGTTGTAGTCGCGAGCCAGGAGATACCCCATCACCCCGTTGCTCGGACGGGCCGGGTTTGGCGAGGCGCCGGTCAAAGCGATTGTCTCCACCGAGTTCAGAATGCCGAGAATGTAGTTGTCGCTATAGTGATCGTGATTCATTGAAGAGCCCTCCGAAAGCAATTGTCCTTGTTCACAGTCAGTGAAACCAGCCGATGGGTGGCTACCGCGTATATAGGTACCGGTATGCCGAAGGAGGATGCTCTCCCCCGCCTGAACTAATTCGACCTGCCTTCACCTTTGCTGTCACCGTCTCAACAACCTTGAAGGGAAGTTCCCGATTCCGCTTAACTCACCATAGCACTGCGGCGGTCTTGGCTGCCGCTTTGCCCTTGGCCAGAGATACAACCGCGCCCTAATCAGGTTTGTTGGCACACCACATGATTTTGTGACAGCTTTGTCACAACCGAAGGAATTCACGGCGGCAACACGTGCATGGTTCTATGTATATACTGTATATGTTCACTTCTGTTCATGCGAGTTTTAGCATCATCTTATAGTTGAATTGAGAAATCATGCCAGATACTTCTGGTGTACGTGCCT
Source organism: Rhizobium sp. Root1220 (assembly GCF_001426265.1). GTDB lineage: Bacteria > Pseudomonadota > Alphaproteobacteria > Rhizobiales > Rhizobiaceae > Rhizobium. Next base: position 3,528 of record NZ_LMDG01000017.1, read on the forward strand.
CTTTCTCGCCAATATCGACGGCATCCTGAGGTTGCGGCAGCATTCGACACGCACTGAAACGGGTTTCATTTGATTTCGTGAACCCGATTGCTTTTTGAGGGCAGCGGCGTCACAAGCATCTCACCCTTGCGTTGTCACACCAGCCGGTAGTCTCCCTTGCCCTTCGACATCATCCTGCTCGTTCTGTTCGGTGCCCTGCTGCACGCAACGTGGAACGCCATGATCAAGGCGGGCACGGACAAATCGCTGGATGCCAGTTTGATCTCGGCAGGCGGCGCGGTTACAGCGCTGCCGTTCCTGGCGCTCCTGCCGCTGCCTGCACCGACGGCCTGGCCCTTCATCGGCGCTTCGGCCATCTTGCAGTTCGTGTATTTCCAGCTTGTCGCCGGTGCCTACCGCGCGGGCGATATCGGCCTCGTCTATCCACTGATGCGCGGTTGCGCGCCGCTTTTGATCGCAGCAACGAGTGGTTTTATCCTGAATGAAACACTTTCGACCGGCGCCTTGGTCGGCACGATGACCATCTGTACCGGCATCCTCACTCTTGCCTTCGAGGCGAGAAAGGGGAACGGCCACGCCATCATGCTGGCACTCGCGAATGCCTGTGTCATCGCCACCTATACGTACGTCGACGGCATCGGTGCGCGGACTTCCGGTAATGCCATTTCCTATACGCTCTGGATGTCGCTATTGCCGCCGGTGCTTCTGTTCACCTGGGCGATCTCACGACGCGGCCTTTTTGCCGTGGCCGTCCACGTTCGCTACAACTGGTGGCGTGGCCTGATCGGTGGCGCGGGTTCGATTGCTTCCTATGGCCTGGCACTCTGGGCGATGACCAAGGCGCCCGTTGCGACAGTGGCTGCGCTTCGCGAAACCTCGATCCTGTTCGCGCTGATCATTTCCGTTGTGGTCCTGAAGGAGAAAGCCAGCCCCTGGCGCTATCTCGCCGGCGTCATCATTGCGCTCGGCGGCCTGATCCTGAAACTGGGCTGACTACTCCCCTGTCCATTCCGGCATTCTTTTTTCGAGGAAGGCGCCGATGCCCTCTTCCGCGTCTGCGGTCAGCATGTTCTCAACCATTACCTGAGCAGCGTAGCCATAGGCTTCTTCCACTGGCATTTCGAGCTGGCGGTAGAACGCCTGCTTGCCGATGCTCAACGTCAGTGGTGACTTGCTGGCGATAATGGACGCGTATTTGTTGACGACCTGCATCAGGTACTGCTTCGGCACGATCCGGTTGACCAGCCCGAAGTCCTTTGCGGTCGACGCATCGATCGTCTCGCCGGTGAGCAACATTTCCATCGCCTGCTTGCGATGAGCAGCCCGGGACACGGCGACCATCGGCGTCGAGCAAAACAGCCCGATATTGACACCCGGCGTACAGAACGTGGCCGTGTCGGTGCAGATTGCGAGATCGCACGAGGCGACAAGCTGGCAACCGGCGGCCGTCGCCAGTCCGTCGATTTCGGCAATAACCGGTTTCGGCAGGCGCGTGATCTCCAGCATCAGATCGGCGGCGAGCGCAAATGTCTCCTCGAAGAACGCCACGCCACCGTCCGCATCGGCCCGATGCGCCGTCAGTTCTTTGAGATCATGGCCGGCCGAGAAAACACTCCCGGTCGACGCGATGATCACCACACGAACATTCTCGTCCTCATCCGCCTTGTGAAGCTCGCCCATCAGTGTTTCCAGCATGGCGATCGACAGAACATTGGCGGGAGGATTGTTGAGTGTCAGCCTCAAGACGCCGTCGGAAAGTTGGCGCAAGACCAGGGCGCCATCGTGGGCTTTGCTCGGGTCGGGGCGAAAGGATACGACTTCGGCCATGGTCTAACTCCCTGCATGTCAGTTTCGTGCTAACTGTTCTGCCACAAGCGATCAGCAATTTCGAGGAGAAGCGATGCAGCCGGTCATGACGATCGACGAGGTCCACCGGTTTTTGGAAACGGATTTTCCGCAGATCCACACCGATGGACGTGTTTTCACCGTCACCGAGATCGCGCCCGGCCGGGCCTCGATGCGGCTCGATCCATCCAAGCGGCATCTGAGGCCAGGCGGCACGGTCTCCGGCCCTGCCCTTTTCGCGCTGGCGGACGTCACTGCATACGTTGCGGTCCTGGCTCACATCGGGCCGGTGGCACTGGCCGTCACCACCAACCTGAACATCAATTTCCTGCGCCTGCCGAAACCTCGATCGACGACCTGCGCCTGCACGATCCTGAAGCTCGGCAAACGCCTTGCGGTCATAGAAGCCGCGATTTTTCAGGAGGATCGGAGCGAGTTGGTCGCTCACGCAACGGCCACATACTCGATTCCGCCGCGTTAAATATGTGGTATCTGCATACCACATATTTAACGTATTGATTTTATTCAATTGTTTTTCGTGTCGCCGCCTGACGCAATATTGACCCAACAGGCTGCAGGCCCTATACACACGGCAGAACGCAGCCTTTCCCGGCTGCTTTCTTTTTGGTGCGCCTTCGGGCTCCCAATTCAAGCAACAAGAAACGCCCTTTCGCCTTCGGGCCAAGGGACCCAAAGAGAGTAACTACTATGGCAACCTTCTCCCAGAAGCCTGCAGAGGTGGAGAAGAAGTGGATCATCATCGACGCCGAAGGGCTTGTCGTTGGTCGTCTCGCTTCTGTTATCGCTATGCGTCTGCGTGGCAAGCACAAGGCAACCTTTACGCCTCACGTTGACGACGGCGACAATGTCATCGTCATCAATGCCGACAAGGTCGTATTCACCGGCAAGAAGTACTCCGACAAGGTTTACTACTGGCACACCGGTTTTGCCGGCGGCATCAAGGAACGTACTGCTCGCCAGATCATCGAAGGCCGCTTCCCGGAGCGTGTTCTCGAAAAGGCTGTTGAGCGCATGGTTCCGCGTGGCCCGCTCGGTCGCCGCCAGATGAAGAACCTTCGTGTTTACACGGGTTCCAACCATCCTCATGAAGCACAGCAGCCTGTCGCTCTCGACGTCGCCAAGCTGAACAAAAAGAACGTAAGGAGCGCCTAAGAATGGCTGACCTCTCCTCCCTGAAGGATCTCGGCACGTCCGAAGCAGCTGCTGCTCCGGTTCACGTCCGTAAGGTCGACTCGCTTGGCCGTTCCTACGCGACCGGCAAGCGCAAGAACGCTGTTGCCCGCGTATGGGTCAAGCCGGGCTCCGGCAAGATCATCGTCAACGGCAAGGAAATGGCGGAATACTTCGCACGTCCGGTTCTGCAGATGATCCTGCGTCAGCCGATCGTCGCTGCTGCCCGTGACGGCCAGTTCGACATCATCGCAACTGTTGCCGGCGGCGGTCTTTCTGGCCAGGCTGGTGCCGTTCGTCACGGCGTTTCCAAGGCACTCACCTACTTCGAGCCGGGCCTGCGCCCAGTCCTGAAGAAGGGTGGCTTCCTGACGCGCGACAGCCGCGTTGTCGAGCGTAAGAAGTACGGCAGAGCCAAGGCCCGCCGTTCGTTCCAGTTCTCCAAGCGTTAATCGCTTCGGACTACGGACTTTGGAAAGGCCGGGCATTTGCTCGGCCTTTTCTTTTTGGGCATTGTTGCAATCGGCAGGCGGCCGATACCTCTTCATGAGGTGCGAGAAGGAGCTTATCTTGGCGACGAAGTCGATCGATCATGCCTTCACGGCAACCAGCCTCACTTCTGCGGCCTCCGATCCCACCTTTGCCGGCGCGCTGTCGTTCATGCGCCGCCGCTTCACCAAGGATCTGACCGGCGCCGATGTCGTGGTCTGGGGCATCCCCTTCGACGCCGCCACCTCCAACCGGCCGGGCACGCGCTTCGGGCCGCAAGCGATCCGGCGCGCATCGGCGATCTTCGACAATGACCCGCAATATCCGTTCAACCGCGATCTCTTCGCCGAGATGGCCGTCATTGATTATGGCGACTGCCTGCTCGACTACGGCAACCATCAGGAAGCGCCGGCCGAGATCGAACGCCAGGCAAAGGCAATCATCGATAGCGGCGCCTTCATGCTGACGTTTGGCGGCGATCACTACGTGACATGGCCGATCCTCAAGGCGCATGCCGAAAAGCACGGTCCGCTGGCGCTTGTTCAGTTCGATGCGCATCAGGATACCTGGTTCGACGATAACAGGCGGATCGACCATGGGTCGTTCGTGGCGCGGGCTGCACGCGACGGCGTTATCGACCCAGATCGTTCGATCCAGATCGGCATCCGCACGCATGCGCCTGATGATTTCGGCATCAACATTCTCTTCGGCCATCAGGTCGAGGAAATGACGGCCGCCGACATCGCTTCGACGATCATTTCGCACACGCGCGGGGCACCAGCCTACCTGACTTTCGATATCGACTGCCTGGATCCTGCCTACGCACCCGGCACCGGAACGCCGGTTTCCGGCGGTCCGTCGAGCGCGAAAATCCTCTCCGTGCTGCAGCGATTGCACCAGCTTGACACCAAAGGCGCCGACGTTGTCGAGGTGTCGCCAGCCTATGACCATGCGGATATCACCGCCATTGCGGGGGCGACGGTCGCGATGTATATGCTGGGGCTGCATGCCGAACGACGGTCCACAGCGTCACACGGCTGACTTATCCATCTCGCAAACTGATTCCGGATTTCTTTCTAACCTGTTGAAAGTGTGAGCAAGACAATGGCACCGAAGATCTTCATCGATGGCGAACATGGCACGACGGGCCTGCAGATCCGCACGCGCATGGCCGGCCGCCGCGACGTTGAGCTTCTGTCCATTCCGGAAGCAGAGCGGCGCAATGCGGCGATCCGCGAGGACATGCTGAACAGCGCCGACATCGCCATCCTCTGCCTGCCCGACGATGCATCGAAGGAAGCCGTCCAGATGGTCTCGGCCAACAACAATGTCCGCGTCATCGACACCTCGACGGCCTACCGCGTCAATCCTTCCTGGGCCTACGGCTTTGCGGAAATGGACAACGAGCAGGCCGACAAGATCAAGTCGGCACGTTTCGTCGCCAATCCCGGCTGCTATCCGACCGGCGCGATCGGGCTGATCCGGCCTTTGAGGGCTGCTGGCCTCCTGCCGGACGGCTATCCGATCACGGTCAACGCCGTGTCCGGCTATACCGGCGGCGGCAAGCAGATGATCGCGCAGATCGAGGACCAGAGCCGCGACGATGCAATCAGCTCCCCGCACTTCCTTTACGGTCTGCCGCTGACGCACAAGCATGTCCCTGAGATGAAGATCCACGGCCTGCTTGACCGTGCGCCGATCTTCTCGCCATCTGTCGGCAAGTTCGCGCAGGGCATGATCGTGCAGGTGCCACTCTATCTCGAAGACCTAGCACCGGGCTGCGCGCTTGAAAGCATTCACGCCGCATTGTCGGCCCATTACGTCGGTCAGGACATCGTGAGGGTGGCGCCGCTTGATGAAAGCCGCAAACTCGCCCGCGTCGATGCTATTGAACTTGCCGGCAAGGACACGATGAAACTGTTTGTGTTCGGCACGCCCGGTGGCGCGCAGGTCAATCTGGTTGCTCTGCTCGACAATCTCGGCAAGGGGGCGTCGGGAGCAGCGGTTCAAAACATGGATCTGATGCTGGCATCCTAGCCTGCGCAGTTCGGCCGAGTGGTCTTTGCCGACTGGCTGTTCATCCGGACCATATGCTGTCGGGGTGCCAGCGACGGCATCCTGCGCTGAGACTGCCTCCCTGAGAACGGTGCCGCGCTGTTGCGCTTGGATATCTGCCTCGTTGATCAAACGTGACAGGCCGCATACAGTTGTTCGGTGACGTGAGAGGGAGCACTCATGAATACCATTTTGTTCGGTATTGCCTTCGTCGGCGGCACCGTAGTTGTAACGCTTGCGTTCTATTTCCTGATGCGCCTGATCATGGGAGGCGACCCGACCGGCAAGGACCGCGAACTGGCCAGCGCAATCGTCTTGCGCATCGCCTCGCTTCACGCTCTCATCCTTGCTCTGGTCTTCGCCCAGGAGATGATCGAGTACCAACGACTGAAATTTGAGAGCGTAACGGAAGCAAACGCCATTGCAGACATCTACTACGACGCGGATCGTTATGGCGCCAATGAGAAGGGACCTATCCAGAAAGCGCTTTTCGAGTACGTCCAGATCGTGATCAACGACGAATGGCGCATGCTGGGCTCGACCGGGCAGCTGTCACAAGAGGCGTGGAACAGATGGGACAGCGTCTATCAAAACGTCCTCGACCTAACTCCCAGCAACGCCAGGCAGCAGAGCATAAGAGAGCATATGCTGATCGATATCCACGACATCGCTGACGCCCGCGACAAGCGACAAAACAGCGGCACCGATTCCGTTAGCGGCATTTTTTGGTTTGCGGCCATTTCAGGTGTCGTTTTCATGGCGCTTGGCTACTATCCCTACCCGCCGGATCCGCGAAACTTGCTGCTGCTGTCCGTGCTGGGAGCTTTCACCGGGATCATTCTTTACTTCATCTACGCGTTTTCCAACCCATACAACCCGCCAGCAACCCTCAAACCGACTGCGTTCGAGCGCCTGCATGAAGAAATGATGACGCAGCCCGGTCCAAGCTAGCGCGATCCGGCGCTCGCCTACCGAAGTCGGGCGAAAGGTCGCACTCTGGCGACAAGCGTTTCACCTGGACCATGCACGGCTGCAAAGAGCAGCCCGGCGAGGAAGGTGAAGTGATCGACAAAAAAACCGAACTCGGCCTGGTTTCCGTTCCAGTGGCTTGGGCCGTGGAAGGCAAAAGCCAGGAAGACCACGTAGAGACCGGCCAGCAACGAAGCCTCTGAAAACAGCACGCCGGTGAGGAATGCGAGCGCTAACGCCAGTTCGAAGAAAGCCGCTACCCAGGTCAGGAATAGCGGAAATGGAAAGCCGGCCGCGGCGATGTAGCTTGCGGTCGACTGCGGGTCGATGAACTTGAAGCTCGTCGCCATCAGAAATACGGCGGCGAAGATCAGCCGCGCTACCAGAATTGGAATTGTCCTGCTCATATTATTCCCCTAACGGCAAATGCCTTTGATCGTCGCTTATCTTTCGACCGAACGGCCACGTGTAAAACCTTCCAACCCAAGGACGGTTGAAGACATCGCATCCCGACAGGCTGTCGCGGATTTATCTCGAGCGCGCCACTATCGACTTACGCCGTTGCGGTGATCCGCCAGCACATCGTCGATCACCCGCCACGACTTCTCCACATCCTGCGGGTTTGCGCCGGCCACGCTTGCGGCGACGATCAGTGCCTTCCACAACGTCCAGCCTCTTCCCCGCGCCCAAGTCCCCTCGTCGAGAGGGCGGGCGGCGCGAAAGACTTTCCGGCTCTCACCTTTGAAAAGGTGCCAGGTAATGGCGAGATCGCAGGCAGGATCACCGATACCGGCTGTTCCAAAATCGATGACGGCACTGAGACGGCCTTTCTCGACAAGCAGGTTGCCATACGCAACGTCCCCGTGGAACCAAACAGGAGCCTCCTGCCATGAGGAGGCAAGTGCCGCCTCCCATACCTCGTTTGCTGTTTCTGTATCGAGCCTACCGTCAAGCATCGCGAGCGCCTTGCGCGTCTCGGCGTCATAGACCTCGAGCGATCCGCCGCGAAAGAAGTTGTGCGGGCCAGGCGGTGGCCCCCCGTGGCATCCACCCGTTGCAAGGCATCGAGGAACCCAGCGAGCGAAAGTGCGAACGCGCTGAGGTCAACGATCCGTTCGGCAAGAGCGATCTCCCCGTCGCGCCAGGCGTAGATAGACCATGGCCAGGGATAGGTCTCGTCCGGCTGGCCCAGCCCCAACGGCAGCGGTATCGGCAGAGGCAATTGTGGCGCCAGAATCGGTAGCCAACGCTGTTCCTTGGCGACCTGGTCGGCATAGTGGAGCGCGCTCGGCAACCGGACTGTCATGTGCCGGCCAAGATGAAACGTTCTGTTGTCCCAACCGTCAGATTTCACAGGCTTGATCGGCAAATCGGACCATTCGGGAAACTGCGTTTCAACCAGCCTGCGCACAAGCGCCGTATCGATTACCAGGCTATCCATAAGCGTCCGATCCCTGCTGTCCTGCCTTTGCAATAAGGCTGCTCATTCGGCGCAGATCAAGCGGCATCACCTGTGCGCCGCTGGCCTGCGCTCATGTGTTGATTCCGCTCCTTTCAATGAAGGATGAGAAACGACGGACTAGACACTGGTTTAGCACAGTTTTTCGCCATGGAGCACGTTGTGCAACTCCGGGCGCGTTTATGGCATTTCTATTTTCCAGGTCCTGGCGTCGAATGGATTTCCTACCGCGCTCGGCATTAGCCTGAGCTGCAAATTGCAGAGGTTTAGCCATGCGAAATATTATGCTCTCAAACTTCATCGCCACTCGCCCGCGTCGGATAGCGCCGAAACGGCAGATGCGCGAACGACGCACTGCCCAGGCGCTGATCATATTCGGCATCGTCCTCGCGACCGTCGAACTCTACGTTATCCTTGGCGGCTTCTGAGACGCACTGATGCGAATGGAAAACCGTCTACGCATCGGGGCCACCACCACTGCGCTGATCACGCCATTTCGAAACGGGATACCCGACCTCCGAGCGCTACGGCAACTCGCGGAGCGCCAGATCCGCGCCGGTGTCGACGGGTTGGCGGTATGCACGATAACGGGCGAAGGTCCTACCCTTTCCATGCACGAGCGAGCGGCGGCAATCTGGACCTGCGTCAAGGCGGCAGCCGGTCGCATACCCGTAATCGCCGCCACCGGTACCAACGCAACAGCTAGCACAATCGCCCTCACACAACAGGCAGAGGCCTTGGGCGCTCAGGCTGCTTTGGTGACGGTACCCTATTATTCGAAACCGGGTCAGAAGGGCATCATTAGCCACTTTCAGCAGGTGGGCGCGGCAAGCACGCTTCCGCTGATAATCGACAACGAGTTCTCCCGCACCGCAAGCAACCTGACGGTGGACACGCTCAAGGCGCTGGCGGACAATCCATCAATCGCGGGCATCGTCGGCAGCGATATCGCTACCCCCGGTGCATTGCCGGCGGATTTACGTCACCGGTTCGTGCTCCTGTCCAATCGAGACGCCTCTGCCATCGCCTTCCTGGCATCCGGCGGTAGTGGCGTGATCTCGGCCGGCGCGAATGTTCACCCTCGTCTCTTTGCGTCACTGCAACAGGCCTGCCGTGCAGGTAACATGTCGGCGGCCGTCGCACTTGAGGACCGGTTGTCTGCCCTCATGAGTGCGCTCGGAACCGACGGTGATCCTTGCGCGATCAAGCACGCGCTTCACGTCCTGCTGGGCAGCGACACCGCCGTCCGTTTGCCGTTGGTAACGCTCGAAGCGAGCGCAAAGACCGCGATTTCGGAGGCACTGACCGAGCTCGCACACAGCAGTTCGATTGCCATATCCATATGATATTTTTATATTTTATCTCTCGGTGACGAATAGAGACCGTATCCCGGAATATCTACATTATGGGTGTGGCACCTGCTTTTACAGCAGCACCAAAATGATTATTCGAAAGGAAAATCGATGCCCTCAATTCAGCTCAACAGCCGAATCGAGCCTCTCCAACGAAAGCCCGCAGCACGCTTTACGATCGGCCGGGACAACCGCGGCCGCTGGGTGGTCGCAGACCGCGACGGACTTGTCGGCGGTGTGTTCATCAGCGAGCATGCCGCACGTCACTTCGCCGCCGACGAATGCGGCCATGATGCAGCCCAGATATGTCGCGCAGACGACAGCATCGTCCTGCAGTTTGGCCCACTTGACCGGCTGCAATAATATCGGCTGATCAAAACTGGCCTATAGCGGGAATTCCAGCATGAGCTCCCGCTGAAATGGCAAACGCTTCCTTAACCGGGCTTCTGCTACCATGCGATCCATTGCTGACCGTATCCAGAAGCCCGATGCCGAAACCGAATTTCCGCTTTACCCACTACGATCTCAACGACCAGCGCGCCGGGACGATTATCGAGGTGACGCTGAATGCGGTCGCCAATGTGCGCATGATGACGGCGCCGAACTACCAACGCTTCACCGAAGTGCTCGACTTCAAGTATGTGGGCGGCGTGGCGCGCAAATCTCCCGTGCGGCTTGCCATCCCGGAAACCGGTCATTGGCACATCGTTGTCGATATGGAAGGCCACCATGGCCTCGCCGAGTCGTCCGTCAAACTCATCTCTGCGCCTGCCGGGCAGATGCAAGCCTCCTGATCAACGCTGATTGCGCTCATTCCTGAGTTTTGCCCACCATTCCAGGCGCTTACGGATATCCCTTTCGAAGCCGCGCTCCGGCGGGTCGTAGAACGTCTGGCGGCCCATCTTCTCCGGGAAGTAATCCTGACCGGAAAAAGCGTCAGGCTCGTCGTGGTCGTAGCGATAGCCATCGCCGTACCCCTCGCCCTTCATCAGCTTCGTCGGCGCATTCAGGATATGTTTCGGTGGCAGTAGTGAGCCATTTTGCTTGGCAGCTTGTGTCGCCGCTTTGAAGGCGATGTAGACGGCATTCGATTTCGGTGCGGTCGCGAGATAGACGCATGCCTGTGCCAGCGCCAGCTCCCCCTCCGGCGAACCGAGGTAATCATAGGCATCCTTTGCCGCGTTGCAGATCACCAGCGCCTGTGGGTCAGCCAGTCCGATATCCTCGACCGCCATCCGAACCAGCCTCCGGCCAAGATAGAGCGGATCCTCGCCGGCATCGAACATGCGTGCCAGATAATAGAGTGCCGCATCTGGATCGGAGCCGCGCACGGACTTGTGGAGCGCGGAGATCAGGTTGTAGTGGCCGTCCTGAGCCTTGTCGTAGACCGGCGCACGCCGCTGGACAATGCGCGTCAAACCCTCGGTGTCGAAGGTTTCGCCGTCGCGCGCTGCGCGCCAGACCTCTTCGGCTAGCGTCAGCACGGCGCGTCCGTCACCGTCCGCCATCCTGAGCAGACTAGCGCGCGCTTCATCCGTAAGCGGCAGCGCCTTGCTCTCCGTAGACTCGGCGCGCTTCAGCAACTCTTCGAGACTCTCATCATCATGCGATTTGAAGGTGAGTACACGGGCGCGGGAGAGAAGAGCGGCGTTGAGCTCGAACGACGGGTTCTCGGTCGTGGCGCCGACAAGAATGACCGTGCCGTCCTCCATGACGGGCAGGAAGCTGTCCTGCTGCGCCCGATTGAAACGGTGGATCTCGTCGACGAAGAGCAGCGTCTGTCGGCCATCCATCCGCCGCAGGCGCGCCGTCTCGAATACCTTCTTGAGGTCGGCAACGCCGGAGAAGATTGCCGATATCTGCTCGAAGGCCAGGCCCGCCTCTCCGGACAGCAATCGAGCTACGGTCGTCTTGCCTGTTCCCGGCGGTCCCCAGAAGATCATGGACCCGAGGGACCCGCTCTCGATCATCCGCCGCAATACGCCGTCATCTCCGGTCAATTGCTCCTGGCCGGTAACGTCAGAAAGGCTCCGCGGCCGCAAACGATCTGCAAGTGGCCGCCGATTGGCGACTTCCTCCGGAATCCGCGGCGCAAACAGATCATCGCTCATCGGAAGAACTGCCGGATGCGCTGGCCATCCCGTTCGATCTCGACGCGCCAGAAATCCGGATCACGATCGGCGAGATCCGCCAACTCTTTCGTCGTCTTCACCTCGGTCCCATTGATGGAAACGATGATGTCCTTGGGCTCGAAGCCGAGGCGTGCAGCCAGGGAATCATCCTTTACCTCGGAGACGACCACACCGGTCGACTCCGATGGCATGCGCAATTCATCAGCCACCCGTGGCGACAGGTTTTCGACAACAGCACCGGTAAAGGGCGTCCGGCCGCCGATCGTGCGCTGATCACGGGACGTGGTTTCCGGGGCGCGATCGAGCGCCAACGCAATGTCTTGCTCGCGCCCGTTCTCGATCACCGTCAGATGCACCGACTTGCCCAGTCCTGCGGTTGTCAGGCGGTAAAGAAGCGCGTCCGGATGCTCGACCGGAATACCATCGACCGCCGTCACGATCTCGCCTGCCTTCAATCCGGCCTTTGCCGCCGGACCATTGTCGGTGACCTTGACGATCAGAGCCCCACGGGCCTTGTTCAATCCCAACGCCTCGGCGACTTCCGACGTTACGGCATCGAAGGTTGCCCCGACATAGGGTCGCTCGAAGGCTTTCACACCGGCGTCGGCAGATGCCAGGAAGACCTTCACCAGGTTCGCCGGGATGGCAAAGCCGATGCCGTTGGAGCCACCACCGCGGGAGAAAATTGCGGTGTTGATGCCAATCAGTTCACCCTTCATGTTCATCAGTGCACCGCCGGAATTGCCGGGGTTGATCGACGCATCCGTCTGTATGAAGAAACCGAATTCGTTCTTGACCACCTGATTGCGCGCGAGCGCCGAGACGATGCCGCTGGTGACCGTCTGCCCGACGCCGAAGGGGTTCCCGATCGCCAGCACCAGATCGCCAACTTCAACCGCATCGGAATTGCCAATCGCCAGCGCCGGGAAGGTTTCCTTCGTCTCGATCCTGAGCACCGCCAGGTCGACGCGATCGTCCCTCAGGATGACCTTGCAAGGAAACTCCCGCCCATCGGAGAGAGCAATTTTGATATCGTCGGCGCCCTCGACAACATGGTTGTTGGTTACGACCGTGCCGTTTGCCTCGACGATGACGCCGGATCCGAGGGATGATTGCTTCTCGGACCTGTTCGGCATCTGCTGGCCGAAGAATTGCTCGAAGAAGGGATCGCCCGCAAAGGGAGACTGCCGACGCACCGTCTTTTCCGCATAGACGTTCACGACCGCACCGGCCGTCTGCTTGACGAGTGGAGCGAAGGAGAGCTGCATCTCCAACTGGCTCTGTGGAACAGTCTTGGCGGTCTGGGCATTTGCGGAAACCGGTAACGCGAACACCAGAGCCAGCAGTGGCAGGGTGGCGCGCTTCAGCAGGTCTTGCATGGACATTCCTTCTGAAATTCTCTTCTGAAAGCGTTGTAGCGCTGGACGCTAGAAAGGAAAGGGGGCGGAAGAATGGAAGAAGAAGGAGGCTCACGACGTGCTGACGGCGGTTACGAAACGGAATCAGTATTGACCGTCAAACGCCTGATATTATGAGTTAAAACTTGAAATTATTTACTCAAGCGTGACATGGAGGTCGTTCGGAACACTACGCGCAACTGGCCTGCGCCGCGCCCGTAGAGCGTCACCGGGCGATTCTGCACTTGCTGTATGGTGATGCTGCATCATCTTCATCATCCCGGCGCCTCGCCGGCCCAGCCAACGAATCGATAGGAACAGACGCCCATGCCATATCGAACGCTTCGCCTCCCCATCGCCGCGGCCGTCTTCATGACATCCCTTACAGGTGTAGCCCATGCCGCAAGCTTTAACTGTGATGCAAAAGAATTGAAGCCCGACGAGAAGGCAATCTGCGACAACCGCGCCCTCAACGACGCCGACGTCAAGATGGTGACCACGTTCGAACTTCTCTCAGGATTGATGGCTATGGGCTCTCGCGGCGCATTGCAGGACGAGCAGACCGCGTGGCTGAAGAAACGCCAGGCATGCGGACCGGACGTCGCTTGCATCGAAGCCGCCTATGATGAGCGGCTGAAGCAGCTCGATGAGACCTACAAAAAAATAAACCGGCCGCTTTGACGGGGCCGGTCTATCGAACCAACTATCGCTTGACGCAGTACTTTGCCGACGCTTCAGCGACCGCCAAGATCACGTACGGCGCCGCGATCGGCACTTGTCGCGAAGGCCGCGTAGACCTTCAGCGCGGTCGTGACGTTGCGCTTGCGCGGTTCAGCCGGATGCCAGCCCTTCTCCTCCTGCTCGGCGCGACGCGTCGCGAGTTCCTTGTCGTCGACGCGGAGACTGATCGTGCGGTTCGGGATGTCGATATCGATCATGTCGCCTTCGCGAACGAGACCGATTGTACCGCCATTCGCCGCTTCCGGCGAGGCGTGGCCGATCGAAAGGCCCGAGGTGCCGCCGGAGAAGCGGCCATCAGTGATCAGCGCGCAAGCCTTGCCAAGTCCCTTCGACTTCAGATAGCTCGTCGGATAGAGCATTTCCTGCATGCCAGGACCGCCCTTCGGGCCTTCGTAGCGAATGACGACGACGTCACCAGCCTTGACTTCATTGGCAAGGATTGCCTTGACGGATGCATCCTGGCTCTCGAACACGCGTGCAGGTCCCGAGAACTTCAGGATCGATTCATCAACGCCTGCCGTTTTCACGATGCAGCCGTCGAGCGCGAGATTTCCCTTGAGAACGGCGAGACCGCCGTCTTTCGAGAACGGATGCTGTGCATCACGGATAACGCCATTCTCGCGATCGAGATCGAGCTCCTCCCAACGCGAACTCTGGCTGAAAGCCACCTGCGTTGGAACACCGCCGGGCGCCGCGCTGAAAAGCTCGAGGGCTGCTTTGTTGTCGGTAACGGCAATATCCCACTGCGCCAGTGCATCGCGCATCGTCGGGGCGTGAACGGTCGGCAGATCGACATTGAGCAAACCGGCACGGTTCAGTTCGCCAAGGATCGCCATGATACCGCCAGCGCGGTGCACGTCTTCCATATGTACGTCGGACTTTGCCGGCGCGACCTTCGACAGGCACGGAACGCGACGCGACAGGCGATCGATGTCGTCCATCGTAAAATCGATCTCGCCTTCATGCGCAGCTGCAAGGATGTGCAGCACAGTGTTGGTCGAGCCACCCATGGCGATGTCGAGCGCCATGGCATTTTCGAACGCGCCCTTGCTGGCGATGGTGCGCGGGAGCGCGGTAGCATCGTCCTGCTCATAATAGCGCTTGGCCAAGGCGACGACACGGCGACCAGCCTCGAGGAAGAGTTCCCTGCGGTCGGAATGGGTGGCGAGCGTCGAGCCGTTTCCGGGCAGCGACAGGCCCAGGGCTTCGGTCAGACAGTTCATCGAGTTTGCCGTGAACATGCCGGAACAGGAACCGCAGGTCGGGCATGCCGAACGCTCGATAACCGCGACATCCTCGTCGCTGATCTTGTCGTCGGCGGCCGCAACCATGGCGTCGACCAAGTCGAGCGCGACCTTCTTGCCGTGCATAACGACCTTGCCGGCTTCCATCGGGCCGCCGGAGACGAACACTGTCGGGATGTTGAGGCGCAGTGAGGCCATCAGCATGCCGGGGGTGATCTTGTCGCAGTTGGAGATGCACACCATCGCGTCGGCGCAATGAGCGTTGACCATGTACTCGACGCTGTCGGCGATCAGTTCCCGCGAAGGCAGCGAATAAAGCATACCGTCATGACCCATGGCGATGCCGTCGTCGACTGCAATCGTGTTGAATTCTTTGGCGACACCGCCAGCCGCCTCGATCTCGCGGGCGACGAGCTGGCCTAGGTCCTTGAGATGAACATGACCGGGCACGAACTGGGTGAAGGAGTTCACCACCGCGATAATCGGCTTGCCGAAGTCCGAGTCCTTCATGCCCGTTGCGCGCCAAAGTCCGCGCGCGCCTGCCATATTGCGGCCGTGGGTCGTGGTTCTGGAACGGTAGGCTGGCATCGGCGTATTCCTTAGAGTGACGGAAGTAGTTCACGATGCGGGACGACAAAAGACTTGCGGGCCGGGCGATCGCTGCGCTCGATTGTCCTAATCCAAACGGCCTATACTGTCACTACCGGGAAAGCCGAAACGGGTACGCCCCACGCGCTTCGCTACCATCGGGCGTCTACGTTGGCGACGCGTACTTTGTTACAGTCTATTCCATCACACCCGTACACAATAATTTGGCTTCCTGGATGCGTAAAGTAAGTCATAAACATGATCCAATACCGCGACTGATGCGTTCAGATGCCTATATATAGGCTGTCATGCCCAGGAGTTTCCCCGATGCCAGCTTACCGTTTTCCCAAGATCGCCTCCGCGGAGATTACCCCGCGCGAGGTCTACATGCGCCGCCGGGAGTTTCTAGGTGCTGCGACACTCGGCGCGATGGCGCTGTACGGCGCCGGCAAGGCAAGCGCTGCGGCACTGTCAGTCGTGGATAGCAAGTATACCGTCGACGAAAAGTCCACTCCCCTCAAGGACATCACCAGCTATAACAACTTCTATGAATTCGGCCTGGACAAGGGCGATCCCGCGGCGCTGTCCGGCAACTTCAAACCGCTGCCATGGACGGTCCACGTCGACGGTATGGTCAACAAGCCCGGTACCTTCGACATCGAAGCATTGATGAAGGAGTTCCCGATCGAGAGCCGCACCTATCGTATGCGCTGCGTAGAGGCCTGGTCGATGGTGATCCCATGGGACGGCTTTCCACTGGCTGCCCTTTTGAACAAGGTCGAGCCACAGGGAAGCGCCAAGTACGTCGCCTTCGAGACCGTGGTACGACCGGATCAGATGC
The DNA here is from genome assembly GCF_001426265.1 of Rhizobium sp. Root1220. Classification (GTDB taxonomy): domain Bacteria; phylum Pseudomonadota; class Alphaproteobacteria; order Rhizobiales; family Rhizobiaceae; genus Rhizobium. The sequence continues at coordinate 19,831 of NZ_LMDG01000017.1, forward strand.
CGGGGCAGACAGGCATATTCCAGTCACTCGATTGGCCCTACGTCGAAGGCCTCCGTCTCGACGAAGCTCTCCATCCGTTAACGCTGCTTGCCGTCGGCCTATACGGCGAAACGCTCCCCAATCAGAACGGCGCGCCGATCCGACTGGTCGTGCCGTGGAAATACGGCTTCAAGGGCATCAAGTCGATCGTCCGTATCACGCTGACCGACAAGCAGCCGAAAAACACCTGGCAGGTCAGCAATCCCCAGGAATACGGCTTTTATGCCAACGTCAATCCGGCCGTCGACCATCCGCGCTGGAGCCAGGCGACTGAAAGGCGGATCGGCGAAAGCGGCTTCTTCGGTGCCAGCCGCCATCCTACCCTGCCGTTCAACGGCTATGGCGACGAGGTTGCCAGCCTCTATGCCGGCATGGATCTCAAGGCAAATTTCTGATGGCGGCTCTGTCTCTCAGTCTTCCCAAGCGGTGGCAGCCGGCGTCCGTCTGGCTGCTTTACGTGATCGGCCTGCTGCCAGCTGCCTGGACCTTCTATCTCGGCGCAACGAACCAGCTTGGCGCAGACCCTGTCAAGACGTTCGAGTTGTTCCTCGGTCTCTGGGCGATCCGCTTCCTGATCCTGACGCTCGCCGTCAGCCCTGCCCGCGATCTGCTTGGCTGGAACTATCTGCGCTATCGCCGCGCGCTCGGACTGCTCTTCTTCTACTATGTCGTGATGCATTTCACGGTCTACATGGTGCTGGACCAGGCGCTCGATCTGCCTGCAGTGCTGGACGACGTGCTGAAGCGGCCGTTCATCATGTTCGGGATGGCGGGGCTGACTATGCTGGTGCCTCTGGCGCTCACATCCAATAATTTCTCTATCCGTAACTTGGGATCGAAATGGATCTGGCTCCATAAGCTGGTCTATATCATCGCAGCCTGCGGTGCTGTGCACTTCGCGCTCTCGACGAAGGTGCTCGACCTCGAGCAGTACATCTACATCAGCCTCATCATCCTCCTGATCCTCTACCGCTCATACCGGCCGATTGCCCGCAGCAGGAAGCGCGGACGCGGCAGACAGGCGAGCGCTACACCCGCTCGAGTATCGGCAAGCTGATAATCAATTGCCATACGGAAGATGGGCTATTTGCGGACGACCACGTACACAAACGAAAACAGCCGGGCTTTGCAGCCCGGCTGTTTTGCTTCCGGCGAACCGAAAATTCAGGCAGCTTCAGCAGCGGCTGCTTCGGCTTCAACGCGAGCCTTGTCAGCTGCGCCCTTGGCATTTACGTCGCGATCGACGAATTCGACAACAGCGAGGGCAGCGTTGTCGCCCTGGCGGTAGCCAGCCTTCATGATACGCAGGTAGCCGCCGTTGCGGGTTGCGTAGCGCGAAGCGATCGCGTCGAACAGCTTCGAAACGACAGCAGCGTCGCGGATCTGCGAGATCGCCTGACGACGAGCGTGCAGGTCGCCGCGCTTGCCGAGGGTAACGAGCTTTTCGACGATCGGGCGAATTTCCTTCGCCTTCGGCAGGGTTGTGACGATCTGCTCATGGGTGATGAGCGAAGCCGCCATGTTGGCAAACATTGCCTTGCGGTGGCTAGCGGTTCTATTCAGCTTGCGGCCGGCTTTACCGTGGCGCATGGCTATTCTCCTTCACTTGCAGGCTATTGCCTGCCGTTTGAACGTTAGTATTGGTCTTCGTAGCGCTTGGCGAGATCTTCGATGTTCTCAGGCGGCCATGCCGGCACTTCCATGCCGAGGTGCAGCCCCATGGAAGCGAGAACTTCCTTGATTTCGTTCAGCGACTTGCGACCAAAATTCGGCGTGCGGAGCATTTCTGCTTCGGTCTTCTGAATGAGGTCGCCGATGTAGACGATGTTGTCGTTCTTCAGGCAGTTTGCCGAACGAACAGACAGTTCGAGCTCGTCTACCTTCTTCAGGAGCGCCGGGTTGAAAGCCAGTTCGGTGACTGCTTCCTCTTCGGTTTCCTTCTGCGGCTCGTCGAAGTTGACGAACACGCCAAGCTGATCCTGCAGGATGCGAGCCGCGAAAGCGACGGCATCTTCGCCGGAGATCGAGCCATCGGTTTCGATGGTCATGTTCAGCTTGTCGTAGTCGAGAACCTGTCCTTCGCGGGTATTTTCTACCTTGTAGGACACCTTCTTGACCGGCGAATAAAGGCTGTCGACCGGGATAAGACCGATCGGAGCATCTTCTGCACGATTGCGATCAGCAGGAACGTAGCCCTTGCCGTTGTTGACGGTGAATTCCATGCGGATTTCAGCGCCCTCGTCGAGCGTGCAGATCACATGCTCGGGGTTGAGGATTTCGATATCGCCAACCGTCTGGATGTCGCCAGCCGTTACAACGCCTGGGCCCTGCTTGCGCACGACCATACGCTTAGCGTCATCGCCATCCATCTTGATGGCGATTTCCTTGATGTTGAGCACGATGTCCGTCACGTCTTCGCGGACGCCCGGGATCGACGAGAACTCATGCAGCACGCCGTCGATCTGCACGGCCGTCACCGCGGCACCGCGCAGCGAGGACAGCAGAACGCGGCGAAGCGCGTTGCCGAGGGTGAGGCCGAAACCGCGCTCCAGCGGCTCTGCTACGAGCGTCGCCTTGATGCGCGAGCTCGAAGAGAACTCGACCTTGTTCGGCTTGATCAATTCCTGCCAGTTTTTCTGAATCATATTTTTGCCTTCCGTTCGTTGCCACCATCCAATCGTGGCAACCGAGCTTGAGAAGCACCGGGAGCGAAAATCCGCTCACCGGTGTTGTGAATGGCGATGATCAGACGCGGCGCTTCTTGCGCGGGCGGCAACCATTGTGCGGGATCGGCGTCACGTCGCGGATGGACGTGATCATGAAACCAGCAGCCTGGAGGGCGCGCAGAGCCGATTCACGACCCGAACCCGGACCGCAAACTTCAACTTCCAGCGACTTCATGCCGTGTTCCTGCGCCTTCTTGGCAGCATCTTCAGCAGCGATCTGAGCAGCGAACGGGGTCGACTTGCGCGAGCCCTTGAAGCCCTTCGCGCCAGCGGACGACCAGGCAATGGCGTTGCCCTGTGCGTCGGTGATCGTGATCATGGTGTTGTTGAACGTCGAGTTGACATGAGCAACGCCCGACGAAATATTTTTACGTTCGCGACGGCGAACGCGTACGGCTTCCTTGGCCATTTGTATCCCTTTCTTGGATCTCTTCACCGCCGTAATGCCAGCGGCTACACCGGAACGAGACCTCGCGGCCCTGCCCGAAACTCAAAAGAGGCCGGCGCAGACCGCCAGCCCCCTCATCTCCGGTTTCCCGGAAATTACTTCTTCTTACCAGCGATCGCCTTTGCAGGACCCTTGCGGGTACGAGCATTGGTGTGCGTGCGCTGACCGCGGACCGGAAGACCACGGCGATGACGCAGACCGCGGTAGCAGCCCAGGTCCATCAGACGCTTGATGTTCATCGAGGTTTCGCGACGCAGGTCGCCTTCAACCTGATAATCGCGGTCGATGGTTTCGCGGATCTGCAGGACTTCAGCGTCGGTGAGCTGATTGACACGACGGTCAGCCGGAATACCGACCTTCTCGACGATTTCCTGTGCGAATTTTGAACCAATCCCGTGAATGTACGTCAGCGCGATAACAACGCGCTTTGCGGTCGGGATGTTGACGCCAGCGATACGTGCCACGCCTATTCTCCTTGCGTTCCAGTTGCCATCCGGCAAGTGGTGTCTCGTTACACGGCCTTGGAAGGCCGCAATTACAATTCAGGTTCTCAACAAGTCAAAACGATCGAACCCGGAATTCCCTTGGGAAGTCCGCGCCGATCGCAGCAGATGTCGCGAGTTGGCGCGGTGTTTAGCGGAATCAGTGTCGAAAAGCAACTGTTTCCGCCAAGTTTTATTTCCAAAGCCCTAAAGCTTCGAAAGGATGGATTCGATCTCGCTTGTGACGTGATCGATGTCTGCCATGCCGTCAACCGACTTCAACTTGCCCTTGGCATAGTAGTAGCCGATCAGCGGCGATGTTTCCTTGTAGTAGGCGCCGAGTCGAGTGACGACCGTCTCTCGGTTGTCGTCCGGGCGCCGCTTGAAGTGAGTCGAACCGCAACGGTCGCAAACCCCCTCCACTTTCGGCTTCACGTTGATGTCGTGATAGCCAGCGCCGCAGTTGGCGCATGTATATCGACCCGAAACACGGTCAGCCAGGATATTCTCGTCCACCTGAATTTCGATGACCTTCGACAGTTCGATGCCTTTGCCCTTCAGCATGGCTTCCGTCGCATCGGCCTGGACGAGGGTCCTTGGAAAGCCGTCAAGTATGAAGCCCTTGGCGCAATCCGGAGCATCAAGACGCTCGGATACGATGGCATTGACGATCTCGTCGGAAACAAGCTTGCCAGCGTCCATGACAGCCTTGGCTCGCTTGCCGACTTCCGTGCCGGCCGCAACAGCTGCACGGAGCATATCCCCCGTGGAAAGTTGCGGAATTCCGTACTTTTCCACGATCCGCTGAGCCTGGGTCCCCTTACCCGCGCCCGGCGGCCCTAACAGTATAAGCCTCATCTCCCCCTCTTTCCTCCACGCAACTTCGATTTCTTGATCAACCCCTCGTATTGCTGCGCGATGAGATGACCCTGGATCTGTGCAACGGTATCGAGCGTGACGCTAACCACGATCAAAAGCGAGGTACCACCAAGAGCCAAAGGAATGCCCGTTTGCGAAACCAGGATTTCCGGCAGAATGCACACGAAGACCAGATAGATCGCACCAATCACCGTAATACGTGTCAGGACGTAATCGATATACTCCGCGGTCCGTTCGCCCGGCCGGATGCCGGGAATGAAGCCACCATGCTTCTTCAGATTGTCGGCGGTGTCCTTCGGATTGAAGACGATCGCCGTATAGAAGAAAGCGAAGAAGGCGATCAAGAGACCGTAGAGCAGCATGTAGAGCGGCTGGCCATGGCCAAGCGCGGCAACGATGGATGTCGCCCAGCCAGGCAAGGCAGTCGTGTTGGCGAAGCCTGCGATCGTCGCTGGCAGCAAGAGCAGCGAAGACGCGAAGATAGCCGGGATAACGCCAGAGGTATTGAGTTTCAGCGGCAGATGCGAGGTATCGCCCTGGAACATGCGATTGCCTACCTGGCGCTTCGGATACTGAATCAGAAGGCGGCGCTGGGCACGTTCCACAAAAACGATGATCGCGATGACGGCAATGGCAACGACGATCACCGCGAGAATAAGGGTGGTCGACAGGGCGCCCGTGCGGCCGAGTTCGAGCGTGCCAGCCAGCGCGGTCGGAAGCCCAGCAGCGATGCCCGCAAAGATGATCAGCGAAATACCATTGCCGATACCGCGCGACGTGATCTGTTCGCCGAGCCACATCAGGAACATCGTGCCGCCGAGGAGCGTGATGACGGTCGAGACACGGAAGAAGATGCCGGGATCGACGACAAGACCGTTGCCGCTCTCGAGACCAACCGAAATTCCATAGGCCTGCAGCGCGCCGAGGAGAACTGTCCCGTAACGCGTGTACTGATTGATGATCTTGCGGCCCTGCTCGCCTTCCTTCTTCAGGTTCTCGAGGGCCGGCACGACCGAAGTCATCAGCTGAACGATAATTGAAGCCGAGATGTAAGGCATGATGCCGAGCGCGAAAATTGCCATGCGCTGCACAGCGCCGCCCGAGAACATGTTGAAGAGACCGAGAATGCCACCGGACTGGCTGCTGAAAGCCTGCGCGTAAGCTTCTGGATTGAGGCCCGGGAGCGGAATATGCGTACCCAGCCGGTACACGAGGAGAGCTGCAAGTGTGAACCACAGGCGCTTCTTGAGATCCTCGGCTTTGGCGAAGGTCGAGAAATTAAGGTTGGAAGCCAACTGTTCCGCTGCAGACGCCATGCGATTCTCCGCGCTACCGATTTCAGGCTTCAGCCAAGCGAAGGGCTTCTACCCCGGAAACGGCATTTCTGAATTATTCAAAAGCGGGCTTCGGACGGATTGCGGGCGCAACCATGCCTCACCCTGTTTTTAGTCCCACCGTCCATGACGCACGTGCGTCCGCCGGTTTTTGTGAGGCTCACATATGGGAGCAAAATCGCCCGGTGTGAAGCACCCCGGGCGACTTATCATAGATTATATCATTCCGCAGCTGCGGCAGAAAGAAGCGTGACGGAACCGCCAGCCTTTTCGATCTTTTCGACCGCAGGCTTGGAAGCGCCGGCAACTTCGAACTTGACCTTTGCCTTCAGCTCGCCATCGGCGAGAACGCGAACGCCGTCCTTGATGCGACGGATAACGCCGGCAGCCTTGAGCGCTGCCGCGTCAACCGTTGACTTGGCGTCGAGCTTGCCAGCGTCGATCGCGGCCTGAACACGCTCCAGCGACACGACAACGAAGTCGGCCTTGAAGATGTTGTTGAAGCCGCGCTTCGGCAGACGACGGTAGATTGGCATCTGACCGCCTTCGAAGCCGTTGATGGCAACGCCCGAGCGGGACTTCTGACCCTTGACGCCGCGACCACCGGTCTTGCCCGAGCCCGAACCGATACCGCGGCCGAGGCGCTTGCGGCTGTGGGTCGAACCCTCGTTGTCTTTGATTTCATTGAGTTTCATAGCGAATACTCCCGGCTTACTTCTCGTCGACGACGCGAACGAGATGCTGGACAGCACGGATCATGCCACGAACGGAAGGGGTATCTTCCAGCGTGCGACGACGGTGCATCTTGTTCAATCCGAGACCGATCAGCGTGCGCTGCTGTACGTCCGGACGGCGAATCGGGCTACCGATCTGCTCGACGGTGACCGTCTTAGCTTCGGTCTTCTTTGTAGCCTTGGCCATGGATCAGCTCCTCTTATTCTTCAGAAGCGTTGCCAGAAGCGGCACGGCGAGCCTGAAGCGTAGCATACTTGATGCCGCGCTGAGCTGCGATGTCCTTCGGGTGAACCTGGTGCTTCAGAGCGTCGAAGGTAGCGCGAACCATGTTGTATGGGTTCGACGAACCAGTCGACTTGGCAACGACGTCGTGAACGCCGAGCGTTTCGAAAACGGCACGCATCGGACCACCAGCGATAATACCGGTACCGACCTTGGCCGAACGAAGCAGAACCTTGCCGGCGCCATGGCGGCCATGAACGTCGTGATGCAGCGTACGGCCGTCACGCAGCGGTACGAAGATCAGTTCGCGCTTGGCAGCTTCAGTCGCCTTGCGGATTGCTTCCGGCACTTCGCGTGCCTTGCCGTGACCAAAGCCAACGCGGCCCTTCTGGTCACCAACGACGACGAGAGCGGCGAAACCGAAACGGCGGCCACCCTTTACAACCTTGGCAACGCGGTTGATCGCGACCAACTTGTCGACGAATTCGCTATCGCGTTCCTCACGGTTCTGGCGATCGTCGCGAGAACCTCTTCTTTCCTGTGCCATTGTCCTTATCCTTTTTCTTTTGCGGGTGGAACGGCAAACAAAACGAAGACCGCATCAACCTCCTCATATGAAGAGTGTTTGCGGTCCGGTGAAAATCCGGCCGGAAGCTGCAAGCTCCGGCCGGAAATCGTGATCAGAACGACAGACCGCCTTCGCGAGCTGCTTCAGCCAGGGCCTTGATACGGCCGTGGTAGATGAAGGCACCACGGTCGAATACGACTTCCTTGACGCCAGCCTTGGAGGCACGCTCAGCAACGAGCTTGCCCACGAGGGCGGCGGCGGCTGTGTCAGCACCGGTCTTCAGAGAACCGCGCAGGTCCTTATCGAGCGTGGAGGCAGACGCGAGCGTCTTGCCAGCAACATCGTCGATAACCTGAACGTAGATGTTCTTCGAGGAGCGATGAACCGACAGGCGCGGACGACCATTGGCCACCGACTTGATTTGACGGCGCACGCGGTTGGCACGACGTGCAAGTGCTTCTTTCCTGCTAGCCATTTCGCGTGATCCTTACTTCTTCTTGCCTTCTTTGCGAACGATACGTTCGCCGGCATACTTGACGCCCTTGCCCTTGTAAGGCTCAGGACCGCGGTATTCGCGGATTTCGGCGGCGACCTGACCGACCTGCTGCTTATTGATGCCAGTGACAACAATTTCAGTAGGCTTCGGAACGGCAATCGTGATGCCTTCCGGGGTCTGGTAAACAACGTCATGGCTGAAACCGAGTGCCAGCTGCAGGTTCTTGCCCTGCAGCGAAGCGCGGTAACCGACGCCGCTGATTTCGAGCTTGCGCTCGTAGCCGTCCTTAACACCCGTGAAGATGTTCTCGATCATCGTGCGGGACATGCCCCACTTCGAACGAGCATCCTTCGACTGCGTGAGCGGAGTAACGACTACCGCATTATCTTCGAGCTTAACGCCGACTTCGTCATTTGCGACGAAGAAGAGTTCGCCCTTCGGGCCCTTTGCAGTAACCTTCTGGCCTTCGACCGTAGCCGTAATCCCAGCAGGTATCTGAACGGGCTTCTTACCGATACGAGACATGTTTCAATCCTGTCTGTTCGCTATGGAGATCGATGCCCGGTATTAGAATACCGAGCAAAGAACCTCGCCACCAACGTTCTGTTCGCGAGCCTGGTGATCTGCCATCACACCCTTCGGAGTCGAAAGGATGGTGATGCCGAGACCGTTCGCGACCTGCGGAATGGACTTGACCGAGACATAAACCCGGCGGCCCGGCTTGGACACACGGCCGATCTCACGGATCACCGATGCGCCTTCATAGTACTTCAACTCGATGTTGATCTCAGACTTGCCATTGCCGAAATCGACAAGAGCGTAGCCACGGATGTAGCCTTCAGCCTGCAGTACATCGAGAACGCGTGCACGGAGCTTCGAAGCAGGCGTCGATACCGACGACTTGCGGCGAGAAGCGCCGTTGCGGATGCGAGTGAGCATATCGCCCAACGGATCAGTCATTGTCATCTAACCTGCTCCTTACCAGCTGGACTTGACGATGCCCGGCACCTTGCCGAGATTGCCGAGTTCACGCAGCGCAATACGCGACATGCGCAGTTTGCGGTAGTATGCGCGCGGACGGCCCGATACTTCACAACGGTTGCGAATACGGGTCTTCGATCCATCGCGCGGCAGGGATGCCAGCTTGACCGAGGCCTTGAACCGCTCTTCGATCGGAAGAGCCTGGTTCATGATGGTCGCCTTCAGAGCTGCACGCTTTGCAGCCTGGTTTGCGACCGTATTACGGCGGCGCTTGTTCTTTTCAACTGCGCTTGTCTTCGCCATGTGTGGTTCCTTTTCTACGCTCGTCGTTACGGTTACTGACGGAACGGGAAGTTGAACTCTGTCAAGAGAGCCCGTGCCTCGTCGTCCTTCGTTGCCGTCGTGCAAACGATGATGTCCATGCCCCACATCTGATCAACCTTGTCGTAGTTGATCTCAGGGAACACAATGTGTTCCTTGATGCCCATGGCGAAGTTGCCACGGCCGTCAAAGCTTTTCGGGTTCAGGCCGCGGAAGTCTCGAACGCGCGGAAGCGCGATGTTGATCAGGCGGTCCAGAAACTCGTACATGCGAGCGCCGCGCAGGGTAACCTTTGCGCCGATCGGCATATCCTCACGGAGCTTAAAGCCCGCGATGGAGGTGCGTGCACGGGTGATGACCGCCTTCTGGCCAGCGATGGCGGCCAGGTCAGCTGCGGCAACAGACGGCTTCTTCGAATCAGCCGTTGCTTCACCAACACCCATGTTGATCACGATCTTGTCGAGCCTGGGGATCTGCATCTCGTTGGCGAAGGAGAACTTCTCCTGCATCGCCGCGCGAATGCGCTCGACGTATTCTTTCTTGAGCCGTGGCTCGTACTTTGCCTCAGCCATCAGATCACCTCACCGGAACGCTTGGCCACACGGACCTTCTTGCCTTCAACAACCTTGAAACCGACGCGGGTCGGCTTGCCGTCCTTGTCGATGATCGAGACGTTGGACAAGTGAACCGAGGCTTCCTTGCTGATGATGCCGGCTTCCTGTGTCTGCGTCTGGCGCTGATGGCGCTTTACGACGTTGACGCCACGAACCACGGCGCGATCTTCCTTGGGCAGAACCTGCAGGACTTCGCCGGTACGGCCCTTGTCCTTGCCTGCGAGCATGACGACCGTGTCGCCCTTACGAATCTTTTGCATCGTTCGCGCTCCTTACAATACTTCTGGAGCGAGCGAGATGATCTTCATATGGTTCTTGGCGCGAAGTTCGCGCGGAACCGGTCCGAAGATACGGGTGCCGATCGGCTCTTTCTTGTTGTCGATGAGGACTGCTGCATTGGTGTCGAAGCGGATGACACTGCCATCAACGCGACGGATTTCCTTGGCGGTACGAACGACAACCGCCTTCATCACGTCACCCTTCTTCACGCGGCCGCGCGGAATAGCTTCCTTGATCGAAACGACAATAATGTCGCCGATCGAGGCATACTTGCGCTTTGAACCGCCCAGCACCTTGATGCACATGACACGACGTGCGCCGGAATTATCCGCCACGTCGAGGTTTGTTTGCATCTGAATCATATCAGGTCGCCTTCTTGGTTTACCGGAATGGTTGGGCTTGCGCCCCCTACCCCGGCATATGAAAATTGTCAGCCGGCCGCTTGCCACGAGAGCAGGCGAAAACACGGCAATAGCTTGAATAGCGCGGGATCGATCATGCCAGGGTGGTTTCCCAACGGGACCTTCCGTGCGCTCAAAGCAAAAGAACGCTCGACGAACGAGCGTTCTGACGCTGCTTCATACAGATATTCCCGCGAGACGCAAGGCCTCGCGGAAAAATCTTACTTGCCTTGGGCGGAAACGACCGTCCAACGCTTGTCCTTGGAGATCGGTGCGCATTCCTCGATGGAAACGGCGTCGCCGATCTTAAACTGGTTATTCTCGTCGTGGGCCTTGTACTTCTTGGAACGACGAACGGTCTTCTGGAGCAGCGGATGAGCGAAACGACGCTCAACGCGGACAACTACAGTCTTTTCGTTCTTGTCGCCAACGACGACGCCCTGCAGGATGCGCTTCGGCATATTCTTAGGCCTTTGCTTCTGCCGCCTTCTGGCGGGCAATGGTTTTCACGCGGGCGATGTCTTTACGGACTTCGTTGACGCGGGAGGACTTTTCGAGCTGACCGGTGGCCTTCTGGAAGCGCAGGTTGAACTGCTCCTTCTTCAGGTCGGCAAGCTTGTCCTTGAGCTGATCGGCTGTCAGGCCGCGAACTTCTTCGGCTTTCATGTGCCTTGCTCCTTACTCTGCAATGCGCTGTACGAAGCGCGTCTTGACCGAGAGCTTGGCAGAGCCAAGACGAAGAGCTTCGCGAGCGATTTCTTCGCTGACACCGTCGATTTCGAACATCATGCGGCCTGGCTTGACCTTGCATGCCCAATATTCAACAGAGCCCTTACCCTTACCCATACGGACTTCGGTCGGCTTTGCGGTTACCGGAACATCCGGGAACACGCGGATCCATACTCGGCCGGCGCGCTTCATGTAACGCGTGATCGCGCGGCGTGCCGCTTCGATCTCGCGTGCATTCACGCGGTTCGGCTCCTGAGCCTTAAGGCCGAATTCACCGAAAGCGAGGTCTGAACCACCCTTGGCGACGCCCTTGATGCGGCCCTTAAATTGCTTGCGGTACTTGGTACGCTTTGGCTGCAACATTTTCTTATTCTCCGAACTTATCTGCCACCAACGCTATTAGGCGTTGTCGCGGCGACGATCGCGATCACGGCTAGCCGGACCCTGAGCATCACCCTCGAGTGCGCGGCGCTCGGAGGCCATCGGATCATGCTCAAGGATTTCTCCCTTGAAGATCCAAACCTTGATGCCGCAGATACCAAAAGCGGTTTCCGCTTCGGCTGTGCCATAGTCAATGTCAGCGCGCAGCGTGTGCAGCGGAACGCGACCTTCGCGGTACCATTCCGTACGAGCGATTTCAGCACCACCGAGACGGCCTGCGCAGGTGATCTTGATGCCTTCGGCGCCAAGACGCATTGCAGACTGAACGGCGCGCTTCATGGCGCGACGGAAAGCAACACGACGCTCGAGCTGCTGAGCGATCGACTGAGCGACCAGGACAGCGTCGACTTCCGGCTTGCGTACTTCAACGATGTTGAGGTGCGTTTCCGAGTTCGTCATGTCCGACAGCTTCTTGCGGAGCTTGTCGATGTCTGCGCCCTTCTTGCCGATGATCAGGCCCGGACGAGCCGAGTGGATCGTGACGCGGCACTTCTTGTGCGGACGCTCGATGACCACCTTGGAGATACCGGCCTGCTTCAGCTCGCTCATCACGAACTTGCGCATCTTCAGGTCTTCGTGCAGCAGCTGGCCATACTCGGCATTGTCCGCAAACCAGCGGCTATCCCAGGTACGGTTGATGCCAAGACGGAAACCAATTGGATTGATTTTCTGACCCATTATGCGGCCTCCTCGGTGGCTGCTACAACTTCGCGGACGACGATCGTGAGGTGCGCGAAGGGCTTTTCGACGCGCGATGCACGACCACGGCCACGAGCGTGGAAACGCTTCATGACGATCGACTTGCCAACGTAGGCTTCCGCCACGACGAGCGAGTCAACATCGAGATCATGGTTGTTCTCGGCGTTTGCGATCGCAGATTCAAGCGTCTTCTTGACAGCACCTGCAATGCGCTTGCGGGAGAATTCCAGCTCAGCGAGAGCACGCTCCACCTTCTTGCCGCGGATAGCCGCAGCAACCAGGTTGAGCTTCTGTGGGCTGACGCGGAGCGTGCGGGCGACTGCTTGCGCCTCGTTGTCCTTCAGCCGGCGTTCGGCTTTTGCCTTGCCCATCGTTACTTCCTCTTTGCCTTCTTGTCCGCACCGTGACCGTAGTAGGTCCGGGTCGGAGAGAATTCACCGAATTTGTGACCGACCATGTCTTCATTGACGTTGACCGGAATATGCTTGCTGCCGTTGTAGACGCCGAAGGTGAGACCGACGAACTGCGGCAGGATCGTGGAGCGACGGCTCCAGATCTTGATTACTTCTGCACGTCCGCCTTCACGAACCTTCTCAGCCTTCTTGAGAAGATAGCCGTCAATGAACGGACCTTTCCATACTGAACGAGCCATTGGAGACTTCCTCTCTTACTTCTTACGCTGATGACGCGAGCGCATGATCATCTTGTCGGTCGACTTGTTCGACCGTGTACGCTTGCCCTTGGTCGGCTTGCCCCACGGAGAAACTGGGTGACGACCACCGGATGTGCGACCTTCACCACCACCGTGCGGGTGGTCGACCGGGTTCATGACGACGCCGCGGTTATGCGGACGCTTGCCGCGCCATACCGTACGACCGGCCTTGCCGTCGTTGATGTTGGCGTGATCCGGGTTGGAAACAGCACCGATCGAAGCAAGGCAGGAGCCCGGCACGAGACGCTGTTCGCCAGAGTTCAGGCGAAGGATCGCCATGCCTGCATCGCGACCAACGAGCTGTGCGTAAGAACCGGCAGAGCGCGCGATCTGTCCACCCTTGCCCGGCTTCATTTCCACGTTGTGGATGATGGAGCCAACCGGGATGAACTGCAGAGGCATCGTATTGCCTGGCTTCACGTCAACAGCCTTTTCAGAGGCAATGACCTTATCGCCGGCAGCAAGGCGCTGCGGAGCGATGATATAGGCCTGTTCGCCGTCTGCGTAAGCGATGAGCGCAATGAACGCCGTACGGTTCGGGTCGTATTCGATACGCTGAACCGTGCCTTCGACTTCAAACTTGCGACGCTTGAAGTCGATCAGACGGTAGGTACGCTTGTGACCGCCACCGATGAAGCGGGCAGTGATGCGGCCGAGGTTGTTACGACCGCCGCTCTTGGTCAGACCCTGCGTCAACGACTTGACCGGCTTGCCCTTGTAGAGCGAGGAGCGATCAACGATGACCAGCTGACGCTGGCTCGGGGTCGTAGGATTGAATGTTTTCAATGCCATTTTTATATTCCTCAGAGACCGGTGGAGACGTCGATCGTCTGGCCTTCAGCCAAAGTCACGATTGCCTTCTTCACGTCCTTCTGCTTGCCGACAAAACCGCGAAAACGCTTGGTCTTGCCCTTGCGGAGCAGGGTGTTGACGGCCGTGACCTTGACGCCGAAGAGCGCCTCGACTGCAGCCTTGATTTCCGGCTTCGACGCCGTCTTTGCGACGTTGAAAACAACCTGGTTGTTTTCCGATACCAGAGTGGACTTTTCGGTGATCGCCGGCGAGACGATCACATCATAGTGGCGAATATCGGTCACTTGAAACGCTCCTCTAGAGCTTCAACCGCAGCCTTGGAAAGCACGAGCTTGCCGCGACGAACGATGTCGTAAACGTTGATGCCCTGGATCGGGAGAACATCGATATTCGGGATGTTCGCGGCTGCAAGCTTGAAGTTGCCATCAAGTTCAGCGCCACCGATGAAGAGAGCGTTGGTCAGGCCGAGCGTCGCAAAGGTCGACGCCAGCGCCTTGGTCTTTGCTTCCGTAGCAACCAGGTTGTCGATAATGATGACATCATCCGACTTCAGCTTCGCCGAGAGAGCGAGACGCAGGCCGAGAGCGCGAACCTTCTTGGGAAGGTCGTGTTCGTGGCTGCGGACAACCGGTCCGTGAGCCTTACCACCGCCACGGAACTGCGGAGCGCGAGCCGAATGGTGACGAGCGCGGCCCGTACCCTTCTGCTTGTACATCTTGCCACCGGTACGCCATATTTCGGCGCGGCCCTTGGCCTTGTGCGTTCCCTGCTGCTTCTTGGCAAGCTGCCAGCGGATGACGCGGGCTAGAATGTCTTCGCGGGGTTCGAGGCCGAAAATCGCGTCAGAAAGAGAAACCTTCCCTGCGTCTTTTCCCTCGAGGGTCTTGACGTTGAATTCCATTGGTCTGGCTCCCTTACTTCGCGGCCGACTTGACGGCGTCGCGCACGATGATCCAGGCACCCTTGGAACCGGGTACTGCACCCTTGATCAGGATCAGACCGCGATCTTCATCGGTCGAAACCACTTCAAGGTTCTGAGTCGTAACGCGCGTCTGGCCCATGTGACCAGCCATCTTCTTGTTCTTGAACACCTTGCCCGGATCCTGACGCGAGCCAGTCGAACCGTGCGAACGGTGCGAAACCGACACACCGTGCGTAGCGCGCAGACCGCCGAAGCCGTGACGCTTCATGGCGCCGGCAAAGCCCTTACCAATGGTCGTGCCCGTGACGTCGACGAGCTGTCCGGCGGCGAAGTGGCCAGCCTTGATCTCGGTTCCGACTTCCAGCAGGTTGTCTTCCGTCACGCGGAATTCAGCAAGCTTTGCCTTCGGCTCGACGTTGGCTACCGCGAAGTTGCCGCGCATGGCCTTGGACGTATTCTTGACCTTCGCCGTGCCAGCACCGAGCTGAACTGCAGCGTAGCCGTTCTTTTCAACTGTGCGCTGGGCCACGACCTGGACGGTCTCCATGCGCAATACCGTTACAGGGACATGTTCGCCAGCGTCGTTATAGACGCGGGTCATTCCCACCTTCTGTGCAATCACACCTGAACGCATCGGTTCAATCCTTCTCACTCAGCTCAAGAGACGTGACGTCTCAGAGCTTGATCTCAACATCGACACCAGCGGCGAGATCGAGCTTCATCAGCGCGTCTACCGTCTGCGGTGTCGGGTCAACGATGTCGAGAAGGCGCTTATGTGTGCGCATCTCGAACTGCTCGCGGCTCTTCTTGTCGATGTGTGGGGACCGGTTAACCGTAAACTTCTCGATGCGGGTCGGAAGCGGAACGGGGCCCCGGACGCTAGCTCCGGTGCGCTTCGCCGTCGACACAATCTCGCGCGTGGAAGCATCGAGAATTCGGTGATCGAACGCCTTCAGGCGAATGCGGATATTTTGGCCGTTCATTCGACGTTATCCTTGTGTTTGTTATTTTCATGTCTTTGTTGAAGACACGGATTGTTCGTATTTCCTAAGGCGGACCACCGGTTTCAAAGATCGAGAAGGACGCCGAGGTAAGGCATCCCTATCCAGTCTTCAGGCCTTGTCGGGCCACCTTATCGTTAGCTTTGTCGCCGCTTCGAATAACGAAGCAGCACGCAAACAGCGCTTGCGCGCCATTTGCCGTATTTCGCTGCAATATGCAAGCGGCCAGAGCCGCCCGCATCATAATAATGTCATCGAATCGGCGGCCCTGGATAAAGCCACCGGTTTCGATTACTCGACGATGGAGGCGACGATGCCTGCGCCGACGGTACGGCCGCCTTCGCGGATAGCGAAGCGCAGCTTTTCTTCCATCGCGATCGGAACGATC
>NZ_LMDG01000018.1 GCF_001426265.1 Rhizobium sp. Root1220
CGCATCCGTGCGATGGCGCATTGGAAGGCGGTCACGAGAGCCATCGCCTGATCTATGACGGGCAACGCCATTCGTCCGTTCACTGCTCGCTAACGTGACAACTCCATCAGGTCGAATGATCCGTTCGTCGCAGGCGCCTGCTTGGCCACCCACGATACAGCGTTCTGCAACTCGGGAAAGGCGACATCAGCAAAGGCTTCTTCCATCGCTTGATGAACGTGCTTTTCGTGGTTGTCTTTCAATTCCTGCAAGGTTGAGGTCGTCCAATCTGCCTCGACCTTGTCGATGATCGTGTGATGATCAGTGCAAAGATAGATGAGATTGCGCACGTTATCGCGCTCATCGTCCGTCATCGATGCATCGTATCGCGCCGCGGTAGGCTTCTCGCCACGAATATGGGCAGCCTCTCCGACATACGTGTCGTCGCCCACCTTCGCCTCGTAGGTAAAAGGTGCTTGCCACACTTTGGGAATGCACAAACTCCGCCGCTGCGAAAAGCCAGGATGATCCTGGTCGGATAACTAGCGCCCACGGGCACCTCCAGTTTGCGCAGTGTGTTGTGCTGTCGCTGACCTCTGCGCCGCTGTGTTCACGGAACGAGGCTGAGCGCTGTTGTACTGGAGCGAGCGATGACGAGTCCTCCCTGTGGCGTGTCGAAGACTACTCATTGAGAGCGTCTTGTAGTTTTCTGATCTCGGTTAATATCTCGTCGAAAGCGGGCGGCTTCTCATCGAACATCATCGGTGCCATGGCGCGGTAATCGGCACGCAGATCCTTTATACGGGACTCGCTCGGCACTAGCCGCAATGACCCAGCCCGGGCGGTGTCATAGCTCGCCCAGCCCGACCGGAAGAAAATCGCTTTGTGCTTTGCCACCGTCTCCAGCAGGTCGAGATCCGCGACGGCCGCTTTACCTTCGTCGGTGCGCAACAGCATGGCGAGGTCATAATAGTGCCGCGAAAAATACTGCGGTGTCGCCGTCTCTTTCGGGCGGTGCGCCTCCGCGTGCAGTGCAGTCGCCTTTTCCCAAAACGTCCGCCGCGCGGAGAGGACAGTCACCGCGCTGTCTGGCTCCTCGAAAAAACCAGGATAGCTCTCTGCAGCGTAGGGGCGAATTATCTTCGTCTCGGTGGGCCAAGGATCACCCCGCGCGCCGAGCTCGAGCTTCACGCGTGGTGTGATGTAAGCCATTCCCTCGTATTCAGCAGCGGGCAGCGCGGTCGGATAGTGGAAATTGACCGTCTGCGCGTCATGGGGATCGATTTCGAGCGACCACTCTCCCTTGATCGGCTCGCCAAGGTGGTGGGCGATTGCAGCGCGAAGGGCGGGAAGCAGCTTTTCGACGATATGCTGCTCGACATCGCTCACGAGATCCTCAATGAGCTTATCGGCTTTTTTCTTGCTGATCCCGTCCTTCTCCGGGTCGCGGTCGCCCGTGTAGCCAAGGTCCGCTCGGTCGAAGGACAGATCTATATCCTCGGAAAAGCGACGGATGGCGCTGAATGCCTTGGAAAGGGACGTGCCGCCCTTGAAAACTAGAGTGGCAGCTTGCTTTTCAGGCAAGCTGAATAGTCTTTTCAAGGTCCAGCAGACCCAGAAGTCTTTCTCGATGATCGTGTCGGAAACTCCACGGGCCGCGCCGGTTTCCCCGAAAAGGGCGGCGCGGTCCTTGGATGGAAGGAGCGCCACCTTATCCATTGGCCTCTCCTATCACCGTGTTGGCAATTGAGACGAGCGTCGGACGCATCCACGCAGGCGCCTGGATCGCCGTAGAAGCGAGCGTCCTCTTATCGTTGGCCGTGAGACGACGGGCTGCGACTTGTGCTACATCGGCAGCACGGACTCGCCCGACATGGCGCAAGGCCTGGACAACGGTGCCAGCCGGGCTGCCGGGCGCGATCAGGTGCTTTGGCGAAGCATGACGCAGATCGACGACGCGTTTGCCCAGCACAACCCGGCGCGAAGGGCCGTTCGTGAGATACGTGCTCTTCGCCGGGACCTGGGTAGAAAGCCCCAACGCATTCGCCGCGCGCGCGCCGGCGATTTGCACCTGAGAGCCTGTTTCCCGTGCCAATGCCTGCGCGACATCGTCGGGCGCTGGTGAAAGCGGTCCAAGCTTCGGATGAACTTTCGGAAAATCGTAAAGACCCCGCGCCAGGCGGCGCAGCTTTCCGTTCTTTACAAGCCGGGAAAGGGCTTGGTCGACTGCAGCGCGTGCCGCTACGTCCAGGAAGTCACTCGGCGTGAAGACTCCACCGCGCCCGCGGGCACGGGCGCGCCTCATGATCTGATCTGGAACGGAAGCGATAACGTTTGTCATGTGTCAGAAAATAACCTATTTTTTTCTGACACTCAAGCCGTTGTGGAAAGCATGAAATCCGTCGGCCTGTGGTACCCACTAGGGGTCGGAACAAGAGGAGTGCGAAATCGTACGTTAAGGGCGAACGGAATGAGACTTATGCGGCCCGCCCCAGCCCGGCTGGCAGACGAAGCGATCGAAATCCGTTTGGCATCAGATGTTCGGCATCCCAGGTGTAGATGCCGGTAAGGTTGATATGCTCCCAACTGAGCGGCGAGATGTGCTTCAACAGAGTATCGGGAATGTCTCGTCCTACTCGTCTCAGCTGTGTGACCGCGCGATCAAGATAGTTGCGCCTAAGTGGGCAACATCCCTGTTAACTGCGGCCATTTTGCCCTTATCTCGAGCCCAACCCAGTCACACGCGCCTGATGCACCCGCCGCGCTATACGTCAGGGTCGCATGCTCCTAAACGCCGCCCTGATTTCCTGCGTGAAGAGTTCCGGCTCTTCCCAAGCGGCGAAGTGACCTCCCCTCGAAGCAACGCTGTAATAGACCAGCTGAGGATATGCGCGGGCCAACCACTTTCTCGGCGGTCGATATACCTCACCAGGAAACACGGTGACGCCGACAGGAACTTGCGATGGTCCCGTATTGGTCAGCCAGTAGAGGGTGATGTTGTCGAGTATCGCGTCCTTCGATAGAGCCTTTTCCGGCTCCCCACGAATAAACACCCAATCCGCGATCTTGTCGTAGAGCCAGGCGGCCAGTCCGACTGGCGAGTCCGCGATACCGTAACCGATCGTCTCCGGCCGAGTATTCATGATGGCGGCGTAACCCAAGCCATTGCTCAGGAAGTCCTTCGCTTCATCGAAGATCTTCATCTCGTCAGGGGATAGGCGTGCAGGTGCCGGAGCGCCGCTCCTCAATGCCTGGGCCGCGTCTGGCGGGAATGTCGTGGCTCGTTCGATGCGATTGACGTGAATGCCGATCAGGCCATCGGGCGCTTGCCGTCCGAGGGCGTCCGAAATGATGGCACCCCAGTCGCCGCCCTGAGAGACGTAGCTGTTGTAACCGAGGCGCTTCATGAGCATGTCCCACGCGCCGGCAATCCGTAGGGGGTTCCAGCCGACCGTCTTGGGTTTCTCTGAGAAGCCGAAACCGGGGATGGAGGGCAGCACAAGATGGAAGGCGTCTTCGGCCTTGCCGCCGTGCGCGGTCGGATCGGTCAGTGGGCCGACAACCTCAAGAAGTTCGAACACGGAACCAGGCCAACCATGCGTCATCACCAGCGGCATCGCGCCTGGATGCTTTGAGCGGACGTGAATGAAGTGGATATCGAGCCCGTCGATGTTGGTCAGAAACTGCGGATAGGCATTCAGCCGCTTTTCGGCGCTGCGCCAATCATAGTCGGTTCGCCAATACTCGACCAACTCGCGCAGCTTAGCCGGTTGTACCCCCTGCGACCGATCAGCGACTGTTTCACCATCGGGCCAGCGGGTAGCATCCAGTCGCCGTCTCAAGTCGATCAAGGCCGTTTCCGGGACATCTGCCTTAAACTCACGAATTTCGCTCTTCGAGGCTACCTTCGCCACTTCGGCCTCGTCCGCATTTGCAATCGACGGCGGAACGCCGTTGTACAAGGCGAAAACCGCCCCTCCCATCAACAGAGCGCGGCGAGATAGATCGATAGCATCAGGTCTTATCCGTTCGGTCATGACACGTACTCCTCCCTGCGGGCTATTTTACCGGTTCTACGAGTTTCGCATTGCTGGTGACGACGTAAGTCGCCAGTTCGGACGCCTTGCCACTACCGACATTTCGCGCCGAATGAGCAGCGCCGTCCGGTATGAATAGAGATTGCCCTGTATTGAGGGTAACGGCCTCCCTGCCTTCGAGCTTGTATTCTAGCGAGCCTTCGAGGACGTATGCGATTTCCTCGCCCGGATGCTTGTGGTTCCCCGCAAACGCGCCCGGGGCGAAATCGACGCGAACTTGAACAACCTCCTTGTTCGGGACGCTGATCTGGTTCTTCAAAAGATCGGTGCGGCGGATTTCAGGCTCAGCATGGGCGGGCTGGAAGGCGAAAATAGCGGCAAAAATTGCCGCGGGAACGATGAACCGAGCATTCATTGGATTACTCCTCCGTTGATGAGACAGGTGCGACTGCACCGCTCTTGCCCCTCTAAAATTGCGCCGCTTGGTATCGCCTATGTTTTCCAAACGGGCTAAAGTGTAACCAAGCGTCAGCGCCGGTTCGCCCAATACAATATGATACAAAAAGCTCCGCTAGCGAGGTCCTCTAGTGATTGACTGAATGTTGCATATGCATCATATGAGGCGCATTCGAAGTTGGTTCAGCGTCTGCTGTGCCCGAAACACGAAGGAGTCTTGAGATGTTGAAATACTCCATGCCGCTCTTCTTCTCGATTGCGTTGAGCGCCCCAGCCACCATTGGAGCCAACGTTGCATCCGCAGCCAGCCGCACCGAAATTGGCTACATCGATGTCACGCCCGACATCACCCTTCGGCGCATGGTCGCCAGCAGTGCAAATCCGAAGGGCACGGTACTCTTCCTGCACGGGTTCCCGGAGACCTTGCTGGTCTGGAAAGATATAGCCACAGCATTGGCCGAGGACTACGAAGTTCACGCCATAGACTGGCCCGGCTATGGGCTGTCATCGCGCCCTGCTTCGACAAAATTCTCCTATTCTCCGCGTGAATACGCCGATCTCCTGAAAGCCTATATCAAAGCTGCAGGCATCGATCGCTCGAAGCTGACGATCTACGCGACCGACATCGGTTCGTTGCCTGCGCTTCTGGCCGCCCTCAACGAACCAGACATTGCAAGAAAGATAATCGTCGGAGACTTCGCCCCCTTCGATCGGCCGTCTTACATGTATGAAACACTTCAAAACTTGAAGCACGAGCCTGCGGCAATGAAGACTCGTGCGTACATGAACGAGACCAGCACGGAGATCCTGGCGAATGCTTATCGTCGCGGCTTGGCCGCTGAAAAACAGTTCGATCTTCCGCCCGATGTCCTGAAGGACATGACGGAGGGATGGAGCCACGGCGAAATCACATCCGCCGACGCCTTCTACCACTACTACTCGCACTTTACCCGAGACCAGGACTATCTGGAGGCGCACCTCGCCGAGCTCAAGACGCCCGTGAAGGTCGTCTGGGGCGAGAACGACCTCTACATCAACAAGGCCATGGGCCAGGAGCTCGCGCAACGAACCGGCGTACCTCTAACCATCTTACCGGGTGTCGGCCACTACCCTCACCTTCAGACACCGCAGGATACAGTCGCCGAAATCCGCGCTGCCAACTAGGGATCAACCAGACTGTTCAGGTCGGCTACCCTTCTCGTGGAACGCTTTGGGCTATGTCGATGATTGCTTTCGCACCGTTCTTGCCAACAAGCCGCGTCGCCTTTCGCTGTGCTTCGCGCCAAGCGGGGCCCGCGGTATCGAGCAACTTTTTCCCGGTGTCCGAGATGACAACCGTGCGGCTGCGGCCGCCCTCCGTCGGGAGCTCCTCGATCCAGCCTTCCTTGAGCAGCGGCGCCAGGTTGCGGGTCAATGTCGTCCGATCCTGGAAGTTGGCGCGACCGATTTCGGCACGGCTGGCACCACCCAGTTTCGCAATCAGGATGAGCATCGAGAACTGGGACGCATTCAGGCCAAAACCACGCAATTCCTGATCATAGATATTCGTCAGGACCCTGGAGATACGTCTGGCCCGTGTGATCAGGCATCCTGATACCACCTCGCCAACGATATCTGACGTGAGATCCACTCTATCCATCATTCAACTCCAAGCACGGAAAGAATCCACCTCACATAGTGTATATACAACATACAGTCAAATACGGGAAATGATCGAAACCACGTCTTCAAGGCCGCAAAGCCCGTTCGATTTGCAACGTGGGGAAGCCTCGAAGTCGGCCGACATAGCGGCCATCAAACAACACCAAAGAAAGGATAAAGAAAAATGAACGAGAGAGTTATTGCTAGATCGGCCCCTGACGCACAACAAGCACGCGGCTTACCCGGTCATTCCACCGTCGGCACGAACGACCTGGATGCCGCTTCGGCGTTCTATGATCGGTTGTTTTCGATATTCGGCATCGGCCGGGTATTGGTTCAGCCCGGTCGCGCAGTTTACTGTGGACACAGAACTTTGGAGTTCGGAGTCATCAAGCCGTTCGATGGAGCGCCGGCGACTGTCGGCAGGGCCAAGTCAACGAGCCCCTGAAAAAGCGAGAGTCCATTCCCATTTTGCTCGTTCGTATTCACTTCATCATTGGCCATGATCGTCGTCATTCCCCGTGTTTTCTAACCGGTTTATTTTGCTGTCAGTTTCGTCCCGTCTTATCCAGCGGGACGTATAAATCTTGTCGGTTATTAGAGCCTGCCCGAGAACACCAAAGCCGCAGATGAGTATGATTATGAGCCACTCGGGAGGGTTGAACGAAAACACTACGAGCACTGCTACGAAATAAATTAGTAACGTTATATAAATTCGTGGTTTTCTTAATTCGTTCAAAATGAACGGTCTGTTATCTCGATCTTTCACTGTCGCCTAATCCCTGTATTGCTTGCCAGCCACGTTACGCTCCGGCGATATCGACCTGAACTCGGAGGTCCGATGTCGGGGCCAAATACTTTGCAATCTCATCGAATGAGTCGGTACGAGCGGCCTCTTGGATAAGAAGTACCCGATTACTGAAATATGGAAGTCTGCTTGTAGGCCCGTAGTATATGTAGAAAGGATGCTATAGTTGATCCCTGCGCGAAGAGATCAAAATTATATTGAAACTTGCCCACCAGATCATTGACGCCAGACCTGGTGGCATCCTGAATTGACTGGCTTTTATTGCAGCCCATGAAACCACCTCTTGAAAGTCGATTTGTTTAGATGGCGCACGCATACGGTGACCGAAAAAATCATCGGGCCCCCAAGGAAATTGAGCAGGTAGTAAGGTTGAAACTGGCCCCCTAAGGCTCCGAATAACGCACCGAAAGCTCCGTTTACTGTTATATGCGGTTCGCAGAGGCAAGAGACTGAAAACGCTAAATGACACCCCATGCCCGAAACCTCCCCCTCCCGGTCATCTCCCGCAACCCCAGTTCCAAAACAATCCGCCGCGCCGCCTGCGGCGTGACGTCGAGTGTCTTCGCCACCATCTTGGCCGACACCAGCGGCTTCGCCATCACCAGCTCGACCAGCCCCGGCAGTTTTGACGAGGTACGGCGCCCGTCGAGCTTTCGCTCCATCAGCGTTCGGGCCAGCGCCAGCCGGTCATGCTCTTTCATTCCGATCTCGGCGGCCGCCAAAAGACCGTGGGCGATGGCGAGCAGCCGGGTTTCGCGGTCGCGATGCCGGCGCCGATCGACGGGTATCGTTTTAAGGCCAATGTTGACGGCGGCGAGATGGGCGCCGGTGGTGATGCCGGCTTGGCGCAGGATCGAGGCTGACAACAGTCGACCAAGCCAGGGTGCGTGTTGTAGCACCGACAGTTCATTCCAGGCATCGAGGGCGATGATCGCCTGCAGCACCGCCGGCAAGTCTTGTGACTGCCGCAGCACGCCGCGCCATTCCTCGAGCCGTGCGTCCTCGTCCCAATCGAGATCATAGACCAGCGGATCGGCCGGAGCCCGGCCGGGCTTTTTTGCTCGTTCGATCGCCGCGTCAGAGCGCGCGAGGATCGCGTCGATCGCGGCATAGTCGACGCCGGCCAAGTTTTCGAAGTCGTCGTTGGCGCCCCCCTCCCCTTCCGGATCGATGGCGACCGCGGGCCGAACGACGCTGGCCGGCTCGACTGCCTCCGCGCCGACCGGATTGATGTCCGACGTCTGTCGCAAAGTTCGGATACCCTCTGCCGATAACGCCCAGCCAGGCAGTTGCCCCGAAATACGCCGGCGAGTGCGAAGCACGTCACGGGCGATGGTGAGTTCGTGGGTTGGGGTGCGGGTATCGCGGAAGGCGTCGTGGAGAACGAGGTCTTCGAGATGAACGAGCTCGCCGTCGATCCACAGCGAGGCACAGGCATCGGCGAAATGGATCCTCTCGATCCAGCCGGCACCCACCGGCGAACGGGCGATCCGCTCGTCGAGACGCGCCAGAGCGACACCGGCGTCGAAAGCCGGCCGCATCAGGGCTGTCATGCTGATTTTCGCGAGATGGTAAGTCATTGAAATCATGGTAAATGATTTGCTAAAGGAACTCTAGACGCTATTTATAGTTTCTCACATAGTATGACAGCGGGTTGGCGCTTTAACCATCGATAAGTATCGCTTATCGGAGGTGATGTGTACCATCGACTTGTACGCGTGGTGAAGCGGTGGTATTGATGCCTTCACAGCAAATTTCGGAGCCCCCGATGCCCCAGACCCGCTACAAGATCAGCGAAGCCCGCAAGAAGTTCGCAGAGGTTCTTGAACGTGCCAACCATGGCGAGGAAATCGTCATCATGCGCGGCAACGAGGTTTATGCCCGTATCGGTCCCGCGACCGACGGCGGAAAGCGTCCTTTTGGCCTGCTTCGTCACCGTGGCCTGCCCGACAGCCTGTTCGATAGCACCGATGCCGAGCAGACCGCGATCGACGCCGGCGATTTTAACGATGATACCGGCGTCTGGAAGGGCCGACCCGGCGATGGCGACCGCACGCCATGAAGATCCTTCTCGACAGCCATGCCATCTACTGGTGGGCAATCGGCAGCGATCGCCTGTCCGCGACGGCACGAGCGCTGATTGAGGACAAGGCAAACACGATTCTCGTCAGCGCAGTCTCCTTTTATGAGCTCGACAATAAGATGCGCCTCAACAAGCTTGATCTCAAGCCACAGGAATTGCGGGCAGCCGTCACAGAAAGCGGCCTGCAGACCCTGGCCATCAGTGATCTCCATGCCGAACTGGCGGCAAGCTTCGATTGGGATCACCGCGATCCCTGGGATCGTATTCTCGCCGCCCAGGCGCGGCTGGAGCATTGCACCTTCGTCTCGACAGATCTGGCGTTCGATGCGATTCTGCATGAGCGGGTCTGGTAGGAGGTGGGACTGTTGAAGATCTGCGCGGAACCTGCCGAGGCGGCCGAACGACTTGAGGAACTGATTGCTCTCGCCCAGCGCGGCGACGAGGTGAGCATTTGCCGAGAAGGAGTGCCGATTGCGGTGTTGACGGCTGAGCCGGAGGATTTCCAACGTCGCAGCGGTGGGCCCTGGGCACTGATGGCTGAAGGACGACCCGCGGATGACAGGCAAACGTCCAACCACGATGATTATTACGACGAGAACGGATTGCCAAAATGAGCAGTTCCTCGTCCCGTTCGATCGATAGACGCATCGAGACGTTGGACACAATCGCCGCGGTGCTGCCGATCGAGCGCCGCGATGAACTGGCTGACCTGCTGACCGACCAGGACGTCGAGACGCTGCGGCACCTGGTCAACGAAGGCATGGGTAAGAACACGCTGCGCGCCCTGACGTCCGACCTCGCCTACCTGCAGGCGTGGTCGCTAGCGGCGACCGGCACCCCCCTGCCCTGGCCGGCGCCGGAAGCACTGCTGCTAAAGTTCGTCGCCCATCATCTGTGGGATCCCGAAAAGCGTATCAGCGATGGCGATCACGGCATGCCGCACAATGTTGACCGGCTCCTGCGCGACCAGGGCTTTTTGAAATCCGTTGGCCCGCACGCACCCGATACGGTCCGCAGGCGACTGGCAAGTTGGTCGACACTGACGAAATGGCGTGGCCTGACCGGCGCCTTCGCCTCCCCTGCCCTCAAGTCAGCCATCCGGCTGGCGGTGCGGGCGACCCCGCGTCCACGAAAGCGCAAGAGCGCCAAGGCGGTCACCGCGGATGTGCTGGCCAGGTTGCTGGCGACCTGTAGCAGCGGCAGCCCGCGCGACATCCGCGACCGGGCGATGCTGATGGTCGCCTTCGCCTCCGGTGGTCGCCGGCGCAGCGAGATTGCCGGGCTGCGCAGGGAACAGCTCACCGTCGAGCCAGCTATCCCCGTTGAAGACGGCCGTGCCCTGCCCTCACTGTCGATCCATCTTGGACGCACCAAGACGTCCGGCACCGATGACGACGAGGTCGTCTACCTCACCGGCCGGCCGGTGGAGGCGCTCAACGCCTGGCTGGCGGCGGCAAGCATCGACAAGGGTAGCGTGTTTCGGGCGATCGATCGCTGGGGGAATGTCTCGCGCCGCACGCTCGATCCGAAATCGGTCAACGACATCGTCAAGCACCGGGCGGTGATGGCGGGACTCGACCCCCGGGAGTTTTCGGCGCACGGGCTGCGGTCGGGATATCTGACCGAGGCTGCCAATCGAGGTATTCCGCTTTCTGAAGCCATGGAACAGTCGCGCCATCGTTCCGTTCAGCAGGCGTCGAGCTACTATAATGATGCGACTCGTCGTAGCGGGAAGGCTGCAAGGTTGCTCTCCTGACATTGTGGCGCCATGAAGCGCGGACGAAATCACACCGCAGACGCAGGCCTAATTTCCACTTTTGGTCTTGAACGCCCCCTCGCCGCATATTGGCGAGGAGATCATGCGGGAATCTTTCGAGAAAGCATTCGGGCCGACAGAGCTATCCATCGTTGATTCTGTTTTCAATGAATGGCTTGCAGAAAGCGGCGTCACCAAAGACATGCTCGGAGGCCGAGCTTGCCGCGGCGGCGTTGATTAATCTCTTCCGCGAAGGACGCGACACTCGCGAATCCCTGACGACCGCCGTCGCTATGCATGGAGGATTGGCTGACCTCAAGGTACCCTGCCCGCTGCATCGAGTAGCACTGCTGTTAAGACGCGTTCGTGGCGAACGTGACGGTCCCGCTCCAGAATGTGCGAGCCTCGTGTGCCGGGTTCGGTCAGGTGTCAGTAGACCAATCGCGTCCGTATAGTTCCCGGAATTCCACGAAGCGCCTGTAGGATCTCGTCTGCATTTGCGGAAATACCTTCGGCCTCGATCACCACATAACCCGTATCGCCATGTGTCTGAAGAAACTCAGCGAGGATGTTCAGGCCACGCGACGAGAAGATTTCGTTAAGTTGGATGAGCATTCCGGGACGGTTTTCATGTACGTGGATGAAACGCGTGCCGTTCGGTCGCTCCGGCAGCTGGACTTGCGGAAAGTTAACGGCGCCCATCGTTGAGCCGATGTCGGAATACTCGACCAGCTTTCTGGAGACCTCTCCGCCGATGCGCTCCTGAGCTTCCTCCGTCGAACCGCCGATGTGCGGCGTAAGAATGACATTGCTCAAGCCCTGCAACGGCGTGTCGAAGCGCTCGTTGTTCGATGCCGGCTCCTTCGGGAAGACGTCGACGGCAGCACCCGCCAGATGGCCTTCCTGCAGGACTTTCGCTAACGCGTCGAGATCGACCACCGTGCCGCGGGAATTGTTGATGAAGATTGCTCCCTTCTTCATGCGGCGCAGCTCGGTTTCAGTGATCATGTTATGCGTCGAAGCCGTTTCGGGGACATGCATCGTCACATAGTCAGAGATTTCAAGAAGCTCGCCGAGCGAAGCCATCGACTCCGAGTTGCCCCGGCGTAGTTTGTCTGACAGATCGAAATAGCGCACCACCATGCCCATGCTTTCGGCAAGCGCGCTGAGCTGCGAACCGATATTGCCGTACCCGACGATGCCGAGCGTCTTGCCGCGGACTTCGCGGCTGCCAACAGCTGACTTCTCCCAGCCGCCCCCATGGGCGGACGCAGAACGGGGAAATATCTGCCGCGTCAGCATGATGATTTCGCCGACCACCAGTTCCGCCACCGAGCGCGTGTTCGAGTATGGCGCGTTGAATACCGGAATGCCACGCCTCCGCGCCGCATCCAAATCGACCTGGTTCGTGCCGACAGAGAAACAACCAACAGCGATAAGCTTCTTGGCGGATTTAAAGATCTCTTCTGTCAACTGCGTGCGGGAGCGAATGCCAATGATATGAGCGTCCGCGATTTGACTTTTGAGATCCTTATCATCTAGAGCCTTTGGCAGATGAATGAGGTTGGTGTAGCCGGACGACGAAAAGTAGTCCACGGCAGACTGACTGACCCCCTCAAGCAAAAGAACGGAAATTCGATCTCGCGGGAGGGAGAGTTCGCGGGTCATAGTTTTTGCTCCGATATTTTCAGCTTCAGTCGCCTACGGATGTCTAAGCTGCCGAATTAGTTACTAGCAATAACGCAGTGGCGCGAACAGATTTCGACGTAGAGAGGATATCGCTGCTTACTTCCTCACTAACATCAGCTTCGCAGTCTTTTTGAGTTTGTCGAAAAAAAGCAGGTTTCAGATCCAATAACACTTTGATTCACATACGTTAAATTCCAGAGAAAACGGCTGACAAGTGAGGCATTTATGACAGTCCGGAGTTAAGGTCAACTCTCAACCCGAGAGCCTCGTTTCTCCACCACTGGCCTTGAGAAGTGCCATCAGCATTGGACCGAGTGAAAACTCACCGCGCTCAGAACGCTTTGTCAGGTCGCGCAGGTATCCACCGGCCGAGTTGATCATGTTCGATCGCTGAAAAATGCACGCCATAGCGACAGCAGCGTTTTCGGGACCCATCGCTCCACACGCTTCTTCGTATGCAGATGGGCTGACACCGAGCATAGAACGGACGACCACCGCCGCTCCCATGAGGTCGCGCCAATGTTCAATCTTGCCGCCAGGCCCGTAATCGTTGATCTGGGGGCAGGCGCGAAGCACCATTCCCAGGGGAAACGCCTTGATCCGCTCGCTGTTGCGTTGCCCACCAGCTTGCCCTCTGCCTCTTGTTTCATGTTCTGGCTCTAACTTTTCGCCCTGCTCGTTGTCGGAGCAAGGTTCAAGTTCATGTATGGATTCGGGTTTTGAATTCTGTATGTGGCGACCATTTTGGATGGCATTGCCGTTCATATTTTCGGCTTTAATCTGGATTTCCAGCTGGTTAAGCACCTCTTCGCGAAGCAGCTCAATCTCATCGAGCGTAAACTCGACCTGCTGGCGGGTCGCATAGCGCGGAAGCCGCGCCAGGATCCCGACATACGTCTGTTCGGCAGCTTCCCAGTCTCCGCTGGCACCTTCTTCAATAGCGGCAGTAATGAGCTTGCGAACATCCCGCCGGCAGATGGTCAACGCTTCCTTGGCTCTTCGGAAACGGACCCGTTCAGCAACTACATCCTGGGCGAGCTGAGCGAGTTCGTCCGACCGAACGGCCAATGGGGCCAAGTCAAAACCGTACGCCTGCTCGATCTCACCATCCCGATCTCGATGAGCGTAGCGCTTCCCATTGGGGCTATCGCGTCTCTGAATAAGGCCCGTCTCGACGAGCGCGGCCAAATGCCTGCGTAGCGTCGTTTCCGCCATACCATGAGCGCGGAGCGATAGTTGGCCATTCGACGGAAAGACAACCAGCCCGCGCTCTGTGTCAAGTTCGTTGTCAGGATAAAACGTTAACAATGCATCGAGCACCGCGAGTGCCCTGTCTTGGAGTCCCAGCCGTTCACGCGTCTCACTGATGTCGCGAAAGACCTTCCACTTATCGACACACTTATGCATTTTTGATTCTGCGATAGAAAGCTGGCCTCTCACCAAGGCAAGCGTCATAGATCGGCGCCCGAAGGGCGTCGACACATGTCCCGTTTGCATTTTTCTCTCACCTCTCGTTGGGCAAAAGAAGTCCGCTCACCAAATCGGCGCCAAAGACTCTTGACTGTGATTCCCGGAAGTGCGATTCTCGATCTTGCTAAGGATAACGAGAGAGGCTTCCGCGGGGTACCGTTTGGGGGCCTTTTTCTTTTGCGGTTCAGTCTCCGTTGTTGTCAGATTTAGACTGCCGGTATTCATCATACAGCTGGTCCATGCGGCTCGAGAGCCAGTCACTGAATGGCTTGGCTTCTGTATTAGAAAACTCGATGGCCACTTTCTTGGACTTGGCATTCATCGAGAAATTCAATGAGCTGTCACGCGAGACCCACTCGCTCCCAGTTTCCGCCGCCTTTGGCTTCCTTGCATCCGATTTAGACTTATAGCGTTTGAGATACTCGTGTAGATCATCAAACCTCTGTTCCTCGGAAAGCTCAAGGAAACCAGCGTTAGCCACACGGTCCATCGAAGCACGCAGTAGGGCAGGGGTAAGCACCAGTTTCCTGAGGCTAAGCCATTTGTCGCGCCCTATTTTCTTCGCGGCTCCAACCGCTTTGATGACTGGGGCAGGGATGACTTCGACAACGCCTAGCATCTTCGATAGCATCGCTTCATCGATGGCAAGCGATGTTCGAACGACGTCTTTGGTCATTCCAGTAGCAAGGAGGTTCTGAGCAAAGTAGGCACGTTCGATAAACGACAGATTGGAGCGGGCCGAGTTTTCCTGGCCTTGTGCAATTGCCGAGGCAATATCGTCGAGTTTCTTGACGATCGCCTTAACTGGGATTCCGAGCTCGCGAGCGACCTTCATGCGGCGATGGCCGAATATGACCGTGTAGCGCTGCCCATCCGCGCTGGGGCGCACGAGAATAGGCGTCGACTGTCCGGATTCCCGGATAGCCTGCTTCAGCTCCTGATATTCCTCTCCGTCATCAGAGAGACGATCGGAGATTGAGGAAGCGTCGAGGGACTGTGGATCCAAATCCACAATAACCTCACCCTCCATGAGTTTCTTGGTATTTTCGGCCAGGTCTTCGATCGAGCGAACCACAGTCTTTGCGGCACCCGTCATCGCATAGCCGGGCTTAACCGGCGATTTGTCGGTCGAGATTGACGCGATGTCGAGCTTTGCAAATGGATTGTCACGCGCCATGATCAATCTCCAACGGAGCTCTCAACTGAGCTAAAGCACTATGATACCTTGCAAAAACAGGAAAAAAACCGGCTGACAATGCTATCATTTCCTCCCCCAAGCATTGTGTATAAGGTCCACGATTTCACCGTTTGCCGCGTTGAGGCTTTCCATCGCTCGATCGTAGGTAGACCGAACGAAGTCGCCCCGTTCGACCTCGTACAAAGTCTGCTTCTTGATGGAAGCATCGGAGATCGCGGTCGACTTCAGGACATGATTTCGCAGCATCTGCTGCGCGAACATCGATTGCATGAAGCCGACCATCTGCGCTTGCGGGATGTCGGTTGGCTCAAAGCGCGTCACGAGGTATCGGAACCATTCGACCCGGATTTCTGCGCCCGCCTCCGCTACGGGAGTCATAATCCCGCCCAACATCTGAAGGAACTGGCTCATCGACATGATGTCGAGCATTTGGGGATGGATGGTAATTAGGATGCCGGTTGATGCCATCAAAGCGGTGATCGTGAGATAGCCAAGTTGAGGTGGGCAATCGATGACTACCACATCGTATCGGTCGTCCACGTCCCTCAACGAATTGACGATGCGCATGTGAAATAATCGGCCCTCATCCCCTTTCCGCGAGGAGATGGACAGCGGCACGTCGTATTCGAATTCCTGCAGCACAAGATTTGCCGGGACCACATCCAGTCCAGGAATATTCGTTGGCTGAATGACCTCAGAGATTGACTTGCGCTCATCATCAAAACGCAGCGCTTCATACAACGATGCGGTTTCATCGAGTTCGGGCTGAATGCCAAATAGCGATGTAAGTGACGCCTGTGGATCGAGATCGATGGCGAGCACACGATGGCCAGTGAGCGCGAGGTATTGGGCTAGGTGCGCAGCTGTCGTCGTTTTTCCGCTGCCGCCCTTAAAGTTGACGACCGAAACAACCTGCATCGGCTCGCCCTCTCGACGCTGTGGGACATAGTAACGCCTGTCGGACTTTTTGTTGGCCTCAAGGTAATCGCGAAGTTCTAACATCTGGTCGGCCGTATAGTAGCGCCGGCCGCTAATTGATTCGATCTCCGGACCTTTGCCCTCTGAATGGATCTGTCGAAGGTGGCTCTGGGTAACACCCATGAAATCAGCCACTTCTCCAAGCTGAAACTTTCGTAGCCCCTTACGCGCGTCCGGGGGATATTGCTGGCTGCGCAGCATGTGCAACGCACTTGAGATCTTCGCCCCTTGCTGGGCGATCTCGACATCAAATCTGTTGGGCAGCTGGCTCATTTTGCAAACTATTTCCTAGGTGACTTCAATTTCGAAAAAATGGCCACAAAGCCATCATTTGCGCAACTATTCTCCGATTCTACCTGCGCGACAAGAAATTTAAAGTTAACAAAGTCTTAAGTCGATCCTGTGCCTTTCCGAGATTCGCGAAATACGCATGTATTTTCCGCATGTTAGGTCTCCTTTTCTCGTACCTCGCCTTTCATCTTTCCTGTGAGTCAACTGCCGAAATTGAAGCAGACATCGCTCCCCGGCGATCGAATCGAGGCGAACCTGACGGAATCACCCGCGACTCGCGAGGTGCAAAATTGCACATGGACTTCGCGCGGCCACCGGGGTCTGTCTCCTGTCGCACTCAAACGAGGAGACGAGCTTCCCCATGCTTCAGTCGCACTCCCGCCTTGTCCGCAAACTCCAGGACGCACTCGGCGAGCGTCTTTGCGTCGCCCTTGAAGATCCGACAGTCGTCGAGATCATGCTCAACCCGGATGGCAAGCTCTTTATCGAGCGCCTGGGTCACGGCGTCGCCCCAGCCGGCGAAATGCAGGCAACCGCCGCCGAGACTGTTATCGGATCGGTAGCGCACGCTCTCCAGTCCGAAGCCGACGGAGAACGACCAATCATCTCCGGTGAACTGCCGATCGGCGGCCACCGCTTCGAAGGTCTTTTGCCACCCGTCGTCAACTCGCCAACGTTTACGATCCGCAGACGCGCTTCACGGCTCATTCCACTCAACGACTATGTGACCACAAAGATCATGACCGAAGCTCAGGCTTCGATCATCCGCAGCGCCATCACCAACCGGCTGAACATCGTCATCGCTGGCGGCACGGGCTCAGGTAAGACGACACTCGCGAATGCGGTCATCGCTGAAATCGTTTTCGCCGCGCCGGAAGACAGGATGGTGATCCTCGAGGATACGTCCGAAATCCAATGCGCCGCAGAGAATGCCGTCTGCCTCCACACGAGCGACGCGGTCGACATGGCCCGACTTCTCAAGAGCACGATGCGCCTGCGTCCCGACCGCATCGTCGTTGGCGAGGTGCGCGACGGCGCCGCACTGACGCTCCTGAAAGCCTGGAACACAGGACACCCCGGAGGCGTCACGACGATCCATTCCAATTCAGCCATGTTGGCACTTCGACGCCTCGAGCAACTGACGTCGGAAGCCAGCCAGCAGCCAATGCAAGCCGTAATTGGCGAGGCGGTCGATCTCGTCGTCTCGATCGAGCGCGCCGGGCGGGGCCGCCGGGTGAGGGAGGTCCTCCATGTCGAGGGGTTCAACGGCTCGCGCTACCAGACAGAACACTATCCGCAGATCGATGAGGACAGTCATGCTGCATAATCGCTTTCTCCGTTTGGGAGCAATCGGCGCACTGATTTGCGTCTCTCTCGCCGACCCCGCACTCGCAGGCTCAGGCGGAAGCCTGCCTTGGGAGGGCCCCCTCGAGCAGATCCAGCAGTCCATCACGGGCCCGGTCGCCGGCTATATTGCATTGGCCGCGGTCGCGATTGCCGGCGGCATGCTGATCTTCGGCGGCGAGCTCAACGATTTCGCACGGCGATTGGTGTACGTGGTCCTGGTCGCAGGAATCCTGCTCGGCGCGACGACTATCGTCGGCCTCTTCGGCTCGACCGGCGCTTCGATCGGTGGTTCGTTTGTCGCCGAGCAAAGCGCGGTCCCGAATGCAAATCGGGTCCGGGGAGGGGAGGGGCGTCATGGCTGACGGGCTTCATCGCAACCGGATCCACCGCGCTTTGTCGCGGCCGAACCTCTTGATGGGAGCGGATCGCGAACTCGTGCTGCTGACGGGGCTCGCCGCGATCATTCTCATCTTCGTCGTGTTGACCGTCTATTCTGCCCTGTTCGGCATCGTGATCTGGTTCGTGGTCGTCGGCGCGCTCCGCATGATGGCGAAATCCGACCCGATGATGCGCAAAGTCTACGCACGCCATATGCGGTATCGGGCGCATTACCTTCCGACCTCCGCGCCCTGGCGCCAATACTGAGGATCTGGCGATGGTCGCTTTACGAACATTTCGATCGACTGGTCCATCATTCGCTGACCTCGTTCCCTATGCGGGCCTTGTCGATAACGGGATCCTTCTGCTGAAAGACGGTAGTCTGATGGCCGGTTGGTATTTTGCTGGTCCGGATTCCGAAAGCGCAACTGATTTCGAGCGCAACGAGCTTTCCCGCCAGATCAACTCGATCCTCTCGCGACTGGGGACGGGCTGGATGATCCAGGTCGAGGCCGTGCGCGTGCCGACGACGGAATACCCATCTGCTGAACGCAGCTATTTTCCCGACACCGTAACGCGGCTGATTGACGACGAACGCCGGCGGCACTTCGGTCAAGAACGAGGTCACTTTGAAAGCCGACATGCGCTTATTTTGACCTATCGGCCGCCCGAACGACGCCGGTCGGGCCTGACCCGCTACATCTACTCGGATACTGAGAGCCGCTCAGCGAAGTATGCGGACACCGCTCTTGATGCGTTTCGGCGCTCAATCCGGGAAATAGAGCAATATCTCGGCAATGTTCTCTCGGTGCAGCGCATGCAGACCCGAGATGTGTCCGAACTGGATGGTGCTCGCGTTGCGCGCTACGACGAGCTCTTCCAGTTCATTCGGTTTGCCATCACCGGCGAGAACCATCCGGTCCGCCTGCCAGAAATTCCCATGTATTTGGACTGGCTCGCGACAGCGGAGCTGGAGCATGGACTGACGCCGCGGGTCGAAGGCCGACTCCTCGGCGTGATCGCGATCGATGGGCTTCCAGCCGAGAGCTGGCCAGGGATCTTGAATAGCCTTAACCTGATGCCGCTGACATACCGCTGGTCGTCGCGTTTTATCTTCCTTGATGCCGAGGAAGCCAAGCAGCGGCTGGAGCGGACCCGCAAGAAGTGGCAACAGAAGGTCAGGCCCTTTTTCGACCAGCTATTCCAGACGCAGTCCCGGTCGGTCGATCAGGATGCGATGGCCATGGTCGCCGAGACTGAGGATGCGATTGCCGAAGCCTCATCTCAATTGGTGGCCTACGGCTATTACACCCCCGTCATTGTTCTCTTCGACGAAAACCGCTCCGCACTGCAGGAGAAGGCGGAGGCGGTTCGTCGCCTCATCCAAGCGGAAGGCTTCGGAGCCCGCATCGAGACGCTCAACGCGACAGATGCTTTTCTCGGTAGCCTACCGGGCAACTGGTACTGCAATATCCGCGAACCGTTGATCAACACGCGCAATCTAGCCGACCTTGTTCCGCTGAACTCGGTCTGGTCGGGGCAACCCGTCGCCCCGTGTCCGTTCTATCCTCCCGATGCGCCTCCGCTCATGCAGGTGGCGTCCGGCTCGACCCCTTTCCGACTTAACCTGCATGTCGACGATGTCGGCCATACCTTGATTTTCGGGCCAACCGGCTCCGGCAAATCCACGCTCCTCGCGCTGATCGCCGCCCAATTCTGCCGGTATCCCGCCATGGAAAAGCTTGAGATCATCCGGTTGGTCGAGCAGTCACATCTTTCAGCCAGGCAGACACTCGACAAGCTCGGCGTTCCCCGCCAGACCTTCTATCGCCTCCTCTCCCCTTGCCACGGATATCCGTCAGCGTCAACAGGAAGGCGAAGGCGCAGCCGATGACGAGCGAGATCAGCGTCTCGACGACGGCGCGCACCTTGCTGGAGTCCCAGCTTTCGTCGAGGTGCTGGGTCGAGAGGGAAGTGACGTAGTGAAGGAACGGTTATATCGCGGCCGACCGAAGATTCAACGCATCACCTGCCGGGCAAAGGGTATGACCGGTTCCAGACCCACGGTGTCGAGGGGCTGGAGGACCGGACATCCGCGCCGTCACGGGTGTGGAACCGCATTCCCGACGATGTCCGGGATCGCATTGTCACCATGGCACTCGACCATGCCGATCTGTCGCCGCGCGAGCTGGCGGTGAAGTTCACCGATACGGAAAGCTATTTCGTCTCAGAGGCTTCGGTCTATCGCCTCCTCAAGGCCCACGACCTGATCACCTCGCCCTATTTCGTCTCAGAGGCTTCGGTCTATCGCCTCCTCAAGGCCCACGACCTGATCACCTCGCCTGCCTATATCGTCATCAAGGCCAATGACGAGTTCAAGGACAAGACGGTTCGGCCAAACGAGATGTGGCAAACCGACTTCACCTACCTCAAGGTCATCGGCTGGGGATGGTTTTACCTGTCGACCATCCTCGACGATTATTCCCGCTACATCATCGCCTGGAAGCTGTGCACCAGCATGAAAGTGGACGACGTCACCGACACGCTTGATCTGGCGCTGGCCGCCTCAGGCTGCGATAAGGTCAAGGTCGAACGCCGGCCACGCCTGCTGTCCGACAACGGCCCGTGTTACGTCGCCTCCGATCTCGGCGAATGGCTGGAGAAATACAAGATCGCCCAAGTTCACGGTGCTCNGATTGCCGCTCTGACGGGCGTTACCGTTTTTAACACCGGCCACGCCTGCTGTCCGACAACGGCCCGTGTTACGTCGCCTCCGATCTCGGCGAATGGCTGGAGAAATACAAGATCGCCCAAGTTCACGGTGCTCCCGGCCACCCGCAAACGCAGGGCAAGATCGAACGCTGGCATCAGACGYTGAARAATCGCATCCTGCTGGAAAACTACTTCTTCCAGGAAGACCTCGAAGCGCAGATCGCGGCTTTCGTTGAGCATTACAATCATCGCCGTTACCACGAGAGCCTCGACAATCTCACCCCGGCCGACGTCTACTTCGGACGCGGCCAGACCATCCTGCTCGAACGCGTAAGGATTAAACGAGACACAATCAAACAGCGCCGCTTGAACCACCAAGCCAAAGCGGCTTAAATCAATCCGCAAACCGAGCCGGAAACTCCACTCTTCCAGAGCCCAAAAAGTCTCAATTCATTCGACGACGGACAGNAACCACCAAGCCAAAGCGGCTTAAATCAATCCGCAAACCGAGCCGGAAACTCCACTCTTCCAGAGCCCAAAAAGTCTCAATTCATTCGACGACGGACAGGTCCCACCGGCCGGCTGATCGTCGGCAAGGCCATCGCAAAGGGAAACGAGGTCGTTGCCCTCGTCCGTTCCAAGGCAAAAGCCGCGGATCTCGCCGGCGCCTAATTGATCGAAGGCGATGCCCTGCGCCCCACTTTGTGTCAACGAGGGCTCTGCTGCAAGATTCCCGAAATATTATTGATCGCCGTGCCGCCACGGGTGCGATTGCAAGGTCAAAGGCAAGGGCAATTCAGTCATTCCGCGGATGAATGTTATTCGAATCCGGCCGCTACCGGTCTTGCGCTCAAGCATTAGGTTGTCCCCATCGACACGGATACCCAACCTAGGAGAACAGCAATGATCGACCAGAACGGACCCCATTACTACGTTGTATTCCAGACCCCCGGCCCGCGTTGGGTTGAGGGCACGTCCTATAACGAACAGCCTGGATTCATGGATCATGTGAACTACGTCAGCAAGCTCCATGAC
This sequence comes from Rhizobium sp. Root1220, assembly GCF_001426265.1. Lineage (GTDB taxonomy): Bacteria > Pseudomonadota > Alphaproteobacteria > Rhizobiales > Rhizobiaceae > Rhizobium. The sequence continues at coordinate 21,859 of NZ_LMDG01000018.1, forward strand.
GAGGGCAAGGTTATACTGAGCGGACCGTTCATGAAAGAGGAGGGCGGTCTGTCTGGAAAGCTTGAAGACGGAGGGTTCACGATTTTCAAGGCAATGAACTTGGAAGAAGGGACGCGTCTTGGAACAGATGATCCTGGAGTGCGGTCTGGATTACTCAACGTCGAGATCAAGACACTCTGGGTTCCGTTTCACTAGCGTGAACTTGACCGCACAAGATATCTATAAGACCCCGCCGGACAGTCCGCTGGGTCTTTTTCATATGTGGGTACGGTGGCGACCTATTCATCTCGTTGATAATTCATATCCAACATCGCCGTCTAATCGGGAACCATTACCCTTCGTATCTCAGAAGCACGAGCCGCACTGAGGGCCGTAAGAAACCTGAAAGGAACGAACATGGGTAAGCTCGACAAAAAGGTCGCCGTGGTCACCGGCGGCAGTACGGGGATGGGTCTCGACACCGCCCGCCTCTTTATCAAGGAAGGGGCAAAAGTCGTCATCACCGGCCGCAATCGCTCCACTGTCGAGGCGGCCGCCCGCGAGATCGGTGCAGACTTCGTCCAGGGCGACGTCTCCAGGATCGAAGACATCATCCGCCTTCGCGATCATCTCAAGGACAAGTATGGCCGCGTCGACGTGATCTTTGCCAATGCCGGGGGCGGAAAGCTCGTGCCGCTCGAAGAAGTGACCGAGGACGACTTTGACACGACCGTCGATACGAACTTCAAGGGAACGTTCTTTACGGTGCAGAAGCTTCTTCCGCTGGTCCCCAATGGTGGCTCGATCATATTGAACACCTCGATTGCGGGCTCGAAGGGACTGCCGAACTTCAGCGTATACTCGGCGACGAAAGCCGCGCTGCGTTCGCTGGCCCGGACCTGGACGACCGATCTGAAGGCACGTGGCATCCGCGTCAATGCGCTAGCACCGGGTCATATTGCAACCGACATCCTGCGAAAGTCCGGACTGAGCGCCGAACAGGTCGATGGAATCAACGGTCATGTCATCCCGTTGATCCCGCTCGGTCGGATGGGGACAGGCGACGAGATCGCGGGACCTGCTTTGTTCCTGGCTTCGGACGATAGCGCCTATGTTACCGGGATCGAACTGACGGTCGATGGCGGCTGGGCGCAGGTATGATCCGGGCGCCCGCGTCGACGTCCTTCGATGCGGGCGCTTCCACTCCTCTGCAGTTGCTTATCTGATGCAGGAAAACTAACGTCCATGTGGATGAGTGACCAACTTGCAGCCTTGAGACTATTCGTCCGCGTTGCGCACGCCGGAAGCTTTTCGCGTGCCGCCAAGGAAATGAAGCTCTCGCAGCCAACAGCGTCGCGTCTGATCTCTGTTCTCGAAGAACAGCTCGGCGCGACGCTGCTCGTCCGCACCACGCGTTCGGTGACGTTGACGGATGCGGGCAGAGACTATCTGGGTAGCGTGCAGACTGCGCTGGACACACTGGACCAGGCAGAGCATGATGTGCGCGGTAATGGAGAACTGCGCGGCCGCATCAGGGTTGCTTCGTCGTCGATCTTTGCGTCCCGGGTCATCGTGCCGAGCCTTCCGGAGTTCATGGCGCTCCATCCCTCTCTCAAGGTCGAACTGATCGTCGAAGACCAGCGGCAGGACCTGATCGCGCAAGGCGTCGATGTTGCGATCCGCTTTGGCAAGCTCGCGGATTCGACGGCCATTGCCCGGTCGCTCGGACGATGGCGGCTCATACTCGCGGCGGCACCCCGCTATCTCGAAAAACATGGGGCGCCAAACAAACCGGACGAGGTCGCTAATCACCGTGCGATTCTTGCTGGGCCAGCCGCGAATTCCGAGTGGACATTCAACAGGGGAGATAAGCATGTCACCGTCAAGCCGGTGGGAGACTTGTCGATCACCGGTAGCGAAGTCGGCATCAACGCAGGTCTCGCGGGTCTCGGCATGGTCGTCGCGAGTTACCCCTCTCTTCGTGGTTACATCGGTAATGGGGAGCTCGTTCGTCTCCTGCCGGAATGGGAAATGGCTGAGATCGAGAGCCACGCTCTCTTTCCAAGCGGACAGGCTGCAAAGCCCGCCGCGCGGGCGTTCGTCGACTATCTACAGCTGTTGTTGAAGAACTTCTGAAAGGAGCCGGCGTAAGAGCGCCTGCGACAATGCTCCGAACCCACCGGGTATTGCGACAGCTCACCCTCTCACCCGTTTGGGAGCGTGCCAATTCATTCGGCTGGCGAATAAAAGTTATCGCATCGTCGCACGTTATTTCGCAAGTCGCCAATAGCTATCTTCGTCATCCAGTTATCGAACAAAGGATGACCTCCATGGCCTATGAATTCTACTGGGTTAGCGGCAGCCCCAATTCCTGGCGGACAATGCTTGCGCTCGAGCACAAGAAAATTCCCTATGTCTCCAAACGCCTTGATCCGACGAAGGTTGAAAGCAAGACGCCCGAATATCTTGCATTGAATCCCCCCGTGCGGCTGCGCCAAAGCCTAGCTTGCGCAGGTGAACGGGGTGTTCACGCTGCGTTAACCGCGCAGGGTCCAAACCGCTCCCGAGGTAAAGCGAAGGAAATGAAAATGAATGTGATGAAAGCAGTCTGCACCGCAATGGTCGCCCTTTGCGTTGGCGCCACGACTTTGACGCCGGTCTCCGCGACTCCAATGCCGGCTGTTCATTCCATGGCCGGGCAAAATGCGGATGTGGTTCAGGTTCGTGACGATCACCGGCGGCCACAGTATTACGGCGGGCACGATCGGAATGACCGATACTCCTACCGGGACCGCGATCGCGGTCGCTACTCTTACCGCGACCATGATCGCGACCGCCGCGGCTACTATCGAGGCTATCGGGGTTACCATGACCGTCGCCCGGGATACCGCCGCTACAATGACGGCCTTTGGTATCCAGCTGCCGCTTTCGCATTGGGTGCCATTATCGGTGGTTCTATCAACAGATAGGCAACCAGTTCCCAGTTGAGTATACAATCTGAAGGCTCCCTTGCGGGGGCCATTTTTCTTTTCCGAGGACCCCCATGAAACATAGCCAAGCGCCTGGTCACTGCAGCCGGCATCTGCTGAGGAGCAAGCCTTTCTCAACGCACGAAAAGAGGGCCCGCTAGGGTTAGGTTGAAAGCGAGCCCTCTAGAATCGCCCCGCTCATTCGGGAGCGCCTGAGTCTACCCTTCGAAGCCCCGACGGCACTTTCGCCTTTCGATTATCCACATACCCAATCTGGAGCGTCCCATGGACCGCAAGCATTTCTTCGAGGCTGAGCGGACGTCAAAGTCTACCTTATAGGAAGAATTGGCAGCCGACCGAAACCGCGGCAATGGCCAACGGCATCATGAGTATCATCGCGGTGCCTTGCCAGTCTGATGGTTGCGCATAGGCCAGAGCCTTCGGTGTCATGATATGTCCTCCCCACACGGATAGCGGGTTTATCCAACTCGTTTTTTGGGGCGATGTCGTCTCAAGATTGATTTCTGGTTGTAACGTGCCGCTCACGACGAGCGATCGATCAGTGGTTCGGCTGGAACTACATGGCCTATGCTGGCCGTCATCTTCTGAAGTCAAAACCACTCTGAGGCGCCGTGGAAGAAGGCCCGCCCCTGGGGTTGGGTTTGGAGGCGGGGCCTTCAACAGGAGACCCCTCTTGGTCGGGGCGCGAGGAGTGTAGGCATCTGCGATGCGATTGCACGATCGCCTTTTGGCCGATGCCGGTAAGTGTCAGTCATTCCTGACCACAATCAGGAAGTGCCGTTCGTCTAGGCGAGTTACGAGGTCGCCATCGTCAGTCAATTGGTGGGATTTTCTTGCTGGGTCATCGGGGCGACGGTCTCGCTCATCCGCCCGCATCCGTTCAATTGCCGCATAGAGGCTGTTGGCACGTCGTCGACGATGAACGAACCGCTTAGTCCCACCGGGCTCCGTCATCGCTCAACTCTCCGTGTTGGTGGATTATCGCCGAGTGGCCGTCAATTGCAACGTCACTAATATAAGTAGCGCGTAACACCAATCACCGTTTACAGGCCGCCAAAGCTAGTTGCGACAGCTTAGGCATCCATCAGCCACTCCATCCACATCGACAATCTGGAGTCTACGAAATGCAGGTCATCGACCCCGCAAACGAATTTCCACGTTCTCTCGCCAAGACGCTAATCCATGAGGGCGGGTATTCCAACCACGTTGCGGACCCCGGTGGTGCGACCATGCGAGGGATCACGCAGCGCGTCTACGACGAGTACCGCCGCTCGATCGGCCTCGGTCCTCTGCCGGTCAAGAACATCAGCACGAGCGAGTTGCAGGCGATCTATCGCAAGCGGTATTGGAATCTGGCAAAGTGCGACAAGCTCGCGCGCGGCGTCTCCTACGTCGTCTTCGACGGCGCCGTGAACTCAGGCGTCGGCCAGTCGGTGAAATGGCTCCAGCGCGCTCTACAGGCGATGGGTCTCTACCAGGGTGCCATCGACGGCGTCATAGGGCAGGGGACGCTCCTGGCGGCTGCCGGCGTCAACGACAACGACGCGCTGGTCGCCCGCATCTGTGAACGCCGCATGGCCTTTTTCAAGGCGCTGAAGACCTTCAAGACCTTTGGCAAGGGCTGGTCGGCTAGCGTCAATGGCGTGCTTTCCGTAGGTCAGGCGTGGGCTACCGGATCGGTCGGCCCTGAAATCGAGTACGTGGCCGGTGGTGATGCCAAGGCCTTCATCTCGGATGCCAAACCCGCTCCGACGATGGGCGCGGCTGATGCCTCCACCGGTGGCGGTGTTGGTTCTGGCGGTATCGCTGTCACGCTCGAGCAAGTTCGCGATCAACTGACGCCATACAGCTACGGCAGTGAACTCATCGGCAAGGTGGTCGCCGGATTGATCATCGTCGGCGCGGTGCTAACGATCGGCGGCGGCCTTGCCTATCGCTGGTGGGCCAATCGCCGCAATCAGGAACGCCTCGACGCTCTCGACCTCCAGACGAAGGCGGCCGCGTGATGTTTGGGCTCGGTATCTTCGACGCGGCCAAGATCGGGGCCGGAGTGGCGCTGGGCGGTGCTCTGGCTGTCTACCCGGCAATCCTCGTCGGGCGCTCAGAGGGGCGCGCCGCGGTCCAAGCAGAGGCAGCAAAGGAAGCGCTCGTCCGCATCGATAACCTGGAGAAGAACAATGCGAATTTCCACAAGCTATCGGATCGCGATCGTTGTCTTGTTTTCATGCGCGATAGCGGGTTGCCAGACGAAAATTGCCAGTAACGGGTCTGGCTACCGGTTCGTCCAGTTCCAGAGCCCAGAGGCGGCAAGGGCAGCGTCTCAGGAAGTTCTCGCCTGTCCAGCGATCTCTAGCAACAACAAGCAAGGTCACGCTGATGCAGCGTGCAGGAAGTAGCGGCCCGACATCGCGCTCCAACGCGGTGCCGAGCCTACTATCCACAATATCGGAGAATCGCGGCTGGCCGGCGTTTATAGCGCGTCAACCGATGATCGGCCATTCGCCAATCAGGTGGCAGCACACAACGGTTTTGGCACGTCGCAGGGCTGCTGGTAGCGAGAGTCCGGCCTCCTCGTAAGGCCGGACCCTCCTGTCGCCGCCTCATATCCAAACGAGCGCGGCTGCGTCGGCAGTAGTGGATCGGGTTTTCCCGGTCAAGCATAGCATACGCTTTGAAAGGGGACGGGGTTGCAGGGGATAATGATATGAGCAGCGGCAATCAGTTCGACCCAATGGCATCATGGGCTCGCCTCAGCGAGCGAGTGGAGAACCAAGGCAAGGACACATCGTCGACCTGCGTTCGAACATGAACACCGGCTTCCAGACGATCAATGCCTCCATCAGAACTCTCTCCAACGAGCTTCGCAACAACAGCAACACGCAGTGGCCGGTCATATGGTCGGCGGCCGGTGTCTGCTTTGTCGTGCTGTCGGCGCTCGGTGCGTTCTTCTATGGCACCCTGAGCAAGACACAGGACCGCCTCGATGCGTCGATCGTTAAACTGGCGGAGCAGGTAGTGACGCAGACGGAGATGGAGTGGCACACCGCGCGTGATGCCGAGGACCGCGAAAGGATAGACATCAACCTCAAAGACATTAGGGAGCGGCTAGACCGAGTGGAGCGACGGCGGTTGAACGGGCAGGGCGGCTGAGGTGCCAATGTGCTCGGAGTTCAGGAGGCCATCAACTCGCTAATTAGCTGCTTATTATCTGGCGCTAATGCATTATCTCTGCGTGTATTTCATGGGGAGACACGAAATGCAGTACGCTGTAGTTGTTGGGTTCGAAGTGTGCATTGTCGCAAAAAATCTCGCGCGGGCAGAGGTGGAGCGCGAATTCTTCTCCTCACGGTTTGGCAAGCAGGTCGACATTGTCACTCTCGACGAGGATAACGACGCCAGCGCCCGATTGCAGCATCAACTTGCCTTACGGAATGCGCGCGACGAGATGTGATGCCCTCCTAGGAGCCAACCGGCCTATGGCGGCACCTTCCATACGCTCCTGGAGCGAAGGAGTGCCAATGCTAAGACCGCATTTATTGTTCGCGATAGGGGTAGTCATCTATCTGGCCATCTTCATTATCGCTAGCTTCTAACTCGCTAGACGGCAGGGAACTCACGGTCGAGCTGCCCGCGATACCACCTGACGGATTTGCTCCAGCGCTGTCTCCGCCTCTGTTAGCCGCGCAAAGATATCACCATTCGCGGGAGCAGAAGCAAGTTCATACAATGGCGCAAGGAACTCGAATGGATGAATTCCGATAGCTTCGCAGAGCATAGTCAGTGTTGAAATCGACATACGGTTTGTACCGCGCTCGTACTTCTGGACCTGCTGGAAGGAAACACCGACTGCCTTCGCCATGCTGACCTGACTCAATTGCAACGACTTCCTGATTTCTTTCAGGCGTTCGCCAACCAGGATATCGATTGCTTGCGCGCGATCTGAAAGGTTCTGTTCCAATTTGTCTCTCCGAATATGAGGGGAACTGTTAGGACAGGAAAATCTGCGCTGCAACACGAGTTCTAAGTTAATGTTAACCTGTCGCACTAAACCGTCGGCCTCCACGTAGATGTCCGCTTGTTTGGCTCCCACTCGACCGTCCTCTGAGCCTCAGGTGGCGGTGGTCTTGCCCGTGGTCGGAACTTCTCTCATTCTGCCCTCGATCGGGAGAAGCAAAATGCGTTCCACAGTCATCATTGTGATGGGGTTGGCACTTGTCGGGTGCAACAGCACAACTCCATCGAGTCAAGCAGGCGCGGTTCCAGCCTCAACGAACAGCAGCCGCTTCGAGAGGGCCAAGGAAGGCTGTTATAGTCGAGCTGGTACATCACACGTGATGGCGGGACAGTATTGGATTGCCGGTACCGCGGCGGCGAACCATAGGTTCAGGGTCTGCATGGCAGAGCAGGGGTTCGTTATCCGTGCCTGAAATCAACATCCCCCAACGGATCTTCTCCCTGAGCGTCGCCCGCGAGATAGCTGAGCGCGAGGTGCCTGACGTCGCTATGCTCGTGTATCTCATCGAGTTGGCGGTTAGCGAAGCGAAGGACGAGGCACGACGCCGGGGGATCGTGGTCGATGTCGAGCCCGACGGCGGAATTCAATAGGTCAGATAGGAGCGCAAAACGCCACGAACGTCGGGTCGAAGTGACCGATCAGTAGCACTCGTTCTGGAAGGTGTCGGCGTGGCGCTCGTGCCGCCAATCGGGATAGCAGGTATCCCAACCATTGTCGTTGAACCGGTGGAACGCCCGGGGGCTCAATCGGCCGGAGCTTTGAGTGGTGTTTCCGGCGAAACCATGGGTGTGCTCGGAAAAAATCCTATGGCCGTTACTGAAATCACCGCCGATCGCGCCTCCGTCACCTCCCGGGATGTAGCCGTAGGCCATTGCAGGCGTGGAGACAACAATGGACGCGATTGCCAAGGTTGCAGCGATCAACCCAGTTTTTGCGGTTTTCTTGAACGACATAGCGTTCTCCTTTTCAAGACGATCTGCACCAGCGGCGCAAATTGTCGGAGAATAATAGCTCACTGCCTTTCTGGCGGAATCATACCGAGGTGTCGGAAGCCTACTACAAACGCTGCCGCTCGTGCTCGTGGCGTGCGGATCACATCGATGCTTGAACTATTGCCCCCGATAGCTCGCGGACGCGTGCAACGCTTCGTGTGCCTTTGCCAGCGTCTCACCTGAGCATCAACCGTCGCAGCCCTGATCGTGCTGTTCCGTGACGGCACTCGATATGGCTATCATCGCTGCCCATTGGTAATTCCTCACAATGAGCACAGTAGGGAAGAACAGCGGCTTGGGAAGTAACATACAGGAAGCTCTATTTCTGTGGCCGTCTCTCGCTCGCTGGTTTGGCTGATTTTTTTGGGGTGAGTTATCAATTCTAATTTGTCCGTTACTGCGACGCGACTATCATGAGGTGTCTCTGTGCTTCTAGTTGTACGTTTTTGGAAGGCGGACGCCGATGAGAGATCATCAGACGGCAAACGTGCGTATAGAACCCTCACCAGACGAGGTTCAAGAACAGATGAAACGCATTCTTGCGAGCCCGGAATTTATCCTCCCCGACCGTGGGCGCAGGTTCCTGGAGTTTATTATCAGTGAAGCGGTGGCGGGACGCGGCAGCCGTCTGAAAGCCTTCACGATTGCGCAGGAAGTATTCGGGCGGGGCGTGGATTTTGATTCGCCAAATGATCCCTGTGTCCGAATAGCGGCAGCACAGCTCCGTCGCGCGCTCGAACGCTACTATCTGACGGCGGGATCGTCAGACGAGCTGGTAATATCCATTCCGAGCGGTGGATATGCACCTTCAATGACGCTCCGGGAAACCCGACCCGGTGCCGATGAGGCCGCGATGCAAGCGCCGGAGTCGCCAAAACGCGAGAGCCGCGTTCTTCGTTGGATTATGATAGGTGCGGGCGTCATCGTTCTCGTTGCGGTCATGCTGGCTTCATTTTCCGAACGAGATAATCCTGCTTTTCAAGAGCCTGTGACAACTGCCGGAACGCCGACAATCGTTGTCGAAAAATTCACCACCAATGGCGAGAGCAGGCTATCGGATGACGTCCTGACATTTTTGAGAGACGATATCGTCGTCAATCTCGCCAGCTCCAAAGCAATCGTCGTGCTGGATGGCTCGGGGAAGTTTGCGGAAGGAGAGCCGACTTATCGCCTGCAAGGCAGCGTCCATCTGGAGGGCGACGACTTGCGATCAGTTTCGCGGCTCGTGCGGCAAGTTGATGGTGTCGTCGCCTTGTCCAGCAACTACAACGTTAACATCCGTGGTCGAAGCATGCTGGACGTAGAGTCCGCGATTGCGCGCTCTCTTGCAGCCGCCCTATCCTCTCCATTCGAGATGGGACCCCTTTCCCGGCGGGTGGATCCAATCAACGATGGTCAATAGGAGACCGCCTTCCTTACCAATTCAAGAAAGAAATCTTGGGGAAAAGGCGAGCGCAAAAAAAGCCCCACCAAGGGCTGGAAGGGCGTTTGTGCGTGCTGGACATCGCGCCAGAGTGGCGTCGATTCCCAAACAATAGAGATTTTGCCGCAATATGTCGACGCTGCGGCGTCACTTTACATGTGGTGGGTGGTTTCTTTGCCCAGGGCTGCGTCGATCGCGGCAATCCAGCCTTCGCCAACATAGCCCGCGCAAGTGGCCCACTTGGTCAACGCTCGCTGCATCTCTTCTGTCGGGTTTCTCATGGCTTCGATCGCAGCGACGGCCTTAACGCGGCACCCTTCCTTCTGGCTCTCGTCGACATCTGTCCATGGCATTTCATCGCGCATGCTGATTGCGTACGGCTCGGTTTCGTAGATGGCCCGGGCGACGCGATCTATCATGGTCTCGGTCTTCATCTGGTCGTTCATCCTCGGGCCCCCGCTACACGATCTCCAAGCCTCGCCCATGAGAGCTTCCAGCTATTGGGATGCCCTACATCGTGGTGGTGTGACGCACGACCGTCAGACTGCTCGTCCGCGTCCATGATTTCAACAATCCATTCGACTGGAATGAGTCCGTGAAGCGCTTTTCCTTTGAGGATCGCACCGAGTTCGTCGAGCCGGCATATGCCGCTCTCAGGTTCGAGGCCATCCCGTTCAAGCGTCCAAACGTATTTTATCACATTGCCCTCCCGGCAATCGGACCAGCCCGTCTGCGGGTGGTCAACAACTATGGTGAGCAAGAAGACGAAGCTATCTCTCGCCTTCGAAATAAACGCCGGCCTCGACCGCAGCGAGCAGAAACGCGGCACGGGCCTCTCCATAAGACACGCTGCCTTCCTCTGTTCCGGCGCATGCCTCCATGGCAGCGATATACGAACCGCCCTCGGATGTGGGCCAGTCTGACATCAGCACATGCAAAGCACCTCGGGGCAAGGCGATCAAATAGGTTTCGCCGTGTCTGTCGATGAGGATCGCATCCCACTCGGTACCCGGCACGATTTCCCCGATTCACGATATCTGACGGTAGATCGCGTGGTTAAGCCAGGGGCGGCTATGAGTGCAAACGTCCCATCCACACGATCTGTGGGCTAAACCTTATTTACCACTGAAGGTTCCATTGGGTGCATTTGCGGGAACCCGCGCCAAGAGGATCTCAAAAAGCTCGGCAGAAGTGATCTCTCCCCAAGTCGCTACCAAGTCGATGGCAAGCCCTGCGGCTGACCGCGCGATGGCGCTGGAGGGGTCCACCTGTCGTGCCTCACACCAAGCCCTGACCGCGGATGTAGCGGCATCGACTTGGTCGTCGGTGAGGTCAAGGCCAGTGAAAAAATTGAGGTTCATCGCTCAGACTCCTACCTAGGCAAGAGCGCTTATGATCTCCCAATCGGCTCTGCCCGGAAAAAGGGGCCGACGTCTGCACTATAAGTTGAAACGGGTAAGTCTCATAATCATTTATTAGTGTATAGTAGACAGCCCGGAACCGCGGAGTTACGGGGGGCGAGGTGCTTGGTTCCTCGACCTTTTTCCACCGCCTCGTGGTCCGTTTCAGCGCTGCAATAGTGGGCGATATGAGCCCTACACTTGCACGGGTAGAATGGTGTCGACCGATACCGTCCCTTCGACGACACCTCTCTCTAAATCTGAGCGCCCGTGCTCTACTTCGATGACCGTGTAAAGCTTGTCGTCCCTAAAGGCGCTCGCATTCACAGTGGTAACGTCTTCGGCCGGCGCGGCATCGACTTCCATGAAGTCGAGTTCTCGAGATGCGGCGACAATACGAGCGTCTCCCGCCGTTCGCGCAGCGACGACGATGACACCATGGCCGGGAGCATTCTCCCATCGGGGATCATCCGGGGCGGCGATTGGCTCAAGTCTATAGATATTCAGGGTCTCGCCGCCGCCAACGCTTGCAGACCCGATAGTCGCAGCATCGTCGATCTGCGCCTGGCTTTCCACGGATCTGCCGAAAGTGTTGGTTGTCGTGGCGTTGTTAGCGGCGTTCTCACCGTTCCGGACGACGTTAGACATGGTCTTTCCTCCTGTTGTCCTGACACAACGAGCAATCGCGCATGTCGTTCCGGAGCGGCCACGGTAAGGCACCCCAGAAATCTGTTTCAATTATTTCCGGGACCGCTAATGTGCCGGGCATGGCAAACCGAACGGTGCGGCTTAAACAGGGCGCAACGGGGACCGAGCATCCTGTACAGGACGAAATCTCGACTGCCAGAGGGAGAGAAGCTTAGCTCTTCGGTCGGAGGCAACGCCTGAGCTTCTCTCCCGATCCTGGGTTTCGATGCTCACCGCGACAAATGCCTCACCATCAATCGCGCCCCCTTGTGCCCGCACTTGCAGCGCATTGCGGCGGCAACCCGACCAAGCGTCAGTTCCTTGCCAAGCAGCCGCTGTATCTCCCACCGGTCGATCGGCTTCCTCCGCTTGCACTCCGGGCAAAGCGCGAACAGCGCCTCGTACTGGGCGAGCTCGCCCAAGGTTCTTTCGTGATCCGGTTTCGGCGCCGGCCGGGATATCCCAAGATACTCCTCGCCACCCTTCTCGAAGCCGAGCTGGCATTTGTCATTAAACGGAGCGTCGATCCGCGATGGCAACCGAACTCTTCCGCCAACTGGTAGCGCAGATCTGGCATCGGCTGGTCGCCGTATTTCGCGATGATCGTGTTGGCTGGTTCTGTCTGCCGCCTCCCGCACTTGGTGCATGTAGATGCGTCCGCACAGCCGGTTGACCCGTCAAACAAACAGCGTCTGCTGCGTCAGCATGACCTACGGCGAAGGTTCGTCGCCACCACCGACAGGAAACATGATGGCCCGATCTTCCCTAACCTGGCGAAGGACATCGTGCCGACCGGCCCCAACCAGCTCTGGGTTTCCGACATCACTTACGTCGCACTGCCGACCCGCTTCATCTACGTCGCGGTTATCTGAGCCCGCAGCAATACGAGAATCAACACATCCGGCAGATTGGCAAAACAGCGGCCTGATCACTGTCCACCCTCGGGGCACTCCAGCCGGCCTACGAAATTTTCCGTTGGCTTGGGTCGCGCAAGACTGTGACTGTACGCTGAGGCAAGGATCGGTCTTTGCGCAAAGTGGGCGGCGACCGATGGGCGCTCAGTCCGATTGTAGCGCGAAGCGGATGCGAACCGTTAAGCAGTTACCATCACGCATTTCCCCATTTGCCCAACCGTTTTTCGCATAGAAGCTAGGCGGATTGTGAGTAAGGGCAACTACCTGTTCGATTGTTACAAGCATCTGCAGGCGCAAGTCCAGGCGAGGGGAAGTGACCTGCTAGCGAACACGTCCCGGCAGGTAGAACCAGTTCCAGCCAATAGGGCAGGGGTATCCGGGGTCGGCACGATCGCTGGCAAGATCATACCGCATGTATTGCGAATCTCGGAAGAAATAAGCCTTGCCATTGGGCCAGATAATGGCTGAGTCAATCCGGTCGCTCCACAGGCCCGGCCACGCGCCGGAGATTGGCTTAGGGTAGCCGGGATCGACCCTGTCTGCCGTGATGTCATAGCGCAAATACTTCGAACCGCGGAAGAAATAGGCCTTGCCGTTTGGCCAAATCACCACGGCGTCAATCTTGCCGGCGCCCAGGCCAGGCCAGTTGTCGGCGGTGGCCTTGGGATAGCCTGGATCCACCCTGTCGGTGGCGATGTCAAAGCGCATGTACTCGTTGTCTCGAAAGAAATAGGCCTTGCCGTTTGGCCACACTATTCCGGCGTCTATGCGGTCCGTCCATAGTCCATGCCAGTTGCCTGAGATCGGAAGCGGGTAACCCGGATCAACCCGGTCCGACGGGTTGTCATAGCGCATGTATTTGGAGCCTTGGAAGAGATAGGCCTTTCCATTGGGCCAGAACACCGCGGCGTCTACTTTATCCCACCACAGAAACGGCCAGTTCTCGGCGATTGCCTTTGGGTAGCCCCCATCGACCCTATCTGCCGTTACGTCGTACCGCATGTACTGCCACCCACGGAAGAAATAGGCTTTGCCATTTGGCCAGACCAGCGCGCCGTTGATTGAGTCCCCCCACAGTCCGGGCCAGTTTCCAGAGATTGGCAACGGATAGCCAGGGTCGACGCGATCCGCAGCGATATCATAGCGTATGTATTGGCCGTCTCTGAAAAAGTAAGCCTTTCCGTTGTTCGGCCAGACGATGGAGGCGTCAATTCGGTCACCCCAAAGACCCGGCCAGTTTCCGGCGATTGGCTTGGGATAGCCTGGATCGACCCGATCCGAGGCGATGTCGTAGCGCATGTAGTTGTCGTCTTTGAAAAAATACGCCTTGCCATTTGGCCATACGACACCTGAATCGATACGGTCCGTCCAAAGGCCCGGCCAATTGTCGGCTATCTGCTTTGGGTAACCGGCATCAACGCGATCAGCGGCGATGTCGTATCGGTAGTACTTCCCCCCGACAAAGAAATAGGCCTTGCCATTAGTGGGCCAGACGACAGGCGCCGTCAGCATTCGGTCGGCCAACGTCTCGACGATATACTCGTGATTGTCGGCATTGCGGATGGCTTCGTTTGGATTGGTCGCGGCAAGGTTTCGAGCCGCAGTCTGGCCGTAAACGACATCGTCGGTACCTGCAACCGCGTGGCTCCACTCGTGCACAAAAGTCCCGAACTTCGAGTCGATTCCGGTTGCCGGTGCGGAGAACCAAAGGCTGCAGAGATAGACGGTATCAGAGCCCGGGTACGTGTATGCGAAAGAGCCGGGCGAGCAGTCATCTGGCGTGAGGTCGTACGTGTGTGGAGCTGCGAGCCTCGCCTTAATGCTGGAAAAATGATCGCGGATCGTCTGGTAACGACGCGCATCTTCTACCCCAAACCATTCAGTGTAGAGCGCGTTGTCAGAACGTGAATTCCAGCTCGCCAATTCGGCGAGCATTGAGTCGACCCAGGCGACCGCATTCCGGTCAGTATCAAAGACCTCCCAAAATGACGCTGGAACTTCCAGGTCAAGGGTCCGTTCTCCGAGCTTTCGCACAATGTGTGAGTCGATGGTTACGCTTGATCCGGAGATTCCACGGCTAAGGTCGTTCGGATCACGAAGCGGTCGCACCGCCTGCCGCTGTCTAGCTTGCTGTCCAACCGTCAGCCGTGGCTCGCCGTCCGATATGAGCTCAAACTCTACGGCAATGGGGTCGAGAGCAAAGCCCCCGTGCTCGAAGCGAAAACGGGCGCTAAATCGGCTGTCTGGCTGGCGGACGGCATCGAGAAACCGGACATGAAGAGTAACCGTGTAGTTTCCAGGCTCATCGAAGAAGAATGATTTCGACAGGTCGAGCTCTTCGACGATCGTCTGGTGCGGTGCGATTCTTCGATAGGAATCAGGCGTCGGTTCGCCTCGTTTCATCAGGCGTCCATCGTAAGGAATGATACGCTCGCCAAGGCGAACCTCCACGAAATTGCGTACTTCGCCCTCGAGGGGAGTCTCCCAGATCAGGAGAGCATATTCGTGGTCACTCTCGTTGGTGAGTTCATATTTGAGAATGATCGGATCGCCGCGTCTATATGCACGTTCCATATCAATTGATTGCCGGAAGTCTTCGCGCATCGTCGCATCCCCCGCTGCAATTCCCCGGAGCATGCAGTATGCGACATCATCCTTCAGGTTGCAAGTTGCCTTCGGCGGGCGTTCAGCGGATCGTTGGCGCGGCTCATACTGAGCGTCTTGCCGCTTGCCGCATCGGACGCTGTCGTCACCGAGCTGCCATTGGCTGCAATATCGACCTCGGATGTCCTGCGGCCCTGACCCTCCGAAATGACACGCCTGGTCAGCGATTCCAGCGTATTGACGGTGTCAACGATCGTCTGGGTCAGCATGCCCGAACTGCTGAAGTCCGCTTTGCTAAGCGTCACCGACCGTCGGCGTGCGTGATGGGGATCTCGGTGTGGTCGACCGTGCCATTGTTGCCAGCTTCCTGGGGAAGCTTGGTGATCACCCCGTCGGCGCTGGTGGAGATCGTGCCCATCGCCAGGATTATTACCCCTCCGGCCGTTGTCTCGGTCACGGTGGAGACAATCGAGCCGTCGATTTGCCGCACCGACCGCATCGTCACCTCGAAGGTGCCATCGCCGTCATAGTCATAGCGCTGGGTCGTCGTCTGGCCTTCGATCGAGGGTCGTTTCCGACTTCGCCGCGATCGCCTGCGCCCAGTAGATGCAGCCGGCCGTCAGACAGGAGGCATTGCGGGCGGTCGCTTTGTTGGTGACGAGGGCCTTCGTCGCTCCGCTTTCACGCCATCTGCTGCGACCACACTTGTTCATTCATTCCATGTGGAGGAAACACAGACCCACTAAATTGATTTTGCTGATTAACGCAACCTCCCATAATTCGAACTTCGGAACGATAGAGGGAAACGCCACTAGACCGTTAGATTAGTCGGTTACTAAATCAGTCATGATATCGGTGTGTTAGTCGAGTGGCCGCCGTCGTACGCTACCCAAAAAGCGGAAGCGATCAATCAGGGTCGACGTCGGCAGAGAAAGTACCAGAAACGCCTGCGTTATTGTTTCGAGATTCGAAACATTGCTGCGTTCAGACATGTAAAGTGAGGCAAGGGCTAAACGAACTGCAGCGACCTTGGATCGGCTGCCGTGCATTATCACGGTGCGGGGGGTGGGGCTACTAAACGCGCGGTCGGCCCATTTATTGGCGACGCCCTCGCTGAAAGATCGTTTCGAGATTCGAAACATTCTCGCCGCCCTGAAACCGGCCCGTGAGGCCAGGGCGAGATAGAGGCGCAGACAAAGATATTGAGGGCGAGTCCCAGTCACACAGAGCATTGTTGACATAACGGCCAACTTCAGACGGCAATGGTCGTTACGAGTTCCAAACCATCGTGAACGCTTTGCCGGGAGATTGGGGCAACTCCCCAGCAATTTGAGATAACTCAAAATAAATTTCCCATATTTGATTCGTAACTCGACATTGCCGATTCAGGTGCCACCAAGCTCCGGGTCGTCCGCCTTAGTAACGATCTGGTTCCTTGCTTGGCCTACTAAGACACTCGCTGAAAAATCGCCAGCTGCCCATGTATCAATTTATTCACCTCCACGCCTACGCTCGGCAGGAAAAGGACGGACGTTCAGTAGAGTTCATTCTTGGAGAAGCCGATCGCGGGCCCCGTTTCTCGTCGCACATTGAAAATCCATTACCCCCCGAGGTGATATTCGGATTGCCGTTGTCCGCGGTCCGCGAACAGCATGACTTGGCAGTGAACTCGGCCAGGCAAGCGACCCGCAGCGGCATTGAGCGACGAATTCGAACAACTCAGAAGACACTCCTAACAGTTATCGCTTCCCACCCAATCAAATCAGAGGAAGCTCGAACTGATGCCGCCCACGCACGGGAAGTCGAGAATTGGGAGCAACGAACCATCGAATGGCTTTCTCTAAAGTTTGACAGCCAACTCCTTAGCGTCATTCGTCATGCTGATGAGCCGTATAGGCACCTTCACGCATTTGTTCTTCCAGCGTCGCATGATGTGCGTGCGCTCGAGCTTCATCCCGGGTACCGGGCAAAGGCGTTAGCCATGAGGAGCCGTGACGCATGGTCCAAAGAAGAGCGGGCGGCTCTGAATAGGGAAGGGGACCGTGCCTTTCGAAAAGAAATGCGCGAATGGCAAGATGATTATCATACCCGCGTAGGTGCTCCTTGCGGATTGACCCGGATTGGTCCCGCCAAGCGAAGGCTATCACGAGAAGCTTGGAAGCTAGAAGGTAAGTCGGCTCAAGCACTGAAGACGACGATTGATCAGGCGACCGATGTCAGATCGAATACCGAACGCTGGTTACAGGCAAAAACGAGAGAAGCTCAAGCCATTTTGGCGTCCGCGGCCGAAGAAGCGAGTCGCATCCTTTCCGAGGCAGATGCCCTTTTGGCGAAGGCCGAAAGTCGAGAAGCTGACGCCCGGACATTTGAACTGTCATCCCGCAGAGCGTGGGCTGGAGCAAGAAATGAATTGAGACGCCTATCGACCGTCGCAAGGCAGGTCGCGGAATTGGAGGAAAGCAAATCAATCATCGCAAGGCTCGAGTCAATCGATCAGGCTGTCACCAATCGTATCGGACCGTGACTCATCCGCCAATATGTTTCGAAACTCGAACTATTTTATCATCCGGCCCCCAGTCAGTACACCAAAATTATGTCGCAGTTTAATATTATATTTCAGATAGTTAAGCTTAAAATGGACTACAATCGGATACCGGCGCCTGGGATGTCAGCGTCGGAGCCTGTGCAATGGCAGAAACCGGAAAGGGTGAAATTGGAGCAGAGCGGAGAAACGCTGTGCTGTCTCTCTGCATATAAGCTCTAGGAGCCGAAACGTCTTGAACAAACTCGCAGCCATGTTCAATGGATCTCAACATCACTGGCAGGTCGCTCCAACCTGAGGAGAAGACGCTCCGGAATGATATCGTGCTGCTCGTTGCAGCAAGTGGAGGGACCGGGAATGCGACTTCAGCCCGTGTTTTAGAGGGGTTGGACCCGCCAAGGAAGCGCCCGGATTACTATCTCGTATGCGTCGGAGATGGACCGGTGTTCGACTATGTGAACCCGACGACGGTTCATGACATCCTGTGGAGCTGGTCGTAGTACTACATGACAACAGCGGCAGCACGGAGGATGCTGGGGCTCGACGGGGGTGAGAGCCTGGCAGCGGTTGCCCGGGATAACGAGGTTCCTCTGCCTACTGAGGAACCGCTTTCGCTGGAAGAAGCCGCTGCGATCCCTGGCGATGAACCGGCGGATGGCGACATTACCTTTCGTGTCCGGAACCGGATCAGGGATGCCCGTTTGGCATCTTGCCGTCGGAGCGATGTCGAAGCCCGCAAAATGTTTGAGGACCGCTTGAGTGAAAGGCTATACGCTCGATTTCGGACCAGAGGTCGACGACGAGCCGTTGAATCTTCAACGTCTGAAGCTGGAGTCAGAAACGCGCCAGAGGCTCGAAACCATGCCGAATTTCACCTTGCACGAGCTAGCAGGATATTGCCCCGTTCAAGGTCAAGGGGACCTCGAGGGGCAATATTGGTATTTCCGCGCCCGTGGGAGTAAATGGCGTTTCGAGCTGGGCGGGAATGAAAATTTCACCAAAGCCCCCAGCTGGTGGCATGGAGAATATTGGCCGAGTGTCGACGGTTTCGCCGCTGGCTATCTGACCGACGAAGACGCTATCGGCTGCATTTTGAAAGCGGTCGAACTTTATCAGAGGGGAGATCGCGGGCGGTTCGAATCAGGCCACCCGGGTTACGAACGGACGATCCTCGAAGGATGGTCATTGGGAGCCTTGAGCCTGCACCGCGTCGTGAAGCGTCTGAATATCACTGGTGCCCAAGCCTTGGAGCAGACGAAGGCATTTGGCATTGACCGCGAACTCGAAGCTCTGGATGAGCCCCGCCCATATGTGCATGGCTTCAATAGGGATTTAGGGAAATGGGTTGAGCTGAAGGAGGAGGACGATTGATGGGCGTTGATTGGGAGAATCCCTACGAGCGCGTAATCGTGGAAGCCTGGTGCGCAGGACTGGTGATATTGACTGACGCTGCCAAGATCCTCGGAAGCGAGCCGGAAGCTGTGGTCGAGCAGGCGAGGGCACACGGCCTTCAGCTGCCAGAGGCTGCGTTGGAGATGTTCCGGATCCAAGACGGGATTTACAGCGCCGATAACGGAAAACGCAACCTCATGGGGTAACTCCCGCTATTTTGTAGCAAATGCCACAAGGACAAAGATGGGGCGTTGGCGCCCGACGTGCGCATCTTGCGACCTACCCATTCCGATGTTATATAAATGTTCTACATTGATGAGGCGAAGCTAATGGCGACAACAAGAGGTCATTCGGCGAGGAAAGACTTTTCGACAACCTCCAAGCTAAAGAAGGCTGGCGGCTCGTTAGTCCTAACTGTGCCGGCCGCTGCTCGTAACATGCTGGGTCTGACGGAGGGCCAGGAGATGATCGTTTCGGTAAAGGGAAGACAGGTTATCGCAGAACCCGCATCAAATGCCCCAAAAACAATGAAGGTGCGTCAACCCAAATATACGCTCGATGAATTGCTGGAGGGTTATGATGCCAACACTTCTCGGTCTCCAGAAGAACAAGCGTGGATCAATGCACCTGCAGCAGGGAATGAAGTTTGGTAAGACCTAACATCCCAGCCCCTGGCGAAATCTGGTGGCTCGACATGCAGCCCTCTGCAGGCAAAGAGCAACGTGGACGCCACGCCGGACTCATTCTGTCGGCCTTTAAATTCAACATGGCTACAGGCTTTGCATTCATCGCGCCGATAACCACGACGGGTAGCGCCTCTCGCGCCAACGGCTTGGCAGTGCAGTTGATCGGCGCAGGCACGAGCGTCACTGGTGTCATCCAAATCGACCAAGTAAAATCGATGGACTGGCGAAATCGCAATGCTGAGAAGTCTCAAGACAAGGTGCCGGATGATATCTTGGCGGAAGTGTTGGAACGGTTTGCACCCATCTTCGGTCTAGTCTTTGCGGTGCCCGACCAAGAATAGCTGCCGCGCCTTGTGGCTTCGACGCACTTTGGCTGCGGCAGCGGACAGGGCTACACCTGCCGACAGGGGCATGCGATCAATCGAAGGCTCGGACTCACTGACAAGAAAATCGAGAAGCTGTGGATCGAGCATGTTGGCCGACGGCTCGAAGCAGTTTTTCTTGAGTCTGAGCGAAATAGAGAGTAACCGCCCGATTGGCACCGCCTGCCGCATAATGCCTTAATGGCCTAAGACACGTGTTTAACGACGTCGTTAGCGACGTGTCTTATGGGGGGATCGC
>NZ_LMDG01000019.1 GCF_001426265.1 Rhizobium sp. Root1220
CCGGTACGACCTTCGGCGCGATATTGTCGAGCCATGACTGAGTGCGGCCAGGACAGGCAAGCTATGCTGTTGCCGGAAACGGCGAACGCAATCGGCCTGCGTTTCACCGATGTTGGGCTTGCTCTCTCGTGCCTGCTTTTCGATCCGATAGAGCTGCTCGAAGATCCCGATCTGCCGAACATCCTTTCAATCTTCCCGCCAACGCGTTTTATTCTTGGTCGTCACATGGATGCTGTTTGGTCGGAAGATTAGGCATTCTCAAGCGATTTCGACAATCATCCCGCCGGGAAAGCTGCAATTCTACCTTGGTCACGAGCGGCAGGTGCATCGGAAAGCACTCACTAGAGCCCAGTCCGGGTAACGCACGAAGAATGGCCGCTCCAACGGTCCAAGAGGATTTGCCATCATGAACGATCAGACGAGAGTAGAGCCGATCCGCGGTACCCGTGGTTCGAACGATCCCGGCCCACGCAACCTACCGGTAGATCTGCAGAATCCGGACATTCTCCTTCCACCCGATACGGATAACGGTTCTTTACCAAACTTGAAATTTCCCTTTGCCCTGGCGCACAATCGGCTGGAAGACGGGGGATGGGCGCGCGAGGTGACGGTGAGGGATTTCCCGGCCTCCAAGTCAATGGCTGGCGTCAACATGCGCCTTGGCCCTGGGGTAGTTCGCGAACTCCACTGGCACAAGGAAGCAGAGTGGGCATACATCCTGGATGGCACGGCTCGCCTGACGGTGGTCGACCCTGATGGCAACGTGTCGATCGATGACCTCACCACGGGCGACATGTGGCTTGTTCCCGCCGGTATTCCCCATGCCATTCAAGGCATGGAAGACGGGACGGAGTTTCTTCTGGTGTTCGACGATGGTAACTTTTCCGAAAATGAGACCTTGTTAATAACCGAGTATCTGGCGCACACCCCACTGAGCGTGCTGGCAAAGAACTTCGGGGTCAGTAGCGATCATTTTGCGAACATCCCAAAATCTGAGAAGTACATTTTCCGTCTGCCAGTTCCCCAACCGCTCGATGTCGTGCGTGGTCAACTGCCCAACAGTCCACCGCCGCATCCCTATGTGTTGCTAGCTTCGAAGATCGAACCCGAGCGCTACAGCGGGGGGACCGTCAAGACCGTTGACTCTCGCGTCTTCCCGATGACGACTCTTTCAGCTCTGATCATCGAGATCGAACCTGGTGGGATGCGGGAGATGCATTGGCATCCGGACGCCGACGAGTGGCAATATTACGTGCAGGGTGAAGCACGCATGACGATCTTCGACGCGACCAACAAGGCTCGCACCTTCGACTATCGAGCAGGGGACGTTGGTTTCGTACCCAAGACCCTTGGCCACTACATCGAAAATACAGGCGAGGATCCGGTGCGTGTAATTAACGTTTTCAATAGCCGCATCTGCAGTGACGTTTCGCTAAACCAGTGGATGGCGCTTACCCCACCTGACCTGATCCGTGGTCACCTCGGCCTCGACGAGACGGTAATGAAGGCTCTGCGCCGGACCAGCCAACCCGTCGTTCGATAGTTAGATGATGCCCGCTCCGTTTTCAGGGAGCGGGCGCTACCCGGGAAGATACCGTGATCCACGATCACCTTGATGCTCGCACGAGCAACGGTCCACCCAAACAAACCTTTCATCTCGTCTTTGCATCGTGCGTAACCGCATTGGCAGGATTTCTGGATGCAGTTGGATACACGTATCTCAACCACCTCTACGTCTCGTTTATGAGCGGCAATAGTACGCATCTCGGTATGGCATTCTCAGCCGGGCAGTGGGGTAGCGCGCTGAATGCGGGCTTTGTAGTCGCCGCCTTCGTTAGCGGATCGTTTATTGGAACGCTCGTCGCCGAGGCGACGCTGAGACCGATAATGGCTCTCCTAGTGTTGGAAGCAGCACTTTGCGCTGCCGCGATCGCATTGGCGGCAGCTGGGCATCCAACGCTGGCGCTAACGCTTATTGCCCTAACCATGGGAATGCAAAACGTTATGCATCAGAATATCTCCGGGACCGACGCCGGTAAGAGCTTTGTTACGGGAGCGCTATTCGGCTTCGGTCAGGCCCTCGCGCATACGTTGCGGGGGCGCGGGGGCGGCGCGATGGGCGCTTTCGTTCACGGCTCCTCATGGCTCTCGTTCATTGCTGGGGTGGTATGCGGTGCGCTTTCAGTTAGTGGCTGGGGCTTGGTTCCGTCGCTCGCTCTCGCTTGGGGCGGGCTCGTCCTGTTGGCGATGCTAGCCTGGGCAATCTCAATTCGAGAATCTTCGATTTTGAGCAACGAAATATAGCGGCCGCCTCGTCGCTGGTGAGGCGGCCATTCTGGGCTGTCTACACCTACACGTCTCGCGATGAAACGGGAGGTCCGAGCCCTCGGCGACGGGATAGGTCGTGACCCAGCGTCGGTCCCTTCGGACACGGTTGGCTGCCGGGATGCAGCCGGCCGTTCGAGAGGAAAGTGCGCCTCTGCACAAATGCCACCCAAACTTCCACAAGGGAAGCTTCACGATAAAACAACCGTCACCCGATGGGTCATCTGACCTACACCAAGGGGCAGTTACAGGAGCTTGGGTTCCGGCCTATCCTCGCTAGCTACCGGTAGCACAGTCGCAACTTGGATCGATCTGGGCTTTGCAGGAGATAATTTGATGAACCCGGCAATTGATAGTGCTGACGCCGTTTCCGATCCTGACTGCCTTGCAGATGGCGGGCAAGGGTTAGTGGAAGCGCGGGGTGTGACGAGGAAGTTGGGCAGCCGGGTACTGGTGGACGATGTGAGCGTCGCTGTCGGCCATTCTGAAATCTTGGCGGTGACTGGCCCAAGTGGCGCAGGCAAGTCGTCATTTTTACGTCTGGTGAATCGCCTGGATGAACCGACGGAAGGAACGATTTTCCTCAAGGGGCGGGACTACAGGCAAATCGATACACCCGACCTCAGGCGGAGGGTCGGTATGGTGATGCAGACCGCGAACCTCTTTCCCGGAACAGTGCGCGGCAATCTGTCGTTTGGTCCGGCCCAACGACACCAAACCCTCCGGGACCAGGAGATCGACGAGCTCCTGCTCAAAGTTGGTCTGCCGGGATACGGAGGTCGCGATGTGAACACGCTCTCCGGCGGAGAGGCGCAACGCATTTCCTTCGCGCGGACGCTCGCCAATAGTCCCAACATTCTTTTGCTCGATGAACCGACCTCCGCGCTGGACGAGGACTCCGGGCGGGCAATCGAGGAACTCATCCTCAAGGTGAGTAGCGACGAGCAGATGGCTTGCATCCTGGTCACGCACAATGCGTCTCAGGCTTTACGCCTCGCCAAGCGCACAATGTACATGGCGCGTGGAAAGGTCGTCGCCTTAGGGCCGAGCAAGGAGGTGCTAGATGCCCACAGCATTGTTTGATCACCAGGTTCTGATAGGTCTCGCTCAAGCGGCAGCAGCAATCTGTTTGTGCCTCGGGGTGGTCGTTCTCTGTCGCTACTTTGGTGTACGGGTTGAAAGGGAAACGACGGTCTCGCTCATCAGAGGCCTGATCCAGATGTCCTTGGTGGGGCTGTTACTGGGCCTGCTGCTGAAAGGGAGCTTGCTCATCGGAGCCCTCATCCTTCTCGGAATGGTCACCGCGGCGGCGTTCACCGCATCGCACAGATTTCCCGAGCTACCCTACGCCTTCGAAATTTCGCTATACTCGGTCGGAGCAGGCGGCATCACCGCGATTGTCTTCATGCTCCTGACAAAATGCCTCGACGCGAATATCACCGTTTTGGTCCCAGTCGGCAGCATGATTATTGCCAACAGCATGAACGCCTGCGCACAGGCCATGGAACGCTTCAAGTCTGACGTTTATGGGCATGTTGGGCAGATTGAGGCTGCTCTGTGCCTTGGTGCCACTCCCGAGGTGAGTGTCTCGCCCTATGTGCAGAGCGCCGTCTATGCAAGCCTGCTTCCCCGGCTGGATATGTTGAAGTCGCTGGGTCTGGTCTGGATTCCAGGCGTCATGGCGGGGATGTTGGTATCAGGCGCAAGCCCTTTGTACGCGGGTGTCTACCAGTTTGTAATCGTCGCAATGATCCTGGTTGCATCCGGAATATCAGGGATGGGCGTTACTGCGCTGATGCAGCGGCGCTCATTCTCGAAGGCTGGTCAACTCCTCCTCCGGCCGTCCCCGTTCGAAGCGGCAGCTCCCTCCGGCCTCCTGACGAAGATCTTCGGACACCGCATCAGTCAAGCCATCAAGTAAACATCGGCCAGCCACCCTCATGGCCAATGACGCCCTATTCGCCAGAAAAAACTGGATCCAAGCCAGATCCGATTTCGTCAATTTGAGGGTCACTCGGTAGAATAGCCGATAACCGCCGAGTTGTTGCCTGCGGTGAATGATGCGTTCAACGACCGTCCGGATGTCGGACAATCGGCGGACCATGTTGCAAGGGACGAAAGGTATTGATCCCGTGTCTTTAGGTATTCTGGCTGCGATCAAGATCGTCCTGGGGTCATCACTTGGAACGATTGGCAGTAGTAACCTGCGAAAAGGCTCCTGTCGGCGTTTCATTCCAGAAAATGCTCATGCAGCGTCAGCTAGTGGCCTCTGTCGGTCGTTCGTGCCGGCCCAGCCTAGACTCACATGGACACATTCTGAAACAGCCTAACGATAATCATTCCCAACGCGAGCCCAGAGAGCGAGAGAAGCAATGACGCGATGACATAAACCAGGGCTAGCCCCTCCTGCCCACGGTCCCAAAGGTTTATTGAGTCGAGCGAGAAAGTTGAAAAAGTGGTGAACCCGCCGAGAATGCCCGTCGTCAGAAACAACTTGAGATCCTGTGGCAGATCGGTTCGCAAAGCGAAGATGCCCGCGATCACGCCCATGATGATTGACCCGGTGACGTTGACCGTTAATGTTCCGGCGGGGAAACCAGCGCCAAGCCGTGCTTCCGCAAGCACGTTAACCGCCTGCCGAAGTACTCCGCCAATACCGGCTCCAAGGAAAACTAACAAATAGGTCATTTTTGAATCCTCTAGGAACCGTCTTGCTGTATCTCCAAGTTCACCTGAGAGCCTCATTTCGTTCGGTCGCTATCTGAAATAAGTGCTGTTAGACACGTCCTTGAACTTTTCATAATCAGAACTGAGGGATTCCAGCTTGGCCATTATCGCGGACCAGCTGTCCGCACCTAAGCTAAGACGAAGCGGCAGGTCTCCGGATTCCACCAGCCGAATGAGCACATCAGCAATACGATGGGGATCGCTCGGCGCGTAGACGCCCTGCCTGTCGCTTTCCAGAAGATCGATGATCGCATGAGCGGTTGGGCCATATGCATCGATCCTCGGGCTTCGCAGATTGCGTTCTATGATGCCCGTGCGGACGCCGCCAGGTTCGATCGACATCACTTTGATGCCGAGTGGCGAGACTTCCTGATGCAGGGCATCGTTGAGCGCTTCCAAGGCGAATTTCGTTGCGCTGTAGTAGCCGAGTGCGGGCATCGCTACCAACCCGTTCAGGGACGAGACGTTGATGATCGTGCCACTTCGCTTGGCGCGCATGCCGGGAAGTGCTGCCCTTATCGTGCTCGCAACGCCGAAGAAGTTGGTATCGAATAGCCTCCTGATTTTGTCCTCTTCACCCTCTTCAATGGCTGCCACGTAACCGATTGCGGCGTTGTTTACGAGAACGTCGATACCGCCCTGCCAATCCTCCGCGTCTGCTATAGCCGCCATAATTTCCGAGGGTTTTGTCAGATCCATCGATAGTGCGAGCATCGATTTGGGATGGGCGGCGACCAGCCGTCTCAAGCGTGCGCTATCCCGAGCGGTCGCGGCCACGCGATGTCCGGCCCCCAATGCCGCTTCAGCTATGGCCGCTCCAAGTCCGCTGGACGCGCCGGTGATGAACCAGGTTTGCATAAATTTCCTTTCCGAGGACGCCTCAGTTTGCCTGAGTTGAATTGGTGAAATAGCTGGAGAGGAGCCTGATAGAATAAAGGGCCCAGTTTCCCTTGGATCCGAACGGGCCGCGACCACTGATCGGATGGACTAGGTCCTCGGCACTACGCTCAAAATGGTCCTATGAAGTTCAAGTTCGACTAATCGCCAGCTCCCGTCCAGAAGCCGCCAGGTCTCATGATAGTGGCCAAAGCCATGTATCGACTGCGGACGATCATTCCCTGGAGCCAGGAGCAGATAGTCCTCCATAGACCAAATCGCGCGCACCTCTGTGTCAGAGATCACCTCGATCTCATCGTTGTGCACCTGGTGGATGGTCTGAGCGCCCTCGAGGAACGGCTCCATCACCTTCATCCACTCGGCACGCGAGTCAAATTCGTACAAGAGAGACCCGTCAGGGGCAAAAAACCGAAGGGTTGCTCGATCAGCAATTAGATCGACAAAATCGGCCCATCTCTTCGTGTCCACGAAGCGGCAGTATTTGGCTTTCTGCCCTCGAATAGTGTTTATCAGGGCCAGTTGAGATTGCATTGGTAGTCTCCTTTCCCGGCACCATATAGTGTCGGTCAGCAATACCCCTCAGCACGTATCGTCCCAAAGTTTGGCGCGACCGTCCATTATAGGAACCTGTTGGTTGGACCCTCTTTCTGAAATCCTGTCGTTGATGCGTATACGAAAGGCAGGTTTCACGCGATTGAGTGCGCTTGCACCGTGGGGGCTGAAGTCGGACGGTAGTCCCGCCATTCAGTTTGTCCTCGTTGTTGAGGGAAGTGGTGTATTGACGACACGGAGTGGATCGCTACCGGTGCCGTTGAGCAGCGGCGATGTCTTCATCCTTCTTGGGAACGAACCCTATCAGCTTTTCGACCATGAGAGCTCGGTAGTGACGCCATGCGTCGACGTCGAGGCTCTTCGCGTGGGCAGTCGTATCGAGTTTGGCGGCGGGGGTGACGCCACCACGTTCATTAGCGGATTTTTCGAAATTGATCGTTCAGACGTCAAGCCACTCCTGAATGTATTGCCCGCGTCTCTACACCTGAAAAAGCAGGAAAGTAGGACTTTGGCATTCCAATCGGTGCTGGAGCTACTTGCGTGCGAAACGGAGAACCCGCACCTCGGGACAGAAGCAGCCATTGGGCGGCTCTTTGAACTGCTCTTCATTCACTCTGTACGGGCATTTGCGACAGAGTGCTCTATACCGAATAAGGGTTGGCTGGCCGCCATGTCAGACAAGAACCTTGCGCTTGCGATCGAAGCTATCCATGCCGACCCGCAAAAGCCCTGGACCGTGGATTTGCTTGCCAAAGTCGCAAGGATGTCACGTTCTGCTTTTGCAGCGAAGTTCAAGGATAAGACGGATCAAACGCCGCTCGGTTATCTGACTGGCTGGCGCATTTACAAGGCGACCAGGCTCCTCGAGAGGAACTCGATTAGAATTGCCGATGTTGCTCGGACTGTTGGCTATGCTTCAGAGGCCGCTTTTACCAAGGCCTTCAAAAAGGTCGTGGGTTTAAAGCCGAGTGAATTCAGAAAAGCGAGCTTGTTGCAAGTCAGAACTGCGGATGCGCAGCCCCAAAACGATAGATCGGCGGCGTGATCTCAATGACGCCCAGCACGTCTGGATCGGGGCGACCTGGCTGGCGGTAAGGGACAGTTTGCCTCGGCGAAATGACGGACATTGCAGATGCAGGATCAGGGGCAGCTTTTGCCGCATCAATTGAGCCGCCGAATAGGAAGAACGCCCAGAACGCTGTTCCTAAAATTGCGGTAGAAAGACATACGATCTCCATCTTGGAGGTTCGGCCGGGAGGCTTGCTCGTTGGATCGTTGTGGCTTTTTGACATGGCATTCACACCGTACTCCCGTGCTAGCCGAGAGACCGAAACGCCGGGTTCTAAACACGCTGCGACGAGCTGATCACGAGAAGCAGGGTCATATCGAACCTATTTTTGGTGGACACTTCATGCATCAGAGCACTGCGCCTCAGAAGGCGCATAGAAATTCGCGCTTACGAAACTCCTAAGCGTCAGTTGAGAGCATCCACTAGGTGAGACGGTAGGAAGCAGCGCCCACGCCCGCGAGATTGCCACCGTCGACGATGAGGTATTCAGGTCGTATCGGCTTTCCTTCGAAAAAATCCTGTAGAATTTCCAATGTCCCGGCGGCGTATCGGGCCTGTCCCGAAAGTGAAGCCCCGGAGATGTGTGGCGTCATACCTTGGTGAGGCATGCTTCGCCACGGATGATCCGCCGGCGCTGGTTGGGGGAACCACACGTCGCCGCCGTACCCCGCGAGCTTGCCGCTCTGGATTGCCCGTAGGACGGCGTCGCGGTCACAGAGTTTTCCGCGAGCGGTGTTGATCAGGTATGCACCGCGTTTCATCAACGAGAACATGCGGTCGTCAAACATATTCTCCGTCGAGGCATATAACGGCGTCTGCACACTAACCACGTCACATACTTGCACGAGAGACTGTGGCGTCGGATGAAATGTAAGGTTCAACTCGGTTTCCACGTCTGTCGGTAGCCGATGCCGCTGATGGTAGTGCAGATGGACGTCGAATGGTTTAAGGCGACGCAGGACAGCAAGGCCGATCCGACCTGCGCCGATAATTCCAAAGTGCATGCCTTCCAGGTCGTAGCTGCGGCTAACGCAGTCGGCGATGTTCCAACCGCCGCTATCAGCGATCTCGTGCGCAGGAAGATAATTGCGGACTAGCGAAAGGACCGTCATTACGACATGCTCTGCGACACTGATGCAATTAGAAAACGTGACCTCCGCTACCGTCACGCCGCGATGCGCCGCCGCACTGAGATCCACGTGGTCGGAGCCGATGCCGGCCGTAAGCGCCAACTTCAGGTTCGGTGCCTTGGCGATGCGCTCAGCAGTCAGATAGGCGGGCCAGAAGGGTTGGGAGATTACGACGTCGGCCTCCGGCAACCGACGCTCAAATTCGGAGCTGTCGCCATCCTTGTCGCTAACCACGATGAGTTTGTGACCGTTCGCTTCAAGATAGGGACGAAGGCCCAATTCGCCCGAGACACTCCCGACAAGGTCTCCAGGCCTGAAACCCAAAGGGCCACGAGGGGACGGCAAAGTTTGGCCGTTCGGATATCCGGTGATAACGGGCATGTCGTTCCGAGCATATTCCGGGGGATATCCACTCGCGGGGTCTGGAAATAGAACGCATAGAACTGTTGCCATTGATATCACTCCTGTCCGGTGTTTGGTGCAGGGCAAACCTGCAATCTCGCTGTTGTTGCTCCGTCGCCCGATCTCCCAGCCATGAGGTCAAATCGATGGCAGGCGGGGGCGGATAGAGCTGGAATCTAACCAGCGCCGGCCGGCGCACATTTTGCCCCCAGTCCTCGGCGTTGTAGCCGTCGTATGTGACACGCCATGCCCCTGAAGACTGCGCGAAAGGGCAGTAGCGGCCTCGCAGGGTCGAGCATCGTTGCTTCGTAGCGTCGGAATTGTCTCAACATGAGTCTGACTCCGCATTGGTTTGATTTCGGGTAGCCTAATCCCGCACCGCAATGCCGGCACCTAGCCGTTGGACTGATCAGCATCGACCGAAAGTCAGGGTCTGTAGCCCGAGCAGCCGAGAAAGAGACAGTTTCGGATATTGGCATAGCCCGACGGACAGCCTTAGAGCGGTGGTGGTTGCTTGGACCGACTGCGCGGATTCGAAAATTTCTGTGATACCAGATGCGGACCAAACGTCGTGCAACACCAAGTACCGAAGGTTTGGGATCTTCTGTTCGAGCTGAAGCCCGTTTTTAAGCACAATCGAAGTTTGCCCAGCGACCTCAATGGTACGGAATGTGTACGAGATCCTTGACATCAGCGGTGCGGGAGGCGCGACTCCCCACCCATAGGTATGGCTGGGGATCTCGAACGACAGAATGGGTCGCTATCCATATCCACCGATAGAATATCATAATGGACGCTCGCGCCAAAAACTGAGACGATCCAGCCTAAGGACAATCGCAGACGCTCGCTACAACGCGTTGGAAAACCAATTGTCGATGCAAAGAGGCCAGCCGCAAGGCATCGTTCGTAGCCAAAAAGCGAAGATTGGCGTTTCGTCGATGAAGGGGCTGGACCGAGCTTTGCTTGGCCTCTCGTGGGCCTGTCGAGAAATCCGAGGGAGGCAACGATGCGTGACATGAGTCTTAGCCACAGCGGAATTGCGAAGGACCGAGGCGCTGACGGCACCGAGGTCCCAGAGTATCTGCAGCCTCCTGCCGGAATGTCGAGCGAGCTTCACAACGTGAATCTTTGCCTGACGTCGCTGTCGTTGAGAATTCACGCGAATGTGCGTTGGTTCGACAAGGACGATTTTGATGTCACGGCTGCGCGTCGCACTGCGGGTCGTCTCGTCGCATCGATTGATGAGCTTCAGACTTTGATCGCTCGCTTGCACGAGAAAAGCACCACCATGTCAGGCACTTGATTTTGGTGTTCCGATTTTAGCAAATTTTCGTACCGGGGACTGGAATGACGCGCATAGCAATCGTTGAATGGGAAGACGGGCTTTTGCCTGGCACTGACGCGTGGTCGCGAATATCTGATCGTGTCAATGATCTTCGTCCCGATATTCTTGTGACGAACGAAATGCCTTTCGGAATCTGGTTGCCGAAAACCAAGGGTTTCTCGCGCGAACCTGCTCATGAGTGGGTAAGGTTGCACGAGGAGGGGTTGGATGCGCTCTCGCGGCTCAATGCGCGAACGATTGTTTCCTCGAGACCGGTCATGGGCTCGGATGCATTGGCGAACGAAGCGTTTCTCCTGGAAGATGGAAACTATCGTTTCTTGCATCAGAAGCATCTCTTCCCGGCTGAACCAGGTTGGGAAGAGGCTTCATGGTTCAAGCGCTTTCGCGCTGGTTTCAATCCGCAGGTCAGCAGAAACACCTCAATTGGAGCTCTCCTCTGCACTGAACTAATGTTCAATCAATGTGCGAGGTTGCTCGGGCAGCGAGGTACGCAGTTGATTGTATCGCCTAGAGCCACGGGCGGCAACCACGTCCTGTGGCATGCGGCGGCGGTAACAGCAGCGGCGTCTGCGGGATCATATGTCGTCAGCTCGAACCGCGCAGATAGCTCTGAACGTCCGAGCGGGATGTTTGGAGGGGGCGGCTTTGCAATCGATCCGACAGGGAAGTTGCTGGGGACGACCTCGAAAGTAGAGCCAATATTGGTTATCAAAATCGATGAGAACATTGCAAACGCCGCCAAGGCGGAATACCCGGCCTATGTAAGCGAGCAACACCTCAACGACCCATGCTTTTTTGTTGATTGTTGACAATCCGCCATCATATAGTCGCGCATGGTCACGGAGCAGCCCATTCGCGCGATACAGCGTCGCAGCCTTGAAAGCCGCGCCGCGGATGAACTTCGGTCCGCGATAGTGTCTCGACGCTATGCTCCTGGGTGCCGCCTCACCGAGATCGAGCTTTCGAAGATGCTAGGTATCTCCAGAGGTACCGTACGCTCGGCTTTGCAGAAACTTCTCACCGAAGGCTTGGTAAACCAGCGTCCATATTCTTCGTGGGAAGTGACAGGATTTTCGGCCAAAGACGCCTGGGAATTATATACTCTGCGAGCAGCGCTCGAGGGACTAGCCGCTGAACTAGTTGCGGATGCAATCGGTAGGAAAGTGCTCGATCCGGAGTTGATAACTGGAGCATTCGAGCGTCTCAGGACAGCGTGCGAAAAGTTGGATGGGAAGCAGGCTGATATCGCCGATTTCGCGTTTCACAAAGCCGTGGTAGCCTCGGCGGGCCATCATCGTTTGCAAACCCAGTACGAGCGAGTGGACGCCCAGATCCAGATGTTGATTGTGGTGGGGAATGAGGTTGCCGGTGCCATTACGAGGCTAGTGGCAGAGCATCAACCGCTTGTCGACGGGCTGCTTTCAGGTGACGCCCGCTCCGCAGGAGAGGTCTTTCGGGCGAATGTGATTGCCGCCGGGCGGGAAGCTGTTGAGCGATGGCCCGTGCATCTGGATGAAAATGGAATAGTTGATGGCGGTCGGTAACGCACTCTCGTAGTACAAGAACTCGGAGAAGACTTAGCTTCTCGTCACTGAAGTAGTAAGTTCACCAGCGGCAGCAATTCCAGCGCAATGCAACTTGTTGATTGTTGACAATCAGCCCGTGTCAGCCTTTATTTTAGTTCTTCCTTGCTCGAGACCTGTCTCACTCACTCAAGCTTGTTGTTGCGCAGCCCGAAACCTAGATGCCGGAGGGGACAATGACTCTGCCGCATTGGATCAGTGACGACCAAGAAACAGGCTTCCAAGTGCTTTTGGAAGATGACGAGCGAGCTCTTGTCCGCATTAAAGCAAGCCCTCCTTATCTAGTTGTTGGCCCGGTTGACACGCGGCGATCGCGCGAGATAGCGGCGCGTTTATCGAATGAGCTCAGTCTCAGACCTCACCTTGATAGTTCTTGGGCCGTCCGGCCGAACGAGCTCAAGGTTTCTAACGGGGTCACGAGCCTGACCTTCGAGGATCCGGGTGGCGATTGCCTGAAGCGGTTGCTCGGCGCGTTTGTAGATATCCGGTCTTTTTTGCGACTTGCCATTGCGATCTCCGATTCGGTTGCAAAATTGCACGCCGCCGGGCTCCTTCATAAGGACATTAAACCGAGTAACATTCTCGTCTCCTCCTCCGGCGACCGCGTTTGGCTCACGGGTTTTGGCATCGCTTCGCGACTACCAAAAGAACGTCAAACGCCCGCGCCACCCGAGATAATCGCCGGTACTTTCGCATATATGGCACCCGAGCAGACCGGTCGAATGAACCGCTCGATCGACGCTCGTAGCGATCTCTATTCACTTGGTGTCACCTTGTACGAGACGCTCACCGGCGTTCTCCCGTTTGTTGCTGCAGATCCAGTGGAATGGATTCACTGCCATGTCGCTCGCCAACCCGCGTTTCCCGGCCAAAGGCGGCCGGGAATTCCTCCTCAAATCTCTTCCATTGTTATGAAGTTGCTCGCCAAAGCGTCCGAGGATCGGTACCGCAGTGCGGAGGGATTACGGTCGGATCTTCAACGCTGTCTCGCACAGTGGGACGCGCATGGAGAAATTGAGCCGTTCGATCTAGGAGCGGGCGAAGCGCCCGATCAATTGATCTTTCACGAGAAACTATATGGGCGGGAGCAAGAGGTAGAGAGACTTGCCGCGGCTTTCGAACGGGTCGCAACGACTGGTATTTCCGGGCTGGTTCTCGTGTCGGGTTATTCTGGTATTGGTAAGTCGTCCGTCGTCAACGAACTGCATAAATTGTTGGTATCTGCGCGTGGACTGTTTGCCGTAGGCAAGTTCGATCAGTACCAGAAGGGTATTCCTTACGCGACGCTAACGCAGGCCTTTCAGGCGTTGGTTCGTCAATTGCTTAGCAAGAGCGATGTCGAGCTTGCGCAATGGCGGACCGCACTCTCGCAAGCGCTAGGTGCCAATGGTGGTTTGATGGTGAACCTCATTCCCGCACTGGCACATGTGATCGGAAAGCAGCCGGCAGTGCCCGAATTGTCGGGGCGAGAAGCAGAGAAACGCTTTCGTCAGGTTTTCCTCCAGTTTATCGGGGTGTTTGCCCGTCCAGAACATCCTCTTGTACTTTTCATCGATGATCTTCAGTGGCTCGATACCGCGACACTGGACATATTCGAAAGCTTGGCGGATCAGGCTGAACCTAGCAGTCTGTTGTTGGTCGGCGCGTTCCGAGACAACGAGGTCGACGCAGAACATCCTTTGGCTACCCGTCTTGAGACAGTCCGCAGCTCGGGCATACCTACTGAGGTAATCACCTTGCGCGGTGTGGGCCTGGATGACGTCGGCCGAATGATCGCCGATGCATTGGATGCTCAGCGAGAAGAAGTTGAGCCCCTCGCTGAGATAGTTTTTGCGAAGACGGGTGGCAATCCGTTCTTCACCACGCAATTCGTCGCCTCTCTGGTAGACGAGGGGGTGCTCTACTACGACGCCAGCGCTACTGGCTGGCGGTGGGATATTGATCGAATCGGGGCCAAGTACGTCAGTGGCAGCGTGGTGGATCTCATGGTTGAGCGTATCAGCCGCCTCTCCGAAGGCTCACAGCAGGCTCTGAAACAGCTTGCAGGCATCGGTAACAACGTCAAGATCGCGACCTTCCAACGGATGACGGGTTACTCCGGGAACCAGACGGAGACCCTGCTGCATGAGGCTTTCCGAGCGGGCCTGCTTTACCAGAGCGAGGATGCCTACTCGTTTGCGCATGACCGTGTTCACGAAGCAGCGTATTCCACCATTCCCGAACGGGAGAGAGGCACGACGCACTGGGCCATCGGCTCTCGGTTACTGGCGACCTTGGATGAGGGCGAGATCGAGGCAGATCTTTTCGAAATCGTCAGCCACTTCAATCGGGGAGAGGCCGCCGACGCATCACACTCGGAACGAGCGACCGTTGCGTTGCTGAACCTGAGGGCAGGTCGGAAGGCTAAAGCATCCGCCGCTTATGCCGCAGCTTGCGGCTACCTCGCATACGGCGCAGTGCAGCTCGGCGAGAAAGCCTGGAACTTGTATTACGACCACGCTTTCGCTCTCGCACTAGAGCACGCTGAATGCACGTTCCGCAGTGGCGACGTCGATCAGACCGAGCGAATGGTCGAAGTGCTGCTTGCGCGACGCATGAGCGATGTGGACAGGGCAGCAATTTATCGGATCAAGGTCGAGATTTGTGTCGTGAAATCAGACAATAGAGGAGCGGTCGGGAACGCAATCGAAGGTCTAAGGTTGCTCGGGATTAACCTGCCACTGCGCCCATCTTGGGACGACGTAACGCGAGAATACGGGGCGATTTGGGAAAACCTGCAAGGGCGTCCGATAGAGAGCTTTGGCGATTTGCCCGCAATGACCGATCCAAAGGCGTTGGCGGCCATGCGGCTCCTCGCCGAGATGCAGCCGCCTGCCTACTTCACGAACTTCAATATGACGATCCTTGTAATCTGCAGGATGATTAATCTGTGTCTGGAACGAGGAGCGGCGAGTACCTCGGCACAGGGACTGGTTTTGCTCGGTTACGTCATGGGCCCGGCCTTCGGTCGCTACAAGGACGGATACCGGATAGCTAAGCTCGCAGGTCGACTCGCAGCTGAACGTAACAGCCCCGTCGATGCAGCGCGGGTGAACCACCTGACAGGGCTCGCTGCGGCCTGGACAGAGCCGTTACCGTCGGCCCTTGATTGGCTGCGGACGGCGTTTCGGGGAGGCGTAGAAGCGGGCGACCTGTATTACGCCTGTTTTGAAGCTTCAGTGATCGTTTTGCACGTATTTCTCAGTGGTCAGAACCTCGAGGACGTCGACGGGGAGTGTGCGCAGGCACTTGAGTTCGCGCGTAAAACCGGATTTCGAGCGGGAGCCGATCTCGTTATCGCTACTGAGCGAGCGGTGGCAAGCCTGCGCGGACGGACCCATGGCCTAGCCAGCTATTCCGGTGAGGGCTTCGATGAGGCCGCGTTTGAATCCGAACTCGTTACGACACAGAATTCCGTGGTGATGTGGTGGTACTGGACTCGCAAGACGATGGTCCACGTCCTAGCGGGGGATTACGAGAAGGCATTGACCGCCGCCGACCAGGTCCAATCCAATCCGTCGATCAGGAATATGCAGATCGAGCAAATGGACTACCATTATTTTAGCGGTTTGGCCTTGGCGACACTCATTGATCGCGCGCCTGAGCGCGAACGCGAGGCGATGTCTAAGAGAATTGCCGGACATCATGCCCAATTGCACACCTGGGCGCGGGAGGCCCGTTCACCCAGTTTCGCGGACAAGCATGTGCTGCTCGCCGCGGAGATCGCGCGGCTGGAGGGCAAGTCTACGGAAGCTCAGCGACTCTATGATGAGAGCATTCGCCTGGCGCGCATGAATGGGTTCGTGCAGTATGAGGCTATCGCCAATGAAACAGCCGCACGATTTCACTCCGGGCGGGGTTCGGACAAACTCGCACGTTCCTATTTGCTCGAGGCGCGGGCGTGTTACGCGCGTTGGGGCGCGACTGCGAAGGTGCGACAACTGGACGAACAGCACCAGGATCTTCACGGCGATTCACCTTTGACATTTCCTTCCAGCACGACGCTGGCTGCTGTAGAACAGCTCGATTTGGCGACGGTCATCAAAGTGGCCCAGACGGTCTCGGGCGAGATCGTTCTCGAAAGGCTTGTAGATACCTTGATGCGCACCGCCATTGAACACGCCGGTGCGGAGCGAGCCGTCCTCGTGCTTGCAGGCGGGGCGGGACATGCAGCCGAGGCAGAAGCCTTGATGACAGCAAACGGCGTCGTTGTCCGACATCGCGAAAACGCCGAAACCTCAATCGAACTACCGGATACTGTGGTTCAGTACGTGAACCGGACCAAAGAGACAGTAATCCTGGACAATGCGTTTGCCGACAGTGCGTTCTCCCGCGACGTTTATATCCGCCAGCATCGGGTACGCTCTTTGCTGACGCTCCCGCTTGTCAACCAGGGAAAGCTGTTGGGGCTGCTTCATCTGGAAAACAATCTCGCGACCAGCGTCTTTACCCAGAGTAGGCTATCTATTCTCAAGCTGATCGCCTCGCACGCGGCCATCGCGCTTGAGAACACACGCCTCTATCGCGATCTGGAGGAGCGGGAGGCAAGAATTCGTCGTCTTGTGGATGCCAATATCATCGGCGTCTTCATGTGGACGATGGATGGCGAGATCTTCGAGGCTAACGACTCCTTCCTTGAAATGATCGGCTTCGATCGCGACGATCTCGCAGCAGGGCGACTGCGCTGGACGGACCTGACGCCTCCGGAAGAATGGACGAACGATGCAAGGGTAGCCGAAGAGGTCAAGACGACTGGTGTCGCGACCCCCTGGGAAAAGGAATTCCTGAGAAAAGATGGCAGCCGGGTTCCGGTTCTCATGGGCGCGGCCGCGTTCGGCGACACGGAGTGTGAAAGTGGCGTCTCGTACGTTCTTGATTTAAGCTCCCGCAGAGAGGCTGAAGTTGCTGCTCGCGCAAGTGAACGCCGCTATCGCGATCTACAGTCGGAGCTGGCACACGCGAACAGAGTTGCTGTAGCCGGACAATTGTCGGCTGCCATTTCGCACGACGTGATGCAGCCGCTGGTAGGAGTGGTCACCAGCGGTTCAGCGGGTTTGAACTGGTTGGCTACCGATCCCCCCAACATTGACGCTGCCCGTCGGGCGTTCGAGCGGGTAGTTAGTGAAGGACACCGGGCAGGGGAGGTCCTTGAGCGCACACGCGCTCTCGTAAAGAAGTCCCCGCCGAAGACCGAGGTCATCGATTTAAACGGGATTATTGCCGAAACCGCATCACTGATCAGCGCGGAAGCACTCAAAAAGGACGTTTCGGTCCAGCTCAGACTCGGCGACTCCCTGCCGACCGTCTTCGCGGATCGCGTGCAGGTTCAGCAAATCATCCTCAACTTGAGCATCAATGCCATCGAAGCTATGGCCGCCCATCAGGGAACCCATCGTGAGTTGATCATCGCTTCGAGTAGGACGGAGGAGGATCTCATATCTGTCGCCGTTTACGACACCGGTCCCGGCATCTCCCAGGAGATCCGGAATAAGGTCTTTGACGCATTCTATTCGACCAAGTCGCAGGGAATGGGAATGGGGCTGGCGATCAGTAAGACGATCGCGGCATCGCATGGTGGCAAGCTATGGATCACCGAGAATGAACCGCAAGGGGCTATTTTTTGGCTCTCCCTGCCGGCCGGCACGAGGGCAGACGCGACCTAACGCGCCGGGTGTCAATTCTGCCGGCACTGAAGCCGTCAATGGTGAAGAAGTTCGGTTCCGATCTTCGATTTTGGAAGAGCCGTATTATAGATTTCTATAACATCTCCTTCTGTCAAATTTCTGATACGATCCAAGTCGAGCGATCGAGTTACCGCGCAAGGAAGGGTTGAGCGAGCCACTGGGTTCTAATGCGAAAAAAGGGGGCAGCGCGCGCAATTTAACTACCGTGGACAGCGATGCGGAACCGTGCGGTGCCAAACAAACATGGATAGAGATGCAGATCACATAGTCTTTCTCGTTGATGACGATCCCAAGGTGCGGGAGTCGGTAGGAGAACTGTTGAGCTCGGTCGGCTTGACGTCTATCGCAGTCGGGTCAGTGAGGGAATACTCGGAGCTTCCGCGTCCCCAAGTACCCGCATGCATCGTTCTGGACGTGGAGCTCCCCGATGTAAACGGCCTCGATTTCCAGGCTCAAATCGAAAATGATGATCACCCGCCCGTGGTGTTCATCACCGGCCACGGGGATATTCCATCGTCAGTCTCTGCGATGAAGCGTGGTGCCGTAGATTTCCTGACCAAGCCATTCGACTCCGCCGATCTGATCGCCGCGGTCCTGGCCGGAATAGAACAAGATCGCGAACGCCGCGAAGAGCGCGACGTGCTCGCAGACTTGAAGGATCGTTTCCAACAACTCACTCCGCGTGAGCAGCAAGTGTTGCCGCTGATTGTCAGTGGGCTACTGAGCAAACAAGGAGCGGCGGAGCTTGGAATAAGTGAGATAACGTTCCAGGTTCACCGCGGCCGAGTAATGCAAAAAATGCGAGTGACGTCATTCGCAGAGCTTGTTCGGATCGCGGCCAAGCTTGAAATCCCGATTACTCACTCACGATACGCAGGAGTTCCCGCGAAATGACATCGAGAAAATCAGTGGTTGCGATCGTCGATGATGACGCACGACTGCTTGTATCTCTGGGCGACTTTCTTGAATCAGCTGGTTATGGAGTACGCGCGTTCACATCAGGGCGAGCATTTTTGGACGGCGGCAGTTTGCCGGCAATCGACTGTCTGGTCACTGATATCACCATGCCTGAATTTGACGGTTTCGAATTGCAGGATGAGGTAAATGCACTGAGACCGGACCTACCGGTCATTTTAATGACCGGTACGCACGAAATTGCTACACAGAGCCGCGTTGCCGAATTGCCCGTGGGGCGGTTTTTCCGGAAGCCATTCGATAGCCAAGAACTCGTGGCAGCCATTGCCGTAGCCATATCTCCACGGGCTGAACCGCTCGCCAATTGATTGGTCGGTCAGCGCTCAGCCCCTGTTGAACTCCCCCGAGCCGAAGCGAGTTCCTTGGCCTCTGCGAGCGTGTAGGGGTTTGGCGTGGAACTCCATCGCGGGACACCCGTGACAATGAACGGCGAAAACTTGAAACCTGAATGTCATCTCCCGTGGCCTGACATGCTGCCCTACGCGAACCGGATTGCCGTTCTCTACTTCCGCACGATTCTTGAGAAGCCTCCACCGATTCACAGTAAGCGTTGCCACGCCCATGCTTTGTCCGGGTACGTTTGTAGTGTCGGGGGGAAGCGCGATGCACCGACAGCGACCATGTCGGCAACGTCATATCGTACTCGCGCGAGCATCCTTCGATCTCCGTCGACGTTACCTAATAGAAACTCGTAATAGCGCGCCGACGCAGCGCTTTGTACACTTTGGACCGCAGCGAATGAGATCTTCAGAGTAATCAAATGCCGCTGAGATCAAGTGTCTCAAGTCTTGAATAGGACTCAACCGATAAGGAGCGCAGCGTCATGGACAATTTCGGGAATAGGGTGCCGGATCGACGGTTATCGGACGCCAGACTGGCATCATCATGCAACCACAATGCTTCTCGGCAATCATCCGCCCGAAGCGAGACCACTCCGGTTGTCGTCATTATTGAAGACAATGATGCGATCCGCGAAGCACTCCAGGAACTACTGCAGTCGGTGAATTTCCGGTGCGAGCTTTATCGGTCCGTGGATGATTTCGATCAAAGATACGATCAGGGTAAAACTCCGAGCTGCTACGTTCTCGATATACGTCTCCCCGGTCTGAGCGGGTTGGATTTTCATGAGCAGCTCGTGGCGAATGGCTCGAAGGTGCCGGCGATCTTTATGACTGCGCACGCCGATGTCCAGTTGACTGTTCGTGCGATGAAAGCTGGGGCAATCGACTTTTTGGTCAAGCCATTTCGAGAGCAGGAGTTTCTCGACGTCGTGGCAAAGGCCATCAACCTCGATCGCGGTCGCCGCAACGCCGCGGAAGCGTTAGATTCCGTTCACAGTCGGGTATTGCGACTGACGAAGCGAGAGCGGGAGGTAATGCCCCTAGTCGCGGCGGGAAAGATGAACAAGCAAATAGCTGGCCATCTTGGCATTAGCGAAACGACGGTGAAGGTCCACCGTGGAAGCATTATGCGGAAGCTAAGTGTACGCACCGTCGCCGACCTTGTCCGCATTTCGGATGTAATCGCGCGGGCCCCAAACATCGCTGCCTCCTCAGACAGGCCTGTTCATCTGGCGCAACAAGCGACACTTGATGTCTTTTGATCGTAACCGATGTTCTGCTCGCACGTTGTGCTCGCTGCCCTGATCTGTGATCGCCTATCCATGGACGAGCAACGGGAGTTTCTACATGGAGAGCACATTGGAGGTTCTCACTACCAGGAAGCATGGACGTGAGGTTCGTCGGACTGGCCGGACGAGGTCAAGGCACTGATTGTATCGGAGAGCCTTCGGCCCGGAGCGTTGGTGAATGAAGTCGCAGAGCGCCACGGCCTGAAGCCGAACCTCCTTTCCCCCTGGCGAACGATGGCGCGACAGGGCAAGCTGGTTCTGCCTGCATCCGAGGATGCGGTAGAGTTTGCAGCGGCGATCGTTGATCCACCGGTTTCGGAGCCGGCGATCAAGAAAGCCAGCCGTCCCGAGATCATCTTCGGCGCGCTCGATTGGCGTAGACTCCGGTTCCGTTGAGGCGAGAGCGCCGACAGCAATCGAATAGCTGCGCACAATGACTCGGGCCACAAATTCGGGGGGCGAGCCGAGGCAGAGTTTGATAAACTTCTAGTATGTTGGACGCCGCCAATTTGCCGGACGATGTTGACGTCCGCATCGAGGTCGATAGCAGCGTCGTCGAGAATCCGGCCGATAACTCGCAATCGGAAGAATGCTCTGTTCGCAGGACGCGACGCGGGAGCGGCGGGCTGCGCGACCATCGCCCGCTCATCGAAACTTGTAAGCCCACCGGCGTCGATCCGTTTACTGATCTGACCCGCCACGCTCACCTCCATCGTCAATGACCACAAGCAGAGCCGGGTGAGTGATCTTATGCGTGGAATTACGCGGGATTATGTAGCAAATGCCACAAAGGGGACATGACCAGCTTTAAGGTCCGCCAGCCCAGACCGAAAATGCTTTCCGTAACCCCGACGAGATGGCTGTTATTCCCCCTATCAGCACAAACGCTACCCTCACGGGTGATGACGGCGGCAGTGAAGTTGCCAGCGCAGCGTTTGTATGGCACCTCGTTTACATGCCAAATTTGCGAACGACATAAGGATGCGACCGTGGGAGACGAAGNGCGGGTGCTATCATAATCCGCTCGGCGCAGCGCGAGGTAGAAGGGCTCACCACAGCGGCCAGTATCTGGGCGACAGCCGCGATCGGCGTAATGGCCGGTCTGGGATTGGAGGTAACTGCCGTCTTATCGACCGCGATCGTCTTAATCATTCTCGCAGCGGTGCCTCACATCTTGCCCACGCCATCCGAGATGGACTCAAAGTCTAGTGGGGAGGATTGACCGTAGGACGACAGCGAAGATATTTCGCCCTCAACTTAATCTGTAGCAGGTAGCGCGAAAAGGCTGAAAAGCGCCCTTGGTCCTGAATGAGTTCCGGAAAGCCGCCCCTTCTGGTACAAGCAAACAGTGGCGGCCGAAGCTGCCGACAGACAAGTATTGACAGCTTTCATGACCCGGATGACTTTACCCGCCACAGGCGTCCAGCAGGGGACCGTAGATGTCAACCTTTCTGATCACGGGTGCAAGCGGGGGGATCGGGTCGGCGGTGAGCCAACGCCTCGCCAATTCCAGGCACCAGCTCGTTCTTGCCGCGCGAGACGTTGACCGCCTCTCGTCGCTCCAAATGTCCCTGCCGGGCGAGGGACACCGGGTGATCGCCGTCGACATGGCGTCGGACCAGTCGGTTGCGACGTTCTCAAAATGGCTTGAAAGCCTTGACTTGAACCTGAACGGAGCCGTGCTCATGCAGCCTCATGCCGCGAACGATCCGTTGCCTGACCCCGAAGTCTGGCGAACCCTTTTCCAGGCCAGCTTCTCGGCCCGCTCGCCACGCCCTTACTACCGACAATGGTCGGGGGAACGATGCTCCTCTCGGAGAGCTCGAGAGATCGGATCGCTTCACCTGAGTGGATTTCCAAGGCATGATGCCGCCCGCCAATACCAGTAAATCCGGTCAGCGCGATGCCTTCAAACTTTGTCGCAAAGGGTGCTGAGAATTATGAGGCGAGCATGGGCCGCTGGAGCCAGCGGCTTGCCATGCCATTTCTCGAGTTCGCCGGCGTTCCGTCGCGCGGCCGCGTTCTGGATGCGGGATGCGGAACGGGCAGCCTGACCTTCCCGCTGGCCGCTTATAAAGGGCTTGAGACAATCGACGCGGTTGATTTCGCGGAAGATTTCGTTGCCGCTCTGCGCGGGCGTGCGAACGACCCCAGGATCAGAGCTAGGCAAGGCGACGTCTGTGCCCTGCCGTATGAAGCCGATTCGTTCGAAGCCGCGTATTCCCTTCTGGTGCTCCACTTCGTGTCGGATGCTGATCGCGCAATAGCTGAGATGCGCCGCGTTCTTCGAGCCGGCGCACTGGCAGCGGCGACCGTTTGGGCATCTGGGGGCATGCCAAGCTGGCGTCTGTTCTGGGACACGGTCCTCCTCTACGAGCCAACCGCGGAAGCCATAGCGCCGGCTCGGCGACCCTTGACCGGCGCGGGGGAGCTGCGCAAGGCGTTCGAGCGTGCCGGCTTCATGCATGTGGTTGAGACGACGCTCACCATCTCGATGGACTACGCCGACTTCGATGACTTCTGGTATCCGACCGCGTACGGCCAGGGGAGGTTCGGTGCTTTTTTTGACGCCTTGCCCGAGAAGAGTCGTGATCGGCTACGGGACGCAGTCAAAGCGGCGTATTGCGCGGGGGAGCGTGAGGGCCCGCGAAGCTTCCCGAGTACAGCCTTGGCGGTCCGATGCATTGCTTGACATTGCCCGTCTAAATCCCGGATGCTGGCATCAAGAGCTTTGGAGACCTGATCGGCCAAATTGGGTTCGCGTTTTCCGTTGCTGAGCGGCAGCTATCCCGGTCGGCCCCCCGAAGCTGCCAGGCCCCTTCCCACTCCATCTCCGACATGTGCAGAGGGTCCGTTCATGGCCGGTTTGGGCAGTGGGTTCAATTGATCGCCGCAACACACTCAGCAAATCTTTCGGCTGGCGTCTGATAAAGCAAGGTCTTTCTTGGACGCTCGTTGAGCTGCCATTTACCCCGACTTGCAAAACGACTAAGCGGTCACTACTTCCAAGATATCCTGCTACCGGAGATGCCATAAACATGGACCTGAACCTCGCT
>NZ_LMDG01000020.1 GCF_001426265.1 Rhizobium sp. Root1220
CCTGCGCCGAGGCGCGGGGCAGAAACGCGTTGGTACTCCGCCCGGAAAAACAAAATGGGCGGATGAGAAGCTAATGCGGCGAGTTTTTCAACGATATCGGCGCAAAGCGGTCTCTCGCTGATGACTGCTGTCGGCCTAAACCACTCATTCCACGTCGGCAATGAGTCGGCGCGGCCCGGGTCCGTCTGTACCTAGTTTGTCACCCCAATTTACCAGGGCACATCTGTCAATCGAGAGACACCCACAACCGATGCAGTCCGACAAACCGTCTCGTAATTTTTGGAGCTGGATTATCCGTTCATCTAAATCCTTGGACCACTCTGCCGACATAAGTTCCCAATCATCGCGGGACGGTGTTCTTCCGTTTGGCAACTTTGTGAACGCTCTGCCAATGGCCGAAAGAGGAACACCCAGGTTCTGAGCAACCCGTATAACGGCAACTCTTCGCAGAACATCGCTCGTGTACCGTCGTTGATTACCTCCAGTTCGGTGGCTGCAAATCAGACCCTTAGACTCGTAAAAATGCAATGCTGAGACAGCGACACCTGCTCTTGCCGCAACCTGTCCAACAGTTAACTCTCGTGCCATTGGCTTCCCCTCTTGACCTCAACTTTAGTTGAGGTTGTACGAAATGCAAGGCGGTCGCGCTCATGTCGAGGCGACACACTCCAAAGGAGAACGTCTTGGTCACATATTTTCGGTATTCGAAACCCAAATATTCCTGCCGTACAAGACTCATAGGAGCCGTCGTTCTACAACTGCTCGGCACCGGATTGTTGGCATCCCTATTTTGCCTGTTAGATACAATTACGGCGAAGCCAACGGGAACTCTTGGTCAGCTTGTCCCGTGTTTGGTGGGGGGTGGCGCTGGCTTTCACTTTGTGGCTTTTCGTCGGCCATCTACGGACAGCCACCTGAGCCTCGTCGCGTCATCATTCCTGGCATTGGGGGCATTGTATTGGCTAGTATCCTATTCGCTGCCTGACCTGTTGCTAGCAAGATTGATCTCTGGATTCGGACTCGGTGTTGCGGTCGCAAAGGCCTTCAGACATCGCTTTCTTGAGAAGCCAATTCTTCCCCGCGTTCACTAGAATGTGCATCCCATAGATTTAGATCGACCACACAACATCAGGAAGCGGCCGAGGTAGTTGTCGCCTTCCAGCCCAAACCGGACCTGTCAGCGATGGA
The DNA here is from genome assembly GCF_001426265.1 of Rhizobium sp. Root1220. Classification (GTDB taxonomy): domain Bacteria; phylum Pseudomonadota; class Alphaproteobacteria; order Rhizobiales; family Rhizobiaceae; genus Rhizobium. The sequence continues at coordinate 1,189 of NZ_LMDG01000020.1, forward strand.
GATACGCCAGACCGCACTCCGGCGGATCTACTTTCTTCGTGCTATATACGTCGATTTTTACTGATGCGTGCTTGCTATTCCAGAAGTGAAAGCTGTTCAATTGCTTTTGAAGCTAGCGACAAAGCTGGTAGGCATTTTCATTAAGGCAAACCGCCGTCCATAGCGCACTCGTACACCTCGCAGGGTGTCGTCTGAGCTGATCCCACCCAACTCAATCCTTGGAGGACAGCATGGTACCGATCAAAAGCAAGCACGGAATGTCGGCATTTCTTCTGACCGCGACCACCCTCGGCGGCTTTGGCATCGCGTTTGGCCAGACGGCTGACAAAATCCCACTTATTCTGGTTACCCCCGACCAGGTGGAGTCCAGCATCGGCACGCTGGACTTTAAGGACGGCGCTCCGAGCGCTGAAACCACAAAGAAGGTGTATGACACGCTCGCTTTCACCCGAGGTCTCGATGCGTTCCTCAACAGTTACGGCGGTGCGTCCGCCTATGCGATCCATAAGGGCCTTCTCGGCATCGGTGCTGAAGACAACACTGTTACCATCTTTCCCGAACTGATGGATTCGAAGTCGCTGTTTCTCACCGCCAACGCCGATACCGTCTACTACTTCAGCGTCGTAGACCTGACGAAGGGACCGATGGTTATCGAGCAGCCTCCAAAGGGCGTCGGCACCATCAATGACATGTGGTTCCAGTGGATCATCGACATCGGCTTCCCGGGTCCCGACCGTGGCGAAGGCGGGAGGTACCTGCTCCTTCCACCCGGTTACGACGGTCCGGTTCCGGAAGGCGGCTTCTATGTCGCTCGCTCGAAGACGAACCGGGTATGCTTCCCGTGGCTATCTTGTTGACGATGATCCCAAGGCGACCGTCGCGAACATCAAGGAGCACATGAAGATATATCCGTACACACCAGGGGGCGTGGGTACGAGCATTGCGACCGCACTGGAAGGTAAGGTCAAGCTTGAGGGCATTCCAGAAGTGCCTGTGACCAAGTTCAACGAGGTAAGCGGGAAGGCGTTCAATACGATCCCGCCGAGCGACTACTCGTTCTTCGAAATGATCAATGCCAATATTCAGGCCGAGCCAGCGGACTCCTATAACCCGGAACTCGCCGGGCAACTGGCGGCAATTGGAATCGCGAAGGGAAAGGAATTCAATCCAGACGAGCGAATGAAGAAAATCCTCACCGACGCAGCCGCAGTTGGAAACGCATCGGGGCGCGTGCTCAATTGGGATGCCTATAATATTCCGGGTTGGGCGTACTACCCCGGTTCAGCCTGGGCCAACATGCTTTGGCAAGGGGGCGCGAATTTCGAGACGCCACCGCCGATGATAACCAAAGAAGGGCTGTTCGCCCCCTTGCCGCCGACCGGTGCTCGGACCCTCGACTCCAAGACCGCTTTCTACTACGGCTACACACTAGACTCGCCCGGCATGATCATGCGGTTGCCCAAGGTTGGCTCACAGTATCTCATGGGCTTCGTTGATGCGGACAAGAATCCTTATGACGGCGGCAAAACCTACAAGGTGATCCTCCCGCCAAACATTCCAGCCGAGGCATTCTGGTCTTTCACGCTCTACGACAACCAATCGCGTTCAATGCTCGACACCCCGCAGCGCTATCCACGCGCGGGCAGCCAGTCCTACCCATCACCCGCTGCCGAAGCTGACGCCGATGGGTCCACCACGATCTACTTCGGACCCACCCAGCCGAAGGACGTGAAGCGCGGCAACTGGATTCAGACCGTGCCCGACAAGGGATGGTTCATGCTCCTTCGCCTCTATAGTCCTCTTGAATCTTTCTTCACTAAGGAGTGGCGTCCGAGTGAGGTCGAACTCGTGCCCTGAGGTTTGGGAGCGTTTGACTGCAACAATAGCGCGGCCTAGCGAGTGTCCCGCTAGTCATCTCTCATGACCACCGATGGCGCACAGCCGAATACGGCCCTCGGCCCAAACCTGGCATGGCATCATCGAAACTGGATCGTTTGACGGAGGGTTGACAATCCTGCTCGACGGGAAACTGAAGTTGCTCAGGTTTGCGAAGCAATCACGTTCGTTAGCATTGCGCGAAACTCAGCCGGTATAGGGTCTGGAACATGATCTATGACCAGTTGGATCAACCTAGCGGCGGATGACATCGGTGCGGTTTGATCGTCGACGAGAGCGTGGAGCTTTCGCGCAAGCTGACCCGGCATCGTGAGTAGAAAGCCCTGGTTGCTCACTACGTCCAACCATTGTTCACGCATCCATGCAGGCAGCTTGGGACGAATGGAGGTTGGTACGGTGGCAGGAGGTGCTTGCAGTATCAGAAGGTGCAAATGTAACAGCCGAATAGGTTGGAGGCGGGCTGGTTCAACTAGCTCCGATGCCTCGGCCAAGAGACCCGAGAGCATCAACTCGAAGCTCCTGGATTGGGTTTGTGTTTGACCTTGCGACAAAGCGAACGCAGGCTCGATGGTATCAATGTGAGTTTGCCGAACAAGCAGGAACAACTCGGCTACGAATGGTTGGCGGCCCTCCACAAGGCCAAGGATGGCCGAACCCAGAACCAGCATTTGAAATAGGCTGACCGCCGACTTCTGTTCATCTGTTGTGAGGTCCCGGGTAATGTACTCTCGTGGGTTTTCCAGGTCGGGCTTGCTGTCCACGGATTGAGACATCCGGTTGATCACTGCCATTTGCACTATATTAAATGACGTGGCTGCCACCCCAGCAGCATCTCCAATGCGTTGGTAGTATTCGAGCGCGTGATTGTCGAACCACGCTTCACCAACAGACAGGCGTTTCCCCGCCATCTTCTGGATCAGTCCCGACCGGACCCTGGCTGGCAGTCCGCACTGAAGCTCGATGGACGCCAACATGTAGCGAGCGATGCCTAAGGCTGCGATCTTGTTGTCAGTTAATGATGGGCTGGGTTCGGGATTGCTTATCGCGCCGGGAAGAATCGCGGGTTTTTCTCCATTTCCTAGAGTGACGTTTCCGGTTAGCTGATCTTGCGCCCACAGCAGAGCATGGCGGTAGAGCGCGTGGCAATGTCTGGCATTCAGGCTTTCGTCTACTTCAAACCTGGCCACCTCAGACAGACCATCGTCAAAAGCGTCTGTGAAGCCCTTGCGGTCACCGAAATGCCAACGAGCCACCCCAATGTCTCCCAGAAGCCCAGTTGCCATGACGTCCATGGATCGGAGGTCTGAGGATTTAGCGGCGGCCCTGGCTGTACGGAAGAACTCTTCAGCTAGCTTCCAGTCGCCTGCGTTGGCAGCCGTGATACCAGCCTCGCGAAATGCAAAGGCTTTTTCTATAAATGAAATTTCGCGATCCTGCATTGCGGCAAGGCGCTTGAAGAGGGTGAGCGCTTCCGGATAGTTCGTTGCTCGAAATTCGATCTTGGCCTGAGCCCGGACCAAAACCCAATTATCGGGGCCTGCCCACTTTTGAGCTTGATCGAGGGCTTGCATGGCTTTGTCGGAAGAATTTCCATATTCGTCTAGAATTACAGCCTGATATTTGGTGGCCGTCACCGCGAGGTCTTCTAAACCCCAGCCTCGGGCCAGGTTGGCCATCTGTAGATACATGGGGGCGTGAATGGCCGCGTCCATCGTATCTGCCGAATGGTCCTTCAGCCATGGTCCGTTGAAGTACATCTCACTGTCCATTTCGCGAAGTGCAAGCGCCGCGAACAGCTCTTGCCGGAAGCTCTGAACACACCGATCAATCGCTGTAAACGCTTCCAACGTATCGGAGATTTTTTGGAATGCTTGGGCGTGCATAAGGAACATGATGCCAAAACTAGACGTCTGTTGGTCGTCGTGCCGGACGTTGTAAGCGCTCCTTAGCTCGTCGTGCTCGGTCGTCCGAGCGATCTCGTACATCCGATATAGATAGCTTATTAGCTCGAAGGGTCCCCAACGACCAACCATCGCTGTGACAGATTTTGAGAGGACCATTAGTTCGAGCACTTCTGCTCCATCGTGGCCTTCGACGAGCTTAAGTTCGCGGTGCAACGCGTCCCATATCTCACGAGTACGGACTTCGTCACTGTCAGGCTCATTTGCTACCAGCAGGAATTGTGCCAGCCGAATAACGACATTGAGGTACGGGTCCGCTTGGTAGAGCGGACGATCTGCTCGCATCGTTTGGATTGCGAAGAATGCGACTCCCAGCTTTGCCAGTTCTTCGTTGTCGAGCTGGATCGTTGCTATCGAAATTCTCATGAGCACCGATTTTTCATCGGAGGCCAACGCCATCATAAAGGCAGCGTTCATTTTGCCCGCGTCGAGCGACCGACCAGATGTCATTTTATTGGCGATGAGCCGCTGCCAGCTAAGTCTTCGGGTTTCCGAAACGGTCTTGGTTGCCAGGTCCGATACCAACGGGGAGGTTTGGTAGACACCATCGTACGGTTCATTGATCCATGGCCCGACAAGCGCATCGAATGCGTGCCCAGCATTCGGAATCGGTGGATCACCCTCGGCAATCGCGAGAACCGTTTCCCTGTCGAACTTTCCTGGAATGAGTGTGATTCTAGCAAGCAGGTCAAGTTGGTCAGAGCTAAGCGAGCCGACAAGGCGCTTCCTAGCTTCGTCTCGAACCTTGGCAAGCTCCGAATTGCCGCCCAATAGCGCGTTCAGGTTTCGAAGTTCGTCGAATGGCCACTGGCGGGCGGCTAGGTTCCTTCCTAGAGCCTGCACGAGCTGCGGATGCCCAGAGCCGGACGCATAAAACACATATCTGGACCAGATGTCAGGCGTGCCACCCAAGTCACTTATAACGCCTTGAATGTCATTCTCGTTGAGTTCTGGAATCACCAACGTCGATGTCGAGGCGACTTCAAGAGCGGCGAGGGAGGCCTCGGATGGCTTGGAGTAAGCTGTCACCACTAGGAGACCAGATGATTTTTCGATGGAACCCAAGAAAGCAGTAAAGGCGTCCTTAACCTTGGCGTCTTCGAAATGCTCAAAATCATCCAGTAGAATCCCCGTGAATTGCACGCCCTCTAAGGCCTGAGCGGCCGAGTAAAGAAGGTCGGACAATTCACGAGGTGCTAGCCCTCTGACGTTCAGCGCTTTCCATGTTCCACCGACGTCGGACGCGACCAACCGAGCTAAGGTCGTTTTTCCAAACCCAGCGCCCGAAAAGAGCCATGCGCTTCTGTTGTTTACGAGCCGGTTTTGGATGGCTTGTCGCAGTGCAGTTCGCGGAGCGATAGTAGGAATGGTCGCCCTATGTGAGACAGGTTTAAAGATATCGGCGAGGGAAGGAGGCCGAATGACCGCGTCCGCTCCGAGGCCCTGAGCTTCGATCAGCCGCAGCAGCAATTGTTGCTGTTGTAGATATTGATCAACCGGCACACTTATCGACGTATGTTCGCTTATCAAGGAAATCAGGTCGGCCTTCGAAAGGGTCCGATTCGTCGGCTGCATACAGGCTTCTAGGACTCGGGCAATAATGGGGCCAAGACATTTCATCATCACGCTCGATGAGATGCTGCGTTCTGTGCCCATCTGAAGCAACCGATCTCGCAGTCTGTCGAGCAACGGTTCGAGCTGTAGGCCCTCCGTGTCCCAGATTACCCTCTTTAGGAAGCTTTCCCGATAGTCTTGATCGGACAGCGACGCCATGGCCGCTTGGGTTGCGGGGTTAAGGGGCAGACGATCTAACAATTTCCGAATTGGAGCTATTTCAGCGAGCGCGGACGCTTGTCGCCAGTAGAGGAGGGCGGCTGCGCCATTGATCCGGTCTTCGGCATTGCGTTCCATGCCGATCCCGGACGTCGTTAAAAATCGGATCGTCAACGACTTGTCTGGATTGGCACTCCGCAGAAAGAAATATGAGTCAATTGCGGCAAGCACGCCCTTGTCGCGAACCGTAATGTTCTTTGTCGTGGCTTTCGACTGAGTTGCGGTCAACTCGGTCTCCGAAGACACGGCAAAATCTTCTGCAACTTCGAGATGAAGCAGCTCATTGTCGGCAATTTGCAACCAGGCTAGTGCCGATGCGTAAATTTGGTAGGTATAGCCCCGGATAGCATCGATTGCCTGGCGCGACTCGTCTCCCGCAATGTTCCGTCCTGCTGCACTCACTACCCGCCTCTACTTGGGAATGCGCTTCGAAGTGGAATTTTCAAACGAGTACCAATGCGAGTATCTCGGCAAAAGTCGGTCCACAAGCGGATCACGCGTTACTGCTTGCCGTAACGAGCTGTCCGAGTTGCGCTTGTGATCCAAACAATGTGGGACGCTCAATCCGGATATCCCTTATGAAGTCACCTTCGAACAAGTCATACCGGATTAGCGATCCGATGAATTTGATGAAGGACATGAACTGCTCGTCTTTCTCCGGGAATGCGTTAGGCTCGTTGCTGGTAATTACCAATGCACATGGCGTGTAGAGATCAAGGCAGTGAAGCAAAGTGGACCGAACCTGTTTGCGCTGCTCATCAGTCGTAAAAACGTATCTGCTGTCAACATTCTGCGTGTCCTGCACCACCTTCGAGTGGGAAGTCGGATTCTTCAAAACGGCCGTTACTTCGTAACCCTTCTCGATATAAAACGTAGGATTCTTCTCCCGATGACTCATGCTTCGGGCCGCCTTGTCGTGGTTGGAATCGTAATAGCTGAAAAGCAACGGCTGTTCGGGATCAACAAAAACGCACAACTCGAAATGTGAGCCGGGAATCCAGCCCCGCAACGTTTCTTCACCGAATTTCAGTGTGCCGGTTATCAACGACCTGCGAGCATCGTAGGTGTTTTGGCCTGACTTGCTTACATCATCGATGGCGGTGTTTCTCTCAGAAATTAGACGTTGCAAACGTCTCATCGGCAGAATTTCGGACTTGAGAAAGTGCTGATTGAGCATGGAAAGGAAAACCTTACCGCATCCGGCTAGAACGCTGGTCGTGATGATCGTGGTAAAAGCCTTCGTTATGTCCACCCCATTCGCAACAATCGACCAAAGCATGTACCCTTCGAGTACGAGAAAGCCTGCCGTCGCGGCAATGAAGAGACCGAAGACTGTGTTCCGTTGTCCTAACGACAGCATATCATCGACTCGCTATGAACTTGCCGAAGCTTTCGAGGGTGCACCGAGTATTGTCCATTTGGAGGATCGGACCGGTTTGGGCCGCAATCCATTGATCGTAGAGGTCGAGCTGGCGAGGTAGGCTATCGATGATTACGCTAGGGTGTCCAGTCGCTCGGAGGCGAGCAAGAAGGGGCTCAACTGGCCCCCGCAGGAAAATCGTCAGGTCAGGCTTTGGAACCTCCTGTTCCGCTTCCTTTGCGAGCTTTGCGAGCGCGTCATACTCGTCGCGTGATAGCAGCCCGTTCTCGAAATGCATGCGGCAAAATATGCTGGCGTCTTCGTCGATACTTCTATCGAAAACTATCTTTTCAGACACCCGGAGACTTTTCCAAGCTGCGACCCTCGCGTGGATGATTGCAGCTTGCAATTCGGCGCAGTGTGACCGGGGATCGTTTCGAAATCGCTGAAAAATTGGCTCCGGGATTGACTCGCGAAGAGCGGTGTAGCCCCAGTCTGCAAGAGCTGAAGCAAAGGAGGTCTTACCCGTCCCCGTCGGACCAGAGAGCAATACGATCATTTCAAAATGCCACGCTTCTTAGACAACAGACTAGAACGACCTGCAACTTCAAATACACTGGATAAATTCAACCGCAAAGTTGTTCCGAGCGCCGTATATCCTATCGCCGCGATATCCACAGGTCCTGGAACTACAGCGTTCGGTTGGACGCCGACCACTGGAAGTTTCAGTACAAATCGACCCGCAGGCTTGAATGTCAGACGTGATGGAAAGCTTCGAGCAATCCATTTGGACGGTGTTCTGCACAGCGCTTGGAGCGGAATATCGCGAACAAAGGGCAACCGTGGTCACAATGGCGTGGTATCAGTTCCGCTAACGAGCATGAAATCAGGCAGAAAATCGAGATTCTGAGTGACTCCTGGTCTTCGCAACGTTTCACAATATCGCGGACGGAGAGGGGCAACTCCGCCCGCGCCTCAAATCAATTCCATGAGGGGAAATGAGATTTGAGGGAGCGTTGTCAGCGCTTTCCGTGAATGTGGTGCGTCGGCGCTGAGTTGGGAATTTTAAAGGGTACGGTCACCACCTGCCCGGGAAGATGTTGTGGTTTGCGTCGACCAGGGAAATCGTCACCTTGTGCTCTCCAGGTAGTAACCCGGCTATGTCGACGGTATTGGTGTCACTCGGGTCCGCACACCACCAAGGCAGGTCGTCAACAATGATGTGCAGATGGCCAACCCGTGGCGATACCTTGGCTGCGTCGGCTCCGAAGACTGGCTTTATGTTCAGGTTCTCGACCCGGTATTGCGCCCAAAACACGCCCTGCGAGAGGCCTTCGGCGAGTGGGGGGGCTACGATCAACCAGGGCGGCGGCTCGTTCTTGACCGCCGCATAAGGCGATGCGCCCCGGATTTCCTTCGCACTCTGGGCCATGGCACTCGTGGCAAGCATCATGGCAACGGCAACTACAGCAACTGTGTTGATAGTGATCATAACTCAGCCTTTCCTTATGCGTAGCAGGCGTCCGTCACGCAGACGGACCTGTTGCGCGGTGTAGTGTTCGGTGTTGGGTTTTATGGATGGAGTGAACTGCGGCCCGTGCTATCCGTGCCGCTCGCGCCAAGGCAGGTGACGCAACTCATTGGCAAGAGAGAGCACGGCGGCCTCTCGAAATCGATGCGACCATCGACGCATCCAGTCCTCGTCCTCCAAGGAGAACTTCCAGTCATCGATGACTGCCGGTCTAATCAAGAGAAACGGTATAGGAGCTGTGAAAGGACGAAATTCCGGATTGTAAAGAGCCCGTCCATCGTTGGTTCCGTAGAACCCGCCAAGCACCAGGCCATCGTCCACATAAGATGGAACAGCAAGTTGCTGCAGCACATCACTAAGAATAGTCTTCGCTTCCCCTGCGGAAACATCGGTGAGCACGACGATGATCGATTTGTTGGTTCCGTTTTCGGCATCAACAGGTTGCGTCTTAAGAAGGAGCTTCTTGTAGCGCGTTATCTGTCTCAGAAGATCGGAGGGCTCCAGTGCTGCAACCCTTTCGGAAGCGAGCCAGACCGATTTGTTCCCCTCCCGCTCATATCGATGTTGGGAGGGAGTGGCAGGTAAACGCGTAGTCGCCGAGGACACCAGCGGAGGCGGCACAATTCCTCATTTCCCAGGAAGTCCCCAACTTGGACGCTGATTTAGCAAGCAAGAATTTGTAGGCATAACCAGTTGTCGTTTGGGCGGTGTGAAGCCTACATCTCAATTAGCAATCGACAGGAGAAAATGGTGACGAACGAAATGATGGGCTTGGCCTCGATAAACGCGAGCATGGAACAGATGAAGGGAATTGCGTACCGGCAGAAAAACCCTGCGGGCTATATGAGAGAGAGGATGATGAAGCTCATTGCCGAGCACGAAACCATTCTTGGTGACGACGAAGAGCTGGGTGTTGTCGTCATTGGTGGAAATACCCCGTCCTTTCACCTGCGGTCGATTCAGGCGTCAGACCCCGACATCCTTCGTTTCATAGGCAAGGATGCCGACGGGAACGTGATTCAGCTAATTCAGCACCATTCTCAGATGGGAATTGTGGTGATGAGTTTGCAAAAACTGGAGGAGAAGGCCTACAGGGTAGGTTTCGTGCACTCGAACCACTCTTAGTCAATTGGGACCGATCAGATCGGCTGGACGGCTGTGCCGGTCGCTGATCAGCCGTTGGGCTTCCGTTGGAATCCGGGGGTTACCTGTTTCGATCCGCCAATCTAGGAGGCAGTCCAGGCAAGCACAATCAATCCCTCAGCAGATGACATTTCTTGTACTTGAGACCACTCCCGCAGTAGCACGTGTGATTGCGTCCAAGTTCGAGCTGCGGCCCACCGAACATGGTTCTCTCAAGGTAATCAATTGACTTGGGCGCGGCTAAGGTCGCTACCTCGGCGTCCATTTGAAAATTGCGCTTCCACTCGTAATCCAGAGACAGCCCAAACCGAAACGCACAGGCACCAGGCGACACTGATATGCCGAACCACTTGGATGCTTTTTCACTGTATTTCCGCCGCTCGCAATGTCGTTTCAAGATATTCGCAGCAATCCACTCCGGTTCGAAATTGCAGTGAACTGTAATCCCCGTGCTTTCCTTGCCCATTGCAAAGGTTATATCGCGGTTTCTGCCACTCAGCTGAGCATCGGCAGCTATCCCATCTATCATCCTGCTTAGCTGGAAGGCACTCTCACCGCTTAGTTTTAGAAGCTCCAGACCGACCGCCAACGTACGTGGCTCGGAGCGAGCTTCAATTTCGTCGATTAGCTGCCCGACCGTCGTTTCCTGTAAATCGGTAAGAATCCCGCGCGGGGTCTTCTGTCCTTCGATCCCCTCTCTTCGTGCCGCCATAGCGATATCAACGTCGGCGGACAGATCATCGTCCAGGACAAAATAGTCGTATTCCCCCATCCAAAGGTTTTTCTTCAAATGGTAGCCTAGAGCGACGATCTCATGTGACAGTCCGATGCGGTCGCCAGCAAGTGACCGTAGCTCCAGGTAACTAAGGAACCGAAGCGGCGAAGTTAGGAACTCGGCCATGACGTCGATGAAGAAGACATCGCATACTAACGGGCGTTCCAAACCTTTCACGTTCTCAGTCGTCAGAAACCGCTGAGCCTGGAACGTGAGTGACGGGTAGTGCTCGGAAACAACGCAAACGGGATGGATTTTTGTGAGATTTGCGGCGAGAGCAATCTCATTTCCATCAGGATCAGCCACGAAGCCGCCGCCTGCCAAGAGATGTTTGGCACAGTCGACAGCTTGGTCGCAGGCGTCTTGAACCGCGCCCTTGAAGTCGGTTTGCAGTTGGAGGTCGTTACCTTTACGCGCGTTTAGCGTAAGTTTCTTCGATTTGGCCTGAACGAGAATGGCGATATCGCCGACTATCGCAAGAACATCGATTTCGCCGAGTTTTTCCTTCCGACCTGAGGTTTTCCAGATGTCCACGTTGATGAAGACGTTGTCGGCACCGAAAACCGCCCTGAGACGGTCCGCTGTGAAGTCCTCGGTGAAAGCCCCACGGTTCGTCGATGCCGTCGAGCGATAATCCCGGTCGGCGTTCAACCAATAGAATGGCGTATCATAGAGTGCCTCGGTCAAGCTCACATAGAGAAGGAGGATACGGACATTGCCCTCTCCCCTCAAGATAGGAAAGCCATTGAAGGCGTTGAAATCACTCAACGAGCGAAAAGTGGGATTTCCGTCGTCGGGTAAGGTAAAGGCGTCAATGACCGCATCAACAGTCGCTTGAGGAATGCCACAACTCTCGGCGACCTCGGACGTGGTGAACACGAAACCATCAAGTAGCGTCCTGTCTTCTGGTCGTTTCTGCCGAAGCGATTTCAGAGTAGTTGGCAATTTGGCGTTCTGAAGGTTCGTGACCGCCATGACGACGCGCTTCGCTTCGTCTGAAGAAAACCCCTTGTTACGCTGCAGCCACTCAGTGTCTCGCGTATATTTCTGTACTGATAGGTCTCGATATTGCGATGGATAGGCCGATTCGGCGGCATAGAAGATGGCTTCTCGAAGTGCTTCAGCTCCTTTGAACGGATTGGATGCGGCATCAACCTTGCCCTCTTTTAAGGCCTTGATCATTTCCGCGCGGATCGGCTCCTTCAGGACTTCGTGCAGCTCCCTCAACAGCGATTCCGCCTTGTTGGCTAAGCGTTCGAATTCGGCACTCACTGGCACGGCGAAGTCGCGGGGGGAACGAACCATCAGCCCAATCAGCGTCGAAATCTCTGTGCGGATCAATCGACTATGCGAGAACAGCTTCGCGTAGTCTTCGCCTTTCAGCTCGTCCTTATAGCCAACAACATGATCTCGAAAGCAGAAGTAGGCGATGACGTGAACGAATCCCGGGCTGACACAAAGGTCAGCGAGTTCTTCAAACACCTGTTGTTCCGTTCGCACCTTGGCACCGCTCATAGACTGATCAATCGGCCGAAGCCTTGGCCTTCTCGGCTTTGGTCAACTGTTCGACCCGATTGTTTACAAACAGGTAGAGATTGGTTGCGAACATTCCGACGAACACGGCAACTAGGACCATGGTGTAGAAGCTATCCGGACCACGAACGACATCCGCAGGCTGGAAGCCTTGCTTCTCAAGGTGTGGCGCGAGAATCGAAATGAAGACCCCGCTTTTGATCCCAACCCATGAGAAAGCTGCGAGAAGCCCTGACCCAATTGCAAGCGGCAGTTCCTGGACGACGCGAACTCCAGAAATCAAGAGTCTTGCACACGCGCCAAGGATTCCCAACAGAAAGGGGATCGTTAAAATAATGAAAGCATTCAGTCCTTGGTTTATGAGCTTAAGTGTTTCGGGCTCGATGAGGTAGATTTGCGGGTTCGTCAAAGAAAGGGCCATGAGCAAAGTCATCACACCGACAATCACGCAAACTAATACTAGAGTTTTGCGAAGCTCTGACTGTCGTTTGTCGTACGCTTCGAGCCGCTGAGCCGCTGCTTGGTCGAGCACAACACGCGGCGATGTGTGATCGATAGGAAAGTCGGTTACTGTGCCCCCAGTTTCCGGAACTGATTCCGCTGATCCGGTATTCTCTACAGTTGCCATCCTTCATCCCCCAATATCGCACAACCCTTAGGGGAGATGGCAGTCTAGAGCAAGCGGGCGTGTGATTGCTTGCGACGGGGAAACGAGTTTATCTGCCGACTATTATCAGCATTTCAAAGAAGGTTACGGATCGCGTGCAACCATCATCAGTGATTTGCACGTGGCGGCAGCTATATCGTCTATTCCGAGGTTCACTTTGTAGCTGGAACTGTTGGCGAACACTGCGCTTGAATGAACCGAGGGCGGCTTCGAGGAAGGCGTGAACCAGGACATCGACGAGCTGCCATCCGTGATCGCAGCGAAATGAACGCCTTAAAGGCTTCCGCTCCAAGACCGGGGTGCCGGGTTCGAAGTTCATCATCGGACCATCCCGGTTCGATAACAAAGACCCGTCCATTTTTTCAAGAACTGGAACTGGCGCTTTCTGACCTGGTTCATGAAGTGGCGACCGACAGCACCTGATCGGTTCGCAGGACCCCCGTCGTATGATGACAGTAGGATTTGTCGAGCGGACAGCGCCTGCCGCGAGGACGAATGTCTTCGCCTTCATTCGCTTCAGCTCGCCATCCTGCCGGTACTCGGCAATCGAACGCCCATCAGCTCCAACAATAAGACGCAGAACTTCAGCGTCACTTTCGAGCTACGCGATCAAAGATCGATAACGAAGCCTGGACGGAATCCGGACGTATAAAATTCTCCTCGGTAGCCCAGCGGATTGCAAATGACCCGAGTGTGATCTGCCATGTAGTCGCGAAATTTATGTATGTGCCCATGAACCCATAGGCTCGGCCATCGGCGGAGAATCAGGTCAGACAGATCAGAAGCAAAGGCAGCGTTCGTCACATTTCCGAAAAATGCTGGATCAAAGCTTTGCATCAAGGGGGCGTGGTGTGTCACAACGACCGTTCCTCCTTGGAAAGCCAGCGACAACTCTCTGTCGATAAATTTGAGGCTCTCGCTGTGCCGTTCAAGGATTTCCCGGACGGTGACCATGCCCTTTTCACCCATCCTTCTGGCGTCCGAGCGATAAATGCATTGAAAATCCATCATGCGCGACGGCACCAGTTCTAAAGCTTTGACGCGCCTCTCTTCCGGCGGGATATGCTCGTCATCGCCAATGGATACAGCGAAATCAGTCCACAAAGTCGCACCGATGAATCGGCAGTCACCGACGGCAACCACGGGATTGATCGCTGCAACC
>NZ_LMDG01000021.1 GCF_001426265.1 Rhizobium sp. Root1220
TTCAGGATAATATTCCCATCTTGTCGGTTGCTTGACTCTCTGCCGCAACAGGAACAGAAACAGAACATCCGCATTTTGTCCAGCATGATGCTGGCCCAATTTGTTTCGCCACACGACCTTGAAGGGAGCCGTGAACGATGACTGCTGCCCGAGAACGGGTGATTTCAGATGTGATCTCCGATTTGCGCGAGCGGATCTCGACGATGGAAGGCGTGTCCGCCAGGAAGGCCGGCTGCCTTGCTTTCGGCGTGCCTGATATCGATGCCGTCCTACCCGGTGGTGGCCTGGCCTATGGCGCCTTGCATGAGTTCGCCGGCGGCGGGGCAGGGACTGTCGATGGTGCCGCGGCCGCACTCTGTGCCGCCGGCATTGCGGCGCGAACCAAGGGCCCGATCGTATGGTGCCTGACCCGGCCCGACCTGTTCTTCCCAGCCCTGGCACAGGTTGGCCTTCATCCCGACCGGGTGATCTTCGTTGAATCAGACAAGGAAGAGGATGTGCTTGCCAACATGGAGGAGGGCTTGGCCTTCGGCGGCCTCGGCGCCGTGGTCGGCGAGCTCGTCCGATTGCCTATGGTCGGCTCCAGGCGGCTGCAGCTTGCCGCGGAACGCACAGGCACGATGGCACTCGCGGTGCGGCGATGGCGACGGCAGACGGAGGCCAACGACTTTGGTCAACCGACCGCCTCGACGACGCGTTGGCGGGTCAGCGTCATGCCGTCCGAGGACCTTCCGGCGCCTGGTGTCGGTCGGGCGCAGTGGTTTTTGGAATTGATGCGCGTGAAAGCGGGCGAGTGTGCCGAGTTTCTCGTAAGGGCATGTGATGACAAGGGTCGTATCGATCTATCTCCCGGATCTGCCGACCGATCGGATCAGACGCGACGATCCGTCCATTCCGGCTGAGCAGGCAATCGCGGTGATCGCCAGGAGCGGTTCGAAACGCTGGGTGTCCTCGGTCGATGCGGCTGCGCGAAAAGCGGGATTGCGTGTTGGCATGCCGGCGGCCAAGGCCCAGGCACTATTTCGCGGATTGATGCTTGTCGATGCTGAGCCTGATGTCGATGCGGCGGCACTTGAGCGGATCACGCTATGGGCGCTGACCCAATATTCACCGATCGTTGCGGTCGATGGCACCGACGGGATTGTGCTTGACACCGGAGGCGCCGATCACCTTCAGGGCGGCGAACTCGCCATGATCATGAAGATCTCCAACCAGTTCCTGGCGCGCAAGCTGACGGCGCGCGTGGCAATCGCCGACACCTGGGGTGCGGCCCATGCCTGCGCGCGGGCAATTGCCCGCGAGACTGTCATCGTGCCGATCGGCAAGACCGTCGCTGCCGTCGAAAAGCTGCCGATCACGCTGTTGCGCCTACCGGAGAAGATTGTCGGCGATCTCCGTACGCTCGGCTTCCAGACGATCGGTGAACTGGCCAATACCCCACGCGCGCCCCTGACACTGCGTTTCGGACCGGAAATCGCCCGGCGCCTCGACCAGATGTTCGGCCGCGTCTCCGAGCCGATTGATCCAATCCGGACGCCAGAGCAGATCGAGGTCGCAAGAGCCTTCGCGGAACCAATCGGTGCTGCCGAGACCATCGACAAATATGTCGGCAGGATGGTCGTCCAGCTGATCGGCGAGCTCCAGAAGCGCGGTCTCGGCGTGCGCCGCGCCGACCTGATCGTCGACAAGGTCGATGGTACCAGGCAGGCGATCCGCGCCGGGACCGCCAAACCGGCGCGTGATGTCGCCTGGCTGACGAAGCTGTTTCGTGACCGGACGGAAAAGATCGAGCCTGGTTTCGGGATCGAGAAGCTGACGCTGGTGGCGGTGATGGCCGAGCCGCTCGAGGATATGCAAAGGGTCTCGTCGCTGGTTGAGGACGAGGTGAGGGATGTCACCCCGCTGATAGACATTTACGGCAATCGCGGACAACGGGTCTATCGTGTGGCGCCGGTTGCCTCCGATGTGCCCGAACGCTCGGTTCAGTGCATTGCCGCCGCCTCTGATCCGCTCGAAGTCGCCTGGGTCGGCCACTGGCGCCGGCCGGTCCGCCTGCTGCCGCGACCGGAACTGATCACGGCCATTGCGCTGATGCCGGACCATCCGCCGGCCTCGATTACCTGGCGCGGCCGGCGACGCAAGGTCAAGCGCGCGGACGGCCCCGAGCGCATCTTCGGCGAGTGGTGGCAACGCGACGTAGAGATGGAGGCAGTCAGGGACTACTTCGTCATCGAGGATGAAGCGGGCGAGCGGCTCTGGGTATTCCGGGCAGGGGACGGTGTCGATCCGGAGACCGGTGACCATCGCTGGTTCATGCATGGGATCTTCGCATGAGCTACGCCGAGCTCCAGGTTACGACCCATTTCTCCTTCCTGCGTGGAGCGTCGTCGGCCGACGAGCTGTTCGTCCGCGCCGAATTTGCGGCCCCCACCGCCGTATGGTTTCGTAAGTGACGACAATGCCGCGCTCTAGGAACATTTCCTCGACCAGCCGCAGGCTCAACGAGAACCGGAAACCCGCCAGACCGCACGGGCGATGATCTGCGGTGGAAAGTGGTGGTCCTTGTAGCTGATGGTCGACTAGGTCATCTCAACCGAATTATCCGCCACTCGTTAAGTTGCCACGACGTCACTTTGCTCTATGCAGCCAAGGACCCGCAGCACAACCACACACTGGTTCTGGAGGAGGCGAGAGGCTGCGCTCCGGCCGTCGCATCGCTCGGGTGGAGCGCGCAATAATGGGAATAATGGGTCAACCAACGTATAGGCCTCGTGGAACCATAGTGCGATTTTCGAAACATCCGGACCTCGGTGCGTTCTCCAATAACAGTCAAAGGTGTCGCGAACATGCTGCAGAGGATCCTCATCGTCTGCCTTGGCGATCGCAGCTATTTCTGCTGTGCCGACCTCGGCCTACGCGGGCATGGGCCAGTTCGTGCCGTTCACCGGATCTGAGGTCTCGTTATCCTTTTCGTATGAGGTCAATCTGCAAGGCCCGCACTTCGAGCGGGTCAGGTTCCTTGTTCCGATGCGAGGCGGGGTGCTGGCCAGGGTGAGATTGTCGTCCCGACCACTGCAAGACTCGATCCTGGTAGCTACACGCTCACATCGAAGACAATGATGGCGGAGGCGGTTGGGACGAGGCCAGTATATCGTTTGGAGTTGGCGAGTGAGACAGCAATTCGGCCGTTGATGCCGATCCTTGACGAGGCAATGCAACCCAAGCATCCAGAGGTGGGTGGCGATGTCAGACCGACACCATCGTGTAAGTGCACCCACCACAAGAGTGATGCTCTCAACCCCGCTGGATGATTTAGAGCGGCTTTTCCACACGCTACGCTTCTTGGACACGGATGGATAGGCGATGTGACGGCACCGCCTCCGAAAGAAACCGACAGATGCGAAGGATTTGTCAGGATGGCTCGGTCAGACCAATTCAAAAGAATTCGCACGGTATTTGCGATCCACCTCGCGAGTCTTGCTGGCGCGGTGGTATCGTGCTGCTTCTGGACCACGGCGTTGGCCGCAGACTTCGAATGTCCACAGGTTGATGATCTTAAAACACCGCCACTCTCGTCTCAAATTATAGGCCTGCTGCCGAAGGGCACAGTTCTAGCTCAACCAGACAGACTTGCTAACGCAATCACGCTGATGAGGGAGCACGGATTATCCTCCGACAACACGATCAACCATCTGATTGCGATGTACTGCCCCGCGATCGCGGCCGAAACCGATCTTTCCGCTCAGGATAAAACCGACCGCGTCCGCGAGTTCGCTGCCGAGGCCTCCCGAATGGTCTTAGCGAACAGTGCTATCCGCGACGTCATATTCAATGTTCCACTGAACTCAATCCTGGCTGAGAACGTCAGAGAACTGGCTGGGCACGCGGGTGTGCCCGTCGAAAATTGGATAGCACGGGTCGTCGCCGCCGCCGTCCAGTAACGGATTAGGCTTGCCAAAAGGTCCGAAGCAATCGCCGTTCTCGTACTGTGCCAGCGACTTTAAAAGGAGAAACCCACATGTCTACAATTTCAGCACCCCGCCCCGAGCCGTCAGTAGCGCACGTCGAAAGGCAATGGGGGTGGTTTGCGGCTCTCGGCGCGGGCCTGTTGATCGCCGGCGGCATCGCCAGCGCCAACCTGTTTGCTTCAACCCTTGCTTCGGTCTTCTACATTGCCGCCATGATGCTAGTCGGCGCAGTCATGCAGATTGTCCATGCGTTCACTTCTCATGACTGGAAGCGCAGGGCTCTCTATCTGCTGACCGGCCTGTTCTATGGCGCCGCCGGAATCCTTGCCGTCTACGATCCGGTCTTTTCTGCCTTGGGTATCACGATCGGGATTGGTGCTCTCCTGGTCGCTTCAGGCGCCTTCCGCACGATATCAGGTTTCGTCGACCGGACAAAAAAAGGCTGGGGGTGGATTGCTGCGAGCGGCCTCCTGACATTCGTCGTTGGTGCTTTCTTACTGTCGCAGCCCTTGGTCGGGCTCTGGTTCCTTGGAGCCCTGCTAACCGTGGACCTCATTTTTCAAGGCTGGGGGTTCCTTGCCTTCGGGCTCGCTCTTCGAGGTCGGAGGCGAGCAAGCCATAGCGCACCGAGGCACGCCTAGCGCCTGCTACTCAAGCCGCGTTCCTCTATGAAAACCTCGAAAGGAATCGAAATGTCGGCTAGCGACTCCGTGATCCACCTCCAAGTTGCGAACACCAGGCTCCAGGATTCAGGAGCGAGCATTGCTCGCCTGACATTGGATTCGATGACGAAGATCGGCGTGTCGAAGGGTGAGGTCCGTCATCTCCACCTCGGTCCACCAGCGCATCGGTCGGCCGGCGACAAATGGCGCGGCACTTCGTGCGGACGGAGGTATAGTACCGACGATCGTTTGATGTTTCTCGGCGGTCACAGGCGACCGATGGCCGAGTTCTATTCAAGGCACAGGCCACACATTCGTGAAGTCGCTTGGGTCCTGCCGACCTTGATGTATCTGTGAAGGGCTGATGTAGGCGTCGGACGCCGCGCTCTCGCTCGCCCAACAGCCCGAACCCTCGTCTGTTCGTTACGCAAGCAACATGGTGTTTGAGATGAATAAGATTGCTTCCGCGACTCGACCTGATTTCTCTATGGGAGTCTCCGTATCCGATATTCCCGAGGGGGGGATGCTGGCCGGCCATGTGGCAGGAACGCCCGCCTTACTGGTGTCGGCTGGCGGCGAGTTCTTCGCAATCGGCGCGAAGTGTACGCACTATGGCGGCTCCTTGGTAGAGGGGCTTCTAGTCGAAAAGGCCATTCGTTGTCCTCTTCACCACGCTTGCTTCAGCGTGCAGACCGGCGAGGTCCTCGGTGCACCAGCTCTAGATAGGCTAAAAACATGGCGTGTCGAGCAACAACGCGGCAGGGTGTATGTCAATGAGGAGCTTCCGGCACCCCCCATAACGAAGCTTGCGTCGCAGCGCCTGCCGAACTCGGTGGTGATCGTTGGGGGCGGAGGGGCTGGACAGGCTGCGGCCGAAACCCTGAGGCGCGAGGGATATCCTGGTCGCATCACGATGTTGGCGAGCGACCCTGCGATCCCATACGATCGCCCAAACCTATCCAAGGACTACTTGGCAGGGCAGGCGAAGCCAGAGTGGATGCCGCTGCGGCCCCATTCATTTTACACTGACAATGGCATCGACTTGCGCACCAACGTCCGAGTGGAAAAGATCGATCGGGACGCACGAGACTTCCGGCTGTCCGATGGGACAAAGCTCGACTACGACGCATTGTTGCTCGCGACTGGGGCCGACCCAGTCCGTCTCCAAGTGCCTGGAGCTTCGCTTCCTCATGTCTGTCAGCTCCGGACCATGAACGATGCGGATAAGCTGATCGGCCTTTCGCGTCAGGCCAAGAATTGCGTCATAGTCGGTGCTGGCTTCATCGGATTGGAGTGTGCGGCTTCCTTGCGTACACGGGGGCTTGCCGTTCATGTCGTCGCTCCTAGCCAACATCCGCTCCAACATGCTCTCGGTGAGGAGCTGGGGGACATGCTTCGACACCTCCACGAAACCAACGGCGTGACATTTCACCTCGGCACAAAAGTTATAGCAATAGAGGCCCGACAAGTGACACTTGCAAATGGCAGCAGGCTGGATGCCGACCTTGTCGTGGTGGGGATTGGCGTTCGCCCTAATGTCGATTTGGCCAAGACCGCGGGCTTGGATGAAGATAACGGTATCATCGTCAACCATCTTCTTGAGACGAGCGACCCGCATATCTATGCGGCCGGAGATGTTGCTCGATGGATCGATCCCAGATCGGGCAGCCGAACGCGGGTAGAACATTGGGTGGTCGCCCAGCGCATGGGCGCTACCGCCGCTCGCAATATTTTAGGGTTGAGGCACCCTTTCGCGGTGGTTCCTTTCTTCTGGAGCCAGCAATACGATGTTGCGGTGAAATACGTGGGCCACGCTGACAGGTGGGACCGTTTGGAAATCGATGGCGACCCCGCCACCCACGATTGCGCCGTCAGCTATTGGCAAGAAGGATCCAAGTTGGCTGTAGCCACCGTCGGTCGAGATCTCCAAAGTTTGGAGTCAGAAGCCACGCTAGAAGAGTGTCTTAAGCGAGCGCGTTAACGTGCTGTCGCCAGCTAGCTGTTTCAACTTGACCTTGCCCCGTTGAAATAATCCATTTTGAAGTAAGCTCTGGCCCATCGAGAGGACCAGAGAATGAAGCGCAACCGTTTCACAGACGAACAGATCATCGGCATTCTGAAGGAGCACGAGGCGGGCACGCCGGTCTCGGAGCTTTGCCGCAAACACGGCGTCAGCGATGCCAGCATTTATAATGTATGGTCCGCCTCGTCCGTGCAAGGGTACGCGACATCGTAAATGACGATTCCAGTTGCATAAATGTATCCGGCCTCTCGCGAGTGGGCTGCGGTTGCAGCCAGGCCATGATGAGATCCGCACATGCCGTTCCCAATAAATGGTCCGGGCACGAAGCCCGCTTTTTTGCACAGGACTTACGGCATGTTGATCCACTGTTTCGTCATCACTATTCCCGAGCCAAGAGCGTTAGGTGAATGCAGGATCTCTGCGTTCGTAGAGCGCTCCAGGCTTGGTCAGGACGACCCAGACAATCCGGGCCATTTTGGCGGCAAGTGCGACGACAGCTTTGTTCGGGTGCATTCGGGCTTGGAGACCATCCAGCCAACTTCCCAGGCGATCTCTTGTGCGGTCGAGATGTCGAAAGCAGGATCGAGCTCCATGAACGAGGAGCTTGCGAACATAACGGTTTCCCCGCTTGCTGATGCCGAGGAGCTTCTGCTTCCCGCCGGTTGAGTATTCCCGAGGGACGAGAACCAGCCATGCAGCCAAGTCGCGAGCCTTGTGGAACTTGCCCTCCACTGCCAACCGCTGCAAGAAGTGCAGTGGCTCCCAAGGCTCCAATGCCGGGAATTGTCATGAGTCGTCGAGCCACATCCTCTCGATTAGCTGTAGCTTCGATCTCGCGTGTGACGTTACCAATGCGTTTTTCCAATTGGCGCAGATCGGCGAACAGATCTGCGAGCAGCTTGCGCATCGCTGAGGACAAATCGTTTGACTCGTCTTCGAGAACCAATGGTAGGTCGAGCTTAAACAGACCTGCGCCTTGGCGTAGAGCGATCCCGTATTCCAGGCAGAAAGCCCGCATTTGATTGATCAGGCGTGTTCTCGTGCCTATCATCTGATCCCGCATGTCCGACATCAGCGCCCTTGAGACAGAAGTGGCTTAATTGAGAAGAGAGGATTTTCGGCTCATCGTAGCTCATTCAAAGGAAGCGAAGATGAGACAGAAAACCGGGCCGCAGACATCGGCGGCCGAAAAGACGATCAAAGACATTCGGTGCGCCACGCGCAAGCAGCATTCATCGGAGGAGAAAATCCGCATCGTGCTGGAAGGCTTACGTGGCGAGGACAGCATTGCCGCGATTTGCCGCCGCGAAGGGATCGCCGAGAGCCTGTATTATAGCTGGTCGAAGGAATTCCTCGAAGCGGGCAAGAAGCGCCTTGCAGGCGACACCGCCCGTTCGGCGACCAGCGATGAAGTAAAAGCACTGCGCCGTGAAAGCCGTGACCTGAAAGAGGCGTTGGCCGACCTCACCCTGGAAAACCGCCTGCTTAAAAAAAGCATGACCGGGCATGGGGGCGACGAGGAATGAGATATCCCGCCATGGAAAAGCTTGAGATCATCCGGTTGGTCGAGCAGTCACATCTTTCAGCCAGGCAGACACTCGACAAGCTCGGCGTTCCCCGCCAGACCNTTTGAGGCCGCCGTGTATGAGACGCGACGGCGCGGCACCGGGCATGGGGGCGACGAGGAATGAGATATCCCGCCATGGAAAAGCTTGAGATCATCCGGTTGGTCGAGCAGTCACATCTTTCAGCCAGGCAGACACTCGACAAGCTCGGCGTTCCCCGCCAGACCTTCTATCGCCTCCTCTCGGTGATGCAACGCATCACCTGCCGGGCAAAGGGTATGACCGGTTCCAGACCCACGGTGTCGAGGGGCTGGAGGACCGGACATCCGCGCCGTCACGGGTGTGGAACCGTATTCCCTGCCCGGCTTTTCGATCTTCCAGAAAATGCCCTTACCGTTCGGTACCGCATCGGCCTCCCGGCAACGCATCACCTGCCGGGCAAAGGGTATGACCGGTTCCAGACCCACGGTGTCGAGGGGCTGGAGGACCGGACATCCGCGCCGTCACGGGTGTGGAACCGTATTCCCTGCGATGTCAGGGATCGCATTATCACCATGGCGCTGGATCATGCCGATCTGTCTGCACGCGAGCTGGCGGTGAAGTTCACCGATACGGAAAGCTATTTCGTCTCAGAGGCTTCGGTCTATCGCCTCCTCAAGGCCCACGACCTGATCACCTCGCCTGCCTATATCGTCATCAAGGCCATATTTCGTCTCAGAGGCTTCGGTCTATCGCCTCCTCAAGGCCCACGACCTGATCACCTCGCCTGCCTATATCGTCATCAAGGCCAATGACGAGTTCAAGGACAAGACCACGCGTCCGAACGAGATGTGGCAGACCGACTTCACCTATCTGAAGGTTATCGGTTGGGGCTGGTTCTACCTGTCGACCATCCTCGACGATTTCTCCCGCTACATCATCGCCTGGAAGCTGTGCACCAGCATGAAGGTGGACGACGTCACCGACACGCTCGATCTGGCGCTGGCCGCCTCAGGCTGCGATAAGGTCAAGGTCGAACACCGGCCACGCCTGCTGTCCGACAACGGCCCGTGTTACGTCGCCTCCGATCTCGGCGAATGGCTGGAGAAATACAAGATCGCCCAAGTTCACGGTGCTCCCGGCCATCCGCAAACGCAGGGCAAGATCGAACGCTGGCACCAGACGTTGAAGAATCGCATCCTGCTGGAAAACTACTTCTTCCAGGAAGACCTCGAGAACCACCAAGCCAAAGCGGCTTAAATCAATCCGCAAACCGAGCCGGAAACTCCACTCTTCCAGAGCCCAAAAAGTCTCAATTCATTCGACGACGGACAGTGATAACAGGCAACAGTCATGGAACTTAAGGGTCCGTCATCCGCCGATGGCGGACCTATTTCATTGATGGTGTAAGAAAAAAGCCCAGCGCTGGAAAACCAACACTGGGCTTATCATTCCCCACCGATGCCCGGCGCCGCCTCGTACGACACCGGGACATTTCCCCCCCCGACGATTGAGGTTGGTCGTCGGCCGAGCGACACACAGGGGTGCGCTTGTGGTTCAACGGAAAGCGGGAATTGTTCCGAAACTCAAAGAAAGAGCCCGGAGGTCCCGGGCTCTTTTTTGACTGGTCGATGGAGTCGGGGCCAGTCAGGATGCGATGAGACTGGGGATGCTCATCGCGAAAAGAAAACGCGTGGGAGAGGGAAAGGCTCCCTGCAGTAACAAGAAAAAGCCCGGCGAGGGTGGGACCTTACCGGGCCCTTGTTCGACTGGCGTTTGAGGGCAACCAATCGATGCAACACGTGCGCGTTGCTACGGTTAACCAAGGCGCAACGGAAAGGTTCCCTAGCGCCAGTAACTTTGGAAAGGGCTGGCCTTGCGGCGGTCGCTATGTTCGACCGAGGCTTTGAGCGAGTCGGCGATCTTCTTGGCGCTGCGCTGTTTGAAGACGCCGCCTTGCAGGTCCATCGTGTCGCTGTTGTCAGTGACATCCTGCGACCCTTTCTGTTTGGATTTCTTCTTCGACATGAGCGTTCCTCCACAGAAGAAACGGCGCCACTGTCGTGACGCCGTGTCATATCAATGATGAGCTTGGTGCTCGTTGCGCTTGCGAGTGGCTGCAGCCTTCTTGGCTGAGGCCGAGCGTTCGTCCTTGGTTCGCGCCGCAGCCGCTGCGCCGCCCTTGCGTCCGCCCTTTTCGGACGAGGCGTGGTTTTCGGCATGGCCGCGACCGGAGCCGGACTTATTGCCGCCGCCACTTTCCTTGTTGACGGTGGCCCATGCGCGACGTTCGGCCTCCTTCTCGGAAACGCCACGATCCTCGTAGCCTTCCTCGATATGCTCGGCCTTGCGCTTCTGCTTGTCAGTATATGCGGATTTGTCGCCCTGTGGCATGGTACATCTCCTCTTGCTTCGATGAAGACAAGAAAACGATGTCTCACCGTCAAAGTTCCTCAACTGGGCGCCCGTGAGATCGACGGTGAACATGTCGATCAGATTCGGCGCCACGACCGCCCAGCATATTCTGGTCTGTGCCAGCCTTGCAGGAGGAGCAGAGGCGGTCCGCTCACCTTGAGCAACGCGTTGTCGAGGCCTCCGATGACCGCGGAAAATGTCGTCGCTATGTGGGCTCAGGTTAGGCGACGGCGCTACGAGCCTGCTCGGAATGCTTTCCCTCTGCGAACTCCTCAATGATTTTCGCACAGAACGCGGGCAAGTCGTCCGGCTTCCGGCTCGTAACCAGTCCGTTGTCGGTGACCACTTCCTTGTCCACCCAGGTTCCACCAGCGTTTTCGATGTCTTTCCGGATCGACGAGTAGGACGTCACCGTGCGACCTTCCAGGACGTCTGCTTCCACCAGCAGCCATGGACCATGGCAGATGACGCCGACGGGCTTCGCCTGCTCAAAGAATGACCGGACGAACGAAACGATGTCGACGTCGGCTCGCAGCTTATCCGCGCCGACGCATCCACCTGGAATGACAAGGCCGTCGAAGTCGCTTGCGGCGACATCCGTCACCTTCTTGTCGACTGTATAGGAGCTACCGGGGTCGAGGTCACTGTTGTTGGTTTTCGCTTCGCCAGCTTCGATGCCGACGACGACAACCGTCGCGCCGGCTGCTTCGACAGCGTCCTTGGGCTTCTTGAACTCGGGCTCTTCGGTGCCGCGGGGTGCGATGAGGATCGCAATCTTCTTGCCTTCGAGAGTCATTGTTGTCTTCCTGATTGTTAAGATGACGACCGTAAGGTCACCAGGACAAAACCCTTTCTGGAGGTCGAAGTTCCCAGCTACGATCATCCATAAAAGCTCTACCCCCAAGGCCTGGTCTGGAGCAGATCGACTTCGTTTTCTCGAAATCCGTCGCATCGCGCAACTCAGGACAAGAGGTCACGAATTTAAAGGGCAGCTTCAACCGATCGTGGAACAGTACGCGTCGTTCTAGCGCTCGAACCCCTGTTCCGGACCTCGGGGTCTAGGAGTTCGTTGTCGGCCAGCCATTTGGTCGGGTCGCTTCACAACATCATGCTGATAACCTCAGGCGAACCTACCCTTTTCTCTGCTTACCCGAGCTCCTCGGCTAAGCCGATGAGAAGACCCTCGGGTCCGCGGATGTAGCAGAGCTTGTAGACATTCTCATATCGGACGACATCGCCGACCAGCCGGGCGCCGTGTGCGCGCAGCCTCTCAACGGTGTCCTCGACGTCATCGACTGTAAACATGGCTCGGAGATACCTGAGGGCGTTCACCGGAGCGTTCCGATGATCCGCGACGATTTCAGGTCTGAGGAAGCGCGAAAGCTCCAGCCGGCTGTGCCCGTCCGGCGTGCGCATCATGGCGATCTCGACGTGCTGATCGCCCAGACCTGTGACACGACCGGCCCATTCGTCCTCGATCGTCGCGCGGCCTTCGAGTTCGAGGCCCAGCTCTTGGAAAAAGCCTATCGCCACTCCAAGATCTTCGACGACGATCCCGATGTTGTCCATTCGCTTGAGCGCCATCTTTAGCCTCTTTGGGTTTTCGGTCCAATTTCCTTCCAGGACGTTGTTGAACCATCGGCCCCGACATCGCTATCGAAATCTTTAGGGAAATTTCGGATGGCGTCACCCTCATCAGCCTTCGGGCTGTTATTGCTGTTGTTTGCCGCATATGGTCGGCGCTGCGCTAGATGGCTTGGCCGTTTGGCGTCCAAAAATGCATTGATTGACGGGGCGTATATGTCGATTTCCAACGACCAGCAACACGAGGGCCAGGCGCAGCTTCGTCTGCGACAGCTGGAGGCCGATATCGAAGCTGCGCAGCACGGACATAATGCTGCAGCCTTTCTTGCGGCGATCGTCGAGTCCTCTGACGATGGGCGTTGGTGCATCGGTCGATAAATAAACGGGTTACAGTCTTTGATACCATGTTTATGCGGTATCTATCACGCGTCGGACGGATTTCGGGCGCGCGCATGCCAGCATTCGATTGAGGCTGGAGCAACTGATGGCGACTTCCGTCTGTTGCGCGGCGAATGAGCGTGCCCTCAGTCGGTGCCCAATGATCAACTTATAGCGACCGATCGCGGTCTCGACCAAAGATCGCTTGCCGTAGTCGGTGGCAGCCTGCCATTTCATCCGCCCATCGTTGTTGATCGCCGCGATATGACGGTCTCGTTGACAGGAGAGATCGGTGTCTGGCCGTTTCGCCGCATTGGCGCGTGGCGGAATGACCACCGCAGCACCCGCGCTATGCTTGGTGGCGGCGTCATAGGTTGGATTGCCGTCATAAGCCCCATCGGCCGTGAACTGGCCGATGGGGTCGTCGATCTGGTCGAGCAGCGTTTCCACCTGTGAGGCGTCGCCGGCATTCTGGTCAGTCATGACGTGTGCGATGATCTCGCCGCTGTCGGCATCCAATGCCAGATGCAGTTTCCGCCATCGCCGACGGGACTTGACGCCATGTTTTTCTTCCAGCCATTGACCGGCGCCGTAGACCTCCAACCCAGTACTATCGACCAGAACGTGAAGTGGACGCTCAGGCAGAGGCTGACGATTGCTACGCCTGGTGGGCGGACTCCTACTCTGCCCAGTTCGTCACCTTGAACTTCATCTTGCCGAGGTGATGACGGCGAGCGGCGTTATGTTTGTGTGGCATCGATGATCAATCAAGCTGCTTTCGATTGCAGCTACGTAGGCGAGAACTGTTGAAATTTGATTCGTGCACCAACGCCACGCTGTAATAGACCAGCTGAGGATATGCGCGGGCCAACCACTTTCTCGGCGGTCGATATACCTCACCAGGAAACACGGTGACGCCGACAGGAACTTGNACGCTGTAATAGACCAGCTGAGGATATGCGCGGGCCAACCACTTTCTCGGCGGTCGATATACCTCACCAGGAAACACGGTGACGCCGACAGGAACTTGAATCGGGGACAGTTTCGCACCCGCAACCGTGTTTTCCCAATAGATGCGTCCGCTCGATGGTCCCGTATTGGTCAGCCAGTAGAGGGTGATGTTGTCGAGTATCGCGTCCTTCGATAGAGCCTTTTCCGGCTCCCCACGAATAAACACCCAATCNTGAATCGGGGACAGTTTCGCACCCGCAACCGTGTTTTCCCAATAGATGCGTCCGCTCGATGGTCCCGTATTGGTCAGCCAGTAGAGGGTGATGTTGTCGAGTATCGCGTACGACGCACACTACTCGCTAACGTTGCCCGTTCTGCGCAGTCTTATTCGAAACCGAGGTCGGCAAGCAGAGCGTTCAAAGAGTGCTCCACGGCTCGCACCCTGCGCAGGCCATCCGCGTCGATCGTCACCGCAAGTTTTGCAGCGGGCATTCCCTTTGTGTAGCTGGCCCACTTCGCTGTCAGAGCGGTCAGCGCAAGCGCTGTTGACTGAGGCTGAAGTTGCTGAGCGTTCGGCAGATGCCTCAACAATAAGGCTTCATGGCAAGGTTGCTGCCAAATGATTGTAAATCCTGCGTCTTGTGCGAGTTTTAACGCCTGCTGGTCGCGGAGTGGAGCTTGGCCTCGTTTGTCGGTATCCATGAGCACATAGGCTGCGGCGTAGTCCCCACCTTTTTTCACGCCCTGTTTCTTTTTCTTCTCCGCAAGCTCCACGAGCGCAAGCGGATCGCCGCCGCCCGGCCTCAGCAAGACCGTGTCGAGAAAAAAGTCGGTCTTTTGCTGCCCCACGATGCGGGCGAGCAGCGCGCCGTAACTCTGCTCGCTTTCACCTTCGCAACCAAGGAATATCCGCTTGCGCTGCGGGATTGTGATGCGACGCTTCATCCGATTTGTGGCACAGCACCGAAGCTGCCCCCCAGATATTTCCTGTAATAGTTGTCGGAACGGCGAACGGATTGGATGTCGCGCAAGCCGTAGATCGTGGTTTTTCCCTCATGATCCTTGTCGCAGAACAAGACCTCTTCCTTCAAAAGATCCTCAAGGAGCGAGGGTGTATGGCACGTCATCCAGAGCTGTGCATTGTGTGGGTTCCGGACGGGGTCGTAGAACCAACGCAGGATTTCGGGGAGAAGGAGCGGGTGAATTGTCGCGTCGAGCTCGTCGAGTACCGCGATCCCGCCGCTTTGTAGTGCTTCAAGGATAAATGGATAGAGACGGATAAACTGCCGCGTTCCATGGCTCTCATAGACAATCGGCATGGGTAGTGCCAATCCTTCATGCTCGAACAGCGCGACCGGGCCGTTGTTTCCCTGTTCGATCCTCATTTCCCGGATACCCACGTCGATTCGCTGGATCTCGCGGTTGAAAATCGCGACCAGATCCGGGTTGGCGGCATAATGACGGATGGCTGCGTCGTCTGACCCGTCATATTTTTCGACAAGAATGTTCGAAACCAGCAAGCTCGCCGCACGCCAGAGCTGTTGCGAATAACCGTGTTCCAGCTGCGCGAGGGTCGCAATAACACTCGCGTCTGCCCGCAGGACCTTTTCAAGTGCCTGGCGATATCCAGACAGGCCGAATGCTTTCGAAGCGATCACCTCACCGGCTGAGTTGCGTTCGAACAGACGTACTTTTCGGGTTGCGGACGATGGCCAGTAGTAGAGAGCTTCGCTCTCGACAAACTGCTTGCCGGCCTTTCCGCCAATGACAAGCTCATATCGATAGCGACATTGGGCTGCTCCGGCTAATCCGGCGTGCTCAATGTTTTCGACACCGCTAAGCTGAATCGCCAAACGTGTCGGAGCATTCAGCATCTCTTCGGAATTAAAACGGTCGAATGGCATGCGGCTGCCCCGCGCAGCCGAGAAGCTGTCCTTGACGAACCATCTGATAAACGAAAGTGCCTTGAGTACGGTCGATTTGCCAGACGCATTGGGGCCAAAGATCGCCACCACTTTTGGCGCTTCTTCGCGTGCGCCGAGCCATAGTGGAGCAAACCGACCCGGTTCTTCGGGCGCATTGGCAGCCACCGTCAGATCGATGATCTGAGGATCGTGGATCGAGTAGAAGTTTTCGATCTCTAAACGATGAAGCATGTTGAAAATCGCCATTTGTTTCATTCAGATGCCAATCTAAAAGAGCACTTCGACAGGATTTTGTCAAACATCGCCCTTAAAGCTAGCATCATCCGATTGTGGACGACCAACGTGGAGGATCGCAGATCGCTCGATGAGCTTTCCGGTTACGTTACGGCTTACGATTTGGCCGATCCACATTTCCGGCAGACGATTGCGGGATCCACCGGCCGCTGCGCCTGGAAAGGCTGTTTTGCCGGCAAGACATATGTCTGCATCGTGCCTTTGGCCGCTTTCCGATTTCTGAGCCAAAGCATCTTAAGAAGGAATTGGGCATACCAGCTGCAGCGGAACCGCGAAAGCCGTTCGCCTCCCGCAAGACCGGTTAAGAGGGTTGCCGCAAGAGGCTTAGCATCGCGACGGCAAAGCCGTAAACCGGGACCGACAGCCCCCGGCGCGTGGGGCCGCTCTGGACCAACGTTTGCGAAGATCGGCTGACCTTCGGCACGCGCGCGTATAACCCAGTGGACTGTAGCCCAGCCGAGAAAGCCCGTCTCAGCCGCTTTTTAGTAGCGCGGGCACACTGGCGAGAAGGCTTTTTAGCTCCGGCTCAAAAAACAGCGGCAGATGCTCTTGGACGGGAAACCGCTTCACAACACGTTGGCCCTTCTCGGGAAATTTCCGCTCAAGATGGCGTTGGTGCACGAATCAAATTTCAACAGTTCTCGCCTATGTAGCTGCAATCGAAAGCAGCTTGATTGATCATCGATGCCACACAAACATAACGCCGCTCGCCGTCATCACCTCGGCAAGATGAAGTTCAAGGTGACGGGGTCTGCGCCAACGTGGCAGTCTGACCCTTTGGATAACGTCGGAGGCTGTTGAAGGTTGGG
This sequence comes from Rhizobium sp. Root1220, assembly GCF_001426265.1. Lineage (GTDB taxonomy): Bacteria > Pseudomonadota > Alphaproteobacteria > Rhizobiales > Rhizobiaceae > Rhizobium. Next base: position 16,554 of record NZ_LMDG01000021.1, read on the forward strand.
CGGCACGACGACGCAAGACAAGAGGAGGCCAGCCGCGCTATTCCGATCTCGCCATCCAGACGGCGCTGACGCTGGGCCTGGTGTTCGGACTTCGGCTGCGGCAGACCGAAGGATTTTTGAGCTCCGTGCTTGTGCTGATGGGGTTGGATCTGCCAGCGCCTGACCACACAACACTCAGCCGTCGGGCGAGAACCTGGAGTCCGCCCACCAGGCGTAGCAATCGTCAGCCTCTGCCTGAGCGTCCACTTCACGTTCTGGTCGATAGTACTGGGTTGGAGGTCTACGGCGCCGGTCATGGAGCCGGTCTCGGCACGCAATGCGGNGGAGTCCGCCCACCAGGCGTAGCAATCGTCAGCCTCTGCCTGAGCGTCCACTTCACGTTCTGGTCGATAGTACTGGGTTGGAGGTCTACGGCGCCGGTTGAGTTCAGACGTCAAAGCTGACCGCCCTGTTCCACCGGTTCGCCGGATTTGGAAACGATCGTGGATCCGTACGGCTCGCGGGACGAAATAATCAGCGCGTAATTGGGTAACGGACGGGCTAGATCCTTGGCCTCATCCCACGGCGCCCGCATCAAGATGTCCGTCTCTTCCTTCGTCAGCAACAAGACCGGCATAGCCTTCTCATGGATCGGCTTCACCAGGTCGTTGGGATCTGTGGGTCAAGAATCCGTAGAGATCATCGGTAGTGAGACCATCCCTGACCTTTCGGACGTCAAGACTTTGAAATGCTCTCGCGTGCCCAATTGGGGCGAGGTAGGTTGTTCTGGGATCGCACCACAGGAGTACATGGACGAACACGTTTCGGATCCTTGCAGTAGCGGCTACGGCGCGGCAAAACGGGATGTAATGCCCGGCGTCGAACATCGATCGCACAAAGGGCTGAACAATCGTGCGGAGAATTCTCACGTGCCGCTTCGAAAACGAGAGCGGATGATGCAGGGGTTTCGATCCGTCGGAGGTTTGCAACGTTTCATCTCGGTCTTTTCAGCAGTCCGAAATCTTTTCGTCGCGCCGCACCAAAAGCGCTCAGCCATGGCTACCCACATTCATCGCATCCGCGCATAGCGCATTGGAAAGTGGTGACGGGAGCGATTGCCTGAGTTCACCGACAAGCGACTTTACGGCCGTTGATCAAACAACGTGTCATCGCCAAACGCGCCTATGCGGGATGTTCAAATTGAACGCACAATCAAGTGCAGCAGAACAAGTTAAACAAAAAGCTAGAGCATCTCTTAACCTATTCACGGTGGAGCGGCTAGCTGATTTATTCTCCTATTGCGCGAGTTTTCACGGTCCCGTACAGCTTGTGTTCAGAACTCGTTCCATCACGGACCGGAGTGACATCAGAACGGCAATCCATGTCTCGCCAGCCGGGCGGAGGCGTAGGTTTTGTCGGGAACGTATCGCAGCTTTTTAGTCAGCACTGAAACGAATATTTCCGCTGTTCTCGGAACCGCGGCAAAGGAGACGCTATGCCGACGATACGTAGCAGGCAAATCGATCAATTTCGGCGGGAGCGAGAGACACACGAGCGCAGGTGTGACGAGATCCGTCACGATCTTGATGGGATGCGCCAACGACGAGACGAAACCCAAGAAAGACAGGCTCGGGAACGCATCAATCACGAGATAGCGGAAGCCGAGCGGAGCCTCAAGGAGCACGAGAAGCTCGCCAGGGCTCATGGCGAGATGGAAAGCGCGCTCACTGCCGCTGCGCTCGCTGATCCTACAAGCCGGCAGCAGGTCATGCCAGATCTAGCTCAGGCGCTTCCTTTTATTCGTTTGCCATTGGAGCTCCGAGTGGAAACGATCGGCTATATGAGGCCTCAAGATGTTGTAAATCTGCGGACGGCGAACCAGGAGGCAAAGACGGCTGTCGATGCCGCCATTCTCAAGATGGCTGAGTGGCGCGGATTTGTGGATGCCGAGGAACGAGTATTCGATCCTCAGAGCGTCCAACAAGATCCAGGAAGAATCTTGGCGCTCTGGGCTGCAGAGCGGATCAAGATTACCAGTGGACCTCAGTTGGAGGCGTATGACGAGCACCTTACGGACGACCACTTCCGGGAAACCTACACGGGTCTGATGGATAGCGTCCTGCAAGCCGGACAACTCAACGTCTTTCCAGATGTTATGGGCGGGCCAATTGACGTAGCGAAGATCATTTCGCCGTTTAACGTGGCCCACATACACTACCTGCACAACGAAGAGCGGCTGGAGTGGAAAGACGACAACGGTTGGTGCACCTTGCCATCCGACTACGCACTCGATGCATGGCAAATTATAACTCGTATCGTGACTGGTGAAATTCAGCGGAGAGCGAGAAGCTGATATGATAGCCGCCGATGAAAGCTTCCTCATCAGGACTGTTACACAACCAGGTTCCGAGAATAAAACTGAAACGATAGTTGCCACGCAGATTGTTGCCACCAAACCCGTAAGAATTACGCAGTCGCCGAACCAAAAGGGCGATGGGGTTCTCAATATCGCATGCACGTCGGATCTCGACGTCCACGCCAACACCGTCGAAATATCGGGGCCGCTCGTGCTGCCGGGACGCAAAGTGAGAATCGTTGCAAGGCACCTCATCTTCACGTCCAAGGATGAAGCCATTATCGATGTGACGCCTCGGGCCAAGGAAACTGGCAATCGGTTGCCGGCCGCGGACGTCTCCCCTGCTAAGGCAGGATTGGGACTCCTTGACATAGACCTGGACCGCGTTGGAGCGGACGGAGTGCAGGGCCTGACGGGAGCCGCCGGGGACCACGGTGATGATTCAGACTCCATTAGCATCGTGGCCGAGAGCGTCACAGTCGCAAGCGGCACCCTGAAACTGTTGGCAGACGGTGGCCCTGGAGGTCCGGGGCAAAAGGGTGGCAAGGGCCAGGACGGCGGTGAGGGTGAGAGACGCAAGATGCAAATGACCAGCCAGATCGGCCCTCGCGGTGGGAACGGTGGTCCCGGGGGTGTTGGTGGCGTTGGAGGCAAAGGCGGAAAAGCCGGTCCGATCATGTTCCTTTATCGACAATACCAAGAGGGACCGTCACAAGCTTCGTCGCAGCCGAGACCATGGCTCAAGGTCAGTACTCTGCCGGGTCCCGATGGAGCGCCAGGCAAGGGTGGAGATGGCGGCGGTGCCGGGCTTGGGGGAATTAACCGAAAAGGCAACGGTAGAGGTCAGAGTGGCGGACCAGGTCCTGCGGGGGCCGAAGGTGGATTTCCGCAGTTTGACCGAGCGATGCTTTTTGAACCACAATTTCTCCAGACGATTTGTCTTGCCCAAAAACCGGATGCATTCGCCCCGTTTGTTCGTCTGGAATTCATTTCGCAGCTGCTCGGCTATGCCGAAAGGCTATATATATCGTCGGATTTCGCGGCGGCTTCCGACCTGTTGCTGGAGGCGAGAGAGATCTACGAATGGATATGCGACGTCTTGCGCCCGTATTCAGGGCCCGCGACGGAAATCGGTGCGGCAGGGGACTATTGGGCTGGCAGCTTTCCCTTGGACCGTGGCAACGATAAAGCCTACGATCTCGCAGCTGTTGACGTCGGCGGACGTGTTGCAGCAAGAGATCCCTTCGAAAAACAACAGCTGTCGGCGATCTACTATAGGGCTCTCGCTGCACTGACCAATATGGCGCAGCTTCGGGACTACTTCGGCTACTCGAGGACTTACGTCCCAAGAGCGTCGCGACGCATCTTCGAGTCGATAGTGCCTGCTCTCCTCGACCATTTGACGGCAATTGAGCCCCTGTATCAGAGATACTTCGAGAAGCAGGAAGCAACCGCTCTTCAAAAGGCGGACACACAAACGCTCATTTCCTTGTCACAGGAAAACCTCCAGTTGCTCGCCAGCGAAACGGAGGAGGTGCGAAAGCAACTCTCTTCTACTCTGGATGATATTCGCGCCTCGGAGCGCATCGTCGCTGATGCAAAGTCGTGGCTGCTCGCTGTTATGGACGACTTCAAGAAACAGGTGGAAGCCTCCTTCAGTTTGGACCTCGCACAGATCTTCGGTATTCTGGAACAACTTGCATTCACGCCGACTGGGGCGTCGGGGATCGAACAGATACTACGTGCCTCTATGCTAACGGCACAAACCGGCCGCGCGCTCGACGCTTTCCGCTCTGCGTTTGACGAGATCTCCGATGCGCAAGGCATCAAACGGTCAAAGCGATACATCGTGCGGGCGATCAGCCATCTCGAGAAGACCATCACCACGTTGAAGGACGGCTCACAGTTTCTCGGTGGGTCAGTGTCCGTGGACGAGGACGCGATGTCGCTTGTCTTCACGTCCGAAAACCAGCTGTCCACTTTGCTAGATCAATGCGCGGACTTCTCAGGTGCCGACGAGGTACGAAAACGTCTGGACACCTATGCCAACGCCATCATCACACGAAACCAACATGTCTTGGAGTTTAATGGTCGGGCCTCGCAGTTTGTCGCGCTGATAAAGCGGACAGAATCGCAAACGGAGCAGCAGAACGACCTGAAGTCGTCACTCGAGCGCGCCGACGCTGAAACGATCGAATTGTTCTCCGAACTCGGATTCCTGGCGAGATTGTACAGCGACACCAAGTTCCTGACGATAAAATACATCAATCTGCTGTCCCGGTGCTATCGGGCAGCCTACCTCTGCGACGCTCCTAGCAACCTACCTCGCTCCTTCGCCGGTCTATCGGGTCGCATCTCAACGCAGTTGCTGAGACAGGAGTTATTGAAGCTTTCCGCCGCCTTGCCGAGAGAGCTGGAACGGGCCTCGACGGAACCGGCGACATGGCCGAGGAACGGCTCCGACGGTCGGTCGACCTATCGCTACTTCTACCGCTTCGAGGAGCCAGCTGCCCTTTCCGCCTTGAGGGCTGCTGGAAAGGCTCAGTTTAAGATTCCGCTCGTCACCCGTGTCACACAGGAGGGGCGATCCCCGCTCGCCGGGAAAGCGAATGTAAAAGTGACTCATATTCGGGCCTGGATAAAAGGCATAACCACGAAATCTGGCCACGTCGCTGCACGCCTGACGCACCTCGGTCCGGAACAATCCCAGTCGATCGAGAACACGACGTTTGAATTCGTCCACGCACCGGTGACGATCGAGTTCAAATATGATGCGACCCACGCAGATACGGCCGCTTGGGCTGCTACCGCGCCAACACCGGATCTGCCCGCAGATGCCATCAAGAATGTCACTCCTTTGGTTCCTTCCGAGGATTCCATCCTCGACGGCGACACCAGCCTTTGGCGGCCCGACTCCGATTTGACCCCCATCAGTCCCTTTGCTGTATGGGATATCGAGATCGTCCGAGAACATGCGGAAGGGGTCGATCTTAGCGGACTGACAGCGCTGTGGATTGAATTGGCTGGGACCAGCCTCCCGTTCAAGGAACGATCTTAGGTCGCCAGCGATATTTTGGGGGCGGAGGCCACGGTGGGGGCCTCATCACCAGATGTACTAAGCCCGGGTTTGCTTGAACGAAACCTGGAGTTGTCACGTTATCGAGCGGTGATTGAACTATGCCCGCGGCTCTCTGAGATCATGTAACTGCGCCCGTCACAGCTCTCCAATGCGCTATTGCGTGGATGCGGTGAATGTGAGTTGCCAGGGCGGATCGTTTGTGACGCGGGGGTGACGAAGAGATTTCGAAGCGCCGAGACGATCGAGATGAACCGCTGCAAGCTTCCGGCTGATCGGAAACCCTGCATCGTGCGTTCCCGTTTTCGCAGCGGCAGATGAGAATTTTCCCCTCGATTGTTGAGGCCCTTGTGCGATCGATGTTCGACGCTCGGCCTCATCCGCACTGGTCGTGGCTCGGTTCGAATGTGTGTAATGGCGAGACTGTAGATGCCCACGGTTTCCCTCCTGTCCTGGCGCTTTCATCCCCGCAGCTTCGCATGGAGAGGCACCCCGACTTGTCATGCGAACGCACGACAGCGGACAACAGTTTGCAAAGGGAAATGGAATAACCGATGAGGACCGTCAAAGATCGGCATCACGTCGAATATGCGTTCGCGAAAGTTCCGAGTTTCCGCCTTGAATCGCAGACTTTGCAAGGTAGAATGGCGCGATGCTGAAAACCGATACCCGCCAGGCGAACTGGCGTCGGGCCAACCCCGCCAAATACGATGCTCACCTTGCCGTGCAGCGCGCTGTGAAGGCAGGCGAGTTGGAAAAGCAGACATGTGAAGTCTGCGGGGGCAACGCTGTTGATGCCCATCATGACCAATACGACGAGCCTTTGAGGGTCCGGTGGTTGTGCCGACGACATCACACCAGGCTTCATCACTACGGCGAGGACCTGTTTCCGATCAGGAACACGGTGAACCTCTCAGACTGATCCTCAGCCGGCAACGGCGGAGTTCTGTGGCTCACCAACCTCAACCGCATGCCCATCGGGATCGTAGAAGCGGAACACGCGCTGCCTCCATGGCTGCCGCTCGACAGGATGGATCAAATCGGGCGATGTCACGTTGTTTGATCAACGGCCGTAAAGTCGCTTTTCGGTAAACTCATGCAATTGCAGCGGTCACGGCTTTCCACTGCGCCATGGCGCGGATGCGATGAATATGGGTGGCGAGGGCTGAGTGTCTCTGGTGCGGCGCGACGAAAAGATTTCGGACTGCTGAAAAGACCGAGATGAAACGTTGCAAACCTCCGACGGATCGAAAGCCCTGCATCATCCGCTCTCGTTTTCGAAGCGGCACGTGAGAATTCTCTGCGCGATTGTTAAGGCCCTTGTGCGATCGATGTTCGACGCCGGGCATCACATCCCGACTTGCCGCTCCGTATGAGCGCAGTTTGTCGGTGATGATGCGCTTCGGTGACAGGTCCTGCTTCTTCAGCAGCCTGACCAGCAATCGCTTGGCAGCCTTGGTATCGCGGCGAGCCTGGACGATCTCGTCGAGAACGTAGCCGTCCTGGTCGACCGCGCGCCAAAGCCAATGTTTTTGACCGCCGATGGAAATCCTGCCGCCGGAACGGAAGACCTGTGGCGGGGGTGAGATATCTTCATGCGACTGCTGCGGGCGTCGCGCTGTCATCGAGGAAGATTGCTGCGGGATCTGTGAGGAATGTCTGTCTCCCTGATCAACCTTCCGAGTGATCGACTTGATCCGCAATCAGACGCTATTCCGCCGCTTGGGGTAGACGGTAGGCTTCGAGCGGCTCAACCGGGGCGATGATCTCGAAATCCCCGATCATGTGATGCTGGTCGGATCCCGGGACCGCCAGTGTCCAGAAGTCAGGAGCTTCGCCAAAGATCGTGGAAACCTGAATGATCGTCGTCCGGCCGCCTGCATACTTGTTTGATCGAGCCCAATAGAACCCGCCTGGAACCAAACTCTTCATAACGCCTACTCCCTACGCTATGACCGCACGATACCAGAAAAACGAAAGATGACTAACGCTCGTATCCGGACTTCCACAGTGTCGAGGGTTCGAACTCCTTCACCTATAGACGTACTTGGCCTGTGCGAAAGACAGGCCAAGCGACTTCTCTCAGAGAATGGTGACGTTCTCAGCTTTCGACTTGCCCGTCTTGCGGTCCTGACCGACGTCGAAGCTTACCTTCTGGCCGTCCTGAAGCGAGCCGCCAAAACCGACAGCGGAGATGTGAACGAAGACATCAGGTCCGCCGTTGTCAGGGGTGATGAAGCCAAAGCCCTTGTCCTGGGCGAAGAATTTTACAATGCCAGTTGCCATGGTG
>NZ_LMDG01000022.1 GCF_001426265.1 Rhizobium sp. Root1220
GCGGGAAACGGTGGCGCTTGTAGCTGACGGCAGAACTCTTCATACCACCGTCTCTATGCCAAATTCACTGACGTCGCGTTTATGTGACAACACCCTCCATTCCGCTAACGTGTTGCAAAAGCCAGATTTCTGCGACGTCGCAGAAGTCAAATGCAAAGCCGGAAAATAAACTTGGGAGTCTTGGGGAAGCAAGAGCGAGGCCCGCGGGCTTCATTGACAATGCGGAAGACGCATGTAGAAATTGCAGCCGGACCTTATGCAGCCCGCCGCTCACGCCAGGTTTGGTATGGTGCATGCACTTAGTGATACCCATTCGACTCCAGCCCCCATGGCAGTCGGTCAGCAATGTGAGCTCTGACGTAGTGATTGCCTTAGAGGATCTGGAATGCTTAAGACGCTCGGTATCAAAGGCATGGGGAAAGCTTTGTGGCAGGCTCTCTGCGATCGCGATGTGGAGTTATCTCACAGCGATTGCCTGGGATTGATTGCAAAACAATTCAGTCTGAAAGATTGGAACGCCCTTTCTGCGGCGATAGGGCAAGATGCGGCCGACAAGCCTCTTCTCTGCTCGGCCGTCTGCCGCTGTAGAGGGTAACCCATGTTGTCACGGAGCATCCGATGTATCGAAGGGAAAGCAACGCTTCGGCTTTTGTTGAGGAAGACAGCTATGATTGAGGAGGTCTCTCCAGCAAAGGGTTGCCCTCATCTGTCAGCGACCACCATCAAACCGTCGCACAGTTAGCTCGATGTTCAAACCATCCGAAATCGCGGAGGAACTGCCCGCGCTGGCCGTTATCTTGGACCACGAAGGGCATGCGATCTACTTGAATAGGCACTGGGCACTCCTTACAGGCGAAGACACTCCCTCTCTGCTCGGCGACCGCTGGAAGTCGTTCGTGCACCCGGCTGAGGTTTCCGTACTCGAGCGCTTGTCCTCCGGGGATGATCAAGCGGTCGTACGCCTGCGCGCCGGCGACGGCAAATTCCGTTGGCATCTCTTCAGAGCATCCGATGTCCACCAGGGTCGCCTCCTTGTCGGAATGGACGCGGACAGCGTTATCGTCTCGAAAATCGCCCGCGAGAAAACTGCCGCCGATTTCCAGCGGACACTCGACCACGTACCCGCGATGATTTGGCGGGCTGGGTCGGACGGCTTCTTCGACTACGCCAACAAACGATGGCTTGATTTCTGCGGCCTGACCCTAGCCGAAGCCGTAGGGTGGGGTTGGCGCGACGGGGTTCATCCCGAAGATCGGGAGGGCATCGAAGCGTACTGGCGGAGGATGCTCGCCAGTGGCTCCGAGGGAACTTACGAAGCTCGCGTCGGCAATGACAAGATCGGTTACCGCTGGTGCGTCAGCATTGGAACGCCTCGACGCGACGAGAATGGCGTTGTCACTGCTTGGTACGGCGCGATTTTCGACATCGAGGAGAGAAAGGCGGCAGAGACGTCGCTACAACTGAGCGAAGCCTATCTCGCCAAAGGACAGGAACTCAGCAAAATCGGCACCTTCGGCTTCGAGCTTTCCGAAGAAAGGTTGTTCTGGTCGGACGAAACGTACCGGATACTCGAGTATCATCCGCAAACCCGACCGTCGCTATCCCTCCTTGTCTCGCGTATTCACGAAGATGACCTTACGGGTTTCGAGCGGTTCCGCGCGGACCTGCGCAAAAGCAAGCCGAAGATCGAAGCGACTTTCCGCCTTTCTTTCGATGACGGCAGGATCAAGCATATCCGCGTGCTCGGACAGCTCGCCTCCCCCGAGGGAGGCAACTACACCGCCGTGATCATGGACGTGACCGCGGACGTCCGGACCGCCGAACGCCTCAAGCAGAGCGAGGTGGAGATCGCCCATGTCGCCCGCGTAGCGATGGCCGGGGAACTCACTGCATCGATCGCCCACGAGGTCAACCAACCTCTCGGCGCTCTGGTCGCCAGCGGCGGAGCGCTGCTTCGCTGGATCGAACGCGATGAGCCGGACCTCGAGAAGGCAAAGGCGAACGCCCGACGGATGGTCGGCTATGCCCAACTGGCAAGTGACATCATAGCGCGCGTCCGAACGCTTTTCGAAAAGGGCGGATCGACATTCCGGGAGCTCGACTGCGGCGGGCTCCTATCGGGATCGCTGTCCTATGTCGAAGCACTGGCCCGCCGAAGCAAGGTCGAGGTTGAGATCGACATGCCGCACGATCTGCCCCACATCATAGGCGACCCAGTCCAGCTTCAGCAGGTCATCATCAACCTAATGATGAATGCCATACAGGCGCTTTCCCACGACGATTTCAGCAACCGGATCGTCCGCGTGTCGGCGTGTGTTGACGACGATGCCGTCGTTATTTCGTGCAGCGACAACGGACCAGGCTTTTCCGGCGATGGTGAAGCTTTCTTCAAGCCATTTCACACGACGAAGGAGCACGGAATGGGAATGGGACTCGCCATCTGCAGATCAATCGTCGAAGCGCACCACGGCAAGATAACCGCCCGCCAAAACCCTGCGGGCGGGGCGACTTTCATTGTCCACCTTCCGATCATTTCATCAGACCACGAGGGAAGGCTCTCTTGGACGAAGTAAACCGCGAAGGTCAGTGCAAAGGCGGACCGCACCGACATTCAAGAGAGACGACAGGGAGGAGACCAAAGCATTTTCCTGCAGTCCTCATCACCAGCGCCTCGCGAGGAGAGCGTCGATGACGTGGCGAAGCACGTTACGCTCGACGCGACCGCACTTGCCCGGCGGGCCAGTGCCATCCCCCTTCATCACCCTGCTTCAAAATAAACGCCTTCTGGGCGTCCGAAAACTGCGATGCCTTCATCGTCTTCCGTTCCTTTCCCAGCCAGGAAAATGCACCAGAAAACTCTAACCAAAAATGGTCCAGGAGGTAGGGATAGATTTTGTGACCTGGAGTTGGTTTGGAGGTGTTCGGGCGGCGATAGATCGCCTCGATGCGCATCTTCTTCATCAGCGTGGCGACGTGCAGCCGCCCAGCTTCCAGCCCTTCCCCGAGCCACCTCTACTCGACGTCTTTCAAAAGATCGTGTTGTCACCGGAGTGTGTGTGGTCGGGCTCGCTAGCTCAGGCTAATTGCGTAATTCGGTGAGTACGAATGCGCTCTGTTGATAAAGGCTGATCAATGTCGATTTTGAATACCCTGAGTTCCGGACATCATGTCGTCGATATCGATGGAATTAGCCAAAGCTTTCATGTCACGGGCAAAGGGCCGGTGATCGTGGTTCATCCCGGCGGCCCAGGAATTCACTGGCAATATCTTCGCATGCCCCTCTTGGAGCGCCATTTTACCATGGTGTACCTTGAGCCGATTGGTACAGGTGGTTCAGGTCAATTAGCAGAACATCCGCACGGCTATACTATTGAACTCTTTGCAAATCAGCTTCGCAGATTTCTTGAGACGCTCGACATTTCCAATGTCATTCTTCTCGGTCATTCGCATGGCGGTTTTGTCATCCAGGAACATACGAGCGGAAGCCCCGATCGCGTATCGGGGATGATCTTGTACTCATCGTCGGCGGTGACAGGCAATGACTTTATGAGGAACGCCGCAAACGGCATTCAAGCCTTTGCTGATCGCCATCACGCCGATGGGCCAGCGGTACTCCAAGCTTGGCAGTCGGTCCCTAAGATGTCGAGCGATGACGACTATACAAAGATAATGCGCGATCTACTCCCCGCTTACTTCGCCGATGGTGTCCGAGAGAAGCTTGATCTTGAAGCGTTTCGCGCAGGGATTAACGCCACAATTCTCATTGGCAACAACGAACCCTTTGATGCTCGATCGAGACTTCAAAATCTTTCCGTGCGGGCGCTAATTCTCACAGGTGATCACGATTTCATATGCGGGCCTAAATGGGGTGAAACCCTGCATGACAGCCTTCGAAATTCCGAGCTGGTACGCTTTGCCCATAGTGGCCATTTCGCTCATCTTGAGCAGCCGGAGGAATTCCTCGCCTCGGTACTTGCATTCTTTAAAGCTCATAAGCTGACCCCGCACTGAGCCTTAGCCAATCTCAGCTTCCTCACGGGATCGTCACTCTTGTTTCGAGATGGACAATACGTTGCCGTCGTTTGGCTAGCCTTCTCGACATCTTAGAGTTCGCCGATCCGGTGTAAGGCTGGAATCTCGTCGGGATGCCAGTAGATGATTTTCAGCCAGATAGCGGCAGGGCCGCTGTTCAGCCTTCATTCCCCGGGGCGTCCACAGATGCCCCTTTAATGTTCAGGGGCCCGGATGGTATCGAGGTGGCTCACATGATCCGTAAGCGGCATTTTTTTTCAAAAGTTTGCGACGGAACCCTAGCGGCCGCTGAGCAGTACGTGAATGAGAACCAGTCTTGGAGGTGAAGAGGCGTCACCCCGCCGGAGCACTGACATTCGCATGAATCTTTCGGCGCCCCCTTGCAACACCGCCCGTGAACGTTTAGATGATTATTATCATCCATTTGTTACGGAAGGTGAGCCGCCATGCGAAACAGCGCAGCCAAAAAAGACGCTAATCGCCAGCTGATCTTGCAGGCCGCAGGACGGCTATTTCGAGAAAAGGGCATCGAGCAGGTCGGCGTGGCGGATGTCATGAGAGCCGCTGGAATGACGCACGGTGGATTCTACAGGCATTTCTCGGACAAGTCGGATTTGGCAACGCAAGCCATCAGTCAGGCCTTAGCCGTGCAGCAGGAGGCAGCGACCAACGGTGCTCCTGGCATTCCCGCACTTGCAGAAAATTACCTGACCTCCGAGCACCGGGACAGCATCGGTTCAGGCTGTGTATTTGCGGCCCTTGGCTCGGAGGCGGCCCGCGGACATGAGGCAGGCCGTGCGGCGATGTCGCAGGCCATTCGCAGCCAGATCGATTTTCTTGCGGCAGGGGCTGCCGGCAAGACTGACGAACAGCGGCGACAGATAGCGGTCGGCAGTTGGTCCGCGATGATCGGCGCCTTGATCCTCTCGCGGATCAGCGAAGATGCCACTCTCTCAGAAGAGATTCTCCACGAAACCAAAGGTTGGCTGCTCAGCCAGCAAACATCTATCTCGGCCGATCGCCCGTGAGCGTCGGCACGAAAGCAAGTACGCAAGCGCGATCGAATTGAGGATGCTGCACCATGGACGTCACCCCCCTTTTCCGTCCCTTTAAGCTTGGGCAATTGGACCTGAGAAACCGCATCGTCATGGCTCCGATGACGCGGAAGCTAAGTCCAGACGGCGTTCCGGGTGAGGATGTATCGCAATATTATCGGCGTCGCGCCGAGGGTGGTGTCGGATTGATCATCACCGAAGGCACGACTATCGGGCGTCCTGCCGCCTCAAGTAGTTCGTCTATACCGAATTTCCATTCACCCGACAGCCTCGTTGGCTGGGCAAAAGTAGTGAGGGAAGTCCATGCTGCCGGGTCGCGAATTGCGCCGCAGCTCTGGCATCTCGGCAACCTCCGCGCAAAAGGGACCGGACCATCACCGGAAACGCCCTCTGAAGGCCCGAGCGAATCGGAATCTGGGGCGAGGGCGATGACCGATGCCGATATCGCCGATAGCATTGCGGCGTTTGCCACGGCTGCCGCGGCCGCTCGCAAGATTGGATTTGACGCGGTAGAGCTCCACGGAGCCCATGGCTACCTCCTCGACCAGTTTTTGTGGTCGCGCACAAACGGCCGCGCGGATGCTTACGGTGGCGACGCGGCGCAAAGGACGCGATTTGCGACAGATGTGGTCCGGGCCGTTCGTCAGGCCGTCGGACCTGACTTCCCGATCATCTTCCGCTTTTCGCAATGGAAACTTCAGGACTATGCGGCAACGCTCGCGGGAGATGCTGAGGAGCTTGAGCAGGTTCTAGGCCCACTCAGCGACGCCGGGGTCGATATTTTTCATGCTTCGACGAGGCGCTTTTGGGAGCCGGCATTTACGGGCTCCTCACTTAATCTCGCGGGATGGACCCGCAAGATCACCGGGCGGCCAACGATCAGCGTTGGTTCGGTTGGCCTCTCTGGTGCCGATTTCCTCGAACAGCTGCTCGGCGAGTCAAATGGCGCACCGCTCGGCACGCTGGAGGAACTGTTGCGACGCATGGAAGAGGAAGAATTCGATCTGATAGCAATCGGACGAGCCCTCATCAGCAACCCGAACTGGCCGAACGCCATTCGGCGCGGGGATTTCCAGGCGCTGTTCCCCTTCGAAAAGTCGCATTTGGCTTCACTCGCCTAGCATCGACAGTTTCCAATTTGATCCATCAACAGGAGTTAAATCTTGACTACTTATCTGATCAACCACCTGCGAATCCCCGGCGACGTTCCCAATGACCAGGGCCTCACCTATCTCGAAAGCGTTGAAGCAACAGTTGCTCCATTTGGCGGTAAATGGCTTGCGCAGGGACCTGCGACCGTTGTCGAGGGGACTTGGTCTGGTGCCGTCGTCCTCATGGAATTTCCCAGCCGCGAAGCAGCTGACACCTGGTACAATTCGCCTGAATACCAGGCTATCCTGCCGCTTCGCACGAAGAACTCGATCTCCGACCTAATCTTGATCGATCAGTTGCCTGAAGGCTTCACCGTCAAGGGCTTTGCCCAGGATGTCCGGCGCGCGATCGCCGGCGCCTGACCCAAAACAAGTCGCTGCGCCGCGTCACGCGGCGCAGCACAAGATGACGGGTTCTGTCGCGCGCTGCTGCATGGACTCATGACTGTTAGACCGCCTGCGAGACCAGAAGACGACAGACGCAGGTCTCTCGCTTATGGAAATCGCATCTTTGATCTGGCCCAAGCCGCTCCGTTTCATGCTGGCATGCCGGGAACGACGGATTGTTCGTCTTGCCCTAAGGTGTTCGAGCAATTCCTTTTTCAGCGCCCCGCGGGCCCGTATGTACAGGCTGCGGTAGATCGCTTCGGAGAGGCGCGAAAGCGACCAGGAACTCTTGGGGCCGCGCGGGGCAAGACGCTCGCGAGGCGGGACCTGCTGAACCCGGCGATCCTCCACACGGTTAGTACTGCCAGAAGATCGAGACCTCCAAGTCAAATTGCGCGGCAGGGCAAGTTTGTCGGGTGTTTTGCGGCCGATTGTGCTTGCCCTGTTGCCCGTGCGGGACACGTCATCCACGGTCCGGCGCGATGCCGTTACGGCCGGGCGACATGCCAGACGCCTTCGGCGCCGTCACCATGGACGTCTCCCGACTGGGAATCGAAGTGGTAGGTATAGAGCGGCGCGCCGCTATAGGCCCCACTGGGTGACGCCGGTCGGCCGGGTGACGATGCTCCAGGGGCCGGAAGCCTTGGCCCCGGCCGGTGCTTCGAACGGAGGCCAGGCGAGAGCGCAGAGCAAGGTGCATTCGGACTTTCCGGGCTGGTCCTTGTCGAAGGTGTAAAGCGACTGGCCATCGGCGTCCGTCAGCAGCTTGTGCTGTCCTACCGTCGCGACGGCAGCCGGCGACATGGTCTTTGCCTCTGCCAGCGATGTCGACAACAGGGCGAGGCCGAGGGAAACAAAGAGGGTTCTGGTCATTGCAGACATTTCGAGGTCCTTTCTGTTGTTGCTCCGTGCCTGAAAGGGGGCCCGCGGCACGGGCGGCGCATGGTTGGGGAGGGTTTCAGTCTCGCGGGCACCTAACCCTTGGGGGCGAGTGCCGGCGGCACCGGCAGAATGAATTCCGAAGCAACCTCCAGGTCGTATTGTCTTCGATGGCGCGCATCGTGCCATCGCGATTCCAGTCCTTTCCAACATGAATCCAGTCGATGATCATAAGGAAGGGCTTGGGCGTCCGCCCTGGCTAGCATAGGAGACGGTGATGTTCATCGGCGCGTAGGATTCGGCCACATGAGGCGTCAGGCCGTTTCTCGCTGCGTGGTCCTCAGCGCCCAACGTCCCTGCAGTCTATCAAAGGTGGGACCGGAACCAGTCGATGACTGCTCCCGATGAGGTTTCGAATTCCCGCTCGTAGGGGTCAAAGTGGCCGCCCTGGATCATGACGAGACGCTTGGGATGCAGGGCGCGCTCATAGGCTTTGAGTGCAAGATCGGTCGGGGCGGTATGGTCGTGGTCTGCCACGATCATCAGAAGCGGGGTGGGAGAGACGCGGTCTATCCATTCGCCGGGGGCATACATGCGGGACCAGCGGGTCGAGCGCAGCGTGACCTTGTTTTCCCATTTTCCGGCGGGCGCTTTCTTCAGGTAGAAGTCCACGGCGTCGGTTGCCTTGTAGGACGAGTTCTGATCCGCCTCCGTGCTGACGATCACCTGCATCGCGGGCGGCTCGCCGCGAAGCTGGGCAAGGTCGTCGGCGGCCAGCAGCGCTTCGAGATCGGCCACTTTTTCCGAGGGTACCCGGCGCAGGCCAGAGGCATATCCGTCAATCGTTGGAACCTGGGCCGCGATCACCTTCAAGCGGCGGTCGGTCGCACCGAGGACGATGGCGTGGCCGCCGGCGAAACTCGTTCCCCACAGGCCGACGCGATTTTCGTCGACTTCGGGGCGCTGCTGCAGATACGAGATCGCCCGGCGCCAGTCGGTGATCTGCTGCCACGGGTTGACGTCATGGCGGGGTTGACCGCCGCTGTCGCCAAAGCCGCGATGGTCATGCAGCAGCACCACGAAACCGGCCTTTGCGAAGGCTTCGGCAAAGGCATCAATGCCGTGATACTTCGTACCGGCATAGCCATGGGCCATGGTGATGGCCGGAAGCGGTTGTTGCTGGCCCTGCGGTATGTAGAGCCATGCGGATAACTCGATACCGCCCTCTGCGGGAAAGCGAACGTCTTTTTTCGTAAACATCGGTCGATCCTCTCATTGATCCAGTGAGCCCAGCAAGGGGGCAAGGCTAAGCTCTGCGTCTCGCGTCTGAAAGCCGTGCTCGAATGCGCGTCGAATGCGCCGTCCGGCCTCTTCATGGCGCAGGCTTTCGCCGAAGAGGTCGGAGTCGCGCCGGAAGTCCTCGATCGGCGCAAGGGTGGCGGCGTTCACCCGATCCTTGATAGCGGCGAGCCCCGCAGCCGGGAAGCGCGCGATGCGATGGGCCAGCGCGGTCACGAAATCGGCAAGCTCCAGGGGCGGCAGCGCCCGATTGATCCAGCCGTAGCGCTCGGCGGTATCGGCATCATAATCCTCGGCGGACAGCATGATCTCCAGCGCGCGCCCGCGGCCGACAAGCGGGGCCAGATGCTGGACGCCACCGGCGCCCGGAAGCGCGCCGAAGGCAGCCTCGATCTGGCTGAAGACCGCCGCACCCCGGGCCGCGAAGCGCATGTCGCAGGCAAGGACGAACTCGCTTCCGGCGCCCCGGGCGCGACCCTCGATCTGGGCGATCGATATGAGGCGACTCTGGCTGAGGTGGCGGAACAGGAGACCGATGGAGGGTTCGCCTGCGAGCCTTGCGGCCTCGTTGCGATACTCGCTGACGCGGGTCACATCGACGTGGGAAATGAAAAAGTCGGGATCGGTGCTGCGGAAGACGACGACCTTGATGTCAGGGTCGCTCTCGGCATGTTCGATCAGCGATACGAGATCCCGAACCAGTTCGGGGCCGATCAGGTTCATCGGCGGTGCGTCGATCTCTGCAAACAGGACGCCTTCAGCACTCTTCGTCTTGATGGTTTCGAGGTTCATGGCAGCAACCTTTCCTTGGCATGGTTCAAAATAAACCCTTCCAAAGCTGAGCAGCAGCCGTTAAAAACGAGAGGCATCCTTTCACAGGTGGAAGGCTATGGATCGCCTCGAGGCAATGACGATATTTCTGGCGGCCGTGGAAACGGGCAGCCTGTCGGCGGCCAGCAGGCGGCTGCGTATTCCCCTGGCGACGGTGAGCCGAAGGGTGTCCGAGCTCGAGGACCATTTGAAGTTTCGCCTGCTGGTGCGGGGCAATCGCAAGCTCACGCTCACGCAGGCCGGGCAGACCTATCTGTCCTCCTGCCGACGGATCCTCGAAGACCTGGCCGAAGCGGAACGCGATGCGGCCGGCGAATACGAGACGCCGCGCGGCTGGCTTACGGTCAGCGTGCCGCAGGTTCTGGGGCGCGTTCATGTGATGCCGGTCGTTGCCGAATTCCTGCGCGAATACCCCGACATCCGCGTCAGCGTTCAACTCACCGACCGCAAGATCAGCGTGGGAGAGGAAGGCGTCGATCTTGCGCTTCGCGTCGGCGAACTTCCAGACAGCAGCATGATCGCCTTGCGCGCCGGTTCGTTCGGCCAGGTCCTCTGCGCCAGTCCATCCTATTTCGAGGATCGGCACGTTCCGGAACATCCTGCGGATCTGGTCGCGCATAGCTGCATTGGCTATGAGGGGCTGGCAACCGGAACGCGCTGGGAGTTCGGCTCCGGCACCGCGCGCCGGACTGTCGAGGTGCCGTGCCGCCTCCTCGTCAACTCGATCGAGGCAGCGTTGAGCGCCGCGCTGGCCGGCGGGGGGATTGCGTGCGTTTTGTCTTACCTGGCCGATGAGCTGGTCGAGGCGAAAAAGCTTGTGACCGTTCTCGACGCTCACGCTCCGCCTGCCATCCCGGTCAGCTTCATTTATCCCGGTCAGCGCCAGGTGCCACTCAAGTTGCGCGTATTTCTGGATTTCGCAGTCCCGCGGATGAGAGACAGATTGCGCTACGGACAGAACTAGAACTGCCCGGCGAAAACGGGGGAACACCCGTCTTCCGGCGGCGGACGTCGATCTATAGCAGCCAGTGGCCGGTGCAACCCTCACGCCTCGGCGCCTGCCATCCGGTCCAGTAAGGAGCATCTGTTGCGCGATATAGCTCCCAAAGGTGGCGTCGCCTTTACGGATCGTAGCCGCGGGCAAGGCACGCGTCCGGAATTTCAGAGCACGGTCGACAATGCGATTTCACGCCAGGTGTTGACGGCGCTGGCGCGGAGTTGGCGGTGGTCTGCGGCAGTGAGATGTTTCCGATGGAGATGAAAGAGGTTGGCGGGGGATGTCACGTTGTTTGATCAACGGCCGTAAAGTCGCTTTTCGGTAAACTCATGAAGCGGGCCGAATGGAAGGTGCGGATCGTCTCGTGATGGGCAACACCCGGGGCAATGACCTTGCTGCCACCCGACCAGCCGGCCATGAAATGTGGCTCGACGAGGCCGGTGGCGATCCTGAGATCGGCCTCGGCAAACAGCCGGTCGAGCTTGACGGGCGTATGCCGCGTGCTGGTGAAGCCGAAATCGACATGGGCGTCCTCGTCGCGGGCACAGTGCAGCCTTGTCGCTATTCGGGCCAAACTCGTCTGGGAAGGCTTTGGCCGTTTCCGCAATCGTCGTCAGCGCTGTCTTGACCGCGTCGGCGTCGTACGGCTTCGCGCCCTTGGCAATGTCGGCAAGCGCTCCGGCAGCGCCGCCGATTTTTTTCATCATGGCAATACGGGAATCATGCGTGCCATCAGCCGCACTCGCAGGACTCCAAAAAACGCCGAGCAAGACAATGGCGGATATAATCTTTTTCCGACTCATTTCACCTCCTTTGAGAACTATCCGAAGCTCTCGCTTTGCTCACGTCGACTAGTGTCGATATTCTGGCGATCGACACTCTATACCTAGGTATGAACAGTACGTGTGCGATGATGCCGCTCCCTTCCCCTTGAAGTGATAGATAACGTTAGAGCTCGGCACGAGCTTGCTGAGAAAGCAAGCAGCATGTCAAGTAACAGCCAAGCTTGCCTCAAGCGCGAAGAAAACAAATGTAATATCGTTGCTTTATAATTACAGAAACTGATGACAGATGCTTTCGTGAGACGTCACCCTACGCCGAGGCGGCGCACATAACGGGTAGTTTGTACTTCTAGGAAGTTGCAGTTTTACGTACGAAGGAGGTCAAATTATCAATCTGCATTTCAATGTAGGCCCACGTTGAAAACTCACCCTTAAAAACTAGCGACAGCCCGCATACCGAAAATCGCTGCGTTCTGGATCCGTGAATTCGGCTTGTCGGGGTCAGCTGCATTGCCGCCCGGACGGATGACATATTGAAAGAATGGCTGGGCTGTCATCCATGGGGTAATGGCGGCCTGATATGTGGCTTCGATCACGGCTTCGGAATTCGGCACCGGCTGCGATGTCCCGTTGAAGGCGTTTTCGGCCTTCACCTGATCCGACATTCCCGAGCTCATGCCGGCATAGGCGAAGCTGATGCCAGCGGTGTCGTCGTCGCGGCCCGGCAAAAGCCCCTTATAGGCAAGGCCCATATCGAAGTACCAGTTCATGCTGTTGCGTTCCTGCTGCGGCGCCACGGCGATCCGGAAAAATCCATTGAGCCCATTGTCCGAACTTCCCGGCTCCTGCCAGAGCGTCTGGTCGAGGACGGCGTAGACCGCGAAATTGCCCGAGAGCCGGCGCGGCCTGCCGCTCGAGAGCGGATCGGCCAGCGACACGCCATTCGATGCGGTGGTCAGGCTGTCGAACTTTTCGGAATTGTACCAGGCGCCGATCTTGTAGGTGCCGGGCAGGCCGGTCCCGTCCTTTGCGGGCATATAGGCAAAGCCTGCCTCGGCAATCGCAAAGACGCCATCGCCAAGCGGAAATCCCAATCCATTGGCATTGCCGTCGGGGTCGGACCCTGTCGGGCTGCCATTGAAGACGGCGGCCTGCAGAGTCCAGGCATCGTCAGGCTTGACGATGATCTGAGCGCCGGGAACGGCGAAGGGATAGGCCGGTCCTCCTCCGGGAAGATCGACGGCAAAGATGCCGGGCCATCCGAAGGTGGAGTTGACGAAAAGGCTCGCCGTATTGCTGATCGCGAAATTCTGGTCCGCCAGGATCTGCCCGAGCTTGACGGTCACCTTGTCGTCCATGAGGCTCTGCGAGAGATAGAATTCCCCGAGCCTGAAGCCGGGATCGGCTTCCACTGAGGTAACTGTCAGGAGATTGCCGATATCCTTGCCGGACAGGCCCTGGCCCTGGATCGCATAGCCGGAAATATGGATGGCGCCGCCGGTCCAGCCGACCAGCCGGTCCATGTCGAAATCGCCTTGCAGCTGGAAAACACCGTCATAGGCCATTCCCCGTTTCAGGCCGCCCGATACATTGCCGAGCACGTCGCTGGTCTGAGACATCGTGAAGGCGACGCCCTGATCGCGCAGCCAGTTGCGGTAGCCGTGCCAGTCGCCTGTCAGCGTCGTATCGGCGTAGGAGGGTGGTGCCGCATCGTCAGCCCGTGCCCCCGCGCCATGGATGGCGATCGCAAGTGCAAAAACGGCGCCGGGTAGCTTCTTCATTCGCGTCCCTGTTCCGGAGGCTCTGATTTCGGGAGGATGCCCAGGCGCCGATCGGGAGCAACCGCGAGCGCAAACGAGCTTTCCATCATTGGAGCGATTTGCGCGGCAGGGCAAGTTTGTCGGGGGGGTTATGGCCAATTGTGGTTGCCCTGTTGCCAGCGCGGCACACGTCATCCACGGTCCGGCGCGATCCCGTTAAGGCCGGGGGACATGCCAGACGGGAGTTGTCACGTTAGCGAGCAGTGAACGGACGAATGGCGTTGCCCGTCATAGATCAGGCGATGGCTCTYGTGACCGCCTTCCAATGCGCCATCGCACGGATGCGATGGATGYGATTGGCCAGTGCTGATCGTTTGTGCCGTGGGGTGACGAAGAGATTTCGAAGCGCCGAGAAGATCGAGATGAACCGCTGCAGACTTCCCGGTGATCGG
>NZ_LMDG01000023.1 GCF_001426265.1 Rhizobium sp. Root1220
CAAACCCTCATCAGCATCGCAGCCAATCCGGAAACAAACCCTCATCAGCATCGCAGCCAATCCGGAAACTCAGAAGCGAAGGACATCGTCGCCAGCAGCGCCGCCGCCCTCGTTCAGTGAGTGGGCTTATAAGGCCTACCCCTTTTCCAAGTCAACACACCGCGCAAAAGTTTTTTGACATTTTTGTAACACGCTGTTTTCTATTGGAAATTTTCGGGGACCATAAGTTTCGGTCAAATTCGGGCGGCAAATTACCGCCGCTGCTTGCATTGTTCGTCTCTCCTCCACTTCACGCGGTAGAAATCCTGCCATTCCTGACTGGACAGCCGGCTGGCAAACGCAAGACGGCTTGCGTGCGGTGGCCACCCATCGATAGTTTGGTGGCGAAAGCGACATACAAGGGGAATACAGCATGCTTGTCCTGAACGCTGAACAGACGCGCGCGGCACTGCCGTGGCCGGAACTGATCGAGGCACTGGCAACGATGTTCGCGGGCGACTGCGTGACACCGGTACGGCACCATCATGACATGGAGGTTCCGGGCGAGCGCGCCGCCACGCTTCTGTTGATGCCAGCCTGGGTGCCCGGACGCTACGCAGGCGTCAAGATCCTGTCGGTGTTCCCCGACAACGCACAACGGTCGCTGCCCGCGATATTCGGGACCTATCTCCTGTCTTCCGCCAAGACGGGCGAAATGCTGGCTGCCATTGATGGAGGTGAGCTGACGGCGCGACGCACAGCAGCGACCTCGGCGCTGGCCGCGCGGTCACTCGCGCATCCGGAGGCAAAGGAACTGCTGGTCTGCGGCACCGGGCGGCTATCGCTCAATCTGCTGCAGGCACACGCGGTAACGCGTCCGCTCCAACGCTTCCGCATATGGGGGCGCAACCTCGACAACGCCGAGAGGATTGCCGGCCAGGCGCGCGCGGTCGGGTTGGAGGTCGAGACTGCCGCTGATCTCGAAGCCGCCGTTCGCACTGCCGACATCGTTTCCTGCGCGACGCTTTCAGCTGAACCCCTCGTTTCCGGAGACTGGCTGAAGCCAGGGGCTCATCTCGATCTTATCGGCGCGTTCAAACCCAGCATGCGCGAAAGCGATGATGCGGCTATCCGCCGAGCAAGTGTCTTCGTCGACACCCGCGCCGGGGCCATGGCCGAGGCGGGCGATATCGTCCAGCCTTTGAAGAGTGGTGTGCTAACCGAGGCGGGGATTCAGGCGGAACTCGCCGAGCTGGTCGCCAGCCGACATCCCGGGCGGACCGACGGTTCGGAGATCACTCTGTTCAAGTCGGTCGGCGCCGCTCTGGAGGACTTGGCGGGAGCGATTCTCGCCTATGAGACGACGGTGCCGCGGTGACCACGATGCCGCCGCTGCCGGAACTGCCGGTTTCGCACGTTCTCCCCGACATTGCCGGGGCGCTGGCGAGCCAGAAGCGCGCCGTGCTGTCAGCGCCGCCGGGTGCCGGCAAGACGACGCTGGTTCCACTCTATCTTCTCGCTCAGGCATGGCGCGGCGACGGTAGGATCATCCTGCTGGAGCCGCGGCGTCTGGCGGCGCGGGCGGCAGCCGGCCGAATGGCCTCGCTGCTGGGCGAAGCGGTCGGCGAGAGGGTCGGCTACCGGATGCGCCTGGACAACAAGGTTTCGCTGAGGACCCGCATCGAAGTCGTCACCGAAGGCGTCTTCGCGCGGATGATCCTTGACGACCCCGAGCTCGCCGGCATCTCAACGGTAATTTTCGACGAATTCCACGAGCGCTCGCTCGACGCCGACTTCGGGCTGGCGCTGTCACTCGACGTGCAGTCAGCCTTGCGCGACGACCTCAGGATTCTCGTGATGTCGGCTACGCTCGACGTCGCGCGCGTGGCCGAGCTGCTCGACCATCCGCCTGTCATCGAGAGTATGGGGCGGAGCTTTCCGATCGATACCCGCTACAAGGACCGGCCGGCCGGCGAGCGAATCGAGGACGCGGTGACGCGGGCGATCATAGACGCGCACGGCAGCGAAGCCGGGTCCATCCTTGCCTTCCTGCCGGGGCAGGCCGAGATCGGGCGCGTGGCCGAGCGGCTGGCGGGACGATTCGGCGATCAATCCGTGATCGCGCCGCTTTACGGCAACCTGAGCCAGAAAGAACAGGACGCCGCCATCCGGCCAGCGCGGCCAGGCACCCGCAAGATCGTGCTTGCGACATCGATCGCCGAGACATCGATTACCATCGACGGCGTTAGGATCGTCATCGATGGAGGCTTGCAGCGACTGCCGGTGTTCGAGCCATCGACGGGTATCACGCGGCTGGAGACGGTGCGGGTATCGCGCGCATCTGCGGACCAGCGCGCCGGGCGCGCCGGACGAACAGAGCCGGGCATTGCCATTCGCCTTTGGCACCAAGGCCAGACAGCTGCGCTGCCGGCATTTACGCCACCGCAGATTCTGTCGACGGATCTTTCCGGTCTGATGCTCGATCTTGCGCATTGGGGCGTGCAGGATACTCGGTCTCTCGCCTTCATGGACCAACCTCCCGAGACGACACTTGCCGAAGCGCGCACCCTGCTTCGGCAACTTCGCGCGCTTGACAAGGACGGCGCGCTCACGTCGCGCGGGCGGATGATGCGCGACCTGGCATTGCCACCCCGACTGGCAGCAATGGTTGTGTCGGCCGGGGAAAGCGGACACGCGCGGGATGCGGCGATGCTTGCAGTGCTTTTGACTGAACAGGGGCTCGGCGGCACCAGCATCGATCTCGAAGAGAGGTCGCGGCGTTTCAAGGGAGAGAAGACTGACCGGGCGGAGGGCGCACGGCAACTTGCGGCGCGATTGGCAATGGGTCTCGACACGGTCAAGGCCAGCGAACCGGCCTTGGTTGGACAACTGCTGTTGCATGCTTTCCCGGACCGCACCGCCCTGCAACGTGGTGGCAGGGGGCGCTTCGTCATGGCGAACGGCCGTGGCGCGGAACTCCCCGAGACCGAGCGGCTTGCCGGCAGCACGATGCTTGTGATCGCTGATGTGACGGGACGCGCGGCGCAAGGGCGCATTCTGGCAGCGGCGGAAGTGTCGCGTGCCATGGTTGAGGCCGAGCTTCCCGGCGAGATCAGAACCGATGACCAGACCTTTTTCGACCAGCAGAGCCGCCAGGTGCGGGCACGACGCGCGACCCGGCTGGGGGCGATCGTCTTCGAGGAAACGCCGCTTCCGCGCCCGTCGGGGGAAGCGGTCGGCAGGGCACTTGCCGAAGGCCTGCGGGAGCTCGGACTGGACCACCTGCCCTTCTCCAGGGAAGCAAAGCAGCTTCGCGAGCGCATCGGCTTTCTGCACCGAAGCATCGGTGAGCCCTGGCCCGACATGCAGGATGACGCGCTGCTGGCGCGGCTCGATGATTGGTTCGTCCCCTTCCAGGCAGAGGCACGCGGCCTTTCCGACATTTCCGCCGGCGGCCTTTCGAATGGTTTGATGTCGCTCGTGCCGCACGACTTGCAGCGCGACCTCGCCCGCCTCGCCCCCACCCACTTCGAGGCGCCGACGGGGCACCGTCATCCGATACAGTATGATGGCGAGGAGCCGCTGCTGACGATCCGCGTGCAGGAGCTGTTCGGATTGAGGCAGCATCCGACGATTGGTGGAGGTCGGCTGCCGCTGGTTCTCGAGATGACCTCGCCGGCGCATCGTGCGATCCAGACCACGCGCGATCTCCCCGGATTCTGGGCCGGATCATGGAAGGATGTGCGCGCCGACATGCGCGGCCGCTATCCCCGACACCCCTGGCCCGAGCATCCCGAAGAGGCCGCGCCAACGACACGCGTGAAGCCGCGTGGTACATGAGCCATAAGAAGGTTCCGGGAGTACCGATGGTCGATCATATCGATAACGTGTCAGTGGAAGACAGGCACAGCAGCCGGCGACTGCGGCTGCAGACGCTGGTGCGCCTCAGATGGCTTGCCGTCGGCGGTCAGGCGCTAACCGTTTTCATTGTTGCCTTCTGGCTGAAGTTTCCGTTGCCACTCGTTGCCTGCGTGGTGTTGATCGCTGCATTGGCGTCGGTCAACTTCTATTTGATGATCCGCTACCCACCCACGCACCGCATCGATCCTGGCGCGGCGTTTGCGCTTCTCGGATTCGATCTCCTGCAATTGTGCGCGCTGCTCTTCATCACCGGCGGCCTTGCCAACCCGTTCGCTGCCTTGGTTTGCGTACCTGTCATCATTTCCTTCGCATCGCAGCCCATTCGGTACAGTACAGCGCTTATCATTGTCGCCATGATCTGCATCTCGATCCTGGCTTTTTCGCCTTTTCCCCTGCCCTGGTTCAACGGCGCGGAAATCAACGTCCACACCGTCATGCAGTTCGGGGTCTGGTGCTCGATCGCGTCGACCATGGCCTTCGCCGCCTTCTATGCATACCGGGTCTCCATGGAGGCCAGCCAGTTGGCGGACGCATTGGCTGCAACGGAACTGGTGCTGCAACGGGAGAAGCATCTTTCGCAACTCGATGGTCTGGCTGCAGCGGCTGCACACGAACTCGGCACCCCCCTTGCCACCATTAGCGTCGTTGCCAAGGAGATGGAGCGGGAATTGAAGGATGACGACCGGTTTCGCGAGGATGTACAGTTGCTGCGCAGCCAGAGCGAGCGCTGCCGCGATATCCTGCGACGACTGGCGACCTTGTCGGCGGAAGGCGAGGCGCATTTGCGGCGACTGCCCCTCTCATCGATGATGGAGGAGGTCATTGCGCCGCACCGTGAATTCGGGATCAAACTCGAAATGATCGAAAAGAGCCCCCGCAAAGGAGAACCGATTACCGATCGAAATGCCGGCATCATGTACGGGCTTGGTAACCTGATAGAAAACGCCATTGACTACGCCCGGCAGAACGTGGTCGTGACCGTGGAACACGACCACCGAAGAGTTCGCGTCACGATCGAGGATGACGGCGAAGGCTACTCTTCCGATATCCTGACGCGAATTGGCGAACCGTATGTCACCAAACGGCAGCGGGAAGACCGGGCCGGCGGGCTCGGCCTGGGTCTCTTCATCGCCAAAACGCTCCTGGAACGATCCGGTGCATCACTGATATTCGAGAACCGGGCACCGGAGAGCGCAGGCGCCCGTGTCCGTGTCGAATGGCCGCGCATGCTGCTCGATGCAAATTCGACAAAGTGACGCTATCGGCATAATGAAGAATGGAACAGTTGACTTATATCAGGCGGATAAACGCCAGGACCAACGACAATGAGCGAGCACGACCACGAAATTGCTGCAGCGAACGCCGATCACATCGGTCCTGACGCAAGCCTGTTAATCGTCGACGACGACGGGCCGTTCCTGAGACGGCTGGCGCGTGCCATGGAGACGCGTGGCTTTCAGGTCGAGACGGCAGAGTCGGTTGCCGAAGGGGTCGCGAAGTCGAAGAGCCATCCGCCCAAGTATGCGGTGGTCGACCTTCGCCTCGGCGACGGCAACGGCTTGGACGTCATCGAGGCGATCCGGCAGCGTCGTGACGATACGCGCATCATTGTGCTTACAGGTTACGGCAATATCGCGACGGCGGTGACGGCGGTAAAGCTTGGTGCGGTCGATTACCTCGCGAAGCCCGCCGATGCGGACGACGTCTATGCGGCGCTGACCCAACGGGCCGGCGAGAAGGCCGAACTGCCTGAGAATCCGATGTCGGCCGACCGCGTTCGGTGGGAACATATCCAGCGCGTTTACGAGATATGCGAACGCAACGTTTCCGAGACGGCACGACGCCTCAACATGCATCGCCGGACGCTGCAGCGGATTCTGGCGAAGCGCGCTCCGAAATAAGATCAGCTGTCGTCGACATCCAACGGCTTGCCGCTTGCCCACTCGGCGACCAGCAGGCGCTGGGCAGCAGCGCGTGAGAAATCGAGCATCACGGATTTTCGGGTAGCAGATGCCATGCGATGCTCTGGCGCTTCGCGGATCAGGTGCGCGCAGTAACCGTCGGACAGAAACAGGCCGCATTCCTGCGGAAAGATATCGAGCGGCACATCCTTGTGTGTCGCAAAGAACAGACGGTCACAGTGCTGCCTGTAGTCCGGCCATTTGCGGTCCACCCTGAAGTCTTCGATCGAGGTCTTGATCTCGATGATCCAGATCTCACCCTTCGCCGAAATGGTGATCAGGTCGGCACGCCGTCCGCTGGCCAGCGACAATTCCGGCAGCACCGCGTGGCGCATCTCGTGAAGTAGAATCTGAGTCCCGCGGCGCACTAGCATGGCTCTGTCTGATTGCCGGCCATCTATTAACGGGTTGTTATTGTAAACACTCAAAATCGTCATGGATAACCGTGTGTCTAGGGCGCGCGTTGTTGCAAAAAAACCATGAGATTCTAGTTTGCCGCCGCGTATCCGTTTTGCCGCACTGCAACAGCTTGCAATGGCGAAGTTAATCGAAAATAAACCATAATCAAAGATGGTTCAAAAGAACGATCCTCCCTTGCCCTTTTCCCAAGAGACATCCATGCGCATCCGCAATGCACTTCCTGTATTCGGCCTGATGGCGACGCTCGCTCTGGCCGGTTGCTCCACGACTTCCGAAAGCGCCTCCGTTCAAAACCCGAGCACGCCCGGGCCGATCGTCCAGACCGCGCAAATCTTTGACGATGCCTATGGCATGACATCGGATGCCGGATACTCTCTGCCCGCGATTCCGATCCAGAGGGTCAAGCCGCAGTTCCGCCGGCAGGTCGTCTCATATGAAACCTCCGAACGCGCGGGCACGATCATCGTCAACACGCGCGAGCGCTTCCTCTATTACATCATGCCCGACAACAAGGCGATGCGCTACGGCATCGGCGTCGGCAAGCAGGGCTTTGCATGGGCCGGCACCGCCTACGTCGCATGGAAGCAGGAATGGCCCACCTGGCATCCGCCGAAGGAAATGGCTGAGCGCAAGCCCGAGGTTGCCAAATACGTCGAGGACGGCATGGGTCCGGGCCTCACCAACCCGCTCGGCGCCCGCGCCATGTATCTCTTCAATGAACAGGGCCAGGACACCCTCTTTCGCCTGCACGGCACGCCGGAATGGGCATCGATCGGCACCGCCGCTTCGTCTGGCTGCATTCGCCTGATGAATCAGGACGTCATCGATCTTTACAGCCGCGTCCGTCCGGGCAAGGCGACATCCAAGGTCATCGTCATCCAGTAAGCTGGACCTGAAGTTCGGTATAAAAAAGGCCGCCTGAACCTGCGTTTCGGCGGCCTTTGCATATCCGCGGCGCGGCAATCAGCCGGCCTGCCTCGCCTTCAGCTCGCGGCGGCGGCGATGCAGTACCGGTTCGGTATAGCCATTCGGCTGTTCCCTGCCCTTCAAGACAAGCTCGAGTGCAGCGTGGAAGGCGACCGAAGCGTCGAAATCGGCAGCCATCGGATGATAGTCCGGGTCGGAAGCATTCTGATGATCAACGACCGCCGCCATGCGCTTCATCGTCTCGGTGACCTGGGCCTCGCTGACGACCTTGTGGTGCAACCAGTTGGCCATGTGCTGGGCAGAGATGCGCAGGGTTGCCCGATCCTCCATCAGGCCGACATTGTTGATGTCAGGAACCTTGGAGCAACCGACACCCTGATCGACCCAGCGAACGACGTAGCCAAGGATTCCCTGCGCATTGTTGTCCAGCTCGCGCTGTATCTCTTCGGGCGTCCAGTTCGGACGGACGGCGACCGGCACGGACAGAATGTCGCTCAGCTTGGCGCGAGCGCGATCCTTCAAGCCCTGCTGGACGCGCGCCACGTTGACGCGGTGATAGTGGGTGGCGTGCAGCGTCGCCGCCGTTGGCGATGGCACCCAGGCAGTGTTTGCGCCGGCTCTCGGATGCGCGATCTTCTGCTCCAGCATTGCCGCCATCAGATCCGGCATGGCCCACATGCCCTTGCCAATCTGCGCATGGCCGGACAGGCCGCATTCGAGACCTATATCGACATTCCAGTTCTCGTAGGCGGCGATCCAGGCAGCCTGTTTCATGTCGCCCTTGCGAATCATCGGGCCTGCTTCCATCGAGGTATGGATCTCGTCGCCGGTACGGTCGAGGAAACCCGTATTGATGAAAACCACGCGTTCGCGTGCGGCGCGTATGCATTCCTTGAGATTGACCGTCGTGCGGCGCTCCTCGTCCATAATGCCCATCTTGATGGTGTTGCGTGCGAGGCCGAGTGCATCCTCGACGCGGGAGAATATGTCGACGGCGAACGCGACTTCCTCCGGTCCATGCATTTTCGGCTTGACGACGTAGAGCGAGCCCGTGCGCGAGTTTTTGCGGCGGCCGTTCGGCCCGATATCGTAGAGGGCAATCAGACCCGTGATCATGGCATCCATGATGCCTTCCGGCACTTCATTGCCATCGCGATCGAGAATAGCCGGATTGGTCATGAGATGGCCGACGTTGCGAATCAGCATCAGCGAACGACGATGCACCTCGAAGGGCACTCCGTCCGGGCCATTGTAGTCTATGTCCGGATTGAGTTTGCGGATGAAGCTCGAACCTCCCTTGACGACTTCTTCCTGAAGGTCACCCCTCATCAGGCCCAGCCAATTGCGATAGACTTCCGTCTTGTCCTCGGCATCCACTGCGGCAATCGAGTCTTCACAATCCATAATGGTCGTGATGGCGGATTCAAGCCAAACATCTGAAATGTTTGCCGCATCGCCGTTGCCGATGGCAGTGGACGCATCGATCACGATGTCGATATGAATGCCGTTGTTCGTCAGGAGAACGTCGGTCGGCGCGGCGGCATCGCCTCGATAGCCGGCAAAGTGTGCCTGGTCAGCAAGGAAGGCGTCCTCACCGTCGCTGGAAGCAATCACGAGCACGCCGTCCCTGACCGTGAAGCCGGCGACCTCGTTCCAGCTCATATCCGTCAGCGGAATAGCCGCGTCGAGGAAATTGCGAACCCAGGCAATGACCTTGTCGCCGCGCCTCGGGTTGTAGCCTGCGCCCTTCTCCGCACCATCACTCTCAGGGATCGCATCGGTGCCGTAAAGGGCGTCATAGAGCGAGCCCCAGCGAGCATTGGCGGCGTTGAGTGCATAGCGGGCGTTCATGACGGGCACAACAAGCTGCGGCCCGGCGATGGACGCAATCTCGGGATCGACGTTCGTCGTCGACACATTGAAGTCGGAGCCTTCAGGCAGGATATAGCCAATCTCGCGGAGGAAGCTCTGATAGGCTTCCATATCGGTCGGAGCGCCGTGCTGACGATACCAGTCATCAATGCGAAGCTGGAGCGCATCGCGCTTGACCAACAGCTCACGGTTCCTCGGCGCAAGATCGTGAATGATTGCAGAGAAATCGGCAAAGAACGTTTCCGCATCGACATGCAGCCCTGGCAGGACTTCCTTGACCAGAAACTCATGAAGGATAGCTTCGATCGCTAGACCGTTTTTCTCGACTCGGCTCATACAATTGTCTCCTCGGACCCGCAGCGGCATTTCGCATGCTGCCACTTTGCCCAGCTTTCATTTATAGTCAATTATGCAATAGTTAGAAAGATTTATGCGTTTCTGGACATCATTCGCGGCGTCACGCGCATCGGCAGGCCGTTCTGTGGCTGAGTCGTAAGCTTCTGAACCGGCCAAGGCTTGGTCTGGTCCGTCGTATCGAAACGGAAGCGATGCATCATTACGGCGAGAGCGATCACAGCTTCCTGCAGAGCGAAGGTTGCGCCGATGCAGACGCGCGGACCGGCACCGAAGGGAAGAAACTGGAAGCGGCCGATCTTTGTCCGTTTTTCCGGTAGGAATCGCTCCGGAATATAGGCGCGGGGTTTTTCCCAGTAGAGCTCGTGGCGATGCAATGTCCAGGGCATAATGAGGATGGTGACGCCGGCTTCGATCTCGACCGCTTCGCCATTCGCGTCGGTCCAGCAATCTGGTGCGATGGCCGCACGGTTGATTGAAGGTGCCGGGGGATAGAGGCGCAGGGCCTCCTCGAATGCCGCGCGAGTGCAGGGCATGAGATCGAGCCATTGCACCGGTTCAGCGCCAGTTGCCAGAACACGGTCGATTTCTTCTTCCATTGCGTCGCGAAAATGCGGAGTATTCGCGACGCAATAGAGCGTCCACGCAAGCGCCCGGGCGGTCGTCTCGTGACCCGCACCAATGAAGGTTAGGATGTTGTCTTCGATTTCCTCATTGGAGAGACCGCCTGTCGTTGCCTGGTCAAGAAGCAGGGTGAGGAAGTCCTCGGGCGTTGAAGACCGGTCCGTTTTCATGCGCCTAAGGCGTGCATCCATCGTCTGCCTCACGATGCCGCGGAATTTCTCAAGGACCTTCTGCCCGCCGATGCGGGTCAATCGCGGTACCCACGACGGCGCCCGCAGGAGATCCATCGGATCGACGCGGCCCATGCGGTGGAGAAGGCTGTTCACATCATCTGCGAAACTGTTCGAAGAGGTGACGATTTCGCCGGAGAACAGGGTATCGGCGAGAATTGCGAAGGTCAGCTCCGTCATGTCGCTGGCGATCTCGAACGTTTCACCCTCATTGC
Organism: Rhizobium sp. Root1220; assembly: GCF_001426265.1. GTDB lineage: Bacteria > Pseudomonadota > Alphaproteobacteria > Rhizobiales > Rhizobiaceae > Rhizobium. The sequence goes on from NZ_LMDG01000023.1 coordinate 10,504, forward strand.
CGGCAGTTTCGTACTTTCGAGCATACTCCTCGGACTGGCGCAGCATCTGCCCGGCAAAGCCGTTGGCGTGGCGCGGGGTAAAGACCGGCGCGACGGCTTTGCGAGACCGCTTCCAGACCTCGCCCTCGGCCGTCAAAAGTCCGTCACGCAAGATCGGGCGCAGGATCAGCTGGCGAATGTCCGACATGCGATAGTTTGCGGCATTGTCGACGAGCACGTGCTTGATGAGCCCGGGATCGTTGACGATGATCGTGCTTTCCCTGAAGAAGCGTGTCTTGATCCACGGCAGCGTATAGGACGGCTCGCCCCACAGCTCCAGGGGATTGCGCAGGATGGTACGGATGATTTCAATCCGGCTCGGCGGCACGGAGCGAGGCAACGGCGCGGGCGGTACAAACGGATCCGGACGCATGTCCATGAGCTTCAGCCTTTTCGCGGAAGAGATCGAACCTCCCGGCAAGGCTAGAACTAGAGCAGGCTTTCGAGCTCGTCCAGCCTGTCATTAACCAGCCAGCCGTAATAGTTCTCTTCCGGCCAGACCGCTTGGCCTGCGGCCCGGTTCTTGGCCGCAAGGGCGGCTGCGCGCTGGCGCGAACTGCCGACATTGTAGAGCGTCGCCGTCAGGCCGGGATTGTTGGAGATATCCATGCCCGCAATCTGCTTGTAGTCGTCGATCGACCGGCGAATAGAGGCCGCGACGAATGCGAGCGAGATGTCCGGCTGCATGATCGCCTTATAGACGCTGCCGGCATCTTTCTCGTTCAGCTTCTCGTAGCCCGAGACCTTGGTAACGAGATCGGAGAGCATTAGCGCCGTCAGCGGATTGATCTGACCGAGGCCAAAAGTCTGCCCGGCATAGAAGGGCTGGAAGAACACGGCGCTGAAGCGATTGTTCGGAAAGCCCTTGCCATCGACGTTCTTGCCACGGAAATCGCGATCCCAGACATTCTCGCGGCAGGTCCAGACCGTGTAGGAGTCGCCTTTGCCGTTGCATTCTGCAAACTGCGGCCGCCGGATGAAATCATCCACGTCCTCGCCGTTGTAGGCGAAGCGGAAGCTTTCGCCGGCGTAGGACGCAGCCTTGACGTAATAGGACTGCAATCGGTCATAGGCGTCGACATTGTAGGTATGCTCGCCGACAATGGCGCCGACCACATGGATCGGGTCGATGCCGTAGGCTGCCGACATCTTCTTGATCTTGCCCATAAGCTCGTGGTCGGTGGCGAGCAGCTCGCGAACCTTGTCGTACTTGCGATCGAATGACGTCTTCGTACCCTTGGTCCGGCGAACGGACGCACCCGGAATATCCGGTTGCTCCACATGGCGATTGCCCGGTGGCACCAGCTCGATAGCAAAAGCGGGCGCCGCGGTCAGCACGGCGGCAGCAATCAAAAGGCTCGTCAGAAGGCGTCGCAAGATCAGCGTTCCCATCGTTCCTGGCATTGGTCGCGAAGCGCGCTGACTGGACCACAATCTTGGCCGAATAATGCTGGCGCATACAACAAAACGGGCCCTTCACTAAAAAGTAAAAGGCCCGCTGTCGAGAGTAGACCCTGTCAAAATCCCGTCATCGCATCGGTAAAGATGGAGACCGGTGCTGCCGCATCACAGGATGAAGCGCGACAGGTCCGTATTCTGGGCGAGATCGCCGACATGCTTGCGGACATAGTCCGCGTCGATCGTGACGGCGGTGCCGCCGCGATCCGGTGCGTTGAACGAAATCTCATCCAGCACCCGCTCCATCACCGTCTGCAAACGGCGGGCGCCGATGTTTTCAACCGACGAGTTCAGGTGAACTGCTACATCGGCGAGCGCATCAAGCGCGTCATCGGTGAATTCAAGGTTCAGGCCTTCGGTTTGCATCAGCGCCACGTACTGCCTGATCAGGCTCGCCTCGGTTTCTGTGAGGATGCGGCGGAAGTCTTCCTTGGTGAGCGGGCGCAGCTCGACGCGGATCGGCAGGCGGCCCTGCAATTCCGGCAGCAGATCCGAGGGCTTGGAGACATGGAAAGCGCCCGACGCGATAAAGAGGACATGGTCTGTCTTCACCGGCCCGTACTTCGTCGAAACCGTCGTGCCTTCGACCAAGGGCAGCAAATCGCGCTGCACACCTTCGCGGGACACCCCCGCGCCCATGCCGCCATCACGGGCAGCAATCTTGTCAATCTCGTCGAGGAAGACAATGCCGTCGTTCTCGACGGCCCGCACCGCCTCGCGCTGGATGACTTCGTTGTCGATCATCTTGTCGGATTCGTCGCGGATCAGGTCGGCATAGGACGCCTTGACGGTGGTACGGACCTTCTTGGTACGGCCCCCCATTGCCTTGCCGAACATTTCCGACAGGTTGAGCACGCCGATATTGCCGCCCTGCATGCCGGGAATGTCGAAGCCGCCCATACCGGTATTGGTGTCGGCCACTTCGATATCGATTTCCTTGTCATCCAGTTCGCCGGTGCGCAGCTTCTTGCGGAAGCTGTCGCGAGTCGCAGGAGAAGCGGTCGATCCGACGAGCGCATCGAGAACGCGTTCCTCAGCGCTCATGTGGGCTTTCGCCTGCACTTCTGACCGCTTCTTTTCGCGAGCGAGGCCGATTCCAACTTCGACAAGATCGCGGATGATCTGTTCGACATCGCGGCCGACATAACCGACTTCGGTGAACTTGGTGGCTTCCACCTTGATGAACGGTGCGCCGGCGAGCTTGGCAAGGCGACGGGAGATTTCCGTCTTGCCGACGCCGGTCGGGCCGATCATCAGGATGTTCTTGGGCATGACTTCGTCGCGCAGGTCGGGCTCGAGCTGCTGGCGGCGCCAGCGGTTGCGGAGCGCAATTGCAACGGCGCGCTTTGCCTCATGCTGGCCGATAATGTAGCGGTCGAGTTCGGAAACGATCTCGCGGGGGGAAAATGTCGTCATCGTCTATATCCCATCAGGATGAATGTCTTTGAACTAGGCGTCGGCATCCAGCGTTTCGACCACGATGTTGTGGTTGGTATAGACGCAGATGTCGGCAGCGATATCGAGCGCACGGCGGGCAATTTCCTCGGCAGACTTGTCACTGTCCATGAGGGCACGGGCAGCCGCAAAGGCATAGTTTCCGCCGGAGCCGATGGCGATCGCGCCATGTTCGGGCTCAAGCACGTCGCCGTTGCCGGTGATTGCCAGCGTCACCGATTTGTCGGCGACCAACATCATCGCCTCGAGATTGCGAAGATATTTGTCGGTACGCCAATCCTTGGCGAGCTCGACGGCGGCGCGCATCAGCTGGCCGGGATACTGCTCGAGTTTCTTTTCAAGCCGCTCGAGCAGCGTGAAAGCGTCGGCGGTGGCGCCAGCGAAACCGGCAATGACCTCACCCTTTCCGATGCGGCGCACCTTGCGAGCATTGCCCTTCATGACGGTCTGACCGAGGCTGACCTGACCGTCGCCCGCCATGATGACCTTGCCGCCCTTGCGAACTGTAATAATCGTTGTCATCCAATACACCTTGGCCCGTCAGGCGGGCCGTTACCTCGGGCCGTGCATCGGCCCCGTTGAGCCCTATGTAAGTTGGTAAATGCCGATTGCAAATGGCTACAATTTCTCCGGCCGCGGTTCTGGATATTTCCCGGCTCGCCTGATAAGGAACCCGCTTATTACCGGATGGAGCAGCCATATGGCCGAGACCGCAGCAAGCCGCACCGGCGCAGTATCGCGCACGACCAACGAAACTTCGGTATCCGTTTCCGTCAATCTCGACGGCACCGGACAATCGAAGATTTCGACCGGCGTCGGCTTCTTCGACCATATGCTCGACCAGTTGTCGCGCCATTCGCTGATCGACATGGAGATCGAGACCAAGGGTGATCTGCACGTCGACGATCATCATGCCGTCGAAGACACCGGCATCGCCATCGGCCAGGCCATCGCCAAGGCGCTCGGCGATCGTCGCGGCATCACCCGCTATGCATCGATCGACCTTGCGATGGACGAAACGATGACGAAAGCTGCCGTCGACCTCTCCGGCCGTCCCTTCCTCGTCTGGAACGTCGCCTTCAGCGCGCCGAAGATCGGTACCTTCGATACCGAACTGGTGCGCGAATTCTTCCAGGCACTTGCCCAGAATGCCGGCATCACCTTGCATATTCTCAACCATTATGGTGCCAACAATCACCATATTGCCGAGACTTGCTTCAAGGCCGTTGCCCGCGCATTGCGCACGGCGACCGAGATCGATCCGAGGCAGGCGGGCCGTGTACCCTCGACGAAGGGCACGCTCGTCTGAGCCCCTTCAGGGAGCTTGACGATATGACTTCCAGCTATCTGGTTCTGACAACGCCCGATGGAGCCGATAAGGCACACGAGAAGACGCGGTTCATTCGCGACGGCTTTACCATGCTCGGCTTCCTTTTTCCATGGATCTGGTTGGCATCGCATCGGCTCTGGCTGCACGCGATCGCTGCCTTCTTGGCTCAGAGCATCGGCGGAGCGCTGATGGACCGGCCGGGGCTCTGGATCGTCGGTGCCGTAGTCACCTTCGGCACCAGCCTGCTGGTGGCGCTGGAAGGGCAGAATTTTCGTGTTCGCAACCTCGTCTCCAAGGGCTGGGACGAGAATGCGCTGATCTCGGCCGACTCGCTTGATGTGGCCGAGGAGATCTATTTTTCAGATGTTCAGACCGATATGCGTGACGAAAAAGCGATGCCGTCGCCGCAATGGGACAGCGCGTCCCGTGGCGATCGCGGCAGTGCCACGTCGCTCGGTCTCTTCGGCTTTGATGGAGGACGCTGATGCGCGTCGCAATTATCGACTACGGCTCCGGCAACCTGCGCTCGGCAACGAAGGCATTTGAACGCGCGGCCCGCGAGGCCGGCATCGACGCGGTGATCGACCTCACCGACAAGGCCGAGAATGTCGCCGTTGCCGACCGCGTCGTACTACCGGGCGTCGGCGCCTATGCCGACTGCCGGCGCGGGCTCGATGCGGTGCCCGGGATGACCGAGGTGCTGATCGAGACGATCGAGAAGAAGGCGCGGCCTTTCCTCGGCATCTGCGTCGGCATGCAGCTGATGTCGTCGCGCGGATTGGAGAAGACGACCACCGAAGGCTTCGGCTGGATTCCGGGTGATGTCGTCGAGATGACGCCTGATGATGCCGATCTGAAGATTCCACAGATCGGCTGGAACACGCTCGACCTGCACAACCCTCACCCGTTGTTCGACGGAATCTCAACAGGGCCGGATGGGCTGCATGCGTATTTCGTGCATTCGTATCATCTGGCCGCGAAGAACCGCGCCGATGTGATCGCGACCACAGGCTACGGCGGACCGCTGACGGCGTTTGTCGGGCGCGACAACATGGCCGGCGCGCAGTTCCATCCGGAGAAGAGCCAGAAGCTCGGCCTCGCCCTGATTGCCAATTTCCTGCGCTGGAAGCCCTGAGCTCGCGCCATCCAAGGACCGCTTGAATGATCCTATTTCCTGCCATCGACCTCAAGGACGGCCAGTGCGTTCGCCTCAAGCTTGGCGACATGGAGCAGGCCACCGTCTATAATCCAGATCCCGGCGCACAGGCGAAAGCCTTTGAAGACCAGGGTTTTGAATGGCTGCATGTGGTCGACCTGAATGGGGCTTTTGCCGGCGAAAGCGTAAACGGCACGGCCGTGGATGCTATCCTGAAGGCGACGAAGAGCCCGGTCCAGCTTGGCGGCGGCATTCGCACGCTTGACCATATCGAGAGTTGGCTGTCGCGCGGGCTGTCGCGGGTGATCCTCGGCACCGTTGCCGTGCGTGATCCGGCGTTGGTCATCGAAGCCTGCAAGAAGTTTCCCGGCCACGTCGCCGTTGGCATCGACGCCAAGGGCGGCAAGGTGGCCGTCGAGGGATGGGCGGAAGCCTCCGAACTCGGGATCACCGAGCTGGCAAAGAAATTCGAAGGCGCAGGCGTAGCGGCGATCATCTACACCGATATCGATCGAGACGGAATTCTGACCGGTATTAACTGGGATTCAACGCTGCACCTCGCCGCGTCGATTTCCATACCGGTCATCGCGTCCGGTGGCTTGGCCTCGATCGACGACGTGAAGCGTATGCTGCAGCCCGACGCGCGCAAGCTCGAAGGTGCTATTTCAGGCCGGGCACTTTATGATGGCCGTATCGATCCCCGGGAAGCTTTGGCACTGATCAAGGCGGCGCGGGCGAAGGAGACTGCGCAATGACCCTGAAGGCTCGTGTCATCCCCTGCCTCGACGTCAAGGACGGCCGCGTCGTCAAGGGCGTCAACTTCCTGAACCTGGTCGATGCCGGTGATCCAGTCGAAGCCGCCAAGGCCTATGACGCGGCCGGCGCTGACGAACTGTGCTTCCTCGACATCACCGCGTCGTCCGACAATCGCGAGACAATCTTCGACGTGGTGGCTCGCACGGCCGAGCAATGCTTCATGCCGGTGACGGTCGGCGGTGGTGTTCGCACTATTGCCGACATCCGCAAGCTGCTACTTTGTGGCGCCGACAAGGTGTCGATCAACTCGGCTGCGGTGAGCAATCCTGATTTCGTGGCCGAAGCGGCCGACAAGTTCGGCGACCAGTGCATCGTCGTGTCGATCGATGCCAAGCGCCGTTTGACGCGGGGCGTTGGCGGCGACAACATCAGTGCGTGGGAGATCTACACCCACGGCGGCCGCAATCCTACCGGCATCGATGCCATCGAATTTGCGCTGAAGATGGTCGAGCGCGGCGCCGGCGAACTGCTGGTTACCTCGATGGACCGGGACGGAACCAAAGTCGGCTACGATCTCGAGCTGACCCGGGCGATTGCGGATTCGGTGCGGGTTCCCGTTATCGCCTCCGGTGGAGTGGGCGATCTCGACGATTTGGTGGCCGGCATCAAGCAAGGCCATGCAACGGCGGTTCTAGCTGCTTCCATCTTCCATTTCGGCACCTATTCCGTCGGCGAGGCGAAGCGCTATATGTCTTCCTGCGGCATCGATATGCGTCTCGACTAAGCTTGAAAGCGGAATCATGAGCGAATTTACCCTGGCTGACCTCGAAAAGATCGTCAGCGAACGATCGAAAGCCTCACCGGACGCGTCCTGGACCGCGAAACTTGTTGCTGCAGGACAGCCGAAAGCGGCAAAGAAGCTGGGCGAAGAGGTTATCGAGGTCGTGATGGCAGCCGTTGTTGGCGATCGTGACAACCTCACCTATGAAGCTGCCGACGTTCTCTATCACCTATTGGTCGTATTGAAGATCGCAGGCATTCCGTTACAAAATGTTATGGCGGAACTTGAGCATCGCACCGCTCAGTCCGGCCTCATGGAAAAGGCCAGCCGGCAAAGCTGATGAGCATCGCAAGACAGATCACCGGAGCGCCTGAAGCGCTCGACCATTTCGAGGCGAATGCCTATTCGCCCTATCACTTCTTTTCGTCAGAGGAATGGGCTCATTTCCGCGCCGATACGCCGCTGACCCTGACGGGCGACGAAGTCAACCGCCTGCGCTCTATGGGCGACCCGATCGATCTCAGCGAAGTGCGACGCATCTATCTTTCGTTATCGCGCCTTCTCTCCGCGCATGTGGAATCGTCGCAACTGCTTTTCGAGCAGCGCAACCGTTTCCTGAGCTTGTCCGACGTGGCGAAGACGCCTTTCGTCATCGGGATAGCCGGTTCGGTTGCTGTCGGAAAGTCCACGACCGCTCGTATCCTCAAGGAGCTACTGCGCCGCTGGCCGTCGAGCCCGAAGGTTGATCTGGTTACCACCGACGGTTTTCTCTACCCGAACGCCGTTCTGCAGCGTGAGAACCTCATGCAACGCAAGGGTTTCCCCGAGAGCTATGATACGGGTGCAATCCTGCGCTTCTTGGCGGCGATCAAGGCGGGGCAGCCAAATGTCAGGGCGCCGTCCTATTCGCATCTGGTCTATGACGTGCTGCCCAACGAACACAAGATCATCGACCGGCCCGATATCCTGATCTTCGAGGGGATCAACGTTCTGCAGTCGCGTGATCTGCCCGCCGGTGGCAAAATCGTGCCTATGGTATCGGACTTCTTCGACTTCTCGATCTATATCGACGCCGAAGAAAGCCGGATTCACAACTGGTACGTGACGCGTTTCATGCGGCTGCGCGAGACGGCGTTCCGCGATCCGAATTCGTTCTTCCACCGCTATGCCTCGATCAGCGAGGAGGAAGCCGTGTCGATAGCCGAAGGGCTATGGGAGAACATCAACCTCAAGAACCTGCGCGAGAACATCTTGCCTACCAGACCGCGCGCTGACCTGATATTGCGCAAGGGGCAGAATCACCTCACGGAGCAGGTCGCGCTTCGCAAGCTCTAGAGACTGACGCGGCGGAGCGTCAGGTTGATGCGACCGCCGTTTTTCAGCAGCGTCGACGTCGACGGATAGATCCGGTCGACGCCGTGGAAACACAGACGCCCCCTCCCGCCCAGAACAACGACGTCACCGCTGGAGAGCTTGAAGGACATGGTCTTGTCCGTGCGGACCGGGCCGCCAACGCGGAAGAGACAGGCATTTCCGAGCGAGATGGAGACGACCGGTGCTTCCAGATCCTGCTCGTCCTTGTCCTGATGCAAACCCATTTTTGCTTCGTCGGAATAGAAATTGACGAGGCAGGCTTCAGGCGGTTTTGCATAACCGGATACATCGTCCCAGAGATCGAGCAGCGCCTGTGGCAGCGCCGGCCATGGATTGCCGGTCAGCGGATGAGCCGGCTGATAGCGATAGCCACGCTCCTGGTCGGTGACCCAGCCGAGCGAGCCGCAATTGGTCATGCGAACCGACATAGGCTTGCCGGTGCCGGGCATGGCGGGGACAAACAGCGGTGCTTCGGCAACGATCGCGCGGACAATGTCGACCAGCGCCTCCTGCCGCGAGCGGTTCAGATAGTCCAGCCTATGGCGAACGCCGTTCGGCAGCTGCATCAACTTAATCTCCGCTGGGGCGACCGCGCATCTTCTTCACGTCAGAGCGACCGGATTTTGCCTTCAGCCTGCGCTCGACCGAACCTTTCGTCGGTTTGGTTTTCTTGCGCGGCGGCGGTGGCGGCTTGGCAGCTTCGAGGATCAACTCCTTCAGCCGCTCGCGCGCGTCCTCGCGGTTGCGGTCCTGACTGCGGAAACGGCTGGCTTCGATCATCAGCACGCCCTCCTTGGACATGCGCCGGCCCGCAAGTTTCATGGCATTGATCTTGACGCGCTCGTTCAGCGCCGGCGAAGTCTGGATGTTGAAGAACAGCTGGACGGCCGTCGAAACCTTATTGACGTTCTGCCCGCCGGGACCGCCCGCCAGAACGAACTGCTCCGTCAATTCCCATCCGGCGATGGTAATCCTGTCACTGATGTAGAGCGGTTCGCTGGCCATGAGATTTCTATCTCACATCACCGGCTGCTTGGAAACACGCAAAAACCCGGCCGATGTGGCCGGGTTTCACGTGAATCATCAATGCATTACTGCTAATTTACTCCGCCGCCACCCGAAAACCCGGAGCCGCATCGCGCACCCCGCCATCGACATGGTTCTCGAACTTCGCGAAATTGTCGACAAACATCGTCACAAGCTTCGTCGCCTGAGCGTCATAGGCAACCGCGTCTTGCCATGTCGACCGCGGGTCGAGAATCCCGCCATCGACGCCCGGTACGGCGACGGGAACGGCGAAGCCGAAGTTCGGATCGATGCGGAAATCTGCTTTGGTCAGATTCCCCGACAGCGCAGCCGCCAGCAGTGTGCGGGTCGCCTTGATCGGCATGCGCTTGCCGGAGCCGTAGGCGCCTCCGGTCCAGCCGGTGTTGACCAGCCAGCACTCGACGCCATGACGACCGATCAGCTCCTTCAGCAGGTTGCCGTATTCCGACGGATGCCGCGGCATGAATGGCGCGCCGAAGCAGGTAGAGAAGGTCGCTTCCGGCTCTGTCACGCCGCGCTCGGTGCCCGCCACCTTGGCGGTGTAGCCCGAGAGAAAATGGTACATGGCTTGGTCGGGCGTCAGCTTGGCAATCGGCGGCATCACGCCGAAGGCATCGGCCGTCAGCATAATGATCGTCTTCGGGTGGCCGGCGAGCCCCGTTTTCGACGCATTGGGAATGAAATCCAGCGGATAAGCACAACGCGTGTTCTCCGTCAGCGAGCCGTCGTTGAAGTCGGGCTCCCGGTTGGCATCAAGCACGACGTTTTCGAGAACCGTCCCGAAGCGCTGTGTCGTCGCGTAGATTTCCGGCTCCGCCTCGGGTGACAGACGGATTGTCTTGGCGTAGCAGCCACCCTCGAAGTTGAAGATTCCATTCTCGCCCCAGCCATGCTCGTCATCGCCGACCAGCGTGCGGGCAGGATCGGCAGACAATGTCGTCTTGCCGGTGCCTGACAAGCCGAAGAAGACCGCAGTATCGCCGTCCGGGCCGGCATTGGCCGAGCAGTGCATCGGCATGACACCCTTTGCCGGCAACAGGTAGTTCAGCACGGTGAAGACCGACTTCTTCATTTCGCCGGCATAGAAGGTGCCGGCAATCAAGATCTCGCCGTTCGTGAGGTCACAAGCGATGACCGTCTCGGTACGGCAGCCGTAACGCTCCGGATCGGCCTTGAAGGTCGGGAGGTCGATGATCGTCAGATTCGGAACGAAGCTTTCAAGCACCGACCTATCCGGGCGAATCAGCAGGTTGCGGATGAACAGCGAGTGCCAGGCAAGCTCCGTGACGACGCGGGTTGGCAGGGCGTTGCCTTCGTCGGCGCCGCCGATCAGATCTTGGACGAACAGGTCCTTGCCCGACGCGTGCGCGAGCATGTCCTGCTTGAGCAGCGCGAAATGCTCAGGCGACATCGGCTTGTTGTTGTCCCACCAGATTTCGTCTTCGGTGTTGGCATCCCGAACGACAAACTTATCCTTCGGCGAGCGACCGGTGTGCTGCCCCGTCAACGCACGCAGAGCTCCATGAGCGGTGAGTTCGGCCTCTCCTCGGCGAATCGCTTCTTCATAGAGAGACGCGGCGGTAAAGTTATATCGAACGCTTTTTGCGCTCGCAAAACCAGCCTTCGCCAACTCCGTCGCCGGGTTGTGGACTCCGAACAGCTCCATGGTCTTTCCTTCCCTTGAGGCTCGTGCCGTTAAGAACTGGGCGCGACCGTACGGGGAGGATTTTTAAAACACAATAGGGGAAATCAGATAAAATGTAGCAATATCAAACTATTAATCGATTTAAATTATTTCCGAATATTTTAAATCGTTTGAAACATACAGCGCAGCGTAAATTTATGGAACAACCCTTGATTGATCATTGGATCGTCCGGCAATCTTCCTCTTTATCTTTGCCACAATTTGTTCCACCTTTATCCCCATAAGCGCACCCGGTTCATAGCAGCCGCCTGGGGGACCTTCCAAAATCCGGGAGACGCGCATAGATGACGGAGACGAACACCATGCCGACAATCGCGCTCGTTGACGACGACCGCAATATCCTGACTTCAGTGTCAATCGCGCTGGAAGCCGAAGGATATAAGGTCGAGACCTATACGGATGGCGCTTCGGCCCTTGACGGTCTGCTCGCCCGCCCACCACAGCTTGCCATTTTTGACATCAAGATGCCTCGTATGGACGGGATGGAACTGCTGCGCCGCCTGCGTCAGAAATCCGACATACCGGTCATTTTCCTGACGTCCAAGGACGAGGAGATCGACGAACTCTTCGGCCTGAAGATGGGCGCCGATGACTTCATCACCAAGCCATTCTCGCAGCGGCTTCTGGTCGAGCGCGTCCGTGCTGTTCTGCGGCGGGCCTCCAGTCGCGAAGCTGTGGCAGCGACCGGTGGCTCAGCTCCGAAGCCGGGGGCAGCGCAGCTTGCTCGGTCGTTGGAACGGGGCCAGCTCGTCATGGACCAGGAACGCCACACCTGCACCTGGAAGGGCGAGCCTGTCACCTTGACGGTCACCGAATTCCTGATCCTGCACTCGCTTGCGCAGCGTCCTGGCGTGGTCAAGAGCCGCGATGCGCTCATGGATGCGGCCTATGACGAGCAAGTCTACGTTGACGACCGCACCATCGATAGCCACATCAAGCGGCTGCGGAAGAAATTCAAGATGGTCGACACCGACTTTGATATGATTGAAACGCTCTACGGAGTGGGATACCGCTTCCGCGAAGCAGCCTGACGCCCGAGCGGCGCGGCGTATGAGAATTGTCGAGGGCTAAGGCCGCGCTCAGCGCGGTCCGCTCTCCGAAAGGGCTGTCGTTGGCGCAGTTGGTGCAGGAAAGGGATTTGGATGACGTTGAGGGCGTAAGCGGCCGTCGCGTCACGGGACGGCGTTGGTCGCACCCCTTCACGATCATCCGGCGCATCTTCGGCAACGCTGTCTTTTCAAGCCTTACCCGGCGAATCCTGTTCTTCAATCTCGCGGCGCTGGTCGTTCTCGTCGGCGGCATTCTTTACCTCAACCAATTCCGCGAGGGACTGATCGACGCGCGCGTCGAGAGCTTGCTCACACAGGGCGAAATCATCGCGGGCGCTATTTCGGCCTCGGCGTCTGTCGATACCAACTCGATTACCATCGATCCCGAAAAGCTGCTCGAATTGCAAGCCGGGCAGAGTATCACCCCTGTTCCGAACGACGAGGATCTCGAATTTCCAATTGATCCGGAAAAGGTCGCCCCGGTGTTGCGCCGGCTGATCTCCCCGACACGGACGCGTGCCCGCATCTTCGACGCTGATGCCAACCTTTTGCTCGACTCCAGGCATCTCTATTCACGTGGCCAGGTTCTCCGTTTCGATCTACCGCCAGTCGCAGAAGAACAGCAGACATGGAGTGACTGGTTCACGACGATCTTCAACAAGGTACTGCAACCCGGGAATCTGCCGCTCTACAAGGAGGCGCCGGGCGGTGACGGTTCGATCTATCCGGAAGTGATGAACGCCTTGACCGGCGTGCGCGGTGCGGTCGTGCGCACGACGGAAAAAGGCGAGCTCATCGTTTCGGTCGCAGTGCCAATCCAGCGTTTCCGCGCCGTACTCGGCGTCCTGTTGTTGTCGACCCAGGCGGGAGATATCGACAATATCGTTCACGCTGAACGCCTCGGTATCATGCGCGTGTTCGGGGTAGCAACGCTCGTCAATGTGCTTCTGTCGCTTGTACTATCTTCGACGATCGCCAATCCATTGCGGCGCCTCTCCGCTGCCGCCATCAGGGTTCGCCGCGGCGCCAAGGAGCGCGAGGAAATCCCTGATTTCTCGGCCCGCCAGGATGAAATCGGCAACCTTTCCATCGCGCTACGCGAAATGACGACTGCGCTCTATGATCGCATCGACGCTATCGAGAGCTTCGCCGCCGATGTCAGCCATGAACTGAAGAACCCGCTCACCTCTCTGCGCAGCGCTGTCGAAACGCTGCCTCTCGCCAAGACGGACGAGTCCAAGAAACGTCTCATGGATGTTATCCAGCATGACGTTCGGCGCCTCGATCGTCTGATCAGCGACATCTCGGACGCCTCCCGCCTCGATGCAGAGCTTGCCCGCGTCGACGCCGGCTCGGTTGACCTTGAGATATTGCTGCGCGATCTCGTCGATGTTTCGCGCCAGATCCGTAGTCGCAAGAAAGAGGTTCAGATCGAATACGCCATCGAGCGAAAGCCGGGCGTCAAGACCCGTTTCGTGGTGAGCGGCCATGATCTGCGGATTGGCCAGATCATCACCAACCTGATCGAGAATGGGCGTTCCTTCGTGTCTGACAAGGACGGCAAGATAACCGTCAGGCTGGTGCGGACCCGCTCGCGCTGCGTCGTTTACATCGAAGACAATGGGCCAGGCATCCAGGCCGAGGATATCGACCGCATCTTCGAACGCTTCTACACCGACCGACCGGAAGCCGAAGGTTTTGGTCAGAACTCGGGGCTTGGGCTGTCGATCAGCCGGCAAATCGCCGAAGCACATGGCGGGTCGCTTCGTGCAGAAAACATCATCGACCCCGAGACCGACAAGATTGTCGGCGCCCGTTTCATTCTTGCTTTGCCCGTCGACCCCGCGGCATGATGAATGCTCCCACCAACGTCCACGCGACTGCCGTCGTGGTCGGCAAGACCGGGCTTTTGTTTGTGGGGCCTTCGGGATGGGGAAAATCGATGCTCGCCTTTGCCTGTATCAGCGAAGCTCAGCGCCTTGGTATCGCCGCGGTTCTTGTCGCCGACGATCAGGTTCTGATCTCGCAACGCGGCGGCGATGTGATTGCAGAATGCCCAGCCTCGATCGCGGGACTGATGGAATTGCGCGGCACGGGCATCGTTCGTCTGCCGCACATCACTGAAGCCCCTATGCATTATGCGGTTCTTCCCGGCAGCACTTCAGGCGAAGACCGCGTTCCGCCAGAGGGAGAACGCGCGACCATTGCCAGCGGCATCGATCTGCCTGCCCTCAGGTTGCTGTCCAACACCCCTCTGCCGCTGGCAGTATTAATGGCAAAGGCACTGGATATAGGACGATAATGCCCGCTAAATCAGCAAATCCAGCCGATAAAGTCTGATTTTTGTCTTGCACTTCGACTTTTCATCGCCAAGATGTGCCCCCACGGTGGACGCGATTGCTGCATTGCGATATTGGGCCCTCCGTTTGAATACGTTACTAGGAGCAGTAATATCATGATCGGACTTGTGCTTGTCACGCATGGCAAGCTGGCTGAAGAGTTTCGTCATGCGGTCGAACACGTCGTCGGTCCTCAGAAATTCATCGAAACGGTCTGCATCGGTCCCGAAGACGACATGGATCAGAGGCGTCAGGATATTCTGGAAGCAGTGACAGCCGCAGATGATGGCCATGGGGTGGTCATTCTGACGGACATGTTCGGCGGCACGCCTTCCAACCTGGCGATATCGGTCATGAGCAGCGGCCATACCGAGGTTATTGCCGGTATGAATTTGCCGATGCTGATCAAGCTTGCGGGCGTGCGCGGTGAAAACAACATGGAAAAGGCGCTGGTCGAAGCGTCCGAAGCCGGCCGCAAATACATCAATGTGGCCAGCCGCGTTCTGAGCGGCAAATAATGAGCTCCCCCGCCATGACATCCCCGCTCCTCCGCGAAATCCTCATCATCAACAAGCGGGGCTTGCACGCGCGCGCTTCGGCCAAGTTCGTCCAGACGGTCGAGAATTTCGATGCTGCTATTACCGTGTCGAAGGATGGGATGACGGTCGGCGGAACCTCGATCATGGGCTTGATGATGCTCGCGGCGAGCCCGGGCTCCAGCGTTGTGGTATCCGCCAGCGGCAACCAGGCCGCTCAGGCGCTGGAAGCACTTGATCAGCTTATTCAGAACAAGTTTGGCGAAGAAATTTAGCGCCTTCGAGCACATATAAACATATAAAGACTTCTTTATATCATTGTTGCCTTCGTCATGGAAGCCTGCTAAACGGCTGGAATACCCGCGCCCTGCGCGGAGCCTTTCACCGCGCGACCCCTTTTCGCGCCTTGCCTTTTGAGACGCTTTTCAGGTGGAGAACCAATGAGCACTGAAAAAGATTATGTCGTCGCCGACATCGGCCTCGCAGACTTCGGCCGCAAGGAAATCACGATCGCTGAAACCGAAATGCCGGGGCTGATGTCCTGCCGCGAAGAATTCGGCACGACCAAGCCGCTCAAGGGCGCGCGCATCACCGGCTCGCTGCACATGACGATCCAGACGGCGGTGCTGATCGAGACGCTGGTCGCGCTCGGGGCCGAAGTCCGTTGGGCCTCGTGCAACATCTTCTCGACGCAGGACCATGCCGCTGCTGCCATTGCAGCCTCCGGCGTTCCTGTTTTCGCCATCAAGGGCGAGTCGCTGCATGACTACTGGATCTACACCGACAAGATCTTCCAGTGGGCCGATGGCGGCCTCTCCAACATGATCCTCGACGATGGCGGCGATGCCACCATGTACATCCTGCTCGGCGCCCGTGCCGAGGCCGGTGAGGACGTGCTGTCGAACCCGCATTCGGAAGAAGAAGAAATCCTCTTCGCACAGATCAAGAAGCGCCTTGCCGCTTCGCCGGGCTGGTTCACCAAGCAGCGCGATGCGATCAAGGGTGTGACCGAAGAAACCACCACGGGCGTCAACCGCCTTTATCAGCTCAGCCAGAAGGGCCTTCTTCCCTTCCCTGCGATCAACGTCAACGATTCGGTCACCAAGTCGAAGTTCGACAACAAGTACGGCTGCAAGGAATCGCTGGTCGACGGCATCCGCCGTGGCACCGACGTGATGATGGCCGGCAAGGTCGCTGTCGTCTGCGGTTACGGCGACGTCGGCAAGGGTTCTGCTGCATCGCTTCTCGGTGCCGGCGCCCGCGTCAAGGTTACGGAGGTCGATCCGATCTGCGCACTGCAGGCTGCGATGGACGGTTTCGAAGTCGTCACGCTCGAGGACGTGGTGTCTTCGGCCGACATCTTCATCACCACGACCGGCAACAAGGACGTCATCCGCATCGACCACATGCGCGCTATGAAGGACATGGCGATCGTCGGCAACATCGGCCACTTCGACAACGAAATCGAAGTTGCGTCGCTACGTAACCTGAAGTGGACCAACATCAAGCCGCAAGTCGACCTGATCGAGTTCCCGAAGGGCAACCGCATTATCCTTCTCTCGGAAGGCCGCCTGCTGAACCTCGGCAACGCAACGGGCCACCCGTCCTTCGTCATGTCGGCTTCGTTCACCAACCAGACGCTGGCGCAGATCGAGCTGTTCACCAAGCCCGACCAGTACCAGAACCAGGTCTACATCCTGCCGAAGCACCTCGACGAGAAGGTCGCTCGCCTGCATCTCGAAAAGCTCGGCGTGAAGCTGACGCAACTTTCTGAGGAGCAAGCCGCCTATATCGGCGTAGCGCCCAAGGGTCCATTCAAGTCGGACCACTACAGATATTAACCAAGATATCAATTTCCACAACATGTAGAGGGCGCGGCATTGACAAATGCCGCGCCCTTATTTTTTGGTGCGCACCTTCCCGCCGATTCCCTTCCGAAGTATTGTTTTAGAACTCGATTCGGGCCACGGACGCGTCCGTTTGCTTCGAAAATGGGATGTCTTGTCGTAATGCGGCACATGAGGGACGGAGACATACCGCGCATGTCGGAAATGATGCACAGCCTGGTCAAACAGGCAGAGGACGGCGCTCATGCCTCTCCCTGCCCGCTTCCCCCGGCTAGAGAGATACCGGTCGGCCCAATCAGGGCATCGACATGGAAACCAGGGCTGTTGACCCGCGTGGTGAAGATATTTGCTGCGGGTACCGCCATTGCATCGACTGCCCGGCCAGTGCTCGCGCAGGCCGAAGCGGAAGCGATTGTGTCCGCTCATCTTTTCACATCCACACAAGTTGTCGGCCTTTCCGTCGTGATCGGCGTGATTTCGGCGGCTCTGCTCTCCACACTGTGGGTCGTTCGCCAGCGCGGCAACCTTGAAAGCGAGAGCCGCCAAATCCGGTCGGCACTTTCCGATGCGCAGCAACGCATCTCCCAGTACCAAGCACTGATCGCCGACAAGAACCGCCGCATCGTCATCTGGGATGGTGACGAGCGTCCTGAGTTGCTGGGCCAGCTACCAGCCGAAACCGGCGCACCCCAGGACAACGAATTTCTGGCCTTCGGCCTGTGGTTGAAACCGCGTTCGGCATCAGAACTCGACAGATCGATAGACCGTCTTCGCCAGTCGGCCCACAGCTTCGACATGGTCGTGGAAACCTATCGCGACGAGATCCTTGAAGCGCAGGGACGCGTGTCCGGCGGCCGCGCCTTCGTTCGCTTCGTCGCCCTCAACAATCTTCGCGCCGAGCTTGCAGAGCTGAAGATCGAGCGCGACCGGCTCATGGGCTCGATTTCGGCATTCCAGGGCCTGCTTGATTCCATCGATCTGCCTGCGTGGCAACGCGATACCGAGGGACGGCTGACATGGGTCAACCACGCCTATGGTGACGCCGTGGAAGCAAGCTCGCCGGCGCAGGCGGTCGACGAAAGCCGAGAATTCCTCACGACGATCGCACGCGAGCGTATTCGCGCCACCTCCACGCCAGAATCGCCCTTTCACGACAAGATCTCGACCGTTGTCAGCGGCAACCGAACGTTTTTCGACGTGGTTGACGTCAAGGTTCCGAGTGGCTCGGCCGGGATAGCTGTCGATGTCTCCGGCATCGAGGCCGTGCGCGCCGAGTTGGAGCGCACGCTGAAGAGCCATGCTGAGACGCTCGATCATCTGGCAACGCCGGTTGCGATCTTCGATGGCGAGCGGCGACTGCAATTCTACAACCAGGCCTTCGTTTCGCTCTGGGAGCTTGATATCGCCTTCCTGGAAGCCCGGCCGGACAATGCTGAACTGCTGGAGCGTCTGCGCGCCGCCAAGAAGCTGCCGGATCAGCTTAACTGGAAGACCTGGAAGGAGACCGCCCTCTCGGTCTATCGCGCGCTCGATACCCAGTCCGATCTCTGGCATCTCCCCAACGGTCAGACGCTGCGTGTCTTCGCAACCGCCCATCCTCAGGGTGGTGCGACTTGGGTCTTCGAGAACCTAACCGAACAGGTCGACCTCGAGACACGTTACAATACGCTGCTTAAAGTACAGGGCGAGACCATCGACCACCTTTCCGAAGGCGTTGCGGTGTTCGGAGCTGACGGACGCATCCGCCTTTCGAACCCCGCCTTCCGCGCCCTTTGGGGTATCACCGAGGTCGAGGCCAAGCCCGGAACGCATATTCGCGCGCTGGGCGAGGCGTGTGCGCCGTCCTATGACCGGCCGGATGGCTGGAAGGCTTTTGCCGAACTGATTACCAGCTTCGACGACGAGCGGCGCTCCAGCCAGGGAACGCTTGAACTGTTCTCCGGCCTTGTCCTTGACTACGCGATCATACCGCTGCCGAACGCCCAGACGATGTTGACCTTCGTCAACATGACGGACAGCGTTCGCGCAGAACGCGCGCTGACCGAGAAAAACGAAGCGCTGCGCAAGGCCGACGAATTGAAGAACGATTTCGTCCAGCACGTTTCCTACGAACTGCGTTCACCGCTTACCAATATCATCGGCTTCACCGACCTCTTGCGCACGCCCGGCGTTGGCGAGTTCAATGAACGACAGGCCGAGTATATCGATCACATCTCGACATCCTCATCGGTGCTGCTGACGCTGGTGAACGACATTCTCGATCTGGCGACCGTCGATGCCGGGATCATGCGGTTGAACTATTCCGAGATCGATCTCGGCGACCTGCTCGACGACGTGTCGATCCAGATCGCCGACCGGCTTCAGGAGAGCAGCGTAACGCTGGAGATCATCGCGCCCGCCCGCCTTGGATCAATTGTCGCAGACCCGCAGCGACTGAAGCAGATTCTGGTCAAGCTTTTGTCAAATGCGGCGAATTTCTCGCCGGAAGGCGCTGCAATCTCGTTGAAGTGCCAGCGCGAGGGGACTGACTTCGTTTTTTCCGTCAGCGATCACGGCCCCGGAATCGCGCAGGACGTGATCTCCAACGTCTTCGACCGCTTCGCCACCGGCGCAAAGAGCGGCAAACGCGGTGGCGCCGGACTGGGTCTTTCCATCGTCGACAGTTTCGTCAACCTGCATAACGGCCAGGTCGCGATCGACAGCCAAGCGGGCAAGGGAACGACCGTAACCTGCCGCATTCCCTCCGCCAATCTGCCTTCCTCAGTCGCCGCCGAATGACAACGGCTACCGCCATCTCGCTCTATCTGGAGGATGAGGCGGAAACCCTGCGCCTCGGCGAAGACTTGGCATTGGCGCTGAAGCCGGGCGATTGCCTTGCGCTTTCAGGCGAACTCGGTGCGGGAAAATCCGCTCTAGCCCGTGCGTTTCTGCGTGCACTCGCCGATGACGCCGAGCTGGAAGTACCGAGCCCGACCTTTACCCTGGTTCAGTCCTACGATCTGCGTATTCCGATCTCCCACTTCGATCTCTACCGGCTGGCCGATCCGGGAGAGCTGAACGAGCTTGGCTTCGAAGAAGCACTGCAGAGTGGCATCTGCCTTGTCGAGTGGCCTGAGATGGCCGACGGCGAAATGCCGGCAGATCGTATCACCCTAAGACTCACCCACGAGGGTGCAGGGCGTCGGGTCACGATTGCGGCCTTGGGGAAACAGGCGTCCCGCATTCGACGGGTTCTTGCCATCCGCCAGTTTCTCGGCAAGGCGGGATTTCCAGAGGCTGAACGCAGGTTTCTGACCGGCGATGCATCTCTTCGCGCCTATGAAGCAGTCTACGCGGGCGATGGCATTCGTCGAATCCTGATGGATTGGCCGCCGCTGCCGGAAGGGCCGCCCGTTCTTGACGGCAAGCCCTACCCAAAGGTTGCGCACATTGCCGAGAACGCCTACCCCTTCGTGGCTATCGCCGCGGCGCTGCGCGACGATGGATTTGCCGCGCCGGAAATCTACGACGTCGACTATGACCAGGGAATCTTGCTGCTGGAGGATCTTGGCACCGACGGCGTTCTCGACGCTGCTGGCCGACCAATCCCCGAGCGCTATCGAGAAAGCGTTGCCTGCCTGGCAAAGCTGCATTCACACACGATACCGCAGGATATTCGTGTGTCCGACGCGCATATCCACCATATCCCGGATTTCGACCGAACCGCGATGAAGATGGAGGTTCGCCTCGTTCTGGACTGGCATCTGCCTTGGAGACGCGAAGGCGCGCCAGCAAGCGACGCCGAGCGGGATGACTATCTTGCGATATGGGACAGCCTGATCGACCAGCTGGAAACAGTAGAGAAAAATCTGCTGCTTCGCGATTTCCACTCACCCAATATCATCTGGCGCGGGAACGAGACCGGGGTTCGGCGGATCGGCTTGATTGATTTTCAGGATGCGATGATCGGCCCCACCGCCTATGATCTCGCCTCGATCACGCAGGATGCCCGCGTCACCATCGAACCCGACCTGTTCGACCAACTGATGGAGCACTACCTGTCGCTGCGACGCGCTGGAGGGAATTTCGAGGAGGCGAGCTTCCTGAAGAGTTGGGCGATCATGTCGGCACAGCGCAACTGTAAGCTTGCCGGCCTCTGGGTTCGATTGATGCAGCGCGACGGCAAGCCCGTCTACATGAAACATATGCCGCGCACGCTCTCGTATCTTGGGGTTGCCTTGAAGCACGAAGCGCTTGCCCCCTTGCGCGACTGGTGCTTAAGGGCTGGAATAGTAACCAGCGAATCATAAGTTCCGGATGATATGACCATCAAACAAGCCATGGTGCTGGCTGCCGGTCTCGGCACCCGCATGCGCCCGATTACCGATGCCATCCCCAAGCCGCTGGTGAAAATCGACGGCAAGGCCATGATTGACTACGCGCTGGATCTGCTTGTCGAAGCCGGCGTCGAAAAAGCGGTCGTAAATGTGCACCACCACGCTGACCAGATGCTGGAACATCTGCGTGGCTACAGGAGGCTTGAAGTCATCATTTCCGATGAGCGCGAGCGGCTGATGAACAGCGGCGGCGGCTTGGCGAAAGGCCTGAAGCTTCTTGAACCGGGCAACGTTTTCGTGACCAATGCCGATCTCTTCTGGATCGGCGAGCGTGCAGGCAAGCCGAGCAACCTTCGCCGCTTGGCCGGTATCTTCGATCCCTGCAGCATCGATATGGCGATGCTGTGCGTCAATCTCGAGGACACAACGGGACACAACGGCAAGAACGATTTTAACCTCTCGGCCGACGGCAAGCTCAACCGGTATGGCGAAGACAGCCAAGCCCCGGTCGTCTACGCCGGTGCGATCGCGATGAACACGGCGTTCCTCGGCGATGCGCCAGCGGAGCCATTCAACCTCAACCTCTATTTCGACAAGGCGATCGCTCGCGGGCGGCTTTTCGGCATGGTTCTGGAGGGCCACTGGCTCACAGTCGGTACGCCCGAGGCGATCGGCGAAGCGGAGGAAACGATCCGACGTTATCGGACGTTTGCTTAGACGATGATCGAGCGTCACCGCCCACGCGTTTTGACGATTCCGATAGGGCTACCGTTTCTGGCAACCCTGGCGGAAACGCTTTGCGACGGGAGGCTCACGCCAATCTTCCGTCATGATCCCGCCGATCCGCTCTCGCTATCCAAGGTCACGATCTATCTTCCCACGCGGCGCGCTGTGCGCGTGCTCCGTTCGGCGTTCGTCGATTTGCTTGGCGGACGCTCGGCTATCCTGCCGGTGATCAGGCCGCTTGGCGAAACGGATGACGATAGCGGCTACTTCGACGAGGCGCTTCCCGCTTCGCTCGATCTCGCTCAGCCGCTCTCGAACGCCGCGCGCCTACTGGAGTTGGCGCGACTGATCCTCGCCTGGCGTAACAAGCTGCCAGAGATCGTGCGGAGTATTCACTCCGATACGCCGCTGGTAGCGCCGGCAAGTCCTGCCGATGCGATCTGGCTGGCCCGGAACCTCGCCGAACTGATCGATTCGGTCGAGACCGAGGACCGCGACTGGAGCGAGCTTGGTCGGTTGACCGCCAGGGATCATGCACTCTGGTGGCAATTGACCGCGGAGTTTCTACAGATCGCCAGCGCCTTCTGGCCGGAGCGTTTGAGCGAACTCGGCAAATCCTCGCCGGCGCGGCACCGCAATGCCATCCTCCGTGCCGAGGCAAATCGAATTGCGGCAATGCCACCGACAGGGCCGATTATCATTGCAGGTTCGACCGGCTCTGTTCCTGCCACGGCGGATCTCATAGGCGCGGTCGCAAAGAGGACAGAGGGCGTCATCGTCCTCCCCGGGCTCGACGTTGGAATGCCCGAGGAGCTTTGGCGGATGGTGGCGCCTGAACACGGCACGTCGGATTCCGCCAGCCGAAGCCACTCGCAGTATGGCCTTTCCGTGCTCCTGAGGAGCCTGCAGCTGACGCGAAACGATGTCACCGTGATCGGCGAAGCGCCATCGGCCTTAAAAAAGCGCGCCGAGATTCTTTCCCGTGCACTTTGCCCGGCGGAGGCGACGAGCGAATGGGGAGCCTGGAAGAGCAGTTTGGCGGACGACGCCCTATCCACGGCGTTTGAGGACGTCGCTCTGATCGAGGCTGGCAACGAACGCGAAGAGGCGACGGCCATCGCCATTGCCCTCCGTCTGGCGCTCGAACGCCCCGGAATGGATGGCGAGAGCCGGGCGGCCTTGATTACACCGGACCGGAATCTCGCCCGGCGCGTCATGGCGGAGCTTTCGCGCTTCGATATTGTTGCCGATGATTCCGGTGGCACGCCGCTTTCCGCAACCCCGCAAGGCACGCTGCTGCAATTGCTTCTGGAGGCAACGTTGCGCCCCGGAGATCCGGTCGCGATTGTTGGTCTACTCAAGCATCCACTGGCGCGCTTCGGTCTCGATCAGCAGGCACTCGCCGAGGCCGTGGCCGCGCTCGAGCTTCTTGCGTTGCGCGGCGGCGTGGGGGAAGTTGATGTCTGCTCACTCGAACCGCTCCTCGATCAGCAGCTGACCGAACAGGCGAACGAGCGGCACGCGCCGAACTGGCGCAAGGCCCTTCCGCCGGACGCTGCCGAAAGAGCCCGTGATCTTGCTCGCCGGGTCGGAGAAGCCGCTGGACCCCTTGCTTCAGCGCTGGTGCGGCGTCAATCAAGCGACTGCGGGCTGACAACGGGCTTTACACTTTCCGAATGGGCGGAGCGCACCGGGCGTGCGATCGAGGCGGTAGCTCAAGACGAACGCGGTGATCTCGCCGGCCTCTGGGCCGGCGAGGCTGGCGACGCGCTGGTCAAACTCCTCAGCGAAGTGATCGAGACCGAAGGCCAGATCGAAGCCGACGGGCCGCAGTGGATCGATATCATGGCCGCGCTCTCGGCCGGGCAGTCGGTGAAACCCCGTGCGCTCAACCATCCACGGCTTTTCATTTTTGGCACGCTAGAAGCACGCCTGCAGAGCGTCGACACACTGATCCTGGGCGGACTGAACGAAGGCTCGTGGCCGGGGCAGACGGCCAACAATCCGTTCATTTCCCGTTCGATGAAAACGGAGATCGGGCTAGAGCCACCGGAACGCCGGATCGGGCAGCTGGCGCACGATTTCGAGATGGCCAACGGAACGCGGCACCTCGTCTATTCGCGGGCACTGCGCCAGGGTTCGACGCCAACGGTCGCCTCCCGCTGGCTGCAGCGGTTGTTCGCCTTAGGCGGCAAAGCATTCGAGGCGGAGCTGAAGGATCGTGGCGAGCATTACGTCCGTTGGGCGAGCGCCGTTGATCAGGGTGAGCGGCAGGCACCGGCGCAGCGGCCCAGTCCCGTTCCACCGCGCGATCTGCAGCCCAAATCCTACTCATTCAGCGAAGTCGGCCGATTGCGCCGAGATCCGTATTCGATCTACGCGCGGCGTGTTCTGCGGCTGCATCCCGTCGATCCGTTTAACCGCGATCCGGGTGTCGCCGAACGGGGTACGCTCTACCACAAGATAATCGACCGGTTCGTTCGCGAGGGGAACGTCGCGGGCACGGCGGATGCGGCCACCGCCATGGAGCGAATTCTTAGCGAATTGTTCGATATCGAGCAGCTGCCGCCGCATATCGACGCCGTATGGAGACCGCGTTTCCGCGAAGTCGCCCGCTCCTTCCTCGATTGGGAAGCGGAAAGGCGGCCAAGCATCCGGAAGACGCTGACTGAGGTGCGCGGCGGTATCGAGCTCGAGCAGATCGGCATCCGCCTCAACGGCGTTGCGGACCGGATCGACATCACGGGACCGAACGCGGCCGATATCATCGACTACAAGACGGGTTTCAATCCTTCGCCTGCCCAGGCGCGAGCGCTTCTCGATCCGCAGCTGGCGCTTGAGGCGGCGGCTCTTAACGCCGGTGCGTTCCGCGATGCAGGGAGCCTTGTACCTCAGGATCTTCTTTATGTTCGACTGCGACCAGGAACCCGGTTCCAGGTCGATACAGTCAACAACGAGTTCTCGACCCGCGGTGACAAGGCGAAGTCGGCGCTGGATCTGGCGACCGACTCTATAGACCGGCTGGTAAAGTTCGTGTCCCTGCTGCAATCCGGCGAGAAGGGCTTTACCTCACGCCTGATTCCCGCGCAGCAGTTCGAATTCGGCGGCGACTATGATCACCTTGCACGTGTGGCGGAGTGGTCGACCGCTGAAAGCGACGAGGCCAGCGGCGATGAATAGCGACACCGGACTGCCGGACGGCGACGATCCTATAGCCTGGACCAGCTGGACGACGATCCAGCAGTCGATCGCATCGGATCCCAAGCGCTCCGCCTGGGTTTCCGCCAATGCCGGTTCCGGCAAGACGCACGTGCTGACGCAAAGGGTAATCCGACTTCTGCTTGCCGGTGCACGCCCATCGTCGATCCTTTGCCTGACCTACACAAAGGCTGCAGCTTCTGAAATGTCGATTCGGGTCTTCGATCGGCTGGCGGAGTGGGCCGTGCTTTCCGACGATGATCTCATCCAGCGAATTGCCGAGATAGAGGGAAGGTCGCCGGATACGATAAAGCTCGCGCAAGCCCGCCGCCTGTTTGCCAAGGCGCTGGAAACACCGGGTGGGCTGAAGATCCAGACGATTCACGCCTTCTGCGAAGCCCTGCTCCATCAGTTTCCGCTGGAAGCGAACGTTGCCGGCCATTTTTCCGTGCTCGACGACCGGGCGGCCGCAACGTTGCTCTCCGATGCACGGCGATCGCTGCTGACGGCAACGACGCCCGAGGGAGATCGGGTTCTCGCCGAGGCATTTTCCTACGTTCTCAACCTCGGTGACGAATCGGGTCTCGAAAGGCTGCTGGAAGAGATCGTCGCAAATCGCAATGCGATCCGGATTTTCACACGGGTGGCAGAGCAAAGTGGTGGTGTTGAAGGCGTCCTCAGGACCAGACTGGGCCTTTCCGGTAACGACACGGAGGCGAGCATTTTCGAAGAATACTGGCCGTTGCCCAGTCTCAGGGGCAACGCGCTTGAGCGCTATGTCACCCTTGCAGAGCAGAAAGGCGGAGCAAAGGCGCAGGATATCGCCGCCGGCCTCAACGCGGTATCACGTGAGCGCCATCCTGCGCGGCGCGTCCCCATGCTGGAGCGGGTTTTTCTCACCACCAAGGGCGAACCCAAGTCGGATTCCCAATTCTTCGTGAAAGCGATGCTGAGCGAAGCTCCCGAACTCGCCGAGGCTATGGCGGTAGCCCGGGCGCATGTCGTCTCCTGTCGTGACCGCCTGAAGATCGTCCGGATGTACGACGCGACGCGGGCCGCGTTGATTCTCGCCACCCGGTTGGACCGGGACTACGAGGATCTCAAGAAGCAACGAAGCCAGCTCGATTTCGAGGATCTGATTACGCGCACTGCCGAATTGCTGACCAAAAGCGATGTCGGACCATGGATTCACTACAAGCTTGACCAAGGCATCGATCATATTCTGGTCGACGAGGCGCAGGATACCAGTCCTGTCCAGTGGAGTGTGATCCAATCACTCGCCGAAGACTTCTTTTCCGGCGAGAGCGCGCGCGACGTCGTTCGCACACTGTTTGCAGTCGGCGACGAGAAGCAATCCATCTATTCGTTTCAGGGCGCACGACCGGAGCGCTTTTCTGAGGAGAGCCAACGCACGCGGCACCGCGTGTCGCAAAGCGGTCTGGCTTTTTCTTCGGTACGCCTGCCGCTATCCTTCCGCTCGACGTCCGATGTTTTGGCAGCCGTGGATCACATCTTCGGGCCAGCCGACAATGCGCGCGGCCTCAGTGCCGACGGAGAACCGGTCGTACACCGCTCCAACCGCATCGGCCACCCCGGTGCCGTCGATCTCTGGGAGATGATCGCGCCGGAAGTGGCGATCAAGGAAGAGGATTGGACGGCACCCTTCGATGCGACCCCGGAGAGCGCGCCGGCGGCCATTCTTGCTCGTCGCATTGCACATGCGATCGACGGTCTGGTCGGCAAGGAGACAATCGTCAACAAGGGCAAAGAGCGCCCGATCGAGGCCGGTGATATCCTTGTTCTGGTCCGGAAGCGCGATTCCTTCGTCAATGCTCTGACACGGGCGCTGAAACGGCGCGGCAACATTCCGGTTGCGGGCGCCGACCGCTTGCGCCTGACCAGCCATATCGCCATTCAGGATCTCGTGGCGCTCGGCCGCTTCCTGCTTCTACAGGAAGACGACCTTTCCCTGGCTGCGTTGATGAAGAGCCCGTTGCTTGACCTCAGCGAGGACGACATCTTTGCGGTTGCCGCCCTTCGCGGCGACGGCGACAGCGTCTGGTCTCATATCAACAAGTTCGCGGCAGACGGCAACGTGCGACTGGGCGCCGCCGTTGAGCGGCTAAGACTGTTTCTGGCCGAATCGAAGAATCTCTCGGTGCATGATTTCTATGCTCGAGTGCTCGGTAGCCATGGTGGGAGGCGACAGTTTCTCGCCCGGCTCGGCACCGAAGTCAGCGACATTCTCGATGAGTTCCTCACCTTCTCGCTCGATCACGAAAACTCCGGTCTGCCGGGACTGCAATCGTTCGTTTCGACCCTGGAACTGGAAGCACCCGAGGTGAAACGCGAGCAAGATAAGGGCCGCAATGAAGTGCGGATCATGACGGTGCACGCTTCCAAGGGCTTGGAGGCTCCGATCGTTTTCCTGGTTGACGGTGGCTCCAAGGCGTTCACGCACACGCATATGCCGAAGCTTCGAATGCTGGAGCAGCGGGGCAGCGGTCCACCGATGCCTGTTTGGGTTCCGCTCGGTGATCTCGGCAATTCGCTGACGCAGGCGGATGCAACCCGTATTCAGGTCCTAGCCGAGGAAGAGTATCGCCGCCTTCTCTACGTGGCCATGACCCGCGCCGCTGATCGACTGGTTGTTTGCGGTTATCGCGGCGTCCGCACCAACACCGATACCTGGCACGCTATGATTTCCGCCGCGATGACCAATAGCCATCCGCATGTTTCCGTCGCTGCATTTTCAGGACCGGATGGCGATTGGCAGGGAATCAAATGGCGGGTACCGCGTATCGACCGCAGCTTCGAGCGGGCTGAGCGGGCTGAGTCGACCGCAATACGCCAAGCGTTGCCGATAGATCTCAATCGGCCACTACCACCACAGAAACAGCTGCCACGGCCGCTCAGCCCATCCGGCGCAGGCACGATCATTGATGAGGAAGCCGACGATCTGCTGGTGGTTTCACCGCTGTTTGGCGCGCAACCAAAATCTGACCGAGCGCTGCAGAAGGGCCGATTGCTCCATCGTATGTTGCAGATTCTGCCTGAGATAGCGCATGAGGAGCGGGCGGATGCTGCCAACCGCTACGTCGAGCGGGCCGCTCGCTTCTGGACCGACATCGAGCGCCAGACGCTGGTCGCTTCGGTTCTGGAGGTGTTGGCGGAGCCTGAACTGGCTCCTATCTTCCAGGCGCATGCGCAGTCCGAAGTCTCGATCATGGGGACGCTGTCGCTTGACGACCGGCAGTATGCGGTGTCTGGCCGCGTTGATCGGCTGGCCGTAATCGGGGATCGAGTTGTGATCCTTGACTACAAGACAAATCGCGTACCGCCGCGGACCGCGGAAACCATACCTTTCGCGCATCGTGCGCAGCTCGCAATCTATCGAAACCTCCTCGCGCCCCTTTATCCCGGCAAACGCATCGATTGCGTACTCGTCTATACAGAGAACGCTGCCGTGCATATCCTGACGCCGGATGCAATGGCATTGGCGCTTGCGCAGCTCAAGACAAAGTGAAATATCGGACATTGAAATCCCGACACCGCACACTCACATGTGGTTCAACAGGAAATCCCGTAAAGGAGCGGCCTTATGGCTACCGTAAAAGTCGATATCAATAATTTTCAGGCAGAAGTTCTGGAATCTGCCGAACCTGTCGTCGTTGATTTCTGGGCTGAATGGTGCGGCCCGTGCAAGATGATAGCTCCGAGTCTCGAAGAGCTCGCCGTCGAGTTTCAGGGCAAGGTGAAGGTCGCCAAGCTCAACATCGACGAAAACCCGGAACTCGCTGCACAGTTCGGCGTTCGGTCCATTCCGACGCTTGCTATCTTCAAGGCTGGCGAAGTTGCCGACATCAAGGTTGGCGCTGCACCGAAAACCGCTCTCGCGAGCTGGATTTCGAACGCCGCTTAATTCGGTTTCGATCTCAAAGAGAAAGCCCGGCGTGACCGGGCTTTTTTTATTGCGGCGGTGTGCCGTTGTCGGCAAGGACGTCGCCAACGAGATACAACGATCCGCCTATCAGAATTCGCGGTGGATGCGCCTGTTCGACCGCCCCTTCCCTGATAGCCTCCAGCGCCTCGGCAACTGTCGACATCGGTTCGGCGATCAAACCGGCATCATAAGCGGCGTTGGCTAGGATGACTGGGTCGATCATCGCATCGCTGCCGCGGATCGGCACGCAGTACACTTTTTCGGCCAACCCCTTGAAAGCCTTGAAATAGCCGACCGGATCCTTTGTGTTGATCATGCCGATAATCAGGAAGAGCGGCCGAGGCTGCTTCTCCTCGAAACTCGCCATGGCTTCGGCGATGACTTCGCCCGCGCCCGGATTGTGCCCGCCATCGACCCAGATCTCAGCTCTCGGCGGGGCGCTTGCCATCAGGTGACCGTCGCTCAGCCGCTGTAGGCGACCGGGCCACTCGACCGAGGTCATCGCCTTCTCCATCATGGCTTCGGTCACAACGAAACCTGCGGCCTTTACCGCGCGGATAGCGGCGGCGGCATTGGCATATTGGTGGCGACCGGGTAGTCGCGGCAACGGCAGATCCGCCAGTCCGAATTCGTCCTGGTAGACGAGTCGGCCATATTCCTCGTGCGCCATGTAATCTTGGCCGAAGGTGGCCGTCGGGCAGTTCAAGCGTTCGGCCGTCGACGTCAGTACCTCAAGCGCCGCATCATATTCCTGCTTGCCGATGACCACCGGGCACCCACGCTTCATGATGCCCGCTTTTTCGGCAGCAATTAGCTCGACTCGATCGCCGAGATAAGGCTGATGATCGAGCGAAATCGGCATGATGACCGACACCGCCGGATCTGAGATGACGTTCGTGGCGTCGAAACGACCTCCGAGACCCACTTCCAGGATCGCGGCATCGGCCGGGTGCTCGGAGAAGAGAATGAAGGTGACGGCAGTCAGGATTTCGAAAACGGTGATCTTCTGGCCGTCATTGGCAGCCGCAACGCGACGCACGGCCTCGGCGAAGATGGAGTCGTCGACGAGCTGCCCGCGCCCGCCCTCGACGCCGATACGGTAACGCTCATGCCAGTTGACGAGATGCGGAGAGGTGTGGACGTGGGCGCTATAGCCACCAGCCTCGAGCAGAGCACGGCAAAAAGCCGTGACTGACCCCTTGCCGTTGGTACCAGCCACATGAATGACGGGCGGCAGCTTCTTTTGCGGATCACCGAGGACGGCAAGGAGCCGGGTAATACGGTCAAGCGACAGGTCGAAGCCCTTGGGATGCAATCCCAGGAGCTTGTCGATTTCCTGCGCAGCCTCGCTCACTGCGGTTTGACCTCTGGGTATCATCGCTCAACCCGCCTTCGAATGAGATCGATCAGGCGCTCGCGGCCATCGCGAGCGTCCCGCTGTTTTCCTTGGACAGGCTGGCCGCAGGCTTTTTCGTCAGGATCTTCAGAACGCGCGCCAACGTGTCGGGGATATCGTGACGCTTGATCACCATGTCGACCATACCATGCTCGAGCAGGTATTCCGACGTCTGGAAGCCTTCCGGCAGCTTTTCGCGAATGGTCTGCTCAATGACGCGCTTCCCGGCGAAGCATATTTCAGCGCCCGGCTCGGCGAGATGCAGGTCGCCCAGCATCGCGTAGGATGCGGTCACGCCTCCCGTGGTCGGGTTCGTAAGCACGACGATGTAGGGCTGGCCGGCTTCCTTCAGCATGTCGACGGCAACGGTGGTGCGCGGCAGCTGCATCAACGACAGGATACCTTCCTGCATGCGGGCGCCGCCCGATGCCGGAAACATGACGAGCGGGCACTTTTCGGCGATCGCACGTTCGAAAGCCTTCACGATCGCTTCGCCAGCGGCAATCCCGAGCGAACCGCCCATGAAATTGAACTCGTGCACGACGGCAACCAGCTTGAGGCCGCGAACCTTACCGACGCCGGCAACGATCGTGTCTTCCTGGTCGGTCTTGACACGACTATCACGCAGACGGTCCGTATACTTCTTGGAATCGCGGAACTTAAGCGGGTCCTGCGCGACCTTCGGCTGCGGCAATGCCTCGTAAGCGCCGTCATCGAAGAGGTCGGCAAGGCGGGCCTTGGCCGGCATCTTCATGTGATAGCCGGAAGCCGGGATAACCCACTTGTTGTCTTCCAGATCCTTGTGGAAGACCATTTCGCCAGTCTCCGGGCACTTGATCCAGAGGTTCTCCGGCACTTCGCGGCGGCCCAGCATTGAATTGATGCGGGGGCGAACGTAGTTGGTGATCCAGTTCAAGTCGAAAACTCCTGATTAACTCTTGCCAATGTGGGGAAACTATTCGGCAGCAACAAGGCGTGCCGAACGTGTTCCCGATGACAGCCCGCGAACGAGCGTTGCGACCGCCTGCACGGTATCGGCCGTCGCCTTCCCGTCCTTGCTCAGGCTGAGTGCTACCTGGTTGACGATTGCCGTCCCAACCACGACGCCATCGGCCGATCCGCCGATGAGCCTTGCGTGCTCAGCGGTCTTGATGCCGAAGCCGACGCAGACGGGCAGATTGGTATGCTGCTTGATGCGCTGGACAGCGCCGGAGACCAGCGAGGGATCCGGCATGGCCGACCCGGTGATGCCATTCATCGAGACATAGTAGACAAAGCCTGAGGTGTTTTTCAGTACCGTCGGCAGCCGCTTTTCGTCGGTGGTCGGCGTCGCCAGGCGAATGAAATTTATGCCCTTGCGGATCGCCGGGATGCAGAGCTCGTCGTCCATTTCAGGCGGGAGGTCGACAACGATCAGGCCATCAATGCCCGAGGCAAGCGCGTCGTCGAGAAACTTTTCAACGCCGTAGATGTAGATCGGGTTGTAGTAACCCATCATCACGATCGGCGTGGCATCGTCGGTCTTGCGGAAATCGGCGGCGAGCTGCAGCGTCTTCCTAAGTGTTTGTCCGGCTTTCAGCGCCCGCTGGCCCGCCAGCTGAATGGCCGGGCCATCTGCCATCGGATCGGAGAACGGCATGCCGAGCTCGATGATGTCGGAGCCGGATTCCGGCAGCGCCTTCATGATGCCGAGCGAGGTGTCGTAGTCGGGATCGCCGCCCATGAAATAGGTGACCAGTGCCGGGCGGCCCTCAACCTTCAGATCGGCGAAGCGTTTGTCCATACGTGCGGTCATGACTTAAGCATCCATTCCGAGAATCTTCGCGACAGTGAAGATGTCCTTGTCGCCTCGGCCCGAGAGGTTCATCAGGATGATCTCATCCTTGCCCATCGTCGGCGCGCGCTTGATGACTTCGGCCAGCGCATGTGACGGCTCGAGCGCCGGTATGATGCCTTCGAGCCGCGTTAGCGTCTGGAACGCTTCGAGCGCTTCGTGGTCCATTATCGGCACGTATTCCACGCGTCCGATATCGTTCAGATAGGAATGCTCCGGACCGATGCCCGGATAGTCGAGCCCCGCCGAAATCGAGTGTCCTTCCTTGATCTGACCATCGCCGTCCTGCAACAGATAGGTGCGGTTGCCATGCAGAACGCCGGGCGATCCGGCGGTGATCGAGGCGCAGTGTTCGTCGCCCTGCAACCCTTTGCCGCCCGCCTCGACGCCGACGATCTTGACGCCGGCATCGTCCAGGAACGGGTGGAATATGCCGATCGCGTTCGAACCGCCACCGACGGCGGCTATCACGAGGTCGGGCAAACGACCTTCGGCCTCCAGCATCTGCTGCTTGGCTTCCGTGCCAATGACGGCCTGGAAATCGCGCACCATCTCCGGATAAGGGTGAGGACCGGCAGCGGTACCGATCAGATAATAGGTATCGTCGACATTGGTGACCCAATCGCGCAGGGCTTCGTTCATCGCGTCCTTCAGCGTGCCGTGGCCGGCCGTCACCGGCTTCACTTCGGCGCCAAGGAGCTTCATGCGGAACACGTTCGGTGCCTGCCGCTCGACATCTGTCGCGCCCATGTAGACGACGCATGGAAAGCCGAAGCGGGCCGCCACGGTTGCCGAGGCAACGCCGTGCTGGCCGGCACCTGTTTCAGCGATTATGCGCGTCTTGCCCATGCGCTTGGCGAGCAGGATCTGGCCGATGCAGTTGTTGATCTTGTGCGAACCGGTGTGGTTCAGCTCTTCGCGCTTGAAATAAATCTTGGCGCCACCGAGTTCCGTCGTCAGGCGTTCGGCGAAATAGAGCGGGCTCGGACGACCGATGTAGTGGGCGCCGAGATGCTTCAGTTCCGCCTGGAATTCCGGATCGCTCTTTGCCTTATCCCACTCGGCTTGGAGTTCCAGAATGAGCGGCATCAAGGTTTCCGCCACGAAGCGGCCGCCGTAGATGCCGAAACGGCCATCCTCGTCGGGACCGGAGCGGAAGGAATTCGGTTTTGGCGTCTCGTTCAATTTCAACTCCCTGAGGCCGTTTCAGGCTGGCAAGCCAATTCGACCGCATCGAAAAACTCATCTATCATCGCGATGCTCTTTACGCCCGGCGCGCTTTCGACACCCGAGGACACGTCGATCCCGGGGGCCTTGGTCAGGCTGATCGCCTCGGCAATATTGCCCTTGTTGAGACCGCCGGAAAGCATGTAATCCACGTTGCCGTCAAGCCAAGTGAGCAAACTCCAATCAAAGGAAACGCCATTGCCGCCGGGCAAATCGGACCCCTTCGGCGGCTTTGCATCAAACAGGAAGCGATCCGCGATGCCGACATAGGCTTCCACGCGCTTGAGATCGTCAGCACTGCGCACCGAGAACGCCTTCATTACAGGCAGACCGTAGACCGCCTTTATGGTCAGAACGCGTTCAGGGCTCTCGTCGCCGTGCAGTTGCAGAATATCGGGTCGCAGCAACGTTACAATCTCATCGAGATCATCGTTGGTCGGATCGACCACAACGGCAACGATCTTGACCTTGCCGCGGACCCTATCGGCCAGCGTCCCGGCAACATCCGGCTCTATGTAGCGTGGGCTCTTTTCGAAGAAGATGAAGCCGATATGAGTCGCGCCGCGCGTCAACGCGCGATCAATCGCCTCGGCGGTCTTCAGGCCACAGATTTTGATATCCGTTTTCATGGCAGCGAAGTGACACGAAAAGCGCTGGGAGTCGAGCCAATTTGCGATGGAGGCTGCATTTTGAGCACCTGTGTTTTCAATCGAAATCGATCGCGTGCAACAGGCTTCCGTGCCGTTTCAACCAGTACTTCGCTTCGTCCATGTGCGGGCACAGTTTGTTGCAGAGCGCCCAGAACTTAGGTCCGTGGTTCATTTCCTTAAGGTGCGCGACCTCGTGGGCTGCGAGATAGTCAATCACCGATGGCGGCGCCATCACGATGCGCCAGGAGAAGCTCAGATTGCCCTGCGATGAGCACGAGCCCCATCGGCTGCGTGTATCCTTCATCGCGATAGAGTTGATCGGCGCATTGATCGATCGAGAATGAAATCTTGCCAGACGCTCCAGATCGGAGCGCGCTTCCTTCTTCAGGAAGGTCGCTATTCGCCGGCCAAGATGCTCCGGCATGCCGCTGACCCTGAGGATAGCCGTGCCGTCAACGACGACTGCTTCCGTCAACCCGCGAAGGCTTCCGGTGTGCTGAATCCGATGCGAGATGCCACGCAGGAGAATACTGCTCCCGTCGCGCAGACCCACCTCCGTCGAGAATTTTGCAAGCTTGGTCAGAAGCCAGCCCTGGTGGCGATCCAGGAAGGCATTTACTTCTCTTTCAGCCAGTCCGCTCGGAATGGTCATTTTCAAAGCGCGTCCACCGGGCTCGATGCGCAAGGTGATGCGCGTTGCCAACTCGTGCTGCTTGATCGTCAGCGGCATGAGTCGGCCGGCCACATCGAGCGTCCGGGTCTCGGGCGGAGCGGGTTTTCGGACGCTGCGGCGCGGCTTGGACAAAAGCGGGGACATAGGCATTTTCTATATGATTCGCGGGGGTTCCGGGCAAAGAAAAACCGGCATCAGGGATGCCGGCTCGAGTTCAGTACTGGTATCTTACGGCGTCTGGTATTCCGCCATCGGACCACTGTCGTCTCGCTTGGCGTTCTTGCGATCGCGCATGAAGCGGTCGAACTCATCCTGGTCCTTGGCGCGACGCAGCTCGCGTACGTAGGAATCGAACTCTTCGCGCATTTCGTCGAGCCTGCGGCGTTCCTCTTCGAGACGATCAAGTTCGGCCTTGCGCCAATCGTCGAATGCGACGTTACCCGTTGTAGGATGAGGGCGATAACGTCCATGCGAACGCCGGCAACTGGCAAAGAATCCGTCGGCAGCGTTGTTGGCGTCACGCTTTAAGCCACGTAGACGATCTCCGAAGATGATGTAGGCAAGCATGGCAAGACCAAGAGGCCAGAAAACCACGAAGCCGAGGATCATCAGGCCAATGGTAGCCGGAGTCCAATCCGGGCGAAGCAAAGCTGATTGATTCATCGTGCGGTATCCTCCCGATATCGAACCGGCGAAATGCCGGCCGCAACAATCGATGTGGTAACCGGTCACGATGGCTTCAAGGCGGGCTGTGCCCAAATCGCACAAAGCCTTGAACTGACTTCGCTAATTCAGCTGTCTCTAATCAGGCCGATTTTCCGCCCTTGATGACCCTTTTCACCGCGGGCCTTCCCGACCGCGCATGCTCGCGCGCAAAATTTACGATACGCGGTGCAATCTCCCGACGGAATCGCGAGCCGTTGAAGACACCGTAGTGGCCGACGTCTGGCTGCAAATAGTGCATACGCATGTTATCCGGGATGTTGACACAAATCGTCTGTGCCGCCTTCGTCTGGCCAACGCCGGATATATCGTCATTCTCGCCTTCGACCGTCAGCAGGGCGACGTTGCGGATAGCAGCAGGATCGACCAGCTTGCCCCGATGAACCAACTCACCCTTCGGCAACGCATGCTTGATGAACACCTGATCGACAGTCTGGAGGTAGAACTCAGCGGTCAAATCCATGACGGCCAGGTATTCATCGTAGAAGTCACGGTGCTTTTCAGCCGGTTCACCGTCGTTCTTCACGAGGTGCATGTAGAATTCCTTGTGGGCAACCACATGCCGGTCGAGGTTCATCGACATGAAGCCGGACAACTGCAGGAAGCCGGGATAGACCGGGCGCATGAATCCCGGCTGCGGCCATGGCACATTCATGATGACATTGTCTGCAAACCATTCGAGCGGCTTGTCCTTGGCCAGTTTATTGACAGCGGTCGGATTTATCCGTGTGTCGATCGGTCCGCCCATCAGCGTCATCGATGACGGCGACAGTGGATCCTTGGCTTCCTCCATCACCGCCGCAGCGGCAAGCACCGGAACGGAGGGCTGACAGACGGCAATGACATGGGTATCCGGTCCCAGGAAATGCAACATCTCGACGACGTAGTCGACGTAGTCGTCGAAATCAAAGGTGCCCTCGGTCATCGGCACCATACGGGCGTCGATCCAATCGGTAATGTAGATATCGGCGTTCGGCAGCAGCGCCTCGACCGTTCCGCGCAGCAACGTAGCGTAGTGGCCGGACATCGGCGCCACGATGAGAAAACGCGGGTCAGGCGTGTGGGTGGCGGGAACGCCACGTGCGAAATGAAGCAGATTACAAAAGGCGCGCGACCATACAATCTCTTCTCTTACTGCAACCTTGCGCTCGCCGATGGCAGTCTCGTTCAGTCCGAAGGACGGTTTTCCGTAGCGACGCGTGGTGCGCTCGAACATCTCAAAGCTGGCAGCCATTGTTCGGCCCCAAGGCGTCTGGGATATCGGATTGAACGGATTTGCATAGGCCATGCGCATCACGTCGGCCATGGCCCGGTAGGGGGCCATTGCGGCATGATTCAATTCGTAAAGCTGATAGAACACGAGTGCGCCACCTTTCTCTAATCTGGAAGATGATGCCGATTGAGAGGCATCGGATTCTTTCCAACGACGTGCTGGCACCTCAATGCAGACTAACAGGTTTTTGTTGCGCAGCAACATCGCCACCTGCGTCGCAAAAGGAAAATGCCGGAGATTTGACCTCCGACATGGTCATGCTCTCGTATTCTTGAGCCCCAAAGCGGCCTTAGCCGTCGGCCAAAAATGTCTGCTTCTGGATGCCCAATCCCTCGATGCCAAGTTCGACAACATCGCCGGCCTTGAGGAACCGCGGCGGCTTCATGCCCATTCCGACGCCGGGAGGCGTGCCGGTGGAGATTACATCACCCGGATGAAGCGACATGAACTGGCTGAGGTAGGAGACGACGTGCGCGACGCCATAGACCATGGTCTTCGTCGAGCCGTTCTGCATAGTATCGCCGTTGACTTTCAGCCACATGCCGAGACTTTGCGGGTCGGCGACTTCGTCTTTCGTGACGAGCCACGGCCCGATCGGGCCGAACGTGTCGCAGGATTTGCCCTTAGTCCACTGACCTGAGCGCTCGGTCTGGAACGCGCGCTCCGACACGTCATGCGACACGCAGTAGCCGGCGACATAGTCGAGCGCATCCGCTTCACTGACGTATTTTGCCGTCTTACCGATAACGACGCCAAGTTCCACTTCCCAGTCGGTCTTTTCCGAACCGCGCGGGATAAGCACATTGTCATTCGGACCGACGATGGCAGACGTCGCTTTCATGAAAATCACAGGCTCAGGCGGCACTGTCGCGCCGGTTTCGGCGGCGTGATCGGAGAAATTGAGGCCAATGCAAATCAGCTTGCCGGTGCCGGCGACGCAAGCACCGATGCGGCTTGGCGCAAGCTCCGGCAGGCTTTGAGGATCGAGCGCTTTGATCTTCGCAAGCCCGGCGGGCGAGATGGCATCACCGCCGATATCCGCGAAGTGGGCCGACAGGTCACGGATCTTTCCGTCTTTGTCGAGAATGGCTGGTTTCTCGTGGCCTATCTGGCCTACGCGCATCAGCTTCATTGAATTTCCTCCTCAGCGGCATCAAATTCAATCACCTATGAACGAATTATTCACCGGTGTGAATACGTGTTTTCGCCGAAGCAGTACGTCGGCGCCAGAAAATTCGCACCTCGCGCCTGATCCTTTCGGGCTGAATTCCTCCCCCAACCGGTGACCTGCTTGCGAAACCAACTCACCGCCGCCGCGGGTTCCGGCTCGCAGTCTTCCAACGTGCAATCGAGGCAAAGAGATAGCTCCAAGGCAACTGGCGATATGCCTTGCGCTTTCTGCCTCCACGGCACACAGTTCCACGAAAAATTGACACCACCTCTCGAACAAGACAACGCAGGCCGAAAGAAACGATGACAAAAAGCAACAACCGTGAATCCGATTATTCGATCGATCCCATCTTCCTGGATCGCTGGTCGCCCCGTGCTTTTACCGGCGAAGTGATTGCCGAAGCAGACCTGCTCGCGGTGCTCGAAGCAGCGCATTGGGCGCCGTCCTCCGCCAATCAGCAGCCGTGGCGGTTCATCTATGCCCTGAACGGTTCCGAAGACTGGAACAAGTTCGTCAACCTGCTGGTGGACTCCAATCAGGAATGGGCGAGGAACGCGTCGGCCCTGCTGTTTGTCGTTTCCAAGGGGTTTAGCGGCGACTTCGCCGAGGGGCGGAAAAGTTATACGCATTCCTTCGATTCAGGGGCCGCCTGGGGTTATTTCGCTATGCAGGCCCGCATTTCTGGCTTCTATGCCCATGGCATGGGGGGGATCAAACACGACGAGATCCGGGAAGCCTTTGCTATACCGGAGGGCTACCGGGTCGAAGCCGGCATCGCTTTTGGTCGTCTTGCTGACAAGGGCGTGCTGTCACTCCGCAATCAGGAGCGCGAATTTCCGAGCCAGCGCAAGTCGCTCTCCGACGTCGCATTCAAAGGCAAGTTCATCGCAGACTGATTGCCTAAACACAAACGCTCCGGCGCGAAATGCCGGAGCTTCCAAAGAGACAGAACGCACACTTGCGGCTCGTCAGGCGCAAGTGATCAGATATCCAGGTTGGCAACGTTCAATGCATTGTCCTGAATGAACTCGCGTCGAGGCTCGACCTCATCGCCCATCAGGCGCGCAAAAAGACCATCGGCATCCGTTGCGTCGGGAACCCTGACCTGCAGGAGCGAGCGGACATTTGGATCGAGTGTCGTTTCCCAGAGCTGCTCGGCATTCATTTCGCCCAGACCCTTGTAGCGCTGCATCGCCAGGCCCTTTCGACCGGTCGCGAATACGGCGTCGAGCAGCGCCCGTGGCCCGGCAATCTCAAGCTCGCCATCACGACGCGCCAGTGCTGGCGGGGTTTGATAGATTTCTTTCAGACGCGTTGACAACTGATCGACGAGCCGGGCGTCTTGCGAGCCGATGAGCGCCATGTCCAGCACAACCACCTCCTTGACCCCACGGACCATACGCTCAAGCCGAAGACCGCCTTCGCCGGTGATCGCGCCTTCCCAGCCGCGCTCGGTTTCTTCGGCAATTATGTCGAGCCGCCTGGCAACCTCGACTGCGAGCAGTTCTGCCCGTCCTCGATCGCTGACCGCCTCCGCATTGAGAGCACCGGCGATAGCAGCCTGTTCGATGGCAGCACGGTTGTAGCGCGAATGAAGATTGTCGAGCAGGGCACGCAGCCGAAGAGCATCCAGTATGACTTCGCGCAAATCCTGACCGGTACGAACCTCTCCGGTGCCGAGCTTCAGCGCCGCATCTTCCAGGCCCTGAGCGATCAAATATTCTTCGAGCGCCTTCTCATCCTTGAGGTACTGGATCGATTTGCCGCGCGAAACCTTATAGAGTGGCGGTTGCGCAATGTAGAGGTGGCCGCGCTCGATCAGTTCCGGCATCTGCCGGAAGAAGAAGGTCAGCAGCAAAGTACGAATGTGGGCGCCGTCGACGTCAGCATCCGTCATGATGATGATCTTGTGATAGCGAAGCTTGTCGGCGTTGAACTCATCCTTGCCGATGCCCGTGCCAAGCGCGGTGATCAACGTGCCGATTTCCTGGCTCGAGAGCATCTTGTCGAAGCGCGCCCGCTCGACATTCAAGATTTTGCCACGCAGCGGCAAGATCGCCTGATTTTCGCGCGAACGCCCCTGCTTGGCCGAACCGCCCGCAGAATCACCCTCGACCAGGAAAACTTCCGATTTCGAGGGATCACGCTCGGAGCAATCAGCGAGTTTGCCCGGCAGCGATGCGATATCGAGCGCTCCCTTTCGGCGCGTCAGTTCTCGCGCCTTGCGAGCGGCCTCGCGCGCAGCTGCAGCCTCAACCACTTTGCCAACCAGAACCTTGGCTTCAGTCGGGTGCTCTTCCAGCCAGGTGCTCAACGCTTCGCTGACGAGATTTTCGACAACCGGGCGTACTTCAGACGAAACCAGCTTGTCTTTCGTCTGAGACGAGAACTTCGGATCGGGCACCTTGACCGACAAGACCGCCGTCAGGCCCTCGCGGCAATCCTCCCCGGTCAGCGTGACCTTTTCCTTCTTGGTAATGCCTGATGTGTCGCCATAGGAGGTGATCTGTCGCGTCAGCGCGGCACGGAAGCCGGCCATATGCGTGCCGCCATCGCGTTGAGGGATATTGTTGGTGAAGCAGAGCACATTCTCGTGATAGCTGTCGTTCCACCACATCGCGACTTCGACGGTAATGCCATCCTTTTCGCTGCGGATTGCGATCGGCTTGTCGACCAACGGCTTCTTGGAGCGATCAAGATAGGACACGAATGCCTCGAGGCCGCCATCGTAGAGCATCTCCTGCTCACGCACATCAGAATGTCGCTTGTCCGATAGAAGAATGCGAACGCCGGAATTGAGGAACGCCAGCTCACGCAGACGATGCTCAAGCGTACCGTAGTCGAACTCGATCATGGTAAAGGTTTCCGAGCTCGGCATGAAGCTGACCTCGGTGCCGGTCAAACCGCCTGCATCGCCGATGACCTTCAGTGGGGCGTCGGCGACACCGTGGGTGAAGCTCATCTCGTGAACCTTGCCTTGACGGCGGACCTTGAGCCTCAACCAGACGGAGAGAGCGTTGACAACCGAAACGCCAACGCCATGCAGACCGCCAGACACCTTGTACGAATTCTGGTCGAACTTGCCGCCAGCATGAAGCTGGGTCATGATGACCTCGGCCGCCGACACACCTTCGCCGGTGTGTATGTCCGTCGGGATACCTCGGCCATTGTCGGTGACTGTGACCGAACCATCGGGATTGAGCGTGACGGTGACAATATCGGCATGGCCGGCCAATGCCTCGTCGATCGCATTGTCAACGACTTCGTAGACCATGTGGTGAAGGCCCGATCCGTCGTCGGTGTCGCCGATATACATGCCCGGGCGCTTCCGCACGGCATCAAGGCCCTTGAGAACCTTAATCGAGTCTGCGCCATATTCGGTGCTAACGCCGTTTTCCGTCGCGGGTATGTCGGTCATATTGTCGAGAATTTCCCTGTTGTCATAGCCTTGGGGAGACTTGCGAATCACCGGCCTTATTCACGGCAGAATATAGGGTTTTTGATCGAGGTTCCCAATGCCAGCGCCCTTAAGCTCGTCATAAAACAGGGGATTATGACCGTTTTCCGTCCGCTTTTTCGCCATTTTCGAGGACTGCGGTGAGTTGCGACAGGATAGCAGGGTCGAGGTCACGAATGCGGCCAGCTAAAAGGTTTGCGAATGCCGTGTATTCGGCCGACAAACCAGACGTGTCAATCACGATACGAGGGTCAGAAACGCGGGCGAGGAGGAAGAGTTCTTCGGCTTCGTCCCAGATGATGTTGAAGTAGCCGGCAATGCGCTGAAGAAGATCAAAGGTTGGCAGACCGCGTTTTCCATGTTCGAGAGCCGATAGATAGGCGGGCGACACGTTGAGGGCTGCCGCCATCTGCTTCTGCGTCACGCCCTTGCGCTCGCGCAGCTTTCGAACCGCTTGACCGAATGGGGTCATGCCCTTTCTCCATGACGGCGTGAAAGGCGGACATAGAGCGCTCCTTCACCTCCGTGGTGCTGCGCCGCGGTTTCGTACGATGATATCAGGAAACGAAATTCCGCTTTTGAGAACCACATGGGCACAGCACGCTTGAGCGCGCCTTCGCTGCCGAGCGAACTGCCCTTCCCCGTTATCACCAATACGTGCCTCATGCCGCGATCATGAGCCCGCATCAAAAACTCCAACAGCATGATATGGGCTTCACTCTGTACAAGCCCGTGCAGGTCTATGCGTGCCTCCAGCGCCAGACGACCTTTCGCGATCTTGCGCTTGACCGGGCGTTCGAACGGATGGTGCACACCCGATGGCGCTCTGGGTGTGGCCGGCACGACCGTTTGGAATATCACTTCGGACCCCGATTTTGGGGCGGCAACCTTGTCTATCTCCGCCTGCTCCGCTGCCAAAAAGATATCAAGTTCAGTCAGTTGCCCCTGCTTTCCCTGCATCGGTCGCGTGCTCCGCGCCACCTTCCCCCAGAGGACGCGCTCGTCCGTGCTGAGCTTGCGGTCCTTCGCCATCAAATGAACCTCGTCGCGACGTCTTTCGGGAGAAGGATCGTGAAATCGGCGTCATGGCGCACGGTTCCCGCATCATCGCCGGCCTCGTCACCGGATCCGGTAAAGATGTCTCCCCTCGCGGGACCGACAATCGCGGATCCCGTATCGAGGGCCAGCATCAGCCGCCGGAATGGCTTCCCGTCATCGAGGTGAACAAGACTGTCCGAGCGAACGAAGAACGGCGTGCCAAAAGTATGGATGAGACGGTCAACGGCCAGCGAGCGACCGGCGATCAACGGCACCTTGGCGGCTGCAACGGGGCCTTTGTCGAGGTTGCCGGGTAACATTTCACGGAAAAAAATATAAGATCGATTGTGCCAGAGAACCTCATCGATGCTGTCCGGGTGGGCGTTCAACCACCGTCGGATCGTCTGCATCGAGATCTCCGACCGGTCGATTTCGCCGCGATCGATCAGCAGCTTGCCTATGGCCGAAAAGGCGTGGCCCGCCTTCGCAGCATAGGTAATGCGTCCAACGGTCCCGTCCGGATAACGCAAGCGTGCAGCGCCCTGGACGTGCACAAAGAAGACATCGACCTTCGATTTGGCCCAGGCGATCTCCAATTCCCGGCCGGCGAGCGCACCTTCGTCGATCTCGCGTCGATCAGGATAGGCACCGATCTGGCCGTCGCGGAGTTGACCGAACGCGTAGTCCGCCGTCAATGCCGAGGGTCGATTGCCGTCATCGAGATCGATCAGATCATCGGGCCGGCGATAGAAGGGAAAACGGTAGAGGCCATCTGCCTCGGCCGATACAGCAATTTCCGGCTCGTAGAAGGCTGTAACGAAGCCCTGATGTCCATCAGCACGCTGAACGCGGAAGGGTCGACAGTGCTCCTGAAAGAATTGGCGGGCATCGGCCGCCGTCGATGGCTTGACGTCGCGCGCTGCCCTGAGCAGCGGAAGGAGGTCCTCCACAGTCAACCCGAGTGAACCGGTTCGATATGGCTTGATCATCTCGATCTGCCGAAGGCAGGCTGCCATCGCTTCAAAAAGGCTGGAAGGATCATCATCCATCCAGCCTTCCAATTTATCGAAATTTATCGCTTGAAGCGCAAAGCCCCGCACATCGTCACTCATGTTCCGATTCTGTGGCCACGAGTTTCCAGTTCGGATCGCGCGAGCGTGTGTCACGGGCAAAAGTCCAGAGGTCATTGACCTCAGCTACGTTTTCCGCATCGCCATCTATCAGCTTGTCGGCCTTGTCGTAGGTCGCAGAAATCAGTTGGCTGATAATCCGGACCGTAATCTGGCCTTCGCTGCCCTTGATCTCTGCATTTGTGATTTCGGCCTTGTCGATACCAACAAAGGTCGATTTCACTTTCTCGCCCTTGGCCTCACGATCGGAGATGGCAGCATCGAAACCATCGTAAACCTCGCGTGATAGCAAGCTTTTCAGGGCCTTCCGGTCACCGTCAGCAAAGGCCATGACGATCATTTCATAGGCCATACGGGCGCCGTCGACGAATTCCTTTGGACTGAACGAGGAATCTGCCTTGTTCATCTCGCGCAGCGATGCGTTGAGGGATGTGCCAACCGGCGCGAACGCATCGATCGCCGCAAAGCGATCTTCCTCTACGGCAGTGTCACGACGCGGAAGTGTTACCACCTTGCTGGCGTCCGGCGTGTCCGCTCCCGCAGCATCGCGCGGCGTATAGAGGTCGCGCGGCGGCTTTTCATTTCCTGTGCGACGACCAAGAACGTTGCGCAGCTGGAAAAAAATCAGCACTGCCGCCACGAGAAAAAACAATGTGATGAAGTCGTTTGAACCCATATCCCGCCGCAATCGCTGTTAGCATCCCTGATTTGTACTCCCATATAGTCTTCATAGACAGATGATTCAAATGGCTCAGCGAGTGTAGCTTGCTACAATCGATTTCGACGAATCCCGGAAGGATACGATGCCCCTTAAAATCTTACCCGCTTTCCTGCTACTATTACCGCTCGGCGAGATTGCCGGCTTTGTGCTGGTCGGACGGGCACTCGGACTCTGGCCGACCCTGGCACTGGTCATGCTGAGCTTTATCTTCGGGATGGCGCTGCTGAAGCGCCAGGGTATAGGCATACTGCGTCGCATGTCGGCAGAGGGACGAACCGGGGCAATGCCTGGCCGTG
The DNA here is from genome assembly GCF_001426265.1 of Rhizobium sp. Root1220. Taxonomy (GTDB): domain Bacteria; phylum Pseudomonadota; class Alphaproteobacteria; order Rhizobiales; family Rhizobiaceae; genus Rhizobium. The sequence continues at coordinate 55,148 of NZ_LMDG01000023.1, forward strand.
AGTTGCTGCGTCCGGCGATGCTCGTTATCGCCTCGCTGTTGCTCATCGTCCCGGGGTTCATCACGGATATATTGGCCATTCTCATTTTTATTCCGGCCGTGCGCGATCTCGCCTGGAAGTATATCAGCCGACGATTCGTCGTCGTTGGCCAGCCCAAGGGGTTCAGCGGATCGTCACAGCGCTCCGACCGTGGGAGTCCCGATATAAAGGTCGTTGATCTGGACGAGGAGGACTACCGGCGCACATCCGACGGCAAATCTCCGTGGTCCGGCAAAAACCTTGGAGAATAAGGGGTGACCTCCCTTGCGACGGCAGGGGCTCAGGGTTGTAACACTACCCTCGAAATGATAGATGCCGCATCTATCCAAAGCCTCTCGAGGAAAAGCCAATGGCCAACGAAGACAGCAATAACGGTGCGACGAGCCCGAGCCTAACCATCCTTGCCCAGTACACGAAGGATCTTTCCTTTGAAAACCCGGGAGCTCCGCGTTCGTTGCAGGCTCGTGACAAGGCTCCGGCCATCAATATCAACGTCAATGTCAACGCCAATCCGCTTTCCGACACGGACTTCGACGTGGTTCTTTCGCTCAACGCCGAAGCCAAGGACGACGACAAGACGGTTTTTCATACCGAGCTTGTCTATGGCGGTGTTTTCCGGATCGCCGGCTTCCCGCAGGAGCACATGCTACCGGTTCTCTTCATCGAGTGCCCGCGCATGTTGTTCCCGTTTGCGCGCCAGATCATTGCCGACGTCACCCGCAATGGAGGTTTTCCGCCGCTGATGATCGATCCGATCGACTTTTCCCAGATGTTCGCGCAGCGCGTTGCCGAAGAGCAGACTCGCGCCAAGGTTCAGGCAAACTGAACCAATATCCTTGTGAGTGAGATTCGATGCCCGGGACAAGCCCGGGCATTTTCAATTTGGCAGATCGTATTTTGCCCAGATACTCTTTTGACCAAGTTTCGCGATCAGCGCGTCATGGGCTTGCTGCTCTTCGCCGCTCAGACGCGCCGCAAGTTGCCGCGGTCGTGTGATCGTGCCAACGATGATCTCCTCGATTGCCGTTTCCTGCCCGTTTGAATTGCTCGATGCCACGCCAAGGCCAAGGGCTGCCTGGCGCCCCCCGATCATTTCGATGTAAACGTCCGCAAGCAGCTCGGAATCGAGAAGCGCACCATGCTTTGCCCGGTGTGAGTTGTCGATACCATATCGACGGCAGAGCGCGTCGAGTGAATTGGGACCCATGGGGTGCTTGCGGCGCGCCATGGAGAGGGTATCCGTTACACGCTCGGGAAGAATTGGCGGAAGCCCAATTCTCGCAAACTCGGCGTTCATAAAGCCCATGTCGAAGGTGGCGTTGTGTGCGATCCACTTGGCGTCGCCGAAGAAATCAAGAATTTGCTGCGCGAGATCCGCAAAGAGTGGCTTGTCCTTCAAAAACTCATCTGTGATGCCGTGCACAGCGAGCGCATCGGGGTGGACTTTCTGGTTCGATGGATTGACGTAGAGATGGATCGTCCGTCCGGTTGGGAAATGGTTGTCCAACTCGATGCCGCCAATCTCAATGATGCGGTCCACGCGATTGTCCAAACCCGTGGTTTCCGTATCAAAAATGATCTCACGCATTCAGAAAATCTCCACTGGCGAGCCGCCGCTTCAGGTCTGCTACGATTTCAGCGACTCGCTCTCTGGCCGTCTCGATGCTGTGACCGGTATCAATCAGATAATCGGCTCTCGCACGTTTTTCCGCATCGGGCGTTTGACGCGCGAGAATCATATTGAATTTTTCCTCCGTCATGTTGGGCCGCGCAAGTACCCGCCGACGCTGAATCTGTGGATCGCAGCTTACAACGACAACGACATCGACTCTTTCTTGGGCTCCTGTCTCGAACAGCAGGGGGATATCGAGCAGAACCATCTCCGCGCCGCGGCTCTCCTCGCGAGCAACAAACTCGGCCTCACGTCTTCGCACTAGGGGGTGAACGATTTCCTCGAGGCGCTTGAAACCCTCCGGCCGAAGAGCCAGCTGGCGTCCGAGCTCCTGTCGGTCCACCGCCCCAGCCTTTAGGGTACCGGGAAATACAGCATCGACGAGCGGTGCCGCCTCACCCGCATAAAGGTCATGGACGATCGCATCGGAATCGCTGACCGGAATCCCGGCTTCCGCAAACAGCCGTGTCATGGTCGATTTTCCCATGCCGATAGAGCCTGTCAGCCCGATCCTCAACATCAGTGTCGTTCCATATCAGCGATAACCGCCGCACGCAGCGTCTCATCGACGGCCGGCCGATATCCGAACCATTTCTCGAAGCCTGGAACCGCCTGGTGCAACAGCATGCCTAGTCCGTCCACGATAGAAAACCCTTGTGCTTCGGCCTGGGCAAGTATCGGCGTCTTAAGAGGCACATAGACAATATCGGTGACGACGGCGCTGTCAGCTAGCGGCGTAAAGTCTATCCGTGGTGCTTCGTCGCCGTCCATCCCAAGGGACGTCGTATTGATGAACAGGCCCGCGCCTTTCATTATCTCCGGAAGTGATGACATTGGATGAGCATGCACCTTGGGGCCGAAGCGGTCGGCAAGTTCATGCGCCCGTTCAATCGTTCGGTTGACGATGTGGATCTCATCCAGCCCACGGTCCCGAACTGCTTGAATCACCGCACGGCTGGCGCCGCCGGCGCCAAGAATGATGGCAGATCGGACCTTGTCCCAACCGGGACGGCGCTCATCCAGATTGGCCGTGAAGCCGCGGCCGTCGGTATTCGTCGCTCGAAGCCTGCCGTCCTCGAGCCAAAGCGTGTTCGACGCACCAAGCTCCTCGGAAAGTTCATCCGGTTGATCGGCCAGCCTGAAAGCCATTTCCTTGTGCGGAATCGTGACATTGCCTCCGACGAACCCTGAATCGCCGCTCTTCAATGCCTGGATGAATGCGGGGAACTCGGCCGGCGTCACCTCATGCGCGCCATAACTGCCTGGAAGATCGAGTGCTTTCAGCCAGTGGCCATGGATCAGCGGTGAACGCGAATGCTTGATCGGGAAGCCGGTAACAAACGCGCGCGGTCCCAATGTTTCACGTGAATCATCCATCGATGGCACCAAGCTCCCTCAGTTTTTGCAGCAATGGCAACATGGGCAATCCCAGGATTGTAAAATAGTCGCCGTCAATTCTCGAGAATAACTGCAATCCCTCGCCTTCCAGCTGGTAGGCACCGACGCTGGCCAGGGCTTTTGCTCCCACCCGGTTCAGATGCCGATGAATGAAATCGTCACTTAGGGGGCGCATCGTCAATTCCGCATGCGATACGTGCTCCCAGACGATATCGCCGTCACGCGCGAGAGCGACGGCGCTGTTTAGCCGGTGCGTCTTGTCCGACAGCGCCCGAAGATGGTTTCCCGCATCGGCCATATCCCTGGGCTTATGGAAAGTACGATCCGCCAGCGACATCGTTTGGTCGGAGCCAATCACCAAATGGCCTGCAAAGCGATCACTGACTTCCTTTGCCTTCGCTTTCGCGAGAACAAGTGCAACAGCGTCTGGCGTAGCCCCGTCCCTCTCCAGGGGAGCTTCGATCGCCCGTTCATCGATGACGGCAGGTTCGGAGTCGAACACAAGCCCTGCATTCTCCATCAGCATCCGGCGAAACGGGCTCGACGATGCGAGCAGGAGTTTTGGTGTCATCGAGACCTCGCGGGCGTATAGTTGTAGTTGCCAGCGCTTACCGCAGCTTCGGCCGAAGGGCAACGATTGCGGCCGCCGTCTCCTCGATAGATCGCCGGGTTACGTCGATCAGCGGCCAATTGTGCCGAGCGGACAGGGACCGGGCGTATTTCAATTCCTCCGAAATGGCGGCGCGATCGGTGTACTGTCCCCGATCAAAGCCTGGGGTCGCGCCCAGAATCCGATTCTCTCGAACCTGGGATATCCGATCGGTTGTGGCAATGAGACATACGATCAATGGCTTTGGCGCCGAAAACAGTGCGTCGGGGAGTGGTACGCCGTAGACGATGGGGATGTTGGCGGTCTTGATGCCGCGATTGGCGAGATAGATACTCGTCGGCGTCTTTGAGGTTCGACTGATGCCGATGATCACGACGTCAGCGTCGTTATAGTCGTCCGGCATCTGGCCATCGTCGTGATCCATCGTGAAGTTAAGGGCTTCGATGCGGGCGAAGTATCCCGCATTCATCACGTGCTGGGCGCCGACACGACGGCGCGACGGGGCCCCGAGGTAGATTTGAAAGGCATTGATGACGGGCTCGAGCACATTGACAGACGCCACGCCCATCTCTGCGCAACGCTGATCGATAAAGATTGCCAGCTCACGGTCGACGATTGTGTAGAGAACGATGCCCGGCTGGCTGTCAATCGACTGAAGAACCTGCAGCAGTTGCTTCCGATTTCGAATGAGTGGGTAGACGTGTTCGATGGGCTGGGCGGATTTGAACTGCGCCGACGCAGCGCGACCCGCCGAAATGAGAGTCTCACCCGTCGAGTCAGAAATCAGATGCAGATGGAAGAAGTTCGTTCGGTTCTCCACGATATTTTCGGCCACCTGTTGAAAAGACTGGATGACGGAGAGCTAAGGGGCCAGCCAAGGGTAAGGCAAGGGAAAACATGCCTACTTTTCCACAATTCGGATTCTCAGAGATGAGTTCCGGACGGTCTGTGGGTTCTGTGGAAACGTTTGGCTCGCGGGACAGATACACGGAGTTTGTCCACAGTTCTGGCTGAACATCGAGGTTTAACATCACGTTGTAATCATTATATCTTCTTGCCTCCGTCCACAATTTCCACGAATTCGTTTGCAGCGCCTTTCGACTTCATAAGCGCGAGCGCGACAAATCGCTTCGGCGGTGGACGGATTTTAATCCTTGATAGAAACAGACTCTAAGAAATAGAAACCTTTTAAAAGATCTTTTATATTTTTATAGGGAAGAAGTGTGTGACTGAAATCCGCCGGAAAATTATCAGGGTATTGGACGGCGAAACGCTCAGTCCTCCTCCCATCTGGTTGATGCGCCAAGCAGGAAGATATCTGCCTGAGTATCGAGAAACCCGGGCGAGAGCCGGAAGCTTCCTCGACCTCTGTTACACACCAGACCACGCAGTGGAGGTCACGCTGCAGCCGATCCGGCGGTATGGCTTCGATGCAGCGATATTGTTTTCGGATATTCTCGTCATCCCTGATGCGATGAAGCGCAACGTCCGCTTCACCGAAGGACACGGGCCTCAAATGGATCCGATCGATGAGGCTGGCATCTCCAGGATCGAAACCGAGCATTTGATCGACTACCTCATGCCGGTTCTTGAGACAGTCCGGCGGCTGAGGAATGAATTGCCGTCGGAAACCGCTCTACTCGGGTTTTGCGGTGCTCCTTGGACGGTTGCGACCTATATGATCGCGGGCCACGGGACACCGGATCAGGCTCCTGCCCGCCTTTTCGCTTACCGATACCCGAAGGCTTTCGAGCGTCTGCTGCTGTTGCTCGCTGATGTGTCCGCCGACTATCTGGTGGCACAGATTGATGCAGGTGCTGATGCCGTTCAGATATTTGATTCCTGGGCTGGTGTTCTCGGCGAACGCGAGTTTGAGGCATATGCTGTTAAGCCGGTTGCCCGGATGATCTCATCGATCAAAGCGCGACGGCCGGAGGCACGGATCATCGCGTTCGCCAAGGGCGCGGGTTATCTTCTGAAGCAATACCGGCAGAAGACAAAAGCCGATGCGATTGGCCTTGACTGGTCTGTGCCGCTGGAATTCGCGGCGGAGCTGCAAAAGGACGGACCCGTTCAAGGCAATCTGGATCCGATGCGTGTCGTGGCGGGCGGCGTCGCGCTCGAGGACGGTATCGACGACATCCTGCAGCAGCTTGGCAATGGACCGCTGATATTCAACTTGGGACATGGAATAACACCGCAGGCCGATCCGGAAAATGTCCGGCTCCTTGTCGAGCGGGTCCGTGGGCGGGGCACCGTTTGATGGAAAGGCAGACCGACGCGAAACCAGGTACCTACGCCCGTCGCCGTGCCCATCTCGCGATCGCCTTTTTTGGTTTATTGGCCGCGGGCCTTTTCGTTTGGAATCCGGACGATCTCTATCTCTGGATCAAGGCGCTTCACATCATTGCGGTGATCTCCTGGATGGCAGGACTGTTCTATATGCCGAGGCTGTTCATCTATCACACCGATGCGGAGCGAGGATCTGTGCAGTCTGAAACCTTCAAGGTGATGGAACGACGGCTCCTGAAGGTCATCATGAACCCGGCGATGATGCTAACGTGGATCCTCGGTCTTTACCTCGCCTGGTCTGTCTACGGCTTTCAGGGTGGATGGCTGCATGCGAAAATTGGTCTGGTTGTTCTCCTGACTGTCGTTCACATCTTCTTCAGCAGGGCGGTCAATGCGTTTGATCGCGACCAGAATCGCCGATCGGCGCGTTATTGGCGCTTCATGAACGAGGCGCCGACCGTTCTTATGATCGCGATCGTGATACTGGTGGTGGTCAAGCCGTTCTGAGCGGAAATGGAGATCAAGTTAAATTTGCTTCATTTTAAGCAGCCCCCTTGCGGCGGTCCGCCTTACTCGCTATTTTCCCCTCACCTCATCCTTGTGGCATGTATGTAAAGTTTGATCGTCTACGATTGTTTCGCAGGACCGGTCACAGCCTCGACATCGCCTTTCCCCTTCATAAATATAGAGTAATGGTCACTTCATGGCTGAAATGAAGCTTCAAGAACTTAAGAGTAAATCCCCGACGGATCTGCTGGCATTTGCCGAATCGCTCGAGGTCGAAAATGCAAGCACAATGCGCAAACAGGAATTGATGTTTGCTATACTCAAAGTGCTTGCTAGCCAGGATGTTGAGATTATTGGCGAAGGTGTGGTGGAGGTCCTGCAGGACGGTTTTGGTTTCCTGCGATCGCCGAGTGCCAACTATCTTCCGGGCCCTGACGATATTTACATATCGCCCTCCCAGATACGCCGCTTCTCGCTGAAGACCGGCGATACGGTTGAAGGGCCAATCCGTGGACCGAAGGAGGGCGAGCGCTATTTTGCGTTGCTCAAAGTCAACACCATCAACTTCGACGATCCCGAAAAAATCCGACATAAAGTTCACTTCGACAACCTGACGCCGCTTTACCCGAACGAACGATTCAAGATGGAACTCGATGTTCCGACGAACAAGGATCTATCCTCGCGGGTTATCGATCTGGTGGCGCCCCTGGGCAAGGGCCAACGTGGCCTGATCGTCGCACCGCCTCGTACCGGTAAGACCGTCCTGCTTCAGAACATTGCGCATTCGATCACCGCGAATCACCCGGAGTGCTACCTGATCGTTCTCCTGATCGATGAGCGGCCGGAAGAAGTAACGGATATGCAGCGTTCGGTTCGGGGTGAAGTCATATCGTCGACGTTCGATGAGCCTGCAACCCGCCACGTGCAGGTTGCGGAAATGGTGATCGAGAAGGCGAAGCGTCTCGTCGAACACGGGCGCGACGTGGTGATCCTGCTTGACTCGATCACGCGCCTTGGCCGTGCATACAACACCGTCGTTCCGTCTTCAGGTAAGGTGCTGACCGGTGGTGTCGACGCAAATGCGCTACAGCGACCGAAGCGGTTTTTTGGTGCTGCACGCAATATCGAGGAAGGCGGATCGCTGACGATTATCGCGACCGCCCTCATTGACACTGGCAGCCGTATGGATGAGGTGATTTTCGAAGAGTTCAAGGGCACCGGAAACTCGGAAATTGTTCTCGATCGCAAGGTTGCAGACAAGCGCATCTTCCCTGCGATGGATATCCTGAAGTCCGGCACACGAAAGGAAGACCTTCTCGTGCCGCGTCAAGACTTGCAGAAGATCTTCGTACTGCGGCGCATTCTGGCCCCGATGGGCACAACCGACGCAATTGAGTTCCTTATCGACAAGCTGAAACAGACTAAGAGTAACCCTGATTTCTTCGAGTCGATGAATACTTAATCCTTAGCCGGATTCAAAGTGAGAGCCGGTCACCCAACGTGGCCGGCTCTCGCATTTCAGGAGATCGATTCGCCTTCGAACCAAACGGATTTGGAATGAGTGCTCTTCGTACCGATCAAACGATTTTTGCACTGTCCAGTGGTTCTGTTCCCTCCGGCGTGGCTGTTGTCCGTCTTAGTGGACCGGACGTGACATCTGTTCTGACAAGTCTGCTCGGCGAAGTACCCGATCCGCGCCACGCCACCCTCAGAAAGATTCGGACCCGCAACGGTACAGTCCTCGATACCGGGCTCGTCCTGTTCTTCCCTGGTCCCAACTCTTTTACAGGCGAGAATGTCGCCGAGCTGCACCTCCACGGAGGGCGTGCTGTGGTTCAAGCCCTGTATGAGGAGTTAGGGAGCTTTTCAAATCTCAGGCCAGCGACCGCGGGCGAGTTCTCGCGACGCGCGTTCGAAAACGGCAAGCTTGATTTGGTCGAGATTGAAGGTCTTGCAGATCTTATCGCTGCGGAGACGGAGATGCAGCGGCGCCTTGCGGTGGAGCATAGCTCGGGGGGCTTATCCGCTATCTACAACGGCTGGGCATCACGGTTGACGAGGGGACGGGCCCTTATCGAGGCTGAACTGGATTTTGCGGATGAGGATGATGTTCCGGGCTCGGTCTCTGAGCAAGTATGGGCTGATATGGTCCTGTTGGCGGATGAGATCGACAGCCAACTGAAGCAGACCGAAATGGGTGAGATCATTCGCGATGGTTTCAAGGTTGTCATCGCCGGTCGTCCCAATGCGGGGAAATCGAGCCTGATGAATGCACTGGTTCGTCGTGACGTCGCGATTGTCACGGAGGTTGCAGGAACAACCCGAGATGTTCTGCGAACTGACTTGCACATCGACGGGTTCCTGGTCAGGCTCCATGATACTGCCGGTCTACGCGACACGGATGAGGTCGTTGAGCGGGAGGGAATTCGACGGGCGCTGCAGATCATCGATGAGGCTGATTTGGTCATCTATGCGGAGGATCTAACGGTTTCCGCCGCTATGGAGACCTTGCCTGCGCACAGTTTGATTGTCGGAACCAAGGCCGATCTGCCGCGCGGCAGCGCACGGACATACGACCTGACGGTTTCAGCTCGTGATGGTACCGGTCTTGACGAACTGCGTCGCTGCATCGCGGATCGTTTGAAAGAAAAGGTGCACCCACAATCGATGGCGATCCCAACTCGTTCGCGGCATAGCGATGCCCTTTCGCGTTCCCTCGCCGCGGTACGCGCATCGCTGACAGATACCGGCCGTGGCTTAGAAATGCGCGCTGAAGATCTGCGGGTGGCTTCCGACGCGCTCGGCCGCGTTACTGGGCGCGTCGATGTTGAGAATCTGCTCGATCTTATCTTCAGTGAGTTTTGCATCGGAAAATGATTCACGTGAAACACGTGCACCAGCGTGTCGCACCATGGTTTCACGTGAAACGCCTTGACTCAAGGTATGACTTCGCTCATCACCAGGCAAGCTCAGGAGCATCGAAATGAATACCCCTCGATATGATGTCATTGTCATTGGTGGTGGACACGCGGGCTGTGAGGCCGCGGCCGCGGCCGCTCGACTCGGTGCCAAGACTGCGCTGGTCACGCATAAACGAGACACCATCGGTGTAATGTCATGCAATCCAGCGATTGGCGGTCTTGGCAAAGGTCATCTTGTCCGTGAGATCGATGCGATGGACGGGCTTATGGGCCGTATCGCGGATCAATCGGGCATCCAGTTCAGAATGCTCAATCGGAAAAAAGGTCCGGCCGTTCGAGGTCCAAGGACGCAGGCCGATCGAAAGCTCTATCGCATGGCGATGCGTGCCGAGATCGAAGCGACACACAATCTGGACGTTGTCGAAGGCGATGCCTTCGACATCGAGAGCCAGGATGGTCGAGTGCGTGCTGTAGTCATGAAAGATAGCCGGATTCTACACTGTGGTTCGGTTGTGCTTACGACGGGGACTTTTCTCAGGGGCCTTATTCATATCGGCGACCAAAAGATTCCCGCCGGCCGAGCCGGTGAAGAGCCGTCGATCGGTCTGTCCCACACACTCCTGGGCCTTGGCATCAAACTTGGCCGTCTGAAAACCGGCACGCCAGCGCGTCTCGATGGCAAGTCAATTGATTGGTCAGCCGTCGGCCGCCAGAGCGCCGACGAGCATCCTGTCCCCTTCTCTTTCATGACCGACAGGATTACCAATCCTCAGGTTGACTGCGGCATCACGCGAACGACCGACGCGACACACCGCATCATCGTCGACAACCTAAGACGATCAGCGTTATACTCTGGGCAAATCGAAGGTGTCGGGCCACGTTACTGCCCATCCATCGAAGACAAGTTGGTAAAGTTCGGTGAGCGCGACGGGCATCAGGTATTTCTCGAGCCGGAAGGGCTCGATGATGATACGGTCTATCCGAACGGAGTCTCGACATCGCTCCCGGCCGACGTACAGGAAGCATTTATTCGAACTATCCCGGGATTAGAGCAAGCTAAGATTTTGCAACCCGGTTATGCGATCGAGTATGACCATGTCGATCCGCGTGAGTTGAAGCCATCGCTTGAGGTCAAGAAGATGGCCGGTCTGTTCCTCGCCGGTCAGATCAATGGAACGACGGGCTATGAGGAGGCCGCGGCGCAGGGTCTGGTCGCCGGTACCAATGCGGCTCGCTTGGCGGGTGGGAGCGCTGCGGTGCAGTTTAGCCGTACGGATTCGTATATCGGCGTGATGATTGATGATCTCACATCGCGCGGCGTATTGGAGCCGTACCGGATGTTTACCTCCCGCGCCGAGTATAGGTTGTCGCTGCGGGCCGACAATGCCGACGTCCGTTTGACACCCCTGGCGATACAACTCGGTGCCATATCCTCAAGCCGCCACCGGCGTTTCGAAACGTACATCGCTGCGTTGGATGCAGGTCGTGCGCAGTTATCGTCGTTTGTTGCGACGCCCAACGAGGCGGGCCGTGCGGGCTTGAAGGTTAATCTCGATGGGCAAAGGCGCTCTGCCTACGATCTGCTTTCCCACACGGATATCGGATTGGCCAACCTCAAGGCACTTTGGCCGGAGCTTGCGGGTATCGCGCCCGAAGTTGGCGAGGCTTTGGAAATCGAAGCTCGGTATGCCGTCTATATGGGTCGGCAGTCGGCAGATATTGCCGATGTGAAGCGCGATGAGGCACGCGTCATTCCCGATAATTTTGATTTTGATGCGCTATCGGGACTGTCAAATGAATTGAAGCACAAGCTGCGATCTCACCGGCCGCATAACGTTGCGCAGGCGACGATGATCGATGGCATGACACCGGCTGCCATTTCGCTGTTGCTCGTGCATTTGAGACGTGTTGAGAGTGTTGTCGCGATCTCCGCATAATGCAGTTTTTGAGAGTCCTACCATGAATATAAACGGTCGGCGTGTTTCACGTGAAACACAGGAGCGATTGGAGCACTTTGTTGCACTTTTTCAGAAGTGGAGCAAATCGATCAATCTAACAGCACCGTCGACGATGGAAGATGCCTGGCGGCGGCACATAGCCGACAGCGCGCAGATTTTTCAGCTTCAATCCCACCCCGGCAACTGGATCGACCTCGGCAGTGGAGGCGGGTTTCCTGGGATCGTTACAGCAATCTTTCTTTCTGAGCTTGGTGACGGCTGGGTTCATCTTATCGAAAGCAATCACAAGAAGGCGGCATTCCTGAGAGGTGCCCTACGTGAGACTGGCGCCAGGGGCAGTGTTCATGCCGTGCGTATTGAGGAAGCGGCGACTATCGTCCCGCTTGGCGACTTTGTCTCTGCGCGCGCGCTAACCGACCTTTCGAAGCTGCTCGAGTACATCGAGCCTTGGTCTCGGACAAACGCGAACGTTCGATCGTACCTTCATAAAGGCCGGGATTACCGTGCCGAGATCGAGAAAGCGAATGGTGGCTGGAACTTCGATCTGCTAGAACACAAGAGCGCTGTCGAGCGAGACTCAGTTGTTCTGGAGGTTTTCAATCTCCGGCGCTCGGCGTAACAGATCGGTGATGCTGCAATGGCTGGCGAACGAAATCGTATTATTACCATCGCAAATCAAAAGGGTGGTGTGGGCAAAACGACCACAGCCATTAATTTGGCTACCGCTTTGGCGGCGATAGGCGAGCGTGTGCTGATTGTTGATCTCGATCCGCAGGGAAATGCAAGCACCGGGCTCGGCATTGAGCGTAAGCTGCGGCGACTATCGTCCTATGATTTGTTGCTAGGCGAATATGGAATTGAAGAGGTCTCGCAGCAGACCGCGGTGCCGAATCTTTTTATAGTGCCATCGACGATGGATCTGCTCGGCATCGAGATGGAAATTGCGCAGCAGAGCGATAGGGTTTTCAAGCTGAAGAAGGCGCTCGCTGCGGAGGACGCCTTTCGGTTCTCATACATTTTAGTCGATTGCCCACCCTCGTTCAATCTGTTGACGATGAACGCAATGGCCGCTGCACATTCAGTTCTGGTGCCGCTGCAATGCGAATTTTTTGCGCTTGAGGGCCTGAGCCAGCTATTGGAGACGGTTGACCAGGTGCGACGCACCGTGAATCCGCGCCTTGATATTCAAGGTATTGTGCTAACGATGTTTGACTCCCGCAATAATCTTGCGCAACAGGTGGTCAATGATGTCCGCACCCATCTCGGCGAGAAGGTCTATCACACCTTGATTCCCCGCAACGTACGCGTCTCGGAGGCGCCATCCTACGGAAAGCCGGCGATTCTGTACGATCTGAAGTGTGCGGGTAGCCAGGCATATCTGCAACTTGCCTCAGAGGTTATACAGCGGGAACGCCAGCGTTTGGCGGCTTAGGAATTTAACAGCGAGCTCGACAATGAACGATGATGTCTCTAAGCGAAGACTGGGCCGCGGTCTGGCCGCTCTTATTGGAGAGATGGACCAGCCTGTAGTGGCCGATTCTGAAAAGCCAAACGTCAGTCCTGACCGCATGGTGCCGATTGAATTCGTGAGCCGCAACCCGCGCAATCCTCGTCGTTTCTTTGACGAAAGCGAATTGCATGATTTAGCGAGCTCTATTCGCCAGCATGGCATCGTGCAGCCGGTCGTCGTTCGCACGTTGTCTGTGAACCAGCACGAAATAATAGCCGGCGAAAGACGTTGGCGCGCGGCGCAGCTTGCGGGTCTGGTCGAAATTCCGGTTATCGTACGCAACGTTGATGACAAAACGGCGCTCGAGATCGCGATTGTTGAAAACGTTCAGCGGTCGGATCTCAATCCCTTGGAAGAGGCGCTTGGCTACGAACAGTTGATTGCGGAATATGGATACACGCAGAATGATCTGGGTGAGATCATCGGCAAGAGTCGCAGTCATGTCGCCAACTCGTTGCGGCTCTTGAAGCTGCCCGAGCCGGTTCGTGACCTATTGGCGGGTGGTAGTTTGTCGGCGGGTCACGCTCGGGCCCTGGTCCCGACCTCAGACCCCGCCGCGCTCGCCCGGACAATTGTGTCCAAGGGCATGTCCGTTCGCGACGCCGAACGGTTGGCGCAAAACGACATCAAGGCGCAGTCCGAGCCCAAGCTGGCGGCCCAACTGCGAGACCACAAGGATTCCGATACGCTTGCCCTGGAACGGACGCTTTCCGACACCCTGGGGCTTGATGTAACGATTAACCACAAGGCAACTGGGGGTCAGATTCGGATTTCCTATAAGTCGCTGGATCAGCTGGAGGAAATCTGCAGGCTTCTCGAGCGGCGGTAGAGTGGGCGCTATCTTCTGGCCGACTGTAGCGTTGTAGAAAGCAGGGTTTGAAGCGCGATTGTATCTTCAAGGTTCGATCGTTTGCGTGTTTGCAAGATGGCAGCCTGAAGCCGGTTTGTTTCACGCGTGACAGCCTCAGATGACCACGTTCGCAAAGCTTGTTCGACAATCGGCTTGCGTCGGAAATGCAAGTGGCGCCCCATAGTTTGCATGACCTGGCCCACCGGAAGGCGCTTGTCATCCATCTCGGCCTTCATCGCGTCCATCAGCTGAAATTGCTTGAGGCACGCCTGGATAACCAGGAATATCGCGGTCTTCGACGCGATGATCTTCTGCATGGCATGAAGGAAGTTTCCGGGGTTGCCGCTCAGTATTGCATCAACGGCATCGTCCACGGAGATGGCACTCGCGTCGCCGATGATCTCCGTCACGTGATGCTCCTCGATCGTCTGACACCCGCGGCGATATAAGGCGAGCTTTCGCAGTTCATTGCGAGAGGCAATCCGGTCTCCGCCAATCAGCTCCAATAGCGCCTGCCTTGCCGCGGCCGTTATAGTCAGTCCGGTTTCAGAGAGCTCGGCGTCTATCAGACCATTTAGGGCACGCGTGTCGTCGGCATAGCATGGAATGGTCATGACCGTTCGCGCGGTCTCTGCCAATTTTCTGAGAAGGGAGCCCTTCTTGAGATCGCCCGCTTCGACAATCACGAAGGTCGCATCTGGTGTGTCGGCTGAGAGCGAGTGCAGCGAATCAACAAGATACTTTTCGTTGCTGGCCCCGCGGATCCAGATAAGTTTGTCGCCGCCGAACAATCCGATCGCACCCGCCTCGTCGATAAGTCGACCGTGATCTCGTTGCAGGTCGCCGATATCAAGCTTAATCAACGAAAAGGGATCGTCGAGCGAGACGCCCGTCCTCCCGGCAATCGCGGTTGCCCGCTCGGACACCAAGCCCCGATCCGGTCCATAGACGACAAAAAGGCGATAGTTGCGGGCGGATTTCTGTAGAAACCCTTCAAACTCGTGCGATTTTATATCGGCCATATGACCGTCCCTAGCGGCCGAGAGCAGCCGCAATGTCGGCGCCCACAAACTCGGCTGCCTGGCGGGCGGCGCGGTTCTCCGCGTCACGAATGGCGCGTTGCTTGGCGAACTCCTGGAACGGAAAGTCGACGAGCGCCGTCGCGTAGCGGTTGCCCGCCTTGATCACATGTCCATCCTTTGTTGCCTTCAGCGTGTAGTCGACGCTTACTGTCGCACGCCCGGCAAGGGAGGTGTCGGACGACTCGACAAGTAGCGTGCTGATGACACTGGAGCGCGCGCTCAATTCGACCTTGTAGTCTGGGTTTTCCGGTTCTCCTCCACCACCTGAGGCGAGGAAGATCAATCGGTTGCGCACCTCCTGCTCGACGCGACTCGCCGGCTCAGAGAAGGTGACGGACGCAAGCTTGCCCGCAGCACCGGAACCTTCGGAGTAGAGCGGGCGAACCTGGCAGGACGTGAGAAGTATCGTGGAAGCAAGGATCGCGGCAACACCTGTACCGCGCGCCAGCTTAGGGGCGATATTAAACGACAATGTTCACAATCCTTTGCGGAACCACAATGATCTTCTTCGGGACCTGACCGCTTAGCGCCCTCTTGACCTCGTCCAGCGCGAGCGCGCTTTCGGTGACGGCATTCTGATCTGCGTCGCGAGAAATTGTCAATTCGGCGCGCTTCTTCCCGTTGATCTGAACCGGGAGAACCACGTCGTTTTCGACAACCAGGTTTTCATCATAGGTTGGCCAGCCGGCCTGCGCCAGAACGCCGCTGTTGCCCAGCGCTGTCCAGCACTCCTCGGCAAGGTGCGGTGTCATGGGAGCCACCAGCTGAACAAGGATTTCGGCTGCATCGCGAGCTGCGGCGCGATAGGCTGCATCGCCTTCACCGGCCGAAATCCTGCTCAAGGGAGCGGCGAGCGCATTCACGAGCTCGTAGATCCGCGCGACAGCCTTGTTGAACCAAAGCTTATCATAGTCGTTCTGGACAGCCTTCAGCGTCCTATGAGCCACCTGGGAGATGGCAAGTGCTTCGCCGTCCCTGGCCGGAGCTGACGCTACGCCTTTCAAATTCCCTGACGCCTCCGAGATGAGGCGCCAGAGGCGCTGGGTGAAACGATGAGCGCCCTCCACGCCGGATTCGGACCATATGACATCGCGCTCAGGGGGCGAATCCGACAGAACGAAAAAGCGCGCTGTATCCGCTCCATAAGATGCGATGATATCGTCGGGGTCGACAACATTCTTCTTCGACTTCGACATCTTCTCGATCGAGCCGATTGCGATCTCCTCGCTGTTCGACAGCAGGTAAGCGCGGCGTTTGCCGTCCAGTTCCTCGATGCGAATGTCTGCCGGCGCTACCCATTCACGGTTCATGCCAGAGCCCCGGCTATAAGTCTCGTGGACGACCATCCCCTGAGTGAAGAGACCTTTGAATGGTTCCTTGACGTCGACGTGACCGGTCTCGCGCATCGCCCGCGTGAAAAAGCGAGAGTAAAGCAGGTGCAGAATCGCGTGCTCGATGCCGCCGATATACTGATCGACGGGCAGCCAGCGGTTGGCGGCTTCGGAATCCGTAGGGCTGCTCTCCCACGGAGCCGTGAAGCGTGTGAAATACCAGCTCGAGTCGACAAACGTGTCCATCGTGTCGGTCTCACGCCGGGCATCCTTGCCGCAGTGGGGGCACGCCACATGGCGCCATGTCGGATGGCGATCGAGCGGATTGCCCGGTTGATCGAAAGTCACATCCTGTGGCAGTTCGACCGGCAAGTCCTTTTTCGGGACGGGAACGACACCGCAGTCCTCGCAATGGATAACCGGAATTGGGCAACCCCAGTAGCGCTGCCGAGAAATACCCCAGTCACGCAGGCGGAAATTGACCTTGCGCTCTCCCTGCGGAGCATTGCCAAGCGACATCCCGGATAGCCGGTCGACAACAATGCCGAACGCCTCGTCGGTAGTCGTTCCATCGAGAAAGCGCGAGTTGATCATGACACCCTCGCCATCGTAGGCGACCTCGCCCACGCTGAAGGTCGCTGCGTCGCCGTCCTTTGGCATCACGACCGGCACGACCGGCAGATCGTATTTACGGGCAAACTCCAAGTCGCGCTGGTCGCCCGACGGGCAGCCGAAAATCGCGCCCGTCCCGTAGTCCATCAGCACGAAGTTCGCGACATAGACCGGCAGCTCCCAGGAAGGGTCCAGTGGATGCTTCACGCGGATGCCTGTGTCGATCCCCTTCTTCTCAGCGGTCTCCAGCGCCGCCAGGGACGTGCCGGCGCGGCGGCATTCCTCGCAGAAGGCGTCGATAGCCGGATTCTTGGCAGCGGCATCTTTCGCGAGCGGATGATCGGCTGCGATCGCCAGGAAGGAAGCGCCAAAGAGCGTATCCGGTCTGGTGGTATAAACCGTGATTTCCGTCTCGCCGGCCGGAGCGGTCTCTTTGACAATCTCCCAGCGCAGCGTCATTCCTTCGGAACGACCGATCCAGTTCTTCTGCATCAGCCGGACTTTTTCTGGCCATTGGTCAAGCGTATCAAGCGCGTCAAGCAGGTCCTGGCTGAAATCTGTTATCTTGAAGAACCATTGTGTCAGTTCCCGCTGCTCAACGAGCGCGCCGGAACGCCAGCCGCGCCCCTCGATGACCTGCTCGTTGGCCAGCACCGTATTGTCGACCGGATCCCAGTTGACCTTGGACTGCTTGCGGTAGACGAGCCCTTTCTCCAGGAAATCCAGGAAGAGATGCTGTTGGTGCCGATAGTAGGCTACGTCGCAGGTCGCGAATTCGCGACTCCAGTCCAGCGACAGGCCCATGGCCTTCAGCTGCGATCTCATGGAGGCGATGTTCTGATGGGTCCACGATGCCGGATGCACACCGCGCTCCATCGCGGCGTTTTCCGCCGGCATGCCAAAAGCATCCCACCCCATCGGATGGAGAACGTTATAGCCGCGAGCTCGTTTGTAACGGGCAACCACGTCGCCCATGGCGTAGTTCCGCACATGGCCCATGTGAATGCGTCCAGATGGATACGGAAACATCTCCAGTACGTAGTATTTTTCGCGCGGATCGCTATTGTCGGTCTCGAAGACCTTTTCGTCATTCCATTTTTGCTGCCAGCGAGGCTCGGCATCGCGCGGATTATAACGTTCGGTAGCCATCGTATTCGTATTTCCGGAAATCAGGGGAGTAGGTGGTGACCTTCACCATGAAACCACTGTAGCGTCAAGTTTTGCAGCTGTCTCGAACGGCTGTTCCCGCCCCCTTTGGCGACGATTTCGCGCGGGTGGGCCTTGGCAAGCACAGAACGGGCGTTTAGTGCATTGCCATCTTTTTCATCCGGTCATGTCGGGACAAAACGATGGAACTTCAAGAGCGACTGGACGATGTGCGTTTGCGCATAGCGAACGCCGAGCGCCAAGACGGCCGATCTTCAGAATCTGTGCAACTCGTTGCCGTGTCCAAGACATTCGACGCACTAGCGATCCGGCCGGCGATAGAGGCGGGACAGCGGATCTTCGGAGAAAACCGGGTTCAGGAAAGTCAGGCAAAATGGCCCGAACTGAAGTCGGAGACCGTCGATATCGAGCTTCGTCTGATTGGCCCATTGCAATCGAACAAGGTGACGGAGGCCGTCGCACTCTTTGATGTTATCGAGACGATCGATCGCGAGAAAATCGCGCGGGCGCTCGCCGCCGAGATCAAGCGACAGGCAAGGAGCGTTCGGCTCTATGTTCAGGTAAACACCGGTCTCGAGCCGCAAAAGGCAGGTATTGAGCCTGGCGATACCGCTGCCTTTGTCGATTTCTGCCGAGACGAACTCGGTCTTACCATCGAAGGGCTCATGTGCATCCCGCCAGCGGATGAAAATCCCGGGCCGCATTTTGCCCTGCTGGCAAAGCTGGCGAAGGCCAGCGGACTTGGCAAGCTGTCCATGGGGATGTCTGGCGACTACGAAACGGCGATTGCATTCGGTGCAACAAGCGTTCGCGTCGGATCTGCAATTTTCGGGGCACGCTGACACGCTGCTTTGGTCGGGCTTTCTCTCCTGTTGTTCGTCCCCTAGATTTGACGGATAACCGCATATCCTGGGGAGGAGCAGATGCAGGAGAGCTATCAGCAAGTCTACGCGGGATGGAAACTCGACCCGGAGGCGTTCTGGCGCAAAGCGGCGCAAGAGATCACCTGGTTCAAGCAGCCAGAGCATGTATTTTCGGCCGACGATGGCCCATATGGCCGCTGGTTTGTCGGTGGCGAAACCAACACCTGCTACAATTGCCTTGACCGTCACGTCGCAGCGGGACGCGGCAGTGACAGGGCTATTATCTATGATAGCCCTATCACCGCCACGAAGTCTGTCTTCACTTACGACGAAGCGCTTGAGAAGGTGAACGCCATTGCCGCGACACTCCGGCAATACGGGATTGCGAAGGGCGATCGCGTCATCATCTACATGCCGATGGTACCGGAGGCGATCCTGTCGATGCTCGCCTGTGCGCGTATTGGCGCGGTGCATTCGGTGGTTTTCGGCGGTTTCGCTGCGAACGAACTCGCGGCGCGCATCGACGATTCGGCGGCGAAACTAATCATCACGGCAAGCTGCGGGCTAGAGCCGGGTCGCGTCGTCGCCTACAAGCCGCTCGTCGATCAGGCGATCGCAACCGCCAGTTTGAAGCCGCGGCATTGTCTGGTTCTCCAAAGGGCGCCGCTTGCGGCTGAGCTGAATCCCCTCCGCGATCTCGATTTTGAGGTGGCAGTGGCGCGGAACCGGGGGGCAAAGGTTGAATGCGTACCGGTCAAGGCGACTGACCCGCTCTATATCCTCTACACCTCAGGGACGACCGGCCAGCCGAAAGGCGTGGTCCGCGACAATGGCGGTCACATGGTGGCGCTGCACTGGTCCATGGGGAATATCTATGGCATCCGACCAGGCGAGGTTTTTTGGGCGGCGTCCGACATCGGCTGGGTCGTCGGACATTCCTATATCGTCTACGCACCGCTTCTGGCAGGCGCCACGACTGTGATCTTCGAGGGCAAACCCGTCGGTACCCCGGATGCCGGTGCGTTCTGGCGTGTGGTTGCCGAGCACAAAGTTCGGGCGCTCTTCACGGCTCCCACAGCCTTTCGTGCTATCAGGCGCGAGGATAGCGAAGGTGCACTTCTGAAGCACCACGCGATGCCGGATTTCCGGGCGTTGTTTCTTGCCGGGGAACGAGCCGATCCGGAGACATTAAAGTGGGCGGAGCGAATGCTTGGCGTTCCCGTGATCGATCATTGGTGGCAAACCGAAACGGGATGGCCGGTTGCCGCTAACCCATTGGGTATAGAGAGGTTGCCGATAAAGCATGGCTCGCCGTCGGTACCTATGCCAGGATACGAGATCGAGATCCTCGACGACGCCGGTCATCCGGTCCCTTCTGGTACGCTGGGCAACATTGTCGCCAAGCTTCCGCTGCCCCCTGGTTGCTTGCCGACGCTCTGGAACGCTGACGAGCGGTTCAATTCGGCCTATCTCGCGGAATTTCCGGGCTACTACAAGACGGCCGATGCCGGCTATGTCGACGAGGACGGGTATATTTTCATCATGTCGCGCACCGACGACATCATCAATTGCGCCGGCCATAGGTTGTCGACGGGCGCGATGGAGGAAGTCTGCGCCACCCATCCGGATGTGGCGGAGTGCGCCGTGGTTGGCATCGCCGATCCGGTCAAGGGACAGGTGCCATGCGGCTTTCTGGTGCTGAAGAAGAATGTTTCACGGGAAACATCGGTCATTGAATCTGAGGTGGTGAAGCTTGTCCGAGAGGAGATCGGGCCCGTTGCTGCCTTCAAGACAGCAATCACCATCGACCGTTTGCCCAAGACCCGATCTGGCAAGATCCTTCGCGGCACGATGCAGAAGATTGCCGATGGCCTCCCGTGGAAGATGCCGGCGACCATCGACGATCCGGCAGTTCTCGAGGAGATAACGGACGCATTGCGAAATCGCGGATTCGGCTCGTTGCCGATGTGACGAACAAAAAACCCCGCATAAGCGGGGTTTGGGAACTCGATGTCTGACGGATCAGTACTGGTCGTCCTCGTCTTCATCCTTCGGCGAAGACTTCAGCGACTTGAGCTTTGCAAAGACGGCATCGGCGTCGATTTCCTTCTCTTCCTCGCGCTCGTAGCTCGGTGTCAGGCGCTCTGTCTCCTGCGCAGACTGCAGGGTCGCGCCGAGTTCGGCGGCGGTCGGCAGCGGACGACCCTTTGCGGCCTTTTCGACTTCCATGTCGAGATCGATCTGGCTGCATAGGCCAAGCGTCACAGGATCCATCGGTGCGAGGTTCGCCGAGTTCCAGTGGGTGCGATCGCGAATCTGCTCGATCGTCGACTTGGTGGTGCCGACCAGGCGGGATATCTGTGCGTCCTTCAGTTCCGCATGGTTGCGAACCAGCCAGAGAATGGCGTTCGGTCGATCCTGACGCTTGGAAACCGGTGTGTAGCGCGGGCCGCGGCGCTTGGATTCAGGCACGCGAACCTTCGGCTCCGAAAGCTTAAGCTTGTGAGCCGGATTCTTTTCGGCACGGGCAATCTCGTCGCGGGAAAGCTGGCCGGTGGAAATCGGGTCGAGACCCTTGATGCCCTGCGCGGCTTCGCCGTCGGCAATTGCCTTCACTTCGAGCGGATGCAGCCGGCAGAACTGGGCGATCTGGTCGAAAGACAGGGCTGTGTTGTCGACGAGCCAGATAGCGGTCGCCTTCGGCATGAGCAATTGTTGAGCCATGGATATAGTCCTTCTGTCGTCCGCGCCGGTGTCGCGGTCCGTGGATTGTCACCACAATGTCCGGGAAATATGCCGCTATATAACCGCAGTGACGCATAATTGCAATTCATCACGATTGAAATGACCTTCGTCTAATTGCCGGGTGGATGCGACCTGCTATGAATGGCCTAAAGTCAATCTGGACTGCTTCGTTTTCAGATCGTCCAGTATCCGAGTGAGGAGGAGTTCCATGTCGGAGAAGATCTATCCGGTTCAAAAGCCGGTGAAGAACCGTGCGCTTATCGATAAGTCCAAGTACGAGAAATGGTACGAGGAAAGCGTCGAGAACCCCGACAAGTTCTGGGGTAAGCATGGCAAGCGGATCGACTGGTTCAAGCCTTACACCAAGGTCAAGAACACGTCTTTCAAGGGCAGGGTCTCGATCAAGTGGTTCGAGGACGGACAGACAAACGTCTCCTACAATTGCATCGACCGGCACCTGAAGACCAACGGCAACCAGGTTGCAATCATCTTCGAAGGCGACAATCCCTACGTCGATAAGAAGATTACCTACAACGAACTGTACGAGCACGTTTGCCGCATGGCGAACGTGATGAAGAAGCACGGAGTCAAAAAGGGCGACCGTGTGACCATCTACATGCCGATGATCCCCGAGGCGGCCTACGCAATGTTGGCCTGTGCCCGGATTGGCGCGGTGCATTCCGTCGTTTTCGGCGGCTTTTCGCCGGAAGCGCTGGCCGGTCGTATCGTCGACTGCGAGTCGACCTTCGTTATCACCTGCGATGAGGGTGTGCGTGGCGGAAAACCGGTGCCGTTGAAAGACAACACTGACACCGCGATTCATATCGCCGCGCGTCAGCACGTGATCGTGGACAAGGTTCTGGTCGTGCGCCGCACCGGCGGCAAGACCGGCTGGGCACCTGGCCGCGATCTTTGGCATCATCAGGAAATCGCTACGGTGAAGGCCGAATGCCCGCCGGTGAAGATGAAGGCGGAGGATCCGCTATTCATCCTCTACACCTCGGGCTCGACAGGAAAGCCGAAGGGGGTGCTGCACACGACGGGCGGCTACCTCGTTTATGCGGCAATGACGCACGAATATGTGTTCGACTATCACCCCGGCGATATCTACTGGTGCACGGCCGATGTGGGCTGGGTGACCGGACACTCCTACATCGTCTACGGTCCGCTAGCGAACTGCGCCACGACGCTGATGTTCGAAGGTGTGCCGAACTTCCCGGATCAGGGGCGTTTCTGGGAAGTCATCGACAAGCACAAGGTCAACATCTTCTACACCGCGCCGACGGCTATTCGATCCCTCATGGGAGCCGGCGACAGCTTTGTTACGCGCTCGTCCCGCTCGAGCCTGCGTTTGCTCGGTACAGTCGGCGAACCGATCAATCCTGAAGCCTGGGAGTGGTATTACAACGTGGTCGGTGACAAGCGCTGCCCGGTCATCGACACCTGGTGGCAGACGGAGACCGGCGGCCACATGATTACGCCGCTGCCGGGCGCGACCGACTTGAAACCCGGCTCGGCGACCTTGCCGTTCTTTGGTGTCACGCCGCAGCTCGTCGACAATGAAGGCAATGTGCTGGAGGGCGCGGCGGATGGCAATCTCTGCATCACCGACAGCTGGCCCGGGCAGATGCGCACGGTTTACGGCGACCACGAGCGCTTCATTCAGACCTATTTTTCGACATACAAGGGTAAATACTTCACGGGCGACGGCTGCCGTCGCGACGCGGACGGCTATTACTGGATCACCGGGCGCGTCGACGATGTTCTCAATGTTTCAGGCCACCGCCTCGGTACGGCCGAGGTCGAGTCGGCGCTCGTTTCACACAGTCTGGTTTCGGAAGCAGCCGTCGTCGGTTACCCGCATCCGATCAAGGGCCAGGGTATCTACTGTTACGTGACGCTGATGGCGGGCAACGAGGGTACCGACGATCTCCGTCAGCGGCTGGTCAAGCATGTTCGGGCCGAGATCGGACCCATTGCCGCGCCCGACAAAATCCAGTTCGCACCAGGCCTGCCTAAGACCCGCTCCGGCAAGATTATGCGCCGCATTCTGCGCAAGATCGCCGAAGACGATTTCGGCTCCCTCGGTGATATCTCTACACTTGCCGATCCGGCGGTCGTCGACGATCTCATAGCCAATCGACAAAACAAGGCAACGGCCTGAGCTAAGGAGGCCGCTTCGCAGGATCGACGCGGCTTCCTAGTTTTCGTCGGAACAAGGCATTTTTGGTTTGCGGCCGCCGTCGTAAGCGCGGACAATGCCCCCGGCCAAAAGGTCCGTAGCCGGATTCCTCCCATCCGAAAGGGTGACGTTCGCGAGAATGCGACCAAAATACTTGTCGCCGGAGATTTGCGTCAGCCGAATTTCCGGCGATCCAGCCGTCAGGTCCTCCAGAGCATGCCGCGCGTCGATTCCGGCTAGTCTTACCTCGGCGCATTTTGAGTGCATTTCCGGCGCATCGATACCCCGAATGCGAACGTAGACTTCCATCAGCTGTTGAGGCCAAGGACGCGCCTCTACCAGCAGGGTGTCTCCATCGATTACCCGCAGGATCTCGGCGGCTACCGGCCCATCGATTTGGTCACGCGCGTGAGCTGTCACGGTTGTTGCGACAAGAATCAACGAAAGCATGGGGATGAGATTCATCATAAAAGGAATAAATTCCGATTGTGATCGAAAGTCAATAGGAATATTTACTTAGAAATCGATCGCCCGCCCGTTGATTTCCCAATCGCCGAAGCGAGCAGGATCAGCTCCCCCTCGCCCTCCGATTTCAACCGGCATATCGCTCGGCTTTTCATTCTTGCGGCGGTCTTCAGCTTCTGCAAGCGCTCGTGCGGCAGCTGGGGATAATGTTTTGCGCGGTACTTGCGTTCCTTCCGCTACGGTTGCTTCCACATTGTCGTTATCCGCTGCTTGCATCACGCACGTCCGCCCGAAAAATATTGAAAATGGCCGTTGAATAACCAAATCATACTGCGCTGGCGCCGCGTTTGAAAGCCTAGTCATTCCGATGGTGTGCGGCGGGAGATGGGAGAGACCGATGAATCTTGTACGAACTGCCATGCTGCTTGCCTTCATGACGGCGCTGTTCATGGTCGTTGGTTTCATGATCGGCGGCCGCGGCGGCATGATGATTGCCTTCGTGATCGCGGCCGGCATGAATTTCTTTTCCTATTGGAATTCTGATCGGATGGTGCTTTCCGCCTACCGCGCGCAGGAGATTGATGAGAGCAACGCTCCTGAATTCTTCTCGATCATCCGCGATCTTGCCCGCAATGCCGGACTGCCGATGCCGAAGGTGTATCTCTACGATAGTCCACAGCCGAATGCATTCGCCACCGGCCGCAATCCTCAAAATGCTGCGGTTGCTGCCTCCACCGGCCTGCTGAGCGCGCTTTCGCCCGAAGAGGTTGCAGGCGTCATGGCACATGAGCTGGCCCACGTCCAGAATCGCGACACACTGACGATGACGATCACAGCGACGTTGGCCGGTGCGATTTCCATGCTTGGGAATTTCGCCTTCTTCCTCGGCGGAAATCGCGACAACAATAGCAACCCTCTGGGCTTCATCGGTGTGTTGCTGGCGATGATCGTAGCACCGCTGGCGGCGATGCTGGTACAAATGGCGATCAGCCGGACTCGCGAGTATTCCGCCGACCGTCGCGGGGCCGAGATCTGCGGAAACCCGCTATGGCTTGCGTCGGCGCTCGGCAAGATTGCGCGAAGCGCGGCTCATACACCCAACTATGACGCCGAACGTAATCCTGCAACGGCACATATGTTTATCATCAATCCGCTGACCGGGGCTGGAATGGACAATCTGTTTTCGACGCATCCCAACACCGACAACCGCATTGCGGCTTTGGAGGAAATGGCACGAAGCGACACGAATGCCTCGACGCAGCCGGTTCGCGCTGATAATCCGACACGCAAATCGCGCTCTGTTCCGGATGCCGGCCTTAGCCGCGGTGGCTCGCAACCGCCAAAAGGTCCATGGTCTTGAATTCAGACGGGAAAAAGAAGCCATTTCGTAGGAACGAATCCGCGGCCCCTCGCGCGTCTCAAAGCCCGCAGAAGCCGGGGCTTCAGGTTCGCGCCGCCGCTGCCAAGATTCTTGCGGCCGTCGTTGACCGGAAGCTGCCACTTGACGGCGCGCTGGACCACGAGCACGGAAATCCCGCCTATAAGGCGCTCAACGAAGGAGACCGCGCGCTCACGCGGGCCATCCTGAACACTACCCTTCGCCATCTGCCGCGGATCGAGGCCGCAATTTCATTGCTACTGGACTCGCCTTTGCCGGAAGGGGCGCGCGCCCTTCAGCACGTCCTTTCGGTTGCTGCCGCCCAGATACTTTATCTCGACGTACCGGACCATGCTGCTGTCGACCTCGCCGTCGAGCAGGCTAATCATGACCCGCGAAGCCGGCGCTTTGCGAAGGTGGCAAATGCAGTGCTGCGACGTCTGGGACGTGAGAAGGAAGACATCCTGGCACAGATCAGTGTCATCTCGCCAATGCCGGATTGGTTTATCGAGCGGCTAGAGAAGTCTTACGGAAAGCAGGTTGCGCGAGCGATTTCCGAATCGCAACTCGAGCCGGCGGCGATCGACCTGAGCGTCAAATCGGATGCCGAGGGTTGGGCGCGGAAGCTCAACGGCTATGTCCTGCCGACGGGGGGTGTTCGGCTGGCTGCCTTCGCAGGGGGCATTCCTTCGCTTGATGGGTTCGAGGAAGGTGCCTGGTGGGTACAGGATGCGGCTGCCAGCATCCCAGCCCGGCTCTTTGGCGACCTGACGGACAAGCGTGTGGCCGATCTTTGCGCAGCTCCGGGCGGGAAGACGGCCCAGCTTATTCTCGCTGGGGGTACCGTCGTCGCCGTCGAGCAATCGGAAAACCGCATCAAGCGGCTGCGTTCCAATCTCGACCGCCTCGGGCTTGAGGCGGAAACGATAGCCACCGACCTCACACGATATCAGCCGGAAGAGCTGTTCGACGCGATCCTACTTGACGCGCCATGCTCGTCCACGGGAACAACCCGTCGCCATCCCGATGTGCTCTGGACCAAGGGGCCGGAAGACATCGCGAAGCTTGCAGCATTGCAGGAACGCCTTCTTCGCCATGCCATCACGCTGTTGAAGCCTAACGGGACGATTGTCTTCTCGAATTGTTCGCTGGACCCGGAAGAAGGCGAAGAAGTGATCCGACGCGTTCTCGCGGACACGCCAGCGGTGGAGCGTTTCCCAATAGAGCCGAGCCGGTGGCCGGGGCTCGAAGCTGCCATCAGCCCGCTTGGTGACTTCCGCACGACTCCCGACATGCTGACTGCACCTGCCGGCTTCGCACCGGGCCTCGACGGCTTCTACGCCGCGGTGCTGCGTCGTGTTGCCTGATCGAAAGGCAGCTGGCATAGTTGAGCATCTGTCATAAATTGATATGACGATCGTCGTTTGTGCCGGGCGTATTCATCTATTCTTAACGACGTGGGTCAATAGACAATAGACATGTGGTCCGGGCGGTTCTCGAGTCTTTATCTGGGGGAAGCTTGGCGGCGCACAGAGTGCCGCGCCGCGTTGCTGCGCCTGCGTCTGTTTCGCCATACGGTTCACGCGCCCGAACGCCTGATTGTTGCACCCACCGACTTGCGGGCCGTTGATCCCCATGTTGCGGAAGAGATCCTGAACGGTCGTTTCCCCCTGGCGGGTCGGCTTCTCGAAACTGGTGGGAAATCCCCGTTCACTTTCAGCCTTCCCTCTCGCTCCTTCGCAGTCAGGCTCCACGGTTTCGGCTGGCTCCGCCATATGCGGACAAAAAAGAGCGACCTTCATTCGAATGTCGCCCGCTCGATCGTCAACAGTTGGCTGACAATCCATGGTGGACGTATCGAGGGCATTGCGTGGGAAATCGATGTGACCGCGCAGCGGGTGATCGCCTGGCTCTCACACTCGCCTGTCGTGCTGCACAATGCCGATCGCGGTTTCTATCGTCGTTTCCTCAAGTCGCTGGCCTTTCAGGTGCGGTTTCTTCGCCGCATGGTGAAATATGCCCCGCCTGGCGAAGTTCGGTTCCGGCTGCGCATCGCGCTCGCGATGGCGTCGATTTCGATGCCGACGCGCCCGGGCGTTTTGCGCAGAGCCGCGGAGGCGCTCGATCAGGAGTTCGATAGCCAGATACTTCCTGACGGCGGCCATGTCTCCCGCAACCCGCGGGTCGGGCTTGAGTTGCTACTCGATCTGCTGCCGCTACGGCAAACCTACGTCAATCTTGGCCACGATCTGCCGCAGAAGCTCATTTCGGGTATCGACCGCATGTATCCGGCGCTTCGTTTCTTCAGGCATCAGGACGGTGACCTTGCACTGTTCAACGGTGCGACATCGACGCTGGCAACGGAGCTGATGTCGCTTTTGCGTTACGACGAGACAGCCGGCGAACCATTTAAGGCGATGCCACATTCACGCTATCAGCGGCTGGCCGCGGGAAGAACGGTTATCATCGCCGACACCGGGCTTCCTCCACCAGGCAAAATGTCGCGCACGGCGCATGCGGGCTGCCTGTCATTCGAAATGTCGTCGGGGCGTCATCGGTTTATTGTCAATTCGGGGTCACCCAAATTCGCCGGTCGTCGTTATATCCAGATTGCGCGAACCACCGCCGCCCATTCGACCGTGACGCTCAACGATACGTCATCCAGCCGCTTCGCACTGTCGGAATTCCTATCGAATGTCATTACCGAAGCGGTCAAGACGGTGAATGTCGACCGCGCGCTGGCAGACGACGGGCGCGATGTCGTAAAGGCCAGCCACGACGGGTATCTCAAGACTTTTGGCGCACTCCACGAGCGGGAATTGACGTTGAACGCAACGGGTCTGATCGTTACCGGACGTGACCGCTTGGTCGTCCCCGAGGAACGCAAGGACGACAAAGCATTGCGTGCCGTCGCGCGCTTTCATGCGCACCCAGCGATCAATCTCAACCAGGTGGACGGCGAGTCGGTGATGATGACGGCGCCGGATGGCGAGACTTGGCTTTTCTCGTCGCCCGGAAACGAGGTGCTGGTCGCCGAGGACGTGTTCTTCGCGGACGCTTCCGGCGTCTGTGGGTCGGATCAGATCGAAATCAATTTCTCCTATCCGGAAAAGCCTGAAATACGCTGGTTTTTGTCCCGCAAGAGCTAGTCGCTGTTTGCGTCGCGGCAAAGCTGTGCTAACGCGGCGCCATAGTCCGCGTGACCCTCGCCGGATATCTCCTGAAGATCAAACGGAGAAGCCTCATGGCCGTTGTTTCAAAGAAAATTCCTGCCCCCGACAAGGTCAGCGCAAAGACCGCGTTGCTTTCCGTTTCTGACAAGACCGGCATCGTCGAACTCGCGCGTGCGCTGGCCGACAATGGGGTTCGCCTGCTTTCGACCGGCGGGACGCACAAGGCGATTGCGGCGGCGGGACTTGCCGTCACCGACGTCTCGGACATCACCGGCTTTCCGGAAATCATGGACGGTCGGGTCAAGACCCTGCATCCGAAGGTGCATGGTGGTCTGTTGGCTATCCGCGACGACGCTGACCATCAGAAAGCGATGAAAGCCCACGGCATCGCGGGCATCGATATCGCGGTCATCAATCTCTATCCGTTCGAAGATGTTCGTGCCGCCGGCGGCGATTATCCGACGACCGTGGAAAATATCGACATCGGCGGTCCAGCCATGATCCGCGCCTCGGCCAAGAACCACGCCTACGTGACCATACTGACGGATCCGGCAGATTATCCGGAATTGTTGGAGCAACTGTCGTCGGATTCGGGTCGCACTTCATATGCCTTTCGCCAGCGCATGGCGGCGAAGGCCTTCGCTCGCACAGCGGCGTATGATGCGATGATCTCCAACTGGTTCGCCGAGGCGCTATCGATCGATACACCCCGCCACCGGGTGATCGGCGGCGTTCTGCGGGAAGAGATGCGCTACGGCGAGAATCCACACCAGAAGGCAGCGTTCTATGTGACCGGCGAGCAACGTCCGGGCGTTTCGACCGCGGCGTTGCTGCAGGGCAAGCAGCTTTCCTATAACAATATCAACGACACCGATGCTGCCTACGAACTGGTCGCGGAATTCCTTCCCGAAAAGTCTCCAGCTTGCGCCATCATCAAACACGCAAACCCCTGTGGCGTTGCGACCGGTGGAAGCCTCGTGGAGGCTTACAAGCGGGCGCTGGCCTGTGATTCCGTGTCGGCCTTCGGCGGTATTATTGCGCTCAACCAAACGCTTGATGCGGAGACGGCCGAAGAGATCATCAAGCTCTTTACCGAAGTCATCATCGCTCCCGACGTAACCGATGAAGCAAAGGCGATCGTCGCCCGCAAGGCTAACCTTCGGCTGCTGGCGGCCGGTGGCTTGCCTGATCCTCGCTCGGCGGGCCTGACGGCAAAGACGGTGTCAGGCGGGCTTCTGGTGCAGAGCCGCGACAACGGCATGGTTGAGGATCTCGATCTGAAGATCGTCACGAAGCGCGCGCCGACGGCTCAGGAACTCGAGGACATGCGGTTTGCCTTCAAGGTGGCCAAGCACGTCAAGTCGAACGCGGTTGTCTACGCCAAGAATGGCCAAACTGCGGGCATCGGTGCCGGGCAGATGAGCCGCGTCGATTCCGCTCGTATAGCCGGCCTCAAAGCCGAGGAGGCCGCGCGTGCACTCGGGTTGGAGGTGCCATTGACCCACGGCTCCGCCGTTGCCTCCGAAGCTTTCCTGCCCTTCGCTGACGGATTGCTGTCGATGATCGCCGCCGGCGCGACTGCCGTCATCCAGCCGGGTGGCTCGATGCGTGATCAAGAGGTCATCGATGCGGCCAACGAACACAATGTCGCAATGGTGTTCACCGGCATGCGTCATTTCCGCCACTGAAAGCCACGCTACGACGCCCTGTCCGCCGGATAGGGCGTGCGGATGAGCAAAATCAATCCTCCGGCAAGGAAGAGCACCAGAGTCGTCATTCCAAGCCGCGACGATCCCGTCATGTATGTGACTACTGAAAACAGCAGCGTTGCCATGAAACTGGTGGCGCGACCGGACAGCGCGTAGATTCCGAAGTATCTGCCTGCTTCGTCGGGGCTGACGCTTCGTGCGAGATAGGATCGCGACGAGGCCTGAACAGGGCCGAAGGCAAGACCAATCAAGAGGCCGTAGGCAATATAGGCTTTCTCCGCCGCTGTACCGAAAAGCCCTCCCGAGTCGAACGTCGAGAGCGGCAGCAGTCCGAAGAACGTGTAGCCGGGACCAGTCGAGACGATACCGGCGGTCGCGATCAGCAGCATGGCGAGGCTGACGACGACCGTGGTTTTCGAGCCGATGCGTCTGTCCACGCGACCGGCAACTATGCATCCGAAGATCGCGACGACATTGAGGATGATGCCATAAATCCCGATCTCGATCGTCGCCCAGCCGAACATGCCAGCGGCGAAAGCTCCACCCAGAATGAGAAGGCCGTTGACGCCGTCCTGATAAATCATACGGGCAATAAGGAACCGAAGGATCGCGCTGCGATCCTTCAATTCGCCAAGCGTGTTCCGGAGTTCTCGCAGGCCCGAACGAACCGCGGCGCCGAAGGGAAGGCCCTTCCTGGCATCCGGCGTGAAGAAGAACATCGGCAGAATGAAGATGAAATACCAGACTGCCGAGATAGGTCCGGTGATCCTGGCATCCTCGCCGGTATGCGGATCAAGGCCGAACATCGGATTGAGACCGAGGATGGTCTTGCCGGTTTCAGGATTGCCCGCCAGTAGCGCCACGACGGCGATCAGCACGATCATGCCACCGAGATAACCCAGACCCCATGCCGTGTTCGAAAGCTTGCCGACTTCGTTCCTGCCGACGAGGCGAGGCATCATGGAATCATTGAAAACAATCGAGAATTCGGCCGCGATCGAGGCAAATATCATGAAGATCATCGGGTAGATCACCGGCGAGCCCGGTGCGGCAAACCAGAGGCCGAAGAGGCACCCCACCTTGATGATGGCGAAGAAGCCGATCCATGGTTTCCGCGCCCCCGACTGGTCGGCAATCGACCCGAGGACCGGTGACAAAACGGCAATGATCACCGAGGAGATCGTCGCCATATTGCTCCACATCGTTTGAGCGGAAACCGGATCGGCGGTAAGGCGCGAAACGAAATAAGGGCCGAAGATGAAGGTCGTGACAACAGTGAAGAACGGTTGGGCGGCCCAGTCGAAGAGCATCCAGCCCCAGATGCCCCTTTCCGCTGCCTTCGCGGGCTGCGTTCCCGTCCAGTCAATGCGATTCACCGGCCGCTCCTGTTTTCGAGCGGACTGTGTCACCTCGTCCCATCACGCGCAAGGTCGGTCAGCAGGCCTGCCGCCACCGTAATGCGCGCCAGGTTCGGATCGCCACTGTCGCTGAGATTGGAAAGTTCTTCCGCAATCCGATTGATCCTGATTCGGTCACCAGCGTGCCATGCCTGTACCGGCAGTTTCTCCTGAGCATGATTGGACAGCGCCGCAATGACGATGTCTCTGCGGGCGCTGGCTATCTGATCGACGCTGCGGGCGAGCGCCAGATTTTCGTAGTGGTCAGTGGTGACGATGCGGGTCCCTGCTGCCAGAAGACGTCCGACGCGGAAAGTCCGCGAAACGGCGAAGTAACATTCTGCCGCCCGAACAAGCGTCTCGCCCGTACGTTCGGATATCTGCATAATTTCGGGCACAAGCGCAAAGCCCAACAGTCCGGCGATTTCGGCGGCGAGGCTGTCCGGCAGACCTGCCTCCCGGTACTCGCTCCGGCGCGCCTCAAGCTCCGGCACGATCTGACTTGCGAAGATGGGCTTGAGCCTCCTGAGCGCGCCCTGCAGCCCCTCGATCGTGGCTGCCATATCGCTCCTGGCCATCTGCGTCTTCAAAAGCAACCGCGTCAGGATGACGAAGATCCGGGTGATTTCCTCGTATATGCGATTTTGCATTTGCCCCGAAACCTTGCCATCCAAGGCGTCGGTCTCGGCCCAGAGCCGGGTTAGATCGAAACCATCTCGTGCGATGATCGCGGACCGGACTACGTCCGATGCGGACGCGGCCGTAGCATCCATCATGCTGACGACAAAGGCCGGCCCACCGCGATTGATGGCGTCGWTGGCGAGCACCGTAGCGATGATCTCGCGTTTCAGTCGATGCGCGGCAATATCCGACGCATTCGTCTTGCGCATCTTCGCCGGGAAGTACTGTGAGAGCGTGGCGGCGAAATAGGCGTCATCCGGCAGATCGCTTGCCACGAGAGCGTCGAAAAGAACGATCTTTGCGTAGGAAAGCAGAACACCGATTTCCGGCCGTGTCAGAGGCTTGTTCGTCGCGTAACGCTCCGCCATCGTCGTGTCGTCCGGCAGGGTCTCGACCTTGCGGTTCAGCTGCTTTGCACCTTCCAGCACGGTCATGAATCGGCCGAGTTCCAGCCCGTTCCCCGTTCCCTTGCGCTCTGTGAGGGATATAGCGAGCGATTGCAGGTAGTTGTTTCGAAGCACAAGCGTCGCGACTTCTTCGGTCATGGAGGAAAGTAGCTGGTCCCGCTTCGCCCGCGTGAGGTGGCCGTCATGCATTGCTGCAGCGAGTGCAATCTTGATATTCACCTCGACGTCGGAGGTGTTTACACCGGCCGAATTGTCGATCGCATCGGAATTGCAACGACCGCCCTTGAGACCGTAGGCGATGCGACCCTTCTGGGTGACGCCAAGGTTCGCCCCCTCGCCGATCACCTTGGCGCGCAGGTCGTCAGCGGACACGCGGATCGAATCGTTAGCACGGTCGCCGACGTCGGCATCAGTTTCGGATAGCGCCTTGACGTAGGTACCTATCCCGCCGAACCAAAGCAGATCGACCGAGCTCTTGAGGATCGCCGTCATGATCTCAAATGGGGTGGCGACCGCCTTGTCGATGCCGATTGCAGCAACGGCCTCCGGCGTCAAGGTCACGGTTTTGGCCGAGCGGGAGATGACCATCGCGCCCTTCGACAGAATGCCCCGGTCGAAATCCTGCCAGCTTGAGCGCGGCAAGTTAAACAGGCGCTGACGCTCGCCGAGCGTCCTGTCCATATCCGGATCGGGATCTATGAGTATATCCCGGTGGTCGAACGCAGCGATAAGCCTGATCTTCGGCGAGAGCAGCATGCCGTTGCCGAAAACGTCGCCCGACATATCGCCGACGCCGGCGACTGTGAATGGCGTGGTCTGGATGTCGATATCCATTTCGCGGAAGTGGCGTTTCACGGTCTCCCACGCGCCACGCGCGGTGATCCCCATCTTCTTGTGATCATAGCCGGCAGAACCACCGGACGCGAAGGCGTCATCGAGCCAGAAACCGGCTTCCTGAGCAAGCGCGTTGGCCGTGTCCGAGAAGGTTGCAGTACCCTTGTCGGCCGCCACGACAAAGTAAGGATCGTCGCCGTCGAGCCGTACCGTATCCTTGGGAGGCACAATATCCATGCCGGCAATGTTGTCGGTTATCGAGAGAAGTGTACGGATGTAGGTCTTGTACGCGTCCCGACCCGTATTGAAGATTTCGTCACGGGTTCCGCCGACCGGGAGCTTCTTGGGATAGAAGCCGCCCTTCGCGCCGACCGGCACGATAACGGCGTTCTTGACCTGCTGTGCTTTGACCAGGCCCAATACTTCCGTGCGGTAGTCTTCCGCACGATCCGACCAGCGTAGCCCACCGCGGGCGACTTTGCCGAAGCGCAAATGCACGCCTTCGACCTCGACGCCGTAGACAAACATCTCGCGGAACGGACGCGGTGCCGGCAAGCCGTCTACGAGGTTCGGATCAAGCTTGAAGGCGAGCATCGTCCGGGGAGAGCCATCGGGATTGCGCTGGAAGTAGTTTGTGCGCAGGGTTGCGTCTACAACATTCACGTAGCGACGCAGGATTCGGTCATCGTCAAGACTGGGGACGTCCGACAACGCCGCCTCGATCTTCCCGTGCAGTTCGGCAACCTTCTTGATCCGTGCTTTCTCGGCTTGCCTGGGATCAAGGGTTTCGTGGAACAGCCGGAAGATCAGGCCGGCAATTGCCGGATACTTGTCGAGCGTTGTCGCTATGTAGTCCTGAGAATAGGGAACTCCGACCTGGCGCAAGTAGCGGCCGTAGGCGCGAAGGACACTGGTTTCCCGGGCCGATAGCTCTGCCGAGACGATCAGCCTGTTGAAGTTGTCGTTGTCGATACGGCCGGCAAAAGCCGCGAGAAATGCCTCTTCCAAAGTTGCGCCGTGCCGCGAGATGTCAGTTTCGACGCCGGCGCGAGCTTCCAGATCCATATCGTGCAGAACGACCAGTTTCTCGCTGCCATCGCTGAGGGTGACATCGATGTCAAACGTCCCCTCGCTAATCACGTTGAATCCGAGATTCTCAAGCAATGGCACGCGGCGCGACAAGGCAAGCTGACCAGCCGCATGAAAGATCTTCAGGCAGCAAAGCTCGATACCGTCTTTCTCGCGGGTATAAAAGGCGATGCGGATTGCTTCGCCCTCAGCACAGGCCGCAATATCGGCCAAATCGGAAAAAGTCTCTTCGGGCGGGAAGAGGTCTTGAAAGGCGGGAGTCACATGAATTCGCAGTGCCTTTGGACCCGCCAGCGCTTCGAAGCGGTCGTCCCAACGTGCCGTGATGGCGCGGATCGCCTCTTCTAGTTTCGCTTGCGGAACCCGTGGCGTCTTGCCGCCTGAACGACCGATGATGAAATGCACGCGTGCCACTCCACCTTCCGGAAAGGCCGGGTAGTAGGCCGACACGCGCCCATCATAGGCTTCCTTGAGATAGCTGCCGATCTTCTCGCGGACGATCGAGTCGTACTCCTCACGCGGCACATAGACGATCACGGACACAAAGCGGTCGAAGTGATCGATGCGTGGCAAGGCTCGGACCCGCGGTCGATCTGCGAGGTCATTGATCTGTTCCGCGAAGGTCGCGAGCAGCGTCGTGTCAATCTGAAAAAGGTCGTCACGTGGATAGGATTCCAGCGTGTTGTCCAGCATACGTCCCGAATGGCTCATCGGATCGAAGCCGAAATGCTCCTTCACCCGGTCGATCTTCGACCGCAGCAGGGGGATATCCTTGGCAAGGGATGTGTAGGCCGTCGAGGTGAAAAGGCCAACGATGCGCAGTTCGCCGACCACGTTGCCGTTCTTGTCGAAGCGCTTGACGCCCACATAGTCCATGTAGGCCCTGCGGTGGACGATCGACTTCACATTTGCCTTGGTGACAATCAGGAAATCCGGACCGTCCAGGAAGGCGAGAATCTCCGGTGTCGTGGTGACGGCGTCCTTTCCGGTACGCAGGACGAGCACATCAGGATTCGAAAGAATGCCGAGGCCAGCACCCTTGTCGCGCTCGACCTTTGAGCCGGACCCCTTCCCAGAATAGACGTACTCTCGCATTCCGAGAAAGGTGAAATTCGTGTCGCGCAGCCAGGTCAGAAATGCGAGCGCCTCGTCCCGTTCCGCTTTTCTGCGACCGGGATTGTAAGCGGAAAGCGCGTCTATTGCCGTTCCGAGTTTGTCGAGCATTGGCCTCCAATCGGACACCGTTAGTCGTACCTGTTCGACAACCGCCTCGATTCGCTCGATCAGATTGGCGGATTGCGCTGCGGTTAGCGGAGCAAGGTGAAGTTGGATAAGGCTGACCCGCTTTGCCGGTTCGCTTGGCGCGTCGGCGGAATAAAGCGTAGGCGCCTTGCCGTCATCTATTACGAGGATCGGATGCACTGCCATGTACAAGTCGCGATAGCTGCTGGTCACCTCGCCCATGACGGATTCATAGAGGAAGGGCATGTTGCGCTCGGTGACCGTCAGGATCGAAACTGCCGTCCCATTCGGCTCGACATCGTCGACGGTTTCGACGCTGATGTGCGGCGCCTTGCCTCCCCAGGCTGCCAGTTCCCTTGCCGAGTGCACTGCGGCAAGTGCCAGCATCTCCGGCGTATAGAGTTCCAGATCGTCGTTGCTTGCTCGTCCAAAAAGAATCTCCGGATCGAGATGCGCTTCGCCTGTTGCCGCTGCGATCTTGGCCGCGCTTTCGAGTTGCTTTTCCCGTTTTGGACTGTTCCGTCCGGCCATCGCAGATACTCCCATTTCTTTGATTTTGCACAGGTTAGCAGAAGATCCGACGAAAGAATCGCTAAAAGAAGCCGCCCGTTGGCAGCTTTCGTGCGTTTTTGTTCGCCGAGACGTAAAATTTTACAAGATCAGGCTTCCACAGACAGATGTTTCCCTTGGCGCGACATTTCCATGTCTGCATGAAGGATGGTTGACAGTGGAGCTGCAAAAAGACGATCAACGGATCGTCGCAATTGGGTCGAGCATAATGTCGCAGACTGCACCGGGAACCGTGATCGTCATCTCAAGCCATGTCGTGCGTGGTTCGGTCGGAAATCGCGCGGCGGTATTTGCGTTGGAGACATTGGGCCATCCGGTGTGGGCGCTACCGACGATCGTGCTGCCCTGGCATCCCGGGCACGGCCGTTCGACGCGGTTGACCTTTTCCGAATCCGATTTCGACGCTGCGATCGACGATCTCATTCGAGCGCCCTGGCTAGGAGAAGTGAAGGCCGTTCTCTCTGGCTATTTTGGCAATCCTGCCCAAGCGCGCTCCGTCGCGCGGCTGGTGACGGCGCTGCGACTAAGAGACCCGGATGTCTTCTATGTCTGCGATCCTGTTATGGGCGACCTCGGGGGACTCTACGTTCCCTTGGCAACGGCGGAGGCGATCCGTGATCACCTCATACCCCTCGCTTCGCTTGCCACTCCAAACCGGTACGAGCTTGCCTGGTTGGCTGGCGCGCCGCTGGAAGATAATACAGCCATCATGGATGCTGCTCTCGCGCTAGGCCCGTCGCGCATGCTGGTAACTTCTGCGGTGCCGATGATGGCTGGTGGAACGGGCAACCTCTATCTTTCGGGGCGCCATGCATTGCTGGCGGAGCACCGCGTCATCGAGAAGCCGCCGAATGGTTTGGGCGATCTTCTTGCCGCGTTGTTTCTTTCACGTCTTCTATCCGGGATGGACGACGAAAGGGCGCTGCAACTGTCGACCGCTAGTGTGTACGAGGTGCTGGCTCGCGCAGTGAAGCGCGGCAGCGATGAATTGACGCTGGCAAGTGATTCAGCCAGCCTCGCCACGCCCATGGCGATGGTGCAGATGCGACGCCTGATGCATCCGGCTCAGCGGCGCAGAAGCTAGCCGTCTATCATTCTGCAGTGCGATAGTTGATCTTGCCTAGTGCACGCTGTATTCGAAATGAATGCAGGATTTTCCAGATTCCCTTTTGAACGGTTACCGCAACTTTATGAACGGGCGTTACGCAGACGCACGCGATCGATACAAGGCGCTGGCCGAAGACGGTCAGAACCCCAGTACGCTCGTCGTCGCCTGCTCGGATTCGCGCGCAGCGCCAGAGCTGATATTCGATGCCGGTCCCGGTGAACTTTTCGTTATCCGGAACGTTGCGAACATGGTCCCCCCATACGAGCCGGACGGGCACTTTCACGCGACGTCCGCGGCGTTGGAATTCGCGGTCCAAGTGCTCAAGGTTCCCGATATCGTCGTGATGGGACATGGCCGGTGCGGCGGTATTCGGGCTGCGCTGGATCCCAACGCGGAACCATTGTCACCGGGAGATTTCATCGGGCGCTGGATGTCGCTGGTGCGGCCTGCCGCCGAACAGATCCAAAGCAACGATGTAATGACCGCAGCGGAGCGTCAGACAGCGCTCGAACGCGTGTCGATCCGCAATTCAATCGAAAACCTCAGAACCTTTCCCAACATCAAAGCTCTGGAAGAGGCCGGCAAGATAAGTCTTCATGGCGCCTGGTTCGATATCTCGACAGGCGAATTGTGGGTCATGGATGCCGCGACGCGCGACTTCATCCGCCCCGAAATCCGAAACCAATAAAAAGCGCCAGATTTTCATCCAGCGCCTTGCTCTGCTGAAATCGAGCCCCGCTCAGCTGTTGTCGATCTGCTGACCGATATAGGCAATCGCCTGCTGGTATACCGTCGCAGCGTTCCAACCGGCAATGGCTGCAAAATTGGGTTCACCGGGTTGATAGCCAGCGCCCGGCTGCCAGCCGTGTCCTCTCAGGAAGTTGGCTGTCGATGCGAGGGCATCGGCACGCGAACCAACCATATCGACACGGCCGTCGCCATCTCCATCGATGCCGAACAGCACGACATTGCGCGGGAGGAATTGTGTCTGGCCGATTTCACCATGCGCCGCGCCGCGAGCTTGAGGATTCAGGTAACCCTCGGAGACGAGTTGAAGTGCTGCGTAGAGCTGGTCCGTGAAATAGGCGGAGCGACGGCAATCGTAGGCCAGCGTCGACACCGCCGACAGTGTATGTTGATTCCCCATGTAGCTGCCGAAGCCTGTCTCCATGCCCCATATCGCAATCAATGGGCCGGCGGGCACCCCAAAGCGGCGCTCAATGGAGGCGAAGAGTGCAGCATTGGCACGCTTCATCGCCTTGCCGCGAGAAATGATTGTTGCCCCACCGCGCTTTTGCATGAAGGCGTCGAAAGAGAGCTTGAAGCTTTTCTGGCCGCGATCTGCTGAAATCGTCGGTCTGTTGTAAACGACATTTGCAAAAGCTCGGTCAAGAACTGACCGGCTGACCCCGTTTGCAGCCGCCTCCTGCTTGAATTCGCCGACCCAGGCGCCGAAGCCAGCGCCGGTGTTGCCGCATTGGGCCGCATTTGCTGCCGAAGGAACTGTGTGGAGAATAGCTGCTGCTGCCGCAGCTGCCAGAAAAAATCTTTTTACATGCATGGAGGTACCCCGATTCCGGATCTGGCTAGCCTTCAAACGGGGCAAGCAGCCCACAGTCGGCGATATTGTGACCATCATTCATTTAGCAAGGGCGGGAAGCCACAATAGACCCACCCGCCCTAGCGAAAGCCCTATCTTATTAAGCGGGGCTTAACAAACTATAGTTAACAATTGGTTCAAGCCGCCTTCTTGCGCGGCTTGATCAGGCCGCGGTTGACGAGCAGTTCAGCGATCTGAATCGCGTTGAGAGCGGCGCCCTTGCGGAGGTTGTCGGAAACGACCCAGATGTTAAGTCCGTTCTCGACAGTTGCGTCTTCCCGGATGCGCGAGATAAAGGTCGCATCTTCGCCGGCAGACTCGTAGGGCGTGATGTAGCCGCCGTTCTCGTGCTTGTCGATGACGAGGCAGCCCGGCGCTTCGCGCAGAATGTCACGTGCCTGGTCGGCCGTGATCTCGTTCTCGAACTCGATATTGACGGCTTCCGAATGACCGATGAAAACCGGGACGCGAACCGCGGTGCACGTCACTTTGATCTTCGGGTCGAGCATCTTCTTGGTTTCGGCCAGCACCTTCCATTCTTCCTTGGTGTAGCCGTCTTCCATGAAACTATCGATATGCGGGATCACGTTGAAGGCGATACGCTTGGTGAACTTCTTGTTCTCGATCGGGTCGGCAACGAAGACGGCGCGCGTCTGGTTGAAGAGTTCGTCCATGCCGTCCTTGCCGGCGCCTGAAACGGACTGGTAGGTCGAAACGACGACACGCTTGATCTTGGCAAAGTCGTGCAGCGGCTTGAGCGCGACAACCAACTGCGCGGTCGAGCAGTTCGGGTTGGCGATGATGTTGCGCTTGGTGAACTGCGTGATGGCATCCGGGTTTACCTCGGGAACGATCAACGGCACATCGGCGTCGTAACGCCATGCCGAGGAGTTGTCGATGACAACGCAACCCTGCGCACCAATCTTCGGTGAAAACTTCTTCGACACCTCGCCGCCGGCAGACATCAGGCAGATATCCGTATCGGAGAAATCATAGTTCTCGAGGTTTGCGACTTTCAGCGTCCTGTCACCGTAGGAAACCTCGGTGCCTTGCGAGCGCGAAGAGGCAAGCGCCACCACCTCGTCAACCGGAAATCCGCGTTCGGAGAGGATATTGAGCATTTCCCGGCCGACATTTCCGGTAGCTCCCGCAACTGCAACTTTAAAACCCATTTCTCAAGCTCTCTTTCTCTTCTCTCCTCTTGTCCGGTGAGGGGGAAGGCGCGAATGGATCGCGGCTTCCTGTCCCCAGCCGGGCCGGGGAGAGAGCGGCAGGCCAGAGACGTCAGACGGTTTTCGTCGTCGTTTTGGCCTTGGTTTTGGAAGAAACCGGAACGGCAATATCCATCCTGGCACTGCGTGCCCGGTCATTGCATGCAGCAATGGTATGTTCGTCGCGAACCATGGATATTCCTATTCCGTCGTTGCTCATAAAAGGTTTTCCACAGGAGTCAAGGTTTTTGGTCGATCCGGGTCGGTGAACCTATCGTATCTGCCGCGCCGGACACCCTATCTCCGACCCGGACCGCGCTGGTGATCAGCGCGAACCGGGACAGGGATCATGGAAACACTGGAGGATCGTGGTTCAGTGGTGCTGCTGGCCTGACGCTTCCTCTCGAGGTAGTAGGCATAAGCAAATTGCGCGGTGAGACCGACAACGACGAACACGGGGCCGACAACTTGATCGTGATTGTTGATATAGAGAATAACCTGACCGACCATGGCGAGGATCGTTCCGGCCACGAAGATATTCAGCGAATGTCGACCAAGGATGGACAGCGGGTGATCGGTCGGGCGTCGCAACATGCTCGAGATTGCCGGTATGTTGATGACGAGGTAGGCCAAAGCAAGAGTATGCAATAGCCTGGGCAGTGAAAGGAACGTCTTGTCGAAGCCAGTGAGAACCGGCGGCAAGCCGAGCGAGGCCAGTGCGTTTCCGAAGCCCCAAAGCTGGCCGACTACCCAAGCGAAAGACAACGCGACGTAGGCTGCGGCGAGGGCAAAGAGGATCGGGTGCTGCGGCAGTTTGCCGCCACGGCGGACATGCATCATTCCCACAATGCCGATCGTGAACAGCAGTTGCCAGGAGAGCGGGTTGAGGAACCAGTAGCCCTCGATCAACATGTTGTGAGGAGCTATCTCGAAGACACCGGCGAGAAACCAGACCGTGCCGGAGACGGCAAGCGCAAGGAGCGGGCTTACGGCGTTCAACAACAAAATGATCGGCACCGTCAGCATAAGTGCGCCGTACATCGGCAGAATGTTGTTGTATCCTATTTGATGGCCTAGCAGCAGCAGCGATGGGACGCCGGCTTGGGGATTGGTGAGCACCGCCAG
Organism: Rhizobium sp. Root1220; assembly: GCF_001426265.1. GTDB lineage: Bacteria > Pseudomonadota > Alphaproteobacteria > Rhizobiales > Rhizobiaceae > Rhizobium. The sequence goes on from NZ_LMDG01000023.1 coordinate 96,876, forward strand.
AATATTGATTTCGCAAAGCAGTCCGGGCCGATGATAAATCCAGGCACCCGTGAGAAACAGCGCGAGTGTCATGAAGGTAGTGATCATGTGGGCGAGGTAGAGCGTGAAAGCTCGCTTCGCGGCCTTGGCTGCCGTTTGCAGCCACGCTTTCGGCTGAAAGCGCGAACCGTAGGCCAGGCCGACGGCTATACCGGAAATAAGGACGAAGGCTTCCGCTGCATCGGAGAAGCCGAAATTCTTCGTTGTCAGGTGCTCGAAAATCTGCCCGGGTACATGGTTGATGAAAATCGTGATCAACGCCAGTCCTCGTAGGACATCCAATCGTGTGTCGCGCTTTGGCGTTGCTGATGCCACGGAACTCCGTGTGGCGCTGACTGTTCGTCCGGGCGCTGCTGCCATAGACATCTCCTGCTTTTCCGATTTGCAAACGCAGTTGCGGCCAAAAGGTTTCCCCTTTGGCCGCAACGAAATGCCGGATGGTAAGCGTGGAAAGTGCTGTTATCCGACCGGATATCCCTCTTCGGGATCGGCGACTCCGCCTCCGTTGATAGCGAGATCGTAGCCTCGCTCATGGGACGATTTTGAGACCGAAATGAGGTATTTGGCACCTGCGTGTTCGATCTCCGCGGTGAAGCCGTCCCATGCGCTCGGTAGCGCCGGGCGGACATACAAGCGGCCATCCTTCAATCGTATGCCGAGGATGCCCTCTATCGCAGCGCGATAGAGCCAGCCGGCCGATCCGGTGTACCACGTCCAGCCACCGCGTCCGGTGAGCTCCCCGTCGCCATAAACATCGGCGGCGATGACATAGGGCTCGACCCGGTAGCGTTCGGCCGATTCGGAGTCCCGTGCGTGGCTGATCGGATTGAGCAAATCGAAGCAGCGCAACGCATCATCGCCGCGACCGAGTTCCGCCAGCGCCATGACCACCCAGGTCGCGGCGTGAGTGTATTGGCCGCCGTTTTCACGCACGCCCGGCGGATAGGCCTTGATGTAACCCGGATCCTTGGCGGAGTTCGCGAAGGGAGGCGTGAAGAGCCGGATGATTCGGGCATCGCGATCGACGAGTTTGTCGAGAACCGACTCCATCGCCGTGGCCGCATGGGCCGGATCACCCTCTCCGGACAGCACGCTCCACGACTGTGCGATCGAATCGATCTGGCATTCGAGGCTTTCCTTTGAGCCCAGCAAGCTGCCATCGTCGAAAGTGCCGCGCCGATAGTAGGCGCCATCCCAGGCCACGGTTTCAAGCGCGGTCTTCAACTCGCCGAGATGTTTTGCCCAACGCTCAACACGCGCCGTATCTCCGCGCTCCTCGGCGTAGGAGGCAAACGAGCGCAGGGCGCCGGCCAGGAACCAGCCGAGCCATACGCTGGTACCCTTGCCGCCAACGCCGACACGGTTCATGCCGTCGTTCCAATCACCGCCGAGGAACAGCGGCAGGCCGTTTGCTCCCTTGCGCGCGATGGCGAGATCGAGCGCGATTGCCGCATGCTCATAGACGCTGGCCGTGTCTTCGGAGATTTCTGGCCGATAGAAGGAATCGTGCTGGCCTTCGAGAAGGGCGGGGCCCTCGAGGAAGGCAAGCTGTTCGTCGAGCACGCCCTTGTCGCCTGTGACGCTGCAGTAGTGATGGATGGCGTAGGCGAGCCAGACCACATCGTCGGAAATCAGCGTGCGAACGCCGGCACCTGTGCCCGGCAGCCACCAATGCTGAACGTCACCCTCGCGGAACTGACGCGAGGCAGCGTTCAGGATCTGCTTGCGGGCGATCGAAGGCTCGTGGAGCACGAAGGCCAAGGTGTCCTGCAATTGGTCGCGGAAACCGAAAGCGCCGCTGGCCTGATAGAACGCGGTGCGTGCCATGATGCGGCAACCGAGGCTCTGATAGGGCAGCCAGGTGTTGATCAGGTTGTTCATGCCCTGATCCGGGGTCGAGATCTGTACCTTGCCCGTGAAGTCCTGCCAGAAGGAGCGGTTGGAGTGAACCACATCATCGAATGCCGTTTGCCGGATGTCAGCAATCAAGGTTCGCGCTTCGGCTTTCGTCGTGGTGTCGCCCAGGAAGAAGGAAATGTGTCGTTCTTCACCCGGCGCCAATTCGATATCGATCGCCAGCGCTGCCGCGGGATCGCCGTCCAGATCGGTCACCCCGGCGAGCGTGGCGGCGGAAACTACGGCGCGCGGCGACTGGATCGTGCCACCCTTTGCGATGAACTCGCGACGGCTTGTGCTGAAGCTCGATGGCCTTTCGCTCGCCGCGAAGAACGCAACACGACCGGAATAGTCGATGCTGTAGTTGTTGCTGGCGAACAGGGCATCCGTCTCCTCATCAAGTTCAGAGAGGATGAACGGTGCAGTCTTCTGGGCATTGTTGCCCAGAATCCATTCGACATAACCGTAGAGCCGAAGTTTGCGCGGTTTGGATCCCTGATTGCGCAGCCGCAGCCGTTGCAGCTTGACGGGCCTTTCACGATCGACGGTTTGCGTCATCTCGAGGGCTATCTCGTTCTGGATGCTGGAGAAAGTCGAGTATCCTAGACCGTGACGTGCCTCGAAGCGAATATCCTGGCGCTTGGAAAGGCTTGCGTATGGTGTCATCACTGCGCCGTCGTCACGATCGACGACGTAAATTGCCTCGCCTGGCCGGTTGACGACCGCATCGTTTGACCATGACGTCAGTTGGTAGTCGCGCGAATTCGCGCTCCACGTGAAGCCAGCCCCTTCCGCGGAGACGTGGAAACCGAACTTTTCGTTCGAGATGACATTGATCCATGGTTGCGGGGTGGCGTGTCCGCCCGGCAACCGCACCACATACTCGCGGCCGTCTCCGGAAAAGCCGCCCATTCCGTTCCAGAAACTCAGGTCGCCTTCATCCTCTATAACCTGCTTCGATATTTCAGATGCGGGTGTCAGCGCAATCGGCTTTGAGGGACCTTTGGCGCGGTTGACGCGCTCAAGCTCCAGCTGCTCTTCCTTGCTCGGAGCGGAAAGCGCCACGGCACGATTGAGCTGATCGATGATTTTGCCGTTCTTCGCGTGGAAGGTGACACGCGATGCCGAGATCAAGGCGTGGTAGGTCGCCTCTTCCATCAGGTCCTTTCTGACCGCGAAAATGTGCTGGCGCAGGCCGTCGGCCTGACCCAGGCGGCGCACGTTCTCCGCCATCTGGTCGACCGCGTGTTGCATGTCCTGTGCGTAGGACGACGCGCGCTCGTTCATGATGACGAGGTCGGCGGTAACGCCGCGGGACCGGAGGTACTCCTGCGCGAGCAGGGCCTCTCGGACGATATCGAGATCCATGTCGTCATTGACGCGAAGGGTGAAGATCGGGAAGTCGCCCGAGATCGCCAATGGCCAGAGAGACGACTGCGATTGCATGCCGGCCTCGACCGCTGCCGCGTCGGCGCGTAATTGCATATCCGGATAAACAAGATGTCGGCCGAGATACTGGAACGCAGCTGCCTGCTGCGATGTCACACCGACATGGCGCATCTGTACCTGCGTGCGTGTCCAGGCCTGGACGAGCTCGTGATTGAACGCATCGGCGTGCCTGTAGCGGCTGACTGCCTGATCCACCTCGTGGCGGCTAGGAGCGGCAATTGTCCAGAAGATGACGCTGACCTTCTTGCCGACTGGTACGCGGACCGTGCGGCGCAGCGACAGAACGGGATCGAGCGTGAAACCGTCGGTGCCCGAAAGCGTCGCGCCGGCATCGAAGGCGGCAGCATTCGCCAAGGTCCGGGCGCGTCCCAGGAACCTGCGTCGGTCGGTCTCGAATTCGGTGTGGCGCGACGAACCGGCATTATCCACGATGAGGTGGGCAACTGCCATATTCGGCTCGCCGGGGTCACGCTTGTTGCGCTCGACGCGGATGACATCGCCGCGCTTGCCGATTTCCGTCTTGACGAACATACGGGCGAACGCCGGATGAGCGTTGTCGACATCGTCCGTCGCGAGTACCGGTTCGAGGTAAGAGGTTACCTCGATGAAGCGGTCTTCCGTTCCGGTGTTGATCAAGGTCAGACGGCGGCCTTCGGCATCGTGCTCTGTTGCGACGATGCATTCGACCTCGCTGGTCAGGTCGCCAACGGTTTTCGTGAACTCCGCCTTTTCGTCGGCGAAAAGAACCCGCACCTGTTCTCCTTCGACACTCTTGGGCTCCGCAGTCGCCGACCACCATTCGTTGGTCGCTGTATCGCGAAGGAAAATAAAGGTGCCCCAGCGATCTTCGGTCGGATCAGCCTTCCAGCGCGACACGGACTGGCCATTCCAGCGCGCGTAGCCGACGCCGGTTGCCGTTAGCATCATCGAGTAATGGCCATTGGAGAGGAACACCAGCTCGCGATCGCGCGATGCGGGGTCATAGATCTTACGCAGTTCGGGCTTCAGCAGATCGTCCTGAATGCTGGCTGGCGTGTCGGATTCGTGCTTGCCGCTCATCACCGGGATATCGCGAGGCGCCTTTTCCTGAAGCAGGAGTTCGGCAGCTTCGATGACCGGATCCGAATGGAAGAGCTCGCGCAGGTGGCCGTTGAAAGCCACGTTTGCCACCGCCGCAATCGACATGCCATGGTGGTGGGCGTAATAATTGTAGACGACGGCGCAAGTCTTGCCCTCCGGCACACGTGTCGGTGTGAAGTCGACGGCGTCATGGAAACCGTACTTGCCAAGGGCGCCGAGCTTGCGCAGGCGTTGGAGATTTTCCAGCGCGGCCGGGGGATTGTACTGGCTGGCCAGGATCGATGCGTACGGCGCAATTACGGCGTTGTGGCCAAGGCCGCGCTTGAGGCCGAGCGTCGGTACGCCGAAGTTTGTGTACTGATAGTTGAGATTGTGGTCGCGTGCGTTGAACGCCGCTTCGGAAATGCCCCACGGAATCCCCAGCTTGCGAGCGTGGTTCATCTGCTCGACCACCACGAGGTTGTTGGTCTGGTTAAGGATACCACCCCCGCGCTCCTGCATCACGAGCGGCGGCATGAGGTATTCGAACATTGAGCCGGACCACGAGACCAGCGCACCGCGGGAGCCGACCGGCACGACCTGACGGCCGAGGCGATACCAGTGCTCTGTAGGCAAATCACCCTTGGCGATCCCGAACAGACTGGTCAGGCGGCACTCGGAAGCCAGAAGGTCGTAGCAGGCCTGATCGAGTTCGCCGCTTTCGACGCGATACCCGATCGAAAGGAGGCGGCGTTCGGGACGGAACAGGAAGCCGAAATCCATGGAGAAGGCGAGGTCGCGAGCCTGATCGCGGAGGGCGATCAAGCGCGGACGCAGTGCGTCTATGTTCGACAGATCAAAGGTACTGTCGGAGATGTGAGCTTCACAGACCCTGACGAGCGATTCTGCCCAAAGCGTCACTTCGGCACTCAGCGCAGACTTAACCTCGTGATCGAGATTTGCCGCGAGTTTCTGTATGTCGCGGGCAAGCACCGCCAGATTGATGATGCGGATGGAGGCGAACTCGTGCTCGCGCTTGACCGCCGCCAGGGCATTCTGGAATCCGATGATGCGCTCTTCGAGCCGGCGACGCAGTGGACGCACGGTCTTTCGATCATCAGGCAGCTCGGAAAGCACTTCCGCGAGAATGCCGGCAGTATCTCCAACGCCATCCAGATTGCCCTGCATATGGGCTGAAGGCGCTTCGGCCCAGTTACGGCAAGCGGATGATATCGCGATGAGGTGGCCGGCGAGATTTCCGCTGTCGACCGCCGAGACGTAACGCGGTCCAAGCGTCTGCAACGTGTCCGTATGGTACCAGTTGAACAGGTGGCCGCGGAACTTCTCCATCTTATCGATGGTGGCAATCGTCTGTTCGAGCCGCGTGATGGTTTCTTCGAACGAGAACCAGCCAAAATGGCGACCGGACACGACTGACAGCAGATAGACGCCAATGTTGGTCGGCGAGGTGCGGGTCGCCACGATCATATGTGGCGTTTCCTGCACGTTGTCCGGCGGCAGGAAGTTCTGCTCGGCCGTGGTGAATGTTTCGAAATAGCGCCAGGTTCGACGAGCGATCTTGCGAAGCTCGGTGGAAACGGTCTCGGCAACTTCCAAGCGATCTTCCGTCTCTGCCGACTGGCTGACGTAGTAAGCGACCAACGGGGAAAGAATCCAGAGTACTGCGAAGGGGATTCCGACCAGATAGGCGTTGTCACCCGAAAGGGCTGCGAAGCCGAGGGCCAGGATTGCCAGCACCGGCGCATGCCACATCGCCTTGTAGTAGGACAAGATCGTGCCCTGTTTGCCGGCCTGGACGCTGGCTGCGGTTTTCCACTGGAGCATCAGCTTGTGGCTGACCATCAGCCGGTAGAGAGACCGGCCGATCGCGTCAGCCATCATGCAGGCACTATCGGCAATAAAGACAATTCGCAGTGCGACTTGCGCATTGGCTGCGCGGATATCGGACCATACGGTGTAGAGGTGGGCGCGAGCGACGATATCGCTGGTTCGCGGAATGATCCCGTTGATGAGTGACAATGTCGGTGCGACGAACAGGCAAAAGATAAGGAGAATCTGCCAGATAAGCGCTCCGAGAGGACCCATGAAATACCAGCCCAGGACGGAAGCGAAGAACCAGGCAATTGGCGTCAGCGAACGACGGAGATTGTCGAACATCTTCCAGCGGCCGAGTGCGGTGACGCCGTACTTCGGGTTGAACATATAGGGTAGCAGCTGCCAGTCGCCGCGTGCCCAGCGATGCTGGCGCGAGGTCTCGACCTCGTAGCGGACCGGGAAATCTTCCACGAGCTCGAGGTCTGTGACCAATGCGCACCGCGCCATCGAGCCCTCGAGCAGGTCATGGCTGAGCACCGAGTTTTCATCGATACGGCCCTTCAGCGACGCTTCAAAAGCATCGACGTGGTACAGGCCCTTGCCGGTGAACGTGCCCTCGCCGGCGAGGTCCTGGTAGACGTCGGAAACGGTAAAGACATAGGGATCCAAGCCGCGGTTGATCGAGAAGACCCGCTGGAACACCGACGCGTCCTTGCCCGTTGTCAGGGATGGTGTCACGCGTGGCTGCAGCACCCCATAGCCGCTTTCGACGCGACCCGTCGTCGGATTGATAACGGGTCGGTTGATAGGGTGGTAGAGTTTGCCGACGAGCTTGGTGACCGCGTCGCGCATCAGGCGCGTGTCCGCGTCGAGCGTCATCACGTACTGGACGTTTGCCGGTGCCGTGTTGGCGCCAGGAAGGTAGGTCGTGTCGCGATCGCCGCGAAGCAGCAAGTTCAGTTCGTGGAGTTTCCCGCGCTTGCGTTCCCAGCCCATCCACACGCCTTCGGAGGGATTGTAGAGGCGGCGACGGTGCAGGAGATAGAAGCGGTTTTTTCCGTCAAAGGCGTAACGTGCTGAAAGGTTGGCGACCTCGCGGCGGGCATAGTCCAGGACTTCGAGGTCGGTTACGGTTTCCTCAACCTCGCTGTCTGGCCAATCGCTGAGCAATGCGAAATAGATTTCACCGCGCGGATTGGCGAGATAGTGGACCTCAAGATTGCGGACGAGTTCATCGACGCTGTCGCGGTTCGAGATCAGGCACGGCACCACCAGGAGCGTCCGCGCCTCTTCCGGAATTCCTTCCTTGAACTCGTAGCCGACGAGCCGCGCCGGTGTAACGAAAAACGACAGCAAGGTGTTGAACAGGCCTGTCGCACCCTCGGAGGCCGGGAGCGAAAACATGATCAGCATGACGGCGATCTCGAACGGACCCATGCCGGCATTCGCCATGAACCGCCCAACGATGGCCATGGCGACGACGGTCAGCAGCAGCACGGGAACGGCAATCGACAGCCAGTTGAACTTGCGGACCGTCCGTACAAAATACTGGACAAGCGTCGGGCGATAGTTTGCCCGTGCTTCGAGCTTTGGCCGTTGGGCACCGGTCAGGTAGCCGCCGACATTCGGCTCGTGTGGCTCCTGCTCTCCCGAGGCAACTGCCTCCTGCGTCATATCAAGCGAAAGCTGCGCGATTTCCATTTCGGTCATTGACGACCGTTTGGCGAGCTTTTCTATCTGCTTGCGGTATTTGTTGCGTGAACCGGAATCGAGCGTGCCGTAATCCGAATGATCCCAGAGCAGTTTGTCCACGTGGCTGACTTGTTCGACCCATACCGACCACTCGGTATCGTCGATTTCGCGGAGGCTTCGAATGATATTGCCCATCGTGACGTTGCCGGAGGACAGACGGCTGTGTTCCGCCATCGTCGTCTCTTCGGTGTCGCGCCCGAGCGTCTCCAGCTGTTCGTCAAGCCACGCGATGGCGACACTGGACGCCTGCGAACCGTCTCGCATGCGGTAAAGGAACTGTGTCGAAAATGTATTGTCTTCCGCAAGCGGCTGAAGCGACTTCAGGTACTCGGCCGCCTTTGCTGGATCGGTCAGCCGCACAAGTTCGTCTGCCGCCTCATTGGCGCGGCGACGCATGCGCCGGCTCCGCTCCACTCGACTTGAGATCCGGCGCAAGTTTTCCACCAGCACGTAGCGCACCAGCGACGGCAGGGCCCAGAGCTCGCCGATTCTCAGCGTTTCGCTCTGCTGGAAGCCATCAACCAGCGAGGTGAGGCTTTCCTGGGAGATCGTGCTATGGGTGTGGGCGACATACAGCCAGGCGAGCGCAAGCGTTCGCGGAATTTGCGTGCCGCCAACGTTGATTGTCGGCAATTCGCGGTAGAACCGTTTCGGGAAGTCGCGACGTACTTCCTGGATCGCTTCCTCGACGATGTAGTGGTTGTCCAGCAGCCATTCCGCCGCTGGCGTGATGGTCTCGCCTGATTCAACGTCTGCCGCCGTCGTACGGTAGACACGCAGGATTTCTTTTTCATTTTCCTTGTGCCGAGCGAAGAAATCGAAAGGCGCGTAAGCTGGGAGCGCATCCACTCCACGGGTGGCGGCGGATTCTCCCATCGCCTTGATGTCTTCGATGGAAAGATAGGTCGAGCGGATCGAATCGTTGTGATCGATCTGCTTCATTTCGGACTCGCGGGACGGGCTCGGAGACGTGACGGAAATGGTCATGGGTTCGGTCTGGATCCAAACGGAGTTGTGGTCATTATGTGAAGCCTTTTGCACCGCCAAGTATGACTGCCACATGAACAGCGCGGGGTTTACCTAGTGCCGTGCGGCAGCATGCGAGGGCAATCAACGGGCGATACTAATCGGTTTAAACGCGGTGCGGGCTTTACGACAACATGGCCCCGTCGTGCCCTCATCCGAGAAAGTTGGACACTATTACAATAATTCAAGTCAAGATGTTTCGCTCGGGGCAACTGCCTCGCTCTGGGATTGCGCCGAGAATAAAAAACCGGCGCTTGGATAGCGCCGGCTCTGCCGAACTATGTGCTGCATCCTAGGCGCGGCGCATGAGACGCATCACCAGCGAGACTACGAACAACACGAGGAATAGGAAGAACAGGACCTGCGCGATGGATGCGGAAGCGCCCGCAATACCACCGAAGCCCAATACGCCGGCAATCAGTGCCACAACAAGAAACACAAGTGCATAGTAAAGCATGGGGATCTCCTTTGTCGTTGCTGATCGGATAACGAAGGTTCGCCTTATTGGTTCCCGTGACATAAAAGCCAATGATTCTAAGGGACGACATGTCTGGAGGGGTGGCTGTGTGGTGCATGGCCGATCAGCGAGCTCGGCGAAAGCTATGACTTGTCCAGGAAGGCTGAAATTCCTTCCATTGCCTCCTTGGTTTCCCAGCTGTCCGCGAGCTGATGAATGACGTCCTCGATGACGTCGCCGGTAATAGACGGCGCAAGCGAACGCGCAAGAGCCTTGGCGCGGGCGGCGGCTTGCGGCACGGCTGCAATGAAAGCAGTGATCTCGGTCTCCATTGCGCCGTCGAGCTCGGTTGCGGGGACAACAGTGTTGACGAGGCCAATTGCCTTGGCATGCGACGCGTCGAAAATTCTGCCCGAGATGAAGAGCGGTCGAGCAGCGGCGCCGATACGCGCTACCACATAAGGGCTGATGGTCGCCGGTATAAGTCCGAGCCGAACCTCGGTCAGGCCGAAGCGTGCTGTTTCCACGGCAATCGCCATGTCGCAGATGCTGATCAGGCCGATGCCGCCGCCGAAGGCGTTTCCGTGGATACAGCCGATCAGTGGCTTTGGAAGCTCATTCAGCGATTTGAACATCATCGCCAGCCGTCGTGCTTCGAAGATTCTTTCGGAGCGGCTTGCCGCGAACTGGGTGCGCATCCATTCCAGATCACCGCCGGCACAGAAGCTCTTGCCCGCGCCGCCAATGACGACGACGCGCACATTATCGTCAGCGCCCAGCACTGCAGCCGCCTCAGTCAACTCGTCGATCATCTGTTCGGACATTGCATTGTGTTTGTCCGGCCGAGAAAGGGTCACGCGCGCGACACCGCGTTCGTCGATCAAGATACGGAGGGTTTGCGGCATCAGCGTTCGCCTCCAAGGTCCCGGGCAAACGCGGCCGCCGCGTTCAGCTTCGCCGGAAGCAGACCTGTCCGATAACCCTTGCGAGCAAGAAACTCTGCTACCGCCAGCGTGTCGACATTGCCCTTGGCGCCCGGTGCGTAGGGACAGCCACCAAGTCCGCCGACCGATGCATCGAACACGCGCAGACCGTGCTCCAGCGAAACGGCGATGTTGTCGAGCGCCCAGCCGTCAGTGTCATGGAAGTGACCGGCGAGCATCGTAGCCGGCGCATAGGACAGAACGGTCATCAGCATCCGTTCGACCTCTTCCGGTCTGCCGCGACCTATCGTATCTCCGAGGCTGATCTCGTAACAGCCAAGCGCATGCAGCTGTTCGACGACTTTTGCCGCCGCATCTGGCGCGATCGCTCCCTCGTAGGGACACTCGACGATACAGCTGACGTAGCCACGCATCGGAATCGCACGCTGTCGGCTCGCGTCAGCAATAGGCTTGAACCGTTCGATGCTTTCAGCAATCGAGCAGTTTATGTTGTGTTGCGAGAAACGTTCCGAGGCGGAGGCGAAGATTGCAATCTCATCCGCACCGGATGCCATCGCCGCCTCGAAACCCTTCATGTTCGGCGTGAGCACGGCGTAGCGTACGCCGGGCCTGCGTTTGATGCCGGCCATCACCTCGGCGGCGTCGGCGAGTTGCGGCACCCATTTTGGGCTGACAAAGCTCGTTACCTCGATCCGTTCGAAACCGCATTCGGAAATCAGGTCGACGAGCGCGATCTTTGCTGCTGTCGGAATTAGGTCCGCCTCGTTCTGCAGACCGTCGCGCGGCGCCATCTCCACGATGGAGACATCCCGTGGCAGCAAGGACGATTCTGCGACCTGCACGACTATTTCTCCTCTTCCTGCAGGGTGAGAAGAACCGCACCCTCATCGACCTGCTGCCCTTCGCTGACTTGCACCGCTTCGATGGTTCCGCCGCGTGGCGCGACAAGTGTTAACTCCATCTTCATGGCCTCCATGACGAGCAGAGGTTCGTCCTTGGCGACCTCGGAGCCCTGGCGGGTATGGACGATCTTGACGAAACCGGGCATTGGCGCGATGAGCGTGTTTCCGGCGGCGGCCTTTCCGGTCTCGGCATCGAGCGGATTGGCGAGATGGAAAACGTGTGATTTGCTATCCATGCCCAAAACAAGCTGGTGGGCGCTCAGGCTTGCCATGACCTCGATTTGTCGGCCATCGACTTCTGCCCTGCAACCTTCAGCCGCGCGGCTGACGATTTTCACCGGGATAACCCTTCGGCCATCGTGGACGGCAAAGAAATCGAAACCCCTGGCGGCGATCCGCAGGCTGGCGTGCCCCCCTTTGTGCGACAACGTGACGATGCGTTGCATCTCGCTCCACAGCTGCCAGTGCCCCAGCGCGTCCCAGGGGTTACCGCCTTGCAGCGGCGCCAGCGTTCCCAAGGACAGCACGGCTGCAAGCGCGATGGTGGTATCAGTCGGAGGCTCGACTGCGGTGAGGGCCTGAAGGTTGCGCTCGATCAATCCGGTATCGGGATGGCCGGCAACAAACTCAGCTTCAGCGCTCAAGCGTGCCAGGAAGTCGAGATTGGTCGTAACACCGACGATATGAGACGCCTGCAACGCTCTCGTCAGGCGCGCCAGTGCCACCGTTCGGTTCGGGCCGTGCACGATCATCTTGGCAATCAGCGGATCATAATGGGCAGAGATGACGTCGCCGGAACGCACGCCGGCATCGACCCGTGCCGTCACATCCGGGAAACTCAACTGCCGGATCGTGCCTGTGGCAGGCAGGAAACCGGTGGACGCGTCCTCCGCATAGATTCGTGCTTCAAAGGCCCATCCGTAGATTTCCAGTTCGGATTGCTTCTTCGGCAGAGGCTCGCCCGCGGCGACCCGCAATTGCCACTCCACCAGATCAACGCCGCTGATCGCTTCGGTGACGGGATGCTCGACCTGAAGCCGGGTGTTCATCTCCATGAAATAGAACCGGTCCGGCCAGAGCCCGTTCGACACATCCGCGATGAATTCGACGGTGCCGGCGCCGCGATAGCCGATTGCGCGTGCCGCTCGCACGGCAGCGTCGCCCATCACCCGTCGCATCTCGGGCGTCATGCCCGGCGCGGGCGCTTCCTCGATGACTTTCTGATGGCGGCGCTGCAGCGAACAATCGCGTTCAAAGAGATGAACGACGTTGCCATGACGATCCCCGAAAATCTGGACCTCGATATGGCGGGGGCGAATCAGGCAGCGTTCGATCAGGACGGCGTCGTCGCCAAAGGCTGCCATCGCCTCGCGTCTAGCCGCTTCGAGCGCTTGCGGAAAATCGTCTTCGTGATCGACGCGGCGCATGCCCTTGCCGCCGCCGCCGGCACGAGCCTTTATGAGGACGGGATAGCCGATCAGAACCGCTTGATCAGCTAGGAATCCGTTATCCTGCTCTTCGCCATGATAGCCCGGCACGACCGGAACGCCCGACTGGTCCATCAATGCCTTCGCAGCATCCTTCAATCCCATTGCCCGGATCGATGATGGCTGCGGTCCGATGAACACGAGCCCAGCAGCCTCCACCGCCTCGGCAAAGTCGGCGTTCTCCGACAGGAAGCCATAGCCGGGGTGGATGGCTTCCGCGCCGGTCCGGTGAGCCGCTGCGATGATGCGCTCGATCGAAAGGTAGCTCTCCCGGGCACTGGCTGAGCCGAGGCGCACCGCCTCGTCGGCCAGTTCGACGTGCAATGCCGCCACGTCGGTATCCGAGTAGACCGCAACCGTGCTGATCCCCATGCGCTTGGCGGTGCGGATGATCCTGCAGGCAATCTCGCCCCGGTTTGCAATGAGGATCTTGTGGAACATCTCTGCCTCACATCCGAAACAGACCGAAGCGCGTATCTTCGATCGGTGCGTTGAGCGTTGCGGAAAGCGAAAGACCAAGTACGTCGCGGCTCTTCGCAGGATCGATGATGCCGTCGTCCCAAAGGCGCGCCGAGGCGTAAAGCGGATGGCTTTGCCTCTCGAAAAGGTCGAGGACCGGCTGTTTGAAACTTGTTTCTTCCTCGGGCGTCCATGGCGTGCCTGCTCGAGCGAGCGCTTCGCTGCGAACGGTCGCAAGCACGCCTGCCGCCTGCTCGCCGCCCATCACCGAGATGCGGCTGTTCGGCCAGGTCCAGAGAAAGCGTGGGGAGAAAGCTCGTCCGGCCATCCCGTAGTTTCCGGCACCGAACGAGCCGCCGATCAGCATCGTCACTTTAGGCACGCTGGTCGTCGCAACCGCGGTCACCAGTTTGGCGCCGTTCTTGGCGATACCTTCCGTCTCGTACTTGCGTCCCACCATGAAGCCGGTGATGTTCTGGAGGAATACCAGCGGTATCTTCCGCTGTGAGCACAGTTCGACGAAATGCGCGCCCTTCAGCGCGGACTCCGAAAACAACACGCCGTTGTTTGCGACGATCCCGACGGGGATGCCATGAATATGCGCAAAGCCGCAAACCAGCGTAGTTCCGTAGCGTGCCTTGAACTCGTCGAACCGGGAGCCGTCGACGACGCGGGCGATCACCTCACGGACATCGTATGGCGTACGAACGTCAGCCGGCACGATTCCGGCAATTTCGGCTGGATCGAAAAGCGGCGCCTCTAGCGATCGACGCGCCACGTCTTTGTTCTTGCACCGGTTGAGATTAGCGACAGCCTGCCGTGCCAAGGCGAGCGCATGAGCGTCGTCGCGGGCTAGGTGATCGGCCACTCCCGAGAGCCGTGTGTGAACATCCCCACCGCCGAGGTCCTCCGCCGAGACCACTTCACGGGTAGCCGCCTTGACGAGCGGTGGCCCGGCAAGAAAAATCGTGCCTTGGCCTTCGACGATGATGGCTTCGTCCGACATTGCCGGAACATAGGCGCCACCCGCGGTGCAAGACCCCATCACGACCGAAATCTGCGGAATTCCAGCCGCCGACATGTTGGCCTGATTGAAGAAAATCCGACCGAAATGGTCTCGATCTGGAAAGACCTCATCCTGGTTCGGCAGATTGGCGCCACCGGAATCGACCAGATAGATGCATGGAAGGTTGTTCTGGGCGGCGATCTCCTGCGCACGCAGATGCTTTTTCACCGTAATCGGATAGTAGGTGCCGCCTTTTACGGTCGCGTCGTTGCACACGATCATGCAATCTTGGCCTGCGACGCGGCCAATGCCGGTAATCAGGCCAGCTCCAGGCGCATCGTTGTTGTACATGCCGTGCGCCGCGGTCAGCCCTATCTCAAGAAATGGTGTCGCCTGATCGAGCAGCGCCGCGATACGGTCGCGCGGCAGCATCTTGCCACGCCCGACATGGCGTTCGCGCGCGACGGCCCCGCCACCGCCGGCAGCCGATGCCGCCGCCTCTTCGATGCCGCGGATCGCGTCCGCCATCGCAGCGCGATTCGTCTTGAAGTTTTCCGAGTTCGTCGATATCTGCGACTTCAGAATCGTCATTCGTCACCAGCGCCGGGTTCGCGGATCAGTTCTCGCATCAGGCCGTCTCCGCAAAGAGTTCGCGCCCAATCAGCATGCGCCGGATTTCCGATGTCCCGGCACCGATTTCGTAGAGCTTTGCATCGCGGAGCAACCGGCCCGCGGCATAGTCGTTGGTGTATCCGTTTCCTCCGAGCGCCTGGATCGTCTCTAGCGCCATGAAAGTCGCGCGCTCGGCTGCATAGAGGATGCAGCCGGCCGCATCCTTGCGTGTTGTTTCGCCGCGGTCACAGGCGGCTGCGACGGCATAGACATAGGCTCGTGCCGTGTTCATCGCCACATACATGTCGGCAAGTTTTCCCTGCATCAGCTGGAACTCGCCGATCGGCTGACCGAACTGTTTCCGCTCGTGAAGATAGGGCACGACGATGTCCATGCACGCGGTCATTATTCCAAGCGGGCCGGCGGAGAGAACCACACGCTCATAGTCGAGGCCCGACATCAGGACGCGAGCGCCGCCGCCGAGGCCGCCGAGAATATTCTCTTGCGGTATTTCGCAATCGAGGAAGATTAATTCGCAGGTATTGGAGCCGCGCATCCCCAGCTTGTCGAGCTTCGGCCCTGTTGTAAAACCGTTGAAGCCACGTTCCACTAGGAAAGCCGTGATTCCACGAGGCCCAGCCTCGATATCTGTCTTCGCATACACAACCAGCACATCGGCGTCTGGTCCGTTGGTGATCCACATCTTGCTGCCATTCAGGACGTAGGCGTTGTCGCGCTTTTCGGCGCGAAGCTTCATCGAAATGACGTCGGATCCAGCATTTGGCTCCGACATGGCAAGTGCGCCGACGTGCTCGCCCGAAATGAGCTTCGGGAGATAGCGCGATTTCTGCGCCGGCGTTCCATTGCGGCTGATCTGATTGACGCAAAGATTGGAATGCGCGCCATAGCTGAGACCGACGGATGCGGAAGCGCGGCTGATTTCTTCCATGGCGACGCAATGCGCAAGGTAACCCAGCCCGGCACCGCCGTAGGTCTCATCTGCGGTAATGCCGAGCAACCCCATTTCGCCCATCGCACGCCAGAGCCGCATGGGAAAGCTATTGCTGCGGTCTGTCTCGTCGGCAAGCGGTGCAATGCGCTCGAGAGCAAAGCGGCGGACGCTGTCCCGTAGTGCTTCGATCTCTTCCGCCAAGCCAAATTTCAGGCCACCAGAATACATGCCCTTTCCTCCCAGGTCCGGTGCATTAGCAGCAGCGAGTCTGCCTACCGCTCTTCAAGGTCCTTACAAACGCCTGGCCATAGCGGTCCACACCTTGCCGGCCGCGCCTCCCTAGCCAGCCGAGCGCCATAAATCTCGCTGAAGATACTCGATATGGCAAGCGATTCCAGCGTGTTTAGTAGCCGTAGCCTTGACGGTAGCCGGAACAGGCAATCCGTAACCACGCCCCGGCTTTCGCGGGCGGTCGGTTTCGCCGGGCGAGACTTTATTCGTCAGCATCCGCTTTCCTACCGAGACAGCGGCGATGACTTTTCAGCGCGGCCATTTGGCCGTGCGCCGCTCCGGTCCTCGCACTGCGACAATGGAATTGCTAACCGAGAAAGCTCGGCTAGCGCGATGAGAGGTTGGATTTATCGTTCGTACGATATGGTAGGGTTGCCGCAGGAGGGTTGGCTACCGCGAGTCCCCTGTTCGGCGATGTTATCGCTTGATCGCGCGACCGTTGCGGCTTTCAGAGATCGCTCGCGCCTGGTGGCTTCGAACAAGCTCCCCCTGCACTTCGGCCTGAAAGGTCAGCACTTGCTGGCGCACTTCAGACTCTGAGAGGCCTAGCGATGTCAGTTGGTCTGCCAGCTTGCGGCACTCGGCTTTCCAGAACCGGACGGCTTCCTCGCCGTGGCAGCTGTCAAGGGCGGCGGCGCACCTTGCGATATCACCGGCACGTGACGCGACCGGGAAAACGACGATCTCGCTTGTGGTCATTGCCTTCAGGGTTTTCTTTGACTGTACTGACATCGACTCGTTCCGTTGCGACTGATGTAATTGGTAGCCGAGCATGGTTAACGCTTTGCTCTGCGGCGGGGATAAAACTGCCGACCTCTCGCCACCTGGGATATCGCCTCTTCGCGCGCTGATTGGGGCTTGCGACACCAACCTTTGACGGTTGCGCCTATCAGGCTTTGGTGGGGCTTTCGAGCGGGCAGAAATACGGTTACGGTCCAGCAATCTGCTTTGTGGGCGCGGCGGGGGCTGAAATCGATGCGAAGGATGATTGCGAGACCTGCTGCGGCAGCTATCGTCCTCTTCGCACGTGCCATAACGGCCGTCCGCGCCATTTGGCCCAACGAGGGCGCTCCCCAAGGCAAGTGCATCTACTTCGCAAACCATTCCAGCCATGGCGATTTCATCCTGGTGTGGGCCGTACTGCCGCCGCGACTTAGGAGTCAGGCACGTCCCGTTGCCGGTGCTGAGTATTGGCTGAAATCGGCGATCAATCGCTTCATCGGACGTGACGTCTTCGACGCGGTTCTGATCGAGCGTGATCCTGATAAGCGTACGCAGGACCCGGTCGAAGCCATGGCGGCTGCAATCGATGGAGGCTCCTCTTTGATCCTCTTCCCGGAAGGCACCCGCAACCAGACGGAGATGGCGCTCCTCCCGTTCAAGAGCGGGCTCTTTCACCTTGCGTCGGCGCGGCCGGACGTGCTGCTTGTTCCGGTCTGGATCAACAATCTCAACCGCGTCATGCCCAAGGGCGAGATCATTCCGATCCCTCTCATTTGCACCGTCACTTTCGGCAGCCCCATGAAAATCGACGCTGACGAAAGCAAGGAGGCGTTTCTGGCCAGGACGCGGTCCGCACTTCTCGATCTATCCCGCAAACAAATAGGCGGTCACGAATGAGCGCAGCAGCTTCCGATCTGTGGAGACTGGTCCTGGGCACCTTGACCGTCCTCATCGTCGCGTCAGCCATCGGTTACGTTTTGCAGCGGCGACTTTCGCAGGATGGGTCGAATGCGGCCATCGAAAATCTCAATGCGCGCATCAAGGCCTGGTGGGTGATGGCGATCCTGATCGGGCTTGCCTTTCTCGTTGGCCGTATCGGTGTGCTGGTCCTCTTCGGCTTTTGCTCGTTTGCCGCCCTGCGGGAATTCATCACACTGACCAACACCAAACGTGCAGATCACTGGGCGCTCGCTGCCGCCTTTTTCGTGGTGCTTCCGATCCAGTATTTCCTTCTCTGGGCTGAGGAGTACGGCATTTTCTCGATCTTCATCCCGGTCTACGCATTCTTGCTGATGCCAATCATTTCCGTGTTGCGTGGTGATACCGAACGCTTCCTTGTCCGGATCGCCGAGGTCCAGTGGGCGTTGATGATTTGCGTCTTCTGTGCGTCGCACGTCCCTGCGCTTCTGACGCTCCACATCGCGGGATATGAAGAGCGCAATGTGCTCCTGATCGCATTTCTGGTGATCATTGTTCAGCTTAGCGACGTGCTTCAGTACGTCTGGGGAAAGCTGTTCGGACGAACCAAGATCGCACCCAATCTGTCGCCGTCGAAGACGGTCGAAGGCTTTGTCGGCGGCGTGGCGAGTGCGACGCTCATTGGTGCAGCACTATGGTGGATCACGCCGTTTACACCCTTTCAGGCCGGACTTCTTGCCTTGATCATCACCATGATGGGTTTCTTCGGAGGGCTTGTGATGTCGGCGATCAAACGGGATCGCGGCGTCAAGGACTGGGGTCATCTGATCGAAGGTCACGGCGGCCTGATCGATCGGCTCGATTCCGTGGTCTTTTCTGCTCCGATCTTCTTTCATATCGTCCGCTACTGGTGGTCAAGCACATGACGGCGGGACTTCGCCGCCTTGCTCAGAGCAGCATCACACATGTCGCGTTCGCGTTTTTCGCGATGGGCGGCTGGGCACTTTTCGCCAATAGCAGCCATGCGCTGCCGCAAGCTCTGCAGGCTGGGCTCGTGCAGGGAATGCTTTCGGCAGGCCTCACTCTCTTTCTGAAGACGACGATTGAATTTCTGTCGCGCCGGTTTTTGGGCCTCGCGGCGCTTTGGGTACCGCCACTGATCGCCTGCCTGGGATCGACGGGAACGCTGGTGGCAATCCACGCCCTGAGCGGTACACCGGAGATTCTGAGGACAGTAGCACTGCCGCTTGCCGTCTCCACCAGCTACGCAGCGATCTACAACTACTCCCTGTATCGAAAGAGGACGCACGAATGACGGAGAAGGGGGACCGGCGGCCATTGGCGAGCCGCGATAGGCACTGGGCAAAATGGATCGCGCGATGGCTGGCGACGATGTCGGTCACCCCCAATGAGATTTCCCAGTTGAGCATGGTCTTTGCGGCGTTGGCAGGCGGGGCATTCCTTGTTGCAGGGCAGGGAACGGGTTGGATGCGCATTAGCTTCCTCGTGTTGGCTGCAGCCCTGTGCCAGCTGCGGCTGCTGTGCAATCTCTTCGACGGCATGGTCGCCGTGGAGGGTGGGAAAGGCGCTGCCGATGGACCATTCTGGAATGAATTCCCGGATAGGGTTGCCGATATCCTGATCTTCGTAGGCGTCGGCTTCGGAGTCGGATCCGCCGGGCTCGGCTGGGCTGTGGCTTGCGGTGCCGTGCTAACGGCCTACATCCGTGAACTTGGGCGCGCGGCGGGTACGCCAAGCGACTTCTCCGGCCCGATGGCGAAGCAACACCGGATGGCAACGATCACGGCAGCCGCCATTCTCTCGGTCCCTGAGCCGCTCTGGAGCGGACACAATCAAATTCTGACGGCGGCCCTCTGGCTCATTGCGATTGGGACAGGGTTCACCGCGGTCCGGCGTGGCCGAAATGTTGTTCACCGGCTTAAGGGCGGCGAGCCCCGACAATAAGATCGCTATCGAGGCAGGCGTACCAAAATGCCCGAAAGTGCGCTTTGCAGAAGGCATGCGCAGCAATAGAACAACCTTGCCGCTTCTTCTTTTCCCCGAAGCGGCCTGGACTAGCCTCGCTTCGGCGAGGCATTTTTCATCTCCCGACATTTATAAGATTTTTATATCCGCGGCCCTGCGTCGATCTCGTACGCTTATGCTCTTCGGCCGTATATTGATGGCTGAGAGATCATCACGATCATCTCCACGCCAGAAAGCATGAAAGGTGCCATTCCAAGGAATGGAGCCCTTTGTCTTGTCTGACTCCAAAGAAGAACAACAGGAGTCAAGATCGATGATGGACATAGTTCTACTCGCCACAGCAATCGTATTTTTCGCCTTGTGCTTTGCCTACACCAAAGCCTGTGACCGACTCTGAACGGAGAAGCGCCATGACCCTCGACTATATTCTCAGCGGTGCCGTCACCGTGTTTCTCACGGTTTACCTCACCTACGCTCTCATTCGCCCCGAACGCTTCTAGGCATCGCCATTCCCCTGGGCTCAGCCAACAAGGGGAACGCGCCAGGCAGAACCAACCGGGTATTGAAAGTTACCTCATATGACCCTCAACGGATGGCTTCAGATCCTGCTTTACTGCGGGATTCTCATCGTGCTCGTCAAACCGCTTGGCGGTTACATGACCCGCGTCTTCAGTGGCGAGCGAACATTCCTCTCACCGGTCCTCGTTCCAATCGAACGCGGGCTTTATGCCGTTGCCGGCACCAGCGAGCGTGAGGAACAGCATTGGACAACCTATGCTTTCTCCATGCTGATGTTCAATCTGCTGGGCGTGCTCGTTCTGTACGCGCTCATGCGCCTGCAGGGCATGCTTCCCTATAACCCGGCAGGCATGGCAGCGGTCGGGCCCGAGCTTTCCTTCAACACCGCAGTCAGCTTTGTCAGCAATACCAACTGGCAGAACTACGGCGGCGAAAGCACCATGTCCTATCTGACGCAGATGGTCGGCTTCACCGTGCAGAACTTCGTATCTGCGGCGACCGGCATGGCGATTGCCATGGGCCTCATCCGCGCCTTTTCTCGCGCTTCCGGCAAGGCCATCGGCAATTTCTGGGTAGATATGATTCGCGGCACACTCTATGTGCTGCTGCCGATATGCATCGTGCTGACGCTGGTGTACGTCTACCTCGGTGTGCCGCAGACGCTCGGTCCCTATATCGATGCGACGACGCTGGAAGGCGCCAAACAGACGATCGCCGTCGGCCCCGTTGCCTCGCAGCTTGCGATCAAGATGCTCGGCACCAACGGCGGCGGATTCTTCAACGCCAACTCCGCGCATCCTTTCGAGAATCCGGACGCGATCTCGAACCTCATCCAGATGCTCTCGATCTTTGCGATCGGCGCTGCCTTCACCAACGTCTTCGGACGCATGGTTGGAAACCAGCGTCAGGGCTGGGCGATCCTCGCCACTATGGGCATCCTGTTCATCGTCGGCGTCGGCATCACCTATTGGGCCGAGGCTGCGGGCAATCCGCTGATGCATGCCTTTGGCCTGCAGGGCGGTAACATGGAAGGCAAGGAGGTCCGTTTCGGCGTGGTCCTGTCGTCGCTGTTCGCTGTGGTCACCACGGCAGCCTCCTGCGGCGCTGTCAATGCCATGCACGGCAGCTTCACGGCACTCGGTGGCTTGATCCCGTTGATCAACATGCAGCTCGGCGAAGTCATCGTCGGCGGCGTCGGGGCGGGCTTCTACGGCATCCTGCTCTTCATCATCATCGCGATCTTCGTCGCGGGGCTGATGGTCGGTCGTACGCCGGAATACCTCGGCAAGAAGATCGAGGCCAAGGAGATGAAAATGGCCATCCTCGCCATTCTCTGCCTGCCGGCCGCCATGTTGATCTTCACGGCTATCGCAAGCGTGCTTCCCTCTGCCGTCGCCTCGATCGGCACGGCCGGCCCGCATGGCTTCTCGGAGATACTGTACGCCTATACGTCGGCTGCGGCGAACAATGGCTCGGCCTTCGGCGGCCTGACCGGCAATACCCCCTGGTACAACATCACGCTGGGCATCGGCATGCTTGCCGGCCGGTTCCTGGTGATCATTCCCGCACTGGCGATCGCCGGCTCCCTGGTGGCCAAGAAAACCGTTCCCGCTTCGGCCGGGACGTTTCCGACAGATGGCCTTCTCTTCGTCGGCCTTCTAACCGGGACGATCCTGATCGTCGGCGGATTGACGTTCTTCCCAGCACTGGCGCTTGGCCCAGTCATCGAGCACCTGGTCATGATCGCAGGTCAAACCTTCTGAGGTGAAGCATGATTCTTCGTCACAGACTTCGCAAGACTTTCAACCCACGTCCCGGTTCGCCGGGACGTGACAGCCAGCGGATGGCGCGCGCCTCCGACATCATCCTGGTGATGATGGCCGGCCTGCTCGTGATCGTCGCTGCCGTTCGGATCCTACATGGCTGATCGCACAGCGTTCGCCTTACTCTTTTCAAGCTGGAGTCTCTTATGAGCCAGGCAAAATCCGCGAGCATCATGGATTCTCGCATCCTCATTCCGGCCGTGGGCGCCGCCTTTGTTAAGCTCAACCCACGTACACTCGCCAAGAATCCGGTCATGTTCGTCGTGGCCACCGTCTCAGTGCTCACCACCGTTCTCTTCCTGCGCGACCTCGCCGCCGGCGGCGGAAATCTCGGCTTCTCCTTCCAGATCAACCTCTGGCTTTGGTTCACCGTGCTTTTCGCCAACTTCGCGGAAGCGGTCGCTGAAGGACGCGGCAAGGCGCAGGCCGATTCGCTGCGCAAGGCCCGTACCGAAACGCAAGCGAAGCTGTTGACCGCCAACAACGGCACCGGCTACCGCATGGTGCCGGGCACCAGCCTGAAGGTAGGCGATCTTGTACTTGTCGAGGCCGGCGATATCATCCCGTCCGACGGTGAAGTCGTCGAAGGCGTTGCCTCGGTCAACGAAGCGGCCATCACCGGCGAATCCGCTCCGGTCATCCGCGAATCCGGCGGCGACCGCTCGGCCGTGACCGGTGGCACGCAGGTGCTTTCGGACTGGATCCGAGTACGCATCACGGCAGCCGCCGGCTCGACCTTCATCGACCGCATGATTGCGCTGGTCGAGGGCGCAGAACGGCAGAAGACGCCCAACGAGATTGCCTTGAACATCCTTCTTGCAGGGATGACGCTGATCTTCGTTCTCGCCACCGCGACCATCCCGAGCTTTGCGATCTATGCCGGTGGATCGATCCCGATCATCGTTCTCGTGGCCCTGTTCGTCACGCTGATCCCAACGACGATCGGCGCGCTCCTTTCGGCAATCGGCATTGCCGGCATGGACCGGCTGGTGCGTTTCAACGTACTCGCCATGTCCGGTCGGGCCGTCGAGGCCGCCGGTGACGTCGACACCTTGCTGCTCGACAAGACGGGCACCATCACGCTTGGTAACCGCCAGGCGACAAGCTTCCGCCCGGTCCGCGGTATCTCGGAGCAGGACCTCGCTGACGCAGCGCAGCTGGCCTCGCTCGCCGACGAGACGCCGGAAGGCCGCTCGATCGTCGTTCTCGCCAAGGAAAAATATGCAATCCGCGGTCGCGACATGGCGAGCCTTAAGGCGACGTTCGTACCATTCACGGCACAGACGCGCATGAGCGGCGTCGATGTCGAAGGCTCTTCGATCCGCAAGGGCGCCGTCGACGCGGTACTCGCCTATGTCGGCGCTGCTTCCGCACCGGTGTCGGGCAATGCCGCCATCGCTATTCGGACCAACACCGACGTGGTCAGAGAGTTGCAGGCGATCGCCGACGAAGTCTCCAAGGCGGGTGGCACGCCGCTGGCCGTCGCTCGTGACGGCCGTCTGCTGGGCGTCATCCAGCTCAAGGATATCGTCAAGGGCGGTATCCGCGAGCGGTTCGCCGAACTGCGCCGTATGGGCATCCGCACGGTTATGATCACCGGTGACAACCCGCTCACTGCGGCAGCTATTGCTGCTGAGGCCGGTGTCGACGATTTTCTTGCGCAGGCAACGCCGGAAATGAAGCTAGCGCTGATGCGTGAGGAGCAGGCCAAGGGCAAGCTCGTCGCCATGTGCGGTGACGGCACCAACGACGCCCCTGCCCTCGCCCAGGCCGACGTGGGTGTCGCCATGAACACCGGCACGGTTGCAGCCCGCGAGGCCGGCAACATGGTCGACCTCGATAGCGACCCGACGAAGCTCATCGAGATCGTCGAGATCGGCAAGCAGCTCCTCATGACCCGTGGCGCGTTGACGACCTTCTCGATCGCCAACGACATTGCCAAATACTTCGCCATCATCCCGGCGATGTTCTTGACCTTTTATCCGCAGCTCTCCGCGCTGAACGTCATGGGCCTGTCGACACCGCAAAGCGCGATCCTGTCCGCCATCATCTTCAACGCGTTGATCATTATCGCGCTGATCCCCCTCTCCCTCAAGGGTGTGCGCTACCGTCCGATCGGCGCCGGCGCACTTCTGTCCCGCAACCTGTTGGTCTACGGCCTCGGCGGCATCATCGTTCCCTTCGTCGGCATCAAGGCGATTGACATGTTGATCACCGCTATCGGCCTCGCCTAAGGAGTAATGACAATGTTGAAACAACTTCGTCCGGCAATCGTCATGATCGTTGCCACAACGGCTATAACCGGGCTTGTCTACCCGCTCGCCATGACGGGGGCCGCTCAGGCGCTCTTCCCGGCGAAAGCAAACGGGAGCCTGATCGAGAAGGACGGCAAGGTCATCGGCTCGACACTGATCGGTCAGGCCTTTACCAGCGACAAGTACTTCCACGGCCGGCCTTCGGCTGCGGGCGACGGCTACAACGCCGCCAGTTCAAGCGGCTCGAATCTCGGTCCGACAAGCAAGAAACTGATCGACCGTGTGAAGAGCGACTACGAGGCTGCCAAGGCAACGAATCCGAATGCGGAGGTTCCTATCGATCTCGTAACGGCTTCCGGTAGCGGGCTCGATCCGGACATTTCGCCGGAGGCCGCATACTTCCAGGTGGCGCGCGTGGCCAAGGCTCGCGGCATGGATGAGGCCAAATTGAAGGCGTTGGTCGACAGCGCGGTTCAGCGCCGCGAACTCGGCATTCTTGGCGAACCGACCGTCAATGTTCTGGCATTGAACCAGTCCCTTGATGCTTCTATGTCTGAATAAGGTCGAAAGCCCCGGACGCCCCTATGCGCCCGGGGCTTGCTCGTAAGGAACAATTACCGCATGCCCGAAGACAACCGCGACCAGGTCGGCAGACCCTCGCCCGATGCGCTGCTTGAAAAGGCGCGTCAGGAAACGCGCGGACGTCTGAAGATCTTCCTGGGCGCCGCGCCTGGTGTCGGCAAAACCTACGAAATGCTAGCCTCCGGCCACGCCAAGATGTCGGACGGCGTCGATGTCGTGATCGGCATTGTCGAAACCCACGGGCGCAAGGAAACGCAGGCTCTGGTCGACGGTTTCGAGGTCATTCCTCGGGCAAAAATCGACTACAAAGGCCGCGTGCTCGAGGAGATGGACATCGATGCAATCCTTGCGCGATGGCCAAGCCTGGTTCTTGTCGACGAACTGGCCCATACCAATGCCGAAGGCAGCCGCCACCCGAAGCGCTATCTCGATGTCAAGGAATTGCTTGACCGCGGCATTGATGTCTATTCGACGTTGAACATTCAGCACGTCGAAAGCCTGAACGACGTCGTCTCGCAGATCACCCGCATCCGCGTTCGCGAGACGGTGCCAGACTCGATCATCGACCTGGCAGACGATGTCGAGATCATCGATTTGACGCCGGATGATCTCATCAAGCGGCTGCATGATGGTAAGGTCTATGTTCCGAGGACCGCGGAACGGGCGCTCACCAACTACTTCACGCCGGGCAATCTGACTGCGCTGCGCGAACTCGCGCTACGTAGGACGGCGCAGCGCGTCGACGATCAGCTACTGACCCACATGCAGGCACACGCCATTGCCGGTCCCTGGGCCGCAAGCGAGCGGGTACTGGTATCGATCGACCACCATCCCCGTTCGACCTCGCTGGTTCGCTATGCCTCGCGCATGGCCTCGCGCCTGCGCGGACCCTGGGCGGCCGTTTACGTCGAGACCAACCGTTCGATCAATCTTACAGAGGCGGAACGCGATACGATTGCTGCAACGCTGCGACTTGCGGAGCAGCTTGGAGGCGAGGCCATCACTATTCCTGGTCGCGACGTCTCCGAGGAACTGATACGCCACGCCTCGGCGAACAATGTGACCCACATTGTCATAGGTGCTCCAAGCAAACCAACGTGGCGCGATTGGCTGCATCGTTCGATAGCGGATGATCTGATCAGGCGATCAGGCAATATCAGCGTACACGTGATCTCGGGCAACGAGAAGGAAGGCACATCGTCGCGCGGCGTAAAATCTGCGCAATCAGCGCCCCCGTTCGACTTGAGGGCTTATTTGCTGGCCACTGCCTACGTTGCGATTGCGCTCATTGCCGGTATCGTGCTGGATCAGGTTCTGGACGTCCGCAACCTTGCGCTGGTCTTCCTGATGGCCGTTCTGACCTCTGCCGTGATCCACGGATTGCGGCCGGCACTTTACAGCTGCGTCATCAGTGCCCTCGCCTTCAACTTCTTCTTCCTGCCGCCGCGTTATACGCTGACGATCAGCGACCCGGAAAGCGTCCTCGCCCTGTTCTTTTTCCTCGGCGTGGCGATCATCGCCAGCAACCTGACGGCCACGGTGCAGCGCCAGGCTGTTTCAGCGCGGCAGCGGGCCAGGACGACGGAAGACCTCTACTTGTTCTCAAAAAAACTGGCCGGCACCGGCACTCTTGACGATGTTCTCTGGGCCAGCGCTTTCCAGTTGGCGTCCATGCTGAAGGTGCGTGTGGTGTTGCTGCTACCCGAGGGCGGCACGATTGCTGTCAAGGCGGGCTATCCACCGGACGATACGCTGGATGAGGCGGATATTGCCGCTGCCCGATGGGCTTGGGAGCATAACCATGCCGCGGGCCGCGGTGCCGACACCCTGCCCGGCGCCAGGCGCCTATACGTTCCGTTGCGCACTGGACGTGCGGCCGTCGGCGTCATCGGTCTCGATAACGATCGGCGCGATGGACCCTTGCTCACGCCGGAACAGCAGCGCCTTCTGGATGCGTTGGCCGATCAGGCGGCTCTTGCGATCGAGCGCGTTCAGCTTGTCGCCGACGTCGACCGTGCAAAGCTCGCTGTCGAAGCTGATCGGCTGCGCTCCGCCCTGCTGACGTCGATCTCGCATGACCTGAAGACCCCACTGGCCGCGATCCTCGGTGCGGCCGGCACGTTGCGTGATTACCTGGACTCGATGTCGACAGAGGATCGTCTCGACCTGCTGTCGACCGTAGTGGATGAATCGGAACGCCTCAATCGCTTTATCGCCAACCTGCTCGATATGACCAAGATCGAGTCCGGGGCCATGGAGCCAAACTATGCGCTTCACTATCCGGGCGATATTGCCGGAAGCGCTTTGCGTCGTGCTGCCAAGATCCTCGAGCACCACGAGACCATCATGACGATCCCGTCGGATCTTCCGATGGTGCGCGTCGATCCCGTATTGTTCGAGCAGGTTCTTTTCAATCTCTTGGACAACGCCGCCAAATATGCTCCGGAGGACTCGACCATCCGAATCAACGGACGCGCCGACAGTTTCAACGTCGTCATCCAAGTGTCTGACGAAGGGCTCGGAATTCCGCCGGGTGACCTTGACCGCGTGTTTGACACCTTTTACCGCGTGCGCAAGGGCGACCAGGTGCGTGCGGGAACCGGCCTCGGCCTTTCCATCTGCCGGGGCTTTGTCGAAGCCATGGGAGGGACGATCACTGCGGGAAATCGCACCGACCGTTCGGGGGCTGTCTTCACCGTTCGCCTTCCCATACCAGACGATATCCCGAAATTGGATGAGCTCAGATGACCGGTTCAGCCGTCAAAATTCTCGTCGTCGATGACGAACCGCCTATTCGCAAACTGCTTCGCGTCGGCCTGACCGCACAAGGTTACGAAGTGCAGGAAGCGCCCAATGGCGCGACGGCCTTGCAGTCGGCAAAGGACGACCCGCCGGACCTTATCATCCTCGACCTGGGCTTGCCCGACAAATCGGGCCACGAGTTGCTCAAGGAATGGAGGGACGCTGGTCTCACGCTTCCAATCGTCATTCTGTCCAGCCGGACCGATGAAGCCGGTATCGTGAAGGCGCTGGAATCCGGCGCGGATGACTACCTGACCAAGCCGTTCGGTATGAACGAACTTGGCGCTCGCCTCCGTGTCGCACTTCGCCACAAGCTGCAGCAGCAGGGCGAAAGGGCGATCTTTCAGGCCGGAGGGCTGTCGCTCGACCTCGTCAAGCGAATCGTCAAGGTCGAGGGCAAGGAGATCAAGCTCTCGCCCAAGGAATACGATATTCTCAGAGTGCTTGCCCAACATGCGGGAAAAGTGCTGACTCACCAGTTTCTGTTGAAGCAGATCTGGGGGCCGGCCGCCGATGTCCAGTACCTGCGCGTGTATGTTCGTCAACTGCGCCAGAAGATCGAGGAGACGCCCGACCAGCCGCAATACATCACCACGGAAACCGGCGTCGGATACCGGTTGAAAGAGGCTGATCCCGCGCCGGTCTAGACACCGCAGGCTAGCGATAGGCCCGTTCGGAAAGCGCACTCATGCCCGACCGAACCATGAGTTCATGCATGATGCGACGACGCATCGGGTTTTCGAGACGTATGACCGTGGAGCCCAGAAATTCGGTTTCAACGTGATCGAAGGCCTTGAGATCAGCCGACGCGGCAATTTCGCGGGAGTAGAATTCGTGGAAGGGCCGACGGCAGACATAGGTCTTGTACTTTGTCATGCAGAAGACAGAGAACGAATCCGTGTACTCGCGCAGGAAATCAGTGACACCGACGGTGACCTCCGGCCACGCCGGATTGAACGTGTCGTCGAAGGCGATGATCCCATGCTCTGCGAGCGAGCGCGCCGCGAGCCGGCTGTCCGAGGCCACGTGGTGCAGCATGTGGCCACCGTCGATGCTGAAGAAGCGAATCGTCCCGGCTAGGTCCGTTATCTGCGAAGGCTTAAGGAGCGTACTGTCACTTTCGATAACGCGGTCTTCATCGACCGCGAGGCCCAGACGGCGGCCGCTCTCGATAAATCGGGCATATTGGGTGATGCCATGCTCAGCCCCGACGATGCTGAAAGGATCAATGGCGACGATCTTTTCTCCCTCTCCACAGATCTTACGGAAGAGAAAGTAAGAACGACCGTAGTAGACACCGATCTCGGCGATGCCGCCGGTTAGTCGGGCGGACATCTGGCACTTCAACAACGAGAGAAAAACAAGCGCATCCGGGGGGTCAATGTATCCGTCGATCGCCTGCAGATCATGGAATATGAATTTTCTGAGATCCGAGTTCATTGGACGATACTTTCCAATTTATCGTTGAATCGCCTATCGGACAGATCACCTGTCTATACGCAGCATCATGATCTATGTCGTCATGGCAACGGAGCGATGATAATCGAACCATTACACGGTTTGAGAAGAAATTGAGACAGATTAAATACGTCGTTTTTTGGTTTGATTCTCTTTGCGGCGCTTTTATTCGTTCCCGGAGGGTAACAGAAGGCGCCATAACTTCGATAAAACCAATTTGCTAATGTCATCGGCGACAAAATGATGGCGGAGTGGCGTTGCGATCGTTTCCTTCTTTTTATCGCCATCGACCTGATTTAGTTCTCTCCTCATCCGAAGCGATATTAGAAGGTGGTGCATGGCAGGTGAAACGGTTCTGGTCGTAGGCGGCGCTGGGTATATCGGCTCGCATACGTGTCTCGATCTTGCGAACAAGGGCTTCAAGCCGGTCGTTTTCGACAATTTTTCCAACGGTCATCGCGAGTTCGTCAAGTGGGGACCGGCTGAAGAAGGGGACATCAGGGATCGCGCCCGAATCGACGAGGTTCTGGCAAAACACAAACCCGCGGCCATTCTGCACTTTGCCGCGCTGATCGAAGTCGGCGAATCGGTCAAGGACCCTGTGGCGTTTTACGAGAACAATGTCATCGGGACGCTGACGCTTTTGGCTGCCGCTCAGAATGCCGGGATCGACGCTTTCGTGTTCTCGTCCACCTGCGCGACCTATGGCTTGCCGCAGAGCGTGCCGCTCGATGAAACCCACGGCCAAGTGCCGATCAATCCCTACGGGCGGACAAAGCACATCGTCGAGCAGGCGCTATCCGACTATGATCGATACAAGGGCTTTCGATCTGTCGTGCTGCGCTATTTCAACGCTGCGGGCGCCGATTTCGAAGGCCGGATCGGCGAATGGCATCAACCCGAAACGCATGCGATCCCGCTCGCGATCGACGCGGCTCTGGGCCGCAGGCAGGGGTTCAAGGTATTCGGCAGCGACTACGAAACGCGCGACGGTACCTGCGTGCGCGACTACATCCACGTTCTCGACCTCGCCGATGCGCATGTGCGGGCTGTCGAATACCTGCTGAGGGGCGGCGAGTCGGTCGCTCTCAATCTGGGGACAGGCACGGGCACGACCGTCAAGGAGTTACTCTCGACGATCGAGCAGGTGTCGGAGCGTCCGTTCCCGGTGGAATATGTCGAACGCCGCGAAGGCGACTCGCATACGCTTGTTGCCAACAATGACAAGGCGCGAGAAATTCTCGGCTGGGCGCCGCAGTACGATCTATCCCAGATCATACGTTCGGCGTGGAACTGGCACGCAAAATTCAACCAGCACTGAGCACAACCAATGACCGACCGGCCCAATATTCTCCTCGTCACTGCAGATCAATGGCGAGGTGATTGCCTGTCGGCGGTCGGGCACCCTTGCGTGAAAACGCCCAACTTCGACGCGCTGGCCTCGGATGGCGTGCTGTTTGCACGCCATTATGCCGGTGCGGCTCCGTGTTCGCCGGCAAGGGCGACCCTCTACACCGGTCTCTACCAGATGAACCACCGCGTCTGCCGCAACGGCACGCCGCTGGACGCCCGCTTTGACAATCTGGCGCTGGCGGCAAGGCGCGCTGGCTATGAGCCAACGCTGTTCGGCTACACCGACACCGCGCCGGACCCACGCGGCATCAGCGCGAACGATCCACATCTGACGACTTACGAGGGCTTGTTGCCCGGCTTCACTTCGCGGCAGCTGCTTCCCGAACACGAGAAGCAATGGTTGTCCTGGCTGCGCTCCCGTGGACATGTCGATGCAAAAAGCCGGAGCATTCATGTTCCCGCCGGCGCTCGGCCGGGTGAAATATCCAGTGCGCCGACAGTCTATTCCAAGGACGAGACGCAAACGGCCTTTCTCGCCGGAGAATTCATTCGGTGGCTGGGCGAACAGGATGCCCCGTGGTTTGCGCATGTTTCATTTCTGCGCCCGCACCCGCCATTTTCCGCGCCTGCCCCCTATGGCGAAATGTTTCGACCCGACGAGGGGCCTCGTTTTGCACGGGCCGAAAGCCGAGAATACGAAGCGGTGGCGCACCCGTATTTGTCGTATGCCATGCCAAGAATGGACAAGGGAAGCTTTGTCTATGGCGCCTCCGGTCCCGTGGGCGATTGGACGGCGAGCGACATCGACGCGATCCGGGCAATATACTTTGGAATGATCGTGGAAGTGGACGCCCAACTGGGGCGAATCTGGAACGCATTGAAAGAGTCCGGAGCCTGGAACAATACCCTGGTTATCTTCACATCCGACCATGCTGAAATGGCGGGCGACCACTGGACACTTGGCAAGGGCGGCTTTTTCGACGGCAGCTACCACGTTCCGCTGGTCATTCGTGATCCTCGGTCCTCGATCCGAGGCGTCGTTCGTGAGTTCACTTCGGCGGCAGACATCTTTCCGACACTCAACGATCGATTGGCCGTTGAGCCGACGAATGGTCTGGATGGCCAATCGCTCATGCCGTTCATCGAACAGGGAAGCGCGCCGAGCTGGCGCGACGCGGCTTTCTGGGAGTTCGACTTCCGCGATATTGCCGGTCAGGATGCGGAAAATCACTTCGGGCTGCGCTCAAGCGAATGCAACCTCGCTGTCATTCGCGATGCCCGCTACAAATACGTTCATTTTGCCGCGCTGCCGTGCCTGCTTTTCGATCTCGAAAACGATCCGATGGAGCTGACCAACCTTGCATCGGACCCCGCCTATCTGTCTATCCGACTTGCCTATGCCGAGAAGCTGCTTTCATTGCGAGCGCGCCATCTTGACCAGACGCTTGCCTACACCGAATTAACGGAAAGAGGGCCGGTCTCGCGCCGGCCCTGACATCAATCAGCTGAAGCGGCCGAGATAGTCCATTTTGCCAACAGGAACGCCCCGGCTGCGCAGAATTGCGTGTGCCGTCGCAACGTGGAAATAGAAATTCGGGAGCGCGAAGCTCGCAAGGTACTCGTCTCCACGGAACGTGACTTTGTTCCCACCGGGTGAAATGACCACCTCGCTGGTCTCGGTGCCTTCAAGAGCATCAGGTGCAATCGTTGCGAGGTAGGCTTCAGTCTTGCCGATCCGATCACGCAGTTCGGCAATTGTGGTCTCGTTGTCTTCAAATTTTGGCGCAGCCGTGCCGGTCAGGCGGGCGATAGCGAGTTTGGCGCTGTCGGTGGCCCGCTGGTATTGGCCGGACAGTGGCAGCATATCGGGAGACAGCCTCGCGCCAACCAGGTCGCCGGTGTCGATGCCCTTCTCCGCTGCAAAGCTTTCGGCCTTGTCGAGATAGCTCTTTAGCGTGTCGAGGCCGCGCTGGAAAATCGGGATTGTCAGTCGATACATCGAAATAGACATCAGTTACTCCATCAAAGGCAGCCGAACTGCACCGCTGCCAGGCTGGTTATATAGTCTGCCGCATCCTGGTTTTTAGCGGGACATGCTCGTCCATTGAACGTTGCTGGATGTGTGTCTCTTTGCAGTCACAGACCAGGCTGATGCCTTCATTGAAGTCCATCGGAGGGACATTTGGGTCCTGTTTTTCGACGCCGCCAACCTTCTGTCCACTTCGGAAAAAATTCTCAGAAAAGGGGTAGCGAAATCCGTCAGCTTTTCTATTCTGCGCACGTCATATCGCCCGCCCGGGCATACAGGAACGCAGATGCAATTCGTATTCGACGGCCACAACGACGTTCTTCTCCGACTTTGGACGCATGAACGAGATGGTGGCGATCCAATCGCGGAATTTTCAAACGGTACTGAATTGGGCCACATCGATGCCCCCCGGGCGAGAGCTGGCGGATTGGCTGGCGGTCTCTGCGCCGTTTACATTCCCTCCGGTGATCTTGTATTTGCCGATCCTGACAAGGGCGGGCACTATATTACGCCCCTCGCCGCTCCGCTCGAACATCTGCCGTCGCTCAATATTGCCACCGAGATGGCCGCGATCGCGCTCCGGCTGGATCGTGCCGGCGCCTGGCGCCTGTGCCGCACAGTCAAGGATATCCGGAAGTCGATGGCGGACGGCATTTTTGCGGCCGTCATGCACATGGAGGGTTGCGAGGCCATTGGTGCCGACCTGGCTGCACTCGAAGTCTTCTATGCTGCCGGTCTGCGGTCATTGGGACCGGTATGGAGCCGGCACAATATCTTTGGTTACGGCGTGCCCTTTGCTTTCCCGATGACCCCGGACACGGCGCCGGGTCTGACCGATGCGGGCTTTGCACTAGTCCGGGAATGCAACCGCCTCGGCATCCTGGTCGATCTGGCTCACATCACCGAACGCGGTTTCTGGGACGTGGCGAAGACCACGGAGCAGCCGTTGGTCGCTAGCCATTCGAACGCGCATGTGCTGACGCCGGTCGCACGCAACCTGACGGACAAGCAGCTCGACGCAATCAAGGAAAGCCGTGGCCTGGTCGGCGTCAACTATGCGACCGCAATGCTGCGCAGCGATGGTCGCTCCGAAGGCGATACGCCGCTCAGCGACATGGTTCGCCATATCGACTATCTCGTAGAGCGCATGGGTATCGACTGCGTAGCTCTCGGATCGGATTTCGACGGCGCAACCATCCCCGACGAAATCGGTGATGCTGCTGGCAACCAGAAGCTGATTGCCGCGCTTAAACGTGCTGGATATGGTGCGGACGATCTTGAAAAATTGGCCAGCGGGAACTGGTTGCGGATTCTGGCTTTGGCGTGGAGGGAAGAGTGCGCCGGAGCTTGATAGAACTTTCATTCTAAAAACAGGGGAACAAAAAACCATGATACTCAGCAACTTGAACCGTCATTTTCGCCTGCTTTCCACAGGCGCTGCGCTTTCTCTTCTGATGATCGCCGCACCTGCCGCGTTTGCAGAAACGCCCAAGGATACGCTGGTCGAGGGCTTCGCCATTGACGACATCATCACGATGGATCCGGGCGAAGCATTCGAGCTCTCGACCGCTGAAGTCACCAGCAACACCTATAGCCTTCTCGTTCGTCTCGACATGAGCGATACATCCAAGGTGAAAGGCGATCTGGCTGACAGCTGGACTGTTTCGGACGATGGCCTGACCTATACCTTCAAGCTGAAGCCCGGTATGAAATTCGCTTCCGGTAATCCGATCACTGCGGAAGACGTCGCATGGTCGTTCGAGCGTGCCGTCAAGCTTGACAAGAGCCCGGCCTTCATCATCACGCAGTTCGGTATCAACGGCGAGAACGTTGCAGAGAAGGCCAAGGCTGCCGACGAGAGCACCTTCGTCTTCACAGTCGACAAGCCCTACGCGCCGAGCTTCGTTCTCAACTGCCTGACCGCGACCGTTGCTTCGGTTGTCGACAAGAAGCTGGTTCTGGATCACGTCAAGCCCGTTACTCCCAGTGCCGACTACAAATACGACAACGATTTCGGCAATGAATGGCTGAAGACTGGCTATGCAGGCTCGGGCGCCTTCAAGCTGCGTGAGTGGCGCGCCAACGAGGTTGTCGTGATGGAACGCAACGACAATTACTATGGTGACAAGTCCAAGCTGAACCGCATTATCTATCGTTTCATGAAGGAAAGCTCGGCGCAGCGTCTGGCGCTGGAAGCCGGCGATATCGACATTGCACGCAATCTGGAGCCAGGCGACCTGGATTCGATCGGCAAGAATGCCGACCTTGCAACGACCAGCGCGCCAAAGGGTACGGTCTACTACGTCAGTCTCAACTCCAAGAACGAAAACCTGAAGAAGCCGGAAGTCCAGGAAGCCTTCAAGTATTTGGTCGATTACGATGCGATTGGATCCACGCTGATCAAAGGTATTGGCGATATCCACCAGACCTTCCTTCCCGCCGGCCAGCTCGGCGCCCTGAATGACAAGCCCTACAAGCTCGATGTCGCCAAGGCGAAGGAACTGCTTGCGAAGGCCGGCTTGAAGGATGGCTTCTCGGTAACGATGGACGTGCGCAACACGCAGCCCGTAACCGGTATCGCCGAGTCGATGCAGCAGTCGCTCGCGCAGGCCGGCATCAAGATGGAAATCATCCCCGGCGACGGAAAGCAGACCCTGACGAAGTTCCGTGCACGCACGCACGATATGTACATCGGTCAGTGGGGTTCCGACTACTTCGACCCGAACTCGAACGCCGATACGTTCACTACCAACCCCGACAACTCGGATGCAGGCACGGTCAAGACGCTGGCGTGGCGCAATACCTGGGAGGCCCCCGAGCTCGACAAGGAAACGAAGGCTGCCTTGCTTGAGCGCGATAGTGCCAAGCGCGCTGCCATGTATGAGGACATTCAGCGGAAGTTCCTTGCCAACAGCCCCTTCGTGATCATTTTCCAGCAGACCGAAGTGGCTGGTTATCGCAAGGGTCTGAAGGACTTCAAGCTCGGTCCGAGCTTCGACACCAACTACGTCGGCCCGATCGGCAAGGAATGATCCGGCAGGATTGATCCGTTGAGCATTGTCGAAACAAAGATGGAAGCACGGCCGAAACCCGGCCGTGCCTTTCCAATTGCGAAGGCGGTCGGGCGATTCTTTATCGCCGCCGTCACCACCTATCTCGGCCTGTTGGCTGTGACCTTCTTCATCGGCCGTGTCGTGCCAATCGATCCCGTTCTTGCCATTCTCGGCGATCGTGCGCCGACGCATGTCGTCGAGCGCGTCCGTCGTGAACTCGGTTTCGATCTTCCGCTCTACCAGCAGTTCTATTTTTACCTGAAGAGCGTCCTGTCGGGTGACTTCGGGACGTCGGTGCTCACGACAAATCCGGTAATGGTCGACATCCGTCGGGTCTTTCCTGCAACCATCGAGCTTGCCACGCTTGGCACCATCATCGGTTCAGTGATCGGCGTGCCGCTGGGTGTGCTGGCGGCGGTGAAGCGCGGCAGCTTTGCCGACCAGGTCGTCCGCGTCATCGGGCTCATCGGATATTCTGTGCCGATATTCTGGCTCGCGCTGATCTCGCTGGTGATCTTCTATGCGCAATTGCGCTGGGTCGCCTTCCCCGGGCGTATCGATATCGTCTTCGAATATACCTTCACGCCGATAACCGGCTTTTACCTGATCGACAGTGCGGTACAGGGTCAATGGGATGTGTTCTATGATGTCTTCCGCCACATCATCCTGCCGGCCTCGCTGCTCGGCTACTTCTCGCTGGCCTACATCAGCCGCATGACACGCAGCTTCATGCTCAACGAACTCAGCCAGGAGTACGTTGTCGCTGCCCGTGCCAAGGGATTGTCTGAAACCCGGGTAATCTGGGGGCATGCCCTGCGCAACGCCGCCGTCCCTCTCGTGACCGTAATCGCCTTGTCGTACGCCGGACTGCTTGAAGGTTCCGTGCTGACCGAGACCGTCTTCTCATGGCCGGGCATCGGTCTCTACATCACCAATTCGCTGCAGAACGCAGACATGAATGCCGTCCTCGGTGGCACAATCGTCATCGGCACGGTCTTCATCGGCATCAATCTGCTGTCCGACCTTCTTTACCGGACACTTGACCCCAGGACACGAAGCCGATGACGGCCCCCGCCCACCAACCAGTACGGTTGAGCCGCCGTGATTGGCTGCTTTCCGACCGTCCACAATCGCGAATGCAGGCCCGGCTTGGGCGAGCATACGTCACCTGGCGCCAGTTCACGGCGAACCGATTGGCGGTTGTCGGTCTGTTGATTATCGTCACCTTGTTGCTCGTTGCCGCCTTCGCCGACGTGCTCGCGACCCATTCGCCGGTCATCGGCGACCTCAAGAATTCCCGGCTGCTGCCACCGGGAACTCCGGGCTTCTGGCTCGGCACAGATGATCAGGGTCGCGATATCTATTCCCGTCTGGTCTATGGTTCGCGCATTACCCTGGTCGTCGTCTTTCTTGTTGCCGTCATCTCGGCGCCGATCGGGCTTATTGTCGGGACGGTGTCCGGCTATGCCGGCGGCTGGGTGGATGCCGTTCTGATGCGCATCACGGATATTTTTCTGGCCTTTCCGAAGCTGGTTCTGGCGCTCGCCTTCGTGGCGGCGCTCGGTCCCGGCATCCAGAACGCCATCATTGCGATCGCAATCACCTCGTGGCCGCCGTACGCCCGCATCGCCCGCGCAGAGACGCTGACGGTTCGGCGCTCAGACTACATATCGGCCGTCAGGCTGATGGGTGCCTCGCCGTTGAGGATCGTCGTGCTGCACGTCATGCCGCTTTGCCTATCGTCACTCATCGTTCGCGTGACGCTTGATATGGCCGGCATTATCCTGACGGCCGCCGGCCTCGGCTTCCTTGGCCTGGGCGCGCAACCGCCTCTGCCCGAGTGGGGCGCGATGATCGCGTCCGGCCGCCGGTTCATCCTTGATCAATGGTGGGTTGCCGCGATGCCCGGCTTCGCGATCCTGATCGTAAGCCTGGGCTTCAATCTGCTCGGTGACGGGTTGCGCGATGCGCTTGACCCGAAGGAGAGCGGCCAATGACGACGCTTCTCACCGTTCAGAATCTCAAGGTCAGCTATCCCACGCGCACCGGGACGATCGAAGCCGTTCGCGGCGTTTCCTTCACGCTTGGCAAGGAGCGCCTGGGGATTGTTGGCGAGTCCGGCTCGGGCAAATCCCAGACGGGGCGCGCAATCATGGGATTGACCTCGAAACACGGCGTCGTCACCGCGGACAAGCTCGACTTCAACGGCATCGATCTGCTTTCCATATCGCCGAAACAACGTCGTCATCTTCGCGGCAAACGTATCGCCATGGTGCTTCAGGACCCGAAGTATTCCCTTGATCCCGTCATGACAATAGGCCGCCAGATATGCGAGACGCTTCAGGCGCACGAGAGGATCGGCAAGGCGGAAGCGCGCGAGCGTGCGCTCGAAATGCTGGAAGCCGTTCAGATCCGCGACCCCGCACGGGTCTTCGATCTCTACCCCCACGAGGTATCTGGCGGCATGGGACAGCGCGCCATGATCGCGATGATGTTGATTGCCGGCCCCGAACTGCTGATCGCCGACGAACCGACCTCGGCGCTCGACGTCACCGTGCAGCTCGACGTTCTGAAGATCATGGATCGGTTGGTATCCGACCGAGGGATGGGATTGATCTTCGTGTCCCACGACCTGCGGCTGGTTTCGTCATTCTGTGATCGGGTCATCGTCATGTACGCGGGCAAGGTGGTTGAAGAACTCAAGGCATCCGAATTGAAGAATGCGCAGCACCCATACACACAAGGTCTCTTGAATTGTATGCCGCAGATCGGCGAGAGCAGGCACCCGCTTCCTGTCCTCGACCGCAAACCGGAGTGGGCGCTATGAGCGCGGCGCTTTCCGTTCAGAACCTGAATGTGGTCTACGACCACTTCTATGCGCTGAAGGATGTCACTGTCGATATCGAGACCGGCGAATCCTTTGGTCTTGTCGGTGAATCGGGCTCGGGGAAGTCGACGCTCCTGCGTGCCGTTGCCGGACTGGCGCCAGTCTCTCAAGGCACGATCAGAATCCATGGAGATCCGCTCGAGGGTAGCAGGCGCACCAAGGCTTTCTACAGGCGGGTGCAGATGGTGTTCCAGGATCCATACGGCTCCCTGCATCCACGCCAAACGATCGATCGCCTGTTGCTTGAGCCATTGGCGATCCACGGTATCGGCGACACCGAGAACCGGATCGCCCGGGCGCTCGACGAAGTGGGGCTCGGCAACGGTTTCCGCTTTCGATATCCGCACCAGTTGTCGGGCGGCCAGCGCCAGCGCGTCGCGATCGCCCGCGCCCTGATCGTCGAGCCAACTATCCTGCTACTCGACGAGCCGACGTCGGCGCTGGATGCTTCCGTTCAGGCGGAGGTCTTGAACCTTCTCGAGCAGATCCGTCGTGATCGCAAACTCACCTACATCATGGTCAGCCACGATTTGGGCGTGATCACGCATATGTGCGACCGGCTTGCCGTCATGCGCAACGGCGCCGTCGTCGAACGGCTGACGGCATCTGCTTTGGCCCATTCGGAGGTTCACGAGGACTACACGCGAAATTTGATGCTCGCGAGCAAGGGTTTCGTCAAATCTCCGGCGCTTGCGTGATGCCGCTGCTCTGTTCCCTTAGCTCCCGGTAAGCAAATCCTTAAAACACGACCATTCAACTAGACTATTGACAGTTGCCTTGCTTCTGTCATGATCCCGTTAACGACTGTTAACTTTCGTGATCATGGAGATCAGGCATGTTTTTTCTCGGTGGCATGACCATGGGATATTTGCAGCCACCGGAGAAAGCCGAGAGAGAGACGATAGCCGCAGCCTCCATTCCTGCCGAAAAAGACAGGCGGCTGCTGGAAGCAGCACGTGAGTCGTCACGCGAAAACGCTGTCGAGCGGTCGTTGCTATGGGCTTGGCGCACCCTCTGCTAATCATCGGGCGAACGGATTTTTCACTGTGTCGCCGATGAACGAAAATTCATCTCTACTAATCAGATAGAGAAAATAGGAAAATAGCTTCATCTCTCGAAGATTGAAGAGGTCGGAGGCAACACATGGCAAACTTGGGTATCCCGCATGCTCATGCGAACCAGTATGGTTCCGCAAAGATCAGCAAGCCGGGCACTGCGCGTGGCAAGTTTCAGTTCGCGATTCATGCGACGCTGGTCACTGCGGCGTTTGTTTTCGTCGCCGCGCTGGTTTGTGGCGTGGTTGGATAGTCTGGGCGCGCTCCTGACAAACCCTGGCAGGAAAGCTTGAAATCCTTCGTCGCGCGATGTTCGAAATGACCAGTCATTGCAGTTTAGCAGACATCCAACTGTTCGTCAGTTAAGGAGGCTTCCTAGCCGCAGGACCAGTCTCCTGTCGAAGAGATGCCCTCTTTCAAACATCCATTTCAGTGCTTCGGTGCTGGTCCACGCGCGCTTGTAGGGGCGTACACTCGTAAGCGCGTCAAATACGTCACATACGGTGGATATGCGAACGGGTAAACTCAGCCGATCGCCTCGCAGTCCAAGCGGATAACCGCTTCCGTCCAGTGCCTCGTGGTGAAACCGGCAGATGTCGAGAATGAGATCGGAGACCTCCGGATGCTGTTTGAGGAGCAGGTAGCCCCGTTCGGGATGGCTGCGCACCATGCGCCGCTCGGCATCGGTCAACTGGCCGCCCTTGTTGAGGATGGCGTTGGGTATCAGCAGCTTGCCGAGATCATGCAGCAGCCCGGCTATGGTCAGTTCCCTTGTAGTTTCATTTCCCAGGTCCAACAGCTGGCCTAGCCCCGTCATCAGCCCGCTGACCGCGAGCGAGTGAACATAAGTTCCCTCATCTTTGGTCTTCAGCCGCGTGACCTCTGCCA
This sequence comes from Rhizobium sp. Root1220, assembly GCF_001426265.1. GTDB lineage: Bacteria > Pseudomonadota > Alphaproteobacteria > Rhizobiales > Rhizobiaceae > Rhizobium. The sequence continues at coordinate 137,374 of NZ_LMDG01000023.1, forward strand.
GGATGTGCGGCGAGAGGAGTACGGAAGCGGTGATGCTTCTGGCGACTGGTGCGAATCGAGCGATGTCGAATTTGCCTGTCTTGATATCGTCAAACCCGGTCCGCAAAGTCGCGCTTGCTTGAGATACCGCATGTCGGATACGGGTGCGCGCCTCGGCGTCGCGCAGGGTGGCATCGTCGTCCGGCTTGGCGCCAGCATGCAACTCGCAGTCGATCTCGCTTTTCGTTGGATTGACAAGGACGCTTTCCGCCGAGGAAGCGAGGATCGAACGCAGGTCGGAATCCGCTTCAAGCAGGAAACGCCGCCCGGAGAACTCCGAGTCAGCGCATTCCACCAACTCGATATACATTCCTTTGCGAAGCAAGTATTTCGGAATACGTAGAACCACGCCAAGTGACCCCTCACTTCTGCTGATCCATCCTTCTTACACGCCGATATCTAATGAACCTCTTACGTGTATCGAGAAATTCGGAAAGGTCGGAAATCAACTTGACGGAAACGCCAAAGTGTCACGCCGGTCTGACCGCCATGCGCTTTGTTGCCAGAATGGGTAGAAGCTGCCACACAATCCGGAGAAAGCTCTCAAAGGAGCTGTGCATGCCAAATGGCGGAGAGGGTGTCCAATGGGTTGACTAATCGCGACTAGTCCCAAATAGCCAACCTGTTGATATTTATCGTTTTTAGTTAGCGACGACTATTCGAAGTATCTGCGGATGGGTTCTAAGCGGTTAGTTGGATTTGGCAAACTAACAACGATGGACCCCTTCTATGGCAACCAAAATCGACCTTTTAAACCGCGAGTTGCGTAACCGAATTAAGGCTGGACGACCTAACATTTGGTCGCACGGAAACAACTTGTGTTTTTCACTCGCTAAGAACGGCAGAGCGAGTTGGGTTTACCGCTACACAATCAACGGCAAGCGCCGCGTCATGACCGTTCAAGCATTCGATGATGCCATATCGGAAAAAGAGCTCAAGTCATTGGAAGTGCTCGCTATCGAATACGGCGAACAACTGAAATCCGGTGTTGATCCTTTAAATATACGCGGGCACTCCAAAGCCGTCGCAAAAACCGGTGACACTTTTCAGGAAGTGGCCGAAGCCTACATTAGAACGCAGCGATCTGGCTGGAAAAACGCGAAGCACGCCGAGCAATGGACCAGCACCCTTGAGGACTTCGTCTATCCACTAATTGGCTCGATGCTCCCGCATGAAATAGGAATTGCGGACGTGCTGCGGGTATTGCAGCAATCGCATAAGCGTCGAAACAACGGCAAGGCCGGTCAACTTTGGGAAGTAGTTCCTGAAACTGCCAGCCGTGTTCGAATGCGCATTGAGAAGATCATCAGCGCAGCGAAATCGATGGGAGTTGGAAACGCCAATCGGGAAATTCGAGCACGATGGGCAAACCATACCAACCCTGCGCGTTGGGACGATGCGCTAGAGCATTGGCTCACCTCGCAAAGTCGGTCGTCTTCGCATTTCGCGGCTTTGCCGTATCAGGATGTCGGGCCATTTGTCCAAGAATTGCTCGCAAAGCGCGATTTCAGCTCGCGAGCATTAGCGTTCACGATCTTGACCGGCGTGCGGACAAGTGAAGCGTTGAACGCAGAATGGTCGGAAATCGATCTTGCATCCGCAACGTGGGAAATCCCTGCTGAAAGAATGAAGGCAAACAAAATTCATCGGGTGCCGTTGTCGCGTGCCGCACTCGACTTGTTGAGAAAACAGCCGCGCTATCCGGGAAATCCCTTTGTATTCCCCGGCGCGAAAAAGAATCGACCTCTATCAAATCTGGCAATGCTTGAGGTGCTGCGCGGAATGAAAGGCTATGGTTGGACGGTGCACGGTTTTCGTTCATCACTACGGGACTGGATAACGGACACTACAATTCATCCAAGTGAAATCGCTGAAAGCGTTCTTGCGCACACAATTGGAAACAAAACAGAAGCGGCCTATCGGCGCGGAGAAGCGTTTCAAAGGCGCTCAGTATTAATGCAGCAATGGTGCGACTATCTGACTACAAATAGAAAACAATACGAAGGAAAATGGCAAAATTATTTGGCAATTACATTAAAAATGTTAGAAACTGGTGATATCATGTAGTTTGTGCTCGCTTACGCGGGCTTTTTCTATTGACTAACCATAGCTGTCCATGTTTACGGTGATATTGCCGCCTGATCGGATGACAGCGGTTCGAGGGACCAAATTTGCCGCCTGCTCGGATGACAGCGGTGCAAGGGACCAGATGTTGCCGCCTGATCGGATGACAGCGGTGACGACGTGACGCGAGCCGAATGGCTGCACCCCCCACTGTACGAAGATTACCGCGAGGCAACCTCATGTCCGAGAACACGATCCTGACGCGCGACCAGCTTTGCGCGATGCTCAATATTTCCGATACCTCCCGCCAGCGCCTCGAAAAGAGCGATCCAAACTTTCCGCCCAAGATAAAGATAGGAGTGCGCCGCGTCGCCTATCTCCGAGATGATGCTTACGCGTGGCTATTGCAGCAGCGTGAAGACGCGTCAAAGCGCAGATATGTGGCGTAATCGTTAGTCTGCATGATTAGATGGACGCAGACTAGGAGAGATTTGCAAACCAAATCAGCAACTTAATTAGAATGACTTCGCGGAGTCATCGTCCTTCGCAGTCAAAAAAAGCCCGTATCGGACAGTTGGGACAGTCGATACGGACACGGGAAATTAGGGTTCATTTCACCATGTCTAACGTTATACAATTACATGCGGGTGCTGACAACTCGATTGCTCAAGATTACTCGCAAACTGCCACCTATATCCACGCGTTGACTGGCGAGCCGGTAGAAACCGCGCAAGTTTGGTTTCGTGCAATCCACGATATCGACAAGAGCGTGCCAGCGCGTAAGTTTTACGGAACGCTCGCACAGCATTGGCAAGAGCTCTGCGCGCATAATACAAGCGGTTATGGGGTGTTCGTCAATATAAACGCGTTTTCTGCAACCGTTCAGACGCATAATCTTACGGACGTGGGGTACTTGCGAGCCCACGTCATTGACTTGGATAACCCGCTATCCTCACAGCAGAATTACGAACGCGCCGCAGCGAGCAATCCGCCGCCATCTTTCGCCGTCCAATCTTCACCTGCTAAGTTTCATTGCTATTGGGTGACGCAGAACTACCAAGGCAACGAACGTTACACGACGCTGCAACGGAAACTCCGGCAGGTGTATGATAGTGACCGCGCAATTGTAGACCCGACCCGCGTCTTAAGAGTGCCTGGCTTCCTGCATATGAAGAACCCTGTAACGCCGCACATGGTCACGACTTGGCCACTAGCGGGCGCTGCCTGGCGCTACACTATCGAGCAGATGGAAGCCGCTTACCAGCACGTCAACGTTATCGACGGGCAAGGCGGTCGGCATAAATTGGGCGACGTGGAGTTGTCGGCGCCGTCACTCGAATGGCTGCGGTTCGGTCTGTCGCTGATCGATCCGAACGAACTGCCGCGCCACGAATGGGTGAGCGTAACAGCCGCCTTCAAACAGGCCGGTTGGCGGCATGCTGACGAACCAACGTTGTTCGAAGCATGGTCTCAATGGTGCGGTCGATTTCTCGGGAACGATGATGTGGAGAACCTGAAACAATGGCGGTCGATTCGTGAGACGGAAGTGGGTTGGAAATCGTTTCTCCGCAAACTACCGCAATTGCGGGCAGCAACGATGTTCGGTCGCAATGGAAACGCCGTGCCAGTGCCGAAGCCTGGAACGCAGGACCCTGTCCCAAACCCAATGACAGTCCCAGAATATCTAGATGGTTTCTCGCCTGATGCAGCGGCAACGACCACAGCAGCAACGTTGCGTAAAATGCACGAACTTCGCATTCCACTCGCCTATGACGAGTTCGCGATGCTCGTGTTGCTAACGTCGCCAGTCCCTTGGGAAAAGAATGGAAGATATCCGAGACGTTGGACCGACAACGACATGGTTGGATGCAAGGCCTATCTTGAAAGCTACTTTCTTAAGCCATCGAAAGAAACGGTGAACGACGCTGCAGTGTTCATCGCACGACGTAACGGTTATCACCCGGTACGCAATTACGTGCGCAATTTGACTTGGGACGGAGAAATGCGGCTTGACGCGTTGTTGCCGCGCTACTTCGGCACCGCTGATGATGCGTATGCGAAAGCAGTCGGGAAGCGGTTTATGATCGGTGCAATTGCTCGCGTCATGCGGCCGGGATGCAAGCTAGACACACTCCCGATCCTAGAGGGTTTGCAAGGCACAGGAAAATCTACCGCCCTCAAAATACTTGCTGGCGAAGAATGGTTCGGCGATCAACTCCCGGACATAGCCAGAAACAATGATGCGATGATTTATTTGTCCGGCAAATGGTTTGTAGAGATTGCGGAACTGTCGGCATTTAGTCGCGCAGAAAGCAATCGTATTAAATCATTTGTGTCGTCAGCAACGGACAGCTTCCGGGCGCCGTACGCCAAGACAGGGGAAAATCACCCGCGTCAATCCGTTTTCGTTGGCAGCACAAACGACGAAGGCTACTTGCGCGACCAGACCGGCAATCGGCGCTATTGGCCCGTAAAGTGCGGTCGGATCGATACGGCAGCACTGACACGCGACCGTGATCAGCTTTGGGCGGAAGCACGCTTTCGATTTGATGTTGGCGAAAGTTGGTGGCTCGCGGACGGCGAAGAACAGCTTGCCGCCGCCGCGCAAGAGGATCGACGCGAGCAAGACGCATGGGAAGAACGGGTGCGCGCGTTTGTCGCGACGCTAAACGGGGCTGCTGTGTCATTGAACACTGTTGCTAGCATAGCACTTGGAATTCCCACGACAGAGCGGCACACGGGAACAGATAAGCGCATTGCTAATTGTTTGCGGGCGGCAGGTTACGAAAGACAGCGACGTTGGGGTCCGGACGGCAAGCGATTTTACCAGTACGAGCTACGGCGGCTCTCTCCGTAATGCTGTCTCGGTCTGGCGCACACTTTCCCTGATATGATCAACTGGCAGCCGTTTACGCAGGAACACCTGCCATTTGAGGCGCCTGCTAATTTTTGGAACTCACTATTAAAAAAAGAGTTGCCCGTTTTTTCGTTTTGGGCGATATGGCTTTAGACCACGACAGAGAGTCATTAAGAGAGCAACGATGGGACATGTATCTGAATTGTCTAGTGTAACAGGCCTAAAGCCAGAGGAATCAGTGCGTCAAATCACCATTAAAGAGCTGCTCCGTCTTGGATGGAAAGAGGCGCAGCTGCGATGGAAGCCCGAGTGGCCGGTTCCCAAGACCCCTCATGACCTTACCAAGCGCGAGAGGGATCAGAAATACGAAATCTGCGGAAGCGCCGATCTCGTCATTTTCGCCGACACAAGCGGCGCGGCCCATGCGCTCCAAATCATCTTTGAGTTCAAGGCTCCGAACATCGATGCGGGGAAGGCGCAGTTAATGCGCTATCTTAGCAGCGAACCGATGGCCAAGATGGGGTTTTGGACAAACGGTTCAGCCTCGCTGGCGATCTACAAACGGCATTCTGCCGATTGGGTCGTGGTTGAAGGGGCAAAGCTGCCTCAGCCTGGCGATGACTTCAGCCGCGCACCAGATAAGCCTCCCACGTGGAATAGTATTCGTACCCCGACTGAAGCCGAATTGTCAGCTGTTCTCCGCCGCATCGTCGCGACGGTGGTGGTCTCGGACGCCGCGGTGAACCGGCGCGAGGATCAGCTGCGGGAACTACTCCATATCGTCCTCGTGAAGCTTGAGAACGACGCTGTTTTCAGTCGATCGTCACGGCAGGATGATGCAATGGATTTTCGCCTTTATGGGGCGACAGAGGATCGTGTCACACGAACAGCAGAAAAGATCCGCGAGCAGTTCAAGGACTATTTTTCGCGGCAGCGCACTCGTATTTTCCTTCCGCACGATCGCCACGACCTCCTGCTGACGGATCAAACGATTTATTCTGTAGTCTCGGAGCTGTGGCCCTATCGCATTCTCGGCGACAAAATCGACTTGCTGTCAAAGGCCTTCCAGACTTTTAGAACGTCCGCGCTTAAGAGCGGCGAAGGGCAGTATCTAACTCCGCTCCGAGTCGTGCGACCGGCCATTATGGCACTGGATATCACATCCTCAGATAAAGTGATTGACCCGGCCTGCGGTACAGGCGGATTTCTAATCGAAGCGCTTCGACAGGTTGCGGCGAAGGAATTCCCAAAAGAGGAAGAAGCCTGGAATCTCATCAAGTGGGCTAATGACAACCTGTATGGGATCGATAAGGACGACATTGGAGTTAAACTGACGCGAGCGATGATGGTTGCTATGCGCGATGGGTCAACTCACGTTCTCCTCGGTGACTCGATCCGGGTGAACGAGTGGCCGACCAAATACACCAGATTACGCGATGAGATCGGACAGAATCAAACGCCGTTTGTGCTAGAGCAGTTTACTGTAGTTGTTACGAATCCCCCGTTCGGTGAGGATCTGAAGGTCAAAGCCGTCGACTGCAGGGCCGCGGGCTACACAATCTCTAATCACGCGGCAATGAAGGGACCTGGCAAATACGTCGATCTAGAAATTGGGTTGGTATATCTTGAACTCGCACACCGGCTTTTGCGAAGGGGCGGACGGATAGGGATTGTTCTTCCCGAAACATACTTTTTCAGCAAGAAATATCGTTGGCTTCCGGGATGGATGGATGGGCGACTGAAGCTCCGCGGCATGACGAACATCGCGATGGAAGCATTCGAAGAATTCTGCCGCGCAAAAACAAACTTTTACATTTTCGAGAAAGTTGGAGACGGCGATAAGGCTGCCGTCGCCACAATCTCTGATCAGGAGGACTGATTCATGGCTATCCACAAGCCCAAGTGGTTTTCTGACGACTATGTGATGGTTTCTACGGCTCCAACTTGTGGGCTCACAAAAGGCGGCCGCGCGCTAAAAAAGGTCGATCCCCTCACGGCACAGCGTATTCAGGTTGTTGACCCTGAAACTGGCGGCCTTGTGGATGCCGTAAACGATCAGCTGCTGGAAGATATGGAAGCGCTAGCGGCCTTGAAGGGCCTCCCAACGACGGAAGACAAGATCCCTGACACGCTAAACTTTGTACCAGCGAAGGACGTCAGCGTTGGTTGTGCCGTTCCAATTTACTACGATCACCGTTACGGCGACCACTTTCATACCGAATTGAAGAACGATCCGACGTTCAAAGGTTTCACCTCGGAGACCCTAGGTGCGCTACTAAAAGACGGCCGCCTGCTGATCCGCAACGGTCATGGTTCGCCATCACAAGAGCAACGCATCGGCGAAGTTCCGTATATTAAGGTTTCCGATTTGCGGGCAGGGCTCGTGAACATTAATCCGACAAATCGGGTTCCTCGGGCTGTTGCCGAAAAATTCTGGCGCGCTTCATCGTCAGGTTTACAACCGTTCGATCTGATTTGCCCGGAGAGAACTTCCAAAAATATCGGGGACTTCTGCGTTATGATGCCTGGACAGGAGCAGGTCCTCACGACGAAGGAGGTTATCGTCCTTCGACCGGGACCGAACGCAAACTTCGACACTTTTTATCTTCTATGGGCTATGACGCTGAAGATTGTCCGCGATCAATGGCGGCGGGTCATTTTTATGCAAACTAACCGAGAGGATGTCGGGAAGAGGTATCTCGAAGTTGCTATTCCAGTGCCGCCCACGCGCCAACGCGCCGATGAACTGTCGAAGCCTTTCAAGACATACTACGAAAAGCTCGCAGAGGCTCGTAGCGGTCTCCAAGCTTACTTGAACGAGAATAAGACTCACCACTTCTTTGTCTCTGGAGCCGAGGAGCCAGAAATTACTGAAGACGACGGTATCGTTGACGAGGATGTAGGCCCGTAAATTTGGGCGTCGGCCGAGCTGGAGCGGGGTGTGATCCGGCATGCGAAATGCAAATAATCCTCGCGGTCGCCATGTGCCCGCGGGGATTACTGACTGCTAGTTTTTAGGGACAGTGGGGAGAGCACGGCAATTCATTGAGTCCGAGGAGGTTCATCGGTGCCTGGCGGAGGCACTGTCCCTGTTGGTCCCCGTCGGACGCCTATAATACCAACACGTCAGAAACTTGCTATAATTTGCATAATTGCTGACTGCTACTTCATCGCACTTCTTGTAGGGAAAGTAGGGACAATAGGGCAATTTACTGAAATTGCAGGGAAATTTTCGTCCCCCTTTAAATAAGAAATAGTAAGGCCAGTAGGGTGTGGCGGAGATAGTGTCCGCTATTGCAATCAGTCAATCTCTACGATTTACAATCGGTTATTGCAGGGGCCAATTGGCTCACTAATCCAAGCATCTATTATTTTCGACTATATCTTTAAGTGAAGGGTCGTTCAGAGCGCCATGGATCCGGGGTCCAATCCTCGGGTGCTACGGGCAGTGCTTGCCGCTCGTCGCCCAGGGCCTTGCCCCCGCGTACGACTTCGGCTTGATTGCCATGTCTTCTGGTAGGGTGCGCCTCATACGGCTATCACCATAATCTTGTTGTCCACATTAGGAGAACCCATCATGAAAGATCTTGTTGCGGTCATTCCCGAGGTCGATTTGCTGTTGAGCTTGGAGCCAGAAGAGCTGGCGGGCAAGCTGCTATTCATCCTCCGTCGTCGCCTTCAAAGAGGGGAGCGATATGTTCATCTCGGAAACTGCCTGAATGAACTATCGGGTCGTGATTTCTCTGAAGGAGCGCCGGGCTACTCTCAAAACCGCATCGAAGATGTCAAAGTCGCAGTCAGCGAGGCTTGGCTCTGGTTACAGGCCCAGGGACTGTTAGTTCCAGCGCCGGACAGCAATGGGCAGAATGGCTTTCGCATTCTAAGCAGACGTGCGCAGACCTTTGAGGATGAGACCGCGTTTGCTCGCCACAATGTTGCGAGGCTTCTTCCAAAGGAAATTCTTCATGCTCGCTTTGCTGACCGTGTCTGGTCCGCATTCGTGCGCGGTGAGTTCGACGTCGCGGTATTTCAGGCTACAAAAAGCGTAGAGGTGTATGTTCGGGAAGTTGGCGGCTTTGGCAACGAACTTCTTGGGGTGAAGCTGATGCAAGAAGCGTTCAAGGCGGATGGGGGTGTCTTGACTGACGCAACTGCGGAGGCTGGTGAACGCCTAGCCCGCATGCAGCTTTTTTGCGGTGCAATTGGCTCATACAAGAACCCGAACTCGCATCGAGATGTCAACATGGAGGACCCAATGGAAGCGCTCGAAATCATTCTTCTCGCGAATCATTTGATGAAGATTGTTGACGCACGCGCACATGCACTTCGGCCAGGCCGGTGACTACGCCAAGTCTCAATCGTAGATGGCGTGGTCCGTGCCTGAGAAGGTGGTGAGTATTCGGAATTTAAGCCGGATTCCCGGAATGAAAATTTGGCCATTTGGCTAGAAAAAACAAATACTTGACAGGCTTTTATGATCCGGCCAATCTGTGGCCAGTCCCTGATTTTCTGAGGAAATGTCATGCCTATCAAATTCCTGAATTTCGAAGATGACGCCGCTTCCATAATCACCGTCCGCGTGGAGAACGGCCCATCCGAGAGGGTGGTCTTTTATCGTAAGTTGCTTACCTCGGCGGCATTCAGAAATGTTGTTCAACCGCTTCAAGCCAATGTTGATCTGTTCGCCTTAGGAATTGCGAGAGCGTCCGAAACTTCAAATCTTCGCGGCATTCATCATCGCGCACGAGAGACCGCTCCGGCGCTTCGCCAATCCTTTCAAGATATTGGTAATGCGGGGCGGCAAAAGCTCTCTGACATAGCGAATGTCCGCAACGATCAGCTTGGACGGCATAAAGTTGATCCGGCCCGGTCTGTTGCAATCGCAACCCGCCTTTCCGCAATGAAGATTGCTGACGCTTCTCGCTTGGCGTTGACCGATCCGGAAGTCGCCGTCTCTGCCTTGCAGAATTGGGCAATTGGCGGCCTTCCTGACGCCCTTCGTCAGCAGATAGAAAACAGCTTGATCCTGCACAATCTGACGACAACGTATCTCGCCCACCATCCGCTAAAGCCGTCTTTCATCGACCCCATCCCGAATGGCTTTGATCGTGATGCGGCTATGACCAACGCGAAGGCAGCAATGAAGGCGCACGAGGATGGTGTTGCTGAGGTCGATCTTGTTCGATCCATGCTAACGAGCGTGGTCAATTTCGTTGCAGTTGCGACGGACCAGCATCCAGTTGTTGCTTTCGACTTGCTCAATGGCAAGGCTGCATAAAATGGAGCCTATTCGATTTGAGCTGCCTTGCGTTGTCACTTTGCCGAGCGAGCCGCTTGTTTCTCATGATCAGCTCCGCATTGCACTTGGGCAACCATCGCGTCAACTTATCGCCCTTTGGAAGCGTGACAGGGGCTTTCCGGCTTCGTTTCGTGAAGGCAACGGGGCATTTCTTCCAACCGACGCGGTTGAGGCGTGGCTGACCGCACAAAGCGTGCGAGTAAAGCGCTAATGAAACCAGCTGTTCCCCAAAATTCCGCTTTCAATAGCGTCGTTCAACGCGATGAAACCGGTAAGTTTCTTCGCGGCTTCGGCGGTCGGCCCAAAGGATCAAAAAACCGCATCGCGCATGAAACGATGAAGCAAATTCAGGACATGCGCAGCGACGCAATTCATCAATTGTGGCAATTGATTATGGCCGGTGATTTCAAGGCGATTTCTTATTGCCTTGACCGAATTTTGCCAAAGGAACGAGCCCTGGAATTGGACGACATGCGACCGGCAACAATTGGCCGCATGCTAGAAGACGGCGAAATCGTACCGAGCGAGGCAAAAGACCTCGCAGCCACAATCAAAAGTCTTCGAGAAATCGAAGACATAGAACAGCTGCGAGCAAAGCTAATCGAGCTTGAGGCAATTGTAAAAGATGGCTCTCAGCGCTGAGAAACGCAAGCTTGCCGAACTGCTAGCCCTGGTTCGCCCACGCCAAAGCATGGCTGCTAGAATGGCGGCGCTCTCATTAGCTGATCGTCTGGCTTTCGAACGATGGGCGACCGCGCGCAAAGAATGGCACTCGAAATTTGACGCGCCTGGCGACGCCTACACGGCGCTACTGGATGGGAACGAAGGTCCTGCTCTGAACTGGCGAATTTCGCAAAAGGTATTCGCACCTGCACCGGAGATGCCGATCACCGAAAGTATCGAGTCGATACGCCAGAAGTACGCCGAATATGCGGAGACGAAGACATGAGTGATATTTTAGACGCCCTGACAAGAAGTCATGAACTCTATAGGGTGCGAAACAAACGGCTTATCGTTGCTTTTAGGCGCGCGACCGGACGGCTCGAATGGTTCGTAGTCGGAGATCTAAAAGGTATCCCGGCGTCCACGGTTGAGCTGCAACCCGCTCGTGAGAACGAAAAAACGCGTTTCGATCCCGACGCACAAAAGCTCTGGCTGGATGGTCTGGCAATAACGGACTTGCTCGCCTACGTGGCAGGGCTGCGAGAGTGGAAATCAGAGAAAGAATTCTGGAAGGTATTTGAGACCTTTTTCGGCGGGGGGCAAGGAATACGCCTTGCATCGCATCCCCGCGCAGCTCTTGCCGCTGTATTCAATTTCAAGCTTCCCGGCGAACTTGAATATTTCAAAAGGCAGATGATTGATCAGCACCCCCGAGCGTTTGCGGAACTACAACGGGGTAAGTGCGTGATTGGCATCCTGGAAATCAGCTGAGAAACCAGTAGCTGTTAGAGGGTTGATTAGTAGCTCAACTAACAGAAATCCCCTAGTGCCGCTGAAACGTAACAATTTCACTGGACATTATGGCGGAGAGGGTGGGATTTGAACCCACGGTGCCCTTGCAGGCACGCCGCATTTCGAGTGCGGTACATTCAACCACTCTGCCACCTCTCCGCGGTCTGGTTGGCGCTTGTTTGGCGCGGGCTGTCTCTTAGCGAGAGTTTGGCGGGCTGGCAAGTCGAAATCGCAAAGCTTTTTATCCTTTACCCTTGACAGTTTTTTTTCGCTCGCGTATCTGCGCAGGTCAATAGGCGTGGATAAGTCCGTGCCTTGCCCGTCCCACGCTCGCGTGAGGCGTCACCGGCAGTCAGAATTTTCGGCGAAAAGCCCTGAAATCCCTGCTTAACATCGACTGATAAAAAGACGGCCACCTGTTTGACGCGGGTTGAGCCGGAACGAACATGAAAGGATAAAAAATGTTCGCAGTCATCAAGACCGGCGGTAAGCAGTACCGTGTGGCGGCAAACGACGTGCTGACCATCGAGAAGCTTGAAGCAACCGCTGGCGACGCAATTGAATTCACCGAAGTTCTCGTAATCGGCGAAGGCGCCGACGCTGCGATTGGGGCTCCCTTCGTCAAGGGCGCTTCCGTCAAGGCCGAAGTGGTCGAGCACAACCGCGGCAAGAAGGTCATCGCCTTCAAGAAGCGCCGTCGTCAGAACTCGAAGCGCACGCGCGGCCATCGCCAGCACCACACTGTTGTCCGTATCACGGACATCGTGGCTGCCAAGTAAGATCACGGGACTTAAGGTTTAAAGGAGAACTCCAATGGCACACAAAAAAGCTGGCGGTTCGTCGCGCAACGGTCGTGATTCCGAATCCAAGCGCCTTGGCGTGAAGAAGTTCGGCGGCGAAGCCGTCATTTCTGGCAACATTATCCTGCGTCAGCGCGGTACGCAGTGGCACCCGGGTTCCAACGTTGGCCTCGGCAAGGATCACACGATCTTTGCTCTCACCGCCGGCAATGTGAACTACCGTACGAAGGCCAATGGCCGCGTGTACGTATCCGTGATGCCGAAAGCGGAAGCAGCGGAATAAGCCGGTAGCGCTTTATAGCAGCCGGTGTCTCATCGACCCGGCTGAGCGTACAAGGTTCAGTCAAGACAAAAGGGGAGATGGGGCACCACCCATCTTCCCTTTTTCTTTACCCTCAAGGAGGACTGAACCATGCACGGCGAATTGTTAAGGGATGGCCAATCGCGGTCTCCCCGGGAAGACCAAAGGTCTCCCAAGGAACGGCTGAGGCCGGAACGGTTAAGGACCGATTGCCCTGTCTTGTTATCGGAACGGCTCGTCATGCGCGCGCCGCACGAAGAAGACATCGACGCCCTTGCCCATCTCGCCAACAACGCCAAAGTCGCCACGATGGTGTCGCGTATGCCGCACCCATATACGGCCAATGATGCCGCCGACTTCGTGCGACGCACGAAAAATGGCGAGATTGGCAAGTGCGTCTATGCGATCACCAAAGCCGAAAACGGCGCCTTCGTCGGTTGCTGCGGGGTCGAGCCGCATCTGGACGGGCGAACCGTCGAGATCGGGTACTGGCTCGGCGAACCCTACTGGAATCAGGGCTTTATGACCGAGGCCTGCCATGCGCTCGTCGATATGGTGTTCCGCACGCGGCAGGACGTCGATCACATCGATGCCCGTTGCCGGGTGATGAACGTCGCATCGCGGCGGGTCATCCAGAAGTGCGGCTTTCAGTTCCAGGGTTCGGGACTTGCGGTCTCGCTGGCGCTTGGAAGCAATGTGCCGGTGGAATGGTACAGGCTGGACCGCAAGACCTGGATGTCGCTCAGAAGCTGGGGGACCGTCCTATGAACGCGATCAGCCTCCAGAGACCGAAGACCCAGTCGCTGATGGCCGGCCCGCAGCCGGTCATAACCACGGACCGGCTGACATTGCGCCCACACCGGTTGAGCGATGCCGATGCTATCGCGGGATCGCTTTCCGATTTCGCGGTGACACGGATGCTTGCCCGCGTGCCCGCGCCCTACGATCGGCAAGATGCGCTCGACTGGCTGGTGGTTGCCACGTCGGGCAGCTTGCCGGACTGGCAGCTGGCGATCACCGACGGCGACGATACGCATATCGGCGTCGTTTCGATCGAACTCCGGCACGGCCGTTGGCACCTGGGGTATTGGCTGAACCGCTACTACTGGCGGCGCGGCTACATGAGCGAGGCAGTCGCTGCGATGCTTGAGCGCTTCTCGCGGCGGATGCCGGAAACGTCGGTTCATTCCGGCGTCTTCGCCGACAATCCGGCGTCGCTCAGATTGCAGGAGAGGCTCGGCTTCCGCATGACCGGTTGCAGCGAGATCTACAGTTTCGCGCGCAACACCATGGTCACGCATGTCGAGACGGTGCTGAAGCCTGGTGCATTGTGGCAAGGCAAGGGCGCCTGAGCAAGACAGGACGCCGCGGCAACACCGCGGCGTCTCTTTCAGTCGCCGATCTCGACCCACAGCGGGAAGTGGTCTGAACCGATCGAATTCGTGTCTATATCCGCAGATTTGAGGCGGCCTTCGAGACCGCCGCTCACGAAACAGTAGTCGAGATGCATGCGTTTGCCATGGTCCTTGGGATCCATCCAGCTGTAGCTTCCAGGCTCGTAGGCCTTCAGCGCTGCAAGCGCGTCGACCGGCGTGCCGATCCGAGTGGTGCGGCCGTAAAAGCCGTCTTTGCTGCCCGCGAAACGGCAGTACTCCGGCGATTCCGGGGTCATGTTGAAATCGCCCATGACGACGTAGTCCTCTGGCAAAGGCGGATCGCTGATGTCGAACTCGATAGCGCCCGTCACCGATCCGCCTTCTGGCAGAAACGCGTTGATGCGATCGCGGAGATAGGCGAGCTGCTGGCTGCGCTCGTCGGCCGACACGTGGTCAAGGTGCACCGTATAGACCCGGAGCGCTCCACCCGGCGTGTCGATCACAGCTTCTGTGGCGCCGCGCTGGAGGTTCAGCTTGGAGATCGTCCGGCTGCGCGGCAGGAGCAAGGTCCGGGTCGAGAGAATTGGCCAGCGGGACAGCACCATATTGCCAAACTGGAAGCGGGTACCACGCGGTGGCCAACCATCGGAAGAGGCTTCCACGTGGAGGTCGCATGCAGGCCCATAAACCCAAAAATGGTCAGTAAAATGCGCGGCCAGATCGGCCACCATGTCGGCGTAGTCGTTCCGCGCGAAGCCACGGGTCACTTCCTGGAGCGCGATGATGTCGGCATCTTCGACACTGGCTGCGATTCGATCGAGGTCGTATATCCCATCGAGACCGAAGCCGTACTGTATGTTATAGCTCGCAAACTTCACGATAATCCTTTGACCTCCGGCTGAACCGCCTATATCGAAAGCGGTACTGGGGGTGAAACT
The DNA here is from genome assembly GCF_001426265.1 of Rhizobium sp. Root1220. GTDB lineage: Bacteria > Pseudomonadota > Alphaproteobacteria > Rhizobiales > Rhizobiaceae > Rhizobium. The sequence continues at coordinate 152,503 of NZ_LMDG01000023.1, forward strand.
GCCACCGAATGATGGAAGTAAAATGAAATTTCTCGACGAAGCAAAGGTCTATATCAAGTCTGGAGACGGTGGTGCTGGTAGCGTCTCGTTCCGGCGCGAGAAGTTCATCGAGTTCGGTGGTCCCGATGGCGGCGACGGTGGCCGTGGCGGTGACGTCTGGGTCGAGGCGGTCAACGGGCTCAATACGTTGATCGACTTTCGCTTTCAGCAGCATTTCAAGGCGCAGATCGGCACGCACGGGATGGGGCGGAACCGTACCGGTGCCAACGGTGGCGATGTGACGCTCAAGGTTCCGGTCGGCACGCAGGTTCTCGAAGAAGATCGCGAGACCCTGATCTGTGACCTGACGACTGAAGGACAGCGGTTCCGCATCGCGGCAGGCGGCAATGGCGGTTTCGGCAACACGCATTTCAAATCGTCGGTCAATCAAGCGCCGGATTGGGCCAACCCCGGTCTGCCCGGCGAGGAAAAGACCGTCTGGCTGCATCTGAAGCTTATTGCGGATGCCGGTCTTGTCGGACTGCCGAACGCCGGGAAGTCGACCTTCCTTGCCGCGGTGACTCGCGCACGCCCGAAGATCGCAAACTATCCGTTCACCACGCTTCATCCCAACCTCGGTGTGGCGACCATCGACGGGCAAGAGTTCATTCTCGCGGATATTCCGGGCCTGATCGAAGGCGCGCATGAGGGCGTCGGCATTGGCGACCGCTTCCTGGGACACGTCGAACGCACGCGCGTGCTTTTGCATCTGGTCTCGGCACAGGAAGAGAAGGTCGGCAAGGCATACACGACCGTCAAGACGGAGCTCGAGGCTTATGGCAATGAGCTTGGTGACAAGGCAGAGATTGTCGCATTGTCGCAGATCGATGTGCTGGACGAAGCGACGTTGAAAAAGAAGACCAAGGAGCTTGCCAAGGCCTGCGGCAAGACGCCGTTCCAGATTTCCGCGGCGACCGGTAAGGGCATGACGGAAGTGCTGCGTGCCCTGCGCGATATTATCGTCGAAGCCAATGCCGGCGCCGAAAAGTTGGCGAAGGTGCCGAAGATCAGGCATCGGGACATTGCGGGATCGGACGATGGAGACGAGGTTGATGGGCAATCCTAAGCCTCTCGACAGTTACCGCCGTATCGTCATCAAGATCGGCTCGGCACTTCTCGTGGACCGAAAGACCGGCCTTCGAAAGCTCTGGCTGGACGCGATGTGCGCGGATATCGCCCGCCTGAAGGGGAAAGGCGTTGACGTTCTGGTGGTTTCCTCGGGCGCTATCGCGCTGGGTCGCTCGGTCCTCGATCTGCCCACGGGCGCTCTCAAACTTGAGGAAAGCCAGGCGGCGGCGGCAGTCGGGCAGATTGCGCTTGCGCGCGATTGGTCGGAAAATCTTTCGCGCGACGCAATCGTTGCCGGCCAAATTCTTCTGACGCTCGGGGATACGGAGGAGCGGCGCCGCTATCTCAATGCTCGCGCCACGATAAGCCAGCTTCTGAAGATCGGCGCCGTCCCAATCATCAACGAGAACGACACGGTTGCCACGAGCGAAATCCGCTATGGCGACAATGATCGCCTCGCCGCGCGCGTCGCGACGATGACGGGCGCTGATCTGTTGATCCTGCTCTCCGATATAGACGGCCTCTACACCGCCCCGCCGCACCTCGATCCGCAGGCGCAGTTCCTGGATACGATCACCGAGATTACACCGGAGATCGAAGCTATGGCTGGCGGCGCCGCATCCGAGCTTTCTCGTGGCGGCATGCGCACCAAGATCGACGCCGGCAAGATCGCGACGACGGCCGGGTGCGCGATGATCATTGCTTCGGGCAAGGCGGATCATCCTTTGTCGGCGATCGAGAGTGGTGCCCGTTCCTCATGGTTCGCGCCTTCCGGCACGCCCGTCACTGCCCGCAAGACATGGATCGCCGGACAGTTGCAGCCGGCCGGCGAGCTGCATGTGGACGACGGTGCGGTAACAGCACTCCGCGCCGGCAAGAGCCTGCTGCCGGCGGGCGTGCGAAAGGTCGTGGGGCTTTTCAGTCGCGGCGATACGATAGCCATTGTCGGCCCGAATGGACGCGAGATCGCTCGCGGGCTGGCCGGTTACGACGCGGACGAAGCCCGGCAGATCACCGGCCGCAAGTCGGCTGAGATCGAGGCGATCCTTGGTTATGCTGGACGCGCGGCAATGATTCACCGTGACGACATGGTGATGACATCGCAGGCGAATTCGGAATCGGAAAGGCAGAGGAAGGACACGGCCCATGCTTGATACCGTTGTGCAGAGCCCTGACGTCGAGGCGCTGATGAACGACATCGGCCGCAAGGCAAAGGCTGCTGCGCGACCGTTGGGCTTTGCATCCACAGAGGCGAAGAACAGAGCGCTGAGTGCGATGGCCGATGCAATCCTTGCCGACAAGGACCGTATTCTTGCCGAGAACGCCAAGGACCTCGAGGAGGTGGCCGGCACGGACATGCTGGCTTCCTTCATCGACCGGCTGACGCTGAACGACAAGCGCGTCGTCGAGATGGCTGAGGGTATTCGGGCCATTGCGGCTCTCAAGGATCCTGTGGGCGAAGTGATCGCCGCCTGGGACAGGCCGAATGGACTGAAGATCGAGCGCGTGCGCACGCCGCTGGGCGTGATCGGTGTTATCTTCGAGAGCCGGCCGAACGTTACGGCCGATGCGGGCGCGCTCTGCCTCAAGGCCGGAAACGCAGTCATACTGCGTTGCGGCTCCGACTCGCGGCGTTCCTCCCAGGCCATCCACGACTGCCTCGTCCGAGGACTGAAGGCGGCTGGGCTCCCCGAGCACGCCATCCAGCTGGTGCCGGTTTCCGACCGCGCTGCGGTGGGGGCGATGTTGCGTGGATTGGATGGCGCGATCGACGTTATTGTTCCGCGCGGCGGCAAGAGCCTGGTCGCGCGCGTCCAGAATGAGGCGAGGGTGCCTGTGTTTGCGCACCTTGAGGGCCTTTGCCATATCTACGTGGATGCTTCGGCAGACCTTGAAATGGCCAAGCAGATCATCGTCAATGCGAAGATGCGCCGCACCGGCATTTGTGGAGCGGTCGAGACGGTTCTTGTCGACGGCGCGGTTGCCGGTACTCACCTCCTTCCGCTGCTCGACGAGCTCTCGGTCGCCGGATGCGAGATACGAGGTTCCGCTGCCGTCGTGACAGCGGCCGTGGGCATCAAGCCCGCAACCGAAGAGGATTGGTCGACGGAATATCTCGACGCCATTGTCTCCGTTGCCGTCGTCGATGGTATCTCGGGCGCAATCGCGCACATACAGAAATACTCCTCGAACCACACGGAAGCAGTGATCGCGGAGGATCCGGAGGTCGTGCAGCGCTTCTTCACCGAGGTCGACTCGGCCATCCTGCTGCACAACGCCTCGACGCAGTTCGCCGATGGCGGAGAATTCGGCATGGGTGCGGAAATCGGCATTGCGACGGGAAAAATGCATGCGCGCGGCCCGGTGGGCGTCGAGCAACTCACTTCGTTCAAATACCGCGTGCACGGTACCGGACAGATCCGGACCTGACGTGACCAAGGACGAGATCGAGTCGCGTTATCGTCGCATGCCGCATGCCGAGCGGGGATTGGTCGTCGGTCTCTTCGGGGGATCATTCAACCCGCCGCACCAGGGGCATGCGCTTGTCGCCGAAATCGCGATCAAGCGGCTCGCTCTCGATCAGCTGTGGTGGATGGTGACGCCTGGAAATCCATTGAAGGAACGGAACGACCTGCTGCCACTGGCTGAACGCGTTTCACTCAGTGAAAGACTGGCAAAACATCCCGCGATCAAGGTTACGGCCTTCGAACGGGACTTCGGCACCAGCTTTACCGCCAATACGCTGGCCCGCGTCAAGACGCGCAATCCACACGTTCATTTCATCTGGATAATGGGTGCCGATAGCCTGAAAAGCTTCCATCGATGGCAGAAATGGCAGGATATCGCTCGAACATTCCCGATCGCCGTTATCGATCGTCCTGGTTCAACCTTGTCGTTTCTGTCATCGAAGATGGCGAAGACGTTCGATTTCGCGCGCGTCGACGAGGATGATTCCCGGGCGCTGTGGAAAAGGCAGGCTCCGGCATGGACCTTCATTCATGGGCCTCGGTCCGGTCTGAGCTCTACCTTGATCCGCAGGACGAACGGTACGTCGCAGTAGTTCTATTCAGGAAAGCTCCCAAATGAAAAGCCCGACGGGGGAGGAGATCCGTCGGGCTTTTAAACTTGATCGACAACTGGGAGGAGGAGTGTTGCCGATCCGTATCCAACGGCTTTGGGAGGAGGAGATCGCCGTTCGATGAGTATGTTTTACCACAATCTGCGGAAACGTGAAGCGAATGTGTTGCATTGCAGCGGTGCGTATTGCGCATGGCTCATCGAGTCGACCTGAAAAAGCTGCTTATTTCATTTGCATGCTGATTGGAGCGTGGAAGTTGTCCCGTCGAACTCGCAAATCTTCACCATGATTCTAAGGCTTCTTGCAGGTCCAATTTTCCAGCCATGCGCTCGACGGATGGACGCTTGGTTTTCAATCAGGCGCAATGTTCTACCAAATATATCGCTAGCCAAACGCACCGATCCCGTTATATTTCCGTAGATATTTCGAAAACCTGGGAGACAATTGATGCACAGCCGTCGTCAATGGATCAAACTTGCAGCCGCCGCCGTTTCGCTGGCCTGGCTGGGCATGGCCTCGACTCCAGCGATCGCTGCCGAGAAGGTTACAGTCTTTGCAGCCGCCAGCCTGAAGAATGCCCTCGATGCCGCAAATGCAGCCTGGGCGAAGGACGGCGGCAAGGAAGCAGTGGTCTCCTACGCGGCCAGCTCCGCACTTGCCAAACAGATTGAAAGTGGCGCACCCGCCGATATTTTTATATCGGCTGACCTGGACTGGATGGACTATGTTGCCAAGAAGAACCTGATCAAGGCGGATACGCGCTCCAACCTGCTCGGGAACCGGATCGTACTGGTTGCGGCAAAAGACAGGGCAAAGCCCGTCGACATCAAGCGTGGGTTTGATCTCGCCGCCTTGCTGGATGACGGCAAGCTCGCGATGGGTGAAGTCAAGTCGGTCCCGGCCGGAAAGTATGGCAAGGCCGCACTCGAGAAGCTTGGCGTATGGTCATCGATCGAGTCCAAGGTCGCGGGCGTGGAGAGCGTCCGCGCTGCTCTCGCTCTCGTTTCCCGTGGAGAAGCACCCTATGGCATCGTCTATCAGACGGATGCAGCCGCTGATTCCGGCGTCGCCGTCGTGGGGACCTTCCCTGCGGACTCTCATCCACCGATCATTTATCCGGTCGCCATCCTTGCCGAGAGCAAGAACCCAGACGCGGCTGCCTATCTGGATTTCCTGAAGTCGGAAAAGGCGGCTCCGTTTTTCACCGCCCAAGGTTTCACCATCCTGAAATGATTGCGGATTTCTGCGTTACGGCATAGCGTGAAGGCCCGCCTCGGTGAGCCTTCGCTTCTGGAGACAATGACGCTTGGATGCACTCGGCTTGAGCAACGACGAATGGACGGCGATCCTGCTCAGCCTGCGCGTCTCAGTCGTGGCCATGCTGACCAGTCTGCCGTTCGGAATTCTCGTTGCTCTCCTGCTGGCCCGTGGGCGCTTCTGGGGCAAGTCGATCCTGAACGGCGTCGTTCATCTGCCGTTGATCCTGCCTCCGGTTGTCACTGGTTTCGTTCTTCTCATTCTATTCGGTCGCCGTGGTCCGATCGGCAGCTTTCTTGATCAGTATTTCGGCATCGTCTTTTCCTTTCGATGGACGGGTGCCGCACTTGCCTGTGCTGTTATGGCGTTCCCGCTCATGGTCCGCAGTATCCGCCTCTCCATCGAAGCGGTAGACCGAAAGCTGGAAGAGGCCGCCGGAACCCTCGGCGCTGGTCCAATCTGGGTGTTTCTGACAATTACGCTGCCGCTGATGCTGCCGGGGATTGTAGCCGGCATGATCCTCGCCTTTGCAAAGGCCATGGGCGAGTTCGGGGCGACGATCACCTTCGTTTCCAACATCCCGGGTGAGACGCAGACGCTGTCGGCGGCAATCTACTCCTTCACACAGGTGCCGGGCGGCGATGCAGGGGCGTTGCGGCTCACTCTTGTGGCGGTCGCCATTTCGATGGCGGCCTTGCTCGCGTCCGAGTTTCTTTCCCGTATTGTCGGTCGGAGGATCGATCCGGAATGACGCTGGTCGTGGAAGCAAAGCACCGGCTTGGGTCATTCTCGCTTGACGCCGCCTTCACGTCGGAGCGCGGCATCACGGCGCTTTTCGGCCGCTCCGGTTCCGGCAAGACGTCGATGATCCGCACTATCGCGGGTCTGGCGCGCCCGGAAGAAGGACGCGTTGTGCTCGACGGGCAGGTATTGACCGATACGGCACAGCGCATCTTTGTTCCGAAGCATCGCCGGCGGTTCGGCTATGTATTTCAGGAGGCGCGGCTGTTTCCGCACCTCAACGTCCGCCAGAATCTTTCCTATGGCCGCTGGTTCGCCCCCAGAACCGGAGTTGCGGAGAACCTGGACCGGATCGTGGCGCTGCTGGGCATCGAAGCGCTGCTCCAGCGCAGCCCGGGAACACTCTCCGGTGGTGAGAGGCAGAGGGTAGCGATCGGTCGAGCGCTGCTTTCTTCACCACGTCTGCTGCTGATGGACGAACCGCTTGCGGCGCTGGACGATGCCCGCAAAGCGGAGGTGATGCCCTACCTCGAGCGTCTGCGTGACGAAATGGACATTCCGATCGTCTATGTCAGCCACTCGATCGCCGAGGTGGCGCGGCTTGCCGATCAGGTCGTGGTTATGAACGACGGTCGGGTGGAGGCGGTGGGGTCTGTGAGCGATGTGCTTAGCCACCCCCTGTCATCATTCGATCACCGCGACGCCGGCGCAGTTATGGAAGGAAAGGTCGAAAGCGTCGATCCGCAGCACCTTCTTGCGACGATCGCACTCAAATCCGTCCGCCTTCACGTTCCCGGGGCAATGCGCCTGTTGGGCAGGAGCGTTCGGGTTCGTATCCCGTCCCGCGATGTCATGCTGGCAACAATGCGACCGGAGGGGCTGAGTGCACTCAATATTCTCGAGGGTACCGTTCAGGCATTGACCCCGGCGCGCGACGCGACCGTAGACGTTCTCGTCGACTGCGGCGGCGACGTGATCCTCTCCCGGATCACCAGCTTTTCCGCCGAGCGGCTGGGATTGCAGGTGGGGGACAAGGCCTTTGTGATCATCAAAACCGTGGCGCTGGACCCCTGATCAGGTGCCCGCGCTGGGCCGGGAGGCTCGATTTGCTTCCAGCCAGGTCAGATCATCGGCGAGCGTCAAGCGCACGGCCTGTTCCATCCGCCTGAAGCGGACAAGCAGGTCATAACCGAATGGCGTCAAGCCAGCGCCACCACCCTTTTGTCCGCCGCGCTGCGTTTCCACCACAGGCTCCTTGAACATCCGGTTCATTTCGCTGACGAGTAGCCAGGCACGGCGGTAGGACATGTGCATCGCTCGGCCGGCAGCCGAAATGGAACCCGTCTCGCGAATGTGCTCAAGCAACTCCATCTTGCCTCTTCCGAGGCGATCCTCGTGAGGGAAGCTGATACGCAGAACTGGAAACGGCATATTTTTCTCGGCGCTTTCCATAGGCGGCCTTTTTGAACTCGCAAACCGGCGATCACTCTAAGCATCGCCGCATCAACTGTACACGGGTCGTTGCCTGGCAAAATCGCGCCGCTGCCACGGCAAATCGTGTATTCATGCTTTGTGATCGCCCACGTCTTGAATCGTTGGTGGTTTGGTGCCTATCTTAACTATGATTTGGTTCGCCAAGTCAGTGATGTGCATGGTCTGTCATTCCGAGAAAGGGAAAGCACTGACAACATTACACGCGAAGGGAAAAACGCTAGCCGTTGTCCCGAAGAGTGCGGAACGTGGCGATGATGCCGCTGCCCGTGCCCTGCACGCCGTCCTCGTAAGTCTCGAGGATTCCAAAGCTGAAGATATCGTCACCATCGACATTGCCGGAAAATCGGCGCTTGGAGACTTCATGGTTGTTGTCTCCGGCCGTTCGAGCAGGCATGTCATGGCGATTTCGGACCACCTGCTGACTGACTTGAAAGACGAGGGCTACGGTAGCGCCCGTGTCGAAGGTCAGGACGCCGGCGACTGGATCCTGATCGATACCGGCGACATCATCGTGCATGTCTTCCGTCCTGAAATCCGAGAGTTCTATAACATCGAAAAGATGTGGGCCGCTCCGGACATGGACGAAACGCTGCACTGACGGGCTGTCTGGACGCTATGTCCAACGCCTGATAGACGGCAACTGATTGGCCGGTGATATCACCGGACGTGCGGTTTTTTTGCCGCCTGATGTCGAATGCAGGAGCGGACGGATGCGCATAGGTCTCTTTGCCGTGGGGCGGCTGAAGTCCGGCCCGGAGAAGGATCTTGCGAACCGCTATTTCGACCGTTTTGCCAAAGCCGGACCGGCTGTCGGGCTTGAGTTTTCCCGTGTGGCCGAGGTTGCGGAAAGTCGGGCCTCCAATGCGGAGACCCGTAAGCGTGACGAGGCGGTGTTGCTCCAGAAATCGCTTTCCGATGGTTGCGTCCTCATCCTGCTGGACGAGCGTGGCAAGGCCCTGGACAGTGAGGGTTTTGCCAACCTTCTCGGAAACTACCGAGATCAGGGCAAGCGTGACCTGACGATTGCAATCGGCGGCGCCGATGGACTCGATCCGTCGCTTTACGACCGCGCGGATGCCACGCTTTGCCTCGGCAAGATGACGTGGCCGCACCAGCTTGTTCGCACGCTGATCGCTGAACAGTTGTACCGTGCCGTTACCATTCTTTCCGGACATCCCTATCATCGCGTCTAGATCGATCCGACAAGTCACGCATACGTGCACCGCACTGCTACGCAGCCGTTCTCAATCTTCTGGAAAAGCATGACAAATCAGCTTAGTCTGCGCGCGATTTGAGAGGATTGCCCTGCAAGCATGCCGATACCTGCGCTCACGCGAAAATATATCGTCCTGCCGGCTTTGACCGTGGCCTTGGGTGTATCCGCGATCGCCTCTTCCGGGCGCCCTTTTGATGGTGTTGCATTGGCTCAGGATGCGCCCGTTCAGGCGTTGGGCGAAGATGCAGGCGTTGGATCGCTTCCGGTTAGGAGCGCCGAGGCGGATACAATGTCAGCGCAGCCTGTGCCAGACCCGGCCGCCGACCTTGCAAGGAAGCGCGATGAGACGCGGGGTGAGCTTGAGGCTTTGTCCAAGACGATCGTTCTGTCGTCGGACAAGGTCAGCGAGCTCCAGAAGAGCATTGCGGATCTGGAGAAGAGCACGACCAGCATTCGGCAGGCGCTGATCGATTCAGCCGCCCGGCGCAAGTCACTTGAACTGCAGATGCTGGAGAGCGAGAGGAAGCTGGCCGATATCGGGGTGAAAGAGGACGCCGTTCATCGCTCGCTGCACGAGCGGCGCGGCCTACTTGCGGAAGTGCTCGCTGCCTTGCAGCGTATGGGGCGCAATCCACCGCCCGCCCTTCTTGTGACCCCCGACGATGCGCTTGCCTCGGTGAGAAGCGCAATCCTGCTCGGCGCAGTCGTGCCCGGCATCCGAAAGGAAACCGACAAGCTGGCTGCCGATCTTGCCAGCCTTTCCTCGCTCCAGTCCGCCAGCGCTGCCGAAAAGGCCAACCTGGCGGCAACAATGACGAACAACATCGAAGAAGAAAGGCGCATGGACCTGCTTCTTGCTGAAAACGACAAGCTTAGCCGCAGCAATACTGCCCAGCTCGAAGCCGAAAGGAAGCATTCGGAAGAACTCGCCGGCAAGGCGACGAGCCTGGAGGGTCTCGTGGCTTCGATGGAGACCGAGATTTCGTCGGTCCGAGACGCCGCCGCCGCCGCGCGCCAGGCCGAAGAGAACCGCAAGCTTCTGACGGTCGAGCAGCAGGCACAGGCCAGGGCGCTTGCCGACAGTGGTGTGCCTGATAAAAACCGCATTGCGCCCGCATATCCGTTCGGAGAATTGAAGGTGAAACTGGAATTGCCTGTGGCAGGCGATATCCTCCGTCACTTCGGTGATGCCGACGGAACCGGGCACGAGGCCATGGGAATGACGCTTGCGACCAATCCGGAAACGGTGGTCACCGCGCCCGCGGACGGGCTCGTGGTCTACGCCGGCGCATTTCGCAGTTACGGCCAGATGATTATCTTGGATGCAGGAGACGGATACCACCTTGTCCTTTCCGGAATGGAAACGATCAGCGCCCGCCAGGGGAAGTTCGTTTTTGCCGGAGAGCCGCTTGCCGTGATGGGAGCAAAAAGAGTGGCGAGCGCGACTGCATTGGCGCTGGAAACCAATCGGCCAACACTTTACATTGAATTTCGAAAAGACGGAAAACCGGTCGATTCCCGACCATGGTGGACCGCTAAAGACACTGGAAAGGCACGCAATGATTCGTAGGGCTTCTCTTGTTCTGGTCGGCGCATTGATGGGTGCGACCGCGATGAGCGTAATCTATTCTGCGGGTGTGCCTGCGGAAGCGGCTGGAGCGTCCACTTACAAGGAGCTTTCCGTTTTCGGTGATGTCTTCGAACGCGTGCGGGCGCAGTATGTGACGCCGCCGGCCGAAGACAAGCTGATCGAAAATGCCATCAACGGTATGCTTTCCTCGCTGGACCCGCATTCGAGCTACATGAATGCCAAGGACGCTGAGGACATGCAGACCCAGACCAAGGGCGAATTTGGCGGCCTTGGCATCGAAGTCACGATGGAAGACGAACTCGTCAAGGTCATTACGCCGATCGACGATACGCCCGCGGCAAAAGCCGGCGTTCTTTCCGGCGATTATATCTCCGAGATTGACGGTCAGTCCGTCCGTGGTTTGAAGCTTGAAGACGCCGTCGAAAAGATGCGCGGTCCAGTCAATACGCCGATCAAGCTGACCCTGATCCGCAAGGGTGCCGATAAGCCGATCGAACTGACGATTGTCCGCGACGTCGTGGCGGTGCAGGCCGTCAAGTCTCGCGTCGAGGATGATGTTGGTTATCTGCGGGTGATCTCCTTCACCGAGAAAACCTATCCCGATCTGGAAAAAGCGATCGAGAAGATCAAGAAGACCGTTCCGGCCGACAAGCTCAAGGGCTATGTCCTTGACTTGCGTCTCAATCCGGGTGGGCTGCTCGACCAGGCAATCCAGGTTTCCGATGCATTGCTTCAGCGGGGCGAAGTCGTTTCGACGCGCGGTCGCAATCCAGATGAAACACGCCGGTTCAACGCCGGTCCAGGCGATCTGACCGACGGAAAGCCGGTGATCGTGCTGATCAACGGCGGCTCGGCCTCGGCTTCGGAAATCGTCGCGGGCGCGCTTCAGGACCTGCGTCGCGCCACCGTTCTCGGCACGCGTTCGTTCGGCAAGGGGTCGGTGCAGACGATCATTCCGCTCGGCGAAAACGGTGCGTTGCGCCTGACGACGGCGCTCTATTACACGCCGTCGGGCCGCTCTATCCAGGGCACCGGCATCACGCCTGATATCAAGGTGGAAGAGCCTCTGCCGGATGCCCTTAAGGGCAAAATGGTGACCGAGGGCGAATCCAGCCTGCGTGGCCACATCAAGGGTCAGAGCGAGACGGACGAAGGCTCCGGTTCGGTTGCCTATGTTCCGCCGGATCCAAAGGACGACGTCCAGCTGAACTATGCGCTTGACCTGCTGCGCGGCAAGAAGACGGACCCTTCCTTCCCGCCGAACCCGGACAAGGCCGTTAGCGCCAAGTAATGTTAGAATGAGGCGTCAGGCCGGGATCGAATGTCCGGCCTGACGCCTTTTTGCTGTCCTGATGCCGGAGCAGGAAGAAGATTGGGTACGGACCTACACGCGCCTTTGGGACAGAACCGCAAGCCGACGGGGAAGAAACCGGGCATTCTGCGTTTGGGCCGCATTGCCGCGAGCGGCTGCTTGATCCTTATCGGTGGGTTCTCGATCTACACCGCCTTTCGTGACGACGACTTGAAGGAAGCGAAGCCGTCGCTTCAGCAGCAGACCACCGCGCCGCCTTCCGAGACACAACAGCCGGCGCCGTCGTCTTCCGTCGCCGCCGGGATGCCGCGATCGGACCCTCAATCGGGCGCGAACGTCGAGCAGATGGTTGCAGGCGACGGGTCGGTCGTGACCAAATACAGCCCCAAAGCGCGCGATGGAAACGGTCCTGTTCTGGTGGATGCCATGCAGTTTGGGCAGGATTCCCGGATGGCTGCGATCCCGAACGATGCGTTGCTGGAGGACACACCCAACGGCCGGCTGCCGGTTGTGGGTCCAGACGGGCGCCGACCGATGGATCAGTATGCGCGCCCCTGGTCGGGCGCGCGCGGGACGCGAATAGCGATCGTGGTCAGTGGATTGGGCCTCAGCCAAACGGGAACCCAGCGCGCCATTCAGCAGCTGCCGGAAGAGATCACATTCGCGTTTGCGGCCAGCGGCAACAGCCTGCAGCGGTGGATGCAGGATGCGCGGCGCGGCGGCCACGAGATCCTGCTGCAGGTGCCGTTCGAGCCGTTCGATTATCCGGCGAACGATCCAGGTCCCGATACGTTGCTGACATCGAAACCCGTCGCACAGAACATCGAAAGCCTCCATCGTGTGATGGGCGAGATTACCAATTACACGGGTATCATGAACTACCAGGGCGCGCGTTTTCTGTCCAATCCCGATGCCATCGAGCCGGTGATGCGGGATATCAGCAAGCGGGGCTTGCTGTTTCTCGATGACGGGACGTCAGCGCAGTCCAAGACCTCCGTGATCGCCAGGGGGACAGGATTGCCCTATGCCTTCGCTGATGTTCAATTGGACAGGCAACTGGACGTGAACGCCATCCTGCAGAAGTTGGACGAGCTTGAGCGTGTCGCAAAGCGCAACGGGCAGGCCATTGGGGTTGCCTCCGCATTCGACGAGAGTATCGATGCAATCTCCAAATGGACGGAGGAAGCGGCGATGCGTGGAATCGAGATCGTCGGCGTCGCTGCCTTAACCAATGATCCAAGAAAGCCGTGAATCCGGATGCCCGATGAGCAACGCATGATCAAAGCTGAAGATCTTCCTTATCGCCCGTGCGTCGGCGTGATGATCCTCAACCGACAAAACCTTGTGTGGGTGGGCAGGCGCATTGCCGAAGAGAATTCCGAGTATGACGGCTCGCCGCAGCTCTGGCAGATGCCACAGGGCGGGATCGACAAGGGCGAGGATCCGCTCGATGCCGCCTATCGAGAACTCTACGAAGAAACAGGCATGCGAACCGTCACGCTGCTTGCCGAAGCCCGGAACTGGATCAACTACGATCTGCCGCCGCATTTGCTAGGCATTGGTTTGAAGGGAAAGTTCCGTGGCCAGACGCAGCGCTGGTTCGCGTTTCGATTCGAGGGTGACGAGAGTGAGATTGCGATTAATCCACCACCCGGTGGCCACTCAGCCGAATTCGATGCCTGGGATTGGAAGCCGATGGAGAGCCTGCCGGGATTGATCGTACCCTTCAAAAGAGCGGTCTACGACCAGGTGGTCAGCGAGTTTCGGCATTTGCCGGAGGTGAATGTGTCCGAATGAGTATCCGGCCGCCTGAGCGGCCGAATCCTCGCGAATGTGTTACTCGGCCTCGTTGGCGGAATCGGCGTTGAGCTGTCCGTATTTGGCTTCGCCGATTTTCCCCAGCAGTTCCAGCTGCGTTTCAAGGAAGTCGATGTGGCCTTCTTCGTCGGCCAGCAGTTCCTCGAACAGCTTCATGGAAACATAGTCGCCCGCCTCATGACAGATGTCGCGCGATTTCTTGTAGGCGGCGCGCGCGTCATACTCGCCGGCGAGATCGGCTTCCAGGACTTCCTTTACGTTCTGGCCGATGCGAAGCGGTGCGAGCGTCTGGAGATTGGGATGTCCTTCGAGGAAAATGATGCGCGCGACCAAATGGTCGGCGTGATGCATCTCTTCGATGGACTCTGCGCGTTCCTTTTTGGCGAGCTTTGTGTAGCCCCAATCCTCAAGGAGACGGTAATGTACCCAGTACTGATTGACAGCACCAAGTTCCAAAAAGAGGGCCTCGTTAAGCCGCTCGATGACTTTTTTGTCGCCTTTCAATGTCCGCTCTCCTGTTTTCTTCATGGAAGTTTCTGAGGCGGGACATGAAATCAAATATTTCGGCTTCCGTCGAGTGGCGACGGGCGTGATATTCCTCTGTTGTCTGAATGATCAAATCGACCACGTTCGGGAAACAACCGCAACAGCGGCCACGTTTTTCCATGGCGTGGTAGACTTTTGCAGGTACGATAAGCTGCCAACAGTCATCGTTAAGAAGTTCGTTGATGACTTCTCGGATTTCTGTGTCAGTTATGTAGTTACAGCTGCAGACAAGCACGTCTTCATTCCAAACATGACAATTACTATCGTCTTTTTTGCTAAAGAAGATGATTGTTGTCAAGAAAAAATATCGCCGAAATCACCTGACCCAGTCCACCGCCTGTTCAAATTGCGGTGAGAGAGTTGATTCGCCTCCGCTGGTTTGCTCGGCGCCCCTACCGGGACGCGGTTCAATGAAAGTTACGCCCCTTCGGCATGACCTTGGCTGTTTCCGAAACGTTTGCTCGATCGTCCGCCGCCAGAATCCGCTTCTTCATTGCGATCTTTTCGAGCATGTCCACCGTCTTCTTCTGTCTTGGATCAGCCGTCGGTCTAAGCGCCTCGTCGGCACGATCGCACGCGCCAAAACGTTGTGCCTCCTTGTGCAGCAGTCCCAGAGAAGAAGTCAGATCCTCGATGTGATCAACGACGGTATGGATGACGCCGCTCTGGCTTTGGAGCTTGCCTCTTATTTTGACCAGTCGAGCTCCCATGACGATTGCCCGGTATTTCTCGAATGTTTTTGGCCAGACGATTGCATTTGCGACGCCCGTCTCGTCTTCAAGTGTCATGAAGATGACACCCTTTGCAGAGCCCGGGCGCTGACGCACCAGCACCAGACCGGCAATCGTTACCCATTTGCCGTTTGTCATGTTCAAAAGATCGACACTGCGCGTGACGCCGATCTTATGAAATTCCTCGCGCAGAAATGAAACGGGGTGCGCCTTAAGCGATAGGGAGAGATAGCGGTAGTCTTCGATAACCTGCTCGCCGGGCAGCATCTGGGGCAGATTCGTCTTTGGCTCGACCTGCAAGTCTACATGGCTTGCCTGATCAAACAACGGCAGCCTTTCTGCCGCCCCCTTCACGTCAAGTGCCCGCACCGCCCAAAGGGCTTCGCGCCGGGACAGCCCGATTGATCCAAATGCATCGGCGTCCGCCAGCCGTTCCATATCCGATTTGTCGAGGCCTGAGCGCAGCCAGAGATCACGGATGGATGTGTAACCGGTCCCCCGGCTTGCGATCAGTCTGTCTCCCACGCTCTTTTCGGAAAGGCCTTTGACCTGTCTAAAGCCAAGACGGACGGCTCTTTTGGTTTGAATGACGTCCTTCATGTCCTTGTGGCGGAAATCGATCCTGGCTTTATCGAAAACCGTTTCCTCAAGTAAGCAATCCCAGTCCGACCAGTTGATGTCGACCGCCCGGACCTGCACACCATGTTCCCTTGCATCGCGAACCAATTGCGCAGGCGCATAAAATCCCATCGGCTGCGAATTCAGCATCGCCGCACAGAAGACGTCAGGATAGTAGGCCTTCATCCAGGAGGAGGCATAGACGAGAAGGGCGAAGGATGCGGCGTGGCTTTCCGGGAATCCATATTCCCCGAAACCCTTGATCTGGTTGAAGCATTGCTGCGCAAATTCCGGGGAATAGATTCCCTTGGACGTCATCCCGTCGATGAAGCGCTTTTCGAAGCCGCCAATGGTGCCAGTCCGTTTGAAGGTCGCCATGGCACGACGCAGTTGATCGGCTTCAGCAGGCTTGAATCCCGCCGCGGTGATGGCGATCTGCATGGCCTGTTCCTGAAAAAGTGGGACACCCAGCGTTCGCTTCAACACCTCTTTCAACTCCTCGCTTGGATACTCGATCGGAATATCGCGGTTGCTCTGCTCCCTTCGCTTCAGATAGGGATGGACCATGTCGCCCTGAATGGGGCCTGGCCGGACGATTGCGACCTCGATGACGAGGTCGTAGAATGCTCTTGGTCGCAGGCGCGGCAGCATGCTCATCTGCGCCCGGCTCTCGATCTGGAAGACGCCCAGCGTATCGGCCCGGCACATCATGTCGTAAACCGGCTCTTCGTCCTCATGCGTGTCATTACCGAGATCGGCCAGTGTCTTCTTCACGTCGTAGTGCAGCAGCAGAAGGTCGAAGGCCTTGCGCAGACAGGTCAGCATCCCGAGCGCCAGAACATCGACCTTGAGGATTTTCAAATTGTCGAGATCGTCCTTATCCCACTCGATCATGTAGCGGCCCGGCATGGCGGTGTTCATGATTGGCACGACCTCGTCGAGCCGATCGCGGGTGATGACGAAGCCGCCGACATGCTGGGTGAGGTGGCGGGGGAAGCTCAGAAGCTCGGACGCATACTTCAGGACGTTGCTGGTCACAGGGTCCTTCGTATCGAGGCCAGCTGCCTTGGCTTCTCGCTCCGTCAGAGCACCATCCGACCAGCCCCAGACCAGGCTGCCGATCGCCGACTGGATGTCTTCCGAAAGACCGAATGCCTTCGAGACTTCGCGGCCGGCGGAGCGGGTGCGATAGCTGGTCACGGCAGCCGTCAAGCCGGCATGTTCCTTGCCGTACCGCTGGTAGATATGCTGGATCACCTCTTCGCGCCGGTCGTGCTCGAAATCGACGTCGATATCAGGTGGTTCGTCGCGGTCGGTGGACATGAAGCGGTCAAACAGGAGCGTGCTTTTCTCCGGATTCACCTCGGTGATCTCAAGGCAATAGCAGATGACCGAGTTGGCAGCCGAGCCGCGCCCCTGGCAGAGAATCTCGAGTTCGTATCGCGCATGCATGATGATCCTGTGTACTGTCAGGAAATAGGGAGCATACTGCTTCTCCTTGATGAGGCTCAGCTCGGAATCGATCTGCTCCTGGATTTTGGCCGTGACCCCATTCGGAAAGCGCCGAGCTGCCCCTGTTATGGTCAGGCGCTCCAGGGTTTCGTAAGCCGTCTCGCCTTCGTCGTTCTCATCCGGGTAGTTATGCTCCAGTTCGTCGAGGCGGAACGACAATTTGGAAAAGAACGTCTCAGTGTTCAAAACAGCATCCGGATAGTCCCTGAACAGACGGGTCATCTCGCGCTCGTCCTTCAGATAGCGCTCCGCATTCGGCGCCAGAAGAAACCCGGCTTCTGGAATCGGCACATGCTCCCGGATCGACGTCATGATGTCGGACAGAGGGCGGCGCGCGCTCTCATGATAGAGCGGCTGATTGGTGGCGATCAGAGGCACGCGATTTCGGGCAGCAAGCATGGCAAGTACGGAAAACACGCGTTTGTCTCGACCGTCATAGGCGGGCGTTATCGCCACGTAGAGCTTTTCGCGAAAGCGGTCGCGCAGGCGTTCGAGGCAGGCTTCGAATGCTTGATAAAGACGGGGATCATCGGCAACCGCCAGATCGGGGACGAGAGCCAGCATCATCTGGCTCCCAAATTCCGACAGATCCGCTTCCATCAGGATGCAATTGCCCTTTTCCGCGCGCAGATTGCCGGCGCTCAAAAGGCGGCATAGATGCGCCCATCCCTCGCGATTGTGCGGGTAGGCAAGAATATCGGGTGTTCCGTCCGAGAAGACGAGGCGGGCGCCGGGCTGCAGAAGGACCGGCTCGATAATGTCTTCGGGCTTTTCATCTTTTTCCAGAAGTCCATCTTGTTTTCTCTCGAATTTCTTCCGGAGAGCCTTTGCCTGGGCATGCGCCCTGACCACGCCCGCAACCGAGTTGCGATCGGCAATGCCAAGGCCTCCGATTTTCAGGACCGCCGCCTGCAGCACCATCTCCTCGGGCTTGGAAGCGCCCTCCAGAAACGAGAAATTTGTCTTGGCGCCGATCTCGAAAAAGCCCGACGTCATGCGAGCATTCCATGCATGAACCAGCGCTGTGTCGCGTCGCGTCCATAAAGGCCTTCGCGATAGATCCAGAAACGATGTCCCTGATCGTCCTCGACACGGAAGTAGTCCCGCTCAGCCGCATCCGATCCGTCGATCCACCATTCCATGGCAAGCCGCTCCGGTCCTTCGCTTCTGACGACGCGATGGCGCATTCGACGCCAGTGAAAGTTGGCAGGCGCACCGTCCGGCACCTCGATGGCAAAGGCGTCCATCGGTTCCGGTCTTTCCAGGAGCCTCACGGGTCTTTCACTGCGCGACGGTGGAGGATTGCCCTGCCGAGCTTTCAGCCCCGAAAGGGCATCGATTGCGGATACGGCAAGGACCGCTCTTTCCGGCACATGGCTCTCACGCAGCTGAAAGGTCTGCAAGCAATCGGCGCCGAGACGAGCAGAGACGCGATCGACGAAGACGGTGAGCGATGCATCCTTCTGCTGATGGCCTTCGAAATCGCTTTGCGTCGTATCGAAAGTCTCGTGGCGAAGGACGTTGAGACGCAGGATTTCAAATCCATACCCAGCATCGAGGTCGTCGTGCACGGTCTGCAGGCGCTCGGCGAACAGGGCCGCAATCCGCCTGGGTTCGCGCAGCGGCCGGGCCGTCCCTGCCGCAATGCGGAAGACCCTGCCGTCCACACGAAAGAGGACGAGCTCGAAGAGACGGCCGCCGACGCCGCGGGCCTCCAGGGAGGGTTTCAGTGAGATTGCGATCTGACCGGCGAGATCAAGAATATCTTCCTCCGCGCCGATTGGTTCGATCAGGCGGCGCTCGGCCGAGAGGCTTGCAACGGGCCGGCGCGGCGATATCGGTTCTTCATCCATTCCAAGCGCCTGATCCAGCCTTAGCAGCACGCTTGTTCCGAAGCGGCGGGCAAGCGGGGCGCGCGGGGTTTCCAGCAGGTCGCCAACATATTTCAGGCCCATCTTGGTCAGGGCGGCGACGGTATCTTCGGCAAGGCGCAGCGAGCCGACGGGAAGGGGGGCAATTACCTGTTCTGCCTCATCCGCTTCGATGACCCCCCCTTGGCCGAAGCGGCTCACGGCCCATGAGAGGCCAGGCGACGAGGCAATGGCACCGCGGACATCAAGCCCTATCTGCAGCAGCCGCGAAAGAATATCCCTGAGAAGCGCCTTCTCTCCGCCGAACAGATGGGCGCAGCCAGTGATATCGAGAAACAGGCCATCCTTGCCATCGAGGGCGACCAGCGGCGTATATCGGTCGCACCAGTCGGCGATTCCCTCGAGAAAGCGCCGATCGGCAGCAGGATCTTCCTCGATCACCTCGATCGTCTGATAGATGGCGCGGGCTTCGCCGACACCCATGCTTTTCCTAAGGTTGATCGCTTCCGCCGCCTCATCCAGCGCCGTCAACCGCATGGCATTGGCAAAGCGACCGGAACATACGATCGGCGGCGCCTCAGGACGAGCGCGCAAACGCCAGGAAGGGCCCCATTTCTTCCTGGCGATCCGATCGGTTGGCAGGTGCGGGAAGCTTAGCGCCAGAATGCGCTGCGCGCTCGGCTGGAAAGCGAGTGTCGGCTGATTGGCGGACAGGGAAAAACCGGCGGTCATGGGGATTCCACTCCAGAAGAAGGGAGAGAGGAGCCGGATTGCGGCTCTTCTCCAGGGTGAGGCGAAAAATTGGATTGCCGATGCTGCCGCCTAGCATCGAGCCACCCGGCAAGAGCCGCGCCTTGGCCGGCGCGGGTTCGGCAAGGAAACGGAAGAAAGCGCTGCTGGCCTCTTCCTCTCCGGCTTGTCGCAACAGGAAAAGTGGGCGCCTGGAGGTCTTTGCCCGCAGGTTCAAGCGTCGGCTTTCCGTCAGCCCGAACGATTTCGGATTGCCGCGGACCTCGAAAATGGTTGCCGGAAAGACGCCGCTTTCAATGGCGGTTTCCGCCAGCCAAAGGGCATCCTCCAGCTTGCGTGGGGTTGCGTGCATAAATAGCCCGGGCCTCAAGCCGAAATCCTGCAGGCCTACGGCATAGGGTCGCCCCGCCTCCATCGAGGCGACCCTGTCTGATATCCATAGGATGGGGAGTGGCCGGTGCCCGTTCTCTTCATCCTGTCGCTGCAGCATGGCGGCAAGCGCCAGCACGAAGCCGCTGCTCGAGCCTGCATGGCGCAGCAACTGCGTGCGGATTTCCGTCAGGCCGTCCAGTGGCACGCCGCCATCCATGACCTCATCGAGAGCGGGTATTCCGAGCGGGAGACGAAGCGCGTTTTCGGCTTCCTCTCCACCCAGATCAGTTTCACCCAAAGCCTGGCTCTCCGCTGCCGCCAAGGCCGGCGCGGGTTTTCCTTCAAGTTTTGCAATGGTTTCGCGGAGCGCAAAAAGCCGCTCGCGCGTCACGGCCGACTGTGCCATGACGTCACTCCAAATTTCAAATGTTCCTGTTATGTTCTTATGGATTCCAGAGGTCGACTGAAGAGTCAACAGTCGTTTCCTATGAATTTATTCCTGTCCTTGATTCCGCTCTCGAAAATCGACCGCAAAGGTTCTATATGGGCCGCAAAGGAAGGGAATTTTTATGGCCCGCATAGACCAGAGCGATAATTGGCGGGATCGCCACGCTCCGACGATCAGTACATTCGAGTCCCTGGCAATGGAAGCCTACAGCCATCTGCCAGATGAGTTTCGTTCGCTGACCACCGATCTGACGATCGAAATCGAGGATTTCCCCGATGACGAGGTGTTCGAGGACATGGCGCTGGAAACGCCGTTCGACCTGCTCGGTCTTTTTGAAGGCCGCGGGATTTCCGAGCGGTTTACATTGGAAACCGGCGAGCTGCCTAACCGCATCCGTCTCTACAGGCGCCCGATCCTCGATTACTGGGCCGAGAATGACGAGACGCTGGGCGATATCATCACCCATGTCCTGATCCACGAGATCGGCCATCATTTCGGTCTCAGCGACGACGACATGGAGCGGATCGAGGAAAGCGCCGAGGAAGCCGTGGAGCGATAGGCGGCCCACTATTACTGCTCGGAGAGCTTCATGTCCGGGTGGTAGTCCTTGCCTTCGACGTCCTTGATGATCGCCTGGGCGCACATGACCTGTCCGGTCTGGGCGTTGAAGGTCAGCGCCGGCGATCCGTTCAGCGACCAGCCTTTGTTGAGGGCGTCGGTCACGCGGTGGCAGAAGGCGGCATCGTCCTGGCCGGTCAGAAGGCGGTAGAGCTTCATAAAATCGTCTTTCACTTCGCCGTTTGGCGTCCTGCAATCAGGCGGGCTTTATGAACCAGACTTTCCGCCTGGACAAGATGTAGCCGCTCGATCATCCGACCATTGGAATTGATGACATTGAGCCCGTCGGTTTCCGGATCAGCAAAGGCGGCAATGATCGCTTCCGCTTCGGCGATCGCCGACGCATCAGGCGCGAAATGCCGATTGGCTGCCTCGATCTGCGCGGGGTGGATCAGCATCTTGCCGTCGAAACCCATAGCCCGGGCCTGGGCGCATTCGGCATCGAAGACCTCGGCATCCCTGAAATCGTTGAAGACGCTGTCGATCGCATCGAGGCCATAGGCGCGCACAGCAAGAACGACCTGCATCAGCCAGGGCACAAGGTAGGTTCTGCCCGGTTGCGGCAGGACACCGGTTTCCTTGCGCAGATCGTTGAGGCCGACGACGAAACAGTCGAGTCTTGAGCCTGGCGTTCGGCCTGCTTCGGCAATCGCGGCGGCATTCAGTATGCCGCGCGGCGTCTCGATCATCGCCCAGATGCGCAAGCTTTCCGGCGCATCGGCATCGGCAAGACGGTCGCTGACGGATAAGACATCCTGTGGTTCGTCGACCTTCGGCAGAAGCACCGCATCCGGTTCCAGTGCCAGGACAAGCTCCATATCTGCCTTTCCGAAGGTGGAAGCAGGTGCGTTGACGCGAATGATCCGCTCCTGGTCTTTTGCCGGCGTGGCGGCAAAAAATGCCCTTAGGTTTTCCCGGGCTTCGGCTTTTCTCTCAGGTGCGACTGAATCTTCAAGATCGAAGATCACGGCGTCGCAATCCAGTGAATACGTCTTTTCCAGAGCGCGGATGTTGACAGCCGGAACGCTTAGCACCGAACGGCGCAAGCTCATGGAACGGGTGGGAGAATTTCGGGTCATCACGAATATGTGCCAAGCTTTGTGATGGGTGGCAAGACAACAAAAAGCCACGCTTGCCTTGCAGAAAAAGCAGAGAAGGACCACTTTCCTTTCCAAAGAAAGGTTCAAACCCATGCAGAGTATCCGTTCCATCTTCCTGTTGCTCGCAGGCATCACCGCCTTCGTTGCCTTGGCGCTTCTCACCTTTTCGGTGACGCTCGCCGTCGGCGGCATTTTGACGGTGCTCATGGTCGGCCGCGCGCTTTCACTGAAGATGAAACCGGCGCCGGTCCGCGCCACGTCAAACGCCAAGCCCCATTCTGGCGAAACCATGCGTATCTGGAACGACGGGCGCGGCACGATCATCGATCTCTGATCTTGCGATCAGATCCGAATTTTCTTCGGAAAAATTTACGGAAACTGTCGGCTCTGCCAATCCTCTCGCGTCTTTGAAGCGGCAGCATTTTGTCTGCCCTCATAATCACGCGAATGGAGGTCAAGCATGGATAGCGCACCGGAAACCAGCCAAATGAAGTTGCCGCCTGTCAAGGGCGGTTTGTTGCCGTATGTCACGGTCGACGGAGCCCTGAAGGCTGCGGAATTCTACAAGCGCGCTTTTGGCGCCGAAGAGGCATTCGTCGTCCCAGCTGACGAAAACGGGAGGACGATGCATGTCCACCTCTATGTGAATGGCAGCTCGCTGATGCTCAGCGATGCGTACCCGGAGCATGGCCACCCCTTCCAGAAGCATCAGGGTTTCACTCTGCAACTCGTTGTCGACGACATCGATTTCTGGTGGGATCGGGCGGTTGCTGCGGGAGCCGAGGTCGTCATGCCCGTCGAGTTGATGTTCTGGGGCGATCGCTACGGTCAGCTTCGCGATCCATTCGGTGTCGGCTGGGCGATCAATGCGCCCGTCAAGGCGTAAATCCTGAGGCGGCTGGCCATCCCGTGTCTGCGAAGAGGCCAGCCGCTTGATGCAGATTTTCCTTCATTTCGGCCGAAAACTGGACTAAACGCTGATCAACAAAAGTTACGTCTGCTGAGATTGGAGACTGGGTCATGGACAAATTCGTAAAGCTGACGGGCGTTGCCGCCCCTTTGCCGGTGGTCAACATTGACACCGACATGATCATTCCGAAGGACTACCTGAAGACGATCAAGCGTACCGGTCTTGGCAAGGGTCTTTTTGCCGAAGCCCGCTACAACGAAGACGGATCCCTGAACCTGGATTTCGTGCTCAACAAGCCGGCCTATCAGAATGCCAAGATCCTCGTGGCCGGCGATAACTTCGGTTGTGGCTCTTCGCGCGAGCACGCTCCTTGGGCGCTTCTCGACTTCGGCATCCGCTGTGTCATCTCGACAAGCTTCGCCGACATTTTCTACAACAACTGTTTCAAGAACGGCATTCTGCCGATCAAGGTCAGTCAGGAAAATCTCGACAAACTGATGGACGATGCTTCTCGCGGTTCGAACGCGATTCTCACGGTGGATCTCGAAAACCTGGAAATCACCGGTCCGGATGGCGGTTCGATCAAGTTCGATCTCGACGAGTTCAAGCGCCACTGCCTACTCAACGGCCTGGACGACATCGGCCTTACGATGGAAAAAGGCAAGTCGATCGACAGCTTCGAAAAGTCGAACGCGGCCTCGCGCCCCTGGGCCGCTTGAAACTCGAAAATGCCGCATCAAAAGCCGGGTTCTGCCCGGCTTTTCTTTGCCTGATTTTCAGAGCATTTGCTCCTTCCACACTTTCAATTTCTCCAGCGAAACGCCAATGCCGCCGCAGACCTCGATCAGTGGGTTGCTGAAGCGTGCGAGAATGTCGGGATGAGCGTCCGCCACAGCCAATGCAGCACCACATGCAGGTTCGACCAGGATCCGATAGGTATCGGCGAATTTCAGGCAGGCAGCGACAGCTTCGGCATCGGTGACCGTCACACTTTCAATCGGATGGTGCTTCGGCAGATCAAACACATGCTGGGCGATCTGGCGCGCACCCAGCGAATTGGCGATTGATGTGATGGCGGGCAGGGTGATGCGCTCGCCTGCCGCGATGCTCGCATGAAAGGACGCGGCGCCTTCGGTTTCGACCGCGATGACAGGCACATGCGACAGCCCGTTGCGCTTGAGGCCGGCGACAATTCCCGCAAGCAGCCCGCCGCCGCCGACACTGGCGATTACGCAATCGAAGCTGGCACCCTTTGCCACGACTTCATCGATCAGCGTGCCGTGTCCCTCCCAGAGAAGCGGATGGTCGAAGGGATGTACGTAAGCGGCCTTGCGCTCCTCCGCGATCTTGACGGCGTAGGCGTTTGCCTCATCGAAGACGGAGCCGTGGATGAGAACGGTAGCGCCGGTCGCTTCGATCGATTGGCGCACCTCTTCGGACGTCGTTTCCGGCACAACGATCGTTACCGGTACGCCAAGCGCACGCCCAGCATAGGCGGCCGCGATTCCGGCATTGCCTCCTGAAGCACAGAAGATTTCTCGTGCGCCGTTTTCCACCTCATGCTGGCAGAGCTTGCCGACGCCGCGCAGCTTGAAGCTTCCTGCTGGCTGCAGGGCGTCGAGCTTCAACCAGAGCGGCGCGTTGCTGGCGCTATAAGCGGCTGGGGTGCGAAAAAGCGGTGTGTCGAGATGAAGAGGTGGAGTGGGCATCGGTGATATCCAGATAGCGGTCGCGATGCCCTCTTGTTACCCGCTCTGGCCCCGCGGTCAACTCGCGCAGATAGAACGCTCGGTATCGTGAAGCGTACCGAAACGACCTGTTGTTCGCTTGAAATGCCGTTTCCCGAAGGCTAATAAGCCGCAACTTGTTTTTCCGCGGAGGATTTTCCATGATAGCGCGCAATCTTTTCCTGCTGCCGGGTGACGGCATCGGTCCCGAGGCCATGGGTGAGGTCCGCAAGATCATTGCCTACATGAATGAGGCGATGAAGGCCGGGTTCCTCACCGACGAAGGTCTGGTGGGCGGCAGCGCCTATGATGCGCACGGGGCGGCGATCTCCGAAGCAGACATGCAGAAGGCGCTCGCGGCGGATGCCGTTCTCTTCGGCGCGGTCGGCGGCCCGAAGTGGGATGACGTTCCCTATGAAGTGCGCCCAGAAGCCGGCCTGCTGCGCTTGCGCAAGGATCTGGAACTGTTCGCCAACCTGCGTCCTGCCATCTGCTATCCGGCGCTTGCAGACGCCTCTTCGCTGAAGCCGGAGTTGGTCGAAGGTCTCGATATTCTCATCATTCGCGAACTCACGGGCGGCGTCTATTTCGGCGAACCCAAGGAGATCATCGATCTCGGCAATGGACAAAAGCGCGGCATCGATACGCAGGTCTACGACACCTACGAAATCGAGCGTATCGCCGGCGTGGCCTTCGAAATGGCACGCACCCGCGGCAATCGCGTCTGCTCGATGGAAAAGCGGAATGTCATGAAGTCGGGCGTGCTGTGGAACCAGGTGGTCACCGCGACCCACAAGGCCAAGTACTCCGATGTTCAGCTCGAGCATATGCTGGCGGATGCCGGTGGCATGCAGCTTGTTCGTGCGCCCAAGCAGTTCGACGTCATCGTCACCGACAACCTGTTCGGCGACATGCTTTCCGACGTTGCGGCCATGCTCACGGGCTCACTCGGCATGCTGCCATCGGCATCGCTCGGTGCGCCTGACGGGAAGACCGGCAAGCGCAAGGCGCTCTACGAGCCGGTTCACGGTTCGGCACCTGACATCGCCGGCAAGGGTATTGCAAACCCGATCGCCATGATCGCCTCCTTCGCCATGTGCCTGCGCTACTCTTTCAACATGGTGACCGAAGCCGACAATCTCGAGAAGGCGATTGCGAACGTGCTCGACAAGGGCATCCGCACGGCAGACATCATGGCGCAAGGCGCCACGAAGGTCGGCACTGTGGAGATGGGCGAGGCGATCCTGGCCGAGTTCAAGGCTCTTTCTGCCTGATATTTCACGTGAAACACGCTTTTGGCCCTTCGCATCGACAGATACGAAGGGCCTTTGCTTGAAGGCAGTTCAGGTTTCTCCTATCTCCGTTCTTCAATGAGAAATGAGCAGGAGTGGAATGCACGAGACCATCGATCCTAAACCGAACGTCTG
Source organism: Rhizobium sp. Root1220 (assembly GCF_001426265.1). Taxonomy (GTDB): domain Bacteria; phylum Pseudomonadota; class Alphaproteobacteria; order Rhizobiales; family Rhizobiaceae; genus Rhizobium. Next base: position 178,748 of record NZ_LMDG01000023.1, read on the forward strand.
GAGTCGTCTGCGCAAGCGCTACGATGCACGGCGCACGCTTCATCGTCGCGTCCCCTGGATGGCTTTCACGCTTTCAGCGATCAATATCGTCGCCATTGCGTTTTTCGTCTTGGATCGACCGTTGGGTCAGGCAGCCAACAGCCTCGCGCCGCCGCTGGTTTCGATTGCTGGCGATGTGACTGATATCGGCAGGCTTGCCTGGATTCTTGCCGCTCTGTGTACGGTCCTGATCACTGGATATCTTGTCCATCGCCGGCTATGGAAGGTTCGCTCGCAGTTCCGAATGGTTTATCTGGGACAGATGGTAGCCTATGTCGGCCTGTCCGTGGCGCTTGCCAGCGTCGTCGCTAATATCCTCAAGTTCGCAATCGGTCGGGCACGGCCGCTGCTTTACGACCAGGAAGGTATCTTCAGCTTCGCGCCCTTCAATTGGGATTTCCTGCATCAGAGCTTCCCGTCCGGCCATTCGACCAACATCGGTGCACTCTTCATGGCGCTGGCCCTTCTCTTTCCGCGCTTCCGGCTCGTCTTCATCGGTATCGGCTTGTGGCTCGGCGCCACGCGGGTCATCATAGGCGTTCACTATCCGAGCGACGTAGCGGCCGGTCTGGCACTCGGCGTCTGGTTTGCTTTCGCAATCTCTATTCTGCTTGCCCGTTTCGGGATTCTCTTTTCAGTCGGCCGTGACGGTTGGCCAACACCGAGACTGAGCCGGCTCTTCTGAGCCCACTTCTTACACCGGTATGGAGCGAAAGACGTTCCCTCTGACAAATGAAAAGCCCGGCGCCTTGTGAGCGCCGGGCTTCATCGGTGTGATTTCCTGGCGGTCAATCCATTGCGTGGATATCGCGATTCTTCGTTTCCGGCAGGAAGATAAGGCCGATCACCAGCGTGATGGATGCGAAGATGATCGGGTACCAGAGGCCAAAGTAGATATCACCGGTGGCGGCGCTCATTGCAAAGGCCGTTGCAGGCAAAAGGCCGCCGAACCAACCGTTGCCGATATGGTAGGGCAGCGACATGCCGGTGTAGCGGATGCGTGTCGGGAAGAGTTCGACCAGCAGCGCTGCAATCGGGCCGTAGACCATCGTCACGTAGAAAACGAGCACGAACAGGATGGCAATCGTGCCGATCCAGTTGACCCGGGCCGGATCGGCCGTCATGGCGAAAGTGCCACCGCCGGCGATGTTGTAGACCGCCATGTCGGTGACGCCATTCGCTTCATCTGCCGTCAGAAGCTTGCCCGCCACCAGCTTATCGGCGGGCATGGTTTCCTTGGTGCCGGCGCGGACTGCCTCGGCATTCAGTGCGAGCTCAGGATTGGCGGCAATAAAGGCGTCCAGCTTGGCGTCCGGAACCTTGATGGCGCCACGGTTAAGCGGGTAGCCGCCGTCATGAAGGGCTATGTTGGCGCTCTTTTCGAACGCTGCGGTCAAGCCCTTTGCCTTGTCGCCGGCCGCGATGACGTCAAAGCTGGTGATCGTTTCATCGCCAATCTTGACTGTCGCCGGTTGGCCAGCCGGGCCCGGAACGACATCGTAAGGCACCGAGTTCTTGGTCAGGAAGGCCGTCGCCACGTCGCAGGAGCTGGTGAACTTCGACGTTCCAGTCGGGTTGAACTGGAATTTGCAGTCAGCCGGATCCGCAGTGACCGTTGCCCGGACCGAAGCCTGGGCTTCGGCAAGTGCCGGGTTTGCTGTCCAGGTCATGGCCTTGAACAGCGGATTATAGGTGACTGCTGCAATCAGCAAGCCGGCCATGATGATCGGCTTGCGGCCGATCTTGTCGGACAGGCCACCGAAAACGACGAAGAAGGGCGTTGCGAGGATCAGCGAGATCGCAACCATGATGTTTGCCGATTGAAGCTCGACCTTCAGCACATTCTGCAGGAAGAACAGCGCGTAGAACTGGCCGCCATACCAGACGACTGCCTGACCCATTGTTGCGCCGAGAAGCGCGATCAGCGCGATCTTGGCATTCTTCCACTGGCCGAAGGCTTCAGTCAGCGGCGCTTTTGAACCCTTGCCTTCAGCCTTCATTTTCTGGAATGCCGGCGATTCGTTCATCTTGAGACGAATCCAGACGGAAACACCGAGAAGCACGAAGGAAAGGAGGAACGGGATGCGCCAGCCCCAAGCAGCGAATGCTTCCTTGCCCATCAGGAACTGGACGCCGACGATGACGATCAGCGACAGAAAGAGGCCGAGCGTTGCGGTGGTCTGGATCCAGGAGGTGAAGTAGCCGCGGCGCCCGTTGGGTGCGTGTTCGGCCACATAAGTTGCAGCCCCGCCGTATTCGCCGCCGAGTGCCAGGCCTTGCAACAGACGAAGACCGATCAGGATGATCGGTGCCGCGATGCCGATCGTTGCGGCACCCGGAAGGATACCGACAAGGAATGTCGACATACCCATAATCAGGATCGTTACCAGGAATGTATATTTGCGTCCGACGAGATCACCGAGACGGCCGAATACCAGTGCGCCGAACGGGCGTACCAGGAAGCCGGCGGCAAACGCCAGCAGCGTGAAGATGTTGCGCGTGGCCTCAGGGTACTGCGTGAAATAGGTCGCCCCGATATAGGTGGCGAGCGAACCGTAAAGATAGAAATCGTACCATTCGAAAACCGTACCGAGCGACGAGGCGAAGATAACCTTCTTCTCCTCGCTCGTCATCGGGCCGGCTTTCGTGCCGTCGACGCTTGCGACATTTGCCATGTTCTGTCCTCCACAGATGATGAAACGCGGCGCGCGACTCTACTCTCCTCAAAGCATTCCCCGAATCGCGGTTCGCCTGACGGGATTGTGGCAGAAAATTTCCCTCATAAAGAGAGCGGCTTTGGGATTATGACTTTAGTCTAATGCCTTCACAGGCGATTGCTACCGAACGGGCGCAAGGTGTCAGCCGGACAAAAAAAGCCGGATGGCAGCACCATCCGGCTTCGATCGATCGCTTGTCTTGCTGCTTTTTTAGGCGGCTTCCGTCGTGTGGGCCTTGCGGACTTCTTCATCCGTCAGGATGCCGCTGGCACGCAGCAGGGCAGCGAAACGGCCGTTGCTCTGGCTAAGCTCAGCGAAGCTGCCTTCCTCGACGATGCGGCCGCTATCGAGGAAAAGAACCTTGTCGGCCTCGCGGACCGTCGAGAGACGGTGGGCGATGATGAAGGTGGTGCGGTTCTGACGCAGATTGTCGATCGCAGCCTTGACGCGGTTTTCGGTTTCGACGTCGAGCGCGCTCGTCGCTTCATCCAGCACCAGGATCGGAGCATCCTTGAGGATGGCGCGGGCAATGGCTACGCGCTGGCGTTCGCCACCCGAGAGTTTGTTGCCGCGTTCGCCGACATGGGTGTCGTACTGATCTTCGCGGGTTTCGATGAAGTCGGCGGCGGCGGCGGCTTCTGCTGCACGGCGCATGTCTTCATCCGACGCACCTTCCCGGCCAAGGCGAATGTTGTCGCTGATCGAACGGTTGAGCAGGCCGGCATCCTGGAATACCGTTGCGATATAGCGGCGCAGCGACTTGCGGGTCACCTTTGTCGTATCGTGGCCGTCGACCAGGATTTGGCCGTTGTCCGGGTCATAGACTCGCTGAAGCAGGTTGATCATCGTGGTCTTGCCAGAACCGGTCGGACCGACGATCGCAACGGTCTGTCCAGCCTTGGCGGTAAACGACACGTTGTGCAAGCCCTGAGCCGTGTTACCGAAGCGGAACGATACGTTGCGGAACTCGACTTCGCCTTTTACTTCCCTGATATCGGCATTGCCGGCAGGTTCCTCGCGTTCGCGGACCGAGTCTTCGAGAGTGTAGAAGTCCTCGAGCTTGGAGCGTGCTTCGAAGATCTGCGTGGCGAATTGGCGCATCTGGTCGAGCCGCGAGATCAGCAGATTTGCAAAGCCGATGAAGGCAATGACGTCGCCGATCCGCAACTCGCCAGCCTGTACCATGAGAGTGCCGATGACCAGGATGATCATCATGGCGATGGTCGATGCCATGCGGTTCATCGCACCCGCCAGGGCCCACCAGTCGAGCACAGGGTACTGAGCCTGAAGAAGACGGTCGGCAAACGACTTCAGTGCCTTGGTTTCGGCCTCGATGCGATTGTAGCTATGCAGCACCGAGACATTGCTGATCGAGTCGCTGACATGCGAGAAAACCGTATGATAGTGGTTCTCGACAGACGCCTGGCCATCCTTGGTGCGGCTCATGACGAGGCGACCAATTAGCCAATAAGCGATACCAAGCACCACCAGCACGCCCGAAAGGCGCAGGTCCATCGACATTGCGGTCGGGATCAGGATGGCGATCGCCACGGCTGTTGCAAGGTGATTGCGCATGAATTCCAGCCACAGGCCGAACAGCGTCTCACACGCACGAAGAAGTGTGTGCAGCGCGTTGGAGGTGCCGCGCTGGTGGTGCCAGGAGAGGGGCATCGAGATGATGCGCCCGAAGGCCTCCGTCAGCAGCGTCGCACGGCGTCCATGCGCCAACCGGTCAGCCTCGCGGGCCACCAGAACGAACGCTATCGTGTTGAAGACGGCAAATGCTGCCCACATGAACAGGATAGGCTTGACGTCACCTTTGCCGGAAATCGCGTCGATGATGCGGCCGAACAGGATCGGCTCGGCGATGGTAATCGCTGCGAGCACAATGTTGGCGATAACGACGAGGGATACGCGGAGCTTGTAGGCGCCCAGATAGCGCAAAGCTCTTGCATAGACCTTGAATAGCGACACGGCGGTACCTCTTGTGCATCTGCGAAATAGCGGATGTTGCGACGCTACAAAAATCTACCTGAACCGGCGATTAACGGGACGTTCAAGTGACATCCGGAATCGTCGACAGCGATACATTTCCCGCAGTGGGAGGCGGAAATTTTACCGGAGAAAAATTGTAATTCTTACTTTCTGCTTGCGTTGTAGCGCCGTAGTGGCACACCATTAAATATACGTCGCACTGACATTTTAGTTGTATCGATAAATCGTTTACCATTACGGCTTGTGCCGATGACTGGCGTACCTCATTGCGCGCCGGCGGATCAGGGGCTTTTCTGTGAATATTCATTATTTGATCCAATTGCTTGTGGTTCTGGAGGAATGTCGAAAGCCCGAAGCCGTGGTCAACGAATTGGCGCATGTCATCCGTTCCTACGGCTTCGAATATTACGGACTGCTGAGACATTCGAGGCCAAATGCGGAGCACAGTAACCTGCCCCTTGCTGCTCATTGGCCAGAGAAATGGCCGCAAAATTATCTCTTGAAGAAGTATGCTCTGATCGATCCGACCGTTCGCTATCTCGCATACGCGCAAAGACCGTTCCGCTGGAGAGACAGTTTGGCGGCTTTCCGGAAGGATCCGCACCATCGTCGCATGGAGCAGATGATGGCTGACGCCCAAGGGTATGGACTGAAGGACGGCTATGTCTTCCAGATCCAGGGGCGGAACGGAATTCTCGGCAATATGAGCATCAGCGGGAGCCCGGTAGAACTCTCTCCGGTCGAAATTTCGCTCCTCGGCGCCGTTGCGCAGAAAGCGTTCTGGCGGCTTCTGGAGCTCGGTGGAGAGGCGCTGGCAGTTGAAAATGTCTCCAGTATCGACGCCAGACTGACGCGCCGGGAGATGGAAATACTGCAGTTCTTGGCGGAAGGCATGACCTCGGTGGAGATCGGAAAGCTTCTCAAGATCTCCAATCATACCGTTGACTGGTACATGAACGGCCTGCAGGACAAGTTGAAAGCAAAGAACAGACAACACGCGGTTGCCGTGGCCTTTCGTCATGGCCTCATTACGTAGTCAGAGAATTTCCCATCTATCGTTGTTCAGGAAATTGAACTTTTCGTGACAGCGCGTTAAGACTTCTCTTCGCGGGTGCAGCATTGCCCGTTTCGATGCCGTGAGGAGACTGCATTGCCCATTTCTAAGATCCTTGTCGCCAACCGTTCCGAAATTGCCATTCGCGTGTTTCGCGCAGCCAACGAGCTGGGCATAAAAACGGTCGCGATATGGGCCGAGGAAGACAAGCTGGCGCTGCACCGCTTCAAGGCGGACGAAAGCTACCAAGTCGGCCGCGGCCCACATCTTGCCCGCGATCTCGGACCGATCGAGAGTTACCTGTCGATCGAGGAAGTGATCCGCGTCGCCAAGCTGTCCGGCGCCGATGCGATTCATCCGGGCTATGGCCTGCTGTCGGAAAGCCCCGAATTCGTCGATGCCTGTAAAGAAGCGGGCATAATCTTCATCGGCCCGCGCGGCGATACGATGCGCCAGCTCGGCAACAAGGTGGCCGCTCGCAATCTGGCGATCTCGGTCGGCGTTCCTGTGGTGCCGGCAACTAATCCTCTTCCTGATGATGCTGCTGAAGTTGCCCGTATGGCCGAAGAGATCGGCTATCCCGTTATGCTGAAGGCCTCGTGGGGTGGCGGTGGCCGCGGCATGCGCGCCATCCGCGACCCCAAGGACCTTGCCCGCGAAGTCACCGAAGCCAAGCGCGAGGCGATGGCCGCCTTCGGCAAGGATGAGGTCTATCTCGAAAAGCTGGTCGAACGTGCCCGCCACGTCGAAAGTCAGGTGCTTGGCGATACGCACGGCAATGTCGTGCATCTGTTCGAGCGTGACTGCTCGATCCAGCGCCGCAACCAGAAGGTCGTCGAGCGTGCGCCGGCTCCCTACCTCAGCGAAGCGCAGCGGCAGGAGCTGGCCGCCTATTCGCTGAAGATCGCGGCTGCGACCAACTATGTCGGCGCCGGCACTGTTGAATATCTGATGGATGCCGATACCGGCAAATTCTACTTCATCGAGGTCAATCCGCGCATCCAGGTCGAGCACACGGTCACCGAAGTCGTCACCGGCATCGACATCGTCAAGGCGCAGATCCACATCCTTGACGGCATTGCGATCGGCACGCCGGAATCGGGCGTTCCGAAGCAGGAAGACATCAAGCTCAACGGCCATGCGCTGCAGTGCCGTATCACCACCGAGGATCCTGAGCACAACTTCATCCCGGATTACGGCCGCATCACCGCATATCGCTCGGCGTCCGGCTTCGGTATCCGCCTCGATGGCGGCACGTCGTACTCGGGTGCGATCATCACCCGCTATTACGATCCGTTGCTGGTGAAGGTCACGGCGTGGGCGCCGAACCCGTCGGAAGCGATTGCCCGCATGGACCGCGCGCTGCGCGAATTCCGTATCCGTGGCGTCGCTACAAACCTGACCTTCCTCGAAGCGATCATCACGCATCCGAAGTTTAGGGATAACAGCTACACGACCCGCTTTATCGATACGACGCCGGAACTGTTCCAGCAGGTGAAGCGCCAGGACCGTGCGACCAAGCTGCTCACCTATCTGGCCGATGTTACGGTCAACGGCCACCCCGAAGCCAAGGACCGGCCTAAGCCGACGGCGGATGCCGCCGAGCCCGTCGTGCCCTACACCAACGGCTCCGGCATCAAGGACGGTACCAAGCAGCTGCTCGATACGCTCGGACCGAAGAAATTCGGCGAGTGGATGCGCAACGAAAAGCGCGTACTGATGACCGACACGACGATGCGCGATGGCCATCAGTCGCTTCTCGCCACCCGCATGCGCACCTATGACATCGCCCGCATCGCCGGCACCTATGCGCATGCGCTGCCGAACCTCCTTTCGCTCGAATGCTGGGGTGGCGCGACCTTCGACGTGTCGATGCGCTTCCTGACGGAGGATCCGTGGGAACGTCTGTCGATGGTTCGCGAGGCTGCACCGAACCTGCTGCTGCAGATGCTGCTGCGCGGCGCCAATGGCGTCGGCTACAAGAACTACCCCGACAATGTCGTCAAATACTTCGTCCGCCAGGCTGCGCAGGGCGGCATCGACCTGTTCCGCGTGTTCGACTGCCTGAACTGGGTCGAGAACATGCGCGTGTCGATGGACGCGGTTGCCGAAGAGAACAAGCTCTGCGAAGCGGCGATCTGCTACACCGGCGATATCTTGAATTCTGCGCGTCCGAAGTACGATCTGAAGTACTATACCGACCTCGCCGTGCAGCTCGAAAAGGCCGGTGCGCATATCATCGCGCTGAAGGATATGGCCGGCCTCCTGAAGCCTGCTGCTGCCACGGTGCTATTCAAGGCGCTGCGCGAAGCAACCAGCCTGCCGATCCATTTCCACACGCATGACACATCGGGCATTGCTGCCGCGACGGTTCTCGCGGCCGTCGATGCCGGCGTCGATGCCGTGGATGCGGCGATGGATGCGCTGTCGGGCAACACCTCGCAGCCTTGCCTCGGTTCGATCGTCGAGGCGTTGCGTGGCTCCGAGCGCGATCCGGGCCTCGATCCCGAATGGATCCGCCGCATCTCCTTCTACTGGGAAGCGGTGCGCAACCAGTATGCGGCCTTCGAAAGCGACCTCAAGGGGCCCGCCTCTGAGGTCTACCTGCACGAAATGCCGGGCGGCCAGTTCACCAACCTCAAGGAACAGGCCCGTTCGCTCGGGCTTGAGACCCGCTGGCACAAGGTGGCGCAGGCCTATGCCGATGCCAACCAGATGTTCGGCGACATCGTCAAGGTAACGCCGTCGTCCAAGGTGGTTGGCGACATGGCGCTGATGATGGTGAGCCAAGATCTTTCCGTCGCCGATGTCGTCAGCCCGGACAAGGAAGTCTCCTTCCCGGAATCGGTCGTCTCGATGCTGAAGGGCGATCTCGGCCAGCCTCCGTCCGGTTGGCCGGAAGCGCTGCAGAAGAAGGCGCTCAAGGGCGAAGAACCTTATACGGTTCGTCCGGGCTCGCTGCTCGAGGATGCCGATCTGGATGCGGAGCGCAAGACGATCGAGACCAAGCTGGAGCGCGAGGTCAACGACTTCGAATTTGCCTCCTACCTGATGTACCCGAAGGTGTTCACCGACTTCGCGCTGGCGTCGGATACCTACGGCCCGGTCTCGGTTCTGCCCACGCCATCCTATTTCTACGGCCTGCCCGATGGCGGCGAGCTGTTTGCCGATATCGAGAAGGGCAAGACGCTCGTCATCGTCAACCAGGCTATGAGCGGCACCGACAGCCAGGGCATGGTCACGGTGTTCTTCGAGCTCAACGGCCAGCCGCGCCGCATCAAGGTTCCGGATCGCGCCCATGGCGCCACCGGTGCCGCTGCGCGCCGCAAGGCGGAGCCGGGCAATGCCGCGCATGTCGGTGCGCCGATGCCGGGCGTCATCTCGCGTGCCTTTGTCTCCGCCGGCCAGCCGGTCAGCGCCGGCGACGTGCTGGTGTCGATCGAAGCGATGAAGATGGAAACGGCGATCCATGCGGAAAAGGACGGCACGATCGCCGAGGTCCTCGTCAAGGCCGGCGACCAGATCGACGCCAAGGACCTCCTGGTCACCTACGCAGGCTGATTGATCATTTGATATTGGAAGGGCGGCTGCAAGGTCGCCCTTTTCTGTTTGTGCCTTTAAATGGAGAAAAGGTGGGTATGAGCAAGCTGAAAATTGCCGTTATCATTGGAAGCACGCGCATCCGTCGTTTTGCCGATCATCCCGCAAAGTGGATCGCCGAGATCGCCGCAAGCCGCCCTGAGCTTGAGGTCGAAGTGCTCGATCTGCTGGACTACCCGATGTCTTTTCTCGGCGAGGCGAGCGCCACCGACGCTGAAAACGAAACGGCCGAACGCTGGAAGAAGAAGCTGCGCGAGTTCGACGGCTATGTCTTTACCGCCGCCGAGTACAACCATGCTCCAACTGCCGTTCTAAAGAACGCGATCGATCTCGGCGAGTTCATCCATAAGCCGGTCGCCTTCGTCGGTTATGGCGGCGTCGGCGGAGCGCGTGCAGTCGAGCACTTGCGGCTCATCTTCGTCGAGATGAGCGCTGTTTCGGTCAAGACCGGCATCCACATCTCGTTCCCGGAGTATCTTTCCATCCTAAAGGACGGCAAGACGTTGACCGACTACGCGCACCTCGTGGAAGCAGCGAAGAACCAGCTTGATCAATTGATCTGGTGGGGCAACGTCCTGAAGGCCGCGCGTTCGGCGTAAACCGACGACTGCCGCCGCCCATCCTTATATGTCGTAGGTGTGGGCGGCGTTGATCGTCGAGATGAAGCGCTTGGTGCGCTCGCGCTCGGGTGCGGTGAAGATGTTCTTGGCGCTGCCGGTCTCGACGACGCTTCCGGCCTCCAGAAACACCACATCATTTGCGATCTTCGAGGCGAGCCTGAGATCGTGAGTCGCCATGACCATCGTCGTTCCCTCGCTGGCAAGGCGTCCCAGAACATCGACGACCTCTGCCGACAATTCCGGATCGAGTGCAGACGTCGGCTCGTCGCAAAGAAGAACGCGTGGCGAAGGGGCAAGCGCGCGGGCAATCGCCACGCGCTGCTGCTGCCCGCCCGATAGGGTCGAAGGCCAGGCGTCGGCCTTGTGCGCCATGCCAACCTTGGTCAGCAACTCCATGGCTCGCTCACGGGCCTTTTCCTTCGGCCACCGGAGCACCGTGACGAGCCCCTCCATGACGTTTTCGATTGCCGTCTGATGCGGGAAAAGCTGGAAGTTCTGGAACACCATTCCTGTCTGTCGGCGGATCTTCTGGATCGCCTGCCAGCCGGTTTTCTGCCCAGGCGTAAAGGTCAGCTTTTCCTCTCCAAGCCGTATCGTTCCGGCGGTCGGGATTTCGAGCAGGTTGATGCAGCGAAGCAGGGTGCTCTTGCCGCCACCGGAGGGGCCTACCAGTGCTGTGACGCTGCCTTCCGGGATGCGGATGCTGATATCCTTCAGGATGACGGCATCGCCGAAGCGCTTTTCGATGTCGAATAGCTCGATCATGCATTTGCCTCCAGCATGCCGCCATAGCGGGCAAAGCGACGCTCAAGCCGCACCTGCAGGGTGGAAAGAACGGAGCTCAGGGCAAGGTATATCAATGCCGCCTCGATGTAGAGGATCAGCGGCTCATAGGTCGTCGCGACAATTCGCTGTGCTGCCTGGAAAAGCTCAGGCACGGTAATGGCGGCGGCGAGCGACGTGTCCTTGACGAGGGAAATGAAAGTGTTGGACAGCGGCGGCACCGCAACGCGAGCCGCTTGGGGCAGAATGGTGCGGCTCATCGCCTGGCGCCAGCTCATGCCGATGGAATAGGCGGCCTCCCACTGCCCCTTCGGCACCGATGAAATCACCGCACGGATGATCTCGGAGCTATAGGCGCCGATGTTCAGGGTGAAGCCGATCAGTGCTGCGGGAAAGGCATCGAGCAGGATGCCGATGCTCGGCAACCCGTAAAAGATGACGAAGAGTTGCACCAGCAGTGGCGTGCCACGGATGACCCAGACGTAGAAGCGAGCAATCGCGGCGATCGGTGCCGCTCCGAAGAGGCGCGCAATTGCGGTGATCAAGCCGAGAACGAGGCCCAGCGAGAAGGAGAGCAATGTCAGCGGGATGGTAAAGATCAGCCCGGCCCAGAGGAGCGGCGCGAGCGATTCCGCCATCAATTGAAGCCAGTGCGGCACGAACGTATCCCTTAAAGAAAGATGCGTTCAGCGAGGTTTCGCTGAACGCTTTCAGGCAGGTATAAAGGATGTGGAGGCGACGGGAAACCGTCGTCGTAGGTTACTTCGAAACGTCTTGGCCGAAGTATTTGTCGGAGATCTTCTGGTAGGTGCCGTCCGCCTTGATCTCGGCCAGCGCCTTGTTGATCGCTTCGACGAGTTCCGGCTCGCCCTTGCGGACGATGATGCCGGAATAGTCGGCATTTTCCTGCTGGGCGACGATCTTCACCGGTGCGTCCGGCTTGTGCTTCTTGAAATCGAGGAAGGACAGGCTGTCGTTGATGGTCGCATCGGCGCGCTTGGTGAGAACCAGCTGGATAGACTGGTCGAAGCCGTCGGTGCCGACGAGTTCGGCGCCGGACTGCTCGGCGAGCTTGCCGAAATTGCTGGTGAGCGACTGCGCCGATTTCTTGCCCTTCAGGTCCGTGAAGCTCTTGATGCTGTCGTCGCCGTCGCGAACGATCAGAACGGCCTTGGATGCGATGTAGGGTTCGGAGAAATCGTACTTCTGCTTGCGCGCGTCGGTGATGCCGACCTGGTTGATCACCGTGTCGTACCGCTTGGCATCAATGCCGGCGATAAGGCCGTCCCATTTACCCTCGATGAATTCCGGCTTGACACCGAGCTTGGTAGCGACCGCCTCGCCGATTTCGACATCGAAGCCGACCAGCTTGCCGTTGGCATCGTGGTAGGTGAATGGCGCATAGGTTCCTTCCGTGCCGATCTTCAGGACGCCTGCCGATTTGATGGCCGCAAGATTCTCGCCGGCTACCGCAGGGAGAAAGGCAGCGGCCTGGATCAGTGCGGCAGCGGCGATGGTCTTCAGGAGGTTCATTTTTTCTATCCAATTTCACCAGATGTTCGATGCGGGGAAAATCGCAGAAAAGCCGGTCACGCGATGCGTAGAAAACTGCGAAGAAAATGGGCAGGTGCGAATATTTTTCTCAATTATCACGAATTCGGCGCGTGTTGTTTCGCGACGTGAAAAAACGTGCTTCATGTTCTGCTTGCGTGCATGTTCATGTTTGTTTATGCGTGTTTGTACCAAATTGCAATGAACGCGGACAAAACCGGCATGAACGTGAACGAACTTCTGTTGCAGGAACGGCAGAGCGCGATTTCGCGAAAGCTGCAAGCGAATGGCCGAGTCCTTGCGGCAGAGCTTGCAGTCGAGTTCGGCGTATCCGAAGACACGGTGCGCAGGGATCTTCGCGAGATGGCGGCAGCCGGTCTATGCGAACGTGTCTACGGTGGCGCATTGCCCTTCTCTTCTGCCAGCGGCAGCCTCTCTCACCGCGTGGGCGTTGCGCGTGATCGCAAGCAAGCGCTTGCGATGGCTGCGGTCTCACAGATTGCCGTCGGTTCGACGGTCTTCTTTGATGCGGGGAGCACGAACCTCGCGATTGCGGCGGCGTTTCCCACCGACATGGCGCTGACGGCGATCACGAATGCGCCGGCGATTGCGGCGGCACTGATCGACAAGCCTGCTGTCAACGTCATTCTGATAGGCGGCCTCGTCGACAGGCAGGTTGGCGGATCGCTCGGCGCCAAGGCCATGCGCGACATGGAAATGCTGTCGCCCGACCTTTGCATCCTTGGCGCCTGCGGAATTGACCTCGTGGCCGGGGTGACGACGCTCGGGTTTGAAGACGCGGAGTTCAAGCGCTTCGCAACATCGAGAAGCCGGAAGGTTCTTGTCGCCGTCACCTCGGAGAAGTTCGGAACGGCGGCACCGCATGCCGTGCTTCCGATGGCGCAGTGCGAGTGTCTGGTCGTCGAGCGCGATGCCGACGCCGGGATGCTCGCGCAATACCGCGACCGCGGGTGCAGAACGATTGTCGCTGGTGAAGCGGCGTGATTCAATTCAATGAGCAACCGGGCATGACAGTTCGGTGGCAAGGGTATCGGGACAAGACATGGATAATCCAATGAACGCGGTGCAGGCCGCCAGGCCGGGCTTTGTGAACAGGAACAGAACGGCGGTTTCGTTGCTCTTCCTGATGAACGGCTTCATCGTCGGTTGCTGGGCGCCGAAGATTCCTGAGTTCGCCGAGCGACTTCAGCTTAGCAAGTTCGAGCTCGGCCTGATGATCCTGGTGTTCGGCATCGGATCATTGACGCTGATGCCGATTGCGGGTGCGCAGATCGCACGCCATGGTTCGCGACGCGTGGCGCAGGTCAGCGCCGTCTGCCTGTTGCCAATCCTGCTGGCGCTCACGCTTGCGACCCACGTCGTCACCGGCGCGATCTCGCTATTTCTCTTTGGCGGTTTCATCGGTGCGATGGACGTGGCGATGAACGCCAATGCCGTCGCAGTCGAGAAGTCGATGCGGCGAGCGATCATGTCCTCGTGCCACGCTTTCTGGAGTCTGGGCGGCCTTATCGGGGCAGGTCTCGGTGGTCTCGTCATTGCGAAGTTTGGTGTGCTGGGCCATGCCCAGGTTGCGACCGTTCTGGCGGTGATCTTCCTCGGCATCGCGTGGACCATGATCCTTGCCGATCCACCGCATCCGGATGAGAAGAAGGAAAAGGTCCGTCTTCCTTTCGTGCCGCTGCCGTGGCTGCTTGGCCTGATGGCACTGTTCTCAATGGTTCCCGAAGGTGCGGTGCTCGATTGGGGAGCCCTGTATCTGCGCCAGGAGCTCGGCGCATCGGTGGCGCTTTCCGGCTTCGGATTTGCAGCTTTCTCCCTAACCATGGCGATCATGCGATTTGCTGGGGATCTCGTTCGCGATCGGCTGGGCGGCGTCAAGACGCTCAGGATCTGCACGCTATTTGCGATTGCCGGCATGCTGCTGGCCGCATTCGCGCCCGATGCCGAAGTGGCAATCATCGGGTTTGCTCTCTGCGGTGTCGGCATATCGAACATGGTGCCGATCGCTTTCTCGGCGGCAGGCAACATTCCAGGGCTCAAGGCTGGCATCGGCCTGTCGGTGGTGACGACGATGGGTTACTCCGGTATGTTGGTGGCGCCATCCGCCATCGGCTTCGTAGCGGAACATATCGGATTCGGCGTGGTGTTCATGGCGCTACCACTGTTGCTGGTGGTGGTTCTGCTGCTGTCAAATCTCGCACGCTACGCCGACGGCATCTCCGGCGGCGGTCACTGAAACCGCAGCCAACAAAAGTGATGCCCAGGGCGGTTGACAACAAAGCGACCATGATCCACCTGAAAAGCACGAATTTAAGGGGTTCAAGAACTCTACATGTCTTCTGCCGCAGATTTTGATCCGGAACCGCGCCGTTCGTCCGTAGCCGTTGATGTCGGTGGCGTCATCGTGGGCGGTGGCGCGCCGGTTGTCGTTCAGTCGATGACCAATACCGATACCGCCGATATTGATGGGACGGTCGCCCAGGTGGCTGCGCTCTTCAAAGCGGGATCGGAGCTGGTCCGCATCACCGTCGACCGCGACGAAAGTGCCGCAGCCGTGCCGAAAATCCGCGAACGGCTGCTGCGTCTCGGCATGGACGTGCCGCTTATCGGCGACTTCCATTACATCGGTCACAAGCTGCTTGCGGATCATCCGGCCTGTGCCGAAGCATTGGCGAAATACCGGATTAATCCCGGGAATGTCGGCTTCAAGGACAAGAAGGACAAGCAGTTCGCCGAGATCATCGAGATGGCGATCCGCTACGACAAGCCGGTCCGTATCGGTGTGAACTGGGGTTCGCTCGATCAGGACTTGCTGACGGCGCTTATGGACCAGAACGCGGAGGCCGGTTCGCCGCTTTCTGCGCGTCAGGTAACGCGCGAGGCGATCGTGCAGTCGGCGCTGATTTCTGCCAATCTGGCGGAAGAGATCGGCCTGCCGCGCAACCGCATCATTCTGTCTGCCAAGGTCAGCCAGGTTCAGGACCTGATTGCTGTCTATTCGATGCTCTCGCAGCGCTCGGATCATGCGCTACATCTCGGCCTTACCGAAGCCGGCATGGGGAGCAAGGGCATTGTCGCTTCGTCAGCCGCCATGGGCTATGTCCTGCAGCATGGCATCGGCGATACCATCCGGGTTTCGCTGACGCCTGAACCGAACGGCGATCGTACCCGCGAAGTTCAGGTGGCGCAGGAACTGCTGCAGGTCATGGGCTTCCGGCAGTTCGTGCCTGTTGTCGCCGCCTGTCCCGGCTGCGGGCGCACGACGTCGACGGTTTTCCAGGAACTGGCGCAGAACATTCAGAACGACCTGCGCAAGAACATGCCGGTCTGGCGCGACAAGTATCCGGGTGTTGAGGCGCTCAACGTTGCGGTCATGGGCTGCATCGTCAACGGCCCCGGTGAAAGCAAGCATGCCGATATCGGCATCTCGCTTCCCGGCACCGGCGAGACGCCGGCGGCTCCGATCTTCATCGATGGCAAGAAGGCAATGACGTTGCGCGGCCCAAATATCGCTTCTGATTTCGAGGGGCTCGTGGCCGACTACATCGAAAAACGGTTTGGTCAGAAGACGGCTGCGGAATAACCGCGGACGTCAAATCCGGTAGATTTTTCGGCAGCACGGGGAGGCGGTGCGACCTTCCGGGAGATTGTTTCGGCGATGCTTTCAGCTTTTCCGATGGGCAACGAAGCGGGCTGCTTCGGTCAGGACCGCTCCACGTTTGCCGTAGGGCGCAAGAAGGGCTTCCGCCTCCCGGACTTGCTCTGCGAGTGTTGCTTCCGCCCATGCCAAGCCGTGCATCGCGACCAGCGTGCCTTTGCCGCGACCTACGTCCTTGCCCGTCGCCTTGCCCATCGTGGCTGCATCCGACGTCAGGTCGAGAATATCGTCGGCGAGTTGGAAGGCGAGACCTATCCTTTCGCCGAACCTGCGCAGCCGCTTGCGGTCCGCCAGCGAAGCGCCGGCGATGATCGCGCCCGCCTCGCAGGCGAAGCGAATGAGCGCGCCTGTCTTCATCGCTTGCAATGTCGTGATCCCCTGTTCGTCAGGTTGCTGCCTTTCGGCGGCGAGATCGAGCGCCTGGCCTCCCGCCATGCCGCCGATGCCCGCAGCGCGAGCCAGCGCCAGAACGAGCGCCAGCCTGTCGGCCTCGGGAAGGGTGGTTTCCGGCGATGCGATGATGTCGAAGGCGTAGGTCAGCAGGCTGTCTCCAACGAGGATCGCGGTCGCTTCATTAAAGGCAATATGCACCGTCGGTTTGCCGCGGCGCAGATCGTCGTCGTCCATTGCGGGCAGGTCGTCGTGAACAAGCGAGTAGCAGTGAACGCATTCGAGCGCTGCACCGACTCGCGAAGCCGCTTTCCCGTCACCACCAAGCAACGCCGCTGTTTCAACGACCAGGAACGGCCGCAACCGCTTGCCACCATTCAGGACTGCATAATGCATCGCCGAGCGCAGTTGCTCCGGTCGGCCGATCTCGTCATCCAGAACGGTCGCTGAAAGCAGCGTCTCGAGAAGGGTCTCGATCTCCCGCGCATTGGCGGACAGTCTCGTTTCGAATGCTTCAAAGCTTGGATCCATGCTGCGCTGTTTGGCATGGGCGCCCCTTCGCTTGCAACGGAATTGTCGATGACAAACGCAAGATTTCCTTTGTCTATGGCATTGAGAGTTTGCAGACGGTATGGAGAGTAGGGAACGAGACTGGGTCGGGGAAAATTGGATATCACGCCGGATAGAGAGGACAGCATAGCCATGCCGGCCCACCGGCGCGTGTTTCTTTGGCTGAAGAGTCGCCCGATCATGATGCGCATCGTGCTTGCGATCGCAGCGCTTGCCATTCTCCCTTATGTTCTGATCTTCGTTTACCTGCTACCGTTCATTCACCCGATATCGACGCTGATGCTCCGCGATCTCGTGCTGCTGCAGGGCTATGACAGGCAGTGGGTGTCCATCGACAAGATTTCGCCGGTTCTGGTGCAATCGGTGATGATGTCAGAAGATGGGCAGTTTTGCTTTCACGGCGGGGTCGACTGGGGCGAGATGCGCATGCTGGTGGAGGATACCCTCAGCGGTCAATCCACACGCGGCGGCAGCACGATCCCCATGCAGACGGCAAAGAACCTGTTCCTCTGGAACAGTCGCTCCTTTGTCCGCAAGGCGCTGGAATTGCCACTCGCCGTGTCGTCGGATTTTGTCTGGTCGAAGCGACGCCTGATGGAAATCTACCTCAACATCGCGGAATGGGGGCCGGGCATCTATGGGGTCGAGGCCGCGGCCCGCTACCATTTCAAGGTGCCGGCATCCAAGCTTACAAGCCGACAGGCAGCGCTGCTTGCAGTGTCGCTCCCGAATCCGATCGACCGCAATGCCGGCAAACCCGGCCGTGGCCTACGCCGACTTGCCGCCGTCATCGAGCGCCGCGCGCGCAATTCCGGCGATTACGTCGGGTGCATTTATAACTGATATCAGCACATTTGGTTGGTTATGGTCTCTGCCATCTGGCATTGGTTTGGAACGTGTGGACCAAGACCCGCCCGTGAACAGTTTCGGCGCTAATCGCGGGAGGCCCCATTGGACAAGCTCACCCTCTATATCGGCAACAAGAACTACTCGTCCTGGTCGTTTCGGCCATGGATCGCCATGGCTGCAGCCGGCATTCCCTTCGAGGAGGTGCTGGTGCCGTTTGATTTTGCCAACGGCAATCCACGGTTCAAGGAGTTCTCGCCAACCGGCCAGGTTCCGATGCTGCAGCATGGAAACGTTGGCGTGTGGCAATCACTGGCTATCATCGAGTATATCGCCGAACTCTTTCCGGAGGCGGGCCTCTGGCCGAAGGAACGGGGCAGGCGAGCGGTTGCACGTGCAGTTTCGACGGAGATGGTCGCGGGCTTCAAGGCATTGCGGAACGCCTGTCCAATGAACATGCGGCGGCCGAAGGGCAAGATTCCGCTCGCCGACGGTGTCATGGCCGACGTCGCACGGATCGAAACCATTTGGCGTGACCTGCGTGCTCATTCCGGTGGGCCGTTTCTGTTCGGAGCCTTTTCGGGCGCCGACGCCATGTTTGCGCCAGTCGTCAATCGGTTCGATACCTATGACCTGGTGACAGCAGGTGACACGCTGAGCTATATGGCTGCGCTGAAGGCGCATCCGGCATGGAAAACGTGGGAAGACGCCGCGCGCGCCGAACCGTGGATTGTCGAGGAAGACGAGGTTTGAGAGTAGAACTGTCAGAATCTCAAAAAATAGTCATGGGGACTGGTCAAGCCCCGTCAAGGCATGTATAAGCGCGCAAAATTTCCGAAATCGCGATACGTCGTTTCGGCCGCCAGTCTGGCCGTTGGATGTGTTTGCCCGTGACGTGGAGTAAGAAAAATGGCTGTACCGAAGAGAAAAACGAGCCCGTCGAAGCGCGGTATGCGCCGCTCCGCAGACGCACTGAAGGCTCCGACATACGTTGAAGACAAGAACTCCGGCGAACTGCGCCGCCCGCACCATATCGATCTGAAGACCGGTATGTATCGCGGCCGTCAGGTTCTTACGCCGAAGGAAAGCGCATAATTTTGTGCGTTCTGCTTGAGCAGGACTTGCGAGGTCGGCCATGTGCCGGCCTTTTGCTTTTCAGCGATAATAAATCGTTCTGCTCTTGAAGTGATATGGCGGTTTACGGCAGTATTCTCTCAGCCGAGGGGGACTCCGTCATATGTTCAATGCTATGCCGCTGATGATTATTCCTTTTATTCTCTACAATCTGACAATTTTGGGTTTGATGGGTGGCGGCGGGCTTCCGGCGCTTGAGAACGATATTATTGTTCTTTCGATGATTTCTGGCGCGATGTGGAGCATGTCGCTCGGCGATCTGTTCATCGTTGTGGCGCTGGTCGTGCTGTTCTTCGAAATATTGAGGGCGACACAGAACGCCGGTGGCAGTCTCGCCAACCATATGCTCTCCATGCTGGTATTTATCGCGTTCCTGATCGAGTTTCTTCTTATCCAGGACGCGGCAACGCAGATTTTCTTCATCCTGATGACGATTGCGCTCATCGATGTGATTGGCGGTTTTGCTGTTTCCATCCGCACCGCCGGGCGCGATGTCTCGATCGGGCTGTAGTTTCAGAGAGTATCGAGTTTGTTCTGAAGCGCGCGAAGTTGTTCTTTCAGTTCGTCGATGTCCTTGGCTTCTGCCTTGCGGCTTTCCTTGGCGGGCGGCGCCATGAATGGCGAGAACATCTGCATCGCCTGTTGGAACATCTCCGTATTGCGACGCACCTGGTCTTCGACCATCTGCAGAGGCAATTGAAGATTCTTGGTAAGCGGCGTTTCGCCGAAGGCCCGGGTCACCTGCTCTCGCATCTGAGCCTGCTGTTCGGTGAATGCGCGCATGGAGTGTTCAAGGTAGCTCGGAACGACCATCTGCATCTGGTCACCATAATAGGTGATCAATTGGCGAAGGAACGAGATCGGCAGAAGCGTGTTGCCCGTCTTGGATTCCTGCTCGAAAATAATCTGCGTCAGCACCGAGTGCGTGATGTCATCGCCGCTCTTGGCGTCCTGGACCGTAAAATCCTCCCCCTTCTTCACCATTTCCGCCAGGTCTTCCAAAGTCACATAAGTGCTGGTGCCCGTATTGTAGAGGCGGCGATTGGCATATTTCTTGATTACGATCTGACCATCATTCTTCGCCATATCAGTCTCCCGAAGCCCATCTGATTGTTATTGAAGTTCCTCCACCTGCGAATGTAGACGCAAAAGAACTCCAGTGACAATCTCTTTGTGCGATGCGGCAACTCCTTTCGCGGTAGACATAATTTGTCTCAATGTAAGCGATCACGAAAATAGCTGGGCGACTCTTGGCGTTTGACTTGAGAGCGAAGCTTTGTCAGTTTCACTCTACATCTGGTGGAGTTAATGAGGAGATCCGCATGTCCAGTTCGTCCATCGTCATCGCCGGTGCAGGCCGCACGGCTGTCGGTTCGTTCAACGGAGCTTTTGCCACGGTTCCCGCCCACGAACTCGGGGCGGCTGCCGTAAAAGGTGCGCTGGAGCGTGCGGGTGTCGATGCCGCTGAAGTGGATGAGGTTATTCTCGGCCAGGTTCTGGCGGCAGGCGAGGGCCAGAATCCGGCGCGGCAGGCAGCCATGAAGGCCGGCGTACCCAAGGAGGCGACATCATGGGGCGTCAACCAGCTATGTGGTTCGGGCCTGCGCGCGGTCGCTCTCGGTATGCAGCAGATTGCGCTTGGTGACGCGAAGATCATCGTCGCTGGCGGCCAGGAATCGATGTCGATGGCACCACACGCAGCGCATCTGCGCAGCGGTGTCAAAATGGGCGACATGAAAATGATAGACACCATGATCAAGGATGGGCTCACCGACGCCTTCTTTGGCTATCACATGGGTGTCACAGCGGAAAACATAGCGCGCCAGTGGCAACTTACCCGCGAAGAACAGGATCGGTTTGCCGTTTCCTCGCAAAACAAGGCGGAAGCTGCCCAGAAGGCGGGGCGGTTCGCTGACGAGATCATTCCGTATGTCGTCCAGTCGCGGAAGGGCGACGTGACGGTGGATGCGGACGAATATATCCGCCACGGAGCGACGCTCGATGCGATGGCGAAACTTCGCCCTGCCTTCGACAAGGAAGGTACAGTCACGGCTGCCAATGCATCTGGCTTGAACGACGGCGCCGCTGCTGCCGTTCTCATGACCGAAGCAGAGGCGTCGCGCCGGGGAATCCAGCCGCTCGCCCGCATCGTTTCGTGGGCGACCGCCGGCGTTGATCCGCAGGTAATGGGGACAGGTCCAATCCCGGCTTCGCGCAAGGCGCTGGAAAAGGCGGGCTGGTCGGTCGGCGATCTTGATCTCGTCGAGGCCAACGAAGCATTTGCGGCACAGGCCTGTGCCGTCAACAGGGATCTCGGGTGGGATCCGGCGATCGTCAACGTCAACGGCGGCGCGATTGCGATCGGCCATCCGATTGGCGCATCCGGCGCCCGCGTGCTGAATACTCTTCTGTTCGAGATGAAGCGTCGTGGAGCCAAGAAGGGACTAGCGACTCTCTGCATCGGCGGCGGCATGGGCGTCGCGATGTGCTTTGAAGCTTTTTAAATGGCCTACAATTCATATCTCAATAAAGTCCCCGCAGGATAGCGGGGCTTACAAAGGGAGCGGAACATGAGCAGAGTGGCTGTCGTCACCGGGGGAACGCGCGGGATCGGTGCCGCAATTTCCGTGGCGCTGAAGAGCGCCGGCTATCGAGTTGCCGCCAATTATGCCGGCAATGACGAGAAGGCCAAGGCTTTCCATGAGGAAAGCGGTGTGCCGGTGTTCAAGTGGGACGTATCCAATTACGAGGCCTGCGGCGAAGGCATTGCCAAGGTCGAGGCGGAAATCGGCCCGGTTGAAGTGCTCATCAACAATGCCGGCATCACGCGCGATGCCATGTTCCACAAAATGACGCCGCAGCAATGGCACGAGGTGGTCAACACCAACCTCACCGGTCTCTTCAACATGACGCATCAGGTCTGGAACGGCATGCGCGACCGTAGTTTCGGCCGTGTCGTCAATATTTCATCGATCAACGGCCAAAAAGGCCAGATGGGACAGGCGAACTACTCGGCTGCGAAGGCGGGAGACCTCGGCTTCACCAAGGCGCTTGCTCAGGAGGGCGCGACAAAGAACATCACCGTCAACGCGATCTGCCCGGGCTATATCGGCACGGAAATGGTTCTTGCGGTTCCGGAGAAGGTCCTCAGCGAGCGGATTATCCCGCAGATACCAGTCGGTCGCCTTGGCGAACCGACAGAGGTGGCGCGCTGCGTCGTCTTTCTCGTCTCGGATGATGCCGGTTTCATCACCGGCTCGACTCTGACGGCAAACGGCGGCCAGCTGCTCGTTTAGCGGATGGAGGCTGTCAGCCCGTTGTCACGGCTCTCGACCTGTTGCGAATAGCCGTGCGACGTGTTGGCTGGGCCATACGGGTTTATGGATGCTGCATAGGTAGCGGCCGCAATCGTCAAAAGTGCTGCCGCGCCGATGATTTTAGTCATTGTCCCAACTCCGGATTCCCAATGGTGCATTGGTCGTTCAGCCCGGTGTCGATATTTGGGCCGATTCAAGGAATTATTTGGCTGTTCTTCCGACCTTCGGATGGCGTCCCGCCCGTGCCCTGACGGGCACCTTTTGCATCGTTTGACTTTCATCGCGCAACGCAGCGAGAGTCGTTGTCGCAAAGGCAGCCGCAATTAGGATGGCGACCGCGGAATTTGAGATTATCTGAAGCATGGATGCATTCCTCGTCGAAGCGCCGACGAAACATTTCGCCTAGCTGTTCCTGAAGGAAATATGCGCCTCGACCCTCGGCTTCGGTAGGCCGCCTTTGGCGACCGACTGTCACCGTGGCGTTGACAATATGCACTTGCGGCGCCGATAATCGTTATCAGAGGTGTGGATTGCGCGGTCGGTATTTTTTCACCAAGCGCTCGTTCACGGCGGCGGCGCCCGGCATGTTGGCGCTGAGATAAATCGGTGCATCACCGGTTTTTGCCAGTTCGGAGGCAACTTCGGCGAAAATGGCATTCAGCACCGTTGCGCCCAATGCCGTCGAAGCTGGCCCGACCTTCAAATCCGTACCGGCAAGATCGATCAATGCGTCCCCGGGGGGAAGACCGTTGTCGAGCACGATGTCAGCGATGTCCGCAAGGCGGCGACGTCCGTTGGCCACTGCGCTTGAGTAGGCGACCGACGTGATGGCGATGACCGTCGCACCGACTTCGTGGCCATAATCGGCCGCTTCCACCGGAGCGGCGTTTACCCCGGAGTTCGAAACGATGATGAAGACATCGGCTGGCTGCATGCCGTAGCGCTCGAGGGCCGGCCGCACCAGCCCCTCCGTTCGCTCGTATACGGAACTGATTACCGCACCCTCATGCAACATGGCGGAACCGACCAGCACCGGCACGGCAAAGGCAAGGCCGCCGGCGCGATAGTGAACCTCTTCCGCCAGCATATGCGAGTGGCCAGTGCCGAACACATAGACGCGCTTATCGTTGCGCGCGGCCTCGAGAATCACGGAGGCGGCTGTGGCCATGGGGTCCGCCAGCTCTGTCTTCAAAGTCTGAAGCCGCCGGATCAGGTCGGCAAAATAAGTGTCGGTGATTGCCGTCATCGCTTTTCCTCGATCTAGGCTGCTTCGCCGCTGATCCAAGTCCGCGTGACTTCGATTGCGTCGGTCAGGTGGACGAGATCCGCGCGTGAACCGGCGGAAAGATGGCCATGGTTCTTGAGGCGCAGAAAGCGTGCCGGGTAAAGTGATGCCATGCGGAGAGCTTCCGAAAGCGCAAGGTCGAGATAGGTGACGCCATAACGGATCGTTGAAGCCATATCGACATCGGAGCCGGCAAGCGTGCCATCTGAAAGGACCAGCTTGGAGCAGAAGCCGCCCCGCTCACGGCGGACTGTCCGGCCGTTCAACGTGAAGGTCTCCCGATCGGAACCGACGAGTGACATCGCGTCGGTCACGAAGAACAACTTGCCTTCGCCACGCTTTGCCCGCAATGCCGTTCGGAGTGCCTTCGGGTCGACATGGTGCCCGTCGGCGATGATGCCGCACCAGACTGAGGGGTGATCGATCGCTGCGCCTACCAGACCGGGCGCGCGGTGTCCAAGCTGGCTCATGGCATTGAAGAGATGCGTCACGCCCCTTGCACCGGCGTCGAAGCGCTCTTCCGCAGCCTCGCTCGAGCAGTCGGAATGGCCGATGCTGACGATGACGCCTGCCTCGCTCAACGCGCGCACCTGGCGAGGGGTGACCTGCTCGGCAGCCATCGTCACGAGAAGCGTACCTATCGACTGCCTTGCTGCGATCAGCGCTCGTACGTCGCTGTCTTCGACGGGACGCATGAGCTGGGCGAGGTGTGCTCCCTTGCGCGCCGGGGCCAGATGCGGTCCTTCAAGATGCAGGCCCGCCACGCCCCGGTTTGTCTTGACGGCGTCTGTTGCTGCTTCGATGGCCGCAGTTGTTGCATGCGCGGTGTCGGTGATCAGCGTCGGCAAAAGGCCCGTTGTGCCATAGGGCCGGTGGCCTTCGGCAATCATGTGCATTGAGGCAACGGAAGGCTCGTCATTGAGCATGCGTCCGCCGCCGCCGTTTACCTGCGCGTCGACAAAGCCTGCAGACAGAATGCCGCCGTCGAGATGGACTTGTTCGCCAGCCGGCAGATCATTCTTCGCAAGGATTGCCTCGACGCGCCCATCCGAAACGATGAGCGCCTTGTCGTCGTGGAAACGGTGGCCGTCGAAGATCCGCGCACCGGTGAAGATCTTCCTGGTCATCAGACCGTCTCCGTGACCTTGAGCAGGTTTGCCGGCTTGTCCGGGTCGAAAC
This sequence comes from Rhizobium sp. Root1220, assembly GCF_001426265.1. GTDB lineage: Bacteria > Pseudomonadota > Alphaproteobacteria > Rhizobiales > Rhizobiaceae > Rhizobium. Next base: position 203,507 of record NZ_LMDG01000023.1, read on the forward strand.
CCTTGCGGCGGGTGACCGACTCGATCAGGCGATAATAGACAAGCAGCGATACCAGTGGGTCGAGAAGCCCGTTGCCTGTGCTCGGCACGCGCAGATTGGCACCGGACAGCGGCTGGGTCGAGAACGGCACAGTGGTCGCGCCCAGCTTCTGCAAGCGCTCGAGTGCCTGGACGTTGTTGACATAGGCCGGATCATCAGGCGTGAAGGCGACGATCGGAAACCCCGGCTGAACAAGGCGCATGGGGCCATGCATCAATTCCGCAAGGGAAAACGCCTCGGCGTGCAGGCCAGCCGTTTCCTTCGCCTTCAGCGCTGCTTCGAGCGCAATGGCAAAGGCAGGGCCTCGACCAGCAGTGTAAAGCGAGGTGGCGTTAAAGAGAACATCCTCGGCTGCTGCTGTGTCGATGCCGTTTGTCGCCAGAAGTGCTTCGGGAAGTTTGTCCAGTGCGGCGTGGAGATCGCGCTTGCCGCCGATGGCGGCAGTGACGCCGGAGAGAGCGGCGACGGAGGCGATAAACGACTTGGTTGCCGCCACGCTCTTCTCGGCGCCCGCGTTCAGGTTGAGAACGATGTCCGCTTGCCTGGCGAGCGGGCTGTCCGTGACATTGACAACGGCGATCGTCGTCGCGCCACCACGCTTGGCCGCGTCCTGCAATGCAACGATGTCCGGGCTGGCGCCGGATTGCGACACGGTGAAATGGATCCCGCCCTTGAGGTGCAGCGGCGCGCCGTAGACCGAGGCGATCGAAGGGCCGACCGATGCGACGGGCACGCCGCAGGTGATCTCGAAGAGGTACTTGAAGAAGGTTGCGGCGTGGTCCGAAGATCCGCGTGCGGCTGTTGTCACCACGCTTGGTGCACCGGAAGCGAACAGCTTGGCGATCTCGTCAAAGACCGGTTGCTCCTTCTGAAGAAGCGTTGCCACAACCTCCGGCGACTGCTGGGCTTCCTGCAACATCAGCGATTGGCTCTCACTCATAGGTCATCTCCAATTCTCAATTCTGCAACAAAATCATACGCATCGCCTCGGTAGTGCGAGCGGGTATATTCAACGACGCGTTGGTCCTCCAGGCGGGAGACGCGTTCGATTAGAAGTGCCGGTGCACCTGCCTTGACGCCGAGCGCGGCAGCCGACGACGGATCGAGTGTGACCGCTGTCAGGCGTTGAAGAGCACGAACGGGGCGATGGCCGCTTGCGGCCAATGCCTCGTAGAGCGAGCCCTCGCCACCGGAATTTTCTCCAAGGAACTTGACGGGCACGACCGCGCGCTCGATTGCCAGTGGCAGGCCATCGGCAAGGCGCAGACGGTCCAGCCGAAGAACCGGCTCGCCGAGACCCAGGCCAAGCAGAAACGCTTCGTCGGGCGATGGCGTATTGACGGTTCGCGCCAGAATTCTTGCAGCAGGCGCGCGACCGCGGGAATGCATGTCGGCCGAAAAGGAAGAGAGGCGCCAAAGCGATTGCTCCATCCTCTCGACCTTGCTGGAAACGAACGTGCCACTCCCATGTCGCGATTCAAGCGTACCCGCGTTCATCAGCCCGCGGTATGCGGTGCGAACCGTGACGCGGCCAACCCGTAGAGCTTCGGCAAGGTCGCGCTCGCCGGGCAGCGCCGTGCCAGGCTTCAGCAAGCCTTCCTGAATCAGACCAGTCAATGCCTGCGCCAGCCGCTTGTAGAGCGGTCCGGCCAATGCTTCGTCGCGAAGCCCTCGACTGTTGAGTTCGGCTATCAGACTGGTTCTATCCATGCCGTGATAATAGAACCTATTTAGAACCAATCGCAAGCGTGAAATGGAACGACAATGAAAAACCCTCGCAGATGGGCTGCGAGGGTTGATAGGCCTGACGTTTTACAGCTGTGCGTCAGCGTCAGTTCTTGGAGAAAATATAGTCGGTTTCCTGCCGCAGCACTTCGCCGGGGCGCAGGACTGCGTTCGGAAAGGCCTCGTGGTTGATTGCGTCCGGCCAAATCTGCGTTTCAAGGCAGAAGCCAGCGAAGGGCCCATACTTGTGGCCGCCGATCCCAGGGACGGGCGTGTCGAGCTTGAAGCCGGCATAGAACTGAACGCCGGGCTCAGTCGTGCGGACCTCCAGTGAAACGCCGGAGTGGAGGCTTCGGGCGAGTGCAACGGAGCGCTTGGCCGTGCGCTCGCTCGAAAGGCAGAAATTGTGGTCGTACAGCGCCTGCTCGCCGCCGTCGAAGCGTTTCATCGGCGACATCTCGCGGAAATCGAAGGCAGTGCCGGCGACAGGCCGCACCTCGCCGGTCGGGATTTGCCGCTCATTCGTAACGAGATAGCCGTCGGCTGCAATCATGATGTCGTGACCGAGCGCGTCCTCGCGGCCGTCGAGATTGAAATATGCATGCTGGCAGACGTTGGCCAGGGTGGGTTGGTCCGAGGTCGATTCGTAGACGACGGAAAACTCTCCGTCGCCATGCACCCGATAGGTCACCTGAACGATGCAGTTGCCGGGATAGCCGGCGCGACCATCGGGATCGACGATCGTCAAGACCACCTGGTCGGCGGTATGCTCGACGATCGTCCAGTTGCGCTGGGCGAGATTGTCGCGTCCGCCGTGGAGGTGGGTAACGCCGTTCTCGTTCAGGTCGAGCTGAAAAGCTTTGCCGTCGAGAACGAATTTGCCGTCTCCGATCCGGTTGGCGCAGCGACCGGGTGTCGCACCGAAATACGCGGAGTGGGCCGGGTAGCTGTCAAAGTCGTCGAAGCCGAGCAAGAGCGGTGCATCGTGGCCGTCAAGGCGGAGATCCTGGATGACCGCGCCCCAGGTCATGATCTTGGCGGTCAGCCCGCCACCCCGGATTTCGACACGATAGACGGGTTCGCTCGTCTTTGTCCGCCCGAAAACTTCCCGCTCCAACATTTCCGTCATGACGCCCGCCCAGATATATCTTTGAATGAGGCACGGAACCTGCCTTCATTTGCCGCAAACCGCAACCGCTGTGCCCCAAAAAAGAAATGCCGCCAATGAGGCGGCGCAGCTTCGAGATCAGCCGGCCTTGCCGATCTCGTTGAGATCGTAGGACGTCGTTTGGTAGATCTCGTTGATCCAGTTACCAAACAGCAGATGGGCATGGCTGCGCCAGCGGTTGTGGGGTGCCAGCGCCGGATCGTTGTGTGGGAAGTAGTTGTGCGGCATCTTGATCGGTACGCCCGCATTTACGTCGCGGAAATACTCGTCGGAAAGCGATGTCGAATCGTATTCGACATGGTTGAACATATAGAGCCGCCTGCCCTTGCGCTCATGCACGAGGCAGATGCCCATTTCGCTGGATTCCATCAGGACTTCCAGGCTCTCCGATTTTTCGATGTCGGCGCGGCGCACCTCTGTCCAGCGTGAAACCGGCACTTCGAAATTGTCCGAGAAACCGTTCAGGTAGACGGAGGATGGCTTCAGGTTGCTGTGACGGTAAACCCCGAAGGCCTTTTCCTTGAGTTCGTACTTCGGAACACCGTGGAAATGGTAGATCGCGGCCATCGCTCCCCAGCACACATTCATCGACGAATGGACGTTGGTCTCCGTCCAGTCGAAAATCTGCTGCATTTCACTCCAATAATTGACGTCCTCATAGGGAAGCATCTCTATCGGCGCGCCGGTGATGATGAAACCATCGAACTTCCGGTGCTTCACTTCCTCCCACGTTTGGTAGAAGGAGAGAAGATGGTCTTCAGAGGTGTTCTTCGCCTTGTGATTTCCGACGCGGATGAGCGACAGTTCGACCTGCAGCGGCGACGCGCCGACGAGGCGTGCCATCTGCAGTTCGGTCTTGATCTTGTTCGGCATCAGATTGAGAAGCCCGATCTGCAGCGGTCGGATGTCCTGACGGATCGCCGCCGTCTCGGTCATCACACGCACACCTTCCTGCACAAGGGTTTCAAAGGCGGGCAGGGTATCGGGGATCTTGATCGGCATAGCGGTCACTCGATGAAAAAAACGAAAACATCGCTATCGGTCCGCACGCGGCCCTTTAGCAACTTTTTTAACGTGGCTGCAAGCCGGCCGGCCAAATCACCACGGAGTGGTTTAAATAGCCCTAGTCGGGCCGCGAATCAATGGCCTATAGGTTTGGCTCGCGCACCCGCAGTAACTCACGCATTAATGCATGCTAGAAACTGTTTCTAGACAGGCTGAATCATCATGTTATTCAGATATGGTAGGCGGCGTAAGGACGTGTAATGGCAGATGACGTGAAAGACAGGCCGAGCATTCAGGGTCAAGACAGGGTCGGATACGACCTGAGCCTGATTTACCGGCTTAAAGTCATGTTTTCCGCGTTCTGGAGTTCTAGGGTGCGTGGGCGTGTGCTCGTCCTGTCGACGGCCTTGATTGCCGTCATCCTTGCCACGGCCTATGCCACCGTCATCCTCAATCAGTGGAACGCGCCCTTCTATGACAGCATCACACGGCGTGATCTGCCGGGGTTCTTCCATCAGTTGAAGGTCTTCGCGGTCATTGCCGGTACGCTGTTGCTGCTTAATGTCATCCAGGCCTGGTTCAACCAGATGACGGCGCTCTACATGCGCGAGGGCCTGACGCGAGATCTGGTCGACCAGTGGCTGCAGCGCAAGCGGGCACTTCGGCTGGCATCGAGCGGCCTCATCGGCGTCAACCCCGACCAGCGCATGCACGAGGACGCGCGCAACCTGGCGGAGAGCACCACCGGCCTCGTGATCGGACTTGTACAGTCGACAATCCTTCTGGTGAGCTTTATCGGCGTGCTGTGGGAGCTCTCAAGCGGATTCGTCTTCCACTTCGGCACCCATAGCTTTTCCATTCCGGGATATATGGTCTGGGCTGCGATCTTCTATGCGGCCTCGGCCTCGGTGCTCAGCCAGTTGGTTGGCCGCAAACTCGTCAAGTTGAATGCCGATCGCTTCTCCAAGGAGGCAGAGCTTCGCTTTGCCCTGATGCACGCCAACGAAAACATACCTGCCATCACCGCTGCGCGCGGCGAGGAAAACGAGCGTGGCCGCATCAATACCGATATCAGTGCGGTCCTGGCCGTCATCAAGCGGTTGGCAATGGCCACTGTCAACCTGACATGGGTTTCGGCCGGTTACGGCTGGCTCGTTGTCGTCATTCCGATCATCGTCGCGGCGCCGGCCTATTTTTCGGGCGGACTTACCTTCGGCCAGCTGATGATGTCTGTCGGCGCGTTCAATCAGGTCAATACGGCTCTTCGCTGGTACGTGTCGAATTTCGGACCTATTGCCGAATGGCGCGCCACCCTGATGCGCGTCACCGATTTTCGTCAGGCGCTGACCACCATGGGCGACAAAGTCGATCTCAAGGAAATGATTGCCTACGAACGAAGCGCGCCCGGTACGCTGACACTCGACCATGTGAGGATCGCCGCCAAAATCGATGAGGAAATCGACCAGTGCGGCGGCTTCCGGTTGCATGAGACCAGCGTTACGATCAAGGCCGGCGAGAAGGTGATGATCAATGGCGATCACAATATAAACCGCAAGCTGCTTTTCCTTGCGCTCTCCGAACTATGGCCCTGCGGCGGAGGCAAGATCGGCTTGCCCCCCGCCGACGATATACTGTTCGTCCCGCAATCCGCCTACATTCCGGGTGGCACGCTTCGCGAGGCGCTGGCATTCCCGGAGCCCGCGGATACTTACAAGGACGATGATATTCACGCCGCTCTTGAGACGGCGGGGCTGCACAAGCTGATTGCGCGCCTCGACACGCGTGCGCGCTGGGACAAGCTTCTCGATTCCGACGAGCAGCGGGCGATCGGTTTTGCGCGGTTGCTTCTCGTGCGGCCCCGCTGGGTGGTGTTCGACGAAGTGCTGGAAGGCATGGAACCGGATTGGCAGTCCACGATGATGAACGTCCTGCTTTCCATGCCGGAGAGCACAATGATCTATATCGGACGTTCCGAAGCGTATCTCGAGGCCTTTCAGCCGCGGGTGCTACATCTCGAAGGGCTGGCGGCGAAGCCGGAAGCGAAGGCGCCCGCAAAGGCGCCAAACGCACCAGCACCGGCACTCTGACCCTTACATCGGCGGGACGACGCCGTTCGTGCCGACGGTGACCTGTGCCGCGGATACGGCGCCATCGGTCGATTTTTCGCCCATGACGATCACGCGTGCGCCGGGTGTCAGGTCCGTCTTGCCAGCGGGTGCGAAGGTGACGATCGGCGTGTCATCGGCGATGGATATGGTCTTTTCCTTGCCCTGGTAGGTGAGCGTGATGCTGTGGCCGTTGACGGATTTCACCGCCTTCGCAACGGTGGCATTGGTCATCGTGCTATTCGGCTTCAGGTCCCATGGGCGGCTACCTTCGCCCGTGCCTTTCATCGCGGCCGGAAAGATCAGAACCTCCAGCGCGCCATCACCGCCGTCCGCGCTCGGCAGCGACGCTACACCAACAAAATCTCCCGGCTTGATGTCTTCGACCGAAGCCTTGGCGATGCCAGCGACTTTCCAGCCAGGTTTCAACATGACTGTCTGATCAGCACCCTCTCTTGTCTTGACGACAAGCGTGTCGCCGCTAAGGCTTTCGATCGCGCCGCGCACGCGCACGCGCTGGGCGTCTTCTGCCGAGGCGGTTTGTGATGCGATGACGAGAATGCCAGCGGCAAGCGCTGCAGCCATTGAGGTGTTGAATTTGCGGGACATGCTCTTTCTCCTTGCGGTCGCCCCGTGGGCCAGACCGCTCGGCGTCAGCTTAGTCCCGGCGAGCGAATGCTGACGAATCAATGAAACGTGAGAGATTGTGCGCCTAAGCGGCGGAACAATTCGGTCGAAGGGGAGGACCGTTCAGCCCTCCAGTTCTTCCCGCAGCATTTCGAGTTCCAGCCATTCCTCTTCCATCTTTACCAGGCTGTTGCGAAATTTCTCCATCTCGGCAGCCAGTCGGTTGAAGGTGGCAGGATCCTTGGAGAAGAGGTTCGGGTCCACCATTTTTTCCTCGCGCTTGGCGATTTCGGCTTCAGCCTTTGCCATCTCCTTCGGCAGGTTCTCGAGTGCGAACTTTTGCTTGAAGGAGAGCTTGGCTTTGTTCTTCGGTGGTTCTGCTGCCGTGGCCGTGTCCTGACCCTTGGCCTTCTCGGCTTTTTCCGCTTTCCTGCGCTCGTCGGCAGCACCCTTTCGTTGGGTCAGCATATCGGAATAGCCGCCGGCATATTCTATCCAGCGGCCGTCCGGCGCGTCTGGGACAGCCGGGGCAATGGTCGACGTGACAGTGCGATCGAGGAAATCGCGATCATGGCTGACGAGGATGACGGTACCTGGAAAGCCTGCGACGATTTCCTGCAACAGGTCCAGGGTTTCGATGTCGAGGTCGTTGGTCGGCTCGTCGAGGATCAGCAGGTTTGCCGGGCGCGACATGATGCGCGCCAGCATCAGGCGGGCGCGCTCACCGCCGGAAAGGCTCCTGATCGGCGTGCGAGCCTGCTCGGGCTGAAACAGGAATTCCTTCATGTAGCCGGTGACGTGGCGCTGTTCGCCGTTGACGAGCAGGTTGTCGCCGCGACCGTCCGTCAGATAATGCGCGAGCGTTTCTTCGGGGTTCAGATCCTCACGCTTCTGGTCGAGCGTGGCGATTTCGAGATTGGTGCCGAGTTTGATTGTGCCACTGTCCGGATCGAGCTGGCCGGTCAGCATTTTCAGCAGTGTGGTCTTGCCGGCACCGTTCGGTCCGACAAGGCCGATGCAATCGCCGCGATGGACGCGGATCGAAAAAAGCGTGACGATCGACCGGTTGCCGTATGCCTTGGTGATCTTGTCGGCTTCGATGACAAGCTTGCCGGATTCCTGCGCATCAGAAACGGTCGCCTGCACCGTTCCCTGCGGTCCCTTGTGGCCCCGATAGCTCGAACGCATCGTCTGCAATTCGCCGAGGCGCCGCATATTGCGCTTGCGTCGAGCGGTGACACCGTAGCGCAGCCAGTGTTCCTCGCGCTCGATCGCCTTGCCGAGCTTGTGCTGCTCCAGCTCTTCGGCCTCCAGCACCTGGTCGCGCCAGGCTTCAAAATGGCCAAAGCCGCGGTCGAGCCGGCGGGCGGTGCCGCGGTCCAGCCAGACGGTGGCGGTGGAGACCTTCTCCAGGAAGCGCCGGTCGTGCGAGATGAGAACGAGTGCGCTGCGGGTCTTCTGCAATTCGCCTTCCAGCCATTCGATGGTGGGCAGGTCTAGATGGTTGGTTGGCTCGTCGAGCAGCAGAATATCAGGCTCCGGCGCAAGGACGCGTGCGAGCGCGGCGCGTCGTGCTTCACCGCCCGAGAGGTTCTTCGGCTCTTCGTCGCCGGTAAGCCCAAGATGCGATAGCAGATAGGTCACGCGATAAGGATCGTCGCCGGGTCCAAGGCCGGCCTCGGCATAGGCCTGCACCGTCTTGAAATCAGCGAAATCGGGTGCTTGCTCCAGGTAGCGCACCGTCGATGACGGATGACGAAAGACCTCTCCCGACTGTGCCTCGACCAGGCCGGCAGCAATCTTCAGGAGCGTCGACTTGCCCGAGCCGTTGCGGCCGACAAGGCAAATCTTGTCGCCGGGCTCGACCTGCAATGCCGCGCCGGCGAGCAGCGGCGCACCGCCAAAGCTCAGGAAAATGTCATCGAGTTTCAGAATGGGAGGTGCCAAATAATCAGACTCCGGAAAGATCGTAGGGGCGGGCGAGCACTATGGCGCGGCCGCTTTCAAGCGAGAAGCGCACCTTGCCTTCCGCGACGTTGGAAATGGTGCGCGACGAGCCGAAGGGCAAATGGAAATCGGCCAGCGGATAGCGGGCGTTTTCGATGGACAGACCACGAAGCTCGCTGAAGCCCGGGACGGAGAAGACGCTGCCCGGCGGCAAGTCCAGTTCGATGTAGCCCCGGATAAGCGGCGAAGCCTCCTCGCTGCCGGATGTCAGCAGCACATCGAAGCCTTCCTCGGCCAGGTTGACAGCATAGAGCAAATGCTGGACCGCATGATCCGAGCGTTCTCCGGCGAGCGCGCCAGCAAGGATCAAGCGCCTTGCGCCGCGTCGGATCGCTTCCGAAACGGCGATTTCGCCGTCGGTCGACGCTTTTGCTGCGGGGTAGGGTTGCTTCGGAACGTCTTCAAACATGGCTTCGAGATCGGCGGGCGTGGAATCGAAGTCACCAACCCAAAGCTCGGGCACCACCCCAAGCGTGGCCGCGTGCCGCATGCCACCGTCAGCGGCAATAAAACGTGTTCCCGTGACCGTGTCGCGCAGCCGATCGGTCTGTTGCAACTCGCCGCCGAGCAGGATGGTGAAGGTAGACTGGCTCATGGGCATTGCCCATAGCGCAAAGCGGGGAGAAAGGGAAAGGGTCGGTCAGGCTTCGTCAGCCATATCTCTGGCGTGCGCGTGAAAAACCTCTTCGAAACCCGAGATGAACTTCTCGAAGAGTTCGCCGAAAATCTCCACTTCCTGAGGTTTCCAGTCCGCGACGATCTCGGAGATGATCGCGAGCTTCTGCGCCCGCAATTCGGAAAGCAGCCTCTGGCCGAGCGGCGTCATCACGACGACGATCCGTCGCGCGTCGGCCTGTGACGCCTTGCGCATCAGAACATCGCGGCTGACCATGTCTGCGACGACCCGGCTTGCCCGCGACGGATCGATGCGCATCATCTCGGCGATGGTGCCAACAGTGACCTCTCCATCGGCCTGGGCGCGCCGAACGACGTCGAGGACATCAAGATGCGTCAGCTCAACGCCGGGGGTGACGCTCTGGATGGCAAGCCGCCCGATCAGTCGGCGCCCCATCATCAGCCGCATTCGCGTCATGCTCTGGCCGATGCGAACAACGCCTTCGTCGCTCTTTTCGCGGCTGTTCAGGTCCTCAAATTGCAGTTGGTTTTCGCGCATCCGATGATCATAGCAGAGCGAACGAGCGATGAGAATATGCTGATGTCATTTATATGACGTTGACATTTGTATGCTAATAGCATATAAATGACGCTTGCCAATTCGGAACGAAGCCCCATGGACATGCAGATTACCCAGTCGCCGCTAGTGACGGACCATCGTCGGCGGCTCATTCTTTTCCTATTCCTGATGAGCGCCATGTTCATGGCGACGCTGGACAACCAGATTGTCTCCACGGCACTCCCGACGATCGTCGGCGAATTCGGCCACATCGAGCGCTTTGGCTGGATCGGCTCGGCCTATCTGCTGTCTCTGAGTGCCGTAATGCCGCTCTATGGTAAGCTTGGCGACCTCTTTGGCCGCAAGTACGTGATGATGACGGCGATTGCGATCTTTACAGTCGGCTCTGCTGTCTGCGGCCTTGCGGTATCGATGAACAGCCTGATTGCCGCGCGGGTGCTCCAAGGGCTCGGCGGCGGTGGAATCATGGTCTCGATCTTCGCCGTCAACGCCGATCTCTTCGAACCGCGCGAGCGTGCACGGTATCAGAGCTACTCCAGCCTGGTGCTCATGGCGTCAGGGGCGATCGGGCCAGTTCTCGGCGGAACGATGAGTGACCTCTTCGGTTGGCGCTCGATCTTTCTTGTGAACATTCCGATCGGACTTATCGTCTTCGTCGGGCTGGCTTTCATGCTGCCCTACCGCAAGCCGCACCGCCGGCCGAAGATCGACTATGCGGGCGCCTTGCTGCTCGCGATGACGACCACCTGCATCGTACTGATGGCCGATGGTACCGAACTGTTCGGTTCCCTGATCGCTCCACAAAGCCTCGGCGTCATCGCGCTCGGCATTATCTGCGCCGTGGCCTGGGTATTCGTAGAGCGTCGGGCGCCGGAGCCGATCGTGCCCTTGCCGCTCTTTCGCAATTCCACCTTCAGCCTGCTGCTCGTCATGTCGATCATGAGCGGAGCGATCGGTATCGGTATGGTCAACTACTTCGCGCTCTTCCTGCAGACAACGACCGGTCTGTCGCCGTCGGCTGCCGGCGTGCTGTTCGTTCTGTTGACGGGTGGCATCGTTTGCGGCTCGCTGTCGGCCGGGCGTGTCATATCGTCGACGGGACGCTACAAGCCCTTCGCGATCGCGAGCCTTGCCTGCAGCGCCATCGCTTTTGCTTTGATTGCGCAGGTGCAGGCCGGCACATCGATCTATCTGATCGGCGCGATCATGGCGTTCCACGGCATAGGCATCGGTCTGGCGCAGCAGGTTCCGGTGATTGGCGTCCAGAATGCGGCACCCGCGCGTGATGTGGGCGCGGCGACCGGCTCGGTCACTCTCTCCCGCATGGGCGGCGCGTCGATCGCGATTTCAATCTACGGCGCAATTGTCGCGTCACAATTGAGCAAGGTCGGTGGGACCATACCCGGCGTGGCGGATATCGAGCAGCTGACGCCAAAGATGATGGCGGCGCTGCCGGATGCGGCGCGGACGGCCGTCGAGACGGCCTATGCGAATGCGTTCACGCCTCTGTTCATGACTTCCTGCGCCATCGCGCTCATCGGGCTCGTTGCCGCCGTTTTTCTGAAGCCGGTGCAACTGCCTCGAGCTGGTGAGGCAAAGCATCCCGCTCGTGTCGAGGAGGCTGCCGAATAGTGGCAAGGGACGGCGTTGTTCGTCCTTGCCAGATGCCAGCCATGGCGATACATCTGCAGACGCTCTAACGGGGTGCTGGGTGTCGTTTCGACACTTGGCTGAGAGGCTTGGCAAGCCAACCCGCGGAACCTGATCCGGCTAACACCGGCGGAGGGATTAGACGCGTGACACCAGGCACCGCCCTTTTCCTTCAAAAAACCAAGAGGAGAGGTGCCATGTTCAACCTTATATCCAAAAGACATTCGGGCGTTGCCTCAGCACTGGCGCTTCTTGCCGGTCTTGCTGCCACGAGCGCGCGGGCCGCCGACAAGACCTTGACCGTATATACCTACGAGAGTTTCACGTCGGAGTGGGGACCGGGACCGAAGGTCAAGGAGGCGTTTGAAAAAACCTGCGGCTGCCGCGTCAACTTCGTCAGTGTTGCCGATGGCGTTGCGTTGCTTTCGCGGCTCAAGCTGGAAGGTGCAGGCACAAAGGCTGATGTCGTGCTGGGCCTCGATACCAACCTCATCACCGAGGCCAAGGCGACAGGGCTCTTCGATCAAAGCGGCATCGATGTCAGCGCGCTCAAGGTGCCCGGTGACTATAGCGACGACGTATTCGTGCCATACGACTACGGTCATTTTGCCGTAGTTTATGACACGCAAGCGATCAAAAGCCCGCCCCAGAGCATGAAGGATCTGGTCGAAGGCGATCCATCGCAGAAGATCGTCATCGAGGATCCGCGCACCTCCACGCCCGGCCTGGGTCTGTTGCTGTGGGTGAGGTCGGTCTATGGCGACAAGGCGCCGGAAGCCTGGGCAAAGCTCAAGAACCGCATCTTGACGGTGACTCCCGGATGGTCGGAGGCCTACGGGCTGTTCACCAAGGGCGAGGCACCCATGGTCCTCTCCTACACCACTTCACCTGCTTATCACATGGTCGCCGAAAATACCGAACGCTATCAGGCGGCTTCTTTCTCCGAGGGTCACTACATCCAGATCGAGGTAGCAGGTCTGCTGAAGAACGCACCGGACAAGGACCTCGCTCGAGATTTCCTGAAGTTCATGGTCACGCCCGGATTTCAGGACACCATTCCCACCAACAACTGGATGATGCCGGTGTCGGCGACATCGCAGCCTCTGCCCGACGCTTTCGCCAAGCTCGTCAACCCGTCGAAGACCTTCCTCATGCGTTCTGACGAGGTTGCAAGGAACCGCAAGGCGTGGATCGACGAATGGCTGGCTGCCATGAGCATGAACTGATGCTCCTGACGAAGGCCGAGCGGCGATATGCGATGACTGGCGGGGTGGTGAGCCTCGCCGGCATCGCTGTTTTCGTCGGCCTTGCAGCGCTGGCATTGCTTCTTTCCAGCGGCACGTCGTCGATCGTCCCGGCTGTTACCGATCCCTACATTATTCGCGTTCTTCGTTTCACTCTGATGCAAGCGGTGCTCTCCACCGTGCTTTCCATCGCCTTCGCCATCCCCGTGGCACAGGCATTGGCACGCCAGCCACATTTCTGGGGCCGTATCTGGATTATCCGCCTCATGGCAGTGCCGATGGGTCTCCCCGTGCTGATCGGTGCACTGGGTCTGATCGGGATCTGGGGCCGGCAAGGCATCTTGAATTCCCTGCTGGCAGCCTTCGGCATGGCCGAACCGGTCAGCATCTATGGGCTGGGCGGTATCCTGTTGGCGCATGTCTTCTTCAACATGCCGCTTGCCTGCCGGCTGATGCTGGCGGGCCTGGAACGGGTGCCGGCCGAATACTGGTTGATGGCGAGTGGCCTCGGCATGCGGCCCTTGGCGATCTTCCGTTTCATCGAATGGCCTGTGCTGCGCTCGATTATTCCGGGTATAGCCGGGCTGATCTTCATACTGTGCGCGACGAGTTTCACGCTGGTGCTGACCCTTGGCGGCGGGCCGGCCGCGACGACGATCGAGGTCGCGATCTATCAATCTCTCCGCTTCGATTTCGATCCCGGCAGGGCGGTGGCACTGTCGCTGCTGCAAATCGTTCTGACGGCGCTCATCCTGGGTGTGCTGGCACTGCTGCCTACTGCCGGTGACGAGGGTGAAACAGCCGGAAGGGGCATCAAGCGTCCCGACGGACGATTGCCGGGGGCAAGGTTTGTCGACAGCGGGTTGCTGTTTGTCGCGGTGCTTTTCCTGGGTTTGCCGTTGATGTCCGTGTTGGTCGCGGGCCTGCGATCCAATCTTTATAAACTGATGACGGAGCCGGTCTTTTGGCAGTCAACGGCGACGAGCCTCGCCATCGCGCTTTTGGCCGCCATCCTGTCACTCGCGCTTTCGCTGATGTTGGTGCGTGCCCGCCACGCGATTTCACTTCAGGCCGAGCGACAAGCGAACGTCCGGACGCTTTCCGCCTTGATGGGGGGCGCCTCCTCGCTGGTTCTGCTGGTGCCACCAATTGTACTTGCGACCGGCTGGTTCATGGCGTTGAGAACCGTGGGCGATGTCACCACCTATGCGCCGCTGCTGATTGTTGCCATAAACGCGCTGATGTCCCTGCCTTTCGTCATGCGTGTCCTTGAGCCCGCTTATGTCATTCATCAGCGACGCACGCAGAAACTGGCTGCGAGCCTTGGCATTTCCGGTTGGGCGCGGCTACGTCTGGTCGATGGCCCGGGTTTGCGCACGCCGCTGCTGACTGCGCTCTCCTTCGCAATGGCGTTGTCGCTTGGGGATCTTGGCGCCGTTGCACTGTTCGGCTCCGATAGTTTCATCACACTCCCCTGGCTCGTCTACAGCCGCATGGGCAGTTACCGGACAAACGATGCGGATGGGTTGGCATTGATTCTCGGCATGGTCTGCCTGCTTCTGACCATTGCTGGCACGATGGGGCAGCCGCGGCGGGAGGCGGCTCTTCATGGCTGAGGCGCAGTTCGCGATCGAGATGCGCAATGTCGGCCTTCGCCTCGGGGCGCAGGATTTTGATCTTGACTGCCGGCTTCCCGCCGGTGCCGTAATCGCGGTAACGGGAGCGTCCGGCGCTGGCAAGTCGACTCTCCTCAACCTGCTGGCGGGGTTCGACACGGCTGCTCGGGGACAGATCATGATCGCCGGACAGGATGTCACCGGAGATCATCCGTCCAGACGGCCTGTTTCGCTGGTCTTCCAGGACAACAACCTCTTCGCGCACCTGGATATCTTCACCAACGTCGGTCTTGGCATTGATCCCGGCATGAAGCTCACGGTGTCGAATCGCCTGGCGGTCGCCAACGCACTTGAGAAGGTTGGACTTGCCGGTTTTGAACGACGGATGCCTGCCACGCTCTCGGGCGGGGAACGGCAACGGGCGGCATTTGCCCGCGCTCTTGTCCGCAAGCGCCCGGTACTGTTGCTCGATGAGCCATTCGCAGCACTCGATCCAGCGCTGAGAAGCGACATGGCGGCTCTGCTTCTGGGTGTGCACCGTGAAAGCCACAATACCGTCGTCGTCGTTTCGCACGACCCGGACGAAGTCCGTCGCATCGCCGGCTTTGCTGTCTTCATCGATGGCGGCAGGATCGCGGTAGCAGCTCCAGTTGCCGACTTCCTCGCCCGCGAGGATCACCCCGGATTGAAGCAATTTCTCCACAGCTGACGAATATGTACGTGGCAACGGCACTTTCGCCATAATTTGAGTCGACCGAGAGACTCCCTAGCCACGTAGGCTTGCTAAAATCCAACGGCGCCACATTTAGTTAGAGTCTCGCTATGCAACCGATGCGGAAATCAGTTACAGCAAAGACTTGTGTCCCCGATTGTGCCTTGCAGGAACGGGGATGGATGCCGGTTGAACCATAATGTAAGAGACCGGAGCGCGAGGGAAGCGCGACGGCCGACAAGCACGATGACTCGGAGAGCCAGACTGGACAGATTGACGACGTGGAAATTGCCCGCGCCTTCCAGTGATGGTTTTTTTGCAGCGTGCCGGTGGGTCCGGAGGACGTCGGTCGTCTCTGTTGCGACCCTGGCGCTCTACGGCTGCCAGTCCGCTCTTGAGCAATCATACCAGCCGAGCGTTGCTCCGTCGTCAAACCCGCAGATCGTCGATGAAGTCCAGAAGAACGATCCGCGCGCCGCGATGGGGGCGCGTGAGCATCCGCGCATTGTGGCGAGCTATGGTGGAGAGTATAAGGACGCCAAGACCGAGCGGCTCGTTGCCCGCATCGCCGGCGCTCTGACAGCGGTCTCCGAGAATCCAAGCCAGTCTTACCGCATCACCATCCTCAACTCTCCGGCTATCAACGCCTTTGCGCTGCCTGGGGGCTACCTCTACGTGACGCGTGGCTTGCTTGCGCTCGCCAATGATGCATCCGAAGTTGCGGCGGTCCTTTCTCACGAAATGGGCCATGTGACCGCCAACCATGGCATCGAGCGACAGAAGCGTGAGGAGGCTGAGGTCATCGCCAGTCGTGTCGTTGCCGAAGTCCTCTCGAGCGACATTGCCGGCAAGCAGGCACTGGCGCGCGGCAAGCTGCGATTGGCGGCATTTTCGCGGCAACAGGAATTGCAGGCCGATGTTATCGGCGTTCGCATGCTGGGCGAGGCGGGCTACGATCCCTACGCGGCCACTCGTTTCCTCGATTCCATGGCCGCCTACAGCCGCTTCATGTCGGTCGATCCGGAAGCCGACCAGAGCCTCGACTTCTTGTCGAGCCATCCAAACTCGGCACAACGCATCGAGCTCGCGCGCGACCATGCCCGCGCCTTCGGTCAGGAAGGCAAAGTCGGCGATACCGGCCGGGACTATTATCTGGATGGCATCGACGGCCTTCTTTATGGCGACAGTCCCGAGGAAGGCTATGTTCGCGGCCAGACTTTCCTGCATGGCGGGCTTGGAATTCGCTTCGACGTGCCCCCGGACTTCAAGATTGACAACAAGGTCGAAGCCGTCATGGCGACCGGCCCGGGCGATGTTGCCGTCCGCTTCGACGGCGTGGCGGATAACCAAAACCAAAGCCTGACGAACTATATCTCCAGCGGATGGGTGACCGGGCTTGATCCGTCAACGATCCGGCAGATCACGGTCAACGGGATGGAGGCGGCAACCGCTCGTGCAAGTGCGGATCGTTGGGATTTCGACGTCACGGTCATCCGCAACAATTCCCAGATTTTCCGCTTCCTGACGGCTGTGCCGAAAGGCAGTCCGGCATTGCAGCAGACGGCGGATGTGTTGCGCGCCAGCTTCCGCCGCATGACACCGGAAGAGGCTGCGTCGCTGAAGCCGCTGCGTGTTCGGGTCGTCACTGTCCGCGCAGGCGAAAATATTACCACGCTTGCGGCGCGCATGATGGGTACGGATCGAAAACTCGACCTCTTCAAGCTCATCAACGCCTTGCCGACGGGCGCGTCGGTTTCTCCCGGCGAGCGGGTGAAGATCATTTCCGAGTAGAACCACCCGGTTTTTGCCGGGCAGTTGTGTCACTGGGGCAGTAAGCTGAATTAGGCCGAGGCGCTCATGTAGGGATCGGCGCTGACAAGTGCCGTGCGGAGCTTTTCCATAGCGCGACTTTCGATCTGACGAACGCGCTCCTTGGAGATGCCGAGAACAGTTCCCAGTTCCTCAAGCGTCGCGCCGTCCTCGGCCAGCCGGCGTGCGCGAATGATCTTCATCTCTCGTTCATTGAGGTGCGTTAATGCCGAAGCCAACCAGACCCTGCGGCGTTCGCCGTCGATCATGTTCGATACCTGCTCGTCGGGAAGAGGTTCGTCGCTGACGAGAAAGTCCATTTTTTCTGCGCTGTCGCTGTCACCCGAGATTGACGGAGCTTGCAAAGATGCATCGTTGCTCGACAGCCTGGCATCCATTGTCTGGACGTCGGAGAGGCTCACGCCAAGGGCTGCGGCGATTTCCTGATGAATGGATTGGAGTGTAAGCTGTGTATCGCCCTTCGCAAGCTTCGCGCGCAGCCGACGCAGATTGAAGAAGAGCGCCTTCTGGGCAGAGCTCGTGCCGCCACGCACGATCGACCAATTGCGCAGGATATAGTCCTGTATGGACGCTCGGATCCACCAGCTTGCGTAAGTGGAGAAACGCACGTCGCGCTCCGGCTCAAAGCGTGCGGCGGCTTCCAGAAGGCCGACATACCCTTCTTGAACGAGATCGCTCATAGGCAAGCCGAAATTACGAAACTTTCCCGCCATGGAAATGACCAGTCGCATATGCGCCATGGCTATCTGGTTGCGGGCGCCGCGGTCTTCATTGTTCTTCCAGCGTATTGCGAGAGCATGCTCTTCTTCGCGAGCGAGGTAGGGCGCCGCCATGGCGATTTTGATCATGCGTCGATCTGCAGACATGTTCTTCATATCGATCTCCTGAATTCAGGCGTCGCGCCAGGTTCGAAAATGAGCAAAGAATATTCACCTCCGGACATCGCTGCCCAGACCAAATTCATCTGTTGAAGGTATGTAGGCCCGGACTCTGGACGTTTCCGGATGGGGCCCTAGTTCTGCTATTAGGCGCCGGTAAGACGGCCTGGCGAGACCAGTTTCTTCAAGTTGCCGTAGAGGCAAGATGTGGAAGGCATGATCCGCTCCTTGTCGAATGTGAACAGGAATACGAACGTTCGAGCGATTTCAGTTCGCAACGATATCCGCAGCTACATGCCATAAACGCGCCAGCGCGGAAAAAGTTCCAATAAAAAACCCGGCTCGAAGGCCGGGTTTTTTGGGAAGAAAACAGGAGGATACTATGCAGCCTCTTCCTGTGATTCGTCTTCGTCTATCGCCTTGCCGCGCTTTGGACCCTTGTTGAGGTTGGTCTCGACGAGGCGAACCGCTTCGGTTTCCGACATCTTGTTCACGGCAGCGATTTCACGTGCCATGCGGTCGAGTGCGGCTTCATAGAGCTGCCGTTCCGAATAGGACTGTTCCGGCTGATTTTCGGCACGATACAGATCGCGTACGACTTCAGCGATTGAGATCAGATCGCCGGAATTGATCTTTGCATCATATTCCTGGGCACGTCGGGACCACATGGTACGCTTGACGCGCGCCTTGCCCTGCACAACCTTAAGCGCACGATCTACAAAATCGGTTTCCGAAAGCTTGCGCATGCCGATGCTCATGGCCTTCGCGACCGGCACCTTCAGACGCATCTTATCCTTCTCAAAATCGATAACGAAAAGTTCGAGCTTCATACCTGCGACTTCTTGCTCTTCGATAGCGGTGATGGTACCCACGCCATGAGCGGGGTAAACGATTGATTCACCGGTCTTGAAGCCGTGACGGGCGGAAGAAGGTTTTTTCTGCTGGGTCGTCATTCTATTCAAAAACTCCCTGTTACGCTTCCGGCAGCAGCCGGAGCCGGGTCAGTCAGGCCCGGATGAGACGGTAAGATCCGTCGGGTGACTTTGCTTCTGGTCCCACCGGGCAGAAGCAGACAGATTCAGGCGCGCGATCTAGGACCTCACAGCTCAACGCTTTGATATGTCACGGAAACCGCGTGCAGATTCGTTTTGCTTTCGTGGTGGTTTTGGGGCATGCAACATGCCGCAAGTGGATCAGTGTGGGAAAGATATCACAAAAATATGAGGAAATCAATAATTTACTGCAGCTGAGTCATGCGGGTAACACATGCCACCCATATGCTACAGGCAGATTTGCAGGCATTTTGGCACGGCTGAACCCGGTTTCATGATGCGGGCCAGCTTTCGTCCTTGCATCAATCTCCGGAGCCGGGCTTCTCGGAGAAGTACTTTTCAAACTTGCCGGTTTCGCCGTCCTTTTCCTTGGCTTCCGGCATCGAGTCCTTCTTGACCGTGATGTTCGGCCAGATGCTGGCATACTCGGCATTGATCTTGAGCCACTTGTCGAGGCCTGGCTCGGTATCCGGCTTGATTGCCTCTGCTGGACATTCAGGCTCGCAGACGCCGCAGTCGATGCATTCATCGGGATGTATGACGAGGAAGTTCTCGCCTTCGTAGAAGCAGTCGACGGGGCAAACTTCAACGCAGTCGGTATATTTGCAGCGAATGCAATTGTCGGTCACGACATAGGTCATGAAAAACTCCAGGATTTCCACACAACTGGGGCCGGGCAACCTGGAACGTCGCGCCTTTCCCCTAGCCGAAGAGCAAGCTTGGACAGGCTTAGGAGGCAGTCGCGCTATCCGGCAAGTTGTCTGTGAGGTAGCGGCTTTGAAGCCGGATTTCAAGAATAAAGAAATCGCAAAAGCCGGCAGTTTGAACAGAGTTTTCTAATCATCGTCCGACATAAGCTTGTCGATTGCACGGCGCTCCTTTTTTGTCGGGCGGCCGGCGCCGGTCGTGCGGATGGCTTGGTCGTAGAGCGTGAGGCGTTTTGCCTCATCTGGCGGGGGCGTCACGTCCTCGTAGAGCAGACGTGCTTCCTCGTAAGGACCGCGTCGCTCGCCGCCCGATTTGACGACGAGGACGGTATCTCGTCGCTCCAGGATCAGCTCGATTTTGTCGCCAACCTTGACCATGTGGCTCGGTTGGGTAACTCGTTCCCCGTTGATTCGCACATGGCCGGACTGGATGCGGCTCTGGGCGAGCGAGCGGGACTTCACCATGCGCGTGAAGAACAGCCATTTGTCGATGCGCTGGCGCGAACCGTTTGCTGGCTGTGTCTCCCCGCTCATTGGTTACTTCTTCATCTGCTCCTTCAAGGCGGCGAGCTTGGCGAAAGGCGAATCCGGATCGATCGGCTTCTCCTTCCGCGGCGGCTTTGCCTCGAAGCGCAGCGGCTGTGGTGCGCCACGGTTGTTGTTGCGGTCATTGCGGTCCTTGCGATCGCCACCGCGGTCCTGACGGTCGCCGCGCTGTTCGTTGCGGCCCTGGTTGGGCTTGCCGCCATCCTTGCCGCGGTGCTGGCGATTGCCTTCCCGGTTTTCACCTGCACCTTCGCCACCCTGGCGACGGTTGCCTTGGCCGCGTTCCTGACCCTGGCCTTGACGTTCGCCGCCACGGCGATCGCCATGGCTGCGGGCCTGGCGCTGGTTGGTGTTGTCAGTACGTCCACCCAGGCGCCAAAGAAGTACCGGCTTCGGCTCTTCTTCAGCCTCGGCGACATCAACCGCCGGCGTTGCTTCGTCGACCGAGTCCGGTGCAGATATGTCGGTTGCCGCGGCTTCGGCCACTGGCGTCTCGGCGGCCGATGCTTCAACTGTCGGCGCTTCTGCCGTCGGCTCATCGGACGAGGTGCTGTCGGCATCGTCGTGGTCGGCCCTGTCGGCGCCTTCGTCAGCCACGACTGCAACGGCTGCGGCAGCAGGTGACGCCGATGCGTCCTGGGTCGCAAGGTGAGCAGAGGCATCTTCCGCCTTCACCGCATCGGCCCGATAGCCAAGACCCTTGAGGATCTCTTCCATATCTTCCAGTGTCGCACCAAGAATGGAGAGCATCGCGGTGGTTGTTGTGAAGCGGCGGCCATCGTAGGCGCCTTCCGGACGGTTGGACTGCCCGGGCTTCCACTGCAGCAGCGGACGAATGATGTCGGCAAGGCGTTCCAGGATATCGATACGAACCGCGCGCTTTCCGAGAAAGCGGAAGCCCGCGAGCTTGTAAAACATGCGCTCAAAAGTGGGATCGGTCACAACCGAAGTTCGACCGGCGGCAAGCACGGGAATAAGATCGCCGTAGCCAGGCTTGTCGAGACCGTCATTCTTCAATGCCCAGAGAAGCGTGATGAGCTCCGCGGGCGCCGGCTTCAAAAGTGCCGGAACAAAGATGTGATAGGCACCGAAGCGGACACCGTAGCGGCGCATCGAAGCGCGTGCATCCTGATCCAGCGACTTCACTTCCTCGGTCACGTCGCGCCGGAACAGCACGCCGAGATTTTCGACCAGCTGAAATGCGAGCCCCTTTGCGAGACCCTGAAGGTCTTCGGCGCGAGACAGGTCGTCAAGCGGCTTCAGGGCAGTGCTGATGTGGTGGTTCACGAACCGCTCGACGCGGGCGAGCACATGATCACGCGCGTTGCCGGTGAGTTGCTCGTCGGCAAGCAGGATGACGCGGGGACGCATGATGTGGTCGCTGCCGGTCAGGCGCGCCACGGGATCACCCAGCCAACGGATCAAGCCGTCAGAACTGATTGCCAGATCGCTGTTGCCAGCTGCGTGGATACGCGCCGCGCGCGCCTCGAATTCCAGGGCGAGCGCCTTTTGCGAAGCGGTCTGGACCGCCCTCGCGTCCGGCCCCTCGGTTCCAGAAACAGGCGTGAACCGGAATCCGGACAACTGCCCCACATGATGTCCTTCTACGAAGACATCGCCATTTACACTGATTTCAGCTTCCAGCATCGCATTCTCTCTCAGGCGCTTCATGAGCACAGATGTCCTGCGATCAACAAAGCGTTTCGTCAACCTTTCATGTAACGCATCGGACAATCGATCCTCGATTTCCCGCGTCTTTTCCTGCCAGTGTGTCGGATCGGCAAGCCAACTGGGCCGATTCGATACATAGGTCCAAGTCCTTATCTGCGCGATTCGCGCCGAAAGCGTGTCGATTTCACCGTCTGTTCGATCCGCGCGGCGCACCTGCTCGGCAAGAAAGTCCTCGTTCACCGTGCCATAGCGCACGAGATCGGAAAAGAGGGTGAAAATAAGATCGGCGTGTTGTGCCGGCGCGATACGTCGATAATCGGGCAGCGCACAAGCTTCCCACAGCTTTTCGACACGGCCCGCGTTATTGGCAAGGTCAACGATCTCCGGGTAGCGCGACAGGTGTTCGAGCGCTTGCTGGTCGACAGCCGGCAAGGCCCTCGTCAACCCCGAGACGGTTGGAGCGGTCTCCAGGCTGGCGCGAAGCGACTGTATCGACGAGAAATCGAGACGCTTCGTGCGCCACTGAAGAACTTTGACGTTGTCGAACTCATGACCCTCGATACGCTCGACCAGTTCTTCATCGAAGGGGTCGACGTGGCCGGTGACGCCAAAGGTGCCGTCACGAAGATGCCGCCCGGCGCGCCCGGCGATTTGCCCCAGTTCGCTGGGGTTGAGACTGCGGAACTGGTAGCCGTCGAACTTGCGGTCCTGGGCGAATGCGACATGATCGACATCGAGGTTGAGTCCCATGCCGATGGCGTCGGTCGCGACCAGGTATTCCACATCGCCGGCCTGATAGAGAGCAACCTGTGCGTTTCGGGTCCGGGGGCTGAGCGCACCGAGAACGACGGCTGCGCCACCACGATGTCTCCGGATCAACTCAGCGATCGCGTAGACCTCGTCAGCAGAGAATGCCACGATCGCCGAGCGCTGCGGCAGGCGGGTGATCTTCTTCTGTCCGGCATAGAATAGCTGAGACAGACGGGGCCGCTCGATCACCGTAATGCCTGGAAGAAGGTGCTGCAAAATCGGGCGCATCGTGCCGGCACCGAGCAGCAGTGTTTCGTCGCGCCCACGAAGATGCAGAATGCGATCGGTAAAGATGTGCCCCCGTTCCAGATCGCCAGCGAGCTGGACTTCATCGATTGCAACGAAGGCTGCCTTCGTCTCGCGCGGCATCGCTTCGACAGTGCAGACCGAGAAGCGGGCATTCGGCGGCGTTATCTTTTCTTCGCCCGTGATCAGGGCGACGTTCTGAAACCCGACCTTTTCGACGACGCGCGTGTACACCTCGCGCGCAAGTAGCCGCAAGGGAAGACCGATCACGCCGGTGCCATGGGCGACCATGCGTTCGATGGCATAATGCGTCTTGCCGGTATTGGTCGGTCCGAGCACCGCGGTCACGCCGCGCCCGCTCAGTATCATCGGCTGCGATGTCAGTGTCATGGTCCTGCGAGTGAGGCGGAGGCGCCTCGGGTCAAGTCAACTTCCTCTCCCGGAAGCAGACCACACATGGACAGCCGCCATCCCAAACGCAAGGGCTGATTTGAATTTGATCTGCGCGAATAGCTTGCAGAATACACGTTTTCCGATTCAGAACAGTCTGTGAACGAATCAGAGACGAATCGCTGACTCGCTTTGATTCCGTATTTGTTCACCGCTAAGTATTGATTTTGAATCATCTTTTCCCACAAGATGCTGAATCGACAAGGTCGCGTAATACGTGTGTTGCGCTCGTTGAAGTGTTAATCCAATCGGGGGCGTGGCGAATGCAGGGTCACGTTCCCGCGTTATTCCCCGCTTCATAGCTGATTGAATTCTCGCCTTGCTGCTGACGGTTCATAACGGTGTGCGCATCAAAAGCCAGCAATGACGGCGTGGAACAAAAACTGCCAGCGCGTGTTTCTCGTCCATTCGAACGCGAAATAGTTGAGGACACAGACCATGCTTGGCACGATACTGCTTATTATCCTTATTCTGCTTCTGATTGGTGCACTACCCAATTGGGGTTATAGCCGGGGTTGGGGCTATGGACCTTCCGGAGGTTTGGGTCTAGTTCTCGTGATTATCATTGTTCTTGTGCTACTTGGCCGTATCTAAGCGTCCGAAAAAACTGGGAGATAAGTCATGATGAAAAAAATTGTTCTCATTGGTGCTCTTGTCGGCGCGCTCGCATCTTGTACAGCGACCGAGCAAGGCACTGCGATCGGCGCAGGTACGGGTGCTATCATTGGTGGCGCCGTCAGTAATAGCTGGGGTGGTGCTGCTATTGGTGCCGTGGCTGGTGGTGTGGCTGGTGCTTTGATCGGCCAGTCGGTGGAACGCCGAGGTTATTGCGTATATCGTGACCGTTACGGTCGTCGATATGAAGCACGTTGCCCGCGTTAAGCCCAAAAACGCCGGTTCGCCGGCGCTTTTTCTCTAGTCTAGCTGGCAACAAAAAAGCCGCATCGTTTCCTGTGCGGCTATTTCAGAGCGACCCGCCAGGGGATCATCAGTCCTTGGCGCGCTCGACGTAGGAATTGTCTTCCGTGGCGATGACGACGCGCGTGCCAGCGTTGATGTGCGGCGGCACGAGGGTGCGGACGCCATTCGACAATATGGCAGGCTTATAGGAAGACGAAGCCGTCTGGCCTTTGACGACCGGTTCGGTCTCGGCGATCTCAAGCGTGACATGACGAGGCAGATCGAGCGCCAGCGGAAGGCCTTCGTGTATCGAGAGAATGCAGGTCATACCTTCCTGGAGGTAGGCCTTCTGGTCGCCCATGGTCTCGACGTCGACGACCACCTGATCGTATGTAGCCGGATTCATGAAATGGAAGCCCTCGCCGTCCTCATAGAGGTACTGGAAGTTCACGTCCTCGACAAAGGCGCGCTCGACCTGTTCCGTGGTGCGCCAGCGTTCCGATACCTTAACGCCGTCGACGATGCGGCGCATGTCGACCTGGGTAACGGGCGTTCCCTTGCCCGGATGAAAGTTGCTGGCCGTCAGAACGACGTAGAGTTTGCCGTCCACGTCGAGAACGTTGCCCTTGCGGACGGAAGAGGCGATAACCTTGACCATTAAGACTTCCTTGTAACTCGGCTTTTGGCGTCGTAGAGGACTGTCGAAATAGCCCCGAGACGCAATTGATTGTTCTTTGGGGGCGCAACTAACCTAAAATCCGGCAAATAGCCAGCCCTCGCGTCGGTCAAGCCGGTCAGGATAAATGCAATGAAGCCCTCGATCGCCAAAGCGTCTCCATGGTGGACGCCGAGCGTCCACATTGATCGCCGGCCGTTCCTGATTGGGCGAAATGCGATCCAAGCCGAGCTGCGTGGCTATTTTGCGCGCGAGGATTTCATTGAGGTCGACACGGCCACGCTGCAGGTGTCGCCTGGCAACGAGGCGCACCTTCACGCCTTCGCAACTGAGGCGGTTACGACCGACGGTCGGAGATCACCCTTCTATCTGCATACCTCGCCTGAGTTCGCATGCAAAAAGCTGCTATCGGCGGGTGAACTGCGTATCGCCTGCTTTGCGCATGTTTACCGCAATCGTGAGCGCGGGCCGCTGCACCACCCGGAATTCACGATGCTCGAATGGTATCGCGCCGGCGAGGGCTACGAGAGCCTGATGATCGATTGCGCGCGCATTCTGGCGCTTGCGGCCGAAACAACCGGAGCAGCCCGGCTGACCTATCGCGGCAGGGAATGCGATCCTTTTGCCGAACCGGACAGGATCAGTGTGGCGCAGGCTTTCCAGCGGTATGCCGGCATCGATCTTCTCGGATCGGTCTTTGCGGGCGGCGATACCGATCGAGCGCATCTGGCGGCGGAGATGACGCGCGTCGGCATGCGCGTTGCCGAGGATGACGGCTGGGCAGACTTGTTCAGCCGCGCCCTTGTCGAAAAGGTCGAGCCCCATCTCGGCTTCGGTCGCATTACCATTCTCGACGAATATCCGGTTTCGGAAGCGGCGCTCGCAAGGCCCTCGGCGCATGATCCCAGGGTTGCCGAGCGTTTCGAGGTTTATGCCTGCGGTGTTGAACTCGCGAACGGCTTCGGCGAACTCACCAATCCAGCGGAGCAGCGTCGCCGTTTCGAGATCGAAATGACGGAGAAGGCACGTATTTACGGCGAAACCTATCCGATCGACGAGGATTTTCTGGGTGCGCTTGCCATCATGCCGGAGGCGAGTGGCATCGCGTTGGGTTTTGATCGGCTGGTGATGCTTGCCACCGGCGCATCGCGCATCGACCAGGTGCTTTGGGCACCGGTTGCGGAGTACGGCGTATGAGTTCCAGCCCCATCAGGACCGTCGAAGATCTCGATAGCGCCGGCCTCATCGGCAAGCGTGACCGCGCAGCCCTGGAAGAGGTTACGTCGCGTTATGCGGTTGCGTTGACGCCCGCGGTGGCGGCACTGATCGACCGCACGGATGCGGCCGATCCGATCGCACGCCAGTTCGTGCCCGACGCGGCCGAGCTTGTCGTTACGGCTGAAGAGCGGGCCGATCCGATCGGCGACCACGCTCACAGCCCGGTAGAGGGCATCGTTCATCGTTATCCCGATCGCGTGCTGCTAAAGGCCGTCCACGTCTGTCCCGTCTATTGCCGCTTCTGCTTCCGGCGCGAGATGGTCGGGCCGCAGGGGCTCGGCACGCTGGATGTTGGCGGAATGAAAGCCGCCTTCGACTATATCCGCGATCACCGCGAAATCTGGGAGGTTATTCTGACCGGGGGCGATCCCCTGGTCCTGTCGGCGCGACGCCTGACGGCGATCCTCAGCGAACTGGCGGCCATCGATCATGTCAAGATTGTCCGGTTCCATAGCCGCGTCCCCGTGGTCGATCCGGAAAGGATCGATGCAGCGTTGATCGCCGCCATCAAGGCAAGCGGGAAGACGGTGTACATCGCACTGCATGCCAATCATCCACGCGAGCTGACGGACGGAGCACGCGCAGCCTGTGGTCGTCTCGTAGATGCCGGAATCGTGATGGTCAGCCAATCCGTCCTCCTCAGAGGTGTCAACGACGACCCGGCGGTCCTCGGTGAGTTGATGAAGGCCTTCGTCGAGACGCGCGTGAAGCCCTACTATCTGCATCATCCGGATCTCGCGCCGGGAACGAGCCATTTTCGACTGACGATTGAAGAGGGGCAGCAAATCGTTGCTGCGCTGCGCGGTCGGATTTCCGGACTGTGCCAGCCGACCTATATCCTCGATATACCGGGTGGGCATGGAAAAGCAGTCATCTCTGAACAGGCCATCCACGAGATAGGGCAAGGCTGCTATTCGGTTTCCGACTATCGTGGGGGGCAGCATCGGTATCCGCCCGCCGACTAGAAAAAGTGCGGACCAGGCGTGTTATTATCAAACAATCCGCTGCCGGCGACAGCGCGTTGCGTTGTCTCAGAATTTACGCAGACGTTTGAAAACATTGCCGTTTATTCGTCATTTCAAAATCTTTGATAAATTTGTAGTTCGGTCCCTCAGTCAGCCTTAACTACGTCATTTAGGGGAATCTTGGGTTTTCCTGAATAGAACCGCTCTCCAATCGAGGCATGGATCGCCCCTCAGGATATGATCATCTTGGAGATGTTAAGCATGAACACGACTATCCGCGAACTCTTGGTCAAATTTGGAAAGCTCCCGGTCTCGGTCGATCAGGTTGCGGATGATGCCGATCTCTATGCTGCCGGCCTGACATCCTTCGCATCCGTGCAGTTGATGCTCGGCATCGAGGAGGCATTCGACATCGAGTTCCCCGACAACCTTCTCAATCGGAAGTCGTTCGCGAGCATCTCGGCGATTTCGAGGACGGTCGATCTCATCAAGGACAGCCGGAAGGTTGCCTAGATGAATATTCCGGTCAAAATCACGGAAGAAAATCTTGCTGTCAGGGTTTCCCGCGTCGCTGCGATTGCAGCTCAGCACGCGGACGCCGTCGATTTTGAAGGAAGGTTTCCGCGCGAAGCCGTCGACGCCATGAAAGCCGAACGATTGCTTGGCATCCAGATTCCCCGCCATCTCGGCGGCGAGAGTGCGACCATCGGCGAGATCGCCGAACTGTGTGCATTGCTTGGCCAAGCCTGCGCAGCAGCAGCCATGGTCTTTGCCATGCACCACATCAAGCTGTGCAGTCTGGTCGAACACTGTGGCGCCAGCGAATGGCATTCCAGCTTCATGCGGCGCGTCGCTGCCGAGCAGTTGCTGATTGCCTCTGCGACCACGGAGGGCGGGATCGGCGGCAATCTTCGGAACAGTCTTTGCGCAATCGAGGTTGATGGCCCTATTTGCGCTCTTGAGAAGGACGCGACCGTGATTTCGTACGGTGCTTACGCCGACGCTATCATGATCACTTCGCGGGCTCATGCCGAGGCCGCATCCTCCGATCAGGTCCTGACTGTCTTCCTGAGCGGCCAGTACACATTGGAGCGAACCCATGCCTGGAATACGCTCGGCATGCGGGGGACCTGCTCGGACGGCTTTCTGTTCAAGGGCGCGGCGCCGGCGGTTCAGATACTGCCGAAGCCTTTTGCCGAGATTGCAGCGCAGTCGATGCTAGCCTCATCGCATCTGCTGTGGAGCGGCGTGTGGTACGGCATTGCCGTCGACGCGTTCAGCCGCGCGCAGGCGTTCGTTCGCTCGGCAGCGCGCAAGTCGCCGGGAACCACACCGCCGGGTGCGCTGCGCCTCGCGGAAGTTTCCAACCTGCTGCAGATGGTCCGCTCCAATGTCGTTGCAGGCCTGAAGGCTTATGAGCATGCCAAAAACGACGCCGACAAGTTGTCGTCGATGGGCTTTGCCGTTGCCATGAACAATGTGAAGATCGCTTCGTCGGAAACGATCCTCGAAATCATCAACCACGTCATGCTGATCTGCGGCATCATGGGCTACAAGAACGGTACGCCCTTCAGTGTCGGGCGACATCTTCGTGACGCTCACTCCGCGCAACTCATGATCTCGAACGATCGCATCCTCGGCAACACGTCGAGCATGCTTCTTGTCCACAAGCAGGACACAAGCCTATTGGGGTGACGACATGGACATGCAAGTGACCTTCCTGGACCGGCTCTTTGAATCGGGCCTGTTGATCGATACCGGCATTGATGGTCTCTATGGACGCAGCGGCCAGTTTGAAGATGTAATCGCTGCCTTCGAACGACTGATCGACAGGTTCGGCGGTGCCGATGGCGCTGAAGCAATGCGTTTTCCGCCGGGCATGAACCGCGCCTTCTTCGAAAAGAGCGGATACATGAAGAGCTTCCCGCAGCTCGCCGGCACGGTGCACAGCTTCTGCGGCAGCGAGCTTGATCACGTAAACCTGCTACAGTGCATGGAAGTCGGGGACGATTGGACCCAGGCGCAGACGGCGACCGACATCGTCCTGACGCCCGCGGCCTGCTATCCGCTCTACCCGACGATCGCCAAGCGCGGCAGACTACCCGCGGAAGGCGGTCTGTTCGATCTCCAGTCCTATTGCTTCCGCCATGAGCCCTCGCAGGATCCTGCGCGTCAGCAGCTTTTCCGCATGCGCGAATATATCTGCATGGGCACCGAACGGCACGTGACGGATTTCCGCCAGCGCTGGATGGATCGCGGCGTCGAAATGATGAAGGCTGTCGGCCTCGATGTCGCGATCGACGTTGCCAACGATCCATTCTTCGGTCGTGCCGGCAAGATGCTGGCCAATAACCAGCGCGACCAGAACCTCAAGTTCGAGCTTCTGATCCCGATCACGTCCACTGCCAATCCCACCGCTTGCATGAGCTTCAACTATCATCAGGACGCGTTCGGCTCGAAGTGGGGTCTGTTCCTCGAAGACGGCAGCGTTGCACATACCGCCTGCGTCGGCTTCGGGCTGGAGCGCATCGCGCTTGCACTCTTCCATCACCACGGTCTCGACGTGAAGGTCTGGCCGGCCAAGGTGCGCCAGGCGCTGTGGGGCCGAGTGGTGTGATGGCATCGGTTTTTCCGGGGATTCACCCGGACGGCTATAAGCCACATGCGCTGCATTCGAGCGAGCGCATGTGGCCGGAAACCAATTGCTACGTCGATCTCTGGATCGAGGTGCTGAGCGCGTTGGGTGCCGCACCCGAGGCCATGCTGGGCTTCACGTTGACCCAGGATTTCGAAGGTGATCAGTTCACGTTCTTCAAGGTACCGCTCGAGGACCTGGAAACGCTCTACGATATCCGCGTGAGCGAGCTGGCGATCTTCGACCGCGTCGAGCGACATATCGAAGTGCAAATCGCACGTGGCCGCCTTTGCCTGCTCGAGATGGACTCGTTCTACATGCCGGACACCCAGGGCACCGCCTATCGCGTCGAGCACGGCAAGACGACGGTTGCGGTCAACAGGTTGGATTTTAGCGCCAAGCGTGTCGAGTACTTCCACAATGGTGGCTATTTTCAGCTTCAGGGCGAGGATTTCGATGGGCTCTTCCAGTTGCAGCTGACGGAAGATCTTCCGCCGTTCTTGCCCTACACCGAATTTGCCAAATTCCCGTCTCGCATACCGGCTGCGCGCGCGGTCAGCGAAGCGTCGCGCGGGCTTCTCCGCCGTCATTTTGGGCGCCGTCCCAGGCACAACCCGATCCGGGCGTTCGCCGGGGTGTTTCCGGAGCAGGTCGAAGCGGTGGCGGCGCGGCCCTTTGGCTTCTTCCATAAGTATGCGTTCAATACGCTTCGCCAGTTCGGCGCCAACTTCGAACTTGCCGCAGACCATCTGGCATGGCTTTCTGCGAGCGAGTTTGCGGCGGCGGTGGAGCAGGCGCGGCGGATTTCGGAGGTGGCGAAATCCGTTCAATTCCAGCTTGCGCGCGCAATTACTCGCGGGAAATACGACCCGTTGCGGACAGCGCTTGATCCGGCGGCGGATGCATGGGATGCCATGATGGTTTCGCTCGCGAAGCGTCTGTAAGGTCGGGAGGCTGGGCATGAGAGGGCGGCTGGCGAGCATCGGCTCTGAAGAAACCCTTCTTTCCGAGGGTTGGAATCTGGTGCTGACGGAACCCGGCGCTTGCGCTGTGCCGCATGACATTCCCCTGTCCGCGCCCGTGATAACCGCGGAGGTGCCAGGGACAGTTGCGGCCGCGCTGGAGAATGCAGGTCTTTTCGACAGAGAGAACCCCGAACAGCTCGATACGAAGGATGCGTGGTATGTCAGCCGGCTTTTCGACGCACAGCCGGGCGAGGCAATCCTTCGTTTCGAAGGATTGGCAACGCTCTGCCATGTCTTCCTGAATGGGCAGGAGATTCTGTCGTCCGAAAGCATGTTCACGCTGCATGAGATTCCCGTGACGCTCTCCGGCGGCGACGAACTGGCGCTTTGTTTCCGCGCCTTGGCGCCCCGTTTGGCCGAACCAGGTCCCCGCGCGCGCTGGCGCCCGCAGATGATCAGTCCGCAGGGGCTGAAGAATGTTCGCACGACACTGCTCGGACACATGCCGGGTTGGTGCCCGGAGATCCATGCGGTCGGCCCGTGGCGTCCGATCACTCTTGTTCGTCGCGACGTCGTTTCCATCGACAACGTTTCTGTGCGCGCCGTACTCGAAGCGGATGGCACCGGGCGGTTGAGTGTTTCGCTGCACGCGGATGTCGAAAACCCGGATCTGTTGCTTCGTTGCGGAGAGGTCCAGCAGGCGTTCGAAAAAGTCGCGGAAGGACACTACTCCGCCATCCTCAGGTTGACGGATGTCGAGGCCTGGTGGCCGCATACGCACGGTGTGCCGCGTCTCTACGATTATTCGATCCTTATCGATGGCGTCGAGCATTCTTTGGGGCGAACCGGATTTCGTCGCATCGAGCTTGACCGAGGTGCAGACGGCGAGGACTTCGCACTCAGGATCAATGGCGACCGGGTCTTTTGCCGTGGTGCGGTCTGGACGACGGCAGATATCGTGCGCTTGCCTGGTGCACGCGCGGACTATGAGCCGTTTTTGCGACTTGCCGCCGAAGCTGGCATGAACATGATCCGCATCGGCGGGACGATGGCGTATGAGACGCCGGAGTTCTTCCAGCTCTGCGACGAGCTCGGCCTGCTTGTCTGGCAGGACTTCATGTTTGCCAATTTCGACTATCCGAAGAACGACAAGAGCTTTACGGCGCATGTGCATGCCGAGGTCGAAGAGTTCTTGCACCGTGTCCAAGGCTCTCCTTGCCTCGCAATGCTATGCGGTGGCAGCGAGATCTACCAACAGGCGGCCATGTTCGGCCTGCCGACGGAATTCTGGACCGGGCCGATCACAGACGAGATCATTCCAGCCATCGCCGCTCGCGTCCGACCTGACGTACCGTATGTACCGAACTCGCCCTCCGGCGGGTCGATGCCGTTCGCGTCGAACGCAGGCGTAACGCATTATTACGGCGTCGGCGCCTATATGCGGCCGCTGGAGGACGCGCGACGCGCCAATCTGCGGTTCGCGGCAGAGAGTCTCGCCTTCTCCCACGTGCCGCAGCAGCGGATTCTGCAGCGGCACCTTGATGTTCCGCCAGTCCATAGCCCACTGTGGAAAGCGCGCGTTCCTCGCGATCGCGGCTCGTCTTGGGACTTCGAGGATGTTCGAGATTTCTATCTGGCGGAACTTTACGGCCATGACCCCGCAAGGCTGCGCCGCGAGAACCGGGAGCACTATCTCGACCTCTCGCGCGCCGTAACGGGCGAGGTCGTCGAAGCGACATTTGCCGAGTGGAGGCGCAAGGGCTCCCCTTGCAACGGAGCATTGGTTTGGACGCTGCAGGATCTTCTCCCAGGTCCCGGGTGGGGCGTTATCGATTCAACCGGTGAACCGAAGCCGGTTTGGTATGCCTTGCGGCGTGCCTTCCGCCCGGTTCAGGTGATCGTTACCGACGAAGGCACCAATGGCCTCGACGTTCACGTGATTAACGAGACCATGCACAGTCTGCAGCTCGACCTGGAGCTGGTGTGTCTGCAGCGCGGCAGGCAACATGTCGTCAGCGGCGGCCGGATTCTCACTCTGGGGCCGAGAAGCAGCCAGACCTTTGCCGGCACCGATCTGTTCGGCGCGTTTTTCGACACGACATATGCTTTCCGCTTCGGTCCACCGTCCCATGACGTCGTCGTGGCAAGGCTCCGGTTGCCGGACGGCGGCCCGGTCGTCGCCGATGCCTTCCACTTTCCGCTCGGCCGAGCGAAGGCCTTTCACGATCCCGAGATAATCGTCTCGGCGTCGCATCAGGGCAGCGACGGATGGGTGGTCGATCTTTCAGCGGACCGGCTGGCTCAGTCCGTCCATCTCGAGATCAACGGCTACAGGCCGGAGGACGACTGGTTCCACCTTGCTCCGGGCGCGCCGAAGCGCATTCGACTGCATCGGTTGCCGGGCACCGAAGACGATGACGATCCCTCTGGAGAAGTCACCAGTCTCGGCAGCTCGCGATCCTTCACATTTTGACCGGTGTCGGAGCGGTGTTTGGCGCATAGGCGCAATCAATTCGGAAAGTTTTTCACATTAGCATGGCCGGTTGTGAACCGCCTTGAACGGAAACGATATGTCGAAGGGAATCATTGCGAATTCTGTCATGAACGGCGCGGCGGGGATGCTGCTGCTGCTGACCGGATTCCTTTCGTCCATCATTACCGCTCGTCTGCTCGGCCCAGAAGCCAATGGCGTCGTCGCTTTCTCGCTTTGGCTCGTCGTCACCGGTGCATCCATCGCCGAACTCGGCTCCAGCATCACCCTGTCTAAGACCTTGCCGCAGTTGCAGGCGGAGGGGTTTGATGCCCGGCGCCGGCGCGGCTTCGCATCGCTACTCGTTTCCTTGATGCTGTGTTCCACGATCGCCCTGCTTGGACTTTACGCGCTCTTCTTCCTGACATCGGAGAGACTGCACTGGGCCGAGACCGCGCCGTCCGTTGCGCTGGTGACCGGCGCCTTGTTCTTCGTTCAGGCGATCGGATCGTTCGTCAAATTCTACCTGATCGGCGAACGCAGGCTCGGTGACTTCTTCAAGCTGGCGGTTGGCGTGTGCCTGCTGCAGCTCATTGGGGTTGGCGGCGGCGCTC
Source organism: Rhizobium sp. Root1220 (assembly GCF_001426265.1). Classification (GTDB taxonomy): domain Bacteria; phylum Pseudomonadota; class Alphaproteobacteria; order Rhizobiales; family Rhizobiaceae; genus Rhizobium. The sequence goes on from NZ_LMDG01000023.1 coordinate 237,293, forward strand.
TGCTATACGGCGTTCCGGGGGTTCTCGTCGGGTACCTTTTCGGCCAGGTGGTCTTCTTTGTCGCGACTCTGCCGATCCTGTTTACGCGCCGCGACCGTTGCGGAGTCTCTTTCAAGTACCTTGCATCGTCTTCGATAGTCCTGTCGGGACAGTTCGTCATCGACTCCATTTTTCTCAACCGGCTGGAGCTTCTGTTCCTGCAGCAGTTCTGGTCCGTCGAGATGGTTGGCTACTATGCCGTCGGCCTTTCGGTGGCGAACATCGCCCTGCAGCTTCCTATCCAGATGACCGGTAGCCTTCTGCCCTACTACTCGGAGCGGCGTCACAGCAGCACTGACCGAACGCTGCCGGTAGAGGTATTTGCGGCCGTGACCCGCAGCATGGCCTATATCATCCTGCCGATGAGTTTCGGGCTTGCCGCGATCTCGGGAGAGCTGGTGCGGGTCGTATTCGGGGAAGCATTTCGTCCGAGCGGGCCGATTGTGGCGCTGCTGGCATTGGCGGCTCCCTCCTATACTTTCATGCAGACGCTTAGCCTCTATCTCCTGTCGATGGATCGGGCACGGGACCGCTTGCGGGTCAGCGTTGTCGGCGGGTTCGTCATGTCTGTCGGCTGCCTGCTGGCGGTGCCCTTCCTCGCCGCAGAGGGAGCGGCCCTTGTCCGCATCGCGGCGTTTACCGTGATGTGCGTTATCATGGTCCGGCAGACAGGGTTCGGCAATCAGTTGTCGGGGCTTTATGTAAGCCTTTCCAAGGCGGTGGCGGCGGCCGTGTTTTGCGCCTGTATTGCTTTGGTGAGTTTACAGTTTGTCAACGGTTCTATTGGACTTCTGTTTGCCATAGTCGCCGGAGGGCTTGGCTATATCTTCGCACTGAAACTCCTGAACGCCATCCCGCGCGAGGATGCCGAGGTAATATTGTCGATCGTGGAGAAAATACCTGTGCCTCTGCGAGGGCTGGCCAGGAAGGCTGCCGGTTTTGTAGCACCGCTTGCTTCCCGGGGCGGCGAGGAAACGCGTGCTGACGAACTCACGGCCCAGCCGGCGGAAGGTGCCGGCCGGGATGCCGCCCTGCCTCTCGCATTTGACGGGACGATCGGCTTGTTCAAGCCCGAGAACGCAGGCGTCGCCAAACGATCGACCGCTGTCCTGCTGCTCAGCCCTTGGGGCCTTGAGGAAATGTGCAGTCGCAAATTTTTCCGCATTATGGCTGAACATTTCGCCGATCTCGGCGTCCCAAGCCTACGGTTCGACTATCCCTCGACCGGGGACGCGCTCGATCTCGGCAATGCGCCCGCCACGCTGGAAATCTGGGAGCGCGCCGTCGTCGCTGCCGCGCAGAAGCTCAAGAGCCTCAGCGGATGCGACCGCATCATCATCGTTGCCCAGGGCATTGGCGCCACTCTTGCGCAGCGGGTGGGGAGAACGATCGATGGCGTGGACAACGTCGTCATGCTGGCGCCGGTCACCAACGGTCGCACTTATCTGCGAGAGCTCAGCGCCTGGTCCAAGTTCATCAACTATCACCTTGGTCTGGGCGAGGGCAATGTTCCCCAGGGCAAACAGGTGATAGCCGGTCTGGTGATGCCGGACGGTATCGCTTCGGAAATCTCAAAGCTCAACATCACCGCTCCCGAGGCGATCGCTGCGGCGCATTACCTTGTCCTTGAGCGACCGGCACGTTCCGACGATACGACGTTTGCGGACAATTTGCGGGCTCTCGGCGCATCGGTCGAGCAGCAGACATTTGAAGGCTACGACGCGTTGGTGACCGACCCGTTGTTTGCTAAGGTGCCGATGGCCACCGTACGCTCTCTGGCCGAATGGATCGATGCGAATACCTCCGTGGACAAGGCCGCCGTTCGCTCTACGGCTGCGATAGAGCCGCAGCCAATGGTTGGGGACGGGTTCGAAGAAGTGCCGGTCCGCTTCGGTGAATTCGATCACCTGATCGGTGTTGTCAGCCGGCCGATCGGCAGCCGCACCGGAAATGCAGTGCTTTTCCTGTCGACTGCCTACGATCGCCATTGCGGCTGGGGTCGCACCATCGTCGACATGGCTCGCGACCTCGCACGTCAAGGCGTCGTTTCGCTGCGTTTCGATTCCGCCAATGTCGGGGACAGCCCGCCGCGCCCCGACGCGCCGGACCAGATTCTCTATTCGGCTACACAAAGCGCGGACGCGCGTGCCGCTCTTGATCTTCTCGAGCGCCATGCACCCGGCCCGCTCATGGTCGCGGGCCGCTGCAGTGGCGGCTATGTGGCCATTCGTGCCGTCGTTGACGACGAGCGGCTGAAGGCTGCTGTTTCGATCAATCCATTCGTCTATTACTGGGACCCCAATCAGGCGGTCGAGAAGAAACACGTCGTCTCGGTGCCTCGCAGTTTCGAGGACTATGGGCAGCGGCTGGCAAGCGTGGACACTTTCAAGCGCCTTATGAGCGGCGAGATCGATGTCCGGGCGGCTGTAAGAAACGTGGCCATCGCATTTGCCCGGCGCATGTCCGTCAGGATAGCGCCCCTGCTGGAGTATCTGCCGGGCCGGCATCATACGGCCGTCGAAGTGAAGAAATCATTTTCGACCGTGGGCAAGCGCAAGGTTCCGGTGACGCTGATCTACAGCGAGGGCGATGTCGGGCTGGAGCATATGTATTTTCATTTCGGTCCAGGCGGGCGCAGGTTTGCGCGCCATCCGAACGTGCGCCTGGTAATGCTGCCCGATGCAGACCACAACCTGACGCCGCCGGCGTCGCGAAAGACGGTATTCGAAGAGATTGTCCGGCTCGCCAAGGCCTGACGGTGGGCAGTCAGGCGTCGAGCAATTCCCGGTAGACACCGAGATAGCGCTCGGCGACGACCTCCCAGGAGTAGGCCCGCGTTTCTGCCATAAGCTGGTCCCGCAACTGCGGACCGTGCGACCGAAGGCGATCGTAGGCGGCCTCGATTGCCTCTGCGGCAGAGGCTGCATCCGAGAAGTCGGCAAGGAGCAGCTGATTGTGCCGCTCCGAAAGCGTGCGAAAAGCCTCGTTGCCATTCAAGACTGGAAGAAGTCCCGCGCTCATCGCTTCAAGGGCGACAAGCCCGAAGCCTTCATAGGCCGATGCCGAAGCGAAAATGGATGCCTGCGAAATGATTCTCCGAATCAAGTTGTTAGCCGGCGAAACATGTATCGTGACAGCATCCTCGATATCGTGACGCTCGATATGATCGGCAAGATCCCGGCGGCTGAGATCGGACTCCACGCCGATGATATCGAGGTGCCAGGCTGGACCGCCGCGCTCCCGAAGGGCGGCCACGGTCGCCAGCAAATTGTCGAGACGCTTGTTGACGGAGAACCGGCCGATGGTGACGATGCGGCGCAAGGGCGTCCGGGAGGCGCTGTCGGCGAACTTTCCGATATCCGCTCCGTTTTCGATGACCATGCTGCGGCTTGAGGCGATCCGTGAGAATTGGCGGAAATCGGAAAGGCTGCAGCCGATAATCCTGTCGTAACCCACAGCAGAGGCCCGCGTGATCGTCTGGAACCAGACCTTCTTGATTGCTGCGTAGTTGCTCGTGTGGAAGAAGCCGCCATGCGTGGTCGCAACCATAGGCTTGCGGTGCAGGAACCGGCCCCAGGACAGCGCGTCGAAAAAGAAATCTATGGCATGCACGTGTATGAGGTCTGCATCGCCTAGATGGCGAAAGACCTGCGGAGCAATCGGGTAGCGCGGACTGCCGGACCAGGGAATGCGGACCACTTCGATATTCTCGATGCGTTCATGATGCGGCAATATCTTCTGACGTTCGGTGAAAAGCGTATCGAGCGTCACCACGCGCACGCGGTACCCATGGGCAACCGTCTGCCGGGCAAGATTGGCGACAACGTCTTCCAGACCGCCGCGGTTCGGCAGAAACTGCCGGATGACATGCACGATCAGCGGCCGGGAATCGGATAGGGGCTCGTGAGCGTAGGCTTCGACGGCGGACATGACAGCACCTCTTGGCCGCGCCTGCGCGGTCGGAGCGACGATTGTCGCAACAAACCCCCGCCGTCCTTAAGACAGGGTTTATATTCCGCGCCGGCGGGGCTTTGTCGAGGAAGAGAGTTAACCGACCGTGACTTTGCTTCAGAAGGCCTTGAAAGTCAGTGTCGTTAGCGAACGTACGATGCCGGGTATGTTGGCGATGTGGTCGTTTATGAATTTGCCGATGTCCTGGCCGTCTTCGATGTAGACCTTCAGCAGGAGATCGTAGTCGCCGCTCGTCGAGTAGAGCTCGGAGGCGCGTTCGGTCTGGTAGATGGCGTCGGCGACCTCGTATGTCTTGCCGGGAGCGCATTGCAGCTGGACGAAAATAGGCTTCATGGGAGTTTCCTGCATCAGTTCTGTTGCCTCATAATGCGCGAAAGCACCCCGCAGGCGCAAGCCGTTCCGTCATGCTGCTGCCTCCCGAACAACCCAGTCGCGAAATGCCGCGAGTGGCGCATAGTCTGCCCGCTCGGGCGGGTAGGCGAGGTAGTAGCGCTCCTTGCTTTCCATCTCGCGGTCGACCGCCGCGACCAGGTCGCCTCGCTTCAACTCGTCCTGGATCAGGAAGGTTGGGAGCAACGCGACGCCAAGCCCGGCGATTGCTGCCTGGGCGGCTGTGGCGAACTGATCGAAGAGCATTCCCTGCACGTTCCGAAACGTCACGCCGTTGTCCGCAAACCATTGCTCCCAGGCGTCCGGGCGCGTGGTGAGATGCAGGAGGGGAGCATCGAGCAGGTGTTCTGCGGTCTCAATCGCGTGCTGTCTGCGGAATTCGGGGTTGCAAGCCGGCACCGTCTTTTCCGACATCAGAAACGTGAGCTCGGCGCCGGGCCAGTGCGGATGGCCGAAGTGGATCGCCGCATCGATCGAGTCCAATCGAAAATCGAAGGACGACAGTCGGGTCACGAGATTGATGGTCACGCCGGGATTGGCGGCGAGGAAACGTCCCAGTCGGGGTGCAAGCCACCGAGTGCCGAAGGTCGGGAGAATGGCCAGGTTGAGGGTGCCGCCATGCGGGTTGGCGCGCAGGTTGAGTGATGCGCTGGAAATGCGCCGCAGCGCCTCGCGGATCTCGCGCGCATAACTGTCGCCGGCGAGCGTCAGCCGCACCGTTTGGCGTTCGCGAATGAAGAGCTCGACGCCGAGTTGCTCCTCCAGCGCCCTGATCTGTCGGCTCACCGCGCTCTGCGTCAGGTCCAGCTCGCGCGCTGCCGCGGTAACGCTGCCCGTCCGGGAGACCGATTCAAAGGCGGCAAGCAATGAGGTAGACGGCAAGAAACGTCGCGATGGCAGCATCATCATTCCATTTCCGAATGAGCTATTTCCGAAATGTCGATATTTATGGGTTCCTCCGCCTTGTAAAGGACGTCATTCTACAAAATCGGAATGACCGTGGAGTCTCGTCATGCCAATGGGTTTCGTTTCCGCCGACCGTATCCGTTCGCTCTTCACGGAAGCGATGTCGCAGATGTACCGCGCCGAGGTGCCGCAATACGGGACGCTGCTGGAACTCGTGTCGGAGGTGAATGCGGAAGTATTGGCTGCGAATGCGGAGCTTCGTGGCCGTTTGACACGGGCCGGTGAACTCGAGCGGATCGATGTGGAGCGCCATGGCGCGATTCGTCTTGGTGCTGCAGGTGAACTCCATATGATCCGTCGTCTGTTTGCGGTGATGGGCATGCAGCCCGTCGGCTACTATGACCTTTCGGTTGCCGGCGTACCGGTTCACTCAACCTGTTTTCGCCCGATCGATGACGCTGCCCTGAGCATCAACCCGTTCCGCGTTTTCACCTCGTTGTTGCGCCTTGAACTGATCGAGGACGATGCGCTCCGCGCAGAAGCCGCCGAAATCCTGGCGCAGCGCCAGATCTATACCCAGCGCGCCATCGAACTGATCGAACGCCACGAGCAGGCTGGCGGTTTGATCGAAGCGGAAGCGGTGGAGTTCGTCGCGGAGGCGCTGGAAACCTTCCGCTGGCATGGCGAGGCGACGGTCAGCGCTGAAACCTACAAGCGTTTGCATGACGCGCATCGGCTGATCGCGGATGTGGTGAGCTTCAAGGGACCTCACATCAATCACCTGACGCCACGCACGCTCGATATCGATGCCGTGCAGCGGCGGATGCCGGAGCGCGGGATCACGCCAAAGGCCGTCATCGAGGGGCCGCCACGCCGCGAATGCGATATTCTGCTGCGACAGACGAGCTTCAAGGCGCTGGAAGAGACCATTGCCTTTGCCGGTGCGAATGGAGCCGCCAACGGGACGCATACCGCTCGCTTCGGCGAAATCGAGCAGCGCGGGGTGGCGCTGACCGCAAAGGGCCGGGCGCTCTACGACCGCCTGCTTGCCTCGGTTCGCGGCGAGGTGCAGGTCGGCGCCAGCGGAGCCAAGGCGGGCGACTACGGTACGGAGTTGTCGGAACAGTTCCAGGAGCTGCCGGACAGCTGGGATGAATTGCGTGCGCAGGGCCTCGCCTTCTTCCACTATTCGGCGACGCCTGAGGGTATTGCGGCAGCCGTTCGGGGTGCGCTGCCCGCCGATGCGGAGGAGCTGATCGCCAAGGGCTATCTGAGGTTCGATCCCATCGTCTACGAGGACTTCCTGCCAGTCAGTGCTGCTGGCATCTTCCAGTCCAACCTTGGGACAGACCAGCAGCAGAATTACGCCACGCGTTCGAACCGCGACGCATTCGAGGCGGCGCTTGGCGCAACGATCACTGAGGAGCTCGATCTCTATGCCGAGCGCCAGGCACGGTCATTGGACATGGCGATTGATCTGCTTGGCCTTGCCGGCCTCGAACTCAGGGCGGTTGCCTGATGCGGCAGAGGTTTCGCAAGTATCCGTGCAGCGTTAGAATGCCTGAGCTCTCAATTGGTCGAAACCGATGCTGAATGATCCCCGTTCCCATGGACTCTGGGAAAAGACTGCGCCTCCGGCGCCGATGACCCCGGCGCTGGAGGGTGCTTTGACGGCCGATGTCGTCGTTGTGGGTGGCGGCTATACCGGGCTGTCCTCGAGCCTGCATCTTGCCGAAGCCGGCTCCAAGGTCGTGCTGCTCGAGGCGAGGGAAATCGGCTTTGGCGGCGCGGGTCGTAACGTCGGGCTGATCAATGCGGGGATGTGGGTGATGCCCAACGACCTGCCCGGTGTGCTCGGTCCCGTTTACGGCGAACGGCTGCTCGATCTTCTTGGCAACGCTCCAAGGTTGGTCATGGAGCTGATCGACACGCACGGCATCGCCTGCGAACTGGAGCGCAACGGGACGCTTCACGTCGGGGTCGGTGCCAGTGGTCTCAGGGAAATTGAAGACCGTGCCCGACAATGGGGTGCTCGCGGTGCGCCTGTTTCGGTGCTTGATGCCGAGGAAACAGCCAAGCGTGTCGGCAGCAACGCCTATGCGGGATCGCTGCTCGACCTGCGCGCGGGCACTCTGCAGCCGCTTGCCTATGCGCGGGGTCTTGCCCACGCGGCGGCCAATGCAGGCGTTGGGATTCACACATCGAGCCCGGTGATTGCCACGGAGCGGAACGGCAACCGCTGGATCGTGAAAACGGCAGCGGGGCAAGTGACCGCGGACTGGATCATCGTTGCCACCGATGCCTATAGCACCGGCCCCTGGGAGCAGGTTCGCACCGAGCAGGTTCATCTGCCATACTTCAATCTTGCAACGACCCCGCTCAGCGAAAATCTGCGCAAGTCGATCCTTGCCGGCCGCGAGGGGGTCTGGGATACCAAGGAAATCCTCTCGTCCTATCGTATGGATCAGGCCGGCCGTCTCGTCTTCGGCAGCGTCGGGGCGCTGCGCAACACCGGACTTGCCGTCCACACCTCGTGGGCGAAGCGCTCGCTGAAGAAGCTCTTCCCGCAGATTGGCGATGTAGACTTCGAATGCGAGTGGTATGGCAAGATCGGAATGACCGACAACGCACTTCCGCGCTTTCACAAGTTCGCGCCGAACGTCCTCGGCTTCTCGGGCTACAATGGTCGCGGTATTGCACCCGGTACGGTCTTCGGGCGTACGCTTGCTCATCACATCCTTGGGCAGGTGAGTGAAGCCGAGCTGCCGTTACCTCTGACGGCGCCGAGCGAACCCAGCTTCCGTGCCGTCAAGGAAGTATGGTACGAAGCCGGCGCCCAGGTTGCCCACTTCGCCGATGCCCGCTTTTGAGAACAACAAGGTTGGACCAACAATGACCACTGCAACGCTAGACCTCGCCACCGAGACGAAGAAATTGCTCACCGAGTTGGGCGTCGATGCGGGCCGCTACACCGGCGGCACCCTCCGTGTGGCCTCGCCCGTCACCGGCAAGGAGATCGGTGCGCTGAAAGAAGCCTCCGTCGCCGAAGCGAAGGCGGCTATCGATGCGGCGCACACGGCGTTCCTCGAATGGCGTGCCGTGCCGGCGCCGAAGCGTGGCGAACTGGTTCGCCTGCTTGGCGAAGAGCTTCGTTCGTCCAAGGCTGCTCTCGGTCGTCTCGTTTCGATCGAGGTCGGCAAGATCACTTCGGAAGGCCTTGGCGAAGTTCAGGAGATGATCGACATCTGCGACTTCGCCGTTGGCCTGTCGCGCCAGCTTTACGGCCTGACGATTGCCACCGAACGTTCCGAGCACCGCATGATGGAAAGCTGGCATCCGCTCGGCGTTGTCGGCATCATCTCCGCCTTCAACTTCCCGGTTGCGGTGTGGTCGTGGAATGCGGCGCTGGCGCTCGTATGCGGCAACTCCACGGTCTGGAAGCCATCCGAAAAGACACCGCTCACGGCGCTTGCCGTTCAGGCACTCTTCGAAAGGGCGCTCAAGCGGTTCATCGCCGAGGGCGGCACGGCGCCCGCCAACCTGTCGACGCTGTTGATCGGTGGACGTGAGGTGGGCGAAGCTCTCGTCGACCATCCGAAAGTCCCGCTGGTATCGGCAACCGGCTCGACGGCGATGGGACGCGCTGTCGGTCCGCGCCTGTCGCAGCGTTTTGCCCGCGCCATCCTTGAACTCGGCGGCAACAACGCCGCGATCATCTGCCCGACCGCCGATCTGGACCTGACGCTTCGCGGTGTCGCCTTCTCGGCCATGGGCACGGCCGGCCAGCGCTGCACCACACTGCGGCGCCTGTTCGTCCATGAGAGCGTCTATGACAAGCTCGTTCCGCGCCTGCAGAAGGCCTATGGCTCAGTCACCATCGGCAACCCACTCGAAGCCGGCACGCTGGTCGGCCCGCTGATCGACAAGCAAGCCTTCAGCAACATGCAGTCCGCCCTTCAGCAGGCGAAGGCAGCCGGTGGCAAGGTCACGGGCGGCGAGCGCGTCGAGAACGGTTCGGCGGATGCCTTCTATGTCCGCCCGGCGCTGGTCGAGATGCCGTCTCAGACCGGTCCAGTCGCGAATGAAACCTTTGCGCCTATCCTCTACGTGATGAAGTACAGTGATTTCGATGAGGTGCTGGAGCAGCACAATGCGGTGCCGCAGGGTCTGTCGTCGTCGATCTTCACCAACGATATGCGCGAAGCGGAAACCTTCGTTTCGGCTCGCGGCTCCGACTGCGGGATCGCCAACGTCAATCTCGGCCCGTCCGGGGCAGAGATCGGCGGCGCGTTCGGCGGCGAGAAGGAAACCGGCGGTGGTCGCGAGTCCGGCTCCGATGCTTGGCGCGCCTACATGCGCCGGACGACCAACACCGTCAACTACGGCAAGACGCTGCCGCTCGCGCAAGGCGTGAAGTTCGACGTCGAGTAATTGCCGCATTGCGACAGGAAGGGCGATGACGTAACAGCGTTATCGCCCTTTTTCCTTTCGTGAAGGTTTTCCATGCATTTGACTTTGGCTGCTGCCGAGACGCTGGTGTTCGATGCCCTGTTGCGCAATCGCGTCGACGGGTCAAATGCGCGTTCTGTCGCAAAAGCGCTCGTCGCGGCCGAAGCCGCTGGTCAGGGTGGGCATGGCCTGCGACGTGTCGAAGCCTATGCGATGCAGGCTAGAGCCGGCAAGGTTGACGGATTTGCCAAGCCATTGCTCGAGAGGTCGCGTCCGGCGGTGGTCCAGATCGATGCCTGCCATGGCTACGCCTATCCGGCGTTTGACCTTGCCGTTTCCGCACTTCCCTACATTGCTCGGCAGCAGGGTATCGCTCTGGCGACTGTCCGCCGCTCGCATCACGCCGGCGTGCTGGCTTTGACGGTCGAGCGATTTGCGGAGCTGGGACTTGTCGCGCTGATGGTTGCCAATGCCACCGCGTCGATGGCCGCCTGGGGTGGCCGCAAGCCCATATTCGGCACCAATCCGATCGCCTTCGCGGCTCCGATCCCGGACGCCGACCCTCTCGTCATCGATCTCGCGCTCTCGCGTGTCGCCCGCGGCAAGATCATGGCCGCGCGACAGAAGGGTGTCGCCATACCGTCGGATTGGGCGTTCGACCGGGCCGGTCGACCGACAACCGATGCGGTCGCGGCGCTGGAAGGAACCATGGTCCCTTCCGGTGAAGCCAAGGGAGCAGCGCTGGCGATGATGGTCGAGATCCTGGCGGGCGCATTGACTGGCGCGAATTTCTCGTTCGAGTCGTCTTCGCTCTTCGACGACAAGGGGGGTGCGCCCGGTCTGGGCCAGATGCTGATCGTCATCGACCCCCTGGCAAGTGGCGGAGGCGGCGTTGCCGAGCGCCTGGGCGTGCTGGCGAGCGAAATTTCGTCCGACCCGGGCGTCCGGCTCCCCGGACGGCGTGGCCAGACGGGCCGAAGAAGCGCTATGGAAAACGGCATTGACGTCGAGAACGAAGTTGTCTCCGCGATTAATGCTCTCTAGAGCCGTTCTGAAGTTGAGCTGATTTTTCAAGTATTTGTGATCTCCTTCCCGTCAAGGAAACTTGAAATTGGAAATCAAGAAAAATATACGGCTCCCATCGCCTTGGGGAAACTCAGGTGAAACGCCATGGAGGGCATCATGAACATTTCCCTTAATCGCTTGTCCGGCGCGGTGGCGCTGGTCACCACGCTTCTTGCCGCAACGTCGCTCGCAACCAGTGCCGTGCAGGCTCAGGAATCCGAGGGTATCGTTGTCTACAATGCCCAGCATGAAAGCCTCGGACGCGAATGGATCGATGCCTTCACAAAGGAAACCGGCATCAAGGTGACGATGCGTCAGGGTAGCGACATGCAGTTCGCCAACCAGATCATACAGGAAGGCGAAGCTTCGCCGGCCGACGTGTTTCTGACCGAAAATTCGCCCGCCATGACGCTTGTCGATTCTGCCGGCCTATTCGAGCCGATTGAAAAGGATACGCTGGCGCAGGTTCCCGACGAATACCGCCCTTCCGACGGCATGTGGACCGGCATTGCGGCGCGCTCCACCGTCTTTGCCTATGACAAGACGAAGCTCACCGAAGACAAGCTCCCGAAGTCGCTGCTCGACCTCGCGGATCCGGCATGGAAGGGCCGCTGGGGTGCGGCGCCTGCCGGCGCGGATTTCCAGGCAATCGTCAGTGCTCTTCTCGAACTCAAGGGTGAGGAGGCAACAGCAGCCTGGCTGAAGGCGCTCAAGGAAGATTCGACGCCCTACAAGGGCAACAGCGTTGCCATGAAGGCCGTCAATGCCGGTGAAGTCGAAGGTGCGGTGATCTATCACTACTACTGGTTCGGCGATCAGGCAAAGACCGGCGAGAACAGCAAGAACGTTGCGCTCCACTACTTCAAGAACCAGGATCCGGGCGCGTTCGTCAGCATTTCAGGCGGCGGCATCCTGAAGTCCAGCCAGCACCAGAAGGAAGCACAGGCGTTCCTGAAGTTCATCACAGGCAAGCCTGGGCAGGACATCCTGAAGAACGGCACATCCTACGAGTATGCCATCGGCAAGGGTGCTGCCTCCAATGACAAGCTGGTTCCGCTGGTCGATCTCCAGGCGCCAAAGGTCGATCCTGCGAAGCTGAACAGCAAGAAGGTAACCGAGCTCATGACCGCCGCGGGCATCATCTGAAGCCGCGCGGTTGTCCTGACCTAAAACTATTGCTTTTGGCTCAAGAAAACCTTAGGGCATGACAAGATCCGGCAACCGCATTTAACGAGGCGGTTGCCTTCCTTTTTCAGCATATGAAGGCGGCGGCCTTGCTGCAGGACAACAGATTGCTCGCTCCCGGCCAAAAGATGCCGACGCAGCCGGTGGTGGGCTTGGATCGGCTGCGCGGTCGCATGCCGCATATCTCCGTCCTCCTCCTTGCCTCGGTCGTAGCCCTGTTCAGCCTCGTCCCGCTCGGCTTCATCGGATGGATCACCGTCGATGTCGGCTGGCAGACGGTCAAGGAGCTGGTGTTTCGCCCGCGCGTGGGCGAACTGCTCGTCAACACGGTCCTTCTCGAGGCAATCACGGTTCCGGTCTCGATTGTGCTTGCCGTGACGCTTGCCTGGCTGACGGAGCGCACGGATATTCCCTTTGCCCGTCTGTGGGCCTGGCTCGCGGTCGCGCCGCTGGCTGTACCCGCCTTCGTCCATAGCTATGCCTGGGTCAGCCTCGTGCCGGGAATGCGGGGGCTGCAGAGCGGCGTTTTCGTCTCGGTACTTGCCTACTTTCCCTTTCTCTATCTGCCTGTCGCCGCCGCGCTGCGACGGTTGGATCCGGCGATCGAGGATGCTGCGGCCTCGCTCGGAGTTGGTCCGTGGGGCGTATTCTTCCGCGCCGTGCTACCACAGCTACGCCTTGCCATTTGCGGCGGTTCGCTACTGATAGCACTCCACCTGCTGTCGGAGTATGGGCTCTTCGTGATGATCCGGTTCGACACCTTCGCAACCGCGATCGTCGATCAGTTCCAATCCGCCTACAACAGCCCGGCCGCAAACATGCTGGGCGGGGTGCTCGTTGCGTGCTGCCTGCTGTTGCTGGGCCTCGAGGTACTGGTGCGTGGCAACGAGCGCTATGCCCGCGTCGGCTCCGGTTCGGCGCGCCCGGCCGATCGTCACCGCCTCGGCTGGTTCGTCGTGCCGGCGATCCTCGTGCCGGTTGTGCTTGCCGGACTGACTCTCGGCGTGCCGCTCGTGACGTTGGTGCGCTGGCTCTATTTCGGCGGCTTCGGCATCTGGCGTCTGGACACGGTCGGCAATGCCTTTCTGCAGACCATAGTTCTTGCCCTTGCAGGAGGCATTCTCTCCACCGTCGCGGCCGCACCGATGGCGTGGCTTTCGGTTCGTGCACCCGGACGTTTCCAGCGCGTTCTCGAGGCCTGCCATTACTATGTCGGTTCCCTGCCGGGTGTCGTGGTGGCCCTGTCGCTTGTCACCATCACCGTAAGGCTGGTGTTGCCGCTCTATCAGACGTTTGCAACGCTCATCATCGCCTACATTCTGCTGTTCCTGCCGCGTGCCATGGTGGGCCTCCGCGCAAGCATTGCGCAGGCTCCGGTCGAGCTCGAGCGTGCCGCCATGGGGCTTGGGCGAACGCCGGCGCAGGCGGTACGGCAAATCACCATGCGCCTCGCGGCACCGGGGGCGGCAGCGAGCATTGCCCTTGTCGCGCTCGGCATCACGAACGAGCTGACGGCAACCTTGATGCTGGCGCCAAACGGCGTCGAAACGCTGGCGACGAGATTCTGGTCGTTGACCAGTGAGATAGACTACGTGTCGGCCGCGCCTTACGCCGTCATGATGGTCGTGTTATCGCTGCCGCTGACCCTCCTCCTTCATGCTCAATCAAAACGGACTGCAGGCCAATGACGCTGCTTAGGATCGATCGCACCAGCAAGCGCTACGGTCATGTCCAGGCGCTCGAGAACATCACGCTCGATGTCGCCGCAGGTAGTCGCACGGCGGTTGTCGGTCCCTCCGGTTCGGGCAAGACCACCCTCCTTCGCATCATAGCCGGTTTCGAGCAGCCTGACATCGGACGCGTGACGCTGGACGGCGAACTTCTGGCCGATGGGCCGGCCGCGGTGCCGGCGCACAAGCGCGGCATCGGCATCGTATCGCAGGAGGGTGCGCTCTTTCCGCATCTCGACGTGGCCCAGAATATCGGGTTCGGATTTGCGCGGGGCTCCACGGATCGGGACAAGCGCATCATCGAATTGCTCGACATGGTCGAGCTTGACCGCAGCATGCTGACGCGTCGACCACATCAACTGTCCGGTGGCCAGCAGCAGCGCGTGGCGCTTGCCAGGGCGCTTGGACGCAGACCGCGACTGATGCTCCTCGACGAGCCGTTTTCGGCGCTCGACACCGGTCTGCGGGAAAACATGCGCAAGGCCGTCGCGCGCGTTTTACAGGCGGCAGGCATCACCACGATCCTCGTTACTCACGATCAGGCGGAGGCGCTTTCCTTTGCCGATCAGGTCGCGGTATTGCGCGAGGGCCGATTGGTTCAGGCAGGATCACCGCAAATGCTGTATCTGCATCCGCAGGACCGCGAGACGGCGCTTTTTCTCGGAGATGCGGTGATGCTGCCGGCAATCGTGCGTGACGGTATCGCCGACTGCGCACTCGGCCGTGTTGCGGTCGAGGGAGGTCATCAGGGGAAGGTCGAGATCATGCTGCGGCCCGAGCAGATCCGCGTCGTCGCCGATGACGGCGACCAGAAACACGGTGGACGGGTCGTCGAGGTGGAGTTCGGCGGCGCGACCTGCACAGTCGCGGTGTCGCTTGACGGGGTGGCGCTGCCGCCGATCCTGATCAAGACGTCGAGCGTGGCCCTGCCCGAGCGTGGCGACCGGGTTCGTCTCGACATTGCCGGCAAGGCACACGTCTTCGGTCGCTGATCAGGCGGTCTTTCGCTCTACGTCTTCGTTCTCTTCGAGCCAGCCGCCGGTAAAGCCGGCGCGCTCCAGGCCCGTGCGGATAACGGGCGACTTTCGCATCAGACCCCAGATGAAGTCCGATCGATCGTTCTCGATTGTCATGACGAGAAGGCCCTGGTCGATTCCGACGCACCGGTCGTCGACCCAGCCCTCCGGTCGCTTTGTCTTCACGGTCGGGTTGAAGCCGCCGGGAAAGCGACCCTCATAGGTGAGGCTGGGGTAAGTCGACAGAAGCGTACGAACGCCGTCGATCGAGGCTTGGCGGTCGTACGGCAGCGAGGCGAGGGCTGCCCATGGTGCAATGGTGCCATCGTCCGGGCCAAGCGGAGCGCCGCGCGCGGCATAGCCAAGCACGCGCGGGTGACGACCGCCGCGCATGTGGCGTGTCGGCGGCGGGCCGTCGGAGGCTGACAACCCCCAGACATTCTTGTTGTAGCCGACGAAATGGCCGGGGTTGCGTTCGGCATAATCCCGCTGGACGGCGATGCAGACTTGGGTGTTGCGGAAGTAGTCCCAATTGCGTTCGGCCATCGGCCTGTCCTGGATGCCGCGGAAATCGATCCAGGCATGGGAGAAGAAATGGATGAAGAGAGGTCCCGCATAAAGGTAGTGCTGCTCGCCAAACAGCATCCAGGAATAGCTGGATACGAAGACGTCGTAGCTCGATTGGGGGATCGGGTGCGTCGGCGAGGCGAGCGCCAGGGTATAGAGCAGGATGGCTTCATCGTATCCCTGCCAACGCCAGCGCAGGAAACCGCTGCCGGGTTTCCACCCCATGCAGACCGTCTCGCCCTTGTTCAGCGCCCAATGCCAGTCTATGCGCTCATAAATCAAGACCGCCAGTCTGCGGATCTCGGTTTCGTCGCCGTCGTTGCGGTCGAAATACGCCGCGGCGGTCAGGACCCCGGCGACGAGCAACGTCGTGTCGATCGTCGAAAGCTCGCTGTTCCAGGCGCGGTGGCCGGTGTCCATGTGCAGGAAATGGTAGAAGAAGCCCTTGTAGCCGATCGCGTGGCGCTCGCGTCCCTGGTGGCCGTTGGCGAAGAAACACAGGGTCTGGGTGGTTCGCTGCACGGCCTCGGCGCGCTCCATCCATCCGCGCTCGACGGCAACCGTATAGGAGGACAGGGCGAAGCCGACCGCCGCTATACTGCAGGGGACATCAGCAATGGACGTATCGGCGACAAGGCCGTTGTCCGGATTATAGTGTTTCGGGAAATAGTTGAATGCAGCCTGCTGCAGTCTGTCGACCAATGCGGCATCCGTTTCCTCTGTCCGTTGTAGCATGCGCTCCAAGCCCAGTTCGTTGTCGTGCCTGCTTCACCATGAGCAAGGGCCACGCGCAAATCAATCCTTTTTGAAGGAATGGTGACGCTTGCGAGGCAATTCGATCACCTCGTTGCCCCGTCTCGCGCTTTACGCGGATTGCATTTTTCCGGTCCTCCACGGATCGGTTGCCGCGAGCCACTGCCTGGTTCTTAGTTCGGGATCCTTGTTCAGGGTGATGTCCGTGACGACCGCAGCGCTATCGGCGCCGTGGGCAATAACACCTTCGATCCGGTCGATGTTCAGGCCCCCAATGGCAACCAGCGGCAGGTGGCCGACATGCGATTTCCATTGGCGAAGGCGCCCCAGCCCCTGCGGTGCCCATTTCATCTGCTTGAGGATTGTCGCGTAGACCGGCCCGAGAGCGACGTATTGCGGCTCGGCTGCCAGTGCCGCCTGCAGCTCGACTTCGTCATGCGTCGAGACGCCAAGTTTCAGACCGGCCGCGCGGATGGCCCGGAGGTCTGCTACCGCGAGGTCCTCCTGGCCGAGATGGACGAAGTCGCAGCCTTCCTCGATCGCCAGCTGCCAGTAGTCGTTGACGATCAGCTGGCATCGATGCGCGGCACAGATGGCCAAGGCTGTACGGATTTCGGCGCGTAGCTCGGTCTCCGGACGATCCTTGATGCGCAGTTGCACCAGCTTGACTCCGAGCGGCACCAGTCGCGCCACCCAGTCGGTGCTGTCAACGATGAGGTAGAAGGGGTCGAGCGTCATGCGAATACGGCCTTTCCTATAACCGGCGTCGAGGGAACCGCCATGTCGCGGGGCTCCAGCATGCCGGCTCCATAGGCCTGCCTGCCAGCGTCGGTCGCCCTGGAGAAAGCGCTTGCCATGGCGACGGGATCGCCGGCGCCGGCAACCGCTGTGTTGAGCAGGACGGCGTCGAAGCCGAGCTCCATGACAGTTACTGCGTGCGATGGCCGGCCGATGCCGGCGTCGACAATCAATGGCACATCCGGGAAATGCGCGCGCATGGCACGCAGCGCAGTCGGATTGAGGGGGCCGGCGGCGCTGCCGATCGGCGCGCACCACGGCATCAGCACCTTGCAGCCCACGTCAAGCAGGCGCTCTGCAACCACCAGATCGTCGGTGGTGTAGGGGAAGACCTCGAAACCCTCGTCGACCAGAATGCGGGCGGCCTCGACGAGGCCGAAGACATCCGGCTGCAGCGTATCGTGGTTGCCGATGACTTCGAGCTTGATCCAGTTCGTACCAAAAACTTCGCGCGCCATCTTCGCCGTCAGCACCGCTTCCGCGACGCCGTGGCAGCCGGCGGTGTTGGGCAGGACATGGACTCCGAGCGCCCGGTTCATCTCGAAGAAGGCACCGCCGCTGCTGCCGCCTGAGGTCTCGCGGCGAAGCGACACGGTGACGATCTCCGTTGCCGATTGTCTGACAGCCTCAGCGAGAATGGCCGGCGAGGGATAGCGGGCTGTCCCCAGCAGAAGGCGGGATGTCACGTCTGTTCCATAGAGCGTCAGCATCGTTCAGCCCCCCTGCATCGGAGAAAGGACCTCGATCCTGTCGTTGTCATTGAGTGCATGACCAAGCCGGTCTTCGCGATGAACCAATTCGCCGTTGACGGCGGTCGCCAGCCACTCGCCCTCGTATTCCATCAGGCTCAGCAATTCCGACAGCGTGGTTGCCGGAATATCCTGCGGCTCGCCATTGATGATCAGTTTCATGGGGCATTCCTTCCTGCGGTATTTTGGTTAAACACAAGATCAGCGGCGCCCTTGGCCATCGCCGGCGCCAACAGAAAGCCGTGGCGATAGAGGCCGTTGATCGAGATCCGGTTTCCTTCCCGGGTCGCCCTGGGAAAATTGTCGGGGAAGGCGGGGCGAATTCCGGCACCGGTTTCAACGACTGTCGCTTCGGCAAAGGCCGGATGCAGCGCGTAGGCGGCGTTTAAAAGTTCCATCAGCGATCGCGCGGCAACCGGTCCACCGAACTCCGTTTCGATCATCGTGGCGCCGACCATGAACAGGCCCGCGCCGCGAGGAACGATGTAGACGGGAAAGCGCGGATGCAGCAGGCGGACCGGCCGAGCGAGGTCGATCTCCTGCGTCTCGAGATAGAGCATCTCGCCGCGCACGCCGCGCAGCCCCGCTGCTGTGCCAATGCGGGCGGCGCCGGTGCAGTCGACGACATTGTCGAAGCCCTCCTCGCTCGCGCTATGCTCTGCGAAGACAACGCCCTGAACCGCGAGCCTGTATCGCAGCAATGTCAGCACCCGCCGCGGGTCGAGATGGGCTTCGCCGGGGAAGAAAAGGCCCTGCCGGAATCGTCCGGCAAGCGAGGGCTCCAGCGAAGCAATCTCCGCGTCGCCCAGCCACTGATGGCCCGTCGTGCGGCCGGCAAAGCGTTTCAGTTCACCGTAATCGCGTGCCGGTGCCACCACCAGCGTGCCATATCGTTGAACTTCTCCCGGCAGGATCGCATCCCAACGGTCGGCTGCGTCGAGACCTCTCAGCAGAACGGCTTCGTCGGCACTTTCACGCTCGCACCATGGCGCCAGCATGCCGCCCGCGAGCCATGATGCGGCATGGCGGAATGTCGGGTACGAATCCACGATCGTTACATCGGCACCGCGCTTGCGAAGTTCATGGGCGACGGTGAGGCCGGCGACGCCGGGCCCCCTGACGAGAACGTGCATCTCAGTCGGCCGCCTTCGGGGTCGTATCGATCGCCATGTAGAGGTCGCCGCCTTCGCGATATTTTGCCGCCATGGCGTCCAGCCCTTCCTTCTGGGCTTCGGCACGGATGTCATGGGAGATCCGCATCGAGCAGAATTTCGGGCCACACATGGAACAGAAATGCGCGACCTTGTGCGCTTCCTTCGGCAAAGTCTCGTCATGGAAGCTGCGGGCTGTTTCCGGATCCAGCGAGAGGTTGAACTGATCCTCCCAGCGGAACTCGAAGCGGGCCCGCGACAGGGCGTCGTCACGCAGTTGGGCGGCCGGATGGCCCTTGGCGAGATCGGCGGCGTGGGCAGCGATCTTGTAGGTGATGACGCCGGTCTTGACGTCATTGCGGTCGGGCAGGCCGAGATGCTCCTTCGGAGTGACGTAGCAGAGCATTGCCGTGCCGAACCAGCCGATCATCGCCGCACCGATGCCGGAGGTGATGTGGTCGTAGCCGGGGGCGATGTCGGTCGTCAGCGGACCCAGCGTATAGAAGGGCGCTTCGCCGCAGACGGCGAGCTGCTTGTCCATGTTTTCCTTGATCTTGTGCATCGGCACATGGCCAGGGCCCTCGATCATGACCTGGCAATCCTTGGCCCAGGCGATCTTCGTCAGTTCGCCCAGGGTTTCCAGTTCGGCAAATTGCGCCGCATCGTTGGCATCGGCAATCGAGCCGGGACGCAGGCCGTCGCCGAGCGAGAAGGAAACGTCATAGGCGCGGCAGATATCGCAGATCTCCTCGAAATGCTCGTAAAGGAAGCTTTCGCGGTGATGGTGAAGACACCACTTGGCCATGATCGAGCCGCCGCGCGAAACGATGCCGGTCACCCGGTTGACGGTGAGCGGGATATAGTGGAGCCGGACGCCGGCATGGATGGTGAAATAGTCGACGCCCTGTTCGGCCTGCTCGATCAGCGTGTCGCGATAGACCTCCCAGGTCAGGTTCTCGGCAATGCCCTCGACCTTCTCCAGCGCCTGGTAGAGCGGCACCGTGCCGATCGGCAGCGGCGAATTGCGGATGATCCATTCGCGGATATTGTGGATGTTGCGACCGGTCGACAGGTCCATGACCGTATCGGCGCCCCAACGGGCAGCCCAGACCATCTTCTCGACCTCTTCGGCCATCGACGAGGTGACGGCGGAGTTGCCGATATTGGCGTTGATCTTCACCAGGAAGTTCCGGCCGATGATCATCGGCTCGGCTTCGGGGTGGTTGATGTTGGCCGGAATGATCGCGCGGCCGGCCGCCACCTCCCGGCGGACGAATTCGGGCGTGACGTGGTCGGGAATGTGGGCGCCGAAGCTTTCGCCGTCGCGGATCATCGCCTCGGCCCTGGTCTTGCGGCCGAGGTTCTCGCGGATGGCGATGAATTCCATTTCCGGCGTCACGATCCCGGCGCGCGCGTAGGCGAGCTGGGTGACAGCCTTGCCGTTTTTCGCCCGCAGCGGGTGGCGTTTGGCGGAAAATTCGGGTGTCAGTCGTTCGCCGCTGGCAAAGCCGTTGTCCTCGGGGCGGACGTGGCGACCATCATAGGCCTCGACATCGCCGCGGGCGAGAACCCAGTCGCGGCGAAGCTCGGGAAGGCCCTGCTCGATGTGGATCTCAGCACCCTCGATCGTGTAGGCGCCGGAAGAATCGTAGACCACTACCGGCGGCTCGCCCGAGGTTGGGTGGAGGCTGATCTCGCGCATCGGCACGAGGATATCCGGGTGGATCTCTCCGGGAATGTAAATCTTGCGGGAGGCTGGCAGCGGGCCGATGGTGACTGAAGGGGTGATGGTCTTTGCGGCAATATTCATGGTTGAGGCTCCAAGTTTTAGGTTGGAGACCCAGTCCTCAGCCGGAATGATGGAAAGACGCCGGCACGGATTCCACGCGGGAATACGAAACCTTTCGAGCGCTTGCACCGTCCCTACGCCAGTATGAACTGGATCAGGTTCAACGGGTCACTGCGCCACAAACGGTCAAGCCGTATTGTCCAGCAGTATCTCAGCCCCTTGCCGGGACCCCCCTGGTGAATGCGAGAAGGGTAGAGCGTGAAGGGCGAGGCTGTCAAGCCGAACCGCCGGCCGCCCGCACTGGCCTGAATGCCGCCTGCCAGGCGGGCCGCGTCTCGATGCAGGTTCGGCGCGAGGCTCCACTGTTGTTTGCAACAAAAGCTGGTGGAGAGTTCGATTGAAGTGTTTCGGCAAATGGTGCGAGCCGGTAAGTGTTTAGAAAGTGTAAACAGTAAGAGGGTGCAATGAGAGGCTTTAACGCAGGTGTGAGCGCCGCCCACTTGGAAAGAATGCTCGCTCCCTACATCGCCGACCGTCAGTCTCAAGCAGACAGCAGGGGTTCAGTCCGTTCCGAGGAGAGCGCCGGCGAAAACGGATCCTCAAAGGACGAAATGGCAAACGGCTGGCAAGCTGTCGGCAGCGCGCTCACGCGGTAACCACTCGCGTTCTCGGCACACGACAACGCCCGGCGAAAAATCGGTGCTTCAAACTGGAAATCGCGGAATGACAACGGACATGCAAACAGCTGCCAGACTGGCCGGATCGTGCGATGCCGAGCAACCGGGAGGGGACAAGCGGGTTGCCGTCCTCATCCCCTGCTACAATGAGGAAGTCACAATAGGTGCGGTCGTTAGCGACTTTCGCCGGACACTCTCCGGTGCAACCATCTATGTTTTTGACAATAACTCCACTGATCGAACGATCGCTTGCGCGCGGGAGGCAGGTGCAATCGTGAATACTGTCCGGGAGCAGGGCAAGGGAAATGTCATAAGACGCATGTTCGCCGATATCGAAGCGGACATCTATCTCCTGGTCGACGGAGACGGAACGTATGACGCGAGTGCTGCACCGATCCTCATCGAGGAAATGACAGCGAATGGATTGGACATGGTCGTGGCAAGCCGGGCGTCGAACGAGCGCGAGGCGTATCGACCCGGGCACCGGTTTGGAAATTGGCTTCTGACGGCGTGTGTAACGATGATCTTCGGGCAGTCCCTAAAAGATATGCTTTCCGGCTACCGGGTATTCTCGCGCCGTTTCGTCAAATCCTTCCCTGCCCATGCATCCGGCTTTGAGACTGAAACGGAACTCACTGTCCATGCTTATGAACTCAGAATGCCGGTGTCCGAGATAACGACAGACTACCGTTCGCGTCCCCCCGGTTCCACCAGCAAACTCAATACCTATCGCGACGGCCTGCGAATTCTTTTGACAATCATACGTCTCTTCAAAGCGGAGAAGCCGCTGATATTCTTCGCATTTGGTTTCATAGTCTGTGTTCTGACATCGGTAATACTTACCGCGCCGCTTTTGACCACCTACCTGGAAACCGGGCTTGTACCCCGCTTGCCTACAGCAGTGCTGGCGGCAACGATAATGTTGTTCGGTGCTCTGCTTTTGACCTCAGGTATGGTATTGAACACCGTCACGCGAGGTCGTATGGAAATCAAGCGTCTTGCTTACCTTGCAGTGCCGAGCCTTTGGCGTTCAGGCTCAGATGGCTGAACTACGGAGACAAATCCTTAGTTTTGCAGTGGTAGGCATTGTCGGATTTGCAGTCGACCTGGGCGTATTGCTGCTTGCCTTGCACAATGGCGTGGGCCTGCTGGTTGGTCGCGCGATCTCATTTCTCACAGCGGTACTGGTGACTTGGTTCATCAACCGGCGCTTTACGTTCAGGTACAGCCACAGCGAGAAAATCCATAAGGAATGGTGGCTGTATTTTGGCACCATGCTATTGGGTGGGTCCTTGAATTACCTGGTCTACTGCTTGGTCGTCTCAATGCTTCCAAACCTAAGGTTGCTGCCGGCGATCGCTGTCGCTTGCGGCTCTGTTGCTGGCATGGGCCTCAATTTCGTAGGTGCGAAAGTGTGGGTGTTCAAAACCCATCTCAATGTAAATGCTGAAACGACGACGTTGAGAGTTTCGCAGAGCAGGCAACGCGGATTGCTCCGACGACCACAAGCTCCGGTGTTCGCGGCGATCATGGTTCCGTTGCTCTTCGGCTTGTATTCCCTAATCCTCGGTGCCGACGCCAATTGGGACCTCTACAACTATCACGTCTACAACCCATTCGCCTTGATGCATGACAAGCTGTCGATCGATTTGGCGCCAGCGGGGTTCCAAGGCTACTTCAATCCCACGCTCGATCTATTCGTCTATCTACTCAACCGGACGCTGCCGTCCGCGCTCTCGGGCTTCTTGCAAGGGGTGCTTCACGGGACGGCCTTTATCTTTGTGATGGGTATCGCGGTGGTCGTCCTTCCAGATAGACCCGTCGAAGATCGATACCGCGTGCCGATACTGTTGGCGCTTTCGGGATGTGTTACAGCCGTATTCCTATCAGAAATCGGCAACTCCATGGGCGATAACACGACTGCAATCTTCATTCTTGCAGCCATCTACTTGATGGTTTCGCGCTGGTCGGCCCTCGGACACTGCAACGCCAAGGCGACGGCGCTGCTCCTGGTCGCTGGTCTGCTCGCCGGCGTCAGCACCGGTCTTAAGCTGACCAATGCGGTACCTGCCTTTTCCATCTGTCTGGCGCTCTTGTTTTGTTATCGAGGAACGCTGAGTCTCAGATTGAGGCTTTCCATCGTTTTCGGCATTTCGGCGATTGTCGGTTTCGCCATCACAGGTGGCTACTGGATGGTGCGGCTAGCCCAAGAATTCGGTAATCCGTTCTTTCCGCAGTTCAGTAACTTCTTTCCGCATCCGCTTGTCACGCCGGTATCCATTGCTGACCTGCGCTGGCGGCCAGATGGCTTTGTCGAAACCTTTTTCTGGCCTTTTCTTTTTTCAGCAGACGCCCGTAGGGTCGGCGAGCTACCCCTGCGCCAAATTATCTGGCCGATCATCTATGTCACGTTCTGGATCTGGGCGGTGCGAGCAGTCTGGGCCCGGTGGCGCGGCGTCACAATGCCCACCCTCAAGCCGGAGGCCGCGTTCCTACTGTTCTTCATCGCAGCAGCCTATCTTATGTGGATGAATATATTCAGTATTTCCAGATACATGGTGTCGTTTGAAGTTCTTTTGCCGATCGCGCTCTTTGTTCTTCTGGCGCAACTCAATCCGTACGAACGGGCCCGGCGAATCACTGCGTGGTTGCTGATCCCTGCGGCTGCCGTCGTTCTGACCGGCGGCGCTCGTACTTGGGGTCATGAGGGGTGGGCCGATCCGCTCTACCATGTGGAAGCTCCCCCACTGTCTGGCTCTGAACACACGACCGTTCTGCTGGCCAGCCCGACAGAGCCGCTAGGCTGGCTTGTAGCCCTCTTCCCCCCCGACGTCGCATTTATCGGCTTGGCGAATGCTTTTCCTGCTACATCGGCCTACGCTGAAAAGGCGAGGGAAATTGCGCGCGCACGCGGCGGCCAGATCTTTGTCATTACCGACGGCGAAAATAGCAAGCGTGCATCCGACATGGCCTTTTACAATGACTTGGCGCATCGGATACAGCTCACGCGAAGCCCACAAGGTTGCGAATTCCTTCGGGGGATAACCACCCGACTGCGCCTCCGAGTGGATGTCGTATCGTCGGCTGGTGGCGAAAACAGCTGCCGCCTTGACGTGCCGCAATCTCGAAAAATCGATGTTGATGTATCGGAGCGGACTCGACGGGACCAGGCTGCGCATATTGTCGCGCAATCAGGGTTCACACTGCATCCCGACGGCTGCACCGTATTTACCGCTGGGATTGGCACCGG
Source organism: Rhizobium sp. Root1220 (assembly GCF_001426265.1). Classification (GTDB taxonomy): domain Bacteria; phylum Pseudomonadota; class Alphaproteobacteria; order Rhizobiales; family Rhizobiaceae; genus Rhizobium. Next base: position 261,779 of record NZ_LMDG01000023.1, read on the forward strand.
GTCGCATCGCTACCAGCTGTGCAGGGCGACGTTGCCGTGAAAGCAAGCGCTCGCACTTGCCCTAGCGCGCGTGGCCCCGATTGGCGCGAGGCTTAACAAGACAGTGGACGCGCGCGGGATCGGGATGTAGCAATCGTTTTCGCAAAGGGAATGCAGGCAGCTCGGATCGAGCGCGTCTTCAACAACATGTCCGAGCGACGGCAAACCGAGTCTATGGTCTCACCGCGGTCGTGGCGACACGGTTCACTCTTTACGCGCCGTATTTGCCGCCGTCGCGAAAATTGCTTTATCTTTTGAGGAAATTGGAGCGGGCGAAGGGATTCGAACCCTCGACCCCAACCTTGGCAAGGTTGTGCTCTACCACTGAGCTACACCCGCTCATAAATCCGACGGCCTGTGGTAGTTTGGAGGACCGTGGGCGCCACCTTGCGGCGACGGGCGCTATATCGCCCAAACGATTTTCAAATGCAACAGGGAAATGACTGAAAGCCGAAGAAAAATTGGCGGTGGCGTCCGTAGGCGTCCCGAACGCCACAAGTGCAGGGGAGGGCGCCGATCGCGAAGATTGCAAAAGTGGGCGCGCAGACTTAATCAGGGCACCTGTCATTTCCCGACTGCGATGGATTGCAAGATGACCGCTAGAACACCGAAGACCCGAGACGAGCTGTTCGCTTTTCTCGATGAGCTCGATATCAGACACAACACTACCAATCACGCGCCTGTCTTCACCGTCGCGGAATCGGTTGCCCTGCGTGACGAAATTCCCGGTGGCCACACAAAGAATCTCTTCGTCAAAGACAAGAAGGATCGGTTCTTCCTGTTGACGGTGGAAGAGAACGCGGCTGTCGATCTGAAGACGGTACACACGCTGATCGGCGCTGCCAGCAAAGTGTCGTTCGGAAAGCCGGAAAAGCTGATGGAATATCTGGGCGTCATACCGGGCGCGGTAACCGCCTTCGGGGCAATCAACGATACGGGCGGCAATGTTACCTTTGTCCTCGACTCAGATCTGATGAAGGACGAGATTGTCAATTGCCATCCGCTTTCGAACGATGCCACGACGTCGATCGCGGGCGGTGACCTCATTCGTTTCATGGAAGCGACGGGGCATGAGCCGCTTGTCTTGAAAGTGACGTCCTGACATACGATTTTAGCGCTAGAAAAGCCGGTTGACCGGCGTGGCGGGAGATACCTATGAGCGGCAACGACAACCCCTACAGCAATTCCCTTGGCCAGATGTCGGCGTCGGCAAGCTATGGCGCGGCTCCCGCACCGGCGATGGGCAGCTACATCACGGACACGACGACCGCGAACTTCACGAAGGACGTTATCGAGGAGTCACGCAACCAGCCGGTTCTCGTCGATTTCTGGGCGCCCTGGTGCGGGCCATGCAAGCAGCTGACGCCGGTGCTCGAAAAAGTCGTGAACGAGGCCCAGGGACGGGTGAAGCTGGTGAAGATGAACATCGACGATCATCCGTCGATTGCCGGTCAGCTTGGCATCCAGTCGATACCCGCCGTTATTGCCTTCGTCGGAGGCCGCCCCGCCGACGGCTTCATGGGTGCAGTACCGGAAAGCCAGGTTCGAGAGTTCATCGATCGAATCGCAGGACCGCCCGGTGCCGATCAGGCGGCTGAAATCGAGGCCGTCCTCAAGGAAGCCGATGAACTGCTGGCATCTGGCGACGTCAATGGAGCCGCGCAGCTTTACGGCGCGATCATGCAGGCAGATCCGGAAAACGCAAAGGCTTTGGCCGGCATGGCGGAATGCATGATTTCCGCCAACCAGCACGAGCGGGCACGCGAGGCGCTGACCGAGCTGCCGGACGAGATGGCGAAGGATACGGCGATCCAGGCCGTATTGAAGAAACTCGACCAGATCGAGGAAGCCCGCAAGCTCGGCGATCCGGTCGCGATCGAGCGCGAGCTTGCGGTCAATCCCGATGATCATGCAGCCCGAATGAAGCTTGCCAAGATCCTCAACGTCGAGGGTAGGCGCGACGAGGCCGCCGAGAACCTGTTTTATATCATGCGCAAGGACCGCGGTTACGATGATGACGGCGCCCGTCGTCAGCTTTTGCAGTTCTTCGAGGTCTGGGGCTTCAAGGATGCCGCCACCGTCGCGGCGCGCCGCAAGCTCTCCGCCATGCTGTTTTCTTAAGCCGGGGGTTCAAGTTTAGGGTGAGTGCCCTTGCGTTTTCGGAGGCGGGCACCACATTCCCGTTTGTGCGGGCGTGGTGTCGCGCTCGCTGAGTGATGCGGGACCAGCCTCTATGCAAGTCGGGAATGCACGATATCTAAAACCCGGCGATCTGCCTGATACGATCGCTGTATTTCCTCTGGGTGGCGCGCTTCTGCTGCCAACCGGGCAGTTGCCTCTGAATATCTTCGAGCCGCGCTACCTGGCGATGCTGGATGCCGCGTTGTCGGGAAACCGGCTGATCGGCATGGTACAGCCGGCGCTCGGTGAACCCGCGGAAAGACAGGGCCAGGGTCACCTTGCCCCGGTCGGTTGCCTCGGGCGTATCACCTCTTTCGCCGAAACGGGCGACGGGCGCTACATCGTTTCGCTGACCGGCATTTGTCGCTTCCGTCTCCTTGAAGAAAAGGAAACCCACAACCCGTTCCGCAGTTTCCGCATCGCGCCTTTCATCGCCGATCTCTCGGCGCGGGACGAGGAGGATGCCGTCGACCGGTCTGCGCTTCTTGCCGCCTTCAAGGCCTATCTTGAGGCCAACAAGCTCGAGGCGGATTGGGAGAGTGTGGAGCGGGCGAGCAACCTGACGCTCGTCAACTCACTTGCGATGATGTCGCCCTTCGGGCCGGCCGAGAAACAGGCACTCCTGGAGGCGCCGGACCTGAGGACACGGGCCGAGACGCTGATTGCCATCACCGAGATCGTGCTGGCCCGCGTCTTCGGTGACTCCGATACCGTTCTGCAGTAGATCTGTTCGCCATGGACGAAAAACTCAGCCGCGTTGATCCCAAGCTCCTGGAGTTGCTGGTCTGCCCCTTGACCAAAGGGCATCTCAGTTACGATCGCGAGCACAATGAAATGGTGTCGGAAAAGGCGCGCCTTGCCTATCCGATCCGCGACGGTATTCCGATCATGCTGGTGTCGGAGGCCCGCAGCCTCGATGACTGACTAGATCGTCTGTCCGGCGAGTAGGCGGGGGTTCTCCCTGGCCGTCGTTCCCGCCGCCTGTCCGATGAAGAAGGACTTGAGGCCCGGTAGCCGATCCACGATGCCGAGGCCAATATCGCGGGCGATACGGATCGGCGCCAGATCGTTGGAGAACAGCCTGTTCAACACATCGGTAGTCACCCCCATGCGGAACGTGTCGAATCGCCGCCAGGTCTGATAGCGCTCGAGAATATTGATCGACCCGATATCGAGACCGAGGCGATCGGCTTCGACGATGGTTTCGGCGAGTGCCGCGACATCCTTGAAACCGAGGTTAAGCCCCTGGCCCGATATTGGGTGAATGCCGTGCGCAGCGTCACCGGCCAGTGCCACGCGCGGCGCGACGAAGGCGCGCGCGAGCGTAAGCCCGAGCGGGAAGGCGCGCTTTTCTCCGATGATCTTCAAGGTGCCGAGCTTGTGGCCGAAGCGGCGTTCCAGCTCTTCCTCGAAAATGAGGTCGTCGGATTTGACCAGCCGGTTCGCCTCCGGTGTCGGCTCGGTCCAGACAAGGGAGGAACGATTTCCCTTGAGCGGCAGGATGGCGAAGGGACCGGCGGGCAGGAAATGCTCTTCCGCGCAGCCGTGGTGGGGGCGCTCATGCTCGACCGTTGCAACGATCCCCGACTGGCCATAATCCCATGAGACGGTCTTGATCCCGGCTAGTTCCCGCATCTGGGAGCGGACACCATCGCAGGCGACCACCAAACGCGTCTCCATGATGCTGCCGTCCGAAAGCGTCACCGACGCATGGGTGTCCTCGGTCGTCAGCCCGTGTGCACCGAGGCCATGCAGGATCTCGATGCCGAGCCGCTCACAGGTGCCCCGAAGCGCCCGCACGAGGGTGACGTTGGGAACCATATGCGCAAACGGCCTCCCGTCCTGCACCTCGCCATCGAAGGTGAGGAAGACGGGACGAACGGGATCTGACGTCTTCGAGTCCGTGACAATCATCCTGGTGATCGGCTGCGCGTCGGGCTCGATCTGATCCCAAATCCCGAAAACGTCGAGCATCTTGGTCGCGGCGGCGATGATCGCCGATGCCCGCATGTCCTTCTCCCATACGCCTGCGGGTGCTGCTTCCACGACGACGACATCGAGATGGGGCGCCGCCTGCTTGACCGCGACGGCGGCGGAAAGCCCCACATAACCCGCACCTACAACCAGCATGTCCCGCATAGCGTCCCGTTCCATTTCTTGTGAATATCGCGTTGATCTATATAGATCATCGGCACCGCACTTCCTACCGTCAGGAGCTGTACAAAATGACGCGCGATACCGACAAGCCGACTGCGATGGAAACGCTGCTTTCGACGCTCGATCTCGAGCCGATCGAGGTCGATATCTTTCGCGGGCGCAGTCCGCAGGTCGGTTGGCAAAGGGTTTTTGGAGGTCAGGTGATCGCGCAGGCGCTGATGGCGGCGCAGCGTACCGTGGAGATTGGCCGTCTCGTTCACTCGCTGCACGCCTATTTCATGCGGCCCGGCGATCCCTCGGTGCCCATCATCTATCAGGCCGAGCGCATACGTGACGGTTCCAGCTTCAACACGCGCCGCGTCGTCGCCATCCAGCACGGAAAGGCGATCTTTGCTCTTTCCGCATCGTTTCAGATCGAGGAGCCGGGCTTCGACCATCAGATCCCGATGCCTGACGTCGCGCCTCCCGAAAAGCTGCTGGACGAACACCAGATCGCAGCGCAGTACCTTGCCAACGCGCCGGCGGCGATCCGGAAGTACTGGGAGCGCGAACGGCCGATCGAAATCCGCCCGGTGTCGCTGACACACTATTTCTCGGACAAGAAACTGGATCCATTTCAGCACGTCTGGGTTCGAGCAACGGGGCCGGTTCCCGATGATCGCCACTGCCAGGCGGCCATTCTGGCCTACCTCTCGGACATGACCCTGCTCGATACGTCGCTCTATCCGCATGGCACATCGATTTTCGATCAGACCATCCAGGTCGCCAGCCTTGACCACTCGATGTGGTTTCATCGGCCGACGAAGCTCGACGACTGGCTCCTGTATACGCAGGACAGCCCGTCTGCGTCCGGAGCGCGAGGTTTGACGCGGGGAAGCCTGTTTACGCGAGATGGTGTCCTGATTGCGTCCGTGGCGCAGGAGGGTCTGATTCGCAAAAGAGCAAATGACTAGATTGTGAGCATATTTATTCATTTGAGTGTTTTTTGAGCGATTATTAGGCAATCATTTGCCCATTTATTGATTTCATCTGCCATAGTCTTTATTTTTCAATAACTTAGTTTCCAATTCGAATCTGGCACGCCCCTTGAATGTAAGATGGTGGTCGCTGTGCGTAAACGCCAGCGGGCAAGGAGAGTCGGCTCCGCGCCGAGGGACAACGAAGGATGGGAAACCAGATGAAAATTGTGATGGCCATTATCAAGCCGTTCAAGCTCGATGAGGTGCGCGAAGCCCTCACCGCGATCGGCATTCAAGGCCTGACCGTGACCGAGGTAAAGGGATACGGGCGCCAGAAGGGACATACTGAAATCTATCGCGGCACCGAATACGCGGTCAGCTTCCTGCCGAAGCTCAAGATCGAAATTGCGGTTGCATCGGAACTCGTCGAAAAGACTGTCGAAGCCATCGCGTCGTCAGCAAAGACCGGCCAAATCGGCGATGGCAAGATCTTCGTCTACTCGATCGACCATGCGGTGCGCATCCGTACCGGCGAAACCGACTCAGAAGCGCTGTAACGGCTGAGCAAGGAGCTTTTTTCAATGTCCATTTCGAAGTTTTCATCCACTTTCGCGCGGCTCGGCGCTGCGTCCGCTGCGCTGCTCGCGCCGGTCGCCGCCTTCGCGCAAGATGCTGCCGCCACGGCTGCTCCAGCTGCTGCCGCCGCTCCTGTCCCGGACAAGGGCGACACGGCCTTCATGTTCATATCGACCCTGCTCGTTCTGTTCATGATCCTGCCGGGCCTTGCGCTGTTCTACGGTGGCCTCGTGCGCGCCAAGAACATGCTCTCGGTGCTGATGCAGTGCACGATGGTCGCCGCCGTACTGATGCTGATCTGGGTGATCTATGGCTACTCCTTCGCCTTCGGCGGTTCCGACAGCGCCTATTGGGGTGGCACCGCTAAGATCTTCCTGGCGGGTGTGACAAAGGATTCGACCGCTGCGACCTTCTCGCAGGGTGTCGTCATTCCAGAGTTCATCTTCGCGATGTTCCAGATGACCTTTGCTGCAATCACCCCTGCCCTGATCGTCGGCGCCTTTGCCGAGCGCATCAAGTTCTCGGCGGTTGTCCTGTTCTGCGCTCTTTGGGCAACCTTCGTCTACTTCCCGATCGCTCATATGGTCTGGGACGCCAATGGCCTGCTCTTCAAGATGGGCGCGCTGGACTTCGCAGGCGGTACGGTCGTTCACATCAATGCTGGTGTCGCCGGTCTGATCGGTGCGATCATGGTTGGCAAGCGTACCGGCTTTGGCAAGGACATGATGGCGCCGCATTCGATGACGCTCACCATGGTCGGTGCAGCAATGCTCTGGTTCGGCTGGTTCGGTTTCAACGCCGGCTCCAACCTCGAAGCTTCCGGCGGCGCGATGCTCGCAACGGTCAACACCTTCGTTGCGACCGCTGCTGCCGTCGTTTCCTGGGCGGCTGTCGAAACGCTCACTCGCGGAAAAGCATCGATGCTCGGCGGCGCCTCCGGCATGGTAGCTGGTCTCGTCGCGATCACGCCTGCAGCCGGTATCGTCGGCCCGATGGGCGCGATCATCATGGGGCTGCTCGTTTCGCCGCTTTGCTACTTCTTCGTCTCCGTGGTGAAGAACAAGTTCGGCTACGACGATACGGCTGACGTCTTCGGCGTTCACGGCATCGGCGGCATGTTCGGCGCCATCGCAACGGGCATCTTTGCAAGCGCATCGCTCGGCGGCATCGGCTACGCCGAAGGCGTGACGATGGGCGGCCAGGTCGTCACCCAGCTGACGGCGATCCTCACCACCGTCGTATGGTGCGGCGTCGGCTCGGCGATCCTCTACAAGATCGTCGACGTGATTGTCGGCCTGCGCGTTACCGTCGAAGCGGAGCGTGAAGGTCTCGACCTCGCAACGCACGGTGAAGCCGCATACCACTCCTGATCGCGGCCTGGCCGCGCCTTTAACGGGCGCGGCGTATAGCCCGTCGCGGCCCATCCGAAATGCAAGCCCACTTCCTGGCCCGGACCTTCCAAGGTTCGGGCTTTTTATTTTCAGGGTACCGGATGTGGGGCGCATGGTTAACACGGCTTTAACCGTCCTCTGGTTAGGTGGAGCAGACGCAATGGGCAGGGACGCATTGGCGATTCGCACGCTCTCACGCACTGAACGGGTACATAAATGGCAAGAAGCACATCGCCAGCAATGGATGGCCGGCCGGACCGTTTCTCCCTTTCGGGATTCATGTTCCGCCAGGCGCAGACCCTCTCGGGCTTTGCGATTTTCGTGCTGCTGGCGCTCGCGATCGCGGCCCTCGCGACCTGGAATGTCGCCGATCCCAGTTACTCCTATGCAACCGGCAATGAGCCGACCAACATTCTGGGCTATAGCGGTGCTGCCTTTGCCGATATCCTCATGCAATTCTTCGGGCTGGCCAGCGTCGTGGCGCTGCTACCCGTCGTCGCCTGGGCGCTGGCACTGATCTCGGGCCGCCGGTTCAGCCGCATTCCGGCGCGGGCCGCGGCCTGGGCGCTGGGGTCGGTTCTCTCCTCTGCCGTTCTCGGTTGCTTCCCGCCGCCGCTCACTTGGCCTATTCCGAATGGCATCGGTGGCGTGGTCGGGGACATGATCCTGCGCTTTCCCGCGCTCTTCGTCGGTGCCTATCCGACCGGCGCATTTGCCACGGCTATCGGCTGCATCTTCGCCGTCCCGACCGTCTGGATGATGCTGTTTGCCGCTGGCATCGTCGGCCGAACCGAGGAGGAGGAGGCAGAAGAGGAAAACCAGGCCTACGCCGCCAGCCGTTCGAAGCTGCGTTCGGTGGGAGACGAGGACGAGGACGACGATGGCGGCGGCTGGCTCGCCTTCGGGGCGCTGACGCATGCATGGTACATGAGCCAGGCGCGCATGCGTCGCCTGCTCGGCCTTGGACCGCGCAAGCGCCGGCAGGACGACTTTGAATCGCCCTACGATTTCAACGATGACGAGTTCGGCAAGCTCAACGAGCCGGTTCGTGCCAAGGCGCCCGCTGCACGTGGTGAACGTATGGAGCCCTCGCTAGAGCCGCGTGCCGCCTCGCAGCGCCGTATCGTCTCCGCCCCGTCGATCTCGCTGAACGACGATGACGAGGACGACGACATCGCGTTTGGCAGCGGCATGCCGCCCCGACCCGCCGATATCCTGCCGGATGACGACGACGACTGGATGATGCGCGCTCCCGCCAAGCAGAACGGCGGCCGGCCGGAGCCCCGCGTCGTGCAACCGCCCCCGCGCCCGAAGCCGGGCGCTCGCATGGATCGGGAACAACAGGGTTCGTTCATTCGCCCGGAGGGCTTCCAGCTGCCATCGATGCATCTGCTTGCCGAACCGAAAAACGTCGTGCGCGACTCGACACTGTCGGCCGACGCGCTTGAGCAGAATGCTCGCATGCTGGAAGGCGTGCTCGAGGACTTCGGCGTCAAGGGCGAGATCATCCATGTGCGCCCGGGTCCTGTCGTGACGCTCTACGAGCTTGAGCCGGCGCCCGGAATCAAATCGTCGCGCGTGATCGGTCTCGCCGACGACATTGCTCGCTCTATGAGCGCGATCGCTGCCCGCGTCGCGGTCGTTCCAGGCCGCAACGCCATCGGCATCGAACTGCCGAACTCGACGCGCGAGACGGTCTATCTGCGCGAACTTATCGCCTCCAGGGATTTCGAGGGCTCGAAGGCCAAGCTTGCCATGGCGCTCGGGAAGACAATCGGCGGCGAGGCGGTCATAGCCGACCTCGCCAAGATGCCGCATCTGCTGGTTGCCGGTACCACCGGTTCCGGTAAATCCGTCGCCATCAACACGATGATCCTGTCGCTGCTCTACCGTCTGACGCCGGACCAGTGCAGATTGATCATGATCGATCCGAAGATGCTCGAACTCTCCGTCTATGACGGCATCCCGCATCTGCTGTCGCCTGTCGTCACCGATCCGAAGAAGGCCGTCGTTGCGCTCAAGTGGACCGTCAGGGAGATGGAAGAGCGCTACAAGAAGATGTCGAAGATCGGCGTGCGAAACATCGATGGTTTCAACAGCCGCGTCGAGCAGGCCCTCTCCAAGGGCGAGGTGATTTCACGCACCGTCCAGACAGGCTTCGACCGCCACACCGGCGAGGCGATGTACGAGACCGAGGAATTCGATCTGAAGCCGATGCCCTACATTGTCGTCATCATCGATGAGATGGCTGACCTGATGATGGTGGCCGGCAAGGACATCGAAGGCGCCGTGCAGCGACTGGCGCAGATGGCGCGCGCGGCAGGCATCCACGTGATCATGGCGACGCAGCGTCCTTCGGTCGACGTCATCACCGGCACGATCAAGGCCAACTTCCCGACCCGCATCTCCTTCCAGGTGACCTCGAAGATCGACAGCCGCACCATCCTCGGCGAGCAGGGTGCTGAACAGCTGCTCGGCATGGGCGACATGCTCTACATGGCGGGCGGCGGGCGCATCCAGCGCGTTCACGGTCCGTTTGTCGCCGACCTGGAAGTCGAGGAGATCGTTGCCTATCTGAAGACCCAGGGATCGCCGCAGTATCTCGACGCCATCACCGCCGATGACGATGAGGACGGCGATTACGGCGGCGGGCCGGCAGGCACCTCAAATCTCTCGGATTCGGAGGATCCCTACGATCAGGCCGTCGCGATTGTTCTGCGTGACGGAAAGGCTTCGACGTCGTATATTCAGCGTAGACTTGGCATCGGTTACAACCGTGCAGCGTCGCTGATCGAACGGATGGAACAGGAAGGCATCATCGGGCCCGCCAACCATGCCGGAAAGCGCGAGATTCTGGTTCCGACCGAAGGCGATATTCTCGACCGCTGACAGTCGATGTATCGTCGCCACGACGGACTTCACGGAAACCTGATCGGCTTGAAACCGTTACCTTCCGCAGGCCTGCGATCGCGCCATGAAGACGCCGCGTTTCGGCAGCATGCAGAACGCATAGAGGAGACCTAAATGAACAACTCCGAGTCCTTCCTGAGCCGCATCTCGCTGACACGCCGCCATATGCTTGGCACTCTGGCTGTCGCCGCGGCTTCGACCACCTTGCCGCTCAGTGTCTTTGCTCAGGCCGCGGCTGCGGCGTCGAGCAATGCGACCGCTCAGGCGATCGCCGACCACTTCTCCAGCGTCGGGACGATGCAGGGCGAGTTCGTGCAATTCGGACCGCGCGGCGAGCAGACCGGCGGCAAGTTCTTTATCCAGCGTCCCGGCAGGCTGCGCTTCAACTATGACAATCCCTCGCCAATCCGCGTTATCGCCGATGGCAAGAATGTCGCGATCGGCAACATGAAGCTGAAGACCTGGGATCTCTACCCGCTTTCGAAGACGCCACTCAGCCTGCTTCTCGCCCAGCGCATCGACCTGTCGGCAGGATCGGTGAAGAGCGTCAAGCAGGAGTCCGACCTGACGACGATCGCTCTCGGCAACAACACGGTATTCGGCAATTCGACGATCACCATGATGTTCGATCCGAAGACCTACGACCTGAGGCAGTGGACGATCACGGACAACCAGGGCAAGGACACCTCGGTGATGGTCTTCAACGTGAAGACCGGCATGCAGTTCGACGACAAGGTCTTCAGGGTGCCATACGAAGTCATTCCCGGAACGGCCGCCTATCGCGACTAGGCCTTTTCGTGCTCCAGAACAACGCCCTGCGGTCCGCGGGGCGTTTTTCTTTGGGTGGGTCCGTTCCTTCGACGCAGGCTTTGTTCTACAGCCAGTCCGTTCGCGTTGAAAGGCAATGGAATGAGCTTCTCGGTCACCACTTGGAACATCAATTCGCTACGGCTGCGCATGCCGATCGTCGAGCAGTTCGTCCTCAAGCATAAGCCTGACATCCTGTGCTTTCAGGAAACCAAGGTTCCGAACGAGCTGTTTCCGGCCTCGCCGCTGCGCGCCATGGGCTACGAGCACGTTATCATTCACGGTCAGAAGGGCTATCACGGCGTCGCGATCGCCTCGCGTTTGCCGCTCGTCGAGGACCATCGGCAGGACTACTGCAAGGTCGGGGATGCGCGTCATATCTCGGCGATCTTCGAGCGCGGCAGCCGGCGCATTCGGCTCCATAATTTCTATGTGCCCGCCGGGGGCGACGAGCCGGACCGGACGATCAATCCGAAGTTCGGCCACAAGCTGGATTTCATCGAGGAGATGAAGCTGCTGAAGGCAAACGGCGAGGCCAACACGTCGGCGATTCTCGTCGGCGATCTCAACATTGCGCCGCTTGAACACGACGTCTGGTCGCACAAGCAGCTCCTGAAGATCGTCAGCCACACGCCTGTCGAAACCGAAGGACTGCTTGATGTCATGCAACGCGGCGGCTGGCTCGACCTGATGCGCCAGAACGTCCCTGAGTCCCAAAAACTCTATACGTGGTGGAGCTATCGCGCCAAGGACTGGGAAGCGGCCGATCGCGGACGCCGTCTTGACCACATCTGGTCGTCAAGAGAACTCGGCCCGCTCCTGCGGCGGATCGACATCTTGAAAGAGGCGCGCGGCTGGGAGCGGCCGTCCGACCATGTGCCGGTGACGGCCCACTTCGATCTTTGACGGCTCAGGCGAAGCGATGAAGCTCGGCGGCGGCCCTCGCCGCCAGCTCGGCGATATTGTCGCGGATGCGGTTCTCAATCAGGCGGGCGGCATCCGGATACTCTTCGATCAGCCGATGGAACAGGGCGCGCGTGATGCGAATGATGCTGGTGTCGTCCTTGGCGACTGCGGTGAACTTGCGTTCGACCAGGGTGACGAGCGCCAGCTCGGATAGAAGTGTACCCGGGCCGACGGTCGACTGAACCTCGAGCTGGCCATCGCGACCGGTCCGGCTCAGCTCCATTTCTCCACTCAGGATGACGTAGGCGCTTTCGGCCGGAGAGCCCTCGCGAAAAAGCATCTGGCCGGCCGAAATCACGCGGCGATCCGCACCGAAGGCGACCAGCCGCAACTGGTCCTCCGACATTCCATTGAACAACGGGAGCTGCGAGAGCAGGCGGATATCGTCGTTCAGCGCCATCTTACGGTATGATCTTGTAGCCGCCGTTTTCTGTTACCAGAATCTCGGCATTGGATGGATCGCGCTCGATCTTCTGGCGCAGGCGGTAGACATGCGTCTCCAGGGTGTGCGTCGTCACACCGGAATTGTAGCCCCATACCTCTTCCAGCAGCACGTCGCGGGTGACGACCTTCTGCTCGGCGCGATAGAGATAACGAATGATTGCCGCTTCCTTCTCGGTGAGGCGGATCTTCTGGCCGTTTTCGGTCGTCAGCAACTTCTGGCTTGGCTTGAAGACATAGGGGCCAACGCTGAAGGTGGCATCCTCACTCTGCTCGTGCTGGCGAAGCTGGACGCGGATGCGAGCCAGCAGCACCGCGAACCGGAATGGCTTCGTTACGTAGTCGTTCGCGCCGGCTTCGAGGCCGAGAATCGTGTCGGAATCGGTGTCGTGGCCGGTCAGCATGATGATCGGCGCCTTCAGGCCACCCTTGCGCAACAGCTTGACCGCCTCGCGGCCATCCATGTCAGGCAGGCCGACGTCCATGATCAGCAAATCGATCGGTGTGGAACGTGCGCGTTCAACGCCCTTGCCCGCAGTTGCTTCCTGCAGAACCGTAAACTCCTCGTAGAGCGAAAGCTGCTCCGTGAGGGTCTCGCGGAGGTCGTCGTCATCGTCCACCAATAGAATGGTGCGTGCGGTCATGCGGCTCTATCCTCGCCATCCGGTTCCCTAGTCCTACGCCAATTTCGGTGATTGGCAAAGATCGGGAGACCAAGCTGTTGTCGTATATGGTGCTATATGATTTCAATATATGCCCTAGGCAATGCAAAGACATGCGAGAAAGATGGAAAAAACAAGGCGGTCGGACAGTATACAGTCAACGATCATTACCGTGCGTCCGGCACCGGGCAATAAAAGCCGTGCCTTGGTTCAATTCGGCACGATTACAGTGCCCGCCGCGATTGGCCGTGCGGGACGAACGGTTCTGAAGCGCGAGGGCGACGGCGCAACACCGATCGCTTCGATGAAACTGCTGTGCGGCTTTCGCCGCGGCGAACGGCCCGTGCACCTCAAGACACCGCTGGTGATTCGCCGCATCCGCAGCGACATGCTCTGGTGCGATCAGCCCGACGATGCCAACTACAATCGCCTCGTGAAGGCACCGTTTCGCCCAGGCCGCGAAGAGATGAAACGCAAAGACGGACTGTATGACGTCTGCCTCGTCATGGACTGGAACATCACCTCGAGAGCGCGCAATCGCGGATCGGCGATCTTCTTCCACCTGATCAAGCCCGGTTATGAGCCAACGGCCGGCTGCGTGGCCATTCACCGACGCGACATGCGCCGTCTGCTGCCGTTCCTGCGTAAGGGAACGGTGGTGCGTGTTCTCTGACCGGCGGGGGTGATAATCCAAAGCCGATGACCTATATGCATTTCGACCGGCGCCCGGGCTGAAAGGCGCGCAGGGAAATCTGCTGGAGCGCGGATTCAATCACGCCCGTCCAATTAAACTCCCGGAGATATATTGTGGCACAACAACCCATCATCACTTTCCATGACGGACATTCCATTCCCCAGGTCGGCCTCGGCGTCTGGCAGACGCCGCAGGACATCGCGGCACCCACGGTTCGCGCGGCGATTGCCGCCGGCTACCGTCACATCGATACGGCGTCGGGCTATGACAATGAAGAGGGTGTCGGCGAGGGCATTCGCGCGTCTGGGCTCGACCGCAAGGATATTTTTGTCACCACCAAGCTTCGGAATACCGATCAGGGCTACGACGCCACGATGCGCGCCTTTGACGGCAGCCTGAAGAAGCTTGGTATGGACTATGTCGATCTCTACCTTGTTCACTGGCCGTCGCCGCATCGCGGGCTCTACCGCGAGACCTGGAAGGCCTTCGTCAAGATCAGGGAAGAGGGGCGCGCTCGTTCCATCGGCGTGTCGAACTTCTATCCCGATCACCTCGAGCATATCATCGGCGACACGGGTGTCGTTCCTGTCATCAACCAGATCGAGCTTCACCCGGACTTCCAGCAAAAGGCAGCCCGGGAGGCGCACGAGAAGCTGAATATCGTGACCGAGTCCTGGAGCCCGCTCGGTCAGGGCAAGTTGATCGCGAATGCGGCCATCGGCCAAATCGCCGCCAAGCACGGCAAGACGCCGGCGCAGGTCATTATCCGCTGGCATCTCGACAGTGGTCTCGTCGTCATTCCGAAGTCGGTCACGCCGTCGCGCATCGAAGAAAACTTTAAGGTTTTCGACTTCAAGCTCGATGCTGAGGATATGGCAGCGATCGCCAAACTCGACGACAAAGGTGCCCGCATGGGGCCGGATCCGTACACCGCAACGTTCTGATCGTGGCAGCAGCCGCTCTCTTCTTTCCCGTTCCGGAAAGAGGGGGGCGGGCAGTCCCCGCCGCTTAGGTGAGCGAACGCGGCGCGACAAAGCGCTCCAGGAAGCCGCTGCGTGGATTCAGATCCCCCCATCGATCCGCGTCCACGGTGATCACCGCCAGGCCTGCGGTCGGGAACTTCCGCCGCAGGCGCATGCAGGATTCGGCGTCGCCAGCGCCGACGAGATCATTTGCAAACTCCTGGAAACCGGGATTGTGCCCGATCAGCATCAGCGTTCGAACGGAGGGTTCGATCGTCTGGAGTATCGCGGAGATGTCAGCCGCCGAGGCTTCGTACAGACGTTCCACATCGCGCTTTTCGATCGAAGACGGCAGCGCGCCGGCGGCGAGCATCCACGTTTCCTGGGTGCGACGTGCGGATGAGACCAGAACCAGATCAGGAACAAGGCCTTCGCGCGCCAAATAGCCGCCCATCAGCGGGGCTGCCTTTTCACCGCGTTCGGCAAGCGGGCGCTCGTGATCGGCTATGCCCGCAGGCCAGGCGGACTTGGCGTGACGCAACAACAGAAGGCGGCGCTTGCTTTCGGCGTTCATATCACTCGCCAGGCAGGGAGCACGAGATTGTCTCGCGGTTTGAATGCTCCTTCACGCGAAACATATGGCCTCCCCCTGTTCGTCAGGGGGAGGCCATGGATCTTAGTTCCACTCGCGGATGTCTACGAAGTGACCGGCGATCGCGGCTGCCGCGGCCATGGCGGGCGACACCAGATGCGTGCGGCCCTTGAAGCCCTGGCGGCCTTCGAAGTTGCGGTTGGAGGTCGAGGCGCAACGCTCGCCCGGCTTCAGGCGATCGTCGTTCATCGCAAGACACATGGAGCAGCCCGGCTCGCGCCAGTCGAAACCGGCGGCCTTGAAGATCTTGTCGAGGCCCTCGGCTTCCGCCTGTTCCTTGACGAGGCCGGAGCCCGGAACGATCATCGCATCGACGGTTGCGGCAACGGTCTTGCCTTCGACGACCTTGGCGGCAGCGCGCAGGTCCTCGATGCGACCGTTGGTGCAGGAGCCGATGAAGACGCGGTCGACAGCGATGTCGGTGATCTTCGTGCCCGGCTTCAGGCCCATGTAGTCCAGCGCGCGCCACTTGGAGGTGCGCTTGTTCTCGTCGGTGATTTCATCCGGGTTCGGAACGATGCCTTGCACCGAGATGACGTCCTCGGGAGAAGATCCCCAGGAGACGATCGGCGGCAGTTCGGCGGCGTTGAGCGTGACGATGCGGTCGTAGTGGGCGCCTTCGTCAGAAACCAGCGTCTTCCAGTAGGCAATTGCCTGCTCAAGCGTTTCGCCCGTCGGCGAGCGCGGCTTGCCCTTGATGTATTCGAACGTGATCTCGTCCGGCGCAATCAGGCCGGCGCGGGCACCGCCCTCGATCGACATGTTGCAGATCGTCATGCGACCTTCCATCGACAGCGCGCGAATGGCTTCGCCGGCATACTCGATGACGTAGCCCGTGCCGCCGGCAGTGCCGATCTCGCCGATGATGGCGAGCACGATGTCCTTGGCGGTGACACCAGTCGGCAACTGGCCGTCGACCTGCACCAGCATGTTTTTCGCCTTCTTCTGGATCAACGTCTGGGTGGCCAGAACGTGTTCCACTTCAGACGTGCCGATGCCGTGTGCCAGCGAGCCGAAGGCGCCATGCGTCGAGGTATGGCTGTCGCCGCAGACGATCGTCATGCCCGGCAGGGTAAAGCCCTGTTCCGGTCCGATGATGTGGACGATGCCCTGGCGCTTGTCGCTGGCCGAGTAGTATTCGACGCCGAATTCAGCGGCGTTGATCGCGAGTTGCTCGACCTGGATACGGCTTTCCTCGTTCTTGATGCCAAGGTGGCGATCCGGCGAGGTCGGAACGTTGTGGTCGACGACAGCCAGCGTCTTTTCAGGCGCGCGGACCTTGCGTCCGGTCATACGCAAGCCTTCGAAGGCCTGCGGCGAGGTGACCTCGTGGACCAGGTGGCGGTCGATGTAGAGAAGACAGGTGCCGTCGGCCTGTTGATCGACCAGGTGGTCGTCCCAGATCTTGTCGTAAAGGGTACGCGGTGCGCTCATGGCGGTAGGTCCGTTTTTGGGTGCGTATGGTAATGGAGTTTGATGACGGAAAGGTCCGCCGGCCGTCATTCGATCAACGAAGTCGGCTGTTGAGTGCGCCGGAAACGGCCGCAAAGAAGCGTGCCGGCAGGCGATAATGATCCTGCAGCACGAAAATATGGGCGCCAGTGCAACTGAACTTGGATTCCATGAGCCGTCACATATCAATTTTTGGCGGCCGCGGCAATTCCAATCATTCAGCCGCTATCGCCGATCCTTCCCGCGCATCCGCTTCTCCACTTGCCTCAGGGCAAGCGACAATCCGATCGTCAGGATCAGGTAGATATAGGTGACGATCGAATAGGTTTCAAAGAAGCGGAACGAGCCGGAGGCATAGATCTTGCCCATCTGCGTGATGTCGGCGACGCCGAGCACCGAGACCAGCGAACTGTCCTTCACCATGGCGACGAAATCGTTGGACAACGGCGGGAAGATCACCTTGATCGCTTGCGGAAACACCACGAAACGGAAGCGGTGATAGCGCGACAGGCCAAGCGCCTTCGCCGCCTCGATCTGTCCGTGATCGACGGATTGAATGCCGGCGCGGAAGACCTCGGCGATGAACGAAGAATAGCCGATCATCAGGGCGATGATCGCCCGCCACATCAGCGAGAAATCGCGCACCAGCACCGGCTCGGCGAGACCGGCCTTCACCAGCGGCGAGGTCAGGAAATTGTAGGCGGCGACGATGGCCGGGGCGCCGACGAAGGCGATGTAGAAGAGCAGCACCAGCATCGGCACGCCACGAATGACCTCGACATAGAAACGGGCGATCTGGCGCAACACGAGGCTGTCGGACAGGCCGAGTAGCGCGATGCAGAGGCCGAGGACGGTTGCCAGGGCAAAGCCCACCAGCGTCACGAATATGGTGACGCCGACGCCATTGAAGACGGTGCGGAAGACCTGCGCATAGATATCGTTGGTGATGATGACGGCGGCGAGGATGAGGCCGATCACGACGAGGGCGACCAGCCACCAGGGATAGTCGCCCTTCTCATGCCCTGATGGGGCCGGCTGAGGAGCCATCATGCTCCGTTCCCGGGCAGGGTCACTGCCCCATCTTGTAGTCGAGGAACCACTTCTTGTTCAGGCCATCCAGTGTGCCGTCGGCCTTGAGGCTGGCAATCGCGGCATTGACCGGCGCCACCAGATCCGAACCCTTCGGGAAGATGAAACCGAAATCCTCGGTGCCGAGCGGGCCGCCGATGACCTTGAGGCCGCCCTTGGAGGCGTCGACATAGCCTTGGGCGGCAACGCTGTCGGTCAGCACGACATCCACGTCGCCTGATTTCAGCGCCTGCACCGTGGCGCCGAAGGTCTCGAACAGTTTGATGCGCGGGTTCTGCTCGTTGCCGTCGAGAATCTCGTAGACGGCCGCATAGAAGGGCGAGGTGCCCGGCTGGGCGCCCACGAGGCCATCGTTGAAAGCGCCGAATGTCTTGGCGTCGGTGAAGCGGCTCTCGTCGCCGCGCACCAGCATGAACTGCTGCGAGCGCATATACGGATCGGAGAAAT
Source organism: Rhizobium sp. Root1220 (assembly GCF_001426265.1). GTDB lineage: Bacteria > Pseudomonadota > Alphaproteobacteria > Rhizobiales > Rhizobiaceae > Rhizobium. Next base: position 280,164 of record NZ_LMDG01000023.1, read on the forward strand.
CCACCTTGGCCTTGCGGTCGTCCTTGATGGTGATGCCGGTCATGCCGATGTTGTACTGGTTATCCGACACCGCCTGGATCATCGCGTCCCAACTGGTGTTCTGGTACTCGACCTTGAAGTTCAGCCGCTTGGCGATCTCGTTCATGGCATCATACTCCCAGCCGATCTGCTGGCCGGATTTCGGATCGACGAACTGCAACGGCGGATAGGCGTTTTCGGTGACGACGACGACACTCCTGCCCTTCAAATCCGGCAGATCGGCAGCTGACGCCGCCAGCGGCGAAAGGATGAGAGCGGTCAGTCCGGCAAGGACGGTGCGGCGGAACGGCATGGAAATCTCCCCAAAACAATGCTCGCGGAACCTGTCATAGTTGCGAAGTGGCTGGCAAGAGGATTGGCTTGTAGCTATGGGCGAAAACAGGAATTGTGGTCTAAAAAGGCGTTGGTTTCGGGGAAGGAAATTCGCGGAGTGCGAAAGGTGGTTGCAAATGCTTCGCCAACGCTGTCGCATTTCACTTGAACAAAAGCCCGATCGCATGTCGGATCGGCAAAGCCTCGTTCGTCCTCGGGTTTTCACCCGCTCCGTCAATTTGAGAGGATCAGGATAATGCCAAGCACTGTACGACTGCACCGCGTTCTCGCGACCACGCCCGAGAAAGTCTATCGCGCCTTTCTTGAAGCCGACGCTCTGGCAAAGTGGCTTCCGCCGAACGGCTTTGTGTGTACCGTCGATCATCTGGAACCGACAGTCGGCGGCACGTTCAGGATGTCGTTCCGAAACTTCACGACCGGCAACAGGCACGCCTTTGGCGGTGAATATCTCGAGCTCGTTGCCGGTGAGCGGCTTCGCTATGTCGACAGGTTCGACGATCCCAACCTGCCCGGCGAAATGGACGTCACGGTAACGCTGAAGAAGGTTTCGGTGGGAACCGAGGTGGAGATCATCCAGGCAGGCATTCCCGATGTCATTCCGGCGGAGGCTTGCTATCTCGGCTGGCAGGAATCGCTGAGAAACCTGGCGCGGCTGGTCGAGCCCGAGATTTCCGGGTAAAGCGTCGGCCGGGCAAAAGCAGCAAGGAGAGAGTTCGTCACTCCTCGACTGACCCAAAACAAAAAAGGCGACCCGAGGGTCGCCTTTCGCATCAATCCGTGAGGATCGAAACTTATTCTGCTGCCGGCTCAGCTGCTGCTGCAGCGGCTGCTTCTGCAGCGGCCTTGGCTTCAGCGGCTTCCTGTGCTGCCTTTTCGGCTGCCAGCGCCTGAGCTGCCGCAACCTTTTCGGCTTCCAGACGTGCCTTTTCCTGGGCCAGAGCGGCGCGCTCGGCGTCGTTGAGCTTGCGGGCGCGGGTGCCGGTGTCTTCAACGATACGGGCAGACTTGCCGCGACGATCGCGCAGGTAGTAGAGCTTGGCGCGACGGACCTTGCCGCGGCGAACGACTTCTACGCTTTCGATTGCCGGCGAGTAGATCGGGAACAGGCGCTCGACGCCTTCGCCGTAGGAGATCTTGCGAACCGTGAAGTTTTCCTGCAGACCGCCGCCAGAGCGAGCGATGCAAACGCCTTCGTAGGCCTGTACGCGGGTACGCGTGCCTTCGGTGACCTTCACGTTGACGCGGACGGTGTCGCCCGGGGAGAATTCTGGAAGCGTGCGCTTGGCTTCGATCTTGGCGACCTGTTCGGCCTCAAGCTGCTGAATGATGTTCATCGTCTTAACCCTTGGTTCTTCTGAAACAGCCAGAGCGCTCAACACGTGTCCTTTGGTACGAGACCTCCGGATTTAGCCCTTTACGGACAGGAGCGGGTTCGCCATTCTTTGTTGCTGGTAGACGGGGATAACCCCATTTCCGCGTGCGCTCCTACACCAAAGCAACCGGCTTGTCATCCCTCGCGGGGGATTTTTATCGCTGGCGGCCGTTGATTCTGGTTGCTGGAGCAGATCCCGCGCTTTCTGCGGCACCGAGCAGGATGCGGCTCAGCCAGGGACAACACCGCGGCAGGCCCATGCGACCGAGGCGAAGGAGCGTGGGCCATCCGGCGGCAAGCAGTTTAATAGGTCCTGAGCCTAGTCTTCCAGCAGATCCGGCCGCCGCTCGCGGGTCAGCTGCAGCGCCTGCTCGCGCCGCCATTTGTCGATGGCGCCGTGGTTGCCTGACGTCAGGATCGCCGGAATGTCGCGGCCTTCCCATTCCTGCGGGCGGGTGTAGTGCGGGTGCTCGAGCAGGCCGCCTTCGAAGCTTTCGTGCAGGCCCGAGAGGTCGTTGCCCATGACGCCGGGCAGGATGCGGACGATAGCGTCGAGCACCGTCAGCGCTGCCGGTTCGCCGCCTGACAGCACGTAGTCGCCGATCGAGACTTCTTCCAGCTCTCGCGCATCGATGACACGCTGGTCGACGCCTTCGAAGCGGCCGCAGACGATGATGACGCCGTCGCCGGCTGCCAGTTCGCGCACGCGCTTCTGGGTGAGCGGCTTGCCGCGCGGGCTCATGAGCAGCCGTGGGCGGGTGTCGTTGTCGGCGACGGTGTCGATGGCACGCGCCAGCACGTCGGGCTTCAGCACCATACCGGCGCCGCCGCCGGCAGGCGTATCATCGACGGTGCGGTGCTTGTCGGTGGCGAAGTCGCGGATCTGCACGGCATCGAGTGCCCATTGGCCACGCTCCATCGCCTTGCCGGCAAGCGAATAGCCCAGATGGCCGGGAAACATTTCCGGGTAGAGTGTCAGGACGGTCGCCCGGAAGGCCATCGGCTTGCTCACTTCTTCTTTTTCGGCTTGTCAGCGGTAAACGGCGGATCGTCGTCGGGGTTGTCGACAAGGCCGGCAGCGCGCGGATCGATGGTGATCTTGCCGCTTTCGAGATCGATCTCGAGAACCGAGGCCTCCGAGAATGGAATCAGCACCGGGCGCTTGCCGGGACCTTTCAGCTCAAGCAGATCGCCGGCGCCGAAATCGAAAACGCCTGTCACCTTGCCGTAGCTAACGCCCTGATCGTCCAGCGCTTCCAGGCCCTCGAGATCGGCATAGAAGAACTCGTCTTCCTCGAGCTCGTCATCCGGCAGGTTGTCGCGGTCGATATAGAGTTCCAGGCCGTTCAGCGCTTCGGCGGCGTTGCGATCATTGATGCCGCGGAAGCGGATGACGACGATGTTCTTCATCTCGCGGATTTCCAGCACCTCGAAACTGCGGCCGTCCATGCTGTGCAGGTGGCCATAGTCGCCGAGCGCCGTCGGATCGGCACTGTAGGACTTTGCGCGGACTTCGCCGCGCAGGCCCTGTGCACCACCGATCGTTGCCATCAGCACCGGATTTTCAAGCTTTGTCATGAGATCCTTTGTCCGAAGCCTGGTATTTGGCTTCTCATAACCGAAGTGCGGCGGAATGGAAACGAAAACGGGCGGCATGTCGCCATGCCGCCCGTCTGCTCAGGGCGCTAGCCCCGAATTATTCCGCGGAAGCAGCAGCTTCGGCAGCGTCGGCAACCTTCTTAGCCTTTTCAGCGGCACGCTCCTGAGCGCGCTTGCCTGGCTTTGCCTTTTCCGGGTTATTCTTGGCATCGCGCTTTGCAAGGCCGGCTTCGTTGAGGAAGCGCAGAACGCGGTCGGTCGGCTGTGCGCCCTGGTCGAGCCAATGCTTGATGCGGTCGGCGTCGAGCTTGACGCGGGCTTCGTTGTCCTTGGCGAGCATCGGGTTCCACGAACCGAGGTTCTCGAGGAAGCGACCGTCGCGTGGCGAACGGGCGTCAGCCAGAACGACGTGGTAGTAAGGGCGCTTCTTCGAGCCACCGCGGGCGAGACGAATTTTCAGTGCCATGTTCTTTACTCCTTGGATGTGTCTGTGCCGCTGTTCTGGCGGCGTTGGTTATTTTGCGACGGCGCCCTGTTCGGCGTGATCCGCTGCGATCTGCTCATGATGCCGGATGACTTCCTTGATGACGAAGTTCAGGAACTTCTCGGCGAAATCCGGATCCAGATGCGCGTCTTCGGCAAGCTGCCTCAGACGGGCTATCTGGTATTCCTCGCGCGCCGTGTCCGCCGGCGGCAAATTGTACGTGGCCTTCAGCACGCCGACCTCTTTGGTGCAGCGAAAGCGTTCGGCCAGCATGTGGACGAGTGCCGCGTCGATATTGTCGATCGACTGGCGGTAGCCCGAAAGCCGGGCTTTGATTTCAGGATCAGTCATCGTTTACGCGACCCCTTCACTTCTTTTTTGGCAGGCCGGGAAGGCCAGGAAAACCACCGCCGAGGCCTGGCAGCTTGCCGCCCCCCAGGCCCGGCAAACCACCACCGAGACCCGGCATGCCGCCACCCGGCCTGCCGAGGCCAGCGGCTTCCGCCTGCTTCTGCAACGCTTCGAGTTGCTTCGGATCCATGTTCGCGAGATCAGGCATGCCGCCCATGCCGCCGCCAAGGCCACCGAGGCCCATCTTGCCGGCCAGGCCGCCCATCATCTGCTTCATCATGCCGCCTTTGCCCTTGCCGCCCATCATCTTCATCATGTCCGCCATCTGGCGGTGCATCTTCAGAAGCTTGTTGATGTCGGAGGCGTCGGTGCCGGAGCCGGCGGCGATGCGCTTCTTGCGGGAATGCTTGAGCATGTCAGGGTTGGCGCGCTCGGCCTTGGTCATCGAGCCGATGATGGCGATCTGGCGACCGAACAGGCTGTCATTGAGACCGGCCGAGGCCATCTTGTCCTTCATCCCGCCCATGCCGGGCATCATGCTCATGATGCCGCCCATGCCGCCCATCTTCTGCATCTGGCGCAGCTGGTCGGCGAGGTCGTTGAGGTCGAACTTGCCCTTGGCCATCTTGGCGGCCATGGCGGCCGCCTTTTCGGCGTCGATGTTCTCGGCGGCGCGCTCGACCAGCGAGACGATGTCGCCCATGCCGAGAATACGGTCGGCGATACGGCGGGGATGGAATTCCTCCAGCTCGCCCATGCGCTCGCCGACGCCGATCAGCTTGATCGGCTTGCCGGTAACGGCACGCATCGACAGCGCCGCACCGCCGCGGCCATCGCCGTCCATGCGGGTCAGCACGAGGCCAGTGATGCCGACGCGCTCGTCGAAACTGCGGGCGAGATTGACGGCGTCCTGACCGGTCAGCGAATCCGCGACCAGCAGGATTTCGTGCGGGTTCGACTTCTTCTTGATATCGGCCATCTCGACCATCAACGGCTCGTCGATATGGGTACGGCCGGCGGTGTCGAGGATGACGACGTCATGGCCGCCGAGCTTGGCTGCCTGCACGGCGCGGGCGGCGATATCGGTCGGCGACTGGCCAGCAATGACGGGAAGTGTGTCGATGTTGCCCTGCACGCCGAGCTGGCGCAGCTGCTCCTGCGCGGCCGGACGGCGCGTGTCGAGCGATGCCATCAGCACCTTCTTCTTGTCGCGCGTCGTCAGGCGGTGGGCAATCTTGGCTGACGTGGTGGTCTTGCCCGATCCCTGCAGGCCGACCATCATGATGACGACGGGCGCGGCTGCGTGCAGATCGACGCCAACGCCTTCGCCGCCCAGCATCTCGATCAGCTCGTCATGGACGATCTTGACGACCATCTGCCCGGGCTTGATCGCCTTCAGAATTTCGGCGCCGACGGCCTTTTCGCGGACGCGGTCGGTGAAGGCACGCACCACGTCGAGCGCGACGTCGGCTTCCAGCAACGCACGGCGAACCTCGCGCAGCGCCGCGGAAACATCACTTTCCGAAAGCGCGCCACGGCCTGTCAGTCCATTCAAAATGGAACCAAGACGGTCCTGGAGGTTCTCAAACATCGGCTCTTCCTTCGTGTTTCCGGGATAGCGGAAACCTCGTGCTTTTCCTTGACGAAAACAAGACGCATAGCCAAAAAGCACCCGAGGGCGCATCGCGCTGTCGGGTGTGGACCTCCAGGATCAGGTCCCGGTCGGCGGCTCGGAGTCTTGTGCTCGTCGCAGATTGAGCGGCGGTAAACAGGAAATCGGCCGCGGAGTCAAGGCAAAGCCGGCAAATAAGCGCCAAACGGCCTTTCAAAACCGATCGGCGCAACCCAAATGCAGAGACCCCAGAGGCAAGGCTCCCACTGTATGGCAAATGCCAAATCCAAGAATCCCTACTATCACGGTCCGATCTCCGACCACTTCGATGGCGTGCGGTTCTTCAACCCCGGTGGCATCGCGCCTCTCGGTGTTCGCGCCCTGCTGCGCTGGCAGTTTAACGGAGAGCGGCAGACCTGGAAGAAACAGGTGACGAGCCCTTTTGCCCCGGCAAAGCCAGAGTCACTGGTATCGGGCGACGGTCTCAGGGTGACGATGGTTGGTCATGCGTCGATGCTGGTGCAGGTGGCGGGGCTCAATATACTGACTGATCCGGTGTGGTCGGATCGGGCCAGCCCCTTCAGCTTCGCCGGACCCAAGAGGGTGACGGCGCCTGGTATCCGTTTCGACGATCTTCCGAAGATCGATCTCGTTCTCGTCTCCCACAATCACTACGACCATCTCGATATCGCGACGCTGAAGCGACTGCAAATCGCTCACGAGCCGCAATTTGTCACCCCGCTCGGGAACGACGCGATCATCCGTCACGCGGCGCCCGATGCACATATCACGGTGATGGATTGGGGCGATCGGGCTGCGATCTCCGATAAGATCGCCATCGATGCCGAGCCGGCGCATCACTGGTCGGCACGCGGCACCGGCGACCGCAGCATGGCGCTCTGGGCTGCCTTCGTGATCACGACACCGGCGGGCCGGATCTATCATGTCGGCGATACCGGGTTTCATGGCGGCGTCAATTACAAGGCGGCGCAGGAAAAACATGGGGCCTTCCGGCTGGCGATCCTGCCGTTCGGCGCTTATGAGCCTCGGTGGTTCATGAGAGGGCAGCATCAGAACCCGCAAGAAGCGGTGATGGGAATGCAGCTTGCGAACGCTGCCTACGTCGCCGGACATCACTTCGCGACATTCCAGCTGACCGACGAGGCGATCGATGCACCCGTCGCGGCGCTTGATATCGCTTTGCGAGAGTACGGCGTCGATCGCGCGCGGTTCCGGCCTCTGCGGGCAGGAGAGGTCTTCGACGTGCCGATGACCTGAACATGCCAGCGGAAAATTCCGCGCCGGAGCATGGCTCCGCGACGGCTGGCTGCAGAATCCCGAATGGGAATGGGCAGGCAGATCGTGTGTGGTAGTAGAGTGTGTCAGGCGTTGCCGCCTGCCCGACCGCATCAAGGCTTCCGGTTTCACCCTGTCGATAGGAGCGTCTCTCGACCAGGCGATTGCCGGATGCATCCAGAGCCCTGACGGCCACCGAATACGCCCTCGAAGCAATCATCACCGAATGCCGGATTTCAGACCGTAGGCGTTACCGGTTCGCGAACCCGGCTCCCGTCCGATGACTGCATGACTATGTTGCCGATCGTGGGAGCGGGGACAACGTTAACGCGGATAATATCCATCCGAATGATTTTAAAGGGATATTATTTCAAGCGGGCAAAAATTGTCCACCCGTTTCGTCTGCGGCTCGAGCTTACGGTCGTCATCCCGGATGCGATCCGGCACCATGAGCGTTGATGATGGCGTCGGCCTCCTTGCCGTATAGCTCCTCGAAGTGGTCGAAGGATTTGGAAAAGTATCCTATGCCCTGCGTCGCAGATCGCAGCGCCCGCGCCAACTCCTCAAGTGAACCGCCGGGAACGAGCGCGCGGAATATGTCCCATCCCTTCGCATTTTCGTCACGATCGAAGCCGAGCACCTGCCCGCGCAAGGACGATACGATCGCTACCACGCCGCCGGAGAAGACCGACGGGATGTGGATTTCGACCCGCGCTACAGGCTGCATCAGCACCGCTGCGGCTTGCGACAGGGCCTGCTTGACCCCCATCTTGGCGGCTGCGCGGAAGGCGAACTCCGAGCTGTCGACGGAGTGATACTGGCCATCAGTCAGCGTCACCTCCACATCGACCACCTGAAAGCCAAGCGGACCTTTCTCCATTGCCTCGCGGGCGCCGGCTTCGACCGCCGGGATGTAATTCCTGGGCACGGTCCCGCCCTTCACCGTCTCCCCGAAGCTGAAGCCCTGCCCGCGCTCGTTGGGGCGCACACTCAGCTGCACGTCGGCGAACTGCCCGGCACCGCCGGTCTGCTTGCGATGTCGGTAGTGCACGTTCGAATGCTTCGATATGGTTTCCCGGTAAACCGGGTTCGGCGACCGGTCGGTGACCTCGACCTTGAAGACGTCGGATAGCGTCTTGCGCAAATCACGCAGGTGCACCGGCCCCTGCGCGCAGATCAGCTGCGCGCCGGTCCCCTCCTCCTGCATCACTCTAAGGCCGCGATCAGTTTCGGCAAGCTTTGCCAAGGTGGCGGACAGCTTGGTTTCGTCGCGTTCGCTGCCTGGCACGAGAATGCGTTCGAGCATCGGGGTGGGTGGAGAACTCCATTGCGGTGGCTCGGCGGCGGTCGTGGCTGTCAGTAGCGCCGGCGTGGGGAGGTGGTCGGATTTGATGGCCGCGAAGACATGCCCCGCCGGTATGCTGCCTGCCAGCGGTCGTCCGGTTCCCGCCTCCTGAACAGCCCCCAACCCGGCGCCGCCGAGTGCTGCTCCCTGCTTCAAGCCGTCGGCGAGAGCGCGCACCAGCACGGTCTTGCCGATGTTGGCACGGTGGTAGGCATGGAAACTGACGGCAAGAAGGCTGTTTTCATCGAGGCCGCCATCCGCGGCAAGCCGGCGGCGGAGGGCCGTAACGGGCGGCGCCTCATGGCGCAGCGCCTTCATCAGCCGCTTGATGCCGTTGCTGTGCGAGGCCGCGCCGAAGAGCACCGGAATAATCCTATTTTCCTTGAGTGTCCGCGAGGCGATCGCGAAGAGTGCGTCGCTCGCCGGCTCGCGCTCCTCGACGAGTTCCTCCAGCAGCCAGTCGTCGAATTCGGAGAGTTGCTCCAGCAACTCGGAGCGCGCTTCATGCTCGCGCTCGGTAGAGCTGTCGGGAAGTTCGATGAGGGCGGAGGGTTGACCCTCCCGGTAGCGCCAGGCGCGCTCCGAAATGAGGTCGCAGCTGCCGACGATCCTGTCTCCCTCCCGGATCGGCACTTGCCGCAGCACAAGCGGATGGCTCGAATACGCCTGCAGGGCGGCGATAACGTCGCGAAGGCGCCCTCGCGGTTCGTCAATACGATTGATGAACAGAATGCAGGGTGTACCCGACGCTTCGACGGCCCTGAGATAGGGAGCCGCCAGAACGGCCTCGTCAGGCGCGGGCGATACACAGAGGATGCAGGCATCTGTGGTCAACAAGGCATCCTGCGCTAGTGCGAGAGACTCGTTCGTGCCCGGGGTGTCCAGCGCGCACCACGTTTCGCCTCCGAACTGGAACTCGGTGATGCTCGATCCATATGGAGAAACGGATCGTCGCGGTGTGTCGTCCAGCGAAGCGAGTTTCGCGACAAGCGACGATTTTCCCGTCTGCGAAGGTCCAAGTACCGTGAAGCAGCGCATCGGCAGTCCTCCCATGGCAAGAGCACGCATCTGAAGCACAGAATGCCTCCAGCGTATGAAAAACGCCAGATATCTGCACTATTTCTTAAATATGGCGCAGCAACCCGACTTGGACACCGTCCGCATCGCCCGGTTTCGTCCGAATTCCCGCGTGGTAGGCCGTCGAGGTCGGCAACCCACTGGTAATTCCGCGACATTTCCGCCATATACAGCCGAAATAGACATGGACATTAGACGATGAGCGCAACGGTCGAATTCGCGAAGATGAACGGACTTGGCAACAAGATCCTGGTCGTCGACATGCGGGGTCGCACGGACAGGGTGACGCCGGACGCTGCGGTTGCGCTGAACGGTGCGGCGGAAACGCAATTCGACCAGATCATGGCAATCCATGATCCGAAGGCGTCAGGAACCGATGCCTGGATCGACATCCTCAATTCGGACGGCTCCAAGGCGCAGGCCTGCGGCAACGGCACGCGCTGCGTGGTGCAGGCGCTGGCGGCCGAAACCGGCAAGAAGGCGTTCACCTTCCAGACGGTCGCCGGCATTCTCAATGCCGTCGATCATGACGACGGGACGATTTCCGTCGACATGGGCAAGCCGGTGTTCGAATGGGACAAGATCCCGCTGTCGGAAGAGTTCTTCGATACCAGCCGCATCGAGTTGCAGATCGGGCCGATCGACAATCCGGTGCTGCACTCGCCGTCGGTCGCTTCTATGGGCAATCCGCATGCGATCTTCTGGGTGGATCGCGATGTGATGTCTTACGATCTCGCCCGCTTCGGGCCGCTGCTGGAAAACCACCCGATGTTTCCCGAGCGCGCCAATATCACACTTGCCGAAGTGACCTCGCCGACCTCCATCACCACCCGGACCTGGGAGCGCGGTGCGGGGCTGACGCTTGCCTGCGGTTCAGCGGCCTGCGCGACCGCGGTTTCCGCGGCACGGACCGGCCGTACCGGTCGCGAGGTGACGATCAAGGTCGCGAGCAGCCCGAATGGCGGGTCGCTCACCATCGACTGGCGCGAAAGCGACGATCACGTCGTCATGACCGGCCCGGCCGAATGGGAATGGTCCGGCATCGTCGATCCCTCGACCGGCATCTGGTCGCGCGACGAGACAAAGGGGGCGGAGGCACGGTGAGCGGCGTCGAGGTCATCACCTTCGGCTGTCGTCTGAATACCTACGAATCCGAAGTGATGCGGGCCGAGGCCGAAAAGGCCGGGCTCAACAACGCGATTCTGGTCAATACCTGCGCTGTCACAGGCGAGGCCGTGCGTCAGGCGCGACAGGCGATCCGACGGGCGCGGCGCGACAATCCGCATGCCCGCATCATCGTTACCGGCTGCGCGGCGCAGACCGAGAAGGAGACCTTCGCCGGCATGGCAGAGGTCGACGCGGTGCTCGGCAACGAGGAGAAGCTGAAGAGCGTAAACTATCGGGCGCTGCCCGATTTCGGGGTCTCGGCAGAGGAGAAGCTGAGGGTCAACGACATCATGAGCGTGCGCCAGACGGCGCCGCAGATGGTCAAGCATATCGACGGCCACGTGCGGGCGTTCATCCAAGTGCAGAACGGCTGCGACCATCGCTGCACCTTCTGCATCATCCCCTATGGCCGCGGCAATTCGCGCTCGGTGCCGATGGGATCAGTCGTGGACCAGGCGCGGCGGCTGGTCGAAAGCGGCTATCGCGAGATCGTGCTGACCGGCGTCGATGCCACCAGCTACGGTGCCGACCTGCCGGGTGAGCCAACGCTCGGGCTGCTCGCCAAGACGCTTCTGAAGCAGATCCCCGATATCAGCAGGCTCAGGTTATCGTCGATCGACAGTATCGAGGCGGACAGGCATCTGCTCGACCTGATCGGCGACGAGGTGCGGTTCATGCCACATCTGCATCTGTCGTTGCAGCATGGCGACGACATGATCCTGAAGCGGATGAAGCGTCGGCATTCGAGCGCCGATGCGCTGGCTTTCGTCAACGATGTCAGGCGGCTGCGGCCCGAGATCAGCATCGGCGCGGACATGATCGCCGGTTTCCCCACAGAGACCGAAGAGATGTTTGGCAATGCCATCAGGCTCGCCGAAGAGGCAGGCATCGCGCATCTGCACGTTTTCCCCTATAGCCCGCGACCGGGAACGCCGGCGGCGCGCATGCCGCAACTCGACCGGGCGTTGGTCAAGGAGCGGGCCGCAAGGCTGCGTGCCACTGGACATATGCTGCACCAGTCCCATCTCGACGGCATGGTCGGCACACGGCAATGGCTGCTGGTGGAAAACAACGGACTGGCGCATACGGAAAACTTCACGCTTGTCGCAGCACCGGGCCTCAGCCCCCGCGCGCTGGTGCCGGTCGATATCACCGGCCATAACGGCAAGCATCTCGACATGCAATTGACGGCCGCCGACGCGGCCTGAGTTTACGGAATTCTCATGGCGTTCAGTTTCATCAAAAAGGTCTTCACCTTCGGCAAGGAAAAGCCGCTGGAGGAGCAGACGGACGCGGTCGAACCGAGGGCACTGGAAGCCGAGCTGGAGCCGCATTCGCGGGTCGAGGATCTGCCGGTTTCGGTAGATCCGGTTCTCCCGGAGGAGATGGATACGGCCGGAGGGCCGGCGGGCGATGATAGCCCGACGCCGGAGGAGTCCGCCGAGGCGTTGGCGTCCGTATCGTTGCCTGCGGACGAGGAGGACGAGGTTTCCGAGGTTCTGCCCGCCGAAGTCATGACCGGTGATATCGGCCTCGTGCCGCTGTCGTTGCTCGAGGCTGAAGCCGAAGCTGAGCCGGCGGCCGATACCGTTGCGGAGACGCCGGTGTCTCCGAAGACTCTACATGAGCGCGCAGATCGTTTCAACGGTCAGGCGACGGATGTTGAGGCCGTTGAACCGCATGCCGAAGTGATTCCGACAGAAGCGGCCAGCCCCGAGCTATTGTCCCCGCCCGAAGGGGAGATGCTGGACAGCAGAGAGGAACCGACAGCCTTCGATCCCGAGATGGTTGAATCGACCGATCCTGCTGAACTCGTCAGCCCGATTCTCCCCAAGGGCTTCGCTACCGGCCCCGCCGTTTCAGAACCGGCCGCGATCGTGCCGGGGGCAAAGCTGTCCTGGTTTCAGCGCCTGCGTGCTGGCCTTGCCCGTACCTCATCGCACCTCACCGGCCAGATTTCAGCGCTCTTCACCAAGCGCAAGCTCGACGACGATACGCTGCAGGATCTCGAGGATCTGCTGATCCAGGCCGATCTCGGCGTGGAGACGGCAATGCGGGTCACCGATACGCTGGCCTCCGAGCGCTACGGCAAGGATGTGAGCGGCGAGGATGTCAGCCGCATCATGGCGACAGAGATCGCCAAGGTGCTGAAGCCGGTCGCCAAGCCGCTGCAACTCGATCTCAGCCACAAGCCGCATGTCATCCTCGTCGTCGGCGTCAACGGTACCGGCAAGACGACGACGATCGGCAAGCTCGCCGCGAAACTGTCCGGCGCCGGCCTCAAGGTCATGGTAGCGGCCGGCGACACCTTCCGCGCCGCAGCCATCGAGCAGTTGAAGATCTGGGCCGATCGCACCAAGTCGGAGTTCATCGGCACCAAGCTCGGCGCCGACGCAGCAGGTCTTGCCTATGATGCCTTCGAGCAGGCGAAGCAGAAGAAATGCGACGTGCTGATCATCGATACCGCCGGTCGCCTGCAGAACAAGACGGAGCTGATGGCGGAACTCGAAAAGATCGTCCGCGTGCTCGGCAAGCTCGATCCGGATGCGCCGCATACGGTGCTGCAGACGCTCGACGCCACCACCGGGCAGAACGCGCTGAGCCAGGTGGAGATCTTCCGCAATGTCGCCGGGGTCAACGGCCTCATCATGACCAAGCTCGACGGCACGGCGCGTGGCGGCATCCTCGTCGCCATCTCCGCCAAGCACAAGCTGCCGGTCTATTTCATCGGCGTCGGCGAAGGGGTCGACGACCTGGAGCCGTTCGAGGCCGAGGATTTCGCCCATGCCATTGCCGGGCTTGGCTGATGCCATTGCCGCGAACGGCCATTGATGCCACACATATGCCCGCAAACGCGAGCAAGCGTCTCGTGACGAAGAACGGATTTTGATAGTATGACGACCGAGAGCGATATCACCCCGTCGGCTGCCGACAAGCATCACCCGATGCTCAAGCTGGCACTTGAGCTTGGCCCGCTGATGATTTTCTTCTTCGCCAATCTGCGCGGTCCCTGGCTGGTAGAGAAGTTTCCGGCGCTGGCAGCTCTCGGGGGCCCGCTGTTCGTCGCGACCGCGCTGTTCATGGCGGCGACGATCATCTCGCTGATCATTTCCAAGGTTGTGCTCCGGCACCTGCCGATCATGCCGTTCGTCTCGGGCATCGTCGTGCTGGTCTTCGGCTCGCTGTCGATCTACCTGCAGGACGAAACCTTCATCAAGATGAAGCCGACGATCATCAATGCGCTGTTCGGCTTCACGTTGCTTGGCGGTCTTGCCTTCGGCAAGTCGCTGCTCGGGTACGTCTTCAATGCCGCCTTCCAGCTCGATGCCGAGGGATGGCGCAAGCTCACGATACGCTGGGGCATCTTCTTCCTGTTCCTCGCGGTGCTGAACGAGGTCGTCTGGCGCAATTTCTCCGATGATTTCTGGGTTGCCTTCAAGGTCTGGGGAACAATGCCGATCACGATCATCTTCACACTTGCGCAGATGCCGCTGATCATGAAGCATACGGTCACACCGGCGGGAGAGACCGAGAAGTGACAACACTGGATACGGCAGAGCGAACGAAGCATCAGGCGTTCTGGTTCGCCGCATGCCTTGCGGTCTTACTGGTCCAGATCATTGCCGAATACATGATGGGGCGGACGCCGATCTGCACCTGTGGCTACATCAAGCTATGGGAAGGCACCGTCAATTCGAGCGGGAATTCGCAGCATCTCTCCGACTGGTACACGCCATCGCACATCATTCATGGCTTCATCTTCTATGGCGTCGCGCATCTGCTGTTGCGCGGCAAGCCGATCGCCATGCGGCTGCTGCTGGCTTTGGTGATCGAATCCGGCTGGGAACTGCTGGAGAACTCGCCGCTGATCATAGACCGCTATCGCACGGCGACAATCTCGCTCGACTACTACGGTGACAGCATCCTCAATTCGGCGATGGACACGGTGTTCATGGTTGTCGGGTTCTTCTTCGCCTCGCGCGCCCCTGTGGCGCTGACGGTGGCGCTCGCCATTTTCTTCGAGATCTTCACCGGATACATGATCAGGGACAATCTGACGCTGAACGTGTTGATGCTGGTCTGGCCGCTGGAGGCTGTGAAGACCTGGCAGGGTGGGGTGTGACCGGAATGGTAGCGGCCTGAAGATCCCTCGGCATTGTGTGGCCGGGGTCTCTTAGGAATTTGGCGTTCCCAGCGCCTTTTCAATCGCCGGAAACAGGCCTTCCCTGAGGCTGACCTCATCGAACGGGCCAACTCTCTTGTAGAGGATGGTTCCATCCGGGGCGACGAGGTAACTCTCCGGAATGCCATAGACACCCCAGTCGATCGCAGCCTGGCCCTTGGGATCGACGCCGATCGCCGCGTAGGGGTTGCCGAGTTCGCCGAGGAAGCGGAGCGCGTTGTCGTTCTTATCTTTGTAGTTGATCGCAACAATGTTGAGTCGGCCGTTTTTCGCCAGCTCTTTCAGGATCGGATGTTCCTCGCGACAGGGGATGCACCAGGAGGCGAAGACATTGACCAGCGTCAGCTTGCCCTTGATGGCCGCGTCCGTCAGCCCCGGCAGGTTGGCGCCCTCGAGCGGCGGCAGGTTCAGCGAAGGGGCCTTGGTGCCAAGCAGCGCCGATGGAATCTCCGAGATGTCCTTGCCGTGCACGTCCTGATCATAGAGCATCTTGGCGGCCGTGGCCGCGATGCCGCCGAAGACGATGAGAGGGATGAGGGCGACGGCATAGCGCCCGAAACCGCGCCTCGGTGGAGGGACATCAGGTGCGTCGGTCATTGTCTGCCCTTCATCGGCGCCGAACGTCGGCGGATGCCGGATGCCTCGAGTGCCGCCAGTTCCTTCCGGCGCGCGTGGCCGTCGAGCCAGGTCCAGACCGTGACGGCGACCACGACGAAGGCGGCGAAGGCGTAGGAACCGTAGACGTAGAAAGCATGCGTCATCGTCTATCCCTCGCGGCTTGCCAGGCGTGCCGCCAGCCGGCGCTGGGCGGCGATGCGGCGGCGCCAGATTTCATTGCGCATGGCCATCACGTGCAGGGTGAAGAACAGGGCGGTGAAAGCAATGGCCATGACCAGCAACGGGCGCAGGAATTCCGGGTCGATTGCCGGGCCGTCAAGGCGAAGCACGCTCGCTGACTGATGCAGTGTATTCCACCAGTCGACGGAGAACTTGATGATCGGGATGTTGACGAAGCCGACAAGGATCAGCACGGCGCTGACGCGGGCGGCCTTCGACGGCTCGTCCATGGCGCGGTTGAGCGCGATCAGGCCGAGATACATCAGGAAAAGGACGAAGACGGACGTCAACCGTGCGTCCCAGACCCACCAGGTGCCCCACATCGGCTTGCCCCAGAGCGAGCCGGTGACCAGCGCGATCAGGGTGAAGGCGGCGCCGAGCGGGGCGGCTGCCTTTGCTGACACATCGGCGAGCGGGTGGCGCCAGACCAGTGTGCCGACCGCCGAGATGCTCATGATCGTATAGCCCATCATCGCCAGCCAGGCCGCAGGCACGTGGATATACATGATGCGGACTGTTTCGCCCTGCTGGTAGTCGCCCTCGGTCGTGAAGCTGAGATACAGCCCCACGATAAAACAGAGGGTGGTGAAACCGGCCATCCACGGGACAAGACGGGAGGCGAGCGCCAGGAACCGCGTCGGGTTGGCGAGGTCGCTGAATTTGGTGATGGCTAGGCTGGTTTCGCTCATGCCGCTTTCCTTACCGCGATCTGTCGTTTGGAGCAATCTGAGGCCGGATCAATCCGATGTGTTGCGCAGCGCAAGCGCCGCTGCCGCCGGGCCGATCACGGCGAAGAACAGGGTGAGCGCAATCAGGACCAGGAAGGGCGGCAGGAACGGCGACGGTCCCTCGACGGCGGCATAGGTGGCGCTGACGCCGAAAATCAGGACCGGGATGGTGAGCGGTAGCACGAGGATCGAAACCAGCAGGCCGCCGCGCGGCAGCGCCACGGCCACGGCGGCGCCGACCGCGCCGATGAAGGTAATCGCAGGCGTCCCGACCAGCAACGTCAGCATGGTTGCGCCGATCGCGGTCTCGCTCATGTTCATGAACAGGCCGAGCAATGGCGAGGCGATGACCAGCGGCAGGCTGGTGGAGATCCAATGGGCCAGGCACTTGGTCAGCACCGTCAGCACCAGCGGCGTTTCGTGCATCAACATCAGATCGAGCGTGCCATCGTCTCGCTCGGCCTGGAACAGGCGGTCGAGACCGAGCAGCGCCGCCAGCAGCGCACCGATCCAGACGATGGCCGGGCCGATGCGGGAAAGCAGCGCCAGATCCGGGCCGACTCCGAAGGGGATGACGGCGACGACCGTCAGGAAGAACAGCACGCCGACCAACGCGCCGCCACCGGCGCGGATGGAGAGTTTCATGTCACGCAGGAGGAGGGCGGTCATGCGTGAGCCTGGGGTTTGGGAGGGGTTTTTATTGCCGACATATCCATCATCCCCACGCCCCCATATCCCCACCCGAAAACCCCGTCATCCGCAGCTCCCCCGCTTCCGCAAGCCCGAGTGGCTGGTGGGTTGCGGCAATGACGATGCCGCCGGTCTGGCGGTGCGTCTCGATCAGCGCGGCGAACAACGCGTCGGCGCTGGCATCCAGTGCTGCCGTCGGTTCGTCGAGGAGCCAGATCGGGCGATAGGCTACCAGCAGCTTGGCGAAGGCGAAGCGGCGTTGCTGGCCGGCGGAGAGATAGCCGAAGGGGAGGTGGGTGATGCCGGGCAGGCCGACAGCGGCGGCCGCTTCCTCAATGGACAACGCGGCATTGATATTTCCGTTGCAGAGAAAGTCGCGCCAGAAGATGAGATTTTCCGCGACCGTCAACTCGCTTTTCATGGCGTTGCGATGGCCGAGATAGTGGCTGACCTCGCCGACACGCCGTTGTGCATCGCCATCCGAATCAGTCAGCGCCACGGTGCCCGTGTCGGGTCGCAACAGGCCGGCGACCACACGAAGTAAAGTTGACTTTCCCGATCCATTTTTACCTGTCAAAACCAGCGCTTCGCCAGATTCCAGACGAAAGGATATGTCCTGGAAAATCAGGTCTTCGCCCCGGCGTGCAGCCAGATTGACGGCATCAAGATGCATGCCTTTCAAGGGGTTTAATTTTTCAGTCATCGCAATGCAAAAAAATCCGAAATGAACCACGCACTCTCTGGCACCTTTCTTAGAAATTATCTATAAGACCCGCAACCACGCCAGCGGCCGGCGTGAATTCCATCCTAGCGCCGAACATGAAGTCTTACTTCATGTGCGGACAGCGGAAATGGCCGTACCCGCATCCTGATGTGCATAACGTGCATAGGCGTCCGCACAATTGTGTTCGCTATCAGAAACGGGGTCTCTCGTGTCTAAATCTGTTGACAGCTTTAATTGTCGTTCCACGCTTTCCGTGAACGGCAAGGACTACGTCTATTTCAGCCTTCCCAAGGCTGAAGCAAATGGCCTTGCAGGTGTTTCGAAGCTTCCTTATTCGATGAAGGTTCTACTCGAGAACCTGCTGCGCTTCGAAGATGGCCAGTCCGTCACCAAGGAACACATCCTGGCTGTCGCCGAATGGCTGAACAACAAAGGCGCCGTTGAAAACGAAATTGCCTATCGCCCGGCGCGCGTGCTGATGCAGGACTTCACCGGTGTTCCGGCCGTCGTCGACCTTGCCGCGATGCGCGATGCGATGGTGTCGCTCGGTGGCGATCCCGAGAAGATCAACCCGCTGGTTCCCGTCGACCTCGTCATCGACCATTCGGTCATCGTCGACGAATTCGGCACGCCGCAGGCTTTTGCCAGGAATGTCGAGCTGGAATACCAGCGCAACGGCGAGCGCTACCGCTTCCTGAAGTGGGGCCAGCAGGCCTTCAAGAATTTCCGCGTCGTTCCTCCGGGCACTGGCATCTGTCATCAGGTGAATCTCGAATATCTCGGCCAGACGGTCTGGACCAAGGAAGAGGACGGCGAGACGATCGCTTATCCCGACACCTGCGTCGGCACCGATTCACACACGACGATGATCAACGGTCTCGGCGTTCTCGGCTGGGGCGTTGGCGGTATCGAAGCGGAAGCGGCCATGCTCGGCCAGCCGGTTTCCATGCTCCTGCCAGAAGTCATCGGATTCAAGCTGACCGGCAAGCTCAGGGAAGGCGTCACGGCAACCGACCTCGTTCTTACCGTCGTGCAGATGCTGCGCAAGAAGGGCGTCGTTTCGAAGTTCGTCGAATTCTTCGGCCCGGGCATGGACAACATGCCGCTCGCTGACCGCGCGACGATCGGCAACATGGGTCCGGAATATGGCGCGACCTGCGGCTTCTTCCCGGTCGACGGCGAAACCATCAACTACCTCACCATGTCCGGCCGCACGCATGACCGGATCGCACTCGTCGAAGCCTATTCCAAGGCTCAAGGGATGTGGCGGGAAGGCGACGGCTCGGAACTGGTCTTCACCGATACGCTCGAACTCGATCTCGGTGATGTCGTGCCGTCGATGGCCGGCCCGAAGCGTCCGGAAGGCCGCATCTCGCTGGAGAATATCGCATCCGGCTTCGCCACCTCGCTGGACACCGAATACAAGAAGCCCGGCCAGCTCTCCAACCGCTATGCGGTAGAAGGCAGCGATTACGACATCGGCCATGGCGACGTTGCCATTGCCGCGATCACGTCCTGCACCAACACCTCCAACCCGTCGGTGCTGATCGCCGCCGGCCTGCTCGCTCGCAATGCGGTCGCCAAGGGCCTGAAGACCAAGCCGTGGGTCAAGACGTCGCTGGCGCCTGGATCGCAGGTCGTCGGCGAATATCTTGCCAAGTCCGGCCTGCAGGCCGACCTCGACAAGCTCGGCTTCAATCTCGTCGGCTTCGGCTGCACGACCTGTATCGGCAACTCCGGCCCGCTGCCGGCGCCGATCTCGAAGACGATCAACGACAAGGGCCTGATCGCTGCCGGCGTACTGTCGGGCAACCGCAATTTCGAGGGCCGCATTTCGCCGGACGTCCAGGCGAACTATCTGGCCTCGCCTCCGCTCGTCGTCGCCTACGCGCTCGCCGGTACGGTCCAGAAGGACCTGACCAAGGAGCCGATCGGCGAGGACCAGGACGGCAAGCCGGTGTTCCTGAAGGATATCTGGCCGACCTCGCACGAAGTTCAGGAATTCATCCTGAAATACGTCACGCGCGAACTATACGAGAGCAAGTACGCCGACGTGTTCAAGGGTGACGAGAATTGGCAGGCCGTGCAGATCCCTCCGGGCCAGACCTATGCCTGGGACGACAACTCGACCTACGTCCAGAACCCACCCTACTTCGTCGGCATGGGCAAGACCGGCTCCGGCATCTCCGACATCAAGGGCGCTCGCGTCCTCGGCCTGTTTGGCGACAAGATCACCACTGACCACATTTCTCCAGCCGGTTCCATCAAGGCAGCGTCCCCTGCGGGTGCCTACCTTCTCGAGCACAACGTCGGCGTCGCGGACTTCAACCAGTACGGCACGCGCCGCGGCAACCACGAAGTGATGATGCGCGGCACGTTTGCCAACATCCGCATCCGCAACCACATGCTCGGCCCGAATGGGAAGGAAGGTGGCTACACAATCCATTACCCGTCGAAGGAAGAGGAATCGATCTACGATGCGGCCATGCAGTACAAGGCCGAAGGCGTTCCGCTGGTCATCTTCGCCGGTGTCGAATACGGCAACGGCTCGTCGCGTGACTGGGCTGCCAAGGGTACCAACCTGCTCGGCGTCAAGGCCGTGATCGCGCAGTCGTTCGAGCGTATCCACCGCTCGAACCTGGTCGGCATGGGCATCGTGCCCTTCGTCTTCGAAGAGGGCACGACCTGGGCATCGCTCGGCCTCAAGGGCGACGAGATCGTCACCATCGAGGGTCTTGTGGACATCAAGCCGCGCGAGAAGAAGATCGCCAAGATCACCTATGGCGACGGCACTGTCAGGGACGTCCCGTTGCTGTCGCGTGTCGATACGCTCGACGAGGTGATCTACCTCAACAATGGCGGCATCCTGCAGACGGTTCTGCGCGATCTCGCCGCCTGATTTTTAATAGACTTTACTGATAATGGCCGCCGGAAAGAAGTTTCCGGCGGTTTTAGTTTGCGACAACGGTATTGAACGCACGGCTCACGACCTTGTGTTTCGGCTGCGCGGGAAGAAGCTGCGTCTCACCCGTTCGTGACTTTTCGTTTGGGCCGGGAACGACTATCTCTACGTTCATAAATCGGCGCTGTGGCCCTCTGGCGGGCTGCCGGTGTTGAAGAAAAGGTGCAGGTGAATGTCCGCGCGGTTCTTGATTCCACTGTTGGCAGGTGTGGCTATGGCGGGCCCGCTTTTTGCCCAGGACGCGCCGAAAGGCGTGGTCGAACTCTTTACCTCTCAGGGCTGCTCATCCTGTCCTCCTGCCGACGCGGCGTTTCGCAAGCTCGTGGAGGGCGGCAATGTCATCGCTCTCGCCTATCACGTCGACTATTGGAATTATCTCGGCTGGGCCGATACCCTGAGCTCGAAGGAAAATACCGAGCGGCAATATGGCTACGCGCGGTCGATGGGCCGCGCGAACGTCTACACGCCGCAGGTCGTGGTCAACGGCCGGGATCATGTGGCTGGTGCCGACCTCGGCGCGATCGACAAGAAGGTTGACGACTACGCAACGCATGGCATGGGCTTGTCGGTGCCTATCAATGCCCAGTTGCGCGACGACGAACTCGAGGTCAAGGTCGGCGCCGGGCAAGGCAAGGCTAGCGTCGTGATGGTCTATTTCAATCGCGAAAAGACGATCGACGTTGAAAAGGGCGAAAACAGCGGCAAGAAGATCGCCTACCTGAACAGCGTTTCGGATGTCGAAACGGTCGGGATGTGGGACGGCAAGGAAACGAGCTTGACGCTACCCGCGAGCGTGATGCAGAAGCCGGACCTTGAGGGCTGCGCGATTCTACTTCAATCTGCCACCGCCGATGGTAGTCCGGGTGCGATCCTCGGAGCGACGGTGATCATGGCGGGAAAGAGCATCTGAAGTTTCGTCTGCTTTGGCAGATGGAAAACGGGGCGGCCCGGCTGATCGTATTCGGGGCTGGGGTTAAGGTCGATACGGTCAGCCGGGCCCTTTGGCGCGCTGGCGCCAAACTTTTTGCAAACCCCCAAACAGACGAATCCGGCAGGGATTATACGCAATTTCAATGCGGTGGAGAGCGAGACATGCTTCCCCGGCGCAGTCGTGAGGGAATTTCCCTTGTAAATGAGGCGCTGTTTTGACTGAAATGCGGCGCTCGGGAGATTGCACAGACTATGCTTAATGTGACCGCCGGCGCGCTTGCAATTTATAAAGGCTAAGGCAAACTGTCATTCTCCTGTTACAAGCGGAGGCTCTGAGAGACTGATGACAGATCAGCCGGATGTGCGGCGCGGCGAAAGCCGGTCAGCCGACAACAACTCCGCCGTTGTGGATCTCAAGGAATACAAGCAGAGCAAGGACCCCTCTCCGGTCACCTTTCACCGGCGCGAACTCGATGCGATATTGTGGATTTACGGTCGCATGGTAGGCGAGGGCGAGTGGCGGGACTATGCGATCGATCACCTGAAAGACCGCGCCGTGTTCTCTGTGTTCAAGCGTTCCGGTGAGATGCCGCTTTTTAGCATAGAAAAAAATCCGAAGCTTGCCGCCAAGCAGGGCGCCTATGCTGTCATCAATACCCACGGCACCATACTGAAGCGCGGGCACGAACTGCCGCAGGTGCTAAAAGTCTTCAGCAAGACGCTAAAGCTCGTCGAGAAGTGAGCCGGGATCAGCTCTTGAAAAGGGTGCCCGGATAGACTGCGGGATCGGGATCCGTTGCCGTTCCCGCGCCCAGCGACCGCTGCATGATCATGGTGTCGAGCCAGCGGCCGTGCTTGTAGCCGGTGCCCTTCAACAGGCCGGTTTTCTCAAATCCCAAACTGCCATGCAGCGCGATCGACGCCGGATGGGCGCCGCCGATGACGGCAGCCATCTGGCGGAAGCCGAGCTCGGTGCAGCGTGTTATCAGGTCGGCCAAAAGCATCTTCCCGATGCCACGGCCGCGGGCTTCCGGCGCCAGATAGATCGAGTCCTCGACCATCCAGCGATAGGCCGGGCGCGTGCGGAAGGCGGAGGCGTATGCATAGCCAAGCAGGCTTCCCTCGTCATCGACTGCGGCGATGTAAGGATAGCCCTGACTTGCAATTGCGCAGAACCGCGCTTCCATCTCCGGCCGTTCGGGCGGAGTGAGCTCATAGCTCGCAATGCCGTTCAGCACGGAATCGCGATAGATCGCGGTAATGGCGTCGAGGTCTGAGGAAGAGGCGATACGGAGGGAAACGGACATTCGAACGGGCCGGCAATGAGACAGGAGGTCGTCAGCCAGAAATCACTCCTTGAAATGCCGCGCAACAAAAAAGGCGGCCGAAGCCGCCTTTTCGATTTTGATCAACCGGTTCCGTCTTACTTGCGGTTGCCCATGAACTGCAGGAGGAACATGAAGAGGTTGATGAAGTCGAGGTAGAGCGTCAGCGCGCCCATGATCGCCTTGCGGCCGGCAACGGTCGCATCATCAGCTTCGTAGTACATGTTCTTGATGCGCTGCGTATCATAGGCGGTCAGGCCTGCGAAGATCAGCACGCCGATCGCCGAGATCGCAAACTGCATGGCGGACGAGGCCAGGAAGATATTGACGATCGAGGCGATGATCAGGCCGAACAGACCCATCATCAGGAACGACCCCATCGCGGACAGATCACGCTTGGTCGTGTAGCCGTACAGCGACAGCGCGCCAAAGGACGCCGCGGTCACGAAGAAGGTCTGAACGACGCTCTGGCCGGTGTAGATCAGGAAGATCGACGACAGCGACAGGCCAACCAGCGCGGCATAGACCGCAAAAGTTATCTGGGCGGCGGAGACGCTCATGCTGTTGATCTTGAAGCTCAGGAAGAACACCATTGCCAGTGGAGCAAAGATTACGACCCACTTCAGCGGGCTTGTATATATCGCGGCGCCAAATGCGGTCAGCTGGCCGTCGGATACGGCAAAGGTGAACGCGAAGTAGGCGGCCAAGCCGGTGATTGCCAGGCCGAGCGCCATCAGATTGTAGACCTTGAGCATGTAAGCTCGCAGGCCCTCATCGATCATCTCGCCGGTTTGAACGCGGCTTTGGTAGTTACGAAGGTCAGCCATAGTTTCCTCTTGACAGCTCCGATGTGAACACGGTGTCGGGTTTTTCGCCCGGGCGCCGCTGCGGAGCCCCAGCATGCCTGTACACAATATGAGCCTTTCGCCTTTTGCAAACAAGGGCCTTGCAACCCGGAACCGGGTTAAATCGCCGTAAGGTGAAGGGAATTCTCCCGTATCTTCAATCAGAGCTCGCGTAAAACGGGTGCTGCCTTCTGCCCCAGGATCCGCCATGTGCCGATGAGGCCGATGCCAACGGTGAGGACCAGAGCGGTCACCAGCGTCACACCCGCGACGTCGGGCAGGAAGTGCGAGGGGATGCGCATGATGCGGGACAGAATGTACCACGCGGCGACCCCACCGGCGAGAAGCGCGAAAATGGCCGTTGCCACGCCGAGGATCAGATACTCGTAGCAGAAGGCCCGGATCAGCATCCGCCTGGTTGCGCCCAGTGTCTTCAGGATGACGGCATCGTGGGTTCGGGCCCGATTTCCAGCTGCCAGTGCCCCCGCTAGCACGAGGACCGATGCGATGAGTGCAACGGAGGCCGCGGCGCGGATCGCCGTCGCCAGCTGGGCGACCAGGGTGTTGACGATATCGATGGCGTCCTTAACGCGAACGCTGGTGATCGTCGGATAGGTGTTGGTCACCGATTTGAGGATTGCCGCCTCCTGACCTGACGTTGCCGACGGGTCGGTCAGGGTCGCTAGCCATGCGTGCGGTGCGCCGCGGAAGGTGTTCGGCGAAAAGACCATGACGAAGTTGATGGAAAGCGATTCCCACTCGACTTTGCGCAGATTTGCGATCTTGGCGGTGATGTTGCGGCCGAGGACATTGACGGTGACGGTGTCACCGATCTTCAGGCCAAGTTCTCCGGCCTCCTCCGCGGAAAAAGAGACTAGTGGCTCGCCGCTGTAGTCCTTCGGCCACCAGGAGCCCTCGGTCAGCGAGGCGTTTTCCGGCAGGGTCTCCGCATAGGTAATGCCGCGGTCGCCGCGCAGCACCCATTGGCCACCCGGTGGCACCTTCACCTTGGTGACGTCCTGTCCGTTGAGCGCAAGGATACGGCCCCGCAGCATGGGAACCTCGACCAGCTTTCCGTCCGGCACCTCCGCCTTGACCAGCTTGCGGAAATTCTCGACCTCGGAGCCCTGAATATCGACAAAGAAGAAGTTCGGTGCGCCGGCCGCCATGCGCCCGGTGAGCTGCTGGCGCATGTTCCCGTCGATCAGCGTGAGGGTGACGAGAAGGGCCAAGCCAAGGCCCAGCGACAGCACCACCGAAGGCGTCAGAGCACCGGGGCGGTGAATATTGCCGATGGCGAGCCGAAGTGCCGGCGAGTTGACCCGGGGGCTGCGGCGGGCCAACCAGGCAATGGCCTCTGCAACCAGACGCAGGACGACGAATGCAAAGGCAATGGCGCCAACAAAGACGATTGCAATGAAACGGTCGTGGGCCGTGACAATCGCCAGGCCCGCAAGGATCGCCAGGAACACGGCGGCAAGCAAGACGTAGGGCCACGATGGCAGGCGGCGTGTCTCGAAACCCTGCTCGCGGAAAAGCGCGGTCGCGGGAACTTCGCGGGCATGCCCGAGCGGCATGATCGCAAAGGCAAGCGTCGTCACGATGCCGAACAGGACTGCCAGGAAAAGGGCGCCTGGATAGAACGTGGCGTCGGTCGAGACCGGAAGGAACTGTGCGAGAAACTGAGCGGCCAGCATGGGCGCCAATGCGCCGATCACAAGGCCGACCAGAATGCCGCCGAAGGCGATGATCGCAATCTGGATGAGGTAGATCAGCACCACGGTCGTCGCCGGGGCGCCGAGGCACTTGAATGTTGCAATTGTCGTGCGCTTGGAGTCGAGGAAGGCGCGCACGGCGTTGGCAACGCCCACGCCGCCGACGATCAGGGCTGTCAGGCCCACAAGGGTCAGGAATTGCGAGAAGCGCTCGATGTTCTCGGTGAGCGACGGTGCTGCCCGGTCGCTGCTGCGAATCGACCAGCCGGCCGCCGGAAATTCCTTAGCCGCTCGGTCGCGGATGGTCGGCGCCTCAGCGGGGTTGTCGAGCCTGATCTTGTAGGCGTGCTCGACCAAACTGCCGGTCTGTATCAGCCCTGATGCCTTGAGCGCCTCGCGGCTGACGATCAGCCGAGGCGCGAAACCGAAACCTTCGGAAACGGCGTCCGGTTCGGTCTTCACGGTGCCGGTGATGCTGAGGATCACGTTGCCGAGCAGAATTTCGTCCCCAATCGACAGGCCGAGCCTGTCCATCAGAATCGGCGCAGCGACAGCACCGTAGGTACCGCTCTGATCAGCAAGAAGGGCATGCAGCGGACGATTCGGCTCAGCCTCGAACTGGCCGTAGAGAGGATAGGCACCGTCGACGGCCTTGACCTCGACGAGGGCCTGATCCGAACCGTCGGGTTTGCGCGCCATGGAACGGAGGCCCGTCGAAACGGAGACTTTTCCGAGCCCCCGCAGAAAGTTCAGCTCCGGCTCGGTGGCTTCACGATTGTTGAGTTCGAAGCGCACGTCGCCGGCGAGAATTTCCTGACCGCGCGTCGAGATCGTGTCGGTGATCGACTGCGAGACCGAGTTGACCGCGGCGATCGCTCCGGTGCCGAGCGCTATGCAGGCGAGAAAGATATAGAAACCCTTGAGGCCACCTCGCAGTTCGCGGACGGCAAGGCGGAAGGCGAGCGAGACGCGCGGGGTCACAAGCCTCATGCAATCGCAGCCGCGGATTGCCGATCTGCCGCGCTGTCGCCTTCGATCCTTCCGGATCGGACGCGGATCTGGCGAGAGCAACGGTTGGCGAGCGACGTGTCGTGGGTGACGAGAAGCAGTGTCGTGCCACGCTCGGCCTGCTTCGAAAACAGCAGGTCGGCGATCTGTCGCCCGGTATCGGCGTCAAGATTGCCGGTGGGTTCGTCGGCAATAAGAAGGGCCGGTGAGGGAGCGAGCGCCCGCGCGATCGCGACGCGCTGCTGTTCGCCGCCGGAGAGCTGGCCGGGATAGTGATTGAGGCGCTCGCCAAGTCCGACGGATTTCAGTTCGCGCCGAGCGATCTCGAACGGATTAGGCACGTTCGCGAGTTCCAGCGGCACCGCGACATTTTCCAGCGCAGTCATGTTGGCGATCAGGTGGAAGGACTGAAAGACGATGCCGATGTTGCGGCCACGGAAATCGGCAACCTGATCCTCGTTCAAGGCGTGGAGAGGCGTGTCGCTGATGTTGATTTCGCCGCTATCGAGCCTCTCGAGACCGGCCAGTACCATAAGCAAGGTCGACTTGCCGGAACCGGATGGGCCGACGATGCCAACCGACTCGCCCGCGGCGATGGTCAGATCGATACCCTTCAGCACGTGGACGGACGCAGCCGCGCTGCCGAGCGTCAAATCGGCGCGCTTCAACTCGATGATGGTTTTTGCCAACAGTATTCGCCCTATATAAATGCCGATCGTATTGCCAATCTAGGGAAAGCGGAATGAATTTTAAAGTTGCCGGCCTTCACATCGCCGTCATTGTCGCCTCGCTGATGCTCTCGGTCGGGGCGAATGCAAGGACCATCAACCTGGTCGGGTTCGGCGACAGCCTGATGGCAGGCTATCAGCTTCCGCCGGGGGACGGCTTTCCCGAGAAACTGCAGGCGGCGCTGAAGGCAGAGGGCCTGGACGTTTCCATCTCCAATGCAGGCGTTTCGGGAGACACGACGACAGGCGGTCTTTCGCGTATCGATTGGTCCGTGCCGGACGGCACAGACGGGGTGATCCTGGAACTCGGCGCCAATGATGCCCTGCGTGGCATCGCGCCGGAACAGAGCGAAAAGAATCTTGACCAGATGATTACCCGGCTAAAAGAGCGTGGCATTGCCGTGTTTCTGGCCGGCATGATCGCGCCGCCGAACATGGGCGGGGACTATGCTGCACGCTTCAATCCTATCTACGAGAAACTGGCGCAGAAGCATGGCGTTGCGCTCTACCCGTTCTTCCTCGACGGTGTCGCGCTGGATGCTGCCCTGAAACTGGAGGACGGCATGCATCCGAACAGCAAAGGCGTTGATGTGATGGTCGAGAACATGGAACCGGCTATCACGCAATTCGTGAGGACGTTTTCGACTGTGAAGAATTAGGGACTTGCGCAGGTGCGCAATGCGTGATTCCGTGTGAGCACCTGCAAAAGATTCGGGGAGTGCTCGTTATGCCGAGACTTTTTACCGCCCTCGAAATTCCGCGCAATGCGGCGATGAGCCTTTCATTGCTGCGCGGCGGTCTGCCTGGGGCCCGGTGGATCGATGTGGAGAACTACCACATCACCTTGAGATTCATCGGCGATGTCGACGGACGCACGGCGGATGAGATCGTCGACCGGCTTGACCGCATCGACCGGCCCGAATTCCAGATCCGTCTCGATGGTATCGGCTCCTTCGGCTCCAAGAAGCCGCATTCGGTCTGGGCGGGCGTTACGCCTTCAGCCGAAATGTACGCGCTTCAGGCCGAAATAGAGCGCATCTGCCAGCGTATCGGCCTGGCGCCGGATCCCCGCAAATTCACGCCGCATGTGACGCTGGCGCGGCTGAAATCCTCTCGGGTCGATGACGTGGTTCACTACCTTGCCGGGCGCGGCAATTTTCAAACTTCGGCTTTCACCGTGCCCCGTTTCGTCCTTCTGTCTTCGCGCGAATCTGTTGGTGGCGGGCCCTACCTGACGGAAGAAATCTTCCCGCTCCACGAACCATTGTCGGTGCCCAGCGCCTCCAGCCGCTTGCTGCAGCCGGTGAAAAGCCTGGCATAGACCAGTTCGAAACCGTCATTGCCGCTATAGTAGGGATCGGGGATGTCTTCGACGGTCTTCAGCGCAAAATCGCCGAAGAGATGGACGTTGCGGGCTGCCGGCGCCATTCGACGCAATTCGGATACGTTGGCCCGGTCCATGGCAAGGATCAATTCGAAGTCGCTGAAATCCTCGATCACGATGCGGCGTGCGCGTTGCGCCGATATGTCGATGCCGTAATTCCGGGCGGTCGCGATAGCGCGGCGGTCCGGATGCTCGCCCTGATGCCAGCCCCCGGTGCCAGCGGAATCGACGGCGAAATGGTTCGCCAGACCGGCTTCCTCGGCGGCATGCACAAAAATTCCTTCCGCAAGTGGCGAACGGCATATATTGCCCATGCAAACAAACAGAATGCTGAAGCGTTTCATAAGAGACCCACGAGGAACGAGGAGGGACAATCGCATGAAACGGAACAAACTGGAACGGCCGGCTATCGACGAAGAACTCGCGAAGCTGAGCGGATGGTCGCTTGATGCTGAAGGCGCATCGATCTCCAGAAGCTTTAAATTCGGGCGTTTCGTGGAAGCGTTCGGCTTCATGACCGAGGCTGCACTTGCGGCCGAAAAGCTCGATCATCACCCCGAGTGGTTCAACGTCTACTCGCGTGTCGATGTGAAGCTCAACACGCATGACGCCGGCGGGTTGACCGAGCTCGACTTCAAACTGGCGGCGGCGATGGACAAGGCGGCTGTGCGGCGCATCTGATTGAATCAGATGCCGGCATCCCCCATATCTGCGCATGAACGAGAGGACAAAGCGGAATGGACGACGTCAAGTTCGGTGAGATCCTGTTGCCGGGAGACGAAGATACGCAGAACCGGCGCGAGGGTGCGGTGCGCAAGAAGTTCTGGCCGACCTTCAAGAAGGCTGTGCGCCAGATTCCCTTCTCGCGTGATGTGGTCGCTGCCTATTATTGCGCTCTCGATCCGCTGACGCCGACGAAGGTACGCGGAGTGCTTCTGGCGGCGCTGGCCTATTTCGTCATGCCGATAGATATGATTCCGGATGTCTTCGCCGTGATTGGATTCTCCGACGATATTGCCGTGTTCACCGCTGCTTTCGCGATGGTCAGCCGGCATATCAGGCCTAAACACTATGAAGCAGCTGATCGAGCGCTTGCCGACGAGCCCGAGGGCATGAGAACCATCTAGTCGCGGGCTCGCTAGACGCTATCGGCCTCAAGCACCTTCTTCAGTTTGCCAAAAGCAAGCCGTATCCTCGACTTTACCGTTCCGAGTGGCAAGCCGGTCGCCTCGGCAATCTGCGAATGCGATTGCCCAAGAAAGAACGCCGCCTGCAGCATCTCGCGTTGTTCTGCCGGCAGCTGGCTGACGGCCGCCCGCACCTGCCCGTCGCGCTCGTCGTTGGCGACTATTTCATCCGCGCCGATTTCGGCGACGGGTTGCAGGACCGGATCAGCTTCATCAAGCACCCGCGCGCGCGCGCGGCGCTGGATATCTATCCGTCGGTTCCGTGCGATACGGAAAAGCCAGGTCGAAAGCGATGATCTCGCCGGATCGTAAAGTCCGGCCTTGTGCCAGAGTACAATCATGACCTCCTGCACCAGTTCCTCGGCCTCGCCGCTCGTCATCTTCTGGCGCAACAACCACGATTTCAGTCGCGGCGCGAAATAGTCGAACAGGACGGCAAATGCCTGCTGATCGCGGCGTTCCGCAACAGCCCGTGCGAGGGCGGCGAAGCGCTGTTTCCCTTCGGCATCCATATTCCGTCACAAGCCCCCTGGCTCAGCGAATTCCTCAACGGATTTCCAATGCTTAATGACCTACAACGGTTTTCGAAAAGGTCAAACTCTTGCCTGAATCTTTATGTCTTAGATTCATCCATGGCGATGACCTTGATTTATCGCAAACCCATTTCGGATGAAGTTCCAGGGCGCGAGATTGACACTTGGGCGAAAATGACACACGCAGAGACTTCTCGCGGTCTCCGTTGACGCTTTGGTAACCTGAATTAAGTCAAAATAAAGCAGATCGTGATTATGCGCCGCCCGCTCGCTTCGGGCTCGAATCGCAAGAACCGGCAGGATATCCATGTTTGTAAGAAGTATCGCACTCGCCCTTTCCCTCGTTCTCGCCGGCGCCGGCATTGCATCCGCTCAAGCGAAGAAGCCAGCCGCGCAGGCAACGCAGCAGGCAGCCCCCGCTTCTTCGGCGCCGACTCGCATCCAGCAGTTCCAGGCCTGGGGTGCTTATTCCTACAAGTCGGGCGCGAGCACCGTGTGCTACGTTCTGTCCGTGCCCACCGAGAAGAAGCCGGCCGGGATCGATCACGGCGACAACTTCTTCATCGTGTCGCAGCGCCCGGGCCAGAACATCTCCTACGAGCCACAGGCGATGATGGGCTACGTGGTCAAGGACGCGTCGAAGATCGATGTTGTCATCGACAACAAGAGCTTCGTCATGTTCACCAAGGACAAGGCTGGTTGGGTCGAGAACGCGGCGCAGGAGCCGGCGTTGGTCGCGGCCATGAAGACCGGCCATGCGATGACGGTCAACGCCACCTCCCGCAAGGGCACGGCCACCTCCTATAGCTATTCGCTTTCCGGTATCTCGGCTGCCCTGAAGCAGATCGAAGCCTGCAAGTAAGCTGCGCTTGATGTGCCGATGATTTCGATGGCCGGCCTTGCGCCGGCCTTTGTCGTTTCCATCTATAGTGACGGATGGCAAAAATGATGCTAAAGGCCGGCATAACAGCGGTCAGATCGCGGCTTTGCCGTCATGCGCCGCACTCAATTTCTGCCTTCATGCCCTTTCCGCCCGCAAGTCATCCGGCTTTTGGGAGGACCGCATGTTGAATTCGGGATTAGATGTATGTCCGTGATGGATGCGATGACCGTTCTCAAGCCTGCTGGCGCCTCTCCTATGCGCGGCGAAGCCTTGCCGAAGCCGACGCTGATCGGCCTGACCCGCGAAGAGATGGGGGCTGCGCTGCGCGAAAAGGGCGTGGCCGAAAAGCAGATCAAGATGCGCGTCGCGCAGCTGTGGAACTGGATCTATGTGCGCGGCGTCTCCGATTTCGACCACATGGCGAACATCTCCAAGGACATGCGTGAAACGCTGAAGCAGCATTTCACCATCGGTCGCCCGGAGATTGTCGACGAACAGGTCTCCAACGACGGTACCCGCAAGTGGCTGATGCGGTTTCCGGCGCGCGGTGCTGGCCGCCCTGTCGAGATCGAGACCGTCTATATTCCGGAAGAAGGCCGCGGGACGCTCTGCATCTCCAGCCAGGTCGGCTGCACCCTCACCTGTTCCTTCTGTCACACCGGCACGCAGCGTCTGGTACGCAACCTGACGGCCGAGGAAATTCTGTCGCAGCTGCTGCTCGCGCGCGACCGGCTGGGCGATTTCCCGGATCGCGAAGCGCCGCAGGGCACCGTGATGCCCGCGGAAGGCCGCAAGGTCAGCAACATCGTGATGATGGGCATGGGCGAGCCGCTCTACAATTTCGATGCCGTGAAGACGGCTCTCTTGATCGCTACCGATGGCGACGGGCTGTCCTTGTCGAAGCGCCGCGTGACGCTGTCGACCTCGGGCGTGGTGCCGGAAATTTTCCGCACCGGCGACGAGATCGGCGTGATGCTGGCGATTTCGTTGCATGCGGTGCGCGACGATCTGCGCGATATTCTGGTGCCGATCAACAAGAAGTATCCGCTGAAGGAACTGATCGACGCCTGTCGCGCCTATCCGGGCCTGTCCAACGCGCGCCGCATCACCTTCGAATATGTGATGCTGAAGGACGTCAACGACAGTCTGGAAGACGCCAAGGGGCTGATCAAGCTGCTCAAGGGCGTGCCGGCGAAGATCAACCTGATCCCGTTCAATCCGTGGCCGGGCACCAACTACCAGTGTTCGGAGTGGGCGCAGATCGAGAAGTTCGCCGATTTCATCAACGCGGCCGGCTATGCTTCGCCGATCCGCACCCCGCGCGGCCGCGACATCCTCGCCGCCTGCGGCCAGCTGAAGTCGGAATCGGAGCGGATGCGCAAGACCGAGCGCATGGCCTTCGAGGCAATGATGATCGCAAACCACGGCGCAGACGACTGATCAGCCGATGCGGGTTCGGATCAGCGCGCCTGCGTGAGCAGGATTTTCGCGGCAAAGACAGAGAAGACGCCGGCGAAGGTATAGTCCATGCCGCGCAACACCTTCTTGTTGTTCTGTAGCCAGCCGGCGAGCCAGTCGGCGGCGAAGACAACGGCGGCGTTGACCGGCATGCCGATCAGGATGAAGCAGAAACCGAAGAACAGCAGCTTGTGGGTGACGGCGGGATCGCCGGCGCTGACGAATTGCGGCAAGAAGGTCATGAAGAAGATGATGACTTTCGGGTTCAGCAGGTTGACCCAGAAACCGGAGGAGATGTTGGCGAGCGGAGTGCCCTTCACTGCTTCGACCTTCTTGATCGACAGCTTCGAACCGAAGCGGATCGCCTGGATGGCCAGCCACAGGAGATAGGCGGCGCCGCCGGTCTTTAGGATCAGGAAGGCGGTCGGCGAGGCGGTTATCAGCGCCGATATGCCGAAGGCGACGAGCATGGTGTGGACGACGATGCCGAGACTGGTACCAAGCACCACGAAAAGTGCTGCCTTCTTGCCTTGGGCCAAGGCACGGCTGATCGACAGCGTCATGTCGGGGCCGGGTGTCGCGGCGAGCAGAAGCGTTGCCGCGGCAAAGGCGAGGAGGGTCGGGAAGGTCGGGAGGAAATCCATGGCACGCTCCGAAGCCGGGTATGAAAGCTTGGTCTCATATCCGGCTTTCAGAAAATGTCCAATCAATCCTTGCCGTCGATAAACGCCTTGGACTTGTCGGCATAGTCGGGGTGCCAGCGCGACAGCGGCGGGCGGTTTTCGATAATGTCGCCAATGGCCCAGGCCATGCGGCGTTCGTCTGTCGAACGGGCGACGTCGTTGTCGGGGCAGAGGATGTAGAAGTCGCCCTTGCCGATGCTTTCGATCATGAAATCCACCGTCTGCTCAGAGGTCCAGGCGGCAGCCGGTTTCTCGGCCCTGTCGCCTTTGGTCAATCCGGTGAAGACGAAGCCGGGGATCAACAGATGCGCCGAGATCCTGGAGCCCTCGGTGTTGCGCAGTTCGTGCTGCAGGGCCTCGGTGAAGGCTTTCACGCCAGCCTTCGACACATTGTAGGCAGGGTTGCCGGGCGGCGTGGTGATGCCCTGCTTCGAGCCGGTATTGATGATCAGGCCGGGTTCTCCGTGGGCCAGCATTTGCGGGCCGAAGGTACGGGTGCCGTTGATCACGCCCAGCAAGTTTACGCCGAGGATCGCGTCCCAACCGGCCTGGGCGCTGAAGATCGAGGTCTCCGGTCCGATGCCGGCATTGTTCATCAACACGTGGACGCGGCCGAAACGCTGGATGACGGCGCGCTCGAGCGCCTCGAGCGCGGTCTTGTCGGCAACGTCGGTCTCGATCGCCATGACATGCTCTTCACCCGAGATTGCCTTCAGCGCGTCGGCCGCAGCAGCCAGCCGGGCGCCACCGAGATCGGCAATGGCCACGCTCATGCCGGCGCTTGCGAAATGCTTGGCGGCTGCAAGCCCGATGCCGGAGGCGCCGCCGGTAATGACGGCTACGTTGGATTTCTTGATAACGTCCTTTATATTCGTCACGGCTCGGGCCTCCTCGCGCTTTGTTCGGACGCAGCAGATATGGGCTGCGGTTTGGTACTGTCAAACCCTCGCCGAAGGCGGCAACCGGACGTCGTTCCCCTTGCGTCGTGCGACAATCTCGCTAAAAGTGCCCGCGACACCGGGTTTTGCGGGTTTGCCGCTGCCCTCATGCACAACGGACCTCATCTCATGGCAACGAAAAAAGACGTGAAGAAAGTCGTTCTCGCCTACTCCGGCGGCCTCGACACCTCGATCATTCTGAAGTGGCTGCAGACCGAACTCGGCGCCGAAGTCGTGACCTTCACGGCCGACCTTGGCCAGGGCGAAGAGCTGGAGCCGGCGCGCAAGAAGGCCGAGATGCTCGGCATCAAGGAAATCTACGTCGAGGACGTGCGCGAAGAATTCGTGAAGGACTTCGTCTTCCCGATGTTCCGCGCCAATGCCGTCTATGAAGGCGTCTACCTGCTCGGCACCTCGATCGCCCGGCCGCTGATTTCAAAGCACCTGATCGACATTGCCAGGAAGACCGGCGCTGATGCGATCGCCCATGGCGCCACCGGCAAGGGCAACGACCAGGTTCGCTTCGAGCTGTCCGCCTACGCGCTGAACCCAGACATCAAGATCATCGCGCCATGGCGTGACTGGGCTTTCAAGAGCCGCACCGATCTGCTTGCCTTTGCCGAGCAGCACCAGATCCCGGTGGCCAAGGACAAGAAGGGCGAAGCGCCGTTCTCGGTCGACGCGAACCTGCTGCACTCCTCGTCCGAAGGCAAGGTTCTGGAAGATCCGGCCGTCGAGGCGCCCGAATACGTGCACATGCGCACGATCTCGCCGGAAGCGGCACCCGACAAGGCGACCATCATCAAGGTCGGTTTCGAGAAGGGTGACGCTGTTTCGATCAACGGTGTCCGCATGAGCCCGGCGACGCTGCTCGCCACCCTAAACAACTACGGGCGCGACAACGGCATCGGCCGTCTTGACCTTGTCGAGAACCGCTATGTCGGCATGAAGTCGCGCGGCGTCTATGAAACGCCCGGCGGTACGATCCTGCTTTCGGCGCACCGCGCCATCGAATCGATCACGCTTGACCGGGGTGCGGCGCATCTCAAAGACGAGCTGATGCCGAAATATGCCGAGCTCATCTATTACGGCTTCTGGTTCTCGCCGGAGCGCGAAATGCTGCAAGCGCTGATCGACAAGAGCCAGGAGCATGTCGAGGGCGAAGTGACGCTGAAGCTCTACAAGGGCAACGTCATGGTCACCGGCCGCGAGAGCCCGAAGTCGCTCTATTCCGACAAGCTGGTCACCTTCGAGGACGATCAGGGCGCCTACGACCAGAAGGATGCTGCCGGCTTCATCAAGCTCAACGCGCTACGCCTGCGGACGCTCGGCAAGCGCAACCTGACGAAGTAAACGGCAGGTTCACGACAATCGCTTGAAGTTGCCAAGGCCCGCCTCTCGCGGGCCTTTTTTATTCGCCCACCGAGTGCTGCAATGTCGTGGCTGCCCGGCGCGAGGCGCGCAGGAAATAAGCATAGCTCAGTATGGAAACCAGCGTCATGGTCGGGATGACCGTCCCGAACGCAAGTAGCGGCAGGCCGATCAGCGAGCCCACGACGCCACCGGCAAAGCCGCCGCCCATCTGGATAAAGCCCATCATCGCCGAGGCGGAGCCTGCGATATGGGGGAACGGGTAGAGGGCGGACGTGGTCATATGCGGCGTAAGGTAAGCCAGGCCGAAGGCGAGGAAGGCGACCGGCACCATGATCGAGAGGTAGGAGGGCGTGATAAGTTGGACCGAAAGCGCGATCATGACGCCGGCAAGACCGAGAAGCCCGAGACCGACGCGCACCGAACCATCACCGCCGAGCCGTGATGCGGTGTAGCGCAGGCAGACGGAGCCGAGGAAGTAGGAGCCGGACTGCATCAGCATGCCGAGGCCGAAGGCGGTGGGCGACAGGCCGACCACCTTGATCAGGATGAAGGGCAGCAGCGTTGACTGGGCATAGAGAGCGCCGATAGAACCGCCGAGGACCAGCGACGCGGAGACGAAGCGGCCTTCCCGGACAAGCTCGGCATAGGCCGAGAGCAGCGGTCCCGGAAGCGCGCGCCGGCGATCCGGCACGCTGGTCTCGCGCATGAAGACCAGCACCGCGAGGCAGATCAGCAGGCCGAAGCCTACCAGCAGGAAGAATACCGATTGCCAGCCGAAGGCGGCGAGCGCCAGGCCGCCGGCGGTCGGTGCGATGGCCGGGCCGATGGCGATCATGATGCCGATCAGGTTCATGATGCGCGAGGCTTCGCTGCCGGTGAACTGGTCGCGGACGATGGCGCGTGCGACGGTGATGCCGACAGAAGCGCCGATGCCCTGGATCAGGCGACCGGCGAGCAGCCATTCGATACCGGGAGCAAACGCGGCCAGGAGGCTGCCGATCATATAGATACCAACGAAGGGCAGGGTCGCCGGCCGGCGCCCGAATGCATCCGACAGCGGCCCGGCCAACAATTGGGCGATGGAGAAGCCGCCGAAATACAGCGACAGCGTCATCTTGATCGCCGAATCCGTGGTCTGGAACGCGGCAACCAGTTCCGGCATGGCCGGTGTGTAGATCGACATCGAGATGGGGCCAATGGTGACGAGCAGTGCTCCGAGCATGCTCGTTCGCCGTTCGCTCATCCGGAATGGGGGCATATTGGGTGCTCGGCTGCGGTTGGCATCTATCGCCCACTAAACCGGGCTGTCTCACTTCTGGCCGAAGCCCGGGGATACGGCAATTCAAAAATGTGATTGGCACTGCTTGCTGCTTGACGATCAGGCGCGACCGCATAGTCTGCAACGGTCAATTTCGGAGTTGCCTATGACCCAATCCCTGTTCGCGGGCGCCTTTCTCGCAGCGTTGCTCTACGTGCTCATTCCCGGCCCGGCGTTTCTTGCGCTGCTCGGCATCGGAGCGGGACAGGGGCGAAGGGCAGGGGCGCAGTTTGTCTGCGGACATCTGGTCGGCGACGTGCTCTGGGCGTCGCTCGCCCTCGTGGCGATCATCGGGGCCAAGACGATCGGCACTTTCGTGTTCGATGCGCTCGGCCTGCTCTGCGGTTTCTATCTGGCCTGGATCGGCTGGAATGCTTTCCGTGCGAAGCCGAAGGGCGAGGGGCAGGCTCTGATGGCGGTCGAGCGGCCGTTTCGCCGTGGGCTGATTTTCGGCGTCACCAATCCCAAGGGCTACCCGGTCGCGCTGGCAACCTTCACGGCGCTGGTGGCAGGTTCGGCAAGTGCGCTGCGGTTCGAGACACTGCCGGTTCTGCTGGCCGTCTCATTCCTCGGCTTTATCGTGGCCGACATGATCCTGATCGCCATTGTCGGCACAGGCGCGGTTCGTCGGTTCTACCGGTCGCACGAGCGGCTGATCGTGCGTTGCTCCGGTGTGTTGTTCATGGGATTTGCCGCGCAGGCGCTGTTGCACGCGACGCCGGGACTGCTTGGCTGGCGGAAAGCGTGACGGGGGAGCTGCGGGCGCGGAGGATTATCGCTTGGCCGCTTCACGCCGGCGCCATTCGTCGGCTGCATCCCCCATCGTCTGATCGATTGCCGTCTTGAGCCACGCCATCAACGAGCGGTCGAATTTGAAGCCTTCGCCGCATTCCGTTTGGAAAAAGCGCCTGACGTTCTGAGTGTTGCGATACGATCCTGTCAGAGGCGTAGTGCGCGTGATCTCGTCGCTGTGCCAATCGAACGCCATGTTGGTTGCCTTCCATCAACGTAAGCCGGTCGGCGCGGAACTCTTGAATTCAAGCTCTCGGTGTCGTGTCCATCGCCCAGTCCAATACACGAGGGAATACCAATCGCGTCAATCCCTTCCTATATTGCCGTTTCATCAGCCTGCCACAAAGGATGTCCGCATGCCTTCGACACCAGAATTCAATCCGGAACTCGTCAATTGGAACGGCCTGCACGGTCTGCCGCGTTTCGACGCCTTGAACGACGGCGACTTCGCGCCCGCTTTCGACACAGCGCTTGCTTCGCACGAGCGTGAGATCGACGAGATCGCCGGAAATCCGGCAGAGCCGACGTTCGAGAACACCGTCGTGGCCCTGGAGACCGCTGGCGACGCGCTTGCGCGGGTGTCGGCGCTCTTCTGGGGCAGGGCCGGCGCGCACACCAACGATACAATTCAGGCGCTCGAACGGGAAATCTCGCCGAAGATGTCGCGCCATTATTCGAAGATCGGCATGAACGCGGCGCTGTTTGCGCGAATCGATGCACTTTGGGCGAAGCGCGAGAGTCTCGGTCTGACCCTGGAGCAGACGCGTGTGCTGGAGCGTCACTGGAAGGGCTTCGTCAAGTCCGGTGCGAAGCTTCCGAAGGCCGAGCAGGAGAAGCTTGCCGGCATCAATGAAAAGCTTGCCGGCCTCGGCACGCAGTTCGGCCAGAACGTGCTGGCGGACGAGAAAGGCTGGGCGCTGAACCTGTCCGACGAGGCCGATCTTGTCGGCGTGCCCGATTTCCTGAGAGACGCGATGGCCGCCGCCGCCCGCGAGCGTGGCGAGGACGGCAAGTTCGCCGTGACGCTGTCGCGGTCGATCATCGAGCCGTTTCTGACTTTCTCGGAACGCCGCGATCTGCGCGAGCAGGCCTTCCAGGCCTGGGTGGCGCGCGGGGCAAACGACGGCCCGTCGGACAATCGTGGCATCATTCGCGAAACGCTCGGCTTGCGCGACGAGGTGGCAAAGCTGCTCGGCTATGGCAATTTTGCCGAGATGAAGCTCGACAATACCATGGCCAAGACGCCTGACACAGTGAACCACCTGTTGAAGGAAGTCTGGGTGAAGGCCGTCAGGCGAGCCGGAGAGGAAGAAGGCGACATCGCAAAGCTGATTGCCGAAGAGGGCAAGAACCACGAAGTCATGCCTTGGGACTGGCGGCACTATGCCGAGAAGATCCGGGCGCAGAAGTTCAATTTCTCCGAGGCCGAGCTGAAGCCCTACCTGCAGCTCGAAAAGATCATTGATGCCTGCTTCGACGTGGCCGGCCGGCTGTTCGGCATTCATGCCATCGAGAAGAAAGGCGTTCCAGCCTATCATCCCGATGTGCGGGTGTTCGAAATCCGTGACCAGGAGAACAGGCTGGTCGCGATGTTCCTCGGCGACTACTTCGCACGGAGTTCGAAGCGTTCAGGGGCATGGATGAGCTCGTTCCAGTCGCAGCACAAGCTGCCTTTGAAGAATGGCCACACCGGCGAGCTGCCGATCATCTACAATGTCTGCAATTTCGCCAAGCCTGCCGATGGAAAGCCGGCGTTGCTGTCGCTCGATGACGCCCGCACACTGTTTCACGAGTTCGGCCATGCGCTGCACGGCATGCTCTCCAATGTCACCTACCCCTCGGTTTCGGGCACCGGCGTCTCGCGTGATTTCGTCGAATTGCCGTCGCAGCTTTACGAGCACTGGCTGACGGTTCCGGCCATTCTCAAGCAATATGCCGTGCATTTTGAAACCGGGGCGCCGATGCCGCAGGAATTGCTCGACAAGGTTCTGGCAGCGCGTACCTTCAACTCCGGCTTCAACACCGTTGAATTCACCTCGTCGGCGCTGGTCGACATGGCCTTCCACACGCGCGACAAGATCGAGGATCCGATGGCGGTTCAGGCCGAAGTGCTTGCGGAGCTCGGCATGCCGAAGGCGATCGTCATGCGCCATGCCTCGCCGCACTTCCAGCATATCTTCTCCGGCGGCTATTCGGCCGGGTATTACTCCTACATGTGGTCGGAAGTGCTCGATGCAGATGCCTTCCAGGCCTTTGAGGAGACCGGCGATGCCTTCAACGGTCAGATGGCTGCCAAGCTCAAGGACAACATCTATTCGGTCGGCGGTTCAATAGATCCCGAGGATGCCTACAAGGCTTTCCGCGGCAAGCTGCCGAGCCCGGATGCGATGCTGGTCAAGAAGGGGCTTGCGACCTTCGAGGAGCTTTCCGGCAGCGACGCATAGCGCGTGGGATTGAACACTTCTCGATGAGAAGATGTGAGAAAGCGGGCGCGTGGTGGCGTCGCTGCCGCTTCGTCACATGAGTGTCATCGATTGTTAATATGCAACCGGCATCGATCTTCACCGATGCCGGTTTTTCATGACCTCTCAACGTTCAGAGACCAATGCTGCCGTTTCGACGGCTGACGTCGAATTGCACTATGGTGCGACGGCGGTCCTGAAGGGTATCAATCTCTCGCTGTCCAGAGGTAAGACGCTTGCGCTTCTCGGCCCTTCCGGCTGTGGCAAGACAACCTTGCTGAGACTTGTCGCCGGCCTGCTGTCTCCGACGAAAGGGTCGGTGTCCATTGCCGGCCAAATCGTGGCGAACGAATCGAGCGGTGTTTTCTCTCCGCCCGAAAAGCGCAATCTCGGCATGGTCTTTCAGGACTACGCGCTCTGGCCACACCTGACAGTGGGCGGCAATGTTTCCTTTCCGCTCGAAATGCGCCGCATGGGCAGAGCGGAACGCCATGAGCGAACAATGCGCGCGCTGGAGCGTGTTGGCCTCGGTGCTTATGCCGACCGCCGTCCGAGCGATCTCTCCGGTGGCCAGCAGCAGCGCGTGGCAATTGCGCGCGCCATCGTCGCCGAGCCGCAGCTCATCCTCTTCGACGAGCCGCTGTCGAACCTCGACCGCGAACTGCGCGAAAACATGGTGGGCGAGCTTGCCGAACTGATCGCGACGCTCGGTCTCACAGCCATCTATGTCACCCACGATCATAGCGAGGCGTTGACGCTTGCCGACGACGTCGCGGTGATGCGTGGCGGCTTGATCGAACAGCTGGCATCGCCCGACGAACTGATCGAGCGGCCGGCAACGCCAGAAGTGGCGGATTTCCTGCGCCTCGGCGGCATTGCCGATCTTCAGTATCGAGACGGGCGCTGGTTTTTCGGAAATAGCGGTGTGGTGCTGCTCGGCGGCGTTGCGGCTGCGAGCCGGACGGCGCGGGTGCTCATTCCCACCGCGTCGATCACGGCTGGCGATATGGTCCCGGGTCGGTTCGCGGCAACGGTGCTGCGTTCGCAGTTCCGCGGCGACGGCCACCTGGCGACTGTTTCGCTTGTCGGAGCCGACACTACAGAATTGCAGGTTTTGAGCCGCACCAAACTGCGTCCGGGCGAAGGGGTCGGCCTCACGATCGATGTCGACCAGATCCGCTGGTTCGGCAACGGGGTTCATCTATCCAAAAAGGAGAATTTGGAAAATGTTTAAATCGTTGAAAAAAATCACTTTCGGCGTTTTCGCCGCAACCCTGATGGCCGGCGTCGCCCACGCCGATATCACCGTATACACCGCCGGCCCTCAAGGCCTGATCGACAAGTTGTCGGCCGGCTTCACCCAGCAGACCGGCATCAAGGTCAATGTTTTCCAGGCAACTACCGGCAAGGTCATGGCCCGTATCGAGGCCGAGGCAGCAAACCCGGTCGTCGACGTTCTGATCTCGGCTTCCTGGGATACGGCCACCGATTTCGCAAAGCGCGGCTGGCTCGTTTCCTACACCAGCCCGAATGCCGCCAAGGTGCCCGACTTCCTGAAGACCGACACAGCAGTCGCGCAGGGGATCTCGGCGCTGGGCATCGCCTGGAACACCAAGAGCGGCACGCCGAAGCCGACCGAATGGACCGACCTGACGAAGCCGGAATACAAGGATCTCGTCAATATCCCCGATCCCGCTCAATCCGGTTCGTCTTTCGAACTGACCGCGGCCCTTGCCGGCCAGGATGACTTCAAGCTCTTCAAGGAACTGAAAGACAACGGCGCGGTCATCGCCGGTGCCAATGCCGAAGCCCTGAACCCGGTTCTGCAGGGGGCGAAGGCTGCGGTCTTCGGCGCCGTCGACTACATCACCCTCAATGCCAAGGAAAAAGGCGAGAACATCGAAGTCGTCTTTCCAACCTCCGGTACGGTAATCGCGCCGCGCCCTGCCATGATCCTCAACTGGTCCAAGAACCAGGACGACGCCAAGAAGTTCATCGACTACATGCTCTCTGACGAAGGCCAGAAGCTCGTTGCCGACCAGATGCTGATGCCGGCCCGCTCCGATGTTCCGGCAAGCCGCCCGCTGATCAGCGATCTGAAGCTCTTGAAGTACGACACCGCTGCCGTCTACGGAAAGCGCAAGGAGACGCTGAAGCAGATCACCGACACGTTCGGCGGCAAGTGAGGACAAGGCAATGAGGGCGAACGATGTCGGCGGCGCGGCTCCGGCTGCCTGGTTCGCGATTGCGGGCCTGACCGTCATCGTTGCTGTTCCCTTCATTGCCGTGGTGCTTCAGGGCATCTTCCCCAATCTCGGACAGGGCTCGTTCGCGGGCCCTTTCTCCGCTCTCATGGATACGCTTGCCGATAGCGCGCTAGTCGGCATGACGGGCAACACCTTGCTGCTCGGCGCTTGTGTCGTGCTGGCTTCATCCCTGGTTGCGGTGCCGCTCGGGGTCTTTCGCGCGCTTTATCGCATTCCCTTGGCGCCGCTCTGGGACGTGCTGCTGCTCGTTCCCTTCATGATCCCGCCCTACATCGCCACGCTGGGCTGGATCATGACGCTGCAGCCGCGCGGCTATCTCGAGCAGGTCGCGGGCTTCAATCTCGCTCCGTTTCTTTTCTCGCTTTTCGGCATGACCATGGTCATGGCCTTCAATACCTTTCCGGTCGTCTATTTCGCGGTGTCGCGCACGGTCGAGGCGGTCGGTGCGCGCTATGCCGATGTCGGCCGGGTCTTCGGCGCCACGCCGGCACGCGCTTTCTGGCGCATTACCCTGCCGCTTTCCGCCCCCGGACTTGTCGCCAGCCTGATGCTCGTCTTCGCAGCCGCCATCGAGGAATACGGCACTCCGGCGGCACTTGGCCGGCGCGCCGGCTTTCAGGTGCTGGTTACCGGCATCGACCTGCGCATCTCCGATTGGCCCATCGATCTTCCGGGCGCCGCGATCCTCTCGATACTGCTCGTCGCGCTGTCGCTGGTGACCTTCCTGCTGCAGCGATGGATCCTGTCGCGGCGCTCCTACCAGACGGTCGGCGGTAAACCGACGGACAAGGACAAGCGGCCGCTCGGTGCGCTGAAATTTCCGGTGATG
Source organism: Rhizobium sp. Root1220 (assembly GCF_001426265.1). Taxonomy (GTDB): domain Bacteria; phylum Pseudomonadota; class Alphaproteobacteria; order Rhizobiales; family Rhizobiaceae; genus Rhizobium. Next base: position 323,622 of record NZ_LMDG01000023.1, read on the forward strand.
ATGGCTTTCTCCCTCGTCGCCTTTCTCGCGACCGGCGTGCCGTTGCTGGCAATCCTGATGACCGCGCTCTCGCGGACCATCTCGGGCGGACTGGCGGCGGACAATTTCAGCATTGCCAATTTCGTGTCCGTCTTCAGCAACAGCGCCGGCGCGCTGGCCGCCCTCGCCAACAGCTTTTCACTGGGGATCGGCACGGCACTGATCACCGGTCTTATCGGCGTGATGGCTGCATACACGGTCGTCAAGACCAGGACCCGCGGGCGGACAGTCATCGATACGATGACTATCCTGCCGAATGCCCTGCCGGGCATCGTCGTTGCCGTCGGCCTGATCCTTGCCTGGAACATGCCCTGGCTTCCAGCCACGCCCTACAACACCGCCTTCATCCTACTGCTTGCCTATTGCTGCATTTTGGTGCCACAGCCGGTGCGCTATACGACGGCGGCCTTCCAGCAGATCGGCGACAGCCTGGAGGCGGCGGCACGCGTTTGCGGCGCCAGCGGGGTAACTGCTTTCCGCCGCATCCTGCTGCCGCTGGTGTTTCCAAGTCTCGCCTCGGCGATGTTGCTGGTCTTTGCGCTTGCCTCGCGAGAGCTGGTCGCGTCGGTCGTCGTGGCGCCGGTCGGCATGCAGACAATCGCCACCTTCATCTGGCGTCAGTTCGAGCAGGGATCGATCGGGCTTGGCATGGCCATGGCTTTCATCGCCATCGTGATCACCACGCTTCTGCCGCTCCTGCTATTGACGCTCCTGCGCCGCAGCGGGCTGGTGGCGGAATGATCAGGTTCGGCGGAGTCACCGCAATTCCGGTTCCCCCCTTTCGCAACGGCGAAAAACACTGTATGAGCCGCCCAAACGAAATAGGCGCCTTCTCCCAGCGTGGCGCCCCAGCCTCAGAGATCTAAACATATGGCACTTCGCAACATCGCGATTATCGCGCACGTTGACCATGGCAAGACGACCCTGGTTGACGAGCTTCTGAAACAGTCCGGCTCGTTCCGCGAGAACCAGCGCGTTGCAGAACGCGTCATGGACTCCAATGACCTGGAAAAAGAGCGCGGCATCACGATTCTTGCCAAGGCGACCTCGGTCGAGTGGAAGGGCGTTCGCATCAACATCGTCGACACCCCCGGCCACGCCGACTTCGGTGGCGAAGTCGAGCGTATCCTGTCGATGGTGGACGGCGCGATCGTTCTGGTCGACTCGTCTGAAGGTCCGATGCCGCAGACCAAGTTCGTCGTCTCCAAGGCGCTGAAGGTCGGCCTGAAGCCGATCGTCGCGATCAACAAGATCGACCGTCCCGATGGCCGCCACGAAGAGGTCATCAACGAAGTGTTCGACCTGTTCGCCAGCCTCGACGCCACCGACGAACAGCTCGACTTCCCGATCCTCTACGGTTCCGGCCGCGATGGCTGGATGAACGTTGCGCCTGAGGGCCCGAAGGATCAGGGTCTCGCACCGCTGCTCGACCTCGTGCTCAGCCACGTTCCGGAGCCGACGGTTGCCGAAGGCCCGTTCACGATGATCGGCACGATCCTCGAAGCCAACCCCTTCCTCGGCCGCATCATTACCGGCCGTATCAATTCCGGCTCGATCAAGTCGAATCAGGCTGTCAAGGTTCTCGGCCAGGATGGCAAGCTGATCGAAACCGGCCGCATCTCGAAGATTCTAGCCTTCCGCGGCATCGAGCGCACGGCGATCGACGAAGCGCATGCAGGCGACATCGTCGCGATCGCAGGCCTCTCCAAGGGCACGGTCGCCGACACGTTCTGTGATCCTGCGATCACCGAGGCGCTGAAGGCACAGCCGATCGACCCGCCGACCGTCACCATGTCCTTTATCGTCAACGACAGCCCGCTGGCCGGCACCGAAGGCGACAAGGTTACATCGCGCGTCATTCGTGACCGCCTGTACAAGGAAGCCGAAGGCAATGTCGCGCTGAAGATCGAAGAAGCCGAAGGCAAGGACTCGTTCTACGTTTCCGGTCGTGGCGAATTGCAGCTCGCCGTTCTGATCGAAACCATGCGCCGCGAAGGCTTCGAGCTGGCCGTGTCGCGTCCGCGCGTCGTCATGCATCGCGACGAGAACGATCAGCTGATGGAGCCGATCGAGGAAGTCGTCATCGACGTCGATGAAGAGCATTCCGGCATCGTCGTCCAGAAGATGTCCGAGCGCAAGGCTGAAATGGCCGAGCTTCGTCCTTCCGGCGGCAACCGTCTTCGCCTGGTGTTCAATGCTCCGACCCGCGGCCTGATCGGCTATCAGTCGGAACTGCTGACCGACACGCGCGGCACCGCCGTGATGAACCGTCTGTTCAAAGAATACCAGCCGTTCAAGGGCGAAATCGGCGGCCGCACCAACGGCGTTCTCTTGGCCAATGCGCCGGGCGAAGCTGTTGCCTATGCCATGTTCAACCTCGAAGATCGCGGCCCGATGATGATCGAGCCCGGCGAAAAGGTCTACATGGGCATGATCATCGGCATCCACTCGCGCGACAACGATCTTGAAGTCAACGTTCTCAAGGGCAAGCAGCTGACCAACATCCGCTCGGTCAACAAGGACGAAGCCGTCAAGCTGACGCCGCCGATCCGTATGACGCTTGACCGCGCTCTTTCCTGGATTCAGGACGACGAGCTGATGGAAGTGACGCCGAAGTCGATCCGTCTGCGCAAGATGTATCTCGATGCGAACGATCGCAAGCGCTTCAGCAAGGCCAAGTCGGCCTGAGCCACCTAGACAGTCATGCCTCGGAACCCCGGCCATCGTGCCGGGGTTTTTATTTGTGCGCGGCGCCGAATTCCGCTTGTCGCAATAGTTAAAAAAGCGTTAAATTTCAGCTGTCGTCCACATGTTAAGTCTGTGGGCAATCGGCCGGAATGCGTTGGCGCATATGGTTAATTGTCCGCGACAAGGCCAGAGTAAGCGTTATGAAGACGTTGTCGATCGATGTTCGGCGGGCCGAGCCGCACGATTCCCGAGCTATTTCGGAAGTGCATCGGCTTGCATGGCAACATAGCTATGCGGGGATCATTCCGCATAAGGCACTGACGCAGATGATCGAACGGCGTGGCGAGACATGGTGGCGCAAGGCAACCCGTGGACCGGCTACGCTGCTCGTTCTCGATGTCGCCGGGACCGTCGCGGGCTATGCAACGCTCGGACTCAACCGCGCTCGCGCCCTTCCGCAGGAGGGCGAGATCTATGAGCTCTACCTCCGGCCTGAATACCAGGGCATCGGCCTTGGCCATATGCTGTTTGGCGAAGCGCGGCGGCTTTTGAAGTCGCTTGGCTGCAATGGCATGGTTGTCTGGTGCCTGGAGGAAAACGAGACCGGTGCCCGGTTCTATCGCAGCCACGGCGGTGCCGATTACTGCGAGGGCATGGAAACCTTCGATCAAAAGCAGCTGAAGAAGATCGGCTTCATCTGGAGCTGATCAGGGCGCGCATTGTTTTTTTCGGGCGCTGCAGCAATTAGCTCTCGCTGTTGATCACAAACTTGCAAATCATACTCAACTTATGTATTTGGCTGCTCACGCGCGGTGGATTGCGTGGGAGATGGTCATGTCGAAGGGCTTTTGGACGCACCTCGACCGGGTGCCCGATGGGCCGGCCCTGCTGATACCGTCGCGGCCACATATTACCTATGGCGAACTGGCAGAACGCGTCGCGGCTACGGCGCGCGCGATGGGCGCGGGCAAGAAGCTTGTCGCTATAGAAGCCGCCCTTTCCGAACACTCGATCGCTGCCTATCTTGCAGCGCTTGCCGGCGGCCATGCCGCCGCCTTGCTGCCCCCGGATGATGATGCCGCCTGGCTGTCGTTTGTCGAGCGGTTTGAACCGGAACTGGCCTTCCGAAAGGAGAATGGGCGTTGGCGGTTGAACGAAACCGGCTACAGGCCGCAGAGCCGCATTCACCATGACCTCGCGCTGATATTGATGACATCGGGGAGCACCGGTTGCGGAAAGGCCGTCAGGCTTTCCGCAGGAGCGGTCGCCGCCAATGCTTCCTCGATCGCCCAGTATCTTGAACTCGATGCCGCGGATGTCGGTGCACTGACATTGCCGCTGCATTACTCCTACGGGCTCTCGATCCTGAATTCACATCTCTCTGTCGGAGCGGCGCTCTGGGTGCCGGGAACATCAATCCTCGATCCGGCATTTGTCGAGGAGTTCAAGGCAGCTCAATGCACCAATCTGTCGGGCGTTCCCCACTCATACGAGTTGATGGAGCAACGTGGCTTTCGTCAGCAACGATATCCGGATCTCCGCTTCATGACCGTTGCCGGTGGTCGCCTGCCGCCTTCGGATGTTCGCCTCTATCATGACTGGCTTGTCCCCGAGGGGCGGCGCTTTTACGTGATGTATGGACAGACCGAGGCCACCGCGCGGATCGCCTATGTCCCCCCGCGGCGGCTGCCTGACCACGCTGATGGGATCGGCCTTGCCGTGCCTGGCGGCGAACTGCGGTTGGTGGACGAAAGTGGCACGACGGTCCGCGAGCACAATGTGCCCGGCGAACTGGTTTACCGCGGACCGAACGTCATGCTTGGCTACGGTGAGACGCGTCACGATCTGGCGAGGGGAGCAGACATCGATGAGCTTCGAACCGGCGACATTGGGGTGCGCGACGCGGACGGCCTCTATCGCATCACAGGTCGCTTGCGGCGGATGTCGAAGATAGGCGGGATACGGTTGGGCCATGACGCGCTCGAGGCCGCGCTTTCGGAACGCGGAATCACCACAGCTGTCGTCGGTGACGACGAACTTGTTCTCGCTGCCTTCACTGGCGCGCATACAGAGGCAGAGGTGCGCGGGCAATTGGCGCTGGCGGCCGGCATCGGTCTGCCGCATGCCCGCGCCGTCGCCCTCGAGGAACTGCCGCGGCTGGCAAACGGAAAGCTTGACTATGAGCAGCTTCGCGCGCGAATGACCGAGCGCCCGTCGGACAGCGAGAAACCTACCGTCGCCACTCTGTTCAAGGAGGTATTTTTCCCGCAGCAGGTCTTGCCCGACGACTGTTTCGCAGACCTTGGAGGAGATTCGCTGCGCTACCTTGAAATGACCGTCGGGCTTGAGCGCCTGCTGGGGGCGGCACCCGAGGGATGGGAGAAGATGAGTGTCGGCGCGCTGTCGGCACGGTCGCAAACCGCGCTTGCGGCGCGTGTGATCTCCAGCGACATTCTGTTGAGGGCCATTGCGATCCTGTTGGTCGTTTTCCACCATGCCACCACCTGGCCCATTCCTGGCGGGGCGGGTACGATGTTTGTTCTTTGTGGTTTCGGTCTGGCACGGTTCCAGTCGAAGGCGTTGTTCGACGGCGATTTTCGCAGGTTCTTCAGGCAACTCCGCCTTGTCTTGCTACCCTACTATCTCGTCGTACTCGGTTTCAGCATTGGCTGGGGTGCGGTGCCGTGGGCGTCGGTCTTTCTCGTCGGCAATTTGGGCTTCGCGGCGCCTGAGCGGCACGAAATGCTGCCGTATCTCTATTGGTTCGTGGAGGCATTCGTGCAGTTGCTGCTGCTGTGGGCGCTGCTGTTCGCTCCGCCGGCCATTCGCCGCTTTGCCAGCGTCGATCCATTTCGTTTCGGCTTCATTCTGCTCGTGGCTGCAACGGCGCTGCACTTTGCAAGCCCGATCCTCTGGCCGATTGGCGCGAGACAGATATTTACGCTGCCATGGGTGCTGCATCTTGCTGTTTTTGGTTGGTGCGCTGCGTTTGCCAGCTCCCCCCGACGGCGGCTTGCAGTCATCCTGGCATCCGGCGTGACCATGCCTCTCATGGCTTACACGGGCGGCAACTGGGTGGGATCCTGGTTCCTTTATGGCGTGCAGTTGCCTGTCCTGGCGCTGCTGGTCTATCTGCCCAAGCTGAAGGTTCCAGCGCTGCTTGCAGCTATGGTCATTCCGGTCGCCGCCGCGAGCTACCACATCTATCTCCTGCACCGGATCTTCCCGGATTTGCTGTTGGATGCAAGCCGCCCCGAGACCTTCGTTTCTCCGTGGATCATTGCCGTGTCAGTAGGGTCGGGTCTGGGAACCGGTCTCCTGGCCTACCGTCTGCAGCGTCTTTTGACGCGAGGCGATGGGCGGTTCGCCAGGCGTTGGCAGCGCCTGGGTTTGCTCTGGCAGGGCCAGACAAGACGGTCCAGATCAGGCGCGGGGCTGGCTCCGACCAAACGGCAGAGCGGCGCCTTGCCCTGAGCGCCGTCCACGTTCACCTCGTTCGTCCTGCTCAAATTGCCCTTGCCGTGTTGCGTTGCGGGATGATTCCCATTATCTGGCAACCATCGACTTAACCTTTAGAGGGAAGCTCCATGCGCATAGACGCGATTTCCATTGGCAAGAACCCACCTGAGGACGTCAACGTCATCATTGAGGTGCCGGTCGGCGGTCATCCGATCAAGTATGAGATGGACAAGGAAGCCGGCACGCTGGTCGTCGACCGGTTCCTCTATACGCCGATGACCTATCCCGGCAATTACGGCTTTGTCCCCCATACGCTCTCGGAAGATGGCGATCCGATCGACGTGCTTGTAGCAAGCACCCGACCGCTCGTTCCGGGCTGCGTCATCAATGTTCGCCCGATCGGCGTGCTGAAGATGGAAGACAATTCCGGCAAGGACGAGAAGATCATTGCCGTGCCATCGCCGAAGCTGACGATGCGCTACGACAAGGTCAAGGACTACACCGACCTTCCTGAGATTACGGTCAAGCAGATCGAACACTTCTTCCAGCACTACAAGGATCTCGAGCCCGGCAAGTGGGTAAAGATATTCGGCTGGGGCGATGCCAAGGAGGCCGGGGCGCTGATCCTCGAGGCGATCGAACGCGCCAAGAAGGAAAAGGCCTGATCACAGCCCCGCAAGAGCATCCAGCTTTTTGATCACATCCTCCGGGTCGCCCTCGATCCGGAGGATTTTTTTACGCGATGCCTCGCCTGAGATGATGCCGACGGAGGACTTGGCAAGGCCGACCGATTCCGCCACGACGGCGATCAGGGCCTTGTTGGCCTTGCCCTTCTCGGCAATCGAGGTGACGCGCACTTTCAGGTGCGACCTGCCTTCAGCATCCGCTTCGACACCATCGATTGCGTCGCGCCCGCTTTTTGGCGTCAACCTGACGGCGAGCGAGACGTGATCGGCACCGGCTGTCCAGGGTCGCGTCACGCCACCAGCGGGAAGATCGTGTTCCACATCAGCGAGCGAATGAAGAATATGATAAGCAAAAGGATGATCGGCGAAATGTCGATGCCGCCGAGGTTCGGCAGCACGCGGCGGATCGGGCGCAGCACCGGTTCGGTGACGTTGAACAGGAACATTCCGACCGAATTGACGAACTGGTTGCTGGAATTGATGACGTTGAACGCATAGAGCCAAGAGAAAATAGCGCTGGCAATCAACACCCAAGTATAAAGATTCAAAGCCAAATCAATGGTTTGAAAGATGGCAATCATCGTAGTCTCCAGTTCGTTGTTGACAGACATGTAGACATTGGCGACTAAACGGGCAAGTGCCGTGTGTAAACGCATGGTAAATCATGTTTAACAGGCGCGCCGCGCGCCGCTGCCACGCTTTTTCCTCGGAACGCCCTGATGTCTTTTTCGTCTACCGGAGACCGTTTCGCCGCGTTCCGGCATCGGTCCTATGCCCGTTTCTTCTTCGCCCGCTTTCTTCTGTCCTTTTCTCAGCAGATCGTCAGCGTCGCCGTCGGCTGGCAGATGTACGACCAGACAGGGAGCGCGATCTACCTGGGCCTGATCGGGCTCGTGCAGTTTCTTCCCTCGTTGTTGCTGATCCTGGTGACCGGGTCGGTTGCCGATCGTCACAACCGGCGTGCGATCGCTTCGATCTGCTCGCTTGTCGGCGGGTTATGCACGCTGGCGCTGCTTTTGATGACGATCACGGGGACTTTCTCTCCCCTCCCCGTTTTTGCCGTATTACTGATTTTCGGCATCGAGCGCGCCTTCATGTCGCCGGCCGTCCAGTCGCTGGCGCCAAATCTCGTGCCGCCGCAGGACCTGTCGAACGCAATCGCCTGGAATTCGTCCTCATGGCAATTGGCGGCCATCACTGGCCCTGTGTTTGGCGGCTTGCTGTACGGCGTCAGCCCCCAAACGGCCTATGCCGTCGCGGTGGTCTTCGCGGCACTCGGTGCAGCGCTGCTCTACATGATTCCAAAGCCGGAGCAGAAGACGACGGGCGTGGCGAAAAGCTGGGACATGATCCTGGGCGGTTTCCGCTTCATTCGGGCCGAGAAGGTGGTGCTCGGGGCGATTTCGCTGGATCTCTTCGCCGTGCTGCTCGGCGGTGCCACCGCGCTCATGCCGATCTTTGCGCGGGATATCCTGGTGCTTGGCCCATGGGGCCTTGGTCTGCTGCGATCCGCGCCGGGCGTCGGTGCGATTATCATGGCGGTCCTGCTTGCCGCCTATCCGCTGCGGCATCGCGCTGGCGTCTACATGTTCATTGGCGTTGCGTTGTTCGGACTCGGCACCATCGTTTTCGGCTTCTCGACGAACACGGAACTATCGATCGCCGCGCTGGCGCTGATGGGCGCGGCGGATATGGTTTCCGTCTATGTCCGAGAGAGCCTGATCGCGCTCTGGACGCCGGACCAGCTGCGAGGCCGCGTCAACGCCGTCAACACCGTCTTCGTCGGAGCTTCCAATGAGCTTGGGGAATTCCGGGCCGGCACGATGGCATCCGTTTTCGGCGCCGTGCCCGCCGTGATTATCGGCGGCGTCGGAACTCTCGCCGTCGCGGTCATCTGGGCTACAAGCTTCCCTCAATTGCGCAAGATCGATACGCTCGATGCGCCCACACGACACGAGCAGATCTGACGATCCGCCGACACTAGGTCGAGACCAATATCTCGGCTTCGATTTCGACCGGAAAGTTGAGCGGCAGCCCGGCAACACCGATCGCCGAGCGCGAATGACTTCCGACCTCCGGGCCGAATACCTCGATGATAAGCTCGGTGAAACCGTTGATGACGGCCGGCGAATTGGCGAAGCGCGGCGCGCAATTGACCATGCCGAACACGCGACACCAGCCGGTGATGCGATCGAGACTGCCCAACTCGCGCTTCAGGCTGCCCAACATGGACAGGGCTACTTTCCGCGCCGAGGCCTTGGCCTCTTCGACGGACACATTCTCACCGACAGCGCCGAACGGACCGGCAGGTGTACCGTCGCTGTTCTGCGGACCATGTCCCGAAACAAAAGCTCGATTGCCGCGTACGTTTACCCATGGGAATGGAAGGATCATGCCGGACGGAAGCTTCAGGGGCTGCGGAAGGACCAACCCCATCGCTGCAAGTTTCTGCTCGTAGTTAGACATGGAGTTCCCCTGAGATAGCTCGAGCCCGTCGCTGACCGTATGCAGCATTTCGAGGCCGAATCGTGGATCGGAACGCATTCCTGCTACTGAAACGTCGCCCCGGAGGGTGACGGGCGATTTTAGCACGGTGTGCTGCCGGACGCACCTGAATAGCCCGTGAGAACCGCTCTCGATATCGCGGTGGTCTTGGATGCCTTGCCCTCGAAAACGATGTCGAGGAATTCGTTCAGCCATGCCTTGAGCGGCGCGTCAAAAAGCATGCGCCCCTCGAGGTGCTCGCGACCTTGCTGCGCGTTCGGCAGGATGAAGCGCTGGGCGCCGTGCACGACCCAGCGGTGCATCATCGCCCGTGTCAGTTCCGCATGAAACTGCAAACCCCAGGCGTTTTCGTTGTATCGAAAGGCCTGGTTTGGATAGGTATTGCCTTCGGCCAGCAGATCGGCGCCGCGGGGCAGGTCGAAGCCCTCGCGGTGGAAGTGGTAAACCATCTTCGGCCACTGCATCAGCAGTCGGCCCTTTTCCGCCGCGCGCAGCGGGTACCAGCCGATCTCGGTGGTGCCATCGGCATTGGATTGCACCTTGCCCCCGAGATGGCGCACCAGCATCTGCGCACCGAGGCAAATACCAAGAAACGGACGCTTTTCGCTAAGCGGCACATCCAGCCAGTTGATTTCCGTCTTGATGAAATCATCGGGATCGTTGGCGCTCATCGGGCCGCCGAAGACGACCGCGCCGGCATGGTGAGCAAGTGTCGAGGGAAGCTTGTCGCCGAGCACCGGTCGCCGGATATCGAGAGGATAGCCTTTCTCGACCAGCAGCTGACCGACCCGGCCGGGACTCGATCGCTCCTGGTGCAGGACGATCAGAACAGGGCGCCGGTAGCTCGGGCGTTCAATCGACATCGTCCTGAACCACCTCGGTATCTTTTACGCGTTTCGCCGCTTCCTGGCGTTTCTGAATGCGCTCGCGCGCCGAAACGCCAAGGAGTTCGGCGATGCGCCAGATTGCATCGTCTTCCATCTCGCTGCGTTCGCCATCGGCATATACGATATCCCACAGGATGCCGATCAGTTCGAGGCGCTGTTCGGTATCGAGATGGCGTTTCAGGTCCGCCGTGAACCGGTAATAATCGACGGCATCGCTCTCGGCCTCCTGGCCGGCGGCAATCAGCGCGTCGAGTTGCTTGCTGTCGAGACCGTACTGCTCCTTCAGCAATTTGCGCAGCCGTTTTGTCTCACTATCCTTGATCTGCCCATCCGCTTCCATGACCTGCATACAGAGCGCGGCCACGGCAATGCGCGGATCATCCGGCGCAAAGCCCTTTTTCGAATTGTCGGCGGTCAGATTTTGAAAGAATTCCTGGAAACGTTCGAACATAGAGATCCTTGTCTAGAAAAGGCGCAGCCGTGTCTTGGGTTCCGGCTCCACCGTTGGATTGCGAACGCCGGGATCGTCCGGCAGGCCACCGAAGAAGGGCCGGGGTTCCGGCTTGCCTGAGGCGGTTGCCAGCGGCCTGGCCGGTTCCGAAGCCTTTGCGGCAGGGCGCGCTGCCTCCGCAATGGTTGCCGCCCGCTCGAGTTCGATGATGCGGTGGTCGTTGACCGATCCTTCGGCGCGGACCTCGCGCACCGGCGGCAGTGTCTTTAGCGCGCTGTCGATCGACGCCAGAGCGCCTTCCTCGACATGACCTTCAGCGTGGTCGAACGGCGGCTTCCAGACAAAGGCATCGAGGCGACCGGTGACAGGCGATAGCGGCAGCCATTTGTCGGAGACGAAGCCATCGGCGACCCATGCCGGGTCGCGCGGTGCTTTCAGTGCCTGGGCCAGCCAATGGCGAATGCGGCCCTGGTCGCCGGTCTCTGCCTCCTCGATGTCCGCGAGCAGCAGGAAGGCTGCTTCGCGGGGGTCGATGCGGGCCGCGGCCTCGGCCTTTGTCCGGGCTTTCCCGAAATCCTGCGCGTCCAGCGCTGCCTGCGCCACGACGAGCAGCGACTCGACATTGTTCGGTCTGAGCGCCTCAAGCCGTTCGGCACGTTTGATGCGATCCGCGGCCGAATCGCCGCTGCGGGCGCGCACATAGGCCCGCCCGATCTCAGGATGCGGGTTGGTTTTCCAGGCCTGCTCGAGGATGGCAGCCGCCTTGCGAAGCTTGTCCTCCCGAAACAGCGCCTTGGCAGCGACAATGGCGGCGGGTTCGAAATCGGCGATGAGCTTGAGGGCGTGGGTCGCATCGTCGCGCGCGCCGGCGGGGTCGTTTTCAAGCTTCTCCGTCGCCCGGGCGGTCAGCAGCACCGCGCGGAGGCGATCGGCTTCGGCTTTTTCGACCACGCGGGCTGCCTTCTGCTGTTCAAGCAAGCGAAGGGCGTCATCCCAACGACCGGCCTGGCTGCGATACTCCAGCGTCGCCTGGGCTGCCCATGGCAGATAGGGTGCGTTGTCCGCTGCCTTCTCCGCATACTGACGGGCGGCTTCGTTGGCGCCGAGGCGCTTGGCTTCAAGGTAAAGGCCACGCAGCCCGAGCTCGCGGGTTTCGGGATCGTTGGTCATCGCCTCGAATTTGGCGCGGGCCTCGTCGTGGCGGCCTTCGATGAGGGCTGCCTGGGCCTCGAGGAGGGCAATCAATGGTTCCTGATCAGCGCGGATGAGCCCGCGGGAACGGGCTGCCATCTTGCGCGCCATCAGCGCATTGCCGGCGCCTGCGGCGATCAGTCCGGTGGACAGTGCCTGATAGCCGCGGTCGCGCTTGCGGGCGCGAAAATAGCGGGTGATCGAATGGGGCGATGTCCAGATCACGCGCACCAACCACCAACAGACCATGACGAGCGCGATCAGCGCGATCAAGCCACTTGCCGCGACGATCAGCCTCGTCTGGTAGAGTTGGCCGCCCCAGACAAGCGACAGATCACCCGGGCGATCGGCCAGCCAGGAAAAACCGTATCCAAGCGCAAGAACGGCAAGGGCGAATATGACGAGCCTGATCATGCGTCAGCCCTCCTTGCCGGCGCCGGAGATGGCTTTGGAAAGGGCACTGCCGACAAGATCCTCGACGCGAATGCGCGCTTCAAGCGACTGCTTGAATGCTGCCGATGCCTGCTTGGCCTGGGTGGGAAGTGCATTCCACTCGGAAGCGGCTCCCGGCAAGTCGCCGTTCTTTACCTTGTCCTCCATGCGGGCGGCGATCGCTTCCACGCTGTCGCCCTCGATGTTGCCGACAGGGCGCACGCTCACCAGCGTTTTCGCGCTCGCCATCAATCTGTCGGACCAGCTCTGGTCGGGATTTGTCCGGTCGACGGAATTGACGATTGCGGTCGCCACCTCGGGGACCTGCCGGATCAATTCCGCGCGGGAGGGAACGCCGGTTTCGGCGAAATTGCGAAGATCGGCGACAGCCTGATCATCGGGCGAAACACCCGCATAAGTGTCGAGTTCGGCAGCAAACGGACCGCCACGATCAATCGCCGCCTTAAGTGCCGCTGCGGCGATGGCCTGCGCCACGGCAACGTCGCGGCGTGGTTCGTCGAGTTTCCGCTCGGTCTCCGCCAGCCTCTGCTCGATGTTGGCGTCATTGGTCGTCTGTTGAGACGCCTGCGCGACCGTACCACGCAATTGGTCGATCTGGCCGGTCAGATCGGCGATCTTCTGGTTGAGCGCGTCAATCGCGGCTGAATCGGCAGGCGCTGCCGGAGCCGGAGACTTCGCCATCGCTTCCAGTGCAGCAATCCGCTTTTCGGTCGTGCCGTCATCGCCGATGGACGGCGGCGCTGCGGCAAGGTTCGAAACCGATTGTTTCAGCCCGTCGATTTCAGCGGACAGGTTTGTCACGTCCGCCGCTGTCGTCTCGGGCGCCGAGGAGCCTGGGAGGTAGCCGCCATACTGAATAGCGCCCGCCCCGATCAGCGCCACCAGCCCACCGATAATGCCTGCCGCGATCAGCCCGGATGTATTGCCGGCTTGCCAGTGGGTTTGGTGGGAAGCAGGCGGCGCCGAGGGCTTGGGGCCGTCGTCATAACCCGCCGATTGTTCATTGCCGGAGTCCCTCTGCGCCCTGTCATCTATCGGCGCTGAGCGTTCCGGATCGTCGGCCGGGTCCGGCATTTCTTTCTCGGTATCACTGGCAGAGGCAAACTCCTGCACATCCATATCGATGGTGACCGGTTCTTCGGTGCTCTTCGAGTGGCGTGGCGGATTTCCTGGTGCCATGAGATCCTCATCTTTCTGCATCGCATCGAAAGTAGTCAGTGATGTAAGTTAAGGAAAGAGGTTAGATGAAATTTGGGCGGCACTGCCGTCAAAGGAGCGACAAAAGGCTGCATTCCTTCGGCGTCGCTGCAATGCCGACGTTCTTGCGCAGGAACAGCGGAACCGCCTCTGCGACAGAAGCGCTGAGGCAGAGAAGACGGGTTCCGGCGACCTTGTCGGGGTGCGCTTCGATCTCGGAAATGTGAAAGAAGGTTTCGGCGGTCTGCCGCGAATAAAAGAGGACCGCATCCAGTCGTCCTCCGGCGAGAATGGATCGCAGCATCCCCGCATCGACCTTTACCGGCTCCATCCGGTAGCTCTCCGCAACGGTTACTGTCAGGCCGACCTCGCCGGCGCGGGTCTCGAAGGTCTCCGCTCGCGGCGACCCGGCAAGATAGAGAACGGGTCCATGCGTCTTGGCTGCAATCGCGTCCGCGAGATCGTTTCCGCTGCCGCCGGATGGCGTGACGGAGCGGAAGCCGGCCGCTCTCGCCTGCGCCGCCGTCGCCTCTCCCACGGCAAAGAGATGACGGTTGAAATGGGCCGCAAGCTCTGTGCGCCGCGCGGCGATGGCATGGATCGCCTCGGCGCTGGTCACGGCGATGGCGCCATCGGTATTCGTCAGCCCGGTCAGAGCGGCAACGGGATCGTGAACCGGCCGCGACAGCGGCAGCAACACCGGTTCGTGTCCCATGTCGCGAAGACGCCTGGCGGTGCGCTGGCCCGAGTGCAGGGGACGGGTCACGAGCACACGCATAGGGACATCAGCTCCAGTCGTCGAAGAACGCGCTGCCGGCACGAGCGCGAACGTCTTGCCCGGCTCGGGTGCCCAATGCCGCCGCGTCGCGACGATTTCCGTCGATGGTGACCGCGTGCTGATGGCGCCCGTCCGGCGTGATAATCAGACCGGAGAATCGAATCTGGTCGCCCTCGCAAACCGCATAGCCACCGATCGGCGTCCGACAGGAGCCGTCCAGGGCGGCGAGAAAGGCGCGCTCGCAGGAAACGGTGTCGAAGGTCGTCGCATCGTTGATCGGTGCCAGCAGAGCCTCGATGCGGGCATCGTCGACCCGGCTCTCGATGCAGATCGCACCCTGTGCGGGCGCGGGCGGAAATGTTTCGGCGTCCAGAATATCGGTGATCACCTCGACCTTGCCGAGCCGCTTCAGGCCGGCAAGGGCCAACAGCGTCGCGTCTACCTGTCCTTCCCGCAGCTTTCTGAGCCGGGTATCGACGAGGCCGCGAAAGGTGATGACGGATATATCCGGGCGAATGCGGCGGATCAGTGCCTGCCGCCGAAGCGACGACGAGCCGACGACCGCGCCATGCGGCAGTTCGATCAGCTTCGGCGCGGTGCGTCCGATCACGGCGTCGCGGATGTCTTCGCGCGGCAGATATGCAGAGAGACAGAGTCCTTCCGGAAGCTTCGTCGACATGTCCTTTGCTGAGTGGACGGCGATGTCCAGGTCGCCGGTGGAAAGCTGCTGCTCCAGTTCCTCGGTGAAAAGCCCCTTGCCGCCGATTTCGGCCAGGGAACGATCGGTGATCCGGTCACCCTTGGTGGTCAGCACCACGATCTCGAACATGTCCTCCGGCAATCCATGCGCGGCCATCAGCCTGTCGCGCGCTTCGTGAGCCTGCGCCAGTGCTAGCGGGCTACCTCGGGTGCCGATCCGGAAAGGTTTTGTTTGCATCCGCATTGATCCGTTGTTACCGGAGTTCCTCGTAAACGGGTTTCAGACCCATCGCAATCAACGATCAGGATCCATGGCTCGCTTTCTACGCATCCTCGGCATCGAAACAAGCTGCGACGAAACCGCCGCGGCCGTGGTCGAGCGGGCTGCCGACGGCGTGCCGACCGTACGCTCCGACGTGGTGCTGAGCCAGCTCGAGGAGCATAGCGCCTATGGCGGCGTCGTACCCGAGATTGCGGCTCGCGCCCATGTCGAAGCGCTCGATACCCTTATCGACGAGGCGTTGAAACGGGCCAATGTGTCGCTCTCCGACATCGATGCCATCGCCGCAACCTCAGGCCCCGGCCTGATTGGTGGGCTGCTCGTCGGCCTGATGACCGGAAAGGCGATTGCCAAAGCATCGGGAAAGCCGCTCTACGCCGTCAACCACCTCGAAGGCCACGCGTTGACTGCCCGACTGACGGATGGGCTGGCATTTCCCTATCTGATGCTGCTCGTTTCCGGGGGCCACACGCAGCTTATCCTTGTGCGCGGTGTCGGACAATACGAGCGTTGGGGCACGACGATCGATGATGCGCTCGGCGAGGCCTTCGACAAGACGGCGAAGCTGCTGAGCCTGCCCTATCCGGGCGGCCCGGCAGTTGAGCAGGCGGCCAAAAACGGCAATGCGAACAGGTTCGATTTTCCTCGACCGCTTGTCGGCGAGGCTAAGCTCAATTTTTCCTTCTCGGGCCTGAAGACCGCCGTGCGCCAGGCCGCAACGGAGATCGCGCCGCTCACCGATCAGGATGTCGCGGATATTTGCGCATCGTTTCAGAGAGCCGTGTCGCGAACATTGAAGGATCGCATCGGGCGCGGGCTCGAGCGGTTCAAGGCTGCCTATCCGCAGGTGGACGGCGGCCCTGCTCTGGTCGTCGCGGGCGGCGTTGCCGCCAACCTGGAAATCCGAAGCACATTGCAGGCGCTGTGCGACAAGTACGGCTTCCGCTTTGTCGCGCCGCCCCTGAGGCTCTGCACGGACAACGCGGTGATGATTGCCTGGGCCGGGTTGGAGCGCATGGCGACAGGCGTGGAGCCTGACGACCTTGACGTGCAGCCGCGCTCGCGCTGGCCGCTGGATGCGGGCGCCGAGGCATTGCTTGGTTTCGGCAAGCGAGGAGCGAAGGCATGAGCGAGAAAATTGCCGTCGTTGGAGCGGGCGCCTTTGGAACTGCGCTGGCCGCGGTGATTGCATTGACGGAACGCAATTCCGTGACGCTCGTCGGACGCGACCCGGAATTGATCGCGGATCTGAAGGCGGAGCGTTTGCACGATGCCGCTTTGCCCGGTGTCGAACTGCCGGATTCCCTGATGTTTTCCGCCGAGGCCGATGCGATCGGTGATGCCGACATCGTGCTGTTTGCCATGCCGTCGCAGGCACAGGCGGACGCCGCACGCCAATACGGGCCATATCTCGCAAAAGACGCCGTCGTCGTCACCTGCGCCAAGGGGATCGAAAAGACCACCGGCAATCTGCTGACTGATATGCTCGAGCGCGAACTGCCCGGCCACGCGATTGCCGTTTTGTCCGGGCCGGGATTCGCGGCGGATATCGCCAAGGGATTGCCGACCGCCATGGCCATCGCCGCGGGCGACATGGACCTGGCCGAAAGACTTGCGCACGCGGTCTCCGGGCGAACCTTTCGTCTCTATGCGTCCTCCGACCGGATCGGCGTGCAGCTCGGCGGTGCGCTAAAAAACGTTCTGGCAATCGCCTGCGGCATTGTCGAAGGCGCGGGGATCGGCGATTCGGCGCGGGCAGCGCTGATCGCGCGCGGTCTTGCTGAAATGTCCCGTTTCGTGGTCGCCAGGGGCGGGCAGGCGGATACTGTCCGAGGGTTGTCCGGTCTCGGCGATCTGGTGCTGACGGCAACCAGCCACCAGTCGCGAAACCTGAGGTTCGGCATTGCGCTCGGGCGCGGCGAGAAGGTCAATCCGGCGCGCGGCGAACTCGTTGAAGGCGCTTTCGCCGCAGCTGTTGCAACACGCCTGGCTGAAACGCTGGGTATCACGATGCCGATCACGGACGCCGTTTCGGCTATCATCGAGGGCAGGCTCGGCGTCGCCGAAGCCATCGATCAGCTCATGACGCGTCCAATAACAACGGAATAGGAGGCCTGAAATGCTTTTTGCTCTTCTCTGCAAGGACAAGCCCGATCACCTGAACGTCCGCATGGAGGCGCGGCCGGCTCACGTCGAACATCTCAACAAGCTCAATGCCGAAGGCACGTTGAAAATGGCGGGGCCGTTTCTCGATAGCGACGGCAAGCCATGCGGCAGCCTGGTCATCATCCAGGCCGACACGATCGAGGCCGCAAAGGCACTCGCCGACGCTGACCCCTTCGCCAAGGCCGGGCTTTTCGAAAGCGTCGACATCAAGCCCTTCAACTGGGTCTTCAACAATCCGGAGGCATGAACGTGGCGCACTGGCTCTACAAGTCCGAACCATCTGCCTGGTCGTGGGAGCAGCAGAAGGCAGCCGGTGAGAAGGGAACCGAGTGGACCGGCGTTCGCAACTACCTGGCGCGCAACAACATGCGGGCGATGCAGATCGGCGACAAGGGGTTCTTCTACCACTCCAATGACGGCCTGGAGATCGTCGGCATCGTCGAGGTCTGTGCGCTGTCGCACCCCGACTCGACCGCCGCCGGTGACGACCGCTGGGATTGCGTCGATATACGAGCCGTTCGCGATATGCCGCAGGCGGTGACGCTGAAGGACATCAAAGTCAACGAGAAGCTCTCGAACATGGCTCTGGTGACGTCCATGCGGCTTTCCGTGCAGCCGGTGACGGATGACGAGTGGCTAGAGGTCTGCCGCATGGGTGGCCTCGACAATCCGCCGCGCTGACGAGCCTTTGAAGACCGATCCGGAACTCTTCATTCGCGCCAACACAAGCGTGATGGTGCCGCCGCATGTGCCGGAAATGCGCCTGCACCTGGCAACGGAGGCGCACGACCTGTGGCTGAAGACGGAAGAGGAGCTTGCGGCGATTGGCCTGCCGCCGCCGTTCTGGGCTTTCGCCTGGGCCGGCGGGCAGGGGCTGGCGCGATATGTTCTCGATCATCCTGATATCGTTGACGGCAAACGCGTCGTCGATTTCGCCAGCGGCTCCGGTCTCGTGGCGATTGCGGCGAAGATGAGCGGCGCCCGTGAGGTGCTTGCGGCCGACATCGATCCATGGGCCGAAGCGGCGGTGCGGATGAACGCGGCGCTGAATGCGGTAGAGCTGGATTTTGCCAGCGCCAATCTCGTTGGCCGCAAGGTCGACGCGGATATCCTGCTTGCGGGGGATGTTTTCTATGACCGCGATTTCGCCGCCATGCTCGTTCCATGGTTCGAAAGCCTCAGCCGCGATGGTGTAGGCGTTCTTGTCGGAGATCCGGGACGAGCCTACCTGCCGCGAGAGAAATTGGAATCCGCTGCGGTCTACCAGGTCCCCGTTAGCAGGGCGCTGGAAGACAGCGAAATCAAGAAAACGACGGTGTGGCGCTTCAAGGCCTGATAACGCACACGCCTGCCTCATAGGAGCAGCTGCTGCCCTTGGTCGCGACATCGATGACCTTGGCCATAGGCGCGAGGTAGGCGGTCCGCTGGGGGGCGTAGGAGTAGCCGCTGCCTGTCACAAAGGTTCCCGCGCTCGTTTCATAGGCATACGACGAGCCTGCATAGGTTCCACCACCTCCGTTGCTCCCGGAAGGCTGGACGACAACCACGACATTGTTCCCGCCGTAACGGCCATAAGGCGAGTAGACGCGCTTCAGCAGGCGATCGCGAAACCGGTGGTCGCCGAAACGGCCATATCCAGAGGCGAAGCGCATTCGCCCGTCGTTTCGTCCCACGAAGGGCCGCCCGACCGCGAAAGGCGCATGGTGGCCTATGAAGCTGCCGCTGCGATGACGAGGGAACGAATGCCCCCCGAAATCGCCGGCCGCTGCCGGCAAGGCGATCAGGCCGGTAAGGACCAGGGAAAGGAGCTTCGACGTGGTTCGAAACATGGTGTATGTCTCCGGAAATCGGATGCTTAACAAAGCGTTAACGTGAAAATGCGCCAAAACCTCTCGCTTGTCTACCCAACGCTGCGCCTTGGGCCCGGAACCGCGTTATGAGGGGATGAGATGATGGTTGGGTCTCGCTGCGTGCAGACGCAAATCGATTAAATTAAATCGGCGGGTGCAATTGCACTTGTCGTCAGGGGCTTACGTGACTAAACGTCGCCGTTGATGCAACGCACACAAAGGAATTTGTCATTCGTGTGGTTGCCTTGAATGCTCCGAAATCCGGGAGCGCAGAGAAGACGCCGCGAGGTTCTGATGGCGAATGTGACAAATAATCGGCCTCTGTCGCCGCATTTGCAGATTTACAAACCAATCCCCACCATGGTCATGTCTATCGTCCACCGCATTACCGGGGGCGCACTTTACGTCGGCACACTGCTGATCGCCTGGTGGCTGATCGCAGCTGCGACCGGACAAGCCTACTATGATTGGGTCAACTGGATCCTTGGCAGCTTCGTGGGCAAGCTCGTGCTGCTCGGCTATACCTGGGCGCTGATCCACCATATGCTCGGTGGCTTCCGTCACTTCATGTGGGACCTCGGCTACGGGTTCGACAAGGCATTTTCGACCAAGCTCGCCAAAGCCAACATCATCGGGTCGCTCTGTCTGACCGTGCTGGTCTGGTTGATCGGCTTCCTCATTCGCTTTTAAAGGTTGATCTCATGGACATGCGTACCCCCTTGGGTAAGGTTCGCGGCCTTGGCTCGGCCAAGGAAGGCACCGATCATTTCTGGCGCCAGCGCGTAACGGCGGTTGCCAACGTACCGCTTTTCCTCTTCTTCATCATTTTCATGCTGGTCCATGCCGGCCAGCCCTATGCCGAGGTGGTTCACGCGCTTTCGAACCCCTTCGTTGCGGTGGTGATGGGCCTGATGGTCATTTCCGGCATCATCCACATGCGGCTCGGCATGCAGGTGATCATTGAAGACTACGTGCACGGCGAATTCGGCAAGATCGTACTGCTGATGCTGAACACCTTCTTTTCGATCCTGATGGCGGGGCTCTGTCTCTTCGCCATTCTGAAAATTGCATTCGTAGGATAACCGTATCATGGCACCGACTTCACCCGCTCAGAATGGGAAGGCCTACAAGTACGTCGATCACTCATACGATGTGATCGTCGTCGGCGCCGGTGGCGCCGGTCTTCGCGCCACGCTCGGCATGGCGGAACAGGGTTTCCGCACGGCCTGCATCACCAAGGTATTCCCGACGCGCTCGCACACGGTTGCTGCCCAGGGCGGCATCGCCGCTTCGCTGCGCAACATGACGCCGGACAGCTGGCAGTGGCACCTCTACGACACCGTCAAGGGTTCCGACTGGCTCGGCGACGTCGACGCCATGCAGTACCTTACCATGGAAGCGCCGAAGGCGGTCTATGAGCTCGAGCATTACGGCGTTCCCTTTTCCCGTAACGAAGAGGGCAAGATCTACCAACGGCCGTTCGGCGGCCACATGCAGAACTACGGCGAAGGCCCGCCGGTACAGCGCACCTGCGCCGTTGCCGACCGTACCGGCCACGCCATCCTGCACACGCTTTACGGCCAGTCGCTGCGCAATAACGCCGAGTTCTTCATCGAGTACTTCGCGCTTGACCTGATCATGTCGGACGACGGCAGCCGTTGCACCGGCGTCGTTGCCTGGAACCTCGACGACGGCACGATCCATCGCTTCGCCGCCAAGATGGTGGTGCTGGCGACCGGCGGTTACGGCCGCGCCTATTTCTCGGCAACGTCTGCCCATACCTGCACCGGCGACGGTGGCGGCATGGTGGCACGCGCCGGCCTGCCTCTGCAGGACATGGAATTCGTGCAGTTCCACCCGACCGGCATCTACGGCTCCGGCTGTCTGATCACCGAAGGCGCGCGCGGCGAAGGCGGTTACCTCGTGAATTCCGAGGGCGAACGCTTCATGGAACGCTATGCGCCTTCGGCCAAGGACCTTGCCTCGCGTGACGTCGTCTCGCGCTGCATGACCTTGGAAATCCGCGAAGGCCGCGGCGTCGGCAAGGCCAAGGACCACATCTTCCTGCATCTCGACCATCTCGATCCGGCTGTGCTGCACGAGCGCCTACCGGGGATTTCCGAGAGCGCCAAGATTTTCGCCGGTGTCGATGTGACTCGCGAGCCGATCCCGGTCTTGCCGACCGTCCACTACAACATGGGCGGCATTCCGACGAACTATTGGGGCGAAGTGCTGAATGCCGACAGCTCCAATCCGGAGCGGATCATTCCCGGCCTGATGGCGGTCGGCGAAGCCGGCTGCGCCTCGGTGCACGGCGCCAACCGCCTCGGCTCCAACTCGCTGATCGACCTCGTGGTGTTCGGCCGCGCCGCCGCGATCCGCGCCGGCGAAGTGATCGACCGCGCATCGCCGGTGCCGCATCTGAATGTTGCTGCCTGCGACAAGATCATGGACCGCTTCGATGGCCTGCGCCACGCCAGCGGCGGTACGCCGACGGCGGTGCTCCGCGAAAAGATGCAGCGCGCCATGCAGGAAGATGCGGCCGTGTTCCGTACGCAGGAATCGCTGGAATCCGGCTGCAAGCGCATCTCCGCCATCTGGCAGGAAATGCGTGACATCAAGGTCACCGATCGCTCGATGATCTGGAATTCGGACCTCGTGGAAACACTCGAGCTGCAGAACCTGATGGCCAATGCCATCACCACGATCTACGGCGCCGAGGCCCGCAAGGAGAGCCGCGGTTCCCACGCACGAGAAGACTACACGGAAGGCGCCTTCGCCGGCCGCGACGACGTCAACTGGCGCAAGCATACGCTGGCGTGGGTCAACGACGCGGGCGACGTGAAACTCGACTACCGCCCGGTTCACACCGAGCTCATCGCAGAGGGTATCGATCCCCAGAAGATCGCGCCCAAGGCTCGTGTGTACTAAGAGGAACTGGACATGGTAGAACTCGCTCTTCCCAAGAACTCCCAGATGCGTGAAGGCAAGGTGTGGCCGAAGCCGGCGGGCGCCAGGAACACCCGCGAATTCCGCGTCTACCGCTGGAGCCCGGACGATGGCCAGAACCCGTCTATCGACACCTTCTATATCGATGTCGACGATTGTGGCCCGATGGTGCTCGACGGCTTGCTCTACATCAAGAACAAGATCGACCCGACGTTGACGCTGCGCCGTTCCTGTCGCGAGGGGATCTGTGGCTCCTGCGCGATGAACATCGACGGCACGAACACGCTGGCCTGCACCAAGGGCCTCGATGACATCAAGGGCACGGTGAAGATCTATCCGCTGCCGCATTTGCCGGTGGTCAAGGATCTGGTTCCCGACCTCAATAATTTCTACGCCCAGCATCGCTCGATTGAGCCGTGGCTGAAGACCGTTTCCCCGGCGCCGGCCAAGGAGTGGAAGCAGAGTCATGAGGATCGCCAGAAGCTCGACGGGCTCTACGAGTGCATTCTGTGCGCCTGCTGCTCGACGTCCTGTCCGAGCTATTGGTGGAACGGCGACCGCTACCTGGGTCCGGCCGTGCTGCTGCAGGCCTATCGCTGGCTGATCGACTCTAGAGACGAAGCGACCGGCGAACGCCTCGACAACCTCGAGGATCCCTTCCGCCTCTATCGCTGCCACACGATCATGAACTGTGCGCAGACTTGCCCGAAGGGTCTGAACCCGGCCAAGGCGATTGCGGAGATCAAGAAGATGATGGTCGAGCGTCGGGTTTGATGGACTGAGATGCAGGGCCGCATTCGCGGTCCTTCATTTGTCCTATCACACGCCTTGCATTGCCGTGGATTGTGCCAAATTTGCTCCGCGTTTGCCTGCTTACTCCCGCGATGACACAAATTCTCCTTGTGCCGGCTTGATTCAACACGGTCTTTCAAGATAATTCCGCCGTGATTGCGCGGCACCTTCAGGGCAATACTGAAAAATCGGGAGTATCATGATGCAGTTCAGACATGTGGCGACAGGTCTCGCGGTTATTCTGTCGTTAGCTGGCTGCCAGCGCACCGCATACAACGATGCAAGTTACAGTTCCGCGCCGGCTCCATTGACGGCTCAGCCGGTTCCCTCCGTGCAGGGCGGGCAGCTGCCTCCGCCATCGGGTTCGTCGCAGTTTCCGGCCGCGCCGACGACGACCGCGCCGCTGGCAGGCGGCCAGCCGGGCGCGATGGCCGCGAACGCCATGGACGTCACCAAGGAATCGATGGTCGGCAGCTGGCGCGTTAACGGCTCCTGCGACATGTTCCTGACGCTGACCAACCTGGGCAGCGGATCGCGCGGCGGCACCCGCGGCTGTGTCGGTGAGTTGACGGCGATGGGCTCCTGGGAAGTCACGGGCAAGCAAGTCCTCCTGAAGGACCGCAGCGGCAACCAGATAGGCAGCGTCTACAAGACCGCCGACAACAGCTTCAGCGGCCAGACGAATACCGGGCAGCCGATCACTCTCAGCCGTTAAGTGATCCGGCCGCCGATCCTGCATAGGCGGACATCTTGATGCAACCCATGCCAGACTACAACCTGAGCGTCAGCGAGCAATTGAAGTCGCTGACCGCCTCGGGAGCGCTTCAGCTCGATTCAGCACAGATGCATGTGGCGAAGTGCCTGGATCGCGTTCTGGCGCAGCTCAAGCAAAAGCGCCCGGCTGCCAAGGGTAGTGCGCTGGGATGGCTGTTTGCAGCGAAGAAGAAGCCGTCGGACAGGGTCAAGGGTCTCTACATCCACGGTAGCGTCGGCCGCGGCAAGACCATGTTGATGGACATGTTTTTCACGATGGCGCCATGTGCCAGGAAACGGCGCGCGCATTTCCACGAGTTCATGACCGATGTGCACAATCGCATCGCCGCTCATCGGCTGAAGCTGAAGAACGGCGAGACCAAGCAATCGGATCCTATCCCGGTTGTGGCGGCGGCGCTCTTCAATGAAGCCGAGCTGCTTTGTTTCGATGAATTCTCGGTCACCGATATTGCCGATGCGATGATCCTGTCGCGGCTCTTTGCCGACCTTTTCCGGCGTGGCTGCATCCTCGTTGCCACTTCCAATGTCGAGCCCGGCAATCTCTACAGGGATGGGCTCAATCGCAGCCTTTTCCTGCCATTCCTGGATCTCCTGCACGAATACGTCGACATTGCCTCGCTCGAGTCGCCGACCGATTACCGCATGGAGAAGGTCGATAGCCTGCCGGTCTACCTGACGCCGCGGGATGAACGAACTGATATGGCCATGGATGCCTTGTGGACGCAGGCGCTGCATGGGCGAAGAGCGCAGTCGCTCGAGATCGCGATGAAGGGCCGCGTCATTCACGTGCCCCTCGCGGTCGATCGAATCGCGCGCTTCTCCTTCGTCGATCTCTGTGAAAAACCGCTCGGCGCTGCCGATTATCTGGCGATATGCGCGCGTTTCGATGCGGTCTTCCTAGATCACGTGCCGTTGCTTGGGCCGGATAAGCGTAACCAGACAAAGCGCTTCATCATCCTGATCGATACGCTTTACGATCATGCGGTGCGGCTCTATGTTTCCGCCGCAGAAATGCCTGAGAATTTATTGACACAAGCGCGTGGTACGGAAGGCTTCGAATTCGACCGTACGGTTTCGCGGCTGTTCGAGATGCGGAGTGCGGAATATCTTGCGCTGCACCAGGAAAGACGGGCTGCCGAGTAGCGCTACGGTGATTGTTTATTTTACGTTTACGTAAGAGTTTAATGATCTAAACGATTGAAATTACTTCACCAAAAATAATCGTTTGCCATTTTTGGGCTTTGGGTCTATGCGGTTGCGGCAATTGGGCGATGCCCCTCCGTGCGTCGCCCGACGAAGTTTGGTCGCAAAGGAAACACCGAAATGGCGCGTAACAAGATCGCACTCATTGGTTCTGGCATGATTGGTGGCACGCTGGCGCATCTCGCCGGCCTGAAGGAACTGGGTGACATCGTTCTCTTCGATATCGCGGATGGCATTCCTCAGGGTAAGGGCCTCGACATCGCTCAGTCCTCTCCGGTCGAAGGCTTCGACGTCAACCTGACCGGCGCCAGCGACTACTCGGCGATCGAAGGCGCAGACGTCTGCATCGTCACCGCAGGTGTTGCCCGCAAGCCAGGCATGAGCCGCGACGATCTGCTCGGCATCAACCTCAAGGTCATGGAACAGGTCGGCGCCGGCATCAAGAAGTATGCCCCGAACGCCTTCGTCATCTGCATCACCAACCCGCTCGACGCGATGGTCTGGGCACTGCAGAAGTTCTCGGGCCTCCCGGCCAACAAGGTCGTCGGCATGGCCGGCGTTCTCGACTCGTCGCGCTTTCGCCTGTTCCTCTCCAAGGAATTCAACGTTTCCGTTCAGGACGTCACGGCGTTCGTTCTCGGCGGCCATGGCGACACGATGGTGCCGCTCGCCCGTTACTCGACCGTTGGCGGCATTCCGCTGACCGATCTGGTCACCATGGGTTGGGTCACCAAGGAACGCCTCGAAGAAATCATCCAGCGCACCCGCGATGGCGGCGCCGAAATCGTCGGCCTGCTGAAGACCGGCTCGGCCTACTACGCACCGGCCGCTTCGGCGATCGAAATGGCTGAATCCTACCTCAAGGACAAGAAGCGCGTTCTGCCTTGCGCAGCGCAGCTGACCGGCCAGTACGGCGTCAAGGACATGTATGTCGGCGTTCCCACGGTCATCGGTGCCGGTGGCGTCGAGCGCATCATCGAAATCGACCTGAACAAGGCCGAGAAGGAAGCCTTCGACAAGTCTGTCGGCGCTGTCGCCGGCCTGTGCGAAGCCTGCATCAACATCGCGCCGTCGCTCAAGTAAGCCTGACGGCCGCTGACGCAATCCAAACAGGAATAGATCCATGAATATTCATGAATATCAGGCCAAGGCTCTGCTGAAGGGCTATGGCGCGCCGGTCGCGGAAGGTGTTGCCATCCTCAAGGTCGAGGAAGCGGAAGCCGCTGCGAAGTCGCTCCCGGGCCCGCTCTACGTGGTCAAGAGCCAGATCCACGCCGGCGGCCGCGGCAAGGGCAAGTTCAAGGAACTCGGCCCTGACGCCAAGGGCGGCGTTCGTCTTGCCAAGTCGATCGAGGAAGTCGTGGCGCACGCCAAGGACATGCTCGGCAACACTCTGGTCACCGCCCAGACCGGCGACGCCGGCAAGCAGGTCAACCGTCTCTACATCGAAGACGGCGCCGACATCGACCGCGAGCTCTATTGCTCGATCCTGGTCGATCGTTCGGTCGGTCAGGTTGCCTTCGTGGTTTCCACCGAAGGCGGCATGGACATCGAAGCCGTTGCCCACGACACGCCTGAAAAGATCCACGCGATCGCCATCAACCCGGAAGCCGGTGTGACGGCTGCTGACGTTGCCGCGATCTCTGGGGCACTCGAGCTTTCCGGTGCTGCTGCCGAAGACGCCAAGTCGCTGTTCCCGGCGCTCTACAAGGCGTTCGGCGAAAAGGACATGGCTCTGCTCGAGGTCAATCCGCTGATCGTCATGAAGGACGGCCATCTGCGCGTTCTCGACGCCAAGATGTCGTTCGACGGCAACGCGCTGTTCCGCCATGACGACGTCAAGGCGCTGCGCGACGAGACCGAAGAAGACGCCAAGGAAATCGAAGCCTCCAAGTGGGACCTCGCTTACGTGGCGCTCGACGGCAACATCGGCTGCATGGTCAATGGTGCCGGTCTCGCCATGGCGACGATGGACATCATCAAGCTGTACGGCAAGGAGCCGGCAAACTTCTGCGACGTCGGCGGTGGCGCCGGCAAGGAGAAGGTGGCTGCAGCCTTCAAGATCATCACCGCTGACCCGAAGGTCGAGGGCATCCTCGTCAACATCTTCGGCGGCATCATGAAGTGCGACGTCATCGCCGAAGGCGTTGTCGCAGCAGTTCAGGAAGTCGGCCTCAAGGTTCCGCTCGTCGTGCGCCTCGAAGGCACCAATGTCGAACTCGGCAAGAAGATCCTCAACGAATCGGGTCTTGCGATCACGGCTGCTGACGATCTCGACGACGCTGCCAAGAAGATCGTCGCGGCGATCAACGCCTAATTTGAGGACCTGATAATGTCTATTCTCGTCAACAAGAATACCAAGGTCCTCGTTCAGGGCCTGACCGGCAAGACCGGCACGTTCCACACCGAACAGGCGCTTGCCTATTACGGCACGCAGATGGTCGGCGGTATCCACCCGAAGAAGGGTGGCGAAACGTGGACCGGCTCGAAGGGCGAAAGCCTGCCGATCTTCGCAACGGTTGCCGAAGCCAAGGAACGCACGGGCGCCGACGCGTCGGTGATCTACGTTCCGCCGGCTGGTGCAGCTGACGCGATCATCGAGGCGATCGATGCCGAGATCGGCCTGATCACCTGCATCACCGAAGGCATCCCTGTCATGGACATGGTTCGCGTCAAGGCTCGCCTCGACCGCTCCAAGTCGCGCCTGCTCGGCCCGAACTGCCCAGGCGTCCTGACGCCGGAAGAATGCAAGATCGGCATCATGCCGGGCTCGATCTTCCGCAAGGGTTCGGTCGGTATCGTCTCGCGATCCGGCACGCTGACCTACGAAGCCGTGTTCCAGACGTCGAACGAAGGCCTCGGCCAGACGA
Source organism: Rhizobium sp. Root1220 (assembly GCF_001426265.1). Lineage (GTDB taxonomy): Bacteria > Pseudomonadota > Alphaproteobacteria > Rhizobiales > Rhizobiaceae > Rhizobium. The sequence goes on from NZ_LMDG01000023.1 coordinate 351,539, forward strand.
CGGCTGTCGGCATCGGCGGCGACCCTGTGAAGGGCACCGAGTTCATCGACATGCTGGAAATGTTCCTCGCTGACGACGCCACCAAGTCGATCATCATGATCGGCGAAATCGGCGGTTCGGCTGAAGAAGATGCAGCACAGTTCCTGATCGACGAAGCCAAGAAGGGCCGCAAGAAGCCGATGGCAGGCTTCATCGCCGGTCGTACGGCTCCGAAGGGCCGCACGATGGGCCACGCCGGTGCTGTTGTTTCCGGCGGCAAGGGCGATGCGGAATCGAAGATCGCGGCCATGGAAGCGGCCGGCATCAAGGTGTCGCCTTCGCCTGCTCGCCTCGGCACCACGCTGGTTGAAGTCCTCAAGGGCTGAACCAATCTATAAGACCCGGGCAGCACGCATTCGTGTCGTGCTGCCCGGATTAGACCAAGACACGGAATGAGCCGCGGACAGGCGGCGAAGACAGATGCGGCAGCCGGTCGGGAGAGATCGGCGAAAACACTAAGTCAGGAGGCGGGCGGAAGCGTCCGCGTGTAACCATGGCACGGCAAGAAGCCAACGAGCAGTTTCAGGTCACCTCGTTCCTGGATGGCGCCAATGCTACTTATATCGAGCAGCTCTATGCGCGCTACGAAGACGATCCAGCCTCGGTCAACGAGGAGTGGCGAGCGTTTTTCAAGGCGCTGGAAGACAATCCTGATGACGTAAAGCGGGCCGCCAAGGGCGCGTCCTGGCGAAAGAGAAACTGGCCGCTGCAGGCCAGCGGCGACCTCGTCTCGGCGCTGGACGGCGACTGGGGCATCATCGAGAAGGTGGTCGAGACCAAGGTCAAGGCCAAGGCGGAAGCATCAGGCAAGCAGGCCGACGGTGCCGACATCCTGCAGGCGACGCGCGACAGCGTTCGCGCCATCATGATGATTCGCGCCTACCGGATGCGCGGCCACCTGCACGCCAAGCTGGATCCGCTAGGCATTGCTGCTCCGGTGGATGATTACCACGAGCTGGCGCCCGAGAATTACGGCTTCACCGCCGCTGACAACGACCGCAAGATCTTCATCGACAACGTTCTCGGCCTGGAATACGCGACCATCCCGGAGATGATCGAGATCCTCGAGCGCACCTATTGCTCGACGCTCGGCGTCGAGTTCATGCACATTTCCAACCCTGAGGAAAAGGCCTGGATCCAGGAACGGATCGAAGGCCCGGACAAGGGCGTTGCCTTCACCAACGAAGGCAAGAAGGCGATCCTTGCCAAGATCATCGAAGCCGAGGGCTACGAGCAGTTCCTCGACGTCAAGTTCAAGGGCACCAAGCGCTTCGGCCTCGACGGCGGTGAATCACTGATCCCGGCGCTGGAACAGATCCTCAAGCGCGGCGGTAGTCTCGGCCTGAAGGAAGCGGTGTTCGGCATGGCCCACCGCGGCCGCCTGAACGTGCTCTCCCAGGTCATGGGCAAGCCGCACCGCGCCATCTTCCACGAGTTCAAGGGCGGCTCCTACGCGCCTGACGAAGTCGAAGGCTCGGGCGACGTGAAGTACCACCTCGGCGCTTCTTCCGACCGCGAATTCGACGGCAACAAGATTCACGTGTCGCTGACGGCCAATCCGTCGCACCTCGAGATTGTCGACCCCGTGGTCATGGGCAAGGCGCGCGCCAAGCAGGACATGGGCGCCACCGTCTGGGAAGGCGATACCATTCCGCTTTCCGAGCGCTCCAAGGTGCTGCCGCTGCTGATCCACGGCGACGCGGCTTTTGCCGGCCAGGGCGTCATTGCCGAAATCCTCGGGCTCTCCGGTCTTCGCGGTCACCGCGTTGCGGGCACGATGCACGTCATCATCAACAACCAGATCGGCTTCACCACCAATCCGGCCTTCTCGCGCTCGTCGCCCTATCCGTCCGACGTCGCCAAGATGATCGAGGCACCGATCCTGCACGTCAACGGCGACGATCCGGAAGCGGTCGTCTACGCGGCCAAGATCGCCATGGAATTTCGCATGAAATTCCACAAGCCTGTCGTCCTCGACCTGTTCTGCTATCGCCGCTACGGCCACAATGAAGGCGACGAACCATCCTTCACCCAGCCGAAGATGTACAAGGTCATCCGCAGCCACAAGAGCGTGCTGCAGCTCTACGGGGAACGGCTCGTTTCCGAGGGTGTGCTGACCGACGGCGAAGTCGAGAAGATGAAGGCTGACTGGCGCGCTCATCTGGAACAGGAGTTCGAGGCCGGCCAACACTACAAGCCGAACAAGGCCGACTGGCTGGACGGCGAATGGTCCGGCCTGCGCACGGCTGACAATGCCGACGAGCAGCGTCGCGGCAAGACCGCCGTCCCGATGAAGCAGCTGAAGGAAATCGGCCGCAAGCTTTCGGAAATTCCGCAAGGCTTCCATGCGCACCGCACCATCCAGCGCTTCATGGAAAACCGCTCGAACATGATTTCGACGGGCGAAGGCATCGACTGGGCGACGGCGGAAGCGCTGGCGTTCGGCGGGCTTGTGACGGAAGGCCACAAGATTCGTCTGTCGGGTCAGGATTGCGAACGCGGCACGTTCTCGCAGCGCCACTCGGTGCTCTACGATCAGGAAACGGAAGAGCGCTACATCCCGCTCGCCAACCTCTCGCCAACCCAGGCACGCTACGAAGTCATCAACTCGATGCTTTCGGAAGAGGCGGTGCTCGGCTTCGAGTATGGCTATTCGCTGGCCCGCCCGAACGCGCTGACGCTCTGGGAAGCCCAGTTCGGCGACTTCGCCAACGGTGCGCAGGTCGTGTTCGACCAGTTCATCTCGTCGGGCGAGCGCAAGTGGCTGCGGATGTCCGGTCTCGTCTGCCTGCTGCCGCACGGCTACGAAGGCCAGGGTCCGGAACACTCTTCGGCTCGCTTGGAACGCTTCCTGCAGCTCTGCGCTGAAGACAACATGCAGGTCGCCAACGTCACGACGCCGGCGAACTACTTCCATATCCTGCGCCGCCAGGTTAAGCGCGACTTCCGCAAGCCGCTGGTGCTGATGACGCCCAAGTCGCTGCTGCGCCACAAGCGCGCGGTGTCGGGTCTGGCGGAAATGGCCGGCGAATCTTCCTTCCACCGTCTGCTCTGGGACGATGCCGAGGTGATCAAGGACGGTCCGATCAAGCTGCAGAAGGACAACAAGATCCGCCGCGTCGTCATGTGCTCCGGCAAGGTCTACTTCGATCTTCTGGAGGAGCGTGAAAAGCGAGGCATCGACGATGTCTACCTGCTACGCGTCGAGCAGCTCTATCCGTTCCCGGCCAAAGCGCTCATCAACGAGCTCAGCCGCTTCCGCAATGCGGAAATGGTCTGGTGCCAGGAAGAGCCGAAGAACATGGGTGCATGGTCGTTCATCGACCCGTACCTGGAATGGGTGCTCGCTCACATAGACGCCAAGTACCAGCGCGTCCGCTACACCGGACGTCCGGCAGCCGCTTCGCCGGCAACCGGTCTGATGTCGAAGCATCTGGCACAGCTTGCCGCATTCCTGGAGGATGCGCTCGGCGGCTAATGGAATGAGATCGGAGAGGCGGCAATCGCTTCCTCTCCGTATTAATTCGCTGTTCGGCCACACTGCCGGAACGCCGTCAAAAATCACACTGATCACAATTCACGGATCAAAATTCAGGATTTAAACAATGGCCACAGAAATCCGCGTTCCAACTCTCGGTGAATCCGTCAGCGAGGCAACCGTCGGCACCTGGTTCAAGAAGGTCGGCGATGTCATCAAGGCCGACGAACCACTCGTCGAGCTTGAAACCGACAAGGTGACCATCGAAGTCCCGGCACCGGCTGCCGGCGTTCTTTCGGAGATCGTCGCCCAAGCCGGCGAAACCGTCGGTCTCGACGCGCTGCTGGGCCAGATCTCGGCCGGCACTGGTGCTGCTGCCGCTGCTCCGGCCAAGGCTGCGGAGCCAGCTGCTGCTGCCGCACCGGTCGCTGTCGCGGCTGCTGCGTCTTCCGCATCGGTCTCGTCGATGCCGCCGGCTCCGGCAGCATCCAAGATGCTTGCCGAGAACAATCTCTCCGCTGATCAGGTCGATGGCAGCGGCAAGCGCGGCCAGGTCCTGAAGGGCGACGTCATTGCCGCTGTCGCCAAGGGCCTGTCGGCTCCGGCTGCCACGCCAGCTGCGCCGGTTGCCCCGCGGGGTCCTTCGACCGTAGAGGATGCAGGCCGCGAAGAGCGGGTCAAGATGACGCGCCTTCGCCAGACGATCGCCAAGCGCCTGAAGGATGCTCAGAACACGGCTGCGATGCTCACCACCTACAATGAGGTGGACATGAGCGCCGTCATGGCGTTGCGCGCCAAGTACAAGGACGTCTTTGAAAAGAAGCATGGCGTCAAGCTCGGCTTCATGGGCTTCTTCACCAAGGCCGTCACCCACGCGCTGAAGGAACTGCCGGCCGTCAACGCCGAGATCGACGGCACGGACATCATCTACAAGAACTATTGTCACGTCGGCATGGCCGTCGGTACCGACAAGGGCCTCGTCGTTCCGATCATCCGCGATGCCGACCAGATGTCGATCGCCGAGATCGAAAAAGACCTCGGCCGTCTTGCCAAGGCTGCCCGCGACGGAACGCTGTCGATGGCCGACATGCAGGGCGGCACGTTCACCATCACCAATGGCGGCGTCTACGGCTCGCTGATGTCATCGCCGATCCTCAACGCACCGCAGTCGGGCATTCTCGGCATGCACAAGATCCAGGATCGTCCGGTTGTTGTCGGCGGCCAGATCGTCATTCGTCCGATGATGTACCTGGCGCTGTCTTACGATCACCGGATCGTCGACGGCAAGGAAGCCGTAACCTTCCTCGTCCGCGTCAAGGAAAGCCTGGAAGACCCGGAACGCCTGGTGCTCGATCTCTAAGCAATCAACTGGGCCGCGTGAGCGGCCCTTTTCACCTCAGCCGCGGGGCGCGTGATGTCGCTGGCAATGTTTATCGGGCGTGTGGATGCTGTGCTTTCCCTTGTCGGAAGCACCGGTTTCCTGGCGTCGCTTGCGGTTTTCACGGCTCTCCCGGCCGCTTCGGCCAGTGCCGCTGACTGCAAGCAGGCAAACGCGGTCTATTCCGATAGGGATGGTGCCTATGAGCTTCGGTTTACGCCGATCAATTCTGAATCCGCCGCTGCCAGCAACCAGTTCAAGCTGAAGATCCTGAAGACGTCGATCGTTCTCGATGGATACGTCATGGCTTCGGAGGATCCGGAGCGTGCCGTCGGTATCCTGATGTTCGATTGTCCGGGTGGCGACGTGACGGGCGACGATCTCAATGCCTGCACGGTCTGGCAAGGTGCTGTCTATGGCATGGACGCCAAGGGCGAGGTGGATAATCTGCAGCCGGAAGCTGCCACGGCGGCCGCAAGGATCGTCCTGCCCGGCCTTGGCCCGGCAATCCGTTCGTCGTCGGTCTGGGGCATCGGCAAGGCGCAGGTCGCACCTTGGGATGTTCTGGCATTCAAGGAGTGTGGGAAATGACGCAACGGCCGGTTCTTCTTGTGACTGGCGGCAGCCGGGGCATCGGTGCTGCGATCTGCCGCGCTGCTGCCCTTCAGGGCTGGGACGTGGCTGTGAATTACGCCTCGAACCGCGCCGCCGCCGATGCGGTCGTCACGGCCGTCAAGGCTGCAGGCGGGGAAGCCATCGCCATCAAGGGCGACGTTGGCGATGCTGGTGACATCACCGCAATGTTCGAAGCGGTCGACACGCATTTCGGGCGGCTGGACGGGCTGGCCAACAATGCCGGCATTGTCGATGCGCCTGCACGGGTCGACGAGATGTCGGTCGAGCGCCTCGATCGGATGATGCGGATCAACGTTTCCGGCTCCATTCTTTGTGCAGCCGAAGCGGTGCGGCGGATGTCGAGCCGGCATGGCGGCAAGGGCGGGGCGATCGTCAATATCTCCTCGATGGCGGCGATCATCGGCTCGCCCTCGCAATATGTCGACTACGCTGCCTCAAAGGCGGCGATCGATACCTTCACAATCGGCCTGGCCCGGGAAGTGGCGACCGAGGCCGTGCGGGTGAATGCAGTGCGGCCGGGCGTGATCGACACCGAGATCCATGCATCCGGCGGCTTGCCGGATCGGGCGCGGGACATGGCGCCCAGCATTCCGATGCAGCGGGCGGGAACGGCAGAGGAGATCGCCGATGCCGTGCTCTACCTGTTGTCCCCCGCGGCTTCCTATGTCACGGGCGCGATCCTCAATGTGAGCGGCGGTCGATGATGCAGAGGGCGCAGTGAGCATGAGGTGCACGCTCCAATTCCTCGGCACGACGGCCGCGTCTCGATCTTCACCGTCGTGCCCGGCGCTGGTGCCGCTCTGCTCGACGCCTGCTCACTTACCCGCGCGGCGGACCAAACAAATAACGCAAAGGAAAAGAAACAATGTCCTATGATGTGATCATTATCGGAACCGGCCCGGGCGGTTATGTCGCTGCCATCAAGGCGGCCCAGCTTGGCCTCAAGGTCGCGGTCGTCGAGAAGCGCGCGACCTTCGGCGGCACCTGCCTGAATGTCGGCTGCATTCCCTCCAAGGCGCTTCTGCATGCTTCCGAGATGTTCCATCAGGCCGGCCACGGCATGGATGCGCTCGGCGTCGAGGTTGCCGCCCCCAAGCTGAACCTCGGCAAGATGCTGGCGCATAAGGATGCGACGGTGAAGGCCAACGTCGACGGCGTCGCCTTCCTGTTCAAGAAGAACAAGATCGACAGCTTCATCGGCACCGGCAAGATCGTTTCCGCAGGAAAGGTCTCGGTCACCGCCGAAGACGGCAAGGTGCAGGAAATCGAAGGCAAGAACATCGTCATCGCAACCGGCTCCGACGTTGCCGGTATTCCGGGCGTGCAGGTCGATCTCGACGAGAAGGTGATCATCTCGTCGACGGGCGGTATCGCGCTCGAGAAGGTTCCCGAGACGATGATCGTCGTCGGAGGCGGTGTCATCGGCCTCGAACTCGGCTCTGTATGGTCGCGTCTCGGCGCCAAGGTCACCGTGGTCGAATATCTCGACACCATCCTCGGCGGCATGGACGGCGACGTTGCCAAGCAGTTCCACCGCATGCTGGCCAAGCAGGGTATCGACTTCAACCTAGGTGCCAAGGTGGTCGGCGTTGCAAAGGGTGGCAAGGGTGCGAAGGTGACGTTCGAGCCGGTCAAGGGCGGCGACAAGGTGACGCTTGAAGCCGACGTCGTGCTGATCGCCACCGGCCGCAAGCCGTATACCGCCGGTCTCGGCCTGGAAGAAGCAGGCGTCGTCCTCGACAATCGCGGCCGCGTCGAAATCGACGGCCACTTCAAGACCAATGTTGCCGGCATCTATGCGATCGGCGACGTGGTAAAGGGCCCGATGCTCGCGCACAAGGCGGAAGACGAAGGTGTGGCGCTGGCCGAAATCCTCGCCGGCCAAGCTGGCCATGTGAACTATGACGTCATTCCGAGTGTCGTCTACACCCAGCCGGAAGTCGCCTCCGTCGGCAAGACCGAGGAAGAGCTGAAGGCCGCAGGCATCGCCTACAAGGTTGGCAAGTTCCCGTTCACGGCCAATGGCCGCGCCCGCGCCATGCTTGCTACAGACGGCTTCGTGAAGATCCTGTCGGACAAGACCACCGACCGCGTTCTCGGCGGCCATATCGTCGGCTTCGGCGCTGGCGAGATGATCCACGAGATCGCCGTGCTGATGGAATTCGGCGGCTCCGCCGAAGATCTCGGCCGTACGTGCCATGCCCATCCGACGATGTCGGAAGCGGTGAAGGAAGCGGCACTCGCTGCGTTCTTCAAGCCGATCCACCTGTAGGCAATTCGGGAGAGATTCCGACGAGGCCGCGATTCGAAAGGATCGCGGTCTTTTTCGTTCAGGTGGGATACGATCGGGAGGGTGCCGCAAGCCGTTGTACGGCAGTGCTTCGGGCGGGCGCTGAAAAGCGTCAGTTCACCGCGGTCAGCGTAAAGCCCTGCTTACGCAGCAGCTCGATCACGCCCTCTTCACCAGGCAGGTGAAGCGCGCCGACAGCCATGAAGACGTTGCCGTTGGCGAGGATCGGGGCGGCACGCTCGGCCATGACCTTGTTGCGGTCGAGGATGATGCGCTGCTCGAAGGCGGCGTAGTCGCTGTCCTCGTCCTCGCCTTCGGGCGAGACCGTCTTCAGCATCGGGATCGTCATTCCGATGTCGCCGGAGAGGTAAAGATCGGTCATGGTTTCCACGACGTCGTTCATCTTGGGACCGAGCGCCAACGTCTCGATTAGCGACTTCATGTGAAATTCGGTCGGCAGTTCGGCCATCGCCTGCAGTTGCTCCGAGAGCGTTTCCAGGCCCTTGACCTGCTTGCCCTGGGCAACGGCGTCGGCGGCGATCTTCTGGTCGAGAAACTGCACGCCCTTGGCCTTGCGGGCCATTTCGCAGCTAGGCAGGGCAACGACGCTGGAGATCATCCACGGACGCATGCGCGAAACGGCGGCAAGTGGGATGCCGCGCTGCTTCAAACCTTCCTCAAGGCGCAGGGTGTCATCGTGGGAGAGAAGCTTGTCGATGGTCGTGCCATCGGTGAACATCATCAATTCTGGCTTCATCAGCAAAGCCGCCGAGGCTTTTTTCTCGTCCAATATCTCGTCGGATTCGATGACTATGGTGTCCGCCGCGTCATGGGCGGCCTGCGTGCGGGGCGGCAGGGTGACGACGCGCGGATCGGTGACATGCATGCTGCCGAGCAGCCAGGATGGTTTCACGCCCGGCTTTTCGATCTTCCAGAAAATGCCCTTACCGTTCGGTACCGCATCGGCCTCCCGGACGACTTCGGCGTAGCGTGCCGGGTCGTTCTGCTTGAGATCGGCCAGCACGTTGCGTCCGGTGCAGCTGTCGTCGGCGGCGGCTGCCGGGGAGACGGAGAAGAGCACGGCAAGCAACGCTGCGGCGAGCAGCATGTGGAAAGCGGCAATCAGCCAGAGCAGGACATTGCCCGGCGATGCGGCGTGCAGGCTGCGGTGGCCGATGGAGATCGTCATGATGGTGTTCCGGTCACGATGAATAAGCCTCGATCTTTACGGTCTTGCTTGCGCATATTCCTTTAAGAGAAGACGTTAACAAAAGATTATGCCCTGGGATGGGCACGGTCGTAAACTTCCAAGAGACGGGTGGAATCCACACCCGTGTAGACCTGCGTGGTCGAAAGACTGGCATGGCCGAGAAGTTCCTGGATGGTCCTGAGGTCGCCGCCACCGGCCAGCAAATGTGTTGCGAAGGAATGCCGCAGTGCGTGCGGGGTCGCCGTTTCCGGCAGGCCGAAGGCGTTGCGCATCTTTTGCATCGTGCGCTGAATGATTGCCGCCTGCAATTTGCCGCCGCGGGCGCCGCGAAAGAGCGGTTCCGTGATGTCCAGATGATACGGGCAGAGCGTGCGGTATTTTGCGACGGCGTCGAAAACGACGGACAGCAACGGCACCAGCCGCGTCTTGTTGCCCTTGCCGGCAATGCGGAGCGTGGTCGCGCCGGGGCGCAGGTCACCCGGAGTAAGGTTGAGTGCTTCCGATATGCGCAGACCGCAGCCGTAAAGAAGTGTCATGACGGCCGCGTCGCGAGCGGCGATCCAGGGTTCGTCATGCAATTGCGCCTCGTCGCTGACGACCGATATCGCCTGTCTGTCGGAAAGCGGCTTGGGCAGCGATTTCGGCTGCTTGGGCGAGCGGATGGCGGCAGCACCGGCGGCGTTTACCAGCCCCTTCTTCTCCAGGTAACGCAGGAGCGAGCGAAGACCGGCAAGATTGCGGCCGAGCGAACGGGCGCCGCAACCGTCCCTGCGACGTGCGGCCAGAAAGGCGCGGAAGTCGGCCGGTCGTAGCGAATGGATGTCCTTGAGCGATGTCGGGCCACCAAGATGGCCGGTCAGAAAAGTCAGAAACTGGCGGGTATCGCGTTCATAGGCGTCGAGGGTGTGCTCGGAAAGGCGCCTCTCGCTCGCGAGATTCTGGAGCCAGGCGGCGCGTTCGGTCATAAGTCGCGGGTCGGCGATGATCAGCAGTTCGTTCACGTCTCAGGCCCCTTGAATTTGCCGGTCCGGCTGCCAATTCTGAGGGAAGGACAGTTATGGAATTGCTAATATCGGCCAGGTGCCTGTCATCCTTCCATCATATTAATCGCGCTAACTGATTTCCCAACGACGCAGGATATTGCATGGCACGGCGCCAACCCATGACGGCTTTCGGACAGTTCGCAGAAGCGATCACACTCGTCTCGCAAGGCAATCCCGGACACATCGTCGACACCCTGATAGCCGAACGCGGCCGGCGCATCGTCAACAGTCCGCTGTGGCCCGTGATGCGGCCTTTTCTCTATACCCTCCTGCGCTACAACAGGGCGATCAGGTTTGCCAACGATGTTGCGAACATGCCGGGCTTCCAGTGCTTCGAGTACATGAGCAGCCTGCTGCAACTGAAGATCAATATCAGGAACGGCGAGCGCATTCCGGCCTCCGGTGGATTTATCCTGGTGAGCAACCACCCCACCGGAATTGCCGACGGCGTCGCTGTCTTCGATCTTCTGAAGGGCCGGCGGCCGGACATGATGTTCTTTGCCAATCGCGATGCCGTTCGCGTCAATCCGCGCTTTGCCGAGGTGATCATTCCAGTCGAATGGCGCGAAGAACACAAAAGCAAGCCCAAGGCACGCGAGACGCTGCAGCTGACGAACCATGCGGTACGGGAAGGAAAGGCGACGGTGCTTTTTCCTTCCGGACGGATTGCTTATTGGGCGAATGGACGGCTGAACGAGCGTCCCTGGAAGACGTCCGCCGTCGGGCTCGCGCGCAAATACAATCTTCCGATCCTTCCCGTTCACGTGACCGCGCGGAACTCGGGCCTGTTCTACTGGTTCGCCAAGTGGTCGACGGAGCTGAGGGACATGACGGTGTTTCACGAGCTTCTCAACAAGCGCGGCGACCGCTTCGATTTCATGATCGGCAACATGATTCCCGTCGAGCATCTTGAAGGCGACATCAACGATGTCACGAAAGCGATCGAGAGGCATACAGTGCACGATCTGTATGTCGATGGCGATGCGCAGTTCCAGCCGATCGCCGAACCCAGCCAGGATGGGATGGCTGGAGCCCATTCATTTCGATGACCGGATGGGTTATAGCGAGGCATGCTGCTCCGCTCGATATTCGCCTCGGTCCTTTGGTCCGGAATGCGCCGGAGAGGGGATGCGGCTGACGGGTGGTGATAGACGGCGACGATGAAGATTAGGCAGGTGATTGCGTCGCGGGTTTCATTTTTCCGCCGATCCGGGCATGGTCGCGCCCGATGAGCACAGATTCGTCCGATCTCTTTGGAGCATTGTTTGACACACCGCCGGCGCACCGCACGGTTCCGGTGCTCGTGCCCATGCCTGCTCCCAAGCCGTATTCCTATGCTGTGCCCGATGGCATGGCGGTCGAGCCGGGCTCGGTGGTGCAGGTGCCGCTTGGACCCCGGCAGGTCATCGGCGTCGTCTGGGACGGCGGCGACGAGGGTATCGATCCGAAAAAGCTGCGGCCGATCAGCCATGTCTTCGATTGCCCGCCGCTGTCCAGGGAGATGCGCGATTTCATCGACTGGGTGGCGAGCTACACGCTCTCCCCGCCTGGACTTGTGGCCCGCATGGCGCTGCGCGTGCCGAACGCCTTCGAGCCTGAGCCGATGGTGGAAGGGTTGCGCTTTGTTGGCGGCGAACCGGAACGGATGACGCCGGCGCGCGCCCGTGTCCTCGCTACGGCGGGCGATGGCTTGTCGTGGACGCGCAGCGGGCTCGCACATGCCGCAGGGGTGTCGACAAGCGTCGTGGATGGCTTGGTGAGCCAGGGGATTTTCGAGACGATATTCCTGTCTCCACCGCCAGTCGTCGCAAGGCCGGATCCCGATTTCGCGGCCTCGCGGCTTGAAGGACCTCAAAAGGAAGCGGCGAACGACATCCTGGCGGAAGTCCGGAAGGGGGAGTTTGCCGTATCGCTGATCGATGGGGTGACGGGCTCGGGGAAAACGGAAGTATATTTCGAGGCCGTCGCCGAGACGCTGAAGAAGGGCAAGCAGGTGTTGATCCTGCTGCCCGAAATTGCGCTGACCGCGAGCTTCCTGGAGCGGTTCCAGGACCGGTTCGGCGCCAAGCCTGCCGAGTGGCACTCGGACCTGCCGCCGAGAATGCGAGAGAAAGTCTGGCGGCAGGCGGTGACAGGCGACGTGCGTGTCGTCGCAGGCGCACGGTCGGCACTCTTCCTGCCGTTCGAGGATCTTGGCCTTATCATTGTCGACGAGGAGCACGACCCTGCCTACAAGCAGGAAGACCGAGTGTTCTATAACGCCCGCGACATGGCCGTGGTGCGCGGAAGGATCGGGGATTTTCCGGTCGTTCTCGTATCGGCGACACCATCGGTGGAAAGCCAGGTAAACGGCCAGAGCGGGCGCTACAGCACCATCCATCTGCCGACACGCTTCGGCGATGCGGCACTGCCCGATCTGCATCTGGTCGACATGCGTCGGCATGCGCCGGAACGCGGCGGCTTCTTGTCACCGGTGCTGGTGCGCGCGATCGGCAAGACCGTCGAGAAAAAACAGCAAGCGCTGCTCTTCCTCAACAGGCGTGGCTACGCGCCGTTGACGTTATGCCGGGTCTGCGGCCATCGCTTCCAGTGCCCGCAATGCTCCAGCTGGCTGGTCGAGCATCGCTTCAAGAAGCAGCTGCAGTGCCACCAGTGCGGCCACAGCGAGCGCACGCCCGAGGCCTGCCCGGAATGCGGCACGCTCGACCATCTCGTGGCCTGCGGGCCGGGGGTGGAGCGCATTGCCGAAGAGGTGGAGCGGCACTTTCCCGAGGCGCGAACGATCGTTCTGTCGTCCGACATCATGGGGGGTGTCAAACGTCTGCGGCTTGAGCTCGATGCCATCGCCAAGGGAGAGGCGGATATCGTCATCGGCACGCAGCTGGTCGCCAAGGGGCATAACTTTCCGTTGATGACACTGGTCGGAATCGTCGATGCCGATCTGGGTCTCGCCAATGGAGATCCGCGTGCGGCCGAGCGGACCTTCCAGCTCCTGTCTCAGGTCACCGGTCGCGCCGGCCGCACGGGCCTCAAGAGCCACGGGCTGCTGCAGACCTATCAGCCGCAACACCCGGTCATGCAGGCGATCGTGTCCGGAGACGCGAGCGCCTTCTACGAGCGCGAGATCGCCGAGCGCGAGCGCGCCATCCTGCCGCCTTTCGGGCGGCTGGCGTCGATCATCGTCTCGGCCGAGACCCGCCACGACGCGGAAAACCATGCACGCGGCATGCGCAACGCCGCCCCGCAGGTTACGGGAATTTCAGTACTGGGGCCGGCCGAAGCACCGCTGGCGCTCGTGCGCGGTCGCCACCGGTTTCGGCTGCTGGTGCATGGGCGACGGAATTCCGACATTCAGGGCTTTCTCCGCGCCCTGCTGTCGCAGTCTCCCAAGGAACGGGGCTCCATTCATGTCCAACTCGACATCGATCCGCAAAGCTTCCTGTAGACCAAGGTATTCCGAGCGTTTGCCGCTTGCCGCAATCATGCCATAAGGACTGCAAATCAGGTTATTCGGGGTCGATTCAATGGATTTCTATTTTCCGACGGAGTTGGGGGAACGGCTCGCCTTTGGCGCCGCGGCATTTACGGCGCTGGTCGGGCTCATCATCATGTTCGCCCCCGGATATGCGATGCGCTTGTTCGGGCTTGCGCCACGGGAAGGGCGACGGGACGGCTACGCCGAACAAAGGTCGATGGGCGGCTTCTATCTCGGCTTCGGTCTTTCGGCGCTGATGCTGGCGCAGGACTGGATCTACATGGCGCTCGGCGCGGCCTTCGCGATGGCGGCGTTCGCGCGCACCGTTTCGCTTCTTTCAGATAAGGGGAGTACGATGATCAACTATTTACTCCTGGTTGTGCAGATCGTTTTGGCGGCGCTCCCGCTCGGTTACGTTTTCGGCTTCTTTTCCGCCTGAATTGAATGGTGATCGTGTGCGATAGCGGTGGCCTTTTGAAGCTTTCCTTCTTTTTCCGGCAGAAATCGATGTGAAAGCCGTATTCGGGCGTTACGCGTGTTGCGAGTCCGCAGATCCTATGTTAGACGGACCCCGAATTTCGGAAGAAGCAAGAGGCTTCTCTTGTGATTTCTGGGGGAAATCAAAACGAATTCAAGAATTTAAATCAGGCGCCCGCCGGAAGCCAGATTCTTGAATTGAAATCAGGGAAAATTGTGCCAGTGGCAGACACATCCCAGCTTACATCTGGTGTTGCAGAACGATATGCCTCGTCGCTGTTCGAGTTGGCGATCGAAGAGAATGCCGTCGCGACCGTGACCGCGGATCTCGACCGTTTTCAGGCGATGCTGGATGAGAGCGACGATCTGAGACGTTTCGTTTCGAGCCCCGTTTTTACCGCGGACGATCAGTTCAATGCTATCGTCGCGATCTGCGAGAAGGCCGGCATCAGCGGCTTCTTCGCAAACTTCTTGAAGGTCGTGGCGCGTAATCGCCGCCTCTTTGCCGTTCCCGGCATGATCAGGGCCTTCCGCATCATCGCTGCAAACCAGCGTGGCGAAATCTCTGCCGAGGTGACCTCGGCCCATGCGCTGACTGCGGCGCAGGAAACTGAATTGAAGGCGGCGCTGAAGGGCGTCACCGGCAAAGACGTGGCGGTTGCCGTCACGGTTGACCCGTCAATTCTTGGTGGTCTGATCGTGAAGGTCGGGTCCCGTCAGATTGATACGTCTCTTCGTACCAAACTCTCTACCCTTAAGCTTGCACTGAAAGAGGTTGGCTGATGGATATCCGCGCCGCGGAAATTTCCGCAATTCTCAAAGACCAGATTAAAAATTTCGGCAAAGAGGCAGAAGTCTCGGAAGTCGGTCAGGTGCTCTCCGTCGGAGACGGTATTGCTCGCGTTTACGGTCTGGACAATGTCCAGGCCGGCGAGATGGTCGAATTCCCCGGCGGCATCCGCGGCATGGCGATGAACCTCGAATCCGACAACGTCGGCGTGGTCATCTTCGGCTCGGAACGCGGGATCAAGGAAGGCGACACCGTCAAGCGGACCGGCGCAATCGTTGACGTTCCGGTTGGTCCGGAACTGCTCGGTCGCGTGGTTGACGCTCTCGGCAACCCGATCGACGGCAAGGGCCCGATCAATGCAACGCGTCGTTCGCGCGTTGACATCAAGGCTCCCGGCATCATTCCTCGCAAGTCGGTGCATGAGCCGATGTCGACCGGCCTCAAGGCCATCGATGCGCTCATCCCTGTCGGTCGTGGCCAGCGCGAGCTCGTCATTGGCGACCGCCAGACCGGCAAGACCGCGATCATTCTCGACGCGATCCTGAACCAGAAGGCTATCCACGACAATGGTCCGGACGGCGAGAAGCTGTACTGCGTCTATGTCGCTATCGGCCAGAAGCGCTCGACCGTTGCGCAGTTCGTCAAGGTTCTCGAAGAACGTGGTGCTCTGAAGTACTCGATTATCGTTGCCGCGACGGCTTCCGATCCCGCTCCTATGCAGTACCTGGCACCGTTTGCCGGCTGCACGATGGGCGAATACTTCCGCGATAACGGCCAGCACGCGCTGATCGGTTATGACGACCTGTCCAAGCAGGCTGTTGCCTACCGTCAGATGTCGCTGCTACTGCGCCGCCCGCCGGGCCGCGAAGCCTATCCGGGCGACGTTTTCTACCTGCACTCGCGTCTCCTCGAGCGCGCTGCGAAGATGAACGACGAAAAGGGCGCTGGCTCGCTGACCGCTTTGCCGGTCATCGAAACGCAGGGCAACGACGTTTCGGCGTTCATTCCGACCAACGTGATCTCGATCACCGACGGCCAGATCTTCCTCGAAACCGACCTGTTCTATCAGGGTATCCGTCCGGCTGTTAACGTCGGTCTGTCGGTTTCGCGCGTTGGTTCGGCTGCTCAGGTCAAGGCCATGAAGCAGGTTGCCGGCTCGATCAAGGGGGAACTCGCCCAGTATCGCGAAATGGCCGCCTTCGCCCAGTTCGGCTCCGACCTCGATGCTTCGACGCAGCGCCTGCTGAATCGCGGTGCACGCCTGACCGAACTCCTGAAGCAGCCGCAATTCTCGCCGCTGAAGACGGAAGAGCAGGTCGCGGTGATCTTCGCCGGCGTCAACGGCTACCTCGACAAGATCGCTGTCGGCCAGGTTGGCAAGTTCGAACAGGGCCTGCTGTCGTACCTCCGCTCTGAAGGTTCGGCCATCCTCGACACGATCCGCACGGAAAAGGCAATCAGCGATGATACGAAGGGCAAGCTTACGGCTGCCGTCGATAACTTCGCCAAGTCTTTCGCCTGATCGGACCCATTTAGGACGGATAACGGATGCCTTCACTTAAGGATCTGAAAAACCGGATCGCCTCCGTCAAGGCGACGCAGAAGATCACCAAGGCGATGAAAATGGTCGCCGCGGCGAAGCTTCGGCGTGCGCAGGAGGCGGCCGAAGCCGCTCGGCCGTATTCGCAGCGGATGGGTGTGGTGTTGGCGAATATCGCCAATGCCGTGACCGATGCGGACGGCGCGCCGCTGCTGATGACCGGGACCGGCAAGGACCAGGTGCATCTGTTGGTGGTCTGCACCGCAGAACGCGGTCTTTGCGGCGGTTTCAACTCGCAGATCTCGCGTTTTGCGCGTGACCATGCCCGCAAGCTTCTCGCTGAAGGCAAGACCGTAAAGATCTTCACGATCGGCAAGAAGGGCTATGACGTTCTTCGCCGCGAATTTGCTTCGCTCATCGTTGAGCGTAAGGAACTGCGCGACGTCAAGCGTATCGGCTTCGAGAATGCGGACCAGATCGGCAAGCGCGTCATCGAGATGTTCGAAGCCGAGGAGTTCGACGTTTGCACGTTGTTCTACTCCGAGTTCAAGTCGGTCATCTCGCAGGTTCCAACGGCGCTCCAGCTCATCCCGGCATCGGCTCCGGCTGTTGTCGTCCAGGATGAGGAGCATGCGGGTGCGGTCTACGAATACGAACCGGATCCAGCATCGATCCTCGACGATCTGATCCCGCGCAATATTTCGGTCCAGATTTTCCGCGCGCTCCTTGAGAACGTCGCTGGTGAAATGGGCGCCAAGATGAGCGCGATGGACAGTGCGACGCGTAACGCCGGTGAGATGATCAACAAGTTGACGCTGAGCTATAACCGCCAGCGTCAGGCGCAGATCACCAAGGAACTCATTGAAATCATTTCGGGCGCGGAAGCGCTCTGAGGTTAGGGAAAGAGGGTAAGAAGATGGCTAAGGCAGCTACCCCCAAGAAGACCGCGGCAGGCTCTGCCGGTAAGGTCACGCAGGTTATCGGCGCCGTCGTGGACGTTGCTTTCGAAGGCGAACTGCCGCCGATCTTGAACGCGCTCGAAACCACGAACGGTGGCAACCGCCTCGTTCTCGAAGTCGCGCAGCATCTTGGTGAAAACGAAGTTCGCACGATCGCCATGGACTCGACCGAAGGTCTGGTTCGTGGTCAGCCGGTTTCGGACACCGGTGGTCCGATCGCGGTTCCGGTTGGTCCCGAAACACTCGGCCGCATCATGAATGTCATCGGCGAGCCGGTTGACGAGGCCGGCCCGTTGGTCACGTCTTCCAGACGTGCGATTCACCAGGAAGCGCCGTCTTACGTGGACCAGTCCACGGAAGCACAGATCCTGGTTACCGGCATCAAGGTCGTCGATCTGCTGGCGCCTTACGCAAAGGGCGGCAAGATCGGCCTCTTCGGCGGCGCGGGCGTCGGCAAGACCGTTCTGATCATGGAATTGATCAACAACGTCGCCAAGGCGCACGGTGGTTACTCTGTCTTCGCCGGCGTGGGTGAACGTACCCGTGAAGGCAACGACCTTTACCATGAAATGATCGAATCGGGCGTCAACAAGCACGGCGGCGGCGAAGGCTCCAAGGCGGCGCTCGTTTACGGCCAGATGAACGAACCGCCGGGCGCTCGCGCTCGCGTCGCCCTGACCGGCCTGACGGTTGCTGAAAACTTCCGTGACCAGGGCCAGGACGTTCTGTTCTTCGTCGACAACATCTTCCGCTTCACGCAGGCAGGCTCCGAAGTGTCGGCTCTGCTGGGCCGCATTCCTTCAGCCGTTGGCTATCAGCCGACGCTCGCAACGGACATGGGCCAGATGCAGGAACGCATCACGACCACGACGACCGGCTCGATCACCTCGGTTCAGGCCATTTATGTTCCGGCCGACGACTTGACCGACCCGGCTCCGGCAACGTCGTTTGCCCACCTGGACGCGACCACCGTTCTGTCGCGCTCGATTGCTGAAAAGGGTATCTACCCGGCGGTCGACCCGCTCGACTCCACCTCGCGCATGCTCGACCCGATTGTTGTCGGCGAAGAGCACTACGAAGTGGCTCGTAAGGTTCAGTCGACGCTGCAGCGCTACAAGTCCCTCCAGGACATCATCGCCATCCTCGGGATGGATGAACTATCCGAGGAAGACAAGCTTTCGGTTGCCCGCGCTCGTAAGATCGAACGCTTCCTGTCACAGCCGTTCTTTGTCGCCGAAGTCTTTACCGGTTCGCCGGGCAAGCTGGTTGCGCTCGAAGATACGATCAAGGGCTTCAAGGGCCTCGTGAACGGCGAATACGACCACCTGCCGGAAGCAGCTTTCTACATGGTTGGTTCGATGGAAGAAGCCATCGAAAAGGCCAAGAAGCTCTCCGCGGCGGCTTGATGAGCGACGCTCATACCGAGATTTTCTGCTGCGACGCCCTTCGGGCCGTCGCAGTGGAGCTTCCCGACCCCGCAGCGCCGACGATCTATGTATCGGACAGTGGCGTGACGATGGTGGTGGTTGGGTTGCTCCAGACCGAAGACGGTCTTGGGTATCTCGATCAGGCGATACAGCACTGCCCGTTCTGCGGGACCAAACTGCAAGATGCAGAGGCCATAGCCGAGAAGGTAAGTCACTGATGGCTGACAATTTCAATTTTGAACTCGTATCTCCGGAGCGCCTGCTCCTGTCGGAGATGGTGACAGAAGTTGTCATTCCGGCAACCGAGGGCGAGATGACGGTCATGGCACACCATGCGCCGACGATGACCACCATCAAACCGGGTATCGTCAGCGTGCGATCCGCGAACGGTACGAAGCAGGATTTCGTGGTTTTCGGCGGATTTGCCGATATTCTTCCGACAGGTTGCACCTTGCTGGCCGAATCAGCCGTTCTGGTTGCTGATCTCAGCAAGGACGAGCTGACGCGCCGTATCGAAGTTGCCAAGCAGGAGCTTGATGACACCGAGCATCACGAGCACAAGTCCAAGCTCGAGCATTTCATCATGGAGATGACCCACCTGCGCGGCGTTGTCCAGCAGGATTGATGCGGGGCTACCTATCCGAATTCCGAAGCGGCCGCGAGGCCGCTTTTTTCGTTTCGGGTGCCTCCTCGTTGCTCGCGTCCAGCGCAATTCGCCATTGCCCAGCTTCGCCCGTTCCCTCGCCTTGCGGGATCGGTTGACGGACTGGACCGGTTGTGGTTGCCTTTCGGTAGAAAGCTGCCCGTCGCGAAATCATACGGTCGGCTGGCGGCCGGCATTGCTGCCTCATATCATGTGCGGACGCCGCATCCGCGGATTGGCAAGGCCGAGGAGGGCTGCGTGTTTAACCCAAAGCTGTTTGAAAATCATAACGTGGTTGTCACGGGCGCAAGCCGGGGCATCGGCCTCGAGGTTGCGCGGCAGTTCCTCGATTGCGGCGCAAGAGTGGCGGTTCACATCGGCCGCAGCGCGGACCGGGCGCTGCCTGACTTCCTGCTCACGGCGGTAGAGGACCGCCGCGCTTTCCTAATCGCTGCGGATTTCGCCACGTCGGCTGGCACCCGGCAACTCGCCGACAAGGTGTTGGGCAATTTCGAGCGGGTGCATGTGCTCGTCAACAACGCCGGGACGATGATTGGCCGCTTTCCGGCCGACGCGCTAACCGATGAACAGTATGAAGCCATCGTGCAACTCAACCAGACTTCCGTGGTCGAGGTGACGCGGGCTCTACTGCCGGCCTTGCGTGCGGCGCAGGGAGCCGCGATCGTCAACACGGTTTCGATTTCCGCGCTGACCGGAGGGAGCCCGGGGTCGGCTGTCTATTCAGCGTCCAAGGCGTTCGTCGCCACCTATTCGAAGGCGTTGGCGAGGGAGCTCGCCCCGGACGGAATCCGTGTCAATTGCGTTTCGCCGGGGACAATCGAGACGGATTTCCACCAGCGTTATTCATCGCCGGAAAAACTGGAGCAGACTCGCAAGAGTATTCCTCTCCAGAGACTGGGAACAGCCGAGGACTGCGCGCCGACATATCTGTTCCTCGCTGCGCCTTTGCTTTCAGGATACATTACGGGGCAAGTATTGGAGATCAACGGTGGCCAACTGATCTGCTGATCGGCAGGGACTTTTTTTGGCATTTTGGGAGATCCAAACGGCCATGCGGTGCGAATATGTTAATGTACACTTTATTCATGCCGTTTATACAATCAGAGATACATAATGCACTTGCCTACACCTCGGTCGGGTACGGCCGACCAGAATTTGCAGACACTGTCTGCCAAGGCGCGAGACGCGAGCAGCTTTCTCAAGGCGATAGCCCATCATTCGAGGCTGCTCATACTCCACCTTCTATCCGACGAGGAAAAGACAGTGGGGCAGCTCGAAGAGAGCCTTGGTATCCAGCAGGCCATGGTATCGCAGCAATTGGCGCGTCTCCGAATGGAAGGCCTTGTGTCCAGCCGTCGTGAGGGCCGGCAAATCTACTATCGCGTCACCCGGCCCGACATCGTCATCTTCCTGCGTTCGCTTTTCGATCAATTTCCCGAGCCGCACGAAAGCTGACACTCGGACTTGCGGCGCGTCGGCGTCAACGCGAAGATGACCCGTGGCCGAAAGCGGCGGGAGGTCGAATGATCGACAAGCTTGAATTCTTTATTGCGCTTGCCAACGAAAAGCACTTCGGGCGTGCCGCCGAGGAATGTGGCATTTCGCAGCCGACGCTATCGGCCGCGATCCGACAGCTGGAGGACCAGCTTGGCGTCATGCTCGTAAGCCGCGGCTCCCGCTTCCAGGGACTGACGCCCGAAGGGCAGCGGGTTCTGGAATGGGCGCGACGGATCGTCGGCGACGCCCGGACGATGCGCGAGGAGATGCGGGCGGCGCGCAACGGATTGTCCGGCCACATCAGGATTGCGGCAATCCCGACCGCCCTGGCGATGCTGCCGCGCATCACCGCACCCTTCCAGGAGCGGCATCCCGACGTCACATTCTCGATCGTTTCCCGAAATTCCCTGCAGGTACTGAGCATGCTCGAGAATCTGGAGATCGATGCTGGAATCACCTACCTGGAGAATGAGCCGCTTGGACGCGTTACCAGCGTACCGCTCTATGCGGAGCACTATAACCTCATTACCGCGGCCGGAAGCCCGCTTTCCGATCGCGACAGTGTTACCTGGAAGGAAGTCGGCGATCTTCGGCTTTGTCTATTGACCGCAGACATGCAGAACCGCCGCATTATCAATCAACTTCTTGCCGAAGCAGGCGGAACGGCTCATCCGACACTCGAATCAAATTCGATGATCGTGCTGTTTTCGCATGTCAGAACGGGGCGCTGGGCCAGCATCATGCCGCGCATCATAGCGAAATCGTTTGGCTTTCCTGCCGAGATCCGTATGATTCCAATCATTGAGCCACAGGCACACCACCTTGTCGGTCTGGTTGCGACGCATCGCGAGCCCTTCACGCCGCTGGTGTCGGCGCTGTTGCACGAGGCTCGTATCCTCTCGGACGAGCCGGATAGTCAATAGAAATTTCCTATCGAGTGACGGAACAGCCATATTGATCGCCGCGCGTTTCCCTGAGAAGGTTGCACTGAACGGACGTTAGCAGTTTCGTCGGCTACAGGCCTCAGCAGAAAGCCCGCCCGAGCATGCCACTATCGTCGTTGCAGGTCTCGGGAGGACCGCTAATGAACATTCTTGTCGCCAAGGGCGATATCTCGATGCGTACGCGCGCGATCATCGACAATCTCAAAGCGCTAGAAGGCCCGTTGCTGCCGATCCTGCACGGGATTCAGGACGAGTTTGGCTACGTGCCGCAGGAGGCGCTTCCTGTCATTGCCGACGAACTCAACCTGTCGCGCGCCGAGGTGCATGGCGTCGTCAGCTTCTACCACGATTATCGCGATCATCCCGCCGGGCGGCATGTCCTGAAGCTCTGTCGGGCCGAATCCTGCCAGGCGATGGGTGGGGACGCGCTTGCCGAGCGGGTCAAGACGATGCTCGGCGTGGACTGGCACGGAACGACGCCCGATGGGGCAATCACCCTCGAACCTGTCTTCTGTCTCGGGCTCTGTTCGTGCTCGCCGTCCGCAATGATGGACGGCGAGGTGCACGGCCGGGTGGATGCCGCCGATCTCGCGGAGCTGATCTCGGAGGCACGTCGATGACCGTCAGGATCTATGTTCCGCGCGATGCCGCAGCGCTGTCGGTTGGGGCCGAAAACGTGGTGAAGGCAATCGCCCAGGAGATTGTCGCTCGCGGTCTCGATGCGAAGGTCGTGCGCAACGGCTCGCGCGGAATGCACTGGCTGGAGCCGCTTGTCGAGGTTGAGGTGGCAGGAAAACGGATAGGCTACGGGCCTGTCAGGGTGAGGGATGTCGCGGCGCTTTTCGATGCGGGATTGATCTCGGGCGGCACCCATCCGCTCTGTCTCGGCGAAGTTGAGGAACTGCCGTTCCTCAAGCGGCAGACGCGCCTGACGTTTGCCCGTTGCGGCGTTATCGATCCGTTGTCTCTTGACGATTACGAAGCGCATGGCGGCCTTGCCGGCATGCGTCGCGCCCTTTCCATGCAGCCGACCGACATCGTCGGGCAGGTGACCGAGTCCGGCCTACGCGGCCGCGGCGGCGCCGGTTTTCCGACCGGTATCAAGTGGAAGACGGTGCTCGATGCGCCGGGAGCACGCAAGTACATCGTCTGCAACGCCGATGAGGGTGACAGCGGCACCTTTGCCGACCGGATGATCATGGAGGGCGATCCCTTCGTTCTGATCGAGGGCATGGTGATCGCGGGCCTCGCGACCGGCGCAAGCAAGGGCTTCGTCTATATACGATCCGAGTATCCGCATGCTATTGCGGCTATGAACAGCGCGATCAATATCGCGCGAACTGCCGGAATACTTGGGCCGTCCGTTCTCGGCTCGGGCAAGGCTTTCGACATGGAGGTGCGCACGGGTGCGGGCGCCTATGTCTGCGGCGAAGAGACGGCGCTTCTGAACAGTCTCGAAGGCAAGCGCGGCATCGTGCGTGCCAAGCCGCCGCTGCCGGCCCACGAGGGTCTCTTCGATTGTCCGACCGTCATCAACAACGTCATTTCACTCGCCTCCGTGCCAGTGATCATGGACCGGGGATCGGCCTACTATCGCGACTTCGGCGTGGGCCGGTCGCGGGGGACAATCCCGATCCAGATTGCCGGTAATGTGAAGCATGGTGGTCTTTTTGAAACGGCATTCGGCATTACGCTCGGCGAACTGGTCGATGATATTGCCGGCGGAACCGCATCCGGGCAGCCGGTGAAGGCGGTTCAGGTCGGTGGGCCGCTCGGCGCCTACTTCCCACGCTCGCTGTTCGACACGCCATTCGACTACGAAGCTTTCGCGGCCAAGGATGGATTGATCGGTCACGCCGGCATCGTCGTTTTCGACGAGACGGCCGACATGCTCAAGCAGGCGCGGTTCGCGATGGAGTTCTGTGCCGTCGAAAGCTGCGGCAAGTGCACACCTTGTCGGATCGGCTCGACGCGCGGCGTCGAGACGGCGGACAAGATCGCGCGCGGCATCGAGCCTGAGAAGAACCGCGTGCTGCTCGCCGATCTCTGCAACACCATGAAGTTCGGGTCGCTCTGTGCGCTTGGGGGCTTTACGCCCTATCCCGTCATGAGCGCCATGACGCATTTCCCCGAGGATTTCGTTCCCACACCTCTTATCGAAGCGGCGGAGTAAGACCATGCCTCTCGTCCACGAAACCGACTACGGCACGCCGGCCTCGATCTCCGAAACCATGGTGACGCTCACCATCGACGGCAACCAGGTGACGGTGCCGGAGGGAACCTCCATCATGCGCGCGTCGATGGATGCGGGTATCGAGATCCCGAAACTCTGCGCTACCGACATGATGGACGCCTTCGGTTCCTGCCGCCTCTGTCTGGTCGAAGTCCAGGGGAGGGCAGGCCTCCCGGCGTCCTGCACGACGCCGGTTGCTTCAGGTATGGTGGTCTCCACTCAGACGAACCGGCTGAAGGATGTCCGTCGCGGGGTGATGGAGCTCTACATTTCCGATCACCCGCTCGACTGTCTGACTTGTGCGGCCAACGGCGATTGCGAGCTGCAGAACATGGCCGGTGCCGTCGGTCTTCGTGACGTGCGCTATGGCTATGAGGGCGATAACCACATCAAGGCGCGCAACAATGGCGATCTCAATCTCAAATGGGCGCCGAAGGACGAATCAAACCCCTATTTCACCTTCGATCCGTCAAAATGCATCGTCTGTTCCCGCTGCGTACGTGCCTGCGAGGAAGTGCAGGGCACGTTCGCGTTGACCATCGAAGGCCGCGGCTTCGATTCACGAGTTTCGGCCGGCATGCATGAGGACTTCGTATCGTCGGAGTGCGTTTCCTGTGGCGCCTGCGTGCAGGCTTGTCCGACAGCGACGCTGACGGAGAAGTCGGTGATCGAGATTGGCCAGCCGGAGCATTCGGTGGTTACCACCTGCGCCTATTGCGGGGTCGGCTGTTCGTTCAAGGCGGAAATGCGCGGCGAGGAGCTCGTGCGCATGGTTCCGTGGAAGGATGGGCAGGCGAACCGCGGGCATTCTTGCGTCAAGGGCCGTTTCGCCTACGGCTATTCCAGCCACAAGGACCGCATCCTCAATCCGATGGTCCGCGAGAAGATCACCGACCCATGGCGGGAGGTGAGCTGGGACGAGGCCTTCGCGCATGTCGCAACCGAGTTCCGCCGCATCCAGTATCAGTATGGCCGCGACTCGGTCGGCGGCATCACGTCCTCGCGCTGCACGAACGAGGAAACCTATCTGGTGCAGAAGCTGGTGCGCGCCGGCTTCGGCAACAACAATGTCGACACCTGCGCCCGCGTCTGCCATTCGCCGACCGGCTACGGTCTCGGCCAGGCCTTCGGCACTTCGGCTGGCACGCAGAACTTCGACAGCGTCGAGCAGAGCGACGTCGTCGTCATCATCGGTGCTAACCCGACCGACGGGCATCCGGTGTTCGGGTCGCGGCTGAAAAAGCGGTTGCGGCAGGGTGCCAAGCTCATCGTCATCGATCCGCGCCGCACAGATATCGTACGCTCTCCCCATGTCGAGGCGTCCTATCACCTGCCGCTGAAGCCCGGTACGAATGTCGCGATCCTGACGTCACTGGCGCACGTGATCGTGACCGAGGGACTGTTCAATGAGGCCTTCATCCGCGAGCGTTGCGACTGGTCCGAGTTCGAGGATTGGGCAAGCTTCGTCGCCGAGCCGGATCACAGCCCGGAAACGACGGAGAAGTTCACCGGCGTTCCCGCCGATCTGGTCCGGGGTGCGGCGCGTCTCTATGCCAAGGGCGGCAACGGCGCCATCTATTACGGCCTCGGGGTCACCGAACACAGCCAGGGATCGACAACGGTCATGGCGATTGCCAACCTCGCCATGGTCACCGGCAATATCGGTCGCCCCGGCGTTGGCGTGAACCCGCTGCGCGGCCAGAACAATGTGCAGGGCTCCTGCGACATGGGTTCCTTCCCGCATGAACTGCCCGGCTATCGCCATATCTCCGATGACGCGACGCGCGACATCTTCGAGAAGCTCTGGGGCGTCAAGATCAGCAACGAACCGGGTCTGCGCATTCCGAACATGCTCGATGCGGCGGTCGACGGTTCGTTCAAGGGGCTCTATGTCCAGGGCGAGGATATCCTGCAGTCCGATCCAGATACCAAGCACGTCGCGGCTGGCCTCGCCGCGATGGAATGCGTGGTTGTCCATGACCTCTTCCTGAACGAGACCGCGAACTACGCGCATGTCTTCCTGCCTGGATCGAGCTTCCTTGAAAAGGACGGTACCTTCACCAATGCCGAGCGGCGCATCAACCGTGTCCGCAAGGTCATGAGCCCGAAGAACGGATATGCCGACTGGGAGGTTACCCAGAAAATGGCGCAAGCCATGGGGTTGGCCTGGAATTATGCCCACCCTTCGGAGATCATGGACGAGATTGCCGCGACGACGCCGAGCTTTGCGCTCGTTTCATATGACTATCTGGACAAGATGGGCTCGGTGCAGTGGCCCTGCAACGAGGCGCATCCGCAGGGCTCGCCGATCATGCATGTCGACGGCTTCGTGCGCGGCAAAGGCAAGTTCATCCGCACCGAATATGTTGCGACCGACGAGCGGACGGGGCCGCGCTTCCCGCTGCTGCTGACCACCGGGCGCATTCTCAGCCAGTATAATGTCGGTGCGCAGACGCGGCGCACGGAGAATGTGGTGTGGCACGCCGAGGATCGCCTGGAGATCAATCCGCATGATGCCGAACAGCGCGGTATTCGCGACGGCGACTGGGTGAAGCTGATGAGCCGTTCCGGCGACACGGCGCTGCGATCGCTGCTGACCGACCGCGTTGCGCCTGGCGTCGTCTACACCACCTTCCACCATCCGGATACGCAGGCGAACGTCATCACCACCGACTTCTCCGACTGGGCGACCAACTGCCCGGAATACAAGGTAACGGCGGTGCAGGTCTCGCCTTCCAATGGCCCATCCGACTGGCAGGTCGAGTATGACGAGCAGGCGCGGCAGAGCCGCCGGATCGCCGGAAAACTGGAGGCAGCGGAGTGATGATCGAACAGCAGACCCGGATCGCGGTCAGACGCACTGCCCGCAGCGGCGGCGTCGTCACGATTGGCGAGCGTATTGTGCCGGAGGAGGTGCCGATTGCCTTTTCCTACGGCGGCACGACGCATGCGGTGATGATGGGGACGCCTGGAGATATTGAGGATTTCGCTGTCGGGTTCAGTTTGACCGAAGGCATCATCACGACGCTTCGGCAGATTGCGTCGATCGATGTCGTCGAGGGTGAACAGGGCATCGATGTTCAGGTGACCTTGGTCGACGAGGTCTTCGATGCGCTGAGGGCGCGCCGTCGCAGCATGGCGGGCCCCGTTGGTTGCGGGCTTTGCGGCATCGAATCGATCGAGCAGGCGGTCCGCGAGGTACCGGATGTGTCTGCCGCAGCGATGACGATCAGCGCTGCGGATATCGTAGAGGCCGTGTCGCTTCTCAACGGCGCCCAACCGTTGCACCGGGAGACGCGTGCAGTGCATGGAGCAGGCTTCTATGTCCGGGGAACCGGACTTGTCGCCGTTCGCGAGGATGTTGGCCGGCACAATGCGCTTGATAAGCTGTGTGGTGCGGCCGTTCGTCTTGGCATGACAGGCGGAGAAGGTGCCGTGGTCGTTACCAGCCGACTGTCGGTCGAAATGGTGCAGAAGGCGGCTATCCTGGGAAGCCCGGTTCTGATCGCCATTTCCGCGCCGACGGCACTTGCGATCCGCACCGCCGAGGATGCCGGAATGACGCTCATCGCGCTGGTGCGAGGAGAAGATTTCGAGGTGTTCACGCATTCGCACCGAATCCAGCCGGGAAGTATCTCCGATGTCGCATGAGACCCAAGCCAAGCTTGTCTACATGGCCAACCAGATTGCGACGTTCTTCAAGAGCCAGCCTTCAAGCCAGGCCGTGCAAGGGGTTGCGACCCACATCAACAAATTCTGGGAACCGCGCATGCGGCGACAGCTTCTCGAAATACTGGAACGAGAAGAAAACGGCCTGAACCCTCTTGTTGTTCAAGCCGCTCCGTTTATCCGAAAGCCGGAGCCTGCCAGCACGCCTTGATAGTCTGGAAGGGCGCTATCGGGCTGTCCGCCGATGCACCGAATTCACGGAAACCTGCCGGAGTCACGCTTCAGAACGGGATCGCTATCAGGCGACGTGGCGCGCCAGTGCGCAGCGTGCCCACAGCGAATGCAGCGCTTCGACAAGGTGTTCGATATCGGCATCGGTGTGAAGCGGTGTCGGCGTGATGCGCAAGCGTTCGGTCTTCTTTGGAACCGTCGGATAGTTGATCGGCTGGACATAGACGCCGCAGTTGTCAAGCAGCAGGTCAGAGATCCATTTGCACTTTGCCGCATCGCCGACCATGACGGGGACGATATGGCTCGGGTTCGGCATATGCGGGATGCCGTTCTTGTCGAGCAGGGTTCTCAACATGCGCACCCGATCCTGGTGCCGGGCGCGTTCGAAGGGGCTGGCTTTCAGGTGCTGGATCGAGGCGACCGCACCGGCAGCCAGCGCCGGCGGCAGTGCCGTCGTGAAGATGAAACCAGATGCAAACGAGCGGATGAAGTCACAGAGCGCCGTTGAGGCCGCTATATAGCCGCCCATGACGCCGAAAGCCTTGCCAAGCGTGCCCTCGATGACTGTCAGGCGGTCCATCAGGC
The DNA here is from genome assembly GCF_001426265.1 of Rhizobium sp. Root1220. Taxonomy (GTDB): domain Bacteria; phylum Pseudomonadota; class Alphaproteobacteria; order Rhizobiales; family Rhizobiaceae; genus Rhizobium. Next base: position 380,104 of record NZ_LMDG01000023.1, read on the forward strand.
CTTCGCGTTCGGCAATGCCGCCGCCACGCGGGCCATACATGCCGACGGCATGGACTTCGTCGAGGTAAGTCATCGCGCCGTACTTGTCGGCAAGGTCGCAGATTTCCTTGATCGGGGCGATATCGCCGTCCATGGAATAGACGCTCTCGAAGGCGATCAGCTTCGGCGCCTTCGGATCGGCGGCGGCGAGCTTGGCTTCGAGGTCCTGGATATCATTGTGCTTCCAGATGACTTTGTCGCACTTGGCGTAGCGGATGCCTTCGATCATCGAGGCGTGGTTCAGGGCATCGGAGAAGATGACGAGGCCGGGGATCCTGGCACCGAGCGTGCCAAGGGCAGCCCAGTTCGAGACGTAGCCGGATGTGAAGATCAGCGCGGCTTCCTTGCCATGCAGATCGGCAAGCTCGCGCTCCAGCAGAACGTGGTAGTGGGTGGTGCCAGAAATATTCCGGGTGCCTCCCGCACCCGCGCCACAGTGGTCGATGGCGTTTTTCATCGCCTCGATCACCTTGGGGTTTTGGCCCATCCCGAGATAGTCATTGGAACACCAGACGGTTACATCCTTCGGCCCGTCCGCGGTATGGCGCGTGGCGCGCGGAAAGCTGCCGCGATGGCGCTCAAGATCGGCAAAAACGCGGTAGCGGCCTTCCGTGTGCAGGCCATCCAGCTCGGTCTTGAAGAATGCTTCGAAATCCATCGTCTGCTCCAGTATCGTGCGAGCGTTCTTGCCAACGGACGAACGCACGTCAACCCTTTGCCCTTGCTTTAACATCAAGTGCGGCAAAAGGCCCATAGACTTGAATTACTTTAGTTCAAAAAAGCCGGCCTTGACCATATGGGAAAACGATCGCGGCGCTGCAACCTGCCGCGATCGAAATTACGCATCAGCCTGCGTCGATGACGGCACGCTTTGCCATGACCTTCACCAGATTGGCCCGATATTCCGCGCTGGCGTGCAGGTCCGACATCAAACCCGACGGGTCGACACTAACGGCGGCGATAGCCGATGGCGACCAGTTCGCGGTGAGGGCCTGTTCCATCGCCGTTTGGCGGAAGACGCCGTCTGAACCGGCGCCGGTGACCGCCACACGAATTCCCCCGGATCCCTTGGCAACAAAGACGCCAGTCATGGCGTAACGAGAAGCCGGATTTGGAAACTTCGCGTAACCCGCCTTTTCCGGCGCTTCGAAACCAAGCGCCGTGATCAACTCCCCGTCCCCAAGCGCCGTCTCGAACAGGCCGGTGAAGAAGTCATCAGCCGGGATTTCCCGCTTGTTCGTGATTATCCGGGCATTGAGCGCCAGCATCGCCGAGGGGTAGTCGGCGGCGGGGTCATTGTTGGCAACAGAGCCACCGATCGTTCCCATGTGGCGTACATGCGGATCGCCGATCATCCCGGCCAGCCTGGTGATCGCTGGGCATGCGGCCCGCAGAGCCGCCGATCCCGCCACCTCGGCATGGGGTGTCGCAGCGCCGATGGTGACCTTGCCGCCCTCGACCCTGATGCCCTTCATCGCGGCGATGTGCCTGAGATCGACAAGATCGGTTGGCGCGGCCAGCCGCTGCTTCATGGTGGCAATCAGCGTCATTCCGCCGGAGACGTATTTGCCTTCTGCCGTTCCCGAGATCATCTTGACCGCTTCATCGACTGAGGAAGCACGGTGATAATTTGTCTGGTACATCGTCGTTCCCCCTCAATGAACCGCACGCGCCGCCATCCACACCTTCTGCGGCGTGGCGGGCATGGTGAGCATGTTGTTGCCGATCGCATCTGTGATCGCGTTGATCAGCGCCGGCGGCGAGCCGATGGCGCCTGCCTCGCCGCACCCCTTGATGCCGAGCGGATTACTCGGGGACGGCGTGACCTGATGCGACACCTGGAACGACGGTAGATCGTCGGCCCGGGGCATGGCGTAGTCCATGAAGCTCGCAGTGAGAAGTTGACCGTTTTCGTCATAGTGCACGGCTTCGAGCAATGCCTGGCCGATGCCCTGCGCGATGCCGCCATGCACCTGTCCCTCGACGATCATCGGATTGATGATATTGCCGAAATCGTCGGCGGCAACGAACTGGATGATGTCGGTCTTGCCCGTTTCGGGATCGACTTCGACTTCGCAGATGTAGCAGCCGGCCGGGAAGGTGAAGTTGGACGGATCGTAGAAGGCCGTTTCCTTAAGGCCGGGTTCCATGCCGCCGGGCAGATTGTGGGCCGTGTAAGCGGCAAGTGCGACCTGAAACCAGGGCAACATCTTGTCGGTGCCCGCCACCTTTACCTCACCATTCTCGATGACGATATCGCTCTCGTCCGCTTCCATCAGATGGGCCGCGATCTTCTTCGCCTTGGCCTCGACCTTGTCGAGTGCCTTGACGATCGCCGACATGCCGACCGCACCGGAGCGCGAGCCATAGGTGCCCATGCCCATCTGAACCTTGTCGGTGTCGCCATGGACGATTGAAACGCTGTCGATCGATACACCAAGGCGATCGGATACGAGCTGTGCGAAGGTCGTCTCGTGGCCCTGTCCATGGCTGTGAGAGCCGGTGAGCACCTCGATGGTGCCGACGGCATTGACGCGCACCTCTGCCGATTCCCAGAGACCGACGCCGGCACCGAGCGAGCCGACCGCCTGCGATGGCGCGATGCCGCAAGCCTCGATATAGCAACTCATGCCGATACCGCGTTTCTTGCCGCGCCCGGCCGCTTCCGCCTTCCGACCGGCAAAGCCGTTCCAATCGGAGGTCTGCATCGCGGCGTTGAGCGATGCTTCATAGTCGCCTGCATCGTAATTCATGATGACCGGCGTCTGATGCGGGAAGGAGCGAATGAAATTCTTCCGCCGCAGTTCCGCGGGCGAAATGCCGAGCTCGCGCGCCGCCGTCTCCATGGTGCGTTCAAGCAGGTAGGTCGCTTCCGGACGTCCGGCGCCGCGATAGGCATCGACCGGTGCCGTATTGGTGTAGACGGTGCGAACATTGGCGTGGATCGCCGGAATGTCATACTGCCCGGACAGCAATGTCGCATAGAGATAGGTCGGCACCGCCGACGAAAACAGCGACATATAGGCGCCGAGATTGGCGATGGTATCGACGTGCAAACCGATGATGCGATGGTCCTTGTCAAAGGCCATCTTCACTTTCGAGACGTGATCGCGGCCATGTGCATCGGTAAGGAATGCCTCGGTCCGGTCCGAGTTCCATTTGACCGGAACTCCGGTTTTCTTGGAAGCCCAGAGACAGACGATCTCTTCCGGATAGATATAGATCTTCGACCCGAAGCCACCGCCGACATCAGGGGCGATAACCCGCAGCTTGTTCTCCGGCGCGACGTTGTAGAAAGCGCTCATCACCAGCCGGGCAACATGTGGGTTCTGGCTGGTCGTGTAGCAGGTATAGTGATCCTCGGCTGAATCATAGATGCCGAGCGCGGCGCGCGGTTCCATGGGATTGGGCGAGAGGCGGTTGTTGTGTAGCTCTATTTCCGTGATATGGGTGGCTTCCGAGAGTGCCTTTTCGGTGGCCGCGGGATCGCCGAGCTGCCAGTCGAAGATCAGGTTTCCGGTAGCTTCCGGATGGATCTGTGGTGCTCCGGACTTCAGCGCGTCGACCGCCTCGACCACCGCCGTCAGCTCCTGGTAGTCCACCACAACGGCTTCGGCCGCATCTCGCGCCTCGGCCAGCGAATCGGCCACGACGATGGCAACTGCATCGCCGACATATCGCACGGTATCGACCGCCAGCGGGCGCCATGCGCCCATGTTCATCGGCGAGCCGTCTTTCGAATGGATCATCCAGCCGCAAATGAGGTTGCCGATCCCGTCGGCGAGCAGCTGCTTGCCATCCAGCACGTCAATAACACCCGGCATCGCCTTGGCCGAGGCTGCGTCAATGCCTTTGATCTTTGCATGAGCATGTGGGCTGCGGATGAAGAAAGCGAATTTCATGCCCGGCACGACCATGTCGTCCGTGTAGCGACCCTTGCCGGTCAGGAACCGCTTGTCTTCCTTGCGCGCGACGCGTGCACCAATTCCTTCAACACCCATGATGTCCTCCCAATGGGGTTTCGGGCCTGGCATTCCGCCAAAAGTGTTCGGCGTCAGCCAGACAATTCCTGAGAACTATTCGGCTGCCTGCTTCACCGTGCCGTGCATCTGTTCATTGGCGGACAGCACGGCCTTGACGATGTTGTGGTAGCCGGTGCACCGACAGATATTGCCTTCGAGCTCGTGTCGAACCGTCTGCTCGTCCAGATGACCGCCATGGCGACCGATCATGTCGACGGCGGTCATCACCATGCCGGGCGTGCAGAAGCCGCACTGCAAACCGTGATGTTCCTTGAAGGCGGCCTGAACCGGGTGAAGTTCGCCGTTGACGGCAAGTCCCTCGATGGTCGTGACCGACGCGCCGGAAGCCTGAACGGCAAGGATGGTGCAGCTCTTGACCGATCGGCCATCCATATGAACGACGCAGGTGCCGCATTGGCTCGTATCGCAACCGACGTGCGTGCCGGTCAGGCCAAGTTTTTCACGAATGAAGTGGACAAGAAGCGTGCGCTCTTCACAGTCACCGCTCACCGCGCGGCCATTCACCGTCAGTTTCACTTTCGCCATGATTTCCTCCTCGTGCCTCCTCCAGGCACGACCGGCATCATTTGATGTTTTCGCTTTGCGATCAACCACTACTTTAGGGCGGTCCGTTAAATTCGCCGTGTTGGCAAAGCGCTTTTGCCGCCGTGTTTCCGATCCCAATTTCGTTCATTGCCACGGTCAAAACCGGACAAAAGCGGTGGATTGCCCCTTTTTGCGCCATAGTTTGTGGGCTAGCCTAACGAAAATATAAGAATCAGGGACGGCCACCGCCCTCAGGGCGACCAACCTAGGAGCTATTGATGAAGAAGATTATTGCACTCGCCGTTATTGGCCTATCGATCGCAAGCTGCACGCCGACCCAGCAGGGGGCGGGTATCGGTGCGGCATCCGGCGCCATTATTGGTGGCGTGGTGACCGGGGACGTTCGAGGTGCCGCAGTTGGTGCTGCTATCGGTGGCGTGTCGGGCGCGGTAATCGGCCGCGTCGCCGAGCAGCCCGGCCAGTGCTACTACCGTGATCGGTATGGCCGCCGCTATATCGACGATTGCCGCGGCGGTTATTGATCCCACGCCTGGCACACGACAGATCCCGGGTTTAAGCCCGGGATTTTTTGCTTTTTTCTTCGAATTGAGCAATCAAGCGATTTAAAACGGTACACTACAAGGAATTTTGCCGCTAAGGTTGCCGCCGGCCGGGGGGCGCAAAGCGGAATTCCAAGTAGACAAAAAGCGGCGGATGCAGATCAGAGGCAGGGCACCGAAAACGGGTATTGCGTATCGGCGAGCAGGCTCGATGATGATAGTCGCAGCAGCGACTGCGTTGTCGCCGGCCCTTGTCAGCGATGCATTTGCGTTCAAGCTCTTCGGCATGACAATCTTCGGCAAGGACGACGACTCGGCTGACCAGGTGCCTGATCCAGTGCGCTACGTCGTCACGCTGAACACCGATGCGGCCGACCCGGATCTCAAGGAAGCCCTTGAAAACAGTTCCCGCCTCGTGGGCGACAAGGACCGCCCGGTGTCCGGCGATCTCGGCGTCGTCATCAAGGCGAGGGATGACCGTGACCGCCTGATTGCCGCTCTCTACGAGAAGGCTCGCTACGGCGGCGTGGTGACGATCACGGTCGATGGCACGGACATCGACAGTCTTCCACCGAATCCGACTTTCAACCGCTCGCGGCCCGTCCCGGTGACGGTCAATGTCGCAGCCGGCCCCGTCTTCAAGGTTCATGAGGTTCAGTTCGGCGGTGACGCGGCGAACCGCAATCCGGCGGACTACGATCTGTCGCCCGGTGCAAGGGCCGGCTCGCTGACGATCATCAAGGCCGGTGACAAGATCGTCGAGCAACTGAAGAACGAAGGCCGCCCTCTTGCCAAGCTGACGAAGCGCGAGGTGATCGCCGATCACCGGACCGATACCGTCAATGTAGTGCTGGCCGCAGACGGCGGTCCGGTTGCCCCGCTTGGTGACGTCGCCGTAACCGGCGAAAAAACTGTACGGTCGAGTTTTATCCAGCGCTACTCGCGCCTTAACAAAGGCGATCGATATTCGCCGGAAGCATTGAGGAAAGCGGGCGATCGCCTGCGGGCCCTGGGCGTGTTTTCGAGCGTGTCCATCAACGAGGCCGACACGCTGGCGGCCGACGGAACCATACCGATGACCATCGAGGTGTCCGAAGGCAAGCGTCGCTATTTTGGCGTCGGGGCGCAATATTCCACGATCGACGGATTCGGCCTGAATGGCTACTGGGGGCACCGCAACCTGTTCGGCGAAGCGGAATCCTTGCGCATTGAAGGTTCGGTCGGCAGGATCGGACAGGCGACCGATGTCGGCGATCTCGACTATTCGACTGGCATCATCTTCACAAAGCCCGGCGCGTTCTTTCCATCGGCGACGCTGACGGCAAGCCTCCTGGCAAAGACCGAGAACCCGGATGCCTATAACGCAAAGCTGGTGACCGCTTCACTCGGCCTGTCGTACGAACTGAGCGACCAGGACACGATCACCGGCGCCGGCGAGGTGAGCTGGGAGAAGGACGATGACGCCTTCGGCAAGAATACCTACCTGACCTTTGCGCTGCCTCTTCAGTATGATCGCGACGCGCGCGACAGCAAGCTCGACCCCACCGAGGGCTATCGCGCCATGCTTAAGGCAACGCCGAGCTACGAGGCCTTCAACGGCACGTTCTTCTCTGGCTTCGAAGGCGCCATCTCGGGTTACAAAGGCTTGGGGACCGAGGATCGTATCGTTCTCGCCGGCAGGCTTTCGGCCGGTTTTCTCGTTGGCGCGGACGATCTGGCGAATATCCCGGCTACCCGTCGCTTCTTTGCGGGCGGCGGCGGTTCGGTAAGGGGCTACGGCTATCAGGAAATCTCTCCCCGCAATGCCGAAAACAGGGAAACCGGCGGCGCGTCCTATGTCATCGGGTCTTTTGAAACCCGCGTGAAGGTCACCGACACGATCGGTGTGGTGCCGTTTATCGACGTCGGTACGGTTTCCGCCGATCTTGCGCCCGATTTTTCCGATATACGTGCCGGCGCGGGCATCGGCATTCGCTATGCGACGCCGTTTGGTCCGCTGCGGCTTGATTTCGCTGTGCCTCTCAACAAGTACGAGGATGGGACGAGCTTCGGCATCTATGCCGGTATCGGACAATCGTTCTAAACATGTGAAGCCCGCAGCCTTCTCGGCGCCGCGAGCGGTCACCTTAACGGAGTAGTGTCCGAGTCTATGCAAACGCTAACGAGAATCGTGACCTGGATCATACGACTGTTCGGCTATTCAGCCGGTGTCGTTCTGATCCTCCTTGCCATCGCCCTCGGCGTGTTCGGCTTCACGTCCTTCGGCGCGCGCATTGTCACGGATAGGGTCGCTTCGATCATCTCCAACCGCGACATGACGATCAGGGTTCTGGATCCCCAAGGGTTGCTGACCGGTGGCCTGCGCGCGAGCCAGATCGTGCTTTCCGATACCAAGGGGATTTTTGCCCAAATCGACGGCCTCTCCGTCAACTGGAACCCGCTGGCGCTGCTGACCGGCACTTTTCATGCAAAGCGCGTCGAGGCGGCGGCGATCCATGTTTTGAGAAGGCCCGTCCGCACCTTGCCGTCGCGACCGGACGCCAACGATGGGGGTGGCTTTTCGTTGCCGGTGAAGATCGACATCGACAGCATCGCTCTACCGGAAATAAGCCTGGCCCAGCCGCTGATCGGCCGCGCTTTCACACTCGCGGCTGACGGCAGCATGCGCGCCGACAACGAAGGCGGCAACGCGGCGATCAGCATCAATCGGCATGACGTGCCGGATGCCAGGCTGACCGCCGATATCGCCTTCCTGCCGGATCGGAACCAGCTGCGCCTACAGGCGAAACTCACGGAGCCGAAGGGTGGCCTGCTTGCAGGTCTGCTGGCCCTGCCTGGCAGTCCCGCGATGGAAATAAGCCTGTCAGGCGACGGGCCGATTTCCGACTGGAGGGGAAAGCTGCAGGCGGCGCTTGATGGCCAGCAGCGGGCGTCGATCGAAGCGCGCCATACGCTATCGCGGGACGGCCTGCATCACCTTGACCTCAAGGGCGGCGGTGACTTGAGCTCGCTGCTTCCGGCGGCCTTCCGTCCGCTCTTCGCAGGACAGACGACCATCGATCTCGCCGCTGCGTTCGACAACAAAGGCAAGATCGACATCCAGACCGGAAATCTGGCAACCGGCTCTGTCGTGGTTGCAGCATCCGGCACGCTGGATCCCAAAGGCAACAACAGCCTCAACGCCAATCTTCTCGGAACGTCGGGACCCGTCGATTTCCGCTGGCCTCTGGCTGACGGCGAAGCCCGCTTCCTGATCTCGGGGGTGAACCTCGCGCTGACCGGAGACGCGAAGGCCTCGCGCCTCAATATTAGCGCCTCGGTCGACACAGCCACGCTGCCGCAAACGACGATCGGCAACGTCAAGCTCACCGCAAAGAGTGACAATTTCAATCTTGCCGGCCGATCGGGCGCCGTGCAGATACGGCTCGTTGCCGGCGACATGACGTTCGTCAATCCCGATATCAATCGGGCGATCCAGGGGCCGGTCACGATTGCAGTGCCGCTTCAGATTTCGCCAGACGCGCTGGGCTTCAACGGCACGACAATCGAAAGTGAGTCGGCAAACGCCGACCTCAACGGCTCCTACAAGCTGAGCGCCGCTGCCGTGACGGGCAACATCAAGCTGACTGTTGCACCGTCCGCCCTGCCGCCAGCAGTCGCAACGCATTTCGATTCGCCGATCGTTGTCGAGAGCCAGGTCACCGGGATAGTCCCGTCGAAATTCAATCTGTCGAACCTCTCCGTCAAGTCGAGCACGATCGAAGCCCTCGGCGGTTTGGTGCTGGATGAAAATACGGTCGATGCAACCCTCGCCGGCCGCATTCCGGATATCGCGAAGTTGCTCGAAAATGCGTCGGGCGAGGTCAGTTACAAGCTGAGTGCCAAGGGTGACCTCGCCGCTCCGGCTGTTGCCGCAAACATAACCGCGCCGTCTCTCAGCATGGCGGGTCGGCGCGTGAGCGACCTTGACGTCACCCTTTCCGGTTCGGCGGATCGCAACTCGCCACGGGGCGAGGTCACCGCCAAGGGCGCCATCGATGGCCAGCCGATCAACGTCAGCACCGACATCCAATCGCTGGACGGCAAGACGCTGCTTCCGTCGATCGCTGCAGATGTCGGCAACAACCGCTTGACCGGCCATGTCGAGCTGTCGAAAGCCTTCGAGCCGACCGGTGCACTCACTTTCGATTTCCCGGACATCGGACTTCTGGCAGCGCTCGCCGGACAGCAAGCCGAGGGTGACCTGAAAGGCTCGATCGACATAGCGAACGATGCGGGCAAGATTGCACTCAAGGTGGCCGCCGGCGGCAGCGGGCTGAAGCGCGATACCTTCTCAATTGTCCGACCAGAAGTCGACGTCACGGTGAGCAATCTCCGGGCGTTCGCAGCCACGGGCGCCATCAAGGCCGAGAAGTTGGCGTCCGGCACCAACACGGTGGAAAGGCTGGCGCTCAATTTCACGCAACAGCTGAACCGCACGAACTTCAATCTCGACGCTGGTTATGACGGCAGTCCGCTTGTCGCTTCCGGCAACGTGGAGGTGAACGCCGGCACGACTTTGCTTCGGCTCGAGAGGTTCTCTGCAAGGCCGCGCGGCATCCCGGTAGAATTATCCTCCGCGTCCGAAATAACGATGAGTGGCGGCACGGTTACCTTGAGCGGCCTGAGCCTCAAGACCGGCGACGGTTCTGTGAGCGTGAGAGGCTCGGCTGGAGAAACACTGAACATCGATGCGGACATAAAACAGCTGCCTGCTTCCCTGGCAAACAGCTTCGTCCCCAAGCTTGATGCCGGCGGGACGGTATCCGGCACGGTTTCGGTCACCGGAACGCCAACCGCGCCGGTTGCCACCTTCAAGCTCGACTGGAAAGATGCGGCAACCAGCCAGACCAAGGCTGCGGGCCTTTCATCTCTGACAATCGGAGCCGATGGAAAGTTTGCCGACAACAAGCTGACTTTCAAAGCCGATGCCATCGGCAAGGGCGGCGTGTCGCTAAAGGCCAGCGGTGATTTCGCAACAGCCGGATCGAATGCGCAATCCCTGAATATCAACACCGACATCGTCAACATCCCGGCCGGGCTGGCGAACGCCTTCGTGCCGGACCTTGCTGCCGAGGGTTCGATCTCGGGCCGCCTCAACGCCTCGGGAAAGCTTCCCGCTCCCGCGCTTGACTTCAAACTGAACTGGAAGGACGCGGCAACCAGCCAGACGAAAGCCGCAAAAATCGCGTCGCTAGGCCTGACGGCAAGCGGCAAACTGGAAAACAACGTCCTCGACTTTAGCGCAGACGCCCGTGGCAAAGGGGGGCTTTCGCTGAAAGCAGAGGGCAATTTTGTCGTGGCCGGCCCCGACGCCGAAACGCTGAAACTCGACGGTCAACTTGCGAATATTCCGGCAGCAGTCGCCAACGCCTTCGTGCCGGGTCTTGCTGCGGAGGGTATGATCTCCGGTTCGATTTCCGCTGCCGGCAAACTGCCGACGCTGTCCGCAAACTTCGATCTTGACTGGGCGAAGGCGGCGACCAGCCAGACAAAGGCGGCCGGCCTCACCGGTCTCCGGCTCAACGCGAGCGGGAGATTCTCTGACGGAAATCTGGAGTTCGACACGGGGCTTGCAGCAAGCGGCGGCATGGCGCTGACGGCCAAGGGCAACGTTTCGCTGGCCGGTACGGCGATCCGGGATCTCACGGCCGACGCAAGGATAACAAACGTCCCGGCGAGCCTCGCCAACGCCTTCCTCCCCGATCTAGGTGCAAGTGGCCTGATATCGGGAACGGCAACGGCGTCCGGAACGCTGCTGCAACCGAAGGCGAACTTCGATCTCGCCTGGACGGACCTTGCGACCAAGCAGACGAAAGCGGCGCGCATCGCGCCCATGGCGCTGCAGGCCACGGGGACGCTTGGTGATAACAGGCTCGACTTCGAGGCGGATCTCAGCGGCGGTGACGGTGCGACACTGAAGGCAACGGGCGAGGTTGCCCTGGAAGGCGCTACCATACGCAGCCTGCAGGCCAACGCGGCGCTTAGCAACCTGCCGGCCGCCCTGGTAAACAGCTTCGTTCCGGACCTGGATGCGGCAGGAACGATTTCCGGAACGGCAACGGCGTCCGGTACGCTTCCGCTTCCCGCGGTCGATTTTAGGCTGAACTGGAGAAACGCGGCAACCCGCCAGACGAGGAGTGCGGGGCTTTCGGCTTTGAGCCTCGACGCAAGCGGTCGGTTTGCTGACAATAAGATAGAGTTCGATGCCAACCTCGGTGGGGACCGCGGATCGCTCTTGAAAGCCAGGGGGACTGCTGCGCTGCAGGGCGGTAGTATCCAGGGCCTCTCCGTCGATGCCGACATCGCAAATTTGCCCGCAAGCCTTGCGAATGGCTTCGTCCCGAACCTCGGCGCGGAAGGGACTATATCCGGTACGGCGAAGACGACGGGAACCGCCACCAGTCCGGTTGTTGATTTCAAGCTGGATTGGAGAAACGCGGCGACCTCCCAGACGAGGGCGTCCCGACTTGGACCGCTAGCCGCCGCGGCCACCGGCAGGTTCGCAAACAACAACCTCGACTTCAACGCCAATCTGAGCGGCGGCGGCGTGTCGTTGAAGGCCGGCGGCAATTTCGTGGTCGCCGGGCCGAATGCCAACTCACTCGTCGTCAAGGCCGACATATCCAATTTGCCGGCAGGTCTTGCAAACGCCTTCGTGCCCGGGTTGGCGGCTGAAGGCAACATGTCCGGCTCGGTCAGTGCTTCCGGCAGATTGCCTCGCCCGGCCGTCGATTTCAATCTCGATTGGCGAGGTGCCGCCACCAGCCATACGAGGAGCGCCGGACTGTCTCCCTTCGCGGTCGCCGCCAGCGGGAAGCTCGCCGGAGACAGGTTGACCATCGACACGACCGTTACCGGCGATGCCGGTCTCTCGTTGAGAGGCGGCGGCAGCGTCACCATTGCCGGGAACCGCGCGTTGGATTTGCGTTTTGCCGGCAACCTGCCTTTCGCGGTCCTCGGCACACAACTGGCAGCGCAGGGCTTCGTCGCAGATGGTACGGCCAACTTCAATCTGCAGATCGGCGGAACCGCGGCGGCCCCACTGATCAACGGTACTGTCGCGACCAATGGTGCAAGGGTGGTCGACGTCCGTCGCAATCTCGCGCTCAACAATCTGGCAGCGGACATCCGGTTCAACGGGCGGGAGGCGGTGATCTCACGGCTCACCGGCCAGTTCGCCAGCGGCGGCAGTATTTCGGTGACCGGCAGTGTCGGCATTCAGCCTGCCTCGAACTTTCCGGCTAACATCGAGGCAAGGCTGGACAACGCCGTTTATGTCGACGGCGCGCTGGTCGTGGCGACGGTGAACGGTGCGATCACCGTGCGGGGTCCGCTTCTTGCCACGCCGACCCTTGGCGGTCGTCTACGGCTGGAGAGGGCTTCGATCACCGTGCCGGAAAAACTGCCGACCTCGTTACGCGAAATCGATATCAGGCACATCAACGCACCGAAGGCTGTTCTGGCGCAATTGCGAGACGAGACGCAACACGGTGCGCGTGCGAAGTCGAATACCATCAATCTCGACTTGCAGCTTGAGGCTCCATCACAGATCTTCGTGCGTGGCCGCGGCATCGACGCCGAGCTCGGCGGCAACCTGACCGTGCGGGGAACGGCAGCGGTGCCAGTCGTTTCCGGCGGCTTCACCATGCGGCGGGGGCGATTGACGATCCTCAACCGTCGACTTGATTTCTCCGACAAGAGCCGCATCACTTTCGCCGGCGATCTGACGCCGGCGCTCGACATGCATGCCAGTTCGACGTCGGGGTCCACGACGCTGACGGTCAACGTCGCGGGTCTTGCAACGGACCCCGCCATCACCTTCTCGTCCTCTCCCGCCCTGCCGCAGGACGAGGTGCTTGCGCAGCTGATTTTCGGGCAATCCATGTCCAGGCTGTCGCCGTTGCAGATTGCTCAACTTGCCGATGCTGTCAGCCAACTTGCGGGTGGGCGTTCCGGCTCGCTGTTCGAGGGGCTGCGCAACCAGCTTGGCGTTGACAATCTCGACATCAGCACCGGCGCCAACGGTCAGACAAACGTCAGCGTCGGTCGCTATCTCAACGATAGGACCTACTTCGAGCTGCAGCAAAGCAGCGGTGGACGCACTGGTAACGGAGCCAAGGCGGTGATCAATCTCGACGTCGGACGCGGCGTCAAGCTGCGGGGTGCCGCCGGCGGGGACGGCGAAGGCGAGGCCGGCATCATCTACGAACGCGAATACTAGAAGCCCGTCTTGCGGGTTTTCAGCAGGATGTTGGTCTCGGTCGAGTTGATGCCGTTGATGAGCCGTATGCGGCGAAGTGTTTCGTCGAAGGAGACGAGGTCACGATCCTCCAGTTCGGCGACGAAATCCCATTTACCGTTGGTGCTGTGCAGGGCGCGCACCTGCGGCAAGCCACGAAGGTGGTCCGCGACCTTGTCCGCAAGCTTGCCGAGAACCTCGATCATGACAATGGCCCGGACGCCGGCGGCGCGGGTCTCATGACCGGTCCGGATGGTGAACGCCGCGATGGTGCCATTGGCGACGAGCCGCTCGATTCGCGCAGCGACGGTCGCGCGCGATGCTCCGGTCATCGCCGCCAGCGAAGAGACCGGTGTGCGTGCATTGTGACGCAGTGCGCTCAGAATTTCCTGGTCAAGATCGTCCATGGCTGTCACTTTGCAAAATCGGAATTAGCAAACTGCTAAATGATGGATCATTACTGACATTTTTTCATCTTTTTGCCGGCGCGGCGATGCTTCAATATGCATCCCGACGTACTTGAGCGGGAGAAAAAAATGCAGGCACATCCGAGATCGATCACCCTTATCGGCGCAGAGCTCGAGGAGGGATCGGGCCGAAGGGGCGCTGCCATGGGGCCAGCCGCCCTGCGCATCGCCGGTGTCGACCAGACGCTGATCGATCTTGGCCACGATGTGCTCGATGCCGGCGACGTGAATGTCGTTCCGGCCCGCGACCTGCCGAACCATCCGAAGGCACACAATCTGCGTATCATCGGCGCGTTTACCCGGGCGCTGGAGGCCGGTGTCTACGAGGCCGCGGCAGCCGGCCGCTTTCCGCTGATCCTCGGTGGTGACCACAGCCTGTCGATGGGAACGGTTTCGGGGATGGCGCGGTACGCCTCTCATAAAGGCCGACCGCTGTTCGTCCTTTGGCTCGATGCACATTCCGACTTCAATACTCCTTCCACCTCGCCTTCCGGCAATATCCACGGCATGCCCGTCGCTTATTTCTGCGGCCAGGCCGAACTCGCGGATATCCTGCCGAGGGATCGTCCTTTGGTCGATCCTCGCAATGTCTTCCAGGTTGGCATCCGCTCCGTCGACGCGCCCGAGCGCGAGCTGATCGCCGAGCATGGCGTCAACGTCTACGACATGCGCTGGCTCGACGAGCAAGGCGTCGCGGCGACGATGCGCCATATCCTCGGCGTTATCACTGCTGCCAATGGCCTGTTGCATGTCAGTCTCGACGTCGACTTTCTGGACCCGGACATCGCCCCCGGAGTCGGCACGACCGTCCCGGGCGGCGCGACCTTCCGTGAAGCTCACCTCATTATGGAAATGCTCTGCGACAGCGGCCTCGTCTCTTCGCTTGATCTTGTTGAACTCAACCCGTTCCTCGACGATCGCGGCAAAAGCGCCCGCATACTCGTGGAACTGACGGCAAGCCTCTTCGGTCGCCGTATCTTCGACCGTCCGACACGCGCTGCATAAAGGGGCCGACAATGAGCATTTCAACAAGCCTGATCGATACCGAACAGCGTCTCGGCGCCCACAACTACAAGCCACTCGATGTTGTCCTGACGCGGGGGGAGGGTGTCCACGTGTGGGATACCGACGGCAATCGTTATCTTGACTGCCTCTCGGCGTATTCCGCCGTCAACCAGGGCCATTGCCACCCGAAGATTCTCGCGGCGATGGTCGAGCAGGCCGGAAAGCTGACGCTCACTTCGCGCGCCTTCCGCAATGATCAACTAGCGCACCTCTACGAGGAGCTGGCGGAACTGACAGGATCACACAAGATTCTGCCGATGAATTCCGGCGCAGAAGCCGTCGAGACGGCGATCAAGGCTGTTCGCAAATGGGGTTACGAGGTCAAGGGAGTGCCGGAAGGCAAGGCCGAGATCATCGTCTGCTCGGACAATTTCCACGGCCGGACGCTCAGCATCATCAGCTTTTCCACCGACCCTGATGCACGGACCGGATTTGGCCCCTACACCCCAGGCTTCAGGACCGTGCCCTTCGGCGATGCGGATGCCTTCGCCGCTGCCATCAACGAGAACACGGTTGCTGCGCTGATCGAGCCTATCCAGGGCGAGGCCGGCGTTGTTATTCCGCCGGTCGGCTACTTCAAGCGCGTGCGCGAACTTTGCACGGAAAAGAACGTCACGCTGATTCTCGACGAAATCCAGACTGGCCTTGGTCGTACCGGCAAATTACTGGCCGAAGAGCATGAAGGCATAGAAGCGGACGTGACGCTGATCGGCAAGGCGCTGTCCGGGGGGTTCTATCCAGTCTCCGCCGTGCTTTCCAATTCCGAGGTGCTCGGTGTGCTGAAGCCTGGTCAGCACGGCTCGACCTTCGGCGGCAATCCGCTCGCCTGTGCGGTGGCACGGGCCGCACTTAGAGTGCTGACCGAGGAAGGCATGATCGAAAATGCCGCCAGGATGGGCGACTATTTCCTCGAAGGTCTTCGCTCGATCCGCTCCAACATCGTCAAGGATGTCCGCGGTCGCGGCTTGATGATGGCGGTCGAACTGGAACCGGAAGCCGGTGGTGCAAGGCAATATTGCTATTCGCTCAAGGAGCGCGGCCTGCTCGCCAAGGATACGCACGAGAACACCATCCGCCTTGCGCCACCGCTGGTCATCACCAAGGAGCAGGTCGATTGGGCGGTGGAACAGATCGGCAAGACGATCGCCTGACCGGTCCGGCATATATACACCAGGCAAGAAATCTCGGCGTCGATTTAGAATTGCGCAACACTCTTTCCCTAATGTCGATGCTAACCGTATCAGTGCTCTTCCAATTTCGAAGGCGTGCGCGGTTTGAAGGCAAAGTCCATCCGCGCCAATGGTGGCGCGGTTGCTCCTGCCCTGGCTTTCGACAGTTGGGACGATTCCAATGGCTACGATCAATTCCACGAGCTTCAGCGGCGATATGCTGGAGATCATTGCCTTCAGACTGCACGATCAGGAATTCTGCGTTAAGACGACTACCATTCGCGAGATCCGCGGCTGGGCACCGTCGACGCCGATCCCGCATTCCCCGGCCGACGTCATCGGCGTCATGAACCTGCGCGGCTCGGTGATCCCGATCATCGATCTCGCGTTCAAGCTCGGCATGAAAAGCACCGTCGCAAACGAACGCAGTGCCATCGTCGTTGCCGAAGTCCACAACATGGTCATCGGCATGCTGGTCGACCGGGTTTCGGATATCCTGACAATCGCATCGGGACAGGTGCAGCCGGTGCCGGAAGTGACGGCATCGTTCGATCGCGCCTTCTGCGAAGGCATCATCGCCTCGGAGAACGGCATGATCTGCTTCCTCAACCTCGCCAAGATGTTCAAGGAAAGCGAAGCGGACGATCTGGCCGCCTGAGGGTCAAGCACTTCGAGTACAACAAAGCCGTCTGCGGGGCTCTCCTGTCAGGCGGCTTTTTCCTTGATGGAAACCAACTCCGCCGCAAGGTCGCGGGCTTCTGCGTCGGCGGCAAACACATCGTCCATCGTGTTCGCCCCGCCTGCCCCGGTCATCCTGTCCATGATCGCCTCGGCGATGTCGGCCATTTGTAAGAATCCAATCCGCTCATCGACAAAGGCCTGAAACGCCACCTCTTCAGCGGCGTTCATGATGGCGCCCTGCAGTCCGCCGCGCTCGAGCGCCGTCCGTGCCAGTCTCAGAGCAGGGAAGCGGTCTTCATCCGGGGCTTCGAAGTCCAGGCGGGAGAGCTTTGCGAAATCCAGCCGCTCGACGTCCAGCTTCGGCCGGCGCGGGTAATCCAAAGCGTAGCCAATCGCGGTGCGCATGTCCGGGCTGCCGAGCTGCGCAATGACCGATCCGTCCGTGTAGCCGACCATGGAGTGGACGACCGATTGCGGATGGACAATCACTTCGATCTGATCTGGACGAACTCCGAAAAGGTGCTTTGCCTCGATCATCTCCAGAGCCTTGTTGAACATCGATGCGCTGCCGATGGAAATCTTCAGGCCCATCGACCAGTTCGGGTGTGCCCGTGCGGTCGCGGCGGTCACGTTCGCCATGTCGGCTCGCGACCATGTCCGGAAGGGGCCACCCGACGCCGTCAGGATGATACGCTCGACGGCGTGCCGCTGATCTTCGTCAAGCGACTGGAAGATTGCGCTGTGCTCGCTATCGACGGGGATCAATCGGCCGCCTGCGTCCCGCACGGCGTCGACAAAGAGGTCGCCCGCCGAAACAAGGCATTCCTTGTTCGCCAGCGCGATCGTCGCCCCCCTGCGCGCCGCCGCCAGCGTGGGTGCCAGTCCAGCGGTGCCAACGATGGCTGCCATTACCCAGTCCGCCTCGATATCAGCGGCTTCCGCAAGTCCGGAAACGCCGGCGGCGACCGCAATGTCGCTGCCTGACAACGCGGCCTTCAGCGCGTCATACATGCGGTCGCTGGCGGTTACAGCGAGCTTCGCGCCGGCCAATCTTGCTTGGTGCGCCAGGAGCTCGACGTTTTCGTTGCCGGTGACAACGGAGACTTCGTAATTCTCCCGTCCGCCAAGCTGCCCGATGACATCAAGCGTATTCTGGCCGATCGAGCCCGTTGAACCAAAAACACTGAGGCGCCTGGGCGCATTGCCTGTCATCATGGTGATTTCGCCAAAACTCTTGTACCCGCCCCGGCTCTACAGGGGATTGATATGGGCGGCAAGTGTGCGATGCGGCGGAGTGGCGTTCGCATCGTTGGGCCAGCATGTGCTGGTCGCCGGGTGACGCATGCAACCAACTTCGCGATGCGGCGTTCTCTAAAAGAGAAGTTGAGAGGAAGCCACCATGATTTTCAAACAGCCAACGTTCTTCGGCGAAACGCCGGAAATCGAAGTGGAGTTCGTCAACCACGCGGCTCTCGAGGAGGCCGTCGCAAATGCGCTGGCCGTGGCAGGCGGCCTTGATGCCTCTGATCTCGATGTCACTGTACGCGAAGGAAACGTCGTACTTGGAGGCGTCGTGGCGACTGTCGCTCAGGTCGAACGGGCGGCAGCGGTCGCTCGGGCAGTAACGGGTGTCAAATCCGTCCAGAACGATATTCGGGTGGCATAGCATCGGCGCCCGCGCCGGAGACACGAGGTGTTTCAGCAGCGACCTGCAGCGCGCTGGTAGCAATCATCCCGCGAAGCGCTCTGCAAGGAAGGTGGATCCGGCTATCCTGTCGGTTTTCGGCGTGGTCATCGGACCACCCGGCTTGTAGGCGGTCGCCAACAAAAGACTGCTAACGACGAGATATGCGACTGCCAGCACTGTGAGTTTTATTCGCATGGCGAGCACTCCTGTTTCGCCGTAAACGCGGCAGGACGTCGAATGTTCCTGTCGGGGCTAGAGAACGCGGCAAGTAAGACCGAACCGCACACGGTCGGACAATTCGACTTGCGGCCGGCTGTTGGGGATTACGACGTCGGCCCGGTCTTGCAGCCTGCAAAAACGTCGAGCTTGGGATCGTGAACGGACGTCGTCACGTTCATCATTCCAAGGACGCTGTGAAACAGGTTGTCGTGGGATGTAGCCCGGCCCGAGGCCTGGGCAACGCATGCCTTGTCGACCGCCATGGACTTGGTGAAATCCGGATCGAGCCACACCAGGAAGGGGACATGGGTCTGCTCGTCAGGGGCCAGCAGATACGGTGTCCCATGGAGATAGAGCCCGTTCTCGCCGAGCGATTCTCCGTGGTCCGACATATAGATCATCCCGGTAGCCATCTTGTCGCTGCGTGCCTTCAGCTTGTCGATCACCGTCGACAGGAAATGGTCGGTATAGAGAATGGAATTGTCGTAGGCGTTGACGATCTGTTCGTCCTTGCAGCTTCCGAGTTCGGCCGTCTCGCATTCCGGCAGAAATTTCCGGAATTCCTCAGGATAACGCAGATAGTAGGCAGGGCCGTGGCTTCCCATCTGGTGAAGCACGAGCACGCTGTCCTTGGTCACGCCGTCCAGCCATTCATCAAGCTTGTCGAGGAAGACGCCGTCCTGGCATTCGCCTCCCTTGCAGAAGCGCGGATCCGTCAAGTTGGCGAGATCCACGTATTTGATGCGGTTGGCCACGCCCTTGCTGCCGGTATTGTTGTCGAACCACGCGACATCGATGCCGGCATGGGCAAGAACGTCCATCAGGCCCTCGTTCTCCAGCCCCTTGCTATGGGTAAAGGTCGCTCGCGTGAACTGCGAAAACATGCAAGGGATCGACGTTGCGGTGGCGGTCCCGCAGCTGGTCGTCTGCGGGAAGTAGATGACGTCCCGCTTTCGAAGCTCAGGGTTGGTGTCCCGCCCGTAGCCTCCGAGCGAGAAGTTCATCGCCCGCGCTGTCTCTCCCGCGACGATGATCGTCACCCGCGGCTTTTTGATGCCGCCGGCCGGAGCAGCAACCTCGGCGTCCGTCCCTAAAGGCTGGACGACAAGCCGTGCCTCCTTGCTGGCCTGCAAGAAGTATCGTGCCGTGCTGACGATGGGGGTAACAGGGTTCAGCGTCTTCACGAGGTCGCGGTGTTGGCGGATCGCTGTCGTGTATTCCTTGGAATAGCCGATGGCGGCGACGGAAAACACTGCAAGGCAGACGGTGATCGTTACGGTGTTCCACAACAGCTTCTGCAAAACGGGGCGGTGAACAACCTTGACCCAGAGTATCAGCAGGACCGGGACCACACCATAAAGAAGCACGTGCAGGAGGAAGCCCCGCGTAATCAGATGATGGGCTTCAGCAGGCGTTGTTTCGATCGCGTTGCGGATCATATCGGGATCGACAATGACCCCGAAGGTGTCGGTGAACCAAGCCGCGAGAGCCGAAGCCACGACGAGGAAAATCAGAAATGGCTTGATCACATACTTGGCGGAAAAAGCGGTGGCTGCCGCAATGAACAGGACGGGGATCGCGACATACAACATCCAGACGGCGCCGGGCTCGGGCGCAAGGTAGTTGTGAACCTTCACCCAGAACGTCCGGTTTGCACAGACGGCGAGATAGAGCGCCACGATCGCGCACAGCGTGACGCTGCCGATGCTCGGCCGGGAGAGAAGCGATTTTCGCAAGATTGGCGGATCCAATGCACGTGTTCATCGGCTGATAGCATGCGAAGACGGGTCAGTCGTGTGACGAATCAACGCAATCCGGATACATGGCACGGAATCCTGACACCAAACTGAACGCCGCTTGTTGACGGGCACCGATCCCGGCGACACCCGTGGTTTCCCGCTCGGGAATAGATGCGAGTATCGGTCCATTGTCAGTGCGATCGTCGAACGCCCCATACGCTCCTGCACTTTTGGGAGGCAAGCCGGTATACTTCGGCCTCAGTATCGGTTTGCCCTTCTTGTCTACCTCTCCGTTGTCTACGGCAACGCCAGCAGCAAGCCACGACGGATTGAGCCCGTGGCGGCTTGGCTAATGATTGCTTTCCTCGTCATTCGCGTTCCCTTATCGAAAATATCGAGAAGTGAATCGCTTTTATTTGGCGCCTTGGTCGCGTAGTTTATTGGTCGCCGTAGCTCAAACGCTTGCGATTTCGCTCGACGAACCATTCGCGCAGAGTTCCGACGCGCCGCTGATCATGCTTCACATATGGAAGGCACAAATCAGGGAATGACCTCACCCATTGGTCGAATGTGTCTTCCAGCGCGGTGATCTTTTCAGTGACCTCATAGCGGCCGGGACCGTCGACGGCCAGTTTCTCCAGCCTGTTTTTCAGGGATCCGAGTTCCCTGATGATCGCGTCCAAACGTTTGATGGCGGTGGCGACCTCCTCACCGAACAGATAGCGAGCACTTCCGGAGGCAAGTGACAATCGTCGACGGGCATTGAAGGCGACAAGGTTACCTTCGTTCGTCCAGAAATATCCGATGACGTCGTTGACCTCGTCGATGACCTTCATACGACGATCGAAGAGATCAAGGACCACTTTCTGATGCGCTGTTCGCCATTGCAGGAAGGCAATGATGGCCACTGCGATGCTGATGAAAAAAGCTGCCCACGATGCCATGCGAATCACTGCCTCCGTTGTGTCAGGCAAAATCACGACACCTGACGTGATCGAGTCAAATGCGCGAGACGCCTTTGCAAGGTCCCATGTTGCAATCCATGTCGCATGGATTCGCCGAATCGTTGAAAATCAACGGAAACGGATGCAACATCCATAAGGCTGGGTTGTTTGTTATCTCGTTGAATCTATTGGTGATCCCGACGCGATTCGAACGCGTGACCCCCAGATTAGGAATCTGGTGCTCTTTTAGAGGCGGGTTCAAAGTTACCGGTATTTACCGACGCCTTCGGTTGGGTGACAGTAGTCGATGGGCAGCACGGCCACACTTGGCCTTGCTGTTCCCAAGCCAACGCTACGAGTGAATGACCCTGTCAAGGTCGTCAGAGCGAGCCCTTGCGGCGAGCGTGCCTTTACAGGGCCAGGCAGGAGTGGCAGAAGAAATGGAGTATCCGCCAAGGGCGGATTCAATTTTTCGAAAAATTTCTCTGAAAAATTCGGCGTTTCCTCGGTTCTGCGAACTATGATCTCCCACCTAAGTGCTTACGTCTAGGAACGCCACCGGACACCTACGCCATAGAAAAGCTGGGTCCGGACGCTACTCCAGCCCAGGAACTCAACGCCGCTGTTGAGGTAGAATTTGTGCAGCTTTTCGAGCGAACTGGGCCATGGCTGGCCGGTCTCCAGTTTGCCGATGGCGTTCAGGGACACTCCGGACCTCGCTTCGGCCTCTGCTTGCTTCAGCCCAAGAAGGTTTCTGGCCGCAGCGAATGACACGCCTGTCTTTTCCGTATGGTATTCTTCGCTCTCGATGAAATCGATTTTTTCGGGCGCTATCCATCTAGCCCCGGAGCGCGCGACATCTTTCCCGAACGTTAGCTCGCCCAGAAACTCGATACCCTTGGACTCGTAGAACTCCAGCAGTCGCACATTGTGGTCGTTGACGGAGGATTCACCGGCTTCAACGGCGGCTATCGCTCGTCGTGGAATCTTCACGATTTCAGAGACCTCAGCGACGTGGAGCTTCGTTAGGGATCGCGCGACTCGAAGTGCTGCGGGTGAGGTGGGCGTCTTCATCGCAAATGAAAAGCCGTTTTGGGACATTGGTTGTCAACATTCGTTCGTCAGGGTCTTTATTTGTTCATAAAACACGTTATAACCGTGATCGGTGATCAGAAAACGCACACAGAATCCGGGAACGATTTAATGCAACTTGGTGATTCGTCTGTTGACCTGTGGCTTGGCTATTCGAAGGTAGCCTTGGTTGAAAAACTGAGACGACTTGCGGATGACCTTGAGAACGCAGAAACCTCCGCCGGGACAGGTGTACCTTCGGCGTTTCTCAAGGATTGGTTTTTGGTGCAGAGGCCCGTTCCATCTCTCGTCGGCCAATCGTTTGGCCATCCTCGCATCGCCGACGGGCGAACAGCATGCACCAGCCAA
This sequence comes from Rhizobium sp. Root1220, assembly GCF_001426265.1. Lineage (GTDB taxonomy): Bacteria > Pseudomonadota > Alphaproteobacteria > Rhizobiales > Rhizobiaceae > Rhizobium. Next base: position 402,963 of record NZ_LMDG01000023.1, read on the forward strand.
CTATTCTTTCTCGACAAGCGTCGTGGTCTCGCCCGCACTTTGTCCCGTTGGTATTCCCTCGGGCCGTCGGGGACCGCCGATCGTCAGTTCCAGTAATAGTCGACGCCAGTCCATCATTGCGGTGAGCCAAAACGGCGCGCTGTAGAGCATTCCATTTGCAGGAAGAAGCAATGCCAAAAGTTCATTCTGGCAAGCGCACCCGCGTGCCTTGGAAGTCGACAAGAGTCGGCAGCACTAACGTCACGCTGCCTGTTTTCATGGCTTACTGCGCCATAGCAGCCGCGCTCCGCCCGTGGAATAAAATAGAACGCAAAACGATCGTAACGCTGACGTTCGGCGACGACTACTATAGACCGGTCTACTCCCAAGCGGCGCAGGTCTTTGGCCGGGAAATTTGGAAAAGGCTGGACTTCGACACCTTCGTCTTCGAATGGTCGGACAAATCATTTCGCGATCAGGCTCTTGCGGAGAGGAATCAGTCGGGAATCTTCCTGTCACCGCCAAAGTACCAGCTGACTGACAACGAACTGCTTTTCTCGGACGCAGTGATCGAAATCGGCCCCCGGTCCAGGAGACACGCAAAGGCGGCTCTTCTCCGGGCAGGACTTCCTCGTGACGAGAAGCTGGTTGACCTATTGGTACAGGAACCTTGGGAACGTCTTCACTCCGCGTTTCAAGACCGGCGCGGTGCCCTCCAGGCTTTGGAGCGTTTGCGTCAACAATTTTCAAAACTGATTGGAAAACCCGAGCCACAGATCGCGGAGACGATCGGACCGACGCTTGAGGACATGCACGGTTTCGGGCCAGCCTTAGCCTGGGGATACGAGCTCGCGCAGGACCTGGCGGACTACAAGTCTGGCTTGATCGGCTGGCGAGATGTCGATGCTGGAGTCCTGATTAGTGGGCCGCCGGGCGTCGGGAAGACGATGTTCGCAACCGCGTTGGCCAACACCTGCAAGGTGCGTGTGGTTTTCGGTTCAGTTTCTCGTTGGCAAGAAGCGGGTAACCTGGATGAACACCTGAAGGCCATGCGCACTTCTTTCACCCAAGCCGAGAAGGATGCGCCGTCGATACTGTTTATCGACGAAGTGGACTCAGTTGGCCGGCGTATGGAATCCGACCACAACTCGAGTTATAATCGTAAGTTTATAACGGGCCTGCTCGAACTTCTCGACGGCTTCGTCCGTCGCGAGGGCGTGGTGGTCGTCGCGGCATGTAACCACCCGGGCCTCATCGATCCTGCCATTCTGCGCGCGGGAAGGCTCGACCGTCATCTGGAAGTCACGCTCCCCGATGGCGCTTCACGTCTTCGTATTCTGAAGTTTCATAGCGGCATCCGGCTTTCAGACGCGGACGCCGAAATGTTCGTGCTCGCCACCGAGGGCTTTGCGGGCGCGGATGTCGAGAAACTCGTGCGGGGAGCGAGGCGAACGGCACGGCGCAATGCAGACGACCTTAACGCGATGCACATAATCGATCAGCTCCCAATGCTGGAGAAGCTCTCGGAGGAATACCTCCGGGTCGTCGCGATCCATGAAGCGGGACACGCGTTGGTCGCCTTTGAAACCGGACGCGAGATTTCCAGTATTGCGATCTCGAAACTGCGGAGACCTGGACATGTTGGTGAACTCGGTAGGGTCGACTATGAGCCGTCGGCGACGCACGCTAGGACCAAAGCAACATATCTCGACTCCATCGCCACCTGCCTTGGAGGCATCGCGGCTGAAATGGAAGTCCACGGCGCTTTCGCGGACGGCGCGTCCGGCGCGAGCGAGGCCGATTTGAACAGGGCCACGGAAATCGCGACCGTTATCGAAGGGGTGACGGGTATGGGCCACACACTCATCGTGGAACCCCTTGAACTCGCAAAGCTGGCGATGATGCGTCTCCACAGACCGGAGCTTCGAAGACAGGTCCACTTGTTGCTGCAAAACGAACTCGCGAGAACGAGGTCTATCATTCAAAGGCAGCGACCAGCCCTAGATGCCTTGGCAGATCGGTTGATGGAAACGTGCTCGATGACAGGCGCGGAGGTCGTCGAGATTCTGCGTCGCCATCGCAGATCGGTAGTCAGCCTTGCGAAGCCAATACTGAGGACGGGGACGTGACAGCAAAACGAACGCGATCATCCGGCAATCGGAAGACGCCACGGAAACCTTTGCCGGGTTCGGTCGGTGAGATGCTCGACGAGGCCGGCTTCCAGCCACTCGGTAGAACGATAAACGTTTCCGAACGCGGCGCAGATAGGGTGCCCTCACCGCCGAAATGGGTTAGCCCAGTCGCGGAGTTCCTGTGGTCGGCACTTCCCGACCCCGAAACCGGTCAATGGGACCATCTCTTCATCAGTGCATTTGAAGCTGCCTGCGGGGCTTTGGTCGCGCTCGGAGAGGCGGTCAAGGCGGTCGACGGTGGCATCGAGAGAAGTGCACACCCGACGTTGCCGGCGACGTTGCCACGATGGGACGATGTCGCCACGGTCGTCGTTTCTCTCGCGGCCCAGGTCAATCTACTGGAGTACCGACATTTCGTCGGAGCGCGGGCCCGACCAAGTCAAACGGGCCTTCGGCCTGCGAACATACGGGCAGCCCATGGATGTGGACCTGCATACCTTTCGCCTGAAGCTTTCGGTGTCTTTGAGAGCCTCGGCCTTATTCTCGGTGCCAGGTGGACGGAACAAGCTGAAACGATCCTGTGGCGTGACTCCCCTGACGAGTGGGGAATCGATTTTACCGCGGACCGCCGTTTTACAAGGGCCCGTGATATCGCGCTGGTCCGTGTTCCAGAGGATATCGCGGAGAGACTTAAAGTGACAGGTGTCATCACCGAAGAGAGCATCGTGGACTGGCTAGAGGCGGCGGCCAAGTATGCGCCGACTACGAAGACCCGAGATGACGCCCTCAAGTCCCTCAGGTTTTGGAGCCGATGGAATCTCGATCAGTTATTCCTGAGGCGATGGCGGTTGCACGACGGATGGCTCTCGGCTCAAGAGGCCGAGCGGACGCTGCTGATCGAACACGATGCTCTTTCGATTACCATGGTGAGTGCTTTTGTAGCCCAGTACCTTCCGCACGCGCCATTCTTGTTCGAATAATCGCTCTCGCCAAGACTGGTAGCGACAACCTCCATTCGCTGAACTCATTTCCGACCAGTCGACAATAGGTGCCGTCCCGATGAAGCTATGGCCAATCTCCGACCTGCATCTCGAATTCGGGGTGCCATTCGATCATCGCCTCCCGGAAGGGACGGACGTGGTCGTATGCGCCGGCGATGTCACCACGAAAGGCATCATCCCCAGTCTTCAATGGTTGGCCGACAACATCGCACCCGAAATCCCGGTCGTCTGCGTCGCTGGAAATCATGAGTTTTACGGCGGCTTTGTGCAAGAAAACATCAGGGACGCCCGCAAGTTCGCGAATGGTTTTCCCAATATCCATTTTCTCGAGAACGAGACAGTCGATATCGGGAACATGCAGTTCATTGGAGGAACTCTTTGGACCGACTTCCAACTCTTTGGCCGTGAGGCTGCTTTCGCGATGGCCGACGCGGAAGCGGGCATGAATGACTACCGCCGGATTAAATTCACGAAGCGACCCTATAAGAAGTTCAAACCGATCCACGCTTTCCGGAAGCATCAGGAGACCCGCAATTTCATCGCGGCAGCAATGGAAGGGAGCGCGGAACGGACGACTGTCGTCCTAACCCATCATGCGCCGTCCAGCCGATCGGTTCCGTCATGGTATCGAGAGGGTTCGGCGGTCGCCTGCTATGCCTCCCATCTTGAAAGTCTAATCCTCGATGCGCAGCCGGCGCTCTGGATACACGGCCACCTTCACAACCGAAGTGACTACCACATCGGGCAGACGCGCGTGGTCAGCAATCCTCGAGGATATCCAGGTGAACGGACAGGATTCGATCCCGGCTTCGTCGTGGAGATCGGTGCAAATCTCGGATCGAATGAAGAACTCGTGCAATCGGCGTTGGCTATCCTCGACCGGGTACCGGACGTCGCTCCTGATCCGGAAGATGACTAGCCAATGCCTGTCAAATAGTCGATCTCGCTGACGCTAAAGCAGAACGGCGCAATCGGAACCGAATGCTCAGACGGACGAATGTATCGGGCCTTGAGCCAGGCCCGGAAGGTCAAGCTGCTCCCCGTAGTATGTCGCCATAGCAACTCTGTAGTCGCGGCATATCACCGACTGCCGCAGTTCGCTTGCGCTCTTGTACCGATAGAGGAAGGGTGTAGCGCTTTTGCGATTGTCCATTGCGACTACGTCACGGAAACCATCGTTGTCCAGGTTCTCCGTTATGAACGACTTGAGTTTGCTTCCCGGTGAAAGGTTCCAAAGGAGAATGCGCCTGACAGCTCTGTAGAGATTGCCAAGGACCATCGGCGTCGGCCGAAGGTTTATCTCCATAACCCTGCTCTGAAGGCCGTGCAGATAGGTTTCGTCGTGGAGCACCCGTCGCCTGCGAACATCATAGAGGGCGGCATCATAGTTGAAAAACGTCGAGCGCGTGAAATCCTCGAGCTTGTCCGCCGCGACGTGACCTTCGCGTATCGCCCAAGTGGACTTCAACGCCCAAAAATCGACGTTCCACCCCATCTCCGATATCGAATGTCCGCCGAAAGCGTTGGTTCGGGCATTCACGGATTTAGCCATGTCGGCAACGGCTTCCACCGGCGCGTCTATCACAAGGTCGACGTCTGACTTGAACCCCAGTTTTCCGACGCGCGCGAAGTCTCGAACCATACCGCCGACAATGGCAACGTTGTCGAACTGATGAAAATGTATCGCAAGGACATGGCGCAGCCGCCGACTGGCGAGGGTGTCGTCTCGCCAGACGTAATCGTCGATACGACGCTTCACGATATGGGACTTCGTTGCGACTGTCATTTCGGCAACGATCTTACCTCGTTCCAGAGGTTCAACGCAAACGAATCCGTCATGCCCGAAATCATGTCGGTAAGGAGCCTGAGCTCCCTGTACCTGATGCCCGAGCTTGGCCCGGCGCTGTCCTTGCTGTGTTTGGCCGCCTCGATGTAGTTCGGGCTGACAAGGGACCATCCGTATTTTGCGATTGCGGTCGTTCGCTTGCTGTCAAAGTTGTCGTTTTCCTCGCGCTGGCTGATCGCTTCCCAGAAAAACGACATCAGCTCGTCCAGCGCCGCCGCTCCAAGGGCCTCCATCTTGAGCACGGATGGATGCGCAAATGCATGCTGTTTTGCTATCCCCTTGAGGGCCTTGCACAATTTATTGTCATCAAGAATTGCCTTCGCATGCGTCTTCCCCATCACGGCATCCGACGAAGCGAGGAAGGTCGTAGCCACATCCTCAATCAGAGCGGAAATAAGGTAAGCTCGCAGCATGCCGATCTTGATATCGCGGGCAACCTGCGGGCTTCTCTTCAGGTCATGGATTTCCTTAAACTTCCGGCCGATTTTCTCGACCGCCGGATGGTCTTTACTCCGCTCGTCGTGCTGGAGTATTACAAGGACATCGTCCGGCGAGATGATCTTCTTCTTCATCACGTCGTCCACGTCGAGGATGCTGTATGCGATGTCGTCGCAGGCTTCCATGATCCACGTGAGCGGGTGACGTTCTTTCTCCGCGACGCCGACGTGCGCCCGCATCCATTTGACGACATCACTTTCGGATTCAAAATAACCGCGCTTTCCGAACACGGGATGATCGTCGACCGTGGAAACTGTGGAGACGGGGTACTTGAGCGCGGCCGAGAGTGTCGCAGCCGTCAGGTCCAGTCCGAGGTAATCACGGTGCGTCTGAAGTCTGGTGATTAGGCGGAACGTTTGCGGGTTCCCATCAAACTTGGTGAATTCCGTCCGCAAGCCCAGGGGCACCTCGTCCTCCAATTGCTTTCCTTTCGGGCCGTCGAGATCGAAAATCCAACTCGAGCGCTTTGTAAACCAGTAGCCAATTGCCGCCTCTCCCTGATGACCAAATGGAGGATTTCCCAGATCATGGGCGAGCCCGATCGCGGTTAGGATCGGCTGGATGATCTTGTGTAAATCGGCACCGAAAAGTTCGGGCCGCCGCTCGGCGATGTTCGAGCCAATCGAGCGTGCGAGGTTTGCCACCTCATGCGAATGTGTCAACCGAGTGCGAACGCCATCGTTCTCGTCCATGGGCCAGACTTGCGTCTTGTCCGAGAGACGGCGAACCGGCGTGGAGAACAACAGTCTGTCGTGATCATGCTGGAATTCGGAGCGCCATCCGCGGGCGTCTCCGTCGTCGATCCCCGACTGGGTGCTGTCGAGTTCATCGGAAGGGGCAGAAGGAGCAGGACGGCGGGCGGGAGACCAGAAATTCATGGGACAACTCCGAGGCAACTGGATAAAAAATGGAAGACGCGGGCGGTGGGGGCTCTCCATAGCAGGAATGGATACCCGCTCTAGTTGAAATATCCGGCAGCAGTCGTCCGATGCCGTCTTCACTGCATCGGATACGATCGAGTTAGTTGCGGTTCAGTCGCTCCCGTTGAGACAGGAGCCGCCTCGTCTCTTTGGCCAAGAAGATTAGAATGTGGCAGCGGAAACTGGCACATCTGCGGGGCGGCTTGTGAGCGGCTATGCGTATGCCTCAGATCAGCGACATTCCACCATCGACATTTAATTCGATGCCGTTCACGAAACGGCTATCGTCCGACGCAAGAAAGAACGCGGCATTAGCTAATTCTTCCGAGGTTGCCAGCCTTCCCGCTGGGATTGTTTTGGACATATGTTCGAGGAACGGACCACGCTGCTTGTCCGAAATTCCGAGCTTGCCGAGGATTTCGGTGTCGGTGGGGCCAGGGCTAAGGATGTTTACTCGGATACGGCGATCCTTGAGTTCTATCGCCCAGTTCTTCGCGAAGGCGGCGGCGGCTGCCTTTGAGCCCGCGTAGACTGTGTGATCGGGAAGGACTTTGCTAGCAGCCAGTGAACTCGTTATGATGATGCTTCCCCCGTGGTTGATGATCGGGGAAATGGCCTGGACACCAAAGAAAACCCCTTTGGTATTTATCGAGAAGTGGTGATCGTAGACTTCCTCGCTGATCTCTTGAAATGGCTTGAGATCAATCACACCAGCGTTGGCCATGTATATGTCTACTGTGCCGAATACTCTAGACACCTCCGCTGCTACCTCGTGGTGATGTGCAAGGTCTGCAACATCGCCGCAAAGGCCTACCGCCCCGTGGCCTATTTCATTGACCGCTTGGTCAAGGACATCTTGGCGTCGCGCCGTGATAACGACCTTCGCGCCACGGTCTGCGAACAACTTGGCCGTGGCCTTTCCGATCCCACTGTTACCGCCTGTAATGACGGCTACTTTTCCTTGCAATGTATTCATCTCAGTCTCCATGTTGCGGAGCCTTGAGATAGCGTTGCGACGAGCGGCACATAAGCTGGTTTGCGAGCACATGATCTGTGCGCAGGAGGTATCGATGCCCAATCTTCTTGATGAGACGCCAGGATTGATCGCATTTGTGAGGTCGGTAGAGACGGGGTCGTTCAGTTCGGCGGCAAAATTCCTCAGAACGTCGCCATCGGCAGTTTCAAGAAGTGTGGGGCGTTTAGAGGCGCTCGTGAATGCCCGCTTGTTTCTGCGGTCGACGCGGGCCCTCTCTTTGACTGCGGAAGGGCAGGCTCTCTTCGACAAGGTGGTGCCGTTGCTTCGGCAATTGGACACTTCTGATGATTTCGCACTTAACGATGAGCACCTTGTCGGTCGGATCAAGTTCAGCATGCCGAGCGAACTAGGCCGATTTTTTATGACTCCGATTTTTCGTGATTTCGCCTCGTCGTACCCCGCAACCAGTTTGCAAGTCGGGCTCACTGACCGGCAAGTCGACCTTATCCGTGAAGACTACGACGTGGTGTTTCGGGTTGGCGGGGGAGGACAAAGCGACCACCGAGTTCGCAAGCTGGCCGATGTGAATATGGTCATGGTCGCCTCACCTGGTTTTGTCGAGCGATACGGCATGCCCAGATCGAGCCACGAAGCAGCACAACTGCCGTTCGCAAGGTACATTGTCGATGGCAAACCTAGTCCTGTGTCCTTAGAAAACGGTGAGACGTTTTTACCTCAAGGAAGGGTCGACTGTGACACGGGGCAAGCTCTCAGGGCTGCAACAATGAACGGCCTCGGAGCGGCGGTATTTATGCGTTGCGCTGTGTACGATGAGCTTCGAGACGGCCGTTTGATAGACGTCTCGACTCACCTTGCTCTTCCTTCCCAGCCCTTCCGGGTCATTCATGCCTTCGGTTCCATGATGCCGAACCGCCTCCGCCGCTTTTGCGATTTCATTGGACAGCATGCCGAGGCGATACCTGGGCTCTAAGTTGAGTGACGAGTTCTCTGACCAACTGTCGAGCTCCCCAAATCGGAAGGCCCTCTAGAAAAAACTCGCGGCCCTTGTTCAAACTGTGAACGGTCAGGTCGCACCTACAGCGCTGCCTTGCCGATCGATGCTCCGCCGTCGATATGCAAGGTCTGCCCGGTCATGAAGCTGGCGTCTTCGGACAGTATGTATTCGATAGCCGAGGCGATTTCATCCGGCCTTCCAAAACGTCCCATAGGAACGCCTGAGAGATATCGAGCTTACCAGCGCTTCCGACCGGATTGTTTGCCCGGAACAGCTCCGTCTCCGTGGGGCCAGGCGAAACGGCGTTCACGGTAATCCCAGTCGACGCCAGTTCAAGCGCCCAGTTCCGGGTGAAGCTGACCAAGGCCGCCTTTGCCGCCGCATAGCTTGTGCGCTCTAAGCTACCGAGCACCGTCAAGCTCGAAATGTTGACGATCCGCCCCCAACCTCGCGATCTCATTCCCGCAAGCGCGGCCTGCGATGCGGTGAGTGCGGGATGAAGGTTGACGCGAAGCACGCTCTCGAGGGCCTCGATCGTCACGTCATCCATCGGCGCTGCCCGCACGAGGCCGACATTGTTGACTACACTGTCGACACTGTTCTCACGAGTTATCCGGCTCAAATCTTCCAACGCTGTATGATTAGAGAGATCGAGAGGAAAGAGGCGTCCAGGGAAACCTTCCGTGGTATTTCGGGCAATGCCGATTACGCTGTGCCCCTTTCTCGAAAGGCGGTTTGCGAGCGCAAGGCCGATCCCTTTGCTCGCGCCTGTGATGAGAATTGTCCTTTTCATCGTGTCCTTTCAGCCGAAGCCGAAGTCATACGGTCCGAGCCCGTGACGGGATTTGTTATGTAATCGATGCCTGTGCGCTGCCGAAACAATCGCAGTTTCACGGCGGCGTCTATGTCGGGTCCGCCTATGGCCGGCATAACCGTTCGCTATGGCGCACCGTCGCGAACGGTATTTTCAGCGTCATCTAAAATAGCGGCCCGAGGGTTTCGGCCGAGGTCAGGATCAATGACGCCGGTCGTCCGCCTTGAACTCGTCTTTTATGGAAGTTTATCGTGACGGTTGTCATGGATCGCCATTACACCCGTTTTTCGCAAGTTTTACGCAAGGCGCGAGGTCCAGCGTCCCAACACGAAAGGACCTCAAAACAGGAACCCGACGGTTCCGGGCGACAGCTTTTAGGCGACGACGAAGCGACACCGGGTCGGCTCTACGCGAACGCGCCGTTTGTCGTCGTAGCTCACAATACAGAACCCGATCCTCGGTTCGTCTATGCGAACCTCATGGCGCAACGCATCTTCGGCTATTCTTGGGACGAGTTCACATCCTTGCCGTCACGGCTTTCGGCAAAGGCTCCCGATCGATCTGAACGGCAGCGATTGCTCGACGCGGTCGCCACGCATGGATTTATCGATAACTATAGGGGCTTGCGGGTCACGAAATCAGGGAGGGAGTTCTAGATGGAGAACGGGCTCGTTTGGCAATTGATCGACGCGGATGGCGTCCGTCGAGGCCAGGCCGCCACGTTTTCGCAATGGTCGTATCTGGAGGGCTAGCCACTAACGACTGCCCCACCGTTGGCAAGCCGAGGGTGGGAGAGGGTCACAAAAACCTCATGACCGTTATCGTTCTCGTCTGCATAAGCCCAGAGAACGCCGTCCACTCGGTAGACGATGTTCCCTGCGTCTCCGAAGAGGACTTGTTCGCCCACCCGCGGTACACCGACGGCGCGGCGCACAGCCAAGCAACCCCGGTCACGAGAAAGTGGACCGTAAAAAGGGCGGTGACCTCTCCGGGGTCGAGTTCGCTGTCGCGTCTCATCGTCAGGCGATCGCCAGTACCTCTCGCCTAATCCAATCGTGAAAAGAAAGCTCCGACAACATCGCGCTTCTGCCAGGCAACAAGCCGTCCGGAGGCAGGCCGACGCCGAAGTACATCGCCGATGGATCACTCCTGACCGACCGACTGTCGGAAGTCGCAGTGAGGTACTCGCTTGCGATGTCGTTGAGGCTGATACTTTGTGGTCCGGCGAATTCAACGATCGAATCCCGGGGGCTGCTGAGTGCCAGCCTCGCTATGCCTTTCGCTGCCTCGTTCGCGGCCAGAGGCTGAAGGTCTATCTCGGGTAACCTCAATGCTCCGTCGGCTTCAAAACCGTCTAGGATGCTACCCATAAATCGAAAAACTGCGCTGATCTCACCACTGTGTAGGGGAGACCGGATGATCGCACGATGTTCTCCTGAACGAGCTTTCCGCGAAAGTAGTCGTTCTCGACGAGGCGGTCCGTTCCCATGACGGAGAGAGCCACGTAGTGTTTCACGCCGGCCGCTTTGGCCGCTTCCACAACGTTCCTGGTTGCTCGCCGAAAGAACTCGAGTGCGTCACCGTCCCCAAAAGAACCTGAGTTGACGACGTCGACGACCGTGTCCACACCGGACAATCTCGCATCCAGACCTTCGCGCGTGATCACGTCGACGCCAGTTGAAGTCGACGCCGGAACCACTGACGCGCCGGAGGCTTGCAGTTCCTTCGCAATTCTAGAGCCCATTGTGCCGCTTGCGCCTATAACTGCGATTCTCATAAAAGACCTCCGTGTCACATCGGGGGCATCATAAGCTTCTGGCCGGGGCTTTCGACTAAACGAAAGCTTGCCTTGACGGACTCTTGGCGCTCTCTCGGCCGTGTCGGCCGGACCCCTATACGATGGTTTGCCGTGCCTCGGATTTTGTTCGTGCTAATGTCTCGCGCGAGAAACCGTAAGGCCTTCGGGCCGGGCAGTGCGAATATGCAGCCGATGAAAAGCGCCGTAGACGACCAGACCCCATTGATACATATCGTGGACGATGACCCTGACATTCGGGAGTCCTTGCTCGATTTGTTTTCGGTGGTCGGACTGCAAGCCGTTGCGTTTGCCAGTGGAGATCAGTTCGTCGCCGCGGCCGACCTGTCCGCGCCAGGTTGCGTGGTCGTCGATCTACGCATGCCCGGGAAGACAGGGTTGGACATCCAGGTGTATCTCAACGAGGTAGGAAGCACGCTTCCTCTCATCTTCCTGACGGCACATGCGGACATCCAGGCGAGCGTCATAGCGATGAAGGCCGGAGCCGCCGACTTCATCACCAAACCGTTCCGAAATCAGGAACTCCTGACCGCTGTTGATGTCGCGATCAGTGTCGACACACAGCGGCGGCTCGCGAAGGCCGAGACAGACGAAGTGCGTGCGTTGTTTGACAAGCTCACCCCGCGGGAGAAGCAGGTCATGAACGCCATATGCCGCGGGCTGCTGAACAAACAGGCCGCCTTTGAGCTGGGCATCAGCGAGATGACCGTGAAACTTCATCGAATGAGCCTCATGCGGAAGATGCAGAGCCGGAACCTCGCCGACTTGGTCCGCAAGGCAGATGTTCTCGCCAACTCATAGTGGGAGTGGGGTGCCTTTTTTTGGCACCCCCGGCGATGTCAGCTTTCAAAGAATGCAAGAAGGTCGCCGTTTACGAGGTCTGCGTGCGTGGTTGCCATACCGTGCGGAAAGCCTTTGTATACGTTCAAAGTGGCATTCCGCAGGAGCTTTTCGGCCAGTATCGCGGAGCCAGCCAACGGCACGATCTGATCGTCGTCTCCGTGCATCAGGAGTGTCGGGATAGTGATTTTCTTGAGATTGCCTGTGAAGTCGGTCTCGGAGAATGCCTTGATGCCGAGATAGTGAGCATTGGCGGCTCCGGTCATCGCTTGACGCCACCAGTTCTCGACAACCGCGTCCGCAGCCTTCACTCCGGGACGATTGTACCCGTAGAAAGGACCACCCGCGAACTCGCGGTAGAATTGCGACCGGTTGGCCGCCAACGCCGCGCGAAGGCCGTCAAAGACATCCAACGGAATGCCTTGCGGGTTGGCATCGGCTTTCGAAAGATGTGGGGGAACGGCACCTATCAGCACGAGCTTGGCAACTCGGCCTTCTCCGTACTTTGCGACATACCTGGCAGCTTCACCGCCGCCGGTTGAGTGGCCGACGTGTATCGCGTCGCGGACGTCGAGGTGAGCCATCACGGCAGCGACGTCTGCGGCGTAGTGGTCCATGTCGTGACCGTCGCTCACCTGCGCGGAACGGCCGTGCCCACGGCGGTCATGCGCGATGACCCTGTAACCCTTCGAAAGAAAGAACAGCATTTGGGCGTCCCAGTCGTCCGAACTGAGAGGCCAGCCGTGATGGAACACGATGGGCTGGGCGCTGTGAGGGCCCCAGTCCTTATAGAATATCGAAGTGCCGTCGTTGGTCACCACATAGCCGGCCTCGTTCGAGCCCAAGCTTTTGGCGGGCTGCGCTGCGGACGACGTCCTCAGGGTGCCGGCGGCCGCGACGGCGGCCAACGATCCGGTTATTAAAGTGCGGCGTGTGTGCCCATTGGTTTTCGAAGTCATCGATGCTTCCAATCAATCTTGAGGGGTTCTCATGAAGGCGTGAACTCGCCCAGATGAGGCTCTGGATTGATGGCGCAGCAGCCCGTCCTTGTGGAGCTATACGATGGTTATGACGCTCCGCCGCCCGCTTTCCCGGTGGCAACCTATACGGACGTTTGCGTTATTTTCGAGCTCGTATCCGCCTATAGCCCGTGCCCGCAAGACGGGGGTCTATTCGATGGGGCATTTGATACTGCTTGATGCCGACACGGATGCTGGAGCCAAGGTGGCCGAGCATTTTCTGGCAAACGCGTTTCTGGTGACGGTAGTGGCCGATTTTCGTAAGCTCAGGCACGCTCTTGCGAAGGGCGTCGCGGACGCCCTTTTGGTGAACATCGACAACCCCGAGAATTTTCATGATCTCCGGGAACTGACCCGCATCACGCCGGTTCCGGTGATCGTAGCCAGCGCCCGGCTACTCGATGAAGAACATAAGGTGAGGGGGTTCGAAGCCGGCGCTGCAGATTACGTCCACAAGTCGATGGGCCTTCGGGAACTCGAGGCCCGGATACAGGGCTCCATTCGCAGAAACCGGCTTGTAACCGCCGATCGGACGCGGCGATCATATGCGTTCGGAGACTGCAAACTAACCGTCCGCGATCGCCGTTTTAGCAGACCGGGTGTCAGCGATGCGGTGCTGACCGTGGCGGAGTTCAATCTGATAATCGCGTTTCTGAACGCACCCCGGCAAGTTTTATCCCGGGAGAAGTTGTTGAACGCAAGCAGGGTCAATTTCGAGGAGATTTATGATCGCAGCCTCGACGCTCTGGTGATGAGGTTGAGACGACGCATTGAAATCGACCCCTCGAGGCCGCGGCTGATCAGGACCGTTCGCGGCAAAGGCTACATCTTCGATGTGGGCGTCGACGTGGAGCCGAGGTGAGGCTCTTATGTGTGGCGCGGACAGGACCTTTTGATGAAGTCTAGGAGTTCACTGGAACGGATCGGCTTCTCGAGGAAACCCGCCGCACCTAACGAGGATGCCTTGGTTTTCGTGTGATTGTCTGCGAACGATGTCATCATGCAGACCGGAGGTCCCCCGGCGGCGACGATTCTTTGCAGCAAGTCGATCCCGGACATGCCGGGCATCTTTAGATCGGCGAGAACGCAATCCACATCATCCGAGTGTGCCGCGAGAAACGCTTCGGCTGACGAATGCGTAATCGCTTCTATGCCTACAGCGTCGAAAAAGTCGCGGAGTGAATCCAGGAGAATCTGGTCATCGTCGACGATGGCTATCCTTACTGGGCTCTCGGTAGGCATATTGCGTCACCTCCGCCCGGACCTCCGGGCTATCTGAAATTTCTGAAACAATACTAAGGCAAGATCGCCGCCAACCGGACCAACTCGGGAAGCGATGCCGCGTTCATCTTTTTCATCATACTGCTGCGATGAAGCTTCACCATGATCTCGCTGATGCCCAACTCGTAGGCGATCTGTTTGTTCAACAAGCCCCTGACGACGTGCGACATGACCTCCTTCTCGCGGGGTGTCAGCGATGAGAATTTCGATAGCGCATCGGCCTTGATCTGCCGTTCCTTGAAAAGACCAGCGTCGAGGGTGAGGGCGTCAAGCACGGACTTCAGAAGGTCGTCGGGACGAAAAGGTTTTTGGAAGAAGTCGATTGCGCCCGCCTTCATGGCGGCGACGGTTATCCCGACATCGGCCAGTCCGGTCATGAAAACGACGGGAAGTCTATATCCTCTGCCGTCCAATTCGCGCTGAAATCCTATCCCATCGACCTTTGGCATGTGCAGATCGACGAGCACGCAACCAGCGGCGTCCAAAGCAGCGCTGGCGAAAAACGAAGCCGCGTCGCCGTAGCTCTTCGCTGAGAGACCCGCAGCCTCCAAGAAGTCCGTCAGCGACACCGCGACTTCGGCGTCATCGTCGACAACGTAGACCGTCTGTGGGCGCAAAGCCTCATGAGCTTCTTCTGTGTCAAACGCCATTTGCATCCTCCACTCAGATGGCCCCGGTGGCGACGGGTATTCTGTCGCTACTTGTCTGGCAACTATACTGACGTTTGTAGCACCCCGAGTTGACTGACCGCGGCGTCGCTTCCGAGTTCACATCAGCCGAATACAATCGGTGCCGAGCCATCACGGGGCAAGGCAAACCATCGTTTACTGTCGCATGCGGAACCGGGTCGATATTCTGAGCTTTGCTCAATCCGACCGCAGCGAACCTCAAAGTCGTTCAGCGCGGTCCCAGGCAACGGTCCCATGTCATGCAGACAGAAATGCTTCCCGTTTTCGTAACTGTAAATCTTCTCGGCGTAGTCGGGATCGTTGTCTGGCATCTTCAAGGGCGCTCGCGGCCGACAGCGCGCCTGATTGTCCAGATCATGCTTTTCCTTGCCATGACCGCCGCCGTCGTGCTGGCTGGTAGAAATCCCTTTCAGTACGAAGCTCCCCACATCGGCGGTTCGGGCACGTTGGTTGTGACCGCGAAGATTCTTTGGTGGACACATCTGGCCTGGGCCGCCATCGGCTTCGTTCGCATCTACATCGTACTCGATGGGCGACCAAAGGAGGCAAGGCTCCTCCAAGACCTGATCGTTGCGCTGGTTTATCTAGGGGTCGGCCTTTCGATCATGGCCTTCGTATTCGGCGCGCCGATCGGCACGCTGCTCGCGACCTCCGGTGTCGTCGCCATCATTCTGGGCCTTGCCCTGCAAAACACCCTGGGAGACGTTTTCTCGGGCATCGCCCTGACGCTCGGACGTCCTTACGTAATCGGCGACTGGATATCGCTTCCAGAGGGGACGGAGGGCCGCGTCGTCGCCAGCAACTGGCGCTCCACTTATCTTCTAACTTCGTCGAACAATCTCGTCGTGCTGCCAAACAGCGTGTTGGCAAAACAAGGCCTTACGAACTTGAGCAAACCCGACGAAGCTCACCAGATTTCGCTGACCGTGCACGTGCGCGCGGAGCACCGACCATCCGTCATTTTGGATACCATGCAGGACGCCTTGGCCGGCTGCAATTCCGTGATACGCGATCCTGCTCCATCGGTTTCCTTGCGAGCGATCAATGCCGCCTACACGCAAGCCGATCTGCTGTTCCATGTTCCAGGGCCGTCTCATCGGAATCCGATCCGAAACGAAGTTATCGAAATGGTCTTCAAGCACTGCCGCGCCAACGGGGTGGAGTTGGCCATGCCACCCAATTCCAGCTACCTCGTCAACGCAGCTGAACCGGCGTCGGCTGGCCGCGCGCCTTCATTGGTTGACGAAGGGGAGGATACCGGCTTGGAGCTAGCAAAATCCGCGAAGGTCCGGTCTTTTGCCAAAGGAGAGCTTATTGGTACTGAAGGTTCCGGGCCCGACGGCTTGCTTGTTATTCGGACAGGAATCGTGGAGCTGCGTCGGGGAACTCAGGTGACCCGCCTTTCACCCGGCGACGTGGTGATTGGCTCAGTCCTGTCGGACAACGCTGGTGTCGACGAAGTCCGTGCGTTTACGAGGGTGACCGCCGACGAGATTTCTCCGGAGGCACTCGAACAGATGATGGAACGCAATTCTGCCCTGATGGAGAGTTTGAAAGCCAGGTCCGGGACATCGCACTCAATTACCCCGGCACCAAGTCCTGACACCGCCGGCGACAATGCCAGACCAGATTTTGCTCATGCGGTGAGATCGCTTTTCAGGCGGGACGCCGCGGAAGCAGGATGAGTGTTGATCATGACAGACGTCTGCACCCAGGAGTCCGCCGAGGCAGCATCATCGACCTGACAATTGACGTATTGGAAGCGGTTCTAGCGACAGGCGAGCGAGACATGGAACGAGAAGCGTGGATTTGGGCTCAATTTGCGGTCGCCTCCGCTATGGCGGCCGCGACCCTTATTCTGGTCGGTGAGCCGCTCGCTCTAATAGCGCCGCTTGCTTTGATGCTGTCGATTGCGCGAGGACGTCCGATCGCGGTGCTTGTGATTGTGATCGTATCGACCGTGGTTTTTGCCCTTATCCTCCACGAGGAAGCGAGCTCCGTCATTTCGGTGCGTTCGGCGGTGTTCGGGCTATGCGCCATCTGGTTGGGGGTTATTTTTCTTCGCCGTCAGAATGGCTGCGCGGGCGATCTACATTCGAACCTCGGCCAAATCGATCGAGTTTTGAAGGTCTCCTCTTCAAGCAGAGCGTTTTGGAAGAGTGCGACGAAGGTCGTCAGGTCGGGGGAGCACGCGACTTCCTTCGATACTGATCTTTACAGGGATACAGTCGAGGCTTTGAAAGACCGGGAACTGGAGTTGCGGCAGCTCGTCGACATGGTTCCGAGCAACCTGTGGCGTCTCACCGCCGAAGGAGAGCCCGTGTTCTTCAACAAGAGGATGGTCGATTATCTGGGCTTCGATGTCGCGGGTGTACGTGGACCCGGAACAAGCTTTTTCGACAACATGATGGAGAAGTGCCTCCATCCCGACGACCTACCGAGGGTAAGAGTAGACTTGAAGGGTAGTCTTGCGACGGGGGCGAAGTTTGCCGCCAGGTACCGTCTCCGCCGGCACGACGGGGTATACAGATGGGTGTCGGGGCGCGCTGAGTGCATGCGCGACCATCGCGGTGAAATAGTTCAATGGTACGGGCTGAGCCACGATGTGGACGATCAAGTTCGCGCCGAGGAGGCGCTCCAACGAAGCGAATGGCATCTCCAGCATCTCATTGACTCGTTGCCAGTCAACATCTGTAGCTGGACGCCCAACGGCGCGATCACATACGCCAGTAAACGACTTATCGAAGAATTCTCTCCCAGCCCGATGACCATTTCCGGGCTGGCGAGAGCGATCAAGACACGCGTTCATCGGGGAGATCGAAAGGAGGTCCAGAGGCGGATCATCCGGGCAATGAGATCGGGCAAAATCTTCGAGATGCGGTACCGTCGCGCCACTGCGGCTGGAGCTTACCGCTGGATGTCCGATCGGTTCGAACCCGTGAAGGACAAAAACGGCGCGATTCTCGAATGGTACGCAATCTCCATCGATGTTGACGATGAAATGCGGGTTCAGCAGACGCTACGTGAGAGCGAACGATCCCTCCAGCAACTCGTCGAGACACTGCCGACGCTAATCTACTGCGCCGATCCAAATGGCAAGCCGATATACAGGAGCAAGAGCCTGCAGGAGTTCCTGGGATTCAATCTGGCTGACAAAGACGAGGCCGGCAGATCGAGGCTGGACGGGACACTAGAGGCTATCATTCATCCGGATGACTTGCCGACGGTCAAGGAGAGATATGCCCGCTCCCTTGCCACCGGTGAGCCATATGCGATGAAGCACCGCCTGAGACGCTTCGACGGACAATATCGTTGGGTGGAAACGCGAACGGCTGCTATGCGATCCGAGGAGGGGAAGATCATCCAGTGGAACGGCGTTTGCATCGACATCGATGATCTTGTCCAATCGCAGGAAGAACTACGTCGAGCGCAGAGAAATCTGTCACGAGCGAGCGAAGCGGCAAAACTTGCCGAGTTGACGGCATCGATCGCACACGAAGTGAGCCAGCCGTTGTCGGCTCTCGTCTCGAGTTCGGACGCCAGCCTCAGGTGGCTTCAGGCCGATCCTCCCAAGGTGGAACGGGCTCAGCAAGCGCTCGAAAGGGTCATCCGCAGCGCGAACATCGCAACATCGGTAGTCAGCCGAATCCGGGCGTTGTTCCGGCGCAATGACGAGGAGCGCGTTGACGCTTCCATGCAAGACGTCGTGGCCGAGGCCCGGGAACTCATGGCAGAGGAGGGGTATAGAAAAAACGTGCGTATTGATCTGGCTTTCGAAGCGAACATGCCTTCGGTGCTGATCGACCGAGTACAAATCCAGCAAGTCGTGGTGAATCTTATCCGGAATGGCTTGGAAGCCATGGATGACACATCGGACCGATCGCTTTCGATCCGCCTGTATGTCGTTAGAGGTTTCGTCCAGACTGAAGTCCGCGATACCGGGCCGGGAGTAATTGAGACCGAACAACTATTTGAACCGTTCTTCACGACCAAGGGGCAGGGAATGGGGATGGGGCTCGCAATCTGCCGGTCGATCGTCGAGGCGCACGGAGGACGACTGTGGGTCGAACCGAATACACCGCGCGGAGCCGCGTTTGTGTTTTCGATCCCTTCGATAGTCCCGCTTAGAACATCCGTATAGCTATTAACCTGCGCGCCTCTACAGCACGATCCGCGGGCCGTTGGCGAGCCCGATTGCGTTTCCCTAAAAATAACATGGATCGTCGCAATGACACAGCGTCTCAACTACGCGCAACACGCGCCCGACCTCTTTAAAGCCCTCATGGGCCTCAGCAACGCCATCAAAGAAGCATCGATCGAACAGTCGATCCTCGACCTCGTAGACATCCGCGCTTCCCAGATCAACCAGTGCGCGTTCTGCCTGGACATGCATTCCAAGGAGGCCACGATCCACGGCGAGCGCCCGCTGCGTCTCTACCATCTTGCGGCACAGAGGCGCTCACCACCCTTTCCGAACACGGGGTCGCCAAAGAGCTGTTCGTCAGAGTTCGGGGGCAGTTCTCCGAAAAAGACATGGCCGATCTCACCTTCCAGATCATGGCCATCAATGCCTGGAACCGCGCTAGCATTGCCGCCAAAGCGATCCCAGGGTCGGCTGATAAGGCTTATGGTCTGGACAAAGCCGGCCTCGAATAATGAAGAAGGGACGTTCGTTCGGCAGGTCGGACGTCCCCCCGACAAGACAAACCACTGTATATCGTGCCAATCGATCAAATATCCGTAAGCTTCTATATGTCGGACGGCGCACTCTCATCCTTCCCGAGCGCCGACGGCTATCGCTCGGCTGCCCCCTCTTAGCCGAGCTCGCGGACAATCCCCCGTCCGCCAAGCGGGCCGTCCTTGTTCCTTGCAGGGGCGGCCCCTTTCATTTCGCGCGGTCACGCCTAGCCCCGCGAATGTCTCTCTAAACCATTGAATAGGTCGACTCGGCCACGGTCTAATGGCAGCCGATATCGGAGGAAGGTAAGATGAGTACAGATGGACCGCTTGGGCCGACAGACTTGGTAGCGGGCACATACTGGAGGATCGAAGATGCTAGAGAACCCTTGCGCCGAACCTACGAACGCGACTGTACACATCATTGACGATGACGCGAATTTACGGTTGTCGCTACAGAATTTCTTCGAGTCGATCGGCATGGAGGCTGACGAATTCGGGTCGGCCGACGAGTTCCTCGAAGTGGCCGACCTTTCTGTGCCGGGATGTATCCTCCTCGACGTCAAGTTGCCGGGGATGAACGGAATTGAGCTGCAGGCATGTCTGAAGGCGGCCGGTCATCCGCTTCCGATCATTTTCATGAGCGGTAATGCCAACGTCTCGATCAGTGTGCATGCTATGAAAGAAGGCGCGTTTGACTTCCTGCTCAAGCCGTTCGATGGGAAAACTCTTATCGAGACCGTACGCTTGGCGGTCAGACGAAACGCCGAGTTGAGGGAGCAGGAGGCGGCCCTATCGATATCCCGCGCTTGCGCGGAGAGGCTGACGCCACGGGAGGCGGAAGTCTTCGCGTTCGTGTCCAGGGGGCTGTTGAACAAACAGATCGCCTACGAGATGAACATCAGCGAGATCATGGTGAAACTCCACCGCGGCCGTATGATGAGAAAACTCCAGGCCCGCTCCCTCGTCGACGTCGTCCGCCGCTTCGATCAGCTGCAACAGCCGTCCAGACGCGAAACGCCCGATGTGCGTCGGGCCGTGGTCCGGGCCTGATTGACCAGTCTTTCACGACGCCAGCGTGCTGGCGTCGTCCCGACCAGCTTCCTGAATAGCTTGCTGAGGTGGGCTTGGTCGGCCAGTCCGCATTCGAAAGCGATGGCCGATAGTTGTTGATCCGGTTTGAGCATGAGTTGTTGCGCCCTCTCGAGACGCTTATTCAGAAGAAATGCATAAGGGGCGATGCCGAAAGATATCGCAAACGCTCTTGAGAAATGCCCGGCGCTCATGCGGACCTCGGTAGCGATATCCTCCACCTTGATGGTTTGCGACAGCCTGTTCTCGATGAAACGCAGGGTCTTCCGATACTGCCACGCGCACAATCCGGTGCGCCCACGTGCCGGATTTCTCACGACGATGTCGGATAGGCCTGACGATGTACCTTCCCAAAAATGCTCGACGGGCAAGGGGGTAAGGTGGAGATCGATCGGCATGTCGAGGTCGGACATCTTCAAGCTCGCGGATTTCAGTCGGGTCTCGATCAGACCCAATGACGCGCATGAAATCCATCCGTGCGGAGTGCGCTTCGGCTAGTGTATTAGCATTGTCAACCTACCCTCGGGGCTAGGTCGCTCAGACCGATATCCGCGGGTCGGCCCACGCCTGCGCAAGCTCTACCATCGCGGAAACAACGATGTAGAAGGCCCCCAATGCCAGGGACATCCCCAATATCGCCGGAAGGTCGGCAGCATTGAAGGACTGGACCATGTAGAGGCCGATACCAGGCCAGGCGAACACCCGTTCGACGACAAGAAGCCCGCCAAGAAGCAATCTCACCTGGAGCCCGAACATCGCTATAGGAGCGGAAGCCGAATTGCGCAGCCCGTGGAAAAGAAGAACGTGAAGTGGGCCAAGTCCTTTCCCGCGGGCCGTCAGGATGAAGCCCTCTTGCATGACGCCGTATAGGGAAGCCGTAAGCGTTTGGCACAGAGCCACAGCTATCGGCAAGGCGAGGGCAATCGCAGGAAGCGCTAGATGTTTCAGAACGTCGATAAAAAGATCGATCCTGCCTGCCGCGATGGTGTCGAGTAGCAGAAATCCGGATCGCGATTGGAAATCAGGAGCGCCTATCCTTCCGCTGCTCGGAAACCAGTTCAGCTCGAACCAGAAGACGTAGATCAGCAGGAGGGACGTCAGCACCACCGGCGCGGAACCGAACCCCAGAAGGCTCAGGCGGAACATACGAACGCGCTTGCCGACCACGCTGACGACCGTAACCAACCCTGCGATCAAAGTACCCAAGGAAAGAGCCGCCAACGACAATTCGATCGATGCAGGAGCTGCATTGACGAGGTCCATCGTTACAGGGTTGCGCGTCCGCAGCGAAGTGCCAAGGTCGCCTCTGCCGAGATTTTTGATGAAGCGCCAATACTGAGCGAGGATCGGAGCGTTCAGCCCGAGGCGCTCGCGCAGCGTGTCGACCGCCGCCGTCGGCGCGGTCGGACCGGCGAGTATCCGAGCAGGATCGCTGGGAACTATGCGCTGCAGGCTGAAGACGATGAAGCTCATGGCGACCAGAACGACCAGCAAGCTCGAGACCCGCTTGAGCGCGAAGCGCAGCATGGCTCAACGCCCCCTGAGAGACGCCCGGACGGCGTCGCCCAGGACATTGGCCGTGATACACAGAGCGAAGATGACGAGGCCAGGGATGATCGGCAGCCACCAGAATGCGGTGAGACTGTCCATTGACCTCGAAATCATCGAGCCGAGTTCCGGAGCGGGATCGGGCTGGCCGAGACCGAGAAAGGACATCAGTGCTAGTGCGCTGACCACATTGGCGACATCAAGCGCCGCCGCCGCGACGAGCGCCGGATAGACGCCCGGAGCAAGGTAATGCCAGATCAATCGCCACCACCCGATACGAGCCACCTGTGCGGCTTCGAAGTGCGGTCGTGCTTTCAGCCTCCGGGTTTCGTCGCGCGCGATCACCGCATACCATGGCCACCAGGTCAGCGCGATCGCGATCAGGGTGTTGACGGTTCCAGGACCCAACGTCGCCGCTATGGCTAGCGCTACCAGCATAGAAGGTAGCGTCATGAAAAGATCGACCAGGCGCTGCACCGCGAAGTCGAACCACCCGCCTACGAACCCGGCCGCGACGCCGATCGCCAGTCCGACAAACAGGCTGAATGCGATCAAGGCCAGGGCTGGCAGCCATGTATAGCGCAGCGCGAGTATCGTCCTCGACGCCAAGTCACGGCCTATCTCGTCCGTTCCGAAGAGATGCAGCGTTGACGGCGGCGAGAACGTCGGCCCTACCCTAGCTTGCGGGTCGAAGGGCGCGAGCTGATAGGGAAACAACGCAAGTGCCGTGAAGACCAGAAAGAGGAGCGCGGCTACACATCCCCAGGTCCCAAGCCTCATTGCGGGGATTCTAAGACTTCTGACGTCTGATAGCACTCTTGGCAAAGTCAGGTTCTCTCCAAGCTGTCATTCGGTCGGCGATCAAGGTCGTGTTGGCGAGCATTCAGCGAGTCTGCCCGGCCCAAATCTTTGGCGACGCCTCCATGGAGCCAAACAATCCGGTCGGCGAGATACCGGGCGGCCGCCATATCGTGCGTCACAAAGATCATCGCCATTCCAAGCCGGTGTCTGAGCTCGCCGAGCAGGTTCAGCGTCGAGGACGCGAGAGACACATCCAGCGCGCTGATGGGCTCGTCGCACAGGAGAAGGGACGGGGGGACAGCGATCGCGCGTGCGATGACCGCGCGCTGACATTGACCTATCGAAAGCTCCGAGGGAAGCGACGAGGCCAGCTCCGGCCGCAGCCTGACGAGTCGCAGCACTTCATCCACCCGCTTCTCGGCCGTCGACTTGTCAAGGTGTCTTAGCCGATCTGAAATCTGCCTTCCGATAGAAAGCCATGGCGTCAACGACGAGAAGGCATCCTGGAAGATGAACTGCAAACTCCCTTCCCCCCCGCCAAGCTTTACGAGGCCACTATCCGCAGGCGTGATGCCAGCCGCTATCCGGAGAACCGTGGATTTCCCAGAACCGCTCGCACCGATCAGGGCCACAGCCTCGCCCGCATTGACGTGGAGATCGAAGCCTTCCAAAACGGCCGATCGACGGTCTGTGCGGTTGGCTCGGTGTTCGGTCAAGGATTTCCTCACTGAGCGCATTTCCAAAACAACCGCGGTCGAACGCTGGGGCCGTAGTGGCCATTTTTCCGACAGCTTCTCGTTCTCAAGCGACCTCGTCTTGTCGGTGAAGAAACAGGCGACTGCTCCTTCGCCGTCCGGCGTTGGCTCGATCGGTGGACGCGTGACGAAGCATTTCGGCCGCGCTATGGGACATCTGTGAGAATAGTGGCATGCGTCCTCGACCACTGGCAGCCTGTCGTCCTCTCGGAGAACCGGGAGGGGGCGGGTCCTGTCTGACTCGAAATCGAAGCGGGATTTCAATAGGCCGGCCGTATAGGGATGAGCCGGTTGCTTGGTGACCCGACCGGTTGCGCCCGTTTCCGCGGCACGGCCAGAATAAAGGACCAACGTGCGGTCCGATATCCTGGCGGACGCAGCGAGGTCGTGTGTGATAAACAAGACGGCCGTGTCCCGCTCTCGGACGATCTCGTCGAGCATGTTCAGGATTTCGGCCCGCGAGTCGGTGTCCAACGCGGCCGTAGGCTCGTCTGCGATCAGCAGTCTGGGCTGTGCCATCATGGCCATCGCCACCAGCACCCGCTGCCTTTGGCCACCCGATAGCTGGTGGGGGTAGCGCTCGAGGATGCGCTCCGGCTCCTTGATGCCCGTCCGTGACAGCCAGTCGAGGATGATCGCTCGGCTTACGGTGGCCGATTCCAGTAGCTGATTGGCGATGGTCATGGTGGGATTGAGAGCCGACAGCCCGTCTTGGGGTATGGCCCTCACGAGATGGCGGCGGATTTCGCGCATGCTACGTTCGGTCGACCCGATCACTTCCTGTCCGCAGATTTCGATCGATCCCGCTACGATGGGGTTCCCGGACGGTGCCAGCAGACCTTGCACGGCCAAGCCAAGCGACGTCTTACCCGAGCCGCTCTCGCCGACCACTGCGAGGTTCTCGCCGGACGCCACGCTTAAATCCACGTCGTCGAGCACCTTCACCGACTTTCGGGCGGAGCGGAAGGATATGCAGAGGTTCCTTACGGCGAGGATAGGTGGATTGGTCATGGTCGTCGCTATTCGATACGTGTTTCTCCATCTGCAAGGTCTGCCGTCCGTCAGGGTCCCGTCCGCTCGACCTTCGAATAGTCGATGTTTCCGATCGGATAGACAGGGCGCAGACCGAAGTTGCGGAGATCGCTGCGGTGAACGATCACGTTGTCGACGTCGACAAGCGGGATCGACACGCCCGCTGCGAGATAGAGGTCGCCTGCTTCCTCGTAGAGCGGATTGCGCTCCTCGGTTTCCGTCATGCGTCTCGCCTTGTCCACGATCGCGTCGGCTTCCGGCACGCGTCGTCCAAAGAAGTTTAGAGGCGCGTTCTCGGTATAGAAGGCGGTCAGCTGATTTTCTGGATGGGCAGCATCGGGACCTGCGATTGTCAGAAGTACGTCCGGCGCGTTCGGATCGTTCTTGACCGCAAAACCGGCACCCGGTGCGAGCACGTAGGAGGTGGCGTTTATTCCGACGGTCGCCAATTGCGCCGTCAGGAGGTCCGCTATCCGTCTGTAGGTGGAGGTCGCGCTGAACAAGCCTATGACGACGTTGACGTCGCCGTGTTTCTTGATCGTCTCCCTGGCCGCATCGAGATCAGTCGGAAACGTCATCGGCTTTCGAGGCGTAAGAACGCTTTTAGGATACAGTGACTGGGCCACGGTGGCATATTTTCCGAAAGCGTCGGAGACCCACGCCGAAGGATTGATTGCCGTCATGAACGCCCTCCTGACCTCCGGTTCATCCAGCGGGGTTCCGGGTTTCAGGAAGAGGTCATATAGCGTCATGTTCGGGGAAGCGGTGGCGATCAAACCTGCCGGCAGGCTGTTCAGCTGTTCAAAGGGATAGTTCTTGGGAACAGCATCGATCTGGCCTGCGCGGAGTTGCAGCATCTGCTGGCTGACATCTGGAATGACAGGAAGCCTGACCTCCCGGAAGAAAGGTTTCTTTCCCCAGTAGTCGTCGTTGCGGAGAAGGCCGTAGCGTTCGCCCCGCTTGAACTCACTCAGTCTGTATGGGCCGGTCCCGACGGCATGTTGGTTCAGCCACGTGGAGGCTCGATCCCCGCCGTCGTTTTCCTTCAAGGCCCTCGGGCTGAGGATCTTGGGTCCCCACGGGCTCGCGAGACTGTCAAGGAACGAGGGCTGAGGTTCCTTCAAACGTAAAACAACCGTTCGGTCGTCCAAGGCTTTCATGTCGGCCACGTTGTCGAAAAAGTAGCTCAGGGAAAACCTGCCGTCGCGCCTTCGGGAAAAGGACGTTATTACCGCCGACGCGTCGAACGGCGATCCGTCTTGGAATGTCACACCCGGCCGGAGCTTGAAAGTGTAGAGCAGACCGTCGTCGGAGATCGTCCAGCTTTCGGCCAGGAGACCGCGTAAAGTCGTTGATAGCTCTTCGTACTCCACGAGCCCTTCGTACACGTTGTTGATGACGCTGATTCCGTCGATCTCGAACCCGTTGTCGGGGTCGAAAGTGCCGATATCCGTCGAAATTGGAATGCGCAGTGCGGGCAGCTCCTCGGACGCATTGACCCGCAACCCCGAGAACACGAGGGCGAGCAACGCGATGACAGCAAGTCGTGCAGCGGCTCCCAGCAACTTTGTGTACATTTATGCTACCTTGGCTGTGCTTTGTTTCAAGTACAACCTACGCAATCTGCTGGTAAATTCTTGTCGGATTCCCGCCAGAAGTGGGCAGGGGCAGTGGTTTATGGTTTTTCCATGGTGTATATTTTTTGTGCACGTCGCCAGCGTATTGGGTGGGTAAGGGAGATTGTCCCGGTGCGCAGTTGGTGCCGTAGCCCAGGGGGAAGGGATGGTGTGCCCGGAAACATATCCGAATGCCGAACCGATCGTGATGCTTGTCGATGACGACGCTCATGTTCGCGACGCCATGGAAAACCTCCTTAGTTCGGTCGGCATCGAGTCGATGGCCTTCGCGTCGGCGAGGGAGTTTCTGCAGACGAACCTGCCTGACCGGCTGGGCTGTGTCGTGTTGGATGTCCGCATGCCGGGATTGAGCGGACTCGATCTCCATCAGCACATGGCTCGACATGGTATGAACACCCCCGTTGTGTTTCTGACCGGGCACGGCGACATAGCCATGAGTGTCGAGGCCATGAAGGCTGGTGCCATCGACTTCCTGACCAAGCCGGTCAGAGATCAGACCCTGCTGGATTCGATATCACGAGCCATCGAAACCGATCGTATCCGCAGGGAGGAAACCGCCGCGTCACGCCGACATCTCGAGCTGTATGAAACGTTGACCTTTCGCGAGCGGCAGGTTCTCAAGCTCGTCATAACCGGCGCTCTGAATAAACAGATCGCTTACGAGCTCGGTATCACGGAGACCACCGTCAAGCTTCATCGCAGCAACATGATGAAAAAGCTCAAGGTCAACGCCGTGACCCAGCTGTTTACAGTCTGTCAGTCGCTGTCCCGAGTTCTATACGACTTGGAGATAGGGCGGGGCTAGTTCGATACCTGTGCCAACGGACAGGTATCGCGACGAGCGTCCAGAGTTTATTGTGGAACATCGGTGGCTGCCTGTGGTTGGCTGCCGGCGAGGAGTGGCAATGGAATGGTCATCACCAATTGCCCGAAAGGCTTTAGCGGGAACGGCTGCCGCGATCAGTATCGGCGCGGCCGTTTTCCTTGAAGAGCCTTCGAGCCTGTTGCTTGCAGTAATATCTATCTGCATCTGTTGCGGCTGGAAACAAGGCCTCGCGTTTGTTGTGGCCTGCACCGCTCTGGCGGCGTGGGTTTACGAGGTCCCGGGGCCAGACCAACATTCCCTCACGAAGTTCCTCGTTTTCGTCGCCACCGCGTTCATGGCCTGGACGCTGGTATCGATCTTTCGAACCACGAGCTTTTTCGAGCAGGTCTATAAGTCGAAGCAACCGACCGCAGACGACATCCCAGGCCTTGGATGGTCAGCCTATCCAGACGGACGTCTGCGGTTCGTCAACCCCGCGGCAACCGAGTACATAGGTATCTCGGCCGAAGAGATGCTAGAGCGAATGCAAAGGGACACCTATGCCTGGTGGGCTCCCTTCGTTCATCCCGACGACGTCCAGGCGAGCTTGGACCGCTGGGATCACAGTCTCAGAACCGGTGAGCCGCTCGTTGATGAACAGCGGGTGAGGCGGCACGATGGCACCTATCGTTGGTTTCGAGACTCAGCTGTTGCCTCGCGAGACCGCCACGGCAACATTACAGGATGGTTCGGCACCACCGTCGACATCGACGACCAGCGCAAGGCCGAAGCGGCTCTCAAGGCAAGCGAGCAGAAGCTGAGGAGTCTGATAGATACCGTCCCGGCGCTCATATGGTGTACCAACCCGTCCGGCGGAACCACTTACTTCAACGAGCGACTTCTGGAGTGGATGGGATTTGGATCGGACTTTACACCCGATAGCGGCCACCTTTTCGCTGACGTCATAAGCGATAGTGCGCACCCTGCGGACAAGGTCGGGTTACGGGCGGTCCTCGAACACGCCTTCGAACGTGACGAGCCATTCGGTGTGAGGTTTCGCCTTCGACGGGCCGACGGGCAGTACCGCTGGACCGACGGCAAAGTCCAACCGCTGCACGACGACGACGGCGATATCATTCAGTGGTACGGCGTTTTTCTCGATATCAACGACGAGGTGCAGGCGAACGAAGCAGTCCGGCAAAGCGAGAAAGAGCTTCAGGTACTGGTCGATACCGTTCCCTCGCTCATTTGGCTCCTGACCCCTGAAGGTCAGCCTTGCTACTTTAACGCCCGCTTCGCCGAGTGGACGGGTATTGCGGCCGACGCCCATATCGGCTCCAGCACGATCCATCCGGAACTCTTGCATCCCGACGACCGCGACCGCATCAACGATGATTTTAAAAACGGCTTAGCCGTAGGACGTTCGATCCATACGAAGTGCCGACTGCGGCGACGCGACGGTCAGTTCAGGTGGATAGATTCCCGTGCCGAGCCGCTGAGGGATCAAACCGGCCAGATCGTCCGTTGGTACGGAGTATCCTTCGAAATCGAGGAGGAGGTTAGGGCACAGGCAGCGCTGAAAGAAAGCGAGCGGTATCTCCAGCACGTTATCGACACCGTGCCGGTCGGCATCGTGTTGGCCGATCCCCAAGGCATGCCGGTCTACGTCAATAAGAAGCTGCACGACAGTACCGGCCTCAAGGCTCCGAGGTCCGATGGCGCTGTCGACATCAATGCAGCGCACACAAACAGCGACCTTGTCCATCCCGACGATCTCTCTGCCGTTCTTGGTCGTCTGGAATACTGCTACGCCCACGGCGAGTCGTTCGCGATGCGCTATCGGCAACGCCGAGCCGACGGTGTCTACCGATGGATCGAAGACCGAAGCGAACCGTTCCGGGATGACGAAGGCAGTATCCTGCAATGGTATGGCGTCAACCTCGACGTAGACGACGAGGTCTGCGCGCAGGAGGCCCTTCGCCTCGCCGATGAGAGGCTGGCACGCGCTTCTCGCGCCGCGAGCCTGTCGGAGCTGTCCGTATCGATCGCCCACGAACTCAACCAGCCCCTTCAGGCTGTCGTGTCCAATGCAAACGCGTTCCAACGATGGCTTGGCGCAACACCGCCCAACTACGACCGCGCAAGGAAGACCGCGGAATGGATCATACGGGATGCGGATGCGGCAGCCGAAGTCATCAACAGGATCAGAGCTCTCTTCTCCCAGTCCGAGCATCAGCGCGAAGTCGTCGATTTGAATGCCATCGTCACGGGGGTATGCGACCTGATGGCGGACAAGCTGTCCAACAACGGCGTCAAGTTGGAAGTCGATTTGGACCCAAGGTTGACCTCGATGCCGGTGGATCGCGTGCAGATCGAGCAAGTGGTCCTGAACCTGATCCGGAACAGCATCGAAGCAATGCGGGAAACAGAGAGCCTCCCCAGGAAGATTTCGATCGTTGCCAGTCGGGCGTCCTCGGAAACCGCGAAAGTGGAGGTGCGTGACCACGGCCCTGGCATCGGCGCGCCGGAAAAAGTATTCGACGCGTTCTACACAACCAAGAAAGATGGCTTGGGAATAGGGCTAGCCATATGCCGTTCCATCATCGAGGCCCACGGCGGACGACTTCACGCCGAGAACATGCCGGACGGCGGAGCGTCGGTCAGTTTCACGCTTCCCCTGAAACGCCCGGGTGAGAGCGACCTCTCGCGTTCGCGCAACGGCACCGAAGAACCGTACGTGGAGCGGCCGCAAGTGCTGCAATGACTTTAGGGCGATGCGCCGACATCGCCGCGCCGTGTTTGCACGCCCGGTGTCCATGCAAACGACTCATCCGTCAGAAATCGCAACCCAAGGCTCCACAGGCAAACCATCGTTTATCTATTAGGATCGTGTCCGGCTGGCTAGAATTCCCCTGTCTTAACTCAAGAACAGGATGAAGTTCATGCGTAGGTTCACTATCGCTCTAGCATGTGCACTCTCGATCGCAGCACCCGCGGTATCCGCGGACAAGGCGCACAACTCCAAGGTTTCGACGATCTTCGATCAGAAGCTGCCGAACGTTTCCGGGAAAAGTTTGCGTGTCGTTCTCGTCGAGTACGGGCCGGGCGGGTCGAACCCGTCGCACATGCATCCCAAGTCCGCTTTCATCTATGCGACGGTGATCGAGGGCCGGATCAAGAGCCAGGTCAACGACGGCGAACTCCACGTCTACAAGACCGGCGAGCACTGGACCGAAGTGCCGGGCGATCATCACAAAGTCAGCGCCAACGCCAGCGCGACAGAGCCGGCCAAGCTCATGGCTGTGTTCGTCGTGGATACGAACGAGACGCAGCTCGTCACCCCCGACGAATGATCTTGGCTTCCCGTGGCAGCAGCCAAATCTGAACCCTCCACGGACACACGGAAAACCAAAACAAAAGAGGAAATACAATGAAAATCGTGATCATAGGCGGTTCCGGGCTGATCGGAACGAAGGTCGCCAATATCCTGCGCTCGCGGGGCCACGACGTGAATCAGGCGTCGCCGTCGACAGGCGTCAACGCTCTGACGGGCGAGGGTCTTGCAGACGTTCTCGCTGGGGCCGACGTCGTTCTGGACGTCGCGAACTCTCCGTCTTTCGAGCCGGCAGCGGTACTATCGTTTTTCGAAACTGCAACGGCAAATCTGCTCGAAGCGGAAGCGAAAGCGGGCGTGGGGCATCACGTCGCCCTGTCCATCGTCGGGCTCGAACGCTCGCCGGACAACGGCTACTTTCCGGGTAAGCTGGCGCAGGAAGCCCGCGTCAAGAATGGCGGCGTCCCGTACACCATCGTTCGCTCCACTCAGTTTCTCGAGTTCATCGGCGGGATCGCCGACAGCATGGCCGTGGACGGAACCGTTCACGCATCCCCCGGGGCCTTCCAGCCGATCTCAGCCGACGACGTCGCCGCCTTTGTCGCAGACGCGGTATGCGCCGACCCGATAAACGGCACTTTGGAAATCGCCGGCCCCGAGAAGGGCCCGATGAGTGACTTCCTGAAGCGCTTCCTCGAGGCGAAAGGCGACGATCGCAAGATCGTGGTCGACAGGGCATCGAAATACTTCGGTTCGCTCGTCGACGAAGAGTCTCTGGTTCCGCTGGGTCCGGCCAAGCTCGGCAAGGTCGACTTCGCTACTTGGTTCGCGAAGAGCACCGTGCGGGCGGCGTAATGCCGTGAAAGTTCCGGTCCCGCACACGCTCGTGCGGGATCGGGCAAATGAAAGCCTCACGTCATCCACTTTCTGTGCTCGGCGAAACGGTCGGCGATCAAGTCGACGAACAGCCGAACCTTCGTGGGAAGGTGGCTTTTGTCCGGGTAAACGGCATTGATCGCAAGCTCGACGCCACGGTGATCCGGGAGGAGAGGGACCAACGACCCAGCGGTAAGGTCCCCCGAGACGACGAAGCTCGGAGCGAGCCACACAGAACGGCCGGCGATGGCGAGGTGCCTAAGCGTCTCGGCGTTGTTCGAAAGGATGGTTCCCTTGACCCTGACGCTGCTCCGCTGGCCATTCGCATCCTCGAAGGTCCACTCGTCTCCGTACGGGTAGTACGTGTACTGGAGGCAGTCGTGATCCATGAGATCGCCCGGCACCCTCGGTTCGGCATGGTTATCCAGGTAGGCGGGCGCACAGACTAGAACGTGTCTCCAGGGAGTGAGCTTTCGGACGATCAGGCTAGGGTGATGAGAAGGAACCGAGCGGATGGCCAGATCGTAGGCCTCGTCGATCATGTCGATCATGGCGTCGCCCGTATGCAGGTTCAGGGAGATCGCCGGATACAGTGCCAGGAATTCATCGATGACTGGCAGCAGAAAACTGACGATGGCGGAGTTGGCGTAAAGCTTGAGCGTTCCCCGTGGAGTGGTGGTCAGCGCGCCAGCGGTGCGGTCGGCGTCATCGAGTTCAGCTAGGATTTGCGCCGTTCGATCGTAATAAAATTTCCCTGTCTCGGTCAGGCTCACCTTGCGGGTTGTACGGTTCAAAA
The DNA here is from genome assembly GCF_001426265.1 of Rhizobium sp. Root1220. Taxonomy (GTDB): domain Bacteria; phylum Pseudomonadota; class Alphaproteobacteria; order Rhizobiales; family Rhizobiaceae; genus Rhizobium. The sequence continues at coordinate 435,142 of NZ_LMDG01000023.1, forward strand.
GTCGAACGCCGAGCCTTTCTTCAAGAGACTGGACATGGGTGCCGACCATGGTCACGGACATGTTGAGGCGACGGGCCGCTGCGGAAAAACCACCGCATTCCACAACCTTACCGAACACTGACAAGCTAGTTAAGCGATCCATTTCCGCTCCTACATTATCCGCTTAGAGCGGCTAATCTTTCCGATAATCGATGGATTATCAATCCCGATCAATGGGGGCATGTTGCGGACGACGATCATAAGCGCGCACTACGCGCCTCGGAGACGACCATGGTTGAACTGCCACGAAACAAGAATTTCGAACCCTCCACGAACGAAACGTTGCCCCGAGTGCCGGCTTCTCCCGACCCCGGCACGTCCGCGGCGAAGACAGGCAAAAGCGTGCTGAAGAGAGGGCTATTCGTTGCCGCCCTGCTTGCCGCAGCCGCATATGCAGGTGACTTCGGCTATCAATACTGGACAGTGGGCCGCTTTATCGTCTCGACGGACAACGCCTACGTCAAGGCCGATTATACGACCGTCGCGCCCAAGATCGCAGGGTACGTCAAGGAGGTTCTCGTCAATGACAACGACGTGGTAAAGGCAGGTCAAATCCTCGCGCGAATTGATGACCGCGATTTCCAGGCCGCGCTCACTCAAGCGAGGTCGGACGTAAACGCAGCGAATGCGGCGATCAAGAATATCGACGCGCAGATCGAGTTGCAGCAGTCTGTCATCCTTCAGGCACGGGCCTCCCGCGAAGCATCGAGCGCGACGCTCATCTATGCCCGGTCGGACGCCGCGCGGAATGCCCGCCTGATCACCAACGGAGCCGGAACCCAGTCGCGCGCGGAGCAAAGCCGATCCCTGATGGATCAGGCCTCGGCCGCAGTCGAGCGGGACTATGCCGCATTTGTCGCCGCGCAGAACAAAATACCCGTTCTAAAGACCGAGCGAGAGCAGGCGGTCGCGCAGAGAGACCGGGCAGTGGCGATGGCGGGCCAAGCGGAATTGAACCTTTCGTATACCGAGATTGTGGCAGCTGTCGAAGGGACCGTAGGCGCGCGATCGATCCGTATCGGCCAGTTCGTTACAGCCGGCACGCAGTTGATGGCTGTCGTCCCGCTCCATTCGGTTTACGTGGTGGCGAACTTCAAGGAGACCCAGTTGACCGACGTGCGGCCCGGGCAGCATGTCGAGGTCAGGGTGGACAGTTTCCCTGACCTCAAGGTCGAAGGGCATGTCGACAGCATCTCGCCTGCCAGCGGGTTGGAGTTCTCGCTCCTGCCGCCGGACAACGCGACCGGTAACTTCACGAAAATCGTCCAGCGCATCCCCGTGAAAATCATCATCGATCACGAGGATGTACCCGGCCAGCTTCGATCAGGCATGTCGGTCGAACCGGAAATCGATACCCGATCAGACGCGCGCGCGACCGCTCACTGATCCATCATCTCAGTAAAAACGCCCGTGTGGAATCCGGACCGCAGCCGGAAGGAGAATAGCTATGCCTGAAATCATCGCAGCGCCGAATGCAGTCCCCGCCGAACCGCCAAAGCAGGAAATGAGCGCCCTACGCATGTGGACGGCGGTGGTCGGTTCGACGCTGGGCGCATTCATGGCGGTCCTTAACATCCAGATCGTCAACGCTTCGCTCGCGGATATCCAAGGCGCGATTGGGGCGGGAAAGGACGACGGCGGCTGGATATCAACATCATACTTGATAGCCGAGATTGTCGTGATCCCCCTGAGCGGCTGGCTATCGACCGTATTCTCGCTGCGTAAATTCCTTCTGACCAACGCGATGCTGTTCCTGTTCTTCTCCGTGGCTTGCGCCTTCGCGATGAGCCTCGAGCAGATGATCGTGTTGCGGGCGATCCAGGGCTTCGCCGGTGGCGTCCTTATTCCTATGGCGTTTACGATCATCATCACGCTGCTGCCCAAGCAGAAGCAACCTATCGGACTAGCGCTGTTCGCTTTGTCCGCGACGTTCGCTCCGGCGATCGGACCGACAATCGGTGGCTACCTGAGCGAGAATTACGGCTGGGAATTCATTTTCTACGTAAACCTCGTCCCCGGGGCGCTCATGATCGCGATGCTTTGGGCGTCGCTCGACCGGGCACCGATGAACCTGGGATTGCTGGCAAAGGGCGACTGGCCCGGGATCGCGACCCTTGCGCTTGGTCTCGCGGCTCTGCAGACGGTCCTGGAAGAGGGAAACAAAGAGGATTGGTTTGGCTCAGAGTTCATCGTCACGCTTTCGGTCATAGCATTTGTTTCGCTGACCTTATTTCTCGTTATCGAACTCAAGACGGCGCATCCGCTATTAAATCTTAGGCTGCTTTTAAGGCGGAATTTCGGGGCCGGTATCGTCTCCAACTTCTTGCTGGGGATGGCGCTATATGGCTCGGCTTTCGTTATGCCGATCTATCTTTCGCGCGTCCAGGGTTACAACGCCGAGCAGATTGGCTTCGTCCTCGCATGGACAGGGATACCCCAACTGTTGTTGATTCCGCTCGTCCCACGCCTGATGAAACGGTTCGACGTTCGAGTGATCATCGCCATCGGGTTCCTACTGTTCGCGGTATCGAATTTCATGAACGTGCACATGACGGGCGACTATGCGGCCGACCAGTTCTTTCTGCCGAACGTGATCCGCGCTGTTGGCCAGGCCTTGGTTTTCGCGCCCTTGTCAGTGGTGGCCACCGCGGGCATCGAGCAGGAAAACGCAGGCTCTGCATCGGCCCTCTTCAACATGATGCGAAATCTCGGGGGTGCTGTTGGCATTGCTTCCCTGCAGACGTTTCTTTCGAAGCGCCAGCAGTTTCATTCCAATATTCTGACAGACTCTGTGAGCCTATTCGAGGAGTCCACAAGACTGCGGATCGCGAAACTCACGTCCTATTTCCTGGATCATGGCGTGAGCGATCCGGCTACCGCCACGCACAAAGCCATTGTCGCGATTGCGATGAATATCCGAAAACAGTCCACCATCATGGCCTTCAGCGATACGTTCTACCTCCTCGGCGTGGCACTGATCGTTGCGTTGATTTCCGGTCTCTTCCTCAAGAAGCCAGGTCACATGTCAGGCGGCGGAGGAGCCCACTAATGCGCAAGTCGATCAACGGCGGCGATACGGAAGCCCGATCATACCGGTCTGACGGGTTACCCAGTGCCATCGAAACCAGCACGGTTCTGTCGGTTCTGGAATGGCTTTCCAGCGACGACTGTCATGCTCTCGACGAGCCAGGCCTTATCGCCGGTCTCGGAACGCGGCTTGTACAGATCGGCCTCCCTGTGGACCGACTGACGCTGCACTTGATGACACTGCATCCCGAAATACTGGCGCGTACGCTCGCATGGTCGCCGGCTGAACCGGTCGAAGTGCGCGATCGAGAGCATGGGGTGCGTGCTCAGCTCTCCGCAAGTCCGGTGATGAAGGTCATGAATTCGGGTGAGCCAATGGTCGTCCGCGCGGGCGATCCACAGTGGCCATGGGAGGGCATCGACGTGTTCGCTCACCGTGGACTTCAACAGATTTCCATCGTTCCTCTGAACAATATGGACGGCCCGGTAAGCGCGGCCTGCTTTGCTACCAAGAGGCCAGGAGGCTTCAGCGTGACAGACCTCATGGCGATCGAACGCATTCGTCCGGCGCTCAGGAACACGTGCGAGATCAGGGTCATGCGGCAAGCCGAGCTTTCCCTCCTCGATACTTACATCGGTCCCATGACGGCGCAACGCATTCTGGCTGGTCGCATACGCCAAGGCGACATCGAGACCATCGAGGCCGCGTTGCTTCTTTGTGACCTCAAGGGTTTCACGGAGCTTTCGAACAGCCTAACCGCGGACAAGGTCCTGCAACTTCTCAATGCCTACTTTGACATGGTCGTGCCAGCAATCACTCGGAACGGCGGTGAGGTACTCAAATTTATGGGCGATGCGGTCATGGCGTTTTTTCCGAGTGCCGACGCCGCGATAGCGAGCAGACAGGCCTTAGCGGCGTGTGCCCTTATATTCAGGCAGCTATCGGATTTCGAACTGTACGGCCGCCGGATCGAAGCGACCATCGGCCTCCACTATGGCGAGGTGAGTTACGGAAACATTGGCTCGGGTCGCCGGTTGGATTTCACGGTTATCGGCCCCGACGTCAATCTCCTCAGCCGCATCCAAGGTGCGTGCGCCCCGATGGGCGAGGAGCTTTTAATAACCGACGATCTTCGCAGACGAGCAGGGAGCGATGCGCGGTCAGTCGGAAGGCATGGACTTAAAGGTTTTGCGGAACCAATCGAACTGTTCGCGCCTGGCACCGCGTAGCAGTCCGCGGCCCGTTTCGATCAACACGGCGGCTCTCGGTCTTAGGGCTAATCGAGAGCCGCCGCACCATATGCTGGCCGCCCATGGCGTCATGCACTTCAGGTGCTCGGTTTCATGTTGCGCAGACGCGCAGCGTCCGCGTCGCTGAGATGACCGACACTGACGGGCAGCAGCCGCTCAACTCCGGAGCGCATTTCACCCTGGTCGACGCTTCCTTTGCCGGTCGGGTCCAATACGTTCCAATGCCTTTCGACGACCGTCGCGTCGTAGGGTCGGTCGTCCGCCGCAGCGAGTTCTTTCTTGCTCTGGACGTATTCATCCTTCGAAACCAGGCCGTCTTTATCGGCATCGGCTCTGAAGTTTGACTGCACCAGCCTGTTGTAAAAATCGTCGAGCAACTGCGCGTCGGTCTTTAGCGCCGGGACCTTGGCGGGGCTCGACGACGAGGGCAGCTCAAATTTGTCGTCGCTAACGGATGGGGCGTTCACCGCCTGGCGGGCGAACACACTGTAAACCGAGCTGTCGAGACCGACTTTCATAGAAACCTCCTGGGTAAAATCCAGTAGACCGTGGCGGCAACGGCTTGTCCGAAACTGGATGTTTTCCGGCAATCGGCCGCTGTGTGACAGCTGTCATCAATTTTGCGGTCCCGCGGTTATGTCGGCATCACAAGTCAACGCATACGAACGTTTGGCTGTCCCTCGAAACCTACGCAGACTATCTCGATAAGAAGGCGGGTTGTCCGTCCAAGGAGCGGCAGCGCCACGCTGGACCGCCGTTCCATGATTTCAACTGTGGGTGCCGCACTGGGCTTTCCCATAAAAATCGGCAGGGCAGATGGGTGTATTTGCCGTCTCGACCTGCGCCGGGAGAAGACGATGAAAAAAGCGATTTCGGCCGGGATAGTGCTGCTGGTTCTTGCCGGAGCCCTCTGGCGGTTCGATGCGCTGGCGTTGGTCGGCCTGTCCCACAGGACCGGAACTGAACTGGTCCTGTATGGGAATGTGGACATACGCCAGGTCGCGCTGGCCTTCCGAGTGGGCGGCCGCATCAGCGAGTCACTCGTCGACGAAGGTGACGACGTACGCAAAGGCGACGTCATCGCGCGTCTGGATAGAGACCCTCACCGATATGCGTTGCTATCGGCTGAAGCCAACGCTTCTGCTCTCCGCTCGACGCTTGATAAATTGCGGGCAGGCCCCCGGAAGACCGAGATCGCTCAGGCCAGAGCAGCCCACGATGAAAGTGTTGCCAGCCTCAAAAACGCCAGCGTCGCTTACGACCGCGCGCGACGCCTGCGGCCACAGGGCACGATATCCGAAGCGGGGCTCGACGACGCCACCGCCGCTCGGGCTGTCGCGGCTGCACGAGCGGATGTCACGGACCAGGCTCTGGCTGTGCTCCTCGAAGGAACCCGCATAGAAGACATCGCTACCGCTGCCGCGCAGCTCAAGGCAGGTGAGGCGACCTTGTCGGCTGCCCAGACGTCATTGGACGACACCGATCTTCGCGCACCCAACGATGGCGTCATACTATCGAGAGTTCGCGAAGCTGGCGCGATCGTCTCGCCGGCGGACGTGGCTTATGTGCTTTCACTGACCCGGCCCGTCTGGGTTAGGACATACATCGCGGAGACATCCCTGGGTAAAATCCACCCTGGCATGAAGGCGAAGGTGTCCTCCGATACCGACGCCACTAAACAATACGATGCCACGGTTGGGTTCATATCACCGGTGGCAGAGTTCACCCCGAAATCCGTCGAGACTCCCGAGCTAAGGACCGATCTGGTTTACCGCCTCCGAGTCGTCATCGACCTACCCGATCCAGACCTTCGTCAGGGCATGCCTGTGACGGTCAGGTTTCCGTCAGTTCAGGCGTCAGGGCAATGACCGCTGACGGCGATGTCACCCTGCCGCGGGAATGTGCCACCCTGAATAAGGTGGCGAAAGGATTCGGGGCGACGAAACCGGCCTTGGAAGATGTCTCCGGCTCGATCTTCGCAGGTCAGATCACGGGGATCGTCGGTCCGGACGGGGCCGGAAAGACAACGCTGATAAGGCTGATGACGGCGCTCATGCAGCCAGATACCGGTTCGGTCGCTATCCTCGGTATGGACACCGGGACGCATGCGTCGCAAATCCAGGCCGCTATTGGCTACATGCCTCAGCGTTTCGGCCTTTATGAAGACCTTTCCATCCGAGAAAACCTGACACTCTATGCTGACTTGCGGGGATTGCCTCACTCCGAACGTGAAGCAACATTTGAAAACCTACTCGAGTTCACCGACCTCAAACGGTTCTCGACAAGGCTCGCGGGCAAACTGTCGGGAGGGATGAAGCAGAAACTTGGCCTCGCTTGCGCCCTCCTTAAAAAGCCTCGTTTGCTGTTACTGGACGAGCCCGGGGTTGGCGTCGACCCCATCTCCCGGCGCGACCTCTGGAAGATGGTCGAAAATCTGACCGAAGAAGGGATCGGTGTTGTCTGGTCGACCGCGTATCTGGACGAGGCGGAAGCATGTGACAGGGTCCTGCTGCTCAACGAGGGCCGGGTGCTTTTTTCGGGCAGTCCTGGAGAAATGACCGAACGCGTGACGGGTCGCGTCTTTCGCGTCAAGAACGTCGGAGGGCGTCGACGCGGCGTCCTTGCGAAGTTGCTGGACGAGGAGGGCATCGTCGACGGCGGCATCCAGGGCGACTCTTTGAGGATCGTCACGAAAAGCACTGCGCTCCCGGTCCTCAGCTCGCTCGGCCCCGCTGCGGAGATACGGGTAGTCGCACCGCGCTTCGAAGACGCATTCGTCGACATGCTCGGAGGCGGCCCTGGCGGCAAGTCGAAGCTTGCCGAGTCCCAGCCGGCGATTTCAAGAGCGGACAATCAACCCGTTATCGAAGCGAAGGGGTTAGTGAAGCGGTTTGGCGATTTCGTCGCAGCCGACAACATCACGTTCGATATACCCGCTGGGGAAATATTCGGACTTCTTGGGCCGAACGGAGCGGGTAAATCGACCACCTTCAAGATGCTCTGCGGCCTCCTCGTGCCGACGGGAGGCGAGGGTCGCGTCGCGGGTTTCGATCTCCGAAAGGACGCGCCTCAGGCAAGGAACATGCTCGGCTACATGGCGCAGAAATTCTCGCTCTATGGCGATCTGAGCGTCCGTCAGAATCTCGATTTCTTCGCCGGGGTTTACGGGCTGACTGGAGCCAAGAAACGTGAGCGCATCGAGTTGATGACGTCCATATTCGATTTCGGTTCGCGTTTGAACACGTCGGCGGGCGCTCTTCCGCTTGGTCTCAAGCAGCGCTTGGCCCTTGCATGTGCAGTCATCCACGAGCCCAAGGCGCTCTTTCTCGACGAGCCGACGTCAGGCGTCGACCCGATCACCCGTAGGGAATTTTGGACGCATATCAACGGTCTTGTCGAGAAAGGCGTCACGGTTCTCGTGACGACCCACTTCATGGACGAAGCCGAGTACTGTGACCGTATTTCCTTGATCTACAGAGGACGTTCAATCGCACTTGGTTCCCCGGACGAACTCAAGTCGAGGACGGCAACCACAGAGAACGCCGATCCGACCATGGAAGATGCCTTTATCGCTCTCGTAAAGCAGTCCGACATGAAGGAGAGCGGATGATGTCGACGCCTAAACCCATGCCGCCCGATGGTGGAACAGCGATGCGGTTCGGCGCGCTGGTCCGGAAGGAAGCGCTTCAAGTCGTTCGTGACCCAAGCAGCATACTCATCGCGTTCGTGTTGCCGCTGATCCTGCTTTTTCTGTTCGGCTACGGAATTTCGCTCGACGCGACGCGGACCCGGATAGGGTTGGTCATCGAGGAGGTCAATCCGCTTACGAGCGATCTGGCGGCCAGTTTTCAAGGGTCCCCCTACTTTTCCGTCCAAACCGGCCGTGACCGTCGGGAGTTCGAAGAGGAACTGGTCCTCGCGAGGGTGAGGGGTATCATCGTTATCCCCGCCGACTTCACCACGGAATACGCAGCGGCCGAGCGACCTGGCGTTCAGGTGATCGTCGACGGCTCCGATCCGAATACAGCGGCGTTCGTCCTGAACTACGCGCAGGGAGCGGTATCGAACTGGCAGCGGCAACGTGGGTCGGATATCGCCGTAAACCTGCCGCCGATTCAGGTCGAGCAACGGTTCTGGTTCAACCCCGAGCTTACAAGCCGCAACTTTCTGGTTCCCGGATCGATCGCAATCATCATGACGCTTGTCGGAACCCTACTGACGTCTCTTGTCGTGGCGCGGGAGTGGGAGAGGGGGACTATGGAAGCGATCATGGCGACCCCGGTTTCCGCAGTGGAACTCCTTGCCGGCAAGATATTGCCTTACTTCCTGCTTGCGCTCGCTTCAATGACGCTATGCGTTGTGGTTGCCGTTGGACTGTTCGGCGTGCCCTTTCGAGGCTCAATGGTCGCGTTGTACTTCCTTTCCGCGGTGTTTCTTGTTCCCGCGCTCGGGCAGGGGCTCCTGATATCGGCGGCGACGAAGAACCAGTTCCTGGCTTCCCAGCTCGCTCTCATAACCGCGTTTCTACCGTCATTCCTTCTGTCCGGCTTCCTTTTCGAGATCAACTCCATGCCGCAGGTCATCCAGTGGCTTACCTATCTCGTGCCGGCCGGCTACCTGATTCCTTGCCTGCAGACGGTTTTCCTGGCCGGAGACATCTGGCCGATGTTCGCCCAGTCCGCCATAGCGATGCTTGTTATAGGAGCGGTCTTCTTCACGCTCGCGGCTCGCAGTACCAGGAAGAGGATCGCGTGATGTGGTGGATTCGTTTGAAAGCCTTGATTGTCAAGGAACTGCTCGCTGTGTTGCGTGACCCCAAGGGCCGAGCGATCCTCATCGGCCCGCCGATTGTCCAGCTCCTCGTATTCTCGTACGCCGCCACCCTCGAAGTTCGTAACGTGGATGTGATGTTTTTGAACAGGGACGCCGGCTACTGGGGCCAAGAGTTGTCCCTGCGAATCAAAGGCTCGCCAATGTTTCGGGAGGTCATTCCGGCAGCTACGCTGCGTGACGTCCACGACGCGATTGATAAGCAACGCGTAACGGCCGCTGTCACCGTGGGACCAGATTTCTCGAGGAACATCGCTGCTGGCCAACCCGCCGACCTTCAGGTGATCCTCGATGGGCGGCGTTCGAACGCCTCGCAGATCGTCGCGGGGTATCTTTCGCGGATCGTCGCGTCCCTGAGTGAGGAGACGCCCACTGGCGTCCGACTCGCTCCCCGGGCCTTGTCGACCGAACCGCGGTATTGGTTCAATCCGAACCTGATCTATCAGTGGTTCATGGTACCCAACCTGATTGCCAATATCGCCCTTCTCATCGGCCTTATCGTTACGGCGCTGTCGATCGCCCGAGAGCGCGAGTTAGGCACCTTTGACCAGCTTCTCGTCTCGCCCTTGCGCACGCACGAAATCGTGGTCGGTAAGTTGGTGCCGCCCATGTTGATCGGGCTTTTTCACATGACGGTCTACATCGTGGCGGCGGTGTTTTTATTCGAGGTTCCGCTCAGGGGCTCGCTCATTCTGCTTTATACAAGCTCGCTCTTTTATCTTGGGTCGATCGCGGGTATCGGCCTGTTCATTTCGGCGATGTCGGTCACGCAGCAACAGGCGATACTTGGGGCCTTTTTGTTTCTCGTCCCGGCAACGCTCTTGTCGGGGTTCGCTACCCCCATCGAAAACATGCCGGATTGGCTTCAGCCTGTGACCATCGTCAATCCGTTGAGATACTTTCTGGTAATCGTCAAAGGAATCTTCCTCAAGGACATCGGCCTCGACGAGGTTATCCGCCAGACTGTGCCATTGTTGCTGATCGCTGCTGTCACGCTGGGTTCGGCTTCTTGGCTGTTCCGGCGTCGGCTCGGATGATGCGGACAATTGTCTGTCAATCCGCTATAGCGACTTTTGATACCTCCCATTCCAAACAGGAAACTTCATTGTCCAGCAGTCCTGATCTATTACTGTCGCCACGCGAGGAAGCTCGCCGAAACGAAATGCTTTCGGCTGCTGCCGAGGTTTTCTTCAAGAAGGGGTTTTCGCGCACTTCGTTGGACGACGTGATTGCGGTGACGGGAGGCTCGAAGCGGACGCTTTATAGATATTTCCCGAGCAAGGAGGACCTGTTTTTCGCCGTCATCAAAATGGTTTCGGACCGAACGATCGTCGGGCTCACGGTAATGCCGGTGAAAGGGCTTCGTGAAACCCTCACGACTTTCGGCCGGACCTACCTCAGGACTATCGTATCACCCGACGGCCTGGCGCTGTTCCGTGCCGTTGTGTCGGAATCTCCGCATTTCCCGGGCTTGGGACAGAGGTTTGTTGTGGACGCGACGAAGCGGGTTTCCGACATTCTTGCCAACTTCCTGGCGCAGCAGACCGAAGCTCGATTGAGCGAGGACCCCCAAGTCGCGGCGGACCAGTTTCTGGCGCTGCTCCGAGGGTCCGTCCACCTTGAAGCGCTGCTCACCGGAATAACGCCGACAGCAGAGGTCGTTGAAAGTGACGTGCGGCGGTCTGTCGAAGCCCTAGTCGCGGGAGCTTTCACGAAGGCCTAATCCAAGAGGTACTGGGCGCGTGACGTGAGTTTGACAGGTACGGTAAAGTACCGTACCAGACCGGCTCCGCCGCCTGTTTCTCAAAGCGCCTGCGGGCATGTCGATGATTGGTAGAAAATGACTAACGAGACAAGCGTGAGAGCCGTCTGGGACATCTCTCAATACTGTAAGAAGGCTGGCGTCCACGAAGCGGAAGAGGAACGGCTAATTGCAATGCTAGGTCGCTTTGCGACCAGTCATGAACTTCAGATGAATATCAATCGGGCCCACGTCGCCCGGGCGCAGAACTTTTTCAAAAGCATTGCGTGGCTCAGGGCTTACTGAGTGATGGAGACAACATGAATACCGCCCACCACACTCAAGAAGAACGGGTCTCGGCGGTCGACCCACTGGTCGCGAGAATGGCCGAGGAAGCTGCCGGAAGCGTGGTGGTTTATGGAATTGACGGAATCGTCCTTCACTGCAATTCCGTAGCGCTTGCTCTGTTCGGTTGGAAGGTCGACGAGGTCTTGGGCCGAGACGTAGCCTCCGCAGTGGACAAGGGCGACCTTCCTTGGCGGGAGATCGCAAAATGGGGGTGCTGGCAGGGGGTGGTGACGCGATCGTCAATGGACACGGTTGTGACGCTCAATGTCCGGGTTTTCGCGATCTCATCGCAGGATGGTGGAGTTTCGCACTACGTCGAATTCGGCCGGCGGCGATCCGCATCGCAGTTTTCCGACCTCGAAGCGGATGTCATTCACGCGGACCGACTTTCCGCGCTGGGTCAACTGATAGCCATGATCGCGCACGAGGTGCGGCAACCGTTGTCCGTCATTGTAACCGATGCGGCCACGGGCGCGCGTTGGCTTGAGAGGGAACCATTGGATCGAGCGCGCGTGGCCGCCCTGATGACCAGGATCGAAGAGAACGCCCACCGTGCGAACAACGTTATCCGGCGCGTGCACGAGATGACCGCGAAGAAAAAAACGGCCTGGAGGCGTGTCAGCGTCAACACCGTGGCAGACGAGGCAATTCGGTTCGTTATGCCAAATCTCCAGTCTTACGGGATCGAGGTTTGCCGACACTTCGAACCGACGCTTCCGGACGTCGTCGGCGACAGGATACAATTGCAGCAGGTTTTGGTGAATCTACTTCTCAACAGCGTCCACGCGACTTCGAGTCCATACCACTCGGTCCGTGAGATTCACATCGCGACGACACTTGAGGACGGAGCTATCCGAATGACCGTCAGGGACACCGGTGGCGGCATAGACAGCGAGAACCTAGATCGAATTTTCGACGGCTTTTTCTCGACAAAGCCGGAGGGCGCGGGCTTGGGGTTGGCCATATGCCGCTCGATCCTTTCAAATCACGGGGGATCGATTATGGCCACAAGCGGATCGGACGGCGCTACAATGACAGTCATCTTGCCCGCCGCCCAGGAGGTCGATGCAAACCTTCGTTTAGATGACCGCTAGCCGTACACGAAATATCCTATCGGCAGTCGGTGATCGGTCACCAAAAGCCGGAGTGGAAACAATGGACACACAAGTCAGGGACAACCCATCCAAACGTCGCTTCGAGCGCGCGATCCATGAAAACAGCATCGCCGCCGCATACTATAGGCTCGAAGGCGACCTGATCGTATTCGTACACGTCGAGGTCCCGGAATTTTTGGGGCAAGGCATTGGAACCGCTCTGGTGGAGGGTACACTGGATTTGGTGAAACGCCGCGGCGAAACAGCGTTGTCAAGGTGCTCCTTCATGAACGCCTTCCTGCATGCGAACCCAGAATATCTCGACGTCGTAGGCGTCGCTTCTCCTGCGTCGCATACGCAGTCCGGAGACCTTATGCGCTTCGTCGCTGCACAAGGGCCCTCGTATGACCGGAACCTTATCGCCATTCGCGAAGGCCGTGTCCCGTCCGACGATCTCGACGCGTTGTTCCCCAGATTGCATGGTACGGGGTGTTCACTTGGTGGAGGATCGCTCTCCATCGGCTCTCTCGAATCAGCGCGCAACTATCTCGAGGACGCTGTTCTTGGTGGGCGCTATCGCGAGTGCGTACGCGCCTTGGAGCATCTCAGGACGACGCAGGCACATTCAACACTGACTGCCGTGGACGTGCGGAAGCTGCATGCCTCGATGACGCTTTTCTTCAACGCTAGCTCTGAGTTCCTGTTCGAGTCCACACTGGACGCCTGGTTCGCCGGAAGCCTCGATAGCCAGACTATGACTAAGCTTGGACAGTCCGTGTCCGGGTTCTGACGAACGATCCCGTTCCCGTCGAAGTCACTCGGGCTCGCGTTTCGGCCCGAGTGAGGCACAGCGGGTCAGACAAAGGCCGGCAGCGACAGGGTCGCGCGGGTGCCTATTTCAAACTCGCTCTCCAAGTGAAATTTTCCGCCGACTTCGCGTGCGAAATGGCTGACGATCGTGAGGCCTAATCCTCCCAGGCCCGTGGTCTTCGTCGTGAAGAATGGCTCCAGGGCTCGGCGAAGCATTGTGCCCTCCATGCCAATACCATTGTCGGAAACATGCAAATCGAGGCTGCTCACTCCGTCCCTATGGTGACGGGCAGCAGCGCTCAGGCCAATGATTCCGCCTGCTGGCAAGGCGTCTCGCGCATTGCTGAGGAGCTGGACGATCGCATCGCGAAGCCTTTCACGGCAACATGCGGCCAACGGAAGCGACGAAGCCAACTTTACATCGAGCTGGATTTCCGGCGCGAGCGACTGTCCAATCTCGGTTTGGATATCGGCGAACAGCATCCGCAGATCGACCGTCTCGACCGTGTTTTCGTTGCTTGGGTGGTTGAGCACTGGGTTTACCGCCATTCTTTCCTCGCTGGATGGCACCGAACGTCGCCACGACGTTCGGAATGCGCCCGTGTTTGCAGATGGAAAGCGGCGGATCAATAAAACGGTGGTTTACCGTGAAGCGAGGGGCGGAGGACCAGCGCATGTAAACCTTTGTTTGCGTTAACCGCACAACTCCAATCCCGTATTATTGCGGAGGTGTTCAATCGCAACCGCGAGGTGGAGACATGTTTTCGTTCTTTCTACTGTATCAGTTGGCTGCCGACCACGGAGCCTTTGGTGTCCCGTCGGAAACATCTGAAGCGTCCAACGCAAAGGCACCATGCCCCAGCCCCCACAATGCTGAGCGGTATGATTTGACATCGCATCAGACGGTTTCTTGTCGGCGCTGTTTGCAAGGGTGTGACGGGAAGGGCTGCGTGGCAGGCTAGCTGAAGTGCTGTTGCGACCCACGCTTTGAAGGCGTGCGTCACGGCCATGCCACATTCAGAATGTTATCGCCTTCGGAGGTTATAACGGGGAGTTATGGGTATGGACTTGAACACCGCCTTGAGGTCGTTCATCAGGACGGTTGAAAAAGGGTCGATAACCGGGGCCGCGCGCGACCTCGGTATCTCCCAACCGGCGGTCACAAAGCACATCGTCAATCTCGAGAAGCATGTCGGCGCGCGCCTCCTCGAACGAACGCCAAAGAACGTTCTCCCGACCGCGCACGGGACGGAGTTGTACGAAGCCAGCCGACAGGCAATCGCATCGATTGACGCCGCTCTCGAGGGCGTTCGTATCAACATGGGCGAAATAGAGGGAAACCTCCGTGTCCACGCGCCTTCCTGCATCGGTGTCCAGCATTTCTACGGCATCGTGATGGAGTTTCAGGACATGCACCCCAACATCAGCGTCGACCTCGTTTTGGACGGACGGGCGGTCGATCTCCTCTACGAGAACTTCGATGTCAGCCTCAGATACGGAAAGATCGAGCAGCAGGAGGTGATCGCCCGCAGGATTGGTTGGGTGGAGCGTATCTTGGTGGCGTCACCGCAGTTTCTGGACAAGGTCGGTCCCATTGCTTCAGTGGACGACCTCGCCGATCTGGATGTCGTCTCGACCTTCACCAGCACCTCGGCGAGGAATACCCTGTCGCTTGTTCGGCGTGACCGTTCAACGACCGAGATCGCGATAAAGCCCGTCCTCAAGACCAACAACGCGCACGTTGTCGTCGACGCCCTCCTTCGCGGACGTGGCGTCGGGCAAGTCCAGCGGAATCTCGTGATCGATCTGCTTGCGCGCGGTGAGCTCGTCCGGGTGCTTCCCGAATACGCGGTAAAACCGACGGAGGCGTTCCTGACGTTTCCGTCCACCAAATTCATGCGTCCGGTCGTGCGTTCGTTCGTGGATTTCGTCATGCCAAAACTGCGGTCTATCGACGGCATTGCACAGGATATGATGCTGGCAGCCTGAGTGATAACCGACCGTTATCGGGACCATAACCAACCGCGCAATGGACTGCTTGGTCGCGCTGATGTTTCTAGGAGTCGGATGTCGATTATCGCTCGCAGCGACTATCGCCCACACCTCCCATAGAAGCGGTGCAGACAAACAGATGATAATCTCTCGACGTTCTCTACTCCTGGGAACTTTGGCGGCCCCGGCGCTCTTGAGCGCGTGCGCGACCACGGAACCCAAGAATCCCCCGATCCCCGCGAAGGTAGCTGAACTGCCACCGCAGTCACCTGAGGACCCGGAACTCGACGCCCGGTATGGTGCATTTGAAGACGGCGGGCATCTCGTTCCCGCGGTACCTTACAAACAGATCGATCCACAGTACCTTCGCCAGCGCGTGACCGATCCCACAGGTGAAATGCCCGGCACGGTCGTCGTGGATACGTCCAAGCGGTTCCTCTACGTTGTCGAGGCCGGAGGCACGGCGATGCGCTACGGCATCGGGGTCGGTCGTCAAGGGTTCTCATGGGAAGGTGATGGCGTCATCCATTGGCGTCAGGCGTGGCCGCGTTGGAAGCCGCCGGCCGAGATGATTGGGCGGCAGCCCGAACTCGAGAAGTATTCGATCGCAAACGGAGGAATGGAACCCGGCGTGATGAATCCGCTCGGTGCGCGCGCTCTGTATATCTACCGTGATGGTCAGGACACGCTATACCGGCTCCATGGAAGCCCGGAGTGGAATTCCATCGGGAAGGCCGTCTCGTCGGGTTGCGTTCGCCTTATGAACCACGACATCGTCGACCTCTACGAACGCGTTCCGTACCACGCGCGGATCAAGGTGTTCCAGGCTCCGATGCCTCAGCCCCAGCAGCCGGACACGTCGTTGAATGCAGCCTAAGAGAGTGCTGATCGCTCATGAGCAGATCGCGTTCGTCGGTCCCCGCCTACCGCCGAACTACGAAGCCGTTGTCGGATGGAAAGCGGTCCCGAAAGCCCTGACCGATGACGTCACGGCGATCGTCGTGGCAGGCGACACCTGTTTGGAAGAAAGCTACCTGGCCCAGTTTCCAAATCTCGGACTGATCGCATGTCTCTCGACAGGCTATGACGGGGTCGACGTCCGATGGGCGGCCCGGCGAGGCATCAAAGTGACCCGCGCAGTCGAAGTCAACCACGAAGACGTGGCCGACCATGCCCTTGGCCTCTTGATCGCTTGGACCCGAGGTCTTGTCTCGGGGGACCGCCTCGTCCGCTCCGGCGAATGGTCGGGCAGCGCCAAGATCGTCACCCGCTCCCTCAGAGAGCTTTCGGTCGGCGTGGTGGGTATGGGGGCGATCGGGAAGGCGGTCGCTGCTCGGTGCGCCCTGCTCGGGCTGCCCGTATCCTGGTGGGGGCCGCGTCCCAAGGACGATGTGTCGTTTCCGAGGCTGCCAGACCTGATGACACTCGCAAACGAGAACGACGTCCTGATCGTCGCGTGCAAGGCGGACTCCTCCAACCGTCACATGATAGACGGCGCGATTCTCGACGCCCTCGGTCCGCGAGGACTGTTGGTGAACGTCGCGAGAGGCCGTCTCGTCGACGAGGACGCCCTGGTCGATCGCCTGAGGTCGGGACGCTTGGCGGGAGCTGCGCTCGATGTTTTCGAGAACGAGCCGACCGACCCCGTAAAGTGGCGGAACCTAGCCAACGTCATCGTGACACCGCACTCGGCCGGGACCACGCGAACTGTCATGCCGAAACTGGTGGACCAGCTGATCCTTAACCTGAACGCGTTTTTCGAGGGACGGGAGCTTCCGACCGCGATCGCGGCCTAGCGGCCGACGACCTCGGAAGGCCCTCGATAGGGGGCGGCAGGGTTCCGAATGTCCTGCCGCCTCTGATGATGCCGTGACGCTGTCAGTAGCAGACCGCACCGTTTAGTAGTCCCAGAAAACCGGCACCCAGCGGAATGCGTCCGCCGTCACCGCGACGCGGCCGAGTGACGGGAACGGCAGGTGGGTAGCCACGAGCAGTTCGCCAGTCGAAGCAAGTTCCTTGAGAAGTTCCACCCTGACCCGGACGGCTTCCTCGGGATCATGTTCGAAACCGTTGAACCATTCCGGTTGTTCGAAGCCGACCGCGAAAACCGCATCGCCTGCGAAGGTAAGCGCATCTGCGCCGGACGCTACGCGGATGACACAGTGTCCGGGGGTATGGCCGCCTGTCCGCCGTGCTGTAACGCCGGGCGCGATCTCCTTCATGTCGTCGAACAACGTCAGATGATCACCGTAGTCGGCCAAAAACTTCTTGGCCGTTGCCCTTAGCGCATCTGGAAATCCTTCAGGCATGTGCACGTGGGAAAAGTCCGGAGC
This sequence comes from Rhizobium sp. Root1220, assembly GCF_001426265.1. Taxonomy (GTDB): domain Bacteria; phylum Pseudomonadota; class Alphaproteobacteria; order Rhizobiales; family Rhizobiaceae; genus Rhizobium. The sequence goes on from NZ_LMDG01000023.1 coordinate 452,607, forward strand.
TTGCCAGAACCGGACTTCGGCGGCGGCGACGTGAATCTTCAGGTCCGGACGGAGCTTTTCCTTGACACCAGGGACGACCAGCCCGCCGATATGGTCCATGTGGAGATGGGTCAAGACGATGTCGGTAACCGAACCGAGATCGATGTCGGCGGCATCGAGGCGTTTGAGCAGCTGGCCCGCTCTCGGAAGATGGAGATCGGGGTCCATTCCGAGCCCGGCGTCGAGGAGGATGATCTGGTCCCCGCTATGCACGACGACAGCATTGAGCGGCCAGTCGAACGTGTCAGTCGGGAGAAACATGTCGGATACCCAGTCCGCAAGATGCGCCGGGTCTGCGTTGTAGCCCAGCATCTCGTTCGGAAGAGGAAGAACGCCGTCGCTGATGATCATCACGTCGATGTCACCGATCTTGACGGCATACCGCGAGGAAACCAATTCGCTCTTGCCGGATTTGCCATGATGAAAAGAGTCCTCCGCCGGCGGCTGCAGCTGAGGCATTGTCCGTCCATGGGATTCGACTGTTAATTGCGACATAGCGTGCTCCTGTGTTGGTTGGCAGCCGTCACTTTCCGTCGATGCTCCTGAGGAGCGCCCCTGATGCGGGCACTTCTTCGTGGCGGCTTCGAGCAGGTTATGCCTGCGCGCACCGGGCCGTAAGACAAACGAAGGTTTACAGCGCGCCGCGCTTGGGTAACGCATCGGATTGTAAATCAATTAGGTTCTAAGTCCTTTAAACGTGAGGGAACTCTCACGGTGGGATTGAGACACCGCTTACCGAGCAATTTGATTTTGTCTAAAACACCCTCTACGCCATAGCGGCTTGTAGAGCCCCGAAATGGAACGTTTGTCGCTCAAATTCGGCAAAAGAATGCGACACGCCATCGTTGCGAATGGAGTTCAGTAGCTTCTCGTCGAAGCAGGTTTCCACATTGCCTGGGAGCTCCTGATCCTCTTCAGAGAGCGAAAACCTGGATTTATTCCACCACAGGTCGGGATAGTAGTGCTTCGCGATAAGCATGCCGAACGATCGAGGCGATAGCTTGCGGGACGAGGCCCATCGATCTTCGCCTGACATACCAATATGGAAATGCGCGCCAGGATGTCTGACACGCCTGTATTGGCTCTCGCTGTATTCGAACCTGACGCGGGGAATGTAGTTGCCAATGGGAAGGCTCGAAACCAATGACGAAAACTCCTCATCGTTGATCTCGTCTCGATCCAGAGCGTCCTTCAAATCATTGAACTCCGCAAATGCGTCCGGTGAACCACTTACCCGAGGGTTCGGGTAATATGCCAGAGCCCACTCTCCTCCTGATGCATGCGAGAACTGAAAGTAAGCGAGGTCTTTCAATATGAAATTGTAGTGCGATAGAGAGAGGCCCTTTTCATAAACGACGCTATAGTCCTTCGAAGTTAGAGTCGTCGCGTTGAAGTCCTCGGAACGTGGAAGTGCCACCAAGTAGACGGTGCTTTCAAGGTAACCTTCATTCTCGAAGAAGGCTTGGATTGCACGGATGCTCGCATTGAAGTCATCACGCGTCATTAGTCATCCTCGACCAAGCTCGCCATATCCTCATCGGACAGGTTGAGCTCGTTCTTCAAGCGCTCCATGCGACGCTTGGCCTCGACCAGGCGGGCATGCTTTTCCTCTAGGCCACGTTGAATTGTGTTCAGCTTGCTCATGTTGGGCATCGTGAAAGTCAATCGGGGACTATTGGTGACAGCTGCGTTTACCCTGATCGAGTCGCTGCCCATTGAGAGGGCTGTGGCAAAAGCAAACTATCGGAAGATCGCAGACGTCTGCCGCGTTCTCCTGAGCAGCAGGAAAACACCATACATCCCTACCGCGGCTCTTGTAGCGGAAACCGGTGCCACTATGGGAGGCGGTGACCCCGCCTTCCCTAGTGAACGGACAATCTACAACACCTACCCGGAAATGCTCCGTATTTGGAAACGCGCCTTCGATGACCTAACGAACATCATGGCGGACGATCCATTGACCTTCGACGACCTGGAATCCATCGATCTCGGTGGCGTTGATGCCAACACGCGCGCTGTTTTCGATGAACTTTTCCGAATTATTCGCGAACAAAGACAACGGATCGCAGGTCTGAAGAAACTCATCACCGATAACGTGAAAGTTGATGCCGACGCGATCCCGTCGACGTCCGGCCGCGCTATCGAATCCTTGGATTATTGGATTGGGATATTGAAGCTCGGTTTGTTTACAGTTGACGATGACGGGGTCAAGGTGAGTAGGAAGACACCCATCGGAACCCTGATCCTGGACGCCAGCACCCTAGCCGAACTCGAAACCCTAATCGAAGACTTCAAGTCGGCCGAAAAGAGACGGCGTGCAGGTGAGAAATAATTGAAATCGGCTGACCCGAGCGTTGCCGCGGGTCAGCTACCGTCGATCAGGTTGTCGATTAAACGCCGGCTTTCTTCATCAAGACATCCAACGCTTCACCGTAAGAATAGCCGGTTTCGTTGCAGTAGCGCTTGAACCGATTGATTGTGGCAAGCGGCGCGCGAACGTAAGCCTGATCAAACGGCTCGCTAGGCTTTCGGACGCGGCCGACGCGCTCGATCGTCTCACGGCTGGTAAAGCCATTCCGTTCGGCGGTCCGATCTGCGACCCGCTGCTCGAGCTCGCTGTCACTGTCCTCGCCCGTCTCCGGCTTGAACTCGTCGATCTTCAGCTTGCGCTCTTCCGTTCGGAAAATATCGGTCTTGCTCATTACGCCGCCTTTTCATCCGCGATCGCGCGAAGGAGCTCCAGTACATCTGCCGTAACCTGTATCGCATTCTCGATAGCGCCGCTCAACCCGTTGACGCTTTTGCCGTCGAGTTCGTAGAGGCTCAGTTTCTCCATGAACATCGCGTTGTAGGCTTCTCGTCTGTAAAGGTGGGTGGGCATCACCGGGAGGCGATTGGCGATCATCTGATTGGTGATCTCGCGCTCAATCCTGCGAGTAAAGGGTGGAGGGTTGGTTCGGTTGAAAGCCAGGCAGAAGTTGAGACGACGGCCGGTATCCTCTTCGCTCTCCTTCACTAGGCCAACTGCTCTGGCTGCTTGTCTCGCGTCGAGTGCGCTGCCTGATAGCGGAATTAACGTGAGGTCGGCACGGATGATCGCGCGAGAGGCCAGTCGGCTCGCAGTCCCTTCGAGATCAACGAAGACAAACTGACTTTCCCTTGCTGCCGTGTTGATGCGATCACGGACGTTGGCCTCGGTAACGTCTCCAACGACCTTGATGGCCAATCGGCTGCCACCTGTTCGCCAGTCGGAAATCGGCCGGTTCGGGTCGGCGTCTATGACCGTAACCGATGCTCCTTCGTGAGAAAGCGTGGTCGCCAGCGTCAGGATCATCGTTGATTTCCCCGCGCCCCCCTTAGGGTTGGCGGCGCATATCACTGGCATTCGTGGCTCTCCATAGAGATTAGATCGGTCAGAAAAGTACTCGGTTTTGCCCACGAATGCAAGAAAGCAAGCAATCCTGCTTGCGTTAAGCCTTGCAATCATTCATGATTGCAATCATGATATCTCGTTAGAATTCTAACGAAATCGTCAGGTAAAACGAAAAGGACGCTTCTAGGCGTCAATTTCGGTATGAGCCGTTCTAAGGAAATTGGTGTCCACGAGAGGATTCGAACCTCCGACCCCAGGATTCATACCACTTCGGCTTTAGCCGCCGCCCTAGAGCGTTCGTGGTCTGGACTGTCCCTTCACCATGGACCGAAGCCTTTAGGTGCTACCCATCCAGTCTCTACACCTTCAACGGATTTCTCCGAAGCTTGGCTCGGGATTGGCATGCTGAAAGTTCAGCGAAGCGTTCCCCGACTTTGAGCAGATCGACTACACCCTTTCGTTGTGCAGCCCCCAATTTACAACCAGGAATCCTGTGCTCTATCCTGCTGAGCTACGTGGACAAACTGTCATTAATCACCCCATAGCTGATGGCAGGAATGCGAGCAAGAGGGCAATCAATGAGACCGGTAATGTTACCGACCCGGGAACCCAGCATTTTGCGGGCCTTTGAGGTTAATCGGTAAATATTTCCGCCCCTAAACCTATTCTATCCTGCTGAGCTACGGGACCACTCAGGCGTAATCCATACAAAAGGCTTGGCCGGAAGCCAAGCTCTTTTGCAATGGAATTCGTCGGTGGGATTGCTATTGGCCGAGGCGCTGTTCGGCCAGGCGTACCCAGTAGGAAATCCCGTGGCTGATGGCCTCGTCGTTGAAGTCATAGGCCGGATTGTGCAGTCCCGCCGTATCGCCGTTGCCGATAAAGATGAAGGCGCCGGGGCGGGCGTTCAGCATGTAGGAGAAATCCTCGCCGCCCATCATCGGGTCGATCTCGGCGTTGACGTTGGCCGCACCAGCTATGTCGCTGGCGATCTGGACCGCATGGCCGGTCTCTGCCACGTGGTTATAGGTCACGGGGTAGTTTCGGTGGAAGGCGATGTCGACCTCGGCACCGTGGGCGGCAACGAGGCCCTCAACGATCTGCTTCAGGCGCGCTTCGGCAAGATCGCGCACCTCATCGTCCAGCGTTCGTATGGTTCCCGCGATCGCCGCATCGTTGGGGATGACATTGTGGGCGAAGCCGGCGTTGAACTTGGTGACCGAGACGACGACCGAGCGCAGCGGATCGACGTTGCGCGACGCCAGAAGCTGCAGGTTGGTGACGATCTGCGCGCCGATGGCGATCGGGTCGATGGTCCTGTGCGGCTGCGCAGCGTGGCCGCCGCGACCCTTGATGGTGATGGTGAATTCGTCGGTCGCGGCCATGATCGCGCCCTTGCGGATGGCGAACTGGCCAACCGGAAGGCCCGGAAGATTGTGCATGCCATAGACCTCTTCGATGCCGAAGCGCTCCATCATGCCATCCTTGACCATCAGGTTCCCGCCGCCGCCGCCTTCTTCCGCCGGCTGGAAGATCACCGCGACATTGCCGTTGAAATTGCGGGTTTCGGCGAGATACTTGGCGGCGCCGAGCAGCATCGCCGTATGGCCGTCATGGCCGCAGGCATGCATCTTGCCGGAGGTTCTGGAGGCCCAGGGTTTGCCGGAGATCTCGGTCAGGGGCAGCGCATCCATGTCGGCCCGCAGGCCGATCGCCCGGGTCCCGTCGCCCTGACCCTTGATCAGGCCGACGACGCCGGTGCGACCGATGCCGGTCACTATTTCATCGACGCCAAACTCCTTGAGCTTTTCCGCCACGAAAGCCGCGGTGTTCTCGACCGCAAACAGCAGCTCCGGCCGCTCGTGGATATGCCGACGCCATTCGGTGACTTCGCCTTGAAGCTCGGCGGCTCTGTTCAAAATCGGCATGCTTGCTTTCCCCAGTGAAATCGAAAATGGCGGCAAAAGAACCACGGAGACATCATGCCGCGGAAATAAGTTAGACAATGACCTTTGCCATGTCATGGCCATATACGTTAAATAGGGGAAAGTTTCGAGAACCCCGGACATCTTTGAGGATAAACAGTGTCGACGCGCCAGAACCGTTTGCTTGCCGCCATGCGGCCGTTCTCAATCGCAGCTTCCGCAGCCGCCATTGCTTTTTCCGCCACCTCGCAGGCCTATGCGAACCCGCATATTCTGGTCGATGTTCAAAGTGGCCGCGTGCTTGAACACGAGGAGGCCTTCCGCAAGTGGTATCCCGCCTCACTGACCAAGCTGATGACGGTCTATACCGTCTTCGATGCTGTCCGCTCTGGCCAGATCAGTCTGGATACGCCCGTGGTGATGAGCAAGCGGGCGGCTGCCCAGCCACCAGCCAAGATGTACTTCAAGCCGGGTCAGAAGCTGACGCTCGATAGCGCGCTGAAGATACTGATGGTCAAATCCGCGAACGACGTAGCCGTGGCGGTGGCGGAAGCCGTCGGCGGCACCCAGGAAGCCTTTGTTCTGAGGATGAATGGCGAAGCGGCCAAGCTTGGCATGTCGGATTCGCACTTCGTCAATCCGAACGGCTTGCCAGGCAAGGGTCAGTACACGACCGCGCGCGACCTCGCGATCCTGTCGGTCGCGCTGCGTCGTGATTTCCCGCAATATGCCGGCTTCTTCTCGCTGGAAGGCATCACCACCGGTCCAAAGAACGTGCCCAGCATCAACATGCTGATCGGCCGCTTTGCCGGCGCCGACGGCATGAAGACCGGTTTCATCTGTGCTTCAGGTTTCAACCAGATCGGCTCAGCCACGCGCAATGGCCGAACATTGGTTTCGGTCGTGCTCGGAACCGATAGCCTGGCGGCGCGCGTCGACGCATCAGCCGACCTGCTGCAGAAGGGCTTCACCTCGCAATTCGCCGGTGGCGATACGCTCGGCTCTCTGAAGCCTTACGGCCCTGGCCAGGATCAGGTCACGGATATCACCGCCGAGATCTGCAGCGCAAAGGGCGCGAAGATTCGCAGCGAGACACGCGATGAGGTAGGCCGCATGAAAATCAATTCGCCCTATATTCAGGAAATGGATCACGAGCCGAATTTCGTTTATGCCGGCCTGATCCCGGGCCAAAACGAGCCGCAGCCGGACAAGCTTGCTACCGCCGATACAGCCGGCACCATTGCCAATGTTCCGGTGCCGCTGCCGCGTCCGACCTCGTTCTAAGGCCACAGTCACATGAGCGCTCCTTCGGACCGTATTCCGGTCACCATCCTCACGGGCTTTCTCGGTGCCGGCAAGTCGACCCTGCTGAACCGCATTCTCAAGGATCCGGCGATGAAGGACGCCGCCGTGATCATCAATGAGTTCGGCGATGTCGGGATCGACCATCTCCTCGTTGAAAGCTCCGGCGATGCAATCATCGAGCTTTCCGACGGCTGCCTGTGCTGCACTGTGCGCGGCGAGCTGGTCGATACGCTCGCCAATCTGATGGATGCCGTACAGACCGGTCGCGTCAAACCAGTCAAGCGTGTGGTCATCGAGACGACGGGCCTTGCTGATCCGGCGCCAGTCATGCAGGCGATCATGGGTAACCCGATCATCGCCACGAACTTCGAACTGGACGGTGTCGTCACCGTCGTCGATGCCGTCAATGGCGTGCAGACGCTGGACAATCACGAAGAGGCCGTGAGGCAGGTTGCCGTTGCCGATCGATTGATCATCTCGAAGAAGACCATGGCCCCGGCGGAAACGCTTCAGGGCCTCGAAGTGCGGCTACGATCGCTCAATCCGCGGGCGGCGTTGATGGATGCCGACGATCCGCAAACCGGAACGACGGCAACGCTGCTCAACGGTCTCTACGATCCGGCGACGAAGAGTGCCGATGTCGGCCGCTGGCTGCGCGACGAAGACGCCCACGAGGCGCATCACCATGACCACCATGGACACGGTCATCACCATCATCACGGACACGACCATCAGGACCCCCACGACGTAAACCGTCACGACGCTTCGATCCGGTCCTTCTCGATCGTCGAGGACAAGCCGATCGATCCGATGGCGCTCGACATGTTCATCGATCTCCTGCGTTCGGCGCACGGTGAAAAGCTGCTGCGCATGAAAGCGATCATCGCCGTGTCCGACCGTCCGGAGCGCCCGCTGGTGCTGCACGGTGTCCAGAATATATTCCATCCGCCGACCAGGCTGCCTGCCTGGCCCAACCCCGACGACAGGCGCACGCGGATGGTGTTGATCACCAAGGATCTGCCGGAGGCCTTCGTGAAGGATCTGTTCGACGCGTTTCTCGGCAAGCCGCGGATAGATACGCCGGATCGCGCCGCGCTGGCGAACAACCCGCTCGCCATACCAGGCATGCGGCTCTAAGCTATCGTTTGCGGATCAGGAAGCGGTGGCCGCGTTCGGTCTTTTCGGACTCGACCAGTTCGTGGCCATCTTCATTGCAGAAATGCGGGATATCGATCCCGGCAAGCGGATCGGTCGTTTCCACGCGGATAGTCGCGCCGCTGGGCAGCGACGACAGTTTTCGGCGTGTCTTGAGAACAGGAAGCGGGCATTTCAGCCCACGCAGATCATAGGAAATGGCGCTCACGCCATCAGTCCCTGCCCCAGAATTTCCAGAACGGCTTCTTTGACGCAACCTCGATCGGCTCCTGCTGCTCGGCTGGCGCAAAGGCGGTCAGCGGGCTCGGCGTCGGGACGGGAACAACTGCCGGATCGACAACGGCAACTGCCGTGGTCTTTGACGCTTCCGGAGCCGCCGGCGTTGCCGATGGAGCTGCATTGTTGGCAACAGTCGTCGCAGTCTTGTTGGACATCATGCCTTCAAGTTCCGCGACCTTTACCATCCGTCCAGCCTCGAGCGACGTGCCCGTCGGCGCATACGCCAGGTCACGGCCCTTGCGCAGTTTGGCGACAACCGCCTTGCGCTCGGCTTCGCTTGGATCGTACCAGGCCAGACCGTCGAATTCCTTGATCGCCTTGGCGTAGGCCAGGTCGTAGGTCTTGCCATAGGAGGCAAGCGCTGCAGTCAGCGCGGGAGGCGTCGACATTTCCGGGCATTTGCCGCCGGCATCAAATCCGCCACCGGCCGACTGTTGGTTGAAGACGTATTTCTTCTCGCAGACATTCACTTCCGGCGGACGCTTGGTCACCTCGAAATTGTCGTAGCCGACCTTCAGCATCTTCCAGAACTCGATGTTCGAGTTCATGCGGTGCTTCACCATGTTGTCGGCGGTCATTCGGAACGGGAAGGCCTGCAATTGAACGGTCGACTGTCCACCCTTGAAGGCGTCGCGCGCGAAGGCGTAGATTTCCAGCACCTGCTGGTCGGTCATGGAGTAGCAACCCGATGATGAGCAAGCGCCATGGATCATCAGGTCGGTGCCGGTGCGGCCGTTGACGGCGTCATAGCGGTTCGGGAAGCCAGTGTTGATCGCCAAATAGTATTTCGAATTCGGATTCAGGTTGGCACGGCTCAGGTTGTAGAAGCCTTCCGGCGCCTGCCTGTCACCCTGCTTCACCTTGGGACCAAGACGACCGGACCAGGCGCAGATCTTGTAGTCGGCGATCTTGTCAAAGCGGTTGTCGGTCTTCGCCTTCCAGATCTCCAGCGCCCCTTCCTCCTTGAAGATGCGGATCATGATCGGCGAATTGCGGTCCATGCTTTTCGCGTTCATCTCGGAGAGGATGCGCGGCGGCAGTGGCTGCTCGACCTTATTCTTGACCGTCGACAGGTCGATCTGGGTGGAATCCAATGCGTCGTTGCAGCCGGCGAGAGCCAGCGCTATCAGGGAAACATAGGCAAAATGACGAATGCGCATTCAAACTAGCCCAATAACGAGATGCGATCCAATCCGTCTTGCAGCTCGGGAAACGAAGCAGAATCATTGGATGAATATGGTTTAGAAAACCTTACCATCCTATGCCGCGCCACCAAGGCCCCCGCAAGTAGGAATGTTATTGATAACATTATTGTGGCTAAGGTTTGGCCCCAATCGCCAAAGTGTCGCAGTCTTCACGCTACAGGTTGCGCCCCATGCTGAGGAATTTCTGGCGGCGATCGTTGCGAATCTGCTCGCCGGTGCGGCTGGAAAGCTCGCCCAATGCGTTGGCGATCACGTCGCCGGTCGCGGCAATCACGCTGTCGGGATCACGGTGCGCGCCGCCTAGAGGCTCGCCGATGATACCGTCGATGATGCCGAGGGACTTCAGGTCTTCGGCGGTGATCTTCATGTTGGTGGCAGCTTCCTTGGCGCGCGCCGAATCGCGCCACAGGATCGAGGCTGCACCTTCCGGCGAGATCACGCTGTAGATCGCATGCTCGAGCATATAGACCCGGTTGCCGGTCGCGATCGCGATCGCACCGCCGGAGCCGCCTTCGCCGATGACGACGGAAATGATCGGAACCTTGACGCCCAGGCACATTTCCGTCGAGCGAGCGATGGCTTCCGCCTGACCGCGCTCCTCAGCGCCGACGCCTGGATAAGCGCCCGCGGTGTCGACCAGCGTGATGACCGGCAGGCCGAAACGGTCAGCCATTTCAAGGACGCGGATTGCCTTGCGGTAGCCTTCCGGCCGCGCGCTGCCGAAGTTGTGCTTCAGGCGGCTCTTGGTGTCGCTGCCTTTTTCCTGGCCGAGAACGGCAACCGGCTGGCCGCGGAAACGCGCAAGGCCGGCCTGGATCGCAGCATCCTCCGAAAACTTCCGGTCGCCGGCGAGCGGCGTGAATTCCTGGAATAGCGTCTTGGCGTAGTCGACGAAGTGGGGTCGCTGCGGATGCCGCGCGACCTGGGTCTTCTGCCAGGCGTTGAGCTTCGAATAGATGTCGACCGTCGCCTCGCGAACGCGAACTTCGAGCCTTCCGATTTCATCGGACGTGTCGATGCTCTCGTCTTCCGAGGCGAGCTTCTTCAGTTCGATGATCTTGCCTTCGAGGTCGGAGATCGGCTTTTCGAAGTCGAGGTAGTTGTGCATGAGGTGCGTTTCCGTTCCTTGTGCCCGGGGTATTTGGTTGGGATGCCCTTTGTCGCCGGTCCTATTCCTGCTTTTTCGCCTGTTTGGCAAGGGGGTGATGCGTTTGGACCAGTTGCTGGAGCCTTTCCTCCAATACATGCGTGTATATTTGCGTGGTCGAAATGTCCGAATGACCGAGCAGTTCCTGTACCACACGCAGGTCAGCGCCGTTGGCGAGCAGATGGCTTGCGAAGGCGTGCCGCATGACGTGGGGCGAGATCATAGATGGTGTAAGACCCGTCCGGATTGCAAGATTTTTCAGATCGCGTGCAAAAACCTGGCGCGGCAGATACCCTTCCTTCGAGGCTGCCGGGAAAAGCCATGGACTTTCCTCGGGCTTCCCTGTTGCGGCATTCTCGGCGACCAGCATGCGGCCGTAGAGTTTCAGGGCAGCGATCGCCGATTGCGAAAGCGGTACCAGGCGCTCCTTGCTGCCCTTGCCGCGGATCATCAGGAAGCGCCCCTCCTGATCAAGCACGCGGGCGGGAAGGGAAACGAGTTCGCTGACCCGCATGCCGGTCGCGTAGAGAAGCTCGAGCAGCGCCAGCATGCGCAGCCGCAGCAACTGTCCGGGAGCGGGATCGTGTGCCTCCGTTTCCGCCTGCTCTAGCAGCCTGCCGACCTCATCGATGCCCATTGTCTTTGGCAACGCCCGGCCCTTTTTGGGGGCGTCGAGTATGCCGGTCGGGTCATCAGTGCGGAGACCTTCGGCGTAGAGGAACTTGTAGAACTGGCGCATCGCGGCCAGCCTGCGAGCCTGTGAGGAGGGCTTGAACCCCTGTTCGGCGAGGGAGGCCAGGTAGCCGGAAAGATCGGCCGATCCTGCTTCGGTCAGTCTGATGCTCTTTCCGTTCAGGAACGAGCGGAGCGCGTCAAGGTCGTGCTCGTAGGAGGAAAGCGTATTCGCAGCCGCGCCGCGTTCGGCGCTCATCATCTCGAGAAAGGCTTCCACGTGAACGCGGCCGAGATCCTTCATCGCATCACTTCCTGGCCGGGTTGATTGCGCCAGTGGAGGGTGGATTGATCCGCTCGGAAGGAATGCGGATCGTGACGTCGCGCTCCTGCGGCTCGACGAACGTAACGAGGCCCCACATCGTTCCGTATATCGCTCCGGCGATGATCGCCAATATGGCGAGTAAACGGAACAGGCTTGGCATTCAGCAACTCCATGGCTTTGCTTCTTTATGAAGAAGCGTGTTTGCAAGCGCAAGAAGGAGCTTTTGAACCAAGTTTCACTTGCCCGCGACTTGACGCTACACCTGCATTTGTCGATACCGTTCGCAAACAAAGTATGAATGGACCAATGAGCGACCCAGTCCTGACCGTTGCCGAAAGCCTGAGAGACAGAGGTCGTGCCGCGCTCGGCTCGCGCAATCTGATCCTCGTGGGCCTGATGGGTGCCGGGAAGTCCTCCGTCGGGCGGATTGTCGCCACTCAGCTGGGCGTCCCCTTCGTCGATAGCGATCTCGAAATCGAGCGCGTTTCGCGCATGTCGATCACCGAACTCTTTGCCGCGTACGGCGAGGAGGAGTTTCGTTCGCTCGAGACGCGGGTGATGAAGCGACTGCTCAAGAATGGTCCGCGCGTGGTGTCCACCGGTGGTGGAGCCTTCATCAACGACCGCACCCGCAGGCATATCAAGAAGGGCGGTGTTTCCGTCTGGTTGAAGGCCGATCTCGACGTGCTTTGGGAGCGTGTCAACAAACGTGACACACGCCCGCTGCTGAAGACGGAAAACCCCAGGCAGACGCTCGAAAACCTGATGAATGCCCGATATCCGGTTTACGCGCTTGCCGACCTTACCGTAGTCTCCCGCGACGTGCGCAAGGAGATCATGGCCGAGGACGTGCTGAAGGCGGTGATCGAATCCCAAACTGAAAGTGCAGCCTGATGAATGCCGTTGCCGCCTCTATCGAACGCAAAGTTCATGTGCCGCTTGGCGAGCGCGCCTATGACATCGTGATCGGGCCTGGCCTGATCGCGTGCGCCGGTGCCGAGATCGCCGCGCGGCTCAAGGGGCGCAAGGCGGCTGTTATCACCGACGCGAACGTTGCGCCGCTCTACCTCGACGCGCTCGTGGACAGCCTCGAAGGCGCCGGGATCGCGTCCTCAACACTGGTCCTGCCTGCCGGCGAGAAGACGAAAAGCTTCGAGCATCTGATGGCTGCCTGCGACAAGGTCCTGGAAGCGCGCATCGAGCGCAACGATTGCGTTGTTGCGCTGGGTGGCGGTGTCATCGGCGACCTGTCGGGATTTGCAGCTGGCATAGTGCGTCGCGGCGTTCGCTTCGTACAGGTGCCGACCTCGCTTTTGTCGCAGGTGGACTCGTCCGTCGGCGGCAAGACCGGTATCAATAGCCGCCATGGCAAGAACCTGATCGGCGTGTTCCATCAGCCCGATCTCGTACTTGCCGATACGGATGCTTTGAATTCGCTGAGCCAGAGAGAGTTTCGCGCCGGTTATGCTGAGGTCGCGAAATACGGACTGATCGACAAGCCGGAGTTCTTCGACTGGCTGGAAACCAACTGGAAAGCCGTATTTTCAGGCGGCTCCGCTCGCATCGAGGCGATTGCGACCAGCTGCCAGGCCAAGGCGGATGTCGTCGTCGCGGACGAACGCGAGACTGGCCAGCGGGCCCTGCTCAATCTGGGCCATACCTTCGGCCATGCGCTCGAGGCGGCCACGGCCTACGACAGCGCACGTCTTGTCCACGGCGAGGGCGTTTCGATCGGCATGGTGTTGGCTCATGAATTCTCGGCTCGCATGAACCTCGCGAGCCCCGATGATGCGCGCCGCGTCGAGCGTCATCTGAGAGAGGTCGGCTTGCCGACGCGCATGTCTGAAATCCCCGGCGCGCTTCCGCCTGCGGAGGTGCTGATGGATGCGATCGCGCAGGACAAGAAGGTCAAGAACGGGCAGCTCACCTTCATCCTGACCCATGGCATCGGCAAGTCCTTCGTCGCCAACGATGTACCGGCTTCGGAAGTGTTGAGCTTTCTCAAGGAAAAACACCCTCAATGACCCTCGACGGCACGCTGGCATTTCTTTCCGCATACTGGCCGGAAATTATTTCCATCGTGGCACTCGTTCTGATGTCTGCCTTCTTCTCCGGTTCGGAAACAGCGCTGACCGCGGTATCGCGCAGCCGCATCCACACGCTGGAAGCCAACGGCGAAGAGCGCGCCGGAATGGTACGCCAGCTGATCGAGCGTCGCGACCGGCTGATCGGCGCGCTGCTGATTGGCAACAATCTCGCCAACATCCTATCGTCCTCGATTGCAACGAGTGTCTTTCTCGGGATCTTCGGCAATTCGGGCGTGGCGCTTGCGACACTGGCGATGACCGTCATTCTCGTGGTCTTTGCCGAAGTGCTGCCGAAAAGCTGGGCGATCTCGATACCGGAGCAATTTGCGCTCAAGGTGGCTTTCGCGGTCAAGATGTTCGTCGCCGTCGTCGGTCCCATCTCCTCCTTCGTGAACATGATCGTGCGGTGGATCCTGTCGCTCTTCGGCATCAACCTGTCTCGCGAGACTTCCATGCTTTCGGCCCATGAGGAGCTGCGCGGCGCGGTCGACCTTCTGCATCGCGAAGGCTCCGTGGTCAAAGCCGACCGCGACCGGCTCGGCGGCGTGCTCGACCTTGGCGAGCTGGAACTCTCCGACATCATGGTTCACCGCATGGCGATGCGCTGCATCAATGCGGATGATCCGCCCGAGGTGGTGGTCCGCACCATCCTGGACAGCCCATTCACGCGCATGCCACTGTGGCGCGGCACCACCGACAACATCATTGGCGTGGTGCATTCCAAGGACCTCCTGCGCGCGCTCGCCGAGCGCGATGCCGAGCCCGAGCACCTGGATATCGCCAAGATCGCGCAGAAGCCGTGGTTTGTGCCGGACAGTACCAGTCTCGAAGATCAGCTGAACGCCTTCCTGCGCCGCAAGCAGCACTTTGCAGTGGTCGTCGACGAGTATGGCGAGGTGCAGGGCATCGTGACGCTCGAGGATATTCTCGAAGAAATCGTCGGCGACATCGCCGACGAGCACGACATCGACATCCAAGGTGTGCGCCAGGAGGCGGACGGTTCGATCGTGGTTGACGGCAATGTTCCCATTCGCGACCTCAACCGGGCGCTAGACTGGAACCTGCCCGATGAGGAAGCGACAACGATTGCGGGCCTGGTCATCCACGAATCGATGACGATCCCCGAAGAGCGGCAGGCTTTCACCTTCTATGGCAAGCGTTTCATCGTCATGAAGCGGGACAGGAACCGCATCACCAAGCTGCGTATCCGGCCAGCGGAAGAAAACGAGGCGAACCCGGCCTGACCCCTTACCACCCATTGCGCGCCGCGGGAGGAGATTGTCTCAAGGCGCGCAGGATCATCATGGATTTAATATGTTCGATATTTTCTGGCGCTCGGTCGTCATAGGCATGGGCGCGACGGCCCTCATGGACATCTGGGCAATCCTTCTCGCCAAGGCGACGAACGGAGGGATGCCCAACTGGGCGCCGGTCGGCCGCTGGTTCTGGCATCTGCGCACCGGCAAGGTATTCCACGACGATATCGGGGCCGCCGCGCCATATGAGCATGAACTGGCGCTCGGCTGGATCAGCCACTACGCCATCGGCATTTTATACGGCATCCTGCTGGTGCTGATCACCGGCCCCGGCTGGCTGGCGGAGCCGACGCTTCTGCCGGCCTGGATCTGGGCGATCCTGACGGTTGGCGCCGGCTGGTTTCTGCTGCAGCCCGGTCTGGGAATCGGCTGGGCGGCATCGAAGACGGCGAACCCCAACAAGGTCCGGTTTCTCAATCTCGTGGCTCACACGGTCTTCGGTTTCGGTCTCTATGCGACGGCACTGATCATTCGCTGACCGAGCTCCGGCGCTCGCGTGTCATGCGGCAAGCTCTACCAGCGCACCGGCTCGCCGGGCGCTGCGGGTTCGACGGCGAGTGCGTGCAGTCCGGCATCAAGCTCCGGCCTCAGCAGTTCCGTGATGGCGCGATGGCGCGCCAGCCTCGTCATGCCGGCAAAGCTGGCGGACACGATGCGTACCCGCATATGCGTTTCCCCGGCGCCGGTAATATCGGGCTGGTGACCAGCATGCAGATGGCTTTCGTTGATGACATCAAGGCGTTCGGGCGCGAAGGCCGTCGTCAGCTTTTCTTCGATGGAGGATTGCAGGGTCATTGGCCGATCTTGCTGCTTTGCGAAAAAGGTTCCCACCAAGCCAGCAACATTCCCGTTTGTCAATTCTTGTCCTTGGCTCTTCTGAGCCCCATAATTAGCGCCGTCATGAGACTCGATTCCAAATATTTCGACCGTATCCGCACCCGCCGCAAACGCGAGCAGGAACCCGAACAGGCCCCCCCTTCCTGTCAGTGGGACGGCTGCGACAAAAAAGGCGTGCATCGCGCTCCCGTCGGACGCAATGCCGAGGGACAGTTCTTTTTGTTCTGCTTCGAGCACGTCAAGGAATACAACAAGGGCTACAATTATTTCTCCGGCCTCTCGGACGGCGAGATCGCGCGCTACCAGAAAGAGGCGATCACCGGCCATCGCCCGACCTGGACCGTCGGCGTCAACAAGTCGGCGAAAGACAGCCCCATCCAGTCGGAAGTGCGCTCGGGCGCCTATACCCGCGTTCGTGATCCCTTCGGCTTTGTTAAGGATGCGAAGAGCAGCGGCCCGCGTTTTCCCGAACAGCGCAAGCTTAAAAGTTTGGAAGCCAAGGCCTTCGACACCATGGACCTGGCGGCCAACGCCACCTCGGCCGAGATCAAGAGTCGCTACAAGGAACTGGTGAAGAAGCACCACCCGGATGCCAATGGCGGGAAAGCGGGCTCGCCACGTAGGCTACGAGATTGGCGACTTCCTGCGGATCGATTCCCGTCCTTGCTCTTGGTCTTCAATCGGGTATGGTCCAAATCGGCTGAGGCCGCAGGCAACCGCGGCATGTGTTTTTGCGTTTGCCCCCCAGGCGCCTCGGCCACTTCCGGATGCGGCATTTCTTGTCCGGGACTATGTTCAAGAATGCTCGCAAGCGATCGATCTGTCGCCCCGAGGTTTGGTTTCAGTCCCGGAGAAGCATAGCCGACGTCCCGACATGAGCGGGCGCGGACCTTCTGCGGCGCCGTGGTTGCAAACTGGACTGAGACAGTATGGCAGGGTGTCGGTCACCCTCCTTGGAGACATGATGAGCAAGATTGACCTTGATATTTCCGAGATTCCAGACACTACCGTTTCGGTCAGGGACGTCTTCGGCATCGATTCCGACATCCGCGTTCCGGCCTACAGCCAGGGCAGCGCCTATGTCCCGGATCTCGACCCGGACTACCTCTTCGATCGCGAGACGACGCTCGCCATTCTTGCCGGCTTTGCCCACAATCGACGCGTGATGATTTCGGGCTACCACGGCACCGGCAAGTCTTCGCACATCGAGCAGGTAGCAGCGCGCCTCAACTGGCCGTGCGTGCGTATCAACCTCGACAGCCATGTCAGCCGTATCGACCTCGTCGGCAAGGATGCGATCGTCGTCAAGGACGGCCTGCAGATCACCGAATTCAAGGACGGCATCCTGCCCTGGGCCTATCAGCACAATGTGGCGCTGGTCTTCGACGAATACGATGCCGGCCGCCCGGACGTGATGTTCGTTATCCAGCGCGTGCTGGAATCGTCCGGCCGCCTGACGCTGCTTGACCAGAGCCGCGTTATCCGCCCTCACCCTGCCTTCCGGCTGTTTGCGACGGCGAACACCATCGGTCTGGGCGATACCACGGGCCTCTATCACGGCACGCAGCAGATCAACCAGGCGCAGATGGACCGCTGGTCGATCGTCACGACGCTGAACTACCTGCCCCACGATCATGAAGTAAATATCGTCGCCTCCAAGGTGAAAAGCTTCGGCAAGGACAAGAACGGCCGTGACACCGTCTCCAAGATGGTGCGGGTTGCCGATCTGACCCGCGCGTCCTTCATGAACGGCGACCTGTCGACCGTCATGAGCCCGCGTACCGTCATCACCTGGGCTGAAAACGCCGAGATCTTCGGTGATCTTGCCTTCGCCTTCCGCGTCACCTTCCTCAACAAGTGTGACGAACTGGAGCGTCCGCTGGTCGCCGAACACTATCAGCGCGCCTTCGGTGTCGAGCTGAAGGAAAGTGCTGCCAACATCGTCCTGGAGGCCTGAGGCCAATCGATCATGGCAGCTCGCGGTGACAATTCGAAAGCAAAGCCTGGCTCGCCGGTCGACGTGGAGCCGTTACGCAGGGCGATAACCGGCAGCGTGCGCGCCATCGCCGGCGACGGCGAGGTCGAAGTAACCTTCGCCAATGAGCGCCCCGGAATGACGGCCGAGCGCATTCGCCTGCCGGAGCTTTCCAAGCGACCGACGGCGCACGAGCTCGCGGTTACGCGCGGTCTTGGCGACTCGATGGCGCTGAGGCTTGCCTGCCATGACGAGAAGGTGCACGCCACGATGGCGCCGCAGGGCTCCGACGCGCGGGCGATCTTCGATGCGGTGGAACAAGCGCGTGTCGAATCCATTGGTGCGCTGCGCATGGAAGGCGTTGCCGCCAACCTGCGTTCCATGACCGAGGAGAAATACGCCAAGGCGAACTTCACCGGCATCGAACGCCAGGAAGATGCGCCCGTCGGCGAAGCTGTTGCCATGATGGTGCGCGAGAAGCTGACAGGCCAGAAGCCACCGGCGTCGGGTGGTAAGGTGCTCGATCTGTGGCGCTCTTTCATCGAGGAAAAGGCCGGGTCGGAACTCGACAATCTCTCGAATGTCATCACCGACCAGCAGGCCTTCTCGAAGGTCATCCGCAACATGCTGTCGGCCATGGAAATGGCCGAGGAGTATGGCGACGACGACAGCGACCCCGAGTCCGACGACCAATCGGATCAGGAGGATCAGCCGGGCGGCGAGGAGCAGAACGACGACGAAGTCGACGATGACGCCGGCTCCGATGCCGCGCCCGTCGAAGACAGCGAAGTCGCCGACGAGCAGATGGAGGACGGCGAGACCGAAGGCGCCGAGATCTCCGACGACGACATGATGGAGGAAGGCGAGGACGATTCGGAGACGCCGGGCGAGACCCGCCGTCCGAACACGCCGTTCGACGACTTCAACGAGAAGGTCGATTACCACGTCTTCACCGAGGATTTCGACGAGACGATCACCGCCGAGGAACTCTGCGATGCGGCCGAGCTCGAGCGCCTGCGCGCCTTCCTCGACAAGCAGCTGGCGCATCTGCAGGGCGCCGTCGGTCGCCTGGCCAACCGTTTGCAGCGCCGTTTGATGGCGCAGCAGAACCGCTCCTGGGACTTCGACCTCGAAGAGGGCTATCTCGATCCGGCGCGCCTGACGCGCATGATCATCGACCCGATGCAGGCGCTGTCCTTCAAGATGGAGCGCGACACGCAGTTCCGTGATACCGTCGTAACCCTGCTGATCGACAATTCAGGCTCGATGCGCGGACGACCGATCACGGTCGCCGCCACGTGCGCCGATATTCTGGCTCGCACGCTCGAACGTTGCGGCGTCAAGGTCGAGATCCTAGGCTTCACCACCAAGGCTTGGAAAGGTGGACAAGCGCGCGAACAGTGGCTGGCCAACGGCAAGCCGCAGACGCCGGGTCGCCTCAACGACCTGCGGCATATCATCTACAAATCAGCCGACGCACCGTGGCGCCGTGCGCGCAGCAATCTCGGCCTGATGATGCGTGAAGGCCTGCTCAAGGAAAACATCGACGGCGAAGCGCTGATCTGGGCACATAATCGCCTGCTTGCCCGCCGCGAACAGCGCCGCATCCTGATGATGATCTCCGACGGTGCGCCGGTCGACGATTCGACATTGTCGGTCAATCCGGGCAACTACCTGGAACGCCATCTACGCGCGGTCATCGATCGCATCGAGACCCGCTCGCCGGTCGAGCTGCTGGCCATCGGCATCGGTCACGACGTCACGCGCTACTACCGCAAGGCAGTGACGATCGTCGATGCGGACGAGCTGGCAGGCGCAATGACCGAGCAGCTTGCCTCGCTCTTCGAGGATCAGGCCTCCCAGCCGCGAGGCGGGCGTCTCCGTCGCGCAGGCTGACCGCGCATGAGCGCTGCCTGGGCGGTTGGGAAACAATACGCACTCTTGGCGCTGCTGGCTCTTGGCCTTGCGACCGGCATGCCGGCGGTGGCCGGCACGTTTCCGTCGGTCATCGAGAGCCGTGTCATTTCCGATTTCAAGATAGGCTCGAACGAGACAAGGTTCGGGCCTTTCGAATTTCTCGGTGGGCTGGAGATGGTGTCGCGCAACCGGGTGTTCGGTTCGCTGTCATCCATCCGCCTCCAGCCGGACCGGACGCATTTCGTCGGGGTTCTGGACACCGGCCACTGGATGACCGGTTGTATCGAGCGCAATCCGCAAGGCCGCCTTTCGGGTTTGGCGGATGTCGAGATCACCCCGATGCGCAACCGCGTCGGGCAAAGCTTCGAGGGCAAAGGCCATATGGATGCCGAGGGCCTCGCGCTGCATGGTGATCGGGTGCTGGTCTCCTTCGAACAGGATCACCGCGTGGATGTCTATCCCAATCCGGGCTTCGAGACCTCGCGCGCCATCGACGCGATGCCTATCCCGTTTCCGAAACGCTCGCTGCGCGCCAACCGGGGCTTCGAAACCATAGCCGTCTCTCCGCTGACGAGCCCACTGAAGGGCGGTACGCTCATCGTTGCCGAGCGCAGCCTCGATGCCGATGGCAACGCCTATGCAGCCATCCTCGACGGGCCGATGAAGGGCAAGCTCGCACTTGCCCACTACGGCGACTACGATGCCACCGACGGCGCCTTCCTGCCGAACGGCGACCTGCTGCTGTTGGAGCGTCGGTTCAACATGGCCGAGGGAATCGGTATGCGCATCCGTCGCATCAAGTCCGCCGACATCAAGCCAGGTTCCGTGATGGACGGCGAGATTCTGCTGCAGGGCGACTTCAACTACCAGATCGACAACATGGAAGGCCTTGAGGCCTTCACCGCCGTCGACGGTACGACGCATGTCATTCTCGTCTCCGACGACAACCATTCTATGCTGCAGCGCAATCTGATGCTGGAATTCCGATTGGTGGAATAGCGCGCCGACAATTCGGCGGCGGGCCACTGTGTCGATGGTAGTCTGTTTGACGCCTACGGGTTTAGCGTGTTCTTGAAGATCCGCCCGTCCTTGATGATGACGGCCAGATTCTTGTCCGGGTCGCTCAGAAGGTTGATATCTTCAAGAGGATCCCCATCCACGAGAAGCATGTCCGCGAATGCTCCTCCCTCCAGAACGCCAAGTTTGCCCTGATAGGGGTTGCGAGGCCCGGACAAGGCCAAAAGCTCGGCGTTCGTCGAGGTCGCCATCTGCAGAACTTCGGCGTTCGAATACCAACGGCTGAGATGCGTCAGCATCGTCCCTTGCCGTGCGGTCATCTCTGGTGAGAACAGCATGTCAGAGCCCCACGCGGTCTTGATCTTGTGCTTGCGCGCGAGATCGTAGGCCACCGGGGTGGCGGCAAATACCTGGCGCAGCCGCTCGGCAGACGGGCCGGTGAGCGGCACGGAATCCTCGACGGAGAGAAACGGCTGAATGCTGAGCCAGATTCCCTTGTCGGCCATCATCCTTGCCGTGTCCTCGTCCATCAGATGGGCGTGCTCGATGCAGGCTGCCCCTGCGGCTATGGCGCGCTGGACGGTGTTGGGGGCGTAGGCATGAACGGTGACATAGGTATTCCAATCCTTCGCGACGGCAACAGCTGCCCGGAGATCGCCTTCGCTGAATGTCGTCATGTCGAGCGGGCTGCGCGGCGATGAAACACCGCCGCCACCGACGATCTTGATCTGGGACGCGCCCTGCATGAACTGTTCGCGAACCCGGAGCTGCACCTCACCCAAACTGTCGGCAATCATCGCACCGCCGGATTTCTCCACGATGCTGAGCTGGGCCGGATTGCGTGGGATTTCCGATAGCATCCGCAGGTCGCCGTGACCGCCCGACGTCGTGATCATTGCCCCGGAGGGATAGATCCGCGGACCTGGAATCACGCCGTTATCGATCGCCTGCTTGAATGTGAAGACTGGTCCTCCGACATCGCGGACTGTGGTAAAGCCGCGCAACAGTGTGCGCTCCGCCTCCGCCGTGGAAGCGGTGAAGATCGCGCCCGGATCTCCCGTCACGGCGATGGTGATAGGAACGGCGGCGAAAAGGCTGTGCCAATGCGCGTCGATCATGCCGGGCATGAGGAGGCGCCCGCCGCAGTCAATGACGGTTGCATCGGCAGGCGGCTGACTATTGGTCGTGTCGATTGAGGCGATCCTGTTGCCCTCGATCAAGATCTGCGCCCCGGATTGTGCCGTGGCAGACTTCCCATCGAACACCTTTGCTTGCCTAAGGAGGATCCTGGTCGGCGGCGCGGACGTCTGCGCCAAGGCGAGTGGTGGAGCGGCGGCGGTGAACAGTGCTGCGCCGAGCCCGCTGAGAACTCCCCGCCGGGTAAGGTACTCCAGCCGGCGCGACGCATGCTGAATCTCAGGCGAAAGGCAACCGCAGCCGAAGCCGTGGCCGAGATGCTGGTATTTTCCACCCAACCGGATCATTGCTTACTCTCCTCCTCAACTCTGCGGCCGACGACGATAGGGATGCAACTATAGGGGCAGAATGGTCAAACAATCTGACATTGTCCAGCGCCGTGGCATCGGGTTTGATGCCACGGTCGCTTTCGTCAGACTTGAGCAGTGCGGGATAGCGCCAGGCGCTGCCGATCAGTTGGCGCGAACCGCCTGTGTCGGACGCAGCACGCTCATCAGGGCGCCGTAGGGAAGCAGCATGAGCAGACCGACAATTACCTTCACCGAAAAATCGCCGATTGCCCAGGAGATCCAGCGCGGCGCCTGTGCGGTGAAAACGCCAAGGATGGGGACGGCTTCCAGCGCGAAGGGATCGTTCGGACCGATGAAGACGAAGACGGCGGCAAACGCGAAGGAAAAGAAGATCGCTGTATCGAGCATCGAACCGACCAGTGAGCCGAGCAGCGGTGCACGCCACCATGCCTGTTGGCGCAGCCGGTTGAAGACGGCGATATCGAGCAGCTGACCGGCAAGATAGGCCGAGCCGGATGCGATCGCGATGCGTGGAACAGAGGTGACGAAAGAAAGCGCGACACCAACCACGAAGCCTGCGAACACCACCTTGCGCGCGGCCTTGGGGCCGAACTGGCGGTTGGTGAGGTCGGTTATCAGGAAGGCGACCGGGTAGGTGAAGGCACCCCAGGTCAGAAGATCGGCCAGATTGATGCCGGCGAGCTCGGCATGCAGGGGAAACTGAACCAGGAAGTTCGAGGCGACGACGACCAGCGTCATCAGGGCTACGTAGATAAGGGTAGAGCGCATCGTCAGCATTTTTTTATCCTGGGGTATGCCACCAGTTGGAGGGATCGGCAGGCAAAGCAAAAGGCTTGTCCGGAGATTATCCGTGCAAGCCTTTTGAAGCCTTATAGCAGAAGGGCAGTTGCTGTTTAAGCAGCGACAGCAGCTTCGGCGGTCTTCTTGACAATCTGACGGCGCAGCAGACGAGCGCGCATCGACAGATCACCTTCGCTTGCCTTGATCAGGAAAGCATCGAGACCACCGCGATGCTCGACGGTACGCAGAGCAGCAGCCGAAACGCGAAGACGGTAACGCTGGCCGAGCGCGTCGGAGATCAGCGTAACCTGGCACAGGTTCGGGAGGAACCGGCGCTTGGTCTTGTTGTTGGCATGGCTGACATTGTTGCCAACGAGGACTGCCTTGCCGGTCAATTCGCACATGCGGGACATGAGACACCTATTCTTGTTTTTCTCGGCCATCTATTGCCGACCCGCGCAAAATCGGGCTTGCAATCCAACAGGCCATGATTGGAAAGTTGCGGTTCTATAATCAGGCAGGTCGCGCCCGTCAAGCCAAACCTTGGCGTTTCCCGCAATTCCGTCAAAAAGCTGGTGTTTGCTTGATGGAACGACAAGGATATAGACCGTGTTCGACGGCCTGACCAGTTCGCCGGGACGACAAGGTTCATTTCATGGCTCATATGGGCAGACGTATTCTCATTTCCGCCCTCGCTGTGCTGATGGCCGTTCCGGCCGGCGCTGGCGAGGTCGTGCATCGGACGGAGTACAAGGTTGCGCTCGGGATACTGACGATTGCTCGCGCCACGTTCGTCACTCGAATTGAAGACGACAAGAGCTACAAGGTTTCCGGCGATATCAGCTCTGCGGGTCTGGCGGATCTGGTGACGAACATTTCAGCCAAGACAAGCGTCGATGGCGTGCTGCGGGGCGATCGACTGCAGGCCTCGCGCTACTACCTTTACTACAAGAGCGGAAAACGGGCGCGCACCTACGAGGTTCGC
Organism: Rhizobium sp. Root1220; assembly: GCF_001426265.1. Classification (GTDB taxonomy): domain Bacteria; phylum Pseudomonadota; class Alphaproteobacteria; order Rhizobiales; family Rhizobiaceae; genus Rhizobium. The sequence goes on from NZ_LMDG01000023.1 coordinate 476,454, forward strand.
TATAACAATGGCAACATAACCTCGACCACGGTCAAGCCGCCGCGCCGTCCGCCGGCAAATTGGGTCGATGTCCCTGCCGGAGACCTGCGCTCGGTACTGGATCCGATATCAGGGCTCATTTTCCCCGCCGACTCCAATCCTTGCTCGCAACGGCTTCCCATTTATGATGGTGAGATGCGGATGGATCTGGTGCTGTCGCCCAGAGGCTCGCAGGATTTTTCGACAGAGGGATTCAGCGGCAAGGCATTGGTCTGCAGCGTCCGGTTCGTTCCGAAATCCGGTTACAAGAAAGGCCGCAGCGACATTGTCTATCTCAGCAAGAGCAACCGTATGGAAATCTGGTTTGCCAAGGCAGATGCGGCCAATGTATATGCTCCCGTCTATGTCCGTATCCCGACGCAATACGGGCCGGTGACCATCACGGCGGTGAAATACAGCGCAAGCTAACGGGGCAAGGGTTCCCGTGAAAGGGGATATGTGAAGCTTCGGGCAACGTTGATTGGGTTCACGGCCATTCTGATGTGGTCGTTTCTGGCGCTGCTGACCGCAGCCTCTGGCAGGATGCCGCCGTTTCAGCTTTCCGCCATCTGCTTTGCCATCGGCAGTATTCCGGGCATCCTAGTGCTGGCTCTCAATCCCTCACGACTGGCATTGCTCAAGCAGCCCGCCAAGGTGTGGATCGTCGGCATTGCCGGATTGTTCGGATACCACTTTCTTTACTTCACCGCACTACGCAACGCCCCGGCTGTGGAAGCGGGGCTCATCGCCTACCTCTGGCCGCTGCTGATCGTGGTCGGTTCGGCCCTGTTGCCGGGAGAGAGGCTGCGCTGGTACCACATTGTCGGCGCCCTGGCCGGTCTTGGCGGTACCTTCCTGATTGTCGGGCGGAACGGCATCGATTTCGACGGCGCCTACGCCATTGGCTACGGCGCGGCTATTCTCTGCGCGTTTACTTGGTCCGGATACTCCCTGCTGACGCGGCGGTTCGATGCCGTGTCGACGGATGTCGTTACCGGATTCTGTCTGGCAACGTCGGTTTTGTCCTTCGCTTGCCATCTCGGCCTTGAGGCCACCGTGTGGCCGGAGACTGTGCTCGAATGGGTAGCTGTCGCGGGCCTTGGCCTGTTTCCGGTCGGTGCGGCGTTCTACGCCTGGGATCATGGTGTCAAGAACGGGGACATCCAGATCCTGGGCGCGGCCAGTTATGCCGCGCCGCTGCTTTCGACGTTGATCCTGACCATTTTCGGATTTGCGGAACCGAGCTGGCGCATTGCGATTGCGTGCCTGCTTGTCACCGGCGGTGCTTTGCTCGCCGCGCAGGAGATGTTCCGGCGCAAGGCCGGGACGATCGAGCGGCCCGCCGCTGCCGAATAACTCAAGTGGCGGGGTGCCAGTCAGGTGGCGCCACCTCGAAACTCGCGAATTCGAAACCGGGCGCAACCGTGCATCCGACCAGCGTGAACTCACCGAGCGTTTCAGCCGATTGCCACCAATCGGCGGGAACGACCGCCTGCGGTCGCTCGCCGCTAAGGATATCGGTGCCAAGGATCACGGTCTCGCAGCGGCCGCCGTCCTGCGCACGGTGCAGCGCCAGTGGCGCACCGGCGTAATGGTGCCAGACCTCCGCGGCATCGTGCACGCGATGCCAGTGCGAGCGCTGCCCGGCTTTCAAGAGGTAGTAGATTGCGGTCGAATGGGCGCGTGCCCCATGTCCGTCGCGGAATGTTTCCACATACCAGCCGCCCTCGGGATGTGCCTGCATCCCGAGTTCGCGGATAACATCGTCCGGAGACATCAGAAATTGTCCTTCCGCTTGCGGATTTCGGCAAAGACGTCCTCGTTGCTCCTGTTTTCCATCAGGAGGTTGCGGCGGATTGCCGGGTCGGCCGCGCGGAGGAAAGGATTGGTCTCTTTTTCGAGCGCGAGCGTTGTCGGGATCGTGAACTTGCCTTCTGCACGCAGCGCCTCGATCTCGGCCGCACGGCTCTTCAGCCGTTCGTTGTCAGGATCGATGGTCAACGCGAAGCGTGCGTTGGAGAGCGTGTATTCGTGACCGAAATAGATGGCGGTTTCGTCCGGCAGGACCGCCAGCTTTTGCAATGAATGCCACATGTCGGCAGGCGGTCTCTCGAACAGGCGTCCGCATCCAAGCGCAAACAGTGTGTCGGCGGCGAAGAGCAGCTTGTCGTCGATGAAATGGTAACAGATGTGGCCGGCGGTATGACCGGGCGTTTCGATGACTTCGACCGTGTGGTCGCCGAACAGGAAAGTATCGCCATCGGCCATTGTCCTGTCGAGACCCGGGATCGCGACGGCCTCGTTGATCGGTCCGACGATCTCGCAGCCATATCGTTCCTTCAGCGCCAGATTGCCCTCGACATGATCGGTGTGATGGTGGGTGGTGAAGATATGTGTGACGGTCCAGCCGCGGCTGTCGGCGGCCTTCATAACGGCGTTCGCGTCGGGCGCATCGATCGAGGCGGTAAATCCGCTTTCTGGATCGTGGACGAGCACGCCAAAATTATCGGAACGGCAGAGAAAAACGTCTAAATCCAAGGGTTTCATAGTCTCAAATAACCTCTTTGTCGCGGTATACCGGGAATGTAGAGGCTCCGCCCTTGAAGTCCAACCGCTCACTGATAACATTTATTGCGATGCACGCTGATATTGTCGACCTACGCCAGTTCTATCATTCCGACCTCGGACGTATTGCCGAGCATTCGATCGCCATGGCGCTTTCGTCGCTATGGGTGAGATTGCCACAGGAGCGCCTCGTCGGCCTTGGCTACGTCGTTCCATTTCTCGATCGATTCCAGACTGACACGGAGCGGACGTTCGCCTTCATGCCGGCGGGGCAGGGTGCGGTTAACTGGCCGGTCGGGGCACTGTCTTCCACAGCGCTGGTTTTCGATGAAGAATTGCCACTGCCCGATTCCTCCATCGACCGTGTGCTGATGGTTCATTCGCTCGAATTTGCGGAGAGCCCGCGCGAAACGTTGAAAGAATTGTGGCGCGTGCTGGCGCCCGGTGGGCGGCTGGTCATCGTCGTGCCGAACCGTCGCGGCGTCTGGGCACGGATGGAGCACACGCCGTTTGGTTCCGGCAGGCCGTATTCGCGCGGTCAGCTGACGCATCTGCTGCGGGAAACCAACTTCACGCCGGGCGCGACCGCTGAGGCACTGTTGTTTCCGCCGTCGAAACTGAGGACAATGATGCGGCTCAGAGGCGCATTCGAGCGCGTCGGGCGGACGCTTTGGCCGGCCTTCTCCGGCGTCATCATCGTCGAGGCCCAGAAGAGGCTTTATCAGGGCCTTCCCGTCGCGGCCCGCGCCTCGCGCCGCGTCTTCGTGCCGGTGATCACGCCGCATGGCGTTCCGACGACGCGCAGCCGATAGGCGTGCGGCACTCGACAAGATCGACTTTCCGTTCTATTGCCTCATGGCAATTTTAAGCCGGATTTCCGGCATTTTCCAAGGTCGATCCCATGAGCGTAGAGACTAGCAAGCCCGTTCCGCGTCCCGGTATCCTGGATATCGCAGCCTATGTTCCGGGCAAGGAACATGCGCCGGGTGTTGCTCGCGTCTACAAGCTCTCGTCGAACGAAACACCGTTTGGCGCGAGCCCGAAGGCGATCGAGGCCTTCCGCGACGCCGCCGGCCATCTGGAGCGGTATCCGGACGGGCAGGCCCTCGTGCTTCGCACGGCGATCGGTGCCGTGCACGGCCTTAATCCGGCTAACATCATGTGCGGCAACGGTTCGGATGAGTTGCTTGGTTTGCTTTGCCACGTTTATCTCGGCAAGGGCGATGAGGCCATCATCACCGAGCACGGCTTCCTCGTTTACAAGATCCAGATCATGGGTGCCGGAGCAACGCCTGTCACCGTCAAGGAAAAGGACGCGACGGTCGATGTGGATGCGATCATTGCTGCCATAACGCCGAAGACCAAGATGGTCTTCATCGCCAATCCGGGCAACCCGACAGGGACGTATGTTCCTGTCAGCGAGATTCGCCGGTTGCATGCGGCTCTGCCGAAGAGCGCGGTATTGGTGCTCGACGCTGCCTACGCGGAATATGTTCGTCGCAATGATTACGAGGCTGGTATCGAGCTGGTTTCGTCCAACGCTAACGTCGTGATGACCCGCACCTTTTCGAAGGTTTACGGCCTTGCCGCGCTTCGCATCGGCTGGATGTTCGCTCCGGTGGATATCATCGATGCGGTGAATCGCGTTCGCAGTCCGTTCAACATGAATACGGCGGCGATCTCTGCGGGTGCGGCCGCTGTTCGCGATCAGGCTTTCGTACAGGGAGCCGTCTCCTTCAATCAGATGTGGATCGAGAAAATCACGGGGGCGCTCGAGACGTTTGGGCTGAAGGTGACGCCTTCGGTTGCAAATTTCGTCCTCATTCATTTCCCCGATGTCGAGGGCAAGCGCGCTGCTGAAGCCGACGAGTTCCTGACGAGCCGGGGTTACATCCTTCGTGCGGTCAAGGCTTACGGCTTTCCAAACTCGTTGCGCATGAGCGTCGGCCCCGAAGAGGCGAATCGCGCCGTCATCGAAGCGCTCGGCGAGTTCATGGGGCGCAAGGCATGACGGTTCAGTTCGATCGTATTGCGCTGATCGGGATCGGGCTGATCGGCTCTTCTCTCGCCCACGACATCAAGCGGCTAGGGCTCGCCAGGGAAGTCGTCGTAACAACGCGCAGTGCGGAGACGTTGAAGCGTGCAGAGGAGCTTCAGCTCGGTGATCGCTACACGACTTCAGCGGCCGAGGCTGTCGTCGAGGCGGACCTTGTGATCGTGTCTGTTCCAGTTGGCGCCTCGGAGAGTGTCGCCAAGGAAATTGCCGGTAGCCTGAAGGCGGGAGCGATCGTCACCGATGTCGGTTCGACCAAGGCGTCGGTCATCGCGCAGATGCAGCCGCATATGCCGCCGTACGTGCATTTCATACCCGGCCATCCACTTGCCGGCACGGAAAAGTCCGGGCCGGATGCGGGTTTCCCCGGCTTGTTCGAGGGGCGCTGGTGCATTTTCACGCCGGTGCCCGGAACCGATGAAACCGCGCTGAAGGCGCTGCGTCATTTCTGGGAAACGCTCGGCTCGAAAGTCGACGAGATGGACCCGGAGCACCATGACAAGGTGCTCGCCATCGTCTCGCACCTGCCGCATATCATCGCATACAATATCGTCGGCACGGCAGACGACCTGGAGACTGTGACGGAATCGGAAGTCATCAAATATTCTGCTTCCGGGTTTCGAGACTTTACCCGCCTTGCCGCATCCGATCCGACGATGTGGCGCGACGTCTGCCTGCACAACAGGGATGCAATCCTCGAGATGCTCGCCCGATTTTCGGAGGATCTGGCCTATCTGCAACGGGCGATTCGCTGGGGCGAGGGCGACAAGATCTTCGAACTCTTCAACCGCACCCGCACCATCCGCCGTTCCATCATCCAGGCCGGCCAGGATGTCGACGCGCCCGACTTCGGCCGTCCTCATCCCCTGGAAAAGAAGCCCTGACCCTCAAATCGGCGGGATGGAACCGAGCGGAATGAAGCCGCCGACGGTGACGTTGCCGCGCGCAACAACCAGATCGACAGAGACTTTGTCGCCGCCGCCAGCCAGTGCCTTCAACAGCTTGGCGGCAGTATCGACGGTCTTGGCGACGTCGGGGAAGGTCTGCTTGATGCTGTCGCGCCAGGGTCCGAGGCGGTCGATCTCGAGCTTGAACTTGCCCGAGAGATAACCTTCCTCGTCGAAGGAGAACGGCCCGGTCAGCGTCATCACCCTGCCGTCGCCGATGTCTGCCACGACCTTGCGCAACTCCCCGCCAGCGCCGTAGAGGCCCCGCTTGTCGCTGCCGTCGATCATGCCTGCCTTGCCGGCGAGTGTCACGTCCGCGCTTGCCGAGAGCTTCGGGAACAACTGCGGCCAGTCCTTGATAACGGTGTTGGAGTCCGTCACCGAGACGGCGGCATCCAGATCGACGCCATTCTGGCGAAGATGGATTTCGGTATGGGCAGCGTCAAAATTGATCGTCTGGCCTGTCTGCGAGGAGATGGCGGTTGCCTTCAGTCCGTCGATTACCGTCGAGGAGTGGTCAATGCCCTTCAGTTTCGTGACCAGGCTTGATTGCAGCCTTGCCCATTCGGCATTCACCGAAAGACCGTGGGCAGTCCGAATTTCCGCGGGAGAATCGAGCTCCCAAACGATGTGCCCGGGCGCATAGACCTGGGCCGCGGAGCGCAACGCACCGAAGCTCGCCGAAACGCCGTTGACGGTATCATCGAGGTCGACCTTCGAGCAGAACAGGCCGATGCGGAAGGGATAGCCGCGGAAGTCGATGTCAGCGCACTCGCCGCTGACGCCCGCGGTGTTGCCCGGCGTGATCGCCCGCAGGACGGTATTCTTCAGCTCGGAAGCAGCATAGAACCAGGCGCCGGTGTAGAGCGCGATCACGAGGACGATGCCACCGCCGAGCATCCAGAATTTTCTGCCGCCTCGGGATTGGCTTGACGCTGCCATGATGTTCTCCAATGGTGACTCGCGAATGGTAATGTGGGTCTGGCGTGCGATATGGACGAATTTTGGGTATTTGGCTACGGATCCCTCATGTGGAATCCGGGCTTCGAATTTGTGGAGCGTTCTCAGGCTCTTGTCCATGGCTATCGGCGATCGCTCTGCGTGCGCTCCTGGGTTCACCGGGGCACCCAGCAAAATCCGGGGCTTGTACTTGGCCTCGATAGGGGTGGTTCCTGCCGCGGCATGGCCTTCCGGATTGAGCCGGAACGACGAGACGACGTGGTCGAATATCTGCGTGAACGTGAGCTGGTGACGAACGTCTATCTTGAACGCTGCCTGCCACTCCAACTGGCGGACGGCAGAAGCAGCAAGGCGGTCGCCTATGTTGTCGATAGGAACCACACGCAATACGCCGGCGCGCTCGACGCGGTCGCTGCTGCGCGGGTCGTCCACCAGGCGCACGGTCAATCCGGCCCCAACGACGCCTATGTTTTCAACACGCTGGCGCATCTGCAGGAAATGGGTATTCGCGACCACTGGCTCGAGCAGGTGGTGGGCGAAGTGACACGGCTGCGGGCGGCCTGAATTCAGGCGGTCGCCACGTCCGTCTTCCGGAGTTTTGCGAGCCTTTGGGCTGCTGTCGGCGGTAGCGGCAGGCTGGGGTTCCGCTCGGCCGCCTCGATCAGCAGTTCGTCGCTTGCGCGCTCGGTAACGTCGATCAGGTGAGCGAAGAACGCGTCCGGGTCCATGCCAGGCTGGATCGCCGGCAAGATCTTCACCTTGAAATGGCCGGGGTAGCGCATGGTGCTGCGGCGTGGCCAGAACAGGCCGGGATGCATGGCGACCGGGACGACCGGCAATCCGAGGTCGCGGTACATGCGGGCGATGCCGTATTTGTATAGCGGTTCTGCGCCGGGCGCGCGACGGGTGCCTTCCGGGTAGATGATCAACTGGCGGCCGGTCGCGAGTTCTTCCCTGGTCCGCTTCAGTGCCTCGACCATGACCTTGCCGCGGGCACCGCGATTGATCGGGATCATCCGTTGCTTCTTGGCATACCAGCCGAAGAGCGGAATCCACATCAGTTCGCGCTTCAGGATATAGACCGGATCCTTGAGCCAAGGCAGCAATGCGTATGTATCCCAAAAGGACTGGTGCTTCGGCGCAAGGATGTAGCCGCCGTCCGGCAGGTTCTCCATGCCTTCGATTTCGAAGGTGGTGCCGACGATCTTTTCCATGAGCCAATGGTTCGACAGCGCCCAGTTTTTCGGAATCTGGTAGGCAACCTTGCGTGGCGCGAGGAAATAGTAAGGAGAAAGCACAATCATCCGGAGGATGAGATTGGCATAGAAGATCGTGTTGAAGAGGACGGAACGCAGGGCAATCATGAACTTTCCCAAGGCAGTGTCCGCAAGAGGCGGCTGCGTCGTCCTACACGATATTGTTCTTCAGAAAAAGCTTTCGCTCACCATTGTCCGGCGACGCTTTCCGATCGAAGGCCGGCGTGGCGTCCGAGGCCGGTGATGTTGCGGGCGCCGGCAAGAAGGACCTTGGCATACTCGGCGAGCATCACCCGCACGGCGTTCGGATCGGTGAACCAGTTGCTGCTTTTCAGATCCGAGTTGACCACCGGATAGGCTATGAACTGGGTGTCAGCATCGACATAGGCGAGTTCGGCCAGGCTGCGCGGCATGTGGTAGTTGTTGGTCACGACGAGAACGCTTTTATATCCCCGTGCATGAATCCAGTTCGACGCTTCCTCGGCATTGCCGATAGTATCAAGGGCGTCATAGCCGATGTCGACGCAACAGGAGAAAAGCTCAGACGAGGCCTGGGTCATTCTGCGGATCTGCTTGGGGGTGGTTGTCGGGTGGACGCCGGAAATGAGCAGACGTTTGCCGGCGCCTTTCTGCAGCAGTTCGACCGCCTGGTCGATGCGCTGATATCCGCCCGTCAAGACCACGATCGCATCCGCGTGGGGCGCCAGCGGCGGCTTCAATGTGGTGACGGAATCGGCAAAGCGCAGGAAGCCGCCGAAAATGGTAGCGACAACCAATATGAACGCAAAACCACCCCAGCGCAGCATGCGCCGCACCGGGCCACGACGCGCAGGTTCGCCTGCGGAGCGGATTAGCTCCGTTTTCGGGCGAATCGTGTGGCGCGACATGTGGCTCATGCTCATGAATCAGAAAATATATCGAGATTGCGGCATGTAACAGACGCTTTCGTGGCGAAAAAGGCAAACGCAAGCGTCAATTCGCCAATCCATCGGCACGCGTCGGATCGGAGCGCAACGTGTCAATCTCATAAATCGTCCGCATAACAGTCAGCCGCGCCGTGAAGGTGGTGAGCAATGCGATGACGATCATGGTTGCAAAGATGCCGGCATAGCCGAGCGCGCCGACAGAGAACGTGCCGAACAGGGCGGTTGCCTGATCTGTCTGCGGCGTTGCCAGCGTGTGGCTCTGGAGGAAACCGGCGCTCATGAAAAATAGTGCGGCAAGCCCGCTTCCAACCGCAGATCCCTTCAGGCTGATCTTCAGGAAATGCTTCTGGAATTCCGTGGCGACGAAAGAACTTTCGGCGCCGACAAAATGGAGCACTTCCACGATGTGCCTGTTTCCGGAAAGCGCGCCGCGGGTGGCGAAGACGACGGTCAGAACCATCGCCGAGAAAACCAGCAGCAACACGCCGGTACCGATCATCACGGTTGTATGGGCCATGGACACAAGCCTGTCGACCCAGGTGCGGTGATCGTCGAGTGAGGCCTGCGGAATACTTTCCTTCAGGAGCGAGCGCATCGAATCGAAGTCGGGAGGGTTGGTCTCGTCGATGGTCACGATGACGAGTCGCGGAACAGGTAGCTCCTTGATGTCGAGACCGGTGCCGAGCCAGGGTTCGAGCAGGCGTGCGGTTGCCGCCTCGTCGACGATCTGGCCGCTCTTGGTGCCGACAAAGGTAAGGGCGATTTCGCGCGCCTGTACCAGTGCTTTTTCCATATCGAGCCCGTCATCCGGCTTGATCTGGATGGTGACCTCGCGGGAGATCTGGCTTTCCCAGCTTGCAGCGGTCGAGCGCACCATGCTGACGCCGCCGAGCGTCAGGCAGGCAAGGAAGGCCATGATGGCGATCACCACCATCAGCGCATTACCCTGAATGTTGGCCGACGGCAGGATCGGCGCTGTCGGGCGCACCCTCAACTCCGGCCGTTTCTGGCTTTTCGGCGACGCTTTCACAGGCGAGCGGGGGGCGGGCTCAGTCATGGATATCGAGGTGCCCTTCCGAGAGAATCATGCGGCGGGCTTCGACCTGGTCCATCAGGGTCAGGTCGTGAGTGGCAATCACCACCGCGGTGCCCAGCCGGTTGAGTTCGAGAAAGAGATTGAGGAGACGACGCGCCATCGGCGGATCGACGTTCGCGGTCGGCTCATCGGCGAGAAGTATCTCGGGCCGGTCGATGAGGGCGCGGGCAATGGCCGCGCGCTGCTTCTCGCCACCCGAAAGAACTGGCGGCAAGACATTGATGCGCTCGCCGAGACCGACCCATTTCAGAAGTTCCAGAACATCCGTCTTGTAGGAACTCTCGTCCTTGCCGCGAACGCGCAGCGGCAACGCAACATTCTCGTAGGTTGTTAGATGGTCGAGCAGGCGGAATTCCTGGAAGATGATGCCAACGCGGCGCCGCAGCAACGGCAGTTCGGTTCGCGGAATATCGGAGATATCGCGCCCGAACATTCTGATCAGGCCACGTGTCGGCTGCAGCGACAAAAACAGCAGCCGCAGCAGCGTCGTCTTGCCCGCGCCCGATGGCCCGGTGAGGAACTGGAAGGATTTCTTCGGAATGTCGAAGGTCAAGTCCCGAAGAATTTCCGGCCCCATTCCATAGCGCAAACCGACGTTCTCGAAGTGGATCAACGGGCAGCTCAGTCTTTTGTTGTTTCACCGCACGACTTGTTAACCAACTCGGTTAACAAGCGGTAAATTGCGCTGGAGAGACGCCGGTTTGATGGCGATCTTCGCGAAGCATTAACCATTAAGATTTACGACTAGGCAGGATTCGTTTCAATGCCGGATTCACTACCTGGATTGAAACGTGTGGACATCGGAAAGGCCGTCCTCATGAACTCTTCCTCGTTCAGACGCCAGGCGCCCGGTCGCACCTACGATTTGTTGCCACCAGAGCCCGCGGCGCGCACGACGCGCCACGCGCGCGCTGTCGACATTGCAGATGCCGAGTTTTTCGTAATTGGTGCCGGTCGCACGCAATCCTTCGATGCCCGAAGTTTCAAGGACAACCGCAGGCGCTCTGTTATAGACCCGCCGGCATCGACCGGCATTGTGGCATCGCTTGCGCGCGCCGGAGAAGGCTGGCTGCAGCAGGCGTCGCCGAGGATCTTCTTATTGTTCGTGTTTGCGGTTTCGCTGCTTGCTTTCAGTGTTTCCGGTGGCTTCTCGAGCCTCTCGCCAGCCGAGACGGCTGCGTCCGGTTCGCCGCTGCATTTCACACATGTCACTTTGACGCCGCGGGATGCCAACGGCATGCGGGTGCTCCTGATCAACGGCATCGTCGACAACGACAGCCGGACGACGCAGGTGATACGTCCCATACGCGCCGACCTTTTCGTACGCGAGCAGCTGACCGCAAGTGTCATCATCAACCCGCCGGTCGATGTCATCTATAGCGGGCAAAGCCGCGGTTTCTCGACCAGGGTCCAGTATGCCGGTGGAAAAATCCCGGAAGTCCGGCTCTCCTTCATGCCGTGAGGGGTGCTTCCGCGTTCGCTTTGTGGTAACGGCTTGTGCTTCTTTTCATGGAGCAGCCTTCCAATGCCCGTCGTGCGCGGAAAAAACATCGAGCCACTTTTCACCGCCGAGCAGATTGCCGAGCGCAATCACGCCATCGCAAAGCAGATCGCGCAGGGCCCCACGAAGGATCTCCTGGTTATCGCGATCCTGAAGGGCTCCTTCATTTTCGCGGCCGACCTTATCCGCGCGCTGCATGACAGCGGCCTTGCGCCCGAGGTCGAGTTCATCACGCTGTCGAGCTATGGAACGGGGACCGTTTCGCAAGGCGTGCGCATCGTCAAGGACATCGACAGTGACGTGAAGGACCGCGACGTTCTGCTGATCGACGATATTCTCGAATCCGGCCGTACGCTGCTGTTTGCCAAGGAACTGCTCTACGAACGCGGCGCCCGCCACGTCACTATCGCGGTGCTGCTCGACAAGAGCGTCAAGCGCAAGGAAAAGCTGGAAGCCGATTATGTCGGTTTCGAATGCCCGGACTATTTCGTCGTCGGTTACGGGATGGATGTGGCCTACGCTTTCCGCGAACTTCCGTTTGTAGGCGTCGTTACCGGCGACGCCTGAGTGTGCGGGACAAGACGGGTTGTTAACCATCCCGTCCATCGCTTGCCGATGTTTACCGAACGCAAAGGAAAGTCGTGTGATTTCCGTGCGGGGGCATGAAACGGAGCGATGCACACCATGGCAAAAATTCTGATTACGGAAGACGAAGATTCGCTGCGCTCTTTCGTAGCCCGCGCGTTGCGCCTTGACGGTCATGAGACCGAGGAAGCCGCCGATGGTGCGGAGGGGCTGGAGAAGCTGAGAGACGGCGCCTACGATCTGCTGCTCTCTGATATCCGCATGCCTGTCATGGACGGCATCGAACTGGCCCATCAGGCAAAAACCGCCTTTCCGGCGCTGAAGATCCTGTTGATGACCGGCTATGCCGAGCAGCGGGAGCGCGCCGACGATCTGGCGGAGAAGATCATCGATGTCGTTTCGAAGCCATTTGCCTTGCCGGATATCCGCAAGGCCGTTGCTCGCGCATTGGCTGCCTGACACGGCTGCGGCGGCAATCCAATCAGGACGTTCACGGCTGGTCCGGGATGAATTTTCCCTCGTAGCGCACGCGGAAATTCCGGCGCTGGAAATCCTGCTGGAAGCAAACGAAAATCAGTTCGATATCGGCGAGGCTGTCGCGCTTGTGGAGTAGGCTGAGCGTTACCACGATGACACCAGCATAGCCGCGTGTGAGCTTGAATGCAGCATTGCGGATGGCGTTCGCCTCCGCATCCTGCCGGTCGTCCCGCCGCTCGTAGACGACCCAGAAGCGACAGATATCCCAGGTTGAACGGAGGACTTCGGTAATTTCCGTCTGGAATTGCTCAGCATGCATGCCGGGCGCCCAGGAAAGCGTCCGCTCGCCTTCGTCCGCCACGATGTTTAGGTAGCCGTCATAATCGCTGGTTCCGACGAGCGCATCCTCGATCATCTGGAACGCCGTGTTTTCGCCGATTACCGTCTTGAAGAGAATTGCCATCGAATCGCTGTCGTTATTCGCCTGTAGTTTGACACTACGAAGCTTTTGCCAAGCAGGAATAGTCCTGGGCAAGGAAATTCGATCGACCTTGGTGGTCGCGCACCAGGTACGACGCGTCGGATATTCGGGTGACAACCGACCAGGACGCTATTTGTAGTGCGGGCACGCCATGTCCTGGCTGGCACCGCTATTTCCGCCAAGGGGTTGCAGCGAGCCAGGCACCGGCCGAAGCGGGCAGCCGGCCGGCCGAGTCCTTGATGAACCGCGGTGGGGTGAAATACTGCCGGTTGTTTCGGTGCTGTACAGGTGGCTTTGGCGGCGATAATTCGGGCTGTAGTTCTCGGCAGCCATCGACTTGCCCCCGCTATCGATCGTGGCAAAACCGCCAAGATCTATCGCATTCGCAGTGTTCACGCTCATGCCGATGCCAATAGCGATCGCTAAGATCGGCTTCCATTCGGCTTTCATCGGAATACCCTTGACTCAACGTGTTGCGCCAAAGGCAAAATAGAACGAACTGGCGTTCGGGAAAGCCGTTCTCACGCTATCGTGACCCATATTGGGACGGATTGCTTACTGAATGTCCAGCAACCGTTCTAAATACCGTCGCTCGATCTCCTGCGAAGGGTTGTTGCCAAGCTTCTCACGGATGGCGTCCAGAATTTCTCTGGCGCGCTGCACATCGATTTCGTCCGGTACCTTCACCTGATCCCCAAAATCCGGTCCGTCTGCCCGGCGGGGCCGGCCGAGCGGGTCACGGCCATTCTGGTTGCCCTGTCCGACCTGCCCTTGCGGCCCTTGTCCCTGTTGTCCCTGCATTGCCTGCATCATCTGGCTCATCATATCGCGAGCGCCCTGGCGGAGCGCTTCCAGCGCACGGCCTTGGCCCTGAACGGCCGGTTCACCGCGACCCTGGCCGAGCTCTCGGCCGGCGCCTTCCATCTCACGTTGCGCTTGACCAAATCCCTGGCCGGGCTTCATTCCCATGTCGCCGAGGCCCTTTTGCAATTCACCCAGCTGCTTGCCGAGCTCGTCCTGCCTGAAGCGCAGTTGTTTCAAGGCCTCACGCAACTGTTCAGCCGTCATCTGATCGGAGGGCGACTGTCCCTGTTGATCCTGCTGCCCTTGCTGACCCTGCTGCTGGTCCTGGGGCATGCCGTCATTGTCCATTGGCATATCGTCCAGCAGCGGGTCGTTCATGCCCATGTTGGGGTCGCCGCGTTGCATGCGGTCCCGCAATTGCTGATCCAGTTTGAAGGTTTCTTCCATAAGCTTCTGCTGGTCGCGCAGAATCTGGCCAAGCTTGTCCATCTGCTGGCGCATCTGGCTGTTGTCCTGACCCTGTTGGCCCTGCTGGGGACGGCCCGCCTGCAGGTTGTTCATCATGCGCTGCAACTCTGACAGCATTTGCTGTGCCGCGTCTCGATTGCCCGAGCGCGCCAGATTCTCGATCTGGTCCATCATCCGCTCCAGATCCTGTTGCCGGATCATGTTCTGGGCGTTCTGGTTCGGCTGCATCGGCGCATTCTGCATGCGTTGCGCGAGTTCCTTCATATAGTCCTGCATCGCCTTGCGCAGTTCGTCCATGAGTTTCTTGACCTCGGCATCCGGCGCATTGCGTTGAAGGGCGTCGGCAAGATTCTGCTGGGCATTGCGCAGGTTGCGCTCGGCCTGCGACAGGTCACCGTCTTCCATGCCGACGGCGATATCCCAGAGATAGTCCGCGGTATCCTTCAGCGCTTCGTCGCCCTTTGCCAGCTTCATTCGCGCCAGGGCCGATTCCAGCAGCAGGTAATTGGTCAGGTTGGGGATCGTCTCTTCCGGGCGGATCGTCAGCGCTTCGTTCAGCGCGACGGCCTCCGGCATTTTGCCGGTATCGAGAGCGAAGACCTGACGCTCCTCGGCAACGGCCGCGGCAAGGGGCTCGTTGAACGGCCGGCTGGGCAGCGTCATTTCGTGCGGCGGACTGCGGCCGGTCTGGCCAGCGGCATCCTTGGCGACCAAGGTGATGCGCACGCGCTTGCCGGCGAGCGGATGCTCGGTGAGGTTCTTGCTGGTCAGCCCTTTCGCATCGCGTGCATTGCGACGGGGAATATCGAGACGATAGTCCGGCAACGGATAGAGCGGGGTCGCCGTCGGATCGGATTCGACAGGGACGATCTCGGCATGCGCCTCCTGGACGCCGTAGTCGTCCTTGATGGTAAAGCCGATTTCGAGAGCGCCGTTGACGGTCGGTTTGGGAATGCCGTTGAATGCTATCTCCGGCGCCTTGTCCGGAATGACGTTGAAAGTCCACGTGCGCCCGTTGACCTCAAGCGTGCCATTCTCCTCGAGTTTCATCAGGTGCGTGCTCGCCACCAAGGCAGGGTTTGCAACTGCCGCACCATCAGGCTGTCCCGCTTGAGCGTCAGTCTGTTTGGGGTCGTCCTGGGCAGCAATCTCCTGTGCCTGCCCGTCCTCACGCTTGAAGAGTACTTTTTCTGCGGCCTTGCCGCCGCTGACCCGTACCGTGAGATTCGAAAGCTGCGGAATCCTGATGGCGGTCTGTTCGGTGCCGGTCGCGGTCAGGTAAACTGGGGCGCGCCCGGTATAGGCAGGCGGAGTGACCCAGGCATCGATGCGAACCGTCGGGTCACTTGCCTGTGGCTCGGGTCGCGGTTGCAGCGCATCGGCAATCGATCCGCCGTTCGTCGACAGCGAATAGGCAAAAGCGGTCGCCACCAGCAGAGCTGGAATGGTGCGCAATGCCAGGCGGTCATGGTTGGCGATTTCGGGACGCGGGAACCCGGCGTCGAGCGCGGCGATCTTTTCCGCCATCCGCGTCTGGTGTTCCCTCCAGAGGGCGCGTGCGAACGGCGTATCGAAGGCGGGTTCGTCCTCCTGCACGGCGACCGGTTGGTGCGGCAGGCCGTTGCGCTGTTCGAGCAGCCGATCGGCGGCGGCGACATCCGGCCAGCGCACTTTGCGGAACGGCAGCAGCGCGGCAACAATACCGGCGCCGAAGGCAGCGAGCAGGGCAATACGCGCCCAATCGGGCGTGTGGCGGAAGATGCCGAACCAGGAAATCGAGAGATAGAGTGCGACCAGCGAAAGAACCGGCAGCAACAGAGGAAGGGCCTGTTCCGACAGCAGCACGATCCGCGCCAGAAAACGCTTCGCCGCAACCAGTCGCGCCAAGGACGGCCTCAGGGCAAATGCACCTTTTTTCTCCGTGCTGGAGCTCTTCTTCAATCCGGTCTCCGCGATCTGGCGTTCATGGGGCAGAGGGCGCTTCCGGCGATTGCTGGGCAATTCGCTCTTCGCAAAGGATAACATTCTTTGTGGCGAAGGCGAGGGCAAGCGCCGGGCAATGCCGGTTTTTCACGCCGGGTCGCCAAAAAGTGATGGCCCAGGCAGCGAGGCCCCTCAGGCCAGCCAAGCCGGTACGGAGTCGAGGGCGATCAGTTCCTCATAGGTGCCGCGCGGCCGAATCACGTGGAATTCACTGCCCTTGACCAGCACTTCCGGGACCAGCAGACGGCTGTTGTAGGTGCCCGCCTGCACAGCACCATAGGCGCCCGCAGAGCTGACCGCGAACAGGTCGCCCGGCTTCGGCATTGCCATTTCGCGGTCGAGCGCAAGGTAGTCGCCGGTCTCGCAGACCGGGCCGACGATATCGGCCTTGATACGCGGGGCGTTGGCAGCGGAGATCACCACGGGGCGGATCTCGTGATAGGCCTCGTAGAGCGTCGGGCGAATGAGGTCATTCATGGCGGCGTCAACAATGACGAACGTCTTCTCGCCGCCGTCCTTCACATAGAGAACTTCCGTCACCAGGATGCCGGCGTTGCCGACGATCAGGCGACCGGGCTCCATGACGATCCTGCAGTCCAGGCCGCGCAGATTGTTCTTGACGATCACCGCATAGGCTTCGGGGGATGGTGGCGGGTTGTTGTCAGCCCGGTATGGAATGCCGAGACCCCCGCCGACATCGACGTGGTGGATATCGTGGCCGTCGGCGCGCAGCGTGTCGACAAGGTCGCGCAGCATCCGGAAGGCGTCGTCGAATGGCTGCAAATCGGTGATCTGGCTACCGATGTGCATGTCGATGCCGGTCACTTCGATGCCGGGAAGGCCAGCCGCGCGGGCATAGACGGCGCGGGCGCGTTCGGCGGAAATGCCAAACTTGTTTTCTTTCTTGCCGGTCGAGATCTTTGCATGGGTCCTGGCGTCCACGTCCGGATTGATGCGGAACGAGACCGGAGCCTTCTTGCCCGCCGCGATGGCGCGCTGGTTGAGGATTTCGAGTTCCGGCTCGGATTCGACGTTGAAGCAGTAGATGCCTGCCTCCAGCGCAAAGTCCATTTCGCGCGGCGTCTTTCCGACACCGGAGAACATGATGCGGCTCGCCGGGATGCCGGCGGCAAGCGCGCGGCGCAGTTCGCCTTCGGAGACCACGTCGATGCCGGCGCCGAGATTGCCCAGCGTCTTCAGAACCGCCTGGTTCGAGTTCGCCTTCATGGCATAGCAGACCATAGAATCGATGTCGCCGAAGGCTTCGGCGAAGACGCGGTAGTGGCGCTCGAGCGTTGCCGTCGAATAGCAATAGAAGGGTGTGCCGACGCCCTTGGCAATGTCCGGAACGGGAACGTTCTCGACGTAGAGGATGCCGTCGCGGTACTCGAAATGGTTCACTGGAGTGGCCTGTTAAAGAAGGGGATCGAGGAAGAAGGGCCTGTCCACGCTGCCGGGCTGCTGCGTCGGTTTGGACGAGTCGCCGCCCCTGGTTGCCTGCACGCTCGGTGGATCGAGATCGCCCTTGCGTCCGCATCCGGCGACGGCGAGGCCGATCACGGCGAAAACAACCGTCAGGCGGATGATCTGCGGCAAGCTGGTCTGCATGGGATTCCTCTTGGAGCGGCACCGATGGACACCTTCATAGCGAAGTTTATCCACCTTGTGCACCCCGATTGTTCGGGTCAGTTTCGGGCGCGCCAGTAGGCGATCTGCTTGCGCACTTCCGAGGGTGCCGTGCCGCCGAAACTCTTGCGGCTGGCGACCGATGCCTCGACGGTCAGCACGTCGTAGACCTTGTCCGTAATCGCGGAATTGATCGCCTGCAGATCGGCAAGCGGCAGCTCGGCCAGGTCGCATCCCTTGCTTTCTGCAAGCGCCACGGCGCGCCCGGTGACATGGTGGGCGTCGCGGAAAGGGAGGCCTGCTTCGCGCACCAGCCAGTCGGCGAGATCGGTGGCGGTGGAATAGCCGGTGCCGGCTGCGGCCTTCATGTGGGCGGTATTGATCGTCAGGTCGCGAACCATGCCGGTCATCGCAGCGATTGCCAGTTCCAGGCTCTCGGCGGCGTCGAAGACCTGTTCCTTGTCTTCCTGCATGTCCTTGGAATAGGCGAGCGGCAGCCCCTTCATGATCGTCAGCAGCGCGATGAGCGAGCCGTTGATACGGCCGGTCTTGGCGCGCACCAGCTCGGCGGCATCCGGGTTCTTCTTCTGCGGCATGATCGAGGAGCCGGTGGAGAACGCATCCGACAGGCGCACGAAGCCGAACTGCGGCGTCGACCAGATGACGATCTCTTCGGCGAGACGCGACAGGTGCATGGCGCAGATGGCGGCCAGCGCCAGGAACTCGATGGCGAAGTCACGGTCTGAAACAGTGTCGATCGAATTGCGGGTCGGTTCGCGGAAGCCGAGTGCCTTCGCCGTCATGTGGCGGTCGATCGGATAGCCGGTGCCGGCGAGGGCGGCAGCACCGATCGGGCTCTCGTCCAGATGCTCGATGGCGTGGCGAACGCGCGAGCGGTCGCGGCCGAACATTTCGACATAGGCCATGCAGTGGTGTCCGAAGGTGACGGGCTGGGCGGTCTGCAGATGGGTGAAGCCGGGCATGACGGTGTCGGCATGCTCTTCGGCGCGGTCGAGGAAGGCTGCGATCAGGCTGGTCAGCAGCTGCTCGGTCTTCTCAAGCTCTTCCTTGACCCAGAGGCGGAAATCGAGCGCCACCTGGTCGTTGCGCGAGCGGGCGGTGTGCAGGCGGCCGGCGGCCGTGCCGATCAGTGTCGCCAGGCGCGCTTCGACATTCATGTGGATGTCTTCGAGCTTGCGGGAGAATTCGAAATTGCCGCTCTCGATCTCTGACAAGATCGTGTTTAGCCCTTGAACGATCTTGTCTTTATCCTCGGCCGAAATGATGCCCTGGTGGGCAAGCATGGTGGCGTGGGCGATCGATCCCCGGATGTCCTGGGCAAACAGCTTCTTGTCGAAACCGATCGAGGCATTTATCTCCTCCATGATCGCATCGGGACCGGACGCGAAACGTCCGCCCCACATCTGGTTGGAGGATTTGGTGTCCGTGCTGTCGGCCATGAAAGATGCCTGCCTTGAAGAACGCGTGTCCTGGAGAATGAAATGACAACAAGAACGCCCTTGCGCCTGCCATCCCTGAAACTGGTTGGGATCGCGGTCGTCGCAGGCATCATTGCCGGTGCGGCAGCGGTTTACATCAGTGAAGCCGGGTATGGCAATGGCGGCGCTCAAACGGCATCCGCCGAGTGCGCGGCAACCAGGGACACGGCGGCCAGGATTACGCCGTTGCTGACAGGGCAGGTGGCGGCGATGGTTGCTGCCGACCAGCCGCGTCGGCTGACGGCTGTCTCCTTCAAGGGTGCCGACGGCAAACCGATGACGCTCGACAAATTTGCCGGCAAGACCGTGCTGTTCAATCTCTGGGCAACGTGGTGCGTGCCCTGCCGCGAGGAGATGCCGGCGTTGAATGCGCTCGAACGCGAGATGGGCAGCGACAAGTTCCAGGTCGTGGCGGTCAATATCGACACCGGCGACGACGAAAAGCCGAAGGCGTTCCTTGCCGAAACCGGGGTCGATGCGCTGCAGCTCTATCGCGACAACACCATCGACGTCTTCAACGACCTGAAGAAGGAAGGGCTGGCATTCGGGTTGCCGGTCACGCTTCTGATCGACGGCAAGGGCTGCCTGATTTCGGCGATGAACGGGCCTGCTGCTTGGGATAGCGACGAGGCGAAGGCGCTGATCAAGGGCGCGATCGGCGTGTGAGCGGTGCCACCTTCTCCCGCGGAGGAGGCTTAGCGAGTTGGAATCGGCACTTCGCCGCGATAGTCGTAGAAGCCGCGGCCGGACTTGCGGCCGAGCCAGCCGGCTTCGACGTATTTCACCAGCAGCGGGCAGGGGCGGTATTTGGAATCGGCCAAGCCGTCGTGCAGCACCTGCATGATCGAAAGGCAGGTGTCGAGGCCGATGAAATCGGCGAGCTGCAGCGGGCCCATCGGGTGGTTGGCGCCAAGCTTCATGGCAGTGTCGATCGCATCGACGGTCCCGACGCCTTCATAGAGCGTGTAGATCGCTTCGTTGATCATCGGCAGCAGGATGCGGTTGACGATGAAGGCCGGGAAATCCTCGGCGACGGTGACCGTCTTGTCCAGCGAGGCGACGAACTCCCTGGCGGTGCTGAACGTGCCTTCTTCCGTCGCGATGCCGCGCACCAGCTCGACCAGCTTCATCACCGGCACGGGATTCATGAAATGGATGCCCATGAACCGCTCTGGGCGGTCCGTTGCCGATGCCAGCCGGGTGATGGAGAGCGAGGATGTATTGGTCGCGAGGATGGCATCCGGCTTCAGGACCGGACAGACCTGCGTGTAGATCCTGCGCTTGACGCTCTCGTCTTCGGTTGCCGCCTCGATGACCAGATCGGAGGCCGCAAGGTCGTTGACGTCGGACGAGCCGGAGATCAGCGCCAGCGTCGCCGAACGTTCTTCGTCGGTCATCTTGCCGCTGGTGACATGGCGCGCAAGATTGCCGTTGATCGTGGCGAGGCCGTGCTCGATGCGCTCCTGGGAGAGATCGTAGATGTGTACCTTGTAGCCGGCGTCCGCGGAAACCTGCGCGATGCCGCAGCCCATCTGGCCCGCGCCGATAATACCAATCGTCTTCAACACCGCATTCATCTCCAAATCCCCGACCGCCAGTCGCCCCCGCGCTGCCGCATTATTCTAACAAAACTGCCGGGCAAAACATCGCCCGGCAGCAGTAGTAGACCTTAAAAGGATAATTTTCCAGTCATTCGCAAGTGCGAAAAACAAGGTGCTTCGCGATCACAAAGCCTTCTGCAATTCCGGCAGGGCCTCGAAGAGATCGGCGACGAGACCGTAGTCGGCGACCTGGAAGATCGGGGCTTCCTCGTCCTTGTTGATGGCGACGATCACCTTGGAATCCTTCATGCCGGCGAGGTGCTGGATGGCGCCGGATATGCCGCAGGCAATGTAGAGCTGCGGGGCGACGACCTTGCCGGTCTGGCCGACCTGCCAGTCGTTCGGCGCATAGCCGGCATCGACGGCAGCGCGGGATGCGCCGACGGCGGCACCGAGCTTGTCTGCGACGGGCAGAATGACTTCCTTGAACTTCTCCGCGGAGCCGAGCGCACGGCCGCCGGAGATGATGATCTTCGCCGAGGTCAGCTCCGGACGGTCGGAGGTCGACAGGGCGTCCCGGACAAAGGACGACAGGCCCGGATCGGGCACGGCGGCGATCGTCTCGACCGATGCGGAACCGCCGTCCGTTGCTGCGGCAAACGAAGCCGTCCGCACGGTGATGACCTTCTTGGCGTCGGTCGACTGCACGGTCTGGATGGCGTTGCCGGCATAGATCGGGCGCTTGAAGGTGTCCGATGCAACGACCTCGATGATTTCCGACACCTGTGCAACATCGAGCAAGGCTGCCACGCGCGGCAGGACGTTCTTGCCGACCGATGTCGCAGCCGAGATGATGGTGTCGTAGGAGCCGGCGAGCGAAACGATCAGGGCCGCCAGCGGCTCGGCGAGATTGTTGGCAAGGCTCGCGTCCTCGACGACCAGCACCTTGGAGACGCCGGACAGCTTCGCAGCCTGCTCGGCAGCAGCCTTGGCGCCGGCACCGGCGACGAGAACATGCACGTCGCCGCCGATCCTGGCGGCAGCCGTCAGAGTCTTGGCGGTCTGGTCGGACAGGTGGCTGCTGTCGTGGTCAGCCAGAAGAAGAATGGCCATGATGATATCTCCCTTGTCCTAACTTAAAGCACGCCGGCTTCGGTCTTGAGCTTTTCGACAAGCTCGGCGACCGACTTGACCTTGACGCCAGCCTTGCGGCCGGACGGCTCCTCGGTCTTCAGCACCTTGAGGCGCGGCTCGGTGGAGACGCCGAAGTCGGCGGGCGCCTTCTTGTCGAGCGGCTTCTTCTTCGCCTTCATGATGTTCGGCAGCGAGGCATAGCGCGGCTCGTTGAGCCGCAGGTCGGTGGTGACCACCGCGGGAAGCTTGATCTCGATCGTCTGCAGGCCGCCATCGACTTCACGCGTCACCTGGGCCTTGCCGTCGCCGATTTCGATCTTCGAGGCAAAGGTCGCCTGTGCGGTGCCGAGGAGGGCTGCCAGCATCTGGCCTGTCTGGTTCGAATCGTCGTCGATCGCCTGCTTGCCGACGATGACGAGCCCCGGCTGTTCGGCATCGACGACACCCTTGAGGATCTTGGCAACGGCGAGCGGCTCGACCTGATCGTCGGTCTCGACGAGGATCGCGCGGTCGGCACCCATGGCGAGCGCCGTGCGCAGGGTTTCCTCGGCCTTGGCGGGGCCGATCGATACGACGACGACTTCCTCGGCCTTGCCGGCTTCCCTCAGCCGCAGCGCTTCCTCGACGGAAATCTCGTCGAAAGGATTCATCGACATCTTCACGTTCGCGAGCTCGACGCCTGTGCCATCCGGCTTCACGCGGATCTTCACGTTGTAGTCAACAACCCGCTTCACGGGGACTAGGATTTTCATGGGGTCCTTCCTTCAACTCTTTCGCCAAGAAAATGCGCGCTTCGGCGCCGCTCCGATTGTCGAATGGCGACATGGATACGCGTTTTTCCTCCAAACACAACGCTTCCATGGCGCAGACAGGCAAATTGCCCCTGCAAATATATAACGTTTACGTTCACGTCAATATGCGTGCTATTGTCGGCGCCACGGCAGTCGCCGGCTGAGAAGAGCAGCCGTTTCCGAATTGGCGGCCGGTCGGTCACTGACGGCCCGGGGCGTCACGATTTCGCGATCGAAAAGCGGAACGCCCGGACGGCGCATGGCAAGCACGAGTAGGCCGCCGGCCACGATGCCGCCGACATGGGCGCCCCAGGAAACCCCGCCGTCGGGATCGAGCACGAGCATCACGAACTGCTGGCCGATCCACAGCAACAACGGCACGAAGGCCGGCAGGGGCAGGGGGATGCGCATGAGGACCAGAACCCAGACCTTCACGCGTGGATGAAGCATGACGTAGGCGGCCACCACGCCCGAAATCGCGCCTGAGGCTCCGATGAGCGGTGCCTCCGATGTCGTGCCCACAAGTCCATGGCAAAGCGCGCCGGCAGCGGCGCACAGCAGGTAGAAGGCTAGGAAGCGAACATGGCCCAGTGCATCCTCGACATTGTCGCCGAACACCCAGAGGAAGATCATGTTGGAGGCCAGGTGCCAGAAGCCCGAATGGACAAAGGCATAGGTGAGGTATGTGAGCGGTTCGGGAACGAAGGCGAGTGCCGGCTCAAGCGTCGCATAGTGAAAGGCGACGGCGGGAATATAGCCGAGACCGACGATGGTTGCCTGCGCGACCGGCTGGGTCGCGGCAATCCCGGTAAAAAGCCAGACAGCAATGTTCAGCGCGATGAGCGCCACGGTCACCCATTGGACCTTGATGTGCTTCAGCGTGTTGGCGTCGTGCAGCGGTATGAACATGAAGCCTGCCCCCGGGCGTTCGTGTCGAGTGGACGGCCTACCTGTTCTTGCCGGGAACCCAAAGCACATCGGCATGGCCGCGATCGTTGGCGTGGCGCGCGGCGACAAACAGGAAGTCGGAGAGACGGTTGACGTATTTCAATGCGGCCTGGCTCACGACCTCGCCTTTGGTGCGCGCAAGCGACACCATCAGCCGCTCGGCGCGTCGGGCGATCGTGCGGGCCAGATGCAAATGGGCGGCGGCGGTGTGCCCCCCGGGCAAGACGAAGGACGTCAACGGTTGAAGGTCGCCGTTCAGCGTGTCGATGTCGTGCTCGATGCGCGTCACCTGTGTGTCGACGATCCGCAACGGCTCGTATTCGGGCGGTTTGCCGGTGTCGGGCGTCGCGAGGTCGGCGCCGAGGTCGAAGAGGTCGTTCTGAATCCGCATCAGCATGCCATCGAGTTCCGGCATGCCCTGCATGTGCAGCCTTGCAATTCCGATCGCCGAGTTCGCCTCGTCGATGGTGCCGAAGGCTTCAACGCGCAGATCGTCCTTCACGCGGCGAGGGCCCGACACAAGGCCTGTCGTCCCGTCGTCGCCGGTCTTCGTGTAGATCTTGTTGAGCTTGACCATGCTTCCCCCTTTTTTGTGTTAGCTAGGGCGGCCACCGCCGGTCAGCCAGAGCGTCAGCATGATCAGGATCACCGCAATCGCCTGCAAGAGCACGCGCAGCTGCATGAGCTTGTTGGAAAGGTTCGGATCGCCGCCCTTCGCCATGTTGAAGAGGCCACGGATCAGAACCAGGGCGACGATGCCCATGACGATGATCGCAAGAACATAGGTGACGGTCGACATGCTGCTTGTAGCCTTCTTGTCAGTCCACCCAGCGCATCAGGCGATAGAAAAGATCCGCAGGAAGCAGCCTCTTCAGCACCATGCCCTGCTTCGCCGGTGTGGTTACGGGATAATGTGGTTTTGGGCTGGTCGAGTTCAATGCGTGCTTCAGCACCGCATAAACCGCTTCCGGTCCAAGCTTATGTCGATTGGGTTCACCCGATCCGTCAAGGCGGGCGAGCTGGCGGCGGTAATCTGCCGCATGCACCGAGTTCTTGATGTCGATGTGCTCGTTGATCTTCGCCAGGGCATTTGCCGTGAAGCGGGAGGTGATGGGGCCAGGTTCGATCAGGCTCACATGGATGCCGCTGTCCTGCAGCTCCATGCGAAGGCTGATGCTGAGGCCCTCAAGCGCGAATTTCGAGGCTGTGTAGGCACCGCGGTACCGGTAGGGCACGACGCCGAGGATCGATGAGCATTGAACGATGCGGCCTTGGCCGCGGCTGCGCATCAAGGGGATGACTTGCCGCGTCAGCTCGTGCCAGCCGAAGACATTCGTTTCGAACTGCGCGCGCAACACATCCGTCGCAAGGTCTTCGACGGCTCCGGGCTGGCCGTAGGCGCCATTGTTGAACAGGGCATCGATGCGGCCGCCTGTCGATGCCGTCACGTCTCGCACCAGATCCGTTATGGTGTCCGTTCGCGTGTAATCCATCCGGAGGGCTGCGATACCATCAGCCTCAAGCGGGGCGAGATCCTCGTATTTCCGAACGGTCGCGAAAACCTTCCAGCCGTCCGCTTTCAGCGCCCTTGCACAAAAGGCACCAATGCCGGACGAGCATCCAGTCACGATGATTGTGCGCTGATCCGACATGGAATGATTCCTGTACAAAACGGGAGTCGTTTCCCATATTCGAACGGGCGACACAATGAGGAATGCCGGGAGATGGAATGCCGAGGATAGTACGAATCTTTTATGAGGTGGTCTATGACGCCATATGCCACCTTATTGAAGATGACGGTTTTGCCATGGCGAGCCACATCGCATTGTCGACGCTGCTAGCAGTATTTCCGTTCCTGATCTTCGGCACAACGCTGGCCACCTTCCTCGGCGCCGACCAGTTTTCCTCCACGGCAATTCACCTGATCTTCGACACCTGGCCCGATGTCATCGCCAAGCCGCTTGCCGACGAGGTGCTGCAGGTGCTGACCATTCCCCGGGGCGGCCTGTTGACGGTCTCCGTGCTGGCCGCGGCCTACTTCGCCTCCAACGGGGTCGAGGCATTGCGTATTTCGCTCAACCGCGCCTACCGCGTCCAGGAGACGCGGCCCTGGTATTTCACCCGCCTTGCCAGCCTTGGCTACGTCCTGATCGCCGTCATCATCTTTGCCGCCATCAGCATCGTGCTGGTGGCGGCAATACCGCTGGCGCTGGACTATGCGCGCCTGTGGTCGCCGCTTCTTGCCGAAACGCTTGAAGTCGTCTTCAGCTGGCGTGTCTACGGGACGCTGTTCGTTTTGACGGTCGCTTTGTTCGTGGTCCACCTGTGGCTGCCGGCGGGGCGCCGACGGGTGTTCGACGTGGTGCCCGGCGTCCTGGTGACGCTGTTGCTGTGGCTGGCCGGTGCACTTATATTCGCTTACTATCTCTCGGCTTTCGCCAACTATACGGCGACCTATGCCGGCCTGGCGTCGGTGATGATCGTGCTGATCTTTCTCTACATGATCGGCGTGATCTTCATCGTTGGCGCCGAGATCAACGCGGCGCTGCTGAAATTCCGGGTGCGCGCAATCTTCGCTCACAATTTCCTGAGCGGTCAGCCGAAAGGCTCAAAGCCCGACAAGACGGCGAATATCGGTCGGTGAAGCGCCGCTTTCGCGCAGTTCCGCAAGGCCTGTATCGCCCCGGCTCTTGGACAGCTTCAGCCCTTCCTCGTCGATGATCAGGCGATGGTGGTGGTAGATCGGCGCAGGGAGGCCGAGCAAGGTCTGCAGCAACCGATGCACCGACGTGGCATGGAATAGATCGAGTCCGCGCACGACATGGGTGATGCCCTGCACAGCATCGTCGACGACCACGCAGAGATGGTAGCTCGATGGGGCGTCGGACCTCGACAGAACGACGTCGCCCCATCCCGAAGCGTTAGCAATCACACGGCCGGTTTCTCCGTCGCCCGTCTCCGTCCACGACATCGGCTCATCCACCAGCGCCAACGCCCTAGCCATGTCGAGCCGCCATGCATGCTTCAATCCCGATGCCAGCAGCGCCTGCCGGCTGTCCTCAGTGCGCTCCCGATCATCGGGAGGATAAAGCGGTGAACCGTCGGGGTCGCGAGGCCAAGCCAGCGCGGTCGTATCGGCAGCCGCAACACGTGCCCTGATTTCACCACGGGTCAAGAAGGACGGATAGGCAAGGCCGCGCTCGATCAGACCATTCAACGCCGTCTGATATTCGCTGAAATGCTCCGATTGACGTCGCACCGGCAACTCCCAGTCTATATCAAGCCACTCCAGATCGGCGTAGATGTCCGCTTCGAATTCGGGTGTACAGCGCGTTAGATCGATGTCTTCCATCCGCAAGAGGAAGCGGCCGTGATTCGATGCCGCCATATCGCGGTTGAGAAACGCCGACAGGGCATGGCCGAGATGCAGCGGTCCGTTGGGGCTTGGCGCAAAGCGGAAGACTGGCTTTTGACGGGGAATCGCGATCATGCTTTCTTCTGCCACGGATTGACGACGATCGCGAGGAAGCGTGCAGATCATTCGCAGTGACGATGATGTCAGGGAAGGGCTGGAGCACTTGCTCCGCCTTGATCCCCGCCTTGGGCCAGTTGCGGGGGAGGCCGGAAAGATCCCCTTGCGTCTGCGGGAGCCGGGGTTCGAGGGGCTCGCACACATCATCGTTTCGCAGATGGTATCGCGCGCCAGCGCCGAGGCGATCTGGCGCCGGATGCAGCCGGAGCACGGCGTGCTACGTGCCGACAACTACGTGCTGCTGCATTCCGAAGCATGGCGCGAGTTCGGCTTGTCACGCGCCAAGGCCGAAACGCTTTCGCGCGTTGCCGGGGCTGTTGCCGCGGGCCAGCTCGATCTGCTTGCGCTCTCGGCCAGGCCACCGCGCGAGGCGTTGGCGGAGCTAACGGCCGTCAAGGGTGTCGGCCCCTGGACGGCTGAGGTCTACCTCATATTCTGCGGCGGTCATGCCGATATATTTCCGTCCGGGGATGTCGCCCTGCAGAATGCCGTGGCTGCGGCATTCGGTCTCGGCACGCGGCCCCCGGCACGGGAGCTGGCATCCATGGCGACCGAGTGGTCACCCTGGAGATCCGTCGCAGCCCGGCTTTTCTGGGCCT
Source organism: Rhizobium sp. Root1220 (assembly GCF_001426265.1). Taxonomy (GTDB): domain Bacteria; phylum Pseudomonadota; class Alphaproteobacteria; order Rhizobiales; family Rhizobiaceae; genus Rhizobium. The sequence continues at coordinate 504,244 of NZ_LMDG01000023.1, forward strand.
ACTACGCAGTCAAGCTTGGCCGTGGCGTGCTGCCGGTCGACTGATCGGCAATAGTTCGGGAATAGAGGATTCCCGTTTGAATTTATTGGACTTCACAATGCCGTCACAACCGGCCTAATATAAGAATGCAGATGCCGAATCGATCAGGAGAAGCCCTTGACGATTGCAGTTTCCCCCCAGGCCCTGCCGGCGCTCGTCCTGAACGCTGACTACAGGCCGCTGAGTTATTACCCCTTGTCGCTTTGGTCCTGGCAGGACGCGATCAAGGCGGTTTTCCTTGACCGTGTGAACATCATTGCAGAATACGAGCACTCGGTCTCTTCGCCGAGCTTCTCGATGCGGCTTCCGAGCGTCGTGTGCCTAAAGACTTACGTCCAGCCTTCGCGCAATCCGGCCTTCACGCGTTTCAACGTGTTCCTGCGAGACAAGTTCGAGTGTCAGTATTGCGGTCAGCACGATGATCTGACTTTCGACCATGTCGTGCCGCGCGCGCATGGTGGCGAGACGACCTGGCAGAATGTCGTGGCGGCCTGCTCACCCTGCAATCTCAGGAAGGGCAGCAAGCTGCCGAAGCAGGCAGGCATGTTCCCGCATCAGAAGCCGTATCAGCCGACCGTGCAGGACCTGCACAACAACGGCCGGCTCTTCCCGCCGAACTACCTGCATGATAGCTGGCTCGACTATCTCTACTGGGATAGCGAACTGCAGCCGTGATCAATTCCCGATCAAAGCCGTGATCAAGCCGATTTGCGCACGCCGATGAAAGCGAAGGCTGCAAGGATGAGGCTTGCGATCACGTTCCAGCCGGCGAACGACAGGCCGAGCACGCGCAGTGCGGCGTCGGTGCAGGATGGCCCCTTGATGGTATTGAGCTCGGTCAGAAGGTCGCCGGCGTTCTGCGACATGCTGCTGGCTGTCGTCGAGCAGGTCGCCGGCCCAGCCCAGAAATGCCACTCGACGCCTGCGTGATAGACGCCCATGGCGGCGCCGACGATCATCAGCATGCCGGCGGCAAGTAGGAAAGCCCTCCCGATCCAGTTCGGCAGGCCGACCGCGGACGCGATGGCGCCAAGCACTGCGACAGGAATTCCGTAGTAGTAGGGCTGGCGCTGCAGTAGGCAAAGCGCGCAGGGAATATAGCCGCCGAGATACTGGAAGCCGAGCGCAGTGCCGACGACCGCCGCCATCGCGACCGCCAGCAGGATCGAATAGACGAAGGTGGGGCGACCAAGGGAAAAGGAGGCAGTCATGGGAGGCTCCAGCGCGGTTGGCTCAATGTGCAAGCAGTTTGTAGGCAATGCCGAGAGCGATCGCGACCGCGGCGAGGACGCCGGCAACCTGTCCAAGGCGCTTCTCTATGAAATGACGGATAGGCTCGCCGTAACGACGCAGCAGCCATGCCAGGAACAGGAACCGAGCCCCACGCGCAACAATCGCGGAGATGATGAAGAAGCCGAGGTTCATGTGGATGACGCCGGCTAGGATCGTCACGATCTTGATCGGCGGCAGATGCGCGAGACCAGAGGTCACCAGCAGCAGCAGGAGGATTTCCCACTCGTCATGAATGTACATGCGCATTTGCTCGAATGCATCGAGCTTGCCGTAGAATTCGAGAACCGGGCGAGCAACCGTGTCATAGGCGTAATAGCCGAGCGCCCACCCGGCAATGCCGCCAAGAACGGAGGCTATGGTGGCCACGAGCGCATAGCGATAGGCGCGTTCCGGCTTTGCGAGTGCCATCGGCAGGAAAAGAACGTCGGCGGGAACCAGAAAGACGGAGCTTTCGACGAAGGCGATAACCGCGAGCCAGACTTCCGCCGATTTACGGGCGGCAAGTGACATGGTCCAGTCGTACAGTCTGCGAAGCATTCCGATCCTTTCATCGTGACGTGCGAGAGCTTTAAGTAGCTCGCCCCAAGCTGTAAATGCTTGCTGTGTCGTTCGTTGGGTCGAGCTTAAAAAAAACTTCGTGATCGTATTTCCGTAAACCCTGTCACGGCTCGACGCGCGATGGCTGTCCATGCTTCTGCCGCATGACGTTCATTTCGGTTCGTTCGCGGGCCATTTCGCTGACAGCCTGGCGCAAGACAGGGTGCTTTGCGGTAAACATATTGAAATCGCGCCGCTCCAGCACGAAGAACTGGCAGAAATCCACGGCGACGACGTCTGCGGTGCGTCGCCCGCCGCTAAGCAGCGCCATTTCGCCGAAGAAGGCACCCGGATCCAGTCGGATAGGCTCTCCCGGCACCTGCACTTCGACCGCACCGGATGACAGAAAGTACATGCCGTCGCCGCGGTCGCCCTTGCGCATTACGCGTTCGCCCGGCAGGGCGGATTTCGGCCGGAAGAGGAGCAGCAATTCCTCCTGCGAATCCTCGTCTACCTTGGCAAACAGTGGAAAGGTTTCGATAAGCTCCTGCATCTCGAGCTGATGCTGATGCTCGCGCGCCTCGGTGACCGCCCGGATCTTTTCAAGTTCCCGGCCCAGTGCTTCGTGCCGGCGGCGACCGAAGTGATTGCCGAGCGCCGGCCATCTCGCGTGCACCTGCGTGTGCAGCACTTCGGCGCCGGCGCAGACGAGTGGATTGAGGGTGATCGAAATGATCGCCGCGCCGAGGATGATGTCCTGTCCCGCCGTCGGCAGCAATCCCAGGGAAACGCCGAGACCGGCTAGAATGAACGAGAATTCGCCGATCTGCGCCAGTCCGCCCGACACCGTCAGCGCCATGCCGATCGGATAGCGAAGCAGCACGACAATCAGGAAGGAGATGAGGGCCTTGCCGACAATGACCACCGCCAGCGCACTGATCACGGCAATCGGTTGGCGCACCAGGATCGTGGGATCGAACAGCATGCCGACGGACACGAAGAACAGCACCGAAAAGGCGTTCTGGAGAGGGAGCGAGTCGGCAGCAGCCCGATGGCTGAGGTTGGATTCGCTCATCACGACGCCGGCGAAAAAGGCGCCGAGCGCAAACGACACGCCGAAGATTGCCGCTGAGCCGAATGCGATGCCGAGCGCGATCGCGAGGACCGTCAGCGTGAACAGTTCGCGTGAGCCCGTTCGAGCGACCAGCGTCAGCAGCCAGGGCACGACCTTCGGTCCGAGGACAATCGCCATGACCGCAAACGCGCCGACCTTCAGCAGCGTCAGCGAAATCGCCAGCGGAAGCGGCAACCCGGCGCCAAGTGCAAGGTCGGCGGGGGCGCGGCCGCCGAGCAATTCTGCAAGGGCAGGCAAAAGCACCAGCGCCAGGACCATGGCAAGGTCCTCGACGATCAGCCAGCCGACAGCCACGCGGCCACTGGCCGAATTGAGCAGGTTCCGCTCCTCCAGCGTCTTCAACAGAACAACGGTGCTCGCCACCGACAGGCTAAGGCCGAGGACGATCCCGGCGCCCAGCCCCCAGCCCCACCAGTTTGCGAGCCCGATGCCGATCAGGGTGACTACTGCGATCCGCGCAAGCGCACCGGGCACGGCGATGCCGCGCACGGCGAGCAGATCGGCCGTGGAAAAATGCAGGCCAACGCCGAACATCAACAGGATGACGCCCATCTCAGCCAGCTGACTGGCGAGCTCCGCGTCGGCGACGAAGCCCGGTGTCATCGGCCCCATGGCAATGCCGGCGACCAGATAGCCGACCAGTGGCGGCAGACGCAGCCGGTCGGCAACATAGCCGAATATGGCCGCGCAAACGAAACTCACGGCTACCGTGGCAATTAGCGATACTTCCTGATGCACGCGCGTCCCTTTTTAGCAATCGCGCCACTTTGGCCGAAGTGCCGGAGAATTTAAACCGCTGATTTGACCTTGTGGCGTACCGGACGTCTTTGACGCAGGCCGCTTGTACGGATCTTCCGCCATGAACCCGCCGGAACCCCTTTCGCCCGGGTAACCGCGCGGTCACCTCACGGCGTATTTCAACCGGCGCAAATGCGTGTTTCACCAAATCTCATTTGAAGTGTACAGCGCGGAGCGAACGTTGCATGTTGCAGGTCGGATGAGGGCAACTCAAAGCAAGTGCATGCGGGGTAGCATTGACTGAAATTACAAGTGGTTCGTACGCTCCTTCGCGGCGCGTCACACGTCTGCGTGAACTGTTGCCGGCGTTTCTGGTCGTGGCATATTTCGCCGCCAGCTTCATTGCCCGGATACTACGCGGCGGGCCGCTGGTATCCGACGAGGCCGAGCAGGTCTTCCTGTCGCACGCCTTGCAGATCGGTTACGGCGATCAGCCTCCGCTATATAATTGGCTGGTCTATGGGTTTGGCCAGCTTTTCGGCGTGTCGCTCGAAACGCTTGCGTTCGTGAAGAGCGGAACGCTTCTGCTTAGCTGCGTCTTTCTTGCAATGGCGGCGCGGGCGGCGACGAATTCTCGCGATGCGATGTCGATTGCGGCGCTCGGCATTTTGAGCCTGCCAGCTGTGTTCCTCCTCTCGCAGAGGGACCTGACACATAGCGTGGGCGCCTTCGCTGCGGTTTCCCTGTTTCTTTATACCGTGTTCCTCTTGGTCAAGCGACCGACCGCGCTGAACTATGGGCTTGTGGGCGCTGCGGCCGGTATCGGTTTCCTGGCGAAATACAATTTTGCGATCATCCCGGTTGCCATGGTGGCAGCGCTGCTGTTGGAGCCGGGGTTGCGTCGTTTGGCGTTGAACTGGCGCATGGCCATCGCCTTGGCGGTCGGCGTGTTAATCGTCGGTCCGCACTGTTATTGGATCGTGACTCATTTCGGCGACGCCACCGGCGACACGATAAGCAAGATGAAGACGGCCACGACCGGGCCAGTTCCCGATGCCGTCAAGGCTGCCTTTTCCCTTATTCTGTCGATTTTCAAATGCGCGGCATTGACACTCGGTCTGTTTGCGCTGGTCTACCGATCGGATCTCGTCGCGATACTCACCGCAAGCAACCAGTGGACACGACTGGTCGGACGGACGCTGGCCATAAGCCTGATGCTCGTGCTCGTCGTTATGGTCGCTGTCGACGGAACCATGGTGCGTCCCAAGTGGATATCGATATTCTTTCTGGCGCTGCCGCTGTATCTCGCCCTGAAGGTTCACGCAGCAGGGATCGAGCGTCCCCGGAACGTTGAAAGCCTCGCTTGTCTGGTCGGGGTGATCGCCTTCGTTTTCCTGGCCATCGTCTCCGTAGGCGCGGTGGTCTGAGGCTATTGCCTCCGAACGGTGCACCAAAGCCACCAAGGCCCGCCTTGCGGTACCGGGTGACGTTACCTATCACCGGGTCGCGCTTATCGGTCCCGTTGGGATGCGGTGGTGCCCCATGCCGGAGTCGAACCAGCACTTCTTTCGAAACTCGATTTTGAGTCGAGCGCGTCTACCAATTCCGCCAATGGGGCAACGGATACCGACGAGGCGGGTGTCTAGCACGCGTTTGCCCGCGCGCGCAAGACGGCGGGCAAAGTTATCGGGCTGATTTGATGGAGCTTCCGGCTGCAAAAAATCGGACGGAAGCCCGGTGTTTAGTGGGCAATGGCGGGTCCCGCACCCGTCAGGCCTGATTTCTTCAGCGTGATCGCAAGGACTGAGGCGAGCAGGCAGAAAGCCCCGGCGATGAAGAAGGCCGGAAGGTAGCTCGACAGTTCCGTGCGCGACAGGCCGGCGCCGTAAGCGGCGGTCGCCGCGCCCAACTGGTGGCCGGTAAAGATCCAGCCGAAAACAATGCCTGCCTTTTCGCGGCCGAAGCGGTCAGCGGCGATCTTTACGGTCGGGGGAACCGTGGCGATCCAGTCCAGGCCGTAGAAGACTGCGAAGATCGAGAGGCCGTAGAAGGTGAAATCGCTGAACGGCAAGAAGAGGAGAGAGAGACCGCGCAGGCCGTAGTACCAGAAGAGCAACCAACGATTATCGAATCGATCGGAGAGCCAGCCGGAGCCGATCGTGCCAAAGAAGTCGAAGATACCCATGACGGCGAGAACGCTGGCGGCCGCGACGGGCAGGATGCCGAAGTCGCCGCAAAGGGTGACGAAGTGGGTCTGGATCAGGCCGTTCGTGCTCAGCCCGCAGATGAAGAAGGTGGCGAACAGGATCCAGAAGGTGGAGGTCTTCGACACGTCCCGAAGCACGGTGATCGGCGTTGCCAGCATGACAAGCAGGCCGCCGGATTGCGCCGGTGGCGGCGGCGATACGGTTTCCTCGCCAAAGGACGGCAGGTTGAGATCGGACGGGCGGTCGCGCATGAAGGCGAGCACAACGAGGGCGGCAAACAGGATCATGCCGCAGACGAAGAACACCGTGGCGCGCCAGCCATAGCTTTCCGTCAATTGCGCCATGAACGGCAGGAAGACGAGCTGCCCGGTGGCCGAGCTTGCCGAAAGCATGCCGACGACGAGGCCGCGGTGCTTGGTGAACCAGCGGGCCGAAACGGTTGCGGCCAGTACCATTGCCGTCAGGCCGGTGCCGAGGCCGACAACAACGCCCCAAAGGAGCAGCAACTGCCAGATCTCTGTCATGAACAACGAACCGACGAAGCCGCTGGAAATCAGTACCATGGCGAAGACGATGACCTTGCGGACGCCAAAGTAGTTCATCAAGGCAGCCGAGAAGGGTCCCATCAGGCCGAAGAGAACCAATCGTACGGCGAGAGCCGATGAAATCTGCGAGGTGTCCCAGCCAAACTCGTCCTGCAGCGGTTTGATCAGCACGCCCGGCGCCCCCATGGCGCCGGCTGTAACCAGCATGGTGAGGAAGGTCGTCGCGACGACGACCCATCCGTAGTGGATGTTGCGCCGCGCCAGCGACGAGGCAAGGACAGTGGAGACCATTGGGTGTTCCGCGTGTTGGGGATTGCAAGAATTTACATGATGGCCATCATGATTGTTGATTATTGATGATGGACGTCATATAAATTGTCAAGCAGCTATTTTGCGGAGAACCGAATGCGGGTTAGCAGAGAGAAATTCGCGGAAAACCGCGAGAAAATCCTGGATGTTGCCGGCGTGATGTTCCGGGAAAGCGGTTTCGATGGCGTTGGCGTTGCCGATATCATGAAGGCGGCGGGCCTGACGCATGGTGGTTTTTACGGCCACTTCCGGTCGAAGGACGATCTCGCGCTGGAGGTCAGCCGTGCGCTCATCGACAGGGTGGCGGTGCGCTGGAAAGCGGTTATCGCAAGCACCCCGGACCGGCCGCTGGACGCTTTGGTGGACCACTATATCTCCTGGCTGGCTGTCGACGACGCCGGATGCGTGTTTGCTACTCTGTCTCAGGAGGTCAGTCGCAGCCAAGGTGCCGTTCGCGATACATTCGACAACGGGCTCGCAACGCTTGTCGATATCCTCGCGGACATCGTGCCGGGCGAGGATAACGAGACGCGCCGCAGGAACGGCTTCACCACCCTGTCCTCGATGATGGGGGCGGTCATCCTTGCCCGTGCGGTCAGGGATCGGACGCTGGCCGGCCGGTTTCTCTCGACGATGCGGGAGCAGCTGGGACTGAAAAAGCCGCTTACGGACGGAAACAAATCAGGCCGTTGACGTCGACGGTTTCCGAGAACGTTCCGGTCGACGACAGCGCAACGAGTTCCCGGCGCAGCGTCTGTTCGAATTCGGCTACCCTGTCGCCGAGCGCCTGGGGCGAGGTCGCGGACATGGAGAAAACGCGGCCGACGATATCATCGATATCGAGGGAGCGTTCGACAACGATGCCGATCCGTTCGAGATTTCTGAAAGCCGACTTGAGCAGGATGTCTTCATGCGGGGTCCATTCCGGCCCCCGACGGCGCTCGCGCTCGGCATTGCGCTCCGGCGAGAAATGTTCGGCAAGCTTCCTCAGGGCCTCGTGCCAGTCCGGTGTCACGGAAACATGGCGGTCGCCGAAGAGTACGATGGAGCCGCCGGGCGCGGTAATCGCATCGAGGGCTGCAAGCGTCGCCGGACGATCCATCCAGTGGAAAGAGCGGCCCATGACGGTCATCGCCAGCGGAGCGAACTGCTGCCCAAGGTCGTAGGACGACCCCTGGACGAAACTGGCTCTAACGCCGGCCTCGGCCGCGTTGCTGCGGGCAGCCTCCAGCATCTCCGGCTCAGGGTCCATGGCAGTGACGCTTGCCTTCGCCAGACGTGCGAAAGCAATGCCGAGCTGGCCCGGGCCGCAGCCGAGATCAAGGAGGCGATCACTGGGAACAAGCCCGGCTCTTTCGGAAACACGTTCGATCAGGGCATCCGGATAGGGAACACGGTAGTGGGCGTAATAGGCCGCAGTCGAGCGGAAGCGGCGGGCTTCGAACGGAATGGGGGTCATCTGACAATATCCTGACCGGAACGCTTATCGCCAAGCGGCAGGCGTTCCGATCCTTGGTGCGTGTTACTTGAACCCTTCGATCCGATGCGGAACATAGGGTTCCTCCAGAGCTGCAACGTCTTCGGGTGTGAGCTTGACGGACAGCGCGCCAACGGCATCGACCAAATGGTTTGTCTTGGAGGCGCCAATGATCGGAGCGGTAACCGCGCTTTTCTGCAGGATCCAGGCGGTAGCGATCTGGGCGCGGGAAACGCCATGCTTGCTCGCCAGCTTGCCGACGGTACCGATGATCGCCTTGTCGGCGTCCTCGGCCTGCTTATACAGCGTCTTGCCGAACTCGTCGGTTTCGCTGCGCGCCGTTTTTTCGTCCCAGTCGCGTGTCAGCCGACCGCGCGCGAGGGGGCTCCAGGGAATCACCGCGATCTTCTGGTCCTGGCACAGCGGGAGCATTTCGCGCTCCTCCTCGCGATAGAGCAGGTTGAGGTGATCCTGCATGCTGACGAAGGGCGTCCAGCCGTTGGCGCGGGAGGTGTAGAGCATCTTCGCGAACTGCCACGCATGCATCGAGGAAGCGCCGATATAGCGAGCCTTGCCTGCCTTTACGACATCGTGAAGGGCTTCCAGCGTTTCTTCGATCGGCGTCGTGTGGTCGAAGCGGTGAATTTGGTAGAGGTCGACGTAGTCGGTGCCGAGGCGTCGAAGGCTGTGGTCGATCTCGTCGAAGATGGCTTTGCGCGAAAGGCCACCGCCGTTCGGGCCGGGGCGCATGCGGTTGAAAACCTTGGTGGCGAGCACGATGTCTTCGCGCCTGGCGAAGTCTTTCACGGCACGGCCGACAATTTCCTCCGACGAGCCGTTGGAATAGGTGTTGGCGGTGTCGAGGAAGTTGATCCCAAGGTCGAGCGCCTGCTTGATCAGGGCCCGGCTTTGTTCCTCGCCGAGCGTCCAGCTGTGGTTGCCGCGATCGGGGTCCCCGAACGTCATGCAGCCGAGGCAGATCCTTGACACCTCCAGCCCGGTACCACCAAATTTGACGTAGTCCATGAGAATTGCTCCGTGACGAATAGCCTACCCGCGCGCACCCCTGATCTAGGGCGGCGATGGCGAAAATGTCAGGCCCGCGGTCGAAGAATGATATGACAGATCAGCGCAGGCTCCATCGGCGGTGCGCTTGCGTGTGCGCGGCACAAGGTGTTAGCTGCCGCAGCATAATTGGACTTTGCCGATGAAACTGCCGCCACGCGATCACTATGACGAGCTATATCGCGATTTTGCCTGGAGTATTCCGGAAGATTTCAACATCGGCCGTGCCGTCAGCGATGACTGGGCCTCGCGAGAACCGGAGCGTGTCTGCCTCGAACACTTCAGTCCGGACGGCGATCACCTTTCGTTGACTTACCGCGAGCTTGCCGAACGCTCGTCCTCGCTTGCCAATTCACTTGTCTCGTTGGGCCTCAAGCGGGGCGATCGCATCGCATTGCTCCTGCCGCAATCGTTCGAAACCGTTATTGCACATGTGGCGATCTACAAGATGGGCGCCATCGCCGTGCCGCTGGCATTGCTTTTCGGGGTCGAAGCACTCGAATACCGCCTGAAGACGGCAGGAGTGTCGGCGATCATTACCAACAGCTTCGGGCTTCAGCGACTGCGCCAGATTCGCGAGCGACTGCCGGAACTGGCGTCGGTCATCAGCGTCGACGGCGACAGCGACGCACTGTCCTTCTTGGCGTTGATGGATGCCCATCCGCCCGTCTTCGACATTGCCGCAACGGGGCCAGACGAACCGGCCCTGATGATCTTCACGTCTGGTACCACCGGGCCGCCGAAAGGTGCGTTGCACGGGCATCGGGTGCTCGCCGGCCACATTCCGGGCATGCAATTCGCCCACGAGGGCTTCCCGCAGGCAGGCGACAAAGTCTGGACGCCATCGGATTGGGCATGGGCGGGAGGCTTGCTGAACGCGCTCTTGCCAAGCCTTCTGCTCGGTGTTCCGGTTGTCTCGTCACCCGCGCAGAAGTTCGACGCCGACATGGCTTATCGTATCATGGCGGAGATGAAGGTCCGCAACGGCTTTATTCCGCCAACGGCGCTGCGGCTGCTGCAATCCGTGTCCGATCCGCGTTCGAAATACGATCTCGTGCTTCGGACAATCGGGGCTGCCGGAGAGTCGCTCGGCGCGGAGACTTACGAGTGGGTCAAGCGAACACTCGGCATAACGGTAAACGAATTCTACGGTCAGACGGAATGCAATTTCGTCCTGTCGTCGTGCGCTGCCATCGGCATCAGCCGTGCCGGCGCCATAGGCCGGCCGGTGCCCGGGCACCGCGTTGCGATCGTCAGCGAAACGGGCGAGGAACTGCCGGCCGGACAGGCCGGGCAGATCGCCGTGAAGCAGCCGGATCCGGTCATGTTTCTTGGCTACTGGAACGATGCCGCGGCAACTGAAAGGAAGTTCGCCAATGACTGGCTTCTGACTGGCGATATCGGTCGGCAGGATCAGGATGGCTATGTAACGTTCTTCGGGCGCGACGACGACGTCATCACGTCGGCCGGATACCGCATCGGCCCCGCGGAGATCGAGGACTGCCTGATCGGCCATCCGGCGGTGCAGCTTGCGGCCGTGGTCGGGAAAGCCGATCCGGTGCGCACCGAAATAGTCAAGGCCTATGTCGTTCTTGCTCCGGGTTTCGAGCCGAGCGAGCGGCTTGCAATCGAGATTAGCGACTGGGTGAAGATGCGGCTTTCGATGCACGAGTATCCGCGCGAAGTGGAGTTCATCGATGAATTGCCGCTGACGACCACCGGCAAGGTGATCCGCCGGATGCTGAGGGACAGGGCAAACGTCGACGCCTAGCCACGGCCGGCAAGCGACATGATCTTCTGGCGCAGCATTTTCGCAACGTTGCGGGTGCTGCTGTACATATGGAGTTGCGCCGCCACTTGGCGCACGTCGCGGTCGCCGTTTTGCGTCAGGCCAATCACCAGCGTCCCCATGTCCTCCCGTTCCCGCCAGAAGCGATTCATGATCGGGTGGTTGGGTGCTGCGCATGAGTCCGAGCGAACGATGTTGGCATCGTCGAGATGCCACTCGGTCAGTTCGCCCATCAGCAGCTTTCCGGGTGAAAAACGCGCGTACGCCTCGTCATAGGCGGTCTTCCATGTATATGCCTCGCCGCCCATCATCAGCACCACGGTTGCCGCAATCGCCTTGCCGTCGAAGTCGATCGTATGAACGCGAACGGCGTCGACGGCTGCAAGGTTGGAGATGGCTTCGCGGGCAAAGGCAGTGTGGTATCTGTCGGTCACCAACGCACTGCGCTTCTTGCCCTTCCAGCCACCGGCCTCCAGCGCCAGAAACTCCTCGAAGCGGGCGTGAACATCGCGCGCCTGGCGGGCTACACCGTAGACGACCGTGCCCTGCTCTTCGAGCAAGCGCCATTGCCGGCGCATCTCGCGCATGTGGGAGGAAGAAATGGCGTGGCGAAGGTAGGCCATAGCGTCCTCATCGCTCTGCAGCATCGCGCGCTGGTACGGGTTGGCAATTGTGATTGGCAGGTTGCGGCTGATCGCGACGGCCTTGGCCATGCGCGCGAAGATGCCGTTCAGCCTGATGTCGGGCAGGACAAGCATCGGCGGCAGTCGCAGATCCTGATGGGTCAATCCCTCGTAGAGATTATCGAGCGTTTCGGCCGCATCTTCCGCATCGATGAGGGGCGTGCCGAGCGGCGCGAAGCTGTTCGACCAGACGCGAACGATTGAGGGGCCGACCGCGAAGCCGGGCCTCTCGATGGAGAAAGGCATCAGGAAGCGCATCCGGCTGCGTGTGTCACTTTCGTCGCGCACCAGTGCAAAATTCACCTGCCGGTCATCGAGCCGCGGCATGGCAGGCGCCAGAAAACGTGCCGTAAAGAAGACATTCGGCTCCATCGCACGATTGGAGAGAAAGTCGAGTTCGTCCTGCAATTCATAGCCGAGCTTGCCGGAGTAGAGGCACAGCTCGCGCCCTGGCCGGCCGATTTCCACGCGTGCGTCTGCCTGCGGCGTGTCGAAATCCAGCGCCGCCAGCTCGTGAACCATGCGGTTCGCCGTCGCGTCGGTGGTTTCGTTGGCGGGGGGAGTTCGCACCATTCGTTCAGGCCTTCATGTCTGTTTTGGCCGCGGCCGGCTTAGCGAACGCGAAGAGGGTGATACCCAGCGCGCCGCGGACTGCGAGATGCAGCAGGATCGCTTCGACACCCATGGCCGACGCGGTCGCTATTGCCGCGCCCTCGATGCCGAGGTTCGGGATGAGAAGCACGTTGAACGTGATGCTTGCCGTCAGCGCCACGGCATATAGCAGGACGCATATGTTCTGCTTGCCTGCCATCATCAGCAGCGTTTCGGCAGGCCCGACCAAGGCTTTCGCGAGAATCCCGGCAAGCAGGATGACCATCAGCATGTAGCCGGCCGTGAATGCGTCGCCAAAGAGGGAGAGCAGCAGGTTGCCGGCAGCGAGCACGGCAAGGCCAATTCCTAGCGCCGGCCAGAATGTCCATTTGGCGGCGTCAATTGCGGCCGCTTCAAGTTGCTCTCGGGTGCCCTCGGCGATGATGCTGGAAAAGCGCGGGCCGGAGGCCGCCTTGACGGAGAAATTGATGAAGTGGACCAGGGCCATTGTTTTGGCGGCAGCGAAATAGATGGCCACTTCGTGTGGATCGAGAAAGATACCAACGATGACGACATCCGAGTTGGTCAGAAGAAAGCTGACGCCTTCGATCACGAAGATCGGGAAGGCGACGCCGAGCCAGGCCAGGAAATCCACCTTGGACGCCCCCGCATGGTAGTGCCGGCGTAGCCGCAGGAGCGTGGCGATGTACTGACCGACGGCTGTAACGTAAGTGGCGGCCAACGCCGCCTTCATCGCCGATACGGCGGTGTGTTCGGCGCCCAGACGGATTGCCACCAGCATGAAGGCGATGATGAGGATCGGGCGGACGATGTAAACCGGACTAAGCGCCATCACCGGCCAGTGGTTGGCCCGCGAGGTTCCCTCCAGCACGTCGCCGAGTGCGATCATTGGCAGGGCAAACAAGCCGAGAAATATGGGGACGAGGTAGTAGCTCTCGATCCTGCCGCCAAATAGATGCAATCCGATCAAACCCAACACGAGAACGACCGTGCCGGACAGGAGTGCAAACAGGCGGGCGGTACCGGTCAGGCCGCGAATCTCGTCATAGGCGCCGGATGCCCTGTAGTGCGGCAGGAATCGCACGATGGCGGTGTGGAAGCCGAGGCAGGAGAGATCGCCGAAAACCACGATCAGCACCCAGACGAATACGAAAATGCCGTATTCGTATTCGCCCATCAGCCTGGCAAGAGCGATCTGCGACAGAAAGGCGAGGGCGGCGCTGACGATGCGGATGGCGAAGGCGGTCAGAGCCATGCGCCGAGCGACGGCCTTTTCGCCGCTTTCCGTCAGGATGGTAGCCAGAGTGCGCAGCACGCGACCGCCCGCCGGGCGCAAGCCCGCAGGCAGCAACTTTTCAGCCGTCTCAATGACTGCCATCATAAACACGCAAAACTCTCAGGCAAATCGTCCGTCGAGTAGTGGCAGAACAGCGTTAAGAAACGGTTGTGGCGATGCCGTTTCACTTAACGTTTGGCGTCAGCGGCCAGCACGCGCCATAGCGTGGTCGATCAACCGGTCGAGAATCTCCGGGTAGCTGATGCCGCTTACGGCCATCGCCTTGGCATACATGCTGATATCCGTGAATCCCGGGATGGTGTTGACCTCGTTGACGACGAACGCCATGTCGGCGGTCAGGAAGAAGTCGACGCGCGCCATGCCGTCGCAGCCGAGTGCCTTGAAAGCAAGAGCGGCAGCCTGCCTGATCCGGCCTTCGACGTCCTTCGGCAACTGAGCCGGAACGATCAGAGCTGCACCGTTCTCATCGATGTATTTTGCTTCGTAGCTGTAGAAGCCATGATGCTCGGATGGCGCAATCTCGCCGGGCAGCGATACGAATATTTCGCCATCGGCATGCTCGAGCACACTGCATTCGATTTCCCGCCCGCGAATGAATTGCTCGGCGAGCAGCTTTCGATCGTACTTGAAGCCTTCCGCCAATGCGGCGTCAAAGCTTTCCTTGTCGGTGACCTTGTTGACGCCGACGGAGGAACCCTGGCGAGACGGCTTGACGAACAGCGGAAGGCCAAGCTGGTCGACGACTTCGCCGAAAGGCGCCGGTGCGGCGTGGTGAATACAGACGGAATTCGCCACAGGCAGTCCTGCCTGCTCCAACAGACGCTTGGCGACATCCTTGTCGATGGCCGCCGCAGAGCCGAGGATGCCGCATCCCGCATAGGGTACGCGGGCGACCTCTGCCAAACCCTGGATCGAACCATCTTCGCCATGCATGCCGTGCAGGACCGGAAACAGAACGTCGATCGGCGGCAACTCGAAGGCAGTCGCGTTGTCGGGGACTGCGAACAGCCGTCCATGTCCGCCCGGCAGCAGGCAGAGTTGTGGCGCGGCTTCTGCTGTCGACGCAAGCGACAGATCGACGTTCGGCTCGACCATCCTCCACTGTCCAGCTTTCGTGACGAAAATCGGGAAGACGTCGTATCTATCCGGATCGAGTGCCTTCACTACGTTGGTGGCCGACAGCACCGAGACGTCATGCTCAGAAGAGCGCCCGCCAAACAAAACCGCCACCCGCCGCCGATATACCGCCGTTTGATTGGTGTTGGCACTCAGATTTGCTTTCGGCGCGACGGCTGTCATGAGGGGGCCTCTCAAAGAGTTCGAGCTCGTGGCTCTGTCCGCAAGTTTGGGAAACAAAACGACGCTTTTGCGGCTGAATCTTGTGTGCACTATGAAATCAAGAGTTGCAGGCATGTTTCCACACCAGACAAAAAACCGGAATTAAGTAGCAAATGCCACCAATGTACGCTTCCGGCCCGGTCATTCCCGAACCCAACGATAAAGGCCAGGAACCGCCACCTGCTATTACATATCAGCGTTGCATAATAGGTCGTATGCGTTTGCCTAAAATAGGATCATAAGGCGCGTAGCTTATGCACATGAGGGTCTTTATTATGGATTGGGTTCCTGTCGTCTTCGTTACGTTCAAGGTTCTCGCGTTAGGCACAGCCATGTTCTTCGCCATCAAATGGCACTATGATCAAGGTGAGAAGGCCGAGACGCGGGCGGTGCTACGCACGGGCGGCACGATGGCCGCAGTCTTCGTGCTAGCGCTTCTAGTCGTGGGACTCGTCACCTTCGTCCTCAGCCGGATGCTCGGTTTGGACTTGAGCTTCCCATGATGGCTGATTCATGATTCCGCAAAAAACCCCCGCGACATCTCTGTCGCGAGGGCCTTTTTAAGCGATCAATTCAACCTGACAAAGCTTCAAACCTGCTCGAAGGCACCGTGGCAATGCTTGTATTTCTTGCCGGAGCCGCAGGGGCAGACCTCGTTTCGGCCGACCTTGCCCCAGGTCGCAGGGTCATCAGGATTGCGGTTTTCAGGGGTGACGATGACTTCCGATGCCTGGTAGATCGGCGCAAAATCGTCTTCGCCGGTATCCGGGTCGAGGTGGTGGGCCTGCATCATAGGCGGTTCCGGCTCGGCAGGTGCCTGCTGGACGAGTTCGACACGCATCAGCTGCGCGGTGACCGCCTCGCGGAGGTTGTTTAGCAGCGACGTGAAGAGCTCGAACGCTTCCGATTTGTATTCCTGCAGCGGATCGCGCTGGGCGTAGCCACGGAAACCGATGACGGAACGCAGGTGGTCGAGGTTGACGATGTGCTCGCGCCACAAGGCATCGAGCGTCTGCATGACGATCGAGCGCTCGACATAGTGCATGATATCGGGACCGAACCGCTCGGCCTTTTCGGTGAAGGTTGCGTTAGCAGCCGCTGTCAGGCGTTCGCGAATATCGTCTTCACCGATACCTTCTTCCTTGACCCAGTCCTCGATCGGCAGATCGAGGTTGAGAAGCGCCGCTGCCTGTTCCTTCAGGCCGACGGCATTCCACTGTTCGGCGTAGGCCCGCTCCGGAATGTGCTTCTCGACGAGGTCTTCGATGACCTCGCGGCGCATGTCGGACACCGTCTCGGAGATGCTGGGCGATTCCATCAGTTCGAGGCGCTGTTCGAAGATCACCTTGCGCTGATCGTTCAGAACATCGTCGTACTTGAGCAGGTTCTTGCGGATATCGAAGTTGCGGGCCTCGACCTTCTTCTGCGCGCGCTCCAGAGCCTTGTTGATCCAGGGATGAACGATGGCCTCGCCATCCTTCAGACCCAGCTTCTGCAGCATGCTGTCCATGCGGTCGGAACCGAAGATGCGCATCAGGTCGTCCTGAAGCGACAGGTAGAACTTCGAGCGGCCCGGGTCGCCCTGACGGCCTGAACGACCGCGCAGCTGGTTGTCGATACGGCGGCTCTCGTGTCGCTCGGTCGCGATGACGTACAGACCGCCGGCGTCGATTGCCTTCTGCTTGAGTACCTTGATCTCTTCCACGATCGCCGCGATCCGGGCGTCACGCTCCGGGCCTGGCTCGATATCGCCGAGTTCACGTTCCACGCGCATGTCGAGGTTGCCGCCGAGCTGGATGTCGGTACCGCGGCCTGCCATGTTGGTCGCGATGGTGACCGAGCCGGGCACGCCTGCCTGGGCGACGATATAGGCTTCCTGCTCGTGATAACGGGCGTTCAGCACCTGAAAGTCTTTGAAGCCCTGCTTGCGCATCATCTCGGCGAGCAGTTCGGACTTCTCGATCGAGGTCGTGCCGACAAGCACCGGCTGCGCGCGCTTCTGGGCGTCGGCGATTTCGGCGATGATCGCCTTGTACTTCTCTTCGAAGGTCCGGTAGACCTCGTCGTCCTCGTCGATACGCTGGATCGGCAGGTTGGTCGGCACTTCGATGACATCGAGGCCGTAAATATTGCCGAACTCTTCCGCTTCGGTCTGCGCCGTGCCGGTCATGCCGCCGAGCTTGCCGTACATGCGGAAGTAGTTCTGGAAGGTGATCTGCGCCAGCGTCTGGTTTTCAGGCTGGATTTTCACCCGTTCCTTGGCTTCGAGCGCCTGGTGCTGGCCTTCCGAATAACGGCGGCCCGGCATCATGCGGCCGGTGAATTCGTCGATGATGACGATTTCGTCGTTGCGGACGATGTAGTCCTTGTCGCGCTGGAACAGCTTGTGGGCCTTTAGCGCGTTGTTGACGTGGTGAACGATCGCAACGTTCTCGATGTCGTAGAGCGCGTTGCCCTTGAGCAGGCCGGCCTCACGCAGCAGGTTCTCCAGCTTCTCCGTGCCCTCTTCGGAGAAGTTGGCCGAGCGCTGCTTTTCATCGATCTCGTAGTCCGCTTCGGTGAGAAGCGGGATGTAGGCATCGATAGTGTTGTAAAGATCCGAGCGGTCGTCAAGCGGACCGGAGATGATCAGCGGCGTGCGCGCTTCGTCGACGAGGATCGAGTCCACTTCGTCGACGATCGCGAAGTTATGGCCGCGCTGGACCATCTGGTTCTTCTCGTACTTCATATTATCGCGCAGGTAATCGAAGCCGAGCTCATTGTTGGTCGCGTAAGTGACGTCGCAAGCGTATGCGGCGGCTCGCTCCTCGTCGGACAACCCATGGACGATAACGCCCGTTGTCAGGCCGAGGAAGCTGTAGACGCGGCCCATCGTGGCGGCGTCGCGCTGTGCCAGATAGTCGTTGACGGTCACGACATGCACGCCCTTGCCGGACAGCGCATTGAGATAGACCGGCAGCGTTGCGACGAGCGTCTTGCCTTCGCCGGTCTTCATTTCCGCGATCGCGTTCGAATGCAGGATCATGCCGCCGACGAGCTGTACGTCAAAAGGTCGCATGCCGAGAACACGTCGGGAGGCTTCGCGAGCGACGGCAAAAGCGGGGACCAGTAGATCGTCCAGCGTCTTGCCTTCGGCCAGAAGCTTGCGAAACTCCACCGTTTGGGCAGCGAGCTGCTCGTCCGAGAGCGCCCTGGTCTTCTCCTCTATCGCATTGATCGAGGCGACGTTCGGCGTGAAGGACCGCACGCGGCGGTCGTTGGCAGAGCCAAATATTTTGCGGGCAAAACCGCCAAAGCTGACCATATGACTGGTCCTTTCTCAATATACTTCCCCGGCTTTTCTTATCCGCGGCCCGGCCGAAATTCAGGCGCACGTCTCGAAACGCCAGGAACTGTTCTGGACGCGAGGTTGCGAGACAGATAAGAGGGGGGTCGAATGATGTCAACGGATTTGGCTGATATAGAAAGGCCACATTCCAGTGTTGATGGCTGTTTGAGGCTGGATTCACAAAGTTGAAGCCGCTGGTTTAACTGTGAAGGGTTATTTGATGTTGAACTACAACAAAATCGCCGTGTTGGCGCTCGCAACGTTTGTTGCGTTCCAGGCGCCGGTCCGTGCGGAAGACAAGCCGGATGCGGTCGTGGCCAAGGTGGGCGACGTCGAGATTCATCAGTCGGAGCTGGATCTGGCAATTGCCAATCTTGATCCGCAGCTTGCGCAGCTGCCTGAAGAACAGAAGAAGGTCGCCGCCCTTTCGGCTGCAATCGATGTGAAGCTGCTGGCAACGGATGCAACTGCCGAGAAGCTCGATCAGTCTGCCGAGTTCAAGAAGCGCATGCAGTATCTCGCCGATCGCGAGCTGCACAACGCCTACTTCAAGGAGCATGTCGTCGACACCGTCACCGATGAAGAAGTCAAGGCACGCTACGAAAAGGAAGTTGCCGCCCTGCCGAAGCAGGAAGAAGTGCACGCCCGCCACATCCTGGTGAAAACCGAGGCCGAAGCCCAGGACATCATCAAGCAGCTCGACGCCGGCAAGGATTTCGCGGAGCTCGCCAAGGAAAAGTCGACCGACCCTAACAAGACCGACGGCGGCGATCTCGGCTATTTCACCAAGGGCCGCATGGTCAAGGAATTCGAAGACGCTGCCTTCGCGCTCGAAAAGGGCACCTACACCAAGACCCCTGTAAAGACCGATTTCGGCTATCACGTCATCCTCGTCGAAGATAAGCGCGATGCCGCTCCTCCGGCCTACGACCAGGTCAAGGATCAGGTTCGCCAGCTCGTCATGCGCGACAAGTATCTTGCCCTTCTCGCTGCCGCGAAGGAAAAGTCCAAGGTCGAGATCACTGACGCAACCCTTCGCAAGAGCTATGATGACGCCAACAAGCAGCCGCAGCCGGGCGATGCGCCGGCGGCAGTGCAGCCGCAGCAGTAATCGTCATTCCGGGCCCGGTTTTTTCCGGGCCCCTCACTATCTTCCGTAGTCGCATATCCTGCCGGCGAACGATTCCACGCCGGCTGGAAATGCCCATAGCCAGGTCTATCGTCATGTCCGGTTCCGTTTCCCCGCTCGCACCGAAATCTTTTGCAATCGTGCCGGCGCTGCGCGGCGTGCGAATGGCGACCGCTTCCGCCGGGATCAAGTACAAGAACCGCACCGATGTCCTGATGATGGTGTTCGACAAGCCGGCTGCCGTCGCGGGTGTGTTCACCCGCTCGAAGTGCCCGTCCGCGCCTGTCGATTTCTGCCGCGTCAACCTGCCGCACGGCGTGGCGCGGGCAGTTGTTGTCAATTCCGGCAATGCCAACGCGTTTACGGGCGTCAAGGGCCGCGAAGCCACCGAACTGACGGCGAAGTCTGCCGCCGCGGCTGTCGGTTGCGACGAGAACGAGGTCTATCTCGCCTCCACCGGCGTCATCGGCGAGCCGCTCGATGCCACGAAGTTCGCTGGCGTTCTGGATACGCTCTGCGCCGATGCGACGGGCGACTTCTGGTTCGAGGCCGCCAAGGCGATCATGACCACCGATACCTACCCCAAGGTTTCGACCCGCAGTGCCGAAATCGGTGGCGTTCAAGTCAGGATCAACGGCATTGCCAAGGGTGCCGGCATGATCGCTCCCGATATGGCCACCATGCTGTCCTTCGTCGTCACCGATGCCGATATCGCGCCGTCGGCACTTCAATCGTTGCTTTCCGCCGGCGTCGATCCCACCTTCAACTCGATGACCGTGGATAGCGATACCTCCACGTCCGATACATTGATGCTCTTTGCGACCGCGGCTGCCGCTGAAGACGGCCAGGCTCGCGTCGAGAGTGCCGACGACCCCCGCCTTGCTTCGTTCCGGGCCGCCCTCAACGATCTGCTGAAGGATCTCGCGCTGCAAGTCGTGCGCGACGGCGAGGGTGCCACCAAGATGCTCGAGATCACCGTGACCGGTGCCGAGAACGATGCTGCTGCCAAGAAGATCGCATTGTCGATCGCCAACTCACCTCTGGTCAAGACCGCCGCAGCGGGCGAGGACGCCAATTGGGGACGCATCGTCATGGCCGTCGGCAAGTCGGGCGAGATGGCCGATCGCGATCGGCTGGCCATCTGGTTTGGCGACGTACGCGTAGCCGTCAACGGTGAGCGTGACGCCGGCTATTCCGAAGCGGCTGCCTCCGACGTCATGAAACGGCAGGATATCCCGGTCAAGGTCGAGATCGGCCTTGGCAATGGCAAGGCAACAGTCTGGACGTGCGACCTCACGAAAGAGTATGTCGCCATCAACGGCGACTATCGGAGCTGATCGTTCATTGACCGAAGCACTACTCAAAACGACAAATCTGCCGCTGGTGCGCAGGCTCGAAGCAGTCGGTTTCCGTGCCTGGCCGGCTTCGTCCGTGCAGTATGACGGCAGCTGGCAGGTTCGCTTGACGGCCGGCCATCCGTCGAACCGCCTCAACTCCATCGTACCGCTCGATCCCTCGGATCATCGCGATGTCGAGATCAGGCTGGCAAAGGCAAGCCGCAAGTTCGAGGCCTATGGCCGCCCGGCTGTTTTGCGGCAGACACCACTGGCATCGCCGGTCCTGATCAATATCATCCAGTCGCAGGGCTGGGAGCGGTTCGATGAAACGATCGTCATGACCTGCGACCTGGCGCATGCCGACTTGCCGGACACGCTGGATCACCTGCCGACGCATGACATAGGGCGCTTTGTCGATGCCAATCTGGCCACCGATCAGGTCACCGCGAAGCTGAAGCCCGCACTCGCCGAGATCATCAACGCGATCAAGCCACCGTCCGGCCTGTTCATGATCGAGGACCCGCAAACCGGCCCGCTTGCCACGGTTCTCTGCGTCCAGGACAATGACCTGGCCGGCATCATGTCGCTTTCGGTCGCGAAGTCGCGCCGGCGCGAGGGGCTTGGCCTGGAAATCCTGACCTCCGCCTTGCGCTGGGCGCGGATGCGTAGTGCTCGTTCCGCCTGGTTGCAGGTCAAGGCCGAAAATGCTGCAGCGCTGGCGCTCTATGAGCGTCTCGGCTTTCGCGAGGCGTACCGCTATCGCTATTGGCGCCAGGGCCAGCCGTGATGAGCGACTCCGGCAGAAAGATCCTTCTCGTCGCTGCGTGTGCGTTGATCGATTCCGATGGTCGTATTCTTCTAGCGCAGCGACCGGAGGGCAAGTCGCTTGCCGGCCTCTGGGAATTTCCTGGCGGCAAGGTCGAGCCTGGCGAGACGCCGGAGGAATCGCTGGTACGCGAACTCTACGAAGAGCTCGGCATCACCACCAAAATCGCCTGTCTCGCGCCGCTGAGTTTTGCCAGCCATACCTACGAGAAATTTCATCTGCTGATGCCGCTATATGTTTGCCGGCGCTATGAGGGAATTCCGCACGGAAAGGAAGGCCAGGCGCTGAAATGGGTAAAGCCGCAGGCGCTGCGAGACTATCCCATGCCACCCGCCGATGAGCCGCTTATCCCGGTCCTGCAGGACTTACTTTAGAAACCTCTCATTATTATCCATCGCATTGCGATTTTGGGTGTGGATATTAATCGATCGTTTAACACCTTCTGCCAAATATCGGCCTCAATCAAGCAACTGGCGTGTGTGTAGAAGGCTTGACGCATGGACGACGATTTCTGGAAAGCTGTCAGGGAAAAGGAACAGACTTCGGCTGCCTCGAGCAGGACCGGAGTGCTGAATATTGCGCTGCTGTTCGGGACGGCCGTCGTGGCGCTGACATTGATCCTGACGCCGATGCTGGCCGATAAGTCGAGATCCAGCGTCTTTGCAAGCGCCCCATCGGAATTCGACACGATGACAACGGGCTCCATTCCGAAAGCCGAGAACGGCAAGCGCTATACAATCCGCCGCAGCGTCCTTCAGGAAACGCCGGGTTCTGTCTGCGTGGTTCAGGGATACGGAAACGGGCTCGGCTGCTGAGGACTGCCCCGCTCAAGTCAAGGCGGCAACTGGCGGGCAAGATCGACGAACCATTAGAGCTGATCGCATCCCAGCTATTGTTTCAGCTTGTGTTCTTCGACCCTGAGCGCGTCGGCGAGCCTGACCTTCGCTGACCCCGGACGCAGAGGCTTCTGCTGGCTCTCGTGCGGCGCCCAACCCGAGACATAGATGATCGAAAAAGTTGCCCTGATCCTGCCATCCGGATCTGAATAGCGCTCGGCGTAGATCTCCGCCGCACGCACGAAGAAGGCGCGCGTCAGTGGCTTTAGGCTACGCGCGGCGAGCGGATTGGCCATGCCCATTGCTCGCAGATCCCTCATCAGGGGGAAGATCGAATCATAGCGCACCGTGTAGGTCTCGGCGTCGATCACCGGCAGCGCGAAACCGGCGCGCTGCAGCAGGCCACCGACATCGCGAACGTCGGCGAAGGGGATGACGCGCGGGCTTGCGCCGCCGGTCATTTCAATCTCGGTGGCGAGCAGCACTTCGCGCAGTTCCTGCAGCGTGCCGGACCCCGGGATCGCGGCGAGAAACAGCCCGTCGGGCCTCAGCGCGCGGCGAATCTGGATGAACACACCCGGTGTGTCGTTCGTCAGATGAAGGCTGAGCGGAGCCAGGATAAGATTTGCCGACTGCGGCTCCAGGGGGACGTCCTCGAGAGGGGCCTGGATGAAGGTCTCGCCGGCTCCGACAAAACCGCGCTCGCTCTCGACCCTGGTCAGCTGGCCAACCTTTCCGGTCGCGAGCGCCGCACGCGCGGCAGCGCCGGTTGCGCCGTGCAATTCCACGCCGTGGTCGAAGCTTCGCTCGACGACGGCGAGGCGTTCGCCCAACTCGTCGGCGGCAATATCCAGCAGAAACGCGGCTTTCGGGTCGTTGCCGCGAAGCGCGCGGTGCCGGTTTGCTGCGATCCGGGCCTGGTCGAAAATCAAATCCATGCCCGAGTCCATAGTCCCGCAAGTCCGGTGCCGCAAGACGATTTTCCAACGGCGAGAAACGCGCTACACTTTCGCCATGGGGTTGCAAGGATGGAAGACTTTGGCGAGGGTGGACAGGGCGCTCCTGATGCGTCCCTTGATGCGTCTAGTCGATTTTGTCTATCCGCCTGGGTGTGTTGTCTGTGGTATCGCAACGGGTCGACATCGCGGCCTTTGCCCGAAATGCTGGGCTGGCGTGCGCTTCATCGAGCGGCCATATTGCGAGGTACTCGGGGTTCCTTTCTCCCACGATCTTGGGCCGGGCATCCTCAGCGCCGAAGCCATCGCCAACCCGCCTCCCTTCGATCGGCTGCGATCTGCGGCGTTTCATGACGAAGCGATCCGTAACCTTGTTCACGGGCTGAAGTATCGCGACAGGACAGATCTTGCACCGATGATGGCCGAATGGATGTTGCGGGCCGGCGATGGGGTCGTCGAAGAATGCGACGCGATACTGCCGGTGCCGCTCCATCGCACCCGATTGGTCTCGCGGAAGTTCAACCAGGCCGCGGAACTTGGGCGTCACCTTGCGCGGCAATCCGGCAAGCCGCTTCTGCCCGCAACGCTGGTGCGCATCAAGCGGACCCGCCAGCAGGTCGGCCTCGGCGCGAAGGCTCGCGAAGACAATGTTCGCGGAGCCTTCGCCGTTGCCAAGGGACGCGAGAACGAAGTGACCGGAAAGCGGCTCATCCTCGTCGATGATGTGTATACGACCGGTGCAACAGTCGCCGCCGCGACGCGGGCACTGCGCAAGGCAGGAGCGGCAGACATCACGGTTTTGACCTTTGCAAGGGCACTTTCAGAAACTATATGACCAGAGATAACGAATTTGTCTGGAGCCCTTTATGGTACCCGTCACGATTTATACCCGCCAGGCCTGCGGCTACTGTTCCCGCGCCAAGTCCCTGCTTTCCGAAAAAGGCGTGGCGTTTGTCGAGCACGATGCGACCTTCGCTCCGGAACTACGCCAGGAAATGATTGGCAAATCCAGCGGCCGCACCACGTTTCCGCAGATATTCATCGGCGAGCAGCATGTCGGCGGATGTGATGACCTCTTTGCTTTGGATCGTGCCGGCAAGCTCGATCCGCTGCTTGCCGCCTGAGGAAATGCCATGACCTTTACCGCTGCCGCCGTTCAGATGTGCTCTGGCGTCGATCCCGAAAGGAACGCTGCCGCCATGGTACGCCTCGTTCGCGAGGCGGCGGCAAAGGGCGCGACCTATGTTCAGACGCCCGAGATGACCGGCATGCTTCAACGTGACCGCGCGGCCGCCAAGCCGCTTTTGCGCAATGAAGCGGATGACGTCATCGTTCGTACCGGGTCCGAACTCGCGAGAGAGCTTGGCATCCACATGCATGTTGGCTCCACAGCCATTGCGCTGGACGACGGCAAGCTTGCCAATCGCGGCTACCTTTTCGGCCCAGGCGGTGAAATTCTCAATCGGTACGACAAGATTCACATGTTCGATGTCGATCTTGCCAACGGCGAAAGCTGGCGCGAAAGCGCTGCTTACCAGGCGGGATCGGAGGCTCGCGTGCTATCGCTTCCTTTCGCCGAAATGGGCTTCACCATTTGCTACGATGTTCGCTTTCCGGCGCTGTTTCGGGCGCAGGCGATCGCCGGCGCGCAGGTCATGACGGTTCCTGCTGCCTTCACGCGACAGACCGGAGAGGCGCATTGGGAAATTCTGCTTCGGGCACGCGCTATTGAAAATGGCGTCTTCGTCATTGCCGCGGCGCAGGCCGGGGTGCATGAAGACGGGCGTGAAACCTTCGGCCATTCGATGATCATCGACCCGTGGGGCAAAGTCCTTGCATCCGCTGGGCCCACGGGCGAGGCGGTGATCGTCGCCGAAATCGATCCCGCTGCGGTGAAGGCCGCGCATGACAAGATTCCGAACCTGAAAAATGGTCGAGAGTTTTCCATCGAGAGGGTTGACGGGGCAGTCGCCGGGGGCGTTGCCGCTTGATCCGCTATTCGCTGCGTTGTGAGAATGCCCACGAGTTCGAAGGTTGGTTTTCCGAAAGTGCGGATTTCGATCGCCAGGTGGCGTCGGGTTTTCTCACCTGTCCGACCTGCCACTCGGCTTCCATTTCCAAGCTCCTGATGGCGC
The DNA here is from genome assembly GCF_001426265.1 of Rhizobium sp. Root1220. Taxonomy (GTDB): domain Bacteria; phylum Pseudomonadota; class Alphaproteobacteria; order Rhizobiales; family Rhizobiaceae; genus Rhizobium. The sequence goes on from NZ_LMDG01000023.1 coordinate 529,855, forward strand.
CATCAGTCTCGACAGCACGCAAGAAGAGCGAGATGCAGACGGTTGCGATGGATGCGATGCGCCGCGAGGCCTTCCAGAAGATGAAGGAGGCTGTCGCATCCATCAAAGCCAATTCCGAGGATGTCGGCACGAAATTTCCGGAAGAGGCGCGCAAGATCCATTACGGGGAGGCGGATGCCCGCGGCATCATAGGTCAGGCGACGTTCGACGAGGCAGAGGCATTGCTGGAGGAGGGCATCGAGATTGCCGCGCTCCCGACCTTCCCTGACGAGGCCAACTAGGCCTTCTACGCGATCTACCGGGAGGCCTTTTTGAAATGGCGCCGGACTGCGTTCGTCGTAGTAGGGCGCTGAGGGGGGATTCTTATTGCTCGCGCTTGGCCAGCAGCATGTAGTTCACGTCCATGTCCTTCGACAGGTTCCATCGATCCGATAGCGGATTGAAGAACACGCCGGTTCGATCGATCACGGTCAGGCCGTCGGCCGCCACCGGCTTTTCGATTTCCTCGGGGCGAACGAGTTTCTCGTACTGATGCGTTCCGCGCGGCAACCAGCGCAGGATGTTTTCGGCCGCAAAGATCGCCAGTGCTGCCGCCTTCATGGTGCGGTTGATGGTGGCCACGAACATCAGCCCGCCCGGCCGGACCATTCTGGCGCACGTGGTCATGAAGAATTCGACGTCCGCGACATGCTCGACGACTTCCATGTTGAGCACGATGTCGAACGTTTCTCCGGCTTCCGCAAGCTGCTCTGCGGTGACGGCCCGATAGTCCACGGACACGCCTGACGCTTTGGCGTGGGTGGAAGCGATGCCGATGTTCTTTTCGGACGGATCTGCACCGACGACCGAAGCGCCCATGCGGGCGACTGGTTCGGAGAGCAGCCCACCGCCGCAACCGATGTCGAGAACACGCAGGCCCTCCAGCGGCCTGGCGCTGCGGACGTCCCGCCCGAAATTCTCGGCGGCCTTGTCGCGGATATAGGCGAGCCGCACCGGGTTGAACTTGTGCAGCGGCTTGAACTTGCCAGTTGGGCTCCACCATTCCGCTGCCATGGCGGAGAAACGGTCCACTTCGCTCTGGTCGATCGTGCTTTTTGCCGCTTCCGTCATCGTCTGCTCCTCGCGTTCGTGTTGAGTGAAGTCGGATGAACGCGCCGGGATGTCAAGGGGTCTGACCTGAGCCAGCTATCGCCGCTGTACATCAAGTGGATAAGCAGACGTTAATAATAATAATATGCTAATATACTCATGCGTGTTGTGTGGGGGTCGTCATGTTGCGCTCGAGTGGTGTCGTCGCCGCGGGTCTGATTATTGCGTTGTTCGATCCGGTTCCGGCTTTGTCCGCGGAGCCTGTCGGCCAGGCAACGCTTATCCGGACAGAGGTTACTGGCGAGGCTGGTGTCCTGGCCACCCGATCTCCTGTGCACCGCGATGAGCGCATCCGAACGTCGAGGTCGGGGCTCGGTCAGTTCCTTTTCAAGGATGGCACGAAGCTCGCCGTGGGGGCGGGCTCGTCCGTGGTCATCGACAAGTTTGTCTATGACGATACCGCCTCCGTAAAGAGGCTTTCGATCAAGGCCGCGAAAGGGACTTTCCGCTGGATCAGCGGCAAATCGGCGTCATCGGCCTATTCGATCGTTACGCCTGCCGGAACGATCGGCGTCCGAGGCACGGCCTTCGACTTTTATGTTGGGGAGAACGGCACCACGGCGATCGTCCTGCTGAACGGCGCGGCGGAATTCTGCGGCCCGGGTGGGTGCAGGCAGTTGCGGCAACAGTGCGACTGCGTCATCGCGACGCGTGGCGGCAGGATGACCGACCCGAGCGAGGTTGACCGCAGCACACTGCAAACACTCGGAAATCCGAGGGCGCTTCCATTCCTCTCCGGCCACCAGCAGCTTTCGGGTGCGCTGGGCGGCATCCGCACCACCTGCGGCCTGGCATCCCTGCGTGACGACAATCGGCAAGATCGCCCCCGGCAGCAACAGCAGCAGCGGTCGGAGCCGCCTGCGCCTCAAGCCCCGACACCCCAGGCGCCGACACCCCAAGCGCCGGCACCGCCAGCGCCTGAGCAGCCGCGTGAAACGCCAGAGGTTCCGGACAAGCCGGACAAGCCGGATAGGCCTGACAAACCCGACAAGCCTCACCATGGCCATCATGGTCACGGCGGCTACGAATACAACGGTCACGGGAGGGATAACCACGGCTGGAACAGGGGTTATAATCGTCGCGACGGTGGTTACCAGGGAAACAGGCACACGAGCAGCGATTAGCCCGAGTGCGACACGGTCCCCGAGCTAACCCGCCTGCGCGCTGTCTCGTTCGGTGCTGGGCAGGTCGCGGAAATGGTCCGCCCGACGCGAGATGCGGGCATAGAATTGCTGGAGAGTGGCGGTAAGTGCCGATGCCGTCAGTTTCGCGCTGACAAGTATCTTTCGGCTGTCAGTTGAGCGCGAGCCCAGCGCTGCGACAAGCTTGGTGTGGATATGGAGCATGTCTGCGAACTCCTTCGATCGGCGCACCTGCTTGTCTCCGACGACGGCATAAAGTCGAGCTCTGCTGCTCTTTCCTTTGAGACCCATCGCGCCGGCGTCGAGGATGGCAAAATGCGGCAATTCACCGGCTGTCTCCTCTGAAACAAGGATGTCGAAAGCCACTTCCTTGCAGGCGGATTCAATGCGGGCGGCAACATTGACGGCGTCGCCGACGGCGGAATAGTTGAAGCGTGTTTCCGCGCCCATGTTGCCGACGCAGGCAAGGCCGGTGTGAATGCCGATGCCGATGCCGACCTGATAGTCCTTCCCGAAGCCGAAAGCATCCTCGGCGTTGAGGCGCGCCAGTGTTTCGCGCATGGCCAGGGCGGCGTGCACCGCCTTGGCAGGATGGTTCGCGACATCGACCGGCGCGTTCCAGAAGGCCATGATCGAGTCGCCGATGAACTTGTCGAGTGTGCCTTCGTGGGCGGTGACATGGCGGCTCAACGCGTCGAGCAGCGTGTTGAGAAACCGGACGACTTCGCCAGGCTGCAGCCGCTCGCTGAGTTCCGTGAAGCCGCGCACGTCGACGAACATCACCGTCAGTTCGCGGTCGTCGCCGCCAAGGCGCAATGCATTGCGCGTGTGCTCTATCCGGTAGAGCAGCGAAGGTGACAGATACTGGCCGAAGGCCCGGCGGACCTCGCGGCGCTCGCGATCGATGACGAGGATGCGGAACGATGTCGCGGCAAAATGGATGATCGATCCAGCAATGATCGGGGCCAGCGGATCGAAAAGCAGGCCCCATGTGGAGAAAGCGAACCACGAGGCCACCAGCGCGAGCGCGGTGATGAACAGGCCACAGGCGAGGGCGACAGCCGGGCTGACGAAGGTGGTGAGCACGACCAGGACCGTGCCCAACACCGCGATCGACAGAATTTCCATGCCGTCGGCCCAATCAGGCCGCGACAGGAAATGGCCGGTGAGGATCTGCTCGACCGTCTGCGCATGCATCGAAACGCCCGGAACGTTCTGGCCAAGAGCCGTCGTGCGGATATCCTGCAGGCCGGCCGAAGATGTGCCGACGAAGACGATGCTGCCCTGGATCGCGGCTTCGACATCGGGCGAAACTCCATCGGGTGCCAGGATCTTGGCGGCGGAGATGTAACGAGCGACGACGTCCGGACTGGTGTAGAGCCACAACTCGCCGCTGGCCGTAACCGGCACGACGAAATCGCCGATCTTGACCGACGTCATCGTGTCCTTGGTCTCGGGAGCTCCGGCAATCAGATAGGTCGAAGCACCTTGGGCGACCCGCAGGGCCTCGATCGCAAGGTTCGGATAAAGCTGTTCGCCATCTGTCAGGAAAAGAGGAATCCTGCGGATCACGGCGGAGGAGTTCCCCGGATTGAGGCTGATGTGCCCGAGCCCGGCAGCGTTGATCTGCAATTGCGGGCGAATCGGTGTCGCGGCATTGAGGCGCGGCGGCGCGTTCAGCGGGCTTTCGCCGGTGAAGGCAAAGCCGGCGCCGATCGGCGGCCGGTAATTGCCTTCGGTGGACAGGCCGAAGCCGAGTACAACGGCGTGTCCTGCGATCGCCGCGGCGAACGTCTCGTCGTTGTCGGGCAACTGGCGAAGCAACGAGGGATCAACGCCGACATCGCGCATGATGGAACGCGGCGACAGGCGGTCCGCCTCCGCAAAGAGGACATCGAAGGCGATCGCCGCGGCGCCCATACCCGACAGCCTCTGGACCATCAGGGCCAGCCGGTCGCGCGGCCAGGGCCATTGGCCGAATTCCTTGAGCGAGGCTTCGTCGATGTCGATCACCCGGACAGGCGTCGTCTCGAAGGTTCGTGGCGTGATACGCTGGTACTCGTCGAAAGTGACGTCGCGGAGCTGGCGCAGGAGCGGCGGATCGCTCGCCCGCAGCAACGTGAAAGCTGCGACGATGGCTAGGCCGATAACAACGCCGATTTGCTGCGCACGCGTCATGATGCGATTTGGCCCTTACGCATGAAGGCCCGATGAGGCGTCTGTTGCGAAGTGACGGTCCCAGGCGCGCCTACGCTGCCTGTTTCCGGTACGCGATGCAACTCCGCTTTTCGACGGCTGCAGCAACACCAAGCGACGCCATAGCGCGCGTTTGGCGCTGTCGCTTCATTCTCGCGAATAGTGAAGCGAGTGTTTGGAACACATCCGCAGCCGAATCCAGGTGTATGGCACCCGACCGAATGCTGCTTTCAGTAGAGGATTTTTTCAGGATTGAGGGCCTGCTCAAGCGGCTGGCCCGCCGGTATCTGTTCGTTGGATCCCGCCACAAACACTGGGCTTAGAACGCCGCCGATCATCACGATGAGCACCAGGATCATGATGAGCCTCATTGGATCGATCTTTCTCAAGGTCCTACCCGGAACGTATAACTGCCTTCGTCTGTAAGGCCGTCTTTTGAGAGCGCCCGCCACTTCATAGTGTAGCTGCCCGGCTTGAGCAGTGCGTTGATGGGAACAACAACGTCAGTGCCGTTGCCGCTGAGCTGAGCATTGTCCAAAGGCACTCTGGAGCTGGTTTCGTCAACCAGTTCGAAATGCGACCGCGCCAAATCAACCTCGTATGAAAATGTAAGCGTCAGATCCGCCGCAGCTCGGGCTTCGGGCTCGACCGCCGTCGCTTGCGGGTTCAAGCGCGCGTAACTGGCGGTGGGCGCTGCCATGCAGCTCGCGACAACGAGGCAGGCCAGAAGATTTCTGTAAAACATCGCAATGCTCCAGCTTTGACCGTTAGAGAGCTTGGAGAATAGCGGCGCCGCGCTGTCTCCGAAATTCAACCTGCGTTCTGGAGAACCATACCTTCGTATAGTCAAAGCTGGACCCCAAATGAATTACCACTGCGTGTATTGGCGAAAAAACCTAAGCAGACGACACAAAGGCCTTCCATGAGCACCAACGCATTTCTCGACAAAAAGTTTCCGCACCACCTGGCCAGAGAACCGTCGGCGCGTCCTGCTGTCCCGATAGAAATCCTTCTCGAAACGGACCCGGACACTTCGCTTTGGGAGAGGCTCTACTGGCAATTCCGGCTGCCGCCGTTCGCAGACGAACTCGATAGCATCTGGCATGACGCCGGGCATGTAGACTGTGCCGGTTCGTCCGATGAGGCGGGCGCGCGCCGATGGCCAGACCTTAGTATAGTTCCATAGAAAGCCTGTTGGTGACACATTGTCGTCATCGGCACCGAGATCGCGTTGTCGCCCGTAGTATCAACGAATTTGCAACAACGGTAGCGGTGTTCGGTAATCGAGCGGCCGTAAAGGAATTCGCCATGTCTCTCTATCCAGACGACAAAAATGCGACTCGTAGTGGAACAGGATTCCCGCTTCTGGTCATTGTCTTTGCTGGCCTCGTGATCATTGCTTTTCTGGTGTCCGGTATTGTCTCCGATAGTGCCGACCACAGAGCGCGGGTGTTCCTGCCCGCGGGTGATGTCAAAACAGCTCCGGCGGCTCCCCAGAACGGGTGAACCTGCGGACAAGTCACGCCCAATTGGGGTTCAACTTTCTTGGGAGTGACTTGTGGACGCGATTACCGTCAGTCTGCTTTTGCTGCTCGCCGTCGTGGCAAGCAGCGCCATCGGGCGGATGTCGCCCATGCCCTTGCCACTTCCGCTGGTGCAGATTGCACTCGGTGCGGTCATCGCGTCGATGCTCGATTTTCGCATCGAGCTCAATCCGGATATCTTCTTCCTGCTTTTTCTGCCGCCGCTGCTCTTTCTCGACGGCTGGCGCATTCCGAAGGAAGGTCTTCTGCGCGACAAGGGAACCATCCTGGCCTTGGCGCTTGGTCTGGTGGTGTTTACCGTCCTGGGCGCTGGTTTCTTTATCCATTGGATTATCCCGGCGATGCCGTTGCCGGTGGCGTTCGCGCTTGCGGCGGTGCTCTCGCCGACCGACGCGGTCGGTGTATCCGCCATTGCCGCGCGGGCGCCGATCCGCAACCGCCTAATGCATATCCTCGAAGGCGAGTCGCTCCTCAATGACGCCTCCGGCCTGGTGTGCATGCGCTTTGCCGTGGTCGCAGCGCTCACCGGGACATTCTCGATCGTCGAGGCGTCCGGCACCTTCCTCTGGTTGGCAGTGGGTGGCATTGCGATCGGGGTGGGCGTCACCCTGCTGACGACGACCCTAAAGGACTGGATATCGCGACGGTTTGGCGAGGAGACCGGTTCACAGATTCTGATAAGCCTGCTCATTCCCTTCGGTGCCTATATCCTGGCCGAGCAAGCCCAGGCCTCCGGCATCCTGGCGGCCGTCGCGGCGGGCATCCTAATGAGCTACGAGGAGCAATCGGGGCGGGCGCTGGCCGTTACGCGCGTCCGTCGCGCCGTGTTCTGGGATACCATCCAATTCGCCGGAAACGGCGTGATCTTCGTGTTGCTCGGCGAACAACTCCCCGGAATCATTTCAGGCGCAGCGCAGGTGGTTCGCGAGGCCGGGCGCAGGGAAGAATTCTGGCTTTTTGTCTATGTCGTTGCCATCGCGTTCGCGCTTGCGACGCTGCGGTTTCTCTGGGTCTGGGCTTCGCTCGGGTTGATCCTGTTTCGAGCTGCCCGCAGGCGGCAGAAGGTTCAGTCGCCCGGGTGGCGGTTGATCGCTGCAATGTCTCTTGCCGGAGTGCGAGGAGCGATCACGCTTGCGGGCGTGCTGACACTACCCTTGACCCTGCAGGACGGCTCGGCGTTTCCGGCGCGCGACCTTGCAATTTTCCTGGCGGCTGGCGTGATCGTGGTTTCCCTTGCCGCCGCAAACGTCGGACTGCCGTACTTGATGAAGGGTGTGAAGCTGCCTCCCGAACCGTCAAGCCAGCGGCAGGAGGATCAGGCACGCGTTGCCGCGGCCGAAGCTGCAATGCGTGCGGTCGACCGCAGTCTCCACGACATGAAGCCGGGGCGGGACGATGCCGACGTCTACATGGATGCCGGAGCAAGGATCATGACGCTCTACCGGCAGCGCATCGAGGCACGTTCCAAGACCGGTGAGGACGCCGATCTCGCCCGGAAATCCGATGATATCGAGCGTAGTCTGCGCCTTGTCGCCCTCGGTGCCGAACGGAGCGAGGTTTATCGCATCGCCCGTTCCGGCAGTCTGACGGATGACCTCGTCCGCAAACTGGTCCGGGAAATCGATCTGCTTGAGTCGCGCTTCAGCACGTCCTGAATGTTGTGCGCCCTACGGCTGGCCGGCGCCAAGATCCTGCAGGAGTTTCTTAACGTCAGCGGCGTTCGCGAGTGTGTAGGCAGTCTCCCCGTTCTTGTTCACGAGGGTTGGATCTGCGCCCCTCGCCAACAGAAACCGGATCATCTCGATGCGCGAGTCCATCGCAGCGTAGTGGAGTGCGGTGGCCTGGTTTTCCCCAGACCTGACGTTGATGTCCGCCTTGCCAGCCAGGACTTCCGCGACTTTAACGTCACCGTTTGCCGCGGCAAAAAGCAACGGAGGCTCCTTATAGTTGTCGTCGCGCCCTTCAGGGTCGGCACCCGCCAGAACCAGTGCTCGGGCAGCATCGGCGCTGTTGCTCACGGTCGCCACGATCAGCGGCGTTCTTCCAAGCGAGTCCTTGGCCTCAAGGTTGGCCTTGGCCGTCACAAGCAACGGGATGATCTCGGCTCGATTTGCCTTTGCTGCGTCATGCAGCGGCGTGGAATCGTTCGTCATCGACTGGGCTTCGACGTCGGCACCTGCCTGAAGCAGTATTTGCGTCATTTCCGGCGAACCGCGCAAGACAGCTGCGTGCAACGGTGTGCCGACCGTGAAGTCGACCTCGTTGATATCAAGGCCTGCCTTAATTCCCGTCTGCAAACGAGGCAGGTCGCCTGCAGCGATTGCATCATGAAGTTCGTTGAGCCGGGCCGTTGTCGGTGTAGTCGCGACGACGGTTGCCATGCAGAGAAGACAGCCCAGATGACGGATAGACATGGTGATCCTCCCGCTATGCTTCAGGCTATTCCAGCAGAATGGTCATGGTACTCCTCATCATTCGTTCGGTCCAACGAAGCGCGCCGGATTTGAGGGGTGTGGAATGCCATCGAGCGGTGCTCTGCTGGCCACCTCGGCATTCTCCTTCCTGCACCTTGCCACCCCCCCACAAACTCGCTAAGAGACGCCGCAACTTGGGCCTTGGGCGCCAGGCTTCAGAAGGGTTCCAGAACTCCCAATTCCGGCTCTTCGGCCTTGCCGCTTTCCAAGGCTTCGTCGTGCCGGGTCTGGCTTTCGTCTCTCCCGGCGGTTTGCTGTGGTAGAGGCATATGGCACGCATCGTAATGAAGTTCGGCGGAACGTCCGTCGCTGATCTAGATCGCATCAAGAACGTTGCCCGTCACGTCAAACGCGAAGTTGATGCCGGCCACGAAGTGGCTGTCGTTGTTTCCGCAATGTCGGGCAAGACCAACGAGCTGGTCGGCTGGGTACAGGGGATGCCGAAGGTCGTCGGTGCCAATTCACCCTTTTACGATGCGCGCGAGTATGATGCGGTCGTGGCTTCCGGTGAGCAGGTGACCTCCGGGCTGCTGGCGATTGCTTTGCAGGCGATGGATATCAACGCGCGCTCCTGGCAGGGCTGGCAGATCCCTATCCGCACCGACAACGCCCATGGCGCCGCGCGCATTCTCGAGATCGACGGCGCGGATATCGTCAAGCGCATGGGCGAGGGTCAGGTGGCTGTCATCGCCGGTTTCCAGGGTCTCGGCCCCGACAATCGGATCGCGACGCTTGGGCGCGGCGGCTCCGACACGTCGGCGGTGGCGATCGCCGCGGCCGTCAAGGCGGATCGCTGCGATATCTACACGGATGTCGACGGCGTTTACACGACCGACCCGCGCATCGTGCCGCAGGCGCGCCGCCTGAAGAAGATCGCCTTCGAGGAAATGCTCGAGATGGCCTCGCTCGGCGCCAAGGTCCTGCAGGTCCGCTCTGTCGAGCTTGCCATGGTGTTCAAGGTACGCACCTTCGTGCGTTCATCGTTTGAAGATCCCGATGCTCCGGGCATGGGTGATTTCTTGAATCCGCCCGGAACGCTGATTTGTGACGAGGAAGAAATCGTGGAACAGGAAGTAGTCACCGGCATCGCCTATGCCAAGGATGAGGCTCAGATCTCGCTTCGTCGTCTCGCCGATCGGCCAGGCGTCTCTGCGGCGATCTTCGGACCGCTGGCCGAAAGCCATATCAACGTCGATATGATCGTGCAGAACATCTCGGAGGACGGTTCTAAGACGGACATGACCTTCACCGTTCCTTCGGGTGACGTCGAGAAGGCAATCAAGGTGCTCGGCGAGAACAAGGAAAAGATCGGCTACGATGTCGTCCAGAACGAATCTGGCCTCGTCAAAGTCTCCGTCATCGGAATCGGCATGCGCAGTCACGCAGGCGTTGCGGCGACCGCCTTCAAGGCGTTGGCCGACAAGGGCATCAATATCAAGGCTATTACAACCTCGGAAATCAAGATTTCCATCCTGATTGATGGTCCGTATGCGGAACTCGCTGTCAGGACTTTGCATTCCTGCTACGGTCTGGATAAGAATTGATTCCCAGCAGTATGCCGCGCGTTCAAGTTGAGCAGTGAGCGGCTGCCTGCCGGATTACGTTGCTTTTGTTTTTGGAGCTTGAGACGCAATGAGAGACCTTTCCGGTGGTCCGCGCGTGCTGCTCAAGCGGCTGCGCGAGTTGATGGCGGAGCCGCTGGAGCCACAGGAACGTCTCGACCGGATCGTTCGTCAGATCGCCGGCAACATGGTGGCCGAGGTGTGCTCGGTCTACGTGCTGCGCGCTGACGGGGTGCTTGAGCTCTATGCAACCGAGGGTCTCAACCGTGAAGCTGTGCATCTGGCACAACTGAAGATGGGGCAGGGCCTCGTTGGCACGATCGCTGCCTCGGCGCAGCCGCTCAATCTCTCCGATGCGCAATCGCATCCGGCCTTCCGCTATCTCCCCGAGACCGGTGAAGAGATCTACCATTCATTCCTGGGCGTGCCGATCCTGCGGACCGGCCGCTCGCTCGGCGTGCTTGTCGTACAGAACAAGGCGAGCCGCAACTATCGCGACGAGGAGCTCGAAGCGCTCGAAACGACGGCGATGGTGCTGGCCGAGATGATCGCCACCGGCGAGCTCAAGAAGCTGACCAAGCCTGGCCTCGAACTCGATCTGACGCGTTCCGTCACCATCGACGGCGATACCTATAACGAAGGCATCGGCCTTGGTTATGTTGTACTGCACGAGCCGCGTATTGTCGTCACCAATCTGCTCAATGACGACACCGACAAGGAAATCCGACGTCTCTCGGAGTCGCTGGGTTCGCTGCGGATCTCGATCGACGATCTTCTGTCGCAGCGCGATGTCTCGATGGAGGGCGAGCACCGGGACGTGCTTGAGACCTACCGAATGTTCGCTCACGATCAAGGCTGGGTGCGCAAGCTCGAGGAGGCGATCCGCAACGGCCTGACCGCCGAAGCCGCAGTCGAAAAGGTGCAGAGCGATACCAAGGCGCGGATGATGCGCCTGACTGATCCCTATTTGCGCGAGCGGATGCACGACTTCGAGGATCTGGCGAACCGCCTGCTTCGGCAACTGACCGGCTATTCGGGCCGAACGGCCGGCGACGGCTTTCCCAGTGATGCAATCATTCTGGCGCGCGCTATGGGCGCGGCCGAGCTTCTCGACTATCCGCGTGCCAACGTCCGCGGTCTGGTGCTCGAGGAAGGGGCTGTCACCAGCCATGTGGTCATTGTCGCCCGCGCCATGGGCATTCCGGTCATCGGCCAGGCGGCCGGCATCGTGGCGCTTGCCGAAAACGGCGACGCGGTGATCATCGACGGCGATGGCGGCCATGTGCATCTGAGGCCGATGCCGGAGCATCAGCGCTCCTACGAGGAAAAGGTGCGGTTCCGCGCGCGTCGTCAGGAGCAGTTCCGAGCGCTGCGCGCTGTTGAGCCGCTCACCAAGGATGGCCAGCGCGTGTCGCTGCAGATGAATGCCGGCCTTCTTGTCGACCTGCCGCAACTGGCGGAATCAGGTGCCGAGGGCATCGGTCTGTTTCGCACCGAGCTGCAATTCATGATCGCCTCCACAATGCCCAAGGCCGAAGAGCAGGAGATCTTCTACCGCAATGTGCTGAAGCAGGCGGCGGGGCGCAACGTTACATTCCGCACGCTTGATATCGGCGGCGACAAGGTAGTCCCTTATTTCCGCGGCCACGAAGAAGAAAATCCGGCGCTTGGCTGGCGGGCGATCCGCCTGTCGCTCGATCGGCCCGGTCTTCTGCGCACGCAGCTACGCGCGATGCTGAAGGCAGCCGCAGGTCTCGAACTGAAACTGATGGTGCCGATGGTGACCGAGGTCTCGGAGATCGCGGCGGTGCGCGAGTTGCTGCAGAAGGAAGTGCAACATCTATCGCGCTTCGGCCACGGGCTGCCGCGCAAGCTGCAGTTCGGTGCCATGCTGGAGGTGCCGTCGCTGCTCTGGCAGCTCGACGAGTTGATGGCGGCGGTCGATTTCGTGTCGGTGGGCTCCAACGACCTCTTCCAGTTTTCGATGGCGGTCGATCGTGGCAATGCCCGGGTGTCGGATCGCTTCGATACGCTCGGCAAGCCGTTTCTTCGGATACTGCGCGACATCGTGCGCGCCGGCGAGCGCAATAAAACGCCGGTGACGCTTTGCGGCGAACTTGCCGGCAAGCCGATTTCGGCGATGGCCCTGCTCGGCATCGGGTTCCGTTCGGTCTCGATGTCGCCGGCCTCGATCGGGCCGGTCAAGGCGATGCTGCTTGGGCTCGACGTGGAGGCTTTGGCAATGATCATGAACGAGGCGCTGGACGATACCAAGAGGGCGACCTCGATGCGCGAGCTGCTTGCCCACTTCGCCGACGTTCACAATATTCCTCTTTAGGCACGACAATCAGAATCGGAGTGAAGGGTGGCGAAGCTTCCCGTTGAAAAGATGCGCGAGCTGGAACGCCGTTTCGGCGAAATCGAAGCGCGCATGTCGGCTGGTCCCTCGGCCGATGTCTACGTCAAGCTTGCCTCAGAATATTCCGAGCTGCAGCCGGTGGTGACGAAAATCCGCGCCTACGAGAAGGCGCTGGCGGAACAGGCCGGTCTGCAGTCGCTGCTCGACGACAAGGGCGTCGATCGGGAAATGCGCGATATGGCCGAGCTTGAACTACCGGACGTGAAGGAACGCATAGAGGCGCTGGAGCAGGAAATTCAGATCCTCCTGTTGCCGAAGGACGCGGCCGACGAGAAGAGTGCGATCCTGGAAATCCGCGCCGGCACCGGCGGCTCGGAAGCTGCGCTGTTTGCCGGCGACCTGTTTCGCATGTACGAGCGGTATGCGGCGGCCCGCGGGTGGAAGGTCGAGGTTCTCTCGTCCAGCGAAGGTGAAGCTGGCGGCTTCAAGGAAATCATCGCGACGATCACGGGAAAGGGCGTCTTCGCCAAGCTGAAGTTCGAATCCGGCGTGCATCGCGTCCAGCGCGTGCCCGAGACGGAAGCGGGTGGGCGGATCCACACGTCCGCGGCGACGGTTGCGGTGCTGCCTGAGGCCGAAGAGATCGACATCGAGATCCGGGCTGAAGACATCCGTATCGACACCATGCGCTCTTCGGGCGCCGGTGGACAGCACGTCAATACGACCGACTCTGCCGTGCGCATTACCCACCTGCCGACAGGTATCGTCGTTACCAGTTCCGAGAAGTCGCAGCACCAGAACCGCGCCAAGGCGATGCAGGTTCTGCGCTCGCGGCTCTATGATGCCGAGCGGCAGCGCGCCGACAGCGAGCGTTCTGCCGACCGCAAGAGCCAGGTCGGCTCAGGCGACCGTTCCGAACGTATCCGGACCTACAATTTTCCACAGGGTCGGGTCACAGATCACCGGATCAATCTGACCCTCTACAAGCTCGACCGGATGATGGTTGGCGAGATCGATGAAATCGTCGATGCGCTGATGGCAGACTACCAGGCAAGCCAGCTGGCGCAACTCGGCGAGCAGCGATGAAACAGGGCGAACCGACGGTTTCCGACATTCTGGCGGATGCCCGCCGTCGCTTCGCTGAAGCGGGCATCGTCGACCCCTCGACCGATGCGCGCCTGCTGATCGCGGGCGTTTTGCGGTTTTCGACGACCGAGATGCTGACGCGCGGCGGAGATCTGCTGGGCGAGGAAAGAGCGTCTTTCGTCGAGGCTGCGGTCAAAAGGCGCCTGGCGCACGAACCCGTTCACCGCATTCTTGGCGAACGCGAGTTTTACGGCCTCCCGCTCTCTCTTTCGAGCGAGACTCTGGAACCAAGGCCAGATACCGAAATCCTCGTCGATACGATGATTCCCTATCTGCGTGACCTTGCAAAGGCGGAAGGGCATATCCATATTCTTGACCTTGGAACCGGAACCGGGGCGATATGCCTCGCGCTGTTGAGCGAATGTCCGGAAGCGTCCGGCGTTGGCAGCGATATATCGGCCGATGCGTTGAGGACGGCGAAATCAAACGCAGAGAGAAACGGGTTGCAAGATCGGTTCACGACCATCCAGTCAAACTGGTTCGAGCGCATAGGCGGTTCGTTTCACGCGATCGTTTCAAATCCGCCCTACATAGCTTCCGGGGTCGTTCACGATCTCGCTCCCGAGGTGACGAAATTTGATCCCGCTGCAGCACTGGATGGCGGCAGTGACGGGCTTGACGCCTACCGAGCGATCGCCAAGGATGCAGCAGGGTTCATACGACCAAGTGGCGTTGTTGGCGTTGAGATAGGTTACGATCAACGCAGCGACGTGGCCGGTGTGTTTGAGGCCCATGGCTTCAAGTTATTGGAATCCGTAAAGGATTATGGACAGAACGACCGGGTGCTGGTGTTCGCGATCACCTGATCGCCGGTAAATTGCAGGATGGAACGGGACGCAATTGTCATCGCGAAGAAAAGGCTTGGATTTCCACGGGAAGCGATATAGGTTGCCCCTATGCATTGGAGAGTCAGGAAAGAACGAGGATTCGTTCGGCACTTGCTCGATCTCGGGGGTCCGCTCTTTTAAACGAGTGTTTCAAAGGTTGAACACGACCCAATGCGTGAATCAGTCAAACTGACTTGAGAACAAGCGGCAGGTTGGCGCGAAAGCGCAGTATGCTTGCGGCACGAAGTCCCTGAGCCGGTCGACCCGGCCACGGAGGTTCGTGCCAATAATCCACACAAACAGAGAATTCAGGTGAACGATCGATGAGGCCAGGACAGCAGAACAAGCGCGGTCGCGGGCGTGGCAGTAACAACAACGGCGGCGGCGGCGGAAACAACAACAATAATAACAACTTCAACCGCAAGGGTGGCAATCCGCTGACGCGGACCTACGATAGCTCCGGCCCCGACGTCAAGATCCGAGGCACTGCTCAGCACATCGCAGAAAAGTATGCGCAACTCGGCCGCGACGCGCAGAGCTCCGGCGATCGTGTCATCGCTGAGAACTATCTGCAGCATGCGGAACACTACTATCGCATCATTGCTGCGGCTCAGGCGCAGATGCAGGAGCGTTTCCAGCGCGACGATCGCAACGAATTCGGCGACGGGTCCGACCGCGAAGGCGACGATAGCGATGGCGACGACAATGATGACGTCGTTGTCGTTCAGCCACCGCGCCAGCAGCAGGACCACCAGCAGCACCAGCGCCGCTCGGATGAACAACATCAGCGCCGCAGCAATGAGCGCAATGAGGAACAACCTGCGCCCGCACGCCAGCAGCGCCGTCAGGAAGAGCGCCCGGCACCGGTCGCAGTCGTTGCGCCTGAGCCGGAGGTGATCGACGGCAGCGGTCCGCAGCCAGAAATCGACGGCATCCCTGCCGAAGTGTCGATGGACGAGGAAAGTGCCGGCGGACAGCCGCGTGAACGCCAGCCACGTCGTCGCAGCACCGCAAGCCGCCCGCGTCGCCCACGTCGCGGCGCGGAAGGTGACGAGGCGCAGGCCGCCGGCGAAAGCGCCGGGTCTGGCGAAGCGCCGATTCTCGCGGACGCTGCTTCGGAATAAGGGATCCATATCTCCATATGCGGAGAATTGGCTTGAGATTGACGAGGGGTCGCTCCACTGGAGCGGCCTCTTCGCTTTTGCGGATTTCCCCACCGGCGTCGATTCATGACTCTGCTGGCCAGCTCGCTGCCACTGCTGGTCAATGTCGGCCCGAGAGCGAGAAGCGCGTTGTGCTTTCGCGCGCAAGATCGTCACGCAGGGCCCATGGTAGCAGCTTCCGGTCATCGAGGTCGCCGCACATGCGGTGGAGCACTGACGCCCGGTAGTGCAGCGCCGTCTCCCCGACTTGCCGTCTGGATCGGCGGCATCTTGATCGGCGGCACGCATGTGAATGCACTGCCCTTGAACAATCAGGTTGTGTACTTCAACTGGCGGGGGTTGATCGGAGGAGAGCGACGGTCCCCGCGGTGCCTTTCGGTTCGTTTGAATGCCCGCGTTTTTCCTCTCCGACCTCTTTAAACTCCCGGGATTCTCCACCATATCCCTCACGAAAGTTCCTGTGCCGTAAATACCAGCAACGGCAGGGAAATGGCTCGCCTCTTGAGGGAGCTCAATCTCAGTCATCGGCCTGTGCCTTGTGAGGGCAGGGCGGTCTATGGAGGTATACTATGAATATCGAAAAATACTCGGAGCGGGTGCGCGGTTTCATCCAGTCGGCGCAGACCTATGCGCTGGCGCAGGGGCACCAGCAGTTCACGCCGGAACATGTTCTCAAAGTCCTGCTCGACGACGATCAGGGCATGGCCGCATCACTGATCGAGCGTGCCGGCGGTGACCCTAAGGCTGCCCGCCTTGCCAATGACGCCGCACTTGCCAAACTGCCGAAGATCTCAGGTGGCAACGGCCAGATCTATCTTGCCGCACCGCTTGCCAAGGTTCTCTCGACCGCCGAAGAGGCTTCGAAGAAGGCCGGCGACAGTTTCGTCACCGTCGAACGGCTGTTGCAGGCGCTGGCGATGGAATCGTCGACCTCGACCACGCTGAAGAACGCTGGTGTGACGGCACTTGCGCTCAACCAGATTATCAACGAGATCCGCAAAGGCCGCACGGCCGACAGCGCCAATGCCGAACAGGGCTTCGACGCGCTGAAGAAGTTTGCCCGTGACCTGACGGCGGAAGCCCGCGATGGCCGGCTCGATCCAGTGATCGGCCGGGATGACGAAATTCGTCGCACCATCCAGGTCCTGTCGCGTCGGACCAAGAACAATCCCGTGCTGATCGGTGAACCCGGCGTTGGCAAGACGGCGATCGCCGAAGGCCTGGCTCTGCGCATTGTCAATGGCGACGTGCCGGAATCGTTGAAAGACAAGAAGCTGATGGCGCTCGACATGGGCGCGCTCATTGCCGGTGCGAAGTATCGCGGCGAATTCGAAGAGCGGCTGAAGAGCGTGCTCAACGAGGTGCAGGCCGAAAACGGCGAGATCATCCTATTTATCGACGAGATGCACACGCTTGTCGGTGCCGGCAAGGGCGATGGCGCAATGGACGCCTCCAACCTGTTGAAGCCGGCGCTGGCCCGCGGTGAGTTGCATTGTGTCGGTGCCACCACGCTCGACGAATATCGCAAGCATGTCGAGAAGGACCCGGCGCTCGCCCGTCGTTTCCAGCCGATCGTCGTCGAAGAGCCGACGGTCGAGGATACGATCTCGATTCTGCGCGGCCTGAAGGAAAAATACGAGCAGCACCACAAGGTCCGGATCTCGGATTCGGCCCTGGTGGCGGCTGCGACCCTGTCGAACCGCTATATCACCGACCGCTTTCTGCCGGATAAAGCCATCGACCTGATGGACGAGGCGGCGGCGCGCCTGCGCATGCAGGTGGACAGCAAGCCGGAAGAACTCGACGAACTCGATCGCCGCATCATGCAGCTGAAGATCGAGCGCGAAGCGCTGAAGAAGGAAACCGACGTTGCCTCGGCCGACCGGCTGGTGCGGCTTGAGACCGAACTCACCGATCTCGAAGAGAGTGCCGATGCGCTGACCGCCCGCTGGCAGTCGGAGAAGCAGAAGCTCGGCCTTGCCGCCGATCTGAAGAAACAGCTCGACGATGCCCGCAACGATCTGGCGATTGCCCAGCGCAAGGGAGAATTCCAGCGCGCCGGGGAGTTGACCTATGGCGTCATTCCGGAGCTGGAAAAGCAGCTGGCGGAATCCGAACAGCAGGACAATGACCGCAGCGCCATGGTGCAGGAGGTGGTGACGCCTGACAATATCGCCCATATCGTCTCGCGCTGGACCGGCATTCCTGTTGAAAAGATGCTGGAAGGCGATCGCGAAAAGCTGCTTCGGATGGAAGACGAGCTGGCGAAGTCGGTGATCGGCCAGGGTGATGCCGTTCAGGCCGTGTCGCGGGCGGTGCGCCGCGCGCGCGCCGGCCTGCAGGATCCGAACCGGCCGCTCGGCTCGTTCATCTTCCTGGGGCCGACCGGCGTCGGCAAGACGGAACTGACCAAGGCGCTCGCCCGCTTTCTGTTCGACGACGAGACGGCGATGGTGCGGATGGATATGTCGGAATACATGGAGAAGCACTCCGTGGCCCGGCTGATCGGCGCTCCTCCCGGCTATGTCGGTTATGAGGAGGGCGGTTCGCTGACGGAAGCGGTGCGCCGTCGGCCCTATCAGGTCGTGCTGTTCGACGAGATCGAAAAGGCGCATCCCGATGTGTTCAACGTGCTCTTACAGGTGCTCGATGATGGACGCCTGACCGATGGCCAGGGCCGGACAGTCGATTTCCGCAACACGATGATCATCATGACGTCGAACCTCGGCGCGACGATGCTGACGGAGCTTCCCGACGGTCATGACACGGATGAGATCCGCGAGCAGGTTCTGGAGGTTGTGCGCGGTCACTTCCGGCCGGAGTTCCTGAACCGTATCGATGAGATCATCCTATTCCACCGCCTGAAGCGGGACGAAATGGGCGCGATCGTCGAGATCCAGCTGAAGCGTCTGGTCAAGCTACTCGCTGAACGCAAGATCACCATCGAGCTCGACGACGAGGCCACCCATTGGTTGGCCAACAAGGGCTACGACCCTGTTTACGGCGCTCGGCCGCTGAAGCGGGTGATCCAGAAGTTTGTGCAGGATCCGCTGGCCGAGCAGATCCTTGGCGGGCAGGTGCCGGATGGCTCGACGGTGAAGGTCACCAGCGGGACCGACCGGCTGCTGTTTCGCACGCGCAATGCGACGGTGAACGAAGCCGCCTAAAGGCGGGAATATCGGCAAAGATATGGCGGCTCCGGCCGCCATTTTGTCTGCAGGCTACTTGCTTGCGACCTGCGGCGGAGGCTCGTTGCCGAGCAGCGTATCGATCCGCTGGCGTTCGTCTTCGAACTTGGCGAGTGGCTCGCCCTTCAATGATTTTCCGCCCGGCAGACGCACGCGCAACGGGTCCACCTTGGTGCCGTTGACGATCATCTCGTAGTGCAGATGCGGCCCCGTCGACTCCCCGGTGGTGCCGACCCAGCCGATGACCTGCCCCTGGCGCACTTTGGAGCCCGGTACGACACCCTTGGCAATGGCGCTCTGGTGATTGTAGGAGGATTCGTAGCCGTTGGTGTGCCGAACAATCGTCTGGTTGCCGTAGCCGCCGGAATCCCATCCGGCCTTTTCGACCGTTCCGTTGCCGACGGCAATGATCGCCGTTCCACGCGGAGCGGCCCAGTCGACGCCGGTGTGCATGCGGGCAAAACCAAGGATCGGGTGCCGGCGCATGCCGAAGCCCGACTTGAAAATGCCGTTCGGGACCGGGTTGCGCAGGAGAAACTGGCGTATGCTCTTGCCGTCCTGGTCGAAATAATCGACCGAGCCGTCTTCGGGATCCTGGAAGCGATAAAAGCGTGTCTGCGTGTCGCCGAAACGGGCATTGACGTAAAGCAATTCGGAATCGTCCGTCGCCTGCCCGCTGGAATCGGCCACGGAGAAAAATGCTTCGAGCGTGTCCGTCGGGCGCAGTTCGGCCTGGAAGTCGACACTGCTTGCCAACAGCTTTATGATCAGCGCCGTCATATCCTTGGTCATGCCATAGGAGAGGGCGGCTCTGTAGATGCCGTCATAGACGCGCGGCAGGTTCTGGTTGGACGGCGCTGTCAGTGCGCTGTCGTCGAAGGCGGTCGCCACTGCGTCGAGTTCCGGCGGCTCTCGACCGGCAACGAAACGATCATGGTCATCCAATGCGACGGTCACGAGATGCCGTGTGCCGCGGTAGACACTGGCGCGGATGATCTTTGCCTGTTCGCCCTTCTGGAGGATGCCGATCCGCAGCACGTCGCCCTTCGACAGATCATCGGAACCGAGCAGCGGCGAGAGATAAGCGGAAAGGCCCTTGGCCTGCAACTCCGGATAGCCCGAAGCCATCATCGACTTGACGATGGCCGTATTCTGGCGGACAGGGATGATGTCGTCGGCAAATTCTTCGGTCTGCGGCGTGATCGATTCCGGCGCCGAGACCGTCATGTTCTGCTCGAGCACGCGGGCTGTGAGGCCGGCGGCGAGATCAACGTCATTCTCATCGTTGGAGAAGCGGCGGGGATCGACGTAGTAAAGGGCAGCAACCTGCGCTGCACCGTCCGTCAGCACTGAGCCGTTGGAACGAACATTCTCCTCGATCTCATCCAATGACATGCCGGCCGCCACTGCGACGCTCGACTTGCCGGTCGGATAAGCGACCGTCTTCAGGCTGACCTCGGATTCAACGTCGGAGCCATAGATCTGGC
Organism: Rhizobium sp. Root1220; assembly: GCF_001426265.1. Taxonomy (GTDB): domain Bacteria; phylum Pseudomonadota; class Alphaproteobacteria; order Rhizobiales; family Rhizobiaceae; genus Rhizobium. The sequence continues at coordinate 550,092 of NZ_LMDG01000023.1, forward strand.
CGGTGCGGACACTGGGGGAGGCTTCAGGCTCATCGGCAGAAAAGATCGTCAGCGGATTGAAGCTCGGATAGTCCTCGGTGGCGACGTGGTTGGCCGCAAGCGTCATCTTAACGCGTGCGAAAGGCTGCCGGCGGACAACCTCCTTGTCGCCTTCGTGAACGACGGTCGAGACGTCCATGATCTTGCGGTCGGATGGCTTGGCTGCGATCGCGGGGGCGATCAGGCGTCCGCCGCGCGTCACGTCAATGTCGCCGTGCGCGTCCGCATTGATATTGGCGTAGGCTTCGGCCGGGATCGCCAGTTGCTGGCGACCATCGAGTGCCGCAAACAGCGCAACGCCCATCAATACGCTGGAGGTAATGCCCGTGAGGAACGTACCCGAAAGCCAACGCAGCGAAACTTCGCGGCGGTCGGGTGCGCGCCTTCCATCTGCGAGAAGCGGCGGCTCGTTGCCAAACGAGCGGATCATCATCTTCTCGGTCATCATGGCAGTGCGATCCGCGTCCTTTTTGGTAGGCTTCATAGGTGCCGGTGGCGGGCAAAAAGTGCATAGTTCGGCAATGGAAGTCAAATGAGCGGGTTGACCGCCCGAAAATTCCTTGCCTCTTGAGACCACCGGATTGTGAAGATGTGAGGGCAAAGGGCCTCGTCATGCGGTTTTGGTGCCCTATTTATCTAAAAGACCGTCGTGCAAACCGCCGATCCTTGGCCGGAAAACGACCCTTCTGAAAATACGGTTTGGAATTCAACGAGATGCAAGAAATCTCGCTTTTTTCGAAATCGGTTGTTGACTTCAAAACAGGTCAGGATCTATAAGCCCACTCACTGAACGAGGGCGGCGGCGCTGCTGGCGACGATGTCCTTCGCTTCTGAGTTTCCGGATTGGCTGCGATGCTGATGAGGGTTTGAGGCTTTAGGGCTT
>NZ_LMDG01000024.1 GCF_001426265.1 Rhizobium sp. Root1220
GTGGGCTTATAAGGCCTACCCCTTTTCCAAGTCAACACACCGCGCAAAAGTTTTTTGACATTTTTGTAACACGCTGTTTTCTATTGGAAATTTTCGGGAGTAACTATTCGCGACCTCTGGCTCCTAGCGACGAAGCCTCAAATTTCGACTGCAAGAAGTTTAAACGTACCTCGCGAGGGCTGTTTTTGACCGCTCTTTCCCTCCGAAGGATCACTTCAAGGGTTGAAACTCCGCCGAAAAGCAACATTTGGGTTTCATTGCGGGTCCGGGCCAGATTGGCCGGGAACCTAATGCAGCTCTTTCGTGTTCTCGTTCGAGTAAAATGAAAGGAGAAAGACATGGCTGCCAATACCGATGATATCAGAGCCTCCGTCAGCAAGGACATCACTGCGCTTCAGCAAGAGGTATCACGCCTGCAGAAGATGGTATCCGCTCAAGGTGCAGAGGCATACTATGAAGTTCGCGATCGTGCGGGCAAGGTCTATGAAGACGCCCTCCCCCGTGCAAAAAGCGCCGTTGCCCAGATCCGGGCCGAAAGCGCGGCTGCCGCCGGCGCTGCCCGCGAGCACCCCGCTGCAACGACGACCGCGCTCGCGCTTGCCGGCGCCATTGGCTTTCTCGCCGGCTACCTTCTAAGCGGAACTCAGCAGCCGCCGCGCCAGTGGTGGCGATAACACATCGTAAAGGGCAATAGTATTTTTCTGACGAGCCATATTGATCTCGAGGTCGATATGGCTCGTAATACTTTGGTCTTAGAAAAACCAAGTTTCGGCGCTACCAGCAACACTACAATAAAGAGGGAGGACTATTCATGGAGAGGAAGAAAGCAAACTGCATAGTCGAAGTCAGTGTTGATGGCATCGAAGGCCGCAAGGCTGTGGGTATCATGAATATGCAGCAGGCCCTTGATCTGCCCGAAATGGCCCGCCTGTTCTATACCCATCCAGACCCGGCCAAAGCGGCTGCCGGAGTCGTGATCAACCGTCAGGAACTGGCGGGTTTTATGGCCTCTCATTGAGGCTTGATCCAGCGCCCGGAAGGGCGCTGATGCCGCCAGCATCTGGTGCGCGATCATAGAGTGCTTCATCACAATCTGGCTTTTAGGATGATTTGTCCCGGCGTTTCGCCCGCTGCACGCTGGAAACCCTGCTTTGTTCATGCAAGAACCCCACAAGCGAAACAGAACAGGGTGACTATAGTGAGGGAGCGGCGCTCACCGCATACATTGCGTGGAGGTGCAAAATTAGGCGGCGACACGCAGGGCAAGCGGGTGACGCTGCCGCGGGCACTCTCCAAACTTGGTTATTGTTCTCGAACGCAGGCAGAGCGATTGATCGGCGACGGCCGCGTCACGGTGGACGGACGCACGGTCACAGACATTTCCGCATGGGTTGATCTGGAAGGGTCATCGATAAAGGTGGATGGCATCGGCGTCGTCGCGGAAGCCAAGGTCTACCTCATGCTCAACAAACCGCGTGGACTGGTGACGACGCGCGATGATCCGGAAGGCCGCCCGACGGTCTACGATTGCCTCAAGGGTTTCGACGTCCGGCACCTCTCCTCCGTCGGAAGGCTGGATAAGGCAAGCGAAGGTCTGCTTCTCTTTACCAATGACACCCAGTTCGCGCAGACACTGCTCGATCCGCTGACCCACGTCACAAAAACCTATCATGTTCAGGTTGACCGGATCGTGGATGCGGCGATGCTGGCTGAAATGGCCTATGGCGTTCGCCATGACGGCGAGATGTTGAAGGCGACCTCCGCGAAGCTGCTAAGAAGCGGCGACAGGAATTCATGGATCGAAGTCGAGCTCGACGAGGGCCGCAACCGCCAGATCCGCCGCATGCTGGAAGCCCTCGGCGCCGAATGCCTGCGTCTGGTACGCGTCGCGATCGGCGGCCTGGAACTCGGGGAACTTCCCAAGGGCACGGTGCGCGCATTGACCGGGGCCGAACTCAAGGACCTGCGTCGGCGTTCGGGTCTGGACGCGACAAAACGGAATTGATGGCATGAGCGAATTGGCGCCGCACGACTTCTGGCAGGACATACATGCTCCCGGCACATACCCGGTCGATGGCGAGTTCTCGTCGTTTTATGTTGCCGAGTTGCACGATGGCCGCCAGCTTCGCCTGCCGATCCGGATGCTGGCTGACGGCCGCCACGCCTTGGCTTCCCTGATCCTCAACCAGGCGAGTTTCGCGGTCCTGGATGTTCTGGCCGGACAGCTTGCCGAGAAGCTGAAGCGCTTCGATGTCGATGTCATCGCGGGCCTTCCGACTCTCGGCCTGACACTTGCCGCCGCCGTGGCGCAGAAGTTGGGTCACGACCGGTACGTCCCGCTCGGTACATCGCGAAAATTCTGGTACCGCGACGAGCTCTCCGTCGCGCTCTCATCCATCACCACCCCGACGCAACAGAAGCGACTTTACATGGATCCGCGCATGCTGCCGCTGCTGGGAGGCCGGCGGGTGGCGTTGATCGACGACGTCATCTCGAGCGGCACCTCGATCGTCTCTGGACTTCAACTGCTTTCATCGTGTGCGATCAGTCCCGTAGCAATCGGCGCAGCAATGCTGCAGTCGGATCGCTGGCGTGAAAAACTGGATTCGGCAGGGGCGCATTGGCAGGAAAGGACACTCGGTGTCTTTTCGACGCCAATCCTTGAGATTACCGAGACGCGTACCTGGCGCAGGGCGGATGCCGGATCCCGAAGCTCTCCGCAGCCCTCCCCGCATAATATCTGACTCTGTACACAGCGCGCCGAGCCGCTACATTCGCCTCGACGGGTTGAGGTTCGGGACACCATATGACCTTCGAGCAAGCATCTCTGCTGATCCTGCTGGTCGTGATGCTGGTGTTGTTCTCGCTGGATCGCGTTCGCATCGAAGTGGTGGCAATCGCCGGGCTGCTCGCTGGATATGTCCTCGGGCTCTATCCGGCAGCACAGGTTTTTGCCGGCTTCGCTAGCCCGGTGGTTATCACGGTGGTCGAAATTTTGCTGATCGTGCAGGTGCTCGCTCGTGCAAAGCTTTTCGACCGGCTTGCTGATATCTTCAGCCGAGCGAAATTCTCGAATGCCGCGGTCATCGCCACTCTGTCGGCGGCTGCCGGATTCATCTCCATCTTCATGAACGACATCGGCGCTTTTTCGATTGCCCTGCCTGCCGCGTTGCGGATCAGCGCGTCGCTCGCGATCCCCCGCAGGCAACTGATCATGCCGATCTCGTTTGCGGCCCTGCTTGGCGGCCTTGTGTCGCTCATCGGAACGCCAGCGAACCTGCTTGTCAGCAACGCATTGGCTGAGGCGACCGGCAGCGGGCTTCACCTTTTCGATTTCGCCTATGTAGGCTTGCCCGTGGCAATTGCCGGCATCGCGCTGACGGCGTGGTTGGCGCCCCGGCTTTTTCCCCAAACGAGCAACGAACCTGCAAGTCCATCCGGTGTGCCTCGGCGTGTACTGACCGAACGCCGCGTTCCCGCACACTCGACACTTGTCGGCAACCGCCTTTCGGACCTACCTGCCATGTTCGCGCTTCTCCCTCATTCATTGGTCCGCAATGAGCGTTTCGTTTTCGGGAAGCCCGAAAGCGCCGTCATCGAGGCCGGGGATCTGCTCTTGGCGGAGATGGATGATGTCGTTCTGGCCGAACTCCTTGCGTCTGGTGTTCTACTGGCACCACCGCGTTTCGGCCCACCACCGTCGAGACCGATCCACATCGAGGCCGTGGTCATGCCCGAGAGCACGCTGCTCGGGTCGAGGCTGCGCTCGATCGAGGTATTCAAGGCGCACGACATAACGATCTCCGCATTGTCGATGCGATCGCCGCGGATCGAGGGCCGCTTCGAGGATCTGCAGCTATCGATCGGCGACATCCTTATCTTGGAGGGAGATCGCGAAGCGATCAGGCAAGCTCTGGAGGAATGTGAGTGCCTGCCCTTGGCAACCTCGCCCGCCGCCCCCGGTGCTGTCACCTCGTTGCTGCCCTTCGCGATCTTTGCTGTCGGTGTGGCATCGACGGCATTCAATCTGCTCACACCGGACATTGGCTTCGCGGGCGTGATCCTCGCCCTCGCCCTTTTAAACTACCTGAATATCCGTCAGGCGATGGCCGACCTCAATTGGCCCATCATTATCATGTTGGGTGCGATGATCCCGATCGGATCGGCAGTCGCGAGCACCGGCACGGCGCAGCTGATCGCGACGGCACTGGGATTGATCATACCGCTGGCGGAACCGATCGCGGGCGTCGCCCTGGTCCTCTTCCTGGCGATGGTACTGACACCTTTCGTCAACAACGCAACGGTCGCTATCATTATGAGCCCGATCGCCCTCCAGTTCGCGGCGGCGGGACATCATGTTCCGCAGGCTTACATGATCGCGGTTGCAGCGGGTGCATCGCTGGATTTCCTCACTCCGTTCGGCCACCACAACAACACGCTGGCAATGGGGATCGGCAGCTACCGCTTCGTCGATTTTCTTAAGGCTGGCGCACCGCTGACGCTACTGAGCTACGTTCTGACCACACTTCTTATATATGTCTTCTGGCTTTAGGGACCGGTTTGCTTGACATCCCCGGCGATGGAACTAGAGCAAGGGTAAAGCACCCGATAAACTGACAAGGATGGTTGAGCCCGTGCGAATCCTTTCCGAAGCCCATTTCCCAGAGCTCCCCAACTACTATCGCGGCAAGGTCCGCGAGAACTACGATCTGCCCGATGGCCGACGCATCATCATCAGCACGGACAGGCTGAGCGCCTTCGACCGCATTCTCACCTGTATTCCCTACAAGGGGCAGGTCTTGACCCAAACCGCCCGCTACTGGTTCGAGGCCACGAAGGATATTTGCCCCAATCACGTACTCGACTATCCGGATCCGAACGTCGTGATCGGCAAGCGCCTCGACATTCTACCCGTCGAGATCGTTGTGCGCGGCTATCTCGCCGGCACGACCGGCACTTCGATCCTTACTCTCTATAAGAAGGGCGAACGTGAAATGTACGGCATGCGGCTGCCCGACGGCATGCGCGACAACCAGAAACTCCCCGAGCCGGTCATCACGCCGACCAGCAAGGAATTCGACGGCGGCCATGACGAGCCACTGACGCCGAGCGAGATCGTCGAGCGTGGGTTGCTCACCGAGGAACAGTGGAAAACCCTGTCGCGATACGCCCTCGCTCTGTTCGCCCGAGGGCAGGAACTTGCAGCAAAACGCGGCCTGATCCTCGTCGACACCAAATACGAATTCGGCACCGACGAGAATGGCAACATCATTCTCGCCGACGAGATCCACACGCCGGACAGCAGCCGCTACTGGCTGGCGGACAGCTATCAGGCAAGCTTCGAGGCGGGAACGCGCCCGGCAAGCTTCGACAAAGACTTCGTCCGCGCCTGGGTCGCCGAGCGCTGCGATCCCTACAAGGACGACATCCCGGAAATCCCGGTGGAGTTGGTCGAACAAACCTCCGAAGTCTATATCAAGGCCTACGAGGCGATCACCGCGCAAGCATTTGTACCGGATGACACGGGCGCAACGCCGGTCGACCGTGTTCGCCGAAACCTTTCACCCTATTTCGCCTAGGCATCCGACCGACGGCGGCACCGACCTGCAACATTGGCTTGCAGGTCTTCCGGCCTTGGCGTTAGCATCCGCACAAATCGGTGCCGGGATCCGACCGGTGGGGGAACGAATGGCACGCAGGCCAAGACGCAAGGCCGAGGAAACCCGCGAGGACATTCTGTCCATGACGGAATTGCTATTCCGGCAGCGTGGTTTCGTCGCGGTATCGATTGCCGACATCGCCGCATCGCTTGGCATGTCGCCGGCCAACGTCTTCAAGCATTTTCGCACTAAGGCGGCCCTGGTCGACGCAATCGCCGAACGCCACCTCGAGGATGTAGCCGATCGCTTTGCCGCCTTTGACGACGATCTTCCGCCGCAGGAACAACTTCTGCGTTTTGTCTTGCGCCTGCTCGACAGCCATCTGCAGGATATCCAGGAGAACCCCTATCTCTTCGAAATGGTGCTGATGACGGTGCAGGCAAAACTCGACGCCGGCAACCGCTACAGGGAGCGCATTGTCCAGAAATTGAACGACATCATACGGGAGGGCGTCTCTCGCGGACGCTACAATTGCGCCAATCCGGAAAGCGCCGCAAGCACGGTCGCTGACGCCCTTGCAAGTGTCCTCCACCCTGTTCTCATCGCCCGTGACGATAAGGACACGCTCGTAGAGCGCGCTCAAAAGATCGTGAACTTCGTCGATGCCGCACTGCAAAATAGCGCTTGCTAAGTGACGATTCATAACTTACGTCACTTCGTAAAGTCTTTCTTAAATTCGGATCAGTGGCATTTGATTCTGGATCGGTGATCGATCTTCTCCCAGGAGGTCATCGATTCCGACTGCCACCTCACAGGGAACTCATCATGATACGGCGCTTCCTCTTCGTTTCCTCCGCTCTCGCAATGGCAGGTGTGCTCGCTGCATGCAGCGATAGCGGTAACAAGCAGGGTGCAACCGGTGGCGCCGCGGGCGCTGCGCAGCAGGCAGCCCCCGTCGGTGTGATATCACTAACCAAGGCGACGTTCCCGGTGACTACGATCCTGCCAGGCCGTGCAGAAGCCTCCCAGGTCGCCGATATTCGTCCGCAGGTGAGCGGCCTCATTCGCGAGATCCCTTTCCGCGAAGGCGGCGAGGTCAAGAAAGGCGACATTCTTTATCAGATCGAAGACGCTCCCTATCTGGCAGCCGTTGCGCAGGCGCGTGCAGCCATTGCGAAAGCCGAAGCGAGCGTTCCGAGCGCGCAGAGCAATTTCGACCGCTATCAACGCCTCGTCGGCTCCGGCGCAACGCAGATCGAGTTCGAGACGGCAAAAACCAACCTCCTGCAGGCCCAGGCCGAGGTCGAGTCGGCCAAGGCGGCGCTGACAGCAGCCGAAATCGACCTTGACCACACAAAGATCACAGCCCCCTTCGACGGTCTGATCGACCAGACAGCCTACAACATCGGCAACGTCGTCGCCGCGAACCAGACAACGGCGCTGACGACGGTGCGCCAACTCGATCCCATCTACATCCTGTTGACGGAGTCGAGCACAAATCTGCTGCGCCTGCGCGATGCGATCACGAGCGGAGAGGTCAAGGGCAATGCCGGAAACGCCACCTTCCGCCTGATCCTGGAAAACGGCAAGGAATACGACCAGAAGGGTACGCTCGACATGTCGAAGTCCGTGGTCAGTGAAACCACCGGAACATTCATCATTCGTGTGCGCTTCCCAAATCCCGATCGGATCGTTCTGCCCGGCATGTACGTGCGGGCGACGCTGGAACTGGGCACGGAAGATGGTTATGCCCTGCCGCAGCTTGCCACGAGCCGCAATGCAAACGGCGAGTTGACCGCACAGTTTGTTGCTGCTGACGGCAAGGTCGAAACCCGCGTCTTTGAGAACGCGTCGCCGTCGAACAATTCCTGGCTGGTTACCGACGGCATCAAGGACGGCGATCAGCTGATCGTCAGCGGCCTGCAATCGATCACCGCGGGCATGCCGGTAAAACCCATGCCCATGAAGATCAATGAGAAGGGTATCGTCGTGCCCGCCGAACAGCCCTCATCCGGTGATGCACAAAAGCCCGCCGCGAAGTAACGCGACGAACCGTGATCAGAGCCGCACAGGAATTATAAGCCAATGGCCAAGTTTTTCATTCGACGCCCGATCTTTGCGTGGGTCATAGCGATTACGATCATGCTTTCCGGCTTGCTCGCGATCTCTACGCTGTCGATTTCGCAGTATCCGGATATCGCGCCGACCACGGTTCGCATCAATGCGACCTATCGCGGCGCCAGCGCTGAAACCGTCGAGAAATCGGTGACGACGATCATCGAGGACGGCATGACCGGTCTCGACGATCTGACCTACATGACCTCGACCTCATCGACCGGCTCGGCCAGCATTTCGCTGACCTTCGGCACCAGCGCTGACCCCGATATCGCTCAGGTGCAGGTTCAGAACAAGCTTCAGCTGGTTCAATCGAAACTGCCGGGCGACGTCATCGACGCCGGCATAAGCGTCACCCGGTCGACGTCGAGCATTCTGCTGGTCGGCTCGCTCGTTTCGACGGACGGCAAACGCACTTCCGTCGACTTGGGCAACATCATGTCCTCATCGATCGAAGACCAGATCCAGCGCATCGAAGGCGTCGGCAGCGTCAATATCTTCGGGTCGGGCTACGCCATGCGTGTCTGGCTGGATCCATACAAGCTGTTGAAATATCAATTGACGACCGGCGACGTCACTTCGGCGATCGAGTCCCAGAACACCCAGGTCTCTGTCGGTTCACTCGGCGCCCAGCCGTCCGTCGACGGGCAGCAGCTCAATGTGACGATCACCGCGCAGAGCCAGCTCACCACGGTCTCGGACTTCGAACACATCATCCTGAAGGTCGAAAAGGACGGCTCCACGGTCCGCCTCAGCGACGTGGCACGCATCGAGATCGGTCAGGAAAGCTACGGTGGCTCGTCACGCTACAACACCCTTCCGTCGAGTGGCTTTGCGGTCAACCTCGCGATTGGCGCAAACGCCATCGATACTGCCGCCCGTGTCCGCAGCGCGCTTGACACGATCGGCCGTGGCCTGCCGGAAGGCGTCGAGATCACCTACCCCTACGACACAACGCCGTTCGTCGAACTCTCGATCGAAAAAGTCGTTCACACGCTGATCGAAGCGATCGTTCTCGTCTTCATCGTTCTGCTGGTCTTCCTGCAGAACATCCGCGCCACATTGATCCCGACGATCGCCGTGCCCGTCGTGCTGCTGGGAACCTTCGGTATCCTTGCGATGACCGGCTACTCGATCAATACGTTGACGATGTTCGCCATGGTTCTGGCGATCGGCCTCTTGGTCGACGACGCTATCGTTGTGGTCGAAAACGTCGAGCGCATCATGACCGAGGAGAAACTCTCGCCGCTGGAGGCCACCGAGAAATCGATGGGCGAAATCACCGGCGCCATCGTCGGTATCGCCCTCGTGCTTACGGCCGTCTTCATCCCCATGGCCTTCTTCGGCGGCTCGACCGGGATTATCTACCGACAGTTCTCGGTAACGATCGTCTCGGCGATGCTGCTCTCGGCACTGGTTGCAATCGTCCTGACCCCGGCGCTCTGCGCAACCATGCTGAAGCCAGTCACCGAACACAAGAAGCATCGCCTTGGAGACTGGTTCAACCGCAACTTCACAAGCGCGACCAACGGCTATGTGCGCACAATCGGTTACCTGCTCAAGCGACCGATCCGCGTCATGCTCGTCTTCCTGATGGTGGGGGCCGGGTGTGCTTATCTGTTCACGCGTCTGCCGACGTCGTTCCTGCCGCAGGAAGACCAGGGTGTCCTCCTCACGATCGTCACCACACCTCCGGGCTCGACGACCCAGCAGACCCAGGCTGTTGTCGAGAAGGTTGAAAATTACTACCGCGAGAATGAGAAGGATGCCGTTGAATCGGTCTTCGGCGCACTTGGCTTCGGCTTCAACGGCTCCGGCCAGAACAGTGCGATCGTCTTCACCAAGCTCAAGGACTTCTCCAAGCGCACGGATCCGAACCTGCACGCTCAGGCTGTTGTGACCCGTGCGCTGAAGACCTTCTTCACCTTCCGCGAGGCGCAAGTGTTCGCGCTGCTGCCCCCTGCAATCCAGGGTCTCGGCGTATCAAGCGGCTTCTCGATGTACCTCGTCGACACCGGCGGTCATGGCACGGAGGCGCTCGATGCCGCCTCCAAGCGACTGATCCAGATGGCCGGCGCCAGCGGCAAAGTCGTTGCGCTACGCAGCAACAACAAGGAAGTCGAGCCTCAGATGAAGATTGTCATCGACCAGGAAAAGATTGGCGCCATGGGCGTCGATATCGCCGCGGTCAATTCGATGCTTTCCGTTATCTTCACCGGTCGCGACGTCAATGACTTCACGCTCAATGGCGAGATCAAGCCGGTCTATGTGCAGGGCGACGCACCGTTCCGCATGCAGCCGGACGACCTGGATCACTGGTACGCTCGCAATGCCAGCGGCGAGATGGTCCCCTTCTCTGCCTTCACCCGCACCGAGTGGATCAAGGGCGCCCCGACGCTTGCCCGCTTCAACGCGGTGAGCGCCATTCCGCTCGACGGGGCGTCTGCTCCGGGCGTCAGCTCCGGCGACGCCATGAACGAGATGGAAGTCCTGACAGAACAACTCGGCGGTGGCTACACGGTCGCCTGGCAGGGCATCTCCTATCAGGAACGCCTGTCCGGCTCGCAGGCTCCGATGCTCTACGCGATCTCGGTCCTGGTGGTTTTCCTCTGCCTTGCAGCGCTTTACGAAAGCTGGTCGATCCCGTTCTCGGTCATCATGGCCGTCCCCGTCGGCGTGCTCGGCGCCCTGGCAGCGGCCACGCTCTTCGGCCAGGCCAACGACGTCTACTTCAAGGTCGGCCTGCTGACGACCATAGGCCTTGCGGCGAAGAACGCGATCCTGATCGTCGAGTTCGCCAAGGACCGGATGGAGACCGGGATGGGGTTGATCGAAGCGACTCTCGAGGCAGCGCGCCTGCGCCTGCGTCCCATCATCATGACCTCGCTCGCCTTCATCCTGGGTGTGGTTCCGCTGGCGATCGCGACCGGCGCGGGCTCGGCCGCGCAGAACGCTATCGGCATCGGCGTGCTCGGCGGTATGCTTGCGGCAACCGCACTCGGCATCTTTTTCGTGCCTTCGTTTTTCGTCGTTATCCGCCGGGCCTTCTCCCGCCGCGAAAAAAATGGCGCGGGAGTGTGATATAAATGCACTGTGAGAACGCAAGACTCATTGATACATTGCGGCCGACTGCTTCGGGATGGTGTTTCTCGTATGAGCGAAGCGCGGCCGATGGCGAAGCATGAAGGCTTCTGACAAGAATAGATTTGGTCGAGTTACAGGAAGATTTTTTAATGGCATCTTTTCGCTTTGCCTCTCCGGCACTTCTACTACTGCTCGCGGGCTGCGTCAGCGGCCCGGATCATGTGCCCCCGGAGATGCCGCTACCGGCGAAGTTCAATGAGACCGGCCAGAAGGACATCGGCGACGTGTCGACG
>NZ_LMDG01000025.1 GCF_001426265.1 Rhizobium sp. Root1220
CCGAGGCGCGGGGCAGAAACGCGTTGGTACTCCGCCCGGAAAAACAAAATGGGCGGATGAGAAGCTAATGCGGCGAGTTTTTCAACGATATCCGCCAATTGCGGTCATTAACGTGAAGCTGGGCACGGTCCGATTAAGCTTCGCGATTGTCCGGTCCTGGAACTCAAGGACGGAACAGCGGCCACATAGTGCGGGCGACCTCAATGGCCTTCCGACCCCACATCCGCAGGTAGGGGGCGGCCAGACCCTGTATATAGTCGCTGACGGTCTCCAAGCGCTGTAACGAGCCGGCCGCCCCTAGCTTTAGTGCGTTCAGGCTTCGAGCCAGGCCGCCAGCCCATCCAGCGTCTGCAGCCCATACTCCACCGCGCCGAAGCCGATGACGGTCTGACGGCGTTCACGGCTCGGGTGAAGTTGGCGCATGGTCAGCACGGTCTTCCCGTCGGTCTGCTCATCGAACGTTATCGTCATGTAGAAACGCTCTGGATCGTTGGGCTCGGGAGTGCCGTAGTCTACCACGATCAGCTCGTTCGGCACGATCTTCAGAAAACGCATAAGGTTGGAAAAGCGCTGTGTTTTGCCTTCAAACACCCCTACCATGTCGAAGCACCATTCCCCGCCCTCGCGGATATCGACGTTGCGGTTCTCGATGGTGAGGCCTGCCGGACCGTACCACTGCGCGAGCGCTTCCGGGTTCATCCAGGCGGCAAAGACCTTATGGCGCGGGTGCTTCAGTACCTTCACGAGCACGATCTCACGGTCGAGCGACCAGGTGTCAAACAGCTTTTGCATCGTCGTTCTCTTTTGTGTTGTCCAGATAGGCTTCCAGTCGGTCGAGCCGCTCGGCCCAGCATCTGCGCTCCGCTTCCATCCAGTTTGCCGCCTCCTCGAACCGCGCTCGTTCAAGGCGGCACCAGCGGCTGCGCCCGCGCTTCTCGCTGGCGATCAACCCACAATCCTCCAGCACCTTGAGATGCTGGGCGAACGAGGGGAGCGCCATGTCAAAAGGCTCAGCCAGCACGCTGACGGGCATCTCTCCCTCGGCTAGACGCGATATCACAGCCCGGCGTGTCGGGTCGCTGAGAGCATGGAATGCGAGGTCGAGCGGGTTCGAATGAAAAGGCATGCAGATAGGTAAAGCGACCGCCCGGTTCGGTCAAGAACAAAAAGGTACTTGCCTTAGTGTCTGTACGTTATTACAGAGGTACTTACCTTAGTTTTCCGGAGCACCCATATGGCAGTTCGCGTCGATCTTCTTATCTCTCTCGATGGTTTCGCAACGACCACAGACCAGACACCAGACAATCCGTTCGGCCAAGACTGGTCGCGCCTCACGAGTGCCTATGTCGCGACGAGGACCTTCCAGGAGCGCGTGCTGCACGACAACAGCGGCAAAGGCACAACAGACTTGGACGACGACTATGCGAAGGACTACTTCGACAACATCGGTGCCGAGATCATGGGTGCCGGCAAGTTCGGGCTGCACGACTTTCCCGATGATCCGAACTGGAAGGGGTGGTGGGGTGACGAGCCGCCCTTCCACTGCCCGGTCTTCGTCCTCACCCATACGACGCGGCCGTCAATCGAAATGGCTGGCGGCACCACGTTCCACTTTATCGCCGCGACCCCGGTTGAAGCGCTGCGGATGGCCATGAGGGCCGCAAACGGCAAGGATGTACGGATAGGTGGTGGACCGACCATGTTGCGCGATTATCTTAAAGCTGGACTTGTTGACCGTCTGCATGTTGCGATCGCTCCAATCCTGCTGGGAGGAAGCATACGTCTCTGGGACGACCTGCGTGGCCTGGAAGCGGGCTATGATGTGAAGTCCGAAACCGCAGAAAGTGGCACCATCCACCTCACATTTTGCCGCTAGCTGGCCACCCACAAGCTACGGCGCTCATGGGCCGTGACATGGGCCCTACACTCCCTTCTAAGGCTGATGTCGCACAAGGTCCGCGTTTCGCGGCTGTACTGCGCATAGCTGCGCCTTGGCATTCCGCCACTGATGACCGGTTTGGGCCGACTGCGGTCTTCCGCTTCGCGCCATAAGCAGTCATTGGGCGGATGGTTGACACCTTCCGCAGAGATATTCAAAGCTTCCGCTACTCGTTCCGGGAGGCGTCCGGCCCATGGCCTTATCGACATTTGAGACATATCGGCAAGGAATTCTAGGGTTGCCTATGTCGTCTATTTGGCGCGGACATGGGTCTGCAATCTTTCTGGAACTTGGGCAACTGCATCCCGTTCGACGGCGCGATGGGTCGAGCGGTAGCCTCACGGGCGACTACACTGTCATGCTGGAATGGAGTTGGAGGATTGAAAACCGAACCTCCATCCTCGGCGGGAGTTGGAGCGATGAGGAAGGCTGGGACACGCTGTTCAAGTCGTTGATGGGTCAAACGGTGCAGGACATCTCTGTGTTCGGACGCCTTCCCGAACTTTCGCTCGCACTAAGTGGCGAGAAATACGTCGTGTCGTTTATGACCGCCGAGGGGCAGCCAGCATGGTCAATCTTAAGACGCACGGGCAGTGACGATCAAAGTCCCTCCCTCTCAGTCGCGGATGGAAAGATCGTCGCGGACCAATGAGTGCTAACTGATGAATGACGGCTTAGGGCCAAGAGTTGACCTCGGCGGCTTCGCGCCATTTGCGGTTATTGACAGTGGGACATGTCACCGTATCCTTACCAGCAGTTGCAATGGAGTGACTGCCTGCCATGCCTGGGGTAACAGAACATATAATAGATCGGGGCGATGGCGCTCGCGTTCAGCTATTCCAGACGCCTACGTCAGATCAACGGAACGGAGCGATACTGTTCGTCCACGGCAATCAGGGAGGCCTCCTTTTGGGTGGGAGAGAAGCGGTTGATGATGGATCGCTTATCAGGTTTTCCTCTCGCCTTGGAGTAACGGCGGCCGCTGTATCACAGCCCGGCTTCGGTGCATCGGACGGTCCTGCGGATTTCAGCGGGCCGACTACTCAAAAATCGATTGTTGCGGCCTTGGATTTCCTCAAGCGACAGCCATCGGTCGATTCAACGCGTCTCGTTCTTTATGGAAACAGCCGTGGTGCTGTCGCCTCTGCCATGGTGGCAACTAAAGTGGTCGATCTCAAAGCTCTCATCTTGACGGGGGGCGTCTATGACATGAGAGACGCTTACAAAAACAGTTCGCGAGGCTTGCAGCAAACCATCCAGAAGGAAGCAGGTCTCTCAGACGAGGATTTTTTGGATCGGTCCGCACTCTATCATGCTCATAACATCCGATCAGAAACCCTACTTCTTCACGGCAAATACGATGATCGTGCGTCGATCGATCAGGCTGAACGATTTTCCGAGGCCCTTGCGCGGGCGGGTGTTCCTGTAAGCCTTCACACGCTCGAAGGCGGTCATCGCCTTCCCCGTGAGCAGGTCACTCCCATCCTCCGGGATTTCCTTACCCGCGTATTCGCTCCGGTCGCCACTGTTCATTGATCGTCGCCCGCTTTGGGCCGACTGCGGTCTTCCGCTTTGCGCCATGAGGTGACATAGCGCGCGCTCGTTGTTTTACCGCGCTCCCGGCACGCCTGGCTCGCCCAGGTCCCAGTAAAGCCCTGCCATCAACGCAAGACCTTCACGGGCGATCGTGAGGGGAAGATGCTCGTTCGGCGCATGCTGGGAGCACCCTGGATAGGAATGCGGCACCCACACTGTCGGAAGTTGCAGAATTTCGGAGAAGATGTCGTTCGGCAGCGACGCGCCGAGGTTCGGCAGGACGGCGGGTTTCTTCCCTGTGGTGCGAGCCATCGAATCCACTGCCCAACTGACCCACGGATGCTCCGGATCGAGACGTGTCGCACGAAAAATTTCGTCGCTCGACTGTGCGATCTGCACATGCGAAAAACCATGGCTATCAAGGTGACGGCGTAGCGCAGGCAGTATGTCCTGCGCATCAATGCCCACGACGAAACGCAACTGACAGCGCGCCCAGGCTCGTGGCGGAATAGCGCCAACGGGTGTCTTCGGGTTCCCGGCCTCGAAGGCGAGTATCGCAAACGAGCACCACGCGAATACCTTTTCCGCGAACGTTAGGCCAGGCTCTCCCCAATCAGCGTCGATCTTCGGGCCGTCAGCGCCACTCTCGATCTCGCAATCCGCAAGAACACGCCGAACATTGTCAGGGATACTGTTCGGACGCCACTCCGGAATGCGAATTTGACCTGTCGGTCCGGAGATGCTTGCCAGTGCATGGGCAAGTTGGATTGCCGGATCGGAAAGAAGGCCGCCCCAGTTGCCCGAATGATGTCCGCCCTTGCGCGCGTCGATCCAGACATCAAAGCTGATAGCGCCTCGAGAGCCGAGAAAAACAGTCGGTCTTTCAGCCGACAGCCGGGGGCCATCAGAAGCAAGCAGCACGTCGGATCGGAACAATTCTTCATGAGCCAAGGCCAGTTCGCGCAGGCCAGGTGATATTCTCTCCTCTCCCATCTCGATCAAATATTTAGCATTGAAGCCGAGCTTGCCACGCGTCTCCAACACGGCCCGGATGGCACCGATGTTGATCGAGTGCTGTCCCTTGTTGTCAGCGACGCCACGCCCGTACCATCTGCCGTCCCGTTCGATCATTTGCCAAGGGGAGAGCCCTTCATCCCAGCCGTCAGCCAGCCCGCGGATCACGTCACCGTGCCCATAACCCAGTACCGTCGGTTGCCTCGCATCTTCGATGCGCTCGGCGAAAAGGAACGGCCAATTTCCCTCGGACAATGTGTGGCAGACGAAACCAAGTGCTTCAAAGGCCGGCCTGATCTCCGCCTCGATATACTGGATCAGCACCAGCGCGCGGTCAGGGTTCTGGCTCTCGGTCGGCATCCCTACTCGACGTGCCAAATCTTCCCGAAAAGCACCGGAATCAAAGTAAGCCTCTGCTCTCGCTATGGCTGCGTTGCGGCTCATGCCTCAACATAACATCCGACTAGTCAATTCGGAATGGCAAAGGGAGTCTTTGTGGATGCGGCCTTCAGCTTCCGCGCCAAGAGCAGTCATTTCGATATGAGGCGCGGGGCGATGAATTCAAAGACTTCGTGAAAGATAGGATGCCAATTTTCATCCAGCGATGAACGCAGTGGATGCCAGAAAAACGAGAAGGTATGACCATGGTCATCCTCGGTCGCATGACGCCAACGGTCTGGTAGGCCAGATGAATGCCATGCGAAAAAATGCCATACGGTGCGTTCTGGCCCTACCTCGGTGATCCCTAAAGCCTTCATGGCTATCGGAGCAAGCAATCCGCTTTCTTCACGGAGTTCACGTTCGGCAGCGTGTCGTGGCTGCTCGCCATTCTCAATTGTGCCCTTCACGAACTGGTTCCCCGCCGAGGGATGCGCAAATGCGAGGACTGTTAGACCTTGATCTGTTGTCCGAGTGACAATGGCACAGGCCTTTTCAACTTTGGTCATAACGCAAATTGGACCTCGAAGCGCTCGCATGTCAACGTCCGCTTCGGGCGGATATCGTTGAAAAACTCGCCGCATTAGCTTCTCATCCGCCCATTTTGTTTTTCCGGGCGGAGTACCAACGCGTTTCTGCCCCGCGCCTCGGCG
>NZ_LMDG01000026.1 GCF_001426265.1 Rhizobium sp. Root1220
ATCGGCCTCTATGGCAGCAAGGCCGAATGGGAGACAATGGAAGAGGAGCGCGGCGAACCGCAATCCGGCGGACTACGATCTGTCGCCCGGTGCAAGGGCCGGCTCGCTGACGATCATCAATTTTAAGATGGAAGTCCTCGCCGGGCCGGAACGTCGGCGGCGCTGGGGCACGGCAGAGAAGCTGGCGATCATCCACGAGACCTATGAGGCGGACGCGACGGTTAGCATCGTCGCGCGTCGGCACGGCATCCAGCCGAACCAGTTGTTCGCCTGGCGCAAGCTGGCGTCCCAAGGCGCGTTGACGGCGACGGCCGCCGAAGAGGAGGTCGTTCCGGCTTCCGAATACCGGGCGCTTCAGGCCCAGGTGAAGGAGTTGCAACGCCTGTTGGGCAAGAAGACGGAGGGGGCTGTTTGCTCTGCAGGATCGTGAATCGCTTTCACTATAAAGCCGTAGTTGCATGCTTTTGTCTTGCCAGCGGGCTCATGTTGAAGCGGGTGTTCTGACTTCAACGTCGAAAACTGCGTACTGGGAGACATTGTCCGCGCTTAGCTTGGTATTTCTCTAAAAATCAGAAGGAGACAGCTATGAGAAGCGAGATCGCAGTCGGAATTGCGCTGCTTTGTTCGACGCTGGTTGCGTCTGAAGTGATGGCCCAGACCAAATACGGCTCCGAGGCCGGCTGGGACATTATCGTCAAGGATGACATGGGGCCAGGTTGTCTGATCACCAAGGCGAACGCAGACGATACGCAGGTTCAGATGGGGATCGATGCAACCGGTGCCCTGCGCGGCTACATGGCGCTCTACACAAAGGCGGATACCAAAGTCACTGCAGGCCAGAAACTTCAGGTTCTATTCGATGTCGACGGTCAGCAGTTCCAGGGTGAAGCCAAGGGCCAGGCGATAGACGGTTATACGGGAGCGTTCGCGTGGGTAACCAACGCTGACTTTATCTACGACCTCGCCAAGAAGAACGCAGTGACAATCACACCCCAAGGAGGCAATCCGGTCGTTATAAAACTGGCGGGAACCGATGCCGCCTTTAAGGCGCTTAGAGCCTGCCAAGCCGCACAATAATGCTCGCTAGGTCGCCCTATTACAAGAGCAACACCAGATCGACGCTGGCGGACACCATCGAGGCGGTCTCTAAAATATAGCAGAACATGGAAAGGTGGCGGCATTCACGCCGCCACTGAGCTCATCGAGGCCATGGTTATGGCCTCTTAACGGGAGACGAACTTCGGCGAGCCGCCTGACTGCATACTCGTCCTGCCAGCAGATCGCGGCTTCCCATGCGGCTGACGCTTGCGCGGCGATGTCATGCGCGTCGTCGTCGAGGTCGGCAGCGTTGTCGGACAGCACCAGGTCAAGGTCTGGGACATCGACACGAGACTCATCCCAGTCGATCAACGCGACACGATCTGCTGTGATCCGGACGTTGCCAGGATTGTCGGGGTTGCCGTGAACAACGCATGTCCGACGCCCAATGAGCCGCGCCCACGCTGCCCGACATCGAATAACAGCCTCAGGCGGCATCGCGGAAAGGTTAATCCTCGTTCCAGTCTCAGTGTGCAGCAGGTCGGTCGAGGATCGCCAGCCGGGGCGCTGCGGCCAGCCCTGTGTCAGCCGGTGCAGATCGCGCAGCGTGTCGGCGACGCGACGCCAATCGGACCCCGCCTCTGGTGGTCCGCCCTCCATATATTTCATTACCACCAGCCCGTTCACGAACAGTCGGCCGTCAGTCGTCGCAATTGGAACCGGAACGGCCATGCCTGCGCGGTCGAGATATTGGAGAAGCTCGGTTTCCCATGCGAGATCAGCGTCGCACCTGGAGCCGAGACGACCGACGACGATCTGCCCATGGAGGCGAACACTCCACACGTCGTTGGCAGACCCACCGGTGAGCGGCTCGATGCGAACCGCGTCTTCACCCCATTGCCTAAGTGCTTCCCATCCCATTGGCGATCCCGACGAACTTTATGACATTGCCGCGTCAAATAGAGAAAGTTTTGCGACGCCACAATGTCCGCTCGTGGCGCTTCTACGCCATGACGGCAGTCGGCGCCCATTGCCGACATTGCGTCTGTGCTCTACCTATTCATATCATGACTGTCTGGCGACCAACTCAACAAATCAGAGTGAAGGCTATCGGCGTGCATTGGCGCGACGGGCGTCTTCTGGCTGCTGAGGTGCTTGATGATGATGGTGCTGTCACCGGAGTTCGTCCGCTGGGTGGGACCGTAGAGTTCGGGGAGCGAGCCGAAGTTGCTGTCCGACGTGAGTTCCGTGAAGAGCTTGGCGTTGATGTTAACGTCGTGAGTGGCCCGCTGTTTCTTGAGAACCTTTACAACCACGAAGGCGAAGATGGCCACGAAATTGTATTCGTGTTTGAGGTTGAGTTTCCCCGCACCGCGTCTCAACATCACGGCCACATAGAATTTCATGAGAGCGATGGCTCTCGTGATGTTGCTCGCTGGTACAGGCTGGATGAGCTTGACGTGGATGGGGCTCCAAAATTATACCCGATGGGTCTCAAGGCTGCGCTGTCGAGATAATTTCTGCCACGTTGTCATGTCCCTCTTGGCGCAAAGCCGAGGAACCCTGGTGCCAGCTATCGGCCCTTAGCTGCCATTTACCCCGACTTGCAAAACGACTAAGCGGTCACTACTTCCAAGATATCCTGCTACCGGAGATGCCATAAACATGGACCTGAACCTCGCTG
>NZ_LMDG01000027.1 GCF_001426265.1 Rhizobium sp. Root1220
CGATCCCCCCATAAGACACGTCGCTAACGACGTCGTTAAACACGTGTCTTAGGCCATTAAGGCATTATGCGGCAGGCGGTGCCAATCGGGCGGTTACAATCAGTATGAAATCCCGACAGCCTTCGCGAGCCTGTTGCTAGCGGTCGTCTTCACCGTCTGGAGATTTGGCGTTGGGCCAGGATTGCTTGCCTCAATCTTGGCGATCTTGAGCGTTCGGTTCTTTTTCCTGGCCCCTCAATACACATTCGATCCGGGCTTGATGGGGAATGAGGCGCTAAGGCGTTTCTTGCTCTACGGCGAGTCAATCTTTCTCATCTGGTTGCTGGGGTCCGCACAGCGCAGGGCACAGGAACGGTCAAGGCGAAGCGAGGGCTACCTTGCGGACGCGCAGGCGCTGAGCCGGACCGGCAGCGTCGGTTTTACGGCTCCTGATAAGAACATGTTCTGGTCTACCGAAACTTACCGCATTCTCGGTCTCGACCTCCGAACGACCCCGAGCATGAAGAAGATGCTGGAACGGATTCATCCTGAGGACCGTGCCATGGCTTGCCGTGCCTTCTATTGTGTGACGGAACCAAGCGAAGCCATAGAATTCGAGCACCGGATCGTAACTGAGGGCGGGTCCACGAAGCATCTGAGGATCTGCGGAAAGGCCGAGCAGCAGGTGGAGGGTGCGGTTCGCGTTTCTGCGGCTATGATGGACGTGACCGAAACCAGACGGATAAGCGCCTCTTTGCGCAAGGCTCAGTCCGAACTTGCGCACGTAGCAAGGCTGAACACGATGGGTGAGTTAGTTGCTTCCATCACGCATGAAATCAACCAGCCGCTCGGTGCAATGAAGCTCAGTGCCAATACGGGCCTCAGATGGCTCAACCGAGATACCCCGGAGTTGGAGAAAGTGGGCGCCAGCTTGAAACGAGTTTCCGAGAATGCCACGCGCGCTGAGGCGCTGATTTCAAAGCTTCGTAACATGGCCAAGAAAGGCGAGTTCGAGGCTGTTCCGATTAGTCTCAACCAGATCGTCAGCGACGTTATCGAGCTTTTGCACGGGGAGGCCAATGAGCGCGGCATCACTTGCGTGGCCGATCTGGACACGGACCTGCCCCTTGTTAAGGGAGATGAAGTCCAGTTGCAGCAGATCGCCGTCAATTTGGTGATGAACAGCTTTGACGCGATGGCGGCGTCGCTTACCCATCCCCGGCAGATCGTCGTGCGCTCCCGCAACCGTGCGGACAGTGTTGCGCTCGAAGTCGCAGACACCGGGCCCGGCATTCGCCCCGACATGCAGGACCGACTGTTCGACGCATTTTTTACCACCAAGAGCCACGGTATGGGGATGGGCCTGTCAATCTGCCGGTCAATCGTGGAGGCGCATGACGGCACGATCGAGGCATTCAATAATGAACTTGGTGGTGCGACCTTTCGAATTGCGTTGCCGGTCCGTTCGACAGAAACATTGGAACCCTCGGCGACCTCGCGACCCACCACGTTTAACGCAGAGGCGCGCATAGGCTAAAGCGGCAACCAGGTTCAGTGCCGGCCTGGCGGCAATGCGTCGACGCGGCTTGGTGCCAACCGCTTAAAAGTGAGGAGTTTGGAAATGCCACTGTATTCCATTCTAACGCAGGCGGGGATGCTCGACCAGAATGCCAAGGTCGAGCTTGCCGAGAAACTGACGGCGCTACATTGCGAGTATGCGGGCGTTCCGGCCAACTGGGTGCACATCATATTTCAGGATTATCGAACGGGTGACGGCTTCATCGCCGGCAAGCCAGCGGCAACCACGTCCCTTACGCTGCTCATTCGAACCGGTCGAACCGCTGACTACAAACGAGGCCTCCTCACACGCCTATGGGCTCTCGTTCAGTCGGCAACGGGCGCATCCGATGAAGAAATCGTGCTCGGGATTCATGAAGTGCCTCCGAGCCAGGCGATGGAGATGGGCAAACTCATGCCCAACGTGAGTGAGAGCCCGGCCGATACCCAATAGTTCCAATCGGGCTATTCGTGTCCATGCTGGCAAAGTCTAGTTCAGCTCATTTTTACGCGCGCCGCCCTTGGTGTCGGTGAATATTATCGACGGTCGGGAGAATTGCTGACAAGCGGAAGTCACTTCCCCGAAATTCAGGATAATGTTGGCGTTCGCGACACTGTGGGCAATCCGGAACCTTGTCCAATCCCTTCGGCGTTTGCCGAGAACTGACAACCGCATGTGACGCTCTAGAAGTAGCGGGAGGCTTTGCGCCTTCAGGTCTTCACCTTTGGAAACAGCAGGACGGCTACCTCGACAAGCTCTAGCACTACTTTGGCAGATTAACCGGCTGTTAACGATGATCGGCCATCTTTGGCACCTCAAAAGGGGTGCGGTGGATGGTGGATCAGGATATTGCACTGACGGATTGGCTGAAGCCGTTCGTTGAG
>NZ_LMDG01000028.1 GCF_001426265.1 Rhizobium sp. Root1220
GGTGGCGGTGGTCTGTGCGGCGTTAAGCGCCTGCTGCTTTGCAGCCTCGACGGTGTCGCGATAACTGGCCTCGTATTCATCGACCTTCGCCCGAGCTTGATCGACGGGAATATTTTGCGCTTTGGCCAAAGCTTCCGCGGCGCTGGCCTTTGCCTCCGCGATCTTCGACTGATCACCGGTTGTGACAGCCCTCATCGCCGAGACTGCCGCCGCCTGTAGAGCTTGCGGGTCCGTGCCGCCGCTGCTGTCTCGAATTTGACTCTCTATTGCGGCCATGGGGTTGGAAGAAGCGAGCGCTGGGGCGGCCGCTGACACAGCGGTGGCCGTCGCCTGTCCTGCGCTGCCGACGACGCTTGCAAGACCGCTGAACGCGCCTCCCACAAGCGCGCCAACCGATGTGGTGAGGAGGTAGAGCACAACGAGTGTCGTCACCGCCCAGGATGTGATGCCATGAAAGCCGCCGGTTGTTTCACTTGGACGGCGGGAAAGACGGCTGGCGACGTAAGCCCCTATAAACGAAGCCACTATGCCCGCTACGACGAACCAAAGTCCGCCGATGATGGAGAACGAGGAGGCTGTGGGGTTGTCAGTGGTGGCAGGATCGAGAACGGCCGCGCCGATTCCGACCCCTAGCAGGTTCAGCAGAAACTGCGCGGCGAGTGCAATTGCGACGCCCGCAAATACCGCGCCCCAGCATATACGGTTCAGTAGTGTCACGGTCTCTTCGGAAGCGTATGAAGTGCCCGTGGGCGAGTGGGTTGCAATAGGTTGGGACATTGCCAACTCCTTTTGGGGTAACACTCAGGCTGCACCGAAGCTCTTTGCAGCCTCGAATGGTCCTCTGCGGATTAAGTCTGTTGAAAAGCCAACGCATCAGTCAGCGAAACGGACAGCCTTCCAATGATTGCCTGAGAGGAGAACTTGGATGCGGCGGCTTGGTTGCGTTGGAAAATTATGTAATCTGCACATGGCGGTTCAGCACGAAGCTACAATCGCTTTGCGTCGCGTTCCCGCTCACGCCTCCGGCTTGTCAGACGACGGCGATCCAATGCCGGGCCAGCGTCGCGTCCGCCGGAGTTGCCGGTCAATACCAGCGGCCCCGTCCGTAGTAGCCGCCGCCGCCAAGCAGAAGAAGCACAACAACGATAATTAGAAGCGTGGTGATATCCATCGTAGTTCTCCGGGAAGTACCGTCGCCATCTCCATCGCCGTTGCTAGCGATGGACTGCTCAGGACTACTCCCATAAGTCACAACGGGTGCCGCTATGCTTTGTTCCGGTGGAACGCGAATTGCAGAGTACACCAAGCAAGGTCCAAATTATGCTGCACCTCTGCAACTCATTCTTTCCGGAGCGAGCGAACCGGCCTCGGAAACGGGCGTAGCAATCGCTAATCGAGCGACCTGCATATATAAATAGTACGGTGTCTGCTTCTGGCTGATACTGTTGAAAAACTATTGGTGGTGAGAATCTCATCTGTCCCCTTAGAAATTAGCGTCCGTGACACGAACCGCCCGCCGAGATATCGTAATGCCTTTCT
>NZ_LMDG01000029.1 GCF_001426265.1 Rhizobium sp. Root1220
AACGTCGGGACGGGCTTCAAGGAAGCGGAGACCGCGAGCCTGAAGAAGATGCTCGACACACTGCGCTGGAAGCGAAAGCAGCCACCGGTTGATCCGGGTGACGCTGGCCGCAACGTCATTTGGGTTCAGCCGACCTTGATTGCCGAGATCGAGTTCCGCGCCTGGACGATGGACGGCAAGCTTCGACACGCATCCTACAAGGGATTGCGGGAGCGCCAGGACAACGCCGACGTTTTCCGCCTCGACTAGCGGATGGCGCGACATGCGCTAAGTTAGCCCCGGTTCTATCGGGAGGGACAGGCGTCGCATGTGCAATCTTTATCGCATGGAAGACAAGGACTGGGTCAGCAGGTGGGCCCAGGATGTCGAGAGCCTGATCAACATCATGCCGGCCTACCAGATGAACCCCGACCAGTCGGGGCCGATCGTTCGAAACACCCCTGACGGCCGCAAGCAGCTTGTCAATGCCCGATGGGGCCTTCCCTCCCCGTTTTTCGCGCAGAAGAAGGCAGCGGAAACGCGTGCCGATAAACTCAGGGCAAAAGGTCATGCCGTCGACATGGACGAGCTCATTCGCATGGAGCCCGACCGCGGCGTCACCAATGTCCGCAAGCTCAACATTCCCCATTGGAAGCGCTGGTTCGGCCTCGAGCATCGCTGCCTCGTACCGGTCACCAGCTTCGCGGAACCGGATCCCGCCAGCCAGGAGGAGGGTGGCAAGGTGCCGAATACCTGGTTCGCTCGCGACGAGGCGAAATCGCTGATGTTCTTCGCCGGCATTCACGTGCCGCAATGGAAGAGCGTCAGGAAGGTGAAGGATGGGCTGACGACCGATGATCTCTATGGTTTCCTGACGACAGATGCGAACAATCTGGTGAAGCCGATCCACGACAAGGCGATGCCGGTGCTGCTGCTCACCCAAGAAGAGACCGACGTCTGGACGCGAGCGCCGTGGGAAGAAGCGATGCACCTGGCGCGACCGCTGCCTGACGACGCTCTGATCATATCGTCGCGTGAGCCCTATGGCTCCTTGATCGTTGCTAAAGACGGCGAACCACTGCAGCAGGCGACGCTGCTGTAGCTGCAAAACTCCTCAATTGCCTTCGCGCTATTTGACTCTACAGCCAAATGTTCTTATTTTGTTCCCTATTCCATTAGGGAAAGGATAGGACATGAGCTGGCTCAAACTCGACCCCGCACAATCGYCGGTTCGTAGACGTAGTGGATCTCGGGAAAGCCG
>NZ_LMDG01000030.1 GCF_001426265.1 Rhizobium sp. Root1220
ACGTCGGGACGGGCTTCAAGGAAGCGGAGACCGCGAGCCTGAAGAAGATGCTCGACACACTGCGCTGGAAGCGAAAGCAGCCACCGGTTGATCCGGGTAACGCTGGCCGCAACGTCATTTGGGTTCAGCCGACCTTGATTGCCGAGATCGAGTTCCGCGCCTGGACGATGGACGGCAAGCTTCGACACGCATCCTATAAAGGATTGCGGGAGCGCCAAGACAATGCCGACGTCGTTCGCCTCGACTAGCGGATGGCGCGACATGCGGTAAGTTAGCTCCGGTTCTATCGGGAGCGACAGGCGCGGATGTGCAATCTATATCGCATGGAAGACAAGGACTGGGTCGGCAGGTGGGCCCAGGATGTCGAGAGCCTGATCAATATCATGCCGGCCTACCAGATGAACCCCGACCAGACGGGGCCGATCCTCCGCAACACCGCCGACGGCCGCAAGCAGCTTGTCCATGCGCGATGGGGCCTTCCCTCGCCATTCTTCGTACAGAAGAAGGCAGCCCAGACCCGGGCCGACAAGCTCAAGGCCAAGGGCCAGGCCGTCGATATGGACGAGTTCATTCGCATGGAACCCGATCGCGGCATCACCAATGTCCGAAAGCTCAACATTCCCCATTGGAAGCGCTGGTTCGGCCTCGAGCATCGGTGCCTCGTACCGGTCACCAGCTTCGCGGAACCGGATCCCGCCAGCCAGGAAGAAGGCGGCAAGGTGCCGAACGCCTGGTTTGCGCGTGATGAGGCGAAGTCGCTGATGTTCTTTGCCGGCATTCATGTGCCGGGCTGGAAGAGCGTCAGGAAGGTGAAGGACGGGCTGACGTCTGATGACCTCTACGGTTTCCTGACGACAGATGCCAACAATCTGGTGAAGCCGATCCACGACAAGGCGATGCCGGTGCTGCTGCTTACGCGGGAGGAGACCGACGTCTGGATGCGGGCGCCGTGGGAGGAGGCGATGCACCTGGCGCGACCGCTGCCTGACGACGCGCTGATCATATCGTCGCGTGAGCCCTATGGCTCCTTGATCGTTGCTAAAGACGGGCAACCACTGCAGCAGCCGATGCTGCTGTAGCTGCAAAACTCCTCAATTGCCTTCGCGCTATTTGACTCTACAGCCAAATGTTCTTATTTTGTTCCCTATTCCATTAGGGAAAGGATAG
>NZ_LMDG01000031.1 GCF_001426265.1 Rhizobium sp. Root1220
GGCGGGGCAATCGTCGCCAGCCATGATCGAGAGCTTCTGGAGGAGATGGATGCCATCATTGAACTGACCTCGCTCGGGATGACCCGTTACGGCGGGAAYTACAGCGCCTTCCGGCAGCGCAAGGACACTGAACTGGATGCTGCGGCCCGCGATCTTGCCCATGCCGAAAAAGCCCTTTCAGATGTTGCGCGCCGTGCGCGTCAAGCGAGCGAGCGAAAGGCACGGAAGGATAGTGCCGGGCATCGGGCGCGGGCGCGGGGCGATCAGCCGAAAATCCTGATGGACGCGGCCAAGGGCCGGGCGGAAGCCTCCGGCGGTGCCGGTGCGCGCTTGCGTGATGCCCGGCGCGAGGCGGCTGACGAGGCGATGTCCGCCGCGCGCGAGAAGATCGAAATCCTGCAACCGCTGCGCATGGACATCCCCCCGACTGGCCTTGACCCCGGCAGGACGGTGTTGCGGCTGGGTAGGGTGACTGGTGGATATGACCCCGCCCACCCCGTCATCCGCGACCTGTCACTGACAGTCACCGGTCCCGAACGTATTGTCATTTCCGGACCGAACGGCAGCGGCAAGACCACGCTTCTGAAGATCATCACCGGCCAGATCATGCCGCAAACCGGGCGGGTGGAGTTGACTGTGCCGTTCGCGCTACTGGATCAGCATGTCGGATTGCTCGATCCCGCCTGCACCCTCCGCGACAATTTCCTGCACCTGAATCCCTTGGCGGATATCCATATGGCCCATGCCGCGCTGGCCCGGTTTGGATTCCGTGCGGCGGATGCCTTGCGCTACGCAGGGGAGTTGAGCGGAGGTGAGCGTCTCCGCGCCGGTCTGGCCTGTGCCCTTGGGGGCATGCCACCGCCAATGTTGCTGATACTCGACGAGCCGACCAATCACCTCGATCTCGAAGGGATGACCGCTCTGGAGGCCACGCTGGCTGCTTATGACGGTGCGGTGATGGTGATCAGTCACGACACGCCATTCCTTGCATCGCTTGCACCGGACAGAACCGTTCATCTTGGGCAATGACTGCTTTTGGCGCGAAGCGGAAGACCGCAGTCGGCCGATACTGTTGAAAAACTATTGGTGGTGAGAATCTCATCTGTCCCCTTAGAAATTAGCGTCCGTGACACGAACCGCCCGCCGAGATATCGTAATGCCTTTCT
>NZ_LMDG01000032.1 GCF_001426265.1 Rhizobium sp. Root1220
AAGAATGGAACGACTTCCTAGACAGCTTTGTTGACAACGAGCTGCTCGTCGCTCGCATCAAAGCCAAATCTACGCGGTAGCAATCGGGCGGTTACGATATCCGCAGCGCACAGGCAGATTCGACTAAAAAAAGAATAGTGAATGCCCACCCATAGAGCTTGCTCCGAAATCCCGTCCAGTATCAAACCAAAGCACACGCGGGTCCAGTGCGAGCTGAAGTTACAGGGGTTCAAGCATTGAGCTTGTCGCCATCCAGGCAACCGGCCGCTTCTTGAATGAGCCGCACAACAAGCCGCTTGCAAAGACTTCGAAACCTTTTTGGAAAACACCCTGCGTCGGGGTGTTTCGGTTGCCATCGAGACACTGGAGATGCATCAGACTGTCGCACACGCTTCTGAGCTAGGGTGCAGGGGTGCCCTTTTTGAGTGCGTCAGTTATCTCCGCTCTCGCGACACCGATCAGGGTTTCCATTGCGGTTCGCGCTGCGACGGGATCGCGCATTCTTATAGCCTCAAGAACATCCTGGTGTTTTTGAATGGCCTGTTGGTGAGACTGGCTGGCGCGGTTGGTAAGCCGGAAACTGGCGAGGAGAGCGGCGCGGATCGCGCTTGCAAACTGCCGATAGACCCAGTTACCGCTCGCGTCGATGATAGCGGTATGGAATTCGAGGTCGGCACGACTCCACTCCTCGTTGTCCCGGGCGTTCGCATCCACCATATCCTCAAACGCTTGGGCAATTCGCGAGAGCTGTTTGGCACTCGCGTTTTTCGCCGCGTGTTCCGCTGCGGCCGGTTCCAGGAGCTGTCGGGCGTCGATCAGTGAGGTGTAAAAGGATTTGTCACCCCCCAGAGAGAGCATCACATCGAGAACGAGTGGATCCAGGTAGTTCCAATTTTCTCGCGGCAGCACTGTGGTTCCTGCCCTCGTACGCGATCTTATCATTCCGATTGCCGAGAGATACTGCATCGCTTCGCGCAGTGTGGTGCGACTGACGTCAAACTGCTCCGTGAGGTCCGCTTCGTTTGGCAGGGTGGCCCCCTCGGGCAGTTCGCCAGACACGATCTTCTCGACCAGTTTGGAAAGCAGCGCTTCGCGAACGGTACGCTTGCCGCCGGATGCGATCTCGATGCCGCCGTCGGTCAGTTTCCACTCATTTCGCGCGATTGCCACTCGTTTATCCCCCGATCACAGTACGGCTAAGTCTGAACATTCGGCAGCCGCAAGAGCGTTTGTAGCCCAAAAACTATCGGGCGTAGATAGCCTATAGCACACGCTCAGGGGGAATCACCATATTTTTAAAAAAATAAATCGTATTTATATTGACAATAATCGGACCTAGACTAAGTTTGCCTTGTCGGCGGGCTTCGGAGTGGGGCTCGCTGTTGGAGATAACGGGAGGGAGCAAAATGAAGCTCATCGTACGCGCCGCGATCCTGGCGCTCACAACGATCGCTGGATCGCACGCCACAACGGTTTTCGCTCAGGATAAGGACCTGAAAGTCGGCGCCATCTACATGGACGCTCAGGGCTTCTACGCAGGTGTACGCAAGGGGATTCAGACTGGTGCAAACGATGCTGGCCGCAAACTGGAGGTCGTTGAGACGAACGCCCAAGGCGATGCCAGCAAGGAATCGTCGTTCATTGACACGCTAATTTCGTCTGGCGTTCAGGCGATCATCGTCTCGCCGGTATCAGCAGACGGCTCCTCGCGAGCAATCCGGCGTGCCCATGACGCTGGCATACCGGTCGTCTGCTACAACACATGCCTTAACGACGCCGACATGAAGGAATACATCTCGGCGTATGCAGTCGGTGACCCCTATGATTTCGGTCACAAGCTGGGCGATGCGGCCGCAGATTACTTTATCGCAGAAAAAATTGATTCACCGAAGATTGGCGTCCTGAACTGCGAATTCGTGGAAGTCTGCGTCACACGCCGCAAAGGTTTCGAAGAAGCTCTGAAGGCGAAGGTGCCTGGCGCTGCAATCGTAGCCAATCAAGAAGGGGCTACCCTCGACAAGGCCGTGTCGGTCGCTGCGACAATGCTGACGTCAAACCCTGAAATCAACGCGTTCTTCGGCGAAGCAGGTGGTGCCACGCTCGGTGCCGCCCGTGCCGTAAAGAGCCAGGGAAAGACCGGCAAAGTCGTCGTCTTCGGCGGCGATATGACCACCGAGATCGCCCAGGAGCTGGCCGACTTCAGCGTCATCAAGGCTGTAGTCGATATTTCAGGCCAGGGTCTCGGAAAGCTGGCGCTTGCTCAGGCTATCAAGTCGATCGATGGTCAACCGCCAGAAGGTATCAAGGTTGCCTATGACATCGACCTCTACAAGTCTTCTGAAGACGGCAATGCCTGGCTGAAGGCTCATGCCGACGGCGTTCCGTGAGATCACCTCCCAAGTGACAAAAGCCGAGGCCGCCGGGAGACCGGCGGCATCTTCTCGAAGGTGGAAAGCAAATGACACAAACATTGCGGACGGCTGTCCTTGCCTCACACTCGATCGCATTGATCGAGGGATGCACGCGTCAATATCCTGGCGTCCTTGCGCTCGACAACGCAACATTCTCAGTCGCTGCCGGGGAAGTAAGGGCGTTGCTTGGGAAGAACGGCGCAGGCAAATCCACGCTTATAAGACTTCTGACTGGAGCTGAGATACCCGATAGTGGGACCGTCAAAATCGACGGTGAAGAACTACGGCACTCGGGTTCTAACCGTGCACAGGACGCATTCGAAAAGGGGGTGCGTGTTGTCTACCAGGAACTCAGCCTTGTTCCGGGCATGACGCTTGCCGAGAACCTGTTTTTGGGGCGCTGGCCCAGAAAGGGTGGCATCATTCAGTACGCCGACATGGAAGCGGAAGCATCGGCTGCAATGGCGCGGCTTGGGCTCGACCGGGCGCCCAACACTCTGGTTGCCAGTCTTAGTCCGGCCGAACGCCAACTCCTGGAAATCGCGCGTGTCCTGCTTGGAAAGCCGAAACTTGTTATTCTTGATGAGCCGACAAGTTCGCTCGCGGCCGCCGAAGCCGAGAAGGTGATGGCCGCCGTTACCCGCATCGCCTCGGAAGGGATCGCGGTTATCTATGTCAGCCACCGTATGAACGAGATCCGCCAGATAGCGCACTCGGCAACAATCATGAGGGACGGACGTATCATAGAAACCCTTGACGTCAAGGGTGCTGATACACGTGAGATTGTTCGTCTGATGCTCGGGGTCGAGGCATCGAAGGCTGCCACTTTAGACAATCGAAGCCAAGACCAGACGGTGCTGGAAGTTCACGACTTGGCACTCGCGCCAAAACTGTCCTCGGCGTCTTTCCAGCTCAAAGTCGGGGAGGTGCTCGGTATCGCTGGCCTTCTTGGTTCGGGGCGCACCGAGCTGCTGCAGGCGATCATGGGTGTCCGTTCCCGGGATCGTGGTGAGGTGCTGGTCGACGGCGTATCCGTGAGGTCGGGCCGCTACAAGCAAATGATATCCGCTGGGTTTGGCTACACTCCGGAGAGTCGCAAGGAAGAGGGGATCGTTCCCCTGCTTGGCGTCGACGAAAATACCCTGTCGACCAACTTTTCTGACGTCAGCAGGAATGGAATCCTGTCTGCCAAAATGATGGCCGACGCCACGCGCAAGGTAATTCAGCGCCTGCATATCAAGACCGCACAGACTGACACGCCAATCGGTACGCTGTCGGGCGGAAATCAGCAGAAGGTCGTGATCGGACGATGGGTCTACGCGAACAGCCGCGTCCTGCTTCTTGACGAGCCCACCAGAGGCGTCGACGTTGAAGCCAAGGCTCAGATCTACGCGATCATTCGCCAGTTGGCAGCAGAGGGCCGGAGCGTGATCTTCGTCTCCAGCGAGATCGAGGAACTTCCACTTGTTTGCGATCGGGTGCTCGTCCTGCGTGATGGCACCCTTCAAGAAGAATTCAAATCACCAAACATCGATCAGGATGCCTTGATGGCGGCCTGCATCGCTGGACATTGAGGGAGACATCAAATGTCACTCGACCAGGCTGCAAAGTCAGCATCAGCCCAACGCCCGAAGTCCCGGTTCACGTTGTCACAACACATGAACGAACTGAGTTTGTTTGTTGCAATCCTTATCCTCTATGTCGTTTTCACATCGACGGCGAACGGCTTCCTCTCGTTCAACAACCAGATCAACATCCTTCGTGATGCTGCGACGATCGGTATTGCAGCCTGGGCCGCAACGCTGATCATTATAGCGGGCGAAATCGATGTCAGCGTTGGCCCGATGGTGGCGTTCATCTCAGTCGTGCTTGCCTTCCTCCTACAGTGGGGCGTCCCAACGCCCATAGCGTTCGCACTTGCCATTGTCGTCGGCGCCTTGCTTGGATCCATTGCCGGTGCCCTTCGTGCCTATTTCGACGTTCCCTCTTTCGTCGCGACGCTTGGCCTTTGGAGCGCGCTTCGCGGGACGGCACTTTTTGTCACGGACGCGCTGCCGGTTTCGATCGGTCGTAACGACACGCTCGACGCCTTGGACCGCTCGTTCCTGGGGATTCCTCCTGCCGCGATTATCATGCTGGTGTTGTTCGCTGTGTTTACATTCATCAGCCGGAAAACTGCCTTCGGCCGTTCGGTATTTGCCATCGGGGGCAACGCACACGCGGCGTTTCTCAGTGGCATCAGCGTTTCAAAGATTCGCGTCGCGCTCTTCGCCATTGCGGGTGCCATGGCAGCAATCTCCGGTATCCTCCTGGTTTCACGGCTGGGATCGGGAAATGCGACAGCCGCTACCGGTTTGGAATTCGATGTCATCGCAGCGGTCGTGGTCGGCGGGACATCGTTGTCCGGTGGCCGGGGATCGATGCTTGGAACCCTTCTCGGCGTCCTCGTTATTACGTTGATTGGCAACGGCCTTGTCCTGCTCGGGATCAATCCCTTCTTCCAGCAGGTCGTACGCGGTCTGATCATCGTGATTGCGGTGCTTGCCAACATTCAGGCGATTAAGCGCAGCATGTCCCGCAACAAGGGCTGATGCCATGACCGTCGTAGATCTCGAAGCTGGTCCACTGTCTCTTCGCGTTTCGACCAAAGGCGGGTTGGTACTCGGCTTTTGGAGGGACATTGGAGACGGTAAGAAAGCGCTACTGCGTCCGAGCGTGTCCCAAGATGTAGATGCACTCGGTTCATCGTGCTATCCGCTCGTCCCTTTTGGAAATCGCGTGAAGGGGAACGCGTTCGCCTTTGACGAGGAAGAATATCGACTTAGGCCGAATACCGAGTGGGACAAACATTACCTGCACGGCGAGGGCTGGCAGGCTGAATGGCTGATCGTACGACAGACCCCAACCTCGGTCGAGATGAGCTTCACGCATACCAATGGCAAAAGTCCATATTCATTCAAAGCGAGCCAGCACTTTGCGATCGACGAAGGGGGGCTGACCATGACCCTTACGGTCGAGAGCGGCGGCGAACGGGCTATGCCGTTTGGCCTTGGGTGGCACCCATATTTCCCGATGACGCCGAAGACGACACTCTTGGCACCAGCCCGCCAATTCTGGACGGAGGTCGATGGTTGGCTGCCCGGTGAACGGACCACGATCCCCGAAGATCTGGATTTCAGCTCTCCGGCGCCGCTACCGCACCGTTGGGTAAACAATGGCTTTGAAGATTGGAGTGGGGAAGCGCTAATTACCTGGCCTGAGCGGAATACATTGCTCCATCTGACCGCTGACGCCGTCTTCAAGCACGCGTTCGTTTTCGTTTCCGATACGACCTTCGATCCGGGCTACAAGCGGGACTACTTTTGTTTCGAGCCCATGACCCATCTGGCG
The DNA here is from genome assembly GCF_001426265.1 of Rhizobium sp. Root1220. Taxonomy (GTDB): domain Bacteria; phylum Pseudomonadota; class Alphaproteobacteria; order Rhizobiales; family Rhizobiaceae; genus Rhizobium. Next base: position 5,802 of record NZ_LMDG01000032.1, read on the forward strand.
AATGGGCACAATATGCCAGATCTGGGTGGCCTGAAGGTTTTGGCACCTGGCGAGAGCCTTTGCGGCAGCATCCACATGCGCCCTTCCAGCATTTGATATTGAATTTTGGAGTGACTGATGTCTGTGAATGACCGTTATGACTACATCATCGTCGGCGGGGGGAGTTCCGCCTGTGTGGTCGCGGAAAAGCTGGTGCGTGATGGTAAGGCCCGGGTTCTGCTACTGGAGCGTGGACCAGCCAAAGCTAATCCGATCATGAGCTTTCCGGCCGGATACATGAAATTCCTGGCCAAGGACACCTATCTTGCAATGCACCAGACGAAACCGCAGCCACAGTTGAACGGTCGCGGCCCGACCGTCCCTCAGGGCAAGGTCCTGGGTGGCGGCAGCACGGTCAACGCCATGGTCTACATGCGCGGGCAGGCTGCAGACTTCGATCTCTGGAACGACCTCGTCACGCCGGGTGGATCCAATGACGACGCCTGGTCCTACGGTGACTTGCTTCCCCATTTCAAAGCCCAGGAGGACAATGACCATCTTGCAGGGGAGTTTCACGGTGTCGGCGGGCCTCTAAAGATCTCGCATCTTGGACATACTAGCCCGATGACCCGCACATACGTCAAAACGCTGCAGGGGATGGGGATCCCCTACAATCCCGATTTCAACGGCGCACGGCAATTTGGCGTTGGGTTCATGCAGCATACGATCGATTGGAAAACGAAACGGCGCTCCAGTGCGGTTGATGCTTTCCTTGCCCCAGTTATGAAAAGTCCGCTGCTGAAGATCGAAACCGAGGCGACAGTGACCGCCATTGCGATGGACGGCAACCGAGCGACCGGCGTCGAGTATCTGTGGCGTGGCAGCCGGAAATCCGCAAGCGCAGGAGAGGTCATTCTTGCTGCCGGTGCCTACCAGACCCCCAAGCTGCTCATGATCTCTGGCATCGGACCGGATGACGAGTTGACCAAACACAGTATCGAGAAAAGGGTCGTTCTCTCCGGCGTCGGCAAGAACTTGCAAGACCACTACGAATGCCCGGTCGTTGCGACCACCAAGGGGGCGTTCGGCTACTATGGAGCTGATCGCGGATGGCCGATGATCAAGGCGGGTCTGCAGTATCTGTTGTTCAAATCTGGTCCTGTGTCGACGACTGGCGTCGAGACGTGCGCGTTCTACGACCCAGACGGCGACAATGAGCGGCCGACTATTCAAATGTTCTGCGTGCCAACGGTCTATCTCGACCGAGATGTGATGGGAACGGAACCTGGGGATGGCGTGACGATCAACTCGCTCCTGCTTCGTCCGAAGGCGAGGGGATCTGTCACCCTGGCTTCGTCCGATCCATTTGACAATCCGATCGTCGACACGCAAATCTTCGGGCATCCGGATGACCTGCGGCTGACAATGGCTGGTTTTCGATTTGCCCGCACAGTGTTGGATGCCTCACCGATGCGCGATCTTATCGACAAGGAAATATTCCCAGGTATTGACGTGACGAGCGACGAGGCGGTCGCGGCGCACTGCAAGCGCACGGTAAAGACCGGGTACCATCCTGTCGGCACTTGCAAGATGGGGCAGGACACAGACCCGGAAGCGGTGTTGGATATCAATCTCCGGGTCCGAGGTACGAGCGGCCTGCGTGTTGTGGACGCGTCGCTGATGCCTACGATCGTCAGCGGCAATACTAACGCCGCTGTCATGGCCGCAGCGAGCAAAGCTGCCGACCTCATTCTCGCTTAGATCGGAAATCCTTAATGAAGATCACGAAACTCACAACCTACATCGTGCCGCCCCGTTGGCTATTCTTGAAGATCGAAACCGACGAGGGGATCGTTGGCTGGGGTGAACCGGTCGTTGAAGGCCGAGCATTGACGGTGGAGGCTGCGGTCCACGAGCTTTCTGATTACCTGATCGGGAAGGATCCGTTCCTGATCGAGGACCATTGGCAGGTCATGTATCGCGGCGGATTCTACCGTGGTGGCGCCATCCACATGAGCGCGATATCAGGCATCGACCAGGCACTTTGGGACATTAAGGGCAAGGCACTTGGGCAACCCGTCCATTCCCTGCTCGGTGGCCAGGTTCGTAACCGCATCAAGGTATACTCCTGGATAGGCGGGGATCGCCCCTCTGACGTTGCCAACAACGCAAAGGAAGTGGTCGCTCGTGGCTTTAAGGCGATCAAGATGAATGGTGCCGAGGAGCTGCAGATCGTCGACACCCACGAAAAGATCGACGCCATCATCGCGAATATCGCAGCTGTCAGAGACGCGGTCGGTCCTCATGTCGGGATCGGCGCGGACTTTCACGGGCGCGTTCATCGACCAATGGCCAAGGTTCTGGCGAAGGAATTGGAGCCATACAAGCTCCTGTTCATCGAAGAACCGGTTCTGTCGGAAAACCGAGAAGCACTGAAGGAGATTGCCAACCAATGTTCGACGCCCATTGCTCTCGGCGAACGCCTGTACTCACGCTGGGACTTCAAGGGTGTGCTTGCTGATGGCTACGTTGACATCATCCAGCCGGATTTGAGTCATGCCGGTGGCATCACCGAATGTCGAAAGATCGCGGCCATGGCCGAGGCCTATGACGTCGCTCTGGCACCGCACTGCCCGCTGGGACCAATCGCGTTGGCTGCCTGTTTGCAGATCGACGCCGTCAGCTACAATGCATTCATCCAGGAGCAGAGCCTGGGGATCCACTATAACAAGGGCAATGACATCCTTGACTACGTTTCCAACAAGGACGTCTTCCATTACGACGACGGCTTCGTGTCCATTCCACAAGGCCCAGGCCTCGGCATCGAGGTGAACGAGGCCTACGTCATCGAACGGGCAAAAGAGGGACATCGCTGGCGCAATCCACTGTGGCGTCATGAGGATGGCAGCGTCGCTGAGTGGTAAAGGAAATTGGCATGGCCAGACGGCTAACCGGCAAGCGAATACTGATCACTGGCGCGGCCCAGGGTATCGGCCTTGCAATTGCGAAAGCTGTGCTTCGAGAAGACGCCAGCGTTTTCATGATCGACCGCGATGATGATCGTTTGCGGGTTGAGGCCGAGAAGTTGAAAGGCGCAGGGCATAACCTTGGCTACAGGGCAGCCGACATCACCGACGCTAGATCGATTTCAACAGTGGTCGAAGACGCTCGTGCCGAAATCGGGCAGCTCAATGCCCTCATCAACAACGCGGGCGTAAATGTATTCTCCGAGCCACTGGAAACAACAGACGAAGAATGGAACCGCTGCTTCGACATCAATCTGAAAGGTGCGTGGAATTGCTGCAAGGCAGTGTTGCCCGGACTGATCGATCAAGGTGGTGGCGCTATCCTGAACATTGCCTCAACGCACGCCTTCACGATCATTCCGCACACTTTTCCATATCCGCTCGCCAAACATGCTCTGCTCGGCATGACCAAGTCCCTTGGGTTGGAGTATGCGTCAAAGAGCGTGCGGGTGAACGCGTTGGCGCCGGGCTACGTTGCGACACAGAAGGTCATTGACTACTGGAACAGCTTTCCGGATCCAGTTTCAGCCGAAGCAGAGACCATGAAGCTGCATCCCGGCGGGCGAATTGCGACGCCGGAGGAAATAGCGTTGGCCGCCGTCTTCATGATTTCGGACGAGTGCCCTTTCATGAATGCAACATGCCTTACTGTGGACGGCGGCCTCAGCGTGCAGCAACATTCGGCCTAGAGTTATTAGGGCCGTTCACTGACGGGTACGTCCTGCTCTTGTCTCCCAGCCGTCAACCCAAGTTGTCGATCCCATTTGACTGGGTTTCGATCGTGCACTTAACAGCATGGCGGCCATCGCATTGGAAAGCGGGTGGCCGGTATCGATTTCGATAAACAAGAACTGGCCGGACGGGTTGATCTCGAAGAACACGTATTTTCCTTCCGGCGTGAGGCGCATGTCTATGGACCCGTAGTGAAGCCCCAGTCTCCTGACCAAGGCCCTCATATCCCGCTGCAGCGCTTCATCAATCACGTGTTTTTCCCATTTTACCCCGGGATCTATTCTACAATCCAGTTCGGCTGCCTGAATCGTGGGCATCGCTTCAGCACCGAATATCTCATTTCCGATCAGTTGACCCGAATATCCAAGCCCTGAACGATCTCTTGAACGATGATGGGAGCGTGGCGGACTTTGTCGATCTCGTCGAAGTCGGCCGCCGTCAGGCGCCGTGTTTCCAACAGACGCCCCTCCATCGGAGTAAGGGTCTTGTAGACGCAATTTCGACCCCGCCTTTCCCAGAAGGTTTGAATTGCCTGCGAGTCGTTGGAGATAACCGTTTCGGGAATGTTCAGGCCCAAGCTATTCGCAACGGAAAGCTGGAAAGGCTTTCTGCCGGCGCGCGATTCCACATAGGGATCGTTGAGGATGGGGACATCCAGCGCCGACAGCGCTCCATGGAGCAGCGCGGAATACTCGTTTCGATTGAAATTGGACACGGCGCCGGCGGTTGCACCCCGGGTTGTTGCAAAGCCATTGGGCCTACGCCACCAGATACTATGAATTCCCGCGCGCCCCAGGAGGCATTGATCAAGCTTCAGGTGGAACGGATCGTCCGTCGCCCGTGGATAGAATGCTATCCGCTCATTTTCGGAAAGCTGTGCGGTATCCCATATAATCGACTCTGCGGAGAAATTCTTTTCCAACACCCGCTGGACGGTGAGGGCGTGTACGTCGTTTGCAGGCGCAACGATAAGTATCGGCTGGGGCATGGCGCTCGGACCTGTCGTCAATGGAGAGGGCGACCGCAGCAAGGCGGCGCACTCCGTCGCTAGCCGCCCCACTCGCCGGCCTCATTTCCCGAAATCGATTTTCCTTAGCTACGAAAATACCAATTCGGGGGCATGATTTCAGGCGGGCGCGCAGTCATCCAAACTGGTATCGTAGATCGCGCGCGGAAACACTCGGTTGCCCATTCCCGGGAATGGTCCTTCCCACATGGTAAATGAGACATAGGTGCAGGACGTGGCGGTGCCGCCCGAGCCGTCGTCGACCCCGAACGCGCCTCTGCCAAATACGCCGCCCATACCGCCCAGCCGCGCAAAGAACGCGGTGCTGCGCACCTCCATCGGAACAAGGTCTTCCGTCTGGATGGACATTCTGTCGAGCCCGGAAGGCCTTGCCAAGGCAAATGGCGTTACGTCCGTTTCAATATCGCTCTTTTCAGGGAGGGGTGGCACCCATGGATTGGGCTGCCTAGCATCGAAGTCATCGATCAGCGCTACGACGTTGCAATCCCCATTTGCAATCACCAATAGGCCGTCAGGGCCGATACCTCCGCCTTCCGGCGTAAAATCAAAGCAGATGAAATGCAGGCCGGTTGTGAAATTGTAGGGCAGAGCCCTTATTGATAATAAAGACTGATTTTTGGCAAACCGCGAAACGATTGCCTTTTCAACTCTTTCATCTTTCACGATGAATTTAGTCTGATCCGGATACTTGGGAAAGCGCCCGTCAAAGTCCCTTTCGATTTGTTCCACAAGGGTAGAGATGTTCGTTGGCTTCATGATCACGACCTCTGGCTTCAATGTTGTGAGTTGGGACTAGTGAAGCGATGAATCGGTGGTCTCAAATGCTGCCTATCTTGCCGGGGCAGGTTATCCACCACCAACAGATCCTGGTACCGCCCCAATACTCGCAATGTATGTAGAGCCGGCAGGGGCCGAGCGGCACGCCGAAGGGGCCGGTATCACCGATTTGGCGCGCGATCGAGGCTTGCAGCCCTGTCGCTCCCTCGTCGGGAGAATCGCAGCCGCACTCCGTGGGCTTGGCCTTGGTAACTCGCTCGTAGCGCACGAGCAGATTTGCCTCAGTGCTGACTCTGACGAGGTAGAAGTCGCCTTCCTTGCGTACTTCCTGGACATCCTTTTCGCGGATGATCGTACGTATGTTTTCGTCCTGGGCGATGCTAATGAAGCCGTCCTCGGCAGTCGCCGGGCGACCCGCGAGCCAAATCGATTCCCCTTCATCAATGCGCTCGGAATCCGAATGGCTCAGCTCGGCTCTGCACGCTCGCTTCAACTCGTCCAGATGCTTGTTCATCGCTCTTAACCCCACGAAGCTATCAGACTTCGGGTTCAAAACCGTTAGTTGCACCAAAGGACCTATCGGCCCTGGGCCGCGCTGGTCATGACCGCCGTCCAAATCGCCGTAATCGGATCGAGTATTCGTCTGTTCGGGTCGTTCACCCGAGTTCATCGAGGATTTTTGAAAGCAAGACTGCTGCCTACCTACCAGTTTTGCAGAAGTTTTTCAAACCTTCTCTGAATTCAAGCCAACCCCGGAGGCGCAACTTTGCTGCTGATGCAAGCATCGTACGTTGATAGCGCAATGAGAGGCATTTCAAGTTTAATGATGGCTCTTCTCGCGATGGTCGTAGGGCTAACCAATCCAAGTTCAGTCAAGTCTCTTCGATCATCATTTTCGCGCTTTCAGCATCCGTTATCACGACCGTGGCGAGTTCGGCGCGCAGGACTGCCCGCAATATCGCAAGCTTGTGGGCGCCGCCCGACGCAATAATGCGGCAGGGTATCTTGCGATAGCTTTCAAGCTCGGGTGACACCACCTCGCAATTGAGGGAGTGCTTGATCGGCCTGCCCTGACTATCGAGATAGCGCCCAAGCACGTCACCGACGGCACCCAAGGCAAGCAAATGTTGAATATCCGTTCCGGCGGGGAGCCCATATTTCACCTGAAGCGACTTCAGCGTAACGTCACCGACACTCAGGAACGAGATGTCGACATCGCAAATCTTCTGCAGAAGATCTTGGAACACCGGCTGTGAAGTGATGGCTTCACGCGACGCCGGACTACCGGCATAAATTGGTGCCGCGAGATAGTGACATCGCGCGTTCAATACGGCGGCGAAACTATGCACTATCTCGAACGTGTTGATCTCGGAGCCGCGGGTGAGGCCTCCCATCATGGAGCGCACATCCAGGTCAGGCGCGCTGCGCGCTGTCATCTGACGCACGGTCTCCCGCAAGGTCGCCCCCCAGCCGACGCCGATCGATCGTGGCTTGCGGACGTCGATCATCCTGTCGAGATACGCAGCTGCTCCTCGTCCCAAGATGCAATGCAACTGCGCTGGGTCGACGGGCGTCGGCAGGACGACAGCGTCTTCCAGGTTGAAGGTCTTGCGTAACTTGGCCTCGAGTTCGACATTCTCCGCTGCTCCCGCACGGAAAGTAATGCGGACGACGCCCTCTTTTAGGGCCATCGCGATCAACTCGTTCACCCGTCGTCGCGTGAGATTCATGCGGTCACCGATCTCCGCCTGAGTCAGCCCCTCGGCGTAGTAGAGCCACGACGCCTTCACCAACAAGTCCATCTGATCCAAGGTGACCTCCGAAAAAAGTTACATATGTCACATCCTCGTAGCATTTGTAACCTAGTGAGTTGCTCATTGAGTTGCAGCCGGATGTTGACACGTACCTGGGAGACCGAAGCCTGCCGCGCGGGTTGGACGAGGGCTACCGAAATCGACGAGAACGACAATCTTTTCCGATGCTTGGCGCTGCGCCGCTGACATCCGCGCAGGTGCCGGGGATTTCACATAATTTTCATTCGGCCATCACTTGGCCGACATCACGCAAGCGCAAGAACAAGTGCGATTGCAGAGCAAGTTATTGCACAAAGGAGACTCCGATGATTTCACTTAATCGACGCGGTGCACTTGGCCTGCTCGGCGCAACTGCTGGCAGCCTTATCCTTCCGCGTATGGCGTTCAGCCAAGGCAAGCGCCCTTCCGTCACCATCGCTGTTCAGAAAATCACCAACAACAACACGCTCGACGTTTGGAATGAGCAGTCCAACGTCGGCGAGCGCGTGTTCTTCCCGAACTTCTGGGAAGGCCTGATCATTCGCGACTGGATGGGCAACCAGGGTCCGGTCCCCGGCCTCGCGACGGCGTGGAAGCGCATCGACGACAAGACCATCGAGTTGACGCTTCGCCCGGGGGTCAAGTTTCACAATGGCGACGAACTGACGGCCGAAGACGTCGCGTTCAGTTTCTCTGCTGAGCGCGTGTTCGGCAATACGCAGCCCGCCGGCGGAAAGACGATCTTCGAGGCGGATCACAAACCGGCGACGGCCAAGGAATTGCCCGCCATCATGCCCGGCGTCGGCCGCCGCTTGTGGCCAGCTCTTGCCGGTGTCGAGATCGTGGACAAGCATACTGTGCGCTTCCACAATGCAACACCGGACGTCACGCTCGAAGGCCGCCTCTACGCTTTTGGCAGCCAGATCGCCAATCGCCGTGCCTGGGACGAAGCCGCCACCTACATCGACTGGGCTCGCAAGCCTGTTACCACCGGGCCGTACATGGTAGGCGAGTACAAACCAGACGTCTCCCTGACACTGGTGGCCTTTGACGAGTACTGGGGCGGTCGCCCTCCGCTTGAGCAGATACGCTTTGTCGAAGTGCCCGAAGTTGCCTCGCGCGTAAACGGTCTGCTGTCCGGCCAGTACGACTTTGCCTGCGACCTGCCGCCGGATCAGATCGCGACTGTTCAGGGAACTCCCGGTTTCGAGGTGCAGGGATCGACGATCAACAACCACCGTATCTCTGTGTTCAACACTCAGAATGCCGTGCTTGCCGACCCGCTCGTCCGCCGCGCGATGACCCACTCGATCGACCGTCAGGCAATCGTCGAGGCACTCTGGGCGGGTCAGACGAAAATCCCCGCCGGGCTACAGTTTCCATTCTACGCCGACATGTTCGTCGAGGGCTGGAGCGTTCCCGAATTCAACCCAAAACTCGCCGGCGATCTGCTGAAGCAGGCCAACTACAAGGGCGATGCCATCCCCTTCCGCCTTCTCAACAACTACTACACCAACCAGACCGCAAACGGTCAGATCATGGTGGAGATGTGGAAGCAGGTCGGCATCAACGTCGAAATTCAGATGAAGGAAAACTGGGCGCAGATCCACGATCCGGCAGGCATCAAGGGTGTGCGCGACTGGTCGGCAGGTTCCGCCTTCAGTGATCCGGTCTCCTCGATCGTCAACCAATTCGGCCCAAATGGCGAAGTTCAGCAAAAGAAGGACTGGACCAACGTAGAGGCCAACCAGATGGCGGCCATTCTCGAGACATCCACCGATCGTGCAGCCCGCAAAAAGGCATTCGCGCGCATGCTGGTAATCTGCGAGCGCGAGGACCCGGTTTATCAGGTCCTGCATCAGAATGCCGTCTTCACCGGCATGAAGTCGTCCCTGAACTGGAAGGCCGCGCCCGCCTTCGCCATGGATTTCCGCTCCAACAACTGGACCGGCTGATCATGCACTCTAGCCCCGGCGCGCGAAAAGCCGCCGGGGCATCCTTTCGACAGCGGCAAGCCGCGCTTTGGCCAGTTGAAACGATTGAAGGAGGTGGACCGAATGGACTCCAGTCTCGTAGAATTGCACGATTTGAAGGTTGCCTTCGACGGCGTGCAGGTCCTCCACGGCATCGATCTAAAGGTCAAACGCGGTCAAGCCGTCGGCCTCGTCGGAGAATCCGGCTGTGGCAAATCGGTTACCTGGCTCGCAGCACTCGGGCTCTTGCCAGGCAAGGCGACCGTCAGCGGTTCCGTCAAGTTGGAAGGCCGCGAATTGCGCGGCGCGCCACGCTCTGCTCTGGAGCAGGTTCGCGGCGGGCGGATCGCCATGATATTCCAGGATCCGTCGAGCTCACTCAATCCCGTTCAACGCATCGGGCGCCAGATCATCGAGGCGCTGATGCTGCATCGTGGTCTGCGCGGCGCGGCGGCGAAAGCCGAAGCTCTGCGGCTGCTCGACATCGTCGGCATTCCCGACGCGCGAAGCCGCATCGATCTCTACCCCCATGAGTTTTCCGGCGGCCAGTGTCAGCGGCTGATGATCGCAATGGCGCTTGCCGGTGAGCCCGATATCCTGATCGCCGATGAACCGACTACGGCGCTCGACGCCACGATCCAGGCGCAAATCCTCGATCTGCTCATCCAGCTTCGCACCGAAACCGGCATGGCGACGGTGTTCATCAGCCATGACCTCGGCGCGGTCGCACAAGTCTGCGAACGCGTTTGCGTCATGTATGCAGGCCGCATCGTCGAGCAGGGCAGCGTCGCGCAGTTGTTTTCCGAACCGCTTCATCCGTATACGCGCGGGCTGTTCGACGCGATTCCGACCATTGATGGACCGCGCAAGCGCCTTATCCCTATTCCAGGCACCGTGCCGAATCCCAAGCAACTCGCCGCCGGATGTTCCTTCTCGCCCCGCTGTCCACGGGCGCTCGATCTTTGCCGTAGCGATCGGCCGGCGCTTGACGTGCTGGACGACGGACGCTCGCTCGCATGCCTGCGCCCTGTCCCAAAGCTTGACACACCGGCGCCCGCCGTACGCGTTGCCGACGAGGCACTTTCATGACCCCGCTTTTGCAAGCCCGGGACTTGGCCCGCACCTATCAGATACGACGCAGCCTGTTTGGAAAAGCCATACCTGTGCGTGCGGTCGACGGTGTCTCGCTGTTCGTCAATGCTGGAGAAACACTCGGTATCGTCGGAGAGTCCGGCTCTGGAAAATCGACGCTCGGTCGGATGCTGCTCGGTATCGATCCCGTACAATCGGGCGATGTCCTGTTCGAGGGCAAGACTATGCCGAAGCTGGCAACGCCGGAATGGCGCGCGCTGAGGGCCAAAATGCAACTTGTCTACCAGGACCCGCTTGCGGCACTTGATCGGCGTCTGACCATATCGAGCCAGATTGGCGAACCACTGGATATCCATGGGCTCATTCCCAGGGAGCACCGCGCGGCGCGTGTAGAAGAACTGATGGCAGCAGTCGGCCTCCGCCCGGACCAGGCGGACCGCTTTCCGCACGAACTGTCTGGTGGCCAGCGCCAGCGCGCTGTCATCGCACGGGCACTCGCCTCGCGCCCGAAGCTGATCGTCTGCGACGAACCGGTCTCGGCTTTGGACGTGTCCATTCAAGCCCAGGTCGTCAACATGCTGACCGATCTGCAGGCGCAGAACAAACTCGCGATGGTGTTCATCAGCCACGATCTCAAGGTGGTGCGCAACATCGCCGACCGCGTGGCAGTAATGTATCTGGGGCGCATCGTGGAAGAGGCGTCCTCTGACGTGATCTTCCGCTCTCCGCAGCATCCCTACACACAGGCACTCGTCTCCAGCGTGCCGGTACCGGGCAAGCCGTTGGAAAGCCGAGTGATCCTCCAGGGCGAGCCGCCGAACCCGGCCAATCGTCCTTCAGGCTGCGCCTTTCATCCACGTTGCCCCATCGCCCTCAATGTCTGCCGCTCGACAACACCCGAGCTGCGAAGCATCGGCCAGGGCCGCACCGCCGCATGTCATGTCGTCCCCGGCGACGAGGCAGCAATAGCTGCGTAACGGAGACAGTTATGATACGCTTCTTCCTCGCTCGGCTGCTCCGGGCCTTTATCACCATCCTGGCTGTCATCACTTTTGCCTTTGTCGTCCTGCGGATGTCGGGTGATCCCGCGCAGGTGATGCTCGGCCCCGATGTCCCTCAGGAAGCGGTCGACGCTTTCCGCAAGGCATGGGGGCTCGATCAGCCGCTCTGGATCCAGTACCTCGCCTACATGAAATCGATCTTCACTGGTGATTTCGGCGTCTCCATGCGTGACAAGGCATCCGCCCTGCAGCTGGTTATCGAACGCATCCCCGCGACATTGCAGCTGACTATCCCCGCACTGCTTCTCAAGCTGGTGATCGGCATTCCGGCCGGCGTCTACGCAGCACTGCACCGGCAGAGCTTCACCGATCGCGGCGTGATCATGCTGGCAATCGTTGGTTTCACCATCCCGTCGTTTGTGATGGGACTACTGCTGGTACTGGTATTCTCGATCATCCTGGGGCTCCTGCCTTCGGGAGGTCAGGACACCTGGCAGCACGGCATCCTGCCGACGCTGACGATGAGCATTGGCGGCATCGGGATTCTCGCCCGCTTTTCACGCAGCGCGATGATTGAGGTGATGGGTCACCATTACATCCGCACGGCTTCAGCCAAGGGCCTGAAGTGGCGTGACGTTGTCTGGAGGCATGCGCTTCCGAACGCTGCGGTCCCGATCGTCACCATCGTAGGCTTTATGGTCGGAACACTTATTGCCGGTGCCGTAGTCGTAGAGTCGATATTCTCCTGGCCTGGTATTGGCCGGCTGCTGGTCGTCTCGGTCAGCAATCGCGATCTCGCAGTCGTCCAGTGCATTTTGCTGGTCATCGCCGCGACCATGGTTGTCTCAAATCTGATCGTCGACATGCTCTACGGCTGGCTCGATCCGCGCCTCCGCGCACAGCCGGCGCATTGAGGAGGCACCCTATGACGATGGTAAATCTGGCAACCAATATCCCCGCGGTGAACAAGCGCGCCGGTTTGCTGGCGGTGATCCGCCGCAACGTGCCCTTCAGCGTGGGCGTTTGTATCCTCTGGCTCGCGGCCATGGTGTTCGTCGCCTGCCTTGCCGATACGCTGCGGCCCTACGGCATTTCCGCGATGGACCTCACCAGCCGGCTTTCGCCCCCCGGCAATGTCAAGCATTGGCTTGGCACCGACGAGCTTGGGCGCGATGTGCTGTCCCGCTTGCTGCAGTCGATACGCGTCTCGCTGATCATCGCCTTCGGCGCTACGATCCTGTCGGCGGCTTTCGGAACGGCGCTCGGCTTCGCTGCGGCAAAATTCCGCGGGACGGTGGAACACCTCGTGCTGGTATTAGCCGATTTCCAGGCAGCGCTGCCTTTCCTCATCATGTCTCTCGCAGTGCTTGCCTTTTTCGGCTCTTCAATGGTGCTGCTGGTGTGCCTAATGGGCTTCTACGGCTGGGAACGGTATGCGCGCATCGCTCGCGGCCTTGCTATCTCCGCAAGTGCACAGGGCTATGCAGCCTCCGCGGTCCATCTCGGCGCGACCCCAGCGCGTGTCTATCTGCGTCACATACTTCCGAACGTTGCCTCAACGCTGATCGTTTCCATGACGCTTACATTCCCGGAAATCATTCTGATGGAAAGCGGACTCTCCTTCCTCGGTCTCGGTGTGCAGCCCCCCGAGACCAGTCTCGGAAACATGGTTGGCTTCGGACGCGAATACCTGACCCGGGCTCCGTGGATCATGCTGGCTCCCGCGGCGGTGATCATGCTCACCACTCTATCCATCTCGCTCGCAGGCGATTGGCTGCGCGACAAGCTCGACCCGACCATCCGCTAGCGCCCTTCAAACAAGATCAGGACCACACCCATGACGCTCATCACCGGCCATCGCGGCGCACGCAACCTCTGGGCCGAAAATTCGCTGACAGGCTTTCGCAATGTGCTCGACATTGGCGTTGATGCCGTGGAATTCGACGTCCACCTGACGACCGCCGGCGAGCTCCTCGTCATCCACGATGCAACGCTGGAGCGGACGGCCGACGGGCATGGCCCAGTGCGCGCGCTTTCGCCGGAGACGCGGAAGTCGGTTTTGCTGAAGGACACGAGCGAGACGATCCCGACTTTGTCCGAAGTGCTGGAGGTCCTGGCCACTGCGGGGCATATCGCCCCGCATATAGAGATAAAGATGGATGAAAGCGGTACTCCCTATCCCGGCATTGTCGAAAAGGTGACCGCCGAGATTGCCCGCTTCGGCATCGAGGGCCGCAGCTATCTGACCTCCTTCGATACATCCGTGCTGGAAGCCTGCCGTCGTCATGCACCCGGTGTAGCCCGCCTAGCTTCCGTGAATGCCGCCTGGGCAGACAAGCAGGGAGGCATCGCTCGGTTCATCGAAAGCGTCGATAGTCTCGTGGAGATCATCGCGGTTCACCACGAGTTGCTGGACACGGAGTGGCAGACCATCACCGCGACGATTGCGCCGGAGCGGCTCTGCGCGTGGACGCTCAACGACGAGGCGCTCATCCGCCGCTGGCTAAACAGCGGTATCGGCCACCTGACCTCAGACTCCCCGGACCTTGCCCTGCAACTGCGCGGGCAAATGCGGGCAGTCGCCTGACATCGATCCACAACCGCAACGGAGATTATCATGTCCAACATCATCGCAACCGGCTTCAACGCCGGTTCCACCGACGGAGAGCTGGAAAGTCTCGAGACCGAACTCCGACGTCTTGCAGCGCTCGGCGTCGATACAGTCGAACTCGCCCTCACCAGCCTCGACCTTATCAGCGGTGGCCGTATCATCGAGGAACGTGCACAGAGGCTCGTCGCCATCACCAGCAAGTTTTCGTTCCGCTATACCGTCCACGGGCTTGTCTCGTCCAATTTCATGGACCCTGCGACCTGCGCTTATCAGCTCGAAGCTGCCAAGGCCCTGGTGCAGATTTGCGACCGCATTGGTGCGCGCATCCTCGTGCAGCACGGGGGATGCCTGCGCAGCGACCAGATTCTTGACCGGGCCGCTGCCGATCGTCGCGAGCGCGAAGCGCTGTTCGAACTCGCGGAGTTCGCGAAACCTTATGAAGTGCGCGCTGTCCTGGAGAACATCTTCACGACGGAGCCGGGCCAGTATCGCCAGACGCCGGCCGAGGTCGCGAAGACAGTCAAGGCCGTCAACCATCCTAACCTCGTCGCACTGATCGACTTCAGCCACGCTTACATCGAGTCGACCTTTCGTGGCCTGGACTTCCGCGAACAACTGCGGGCCATGGCGCCGGTCGCAGGCCACCTGCATGTACACGACAGCTTTGGCCGCCCGCAGAATTTCTACAAGCCGTTCTTTCTCCAGGAATCGGTAGCACTCGGTATCGGCGACCTGCATCTTCCACTTGGCTGGGGTGATATCGACTGGGAGGATATTTTCAGTGAATTGCAGTTTCTGCCCGGTACAGTCCTGATGATGGAGATCGGACATCGCTACCGCAACGAACAGCCGGACAGCTTGGCGCGCGCCAAAAGTCTGATGGCTCTAAACGGCCAGCGTCAATCGATTGCCGCTGAGTGAGCGGAACCCGGTTGCGAGGCCACCGTGTCGGATGAGTTTGACATGCTGCTGACCTCCACACAGTAAACCAGTGAAGCTGATCGGTGGCTATTAGCAACAGTCCAGCACGAATTGAAATGACCTTAGGAAATGCACACAAGACAGGGTGGTCGATTCTGTCCTCCGCTCGTTCTGCGATAAGGGCATCGATCTCTCTTGGGTGGCCCTCATATCAGGTGTGAGGGCCACAAATCTCCGCAACCGTCAGTCCAGTCGCAAATTCGACATCCTCGAGGCTGTAACCTAGCAGTATGAGCGCTCCGGCTGCGTGGAGCGGGCGTGGTCTCTTACATGACAATCTGATCCATGTTTTACATCTCCGAATTTGCATGAAGGAAATGTCCGTAGAGACGGGCAGGATTTCATACTACCTTGAAAGCGTGACGGGGTCGGTTCAGCTCCTGCGCGCCTCCAGACGCCGCTTGTCGCGCTCGACATGTGCGGAGCCCAACTCTGTCAGACGGAATTGTCTTTTCTGAAATTCTCCGCGGATCAAGATGAAGCCTTGCTCTTCAGCTTCGCTCAATGTCTTCAGGCTTGTTCCTTTAGGGGGAGACTGCCAGTCCGTGCCAGCGGCACTGTGCAGCAATACCATTATCTTGATGATTTTGTTTCTCCATGGCTGACGCATACGGGTGCGCTGCGTCGTATCGCTAATCCGCTGGTTTCAGTTTCTTGATTTGCCATCATCCAAAAAAAATATCATTGTTTTTAAATGATTATTTTGGATAATCCAGATTTTGGCAGAGGCAATTTATAGAGGCTCTATAAGGCTTGGTCAATTCAACCGCGCCATACCAATAGGGGTTGGTAGCGGCACAGCGGAGCCGCCAACGTAACACCTTCCTCCGATGGCGGTTGAACTTCCGACCTCCATGGGCACCCTCTTTATGCAGCCCTGATGGGTAAGGAATCCGAAACAAGAATCTTTGCTTGTCTTGCGTTTGTGTTGGTAACCGTCATCAGCAATAAGCTTAGTGCCACAGCAGGCGGTATCGCCTCGATGCCAGTCGCCCACGCTCGATGAGTTGGTATGTCAACACCAAATAGCTTTTCGATATCTGCGGCACTCAAACCTGTGACGGCAACCGCAGCCTTATATTCTGAGGCTCTCAATGCACTGTCCAGTCGATTCGTGATTTCTTGCAGCGGCCAGAACTTTAGGCGCACCTGAAATGGTCGGTATCAATAAAGCGACATAATCCGCCGCCAGAGCGACAGTCACGCCGAAGTCACAATCGTTCCTCTGAACTGCGTTATCCGCCAGTCGGCCGTGAGTTGCCGTCTGGTGATGGTGGCGCATAATCGCTTTGCGCCCTCTTAGCTGCCGTTTGAAGTGGTCGTCGCCGCGCCCAAAAAGGAGATGTTCATTTCAATGGCTCCCGGCACTTTCGCGCCGGGAGCGGTAAAGTCACTCTGCGAGTGCGGCCTTTTCAATCACCGCGGCGACTTCCTTCGCGTGGACGACGAGAGAAGCATGGCTGCCGGCGACTTCCGTGATCTGGGCCTTCATTCGGGCGGCGAAAAACTGCTGGGCCGCGGGTGCGATCACCTTGTCCTTGGTGGTGACCACGTAGAACGTTGGCTTGTCGCGCCAAGCGGCGGTATCAACCGGAGCCTCGAAAGCCGTGAGACTTATCGGAAGCTGATGGTTCGCCAGAGCTTCGGCGATGTGTGTGGGAAGGTCCGCCGCGACCGCCGAAGGAAACACTTTGGGGTCGATGTAGAGGTTGCCTTTGTCGTCAGGGTGTATCGCCGCTCCACCTTCGGTTGCCGGACCGCTCTTGGCGAGCGTCGCCACAGATTGTCCCACATCGGGCGCGAATGCGGAGACGTAGACGAGCGCCGAGACTTTGGGATCGTTGCCGGCTTCCGTGATCACCACGCCGCCCCAGGAGTGACCGACGAGAACGGTCTTGCCGTTCTGCTTCGCTAGCGCCTGTTTGGTGGCATCGACGTCCGCGGTGAGCGAGGTAAGCGGATTTTCGACGAGCGTTACGTTATAGCCCTTATTCGTGAGAATGTCGGCAACGGGCTTCCAGCTCGTTTGGTCGACGAAAGCGCCATGAACGAGTACAATATTATGGGCCGCGCCCTTGGGCAGTTCAGCTGGCAGGGCCGGGGCTGCAACTGTTGCTCCGGCCATGAGGACGGTGGCGGCTGAAAGTAAAAGATTTCGCATTCATTGCTCCTTTTGGGATGATGGATGACACGGATGCGGGGGGGTATACATCCGTTCGGTGAAGTCGCGGGTTTTCCATCCGCCGCTTTGCGAAGTGGTTTGCCGCACGGCGTATTGGTTCGCCGTGAGATGGAAATAGTGGGAGCAGTTCTTGGACGTTAGTGCCCAGTCGTCCGAATATTGTGTCTGACCGTCCGGAGGATTAACATCCGGCGCATGGACATCCTCGCCGAAGTTCTCGATCGTGTCCGCCTCGGCGGAACTCTGCTCTTCCACTTCGAGCTCGGCCATCCATGGAACGTGGCATTACCAGCGCGCCCCTACGCCCTGTTTCACTATCTCAGTTGCGGCTCAGCTACCCTCGCACTCGATCAGGGACAAGAGCTCCACTTGGCCGCGGGAGACTTGGTTGTCGTCACACGCGGCGAGCCCCATTTGATTTACTCGGATCGTCGAACGAAGCCGTTGCCGGTCATAGATCTCGATCGACTGCCCGGACGTCTCGGCGTGGTTCGACACGGAGGCGCGCCGCCGCTCGCGACGATGATCTGCGGCAATTTCACGGTGGCGCAGCCCTCGCGCGGCAGCGTGTTGGAGTTGCTTCCGCCCCTGCTTCACCTGAAGCCGGCGGAAGACGGCGGATGGCTCGAGGCAATTCTGCAACGCATGGTGAGCGAGTCGGCGCTTGCGCGTCCCGGCCAAGGCGTCGCACTCTCACGACTGACAGAAGTGCTCTTCGTTGAGGTGTTGCGAAGCTGGATCAAGTCTCTCGGTCCCGGAGAAGGCGGGTGGCTGGGAGCCATGGCGGACCCGCACATAGGACCGGCGCTTCAGTTGATCCACGAACAACCGGATCGACCCTGGACGCTTGGCGACCTCGGGCAAAGCGTTGGGCTTGGTCGCTCGGCGTTTTCGGATCGCTTCACCAGGCTCGTCGGCCAGCCCATGTACCGCTATCTGATCGCACGCCGGATGTCGGAGGCCGCGTTTCTGCTCGAAACAAGCGACGAGGGGATTGCACGGATTGCGTCCCGCGTTGGCTACGAGACCGCGGCCGCGTTTTCGAAGCTGTTCCGTCGACATCATGGCCTATCGCCTGGCCTTTATCGGGCTGTTCGCCGGTCTGACGGTGGCCGAACGCAAGGGGGCGTTCTGGAAGCAGAAGTTGCCGATTGACCTCGATCAAGGTGCCTTCCGAAAGATCTGGCGACGGGGCGGGTGCTTAGTTTTGTTCACAAATGGCGCGCGCCCGAAGAGATCCCAACTGTCCTCGAGTTTTGGCTCGACAAGATGCGCGACGACTTGCTTTGCAAAGGTTGCCACTCTCTAGTGGGCAGTCTGCTTGCGGCCCCAAAGCGTTCACTCATGGGTACCGATACGCATGCTGATTGTGGGGCAGCCGCCCTAAGTCAAGGAAGATGCTTTTTGTTCGATCGCGTTTGTGAATGCAGCAGATTGATACGCTTGTTCACAACCTGCCTCCTGATTGTGTCGAGGGATCGAATTCGTAGACGGGCGGTGACCGTTCGTTGTTGCCCATCCAAGTTTCAAGCGGGCAGCCAACAATCTCGACACCGACACCGGACACCCGCATCGACCACTCCCCTGGACTAAGGCTAAGTTCGATATCAACCCAGACCGAAAGGCCTGGCGATAGCCCGGAACCTTGGGTTCTGCACTTATGGACGATCATCTCGTGTTCGACCATTGCCAAGCGGGGTTGACGCTTTTAGATCTTTGAGAAATGATAGGATGTCAGACCAATTTAACAGGTCGGCTGCCTATAAAAAACTGGGGAACCATGAAGGCACCATTTCACGACAGGCCGGTCATTCGGCCGCTTCCGGCATTGGATCGCGCACGTCAGGTTACGGACGCGCTGGCTGACTACGTCGAGGACGCACGGCTGCAGGCAGGTGACCGCTTGCCGGCCGAGCGCGCGCTGATGGCGGCGCTGATGGTTGGTCGGTCCACGATCCGCGAGGCAATCCGCCACTTCCAGGCGCTCGGCGTCATCGAGACCCGAAAGGGCAGCGGAACCTATCTGCTGAAACCGGTTTCCAAGGCGACGATCCACATGCCGTTGTCGCTGAACACCACACATCTACGCGACGCGCTGCTGCAGACGCTCGAGGTTCGGCGCGGCATCGAATGCGAAGCCGGCATGGTCGCCGCGACAAAGCGGACCGAGCAGGATCTGGTTCTCATCGAGGAAAAGCTCAGCGAGATGGAGCGTGTCCACATCGAGCAGGGTACCTCGGGCCCGGAAGATCTTGCCTTCCACCTCGCCATCTACGACGCGAGCCACAATCCGCTGTTCCGCCAGCTTCTGGAGCAGATGCGTGAGACGTTCTGGCAGTTTTGGCAGCACCCCTTCCAGCGACAGGATTTCGCCCGTCGCTCCTTCCCCTTTCATCGCACGCTCTTCAACGCGATTGCCGCACGCGATCCCGAGGCCGCGCGGCAAGAGACACTGAAAATCCTCGCAGTCGTCGAGGAAGACATCAAGGAAATGTCCCAATGAGCAATGGTGCCGACCCATTCGAACTTGCCTCCCTCATCACCGCTCATGACGAGGGCAACTTCGCCGAGGCGGTCGTGCCGCCGATCTTCCAGACGTCGCTTTTCACCTTCTCCGACTACGACGACATGATCGCCTCCTATCGCGGCGAGAAGGTCCGACCGATCTACACGCGCGGCCTCAACCCGACGGTGCGCATGTTCGAGGAGATGCTGGCCAAGCTCGAGGGCGCGGAAGACGCGCTGGGCTTTGCAAGCGGCATGGCGGCGATCTCTTCTGCGGTGCTCTCCTTTGTCGAGCCGGGCGATCGGATCGTGGCGGTCAAGCACGTGTATCCTGATGCCTTTCGCCTGTTCGGCACCGTCCTGAAACGGATGAAGGTCGAGGTCACCTATGTCGACGGCCGCGACGAGGAAGCTGTCGACAGGGCTCTGCCGGGCGCCAAGCTGTTCTACATGGAAAGCCCGACCAGTTGGGTTATGGAAGCTCATGACGTCGGCGCGCTGGCGACGCTTGCCAAAAAGCACGGCGTCGTCTCGATGATCGACAACAGCTGGGCAAGCCCGGTCTTCCAGCGGCCGATAACACTGGGTGTCGACCTCGTCATCCATTCGGCCTCCAAATATCTCGGCGGTCATAGCGACGTCGTCGCCGGTGTCGTCGCCGGATCCAGGGAGATGATCGCGCGCGTCAAGGCCGAGGCTTATCCTTATCTTGGCGGCAAGCTCTCGCCCTTCGATGCCTGGCTCCTGATCCGCGGCATGCGCACGCTGCCGATCCGCATGAAAGCGCATCAGACCGCCGCGATGACGATCGCCAAGCGCCTTCAGGAGCTCGATGTGGTGGAAACGGTCTGCCATCCGGGCCTGGCCAATCGCCTGCCTGCCGGCCTCCACGGCACGTCGGGCCTGTTCTCGTTCATATTCCGCGAAGGCATCGATATCCGCGCCTTCGCTGATCACCTCAAGCTCTTCAAACTGGGAGTGAGCTGGGGTGGACATGAAAGCCTGATCGTACCAGGCGAGGTCGTCCTTCAGCAGAAGGCACAGCCGAATTCCGCGCACACCTTCGGGATCCATGCGCGGTCCGTACGTCTCCATGTCGGTCTCGAAGGAACCGACGCGCTGTGGAGAGATATCGAAGAGGCGCTCGCCGTCGCTTCATAACCTTCAACCTGAGAGAAACACCTAAAAAGGGGAACTGAGCATGAAAAAACTAATAACCGCGGCGCTCTTTGCTTCGATGATGGCGGGTACGGCGCTTGCCGATACGACGCTTAAGCTCGTTGAAGTCATTACCAGCCCGGAGCGCACCGAGACGCTGAAGTCGATCGTCGGCAAGTTCGAAGCCGCCAATCCCGGCACCAAGGTCGACATTATATCGCTGCCCTGGAACGAAGCCTTCCAGAAGTTCGCTACCATGGTTTCCGCCGGCGATACGCCTGACGTCGTGGAAATGCCGGATACCTGGCTTTCGCTCTACGGCAACAACGGCATGCTCGAAAGCCTCGAGCCCTACCTGGAAAAGTGGGACCACACCAAGGATCTGACGCCGCGGGCGCTGGAACTCGGCCGTGACGTGAAGAACACGGCCTACATGCTGCCTTACGGCTTCTACCTCCGCGCCATGTTCTACAACAAGAAGCTCCTGGCGGAAGCCGGCGTTTCCGAGCCGCCGAAAACCATGGAAGAATTCACGGCCGCGTCCGAGAAGGTCTCCAAGCTTCCCGGCAAGTACGGCTACTGCATGCGCGGCGGACCGGGTGGCCTCAACGGCTGGATGATCTTCGCGGCCTCGATGGCCGGCTCCAACAAGTACTTCAACGAGGACGGTACCTCGACGATGAACAGCCCGGGTTGGGAGAAGGGCATCGAATGGATGGTCGATCTCTACAAGAAGGGTTATGCGCCGAAGGACAGTGTCAACTGGGGCTTCAACGAAGTCGTCGCCGGATTCTATTCCGGCACGTGCGCCTTCCTTGACCAGGATCCGGACGCGCTGATCGCCATTGCCGAACGCATGAAGAAGGAAGATTTCGGCGTCATGCCGCTGCCGAAGGGTCCGGACGGCAAGTCCTTCCCGACAATCGGCTACGGCGGCTGGTCGATGTTCACCACCAGCCAGAACAAGGACCTGTCCTGGAAGCTGATCGCGACGCTCGAAGGCCCGGAAGGCAACCTCGAATGGAACAAGCGCATAGGCGCACTGCCGGCCTACACCGCCGCCGAGAAGGACCCCTTCTATGCGGGTGACCAGTTCAAGGGTTGGTTCGAGGAACTGGCCGACCCGAACACGGTCCCGACCGTCATGCCGACCTACCTCGAGGAATTCGCCTTCTTCAAGGATTCGCTGGCGATCAAGACCTCGCAGCAGGCACTCCTCGGCGACATCTCGGCAAAGGACCTTGCCGACCAGTGGGCCGATTACCTGACCAAGGCTCAGCTGAAGTTCCTGGCCAAGAAGTAAGCACCACCTGCGCGCGGCGGCCTTGGCAAACAGGGCCGCCGCCCTTTACCGACCGACAGAGACGCCGACTGGCGCCGCAAAACCCGGAAGTTCGCCGATGACCATGACAGCCGATACGCTCAACCGGCGTCACGACCGCAGGTCGTGGCTGAAGCGTCTCGCCGATGCCTCGGAACCCTATCTCTACAGCGCGCCATCGCTGATCCTCATCATTGCGGTGATGCTGGTGCCGCTGGCGATTGGTGTCTCCTACGCGTTCCGCGACATTCAGCTGCTCAATCCGTTCTCCGGTGGCTTCATCGGGCTCGACCATTTCCGCGAACTTTCGAAGGACGCAGCCTTTTACGGAGCATTGAAGAACACGCTGTGGTGGACCGGCGCTTCGGTCGCCCTGCAATTCATCTTCGGGCTCATCCTGGCGCTGCTGCTCGACAAGCCTTTCTGGGGCCGGGGCATCGTGCAGGCCCTCGTTTTCCTCCCCTGGGCAGTGCCCTCATTTCTCGCCGGCCTCAACTGGGCGTGGCTGTTCAATCCGGTGATCGGCCCGATCCCGCATTGGCTCTATGCGCTCGGCTTGATGAGCGAGCCGACCAATATTCTGTCCGATCCGCAATATGCGATGTGGGGGCCGATCGTCGCCAACGTCTGGTGGGGCATTCCCTTCTTCGCGATCACGCTGCTCGCAGCACTTCAGGCAATTCCTCGCGATCTCTACGAAGCCGCCTCGATCGACGGCGCCGGCTGGTTCCAGCGTTTTCGCTCCATCACCCTGCCGTTTCTGGCGCCGACGATCGCCATCACCGTTCTTCTTCGCACTGTCTGGGTCTCCAATTTCGCCGACCTGATCGTTGTCATGACGAATGGTGGCCCGGCGGACCGGACGCAGATCGTCGCCAGCTATATCTTCACCCAGGCTTTCAAGCGGCTCGACTTCGGTTATGCCTCGGCGATTGCGCTGGTACTGCTGGCGCTGCTGCTGGTCTATTCGATGTTGATCATCCTGCTGCGGCAGACCCTGCTGAACAAGGATTGAGGCCATGAGACGATCCATTCTCCCGACCATCGCGCACCGTCTCGCAATCTTTTGCTACATCGCCTTTGCGCTGTTCCCGCTTTTCTGGCTGCTCAAGGTCTCGGTGACGCCGAACGACCTGCTCTATTCGGAAGGCGTGCGGATGTGGCCATCGCATACCACGTGGGAACACTATGCCTTCGTCCTGCAGCACAGCGCTTTTCCGACCTTCTTCAAGAACAGCTTGATCGTGTCGGGCTCGACTGCCATCGTTGTCACGATTTGCGCGTCCCTGTCGGGTTACGCGTTGTCGCGCTTCAACTTCCGCGCCAAGTACTGGATCGTGGCGCTCATGTTGCTGACGCAGATGTTCCCGCTCGTCATGCTGGTTGCGCCAATCTTCAAGATTCTATCGCCGCTGCACCTGACGAACAGCCTGACCGGCCTTGTCGTCGTCTACACCGCCTTCAACGTGCCTTTCGCGACGTTCCTGATGCAGTCGTTCTTCGACGGCATCCCGAAGGATCTGGAGGAGGCCGCGATGATCGACGGCGCAACGCAGTTCACGGCCTTCCGGCAGATCATTCTGCCGCTGACGCTGCCGGGGATCGCCGCGACTCTCGGCTTCGTGTTCACGGCGGCGTGGAGCGAGTTACTTTTCGCGCTGATGCTGATCAACGGCAATGACGCGGCAACCTTCCCGGTCGGGCTTCTCACCTTCGTTTCTAAATTCTCGGTGGATTTCGGGCAGATGATGGCGGCTGGCGTCATGGCGCTCATCCCGGCCGGTCTCTTCTTCCTGCTCATCCAGCGCTATCTCGTCCAGGGCCTGACGGCCGGCGCGGTCAAGGGTTAATCACATGGCATCGATAGATATCCAGAACGTCAAGAAAGCCTACGGTCACGTGCAGGTGCTGCATGGCGTCGACCTCGAGATCAAGGATGGCGAATTCGTCGTGCTCGTCGGCCCCTCCGGCTGCGGCAAGTCCACCCTGCTGCGTATGATCGCTGGCCTCGAGGAGGTCACGGGCGGCGAGATCCGCATCGCCGGAAACCGCGTCAACGAGCTTCACCCGAAAGACCGAGACATCGCCATGGTGTTTCAGTCCTACGCGCTTTATCCGCACATGAACGTGGCGGGCAACATGAGCTACAGCCTGAAGCTCAGGAAGACGGCGAAGGAGAAGATCGCGAGCGCGGTCGGCGCCGCGGCTTCCAAGCTTGGGCTCGACCCATTGCTCGAACGTCGCCCGAAGGCGCTTTCCGGCGGCCAGCGGCAGCGTGTCGCCATGGGCCGCGCCATCGTGCGCCAACCGAAGGCTTTCCTGTTCGATGAACCGCTGTCGAACCTAGATGCGCGGTTGCGCGAACAGATGCGCGCCGAGATCAAGAAGCTGCATGGCGACCTGAAGGCGACCTCGATCTATGTGACGCACGACCAGATCGAGGCGATGACGCTCGCCGACCGCATCGTTGCCATGCATGGCGGCGTGGTTCAGCAGGTGGGCAGCCCGCTCGAACTCTATGACCGGCCAGCCAATCTTTTCGTCGCCGGTTTCATCGGCTCGCCGGGCATGAACTTCCTGGAAGCGACCTATGCGACCGGCAGCGTCACGCTGAAAGATGGGACGGTTGTCACCCTGCCGGCCCCACTTTCGCTTGCTGATGGCGCTAAGGTGACGCTGGGCATTCGGCCCGAACACGTTGTCATCACGTCCGACCAGACCGGCATTAGCGCAGATGTCGAACTTGTCGAGCCGACCGGTTTTGGCATAATCCTGCATCTCAGCCTGCACGGACTGCCGTTCAAGATCTTCACACTGAACCGCGATGCACTCACGGCCGGGCCGAAGGTCAACGTGTCGTTCCCGGCCGAGCACCTGCATGTGTTCGACGGCGGGGGGAACAGAGCCGGCTGATCGCCGACGTCACTTGCTGATACGCCCTTACGAGAGCGGCCCGTGACCCGCGGGCGGCTCACGGGGTCAAATGAGTTTAGCTCCGCAGACCCGGTGCTTCCTGTCCCGTGCGCGCCACGTACTCGGTATAGCCGCCGCCGTACTGGTGGATGCCTTCGGGCGTCAGTTCGAGCACCCGGTTGGACAAGGCCGCCAGGAAATGCCGGTCGTGCGAGACGAAGAGCATCGTGCCCTCGTATTGCGACAGCGCCTTGATCAGCATTTCCTTGGTGTCGAGGTCGAGGTGGTTCGTCGGCTCGTCGAGTACCAGCAGGTTTGGCGGGTCGAACAGCATCTTCGCCATGACCAGGCGCGCCTTCTCGCCACCCGAAAGCACCCGGCACTTTTTCTCGACATCATCGCCGGAAAACCCGAAACATCCTGCCAGCGCGCGAAGTGGCGCCTGGCCTGCCTGCGGGAAAGAGTCTTCCAGCCACTCCAGCACCGTGCGCTCGCCGTCGAGCAGGTCCATCGCGTGCTGTGCGAAGTAGCCCATCTTGACGCTGGCTCCCAGCGCGACGCTGCCTTGATCCGGCTCGGCGGAGCCCGCCACCAGCTTCAGCAATGTCGACTTGCCGGCGCCGTTGATCCCCATGATGCACCAGCGTTCCTTGCGGCGGACCATGAAGTCCAGGCCTTCGTAGATGGTCCGGCTTCCGTATTTCTTGTGCACGTTCTTCAGATTGATGACGTCCTCGCCGGAGCGAGGTGCCGGCAGGAAGTCGAAGGCCACCGTCTGGCGTCGCTTCGGCGGCTCGACGCGGTCGATCTTCTCCAGCTTCTTGACCCGGCTCTGCACTTGCGAGGCATGCGAGGCCCGTGCCTTGAAGCGCTCGATGAACTTTATCTCCTTGGCCAGCATCGCCTGCTGGCGCTCGAACTGCGCCTGCTGCTGCTTTTCGTTCTGCGCCCTTTGCTGTTCGTAGAACGCATAGTCGCCCGAGTAGCTGTTCAGCGAACCACCGTCGATCTCGATGATCTTGCCGACGATGCGGTTCATGAACTCGCGATCGTGGGAGGTCATCAACAGCGCGCCGTCATAGGTCTTCAGGAAGTCTTCCAGCCAGATCAGACTTTCGAGATCCAGGTGGTTGCTCGGTTCGTCGAGCAGCATCACGTCCGGGCGCATCAGGAGAATGCGGGCAAGGGCCACACGCATCTTCCAGCCGCCCGAAAGAGCGCCGACGTCGCCGTCCATCATCTCCTGGCTGAAGCTCAGACCTGCCAGCACTTCGCGCGCGCGGCCTTCCAGAGCGTAGCCGTCCAGTTCCTCGTAGCGCGCCTGGACCTCGCCATAGCGCTCGATGATCCGGTCCATGTCGTCCAGCTTGTCGGGGTCGACCATCTCGGCCTCGAGCGCACGCAATTCGGCGGCAACGACACTCACCGGTCCGGCGCCGTCCATGACTTCAGCTGCGGCGCTGCGACCCGCCATCTCGCCCACGTCCTGATTGAAGTAACCGACGGTTACTCCCTTCTCGCCGGAGACGCTGCCCTCGTCGGGCTGCTCCTGTCCGGTGATCATGCGGAAGAGGGTGGTCTTGCCGGCGCCGTTCGGGCCGACCAGGCCGATCTTCTCGCCCTTGTTGAGTGCAGCCGAAGCCTCGATGAAGAGAATGCGGTGGCTGTTCTGCTTGCTGATGCTGTCAATACGTATCATGTGCGCCCGCGCGCCGAAAACATCTGGACGGTCCTGTGTCGGTCCTGTCGCGGTTTTCCGGCTGTTAGATCTGCTGGAGGTCGCGGCTTGATACGCAAGTCATCCTGCCTTGTCCATGCTGCGATCGACCAATGTCACGCGGCGGGATCGTTTTGATGTCTCGGAGGACGGGCGACGGTCCGGCCCTAAGCCATCGGCGAAGCAAATTATGAAAGCCATCCCGAGTTCAAATGTGGGCGCTTAATGCCGTAGCATGACGTCTACCTCACTCGGCAGATGTCGGCTGCCGCTTTGCCTGCGGCAAGATACAGCCGACGGCCATACAGCGCAAAATCGTCCTTGCAACCACGTCCTGCGGATGCAAAGGTGGCGTTGAACACGCAGAGGTCAGGACTTCGCAGCGGCGAAGCTCGGACTGTCGTGTGACGTGCCTTACTAGCAACTCAATTTGAATTTATTGTTCGATTTCGCCGATTTAGCTGGGCTGGCACCGCGGTGTCACAAACCATCACCCGCCGTTCTGCTGTTGTCGGCAGTGCATTCGTATATCGATCCGCCTTTCGCTCGCGCAGTATTTTTGCGCGCCCACGGGGTGGTGCAATCGCAAGGCTTCCACGAGATCGATGCCAGCGGTGGTACCCTGTGTCTGCATTCAAGCTTTCGTCATCCTGAAACACCGAAATTTAAAAAGGGATTGCATCAATGGCCAAAGGACAAATGCGCAGTAACCGTGAAACGCGGAAACCAAAGAAGGAAAAATCGGCTCCCAAGGCAGAAAGTGGGTTTGGCCACCAGGTCAAGGACAGCAAGACACCTTCGCCGGGTACGGCGCCGAAGAAATGAGGCCTTCCAGGCCAATGACCCGATCAATCAATGAAATGAGATGGTTATGAATTCACTGCAATCGATATATACGTTCAACTACGCTTTGTTCTTCATTCGCTCGGCCGTGGTCCTCGCCTTGCTGTTTTCGACTGCCGTTGCGCTCCATCCAGGCGCTTGATCATGTGAGACGTGGGCGTCTGGAAACGGTGCCCGCTGCAATTATGCCGTCTCCCGCACTCCCCGCTTTTTCGCATGTCAATACGCCCCCTGCAGGCAATGCCGCAGGCGGCTCCGCCAGATTTCCTCGCCGAATAGTCACTTCGCGTTGCGGAACAGTTTCCACCGGGTGGGGCGAAAAGCAATGCGGCTGCGATCAAGACTGTCGGCTTGCGCCGGGGGCAGTTCAAGCTCGATGGCCGGATGATCCTTGCCGATATTGACCTCGATGTGGCGCGTGCCGGCAACGCGCCGGCTTGTCGTCAGCAGCCCGGCTATGCAGCCGCTGCAACCATCACGCAGTTCGATGTCGTGCGGCCGGAAATAGAGCTGCGCCTTGCCGTCGGGTTCACCCTCCGCTTTCAGGCCGAGTGGCCGGTCCTCGAACCAGATCTCGCCGCCGGCGATACTCACATCCAGACAATTCGATTGCCCGACGAAGCCGAAGACGAAAGGCGAGTTGGGACGGTCGTAGACCTCGTCCGGCGTGCCCACCTGTTCGATTGCGCCCTGGCTCATGACGACGACCCGATCGGCGAGTTCCATCGCCTCGTCCTGGTCATGGGTGACGAAAACGGTGGTGTGGCCGGTGCGATCGTGGATCTCGCGCAACCATTTGCGCAGGTCCTTGCGTACCTGGGCGTCGAGCGCCCCGAATGGCTCGTCGAGCAGCAGCACGTTCGGCTCGACGGCCATTGCACGCGCCAAAGCCACGCGCTGGCGTTGGCCACCCGAGAGCTGCGCCGGATACCGTTTCTCCAGCCCTGAAAGCTGCACGAGGTCGAGGAGCTCCATCGCCCGGCGACGGATTTCCGCCTTTGCGGGGCGGCGCGAGGCATGGCGAACCTTCAGGCCGAATGTGACGTTTTCCAGCACCGTCATATGGCGGAAGAGGGCGTAGTGCTGGAACACGAAGCCGATGTTGCGCTCCTGCACCGTCTTCTTCGAGGCATCCTCGTCGCCGAAATAGATCAGTCCATCGGTCGGGCTCTCGAGGCCGGCAATCAGACGCAGCAACGTGGTCTTGCCCGATCCGGATGGCCCGAGCAATGCAATCAGTTCGCCGGAATGGATATCGAGCGAGACATCATGCAGCGCCGGAAACCGATCGAATTCCTTGCGCAGGTTTTGAACGCGTACTTCCATTCTAATTCCTTCAGTGCCGCCGGCTGGCGGCGATTTCGTCGCTGTATCGCATTTCGAGCAGCGTCTTCAAAACAAGGGTCACAAGTGCAAGCAGGGCAAGCAGGGTGGCGACGGCGAACGCACCGGTGAAATTATACTCGTTGTAGAGGATTTCCACCTGCAGCGGCATGGTGTTCGTTTGGCCCCGAATGTGGCCGGACACTACCGAAACCGCGCCGAATTCGCCCATCGCGCGGGCGTTGCAAAGAAGTACGCCATAAAGCAGGCCCCATTTGATGTTCGGCAGCGTGACATGCCAGAACGTCTGCCAGCCGCTGGCGCCGAGCGAAATCGCTGCCTCCTCGTCACCGGTGCCTTGCTCCTGCATCAGCGGAATAAGCTCGCGCGCGACGAAGGGAAAGGTGACGAACATTGTCGCGAGGATCAATCCCGGCACGGCGAAGAGGATCTTGATTTCATGCGCACTCAGCCATTGGCCGAGATAGGTGTTGGCGCCAAGCAGCAGCACGAAGACGAGGCCCGAGATCACCGGCGACACCGAAAAGGGCAGGTCGATCAGCGTCGTCAGAAACGCCTTTCCCTTGAACTCGAACTTGGCAATCGCCCATGCTGCGGCCACACCGAAGATCAGGTTCAAAGGCACGCTGATACCGGCAACGATCAGAGTGAGGCGGATTGCCGAGAAAGTCTCGGTGTCCCACAACGCAGTGAAAAATGCGCCGGGACCCTTTCGAAATGCCTCGACGAACACCGCAGCCAACGGCAGAAGCAGTATCAGCGTCAGGAACACCAGGGAGAGGAGAATGAGCGTCCAGCGCGCGATCTTGCTCTCGGTGACGACCGAGCGCACCCTTGACGATCGGGCAATAGTCTCAAGCGCCATAACCGTACCTCCGTCTGCTCCAGCTCTGGATCAGGTTGATGACGAGCAGCATGGCGAACGAAATCACCAGCATCACCGCCGCGATAGCTGTTGCTGCCGCGTAATTGTACTCCTCGAGCTTGATGACGATGAGCAGGGGTGCGATCTCCGATCTGAACGGCAGGTTTCCGGCGATGAAGATCACCGAACCGTATTCCCCGACGCCGCGGGCGAAGGCGAGTGCAAAACCGGTCAGCACCGCCGGCGCGAGGCCGGGCAGCAGCACCCGGAAGATCGTCTGGAAGCGATTTGCGCCAAGCGTCGCGGCTGCTTCTTCGACCTCCCTGTCGATTTCTTCCATCACCGGCTGCACCGTGCGCACGACGAAAGGCAGACCGACGAAGACGAGTGCAATGACGATGCCGAGCGGGGTGAAGGCAACCTTGATACCGAGCGGCGTCAGGAACTGGCCGATCCAGCCGTTCGGGGCGTAGAGCGTCGCCAGCGCGATGCCAGCGACAGCAGTTGGCAGGGCGAAGGGCAGATCGACCATCGCATCGATCACGCGCTTGCCGGGAAAGCGGTATCGTACCAGCACCCATGCCAGAACAACGCCGAAGACGGCATTGATGCAGGCGGCGGCGAAAGCCGTGCCGAAGCTGATGCGCAGTGCATTCGTCGTGCGCGGATCAAGTGCGATCGACAGAAATTTTTCCCAGCCGAGTTCGCTCGAGCGCCAGGCAAGGCCCGAGAGAGGGATGAGGATCAGAAGGGTAAGCCAGGTCAAGGTAAAGCCGAGCGCCAATCCAAAACCTGGAATGACGCTCGGCCGTTTGAACCGCCACCGCGTGGGGCTATGTGCTCTCATGCGATGTATTATTGGGCCGGCTTGTAGATTTGGTCAAATACCCCGCCGTCGCCGAAGAACTTCGGCTGAGCTTCCTTCCAGCCGCCGAAGTCATCGATCGTGGCGAGCGTCAGCTTGGGGAAGCGGGCGATATCGGCGGGATCGGCTGCCTCCGGCTTGATCGGACGGTAGAAGTGCTTGGCGGCGATCTTCTGGCCCTCATCGGCATAGAGGTAGTTGAGATAAGCCTCCGCGACCTTGCGGGTGCCTTTCTTGTCGACATTGCCGTCAACGACAGCGACCGGCGGGTCGGCGCGGATTGAAAAGGCCGGCGTCACGATCTCGAACTGATCGGGACCAAGCTCCTCGAGCGAGAGATAGGCC
The DNA here is from genome assembly GCF_001426265.1 of Rhizobium sp. Root1220. Classification (GTDB taxonomy): domain Bacteria; phylum Pseudomonadota; class Alphaproteobacteria; order Rhizobiales; family Rhizobiaceae; genus Rhizobium. Next base: position 36,852 of record NZ_LMDG01000032.1, read on the forward strand.
TCGTTCTCCCAAGCGAGCAGCACATCGCCGAGACCGCGCTGGACGAATGTTGTAGTTGCACCGCGGGCTCCGGTGTCGAGAACGGGGACGTGCTGCAGCAGCTTCGTGACGTATTCTTGCGCCTTGGCCTCATCGCCGCCGTTTGCCTGTTTTGCCCATGCCCAGGCAGCCAGGAAGTTCCAGCGCGCGCCACCGGAGGTCTTCGGGTTCGGCGTGATGACTTGGACGTCATCCTTGATCAGGTCGCCCCAGTCCGCGATGCCCTTGGGGTTGCCCTTGCGGACGAGGAAAACGATGGTGGAGGTGTAGGGCGTCGAATTGTTCGGGAACTTGGTTTTCCAGTCAGCCGGAATCTTGCCGGATTTCTTGGAGATGGCATCGATGTCGCCTTCCAGCGCCAGCGTCACGACATCGGCGTCCAGGCCGTCGATCACGGCGCGCGCCTGTGCTCCTGAACCGCCATGGGAGGCCTGGATTGTCAGGGTTTCGCCCGTGTCCTTCTTCCACTTGGCGGCGAAGGCGGCGTTGAAATCCTTGTACAGCTCTCTTGTCGGATCATACGATACGTTGAGAAGCGTCTGATCCGCGAATGCGGGGGCGACAGCGCCGATTGCGACACTGCCTGCTAGTAGAGCGGCCGCGAGGAGCCGGGTGATCCGTATTGACTGCACGGGGAAACCTCCTTCGTTTACGACCTAAACACTACCAAGTCAGTCGTATAATGAAACGAAGATTATTTCGGCTCCAGCGGAGCTTGCGGGAATGACATCCCAATTGTAGCCACACTTTGAAATAGACGTGCTCGCGTTGGCCGCGGCCAACACGGTGACACTCGCGCGGTTGGACTTTGCCGAAGTGCAACGTGTGAATGTCGATGAAGCCGAATCGCCCGATCCGTTGGCCGGGAGCAGCGCCTGTTTTGTGCTTGGATAAATGTCGCCGCTCATAAATCGCCTGCGCGGGCAAGCTGGCATGAACGTCGGCCGGCGTTACCCGCGGGAGTCTGACAGGAAGTCGGAATAGAATTCGTCCACCGTCTTCGCCTTGCGCATTGCCATGACCACGCCTGGCGATTGCAGTTGACGGGCGATTGCCGCGAGTACGTTCAGATATTCGCCGCGATTGCTGTTGCCGAACAGCAGCACGAAGGCGATATCCGTCGGCACATCGTCAACAGCCTCGAAATCGAGAGGATGCGCAAAGCGGATCAGCAGTCCGCGCGGATGCGACATGCCTTCCACCACCGCATGCGGCACCGCGATGCCGTTCCCGATCCCGGTGGAGCCGAGGTTCTCCCTGCTTTCCAACGCCTTGAGGATCTTCTTCTCCTCTATGGTAAAGGCGATGGCCGCCTTTTCGGCAATGATTTGCAATCCCCGCCATTTAGTTGTTGCCGATACGCCGATGAACGTATGCTCGGGGCGGATGATAGTGGGAAGATCCATATGGACTCTCTTGTCGTTGGTGCCATGTAAGCCGGCTGAGCATGCTGTCGCATAGGACGCTATCCGCTCGATGTACATCACCCTTATTGCCACAGGTCGTGGGTTGCCTATTCGCTACGCGTTCATAGGCCCAAGCGAGATAAATTTCGATTGGGGCGGAGCGCGGCAAATATAAAAGCCGCATAAAGGCTCGCACAGGAAACCATCCGGCTTTTGAACAAGGGCCGTCGCTTTGGGTATCCGTCATCGCACTGAGCATTTTATCACTTCGTGGGCAAACGCCTTTGCAAGGCAATTGAATTGCGACGACCGTGGGTCTTATAGTCCTCCATGGCCGCACGACTCGGAAGGTGCGGGGAGGCAACTGGAAGGAAACAGACAATGGCCAAGGTCCGTGCGCTGGTGCTCGAGCGCCAGCATGAACTCGCGCTTCGCGACATCGAGCTGCCGATGGACACCGGTCCGGGTCAGGTAAAGATCAGGATCCATACGGTCGGCGTCTGCGGCTCCGACGTACACTACTATACCCATGGCAAGATCGGGCCCTTCGTCGTCCACGAGCCGATGGTGCTCGGCCACGAGGCTGCCGGTACCGTCATTGAAGTCGGCGCCGGTGTCACGCACCTGAAGGTCGGCGACCGCGTCTGCATGGAGCCCGGCATTCCCGATCCGAACTCCAAGGCGAGCCGGCTTGGCATGTACAATGTCGATCCCGCCGTCGCCTTCTGGGCGACGCCGCCGATCCACGGCGTCCTGACGCCGGAAGTCGTCCACCCCGCCAACTATACGTTCAAGCTGCCGGACAATGTCAGTTTCGCGGAGGGTGCGATGGTCGAGCCCTTCGCTGTCGGAATGCAGGCGGCCACCAAGGCGAAGATCGCGCCCGGCGATACCGCCGTGGTGCTTGGCGCCGGTCCAATCGGCACGATGGTGGCGATAGCCGCCCTTGCCGGCGGTTGCGCGCGCGCGGTCGTCGCCGACCTTGCCCAGCCGAAGCTCGATATCGCCGCCCAGTACCAGGGCGTCATCCCGGTCAACATCCGCGAGAAGAACCTCGCCGAGGAAGTCGCTCGCCTGACGGATGGCTGGGGCGCCGATGTTATCTTCGAATGCTCCGGCTCGCCGAAGGCCTGGGAAACCATCATGGAACTGCCGCGCCCGGGCGGCGTCGTCGTCGCCATCGGTCTGCCGGTCAATCCGATCGGCTTGGATGTCTCGACGGCGTCCACCAAGGAAATCCGCATCGAGACGGTGTTCCGCTATGCCCACCAGTACGAACGTTCGATCGCGCTGCTCGGCTCGGGTCGCGTCGACCTGAAGCCTCTGATTTCGGAGACTTTCAGGTTCGAAGACTCCATCAAGGCCTTCGACCGTGCCGTCGAAGCGCGCCCGAGCGACGTCAAGCTGCAGATCGTGATGGAACAGCAAATGGGATAAGACCGGTATCGCCGATCTCGTGCATCAGCCTAGCGCGGTCACAATCCACACGGATGCCCGGAGTTGCACTCTGGAGGGGCCGCCGAGGGCGGCGAGGGCGGCGCGCAGCGCAGGTTCGGCCGTGGCTTGGAGCGTAGGGGTTTCTCGGACGATTTTCCCCAGCGGACCGATCTTCAGCAGTATGCGGGACATCGCTTCGAGATCGCCGCTCTATCCTCGTCGTCGCCAAGTCCCTCTCCGAACTTCTGCCGGTCGCCGACCGTGCGTCATCCTGGAGAACGGCCGCAACGTCTGGAGCGGTCACCCGCAAGCGGTGACGCCGGAGGTACAGGACAGATATCTCGGCGTATGACGCCTCACATTTTTCCCATGCCTTCGGATTTGCAAGGCCTTACCGGTTCAGATCGCATACGCGTACTGAACCGGTAAGCTGGTGATGCGCCGTCGCGTACGGCTTCCCGGCGATCAGAAGTTTGCCGACGCCTTCAGGCCGAGTGCCAGCACATCGTCGTTCTGGCTGGTGCCGCCCGGACGGTGGATGTATTGCACATTGGGCCGGAACAGCAGGCCAGTCCTCGGACGGTAGGTATAGTACAGTTCGAAAGCGTATTCCGAATCCAGCGGGTCTTCTGCGTCGGACAGACGGCTGTTGACATGCGTGGTACCCAGGGCGAAGCCGATATCGTCCAGCGGACGTTGCTTGAAAAGACCGGTGTAAATAATGCCGGCTGCAATTTGGCGGTCAGTCGTCGATGTCCGCTTGTCAGCCACGACAACGTTCAGGAACAGGCTGATACTGTTGGAAACCTGCTGTTGAAAGTTGAGGTAGCCGCCATATCGTCCGCGGTGCTGGCTTGCAGGAAGGCCTGTGAGGACCAAGGGGTCGCCGTTGATGTCCTCCGCGACGTCATCCGCTTCAGATGTGTCGTACCAGGCCCCGACCTTGTAGCTGCCGGGCAACGCGCCGTTACCGAAGGTGGGAAGCCATGCCACTTCCACCGGAATCAAGGCTCCGGTCGAGTCGCTGAAGAATACCGGCAGGACCGCATCCTCAAGGCCCAGGTATTTCTGGTTCACGTCATAGACGCCCGCCTGGAAATAGCCGAAGCCGTTCACGTTGATTTTGGCGCGGGTGGCCCATTGGCTTATGGGCCAATTGAAAATGTAGTTGCCGACAAGGTTGCCGGGGTTGGCGCCGCAGAACGTCAGGTTCTGGAAGTCGCAGGAAAACGAGGCGAAATCCTCGCCAAAGGGCATACGTCCGACCTTCCAGTCGAGCAGTCCATTTGCGTAACTCTGCTCAAACCAGAAATCGGTGAGGCGTGCGGTCTGGCCGCGGCCAAATACTTCCTGGACCTGCTGCAGCGTACCGAGCTCCGCGGAGTCGCTGAGGTTGGTGCCATTGCGCTCGGTGAAGGTGACCTGAAACCGGGCGTCGGGGACCTCGAACAATCGATCGAGGTCGAATGTTACGCCGGCTGTAAACTGGTCGGCATACGCCCCCTTGCTTACAACGCCACCGGTCGGATTATACGCGAACTCGCCCGTATAGCCGAACTGGAAATCGATGCCGCGGTCCTTGAGGCGGGTGCGGGCACCGTCCCAGTCTCCGAACAGCCACGGAACCGGCTCGGTTGCCGCTGCAGTGGAATCGGGTGTGTGTGGGGTCGCTTCACCCGCATGAACACTGCCCGCCGCAATGAAGGCAAAAAGCGCGATGGCCGCTCCGGCCAGATCTGCACGCTGCACGTTGGTTCTCCCTGTATCAGCACCGCGGTCCCGACAACTCTGTCGTTCGACCGAAGCCTGTAAAAATCTGTTTCGCACTGGGGCCGGAAGTTCCGCCGCCGGGCAATATTATCCATGCCAGCTCATCGCCTTCGGCCGCCGGCCGCCGGTCTACGTTTGGTGGTTTCGAGTGCTGGTCAGGTCTCAAAATGCGATCTGCGCCCTCAATTGGAAGATATCCGCATCGCCGTCGTTGCCGCCGAGGCTGCGGGTGGTCGGATCGGCCCATGCGTGGATGTAGTTCATCATCAGGCGGGCATAGGGTTCGGGGTACCAGTTCAGGCCAAGGGTGATGTCCTGCTGCATACCACCGCGAATGTCTTGGCTCGTGAGATCGATAGCGGAGTAACGCGCGACGGCTTCGAACACGCCGGCCCCGCCATGCGTTACCCGCTGGTCCGGTCTCGGCTGGACCCGCTTGAATATGCCGATCTCGGTCGCCGTGTCGGCCTCGAGCACGTAGGGAGCTGAATTGCCGTTGATGACCCAGCCTCCCTGCACGTACGCTCCCTGAAAGAAGGCGTCGGATGCTGCGTCGCGATCAACTTCGGCGGCGATGTACTCGGCCTGCATGCGGAAAGGGCCGCTGGCCCAGGCAAATTCCAGGCCCAGGCGGCCGATGGCGCTCGCGTCGTCGATCTTGCCCGTCTTGACGAGATCGGCATTGAACAGGAAGCTCTCCGGCGTCGTGGAGAAAGAGGCGCCGACATTGTTCGCAAGCGAGTGGTAGTTGGCGGAAACGCCGAAATGGAGAACCTCGTGTGAGTTCATGATCGGCGCGTAGGTCGCGCGTATCGTTCCTTCGAGACCGACCCCGTCGACACTTTCATTTATGTTGCCGCCAAAGACGCCGCCGGCAAGCGTCCAGTTCTCGCCGTGTGTGCCGACGGCCGCACCGGTGTTGCGCCCGGCCGGTCCGGAGGCAAACGCGGACGCAAGCGAGCGCTCCATGAACATGATATCGTTGTTGGATGTGAGCTCGTCGAGGCTGAAGGGCTCCTTGAAATTGCCCACGGTTATCGTGAACGGGGAAAAGCCCTTGTAGCTTGCCAGCAGATTGTTGATTGGGGTCGTATCGCTGCTGAAGTCGTACTGAAGGTTCAAAATCAGGTCGTCGTAGATCGTGATCTTCGGCTCGAGCCAAAAACGCCTGATATCGGCATGCTTGGGAAACTCGTCGGTAACAGCCGAACTGCTTCCGGTTCCAAAATCAGCGTGCAGACGACCGCCGAGGTGGAATTTCACGCCCCCGTCGGAGGACTGTAGCGTTAGACCGTGCTCGTCAATCACCACGAGGCGGTCACCTTTCACTGCCGCGGCTTCTTGCGCAACTGCGGGGCTTCCCAGGATCAAGGTGACGAGGGCGGGCCACATCGGCCGCAATCCTGAATAGCAACGAACGGTAGTCACATCTGCTCCTTCGATGGCATTCCGAATGGGCGTTGCCAACGGTTGTCGAACTGGGCGTCAGGTTAAATTGATTCGGCAGCGTTGCGAACCGCATTAAGTTTCTGGTGCACCGGATTCTGGAGTTTCCCAGGCCTTTTCAAGGAGAGGTGCGTCGGCAGATCGCGCGCCCAGGGACTCCAGACCTCAGCGGTGCCAGTGTCCGGTCCCGTGGGCGAGACCCAACGTTTGTTCCCGCTGCGTGCAGGCGCGGGCAGGGGTCCCGGCGCCGAACTATACCAACGTCTATCCCCGGTATACGTGATGGTGATAACATTTGTTCTCCAAATTTTACAAATAGATAGCAGATCGCGTTGAACTCTACCGGTGGCTCTGAAGGCGCCGCACGGTCGCGATCTCAGTGCAACCCGAGAATTCGATGCCGCGGTAGCGGCGGAAAGGCTTACAATGTCGCGAAAGATCGCTGCATCCACACTCGCCCTTGCTCTCGCGCTGGGATCTGCGTCAATGGCGCAAGCGGCCATGGCACCACCTGCCGGCGTGGCCATGGACGGACCTGGGAAGATCCTCGTCGATGGCGCCGGACGGACACTCTACACCTTTGACAAGGATAAGCCTGGCGCATCCGAATGCACGTTCCTGTGCGCGGTGGCGTGGCCACCGCTTGTCGCTCGCGCGGGCGCACAGGCGCACGGCCCTTGGACCTTGGTCCGACGGTCGAGCGGTGCGTTCCAGTGGGCTCACGATGGCTCGCCGCTATACACCTACCGCCTTGATTTCAAGCGCGGCGATGTTTCGGGCAACGGGGCAGACGGCGGCGTCTGGCACGTGGCCAAGCCATAAATCGACATCGCGGGTGGCACTTATCTGCTGCCCGCGACTGGCCCGGCACTGGCCGGGAGTGGCTCAGGACTTGATTGACCGCTCCGTCCATCGCACGGCAGATCAAAGCCCGGTTCGGTCGCCGGGCCGTATCATTGGAATGCGGCATCGGCCTCTGCCCTAGCCGTCGAACCCGAACCTTTCCACGTCGAAATCCTCGTCATTGCTATCCGAAATACTTGCCGTTGCTCGCCCATCGATCTGGGTATTTTCTGGGATGGCACTCGCGGCGAGGCGGGGAAGCGCAAGGTCGATGGCTGTGCCGGGAGGCTGGAGCGCCCAGGCGAACAGCGCCTTGGCAGATACGGCGCCGACGCCTGACGATGCGTCCTGTGATGCCGATGCAGGCAAGCTTGCTATGGGTTGCATCCTCGCCAGAACGCCGTTCGTCGGATTTCCGGTTTGTGCGGAAACGTGCAACCCGCCGGCACCCCTGCTCCCAAGGACAGTTTGCGAGAGCAAGCTCGGAGTGCGTCCCGCCGGGACGATAGCGGCTTCCTCGGTTAAGCTCGGTCTGATTGTTGGCATGGGAGCGGCATAGGCGGCGAGGTCGATGAACGCGTCCTGCTTGCCATCGCCGTCAACGGACTTTTCAGCCCGGGCGGCGAACCTGCTGTCGGCCGCCCTGCTTCGAGGCGTGGGCAGCATGGCGGTGACAATGCTTGCTCCGGTCACGTCTCTGGCTGGCGGTGCGGGCGCGCCCTCATCATCGATATCCGAGGGGCCAGTGACGTCGATCGGCACCGGCCGCGAACGCTTGCTGGCGTCGGCGACCGCCACCTGGTAGCCGGGTAATGGTCTGCCGTCGGCCGGCAGATGCAGCGTGCGCCCGCTCGGGAAAAGTCGTACCAGCTCCTGGCGCGACATCCGCGGCCAGGCGCGAACATTGCCGACATCCAGATGCACGAAGGGCGAGCCGGACGTCGGATAATAGCCGACACCGCCGACCTGCATCTGCATGGCGAGCCCGCGCAAAGTCGCAAGCTTCACACCCGGTATGTAGAAATCCATCGCCTTGCCAAGCATGTGCTGGCTGCGCTTCGCGACACCCGAACTGCGCGAACGGCCCCTAAGTGCGGCATTGGTGGACGGAGAGCGGTAGGCCGAGACGACATGGATCGGCTCCCTTGCCGCGCTGCGCTGGTAGACCTCCCAGACAAGGTCGAGCAGGCGCGGGTCGATCCTGGTCGGCTCGTTTTTTCGCCAGTCGCGCAGGAGGCGGTTGATCTTCGCAAGCCCCTTCGGGTCGTATTTCCCATTGCGCTTGAAGACGATGGTCGCTCTTTCCCCGGTGTGAATGAAGAAGAGCTTGAGGGCCCGGTCATCGGAGGCGGCCTGCGCGGTTACCGTCATTGCCGCAAACAGCATCATCGCGGCAAGCACCGCGCGATGGACGACGAATGACAGGGCCGGGAAAAACGTGCCCGTCGGTAGGGAAGCAAAAGCATGCTGAAGGAACGCCATACTGGTCCTCGGTGGTGCTCGGGAACTCAGGCGCACTGAACTAACGACGCCGTTCGACCTCCTACTATGGTCAACAAAACCCTAATGGACGGTATACAACGGTCGATAAAACGGAAATCGTGCGTGTCTTTCGGACGGTGGATAAGCATCACCAGCCGCGAGCGCTGCCGTGCAGCCCCGCCGTTTTGAAGCGAGCGCGTGTCCAATCGGTGTCGGGGGATGCAGTTCATCCACCCCAAGCCGCTGCTCCGTTGCCGTGCGGACCCCTTGTCTACTGTTTCTGTGCCGCAAACCGGCCAGCCGGACGCGCCCACGACATACCGGCTGCGAGCAGTCCCAGCAGGGCCAGGACGATCACCACCAGCCGGATGGCGTCGGTCAGATCCGCATTGTTCGCGTCTAGTGTGGAGCTCGATCCGCCTGTAAGGAGGCGAAGTTTCCATGACAGCAGGCTCGCCGCCATCGCGATGCCGATGCTCGTCCCGACGTCGCGTGTCACGTTCATGAGGCTCCCGGCTTCACCGGCCTCCGATGCCGAAGCGCTCCCCATGATCGAATTGTTGTTCGGGGCAAGGAACACGCCCTGACCTATGCCAATGACGACCAGCGAGGCGGTCACGATGGCAAGGCTGGGGGTGTGTGGGCCCAGTTGTAGGGACAGGAGAAACAAACCGGCGGACACGATCAGCATGCCGCCGGCGCACAGAAACCTGGTGCCGATCCGGTCGGACAAAGCGCCGCTGACCGGTGCCATGAGACCGAGCGCCAGGGGAATGGCAGTCAGCCGGAGACCACCGGAAAATGCACTCTCTCCAAAGACCCGCTCAAATGCGAACGGCATCAGGAAGAACAGCCCAAAGAGGATGATGTTGGCCAACAGGCTCACCAGGTTGCCGCATGCGAAGGACCATTTTCGGAACAGCTGTAATGGAATGAGCGGGTCGGGAGCACGCCTCTCCCAAATGACGAGAGCGGTCAACAAAATGACGCCGGCGGCTGCGCTGCCGATCACCCCGGGTGAAGCCAGTCCCCACGAGCCGACCTGGTTGATCGCCAGCATGAGGGTCCCCAGACCCGGCACAAGGAGCATCGCGGCAAGCATGTCGAAACGGCTGCCGGGCTTTGTGGCGCTCGTCTCCGGAATGATGAACCAGGCGATGACGGTGCCAGCCAGGCCAAACGGTACGTTCACCCAGAACACCCAGCGCCAGTCTAGCGCATCGACGATCCACCCCCCGACGGTTGGCCCGGCACAGAGCCCGACGGCCTGTACCGCCGTCTGGATTCCCAGCGCCTTGCCCCTGAGCCGGTCGCCGGCGACGGACACGATGATGGCCACGCTGTTGGCCGATAGCATCGCTGCACCCACGGCCTGCACCGCCCGGGCCGCGATGAGCCAGGCCAGACCGGGGGCGAAGCCGCAAAGGGTCGAACCTGCGATGAAAACCAGGAAACCCGCCACGTAAAGCCGCCTGCGACCATACATATCGGCTAGGCGCCCGAATATGGGAAGCATGACAGATACGACGAGCAGGAACATCACCGCCACCCAGCTCACCTGGCCGATTGAGACGGCGAACTCGCGCTCCAACGCGGGAAGAACGAGCTGGGTTATGCTGGCGTCCAATTGCCCCATGAAGGAGCCGATACAAACGGTCGCAACGATGATCCAGACCATCGAGTTGCCATTCTTCGAAGCGGCTGACGCGGCGGGCTGCCTCATTCTCTCATCCCCGGCTGCAAACCCTGTGACCTTACCTCGCTAGCCGCTCCTGCACAGCCAGCCTCTGCTTTCCTTGATTGTGGACCGACATCTTTACTGAAAGCTTACGGAGGGTCGGTATGGTCGAGGCCGGTTTGAGGTTTGACAGGGGGAAATCGGAGGGATCGGGTCCTGACCGAGCAGTTGGCGAAGACGCGCCGCAGCGAGGGCGATCGGCCGGACGCCGCATTCTCGCAAGGCTTGTTCAATGCGGTTGCCGAGACATCTTGATCCGCCATCGATGTGACAGCGCTCTATGCTTCAAGTCTGGAAAACGAATGAACTTCTTGCTGATTGCCAATTTGCGCCTGCTACCTTTCGAGGTGTTGCGGCTCGGTCATTCCTTGCCCAGCATGACCCGCTCGGTCGGGATCGATGACTTCCGGGCGCTTGCATGATGGATGCGTCATGGCGGTCAAGGGCAGAAACGGCGGCGCAGTTTGGCGTGTGGAGGGAAGCAGTAGTTTTTCTGCTGCTTGTGGCACTTCTCCTCATCCCGTTGCTGATCAACGGCTTTCCACTGGTGATGGACGATTCCATTGCATATTCGGGTGAGGGTGTCGGCTGGATCCGGTCGAATACCGCAGCCGTCGTGATCGCGCCGCTGTACAATCTGCTCGGATACTGGGCTCTGCCGCTATTCAACGCGGTTTTAGTGGCCGCAGCCTGGCTTCTCTTCTGCCGCAGTTTCGCCTTCCGCGATCTTCTGGTGCTGGCCCTACCACTTTCGGTTCTCGCCCTCCTGCCGCTCTACGTCAGTGCGGTTCTCGTCGATACGTGGTTCTTCGCGGCAATCGTTTTCCTGATCGTTGCCGTTCGGCGCAAAAGCCCGCTGCTGGCAATCCTGGTTGGCATCCTTTTTTCGAGCCACGGCAGCGGACTCTTGCTTGTCCTGCCGTTCTCGATCCTGATGACAGTTGCGTTCCGCAGGTGGCAATTGTTTGCGATGCCGGCCATTGCAATCGTCACGCTGCTGCTGGTGAACGGTGCCCTGGAGCGCAAGTATTTCCCTGACGTTCCCAGGCTTGGAGAGACGTTTCTTGCGTCGCGGCTGTTCTCCATCCACCCGGAATTGCTGCGACGTCAGTGTCAGCGATCCGGGGACGCCGCCCTTTGCATCGCGGCAGACTATGTGGCCGAACTGAGGAGCGACCCTGCCAACGCCGGTCGCCGCGACTTTTTCTGGGATGTTGCACGACGCTTCCCGCAGGCGTTCCAGCTCGTGCGTTTCGAGCGCTACCACGCGCGTCCGATCATCGTCGACGGTCTGACCTACCGGCCGGTGGAAAGCAGCAGGGTTATCCTCGGCGATTTCCTGAGCTTCTATGGTCCCGAAACCTTGCTGGACTTCATTCCTGTCCTGACCGAACCAATGCCGGCCGGTTTCTATCAATCCGCTCAAGGCAAAGGCCTGTGGCAAAGCGACATGTTTCGCCACTCTGCCACTGTCTGTCGCTATGCCCTCTATCTGCTTGTTGCGCTTGCCGTGATCCGCGCGGGTAGAGCGCTCGCGAGGGAGGAGCGGATATGGGTCGCGTTGCTCCTCTTGATGGCCGTTGGAAACGATCTGCTCTTCGCAATCGTTTCCGGACCGCCGGATCGTTACCACCACCGTATCTTGCCACTCCTTGGCCTTGTCGTTCTGCTAGCGACCAACGCCATCCAGCGCGGGCGAGTAAGGCACCTTTCGTCGACCGACAAAGAGGGTAAAACTACGGATCTTACTTCGGCGGCTCGTTAAGAAGTCGGCCGTATCCTCGCTGCCAGAAACAATAAAAAATAGCGGGGAACAAGTGAACGCAGTTTCGAAACTCCAGTACGGCAGCCGTTTCGGCGAAGAGGTGAAGAAGATCGCAAGGTCATCGTTGTCCGTGGTCTCGACATCTTCCGATGTCGAACTCGCATCGACGAAGTATTCCCGCTGGTTCAGTGCCGAGGACGGCACGCCGGAGCCGATGGCAACTTCGAGCCGGAAGTTTAAAACCATTACCGCCAATATGGCCTTGGCCGAAGTTGCCGCGGCGACCAGGGAGAATCTCTCCATCCTCGGCGAGGACGCCAACGACTTGTTCAGGTCCAGACTTCCCTCGGGACACAGGATGCGCCGGACAGTCCGCTCGTCTCTCTTGCCGGGCATTCCCCACTTGGGCACCTGCAAGTTCGGCGAGGTGGTGACCGACCGCGGGCAGGATGGGTACGCCGTGACGCAGATGTTCATCGCCAACTTCGATGGCGATCTAGACACGTCTGACGGCGCGGGTTTCTATAAGCCGATCAGCCGTGATTTCGGCCAGATGTTCTACGGTGTCCATATCATCGTCGACCGGTTCGGCAATCCGCTCGGGTTCGATCGCGGGCGCGGCGAAAATGGCATCGCGTTCAAGACAAGGGACGTCACCAAGGCGCTCTACAGCATCGCGTCGGCGAGCACCGGCTTGTCCATCGAGGCGTTGGTTGGCCGGGCGGCGACCGCGAGGAAGGCGGCGGCTAGGTAGCTCAAGGCGATGGCTGGGGTGGCACAACCGTCAAAAGCGCGATTAATATTGCGAAAAAGCGTGCATCGCGGCGCCCGATCGTCCGATCGATGAAGATTAGCGTAGCCGAGACACGCCTCATTGCGCTATCACCCCGGAAACGGGGGAGCTCTCGATCATGAATCATGACAATGGCCGCGCCGCGCCTCCGACGATTGCCGACGTGGCACGGCTGGCAGGGGTCTCTCGCGCCGTCGCAAGCCGCGCCCTCTCCACCGAGCCACGCCCCGTCTCCTCCGACAAGCGCGAGCGCGTGATCGAAGCTGCGGCCAGCCTAGGCTACAAACCGAACCTGCTTGCCCAGAGCCTGACAACCAAGACGGTCAACCTTGTTGCCGTCGTGGTCAACCACATCCACGACCTGTCCGACCTCGATCTCTTCGACAGGTTGATTGACCAGATCCAGGCGGTCGGCAAACAGGTGATCCTGGTGCGCATCGGCTCGGTTGCGCGCGTCGAGGAGTTCCTGCGCAACGGCGTTGCCTACCATGTCGATGCTGCCCTGGTCTTCTCCGACTTCGCCGACGCGCCGACCGTCCGGCGCATGTTCCGGTCGGAACTTGTGGTCATGCTGAACGGCCTGCATGACGAACTCTCGCCGGTCGTCATTCCCGACGAGCACGCCGGCATTTTCGAGGCGGTTGCCGATGCCGCCGCCAAGAAAGTGCGCAGCGCGAGCCTGGTGACCGGCCGCGCTTCCTCGCCGGTGGAACAGGCACGGGTCGATACGTACCGGGAAGCTTTCGCGGAGCACGGGATCAAGCTCATCCAGACGGTGCAGGGTGACTATTCCTACGAGAGTGGGCATGCCGCCGCCGCAATGCTGGTCGGCCCCGGCTGTCCCGATGCGATCTTCTGCACGTCGGACGCCATGGCCATGGGCATCCTCGATGTCTGCCGCGCCGATTTCCCGCACAACCGCCCATCGCGGTTCCGGCTCTACGGCTTCGACAACTTGTCGCTGACTGATTTCGACGCCTATCCGATCTCTTCGATCGGCTACGACAAGTCGCTCTATGTGCGCCATATCGTCGAGTCCGTCGTAAATCCGCGTGGCTTTATGCCCGGCCAGCCGCCGGTGACCGTGCCGACGCGTTTCGTGCCGCGGCTGACGGCCTGACAGGGACGGGCTGCCCGGAGGCAGCCCGCATTGCTTCAGCTTACCACAGCGGATTCAGTGCCGGCGGGTTGGAGTCTGCACCCCACCACTTCTTGTAGTTGGCGGTGTAGGCGCCCGACTGAATGTAATCGGAAACGAACATATCCAGCCAACGCACGAATTCCAGATCGCCCTTGGCGACAGCAATGCCGATCGGGTCGTTGGAATAGAGACCCGGCAGGGTGACAAGCGACGGGTTCTTCGTGGCGAGGTAGTCGAGCAGCGAGGAATCCTCGATCGCCGCATCGACGCGCTTCTGCTGCAGCTGCAGGATGCCATCGGGGGCGAACTGGTCGACATAGACGAGCTCGGCATCCGGCACGGCCGTCTTCAGGAAGCTCTCGCCCGTCGTTCCCCGACCGACGACGACTTTCTTGCCGGCGAGGTCCTTCAGGTCCTTGATGCCTGCATCCTTCTGCACGATGATGCGCAGGCCGGCGCGGTTGTAGGGGATCGTGAAGTTCACCGTCTTGGCGCGCTCGAGCGTCGCGGAGGTGTTGGCGACCGCGATATCAATCTGACCGGAGACGAGCATCGAGATGCGGGCGTCGCCCGACACGTCGACGAACTCGACCGGCACGCCGAGTTTCTGCGCCAGAAGCGTCGCGACATCGACGTCATAGCCGACCGGATTGTTCTGCGCATCGCGGAAGCCGATCGGCTCGCCGCCAAGCGACACGCCGATGCGAACGGTGCCGCGCGAGCGGATATCGTCGATCATGCCTGCGAAGGATGGGAGCGCCGAGCCGGCCACGAGGGCCAGTGCGGCAAGGGTAGTCAAAATGCGTTTCATGGTCGTATTCCCTCTTTTGATTATGCCAGTTTCGCTGCCCGGAGTTCCGGTTCGGGCATCGAGTCCTCCCAGAGCCAGTAGCGGATCTCGCCCTCGCACCTGAAATTCACGACCTCATGGTTTCCCTTGGCATCGACGGCATGGATCACCACGCCGGCGAGGAAGCCGGAGGAAAGTTCGTCGAGCTCTTCGACAGCCAGCTTGACGGCGTCGGAGAGTGAGTAGCCGAGCTTCAACGCCAGCACGACGGTCCGGGCCGTCGAGCATCGCATCGTCATTTCGCCCGTATGCGTGCATGCTGCGGCGCCATAGCGGCTGTCGGCATAGAAGCCGGCACCGGGGATCGGGCTGTCGCCTAGGCGGCCGGGATACTTCCACGCCCAGCCGGAAGTCGACGTTGCCGCATGGATGCCGCGCGCGGAATCCGCCGACAGGAACACCGTCGTGTCGCGAACGCGCTCGGGGTCGGTGATGGTGCGGCTGAGAGGCGCCAGCGCGATGTTCGGGAATTTCGCCAGTTCCTCAGGCGACAGTTCCTTTTCAAGCCGTTCCCACCAGACGCGCTTGCTGTCTTCGAACAGCACGTCGTCTTCCGAGAAACCGATTTCAGTGGCAAAGCGCCGGGCGCCGTCGCCGGTCAGCATGACGTGGGGGAGGCGTTTCATCACCTCGTGGGCGAGGCGAGCCACCGGCAGCGTATTCGGCACGGCTCCAACCGTGCCGACCTCGCGCGTGTTGCCGTCCATCACGGCGCCGTCGAGTTCCATGTTGCCAAGCATGTTGGGCCAGCCGCCGTAGCCGACGCTGCGGACCTTGACTTCGCTCTCAACCTTGCTGATGCCGGCGACCATCGCATCGAGGCTTATCGCGCCGTCCCGCAGCATCTCGACGGAGGTCGGGAAACCCGGCCAGGCTTCTTTGTTGGCCAAAAGCAGCATGAAAACCTCTAATCTTTGCGCATCTTGGAAAGGAACTGGGCAACACGCGGCTGCGTCATGCCGCCATCGGCGGCGAAAAATTGTTCGGTCGGCAGATCGACCAGCAGTCTGCCCTTGTCGAGAAACACGATCCGGTCGGAAATCTGCCGCGCGAACTCGACCTCGTGCGTGACGAAGAGCATCGTCGTGCCTTCCTGCGCCAGCTTGGCGAGGATCGTCAGCACCTCGGCCGTCATCTCCGGATCGAGCGCGCTGGTGACTTCGTCGAGCAGGAGATAGCGCGGCTGCATCGCAAGGGCGCGGCAGATGCCCACCCGCTGGCGCTGGCCGCCGGAGAGTTGCGCAGGATAGGCATCGGCGCGATTGCCGAGGCCGACGGAGTCAAGCAGGGCACGCGCGGTCGCTTCCGCCTCTGCGCGCGGTTTCTTCAGCACTTCGATGGGCGCCAGCGTGATGTTGCCGAGCACCGTCATATGCGGATAGAGATTGAACAGCTGGAACACCGTGCCTGAGCGCTTGCGCGCTTCCGCCAGTTCCCTGGGCTTGCCGACATCGAACTCGTCGACCGTGATCCGTCCGGCATTCAGCTTCTCAAGGCCGTTGATGCAGCGGATCAGCGTCGACTTGCCGGAGCCGGAAGAGCCGAGAATAGAAACCACTTCGCCCGGTTCGATCTTCAGGTCGATGCCGTCGAGGACGGTGGTATTCCCGAAGGCCTTTTGGACCTTTTCAACTTTGATCATATCAGAGCCCTCTCCAGGCGCTGTGGGCACGAAGGCGATTTTCGAAGCGCGACCCGAGCAGCGCAACCAGCTTGGCGGCGGCGTAGTAGAGAAGTCCGACAGCCGTCCAGACGACAAAGGGCTTCAGCGTTCGCATGTTCAGGATGTTGCCGATCTTGGTCAGGTCAACGACGCCGATGACCGATATCAGCGACGTGACCTGCAACTGGTTGACCAGCAGCGCGATCAGCGGGCCGATCGCGAATGCCGCCGCCTGCGGCGCGACGACATGGCGGAGCACCTGCCAGCGCGTCAGCCCGAAGACGCGTGCCGCCTCGATCTGATCCCGACTGATGGACTCGATCGCCGAGACGGCAATCACGTAGACAAAGGCTGCGGTGTTGGCGGAAAGGGTGATGGTCGCAGCCGTGACCGGCGTCACGCGGATGTGGAAAAGGCCGGGCAGACCAAAGAACACCAGGAACAGCTGCACGAGCACCGGTGAGTTCTTCAGCAGTTCGGAGACAAAGGTGACGATCTCGCTCAGCACCGGGAAGCGGTAGTAGCGGATGATCGCCCAGCTGATGCCGATCAGCAGACCGATGAGCGATGTCGCCAGGAAGAGCGCGACGCTGACGCCGAGCCCTTGCGCCAGCAGCACGAAATCGTAGGTGGTAAAATCCGTGAAACGCATCAGGCAACCGCCTCCATCATGTCGCGGTTCAGGCGACGGTGCAGCAGCGTGATGCCGAGGGATACCAGATAGGTCAGCATCGCATAGACGACGAGCAGCACCACATAGACCTCGAACGGCCGATATGTCTGCGACACGACGATCTGCGCCGACCCTGTCAATTCATTGAGCGTGATTGTCGAAAGGATCGAGGAGGTGAGGATCATGTTGATCAGCACCGAGCCGAGCGGCCGTACCGAGGTCCTGAGCGCAATCGGCAAGACGATGCGCGTGAAAATCACTCGCCGCGAAAGACCGCTGACCTCGGCTGCTTCGATGATCCCCTGATCGATCGCCAGGATTCCCGCGCGGATGACATCCGACGCATAGGCGCCGCCTGCGATCGACAATGCGATGACCCCGGTGGTGAAGGCATCGATGTAGATGCCGATCTCCGGCAGGCCGTAGTAGAAGAAAAACAGCTGCACGATGAAGGGGACGTTGCGAAAGATATCGACATAGACGAAGGCGATCCTTCGCAACGATGTCGACGATGATGTACGGGCGATGGCGACGAATGCGCCCATCACCACGCTGCCGATAAGCGCCAGCGCGCACGCCTGCGCCGTCAGAAGTGCGCCCTGCGCCAGGAAGCCCAGATGAGGCAGGAGAATCGACAGGTCTAACCGCACCATCTTTCCATTTGCATGAGTGAAACCGGTTTCATCGTGCCGTTCACATTGTGGATTGTCAACAACCCCGCGGAAAAATCCTGATACATGCGACGGTAATAAGCAGCTCAGTGGGGTGTTTCCACGATTTTTTTCGCGGAGATGGAAGGGTGGATCAATGGGGACTGCCCATTCCCTGCTGCGTCGGATAGTTTCTCGCCACGTTCACAGGGCAGATAACATGAGCCACCTCCCACAGATCGACTACGACACCGCTTCCGACGAGATTCGCGCAGCACACGACGAAGAGGTGAGCGTCCGCGGACGCATGACCAACATGAAGCGGACGCTGCTGCATTCGCCGGCCGCGCACCGCATCTATGCCGAGTGGTTTACACTGCGCGCCGAACTCTCCGTCATCAGCGATCGCCCGATCTGGATCTTTTCGCATGCGATTTCGAAGGCGAGCAAATCGAAGATCGCCGTCACCTTTTTCCGCCGTGCGCTCATCAATGCCGGCTTCGACCCGCAGGCGCTGGAACTGTCGGAGGAGGAGGCTCTTCTCGACGCCTTCGGCAAGGCGATCGTGGCCGATTCCAACGCCATCCCGGCCGATATCTGGGCGAAGTTGAAAACCCGCTACGACACGAGGACGCTGGTCGATCTCGTCGCCTTCGCCGGCATCATGATTGCTACCGCCGTTTTCAACAATGTGGTGGAGGTAGACTTCGATCCCGAACTCGAAGCCTTCGCCGAAACGCCAGACTGAGCTGAAAGTCGCCGGCAGGGGGTAGCACCGGCTGCCAATTCACGGTGCCAGATGCGACGAGGATGAACGAAAACGATATTCCAAATGTTTTCAATCGGTTGGCGGAACCATTTTCCCCTGGCATCCTCGTCTCACTTTGCCCGTGCGATCATCCCCTCGTTCCGTCATCGGATACCCCGCAAGGCGTTGCGGCGAGACGGGACCGGCGCCGGGTGGTTGGGAACGACGCATGCTCTCTCACCCGGAGTCCGCGGAAAATGGTCTCCCTCCGGAGNTCCCCGCTGCTTGATACCGTGCGATCATCTCCCTGTCCCGTCATCGGATACCCCGCAAGGCGTTGCGGCGAGACGGGACCGGCGCCGGGTGGTTGGGAACGACGCATGCTCTCTCACCCGGAGTCCGCGGAAAATGGTCTCCCTCCGGAGACGGCGGTGTGGCGAGAATGCCTCGTCGAGTTGAGCTCCGGACGTGCCTGTGTGGCACACAAGGCCCCTCCAGGGGGAAGCGCAGGCTTCTCCCGACGAAGGTCAGGAGGGGGATGCCAGGTAGCACAGGACGAGCGCCGGAAGACGCCAGTCCTTGCCGCGCGTGCGAAAATGCAGCNGGCGGTGTGGCGAGAATGCCTCGTCGAGTTGAGCTCCGGACGTGCCTGTGTGGCACACAAGGCCCCTCCAGGGGGAAGCGCAGGCTTCTCCCGACGAAGGTCAGGAGGGGAGCCAGAGGGATCGGAGTTGCGGGCATAAACCGCCGAACGGGGCGCTGGGAAGCGCCATATTTACTCTACTCTCACGCGGCAATTTCCAGTGCCCCGTCCGAGCAAGCCAGCATCGTCACACCACGGGTGAAAACCGCGTGACCGCGAGGCCGCGTCTGGTCGTTACCCGAGCGGGTGGCTAGACCGCTTTCAGGTCCCCGAGCAATGTCGGGATCAGTTCCGAAACGGTCGGATGGATCGGCACGGCCCACTTCAGCACGGGGTAGGGAGATCCTGAGTGCATGGCGCCGATGAAGCCATGGATCGCCTCGTCACCCTCGATGCCGAGGATCGCCGCTCCGAGGATCTGCTGGGTTTGCGCGTCCGCAATCACCTTCATGAAGCCCTTGGTCTCGCCCCGCTCGTTGGCGCGGCCGACGCCGCTCATCGGGCGGGTGGAGATCATGATCTTGCGGCCGGAGGCGCGGGCCTGCTTCTCCGTCATGCCGACGCGGCCGAGTGGCGGGTCGATGTAGAGCGCATAGGCCGGGATGCGATCGCTGAGCTTGCGGTCCTCGCCGTCAAGCAGATTGGCCGCGACGATTTCGAAGTCGTTGTAGGACGTGTGGGTAAAGGCGCCATGGCCGTTGCAATCGCCAAGCGCCCAGATGCCCTCGACGTTGGTGGAAAGCTTGTCGTCGACGGTGATGTAACCCCGCTTGTCGGTCACGACGCCGGCGACATCCAGCCCGAGATCATCGGTGTTCGCGACGCGGCCGGTGGCAATCAGCACATGGCTAGCCTCGACATCAGGCAGGCTTTGTCCGATCGTGACCTTGATCCCGCCGCCCGCCTTGGTGAAAGCGATGCCGTCAGCATCCGTGTGAATGGCAATTCCTTCGGAGCGAAGAATATCCGCTATCGCATCCGAAATATCGGCATCCTCGCGGGAGGCCAGCTTCGGGCCGCGTTCGACGACGGTCACCTCCGCGCCGAACCGGCGATACATCTGGGCGAACTCCAGACCGATATAGCTGCCGCCGATGACGACGAGATGTCGCGGCAGGCTGTCCAGATCGATGATCGACGTGCTGGTGAGATAGTCGATATCCGCGATCCCCGGCATGTCGGGGATGGTCGGTCGGGCGCCGACATTCAGGAATATCCGCGGCGCCGTCAGCCGCTCCCCTTTGACCGTGATCGTCTTCGCATCCTCGAAACGGGCCTGCCCGTAAATGACGGTTATCCCGTCCATGCCATCGAACCACCCGATCAGGCCGTTGCGCGCGTTCATGATCACTGTTTGCGCCCGCTGGCGGACGACCGCCATGTCGATCCCGATCTCGCCCGGGATCTTGACGCCATACTCGCCGCCACGTCTGGCGACATGCGCGGCACGGGCGCTCGCCACCAGCGTCTTCGTCGGCATGCAGCCGGCATTGACGCAGGTGCCGCCGAGGAACTTGCGTTCGACCAGCGCCACCTTCATGCCCTTCTCGACCATCCGCGCAGCGAGGAACGGGCCTGCTTGGCCCGCCCCGACGACGATGGCGTCGAAGCTGCGCATCAGACCGCCGCCACGATCAGCAGAGCGACGACGATGGCTATCGCGTCTTCGATAAGTGCCGCTGGGGCGTCCTTGCCGAAGGCGGCCGCAAGCTTGCTGCGTCCGGCGGCTCCGCCGAACGTTCCGACGACGGCGCCGATGGCACCCGCGATCAGGCCACCCAGCAGCGAACCGCCCGATGCGCCGATCGTCGCGCCGCTCAACGCGCCCATGATGATGCGGGCGCTGAACTGCATCGCGACCTTGCGCGACGGCGTCGACGGCAACTGGTCGGTGATCAGCTCGACAATGGCGAGCAGGGTGAATACCCAGGGTGTCCACCGGTATGCCATGAAGGCAAGCGGCGACTGCGAAACGTCGAACCATCCTAGCGCCGCGCCCCAGGCGACGGCGGCAGGTGCCGTCATGGCCCTGAGACCCGCAACGATACCAATCAGAAATGCAAGAAGCAGAAGCATGTGCAGTCCCCCATGCCGCGGCAATGTCATCGCGGTCACGGGAAGCTTGCATATTGTTGCGCATCTTTCAATTTGCGCGACGAACATTGTGCCTCAATTGACCGGACTTATCGTTTCACCCACGGCGGCACGAAGCGTACATCCTCCCCAGCCACCGCTTCGCGCAGAAAGTCGATGACGGCGCGAACCCGCGGTGATTGCCGGAGATCCTGATGGCAGGTGATCCAGTAGTGCCGCGTGAGATCGATCTCCCCCGGCAGCACGATCTCGAGCTCGGGATAGCGGCTGGCGAAAAAATACGGGAGAATGCAAAGGCCGAGCCCGTTTCGTGTCGCCGTCAACTGCGCAAAGATGCTGGAGCTCTGGAATTGCGGCTTGATGCGCGGGTGGACGTCGCCGAGGTAATCGAGGCCGGGCGCGAAGATCATCTCCTCGATGTAGCTGATGAAGGGATGCCGCAGCAGATCATCGCGGCTGGTTACCGGGGCATGTCTGGCCAGATAGTCCCGCGAGCCGTAGACCTGCAGATGATAGTCCGTCAGCTTCTCGGAAAAATACGGGCCACCCTTCGGCTCATCGAGCACAACGGAAATATCCGCCTCCTTGCGCGACAGCGACATGATCTGCTGGATCGTCACCAATTCCAGCGACAGGTGCGGATGCTGTGCGGCGAACCGCGGCAGGACGCTCGCGAAGAAGAAGTTGGAAAACCCTTCCGGCGCGCTCAGCCGCACGACGCCCCGCTGCGTCATCGACCCATCGGCAAGATCGGCGCGCAACCGCTCGGTCTCCTGCTCCATCTTTTCGGCCGTTTCGACGAAGCGGGCGCCCATCGCCGTCATGACATAACCGCGGGGATTGCGCTCGAACAGTTTGACCTTGAGCGCAAACTCCAGACGGTCGATGCGCCGGGAAACGGTCGCATGGCTGGTGCGCAGTTGCCGGGCTGCGGTCGAAAGCTGGCCTGTGCGGGCAACCGCCAGAAAGAACTGGAGATCGTCCCAGGTGAATTGCGGCGGGTTGCTCATCCACGCTCCTTGCCTGCCGGAGATCCTGCTGCCGCAGTCACTTGGTCTTTCGTCTAATGACGCGCTGCCTGCACAAGGCAGCGGACTGCCCTAACTTGTTTCGCAAGCCGCCCAACGACTGCATTTGTTGGGATGCTGGCCTGTTCCGACAATCAACGTGTTCAAAAATGAACAGATACTGTTTGGAATTAGTTGTAAAGCGGCCTTGCCTCGTCCCGGTAATTCCGTGATCGTAAGCCATGCACTGGCCGCTTTGAGGAGAGCGGCTGGCCAAATTTGAACAGATCTGCATTCTGCCAATCTCTGGGAGGAGAGACATATGCGTAAGAATCTCATTGCGTCCCTGGCATTCCTGCTTGCAAGCAGCACCGCGGTGCTCGCTGACGGCGCATCCGACAACAAGGTGAAGATCGGTATCCTGAACGACCAGTCGGGCGTCTATGCCGACTTCGGCGGCAAGTCTTCGGTCGAGGCCGCCAAGATGGCGGTCGAGGATTTTGGAGGCAAGGTGCTGGGTGTGCCGGTCGAGATCGTCGATGCCGACCACCAGAACAAGCCTGATATCGCTTCCAACATCGCCCGGCAGTGGTACGACACCGAACAGGTCGATGCGATCATGGAGTTGACGACCTCGTCGGTGGCGCTCGCCGTCCAGGCGGTCGCCAAGGAAAAGAAGAAGATCGATATCGTTACCGGTGCAGCGACGACGGATCTGACCGGCAAGGCCTGCTCGCCCTACGGCTTCCATTGGGCCTACGACACGCATGCGCTTGCTGTCGGCACCGGCGGCGCGCTGGTCAAGCAGGGTGGCGATACCTGGTTCTTCCTGACCGCCGACTACGCCTTCGGCTATTCGCTGGAGCAGCAGACGAGCGACTTCGTCAAAGCGAACGGCGGCACCATCGTCGGTTCGGTGCGCCACCCGCTGTCGAGCCAGGATTTCTCGTCCTTCCTGCTGCAGGCCCAGTCTTCCGGCGCCAAGGTGATCGGCCTTGCCAATGCCGGTCTCGACACCGCCAACGCCATCAAGCAGGCGGCCGAATTCGGCATTACCCAGGGCGGCCAGCGCCTGGCGGCATTGCTGTTCACGCTGGCAGAAGTGCACGGTCTCGGGCTCGAGGCGGCGCAAGGCCTTACGCTGACGGAAGGTTATTACTGGAACCGCGACGACGAGAGCCGCGAGTTCGGCAAAAAGTTCTTTGCCCGCACCGGCAAGATGCCGAACATGATCCACGCCGGCACCTACTCGGCCGTGCTGCAATATCTGAAAGCTATCCAGAAGGCCGGTACCGACGACACCGAAGCCGTTGCCAAGGAACTGCATGCAATGCCGGTCGACGACGTCTTCGGGCGCGGCGGCACCGTCGGCCCGAACGGTCGCATGATCCACGACATGTATCTGCTGCAGGTGAAAAAGCCCGCCGACAGCAAGGAGGCGTGGGACTACTTCGATGTTCTCGCGACCATTCCCGGCAAGGAAGCCTATATCGATCCGGCCAAGAGCGGCTGCGATCTGGTAAAGTAGACAACCATGGCGGTCACTGCGCAAGACATTCAGACGAAGCCGCGGGTGGTGCTTTCCGCCCGCGGCCTTCGACGGGATTTCGGCGGCTTTACAGCTGTCAAGGATGTCGATCTCGACGTGCATGATGCATGTGTGCATGCGCTGATCGGCCCGAACGGCGCCGGCAAGACAACGGTTTTCAACCTGCTTACCAAGTTCCTGCAGCCCACATCGGGCAGGATTACGCTGATGGGAACCGACATCACCAAAACGTCGCCGGACAAGGTGGCGCGGATGGGACTGGTGCGCTCCTTCCAGATTTCGGCGGTCTTTCCGCATCTCACCGTGATCGACAACGTCCGCGTCGCCCTGCAGCGGCCGAACAACCTGTCGACGCAGTTCTGGCGGCCGATGTCGGCGCTGGATCGGCTGACCGACCGCGCCGAGCAGCTGCTGGCGAAAGTGGGATTGTCGAAGGAACGCGATGCGATCGCCGCCGACCTCTCCTATGGCCGCAAGCGTGTGCTCGAGATTGCAACCACGCTGGCGCTCGACCCCAAGGTACTGCTGCTTGACGAGCCGATGGCCGGCATGGGGCAGGAAGATGTCAGCGTCGTCTCGGCCATCATCCGAGATGTCGCCCGTGATCATGCCGTCTTGATGGTCGAGCACAATCTTTCGGTTGTCGCCGATATCTGCCAGCATGTTACCGTGCTCCAGCGTGGCGAAATCCTGGCCGAAGGCGACTATGCGACGGTCAGCGCCGATCCGCGTGTCCGCGAGGCCTACATGGGCACGGAGGAAGGCTGATGGCGGCACTTCTGGACGTTCAGGGGCTGAATGCCTGGTATGGCGAAAGCCACATCCTGCACGGCGTCGACATGCGTGTCGGCGAGGGTGAGACGATCACCATCCTCGGCCGCAACGGCGTCGGCAAGACGACGACGCTGCGCACCATCACCGGTATCGTCCGGGCCCGGAAGGGCAAGATAAGTTTCGGCGGTGCCGACATGATGCAGGTCCCGCTCCACAAGACGGCGCATCGCGGCATCGGCTTCGTGCCGGAAGAGCGCGGCATCTTCTCGACGCTTACGGTGTCCGAGAACCTGACGCTGCCGCCCGTTGTTGCCGCGGGAGGCATGACTCTCGACGAGATCTACGAGCTGTTTCCGAACCTCTACGAGCGGCGCAACAGCTCCGGCACCAAGCTCTCGGGCGGCGAGCAGCAGATGCTGGCGATCGCTCGCATCCTGCGAACGGGCGTCCGCATGCTCCTCCTCGACGAGCCGACCGAGGGACTGGCGCCGGTCATCGTCCAGCGGATCGGCGAAGTCCTGAAAAAACTCAAGGAACGGGGCATGACCATTCTGCTGGTCGAACAGAATTTCCGCTTCGCTAGCCGGATCGCCGATCGCTTCTATCTTATGGATCACGGAAAGATGGTGTCGGAATTCCCCGTCGGCGAACTGCCGCAGCGAATGGATACGCTGCACAAGGTTCTGGGAGTGTGATCTGATGACAATGATCTTCGGCATTCCCCTGCAGGCGTTCATGGGCCAGCTTCTGATCGGCCTGATCAACGGTTCCTTCTACGCGCTGCTCAGCCTCGGCCTTGCCATCATCTTCGGCCTGCTGCGCGTCATCAATTTCGCCCATGGGGCGCAATACATGCTCGGCGCCTTCGTCGCCTATCTGCTGCTTGCGTACCTCGGCATCGGCTACTGGCCGTCGCTGATCCTCGCGCCGATCATTGTTGGTCTCGCCGGCGCCGTGGTCGAGCGGCTGTTTCTGCGGCGGCTCTACGATCTCGACCCGCTTTACGGGCTGCTCTTCACCTTCGGCCTTGCGCTCGCGGTCGAGGGCACATTCCGCTATCTCTACGGTTCTTCGGGCCAGCCTTACGCGCAACCCGCCGCCCTTACCGGGGCGGTCAACCTCGGCTTCATGTTTCTGCCGATCTATCGCGGATGGGTCGTCGTCATGTCGCTGGTCGTCTGCATCGGCACCTGGCTGCTGATCGAGAAGACCAAGCTCGGCGCTTACCTTCGCGCAGCCACGGAAAACGCGACTCTGGTCCAGGCGTTCGGCGTCAACGTGCCGGTGCTGCTGACGATGACCTACGCGCTCGGGGCCGGGCTGGCCGCCTTCGCCGGCGTGCTCGCCGCGCCGATCTACCAGGTGTCGCCGCTGATGGGCTCGAACATGATCATCGTCGTCTTTGCCGTCGTTGTCGTCGGCGGTATGGGCTCGATCCTCGGCGCCATCATTACCGGCTACATGCTTGGCATCGCCGAAGGCCTGACCAAGGTCTTCTATCCGGAAGCCTCGAACATCGTGATCTTCGTGATCATGGCGATCGTGCTTCTCATCCGGCCCGCGGGCCTATTCGGCCGGGATGCGTGAGATGACGGACATCACCGAAACGATCCGCGCTGAAAAGAGCCGCACCGCAATGTCGGTCCAGGCCGGGTTCCTTGTCATCGGCCTGCTGTTGCTCCTGCTGGCGCCGTTCTTCTTCTACCCGATTTTCCTGATGAAGCTGCTTTGCTTCGCGCTCTTTGCCTGCGCCTTCAATCTGCTGCTTGGCTACACCGGGCTGCTGTCGTTCGGCCATGCCACCTTCTTCGGGGGAGCGGCCTATTTCACCGCCTATACGGTGAAGGAGTGGGGCGTGCCGCCGGAACTCGGCATCCTGATCGGCGTTGCCGGCGCGGCTTTCCTCGGCCTCGTCATGGGTTTCTTCGCGATCCGCCGTCAGGGTATCTATTTCGCCATGATCACGCTGGCGCTGGCGCAGATGTTCTTCTTCTTCTGCCTGCAGGCCAAATTCACCGAGGGCGAAGACGGTATCCAGTCGGTGCCGCGCGGCCACCTGTTCGGCTTCATCGATCTCGGTAACTCGATCAACATGTATTACTTCGTGCTGGCGGTGTTCATCATCGGCCTGTTGATCATCTGGCGCTTCGTCAATTCGCCCTTCGGCATGATCCTGAAGTCGATTCGCGAGAACGAACAGCGAGCAATCTCGCTCGGCTATTCCGTGGCGCGCTACAAGCTCGGCGCG
This sequence comes from Rhizobium sp. Root1220, assembly GCF_001426265.1. Lineage (GTDB taxonomy): Bacteria > Pseudomonadota > Alphaproteobacteria > Rhizobiales > Rhizobiaceae > Rhizobium. The sequence continues at coordinate 63,611 of NZ_LMDG01000032.1, forward strand.
TTCGTGATGTCGGCCGCCCTTGCCGGGTTAGCCGGCGCGGTGAAGTCGCTGGTCTTCCAGTTCGCTACACTCACCGACGTTGCCTGGCAGATGTCCGGGGAGGTGATCCTGATGACACTGCTCGGTGGTATCGGTACGCTGATCGGCCCGGTGTTCGGGGCAGGTCTGGTCGTCGTGCTGCAGAACTATCTCGCGACCTCGGAATTCCCGGTTACCATCATCACCGGCGTCGTGTTCATGGTCTGCGTGCTGATCTTCCGCCGCGGTATTATCGGCGAATTCTACGCCTCGCGTATCGGTCGGAAACTGGGCTTCGTTTACCGCCGCTGACCTGCGGCTGGATGGCATCGAATGGACCGCTACGACTACATCATCATCGGTGCCGGGAGTGCGGGCTGCGTGCTCGCCAACCGGCTTTCCGAAGACCGCAGCAACCGCGTCCTGCTGCTCGAGGCCGGTGGAAGCGACAACTACCACTGGATTCACATTCCGGTCGGCTACCTCTATTGCATCAACAACCCGCGCACGGACTGGTGCTTCACGACCGCGCCCGAAGAAGGCTTGAACGGCCGCGCGCTGGGCTATCCCCGCGGCAAGGTGCTTGGTGGCAGTTCGTCGATCAACGGCATGATCTACATGCGCGGCCAGGCCCGGGATTACGATCTCTGGCGGCAGATGGGTTGCACCGGCTGGAACTGGGATGAAGTGCTGCCCTATTTCCGCAAATCCGAGGACCATTATCTCGGCGAGACCGCGATGCACGGCGCCGGCGGCGAATGGCGGGTGGAGAAGGCGCGCGTGCGCTGGGCGGTACTCGACGCATTCCAGGCGGCCGCCAAGGAGGCGGGCATTCCCGAAACCGCCGACTTCAACGGCGGCAACAATGAGGGTTCCGGCTATTTCGACGTCAACCAGCGCTCCGGTATTCGCTGGAACACCGCCAAGGCGTTCCTTCGGCCGGCAGCAAAGCGCAGCAACCTGACGGTTTTGACAAAGGCGCAGGTGCGCCGGCTTCTGATCGAGGAGGGGGCGGTCGCGGGGGTCGAGTTTCAGCATGGCGGCGCGGCGAAGCGAGCCTACGCAGCCAGGGAAACCATCCTGTCGGCCGGCTCGATCGGGTCGCCTCACATCCTGGAGCTTTCCGGCATCGGCCGTGGCGATATCCTGCAGCGGGCGGGCGTCGATGTCGTCAAGGAGGTCAAGGGCATCGGTGAAAATCTGCAGGATCACCTTCAGCTGCGGCTTGCCTACAAGGTGACCGGCGTGCCGACTTTGAACGAGAAAGCAAGCAGGCTGATCGGAAAGGCGGTGATCGGGCTTGAATATCTGGTCCGTCGCTCCGGCCCGATGGCGATGGCGCCGAGCCAGCTCGGCATCTTCACGCGTTCGGGTCCGGACAAGGAAACGCCGGACCTCCAATATCACGTCCAGCCGGTGTCGCTCGATAAGTTCGGCGAGCCGGTCCATCGTTTTCCGGCGATCACTGCCAGTGTCTGCAATCTGAGGCCGGAAAGCCGCGGCTCCGTGCATATCGCCAGCCCCGATTTTTTCGCCCAGCCGACGATCAGCCCGCGCTACCTCTCGACCGAACGGGATCGCGACATAGCTATCCGCTCGATACGCCTGACACGAAGGATCGTCGCGCAACCGTCCTTTGCGCGGTTCCGTCCCCAGGAATTCAAACCGGGCCCGAGCCAGCAGACGGATGCCGAGCTGGCGGCAGCCGCCCGTGATATCGGCACGACGATCTTCCACCCGGTCGGCACCTGCCGCATGGGCGGCGATCGCGAGAGTGTCGTCGACCCGCGGCTGAAATTCCGGGCGCTGGGAAAGTTGCGGATCGCTGACGCATCTGTGATGCCCGCCATCACATCGGGCAATACCAATTCGCCGACGATCATGATCGCCGAAAAGGCGGCGGCAATGATCCTGACGGACAACAGATAGGAGAATGGCATGGCAAGGATCGCATTCATCGGCCTCGGCAACATGGGTGGGCCGATGGCCGCAAATCTGGTTAAGGCGGGCCATCAGGTCACTGGCTTCGATCTCGCAGCGCCAATGTTGCAGGCGGCTGAAGCGAACGGCGTGCAGCCGGCAAGCCACATCAGCCAGGCGATCGCGGATGCCGAGGCTATCGTCACGATGCTGCCGCAGGGCAAGCATGTGCTTAGCGCCTGGACGGATATCCTTCGAGCGATCCCAGCCGGAACGCTTGTCGTCGATTGCTCGACGATCGATGTCGACAGCGCCCGCAAGGCCCACGAGATGGCCAGTGCGGCCAGTTGCCTGTCGCTCGATGCCCCGGTCTCCGGAGGCACCGGCGGTGCGACGGCGGGAACCCTGACCTTCATGGCCGGCGGCTCCGCCGAAAGCTTCGCAAAGGCAAAGCCGTTCCTTGAAGCAATGGGCAAGAAGATCGTCCATTGCGGGGAGGCGGGAGCGGGGCAGGCGGCCAAGATATGCAACAACATGATCCTTGGCATATCGATGATCGGGGTCTGCGAAGCATTTGCGCTCGGCGAGAAGCTCGGCCTTTCGCACCAGGCGCTGTTCGACGTCGCCTCGACCTCCTCGGGCCAGTGCTGGTCGATCAGCAGCTATTGCCCTGTCCCCGGTCCGGTTCCGGGATCGCCGGCCAACAACGACTACAAGCCGGGCTTTGCCGCGGCGCTGATGCTGAAGGACCTGCGGCTTTCGCAGGAGGCGGCACTGTCTGCCGGAGCCTCCACGCCGCTCGGCGCCGAGGCCGCGCAGCTCTATGGCCTCTTTGAAAAACAGGGCAATGGAGCGCGCGATTTCTCGGCCATCATCGAGATGTTGCGCGGTTGAGCCACGCACCAGTCCAAGGTGGGCGAAGGCCTGACGTCAAGTAGGCTTCGTGCCGCCGGCTGTTGCCGGGGGTGCCTGCAACTTCGGCCGCCCGGTTAACTCCAACACACCTGAATAGCGAGATGCATCCCACGGTAAAGGCGCCTGTGGTCTCCGGGCTACGCGATGGTCTGGCGCGACCTACACTTAGGTATGCTTTGTATCTCGATCTGCTGCGGATAGATTTTTCCCAGCAAGTCCTCGCTGACAATCGGTTGATTGAGGGGACTGGCGATAGCGATCCAGTACCCCGTCGGTCAAGCGCCCCATTGAAATTGTGGCCGACGCGGTCGTGTGCCGATTGCAATGCCTTTCTCGGTCGTGAGGTCTCCGGCGCCCCGACATGATGCCGCCATGCCCGGAGTATTGCAGCCTCTTGCGACGCCAAGCGCGCATCAATGCTGCCAAGAGAGGAAACCGCGAATATGAAGCACCTCAAAGCTTGCCTGGCCATCGCCGCCGCCCTCCCTTTCGCTGCGCTCGCCGTCCCGGCGAATGCAGCACCGGTGAAGAATATCGTCTTGGTGCACGGCGCTTGGGTCGATGGCTCTGGTTGGAAACCCGTCTATGATATCCTCGTGAAGGAGGGTTTCCATGTCTCGATGGTGCAGGAGCCTGAAACCTCGTTTGCCGATGACGTTGCCGCCGCCAACCGAATTCTTGATCTCCAGGATGGTCCGACGCTCCTGGTCGGCCATAGCTACGGTGGCTCGATCATCACGCAAGCCGGCGTGAACCCCAAGGTCACCGGTCTCGTCTATGTCGCTGCTCATGCGCCGGACGTCGGCGAAGACGAGGGCTCACTCGGCAAGAAGACGCCGAGCGTGCTTGGCAAGACCGAAGGCGCCATCAAGAAGACCCCGGACGGCTACACCTATCTCAACCCCGTCGACTTCCCCAAGCTGTTCGCTCCCGACCTGCCCCACGAACAGGCTGTATTCGAGTCGCGTTCTCAGGTGCTGGCCGCGTCCGAGGTATTCAGCACGCCGCTGACCGCTGCCGCCTGGAAGACAAAGCCATGCTGGGGCGTCGTCGCCGGGGATGACAAGATCATCAATCCCGATCTCGAGCGCTGGTACTACGAACGCGCCAAGTGCCCGATTACCGTGGTCAAGGGCGCCAGCCATTCGGTCTACGAGTCACATGCGAAACAAGTCGCTGCCGTTATCACGGAAGCTGCCCGCAACGTCGAAGCCGCCGCCGCAAAGATGCAGAAGTAGGCTTGCCGACGAATGGGGCGGCTGTCGAACTGACGCAGTCGCCTTCGTACCCAGTGACACCGCGGAGAGGACGATGCACTTAGCCGAGACCAACAAGACCCTGACCTGGAATGTCCTGACATCGAAGCGCCAGGGGTTAAGCAGCGAACTGCCGCCCGGGCAGGAACGATGGGCCTGGGTTGCGAATTCCTCGACCCTGATTGCCGGTGAGCGTGACGCGGTCCTTGTCGATACGTTCCTCTCGACCGAGCAATCAAAGACCCTCGTGGACTGGGTGGTCGGCAGCGGCAAGAACCTCACCGCGATCTACATCACACATGGCCATGGCGATCACTTCTTCGGGCTTGTGCCGCTTCTGCAGCGCTTCCCGCATGCGAAGGCACTTGCGACGCCCGAGGTCGTCAAGGCAATGCACGCGCAACTGCGGCCGGAATCGATCGACGGCTTCTGGCGCAAACGCCTCCCGGGCCAGATACCCGAGCGGCTCACAACGGCACAGCCACTCGATGGCGATCGACTGGAACTCGAAGGGCACGAACTTCTGGTCGTGAAAGCAGGGCGGACCGATACAGTCGATTCGACAAGCCTGCATGTTCCTTCCATAGGCCTGATCGTGGCCGGCGATGTCGTTTACAACGGGATCCACCCCTATCTTGCCGAAACAGACACGCAGAGCCGCCTGGAGTGGATCTCGGCACTCGACAGGCTCGATGCGCTGGAACCCACAGCCGTCATTGCCGGCCACAAGCTGCCGGAAAATGATGACGATCCCCGCAGCATCGCCGAAACGCGGCAGTACCTGCGCGATTTCAATCGCCTAGATGAAACGACGACGACGGCCCGCGAACTCTACGACGCAATGCTCGAACTACACCCCAACCGCGCCAATCCCGGTTCGCTTTGGCGCGGAGCGAATGCCGCAAAGGATCGGCCTTGAACGCCGCAGGCCGCCACGATCGGACGCAGGAGCAAGAATGACGATGAACTGGCAACAGAATCGCGGAGCGGTTCCATGACCGTGCACTCCAGACACGTTGACCGGCCGGTGAGGCGCCACGATCTGGCCTTCGTCAGCCCGGAGCGGTGGCACGCGGTCATCGCCGCACGCGGCGAGCTGGCTTTGGATCCGCTCGTAGCGCCCTGGGTCGAAAAAGGGCGGCCGCTGATCAGCCGACGCGCGATGCCTGGGGAAACGGATGGCGTGCCCCTGGGGCTGCCGTTGCCGCCCGCCACCGGCAAAAGAAGGCTTTCGTTTCTCATGCAGCCCGATGATATCATCGCCGTCGCGCCGCCGCCTTCGTTGATATCCGTCAGCCGGGTGGCGCCGCGTGGATGGCTGCCCACGCTGAACGCTCTCGACAAGCTCGCGAGGCGGTATTCCCTTGAAGTAAGAGTGCTCGGCAGCCTCGGCTGGTCGGCGCTCACCGGGCTCGACTACCAGACGGAGCGTTCCGATCTCGATCTCCTGCTTCACGTCCACGGCAACACGGATCTACGCCGCCTTGCCGCCGACCTGGCTCGGTTCGAGGCCAAGGCACCTATGAGGCTGGACGGAGAGTTCATCCGTTATGACGGGGCAGCCGTCAACTGGCGGGAATTCCATGCCGGTGCGCGCGAGGTCCTGGTGAAAACGGCCAGCGGTACCGCGTTGCTCGACCCGAGCATTTTCATTCATGGAGAGATGCTATCATGACGACTATCCTGGCGTTGGCCGCGCAATGGGCGCGTCGATCAGAGGTAAGAGCGGCGCCGGTTCGCGATTTCGGGATCGCGGCGAGCGCTGCGCAGAGCCTTTTGCTCGAGCTGGAAACATGGCCGAAGCCCGGTCTCGTCAGCCACGTTGATACAGGCAGTCATGACGACATGGACGCTGACACCTTCCGTCGTAGCGCCGCTGCCATCAGGCCGTATTTCCGCGCTTTGGCGGATGCGGGTGCCGAAGGGTGTGGAATGGGGCGTCTGAGGGTGATCGGACTGGAGGCCGAAGCGGCCATGTTCGCGGCGACATCGGGGATAAACACCCATCGCGGCGCCATATTCGGCCTGGGCCTGCTATGCGCAGCGGCCGGCGTCAGGGCGAGTGGCCGCGCCGATCCGGCGTTGTCCTTGGGGGAGATCGTCTCTCAGCGGTGGGGCAACGACATTCTCGACGGACCAGTGCTTTTACACAGTCACGGCGAGCGAGCGCGCCGTCGTTTCGGTGCCGGTGGTGCACGCATGGAAGCGGCGCTGGGTTTCCCCAGTGTTTACAAAACCGGCTTGCCCGCGCTTCGACGTGCCGCCGACGATGTCCCTGGAGACGCCGAAGCGGCCCGCGTGCAGGCGTGTTTTGCCCTCATTGCAGAGGTGCAGGATACGAACCTGCTGCATCGCGGTGGTCCGCACGGCCTTCGGTTTGCACGCCGTGCCGCCGCAAAATTTCTTGATGAGGGCGGTGTCGGCGCGCCCGGTTGGCGCGAGCGCGCCGGATCGGTACATCGCGGCTTCATCGACCGTCGGCTTAGCCCGGGCGGTTCGGCGGATATCCTCGCCATGACACTTTTCGTCGCAGCCTATGAAAGGCTGTCTTGCTGATGGCGAGCACGATCCTACGGACAATGGCGCAAGCCTGACGGTAGCGTTGCCGCGCGACGGTGGGCGTATCGTTCGCGGCGTTTCGTGCGGCACTTTCAGGCACTTGTGTCGGCTTTCTCAGATATGCAGTGCATGACCAAGCGCCTTGAGGGCGGCTTCCTGGATGGCTTCGCTGCGGGTCGGGTGCGCGTGGATCGTGCCGGCGATGTCTTCCAGCCGTGCGCCCATTTCCATAGCCAGTACGAAGGCCGCGGAGAGTTCGGAGGCGCCGTTGGCGACGGCCTGCAAACCTACGACCAGATTGGTGTCGGCTCTAGCCACGACGCGGACAAAGCCGTCCTCGGCATGCATGGTCATGGCGCGCCCGTTGGCGCTGAAAGGGAATTGGCCAATGCGGATGTCATACCCCTGCGTCCGCGCCTCCGCAGGGGAGACGCCTGCCGTGACAATTTCCGGATCGGTGAAGCAGATTGCCGGGATGCAGCGCTTGTCCCAGGCGCGCTTGCGTCCGGCGACGATCTCGGCCACCATTTCCCCCTGGGCCATCGCCTTGTGTGCAAGCATCGGTTCGCCCGTGACATCGCCGATCGCGTAGACGCCCCTCATTGACGTGCGGCATTGATCATCGATCCTGAGGTAGGGACCCGACCGGTCAAGGTCGAGCTCTTCGAGCCCCGAACCCGCCACCTTCGGCCGACGGCCGACGGTGACCAGGATCCGGTCGGCGGAGATCGCCTGTTCCTGCCCGTCAGCGGTCTCGACGAGGAGCCCACTGCCGTCGGGCGAAAGCCCACGTGCCTTGGCGCCGGTCAGAACACGGATACCGAGTTCGCCAAGCTTTCGCTGCACCGGCCGTACGAGATCGGCGTCATACTGCGGCAGGATCTGCGACATCGCCTCAATGACGGTTACCTCGGAGCCCAGCTTGGCGAAGGCGGTCCCGAGTTCCAGACCGATATATCCACCGCCCACGACCGCAAGCCTTTTCGGCAGGTCGGCCAGGGAGAGCGCCTCGGCGGAAGATATGACACGGTCGCCGAACGGCAGGGCGCCCAGCTCAACCGGCTCGGACCCGGTCGCGATGACCACGGTCTGGGCTCGTATTACCTGCATGCCGGTTTCGGTTTCCACATCGACGGTCTTCCCATCGCGGAAGGTCGCGCGTCCATGGACGATCTTGACGTTCGCCTTCTGCAGCAGTGCCGACACCCCGCCGTTCAGGCGTCCGACAATCCCGTCCTTCCAGGCGATCGTTTTCGCGAGGTCTATCGTGGCGCCCTCGACGCGGATGCCCAGCGGGCTCTTGCCGGCGAGCATCCGCCGTGCCGCGTCGAATTCCTCGGCTGCGTGGATCAGCGCCTTCGATGGGATGCAGCCGATATTGAGGCAGGTCCCCCCCGGCTTGCCGGCTTCGATGATGACGGTATCGATACCGAGTTGCCCCGCGCGGATGGCGCAAACGTAGCCTCCCGGGCCAGCGCCGATAACGAGAAGCTTGCAGACGATCTCTTTCATGGGCTCAACCTTCGATGAAGATGAGTGCCGGCGTTTCGAGAAGGACCCGGACGCGTTGGATGAAGGTGGCGGCGTCCCATCCGTCGACGATACGATGGTCGAAACTGGAGGAAAGGTTCATCATCTTCTTCGGCACGAACTGTGTCCCGTCCCATACGGGGCGGACGGCGATCTTGTTGACGCCGACGATAGCGACCTCGGGATGATTGATCACCGGCGTCGAGACGATGCCGCCCATAGCGCCAAGCGAGCTTATGGTGATCGTCGAGCCACCGAGTTCGTCTCGGGTTGCTATGCCGTTGCGTGCTGCTTCAGCCAGCCGGTTCATCTCCGCGGCGCAGTCCCATATGCCGCGTGCCTCGGCATGCCGCACGACAGGCACGACAAGCCCGGCCGGCGTCTGGGCGGCAATGCCGATATGGACGGCGGCATGTCGGGTCATTATGCCCGCATCGTCATCGAATGTGGCGTTGATGTCCGGCTGCTCGGCGACCGCTTTGACCATCGCCCGCATGAGGAAGGGCAAGACCGTCAGCTTTGGCTGCTCCGGCTTGCGATCGCGGTTCATGGTCGCCCTCAGATCCTCCAGCGCCGTCATGTCGATTTCCTCGACATAGGTGATGTGCGGAATGCGGGAGGTGGAGAGCGACATTTTTTCGGCTATGCGGCGCCGGAGGCCGACGAGCTTGATTTCCTCCGTCGATGTCTTCTTCGCGCGGCCAGGCCGGGCGAGGGTGGGTGCCTCGCCGCGTGCGAGAAACTGGTCGACATCCTCGCGAAGCACCCGTCCGGCCGGGCCGGTCGCCGCCACCTGCCGCAGGTCGACACCGCTTTCTCTCGCAAAGAGCCGGACCGCGGGGGAGGCGAGCGGCTTTTCTGCCGGCATCACCGGTGGCGCAGGCGGAGCTGTTGCTGCCGTCGTTGTCACTTGGGGTGCCGCTGCGGCGAGCGGCGGTGTTGGAGGTTGTGGCGCTGGAGGTGCCGTTGCTGGAATACTCGCCGGCGCCGTACCGCCTTCACCGGCAATTTCGATGCGCACCAGCGGCGCCTTGACCGCAATCTTGTCCCCGACCTCGGCGCCGAGCCAGATCACGGTGCCGGTGACCGGCGAGGGGATCTCGACGGTTGCCTTGTCGGTCATGACGGCGGCTATGACCATGTCCTCGCGAACCGGGTCCCCGGCTTTCACGTGCCATTCCACCAGCTCGGCCTCGGCAACACCTTCGCCGACATCGGGCATCTTGATGACGAATTCGCCCATCGTCAGGCCTCCATGACTTCGGTCAACGCCCGCCCGACACGCGCCGGTCCGGGGAAATAATCCCATTCCTGCGCATGCGGATAAGGCGTGTCCCAGCCTGCGACGCGCACCACCGGTGCTTCCAGATGGTAGAAGCAATGCTCCTGAACGAGTGCCGCCAGTTCCGCTCCGAAGCCCGAGGTCAAGGTCGCCTCGTGGATGACGACGCAGCGGCCGGTCTTGGAGACCGACTGGATGATGCTATCGAGATCGAGCGGCAGCAGGCTGCGCAGATCTATCACCTCGGCGTCGATGCCTGTGTCTTCTGCCGCGGCCAGTGCGACATGCACCATCGTGCCATAGGCGATGACAGTCACAGCGGTTCCCGAGCGCCGCACCTCGGCCTTGCCGATGGGGATCGTGTAGTGCTCTTCGGGCACCTCGCCGAGTTCGTGTCTCGACCACGGCGTCACGGGACGCTCGTGATGGCCGTCGAAGGGCCCGTTGTAAAGCCGCTTCGGCTCCAGGAACATGACGGGATCCGGATCCTCGATCGCGGAAATCAGAAGCCCCTTGGCGTCATAGGGATTGGAGGGCACGACGACTTTCAGCCCGCAGACGTGCGTGAAAAGCGCCTCGGGGCTCTGGCTGTGCGTCTGCCCCCCGAAGATGCCGCCGCCGGTCGGCATGCGCAGCACGATCGGGCAGGTAAAATCGCCATTCGAGCGATAGCGGATGCGCGCGGCCTCCTGCGTGATCTGATCATAGGCCGGATACATGTAGTCGGCGAACTGGATTTCGACGCAGGGCTTGAGCCCGTATGCCGCCATGCCGATCGCCGTGCCGACGATGCCGGATTCGTTGATCGGTGTGTCGAAGCAACGGGTCTTGCCGTACTTAGCCTGCAGTCCCTGCGTGCAGCGAAACACACCGCCGAAATAACCGACGTCCTCGCCGAACACCACGACATTGTCGTCGCGTCCCATCGATACGTCCATGGCGCTGCGCACCGCTTCGATCATGGTCATCCGAGCCATGTCAGTACCCCGCCTTCTGCCGCTGACGACGGATGTGCGGCGGCATCTCGGCATAGACACCCTCGAAGATATCGCGCACCGAGGGCCTGCCGCCTGCGTGCAGCGTGCCATGTTCCTCGGCCTGCTTTTGTGCCTCGATCACCTCGTCCATGATCTCGGCCTCGGCCTGAGTGTGACGTTCCTCGGACCAGACACCCTTCAGGACCAGGTGTTTCTTGAGGCGGAGCACCGGATCGCCGAGCGGCCAGGCCTCGGATTCGGTCTTGGGCCGGTAGGCACTCGGGTCATCTGAGGTGGAATGGGCGCCGACGCGATAGGTGACATACTCGATGAGCGTCGGGCCGAGGTTGCGCCGCGCACGCTCGGTCGCCCAGCGCGCCACTGCATAGACGGCAAGATAGTCATTGCCGTCGACCCGCAGCGCCGGAATGCCGAAGCCGAGGCCGCGTGCCGCGAACGTGCCGGATCCTCCCCGAGCGATCCCCTGAAACGTGGAGATCGCCCATTGATTGTTGACGATGTTGAGGACCACCGGTGCCTTGTACGTCGAGGCGAAGACCAGCGCGGAATGAAAGTCGGATTCGGCCGTGGAGCCGTCGCCGATCCAGGCCGCCGCGATCTTGCTGTCGTTCTTGATCGCCGACGCCATGGCCCAGCCGACCGCTTGCACGTACTGGGTCGCGAGATTGCCGGAGATCGTGAAGAAGCCGTGATCCTTCGACGAATACATGATGGGCAGCTGCCGGCCGCGTAGCGGATCGCTCTCGTTCGAGAAGATCTGGTTCATCATCTCGACCATCGGGTAGTCATCGGCGATCAGCAGGCCGGCCTGACGATAGGTCGGGAAATTCATGTCGCCCTTGATGAGCGCCTTGCGAAAAGCGCAGCTGACCGCCTCTTCACCGAGATGCTGCATGTAAAACGATGTCTTGCCCTGGCGTTGCGCCATCAGCATTCGGGCATCGAAGGCCCGCAGCTTCATCATGTTGCGAAGGCCCGTGAGCAGCTCGTTGTCGGACAGCATGCCGGCCCAAGGGCCGACAGCTTCGCCCTCGCGATTGAGGACGCGGATGATCGAATAGGCTAGATCGCGAATCTCTTCCGAGGCGACATCGACCTCCGGACGCGGCACTGCGCCAGCCTTGGCGATCTTGACGTTGGAAAAATCAGGATGGCCGCCCGGGCGGACGGCAGGCTCAGGGACATGCAGGCTCAGGTGAGCGTGTTCCGTCATGTCGTGTCATTCCTCCCTTTACCGGGCCGCGTCCTCTCCTCAGGAACGGGCCGGCGAGTTTGTTGCCTACAGGTTGCGCGCTATAACCATCCGCTGCACGTCGCTCGTTCCTTCGTATATCTGGCAAATGCGCACATCCCGGTAGATGCGCTCGACAGGGTAGTCGGTCATGTAGCCGTAGCCGCCATGAATCTGGATCGCATCGGAGCAGACGCGCTCGGCCATTTCGGAAGCGAACAGCTTTGCCATCGATGCTTCCGACAGACATGGAAGGCCACTTTCGCGCAGCGCGGCTGAATGGAAAACGAGCTGGCGCGCGGCCTCGATCTGCGTTGCCATGTCTGCGAGGCGAAAGGCGACAGCCTGATGCTCGATGATCGGCTTGCCGAAGGCGCTGCGCTCGCGGGCGTAATCGCGCGCCGCCTCGAAGGCAGCAGACGCCATGCCCACGGCCTGTGCGCCGATGCCGATCCGCCCACCCTCGAGATTGGCAAGCGCGATGCGATATCCGTCGCCCTCCTCACCAAGACGGAGATCCGCGGAGATGCGCATCTCGTTGAAGGCGATCTGACAGGTATCGGATGAATGCAGGCCTAGTTTTTCCTCGACGCGGATCACCTCGTAGCCGGGTGTGTCGGTCGGCACGATGAAGGCGGTGATGCCCTTCTTGCCGGCGTCAGGATCGGTGCTGGCGAAGACGATGATCACCTGGCCGTTCTTGCCGGAGGTGATGAATTGCTTGGCGCCGTCGAGCACATAATCCGCACCATCCCGGCGTGCGCGGCTGCGCAGATTGGAAGCATCCGAGCCGGCCTGCGGTTCGGTAAGTGCAAACCCGCCGATCCACTCGCCGGTCGCAAGCTTCGGCAGGAAGCGCTGTTTTTGCTCCTCGGTGCCGAACTTCAGGATCGGAACACAGCCAACCGAACTGTGGACGCTCATGATCGTGGAGCAGGGACCGTCACCGGCAGCAATCTCCTCGAGCGTGGCGGCATAGGCAACTGTACCCGTTTCGGAGCCTCCATAGGCCTCCGGAACGAGCATGCCGAGCAGGCCGAGCTGCCCCATCTCCCTCAGCTCTTCACGCGGAAAGGCATGTGAGCGATCCCGCTCGGCGGCGCCGGGCGCCAGTCGTTCCCGCGAGAAGTCACGCGCCATATCGCGGATCTGCTGCTGTACGTCGGACAGGATCATCGCTGCGTCTCCCCCCGGTTTCGTCAGTGCCGCTCGATGGCGATGGCCGTCGCCTCGCCACCGCCGATGCACAGCGCCGCCATTCCACGTGCCAGATTATACCTCTCAAGGGCTGCCAGCAGCGTCACGATGACCCGGGCGCCAGAAGCGCCGATCGGATGGCCGAGCGCGCAGGCGCCACCGTGAACATTGACCTTGTCATGAGGGAGGTCGAGATCGCGCATAGCAGCCATCGCAACGACCGCGAAGGCTTCGTTGATCTCAAAGAGGTCGACGCTGGAGAGTGGCCAGCCGGCACGCTCGGAAAGCTTCCGCAAGGCGCCGATCGGCGCGGTGGCGAAGAGATTGGGCGCTTGCGAATGGGTTGCCTGGGCGATGATCGTCGCAAGGGGCCGCAGGCCCCGTCGCTCGGCTTCAGAGCGGCGCATCAGCACAAGCGCAGCCGCGCCGTCGGAAATCGAGCTGGAGTTTGCGGCAGTCACGGTTCCGCCGTCGCGAAAAGCAGGCCTCAAGGTCGGAATCTTTTCAGGTTTCGCCTTGCCCGGCTGTTCGTCGCGGCTGACCGTTTCCTGGCCTTTGCCGGCTTTCACCTGAACCGGTGTGATTTCGGAATCGAAACAGCCGGTTGCGATCGCGTCTTGCGCTCGTCTCAGCGAGGCAATCGCATAGGTATCCTGTGCCTCGCGCGTAAATTGGTACGCCTCGGCGCAATCCTCGGCGAAGGTCCCCATCAAGCGCCCCTTGTCATAGGCATCTTCCAGTCCATCGAGGAACATATGATCGATCGTACGTCCGTGACCGAGCCGGTAGCCGCCACGGGCACGATCGAGAAGATAGGGCGCGTTCGTCATGCTTTCCATGCCGCCCGCCACCACCACGGAGGCGTTGCCGGCGGCGATCAGGTCATGCCCGATCATCGCGGCTTTCATGCCCGAGCCGCACATCTTGTTGACGGTGCTCGCACCGGTCGAAAAAGGCAGGCCGGCGCCGATCGCTGCCTGCCTTGCAGGTGCCTGCCCCTGGCCGGCGGCAAGCACGCAACCGAACACCACCTCGTCCACGGCGTCGACGGGTAGACCGCTGCGCTCAAGCGCCGCCCGAATGGCGGTGGCTCCGAGATCGGGTGCTGCCACGCCGCGGAGATCGCCTTGAAAGCCGCCGATCGGCGTGCGCGCGGAGCCGACGATCGCAATGGGGTCCTGGTATGCCATTTGTTTTCTCCCGGGCGCGTCAGCGAGCGCCCATCCGCAATGCGCCGTCGAGCCTGATGACTTCGCCGTTCAGCATGCTGTTTTCACATATGTGTTGCACCAGAGCGGCAAATTCCGCCGGATGGCCGAGCCGCGAGGGGAACGGCACGCTTTTGCCGAGCGCTTCCTGAACCTCGTGAGGCATGCCTGTCATCATGGGCGTCTCGAAGATGCCGGGCGCAATCGACACGACGCGGATTCCGAAACGGGCGAGTTCGCGTGCGATCGGGAGCGTCATCGCTACGATTCCGCCTTTCGAGGCAGAATAGGCGGCTTGCCCGATCTGGCCGTCGAAGGCGGCAGCCGATGCAGTGTTGACGATCACGCCACGTCCGCCGTCGGTATCCGGCTCCCGCTGCTGGATCGCCGCCGTGGCAAGCCGGATCATGTTGAAGGTACCGACGAGATTGATGTTGATCGCGCGTGCGAAGCTTTCAAGGCTGTGCGGCCCATCCCGCCCGATGACCTTTTCCGCCGGAGCGATACCGGCACAGTTGATCAATCCCCGGAGATTGCCGAATCCGTTCACCGCCGCGGCAACGGCCTTTTCGCCGTCCTGCGGACTGGTCACGTCGGCATGGATGTAGTGGACGATATCACCGCCGAGGTCGGCGGCGATCTTGTCGCCCGCGTCGTCGTTCAGATCAGCGACAACGACCCGAGCGCCGTTCTCGACGAGCATTCGCGTGGTTGCCGCGCCAAGGCCGGATCCCCCACCGGTGACTATAAATGTTCCTCCACGGATCAACATTGATCTGCTCCCACAGCCCAGTACCCTTGCCGGCGATCTCGTCCTCCAACGCGACCGCAACGGGACGAATTCTATGCTGGCGCACTATTGCAAGCGATGACAGAATAGCTTCATTATTTCGGACATTTTTGCCATAGTGAGACAAGGGATGGCCGAGGTCGAGAGGCGCATGATCGCGCCGGGGTTTGTCGAGGAAGCGCTGGACAGCGTACGGCGGCTGGGCAAGTCGGCGGAACTGGTTCTGGCGAAGCTGGAACTTCCGCCGACGGTGGATCGGCCAATCTCCGCC
Organism: Rhizobium sp. Root1220; assembly: GCF_001426265.1. Taxonomy (GTDB): domain Bacteria; phylum Pseudomonadota; class Alphaproteobacteria; order Rhizobiales; family Rhizobiaceae; genus Rhizobium. The sequence continues at coordinate 78,786 of NZ_LMDG01000032.1, forward strand.
GAGAGTTACGGTGCATTGTGGCTTGCCATTGCGGGAGAGCTTGATGACGAATTCTTCGGCATGGGTGCAAGGCCGATGCGTCGCGGCAGTTTCACGCTGCTCTGTCATTGCGTACTGCACGCGCCGACGCTCGGGCATGCTCTGCGCCGAGCCTTGCGCTTTCTCGATCTCGTGCTTGAGGATCCACGCGGCGAACTCGTCATCCGCGATGGTCTGGCGCAAATCGAACTGAGGGACCTGGGAGCGGCGCGTTCAGCCTTCGCCTACCGCACCTACTGGATCATCCTGCATGGCATAACATGCTGGCTGATCGGTCGCCGCATTCCGATAAGGCTGGTCGATTTTCGCTGTGCCGAGCCGAAGCAGGGGACAGACTACCGCCTCTTCTTCGGCGCACCCGTACGGTTCTCACAACCGTTCAGCCGGCTTGGCTTTGACAGTGCGATGCTGGATCTTCCGATCTCGCGGACCGAGCAGGCGCTCAAGCAGTTTCTGCGCGGCGCTCCGGCGAACATTCTCGTGCGCTACCGCTACGATGCGGGGCTTGCTTCAAACGTCCGGCGTCGGCTCGGCGAAATGCAGCCGGGCGCCTGGTCACGTTTTGCCGATCTGGCAGCGGAGATGCGGATGCCGCCTTCGACGCTGCGCCACCGTCTACATGATGAAGGGCAAAGCTACGCCAGCATCAAGGATGAGATCCGCCGTGAACTCGCAGTCGACATGCTGCTCAACACGTCGAAGACAATAGGGGACATTGCCGCGCAGCTTGGCTATTCCGAGCCCAGCGCCTTCTTCAGGGCTTTCCGCAAATGGACGGCGAAGAGCCCGGATGCCTTTCGACGCGAGGGCAATTCATCTCTTGGTCGCGAAGGCAGCAACGGTTGAGCGACTCGATTTCGCCTCGAGTTGTCAGGCGTGGTTGGCGGCGATGTGGAGTTGGCGCCTGTGGAAAACGGGTCGACGATCTGATCGTGCTAGACAGCGATATGGGGAGGTGTTTGCATAAGGTTAGCTGGGGGGCTGGTGTGCGAGGGGTGTTACCATGGACATCGAGAGTCTCCTGGCAATGCAGGAGCGGGGCATAAGGGATCGCATTCTAGGATACCAACTCTACGACAATCCGATGTCACGGCCTGAACTCATGCCGATCTTGAACCTCGAAGAGTGGTATGCCAAGTTCGATGCCTGGCGGTTCGGCTGGTCGATGGAGGATGCGAGCAGGAAATCTGCCCGGCTAGCGTCCGATCGGAGGAGGGTTGCGACCGGAGCGCCCGGCGTCCATGATCACGTGGCGAGAACCGGATCGGCCTCTGCCATCTGACGGCGCCAAGGAAAACGACGAATGACGCAAGGGACCTTCGACTTTCCGCCGGCGGATCTTCGGACACGTGCGTTGGGCGAAATCCATGCCAGACCCTATGCGCTCGTCACCGCCCCGCGTGTAATATTCCAGCTCGCTTTCCTGACGGAGGCAGCAACGGATAGCGATCGCGACACGCTTGCTGATCTTTCCCTTTCGAGCGGTGTCGCTCCGCCGCTTCGTGAAGCCAGTCATCACGCAATAAGCTGGGGGCAGGGAACGCTCCGGTGGGAGCGGCACACTGAGTTCTCGACCTACTTTTGGGATTGTCCGGCTCCGGAAAGATTCGGAGCCGATATCCCTGTTCATCCATTCGGAGACAGTTTCTCTCCACCGGGACCTTTCATTTCGGGTATTCGTCTTGAGATCAGGTTCGATACCCCCGAGACGGTGCACGAAATCTCGGTCTTTGATCCTACGAGCCTTTGCCGTAGCGAGTTGAGAAACGGCCAGGCAACCATCTTGACGGATTTCCGACAGGATGGAGACGGATTGACGAAAATTCTGGTTATCGACCGAGGCATGTCAGAAGGCGCGCGTGGCGCGCTGGCGCAGCGATTGCTCGACATCGAGACCTACCGCACGCTTGCGATGATGGGACTTCCCCTTGCGCAATCTTTGTCACCCGACATTCGGCGGATCGAGGCCGGCCTGACGGCGATCACGCAGCGGATGAAGCAACACGCCCGTGACGAGGCAGATCCGATGCTGTCGGAGATAACGCGCCTTGCTGCCGAGCTCGAGGCCAATGCCGCGCTCAGTCTCTACCGTTTTGGAGCAAGTCGCGCTTATTACGAGATCGTTCTGGAGCGGATTCGCGCACTGGCGGAGGTCGCGCTTCCTGGAAGCGAAACGCTCGGTTCCTTTCTGGAGCGGCGTCTGGCTCCGGCCATGAGAACGTGCCAATCGGTCGAAGAGCGACAGGCGAACCTTTCGCGCAAACTTGCGCGCGCGACCTCGCTGCTGCGAAGCTGGATCGATGTCGAACTGGAGCGTATCAACACGACGGTGCTGAATTCGATGGATCGTCGGGCGCAGTTGCAGCTTCGCTTGCAACAGACGGTGGAGGGCCTCTCGGTTGCGGCGATTTCGTACTATGTCGTCGGACTTCTCGGCTATGCGGCAAAGGGCGCCCATAACTTCGGCTTCGAGATAGCTCCCGAAACTCTGACCGGTATTTCCGTGCCGATTGTCGTCGCCAGTGTGTGGCTGGTGATGCGCAGCATCAGGCGGAGGCATGCCGAGGACGACAAGCACCAGGACTTGCCGTAACGGAACGGACTTCAGGTCGCGGCGGTGGAGCGTTCATAGAGCGTGGCGCCTGTGGAGCTGTCGACGCCTGTCAGGCTGACGTCGTAGCCCCACAAGTGACGAATGTGTCCCAGCGTGGCGTCACGGCTATTTTCCTCGAGCAGGATGCCATCGTTAATATTGTGCCGGAGCCGAAGCCGGCGGTCGCCGAGAAGGTCAACATCCACGACCTGAACATCGGGCTGTCTGGCCGCGACGTCATAACTGCGCGCAAGGGCGCTGCGCACAGCGGCGTAGCCGCGCTCGTTGTGAATGGAAGAGACTTCGCAGTACGCATTGGATGCGCGATCCGAGAGCTGAAACAGCCTGAATTTGCGGATAAGCGTCGGACTGAGATATTGCAGGATAAAGGATTCGTCACGATGGTTTGCCCAAGCGTCGAGCAGGGTCCCCTGCGGATCGCCATTGCCGGCGAAGGAGGGAAACCACTCGCGGTCCTCTGCCGTCGGCGCTGTGCAGATGCGCTCGATGTCCTGCATCATCGCAAAGCCGAGCGCATAGGGATTAAGGCCCGAGAACCGCGGGTCGTCGAAATCCGGCTGGAAGACGACGTTGGAGTGGCTCTTCAGCAGTTCCAGCATGACGCCTTCACTGAGCTTGCCCTGGTCAAAAAGCCGGTTGATGATCGTGTAGTGGACGAAGGTCGCGCAGCCCTCGTTCATTACCTTTGTCTGCCGCTGCGGATAAAAATATTGCGCGATGACCCGCACGATCCTCAAGATCTCGCGCTGCCACGGATCCAGGATCAGGCTGTGCTTCTCCAGAAAATACAAGAGATTTTCCTCGGGTAGGTTCAGAACCTTCTTGCGTTCCGATGCATCGCGTTCGGCACTGGCTGAGTCCGGGCTTTCGCTGGCAAGGGGCAGCGTTCTCCAAAGGTCGCTGTACGTCTGCTCTTCGTATTCCAGTCGCTCACGCGCGCGTTCCCTTACCTTTTCCGAAGACAGCCGTGGCGGCCGTCGATACCGAAAAACGCCCTGGTCCATCAGGGCGTGGGCCGAATCTAGCATCGCCTCCACCGCATCCGTCCCATGTCGCTCCTCGCACTTGGAGATATACTTCTTGGCGAAATCCATGTAGCTGAGAATGGCGCCCGCGTCGGTCCACTGGCGGAACAGGTAGTTGTTCTTGAAGAAATGGTTGTGGCCGAAAGCGGCATGCGCGGTCACCAATGTCTGCATCGCCATGGTGTTCTCCTCCATGAGATAGGTGATGCAGGGGTTCGAGTTGATGACGATTTCGTAGGCCAGTCCACGATGGCCCTTGCGGTAGTGGTGATCCTCAAAGATGAAACGCTTGCCGAACGACCAGTGCTGGTACATCAGCGGCATGCCAACCGAAGAATAGGCATCGAGCATCTGCTCGGACGAAATGATCTCAAGCTGGTTCGGGTAGACATCGAGTCCCATCTCGTCGAGCGCAATCGTCTCGATGGCGTCATACGCACGTGAGAGCGTGGAGAAATTCCAGTCGGAGCCGTGAAACAGCAGGCCGGAGGTCGAGCGTTTCGCCATTCGGTCGTTCCTCACGTGCGTGTGCGCACTGCCGGTTGCCGGGTAAAGAGCCTGCGGAAGACCGGGTATATGTCGGCCGGTCGCGATATGCGGGCCATCTGGAAGTTCGGCACTTCGCCATCGACCGTGCGGTAGGCGCGCCAAAGGGAGGTACCGTTGTCGGTCGTTCCGAATATTTCGGTCTCACGTTCGTCGATGATCTCGACATAGGCGTAGTATTGGCAAAGGCGCATGAGTTGCTCGCGCAGAAGTGCCGCACAGCGTTCCGAGTCGCCGCTGATGTTGTCACCGTCCGACGCCTGCGCGGCATAGATGTTCCATAGTTGGGCCGGATAGCGTTCCTCGATGATCCGCAGCATCTCCTCGAGAGCAGTCGACACTACCGTTCCCCCGCTCTGCTTGCTGTAGAAGAATGTGTCCTCATCAACTTCCCGCGCCTCGTCCGTGTGTCGGATGAAGACGATGTCGATACGGTCGTAGCGGCGTGTCAGGAACAGGTGCAGGAGCACGAAGAAACGCTTGGCGAGATCCTTTTCGCGCTCACCCATCGAAGCCGACACGTCCATGAGGCAGAACATGACGGCGCTGGCATTCGGCAGCGGCTGACGCTCGAAACGATTGAAGCGTATGTCCACCGGGTCGACATACGAAATCCGACGGCGTCGCCGTTCCATTTTTTCCAGGTCTTCGCGCAGCGCCTGCAGACGACGGCGTTGCGGCGCAGGTGCATTCGGCTCTTTTTCCAGGTCGGCGATCTCGTCGGCAAGCGCCTTCATCTCGGTCTCGCTTGGCCGTTGCAAGGCGATGCGCCTCCCAAAGCTGTTTCGCATCGTCCGGCCGACATTGATGTTGGTCGGCGTGCCGGCGGTGGTGAAGCCGACGCGGCGCGGCTTGTGGATGACGGTCTCCTTGAGATTCAATTTGACCATGTCAGGGAGCTCGAGATCCTCAAAGAAGAGATCGAGCACCTCCTCTCGCGAGAGCAGGAACTGGAAGTCGTCTTCACTTTCGCCTTGTCCGGCGCCACGGCCAGCGCCGCCAGCGCCTCCACCTGGCGGCCGCGAAAGCTTGTCGCCTGCCATGTACTCCTTGTTTCCCGGAAGGACATGCTCGCGATTGCCGCTGCCGGTTGCCGGCTGGAAGGTCGGCTCTCCTGCTCCCCGCTTCGGCATCGGTACGCCGTGAGCAGCATCCACGTCGACAATCCTGTCGGACTTTATCTGATCCTTGATTGCCCGCTTGAGGTCTTCCCGCGCCCGGTTCAGAAAGCGCTGCCGGTTACCCAGGCTTTTGTCCTTCGGGTTTAGCCGACGGTCGATGAAATTCGGCATCTGCCATCCCCCGGTTCGGCATGGTTAACCGGCCTTGTTGACCCGCATGTACCAATCGACGAGCCGTCGGACCTGACGAGCAGTATAGCCGCGCTCCGTCATACGCTGGACGAATTCGGCATGCTGCTTCTCGGAGGCGCTGTCCTTCTTTGAGCCGAAGCTGATCACCGGCAACAAATCCTCGACCTGGCCAAACATGCGCTTTTCGATCACTTCTCGGAGCTTTTCGTAGCTGGTCCATGAAGGGTTGCGCCCATGGTTCTTGGCGCGGGCGCGCAGCGTGAACTTCACCACCTCGTTGCGGAAGTCCTTCGGGTTGGCAATGCCTGCGGGCTTCTCGATCTGCGACAGCTCGCTATCGAGAATTTCGCGGTTGAGGATCTGCCCGGTATCGTAATCCTTGAAGTCCTGGTCTTCGAGCCAGGCATCGGCATAGGAGATGTAGCGGTCGAACAGGTTCTGGCCGTATTCGCTGTAGGATTCGAGATAGGCCTTCTGGATCTCGTGGCCGATGAACTCGGCATAACGTGCCGCGAGCTCCGACTTGATGAAATCGATATAGCGGGCCTCGGTCTCCTTGGCGAACTGCTCTCGCCGGATCGCCTGTTCCATGATGTACATGAGATGGACGGGATCCGCCGCCACCTCCTTGGTATCGTAATTGAATGTCTCCGAAAGGACCTTGAAAGCAAACCGGGTGCTGATGCCGGTCATGCCTTCGTCCACGCCTGCGGCGTCACGGTATTCCTGCACGGACTTGGCTTTGGGATCCGTGTCCTTCAGGTTCTCGCCGTCATAGACGCGCATCTTCGTATAGAGCGGCGAGTTTTCGTGAACATGGAGACGCGTCGCAACCGTGAAACGGCTAAGCGTCTCGAGCACTTCGGGGGCGCAGGGACTGCGTGCGAGCTCGCTCTCGCGAAGCAGCTTCTCGTAGATCTGCCGCTCTTCGGTGACGCGCAGGCAATAGGGAACCTTGACCACAAGGATGCGGTCAAGGAAGGCTTCGTTGTTCTTGTTGTTCTTGAATTGGAGCCATTCAGATTCGTTGGAGTGGGCAACCACAATCCCCTGGAACGGGAAGGCGCCGAAATTCTCGGTACCGTTATAGCTGCCTTCCTGGGTCGCGGTCAGCAGGGGATGCAGGACCTTGATTGGCGCCTTGAACATCTCAACGAATTCGAGCAACCCTTGTGTGGTCCTGTTCAAACCGCCACTGTAGGAATAGGCATCGGGATCCGCCTGGCTGAAGTTTTCGAGTTGCCGGATGTCCACCTTGCCGACGAGGGCCGAGACGTCCTGGTTGTTTTCATCGCCCGGTTCGGTCTTGGCAATCGCGATCTGACGCAGCCGGGAGGGCGTCAGCTTGACGACGCTGAATTTGGAGATGTCGCCACCGAGTTCGTCCAGCCGTTTCGTTGCCCACGGCGATATCAATCCGGTCAGACGACGCCGCGCAATGCCGTACTTATCCTCCAGCAGATCGGCCATTCGCTCCGGCTGGAACAAACCCAGTGGCGACTCGAACACCGGGCTGATCTTGCCGTCGACGGCCAACGTGTAGATCGGTCGGTGCTCCATCAACCTTTTCAATCGCTCTGCAAGCGATGACTTGCCGCCGCCGACCGGCCCGAGCAAGTACAGGATCTGTTTTCGTTCCTCGAGACCTTGTGCGGCGTATCGGAAATAGCCGACGATACGCTCGATGGTATCTTCCATCCCGTAGAAGTCGGCGAAAGCGGGGTAGATCTTCACGGTTCGATTGGCGAAAATTCGTCCCAAGCGCTCGTCAGCGCTGGTGTCGATCAACGTCGGTTCGCCGATCGCTTCAACCATCCGCTCCTGCGCAGTTGAATAAAAGCTCTTATCATCGCGGCAGGCGAGGAGATATTCCTGTAGGCTGATTTCCTCTTGAGCGGCACCTGAATAAATCTCGGAGAAGAGATCGAAGACGTCGTTTTCACCTTTTTGCATGACGATCTCCCGCGGCCGGTTGGATAAAGCGGGATCGCTGCCCTGTCGGCGCGCTAGATGGAACAACGGCGCAGACGACTATTTGTTCCTTCAAGGACTTAGGCGTGTTCCAATGAGGGGGACGACGGCAATCCAGCATCTTTCACGTCTCCATTTTCGCGCGGGATTCGGCCAAATGTTGAGCAGTGCTGACACCAATATGTCACGAAACCGACGCCGCGGCCACGGCAAAGGTAACCATGCCGTTCACATGGATGAGACCGATGGTCGCTATCCACAGAATCGACACTCCCTTCGCCTGGACCCGAAACCTGAAGAAACGGCGACGGCCGCGTGCCAGAGGCGGGGCCAGTCCGGTCGTCGTCGGGCCCTCGCCACCGATGACCGAGAGTTTGGCGCCTCTGCGTGAGCTTTTGCTGCAGTTCGGCGCCGCGAAGGCTGGAGCATGGCCGCGTGAAGGTATATGGTCGCGAGCTTTCTCAGGTTGCTTCAGCAACCTTTGCCCTTACCCTTCAAACAAGGGAGCGAACCATGCATTGGCTGATTTCGGCCGCAGCGCCTTTGGCATTGATCGCCCATGTGGCTTCGGCCCAAGAACCCGTTGTTGGCAAATGGAAAACGCAGGTTGGAACGACTGCCGCGATAGATCAGTGCGTTCAAGGCTATTGCATTACGATGAAGACCGGGGATCACGCCGGCAAGAAGATCGGCTCGTTCCAGGGTAAGAACGGTAGTTTTGTGGGAACGATTGTCGAGCCCAACAGCAACAAGACCTTCGATGGTGTCCTCACTGTCTCGGGTGATACTGTTCGAATGAGGGGCTGCACAATGAAGGTGTTCTGCGTGTCATTGATTTGGAAGCGGCTGTAGCGAACGAGGCTCCTCGCAGGCCGATTTGCCGGTTCCTGCGAATCGGGATAGTTCTGAAACTACGCAAAAACAGCGAATTATCGCTTCGTTGCGAAACAATGACCGCATTAACCGTTCGTTAACCATCTTGGCGCTTAGGTTATTAAAACGAACTGAGGGCAGAATCGTGAACCGGCACTTAAGCAGCCTCGACTTCATGCAGAACTTCTCCACGAAATTGGAGATTGCGCTGCAGAATCTCACAATGGCGCAATATCCGCCGGATGCACGCCGGGAGATGCGGAAGTTCTCGTCTTCAGAAGTCGCCGGGTTGCTGGATGTTTCCGAAGCCTACATCCGCCAGATCGTCCTGAAGGACAAAGGACCCGCGCCCGAAACCACGCCGAACGGTCGTCGCATGTACTCGCTCGAGCAGATTCTCGAATTGCGGATGATGCTTGCGGAAAAAGGACGCAAGAAATGGATGAATCCACGCCGCATCGACGGTGAAGAGTGCCAGGTCATCGCGGTAACGAATTTCAAAGGTGGCTCGAGCAAGACCTCGACGACGATTCATCTGGGACACTACCTGGCGCTAAAGGGCTACCGCGTTCTGGCTGTTGATCTCGATCCGCAAGCCTCATTGACAAGTCTCCACGGCGCGCTTGCAGATTTCGACCCTCGCGAGGACGAAACGCTCTACGCCGCCATCCGCTTCGCCGATCCGCAGCCGACGAAGTCTCTCATTCACAATACGCATATTACCGGCTTCGACGTCATCTGTGCCGGTCTCGACCTGACGGAATTCGAAACCGCAGTTGCGCTTGAAATGCGCAAAAATGGAGGAACAAGTTTCCTTCTGCGGGTCTCGCAGGCGTTGGAACAGGTTGCCGACGACTATGATGTTATCCTCATGGATTCGGCGCCTTCATTGAACTTCCTCACGCTTTCGTCGCTAACCGCCGCGACCGGCGTTGTCATCCCGGTGCCGGCACATATGCTGGATGTTGACTCGACGGGTAAGTTTCTCGAGTTGGCCTCGTCCTACATGCAGATACTGAGCGAAATGGGCGCTTCCGCACAGTGGGATTTCGCCAAGTTTCTGGTCACCAAGTTCGAGGCGAATGATCATCCGCAAGCCAACATGACGGCGCTGATGCGCCAGGTTTTCGGCGAAGACCTGCTGTTGAACATGGTCACGAAATCAACCGCCGTCGCCGATGCGCTCACCTGGAAACAGAGCCTCTACGAAGTGCAGCGCTCCCGCTTTTCGGCACCCAAGACCTACGATCGCGCGATGGAATCGATCAACGCCGCCAATGCTGAAATCGAGAGACTGCTCTGGGCAGCCTGGGGGCGCGAATGAGCCGGAAAGATTCCCGCGGCATGTTCGCCAATGTCCTTGGCCAGCTTGAGCAGCCGAGCGAGGCGCCTTCCGCCAAGACAACGTCTCCTCATCTGCTCAAGGTCGCTGCAGGCGTACGGCAGATCCAGGAAAAGGGCGAAGTCCTCGACCGGCTCCTCAAGGATGGCGATCACATCGTCGAGGTAGATCCGAGCGAGGTCGCACCGTCCTCGATCCCCGATCGTTTCGATGGCGCCTATGATGATGCGGCGATCGAGGAGATTGCCGCCTCGATAAGGGAGCGCGGGCAAATCGTCCCGGGTTTGATCAGACCATCCAAAGACGGCGACAAGCCCTATCAGGTGGTGTTTGGTCGGCGCAGGCTTGCTGCTGCGCAGGTTCTCGGAGTGAAGTTTCGTGCCATCGTGCGTGAACTCACCGATGAAGAGGCGATCGTCTTCCAGGGCGAGGAAAATGCGAACCGGAACGATCTGACATTCATTGAAAAATGCGCTTTTGCACTTTCCCAGGAACAGGCCGGTTACCGACGGGATGTCATATGCGCTTCGCTCGCGACGGGAAAGTCGCATGTGTCGGAGATGCTGCGGATCGCGACTGCGATACCACGCGACGTTTTGCTTGCCGTCGGTTCATCGCCAGAAATCGGGCGTCGCCGCTGGGTGGACTTTGCCGAAGCCTTTGCAACCCGTTCCGATGCGGTGACCCGGGTCGAGCAGTCGCTTGCACACGCGCAGCCTGTGCCAAGCAATGAACGGTTTGCGATCGCGCTCAACGCTCTCAAGACAGAGGTGTTGACGGTCGTTTCCATCACAGCAACCACGGAAATACGCGCCAACGGATTTCTGCTGGCAACTGTCAGCTACCCGAAGGCCGGGCCGAGATTGAGCTTCACAAAGGCCGTACCGGCAAGTTTCGTCGATTTCATAAGTGATCGCATGGAGGCGCTACACAGCGAATTCGTGCAGTCGACAGCCCGCAGCAGCAAAGGATAACGCCGCAAAAGAAAAAAGCTCCCGAACGTTGCCGTCGCGGAAGCCCTTCTCATAGGTTAGCAGCTAGAGAATCGCACTTCCGGGAATCACTGTCAAGAGTCTTGGCACCGTTTTGGTGGGTGGAATTCTTTTGCCTTTGAAAAGGTAAGAGATGGTGGAAACAGGAAGTGTGACGACGCCCTTCGGGCGCCGGTCGATGACGCTTGGCATGTTGGCAAGCCAGAAGGCCGCGCAGCAGATTGAGCCCGATCAATCGATCGACAAATGGAAGATCTATCGTGCGCTATGCGAGGCAAGGCCTTTGCTAGGCATCACGGACCGCGCACTTGCCGTGCTGAACGCGTTGTTGAGCTTTTATCCGAAGGACGCGCTGTCCGAGGAGAATGGGCTCATCGTTTTCCCTTCGAACAGCCAGCTTTCGCTGCGCGCACACGGGATGGCGGAGCAAACGATCCGGCGCCACCTCGCCGTGCTTGTCGAAGCCGGCCTACTTCTTCGCAAGGATAGCCCGAACGGCAAGCGTTACGCCCGCAGGGACAGCGAAGGTGCAATCAACGATGCGTTCGGCTTCTCACTGGCGCCGTTGCTGGCTCGAGCCGAGGAGATAGAACGCCTGGCAGCAGACGTGATCGCGGAACGCCTTCACCTGCAGCGCCTACGAGAGCGCATCAGCCTTTGCCGAAGGGACGTCGGCAAATTGATCGAGACCGCGGTTGAGGAAGACGTCGCGGGCGACTGGCCCAGCATCTTTGGACACTTCCGAAGCCTTGTCGACGGCGTGCCGCGAACGCCGACGCCCGGTCAGCTGGCGGCAGTCCTCGACGAAATGGAACTATTGCGCGAGGAAGTCGTCAACCATCTGGAAATGCAGATTAATTCAACAATTCGAAGCGGCAATCCCAATCATATTGAGCGTCACATACAGAATTCAAATCCCGACTCCATAACTGAACTTGAACCAGCTTTCGAAACAAAGCAGGAAGCGAAGCCACTGGAGTATGCGGAGCGCAGTGCGGTGCCGGTTGAGGAGGACGGGGGGATCCGGCAGCCGATACGTGACAAACCGAAGACCCGATCGGCTGGCGTGGAGAGGGGCGCCGGCTTGAAATCGTTCCCGCTCGGTCTGGTCCTTCAGGCTTGCCCGGAGATATCGGCTTACGGCCCTGGCGGCGCGATCGCAAATTGGCGTGACCTGATGTCGGCGGCGGTTCTCGTCCGATCGATGCTCGGCGTCAGCCCGTCGGCCTACGAGGAGGCGTCGGCGGTGATGGGGCCGGAAAACACGGCGACCATCTTGGCCTGTATCCTCGAGCGCGGCGGGCATATCAATTCGGCCGGCGGATATCTTCGGGATCTGACGCGTCGGGCCGAAAGGGGCGAATTTGCAATCGGTCCAATGTTGATGTCGCTGGTCCGCGCCAACGGCGGAGGAGCCAGAAACACCGGGTGACGGTCGGCGGGTCTCGTCCATTCCTTGGAATGAAATGAGTTATTGGCGCGCGGCCCAGGAAAGTCCACGACGGAGAATGAGTGACATATGGGGATGGTTGAACTCCGCCGCGACATGGCCGAGCGCCGAGTAGAAGACACGGCCAGCCCCGAAATGGCGCTTGAAAACGACAGGCATCGTGACGTTGCGCACGGCCTCGTCGTGCTCGCCGCTAAATGTGGTCGTCGCCAGAATTTCGATCGAGGGATCGTAGTGGAGGTAATATTGCTCCGAGCGATAGTCGAAATCCGGGATGCCGGTGACGATCGGATCGTCCTGGCGTGTAATGTTGACACGGAAGTCGATGACGTTGCCGGGGTGGGCAACCCAGGTCACGCCAGAAACATAGCGAAACGGCGCACTCTCTTTGAAGGAGGTGGCGAGTGTTCCGTGGTGGCCGCCGAGGCCCATGCCGTTGCGCACTGCCTCGACCAAAGCGTCGGCATGGGGTTTCTCGATCTTCTCGCCGGTGATGATCGGCACCAGCAGATCAGTTCTCGCGAGCCTTGGAGAGCCGATTATATCGAGATCGCCGGTGATCTCGATAGCAAAGCCATCTTCTTGCAGCAACGCTCCGACCACTTCGGCGCATTGCTCCGGCTCGTGGCCATTCCATCCGCCCCACACGATGACCGCCTTACGCAAATTCGCCTCCCTATGCTTGAACCGCAAAGATCTGATTGTAATGCCGTGCTGCAGTGGATTGCCAGCCAGACAGCCCGCTATTTCATTCGAGACCAGTCGTTTGAGCAGCCGGCGCTATCTGGATAGACGGTTCTCGTCATCTATCAGGGTCAGGCGCGAAGGCGCGGAGTTGCCCCATGTCCAAACAACTAGGTTGAGATCACTTTCAATTGCCCCGGGAGCAAAGCTTTTCACGAGCAGTCCACTGTAGCCGTCGGCGATCAGTCGGCGGGCGAAGCCCTGCGTTGTGGCTTCTCCTTCGGTCTTCATCTGGTCGCGCCATGTCGTATCGCTGAGCGCGGCGACCTGCATGCCGTGTGCTGCGAGGGCAGTTTCGTCCCGGCAATCGAAGATGCGCTCGATGTCGGCGTCATAGGATACGAGCGTCGTCGGCTGCAGGCTGCCGATCTGGTTGGCTTCTCGCAGCGCCGTCATGACGCTCAGGGACGTATAGAGTGCCGGCACGCCCTTGGGATTGAAGCGGCCGCCATAGAGCTCGGCGCCGTGGCCCGACAGTGGCTCTTTGGCATAGACCGGGTTCAATGCCCTATAGAGTTTGCCGCGATAAAGCATCGATGCGATCAGGCGTGGACGCCGGCATCGACTGCATCGATATAATCGAGCACCTCGTCGGCGCGGCCGCTGCGTACCAGTTGCATGGCCGTCTGACCGGAGAAGCCGGATAGTGGCTCGGACCGATACCAGGCATAGGCAATCAAGCCCGAGCCGAAGCGTGGCTCGACCTTGTTGACGATTTCGACCATCTCTCGCAAACGCCGCTGCGTCTTGTCCGACCGGACGCGATCCTTGCGCTGGATCGCATCCTTTCCCAACCCAGCTGTGCGGGCGATCTCTTCGCTCGTCGTGCGAAAGGCGTCGGCGATCTTGCGGGGGGCAAACAGCCCGTTGTCTGCATATTGGGTGAGAGCCATCAAGCTCATCTCCATCTTTCATCCACTTTCTTAGACGTAATATAGCGTCAGAATGAGAGGCAATCAATGATGACGCCAGCATTTCGCGTACGTTCGCCACTCACTGGGCTTGAGCGACAGCCGCGGACGATTTCGAGCGCTTCGAAAACAGAACGCAAACAAGTGCGCAGCCGGTGAGAACAGCAATCACCGCCCAGGCTTCGTTGATCGCCTGAACGGTCGCGGCCGTTTGCACTAAGGGATCCAGCGTCGCCATCGCAGCATCGTCGAATGCGCCACTGTGCCCTGCGATCATCTCGCTTGGAGCACCCACGAATTTCGCCACATCGAGGTCACCCGCTTGGAGGCGATCGGTGATATGCCGTCCCAGGGGCTCCGAGCGGGTGTATATGATGGTGTCGATCAGCGCGATGCCGATTGCGCCCCCCAGATTGCGCATGAGATTGAAGAGCCCGCTCGCATCGGGAACCCGGTCGTGCGCAAGCATGCCGAGTGCCAACCGCGTCGGCGGCAGAAGGCAGAACATGATCGCGATGCCTCGGATAATCTGTGGCCAGAACATCGCGTCGAAATCAGATCGCGGATCCTGAAAGGCGCTCATCCCAAGCCCTATGGCAAAAAGGCAAAAACCAGCCGCCGACAACAGACGCGCGTCCATCCGTTTCTCCAAGGCGACGGCAATCGGCGCGGTGACGAGTTGCGCAACGCCGGTCACAAGCATCGTCTCGCCGATTTCGAGCGCGTTGTGTCCCCTCACGAAAGCCAGAAATACCGGCATCAAGTAGACAGATCCAAACAGGCCTATCCCGAGCACGAAACTGAGGATCGAGCCCACGGCAAAGTTTCGATCGCGGAAATTCCCGAGGTCGACGACGGGATGTGCGGCGCGCAACGTTCGCCACGCGAATGCGAGGAGGGCAAAAAGGCAAAGGAGGGTAAGGCCGGTGACGTAGGCGGAGGCCCAGCCGCTGGTGGGAGCATCCTTCAGACCCAGTTCGAGTGCGACCAGCGACACGACCATCAGCAGCAGCGAGAGCAGATCGAGCTGCCTGAGCTGGGAAAGGTTCAGCTGTTCCCTCGGCAAAAAGAACCCTGCGGCGATTGCCGAGAGGATCCCCGGTACGACATTGATCAGAAAGAGCCAATGCCACGAGTAGGTCTCGGTCAGCCAGCCGCCGACAATCGGCCCGACGGTCGGCGCCAGAACCGCAAGGACACCGGCGATCGTCGTGGCGATAGCCTGTCTCTCATTGGGAAACAGGACAAAGACGGCGGTGAATACCGAGGGGATCAGCGTTCCGCCGGAAAAACCCTGCACCACGCGCCAGGCAACCAACTCCGAAAAGCTGTTGCTCGCCGCACAGCCGATCGATGACCCGACAAACAGCAGTATCGCGCCGACAAACAGCCAACGCATGGTGAGGAACCGCGTCAGGAAACCGGTCAGGGGGATGGCAACGACTTCCGCGATCAGATACGCGGTCTGGATCCAGCTCATCTGGTCCGGGCCAATGTCGAGCGCGCTCTGAATGGTCGGGAGCGATGTTGCGACGACCTGCACATCCAGAATCGCCATGAACATGCCGACACACATGGCAACAAAGCCAAACCAGCGCGTAAGCACCGTCTTGTCTGCCGTCGTACCGGGCGTCTCGGACATCACGCAAAATCCTGTCGTTGGAGCGCTATTGACGTGAACGCGATGAGGGACAGCATCACTCGACGTCAACAAAAGCAAGGCATGGATCGAGAGGCGAAGTATTCTTCATGTTGCCGCCGACGCGGATAAGGCCCGCATGGGCTCTCATGCGAGAGCATGCCGCGATCCTAGTCCGTCGTGTCGGGATGGGTGGCGGCCTTCAGGTCGGCAAGCCCTCTGTTGGCGTCCTTGCTGCCGGTGGCGGCTGCCGCGTTGAAGATACGCTCCGCGTCCCCATACATCTTGAGGTTCAGGTAGCAATAGCCTCGCAACACCATCAGGTCGATGCGTTCCTGCTGCAAATGCGCACGCTGGTCCAGATAGATGAGCGTCTCGCGATAGCGCTTGGCGCCAAACGCCGACAATGCCCGATCAGACAGTATGGCGACCTGTAATTCCGCGGCGCGCTGCCGGCTTTGAGGGGCCCTTGTCGCGGCAACCGCGGCGTTGTTGGAAAGACCGGCGCGCAGGTATGCCAGGCTCTGGCCGTACGCCGCGTCTTCGCGCGTCTTCCGTGTCGGGCTATTCAGGGCGGCCTCGAACGCTGCCGCAGCTTCCATCGGCCGGTTGAGATCCATGAGGCACCAGCCGCGTGTAAGCGCGCTATCGGGCTCGAGCAGTCGGGCATTTACGGTCGTGGAGCAACCGCGCGGCTGGCGGGCACCGCGCCGGACCGTCACCGTGTCCATCGTCGGTCGGCGGTACTCGACCGCAGCGTTGCTCTCCGGTGCAAGGGTCTGTTGAGGGATTGCCGTCGATCCAGGTGTTTCCTGGCCCGGCACGGGAAGAGGCAGGCGCGTCGGTTGCGCCGGTGTCGTGGTTTCCCCCAGCTGGGCGATACGCTCCGAACGGCCGGCCCAGAGACGCTGAATTTCGGCGACGCCGGGGCGGTCGTTCAGCTGCGCACGGGTAATGGCCAGGCCATAGGCCGATGGTTCGTCATCCGGCTTCCATCGGAGCGCGGTTTCGAACCAGCGAGCCGCCGTCTGCGGCTGGTTCAACGAGCGCGCATACCACCCGAATTGCTGGGCAGTCGGGACGTATTTCTGCGCGATGACTTCGGCGGCCATGCGACCGAGCACCTCTTCGCTGAGATTGGGAGGTGGCTGCATGGCCATCAGATTGGCGGTTGCCGCAAGGTAGGTTGCGGTCGCATCCTCGGAATCGGCACGCCACTTGAACATGATGTCTTCAGCTTCCTGGTTCTTTGCGCCTTCGATCAGCACCAGAGCCAAGCCTTGGGATGCGCTGGCCGAATCCTGTTTAGCACGCGCCGCCCGGAACCATTTTTCGGCAGCGGCGTAGTTCTCTCGCCGCAAGTGATACCAGCCGAGAAGCAGGTCATCGGAGGCCAATCCCTGGGTCTCCGCCAGACGTTCGACTTGCGATATATAACTCGGAGCGACCGCCAGGTTGGGATCACTATTGCCTGCCGCCACGAAGCTGCGTGCCAGATCGTTTCGGATGCTGTCGAACTCGCGGCCACCGTTGCCGTCCGGTTTTTCCAAGGCAAGAAGATCCTGCATCGGCCCGTATGGCAGCAGCCCGGATGCCTTCTGGATGGTAGCCAGCCGTTCCTGCGGGTTGGTGCAAGTCTTGAGGATATAAAGGTAAGCATCCTTGGCGCGCTGGGCGCGATCGGTGCCGGCGAATGCTTCCGCGACTCGCCATAGAATATCGATGTCGCTGCATGTGAGCAGGCTCGGCATGCCGGCGCCAATTTCCACGACGGTTGCGTATTGCTTTAGATCGGAGGCATTCACCAGGCGCGCTCGCGCTTCGGCGACTTCAAGGCGATCAAGCAGGTCGGCTGGTGGCTGCCAAGTGGTTTCGGTGGTCTGCCGGTCGGCGATGGCCTTTCGCAACTCGGCGTAGCGTCCCTCGGAATAGAGCTGCCACATGGATTCGAGTTTCTTGTCCCCACCTTGAGGAATCGCCAGCGGATCGGCCGGTGGCACCCAATTCGGGTAGAGCTGTTGCAGGCGGGAAATCTCGGCCTGCAGGCGCGCCTTGTCGCCACGGCTGGCAAAATATCGAAGCGCGCTCTCATCAACTTTCGGCTGCTGCGCTGGCTGCGTGGCCACGGGTGGTGGCGCAGCCTGGGCGACGATTGCGTCTGACTCCTGTTCAGCATCGGGCAAGACCGATACAGGTGCGGCTGCCTGGATACGATTGACGACAGCCTGAACGTCGATCCGCGGTTTTTCGGCGAAGGTGTCAGGTCCGTTGATGCGCCCCATCAGCATCAATTGCGGCGCGGCACTGCTTGGAGTGGCAAATCCCAGCTTTTCCTGAATAGCCGCACGGTCTTTCAGCGCGGCGACGAACCCAGCCACCACGACCGCGACGGTTATTGCGACGAGAGAGGACTTCACAGACACTCTGGATGTTTCTCCCCGACAAACGCCAACCCCAGGAGCTGAAGGGTCGACGGGTAGTAGAGTGATGGCGCGAACTGCTGGGACGATGCCGGCAGCTTCGTTCCTTTGGTTACACAGGCCACAACATCGTTAACAACTCGATAACCGACGTCCGTCAACAACTGCTTCGGCTTGCCGCTCGCCAAATCGATCGTCGCCGGCACATCGCCGTTCGCGGTCATTCCGGCTGACAATCTTAGCAGCAGTTCCTTGTCCGAAACTCCCGCCCGAGCGAGATAGAGGGGAATACGAATGGCGTTGTAGCCGAACTCGGCGTCAAAGCCGTCTGCGGGACGGGGCTGGCCACGGAGGCTGACCCATTCGGCCGGCAGCTTTCGCGGACCGAATTGCATTGCCTGCAGCAGCGAGAGACCGTCGTCGGATAGTTTCTGCCAGGCATTCGAGGGCGCCAGCGCCGCCATTACCGGAATCGCTTCGTAGATCCAGTAGGACGGATTGATGACCGGACCGTCTTTCCGATCTTCCGCGCCGAACCCCTTGACGCCAGGAAGCAGCAACGTTCGACCGCCCGAGGCGATCACCGCCTGCGATAGGATCGCTTGCGCCATCTTGGCGGCCGCCTCGATATAGTCGCTCTTGTTCCAGGCCGACCCGGCCAATGCAAGGGCGTAGGCGATCAGCAGATCGCCGTCGGAAGCGTTGTTCACATCGGCGACGTGCGGGGTGGTCGCCGGGTCCCACTTCCACACGGCAAGCCCGTCGTCGCGCACCAGCAGTTCGGTCCGGGTGAAATACCATATCTGTTCAAAGTCGGCGGGACTGTTGGCGAGATAAGCGAGCAGCAGGCCATAGCCTTGTCCCTCGCTGTGGCTGATGTTTCCGTTTGCGTTGTCGACGATGCGACCGCTGGGGTCGAGAAACTTCGACTTGTAGTCGGCCCATGCCTGCGCGGTGACCCGTGCGTTGACAGAGCCTTGCGCCAAGGCTGGCTGGCCGATGGCCATCATGGCGATGCCAGCCCCGAGAAGCATTCCGCGCCAGCCCCTCATTTGCGCCTGCCAAGTGTGGCGAGCATGCCGGCAGTCGTGACCCCGATGAGCAGGGAGAGGGCGACAAGCAGTAGCGCGTAGGAGAGAATATTGGTCGAAAGCCAGTTCGCGGCGATGAGGCGATAGTTGGAGAGGGACCATGGTTGCGAGGCGACGAAGTGGAAGCGGCTTACCGGGACCGTTTCGATCGCGCCAGTCTTGCTGGAAAAGGTGGTGATGTGACCGGAAATCTGCGGCCAGATATCTTGCGCTGTCACGGCTTCGGCGCCTTCCCGCAGATCTTTGGCCGAGGGCGCGGCGACGATCGTCCATGTGGCGCCTCCGGAACTGCTGGGGCCTTGAGCGATCATGAAGCTGTCGACGCTGGAAGGCGTGAAAATCGTCTCGGCCCCCGGAATGAACTGAAGCGAACTCAGCGAAATGTCGAAATTCCGCCGCAGCCATTCCTGAAACGAGGTAATTTGGCCTCGCCAGACGCCGCCGTTGACCTTCGATCGCCATTCGTCGAATGTCGTCGCGGGTTCTGCCTGAGCGGATTGTGCGTCCGTTGTCGGTCGCCAGGACGCCTGGCTGGTTGGCGATATGTTTACCTGAGAGAGCACCGCAGCCGGCATCTGCGATATCGATCCGATGAATATGGCGTCGCGCTCGCCAATCGCTGCCGGAGTTGCGGCTGGCTCCACTGCCATGGGGCGACCTGCGACGAGCGCCATCTGGCCGAGGAGAGTAGCCGTTGCAGACAGCGTGTCCGGGTCTATCCGATCGATAAAAAGCGGTATTGGATCGGCGTTGCGGCCGTAGGGGTAACCGGTTCCCGCGAAGGCCGCGAGATTTGGTCGCTGCCCGACCCGGGCGAAATCGGGCATGTGAAATTCGCTGGTGTCAAACAGCGCAAACCGCGGTGCGGTACTGCCGGTCGTTCCCGGTACGCAAACCTCGTCCTCCTTCGTCATCAGGATTGCTTCCACCGAGATCCTGTTAACGCCGGGTATGAAGTGGCGCATCGTCACCCGGATCGGGAAGTGCCGAAAGATGCCGCCGCCCGTTGACGCCAGCGGAACGGTGGATGCAATGTTTCCATTGACATATATGTCGACGTGACTACCCGGCAGAACCGCCTGCGTGTAGGCAGCATCGAGAAGGATCGTCGCCTCGCCATAGGCATTGGCATAGAAATCGGACGGGACGCCGATATTGAAGCCTGTGCGCACGCGACGTCCTGAGAATTCGATCGTTTTCACGCCCAGTTGTGAAAAAGGCAGCTTCGTGTCCGAGAAGAGCAGCGGTGCATCGGGAGCGCTCCAACGTTCGGTCGCCAGCGCATCGCGACGGACGGTTGGCGATCGATCGGTCGTGGAGACGATCGTATCGATCGCAGAGGAAATCGCGGGCCACGATGGGCCACTGATCAGCAAGACCGGCGACCCGGAGCGCGGATCAGTGACGAATGCTGCAAGCGGAGCTGTCAGCGCGGCTGCCGGCGCCGCGAACAGAGGCTGCAATTCAGCAGGCGTTCCAACCACGATGGCCATCTTCCCGGGGCCGGGCATGGGAAGCGCATCCGTTGTGAAGGCGAAGGTCTGGTTGGGCATGCCGCTAAGGATCGCAAGCCCTTGAGCAAGGCGCAGCAGCGGTTTGGTGGTCCCGGGCTGCTCAAGCGCCGGCACCACCAGATTGAACTGTGTCCTGCCCGCTTCGTTGACGCCGATGGCTCGGATGGCATCCGTGCTCGACAGCTTCGCGGCTTCCTGCCCGGAAAAGCTCAGATAGGTCTGTGCCGGATCGATATCCGACCAAAGCTCGTAGGTGGACGCGACACTGCAGTCGGTCCTGTGGCGCTGGGTGGCCTGGAGGCTCAGCAGATTGCCACCGGGCTGCAACAGTCCCGGTGGTACGTCGAACGATATGGACGAGAGGCCGTCGGGAGAACCGATCTGCTGTTCGCCAACAACGCGGTTGTTGAGCAACACTGTGAGTTGTGACGCCTCGGGAGCCACGACGATTGCGTTCTGATAGGCCAGATTGAACTTCGCGGGTGCGGCGGCTTGCTCGGGAGTGAGGTAGACCGACCAGGACCTTCGGTCGAACTCTCCCTCGAGGCCCAGTTTTGCGGAAGGCACGACAAATCTAAACGTCCCGCCGCCAGGCAGCGTTCCGTCCTGCTGCGCCGTCGGCCGTGGTGCACTCGGTGCGGTAGCAGGGGACTGATCTGGCATGGCGGCTGGCGTCGATGGCACCGCTTGAGGTTGTGCAGCTTCTGTCGGAGCCGGCGTGATCACGAATGGTGGTGTCGGTGGCGCGGCGACCGATGGTATCACCGGTGTTGCCGCGGGCGGCGGTTGTGTTGCCGTGGACGGAGCAGGCGTGGCCGGAATCGTGAAACGCGGCACCATGGGTTGCGTGCCTTGAGATCGTTCACCGGACATGTCGAAGGGTGCTGTTTGGGCGTACGCGATTGCTGTAGCGCCCAGAATAAAGATGGAGGCGGAAACGACCTTCTTCATCAAGAGTTTGCCTTCGCTTGCTGCTGTTGTTTCTCCCTTTCCGGCCCCATGCCCCGGAAGAAGTAAACAAGCCCGCGGCTCGTTTGATAGAGCGATAGTCCCACAAACCAGACGGTACCACGAATGAGGCCGGGATTGCGCCTTCGACCCTGCTGGAATTGTGTCCATTGAGCGGAGTTCGCAAACATCAGGTCGGCAATCAGACGATGATCCAGCGCACTCTTCGGAACATATTGGCAGCCGACCGCCACGATCTCCCCGGACGGCTCGATGTTGCGGACGATCAGCGGTAGCGTCTCCATCCCCGCGCCGCTGTAAGGCTGAAAGCGGACTTCACCCTCCGCGCCGATGACCATCGGGTCCAGTTGCCTGTTGAATACATGCAGTCTGGCGCCGTGAACCGAAACGTCCTCGATCGATGCCGTGTACCACTTGCCGTTGACGCCCAGTTCACAACGGCGATTGACCCGGACACGCCTCGATGAAGCGCGTTCTCCGCGTTCTGAAACAACGCCCAGGGCGCAACCCGCCATGATCAGGTTGATCACATTCCAGCCGCCGACCACGAGTGTGACGTCCGCTTTGTACGGCTCGGCGTAGATCTTGTAGACCGTCACGATCAACGCGATGATCTGGACTGCGAAGATGAGGAAGAAGGGGCGGCTGATCTCCGACAGGCGGCTGACGGCGATCGATTCGTCCTTCGCGGTGACCTTGAAGGTTGGCTTCCGGGGATTGAGCATGACCGAAACGACCGCAGGCAGCAGATGCACCGTCTGCACATACTCATAAAGCTCCGATATCCACGGCCAGCGGAAGGAACCATAGAGATAGTTCTGCATCATCAGGTTCACGAGCATGTACGCGAGCGTATAGGCAAGGAACTCACCGCCGGAAGCGGTGAAGATTTCGAGATCGAAAAAAAGATAGAAGAGCGGTGCGAACAGGAAAATCGTCCGCGGAAACGGAAACAGCCAGAACAGCGTCGATGACATGTAGCAGAGGCGCTGCGGGACGGTCAGTCCGCGCTTCAGCAGCGGAAAGCGGAAGCGCAGGATTTGCATCATGCCCTGAGCCCAGCGGCTGCGCTGGCCGATGAAGCTTGCGAAAGTGGCCGGCTGCAGACCGGCGATCAGCGGCTTGTCGACGTAGATGCTGTTCCAACCGCTGCCGTGCAGGGCCAGCGCGGTCTCGCAGTCCTCCGTGATGCTGATGCCGCTGAAGCCGTTTTGCGACTCCAGTGCCTTACGGCTCAACACGGCGGCGGATCCGCAGAAGAATGCAGCGTTCCACTTGTCGAGCCCGCGCTGGATGATGCCGTAGAACATTTCGTTCTCGCTTGGCATCCTGTCGAAGGTCCTGAGGTTGCGTTCGAGCGGGTCGGGATTGATGAAGAAGTGTGGTGTTTGAACCAGAAACAGTTTCGGATCGTCATCAAAATAGCCGACGGTCTCGAGGAGAAAGTCGCGGGCGGGCGCGTGGTCGGCATCAAAGACCGCGATCAGCTCGCCCGAGGAGTGCTTCATCCCGTTGTTGAGGTTGCCGGCTTTCGCGTGTTCGTTGCGATCTCGCGTGAGGTATTTGACGTCGAGATCCTCGCAGAGCTGTTTCAGCTCGTTGTGGCGGGAAACGGCGACCTGGGCTTCCACGAGCTTGCTGGAATTACGCTTCTGCAAGGTGCCGCCGTCATCGAGAAGCCATACGTGCAGCTTTTCAGCCGGATAATCCATCGCCTTGGCGGCGGACAACGTGTTGGCGAGTAGGTGTGCGTCTTCGTTGTAGGACGGCACGAAAACGTCAACGTGGGGAAAGCGTGCTTCATTTGCCGCGCGCGAGGGGCGTGAGGGCAGGGGCGTTGCCACAATGAAGAGACTGAGCGCCAGCATTACGACGCTGTACATTTCTGCGAGATAGAGCAGCAGACCGGGTATGAAGTTCTCGAGCTGGTTGAGGGGCGGCAGGGTGTTGGTCGTGCGCCAATATACATAGCGCAACACGATCGAGGTGCCGAAGGCAAGCGCAACCAGACGCCAGGTGCCTTCCGCTTTCAGCCCCTTGATGATCGCCATGATGGCAACGACGGTGATGCTGGCGATGAGCTGCGTCTGCAGGTTCACCGGCAGTGTGATCAGCGCGATCACAGCCAGAGAAACCACGGCCCACATCAAGATGCTTCGGGCTTTATGCATCTACGTCCCTTCGATAGTCCTGGACTGGATGCCACCGCGCGCGGCGCCAGTCGGGTCTGTATTATCTCTGGCAAGCGGCCGTCATGGCCGCATCGCCTATACAATCGGGCGAGGGGACAGTCACTACAGTCGTCGCCATCGCCTGCTGTCCGGTCGGTGTCACCGCTGTGGGTGGAACCGCGTTTGCCCGTGGGGTCTCAGGTGGCAGATCCGGCAATGGTACACGGGGACCGATTGCTGGCGGCAGGGCAGCGGGCGCCGGGCGGACAGGCCGGCGAACGACGGGAGAAGTACGCACGGCGACCGGGGCCGGTTCATAGCCGATCGGCATTGCGACATCCCGATAGCCGCCCACGTCGGGGTAAATCGGGCTTCCAGTGCGGCCGAGAGCGGGATCGGTTCCCTGCTGATTGCCGAAGGGGTTCCAGATTTCGCCGTCGAACGTGCCGATAATGGTATAGCCGTAGACGATGCTCAGGAGCTGCCGCTCCGTTGCCCGTGTGTCGCAGAGCCTGAGTCGCACCTGGATCATGCCGAAGTTTCGAGCCTGCGTCTGCGCCGATCGGCTGGAGCGGATTTGCTGCCAGGCATAGATGCAGGTGTCGCCGGTCGCGCTGCGACCGGAGCCATAACCAAAGGGACCGTAGCTGTTCTGCAGGAAAGTAGCCGACCGGACCATGGGCACGCCCGGGACGGCGGCAAACATTTCGCGCGAAATGCCGCTTTCGCTGACCATACGGAAGCCGGCATTGCCTGTGCCGGGGTTGGTGCCCGATGCGCCGAGGAACTGCACTTTCAGGAAATTCTGGTCCGGTACGGTGGAGGACGTAAACAAGGATATCGTCTGCTCTACACCGTTGCCGCGCTTGCGCTCTACGACGCTCACGATTGACGGGCCGCCTGGAGGTGGAAGGGCAAGTGCTCTTTCGCTTGGGACTGTTTCGGCAACCGTCGGCTGTCTGATCCCGCCCGTTGAAGCGCAGGCGGTCGCAAGGGCGGCTAGCACCACACAGGATGTTGTCTTCAGCAAGCGCATGGTCTGTAGCCGCCGCAACGTCTTTCCTCACATCCCTGCGCAATTCCCGCGGCGGATTTTCGAATCAACGACCCACAGGACCGCTATTGAGAATTAGCAGTTGCCATGGTTAACAAAGGGTTAAGATCGGCTTCCTCAAGCGGCGTTGGGCGCTCAACAAATCCCCTTGGACCACCAATTTTCCTGCGGATTGCCAGAGCACGGGTGTCGTCCCCAGCGACCGGGAAACAGGTTCCGGGGCTTCTGAAGCCCTGGAACCGTTTCAGGGGAAAGACTCCTGTCCCCTTGCAATGCGTCAGGCGGAACGCAGTGCGCGTTACGCTTGCCAGTCATCCGATGTCACATGTGCCGGGCTGTTGGCGAGCGAGTAGGCGTGAATGTAGTCGATGTGAAACTGGGAACTGTTTGGCAGACCGTTGGTAGGGGTTCCTGCCGTTCCGCCAATGGCAAGATTGACCAGCATATACATCGGGCTGTGCATATCGGCTGGCGTGTCTGCATGCGCGACCGCTACATCGTCGAAATACCAGACGATCTGATCCTCGTCCCACAGGACGCCATAGGTGTGAAAACCTTCGGTGCTTCCCACCTTGACGGGAGTGGACTGCATCGTATGTCCGCCGTTCTGCTGGCTGTGAACGGTGACGTTGACGGTGTTCGGGTCCTGTCCACGCATCTCGACGACATCGAGCTCAGGCGGCCAGGAGCCGTCTTCGGGCAATAGCCAGAAAGCGGGCCAGGCGCCTTGCTCCGTCGGCATGTCGGCGCGGATCTCGAAATAGCCGTAGGTCTGCGCAAATGAAGAATGTGTCGTGAGAATGCCCGACGTATATTCGTAGCCATCGACCTGGGGCTTGAGCGCGGTAGGCGTGTGGCTGGCCGTGATGGTCAGGACGCCATTGTGCACAGAGAAGGGGTTGACCGACGAGGTTGGAGCGTAGGAGGGGTTGATGTACCACTGCTGCTCTCCGTTCCCCGGAAGGGTGCTGCCCTTGTCGGGAGCCCACCAGAACTTCGCATCCCAGACGCCTTTATCGCCATTGCGTAGGGATAGGCTGTTGAATTCGTCCGCAAATGCAAGCTTCAGGCTCGATCGGTCCAGGGTCAGCTGAAACTGATCCGAGTGCAGGTCCGCGGCCGTCTTGTTCGCAAGCACCAGGCTTTCGCCGCCGCCGAGATCCAGTCGCAGATTGGCGCCCACCTGCGTTGCGTGCTTGAGGACCTGATCGAAACTTGTCAGGCCGTACCCATTCAGCCGGATGGTATCATCACGGCTGAAGTCGACGATGAGGTCGCTGCCGTTGCCACGCGTGAAGAGGAACGTGTCGGCGCCGCCACCACCGATCAGCACGTCATTGCCTGCCCCGCCGTCGATCGTCTGGCTGCCCGATGCGCCCGAAATGATGTTGTCTGCGCTGTTGCCGAAGGCATATCGGCCGTTGCCCGTGACCGTTAGATTTTCGAAATTCTCGGGCAGCGTGTAGCTCATCCACGTTTCGATTGTGTCGACGCCGGCACCTGGCGCTTCAGCGACGCGATTGATGCTCGAGTAGAGATAGTAGATATCGTCGCCCGTGCCCCCTTTCATCGTGACGTTGACCGAGCTGTCACCCCAGATCGAATCATTGCCGGCGGTGCCGTTCAGTACGGGTCCCGAACCCGTCGCTGAAAACCAGGCGCTCGATGCACCGCTGTAGAAAAGCTTTTGACCAACGGCGTTCTGAATTGATTGCGGCATGGTTAGCTCCTTCTGTTGCCGCGAGAAGCCTACCAGTCCGCAAGGCGGAAATATACCTATACGCGTATATATTAGAAAAATAGGTGTCAAACTCGCGGTATAGGCGACTTCATCCTTAATCGTTGCTCTCGCCGCGGCAGGAGTGTATCGATCCGATGCGTCGCGGCTTCGGGCCTGACGCGCTGCCGATTACTCTTCCCTGAACGCTCTGGCGGCCTGATCGATGAACGGCTTTGCGAGATAGGCGAGGGCAGTTCGCTCGCCGGTTTCCATGAATGCTTCCACCGGCATGCCGGCGATCGGCACCAGCGTGCCGACGCGCTGCCATTCCGTGCTCGGTATGTGAACGCGAACCCCGTAGTAGGATTGGCCGCTGCGTTGGTCGGTTATGAGGTCCGCAGTCACACTCGACACTCGGCCGTTCAATTCCGGAGCCGTGCGTTGACTGAAGGCTGAAAGACGCAGCGTCACGGTCTGGCCCACAGTCACCTGATCGATATCCTGGGGAGATAGTTTCAGTTCAGGCGTCAGGTCATCGCGATCGGGCACTATCTGCATGATGGCCTGGCCCGACGCCACCACGGCGCCGGCGGCGTGAACCGCGAGTTCGTGGACCACTCCCGCCTGCGGAGCGCGAATGTCAACATGCTTCAATTCATCCTCTGCCGCGACAAGGCGTTCGGAATATTCGCCAAGGTCGCCTTGTGCCTGTCGCAGCTGTTCGGATACTTCACTGCGATTGTCGTCACTCACCTGAATGACCTGCAGTTCCGTTTCGGCTATTTTCCCCCTCACTTCCGCCGACGCAGCGACGAGCCTGCCGAGCTCGCCTTTCAAGTCGGCGGCGTCGCGCTGCAGCGCGTAGACGCGGGTTGCGGGAATGATCCCCTGCTGGAGAAGTGGCTCTAGGTTGGCAAGCTCCTTGCCGATGATGTCTATCGATTGACGGTTGCCTTCCTGTTGCGAGGTCAGGCCGTCCGCTTCCCGACCGAGTTGGCGCACCCGCTCCTGCAGCTGCGCCTTGCGCCCTCTCAGCGACGACTTCCGATCATCGAAAAGTCTGCGCTCTCCTTCGATCAACGCCGCGCGTTCATCGGGTGCCGCGTCGTTCACCAATGACGGAAATTCGAGCGTTTCCCGGCCGTCGCGTTCTGCGGACAGACGTGCGGTGCGCGCTGAAAGCTGCCTCACTCGTCTGGAGACAATTGCGAGCGTGGCTCGCGTCTGCGTATCGTCCAGATGAACTAGAACCTGACCAGCCTCGACGCGATCGCCATCCCGGACGAACACCGCGCCAACAGTTCCACCCTTCTGGTGTTGAACCGGCTTTATGTGACTATCGACAACAAGGGTACCCGACGCAATGACCGCGCCGTTGAGGTGGATTGTTGCTGCCAGACCGCCGAGCACACCAACCAGGATGATCGTGGCGGTCAGCGCCATCAGTGTGAGCCGCCTGATCGCGCGTTCAGCCAACGGAGCGTTCGTCCCGATCATTGCGCGGTCCCCTCGTTTGCGCGCCGGAGGCGATATGACGGGACGGCCATGGACACCGGGGCCATCGTCTGCCCAAGAACGTCGCCCTTGGGACCGAAGGTCTGCAACCTGCCATTGGCAAGGACCATGACCTTGTCGACGCTTGCGAGGGCACTGGGGCGATGTGCGATGACAATCGCCACGCCACCGCGCCGACTGACGCCAAGGATTGCGTGCGCGAGCGCGGCGTCGCCCTCAGCGTCCAGATTGGCGTTGGGTTCGTCGAGAACGACCAGGAATGGCTCGCCATAAAGCGCCCGTGCCAGCGCCAGCCGCTGGCGCTGGCCCGCAGACAGGATTGCACCCTGTTCGCCGATCCTGGTGTCGAAACCTTCCGGGAGCTGCACGACCATCTCGTAGATGCCGGCGGCGCGGGCTGCAGCAACGACCATCTCGGATGAAGCGGATGGGTCAAAACGCGCAATGTTCTCTGCAATCGAGCCGTCGAAAAGGCAGACATCCTGCGGGAGGTACCCGATGTGTTTGCCGAGTTCTTCGGGATCCCATTGCGACAGTGCCGCTCCGTCCAGCCGGACAGCGCCTGCAAGGGGTGACCAGAGCCCGACCAGCGCGCGCGCCAGTGAGGATTTTCCCGAAGCGCTCGGACCGATGACACCGATCGCCTCGCCAGCCTTCAATTCGAATGACACACCATGGATAATCGGTGTTGTCGATCCCGGCGCGGCAAGATGAAGGTTCTGTACCCTGAGCCCCTCGACCGGCCTGGGAAGCTGAACCTCCGGTCTTTCGATCATCGTCATCTCGCCAAGTCTGACGAGACGCGACCAGCTCTCTCGTGCGGCCGCAAAGCCCTTCCATTGACCGATTGCCAGTTCGACCGGCGCAAGTGCGCGACTGATCAGGATGGAACTTGCAATCATGATGCCGCCCGTCGCCTCCTGCCGGATAACAAGCACCGCGCCGACCGCGAGCACACCGGACTGCAACATCAGGCGAACGACCCTGGACACGGTGGACAGAAGAGCCGTGACGTTGTTTGCGTGAAGCTGGTTTTGAAGGTAGCGGGCGTTGATGTCCGCCCATCGCTCTCCAAGCCGGTTCCCGAAGCCCATCGAGGCCACGGCCTCGGCATTTTGCTTGGTAGCCTCGGCAAGGGTCATGCGTTCCAGACCGATTCTGTTTGCTTCCTTCGCAGGTCCGCGCGATCTCAGTTCCGTAACGATCGTCAGGCCAACAAGCAGCAGGGCGCCGGCGAGAGCGACGGCCCCGATCCATGGATGAAACAGGAAGCAGAGTCCGAGATAGAAGGGCATCCACGGCAGATCGAATAGCGCCGTCGGACCGGGGCCTGAGAGGAAGCCGCGCACGGTGTCGATATCGCGCAGCGATTGGAGGCTACTTTGCGACGTGTGCCTTTTCGAAGGCGCGATGACGAACGATCGGAAGACCACTTGGCTGAAACGCTCATCGACCGATTGTCCGACGCGGGCGAGCAGCAGGGTGCGGATCAACTCAAGGATGCCCTGAAAGGCAAAGAGCGTTGCGGTTATGATGCCCAATCCGACAAGCGTCGGCAGGCTGCGTCCCGGGATGACGCGATCGTAGACCTGCAACATGAAGAACGAGCCCGTCAACGCCAGAATGTTGACGACACAACTCGTCACCCCGACTCCGAGAAACGCGGTTCGCAAAGACGAAAGGGCCGCGAGCAGAAAGACACCGGGCTTGGGTTGCTTTGATTTGGACAACTTGCCTCTCGAATCAGTGGCTAGGTCATGGGCAGCGGCTTCCGGACACCATGGACCAGTTCGCACCAAACGGCCAATCCGGCGAGGCGTATTCCGATGCACTTCACGTGCTATATGCAGCGCATCATTAATGGATGGTTACCAACGGGAGAGCCTTTCGCACCAGCTTGAAGCATCTCCACCTAGATAACCTAGCCAACGGACTCAAGTGCTTCGCGTAGCGTCTTCACTTGTTTGTTCAGGGCTTCGAACTGTCCAGCCGTCATGCCGGAGCGCTGCAACAGCGTGTCGCCGAGACACTTTGCTCTGACGATGAGATCGCGACCGGAGGCGGTGAGCCAGACATGAACCTGACGCTCGTCAGTCTTGCTACGGCGTCGTTCAAGCAGCCCGGCCTGCTCGAGGCGCTTCACGGGTGGCGTGATCGTGCTCGATTCCAGTGACAGCCGATCGGCGATCGCGCCGACCGTCATTCCATCATTCTCCCACAGAACACTCAGGACGAGGTATTGTGGATAGGTGATGCCCAGCTCATCGAGCATGGGCTTGTAGGTTCTGGTTATGGCTAGGCTCGCTGCATAGAGCGAAAAGCAAAGCTGGTCGTCCAAAGGAACAAGGGGATTGGCGGACATGGATCGTCTCCTGACGCGTGCCGTTTCGTTATCCTACCACGAAAAATAATATCGCGATAATATTTTAGTAGACAACGGGGTGTAGTGGGTTTACCCATACGTATATCGCGATAATAAATATCGCGCCATAAATTAAATGGAGGGCAAAATGAGCCAGTTGAACCATCAGGCGACCCGCCGCAACGTAATGGCCGCCGGTCTCGGCCTTGTCGCCGCTACCGCAACCTTATCCCTTATCCCGACCGCACAAGCGGCGGCGACAAAGCAACCACCAAGAGGCAAGGACACGATGAGCAGCGGAACGATCACGACCAGCGACGGCACGCAGATTTTCTACAAGGACTGGGGAACCGGACAGCCCATTGTATTTCACCACGGCTGGCCGCTAAGCGCCGACGACTGGGATGCGCAGATGCTGTTTTTCCTGAATGAGGGTTTTCGCGTTATTGCGCACGATCGCCGCGGTCACGGGCGCTCGAGCCAGACGGCAAACGGCAACGACATGGACACCTACGCTGCCGACATGGCGGCGCTAGCCGATCATCTTGACCTGAAGGGCGCCATTCATGTTGGCCACTCGACGGGCGGCGGCGAGGTTGCTCGCTATGTGGCACAATACGGCGGAAAGGGCAGGGTTTCCAAGGCGGTGCTGATCGGTGCCGTACCTCCCGTCATGGTCAAGTCAGCCTCCAATCCCGGTGGTCTGCCGATCGAGGTCTTTGACGGCTTCCGCGCCGCTTTGGCTGCCAACCGTGCCCAGTTCTTTCATGATATTCCAGCCGGGCCATTCTATGGCTTCAATCGTCCGGGTGCAAAAATCTCGCAGGGTGTAATTGAAAACTGGTGGCGCCAGGGCATGATGGGTGGGGCAAAGGCGCATTACGATTGCATCAAGGCGTTTTCGGAAACCGACTTTACCGAGGATCTGAAGAAGATTGATGTGCCGGTCCTGGTGATGCACGGCGAAGACGACCAGATCGTTCCGATCGCCGATTCAGCCCTGCTGTCTTCGAAGCTGCTGAAGAAGGGTACGCTGAAAGTCTACAAGGGCCTGCCGCACGGCATGGCCACGACACACGCGGACATTATCAATACCGACCTGCTGGCGTTCTTCAAGGCTTAGTCTTACTTCGCAAAAGCAGCGCCCTCGTCACCGGGGGCGCTCGCGTCAGCGTCGTTACTGGAGTGGAACGACTTCGGCCGGTAGATCGCGGAAGTGCTAGGCACCGCCAATCCAAGATTTCAGAACCGATGCGTAGATGCCGACGGCCGCGACGCTGCATACCCAAAGCGCAACAAACCAGACTATTCTTTTCCAGCCTCCGGGTCCCATATTGATATCCTTTCATGGTTCGCCGTGCCCTCTGGAAACCCGCGGCGTGTCTATCCGCCAGGTCGAGGGCCTGCGCGAGAAGCTTATTGGGGTGGCCGCCCCGACAGCGAAGCTGCCGTGGGACCCGACCGGTATGCGCCCGGTTCGTACTGGTCGGCCACTGCCAGGTCGACGGATCTCCGGTAGTCTGCCAGTTGCGATCGGAACCGGTTGGCATCAAAGCCGACAACCGTGCCGCTTCGCGTCAAGCGCGTAGCAGCACGTCGGGCGATCATCAGATAGGCAAACCGCGCCTTGAGCGCGCGCATGCCGGTGCGTCCGTTGGTCGGGGTGTTGATGAGTGAGATCATGATAGCCTCCGCGAAGGTTTCCGTTTGGAACGATTTCGTTGAGGCAAATTGTAGACGCGGACCCTCGCCGGTTGAATCATACGTAAGTGTATAGCGTCTCCTGCCTCCGCTCAGGTCAATGCTGATCCGTCGCGGGCGGAACTATTCGTGGCCAGGAACAATCGACCTTTTGACGTCGTTTCCTCATGCGCTCACGGCACGGCTCTCCAGCACAAAATCCCGGTCTTCTACACCATCGTATAGTATCCGATGGACCACAGTCTGATTTAACTGGCGGTCGTCAACCCGTAGTTTTCGAGGCAACAGAATAGGTCGCCGATGACACGGTCCAAGGGGGCGGATCACGCGATTTCGCATTCTGGCAGATCGAGGATTCGCTATGACATCCATTCAATACTCTGCTGAATCCAAGCCTGTTCGGTCGATGAGGAAAAGACTGGCGGCCCTCGCCGCCGGGGGATTGATCCTTGCCGTCGTGGCCGCTGTCGGCCTTGCCAAGTTTCCGTTTTGGGCGAGCGCTCCGGGTCCTGCCGCCGCACCATTGATACCCGTGCAGATCGCGACCGTGACGCGCCGGGATGTTCCGGTCTACCTCGACGGGCTTGGTACGGTTCAAGCTTTCAATACGGTAACGTTGAAGACCCAGGTCGATGGCCAGTTGCAGAGCGTCCTGTTCACCGAAGGGCAGAACGTCAAGAAGGGCGATCTTTTAGCGGTGGTCGACCCGCGCCCTTTCCAGTCGGCTCTTGACCAGGCCGTTGCGAAGATCGAGCAGGACAAGGCCAACATCGCCAATGCTCAGTACCTGCTCCAGAAGGATCAGGAGCTTGCGACAAAGATTATCACGACCGCGGAGCAGGTCGAGATGCAGCAGGCCACGCTCGACGGCTTTAAGGCCCAGCTCACACAGGACCAGGCAGCCCGGGATGACGCGGCCGTCCAACTCTCCTACACCCAACTTAGGTCCCCGATCGACGGCCGGACAGGCTTCCGGCAGGTTGATCAGGGAAATCAGGTGCAAACAACGGATGTGAATGGTGTGGTGGTGATCACCCAGACGCAACCGATATCCGTTATTTCGACCTTGTCGGAGGACGATCTCCCGGTGTTGCAGACCGCCCTCAAGGCAGGCCCTGTTCAGGTCACCGCGTTTACCCGCGACGGCGGAACAGCGTTGTCCACGGGGACGCTGTCCACGATCGACAACGAGATCGACCAAACCACTGGAACCGTAAGGCTGAAGTCGACCTTCGCGAATGCTGACGAGAAACTTTGGCCTGGGCAGTTCATCGATCTCAGAGTCCTTCAGAAGACGCTAGCCGGGGCCACAACGATACCGTCGCCGGCGCTGCAACGAGGCCCCGAGGGGTTCTTCGTTTACCTCGTGAATAGCGACAACACGGTATCGCCGCATCCCGTTACTCCCGGGCCAATCGCGGACGAAACGACGGTGATTGCCAGTGGCCTGTCCGCCGGCGAACGTGTGGTGACTTCGGGTCAGTATCGCCTCGAACCCGGAAGCAAGGTTTCATTTGCGAGCCCATCGGTCGTTGCTCCTTCCGCGACGAGCAAGGGGAACTAGCGCGATGTCGATGTCTTCCTGGTTTATTCGACGGCCGATCGCAGCCTCGCTTCTAATGGTTGCGCTGTTGGCAATCGGCGCAGCGGCGTACCCGTTTCTCCCGGTTGCACCCTTGCCGCAGATCGATTTCCCGACAATTCAGGTGACCGCGCAGCTTCCCGGAGCGGCGCCGGAAACGATGGCCTCCTCCGTCACGCAACCCCTGGAGCGCCAGTTCGGCGAAATTCCCGGATTGACCCAGATGACGTCGGTGAGCACGCTCGGCGTCAGCTCGATCACGTTGCAGTTCGACTTGTCTCGCAGCGTCGACGCCGCTGCCCAGGACGTGCAAACTGCGATCAACGCCGCAGGCGGCCAGTTGCCGACCGACCTGCCGTCGCCGCCAACGTATCGTAAGGTAAACCCCGCCGATCCACCAATTCTGGTCATCGCGCTGACCTCGGACACGCTGCCGCTGACGCAGGTGGACGATTATGCTGAAAATGTGCTCGGCCAACACATCAGCCAAATTTCCGGCGTGTCCCAGGTTCTCATCTTCGGCCAGCAGAAACCTGCGGTAAGGGTCCAGGTAGACCCCAAGAAACTTGCGGATCTTGGTCTCGCGATGGAAGACGTGCGCAGCGCCATCGAAACCACCACGACCGATACGCCGAAGGGAACCATACAGGGGAAGGCCCGAACCTACACGCTTTACGACAATGATCAGTTGCTGACGGCAAAGCCATGGAACAACGCCATCATTGCCTATCGCAATGGCGCGCCGATCAGGGTGTCGGATGTCGGCAAGGCAATCGACGGAGCCGAAAACGACCAGCTGGCGGCCTGGGCCAACGGCAAACCCGCGATCATTCTTCCCGTCTTTAAATTGCCGGGTGCAAACGTCATTCAGACGGTCGATCAAATCAAGGCAGCCCTGCCGCAACTGCAGGCAATCGCTCCAGCGGCGCTCCACATCTCGATCCTGAGCGACCGAACCGTCACAATCCGTGCTTCGGTGCAGGATGTCGAATTCACGTTGATGCTGACGATCATCCTCGTCGTCATGGTCATCTTCATATTCCTCAGAAGTTTCTGGGCGACGGCAATTCCCAGTGTGACCGTACCCCTTGCGCTGGTGGCTACGCTCGCCCTGATGTACGTGGCCGGGTTCAGCCTGGATAACCTCTCGCTCATGGGATTGAGCATCGCTGTCGGCTTCGTGGTGGATGACGCAATCGTCATGCTCGAGAACATCCAGCGACACATGGAGCACGGCAAGACGCCAAAACAGGCGGCGATCGACGGAGCCAGCGAAATCGGCTTCACCATTATATCCATCAGCCTTTCGCTCGTGGCAGTGTTCATTCCGCTGCTTCTCATGGGCGGCATTGTAGGCGTGCTGTTCAGGGAATTCGCCATCACCGTCACAATGACGATAGTGGTCTCGGCAATTGTCTCGCTGACGTTTACGCCGATGATGTGCGCCCGGTTCATGAAAGCCGAGTCGGCTGAAAAGCATGGCAGGCTCTACATGATTTCCGAACGCGGCTTTGAAGCTTTGCTGCACGGCTACCGTGTCACGCTCGACATCGCCTTGAAGCATCACCGGATAACGCTTGGCGTCTTCCTGTCCTCGCTCGTCGCAACCGGCTACCTGTTCGTAGAAATTCCAAAAGGTTTCTTTCCGATACAGGACACCGGCCTGATCACGGGACAGTTGCAGGCCGCGCAGGATATCTCCTTCGCCGAGATGTCGCGTCTTCAATTGAAGGCAGGCAAGCTCGTTTCTTCCGACCCTGGCGTTGCTTCCGTGGCCATGACTGTTGGCGGGGCGTCCGGTTCAACGGTGAACGTCGGTCGAATGTTCATCACGCTGAAACCGCTCGATGAAAGAGACGCTTCGGCAAGCCAGATCATCGATCGGCTTCGGCCGCAGATGGCGCAGATGGAAGGCGCCAAGCTTTACCTCCAGCCTGCTCAGGACATCAACGTCGGCGGCAGGAGCTCCGCAACCCAGTTCCAATATACCTTGCAGGATGGTGACGCCACCGAGCTGAACGAGTGGGCAACCAAGCTCCTCGCCAAAATGCAAGCAATGCCGGAATTGGCCGACGTCGCGACCGATCAGCAGAACGACGGCGCAACCGTCACTCTGAAAATCGATCGGGATCAAGCGTCCCGTTTCGGCATCTCGCCGCAGACCATCGACGACACGCTGGACGACGCATTTGGCCAGCGGCAAGTCACGCAATACTTCACCGACCTGAACAGTTATCACGTCGTTCTCGAGGTGGCGCCGGAATTTCAGAATTCTCCGTTGGCGACCAACCAGCTTTACATAAAGTCGCCGCTGACCGGTGCGCAGGTTCCCCTCAACGTCCTGGTCAAACAGACCACCAAACCGACGAACGTGCTGGCGATCAACCACCAAGGCCAGTTTCCATCGGTGACGCTGTCGTTCAACCTCGCTCCCGGTATTGCGCTCAGTCAGGCCGTGGCCGTTATCCAGCATGCTGAGACGACCATGGGAACGCCTGCCACGCTGATCGGAACGTTCCAGGGCAATGCTCAGGCCTACCAGGCGTCTCTTTCGAGCGAACCGCTGCTGGTGCTGGCCGCACTCGCCGTAATCTATGTTATTCTGGGTGTTCTCTATGAAAGCTACGTCCACCCGCTGACCATTCTCTCGACGCTTCCATCCGCCGGATTGGGTGCGCTCGCGATGCTGTGGATCTTCGGTTTCGACTTCACCGTCATCGCCTTGATCGGCGTGATCCTGCTGATCGGCATTGTGAAGAAGAACGGTATCATGATCGTCGACTTCGCTATTGCCGCGGAACGCAATGAAGGGCTGTCTTCGGAGGAGGCTATCCGCAAAGCCTGCCTGCTCCGCTTCCGGCCAATCATGATGACAACATGCGCCGCACTTCTGGCCGGGGTGCCGCTGATGCTCGGACACGGCACGGGCTCTGAACTTCGCCAGCCTCTTGGCTATGCGATGGTCGGCGGTCTGCTGCTGAGCCAGGCAATGACCCTGTACACGACGCCGGTCATCTATCTCTACCTCGACAGACTTCAAGAACTCTTGACCGGTCACCGAGAAACCGAGGCGACCAGCCACGCGCCCGGCGAGTGAATTTGTAACCCACGATCTACACCAAACAGACAATGAAGGAGACGCATATCATGGATCCAATTTCTCGACGCAAAGTACTGGCGCTGGGCGCCGTCGGCGGTACCGCACTTGCCGCAGGATCAGTTCGGGCAGCCACGTTCGGCAATCCCGATCAGCCGCCGGAAGGCGCGATCAACGCCAACCCGGGTGGCCTGTCGGATCCGGGGCCGCAGGACCCCACCCTCGACAGCCAGTTCCCGTCTTTTGAAAGCCCGCCGGCAACTGACGTCGGTAACATGCAGCTGTTCTGGGCCTCGTTCAACAATGCGCCGAAACGCATCCAGAACGGTGGCTGGGCGCGACAGGTCACCCAGGAAAGTTTCCCGATCTCCAACACCATTGCCGGCGTCAACATGCGCCTCGGCCCCGGAGGCATCCGCGAGTTGCACTGGCATCGTGCGGCCGAGTGGGCGATCATGACGAACGGCCGCTGCCGTATCACGGTGCTCGACCCAAAGGGGCGGGCTTACGTGCAGGACGTCGGCGAAGGCGATCTCTGGTACTTCCCGGCTGGCTACCCGCACTCGCTGCAGGGCCTCGGTCCGGACGGCGCCGAATTCGTCCTCGCATTCGATGATGGCAATCAGTCTGAATACGGCACGCTGCTGGTGAGCGACTGGCTTGCACACACGGAGCCGGATCTGTTGGCCGCGAACTTCGGCGTCTCGAAAGACGTATTCAAGAACATTCCGCTGCAAGATCTCTGGATTTTCCAGGGCGAGGAACCTGGACCGCTGTCCATCGATCAGGAAGCCGTGGCTTCCGGCGGCCTCCCGCCTTTCCCCTTCACCTTCAGGCTCGGTGCTGCCAAGCCGTTCAAGGAAACCAAGTCCGGCAACATCAAGCTCGCCGACAGCTCCACCTTCAACGTCGCAAAGAACGTTGCCTCGGCGATCGAGACGATCAAGCCGGGTGCGGTGCGCGAAATGCATTGGCATCCCAATGCGGACGAATGGCAATACTGGATCAAGGGCCAGGGCCGCATGACGGTGTTCGACGCCGGTCCGCGGGCGCAGACAGCCGATTTCCATGCAGGCGACATCGGCTATGTCAAGAAGCAGCAGGGACATATCATCCAGAATACCGGCGACGAGGATCTGGTGTTCGTGGCCGTCTTCAGGACGGACGAATACCAGGAGATCGGTCTCTCGGATTGGCTGACGCATACGCCGCCGGCACTGGTCTCCCAGCACTTCAACATCCCGGCAAGCGAGATCGCCAAGTGGCCGGCGAACCAGCCCGGGATCGTGCCGGAATGACGACGGCACGTCAGTGCGCGACACCGGGCGGCTAGCACGTCGCTTCCTGATACACAGGCAGACAGAGCGGCGGTACCATCGACCTTCAAGGTTGATGGTACCGCCGCAGTCGTTTGGGCATCGCGTATTTCCGGAGCCTGTCCAACGTTCCGTCCGGCATGACGCAGTTCTCATCGGCTCAGTTGCTATATCCGGCTGACAAGCCCGTGAACGCAGACCAGCGCGGCGATTACCGTCCAGGCGGGACGCCAGCGGACCGAGAAAGCCGCTAAAGGCGAAAATACGCCGGGTGAAAGCAGTGTCGGGAGGCTTTTCCGTTTGGCGTGGTCAACGCAATCGAACAGCGCGGTTGCTGCCGTTGAAGCCGCTCAGGGTCCGGTGCTGCAGTGTTGTCCGGTGTCTCGTGCCAGTGAGTGCGCGCGGGCGGTCACATCTGATGGCTGCGGGATTGAAGATGACAGCAGAAAGCCGGCTCTCCAATCGAAAGCCGGCTTTGTTCAGTATCCGAAGCGCCCCCGAATTCATCGACGGGGCGCTCTGGTGACGTGCTTGTTATGATGTTGCGAAGGGCACGGCGACAAAGGTCGTCTGACCGGCACGTTCGATCAACAGAAGGACCGTTTTCCTTCCCGACTTCGCGGCGTCTGCGACGGCGGTTTTCGCATCACGCGCATCATGCACTTCCCGGTCATTCACCTTGGTGATGATATCGCCAGCCTGGATGCCCGCGGCCGCAGCCGGCTTGTCGGGATCGATGCTGGCAACAACCGCGCCATCGACATTCTGAGCGAGCTTGAGTTCGTCCCGGATTTCCGGTGTCAAATCAGCGAGGCCGATTCCGAGTGCGGGACCCACCTGATGGTGCCTGTCCGAATTTTCCGCCGCGGCCTGCTTGTCCTGCTCGTCACTCCCGCCGATGGTCACGTTCAGTTCGGCGGTCTTTCCGCCCCGCCAGACCGTTACGACTTCCTTGTCGCCGGGGACGAGGTCAGCTACCAGCCGCGAGAGATCCTTCGGGGTATTGACGTCGTTGCCGCCCACGCGCGTGACAACGTCGCCGCTCTTGATGCCGGCCTTGTCGGCAGGCGTTCCATCGGTGACCGAGGTGATCAACGCGCCCTCGGGCTTCGCGAGGCCGATCGCATCGGCAATCTCCGGAGTGACAGGCTGAAGCTGCACGCCGAGGTAGCCGTGATCGATAGAGCCGCTTTTCTCGAGCTTCGCGATGATCGCCTTCGCTTCGTCGGAGGGTATGGCAAATCCGACGCCAACGCTGCCGCCGTTCGGCGAATAAATGGCAGTGTTGATACCGACGACCTTTCCGTCGCGGTCCACCAGCGGGCCGCCGGAGTTTCCGTGATTGATCGGCGCGTCGATCTGAATGAAGTCATCATATGGCCCGCTATGCAGATCGCGGCCGCGTGCCGACACGATACCCGCAGTGACCGTCGTGCCGACACCAAACGGATTGCCGATTGCAAGGATCTGATCGCCTAGCTTAAGAGCGCTCGAGTCGCCCCACGCGAGGGTCGGGAGCAGCTTCGGGGCCTGAACCTTGAGCACTGCGAGGTCCGACTTCGGATCGGCGCCGACGAGCGTCGCCGGCAGTTCGGTGCCGTCATCCAGGGTAACCCTGATATCGGCTGCGTTGTCGATCACGTGATTGTTCGTCACGATGATGCCACTGGGGTCCACGATGAATCCGGAGCCGAGCGCTTGTGCAACGGGGCCTCGTTCTGGCTTTTGCTGAGCCCCCGGCATCCCTTGTTGCTCTAAAAATTTCTTGAACTTCTTGTCCATCGGGGAACCATCGTCGGTTGCGCTCACATCGGTTCCCTTCATGGTGGTCACGATCGTCACGACGGCGGGCTTGTCCGCCTCGACGATCGAAGCAAACGAACCGCCCGAGTCCACGGCTCCCTCGACCTGCGCGGGAGCGGCGAGAACGCGCGAGGGGTTGATTGTAAAGGGCAGGGAAGCCGCACCGACGATGATGGCTACGCCCACCGCCGCTGTGGCAAGATGTGTGCGATGAATATTCGACATGTCGAGGTCCTTGGTTCGTGTGTTTCCGATGGCGGCCCTCATCCCGATTGGCGGAACGCCGCGGCTGCTATGCGCATGAAGGCGCTTCAACTGAAGGAACGCAAACGGACACGTCCTTGAGTGAATTCAGGGTCTTACCTGCCGCGAATCTACACTTGGGGGAGGGGCTGAGCTACCATACGGACGTCTAGGACAGGCTATATTCAAGCCTTAGAGCATCACCCCAAATCGAATGGCTTGCTCGCCAAACCCCATGATTGAGCGACCCGGCTAAAGGCTTGACGATGCCGAACGGAGTAGTCGCAATCTAATCGGGAATGCGGGCCAGTCACTTGGCTGGTCTATAGCAGCCGTAGCCGGCACGCGGCGGCAACCGCCTGCATCCGATTGGTGCTGTCCAGCTTGCGGATTGCTGACTTCAGGTAGCTGTTGACGGTATGAGCGCTGATGCCGAGGATAATCGCAATTTCCTCGCTGCTTTTGCCAGCCGCGGACCATCTCAGGCATTCGATCTCTCGTGCCGCCAGAATCTCGCCTGGCGCCGGCCTTCTCTGCATCGCAGAGTAAGCGTCGAGCGCCTTCATGATGTCGTAGACCAGCGTGGCAACTTCCTGATCCTCACTTACCTCACGGTCGCCTGACAGGAGGATCAGATAGTGCTTCCGGTCGGCATCGTGGAGGGAAAGGCCGACCGTTCGCTTGAAACCGTTGTCGTAAAATATGCCCAGGAGCTCGCTCTTCAATCCATCATCTCTCGCTCTGGCGAAGAGAAGGTTTCCGGCGGCTATTGGAAGAATGGTGTTCTTAAGGCGCGATACTATCCGGCTTTCACGGAAAATGTCGGTGGACTCGTACTTCCGCAGGAGCTCGGACGGCCAGTTGCTGACGATCAGATTCTCGAGGAGGCCTACCTTGTCGGCTTCGGGGAAGAATCCCGCCATGTAAAACTGCAGGCCGTGTTGGGCTGCTATGGCTTCCAAGGCAGACCGGAAGAACGCAAGGCGTGATTCCGCACTGACTGGTGTCACCTCGTTCGCCGGGCGAGCATCACGTCTGACATGATCGGTCATCGCGAAACTCGCTTACGAAACGATGAACTCTGACTGGGATGCGGTACAAAGGGAGTGCACCTAGCTTGTAACCGGCTTGCCGGTTTTGCATTCGCCGGAGATAACTGGAGCGGACAGCGACCGGTCATCGATGGTTCGCATCTGGTCGTCGCGCGTGAGTTCGCATTTGAACGTATAGGTTCGTCTCGAAAGGAGGCTGAGCACGCTCACCTTTACGTGTACACAATTCTTTCGTTCAACCAGGGAAACGTTTTGGAAAGTGAACATCGGATCCTCGATTTCGACAACTTTTCGATGGGTCATCTTACCGCGCCAGGGTCCCATCGGAATCATACGTTGGTCTAGGAACGTCGATGCCTTTGAGCAG
Organism: Rhizobium sp. Root1220; assembly: GCF_001426265.1. GTDB lineage: Bacteria > Pseudomonadota > Alphaproteobacteria > Rhizobiales > Rhizobiaceae > Rhizobium. The sequence continues at coordinate 120,222 of NZ_LMDG01000032.1, forward strand.
CTTCTTCGACATAGGGCCCACCGAAGAGGTGCGGCGGCCCTCCAATGACTTGCTGCGCATCGATTGTTCGATTGTATCGAACGACAGCGTCTCGGGATCGAGAGGCCCGATGTCGAGTGCTGGATATCCGCGGTGCTAAATCGGATCAGCTTGAACGTCGAGTGCCGACGCCAAACAGTCCAGAAGGGTATCAATATCCACCGGCTTGCCAAGGAATGCAAAAGCGCCACCGTCCATCGCCGCCGCGCGTGTTCGCTCGTCACGATAAGAGGTCATGAAGATCATGGGAGGGCGCTGCGGCTCCTTGTTGAGTTCAGTCTGGAGCTCGATGCCGCTCAGACCCGGCATCTTCACATCGACAAGCATGCAGTCGAAAGCCGAGCGGCGATCATAGCTCAGAAACTCCTCGGCTGAAGCGAACAATTTGCTCTGGTAGCCGCAGGAATGAACCAGGTCATCCAGGGCTTCTCGGATCGCCTCGTCGTCGTCGATGATGGCAATGGTGGATGTATGGGGCAAGAGAATGTGACCTTACAGAAGTTCTTTAGCGCGATTGCCTAACTAATATGCGCCTACTCAAACGAGAATAATACCATACAGGAGTGTAGGTTTACGATCGGCTTTTCAAAAGTTCGACCTTGCGAACCAGGTCGGCAACGGACCGGACCTGCATCTTTCGCATGACGTTGCCGCGATGAAGCTTGACGGTAATCTCACTGATGCCGAGTTCAAATGCGATCTGCTTGTTCATCATTCCCTTGGTCACCGAACCCATGACGTCGAGTTCGCGAGGCGTGAGCGTTTCAACCAGCGAGGCAACCGCCTCGGACTCAGCCGACTGACGACGCCTGACGCCGTCCCTTTCGATGGCAGCCAATACAGCGTCGAGAATGTCCTGATCACGAAACGGCTTTGTCAGGAAATCGACAGCGCCGGCCTTCATCGCCCGCACGCTCATCGGCACGTCGCCAAAGCCGGTCATGAACACGATCGGCATCCGGCTTCCCATGCGTTCCAGTTGTTCCTGAAAGTCGAGCCCGTTTACCCCGGGGAGGCGGACGTCGAGGAGGATGCAACCGGGTCGCGTCAGGTTTGCCGATTCAAGGAAGGCCGAGGCGCTTTCAAAACCGGCCGCCTCCAGCTTCATCGATAGAAACAGATCGAGAAGAGACTCTCTCATCGAGAGGTCGTCATCCACGACAAAGACGATGGGGCTGCCGTTTGCGTCGGCTTTCTGTGGCGCGTTTCTAGCGTTATTCATGCCTGTCCTCGACCGGTAATGTGATTTCAAAGACGGCGCCACCCGCCGGGTGATTGAAGCCGTCAAGTCGGCCGCCGCGATGCTCAAGCGTACTGCGGCAAATTGAAAGCCCCATCCCCATGCCCGAGCTTTTCGTTGTGTAGAACGGCGCAAATAGCTTCCCGGCGGCTTCATCGCTTATACCGGGACCACTATCCCTTATCGAAAGGCTGACCTTGTCGGATTCCAAGGGTTGGATACCCACCGTTATCCGTCGAATGGCGCAGTTTGCACCATTTATCGCCTGGATCGCGTTCGTCATCAGATTGATCATCACCTGTTGCAGTTCGATCCTAACACCTTTGACCAACGGAACGTTAGCGCTCAGAACAACATCGACGAGGATCGCGTCCCGCTGCAGGTCCTGTTCCATCAACGCCCGGGTTTCGTGAACCAGGGCATAGAGATCGATCCACTCGGCCTTGCTTTCCTTCTGGGAGAGCAGGTTTCGCGTATTCTGGATGATCTCGCTCGCGCGCTGACTGTCTCGGATAATCCGCTCGGCGGAACGACTGACCGCCGTTAGATCCGGAGGATCGCGATCAAGCCAGCGGAGCAGGGTCTGCGCATTGACGACGATCGCACCCAGCGGCTGATTGAGCTCGTGCGCCAACGATGCTGAGAGCGCGCCCACGGTTGCTGCCTTGGAGGCTTTTGTCAGTTCCGCCCGGGCTTCGTCCAGCGCCATCTGAGTCAACTCGCGTTGCGTGATGTCGACCATACCCACGACGACCCTGTTGAAGGCCGCGGGGTCTTCGGGGAAGCTTACACTAAGCAACACCAGCTTGGTCTCGCCGCTTTCCGTGGTTACGTTTCCTCGGCCTTCGAAATAAGTCTGTTCGTTGAAGATCGCATCCATGAGATTGAGAAAGGCAAGATCGCCTGACGCGATATACCGAGCCATTGAGCCAGGGCTCCCATCGGCAGACAAGGGCCCGAGGAGTTCCACCGCTGCCTCGTTCGCTGCCACCGTGCGCACGAGATTGATGCAGCGATCAATCACCTCCGGATGGTTGTGCGCATGCTGCCTGAGGTCCGAAATGCCGGTGCCCTTGAGCTCCATGAGAAAGGAACGCACCTGAGAATAATCACGTTCCCACAATGCCACACGCGCGCGATCGAAAATCGAACGGTATCGCGCCTCGCTGTCGCGAATGGCAGCGTTTTTCGCGAGCAGCTCTGAACGGAACATCTCGTTTCGCAGCAACAGGGCCATCGTGATGGCTAGGGCAGAAAGGGAGACTGCAAGACGCAGAAATGTTTGCAGGTCGGTATCGGGGCCGTGAGTGAGGACGTAGGACGCGACAGCAAGGGCTATACACACGGCAACTGTCAGAAACAGCCCCGCACGCGTCACTATTTCCGATGCGAGCAGGAGTACGATCACGTAGAGAACGGCAATTGCCCCCTCGATTTCCGTGAACGTGTCGATATAGAAAACGATTGCGCCCAGCGCGACTGCAATCAGCCCGACAGCAGCACTGTGCCCGACACCGCCTCGATGATTAAACACAATGCCGGTTCGCTCGGTGGTCATTACTCGTTCCCAGTATTCCCCGGCACGAATGATAGCGCGCGAGGTTGCATGATTCTAACCTATACATAGGTGTGGGTCGTGCAAGACGGTTGTGTCGCGGCGGTTGAGCAACTTGGCGGCTGGGATAATCGAAGGTCGATAGATACATGCCGCTGTTCCATGAGCAGGAGGGATGCCGGATGAACACGCAGCGCGGCTGCGCCCAAGTCATCCGGCGGGAAGTTTTTCTCAAGAACGTCCTTCGTGGCTGACCCCGGTCTTCGGGTGCTCCGCGTTGCGCGTCGTGGCCGCGACGGGAGCCTTGGAGTAGGACACGTGTCCGATGCCCTCGTCCTGTATCCAGTAGCCCATGGCCATCATGACTGTCCCGCCGACAAGGTTACCGAGAGTAACCCAGACAAGGTTGTTGAGCGCGCCGGCGTAGGTGACGGAGGCCGGGTGATCGCCCATCAGCGCCATCGAAAAGGTGAACATGTTGGCAACGGAATGTTCGTAGCCAGCAGCAATGAAGATTGTTATCGGCCAGAAGATCAGCATTATCTTGGCGGCGGCGTTGTCGGTGCGCGCGCACATCCAGATCGCCAGGCAGACGAGCCAATTGCAAAGCACCCCGCGCGCAAACAGCTGGAGTGCCGGTGCGGACATCTTGGCGGTCACGACGGAGAAGAACTCTTCGCGGCCATCTCCAAGAAGCACGCCGCCACCGGCCATGTGAAAGATTGCTGCAAGGACAATCGCTCCGACCAGGTTGCCGAGCCAGGTGGTCGCCCATACCGATAACATTTCGCCGATGGTGGCCTTTCGGCTGAAAACGGCGAACGGCATGTACATGGCAGTGCCGGTGAAGAGCTCAGACCCGGCAAAGATCACTATGGTCAGCGCGGACGCGAAAACGGAACCCATGATAAGGTGAGCCCACGCGGGATCCGCGTGGGCTCCCACCGTGAACATGAGGATATCGCCAAATCCGATATAGGCGCCAGCCATGGCCGCGCCAACCAGAAACGAGACCAGGTTGGTCTTGACCATGACGGCCTTGTGGGCCCCTGCATCAGCAAAGTTCTCGATCGTTTCCCGGTACATCAGATGTCCTCGTGTTTGACTTGATGCAGCGAGAGTAGATCCTCCCACCTGAGGGATGAATCATACCTACGTCTAGGTCCGTTCCTATGAAGGTCGGGAGAAATCCGCACGATGCAATACGCGCCCGGCCTGCGCCGGACGCGTATTGCATTATTGCCTGGTGGATGCGGGCGCTACCCCTGGTTTGCGGCGACTTTCACCGGTATGCCCTTGTAGGCGGGCGTTCCAGACACCTTGTCGTAGTCGTCACGGGCAACGAGCACATTCATCTCCGGATAATAGCCGGCGACTGATCCCCGCGGAATGTTATAGGCTACCGCGGTAAGACCACGCGTCGAGCGTTGGCCCTGTTCACCGGTTTGCATAGATACGACATCAATGCGGTCGCCGTCGGCGAGGCCGCGGGCCGCCAGATCATCCTTGTTCATGAAGATGATGTCGCGGCGTCCGAACACACCGCGATAGCGGTCGTCGAGACTATAGACCGTTGTGTTGTATTGTTCATGGCTGCGTATGGTTGTCAGGACTAGGGTCTCGGGATCCAGCAGCCGCGGGTCTTCATCCAGGCCAGCGCCGACAAGGAAATTTGCCTTCCCGCTCTTGGTCTTCCAGCTCCTGTAGGACGCCGGCACGTCAAGCCTGAAACCGCCCGGAACGCGGACGCGCGTGTTGAAATCATAGAAATCGGGAAAAACCTGCTCGAGCTTGTCTCGGATCCGGTCATAGCTCGCGATCATGCCGTCCCAGTCGATGCCGTATTTGTCGAGCAACGTTGCCTTCGCGATCCCCGCGATGATTGCCGGCTCGGACTTCAGCATGTCGCTCGGCGGTTTGAGGAATCCTCTCGATGCATGAACCATCGACATCGAGTCTTCGACAGTCACCGCCTGTGGTCCGAGGGCCTGCGTATCCAGGTCCGTTCGGCCAAGGCAGGGCAGGACGATCGACGTCTTTGCGGTGAGCAGGTGAGATCTGTTCAGTTTGGTCGCAATATGAACGGCAAGATCGAGCTTCCGCATGCCCGCAAACGTCCTGTCGGAATCTGACATCGCAACCGCGAGGTTCCCGCCCAGGCAGATGAGCGCCTTTGATTCACCGGCGCAGATGGCATCGATTGCCTCAACCGCGTTGTGACCCTTGTCCTGTCGGGGTCGGAAACCGAACGCCCTTTCCATCCCCTCAATCAGCGCATCGTTGGGGATCTCGGTAATGCCGACGGTTCGGTCACCCTGAACGTTGCTGTGACCTCGTATCGGCGCGATGCCGGCACCCTCTCTTCCCAGGTTTCCTCGAAGCATCAGCAGGTTGGCGATCTGCTGAACGTTTGCAGTGCCCCTGGCGTGCTGGGTGATACCCATTCCGTAGCAGAGGATGACGTTCTTGGCGTTCAGATAAACGTCAACCGCGCTCTCCAATGCTTCCTTCGACAAACCGGAATGCCGCAGGATGCTGTCCCAGTTCGTCTGCTCGACATCTTGACGCAACGCGTCGATGCCGTCGGTATGTTCGTTGATGAAAGTGCGATCGAGCACGCCAATTCCGCCGGCAGCGATGTCTGCAGCGTCGCGCTCGAAAATCAGTTTCATCATCCCCTTCAACGCCGCCAGATCACCGCCGGTGCGGACCTGATGGTACGCGGAAGCGATGGGCGTCGACGAGAATGTGGCCATTTCAATCGGGTTCTGCGGAGCGGCGAACTTTTCCAGTGCGCGTTCCTTCAAGGGATTGAAGACGACAATCGGACAGCCACGACGGGCAGCCTCATGCAGCGTCGTCATCATCCGTGGATGATTGGTTCCGGGATTGTGCCCAAAGCTGAAGATTGCGTCGGCATGGTCGAAGTCTTCGAGGGTGACGGTCCCCTTGCCGACACCGATTGATTGCGGCAACCCGACACTGGTTGCTTCGTGGCACATGTTCGAGCAATCCGGAAAGTTGTTGGTCCCGAAGGCACGTACGAACAGCTGGTAGAGGAATGCCGCTTCGTTGGAAGCGCGACCGGAGGTGTAAAACTCGGCTTCGTCTGGACTGGAGAGCTTGTTCAGTTCCTTGCCAATCAAGGCAAAGGCATCGCTCCATTCGATCGTCTCGTAGCGATCGCGAGCGTGATTATAGATCATTGGATGCGTAAGCCGGCCTTGGTCCTCCAGCTTGTGGTCGGTCCATGTCCACAGATCGGAGACCGTATTGGCATCGAAGAACGAGGGATTGACGCGTCTCGCGGTCGATTCCCAAGTAATTGCCTTTGCGCCGTTCTCGCAGAACTCGAACGACGATGTGTGTTTCGGGTCCGGCCAGGCGCATCCCGGGCAATCGAAGCCCTCGGGTTGATTGGCCTTCAGAAGGGTTGCGGCACCTTGGACAATGACTTGCTGGTGCGCCAAAGTTTTGGCAACTGCGCGCAACGCTCCCCATCCACCTGCCGGCTCGTCATAGGTTTCGATTCCGTCCGGGCGCTTGGTTGTCATATCGCTCATCCTTGTGAACCTTCTCAAGCACGGTAACAGCTGCAATTGAGAAGCGAAACTATACGCGGGCATAGGTCGTGGCACTGACTTCCCAGTTTTCCTGCTGCCGGATTTAATTGTTGCCCCGCCCAGTTGATCGGCGCTGCTGTATCATTGTCGTCACAACAGAAAGACCGCCCCTGGGAGAAGGGACGGTCTTGGCGGATCGGGGGGGAGATCCGCGACTTCGGTGGAGGGGAGGCACCGAAGTTTGGCGCCTCTGAGGGGGAGGCTGCGGGTTAAAAGCTACCGGGTTTCGGCCTGTTTCATAACTATACTTAAGTGTGGGATGAACTAAACGACCATCGAATACCAATACAAAACGATGCCGCATAAGTTCGAACGATCAATCGGCGGGGCAAAAGCACTTGATGTTCGCAAAGAATGGTCCACCGCAGGACGTTCCCGGGAGCTTTCAGCCGGGAGCGGTGGGCGGCGCGAAACTGCCTTGCCGTTAAGGTGAACTGATCCTGTCAACTTCCAATTATCTAGCCATTACCATCCCCTACATTTGAAGGAGAACTCCAATGACGCATCATTCCACCTCGAAAATCCGTGCCGCGCTGGCTACGCCAACCAATCTGTCGTCGAACGCGACAACAGATATCGCCCCGGCGCTGACGGCGCTTCTGGCAGATGTATTCACGCTCTACATCAAGACGAAGAACTTCCATTGGCATATGTCCGGGCCGCATTTCCGCGACTACCATCTCATGCTTGACGAACAGGGCGAGGAGATCTTTGCGATGACGGACGATGTGGCGGAACGTGCCCGCAAGATAGGCGGTACCACGCTTCGCTCGATCGGCCATATTGCGCGGCTTCAGCGTCTGCTCGACAACGACGCCGAATACGTCACGCCAGAAGACATGCTTGCCGAACTGCGCGATGACAACAAGCAGCTCGTCGGCCTGTTGCGCCAGCTTCATGAACTCGCCTCCGAGCACGATGACTATGCGACGACGAGTGTGATTGAGAATTGGATCGATCAAGCCGAGCGGCGCACTTGGTTCCTCTTCGAGGCAACGCGCCGGGCGAAATAGCCTCGCGGTTCTTCAATCTTGCCACTCCCACATGCGGACAGAAAACCGGCTCACTGCCTCCGACTGGACCGATTTCTCAAGGAAAAACAAATGCGTAATTTTTTGATCGTTACCGCCACCATTTCAGCGGTCACCATGGCTTTAGCGAACGGCGCTGCTGCGGCACAGCACGTCGAGGCCGGCAAACTCGACTGCGACGTATCTGCGGGTATCGGCGTCATTATTGGATCCCAGCAGGATATGAATTGCGTTTTCACTCCGTCCGCACCGGGGCCAACCGAGACTTATGTCGGCAAGATCACCGAGTTTGGCATCGATATTGGTGAAACCAGCAAGGCAAAAATGGCCTGGCTTGTTTATGCGCCAGTGAACCGCGACAAGGACGCGCTTGCCGGAACATATAGGGGCGTGAGCGCGGATGCTGCCGTCGGCGTGGGTCTCGGGGCCAATGTTCTTGCTGGCGGCGATCACGGCACAATTTCTTTACAGCCTGTTTCCGTGCAGGCCGAAGAGGGCCTGAACGTCGCGGTCGGCGTATCCGCGCTAAGGCTGCACGCCGCAGACTGAATAACCACTTCGCCGGCCTCGGAAGCCCATTGCGTGGCGACCGGGGTCGACGCGGGCTTTCGACCAAACCGGCGGCGCGGGAGCAGGTGAGCTTTCGCGCCTGCCGGGCGTCGCGTTCCTGCCGGACGGCCGGCCATAAAGCTGTCATGTCCAGCCTTCGACCGATCTGGAGTTGCCAAGAGTTGGTTGCCGGGTCGGGTCGACGACGCATCGAGTGAAACCAAAAGTATTTCTACGCGCCTCCGATTGGGAACACCTGCTCGCGGTGTGGCCCGCTTGCCGTCGATTTCGTAGATAGCCATCTGCCGGATCGACGAAAGTGTCGATGACCCAAACTATGCACTCGTGAGTGCAGCGGGCACCGTTTTTCGCATGGCCGTCGGGAGGCGGTGAAAACGGTAATGCTCAAAAATCTCCAATCTGCAAGAGACTGGACCTGTGACAAGACCGCTGCCCAAATTCGGCATGCGGCCTCTCTCAACTGCTGCGTCGTTGGTATCTGGGGCGCGACGAAAAACCACGGCAAACCTTAGTCTAGCTTCAAGAGCCCTCGGTATGATTTCGCGCTGACGCACGGAAACATAGTTTGTCCATGCCGCTTCGAACGGGGCGACGCACTCGGGTGAATGTCACCCTCTGCACTGTAACCGCATGGCCGCCAGATTTGCTGCGGCTCTTGTAATGTGGAAGGAAATTATCATGAACCGTGTACTCAATGTTGCCGTGGTCGCTGCCATATCGTCGCTCGCCTTTGCTGGCGTAAGCCGTGCCGACACCCTGACCATGAACGATAGTTTCGCTATCGAACACACCCTTCGTACCTTCGACAACGGCTTCAATGTCAAGTACGAGTACAACGCTCACGACCAGCAGTACGCGCCGGAAGGGCCGCAGGGCGTGGTTCCACGTTCCCCTCGAGCAATTGAGAACATTCAGGCCTCGATCGATACCAACAAGGCCCTCGTTCGGAGACTGGACGCCAGGGGTGTCAATGTCGACAACATCATCAATGCCGAACAGGCAGCCGATGGCAGCATGACTTTCTACGTCCACTGATGAACGTGGTTTGGCCCGGGTGCCGGCTTCGGCACCCGGGCCAACCGTGAGGCCAAACCCACGGAGGAGGTGTCATAGACCTACGTATAGTTCAACGGACGCAGTTATTTGCGTAGACTACCAAAATAGAGTCGAAGGAAGGTAAAGGGAGGCTGAAATGTTCTATCTAGCAACTATAAACGTAGATCTCATAGCGAATGGTATGATGCTTATATTGGGGTCGGCTAGTCTGCTCGCGAGCTGTCAGTTGGTATCGCGCCGCGCTTTCGCCGTTAGCCGGTCACCTTCCGCAGGGCGAGCCTCCGTCCGAGGCGTGCAGCGCCGCTAAGGGCGAGACCGCTGACGCGACGGGAGATCCATCCAAAGACTGACCGCTCAAACCGGAACCCGAGGGACAATGCCGATGAAACGTTTCGGATCTGCCGCATGGAGCGGAGCCCTGCGAGATGGCGGCGGTTCGGTATCAACCGAGAGCGGCGCACTTGACGAGTATGCCTTCACGTTCTTTAGCCGCTATGGCGACAAGCCGGGTACAAATCCGGAAGAACTGATCGGAGCAGCCCATGCAGCCTGTTTCACCATGTCGTTTGTTCGAATGCTCGGAACGGCCAATCTGGTGCCGGAGCACCTGGATGCCAGATCAGAGGTTGAAATCGAAAAGGACGGAGAAGGCTTCAGGATTACCTCCGTACATCTGTCGGTGACTGCGAAGATACCCGGCACCGACGACGAGACCTTTCAATCCCTGGCTCACAACGCAAAAGCGTTCTGCCCTGTTTCCAAGCTTATGAACGTGGACATCAGTTTCGAGGCCAAGCTCGTTCCTTGATGGCGCTCGCGCATTCCCTGCACGAGGTCCCTGGCGCGCCGGATACCTAAAACGTGGCGGCAGCTCTCAATCCGAACACAGGCGCATTGCCGAGCGGCGATTCCGGTCTTTCAGGATCGGGCGCGTTGCCCCCGGGCCGGATGACATACTGAAAGAACGGCTGAACCGTCAGTCCGTTCGTCATCGTCGCCCGATAAGTGAGCTCAATGACAGCTTCAGAAGTCGGGACGGGTTGGGAGGTGCCTGAAAATGCATTCCCGGCTCTGGCCAACGACGATACGCCGCTGCTGATGTTGGCGTATGCAAATCCGATACCCGCCGTATCGTTGTCACGTCCCGGCAGCAGGCCCTTGTAGCTGAGGCCGGCGTCGAAGTACCAGTTCATCTGATTGCGATCTTCCTGCGGCGCGAAGGCGACCCGAACAAAACCATTGAGGCTGTTGTCGTCGTTGCCCGGTTCCTGCCAAAGCGTCTGGTCGATGACGGCATATATCGCATAGTTGCCGGAGAGCGGCTGCGGAATGCCGTCCGACAGCGGATCGGCCAGCGAGACGCCATTCGAGGCGTCGGAGAGGCTGCCGAACTGCTCGGAATTATACCATGCACCAAGTTTGTAGGTGCCAGGCAGGCCGACCATCCCGCTCGGCTCGTAGGCATAGGCAACCTCGCTGATCGCGAGGACCCCGTCGCCAATCGGAAAGCCCAGGCCGTTGTGATTGCCGTTTGGATCCGGCCCCGTCGGGTTGCCGTTGAAGATTGCAGCCTGGATTGTCCATGCATCGTCGGGTTTCACGATGATCTGCGCGCCCGGGACCGCAAAGGGATAGGCAGGACCGCCGCCGGGTAAGTCGGAAGCAAAAAGCCCTGGCCATCCGAATGTCGAGTTCACGAACAGTGCTGCGGTATTGCTGACCGCAAAATTCTGGTCGGCGAGGATCTGTCCGAGCTTCAGCGTCACGGCTCCGTCCATCATGCTTTGTGCGGCGTAGACTTCACCGAGCCGCACGCCGCTTGCGGCCTCGACCGACGTAACCGTCAGCAGATTGCCGAGATCGCGTTGCGACAATCCGAGGCCCTGGATCGCATAGGCCGAAACATGGATAGCGCCGCCGCTCCAGCCCATCAGGCGATCCATGTCGAAATCGCCCTGCAATTGGAAGACGCCATCGTAGGCGCTTCCGGTTTGCAGACCGCCGGAAGTGTTGCCAAGCACATCGCTGGTTTGGGTGAGCGTCATAGTGACGCCTTTGTCGCGCAGCCAGTTCCGATATCCTATCCAGTCGCCGGTTAGCGTGGTATCGGCGTAGGATGGAGGAGGGCTGCCGTCGTCAGCATGCGCAGTGATGGCAGACAAAGCCATGATCAACGAACTTGCAATGGTTCTTGCCACGGCGGTTGTTCCAGCGTCCGATTCGAACGCAGTCTGCCATTGTTCTGCGCCGGGGTGAACAATCTGGAGCGCGAGTGCGTCCCAATTGCCGTGATGCAACACCAACCCGATCAACAGTGCCCGGCCCGGACGCTGCCGTCCGGGCGATCGGCTACGCGAACCTATCGAACATAGAAAGTTAGGCTGCCGTCCAAGGCTTCGTTGGCATTGACGATATTGCGCACATTGACGCCCTTGCGGGCGAGGCTCTGGACAAGCGTTCTGTTTGAATCGATAGATTCCTGAATGTGCTGAATTGCCGTGGGTGAACGTTGCGGTACTGACCACGGCCCGGTCGTACGGTCGGCCTGATGGCGCCAATTGTAGACATATTGGACATTGAAGTCGTTACCGCTGAAGGAGCGGATCGTGCGTTCAATCGACGACCCGGAGTTCATGCCCCAGCTGCCCGCGCGACTGCTTCCTGCGAAGGCGATCGACGACGCGATGGCGACCAGTGCGAGTTTTGCTATCTTGTTCATTGCGGTTTCCTTTGATTGGCTCGCCAGTCGGAATCTTCAGGCGCCCCAATCGGCTGGCATAGGTGCGGGGGGCACGGGCCATCGTAGGCCCTCGCTATTTCGTCCGAAATCATACCGATGGCGCAGCTGCCCATACGTTGGTCTTGGGGAACACCGTCTACCGAGCGACCCCCTCTTTGGAGGGTGGACGTAAATCGCATATCCATACAACGTAATTTATCGGGGGCTGATCGATCCAGGCAATCCGGCAGCACACCTCGTACCTCCGAAGCGGCCGATGATGGCTTGTGAAAGCGTGCGAAAGGCTAGAGTGGGATGAAAATGCTTACATCTGCTAGCGGTCGCTTGGACCAACATCCGGCCCCGACGGACAACCCGGATGCCGTATCCGACACATATGCGGATCCAGACCATTGCGATACCGACCGGGTAAATTTGTCGCTTCCACGCGGGTTGACGAACGAAGTCCACGAGATCAATCTACTTATAGGAGCAATGCTGATCGGTATGCATGCAAACTACCGGTGGATTAACCGTCATTCGCCCGAGCTCGAAGCCGCGAAGAGGACGACGACACGGTTGACGAAGCAAGCTGTCGAGCTTCAGGCCTTGATTGCCCGAATGGAAAATGCGGCTGAGTAAAATACGCTTCAATCGATGGCGGTGGTCGGGAGCCTGCAGTGAAAGTCCAGCAACCGAACACGATGTCCATGGGGCAGCGCGAAAGCAGGCTCGCTAGGATGACATGGGCAAGGCTCCTGGTCTTGGGGATCACCTTGCTCCCCGCCACTGCGATGTTCATGCCGGGGCAGGCACTTGCCGATACGATCGTTGCGAAGGTCGCGCCTGCATTCACCCACGTTCAGGTCGAGGACAGAAACGATATCCAATTCCGCAGATTGTCGCTCTCCGAAGGCCTGTCGCAAACGCGGGTCTCACAGATTATCCAGGACGATGACGGATACCTATGGTTTGGCACCCAACATGGCGTCAGCCGCTATGACGGCTATGGATTTCATGTGTTCAAGCATGTGCGCGGTGACCCGGGAAGCCTGAGCGGGGTTTTCATCTATGCCCTGTTCAAGGACAGCTCGGGTACGATCTGGGTGGGAAGCGACCAGTTTCTCGATGCCTTCGACAACAGAACGGGCACCTTTCGGCACTATTCGGTGGATGCATCGAATCCGACGGTGATACATATCAGCGAAGACAGGCAGGGATACCTTTGGCTTGCAACCAGCCAGGGCCTGTATCGGCTGGACAGGACAAGCGGCGAGACCAAGAGATTTGGTCACGACGAAAATGACCCCCTGAGTCTCTCCAGCAGCGACATCAAATCGACAGGAGAGGACCGGGAGGGAGTATTTTGGGTCGCGTCCAGCGGTGGCCTCGAGGCATTCGACCGGGATACAGGCCAGGTGCAGGTCAGGATCCCATTGCGTCAGGAGGTTCGGGAGTTCTCATTTCACGAGGATTCGCACGGCGTTTTCTGGATCATCTATGGTTCGGGGAACGGTTTGGGTATCTACGACCGCAAGACCAATACCCTCGTCAGATATGCCTTCGAGGATGAAACGACCGAAAGCGGCTTGTCGGGAGTCTTCGCGGCACTGGAAACGACGAACGGCGACATGTGGTTTGCCACCATGGGCGCTGGACTGTTGAAATTCGATCGAGAGAATGTGCGGTTCATCCGCTATCGCAATGATCCGAGTGACGCACGAAGCCTGGCGGAAAATCGAGCCATCGCATTGTTCGAGGACCGAGAAGGAAACATCTGGACCGGGCTGCACGCAACGCCACCAAACGTCTTTCCGAGCGATGCCCCACCCTTCCTCAAGGTGTGGCCATTTGCCGGTCACGTCGATAAACTCGGCGAGAGCCTGGTAAACACGATCTTCGAAGACCGAGAAGGCGCAGTCTGGATCGGGGCAGGAGGTGCACTGAACCGGATCGATCCGGATGGCAAGACGCTACAGGTTCTGGAGCCTTTGGGCGCCGGAACCTCGGTAGAAGTGCTCGCGATCACGCAGGATGCCAAGGGAACGCTATGGATCGGCACCTTGGGAGCCGGCTTGTATTCCTACGATCCGAGCACCGGCCAGTTCACGTCGTATCGCTATGGCCAGGACAAAGCCGATGGCCTCAGCAGCGATATCGTGACACGGATCCACGTCGCGGAGTCGGGTGACTTGTGGCTAACGACGTGGAATGGGCTGGACAAGTTCGATCCCGCGACCGGCAAGTTCACGACCTACAAGCGCGACCCGGCGAGCAGCGCGGAAGCGTATTTTTCCATTGTCCCGGATGGAAAAGGATCCTTCTGGCTCGGCACCACGGCCGGCCTGGTTCGCTTTGATCCGAAAGGCGCGACATTCACGACCTACAAGCACACTCCCGGTGACAACTCCAGCCTGAGCAACAACACCGTCAACAGCCTCTACCTTGCACCTGATGGGAAGCTTTGGATCGGGACGCAGAACGGACTGAACAAGCTGGATACCGAAACGAGCACATTCGAAGCTTTCTTCGACCGGAACGGGTTGGCGGGGAATGCCGTCAGTTGCCTCCTCAGCGATGATAGGGGTGATTTATGGATGAGCACCAATCGTGGTGTCTCCCGGATGGACAGAGCCGCCGCTACGTTCCAGACCTATTCAGCCTCGGACGGTCTTCCGGGCGAGGACCTTACCGGATGGAACGCCTGTGCAAACGGCGGGAATGGTCGGCTATATTTCGGCGGCTTCACCGGCGCGACTGTCAAGATACATGACGATGCTCGAAAGCCGTTTGTTCCGCCTGTCGTATTTACCGAAATTCAGGCCGGAAATCTGCCGGCGCAAGCAGGCCCGGCGACCTTGTCAGGCACCGGGCAAGCGTCTTTCACGCTGCCATATAGCGCACGCAACATGACGATTTCCTTTTCAGCGTTGAGCTTCAGGAGTCCCGACAGCACGCGCTATCGTTACAGGCTGGAAGGGTTGGACACCAACTGGCATAGCGCCGACAGCAATCAGAGGACGATCAGCTACGCCGAATTGCCGCCGGGCAACTTCACCTTGACCGTCCAGGCAGCCACCACACGCGGCGACTGGAATATGCCGGGAGCAGGTTTGAAAATTATGGTGCTGCCACCCTGGTGGGATACGTGGTGGTTTTATGGTGCGGCGCTGGCGCTCTCGGTAACGGCCCTCGCGACATTCTATCGGTATCGGCTGGCCAAGGTCGCAGCGCAATACCGCATACGACTTGAAGAGCGTGTGGGAGAGCGGAATCGGGTAGCACGCGATCTTCACGACACGTTGCTCCAGAGCTTTCAGGGCCTCACTTTCCGGCTTCAGGCCGCACGGCATCTCTTGCCAAAGCAGCCGGAGGAAGCTGCGCGCATGCTTGATCTCGTTTTGGAGAAGAGCGACGACGCGATCATCGAAGGCCGAAACGCCGTGCAGGCGCTGCGTGACACCAAAGGGATCGACACAAACCTGGTCGAGGCTGTCCGGAGTGTCGGTCAGGAACTCGCATCGGCCGCGTCCGTTGTCCCGTCCCCGGTGTTTCGGCTCGACCTTAGCGGGCGCCCGACGGATCTTCGGCCAAACGTTCAGGAGGAGGTCTATCGCATTACGTCCGAAGCTCTTCGGAACGCGTTCAAGCACGCGGGCGCATCGCTCATAAAGTGCCAGTTCGACTATGACGCCAGTGGGTTGAAAATTCGAGTTTGCGACGACGGCTTGGGCATTGTCAGGGGTGCTCATGACCCGGCTGGCAAACGTTGGGGCATGGCCGGAATGAAGGAGCGGGCAGAGAAGATAGGTGCCGACCTGGCCATCGAGAGTACTCCGGGCAAAGGCACTTCGGTCGAGCTCACCCTCAAGGCACGGCCCGGATCCTGGTGGGCACGCTGGTGGAGGCGGCAGAGTCAATGACAGGGCAGCCGATCAGAGTGCTTACCGCCGACGATCACCCCCTCATCCGGGAGGGGCTCGCCGCGCTTATGGCAGCACAGCCCGACATTGTCATCGTCGGCGAAGCATCCGATGGACATGAGGCAATCGCGCGCTTCGATGAACTCCGGCCCGATGTCCTGCTGCTCGATCTGCAGATGCCGAATCTAACGGGACTGGAGGCGCTGGTTGCAATCAAGGAACGGCACCCCGGGGCCCGGATCATTGTCTTGACCACCTATGACACCGAGCAACTGGCGGCCAAGGCGATCGCGTCGGGTGCCCAGGCCTATCTGCTGAAGAGCTCGGTAAGGCGCGAGCTTATCGATACCATCCGGTCGGTCGTCAGGGGGCAGAAACATGTAGACGCTGGGGTGGCGACCAATCTCGCGATACATGCGACCGACGACGCACTCACGCCCCGGGAAATCGCCGTTCTCGCTCTGATCGCTCGCGGCAATTCGAACAGGTCGGTGGGAGAACATCTGGCCATAACCGAACAGACGGTCAAAGGTCACGTCAAGAGCATTCTCTCGAAGCTCTCAGCGAACGACCGTGCTCACGCCGTGGCGCTCGGGCTAAAGCGGGGCATCATTGAACTCTAGCGGGTCAGCGCATACCGCCAGCACGACGACATCATGGTTGCGCGGAGATCGTTACCTAAGCACGTTGACCTTCGCCAGGTCGATCAATTGACTGGCTCTGCCATCCAGGACGGCCTTTAGCGTGAACATGCCGAACTTGTGCGCCTCGTCGAAAGTTGTCGCCGGCGGCAGCACGAGTTCCTGTCGCGCGCTGACAACATCGAGAAGCGCCGGCCCGTCATGGCTGAGCACTTCCCTGACTGCGGCCTCAACCTCCTGCGGCGACTCGACACGAACACCCTTGATACCCATCGCCTGAGCCATCGCCGCAAAGTTCGGGTTTTTCAGATCGCAGCCAATGTCCAGGAATCCGGATGCTTTCATCTCCATTTCGACGAAGCCGAGTGTGCCGTTGTTGAGCACGATGATCTTGACCGGCAGCTTGTGCTGAATGAGCGTCATGAACTCGCCCATCATCATTGTGAAGCCGCCATCGCCCGACAGCGAGACGACCTGACGCTTCGGGAACGTGGCCTGGGCGCCGATAGCCTGTAGCATGGCATTGGCCATCGAGCCGTGATTGAACGAGCCGACAAGCCGGCGACGACCGTTCATCTTGAGGTAGCGCGCCACCCAGGCCACCGGTGTCCCGACGTCGCACGTGAAGATTGCGTCCTCGTCAGCAAGCTCGCTGACCACACGGTTGAGATATTGGGGATGGATATAACGGGTTCCGGGCCTGCCTTCCGCCAGAGCATCCAGCTCGGCGCGTGCCTTACGATAGTCCGCCACGGCTCCGTCGAGATGCGAAGTGTCCGATTTTGCGTCGACAAGCGGAAGCAGCGCCCGCAGCGTGTCGACAACCGTACCGATGACCCCGATATCGAGTGCACAGCGATTGCCGAGTGCGGCGGCACGAATATCGACCTGAGCAATGCGGGCATTGTCCGGAAGGAATTGGCGATAGGGAAAGTCTGTCCCGAGCATCAGAAGCGTATCGCAGTCCTTCATCGCGTGGTAGCCCGAGGCAAAGCCGAGGAACCCCGTCATGCCGACGTCGAAAGGGTTGTCGTATTCTACGTACTCCTTGCCGCGAAGCGCATGCACGATCGGCGACTTGAGCTTGCCGGCAAGCTCGATAACTTCGTCGCGTGCACCCTTGCAGCCCGCGCCGCAAAACAGCGTGATGCGTCTCCCGCTGTTTAGCAGACCGGCGAGACCGGCCAGATCGTCCGCATGCGGCAGGACGACCGGGTCAGAGGGCAGCTGCCATTTCGGTACTGGCTTTGCCAGGGCTTGCAGCGCAATGTCACCGGGAATGACCACCACCGCGACGCCCTTCTGCGCCACGGCGACGCGCATGGCGCGCGACAGGATCTGCGGCAGCTGATCCGGATGGCCCACGAGTTCGACGTAGTGGCTGCATTCCTTGAAAAGGGTCTCCGGATGGGTGGCTTGAAAATAGTCTATTCCGATCTCCGTGCTGGGAATGTGCGCCGCGATTGCAAGCACCGGCACGCCGCTGCGGTGGGCATCGAAGAGACCGTTGATGAGGTGAAGGTTGCCGGGGCCGCAACTGCCGGCGCAGACGGCCAGCTGTCCTGTCAGATGGGCCTCGGCACTTGCTGCAAAAGCGGCTCCTTCCTCATGGCGGACGTGAACCCAGTCGATCGATTTGAGACGTCTTAGCGAGTCGGTAAACCCGTTCAATGAGTCTCCGACAACCCCGTAGATTCGCTTCACGCCCGACTGGGCGAGGGCCTCCGCCATGTAATCAGCTGCCGTTCTAGTCATATTTGGATATCCTTGAAATGGGAGATAATGATGTCACCGAAACAGGAGATAGGCTCGCCCCGGAAGTCTCCAACCCGGTGTGAGGGAATAAAGCCGCGCCTGAGTCTGCCCTTGCGGCCTGCGGAAAGGCCCATTCGATTGCTGAAATTGTTGCCGATCTGAGCGCGGAAGTCTCGGTGGAGAATGGGGTAGCCTAGTCTACACCTACGTATGATATTCGGCCGCCGTGACCATCGGTATTCTCCGTTCCATACTAGAAGTGCGATCCTGATCTGAGACCGATGTGAGCCGCCGGTTACCCGGATCGGCAGTTGTGAGCCGGCACCGCGAACACCGTTCCTTATCGCGGAAAATCGCCGCCACGGGCTTAATGGGAATGCTGAGAAGGGTGTTGGAACCTGGCTGAAACGCCGACTTATCGAGGTGGGGAAATGATCAAAGTTGCTGAGTCCGCGAATTTGGAAACCAACGCCCGTACGGAGCAACCGATTCCGACTCATCTGCCGGCACCACCCGCGTCCGGAGTGCCGGCGGGTAACAGCGGCCCCTCCAGCGGTCCGTTGAAGCGACTGATCATACCCGTCACCGCAACCGTTTTGGCAGTTGGCCTCGGCATTGGCGCTATCGTCAATTGGAGCCAGTGGGAGGTAAACTCCGCCGTCCAGACCACGGACGATGCCTACGTAGCGGCGGACGTGTCCACGCTCAGTTCAAGGATCAGTGGCAATATCAAAACGCTCGGCGTTTCGGATTACCAATCGGTAAAGGCGGGCCAACTGATCGTCGAGATTGACCCGGACCTCTATGATGCGGCCGTCAGGCTTGCAACGGCCAATGTCGACGCTGCGAAAGCAAGCTTCGCAAACCTATCCAACCAGGAAGATCTTCAGTCGGCCGTCATCAACGCTGCCATAGCCCAGCGCGATTCGGCCGTCGCCCAGGAGGTTCAGACCGGAGAAGAGGCTGTCCGGCAGGTGGCACTCGGCGATGCTACCACCAAGCAGAACCTGCAGGCCGCCCAGGCCGCCCATCTGCAGGCGCAAGCCGCAGTTGAGGCTACAACTGCCAATATCGAGCAGCAGAAAGCCCAGTTGAAAGTGCTAAAAGGACAGGAAGCATCCCTGCAGGCGCAAGTCGACGCCGCAGGCGCTAATCTGTCGACAGCGCTGCTCCAGCAGAAGTATTCGCGCATCTACGCTCCCTACGACGGCGTTGTCGGCTTGAACCTCACCCATGTGGGCGACTACGTAGGCGTTGGGACGAGCGTGATTTCCATCGTGCCGCTGTCCAGCCTCTACATCGCGGCCAATTTCAAGGAAACGCAGCTTGCCCGCATGAAGCCGGGCAGCGTCGCCGAAATAACAATTGACACATATCCTGGCCAAAAAGTGACTGGGAAGATCGTTGGCCTTTCGCCTGCGAGCGGTGCGGTATTCGCGCTCCTGCCACCCGACAACGCAACCGGCAATTTCACAAAGGTCGTGCAGCGCGTTCCGATCAAGATCGAATTCGATCCCGGCCAGCCGCTGGTGCCCAAGCTGCGTGCAGGATTGTCCGTCCTGGTTAGAGTGAACACACCAGACGGCTCGAACTCCGCTGAAACGCCATGAGTTCCGTGGTTGCGACAGGCTCGGACGCAGGGCATGCGGCGGGCCACAATCGCCCCCTGCTCGTGGTGGCAGCGCTCATGCTGTCTTCCTTTACTGTCGGCTTTGATACACGCGTTTTCAGCGTTGGCCTGACTGACCTGCGCGGCGCGTTCGACCTCAGTGTCGATCAGGCTTCGTGGCTCGCCACCTTCGCTGCCGCGCCTCAGATCTTTATCGCTCCGGCAGTTGCCTGGCTTGTCACCGTCTTTGGCGTCCGCAGGGTGATGGTGGGTCCTTGCCTTGTCTACGCCGTGATATCCCTGATCATTCCATTCATGCACGGCCTCGGCGCGCTGATCGCACTTCATATCGTCCGGGCGTTGTTGCTCGGTGTATTCATACCGGCAACAATCATGATTACCCTGCGCAATCTCGATCGCCGCTACTGGATCATCGGCCTTGCAATCTACAGCATGCGGTTACCGCTCTCGCAGAACCTTGGAGTCTTTCTCGTTGGCCTCTACACGGAGCATCTGGGCCTCGAATGGCTCTATTGGCAGGATGTCTTCCTCACGCCGCTGACGGCTCTGCTGATTGTCTTGGGCGCGACCCGCGAGCCGATAGACAAAGCACAACTCGCAACCGCCGACTGGGGAGGAATGCTGCTGCTCGGTTCTTCGATGACGATGATTTATGTCGGTTTGGACCAGGGCTTGCGGCTCAATTGGTTTCAGTCCGGGACAGTGACCGTCCTTCTTATCGCCGGCGGGTTGCTGGCAATCGCCTTCGTCATCAATGAACGCATCGTTCGCCATCCGTGGGCACACACAAGTGTACTGGCATCAAAGAACCTGGTTCTGGGTTTTGCTGCGATCGTCCTCTTCATTGTTGCCGCTTCCCCGACTTTCCTTCTGATTCCCGGTTATCTCGAGACGGTCGTGGGCCTGCGCCCGGTGCAGATTGGCGACCTCTATATTCCGGCAGTCATCTTCCCGCTCTTCCTGTCGATCGCTCTCGCGGCGTTCGTGCTTCACATTCTCGATGCCCGCTGGGGCCTTATCATCGGTTTCACTTGCATGGGCGTCGGATCGCTTCTGGCGACGCCCCTGACCGGTGTCTGGGCGCTTCAGAACTTCACCGTTCTCGTCATCATACAGATCGTGGGTCAGGGATTTACCCTTCTCTCGGCGATCACCTACATTCTATCGAATGCCGATCCGAAAAAATCGACAGCGAATGCCGCCTATGTCCAGGTGGTCAGGTTGGGCGGCGCGGAACTTTCGGCCACCCTGATGGCCACATTTGTTAGCAAGCGCGAGCAGTTTCACTCCAACGTCCTCGGGACGCACGTTACGGAAGCAGCCCCGGCAACGGAGAAAGTCCTTTCCACACTGCGTCCCATTTTTCAGACAATTTCCGAAGCGCCGTCCGCGGACGCGCTGGTGACACTGTCCAAGCAGGTCAGTGCGCAGGCATACGTCCTGGCCTATGCCGATGGCTTCCTCATCTCGTTCTGGGCAGCCATTGCCGGGCTGGTGCTCGCGAGCCTGATGGGACAGGCTCCCGAAGGGCCGCTCAGCCCGCGCCGCTAACGTGTTGGGTAGCCATGCAGCCGCTGCCGGCGCACTATATGGCCATGCCGCCGGAAACCTCTATCCGTTGCGCGTTGACCCAACGATTGTCCTCGGACAGCAGAGACGCGATCATCGGGCCGATGTCGTCCGGCACGCCCACGCGCCCCAGCGCCGTCATGTCTGAAACACGCTTGCCGAGGTCGG
The DNA here is from genome assembly GCF_001426265.1 of Rhizobium sp. Root1220. Taxonomy (GTDB): domain Bacteria; phylum Pseudomonadota; class Alphaproteobacteria; order Rhizobiales; family Rhizobiaceae; genus Rhizobium. Next base: position 141,741 of record NZ_LMDG01000032.1, read on the forward strand.
GATTATCACGAACCATGCCGCCGCTGAAATCGGTAGCGATGGCGCCCGGGGCGACGACGTTGACGGCGATGCGGCGAGGACCGAGTTCTTTCGCAAGATATTTCGTGAACGTTTCGATGGCGGCCTTCATCGAGGCGTAAGGGGCGCTTCCGGGCACGATGATGCGAGTCAAGCCCGTCGATACATTGATAATCCGTCCGCCGTCCCTGATGAGGGGCAGCAGCTTTTGCGTGAGGAAGAACACACCCTTGAAATGTACCTCATACAGCGCGTCAAGCTCCGCTTCGGTGGTCTCCTCGATCGAACCGTGATGCGAGGTGCCGGCATTGTTGACGAGATAGTCGAAGCGATCGGCTTCGAGCTCCTCAAGTGCCTGCCGGAGCGTTTCCACGAAGGCGTCGAAGGCGCCAACGCGCCCTGTATCGAGCGGGAGTGCGATTGCCTTGCGTCCCATTGCTGCGGCTTCATCAGTCACCTTCGCGGCTTCCGATTCATTCGATCTGTATGTGAAAACCGTATCGACGCCGCGTTGGGCGAGATTGATCACGGTGTTGCGGCCAAGACCGCGGCTGCCACCGGTGACAACTGCGATCCTGCGGTTTGTTTCTGAGGTCTCGATTGTTGGCATTGTGTGCTCCATTTGCTCAATGGACCAAGATTACGAGATTTACGGTCTTGCGCGAATGTCCGAACCTTCCCATTTCTTGCCTATTACTGCTCCATTGACCTGCGGAAACTGCAGGACCTAGCGAGGTACGCGCATGCTGGACGAGTTGGTAAAAACCATTACGCGCTATACCGCTGCACAGCCCGGAGAGAGCCCATATGTCACACCGGTCGATGGGCTGACCATTTTGCGATCGGATCACGAGAAACCGCCGGCCCATATGGTTCTCAAACCGGCGCTTTGCATCGTCGTGCAGGGTGCGAAATGGACGACTGTTGGCAATACCAGGCACGAATACAGGGCGGGAGAGGCGTTGATCGTCAGTGTCGAGATACCGGCGGTTGGTCGCGTGACGCAAGCCAGCCCCACCGAGCCTTATCTGGGGCTCATCATCGAGTTCGACCTGGGGATCATGCGTGAAGTCATGGAAGGGCTCAACGCGCGCCCAACGGCCAAGGGAGATGTGGGTCAAGCCATCTGCGTGACAGACTTCCAGGGGCCACTTGCCGAGTGCGTGTTGCGTATGGTCCGGCTGCTCGGCACACCTCAGGCAATACCGACACTTCAGCCAACGATTGCGCGCGAGATCAGCTACTGGCTCCTGACCGGCCCGCACGGAGGCGAAATCGCGAAGCTGACGATGGCGACCAGCCACTCTCAGCGCATAGTCGCTGCTATTCACAGCCTGCGGGATCGCTTCACCGAAGCAGTTCGCATCGAGGAGCTGGCGGAGATGGCCCAATTGAGTCCATCGGCTTTCCACCGCAATTTCAAGGCCCTGACCTCAATGACGCCGCTGCAATACCAGAAGCGCCTCCGATTGCTCGAAGCGCGCCGCCTCATCATTTCGGCGGCGGCCAATATCGAGGCGGCAGCATTCCAAGTTGGGTACGAAAGCCCTTCACAGTTCAGCCGCGAGTACGCGCGCATGTTCGGTGCTCCGCCAAGGCGCGACGCGATCGCTTTGAGACGTGTATCGTCTTGAGTTGTGGATCCCGGGAGCGGTGGGATGTGAGTTCATCTTGGCAAATACGTGTTTGGTGGCTCGGCGCTTGAAGCTGCAAGATCGCATGTTCCATAAGATAGATTACGCCGCATCCTCGTGCAGGCGGGGTGGGCTCAAGGATGTGCGACTTGCGAATGATACCAATGAGTTGTCATTCGTAAGGAAGCCGCAATGGAAAGCATTCACTCCCATATCGATCTGGATGAGCGAGCGCCGTCTGCAGCGTGGAGCGCGCGGTCGCAACGGAATTGTCGGTCTTCTGTGGTGGGACGAACGCCGCGCGGTCGCTGCCTATGGCGCTATGCCTGAGACAGCGACGGCATTTCGATGAGACGGAGCTTTTGAGCGCGCCTGCTACTTCGCCTGCGCGGCCCTATCGTCACCCCGAAGGGCGATCACGGGAGATCAGTAGCATACCTCGATCCTGACGGGATGGCCGAGTTGGTTGTGGCTCCATTGCCACTGGCATTGATCGTAATAATAGTCGTCGTCGTCGCCAAAGAAGAACGGCCTGTGGTCGCGGAAGCGACCGGCAAAGTGATCGCCACCGAAAGACGCGCGGCCGCGGTTTCCTTCGTCGCCGAAGTGACTGCTCATGCCAAACCCTCCTCCGTGGCCGCCGCCTCCCCCATGACCTCCGCCCCCGCCCCCGCCGCCATGCGCGAGTGCTGGCGTTACTGTTGCGATGGAACCGACTGCGAGCGTCAGGGTAAGCAGGCTCGTTGCTGCGATCTTTCGAAGCATGGACATGATAATCTTCCTTAAGTGGCTGTCTGCAGCCAACACACAATATATGTGCAGCGAAACAGGTATTCGCTTGCCACATTTCTCCGTTTTCGTTCACTTCTGTTCACGTTTGGTCGCGACAATTATAGCTCCGGTGATATCGCGCGATTGTGGTACTTCCTACGGGGGGCGATCCTCCTCGCCGCAGCCTCTGGGTCTCGGAATGCCAACGATCTGTTAGGATTCGGCGTTCTATGCGGATGGCACCTGCTGCTGCCGCGGCCTTCCGATTCCACTGGCATAGGTAAGATCGTGCCTCGGTATCGGCTGGCCTAAACTTCGGTATGATTACGCAGAACCGCCTTCAAGCTTATCCTCACAGCCAAGATCAATTGATAGCCAGTGAGGACAAGCACATGTTCTGCTTCGAGGATTCCTCCGTGATTGGAGGCTACAGCCAGATCCAGCCACTCGTCAGGGCTTTCGGCGTTCACGCCAAACCAACCTACACAATTCGATGTGGCCTGACGCCCGATACGCCCAGCGCAATTCTCAGCTGTCCAGCGTTTGAAGACCAGGTCGAGGTATTGCGCCGCGCGGTCAAGCGATCACTGTCCTACGATGCATAACGCGCCGGGTCGGCTCACTGGCCTTTGGCCCGTTCCTGACATGGACCGGTAAAGGAGAATACACCGTCGGCCAAATCGTGGAAGCTGCCGGCCGCGCGCAACGGCCGGTCGAAGGCGGATCGCGGACCTGCATGACGTTTATCTGACGATACTGTAACCCCGGTGGAAACAGTTGTTACTGTCGTGACACGCAACGACTCTAAAGAGACCGCACGAAGGCAGCCCGCTCGTATTGCGGACCCGGTCTTTCGCAGCGGAGCGTGCACAAATGAAGATCATCCAGATCACCGACACCCATCTCAGCCAGAGCAAGCCACACTTCAACGGCAACTGGGCGCCTCTGGTGTGCTGGATAAACGAGACCGGCGCCGATCTTGTCGTCCACACAGGGGATCTGAGCGTCGATGGCGCCGACAGCGACGAGGATCTCAGCTTTTCCATGGACCTGATGCGACAGGTCTCGGTGCCCATGCTGATCGTTCCCGGCAACCACGATGTCGGGCATCTGCCGGGTTCTGCCCAGCCGGTCAATGCGGAGCGGCTTGCACGCTGGCGCCGCATTGTCGGTCCCGATTACTGGGTGAAGGATATCGGCGATTGGCGACTGATCGGTCTCGACAGCCTGCTGATGGGCTGCGAGGATACAGAGGAGCAGGCGCAGTTCGACTGGCTCCAAAGGACGCTGGCCGAGCGTGGTGGCCGCCGCGTTGCGATCTTCGCCCACAAACCGCTTTTCGTTGACGATGCCCAGGAAGGCGATACCGGCTACTGGAGCGTTCGCCCGCTGCAGCGTCGCCGGCTCTATGATCTGATCGCCGCCCACGACGTCGCCTTCTTTGGCAGCGGACATCTACACTGGAGCTGGAAAGGCCAGTTCGGCCAGACTGCACTCGTCTGGGCACCACCGACCGCCTTCATCCTCGACAAGATGGAACGCGAAATGCCGGGCGAGCGCCTGATCGGCGCGGCCGTACACGAATTCGGCGAAGACGTCACGAGCGAGCTCGTCGCTGTGCCCGGCATGACCGCCTATTTCCTCGATGACGTTGTCGAGGAAGTCTACCCGCAGGCTGCACCTAAAAAGCATAGCGAGCAGGCTCAATGACCGCGCTCTCGCTTCGCGGCATCACCAAGTCCTTTTCGGGGAACTCGATCTTAAAGGGTGTCAGCCTGGATGTCGCACCGGGGGAGTTCATTGCCCTTGTCGGTCCTTCCGGCTGCGGCAAGAGTACTCTTTTGCGCATTCTCGCAGGCCTTGATCACGCCGATGGCGGCGAGATTATCATCGACGGCGAGGACATGTCAGCCATCGCCGCCGCCGACCGCAACATCGCCATGGTGTTCCAGTCCTACGCGCTCTATCCGCATCTGACGGCCAGCCAGAACATCGCCGTGCCGCTTGCCATGCGCCGGCTTTCGCGGGGTCAGCGCCTGCCTTTCGTCGGCACCTTCATGCCCGGTCAGCGCAGCACGCGTGCCGGGATCGCCCGGGACGTCACCGAGATGGCCGAGGCGTTAAAGATCGACCACCTGCTCGATCGCAAGCCGGGCCAGATGTCGGGCGGCCAGCGCCAGCGGGTGGCGCTCGCGCGCGCCATGGTCCGCCAGCCCAGCGTCTTTCTGATGGACGAGCCGCTCTCCAATCTTGACGCCAATCTGCGCGTCCATGCGCGCGGCGAGATCGTCGAGCTGCATCGCCGGGCCGGCGTTCCTACCGTCTATGTCACGCATGACCAGGCGGAGGCCCTTTCAATGGCCGATCGCGTGGCAGTGATGATCGCGGGCAATCTGCTGCAACTCGCCAGTCCCCAATCGATCTACGACGATCCAGCCCATATCGAGGTCGCCCGCTTCGTCGGCCAGCCGCGCATCAACGTCGTGGCGGCGCGCGCAGAGAATGGCCTGGTCTCCTTCGGCGGTATCAGCCTTGCTCTAGGGGATCGGGATTTTGGCGGTGTGACCGTCAGTCTCGCGATCCGCCCCGAATTCGTCGGCCTTTCCGAAAGCAGGCATGGCGGGCTTGCCGCCCACGTCGAGCGCATCGAATTTCTCGGCTCCGAAGTGATCCTTTACTGCCGGCTCGATGCCATCGGCGAAATCATGATCGCCAAGCTGTCGCCGGCCGAAGCTGCTGGGGTGGCGTCGGGGATGCCTGTGGCGCTGTCGCTAGCGCCGGATAAGGCCATGGTTTTTGCCGACGACGGGCGCCGTCTGAAGACTGTGCCGGTCGCTGCCGACAAGATGATGGAGAAGGCGCATGGCTAGCGTCGCCTCCGGCGTTCAGCCAATCCGCAAGACCGCAGCCCATCACGAACGCGCCGAGGCCCGCACGGCATGGCTGCTGGCGCTGCCAGCCATCGTTCTCATCGTTGTCTTCGTGCTGCTGCCGGTGGCCGCCGTGGTCTTCCTCGGCTTCACCAACTTCGAGCTCGGCATGGGCAAGTTCCGCCTCGTCGGCTTCGAGAACTACGCCCAGCTGATCACTGACCGCACCTTCCGCAAGTCGCTGTGGAACACCACCGTCTACACCGCCATCGTCGCGCCCGTCTCGATTGCACTGGCACTTGGCGTGGCGCTCCTGATTGAGAGCGAAACGACGGCGCGCAGCTTTTTTCGCACCGCCTATTTCCTGCCGGTCGCCTCGCTGATCGTCGCCATGGCAACCGTCTGGCAGTATCTTTTCCATCCGACCATCGGCCCGATCAATGCCCTGCTGGCGCTGGTCGGCATCCCCGGGCCAAACTGGCTGGCCGCCTCCGGCACCGTGCTTTACAGCCTGTCGATCATCGGGATATGGCAGTCGGTCGGGTTCAATATGGTGTTGTTCCTCGCTGGCCTCACGGCGATCCCGCGGGAACTCTACGCCGCCGCCGAAGTGGATGGCGCGAAGTCCGCCTTCGACCGCTTTGCGCTCGTCACCTGGCCGATGCTCGGACCGACGACCCTCTTCGTGACGACCATCAGCACGATCAATGCTGTCAAGGTGTTCGAAACTGTGCAGACGCTGACGCAGGGAGGCCCCAACCATGCCTCGGAAGTGCTGCTCTTCAGCATCTACCAGGAAGGCTTCATCTATCTCCGGGTTGGTTACGCCTCGGCGATGACGGTGGTCTTCCTTGCCATTCTCGTGGTGCTGACGTTCCTCCAATACAATGTCCTCGACCGGCGGGTGCACTACTCATGAGCACGAACACCATGATCGCCAAGGGCTGGACCTTCGGTCGCGTCGGTCGCCTGGCACTGCTTTCGCTTGGAGCGCTCGTTTTCCTTGCGCCCTACGTTTTCATGCTTTCGACGGCCGGAAAGGCGCAGAGCGATATCTTCACGTCCGCCTTGTCGCTGGTTCCTGAGCACTTCTACTACGTCGCCAACTTCGCCAAGGCCCTTGCGCGTGTTCCAATGGCGACGCTGCTGTGGAATGGCGTCCTCGTCTGCGGCCTGATCTTCTTCTTCCAGGTGCTGATTGCCATTCCCTGCGCCTACGCCATGGCCAAGCTGACATTTCGCGGCGCTCGGATGATGATGGTGCTGGTCATGCTCGGCTTGCTGGTGCCGATCCATGCGACCGCCCTGCCGCTGTACGTCGCCTTTGACAGCCTGTCGCTCCTCAACAGTTACACCGCGCTGGTCGCGCCGTTCTCTATATCCGTCTTTGCGATTTTCATGTTCCTGCAGTTCTTCCGTGCGATGCCGGATGATCTGATCCACGCCGCGCGGCTCGACGGCATGTCAGAACTTGGTATCGTCGCTCGCGTCATCGTGCCCAACGCCTGGCCGGCCGTGACTGCCTTTGCCATCTTCTCGGTCGTCGCCCACTGGAACGACCTCTACTGGCCCCTCGTGGTCATCAGCAAGCAGGGCTATGCCACGCCGCCTCTCGGCCTGATGTACTTCCGCGCCGCCGAAGCCGGCGACGACTACGGCGCGTTGATGGCCGCTACCATGATTATCACCCTTCCCCTCGTCGCCGCCTTTCTGCTTGCCCAGAAACGCTTCGTCGAGGGCATCACCATGACCGGTCTCAAAGGTTGACCGGTTTCCAACAGGAGAACGAGCGATGAAGCCTATCACCCAGATTCTCGCCGCAGCAGCCATTTCGATGGCGGTAACCGTACCGGCCTACGCCGAGACGACGCTGACGGTCCACTACCCGATGCCGGGCTTCTTCAAAGACGTGATGGACACGATCTCGAAGAAGTTCATGGAAGAAAATCCCGATATCAAGATCCAGTTCGCGAGCCCTTCGGCGACCTACGAGGAAGGCATCCAGACGATCCTTCGTCAGGTCGGCACCTCCGAAATGCCGGACCTGACCTTTATCGGTCTCAACCGTCTGCGCATGATCGATGAGCGTGATGTCGCCGTCGATCTCGGACCGCTGATCCAGAAGGACGGCAACATGGCCGAGCAGGGGTTCTCGGATACCATCCTGAAACTTGCTCAGGTCAAGGGCAAGCAGATCGGCCTCGCGTTCGCGACCTCCAACCCGATCATGTACTACAACGCCGATCTGGTGAAGGCTGCCGGTGGCGATCCCGAGAACCCACCGAAGACCTGGGATGACGTCATTGCCCTCGGCGGCAAGATCAAGGCGCTTGGCAACGGCGTCGATGGCATCGACTTCCGCTGGCAGGGCGATGACTGGATGTTCTCCGCCCTCCTCTTCGGCGCCGGCGGCAAGATGCTCAGCGACGACGAAGGCAAGGTTACATTCAACGGTCCTGAAGGTGAGAAGGCCGTGGAAGTCATCGCCAGCATGGCCAAGGAAGGCGGCCTACCGGTCTTTACCAAGTCCGCAGGTGAGCAGGCGTTCGCTGCCGGCAAGGTCGGCTTCACGTTCCAGACCACCGGTGCTCTGCGCAACACCATCAAGAATGTCGGCACCAAGTTCGATCTGCGCACTGCGAAGATCCCGCTGCTCGATCCGGTCAACGGTCGGCTGCCGACCGGTGGCAACGCCGTCGTCATCCTGACAAAGGACAGCGCCAAGCAGGAAGCCGCCTGGAAATTCGCCAAGTTTGCGGCCGGCCCCTACGGCGCCTCTGTCGTCGTGCCCGGCACCGGCTATGTGCCGAACAACGAGCTTGCCGCCAAGTCGGCCGACTATCTCGGTGATTTCTACGAGAAGAACCCGCTGTTCAAGGCAGGCCTGAGCCAAATGTCGCTGATGGTCCCGTGGTATGCCTTCCCGGGCTCCAACGGTGTCAAGGTCACGCAGACGATCGTTGACAACCTCTCGCGTGTCGTTGACCAGTCAGCGACCCCGAAGGAGGCTTTGGACGACGCTGCTGCTGACGTCGAGGGCATGCTGCCGCGCAGCTGACTAGAGGTGCGTTGACGCTTACGCTGCCGCACCAATGGATGTGGCAGCGTTCGTGTCCGTGCAGCCGTTTATCGCCCGCACAGTTCCACCCTTGCGAAGCCTGTGCGCAAGTTCGAGATGGCGGGGTGGCACGCCGTTTTCCGCGATATCGAGTAGAAGCGCTGCGGCTGTCGTTCCCATGCTGGCATCGGGCATCTCGATCGTGGTCAGTTGGGGGTCGGACAGCCGGCCGATAGAAATTCCGTCGAATCCCGCGACGGAAATGTCGTGAGGAACACGAAGGCCGTCACGCCTCAGTGCGCCGATGACCCCAAGCGCCAGAAGATCGTTGGACGCGATGATGGCCGTCGGACGCAGCCGTGCGACCGGCTCAGCGAGGTCCAGTTCATCATACCCGGTAAGGAAGGAAATCTGCAGGGCACCAAATCGTTCGCAACCAGCCGCTGCCATGGCCTGGCTGTGGCCCTGATATCGCAGGCACGCCCGATCGGACGCTGCGAAGTTTCCGGAGACGAAGAGAATCCGGTGGTGTCCCATCGACAGCAGATACTCGGTGACCTTGCGACCGGCTTCGTGGTTGTTCACCGTCACGGCTGACGGGAAATCCGCCGTCGGCAGATTGTGCAGCAGGACCGTCGGCGGCAGTTTCCCGGAAAGGGCGCGACTGGTATTGCCATCGCAGACGGTCAGTATCAGGCCAGTCGGTCGTTCGCTCAGCAACGCTTCAACAGCGTTTAGCTCTTGATCCGGATCGTAGTTGGATTGGGCAATAAGCACGCCATGTCCCGCAGCGAGCATTCGATTTTGAATGCCGGAAAGTGATGCGGCAAATACTGGATTGGCGATGCTGGGGATCAGGACGCCAATAACCGGTCGCCGCGTCCGGTTGCCGGTGGTCCCTGACGTCCGATAGCCGATCTCGGCCGCAGCCCGACGAACCCGAAGAACCGCCGCTTGGCTGACCGGTCCGCTATGGTTGAGAACACGGCTGGCGGTTGCGACTGAGCATTTTGCGTGGAGCGCGACTTGCTTGAGTGTGGCCATTTCTGCGCGATACTCCATATGTCTGAGAAGGCGACGTTTGACATCCTTTCATGTCAACTTGGTAACGGCGACGGCATCCACCGGGCCGGGCGTTACATAGATGTTTCATGCCAAGCCGCAGCTTGGGCTCCAGCGTGAAGAATGACGGGTAAAGCGAGGAGGCTTCTTCGGAGTATATTTCTTCACATAAGTACAGAATTGTATATACTACAAATCGGAACATTAAATTGATGTAATCATGGATGTTTCGTAATGAAAAACTAACCTATATTTAATTTGAAACTACATGCGCCGGTCTTCATATTTATCCCACGCGTTAAGTTTTCGGACGAAAGCTCTCCCGCGATCGAGCAACCCACCCTAGGACCGAGATCATGTCAAATATCCTCAATCGCCGCCGATCAGCCGCTTTGCTGGGCGCCGCAATCATTGTCGGCGCGGCGTCGCTACCCTACGCTTTCGAGACATCGTCGGCCGTCGCATCGCCCGCAAGCGCCGCTTTGACAAATAACGCTTCGAACGGCTCCTTCGCCTCTGTCGTCGATGCGGATAAGCCTGCCGTTGTGACAATCGTGACGACCATGAAGGCCGTGGCGGATACAAGCGACACCGCCGACAATTCGGAGATGCAGGAACAGTTCAAGCATTTCTTCGAGCAGCAGGGCATTCCGACTCCACGCCAGGCCCCTTCCCCGCAGTCAGGTGAACATGCGCAGGCACTGGGCTCGGGATTCATCATCAGCCCGGATGGCTACATCGTCACCAACAACCACGTGATCGCGAACGCCACCGACATCAAGGTCACTCTCGACGACGGCACTGAATTGCCGGCCAAATTGGTTGGCGCGGACACCAAGGCCGATCTGGCTGTGGTCAAGGTGGACGCATCGAAGCCACTGCCGACGATGGCTTGGGGCGACTCCAGCAAGCTCAAGCTGGGCGACCAGATTCTTGCGATCGGCAATCCCTTCGGCATCGGTACGACGGTAACGGCAGGTATCGTCTCGGCACGCGGCAGAGACCTTCACAGCGGCCCGTACGACGACTTCATCCAGATCGACGCGCCGATCAACCACGGGAATTCCGGTGGCCCGCTCGTCGATCATGACGGAAATGTCGTCGGTATCAACACCGCGATCTACTCGCCGAATGGCGGCAGCGTTGGCGTCGGTTTTGCCATTCCGTCCGACGAAGCGCAGAAGATTGTTGCCAAGCTGCAGAAGAGCGGTTCCATCGATCATGGATACCTTGGCGTCCAGATACAGCCCGTCACCCAGGATGTCGCGGACGCGATGGGCCTCGCCAAGCCACAGGGCGCACTGGTGGCCGATGTCACCAAGGATTCACCTGCGGCCAATGCTGGCCTGAAGGCTGGTGATATCGTTACGAGTGTCGGCAATGAGAGCGTGTCGACGCCAAGGGATCTGTCGCGCTTCGTTGCCGATCTCTCGCCAGGTGACAAGGAAACCGTGACTGTTTGGCGCGGCGGAAAGAGCGTCGACCTTGCGGTCGCGATCGGGGGCAATGACGACGGCGTACAGCAAGCTGCAGCCAAGGCCGATGAGAAGGCACAGAGTGGCCCGAAGATTGGCGTTGCACTCGCTGACCTGACACCTGAGGTTCGCGAAAAGCTCGGACTTGCACAGGATGTTTCCGGCGCAGTCGTTGCGAATGTTGCCCCTGACAAGCCGGCTGCAAAGGCCGGGTTGCAGAATGGAGACCTCATTCTTTCCGTGAACGACAAGACCGTTCACGACGCCAGCGAGGCGAAGAATGCGGTCGCAGCCGCAGCGAAGGCGGAAAAGAAGTCCGTCCTGCTTCTCGTCCAGCGCGGAGAGAGCAAGACGTTCGTGGCGGTTCCGTTCGCCGCAGCCTGATATCGTTACGGACCGGCGCGTGACAATGCGCCGGTCCCCTTCTTCTCGCAGGCCCCTATATGGGTCCAGAACCACTGTTTGGACTGCGTGCGTCAACTGGGACCGCTTTGCCGTTTCGTAGAGCTTCAATCGTTGGAAAGAAGAAAATAGTCATGGAAGGATCCAAAACCATCGCTCAAATGAGTGTTCGCGAGCGCCGGGATATCCTGGACGCCGTGGCGGAAACGCTTGAAGTGAGCGCCAGGGAAGCGCTTGTCGAAGGCAATCGCAACTTTGCGGCCAATTCTCAAAATCTGGCAGTCATAATTCGCGGTAGCGCAGACGAACTTGCGAGCGCCAATCTGCGGGCAGCCGAAATCCTTCTCCAACAGGCAATGACACTGATTGAGCAATTCCGTCTACGCGACCCCAGCCGTCCGGAATCGGTCACGCTTCACTGAGCTAAGCTCGGATATCCGGCCAATCGATTGTCGGATATCTCCGTCAACGGCGGCGCACCAGCTGCTAAGCAAGCTGACTTGGGGTGCGCACTCAACTTCCCCTACGCATCTCGCCTATTGCAATTCGTAGCGTTGCTGTTTCATATTGCTTGCATGCTTTGACCTTGCGAAGCCGCAGGGCATCGGCAGGCCACGCATCGGGACTGGGACTTGCAAAGCGTCGGGGCAGTTAAAATGCGTGAAGGGTTCGGCCAACCTCTGCAACTCGCCGTGGCGATTTTAAGCGCGGCACTCATCTCCTCATGCGATGGAAGCAGCAATACCTACGCACCGCCGCCTCCTCCCGTGGTGCGTGTCGCGCTTCCCGCCCAGCAGCCTGTGACGCAATACTTCGAACTCACCGGTAACACGGCAGCACTCAACGCCGTCGATATCGAAGCCCGCGTCATCGGCTACGTACAATCGATCGACTATCGCGACGGAACGCTGGTGACCAAGGGGACGCAGCTCTTCGGCATCGAGCCCGATACCTACCGGGCCCAGGTTGACCAGGCAAAAGCGACACTGGCTTCCGCGCAGGCGTCGCAGGTGGGCGCGAAACAGGAGTATGATCGACAGCTCAACCTGAACAAACAGCAGGTGACGACCCAAACGGCTGTCGACAGCGCCAAGGCGACGCTCGACGAGGCGAATGCAACCATTTTGAATGCGCAGGCAAGCCTGGAACTCGCAACGATAAACCTGGGCTATACGCAGGTCCTTGCGCCCTTCGATGGAACGGTGACCGAACATCTCGTAGACATTGGAGAACTTGTTGGCGTATCCGGGCCGACCAAGCTCGCGACGATCGTGCAGACCGACCCGCTCTACGTTTATTTCAGTGTGAGCGAAACACAGGTCTTGTCGATCAAGCAACTCCTCGCCAAGCAAGGCCGCACGTTAACGCAACTGGATCTTCCCAATATTCCGGTCGAGATTTCTTTGCAGGATGAAGACGGTTTTCACCACAAGGGTCATCTCGACTATGTGTCGCCTCAGGTCGACACGTCGACAGGAACGCTCCAGGTGCGTGCCTTTTTCGACAACAAGGATCACGCCTTGCTTCCCGGTCTTTTCGTGCGTGTCCGGGTGCCAGTCGGGCACAACGACAAGGCTCTTCTGGTGCGCGATAGCGCGGTCGGAACCAACCAGTTGGGCAGCTACGTGCTCGTGCTCGGAAAAGACGACACGGTCGAGCAGAAGCCAGTCAAGACGGGCCAGCGCGACGGCGCGCTACGGGTGATCGAGTCCGGGATCGGGGCCGAGGACTGGGTCGTCACCGAAGGCATTCAGCAGGCCATTCCCGGCAGCAAGGTATCGCCCGAGAAGATCGATATGAAAACAGCCGCGGCCGACGCATCGAGCGCAACCGCGACAAGCTCCGGGACACAATAACTGCACCGCCGCATCAGAGCCTAACACTCGAGGACCACAGCATGATCTCGCGCTTCTTCATCGAGCGGCCAGTGCTTGCCAACGTCCTTGCGTTGGTGTTCGTTCTCCTCGGCGTTGTCGCGCTATTCCAGTTGCCGGTGGCCCAGTATCCGAACGTGGTTCCGCCCACGGTGCAGGTGACGACGCGCTTTCCCGGCGCCAGCGCAAAGACCCTGGTCGATACCATCGCCCTCCCGATAGAGCAGCAGGTCAACGGTGTGCAGGATATGCTGTACATGCAGTCGACGAGTGCCAGCGACGGCACCTATTCCCTGACCGTGACCTTTGCGATCGGCACCGATCCCGATCAGGCACAGGTTCTCGTGCAGAACCGTGTCGCCATCGCGATCCCGTCACTTCCCGAGTCGGTGCAGGTTCAGGGTGTCACCACCCAGAAAAAATCGACGGCGATTCTCGGATTCGTCAGTCTCACTTCGCCTGACAGCCGCTATGACAGCCTGTTCCTGTCGAACTATGCTGTGATCAATTTGCAGAATGAATTGGCGCGCCTGCCCGGCGTCGGCAATGTCAGCGTCTTCGGCGCGGGCCAGTACGCCATGCGTATCTGGATGGATCCCGATCTCCTGCAGGCGCGAGGCCTGACGCCTCAGGATGTCATCAACGTGGTTCAACAGCAGAGCCAGGAGGTCGCTGCCGGCCAGATTGGGCTGCCGCCGGTGCCGAAGGGTCAGGATTTTCAATATACGCTGAACGTGCACGGCCGGTTGAACGAAGCGCCGGACTACGAGAACATCATCGTCAAGGTGGATCCGACGGATGGCGGGCGCATCACGCGCATCCGGGATATTGGCCGCGTCGAACTCGGTGCCCAAAGCTACAGCCAGTCGTTCATGCAAAATGGCCGGCCAGCGGCCGGGATAGGCATTTCGCAGCTGCCGGAGGCCAACGCCATTGCCGTTGCCGAAGAGGTATCGACGCGAATGGCGGAGCTTGCCAAGGACTTTCCGCCGGGCCTTACCTACCAGATTCCCTTCGACACGACGAAATTCGTGAAGGCTTCCATCGGCGAGGTCTACATGACGCTGATAGAGGCCGGCGTTCTGGTCCTGATTGTCATCCTTGTCTTCCTTCAGGACTGGCGCGCCATGCTCGTGCCTGCCACAACCGTGCCGGTGACCATCATCGGTGCGTTTGCCGCAATGGCTGCGCTCGGTTTCACCGTGAACCTTTCGACCCTGTTTGCCATCGTTCTGGCCATCGGCATCGTCGTCGATGACGCTATCGTCATTGTCGAGGGCGTCGCCCGCAAGATCGAGGAAGGCATGCCCGGCAGGGAAGCGGCCGAAAAGGCGATGGACGAACTGTTCGGCCCTGTGATCGGGATCACGCTGGTCCTGATGGCGGTGTTTATTCCCGCAGCGTTTCTGCCGGGCCTGACGGGCCAACTCTACCGGCAGTTCGCGCTCGTGATAGCCGCGACCGCGCTCATCAGCGCCATCAATGCGATGACGCTGAAGCCAACACAATGTGCTCTCTGGCTGCGTCCTCCCGTCCCGCCCGCGCAACGAAACGCCTTTTATCGCGGGTTCAACAGGGTCTATGACGCGGCGGAGAGGGGCTACGTCAGGTTGATCGGCGGTCTGGTCCATCACAGCGGTAAGGCCGTCATTGTCGCGCTTGCACTGATCGGCGTTGCTGTATGGGGATTGACGCGTCTGCCGACGGCGTTTTTGCCCGTCGAGGATCAAGGTTATGTGCTGATCAGCGCGCAGTTGCCGGATGGCGCTTCAAAAGAACGTACGGACGCGGTCATGGAACAGGTCGGGGCAATCGCCCAGGCTACCCCCGGCGTCGACCAGGTCCTTACGATCAGCGGCATTTCCGTTCTCGACAATAGTGCCAGCCTTCAAAATGCGGGTGTGGCGTATGTCGTGCTCAAGGACTGGGACGAACGCGGCAAGCAGAAAGGTCAGGACCTGCTCTCGATCTATGAGCATATGAACGGTGCGCTGCGGGAGGTACTTCAGGCACGCACCGTCGTGATAGTGCCACCACCAATCCAGGGTATCGGCAATGCGAACGGCTTTACCATGCAGGTCGAGCTCAGGAACGGCAACTTCGACTATCCCTTGCTGCAGAAGCTTGCCGAGACGGTGGTCAGCAACGGCAACTCCCAGTCATCGCTGCAACGGCTGAGTTCGACCTTTCGCGCCGAGGTGCCGCAACTGGATATCACTGTCGACCGCAGCAAGGCCGAAGCGCTTGGCGTGACTGTCGGCCAGGTCTTCTCGGCCCTTTCGAGCTATGTCGGCTCAAGCTACGTGACGCAATTCAACAAGTTCGGCCGAACGTTCCAGGTCTATGTGCAGGCCGCGCCTGGCTCGCGCGTCAACGCCGAGAACATCGCGAATCTGAAGGTGAAAGCCGGCGATGGCACCATGGTCCCGCTTGGCACCGTCATCGACATTACCCCGGCGCAAGGTCCTTCCTTGATCAGCCTCTACAACCTCTATCCAACGGCGACCATTGTCGGCGGGTCCGCGACCGGGTTTAGTTCCGGCCAGGCCCTGCATGTCATGGAGCAGATCGCGGATCGGACGCTGCCGCCCGGTGCCGGCTTCGACTGGACCGCACTATCGTACCAGGAAAAGGCCGTCGGATCGCAGATTTATGTCGTGTTCGGATTGGCGATGCTTCTCGTCTATTTCGTGCTCGCCGGCCAATACGAGAGCTGGATACTGCCGCTCGCGGTGCTGCTGGCCGTTCCCCTCGCCCTTCTCGGCACCGTCGGAGCACTGACCGCTGTCGGCATCGCCAACAATCTCTATACCCAGATTGGCCTCATCCTTCTCATCGCGCTTGCTTCGAAGAACGCCATCCTGATCGTCGAATATGCGCGAGAGAAGCGAGCGGAAGGCATGGAAATCGTCGAGGCCGCGATCGAGGCGTCACGCTTGCGCTTTCGGCCGATCCTGATGACTTCGTTTGCATTCATACTCGGCGTCCTGCCGCTCGTGTTGGCCACGGGAGCCGGAGCCTCCGCGCGCAAGTCGATCGGCATCTCGGTATTCAGCGGGATGATCGCATCGACATGCCTTGCCGTCCTGTTCGTTCCGTCTTTCTACGTGGTGTTGCAGCGCTTCGAAGAGTACAGGACGAGACGCGCAAAAGGGGCGGTCGCCTCAGAGGTTTGAATACCCAGGCCTGCTAGAGGCCCGTCATCAGTACCTTCTGGCAGCCTGCCGAGACACGCGGCAGATTTTGCCTCAGACAGGCAATGCCGCGGCCGCCGCCGAGTGGGACCGCACCGCAGAGCCTGCGAAAATCACCGCCGCAGGTTTCCCGGATCACGAACAGTTCCTCGCGCGGCGAAAAGGCAGGCATGGCTGTAGGCTGGTTGGCTGGCGGCATTTCCGATGCAACCGGAGCCCCTGCCGGGATCGACCCACCGGTGCTTCCCAGGCCCCCGACCGCCTGTTGACATGAGGCCGAAAGCGAATTGCTGTGCGTTTGCAGGCAGGAAAGCGCCTCAGCCCCGCCGGGCGTCACACCGCCACATTGCGCCATGAAATCGGAGCTGCAAGCGGACTTGATCGCATTGTGCTGCGCTTGAGTGGGCGTACTCGGCTGCGTAGTGGCGGCGGCAACGGGCGCTGGCGTGTCCGGTTTCGTCTCGGCAGGTGTGACTGAGGTTGGTTTCGGCTTGGCGGGACTAATGGCCGATACGGCCTCCCTGCAATTTGCGGAGAGAGTCGCACTATGCTGTTGCAAGCAAGTGAGAGCCTCCATGCCTCCAGGTGTCACACCCGAGCATTGCGCAATGAAATCGGAGCGGCAGGCGGACCGGATTGCGTTTCGCTGCTCTGTGGTTGGCTGTTGCGCGGTCGCAGCGCCCACAAGCCAGAGAAATGCGCCGAGCGCATGCAGAGTGACCACGGGTACGATCACCCGCGGAAAACGAGATGAGAATCTATGCATTGCTACCCCCGGCAAGTCTTGTTCTGTGTCGGCGCGACGGCCCGGCTGCGGTGAAACTCGCAACAAACGCAACAAATCCGGCCCTGCGCCGTGCTGAGGCTGTATATTAGCACATTGTTGTCGCGTGAGCCTAGAGACTGCCGCGCTTGGGAACGACAACCGACGCCTGGGCTGCTTTGATGAATTCCGGGCCGGATGCCTGGGGCACTATGCGGTCGAACCCCAACGAGCAGTGCATGTCAGCGTTATACTGTGCGGCCCCTCAAGATCGGCTTCGTGACATTCTATGAGTTCCACGACGGCGTCCATGAAGGCGACATGGTCAAGGCTTAGCGTCGTGAGGTCATTGCAGTCCCACGCGGCCATGGCGATGCCGTCCTGGCCGACGATGGCGATGTCGGTCGGTGTGCTTTTGCCAAGCACACGTCGCGCCGCGTCGCGTGCGCCTATTGCCATGACGTCGTTGCCGCAGATGATGGCGTCGACCTTGGCGCGATGAAGCAACAGCACCGCTTCCTTGAAGCCGGAATCATAGCTGTAATCACCGAAAGCCTCCGCCTCGATCGACAAACCGCGCTTGGCCAGCGCGTCGGCGAACCACTTGCGACGCAGCTTGTCGATCCAGCTCGACTTGGTACCGGACAGATAGGCGAAGCGCTTTTTACCGTCGCGCGCGATCTTGTCGATGATCTCGTCGGCTGCGGCAGAGCCGTCGATGCGGATATTCGAAACGTTTTCGTTCTCAAGCGGCTCGAAGGACACGATGATCGGCTTCGTCGTGTGAAAGATATCGACCGCATCCTGCATGGATACCATGTCGGAGAAGACGACGACATGATCGACCTGATAGGTCGACGCAAGGCGCATCAGTTGCAGCCGGTCATCGTGATCGGCACAGCATAGAATGATCGGCAGCAACTGCCGGGCTTGCAGGCGGTGCACAAGAAGCTGTTGCTCCTCGGCTTCGCAGGGGTTTCCGATCGCGTTGACGACCAACGCCACGAGACGGGAGCGTTGATTGTTTAGCGAGCGTGCAATCGCATTCGGCTGGTAGCCGTACTCACGGGCAACCGCCAGGATACGGTCGCGCGTGGCACTGCCGATCCGTGAATCGGGTGAGAAGGCTCGCGAAATCGTCGCGGAGGACACCCCGGCGAGCTTCGCCAGTTCCTTCGAGGTGATCCGTCGCTTGCTCATTTCCAATATTCCGTACGCTATGCGGCGATTTTGACGGGGAAACCGTCGGCTGCAGCCGATTCCTTGATTGCATCCCATAGCCTAGCGAAACGCAGGCCCATTTCAACGGAGCCGGTGTTTTCCATCGTGCCGCCGCGTATGGCCAGGAAATTTTTCATCGGGTTGCCAAGGATCTCGGCCTCTTCCCGCGGTTCGCTGACCTGGCCGACGCTGATTTCGCGCCAGCCGCCCCATGCGTCTATCCGCACGATGGCCTTGGAATAGAAGAACGTAATGTAGGAGGCGCAACCCGGAGGTCCCTCCCCTGCCGCTGTGAGCGTCGCCAGAGCGCCGTTCTTCAGGCGCGCGGACACGGCGGTGGCGATATCCACCTTCTTGCCATGGTTGTTCATATACGCCGAGACGCTGTCGAAATCGGAATTCGCAAGCAGGCAGACTGTGTTCATCATGTGCGCGCCGGTATCGAACATGAAGCCGCCACCGGCGATAGCGGGCTGCTGCTTCCAGTGCCCATCGTAGTTGCCCGACCAGCTTTCCCAGATCATCCCGGAGATCGCGATGAGCTCACCGAACTCTCCGGCAAGAGCGCGTCTGCGCGTGTCAATGACCAAAGGAGAAAGGCCACCCTGGAAGGCGGTGACAATGGTTGCACCGCTCTTCTTCTGTGCGGCGATCAGTGTCTCGGCTTCGGCGACTGTCGTGACCATCGGCTTTTCAAGGAAGAGGTCGAGACCGGCCTCCGCAACCGCTGCTGCCTGTTCGCCGTGGAAGGCGTGCGGCGTCGAGACATACACGATATCCAGGTTTTCGCGGCACATCGAAAGCATTTCGCGGTAGTCCTCGAAACTCCTCGGCTCTGCGGCGCCGGCAGCGACGCAGACATCGATCAGTCGCTGGCGCGAGGAGGCGGTCGTATCCGCGAGCGCGACGAATTCGATCTCGGGCATCCTAGCCCAGCTCGCGGCATACTCAGCCGCCTTCAAGCCGGCGCCGATGACGCCGAGCCGCAATTTCCGTGACATGCTGGTTCCTCCAAACTGCTTTGTGTATACGATTACACAAACGATCGTTTGAAGGCAACGTGTATTAAAGCGAATAAAAACATATAGTTGGTCAAAGGACAAGAATCTTTTGAAAATCCATCTTGCCTGAAAATGGAATGCGTGTACATTTTCGCTCATGGTGCTGGAGGGCGCCGAAAAGCCAAAAAGGGAGGACTTCCGTTGAAGAAGACGGTCATTGGTGGCCTGTGCGCCATTTTGCTTAGCGCCGTTTCGACGCTGGCGCATGCAGAGACAATCCGAATTGCAAATCATGGCCAGGCCGGCATCGACGCGATGAAGTCGACGGTCGAGGCGATCGAGAAGAAATACGGCGTGACCGTCGAGGTCGTCGAATACCCGGCGCCGGACAAGGATTACCTCACGAAGCTGCTCACCGAGCTCGGCGCGGGCAATGCGCCCGACCTTTTCACCATCCCGACGACAGCTGCGGTCGCCGATATGGTCGCCGCCGGATACCTCGCGCCGGTCACCAAGGAAATCAATGCCTGGGATGGTTATGCCAATTTCTATGACGTGGCGAAGCAGCTCGCCACCAGCCCCGACGGCGAAACCTATGTGATGCCGTTCATGCTCGGCATCCAGGAAATCTATTTCCGCAAGGATGTACTGGAAAAGGCGGGGATCTCGACCGAGCAGCCGAAAACATGGAAGGATCTGCTGGATCGCGCGGCCGAGGTGAAGCAGAAGACCGGCGCTTATGGTCTGCTCTTTCCCGCGGGCGTTTCCTGGGGCAGCGGTGCGTTCGATGAAGGCTTCCAGCACCTGCTCGTCGGTTCCAAGACGCCGCAGCTGGTCGATGCCGATGGCAAGCTTGATCTCGGCGGTGAAGGCGTCAAGGACGTCTTCGGCGTCTACAAGGAGCTGATCGACAAGGACCTGATGCCGACGCAGCCGCTGCTCGGGCCGGAACCTTGGGTCGTGCCCAAGTATGAAATGTTCCCACAGGGCAAGCTGGTGGCGACCACATGCGGCTCGTGGTGCTACATCTTCGACTGGGGCCGCGAGAGCAAGAACCCGATCCCAGACGTCACCAAGATCGTCGGCACCTGGACTGTTCCGGGCCAGGATGGCGGGCAATACGTGCTGGCCAACCTTGCCGCTCCGTGGGCCGTCAACGCCAAGTCCGCGAATGTCGAGCTTGCCACGAAGGCACTGATGGAAATCGGCTCGGTGGAAACCCAGGTTTCCTATGCCGCGCGCATCGGCAATATTCCCGCCAGTAAGGATGCGGCAAAGAATGCCGAGTTCCAGAAGCTGACGGAACTCGTTCCGATCCACGCAGCCGCCGGCAATGGCGTTTTCCTCAAGCAGGCGTCCGGCTTTGGCATCGTCGCTGAAGGCGTGGCCCGTGCAACCGAAGCGCTGTTGCGCAAGGATACCGACGCGGCCGGCGCTCAGAAGATCCTTGTCGACTACGTTAAGGAAACCCTCGGCGACGACGCCGTCAAGTAAGCCTCAGGCTTTTCAACTTCCGCCCAAGACGGAGGCGCGGCGCATTGGCCGCGTCTCCGATCATCAGACAAGGTTGTGAGCTTCATGGTCCTCAATTCTCACGAACGGCGCGTCGAGCGCCAGCTGCTCGTGATCCTGCTGCCATCACTGGTGTTGCTTCTGGCCTTCGTGATCTATCCCGCGCTATATTCCGTCTACCTGAGCTTCACCAACGAAGCGCTGACGGGGGCTGCCGCCCTTCGACCGCGCTTTGTCGGCATTCGCAACTATGCGCGACTCCTCAATGACGCGAAATTCTGGAACGCGCTGCTCGTCACCTTTTTCTTCGTGATCGGTTCGGCCGTGATCGGCCAGTTTGTTCTCGGGTTGATCTCTGCCATGGCGCTACGCCGGAACATTCGTTTCCGGCAGATATTCTCGTCCATCATCCTTTTGCCGAACGCCGCGCCCGAGGTTGTCGCCGGCTTCATGTGGATTTCAATGCTCGCGGGCGGCGAGCACGCCACGCTCAGCCGCATCGTCAGCTTCTTCGGTGTCACGCCGGCCGATTGGCTGCAGGTCTTTCCGCTGTCGATGATCATCATCGTCAACACCTGGCGCGGCATCGCGACAGCAATGATACTGCTGACGGCGGGTCTCAGCACTATTCCCAGCGAAATCTACGAGGCGGCGCGCATGGATGGCGCGACCCCTTCACAGATGTTCCGCCGTATCACCCTTCCGCTGATGATGCCGACAATCCTGCTTTACATGCTGATCTCGGCCGTTTCGACGATCGCCGTATTCGGCCTCGTCTATGCGCTGACACGCGGTGGTCCGGGTGGAGCGACCGAGGTCATCAGCATCTACATCTATAACCAATCGTTCACGGCATTCCAGCTTGGCTATGGCGCAGCGGTCGCGGTGGTTACTTTGCTGATCTCGCTGATCCTCGGCATCGGCTATGTGCGGTCCATGAAGGTGGAGGTCTGACATGGCTGCAATCTCTCCGACAGAAAATGCGAACAAGACCCGTTCGGATCTGCTTGCCTATGCGACACTGTCGTTGATCTCGATCTTCTGCGCTGTACCTTTCTTCTGGGTGCTGCTGGCGTCCCTCGATGGCAACGCGCAGCTGTTCCTGCGGTGGCCGGAGCAATGGACGGTTGCCAATTATCTGCGCGTCTTCACCAAGGAGGATGGAGCGAAATGGCTCTTCAATTCGCTTTTTGTGGTTGGTGGGGCGACCGTTTTGGTCATGGTGCTCGCCGGCCTCGGCGGTTATGCGCTGTCACGAACGCGCGCCTGGTGGAAGCTGCCGTTTCTTTACGCGATCCTGCTGATCCGTGTGCTGCCACCGACCGCGCTTGTCGTGCCGCTCTATAAGTTCCTTTTGACGCTGAACAACATAGAAGGCGCCATTCTTAGGCCGATCTTCGGCGGATACACCCGGGCGATCATGCGCTGGACGGGCTTCATCGACGGCTATCTGGGCTTGATCCTGGTGCTGGCGACCATGCAGTTGCCGCTCGCACTGTGGATCATGAAAACCTTCTTCGATGGCCTTCCGCGTGACTACGAGGAGGCGGCGCTGATGGACGGGGCGACGTTGATGCAGCGCATTCGGCGGGTACTGATCCCGCTGGCGCTGCCGGGCCTCGCCGCTGCCGGACTGTTTGCCTTCATGTCGGCATGGGGCGATTTCCTGCTGCCGCTGATCTTCCTGTCGTCTCCGGAGCTGCAAACGCTGCCGCTCGGTCTGTTTCGCGCTTTCCTGCGCATCAACGAGATCGACTACGGCCTGCTGGCCGCCCTCGCCTTCATCTATCTCCTACCGGCCGTTGTCGCCTTCGGCTTCGCGCGACGCTTCCTCGTCCAGACCTTCGCGGGCGGCGTCAAAGGCTGATATCCAGAAAGAGCTTCAACGATGATCAATCTCAAGAACGTTCGCAAATTCTACGGCGCCCTGGAGGTTATCAAGGGGGTTGATATCACGGTGGAGGATGGCGAATTCGCGGTATTCGTCGGCCCGTCCGGCTGTGGGAAGTCCACGCTGCTGCGCATGATTGCTGGCCTCGAGGGCATTGACGATGGAGACCTCATTCTCAATGGCCAGCGCATCAACGACGTGCCGCCGGACAAGCGCGGAATTGCCATGGTGTTCCAGTCCTATGCACTTTATCCGCATATGACCGTGGCGCAGAATATCGGCTTCTCACTGAGCCTCAAGAAGGTGCCGGAGGCGGAAATCCGGAAGCAGGTTGAAGGCGTCGCCGAGATATTGCAGCTGACCGATTATCTGGACCGGCGTCCGGCCGCACTCTCGGGAGGGCAGCGGCAGCGTGTCGCGATCGGCCGCGCGATCATCAAGAAGCCGTCGCTGATCCTCTTCGATGAACCACTCTCCAACCTCGACTCCGCGCTTCGGGTCCAGATGCGCGCGGAATTGCAGCGCTTGCATCGGGAGCTGAAGGCAACCGTCGTTTACGTGACCCATGACCAGGTCGAGGCCATGACTATGGCCGACCGGATCGTTGTTTTGAACAAGGGCGTTGTCGCACAGCAAGGTGCGCCGATGGCACTATACCATCAGCCCGAAAACGAGTTCGTCGCGACTTTCATCGGCTCACCGAAGATGAACACGATTCCGGTCACGATCACAAGGCCGTTGGGCGGGAAGCTTCGGGCGGAAAGTCCGATCGGTCTTGCACTGGACTTCGCAGACACGAACGGCGCGGTGCCGCAAGGGGAAGCGACGCTGGGCATCCGGCCGGAACATCTGAAAATCGCCTCCGAAGCACAAGGCAGCTTTTCGGCCGAGGTCGTCATCGTGGAGCGACTCGGCGTCGAGACCTACCTGACCGTCGGTTCGCCGGAACAACCAATTGTCGTTCGCGCTGATGGCGATATCCCGGTTCGGCCCGGCGATCGCGTAGCGCTGAAAGCGGACACGTCCACCTGCCATCTTTTCGATTCCGCTGGACGATTGATCCGCGCGGCACAAGCTTCATAACATCGAGGACATCATGACAATCAAGGTCACCATCTGGAACGAAGGACGCCACGAGCAACTGCACAAGGAGGTACAGGAGATCTATCCGGATCGGATCGACGGCGCGATTGCGGCAGGCATCCAGCATCCTGATTTCGAGATCCGCCGGGGTACGCTCGACGATCCCGACGAGGGTCTCCCCGACTCCGTCCTGAACGATACCGATGTGCTGCTGTGGTGGGGGCATATGGCCCACGAGGATGTCAGCGACGGACTGATCGACCGCGTGCAGCAGCGCGTACTCAAAGGCATGGGCTTGCTGGTCCTTCACTCGGGCCATCATTCCAAACTTTTTCGCCGGCTGATGGGCACCAATGCCAACCTTTCCTGGCGTGAGACGCCGGAGGGAGATCTCGAACGAGTCTGGGTGATCAACCCGTCGCATCCGATTGCCGAAGGGCTACCGCCCTTTTTCGAGGTGAATGCTTCGGAGATGTACGGCGAGCCCTTCGATATTCCGCAGCCGGACGAGCTGGTCTTCATTTCCTGGTATTCAGGCGGTGAGGTCTTCCGCAGCGGCTGCACCTTCCAGCGGGGCCGCGGACGTATTTTCTTCTTCAGCCCGGGTCACGAAAGCTATCCGATTTACCACGACAAGACGATCCACAAGGTCATCTCGAACGGTATCCGCTGGGCGAAGCAGACCCATACGGATGGCCGTGTTCTGGAGAATTGGCACCGGGCGGAGCCTATCCACAATCGTCCGGCGAAGAAGGCCTGATCGCGTTTATCGCGCCATGCCTTATCGGGCCGACAACGGTTAAGTCCGACAATTCGATCTGCCATGACGGGATGGATGGACGCGGGTGCCGCAGGGCACCCGCGAACGGTTTAAGCCAAGAAGATCGCGCGCAATCGCGCGAATAGCCCCGGCCGCTCCGTGGCGACCGCCGCGCGAATGTGCCGAGCTGCCGCCGAGGCGCTGACGGTGGCGCCGAAATGGCAGTAGCAGATGATGTCATGCAACTCTTCGTCAGCGAGCTCGAAGAACCGCTTCGTCTCGCCGTAGGTATCATTCTGCAATCCGGCGGCCCGCAGGATCGGATCCTCGAAGGCGACGGTGAGCGGTGAGTTGTCACTTCGCATGAGCGCGGTGACGCAGGCAGGCTGGTGCTCCGTCTGGTAGAGTGTTGCGAGGCGGCGGTGCGGACTCCGTTCAAGGTCTTGCGCCCAGCGTTGCAAGCGCTCGCCACGCAACATTATCCGTTGCGAACACGCTGGTTCGATCTCCGCGATGTTCTGCAGTTGCTCCAATGTCTGATGTTTCATTGTGGGCTCCATTCGACTGATGGTTTGCGCAGCCCCATTGCAACATGCGCCCTTGTAAACGGAGCTAGCGGACGGGGCGGGTCAATCAAGTCGTGTCGAGTATGAATTCGCATGCCTGCCCTGCGTGACGACCAGGTAACATTGGAGCGACCCAAGACCGGCAGTTCCCCGCGGGGAACAGCGATGGGGCACCTCAGTCGCGGCGCGATTTTGCGTGGCCGCAGCCCTAAATTAACGCCAAATCAGTCGACGAATTTAGACGAATCAGTGATGATCAGGTTCCGATCCGGCGCTGACGGCCCATTTATCAAATTGTGCGCTGTTGCCTTGCGTTCCCATCACCACCCTTCGAAAGAAGGAAGTGGCTGTAGGCCGTAGAGGAAGCTAGGTGCTGATTTGCTGCCGTAACGGTAAATATCTATGGTTAACCAGAGGTTTAGCAGGCCACAAGGATCGATCGCCATCCGCCGTTCTAATGTGATCTGTCAATCGTTACGTGCGGTTCTGGTGCTTTTACCGCGATCCGCGGTGCCGGCTCAGCACACTGTCCGGAACCGTTGCGCGCAGGTTGACAGCACCTCTTCGCCTGGCCTTTTCCACCAGTTTGCAGCCGAGAAGATTTCGACCTCCTGTGGCCCATGATAGCCGGCTGTCTCGATCATTCCGCGAATACGCTTCAAGTCGATAACACCATCACCCATCATGCCGCGATCGAGCAACATATCTGTCGTCGGGACCAACCAGTCGCAGATGTGATGGGCGAGAATACGCCCGGAAGCGCCGGCGCGGGCGATCTGCTGTTCGAGTTTGGGATCCCACCAGACATGATAGACGTCGACGGCAACGCCTATGCCATCGCCCAGCAGGTCGCAGATGTCGAGCGCCTGTTCGAGTGTGTTCACGCATGCGCGGTCGGCGGCATACATCGGGTGCAAGGGTTCGATGGCGATGGGAACGCCGGATGCCCGGGCATGCGGCAGGATCGCAGCGATGCCATCGGCGACCATCTCGCGTGCGTGGGGAATGTCTTTCGAACCAGTCGGTAGACCGCCGACGACGAGGACAAGGCAGTCTGCATTCAGGGTCGCAGCCTCGTCGATCGCTTTCTTGTTGTCGTCGATGGCAGTAGCGCGCCCGACGGCGTCGGCCGCCGGAAACATGCCACCGCGGCAAAGTCCGGTCACCCTCAGCCCGTTGTCGGTGACAATGCGGGCTGCCTCTGCAAGGCCGATCGCATGGACCTGATCGCGCCAGGGCGCGATTGCCGAGATCTTATGCGTGAGGCAGGCATCGACGGCCTGTTTCATGTTGTACTGCTGTCGGACGGTCGCAAGATTGATCGAAAGGCCGTCGATTTCCATGGATGCTCCTCCCGCTTCGCTAGCCGCGAAGCGTTGCGTTGATTCCTAGATGCCTGCAGTCGCCAGAATCGTCTTCATGCGGTTTGCAGCCATATCCGGATCCCTCAGGACGCGTGCCTCGTCGGCTAGACGGAACAGTTCTGCCAGGTGGACCACGGAGCGCGCGCTCTGCTGGCCTCCCAGCATCTGGAAATGGTTCTGGAATCCGTTCAGGTAGGCGAGGAAGACGACGCCGGTCTTGTAGAAGCGCGTCGGCGTCTTGAAGATATGACGCGACAGCGGCACGGTCGGCGCGAGGATGTCGTGGAACCCCTTGATGTCGTCCATTGCAAGCTTTTGAAGAGCGGCGCTCGCTGCGGGCGCTATCGCATCGAAGATGCCGAGCAGCGCATGCGAGTGGCCCTGCTCATCGCCGGCAATCAGTTCGGCATAGTTGAAGTCGTCGCCGGTATACATCTTCACCGCCGGATCGAGCCGCCGTCGCATGATGATTTCCTTCTCCGCGGAAAGCAGGGAAATCTTCACTCCGTCGACCCTGGCGGCGTTGTCGTTGATGATCGCGATCGCGGTCTCCATCGCGCGCAGGTCGTCCGACGAGCCCCAGTAGCCGGCCAAGGCAGGATCGAACATGTCGCCGAGCCAGTGGATCATGACCGGCTCGCGGACCTGCCGCAGGATGCGCGCGTAGACGCGAGCATAGTCGTCCGGGCTTTTTGCCACCGCCGCCAGTGCGCGGCTCGCCATCAGGATGACCCGCCCGCCCTGCCCCTCGACATAGGCGACCTGCTCCTCATAGGCGCGGATCACGTCGTCGATAGTGACGTCAGGTCCCGGTGCCAGGTGATCTGTTCCAGCACCATACGCAATCAGTGCGCCCGGGCGTTTGCGCGCCGCCGACTGGACGTTGGCGATAAGTTCCTTGGCGCCGGTCCAGTCCAGCCCCATGCCCCGCTGGGCGGTATCCATGGCCTCGGCGACGCCGAGGCCGAGGTCCCAGAGATATTCGCGAAATGCAATCGTCCGCTCCCAGTCGATATTGCGATCGATCCAGGGATCGTTGTCGGCGAGCGGATCGACGACGACGTGGGCGGCAGCGTAGGCCACACGGTTGAATGCGGGCTCGCCGGCGGCACGCCGCGGCGGGGCAATCGGGGTGTTGGCGGTCGTATAGTCGAGCAGTTTGCCGCCGGAGACGGGAAGGCGAAGGGTGGCTGGCATGGCGTCACGCGACCTTGCGAACGGGTGTCTCGGCGAGCGACGGTACGTCGACCCAACGCCGTTCCTTCCAGCTCTGATGGGCCAGTTCGGCAAGCTGCACGCCCTTGGCGCCTTCGCGCAGCGTGAATTTCCACGGGGCATCGTCAACGACATAGCGGAGGAAATCCTCCCATTGCGCCTTGAAGCCGTTGTCGAAGACCTGCGTTTCCGGGACCTCGTCCCAGGTCTTGTAGAAGTCGATCGTTTGCGGCTGGTCCGGGTTCCACACCGGCTTCGGTGTGTTGACGCGATGCTGCGTCCAGCACTTCGTCAGTCCGCAGGCCGCCGAGCCATGTGTGCCGTCGACCTGGAAGGTGACGAGGTCATCGCGACGGACGCGCACGGCCCAGGACGAATTGATGTGCGCAACGATACCGCCTTCGAGTTCGAAGGTCGAATAGGCGGCGTCGTCGGCATCTGCCCGGTAGGTCTTGCCGCTTTCATCGACGCGGCTTGGGATATGGGTCGAGGCATAGCAACTGACGGCCTTCACTTCGCCGAAGAGGTTGTCCAGCACATAGCGCCAATGCGGCAGCATATCGAGGATCATTCCGCCGCCGTCTGCCGCGCGATAGTTCCAGGAAGGCCGCTGCCCCTTCACGCCCCAATCGCCCTCGAACACCCAGTAGCCAAACTCGCCGCGCACCGAAAGAATCTTGCCGAAGAAGCCGCTATCGCGCAGCAACGCAATCTTGCGCAGGCCCGGCAGGTAGAGCTTGTCCTGCACGACGCCGTTCTTGACCCCGCGCTGCTCGGCAAGGTCTGCCACGGACAGCGCCTCGCCAAGCGTTTCCGAGATCGGCTTTTCGCAATAGACATGCTTGCCGGCCTCGATGGCCCTCTTCAGAAGCGATACGCGCATCTGAGTCGAGCCGGCGTCGAAGAAGATACTGTTGTGCGGATCGGCCAAAGCACTGTCGAGGTCTGTCGTTGTGCGCGTCAGACCATGCCTGCGGGCGATCGCCTCGATCTTGTCGGCATTTCGGCCAACGAGGATCGGATCGGGCATCAGCCGGTCGCCGTTCCCGAGTTCAAGTCCTCCCTGCTCCCGGATCGCAAGGATGGACCGCACCAGGTGCTGGTTGTAGCCCATGCGGCCGGTAATCCCGTGCATGATAATGCCGAGCGATTTTACAGCCATCTGCCTCTTCCTCCCAATAAATAACCAGTTAGTTACATAACTGACACGCCAGAATCGTGCTGTCAACCGGGTGAGAGATAAGGACCTCGATCGAAAATGCCGAATGCAGCGACCGTGGAGCGCGGCCGTTAGAGGCTATTGGACCCAAGGGTCGGAATCGGCTCCCCATAGATAGAGCTGGCTACCACGAGTGGACCAAACTGCCGCATCAGGATGACGAAGAGGCAGGAAATCGCGACGGCGGAAAACAGCGCAAATGTCAGGATCTGAAACGGCCCGAGCATCGCATTGGTGCAATTGCCTCATTGCCGTTTCCTGCTGCTCAATGCCACGCTTATCGGAGTGCACGCAGATGGTACAACGCCTACTCTCCCGCGTCAGCCGTGTTTGCACGGAGATTGATGCATGGCCGGGTACCGGCCGAAGGGAAGCGCCGGCCTGGCTAGCCGTTGTCATTTGCACATAAAAAAGGTGCCTGGGCTGTCTTCCGCCTCGCCAGCTTCATCACATACTCATCTGCCAGGTCGGCAACTTCGAGCGCTATCTCATCCTCTCGCCAGCCAGCGCGCACAGCTCCATCGATGAGCCGTTGCAACTCGCGTCTGAACACGGCACGACGCTCCCAGCCGCGGTTGCCGTCAAAGAACCCGTATTGTGGGGGGCGAATTTCCCTCATAGCCAGTTATGGCACAGTTTGGACACTTTTCAACCGCAATTGATACGATAAGTATCAAAGAATTAAGACGTAAGCCTATCTGAAGTTGAGTATGATAACGAATAAAACTTGAGATGGCGAGGATAGTTAGCCCGGTTGTGTGGTATTGGCGCATGTTTTTGTTGCGCGTGCCTGCTCCCGTTTTGTCTGCGGACATTCAATTTGCAGGTTGAGGCGTGACAGCGCTCGGCCAGTGTTTCCACGTCGTGCCATTCCTGGCGATGCAGCCCTATGCTTCGGCTATCGCGTTGGAGGAAATATCGTGCGTCGCCAAGAAGACGGGACTGCTCAACCTGACAAGAAACGCGTGAACCACTAGGTGCGTGCTATGACTTTATCAAGCCATGCCGCTGCCTCCGAGCCGGGAATGCCGAGATCCCGTACACTGCTCATATGGTTGCCCGCCGCGATACTGCTGCGGGTGGCGGGCAGGCCCTGACGGCTGAGCGCGGCCATAAATGCGTCCGCTTGCTGATGAAACGGTGGCGTTTCGTCGGCTCCTACCAGCAGCATGGCACTCGTCGACGGATCGTGGCGGCGCGTCATTGGGCTGAACTCGTCGACTTCCTTGTCGGTAATGCCGATTTCAGTGCGGAGGAAGGACGATTGAAGCGGCTTCAGATCATAAATCCCACCCAGGAGCAATGCAGCCTTTATTCCCGACGGCCGCTCCGTCTCGTTGAACAGAAACGTTGAGAGGTGTGCCCCTGCAGAGTGGCCGCTGACCGATATCCGCTCCGGATCCCCCCCATGCTCGGCGATCCTCTCAAGCACCCACTGCTTCGCACGCCGAACCTGATCCACGATTGTGACCATCCGCACGACCGGCATCAGCGCGTAGTCCACAATGACGGCGATCGCGCCGGCACCGGTGATCGTGTCCGCAACGTATGAGTAGTCGCGTTTGGAGAACATCCTCCAGTAGCCGCCATGTATGAACATGTGCACGGGCATTCCAGCTCTGCGATGGCGTGGAATGAACAGGTCCACGGTCTCGGTCGGGTCCGCTCCATAGGCAATGTCGGCGACCATTGGAATATCGGTGCGCGTCGCTTCGCTGCGCGCCTTGATATCCTTCACGATATCGTCGAAATCGGCGACATGATCGCGAATACGGAACAGATCTGCTGCCAAGGTCATGCTGCCTTTCAGATGGTGGCGGCGATGTATTTCGCCTCCATGAATTCCGCGATCCCATGGTGCTGCCCGCCTTCTCGCCCGAGGCCACTCTGCTTCACGCCGCCGAAGGGCGCGGCCGGGTCGGAAAGCAGGCCACGGTTGAGCGCAATCATCCCTGCCTCGACCTTTGACGCCACTCGCATGCCGCGCGCAAGATCCGCGGTGTAAATGTAGGCCGCAAGTCCATACTCCGTATTGTTGGCCCGTGCGATGACCTCGGCCTCATCTTCGAAGCGCGAAAGCGGTGCGACCGGGCCGAATATCTCCTCCTTCGCCATCTCTGCGGTCGTCGGGACATCCGAGAGGACGGTCGGGGGATAGAAGAAGCCTTTTTGCGCTGTGATCGTGCCCCCGCAAAGAACGCGCGCGCCGCGAGAAACGGCATCCTTGACGAGACGATCGATCTTGTCGACGGCCTTTCGCGTGATCATCGGGCCGCATTCTGTTGCGGCATCCGCGCCGGCGCCAACCCGCAGACCGTTCATCCGCCTGGTGAGGCCCTCTGCAAAGGCATCGTATATCCCGGACTGCACGTACAGGCGGTTAGCAGCCGTGCATGCCTCACCGGCGTTGCGCATCTTGGCGATCATCGCGCCATCGAGCGCGGCCTCGAGGTCCGCGTCGTCGAAGACGATGAATGGTGCATTCCCGCCCAGTTCCATGGAGCAGGAAATCACGTGCTTTGCCGCCTCGCCAAGCAACGTACGCCCGACCCCGGTCGAGCCGGTGAAGGAGAGTTTTCTCACTCGGGGGTCGCTCAGCATGGCTGCCGTAACCACACCGGGCTTGGACGTGGTAACCACGTTGACCACGCCTGGAGGTACGCCGGCCTCCTCGTAGAGTGCAGCCAGGGCATAGGCGGTCAGCGGCGTCTCGCTGGCAGGCTTTAGGATCACGGTGCAGCCAGCGGCAAGCGCCGGCGCAATCTTGCGGGTAGCCATCGCCGCCGGGAAATTCCACGGCGTGATCAGCACGCAGATGCCGATTGGCTGGTAGTCGACGACAATGCGGTTCGCGCCGGACGGCGATGTGCCGAACTCCCCGGTGATGCGAACGGCCTCTTCGGCATTCCAGCGGAAGAATTCGGCGGCGTATGCCACTTCGCCGCGCGCATCCCGCAAGGCCTTGCCGTTCTCGAGGGAGATCAATGTGGCCAGCGTCTCCGACCTTTCGACCATCAGTTCGAAGCAGCGGCGTAGAATCTCCGAGCGCTTGCGCGGCGGCGTTGCACGCCAGCTTTCCGCTGCTCGAGCGGCGGCCTCGACAGCCAAGGCGCCATCCTCCAACGTTGCATCGGGAACGGCAGCAATCACTGCTTCGGTGGACGGGTCGACGACGTCGATGCGTCCGCCATCGTGCGACGCACGCCACTGTCCGTCGATATACAATCCGTGGGAAAACGCATGGAAGTCCAAGGTTTCGGGGTCGGCTTTGATATTGTGCGAAGCGCTCATCGTTTTCTTCCTGATATTATAAAGCGGAGGCGGAGAGATCGCCATCGAATGCGGCCTGAATGAGCCGCCTCATGGCAGTGAGATCGAAAACGCGCGGATTGTTCTTGATCAACCGGTCGATGCTGATCGCCTGCTCCGCCGTCCAGTCGAGCTTGTCCGCCGGAAGTCCTAGCGCTGCAAGCGTTGGCGTGATTCCGATCGCGGCAAAGAGCCGGCTAACTTCCCGGATCGTCGCTTCAGCCATCTCGTCGGCGCCGCGCCTGTTCGCTTCGAGGCCAAGCGCAGCACCGACTTCGGCGATGTCGGCGGCGGCGACAGAACGGTTGTAGTTCATGACATAGGGCAACATTGTCGCCACTCCAAGTCCGTGGGCGGTGTGGGTGACCGCGCCGGCGGGATATTGCACGGCGTGCGCCGCCCCCGTGCCGGCGGTGCCGAAAGCACAACCCGCCGCGAGCGCGCCCATCATGACGTCCGCGCGGGCATCCTCGTCGGAGCCATCGACATAGGCTTTCTCGAGACTCCGTCCCAGCATCTTGATCGCCAGTAGCGCAAAATGGTCGCTCAACGCGCTCTTGCCGATGAACACATGCTTCTGCGCGAGGCCATGATCTGTACCCCTGCGCGCCGCCGTGAACGCTTCTATGGCATGGGTAAGGGCATCGGCGCCGGCGATGGCGGTCAGGGCTGGCGGGCAGCTTATGGTCAGGTCGGGGTCGCAGATTGCAACCGTGGCAATGAGATAAGGGCTGGAGATGCCGACCTTGAGCGTTCTGTCTGGATCCGAGATAACTGCTACCGGCGTCACCTCAGATCCAGTGCCGGCGGTGGTGGGAACCGCAATGACAGGCACGACCGGGCCAGGAATCTTGAACTCGCCGTAGTAATCCTGCAGCGAACCTCCATGGGCGATCAGCAGCGCCGCGCATTTCGCCATGTCCAGGCAGCTGCCGCCACCGATACCGATTACCATATCCGGCCCGAAGGGGCGCGCCGCCTCGACGCAGACGGCGACTGTATCACGTGGCACATCCGGCAAAACAGCGTCGTGCACCAGAACCTCAACCGAAGCGGCTTTCAGCGCATCGACGATTTCGCGAAACACCGCGGTGCCGGCAAACCGCTCGTCGGTACAAATGAGAGCCTTCGTACCGAGCTTCCGTGCGACGTCCGGCAGCGCATGACGCTGGCCTTTGCCGAACAGAATCTCGCGTGGCAGTCTTAACGCGGCGAACAGGGTCATCATTCATGTCCTTCGAAAACGGCGGAATTGGAATGCGGGAGTGCGTTGAGTTCAGCCCACAGGCGCGGATCTATCTCGAACCCCTGCGCCAGCGCGGCCTGGCGCCGGCGATGGGCACCATCGCCGGGTACCCGCACGGGCTTCTCGATTTGTGTAGGCGGTGATGCGCGGACTGCATCAAGGTAGGCCGAAAGCCGCATTGCGAGATCCGGCGCGGAGCCCATGTCGATCACAATCAGTAGGTCGCCCTTGTTGCAAGGCGCTTCGGCATCCAGCGTGCCCCGAACCTCGGGCGCCAACGCCGATCCAGCAAGAGCGGCGACCAGAAGCTCGATGGCAATGCCCAGGCCGTATCCTTTTGCATCCCCAAACGGCGCGATTGCACCTAGTTTTGCTCGTAGCGGATCGGTGGTGGGCCGGCCCTCGGCGTCACGCGCCCAGCCTTCCGGAATTGGCCGACCTGTCGCCGCGTGGTGATGGATCTTTCCCATCGAGACATTGCTGGTGGCGAGATCCAGCACCAGCGGTTGACCGGCTGTCGGCACGGCGATTGCCAGAGGGTTGGTGCCTAGCATCGCCCGTGTACCTCCGTATGGATGGACCAACGCTTCGCTCGACGACATTGCTATGCCGATGAGGCCGCGGGCGGCGACCTGTTCAACGTAATAGGCCAGCATTCCCAAGTGATTGCTGTTGCGAATGGCGGCAAGTGCGATCCCCGAGGAGAGGACGCGATCCATCAGCCGAGCAAGCGCGTCCATTGCCACGACCGGGCCCAGCCCCGCGCCGCCATCCACCTCCAGCACCGCATCGGACCTCCACTTATAGACGCCCTTAGCCGATGGCGCGACCAAGCCGCGCTCAATGCGACGGAGCACGCGCGGAAGGCGTTGCAGCCCGTGCGAGGGATGGCCCTTGAGTTCAGCTTCCACCAGTACGCGCGCTTGGAGAGCGGCGTTTTCCGGGGGGACGTTCCATCCCTCCAGCAACCGTTTCCCGAGCGCGAGTGCCGTCTGCCCCGATACCTTCACATTCTCTCCCTATATAAAATCCTATAGGATATAGTATTGCATTGGTCGGAGCATCGTGTTAGCGATTGAAACTGTCAAGAGGTAAAAGACGGCAGAAGATGATTTCGACACGGGTAACGAACACAACTCAAGGCGGCACCGCCATCCAGCGCTCAAACAGTCTGGTGGAAGACGTCTATGAGGCGATCTTCAACCAGTTGATGTCGCTGAAGATCGCGCCGGGTGCACGCATCACGGTGGACAATCTCGTCAAGGAGTTCAATGTCTCCCAGACACCGATCCGCGAAGCGCTCGGCCGGCTGGAAGGCGAAGGACTGGTCGTCAAGCAGCATCTTGTCGGCTACCATGCGGCTCCGCAGATCACGCGTCGACGGTTCGATGAGCTCTACGAGCTTCGCCTGCTTCTGGAACCGGCGGGCGCCGCTAAGGCTGCCGCCGCGATGGATGATGAAAAGCTCGCCATCCTGCATCAGGCCGCCGGTGTGATGGCGCGGCGCGAGGCCACCGACGATCTCCTCCACTATTCGACATTTGCCCGTCAGGACGCGGTCTTTCATGACAGCATCATGGAATTCGCCGGTAACCAGCTCATTCGGGAAATGCTGACTTACCAGCACACCCACTTCCATATCTTCCGTTTGATGTTCCACTGGCGTGTGACCGAGGAAGCCCTTGATGAGCATCAGGCGCTGCTCGACGCATTTGCCGCCCGCTCCCCGGAGGCTGCGGCATCCGCAATGCGGACCCATATAGAACATTCCCGCGACCGGCTTTTGCCCGCCTTTCAGTGAGATTCAACGAATGTCCATCGCGATCGACATCGAGAGGAATGGGGAAGACATGTCGCCGCCAGACAACGGACATGCATTCGACGCCCCGTTTCTTCGAGCAGAAAATCTCTCGAAGCAGTACGGCTCTGTAACGGTCCTGTCGGAGGTAACGCTCGACATTTTGGCAGGGGAGATCCATGCGATCATCGGCGAGAACGGTGCCGGCAAATCGACGCTGATGCGCCTGCTGTCTGGCTACGCAGCTCCCACCAGCGGGACCATCACCGTGGGAGGCCGGCCAGTCCGATTTTCAACGCCGCACCAGGCGCAGGACGCCGGCATCGTTCTCGTGCATCAAGAGATCCTGCTGGCAGATGGCCTAACGGTCGCCGAAAACCTGTTCCTTGGGCGAGAGCTTAGTCGAAACGGGATTGTCGATGACCGCGCGATGAGAAGGATCGCCGCCGAAAAGCTCGCGGAACTTGGCTGTGATATCTCCCCGAACGCCCTGGTGCGCAATGTCGCGCTTGCCGACCGGCAGTTGGTTCAGATCGCGCGGGCCTTGCTCGACGACTACAGGCTGGTGATTTTCGACGAGCCGACGGCCGTCCTGACCGGCGACGAAGTAGAGCGTCTGCTGGACATAATCCTGCGCCTGAAGGGCCGAGGCATCGCCGTCCTCTACATCAGCCATCGTCTGGACGAAGTGCAGCGGCTTGCCGACAAGGTGACGGTGTTGCGTGACGGGAAGATGGTGGGCACGCATCCCGGACACACACTCAGCCAGATGGACATGGCGCATCTGATGGTTGGTCGAGAGCTATCGGCGCTTTACCCATCCCGAAACTCGTACCCGAACGGCGAACCGATACTCGCCGTGCACGGGGCGACGGTTCCCGGTTTCGTCGAGAACGTATCTTTCGCTGCGCACAAGGGCGAAATCCTGGGGTTTGCCGGGATGATCGGTGCCGGCCGCACCGAGTTGTTTGAAGGGATCACGGGCCTCAGACCCGCAACGGCCCAGATTGAGCTTAAGGGCAAGCCTATCCAAATCCACAACCCAAGAGAAGCCATCGATGCAGGTATTGGCTACCTAACGGAAGACCGCAAGAGAAAGGGATTGCTGCTCCAGGAACGACTGGCGCCGAACCTCACGCTTTCGGCTCTGGAGAAGTTTCATCCGGGTACACTGATGAACCGTCAGCGCGAGGTCGGAATCCTCGAACAGGCAGTAGGTCAATACGACATCCGATTGAAGAGCCTCAGTGTGAAAGCCGGCCAGCTTTCCGGCGGCAACCAGCAAAAATTGCTTCTTGCGAAAGTGCTGCTGACCGACCCGTCCATCGTCATCATCGATGAGCCGACGCGCGGCATAGACATTGCCAACAAGGCGCAGATTTACGCGTTTATCCAGGGTCTCGTCGCCGAGGGCAAAGCCTGCATCGTCATCTCATCGGAGATGCAGGAACTCATAGGTATTTGCGACCGGATTTTGGTCATGCGCGGGGGCCGGATCAATGGCGAACTCGCAGGCGAGAACATGACCGAGAAGAACATCGCGCTGTTGGCGACAAGCGACGCGATCGCCGGGAATGGCATTCAGGGAGGCACAGAATGACGACAACGACACATACAATCCCAATCGGGCGAGAGCGAGAATTTGACATCAGCTGGACCGACGCGGGACCGTTCCTGGCCCTGGCTGTTCTTCTGGCTGTTGGATTCGTTATCAATCCGGACTTCCTGTCGACGACCAATCTCAGCAACGTCATCACCCGCAGCGCCTTCATTGCGATCATCGCTGTCGGCGCGACGTTCGTGATTTCTTCCGGCGGCCTGGACCTCTCGGTCGGATCGATGGCGGCATTCATTACCGGCATCACCATCATGTCCATGAACATGATGACCCCGACGTTGGGCCCCTGGTCGATCGCCGCCGGGATGGGGATCGCGATATTCGCCGGCGTGGCATGCGGGCTCTTCAACGGCCTGATCGTTACCGTCGGAAAGATCGAACCCTTCATCGCGACCCTGGGCACGATGGGCATCTTCCGCGCGCTCATCACCTACATGTCGGATGGTGGGACAATTCCAATCGACCGGGCGCTTCGCGAGGCTTATCGGCCCGTCTACTTCGGCACGGTTGGCGGAATTCCGATACCGATCCTGATTTCGATTGCGGTGGCGGCGATCGGCTCGCTCATTCTCTACAAGATGAAATACGGCCGCAAATGCGCAGCCGTCGGCGCCAATGAGGACGTTGCGCGATACTCCGGCATTTCGATCGTCCGGACCCGCACTATTGCCTACGCAATTCAGGGGGCCTGTGTCGCGATCGCTGCCATCTGCTATGTCCCGCGCCTCGGCGCAGCGACGCCAACCACCGGTGTCTTGTGGGAATTGCAAGTGATCACGGCGGTCGTCATCGGCGGCACGGCATTGCGCGGCGGCAAGGGCCACATATGGGGCACCGTTGCAGGTGCCGTCATCCTCGAACTCATCGCAAACCTGATGGTGCTCTCCGACTTCGTATCGGAATACCTGGTTGCAGCGGTGCAGGGTGCAATCATCATCATCGCCATGCTCATCCAAAGATTTTCGAGATAACCCCGTGTCCGGACCACACGGGTGTCATTTTCCATCGGTCCATTTACTGGGAGGTATCTATGTTTCGAACTAAATTGATTGCCGGCGTAGCGCTTGGTGTCCTGCTGATGGCGGGACAGGCGGCTGCCGACGGAAAGAAGATCGTCGCCGTCTCCATACCTGCGGCAGATCACGGCTGGACTGCCGGGATCGTCTATCACGCGCAGGCAGCAGCCAAGGAGATCAACGCGGCTTTCCCCGAAGTGGAAGTCGTGGTGAAGACCTCGCCTTCTGCGACGGCCCAGGTCAGCGCGCTTGAAGACCTTTCGGCGAGCCGGGATCTTGCCGCTCTGGTCATCCTTCCACACACCTCCGAAGAACTGACCTTGCCAGTCAAGGCGGTGAAGGACAAAGGTACATTCATCACCGTTGTCGATCGTGGTCTCAACGACCCGACCATCCAGGATCTTTACGTGGCCGGCGACAATATCGCAGTCGGTCGCAACACGGCGAAATTCCTGGTCGACAAACTTGAGGGCAAGGGCAACGTCGTGGTGCTGCGCGGCATCCCGACGGTCATCGACGACGAACGCGTCAAGGGCTTTGAAGACGGCATCAACGGTTCGGAGATGAAAGTTCTCGATATCCAGTATGCCAACTGGAACAGTGACGATGCGTTCAAGCTGATGCAGGACTACCTGGCCAAGTACCCGAAGATCGACGCGGTATGGGCCAATGATGACGACATGCTCGTCGGAGTGCTTGAAGCCATCAAGGAATCCGGCCGCAAAGAGATCAAGTATGCGCTCGGCGGCAACGGTATGAAGGAGATCATCAAGAAGGTCATCGACGGCGATCCTGTCACCCCCGTCGAAACCCCCTATCCGCCGTCGATGATCAAGACGGCGCTTTACATGACCGTCGCGAACCTCGTGGGCCATGCTCCTGTTCGCGGTGCAGTTAAGCTCGACGCGCCGTTGATCACAAAGGATAACGCCGCGGAGTATTATTTCCCGGATTCACCGTTCTAAGATGTCAATGATGCTGGCGGAGAAACGATCCGCCCGCACACCCAACCAAATGAGGAGGGCAAAACCATGCCAGGCAAGAAAATCCTGATGTTAACGGGCGACTTCACCGAGGAATACGAGATATTCGTATACCAGCAGGCGATGGAGGCCGTTGGCCACACCGTCCACGTCGTGTGCCCTGACAAGAAGGCCGGCGACATTCTCAGAACGTCGCTCCATGATTTCGAAGGCGACCAGACCTATACCGAAAAGCTCGGACACAATGTCGTCATCAACAAGACGTTCTCGGAGGCCGAAGCCCAGCTTGATCAATACCACGCTGTCTATTGCGCGGGCGGCCGTGGTCCCGAATATATCCGCACCGACAAGCGCGTGCAGGCGATGGTCCGCCACTTCCACGAGAAGCAGAAGCCTATCTTCACGATCTGCCACGGCGTGCAGATCCTTGTCGCGGTCGATGGCGTGGTGCGCGGCAAAAAGGTCGCCGCGCTCGGCGCTTGCGAGCCGGAGGTAATCCTTGCCGGCGGCACATATATCGACCTGTCGCCAACTGAAGCGTACGTCGATGGCACGATGGTCTCAGCTAAGGGCTGGACGGCACTTGCGGCCTTTATCAGGGAGTGCCTCAAGGTCCTTGGAACCGAGATCCGGCATAGCTGAATTGCGCAACGAACCGACGCGAATGTTCGCGTCGGTTCTGCATGTCTCTGGAGGCGTCACGATACGGGCGATGCTCGCTCGCGGCGCTCAATGCGCTCCCGCCCCTCCTCCGGCCTTGGAGCGTTTCGTGAGCAGCAGCAACACTGCGGCGAGGGCGAGAACCACGCCGATGACAGCGAAGGTATCGCTGAAGCCCATTATCAATGCCTGCCGCTTTACGATGCGCCCAAGCGCCACGACCGCCTCTGCACTTGCCTTGGCATGGTCCGATACCCCATGGGTCTGAAAATATCCGGTGAGTGCGTCGAGCCGCTGTTTGACTTCGTCTCGAGACGCCGTGACCGACTGGCCGATGATGTTCGAATGGAATTGCTCCCGTTTCGTGAGCACCGTGCCGAGCGTCGCGGTACCGACCGCTCCCCCGAGATTGCGGAGCATGTTCGTCAGCCCCGAGGCGGCTGCAGCGTCCGACGGCGCAATGGCACCCGTGGTGATCGCCGTTATCGGGGTTATCACCAGTGCCTGCCCGATCGCTCGTACGATGTTCGGAATCCAGAACTGGTCACCGGCATTATCAGGCGACAGAGAAATGTTCATGAAACAGCTGATCGCAAAGATGCTGATGCCGAGGAACCCGATGTAGCGGACGTCGAAGCGCTTCATCATCATAGGGACCAGCGGAATGATAAGCAGTTGCGGCAGACCGGTCCATGCGAGGACATTTCCGATCTGCTGGGCATTGTAGTGCTGCACCTGTCCGAGATATTGCGGCAGGATGTAGACGGTGCCGAACAATGCTACGCCCACAAGGACATTCACCGCGACGCCAATACCGAAATTACGCTGCTTCAGAAGCCGCAATTTCACCAGCGGCTTCTCGACAGTCAGCTCGATCCAGATGAAGGCGGTCAGGAAGACGAAGGCGACCACGCTCAGCTTCAGGATGAACGGCGACGAGAACCAATCGTCCTTGTTGCCTTCCTCAAGAACGGTCTGCAGGGCCGCGAGACCAATCGCCATCGTCACGATGCCCGCCCAGTCGCCTTCGCGCAGAAGGCCGAGGCGCATCGGCTGCTTATCCAGTGTCAACGCCAGCGCGAGCGCCATGATCGCGCTCGGGATCGTGTTGATGAAGAAGATCGTCTGCCATCCATAGTTTTCGGTCAGGTAACCGCCGATGGTGGGGCCGATGGCCGGCGCAAATGTCACCGAGAGCGCAAAGATCGCCAGGCCGACCGGCTGCTGCGATTTCGGCAGTTTGGTCAGCACCATCGTGAAGGCCATGGGAATGAGGATACCACCGGCAAACCCCTGCAGCCCCCGCATCACGATCATCGAACTGAGATCGTGCGTGAACGCACACGCCATGGAGAACAGTGGAAAAAGGATCGTGTTCACGAGGATATACCGCCTGAACGAGAACACGTTGCTGAAGTAGGCGGTGAGCGGAATGACGATGATTTCGCCGATGAGGTAAGAGGTCGAAATCCATGCGCCGTTGTCGACACCGGTGCCGATCCCACCCTCGATCTCCAGAAGCGATGCATTGGTGATCTGGATGTTGAGGATCGCCATGAACGCGCCGATCATCCCGGCCAGCACGGCAATCCATTCCCTGGCTCCGGCTGTCTGTGCGCCACCTGCCGCTGGCATTGCCGCGGCTCCCTGGATCGTTGTGGCATTGGACATGACCTGATCCTCCTGGTTCTGGACGGTTACTTGGCGCCGTTTCGGGTGTCGATGCTGGGTGTCACGGACATTCCGGGCCGCAAGTCGCCGGAGGCAGAGCTATTTGCATCGATGACGATGCGAACCGGGATGCGCTGGACAACCTTGGTGAAGTTGCCGGTGGCGTTGTCAGGAGGCAAAAGGGCAAACTCCTGACCGCTCGCTGGAGCGAGGCTTTCAACGTGGCCGTGGTAGATGTGGCCAGGGTAGGTATCAACGTCGATATCGACCGGCTGTCCGGGGTGAACGTCCGTCAGCTGGGTTTCCTTGTAGTTCGCCACGATGTAGGCGGCGTCTGTCGGAACAACCGTCATGAGCTGGGTCCCGGCCTGCACATATTGGCCGACGCGAAGAGTGCGGTTTCCAACGACGCCGTCGATCGGCGCCACAATGCTCGCGTAGGTGAGATTGAGTTCGGCCTGGTGCTGGACGGCAACGTCGTGGGCGAGCATCGCATCAGCCTGCGTCACCTCTGCCTTGAGTATCTCGACCTGGTGTGTCGCGGTCGCCAGTGATGCAACATCGCGGGCAGTCGCGGCACGGTTGGCAGCAATCTGAGACGCGGCTTGCTGCGCGGTTTGGACCGGTGCATAGCCATTGTTCGCAAGACGCGCATAGCGTTGATCGTTCTGCTCGGCGAAGGTTTCATTCGCGCGATCGGCGTCAATCGACGCTTGAGCTGCGGCGATGACGGATTGCTGCGTTACCAGCGCTGCCTTCTTGGCGTCGACAGTCGCCTGGGCCGCTTGTACATCGGCCTTTGCCTGTTCGAGAGCCGTTGCGTAGTCGCGGTCGTCGATCGTCGCTAGCACCTGCCCTGCCTTGACGTGCTGATTGTCGCCAACCAACACCTTGGCGAGATAACCCGAGATCTTGGGCGCGATGGCGCTGCTGTCAGCCTTGATGTACGCGTCATCGGTCGAAACCATGAAGCGACCGACGGTCCAATAGTCGTGGCCGTAGTAGGCGCCCGCCGCGACAACCACGACCGCGCCGATGCTCATAACCGCTTTTTTCAGGCCACCACCGCGTTTACTTGCGCCGATCGCCGCGGCAGAAGCAGCGGGAGGTGCCACTACTCCGGGCTGCCCCGCGTCCATCGTATGGGCTTGTGCGGCGTTCTGGGAAACGGCAACGCTGCGGTCCGGCTTGGTCAGCGCGATTACGTTCTCGTCCATTGCGATCACTCCTGACTGTCGAAGGTCGCCTTGCGAACCGCAGTCGTTAATATGGAAACTTATGGTTTTCCAAAAATATGTTGTCGATCTGCAATGTCAATGCAAATTTGGAAAATTTTCGTATTCCAAAATGAAAGTGGTCGACTTAGTGGACGGATTGCGCGCCTCAGGTGTTTAGGAAACTTGATAATTTCCTATATTTGCAATAGCACTTGGGAAGCGCCAATTTGGAATGTGATGATGCAGGATCAGGTCTCGTTAGAGAAACGCTGCCGCGGCAGGCCGCAGGTTAGATCCGATGATGAGACGAGGCAGGTCATCATCGAAGCCGCGAATGATCAATTCAAGCAAGCTGGGTACGCGTCTGCCAGCATCAGCGCAATCGCCCGGGCTGCGGGCGTCTCAACCAAGACACTGTACCGCTTGTTTCCCGCGAAAGCAGACCTGTTTTCCGAGCTGATCTCGAGCAAGATTAACCGCTATTTCCTCGGAATGGATCCCAGCAGTCTTGCAGGTCTTGCACCACGAGAAGGCCTTGAGCGCCTTCTCCTTGCTTATGGCCGACTTACTCTTTCGGAGGAGACGATCATGATCACGCGGCTGGTGCTTAGCGAATCCGACCGCTTCCCCGAAATAGCATCGGTCTTCTATGAGCAAGCGATCATCAGAACCAGCAAGGTGATGGAGGATTGGCTGTCCGGCCAGATCAGCCTGGGGGCTGTGAAGCCCGTTAATGTCGCAATGGCGATCGGCATGCTGCGTGGCATGATGACAATGGAACCACAGCGCACAGTAATGCTTGGCAAGGTCGCGGGAATACCTGACGATCAGATCGTAGAAAGGGCGCGAGCCTGCGCCGACATATTTCTCGACGGCTGCTCAAAGCGCTAGACCCCTAAATCCCCTGGCAATGATCTTCTTGCACGGCAGCCGTGCATCCGTCTCGCAGCTTCAATGACGCGAGCGAAGCAGCGAACTCTTCACTGTTAGAAACCAACGTCTGAACTTGCCACGACCTTCGTATGGTTGGTGAGCAGCCGTGGGGTTCATATCTTCAACTGACGAGTGACGACAACGTTTCGAACGCCGCGCTCGCAGTCGGAGCAGGCCAGACGCGTTCGTCCGTGGGGCGAGCCGCAGGAGTTTGCTTCCCCGCACATCAAAGAGATCAAAATGCAAAAACTCGGCAGCGGCATCACAGCCAACGATACTCTCGACAACACGCCAGTAGACGGAATCTGACCGACATGGATAAGGATCTTCGAAAAACGGTGGTTCTTGCCAGCCCGCATCTGGCGCCCTTTCTCAAGGAGGCGCTCGATGGCCGGTATCGTCTTGTGGATTTTGGCCCGACCCCGCCAAAGCCTGGCTCGAGCGGCGCCCGCGCTGTCATTGTCGACGGAAGCCGGCCATTCGACAAGAGATGGTATGAAGCCATGCCGAACCTTGGCCTGGTAGCATGCTTCAACACTGGCTACGATGGTATTGACGTGGCCGACGCGCACAGGCGCGGGATCGTTGTCACCTATGCGCGGAACGTCAACCACGAGGACGTCGCAGACTTCGCGATCGGACAGATCCTGAACATCTATCGGAAGATTTCCGATGGCAGCCGCTGGGTCAACGATGGAGAGTGGCAGTCGGGAAAGCGGCTGATCACAACGTCCCTTTCCGGTCTTCGCCTGGGAATTGTCGGCTTCGGGAGCATCGGGCAGGCTCTTGCCCGCCGTGCGGACGTGATGGGTATGGTAACCTCCTGGTGGGCGCCAAGCGACAAGCCCGACGTTCCCTGGCGCAAGGCGTCCGATCTGATCGAGCTTGCGCGCTGGAGCGACGTGCTGGTGGTGGCTGCGAGCGCGGACGAAGACAATCGTGGCTTGATCTCCGCACAGGTAATCGAGGCACTGGGTCCGCAGGGCGCACTCATCAACGTAGCCCGGGGAACACTCGTGGATGAAGATGCCGTGATCAGTGCGTTGCGACGCGGCGCATTGGCTGCCGCGGCACTGGATGTGTATCAGCAGGAGCCGACCTCCGCCGGGCGCTGGAGCGATGTACCACACGCGTTTCTGTCACCGCATATCGCTGGCG
Organism: Rhizobium sp. Root1220; assembly: GCF_001426265.1. Classification (GTDB taxonomy): domain Bacteria; phylum Pseudomonadota; class Alphaproteobacteria; order Rhizobiales; family Rhizobiaceae; genus Rhizobium. The sequence continues at coordinate 186,303 of NZ_LMDG01000032.1, forward strand.
TTACAGACCTTGCACTGAGCCGCATGGCCGCGCTCGTAGGGGCCAACCTCGATGCGTTCTTCAACGGGGAGCCGGTGCTCACAGCCGCCTGACAGTCGGCGCTCGGCGGAGGCGGCTGCCGAGCAAGCGTCCCTCGCCAGCGCGACTTGCTCAATCCGACCCTACACCAGTGTATGTCACGCGCTGAACGACAATCCATCAACCGCGGTACGTGTTCCTCGCAAGCAAGAACATTCCGCGCATCACCCTTCAAGATTAAGAGGCAGTGCTATGAACTCCACTCAACCTTCACCTGAACACCGCCAACCCTTGCCGTTCAGGCGAACGATGATCGCGGTGGCATGTGGTGCAATCATCATGGCGGCTGGTGTGATCGAGTTTTTGAGATGGTTTCCGCATGCTTCCATCATCGCTCGCCCGTCTGTCCTCACGACAACAGTCGCATTCGAGCCCGAGAGCCGTCAGGACGTTCTGCTCAAGACGGTGTTTCCCCATCAGGTATAGTGGGCTCATGAGTGGGCTACAGGACTTGGAAGTTCGAGCACCCCGTCCGAAGGCGAGGAAACATGCCGCACAGGCAGGCCTCTTTGTCGGGAACGCGATCGTCACGGTTGTCGAAGGCGCGGCTTGAGACTGCGTGCTGCGAGCTACGGGTTTCTTTGGTTTCCGTTTGAGCCCAAAAACTCATTACTTCCGCAGGGGAACGATCCCACACAATTCATATGCGTGTGCTACGCCTAATGTAACTATCACTTAAGTATGCATTCCAAAATGGTGCATTCCTGGGCTAGGGTATTACTTGGAATTGGAGGGGGGAATATGGCGATTTCTGTAGCGTTCGTCGATGATCATCCAATACTGCTGGAGGGACTGGTCAGCCTTTATTCGAATAAACCGGATCTGAGTATTGTCGGCAAAGGCGACAACGCCGTGGACGCTCTGAAGCTTGTCGAGGAGCTCGCACCAAACGTCATTGTGGTCGATCTCAGTATGCCCGGAGACGCGATCGCGGCGATTGAGATCATCTTGCAGCGATACCAGCGAACCCGGATCATTGTGTTTACCGCAAGTTCGAGCATCGAGTTGGCAATTCAGGTTTTGAGCCTTGGTGTTTCCGGTTACGTGTTGAAAGGCAGCACGGCGTCCGACCTGCACGAAGCGATCAGAACCGTGCACGCCGGAAACACATTCATCACACCTGGCTTTGCCACCAAGGTAATCATGTCGATGAAGACCGAAGCGCTTCGCCGCAAGGCTCAAGTTAACCTGAGGCTGAGCGCACGCGAAGAACAGATCGTCGACCATCTGATGCGCGGCAACACCAACCGCGAAATCGCGAGCTGTCTTGATATCAGCGAAAAGACCGTGAAGCACTACATGACCGTCCTGATGCAGAAGCTGGATGCCCGCAATCGTCTGGAAGTCGTTCTTGCAGCACAAAGGCTGAGCAAGCCGCTCGATGTGGCTGGCGCAAAGTCGTTCAACTGAGAGTGCCGCAGCCCGGCGATCAGACGATCAGTCGCCGGGTTGCGAGCAGCTGGCGGCGTTCCCACAAGACGAGTGCAACGCTGGAGACGACGATCACAATCGCGCCGGCGACGACATTTATCGTCGGCACTTCAGACCATATGAGATAGCCATACAGGAATGCCCAGATGAGGCCGCTGTATTCCATCGGCGCGAGCGTCGAAGCCGGCGCGTAGCGAAAGCCTTCGTAAAGCAGATATTGCCCGGCGGCCGCCACAAGACCTAGACCGATCATCAGGAACCATCCGAACGAATCGGGTGTCTTCCAAAGCCACGGCAGCGTGGCGCCGCAGGCGACTACGAAAAGAAAGCTCGTCGCCATCATCTGGTTCAGCGTGCTTTCGGTGCGACTGACGAGGCGAACGAGAACCGTGCTCCAGGCCCAGCAAAATCCGGCAAAAATGACCATGCCTGCCGGAATCAGACTTGGAGCTTCTGCGGGGTTGGCTGCCAACAGCACACCGGCAAAACCACCGATGCAGGCGAGCCAGCGGACCGGGCCGACATTCTCCTTGAGAACCAGGATCGAGAGGAAAATGACGATGATCGGCGCCGAGAAGTACATGGTCGTGATTTCCGCAAGACCGAGGTGCCGCGCGGCCGAGTAGAAAGCCATCCATGCAGCAAGCATGAGGCCGGCACGCAGCAGCAACGATTTCCGATGCGCACTCTTCAAGATCGATGGGTGTCCGAGCCGCCGGACCATGAGGCCTGCGATGGCCACGATCATGATGCTGCGCATGAAGAGGATCTGCGGGACGGAATAGTCCGTGACGAGCCATTTGACCATCGCGTCCTGGATCGCAAACAGCGAATAGCCGGAACAGGCGAGTGCTATTCCGACGAGCGGACTTGTTTGACGGTCTGAAGATCGGGAGGACATCGTGGCCTGCAGCAGCTATGGGTAAGTATGTGCTGACTAGCAACAAGCGCGTGTTGATACAATTACCAGAAATACACATTCCGGTGCGTGCCGCGCGACGAAACGTCCATCAAGCCGCTCATGGGCCTTGCCTGATGGCGACAACTGCGGTGTATCATTCGCCACCCGCAATGATGCCGAGGATTGCAAATGACCGACGAGCGAAAATCGCGCCTATATGTGGCTGCTTCCTGGAGCCTCTGGCCGATGATATTCGTCGCGGGATTGACGGGAGCGGGCTTTGCGTTTCGCACGCAGACACCGCTATTGTGGTTCAATGTCGTCTATCTCGCGACCGTCGCGGCGATCGCTACGTTTGAACGGCTCATGCCCTACGAGAAGCAGTGGCTGCAACGCGACGGCGAGACGTTCAACGATATAGCTCACACCCTCCTGAACAAGGGCGGCGTGCAGATCGCGGCTGCGATTGGCGTATCTGCTCCGATGGCGATTGCTACGGTCGTGCAGCCGTCGCTTGCCGTGTCAGAGATATGGCCGGTTGAGTGGCCTCTTGCCCTACAAGTGGTTCTCGGGTTGATCATAGCGGAGTTCGGGCTTTACGTTGCGCACCGGGCAGCCCACGAATGGCTCACGCTGTGGCGCTTCCATGCGCTGCATCACAGTGTCGAACGTCTCTGGGTCGTCAACACCGGCCGCTTTCATATAATTGATTCATTGATAAAGATCGCGTTCAGCCAAATTCCGCTCTATCTGATGGGAGCGCCGTTGACGGTGTTTCTTTGGATCGGCGCCGTCACGGCTTTCATTGGTCTCCTCACCCATTGCAACATCGACGTACGAACCGGGCCGTTGGATTGGGTGTTCAGCACCCCGCGCCTGCATCGATGGCATCATTCGAAGGTGCTGGCCGAAGGCAACACGAACTATGGCGAGAATCTCGTCCTGTGGGATCAGATATTCGGAACCTATTTCAACCCTGCACGCCGGCCTCCGGTCGAAATCGGCATTAGCGGGCGTATCGCGGAAGGGTTTATCGAGCAACTTGTGCAACCCTTCTCGTCGAAGGGCTTTCGGGCGATTCTTGGGCGCAGGCCCGATACACGAGAGCCCGCCGTACCGGAGGCTGGGTCGCCCGAAGCCAAGTAGAAGAGCCGACAAGCACTCGGAGTTGGACACTCCGCAGATAGCGCTCAGCTGTTGTCTGCGCGCTATCTGAAGAATCTGTTGTGCCAAGCGGTATCGCCGCAAGACGTACTATCGTGCGTCGCTCTGGAACAAATCATTGAGCTTGTAGGCAACTTCAGTACGGTTCGTTGCTTTCAGCTTTTTCATGATGTTCCGGATGTGAACCTTGACCGTGCTTTCGCGCAGGTTGAGTTCGTAGGCGATGATCTTGTTTGCCTTGCCCTTGCGAAGCGCCTGTACGACCTCCGCCTGCCGCAAAGTGAAAATGCGTGTCAGTTCCTGAGGCCTTCTTTGCTCGCTCTTCTCCAGCGGAACAGCTGAAGAGAAGTTATTGCCCGCAATGATGAAGGTGCCACCGGCGACCGCTAGCGAGATTGCTTCGATGCAAACCTCGATCCCGACGGACGTTGGAATGAAACCGCGGGCGCCATACTCAAGGACCTTCAGCATCTGGTTCAAGTCGTCCCCATCAGCGAGGACAACGACCGGCGCAGGTGCAAGCTCCGCGGTAATTGTGGCAATCTCCTCCGACAGTGAGCCTTCACTCGCCTTTCGGCCGGCTATGTTCAGGAGGACCGCACCCACCGGGTGGACGGTGTCCTTCTTCCGCTGCCATTCCGCGATGGAACCGACGGCGAGCGTGGCCATGCCGAGGCCATTCGTTGTTAGTGTTGTCGCAAGGCATTCGCGCTCCAGCGTTCTGACGTCGATGATCAGCAAGCAGTGCTCATCTTCGGCTGCCCCGTCATACTGCGCGAAGTCTTTTCTGGCCTTGGACATTGCCGATGCCCGAAGCCTGTTCAGCGGTGTTCTTCCGCTTTCGAATTCCGAAGGTACGTAATTCATACTAGCCCTCATACCCCTGTAGTGTTTAAGGTGATCGCATTAAGTAAACGCAATGCTTTGCGACGATCCCCTGAACGCTGTGATGATCCCCTTTAGTATGCTAACAAAGTAGTTATCCGACTTGCGCTTGATACGTATATTTTGTTACCGGGTTTCTACTTAGTTCCGAGCCTACATACAAGAATACTAATAAGCAATATAAAAATGCTTCGAGAAAACCCGAAGAAAAAGCCTCCAGTGCGAGATTGCGGCAATGTAACGCCGTATGTGGAATATAATTTCAGAAAGAATTATATTGATCGGATGCACGTCGCAGCCGTCGCGCAGAGCTGGAATATATTTCTTATTAATAAAATAATAATTCGTGATTTTGTGTCAAAACTACCGCTCCTACTGGTATTTTTGTAGTATATGTGATCCTGAATTGCATTTGATAGTTACTGTCAGGCAGCCGGATTGTACGCCGACGTTTCTCCCCGGCTGTTGGGCCGGGGTTCTGATCGGGGCCTCCCCGATCAGAAAGTCTTGATTACTCTCTGCCTCGAAAGCGACGCTGGTAGCCCGGGTCGTAAAGCGAACTCTCCCGAAAGTCGCTTGCCGCAAGCGACGGCCCGACGAAGATAATCGCGGTCCGTTCGATCGGCTCGGCCGTCAACTTCGCCTCTATATTGCCAAGTGTGCCCCGAATGATGCGCTCATCCGGCCATGATGCCTTGGCGACGATGGCGACCGGGCAATCCGCGCCGTAGAGCGGCGTCAACTCCTCGACGACTTGCTTCAAGGCGTGAATGGCAAGATGGATGGCAAGCGTGGACCCCGTCGCACCGAATTTCGTCAGCGTTTCGTCGTTTGGCATCGGCGATGCACGACCGGAAACACGCGTGAGCACAAGGCTCTGTGAGACCGCCGGAATGGTGAGTTCTCGGCCAAGGGCCGAGGCCGCTGCGGCAAAGGCCGGTACGCCGGGCGTCATGGTATAGTCGATGCCGTGCTTGTCCAGCCGACGGATTTGCTCAGCAACAGCGCTCCAAACGGAAAGGTCGCCTGAATGCAGTCGTGCGACATCGGCGCCGGCGCCCGCTGCGCGAAGGTATTCGCCTTCGATCTCGTCCAGCGACATTGGCGCCGTATCGACGATACGGGCGTCCGGGGGGCAATATTGCAGCAGGTCCGGCGAAACGATCGAGCCTGCATAGAGGCACACCGGACATCTGCCGATGAGGTCGCGTCCGCGCACCGTAATAAGGTCCGCAGCGCCCGGGCCTGCGCCGATGAAATGCACCGTCATCTCTTTCCCCTTCAGTTCTTTGTCCAGCGCCACTGGGTCACGGGCATGGCGTTGCGCCAGCCGGTCATGCCGCCGATCGGCGTCGCCCGTCCTATCTCGATGCGGGTCAGCGTCCCGCCGCGTTCTGCGTGCAGCGAAAGCAGCTTGGCTTCCATTTCAAGCGTCACGGCGTTGGCGACCAGCCGCCCTCCCCTTTTCAGCGCCGCGATCGCTGCCTCGATGACGCCGCCTTCGCTTCCGCCACCGCCGATGAAGACCGCGTCTGGTTCGGGTAAGCCGCTTAGTGCCTGTGGGGCTATTCCTTCGACGACAGCAAGTTCCGGCACTCCGAACGCCGAGGCATTTCTGGCGATGCGCGCCGCCCGCTCACTCGACTGCTCAACGGCGATCGCCCGCAGAGACGGGTCGGCGAGCATCCATTCGACACCAATCGAGCCGGACCCCGCCCCGACATCCCAAAGCAGTTCGCCGTGGCGGGGCGCAAGCGCCGAGAGGGTGATCGCGCGGACCTCCCGCTTGGTAATCTGGCCATCGTGCTCGAAGAGCGCATCATCAAGGCCTGGCGTGAAGGCAATCGCCCGTGCCCCCTCCCCTGCCACGATTTCCAGCGCGCAGACGTTCAGAGGATCGATGTCAGTCAAGTCAAAACCATCGGCCGGAGACACACGCAGCCGCTCCCGCGCACCGCCAAGAGCCTCAAGAACGTGCACCCGTGATTGCCCGAAGCCCGTCGCTTGCAGCAGCGCCACGAGTTGGCGCGGTGTCTCGGCGTCCGATGTCAGCGCTATGATACGTCGGCCGTGATGCAAGTGCGGCCTGATAAGGTCAAGCGGGCGCCCATGCAAGGAAACGGTCGTGGTCTGTTGTAGGGCCCAGCCGAGACGTGAGGCCGCCAGACTGGTGGCCGAGGGAGCAGGGATCACATGCATTTCCCCAGCGGCGACGCTTCGGGAGAGGGTTGCTCCTACCCCGTAGAGAAATGGGTCGCCGGATGCGAGCACGACGACCGGTAATCCGCGACGAGCCAAGATGGCTTCTACGGACTTCTCGAAAGGGCTTTCCCACAACAACGCCTCGCCGGTAACGAGCGCGGCAAGCAATGCATGATGACGGGCGCCACCGAAAACGATGGGTGCGGAGGCGATCAGCCGACTTGCTTCTTCGCCGAGCCCGGCTGGACCGTCTTCGCCGATACCGATAATAGTCAGCCAGCGTTGGCTGGAGGCAGAAGAGATATCAGACATGGGCAAAATCCGCATTCTGATGTTGGGCGGTACCGGCGAAGCGCGTGAACTGGCACACGCGCTTGTGCAGTCCGGCAAGTACGAGCTTTTGGTTTCGCTTGGCGGGCGGACGGACAAACCGGCTGCCCAGCCGGTTTTGGTGCGTATCGGTGGTTTCGGCGGTGCGGATGGCTTGGCCGCCTTCCTTCGCGAGGGACGCTTCGATCTGTTGATCGACGCAACGCACCCGTTTGCTGCCCGTATTTCCAGAAATGCTGTTGAGGCGGCTGCGGCGGTCGGTATCCCGGCGTTTGCCCTGCGCAGAGCCGAGTGGACGCAGAAAAGGGGTGACAACTGGCAGCACGTCGCGAGTCTCCCTGAGGCGATCGACGCTCTTGGTCCCCTCCCCCGCCGCGTGTTCCTGGCTATTGGCCGGCAGGAGGCCCATCGTGCTGAAGCCGCGCCTCAGCATTTCTACCTCGTTCGCAGCGTTGATGCGGTCGAACCACCGCTGGCGCTCCCCGAACTCTACTCTGTTCTTGATCGCGGGCCTTTCGATGTGGAAAGCGAGGCCGCGCTGCTCTCGGATCACCTCATCGATGCTGTGATCACCAAGAACAGCGGAGGGGCGGCAACCTACGCCAAGATCGAGGCGGCACGGCGGCTTGGCATCGAAGTCTTGATGATCGCGCGCGCCCCCGCGCCCGCTATGCAGGCGGTGGCAAAGGTCGAAGAAGCGCTTGCAGCGATCGATCACCTGTTCCCCCCGGCAGTGAAGCGCGGCGTGTAGACCAGATCGGGCTTTCCGTCTCGCGGGATCACTTTTGTTTCCGCGGAACCTATTATGACGCAGGTGGCCATATCCGCCATCGCGGCATCGGCGACGCCGAGTGGTCGAACGGTGATGAGCTCGTTGGGACGTCCGGCAGCCTTGCCGAAAATCACCGGCGTTGTCGCTGGAAGACTGCCGCGCAGCAACTCGAACGCCTTGCCGAGCTGCCAGGGCCTAGCCTTGCTGATCGGGTTATAAAGCGCAATGACAAATCCCGCCTTCGCCGCCATTTCAAGGCGCGTTTCTATTATATTCCAAGGCTTTAGGTTATCGGAAAGGGAAATCGCGCAAAAGTCGTGGCCGAGCGGAGCACCGATACGCGCGGCGACCGCCAACATCGCTGTAATGCCCGGCAGAACCACGATATCGACGCTGCGCCACTCATCGGGACCATTGTCGATCGCCTCGCATACAGCAGCGGCCATGGCAAACACGCCGGGGTCCCCACCGGAGACGACGCATGCCGTGGAACCCGCCAGGGTGGTGCGAAGGGCGGCCGCTGCGCGGTCAAGTTCTTCGCGGTTGTCCGAGGCGTGGCGTCGTTGATCGGGTCTCAGATTCAGCCGGTCAAGATAGGGGCCGTAACCATAAAAATCAGTGGCTTGCGAGATGGCAGCCTGCGCTTCCGGGGTCATCTGATCCGGATTGCCCGGACCCGTACCGATCACGAACAGCCGGCCGGTCATCGGTTCGTCTCCCAGCCGGGAACAAGCACCAGCGAAAAATATGGTGCTTCACCATCGGGCCGGTCGGCAAGCTTTACCATGGCGCTGTCGGCCATGGTGCCACGCTCAACGTAGACCGCTTCGGAAAGCCGGCCCGATGCCTGAAGCGCTCGGCGGATTTTCGGGAGATTGCGGCCAACCTTCATGATCACCGCCGCCTGCGTATCAGCGAGCCTGCGCTGCAGTTCTGCCTCGGCCATCGTGCCGGGAAGGACCGATAGGACATCGTCCCCCTGAACAATAGGCATGCCCGCGAGCGACCAGCACCCCGACATCGCGCTGATTCCGGGGATCACCTCGGTTGGGTAACGGTGCGCCAGCCTTACATGCAGATGCATATAGGAGCCGTAGAACATAGGATCGCCTTCGCTAAGCACGGCAACGGTTCGCCCGGCTTCGAGGTGGCCGGCGACCATTTCGCTGGACGCATCGTAGAAAGCAGTGATCTGGTTGCGGTAAGCCGATTCCGTCTTCTCGATCTCGGTGGTCACCGGGTAGTAGAGTGGCAACAGGATCGTTTCTGTTCTCAGCAGATGCTCGACAATCGCCTTGGCGTTGCCGCCCCTGCCCTGTTTGGCGAAATAAGCGATGACGTCCGCCGATTCCATCGCCTTGACGGCCTTGACGGTCAGGAGGTCCGGGTCACCGGGACCGGTGCCCACGCCGATGAGACGGCCCGTCACGGTCATAGTCCCGGCCTCGCGAGAGCATTCACGGTGGCTGCGGTCATTGCGCTGCCACCCAGGCGGCCACGAACAATCGCAAATGGCACGCCGTACGAGTTTTCGGCCAGAGCGTCCTTCGATTCTGCAGCGCCTACAAAGCCGACGGGCATGCCGATGATCGCGGCCGGTTTGGGTGCGCCGTCGCGCAGCAGTTCCAGCAAGTGGAAGAGGGCTGTCGGAGCATTGCCAATTGCGACGATACTACCGGCGAGCCGGTCACGCCAGAAATGGAGGGCCGCTGCGGAGCGCGTATTGCCGGTCTCCTTTGCCAGATCGGCGGTCCGTGGATCACGGAGTGTGCACAGAACTTCGTTCTCGGCGGGCAGGCGCGTGCGGGTGATGCCGTGCGCGACCATTTCCGCGTCGCAGAAGATCGGCGCACCTGCGTGCAGAGCGGAACGGGAAGCTTCGACAAAGCTTGGGGAAAAGAGAAACTGCTCTGCCGCTTCCACCAATCCACATGCATGGATCATCCGCACGGCGATATCTGCTTCCTCCGTCGAAAAGCGCGAGAGGTCGGCTTCGCTCCGAATGATCGCGAAGGACCGTTCGTAGATTGCGTCACCGCTGTGAATATAATCGTAATCTGGCATTCCTATCCCTGTCGCAGCGCTCTCGTCACGTCGCCTTTGCCAAGTCGTCTAAGACAGGCTGCAGCCGATTCGCCAGCCTGTCTGTGATGCGTGATGGTGCGGGCGAGCCTCTCTATAGCGGAATCAATGTCGCCGCCAGCGATCTGTGCGTCCGCGGCATCGGAAGCCAAGCCATCGACAACCAGTTGATAGCCGCCTGATGTCCCTACGATCGCGAAAGTGCGGCGCGGATACGCGCATCCCTTTGCACAGCCGGAAAGATGTATCGTCATGGAACCGTCGAGCAATTCGGGGGCGATCGCAACAACCTTGTCCGCCAGAGCCTTGGTTCGATATTGGCCCGACGCGCAACAACCCGCGCCGGCGCACGCCGCTATATGCGCGGACGGGTCGTTGGGATCGGGCGAAAGGCCGTATGAAGGCGCCATCTGCTGAATGGCTGTTGCCTCCTCGTGGCGCAATCCCGTCAGAAAGAAGCCGCGCCGTGGGGCAGGCCTGATGTCCTTGGCGCCATGCCCGTCGGCCCTAGCCAGGAACTCGATGATCTCGCTTGCCTGCATCTGCCCGAACCGCGGCTTCAGGCCGATAGCCACTGTGCGATCGGCAAGCGCGTGAATGCCGCCAACGACGGCGACGCCGGCCGCAGAAGGCACAGCCACCAAGCCGGTCATTCGAGGAAAAACCGCCCTCAGCCTCTCGATTTGGATATCGCGGCAACGCTTTTGCCATCCAAGCGAGAGGAGCAACTGCAGAACGCGACGGATCGTCCGGACGGCCTCATCGGCGTTCCCTGTCGCGAGCGCTGTGGCGCTCCGTCCATCGCCGTTGATCGAGACCTGCCACGTACCCGGGGAAATCGCGGTCAAGCGGATGTCGGCGCTGACTTCCGCAAGTCCGAAGCTACCGCCACCGTCAATGGTGATCGACAGCTTTGGTGCCAATCCGGGCGAGAGGAGGAGCGTGTTCAACTGCTCGCGGAGGTGTTGCTCCATCCCCGAGGCGGGTCCGATTTCGTCGGGAGAGATCCCATGAAGAGGCGGCAGTTCGATAACGGGACCGGCTGGCACCGAGATGCCCGCGGCGGCGATCTCCGCGTTGAGTTGGTCGACTGTCTCGGCTGTCAATCCACGGATCTGCAGGCTGCCACGCGCCGTGATCTCGAGAATTCCATTTCCGAGCCGCTGTGCCGCCTCTGCCACGTGAATAAATTGCGATATGGTGAAAGCACCGCCCTTGGGCCGCAAGCGAGCCAGCAGCCCGTCGCCGGTCTGCATGGGTTGAGACAGCGTTGGGCAAACGCCGCGCCGCGCGCCCGCCTCTTTGTCGTCCCCTGCGATAATGCCGCTGACTGCCATCTTCGTTCGTTCCTTCGGGCATGTCCTAACATGATCGAGGCAACCAGCGCAAAACGATCATCAAGATCAGAGATCGTCGAAATCGCGCCCCTTGCGAAGGAGGTAGATGTCCATGATCCATCCGTGTCGCGCCCGCGCCTCGGCTCGTTTCCTGAGGATTTCGTCTGCAACATCCGCGAGCCGTCCCGAGCAAATGATCTCGTCGGCGGTGCCGAGATAGGCACCCCAGAAGATTTCCGCCTCGGGATCTTCGATCTTGGAAAATGCCTGTTCTCCATCGAGCATGACGACCGTGCTGCCGGTACGATTGCCGTGCTCGGCGAGGCGGCGACCCGTGGTTATCTCAAGCGGCTTGCCAATAAGATTGATTGGAATGTGGTGGCTAGCCGCAAGCGCCTGAACGCTGGTGATGCCGGGTATGACGCTGAACTCAAAATCCACCGCATTGGTTTGCCTCACGCGTTCGATGATGCGGATGGTGCTGTCGTAAAGGCTCGGGTCGCCCCAGACTAGAAACGCGCCGGCACCATCTTGGGGAAGCGCCTGGATCAGTCCGGCAAAGGTTTCGGCAATCGCGGCGTGCCAGGTATCGACGCTGTCCAGATATGTGCGGTCAGCCGTGGTTCGGGTGGGCAGGGCAAATTCTATGGTTCTGGTGTCGGGATTTGTGAGGTAACGCCTGCAGATCTCGCGCCGGACGGCTGCAAGTCCGTCTTTCTCAGCCCCCTTTGTGGGGATGTATACCACGTCTGCAGCATTCATGGCATTGATTGCCTGGATCGTCAGATGCTCGGGGTTCCCGGTTCCGATGCCGATGATGTGGATATGAGGCACGCCGTCGCTCCCGTTCGATTTCGTTTGTTTTTGGCGCAGCGAACGCCGCTCCGCAAGTGGCAAACCCGAGAGTTGGCCGCGGCCAACTTCGGCGCAAGCGCATGCGCTCATTATTGCCGGGAATCCCGAATCATGTCATCTTCGATACGCTTTTTAGCGACGTTTCGACAGAAAAGCGCATTGCAGGGGAACAGGTGTTTTGGACAATATTGGCGTATCGACGACGGATGTCCGAATTGAGCGGCACGCCATGCAGCTTTCGCGTCAGCTGAAGCTCCTTCGAGAGAAGCTGTTCCCGCCGCTGTCCCAGAAGACCCTGCGCACATTTACGTCGGGCGAGGCGGCGCAGATAATTGGTGTATCTGACGGATATTTGCGACAGCTGTCACTCGACGGCAAGGGACCGCAGCCGGATGTGGCAATCAATGGCCGCCGGTCTTACACGCTCGGGCAGATCGGCGAGTTGCGCCAGCATATGGCGAAGATCAAGCCGAAGGACGCGCTGACCTACCTTCCTCGGCGCCGGTCGGGCGAGAAGCTGCAGACTGTGGCGGTGACGAATTTCAAGGGCGGATCGGCGAAGACCACCACCACGCTGTATCTGGCCCAATATCTGGCGCTGAATGGCTATCGCGTGCTTGCGATCGATCTTGATCCGCAGGCGTCGCTGTCGTCCATGCTCGGGGTCCAGCCGGAGTTCGATCTCGGCGATGGCGACACTCTGTATGGCGCCATCCGGTATGACGCCAGCCGGCGCTCGCTGAAGGATATTGTTCGCAAGACTTACTTCGACGGGCTCGATCTCGTGCCGGGCAATCTAGAACTTATGGAGTTCGAGCACGAGACGCCTCGCGCCTTGGGCGACCGGCAGCAATCGGGGGAGGTGTTCTTCCGCCGGGTCGGGGTTGCGATTTCCGAGGTGGAAGCGAACTACGACATCGTCGTGATCGATTGCCCGCCGCAGCTTGGCTACCTGACGCTGGGAGCCGTGTGCGCGGCCACTTCGCTGCTTATCACCATTCATCCGCAGATGGTGGACGTCGCATCGATGTCGCAGTTCCTGCTGATGACATCAGACCTGCTCTCGGTCGTCCGCAAGGCAGGGGGCGATCTGCAGCATGATTTTATCAAATACGTGGTGACGCGCCACGAGCCATTCGATGCGCCGCAGTCGCAGATCGTTGCGCTGTTGCGTAACCTCTTTGGCGACGACGTGCTGACAGCGACGATACTGAAATCCACGGCGATTGCCGATGCCGGTTTGACCAAGCAGTCGCTCTACGAAATCGAGAAAGGCCAGGTACGGCGCTCAACCTATGACAGGGCGCTGGAATCGGTCAACGCAGCAAACGGAGAGGTCCTGGCGGGTATCCACAAGGCATGGGGTCGGACATGAGCAGACGTGATCGGTTGAAGGGCCTTTTCGACGACACTGCGCAGGAGTTGGCCGCGGCCAACCTGGAAGACGAATCTCCGGCGCGCGGCCCCGCTGGCCCCGTGCGCTCGATGGCGCTGACGCTTGGCAGGATGGAGGAAGAGAGCCGGGCCATGCAAGAGGCTTTGCTCTCCGGCGAGCGCGTCGTCGAACTCGATCCCGCTCTGATCGATCCCTCCTTTATCCGGGATCGGCTGGCAGATCTGCCACTCGATCTGGAAGACGAGCTTGTCCAGTCGATCCGTGACAACGGCCAGGAAGTGCCTATTCTTGTTCGCCGTCATCCGCAGGACGACACACGCTACCAGGTGGTCTATGGGCATCGCCGCCTCCAGGCACTGCGCCTTCTCGAGCGCAAGGTGCAGGCGATTATCCGTAAGCTCGACGATATCGATGTCGTCATAGCACAGGGGATCGAGAATTCCGCGAGACGGAACCTCTCATACATAGAACGTGCCGTTTTTGCCTTCAATCTGGAGAGCAAGGGCTTCGATCGTCCTGTAATCATGAAGGCACTGTCCACGGACAAGACGGAATTGTCGAAGTTGATTTCGGTCGCGAAGACGATCCCGATGGAGGTCGTTTCCGCAATTGGTGCAGCGCCTGCAGCCGGCCGTCGGAAATGGATCGCGCTTGCCCAAGGTTGGACGGCTGCGACCGCGGCGCGCCTTGCCGGGCTGCTTGGTTCACCCGCCTTTGTTTCGGTAGAAAGCGATCGGCGCTTCGAGCTTGTCGTGGCCGAACTCGCAAAGAAGCAAAGAAAGCCAGAAGCGGCAGAATACGATTGGAAGCCGAGGAACGGCGGTACGATCAAGGGGCGCATCAGGCGTGCGGCTGATTCCTTTACGATTGCCTTGAAGACAGGCGATGCCGCGGATTTTGGCGATTACGTGTCTCGTCATCTCGACGAACTCTATGAGGCCTATCGGGCAGCAAAGTAGCAGGCATTCGGTTGGACCGGGTTGCCGAGCTTTGGCCCAGATACGCATCGTCCGTATATTTACCCACAGCAGTGTTTCCCTGCGCTCAACGCCTTAGTCAACGATGGCGGAAGCTAACTTCCTGTTGACTTCTGTTGCGCGTAAATTGAAATAACTAACAATGCGCTATGAAATTGATTCTTCTTTGGTGACGAGCCTGTTACCGGCCATTGTCCAGGCCGAGGACGGACTGGCGCGCCTGGACGAGCGAACTGCTCGCGCCGCCATCGGCGAGGGGTTTGCGGAGCGGCGTCACTTCTTCGATGCCATTGGCGCGATGTGGGTGGCAGGCGAACTGGTTCATGTCGAAGATCTCGTCCTGCATGACGCCCACATGGATACGCGCGCGCCGAGCCATGAACTGACGATCGCTCACTCGATCCTGCGCGCGCGGCGGCGAATCTGGACGGGAGACCCGGGCTGGGCGCTCAGTCCAGGCGGCCTGCTTACCTTAGCCGGTGCGGGCGAGGGAGAGGGGAGGGCGCCCGAGACCAAGAGCGCCGAAGCGCAGGTCGATGAAGGCGACGCCGACGAGATGGATGGCACGCTGTCTGCCGAACTGGCAGAGATCGACGCTGTGCTGGAGCGATCACAGCGTGCGCTGGACAATCATATGCGCGGGTCGGCTCCGACCGGTCGTGTGGAACGCGCCAGGGAGAGACGTCCCGACGATCCACTTGGTCTCTTCAATGACGAGGAGTGGGACGAAGCAGAGCGCCTGCGCGAATGGCGAAGCGTCATCTTCATCGCCGACGAGTTGCCCCCGACGCTTGGTGCCGCCCTGCTCTTCGAGACTTGGGAAAAGATCGAGCCGCTGCGCCGGCAGAACTGGCTCGGGGGTCTGTTGGCCGCAAGTTATCTGCGTGGCCGAGACAAGGTGCCTTCCCATCTCTTTTCATTCTACGCGGGGTTGAAGACGATCCGCCATGAACGGCGCCGCTCGCGGGATCGGTTCACACGGCTGCAGGCATTTCTCGAAGCAATGATCGAAAGCGCGGCGACCGGTCTCAAGGAAATGGACCGCCTGTCGCTGGCGCGAACGCAGATGGAAGTGCGCTTCAGGGATCGGCGCTCCAACAGCAGTTTGCCGCAGCTCGCCGAATTCGTCCTGTCACGGCCGATGGTCTCTACGGCGATGGTTGCACGCGAGCTGCGGATCACCAGTCGCGGTGCTCTCAACCTGTTGAACGACATGGGCATCCGCGAAATTACTGGGCGCGGGCGCTATCGCGCCTGGGGTATCATCTAAGCCATCTGCAAAAGAAAACGGCCGGGGGTGAGCCCGGCCGCTTCCTGTGGTGAACACCCGATCCGTGATCCTGTCACAGAGTGCGGACCGGGCGTTCTAGCGCTTCCTTTGCCCCCAGAAGCGCTTTTACCTATTCCCGCTCACCAGTGAAGTTGAGCAGAAGCTGGAAGATGTTGACGAAGTTCAGGTAAAGCGAGAGCGCGCCGAAAACGGCAAGCTTCTGGTTCGATTCCTGATCGTAGTTCTCCGAATACTGTTCCTTGATATTCTGCGTGTCGTAGGCGGTCAGGCCGACGAATACGAGGATGCCGATCACTGAGATCGCAAACTGCAGTGCGCTTGAGCCAAGGAAGATGTTGACCACGCTGGCGATGATGACGCCGATCAGGCCCATCATCAGGAACGAGCCAAAGCGGGAGAGGTCACGCTTCGTCACATAACCGTAAAGGCTCGTCGTACCGAACATGGTCGCGGCGATGAAGAACGTGCGTGCGATGCTCGTGCCGGTGAAGACCAGGAACACCGAGGCGAGCGACAGGCCCATGACGGCGCAGAAGGCCCAGAACGTCATTTGGGCAGCACCCGCCGACATTGTCTGGATCTTGAAGGAGAAGAAGAAGACGAAGGCCAGTGGTGCCAGCATCACCACCCACTTCAGCGGTGATTGGAAGATCGGCACATAAAGCGCCGGCGTGCTGCCGACAACGAATGCGACTATACCGGTGATGACAAGGCCGATGCCCATGTAGTTGTAGACGCGGAGCATGTGCTGGCGCAGACCTTCGTCAAATATCGCCTGCGATCCTGCGGCCGCCCCGTAACGCTGATTGATCGGGTTCATACTGATCTCCTCGGTTTGAACTAATAAAGGGTGCGGGCAAGCTGATCAGCTGCCCGATCAAGGTTTGCGTTCTTATCGCCGCTGACGAGCGCATAAGCCACGTCACCGATCTGCCAATAGGCCGCATCGGCATCGTCGAGCACGACATGTTTGACCGACTGCACGGCAAACGCGCCCGGCCGTACGGCAAACAAAGAAAGCTTGCCTTCGGTTGTCTGGATCGCCATCTCAACGCTGGGTCCAAACTCCGACGGGAATATCTGCACATCTGCAATCTTCCAGCCATCCGGCAATTGCGGCATCACGATCGCAGTCGCGGCTCGGATGTCTTCGGCCTTGTAGATTGCCACGGACTGCGACGGCACGGATTGGCGCAACACTGCCGTGTGGTAAGCGCGAACAGCATCCTCGACATAGGCAGGGGCGGGAACCGAGGCGGCGACTTCGGTCGCGGTAAATGCGCCAAACGATGTGTGCGCCACCCAGCCTGCCGCCACAAGGATGCCGACCGCCGCAATCCGCTGCAGCGAATGAAACATGCGGCCATAGGCAAGACCGCGCTCCAATCGCCTCGCGGCGTCGCGTGTGTCCGGGCGCCCGAAAGCACTCTCGCCGGCAAGCGCGAGTCGCAGTTCGCCCTTCACGCTGAGATCCGCCATCACCTTGGCGGCGGTCGCCGGGTTCTCTGAAAGGTAGGACTCGACTTGTATCCGGCGCGCCACGTCGAGCTCGCCGTCGACATAGGCATCGAGATCAGCGTCGATGATAGGATCAATCGCCTTCATTGCCGTTCCCTCCGATTAGTCTCAAGTGCGATGCGCGCGGGGTCTTCTCCTCGAACTCGCGAAGTTGGGCGCGAGCGCGCGAGATTCGCGACATCAACGTGCCGACCGGTATGCCAAGCGCCTTGGCGGCCTCCTGGTACGAAAGATCTTCGATCGCGACCAGATGCAGGGCTTCGCGCTGCTCTTCCGGCAGATGAAAGAACGCATCGCGCACCTGCTGCAGCCGCAGTGCGTGTTCCTGGCCAGCCGGCAAGGACTGCTCAGCGTCGATAGCCGCTTCGTCGTGCCGTCGCTCAAGCGAACGGTTCTGTCGAACGCGATCGATGTGGGCATTGTGCAAAATGGAAAGCAGCCACGTGCGGAGATTGCCGCCGCGCCGGAAGCTCTGCTTCTTCTCGTAGGCCCTGACCAGCGCATCATGCACAAGGTCTTCGGCGTCATCCGAGTTGCGCACGAGCGAGCGGGCATAGCGCCTGAGCGCCGCGAGCTGGCCAATGACATCGAATGGGCGTTCTTTCCGTTCCATGATTGAGTATACGAAAGCAGCCGACGTTTTATTCCCGGGTGGTCAAAAAAATACACCCGATCGGCAATCCTTGCTCGGTTGGCCGCTTGTTACACGCCGCCAAACCTTAATCCACTCGACCATCCGAGAGTTCGTCAAGGATGGGACAGTCCGGCCACTCGTTGCCGTGGCAGGCGTGGACCAAATGCTCCAAGGTCCGGCGCAAGTCTGTCAGCTCACGGATCTTGCGGTCTATTTCCGTGAGCTTGGTTTGTGTCAGCTCCTTGACGTCTGCGCTCGCCCGGCTCCTGTCTTCGTAAAGCGCCAGCAGCTGGCGGCATTCCTCGACCGAGAAGCCGAGGCCGCGCGACCTTTGTAGGAAGCGCAGCTTGTGCACGTCCGTGGCAGCATAGTCACGATAGCCGTTTCCACCCCGGTCGGGGCGGATCAGGCCGATATCCTCGTAGTAGCGAATGGTCTTCGACGGCAGGCCGGACCGTTCCGATGCTTCACCGATGTTCATCGTTTTCTCCTATGATTTCCCCACCCGCAGCCGCAATGCGTTGGCGATTACCGATACTGAGGAGAGGCTCATCGCCGCGGCAGCGATCATCGGCGACAGCAGCAGTCCGAAAGCCGGATAGAGCACGCCTGCCGCAAGAGGCACGCCGAGCGCATTGTAGCCGAACGCAAAGGCGAGGTTCTGGCGGATATTGCGCATGGTCTCCTCGGCCAGCCGGCGCGCCCTGACGATGCCGTTGAGGTCGCCCTTCACAAGGGTGATGCCGGCGCTTTCCATTGCTACATCGGCACCAGTGCCCATAGCAATTCCAACGTCAGCGGCGGCGAGAGCGGGTGCATCATTGACACCGTCCCCAGCCATGGCGACCACGGCGCCCGTCGATTTCAGCTCGTCGATCAGCAGCTTCTTGCCTTCCGGCAGAATATCGGCGCGCACCTGGTCAATGCCGAGGCGCTTGGCGACGGCGCGGGCGGTACGCTCGTTGTCGCCGGTCGCCATGATGATGGTGAGGCCGCTTTCCTGTAGCGCCTTGATGGCGGCCGCCGTGGTCGGTTTGATGCGGTCGGCGACGGCGACGAAGCCGGCAAGCGCCCCGCCGATAACGACGAACATCACCGTCTTGCCGTCGTCGCGCAACGCCTGGATCCGGTCGGCCAGCGGGCCGATGTCGATGCCGAGATCGGCCATCATCGCGGCATTGCCGAGCGCCACCCTGGCGTCGCCGGCCGTGCCCTGAACTCCCTTGCCGGTCTTCGCCTCGAAGCCGGTGACCTGCAGGAACGTGATGCCTCGCTCTTCCGCGCCCGAGACGATGGCTTCGGCGAGCGGATGTTCCGAGCCGCGCTCGAGGCTGGCCGCGAGCGTCAACAGGTAGGCCTCATCGACGCTGCCAATCGGCACGACGTCGGTCAGTTTCGGCTTGCCCTCGGTGAGCGTGCCGGTCTTGTCGACGATCAGCGTATCGACCTTCGAAAAGCGTTCCAGCGCTTCGGCATCCTTGATCAGCACGCCCTCATGGGCGCCGCGCCCGGTGGCGATCATGATCGACATCGGCGTCGCCAGACCGAGCGCGCAGGGGCAGGCGATGATCAGCACGGCGACGGCTGCCAAGAGCGCATGCGCCATGCGCGGCTCCGGCCCGACCAAGCTCCAGACGAAGAAAGCAAGGACGGCGACGGCGACGACGGCGGGAACGAAGAAGGCCGAGACGCGATCGACGGCGCCCTGGATCGGCGCCCGCGAGCGCTGCGCCTTGGCGACCATATCGACGATGCGCGACAGCGTCGTTTCCGCGCCGATCCTCTCGGCGGTCATGACCAGCGTGCCATTCCTGTTGATCGTGCCGCCGGTGAGCGGATCGCCCTTCGTCTTTTCGACGGGCAGGGGCTCGCCGGTGATCATCGATTCGTCGATGGTCGACTGGCCTTCATCGACGGAGCCGTCGACCGGGACGCGTTCGCCGGGGCGCACGCGCAGCCGGTCGCCGAGCTGGATGTCGTCGACCGGGATATCGCTGTCGCTGCCATCCGCATTGACGCGCCGCGCGGTCTTCGGCGCGAGATCGAGCAAGGCGCGGATCGCCGAGCCGGTGCGTTCACGCGCCTTCAGTTCCAGCACCTGGCCGACGAAGACCAGCGCGACGATGACGGACGCGGCCTCGAAATAGACCGGGACCATGCCGCCATGGACCATGAACGTATGCGGGAAGAGGCCGGGCGCGATAGTGGCAACGAGGCTGTAGATATAGGCCGTGCCGACGCCGAGGCCGATCAGCGTCCACATGTTGGGGCTGCGATTGACGACCGACTTCCACGCACGGCGAAAGAAGGGCAGCGCGGCCCAGAGCACGACAGGCGTTGCCAGCAGCAACTCGATCCAGGTCGAAAGCTCTTCGCCGATGATATCGCGCAGCGGCAGGCCGACCATCGGCGCCATGGTCAGGGCGAGCAGCGGGACCGACAGCACGGCGCTGACCCAGAGCCGGCGGGTGAAATCGAGGAGTTCCGGGTTCGGTCCCTCGTCGGACGGCGGCACGCCCATCGGCTCCAGCGCCATGCCGCATTTCGGGCAGTCGCCGGGATGGTCGCTGATCACCTCCGGATGCATCGGGCAGGTATAGAGCGTACCCTTCGGCACGGGTTTTGCTGCCGGTTTGCTGCCGTGAAGATAGGCCTCCGGCTCCGCTTCGAACTTCGCCTGGCAGCTCGCCGAGCAGAAATAGAATTTCTCGCCGCCATGCTTCAGGAAATGGGCGGCGGTCGAGCGGTCGACGCTCATGCCGCAGACCGGGTCCTTCGCCGTCAGGTAATCCTGTGGCGCGGCCTCGAATTTCGCCCGGCAGCCGTCGCTGCAGAAATGATAGCTGCGCCCTTCATAGGCGAGCGTCGGCTTGCCGGCTTTCGGATCGACCGTCATGCCGCAGACGGGATCGCGCACGACATCGGCGTCCGGCCCATCATGACGATGACTGTGGTCGCGATGATGGGTGTGCGTATCGTTCATGACTTTCTCCTTGACCCTGTTGGGCAGTGGAAAAGGTTATGAGCCTTCCAGCAACTGGAAGGTCAAGAAGAAAGTTCAGTTACGAGGGGCAAGGTGGAGACAAATGGTTGTCTGGCCGCTTATCGTATCGTGTTGGCCGTGATGGTGGAGATACGACCGGCCCCCATGATCTGGCAGACCCTGCGGCTATTCTTCTTCAGTCGACGAAGACGCCGACGCTCGCTGCGCGGCCCATCGCATCGATGACGGTGAGTTTCGAGTAGCCACCCCCATCCGGCATCCACTGATTGGTGCGTCGGCGGGAGATGTCGGGCAAGGGCTTGCCGTTGGCAAGCCAGCGGAACGGCGGCCGCCCGCCCTGCAGCTTCAGCATCAGTGGCGAGAGGTCGCCGCTTGTGGCACCAAGATCGACACGCGCCCCTTCCGGCGGATAGACGATCTGCGGGGCAGGTTCACGGCCCGACGTGACCAGAAGGCCGCTTGTATTGACGGCAAAGCGGCGCTGGCTGATCGGCAATTGCGCCTGAGCAATCCGCACGGCGCCCGATGGCGGGCGGGGAAGGGGGCTCGTGGCAATGCCCGACTTCGCGAAGCCTTCGAACAGGATGGGGGCGGCGGTGCCGTAGCCGGTCAATCCCGGCACCGCACCATTGTCTGGCCGCCCGACCCACACGCCGAGAACGAAGCGTCCATCGTAACCGACAGACCATGCGTCGCGATATCCATAGCTCGTACCCGTCTTGTAGGCGATGCCGCGCTGCGGTGCGCCGGCGGGCGGAATGACGCCGGAAAGGATGTCGGTGATGTTCCAGACGGCGACCGGCTCCAGCAGTGGTTCGCCGTCGATCTTGCCGGGTTGATTGCTCACGCCATCGCCGATCCGAACTGGCTGGCCACGATTGGCGAGTGCCGCATACAGTTGAACCAGATCCTTCAGCGTGAGGCCGACGCCACCAAGGCCGATGGCCAAGCCCGGCGTTTCGTTCGGTGGCAGAACAGGGCGTACTTCGGCCCGCCGGAAACGGACCAATAGTTTTGCCGGATTGACGGCGTCGAGCAGCTTGACCGCCGGCACATTGAGCGACAGTTGCAGCGCCTCCCGGACGGTTACATCACCCTGGTAGCTCATGTCGAAGTTGCGCGGCCGATATCCGAAGAAATCTGCGGGCCGATCCTCGATGATCGTTTCCTGGTTGACCAGTCCCTCCTCGAAAGCCAGGCCGTATATGAATGGCTTCAACGTGGAGCCGGGCGAACGGTTGACGCGCGCCATGTCGATCCAGCCCGAGCGGCTTGCATCGAAATAGTCCGCCGAGCCAACCTCGCCGACGATCTCGCCGGTGCGCGCGTCCGCCATCACCATGGCAAGCGAAAGCCTCGGCCCAAGCTTGAGGGCAGCACCCCTTGCCACCGATTCCAGGCCCTCCTGTACCTGCTTCTTCAATGTCGTCCGATGCCGTGAAACCGCTGGTTCCTTGCGCAAGGCGGCTTCGGCGACATGGGCGGCAAGCGCCGGCAGTTGCATGCGCCTTGCTGGAACGAGAACGGTTGCGGCGCGTTCGGCTTCGCCGTCGCCGATCGCGTCGACCACGGCCACGCGTTCGAGCACGCGGCTGCGCGCGGCTTCGGCAGCGGCAAGATTGCGATCAGGCCGGCGCTTTTCCGGCAGCTGCGGCAGGGCAACGAGAAGGGCTGCCTGCGCGACTGTCATGCGTTTCGGCTCCCTGCCGAAATAGGCAAGACTTGCGGCGCGAACGCCTTCGAGATTGCCGCCGTAGGGCGCGTAGGTGAGGTAAAGGTCTAAGATCTGCTTCTTGGAGAGCCGCCGCTCGATCTGGACGGCGCGTGCCATCTGCCGCAGCTTTGCCGAAAGGGACCGGCCCTGTCGTGGCTCGATCAAGCGGGCCACTTGCATCGACAAGGTGGAGCCGCCGGAAACGATGCGGCCATTCGTGAGCATCTGAACCGCGGCGCGGCCAATCGCCCAAGGATCCACCCCGGCATGCTCGTAAAAGCGCCGGTCCTCGTAGGCAACGAGCATCCGCAGGAATTGCGGGTCGACATCGGCGACAGTGGTTTTCAGCCGCCAGAGACCCTCGGGCGTCGCAAAGGCGCGCAGGAGCTGACCGTCCGCGTCCAGCACCTCTGCGGAAACCGTGGCTTTGGCAAGCGGTGGCGGGAAGGCCTTGTCCGCTGCGGAAATCGCAAAAAGCGCCGCACCGGCAACGAGGATGCCGGTTGCAGCTCCGATTGCAATTGTCCGCCTCAGTCTCATGGCTGTGCCGCGACGACCTCCATCTTGCCGGTCGCCGTCCGCGCCGACAGCTGCGGCCGGTACATGTCCTCGACATTCGCTGCCGGATGATCGTAGGTGCCGGGTGTGACGGCGCGCACGACATAGGCGACGTTGATTTCGCGATTGTCGTCCGCCGACCGATTGAATGCTGCGACGAAACGGTCGTTGCGGAACTCCGTATGAGCGGCAGTGACCTCGCCGATCCAGTCGAAGTTGGTCAATTGCGCGCTGTCGACAAGGTTCGGATTGTCGATCTGGAAGCCGGCCGGCAGCAGGTCGGTGACCACGATGCGGGACGGCCACTGGTTGCTCTCGGTGACATGCAGAACGACCACGTAACGCTCGTTCTGCCTGGCTTCGGTCACGTTCGCCTGCTCGCCATCCAACGTGTAGTAGGTGCGATCGATGGCGAACCCGTCGCCGCCCGCTGGTAGCGGAGTAGCCGGAGCGGCTACCGTTGTGACGACGGCCGAGACCGGATCGCTTGTCTGGTTGGTTAGTGTCAGCGGATTGCCGAGCAGTGCGTCACCCGTCATCTTCGCCATGTAGGCTCCGCTATGCAGTCCGCCGTTGACATCTATCTTCAGCGAGTCGTCGCCACCCTGGATCGCCCGGGCGGCAAGCAGCATCCATGCCTGTTCCTGAGTGCTGGTGTACTTGTTGCGCTCCCATTCCTTGGCTACGGCTTTCGCGAGCTCTGGCACCACGGGCGGCACCGGGCGGCTCTCCGCGGCAAGCGCGAGGATGGCGGCGCCGTCCCGCAGAATGGAGCCGTAGTCCGTGCGGGACAGGTTGACGCGAGTGACCATCGATTGCTCCGACATCTGAAGCGCATCGAGGAAGATGTTCCTGGACCGCGTCGCATCGCCATACAGCGCAAGGGCCGCAGCAATGTGAGCCTTGGCAAGAGGGGTGGGGAAGTCGTTGATCATCGTATCGGCGTAGTAGCGCAGATCGCTGATCGCGGCCTTCTTGTTGCGGGCGAGTACATAAAGCGCGTAGGCGATCTGGTCTCCCTGATCCTTGACGTTGACGTCATAGCTCAGAGCATTCTGCAGGTTCTCCAATGCCTGTGAGAGTGCCCGATCCGGCACGTCGTATTTCTGCTCGCGGGCGCGGGTCAGGAAGTCCGTGACATAGGAATCCAGCCAGAGGTCGCCGCTGTCCGGTCCCCAGAGTCCGAAACTACCGGCCGAGGCCTGGTAGGAAAGGACACGGTAGATCGCATCCTGAACGCGCTTCCTCACGTCGGCGTCGTTCTCCAGGCCGGTCTGCTCGGCAAGCTCACTCAGATAGAGGAGCGGCAGCGCGCGGCTCGTTGTCTGCTCAGCGCAGCCGAATGGATACCGATCCAGCGACATCAGCAGGGCCGCGATATCGAAGGCAGCCGACCGGGTGACGCTGACATTGACGGAGGCGCCGGGCAAGACGCTGTCAGAAAGCAGCGCAGCGTCCACCGTGAGCTTGGCGCCCGGATTGAGGGCAAGCACGCGGCGTTCGGTCACCGGCAGCACTGCTGGCCGAATTGGCACGTCGATCGTTTGATCCAGCGAAAGCCCAGCCTCATCAGAGAGGTTGATCGAAACGCTGCCACCTCCGGGTTGCAGGCCGGTCACCGCGAGGGTCAGCGCCGACTTGGCGCCGGCATCCAGGCGGATCGTTTGCGCTCCGTTGTCGACCGAAATGGCATCGTTACCCGCGATCGTCAGCTTGTAGTCACCTGCAGGCGCATCGGTATTGGCGATGTCGAGGCGCAGCTCCGACTTGTCGCCAGGCGCCAGGAACTGCGGCAGGCTTGCGGTGACGACGATCGGATCGCGGATGACTACGTCCCGGGTCGCATGACCGACGCCCGATTTCGACCAGGCGACCGCCACGACCCGGGCCGTGCCGTTGAATTGTGGAATGTCGAAGCTGACTTGCGCCCTACCTTCGCCATCCAGCTTCACCGGACCGGAGAAGAACGCAACGAGCTTCTGCGTGGGTGGGTTACCCTGCAGTGCGACCGCGCCACCGTCGCCGCCGGTTCGGAGCTTGCCGGTTGCGCCCAATGATCCATCGATCAGGCGGCCGTAGAGGTCGCGGATTTCGAGACCGAGTTGGCGCTGGCCGAAATACCAGTTCTCCGGGTTCGGTGGTTCGTAGCGGGTGAGATTGAGAATACCCACATCGACCGCTGCAATCGTGACATAGGCATCCTCGTTGGCACCTGCTCCCGCCACCGCAAGGCTGATGGGAAGAGGTCCGCGCGGCAGCATCTTCTCCGGCGTGTCTATCTTCACCTGCAGCGCGCGCTCCTCCGGATCGACCTTCAGCCATTTCACCCCGATGGCACGCATCGGCATGTGACTGTCCTGTGCGTCGCCCGGACGAAACAGCGTAGCTGTGACGTAAGCACCGGCCCCCCATTCGGCCGTGACCGGGATTTCGATTTCGCCGCCCTTGTCGCCGATCGACGCGTTCCGGACGGCAAAAAGGGTTTCTGTCCCGCCCGCGACCATCAGTTCGCCGGCATATCGCGAGGAGACCTTCAGCTTCGCGGTCTCGCCGACCTTATAGCTATCCTTGTCGAGCGCGATCTCCAATCCGTCCGGCGTTTCCGTCGACGTTGCCTGCACGAACCAGCCGGCATCGAATTCGACGCTCGATGCTGGACCATCGGCAGCGGTGCTTTCGACCTCGAGACGATAGCGGCCCCATTGGACCGGTGAGGATATCCTGGCACCGTCCACGCTCACATCGACGGTGCCGTTCCCGACCTGTTCGGCTGTATAGACCGGCTCATATTTCCATGCAGTGCCGTCGCGATACCATTGGTAGTCGCGGTTGAGCTTGTAGAGCTTCCAGCGAAGACCTTCGATTTCCTCCTTTTGGCCGTTGTCATTGACGCCGATGATCGTGAAGTTGGCGATCGAGTTTTCGCCGAGATCGCCCGAAAACTCAGGCTTTATGCCAATCATCGAGCCCTGGTTCCTGACGGGAACAACCAGCGAGCGCTCGATGGCGCGACCGCCGGCTTCCTGCATGCGGATATAGACGGTCGCATTGAGAAGTTGTGTCGTTGCCGGCAGATCACCCACAGTGAGATCCGTCACCCCCTCGCCATCGGCGTCAAGCTCCGCCAAGCCGTCGATCGACTGGCGAGACTCTTCGCTCGCGTCTTCGTCGGCGAGCCCGAAGAAATAGCCGGGGAACGCCTCGCTCTGGCGCGTCGGCTTGATGACGACGTCACCTTCAAGCGTCAGCCCGGCTGCCGGCGCACCGTAGAGATATTTGCCGCTGATGGTGATGGTCGCCGGCGTATCGGGACCGATCACCTTTGCGTCGGTCGTGACCTCCATGTCGGTGCGATCCGGCACGAAGTCGTCAACGAGGAAGCTTTTGGTTGCGATCGCGGAGCTCTTCGGATCAGTATGGATGTTCATCGTCCAGGTGCCGCGCATGGCATTGTCCTGAACGGCAAAGTCGATCGTGTAGCCGCCGACATTGCTTGTCTGACTGACGATTCTGCGCTCCTCGACGCCATCGGGGCGAAGGAAAATGAAGGTGAGCGGCAGGTTCTCGATCGCCATGCCGTCGGTGTCGCGCGCCAGCGCCGCGGCATGAACCGTCTCGCCTGCGCGATAAATGCCGCGCTCGGTCCAGGTGAGCACGTCGATTGCACCGGGCGAGGCGCGGCCGGTGACGCCGCGATCGGAAAGATCGAAGCCAGCACGCGTCATGTCGAGGAAAACGTAGTCGGACGTCCCGTTCCTGGCGGTGATGACAGCCGGCGTCAACGCCGCTGTGCCGCGGATCAGGCCCGCTGTGAACGTGGCGCGGCCATCTGCATCGGTCGTTGCCGTGCCGAGGACCTCGTTGTTCTTCGCAAGAAGCTGCAGCGCCACGCCGGCCATCGGCTTGGCGGAGGCCAGTGAACGGGCAAAGACGTTCAGCCCATCCGTTCCGGCATAGGTGGTAACGCCGATATCGGAGACGACGAACCATTGTGTCGCCTGGGCATTCCAGTCCTGGTCGGGCGTGTTCGGCGCGGTGGCCGTGAGAACGTAGACTCCGGGTTTGCGTTCGGGCAACGCTTCGTCCAACGGGAAACTGGTGACGACATCCTTGTTCAGGTCGTTGCTGATCTCGATCGAACCCTGCCAGACCATTTCGCCGCTTTCATCCTCGATGCGCTGGGCGCTGTAGCCGTCGAGTTGGGTCAGAAACTGCGAACTGGTCAGCAGCGGCGCGATGCCGCGATCGCCGATCCGGTAGAGCTTGAGATTGGCGGAGGGCATGTTGACCGACACGATCGGAATACCGCGCCGCGCTGTCGAAGGCAGCACGAAGCTGTCGCCGGTGAAACGCACGCTGGCAGTACGATCTTTGACGTAGATGTCGAGGCTGACCGGTGCCTCCAGAACCTCGTCGACCGAGGAGGGGAGGCCGGTGCGGAAGGCGATCTTGTAGTTTTCCCCATGCGCCAGACCTTCGACACAAATCTGCTTGTCCTTGGTCTCTAGCGCTTTGGGAGAAGCGTCGTTGAGCGTCACGAACGGCGTGTAGTCCGTTGTCTTGATGAGCGATTCCGAGAAGGTCACGCAGGCGCGTGGCGCCGCGCTGTCGGCATCAACGGTATGTTCGGTAATGCGGAAGCCTTGCGTCGATTTCAATTGAAGATAAGCCGCCTGCACTTCCTTTGAATTCACCAGCGCCAAGCTCGCCTTGTAGGCATTGAGAGCGGCACGATAATTCGTGTTCTTTTCCAGTGCGGCCGCCAGCACCGCCAATGCGTCCGCACGGCTGGAGGTGGTCCGCGTCGCGTCGTAGCCGTTGATAGCTGCCAGCACCGCCTGACCGTAAATCTCGCCGCCATTGTTGTCGTCGGTCTTGACGAAGCTGTCGCCCGCGCGCGCGGTTTCCAGCCATAGCTCCGCATTGTCGGGGGTCAGCGCGAGCGCACCGCGGAGGGATTTGAGTGCATCGGTGACGTTGCCAGCTGTCAGGTCGATCCGCGCGTTGGCGATCAGGCTGTCTGCAGTCTGGCCTTGCTGGTCGTCGGCAAGCTCGAGATTTGCCTTGTCGTCTCGCGCCTGCTGCAGCACGTCGCCGGATAGGAAGCCAAGGCGCGGCGCAGCGCCGATGTCGGGTTCCTGCTGCTGCGCCGTTTCGACGATCTTTCCCGCGATGGCGCCGGGGAAGGCGTTCATCGCCTTGAAATCGGACTTAAGGAAGCACCACTTCACATTCGGATTATAGGTGAACGCCTTGCAGGATTTGTCGCCGATACAGGACGTCTTGCATTGATCGAGGGTGACATTCTGTTCCGTGCGCAAGTCGAAGCCAAAATAATCGGCGTCCCGGATTGTCTGGATCTCGCGTTTGGTGTCGGTCGCAAATGCGGTGGAGCCGGCGAAGATGGTCGAAAGCGCAATGGCAGTAATGGCAAGAAGCGAGCGTACAGACATAGGGCCCCCGGGATGCTGGCGCTGGATCGAGGCACTCTCGGCACTCGCTGGCTGGTTGTCAACTCGGCTGATGGGCTGTCTTGGATGAACGGTCGCCAGCCGCCGCCACGGTCTCGTAAGGAGGTCTGCGTTGTTTCGGAATGCCTAAGCGGCAGTTGGTGGCGTTAACATTTTATCAATATTAACAACAATTTACTATCCAGTAGTTGTGTGCCGGCCTGGAACATATCGCGCTCACGCCTGTTATCTCTGTAATCGCCTGCCGAGCTGACGCTATACAGTGAGTAACAAGGAGATCGTCGATGGGTATCAATGCCGTGCACGCGTCACACAAGGATCTTGCCAGCAGCCAGCGTGTGCTGATTGTTGAGGACGAATTTCTCATTGCGCTCGATCTGGAGGAAACGGTCAGGGCAATGGGGCTTGCGGTAACAGGCATGGCAGCCGACAAGGAACAGGCCCTCCGGCTGGCGCCGATGGCGGATATAGCCTTTGTGGACGTCAATCTTTCCGATGGGGCGACCGGTCCCGAAATCGGTCAGCGTTTAGTGGAAGAATTCGGCATCACGGTTGTTTTCATGACCGGGAATCCGGAAGCCGTTATCGGCAAAGTGAAAGGCGCTCTGGGGGTCGTCACCAAGCCTGTAAGGCCGTCGGTGGTCGAGAGGTCCTTGCGCTCCGCAGTGGAGGCACGCCGTCGCGCGTGACATCGCGGACTGGCCGACGATCATCAACTTGGCGTTAGAGCCTGACAACGCGCGCAGTGCCCCTTGCGTTGCGCCCAGTCGGTCCTACATCAGTTGCCCGAGCGATTTCACATCGAGGCACCCATGGCACAGGCACGGCAACTGCATCTGGGCGCGTTCATGCGGCCCGTCAGCCTTCATACCGGTGCTTGGCGTTATCAAGGTTCCTATCCCGACGCCAATTTCAATTTCACGCATCTGAAATCCTTCGCGCAGAAGCTTGAGGCAGCCAAATTCGACGCCTTCTTCATGGCCGATCATCTGGCGGTGCTGAATATGCCGATCGAGGCACTGCGGCGCAGTCATACGGTCACCTCGTTCGAGCCCTTCACGCTGCTGTCGGCGCTCGCGGCTGTAACCGAAAGGATCGGGCTCGTCGCCACGGCATCGACGACGTTTGATGAACCCTATCACGTTGCCCGACGGTTTGCCTCTCTCGATCACCTCAGTAACGGCCGCGCAGGCTGGAACATCGTGACCACGGCCAATCCCGATGCGGCCTTGAACTTCGGGCTCGCCGAACACGTGGAACATGGCGAGCGCTACCATCGCGCCCGGGAGTTCTACGACGTCGTCACCGGCCTGTGGGACAGCTTCGCGGATGACGCATTCATCCGCAATGCCGAAACCGGCATGTTCTTTGATCCCGGAAAAATGCATGTGCTGGATCACAAGGGGGAAGAACTCAGCGTGCGCGGGCCGCTAAATATTGCGCGCCCGCCGCAGGGGTGGCCCGTGATCGTTCAGGCCGGCCAATCCGAACCCGGGCGTCAACTGGCTGCAGAAACAGCAGAGGTTGTTTTCTGTTCGCCGCGCGACCTTGCCGCAGGCCAAGCCCTCTATGCCGATATAAAGGCGCGCATGGATTTGGTTGGTCGCAACCACGACCATCTGAAGATCCTTCCCGCCGCGTTTGTCGTTATCGGCGACAGCGTCGAGGAGGCGCGTGCCAAGCGCGGCAAGCTTGATAGTCTCGTCCACTATGACAGTGCAATCGCCTCGCTTTCGATCGCCCTCGGCCACGACGCCTCGGGTTTCGATCCGGACGGACCGTTGCCGGAGATTCCCGAAACCAATGCCAGCAAGACCGGGCGGGCACAGGTCTTGAAGCTCGCTGCCGACGAGAATCTGACGGTGCGCCAGCTGGCACAGCGCTATGGAGGTTATTCCGGCCTTGCATTTGTCGGGTCGCCGCAGACCGTGGCGGATGACATGGAAGCTTGGCTTTTCGAACTGGGTTCCGATGGCTTCAACGTCGTGTTCCCCTATCTGCCGCAGGGCCTGGATGACGTCGCCGAAAGGCTAGTTCCGGAGCTGCAGCGCCGCGGTCTTTTTCGCAGGGATTACGAAGGGTCGACACTGCGCGACCATCTGGGCCTGCCCCGGCCGCAGAATCGCTTCTTTTCGTGAGAAAGCCCGGGCAGTCGCCCGGGCGTGCGGAGATCATATCAATCCGGTCAGCAAGCCGACGCCGGCAAGCGCAGCGATGCCGCCGGCCGAGCGGGTGACGACGGTGCCGTAGTTTTCGCTGACCTTGCCGATCAGGTAGCCCACCGCGATGCCCGCGACGTGAAGCGTTGCGGTGGCAATCATGAAACCGGCCGCATAGGCCATGCCGCCCGCAGCAGCCGGCATTTCAGCACCATGGGCATGGCCATGAAATACGGCGAACAGCCCCACGACACTCGCCGCGACGGCGAGTGGAGCCTGAACCCCAAGTGCAACAATCGCGCCGAGAACGATGACTGAGAGCGCAATGCCAACTTCGACGAACGGAACGGGGATGCTCAACATGCCGAGCGCCCCGCCAAGGGCCATCACCAAGACGAATGTTGTAGGCACGAGCCAAAGGGCGCGTCCTCCCATCTGCCAGGCAAGAACGCCGACCATCACCATGGCGAGGATGTGATCGACCCCGGAAAGCGGATGGCTGAAGCCGTGGAAGAAGCCGACTGTTTCGCCAATACCAGTATGCGCAGACGCCAGAGAGGGTGCCAGAACAAGAGCCGCAAGCGCAGCGGTAAATTTGACGGTCTTTGAAAACATGTTGTGCCCCTGGATCATATGCAATGCTGGGGAGAAACTGACACGGTGGGAAAATACATTAAAGGAAAAAAACGGCGGACACAGTCATTTGACGTAGGTCGTATTGCGACGCAGCAGCGATCACGTTGGTTGCAGGTTTCCAAACCATGCGACAAGGCCGACAACGGCCAGTCCGAGGCAGATCTCCGCGGTCGTGCCGCTTTTCAGGGCGGCTAGCGAGCGGACTGTGCCAAGCCTTGGTACGAAAACGTAGCGATTGACGACAGCAAGCGCGACCATCGCGCTTACCAGCAGGATCTTGACGCTCAGTAGCAATTGGTAGGTGAACGCCCAGTCTGATGGAACTGCGCGGATGATCAACGCCGTATTGAGGATTCCCGATAGGATGACGAGCGCCACGGCGGCATGCCCCGCCGTGGAAAACCGAACCAGCGCAATCCGGGCGGCGGTGTGCCAACGCGGGCTATGCAGCATCCGCAGGACAAGAAGGACGGGACCCAGCGCCCCCAGCCAGGCGCCGCCCGATAGCAGGTGAATGCCGTCATTGATACGGTGGAGTGTTCGCAGCCAGCCGTCGTTCATTGCCGCATGGCCGCTGATCGTCAGGGTAACGAGCAACAGCCCGGAGCAGAATGTCAGCGCGCCCTGCCGGCGTTGGCTTGGCAACGCTGCCGCGGCAACCAGCAGCACCACGGCTCCCGCCTGCGCGATCCACGCCTTTCCGACATCGGTGTCGTAGAGGACGGCATGCAGCATGGCCGGCGCGAGGGCATCCGTCCATCCCTCGCCGATCGTTGCCGCCCGCAACGGGAGCAATGCCGCAGTGGTCGTTACCACCAGCAGTATTGCGCCAAGTCGCCATGGCCCAAGCCTATCATCGATATGTCGTGCCAATTCGCCGGGAACCAAAGCCCAGAGGTAGGCAGAGGCGCCCCACAAGCATATGGCGGCGCCGTCGAAGAGAAAGCGGCAAAGGATCAGGGCGCCGTCCGGTGTCACGGCTTGACGGTGAAACGGTAGCTGCCGTCCGTCTTGTGGCCGTCCGTCGACAGAACATACCATTCGACGGTGTAGGCCCCGGCGTTGAGCGTGCCCGAAATGGGAATCGACAATGTCTTGCCCTCGTCCATGAGCCTGGCGTCGCCGGCCTTTATCTCGCTCTTGTCAGGGCCGATGATTTTCACCCCGGAGAACTTGACGTTCAGCTCCTCCGAGAAGCGCAGGTCGAGTTCGGCGGGAGACGTTGTCACTGCGTTTTCCGCGGGAGCGCTTGTCGTCAGATGTGCATGCGCACATGCCTGACCGGAAAAGCAAAGTCCTGCAGTGATAGACACCGCGAGAAGGCGGTAAAATTTCGGCATGAGTGCTCCTCGATTGAATTGGTTTCCAAATGGTTTCGATGCGGGGCCTGTCTATTGCGGCTTGGACATGTCCGCGCCGTCCATATCCGAATGTGCGTCCTTGGCACCGGCGTTTGCGCCGCCAGCGCTGCCGACCGCAAATTCGACGTCGACCTTGCCTGCCTTCTCGAACGTCAAGGTCGCCTTGATCTTCTCACCCTCCTTGAAGGGCTGGGACACGTCCATGAACATGATGTGGTAGCCGCCGGGCTTCAGTTCGACGGTTTGTCCGGCAGGGATTGCCAGGCCGCCAGCGACGGGCCTCATTGTCATTACCCCATTGCTCACGCTCATCTGATGAACTTCTGCGGATTTTGCCCTGTCTGATGCCATGCCGATCAGTCTGTCGTCGGTGGAGCCCTTGTTAGTCAGTTTCAGATAGCCGCCCCCCACCTTGGCTCCGGGAACCATGGCCCGGGCATGCGGATGACCGATCTCGATGTCGCCCGCCTGAAATCCGTGGGCGGTCGCAAGACTTGCGAAAAGCAGACCTGCGAAAAGGACAATCAGCTTTTTCATTTTCATTGTGTTAGCTCCTTGGGAGATGCGCCGGATGTGGATCGCGCAATATGCCGCTCGCGCTAAATGCTCGGCGAGAACCTTGTGTGTGGCTTGAATTGACCATGAGTATGATCTGTGATGAGGCCTGACCCGGCAAAGACGGGCGCACGGCTACCATTGACGACAAGCGTCACGGCATCGGCCGAGACACTGGCTCAATCAGAGGCAGGATCGCGGGGAGGCGCTCTGGGGCCCTTGCTGGGTGGGAATACTCGGCTGCCATAGGCTCTGGCCTTGTAAGGCAGCGCCGCTGCGGCCTCGATGCGAAGACGCTCGCTGCCGTTGTCACTGGGGCGTCGCAGCAGGATCGACGCGCTGATCCGGCAGGCTTCGCAGCCATAGGCATGGGCCTTGCCATGCGTATGCTTTCCGTCGGTTTTACCGGCGATGCAGATCACGGGAAGCGTACCGTCGGGCAGCACGTATTCGGCAAACTCTGCCGGAACGAAGGCACCGTCGGCGAAAGCCGGAGCCTGATGGGCGAAACCGACAAATATCAGAGCCATGGCGCAGGTCATGCGCACCAGCCACTGAGCTACCGTCGTTTTCCCGGATCCCATCTCTTGCCCACGTCTCCCGTTTATGGCGCAGTCTTTATGCAAGATTTGAGTAAAGCTCAACGCGAGAATTTAGGCAATTCAAACGCCTGCGAGGTGCCCGCAGAGATCGAACGAGTCGCCGATGCCAAGATCATCTGCAGCTAAGTATCCAATGGACATGGGCCAAGTGACCGTCGATTTCACAGTGACGCCCAAGGCAAAAAAAGCTCAATGCGCCTGAGCCAGTCGCCAGCGCAGCCGTCCTGCGTTCCGGGCCGTCGAAGAAAACATGCCGATCAACGCCAGCCCCGCGCTCCAGCCTGAACAAATTATCATTGTCGAGCTCGCCAACAGGTCTGGCGAGAGATCGTCGCAGCTTTGCCTGACTCCAACATCATTGTCTGGCACATCACAACCTATTGTGTTGTGAATAAGCCTGACATCACTCCCGCCGTTGGACATATAGCCGCCGAGGTGCTGTGGTTGTCCGGGCTGCCTGTATTGTCCGTGCAACCATGAGTCCTCGATAAGGCAATTCGGCGCACAAACGATGCTTGCGCCTCCACCCCTCACTTCGACACGTCTCACGATCAAGTTTGAAAAGCCGACGGCAGTAGCCTCCCATTTACCCGCATCGACCAGACTATCTTCGATCGTCAGCGAGGCGCGCCCGGGGTGTCAACATCGATCCGATTGGTTGTGCTTCGCGTTATTCTCACGCTCGGAGCTTTTATGTACAAATCGCAACTCACGGATTTTGAATCGATCACGGTGTTTGGTTCGAGAACGACGCATGGACCCGTATAGGGCGTCAGCTTTATCCCTTTCGGTACGCCCGTGTTGTTTGGACCAAGGAAGCCACTAAGATCTACTGCCTTTGGGGGGAGGCACTGATTGAACGGGCTTCAATCCGAACACAATGGGTATCGAGATTGCAATTGCCATCCACCTTGCGAGTGTCGTCAAACTTACCGCCAATGTGATTGCGTGAGCGTTCTTTGGTGAACTAGTCATTCATCGCCCGCCTACGTTAATAGGGATCAGGTCCTACACGCTATTCAGCCTATGATTTATCTGCGGCTCGCATTGCGGCAGTCTCCCGGTTCCAACGTCGGCTGAAGCCCGGCGCACTCGCCCCGAAAGCCAGGGCAAGCATGATCCCGGACCTATAAGTGCGAACAAGAACCACGCCGACAAATGCAAGAGCGCGGGCGCGCAACCCCTTCAGACGATCCGAGAAGCCGATCCGAGCCACCTCCGCAACAGGTGAGACCGCAACGGCGGCAGTGCGAAGCATCCACAGAGCCCACCATCCTCGTCTTGCTTGAATCCGCGCGAAATCATGGGCGGTATGTCGGTCCCATTTCCGAGCGAGTTCCCCAAGCGTCTTGCGGGCGGGATGATAGACGATCATCCTCGGGCAATATTGGGTCCGATAGCCATCCCGAAGCGCCCGCTGTCCCCAATCCCTGTCCTCTGCCATATCGATTCCGCCGAAGGGACCCACTTTCGAGAACACGTCAGAACGCACCGCCAGGTTGCCAGTCCCCGTGAAGCCCTGCTCCGCGATATACTCCTTCATCCGGTAGGCGAACACGCTTTCATAGGCCTCCAGTAAGGTTAAACGATCACGGTCCTCGCATGCAATGCGTACGTCGCCGCCAAGAATGCCAACTTCTGCACTTTCCGAAAAGCGCCGCTCGATCTCAGACAGCCAGCCGTCGCCCGCGAGGCAGTCGGCGTCAATGAACGCCAGGATACTTCCCGAAGCCTGCGAGACGCCGCGGTTGCGTGCCGGCCCGGGACCGGGAACCTGCTCGGACAGAAGCGTCACTCCAGCAAACAAGGAGCAGATGTCAACAGGTGGAACCTTGGAGCCGTTGTCGACGACGATGACCTCGACGGGTTGTTCCAAACCGGTCTGGGATGTGATTGATGACAAGCACAATCGAAGCGATTGCGCCTGATCAAGATGCGGGATAATGACGCTGATCATTGACGTCCAATCTCTCCCGGAACAGGTTGCGGTAGGCGCCAAGATACCGGTGCGCCTCGGCCGTCCATCGAAATGTTCGCTCGGCCACTGCCCGGCCGGCCAAGCCCATGTGCTGGCGCCGCTCGGGATCGTCGACGAGTTCGAGAATGCCGTCCGCGAGCGCTCGTGGCGAATGCTCCGAGACGACCAGAGCCGCGTTTCCGGCATCGCTGGTTGCCTGGCGCAGATTGAATTGCACAATCGGCAAGCCAAGCATCATGTACTCGAACACCTTGTTCATCGATAGCTTGTCGTTGAAGTCGTTTGGTGGGTCGGGAATGATCCCGACATTCAGTGCCGAAAGATGGGCCATCAGCGGCGGCCCACTGAGATAGCCAGAGAAACGCAATGCATCACCAAGCCCAAGTTCGTCTGCCATCGTCTTCAAACGGCCGAACTCCGGCCCATCGCCGATGATCAGGCAATGAATATCGTTGCGCTTTCGGACATGGACAATCTCCGCGACGGCCCCAACCAATGTCTCGACCCCGTCCTGCGCGCCCATTATGCCGATATAGCCGATGAGATGCTTCCCGGGGATCACAAGGGATGGGTCGGCGTCGGTCAACCGGAACCTGGATGCCTCTGGGTAGCTTTTCACGACGACCACACGATCGGGAGCCATGCCGCCACGAGCTATCGCAATATCGCGAAAGGTTTCATTCGTGGCGATGCTGGCATCGGCTGCACGAAACGTTTGCCGTTCGAAGAACTGGAGCAATCTGTGAAAAAAATCCTTTCGCCCGAATTTGCTGACATAAAGCTCCGGGCTCAGGTCATGATGATCAAACACAAAGTAAGTGCCGAACAGAAACTTGTGTACAAGGGCCACCAGAAACATCAGATCCGGGGGATTACAGGCCTGAATCGCGTCAATGCGCTGCCGCCGGCGAACGCGAAACGACAATTGGATCTGGTGAAAGAGCGCCCACCAATATTCCCGTAAGTATCCTGCGGCAGAAACCGCCTCTCGTAGCGGATGGCGGTAAATATGGATGCCGCCCAAGACCTCGTATGCTTCGTCGTGTCCCTTGCCCTTTGGACATATGACCGACACTTCGTAGCCTGCCTCATTCAGCGCCTGTGCTTCCTGCCAAACCCGACGATCAAACGGAACCGGCAGGTTCTCGACCAGTATTAGGACGTGATGGCTCTTGGAAATGACAGCCTCCCGATGTGTTTCTCGTGAACACGCTGAGGCATAACCATACGACTCCGAAGCCGTAATCCTCCAGTTAGCTAACAGGATAAGCAATTGACCTTTTGTGTAACTACCGGGCACTCGTGATGGCGGCTATAAATATCTGTACTAATACTTGTCGTGATACTTTTCGGCATGGAATGTTTGAGTAGTTCGAAGGAATTGGCGGGCTGTGTCACACTCTGAGTTCAAAGCGGCGGCCGAACATGTCGCGATTTGCCCCATCGCTGCAGGCGACGTGACCAGAGTTGCGGATTTTCTTCATGCCGAGTTGAACAACAGACTTTCGCCATCAGTATGGGCAGCTGCGATCCAACCCTCGTGGCAGACGGTATCCCCAAATCACGGTTTTATGCTGGTTGGCGGGGACCGTGTTCTTGGCGTCTACGTGGCCTTTTATTCACAGCGACGAGTCGGCGACCAGACGGAGAATTTCTGCAATCTGGCCGCCTGGTGCGTTTTGGAAGACTATCGCTCATATGGCCTGAGACTCCTGAAAGCCCTGCTTGACCAGCAAGGTTACACCTTCACCGATCTGTCCCCGAGCGGCAACGTCGTTCCGTTGAACAAACGTCTGAACTTCCAGCAATTGGACACGGCAGCAGCCCTAGTTTTGAACTGGCCACTGCCGCGATGGGGAACGGGAATTCGCATCGCTTCCGATCCGGAAGTGATCGAGTCCTGCCTACAGGGGCGCGACCTTGAGATCTATCGCGATCACGCGCGGGCGACTGCGGCGCACCACCTAGTGGTCACTCGCGGCCAACAATCCTGCTACGTGATATTTCGAAGGGACAGACGGAAGCGGATGCCGCTCTTCGCATCGATCCTCCATATAGGAAATCCCGAACTGTTCCAGGCGACCGCACGCCATATCTATAGCCATCTGCTGACCAGTTTTGGAATCGTTGCGACACTGGTTGAAAACCGGTTCGGTGTTGCCAATCCTCGCTTTGCTATCTCTCTGCGTTCACCGCGCCCCAAAATGTTTCGCAGCAATCGCGT
Source organism: Rhizobium sp. Root1220 (assembly GCF_001426265.1). GTDB lineage: Bacteria > Pseudomonadota > Alphaproteobacteria > Rhizobiales > Rhizobiaceae > Rhizobium. The sequence continues at coordinate 224,418 of NZ_LMDG01000032.1, forward strand.
GCTCGCGAGCGACGTGGACTACCTCTATAGCGAACTAACGTGCGTGCCGTGGTAGTGGGGAGCGGGGGCATCATGCACTCATCGGTCAAGACCAACCTGTCCCATCTGCTTCGCCAGGGAGCGTTGCTGCACGGCGCGGCACCTGCGCTGACATACAAGAACGTGACGTGCAGCTACACCGAGTTATGGCAGCGTGTTTGCGGATTTGCATCGGCGCTCGTTGACTTGGGGCTGCGACGCGACGACAGGGTCGCGGTGTTCCTTGAGAAGCGTATCGAGACAGTCGTCACGATATTCGGCACGACCGCGGCAGGTTGCGTGACAGTACCCGTGAACCCGCTGCTTCGTCCCCAGCAAGTCGCTTACATCCTGGCCGACTGCGATGTCCGCGTTCTGGTCACGTCGTCCGACCGCCTGAGTCAACTCAAGGATTACATAGCCGATAACCGCGCGCTGGAGCATGTGATCCTGGTGGATCAGGATTCGCGCGACGAGGTGGGGCTGCCGGAAATTGACGGCTCCCAAATGCACGGCTGGACACCAGTGTTCTCGAACGAGACGGGTCAGGCGCCTCAAATCGCGTCTGTCGACTACGACATGGCGGCAATCCTCTATACATCAGGGAGTACAGGCAAACCCAAGGGCGTCGTTCTCAGTCACCGCAACATGATCGTCGGCGCGGAAAGCGTCAGCCACTATCTGGGAAATGGTCCTCACGACACGATCCTCTCCGCGCTGCCGCTAAGTTTTGATGCTGGACTGAGCCAACTGACAACGGCGTTCAATTCCGGGGCTCATATAGTGCTGATGAACTTCCTACTGGCGAGCGACGTCATTCGACTGTGCGAAAAGCACCGAGTTACCGGGATCACCGGCGTGCCTCCCTTCTGGATTAAGGTTGCCGATCTCAACTGGCCCACCGAGGTGGCGGCAAACTTGCGGTACTTCGCAAATACGGGAGGACGGATGCCGAAGGCAACGCTCGACCGATTGCGCGCAATTTTCCCGAAGGCGCTGCCCTACCTGATGTACGGGCTGACTGAAGCCTTTCGGTCGACGTATCTCGATCCTGCTGAGATAGACCGCCGCCCCGATTCGATTGGCAAGGCTATTCCAAACGCGGAGATCCTGGTCGTGCGGCCGGACGGCTCGCGCTGTGAGCCCGGAGAGCATGGCGAGCTTGTTCATCGCGGGCCGCTAGTCGCGATGGGCTATTGGAACGATCCGGTACGAACAGGCGAACGCTTTCGCCCGCTACCGGGCAATGGTCCAGGTTGGCGATCTCCCGAGATTGCAGTCTTCTCGGGCGATACGGTCGTCACGGACGAGGAGGGATTTCTGTTTTTCGTCGGTCGCCGCGATGAGATGATCAAAACGTCCGGCTATCGCATTAGCCCGACGGAGATCGAAGAGGTTGCCTACGCCACAGGCTTGGCACGCGACGCGGTTGCGCTCGGGATCGACGACGGAGCCTTAGGGCAGCGTATCATCCTTGTCGCAAGCCCGATGTCTCAATCGCTCGACGTGGGCGCTTTGCTGACAGCGTTCCGGCGACGGCTGCCACAGTACATGGTTCCATCAGAGGTGATCGAGATGGCAACGATTCCAACCAACCCGAACGGTAAATTCGATCGGGTTCTTTTGCGGGAGCAGTTGAGATCGTGAGTTCCCACCCATCCATTGCTATGTTCGAGGCGGCGCAAAGCTGCCTAGCTGTCGGAGGCATTTCGCTCGACCGCCTTTCCGAGCGAGTCGGCAGCACGCCGTTCTTTGCTTACGATCGTCGGCTGATAACGTCACGGATCAGCTACCTTCGATCCGTGCTTCCAGCTGACATAAAGCTGAGTTACGCGGTCAAAGCCAATCCGATGCCCGCCGTCGTCCAGCACCTGGCGGGTCTTGTGGACGCCTTCGACGTCGCTTCGGCTTTCGAGATGAAGACGGCGCTGGATACTTCCATATCTGCATCGCACGTCAGTTTTGCGGGGCCGGGAAAGACAACTGCGGAGCTGACCCAGGCCGTTGCGGCAGGCGTGACCATCGAAATGGAGTCCGCAAGCGAGGCCTCCCGCGTAGCAGAGATTGGGAACAGACTAGGCATCAGGCCAAGAGTGGCTTTGCGGGTAAACCCAGATTTCCAGGTCAAAGGCTCCGGCATGCGCATGGGGGGAGGTCCGCAGCAGTTCGGGATCGACGTCGAGGAGGTCCCATCGTTGATGCGGACACTTTCGTCTGCTGACCTCGATCTTCTTGGATTTCATGTCTTTGCTGGCTCCCAGAACCTTCACGCCGATATCCTTTGCGAGGCACTGTCAAGGAACGTCGAGCTGCTACTACGGCTCGCCGGGGAATGCCCCTGGCCGGTTCGCTATCTCAACCTTGGCGGCGGATTCGGGATACCCTATTTTGACAAGGATCGTCCGTTGGACCTCATGCCGGTCGGGCAAAGGCTGGCCGACTTGATGGAGGCCGAAATCCGTCCGAATCTTCCGGACGCCCGGGTTGTCATCGAACTCGGCAGATACATCGTCGGCGAGTCAGGAGTCTATGTCACCCGCGTCATCGATCGCAAGGTATCCAGAGGACGGGTATATCTTGTCGTTGACGGGGGGCTCCATCATCAGTTGGCTGCGTCGGGCAATTTCGGTCAGGTTATTCGCCGCAACTATCCGATCGTGGTGGGAAACAGGATGGACGACCGGGAGATGGAGACTGTCTCCGTTGTGGGCTGCCTTTGCACACCACTGGATCTGCTGGGCGACAACGTCTCGCTTCCCCGCGCAGAGATTGGCGATCTTATCGTCATCTTTCAAGCGGGCGCCTATGGCCTCACCGCCAGCCCTACCGCGTTTCTTGGACATCCGCTGCCACCGGAAGTGCTCGTCTAGTCATCAGCAGTGCGGCCCGCAGGACGCAAACCGAAGAGAACAATGAGAGGGGTATCATGAATTCGTCAACGCTCGAAGCTGTGAAGGACGTCATCGTCGAAACGCTCGGCATAGAAGATCGCGCCAGGATTGAAGGAGCCGCCACGCCCTTGTTCGGCAGTATACCCGAGCTTGACTCCTTCGCAGTGCTTAGCCTCGCGGCGGCACTCGAAACACGCTTCGGATTTCAGATCGACGACAGCGAGTTCACCGGTGCGGTATTTGAAACCGTAGGGTCGCTGGCGATGTTCGTGGACCGGAACCGGTCGAAAGCCGATTTCGCTGCCGGCTAGGGAGCTCAGGAAGCGTCCGGGAAAGAACGAGTTCGCGACGGCGCTTGGCGAGTTGGCGATCAAATGGAAAAACTGAAGTAGGTGAGGCAACCATGACAACGCCGGCAGACCGTGTTTTGGCAACCGGGAAAACCCAGGTTAGCGTAGTCGTCGTCATCGTAACGTTTAACAGTGCCGATGCCTTGCCGGCCCTATTGGATTCCCTTGGCGATGGCTTGGAGGGCGTGGATCGCTTTGAAGTTGTCGTTGTCGATAATGATTCAAAGGACGGGTCAGCTGAAATCGCTGAGGACCATCCCCTGCGTCCGACCGTTATACGTACGGGTCGAAATGCTGGCTATGCAGCAGCAATCAATATTGCTTCCCAAAGAGCCGATGCCGGAGCCCATCTCCTTATCTTAAACCCTGACCTCCGGCTTTATCCAGGCGCTGTCAAGCCGCTGATCGAACAACTAGCAATGTCGAAAGTCGGAGTTGTTGTTCCGCTCAACTACAAGGAGGACGGATCCATCGACCCAACCCTGAGACGCGAGCCCTCGATCGTTACCGCATGGTCGGATGCTATTTTAGGCGGCAATTTGGCTGCTCGACTTGGGCTGGGCGAGATCGTTGGCGAACTTGGCCACTACGATCGCCGCCGGTCTGTCCAATGGGCAACGGGATCGGCGCTGCTTGTTGCGTCCGAGGTCCGCAAAATTGTCGGGGAATGGGATGAAACATTTTTTCTCTACAGCGAAGAGGTAGATTATCAGAGAAGGATTCGCGACGCGGGATTTGATATTGTCTATGAACCGCGATCGAAGGTGATGCATGCTGGGGCAGGAAGTGGCACGGGGCCTCGGTTGTTCGCGCTTCTGACCGCCAACAGGATTCTCTACTACCGCCGTCACCACGGGGCGCTGCGAACCTCACTCTTCAAATTGGGAGTGTTCGTAGGACATGCAGCCCGATCATGGCGCGGAGCTTCACATCGCGCCGCGCTGATGAGTGCATTGGCTCCACTGCGCGCCGCTGCTGCATTTGTGGAAAGTACGAGAAGCCAGCATGGCTAAGGCAGATGGATACCAGATCGTTAATTTTCACGGTATTGGAGAGCCGCTGCGTGATCTTGAGCCCGGCGAAGCGGACTATTGGCTTAGCCATGATCGTTTTCTCAATGCCCTTGATCGCATAGCCTCTCATCCCGCGCGCGAAAGAATTTACATCACCTTCGATGATGGAAATGCTTCCGACCTTTTGATCGCTGCACCTGAGCTTTGCCAACGCGGTCTTCGTGCGGAGTTTTTTGTCTTGACCGGCCGGATAGGGCAAGTGGGTTCTCTTGCTGCAGATGACATCCGTACCCTTATTGCTCTGAAGATGGGGGTTGGCAGCCACGGCGTCGATCACCGCGATTGGACGCGGCTGACGGCCACTGAACTCCACTACGAACTCGAGGCGTCAAAAGCGCAGCTTGAGGAGATATGTGGTTGTCCTGTCGACGCGGCTTCGATGCCGTTTGGATGGTATAATTCCTCGGTGCTAGAGCAGATACGAAATGCGGGGTACAGGGCTGCTTACTCAAGTGGCGGAGGCAGCGCAGAACTGCAGGGCTTTCTCAGGCCGAGGAACTCAGTGCGATCACAGACGGAGGACAGAGCTCTGGACGATATTCTGTCGGGACAGATCCCTTTCTGGAGAAGGCTCCGTAACGCGGCGCGAACGAGGTTTCGAGTGTAAACATCAGCCCAGTGGCTTTCGGAAGGCTTTCGGCGACGAGCATTGACAGGACGGAGAGACTTCGATGGTGAAATTGCTGCTGCTGGCGCCCACTTGCAATGGAGAGGATGTTGGCGAGGCATGGGTGGCATATCAGTGGGCTCGGCGGCTCGGTGAGCGTCACGATGTGACGTTGCTGACCTATCATAAGAAAGGGGCGACGCCTGCCTCTCGGCAACTGAGTAACATTAGAATCGTCGAGTGGAGCGAGCCACCGATCCTTGGCCGGGCAGAGCGACTGAACAGCATTCTGAAGCCTGGTTATGTTCCCTTTTACTACCGTGCACGACGTTGGATACGCCAAGCTCTAAAGGACGGCATACGGTTCGATGTTGTGCACCAGCCTGTTCCAGTCGCAATGCGATACCCGTCGCCGGCGGCAAATCTCGGGTTGCCACTGGTCATCGGGCCAGTTGGAGGTGGCCTCAATACCCCTCCTGGTTTTACTGGCGAGGATAACTCGGCGCCGTGGTACAGTCGGCTGCGCAATCTAGATCGCCACCGCCTGCGCTGGGATCCTCTCCTAAGACGAACTTACACGAGTGCCGACTGCGTTCTCGGTATAGCGGGATATGTTGAGGAACAGCTGTCTGCAGTGCCTGTTCGACGCTTCGAAGTCATGAGTGAGACAGGTATCGACATCATGCCTCCGCCGATAATCCGATCCGGACAAGCTGGTCCGCTGAAGCTCTTGTACGCGGGGCGTTTAATTCGGACGAAGGGCGCACAAGACATTATAAACGCCATGTCGCTGTTGCGTGAGTTGCCAGTAGAGCTCGCGATTGTTGGAGATGGTCCCGATCGCAGAGAATGCGAGGCATTGATAGCGTCGCTTGGTCTTTCCGAGCGGGTTTCTCTCGTGGGTTGGCGTCCAAAAGATGAGCTTCCCGGATTCTACCGAAATGCAGATGTCTTTGTCTTCCCAAGCTACCGTGAGGCGGGCGGGAACGTTGCACTCGAAGCGATGAGCTTTTCACTGCCGCTGATCGTGGTTGATCGCGGTGGCCCCGGAAGTGCGACCTCGGATCTCTGCGCAATTAAGCTTGGAATCTCCACTCCAGATGCACTTGCTGTCGATATTGCCGCTGCCATACGCAGGCTTGCGGTAAATCCCGATTTGCGCACGCGCATGGGCGCTGCGTCGTACATGCACGCGACGCAAACTGCTTTGTGGTCCGCCAAACTTGACCGCATGGATTCAATTTATGCCGACCTAATTGACAACGACAGAGCAGGGACAGCGATGCCCGGGTTGGAAAAGCAGAGGGCCGGCGTCGAAATCACTATGCCTTAATCAATTTGGACGACGCAAATATCAGAAGTATTAATCGCGGTCGGAGGTGATTGTGACTACCATTTTGCCTTGGCCATTGATTGAGTTCTAAGGCTTTCGAGTGCAAGCGAGGCCGGGTAGAAAATGACAGTAAGCAACTACCAGGGGCCTCGGTCAGGGCAGATAAACCTACGCAACTCGACAGTCGCTCAAGGCGCACAGCGTCCGGTCAACCTCGCGCCGACCCGGAGATCAGCTTTTGCCCAGGCCGACCAGACTCGGTCGGGATGGCCGGTTAAGGTTTTTCTCACAGGACTGCTTATCCCGTGGGTGCTGCCAATAGGCCCGCTCAATCTTTCGGTATATCGAATTATCCTCCTGCTCGCGCTCCTCCCGTGCATTGTCAGTTGGTCGCAAGGGAAGGCGGGGAAAAAAAGAGTCGCCGATTTCGGCATTCTTCTTTTCTGCTTATGGGCAGCTATTTCCTTTGCTGTCGTACAGGGCATCGACCAGACAATTGAGCCGGCGGGTATTCTCTTCATTGAAACGATGGGCTCCTACCTACTGGCTCGGGTTTGCATTCGCAATGCTCAGGACTTCCGCAATATGGTGTTGTATGTCACCAAACTGATCATATGCATGCTGCCATTTACTGTTTATGAGTGGGTGACCGGGACGAACTTGCTGCTTCTCGCGTTTGGATCGATATTCCGGACGGAGGCAATAACATGGATGGCGCCCCGGATGGGCTTTTCGCGTGTCCAGGGGCCATTTAACCATTCGATATTGTTCGGTACTTTCTGTGGAAGCATGCTTGCGCTCACATGCCTGGCGACGAAAGGAAAGCTGTCGGGGACTTCGCGCGGCATTTTAACCGGTTTAGTGGGATTTTCCGCATTCCTGTCGATGTCGTCAGCCCCGATGGCCGGGGTGGTTCTACAGATCGCCTTCCTGCTGTGGAATAAGGTTCTTGGCGGCTTCACCGCTCGCTGGAAGCTACTTTGGGCAATCGGATTCATCGGTTATCTGATTGTTGAGCTTGGTTCCAATCAGACACCTGCACAGTTCTATGTTTCGCATTTTACGTTTGATCAGCAGACAGGCTGGTATCGGCTTTGGATCTGGGAATATGGGTCTGCATCCGTCGCTAATCATCCAATTTTCGGAATCGGGCTGGGCGATTGGGCGCGGCCACCATGGATGGGAGACAGTGTTGATAACTTTTGGCTATTGATGGCAATGCGGCACGGCCTGCCCGGTTTCGTGTTCTTGGTCCTGTCCCTACTTTGTATCTGGGTCTCTGTCGCCAAGAAAACAGATATCGATCCTGATACTGATGTATGCAGGACATCATATCTCATCTGTATGGGAGCCTATGTCTTCGTTGGCTCCACCGTGCACTTCTGGGTGGCCGCATACGTTTGGTTTTTCTTCCTTGTTGGCTCCGGCGTGTGGATTCTTGATTGCAACCCCCGCCAGCGACTGGAACGCATTGGCGACAAGGTTCGCAAGTTGCCGGCGCGTTGTAACGTTGTGCAGACCGAACCGGCTGATCGAGGTGCCATTGTGCCAGGCACGAACCCACCATTCAGCAGTAAGTCGCCGTCACCTAGTTGAACACGCGTGGCTACTGTCCGATAAGTGCTCGATAACGCTGACGATCGGCCGAGATGAGTGTCGAGAACCGAGCGAAGTGAGCTCGATCGCCGATTTCCGATGCAAGACCGCAGGCCCTATTGACCCTCTCGCGCCCAAAACGCCCTGACGAGGCGGGATATCAGTCAAGCAAGGCCCCATGGTCCTGAGACCGCCGCGCCGCAAAACGCATCGCCGCAACCGTCCTTCTGGCCAAGAGATATCGATGACGCATCAGACCAAACGAGGGGCAAACACCATTGATCACATTCTGAAGTCTATCTGTGGCAAGCCAAGCAACTAGATAGCCGAAAACATTGCAAAAAGCCGGGGACCGGTCTTGCAAAGCGAACGCCGGCGACGGCGCGCCACTTAGCGATGGCCTCACGCCTGTTGGTCGTCGAAAGCGCTTTAGCGCTTTTTACCGGGCTAGATGTGTCGCTGCGGCGTACAAGCCCTTTGCTCGCCGCCACTCGCTCGCAAGCAATACGATAGCAATCCCAGTCATTTCCAAAATCCAGTACCACTTGAAGCCTAGGAACCGGCTCCTGAAGAAGACATCAAGATGATGAAAAGATGCCGCTCGAATTAGCACATAACCAAGTACAAACGTTGAACCGATAAGCGCCAGCCACGTCTGAATTGGGAACTTTCTGGCCCAAAAGAGAACCAAAGGTGTTACGGCAACGCATACGGTTGCAACGCCAATGATAAAGTAAATCTGCACAGTCTGGCGTTGCTCATACCACCCGCCAGAATAAGCAATCATACGTCCCAGTTCCGTCATAGCAGACTGGAGATCAAGTTGCTTGTTTATACCAAGAAAGAAAAAAACTACGGAGATTGCACGCCAGACGTAGCCGTCGGAGTATTGGCCCCGACTTTGGCGGAGGACGATCCCCGTAGTCTTCCAGCAACTTGCACCGGCAAGAAAGTACAGAACAACGGTAATCCATCCGCCGATCGTCGGGTCACCAATCCCGGGTTCCCAATCAAAATTCTGCGTCACTCTCGATCCTCAAGTCATCTGTGCTTAGGAGAGACACGTGATTAGCCGCTGAACCGTTGCTGATCCGCGCTTCGCGTGCTGTTCTACGATCTCTCATCGCCAGGCACCAACGATCTGCATGACCTTCCTTGATGCTCGCTTGGGATTTCGGATCGCCTCCTTAGCGGGCCGCAATATGTCTTTGTAGTTTCCGTATTTGTTTATCGGAACCTTCGATATCTCCTTCCAGCGGGCTTCAATAGCCTGGAAATATATGTCGCCCTTTCGCCTCAGTTCCGGCGGAAGGGATAGCATGTCCACATAGTTTGCTCTTGATATTATGGGGTGAATTTCGTGATGCCTTGGCTTCACATATGAATCGCAAAATCCCCACGTGCTCATCCGCAATTCAAGATAAGCAAGATCCAATATAAGGAAAGTGTCGAAATGGGCGAGGGGAGCAAGCCAAGCATCCACCGCCTCCACCACCTCGGCGGTCCGTGCCAGCTTCAACCTTGCCACCAGACCTTTGGCGTCGATTGCGGTGTCTTGTTTGGCATTCAGCCAGAGGAAGCCGCGGCCAACTTCTCCCCCAAGGCCACCGATGAAGTACTGTCCTTCGAGCGGCTCGACGCTGGGATGCATCTTGACGTTATTTCCGCCGACGCAGTGGCCAGCCCTGAAGCGCCAAAGGTCCGCTTCAGCGACGGTTGCCTCGCGGTAGGGCAGGACGTCATGTCTCAGGCCGAACTGGCGCGCCAAGCGCTTGGCGCAAGCAACATCCATATCAGCGGTGGGCGCGGCTACGGTCACGAAAGTTAGGTTTGCAAGCAGCTGTCGTGAACATGCCAACAGAAGTCGCGAGTCATTGCCTGCAGTTAGCGCCACACTGGTGCTTCCGGCGCGCGCAAGGATCTGCGTCGTTTGAGAAATGCGATCGCAAATTCTCGCGCAAACCGACGCTGGATCTTTGGATATCTCGATCGGGGCGACTGGCCAGTGGCGTCTTGTCGTCCAGTTGTCTAAATCCAGGTAGTGATTGCAAAGGAGGCGTGTGATGCCCTCGTGCGCCGTCAAGCCGGCCGTGAACCAACCAGCGTCCTCAACGTCGAGGGTTTTGTAGAGCTCCGCTCGAAATCGCCTCTGATATTCATCGGTGTCGAGTAGAACCGAAGCGGTCGCGCCGGCAACCCTTGCCTCCTGATCATATACCACCGACAGTGTGCCATCGGCATCAAGATAGATGCGTCTCGAGCCGAGGGCGCTGAGGATGAACAGAAAGCTTCCAGTCAGTCTATAAATGTTTTTCTCAACAAAATCATCCAGATTTCGGACGTCATCCAGCCTGCAGTCCAGTCTGTATTGCCCATCGACGATCGAGTTTCGGTCTAAGTCGATGGGCATGCCTATAAGCAAGCCAATGGAACGGTTTTCGGCATCCAGCACCGGCACAGCATTGGTTGTCGGAGCCAAATTTAGGACAAGCGCGCCGAGTTGACGCTGTTGCCAGCCTCGCGGGCAGGGCTTGGCGACAGTCGAAATGACGAATTGTCCGTCGAAGTTATCAGATCCCGGCAGCAGCATATTCTTTCCTTGGATGAGAATTGCTTTGGTAATGCAGACTAGACCGCAACCCGGCGAAGCTTGCCAAGCTTATCCGTTAGTGATCACAAAAGTAAGCGTATGAGGGGTCATCTTATTGGATGAAAATCCAAGTATGTCGGAAGGACTATCCGCATCCCAGCTTGTTTTATCGCTGAAAGCGATTACCTCGCGATGGCCACTTGCGGGCCGTCCAAAGGAGCGGGCGAATAGAACACCGCGCTGTCGACCATCCCGAATGTTCTGCCGCAAGTTAACTAGTCCCCCCCGACCCTGCTCACCTGAGAGCGTCAATCCAAATTCTAGAGTTTGCGACGTCGGCCGTTGGGCTTCCGGAGGCTATGGAATGAAGATTTTGAATGGAGTATGTCGTCATTGCCCGAAGGCTGTGGCAATTAGCTCGGTGAGCTTTTGCGCCTAATCTCTCGCCTGGTCTGGCCGCCAAGAATGAAATAGGCAGCCCTTTTGAAGGCTGGCGATATAAGGAGCCTAATATTCGGTGGATTGTCCAAAAAGCTTGCCAGAAGAAACTTTCTCGCTGTGGTTGTCTTCCCAAGCTTAAAAAAATATCTACTGGCTCCGATCATCAATAGAGATCTTTGAGTTTTTAAGGTCTTTAAAATATGTCGATTTTTACGAAGTATACGTAGATACCCTATGAGCTCTTTACGAGTATTCATGGATATGCTGTCAGCTGAAATAAAGCCGAGCACAACCGGTGCCAAATCTTCGTAGATGGTGGTGTGCTGAGCCAGCCGGATTGCGAATTCCCAATCTTCATTTGCACTCGCGCACTCGTCAAACCAGTGCGTTCCGGGGAAGCAGCCCTTACGAAACAGCGCGTTCTGTACGCTGATGCGGTTCTCGGTCAAAAGTCGCGCCAACTGGTTTTCGCCGACACTAAGCCGTCCTTCCGGCGGAGGTGCATGCAGTATACGCGTGGGGCCATAGTAGACAATTTTTGCTCCCGTCACGACCCCTACGTGCTCGGGGAGCGACGAAAGAAGCTCAAGCTGTCGTTCGAGTTTGTTGGGAAGCCAAACATCGTCGCTGTCTTGAAACGCTATGTAGTCACCTTTGGCGTAGCCAAGGCCTGTATTCCGCGCAGCACCGGCGCCGCCGTTCTGAGGTCGTCGTACATAGCTTACCCGACTGTCGCCTACTCCGCGCACCACACTTTCGATATCCTCGGAAGAGGCATCATCGACGACAATCAGTTCAAGAGTCTTGTGTGATTGGATCAAAACGCTATTGATCGCAGCGACTAAACTGTGACTTCTGTTGAAGGTTGGAAGTATGACAGAGACAATGTTAGGCATAAAGACTCCTTGCGCAGTTCCGTAGTCGCTCGCCATCATATTCATCTTTGGCTGACAATGTAATTTTCTCAATAGGTGGTAGCAACTCGCTTTCATACAGAGGTAGTGGTCGCCCTTCGCCTCGGAACTGCGCGCCGCGGTGCCCGAAGTCGCTGCCGAATTCGCGCATGTTTCCGGTCTGGCGTCCGGCATGATCAAGACCAAGATGCTCGGGTGCGCTTTCCCCAACCTGATCCTGTGAAGAAGCGGCCGGCCACGCCCCCGTTCGGGACAGTTGCTATTTGTGCCGCAGCTCTCGATGTGGTTCGCATCGGTCGGCGTGAGACATTGGACAGCGAGCGGCGGCGGCGAGAGCAACACCGGGGAGCCGGCCTCCTTCCGCGACGTACCGGTTGTAGTACCCGCTTCGATCAGCTTGGCGGGGAGGCTGCCCGTAACCCACCGGAGGCTGGGCGAGAGGTTGCCAGTGACAGCCTGCGGCGTGGCGAGCCGGGTCGGCAGTGATGATCGAACCACGCGAGAAGCTGCCCGGGATGGTGCTTGTCACTACTAGTATGCGGGTGCCGCACTGAGGTGATAGCCATTCAGGTTCTCTAGTTGGCTGGCGGAACGGAAGCGCCGTCGTCCCAGAGGTTGTTTTGCCAGCGGTTGCCTTCCGCCTTGGAGTCGAACGAGGTAACCGGTCCGTAGATGCCGCACTTGCCGCTGCCGCCGCGCCGGAAGATGTTGTCGGTAAACACGATGTCATGCGCGTTCGGGTATGGCTTCCCCGCGGTGGAACCCCCGTACACGCAGTACGAGCTGGCGGCCGGACCGAAGAGCCCCTCGCGGGACTCTATGAGGTTATTGGTGAACGTGTTGTTGTTCACCGTGCCGAAGTCACCATAGCCGGAGATTGCCGCAGAGCAGCCCGATCCTTCACCGCCGTTGGGGTTGGGGTAGGAGATGGCATCGCAGGAGATCGTGTTGTGCACGAACGTGCCGTGTGAATCGTGCCGGATGCCGGACTCGTGGTCGATGCCACGTTTGTCGCCGTACTGGCCGTGGATATAAGAGTCGCGAATCTCGCAGGTGTCGTTGCAGTTCACCGAACGAGAGCCACCTGACACCTCGACACGGAGGAGCTTGAACCTGGCCTCACCGATCACTGTGGCTGTGGAGTCTGGCCCACGAACTTCGGAGTCCGTCAGGCTATAAGACCCGTTCAGGTAGCAGCAGTCGGAGTGCACTGTACCGTTGATGATCGAGTTTGTGATGGCAATGTTAGGACCAAGGAGCCGGAGCTGATCGCAGGTGATCACCTTGCGGTCAATCTTCACGTTTGCTGCGGTGATCGAGCAGGATCCGGTATACGGAGTCAGGCTCGACTTGAGGTCATCCGGGACGCCCGTATTGGTCTCATTTGGGAAGCTGCGTCCGAGTACCACGATGCCACCCGTGGAGGTCGAGGTGGGACTTGGAGTCCGCGAAGGCATCTCAGCGACAGTCGGAGTTGCATACTGCGAAGCCGGGGGCGAAGCACTCGGTGTGCGGCTGATGGACGTGGTTACTGCGTCGGCCTCGAAGTTCACATTGATGGCATAGTTCGGGGACTTGTAGGCGGAGGTGGTGAACTCGATCCTGGTGCCGTAGTTGCCGGTTGTCGCTGACAGGGAGGTGGTGGTGTTCGGCCGGACGTCGGTGTTTGCTGCGGCGTAGTCGGTATTGACGACGAACTGAAGCCTCGCGATGCCTTTCACCGGCGAAAGCACCTCCTTGCCATCGGTCTGGGTAACGATTGCCGGATCGTCGCTGATGAATATCTTCGGGGAGGGCGACTTGACGCCATTGAGACCCCCGAGTCGCTTGTAGTCAGCCGGGCTGGCCGCCATCCGTTCCGGCCCTGAGCGCGAATTGACAGTCGCTGCAGTAACCACCGGGGTCGCAACTGCGCTTGTGGCGAACATCGATGCCGACGCCGTCAACGCTGCAAGTGTCTTCATCGTCCTCTCCGTCGCCACCGTCGGCATAAATCGTCACGCTCACCACACGGATGTGCAAACTTCTCACAGCAGCCGGATATGCTCCCCATAAAACTGTACTCTCTCTAGAGTAGAGATTAGGGGACCGGCGGCCGGCAATCTGGTGGTGACTAAACCCCCGTTACCCATGGGCTGCTGCGCGCTAGAGTATCGCGATGCTGCGTCCCGCGATCCCGTCTGCGAGTTCGATTGCTTGGCACAGCCCAGTGGTGCAACGAAGGGCGAAGCCGTGGGTGCGGAGGCACAGTATCGGTATCAGTCGATAAGACATCAAAAACACGGGGGCCATTCACCAGATCGTGCTGCCGAAAGTATTGTATTTTGAAGCCTTCGATTTCGGTGCTTTCGAAAGGGATTGTGATTTTCGATTTCCACGGAAGCCGCCAGACGGGCGGCGCGAAACGCTTCGCCGATCCTCGCGGCGGGAGTGCTCTGGAGCACTGAGTTGTACACTTCCAATTGAAAATCGACGGCCCGCTGCAATCCGAAACGGTTACTCACAAACCGCCTGCCAAACTGGCCGAGTTCAAGGCGTCGCGCCGGCTCGCGAATAAGGGGCGCGATTTGTGCCACCAATCGACCCGGTCCGCATGCGCCATCTGCCAGTCCGTAGAAGCCTTGTCTCAAAAAAAGCTCACAGCTATCTTGACTAAACAGCTCGGAGAAAGCTTGCTCCCCTTGAACAATGAGCGGGCGCCCGATTGCCAATGCTCGAAGTGCGGAACTTCCCATAGCAATGACAAGGTCGGCCGCCGCATAGGCACTACGCGGATCGGGGTCAGCGCCGGTTAGTGTAACTACCTCACGTCCGTGGCGCCTATTTACCTCATCGGCACGACATTGCAGTGCACCCCGGGCTGGCCCATCTCCAACCAGAACGAGTTTCACTGAGTTTAAGCTTGCAAGCTGATTCACTGCGTCGATACCCCTTACAAGTGCATCGAGCTTAAGATCAAGGGCTAGACGAGAGACACTCACGATCAAGAACTCTTCGTCCGCTATACCATGCGCGGACCGAAACTCCTTGCCGCTGATTTGGGGATTATCGCGTTCCACGTCGATAGGCGGCTCAAGCACCCAGACGTCGGCCCGATGACGCTTGCGCGCTTCTTCGCCGAGTTCAGCCGTCCCCATAATCAGCGGAACCGACGCGGGAATGTGTGGCATGACCTGCATGCTCAGCACCGTGCATAGGAGCGGAACACCGAGAGCCAGGGTAGCGCCAAAATAGGAGTCGAGGCATGGCGGCCATTCGTACGCATGGATGAGGTCAATTTGCTCTCGACGAGATATTGCCGCAATTTGCGCAATTCGCGACGGCGCAGGTCGATACTTCAGGTCGTTAGCCGGCAGGAAGCGGAGCCCCCTTTCTCTGATGTAATCCACAAGCGGCCCGGGGATACCGTAAACGGTAACGTCATGGCCCCTTTGGGCAACTCCAGCAGCAAGGTCAATCGCGTTTATTTGGCTGCCACCAAGCGCCAAATCGTGTGGATATACAAGAACACGCAATACGCTTCTCCATTAAAGCTGCGTTGTAGACATACGTAATCGATAACCTATCCCAAGTTCCAATTTTTATTGGAGAATAAATAACATCAATATCAACTTTCGGTAATTAAATCATTCAAAAAGATTTGAAATGTATTGGAGTTTATTGGCCTTATGCGTTTTGTCTAATACTTTTGGGTAGATTAAATACCGATTTTTGCTCGCTTTACTGGGTGGTGCCAAAGTAGTTTTTTGGAGCTCTGGCTAATAGTTGAGCAGAGGCGTAGCCCGGCTCGCTGCTCTCACGGTTCTGAGTAAATTTAACAGGGGATCTTAACGACATGATTGCACCGAGCGTCACCTTGGGTGACGGCGTCGTTATCCACCATCCAGATTTGGTCAACCTCTACGGCTGCTCAATCGGCGCAGGCACGCGCATTGGCACGTTTGTGGAGATCCAAAAAAATGCCTTCGTCGGTGAAAACTGCAAGATTTCGAGCCACTCTTTCGTCTGCGAAGGCGTGACGATCGAGGACGGCGTTTTCGTTGGTCATGGCGTCATGTTTACCAATGACCTCCATCCGCGCGCGGTCAATCCTGACGGAGGCCTGCAGTCCGACGCGGACTGGTCTGTCACGCCCACCTTGGTCAAGCGATACGCTGCAATCGGCAGCAACGCCACCATCGTCGCAGGTGTGACGATCGGCGAGGGCGCGCAAGTGGGCGCCGGCGCGGTGGTCACCAAGGATGTGCCTGCCTATGCAATTGTTGCCGGTGTTCCGGCAAGGATCATCGGCCGCGCAAAAGATGCGCCTGTCGAAGCTATTTCATCCGGGAGAGCAAGATGATCGGTATCGCCGTCGTCGGATATGGCTATTGGGGACCGAACCTGGTCCGGAATTTTGCCGAAACGCCAGGTGCGCGGCTGGTTTGGGTTTGTGACCTCAACAAGGATCGCCTCTCCACGGTTCAGCTGCGCTACCCAGCGGTACAGATAACGGATGACTTCGACGAGGTTCTGCGTGATCCCCGGGTCGACGCCATCGCCATCGCAACGCCTGTATCGGCTCATTACAAGCTCGCCATGAAGGCGATGATGGCGGGCAAGCATGTCTTCGTTGAAAAGCCCATGGCATCGACTTCCGACGAAGCCCGCCGCATGGTCGAAGAGGCAGCACGTCGCCGCCTCATTTTGGCTGTCGACCACACCTTCATTCACACCGGCGCTGTCCGCAAGATGCGGGAGATCATCGAGAATGGTCTCGGTGAAATGTACTACTACGATTCAGTGCGCGTTAACCTCGGCCTCTTCCAGCATGACGTCAGCGTCATCTGGGATCTTGCCGTGCACGACCTGTCCATTATGGATTATGTCTTGCCCGAGAAGCCAGTCGCGGTTTCCGCGACAGGCATGGGCCATGTCGCCGGCGAGCCGGAGAATATCGCGTATCTCACGCTGTTCTTCGAAAGCAAGCTGATCGCCCACATCCATGTGAATTGGCTTGCTCCGGTCAAGGTACGGCGCACGCTGGTCGGCGGCAGCAACAAGATGATTGTCTACGACGATCTTGAGCCCAGCGAGAAGATCAAGGTCTACGACAAGGGCATCACCCTGAACGGCAACGCCCAACGAGACGGCGAGAAGGTGCATGAAATGCGTGTTGGATATCGCACCGGCGATATGCACGCGCCGCAGCTCGATATGACTGAAGCCTTGGGCCGGGAGCTGAAACAATTCATCGATTGCGTTGCATCGAACGAGCAGCCCATTGCTGACGGTCATGCCGGTTTGCGTGTTGTTCGAACACTTGAGGCGGCCACGCTGTCTCTTGCCCAGCGCGGACGCGTCATCGAACTTGAACAGGCGAGGCTTATTGCATGATTCCGCTTCTCGACCTGAAAGCCCAATACGCCTCGATCAAGGGCGAAGTCGATGCGGCGGCGCTCCGTGTGCTCGCATCGGGTCACTACGTGCTCGGCGAAGAAGTGGCGCGGCTGGAGGAGGAATTCGCCGCCTATTGCAACGCCAGGCACGCGATCGCAGTCAATACCGGCACAAGCGCCCTGCATCTGTCGCTGCTCGCCGCGGGCGTCGGTCCGGGTGACGAAGTCATCACGGTCTCGTTCACTTTCGTGGCAACCGCCTCGGCCATCTGCTACACGGGCGCGCGCCCGGTTTTCGTCGACGTCGAGCCCGTGACACTCACTATGGACCCGACGAAGCTCGAAGCGGCGATAACGCCGCGTACCAAGGCCATCGTGCCGGTCCACCTCTATGGCCAGATGGCAGATATGGACGCCATCAGGGCAATTGCCGACAAGCATGGGCTGCCCGTAATCGAAGATGCCTGTCAGGCGCACGGCGCCGAGTACAAGGGCCGGCGCGCTGGAAGCATCGGCGTTTCAGGATGCTTCAGCTTCTATCCGGGCAAAAATCTCGGCGCGTGCGGCGAGGGTGGCATCGTTGTGACCAGCAATGATGAACATGCCAAGACGATCCGCATGTTGCGCGACTGGGGACAGGAGCAACGCTATCACCACTTGCTCAAAGGCTTCAACTACCGGATGGACGAGATCCAGGGCGCAATTCTTCGCGTCAAGCTCCGGTATCTCGAAGACTGGACAGAGGCTCGGCGCGCCCGCGCGGACCGATATTCTGCTTTGCTCGCCGGATCGCGCGTGGTGCGCGCGCCGGTTGCTGTCGCGGATCGACGCCATGTCTATCACGTCTACGCCGTACGAAGCCACGATCGGGAGCACTTGCAGCATGCGCTGCGGGCGGACGGCATTCATACCGGCCTCCACTACCCCATACCGGTCCACCTCCAGAAAGCCCATGCCGATCTCGGCTACCGCACCGGTGATTTGCCCGTGTCGGAAGCCGCTGCGCGTGAGGTGCTTTCCCTTCCGATCTATCCGGAGCTGACGCTCCGACAGGTTGAGCAGGTTGTCGCCGCCGTGGAGCAGGAAGCCTATGTCAGTTGATCCCGTCCCGGCCGGCCGCCTTGTACAAGCTGTCCATGGTCGACAGGAGCAACTCGCCGACCCGGATTACCAAGTCAAACTGGCCGAAGAACTGAAGCGGTCCTATGGGCCCGCTGGCCTTCTCGAGCTTTACGCGCGTTTTGCAACCGGCGACGGCGTGGTCGATACGTTGATGCGGAAGGTTATCTGGAAGAGTCTCGCCCGCAGCTGTGGCGCCGGTTTGCAGATTGGAAGCGGTGCGGGTTTCAAACATCCCGAAACCTTCGAGATTGGTAGCGGCGTGTTTATCGGCGCACAGGCCTACATCCAAGGCAGATATGACGGCACCTGCAGGATTGGCGACAATGTCTGGATCGGGCCGCAGGCCTATTTCGACGCCCGCGACCTCGTTCTCGAGGACTGCGTTGGCTGGGGACCCGGAGCCAAGATCCTCGGTTCAAGTCATACCGCGATGCCAGTCGATGTACCGATTATCCGCACCGATCTCGAGATCAAGCCGGTGCGCGTCGGCGCTTGGGCCGACATCGGGACAAACGCCACCATCCTGCCGGGCGTCAGCATTGGCAAAGGTGCAATCGTCGGCGCGGGAGCGGTCGTCGTTTCGGATGTCGAACCATTTTCAGTCGTCGCCGGCGTGCCGGCCAAATTCATCCGCTGGCGTGAAGACTGCGATCCGTCAACAGCAAAGAGGCTGGACTAGCCATGAAAGACAAACGAATCCTGATCACCGGCGGCGCGGGCCTGATTGGTTCACACATTGCTGATTTGGTCGCGCTCGAGGAGCCGCGTGAGATCGTTGTCCTTGACAATTTTGTCCGCGGGCGGCGCGAAAATTTGGCCAACGCGATCAACGCGGCACCATTGACCATCGTCGAAGGCGATATTCGCGACCGTGCGCTGCTGAAGGACGTGGTTGAGGGTGTCGATCTCGTCTTCCATCAGGCAGCAATCAGAATTACCCAATGCGCCGAAGAGCCGCGTCTGGCTTTTGATGTTCTGGCAGGCGGGACGTTTGATGTGATCGAAGCGGCCGTTCAGGCGGGTGTGTCGAAAGTCGTGGCAGCATCTTCGGCCTCCGTGCTCGGGCTAGCCGAGACTTTCCCGACCACTGAGGATCATCATCCATATAACAATCGTACAATCTATGGTGCTGCGAAGGCCTTCAACGAGGGCTTATTGCGCAGTTTCGCAGACATGTATGGTCTGCGTTACGTGGCGCTGCGCTACTTCAATGTCTATGGACCAAGGATGGACGTCCATGGCGCGTACACGGAGGTGCTGATCCGCTGGATGGAACGTATCGCGAGTGGCTTGCCGCCCATCATCCTCGGCGACGGCACCCAGACGATGGACTTTGTCCACGTGCACGACATTGCCCGTGCCAATGTGCTTGCGGCAAAGTCGGCAGTCACCGACGAAGTGTTCAATGTTGCTAGCGGAACGGAAACAAGCCTGCGTGAACTCGCCAAGTTGCTGACCCACGTCATGGGTGCTTCAATGGAACCGCAATACGGCCCGGCCCGGAAAGTGAATGCCGTGCCCCGGCGTCTTGCATCTACCGTCAAGGCGGAAAGACTTCTCGGGTTCAAATCGCAGATCACCATGGAGCAAGGTCTTCGTGATCTCGTAGCCTGGTGGCGAGAGGAGAAGACGCTCAGTGCTGGAGTGGCGGCATGAGCCAAATTCCCGTTGCGAAGCCCGTTCTCGATGAGCGTGAAGTTGAGGCCGTTCGTCGCGTGATCTTGTCTGGATGGGTGACACAAGGCCCCGAGGTTGCGGCCTTCGAAGAAGAGTTTGCCGATTTCGTCGGAGCAGCGCACGCCTGTGCCGTCTCCAACTGCACGACGGCACTTCACCTGGCTCTTATGGCGGTGGGTGTTACCGCCGGCGACGAAGTGATTACCGTAAGCCACTCGTTCATCGCGACCGCGAATGCGATCCGTTATTGCGGTGCTGTACCTGTATTCGTTGATATCGAGCGTGAGGGCTTCAATATTGATCCGGACTTGATCGAGTCGGCGATCACGCCGCGGACTAAAGCAATCATCTGCGTGCACCAGCTTGGCATGCCGTGTGATCTGCGCCGCGTCGTTGAGATAGCCAGTCGACGCTCGATCCCGGTGATCGAAGACGCTGCTTGCGCTACTGGAAGCGAGATCTTCTGGAAGGGCCGATGGGAGAAGATCGGCAAACCGCACGGTGATATTGCCTGCTTCTCTTTCCATCCGCGTAAAGTTGTTACAACAGGCGACGGCGGCATGCTGACGACCGCCAACCCCGAATACGATCGAAAATTTCGACTGTGGCGACAGCACAGCATGAGCGTGAACGATACGGTTCGCCATGGCTCGCGGCAGGTCATCTACGAGAGTTATCCCGAGGTCGGGTATAACTACAGAATGACGGATCTGCAGGCTGCGGTCGGGCGGGAACAGCTCAAGCGACTTCCCGAGATTGTCGCTCGCAGGCGAGAGCTAGCTGAAATGTACCGCAGGAGTTTCGACGCGGCTTCGGGCATAGGGCTCCCCATTGAGCCAAGCTGGGCGCGTAGCAACTGGCAAAGCTTTTGTGTGGAGTTGCCCAATGGATGGGACCAGAGGGCAATCATGCAGGCGTTGCTAGATCGTGGCATCTCCACCCGACGTGGCATCATGAACAGCCACCTTGAGCAAGCCTATGCTGGGACGGGATCACATCGAGTCGCGACTGGCATGCAAAATAGCCTGAGAGCCCAGGATCGAACGATCATCTTGCCATTGTTTGTGCAGATGACAGACGTTGAGGTTTCTCAAGTGGCGAGCGCGCTTCAGAGTGCGCCAGTCTATCTCGAGCCGGCAACGGTTTAGCAGATTGTAACGCACAACCTTTCAGCCGTCTCGACCCGGCTGAAAGGTTGTGCGTTTTCACATCCCGTCAAGTTGACCTAAGGACCCAGGGGCGGATCGCCCGCGGCAGGACTTCCGGCGGCACAAGCTCGACCAGGGTCTTCAGGGAGTAAAGCCCCGTCGCAACTGTGGTCAGTGAGCCAAGCGCTGTTGCCTGCCAGAGGGGCAAGAACTGGAACGACACGAAGACCAGTCCTGACAGCGGAAGGTACATCAGTATGAGCCGCCGGTTAGTCGCAGACCACCGGAATTCCGTGTAGCGCCGGGCAATCCAGTATATCAGAAGACTGTGCCAGACATAGAGCCCAAAAAATGCGAGGCCCGGACCGACGGCGCCGAATGTCGTAACAAACAGCCACGCCAGGCCTACATGCACAACGGTCGCCGCCACCTCCGTCCAGAAGAAGATTTTCTGTGCTCCCTTTGCCAAAATGATGAATCCGATTGGCCAGGCGACGATACGGAGCATCATTCCGAGGCATATCCAGCGCAGGAGGTCGACGGCAGCGGAAAACTCCGGAGAGTAAAACAAGCGCATGACAAGTGGTGCGAGGGTCAGCGTGGCGAGCAGGCCAGGGCCTGCCAGCAACAAGCTGACCTGTGTCTGTTCGTTGACAAGGCGGTTGCACTCGGGATTGTCGGTAGCCACGGCAGTTAACCGCGGGTAGAAATCGGTGCCCATCGCCTGTAGGATGAAGCCGGCATAGAGGCCGCCCAGTGCCCATGCCGCCTGGTACAGCCCGGCGGCGGCAATTCCCTCGTGGTTCAGCACAATAATGCGGATCGCATAGGCGCTACCAAATGTCAAAAATCCACTGATCATGAAGATGAAGCCGAGTCTGAGCAGGCCAGCGGCTTCATTCCGCAATTCTTGCAGCGATAGGCGGCATGAATTGATACGGATTTTGCGACTGAACCACCAGGAGGTGGCGAGCGTGGTTGCCGCTACGCAAACCAGCGATGCAGCGATGCCGCGCTCGCCGAAGAAGTAGATTATCGGGATGCTGATCACGGTACTAAAGAAAGCGCCCAAGACGTTGATACGAGCTAGGCTTGCTATGTCCCGCATGCCTTGTAGCAAAGCCGCTTGCCCTCCAGACATGACTTGAAAAAAGATGACCACTGACAAGAGAAGCACGGCGGCAGCATGCCGATCATCCCCAAAAGTGAGCCTTGCTATCGGCGCCGCCAGGCACGCCATCAGCAATGCGCCCACGAGGCCCAGCACCATTGATATACGCCGCAACGCAGTGGCCGTCCGGGCAATTCGGTCGGCATCGCTTGTCCCTGCGGCTTCGGCGATCTGGCGCACCCCGCTGGCATTCAACCCCAGCCCGGCAAGCGTGTGGCCGATGTCCGCGGTCGCGCTGTAGAGTCCCATCAAACCGACACCTTCCGGTCCCAACAGGACCGCCATCGCCTTGTTGCGAACGATGGAGAATCCGACGTTCACAATCGATGAGCCGCCGATGAGCGCAGTCGACTTGAGGATCTGTAAGTGGCTCTTTGTGCTGATGGAATCTGAATGCAACCCCATAAACTCACACTACCTTCGAACGCACGTCGCACGTCGAAGTGCCCGCCACGCGTATTAAGTCGGCCAGCTGTGGCTCCGTTGCAGGAATGCGAACGAAATAAGCAAATCGTCGCTCCCGTGGGCTCTGTATCATTGACTGGCCCGATCAGGATGCCCGTCGTCTGAGGATGCCGGCGCTGTCGGCATAGAAGCCTGCGAAGACTGCCGGCTGACCTTGATGACGTCTCCCGGCAAAAGCGCCGTGGTCTCGGAAGCGCCCACTTCAACCATTTTGCCGTCGTCTCGCCGAACTATGCTGAAGATCAACGGGAGCTTCTCGCTTTGATGCGTCTGGGCTCCATTTTGCGACAGGTTGTCCAGCATCAATTTTTGGCTGGTTTCCCGTTTTAGCTTCAATTGTACGATTAGCGCCCGTTCAGATTGTAATGCAGATGCGACTTCTGTTTGCCGCTCGTCCGCAACTCCTTGAAGATCTCTGGTGGTCTGGCTAATGCTCTGGCGTGCGCGCATGATCGCCGTCACGATATCCAGCCGGTTGTCCTGATAGCTCCTGAGCACGCGCTCGACTTCGCCTTGCCGGGTTGCAACGACCGCGCCCCTCGAAACCAACGTGGCAATGCTATCGACCTGTTGCTGCATCGATTTGATGTTTGCATCAGTGCTCTTGGTCTTTTCGTCGAGCACGTGGATTTCCTCGGTTAAAAGATCGAGTAACTCCGATAGAGATTTCGTTTTGCGATCGAGGGCGTTGGCGCGAGCGGCAAAAATCGCCTTTTCCTGATTGTAGATAGCAGCGGTGAATTGGTCGGTATTGCCAGGCTGCTTTTCGAAGTCGAGCACCTTGGCACCGGACATCTCCGCCTGCAGCCGTTCAATCTTGGCGCCACTCCGAATGATGGAATCATCGAGTTCTTTCAACTCGCCCACTAGTTTGGTCACATCAAGTGAATTCTGGAGTCCGTCGACCGAACGAATTTCGCCACCGCTCATTGCCAAGGCTTGAAGAACGCTTAGCCGGGGGTGATACGTGTATTCGCCCGGCTTGGCCACGTCACCCACGACGTAAATCGGAGCGTATTGGAGCACCTCGACCAAAGTCGCCGGCGTTTCGACCAAGCCGATCTTGTCCTTCAGACGGATGCCGATCTCGGCAGCAAGGCCGGCGTTGTCAAGATCGCCGACTTGGATGCTGCCCAGCACCGGCATAACTATCGTTTTCTCCTCCGAAACCGTATATTCTCCTCCGAGCGAACCCCACTGTTCGTAGACGCCTTTGGTGGGAATCCATTGCACGACCGTCAGCTTGATCTTGGTTTCGGGTGGCAACGGAGAGCTCTCTGCGGATCGGGGCATCAGTGCCGCGAATGCAAGCAAGGCGAACAGCCCTACGTCTCCCCGAAAGGCGAACCGACGAGCACCGGAAAATAGGCGCATGTATGTCTCCAGTATGCCGAGATAACTTTAACGTATTATCGATGCTGGCGCCGCTGTGGAAGTATTAAGACTGCAGAATTTACTCCTCACATGAGGTGAAGATACATGCGGCCGTCAGGCATCATTCCGTTGGGATTATCGAATATGGAAGAGTGTGATGGCAATAGCGAGCTCGCTACCAAAATGGACTAGGCACCATCGCAATTGCATTCGAGAAACATATACGACGTAATGCGGGCATCACCAAAAAATAGGCTCCCATAGACATGAATTTTAGTTTGAAGCGACTTTGATGGGAAGGAAGGCGACGCGGGGTGCTTGCGGCGACGGGATTCACCGTTGTCTCGGGCTTCAATGGCAATCGCTGCCTTCGACCCTAGCCAAATGTACTAGGAGTCGCATCCACTATCGATGAACTACCGCGCGGTGCGGAACTGACCCAAGATAGACGCTCTATCAAACACCCCTTGGTTCTTAAGTTCGGGTGATCTCGCAATGGACGCTATCGATGTACGCTTCTACCTATCTATTCTTCTGCGGAGGCTACCGTATCTTCTCGCCATTGCCAGCCTATCGACGGTTATTGCCTTAGCCATCGCGCTGCTGCTTCCGCGTTCTTATCAGTCAACAGCGAAGATTCTGGTTGAGGCTCCGCAAATTCCCGCCAATCTGGTCCGATCGACTGTTTCGACGAGTTCGCTGGAACAACTGCAGATTATTCAGCAGCAGATTACCACCCGCGACAATCTCGTTGCCCTGGCAGGCAAGCTCGATGTCTATGGCAACGATAAGGATAAGCCGTCGATCGACGGCCTCGTCAAGGATATGCGCTCTCGCATAGCTTTTGAGGAGTTGCCGCTCGGCAACGGAGGCGAAGCAACGGTCTTTAGTGTCGCGTTTGAAGCCGGGACGGCAACGTTAGCGGCAAAGGCGGCCAACGAACTAGCTTCGATGATACTGATGAGCAACCAACGCCAACGGACAGACCGCGCAGGTGACACGCTGCAGTTCTTCAACGACGAGGTGACAAGGCTGGACAGTGAACTGGAAAGGATCGAGGCCGACGTTCTCAAGTTCAAGACCGAAAACAAGGATACGCTACCTGAAAGCCTCGAATTCCGCCGCCAGCAGCAAAGCAGCCAGCAGGAGAGGTTGATTTCACTCGGACGTGAGGAAGCGGATCTTCGCACGAGACGGAGCATGCTCGTCGACAATTTTATGATCACGGGCCAGGTTGCCAGCGCCGGTCCTATTAGTGCCGAGCAGCAGATGCTTCTGGACTTGAACAGGGCGCTGAGCGAACAACTCGCGATCTTTTCCGAAAACAGCCCCAACATTCGCGGGCTTCGCGCTCGCATAGAATCCCTGCGTGCCAAAAGTGTTTCGAATGGTGTTTCGGCAGTGGACAAAAAGGTGCCGTCCGGCCTCGATTTGCAGCTGGCGGATATCGACAAGCGACTGCAATTCATTCAGCGCGAGCGGGCGGCTTTGACGCAGACCATCGGCGGCCTCACCAGATCCGTCAGTGCGACACCGGCCACCGAGACTGGATTGAACGCCCTCGAGCGCAATCTCGTGAACATTCAGACGCAATACAACACCGCCATAGCAAGGCGAGCCGAAGCCTCTCTGGGAAAGCAGATCGAGGTGCGCGCCGACGGTGGGCGGTTCTCGTTGCTTGAACCTGCGACACCGCCTGAGAATCCACTGCGGTCACGTCGCCGCATGATCGTCATGGCGGGCGCTATGGGTGGGATCGCGCTCGGTCTGGCGTTCATCGCCCTTATGGAGATGTTGAACAGAACCATACGGAGGCCATCGGAACTTGCCAATTTGCTCCAGCGACAGCCACTAGCGATCATACCTTATATCGCACCTGCGGAGGATGCTGCGCCATCGCGAGGTATGCTCCATGCCGCCGGTTGGCGGGGAGCACTCAAACGCGGGTGATTCGACATGCGTCCGCCGCGAAAAAAGACACTTCGAGACAGAACCGTTGAGGCAAATGGCATGGAACAAACAGTTGTATCGGCGCAAAATCCGGCGGCACACCGCGATGGTGATCGGATGCCGGTATCTCGCTCGCAGGAATTGAGTCAAATCGCATGGGACGCACTCTCACCGCTCGTCATCGACCACGATGCTATCGCGCGCAATCGTATTGTGACCGCGAACCGGTCGGACACGGCACATGTCGCCTTCGACATGTTGCGGACAAAGCTGCTGCAGGAGTTGCGGCAAAACAACTGGACGTCTGTCGCCATCACGTCTCCGACGCCGGGCTGCGGTAAGACCTTCGTTGCGGCTAACCTTGCATTCAGCCTTGCCAATCAGAAGGATTGTCGAACACTCTTGCTCGACCTCGATCTGCGGCGTCCCCAGGTCGGCAAAACGCTGGGGATCAAGAACGCGGCCTCGATGGAGAGCTTTCTGAAGGGGGAGATCGAGGTCGGCGACACCTTTTTGCGCCACGAGGAAAATCTTGCGATTGCGGCCAATAGGAAGCCGGCGCAGTTTTCCGCAGAGTTGCTGCAGAGCACCGCTTCCACTGACGCGCTGTTTGAAATGAAGCAGCGCATGATGCCGGATATCATCCTTTTCGACCTGCCACCGATGCTGTCTACCGACGATGTGCTGGCTTTCCTGCCTAACGTGGATTGCGTGATCCTGGTCGCGGCGGCGGAACACAGTACACTCGCCGAGGTCGATGTGTGCGAGCATAGCCTTGCTGCCAAAGCCAACGTCCTGGGCGTCGTCTTGAACAAGTGCAAGTTTACGCCTGAGAAGTACGGCTACTGACACCCTTTGCGGTAGGCAGAAAGACGGATCATCTCAGAGTTTGAATTTCCGCGATTGACACGATGGCTCGGGCCAGCTTGGTCGCTATCGGCTCCGATACGCGCCAACGGACATCATCTGACGGTCATGTCTCAGTTCATTCCGGACAAGATCTCTGATTGTCTCGGCGTGCGTCCGCTCGCAGCCAACCCAAATGAAATGCTGGGGTGCCTAGCCGGTTGCTGCTTGCCGCAGCGCTTCGTTGAGCATCGGCGTCGTGCCCGCAGCGGCAGCGGTGCGGTGAAGCCAATTGACCACCAGTTCGCCAGCCGAGCAAAGCGCTTGCTCCTCGGTCGGCCCATCGATTTCAAGGAGGGCGCGTAGTCTTGTTCCCGTCGGCGGGGCCTCGGCGCCAATGCGCAGGATCGCCGGCAGGGCGGTCTCCTCGCCGGCGAGAATGATGTTCTGAGCCTTCGGTACACCACCTCCACCAAGTCCGAGCAGACGACAAAGTGACTGAGCCTCGCATTAACTGCCCAGTTCGCGCCGGGCATGCTCTCGCCTGCATGCTGGACGATATCGCTGTCCATCTCGCCCGCTGCGTGTTCGACGCTGCGGATCGTGTAGATGCGCATGACAATCTCGTCTGCGCCGCTTGGCCAGTAACTATGTCCGAGCGCAGATACGGCCAGTTGGGCTGTCGTCCCGCAGCCGCCATGTCAACCGTGTCTTCTCAGCGCGAACCCAAGGCAGGCTTATTTTTGTGCATGTCATAATTTGCTTGATTTTTAGGCTAATATCCCGCAATTCAGATCGGAGCTATTCACCGACGTTCCGCAAATGGATTGCTTGCTGCCAGTGGCAAAGTCCCCACCGTTGAAATCCAGCCTCAATGTTCTTGTCATTGACGAGAACGGGATACGGGCATCAATCATAGAGCTTGGTCTGCGTGAGGCAGGCTATGATCGCGTGACCGTGATCGACGACATGAACGGGCTGGCGCGCCGGATCGAGGAGATCAACCCGGACGTTATCGTCATCGATATAGAGAATCCGAACCGCGACATGCTGGAGAGCATCTTTCAGATATCGCGCGCGGTGAAACGTCCGATCGCAATGTTCGTCGACAAGTCGGACGAGGATTCGATCGTCGCCGCGGTCGAAGCGGGAGTGTCTGCCTATATCGTTGACGGTCTCAAGAAGGAACGGGTCAAGCCCATCCTTGAGATGGCGGTAAGCCGCTTTAACGCTTTCAGTCGTCTGCAGCGCGAGCTCGCCGATGCGAAGTCGGCACTCGAGGAGCGCAAGGTCATAGACCGCGCCAAGGGCGTCCTGATGAAGGTGCGTGGCCTGTCGGAGGAGGAGGCCTTCGCCCTGCTGCGGCAGACCGCCATGAATGAGAAAAAGAAAATCGCCGACATTGCCCAGAGCGTCGTCACTGCCGCCGGGCTGCTGATGTGATCGCGACCAATCAGGATACGCATGATGTCCGGAGGACACCGGAGTGAATATGACAATGACAGGAAATTCGACCGGCGGCCTTGCCGCACCCGACTGGATCTCGTCCGAGGGGCCGAAGACACTACGCGCAGGTTTCATTCCGCTCGTCGACGCATCGGTGCTGATTGCCGCAGCTGAGTTCGGCTTTGCGACGAAAGAAGGTCTGACCCTCGATCTCGTCAAGGACGTCTCCTGGGCGAATGTACGCGACCGCTTGGCTTTTCGGCAGTTCGACATCGCGCATATGCTGTCGCCGATGCCGGTTGCTTCCATGCTCGGCCTCGGCTCCAATCCGTCTCCGACGATCACGCCTTTCTCGCTTGGCCGCGGTGGCAACGCCATCACGCTTTCCACCCGGCTCTTTGAGCGAATGCGGCAGACTACCGGCCTGTCCGAGAAGACTGGCGCGCTGGAGAGTGCCCGCGCACTGTCCATGGTTCTCAAGGACATGAAGGCACGTGGCGAGCCGCTGCCAAGGTTCGGCATGACCTATCCGTTCTCGTCGCACAACTACGAGTTCCGTTATTGGCTCGCCGCCGGCGGCATCGATCCGGACAGCGACGTGAAACTCGTCGTCGTGCCGCCGCCGCTGACGTCAGATGCGCTCGCCGCCGGTGCTATTGACGGTTTCTGCGTCGGCGCACCCTGGAACATGATCGCATCCGAGCGCGGCGTCGGGCGTATCGTCGCCGCCAAGCAGGATATCTGGCCCTCGGCCCCTGAGAAGGTCATCGGCATGCGGCCGGATTGGGCTGACGCTCATCCGGAAACCGTCTCGCGCCTGATTGTCGCGCTGGATGCGGCGGCGCGCTGGTGCGACTTGGGAGAAAATCACGATGCGCTGGCCGAGGTGCTGGCAGGTCCGCGCTATCTTGCTGCCCCGGTCGAAATTATCCGGCGTGTTCTGGCCGGCGAATTCAGCCTCGATGCCAAAGGCAACAGGCGTGTCATCGACGATTATTTCGTGTTTCACCGCCGATTTGCGAACTATCCGCGTCCCGGTCATGCGCTGTGGATCTACAGCCAGATGGTCCGCTGGGGACAGGTGGGAATGGCGCTCGGCAGCGCCAGAGCGGCAACTTCCGCCTATCGTCCGGATCTCTACCGCGCAGCACTCGGCGATGGAAATGCGCCCGCGGATGCGGATATTCGCATCGAGGGAGACGCAGACGGCGATCGCTTTATGGATGGACATGTCTTCGATCCATCGAAGCTCGGCGCCTATGTTTCTGACTTTGCGGTGCGCAGCTTTCATTCGCCAGCCGGAAGTCCGGATGATCACTGATCTGTTGCCGCATCGCACAAATCGCTTGCAGGTTACTGAGACCTCACGACGCAGATGCACAAAATATCAGCCAATGTCGTGAATGCTAAAAATATGAGCTGAACAATAGGCTGAACGATTTATCAAATTTTGTCAAAGTGTTAGTCAGCTTTGAGCAAAACTGGCACGGCCTTTGCAGTGCATAAATTGCTCTGGTCAACGGCGACCGGAGCAAGTTGAGCGCCCGATAGCGCCCACGAAAGACATCGACGTCGCAAGGTTTTTGCAGTCCGGGATCCTCCCTCCCGATGACGCATCTGCCGAGCGGCGTTTTTTTATTCCCAAATTCCGGCCAGCACCAGCAGAGGAAGCCTCCGCATGAACAAGATTGTCACGACCGGCATCACACGACGCAGCATCCTGAAGACGACGTCAGCCGCGGCATTGATTGCCGCCGTCCGCACCGCGTTTCCATCCGGCGCCCTTGCCGCCAACGCCGGCCCCGAGGTGACAGGCGCCAAGCTCGGCTTCATTGCGCTGACCGACGCAGCGCCGCTGATCGTCGCACAGGAAAAGGGCCTGTTTGCCAAGCATGGCCTTCCCGATGTCGAGGTTGCCAAGCAGGCCTCCTGGGGCGCCACCCGGGACAACCTCGTGCTCGGCGGCGCTTCGAACGGCATCGACGGCGCGCACATCCTTTCGCCGCTGCCGTACCTGATGCAATCGGGCAAGGTCACACAGAACAACCAGCCGGTGCCGATGACCATCCTGGCGCGGCTGAACTACGACAGCCAGGGCATCTCTGTCGCCAAGGAATATGCCGATACCGGCGTGCAACTCGACTCGTCCAAGCTGAAGGCCGCCTTCGAGAAGAAGAAGGCCGACGGCAAGGAGATCAAGGCGGCCATGACTTTCCCCGGCGGCACCCATGATCTCTGGATCCGCTACTGGCTCGCTGCCGGCGGCATAGATCCGGACAAGGATGTCTCGACGATCGTCGTGCCGCCGCCGCAGATGGTGGCGAACATGAAGGTCGGCAACATGGACGTCTTCTGTGTCGGCGAGCCCTGGAACGAACAGCTGGTCAACCAAGGCATCGGCTTCACCGCGGCAACCACCGGCGAACTTTGGAAGGGCCACCCGGAAAAGGCGCTCGGCATGCGTACCGACTGGGTCGAGAAGAACCCGAACGCCGCCAAGGCTCTGCTGATGGCCGTGATGGAAGCCCAGCAATGGTGCGACAGCATGGACAACAAGGAAGAGATGTCGACCATCCTCGGCAAGCGCCAGTGGTTCAACGTGCCGCCGAAGGACGTGCTGGGTCGCCTCAAGGGCGACATCAACTACGGCAACGGCCGTGTCGCGCATGGCACCGATCTCTATATGAAGTTCTGGGCCGGCGGCGTCTCCTACCCGTTCAAGAGCCACGACACCTGGTTCCTCGCCGAAAACATCCGCTGGGGCAAGTTTGCGCCCGATACCGACATCAAGGCGCTGGTCGACAAGGTGAACCGCGAAGACATCTGGCGCGACGCCGCCAAGGACCTCGGCGTGGCCGCAGCCGACATTCCGGCATCCTCCTCGCGCGGCAAGGAAACCTTCTTCGACGGCAAGGTCTTCGATCCGGAAAATCCGTCCGCCTATCTCGATAGCCTCACGATCAAGGCCGCATCCTGATCTCCGCTGCTGGCGCGCGCGGGGCGCGCCGGTTTTTTCCCGTATCCGTAGGAGCGCGCCATGCCTGTCCTGGCCAAGAAACAGACCATCGCTGCCGCAGCGAACATCTCTAAGACAGCGACCATCCTGCCGCTGGCAAAACGGCCCGCAACCAAGTTCGATCTGAAGAAGACCACATCAGCCGTGCTGTCCAACGTCATCCCGCCGATGGTCGTTCTCGCCATCGTGCTCGCCGTCTGGCAGGTGCTCTGTTCGTCGCCAACGGCCTCCTTGCCCTCGCCGCATCAGGTCTGGCAGGAAAGCTACGATCTGATCGCCTATCCGTTCTTCAACAACGGCTCGCAGGATATCGGCCTCGGCTGGCGCGTGCTGATCTCGCTGCAGCGCGTGGCTTATGGCTTCGGTCTTGCCGCCGTCGCCGGCGTCGTGGTCGGCGCCATCATCGGCCAGTCAGTCTGGGCCATGCGCGGCCTCGACCCGATCTTCCAGGTGCTTCGCACCGTTCCGCCGCTCGCCTGGCTGCCGCTGTCGCTCGCCGCCTTCCAAGATAGCAACCCATCGGCGATCTTTGTGATCTTCATCACCTCGATCTGGCCCGTCATCATCAATACCGCCGTCGGCGTACGCAATATCCCGCAGGATTATCGCAACGTCGCCAAGGTGCTGCGGCTGAACCAGATTGAGTTCTTCTTCAAGATCATGCTGCCCTCGGCTGCCCCTTACATCTTCACCGGCCTTCGCATCGGTGTAGGCCTGTCGTGGCTGGCGATCGTTGCCGCAGAGATGCTCACCGGCGGTGTCGGTATCGGCTTCTTCATCTGGGATGCGTGGAACTCGTCGCGCCTGCCCGACATCATCGTCGCGCTTGCCTACATCGGCGTCGTCGGCTTCGCGCTCGACAAGCTGGTGGCAGCCGTCGGCAAGCTGATCACCCGCGGCGCTTCGGCCAATTGAAGGGAATGACCATGACCGCTTATCTCAAGCTCGACCACATCGATAAACATTTCGACCGGGCAGGCACGCGCGCCGAGGTGCTGAAGGGCATCAACCTGACGATCTCCAAGGGTGAATTCGTCTCGATCATCGGCCATTCCGGCTGCGGCAAGTCCACGTTGCTCAACCTGATCGCCGGACTCACGCCGGTGTCCGCAGGTGCCGTGTTGCTCGAAAACCGAGAGGTCAACGCCCCCGGTCCCGAGCGCGCTGTCGTATTCCAAAACCACAGCCTGCTACCGTGGCTCACCGTCTACGAAAACGTCAACCTCGCCGTCTCCAAGGTCTTCGGCAGTTCCAAGACCAAGGCTGAGCGTCAAGACTGGGTGATGGCCAATCTCGACCTCGTCCAGATGGCCCACGCCAGGGACAAGCGCCCATCGGAAATCTCCGGCGGCATGAAGCAGCGCGTCGGCATCGCCCGGGCATTGTCGATGGAACCGAAGATCCTGCTGCTGGACGAGCCTTTCGGCGCGCTCGACGCACTCACTCGCGCCCACCTGCAGGACGCGGTGATGGAAATCCACGCCCGCCTCGGCAACACGATGGTGATGATCACCCATGATGTCGACGAAGCCGTGCTCCTGTCCGACCGGATCGTGATGATGACCAACGGCCCGGCCGCCAAGATCGGCGAGGTGCTCGACGTACCGATCGCGCGCGCCCGCAACCGGATCGAGCTCGCCTCCGACCGAACCTACCTCAAATGCCGCGAAGCCGTGCTGAAGTTCCTCTACGAACGTCACCGCTTCGTCGAAGCCGCGGAGTAATAGATATGACCGAAAAACTCGTCATCATCGGCAACGGCATGGCGCCCGGGCGCATGCTCGAGCACCTGTTCGAAAAGGCGCCCGGCCAATACCAGGTCACCATTTTCAACGCCGAACCGCGCGTCAACTACGACCGCATCATGCTGTCGCCGGTTCTATCGGGCGAGAAGACCTACGAACAGATCGTCATCCATGGCGACGGCTGGTACATCGAGCACGGCATCACGCTCTACAAGGGCCACAAGATCGTGGCCATCGATAGACACGCCAAGACGGTGACCTCGGACCACGGCGTCACCGAGAGCTACGACAGACTGGTGATCGCCACCGGCTCCGTGCCCTTCATCATCCCCGTTCCCGGCAAGGACCTTCCCGGCGTCATCACCTATCGCGACCTCGACGACGTGCAGGCGATGCTGCTGGCCGCCCAGTCGCGTGAAAAGGCAATCGTCATCGGCGGCGGCCTGCTTGGCCTCGAAGCAGCGGCTGGCCTTGCCCAACGCGGCATGGATGTGACTGTGCTGCACGTAATGCCGACATTGATGGAGCGCCAACTCGATCCGGCTGCAGGATACCTGCTGCAGAAAGCAGTGGAAGAGCGCGGCATCAAGGTGATCTGCAAGGCCAACACCAAGGCGATCATCGGAAACGGCAAGGTCGAGGGAATCGAACTCGACGACGGCCGCATCATCCCGGCGACGCTGGTCGTCATGGCCGTCGGTATCCGCCCGAATGCGGGCATCGCCAAGGAGGCCGGCCTTGCCGTCAACCGCGGCATTGTCGTCGACGATGGCATGCGGACTTCTGATGGCAGCATTCTGGCGCTCGGCGAATGCGCCGAAGTCGGCGGGCAGGTCTACGGCCTCGTCGCCCCGCTCTACGAGATGGCCCGCGTTGCCGCCTCGCATCTCTCGGGCGATGCATCGGCAGCCTTCGTCCACTCCGACACGCCGACCAAACTCAAGGTCACTGGCATCGAGCTCTATTCGCTCGGCGACTTTGCGGATGGCGACGATCGCCAGGAAATCGTGCTGCGCGACGCCACCGCTGGTGTCTACAAGCGTCTCGTCCTGAAAGACAACCGGATCATCGGCACCGTTCTCTACGGCGAGACGTCCGACGGTGCTTGGTTCAACGACCTGAAGAAGAAAGCCACCGATATCTCGGAGATGCGCGACACGCTGATCTTCGGGCAGGCTTACCAGGGAGGGTCGCCGCTGGACCCTATGGCGGCCGTTGCAGCCTTGCCGGATGATGCGGAAATCTGCGGCTGCAACGGCGTATGCAAGGGCAAGATCATCTCGACGATCTCTGCCAAGGGCCTGACCTCGCTCGACGATGTTCGCGCCCACACCAAGGCGTCCGCGTCCTGCGGCTCCTGCACCGGCCTTGTCGAACAGCTGATGGCACTGACGCTCGGTGACACCTACAACCCCGCTGCCGTCACCCCGATGTGCACCTGCACCGAACTCGGCCATGACGACGTTCGCCGCCTGATCAAGGCCAAGGGCCTGAAAACCATCCCTGCCGTGATGCAGGAACTGGAATGGAAGACCTCCTGCGGCTGCGCCAAATGTCGGCCGGCGCTGAACTACTACCTCGTCTGCGACTGGCCGGACGAATATGCCGACGACTATCAGTCGCGCTACATCAACGAGCGCGTCCACGCCAACATCCAGAAGGACGGCACCTATTCGGTGGTGCCGCGCATGTGGGGCGGCGTCACCAATTCCGGCGAGCTGCGCGCGATCGCCGATGTGGTCGACAAGTTCGAGATACCGATGGTGAAGGTGACGGGCGGCCAGCGCATCGACCTGCTCGGCATCGAGAAGGAAGACCTGCCCGCCGTCTGGGCCGATCTCGGCAAGGCCGGCTTCATCTCCGGCCAGGCCTATGCCAAGGGCCTGCGCACGGTGAAGACCTGCGTCGGCTCCGACTGGTGCCGCTTCGGCACCCAGGATTCCACCGGGCTCGGCATTCGTATCGAGAAATTCATGTGGGGTTCCTGGACACCGGCAAAGCTCAAGCTCGCCGTCTCCGGTTGTCCGCGCAACTGCGCGGAAGCGACCTGCAAGGATATCGGCGTGATCTGCGTCGATTCCGGCTTCGAGATCCATTTTGCCGGTGCCGCCGGCCTCGACATCAAGGGCACCGAGGTTCTCGGCTTGGTCAGGACCGAAGACGAGGCGCTGGAGTATATCGTGGCGTTGACGCAGATGTACCGGGAGCAGGGTCGTTATCTCGAGCGCATCTACAAATGGGCCAAGCGCATCGGACTGGAGGAGATCCGCCGCCAGATCATGGGCGATGCCGACAAGCGGCAGGCTTACTATGAACGTTTCGTCTTCAGCCAGAGCTTCGCGCAGGTAGACCCCTGGTCGGAACGCGTGTCGGGCAAGGACAAGCACGAATTCAAGCCGATGGCGACGATCGGTTATTCCCAGGCGGCAGAGTAAGGAGATGGATATGAACTGGCATCCGATCGGCGACATCTCCGATATCCCGCTGCGAGGCGCCCGCTGCGTGAAGACGCCACAAGGCAAGATCGCCGTCTTCCGCACCGCCGAAAACGAGGTCTTCGCCATCGAAGATCACTGCCCGCACAGGGGCGGCCCGCTCAGCCAGGGGATCGTTCATGCGAGAGCCGTGACCTGCCCGCTGC
This sequence comes from Rhizobium sp. Root1220, assembly GCF_001426265.1. Taxonomy (GTDB): domain Bacteria; phylum Pseudomonadota; class Alphaproteobacteria; order Rhizobiales; family Rhizobiaceae; genus Rhizobium. The sequence continues at coordinate 260,210 of NZ_LMDG01000032.1, forward strand.
ACAACTGGGTCATCTCGCTGGAAACCGGCAAGGCGCTTGGCGCCGATGAAGGCCAAGTTCGCACCATTGCGGTGAGGAACGAGAACGGCGCCCTCTTCATCGCCCTCGAAAGCCTGATGATGGCGGCAGAATAGATGGCAGCGGAGGTCAAAACCACCTGTCCCTATTGCGGTGTCGGCTGCGGCGTGATCGCCAAGGTCGCCGATGACGGTGCTGTTTCCGTCAAAGGTGACCCCGATCATCCGGCCAATTTCGGCAGGCTTTGCTCGAAGGGCTCGGCGCTCGCCGAAACCATCGATCTCGACGGACGCATCCTGCATCCGGAAATCGGCGGACAGCCCGCGTCCTGGGACAAAGCGCTTGATCTCGTCGCCGGCAATTTCCTGCAGGCCATTGCCGAGCACGGGCCGGACTCCGTCGCCTTCTACGTCTCCGGCCAGCTTCTGACCGAGGATTATTACGTTGCCAACAAGCTGATGAAAGGCTTCATCGGCTCCGGCAACATCGACACCAATTCTCGCCTCTGCATGTCGTCCTCCGTCGCCGGTCATCGCCGTGCCTTCGGCGCCGATACCGTGCCGGGCACCTACGAGGATATCGAGCTTGCCGACCTCGTCATCCTCACCGGCTCCAACCTCGCCTGGTGCCACCCGGTCATCTATCAGCGGCTGGCGGCGGCCAAGGCCGCCCGTCCCTCGATGAAGGTCGTCGTCATCGACCCGCGCCGGACGATGACGGCAGATATTGCCGACCTGCATCTGGCGATCCGGCCCGACAGCGATGTGGCGCTGTTCGTCGGTCTGTTCGCCCACCTGATCTCCGCCAACGCCATCGATCAGAACTATGTCGCCGAACACACCAACGGTTTCGCCGAAGCCTTCGCCGCTGCTTCAGCAGTCACGTTCAGCGACGTGCTGGACCAGACCGGCCTGCCGGCTATGCAGCTTCGCGAATTCTACAGGCTGTTCGCCACAACAGAAAAGGTCGTCACCTGCTATAGCCAGGGCGTCAACCAGTCCTCGACGGGCACCGACAAGGTCAACGCGATCATCAACTGCCATCTCGCGACCGGCCGCATCGGCCGGCCTGGCATGGGGCCGTTTTCACTGACCGGGCAGCCCAACGCCATGGGCGGCCGCGAGGTCGGCGGCCTGGCCAATATGCTTGCCGCTCACATGGCGATAGAAAATCCCGAAGATCGCGACCGCGTCCAGCGCTTCTGGCAGTCACCGGCGATTGCGCAGAAGCCCGGCCTGAAGGCCGTCGACATGTTCAAGGCGGTGGCGGACGGCCGGATCAAGGCGCTGTGGATCATGGCGACCAACCCTGTCGTCTCGATGCCGGATGCGGATGCTGTCGAGGCTTCCATCAAAGCGTGTCCATTCGTTGTCGTCTCCGACATCCTGCGGGACACCGATACGACCCGCCATGCAGAGGTCCTTCTGCCGTCTCTTGGCTGGGGTGAAAAGAGCGGCACGGTCACCAATTCCGAGCGTCGCATCTCCCGTCAGCGGTCCTTCCTCGATGTTCCGGGCGAGGCCCGCGCCGACTGGTGGCAGCTTGCCGAGGTGGCACGGCGCATGGGCTTTGACCGTGCATTCGATTTCGCATCCCTGGCCGAGATCTTTGCGGAGCACGCGTGCCTCTCAGCTTTCGAAAACGATGGCAGCCGTGATTTCGACATCGGTGCCTATGCTGCGATCGACGTGCCAGCCTATGACGCATTGCCTTCGTTTCAATGGCCTCAGCCAGGAGGCAACGCACCCGCAGAGACCCGTTTCTTCGCCAAAGGCGGCTTTTATCACACCGACGGCAAGGCGCGCTTCGTCGCCGTCGAGCCCGCCGCTTCGGATCGGATCGATGCCGAGTATCCCTTCACGCTGAACACCGGCCGCATCCGAGACCAGTGGCACACGATGACGCGAACGGGAAAAAGCGCCCGCCTTTCTGCCCATATCGCAGAGCCTTTTGCCGAACTTCACCCGCGCGACGCACTGGAAATCGGTATCGGCAATGCCGAGCTTGTCGAGATCGAGAGCCCGCATGGTAAATCGGTCGTTCGCGCATTGATCACCGGACGGCAGGCCCGTGGCAGCATTTTTGTGCCGATGCACTGGAACGACCAGTTCGCAGCGAAGGCTCGTATCGATGCAGTGGTCGCGCCGGTCACGGATCCCAATTCCGGCCAGCCGGCTTTGAAGAATGTCGCGGTCGCAGCACGTCGCTTCAAAACAAAGCACTACGGATTCGCCGTATCTGCCGCCAAGCCGGAGGGTATCGATGCCGCCTACTGGGCCATGGCAAAGGCGGCTGGCGGCTGGCGGCTGGAGCTTGGCTTCGATCAGCCCATCGAAGATTGGTGCGGCTGGTGTCGCGAGACGTTCACCGTTCCAGAGCATATCGAACCGCTTGGCTATGCCGACCGGCAATCCGGCGATCTCAGGTTCGCTTTCTTCGACGGCGAGCGGCTGCTTGCCGCACTGTTCCTTGCGAGCGAACCCGTGGCCGTCGCCCGCAACTGGGCAATCTCGCAGCTCGCGGTCGACCATGATGAGCTGCGCAAACGCTTCTCGCTCGTCGCCGGACGCCCCGGCGCCGACAAGCCCGATCCGGGCGCAACCGTCTGCTCGTGCTTCAGCGTCGGAGTCAACCAGATCGTCGCCGCCGTTCGCGAAGGGTGCCATAGCGTCGAGGCAGTCGGAAAGCAGATCAACGCCGGAAGCAATTGCGGCTCATGTCGCGCCGAGATCAGGGGGATTATCGATGGATGTCTTGCAGCTGCCGCGGAATGAAACGCCCGCGCGAATGGAACGGCTCGCCAAGCTTCCGGTTTTCTGGGCATTGGAAGGCAAGCGTGTCGTCATTGCCGGTGGATCGGATGCTGCATGTTGGAAGGCCGAGTTGTTGGCTGCTTGCGGAGCACACGTCCATGTTTATGCCGACCGGCTCTCCGAGACGTTTGAGGTACTAATCCGGCGCGGCGCCGAACATCCAAAAGGCGGCTTCACTCATCACTTGCGGGACTGGGACGTGGCAACCATCGCCGGTTCGGCCATGGCCATTGCCGACTGCGAAAACGACGAGGAAGCGCGCGCATTCTTCGACGCCGCTCGCATGGCCGGGGTGCCGGTCAATGTCATCGACAAGCCCGCCTTCTGCCAGTTCCAGTTCGGCTCGATTGTCAATCGTTCGCCGGTAGTCGTTTCCATTTCGACCGATGGCGCAGCGCCGATCCTCGCTCAGGCAATCCGCCGTCGGATCGAGACCTTGCTCCCACGGACCCTAAAAGACTGGGCAGAGCTTGCTCAGTCTTTGCGGGAGGCGATCAACGAGCGGCTTGCATCAGGCCCGTTGCGCCGTGCGTTCTGGGAACGCTTTGTCGACCGTGCCTTTTCAAGTCGCGATACGCCGGAGGAGGGCGCTGGCGGGCTGCTTCTGAAGGAAGCCGAAAGGCTTCGGGAAGCGCCCGCCTACACTTCCGGCGTTGGTCGCGTCACGCTGGTTGGTGCCGGCCCCGGTGACGCGGAGCTATTGACGCTCAAGGCCGTCCGCGCACTGCAGGCGGCCGATGTCATCCTCTTTGACGATCTCGTGTCGGCGGAGGTGCTGGAACTCGCCCGTCGCGAGGCGAAGCGCATGCTGGTGGGGAAACGCGGCGGCCGCACCAGCTGCCGCCAGGAAGATATCAACGAAATGATGGTCAAGCTCGCCAAGGCAGGAAAACACGTTGTTCGTCTGAAATCGGGCGACCCGATGATCTTCGGGCGTGCAGGAGAGGAGATTGCCCATCTCGATCGTGAGGGTATCCCCGTCGACGTCATTCCCGGCATTACGGCCGCCAGTGCCATGGCCTCGCGCCTGGGCATTTCGCTGACGCACCGTGATCATGCGCAAAGCGTACGTCTGATCACCGGCCATTCCCGCCACGGCGGGCTGCCGGCCGATATAGACTGGCAGACCGTCGCCGACCCACAGACGACCACGATCTTTTACATGGGCGGTCGGACAGCCTCGCGTATTGCGGATGCAATGATCGCACATGGCATGTCGCCCTCAACGCCGGCCCTGATCATGAGCGACGTCAGTCGCCCGACACAGACAGAATGGCGCGGCAACCTGGACACGGTTTTGGATGGCATCGCGGCGATCGGCTACGACAATCCCGTCCTGATAGCGGTAGGTACTGCCCTTGCTGCTCGAGTAGTCGCAGGGAGCGTAACTGAACGTAACGAAACGCCGGGATGGCGATCGAAGCATCGGTGACGGGGTCGTGCGCTATTCTGCTGGTTCGCCGTCTCGCGTTTTTCGAGCTCGCAAGGACACCGCGTTTTCCTAGGACCGCAACTGGCGACGTCGCAAGAATTATGCATGCACGGTGCATGGCGGTATTGATATATCAGGTGTCGCTTGTAAGCTGTCCGATAAACGCAAACGGGTATATCTCGTCTCGCGAATTCAACCGGTTTAGCAGTGCATCTAAGACGTTATGCGATCTCAATATGCGGAACGGATCTTCACCGGTATCCGAAATGCGACCTTGTCATCCTGACCCGCAGTTGCCCGATCAGGCAAGTGCGACTGCCGAATTCCACGTTGTGTGGAACTGACGAACTAGGGCCATACGTTTCCCGATGATTAACCCGGGCTATCGCCAGCATAGCGCGCATGCAGAATTCATTGACATCTGGAGTCAGAATGAACTCGAAAACCGCAGTCATTCTCTGCGTCGCATCATCTTTTGCCGGGGCCATCTCCGCCACACAGGACATCGACGAGTTGTCGCTGGTCCTCCTCGTTATCGGCGACACTACTTGTCGTGGCCAACTGCCGACCGGCAGCTAGCATATCGGCGATCGCGGGCAATGCTGCTCCAGTTACCCACCGAGAAGTGAACCAAAAGGGGATTTCCATGAGCATTCCAAAGAACACCAGCAGCTTGATGCTGGGCTTGGCCATGCTGGCCGGTACCGCCGGATCAAGCCATGCCGACGTTGCCAAGATCGGCATACTCTCGTGTGACGTTTCGAAAGGCGTGGGAGAAATTCTCACGCGCAAACAGTCGCTCAATTGCCTGTTCAAACCGGACAGCGGGTCGCAGGAGGCCTATACCGGTAGCATCAACGAATACGGACTGGAGATCGGCAAGGTCGATCAAGGGCATCTGATCTGGGGCGTCGCAACCGCGATGCGCGGTGTGCCGAAAGGTGCGCTTGCCGGTACGTATGTGGGTGTTGGCGCCGGTGCATCGCTCGGCGTTGGGGCAGGCGCGAACGCTCTGGTCGGCGGCAGCGACCAGTCTTTTTCGTTGCAGCCGCTGTCGGTTGACGGCGAGACCGGCATAAACATCGCAACCGGCGTGCTGAAGGTCACCCTGACCGCCGCCAAGTAAGCAGAGGGAATGACATGTCGGAAACAATCTTGGCTCGTCGCCACCTGGTTGCCGGAATGGGTTTTGTCTTGGCCGCGGGATCAGTGACGTCGCTTGCGACGTCGGCGGCCATGGCCGAACAGGGCAACATGGACGCTGCAATGCGTCAGCTCGGCAACGCGCTGGAGTCGCTTCGGCGCGCCACACCGAACAAGGGTGGCCACAAGGAACGCGCAGTTGGCCTCATCGAACAGGCTATGGCCGAGGTGCAGGCTGGCATCGACTATGCCGCCGAGCATGGCGGCGGCTGAGCACTTCCCGTCGCTTAAGCAGTAAACGCCGATACAACAAGGAACTCATCAATGACACGTTCAGACGCAAGCGCCCTTCTGCTCGCAGGTACTTTGACACTTTTGTGCGGTGCCGCTCTGGCGCAAGACGCCACAAAGAAACCGCATGTACCTCTGGAAAAAACCGTCGGCCAGGTCACCCAGAAGGCGCCGGTGGCCTCGCTGTTGGTGGTGAACGCGGAAGGCGCAAAGCTCGAAGGGGATAAACTGGTCCTGACCGGTGTCGCCAGGAATTCGATCGTCTTTGCCGACCGCCCTGTCCGCGCAGCCGGCCATATCGCCACCGAGGAAATCGTCAAGCAGTGGGGCGAGGGGTCGGATAGTTTCGACAAGGATCCACCGAACGCTACCGTTTCCGTTCTCGGTGGCGGAAGTGACGTCAGCGATGCAGTCGTCACCCTCAGAGCTCCGAAGCTTGACGGCAGCACACTAACATTCGATGTGTCGATCCTCGAAGGCAACCTAGCCGGGGCTACCGGACCGACCGCAGTCTTCATCGATCACTGGCGCGGATGGAATAATGCCGGCTGGTACGGGCTCGGAGTGGCATCGGGTGCGGCTCTCGGAGCAGAGTTTGCGGGTCCGCGCTACGTCGAGCCCTATTATCCGCCGGCATACTACCCGCCGGCCGTCGCCAACCCTTGCCCTCCCGGCTACTGGATCGGACCGTGGGGTCATTGCCGCGATACGCCATATCATGGCCGCCTCCCCAACGGCAGCTGGCAGTAAGCAGTTCCATGGGGCAGAGGTGTACTCTGCCCCATGGCACCGGTAAGGTCGGATTCGTCCGTCCACGGGATGCCGCGACAAGCCCTAATTCGGGCGAACGACCACGGTCGCCGACATGCCGGCTGCAAGCTCCACATCGGGGGGCACATTCTCCAGTGTAATGCGCACCGGGATTCGCTGGGCGAGACGGATCCACTCGAAATTGGGATCGACCGAGGCGAGCAGGCCACCGCCGGCCGCGGTAGGGTTGGCGATAGCGCGGCTCAGCCCCTGTACCTTGCCCCCCAAGAGAGTTCCTCCTGCCATAAGGCGAATCTCTGCTTGGCTGCCTGCCTTGATCGCGGGCAGCTTCGTTTCCATGAAATAGGCATAGACGTAGAAGGAGTCGCTATCGACGAGTGCCAACACACTGGTGCCCTTGTTCGCATAGTCGCCGGCTCCGGCTGTCAAATTGGCGACGAAACCGTTCACCGGCGAGCGCACTGTACTTCGTTCCAGGTCGAGTTGCGCCGTGGCAAGCTGCGACTGCGCAAGTTGCAGCGCCGCGGAAGCTTCCGCCGCCTTTGCCCGCGTCGTTTCGGCCGCCTCCGCCGATATGACACCGGAACCATCGGTGAGCATCCTTGCATCCCGGTCGGCATCATCCCGGGCGAGTTTCAGCGCCCACTGGCTTTGGTCGGCGGCCGCCTGCGCTTGCGCCACTGCCAGCGTGAAACGTTGCTGGTCGATGACGAATAACACGTCGCCTCTGATGATTTTCTGGTTGTCGGAGACATTGATCGATGTGATCGGTCCCGAAACATCCGGCGCAACCTCAACGATCGTTGCCTGAACGCGTGCATCTCGGGTCCAAGGGGAAATGGTGTAAAAACTCCATAACCACCAGCCGGACAGCACCGCGCCCGCCGCGACAACGAGAGTGGCGAGAACGCGCAGTGATGCGACTACAGCCATGCGAGATTCCCGAAGTAGACAATTCCACCCATGAGCAACAGATAAAGCGCGATATTGAACAACGAACGATGCCAGACAAAGCGGTAGAGACCGAGCCGCTCCAGCAGCCAGCGCGCAAACAGGAATACGACAAGTGCACCGCCGGCCCAGAGCGCCAATGGCGGCAGGTAAAAGCCGAGAAACTCCACGGTATGAAACACGGCGAGACTTGGCGTCATGTTCGATCCTTGGTTGAACATTGTCAATCTCCGTCAAAGTCGTGCAGGAGATAGGCGCGGTCGATGTCGAACCGATCGGCAAGAAAACGCAAGGAGGCGCCTGTGCACAGCAGCGAGCGCACTGAAGGGCCGGGACTAAGTGGTCGGGCGGAAATCCAGGCGAGCATCTCGGTGACAAGAGCTTCGGCCTCGGCGAAGCGAACCTGACGATCCGCGTTCCGTTCTGTTGCAAACCTTTCAAGCGCTGTAGCGAACCGGCTGAGAAAGCTCTCGATAGCACGGGCAACATCGCGTGGCATGTCGGTCTGTGATTTGAGGTCTACCAGTCGGCCAAGTTCAGCCGTGGAGGAGGCCGCGCCGAGCATCCCTCGCAAGAACTCTTCTTCGCTTTGTCGATCGAGCGCAAGACGGGGTAAGAGTGCGGCCAGCATGTTGCCGATCTCGTCGGCGCCGCGGCGGGGGAGGAGCATGCCCCGCGCGACCGCGGGCAGGACCCCGCCGATCGTGCGCCGCCAGCTCTGCTCCCGCCTCGCCTTCGAGGTGACGGGCAGCGCTACGATGACAGCGAGGCAGACCACCATACCGAGAAGGATCGCGATTGCGCTGCTGACGAAGCCGATCTCATCCGGCGTAAAAACATTACCGGTGCTCAGATAGGAGATTGCAAAGCCTCCGAACGCGATGCCCGCCAGGGAGCGGTTCGGCGTTCCGATCATCAGGCCCGCCGGCAGCAACAGCAGCAGCAATACGATAGCGAGTGTGCCGAAGCCTTCGATGCGAGGGAGGACAAAGATCATGGCGAGGTAACTGAGCAGAATACCGCAACCTGTCCAGACGAGGTAGGTGCGTGCCGCTGCCTGCGGATTATCCTGGTTGACAGCGAAGAACAGCATGATCGCGCCCCCGGAGACCGCCGTGAAGCCCTCGTTCCAGCCGCTCGCCATCCACATGATACTGAGCATCAGCATGGCGAACGCTGCGCGGATGGCGATTAGCAGTGCCTCCCTGCGACCCTCGGGGTCCGGCCGATGCCGAGCGGCTGATGGCGACCGGGTATCCCGGTTGTCCGCGCCTGCCGATTCGGCGGCCGCTATCGTGGCAAGGCTGCGAAGAAGATGGGCGACGCGCTCCAGGATCAGTATTCCATTGGCGAGCGCATCGAAGGGAGCCTTGCCCGCCATCTTTTCAAGTTCCGCCGCCTCCTCGTCCAGCGCCCGCTGCATTGCCCGCAGTTCGCTTCTCAACGTCCCTGGATTCCGCCACATCAGCGGATTGGCCGCCACCTGCTCAATCCGCACGGCGATCGCTTCCAGGGCGGGGACCAATCGGTCCCGAACTGCCGCCGCCCCGTCTCCTTCAAACGCATCGAGACGGACGAACAGGCCGCGCGCAACCGACAGCACGACAAGGAACTCGCGGAGGATGCGTCGTAGCCGCTTCGCGCTGGCGCGCATTTCCGGCGCCTCGAAAAGCGCCGAAGATCGCAGCGCGTCGAACGAGACAACCTTCGCTACCATCTGCTGACGCATGCGGGCGAAGACTTCGGGCGGCGCAGAGAGGCGAAGTGCAATCGCGGTATAGCCTGCCAGGTCACGGAACGTACTCGCGAGCGATTCGCGCAGGGCGTCGCCCGCGTACCGTGGAAAGATGAGCATGCTCGCAGCAGTGCCGCAGCCGATGCCTATCAGGATGGCGCCTATTCGGTCGACGGCGATCGACCAGGCCTGGAGGGGATCGCTCGACCCCTCATAGGCAATCAGCAGTGCCGTGTAGCCGCCAAGGAGCACGCCATAGGAGACAAAGTTGCGCAACCTGGCGCCGACGTAAAAACTGACGCCGACGACGAACACCGTGGCAGCAACAAGCATATGTGGTGCCTGCGAGAACATCCCGGCAATGGCAAGGCCGATTGCCCCGCCGCCTACCGTGCCGATGGCACGCCAGGTACCCTTGGAAAGGGCAGCGCCGACCGTCGGCTGTGCAAGCAGGTAAACCGTCAACGTTGCCCATTGCGGGTCTTTCAGTTCAAGGCGGTAGGCGATCGCCAAGGCAAGTATTGCCGCCCCCGCCGTCCTTGCCGAGAAAAGGAAATTACGCCAGCCGAGATCGACGGAGAACAGACGCCGCGCGGCCACAATCACCGTATTTGAAACGTGAGCGGTTGCGGCGTCGGCGCTCATCGCAAATCGGCCGGAAACGAACGGGTCAACGTCGAAGATTGCTTCGAAATCGGTAGCGTCGAGGTTGGCAAACAGATGTCGCCGAGAGTGGTCTGCGCTTGCGAGAATTCTATTGGCCTCATGCGGCTCTCCTCTCAACTAGTCGCGATCATAGACAGAAATTCGATACCGGGACGACCAAATCCGGGTTGTCGGCGGGTTGATCGAGCCAACAGCGTTGGGCTGATCGCGCCCGAACGTCTCACGCTTTGGATCAAGAGCGGGAAGGGCGTGTTCCCCAGCTAGCCTGACGCACTAAGCGGTGGTCGAACTGACCTGCCGCAAGGCAACGTATTCCCACGAGGCAACCATTAAGAGCGTGCCGGTGCTGATCAGTTGAAGGCCGAAATTTTGCTGGGAGTGCAATAGCGCCAAAGCCGCCGCTAGAACAGCAATGCCCGCAATATGAGAAACCGGAAGCTTCTGTGCCGTCGCCAGCTTGAGCCACACATTTCCAGCAAGGAATATGGCTGGACCACCGAGGATGGAAAGAGCGCTCTTGAAGCTGCTTTGTTCTGTGGGATGGGACAGACTGAAGTCCTCGCCGACTGCCGTCAATATGATTCCAGCGACGATCGGCAAGTGCCCATAAGTGAATAGTCCGTGAGCGACGGTTTCGGGAGCCGACGTCTTCTCGGCCTTGGCCGCCGTTTCTTGTTGGCCATGATGGAAGTAGATCCACCACATGAAACCGGTGGTCAGAAATGCGCTGCAGAACACCGCAAACGTCAGATTCGGCTGCATGTGTTCTGCCGCGTTTCGGCCGGTCGTCAGGATTGTCTCGCCGAGGCACAGGATGACGAAAAGAGCACAGCGCTCAGCCATATGTTCTCCGGAAACATTCAATGTTTCCGGCGGCGAGGCCCCAAGCCGAGGCACCCAGAAACGAGCCAGCGGCGCGCCGTACTCGATCAGAAGAGCGATTGCCCAGAGTACAACGCGTGCTTCCAGTTCAACAAAGGCGCCTGCCGCCCAAAACAGGCTCGAAGCGAAGACCCAAACGGTGATGCGTACGAAGGTCAGGAACGAAGCTTCGTCTACACCGCGGTAGGCCCAAAGCATGAAAACGCTACGGCCAATCTGCATCGAGCAGTACAATCCCGCAAACATCGCCCCACGGTCGCCAAATGCACCCGGCAAGGCAATCGCCAAGAGCACGCCGCCAAACATCAGGGCGAAGAGTAACAGCCGCACGGCCTCCTGGGCGGTATCCAGGAGGTTGGTGACCCATGTCGTATAGATCCAAAGCCACCAGATTGCGAAAATGAGGAGGACCGCTTCCGCCAAAGTCGCGGAGCTAAAATCGGCTGCCAGCGTATGGGACAATTGCATGAGAGCAAATACGAAAACGAGATCGAAGAACAGTTCTGGAAAGCTTGCCTTTGTTCGCTTGGCATTTTCGGTGCGGATCCAACTCAAGATAAATGCCTCGCGAACCTGCAGGATTTTTTTGCGTTGCGGCGTTCACAGTGTGACTTCCATGCGCAAGGCGACATCCATGAAGCTTACCTTCCCAGACAATCGATGAACAAGCAACGGGCACTTACGAGGCGCGGATGACGGCTGGTCGCTACCGCCAAGAATGTACCATCATGATATGCGGCGGGATCACGAGAGCGGATAGGGCTCACGGTCACGATCCTGCTTCAAGAGTTGGAGTTGTGCTTCGACAACTGAAATCGTGCTCTCCAGGGACATGTTACCGATGAAGCGGGTCCACCTCCCGATGCCTTCGCCACTCGTGACAATGGTCAGGAAGAAGACCGAGCGATGGGTGGAATCCTCCCACCCCGGATTCAGGATATCTTCGGTTAGGCAACCCAGTTCATTCATGATCTCGTCGTTGATCTCATCGGGGATCGGCGGCAGCGAATCCATTATCCATTCCTTTCGAAAGGGTTCGAACAACATGTGTCATTGGATCACGTGCGCTGCGGGTTCATCCACGGATTGCCCCTCGTCACGGGAATAGCTGATCAACCAGAAGGCGCAAACAACAATGATGATGCACATACCGAGGCGTATGGCGTTCTCCAGCGCGACGCCTTCTGAGCTTGCTTTATCAAATGCATGTATTCGCGCGGCGGTGTTTGCGCCCTCCTCGCGGGCGTTGCCGTTAAAAATGCGTCTCGCCAAGTTGCGTCTCGCGGAAGCCGTGTCTTCGCGGATTGGCAGAATTAGAACCGTATAGCCTGACAGCTCGAACCGCTTCGCGGCGGCTCTCGCGGATGGCAGGCTTTTGTGGACCTCTTCAACGTCCCCGCAGACGATCACGGCGTAGAGCGACATCCTCTTCCCAGCATTGGGTGCCAAAATGATACAGGCTACAATTAGCGATAAAATCGTGCGCTATATAAGTCATAACTAATACGTCTTTTTGACAATTGATGCACACCAATGGGGCTTAGCCCAACCTCGATGCGGCGGGACCTGATCCTCGCCCTTGCGGGAGCGGCTCGACCGGTGGGAGCGAGCGTATCGTATCCGCGGCTATTGCTTCCGGAGAGGATCCAGCGGGAGGACTTCCGGACGACGCCAAAGGCTGGCGCTCGCCATTGCGGCACCACCGACGACCAGCACACCAGACCAAAACAGGGATAAGTCCAGTGCGGTCCACGTGAACAGCGCAACGAGAAGCGCGCCGATGAAAGGCTCGACAAAGGAAAAGGCGCCCAGCGCCTGTATATCGCCGTGCTTGAGGCCGTGGTCCCAGAAGTAAATGGCAAGTCCCATTGGCAGGCATCCAAGCGCTGCCATCGCGATCCACTCGTCGGTGTTGGGTTGCACCCATGTCTCGAGTGTGACGTGGGCCAGGAGCGATACGATCGCCGAGGCGCCATAGAACACGCCAAGGGTCGACGATGGTACTTCAGGCAGCAACCGCGTCATGACGGAATAAAGGCCCCATAGGGCGGCGGCGGCACCGATCAGTGCCAGGTAGAAAGGACCGTCGGTGCTTGCCGAGCTATGGCCACCAGTTTCAACGAGAGTTACCACCCCCATCAGGCCCAGTCCCACTCCCACGAGATGCCACCACCTTAGGCGTTCGCCGGGGAGAAACGCGGAGCCGACGACGATCATCAACGGCGTGGTGCCCTGAAGCAGGGCCGCCGCCGCAGGAGGAGCTTTCTGTGTCGCGTAGTAAATGCACGAGTGGTATCCCGCGAGTGCAAAGACCGTCAGGAACCACACTCGCGGCGGCTGTCTAAATGCAACGAGTGGATTGCTTCGGGTCACGAGCCAAAGCAACGGCGACATGGCAGCAGCGAAAACGAACGATATCGCTACTGTCTGAAGCGGTGGAATACCCACTGTAAAGGTTACAAGTACGGTTTCCGTCGCCCAGAGAATGACGCCGAGTGCTCCAAGCGCCGAGGCGGTTACGCGGTTTCGAGCCAGTCGCATCGTGATATCGTTTCTAGTTGCCGACCGATACAACGTGATCGGCAAAGAAACCGTTGAAATGGGTGCGCATGGAGAGACTGTAGGCACCCATCATGCCGATCTCTATCCAGTCACCCTCCCTTATATCTTCGGGAAGATTGAAAGGAGCCCCGAGCACGTCGTTCGAGTCGCAGGTCGGGCCGTAGATCTTGAAATCGACATTCCGGCCGGGTGTCCTGACACCGTCGCGAACGACCCTGACCGGCCTCCGCTCTTTGGGGTGCCCGAGTTCCTGAAGCGTCCCGAACACGCCATCGTTCAAAAAGAGGTTGCGATCGCGTCGCATCACGACCTGAACGATCGTCGTGCCGGCGGTGGCGACGAGGCCGCGGCCAGGTTCGCACAGCACGATGCATCCCCGCGGCAACCCTATTTCCTGCATGCCACGAAAAACATTGCCAAAATAGTGCTCACGATCGACGATGTCGTCGCCGGGGTAGGGCGCTGGAAATCCGCCTCCGACATTCAATACGCTGAGCGATATGCCCGCCTTGTCAGCGACCGCGCCGGCGAGTTCCACGGCATTGGCAAATGCGGATGCGGCCAGGCACTGCGAGCCGACGTGGAATGAAATTCCCGCTTTGATCTTGCGTTGCTCGATGTATCGCAACATCTTCGTGGCTTCATTCGGCTGCGCCCCGAATTTCGTGGAGAGCACGTAACGTGCGTCGGCGCCTCGCGTGGCAAGGCGCACAGCGATGACAAGATCTTCCCTATCGCCGGTCTCCTGGATGATCTTGTCTATTTCTTCGAAACAGTCCGCTGTGTAGAACCGGATCTTGTGCATTTCGCTGGCGATCCTGATGGCAGGGCGCGTTTTGGCAGGATTGTTGAAGAACTGTCCCGCTGCCGTGCCGAACATGCCGTCGATCAGGCGAACTTCGTCCAGCGATGCCACGTCAAAATCGGTTATTCCCGCACGGAACAGCGTTTCGAGCACAAAGGGATGCGGATTGCATTTCACTGCATACAGCGCGCGTCCAGGAAATGTCTGGAAACTCTGGGCTGCCTCACGGAGCTTTGCGGCCGAAATGCTAAAGATGGGTTCCGTCGGCTTTAGCTCCGCGATGAGCGCATCAACGCTTGCATAGTTGGCAAGCGGCAGATGAAGATCGCGTGCTTTTCCCTGAGCGGGAAGGGCGCTCTGGATCTGGGATTGGAGCTCTCGTGGTGACAAGCCCGGCGCATCGCCGAGGGATTTCGCAAGCGCGTTCATTTATAGGATCCGTTTTTGATTTGCTTGGAAAATAGCTAGGCGGCGGCGATCCCGAGAGCTTTCTCGGAGTGCCAATTCTCAATGAAGGCGGTAAGCTCCGAGGCCGGTATCGGCCTGCTGAAATAATAGCCTTGAAGTTGATCGCAGCCTTCCTGAGTGAGAAACGCGGCCTGTTCCGGTGTCTCCACGCCTTCAGCGGTGGTGATCATGTTGAGACTCTGGCCGAGGCTCAGCACCGATTTGACAATTGCGCCTGCCTTTTCCTTGGCGCTCATGTCGCCGATGAAGGACTTGTCGATCTTGATCTTGTCGAAGGGAAACGAGTTGAGGTATCCCAGTGACGAATAACCCGTGCCGAAGTCATCCATTGCGATTTTTACCCCGATCGCCTTCAGCGCATTCAGGATATCGAGCGCTGCGGCCGCATCGTTGATCAGAACGCTTTCGGTTATTTCCAATTCCAGTCGTTCCGGACCAAGTCCCGTTCGTGAAAGGACTGACTTGACCGTGTCAATGAGCTCGCGATTGCGGAACTGGACGGGAGAGAGGTTGACCGCCACTCGTAGTGAAGGCCACTCCAGTGCCTGTCGGCAAGCCGTCTCCAGGACCCATTCGCCGATGGCGACGATCAGTCCTATTTCTTCGGCGAGGGGGATGAATTCCGCGGGTGATACCAAACCCCTCGTTGGATGCCGCCAGCGCACGAGTGCTTCGACGGCCACCACGTCGTTTGTTTCCAGCTCGATCAACGGCTGGTAGTGCAATTCCAGCTCATTCTTCAGCACTGCCTGACGCAAGTCATACTCGAGGGTCTTGCGGGCCTGCAACTCCGCATCCATCTGCGCTTCAAAGATGCGATATGTTGCCCGGCCAGCCTGCTTGGCGCGATACAGAGCAATATCGGCATTCTTCAGCAAGCGCTCGGGATCGGTATCCTCCCGGTCGGCGACGGCGATCCCGATACTTACTCCGATGTGCAACTCATGGCCTTCGATGGTGAACGGCATCCGGATGATTTCGATGAGTTTCCGGCTCAGCTGTTCTGATTCCAGTGGCTGGTTGACTCCCATTTGGATGATGGCGAACTCGTCACCACCCAGCCTTGCAACCGTGTCACTCGCACGTGCGCAGCTAACGAGCCGGCTCGATAGCTGCTGCAGCAGCAGATCACCGGCCCCGTGGCCCAAGGTGTCGTTGACTTCTTTGAACTGATCGAGATCAAGGCATATGATCGATACACGCGATGCATCCGCTGCATTCGCAGACAGCGCCAAGTTCAGGCGCTCACGGAAGAGAACCCGGTTCGGCAGCCCTGTCAGAGCGTCATGGTGCGCGAGGTGGGTTGCGCGCTCCTGCGCCTGGACTTCTTCGGTAATGTCGGTCGCAGTTCCGCGGAACCCCAGAAACTCCCCGTTGGACCCGAGGATCGGCCTTCCGGCAAGGCGGCAGATGCGCGTATGCCCGGTGGCGTCTCGATAGCAGCAACGCAAATCCCTGAACGACGTATGCTCATGTGTTCCGTCGACCAGCCGTTGCCAGCCATCAGAATCCGCGTCACTGGAAAAAAACTGGTTTATCGTTTTGCCGAGCACGCTTGCCGCCGACAACCCGGTGACGTCGGTAAAACGCGTTGAGAAGTATACAAGCCGCAGCTTGGGGTCGCTTTCCCAGATCCAATCCGACGACGCTTCCGCCACGTCCTTGAAACGTGCTTCACTCTCGCGAAGGGTTTGCGCGTAGGCCGCCACCGTTTTGCTGGAGTCTTCCAGCGCCCTCGTTGATCGACGGGCATTCCCGATGACCAGAGCAGCGAATGCGGCAAGGAAGGCAAGCGCTATCGCCAGAGGTGGCAAAATCAAACCCAGGAGCTGATAGCCGGGCGTCGCCGGCGACCAGGTGAGAAAACCGAGTTGCTGGCGATCTTGCGACCATAGCGGGATATATGCATTGGCGCTTTGGGGCTTTGTGAGTTCGATGGCAATATCTTTCAAAAGGTAGTCACTGCTGATTCTACCGAGGAAGGTCTGGTCAAGCTTCTTCACGAAGACGAGCATCGTGAAATCCTTGGACGCCACGGACGATCGATCGATAGACGGTGGCAACAGGACGCTTGCCGCTACCAGAAAAAGGTCGTCTCCGGCCCTGATCAGATTGGTTGTCGGATTGGTCTGCGTCGATGCGGCACGCAGGAGATCCCGCAAGCCCCGCGGCATCAATTCGAACGCATCGACTTTCTGTGGCTTGCCTTCGACGACCGCATACACGGTCTTGCCTTCGGGGCTAATGGCAAACGCCATCTCGTAACCCAACCCCTCATAGATATTCGCGCCGATGTTGCCATCGGTCGCTGCCCATTCCAGATCAATTCGCTCATGGAGGTTCTTGTAGGCATCCTCCCACACGGCATAGTCCCGCAGATTGCGCGCGACTTCGCGCGCCTTCACCTGCAGAGCCGTGGTGGCCAACTTGGTGGATGCTTCAACTTCAAGCTCATTTTGGCTGCGAGCAGAAATAATGACGAAGCCGATGATTACCAGGATCGTCACAATCATCACGGCTGCCATCGGATATACTATGCGCCGTGTAAATGTTTCCGTTGAAAATGCCTTTGAATTAGACATGTCGCCCCCGCTTTATTGAGGGAAACCTATTACTTTAAAAGAAAACTATTGGTTAAAAATCACAATACCCGCAATGGTATAGTTAATTCATCGTTTTCGCGCGTCATCTACTGCGTGTTTCTCGATACGCGCCAAGGGTCGATGCACCCGAAAAGGATGGATTGCGGGGTTGAGATGAGGGGCGACAAAGGCTATCTGGTGCTAACCGCAAGCGGGCCCGCTCCGCGAACAATCAGGCCTATCCCCCGCATGATCCCAGATTTTCTCGTTACTCACTCCGGTGGCTTCCACGCCGACGAATTGCTGTCGAGTGTTATCCTGACACGGCTTTTCCCGCAGGCTCGTCTGGTCCGCAGCAGGTCGCCGGAATGGACTACATCCGGCAAGGATCGCATCGTCTTCGATGTGGGCGGCGCGTATGACGCTCCAGCGCAGATATTCGATCACCATCAGCGCGGCGCGCCGCAACGCGCAGATGGCCAGCCGTACAGTTCTTTCGGATTGATCTGGAAGCACTACGGCAGTGACTATCTCGCCGCCTCGGGCGTTCCTGAAGCCTACATTGAGACAATCCATGCCTCGTTTGACGCCCGTTTCGTCCTGCCGGTCGACCTGGTGGACAACGGGGCGCTCAGCCCGGCCGTTGCGGGCCTGCTTGCAGGGCTCACGCTGCCGGCGCTGTTGGAAACCCTGAAGCCTGTTTTCGACGAGGCCGATCCTGCGGCCGAAGATCGCGCTTTTCACACAGCGCTCGCAATTGCGCGCAGTTTCGTTGAGGCAAGAATAGCCCAGAGCCATGCGAAGTTGCGAGCCGAGGCGCTTGTGCAGCGGGCTATCGCGGATACAGGTCGGGGACGCATTCTGGAACTGCCAATGGGCATGCCTTTCCGGGCCGCCATCGTGAAGGCGGGCGCCGACCACCTTCTGTTTGTCGTTCACCCGCGCGAAAACGATTGGTGCCTGACTGGTATCAGGCGCGCCGACGAAGGGTTCGAGTTGCGGGCAGACCTGCCGGCAGCCTGGGCTGGTTTGACCCATCGTGATCTGGAAGCGGCTTGCGGCGTAGCGGGCGCAAGCTTCTGCCATAATGGCCGTTTCATTGCTGCCGCAAAGACCCGCGAAGCCGCACTCGCTATGGCCGAGTTGGCGGTGAAAGAGGTCGTCTCCCAGCAGGCCACGTCAAGCGGCAGCGTCGACTGAAATTGTGCAGTTGGGTGGAGACCCGGACAGTCCGTCGACGGGGCATGCGGGTGATGTCCCAAGCACCCCAAGCTCGACGTAGCTTTCCAAAGCTCGTCTCTCAAAGCAGATCCGCCAGCTGTGCAGCGGTTTTTGTTCAGACAGCTTGTGGTCAGGCATATTTTCGGCTCAGTTAAGCATGTCATGGCGAAGGTCTAGCGTTTATTATACTTCGCAACAGATCGGCGTTCTCAAAACCATATTGATGCGTTATTGTGCAGCGCAATACTAGCGATGCCCGCAAGCTTCGGCCGCATGGCGCTTTAGTGTCGGTCCGAGAATGCGCATTCAGTTGCTTCTGGAGGTCGTGGGGTTTGCGACGACGAGGCCGAGCATGACATCAGACTGCCGCATCTCGCTGACAATTCCCCCGCGGTCGAAGAAGCCAGCGGGCACAATTCCGGCCCGCCCGCAGGGTTGGACACCATGAGCATCGAGCCAATCGGTATCTTCACCGTAGCGCTGGGTCTCGTCTGCCTCGCTCTTGGGTATCGAGCTGCGGCCACGGTTTTCATCGTCATGGCGCTGTTCGGATCCGCTGCCGCGATCCTTGCGGGTTCGGCCAACGTGCAGCCGGCACACCTGTTCCTCTTGTTTCTGGCTATTGCGGCCGTTCAATCCGGCGCCCGCCGGACGGTGGTGTTGAAAACACTCAGCTTCGGGCAGCCGGGATTCTGGTTGGCTTGCCTCGTTGTCTACGGGGCCGTGACGGCTTATTTTTCGCCGCGCTTGTTTGCGGGCATCACACAGATCATCCCGCTAGGGGTCTCCGAATACCCGTCCAGTGGCGGCACCGTTCCGCTCGGTCCCGTGTCAAGCAACCTGACCCAGACGATTTACCTTGTCGCTGATCTGGTGTGCTTCTTGCTCATCGTGGCGGTAGGCTCGTCGCGGAGCGGCTTTCAGGCGATCGTCAACGGGCTCATCGCCTACGCCGCCTTCAATGTCGTCTTCGCATTGCTGGATCTCGCCACCAACGCGACTGGCACGTCGGACACCCTGCAGTTCATGCGCAATGCGCAATACACGTTTCATGACAACGACACCGTCAACGGGATGAAACGCATCGTCGGCTCATGGCCCGAGGCTTCGGCATTTGCCGGTACGACCCTGGGCGCATTTGGGTTCACCGCCACTCTCTGGCTTTGTTCGCGCAGATTGAACTGGACCGGCCCCCTCAGCCTGGCATCCCTCATGTTGATCATAATGTCCACCTCCTCGACCGGCCTCGTTGCCGCGCCGATCTGCCTCGTCGTTCTCTACGCGACAGCCTTGGTTCGTTCGGGTGTCGACAGGGGCAGCCGCCATAGTACGGCGGTGGTGCTGCTGGCGCCGCCGCTGGTCGTCGCCGCCGCGCTCATCGTCCTTCTCTACCAGGACCTCTACAATCTGGTGCACGACTATGTGGACCTGCTTGTTCTTAGTAAATCCGGTTCGGCTTCCGGAATGGAGCGCGGATCGTGGAACACTTATGGATTGGGGAATTTCGTCGACAGCTGGGGCCTTGGCGTTGGCCTGGGGACCGCCCGCACCTCGAGTTTCCCGGTGGCGCTTCTGTCGAATGTCGGCATTCCGGGCATGATGTTCTTCCTGTTGTTCGCCTTTGCCGCACTGGGCTCGCGCAGGGACGCGCGGCGCACCTATGAGGCAGACGTTGCTCTGGCTGCTCGAAACGGATGTTTGTGCCTTCTCGTCGGAGCAATGCTCGCGGGCGCGACCGTAGACCTCGGCTTGCTCTTCTTCATCTTTGCCGGATTGGCGAGTTGCAGGACGGCTTCGGCAGAGGAGATCATGGTGCCTGCCGTTCCTCTGCGGGGACGGCCAAGCGAAGCATGATCAGCCACACGGCTCTCGTGCAAGCGCCGGGTTGCAACGACGCGACCCGTCACCTTACGAATACACGTGAAAATAATCGACCCGCATGTGGGCAAGTTCATCTTCGGGCTTGAGCGGCTGAGGGTAGGCAACATCCGAACGCATGGCCAATGTCAGCAGCGGCCAGAAGACATCGCCGTCGACATCCATATCTGCCGAACGATGAATGGCCCAGTTTGCCGGTAATCCCGTCTTGGTATCGATGACCGGCTTTCTTTCGAAATATGGAACGCAATGGGTCTTGTCGACCAGAATGCCATACCGGCGGTAGCCTTTCGTCATATCCAAGGCGGTCGGAACTCCAGTTCCTTCGTGATGTTCGCCCGGTTGCCCCCACTCGTGAAGATACGCTCCGTAAAGGGTTGGCTCCCAGCCCTTGTGTTCGACGACATCCAGTTCGATGCTGGTTTGCGGGCTCAGAATACTGCGCCCGTTCATCATCCAGAATGCCGGCCACGTAAGCGGGTGGGTCGGAAACAGCATTCGGGCCTCAAAGTAACCCTGACGCCAGCCTTTGTTGACAATGCCGTCAATGCTCGCCGTCTGCAGGTTACCCGAAATCCATTGGTACTCGCTAAGCAGGTTGCCGTAGTAATGGGGGACGGCCATTGGTTTGCCGATATATTTTGCAGATATCTGCAGCGCCTTCCCGTCACCCGCCATGTCATCATCGACAACGAGGTAGGGGTTGAAGCCCTCCTCGCCGAATTGTCTTGAAAATGCGGATCTGCCATAGAAGCCGGGGTCGGCAGTCGATGCTTTGGGCCCGGCATTCCAGACGGACCAGTCGAGTGTCGGGAAGTTCTCCTCGAAAACAAGCTTGCGGCCAACCGTGGGGTCATCGGGCGACAATTCGGCAAGGGTGTTGCGAGGACCACTGAGCAGCATCCCAAGCCCCGCGGCTGATAGTTTAGCAAAGCTGCGCCTGGACAACGATGTCTCGCTCATCGAAAATCTCCCTCGGACAGATTGCAAAGACTAGCCTGCGGCGGCGCGCAAGGCGCTGGCGTGAACGTCAACGACCCGCTCGGCGCTGAATCGGTCGATGAACTCCTGACGGAACGCTGCATCGGCCCGTTCAGCCGGCAGGTTGTCGCAATAGTACGCCATCGCCGCGACCAGTTCGTCGCCCTGATCCACAGGCACCAGACGTCCCAATCGTGCATCGATCAGAATATCGCTCGGGCCGAACTCGCAATCGGTAGCGATAACCGGCAAGCCGATTCGCAGGGCTTCGCAAATGGACAGCGACCAACCCTCCCACCGTGATGTGGATACATACACGTCGCTTGCCGAAAGAGCGGGTTGCGGATTGTCGGGATGATGCTCGATGCGGACGACCTCTTCAAGGCCGAGCCGCTTGATCTCTTCTCGCAGCTCCGTCTCACCGGCGCCGTAGCCCACGATTTTCAATCTGATGTTTTTTCGCGACTGGAACAGATTGGCGAACGCCCGGAGTAGGATGTCCTGGCCCTTCTGGGGCGAAAATCGACCCACGTTTACAAACGTCACGCAACCTTCTTCCCCGCCAACGGCTTGGGCGTCGACTTCGTCGAACCTCCTGACCGGATTGGGAACCCAGTACTGCGGGGTGCGGCTGTCGAACATCGCCTTGAAGGACGCCAGTTGCCGCGGAGATGTGCCGAAAACATAGGAAGTGCGACGTAGGAAATATGCCTTCATCAGGAAAAACAGGATTTTGGCTTTCAGATGGCTGCGTTCGAGCCGCGGATTGCCATGCAGATGGACCGCGAAATTGCGCCTGAGGCCGATGCAAGACGCCATGGCGATCACCGCCGGCTCGATTTGCGGGACGACGACAAGGCTGTAGTCTTTGCTCTTTATGACCTTTCGGAACGTACGCATCAGCTCGAAACGGCCGCGTGGACGCCGGTCGATCGAATTGTATTTGCGCGGCTCTGGAGGTCTGTTTTCCTGGGAGGTGGTGTAAAGGACGTCGACGTCGAAGTCGTCTGCATACTTTTCCGAGAGATCGCTGCAGATCGTGTCAACGACACGCTCTATGCCCGCGAAGCAATGCGTACCGGGCTGGATGTAGAGAATCTTCCGCCGGTTGTCGGGCCGGGAGGTTTCGGTCCCTCTCGATACGTCGGCTTTTACTTCCATCTATCTACGTCCTCTTGAACAGATCGATTTGCGTAGTATGGTGTGGGCAACAAATTTCAGAAAATGCCCAGGAAACGCCCTTGTTCGTGCCGCTGTCATCTGGCTGTCGGAACGAATAAATATTGTTGATCTGCAAGAATACTATTCATGGCAGGTCGAAATGCAACAATAAAGGTGCGAAGTACGATGGATGTCCTTGATTTAATATCGGTAACGACCGGTACTGTACTTCCGCATCTGGAATGTGACTTGTGCATCGTTGGCACCGGCCCGGCGGGTGGTGCGATTGCACGGGAGCTATCGAATTCTAGGCTTCGTGTCATTGTTCTCGAAAGCGGCGGCTTGGAGCGCAATTCTGAAATCGACATGCTCAATGAGATCGAGAACGTCGGTCGCCCGCGCGCCAATGATCAATGGTCAGTTCGCAACCGTATCCTTGGCGGCAGTTCGCACACCTGGGGCGGCCGGTGCGCCGGATTTGATGGAATTGATTTCGAGAAACGACCTTGGGTGCAGGATTCCGGCTGGCCGTTCGACAGTGAGGAGATCGTCCCGTACCTTGATCGCAGCGCATCGCATCTCGGCCTGGCAATGGGCAGCGGCTTCAGCGATGAACGGTTTTGGTCGGTGGCCAATCGTACGGGCCCGAGCTCGGAGGTCGATCCTGCTCTCCTGTTGCCGTTCTTTTGGCAGTTCAGCAGGGATGATGCGGAGTCCTACCCCTACGAATACATGCGCTTTGGACGACATCTGACGAAGCGGCTTGGGTCGAATATCACGCTAGTTACAGGCGCAACTGTCCTGCGAATGCTGCCGGCTGAGGGCGGAAAGGCGCTAAGGGGCGTCGAGTTTGCGACGCTTGACGGGCGAACCCATACACTTGCCGCGTCTGCCGGGGTCCTGTGCGCAGGCGGCATCGAGAATGCGCGGATTCTTCTCAACTCCGACACCGTCGCCACATCCGGTCTTGGGAATGATCGCAATCAGGTCGGACGATACCTGATGGACCATCTTCGCGGCCCGGTGGCCTCGTTTGCGGTTGAAGGGTCGGGCGCGGTGCAGCGGCGCTTTGGCCGCTACAATGTCAAGGGGCACTTCTTCAGGGCTGGACTTCGCCTCAGTCCCGAGATCCAGCGCCGCGAGGGGCTGCTGAACTGCGCAGGCTGGCTCGGCGAGGCGCTTGCGCCGGACGATCCATGGGATGCGCTGAGACGGATCGCTGGTCGAACGCCCAGGCTACCGCAGGATGCCGTAAGTATCATCAAGAACAGCAGGCTGGTGCTGCGAGGGGCCAAGGACTATTTCGGTGCCCGCAACGGGGTTCCGCGAAAGCTCGAGGCGCTCGATCTCGATTGCATGTGCGAGCAAGTTCCCGACGCAAACAGCCGCGTCACGTTGTCCGATCGACGCGACCCGTTCGGGATGCGGCTGCCGAAGATCGACTGGCGCAGTCACCCTGACGAATCCCGCACCATGCGCCGCATGGCGGAGCTCGTCGCTGATGAATTCGAACGCACCGGACTGCAGAAGCCAACCCTTGCGGACTGGGTTCGCGACCACGGTGATATTCCTGGCACGTTCGTCGACGTCGCCCACCCAACCGGAACAACCCGGATGGCGCACGACCCCGGCAAGGGTGTCGTCAATGCGAATTGCGAGGTGCACGGTGTGTCAGGGCTTTTCGTCTCGGGGAGTTCTGTTTTCCCGACGGCTGGGCATTGCAATCCAACGCAGATGATCGTCGCGATGGCAGTCCGGCTGGCCGATCACCTCAAGGCACGACAAGCACACTCCACTACAGTCAAGGTGATGGCGAATGCTCTCGGCGAATAATCTGGTTCTGGTCACAGGTGCGACAGGACGGATCGGAAGCGTGGTGGTCGCCGATCTTTTGGAGCGTGGCTATCGAGTGCGCGCAAGTACATCGCACCCTGTGCCGTCGGACACCAGCGACTCCGTGATCGAATGGCGTCAGGTCGATTTTTTTGCAGAACCCGACTTCGACAGTCTGGTCCGCGGCTGCAGCGCGATCCTCCACCTTGCCGCGGAGATCGGCAGAAAGGACCGCATGGGCCGCGTTAACGTCGAGGCAACGAAGGGACTTGCGCAGGCAGGCGAGCGCGCCGGCGTTCTGGCGTTTTGCTACACGAGCTCTGTGTCGGTTTATGGAAGCGGGCGAGAGAGGACGATAACCGAAGAATCACCGGTTTTGACACATGATCGCGATGTGCGGTCCGAATACTGGGCGCTCGACTACGTGCGCGAGTACGGGCGGACAAAGCTCGGGGGCGAGCTCGCGCTGAGGGGGGTTGCCGAGACGGTTCGGTATGTCATCTTGAGACCGGCAGTTGTCGTTGACCTTGGCCAGATGATTGGCGTGCGTGATTGGAGCCTCGCAAAACGGCTGCTGGCGGCTCATCGCCATGCCCACCACGTCTATGTGCGGGACGTGTCCGACGCACTTATCTGGTTTATGGAGCGAGGATCGAGGGGAGGCGGGGTACCAGGGAGTATCGAGGTCTACAATCTCGCCGAGGACGAGTTCGCCGAACCCAGGCACATCGATTTCATGCGCAAGGCTTTCGCCGCGAGCGGCGATCTACGCTACCGCACGATGAACTTTCCATGGATGGCAGATTGGTTGAACGACTTCTTGCGGTTCCGCTCACTTACGATCAGGAATCCGCTGTGGAGAATGAGGTTTTCCAGCAAGCGTTTAAAAGATGTCGGTTATCGGTTCCCGTTCGGCATGGCGAACGCCGAACGACTTGCGCTGGCAAGCCTTCGACGGGAGGCCCAACTTAGTCTGGACGGCAACAGCCAGATTGTGGAAACGCAAGGCCATGGGCAAGTCTAGTCGGCGGAATACTTGGACGACACGTCCGCCGATGACCGCTTGCGTTCGCGTCCGGCCCCTTTGACGTATACGAGGTAGAGGATTCCGTGTGAAACCAGATAGCCTGCCTCAAGCACGGCTGCAAAAATGAACGCCCAGATCATCGACGACAGAGCGGAAGATCCGGTTGTATAACTGGCGGCCGCGTAGGCAATCAATACAATCAGCACGACGATCGTGAAGACAAGCACCGGCATGCGCAACGCACATGCGGCGCCCACCAAAAAAGCGACAACGAATTCCCACCCCATCAAGGTTGCTCCGACCAGCCCGCCCGGCACCAAACCTAGCTGTCGATCATCGGCCATTCGCCGATCTCACGCAAGTCGGAATTGAATTTCGCTCACCAGACGTGGTTAACGGTGGCCGATCTTCGCCGGAAGCTGCACCGGATTGGTGCTCTAGTTGCTGTTCTGGATCGGCGGGGTCGGAGGGCGTTCTCTTCGCTCGACGCGAATGACGTCGCCAGCCGAAATCGGATCGTTGTCGTTGACGATCAAGCTTTGGACACTTCCGTCGACGACCCGATCGATCGAGGTTACGAATCTATACGTCTCTCCGTTCTCGTCGACCGCTGCTATCGCAGCCGGGGCACGAATTTCAAGGTTCGTGAGGAGATCCTTTGCCGTTTTTGTCTTTTCGGCGTTTGATGCAAACCGGTCCCGGAGTTCGGCCGATTCTGTCAGCGCGTTGATCCGATAGCGATTGCGAACATCGGCAATGTCCTGATCAAACTTTGCGAGATCCTGCTGGGTTTTGAGAATAGCCAGAGACACGTCCAGGTTCCGGCTTTCAAGCTCCGCCACGTTCTGGTTCGCACCCAGTTGCCGGGCGGAAACGGTCAATCCCTGGGAAACGAGCTTGTTCACTGAACCAAGATCCTTGTTGGCAAGCTCGATCTGCTTCGCGAGCGATGCCGCCTTCGCCTTCAATGCGTCGATCTGATTGGTGGCAAGCACTTTGGCCTGACCAAGCGCATCAATCTCGGTGTTCGTGGACTTTTCACGGGTTTCGAACAGCGATTGCTCCTCCTGCATCATTCGGGCGGCCCCCGTTTCTATCCCCCGGGAAGTAAGTTCGGGCGGGTAGACGACCGTGGCGGCGCCGCTCAAGATCGCGTCGATGCGCGCCTGCCGTGCAATTAGACCGAGCCTCTCTGCTACGAGTGCGCGGATATCACCGCGGCTCGACAGCGCGTCGCGTTGCAGGCCGATCAGGTTCGGATCAACCGGCCCGACACCTCCGGCCATGCTCAGTGCCTGAACGACCGTAAGGCCGGGGCTATAGCTATATTTCCCTGGATTGGTCACCATGCCGGTGATGAAAAAGGGGCGATAAGACGCGATTTCAACCGAGGCATTCGGGCGCTTTTGCAGCCCAATCTGGTTCTGAAGCCTTTCTCCAATCGTGTCCGCCACCTGCTCCAGCGTCTTGCCGGCGGCGGGAACCGTTCCGATGATCGGCAGCGACAGGTTGCCCGCAGCTGAGATCACGAAATCACCTGTCAAAGGCACCCATTCAAATGCGGTAAAGGTACTTGGTCGCCATTCGAAAACGCGGATCTTGAGCGTATCCTGTGGCCCCAGGATGTAATCCTGCGCTGAGGTTTCCGGCACAGCGATCAACGCAGTTGCCGGGATGGCAAAGGCCAGCAGGCGAAATGCAGCTTTTAGGCGCTGCCACAAGCGGGCGCCAGGTACGCGATCAACGTGCTGCCCAGGGCCGGAGAGACACTGCCTCATACTATTCAACTCCCAATCACCACCAATGCTACTGCGGTCTCCAGCCCTATGCGAGGAGTGCCAATGGACCGACTCCCGTCGACTGCTCGACGAGGCGTCGGAACTTCTGGACGAAAACCTCTTTCCTGAACTCCGAAGCGCGAGCGACGGCGACGGCTGGATTGAAGTCCATTCGTTCGAACCGTTCGACGGCATCGATGAGACTCTCAATAGTTTGGGTGGCGAAGAACGTTCCCGTCTTGTCGGCGACGACTGTTTCCGTCGCACCACCGCGACCGAACGCGATGACAGGACGCCCGCTCGCCATGGCCTCGACCGGGACGATGCCAAAATCCTCCTCGCCGGGAAATATCAATGCCCTGCAACGCGCATAGTGATGCCTGAGAACATCGAACGGCTGTGACCCCATGATCGTTACCGTTGGCCCAGCGATTTTCTTGAGATGCTCGAGCATTTCGCCGCCACCGATGACGACGAGTTTCGCCTTCAGGCGATTGAATGCCTCAACGGTCAGGTCTGGCCGCTTGTAGCTCACAAGTTCGCCGACCATTAAATAGTAGTCACCGAGTTCGTCGGCGCAAACGGGGTGGAAGGCACCTGTATCGACAGGCGGATGAATGACCGCGGCATCGCGGCGGTAGTAGCTCTTGATGCGCTGCGCCACTGTGTTGGAGTTCGCGACAAAGTCGTCGACGCGGTTCGCTGTCGCGACATCCCATGTCCGCAGATAGTGGGCCAGCGGCGGCATCATCAGCCGGGTCATGAGCCCCGAGCTGTCGTAGTACCGGTTGTACATATTCCAGATGTAGCGCATCGGCGAGTGACAATAGCAGACGTGAACGGCGGGCGAAGTGGGAATTATGCCCTTTGCTGGCCCAGACTCGCTGCTGATAACAAGATCATATGCGCCGAGATCGATCTGCTCCAGCGCCATCGGCATAAGCGGCAGGTATCTCTTGTACATGCGCTTCGCATAAGGCATCGCGCCTATGAAGGTCGTCTGAATCTTGTGGGTCTTGATCACGTCCGAAATCGCGGACATGTCACACACATGGGTATAGATATCGGCAGACGGGAAGATCTCGCAGAGGGCCTCGAGAACCTTTTCGCCGCCTCGCATCCCCACCAGCCAATAATGTATGATTGCTACGCGCACGCGATACTCCACGAACAGAAACAATCGGAAAGCACTGCTCCGTGTAATACGGAAGATTGCAACGAGCTATATATATAAATCACATAGTAATTCAGGCACATTGCAGGTGCAATCAATCGATATAATTATCAGTATGCTTCGGAAATCCCGCGTTGCACTGTCGTATATTGCGGTGCAATAAAATCATTGTCAAATCGTTTTATACTTGTTAACTTAATTGTGCTTGCCAATTGGTATTGGCCTCCGCAGACCCGAAGTGTTTCTTTTTGGTGGGGAGTGCGCAGATGAGAGAGATTGATCTCAGTCGAGATTTCGACAAGGTCAACGAGATGCTGTTGCCTACCAGCAAAGTATCGTTCCCGACAGACAGGGCGATCAGGCGGGATATGTCCTCCATCGCTTCGGCTTTCAGCAAGTATGCGCTCGACGCGGTCTTGGCGACGGTTGGTCTTGTCATTCTATGGCCGATGATCGTGATGGTGATACTTATCCTGCTAGTTCTGCAAGGCAGGCCGATTTTCATCGCCCACCGCCGCATCGGCAAAAATGGGGTGATGTTCCCGTGCCTGAAGTTCAGGACGATGGTGAAAGAATCCGACAAGGTGCTCGCGCAGTACCTGGCGACTAATCCCCAGTACATGGCTGAATGGAACGCTACGCGAAAGCTCAAGATCGATCCGCGAATAACGCCATTCGGCGCGATCCTGCGCAAGAGCAGCATCGATGAAATCCCGCAGCTTTGGAACGTGATCAGGGGACAGATGAGCTTGGTCGGCCCCCGTCCCATTGTTGCAAGCGAAGCCGAACTTTATGGCGTCCACTATGGCGACTACATGCAGGTGCGGCCGGGTCTTACGGGGCTTTGGCAAGTGAGCGGTCGCAGTGACACAACCTACAACGAGCGTGTCGAACTAGATGCGCGCTACGTGTCCGAACGCACCCTCTGGGGCGATATTGCGATCATGTTTAAGACGATTCCCGCTGTCTTGAGATCGCGAGGCAGCTACTGAGAAACCGGCGGCGCATCGCGCGCCCCGCATTTTTGAAATCTGCTCGCGGCAATTCTCGTCGATTGCCGCGCTTGGATGAGTGAGGTTTTAGCTCCGTCGTGGGCGGTATTGTTGCGTCACTGGCGGCCGAAGGAGTTGGTGTTGAAGGACATTCTGGAACTCAAGTCACACCTTTGTTCGATTCAAGCGATGCTCTTTTCTACGACCGGAGTTCCGGGATGAGTTCCGCCGTATCGGTTGCCATCAACGGTCGCTTTCTCACACAGAGCATCACGGGCGTGCAACGCTACGCAAACAACGTCGTCGTCGCCATGGAAGCGCAATCGGCACTTCAGGAAACAATCATTCTATCGCCAAAGCGGACGAGCGCGGACAATTTCAAGCTCGACCGCCAGCACGTCGTCGAGGCGGGAAGATTGGCGGGGCATGCTTGGGAACAGATCGAACTTCCCTATTTGAGCCGCGGCAGACGGCTGCTGAACCTGTGCAACACAGCCCCCGCCGCCAAGTCTGACCAGATTATCTGCATCCACGATGCCAACATCTTTGGCGCACCCGAAAGTTACAGTGCTGCATTCCGTGCGCTCTACCACAATCTCCAGCCCATCCTTGCGCGCCGATCGGTGCGTGTCGCGACCGTATCATACGCGGCCGCGCGCCAACTCGCCCGCCATTTGCCCGTCGCGCTTGGCGACATCGCCGTATTGCCGAATGGCCACGAGCACGCGCTGAGTTGGAACCCTTCACTGGCGAAAGTCGCGCCGCAGCTCCTGGCGTCGCAACGTAGCGGTCGTCCCTTTGTGCTGGCACTGGGCTCTCGTGCGCGCCATAAAAATCTTGCGCTGCTAATAGATGCTGCCCCCGACCTCGACGCGCTTGGGATCGATGTCATCGTTGTCGGTGGCGGGGACGGTATTTTCGCGACGGAGGCGCTTCAGCAAAGACCCAACGTGCGGCTAGCAGGCAGGGTTTCGGACGACGATCTTGCATACCTTCTGGAGCAGGCTCTTTGCCTGGCATTCCCCTCCCTGACGGAAGGATTTGGCCTGCCGATTGTAGAGGCAATGGCGCGCGGCTGCCCGGTCATCGCCTCCAATTGCGCAAGCATGCCGGAGGTCTGCGGCGACGCCGCGCTTCTCGCGTCACCATTCGAGCCAGGCGAGTGGGTGCAGCACGCTCGGTCACTCAGGGACTCGGCAGGGCTGCGTAGTGAACTCGTGGGGCGTGGACTGGAGCAGGTGTTCCGGTTCTCCTGGAAGAATACCGCAGCCGGATATCGCGAATTGCTCGAACGACCGAGCGCGGACGTCGCAATCTACAGGCCGCCAGATTCGCAGAAGCCGCGTGTCGCCGTCGTCGTCGCCACACGCGGCCGTCCACGCATGGTCGAGGCGACTGTCCGCCACCTTCTTGCCAGCCAGACGCTGAAGCCAGGCATCGTGATCATATCGTGCGTCGACATTGGCGATGCCGGTGATCTCATATCCTGCCCCGGCGTAACTGTGTTGACCGGTCCCGCGGGACTTGCCGCCCAGCGTAACACCGCCTTGGCAAGGCTTGCCGGTGCAGCCGAAGTAGTGGTTTTCTTCGATGACGATTTCGTCGCCGACAAGAACTGGCTTGCCAGCGCTGCGCAGGTTTTCCGTGACGAGAGCCGGGTCGTGGGCTTTACCGGCAATGTCGTCGCTGACGGGATCAAGGGGCCGGGGATCGCTTTCGATGAGGCAGTGCGTCTTGTCGAATGCGCCGAAAACAATCATTCGCCTGGGTGGACCGAGCCCTACAGTCCCTATGGCTGCAACATGGCGTTCCGCGTTTCCGCGATTGGCCACATACGGTTTGACGAACGCCTCGTCCTCTACGGCTGGCTGGAGGATAGAGACTTTGCCGCAGCAGTGACGAAGGAGGGTGGCAGGTTGGTGAAGTCGGTTCTGGCCTACGGTGTTCATATGGGAGTGAAGAGCGGCAGGGTCAGCGGAGAGCGTCTGGGCTACTCGCAGATCATAAATCCCATCTACATGATGGGGAAAGGGACGATGACCTTCGCCAAGGTCGTCAACCATATCCTCGGCAACACCATGAGTAATTTTGGACGAGTCGCATGGCCCGAACCCTTCATCGACAGAAAGGGACGCGCGCGAGGAAATCTCCTTGCAATGGCCGACGCTCTTCGGGGCCGCCTGGAACCTGAGCGTGCCGCCGCGATCGCCACACGCTCGACGGTAATTCAAACTGTGCGGAGTAGGATCCACGATGATGTTTAACAGACCACGTCCTCTTGATGTGATGTCGCGGCTCCGTCGAGTGGACGAGGTGCAGGCGGACGGTGACGGCGATGGACCGATCGCGCTGCTGCGCTCGCTGATAGCACTCGGTCTGCGCCACAAGATCAGCCTTCTGGTTTGCACGATCGCAGGACTGGTAATTGCCGGTCTTTACGCTCATTCACTACCGCCGACCTACAATTCGACAGCAACGCTGTTGCTGGAACCCCGCCAGTCAGCTGCCTCTGGGCAGGAATTTGGAAGCCAGCAAAACCTCGATCTCAACCGCGCTGACAGCGAGTTGCAGACCATCAAATCCGAACGATTGCTATCAGCGGTATTCGAGAGCCTGAATCTGAAGGACAGTCCGGAACTTGGCCAACAGCATTCCGGCCTGATCGCGACGATTATCAACGACGCGCGGTCGTATTTGCCGTCAACATTCGCCGCGCCGGAATCTGGCAAAGGCGGCCGCCCGCCTGCCGATACCACTCTGGAGCTTGCGGACGACGCGGAGCGGGCCGCATTCTCGAACTTTGCCCGGCGTCTTGATGCGCGGCGAGTGGGTCAATCCTTCGTCATCGAGATCGGATACTCGTCTTCGGATCCGACGCTTCCAGCACGCGTAGCCAATGCGGCAGTCTCCGGCTACATCTTCCAGGCTGTCGGGTTCAAGGAGCAGATCGCAAAAGCGGGAACCGAAGCATTGCAAGGTCGCCTCGATTCGCTTGCGACGCAGGTCGAAGCCGCTCGCGACGCTATGCACAATGGCACCCTGCCATCAATCCCGACGCCTGACGCCGACGTGCGGATTATTGGTGCAGCACTTGCCCCATTGGCTCCCTCGGCGCCACGTAAATCCCTCATAACGGCGCTCGGCGGCTTGCTGGGGCTACTTGGTGGCTTCGGGCTGATTGCCATCAACCTGGCGCTCGATCGCAGGGTTCACAACGCTCGGGATCTCTCCCGCGATACCGGCATTGTCTGCCTCGGCTCGATTCCTGATACCCCAGGCGTCGATGTGGTTCCCTGGCGCATCGGCGATGCACAGCAGCAAAGATTTGTGGCTGCCATCCACGACCTGCGGACATCGATCGAGATCGCCTGCACGAGCCTTCGCAACGACAAGAGCATCACAATTGCTTTTGTCGCCTGGACGCCGGATGTGGGGGTTTCCACGGTCAGTTCGGGGCTTGCGCAGTTGATCAGCAGAAGCGGTCGCCGTGTAACAATCTTTCAGGCAACCGAGGCAAACGACCGCGCTACGCTGGACGGCATTCAAGCGTTCCCGTTCGCGTCCTTGGCGGACGCCGCGTTCGCCGGCCTGCAACCCGATGCGATATCCTTCGACGAAGTCGGCGGTGTCGCCGTGTTGCCGATCCACTCCAAAGACGCAAACGCAAACCTCTTTGCTGATTTTCGCAGTCCGAAGGTTAAGCAGATTCTCGATGCTGCCCGTCTCAGGGGAGATGTGCTCCTCGACCTTCCGCCGCTTCATGGCTCGATGGATGCCTTGGCGCTCGCCAACTATGCCGATGCCGTTCTCGTCGTAGCCCGTGCCGAGCAGACGACCGTCGAAGAGGTCGCCGATGCCGTGCAACTTCTCAGACGCGCCGGCGCAAACGTAGTTGGTGTCGTCATCAACAGGGCAAGGTCATGATCTCGGATCCAGAGTGGCGCGGAACCGGTCCGCGTCTCGCGGTTGTCATAACGTGCTGGAACTACGAGCGATATGTCGCACACGCAATCCGCAGCGTCACGTCCCAGGCGCATGCCGGGTGTGAGCTGGTGGTGGTAGACGACGGTTCCACGGATGCCTCTTGGGACGTAATCCAGCGCGAGGGGGTCACGGCATTTCATATCGATAACGGCGGCTCCCGGGCTGCGTGTCTTTATGGTGCGCGCCGGACGCGAGCGCCATTCGTCCTTTTTCTCGATGCCGACGATGAGCTCGAACCGGGTTCCATAGAGACGATCATAGACAACCTCGACGATGGTGTTGCAAAGCTCCAGTTCCCTTTGACACGGATTGACGGGGACGGCCGGGTTATCAGTGGTCCAGTTCCGAAGCTGGATGCCTTTCGCGATCGGCGCCTGGCCGAGCGAGTGTTGCGGACCGGCACATACATGGCACCACCGACGTCTGGAAACGTCTTCAGGCGGGATCTCTGCGAGCTGCCGGCTGAGGTGGAGTACGAGCAAGCGATCGATGGTGTCATGCTTTTTGCCGCGCCATTCTTTGGGGACGTGCTCAGTATCTCGAAAGCGCTAGGCCGTTACCGCGTTCACGACCGCAACGATTCCGGTGTAGGGCGCCCGCTCGACGCCAAGCTTTTGCGGCGAGAATTGACCCGCTTCGTCAACAGGATGGACCACCTGCGTCGAGTTCTGGCACGGGTTGGCAAGGCGGACGACCTGATTGCAGCCGAACAGACATACTTCTTTCTCGAGCGTTCCTTTTACCTCGCGATTGCCGAGGGGCGGCGCGTATCGGCAGCAAGCTTGTACCGTCTTATCAAACAGCTGTGGGCGGCAGGCCACTCCGTCAAGGCGAGGATCGCGCTTAGCGCCTTTCTGGTAACAACGGCCGTTCTTCCGAACCGGCGCGCCCGTAAAGGCCTCTCCTATCGACTGGATGCCGGTGACCGTTCGGTGACGGGCCTTTTTCGAGCTCTGCTGTAGACCTCTTGCCGGCCCAGCATCAATCAGCTGCGACGTACCATGGCACGGTCGACGAGTTCCAGGCGCCCACCGCCGGCAATCAGTCGCATGCCGAGAAGAAGTAGCATTCCCAGATAGACAGCGGCTCCAGTGGCAGCGACGAATATAAGTTCCACAACGTGGTTCAAATCGCGATCGGCCAACTCTCCACGAAGAAACCAGACCCAGCTAGCCATTGCGGCGGCAGCGAACGCAATTTTCCATAGGTTTCTCAGCTGTGCCGATATTGCCAACTGAAGCAGCCGGCGTGCCTCCGCCAGATAGAAGAGGAACATGATCGATGAAAGGACTATGCGGGCGATACTGACGCCGATGACGGAGAGGAGATAGAAGCCGATCGAAACAAGCACGATCCGGAAACACAGGTCGATCGCGTTCAATCGAAAGATGATGCTTGGTCGGTCGAGAGCAAGGCTGACCGAATACAAGGTCTGAAAGTAAGGGATCGGAATGACCGATAGCGCAACAAGACGAAGGATCGGAGCCGCATCGTGCCATTTGGCGCCAAGCAGCAGATCGGTGGCAAGGTCGGAGATCAGGGAAATTCCGACACAGGCTGGCACCGAAATCAACATTGCGAAACGCGTTGCCTTCAGAAAGGCAAGCCTTAACCTGTCTCTGTCTGACGTGATCTGTGAGAAGGCCGCCATGACCGGCTGAAGCGCTGGCCCGATGATGCTCTGTGTCGGGACGGCCGCAACGTCACTGGCAACTGAATAGCGACCGAGCGTGGTCCGATCGGCGTGGGCGCCGATGACGAAGCGATCAAATTGCCAATTCAAGGCCGATATCAGTTGCGCCGAGCTAAACCAACCGATGAACCCCTTGAAGTCGGAAAGCCTGGCGAGAGAAAATGCGGGGCGGTAAGGTGCCAGAATATAAGAGGCGACAGTGGAGGCGACGGAGGCGATAACGAAGTTCGCAGCGATTGCCCAATATCCCCCGCCATACAGAACCACCACGACGGCAACGATGCTGGCGCATACCTTACCGGAGGTTTCGAGGAGAAATGTCTGGTGAAATCCGAGTTGACGGGCGAAATTCACCATGGCCGGACTGACGAAGCCCCGGGCGATTGGCCCCAGCGCCAGCACCAAAGCCAGTGGCATCAACATCGTCTCGTGGTTGAAGACCGAAAACGGCCATGCTGCCGCCAGGACAATGATCGCGATGAGGAAACTTCGCAAAATGCCCAGGGTGAAGCCGGTGTCCAGATGGCTCTTGTCAACGGATCGCAAGCGAACCAGTGCCTGTGTTACGGGCACCTCAAGCACCGTGTCGACGACAAGCACCAAGGAGGTGGCAAGAGCCGCAAGGCCGAAATCGGCAGGAGTTAGAATCCGTGCGAGAACAAGGAGCGTGCCGAAGTCGATCAGGCGACCGACGAACCTGGAAAAGACGAGCCACCCGGCCCCCTTTATAGCCTTAAACGCCAGCATCCGACACTCCGGTTCCCTCCGCAGCCAAATCGACACAGGCCGCGCGATGCATCTTCAGGCGCGGCTGAGCCGATCAGCCGCCCGGTGCCACACGGCACACCAAATATCCTCCCTTTGCGATTTCTGCTTTGCACTGGGATCAACCGGCGCGACGGCGAACAGGCGCTCCTCCGCACTGTTCACCGCTGTAGGCGTGCCGACACCCCCCGGACGATGTGTGCTACTTCCAGGGCAGGCAACAATGCCGATTTCAGGCGCGGAAAATCTCGCGCGATAGCACCTTCGCGCCACAGGTGAGATTTTAGCGACTTTAGTCTTTGTGCAACGTCAGGCGCTTCTGGCTCGTTCATCACGTCGACACTGTCGGTTCGGCCAAAATCGATCGAGCGGGCCCCCACGCCCAACGCCATCATGTCAAATGAGCTGGGATAGGTGATGGCTTGCTTGAGGCGCGCCCATGCAAGATCTGCGTCCTGCATGACAGCAACGCCATTATCAACCCGCTCGATGTATTGCAGGACGCCCGACAAAAGCGCGTTGCCGGCTGCGACCTCGAAGTGCCTGTAGGCGATGTCCCCGCAATTGCCTGTGACGGCGCCATCGGCGGTCTCGCTGAATTGGCGCACGGAGGGGATTGCCGGCTCAAACAGACTCTCAATGATCTGCCAGTAGCGGAGAATCACTGTCTCTGCCTTGAGCGGACTATAGTGGCTCTGCTCGACGACAAGTCCTGCGACCTTCGGAAAATGCTCCTCGCTTAAGCCCTTGTAGTTGCAGCGCGCGAATTGAATGGTCTCGAACTGACGGTCCGGAAATGCCGCCGCCATGAGCCTTTGCGTGCTGCCGTACAGCCCGGTGTCACAGAGGATCGTGCGTTTCGCCGTGCCGGAAATGCTGTCGAGGTGGCGGACAAACAGCGCGTTCTGCCTTTCTATATCCTCAAGGACTTCGCGCCCGTGAGGCGTATCAAGCATGTCGAAGAAATCCGGCGCCGCGAAGGCCTCCTGCCAGGATGTCGGTAGTTCGTAGCGCCGCCCCCCCAATGCGGCGGCGACCTCCGCGAAGCTGCTTTTTTTGAACTCGCGTTGTAGTTCGTCCAATACCGCAGGGCTTCGCACCATCAGTGCGCTGCGGGCGGCGACGAGCCGCGAAATGAGGACATTCTCGCGCCTGAGACCGAGCGGTAGCCCAAGCTTGGCAACCAGACGCTCGAATGCCTCTCGAATGCCGATGCCGCCCCTGGCACAAAACAGCATTGCGGCGTCACCCTGAGCTTCGGCCTGCTGGGCGAAGAGCCAGATGTGAAGGCAGAATTGGGAAACGATCGGACCGAAAACCTCGCGGCCAAAAGAGATTTGATCTTTGGGAGCAGGGGTTCGATTGAGACGCGGTCGCAATCCTCGGCGTACTCCCCGTAGCGCCTCCGTCCTGGCGCCATCGGCTTGCGCAGCGTATTTTCGAATTCGGCCCTTGGGAATGTGGATCGAACTGATCCCCAAGGCACGTGGGGCGAGGCAATCGGCGACTCGATCGTCGCCTATGTGCAGCATCCGCGAAGCGGCGACATTTTCCGCGTCCAGGACAGCAGAAAACAGGCCACCGTGCCTCTTGCTGGTTCCCATTTCCGCGCTGGAGTACACTTTGTCGATGAGTCCCGGGCCATGGAAATAATCGATCAAATGTGCCAGCCGATCGGTAGGTAGGGCTGTGTCGGAGACGGCGATGATGCGAACACCTGCCTGCCTCTGTAGCCGCAGCGCCATCGCCAACGGCCCGTTTGCTGACAGCGACGCCTTCTCGGTCTCAACCTCAAGTTCTACACGCGTGTCGATGAGTTTCGCGGGAAGGCCGAGAATCGCCAGTTGGCGGGCAACAAGGTCGATGAGGCGAACCTCTCCTTCGATCCCACCTATGTTCAACGCCCGGTATGCAAACCTCTCGGCCAATAGCCGGGCTCGAGCGAGGTCTTCCGCGCCAATTGCAATACCCTGTTCTCGTAACAAGCGGGCGAAACGGCGCTCGCCCTCCATCAACCGGGACCGTTGTGATTTCGGCTGGCGAAGCAGCAAGGTGTCAAATACGTCAGTCGAGATCAGATCAATGCCGGCCAGAGGGCCGTGAAGATGGTCGAGGCTTCGTCGTACCACTGAATACCCCTTCGCCTTCGATCAGTTTATCTGACATCTACGTCCAGGCGACGCTCCATCGGGACGCGCACACGGTGATCAGCAGAGCAGAAATCGGCCCAATTGTGAGCGTAGTGTCTGAAACTGTATCAGCATAATTTGCGCGATAGCAAGTCCCAAAAACCGTTTAGTCTTGTGACAGAAAGTCTCATTTTGGTTGATATTGGATGTTCAATCATTTGATTGAACGAATATCCAGCATATCGACTCTTGACAGAATGAACTATACTCTGTGCAGGTGTTACCTGGGAGGGCAGCAACGGGGCAGCTTTATGGATGACGCAAGCCATCGGACCCAGAACTCGTCTGTAGCACAGCAATTTGACGTTATTGTTCTCGGGGCAGGAATTTCGGGGCTGGTTGCCGCGTCCATATTGTCAGCCGAGGGATGCAAGGTCCTTGTCGTAGACGAGTATGACCATGTCGGTGGCAATCATATCAATTGGACCTCCAACGAGGGATATACATTCGACATCGGCAGCCTGATCTTCCAGGACGATTCGCCGTTGCTGCGCCATTTCCCTGAACTCCTTCCGCACTATGTGCCGATCACTCCAAGCTGGGGAAGATTGAACCCGCAGGGGGTGATAACCGCGTATCCGATATCCGTCCGCGAGGACATTCTGGGTGCTGGTCCAATCGGTCTGACGCGCATATTCGCTTCCGTGCTCTACGCCCGCCTTTTCAAGCGCAGCATGAGCAACGCCAAGGACTTCGCACGTTTCTGGATTGGATCCTACCTGCTGCATCGATCCGGCCTGGAAACCTACATGAAGCGCTTTTATGGCGTAGAGGCCGAAGAGATCGACATCGACCTTGCGCGCAAGCGAATGCTCTGGATCAGCGAGTATGCGTCCGTCCTCAACTTGGTGAAGCGCGCTTTCATGAAAAGGCGCAGCGCCGGGCCGAAAAATCGACAAATGGCGCGACCCAGAGAGGGATTTGACGCTCTCTATCTCGCAGCGGTGAAGCGTTTAGAGCGCTCCGGCGTCACCTTCAAATTGTCTGCCGCAATGCAACGGCTCGATAAATCGCAGGACGGGTTCCGACTGCATATGGCCGACTCTACCGCCATTGCCGGCCGTGTTGTTTCGACGATCCCGATACCCAGGACCGAGAGTCTCTGGGGGATCGCGTCGCTGCAGAAACTGCACACCATCACGCTGATAAGCCTCTATTTCAGCTTTTCAGGGGAACGGGGATTTGACCAGTCGATTATTTACAACTTCTCGCACGACGGCGCCTGGAAACGACTGACAGTCTATTCAGATTTTTACGGGAAGGTGCGGGAGCGTGAGTACTTCGCCGTCGAGGTCATCGCGAACCATGTTGCCTCACCTGCGCAGGCCGAGGCGAATTTCCGCCGCCACGTTCTTGCCAATGGGATGTTCAAGGGCGACCTGAAACTCGAAGGCAGCCAGGTCCTCGAAAGCGCCTACCCGATCTATAGCAAAGGCGCGGCCACTAATGCCGCAGCGGCGATCGCCAGGCTGCAGGCGCTCGGGGTCGAATCGATTGGGCGACAGGGAGCCTTCAACTATCAGCCGACGGCGCGGGTTTCGACCATTGATGTCGAGGTGGCAATGGCGAGCAGATCATCAGCGCTAGAATTCAATAGCCGGGTGCGGTAGCAGGTCTTCTACACGGGGCTGCAGGCACGACCGCGGCGCCGGTCGATTTCTTAGGAGAGCGAAAAATCATGCGCATACTGCACGTCCTCAATCACACCCGGCGACTAAATGGGCATGTGCACGCGGCAGTTGATCTTGCGTGTGCCCAAGCCAAGCTCGGGCATCAGGTTTGTGTCGCAAGTGGTGGAGGGGATTTTGACGCTCTCCTGAACGGGCACGGCATTGAAACGCCAGTCGTCGACCACACCAGGAAACTGCCCAACCTCTTTGGCGCCGCCATGGCACTGCGACGGCTTGTGCGATCTTTTCAGGCTGACGTTGTTCATGCGCATATGATGACAAGTGCGGTCCTTGCGTTCCCGATCTGCAAGCTGGCCGGCATTCCACTGATAACAACCGTGCACAACGAGTTTGAAAAGAGCGCAACCTTGATGGGGCTCGGAACGCGAGTGATCGCTGTCAGCGATGTCGTCGGCGCGTCGATGAGGCGACGTGGCGTATCCGCCTCCAAGCTCGATGTCGTCCTCAACGGCACCATCGGATCAAGCCGCTTTCAGGATCGCGCCCCTGAACCCGCCGTGTTGCAGTCGCCCAGCATCCTGTTTGTCGGCGGTCTTCATCCGAGGAAGGGTCTGGACTATCTCTTTCAGGCCTTCGACATTGTAAATCGGGCGTTTCCGCATGCCCGCCTCTATGTCTTGGGAGACGGCC
This sequence comes from Rhizobium sp. Root1220, assembly GCF_001426265.1. GTDB lineage: Bacteria > Pseudomonadota > Alphaproteobacteria > Rhizobiales > Rhizobiaceae > Rhizobium. Next base: position 300,326 of record NZ_LMDG01000032.1, read on the forward strand.
CTCATAGAGCGGCTTACAAGGAGACCGTGGCTCTTTTGGCGTGCGCGGGAGCAGTCAATTTTCTCGGTGCCAGCAAGGACCCTTTTCCCTACATGCTGGCTGCAGACATCTTCGTCCTTCCGTCTCTTGCTGATCCTGCGCCTTTGGTGCTGCCGGAGGCACGCGAGGCGCGATGTGCGGTCATCGCCACGGACGTCGATGGTATTCCCCAGTTGCTGGAATATGGCGAGGCAGGCATCCTCGTGCCGCCTCGTGACCCAGTGGCACTCGCCACGGCTCTCAGCAGCCTCCTCGAAAATCCCGAACGCATCGAGGAGTGGAAGCGTAAAAGCCAAATTCGGATAGAGCACCTGACGATCGACCGCGTCGCACGGGAAACGATGCAAGTCTACCTGAGTGCGCTGTCGAAGGACACGAAACGCGCGACCGCAGCCGCCGCAACCTGACCCGCCGGACCGCAGATCGGCACCGCCTACGGTTCGCGAATAGACTCGTCGAGTCCGCGTAACAGCGGATAGAGGAAGTAAGATATCACGGTTCGGCGGCCAACCTTGATCTCCGCAGAAACGGTCATCCCGGGAAGCAGACGCACGGGGCCGCCCGACGCCTTTAGCCGCGTATCCTCAAGCAGAACCCGTGCCTTGAAGAAGGGCGCCGACGTCTGGTTTGCTGCAGCGTCCTCCTTCGTGGGCGTGAACGCATCGCGACTGACGGTCCTGACCGTACCCGATGCAGTCCCGAACTTTTGGAATGGGTAGGCATCGAGCTTGATGCGCGCCTCCTTGCCGGTGGCGATGCGTCCGATGTCGCGCGTGTTGATCGAAACCTCCGCTTCCAGCGGCACGTTGAGCGGAACAAGCGTCACAATCGGTTCGGCTTCGCGCACCACCGAGCCGACGGAGCGCTGCGCCAGATCGAGCACGACGGCGTTTGCTGGCGCAACGAGGGCGACCATGTTGCGACGCAGCTCCATCTTCTTGAGTTCTTCGCCCGCAGCGTCTCGCTGACCTCGCAATTCGACGAGTTTTTCCATCGACGCGCGACGGAAGTCCTCGATGAACGCCTGGCGATCTGCGATCAGCTTGGCATGGGAGTGTTCGGCTTCATCCGCCCGGCCGCGCACGGAGGTAAGGTCGGCCTCGACATCGAGCCTGGCATCGCGCGATCCGAGCAGGGTGATTAGCGAGCCGCTTTCGCGGTTGTAGAGCCGCTCGCGTGCGTTCTCGATCAAGGACAGCGTCTCGCGGCGATCGGTAAGAACAGCCTCGTGGTTCTTGCTTGCCTTGAGAGTCGCTGCTTGGCCCGCAATCTGCTGGTCGTAGTTCTGGAGTTGCGCGACATAGAAGGCGCGGCGTTGGTCGAAGAGCTGCACCTGCAAAGCTTCGTCGGACGAAGTGCCGGCCATCTTCGAATAGTCGGCATCGGTCAATTCGGCCTCGATTCTCTTCACCTGCGCGTCGAGTGCCGCGAATTTCGCCCGCTGCTGGTCGACATCAGACTGGCTGAACGTCGCGTCAAGTGTTGCGAGTGTTTGTCCGGCCTGCACAACTTCACCCGCCGTAACATTGATCGTACGAATGATCGATGTTTCCAGCGGTTGGACGACGATCGTCGGCTGGGTCGTTACCAGCTTGCCGGGGGCGATGACAACTTCATCGATTGATGAAACGCAAGCCCAGATAATCGCGGCGCTGATGAGGGCCGTGATGCCGTAGAGCGTCATGCGGGCAATCCGCGGTGGTGCACGCTCCTCAAGCTCCACTGCATCCGATTGGAACTCCGCAATGCTGGGTGGAAGCGCGCCCCTGGCCAGATTCCTTCCCGGACCGGTGGCAGGAACCGGTAGATTTTCGTTCGACTTCTGAGCACGGACGTTCATGCCACCTGCCTCATCTGTTGTGCCCATAGGTGACGATATGTCATGCAACGCGACACGAGCTGGTCGTGCCGGCCGATATCGGCGACCTTGCCACGTTCGACGACTAGGATGGCATCGGCGTCGACAAGCGTTGACAGGCGGTGAGATACGATGACGACCGTGCGCCCGGCAGCGATCTGGCTTAGATTTTGCCGGATAATCGCTTCGCTATCGGGGTCGAGTGCGCTCGTGGCTTCATCGAGAATGAGGAGCTTCGGATCGGTGATCAGCGCACGAGCGATCGCCAGGCGCTGCTTCTGGCCACCCGAAAGATTGGCCGCGTTCTCTTCCAGCATGGTTTCGAAGCCGCGCGGAAGCCGTTCGATAAACTCCTCTGCGCCGGCGATCCGTGCGACCTCGACAATCTCTTCGATGCTCGCATCCGGCTTTGCTGCCGCAATGTTCTCGCGAACGGTACCGCGGAAAAGGAAATTGTCCTGCAGCACGACGCCGATGCTTGTTCTGAGATGGACGAGATCGATCTCCCGGTTGTCGTAACCATCCATCCGAACGAGGCCTTGCTGGTTCTGATACAGCCCCTGGATAAGCCGGGTAATCGTGGTCTTGCCGGAGCCGCTCTTGCCGACGACGCCAAAAACCGAACCCGCAGGAACTGTGAACGAGACATCGTCAAGTGCCGGTGGGCCATCGGGTCCATACCGGAAGGTTACCTTGTCGAAATCGATGCGCCCCTTGAGCTCCGGCCGGATACCGCGACCGCGGCCGGACTGCTCCGGGCGCTGGTTCATGATCTCGCCGAGCATCCGCACGGACAACGCGACCTCCTGATATTCGTGCACCATGGTCACGATCTGGACGAGTGGCCCGGAAACCCTGCCGGCCAGCATGTTGAATGCCACCAGTGCACCGATGGTCATCGCGCCGCTGAACACATCGAGTGCCCCCAGCCCGATGATGGCGACACTCATCAGTTTCTCCAGCATGCCGGTCAGTGATTGCGCGACGGTCGAGATCTTGTCGACCCGGAAACGCACCGAGATCGATTGCGCGGAACTGTCGTCCCACACGCGACGCTGACGCGGTTCCAGTGCCAGCGACTTGACGGTCCGCATGCCATGGACGGTTTCGACCAGCAGCGCCTGCCGATCGCCCTCAGCCTTGTAGAGAGCCTGCAGCCGGCGTTGAAAGGGGCCGACGAGCATCATGACGACAAGGCCGACAAGCGCAGCGAAGCCCAGAACAACCAGGGTGAGCTTGACGCTGTAGAGAAGCAGGATCGGGATGAAGACCAGAAGCGACACGCCGTCGAGGAGCGTCAGGAAAAGCCTGCCCGTCAGGAATTCGCGGATTCGGCCGGTTTGCTGCATATGCTTGACAAGGACGCCGGCGGAAGCCTGCTCGAACAGAGCTATCGGCAGGTTGAGCAGATGCCCGAAGGTACGCGTTGCTATCCTGATGTCGATCCTGTTCGTTGCATAGAGCAACAGGTATCGCCGCAGGAAGCTGAACAGCGCGTCAAACACAAGCGCGATCGCAATGCCGACAGTCAGAACGGTCAGCGTTGCGTAGCTTTGATGTACCAGAACCTTGTCGATGACCAGCTGGAAGAAAATCGGCGTTGCCAGACCGAGGCCGTAGAGCACGAACGCCGCGAGCGCAACGTCGCGGAAGAAGCTGCGTTGTTTGATGATCTCGGGTATGAACCAGCGAAAGCCAAATGGCTGGTCGTCGTCGGCCAGACGATAGTTGCGTTTGAGAAGGACAACCGATCCGTGCCAGGATTTGCTGAATTGTTCCTCGTCTAGCAGGATGAAGTCCGGGCGTGCAGCCAGAGGGTCGAGAACGCGAATTCTCTGGTCGTCGGGATTTCCAGCCGCGCCGGCAATGACCACCCAGTTGCCATTGTCAAGTTCGGCGAGGACCGGAAAGGCTTCGCCCAATTGAAACAACGACTGCCAGCTGAGAGTGACGTGCCGGGCGCGCAACCCGGAATCCTTTGCCATCCGCAGCATTTGCCGGATTGCGACCGGCTGGTCATCCACGGCGTAGTCATGCTGCAATCGCTCGGGTGACAGATCGACGCCGTGATGGCGCGCGACGAGCGCAAGGCAGTGTAGGTTGGTGTGCAAAAAGTTACTCATGGCCCACCCGAGACATCGTTGCGGTTACGGTCAGTTGAAATTCGGTGATGCGTTGCCGGATGTATGTGGTGCCTGAACTCCGTCCGCAGCGGGCAACTTCGCAACATCGCCGATCCGGCGCACCGCACCGGCTTCGACCAAGCCGCCGAGCGCCTTCTGCATGAGATCCACGGCATTGGCGAAAGCGTCGACTGGCATGATGATGCGCTGGCGAAACACTGGCTTAGGGTTGTTGCTCGCATCGCGTTCAGTGGCGGAGAGGGACATCAGATCGATTCTGACAATCGTTCCTGTGACGGTGATTTCGCCGATGCCATCTGCGTAAAGTTCGTTGCTCATTGTCGTCTCCTCAAGTTTCATGGTTGGAAGTCCATCATGCGTGGTGTTGGTGTTGCCAGAGCGGGAAGGGATCGATCAATCCCCGCGCAAGCAAGGGATCGAAGCCGGTTTCCGCTCCGATCAGGCAGGCGTCGAGGGCAGCTCGGATGGCATCTTCGTCGAGCCCAGCTCCGATGAAGACGAGCTCCTGTCTGCGGTCGCCCCAAACCTCGTGCCAATGCCGATCGATCTGTTGGCGGAATTGCGGATAGCGCGGCCAATGGGCCTTCGGCACACTCGCCCACCAGAATCCCTTGGTGTCGGTTCGCCGCTGCGTGCCGGCAATCGAGAGCAGGCCGATTTCGTCTGCACGAGTCGCCAGCCAGAAGTGACCTTTTGCGCGGATCAAGCCGGGCCAGTCCTGCGCCAGGAAATTATCGAGCTTCGAAGGGTCGAATGGGCGTCGTGCGCGATAGACGAAGCTCGCGATTCCGTACTCTTCGGTTTCCGGCACGTGATCGCCCCAACCGTAGAGCTCCTTGTGCCAGAGCGGATGCCGCGCCGATTTTGCCTCCCGGAAGAGGTCCGTGTTGAGGATGGTGTCGAGGGGCAGGTGGCCGAAATCCGTTTCGACGACGCGTGCATCGGGATTGAGCGCAGCGACGATCCGGCGCACGGCAGCGCGGTCATCCTCTGTCACCTCTGAAATCTTGTTGATGACAATCACGTCGGCAAATTCGATCTGGTCGACCAGAAGGTCGATGAGCGTGCGTTTGTCTTCGGTATCGCGCGTCTCGCCGCGGTCGCTCAGAAAATCTGCACTCGAATAGTCCGAAAGCAGGTTGGCCGCATCGACGACCGACACCATCGTATCGAGCCTGGCGATATCGCAGAGTGCCGCGCCACTATCGTCCCTGAACGAGAACGTTGCGGCGATCGGCAACGGCTCGGCAATGCCGGTACCTTCGATCAGGAGGTAGTCGAAGCGACGATCGGCGGCGAGGCGGCGCACTTCGCTCAGCAGATCGTCACGCAGTGTGCAACAGATACAGCCATTGGTGAGCTCGACCAGCGTCTCGTTCGTCCGCGACAGGTTGGCGCCGCCATCTCGAACGAGATCGGCGTCGATGTTGATTTCGCTCATGTCGTTGACGATGACCGCAACCCGTCGTCCTTCCCGGTTGCGCAGCACATGGTTGAGGATCGTTGTCTTTCCCGCGCCCAGAAAGCCCGCCAATACCGTCACCGGGAGTCGACTATCACCTGTCATGCAAGCTGCCCTTTACCCCTTACGCCGCGAGCTGCGGTCTGAACGCTACGTCGACATAGTAATTCGTGCTGTTGTAGGTGCTGGTCGGGAACACCCCGCTCGAGCCATAGGCGTAGGTCCCGTTACCGCCGCTCAGTGCCGACGACAGGGCGTGCAGATTGTTGGTCGAGGTATCGGAGCCGAAAGAGTTGGCGGTGGCAGAATAGTTGCCATTAGTGCTGTAGGAGACGACATAAGTCGTGTCGGCCTGGATCGCGATCTGCTCTGACAGATTGACAGACTGCCAGCCACTTGCACTCTCGTTGGTGAATGTTGCACTGCCAAGCAGGGTGCCGGTCGAGGTCCAGAGGTAACCGGTGTGTGGTCCCGTGTTCTCTGCGCCCTTATAGAAACGGATGCCGGTGATCCAGCCTGCGGTGTCGGCCTGGAATTTCATGCCGAGGTTGACAGCGTCATTGTCGTTGACCGAGGCAATTGCTGGAGTGGTGCCGGCCGCAAACACATTCTGTTCATTGCCCTGGTTCACAACGGAGAGGGAAACCTGGGCCGTAGCCGTCGCTCCGTTTGTGTCCGCAATCGAATAGGAGAAGCTTGCCGGACCAGTGTAACCGGCTGACGGTGTAAATGTGACCACATTCAACTGGCTGTCGAAGGTAACCGATCCGTTGACTGCGTTACCTACGCCGGTGATCGTTACCGCGTCGCCGTCGGCATCAGTATCGTTGGCGAGCAATGTCGACGAGTGAATAGCCAATTGCGTGTTCGCGAGGGACAATAGACCGGTGTCGTTGGCCGCAACAGGGACTGCGTTTTGCGTCGCGGGCTGGTAGAGCACGTCGACCCAGTAGTTCGTTGAGTTATAGCTTGCGGTCGGAAACAGGCTGGATGTGCCATAGGCATAAACCCCGTTTCCGCCGCTGGTCGAGCTGGATGGAGCCGTAAGGGCACCGTTCGAATGGCTGCTCGTGAAATAGTTTGGGGTTGCTGCATAGAAGCCGTTGGAATGATAGCTGGCTACGTAGGTAACGCCGGCCGACACACTGACAGGTTGAGAGAAGGTCACAGTTTGCCAGCCACTCGCGCTTTCATTGGAGAACGTTGCTGATGCAAGGAGCTGGCCGGTGCTGGTCCAGAGCGAACCGACATGGGTACCGATGTCTTGAGCGCTCTTGTAGTAGCGCAGGCCGGTGATTTCGCCGCGCGCGGAGGATATGAACTTCACGCCGAGCTCAACGGATGCTGGATCGTTGTCCGCGGCAATGCTTGGGGTGTCGGAGGACGTGAAGAGGCCTACTGTGGTCGCCTGCGGGCCGACAGTCAGGCTGACCGTCGCCGAGGACGTGCCTCCACGACCGTCCGATATAGTATAGGAGAAGCTCGCAGCGCCGACATATCCGGCCGTAGGGTTGAAAACGACGGTATTTGACTGGCCGTCGAAATTGACAGTGCCGTGGGTCGCACCGCTGACTCCGGTGATCGATAGAGGATCACCATCGGCGTCGGTGTCATTTGCAAGGAGCGCTGCAGCGGCTAGGGACAATGGGACGTTCGAGTAAGTGCTGAATCCATTGTCGTTAGCCGCAATCGGCACCGAATTGACAGTCGACTGGTTGAAGACGACATCCACCCAGTAGTTCGACGCCTGGTAGCTGGAGCTGGGGAAGGTGGTATTTGCCCCATACGAAAAGACCCCGTTACCGCCGCTTGTAGCTGCAGACAGTCCGGTCAGCGGGCCGTTGGTATGGGCTGTAGTAAAGTAATTCGCTGTAGCAACGTACGGCCCTGGCGTGTGGTAGGACGCGACATATGTTGTTCCTGCCGTGATCTGGATGGGGCTCGAAAACTTGGCGGTCTGCCAGCCGCTGAGCGATTCATTCGTAAATGTCACGGTCGCGAGCAGCGTGCCATCAGATGCCCATATTGAGCCGGTGTGCGCACCCGTATCGCTGCCTGCTTTGTAGAAACGGATTCCGGTAATCGTCCCACTGCCGGAAGCTACGAACTTCATGCCGAGTTCCATCGGGGAGCTGTCATTGTAAGCAGGTCCTGTTGGTCCCTCATTCGCTTGGAACAGCGTGACGCCCGGGGCCCCTTCTTCAATTGAGAGACTGACGCTACCCTGGTCGGTTCCACCCCTGCCGTCGGACAGCGTGTAGCTGAAGCTTGCTGGTCCGGTGTAGTTGGCGGTTGGCGTAAAAATTACATTGCCAGTTTGGATATCGAGAGCGACCGTGCCGTTTGTGGCATTGCCAACGCCCGTTATCGTCAGCGTATCGCCATTAGCATCGGTGTCGTTCGCGACAAGCGCTGCAATAGACACGGTGAGTGTGCCATTGCGGAAAACTGTGTAGCCGCTGTCATCGACGGCAACAGGTGCCGTGTTTGGCCCCGCGTCGAAAACGACATCCACCCAGTAGTTGGAGCCCCCTCCATTGTTGCCCGGGAACGTGCTGGGATTGGAACCGTACGCATACACGCCGCCGGCGTCGACGGTTTTCAGAACGCCACTGCCGTGACTGACATTCGGGCCGAAGTAGTCCTCGGTTACCGAATAGAATCCGTTGCTGTGGTACGATGCGACGTATGTCGTTCCGGCCTGGATATGGATTGGGCTTGAGAACGTGACGGTTTGCCAGCCGGATAGCGATTCGTTGGTCGAAATGCCCGTGGCCAGAAGCGTGCCGTCGGCGTTCCAGAGGCTGACGACATGCTCGCCGATGTTGTAGAAACCCTTGTAAAATCGAATTCCCTGGACTGAGCCGCCAATTGAAGACTGGAAGCGAACGCCGAGTTCCACGCCGTCGCGGTCAGCAGCAGTCTCCATAGTGGGTTTTGCAGCAAGCGTCCAAAGACTGTTGGTAGAAGGGAGCGTAACTGTAACCTGCTTTCCAATCGCCGGCGTTTCGAGGTTGACGCTGTCATCGACTGCACGCGACATGATCGTGTATGTGCCGCTTGCTTGAACGACCCAGTTGTAGCTCCAGTTCTCTCGGCCAGTCGCCTTAAACCAACGCTGGCCGCCGTCCGTCGAGACCTCTATGCCGGCAATGATGCCGCCGCCAAAATCCTGTGCCGTGCCCGTGATGGTGACGCGTTGTCCCTCCACGAAACTCCCACCCACTACTGGCGACGTTATTGTCGACGTCGGTTTAACGGTGTCCGTCGACTGTGTTGCTAGGATCAGGCTCGCGTCCAGTGTCGTGGGCTGGATACCCATGTCGGCGAACATGTTGACCATTGCCTGCTGAACGTTTGGATCAGTCGGCGTCGAAACGCCGTCATGATCGGCGTTTAGCCCCCATGACCAGAAAACGGTGCCCGCACCGAAAACAAGGGCGCCGCTTTCCGCCCGGTACATCGTCAGGCTATGGGTCGCCACACCGTCGCCGACGCTGGTGCCGTAGTCGCGCAGGTACGTGTTCACCGCGATTGTCGAGAGTGACAAGTTGATAAGCCCATCTGGCCTGAACCCGTTCTCGACGTCGGAATCCCACTCGTAGCCAAGGAGGTTCTGAACGAGATTGTAGGTCTCTCCCGGCTGAAGGTTTGCGACGTCTGTGTTGCGCCAGAAGCGAAGGTTCGAATAGTCGTAGGGTATGGAAATCGTATCGGAGCGATAGCTATCGACCGTGAACATTGTGCCGGTCAAGGAATTCTCGGGCTCCTGACCTGGATCGGCATAGCGAGGATCACGCCAGGTGCCGGTGCCGATATTGCTCGGGTCGCTGCTGGTGCCCCAGGTTTCCTTGTAGCAGACCATGGTGCGGTAAGGCGTGCCGTTGCCATCAATGCTGCTTTCCCAACGGACCTTCCAGTAGCACTCGTTGCCGCTCCAAAACGCGAGGTTGACACCGCTGTCACGCGCGGCCTCGACGTTGCTTCGCTGTTCCGCTGACCAATACTCGTCATGCCCTACGGACAGGTAGGCATCGTGGTTGAGCAACAAGCTGCCATTTCTGGTTGCGTCGACGCCGGAAATATATGAAACGTCATAGCCGTTCTGCTCAAGCCACTGGATGGCAGAATGTTCGACACCGAAGACGAAATCCCATGAGCCGCCAACAGGGCTGGTGTTGGTGATGATCGGGCGATTGTAGCTGACTGCGGAAGCGCGACCGATTGCCGTCAGGCCGCAGCTGCAATTGGGCGGCATGTAGCCGATCATGTCAGCCGGATCGACAGGAACCTCGCCGTAATACAGGCTCGCTCCGCCCCAGGCATTGTAGGCCTGCCAAGTCGTATCCGATGTCTGGAAGACGATATCGCTGGTGGAACTGTCGTCGCGAACCACGAAGGGAATGATGCTTGCGCCTTCGGTACCGTCCTCGCGCACAAGCTTGGCAAAGTAGACGCCTGAAACGGCATCCGTTGGTATCTCCCAACTTGCAGATACCGACCAGTTGCCACAGTCGATCAGACCAAGCGACATGTCGACGATCGGATGCGGCTGGATCTGCGCGGTGGTCAGCGATTTGTCGATCGAAGCGACCTTGCGGGCCCCGTCACCGCCATAATAGCCCATTCGGTAGATATCAATGCGATAATGGGTCGAGTCGGTGGCTATCTTGAAATCGACCGTTTGGCCAATGTTGGTGCTGATCTCCGTAGCGAAGCCCTGGATGTTGCCGTCGCCGTCGCCGTCGATGCCCCACTCGCTGATTGGGTTGCCCTGTTTGGCATTTTCTTGGGCGATCTTGTTCGGCGTCGCCGTGAGAGCAGCCGCCGGTGCCTCTGCGGTCGGCTCAGCAGCGGCGGGCTCAACGGCGGCCGGTGCGGCAGCGGCCGGTGCCGCAGCTGCCACAAAGGACGTGTCGGTTGCAGCAGGCGCTATCGTCGCCGGCGGAGCGAGGCGCTCGATCGCACTGGTCGAGGGCACGTTTGTGGTTGGCGCGCGACCGGCAGCCGATGGCATCGGGTCACTTCCGGCACTAGGCCCGATGATGGGTGCAGCGCTCATCAGTTTGGGAGCCAGGCCCGGAACTTGTGTCGGTGCATAGGAGCCCTCATCGGCTAAAACGGTACGAGGCTTTACTACCGGTCCTTCCTCGGCCGAAGTGTCGGCTGTCGCCGTCGCCGACTTCGCCATTGCGGATCCCGCGCTGGTGGGTGCCGCGGCAGCGGACAAGACGTTTGTGACCTGCGACACCTGTTGCGTATGTTCGTCAACCGGCACCATCGATGCCGGCCCCACCGCAGTGGAGCTTCCGCTCGACAGCGCGGGGGCGGAGGCTCCCCAGCCTGCGAGCGGGCGGTCGCCGCCTGCGGAAGAAACGACCGCTGCATTGGCCAGGAGCGCACTCCATGTCACAGGGGCACTGTAGATTCGGGTCGCGCCGCCGAAAGCGCTCAAGTAATCGCGGTTCCTGATCTGGATTCTGAGCATCAGCGACGTCCCCAATAGCCGTTAAGCAAGTGTTAGGAACAATCATCCTGCCAGCTTTCTCACATCAGGGAACGACAGCAATCCGCAGTATGCCGGTCGCCTTCCGTACACCGATAGGATTACGCGATGCGACCATTGACGTGATGCCCTGGAAGCGTGCTGGCCATGGAAGCTTATGCCATCGCCACAGTGCGGGGACGGGCGTTCGCTGCAATCGACGTTGCGAATACGACTAGCGGGTGCACCAGTCTCTCGACGTGCCTGAGACGGCGCACCAGCGCACTGAGCTTCTCTCGGCGCGATCCATCCCGACCTTAACAATTTGGAGTTTTCCGAGGTGGTTGAGAAACGGATGTTGTGCTGCCCAGGATTGCCTGGCCACCATGTTGGTCACGACTCGAGCACGGGAGGCTCAACACCGGCGCGGCTTGTCATCCGCCTGACAGATTGCCTTTGGGAGGTCGCTCTGTGAGAGAAGGGTGAGCGGCGGCAAGCCTGTCGCCGCTCACCCCGGTGCAAGGTCACGCGGCTCCACGCTACCGACTACTCTTCCCTAAAAGCACGATTGAATTGGTCTGTCAGCGGCTTGGCAAGGAAGGATATTGCGGTTCGCTCTTCAGTCGAGATAAACACTTCCACGGGCATCCCCGGCAGAAGCTTGTTGTCGCCCAGCTTCGCAAGCTCTCCCGGCCAAACGGCGACATCTGCGAGATAGAATATCTGACCGGTCGTCGGATCGGTGCTTGTGGCAGCTGAAACATAGGTAATCCTGCCCTTGAGCTCGGGCGTGGCGCGCTGGTTGAAGGCGGAGAACCGCAATTTTGACGGTTGGCCTACTGCCACCTGGTCAATGTCGACGGGCGAAAGCTTCGCTTCGATCTTCAAGGATGCATCGGCCGGTACCAGTGTAACCAGCTTCTCTGCGGGCGTGATAACGCCGCCGATCGTATGGATCGAAAGTTCGTTGACCGTCCCCGACAACGGAGCACGAATCTCCGTTCTCGACAGGCGATCTTCGACCGCCATGCGCCGCTCTCTCAGTTCGGAGATTTTAGGTTCAATCGAGCTTAACTCTCGCTGAGCCTCTGTCCGCGCGGTCTCGTCGATGGCTATGATCTGAAGTTGAATTTCACTCATCCGTGCCCTGGTCCGCGCTATGTTGGCCCGGATTTCGGCGGTCTCGCCGGTGAGCTTTGCAATCTCACGATCGACAATATACTTGCGGGACGTGTCGATCAGCTTTCTCTCGGCCAGCCCCGACATTTTTGCGTGTTCCGTATGCACGAGGGCAAGTTCGTCCGCCTTAGCCTCGAGTTGGGCATCCAGACCTTTGACCTCCTCTTCGAGTTGAGAAATGCCATAGCGCAACTGTTGCTTCTGGCTCTCACGGTTCTTGCGGTTTCCCTCGAAAAGCCGGGCTTCACCGGCCGTAATCATCGGTGAAGCACTCAACGTTGCCGCCACATCCGCAGTGACGATGATTTCATCGAGATTGTCCCGCTCGGCCAGCAGGCGTGCTTGACGCGCCTTGAGTTCGATCAGTTGCGTCTTGACGATGGAAAGCTCCGCCCGCGTCTGCGCATCGTCGAGGCGAAGCAGTACCTGGCCGCGGCTAACGAAGTCGCCTTCCTTGACCGCAATTTCGCTGACGATGCCACCGTCCCGATGCTGGATGGCCTTCAGGTTTTGATCCACCTTGACTACGCCTGGCGCAATGATTGCACCCGTAAGTTGCGTCGTGGCTGCCCACCCACCCGCGCCCGCAAACAGAAGGAGGCCAAGGGTGCAGCCTGCCAGAATTCTAGCGCCGACAGGAAATATCCTGTCTGCTTCAGCATCCGGCTGATCTGTCCCGCGCTGTTCCCGCCCTTTGAACATGTCGTCTCCTCCTCTGCGGCTCAAGCGGCCGCATTTTCAACGATCATCAGCACGTGGTGGCCACTCAGGCTGATCGTCATTTCAAAGTGTTGATCTCTATCCATGTCGACTTCAACGAAGGTCTTTCCGAGTTCGTCCGTCCCCTCGTGGCGGATGCGGATAGGCAAATCTTCAATATCTCCCTGTTCTCCATAGACGTCCTCGAAACGGTCCTCGAGGCTGTCGATAACCTCTTCGAATATGTCATACCGCGACGTCTCGATGCGATCGCCGACCATGAAGTCGAGAATCTGATGCACAACGTCTGCGCTCGTGGTTCCCGGCGCCACATGAAACTGGAAGGTGTCATCGCCGCCGCCGCCGGTCAGGGTGACAGCCGTACCTCCAATGGTGACAACGTCGTTGCCTGCGCCCCCGACAACCTTTTCGAAGCCGTCAATGATATCCCGCCCGACGTCAAAGCCGGTCGCGGCTCCTGTTTGCAGGTTGATGAGAACGCCGTGGCCGGCTTGAGAGTAATCGAGCGTGTCAAAGCCTTCGCCGCCGGTATAGCAATCGTCCGCGCTGTCTGCCGAAGCCAGGACGACGTCGTCGCCCGCTCCACCGCACACGGTGTCACTGCCAAAGCCTGCGTCGAGAATATCGGCATCACCACTCCCAACAAGCCGGTCGTCGCCCGCGCCGGTTCTGATGACCTCGAAGCCGCGGACCATGTCGGTGCCGATCTCGGCGCCGGTCGCGTTGGCGGCGACGAGGTCGACGAACACGGACACCATGGCCGACGAATAGTCGAGTGTATCGATGCCGGCTCCTCCTTCGTATCGGTCGTTGGCACCGTCAAGATCCCCGACCACGGTGTCATTGCCGTTTCCTCCCGAAACGCTGTCCGCATTGCCGAGACCGGCGAGCACGTCGTCGCCGTCATTGCCGTGGATTTCCTCGGCGCGGTCGCTGCCGGTAACCTCGTCGTCACCGGACCCCGCCCGGATGACTTCAAAGTTTGAAATTTGGTCGTCGCCGGCCTCCGCACTGGAAACACTGCCTGCGCCGAGATCGATGTCGATGGCCTGCATGAGCGCGGAATAATCGAGGGTGTCGATCTCGCTGCCGCCGTCATACCGATCGGCCGACTGGTCGGCGTCGCCTACGACCGTATCGTTGCCGTTGCCGCCGTCCACATCATCCGCCCCAGCGCCGCCGGAAAGCAGATCATTGCCGCCGCCGCCTTTCAGGACATCCTGCCCGGCGTGGCCAAAGACGACATCGTTACCATTTCCACCCTCGAGCGCATCGTTCCCGGCCTCACCGTTCAGTGCGTCATCGCCATCGTCGCCGAGCAATCGGTCGTCGCCGTCGCCGCCGAACATGATGTCGTTGCCCAGACCACCGCTGATGAGATCATCCCCGGCGTCGCCAAAGAGGATATCCCTGCCATCATCGCCGAAGAGCCGGTCGTTTCCGGCGCCGCCCCAGATTTGGTCATCGCCGAGACCGCCGAAGACGGTATCGTTACCGAGGCCGGCGAAAATCACGTCGTTTCCGAGGCCGCCAACGATGTTGTCGTTTCCGTCACCGCCGTTGACGGTATCGTTTCCGGCCCGTGCATCGATGTTGTCGTTGCCGCCCCGTCCATCGATTTCATCGGCGCAGGCGGTGCCGAGCAGATTGTCGTCTCCGTCGGATCCGACGATCGGCGGCGGCTTGACGACGGAGAACTGTGCGGTCTGCAGGACGGACAACTGCCCGTCGGTGATGATATAGGTGATCGTTACAGGACCGAGCGCGGCCGGGCTATAGGCCCAGCCCCCGCTGGTCTGGACAATACTGCCGGAGGAAACAGTCAGGTTTCTGATGGAAAGCGGATCCCCATCCAGATCCCAGGCGCCGCGCAGAAGATCCGCAAGACCGATCAGGGCGACCGTGCATCCCGATACGTCGAGAAGCGAAACCGGTCCTGTGACTTGCGGCGCCCGGTTTGTCTGCCGGCTGTCGGGCCGCACTGCTGCCTCACTCGGAGGTGCATTTCTTTCGCTACTGCTTATGTTGTTGCGTCGCGGGTCGGGCTTGGCATGGTGCTGCCGATCCGGCGGGAACGTGCTCCAGGTGTTGTCATTGGAGGCATGGAACGACACGGAAATGCCGCCGAACCGTCTCAACAACGCTGAACTGGGAAGGTGCAGCTGTTGAAAGTCGATCGATGGCGTTTCGTCCACAGCATAGCCTACGCGATTGTGAAAATCGGTCTCCCTGACACCACCGGTTTTCTTTGAGGGTAGCGGTTCCCACTCATCGTTAAACGCGATGGCGTTGCTGGTTTCCTCGGGCGGCGCAACCCGATTTTCCTCGGGCGCGATGTTCGGCACCGCGTCATCGATCGGCTGCTGTTCCTGTTGTTTGCCCGACAACGCCGTTTTCAGATAGAGGGCGAAGCCTGTTAGCAGAACGGTGAAGAACAGTGGCGCCTTGGACCGTTTCTCCTCGTTTTTCAGGAGATAGCGTTCGTACTGGTCCTCTTGCTGCTCCGATTTCGTTCCTTTTACCTCGATCATTCTGACATCCTCGATGTTAGACGCGAGCCAAGATGAGCCGTGTTGGCCGGCTGGCCGACATTGGTGGTGGATGCCGTGGGCCGGAGGATCTCGTCCTTCGGACCAAAGGCCACCATTTTGCCGTTTTGAATGACGGCGACGAGATCGACTGCAGCAAGTGCGCTCGGACGATGGGCGATGACGACCGCGATTCCGCCGCGTTCCCGGATAGCCTTGATCGTCTGTGTAAGCGCTGACTCACCCTCTCCATCGAGATTAGAATTGGGTTCGTCCATTATGACGATAAAGGGCTTTCGGTAGAGGGCGCGGGCAAGCCCGATGCGTTGACGCTGACCAGCCGACAGCGATGCCCCTTGAGAACCAAGGGGGGTCCGGTAGCCATCCGGCATGCGGACGATCATCTCGTGGACACCGGTGATCTGGGCTGCGTCAACAATCGCGCGCGGGTCGGCATTCTGCTCAAGCCGTGCGATGTTTTCCTCGATGGTTGCATCGAGCAACGCCACGTCTTGCGGCAAGTAACCGATATGCTGCCCGAGATCTGCATCCGACCACTGGGTGAGCTCGGCATCGTCAAGCCGTACGCTGCCGCGAAGTGTGGGCCAGATACCGGTCAGCGCCCGTGCAAGCGTCGTCTTGCCGCCGCCGCTGGGGCCGATGATGCCAAGCGCCTGGCCTGCCGAAATCTCGAAGCTGACCTCACTCAACAACACCCGACCGGAGCCGGGCGCAGCCACCGTTATTTTTTCGACCTTGAGAGTACCGCACGGTGCGGGCAGGGCCATTGGCGTATCGACACCGGCGAGCGCCACAACGGTCTCCTTAAGCCTGTTGAACGCCGTGCGTGCGGCAACGAATCCCTTCCAGTTGCCGATGGCAAGATCGACCGGGGCGAGCGCGCGGGCCGATGCGACGGATGCCGCGATAATCGCTCCGGCTGACAGTTCGCCCTGTATCGTGAGCCAGGCACCGAGACCAAGGACCGCCGACTGCAGGATCATGCGAAGCACGCGGGACAAGGCCCCGAACGTGCCGCTGATATCGTTGGTGCGCGTCTGCAGATCGAGATGATCCTGATTGGCTCGATTGAAACGGTCTACCGCCCGACCCGCAAAGCCCATCGCCTTCAGCGTCTCTGCATTCCTGGCATTTGAATCGGCGATCGTGTTTCTTTCGATGCCGGATTTGTGCGTGGCGCCCGCAAGCCTGCGTGTCATGAGCTCTGTCACGATGGCGAGGACGGACAGCACGAAGGCGCCGGCAAATGTCAGGGCGCCAAGATACGGGTGCAGGATATAGATGAATATCAGATAGAGCGGCATCCACGGCAGATCGAAGAGTGCAACAGGACCTTGACTGCCGAGGAAGCTACGCACCGTATCGACGTCGCGGCCCCGCTCGAGGGACTCGGCCGTGGAAAAGCCGAAGCGCGGCATATCGATGGCAACCTGATGTGCAAGGGGGGCGATCTTGCTGTCCAGGCGAGCGCCCATGCGCACCAGGATTTGCGATCGGATGATGTCGAAAAGGCCCTGGAAAAGATAGAGGCCGACCGCCAGGGCGGACAGACCGAGAAGCGTCGGGACGCTCCCGCTCGTCAGGGCCCGATCATAAATTTGAAGCATGTAGAAAGAGCCGGTCAACGCGAGAACGTTGATGATGCCGGAGGTGATGAAGAGGAAGCCGCCTATTCCTCGAAAGCCCTTCGTCAGTTTTTCGACGTTCCGGCGTTTGTTGCCTGTCAGGTTCGCTTTGGGACGCATGGAGTTCACCGCTCTTAGTTGATTCATGCAGCATGCCGGCACCGCCGGCATGCTGCATTGCGCGACTTACAGATCGAAATCCGAAGCGGTCAGGTTGTGATTGCCCTTGATGCTGAGCCGGAGCTCGGCAGCATTGTCGGCATCGACGCTTCCCTGGACGACTGTGTACTCGCCATCTACCCGGGTCTCATGAGTGACGATCAACTGTGCGGCACCAGACAGGTTTGATCCGGCAACAAGTGTGAACGACTGATTTCCGGCAAGCCCGTTGTTGGCATCGGTCGCACTCAGATCGATCTTGTCTCCGGGCTGGAACCCTATGATCGTGTCACCGTCGGCGTCCGCTTCGGACAGGAACCGGAACTTGTCGTTGCCGGCACCACCATCGATGACGTTGGCAGAGGCGTTCGCGATGATTGTATCGTTTCCGGACCCTGTCACGATGTTCTCGATGCCCCAGAGGGTATCGTCGCCCGATTGACTGCTCACGGCACTGCCACGTGCCATGAACCCACTTCCGAGATCGACGGTCAGATTTGCCGTGATGGCCGCCATGTCGAGCGTATCGGTACCGGCATCGCCGTAGTAGGTGTCGTCGCCGTCACCGGTCTCCGCCACGAACATGTCGTTGCCGTCGCCACCATACGCCGTGTCGTTACCGAGACCGGTCTGGATCATGTCGTTGCCGCCATCGGCAAAGATACGATCGGCCCCGGCGTCGCCGTAGAGCATGTCATTGTCGTCCCCGCCGAAAATGTCATCATTTCCGGCTCCGCCGAAGACGATGTCGTTGCCAGCCCCGGCAACGATGAAATCGTCTCCGTCGTCGCCGCGGACGATGTCCGCACCGGCGGCAGCGATCACCGAGTCGTTGCCACCGAGCGCCAGGATCGTGTCACCGTTCGAGGTTCCCAGCAGAACGTCGGCAGCGACGGTGCCAACAACCGGGGCTCCGGTTGGCGTGCTCGGGGACGGCGGTGGCGTTTCAACTTCGCCATCTCCACCGCCATCCCCATCCCCACCCCCATCTCCGTCACCTGTGTCGGTGAATTCCGGCAGGCCGCCCTCACTTGTAAAGCGGATGCTGTGATTGGCGCTGGTCATCGTTGTCACGCCGTTTTCATCGGTCGTGGTCACATAGTCGTCAGGCGTCGTGCCGGCCGGAAGTTCGATCACGTCCTGGGGTCGCAGCGTTCCGACGATCGTGTCGTGGCCGCCGTTCGACTTGAACACGATCCGGTGCGCAGAACCCAGCGACGATATGTCGATCGTGTCGTCACCCGCCTCGCCATCGATGGTGATGGTGTTGAGACGAAGACTGGTGCCCGAGAAGTCGCCGATCACCTGGATGTTGTCGCCGCCCACCGTCGTGGTGCCACCAGCCGGATCCGATCCGTTGATACGAATTTCCTCGATGTCGGTAAGCTCGGCGATCACGTTTGCAAACGCTGTACCGCCGCGGGTGATGACGATCTCCGGCGTTCTACCGGCAAAGCTGCTTAGGTTGTTGACGCCGACGGCGTCCCAAGCCGCAAGCGTGTAGATCCGGTAGGTCTCGGCGGTGCCGTTGCCGTTGATGACGAAGGTGTCACCACCGGTCCCCTCGGTGCCCCCGTTTATCCGGTCAACGCCGTCCGAGTTCACGAGCGAGGCGGCTGTGGCGTTGTTGGCGTTCCAGATAATGGTGTCGTCGCCATCTCCGCCGTTCAGGATATCCGCACCCGGGCCACCGGTGCCGTTTAGTCCTCCACTTATGACATCGTTGCCACCACCACCGTTGACCGTATCATTCCCTGCCAAAGCATTGATCGTGTCCGCGTTAGCCGTACCGTTAAGCGTATCGTTATTCGCCGTGGCACCTGGCAGCACGGCTGCGGGCGGTCCCGCGAGGATGAAGTCGCTCGCTGTAATGTTGGTCACATCGACTTCTTCGATACGGATCGTGCCGATGACTGCATTCGCCGCATCGCGGATGGTGATGAGGGTGTCGTCAGTTGCGCCGTCCTCGACGTCCGTCAGCTGGATGCGGGACGCGGCAGTTGTCCCGATGTTGGCGGCAGTCAGGCCGAAGGCGCTGAGATCGATCAGATCCTGCGTCGCCGCAGAGCCTCCGGTAGCGTCGAAGTTGTTGATCGTGTCAGCACCGAACCCGCTTGCCGTGTACCGCACGACGTCGTTGCCGTTGGCCACATTGATCGTGTCGTTGCCAGCACCACCGATTATGATGTCGGCGTCGGCACCGCCATCCAGCGCATCGTTGCCGATACCGCCTTCGAGCAGGTCGGCGCCGCCGCCACCGTTGATCGTGTCGTCGCCGCTGCCGCCAAACAGCTGGTTCGCTGCAGCGTTGCCGGTGATCACGTTGGCCAGGGCATTGCCGGTGCCGTTGATCGCTGCGGCTCCGGTGAGGGTAAGATTGTCGACGTCCGCCCCAAGCGTGTATGTCACGGACGCATTGACCAGGTCGGTGCCTTCATTCGCATCTTCATCGACGATGTCGCCAGTGTTGTCGACGACATAGGTGTCGTCTCCAAGGCCACCGATCATCGTGTCGGCGCCCACCAGACCGTCGAGCACATCATTCAGATCACCGCCCTCGATCCGGTTGTTGAGTTCGTTGCCGGTACCGACAAACGGGTCAGCATCGACACCGGTATAGGTCAGGTTCTCGACGTTGGCCTTGCCGACCAAGCTGTAGGCTGCGGCAAGCGTCTCGACGGTGTCGACACCGCCGGCAGCACCCGCGGCCTCGACGATGATATCCTCGCCGGTCTCGTCGATATAGGTGTCGTTGCCGGCGCCGCCGACCAGCGTGTCGAGATCATCACCGCCATCGAGCGTGTCGTTTCCGCTGCCGCCGACGAGCAGATCCTCGCCAAGGCCACCATTGAGCGTATCGTTGCCGTCATGACCGAAGAGCAGATCGAAACCGTCATTGCCGGTCAGCGTATCGCCGCCGGTGGTGCCGGCCAGGGCCGTGTTGACGCCCGCCGCTGCCGTGCGGTCGCCGTTGTCGTCTGTGCTCAAGGCGTAGTCACCGGTGAGGACGTGGCCCTCGAAGGTGCTGCCGTTGAAGTTGATGAACTCCACCGCTTCGCCAGCCGTGTCGAAGTGATCGGTGACGGTGACCTGCTGGCCGTTGAACTGGATCACCAGATCGTCGTTGCCGCCACCGGTGGTCACTTCGAACATGTTGAGCCCGGTCAGTGCCGCCGGCAGCGCCGGTGGCACTGTACCGCCGACCGTGATCCGGTCGGTGCCGCTGGTCTCGTTGATGATGTCGATGCCATCACCAAGGTTGATCACGTAGGTATCGTTACCTGCGCCACCGTTGAGTGTCTCCGCCGCGCCGGAGAAGGCGATCGTCAGGCTGTCGATCGCGACGTAGTCGATAGGGTTGGCGCTATTGGCGTTGGTACCCGCAACGACGAACCTGATCGCCGAGTTGGCTCCGAACGGCCCCGTCAAGGGAGCGTTGGTGATCGATCCGTTTCCGGAATTGTTGTTGATGGTCTGGATCGTCTGGTTGAAGTTGACGCCATCGGCGGCGAACTGAACCGTGACCGTCTCACCTGCGTCGAAGCTGTTCTCGCTGTAGGTGTAGCTGATCGTGGCGCTGGCGGCGCCGGAGAGATTCACGCTTCGCGTGATCGTCGCGGTCCCGTTTCCGGCGTCAGTGTCGTCGTCGCGCAACCTCAGTTGGTTGTTGTCGCTGTCGTCGATCCGGATCTGACCGGCCGTCGCGCTGCTCGTGTTGCCATTGTCGCCCGTTTCGACCCAGGACGATGTCCACGGCGCCGTACCATTGCTGCCGTTCAGCACTGGGGTGGTGAAGTTATCGACATAGTTGCTCGATGTCGCCGCCGTGCTGGGACCGCCGACAAGGATGTCGTTGCCGTCGCCTGCGTTCAGGACGTCGTTGCCGCCCAGACCGAGCAGCAGGTCATCGCCGGTGGTGCCGTTGAGGACGTCGTTCCCAGCGGTGCCGACGATCAGCCCGACCGTGCCGTCAGTGAATTGCAGCCGTTCGACACCGCTAAGCGTGTCCGAGCCGTCGAGGTTGAGCTCGGTGACGTCCGTGACCGTAACACGGCCGTCGGATGTGGCGCCGAAGGTATAGTCGGCGCGGGCACCCTGATACCTGGCAGTGTCGATGTCGCCCGTCGTGGTGTCGGTTCGGATGGTTCGGACGATCGAGAGCTGGCCGGGATTGATCGTGCCATTGAACATGCGCGCCGCCAGCGCCGTCATGCTGTTGACCAATTCGAGTGGTGTGCCGGTATGGTCGACGTCACCCGGTGCAAAAACGCCGATCTGTACGTCGAGCCACTTGTCGCCGTCGATGATGTCGTCGCCGGCGAGGCCCCTCATGATGTCACTGCCATCGCCGCCGAGGATGATGTCACCGGCGCTGTATTCGGTGACGCCGGCACCCAGGACTTCCTGCAGGCCCCTGATCAGGGCGATACCTTCGGCAGCGAGCGCGCTACCCTGGTAGCCTTCCGTGCCGCCCTGAGCAGCCGGCAGCCGCTCTGCCGCAAGGGTATTCGTGCCGCTGAGGATATCGTCGAAACGGGTGCCTGACAGGCCCTCGACCGATTCGTACTCATCGAGCGAGGCGTTCTGGGGCAGTGTCGGCGCCTCGTCGAACACGATCGGGATAGACAGATCGGCATTGACGAAGTTCGGGTTGTCCTTGTAGGTCGCCCAGTCGAAGCCGGACATGCCCACCATCTTGCCGCGGCCAGCGCTGCCGACGAAGATGTCGTCGCCGCCTTCGCCAATGAACTCGTCAAAGCCGCCATCGCCGAGAAATACGTCATGCCCGTCGATCGTGTCGTGCGAGAAGATTTCGTCGAAGTTATCGCCGGGTGCGCCGTCGAAGGTACCTGTCTCGATCCAGTCGTTGCCCTCGTTGCCGAGGATGCGCTCGGCGTTCTTGTTGCCGTAGATGAAGTCATTGCCGGTGCCGGCGAAGACTTCCGAGCCCATGTCCGTGCCCAGGAAGATGAAGTCCTGGCCGTCATTGCCCATAACCAGGTCAAGCCCTGGACCGGCGTGGACCACGTCATTGCCTTTGCCGGCCTTGATGTTGTCGTCGCCGCCGCTGTCGACGATGATATCGTCGCCGTCGCCGCCGTTGATGATGTCGTTGCCGAACCCACCTTCGAGCCGGTCATTGCCTCCGTCGCCGAAGAGGGTGTCGTCGCCGACGCCGGCAATAATGGTGTCATTGGCCTCAGTGCCGCCCATCACCACGTGGTCGCCGCCGGTGTAGCGCAGATAGTTTGTGTCCGCTCCCGGAGTCGCCGGGTTGTTGCGGATGACGAGCTGCGTCAGGATGCCTTCCCCGGTGGGATCGGTATTTTCCATGACTCCGTCGCCGTCAAGATCGTTGAACTGCCGGGTCTGGTTGACCTCGAGGATAAGGCCGGGGGTGGAGAACACATCCGACGGCAGATGGGTCGCGTCGGTGTTGCGCATGATCATTGAGGCGAAGGAATTGTTCTCCATCTCGCCGAACAGGTGCAGGCCGTCGAGACGCTGCAGGTAGTAGAAGCGGTCGCCGCTCTGCAGCTTCTCCATCTGGGTTTCGAAGACGAAGTTGAAGGTCGAGCCGAGCATGCCGCCGAACGGCATGATCTCTTCGGCGAGGCCACCTATCCAGAGATCAACGAGATTGAGGCCGCCGAGATTGCCGGCATACTGTCCGGTGCCGTTGAGGAAGGCCTGCCGGTCCGCCTCGTCGAGTGGTGCCAGCGGTTGCAGGACGTTCAACTGGATGTCATCGACCAGAATCTGGTTGCTGGTGCCGCCAGTCTGCTGGATTTCGATCCTCAGGGTCTGGCCGGCGAGGGCGCTCGCGATGGCGGCGGTCTGGAATGCTACTGTGGACCAGTTGCCATCGAGCGGCGCAGCAAGAGCTTGGGTTGCCAGTACGGTTCCGCCACTCGATACGAGCCTGGCGACGCCGCCGGGCCATACCGTATCGGTTCGATCGCCGATGTCGAAGCTGAGGCTGTAGCTGGCGCCTTCCTGGAGAACCACGCCGGTATCTCGCGACAGCATGGCGTCTTGGCCAAGCCAGGCGACATTCGTCCCCTGCAGTCCCGCCGGATTGATCACGGCGGCAGTCGGTGCAAACAGGCCGCCCGTCCCGGTCATCGTCCAGCCGGTCGGTGCCGTGAGCGTATAGTTGCCAAGCGCGTCGACGATCACGTTGGGGGCGCCCGATGCAAGTGAATCCGCCTCGAAGCTGGCATTGCTGATCGCCGCTGCCTGACTGCCCGTGGTCGTCAGGCCGACCAGTGCCATTGCCGCGTCGCGCTTGCCCTCGAGCGTCGTCGCTTCCAAGATTGACTCATGGGTACCGTAGGCGGCGATGAAGTTGATGATCGACGCTTCATGCTTGAGGTGGCCGGCAAAGTCGATCCAGCTCTCATAGGGTTTCAGCAGGGCATCCTGGTTGGTGGCTTCGTAGAACTGCGCGCGCGCTTCGTTGAGAGACGGCACACCGGTGTCGCGACCGCGTGCCAGATTGATGGTGGCAAGGTCGAGCGGCAGGCCGAGCAGGTTGTTGCGCAAGGCGCTGGTAACAAATTCGTCGATCTCGTTGCCGACCTGACGGGTCATGCCGCGGATGATTGCGCCGGCGCTGATGCCGTCGACCACCTCGGTCGTCCCGCCATTGTTGGCGAACTGGATCGGGTTGAGGAAGCCCTCGATCAGGCTGATCTGATCTTCGTTGAAGGTCGGATCGAAGCGATCGATCGTTTCTGTCAGCATCGAGTGGCCGAAGCGGTAGACGACATGCGCGAACTCGGCGACGATCGACGGATCGATCGTAACGTCATAGCCGTCCGGCACCAGGAACACGTTAATGTTCGGCTGGATCTTGCGTGCAAATTCTTCGAACACGAGATGCTGGTACTGCATTTCGGTGCCGAACTTGGCGGCCTGGAACAGTCGCTCGCCATCCCAGATCAGCCCGGCCGCCGTTGCAGGAACCGCGGCGACGTCGTTGACGAGCCATTCGTTCAAAAAAGCCACCGCTTCGGCCGGTGTTGCGCCGTCCGCCAGCATTGCCTGTGCGTCCGCCAGTACGACCGTCTTGGTGTGTTCCACCAGACGGTTGTGCTCCGCGTGGAAGACGTGGTGGACAGCGGTCAGGCCGATATTCTCGTTGGCGCGGCCATCACCAGCGACGTAATGCGCATCGAGCAGTTCGTCGTCGTAGGCACCGGGTTCGAACCCGGGATTGTTCAACCCGATTTCGATGTCGCCATCGGCCAGGCCGTCAGGAACCGCGTTGTGGGCGATGTCGGCGAGGAACGCATGGCCGGTGAGGAATGCGTTCGCCGGCACCAGGACACCAAGGCCACCGTTGGCGGCTGGATTGCCTTCCACCAGCCCGGTCGAAGTCACGATCTGCGGGAAGCCGTTGAGACCGGGGATGAAGTTGCCGTACTGGTCGGTTGCCAGAAGCGGGACATTGCCGACATTGACGTCGAGCAGCTGGATACCGAGGAGGGACGCCGCCTGGGCCTTGAGTTCGCCCCAGGTCGCCATGCCACCATTGCCGCCCTCAATGAGGTTGCCGGTCGAAACCGGGTCTCCTGCCGCATCGAATGCATACTGGCGCAGAAACACCTGATGCGAAGGATGGGAGGAATACGTCTGGTTCTGGTCGACGAAGGCAGTGGTGGTGTTGACCGGGCGATCGGTATTGTCAGCGGCTTCGTTTATTGCCGTTAGCGGGTTGTCGACGAGAATGCCGTCCGGTCCTGGTCCTACATTCGTCGCGCGCGTCAGGACCATGAAGTTGGTCGGGCTGGTCGGATCGTACAGCGGATCGTCCGGCAGCAGCGGGATAAAGACGGTGCCGCTGCCGCCCTTGGCGACGAGGTCGAGGCCATGATCGAAGAACTGGCCGAAGAGCGTGAACCAGGAGTTGAACGGCGCCGACAGACCTTCGTCGGGCGCGGCATTGGTGATCACGATGTTTGCGCCGTTGAGCTCGATGCCACTGGAAGTGAGCAGAGTCATGAGCGCGTCGTCAGCAGCGTCCAGAGCGGTCTCCGCCGAGAGAAGGTTGGCGGCAGCGTCGGCGGCTGCTTGTTGGAGCGCCACATTTCCTGGGCTGGCCGACGCTGCCGCCTGCGCTTCGGCATTGACGCGCGCAGCGGAATTGACGGCGTTGAAAAGAGGCTTCAGCGGCTCATAGGCGGCGCTGATCTGCCCCGTAACCGCGATCTGGTTCGCCGCCGGCACGATACCGGCGCGTTGCAGCCCGGTCAGGATTGCCGACGGGTTGCCAAGGGTCTGATCGACGATAAGATTTGAGATGGTGCGGATACTGCTGTCGACGACAATGGAATTGGGATTGGTGGACGGGTTGTAATTCGGCGCGGTCGGCATCGCAGGCGCGCCGCCGGGGCCGTCCATGTCGAGCGGCGTGCCGGCTGCAGGCCGAAAAATCGTGCCCAGATGCTCGGGGAATTCGGTGTCGGCCGCGCCCCATTCGGTATGAAGAAGGTTGTTATAGGTGCCATCGACGGTACGCAGGCCCCAGGCCAGGTTATACGTGGGAATAAGGCCACCCGCGCCATAGAGCGGCTGTCCGGCCGCGTGGGCCTCGGCGATCTTGATCTGCGCCAGAATGAAATCGAGATCTGACCGAATGTAGGTGACCATAGCTTCTCTCCCGTTGCTTGGTTGGCTGCAAATCTTCGGCAGCCGTGTTCCGGACACGTTGAGAGACCCCACCAAAAGAGTGGATCTGCTTGGCCAGTATTGCTTTTTTGGCGTAGTCTCCCGTAAGCAGATACTGACCGAGCGAGGCCTGCGGGAACAGGTCCCATGGTCTATCGATATCAACTGACCTTGGTCGCAGGCATCACTGAACTTTAGGACACCAGCGGCGCTATCTTTAGGGTAGCGGCCGCCTTCACTGACTTCTGACACCGGGCTGATCGGCCGCGTGCATCGGCCGCCGGTGTCGAAGCCTGCCGTTGGCGTTCGGATCTGCCTTGGGCCGCGTGCTCGACGCCCTGCGGGCCCCCTATGCTTCGGTATGGTACCAAGCGCCCTTTTGACCTGATAGTTTCAAGTATCGGACGGTGGCGCCGAAGTTTGCTTTCTCGTCCGGATGGAAAGGAATTGCAGACAACGGTTCTGGTGCCGGATCGGCGTCGCTGATTCATCACTGCTTTGAGTACCTCCCGCGGTGCCAGATTGCAGAGTAAAGAAGGATGCAAAAGTGCAGATTACCTATCATATCGGCAGGCACGACGGCGGGTGGAGCTACAGGCTCGGTGACGTTTGGTCAGAGGCCTTCTCAACACACGGCGCGGCGCTATCGGCCGCTAAGCATGCGGCACTCCGGCAGCAGGTCGAGGGCAAGAGCGCCGAGATTCTGTATCAGGACGAAACGGGGGTCTGGCATCACGAGTATGTTCGTTCGGACGACCGCCCGGAAGCAATCGTGGCGGATCGGTGATGCCGGGCTATGGGGCCTGCCGTTCTTTTTCGAGTCGCCATCACCAAGCAGCCCTCATGCTGATGAAGTTCAGCCGCCGGACGACCCTCATGACTGGTTCAAAAGGCGGGTTTCACGGCGATCAGGAAACGCGCCGCGAGTCCGCTGTCCGTCCAGCCAGACTGTTTGAAATTCCCTTCACATTTGGGCTCCGTTAACTTTTTGTTAACCAAAGCAGCGCTACACATGGTCAACGATTTCTTAACATAGATGACCAAAGTGCTAACAGACGCTCGCTCGATCCGTATAAAGGGCCGCTCTTTTCTGGCGGTCATGCTGTCACCGGATCTGCCTTTCGATGACTGGTTGATCCGACTGGACGATCTGGCTGCTCGTTCCGCGGGCTTCTTTTTGGGACGCCCTGTCGTGCTCGATGTGACGGATCTCGCAATCGACAGGACGCAGTTGAAAGACCTTATCGCGGAACTGACGGCCCGCAATGTGAGTGTCATGGGGATAGAGGGCGGACGGCCATCGATTCTCGGTCCAGGCATGCCGCCCGCCCTCAAGGGTGGTCGCCCGGTGTCCGACCTCGAAGTGCCTCAACCGGAGCCAACTAACGAATTGACGAGCAGGCCTGCGCCACAGGAGATCCGACAGACGACGCAATCGATCGTCATCAGAGAGCCGGTGCGTTCCGGGCAATCGGTGATCTTTCCGGAAGGCGATGTAACGGTCATCGGCTCGGTTGCATCAGGCTCGGAGATCATCGCGGGGGGGTCCGTGCACATATACGGGACGTTGCGTGGGCGTGCGATGGCAGGGTCGGTCGGAAATGCGTCGGCGCGTATCTTCTGCCGCAAGCTTGAGGCGGAACTTGTCGCAATCGACGGTATCTACAAAATGGCAGAAGACATGGCACCAAACCTTCGCGGGCAGGCTGTGCAGCTCTGGCTCGAAGACGACGCGATCAAGGCCGAAAAACTTATCTGAGCCGGGGCTGGCCAGGACATTAGGAGAGCAAGATGGGGAAAGTCATCGTCGTCACTTCAGGCAAAGGTGGAGTTGGCAAGACAACTTCTACCGCTGCACTTGGAGCGGCTCTGGCACAGCGAAACGAGAAAGTCGTCGTCGTCGATTTTGACGTCGGGCTGCGGAATCTCGATCTGGTGATGGGTGCGGAGCGCAGGGTTGTCTACGACCTGATCAACGTTATTCAGGGTGACGCGAAACTGCCGCAGGCGCTGATCCGCGACAAACGACTGGAAACGCTCTTCCTTCTCCCGGCCTCCCAGACCAGGGACAAGGACAATCTGACCGCCGAGGGTGTCGAGCGCGTCATGAACGACCTGAAGCGCAATTTCGACTGGGTCATCTGCGATAGCCCCGCCGGGATCGAGCGCGGTGCCACACTCGCCATGCGGCATGCGGATGTTGCCGTCGTCGTGACGAACCCCGAGGTCTCGTCGGTTCGCGATTCCGACCGCATTATCGGCCTTCTGGACTCCAAGACTGCCAAGGCCGAGCGAGGCGAGCGTATGGAGAAGCACCTGTTGCTGACCCGCTACGACGCCAATCGTGCCGATCGCGGCGACATGCTCAAAGTCGACGACGTTCTGGAAATTCTTTCGATCCCGTTGCTGGGTATTATTCCCGAAAGCATGGATGTTCTGCGCGCCTCCAATATCGGCGCGCCAGTCACTTTGGCTGACGGTCGCTGTGCGCCGGCCATGGCCTATTTCGACGCTGCCCGCCGGCTGGCGGGCGAGGACGTACCGATGACGATTCCAGGAGAGAAGCGGGGCTTCTTCGGCAAGATTTTCGGAAGGAAGGCCGCATGAGCATTTTCAGTCTTTTCACCAAGCAGAGAACCGCGCCTGCCGCCCGTGAGCGGCTCCAGGTCCTGCTGGCCCATGAACGATCCTCTACGGGTTCGGACCTGATTTCAGTGTTGCGCGAGGAGATCCTTGCCGTGATCGCCAAGCACGTGCAGGTCGACGCCGACCGGGTGCATGTCAAGATGGATCGCGACGAGCACATGTCGATCCTGGAGATCGATGTGGAGATTCCGCTGCATGCGGCCGTGAAGGCGGCTTGATGTTGGCAGGTGGCACCCCACGGTGCCACCTATAGTCCAAAATGGTTGGTCTTGCGGCATCCGCCTGGCCGGCGCGCCCCTATCCAATTGCTAATACTCAGGACGTGGGCGCAACGCATCTGCGCTGTCATCAAGCTCGGCTTGAGCGGCATTGAGGGCATTGCCTTCACCTGGAAATGTCTTGCTGTCGACAGGAGGCAGCTCACCTTTGGTATCCGACACGCGATAGAACCACTGTTCATCGGCACCCTCTACCGTCAGCATGAACCGGCCGTAGCTCGCATAGGCCCGGCCGTTGTCGTCGCGCAGCCACCCCGCGGTGGGATAGGGTTTCTTCTTCTTGAAGAGGAGCATTCTTGCCTCCTTTCGGCAGAACTTCAAAGTACGATTTTTGGCTCCTGTGAAAACCGAATATACTCGGTATGGTTTCAAATCTGTTGTATGCGCTCATGCACCTTCATCACGCACGGCACCTTGCCGCTGCGTGCCTGCCTCGCGGAACTCAACGGCATCGTCAGCTGTGTGTAGCGCGATGGCTTTGGCTTGGGCCTGACTTTCAATAGGGGGCGAGCGGAGAGTCGGAAGCAGGGAACGCAGCCGCCTGCCGTGTGAAGGGCTCGTGATATTGAAAGAGCGAACCGTGCCCGGCGTCCGGATAGGTCATGAAAACTGCTTTCGAGAGGATCTCGCTCAACCAATAGGAGTTTCGGACGGGGATCATCTGGTCGCCGACACCGTTGACGACGAGCGTCGGCTGGCGGATGTTCTTCAGATCGGCGAAGCGCTCGCCGCTGAATTGCTCCCCTTCCCGAAACGCCGCGATCTGAGCTCCAGCAACCTTGCGCCCGGAAACAGGCTCGCGATCCTTCGTCCGCTGCATCAGCCTTCCGATGAAAGCCTGACCGGCATCCTGGCTTGCTGGCGACGACGCGAAGAAGATCTTTTGCAGGATCGCATATCCCTTCAGCGTACGATCGCCGAAGTGCTTGGCCAATAAGGGCTTTTCCAGGTGCATGATATCTTCGCTACCACGTGGAGCGGTGCCGACGAAAATGATCCGCCGAAAGATGGACGGACGATCCAACGCGATCTGCTGCGCCACCATCCCGCCAAGCGACTATCCGACGATGTCGCAGCGGCCGATGCCGAGGCCATCCAGAAATGCGAGCGCATGCTCGGCCATGCGAGCGATCGTTGGCGGCACATCACCGGACGGGCGGCCTATGCCGGCATTGTCGAAAAGGATGACCTCTCTGTCGGCGGCAAGCGGGTCGGTGACGGCAGGATCCCAGTTGTCCAGCGTTCCGGTGAAGTGCTGGAGGAACAGCAGCGGCAGTCCCGAGCTTTTTCCGAAACGCCTGAAGGCGCGCAGTGCCATCCCCGGGTTCCCGGCTTCCCTGCAGGATGCAGTGGACGCAGGCGACGGAAAGTGGCTGTGGAACGTTGGCGATCATACCGCTCGCCCGTGTGCAGCGGCTCAAACTGTGTTGCGCGTGCACAGGCGCGTTGCACGACCACAGTGCCCGGCGCCAGTTCAGGGACGCCGAGCGGTCTTGCTGTCAGCCTTTGATGAAGGCGAGCAGGTCCGGGTTAATGACTTCGGCGTGTGTTGTGAGCATGCCATGCGGATAGCCCGGATAGATCTTCAGAACGCTGCCCTTGATCAGTTTGTGCTGCAGCAGGCTGGCGTCCTTGTATGGCACGATCTGATCGTCATCGCCTTGAGTAACGAGAGTCGGCACCTTGAATGCCTTCAGATCATCGGTCTGGTCGGTTTCCGAGAAGGCCTTGATGCCTTCATAATGTGCCAGGGCGCCGCCGATCATGCCCTGCCGCCACCAATTGTTGATGATGCCTTGGGAGATCTTCGCGTCGGGCCTGTTGAAACCGTAGAAGGGACCTGTCGGCAGGTCGATGTAAAATTGTGCCCGGTTGTCGGCCAGTGCCTTGCGCAAGCCGTCGAAGACGGCAACCGAGGTGCCCTCGGGATTGGCTGTGGTCTTCAGCATCAAAGGTGGAACCGAGCTGACAAGAATAGCCTTGGCGACACGGCCCTGCGGCTGGCCATATCGGGCCACGTAGCGGGCCACTTCGCCGCCACCGGTGGAGTGACCGATGTGGATGGCGTTGCGCAGGTCGAGATGCTCGACCACGGCCGAGGCATCGGCTGCATAGTGATCCATGTCGTTGCCGATGGACACCTGGGTCGAGCGGCCATGACCGCGTCGGTCGTGAGCGATAACGCGATAACCGTTCGCCAGGAAGAACAGCATCTGGTTGTCCCAGTCGTCGGCCGACAGCGGCCAGCCGTGATGGAAGTGAATGGGCTGGGCATCGCGCGGACCCCAGTCTTTGAAGAAGATTTCGGTGCCGTCCTTGGTCTTGATGAAGCCGCTGCTCATTGTATTTTCTCCTGTTGAACGATGGGTTCTCTTCGAATTCTGCGCCAACGCGTCATGCGTGACGAAGCTTGATACGGCCAAGCCGGCGGCACCGGCGACGATCTGCCGACGCGTCAGATGGAAGCTGTCCGTCAAGGACCGACCGTTGCTCCCGGCTTCGTCTGTTCGCCGTTCCGGCTGTCCTGGTGGAGATGCTGTCTTCCTCGGTTTCATGCGAATTACCTCCTGTTGGTTGACTTTCCGGCCGGCTGGAGCTGGGTGGCGCAGCCGCCATCGGGGCCTGCGGGCGAAGGGTCAGAGACCAAGATCCGAAAGGCTTGGATGGTCGGCAGGGCGGGGCCCCGAGCGATCCCAATGATACTTGCGGTCATTTTCGCGGATGGGAAGGTCGTTGATGCAGGCGAAGCGGCGTTTCATCAGTCCGTTGCCGTCGAACTCCCAGTTCTCGTTGCCATAGGACCGAAACCAGTTTCCGGAATCGTCGTGCCATTCATAGGCGAAACGCACGGCAATTCTGTCGTCGGTGAAAGCCCACAGCTCCTTGATCAGGCGATAGTCAAGTTCCTTTGCCCATTTGCGGGTCAGAAACGCGATGATTTCGGTCCGGCCGTTTACGAATTCCGAACGATTCCGCCAGTAGCTGTCCGGTGTGTAAACCTGTGACACCCGTTCGGGGTTGCAGGAATTCCAGCCATCTTCGGCGCCGCGAACCTTCTTTTCCGCAGTTTCGCGGGTGAAGGGCGGGAGGGGCGGGCGACTTTCTGTCATGGTTCGGGTTCCTTTTGCTGGCCGCGCGTCAGGCGGCGTGAAGCTCAATCGAGGGCAGGTGATGTCCAATCTGTTCTCGCCGCCGCGTTGTCAGTCCAGGCTCGACGGGTCGTTAGCTGAAGCTCGCGTCGCTGATGTCAATGGCGACCATCAGCATGTCGAGCACCGGGCGTCTGTCCGGACCCCTCGTATAGGCGCGGCGTCTGGTGGGCAGGGGGATGCCGTTTGCGGTCACATAGTCAGACGTCAACTGCGATGCGCCAAACCCACCTGCAATGTTGACGTTGTAGTCGTGGCGACGCAGCATCAAGTCTTCGCCGAAGAAGAAGTCCTGTGCGAAACTATGCGTTTCGATCGAGCCGGGAAAATAGGCCCGTAATACGCGCCACGTCTCGCCCCCCTCGCGCCACTGTTCGGTCTCCTCGACATGCACACCGTCCATGGCAAGGAGAAACGGCGTCACGAGATAGGTCCAGAGCGCTTCGCCGTTGAAATAGGCGCGATGAAGCGGATCCCAGGGGGTGTTCATCTGATGGCCCGCAAACGAATCCTTGGGCACACGCCGCTCCGCGACGATCGCACCGTCCAGTTTCTCTATGGCAATTCGGTCCGGCGTGAACATGGTGCGTTGGTCGGGCGCGCCATAGGGCAACACCGATGACCGCTCCTGATGCAGCCAGACCGTCATTCGGCGTGGACTTGTATCCTGCAAGAGACCCTTGAGAGAAAAAAAGCCACCACCGGTGACGATCGTCGCCTCCACCCTTTCATAGGTGTTCCACCGATCCATACCGCCATGCGCATCAATCACCTTGGCTAGAAGTTCGTTCACAGGACCCTCCTCGGTAGTGTGGCAGGCGTTTCAATTGTTGGCATTTCCGAGCGACTGATAACCCCGGTACCGAAACAGCATCGTGTAGGGAAATCCGTGGTATGCAGGTAAATAATTGCAAATCGAAGAAACGCTTCGATGCGAACGTTGCCGGAAAACTACCCGCAGCGGCGGGGCCTTATAACCATACTTAGGTTTAGGTAGGTTAAGTTTGTTGATTGTCAGCAATCTACTGTCGTATAAGAGTGCATGGCAAGTGAACAACCTCTTCGCGCGATCCAGCGCCACAGTCTTGAAAGCCGTGCAGCAGACGAGCTTCGATCTGCGATCATTGCCCGTCGCTATGCCCCGGGCAGCCGGCTGACCGAGATGCAGCTCTCGGAGATGCTTGGTATCTCCAGAGGCACAGTCCGCTCAGCATTGCAAAAGCTTCTCACCGAGGGCCTCGTGGCACAGCGTCCTTACGCGGCGTGGGAAGTCACGGGGTTTTCAGCTAAGGACGTATGGGAATTATATACGTTGCGAGCTGCGCTTGAGGGGTTGGCGGCCGAACTCGTCGCAGATGCAATCGCGCGAAAAACACTTGATCCAAAGCCCATAGTGGAAGCGTTCGATGCGCTCAGAACAGCCTGCGAGAAATTTGACACGAAGCAGGCCGACACTGCCGACTTCGCGTTTCACAAGGTCATTGTCGCCTCATGCGGTCATCGCCGTCTGCTAACCCAATACGAGCGCGTTGACGCCCAGATCCAGATGCTGATCGTGGTCGGCAACGAGGTGCCCGATGCAGTCACGCGTCTCGTCGCGGAGCATCAGCCGCTTCTCGATGTATTGCTTTCCGGTCAGCCAAGCTTGGCTGGAAGCGTCTTCCGAGCCAACGTAGCTGCGGCCGGGCAGGATGCCGTCGCGCGCTGGCCGGTAGATCATCCGGACGAAGAGAAGTAACGCCAAAAGACTGTGCTGTCGCTGCTTTGAACGCTTCCTTGAGTAGGCGTCCGCAGTATTTTCAGCTGAATGTACTTCCTTTCGGCGCTATGAGGCCCGCGACATTACTCGAGCAGCATCAGAAAAACTTGACAAGAGTTGTGTAGAATTTGGTTCTATTTGCAACTTGCTGATTGTTGACAATTAACCGTCACAGACCTTCAATGTGTGTCAGAGCAGGCGGCAAGCATTTGCCGACTGCCGGCGAGATCGCAGAGAAGGGAGTTCAGGCAATGGCAGCGTCAATAACGCGTCCGCTCTGGTCCACGTGCTGCGGCACACTTGCTCGGGGGAATGGGGAGCCGGTCGCCACAACGACGCGAATTCCCGCATCGCCGCAAGGCAACTTGCGGAAACAATCTGGCAGCAACCTCCTCCGGTCTCCGGGCGAATGGGGATGACCAGCAATCAGTCGGAAAATGAGAGCAACAATGCGCCTCGTCGGGCCGAAGGCGATGCACGCGGTAGTCGCTTGGCTGGGAAGCTGCCAGAACACCTACGGGCACCGGAGGGGGTGCCCCAAGACGTTCATGAAATCAATCTACTTCTGACCGCGATGTTGATGGGCGCGCAGGCCACCTATTTCTGGCTGAACACCAAGCGCCCCAATGTCGATGCAGCCCGACGCAGCTCGATGCGGCTGCACAAGCAGCAGATAAAACTCAACGCGCTTTTCAACGCCATCGCCGACCAGCAGCCAGATCGACTTGATCGACGCTGACGTCATTCGCGCCGACGCGCAGCCGTATTGCGCGACTTGATGTCGAGTTGCGAGCTTGGTCGGTTAGATCGGTGCGCCCGGCGAAAGCCCACCTCAAGGACAGGCAGGGTCGATCAACGCCAGCCAAGCGCAGGCGCGACATGCTTCAGGATTGCCTCGATCACATGTGCGTTGTACTCGACGCCGAGCTGATTGGGAACGGTGAGGAGCAGGGTATCTGCTTCAGCGACGGCTTCATCCTTAGAGAGCTGCTTGACCAGCACATCCGGTTCGGCGGCGTAGGAACGGCCGAAGATCGCTCGCGTATTTTCATCGATGTAGCCGATTGAATCGTCGTCCTTCCCGCTATGGCCGAAATAGGCATGATCACGATCGTCAACGAGCGCGAAGATGCTTCGGCTGACTGAAACACGCGGCGTGCGCTCGTGGCCCGCTTCTTTCCACGCCTCTCGGTAGGCGCGTATCTGCGCAGCCTGCTGGACGTGGAAGGGTTCGCCGGTTTCATCGTCCTTCAATGTCGAGCTCTGCAGGTTCATTCCGAGCTTGGCGGCCCAGACAGCCGTCGCATTTGATCCGGCGCCCCACCAAATTCGCTCGCGGAGACCTTCGGAGTAAGGCTCGAGGCGCAGCAGGCCGGGCGGATTGGGGAACATGGGGCGCGGATTGGGCTGGGCAAAGCCATCACCTTTCAGCGCCTCCAGGAATACTCCGGCATGACTGCGACCGAGGTCGGCATCGTTCGAGCCTTCCTGCGGTTGGTAGCCGAAATAGCTCCAGCCATCGATGACCTGTTCGGGTGAACCGCGGCTGAGACCGAGTTGCAGGCGACCACCAGCGATGAGATCGGCGGCGCCGGCGTCCTCAGCCATATAGAGAGGGTTCTCGTAGCGCATGTCGATGACGGCGGTCCCGATTTCAATAGTCTTGGTCTTCGCGCCCACTGCCGCCAGTAGCGGGAAGGGGGATGCGAGCTGCCGGGCGAAGTGATGTACCCGAAAATAGGCACCGTCAGCACCAAGTTCTTCGGCGGCGACCGCGAGATCGATGGACTGCAAGAGCGCATCACCCGCCGAGCGGGTTTGCGATTGCGGCGATGGCGACCAGTGGCCGAAGGAAAGAAAACCGATCTTTTTCATGATTTTTGCCCGTTGGATGTGGTGAGCCGCTGTTTGAATGGTGGTGACATAACACGGCTCGAGACATAGGCCACGAAAAGATAATCGAACGCTCTGTTCACCCGGCGACTGTCGCTGCTGGAGAGGTAGCCAACCCATGCTCGGATGCATGACGTAGACCTAGGTATAGGTCAGATCGCCCTAAGTTCACTATTAATCTGGGTCGCCTCTAAGCAGTCTTGGCTGCACTGTCGCAAGCGTTCCGCAGGTATTCCGCGACTTCCGAGTTTCCGAGCTGCGGCAATTCACACCGACGTTACCGCGGCAAAGGCGGGACTTGCATCAGGTCGGCAGGAAATAGCGAGATTTCACTTCTAGCTTAAGGGGCAAAGCGATGTCGAATACTGAGTTGGCGACCCTGATCTCGAGGCTCGACTTTGCATGGATCACGAGCCTCCACATCATCTATCCGCCGCTGACAATTGGGCTGGCTGCCATGTTGTTCTTCTCGGAGTGGCGCTGGCTGCGCACCGATGACGAGACCTGGTACAGGCTGTGTCGCTTTTTCGAAAAGCTGTTCATCGTCAACTTCGGCGCCGGTGTGGCGACGGGTGTGACGATGGAGATGGCATTCGGCATTCTTTACGGACCCTTCTCGCAGGCAGCCGGACCCTTTTTCGGCCAGGTTCTCGGCTACGAGACGATTACAGCGTTCATGTATGAGGCGGGCTTCATCGGGTTGATGATCTTCGGTTGGGGCAAGATCAGCCGGAGAATGCACCTGTTTGCGACCTTCAATGTGGCGCTTGCGTCCTCGCTGTCGGCATTCTGGATCATGGATGCGAACTCCTGGATGCAGTCGCCAGCGGGGGTCGAGTATAGGGACGGCGTGTTCCGGATCGTTGACTGGATCGCCGCAATCCTCAACCCCGACGCTCTTGCTGCATTCCCGCACATGCTGGTTGCCAGTTTCGAACTTTCGCTCTGTTTCGTTGCCGCCATCTCGGCCTGGTATCTTCTGAAACAGCAGCACGTGGCTCTCTTCCAGCGATCGCTGAAGTACTCGGTGCTTGCCCTGGTGGCAATTGCTCCACTGCAGGCTTATCTCGGCGACGCCTTGGGCCGTGTTACGGCAGAGGCGAAGCCGGCCGGTCTCGCCGCTATCGAAGGCCATTTTCATACTCTCAATCCCGACGGCAGCCCTAACACCTCCTGGAACGCGCTCGCGTGGCCCAACGCAAAAGGCGATGGCAATGCGTGGTCGATAAAGATCCCGTATGTGTTGAGCCTGCTCGAAACGCACACGTTCAACGAGGCGGTTCCAGGTCTGGATCAGTTCCCGCCGGCCGATCGTCCGGCCGTGGTCATTCCGTTCTATTCTTTCCGCATCATGGCTGGCATTGGCGGTTTCCTCGTGCTGATTGCATTCTGGGGCGCCTGGCTGGCTTTGAGGGGTGGTCTCTCGGTCGCGCGCATTACCGAAAACCGATGGTACCTGCGTGCACTGATCTTCAGCGGCTTCCTGCCCTACATCGCGGTCTGGACCGGCTGGTGGACGCGCGAGGTATCGCGCCAGCCGTGGGTCGTCTACGGCATGATGCGAACCGAAGACGGCGTCAGCAAGATGTCCGTCACGGTGGCCATCGCCTGGCTGGTAGGCTTCATGTTCTTCGAACTGATCGTCTGGGGCGCCACATGGTACTTCCTCGCCAAGGTGGTCCGCAAAGGCCCCGACATGGAAAGCCCGATTGTGGGCGAGGGGCACGAAGCCCTTGGCCATCTCGCGGACGGCCCCTCCAATACCGACAACGAACCGGAATATGTCAGGCCCGTGTGAACAACGTGCGGGAATAGATGAAGGTCGCGGAGTATAGATGATGGATACCCTCACCGAACTGCAGCAGCTACTCGCTTTCGCCTGGTGGATGGCGCTGTGCGTCAGCGTCCTGCTCTACGTCATGCTCGATGGTGCAGACCTCGGGGCAGGCATCATTTCGCTCTTTGTCCCCGACGAGCAGGAGCGCGGAGCGATCATGGCGGCCATGGCCGGTACCTGGGACGCCAATGAAACCTGGCTGGTCCTGGCGGGCGGCATTCTCTTCGGCACCTTCCCGTTTGTCTACGGATCGGCATTCAGCTACCTGCTGCTGCCGCTTGCGCTGGTCCTTTGGGGTATCATGACGCGAGCACTTGCGCTGGAATTCCGCCATCTCGCTGATCCCAAGTGGCGCCGGTTCTCGGACTATGCCTTCGGGCTGTCGAGCCTTGTTACGACATTCTTCGGCGGCATGGCGATAGGCGCGGTTCTTCAAGGTTTCCCATTGACGAGCGATCCGGGCAAGGTGCCGACCTATGTCGGTGGCGCGCTGCGGTTCATCAGCGCCTTCAGTATCTGGACCGGCTTCGCCGCTGTGCTTGTGGTGATGATGGCTGGAGGACTTTTCATCCGTGCGCGCTTCGAGCGGAGCGAACCGTTGCGCCAGCATGTTGCGCGCTGGACCAATTTCGCTTTCATTACCTCTCTTGCCTGTGCCTGCATCACCGTCATCTGGTGTGCCGCGATCTTTCCGTGGGCGGCGCAGAAATGGTTCGGATCGAACTTCTGGATTTGGGGGCTGGTGCTCGTCGCCGTCGTCTACGCGACCATCAACATGCGCTGGGCAATCCACGCGGACCGGGATCTGGCTGCTATCCTGTGGTTCAACCTGACGGTCGCGATCGTGGGGATCTCCATGGCGGCCACAATGTTCCCCTGGCTCGTGCCGAATACCTGGACGATCTACGCAGGCGCCAGCCCACAAGTGTCGCTAATGACCTTCACCCTTACGATGGGCGGCTTCCTCCCGGTCATACTGATGTACAACTGGTACCAGATCTGGGTCTTCCGTGCGCGCATCAGCAAAC
The DNA here is from genome assembly GCF_001426265.1 of Rhizobium sp. Root1220. GTDB lineage: Bacteria > Pseudomonadota > Alphaproteobacteria > Rhizobiales > Rhizobiaceae > Rhizobium. Next base: position 338,809 of record NZ_LMDG01000032.1, read on the forward strand.
TCGTCGCTTATCACGATTGAGGCGGTGGGAAGCAAGGAACCGGGGGCGAAGGCCATGACGACTGGATCTCGACGGATGCCGGACCGCTCCGCCACGCGGCAGCGCGAAGGCTGGCTGCGCAGCTACCTTTCTGGTGTCCGCCTGCCGCTTTCGCTGGCGGTCACGGCAGGAATGGTTGCCGGGGTGCTGATGATCATACAGGCTTGGCTGCAGGCCTGTGTCGTCAATGCCGTCACGATCGAAAGCAAAGGGATCGCGGACGTCTGGCACTGGCTGGTCGCACTCCTCGGCATCATCGCCGCGCGCGCTGTGGTCAGTGGCTTGATCGACATCGCCGCCTTCTCGGCGGCTGCAAATGTCAAGCAGAGACTCCGCCGCACTCTATACGACCACATCACTGCACTCGGCCCGGCCTGGATGCAGAACCAGCGCAGCGGCGAGCTTGCCAACACTGTGGTTGATGGCGTGGAGGAAATAGAAAAATACTATGCAAGCTACCTGCCGCAGATGGCACTGGCGGCTCTCCTGCCGCTTGCGATCCTGTTTGTCACGTTTCCGGTCGACTGGGTGTCGGGCCTCATCTTCCTCGTGACGGCGCCGCTGATCCCCGTTTTCATGATCATCATCGGTAAGGGTGCCGAAAGTCTCAACCAGCGTCAGTGGGGCAAACTCTCGCGGATGAGCGCTCATTTCTTCGATGTGATCGAGGGCCTGACGACGCTCAAGCTATTTGGTGCAAGCCGCAGAGAGGCCGAGATGGTGGCGCGGATTTCGGACGAATACCGCAGCAGCACGATGACCGTCCTGCGGGTCGCCTTTCTCTCGGCGCTCGTATTGGAGTTTTTCGCAACGGTCAGCATCGCACTTGCCGCAGTATACATCGGCTTTCGGCTTTACTATCGCGAACTCGATTTCCTTTCGGGCTTCTTCGTCCTGCTGCTTGCGCCGGAATTCTATCGACCATTGAGGGACATGGGTGCGCAGTACCATGCCCGCATGTCGGCGATTGCCTCCTCGGAGAGCATCATTCGCTGCCTGCAGACACCCTTGCCCGAGCGGGTAAGCGACCATGTCGGCTCCGCGACCGGTCGACAAATGCACGTTGCCTTCGAAGGGGTCGGCTTTTCGCATGATGTTGATGGTCATGGCGTTGAAGACATCAGCTTCACGCTCTCGCGGGGCGAAACCGTGGCGCTTGTCGGCCCAAGCGGGGCGGGCAAGACGACGATCGGCCAGCTGTTGCTCGGCTTCCTCCAGCCGCAATTCGGTCGCATCCTGGTCAATGGCGTGGACCTACAGGATATCGACGAGACGGATTGGCTGCGCTGCGTTTCCTGGGTGCCGCAGAGCCCGACCCTGTTTTACGGAACGGTGGGCGAGAACATTCGGCTCGGCGTTCCCGCGGCGTCGGTCGAAGCCATGCGCAAAGCCGCCGCGCAGGCTCAGGCCGACGGCTTCATCACGCGACTTCCTTCAGGTTACGACACGCTGCTCGGCGATGGGGGGCAAGGGCTCTCCGGAGGCGAGATTCGCCGTGTCGCCCTGGCGCGCGCGCTTCTGAAGGAGGCAGAGCTTGTTGTCCTCGACGAGGCGACAGGGGCGCTCGACCGACAGACCGCGTCGCGCGTGATGGAATCGATCAGACAGGTGGCATCGAAGAGCGCCGTGCTTTTCATCACCCACGACCTGGCGGCCGCCGAAATGGCCGACCGGATCATCACGATCGAACGCGGCCGGATCGTGCAAAGGACGGGCCACGGGGAAGCGCCCGCATGTGCGGAGTTGCCCGAGGAAACCGCCAGGTTGGATGAGGTCAGCGCGTCATGAGGGATATATTGCGACTGCTGCGGCTCTTTGGCCCCTATCGTGCCTGGATCGCCGCAGGCATCGGCCTCAGCGTCGTCGTCGCGCTGTCGAACGTTGCCCTTCTCGCGCTTTCCGGCTGGTTCATCGCCTCGATGGCGCTGAGCGGTCTCGGAAACCAGATGTTCAACTTCTTCACGCCGGCTGCTGCGATACGCGGACTTGCGATCACGCGGACGGTGGCGCGCTATCTCGAGCGGGTCGTCACGCACGAAGCGACGCTGCGGCTGCTTTCCGAGCTTCGCGTCTGGTTCTACGGACGTCTTGAGCCGCTGGCGCCGGCAGGCCTGCAATTCTATCGCGGCAGCGACCTGCTAAGCCGACTTCGCGCCGATATCGACAGTCTCGATAATTTCTATCTCCGTATTCTGGCTCCCGTCGTATCGGCAGCCATCTGCGTCGTCGCCTTGCTCGCTGCCGTGTCGTTTATCAGTCCGAAAGTAGCATTCATCAACGGCCTCGGGCTTCTGATGGCGGGTATAGCTTTGCCGCTGCTTGCACAGTGGAGCGGAAGGGGGCCCGGCGCCCGTCTGGTGACGACCCGCGCCGCGCTTCGCGCTGCCGTCACGGACAGTTGCCGGGGGGCAGGCGAATTGCGGGTCTACGGTGCCGTTGGCCGTCAAGGCGTGCATCTCGAGGAACTGGCGCATGCGCTGATTGCCGATCAGCGCCGACTGGTGCGCATTAAGGGCCTGTTTTCCGGCCTTTCGACACTGGCCGCCCAGATCTCTATGTGGGGCGCTCTTATAGTCATCATTCCCGTCATCCATGCTGGAACGCTGCCTCCTGCGGATCTGGCTCTCGTTGCGTTCTTCGTCCTGTCCAGCTTCGACACGATTGCACCGCTACCGACTGCATTCCAGTCACTTGGCGAGACGCTGGCTGCAGCGCGGCGCATCTTCGAGATCGCCGACGCCGAACCGGCGGCGGTCGAGCCGCAACCGGCGACGGCATTGCCGACCCGCTTCGATATCGAAGCAAGCGCATTGCGGATGCGCTATTCGCATGATGCGGCATGGGCGCTCGATGGTGTCAGCTTTCATCTACCCCAAGGCGGAGCGCTGGGCATCGTTGGCCCCTCCGGTTCCGGCAAGAGCAGCCTGTTGAACGTGCTTCTGCGCTTCTGGGATTATCAGGGTGGCGAGGTGACGGTCGGTGGGGTTCCCCTGCAACTGCTCGGCGGCGAACAGGTACGAACCCTTTACGCCGTCGTCGCCCAACAAAGCCATCTCTTTAACGCCAGCATACGAGACAATCTGCTCCTGGCGCGCCCGGCCGCGACCGAAGAAGAGCTTCGCGAGGCATTGAGGCGCGCGGCGGTGCTTGATGAGGTTCTAGCTTTTCCGCGGGGGCTGGATACCTATGTCGGCGAGGCGGGTGCGCGGCTCTCCGGCGGCCAGATGCGACGCATAACCATCGCCCGAGCCTTTCTCAAGGATGCGCCGATCCTGCTGCTTGACGAGCCAACCGAAGGGCTGGATGCGCGTTCCGAACAGCTGGTTCTTCAGGCTCTCAAACAGCTGATGCGGGATCGCACGACGCTAGTCATCACCCACCATCCCGAGGTCTTGACGCTCGTCGATCAGGTGCTGGCGTTGCGGGAGGAAAGACTTGAACCGGACATCAACGCGCAGGACGCCTTTGCCTGTCGGGCTATATGAAGTCGGTATACAGTTGGATGGCAGGATCGACGACGTCGTCCAAACCATCACGCAAACAAGCGCGACCCTATGCTCACGCGAACGGCGCGTCGACTTCGCATTGCCTAGTTTCGGTAGCTCGGATCCTGTCGGTCTAGAACTCTCTTGATGCTCTGAAGGTGCATGCGCGCGCTTTCCGGGTCGCCATCGCGCATGAGCTTGGCGGTCTGTTGCGCAGTCTGCTGCGAAACCGGCAGAAGCTTCCGACCGGAACTCATTGCCTTGAGTTGGACTTCCGCGGCGCGCTCGAGGTAGTACAGGTCATCCCAGGCTTCCGCGATGTTTGGGCCACAGACCATGACGCCGTGGTTCTTCATGAACAGGATGTCATTGTCGCCGAGCGTGGCGGCGATGCGGTCACCTTCGGATTCGTCCAGTGCCAATCCGCCGTAGTTTTCGTCGACGGCGGTGCGTCCGTAGAATTTCAGCGCAGTTTGCCCGGCCCAGACCAACGGCTCACCTTCGATCATGCTGAGGGCTGTTGCGTTCGGCATGTGGGTGTGGAACGCGGCGCCGATGCGGGGGAGCATCTTGTGCAGCCGGGCGTGAATGTAGAAGGCCGTCGCCTCCGGCTCACCGTCTCCGGCAAGTACGTTTCCGGCGAAGTCGCAGATGAGCAGGCTGGAAGCGGTCGCCTCCTCGAACGCCCATCCCAATCGATTGACGATGAACAGGTCGGGATGGCCAGGCACGACGGCCGAGAAATGGTTGCAGATGCCTTCTTCGAGCCCGAGCTTTGCCGCGGCCCTCAAGCAGGCGGCTAGGTCCACCCTCGCTTCTCGAATCTCGGGCGTGTCGACATCGATATTGCGAAGATGCGTCTTGCCGTCTTTACCTATATTTAGTTCGTGAGCCATGCGGGCGCTCCTGATCACATCCAGCCATTTGCAGCAAAGATCCGGGGGACCTCGTCGAGTTTTGATACTGTCTTGACTGGAACGAAGTCGGGCAACGGCTTCCTACCTGTCCCGCGATCAACCCAAATGGCTCTGAAGCCGAGATTTCGTGCTGCCACCAGATCGAGGTGGGGGCTCGCGCAGATGTGCACGAGCTGTTCCTTTGTTGTCTCCAAGGTACCCCAGGCATACCGGAAGGTATCGCTACTCGGTTTGTACGCACCGGCTTGTTCGGCCGTAATCACTCTGTCGATCACTCCTCCAAGCTGTGCGACGTTGCCGGCGATGATTGCGTCGTCCGTGTTCGAAATGATGGCCAGCTTGAAGCCGCTTGCCTTGAGTTCCGACAGGGTTTGAACGACTTCGGGAAATGGCGGCATTCGGCCAATCGAGCTGGTCAGGATCTCGGCATCGTCTGGACTTGCACTGAGAGAGAAATCAGCCATCGCCAATGCCAGTGCGCGGGTGCTGACGTCCTTGAAGGAGCGATGAGGGCGTTCTTCTTCCAAGGCATGCTCATGCCGATCATAGACAGCAAGAAAAGCGTCGCGATCAACCGACGTGCCTTTGTTGGCAAGGATCTTGTCCATCGCTTCCAGCAGACCTTCATCCCATTGTATGAGGGTGCCGTAGCAATCGAATGTCAGCCACGTTGGTCGTTCGCCTGCAATTGTCATTTTGTCGCTCCAAGCCTCTATTGAAAAGTTGACATGCATCGAGGTAATTTGGAAATTAAATGACGAAATAGGCAGAAGTGGAAAATCAAATGGTCATAGGATTTGACTTGGACCTGCTACGGACCTTTGTCGCGGTCGTTGACGCCGGCGGCTTCACCAAGGCAGCGGGCCGGGTTCATTTGACCCAGTCGACGATCAGTCAGCAGATCAAGAAGCTGGAAAACAACCTGGGTCATCTCCTGTTGATCCGCGACCGGGCCACCGGCGGCGTGCGAACGACGGAACCAGGGGAGCTGTTGCTCGGCTATGCGCGCCGAATCCTTTCCATTTCGATGGAAGCGAACGAGGCGCTCGGAGCGCCGAACCTGACGCAAAGGACCGTTAGGCTCGGGGTGCCTGAGGATTTCGCGGGCCGTCCCATGATTGATCTGCTATCTGGATTTGCGCGACAATTCCCGACGACGCGTTTGGACACAGTCAGCGGCTGGAGCTTCGAACTTAGAAAATTGCTCGAGATGGGGGATCTGGATCTCGCACTCATCAAACGCGAGAAGGGTGACGGTCCCTGCATCGCCAAGTGGGACGAAGAGCTGCTTTGGGTCGGAAACAATCGGTTTCCCTCGCCTTCTGATCCCGTGCCACTGGTCGTTTTTCCGGCCGGGTGCGTTTATCGGGATCGGGCAATCAGCGCTATCGAGCGATCGGGAAGACATTGGCGTATCGCCTATACAAGCCAGGGCCTGATGGGAGTCCAGGCAGCGGTGTCATCCGGGCTGGGCATCAGCCTGCTTCCGGCCGACGCTGTCCTGACCGACCACCGTCAGCTTGGGCAGGCCGAGGGGTTCGATGCCGAGCCATGTTCGGAACTTGCCCTCATCAGTTTAGGGCGGACAATGGAGCCTGCCGTTAAAATGCTTGCGGAGTTTCTGGTTTCCAGCATCGACGGACTGCGTCGCGTTCAGGCAGCTGCATAGGCGAACGCCAGGCAAAGGCGAGGCGACCGCGCGCCGCAATGCGCGCAGTCGCCAACTTTCGAAGTGCAGCCGTCAGCGTGCCGCCCTGTCCAGCGACTGAAATTCGTCGTCGGACAACTCGATGTTGGCGGTAGCGACGTTCTCCTCGAGATGCTTCACTTTCGAAGTGCCCGGAATCGGCAGCATCACCCGGCTGCGCTTCAACACCCACGCAAGGGCTATCTGACTGGGCGTAGCGCCGTGGTTCTTTGCAACGACGTCGAGAATTGATCCCGGCTTTGTCAGTTCACCCGCGGCTAGTGGGAACCAGGGGATGAAGCCGATGCCATGGCGCTCGCAGTAATCCAGGACGTCCTCACTCGTCCTGTCGACGAGGTTATATCTGTTCTGGACGGTTGAAACCGGGAAAACCTTTGCGGCGGCTTCTATTTCGGCAACGGACACTTCGCTCAAACCGGCGTTCGCAATGACACCTTCATCCAGCAGGGCCTTAACCGCGCCAAACTGCTCCTCGCGAGGAACCCGCGGATCGATGCGATGCAACTGCCAGAGCGCAATCTGCTCGACACCAAGCTTCTTTAGGCTGCCGCGCGCCCGCTCGATCAGATATTCGGGCCGACCGTTCGGGGTCCACTGATCCGGTCCTTGCCGCGTCAGCCCGGCTTTCGTTGCGATCAGAAGCCCCTTGTATGGATGAAGGGCTTCCCGGATCAGTTCCTCAGAGACGTCTGGCCCATATGAATCTGCGGTGTCGATGAAATTGACACCCAATTCCGGCAGGCGGCCGAGAGTGCGCAAGGCTTCCGCACGGTCTGCTGGGGGTCCCCATATGCCTTTTCCGGTGATGCGCATCGCGCCAAAGCCCAGGCGATGCACGGTTGTACCACCAATTGTGAACGTTCCTGATCTTGCAGCGTTTGCAGTATTCTCTGGCATTGCCGGTTCCTTCCGATCTGGCTCTCAAGCGATTGTCCTGCGGCTAATCTAGGCATTCGACTTGTTACAGCAAGGCTTGAGCAAGGGCCTCCGACGTCGGCACGCCGAGGCACTGTCCGTCAGTGCGCCGGCCGGAGCCTATGCGGTTGCCCTCGCAGGTGCTGGCGGGAGCGTGGGAACGGCGTCCATCAGTGACTGGGTATAGGCGTCCTTCGGGTTCTCGAAGATGTCCCTGCGCGAGCCCGCTTCAACGATCTTGCCATGCCGCATGACCGCAACCTTGTGGCACATGCGTTCCACGACGGCCATGTCGTGCGAAATGAACAGATAAGCCAAGCCGTAAGCCTCCTGAAGCTCAAGCAGGAGATCGAGGACACGGGCGCGCACCGACACATCAAGCGCTGCAACGCTTTCGTCCGCGATGATTATACGGGGTTCGAGTGCCAGAGCCCGGGCGATGCAGATGCGCTGGCGCTGCCCGCCCGAAAACTCGTGCGGATAGCGTGTTGCCGTATCCGGTGCGAGCCCGACGCGGCGCAGCAACTCCTCGACCCGGTCCTGGCGCTCGGTCTTGTTGCCGATGCCGTGAATCAGCATAGGCTCCGCGATCGCTGGACCGATCGCCATGCGCGGATCCAGCGAAGCATAGGGGTCCTGGAAAATCATCTGTGCGGCGCGACGCACCGGCAACATGTCGCGCTGGCCCAGGCCTGCGATGTTACGACCGTCGATCACGACGTCGCCGGTGAAGGGGATGAGACCCAGCACGGCCTTTCCTGTCGTGGACTTGCCAGAGCCGCTCTCTCCGACCAGGCCGAGGGTCTCTCCTGGGCGAATGTCGAACGACACGTCGCTGACAGCCTTGACGGGCGGCGTACCTGCGAAGAAGCGGCCGCTTGGCGTGCCGTAGCTGACGTTCAGGCCGCTCACATTCATGACCGGCGCGCGGTCGGGACGCGGCACCGCGCCGGTTTGCGGGGTTACGCGCGGCGGTCCGTCGGTGCCGGCCATCGCGCCGAGACGGGGGACCGCCGCGAGCAGCTGCTGCGTATAGGTGTGGCTCGGCGTGTTGAAAATCGTCGCTGACCGGCCGGTCTCGACGATGCGGCCATGCTGCATGATGATCACGCGGTCTGCCATTTCGGCAACCACGCCCATGTCGTGGGTAATCAGGATGATCGAGGTCCCGAATTCGGACTTCAGCTCCCTCATCAGCTTCAGGATCTGGGCCTGCACGGTAACGTCGAGGGCAGTGGTCGGCTCGTCGGCAATCAGGACCTTGGGACGGCAAGAGAGCGCCATTGCGATCATGACCCGCTGGCGCATCCCCCCCGAGAGTTCATGTGGAAACTGCCTGAGACGGCGTGTGGGTTCGCTGATCTGTACCGCATCCAGCATTCGCAAGGCAACGGCCTCGGCCTGTTCGCTACCCTGGTGCTCCCGTATCGCTTCGGTCAGCTGTGCGCCGACGGACATGACCGGATTGAGCGATGTCATCGGCTCCTGAAAGACCATGGCGATATCGCCACCGCGCACGCTGCGCATCGCGCGGTTGGAGAGCGTCAGCAGGTCTCGATCCCCGAGAATGATGTTACCGCTTGCAACGCGAAGCGACGCCTTTGGCAGCAGCCCCATGATCGCAAGCGACGTTACGGACTTGCCGGACCCGGATTCGCCGGCAATGCACAGTGTTTCGCCGGCAGTCAGATCGAAACTGATGTCCCGAAGCACCGGTTTGCGTCCCTCGGGTGTCAGCGCATCGACAGCGAGGTTTCGAACGTCGAGAACGAGTGCGGCTGCGGCAGATGACATCACGCGAATACGATCCTGGGGAAGTAGAAGGAGACCACCCAGTTCGGCTGGTCGACGATCTCGCTGATGCGCAGGTCCCCGCAGACCGAGCAGAGCATATAGGCATCGACCGGGTTCAAGCCGTGCTCGACCGTCAGAAGGTCGATCATGCGCATGAGACTTTCGCGCGCCCCGGTCATCAGGTCGGGACCGATGCCTGTCGTTACCTCGTAGCCAGCGCCATCGAGATGGCGGGTGACAGGCTCGGTGGTGGTGAAGCGCGGCGTCTGCAGACGCGCATCCTTCACGAGCTCGATCGTCGCCTCGACGTTCATCTGGCTTTCGATGGCCGTGCCGCAGACCTCGCCGTCACCCTGGGCCGCATGGGTGTCGCCGATCGAGAACAGGGCGCCTTCCACTTCAACGGGGAGATAGAGTGTAACCCCCGCCGTCAGGTCGCGGATATCCATGTTGCCGCCGACGCGCCGGGGCGGGACGACGGAATGGGTGCCGGGCTCGGCAGGCGCCACGCCGATCGTGCCGGCGAAGGGCTTCAGGGGGACGCGACCGCCGGGACCGTAGAGGGCGGGAGCCATGCTGGTGGCATCATAGGACCAGACATGCAGTGCCGGATCCTTGAACTGATCAGCCAGAAGGCCGAAGCCGGGGATGTTGGCAGTCCAGCCATGGCCCGAAGGCTCGAAGCGTCGGATTGTCACCTTCAGCGCGTCACCGGGCTTGGCACCCTCGATGTAGACCGGTCCGGAGACCGGATTGATCTTGCCGAAGTCGAGATTGTTCAATGTATCAAGCGTCGCGTCGCGTCCAAGCTGGCCACCGGAGGAGTCGAGGCACTCAAAATGGATGGTCTCGCCCGGCTTGGCGACGACGGCAGGGACAAAATCCTTGTTCCAGCCGAAATTATGCTGGGCGCGGTGGATGGTGTGGGTGCAGGCAACGCACATGTCGTATCTCCCTGGAATTGTCAGCGCCTTCCCGGACCGTACCGGGAAGGCTTTGCCCTTATCGAGCTTATTGGTTCACGTAGATCGCGTCGTAGTTGATGACGCGGGTCGGATCGATGTAGACGTTGTCCGCGCCGCCCATGCGCAGCGACTTCGCAACAACGCGGCGTTCGTTGATGACCGGAACCCACGGCGCGTCGGCCATGATGTCGGTAAAGATCTTGCCCCAGGTGGCGATGCGCTCCGCAGACTTTGCCGGATCGGACATCGAGTCGGCCTCTACGGCACGCTTGTCGAGAGCTTCGTTGCAGTACCACGACCAGTTCCAGCCACCGGCGACTGCACCTGAGCATCCAAGGATCGGACCATAGAAATTCGATGGATCCGGAAAGTCGGCGATCCACGCCATGCCGCCCGACCAGATCATTGGCGCTTCACCTTCGGTGCCGCCGGCCGCGATGACGTTGGCCTGTGCAAGCGCACGAACCTCAGCCTTCACGCCGATGGCAGCCAAATCCTGCTGGATTGCCTGGGCGATACGTGGCTGCGGGTCTGTATTGGTCGAATAGAGGACTGTTTCGAAACCATCGGCCAATCCGGCCTCGGCGAGAAGCGCCTTGGCTTTGGCAACATCGAAGGCATAGCCGGTGAAGGACTTGTCATAGCCGGGCATCAACGGGGGAAGCGGCTGGTTTGCGGGAGTAGCACGACCATTCAGGATACGGCTGACGCGCTCCTTGTTAATCGCCATGTTAACCGCCTGGCGAACCTTGACGTTATCGAACGGCTTCACCTTGGTGTTGAGCGTGATGTAGCCTGTATGCAGCTGTTCGCCATCGACGATCATCTTGGGGCCGTCGGCTGAATTCTTGATCTCGAGAAATTTCGCCGGAGGAATCCCGTCGCCGGCAATATCGACTTCGCCCTTCTGCAGCCGCAACAAGGCTACCAGCGGTTCCTGGCCCACTTCGACCTTGAAGCTGTCGATGTGCGGAACGTCCTTTACGAAGTAATCCTTGTTGCGTTCGAAGACGAGCTGCTGGCCGATTGTCCAGTCCTTCAGGATGAAAGTACCGGAGCCGATTGGCTTCTTGCCGAAGTCGCCGCCCGCGGCTTCCACTGCTTCCTTCGGCACTACTGATGCGAAGTTGATTGCGAGCACATGCAGGAAGGTTGCGTCGGGCCGCGACAGATTGAAGACGACCGTCGATTCGTCAGGGGTTTCGATGCCGGAAAGCGTCGTCGCCTTGCCGCCAGTCACGTCCTCGAAGCCCTTGATGGCGCCAAAGAACCCGGCACCCGGACCTTGCGTCTTCGGATCGACGGCGCGCTCGATGGAATATTTCACGTCGGACGCAACGACTTCGCGCCCATTCGAGAACTTCACGCCTTTGCGTAGTTTGAACGTGTAGCTAAGCCCATCGGGCGAAACCGTGAAGCTCTCGGCAAGCGACGGCACGAGGTTCGGCGTACCCGGTTCGTAGTCCATGAGACGCGAGAACAGGCTCTTGATCATCGACCAGTTAACCCAGTCGTAGCCGATTGCCGGGTCGAGCGTCGTGATGTCGTCCTTGTAGGTGACGACAATGTCGCCGCCCTGCTTCGGCGTTTCCTGGGCCATCGTCGAAAGCGGCGCGAGCGCCACCATCGTCGCGAGTGTTGTTGTTTGAAGCAAGCGTTTGAACATACTGAGTTCCCCTTCTTTGGTTGCTGTCAACGAGTACGGATGCGTGGATCGATAAGCGGCGCGATGACGTCGGCGAGCAGATTGCCGATTACGATGGCGAGCGCCGAGACCAGCGTGACGCCCATGATGATAGGGATGTCGACTTGCTGGATCGCCTGCCAGGCAAGTTGGCCGATGCCGGGCCAGCCGTAGACCGCCTCGACCACAACCACGCCGCCCATGAACTGGCCGATGTCGATGCCGATCATGGCGATGATTGGCAGGATTGCGTTGGGCAGCGCGTGCCGGAAGATGATCCGCCGGGAGGACAACCCCTTGGCACGAGCGGTGCGAACATAGTCCTGATTGAGCACGTCGATCATCGCCGACCGCACCATGCGCGCATACCAGCCGGCGCCAAGAACGCCGAGGGTGGTGGCGGGCAGCACCACATGGGCGAAGCTGCCATAGCCGCTCATCGGAAACCAACCGAGCGTCACCGCAAAAACGTAGAGCAGAAGCAAGGCGACCACGAATTGTGGCGCGGAGACGCCGACGAACGATGCCATCATCACCAGCCGGTCGACTGCGCCGCCACGGCGCTCGGCAGCCAAGGTACCGAGCACCAGCCCGAGCGCGACTTCGACCAGAATTCCCGCCAGCATCAGCACCAGGGTTGCGGGGAGGCGTGCCACAATCAGTGTCCAAACCTCGGTCTTCTGGGCATAGGAACGCCCGAGATTTCCGGAAAGAAGATGGAGCAGGTAGCTCCAGAATTGCGCCAGCAGGGGTTGGTCAAGGCCGAGTTCGTGGCGAATACTGGCGACGGTTTGCGCCGTGGCGCTGCGCCCGGCGATCATGCGCGCCGGATCAGCCGGCAGTGCATAGAGCAGGACGAAAGTGATAGCCGCAACGCCGAGAAGAATGAGAGCTGCCTGGACGAGGCGGCGCAGGACGAGGAATGCCATCAGCCGCGTCCTCGCTGCGTCGGGTCGAGTATGTCGCGCAGTGCATCGCCGACGAGATTGAACGAGAGGGCAGTCAGCAGGATCACGGCGCCGGGGAAGAACACCAGCCACGGAGCCGCCTGGAAATAGCTTTGGCTCTCGAAGATGATGTTGCCCCACGATGGCTGTGGTGGCTGGACGCCGATGCCGAGGAACGAAAGCGTTGCCTCCAGCAGCACGGTTGTCGCGATGCCGAGCGTGCCCCATACAATGGCTGTCGGCATCAGGTGCGGCAGGATATGCACGAAGAGGATACGCCGGTGACCGGCCCCGAGCGACCGCTGCGCCATGATGAAGTCGCGCTCCACCAGGCCGCGGGTTTCCGTGTAGACGATACGGGCAACCTGCACCCAGTTGACGAGTGCAATGACCATCGCGACGATCCAAAGGCTCGGCCGAAGCAAGGCTGCAAGTACGATCGCGAGAAGCAACGCCGGGAACGCCATCATTAGATCGGTAAAGCGCATCAACAGGTTGCCGACGAAGCCGCGAAGGTAGCCGGCGAGGATGCCGATCAGCAGGCCGATAGTGACGGCGATGCCGTTCGCGACAAGGCCGATAATGAGCGACGTGCGGGCGCCAAAGAGCAGGCGAGAGAGGAGGTCGCGTCCCAGCGTGTCGGTGCCCAGCAGAAATTGGCCGCCCGGCGGCAATGGCGCACCTTCGAGTGTGAGGCCGTCGAACATCTGCTCATCAGGATTGAAGGGAGCGATCCACGGAGCGGCAATCGCCGTGACAATAACGAGCAGAACCACGACGAGACCGAAAAGTGCGGCGGGCTGTCGCAACAAGTCTTTGAAAACACGCATCAACCGGCCTCCGGAAGCGGTTCGGCCCCGCCTAGGACGAAAGCTGCGATCTGCTCCATCGGTAGCCGCCTGCGCATGGCGCAATCCCGAAGGATCGCATAGGCGCGCTCCTCGTCTATGCCGCGAACGGTCATCAATTTCTCCACTGCGGCATAAACGAGCGGACGAAGCCGCACTCGCTCTTCGAGATATTGCAAGCGCTCTGCGAGGGCTTTGCGCTCCTGATGGATCGACACGGCCACGACGAGCGCCGGATAAACGGCCGACGCGGCAATCGGCTTGGCAATGATTGCGCCGGCGCCTTGCTCCAGGGCCCACGCAATGCGGCCGGGTGCTTCCGAACCGAGCAGCGCGACCACAGGGCAATTCGGCGTCGTGCCGCGCCAGGGGAGCAGGTTGTCCCAGCCCTGATCTGCATCGACGATGACGAGATCAGGAATTTCGGCTGCCGACAGCGTCGACCATTGCTGTTTGGTATCCATTCCAAGCAGCCGGAGCTGGCGGTTCAGACGTTCCGTGTTACCGTCCTGACGATGCAGGATAGTGGCTCGCCAGCCGGCAAAACTGGGTGTTTCTCTCATGACACGACCCGCAATTTCGTCACAGCCGGCTTGTTGCGGCGGGTCAGGTAGGGATCGGCTGCCAGCGGCGGGCGAGAGGCGACGATATCGAAGCCGTTCTGTGCATTGATGCGGCCGAGATGAAAGGGCAATGCCGCATGATTGGTCTCCCGGTCTATGACAAGCGAGCCGAACAGCGTCGCCCAGGAGGTGGCGTGGAGCTCGCGCTTGACGGCAACGGGATCGTCGCTGCCGGCTGCAACGATTGCATCGGCGCAAAGCCTGGTAGCGGTATATGCGCTTGCGAAGACGCTTGAGATGCGGCGGTCCGCACCATGCCGGGCAGCAACCCGCGTCTTGAAGGCTAAATTGCTCGGCGTCGAGAGAGTGTCGAAATAGGAAGCCGCGCAAAGCTGGCCGATCGCCGAACCTGCCGGGATATGGTCCAGTTCGCATTCCATCAGATCGCAACTGACGACCGGGCAGTTTTCCGCCCGGAATGCCGGATCTCGATCGGCAAGCGCTTTGATTGCCGCGAGGAACGCATAGCTCGATGGGCCGATAAGGTTGTTCAGGATGAAGCTTGGTCGGCGCTGCTCGATATCGGAAACAATCCGCTCGACGTCGGTTTCCTCGAGCGGGAGGTAGCGTTCGCCGAGAACCTCGCCATCGACGTTGGCGACAAGCTCACGCGCCAAGCGGTTCATTTCCCATCCCCAGACATAATTGGCGCCGACGAGATAGGGTCGCTTGCCGAATCTGGGGATCAGGTGCTCGAAGAGCGGAATGAGGTGCTGGTTGGGGCAGCCCCCCACGTAGATGACGTTCTCGTTCGCCTCGAAACCCTCGTAGGGGCACATGTACCAGAGGAGCCCGTCGTGCTTCTCCACGAGTGGCATGACCTCTTTGCGCGCGGCCGAAGTGATTGTCCCGATGATATGATGACATCCCGCGCGAAGCAGCTGGCGTGCACCGTCAAGGTAAGCGGAAAGATCGGCATGCGGATCAAAAAAGATGGGCTCTATCGCGATGCCGCCGGCGCCGGCAAGCTCTTCGAGGGCGAAGTGGGTGCCGTCGCGCGCATCGCGACCCATCGCACCGTATGGTCCTGTCGTTGAAAAGAGAACACCGATCTTCAACGTATCATTCCTTCAAACACAAAAAACCCACGACGCGGGTTCCGTCTGGGACGGAGCGTCATGGGGCGAAACTGCCCAGCGACTATCGAAGTCATGTAATTCGCAGCGGCGCATTGCCTAATCTGCAGGCCTGCATAAAAGGCAGGCAACCAGGGTTTGTCAAGGCCGTCGGTAGGATGATCTTGGAATGAGTAACCGGGTGCGCGTTTAAGCGCGCAGCTTGCGCTTCTTGGAATGAATGTCAGAGCACGTCCGTGCGAAAAGCGCAAAGGTGCTGGCCAAGTCGTCGCATCGGCCTCATCATTGGAGTGTCGGGTCGATCACCGAACCTCTGCGGCGCTCGCAAGGCCTACCAAATTGCCTGGACGGCATCTGGACGTCCTCGGCTGTCATACTATTTGCTGAAAAAACGGAGGCATTGGAACCATGAGTTCAGCCAAGCTATTCTCGCCGATCAACGTTGCTGGTCTCGAACTGACGAACCGGATCGTCATAGCGCCGATGTGCCAGTATTCTGCCAAGGACGGCATGATGAGCGACTGGCATCTTATCCACCTTGGCAACCTTGCCTTGTCAGGAGCAGGACTGCTGACGATAGAAGCAACCGCCGTTACGCCTGAGGGGCGGATCACCTACGCCGACGTCGGACTTTACTCCGACGAATGCGAGGCTGCGATCGGGCGGACACTTGAGTCCGTCAGGCGGTGGTCCGACATGCCAATCTCTATTCAGCTCGCGCATGCGGGCCGCAAGGCTTCCACCGAAGTGCCCTGGAAAGGCGGCGGGCAAATTTCGCCTGGACAGTCCGGTGGCTGGCAAACGGAAGCCCCGTCTGTGACGCCTTTCCTAAATGCTTACGTGCCGCCGGTGGCACTGGATCGCGATGGTTTGAAACGGATTCGCGAGGCCTTCGCGAATGCGGCTCGCCGTGCTGCCAGGCTTCAGATCGATGCGGTCCAGGTCCATGCTGCACATGGCTATCTGCTTCATCAGTTCCTGTCGCCGCTGTCCAATCAACGCACGGACGAATATGGTGGCTCGCTCGAAAACCGGATGCGTTTTCCTCTCGAGGTCTTTGACGCGGTTCGCGCTGCGTTCACACCCGACCAACCGGTCACCATGCGGGTTTCGGCAAGTGATTGGGTCAAAGGCGGGTGGGATGTCAATCAGACGGTGACTTTTGCCTTGGAACTCGAAAAGAGGGGCTGCAACGCCATTCACGTTTCGAGCGGAGGCCTTTCCTCGGAACAGCAGATTGCTGTCGGTCCCAGCTACCAGGTACCATTCGCGCGCGCAGTGAAGGCGGCAACCGGCATGCCCGTCGTGGCCGTCGGCCTTATTACCGAATTCGAGCAGGCTGAGGCGGTCATCAGCACGGGCGATGCGGATATGATCGCACTGGCGCGGGCCATCTTATATGATCCACGCTGGCCATGGCACGCGGCCGCACATTTTGGAGCTCAGGTCGTTGCGCCGAACCAATATCTTCGGTGTCAGCCGCGCCAATTTCGCGAATTGTTCCGAGCTTCGACGGGGGAACGCAGTTAGCCTCGGAGGCGCACTGAAACGTTTTGGTGGCCTTCGCCGGGGGCCGGTCACATCAAGCATATCCCGCGCCCGTCGCCGACCGCACCGAATCGATGCCGTCCGCGTCGGGTTGCCGTTCGCAAAATATCAGAAATCATGGATATGATGGCGAGGCGCGTGATTCGGGGGAGGCGGGCGTGGCGAAAGCCGGAACGAAACAACTGCTGAGCCAAATACCGGGTGGGGGGATGGCGCTATGGCGACGAGCTACCAGCAGCATTCGCAACGCCCGTCCGGAAGTGAAGTTCATTCTGATTGCGTCGTTGGTTGTCCTGACGCTTATGTTCGTGCTCGGCCTATGGACGACGAAAAGCATCGAAAAAGCCATTATGAAGGGTGCCGGCGGCGTTGGCGCTGCCTATCTGCAAACCTTTGTTGAACCTCTGATCTCGGAGACCGACGTTCGCGAGAAGGTCGTGTCGCCTGAATTGAAAGCGAAGCTCGACCAATTGCTCGGCGACAGCCCCTTGGGACAGCACGTCCGCGAGATCAAGATCTGGAATAGAAACGGTGGCCTTTTCTACTCGACAGCCGGTCGAACCGTCGACAAGGAGGAGGTCTTCGACGAACTGAAGCGTGCCTTGAATGGCGAGGTGGTCGTCTCCCGGACGGAAACGGACAGGCACGTGTATTCCGGTGAGGAACGGCGCGCCCAATACATAGAAGTGTACGCGCCGCTTGTGCGCGATGCGCGGGGCAAGACCATTCTCGTCGGCGAGTTCTACGAACGGCCCGACTATCTCCTTGCCGAGATATCAGGCGCCTGGCGGTCGACATTGATGATTGTACTGCTGGTTTCCGTTCCGATGCTCGCGCTCCTCTATATGATCGTGCGCAGTGGAAGCCGCCTCATCGACGACCAGCACACGGCAATCCGTTCAAGCCTTCGCCACGCACTGGAACTGTCTAACCAGAACAGGCAACTTCGACTTGAGGCCGAAAGCGCCAGGCTCGAATCCGGCAAACTGAACGAAAAAATACTCGACCAGATTGGCAGCGATTTGCATGATGGGCCGATACAGGTGCTGACCCTAGTGAAGCTTCGACTCAGCGACATGCGGCCGCAAACCGGAAGCAATTCCATCACGGTTGCCGTCGACAGCATGGCGAAGCTACTTCAATTCGTGACCGTTGTGCTGGACGACATCAGGAATATCTCATCTGGTCTCATACTACCCGAACTCGATGACCTTTCCCTGAACGAGACCATCCTGCTGGCAGTTCGTCGCCATACGGACCTCACCGGCAACCATGTGGCAATTAAGGGAAAGGTCGATGTCAATCCCAGCAAAGGCCATCTGAACATCTGCGTGTATCGGTTCATTCAGGAAGCACTGATGAATGCCTATCGTCACGCACCCGGAAATGTGCAGCAGCTGAGATACGGAACGCGGCGAAACCGGATCGCGATCGCGATCGCCGACGTAGGCACGCCGCCGAGAGCGCAAGCCATGGTGGAGAAGGACAGGGTCCGTCTCGGCCAACTCATGCAAAGGCGGCGCATACGCGCTTTTGGCGGCAAAATTCGTACAGTTCGCCGCGGGAATGGGACGCTTGTGATCGTCGTCCTCCCTCTTGGCTGAATCCCGACGATGCTTTGTATCAAAGCGAAAGTATCAGCTCTGCGAAGGCATTTGCCCTAGTTTTCATGCGCTCACAATGTAGTATAAATAGTAAAAAACAGATACTAAACCTTAAATAGTTAAATCATACATCGATTTATAAAATATGATTTTCATAAATCGGGTCGCATCTGGAAAAATATATGTATTTGTTCGGAAGAAATTCGAAATATCGCCAACATAACGGAAGGTGTTCGGCGTAGATATTCAGGAATACGTAATAAGGCGTATTGGAAGGCTAATTGTTGCGCACGTTTATCTTATGCTAACTATACGGCAGGGTTGAGGGTGTGAATTATGACCATGCCAGTGGAACAGAGCTGGGGCTCGCACCTTTCGGTCAGAAGTGACCGAAAATGGTTCGGACTTAACAGCATTGCGATCACATATATCGCTGCGATTTCCGACTTTCTGATGCTGCTTGCAGCAACTGCGGCCGGCTATGCACTTTATGAGCCCATTGTTTTCGGGGCATTTGCCGACCCGTCCCTCTACATTGGTGTAGGGCTTCTCGTCGCAACGATCTTCGTCCTGGCAATGGGCGGCGTCCATGCTTACCGTCCCGCTCAAATCCTTGCATTTCGCCATCAACTGCTCCTGATCGTCACCCTTCTGCCGGCAGCCCTGTTGTTTCTTCTCGCTGTCGCGTTTTTCCTAAAGCTCGACATGACGATTTCACGCGGGGCAATCCTTTCAATAGCGATGCTGTCTGCCGCCGGGCTGATCGGTCTGCGGCTTATGTGGTACAGTCACTTGAAGAAGGCGATCGCGCGGGCGTCGTTCCCCACTCGTCGCGTCTTGCTTGTCTGCCCAAATGCGATGCGGACCGAAGCCATCGTTCAAAAGGCAGCGATGAGCGGGTTGTCTGTCACTTACACCATGCGGGTTTCAGACACTTTGGCTCCATCGAACGAAGCGTTCGAGCGGCACGGCATTGCCGATGTGGACGAGGTCATCGTCGCCTGGAGCGATTACGGAAACCTGCCCGCGCTTGATAAGTGCCTTTGCGCCCTGCGGCAGTTCTGCGTCCCGGTAAGCGTCATGTTCGACGGATTGATCGGCGATATCGTCGAGGGCTACACGCAGACGGTGGGTGAAAGACGTGCATTTCTGACGCATAGGCCACCGCTCGACCTTTATGAACGCGCCCTCAAGAGGGCGTTCGACATCGGCTTCTCGATCGTTGCCCTGATCGTCATGTTCCCCATCTGCCTGGCAGTGGCGATTGCAATCAAGCTGGACAGCCGCGGTCCGGTCTTCTTTGTCCAATCGCGCAAAGGCTACAGCGGCCGCGCCTTCCGCATACTGAAGTTTCGCAGCATGACTGTCATGGAGGACGCCGCCTTCATCCGTCAGGCGACCCGCAATGATCCGCGAGTGACGCGCGTCGGCGCATTTATCCGCTCCACGAGCCTGGACGAATTGCCGCAATTCTGGAACGTGCTGCGTGGCGATATGTCGGTCGTGGGGCCTCGCCCGCATGCACTGGCCCATGATGACCTCTATGGCGCACTTATCGCGCAGTACGCATCGCGCAGGCATGTCAAACCCGGCCTGACTGGCTGGGCCCAGATCAGTGGTTACAGGGGTGAGACGCCAACAGTCGAAAAGATGGCAGGGCGCGTTCACCACGACATTTGGTACATCAATAACTGGTCGCTCTGGCTTGACCTGAAGATTGTCTTGCTGACGACCATAAGCATGTTGGATCGCAGAAACGTATACTAGGACTTCATCTCTGGTTTAGTGTTTGCGTTGGTTGGAGAGGTGACGTCGCTGGAAATAGTTGACGTGCTGCTCATCGAGCCGACCGTCTTTGGCGATGACCGGGGCTTCTTCTTCGAGAGCTTCAATCAGGCCCAGTTCGATGCGGTTGTCGGTCGCAACGTTTCGTTCGTGCAGGACAACCATTCCAAGTCGGCCAAAGGCGTCCTGAGGGGACTTCATTACCAGATCCGGGAACCGCAGGGGAAACTGGTGCGGGTCGTCGAGGGAGAGGTTTTCGACGTTGCCGTCGACATGCGCCGGGCGTCGCCCACTTTCGGCAAATGGGTCGGTGAGGTTCTTTCCGCCGAGAGCAAGCGGCAGCTCTGGATTCCACCGGGCTTTGCCCACGGGTTTCTCGTCCTTTCGGATTCTGCTCAATTTCTCTACAAGACGACCGATTTCTATTCGCCCGAAAACGAACGTGCCGTCATCTGGAATGACGCGACCCTGGATATTCGCTGGCCAATCAACGGCATGCCGATCCTTTCAGCGAAGGATGCCGTTGCACCGTCCCTGGACAGGGCGGAGGTATTCGCCGCCGCCACGGACTTCTAGCGACTAGTCCTGGCAACTTTCGACATGTTCCAGGTGAGATTCGGCACTGCCAGTCAAACGGCATGTGTGTCGAGCGCTGCAGCCCTCATCCGCTCTCCACTTTAGACGCTTTCCGGAAACGTTTTAGTGTGGCAGATAGGGAGGCACAGCGTTCGATCGGGAGGAAGATTGTCGCAGATGAAGGGAATTCGCCAGCTTGCCAGGCACCTCGACATTTCGATCGGGACTGTTTCGCGTGCGTTGAACGGCAAGCCCGACGTCAACGAGGAGACGCGCAAGCGTGTGCTCGCCGCGGCCGAAGAACTCGGCTACGTGGCAAACCAATCCGGGCGCAGCCTTCGGCAGGGTACGACCAATGTGATCGGGCTGATGATCGAATCCACCAAGGAAACGGTCGAGAACAGCGACAACTTCTTCCTGGGCGTTACTGGCGGGCTGCAGAGCGTCCTGGCGCGCCACAAGCTCGACCTGATCATGCTGCCGTGCCCGAATGACGAGGATCCCCATGAATATCTGAAGCGCATGGTGGCGCGCCGCGTCGTCGATGCCTTGATCATCTCGGCCACCCAACGTGTCGATAAGCGCATCGATCTTCTCGTGAAGGCAAAGATTCCGTTCGTGGCGCTGGGACGCAGCTCCTCTGGCGGCAGCTATACATGGATCGACCTTGACTTTGAGGGTGTTGCCGCTTCCGCCGTCGATCGCCTGGTTTCAAAGGGCCATCGGCGCATCGCCATTGCCGCGCCGTCAAACGATATCAATCTCGGCTATATCTTCGTCGATGCCTATCAACGGTCGCTGGAACGGCATGGCATCGCATATGATCCGTCTCTCGTGATCCGCGTCAAATCGAGCGAGCAGGGCGGCTATCAAGCCGGCCACGAAATGCTCCGGCTCGATGGCAAGCCGACGGCAATCATCCTGATCTACGAACTGATGGCGATCGGATTTTACCGCCGATTGACCGAAGCCGGCGTCGTACCCGGCCGCGATGTCGCCGTTATCGGCTTCCGCGAGGAACCGCGTGGGAAATTTCTGCAGCCGTCTCTCACCTGCTTTCGCATGTCGCTGCGTGATCTCGGTGTGGAACTTGCCGAAACGCTGCTCGCGACGATGCCTGCCTATTCGGAGCACTATCCCAAGGGGGTGCACAACACCATCTGGCCGCTCGAACTCGTCCCCGGCGAGAGCGATGCCTTCACTCTCGCGAACTGATTGGAAAGCGTCCAATGCAACCCCGTGACTTCCTTACGAGCCTGTTCAACGCCGCGGTCCTCGCCGCAGATCCGCTGACAGGAATCACGGCACATCTTCCCGAAAAACCAAAGGGCAAGACAGTGGTCGTCGGCGCCGGCAAGGGGGCCGCGCAGATGGCGCGCGCGCTCGAAAGTGTCTGGGACGGCCCGTTGGAAGGCGTTGTCGTCACGCGCTACGGCTACGGTTGCGACACGCAGGGCATCGAAATTATCGAGGCCTCACATCCGGTGCCGGATCGTTCCGGGTTGGCCGCCGCCGAGCGGTTGATGCAGACGGTGCGCGATCTGACCGCGGACGACCTCGTGATCGCTCTCGTCTGCGGCGGGGGTTCGGCCCTGCTTCCGGCTCCTCCACACGGTTTGACGCTGGAGGACGAGATTGCATTGAACGAGGCGTTGCTTGCCTCGGGAGCGCCGATTTCGCTTATGAACGTCGTGCGCAAGCATCTATCGACCATCAAGGGCGGGCGGTTGGCTGCGGCAACGAAAGCGCGCGTTGTCAGCCTCATCGTTTCCGATATTCCCGGTGACAATCCGGCCCATGTTTCGTCGGGGCCGACGGTTCCGGACCGCTCGACGCGACATGATGCACTGGCAATCATCAAGCAGTATGGTTTGGAGCTGCCGCAAGCGGCCCTCGATCATCTTGCCTCGCCGGCGGCTGATGCGCCGAACCCCGATGATCCGGTCTTCGCACGCCACGCTTGTCACATTGTTGCTTCTGCTGGCGTCTCGCTGGAGGCCGCAGCCGCTCTCGCGATGTCGCAAGGAATCGCGCCCGCTATCCTCTCTGATTCCATTGAGGGCGAGTCACGCGATGTCGCTCTGGTGCACGCTGCCATCGCTCGGGAAGTGCTTGGCAAGAACAGGCCATTCGCCAAACCGGTCGTCATTCTCTCCGGCGGCGAGACGACCGTGACCTTGCGGGGCAGGGGGGGCAGGGGCGGCCGAAACGGTGAGTTTGCACTTGCCATGGCACTCGCGATCGAGGGACATGACCTGCACCTGCTTGCGGCCGATACCGATGGAATCGATGGCTCGGAGGACAATGCCGGCGCCTTCGTGGACGGCGAAACGACAAAGCGACTGCGGGCCGCAGGCCATGATCCCCGGCGCTTGCTCGACGGCAATGACAGCTACAGCGGGTTCTCCGCGACCGGCGATCTGTTCGAGACGGGCCCGACCGGCACGAATGTCAACGACTTCCGTGCCATCCTGATTCGTTGAAGCCCGTTCTCGGTACCCGCCGCCAAACCAACCCAAGACGGGCGCCAATCTTTCGTGGCGTGCACAGCCGACATACCTTCTCATACATAGATCAGGCGCTAACGACGGCCAACGGCGGCCGCTGCGGAACGTATGCCCGTCCATAGGCACGAAGGAACGTGCGCACGGCGTTGCGGGCTGCACCCTCCAGCTGTTCATCGGTAGGCGTTCCACCAAACAATGTAACCAGCTGCAGATCTGCGTTGCCGAGCGCCACGAACTGCCGCGCTGCTACATCGAAATCGTCAATAACCAGCTCCCCGCTGTGGCTAAGCCTTGCCAGAAGCGCCGACAGCGCGTTCGTCAGCTTTCCGGGGCCTTGCTGCCGCCACGATTCGAAGAGGTGGGGATAATACTCACCTTCGGTCTGCACCAGCTTGCGCAGGAACTTGCCGTCATGATTGCAGACGCAGTTCTTGCTGAGCCGGACCGCGAATGCGGTCAGGTCGTCCTCAAGGTTATCCGCCTTGTCAGGAAAGCTCGACAGAACCGAAAACAGCATGGCATTGGCGCGGCTCGTCACATCGTCGACGACTGCGACAAACAGCGTTTCCTTGTCGCGGTAGTGGTTGTAGATGGTCTGACGCGATACGCAGGCCGCAGCTGCGATCTCGTCGATGCTCGCACCGGAAAATCCCTGGCGGCAGAAAACGTTCGCTGCAGCCTCCAGAATCGACAAGCGCTTGGCACATTGCCCGCGCATCGTATGTCCTGCGGCTTTCCTCGCCGGTGTCATCTTACTTTTCATAAAAGCGAAGATAATGCGTATTGACGTTTTAGACAATGGTGTCTAATTTGACATCCGTGTCCAGATTTATTGACACGTTGGTAGCAGGCGCGCGGGTCCTCCCAAGCGCGCGTTCGCCGGCCGCCGAACTCAAGAACCTTCGAGAGCAATGTGGCGGAGCGACAATCCGGTCCCTTCGCGCGGTTTCATGAAAGACAACGACTATGACGGCTCCCTTCTTTCGCATTGCCCTCATCCTGGGCCTGCTTTCGGCCATCGGTCCCTTCGCGATCGACATGTACCTTCCGGCGCTTCCCACGATCGGGCAGGATCTCCATGCGGATAACAGCGTTACGCAGCTGACGCTTCTCGCCTTCTTCATCTCCTTTGCGCTCGCCCAGCTTCTCTACGGTCCGATCTCGGACATTTGGGGACGCAAGGTGCCGCTCTATCTCGGCATCGGCATTTTCGCGCTCGCCAGCATCGGCTGCGCGCTGGCGACAAACATCGAAACTTTGATTGTCTTCCGCTTCATTCAGGGCATCGGTGGTGCTGCGGGCATGGTCGTGCCGCGTGCAATCGTCCGCGACATGCACACCGGCGTCCAGGCTGCCCGCCTGATGTCGCTGCTGATGCTGGTCTTCAGCATCTCGCCGATCCTTGCACCGCTAACGGGAAGTGCCGTTATCCAGTTCTATGGTTGGCGTGGCGTCTTCTGGGCGGTCATGATCGCCGCGTTCATCGGCCTCGTTCTTCTGGCGACGCAGCTCGACGAGACCCGAACGCAGCAGGATCGCGCCGGGAGCAGTTTCAAAACGGCGCTCACGGCCTATGCCTTTCTTCTTCGCGATCGCAACTTCCTGACCCTGACCTTCATCGGCGGTCTCGGCATTTCCGGCTTCCTTGTCTATCTCGCCAACTCCTCCTTCATACTGATCGAGCACTACGGACTGACGCCGGTGCAATACAGCTTCGCCTTCTCGATCAATGCCGTGTCGTTCTTCACGGTGTCACAGGCCACCGGCTGGCTCGGCGAGCGCTTCGGCCTCGTGCGTGTCATGCGCGTTGCCGTCGCCGCCTTTGCCTTCGTGATGGTTGCGTTCGCGGCCCTGATGTCGGCTGGCTTCGATCAGCTGCCGGTGATGATGGTCCTGCTCTTCATCGGCTATGGCTTCCTCGGCCTCGTCATCCCGACGAGCGCGGTGCTCGCCCTTGAGGATCACGGTGAGATTGCCGGGACAGCATCGTCGCTTATGGGCACGCTGCACTTCGTCATTGCCGCCGTGGCCATGGTGATTTCTGCGTTGTTTGCGGATGGCACGGCCATGCCGATGGCGGTGGGCATCGCGCTCTGCGCCTTGTTCGCCTTCCTGCTGACGCAGGCGACGCTCGGCCGCCGCGCTGTTGCTGCTCCGGCGGAGTAAGTATGAGGCCGCACCCGCTTGAGGGTGCGGCTATCAACCAGATCGTCGTGATCAAAACAGCGACGACTTAGGTGGCAGCCGATGTCACCTCCGTTCGGTCAACCCTGGAACTGGTGAAAGTGAATGACCAGTGAATCCGGCTCGGCGATGACGATCGAATAGAGCGGCGGCTCGAAGCAGTTGGTGGTCTGCGGCGAGACGAAATCGAGCGCCGTCTGGTGGTTGGTGCTACGCAGGATGGTGAAGGGGATGCCCTGCCGGTTGCCGGTGACGAGCCGGTGGAAATGCCCGGCGAAGACGTGGCGGACATCGCCATGCGCGGTCATCAGGTCGAAGAAAGGCTGCGGATCGGCAAGGCCGATGCTGTCGAGTGCCGGGAGATGCACCTTTGCCGGCGGATGATGCATGAAGAGATAGACCGGGCGACCGCGTGCCTCCTCCAGTCGCGCCGCCAGCCACGCGAGTCGCGCCGGGCAGAGCCTGCCCGTCACCTTGCCGTCGTTGAGCGTGTCGAGCGCGATGACCCGACCGTGCTGGAGGTCGATCGCCGCATGGGCGAAGCCGTCGGGCGTCACATGATCCGGAAAGGCGGCGGAAAAGTTCGCGCGGTCGTCGTGGTTGCCGAGCAGCAGGCGTGTTTGCAGCGGGAAGCGCGAAAGCCGTTCCTTCAGGGCCGCATAGGTGTCCGGCGTGCCGGTCTCGGAAAGGTCGCCGGAAACAACGACAAGCGCTGCATCGGCATGAAACCGCTCGATATCAGCGAGGCAGGCGTTGACGCGGGCGAGCGGATCGAGGCCTAGCAGCGTCTCGCCTGGCGGCATCAGGTGGAGGTCGGAAACATGGATCAGTTTCATGCGATAGCCCGTTCGTCCTGTAGCGAGCGGTCGATAAGCTGCAGCAGCTCGTCGCGCACCTGGGATGCAGCGGCGATCACCGGTCCGCCGGTCAGTAGCGTGCCGTTTTTGCCGGGGAAATCCTCCGTCCAGCCGCCGGCCTCGCGGATCATCAAAAGGCCCGCCATGCAGTCCCAGGCGTTGATGTGCGGCTCGTAATAGCCGGCAAGCCGGCCGCAGGCGACTTCGGCGAGCATAAGCGCGCCGGAGCCGTTGCGGATGAACATGCCGCCCGCCTCGAGCAGTAGGTGGATGAAGCGCGACACCTGCTTCACCGGGATGCGGAAATTGGCGCCGACGCCGAGAAGGCCGGTGGCGATAGCCGTCTTGCCGTCGACGCGCATCGGCTTGCCGTTTAGGAAAGCGCCGCCGTCCTTGCGGGCGACAAAGAGGTCGCCGGTGGTCGGTTGGCAGATGAGGCCGAGCACGGCCCCGTCGCCCCGCATGACGGCGATCGAGATGCACCACTGGTCGATGCCGTGCACGAAGCAGCTCGTGCCGTCGATCGGATCGACAACCCAGAGATAGCCGGAAGGCCCTTCGAGCAGTCCTTCCTCCTCGCCGAGCACGCCGTCATCCGGAAAAGTGGCGGCGATCCGCGCGCGGATCATCGCTTCCACCGCCTTGTCGGCCTCGCTGACGACATCCTGGCCGTTCAGCTTCTCGCCGGTCGCAAGCTTTGAAAGATCGGAAAAATAGGACAGCGCCGTCTCGGCGGCTTCGAGAATAATCCCTCTGGCAAGCACGAAGCGGGAGTCATCCGGGAATTCGCAATGCATGGCGTTCTTTCGGTCAGGGTGTGAAGCTCTGGCGAATGACGAAGTCGGGGATGACCCGTTCATAGGCCGGCGGCAGGTTCGGGTTTTCGAGGCGCCGCTCGACCATCTCGACGGCGCGCAACGCCATGATCTGCGGGTCCTGCCGGAAGGTCGTCAGCCGATAGCTCAGCCACGCGGCTTCCGGAACGTCGTCGAAGCCGATGACGGCGACATCCTGAGGGATGCGCAGGCCGAGTTCGGTGCGCACGAAATCCATCAGCCCGAAGGCGATCTGGTCGTTGGCGCAGAAGACGGCGTCGGGCCGCTCGCCGCCAGCAAACAGGGCGCGGGCCGCCGTCATGCCGCTCTCATAGTCGGAATCGGGGCCGCGGCCGATCGAGACCGAGGCGCCCAGCGCCTCGGCTGCTGCCGTAAACGCGGTCTCGCGCTCGCGGATGCTCGGCGTTCCGGAATGCGAACCGGCGACGGCGAGGCGACGCCTGCCGCTGTCGAAGAAGGCCGTCGCTGCCTTCCGGGAGGCTTCGGAATTGCCGGCGCGCACATGGTCGGCGCCGGGCTCGGAACGGCCAATGACGACGAGCGGCTGGCCGTTGCGGTGCGCCAGCTCGAAGAAGCTTTCCGGCGGTGAGCCGGAGAGGATGATCGTCGCCTCGGCGCGGTGGCCGATCAGCATCTTCTGCGCCGCCAGCATTTCGTCCTCGGTCTGGCCGGTATTGATGAGGATCGGGATGCTGCCGCGCTGGATCAGCGCCTTGGCGAGGGCGGCGGCGAGGTGGGCACGAAAGCCGACTTCCGGCCGCGTCGCGACGATGCCGACGAGCCGGCTCTGGTTGGCGAGCACGCCGCGGGCAAGGTCGTTCACGTGATAGCCGAGCTCGTCGGCGGCCTTCAGCACCTTTTCGCGGGTCGCTGGCGCGACGCTGGCGCCGGGCGTGAAGGTGCGCGAGACGGCCGAGCGCGAGACGCCGGCAAGCTGGGCGACCTGCTCGGCGCTGACGAAGCGCATGCGCTCCTTGCGCTGCTGCTTTTCTTCTTTCACCGTCTCGTCGTTCATTTTGATCTCTTAGTGCCCGACGCGGGACAGCACGTCGGCTTTCAGGAATCGCTCCACGATCAGCATAAAGACCAACGAGGGCACCAGCAGCAAGAGTGCGGTGATGGAGGCGATCTGATAGTTGCCGCCGGAGCCCGCGGTATAGAGAAGCAACGGCAGCATGTTCACGTCGGGCGCGCCGACGAAATAGCTGCCGGTGAACTCGTCGAGGCTTTCCAGGAACACGAAGATGGCGCTTGCCATCAGCCCGGGGGCCGCAAGCGGCAGGGTGATGTCGAGGAAGGCGCGCAGGGCGCCGGCGCCGGCCGAGCGGGCCGCCTGCTCAAGCTCGATGTCGATCGCCGAGAAGGCGGCGGTGGCGATCCAGACGGCATAAACGAGACCATGCGAGACATGCACCAGCACGACGCCGGGGATCGTGCCGTTCAAATGAATCTCATAGAAAATGCGTGCGACGTTGACGTAGACCGTCAGGTTCGGAAACGCCTGCGGGATGAGGAAGGCGAGCAGGATGAGGGCGCGGAACGGCAGCTTCAGCCGGGCCAGCGCATAACCCGCCGGGATCGCCAGCAGCAGCGAGACGACGACGGTGAGCACCGCGACGATCAGCGAGTTGGTGAGCGATTCGACCGCGCCGCCGCGCGGCGCAAAGACGCGCGCCCAGGAGCTGAAGCCGTATTCGAGCGGGAAGGTGTGCGGGAAATACCATTTCTCCGCGACCGTCCAGAGCAGCAGATTGAAGAGCGGCCCGAAGATGAAGAAGGCCAGCAGCCCGAAGATGATGCCGCGCGGAATCCACCACAGGGCGGCGAGCGGGCGGGACGGAATGGCGATTGCGGCGGCGGTCGTCATGCGCGCTCCTTGAGGCTTTGGCGGAGATAGATCCAGGCGACCGACGACGCGAGCACCAGCGACACGAGGCCGAGCGCATTGGCGACGCCGTAATCGCCATAGGCATTGACGCGGAAGGCGATGTCGGCGGTCAGCATGGTTGGCGACTGGGCATTGATCATCAGCGGCACGGAGAGCACCGACATCATGGTGACGAAGGACAGGATGAGGCCGACGGTCAGCGTCACGGCGACCTGCGGCACGAGGATTTCGAAGAGCAGCCGCAGCCGCGAGGCGCCGAGATTGCGCGCCGCCTCGATGGTGTCGCGGTTGACAGAGGCCATGGCGCCGGCGACGAGCAGCGCCACGAAGGGCGTCTGCTTCCAGACGAAGGCGATGACGATACCGCGCCAGTCGAGATAGCTCGTCGCATCGAGCGGCGTCATCAGTCCCATGCCGATCAACACGTTGTTCATCATGCCGCTCTTGGCAAGGAAGGTGCGGAGAATCTGGCCGACGACGATGAAGGGAATGAACATCGGCCAGCGATAGAGCCAGCGCAGGATGGCGACGGCAACCGGATGTTCGCCGAGCGTCAGGTAGCCGCCGATGGCGATCGAGGCAAGGCCGATCAGGATCGTCGACAGGCCGACGATCAGCACCGTGAAGACGATGTCGTTGGTATAGAGGTCGAAGGTCTTGGTGAAATTGCCGAGGCCGAATTCGCCGCCGTCGACGCGAAAGGCCCCGACCGCCGACATGATGAGCGGCAGGATGAAGAGAGCGGCAATCACCGCCAGCGCCGGTGCGACAAGCAGCAGACCGAGAAGACGTTTGGACATCGATCGACCTTCGAATGGATGGCTGCCCTTCTTCCAGAAAGGAGAAGGGAAGCCGTGATTTCAATACGGCCTCCCCATCCTTGCGGGACGGGGAGGCCGCTTCTTGCTTTACTTGACCGACTGCTCGTAGGCTTCGAGGATCGCGCTGTTGTAAGGAGCGATCGGGAAAGGCTTACCCTTCGAGGCAAGATCTTCCGGCGTGATGTCGACAAACAGCTTGTTCCAGGTGGCGTCATCGAGCTTCGGCTTGACAAACTGCGCGTCGATGCCCGGATACCAGTTGAACTTCTTGACGATGCCGTCAGCCTGGACTTCCGGGCTGGTGGCGAGCGCGATGAACTTCTCTGCGAGTTCCTTGTGGCCCGTTTTTGCCGGCACGACGTAGTGCATCGGCTGGCCCGGCATGCCCGGAGCCGGCAGAACCAGCTTCAGTTCCGGCGGCAGCTGGCCATTGGCCTGCCAGGAGTAGAACATGTCGACCCAGACCGGGCCCATGGCGATTTCGCCGCGCGACAGCAGGTCGAGCGTCCCTGCGTTGCCGGGGGTCAGCGTGGCGTTCTTGGTGAAGTCGGCCAGGCTCTTGAAGGCTTCGCCCCACTTGGTGGTCTCGTCCTTGTTGAACGGACCGGTCATCAGGTTGTTGGCGTCGCCGCCGCCGAAGGCGTAGATCCAGCCCATAACGAAGCTGACGCCGGAAGCGCCGCCCTTGATGCCGTTATAGCCGAACTGCTTCGGATGTTCCTTGGCCCAGGCAGCAAGTTCGGTGTAGCTCTTCGGTGGGGTCGGAACCATGGCCGGGTTGTAGGCGATGGCCGTCTGGCTGTTGAACATCGGCATGACGTAGCCGTCGACGTCCGAGCCGAGAGCGTTCTTGGCGTTGGCGCGCGAGACAAGCTTGCCGGTGTCGATGTCGCTGCGGTACTTTTCGAGATAGCCCTTCTGGACCATCGGGCCAGCGAACTTCTCATGCACGACGGCAACGTCGACGTCCCATGTCGGGCTGTTGGCAGCGGCCTGGGCGTCGAAACGCTCGAGGATCTTCTGCGAGCCGGCATCGCCAGGGCCAGTGCCGACGGCGCGAACCGTGTTGCCCGGATAGGTCTTTTCGAACAGCGGGCCGAGATACTGGTTGATGTAGTCGACCATGTTCTGGTCGCCAGCGGTGGCAACCGTCAGCTCGTCGGCCTTTACGGGAAGGGCAGCGAGAGCGACAGCGAATGCTGCATAAGTAAGTCTCTTCATAATTGCTTCTCCAGAAATGAAAGGTCAGGCGTGAACTTTCCCGGCCGTCGGCAGGGAAATGGCGGGCGCCGGCTTTGCGTCCGGCGAATTGAAAAGGAAAAGGGCTTCGGGCGCGATATGGACGCTCACCTGTTCGCCGGGTTCGAAGGCGCGCGGCGAATCGGCCATGATCTCGCGGTGGGCGAGCCGAACCGAGTGGCGCCAATGGCCGCCGGGATAACTGACGGCGGAGACTTCGCCGCGGAACGTGATGCCGGGACCGACGATCGGCGTATCGGCCGCGAAAAGCTGGGCCGCTTCCGGGCGGAAGCGCGCCTCGACGATACCGGATGCCAGCGGGCGGGCCATCAGCGCTACATGGCCCGCGGCATTGGCCGGGCCGGCAGCGATCGCGAAGCTGTCGCCCTGCAGCGTGCCTTCCAGCGTGATGACATTCTCGGCGCCCATGAAGGCGGCGACGAAGGCCGAGGCCGGACGGTTGTAGACCTCTTCCGGCGAGCCCTGCTGCGCGATGCGGCCGGCATTCATGATGACGATGCGGTCGGCCATCACCATGGCTTCCTCGCGGTCGTGGGTGACGTGGATGGCTGTGATGCCGAGCCGCTTCTGCAGGGCGCGCAGTTCGTGGCGCACGGTCAGGCGGATGCGGGCGTCGAGGTTGGAGAGCGGCTCGTCGAGCAGCAGGATTTCCGGATCTACGGCGAGCGCCCGGCCAAGCGCCACGCGCTGGCGCTGGCCACCCGAGAGCGCCGAGGGCTTGCGGTTGCCGAGACCGTCGAGCCCGAGGAGTGTCTGCATCGCGCCAACACGTTCGGCGATTTCGGTTTTCGGCACACGCTTCAGCTTCAGGCCGTAGCCGATGTTCTGCGCCACCGTCATGTGTGGCCAGAGCGCGTAGGACTGGAAGACCAATGCCATGCCGCGCTTATCGGGCGGCAGCACGGTCACGTCGCGATGGCGCACGCTGACCTGGCCGGCGGAAGGGGTGATGAAACCGGCGAGAACACGCAGCAGCGTCGTCTTTCCGCAGCCCGAAGAGCCGAGTAGGGCGACGAACTCGCCGCGGGCGACACTGAGATTGATATCGTTCAGAACCTTGGTGTTGCCATACTGGCAGGCAACAGAATTCAGCTCCAGAAACGCGTCCTGGTTCATAGCTTCTCCTCCCATTGCACGGCTGTGCAATCCGATTGTGAGCTTAGTAGAAGCTTTGTTTAACAGCCAGATGACATGACATTTTTTTTATGCTGCGCCGCAGCGCGCGTCTCCCTAAGCCATGGCATTCTCAGAGGTTTTCGCGGCATTTGATCGAGTTCCGCCCCTATTGACACCAGGAAACGATTCCGCCTAATGTCGTAAACGTTTACGGGATGCGTTTCGGGAGGAAACCAGAAGCGGTCCACCGGAGGAAATCGTGACATTGAATGCAGTTCTCTGCGGTTGCGGAGCTATGTCCAAGGGCTGGTTGCGCGCTATAAAGGAAACCCCGGCACTTGCGGCAGCAATTGAGGTCAAGGGTCTCGTCGACGTCAATCAGGCGGCGGCTGACAAGCTTGCCGAGGAATTCGGTCTGGGTGGCGCCGTCATAGGCACGGACCTCGCCGACGTCATTGCCAGATCCAAGGCCGATATCGTCTTCGACGTGGTTATCCCGACTGCTCGATTTAACATCGTCTCGACTGCGCTCAAGGCCGGCTGCCATGTGCTCAGCGAAAAGCCAATGGCGACCTCGCTGGCCGAGGGCGCCGCACTGATCGATCTCGCTGCCGAGACCGGCAGGATACACGCCATTATCCAGAACCGCCGCTTCATCTCAGGCGTTCGACGCATGCGCCGGTTTATCGAAAGTGGGGCGATCGGCGACCTGACGGGCATCCACTGTGACTTCTTCCTGGCGCCGCATTTCGGCGGCTTCCGCGAGGAGATGGAAAACGTCCTGTTGCTCGACATGGCGATCCACACATTCGACGCGGCTCGCTACGTGGCCGACAAGAAGCCGCTTGCCGTCTACTGCATCGAGCGCAATCCGAAGGGCTCCTGGTATCAGCACGGCGCATCGGCCAACGCCACGTTTGAATTCGCAGACGACGTCGTGTTCACATATCGGGGCTCCTGGTGTGCCGAGGGCGAGCGCACCAGTTGGGAAAGCCAGTGGCGCCTAGTCGGCTCCAAGGGGATGCTGACCTGGGACGGTGAGGAGGGCTTCAAGGCGGCGGTTGCCGGCAACGAGCCTGGGCTTCTGCGCGGCATCACGACCGTGGAGGTTCCGGTGCCCGAGAACGACGAGGAAACCCACGGCCACGCCAGTGTCATTTCAAGCTTCGTCGAGGCGATAAAGACCGGCGAACGCCCGGAAACGGCAAGTTCGGACAACATCAGAAGCCTCGCCATGGTCTTCGGCGCAATCGAGAGCGCCAAGACCGGCCAACGCATTGAAATTTCAGCATAGGATTGAGATTGTGAGCAACCCCGCCAAGTCCATTCGCGTCGGAACCATGGTCAGCGCCTCCAAGGGCGGCGCCGACAAGCGCATCGGCCAGATCGCCGACATGGGCTTCGAAAGCTTCGAGCCATTCTTCTGGCAGACCACCAACGGCCAGGATCTCGCCGAGCTTGGCAAGCGCTCGCTCGATGCCATCGGCGACCGTGATATCACCATCTCGACGCTCGGCATGTTCGGCAATCCGCTCGAAACAACCGATATCGACCTTGATACATTGGAGGGCTGGAAGGATTGCATCGACAATGCGCATCATTTCGGCGCTACCTGCGTTGCCGGCTTTACCGGCCGCATCCGTGGCAGCGTGCTCACCGACAGCCTGCCGCGCTACAAGCAGGTGTGGAGCGAGCTTGCCAAACGTGCCGCCGACAAGGGCGTCAGGATCGCCTTCGAGAATTGCGCCATGGACGGGAACTGGGCGACAGGCGACTGGAACATCGCGCACAACCCGGACGCTTGGGAATTGATGTTCAACGAGACGCCGGATGACAATATCGGCATCGAATGGGAACCGTGCCACCAGATGGTTTATCTCATTGATCCGCTGCCGCAGATCCGCAAGTGGGCCTCGAAGATTTTCCACGTCCACGGCAAGGATGCGACGATCCGCTGGGATGTCATCAAGGAGCATGGCATCTTCGGCAAGGAAAAGTTCGTCTTCATGCGCACGCCGGGTTTCGGCGACAGCAACTGGACCGACATCATTTCCGAGCTTCGCCTTGCCGGCTGGTCCGGTTCGATCGATATCGAGGGCTGGCATGACCCCGTTTACCGCGATGCGTTGGAGATGACTGGCCAGGTTCACGGGCTCAACTATCTGAAGAACTGCCGTGGCGGAGATTTCGTTGTTGATCCCTGATCGACCACCTATGGTAGGCGAACGCCGGGCGGGGAGGCTTGGCGGCGCCATGACTGACATGGATCTTTTCGCGGCTCTGCCGCTTTTTTGGGAGGAAAGCATGAAAAGAATTGCAAGACTTGCGCTGGTGCTCGGCACGACGATGCTTATGACATCGATCGGCCATGCCGAGCAGAAGACCTTCAAGATCTGGTGGTTCGAGGAGCCGACGACTGCCCAGGGCATCGTCTGGAAAGAAGCGCTCGAGGAGTTCAAGACCAAGCATCCCGACGTCTCGGTCAGTTTCGAGCAGAAGACCTTTCAGCAGTTGCAGGCCGCTGGCGGCATGATCCTCAATTCCGATCAGGCGCCCGACGTTCTCGAATACAACAAGGGCAACGCGACGGCTGGCTTGGTTGCAAGCCAGGGATTGCTGACCAATCTGGACGACTACGTGAAGAAGGAAGGCTGGGACAAGATCCTGAACGAGGGCGATCTTGTTCTCAGCCGCTATGACGAAAAGGGCATCTACGGCTCCGGTCCCGTGTGGGGCGTCTCGGTGTTCGGCGAATATGTGTCGTGCTTCTACAATATCGACATGTTCGAAAAGGCTGGCCTCAAGCCGCCGTCGACGCTGGAAGAATGGGTCGCTGCCATGGAAGCCTTCAAGCAGAAGGGTCTGACGCCCCTTGCGCTTGGCGCCATCGACACCAGTGGCCAGCATCTGCTTGCCTCTCTCGCCTATACCAAGGCCGATGACGCCTGGGTTCAGAACTATCAGGGTCTGAAGGCTCCCCTCGATGGCGCGCCTTATCTCTATGCGGCCCAGACGCTGGTGGATTGGGTCGGTAAGGGCTACATCAACAAGGACTCGACGGGTATGAAGGACCCGGACGCGGCTCTGCTCTTTACCTCCGGCAAGGCGCCGATGTACGTCTCGGGCACGTGGAATCTTGGCACCTTCGCTTCGACCATCAAGGATTTCAAATGGGGTCAGTTCGTGATTCCGACGCCGAAATATTCGGTCGGTTCGACGGGCAATCTCTGGGTCGTTCCCAAGGCTAGCAAAAGTCCCGATCTCGCCGCCGAGTGGATCAGCCTGACTCTGTCACCAAAGTATCAGGCCGCACTCGCCAATGCCGGCGGCGTTCCGATCGCTGCGGATCCGGCCGCGATCACCAACCCGATCGGCAAGAACGCTGCTGCGGTTTTCAAGCAGATCTCTGACAAGAGCGGCCTTGGCTTCTATCCGGACTGGCCGGTTCCCGGCTATTACGACGTGCTCAATCAGAAAGACACTGGTCTCTTCCAGGGCAGTCTGACTGCGGATCAGTTCATCGAACAGATCAAGCAGGTCTACGACGACGCGCAGGAAAATCAGTAGCGCCACCCAAGCGCTGGGCTGCGCCTCCGGGTGCAGCCCTCGTGGGAGGTTGAAGGAAGAACGATATGGCACTATCCAGCCAGCGATCGGGCAGCAGTTCACCAAGCTATGGCCTCTACCTGATCCCCGGGTTGATCGGCTTCACTCTGATCGTGCTGATACCCCAGCTTGCCAATCTGGGGCTGAGCTTCACGGCATGGAAAGGCGTCGGCACGCCGCGGCCTGTCGGCCTGCAAAACTATCAGCGTCTGCTGACCGACGACCAGTTCTGGGGGTCGATGTATCACACGCTGCTGTTCATCTTTTCGATGACGGTGATACCGGTCTGCATTGGCCTAGTGCTGGCCGCACTGCTGTTCGACTATGTCAGGGACGAGTTCGGGGAATGGGTCTCTAGCTTCTTCAGGGCCGGTTTTTATCTGCCGCAAATTCTCCCCGTGACGGTCGCGGGCGTGCTTTGGGGATGGATTCTCAATCCCGTCGGCGTCATCAACATCACCCTGAAGGCCATCGGTCTCGGCAATCTCGCCCAGAACTGGATCGGCGATGCGACTTACGCGCTTGCTGCCGTCTCGCTCGTCATCGTCTGGATACAGGTCGGCTATTGCCTTGTGGTATTCATGGCAGGTCTGTCGCGTATCGACCCTTCTCTCTACGAGGCTGCCGAGCTTGACGGTGCAGGCTGGTGGAGCCGGTTAGTGACGATCACCATTCCGCTGCTGGCGCCGGAGATTTTCGTCGTTGTGCTGACCACGCTGATCGCAGCGCTCAAAGTCTTCGCGCCGATCTTCGTCATCACTGCCGGCGGGCCCGACAATGCCACACTCGTGCCTTCCTATCTGACCTACTACCACTTCTTTACCACGCAGCGCGTCGGCTATGCAGCGGCGATCGCCGTCGTGCAGACGACCCTGACAATCGCCCTGGCGGTAATCTTCCTGCGCTTCCAGAGCCGGCAGGAGCCGAAGGAGTAGATCATGGCCTATTCAGCTCTCAGCGACGGTACGACCAAGGTCAAGGCGACGGCTGCAACCCGCCGCACTCAGCGCAATCCCATGCGGTGGTTGGTTCTGGCGATCCTTATTCTACTCCTCGCCTTCACGCTGTTTCCGTTTTTCCTGGCGCTGCTCAACGCCGTCAAGGCGAGCGCCGAATATGCTGTCGGCGGACCGCTTTCGATTCCACGGTCGATCGATCTCACAGCAGTCGAAAAATTCTGGACGACCTCTGATTTCAGCCGCAAGCTCATCAACAGCGTGATGATCAGTCTCGCCGTCTCGGTGTTGGGGGTGCTGATCAGCCTGTTCAATGCCTATGCGATCGGCATCGGCAAGGTACGGGGCTCACGCGTGATTTTGGTGGTTTTCCTTCTCGGCATCATGGTCCCGCAGGAGTCGATCATTTACCCGCTCTATTACATGGCGAAAGCGACGGGGCTCTACGATACGCAGCTTTCCGTCATCATTATATTCGCGGTCCTGCAAAGCGCTTTTGGGACCTACTTGCTATCGACCGTGCTGAGTACCTTTCCCAAGGAAATCCTCGAAGCCGCTGAGATGGACGGCTCGACCCACTGGAAGACGCTGTGGTTCGTCGTGGTTCCGGTCTTGCGGCCGACGCTGATGGTCCTGGGAACCTTCTTCTTCATCTGGACCTGGAATGAATTCCTGATCCCGCTGGTCATGCTGGTGTCCAACAACAATCAGACGGTGTCGGTGGCCATGGGCCTCACCCGCGGCCAGAACATGTCGGACCCGGTACTGCAGGCTTCGGCGGCGTTCCTGGGCATCGTACCGACTGTAATCTTCTTCCTGATCTTCCAGCGCACGTTGACGCGCGGTATCGCTGCCGGAGCAGTCAAATGACGACATTTTTCACCCTTGGCCATTTCACCGGTCCCGTTCCGGGACCAGCAAGGTTTTCGGCATGAACCAGGATATCCAGATCGAACTCTCCGGGATCGAGAAGCATTACGGTGCCTACCACGCCCTGAGGAACATCAACCTTTCGATTGCCAAAGGGACATTCGTGGCGCTGGTTGGTCCATCGGGATGCGGCAAGTCCACGCTCCTGCGCTCGCTTGCCGGGCTGGAAAAAATTTCCGGAGGTACGCTGAAGATTGCCGGCGAGGTGATGAACGATGTCCCTCCGCGCATGCGCGATATCGCCATGGTGTTCCAGTCCTATGCGCTTTACCCGCATATGACCGTCGAGCAGAACCTCACCTACTCGCTGCGGATGCGCAAGGTCCCGAAGCCCGAGGCGAAGATCAAGGCGGAGGAGGTCGCCAGGATCGCCGGGCTGACAGGGCTGCTGGACCGCTATCCCCGGCAGCTCTCCGGCGGCCAGCGCCAGCGCGTCGCCATGGGCCGCGCCATTATCCGCAACCCGAAGGCCTTCCTGTTTGACGAGCCGCTGTCCAATCTCGATGCCGCGCTGCGTGTGTCGATGCGCAAGGAGATCCGTGCGCTACATGACCGGCTGCATGCGACCTCGGTCTATGTGACGCATGACCAGATCGAAGCCATGACCATGGCCGATCATGTCGTCGTCATGCGCGACGGGGTGATCGAGCAGCAGGGCAGGCCGCTTGATCTTTACGACAGGCCCGCCAACCGGTTTGTTGCAGGCTTCATCGGCTCACCGGCGATGAATTTCATCCCGGCGGTCGTCGGCGAAGACGGAAGGACCCTCACTCTCGATCTCGGTGCGGCGAAGCAAAGGATCGTCTCCGGCAATCAGTTGCAGCCGGGGCTCGAGGTGACGGCAGGGCTTCGTCCCGAACATCTCGATATTGTCGGACAGGGGCAGGGGATTTTCGATGTGCCTGTTGCCTTCGTGGAATCGACGGGTTCATCGACCTTCGTGGCGACAGCCACCACGCCGGAGCTGACCATCGTCCAAACCGGCCGCGGCAGCCTGCTGTCAGGCGAAACGATCGGCGTCACCGTCGATCCGCAGCACCTTCACCTCTTCGACAAGACAAGCGGCGTCAGGATCTGACGCCGCCTCGGCTTTTTCAGCGCCCGCCTTCAATCTTGCGGTTGCGCTGATTGATGCCGTGCGGACCGTACGGATACTGACCGGGCGTCGGCGCACTAATGTCGGTCAGCTTTGTCATCTCCTCGTCCGAGAGGACCAGTTTGGCGGCGCCGAGGTTGTCGGCCAGCTGTTCTGTGGTGCGCACACCAAGAATGACAGAGGTTACGGCCGGTCGGGCAGCAACCCAGGCAAGCGCCACCTGTGCCATGCTGACGCCGCGGGCCTTGGCAATCTCTTCGACCGCGCCGATGATGCCCCAGGTCCGCTCCTGCGCGTTGCGCGCTTCATAGGCCTCGCCGCCGCGCTTCGGATTCTCGCCGAGGCGCGTGACGCCGGTCGGTATCTGGTCCCGCTTGTATTTTCCGGTCAGCCAGCCGCCGCCTAGCGGCGACCAAGGCAACAGCCCCATGCCGGCATCCTGGCAGGCAGCGACGATCTCGAGCTCGATGTCGCGCATCAGCAGATTATACTGCGGTTGCAGGGTCACCGGGCGCGTGTATCCTTTTGCCTTGGCAATCTCGACCGCCTTTGCGATGTGCCAGCCGACATAGTTTGAGAAGCCGTAATAGCCGATCTTGCCGGCGGAAACCGCGTCATCAAGGAAGCGAAGTGTTTCCTCGATAGGCGTAAGAGCGTCCCACGCATGCATCTGGTAGAGGTCGATATGTTCGACGTCGAGGCGCCTCAGCGAGTCGTCCAGTGCCTGATTGAGGTGCCGGCGCGACAGGCCGATGTCGTTCGGTCCCGTGCCCATCGGAAAGCGCCCCTTGGTGGCGATCACCGCCTGACGTGCTTCCGTCGGATGGGACTTCAGCCATCGGCCAATAATCTCCTCCGACTTTCCGGCACTGTAGACGTCAGCTGTATCGACGAAATTTCCACCCCATGCGAAGTAGTCATCCAGAAGCTTGTGCGAAGCGGCTTCATCGGCCTCTGTTCCGAATGTCATGGTGCCCAGGCAAAATGACGTTACGACGGCCCCACTGTGCCCCAACTTGCGATAGTCCATTTAAACATCCTCCTTGCTTATTCGGTATCATGGTTGAAGAATCGGTAGCCCGCTTACGGCCCACTATGGCCGCTTCCTCCAGAGGGGGTTGTTCGATTCATCGAATTTCATTTCGAATGCAGCGATGCCCTGTGAGGGTTCCGACGGACGTCTTGGCATGTCACAGGCGCTACTTTGGTTTGTACCAATTCCAATCGGACACTGTTGTACAATGCACTTTTGGGGCTGCAAGTGTTCAGCACGGCAAAAGAGTTCGGATGTGCATGGATCCTCTTCAATTCCTAGTGTTCAGGCAGGCTCCGCTTCGGCTGTTGCGAAGGCATGGCGCTAGTTCGTATGGTTGGCGCAACCCGGTCTGAATGTCTTTTGATCGTGCGATGGGAGACTGGAATTGATATCTGATGATGCACCGAAGTCGCTCGAGCTTGAGAACATCTCGCGTCGCTTCGGAAACACCTATGCCGTCAGGGAGTTGTCGCTGTCTATTGCGCCGGGTGAAGTCATCTGCCTTGTCGGGCACTCGGGCTGCGGAAAGACGTCCCTTCTGAGGATCATTGCCGGTATCGATACCGCGGACCGGGGTGTGATCCGCATACGTGGCGAGTACGTTGCCGGGCCGTCCCGTTTCGTGGAACCCGAGATGCGCAATATCGGCTTTGTATTCCAGGACTATGCGCTGTTTCCGCATCTGACAGTCGAGCAGAATGTGCTTTTCGGCT
This sequence comes from Rhizobium sp. Root1220, assembly GCF_001426265.1. Taxonomy (GTDB): domain Bacteria; phylum Pseudomonadota; class Alphaproteobacteria; order Rhizobiales; family Rhizobiaceae; genus Rhizobium. The sequence continues at coordinate 379,129 of NZ_LMDG01000032.1, forward strand.
TGAGAAACCTTCCAAGGCAGGACGCCAGGACAAAGGCTATGGCGATGATCGCGAGGGTAGGGCTCACGCATCTTACTTCGCGTCATCCGCACATGCTTTCGGGCGGCGAGCAGCAGCGTGTCGCCTTGGCGCGGGCACTCGCTCCGGGCACAGACATTCTGCTGATGGACGAGCCGTTCTCAAATCTCGACAGAGGACTGAGGGAGCAGATGCGCGACGATACACTCTCCCTCTTGCGCTCGATGGGGACGACTGTCGTGATGGTCACGCACGATCCCGAGGAGGCTCTTTCCGCAGGTGATCGTGTCGTGCTGATGCGCGCCGGCGAGATTGTCCAGCAGGGTAGTGGATATGAGCTCTTCCACTCTCCCAATTCACGCTATGCGGCGGATTTCTTTACCGCGTTCAACAAAGTACAGGGAATATACCGCAACGGGCAGATCCACACGCCGATAGGTGCCTTCCCCTCTGCTCGCCAGCTTCGGGAGGAAAGCCAGGCCGTCGCCTACATTCGGCCGAGCGACATCACCGTGACGACAGCGCAGTCCGGGCTCAGCGGCCGCATCGTCCAACGAGTGCTATTGGGTGAGATTGAGCAACTTGCTGTCAAACTGGACGGGCTGGAGGAGCCGATTTGCGTCCGCTCGCTGGATCATCGACCGCCCGACACCGGGGAGGTAGGAATTTCCATCCGCAGCGAAGCCGTGCTGACCTTTCCGAACCCATGAGGTCGGTTGGCCGCCGGTCACTATTTGGTGAACGTTAGCTCAATAACTTGACCGCTTCTATCATGTATGTTGCTTCTAAATGGCGTTCCAAAGGGGGAGATTGTGCGCCATGATCAGGGAAACAATTGTGACGCTTACCATCGCGGGCTCTGCGCTTTTCACGCTCGCAAGCGCCGCGACGGCTGCCGAAGTCAACATTTACACGACGCGTGAGCCCGGACTTATCCAACCGCTTCTCGATTCCTTCAAGGCTTCGACGGGCATCAACGTTAACACGGTCTTCCTCAAGGACGGCATGCCGGAGCGGGTCCTGGCAGAGGGCGAGAGCTCACCAGCCGATATCATGATGGCGGTCGATGCCGGAAATCTCGTTGATCTGGTTGAAAAGGGCGTTACCCAGCCCGTCTCCTCGGACCTTCTTTCGAAGGCCATACCGGCAGAGCTTCGTGATGCCGACGGCAACTGGTTCGCGCTCTCGATGCGGGCGCGCGTCCTTTACGCCGAGAAGAACCTCGATCTCGCCGCCTTCAACTACGAGGATCTTTCCGATCCGAAGTGGAAGGGCAAGGTTTGCATTCGCTCGGGTCAACACCCCTACAATACCGCCCTTTTCGCGGACTTTGTCGCCCACTACGGCGCCGATGAAACGGAGAAGTGGCTGACCGGGCTTAAGGCCAATCTCGCCCGCAAGGCCGGCGGTGGCGACCGCGATGGTGCAAAGGATATCCTCGGCGGCATCTGCGACATCGCAATTGCCAATTCCTACTATGTCGGTCTGATGCGCTCCGGCAAGGGCGGTGAGGAGCAGGTTGCCTGGGGCAATGCCATCAAGGTCATCCTTCCGACCTTCAAGAATGGCGGGACGCAGGTCAACGTCAGCGGTGCTGCCGTGGCGAAGCATGCGCCCAACAAGGCAGAAGCAATCAAGCTGCTGGAGTATCTGGTCTCCGACGAGGCACAGAAGATTTACGCCGAAGCGAACTTCGAATACCCGGTCAAGGCCGGCGTCGCGGTTGATCCGATCATTGCATCGCTAGGGACCCTCAACATCGACAAGACGCCGCTCAGCGAGATTGTCAGCCATCGTAAGCAGGCGAGCGTGCTCGCGGAAAAGGTCGGCTTCGACAATTGACGGATTGACGACATGCCGGAAAACGGCATGTCGTTTTCCACGGCGCGTGTCTTCAACTCTCCCACGTTCGGGCTTCTTGGTATGGCGGCGATTTGCTGGCCGTTCGGGGTGGCTCGTTGCTTCCGCAGCCGTGACGCTCGTCATGCTTCTGCCGTTCGCCTCGCTTGTGTATCAGGCGTCGAAGGGGTCGCCGGGGCTATGGTTGCATCTGGTGTCGACGGTGCTGCCTGTTGCCCTGGTAGACACGCTCTTGCTACTCGGAGGCGTCGGGCTTCTGGCAGGTGCACTGGGTACGATGCTGGCCTGGCTCGTAACCGCCTTTGAGTTTCGCGGACGCTGGGTGCTAGAGTGGGCGCTGCTGCTTCCACTCGCTGTGCCGACCTACATTATCGCCTATGCATATCTTGACATTCTTCACCCGATAGGTCCGGTCCAGGGAGTGATCCGTTGGGTGCTTGGGTACTCCAGCCCGCGCGAATTCCGGCTGCCGGATATCCGCTCGATGACGGGCTGCGTCCTGCTGCTTGGGTTTGTTCTTTACCCTTACGTGTATATTCCAACGCGTGCGATATTCCTCATGCAATCGGCGAGCCTCATCGAGGTGTCGCGAACGCTTGGTGTGTCGCGTCGCGGCATCTTCTGGCGTGTGGCGCTTCCACTTGCGCGGCCGGCGGTCGCGGTTGGTGTCAGCCTCGCCCTGATGGAAGCACTCAACGATATCGGTGCTGCGGAGTTCCTCGGCGTGCGGACGCTTACAGTGTCGATCTACACGACCTGGATCACACGTTCGGATTTGCCAGGCTCCGCCCAGATTGCGCTTTTCCTGCTGCTGTTCGTTGTCGCGCTCGTTGCCATGGAACGCTGGGCGCGACGGCGGCAGCGCTACTCGGTCTCGGCTCAGCGGTCGCGGGTCTTCGAGCCCCGTCGCGTCGGCGGTGCACCGGGTGTGTTGCTGCTTCTTGCCGGCATGTTACCGGTTCTCTTCGGGTTCGGGGCACCCGCCATCTTTCTGCTTGGCGAGGCTTACAAGCGCTGGCGGTTCGCCGGGCTCTCCGAGCGGTTCTTCAGCGAGATGACGAACACATTGCTGTTTGCGGCGACCGCCACAATCTTGACCGTCGCAGCCGGGCTGATCGTTGCCTATGCCGGTCGAGTTTCGGGCAGCAGGATGGCCCCGTGGTTCTACCGCCTTTCCACCATGGGATACGCGGCTCCCGGCACGGTCGTCGCAATCGGCGTGCTGATTGTCGCTGCAAGTTTCGATGGCCTGTTCGACCGCGCGACGAAGCAATGGTTCGCAAACTCGGCCGGACTTCTACTCATCGGTTCGGGCGGTGCGGTGCTCTATGCCTACGCCACGCGCTTCCTGGCAATTTCCGCGGGCAGCATCGAGGCAGGGCTGTCGCGGATACCACGCGCCTTCGATCACGCGGCTCGAACGCTCGGCACGTCGGCTGGTGGCACGCTGTTTCGGATACACCTGCCGTTGTCGAAGGCGTCGCTGGCAGCCGGTGCCCTGCTTGTCTTCGTCGACTGCGTAAAGGAGTTGCCGGCCACGCTGCTGCTGCGTCCGCTGAACTTCGAGACCTTTGCAACCCATCTCTACGGGGAAGCCGCCCGCGGCACGTACGAGGAGGGGGCGATTGCAGCGCTTGCGATCGTTGTTATCGGCATTCTGCCGGTCATACTGCTTGCGCAGGTCGGCCGACGGAAGGCATGGGCGCGGTAACGTGTTTCACGATGCACATCAAGATATCAGATGCAAAATGCGAAGGCGGAACCGTTCCGCTCTCTGCTGCCATGGGGAGAGCACCCCGAGGGTGAAAATAGTCGGTAGCGTGGCTCCCGCTCAGCGATCAGTCATCAGTCGCAGGACGATATCCTGATCGTAGTTGCCGAAGCCTCGTCCGAAGATGTTGATGCCTCCGGGGTGCTTGGCACCCTGCTTGACGGCGATCCGCAGCCGGATCGAGTGATGACTGCCCAAATCGAGGTCGGCAAGCGACACCGGCGAGATCTTGATGCCGTCCACATAGCTACCGTCCGGCATTACCCGCCAGGTTTTCAGCTTGCCATATTGACTGCCTTTCAGTTTCCACCAATCCGGCGTGTAAACGCCACGTTTATCCCCGAAGTCGCCCGGCGACATCCATGTGCCGATTTCCTTCCCGTTTACCGAAAGTGTAATATCACTTGGCCAGTCGGCCGACGTGCCCGGCACCTCAGAACTCAATTCCATCGAAAATTCCATCGATTCAATGACGTTCTGGCTGAGCTTGGCGTTGTTCGGAAACTGATATTCCAGATAGCCGCGCGTGAACCAGACCAGCCCGGCTTTCATCCGGTCAGGATCCAGAAATGCATGCGGAACATCCAGCAGGCCGATAATTCCTTCCGTCGAGCATAGTCCACAAGGGGCGGACACTTCACAGCTCGTATAAAGGCCGATCGGCATCGACACTTCGATAACGCGCGAGTTCAAGGGCGCGATGTCTTCCTTGAACATCACGAGGATTTCGTCGAATGTCGAATGGCAAATCTTCTGATTTCCCTTTCGGGCCTTCTGCGTTTCCGTTCGTATGAGGCCAGCCGCCTCGAGAATCTGGATATTCATCGACACGGTTGATTGGGGGAGGTCGAGCTTCGCAGCGATATCGTTGCCATTCATCGATCCGTCGACGTGCAGAAGCTTGAGAATGCGCACCCTGACCGGCGAAGCCAGGCCTTTGAGCACCTCGATACTCTCCTCGGGATCAACGACCAGAAAGTTGCGGCTCATGCTAAATTCCGATGAAAAGTGAAACTTTCATTTGTGTATCAGCGAAGCCGATTTAATCCAAGGGCATGTTGAGCCTTGAGGCCCCGCATGCAGGTCACTACCGGCAAACGCGATCGGCACGGCGAGGTCGCTATCAGCCGACCCGGGTGACCGCTCGGCGCCAATCTCTAGATCGTTCGTGCCTCGACCGCCTGCCATCCATCGCGAATGTGGCGGTAGCCCTCCCGGTAAACCGCTTCCGGTGTCTCGGAGAAGTCGCGCCACACCTTCGTGGCAGCGGCCAAATCCTTGAGTGATCGGCCGAAGGCTTCGATTGTCAGCCATCCGTCGTAGCCGCTGGCCCGGATCGCGCGAAATGTCTCGGGCCACGGAATATTGCCCCGTCCAGGCACGCCGCGGTTGTTCTCCGAGATATGCACGTGCGCAATGCGGTCCTTGTTGCGGGTGAAGGCGCCAACCGGGTCCTCCTCCTCGATATTGCTGTGAAACGTATCGTACATCGCGCGGACGTTAGGGTGACCGATTTCATCGATGTGCGCGGCGAGGGCGTCCATCGTATTCAGCAGGTAGCATTCGAAGCGGTTCAGTGCTTCGAGCCCGATGACAACGCCGCGCCCCGCTGCGTGGTCGCCGATCTTGCGTTGCGAGGTGACCGAGAGAGCTAATTCCGTTTTCGTGGGGCCGGCGCCGGAGAAGTGACCGAGGGTCGAATGAAGGGGTCCGCTTAGCGTGTCGGCGCCAAGCGCGGCGGCGCAGTCGATTGCCCATTTCATGTAGGCCACACCGCGCTCACGTGTCGCGCTTTCCGGTGATATCAGATTCATCGCCGGATCTCCCATCGCGGACACAGCGGTGCGCGCCAATCCAATCCGGTCAAGGAGGTCACCGAGCTGGCGATAGTCCTCGGGAGTACCTTCGAATATCGGGATCTCGACACCGTCAAAGCCCGTTGCCTTGATGTCCCGAAGGATGCCTTCGTGCCGGCCACTGACGTGTGTCGTCCAGAGAAACATGCACATGCCTATTCTCATATTCCCTCCCGCGCTGCCACGCAGCAGCTGTTCTCCATGTGTGCAATCTGGTAATACCACGTTGGTCACTCGCGTCAAACGCAGTGAACGGAGCCGGATGTGCCAAGATTACGTATTTATCTATAAAATAATATCAATTAGTCATTTAGTGAAGTTCACAATGCAATCACCGTGCCTTGCGATACGAAGGATTTTGCGATAGACCATCTACTATGGTGCCAATTGGCCGAACCAGATAGCTGGTAAAGCTGGTGGCGCGCTCGCGAAAGCGATAGACATTGATGTTAGTCTGGGAGGACGACCATGCATCTTTCTACCCATAACTGGATGCGGGCAGAACCGCTCGCCGTAACGCTCAAGCGCATCAAGAGATACGGCTACGAGAGCATCGAGATTTCAGGCGAACCGACCCAATACGACGTAAAGGAGACGCGTGCGCTGCTGCGGGAGTACGGGATCCGTTGCTGGGGGGCGGTAACGTTGACGCTCGGCGAGCGAAACCTTGCTGCAAGGGACGAAGGCCAGCGGGCGAAGTCTGTCGATTACGTCAAGGATGTCATCACGATGGTGAGCGCGCTCGAAGGGGAGATCGTGACGCTGGTCCCGGCGACCGTCGGCAAAGTGGTGCCGGATGGCACTGAGGAAGAGGAGTGGGGATGGGTGGTGGAGGCGACAAAAGAATGCTTCGCCCATGCGCAGAAAGCAGGCGTAAGGATCGCGATTGAACCCCTGAACCGATTTGAAACCTACCTCTTCAATCGTGCGGCCCAGGCACTTGCCCTTGCCGATGCCGTCCACCCTGACTGCGGTGTCTGCCTGGACGCATTCCACCTCAATATCGAGGAGGAGGATATGTACGATGCAATCCGGCTTGCAGGAAAGCGGCTTTTCGATTTCCACGTCGCGGACAACAACCGCTTCGCGGCGGGGCTTGGCCATCTCGATTGGCCGAGGATTGTCGCGACGCTGAAGGAAGTCGGCTATGACGGCGCGCTGACCAACGAGTTTGTCGCTCCTGTGGACCGGACGCCGGCAGCGAAATATCCCGACATGGTTGAACGCAGCCCCGTGGACATTCCGCCGGAACAACTGAAGTTTATTCAGGATCATGGCTCCAGCCTGCTCACCGAGAAATTCTACGACGATCAAATGCGGATTACGGCAGAAACCATCCTTCCGCTGATCAAGTGACGATTGGCACTGAGGATGACCGCGGCCGGAGCGCCGCCACGGCGAGGAAGCCGAAATGCGCATCAAGACAGTAGACGCCTGGTGGGTTCGCATCCCCATCGAAGCAAGCCGCCAGCACAGCAGCGATTTCGGTCGGCTGACAACCTTTGATTCGGCGATACTGCGCATCGAAACCGACGATGGTCTTGTTGGTTGGGGCGAGGGCAAGAATGCGGCCGGCAGCGCCGGCACCTACGGCACACTCGTGCATATGCTCAACCACGAAGTCGGACCGAAGCTGATCGGGCGTGATCCCTCCGACATTTCGGCAATATGGGAGATGCTATACAACGGTGTGCGTCACGAGACGGCTGCCAGGACCGGCCATTCGATGCCGGAATTGTCGCGTCGCGGGCTATCGGTCGCTGCGATCAGCGCCGTGGATATCGCTCTTTGGGACATCCTTGGGAAGTCACTGGGCGTGCCGGTCTGGAAGCTGCTTGGCGGTCGCAAGGCGGAGCGTTTGCCGGCCTATGCCTCCGGTGGTTGGGAAGATGTCGACAAGATCGGTGACCAGCTTCAGTCCTACATTGCCGCAGGCGGCTTCGGCGCGGTCAAGATGCGCGTGGGAGCCATGGATGGGGCGCCGCATGTATCGGCGGCTCGCGTGCGGGCGGCCCGCAAGTCGCTCGGTGCCGCGGTCGAACTGATGGTCGATGCGCACGGAACCTATACGGTGGCCGACGCCAAGCGGTTCATCCAGCTTGTCGGCGACTGTGATCTCGCCTGGTTCGAGGAGCCGGTCGTTGCCGATGACAAGCCGGGCATGGCGGAGGTGCGCGCTGCCGGAAACGTGCCGATTGCCGCCGGCGAGAGCGAGGCGACCCGCTTTGCCTTTCGTGACCTCGCCATGCTGCGGTCGGTCGATATATTCCAGCCTGACCCTGCCTTTTGCGGCGGCATCACCGAGGCGATGCGGATCGCGGCGCTGGCCAGCGCCTTCAACCTTCGCTTCGCGCCGCATCTGTGGGCGGGCGCCCCATGTTTCTTCTCGGGCCTGCACGTTTGCGCTGCCTCGCCGGCGAGTTTCGTCGTTGAATATTCGCTTGGCGCAAACCCGATGATTCATGACCTCGTCGAGGAGACGGTTTCGGTAAAGGAGGGGATGATAGAGATTCCCGAGAAACCCGGCTTGGGCTTCACGATCAATGAACGCATTCTGGAGGCCCACGCGCAAAGACATTGACCATGAAAGAAAACAATCTCCTCTCCGATCTCGCAGCCTATCTCTTCTCGACGTCGAACGGCAGCGGCCGAACGCCCTCGGAACGGGAACTTGCCGAGCACTTTGCGGTAAGCCGTGGGCAGATCCGCGAGGCGCTGGCCATCCTGGAGGCCATGCGCATCGTCGAGCGTCGGGCTAAGTCCGGAATATATCTCACCACCACGGAGGCGAGCGTAGAGGCGATGGCGCTTTTCGCGCGTGCCGGCGTGCCCCTTGACCCGACCCTGATCTACGAGACAGTGGAACTTAGGAAGATCCACGAGATCAAGGCGGCGGAACTTGCTTGCGCGCGTGCGACGGAAGAGAACTACGAACGACTTCGCGAAATTCTGGCAGCGTCCGAAGCGCGGCTGGCGACCGGCGAGGGGCTGGCGCGCGAGGACCGGGACTTTCATCTGGAGATCGTGCGGGCGACCAAGAACAGCATCTTCTATCGCGTGTGCAGCGTCTACTACTCGATGGGCGAGCAGCGGTTGCCGATCTATTTCGGTGATGCAGGTCGCAGCAGGCGCTCGCACGAGGAGCACATTCGTATCTACGAGGCACTTCTTTCGCGCGATGGGAACCTCGCGCAGGCGCTCATGAACGCTCATTTGCAGGGTGCGGAAAGCTACTGGAAAGGTCTGCTCGGCGGGCCGGCAAACGCGGCCGAATAGACGGCGGCACTGAGGAAGAGGAGAGGCCGGTGCGCTTGATCTTTTCAACGCATCCACTGCACCCAGAGGCTGACGCGATGCTGAGAGCGGCGGGCGATCTGCGCATCGCATCCTCGCTCGATTCCGATACGTTGATCCGGGAGGCGCGAGATGCCGAGGTGCTGATCGTACGGGCGCCGATTCCACCGGTGCTGTTTGCCGTGACGCCGGCTTTGCGGGCCGCGATCCGTCACGGCGCCGGGCTCGACATGATCCCTTACGACGCCGCCAGGGCGGCGGGTGTGCTCATTGCCAACGTCCCGGGCGCCAATGCGTCGACGGTAGCTGAACACGTTTTCATGGTTACGCTGGCGTTGCTCCGGCGCTTTCGGACGATGGATCGCGATCTGCGGGACAAAGGCTGGGCCGTCGGCCGTGCGCAGTCCGACCGGGCCGTCGATCTCGCCGGGCGGACCGTGGGCATCATCGGTATGGGCAATGTGGGAAAGGCGGTCTTCCACATTGCAAGATACGGCTTTGGTCTCGAGGTGGTTGCAAATAGCCGCTCGCCGGGAAGTCTGCCGGAAGGCGTACGGTTCGCGTCCGTGGACGATCTTGTCACCAGCGTCGATATCCTCGTGCTCTGCTGTCCGCTGACGCCCGAGACGACCGGGCTGCTCAGTCCTGAGCGCATCGGCCGGATGAAACCGGACGCGATCCTAGTCAATGTCTCGCGCGGCGCCGTCATTGATGATGCCGCCCTGATCGAAGCACTTGTCGAGGGAAGGATCGCCGGAGCGGCGCTCGACGTCTTCTCCAGCCAGCCGTTACCTTCGGATCACCCCTACCTGGCCCTCGACAATGTGATTGTGACACCGCATCTCGCCGGCCTGACGCAGGAGAGCATGATGCGCATGGGAACAGGGGCCGCAGCGGAAGCCGTTCGGGTGTTGCGGGGAGAACTTCCGCTCAACCTGTGCAACCCCGAAGTCGTAGGGCACTATCGCCGAAGATTTCCGGAGTAGGCGTCCGTCCTCGCGAAAGCAGCAGTCTCAATCGCGATAGTCGCTCGATCGACAACAGGTCGGTTTGATCCACTCATCCGGCGTGGCGCAGGCTGATGCCGCTCTCTCCGTCGAAGAGGACGACCTTTTCGGGATTCCAGGAAAAGCGGACGACATCCTCGATCTTGATTTTGGTCTGGGCCGGAACCGTAGCCTGCAGAAGCTTTTCTCCTGCTCTCAGCGTCACGATCTTTTCAACACCGTGGTTCTCTATGTCGTGGACGCGAGCCTCGCCGGGCGCGCCGCCTTCGAGAACGAGGTCCTCGGGACGGATTCCAAAGGTCAATGGGCGCGCATCACCGGCGGAGATGCTCGCGGTTGCAAGAGGCAGGCTGTAGCCGCCATTTGCCATTGCCTGTCCGCCGGCCAGTTTGCCATCGATCAGGTTCATTGGCGGTGATCCGACGGCACGGGCGACGAAGGTGTTTACCGGATTGGTATAGATCTGGTGTGGCGTGCCGGTCTGCACCAGTTGACCATTGTTGAGGACGCCGATCTTGTCGCCCATCGACATGGCCTCGATCTGATCGTGGGTGACGAAGAGGAAGGTTGCGCCGAGGTTCATTTGCAGGTTCTTGAGCTCTGTCCGCAGCGCCTCGCGCAGCTTGGCGTCGAGGGCGGAAAGCGGCTCGTCCATCAGGAACACGTGCGGCTTGCGAACGATTGCGCGGCCAATAGAGACGCGTTGCATCTCGCCGCCCGAGAGCCGGTCGGTCTTGCGATCGAGCAGGTGTTCGATCCGAAGCGTCTTGGCGACCCGATCCACCCGTTCTTTGATCTCGCTCGGATCGACGCGGCGGATGCGCGACTTGAGGGGGAACTCGAGATTTTCACGAACAGTATAGCGCGGATAAAGCGAATATTGCTGTAGTACGAGTGCGACGTCGCGTTCGGCCGCACCCCACTCAGCCATATCCTCGCCATCGATGAGGATCCTGCCCGCGGTCGGCTTCTCCAGTCCGGCGATAAGTCGCAAGGTTGTCGTCTTGCCTGCACCCGTCTGGCCGAGCAACACGAAGAACTCGCCGTCGGCAATTTCAAGGTTGAGGTTCTGCAACGCCGTATGGTCGCCGAACGTCTTGCTGATACCCTTGAGTTCGATATGCGCCATCAGAGTCTGATCCCCAGAGACATGCCAGTCGCGGTGTTGAAAAAGTGGGCCTGATCCGGGGCGATGCGAGCCCATACCGGGTCGCCGGCGCGTGCCACGAACCCGCTCTTCGTGCGGGCGCGCAAAGTCTGGGTACCCACCCGCAGGTCGACGATGTCGTGCGATCCAAGCGGCTCGATGATGTGGGCCTCGACCGGTATGTAACCCTCGCGTGCCTCGCGCGAAACAAGCACACCTTCGGGCCGGACGCCGAGAGTAAGGTTACCGTTCTCGCCTTTTTGAGCCGAGAGGCTGTTCGCCAGTGCGGAAGGGAATGTAAACCCGTCCGTCGCCCCGGGCACCTGGACGCGCAGTTGCCCAGCATGTTCCTTCACCGAGGCTTCGGTCATGTTCATCACCGGGCTGCCGACGAACTGGCCGACAAAAACGTTGGCGGGGCGCGAGTAGACTTCGGTCGGACTGCCGATCTGCTGAAGCACGCCCTCGTGCATGATCACGATGCGGTCGGCGAGCGACATGGCTTCCACCTGGTCGTGCGTCACGTAGATCGTGGTTGACCCCTGCTTGATATGCAGGCGCTTGATTTCCGCGCGCATCTCCTCGCGCAGCTTGGCATCGAGCGCGCCGATCGGTTCGTCCATCAGCATCGCCTTCGGACGGCGGACAAGCGCCCGGCCGATCGCGACACGCTGCATGTCGCCACCGGACAGCGCAGACGGTTTCTTGGCCAGCAGATGCGTGATCTGGAGGGTCTTCGCCACGGCCTGCACGTCGCGTTCGATATCGGCGCGGTTGCTGCGCATGGCCCGAAGCGGGAATGCGATGTTCTCGTAGACGGTCATGTGCGGATAGAGCGAGAAGGACTGGAATACGAAAGCTATGTCTCGGTCGGAGGCTTTCATGTGTTGGACAGGCTGGCCATCGATCAGGATATCGCCGTCATCGATTGTCTCAAGGCCTGCCACAGCCCGCAGCGTTGTCGTCTTGCCGCAGCCCGACTGGCCAAGGAAAACGATGAACTCGTTGTCTGCGATGTCGAGGCTAAGGTTCTTGATGACCTGAACGGCGCCAAAATATTTCTCGATGCCATGAAGTTCGATCTGCGTCATGAATTGATGCTTTCGTCGCGTTTCGCTTCCGGCGGAATTTTGGATGTGACCATGAAGGCGATCAGTCCGATCAGCGTCATCGTCAGCCCATAGCGATGGAGAAACAGGTTCCATGGCTGGCACAGGGCGATGATGCCCAGGATCATCAGGATCTGTGCACCGGGCTCGAGATATTTGTGGTTCATGGCGCGAAATGTCATTTGCGGATCGCTCCAAAGCTCATGCCGCGCAGGAGATGGTTGCGGAGCAGGAAGGTGAAGATGGCAACCGGCAACAGGAAAAGGAACGTGCCGGCGGCGATCACCGTCCAGTCGGGAAGGCCCGAGCCGACCTGGCTCGGGATAAAGGGCGGGGCGGTTTGCGCCCGCCTGTTCGTCATGATCAGGGCGAAGGCGTATTCGTTCCATGCGGTAATGAAGCAGAAGACGGCGGTGGCAGCGATGCCTGTCGCGGCCTCGGGGATGACGATCTTGAAGAACGCCTCCATGCGCGTGTAGCCGTCGACGAGGGCTGCCTCTTCGTATTCCTTGGGGATTTCGTCGATGAAACCCTTCATCAGCCAGACGGAGAAGGAGAGATTGAAGGCGGTGTAGAGGATGATCAGACCCCAGTGGGTGTCGTTCAGTCCGACGGCCCGGTACATGAGGAACATGGGGATCGCGACCACCACCGGCGGAAGCATGCGTGTCGAGAGGATGAAGAAAAGCAGGTCGGCCTCACCCTTTACCCTGAAACGCGAGAAACCGTAGGCGGTGAAGGTACCCATTCCGACCGCGAGCACCGTCGAGGTGATCGCAACGATCAACGAGTTCATGAAGCGGCTGGGGTAGCCCGAAAGCTGCACCTCGCCGCGACCGGAGCGCACGACCTTTTCGCCGCCATCGAAGACGAGCCGTTCCCACCAGGGCGCTGCCGCATATTGCTCCGCTGTCGGCGGTTCGCGCAGCTGGGAACGCTTGGTGAAGAGCTTCACGAAGGGCGAGATTTCCGGCTGGAACAGCACCGTCGGCGGAATCGTCGTGGCAAGGTTGCGTGGTTTGAAGGCTGTCGCGGTGATCCAGTAGATCGGCGCAAGGAAGATCAGCGTGATGGCAAGAACTGCGGCGATGGCCACCCGGTTCAATGCGCGTTCTGAGCGGGTTTGGACGGCGGCCATCTCAGCGCTCCTTCACCTTGTTGAGATACTTGACGTAGATGTTGGTGATCGCCAGCACCATGATCAGCACGATGTAGGCGAGCGCGCATGAACGCCCCGTCTGCCACTCCTGGAAGGCCATCTTGTAGAGGCGGATCGAGATCACCTCGGTCGTCGGCTGGCTCGTCAGGATGTATGCCAGGTCGAACGTCTTGAAGGCCTCCATGGTGCGAAAGATGATAGCGATCATCAGAATAGGGGCGACGAGCGGTAGGGTGATGCGGAAGAAGGTGTAGAATGGTCCCGCCCTATCGATTGCCGCTGCCTCGTAGAGATGCTTCGGCACCGCCGAGAGTCCGGCCAGCGAAAGCAGCATCACGAAGGGCGACCACATCCAGATATCGGTGATAGCGACCGCGTAGAGAGCCACTCTGGGGTTCGACAACCATTCGAAGGAACCAAGACCGAGCGCATAATTGATGATGCCGAAGGATGGATCGTAAAGCAGCTTCCAGAAGAGGCCGACAACCGCCATCGAAAGCATCATCGGCAAGAGCAACAGTGTCGTCAGCAGGCCTTTGAACGGGATGTCGCGATTAAGCAGCATGGCTGTGCCGAAGCCGACGATAACCTGGCCGGTTACCGACACGATCACGTATTGCGCGGTGATCGCAAAGTTCGACCAGATGAATGGATCATTGAGAAGCTCGCGGTAGTTCTGCAAGCCGACAAAATTTGCCGGTGCATTGGTCGAGGCTCTGAAGTCGGTGAACGAATAGCCGAGCGAATAGATCAGCGGAAAAATATTGAAGACGATCAGGAACAGGATCGTCGGAATGATGAACAGGTTGCGAATCCTGAGGTCGCTCATGCCCCTGGACGCCGCGCGTGTCTTCGAGTTCAGCGATGTCATGACTAGGGTGGCCAATACGCTCCTCCTCCGAGAGCCCGACGTGGCGGGCCCACAACGGGCACGCTATCGCCTTGTTGCGAACGCCCTGCCGAAGGGCAAGGCGCGCTTTTGAAAGGGGAGGGGGCGAATTCACCCCCTCCGGAACGAAGGTTCAGTTTGTACGCCCGTATTTCTTGAATGTTGTGTTCCAGTCGGAGGCGAGGCCGTCGAGCGATTCCTTGGCGGTGCCCTGTCCAGCGGTGATGAAGGGGTAGATCCGCTGGTTCATCTGGATCAGCAATTCCGCATATTCCGGCGTTGCCCAGAAGTCCTTCACCTTGAACATCGTCTCGTAGAAGGCCTTGTTGTAGGGGGTCGCGTTCTGGAACTCCGGCGACTCCAGCACCTTGGCGCTCGCCGTGTAGCCGCCGAGTTCGGCCCAGCGCTTCTGGGTCTCATCCTTGACGAACCACTCCAGGAACTTCATGGCCTCCTCCTTGTTCTCGGAGTAGGACACGACTGAAATACCCTGTCCGCCCAATGCGGCGAACTGCTCGCCCGTCGGGCCGGCCGGATTGGCAAAGAAGCCGGTCACCTTTGCATTCGGGTTTGATGCCTCGTTCACCAGCGCCGGGAAGAAGGCGAAGTAGTTCATGCTCATCGCCGCCAGGTTTTCGGTGATGGCCTGGTTGTTTTCCACGAAGAAGGTCTTCGCCCAACCGGGAGGCGTGAAGCCGTAGAGTTCACGGTAGAGTTCAAGAGCCTGAACGTTCTTGTCCGAATTGATGATCCCGTCGACCTTGTAGTTCGCATAGTCGCCCAGTTCGCCGCCAAACGAGAACATTGCGTTTTCAACGCCCATCACCAGTCCGTCATAGGAATTGTCCGTGTAGATGGCGATGCCGTAGCGCTTTTCATCCGGCCGGTAGAAGAACTCGGCGATGTCGCGCATCTCCTTCCAGGTCTTCGGAGGCGCCAAATCGTAGCCGTATTTTGCCTTGAAGGCGGCCATCTCCTTGGGATCTTCGAACCAGTCCTTGCGGTAAGACCAGCCCACCGCATCGCCCTCGGCGGGGATCGACCAGTATTTGCCCGAGTTCGATGGATACTCGGAGTAATACTTGACCGTGGCCGGAGCCATCACCTCAGTCAATTTGTGCTTGTTGAAAAACTCCGTCAGATCGACGTAGTGTCCGGCTTCCGATGCCGCTCCGATCCATTGTGAGTCGCCGACGACCATATCGTAAGCCGACCCCTTGGCATTGAATTCCGTGAATGCCTTGGTCTGGAAATCCGCCCACGGCGTCGTCTCGACCGTGACCTTGACGCCCGTCTCGGCCTCATATTCGTTCACGAGTTCCTGAAGATAGTTGGCTGGATCCCACTCCGCCCAGAAAATTGTCAATTCTTGCGCTTGCGCGGTGGTCGCGCTCGCATACATCAAGCCGATGCCGGCCAACAGACCGGCTACTGTCTTGCGCATAATGTTTCCTCCCATTTATGCACGCCACCCGCATTGATGCGGGCATTCCGGCCTGGTCAGTGGATCCAATCCGCTATCAGAGTTCTAGAGCCTCCTCGCCCCTGCCCCCCCAATCGGATCCAATGCCTGGAATAGTTTTCTGCATTTAAACTGGTAGTACCAAAGAGCATTGCCGTCAAGAGGAGCAATTTTCAGATCTGCGTGCCAATATACTAAGTGGACGCGCGTAAAAAGCCACTCCCATAGAATACTCACGGTTCAAATATACCAGCTGTATCCGGTCGACAGTTGTCTTGGACGGCGCGTCATCTTTCAGAATTGGTATAACCAGATTCGGTCTATCTACTGTGACAGCAAGCTCCGCTCATGCTGTGTGTCTCGGATCGCGGCGTCGACAAGCGCTGTGGCCGCCCATTGGGTGACCGCCTGAGCCCGATCGGCTGTCAATCCCCATATGTCCTTCAGAACGATCAAGACCTCGACGCCGAACGCGAGGGATAGGGCTTGCGTGAGACGCTCCCGCGACTGGAGCGAAAGCGTTCCCGCGAGCGGAGCGGTCGCTTCCCTCAAAAGATCGACACGGTGGCCGCGAGTGAATTGTGGTTCGTTGCCAAGGGTACCGGCTTGCCTCAGTGCCCATTGGTCGAGCGAGAGCTTGAGCGCCGCCTTGAAAGTCGCCTCAAATTCGTCGATGCGCGGCATCGCGGTTGCGAGGAGCTCTGACACTCTTGTTCTCGCATCCGGCGAGTCCGAGTGCCAGTCGAGAATAGGGCCCAAAGCCTCGTCGACAACCGCGTGGACGAGGGCAGCCTGGCTTGGGAAATAGCGATAGGCAGTGGCGCGTGACACTTCGGCCGCCTCGGCCACCTCGCTGATGGAAGGTGTGGCGCCGGACTGCATCAGTCGCGTTGCGGTTTCGAGCATGAGCCGCCGTGTGCGGGCGCGAGGGCCACGTTCGATACTGGATGCGGATTCGGTTTGTTGACGTGAGACAGCCATATCTCTATGATACGCGCGTCTCACAAATTTGCAAGGGCCAGCGGGCCGACCGAGGCGAGGGTGGCGTGAGGTCGAGCAGGCCCATCAGCGCCGGGGAGGAAGGATGAAGCGCATCTACGTGATCGGCACAGCCGACACGAAGGGAGAAGAGCTTGCGTATCTGGCGGACTGCGTCGAGGCCGCAGGTGGCAAGGCCGTACGGGTGGATGTTGGCATCCGCGGCGCGTCCGTGGCGGTCGATATCGCGGCTGAAACCGTCGCCGCCGCTCATCCCCGCGGGATGTCCGCCGTCCTGTCAGGAGACGACCGTGGTGTTGCGGTGACGGCCATGGGCGAGGCCCTGGCGCGGTTCCTTCCTGCGCGCGGCGACGTCGGCGGCGTGGTGGGAATTGGGGGCGGAGGCGGCACATCGATTATAACCGCCGGCATGCGGGAGCTGCCGCTTGGCCTGCCCAAGATCATGGTCTCAACGCTGGCATCCGGCAACGTCGCGCCTTATGTCGGCATCTCGGACATCGTCATGATGCCTTCTGTAACCGACATGGCGGGGCTGAATGGTCTGAGCCGGATTATACTGCAGAACGCCGCCCAGGCAGTGACGGCGATGACGCGGCAGCCGCCTCCGCAATTTGTCTCCAAGCCTTCGATCGGGCTGTCCATGTTCGGTGTGACGACGCCGTGTGTGACGGCGATCGTCGATCGTCTGAAAGCCGATCATGATTGCATGGTCTTTCACGCCACCGGAACAGGCGGGCGCACCATGGAAAAGCTCGCTGACAGCGGCCTCCTTGCCGGCGTCATCGATATAACGACCACCGAGGTTTGCGATCTCCTCTTCGACGGCGTGTTGCCTGCGACCGAAGACCGCTTCGGCGCCATCGCCCGCACAGGGCTCCCTTATATCGGCTCGGTGGGCGCGCTCGACATGATCAATTTCTGGGCATTTGAGACTGTACCGGAGCGCCATGCCGGACGGCTGCTCTATCGTCACAATCCAAATATCACGCTCATGCGAACAACCGCCGAGGAGTGCGCCGAGCTTGGCGCCTGGATCGGCGAGAAGCTGAACCGATGCAGCGGACCCGTCCGCTTCCTGATTCCCGAGAAAGGCGTCTCCGCGCTCGACGTCGAAGGTGGCGCCTTCTTCGATCCCGTTGCCGACGAGGCTCTTTTTGCAGCGCTGGAAGCAACGTTCGAGACCACCGACAACCGCCGCATTGCGCGGCTTCCGCACCATATCAACGACCCCGAGTTCGCCGAAGCCGCCGTCGCAGCTTTTCGTGCAATCACCAACTGACGAGAGAGACATTCATGCCAGCGATCCCCCGCAAGACCATCCTTGACAAGCTTCGCGGCACGATCGCCGCCGGTCGCCCCATCGTGGGCGGTGGAGCCGGCACGGGAATCTCCGCAAAAGCCGAGGAAGCGGGTGGAATCGACCTGATCATCATCTACAATTCAGGGCGCTATCGCATGGCAGGACGCGGCTCTGCTGCCGGATTGCTCGCATACGGTAATGCCAACGAGATCGTCAAGGAGATGGCAGTCGAGGTGTTGCCAGTGGTGAAGCACACCCCGGTGATCGCTGGCGTCAATGGAACCGATCCGTTCATTCTCATGCCGCAATTCCTCGCAGAACTGAAGGCGATGGGATTTTCCGGTGTGCAGAACTTCCCGACGATCGGGCTTTTCGATGGGCAGATGCGCCGAAGCTTCGAGGAAACCGGTATGGGCTACGACCTTGAGGTGGAGATGATCGCACAGGCCCACGAGCTCGATCTGCTGACGACGCCCTATGTCTTCAATGAGGAGGAAGCGATCGCCATGACGAAGGCCGGAGCCGATATAATCGTTGCCCACATGGGCGTGACCACCGGCGGGACCATCGGCGCAACCTCCGCCAAGTCTCTCGACGACTGCGTGAAGGAGATCGATGCGATAGCGGCTGCCGGCCGCTCCGTGCGCGGGGATGTACTTGTCCTGTGCCACGGGGGGCCGATATCGATGCCCGAGGACGCGCGGTACGTGCTCGAGCGTTGCGCCGATTGCCATGGCTTCTATGGCGCGAGTTCCATGGAGCGGCTGCCGGCCGAGCTAGCCATTCGCAAGCAGACGGAAAGTTTCAAATCGATCGTCGTCGAGCGGGCGGTCTGAATGCAGACACGGATGCGGGAGGAGGCCGCGACATGATGAAAAAGGATATGTTTCTTTATCCGGAGGACGTTGACGCATTCGGTTTCGACTGGGGCCGCCTTTCGTTGACGGTTGCTCCCGAAGTGAACGGCGCAGTGCGTTTTTCTGGCGGCGTGGTTGATCTTCCAAGTGGTCAAGGACATGCACGCCACAACCATCCGGGCGCCGAGGAGATCATTTTCGTCATTGCGGGCGAGGGGGAGCAGATGGTGGAAGACGAGCGCGGCGAACCGATAACGCGAACGGTCGGGCCAGGCTGCACCGTCTATGTGCCTGAAAGCCGGTTTCACTCGACCAGGAACACCGGCGCCGGGCCGATGCAGCTCTTTGTCGTCTATTCGCCCGCCGGGCCGGAACGCACGCTCCGCGACCTGCCGGACTTCCGTCTGTTGCCGAGTGGCACGTGAGGTCGTGAGCAGCAACGCATCCAGGAGGAAAACCGATGAGCATCAGTGCAGTGCAAACCCAAGCGGCAGAACCGCCCTTCGACGCAGCAAGGCTCGACCAGCTCATGGAGGCCGCGGGCATAGATGTTCTCCTCGCGACCTCCAAGCACAACACGCAATACCTGCTCGGTGGCTACAAGTTCATATTTTTCGCCGCCATGGATGCGATCGGCCACGGCCGCTACCTGCCGATCGTCATCTACGAAAGAGGAAAACCTGACCATTCCGCCTATGTCGGCAACCGGATGGAAGGTGCCGAGCATCAGAACAAGCCCTTCTGGACCGGCTCGGTCCACACTGCAGCGTGGGGTACGCTCGATGCGGCTGCGCTTGCTGCCGAACACCTCGCCAAGATCGGCAAGTCGGGCTCCCGCATCGGTATCGAACCGTCGTTCCTGCCTGCCGACGCGCGGGATTTCCTTGCGGCGCATCTGGACGGCGCGCGATTCGTCGACGCGACGCACACGATGGAAAGGCTGCGTGCGATCAAGACGCCGGAAGAGCTCAACAAGCTGAGGCTCGCCTCCGACCTGATAACCGACTCAATGCTGGCGACCATAGCGGCGGCATCGGAAGGCTCCACCAAGACCGAGATCATCGAGCGGCTCAGGCGCGAAGAGACAAATCGCGGCCTCCATTTCGAATATTGCCTGCTCACACTCGGGGCAAGTCACAACCGCGCTGCATCGCCGCAGGCCTGGGCTCCGGGCGAGATACTGTCGATCGATTCCGGTGGCAACTATCACGGCTACATCGGCGACCTGTGCAGGATGGGTGTCCTCGGTGAGCCCGATGCTGAACTCGAGGATCTTCTTGCCGAAGTCGACTCCGTGCAGCAGGCGGGTTTTGCCAAGGTCCGGGCGGGAGTGGCCGGGACCGAGGTGATCGATGCGGCAGAAAAGGTTCTCAAAGCTCTGCCGTCGGCCGGCTTCACTGACTTCTTCTGCCACGGCATGGGGCTGATCACCCACGAAGCGCCGTTCCTTATGACCAACCACCCCGTCACCTATGACGGCACGGACGCCAGCCGTCCGCTCGAGGCCGGCATGGTGATTTCCATAGAGACCACCATGCTTCACCCGACGCGCGGCTTCATCAAGCTCGAAGACACACTGGCGATCACCGCGTCCGGCTATGAGATGTTCGGGGAGCGCGGCCGAGGATGGAACCGCGGAGGGACAAACTGAATTGGTGCCGGCTCGGCAGCTTCACGTCGGCCCGGTCGGCTCCAGAACCTCTTCCGGAATATCGTCGAACGAAGCATAGTTGAGGTTGTAGAGCCGCGAATAGAGCTTGCGGTTATTCATCAGTTCCTGATGGTTGCCGCTTTCGATCAACTCGCCGTTCTGCAACACGATGATGCGGTCGGCTTCGCGGATGGTTGCCAGCCGGTGCGCGATAACGAGCCCTGTCCGGTTTTCCAATAGTTTTACCAGGGCCTTCTGGATCAGCATTTCCGTGTAGCTGTCGATGTTCGCCGTTGCTTCATCGAGCACGAGGATCTTCGCGTCAGCCACCAGCGCTCGGGCAAAGCTCAGCAATTGCCGCTGTCCGAGCGAGAGATTGCCGCCGCGCTCCCCGAGCATGCTGTCATAACCGTCAGGCAACCGCATGATGAACTCGTGGGCACCAACCGCCTTGGCGGCGTCGATCACCTGTTCCCTGGTTGCCTCGTGCTTGTGGTAGCGGATATTTTCGAAAACCGTGCCGGTGAACAGGAAGGGCTCCTGCAGCACCATGGCGATCTGGTCTCCAAGCGAATCCTGGGTCAATTCGCGCACGTCATGTCCACCAACGAGAACCTGACCCTGCTGCACGTCATAGAAGCGGTGGATGAGCGACATGCAGCTGGATTTTCCCGAGCCCGTGGGGCCGACGAGTGCAACGGTCTCGCCCGGATTGACCTTGAAGCTGACATGCTTCAGCACCGGGTGTTCCGGGTTGTAGCCGAAAACGACGTCCCTGAACTCGACCGACCCGTCCATGTCCTTCGACAGGACCTTGGCATCGGGCGCATCCTTGATGTCGACGGGGACGTCCAACACTTCGGTCAGTCGCTGGCCGGATGCCATGGCGCGCTGCATGACGGAATATTGCAGCGTCAGCGATCGGATCGGGTCGAAGAACCGCTGGATGTAGAAGAGGAATGCCACCAGCACGCCGACGTCCAGCGCCTGGTTCAGCACCCGTGCCCCACCGACGACGATGACCAACGCCATGGCAACGCCAGTCAATGAATCGACGATCGGTACCATCACCTGGGCATAGCGCGCGGCCGTCAAGTGAGTGAGCAGGTTGGCCTTGGCCTTGTCATCGTAGAGCGCGAAATTGACGCCTTGCCGATCCATGCTCTGCACGGCTCGCACGCCATGGATCGCCTCGGCAAGTGCCCCATTGGCGACCGAATTGGTCTCATGGGCCGCCATGAAGGATTTTCGCGCCAGCGGCAGCCAGAAGAGGCGGACGATGAAGAGGATGGGTAGCACGGACAAGGTCAGCAGGCCGAGCTTGAAATCAAGATAGAGCATCACGAAGACGATGCCGAAAAGGAGAGCGATGTCGCCCACGGAAAGCACGGAGGTCTCAAGGAACTCCTGCATGGAGTTGACGTCGCCCTGCAGCCGCGACATCAGCCGCCCCACTTCCGTCTTGTCCATGAAGGACAGCGAGACGCGCTGCAGGTGCGAGAACATTGCCTTTCGGATATCGAACAGCACCTCCTCGGCGACGCCACCGACAAGCGTTTCCTGGGCATAGCTGGCGGCATAGTTGATGAGAATGGCAACGAGAAAAACCACCATCGCCCAGGTCAAGGCAGAATGATCGCCGCCCGGCTTCATCCCGTGGTCGATCGCGTAACGGATGATCAACGGTATCAGCAACTGCATCGCTGTGAAGGTCAACACTGCGACCACCGACAGCAGAACCTGCTTCCTGTATGGTTTGACGAAGGCCCAGATGCGCTTGACGATGCTGCCATCGAAAGCCTTGCCGAACATCTCCTCTTCGATTCGGTGAGAGCCAACGACGGCTCGCGGTGGTCTCCGTCCATCCTCGCGAACGTCCGAGCGCTCGGTTTCCAGTTCCTCGGCCATTGTGTTCCTCCCTAGGCGCTGCGGGCGTCGTCGCCCGGCCGCACCTGCAGATCGTAGAGTGCCTTGTAGCGACCGCCTGCGGCGAGCAGTTGCTCGTGCGTGCCGCGTTCGACGATCTCTCCATCCTCGACAAAGAAGATCTGATCAGCATGCATCAGCGAGCTCAGGCGATGCGCGACGATAATGGTCACCCGGTCAGCGGCGTATTTGCGCATCGCCGCGCGGATCCGCTGCTCGGTCGCAGCATCGATTGCCGCGGTCGAATCGTCGAAAACCATGACCGCAGGCTTCAGCATCAAAGTGCGTGCAATGGACAGACGCTGCCTCTGCCCGCCGGACAGCGAAACGCCACGTTCGCCGACGACGGTGTCATAGCCCGTTGGCAGTCCGAGAACGTAGTTATGCAACTGCGCACTTTCGCTGGCGCGCTCGATGCGCCCTTCCTTGGCCCACGGATCCCCATAGGCGATGTTGTTTTCGATCGACGTCGTGAAGAGGAAGGAATCCTGCTGCACCACCGCGACAGCGCGGCGAAGCGATTGCAGCGTCGCCTTGCGAATGTCTTGTCCGTCGATGGTGATCCGGCCCTCCGTCGTGTCGTAGAACCGCGGGATGAGATGGGCGAGAGTCGACTTTCCACTCCCTGGTGGACCGACGATCCCTATTGTCTCGCCGCGCTTGGCTTCGAACGAAACCTGGTGCAACGCCTCGCGTGTTGGCGCGCCGGGGTAGGCAAAGCTGACATTCTCGAAGTGTAGTGTGCCGTCGGTGACGTTCAGCTCCTTTGCATCGGGCGCATCACGAACGGCGATCTCGAGATCGAGCAGGTTGAAGAGGCGCGTACCGCATGTGGAGGCGCGGGCGAAGGCATTGACCATCAGCCCGAGTTGGCGCACCGGCATCTGCAGGATCGTCATGAACGTCAGGAATGACGCGAGCGTTCCGACGGTGATCTCGCCCGACATCACCTTGCCGCCGCCGATCCAGAGCACAAGGCCCATGGACGCGAAAAACGAGAAGGTCATCGCGCTGGTGTTGACCACGCGGATGCCGACGCGCCGGTGTGCAAGCGCCAATGCGCTCTTCGATGCCGTCTCGAACTTCATAATCTCGTGGGCGTGTGCTGCAAAGGCACGCACGACGCGGATGCCTCCGAGGTTCTCCTCCATCACGCGGGTCAGCACCGAAAGTCGTTCCTGGAGATCGAGCCAGGTGGAGCGCAGGCGAAGCTGCGTGACCGACGAGCGCCAGCCAACGAAAGGCACGAAACTCAGTGCCAGAAGCCCGAGCACGACATCGGTGGAAAGCAGCATGTATGCGCCGATGCCGATCAGCATGGTCAGCAAGATCGTACGCACGAGGGCAGTGGAAAAGTACATGCGCACGCCTTCAAGATCGAGCAATCCGATGGTGATCAGGTCGCCCGAGTGAACGCTGTCGTGAAAACTGAAGGAAAGGCGCTGTATCTTCTCGTAGCAGGCCAGCCGCAGCTCGTAGCCCATATGGTGGCCGACGGACTCGCTGTAGTAGTTCTGGATCATCGTGAAGATGCCGCGCAATATGCTTGCGCCCAACAGCATCAGCGCGGTGGTCAGCAACGCATCCTGGGCCAATTGCCCCGCGGAGCCGCCTTCCATCGCAACCTCTGTGTGATCCACGGCTTGGCCGAGCAGGCGAGGGATCATCAGCTGGAAAGTAGAAGCGACGAGGGTTGCGCCGATTGCGAACCCCGATTGCCACGGATGGCGGAAGGCCATGACGGTAATGCGGACTAGCGTGAAGAGGCCCTTGCCCCAGCCTGCCGCTTTGACAAGCGCCAGCGAAGCCGAAGGCTTCGTAGCGCGTATTGACGCATCGCTGCTCACGGGAATGGTTCCAGATAGATGTGTGGTCGGGCGGTGGCCCGAAAGGACGACAAATCCGTATAGGGATTGGTTAGCGCACTTACTTTTGCTGATTCCACGGGGGCGTTCAAGTAAACAATTCACCAGATGGTTATTTTCTCGTGAGTGCCTCAACCAGCCACACGCCGGGCAGTCAGGGCACCGGTGGGCGACGGTGCGGGCGCAAGAATTATCTTTCTCTCTCAGCCGCTTACCGGATTTTGTCGCCCTGCGCAGGAACGGGGACTTGCTAAAATCGTCTTTTAGGTCTTTGATACACGACTGGTTTGATAGACTATAAGTCTGTCACGAAGCTTGCTGAACCGAGGGAGCAAGCTCGAAATTTGCGGCAAACGGTGTTGGTGAAAGCCGCTCAACCTGCTCAACGCGCGATCGATATTCCTGCGTTGAAACCATGATCGAGACACGGTGCGGATTAACCGCAAGGGAGTTGCGATGACGGTTCAGGGACTTTTTTCTGCGAAGTCCAGTGCGGCTGCTCACATTTCGGCGGTGCCACGCATTGCGATCGTCGGACGCGGCTTTTCCGGAATGATGATGGCGATCGCTTTGATGAAGACGGTACGGACTCCGTTCCATCTGCAACTCTTCGACCCGAACTCCTCCGTCAGCGGCGGACAGGCGTTATCGTCGGCAAGGTCATCCACCATCCTCAATACGCGCGTGCGGGACCTCTCGGTCTCGCTTGGCGATACCGACGATTTCAACGATTGGCTCTGTAGCAATGCGGAATTCCGCGCGGCGGTACCTGCCGCAATCCCGGGCTTCCGCCAGATATTCGTGCCAAAGGAAATCTTCAGCGATTATGTTTACCAGCGTTTTTCAGAGGCGCTCGCCGCCCGCAAGGATATCACCGTCCAGGTCTGCCACGAAGCGGTCGTGGCAATTCGCAGGAGCCACGGTAGTCGATTCCTGCTCGAAAGCGCCAACCCGGCCAATCCGTTGTTCGATACTGTGATCCTCGCCACCGGCTACGGTGCCCGCGAAGCACAAGAGCCAGAGCCGGTAACGACGCCGGTTCGCGCGCAGCGTCTCGTCGCCAGACCGCACACCGTCTTGCTCGGAAGCGGCATTCGCGTCGTCGATCAACTCCAGCAATTGCGCGATGCCGGCTATGCCGGCCAAGTCACCATCATCTCCAAGCATGGCTTCCTGCCGCAGAGCCACACGCCGAATTCGGCCGATCCCGTCTTTCCCGCGGAGGCTTTGCCCGAGGCCCTGCCGGAGATCGTTCGCTTCATTCGCGCCGCCTGCCGTGAGGCGGAGAACGAAGGCCGTAGCTGGCAATCAGTCATGAACGGTCTGCGCAAGCACGCCCGCTCACTCTGGCAGTCACTGCCGGCCCGCGAGAAGCATCAGTTCAACCGGCATTTGCGGGCTATTTACGACAGCCATCGCAACCGCTTGCCGGAGGCAATGTATGCGCGGCTCAAAAGCGAGCTCGCAGGAGGCAGCACCGTACTTTGCCGTGGCGTCGCAGGTCGACGAGGCTTGAGCGGGATATTCTTCAAACCCGCCAGATCGCAGGTCGAGGAGTTGCTCCATGCCGAACGCATCTTCGATTGCCGTTGCCGGGCACCGGACCTGACGTCGCCGCTGATCCAAACGCTGGTCAACGCCGGCCTTGCCGTTCCCGACGAACTGTCACTCGGTCTTGCCGTCAACCAACGCGGCCAGCCTTGCCTGGAAAATGGTACCATGGTGGATGACCTTTTCGCCGTCGGTCCGCTCGGAGTCGGAAGCTTGCCGGATATCGACCTCGTCCCCGAAATCGTCAGCCAGGCCTATGGAGCCGCCGAGCGCATCGGGGAACGGTTCTACCCAAAAAGCAAGGCCGTCTGATCAGGTGCGGCGCGACCGCAATTCGCCCCGCAGGATAAAGAGGAAAATGCCGGCCGCCATGGCGGCAAGTACAAACCAGGTGATAGCATAGACCAGGTGATTGTTCGGGAAGGCTACCTGCGTTAACCCGCCGATCGGCAGTCCACCCGGATTGGGCGAGGTGTCGGCGTCGATGAAATAGGGAGCAGCATCGCCAACGCCGCGTCGCTCGGCGATCGCCGCCACGTCTCGCGAATACCAGCGATCATTTGCCGTATCGTTCGACTTGATCAACGTGCCGTTTGGTTCGCTGATGCGCAGCAAGCCGGTGATGCTGACCGGCCCCGAGATCTGCCCTTCCGGCCTGGAGGCCGGATCACGTTTCTCGGTCGGAACGAAGCCGCGGTTGATAAGGATCGCCGTGCCGTCGGCGAGCACAAGCGGCGTTATCACCCAATAACCTGGACCGAGCGCCGTTGATGCATAGATCACGGTCTCCTTGTCGTTCAGGAGAGTTCCCTGTGCCGTGACCCGGCGATACTCGTCGTTCGCCTTGTTGACGGCACTCCATTCGGCGCGCGAAGGTGCGGCAACAGGCTCGGCATGAAGACGCTGATCGACGTGTGCGATCAGATCCTGTTTCCAGGAAAGACGCTCGATCTGCCATCCGCCCAGTGCCAACAGCGCAGCAATCAGCAGCACCATCAGGCCACAGAAGATCGCCAGCCCGGCTGTGGAGTGTTGTCTATACGGTTCTTCGGGAGAAACGCTGCGCATGGTTCAAAACCATGACGGGCGGCGTTTCCGCCGCCCGTCATGCCTACGGCATGTTTTTCATCATTTCGGGGCTCATCGGCATCATGTTGGCATTCAGATGGTGCATGACCCAGAGCGAGCCCGAGAGTCCGATGGCGACAATGAGCAACGTGAAGATCAACGCCATCATCGTCCAGCCACCCTCCGATTGCGGGTTCATGTGCAGGAAGAAGATCATGTGGACCACAATCTGTACGGCCGCCAATGCCATGACCAAGGCGGCGGTGACTGCGCGGCTGTCGAAGACATCGGCCATGACCAGCCAGAAAGGGATGGCTGTCAGAACGACGGACAGGAGAAAGCCGATCACATAGCTCTTGAACGTGCCGTGAGCTGCCTCGTGTCCGTGACTGTGGCCATGGTGGGCCTCGTGGGCATCCTCGTGCGCTGGTGCGTTCGAACTCATCCGAGAACTCCCATAAGATAGACGAAGGAAAAGACGCCGATCCAGACGACGTCAAGGAAGTGCCAGAACATCGAAAGGCACATCAGGCGACGGCGGTTTTCCGGGATCAGGCCGCGCAGTTGAACCTGTACCATCAACGTCACCAGCCAGATGATGCCGAAGGTGACGTGCAGGCCGTGCGTGCCGACCAGCGTGAAGAAGCAGGAGAGAAACGCGCTACGCGTCGGGCCCGCGCCTTCGTGGATCAGGTGCGAGAACTCGTAGAGTTCCAGTCCCAGGAAGGCGGCACCGAAGAGGCCGGTGACGGCCAGCCAGAACAACGTTCCGCTCTTCTTCTGTTGCACCATCTGCAGCATGGCAAAGCCATAGGTGATCGAGGAGAGCAGCAGCATCGAGGTATTGAGCGCCACCAGCGGTAGATCGAAGAGATCCGCCGGTGACGGGCCGGCCGCATAGTTGCGGCCGAGAACGCCATAGGTCGCAAAGAGAATTGCGAAGATCAGGCAGTCGCTCATCAGGTAGAGCCAGAAGCCCAGCATGGTGCTGCCTTCCGGATGGTGCTCTTCCGTCATGTAGAATTCGGGCTTGGCGGCCTTGTCGATTGTCATTTCGCTCATGGTCTTACACCTGCCCGGCGAGCGTGGCGGTGCGCTTGCCTTCCGTTTCGGCGACGTCCTCGGCGGGAATGTAGAAGTCGCGGTTATAGTTGAAGGTATGACCGATTGCGATGGCGATCATGGCGACGAACGACACGGCCACGAGCCACCAGATGTACCAGATCATCGCGAAGCCGAAGGCAACGCTGAGCGCACCGAGAATGACACCCGTGCCGGTGTTCTTAGGCATGTGAATCGGCTTGAAGCCTTCCAGCGGACGGGCATAGCCACGCGCTTTCATGTCGTACCAGGAGTCGTGATCGTGCACGACCGGTGTGAACGCGAAATTGTATTCCGGCGGCGGCGACGAGGTCGACCACTCCAGCGTGCGTGCATTCCACGGGTCGCCGGTGGTGTCGCGCAACTGCTCCCGCTTGATGAAGCTGACCACAAGCTGGATCAGGAAGGAGGCGATACCGAGAGCGATCAGCCCGACGCCGAAGGCGGCGATGAGGAACCAGATCTGCAGCGACGGATCCTCGAACTGCGATACACGGCGGGTGACACCCATGAGGCCGAGCACGTAGAGCGGCATGAAGGCGAAGTAGAAGCCGATGAACCAGAACCAGAAGGACATCTTGCCCCAGAAGGGATCGAGCTTGAAGCCGAAGGCCTTGGGAAACCAGTAGGTGACGCCTGCCATCAGGCCGAACACCACGCCGCCGATGATGACATTGTGGAAGTGGGCGATCAGGAACAGCGAGTTGTGCAGGACGAAGTCCGCCGGAGGGACGGCGAGCAGCACGCCGGTCATGCCCCCGATGACAAAGGTGACCATGAAGCCGATCGTCCACAGCATCGGCACTTCGTAGCGGATGCGACCGCGATACATGGTGAAGAGCCAGTTGAACATCTTCGCCCCCGTCGGGATCGAGATGATCATCGTGGTGATGCCGAAGAAGGAGTTGACGCTGGCGCCCGACCCCATCGTGAAGAAGTGGTGCAGCCAGACAAGATAGGAGAGGATGGTGATGACGACGGTCGCATAGACCATCGACGCGTAACCGAAAAGGCGCTTGCCAGAGAAGGTCGCGACCACTTCGGAGAAGATGCCGAAAGCCGGGAGCACGAGGATGTAGACTTCCGGATGACCCCAGATCCAAATCAGGTTCACATACATCATCGGGTTGCCGCCGAGATCGTTTGTGAAGAAGTTGGTGCCGGCGTAGCGATCCAGCGATAGCAGCGCCAGCGTTGCCGTCAGGATCGGGAAACTGGCGACGATCAGCACGTTGGTGCAAAGCGAGGTCCAGGTGAAGACCGGCATCTTCATCAGCGTCATACCGGGAGCACGCATCTTCACGATCGTCGCAATCAGGTTGATGCCCGATAGCGTCGTGCCGATACCGGCGACCTGCAGACCCCAGATATAATAGTCGACACCGACACCCGGACTATAGTCCGCACCCGAGAGCGGCGGATAGGCAAGCCAGCCGGTCTGCGCGAATTCGCCGATGAACAGCGACATCATGATGATGATGGCGCCGGCCGTGGTCATCCAGAACGAGAAATTGTTGAGGAACGGGAAGGAGACGTCGCGCGCGCCGATCTGCAGCGGTACCACGAAGTTCATCAGGCCAGTCACGAACGGCATCGCCATGAAGAAGATCATGATGACGCCGTGGGCGGTGAAGATCTGGTCGTAATGGTGCGGCGGCAGGTAGCCATCGGAACCGTTGAAGGCGAGTGCCTGCTGGGTGCGCATCAGCATTGCATCGGAGAAACCGCGCAGCAGCATGATGAGTGCCAGGATGACATACATGATGCCAATCTTCTTGTGGTCGACGCTTGTCAGCCAGTCACGCCATAGCGGACCCCAGAACCTGAAATAGGTGATCGTGGCGAGCACCGCGATGCCGATCACGGCGACGCCGATGAAGGTCACGACCAGGATCGGCTCGTGATAGGGGATGGATTCTAGGGTTAACCGGCCGAAGATGAACTTCAGGAGGTCAGGATTGGAAAACATGGAGTAACCCGTTCATTGATGTCTTATCGACGCAAAGCGCCAGGTCTAATTGCTATTTTGCTGCGTGGGAGCTGAATTGCCGTTGCCGTGATCCATGCCGGGCATGGTGTGGCCGTCATGCTGCATTCCCGGCATGCCCTGCATGTCGTCTGCCTGGCCACCTTCCGCAGGCGCTGCCTCGGTGCCGCTTTCCGGAACGGCGTGACCACCTTCGCCCTGATCGGCATGGCGGTTGTCGTATCGGAGTTTCGCGCGATTCTCGGCGCTTTCCTTGCCGCCACCACCCATCATGTCGATGTGCATCATCTCGTCGACGCACATCTGACCGGGCCGAACGCACAGGTTGAGGATCGCATTGAAGAGATCCTTGTCGGCCGATGCGAAGTAGCGCACGGGCTCGCGCTCGCTCGGACGCTCGAGCTTCAGGTAGGCGTCGCGGTTCAATGCAGTGCCCTGCGTCTTGACCCGGGCGACCCAAGCGTCGAAACCCTGTGGGTTGAAGGCGTGGAACTTGAAACGCATATGCGAGAAGCCGGCACCGCTGTAATTGGCGGAAAAGCCGTCATAAACGCCCTCTTTGTTGATCACCGCATGCAGCTTCGTCTGCATGCCCGCCATTGCATAGATCTGACCGGCAAGTGCGGGAATATAAAAGGAGTTCATAACCGACGAGGAAGTAATCTCGAAATTGATCGGAACATCGACCGGCGCGGCCAGTTCGTTGACCGTTGCGATCCCGAGTTCCGGATAGAAGAACAACCATTTCCAATCGAGCGCGACGACCTGCACCGTCAAAGGCTTGGTCTCCGCCGATATCCCGCGCTCGGCATCCAATCGATCGAGCGGCCGGAAGGGGTCGAGCTTGTGGGTGCTGATCCAGGTTATGGCACCCAACGCGATGATGATCGCCAGCGGGGCAGACCAGATCACGACTTCGAGACGTGTCGAGTGATGCCATTCCGGATCGTAGGTCGCGTCTGTGTTCGACCGGCGATACCGCCAGGCAAAAAGCAGCGTCATGCAGATCACCGGGATGATGATCAGCAGCATCAGCGCCGTCGACACGATAATAAGATCGCGTTGTTGAACGGCGATGTCGCCCGAGGGGGACATGACCACCATGTTGCATCCGGCCAGCGTAAGAAGCATTGGCAGGACGAGGAGAGGGCGGGAAAACTTGCTCAGTTTTTGCACGTCTCTATGCTCTTTTCGTTTCATCCGATCCGCGACTAAAGCACTGTACATGATAGCAACATGAGGTGTTTGGTCGCAGTGCAGCAGGAATGCCGCACTGCGGGATAAAACACGTCGCGCAGGATGTCAAAATCCGGATTGGAGTTAATAGGACTTTTTGCGCGCAAGCTTTTTCGAAGGCTAATATATCGACAGAAGCGGCGACCGCCACCACTTTCAGGACGAATTCCGGGCTCGCGGGCGAAATTCTTCATCCGCGCTCGATTTCGATGGCGGTTGATGAACTATTTGCGTCGATCGGACTTGATAACCGCACTGGTTTGTTCAAGATCGTTCTGAGGCGCTTTGCCGCAAGCGCTTCTGCAGGGAGGCGTTTGATGGCAAGCACGACACACTACGGACCGTCGTCCACGTCGATGGAACGTGACGCACGAAAAATTCATGGCGACAAGCCGGTTTCACCCGGCAGCATTGCGATCGGGGTGATCATCGGACGAATGTCCGAGTTCTTCGATTTCTTCGTCTACGGCCTGGCTTCGGTGCTGGTCTTTCCGAAGCTTGTTTTCCCTTTCGCGCCGGATCTCCTCACTGCAACGCTTTACTCTTTCGCGATCTTCTCGCTGGCATTTTTGGCGCGTCCGGTGGGCTCGGTCGTGTTCATGACGATCGATCGTCTCTACGGGCGAGGCACAAAGCTCACCATTGCTCTTGTGTTGCTCGGCGGCTCGACCGCTTCCATCGCGTTCCTTCCCGGCTACAATGAGATCGGCGTGTGGTCGATTGCGCTATTGGCGCTCTTCCGGCTTGGGCAGGGATTTGCATTGGGCGGAGCGTGGGATGGTCTCGCCTCGCTGCTCGCGCTGAATGCTCCGCCAAATCATCGCGGCTGGTATGCGATGATCCCGCAGCTTGGCGCGCCGATTGGCTTTGCGCTTGCGAGCGTGCTGTTCGGCTTCTTCATCGCCAACCTGTCGAGCGAGGATTTCCTGAGCTGGGGTTGGCGCTATCCTTTCTTCGTTGCCTTTGCCATCAACGTCGTGGCACTTTTCGCCCGTTTGCGGCTGGTCATGACGACTGAGTTCGGTACCGCGCTTGAACGGAACGAACTCGAGGCGGCGCCGATCCGGGACGTGTTGCGCGTGCACGGTCGCGACATTCTGATCGGGGCGTTCGTGCCGTTGGCAAGCTTTGCGATGTTCCACCTCGTGACGATTTTCCCGCTCGGCTGGATGAGCCTCTACGGCACCCAGCCGATTGGCGCCTTCATGGTCGTTCAGATCATCGGTGCGATGGTCGGTATCGTTGCCATCATCGCTTCGGGAATGATTGCCGATCGCATCGGTCGTCGCAGTCAACTTGCGATCTGCGCGGTGTTGATTGCCATCTTCAGCTTCGTTGGGCCGATGCTCATTGCGTCGGGTTCCAATGGTCAGGATGCCTTCGTCATCATCGGCTTTGGCGTGCTCGGTCTTTCGTTCGGACAAGCAACGGGATCGATTTCGTCGCGCTTCGGTCGAGGCTACCGCTACACCGGTGCTGCTTTCACCTCCGATCTGGCCTGGCTCGTCGGTGCCGGCTTTGCGCCGCTGGTGGCGCTCAGCCTGTCCAGCGAATTCGGCCTCACCTTCGTCGGTTACTATCTGCTCTCCGGCGCGGTATGCACTCTTGCCGCATTGGCTTTCAGCAAGGCGCTGGAACAGCGCGACTGACGACACAAGGCGCGCGATTCTACAAAACCCGCCTGGCAAGGCGGGTTTTGTGATTTGGCAGGAATGTCAGGAATGCGGGAATTTACATGGTAGGTTGCGGCTGCTTGGCAGCGCGCTCGGCGGTCAATTCGGCCGTCGTATGATTCAGGCGATCGGCCAGCACGCGCATGATCTCGACGGCCATCTCGGGAAAATCGCTCAGCAGCTTGAGGAAGTGTTCCTTGCTGATGCGCAACACCTCCAGCGGCGAGGTCGCACGCACGGTCGCCGTACGCGATACGTCGCACAATATGGCGATCTCACCGACGATGGAGTTAAGTTCGGCATCGGCGACCTTGATGTCACCCGCGGAGGAACGCACAAGGATATCGGCTGTGCCGGACAGCACGACATAGGCCGCGTCGCCCGGATCGCCCTGGTGAAAGAGATCCTGTCCGACCTTGTAGGTCATTCTGTCCGACGTAAACGCCAAAAGCTTGAGTTTCGCCGGCGCTATCCTTGAAAAGATTGGCACCCGCCGCAGCATGTCGACTTCGTCTCTCAACAGCATGAGCGTCTTTACCCCTTGCCGCACTGTTCCGGTGCGCTCTAGAATTCCGTTGCGCCCGTTGAAGAGCGCCTTTACCGCCGCTCTAATAGAATATTACGATAACAGTTCCTTGAACATACCATTCTGTTCGGAAAGTTCCGGAAAATTCCCTGCCTCCGCGAGGTTTCCGCGGTCGAAAAGCAGTATCCGATCGAAGATCTCCGCTAGTTTTGCATTGGAAAGCACCCAGATGATCGCTGGTCTCTCGCCTTCCCTGTGAAGCCCTTCGACGATGTTGTGGGTGATCTGATCCTGAACACGCTGGTCGAGCGCGGTCAGCGGCCGGTTGAAGACGAAGTAGTCAGAACGCTTCAACAGAGCGCGGGCAAGATTGACCTTCTGCCGCTGTACCATGGTTAGACGCTTTCCGCCCGAGCCGACGTCGAATTCAAGACCGATCGACAGCACGTCATCGAACAGTTCGAGCGAGTCAAAGAGATCGCCCATGATTGCCCGGATGCGTTCGGATGCATCGGCTTGCTGATAGGCGATACGCCCGAACAGTACATTGTCCATCAGGCTCGCCGAAGAGATGAACCGCTCGGGGTCGTAGCGCTCGATGACGGCTGCGAGGTCCGCCGGAATGTCCCTGTGGAATTGCTTGCGAGCACTGACGATCTTCGCCATCAATTCGTCTGTCAGAAGACCGAAGCGGTGCCGCGGCTCGATATAGGCAAAGCTCAGCCGGATAATAGCCGATCGTTCTTCTGCGGTTGCATCGTCGAACCTGCGGCTTTGCAGCTTCTGCAGGAGGGCCTGATAGGTTGGAATGTCGTCCGCGGTCATGAAGGTGAGCTGCTGGAAGAAGGGATGATCCGGCGGCAGGTCGTGGAAGAGTTCGACGGCGTTTTCGGCGATCTCGAGACCCATCGCATACAGATCATCGCTGAGGCCGGTGTCGCGGAAGAGCGCCTGGAAATAAGAGTGGGCCGCAAGCCGCCGATTGTTCATCATCGGCCGCTGCATCGAGCCGAAGAGCAGGTTTTCACCGACGGTCGCCTGCGCGTTGTAGGCGTCGAAGTCGAATGGCACAACGATGTTGCCGAGGTCCGACTCCTGCATCCGGTCGCGCAACGCGTTGCGCAAATCGACGATGTGATCGGCAAGCCCGACATGCACCTTGGTGTTGACCGTGGAGCGAAGCGCAAGATCCAGAATGTCCTCCGATATCAGCACCGCGTCGAGCACGGGTCGTATAGCCGTAAGGATGTCCTGCGAACCACTCGCTCCGGCAGCCTGGTAGTCGACCCAATCGCTGTTGAGATCGAGCGTCGGATTTCCCGCCTTCACGGCTTCTTCGGCATGCCACTTGGCTTCCAGCGCCGCCTGCGTGTCGTAGCCCGGGTCCGTTAGCGGCGCATGCTTGAGGCCGTAAAGCAGATTGTCCTTCAACGTACCATGGAAGAAATAGCTATCCGCCGACGCGTAGGAAATACGCCGCCCGGTGATGGATTCCGGCATTTCCAGCAGGTCCTTGCCGTCGATCGTGACCCGCCCGGAATCCGGCCAGACCAGCCGGCCCAGCGCCTCCGCGAAAGCCTCCGCCCCACTGGAATTCGGGCCGACGACTGCGACCGTTTCATTCGGCTTGATCTCAACCGAAACGTGGTCGACCAGACGGGCGCCACTATCGTCACTCACCGTCAGGTTCGTCACCACCAGCGCCGCCGTCAATGCGCCGACGGGCCCTGTGGGGATTTCCTGAATCTTGCTGTCGATGAGTGGCTCGACGTTGAACTGTTCATAGACCTGCTGGTACTTGACCTGAACATCCTGACGCATCTGGTCCCAGTCGATCAGTTCCTTCAACGGGCCTGGCAAATCCTTGTAGGCGCTGATCACGGCTACGAGCTGCCCGATGTCGAGCCGGCCCTGAAGCGCAAGATAACCGCCGATTGCGTAGAACAGAAAAGGCGTCACCTGCGCCAGAAAGTTGTTCAGGAACTTGACCAGAAACTTCCACTGATAGAGATCGTAGCGGATCGAGAAGATCAGCCCCAGCCGGGCTGCGATGTCGGCGCGCTCGAAGTTCGACGTGTCGTTGCTGTGAATGGTGCCAATGCCATCGACGATCTCGCCGACGCGGCCCGAGAGTTCGCGTGCGGTGAGCTGGCGCTGGCGGCCGAGCTCGAGCAGCCGCTTTCTCATGCGCGGGATGACCACGGCCTGCACGCCGACAATCCCCGCGGCAATCATGCCGAGCCAGAAATTTTGGACGATGATGAAGGCAAGTGCTGTCAGCGCCTGACCGCCAAGCAGCGCAGGAGAGACGAAGGCGTCACCGGTAAAGCCGCCCATCGGCTCGACTTCGTCCTTGATCATCGTGGCGATTTCAGCGGATTTCACACGCTTGAAATGCGATGGCGGAAAACGCAGGACACGATCGATCAGCTCGAACCTGATCCGGCGCAGCATCCGCTCGCCGAGGCGACCCTTGTAGGTGTTGATGTAGAACTTGAAGAGACCGTTCAAAACGACAAGAGCGAGGAAAACCAGGCTCAGGCCCATCAGCATCTGGTAGCGATCCAGTTGCAGGCCCTTGAAGAACACCACCTCGCCCATCCATGGAAGGCTGTAGGACAGGTGCATGAAGGTCTGTGTCGCGCCTTCGCCTTCGAAGCCCGAACCCTGTATTGGCCCGTTGACGATCTGCTTAGGCAGGTCGAAAGACAGAAAATAGGGGATCATCGACACTGCAACGACTGTCAGAATCCAGAGCTGTTGCAGGCGCGTATTCGACCAAATGTATCGCGCGAGGCTTTTTTCCATTGCTAACCGTCAGTTGCCTGGGAAATCTGGGCAGGGAACCTGCGGCGAAACGGTGAGAATGCCGAAAACCAGGACCATGCAACCGGACTGCCGGATATCATAACGCAAACAAGGCGAAGCGGCTTGCCGTCGTCATGCCGATTCTCGCCGGGACGTTGTTTATATCACAGGACTTTCGCAAAGTGCGAGCGTTTCAGCCCATCATTGACCGAATGATCGCAGCTGTTGCATCGGTGCCGCCGAGGTCAATCGGCATCGCATTCGCGCGTCGCCCCATGAGTGCGGCTTCAACAGCCTTCGCAACGCGAACCGGAGTCAAGTCCGCTTCGGTCAGGACATCGGCTAGGCCGAGTGCCTCCAAGCGCTCCGCCCGTACTGTCTGTTCGGTCTCGCCACCGGCAACGAATGGCACGAGGATCGCTCGGCAATCGGTCTGCAGCAGATCGCCCACTGTGTTGTAGCCCGCCTGCGAGATGGAGACGCGGGCAACACGCAGCAGTGATGGGAAATCCCTGCGGAACCGGACGAGGCTTGCGTTTGGGGGCGTCTCTGCCGATAGCGCGGCATAATCCGCATCCGGCAGGTTTGGACCACTGATCAGCAGCCACCGCAAGTTCGCCGGCAGCCGGGTCGCCGCACTGGCAGCGGCACGCAACAGATCCATTCCGACTGCACCGCCCCCCGCCGAGGCGATGACATCGAACGCCTCGATCGGGTCGGCCGCGGGCGGAGCCACCACCATCCCGGTGTAGCGAATCTTGGTGGCAATCCCCGATGTCAGCGGAAATGTATCTTCAAGGCGAACGAAGCTTGGATCGCCATGCACCAGGATTGCGTCGAAGTGCGTTTCCACCAGCGCTACGGTCTCTTCGTCCCGTCCGGCCTTTCGATTCTGCTGGAGGATATCCCGGACCGAGCTCACCAGCTTCGGGCGTGGCGCAGCGTTCTCGATCGCATCAAGGAGGGGAAGCAGTTCGAAGCGCATTTGCCTGCGTCCGAACGGAAACGCCTCGATGATCACGACATCGGGGCGGGTCTCGCGAAACGCGGCCAGCAAGAGATCACGACGCCTATTCAGGAACGCCTCTCCCGCCGCCGTGCCATCGCTGTCGGCGAGCCCTGAAAAACCCGCATTGCTTGCAACGACCGGCGGCAGGGCCACCGTCTTGATGCCATCGGCGGGAAAACCGGGAACGGGCAGCCCACCAGTCACGACAGTGACATCAAGC
Source organism: Rhizobium sp. Root1220 (assembly GCF_001426265.1). GTDB lineage: Bacteria > Pseudomonadota > Alphaproteobacteria > Rhizobiales > Rhizobiaceae > Rhizobium. The sequence goes on from NZ_LMDG01000032.1 coordinate 416,478, forward strand.
CCATCCTTGGCGAGTGCGCTTGCGATGCGACTGGCACGTGCGATGTGGCCTATGCCAAGCAGATGCTGCACATAGAAAAAGACGCGGGGCGCGCGGTTCATGAAGCTTTCTGCCATTCTTGTTCGAAGAGGCGGCTCAATTGACTGATGCTGGAGTGATAGTCGAAATGCTCCCGAACGCGTGCCTCGGCGGCGTCGCCAAGCCTCTGACGCAAGGCCGGGTCGCGGATGGCGATCTCCAGGGCAGCGGCCAGTGCTGCGGGCTCCTCGGGTGGAACGACCAGCCCATTCTCGCCGTCCTCAAGAAGCTCCGGAACACCGGATACGGCGGTCGAGATGCAAGGCAGGCGCTGGCTCGACGCTTCCACCAGGACATTCGGCAATCCGTCACGATCGCCATTCGCCGCGATCCGGCAGGCAAGCGCAAAAAGATCGGCGCGGCGGTAGTGATCGAGGACGTCTTCCTGTGCGAGCGCTCCTTTCCAGGTGATCCGGTCGGCCAGCCCGAGGTTCGTCGCCAGCACCTTCAGCCTTAAAAGCTCGTCGCCACCGCCGATATGCTCGAACCGCCAGTTCAGGTCGCCGGGCAGGAGCGCGAGGGCGCGCAGCAACGTGTCGTATCCCTTTTTCTCCACCGCTCGGCCAACACTGAGAATGAATGCCGGATCGGCGGGATCGCTGCCATCGCGATGCGAACGCTCACCGGCGAAATGCCCGAAGCGCGCAAGATCAAGGCCGTGGTAGCTCAGATGCACGGCATCCTTGCGCGGTGTCAACGTCCGCATATGCTCGAACCCGCTTCGGGTGCAGGTGACCGTCCAGCGTGCACTGCCGAGCTTCTCGTTCAGCTCCCAATCCGGAGAGGTCCAGATGTCCTTGGCATGAGCCGAACAGGTCCACGGCACGCCCGTCAGGATGCTCGCATATTCGGTTACAGAGGCCGGTGTGTGGATGAAGTGCGCATGCAGCCATTCGCCGTGGTCCGGCCATTCGCGCGCAAGCACCAGCGCCTGTCCCAAGCGCCTGAAGCGGTTGCGGGATATGTCGCGTGGCAGATCCTGGAAAAAGCGCTTCCATAGCGCCCTGAAACCAGGTTTGCCAAAGCCGGCGAAAAGCCCCTTCAACACACGAACCGGTTCCTCGTGCAGGTATTCCGGCAAGTAGACCACGCGCGCTGTGATTTCGTCGTGCACCGGATGCCGTTTCTTGTCGGTGGGGCGGCGCATCGAAATGAGGGTTAGGTCGAAGCCGGCCTTTTCGAGGCCGAGCAATTCTTGGGCGATGAACGTCTCCGAAAGGCGCGGGTAGCCCTTCAGCACGACGAGGATCTTGCGACGGTACGACAAGGCCTTGCTCTTCACTCGGCGCCGACGACTGAAAGGCGGCTTCCGCGGCTGTCGAGCCAGTCCCCAACGGTCTGGGAAATATGATCCAGCCCCTCAAGCCGCGCGGTGCAGCCGCTCTTGGATGGAGGCAGCCGCTCCGGCAAACGCTTCAACGCCTCGGACATAACGGCTGGATCTGAGGACTGATCGGGCAGCAACATGTCGATCAGCCCGAGTTCACTTGCCCTTTGGGCACGCAGCAATTGTTCTTCACGGGGCTTTACGCGCGGCACGATCAACGCCGGCTTGTCGAAAGAAAGGATTTCGCAATAGGTGTTATAGCCACCCATGGCGACGACCCCGATTGCGCCCGCGATCAACTCTTCCATGTTATTGTCGAACTCGATTACTTCTATGTAGGGGATCTTCGCCCCCTTGGCGACAAGCTTTGAGCGCTCGGCGGCCGGCATGTAGGGACCGAGCACCACGAGCGCCTTTTGCTGTAGCGTCGGATCCTGCTCGTAGGCGTTCATCACGTCATGCACCAGATCCGAGCCATCGCCACCGCCACCCGTCGTGACCAGAATATAGTTGTCAGTGCGCGCATTGATCGAGGTCTTGCTGGTCGAAACACTGCGTTGCAGGAAGCCGACAAAATCCATCTTGCGCCGTACGCTGGGCGGAACGTCAAGACCCACCAGAGGATCGTAGAAATCCGGTGGACCATATACCCAGACGGAATCGTAATAGTGGTCGATCTTCTGCATGATCCCGTTCCGCTTCCACTCGGCATCAAGCAGGTGCGGCGCGTCCATGATCTCGCGCAGGCCGAGCACGAGTATCGTGCCTCGGGCTTTCAGGTAACCTAGCGTTTCCTCGATCTCGCCCTTGAGCCCCATGGGTTCCTTGTCGACGATAAAGATATCCGGCTGGAACGTCTCGGCTGTGTGGCGAATGCTCGATTCGCGCATTTTGAGCGTCTCGTGAAGATCGATATGGCCCGCCATCGACGTATATTCGCCGTTGCGAAGCTTGATCACGCTCGGGATCTTCACGAAGTCGACGCGTGTGCGGTAGTCGAATGCGCCGGCGATCGTAGCGCCTGAAATGATCAGGATATTGAGGCCGCGATAGTCCTCGACAAGTGCATGCGCGATCGTGCGGCAGCGGCGCAAATGGCCAAGCCCGAACGTGTCGTGGCTGTACATGAGAATGCGGGCATCTTCCAGGCGCCGTGCCATGGGCACTCCTTCTGGGGTGTGTGTCATGATAGCACCGTCGGTTTCCGCTGGGCCATGAGGCAACAGAGCAGCGCTCCGCCGGTGTGGCCGCTATTTGTAGGGATCTGCCGCATCGCGCAAGCCGTCTCCGAGAAAATTGAACGCCAAAATCACTAGGACGACTGGTATGATCGGAAAAAGCAACCATGGGTAGAATGCGATAACGCTTACGCTTTTTGCTTCCGTCAGCAGGATGCCCCAACTGGTGATGGGAGGCCGCAAGCCGAGGCCTAGGAAACTCAATGCAGTCTCGCCGAGGATCATGCCGGGAATGGAGATCGTCGCCGAGGCGATCAGGTGCGACATGAACCCGGGAACCAGGTGCCGACCGATCACCCGCGACGTGCTCGCGCCCATAAGCTGGGCCGCCTGCACATAGTCCTCCTCACGCAGTGCGAGGAGCTTGGAGCGCACCGCTCGTGCCAGCCCTGTCCAGTCAATGATCCCGAGGATCACCGTGATGCCGAAATAGATCACGATCGGGCTCCACGTCACCGGCATGATCGCCGCCAGAGCCATCCAGAGCGGCAAACTCGGCAGCGATTGCAACACTTCGATCAGCCGCTGCACAACCAGGTCAAAAATGCCACCCCAATAACCCGCAAGACCGCCGATGATGATGCCGAGGCAGAAGCTGATGGTTATACCGATCAAACCGATCGTGAGCGAGATGCGTGCTCCGTAGAGAATGCGTGACAGAACGTCCCGGCCAAGACGATCGGTGCCAAGCAGGAACATCTGCCCCCCGACTGCCGGGCAGACCAGATGCAGGTCGGAGCTTATGAGCCCCCAGAACTTGTAGGCATCGCCGCGGCAGAAAAACCGGATCGGCTGAACATCGTTGGGTCGATCCGTGTAGCTGCGGTGAAGGGTGTCGAGGTCGAGCGACATGCTGCGGCCGTATACGAACGGTCCGACGAAGCTGCCGTCGTGGAAGAGGCGAACGCGTTGCGGCGGCGAATGGATGAAGTCGACGTTCTTGGTGTGTAGCCCGTACGGTGCCAGGAATTCGACGATGATGATCATCAGATAAACGAAAAGCAGGAAAATGCCTGAGATCAAGGCAAGCCGGTGCCGCTTGAACTTCCACCACATCAGCTGTTTTTGCGAGGCGAGATGGATTCGCGACTGGCTCGTGGTCATGGCTTCGGTCGCGTGGGGATCGAAGTGTGCCGTTGAGACAAAGTGCGGCATCGGCGCGCCGGGCGGGGGCAAGGGCGACGTCATTTGGTGCTCCTGCCTTGCAGACGGATTCGCGGATCAAGGAAGCCGAGGGCGATGTCGGATATCAGCACGCCGATGACATTGAGGAATGCGAGGAACATCAGGAACGACCCTGCCAGATACATATCCTGGCTCTGGAGAGCCTTGATCAACATCGGGCCGGTGGTCTCAAGTGAAAGGACGATGGCGACGATTTCCGCCCCCGAGATGATCGACGGAAGAATCGACCCGATATCGGCAACAAAGAAGTTGAGCGCCATTCGCAGCGGATATTTTATCAGGGCGCGCAGGGGATGCATTCCCTTCGCCCGCGCCGTCACGACGTACTGCTTCTGCATCTCGTCGAGCAGATTGGCACGAAGCCGCCGGATCATGCCTGCGGTTCCTGCGGTTCCGACGATGATGACCGGAATCCAGAGGTGCGAAAGAATCGAGCGCGCCTTTGCCCAACTCATCGGCTCGTTCAGGTACTGTTGGTCCATGAGGTGGCCGATGGAGACACCGAACCAGACATTGGCAAAATACATCAGGATCAGTGCCAGCATGAAATTGGGTATGGCGATGCCGAGGAGGCCGAGGAATGTCAGGCCATAGTCGCCCCAGCTGTACTGATGGGTAGCGGAGTAGATGCCGATCGGAAAGGCGATGAGCCACGTCAACAAAATGGTGGTGAAGGAGACGAGGATCGTCAGCCAAAGCCGATCGCCAACGACCTCGGAGACCGGCAGCTGGTATTCGAACGAATAACCGAAATCGCCGCGAAGCATCCCCCCGACCCAAAAGAAGTAACGGACGATCTCGGGCTTGTCGAAACCGTACTGTGTTCGAAGCTCTTCGATCTCCTGCAGATTCGCGGATTCGCCCTGTGCGCGAAGCTCCGCAATCTGGCTTTCGAAGAAGTCACCGGGTGGCAATTCGATGATTGTGAAGACCAATGCGGAGATTACGAAGAGCGTCGGGACCATGGCGGCTATGCGCCACAGAATGTATCTCAGCATCGCTCAGGCCTCCTTGAACCAGAAGGTATCCGGCATGTAGAGGCCGAGATAGGATGTCGGGTCGAAGCCATATAGCGCGCGATCCGGGACATTCTGCATTTTCGCCGATTTGACGATCGGCTGCAGCGTGCTGTTGATCAGGCCGATCGAGAAAACCTGCTGCGTGTAAAGAGAAAGCATCTGGTGCCAAACGGCCTCTCGCTCCTCGAATCGGGAGGACCTGCCCCATTGGTTCAGCAGATCGACCAGTTGCTTGGCTTCCGGCAGGTCAGGCGCGCTGCCCTCTTGTCCGGCGGAAAGATAATACATTCCCCATAGCGGCCACTGCAGCTGATCGTCCACGGTCGGCGCAAGCTGGTTCGGCGGCATGTCGGCGGTCGCCACACCGTTGTCGATCCCGAACCAGATGGACATCATAATGGTACCGCTCATCGCGCGGCTGCGGAAAACATCGCGCTGTGACGTACGGGTAAATAGAGCCAGGCCGATTTCGCGCCAGTGATCGCGGATCAATTCCAGGACGTCGGTGTCGAGATTGCTTTCGCCGGGCGTTTCCACGGTGATCGCCGCGCGTCGTCCGTCGGGCAGCAGCCGAATGCCATCGTCGTCCCGGTTCGTCAGGCCAATTTCATCGAGTAGTCTGTTTGCCTCATCAGGGTCGTGCGCAATGAACGCGTCCGCATACTCCTGCTTGAACAGCGGGCTGACGGGAAGGACAGTGTCGGCGCTCGCCTTGCCGAGTCCGTAGAATGCGACCATGTTGATCTCGTGCCGGTCGACGCCCAGCGACAGAGCTCGACGGAATCGCACATCGCGAAAGATATTTCGCCAGACTTCGTCGGCGCAGTTGAGATTTGGCAGAAGCGCCACGCGTGAGCCGCGCACCTGCGTCCACAAACTGACCTTCACCGGAAACCGCTTCTCGGCATCCTTGAGGAACGTATAGTCGTTGAAATCGACGCCGGTCGCTTGCAAGTCGGATTCACCGGCGCCGGCCTTGGCAGCGATAATGGATGACGAACTGACGTTGAGAATGAACCTGTCGATGTAGGGAAGCTGCACGCCGTTCTCGTCGATGCGATGGAAGAACGGGTTTCGCACGAATATGAACTGCTCTGCCGGTGGCGCCGTCGTGTTGCGCCACGGATCAAGCGTGGGCAAATCGGGGTTTTCAGGACGGGATGCGCGCGACATCTTGATATGCAGATCGGCCCATTTCTTGACCCGGTTTTCCCGCATCAGAGCCGAGAGGCGAAAATCATCCTGATACTTCTTGTGGAACTGCTTGAGGTAGTGTCCGGGTCCGAAGATCATGAGCGGAAGTGGCCCCGCCAGCGCCGGCAGGAAGTTCGGGTTCGGTTCATCCCACGTATAACGCACCGTGACCGGGTCGATCACCTCGAACCGGGGCAGTTTGCCGTGTGGCCTCAGTTCCAGCGCGCCACCGCCAGGCGTCAGATCCTTGTTGAGAATGACGTCTTCCCACCAGTAGCGGAAATCGTCGGCAGTAAACGGCTGCCCATCTGACCAGCGATGCCCCTCGCGAAGATGAAAGGTGAACACTGAATCATTCTCGGAGGTAAAGCCGATCAGGATATCGGGCTGGAACTGCAGTTTCTCGTTGTAGCCTACCAGCCGCGAATAACCATAAACGGTCATGTAGCGGATGTCTTTCGCGCTGCCGATGATCGTGCGGACGGTGCCGCCATAGACACCCGGCTGCAGTCCCGCTTCCTTCATATTGATGATACGCGGATGCGTCGGGAGGCGATCCACCATGGCTGGAATACGACCTGCTCTCAGCCAATCGCGGAGGAATTCCGGCTCGATATCCCGATCCGCTGCGGCGTTGCCCGCAGAGGGCAAAATCGCCGAGCCGATGAGCCCTCCGATGAACGTGCGCCGCGTTACCATGAGCGGAGTTCCTTGGCGTCGGCTCCCTTGCGGGCGCGCACGAGATGGCCATTGCCGAGATCGGCAAAATCGAGCTCGGACGCATCGTCGTGTTCGGCGGTGAAGGTAATGCCCCAATTCTGCTTGTCCGCGGCACCGTTCTTGCGCAGGGCTTCGAAATCGAGCGGCCGGCTCAGATCCGGGAAGGGCACCGCTGCCAGGAGCGATTTTGTGTACGGATGCACCGGATCGCGAAGAATGATCTCGCGCGGCGCGATCTCGACAATGCGGCCCATGCACATAACCGCAATGCGATCCGCCATGTAGTCGACAACCGCCAGATTGTGCGAAATGAAAAGGTACGTCAGGCCCAGTTCCTTCTGCAGGTCCTTGAGCAGGTTGAGAATCTGCGCCTGTACCGACACATCGAGCGCGGATACCGGTTCATCGAGGATAACCAGCTTCGGTCCAAGTGCCAGCGCGCGGGCGATGCCGATGCGCTGGCGTTGGCCGCCGGAGAAACTATGCGGGTAGCGGCTAAGGTATCGGCGGTCGAGGCCGATTGCACCCATCAGCCCCTCGACCCTTTGCTTGCGTTCGGCACTGTCACCGCGATCATGGATTTCCAGTGGCTCGCTCAGGATATTGCGCACGGTCATGCGCGGCGAAAGCGAAGAAACCGGGTCCTGGAACACCATCTGGATTTTGGTGCGCAGGTCCTGCAATTCGTCGCCGCGCACGGCAAGCACGTCGATCACGTCCTTGCCGTCGTTGAAGATCACCGAGCCGCTGTCTGGCGTCACGGCGCGCATCAATATCTTGCTGACGGTCGTCTTGCCGCAGCCGGATTCTCCGACCAGGCCAAGGCATTCGCCGCGCTTGATGTCAAAGCTGACGTCATCGACCGCACGCACGGCTGCCGCTTCACGCGTTCCGAACAGGCCACGATTGCGTGTCTTGAACGTCTTGGAGAGATTGTTCACCGAGAGCAGAACGTCCGGCCCCTCGATCTGGGATTTCTTCTTGCCGATCAGCGACTCGAGATTGACCGGCACGTCGCGCAGAGCCTTGAGCCGTTCGCCGGGCTTCATGTCGAAATGAGGCACGGCGGCCATCAGGCCCTGCAGGTACGGGTGCTGAGGATTGCCGAAGATCGACTCGACCGGCCCGGCTTCCATAACCTCGCCATGATAGATCACCACGACTTCGTCGGCCATGTTCGCGACGACGCCGAGATCGTGGGTGATCAAAAGCATTGCCATGCCGAGCTTGTGCTGAAGATCGCGCAGCAGTTCGAGAATCTGCGCTTGGATGGTCACATCGAGAGCAGTCGTCGGCTCATCAGCGATCAAAAGTGCCGGATTGCAGATGAGCGCCATTGCGATCATCGCGCGCTGGCGCATGCCGCCCGAGAGTTCGAAGGGATACATGTCGAAGGTACGCTTGGGGTGTGTAAACCCGACCAGGCCAAGCATCTCCTCGGTTTTTTCGCGCCCTTCTTTCTTGTCCGCGTCGGTGTGAATGAGCAATGCTTCACTGATCTGGTTGCCGACCGTGTGCAACGGCGACAGCGAGGTCATCGGCTCCTGGAAGATCGTCGCCATGCGCCGGCCCCGCAGATCGCGCATCTCTGCGCTATCGCGTGAATACTGTAGAATATCCCTGGTTTCTCCGTCGAGCGGATCCGTAAACAGTATGCGTCCCTCGGCCTTGGCCGAATTGGGCAAGATGCCCATGATAGCCTGGCTGATCACGGATTTTCCGGAGCCGGATTCACCGACGAGCGCGGTAACCTTGCCCGGCAGAATGCGGAGATTTGCGTTCTTTACGACGCGCAGGCGCTCGCCGAAAATCGAGAAGGAAATGTCAAGATTCTCGATGCGCAACAGATCCGTGGCGGACGCCATACCAATGAAATTCCCCAGTGTTATTTGCTCATGTTGGAGCAACACTATCGTACCGTAATCGGGGTGTCCAGTTGATGACAGATAGGCAAAACGCATCACGCTTCACGCGCACCAAAAGGTGAAGCGTTGGCTGAATTCGCGGATGCAGGTCGCTCTATTGCATGAATTTCTCGGTTGCGGGCTTCTCAGCCTGCTTGCGCGCATCGCGATGAAGCAGAATGACCTGCTCCGCCTCGGAAAGACCGGTCTGGGCGACGTCCCGGAAACTTTCTTCGACCCGCGGCACGGGTGCGGGAGCACGCGGCTGGAGCACTGTAACCTTCTGGCGGATGCCGCGAAGCTTTTCTTCCCCGAGTGTGTTCCACTCGCCGCCGCAATAGCCGGCGAAGGCCTGGCTCGCAACCACTTCGCGCGAGTATTTCTTCGTCAGGGACTGGAGGCGCTGGACTTCGTTTACGGCGGAACCGAATGCCGAGAAGGTCAGGCGATCCTTCAGGCCGACGTTGCCGAACATGACGTTGCCGACGTGCAGGCCGATGCCATAGGAGACCTTGCTCAAGCCGGCTTCCAACCGCTCCTTGTTGAGCTCCGCCACCCGAGCTTGTGCCTGATGCACGGCGGAGAGGGCCGCCTGACAAGCAATTTTTGAGGGATCCTTGTGGCGACCGCAGGGATAGACCGCCAGGAAGCCATCCCCGAGGAAGCTCAGGATCTCCCCGCCGTTGCGATTGAAGGGCGCGGCGATCGCGTCGAAGAACTGGTTCAGCGTATCGATGTAAGCCTGTCGGCCTTCCTTTTCCGCATACATGGTCGACTGGCGCATGTCGCCCATCACAAGGGCCGCGCGGATCGTCTCGCCATCGCCACGGCGAATCTGGCCGTTCAGCACGCGCTTTCCGGCGTCGCCGCCAAGATAGGTTGTCAGCATATTGTTCGCGAGCTTGCCGAGCACTGCCATCTTGGCGGCTACCGCCAGGTGGTTCTGCATCCGCAACAAGGCGTCGATCATGTCGTCGGAGAAGCCGACATGGCTGTCCGTCGACCAGGATCCCATCATTCCCTGAACGGAGCCGTCGCCGAACGGTTGAACAAAGGCTAGATAATCTGTGATGTGCTCCTGGCGCAGATCTGCGAACACTGGGAACTCCGCCGGACCATCGGCGGGAATGCGCCGGCGAATGTGCTGAAGATTATTGTCGAGCAGATAATAGTAGGGACTTTGCAGGAAGCGGTCGGGCTTCTGGCCCACGGCGTGACGATAGCCTTCGATCGTTACTCCGCTCGCGCGGCGCCACGTAAAGCTCAGGGCGTCGTAAAGCGGGTGTAGCATCGAAAACGTCAGGTGCACGCGCGCGATTGGCAGGCCCGCGGCGGCAATACGTTCGCAAAATCCGCGAACAATGTTTTCAAGATCATCCCCGGCCAGCGACGAATTTGTCAGCCACTCGGCGACGCGATCCAACAAGATAGACGAGACGCTGGATTCGATAGTGCCCATTTTAGATAGTATCCTCATAGGGCGCATCCAATCCTCAAAGCGACAACAAGGCTGCCTGCAGCATGAGCATGCGCAGGACGGACCGAGGATGGATGAGCAGTATTATTGTGTCAACGATCTGCCGGGTGCCCGGCAGAGGTACCTGTCAAACCCTTGATAAGCGGGCAGGATAGGCAGTCCTTTCTGGTGTTCCGTTATCCCGGGTAGATAGGCACGTACCAAATGCCAGACAATGGCAGTCGCCAACTTTCCAACACTGCGATGATATCTCTTTGGGCATCCGAGTCATTTCGGCCACACCACGACGGTGCCCGGGAACTCGGATCGGTCTTTAACAATCATGTCGCTTTCGCAGGGCGTTGCGGCGGGTTTCATTCGCTGCGATCTTACATTAGATCAGTGGCCATCGTTTTGCATCCGGATGAGACACCCTTGGCCAGTTCCCCAGCCCACGACGCACTTTCACGCAAAATCGAGACCCGCGACGCCCGCGCTGGCATCATCGGTCTCGGCTATGTCGGTCTGCCTCTGGCGATGGCGATTGCACGCTGCGGTTTCGCCGTCACAGGCTTCGATATCGATCCGCGAAAGATCGTATCGCTCGACGCCCGCCGGTCCTACATCGACGCGGTTGCCGACGCCGAACTGTCGGTTGAGATCGACGCCGGGCGCTTCACCGCGACGACGGATTTCGGCGGACTTGCCGCCTGCGACGTTATTGTTATCTGCGTGCCGACGCCATTGACCAAGCACCGCGACCCCGATCTTTCGTTCGTCGAGGCGACTTCGCGTTCCATTGCCGCCCATCTGAGGGCCGGCCAGCTTGTTGTGCTGGAATCGACAACCTATCCAGGCACCACGGACGACGTGGTCAAGGTTATCCTCGAAAAAACGGGGCTCAAATCAGGCACGGATTTCTTCATCGGCTTCTCGCCTGAGCGCGAGGATCCCGGCAACCGGCATTTCAACACGGCAACGATTCCTAAGGTCGTTGCCGGCGACGGCGCGGAAGCTCTGGCGCTCATGAAGAGCTTCTACGGTGCTGCTGTGAAGACCGTGGTTCCCGTCTCTTCGAACGCGACTGCGGAGGCAGTAAAGCTGACCGAGAACATCTTTCGGTCGGTTAATATAGCGCTCGTCAACGAGCTGAAGACCGTCTATGCCGCCATGGGCATCGATGTCTGGGAAGTGATCGACGCTGCCAAGACCAAGCCGTTCGGCTACATGCCCTTTTATCCGGGGCCCGGCCTCGGCGGCCACTGCATTCCGATCGATCCCTTCTACCTCACCTGGAAATCGCGGGAATACGAACTGCCGACACGCTTCATCGAGCTCGCCGGCGAGATCAATTCGGCCATGCCGCGCTATGTCGTCGGCAAGCTCGCCGAAAGCCTCGACATCCGCGCCGGGAAGGCTCTCAGCCGTTCGCGCGTTCTTGTGCTCGGGCTTGCCTATAAAAAGAATGTCGCCGATATTCGAGAGAGCCCGTCGCTGCGTCTGATCGAGATCATCGAAGAGCGCGGCGGCAAGGCAGACTACCATGACCCCTTCGTTGCCGAGATTCCGACCACGCGCGAATACCAGGCGCTGAAGGGGCGCCAGTCCGTAGAGCTGACACGAGAAGCGCTTGGCGGCTATGATGCGGTTCTAATCGCGACCGACCATGACCAGGTCGACTACGACTTGCTTGCGGCAAGCGCCTCGCTGATCATCGATACGCGTAACATCTTCGGACGGCGCGGGCTGTCCGCCGATCACATCATCAAGGCGTGATCGAGGTTGCGGAAAGCTTTTTGTGGGTGATCTGGCTGGCGGCAACGGCATAGCCCCCACTAGCGCCGTCGATGAAATGGATATGGTCTTGCGCCAGCGGCGTCGGTACGAAACAGGTCATCAGCGCCGAATCCTGGCGGTGCAGCCCGTAACGAGTGATTCCCTTTTCCTGTGCCTCTTCGAGAAGAATTTCAATGCGTCGCAGATGCGCTTCGTCGACGTCGATCGTCATCTTGAGACCGTCGTCGAACTTGCGGAAGTCGGAATTGCCGGCGAGATCGCGCCGGTAGTCATCGGCATCGAAGCTGCCGAGCGAGAGACTGAAGCGCATGAGAACATAGGCCAGTCCGGTCTGGGCGATGATTCCGAGCTTCCGCAGGAAGCGGCGGCCTTTCGGCGCGACGGCCATGGCTTCCCGGTTGATGCCGGCAAGCGAGAAGGCGAGCTTCGGGCCTTCGACCGGCACCGGGTGGCTTGCCCGGTTTAGCTCTGCGGAGATGGCGACGATCTGCCCGACGAGCTGCTGGAATTGCGGCCCGGAGCCTGCCTCGCCGGGAATAGCGATGATGGAGACGATCTTCCCATTGCGTGCCTCGATAGGATTCCAGCGGCAGGAGAGCCCCGCAAGGTCCGGGCGCGTGCCGGTCGGCGCACGATCGACACCATAGGAGTCTGCCTTCATCTGCCGCTCTGCCCAGCTCGTGCCGCCGCCGGCAAACATCGCATAGGTGACGAAGGGGCTCGCCGCGTAACGGGCGACCCGCACGTCGAGCCCCTGCACGCGGATATCTTGGAGCGGCACCACGGCAATGCGTAGCGTCAGTTGCAGGTCTTCCTCCACCCAGACCTGCACGGCGGCCAGGGCCTCGCGAGCCACGTCTTCCAGGCTGCCGGGCAGAGCGATCAGCGCGCCGTCGCCTCCAAATACGAAGGGGTAGTCGCCTTTTTCCACGGCGTTCAGCACTGCCGAAATGACGCTGGCGCCGGCCATGTTGACGTCCTTGTAACGTCCGCCCTCGATCGCCTGCGTCGAGCCGACAATATCGGCGAGCGCGAGAATCCAACCGTCAGGCAACGGCCGATAGTTGCCGGTATTGGTCACATCCTCGAAATCGGTGAAGACCGGCACGCCCGCGAAGAATGCATCATTCGAAATGTCGTTCATTGGCAGACCTTAGCATAGCCGCGTGTTGTCATTGCAACGTCATTGTGCATTTACGGCAATCGACTTCACAAGGTTTCATGTGTTAGCACCAGTGTCGAAAAATCAGTGAACGGACAAGGACATAGATGAGCCGCCTCGACAGTTTTATCCGCCGATTGACGGCTCAGCGCGACATCCTCAACGCAGTCGCCGATCTCGTAAACGGCACCGAGGGGCCCGTTCTGGAATTTGGCCTCGGCAACGGCCGCACCTACGATCATCTGCGTGAGCAGTTCCCGGACCGCCGGATCATAGCCTTCGATCGGGAGGTTCGGTCCTATTCATCCTCGACACCGCCGGCAGAAGACATCGTGACGGGTGATATCCGGGATTCCGGCCAGTCGTTCCTTGGCATCGATGCCGCGCTCGCCCATGCGGACATCGGCACCGGCCATGACGAAATCGATGCCGTGACCTTGACGTGGCTGCCGCAACTGATGGTCGGGGTGCTTGTCAAGGATGGCATTGCCGTCAGCGGCTTGCCGCTTGACCGGCCGGAACTCGAGCAACTGCCGCTGCCGCAGGGTATCAAGGAAGGGCGGTACTTCCTCTACCGCCGGAAGTGATCAGGGCAGGAAGAGAACATCGTACTGCTCCAAGCCTGCCGGCAGGTCGACGACTTTCATCTCCTGCTCGCCGTCCTCGAAAAACACGAGGCAGGTCTCGTAGAAGCCGGCGAGCGTGGCAATGAACTCGCGGGTAGGTCCGGGGCCATAGAAAAGTGGCGTGAACTCCATGTAGAGTGGCACGCGACGGCTTAGCAACGGCACCATCGAGCGGCAGGCAACCGGCTCGTAGCCTTCGATATCCATCCAGACGAGACCCACCCGGGCAGGATCGACGGAAAGCTCGGCTAGTATCTGCATGACCGGTTTCACCGGCACGCTGGTCTTTATGTCCCTGGCGCTCTGTCGGATGGCGCTGCTCTTGCCGTGGTTTCCGGCGTTCATGAAGAAGTCGATCTCGCCAGCCGTTTCCCCGGCGGCACAGTTGACCGGCGTGACTATGCTGCCAAAACCGTTCTGAAGGATATTCGTCTGCAACAGTGGGAAGTTGCGAGGATCGGGTTCGACGCTGACCACATGAGCAAAGGCGCCGCTCAAGGCGAAGTAGATCGTCTGGGTGCCGATGTTTCCACCGATCTCGAGCAGGCTCGAATGCTTTCGCATCAAGCCGCGCTCGCGCAGGGTCGTGATCAACCGGTCGACGTGGTCGCGCTCGAAATGCCCTTTCCGAAAGACTTTGCGGCCGATGTAGTCCGACGGCGAGAAAGTCATCAAATGATCGCCGGCGTCGACCGTCATCGAAACGACCCGCGGTCCTATGTTCTCGATCAGAACGCGGCGACCGGTGCGGGTGTCGAACAGCCTGCTTGCAATGGCGTTGCGTGCCTTGCGGAAGCGTTTCATCCAGAATTTCGCGGCAAGCCTGCTGCGGCCAGTCATCAGTCTTTTCCTTTCAGTAGCCCAGCAGCCTTGTCGCTTGGAATCATGTAAACTTTCAAGGGCAAGGCGCGGCCGCGCACACTGATTTCCTGGCTCTCGACACCGGCCATATCGGCCCCGGAAAGAGTGGCGACCGGCTCCGAAATGACGATTGCTGCGTCGAATTCCTTTGCCGCCGTCTCCAGTCGGCTTGCCACATTCACGGTGTCGCCGATCGCCGTCAGGCTGCGCACCCGGCCATAGCCGAGCGTTCCGACGACCGCCGGCCCGGTATGGATGCCAATGGCGATGCGAAGCGGAAGCGACAATTCGTCGGAGAGTTCCATGCCCAGCTTCTCGATGTCTCGCGTGATCGCCAACGCTGCCTCGATCGCCTGACGACAGGCTTCCTCCGGCGAGTTGCCGATGCCGAACAGAGCCATCGCCCCGTCGCCGATGAACTTGTCGATCCTCCCACCGGCCTTTTCGACAGCATTGCCGACAAGCGAGAAGTAGCGGTTGAGCAGAAACACGATGTCGAAGGGGAGGCGGGTTTCCGTCAACGATGTGAATTGGCGAATGTCGCAAAAGAGAACGGTAATCTCGCGTTCGCGCCCGGGGCTTGTTTCCTGACTGTTGGCGGGAAGCGTGGTCTCGGGTGCCGGTACGAGCAACGGGACCACCGTGATGTCATGGATCGGGTGAAGCTGGCAGGCGAGCCGCACGTCCGGCGCGGCGTTGATCCGAGTCAGCGTCGACTCTTCCAGTTTGTCGGGCGGCGGCAGGTCCTCATAGTTGCCGAGGATCTGGACACGGCATGTCGAACATTGACCCTTGCCGCCGCAGACCGAATAGTGCGGTAGTCCACCCAGCCGGCTCGCTTCAAGAACCGTGAAGCCACGGGGCACGCGGATCGCCTCGCCGCCCGGATACCGCACGGTGATCTGATCTACCCGCTCCTTCCACCGCCGGCGCGCACGCGCTGCGACGACAATCAACAAGGCACCTGAAAACGATCCGTACAAGGCCGCGCGGATGATCGCGATCTGGTGCTGCGCCTCGGGATCCGTGTAGTAGCGGGTGTTGATGTTTGCCTGATAGCGGCTGGTATCGACGATGCCTTCGTAGGCCGGCTCGGCAATCGTTCGTCCCATCTCGATGAAACCAAGCAGGGCCAGCACCGGCATCAGGATCGCGATGGCGAGAAGGGGAGCGGCAAGGCTGTCGTACCAAGGTCGATAGCGCAGCCAGAAATGCAAACCAATACAGGCATGTGTCCACACGGCGAGGACGGCGACCACCTGACGCCAGCCGCTGATCGGCGATGCTATCCAGAGCAGACGTACGATAGTTTCGTAGTTGTCCGTGTAGTGGAACAGCGTGTGAGCGATGCGCGTGCCGATGACGTGGTCCATCAGCAATAGTGGGATCGCGAGGCCGATGATGATCTGGGCGGTCTCACTTGCCGGCATTACAAGACTGCGGCGCCGGTAGATCGCGCGCAACACCAGCGCAATATGGACCAGCACGGCGCCGTAGAAGACCACCGTGCCGACCGGGTTTCGCCAGATCGCCAGAAAAAACCGTCTACCGTCCTCGGCGGCGGCGACGGAGATCAGTCCCAGCGCATGGTTGGAGAGATGCAGTAGAACGAAGACAAACATGATCAGCCCGGAACCGAGCCGTGCTCTTCTGATCGCGCGCTCCGAAAAAACGCTGGTGGCAGCGAACGTCGCCATTCATTCCCGTTCTTGAATACCCAATGACAAATGCAATAGAGATGACAAAACTGAGGTGGAAATGCCGTCTTTCCGGATTGCGATCGCATTTCACATGTTTACCGGCAAGCCTTATGCGAGCCGACAATAGCGGAATTTTTGGTGGCAGAGCTAGAAGTCGATTGTGAACAGTCTGTGTCGGCGGGAACATCGTGATGCGAATTGCATTCTATGCACCGCTGAAATCGCCAAACCACTCCGTGCCTTCCGGCGATCGCCTGATGGCGCGCCTTCTTATCCGGGCATTGGAGCTTGCCGGACATTCCGTGGAACTCGCGTCGGAGTTTCGAAGCTTCGCGCCCACGGCTGAGATCGGCGCAGAACTGCAATCGGCTGCGGCATCAGAGTTGGCGCGGCTGCGGCAGCAATGGGCTAGTGGGCCGAGACCGCAACTCTGGTTCTGCTATCATCCCTACTACAAATCCCCAGATCCATTCGGGCCGGTGCTGTGCGCCGAATTCGGTGTTCCCTACGTCACCGCCGAGGCATCTTATTCTCCGAAGCGGGACCAGACCGATTGGGCGCCGCTCCAGCAACTGGTTGTGGATGCCGTTCGAAACGCTGCCGTCAACATCACGATGACGCAGCGCGACAAGGCCGGATTGGTGCGGGCTATTCCCGATGGACGGTTCGCGGACCTCAAGCCCTTCATCGACACCGCTGCTTTTGACGTCAACGCGCCGAGTGGCGCATCATCGCAAAGGCTAATCGCCATCGCGATGATGCGCGCGGGCGACAAGATGGACAGCTATATGATGCTCGCGGCGGCGCTGCGGTTCCTGCGGGACCGGCCATGGACGTTGGCCATCATCGGAGACGGACCGATGCGGGAAGACGTCGAGCGGCAGTTTGCTGAATTCGCGCCCGGTCGCATCCAATGGCTGGGAGAGTTGGGCGGAGCCGAGATTGCCGACGAACTCCGGAACTCCGGCATTTATGTCTGGCCCGGATGCGGTGAGGCTTACGGCCTTGCCTATCTGGAAGCCCAGGCCGCCGGGCTGCCGGTGGTGGCGCAGAAAACCGCCGGCGTTCCGGATGTTGTAGAGGCTGGGGTGACTGGCTACCTCACGCCGAGCAACGACATCGCTGCGTATGCGGCGGCAATCGGCGCACTGCTCGATGACCCTTTCAAGCGATCGAGCATGGGCGACAGCGCACGCCATTTCGTATTGGGCGAGCGTTCGCTCGAAATCGCTGCAGTGAAACTCGACACTATCTTGCGTGGATATGCTGGACCGATGACATGACGAACAATGAGACTTGGGCACCGCTTCGCCACGAACTCGACCGCTGGCAGGCGGCCGGTCGCGCCGCACGGCTCTGGCTTCGGGACGACGACGCGATCGAGCCGACGGAGGCGCTTGACACCCTGCTCGAGCTGACACGGCCCATGCCCTTGACGCTCGCGGTTATCCCGAGCTGTACCGGCGAAAGGCTGGTGGGGCGGCTTTCCCGGGAAGATCACGTTCTGGTCGCCGTTCACGGCTGGGCCCATAAGAACCATGCCGGCCCGGAAGAGAAGAAACAGGAACTCGGTGCCCACCGCCCCGCTGACCTTGTGCTTGGCGAGCTTCAGGAGGGTCTCAGTGCTCTCGGGAAACTGCATCCGCGTCGATTGGTCCCCATGCTGGTGCCGCCTTGGAACCGGATAAGCGAACCACTGATTCCGAACCTTGCGGAATTGGGTTTCGAAGCGCTGTCGACGTTTGGCAGAGTGAAAGCCGGCAGCGCGATCCGCTTGCTCAACACGCATGTCGACGTCGTCAACACGCGCGGTCAGCGTGGCAACAGGCCACATGCCGATCTCGTCGCGGAGCTGGTGGCGGAACTGGACGCACGCTTCGGAAACGACAATGAGCCGATCGGGATACTTACCCACCACCTCGTCCACGGCGCGGCGGAATGGGACTTCCTGGCTCGTCTTGTCGAGGAAACCGGCAATCACCCGGGCGCCGACTGGCTGTCGGCGCATGACCTTCTGAAAACCTAGAGTTCGACAACCTGGTTGTCTCGGGCGGCGAAGGCTCCCGGAAATGCAGCCTGTGCTTCCTTCTCCATCCCCTCCAACTGCACATCCGTGCGTGACGGCGCGTGATGAAAGAGGGCAAACCGCTTGGTGCCGGCCATCTTGGCGAGCGCGACGCCATGCTGCCAGGTGGAATGGCCAAAGCCCTTGAAGCGTTGCATTTCGTCTTCGTTGTAAGTGCAGTCGTAGACTGCGAGATCGACGTCCTTCATCATCTCCAGCACAACCGGATCATGGGCGCCGGGAACATGCTCGATATCGTAGATAAGCGCGACGGAGCGGCCCTTCCATTCGATGCGGTAGCCGATTGCCCCGCCCGGATGGTTCAGCATGAACGTCTTGATCTTGATGCCGGGACGCGGCTCCAGCGTCTGGCCCGCGTGAAAGTCGCGGAAGTTCATTGTTGCCTGGCAGATATCGGTTTTGACAGGGAACCAAGGCGGACTGATGAACTGCTCGATCATCTCCCGCGTGGTCATCTTGCCATCGAGATGGCCGGACCAGATGTTGAGATCGATGGTAGGATAGTAGATCGCCTTGAAGAAAGGCAGGCCAATGATGTGGTCATAGTGGCAATGACTGAAGAACAGGTCGACATCCTTGACTTCGTCATTGAGCAACGCAAGCCCGGCTTCACGTACACCGGAACCGGCGTCGAAAAGCATCCGATGCTTATCGCAACGAATTTCGATGCAGGAGGTGTTGCCGCCATAACGATCGAATTCGGGGCCGGAGACCGGTATGCTGCCGCGAACCCCCCAAAACTTTACCTGAAACTGATCTTTACTCATCGCGTCTTCAAAATGGGCCGACCCCACCTTCCCATCGTAATCACACTTTGATCCGGAAGCGAAGCGTGGAATTTCATGGGTTGCCCGTATCCTTGGTACCGTTTCCACCAACTATCAGGAGAAGTGGTAGATTTTCCTAAGCAAACGGGTTTTCTTCACAAAGCAACCGCTTATGGTTCGTATTCCGTAAACGCAAGGTCCGGTCTCACATGATCGAAGCCGAGAAACCTGCGTTTCATGTCTATTAGATGGTTGTTTGGTCCTTCGAATGCAAATGGGTCTGGCTTCGCCCATAGTATAAGAAGCAAATGGCTCAAACGCGACTTGCCACTTATGCCACCGATGCTGGTGCAGGCAATCCGGGAGGCGCATGCCGGCGTTGCGACCAAGCCTTTACCGCCTGTTCCGGGTTCGAAACGCGTGGTATCGTCCGCCCCTGTAACTGCGTGGGAGGACCTATGGGAAGTGCAGCCGCATTACATGGGACATGGAGAATGGTGTCCTGGAAACGGCGGACCGTTGCGACCGGTGCAATTACCGACGCAATGGGACCCGACCCGGTCGGGTATCTCTCCTATCACCCGGACGGACGGGTGATGGCCGTCGTCGTTAGCCGAGAAAGGCCTGCGCTCAAGGGTGAAGTGCCCACCGATGCCGAGAAGGTGGCACTCTTCGATTCGATGCTTGCCTATGCCGGGACCTACACCTTCGAAAACGGTCGCGTCGTGCATCATGTCGATGCAAGCTGGAACCCCGCCTGGGGTGTGAGCGACCTGATCAGACCGTTTTCCATAGACGGCAACCGGCTCGTCATCAGCGGGGCGCCGGGCGTCGATCCGAAGAATGGCGAGGAAGTGGTCTACGAACTTGAGTTCCGCAAGGTCTAGGTCCGGGACCGAGTTCGACTAGCGCAGCATCGGGCGCAGAGTTTTCTGGGTTTCCCTGAGCATAGGCAGGTAGCGCTGCGCCATTTCGGACGCCTGCACATGCGCGGCCGGCGCGCCTATATTGATGGCAGCGACCGTTTGGCCACGGTCGTTCTCGACTGGCACCGCGATCGAGCATAGGCCGACTTCAAGCTCCTGATCGATAATCGCATAGCCCAGCTCGCGCACGCGGCGGAATTCGGCCACCAGTTCAACCGGATCTGTTTTCGTGTTCGGGGTGTTGGCTCTTAGATCGGTCCTGGCCAGGATCGAGCGGGCTTCGTTATCCGGCAGGGACGCGAGAAGGACGCGCCCCATCGAGGCGCAATAGGCGGGCAGCCGGCTCCCCGGCATCAGATTGATCGACATCACCCGACGTTGTGAAGCGCGGGCGATATAGACGATCTCCGTGCCGTCGAGTACCGAGGCAGACGCGCTCTGTCCGGCTTTTTCGGACAACTGGTCAAGATGGGGCTGGATGAGAACGGGCAGCGGCGTGGCCGAAAGGTAGGCGTGGCCAAGCCGGAGGATCTTCGGCGTCAGCGCGAAGAACTTGCCGTCGTAGTCGGCATAGCCGAGTTCGGCGAGGGTCAGCAACGAGCGACGCACGGTAGCGCGGTCAAGACCGGTCAACCTGGCCGCCTCGGCGATCGAAAGGCGCTGCCGCGTCTCGCCGAATGCCTCGATGACTTTCAGACCCCGCGCAAAGCCGCTTACAAAATCCGTTTCACGCATCTGCTCCTCCATACCGTTATTCTGTGCGATATATGAACAAATGTCAAATAACGCACAAAATATTTGACGGCAACGTCGGACAGGCGCTTATTGGCGCCCGTCCGACAGGATGATTTTGCGGGAGGCCAAATGGCGAAGATCGTAACGTTGAAGGAAGCGGTGGCCGAGAACGTCCGGGATGGCGACACCGTCTCGATGGAGGGCTTCACCCATCTGATCCCCTATGCCGCGGGCCACGAGGTCATCCGGCAGGGTCGGAAGGACCTATACCTGATCCGCATGACTCCGGACATTCTCTACGACCAGCTGATCGGGGTTGGCGCGGCCCGCGCAATGAAATTCTCGTGGGGAGGCAATCCCGGCGTCGGTTCGTTGCATCGGTTCCGCGATGCCGTCGAAAACCAGTGGCCGCGACCGCTGGAGATCGAGGAGCACAGCCATGCCGCCATGGCCAACGCCTACGAGGCCGGTGCTGCGAACCTGCCGTTTGCCATGCTGCGCGGCTACATCGGCGCCGACCTGCCGAAGGTCAATCCGAACATCAGGTCGGTGACCTGCCCCTTCACGGGTGAGGTGCTGGCTGCCGTTCCCGCCATCCGCCCCGACGTGACCATCATCCACGCGCTGCGCGCCGACCGCAAGGGCAACGTGCTTCTCGAGGGCATCGTCGGTGTCCAGAAGGAAGCGGTTCTTGCCGCCAAGCGGTCGATCGTCACCGTCGAGGAGATCGTCGACGAGCTTGATCCGCCATCGCCGAATTCCGTCGTTCTGCCGGGCTGGGCGGTAACCGCCGTCGCCGAAGTGCCAGGCGGTGCTTTCCCCTCGTATGCGCAGGGCTACTATCCGCGCTCGAACGCTTTCTACATTGCCTGGGACGAAATCGCCCGCGAACGGCAGAGTTTTGAAAAGTGGATCGACGAAAACGTCATGAAGGCGGGCCCGGAAAATTTCGCCAGGCATGGCAGGAAGCAGGCAGCGTGAGGAGCCCGAGATGAGCGATTTCACCCCGACTGAGATGATGACCATTGCCGCCTCGCGGGCACTGACCAACGACGATGTCTGCTTCGTCGGCATCGGTGCGCCATCGGCCGCCTGCAATGTCGCGCGTCTCACGCATGCGCCTGATATCACGCTGATTTACGAAAGCGGTACCGTCGGCACCAAGCCGGATGTTCTGCCGCTGTCGATCGGTGATGGCGAACTCTGCGACACGGCGCTCTTCACCGTCTCTGTCCCCGAGATGTTCCGCTACTGGCTGCAGGGCGGACGCATCACCACCGGCTTTCTCGGCGGCGCGCAGATCGACAGGTTCGCCAACCTCAACACCACGGTCGTCGGCCCCTACGACCATCCAAAGGTCCGCCTGCCGGGCGGCGGCGGTGCGCCGGAGATCGCCAGCAATTGCGGCCAGATCTACATTACCATGGCGCTCTCCAAGCGCGGCTTCGTCGAGAAGCTGCCCTTCATCACCTCCATGGGCCACGGTGAAGGCGGCGATCATCGCGAGCGGCTTGGGATGAAGACGAAAGGCCCGACTCGCGTTATCACCGATCTCTGCATTCTCGAGCCGGATCCAGTGACGAAGGAACTGACAGTGGTATCGATCCATCGCGGCGTTACCCGCGAGCAGATCGTCGAGAATTGCGGTTGGGCGGTCAAGTTTGCCGATCTGGTGATCGAGACGCCCGTGCCGACTGAAACGGAACTGACAACGCTGCGCGACATCAACGCGCGCACCAGGAAAGCCCACCAGGGCGACAAGGAAGCCGCGTAAATGGTTGACGCCTATATCTGCGATTACATCCGCACCCCGATCGGGCGCTTCGGCGGATCGCTGTCCGCCGTGCGTGCGGACGATCTGGGCGCCGTCCCGTTGAAAGCGCTGATGGAGCGCAACAGGTCAGTGGACTGGGAAGCCGTCGAGGACGTGATCTTCGGCTGCGCCAACCAAGCTGGCGAGGACAACCGCAACGTCGCGCGCATGGCGACATTGCTCGCGGGCCTGCCGGTCTCGGTGCCCGGCACGACCATCAACCGGCTCTGCGGCTCCGGTATGGATGCTGTCATCGCAGCCGCCCGCGCCATCCGCGCCGGTGAAGCCGAGCTGGTGATTGCCGGTGGCGTCGAAAGCATGTCGCGCGCGCCCTTCGTGATGCCGAAGGCCGACACGGCGTTTTCGCGCAATGCGGAGATATACGATACGACCATCGGCTGGCGCTTCATCAACCCTCTCATGAAGAAGCAGTACGGCGTCGATTCCATGCCGGAAACCGGCGAAAACGTCGCGGAAAAGTATCGCGTCATCCGTGAAGACCAGGACGCCTTTGCTGTCCGCAGCCAGGCGAAGGCCGCGGCCTCCCAGGCAAACGGACGTCTGTCCAGGGAAATCACCCCGGTTACGATTCCCCAGCGCAAGGGAGATCCGGTCGTTGTCGAGAAGGACGAGCATCCGCGCGCGACGACGATGGAAGCGCTTGCCAGGCTCGGCACGCCCTTCCGGAAAGAGGGCGGCACAGTGACGGCCGGCAATGCTTCCGGCGTCAACGATGGCGCCGCCGCGCTGGTCATCGCATCCGAGGCTGCGGCCGCGAAGCATGGTTTGACCCCGATTGCGCGTATTCTCGGTGGCGCTGCCGCCGGCGTGCCGCCACGCGTCATGGGAATTGGCCCGGTCCCGGCCTCCCGCAAGCTGATGGCGCGGCTGGGGATGACGCAGGAACAGTTCGACGTGATCGAACTCAACGAGGCCTTCGCGTCGCAAGGTCTGGCGGTTCTGCGCGAACTCGGCATTGCCGATGACGACGCGCGCGTGAACCGCAATGGCGGCGCCATCGCCCTCGGTCATCCGCTGGGCATGTCGGGCGCCCGCATTACCGGCACGGCAGCTCTTGAACTGCGCGAAACCGGCGGCCGCTATTCGCTGTCGACGATGTGCATCGGAGTAGGGCAGGGGATTGCCATCGCACTCGAAAGGGTTTGAAAAGCAAGGCGCGGGTGCAGGCCGACACCGCACGGGCGGTGTTCCGTTAAGGCAAATGTTAGCTGCGGCGCCGTCCGAACTGGAACCAGCGGCGACGCTCTGCCGGGCTGGCGTTTTTTGGCGGCTCGCTGGCACCCTTAGGCGCAAACACCGAAACGGTTTCGTGGTAAGCGACAACCGATCGATCCGGGCGGAATGCACTGAACGGATCGTCGGCGCCAGTATCGAGAAGCCGGCCCCAATCCTTGATGCCATTCACCTCGGGAAGCACGACCTCGCAGTCGCCACCAGCGTTGAGAACGATCACCAGGCCGCCGATCTTCTCGGTATTGGGGGTATTGAGGCTGGCTGATACGTACACGCAGACGAGGCGCAGTTCCGGATCGTTCCAGGCGTCGTCGTCCATGAACTGGCCGTCCGCCTTGTACCAGGCGATTTCGATACGGCCGTCTTCACTCGTTTCTCCCGTCAGGAAACGCTCCTGGCGCAATTCGGAGTGCGCCTTGCGCAGCGCGATCATCTTCTGGCAGAAGACCAGAAACGGATCCCCGAGGCGCGACCAGTCGACCCAGCCGATTTCATTATCCTGGCAATAGGCGTTGTTGTTGCCATCCTGGCTGTTGCCGATCTCGTCGCCGGCCAGAATCATCGGAATCCCTTGGCTCAGGAGCAAGGTTGCCATCATGTTGCGGCGGCGGCGAGCGCGGGCCGCGGCAATTCCTTCATCCTCGACGGTGCCCTCGGCGCCCATGTTGTCGGAATGATTGTCTGAATGGCCGTCGCGGTTGTCCTCTCCGTTGGCCTCGTTGTGCTTGTCGTTGAAAGAGACTGTATCCATCAGCGTAAAGCCGTCATGCGCCGACAGCAGATTGACCGAGGACGTTGCACCGCGGTCCGAATGATTGAACTGGAGGGACGAGCCGGTAAGGCGCGACGCAACGTCCGACACCATGCCGCCATCTCGCTTCCAGAAGCGCCTGACATCATCACGGAACTTGTCGTTCCATTCCCGAAAGGGGTGAGGAAAGCCGCCGACCTGGTAGCCGCCTTCACCAACGTCCCATGGCTCCGCGATGAGCTTGACGCCTGAGAGGATGGGATCCTGCCGGATCGCTCCGAAGAAAATCCCCTGGCGGTCGAATTCCAGATCCTGTCGCCCGAGTGTGCTGGCCAGATCGAAGCGGAAACCGTCGATATGCATCACGCCAACCCAATAGCGCAGGCTGTCGAGCACCATGCGCATCACCATCGGATGTGCGACGTTCAGAGTATTGCCGGTTCCCGTCGTATCGAAGGTGTGGCGCGGATCGTCCGGCGACAGAATATAGTAGCTGGCATTGTCCAGTCCTCGGAAAGAAAGTGTCGGGCCGCGCTCGCTGCCTTCGGCGGTGTGGTTGTAAACCACGTCCATTATCACCTCGATGCCCGCGGCGTGGAACTTCCTAACCATGGTCTTGATTTCGGTGATCTGCTGGCTCGACATGTAACGGGCCTGCGGGGCAAAGAAGCCAAGCGTCTGGTAACCCCAATAGTTGTTGAGATTTTTTTCCAGCAGGTAGCGGTCGTTCGGGAAATACTGGATTGGCAAAAGCTCGACTGCCGAAATACCGAGGCTCACCAGGTGGTCGACGATCGGATCGCTGCACATGCCGAGAAAGGTGCCGCGTAACCTGTCGGGCACCTTGGGGTGCGTCATCGTCATTCCGCGCACATGTGCTTCATAGATGATCGTGTCGGTCCACGGACGGCGGATCGCCTGGTCGTTGCTCCAATCGAAATCGGAATCCTGGACGACGCCCTTGACCATGAAGGGAGCGCTATCGCGCTTGTCGAAAGTCAGATCGCCACCTTTGGCGCCAACCGTATAGCCGTAAAGCGCATCGTCCCACCGCAGGTCCCCCGCGGTCTGCTTGGCATAGGGATCGAGAAGCAGCTTGTTGGGATTGAAGCGATGTCCGGACTTGGGATCGTAGGGACCGTGTGCGCGATAGCCATAGAGTGTGCCGGGACCTATGTCGGCGATGTAGCCCGACCAGATATCGCCCTCGCGCTTCGGCAATGCCAACCGTGCAACTTCCTTCTTGCCGTCAGGCGAAAACAGGCAGAGTTCCATCTGTTCGGCGTGAGCGGAGAAAACGGAGAAGTGCGTGCCCCGACCGGTATATTCGGCTCCCAGCTCGGGTTTGAGAAAATCGAGTTCGGAAAATGCATAGCTCATCGACGCCCCCACCTGGCCATTGCCCAAGCCGGAAACGTTGCTGCACTGCAAAAGTTCCAAGAGCATTCAGAGGATCGCGCCCTGCGTCCTCCAAATTTCATGGCATCAGCTGTCCGCCATTGACTTCGACGATTTGGCCGGTGACGTACCCCGATAATGTCGGCGACGCGAGGAAAAGATAGGCGCCGACGCAATCCTCGGGTGTGCCCACGAAGCCCATGGGAATGGATTTGCGTTGCATCTCCATTTGCTCGTCGTTGGTGTAACGTTCATGGAACGGTGTGGCTATGACGCCCGGCGCCACTGCGTTTACGCGAATGCGATCGGGCACGAATTCCTTGGCATGGCCGCGGGTAATCGTGGTGACGAATCCCTTCGATGCCGCATAGAGCACCGCGCCGCCGGCGCCGCCGTTGCGGGCGGCAATCGATGTCGTGTTGATGATGAAGCCGCCCTGCTTTTTCAGCCACGGATGCGCTGCGCGCGTTGCGGCGAGCACCGAGCGAGCGTTCAGGTCCATGACCTTCAGGTAGTGCTCGTCGGTGTATTCCGAGGTGGGCTTGCGGCCAAGCATTCCCCCTGCATTGTTCACAAGGCCGTCGAGATGGCCAAAGGTCCTGGCGGTTTCCTCCACGACGCGTTCGGTCTCGCCTTCCCGCGAGACATCGCCATGTACCAGATGCACTGTGCCCCCGGCGGCGGTGATCTCGTCAGCCAGTGCCTCCGCGGGCTCGCGGCTCGCATTGTAGTGAACCCCGACCTTCATGCCTTGCGCGGCAAAGGCACGTGCAAGCGCCGCGCCGATGCCGGTCGACGCACCGGTGATCAGGACGGATTTTCCCGCCAGATCGGGGATTTTGATGGATGCAAGCGATTGAGCAAGATTTGCCATGGCAGCGACGGCCTCCAGGAATGGTGCGGGATGGATAACAGGGCGAGTTGGCCAAAGCTTATCAGCGTCGATGGCCAGCCGGCAATGCCGATCTAGCCCGCCTGATCGAGTTCGGGATAATGGCGGAAGATATCGTCCTGGTTGAACGGCAGCCGTCGATCGGAACGAAGGTAGGCGGCAATGTTCGGCCGCCTTCTCACGGCGTCGTGCAACGTGCCGAGCCCCGGATATTGCAGCTTGTAACCTTTCATGGCTCTCGGAAAGGCATAAAGCAGGCCCTCAATAACCTGGAACAGAGACAGATCGACGTGGGAAATCGCGTTGCCGACGCTGTGCCGCGATCCTTTAGGGTTCTGCTGCAGAACCCTTTCGAAATATCCGAGGAATTTCGGGATTCGGTCCCGTATGAACGCGGCCGACCGGGCTTTCGCCTCTTCCTTCTGATCTTCGTAGTAGAGAGACGTCGCGATCGGATGGTGGGTGTCATGCACCTCTGCAACAAGATCGGTGATCGTCAATTGCAGCCCGTTCGCGACGTGGCGCAACCGATCCTCCTCAGGTGAAAGCCCAAGCTTCGGACCGAGGTAGGCCAGGATGTTGGCGACGTGCGGAACAATCAGGTCACCGTCCCTCAGGAAAGGCGGAGCGAAGGGAATGTAAGCTTCCGATCGGCTCTCCATGATCTGCATCATGGCTCCGATGCCCTTCCCGGGACCGGCCTGACGGCTAACATCCGCGTAGTCCGCACCCGCTTCCTCCAGTGCCAGGCGTACGAATTCGCCGCGCCCCTGGAGGCCGTCCCAATAAAACAGTTCGTAGGCCATTGCTGCGCTTTCACCCCATGGGTCTCTGTTGCAGGGCCGATCTGATGGCCTCGCCAAGTGCGACGCTGCTGAAGGGCTTTGACATCAGCACGGAACCCGGGAACCAATCGTCCGCACGCTAAAGAACTCCGCCTGAAGAGCGGAGAAATAGAGGAGTGCTAGTGGTGGAAAAGGCGGCCCGGAAAATATCCTTCGACGGGATATCGATGAGCAGTGGTGCGTTGCCGTCAATTTCTGGCCATGGTGGGCTACGACTTCCAGGGGAATCGGCGGGAGACCGACAACATCTTTGCAAAAGCGGATGACCGGATATGAACGGCCGTGGTCTCACGGAAGAGCAGTGATACGACGTTGTCGATGACAACGACAATCAGCAGGGCAAATACCAGATAAGCCGTTGCGGCGATGACCACGGTCGACATTTGGCCCTCACACCGGGGCGATGAAAAGATAGCAGCCGGCAACAACAAACGACATCAGAATTGCATCGAAATAGCTTCTGTTCATGACCAGCCTCCGTTTGCTTCTAAAAAGATCGGAGTGTCGTTTTGGTTCCATCTCCAGGGGCCACCGCCGGGCGTTTTGTGCGTAGCAGTCATGCGCGTTCATTTGTCATCGCCCCTCCCGCGCATCCGGCGTCTTCGTACCATCAATAACTCGGAACCAATGCAGCCATATGACAAACAAGAAGGGCGCCACGTGGCGCCCTATGATTGCAGATTGATCGACAGTTCGATCATGCCGACTTGGTGCTAGCGGTCTTCTTGGGAGCCGCCGCCTTGACGGCGCCGTTTGCCTTGCGTGCGGATGCAGTACCCTTCGCACGTGTCTTTACTTCCTTGCCATCGGAAGATGCTGCGGAACCTTCGAGCGCTTCACGTTCCTTCTTGGCCTGCTCCCAGTGTAGATGGTCTCGCCCAGTCGGATGCCCTTCGTTTTCCCAAAGCGCATAAGCGCGCTTGTTGATCCACTCGTCCCGAGTTTCTGTCATCGCCGATCTCCAGTCATGTGATGCCGTGGTCTAACGCGATACCCAGAGAACAGTTCCAGATGAACAGTCAGGATTCAAGCAGTTTTTGACACACTGCAAAAACAATTCTTGCGGCGCAGCAAACGACGTCGATATTACCCTTTCTGCCGCTAAAACGGGTTCGGTTATTCTTCGGCGTCAGACCATCCGATCTCGGATTGGTTCTTGGGGCAAATCTCTATGGTTGGCCCAACCGTTGGCTGTCGCCTGAACCGGGCGGGTCTTCAGGTTGGCTGGACGTAAATCCACCAGGTAGAACACTCTGGACGCTGGTCAATTGCCATCGGCTTCACAATTGCGCGCTACGACTTTATCGCTATATTTTCACGAATGTTTTATCTCATATCGACGTACTGGCCGCATATTCTATTCGTTGTTTCGCTTGCCATGGGAGCGGCGGCGGCGATACATGCCGCGATGACCAAAGAGGAGGTGCGAGCAGCAACCGGTTGGGTCGCCGTCATCATCCTTTCGCCGATCATCGGCGCCGTGCTCTACGCCATTGCAGGGATCAACCGCATTCGGCTTGCGTCCCTGAGCGTCAGGCGCGATGCGCTGACACCGGACGCGGATTTCGATAAGCTCGAAGCCTTCGACGCCGATGCCGAGCTCGTTATCAGCGGTTTCGGTCGCCGCTTTGCCGCCATGCAGACGCTCGGCGACCGCGTCACCCGCAATCCGATCTCGACCGGCAATTCCATCGACATGCTGGAAACGGGCGACGAATGCTACGCTGCGATGAAGGCGGCAATCGACAACGCCGAACGCAGCGTGCTGCTCGAGACCTACATCTTCGACCGCGACCCGATCGGGTTGAGGATTGCCGATTCGCTTATTGGCGCAGCCAAGCGCGGCGTCGAGGTTCGCGTGCTGATCGATGCGGTGGGTGCCCGCTACTCTGTTCCCAGTATCCTCGGTTACCTTGCTGAGGGCGGCGTCACCGTCGCGGTGTTCAACGGCAACGTGATCATCGGATTGCGCCTGCCTTACGCGAATCTACGCACGCACCGGAAGATCCTGATCGTCGATGGCAGGGTTGCCTTGACCGGCGGGATGAACATCAGGGCCGGCTTTACCCGCGAGGTGGCCGGTGAGAACTTTGCCCGTGATACGCATTTCAGCCTTACAGGGCCGGTCGTCGCCGATCTCTTCAACGTGGCTGGCGAGGACTGGCGGTTTGCCACCGGCGAGGTCCTTGAGGGCGAGGCGTGGCGGACAGAGGCGCCCGGGGGACAGCCGGGCGATCCGGTCTTCATGCGTGTCGTCGCATCGGGACCGGACCGGCGTATCGAGACGAACCACAAGATGTTGATCGGCGCTTTCTCCATAGCGCGAAAGTCCATTCGGATCATGTCGCCATACTTCCTGCCGGATCGTGAATTGATCAGTGCACTGGCAACCGCCGCAAGACGTGGCGTGGAGGTGGATATCGTCGTGCCCGCCGCCAACAACCTTGTCCTCGTCGACCGGGCGATGACCGCGCAGTTCGACCAGATCGTCAGCAACTATTGTCGCATATGGCGATCCAGCGGCGCCTTCAGCCACTCGAAACTTCTGTCGATCGATGGCGTTTGGTCCTATGTCGGTTCCTCGAACCTCGACCCGCGGTCGCTCAGGCTGAATTTCGAGATCGACCTCGAAGTCTTCAACGAAGGTTTCTCGACGGAGATCGACGAACATATCGACGAGGCGATCCGCTCGGCTTCACCGGTGACCCTGGCCGGCTTGCGCAACCGCCCCTTTGCGGTGCGCCTGCTGGATAAGATTCTGTGGCTGGGATCACCCTATCTTTAGAGCGCATTTTCGCGCGCTTGGATGTGGCAACTTCCGGCGCGCGGCCTATACTCCGCACCTGAACCAATTCGATCAATGGAGCGTCAGCGACCGCCGATGCATGCCAGAAAAGACAGCCTGCCGGCCAGCATCCTTGCGTCCATCAAGAATCGTAGACGACGCCTGGATGCGGCGCATCCTGAGACAAAGCCGAGAACCGAAGGCACGCTGATCGCCTCCTACAACGTTCACAAGTGCATCGGCAACGATCGCCGGTTCGATCCTGAGCGCACCAGCCGCGTAATCCACGAGATCGACGCGGACGTGATCGCATTGCAGGAGGCCGACACCCGGTTCGGCGAGCGTACCGGGATTCTCGATCTCAATCGCCTGGAGCGGGAAACCGGGCTCATTCCCGTGCCCGTTGATGGCATGGCGAAGGCACACGGCTGGCACGGCAACGTCGTGCTGTTCAAGAGGGGTCTGGTGCGCGACGTACACCAGATAAAACTGCCCGGATTGGAGCCGCGCGGGGCGCTGGTGGCCGAAATCGAGCTCGAACGGGGAGGGGCGCTGCGCATCATTGCCGCGCATTTCGGGCTGCTTCGTCATTCGCGAGCGCGGCAGGCCAAGATGCTGGTCGAGTTGATGGCCGATCGGGCGGAGACACCGACAATCCTGCTCGGCGACCTCAACGAGTGGCGGCTCGGCGACCGCTCGTCGCT
The DNA here is from genome assembly GCF_001426265.1 of Rhizobium sp. Root1220. Taxonomy (GTDB): domain Bacteria; phylum Pseudomonadota; class Alphaproteobacteria; order Rhizobiales; family Rhizobiaceae; genus Rhizobium. The sequence continues at coordinate 447,701 of NZ_LMDG01000032.1, forward strand.
GCAGACCTTCCAGTCGGTGTTCGGGCAGCAGCCCAATGCCGTTCCAAGCTTTCCGGCCCGGTTGCCTGTCCTGGCGCTCGACCGGATCATGGCCAACCGGAAGGGCGTCGTGACGGCGGTGGAGGCCCATGACACGCCACTTGCCCGCATCGCCTCAGACCATCTGCCGATCAAGGCGATCGTCAACCTCGGGCGCGTAGCCGCGCTAACGTCGAAGGGCTAGCCAGGCATCTCTTTCCATTTTGCCATGCTTGACTCCAACGACAGGCGTGGCACGTTCACGTCGGTATTTCGCCTTGAATGGAGAGGCTTTGCGATGTCTTGGGTACGTTCTCAGCAGCGAAAAATTGCGCGGATCGCCGGAGGGGTTCCGCAGCGCAGTTCCCGATCGCGCTGGCCAGCCGCCGCGTGGGTAGCGGCCTGCCTTTGCCTGGCAATGCCCGTCATTCCGGCGCACGCCTACGATCCTCCACCGCAGACGGACGCATCGAAACAGCAGGTCGACAAGCTGGTCGGCCTCTGGAAAGAGCACCATGCCGATGCGGACAGCCCGAAAGAGCGGCGCGCTGCATTCGAGACACTGATGGCATCGACGCCGGAACCGACGCGCATCCAGATCCGCAATGTCGATGCCGGTGGCGTCAATGCGCAGCTGATCTGGCCGGCTCGCCTTCACCATCCTGTCGGCCGAAGGGTGATTCTCTACGTTCACGGCGGCGGCTTTAACAGTGGTTCACTGAGGACGCACCGTGCCTTGGCGGGTTCGCTCGCAAAAGCCGCCTCCGCCGACGTCCTCCTCATCGACTACCGCCTGGTTCCCGAATACACCTACCCCTCGCAGATCGACGACGCGCTGGCGGCCTATCGCTGGCTGCTCGATTCTGGCTACGACAATGACAATATAGTCATCGCAGGCGACGCTGCCGGCGGCAATCTGGCGATCGAGGCGACGCTACGGCAGATGCAAGTCAAGGGACCCTTGCCGGCGGCCGTGATCGCCATGAGCCCGATCACCGATCTGGCAGCCGCGGGCGCTTCGGTAAAGAGCAACGCGCTCAGCGATCCGCTGATCAGCGAGGCCCATCTGAAAGCCTTGAGCAAGGCCTATCTCGGCGAGCGCTCGCCGACAGACCCACAAGCCTCGCCGGTCCAGGCTGACCTGACCGGCTTTCCACCGCTGTTGATGCAGGTCGGATCCGGGGAGGTGCTTCTGGACGACACCTTGCGTCTTGCCGACAAGGCTCGCCAGGCAGGCGTCGACGTTACGACCGAGGTCTGGCCCGGCATGGTTCATCAATGGCAGCTGTTTCCGTTCTGGCTTGACGATGCGCGGCGCGCGAACCAGCGCATTGCCGAATACGCCATGTCGCATTTCGCCGACAAACCGGCGCAGTGAACGTCCGGTCGTAGCGGTTGTTTAGCCAAAGCGCTTCATCAGGAAGCTGGGGTAAGCTCCTGTAGTTGCGAATGCATCTTCCAGATCGCTTTCCGACGCATCGGATAAAATTCCCGTGCGGACGAGCACGGACGCCAGCTGTGCGTCCTGGGCGCCCTTGATGTCATGCGCGATGCTATCACCCACACACACAACCGTCGATCGGGCCGGGTTTCCCCACGCCCGCATCGCGACGTCGTACATCTCTCGATGCGGCTTGCCTATCCAGCGGACCGAGCCGCCCAAACTTTCGTAAATCTCTGCGATCGCACCGGCTCCTGCAACGTTTATCCCGCCAAACAGCTTGTGAATATCCGGATTGGTGCAGATGCACGGAACCTGCCTTGCCGCGGCCGGCTCCAGGATCTCCCGGTAGCGTTCGAGCGGGATGCGTTCGGCCTCGCTGCCGGAGATGATGACCAACTCAGCTTCGGCGGCATCGTCGACGGTTGCGAGATCGAGGCGGTCTGCGAGGTTGGTGTCGCCGCCGCTCGAGATGGTGAATACCCGCAGGCCCGCCTTGATGCTCCCGGATGACGCAAGGATTTCAAAGGCAACGTCGCCCGATGTGACAAACCGGTCGAAAGTTGTCCTGCCAAAACCCAGCTGCGTGAACCGGTCTGCATTGAATTCGCCGCTCCTTCCGGAGTTCGAAAGCACGATCACATGTTTGTCCGCCGATCGAAGCTCGCTCAGCGCCTCGGCTGCGCCATCGTAGGGGCCTTCGTCGTCGCGAAGCACACCAAACTGGTCCAGCAAAAAATAGTCGTATTGCGCGATAAGCTGCGAGAGCGATGTCCAGGGGATCTTGTTCAAGGTTTCCTCTTTTCCCATTGGAGGACCAGAGCGGCGGTCCCGACCGCCGCCTCGACCGAGGCCGGCTGTGCAAAGGGCACGCCAAGCGTTCGCTCCCGCATGGATGCCCACACTGTATTCTTAGCGCCGCCACCGACAGTCCGGACAGTTTTCAATGGAGCCGACCCAAGGCGCACCAGCCGCTCGTAGCCCATCCGTTCAATCTCCATGATGCCTTCGAGCACCGCCTGGAAGAATGTGGCTTCGTTTGCAGGGCGGGGCTCGAGACGCGGAGGATAGAGGGGATCGCTTACAGGAAACCGCTCTCCCGCCTTGTTCAGCGGGTAGTAGTTCAGGCCGGTCGGCCTTGATGGGTCGATCTGAGCGGTCAGTTCCGAAAGGCGCTCATCCCCGAACAGGGACTTGATAACCGCTCCACCCGTGTTCGAGGCACCGCCGGGAAGCCAAAAATCGAGCACCCGGTGCGAGTAGACGCCGTACTGCGGCGCGTTCACCGGTCGGCCGGAAGCGAGCTTCAACACCATCGTTGACCCGAGCGCCGTGACCGCATCCCCAATTTCCGAAGCTCCGGTCGCGATGAACGACGCACAGCCATCGGTCGTTCCGGCGTGGAAGTGGCAGTCCGGCGCAAGGCCAAGACCATGCGCGAAACCGTCAACCCGCGCCAGTGACGCGCCGGCGCGAACGACGCGAGGAAGAAGTCGGAGGTCCAGGCCTGCCTCCTCAATCCACGCCGGCCAGGCTTCGTGCTCGAGGTCGTATCCGGTTTTCAGTGAGTTATTCTCATCCGAGCAGATCTCCTGCAGCCCGAGCTTGCCAAGAATCCAATCGGCCTGATGCAAGATGCGCGTGACGTTCGCGTGCCGCGCGAGATAGATCCCCCTGGCGAGCGCTGAGCCGGAGCCGCGCGCGGCGCTGTCTGCCGGGGCAGTTTTCTCGATACGCGCGATAATGGCTGGATCCGGGCACGTGTCGTTGTACATCAACGGCCTGCCGATCGGCTTCAGCTCGTCGTCGACGCCAAGGACGGTCCCGGAAGTGCCGTCGACGGCAATCCCCCTGACGTTTGTCAGGTCTGCGGCGGTCGCCAGTGACCGCAGGGCTTGCTCGGTGTTTTCCCACCAAGCGGCCGGCGAGCGGAAGCTGGCTGCATCTTGAAACGGCGCGCTGGAGATGGCCACGACGTCGCGGTTGTCGTCGATCGCCGCGGCCCTCACACCCGACGTTCCGATGTCGACGCCAATCACGGTCGCGACCCGGTCGGCCGACCTGTCATTCACCTCGAGACGCTCCGCGATCAAGTGCCTGACGGTATTGTTCGGCCTCCCAGTTCGTTAGTTCGTATTCGTCGGCATCCGAGAGATACAGGACATCGGCACTATCGGGGATGCGGGCAACTACTTCCGCCAGGCATCGGGCCATGACTTGGCCGCCAGCCGTGAGTTCGTCTGACAGAAGCACTCCCATGCCTGGAACGATTATCAGCTTGGGAGTGGTCGCACCCGCACCTGCATAGCTGGCAACGAGATCAGATACCGATTGCCCCTGATCCAGAACGCCGATCTCGGTTCCGAGAAATATCACATGGTCGGGGTACATCGAGCCTGCGGTCGCTAGCCGAATGCTCTCTGGCGAAAGAGCGAGCTGGTGGCTCTCGATATCGCTTGCGGGAAGGTAACCACTCCCCGCGCTCATTGTCTTGAGAGCGTCGAGTGACGGTCCTGAAACCTCTCTTGTCGGCATATTCAACGCCGCCGAAACGTTCGCGATTTTCGAGGCAACTTCGTCAACGGTTGTTCCGGTGACGATTATGCCATGATTGAAGAGGATCAGAACATCCGGGTCTGAATTCGCGGCTGCATCTACCTCGCGCGCCAGCGGCGTTCCCGGACGACGGTAAGGCACGGTGGTCCACTTCAAACCTGTCGGGGTCAGCTTTTCGGCCAGCAGTTGGTTGCGCTTTTGGAGCACCGAAAGCGCGATCGCATTGACGCAGTGATAGTGCGCAACAACAGGACTGTTGAGGGCGGCATGGAAACTCGTTTCAATCGACGGCCGCAATCCACTCGTATTCAGTTCGCCCACGACGAAATCCGTTGCCTTCTCGGCTCGCGGATCTCCTGCGCGCAGGGCATCGACCAGCGGGGCAACCCGGACAGGGACCATGATGTCCCTGTCGTTGGCGTGTGCGAGCCAGGTGCCGGATGCCTTGACCCACATCGTGCCGTCGCGCTTCAACGATGTGTTGCCGCCGGCTCCCTGCGTCTTGAGGATGTCGGTTCCAATCTGCCTTGACAGGTTCAGAAATTGATCGAACTCGCTGTGCGAGTCCCGTGCTGCCGCCGCCAAACGCTTTCCTCCGTATCTGAAAGCTCGAAGTCTCACGATCGTGTGAGCGAACTTTATCTTTATCGTATGGCTGCGATCGATAATCGTCAATCACGAAGATTCTGCATCATACTATCTTGCGATAGGCGCTTTCATGTGATTATCTTCAATCATCAGCGGGGAGCGGCTGGTGGAGGAAGTGCATTGAACGATTCAGAGCGACACAAGTTCATCACAGACCTGCTGCGGGACACTCCGTTTGCGTCTGTGCGTGATCTGCAGGATCGGCTGGGCGTTTCCCCTGCAACCATCCGCCGGGATATCGACAAGCTTCACGAGACGGGAAAAGCCAAAAAAGTCTACGGCGGTATCTCCGCATCCGAGGTATCGGGACGCCTGTCAGCCCGCCCTTACGATGAGAACCGGGACATCGCCGTCGAGGCCAAGCGCGCCATCGCGCAGAGAGCAGCCTCGCTTGTTCGTGATGGTGACTCGATCATCGTCCATGCCGGCTCCACATGCTTCCAACTCGGCGCCTTGCTGGCTCATCGCAATCTGCGCATCTACACGAATTCCATGCCGCTGGCGGCCCATCTGGGCGAACACGGCACCTGCCATCTCAGCGTCGCGGGCGGGCAGCTTTATCGCGAGCCGGGCATTATCCACGATCCCTCAGCGGGGACCCCCGACTATTTCGCTTCGCGCTTCTTTGTCGGGACGCAGGGTATCGGCGTCCAGGGGCTTCTGGAATCCCATCCGCTGCTGGTGAAGGCGATCGGTGAATTGAGCGCCTGTGCTGACGAAATCGTACTCCTGGCCGATAGCCGGAAGTTTTCAATCCAGCCCCGGAACATCGTCCTTCCACTGTCGCGGGTTGGGACGATCGTTACAGATGATGGCCTGTCCGATACAAATGCCCGGATGCTGGAAGATGCAGGGATCAACATTCTCGTCGCGAGTCTGGGAGGCGGGAATTGACCGACCATAGTCCCATCGCAGTTTTCGATCTCGGGAAGACCAACTCGAAGCTTTTCGTCATCAACGGTGACGGTGAGGTCGTGGGGGAGGCAAGGGCCAAACCGGTCTGGCGCGAGGTGGGTGACATTCGCGTGCTTGACGACGAAGCGCTCTTCGGCTGGATGAACATCGAACTGAAGAAGGCTGTCGAAGCCTACGGTGTACGGCACCTGATCTTCTCGGGACATGGTTGCACCTTCGCGTTGGTCGCGGACGACAGGCTTCACCACCCAATCCTGGACTACGAGCAAGAGCCGCCAGCGGACGTGGCTGCTCGGATCGATCTGCTGACGCCGCCCTTTGACGAAACCTTTTCTCCACGGCTGCCGCTCGGCTTCAATTACGGCCGACACATTCTCTGGCTGCAGGATCGAGACCCGAGGTTGCTCGAGACTACGGATAGCATTCTGTCCTATCCGCAGTTCTGGTCGTGGAAGTTCTCGGGAAAGGTCGCTTCGGAGGTCTCCTACCTCGGATGCCACTCTCATCTCTGGGCTCCGCACGCGGACGACTTCAGCAGTCTTGTCTATCAGCAGGGGTGGAGGTCGAAGATGCCTGCCGTGGTTGCTGCTGGAGAGGTCCTGGGCACCCACCGTGTTGAAATTGCCGATGGCACCTGCGCCGACGTTGCCGTTCACAATGGTCTGCACGACAGCAATTCGGCTCTCTACTACTACCGCTCGCTCGGCTTCCATGACTTCACACTGATATCGACTGGAACGTGGGTCATCATCTTCAACCAGGCATGCCCGCTGGAGGCTCTGGATCGGGAGCGTGACATGCTTGCGAACGTGACGGTGGATCACGTTCCAGCGGCAACCATCAGGTTTATGGGCGGTCGCGAATACGACGTGGCAAGTGGCGGATGGAACAGGTCGATCTCGAAGGTCGCTATCGAGGCGGTCATAGCCAAGGGCTGTTTCGCATTGCCGTCATTTGCGGCAGGTGGACCGTTCCCCGGCTTCGAGGGAATGTTCGTAGGCCCACAGGTCTCGGGTGAGGAGCGTGCAGCAGTGGCGCTGCTTTACGTTGCGCTGATGTCGGATGCTTCCCTCGATCTGATTCATTCGACAAACGACATCGTCATCGATGGTGGCCTACTCAAAGCCGATCTCTATGCGCCTATCCTGGCGGCCCTGAGACAGCAGGCGGTTTTCACAAGCAGCAACCCTGAAGGAAGCGCATTTGGTGCCGCCGCCCTCGTCTTCCGGCAGGCTGGCAGGTCCCCTTTCAAGAATGAGTGTGTTCGGATCGCCCCTGCCGAGATCGCCGGACTTGATGCTTACCGGCGGGAGTGGAAGCGGCGTGTCGAAGAGCTTGGCCTGAATGTCTCCAGCGAGACTGCACTGAAGGAGGCGAGGGCATGAGCAACGCCGCACCCGCACACGACGTTCCGGTTCTGGAGATGCGGAATATCAGCAAGACGTTTGGCAGTACCCGTGCCCTGACAAATGTTTCGCTTACGGTCTACCCAGGCGAGGTCCATGCCCTGATGGGCGAAAATGGAGCCGGCAAATCCACCTTGATGAAAGTGCTTTCCGGTGCCTACACCGCTGATCCGGGCGGAAGTATCCTGGTGAGCGGCCGCGCGGCGGTTGCCGGCGATCCGGTAAAGGCCAAGGCAAACGGCATCGCGGTTATCTATCAGGAACTCTCGCTGGCCCCGAACCTGACCGTGGCACAGAACATGTTTCTCGGCGCGGAGCCCTCGCGGTTGGGTCTGGTCGACCGCGGTGATATCAAGAAACGCGCCGAGCCGATCCTTAAACGCCTGGGGATCAATTTTGCGCCGAACCAGCTCGTAGCCACGCTGTCTCTTGGCGAGCGCCAGATGGTTGAGATCGCCCGCGCGCTGACGACGGATGCACGCATCATCGTCATGGACGAGCCGACGACATCCCTGACCAGCAGGGAAACGGAAAAGCTCTTCGACGTCATCGCCGGCCTTAAAGCTCACGGTATCGCGATTATCTACATCAGCCATCGCATGGAAGAAATCTATGCGCTCGCAGATCGTGTCAGCGTTCTCCGGGACAGCGCCTATGTCGGCACTTTGGAGCGCGGGGAGCTGTCGGCCGAACGTCTCGTCTCCATGATGGTTGGACGGGATATATCATCTTTCTACAAAAAGGAGCATCGGGCGGCAACGAGCGATCGCAAGGTGGTCCTGTCGGTCAAGAATATCGGCGACGGGCGGCGGGTTCACGGCTGTTCATTCGATGCCTGCGCCGGGGAGGTCCTTGGCATTGCTGGATTGGTCGGATCGGGTCGCACGGAATTGGCGAGGCTGATCTACGGCGCCGATCATAAAACGTCGGGTTCCGTTGCTCTGGACGATCGTGAACTCACGTTGAAAGGCCCGAGCGACGCTCTTGATGCGGGCCTTGCCTACCTCACGGAGGATCGCAAGGGCCTCGGTCTCTTTCTCGACATGTCCATCAATGAAAATATCAACATCGGCGTGATTTCCAAGGATGCACGCTCGGGTGGGCTGCTGGACTTCACAAAGGCGAAGAGCCGTGCCGAAAGCGCTGTGACATCGCTGTCGATCCGGACGAAAAGCACGTCGATAAACGTCGGTGCGCTATCCGGAGGCAATCAGCAAAAGGTCTTGCTGGCTCGGCTGCTCGAGACCAAGCCGCGAGCGATCATTCTCGATGAGCCGACGCGGGGCGTGGACGTCGGGGCCAAATCCGAAATCTACCGAATTATTGACGAGCTCGCGCAAAGCGGCATCGCGATCGTCGTCATTTCCAGCGATCTGCCGGAGGTGATTGGCATCGCCGACCGTGTCCTTGTCATGCGGGAAGGACGCATCGCGGGCGAAATCGTCGGATCGCCCGAACAGCCGATCGCGCAGGAAGCCATCATGGCCCTATCGACCGGCCCGGCAAACCGAGACGCATGAAGCGCGATAACAGAGAGATACAGTAATGAGCGCAACGCAGAGCGAACAGACAGCAACCGACAAGATCAAGCTGCGGTCGACCTTGACCGCACTCGGAATGCTGCCGGTACTCGTCATCTTGGCGATCGGCTTTCATCTCCTTAGCGGGCGGTTCCTGAGCGTCAACAACCTGTCGATCGTCATGCAGCAGGCGTCGATCAATACCGTGCTTGCTGCGGGAATGACCTTCGTCATCCTGACGGGCGGTATCGACCTGTCCGTGGGTTCCATCCTGGCGGCATCGGCGATGGTCGGCGTCATCGTGTCACTTTGGCCTGATGTCGGCATGTTGGGAATTCCTGCGGCGATCGCGGTCGGGTTGGCATGCGGGGTCGCCAATGGCCTGGTCATCGCACTCTTCAAGCTTCCACCGTTCATCGTCACGCTTGGGTCTTTGACGGCAATGCGCGGCATTGCTCGTCTTATCGGCAACGACACCACGGTCTTCAATCCGGACCTTCCATTCGACTTCATCGGCAATGGCAGTCTTCTCGGTGTCCCCTGGCTGGCAATTATTGCCCTTGCAACGATTTTGATCTCCTGGGTGATCCTCAAGCGCAGCGTTCTGGGCACCTGGATCTACGCTGTGGGCGGCAATGTCGAGGCAGCTCGCTTGACCGGCATCAAGGTGCCAATCGTCCTTCTCTTCGTCTATTCGATGTCGGGATTGCTTGCGGGTCTCGGTGGGGTGATGTCGGCAGCTCGTCTCTATGCGGCGAACGGTCTGCAACTTGGCCAGTCATACGAACTGGACGCCATTGCCGCCGTCATCCTCGGCGGCACCAGCTTCGTGGGTGGCGTCGGCTCCATCTGGGGCACCCTGATCGGCGCGCTCATAATCGCCGTCCTCTCGAACGGCCTGATCCTCGTGGGGGTCTCCGACATCTGGCAGTACATCATCAAGGGGCTTGTGATCATCGTCGCCGTCGCGCTGGACCGCTATCGGCTGAAAGGGCTTAGCCGCACGTAACGTGTGGCTGGAGGAACCGGGGTTACCGGATAACAGGGCGCAGGAAGCGCCATATGGAGGAAAGCATGCGTATGATCTCTAAACTGCTCGCGGCCACCGCACTGGCCGCGTCGATCGCAATGCCGGCCGCTGCCAAGGATCTCGAAAAGATCGGCATATCCGTTGGCCTGCTTGGAAACCCCTTCTTCGTCGCGACCATCAAGGGCATCGAGGACCGCGCCAAGGAAATCAATCCGAATGTACAGGTCACTTCGGTATCCGCCGACTACGATCTCAACAAGCAGGTATCGCAGATCGACAGCTTCATCGCCGCCGGCGTCGACATCATCATGCTGAACGCCGTCGATGCCAAGGCGATCGCACCGGCAGTGAAGAAAGCCCAGGCCGCCGGTGTCATCGTAGCTGCCTTCGACGTGTCGGCGCCGGGCGCCGACGTCACGGTCATGACCAACAACGTGAAGGCGGGCGAGGAGGCTTGCCAGTACATCGTCGATCAATTGAAGGGCAAGGGCGACGTCGTCATCATCAACGGTCCTGCATCATCGTCGATCGTGGATCGCGTCCAGGGATGCAAGAACGTCCTTTCCAAGAGCGCCGACATCAAGATCCTGTCGGATGACCAGAATGGTCAGGGTTCCCGCGACGGCGGCCTCGCCGTCATGCAGGGGCTGCTGACCCGTTTCGACAAGATCGATGCCGTGTTCGCCATCAACGACCCGACCGGCATCGGCGCTGAACTTGCGGCAAAGCAGCTCAACCGCAATGAGTTCTTCATCACAGCGGTCGATGGTGCACCGGATATCGAAAAGTCTCTTGCAAGCGGCAAATCGATGATCAAGGCGTCCGCTTCTCAGGATCCATACGTGATGGCTGGCGACTCTCTCAAGATGGCCGTCGACGTCCTCAAGGGTAACAAACCCGCCGAAAGCACAGTGCTTCTCGATCCGAAACTGATCACCGCCGACAACATCAAGGACTACAAGGGCTGGACAGCAGCCCGCTAAGGTCTCCCTCCCGAGCGGCCCGCCGTCGCCCTGTGCGCGGCGGGCTGAATGCATCCAGATGAAATCAGGAATCGGTCCGTCATGTCTAAAATCGGTGTTCATTCGTTTGTCTGGAGTGCCGGCTCCTCCCGAGACGAACTGGAGAAAGCCCTCACGCGAACGCACGAGCTCGGCTTCAAGCTCATCGAGTTCTCCTACCTTGATCCGAAACAGGTCGACGTAAAATGGCTCGCGTCCCGGGTGCAAGAGCTCGGCCTCGACGTTGCCATCAGCATGGGGTTGCCGCCGGAGGGCGATATCTCGAGCGACGACGCCGCGGTCGTCTCCAACGGCAACGAAATCCTCGATCGTGCGGTTGCGCTGGTGCGGGATCTTGGCGGGACCAAGCTCGCCGGAATTCTGAGCTCTTCGCACGGCAAGCAGGAGCGACCGCTCACGAGGAAAGCATGGGACACAAGTGTCGCGACCTTGGCGAGAGTGGCTGATCGGGCGAAGGCGTCGGGGGTGACGCTCAATCTCGAGATCGTCAACCGCTTCGAAAGCAACATGCTCAACACAGCCGCACAGGGCATTGCCTACATTGGCGATACCGGCGCTTCGAACGTTTTCCTGCATCTCGATACGTTTCACATGAACATAGAAGAAGCGGACGTGGGCCTCGCAATTCGTCACGCTGCGGACAGGATAGGATACGTGCATATCGGTGAAAGCCACCGCGGCTATCTCGGAACCGGCAACATCGACTTCGCGGCGATATTCGACGCGTTGACCGCAATCGGATGGGACGACTACGTCACGTTTGAATCTTTCTCGACCACCATCGTCGACAGGGACTTGTCGCTGAAGACCGCGATCTGGCGGAATCTGTGGACAGACAACGTCGCGCTTGCAAGGCATGCTCGCACATTTATCGAGTTGGGGCTCGAAACCGCTCGATTGAAGGCTGACCTGGTAAGACAGGCCCACCTGCCTCAAGCCCTTATCTAGCTGATCACCGAGCCGTTGCGGTGGAAGTAGCGCCTTGGGACACCAGCCCCAGGGCCCCCGTTGGCGTGCAAGTCTGAACTTGCTCTGTGCCCAGTGATCAGAGATCCGCCGGCGTGGCTGCGGGCGAACGGCTGCAGTATATCGACCGTCGTGGTTTCACCTCGCCGGAGCTTCGACGAACCGGTCGCGGCGCGATGCACGACCTTCACGTCGATCCCCTCAGGATACTAACACGCCGGAGAATCCAGGAACGCCGTTCCTGGTCAGCGATGCTGCAATTTAGCAACGCCTTAAATAAAATCTCTCGCAGGTGACACATTTCGCGCGGCGGTTGCTGGCGCTGCTGGGGCCTCGACAACTAGGGTTCATGCACGGGTCTTCTTGCAGAGGGAACGCGATGTCAGTTGAATATCGCCGCGCAATTGTCGCCAAAGCATTCAACCGTGCCAAAAACGTCGGTTTCCCTTTGGAGGCATCCGAGGAATTCGAGAGTTGGTTGGAGGAGTGGGCACGCGGGGACATCGACGTCCGAACTCTTCGACACCGTTACGTCGAATTGCTGCGGGCGCGAGACTTCGTATGGCGAAACAGACACGTCTTGGCGGAGTAGACGTGAAAGCGGTTCTTGTGGAGGGAATTGATGAGTGATCGGGCGATTGGTTACTTGGTTGCGGCAGAGGTTAGCGCCCTGTTTTGGGTCGCAGTTGCGATCTCCGTGGTTGCGCATATCTAGCTGCATAGATCTTCAAGGGCAGCGATCGTTTTGCGGAAGCCGTGGCTTCAGGACCGGCTGATACCGATTCTGCCGTCATTGAACAGAATTGGCTTCACACCCTCGTATGAGGGTAGGGTGGAATGCGTCGCGTAGGACTCTTCGTGATGTTGTGTTGCCGTCACCACCATCACATCGGCACCAGCCGCTTCGCCAGCCAAAATCCCGGCGCGAACATCCTCGAACACAAGGCATTCGCTTGGGCGCACCCCAAGCCGCTCCGCCCCGAGAATATAACACTGCGGGTTCGGTTTCCCGATTGCCACGTCCTCAGCCGTGACGATGACCGCCGGTAGAGGCAGCCCGGCCGCTTCCAGGCGTCGTCGGGCCAGGCGAAGCGGCGATGATGTCACGATCGCCCACCGTTCGACCGGCAGGCTTCTGAGGAAAACCGCAGCACCCGGCAAGGCGACCACTCCCTCGACATCGTCTATCTCGGCCTCGGTGATGGCTGCAGCTTCGCGTTCGGGCGAGACGCCGGGCAAGTTGAGCCGGGCAATCGTATCGACGGCCCGAGAGCCGTGCATGGTGGGAAGGAACTCGGTAGCGTTCAGTCCGTGTCGTTCCGCCCAGCGTCCCCAGACACGTTCGGTAGAGGCCAGCGAGTTCAGGATGGTGCCATCCATATCGAACAGGAAGGCGGCGTAAGGCTTGTCGAAACCTGTGAGCAACTGGGACATTGAAGGATCTCCTTGAGAAGTCCGCGGCCTGAGCGTGGGTTCTGCTATGATGACATGGCGTATCAGGGCGGCAAGCCGTCCGAAGTTTTGGAACAGGCGCGATGATAGGAAACTCTTATCCGCTATCTGGCTCGTTTCCCTGTTGACCTCTCCTGCCATCGCTCAGGAGGTCAGTCTTGAAAATGTGCGATCTGAATTGCAGCCCAAGTATGAAGAACAAAAGACAGAGATAGCTGCCTCAGGTCACTGTCGGTGCGGTGGCCGGACATATCTACTAAATGGCAATAGTCAACAATTTCGCGCCGGGCAACGCTGGCGTGTTTTTCTGGATGGACATTGTAGTTCCGTTGTTTGGAGCCTTACTGCTGTGGTTGCAGCACAGGCGGTGGCCTACGGCGAGCTTAAAACATGAGTATTCGGGCATCGATCATCAACTGCTCTGGCTTGCCCTGCTTGGCGGTCAGCTCAGCCAAAATCCGATTGAATACGCCGAGCCTGCTCCAGCGAATGAAGCGGTTACCGATCGTGGTGTGTGGACCATGGTCCAGGAAAGGCTAACTATCTGCAGCGATTGTTTCACCTGACGCCAGTAGCGACTTTCCGACTTGCCGGCCGAGTGTCCCATCATGTATCCAAGTCCGAAAGCAAGAGCGCCGATCGCGAAGGCGACTGTGTTGGCCGTGTGCGGGTGGTCTGTGGCTCCAGCTACCAAGCGCTAGATTCACGCTTTACCGCGTCGGTGGCCGTTCTTGTGGCTTTTGCATGCCATCAGGTTGGTCAGCAGGTGATCCGGTGAATCCTGCGTCCAACTATGCACTGGCCATCACGATCTCCTTTGATGTGCAGGAAGATGAAAGGCCCGGCCTGGGAGACACAGGCCCTTCACCAAAGGCGTGGCCCGGAGGAAGGACTCCGTTGGTAGCCACCTGACCAAACAACTGAACGATAAAAAGGTTCCCTCCGGGCGAGACATTCGCAGAGTCTGGCGCTCGCTCGGTTGAGGCTTCGGACAGAATTGTGATCATCAGTGAACCTCAGGAAGGAGAAGATCGCGAACGTTTCACCGACGTTGGCCGTTGGTCGGTTGTCCGACACCGACTCACTTGCTCGTATCTCTTTGGCGATCAAGCATGCGACAAACAGGTCGCAAAGTTACGGGATTGGACGAATGTGATCACCGAGGGTTGGCCCGGACTATCAAGAGCCGTTTCGCCGCCGATCCGACGTTCATCATCCCGTTGAACATGCCTGGGCACTTGATGGGTCAATGCAGGCATAGAGGTTTATTTGCAAGTGTCGAAAGTAAGAAAGGTTGCCTTAAAGTATTGTTTCCGCTTTCGCTGCGTGTCTGAAATCCCAAATTGGTATATGGCTGCTGACAATGGTCGGCTATTTATCCCTTGACATGGCAACTGAAATTTAAAATTATGGAGGCGGTTCTCGATTACAGCGCATACCTGAAGGGGATGTATTGTATACATCTGGCTATGCTTAGTAATTCCGAGCTACGCCTGGGAGGAAGTTTCGTCTTAATCGAGGAACTTTCATGGCACCGAACAAAAGTCGCATTTCGGCCATTTGCGCTCCTGCGGGATTGTCCGAAACTATTCGGTCGAGCCTGTTGGCCGATCCTTCCATGTGTTTCGTTGACACGAAACGCAACGAGGAATCAATTCCAGATTTTATCAGCCGGACGCTTCCAACGGTTGTCATTTGTGAGGTCGCAAGTGAATCCGGCTTAGTAGTCGGCAGGGCCGTGCGGAGATTGTCGAATGCCGAACGTACGGCGACGTTCAAAGTCATCTACGCAGTGGATCCCTCAATTGCGCGACGGGTCGACGAGATCTACGTCGATGGCATGTTGAACATCGTATTCACCAACGATGATTATCACCAGATTTACAAAGCGATATCCCTTGTTTCGCAAGGCGGTCACTATATCAGCGCCTCTGTCTTCAATAGCTTGTCAGCGCTCGACATTCGCAGTTTCCATTCGCGGATCAACACCGGCCCCGAGGAGGGCGAGCGTATTTCTGAGGGAAACCTCAGCGCTCGAGAGGAAGTAGTGCTGAAGCTTTTTGCGTATGGATTCAGCACCAAAGAGATCGCCGCCGAGATTCACGTCAGCACGAAGACAGTCGAGACATACAAAGCGCGTGGGGCCGACAAACTGAGCCTCTCCAGCCGAGCATCCATAGTAAAATATGGCGCCTCAAGGGGCTGGTTCGACATATACAGCACCTAAAGCACATTTACTTTTAATAATTACTATATGTGACGCCATAATTCTATGGTGTCCTGAAGTGATGCTTTGAATTATATATCAAAGCTTCGCATTTTCCCTACATTTATTCTGCTTTTCCTGACTTCATTTCTTTTCACTCCAGCATAACGTTCGCTTGCGCCTGACAAGCCCAACGACATGGTGATTGTTTTGATGCGGTGCGATTTAGCAGCAGCTGTGCTCGTGGTGAGTGAGGGATGTGACATGTCAAGGATCAGCATATTGGGCATCGGCTATGTCGGTGCCGTATCCGGTGCCTGCCTTGCAGAGGATGGGCACACAGTTGTTGCGGTTGACATCGATCCCTTGAAAGTGGCGAAACTCGCTGTGGGTGAGCCGCCGATTGTCGAAGCTGGACTGGCCGCACTGCTCGCGCGCAACGTCGAACGCGGGCGGCTGTCAGCTACGACGGATGTTCACGCTGCAGTCGCCGATACCGACGTCACTTTCATCTGCGTGGGCACACCGAGTACGGCCGAGGGCTCGGTGGGACTGGATTATGTCAAGCAAGCCTGCCGCGATGTTGCCGTTGCTTTGCGTGGAAAGACCTCGTTCCACTCCGTTGTCGTCCGGTCCACGATTGTCCCAGGAACAATGGAGGGCGTCTGCATACCAATCCTTGAGCGGGTTTCGGGCCTAGCGGCGGGAAAGGATTTCGGGGTCGGTTATTATCCCGAGTTTCTACGTGAAGGTACGGCTATTGATGACAGCTACAATCCCGGTCTCATCGTTTTTGCGGCCCTTGACCTGATCACTGAGAATGTCCTGCGCGACCTCAATCACGGCCTTCCCTGCAAGTGCAGCGTCGTTCCGCTAGCGAGCGCGGAAATGATCAAATACACAAGTAATTCGTGGCGGGCGATCAAGATTTCATTCGCAAATGAAATCGGCAACATCGCCAAGAGCTGTGGGATAGACGGCCAACTGGTCATGAAAGTCCTCTGCTCCGATCACAAGGTGAGCATGTCGCCTTATTTTATGCGTCCAGGGTTTGCCTTTGGTGGTTCTTGCCTCCCAAAGGATGTACGCGCGCTGCGCCATATAGCGCATGAGCGCGGTGTTCCGACGCCGTTGCTGAATTCGGCACTTGAAGCAAACACGCGCCAAATCGAAAGGGCCGAAAAACTGGTCCACAGCAGCGGCGGCAGATCCGTGGGGATGGTCGGAATAAGCTTCAAGGCAGGGACCGACGATCTGCGGGAGAGTCCGCTGGCTGAACTTGCCTCGCGATTGATCTCAAAGGGCTTCGGCTTAAAGGTCTATGACCCGAGTGTCAGATTTGCCTATCAGAGCGACATGGGTGGATCCGGGCGCGGCAATGGCAAGGTCCCGGACCTTCGAGAACGACTGGTTGCTGGAATCGAAGAATTGATCGAGGAAGCCGACATTCTCTTGGTCGGCAATCGCTACGAAGAGACCGTCGAGCCCTTGGCAAGGGCTGCGACGGCTAAGAGTCTTGTCGACCTTACGCGCATCCTACCGGATCTGCGGTCAGGCGGCCTCTATGAGGGGATTTGCTGGTAGGAGAGACGTGTATGCTTGGTCACCTCCTCTACATCCTGGTATTCTTGAGCATTGCGACTGCCGTGCCAGCGCACCCGCTCGCGGAGAATGCTGGGCTGGTGCTGACAATCGGAACGCTGGGGATTTGGCGCTATGGTTGGGGTGGTGTAAATTTTGCCAGGGCGAAGCTTTTTATCCACCTCGTGCATCCAGCCAGACGAGCAGCCGCAACCAAAGACTATGCGGCACGCAACAGACCTGCCCATGCCTTCTTTGTCGTCACGACCTACAAGGTCGAAGTCGATGTGACGTTGCGTGTTTACCGGGCAATTTTCCGCGCAGCGACCGCATCTCGCGGCGGCGCAACGATCGTTGCCTCCGTGGTGGACGTTGCTGATGAGCGTTTGGTTCGGCGGATATTTTCGCTGATGCAGCAAAACGCAATAGGCGTTGGGTTGATCGTTGACCGAATACCGGCGACGGGCAAACGCGACGCGTTGGCCGCTTCCTTGCGGATCATTTCGAGGCAATGCCCAACAAGCGATGATATCGTGGTATTCGTCGACGGCGACAGCTGCCCCCCAGAAGGTGTCGTTGAGGCGTGTGCGCCCTTCTTCGTTGATCCTCGGCTAGGCGCGATTACCACCGACGAAGATTGCGAAATCAGCGATTCGAAGCTCTTTCGTGACTGGTTTACTCTACGGTTTACGCAGCGCCATATGATGATGGCTTCGATGGGGCTGTCACGGCGCGTTCTGACGCTAACCGGGCGACTGTCGATATTCCGCGCGTCTCTTGCCTGCGACGCCGATTTTATCGAGAGCGTGCAGCACGACTCGCTCGAACACTGGCGTCTTGGCAGGGTTCCGTTTCTCACTGGTGACGACAAATCGACCTGGTTCTGGCTGTTGAAGAACGGCTATGAAATGGCCTACCTGCCCGACGTGCGCTCTATTTCGATGGAAAGCCAACCGAAACCGCGGTTTGTAGACTCCGCTGTTGCATTGATGCTTCGTTGGTTCGGCAACATGCTGAGGACGAATGGTAGAGCACTGGCCCTCGGTCCAAGACGCATTGGCGTCTTCACGTGGTGGTCGCTTTTGGACCAACGCATCTCGATGTGGACCACGCTTTTCGGACCTGCAACGGTGCTTATGTCAATGGTGCTCGTGAGTCCATTGGTCCTGCCAATCTATGTCGCGTGGGTCATGTTCACGCGGTACATCAACTGCTGCCTGTTGGCGACGTTTCGACCGTCCTTCCCAATATCCTATCCGTTTCTTCTCTATTTCAGTCAGATCGGCGGGGCACTCGTCAAAAGCTTCGTGCTCTTTCGTCTCGACCGACAAAGGTGGACGCGTCAAACAACGGGGTCGTCCCGCCGCATTCAATCCGCCTCCGAGCGCCTTCGCGGACTGTCATCGACGTATGTGCACATTCTAGCGAGCGGATGGTTGTTGTTCACAGCTTTCGTGATTTCAAGCGCCAAAATTTGATTTGGAGTTTCACATGACGACATTTGATCAACTTGACCACAATCCCAGTCCGACATCGTCGGACGCGGACCGCGACAGTTTACTCGATTTCACCGATGGCACCGAGCATCCGCGCGTGCGGCTGCCCTTTTCGGTGACTATCGACGGGAGATCATATGAAGGCTCTTTGCTGTCCGTGGTCGCCGCCAGTGCAACGGGAATCGTCGGCGCAAATTGGCCCGGCGCTCACAAAATAGCGATCTTTCGCTTCAATTTTGGGAGCTTCTGGTTGTCCCTTCCAATCGATGTGACGATTCTGGCTGCTGACAGTAAAACGGGAGCCGTTACGCTTCGGTATCGCGAGCCCACCGGGCAGCATATGCCCCAGTTGCGCTACATCCTGAATTCCTGGCTTGCTGGCGACCTTATCGCCATCAACGGCCTGCTTGTCGCTGAAAGCAGCCGGCCGAAAGGCAAACTCAGCGCAAGCGTAGCGGAACAATCGAGATCAGCATGGTTGTCAAAAGTGCTGGGCGCCTGCGTGGTCACAGTTGCGTCGGCTGGACTGTTTGTCGTTGCAGCGTGGCTGCTGAGTGACCGCCTTTTCATAACCGATGTCGAGGCACCGGCCGTCGTCTACCGGCAGAGTTTAACGATGACCGCAACCGCAGGGGGGCAGCTTGACTTTTTAGATGCTCACGCGGCGCTCGGAAAGCCAGCTTACTCGATCCTTGCGTCGAGTGGTGTTGCCGTGACGGCTACAATGCCGTGCGATTGCAATGTGGAGACAGCAGCGCTTGTGAAGGGCGGGACCGTGGTTGCTGGCCAGCCAGTTCTCTTCGTGAGCAAACCGGGAGCACCCTTGGTGGTCCGCACTGCTTTCACGGGCGCCGACTTTCGCCACCTCGCTGTCGGCGCCACAGCGATCATTGCAACCTCCTCCGGCACGTCCAGCCCTGCAAAGGTTGAAATTGACCGCGAAGCGATTGGAAATGGTCAATCAGCGGCGGTAACGTTGGTCCCGCTGCAGCAGGTGCCCGGTCTACAGTCAGGATCGCCTGTGAGCGTTCGATTGGACAGCACACCCCAATGGCTGCGATCCATCCGCAACGTCATCTCGATTCCGATTGGGCAAATCGAGGGAGGTGTTAAATGACTCACATTCATCCTCTTGTCCTGTGCGGCGGTTCCGGCACTCGTCTTTGGCCTCTGTCCCGGGCTCATCAGCCCAAGCAGTTCCAACCAATTGACGGAGCTGGAACGCTGACTTTTTTTCAGAACACGATCCAGCGCCATCGCTCTCAAATTTTCTCCGATCCCATCGTATGTGTGAACGCCAGACATGTGGAGACAGTGGGTCGTCAGCTGCGTGAGATACAATGCAAAGCACATATCATCACTGAGCCGGTCACTCGAAATACGGGGCCAGCCGTCCTTGCCGCATCGCTCTACCTATTGGCGGCCAAGCCGGACGCCGTTCTCGTAGTCCTTCCTTCCGATCACGTGATTCAAGGCGAACTGAACCGCGTCATAGCGCGGATGTACCGCGCGGCCCTGGACGGAATGATCGTAACGTTCGGTATTCATCCGACCTATGCAGAAAAGGGGTACGGCTACATTATGGACGGCGGCGAGTTTAATGATTACCCCGGCCTTCACAGGGTCGAACGGTTCATCGAGAAGCCGAGCGTCAATGTCGCGCAGTCGCTGATTGACACCGGTTTTGCGTACTGGGCTTCCGGTATCAGCATGTTCCGCGCCGACAAACTCGTCGAGGAATATCGACGGCACGACCCAGTCACCCTTGAGGCAGTCACATGCGCTTTGGCGTTGGCTGCGCCGCTGGCAGGGGAAAGCGGCTTGCGTCTAGAAGAGCGCTTCTTTGCACAAGCTATCAGCCAACCCACGGAAATGGCTGTGTTTGAAAAGTGCAGGGATATCGCGTTGGCACCGGCTGCAATTGAGTGGGACGACGTGGGGGGGTGGACCTCCATCCACTCGATCGGCTTGAAGAACGAGAGCGGCAATGTCACGTCGGGCGATGTTCTCTTGCTGGACACCCGCGGCTCTCTAGTTCGCGGCGGTGATCGCCTCGTTGCGGTGGTCGGCATGAGCGACGTCGTTGTTGTGGATACCGATGACGCACTCCTAGTCACCAACAGGGCCAGTGCGCAGGACGTCAAGAAGCTCGTTGAACATCTCGTCTCGCTGAAGCGCCGGGAAGCTGAAAGCCACCGCAGCCAGGTCACGGACTGGGGCGGGATGAAGACCCTGCAGGCGGGCGTGGGATTCGCGATGGATCTGCTCACGGTCGATCCAGGAAAACAGGTGACCCTGACGGGGGAAGCGGGCGTGTCGCGCGTGCTGGTGGTGATCCGGGGTAGCGTCACCCTTGATGGCAATCAGCCGCTGGATCAGCTTACCGCCGGCGTCTCGGCGATGATCGATCCAGCAACTAGCGCGACGCTTTTTAACAATGCAGACAGTGCTGCGGAAATTGTCGAAATCAGTTGTGGTATGGTGATTGCCGGCGTCGTGGCGCCATCTCTGACACAGATCGCAACGGGTTGCAGGATGGTTGGCTATGCCTAGCTGGTCGACGCTAGCCATCCTGTTCGGTATCATCGGAGCGGCAACGTCGTCATCGGCGACTGACACAGGACCTGCATACAAGGACCAACCGGTCCTGGCTTTGGCGCGCGACGCGCGGGACCTCGCCATCGATGTGCCTGGAGTCTTTTCGCGAGCTGAAGCGTTTGGCGAAGTTCACGTACCACCGCCACTGGAACTGCAAAGTGGTATGTCGGCCTCAAGCCGCCAAAAGCGGATCAGCCGATCTGCAGTCGACATTCTTGTTCGCCGCATCGGTCCGTTAGCCGGCGCTGAGTTCGTGACATCGGTTCTCGCCGCGCAGCCTCCTGAGGGGATCGGTGCGATCGTCATTGAGAGCGGTTCTTTCCGGCTCGGAGATGTCAGGCGTGAACTGGAAGCGCTTGGCCATGACGGGTATCTCGAAGCAACCCCTGGAGGGGTCATCGCACATGCGCCGATCTTCATCTGGAGCGGAGCAGAGTTAAAGATACTGCCCGGCGAAACTCTCAAGATGGACAATGCCAAGGGTGCGTTCATCGTGAATGCCGGAGCGCTCACTCTTGATCGCGCAACGTTGCAAGCGATCGGACGAGGCACTTCGACGTTTCGGGCGTTCCTGCTGACCACGTTTGGCGGCACCACGACAATCGATCGCAGCCGTCTCATCAGTCTTGGTTTCGACGCATCCGCCGAAACCGCAGGTATCGCTTTTACGCGCCCGCAGTTGGCAAACTCGGACAGACCTTCGATTGTGCAGGGCAGTCTGTTCCAGGATGTCACGGGCCTCAGCCTGATAGACGTCAGCGGCCTGAATATTCTGGGCAATCGCTTTCTCGACAGCCCAGCGACGGCGATCGTTTTGAGAGCTACGCGCGACGTGCGCATCGCAGGAAACATTATCGCCGGTGATCTCGGCTCGCATGGCATCAAAGTGCTGAGCAGTTCGAGCGGCGTCACAATTGCGGACAATCTCATTGTGGGAGGAGCAGGAAATGGGATCTTTGTAACCGGCGGTTCGACGTTCGTTGCAATATCCAACAATATCGTTGCCCTATCGGCTTTGACCGGCATCGCTATCGATACCGCAGCCTGTGTGACCGTGCAGCAAAACGCGGTCATCAGCAACGGGTCCAGAGGCGTTGCCATGCGCATGGCGCTTCACAGCAGCGTTCGCCAAAACCGCCTCGCAGGCAATGGCGTTGCCGGTCTTTCAGTCAACGACCAGGATCACGACATGCCTCTCGTAGTAGTCAGAAATGCGTTCACCGAAAATCGCGCGGGCCTGGCTGGATCAACGGTGGGATCCGTTGTTTTGAGCGGGAATGATTTCGACAGGCAAATACCTCGCCTGGCCACGGGCGAATTTGCAGGCAGTGTTGGCCAGTTGCTAGCTTTTGGCGCTGCGAGGCGTCATGGCGAATTCCGCATCTCTGGAAAAACAATCGACAGCCAATCCGCTCTGTCAGCATTTTCAGCGGTCGACCTTGCGGCCTGTGCGGGAAGGAAGGGATAGGTCATGGTCTTTTCCTCTGAAGTATTCCTGTTTTTATTCCTGCCGGTTTTCCTGCTGGTCTATTATTTGACGCCTATGGCTGCCCGCTCCGTCACGATCCTTGTGGGGTCCTATGCCTTCTACGGGTGGTGGCGCATGGACTTCCTTGCTCTTTTGTTCGCAACGACTGTTTGGGTGTATGTCTTTGCAATCTTGGTCGAGCGCAATCTTGGCAGTCGCTATGCCAAGGTTTTTCTAACTGTTGGAATTGCCGGGTGCCTCTCTGTCCTCGGCGTATTCAAATATTTGAATTTCTTCATTGACAGCTTTGCTCAACTGATGGGGACAAATGCCGAAGGCCTTGGTGTTCACTGGCGCCTTATCCTTCCAATCGGTATTTCTTTCTATGTCTTCCAGTCGATTAGCTACTTGGTTGACGTCTATCGGCGTGACACGCCTGCGACCCGCAACTTTATCAACCTTGCCGCATACAAGGCGCTTTTTCCACAGCTGATTGCGGGCCCCATTCTTCGCTTCAGGGATCTCGCTGGTCAGTTTCAATCCAGACAGCATACGCTGGAGAAATTTACCGACGGCACCTCGTTGTTCGTCATCGGCCTTGCAAAAAAAGTACTGCTTGCAGATCCCATCGCGCCGATTGCGAACACAGTATTTGCCAGCGCGCATCCGACCATGATCGAAGCTTGGCTAGGCGCTATTGCCTACACGATGCAGCTCTATTTTGACTTTTCAGGATATAGCGACATGGCGATTGGGCTCGGGCTGATGATCGGTTTCCGATTTGCTCCAAACTTTGACACCCCTTACGTCAGCCGCAGCATAACGGAATTCTGGCGTCGCTGGCACATCAGCCTGTCGAGCTGGCTGCGCGACTATATTTATATCCCGTTAGGCGGCAGCCGGCTCGGCTCGGCGCGTACCTATCTCAATCTTATTTTTGTGATGCTTCTTGGCGGCCTTTGGCACGGGGCAAACTGGACTTTCGTGCTCTGGGGCGGATGGCACGGGGGATGGCTGGCGCTTGAGCGTGCGAGTGGCTGGAGCAGGATCGCAGATACGAAGCGGATCGCTCTTCCGATGACGTTACTTGTCGTGCTGCTGGGGTGGGTGATGTTTCGTGCGGGTAGCGTCAACGATGCTTTTGCCATTTATGGCGGGATGCTAGGCCAGAATGGGGTGGCAGTACGTCCGGACATTCTTCTCGATATCACGCATGAGGCAATACTGACACTTGTCGTTGCCTGTTTCGTCGTGGCCATCGAGCCGATGCTTGGATCATACAGGAAGGTAAATATCGAAACACCGGCTGGTGACGGCGCTGCAGTTCTACGCCAGCCGCTCGCAATGCCGTTGCTGCTCTCCCTGCTCGCCACGGTCACCATATTGAGGCTGGCGGAAACAAGCCAGACTCCTTTCCTCTATTTTCAATTTTGAGGGTGTCTCATGTTGAAGCGGGCCATACCTGTTGCAAAATTCCTACTGCCAGCATTGTTGTTTGGCTATGTGGCGATCGCAAATGTCGATATCCGGGATAAGATAGCCGCAATTTTTTCAGGCCTGCCGGCTGATGGAGGTGGGCTCCGGCACGGGATGCTGGCAGCCGCGCTTGACGCGCTCTATAAAACCGAGCTCCCCCACCGTGAACTCGCCTTTGATGTGATCGGGGCTGCAAGGTATATGGTTTTCGGCGAAGGCCGCCGCGGGGTTATCGTCGGAACGGAAGGTTGGCTTTTTTCCGATGAGGAATTTCGCGGCGCAGCGAGTGCAGATGTCGGCATCGATGATGGCGTCAAGGAAATAGCCAAAATCGCCGCGACGTTGCGGTCATATGGTGTGCGCCTGATTGTGGTGCCGCTCCCAGCCAAAAATGACATTTATCGCGAACACCTTGCGGATCATCGGTACGCCCAGATTTCGCAGGACCGCTATGATGAATTCGTCCGATCCATGGTGTCTTCAAACATCGAATATGTGGACGCAAGAGCAGCGCTTCTGAACGCGAAGGCGACGGGCGCGGTTTTTCTGAAGACTGACACTCATTGGACGCCGTTTGGGGCAAAGGTCGTCGCCGACGCTACTCAGGCCGAGGCAGGCATTTCCCCGACGGTACAGTATATGCTGAATGATGCGCCTGCCGAGGACGTGCGGGGTGACCTGGTTAAATTTGTCACCGGCAGCGCGCTTTCGGCCGAGATCGGTCTCAATGACGAAATCATTACCCCTCAAACCGTCTCGCAGACAGGGCCAGATGACCTAAATGACATTCTGGGAGAAGACGAGAGCTTTTCAACGGTTCTGGTCGGGACCAGTTACAGTGCCAACGAAGCTTGGTCATTTCCCTCCTACCTTGAGGCAGCACTAGGGTCGAAGGTTCTCAATGTCGCCGAGGCCGGTCGGGGGCCTGTCTTTCCAATGCATAAGTTTTTGTCGCACGCAAGCGCAAAGAGTTGGCCCCAGACAGTCGTATGGGAGTTTCCGATCCGCTACTTGACCGATCCAGCTTTATGGAAGCCGGACGATCTCAGGAAGAAGGAGTAACAGGATGCACAGGACTGCTGCTCTGATCTGTGTTGGGATTGCGATATGTCTCGCCGGCGGCGACGCCCAGGCGGTGCCCCAACCCAAAGACAAGAAGGTCGAAACTCGAAAATCGAAAGCTGAGGAACGCCGTTATCGGCGCGGATTTAACCAGGGAATCACGCATACGGCCCAGCTCGACAGCGCCCAGCTTCAGGAAATCCGAAAACGAATGATAAGCCACCGCAGGGTGTCTTATCGCGAACTTCAGATGCTGGCAGACCACGGCGACGGCGTGGCGGCACTCTTTGTCGCAAAAACGCTCGCGGCAAAACCCGCGCTTAACGCCGACACGATCCACTACTATACAATCGCCTCCAGCACCGGTCGGGCGGGTGCCGTCGCGCCGCTTGCCAGGCACTTGGCGAGCGCCAGCGATCGGGTCAGCAAAGCGCGGCTCGATCAGGCCGAAGCGACGTTGCTTCAGCACGCGGCGCGCAAAAATCCGGTGGCAATCGCGGCGCTTCTCAAATTCTATGCCAAAGGAGAGCCGTTTGGCCCCGAACCGCAACAGGTCGAGCGTCTGCAACGCGAAGCTGCCAAGGGTGGAAATACCAAGGTTGCGCTTGATTTAGCGATCGCAATGATCTCCGAAGGCCTGTCGGACGATGAGGAGAAGTCCGAGGCACGCAGCTATTTGGCAATTGCCGAAACGTCGAAGGAACTCAGTGTCAAGACCGTTGCCGCGGCGGTGCTTCGCAAGCTCGAATCCGCCCCGGTGAACTCGATCGAGGTGAGCCAATGAGGTACTCTCTGCCAAAATCGTCCAGATGGCCCGGCGTTGTAGTATGTGCCCTGAGCGCGCTGTTGTTGCACCAAAACGTCAGAGCGGAATCGATGTTCGGCTGTGCAAACCTTGAGACTGATAAACAACTGAGCGTCGTGGAAGGCACACAGGGGTATTTTTTTCGGATCATCGCGGATCTGCGGATGGACCAGCAACTTTCCGAGCACACCGCCGATGAGATGGCAGCACTCTCGGACGCTCTAGAGGCGGGCGGAACGACGCTTGTTTATGTGCCGATTCCGACAAAAAGCCTGGTGATGCCGGAATATTTGCCACGACAGGCCCGTGACTATGGTTTTGACTACGGTGTAGCAAAGCGTGTCTATGACGATGTCATTACGCGTCTTCGCAATCACGGCGTGGTTACCGTCGATGTTCTCGGTGCGATGCAGCGTGGCGGAGAACAGGAGCCGGCGTTCTTTCAAGCGGACTTTCACTGGACCTCGTCCGGAGCCCGTGCGGCGGCGGATGAGATTGCATCCGTCATCCAGCAACTTCCGGGCATTGATGATCTCGCAAAGGCTTCCTTTGAGACCAAACCGGTAGGGCGGCAACCCATCATCTCAACGATGCGCCGTCTGCTCCAGGCAAGCTGCAAACAGGCCCTGCCGTTGCCGGAAACCAATGCGTTTACTACGACCGAGATGGCAGCCGGAGATTCCGGCCTCGATATTTTTGGCGACGGCCCTTCCAAGCGTGCTGTAGCGCTGGTGGGGACAAGCTACTCGGATCTGGCCGCGTCCAACTTTGCGGGCTTCCTCTCTCAAGCGCTCTCCTCCCCGGTTACGAATTATTCGATCTCTGGAGGCAATCAATTTGGATCAATTACGTCCTATCTGACGTCGAAGGTCTTCGCAGAGGCACGACCGCGCTTCCTGATTTGGGAAAACCCGATCTACAATAGTCTTGGAAAATTTGGCGATGCGCCCTTGCTCGAATTGAGGACGGCGGCGGATCAAAGTTGCCACGAGATAGAACCCGACGACATTTCCACCGTTGGCAACAGTACGCTCGAAATTGCTCTTCAGGACGGCGAAATACCGAACTCCGCAGTGATATACGCCTATTCGGGCGACGACCGCAGTCGACAAGCGACGCTGCGTTTCCGCTTGAACGATGGCCACATGTTCGAGAGCAGCATCCGACGCGCTGACAGGATGATCTCCACGGGGCGATATTATTTTCCGGTTCGCTACTTCGGCATGCAAGCCACTCAAAAGATAAACCTTGAGTTCGACCGCATGTCGGCGAACGAAGTGTCGGTCGGTATCTGCAACACGAGCGGAGGATAAACTCATGAATTGGGCACGTGCCATTTTAGTATTCGCTGTGGGTACTCTTTCGTTTGTCTCAAATTACTCGGTTGGGTTGACCCAAGACTCTGGCCTCTATGGCAAGCCGACGGACCCGAATTCCTCGTTCATTCGCATTCTCGACGCAACGGCTTCCTCGGCGATCATTGCGGGATCATCGATCGAGAATTTTAGCGACGGCGTCTCACCATACGTCAACGTAAAACCGGGCGAAGTGGAAATGTCTATAGGTCCCAAGACAGCCACGGTGACGGCGGAACCCGGAAAATACTACACATATGCAGCCTTGGCCGGTGGGCAGACCAAGCTTTATACGGACGCAGTTAAGGATGATCCGTCGAAAGCACAGGTCTATCTCTACAATCTGAGCGACATAAAAGCCGTGGATCTTGTGGTTCCGGCGGCCAGGGCCACGGCACTCACCGCCGTTGCCCTGGGGACGGCTCAAAGTGTATCCCTGAGAGCTCCGCTGAGCTTGAGCTTTGCCATTCAGGAAAGCGGAAAGACCGTAGCTGAAACCGCGAAGATCGACCTCAAGAGGCGCTCGGGCTTCACGATTGTTATTTCCGGCAGCGCTGGCAACTACCACGTCATCGCATTGGAGAATTACTTGAATCAATGAGGAGATCCCATCATGCCAGGGCGTTTGCCTTTCTCGGTTATGCGGATCAGCCAACTCGGTGCGGTCGCGGGTGTGTTTGTCGCGCTAACGGCTGCACCGGTTGCCGCCAAACCGGTCGTTGTTGAGTTTCTGCCTCCAGCAATTGAGTTGAAACCTGTTTGCGTACAGCGCTCGTCGGACAAGGATGTCGTCGACCGCTGGATTGCGTGGGACAGGAAGGCGCTTCGCAAAGAACAGCCCTGGCTTGTCCTGCGGGAGGCTCAGCGCCTGCGCGATATTGACCCGCAACAGTATTTTCCGATCATAAAACGGATGATTGAACTTCTTCCTACGATCGATCCCGGAATGAAGACTGAGGATATAGCTGCGGAAGAAATTACGCTCTATCTTCGTGCCGGAAAGACTAACGAGCTGCGACAGAGCAGCATGGTTGACGAACTGATCAGCCGCGGAGAGGCAAACTCGCCCAAGAGCCTCTTTCTTGCAGCTGAGCTGATGCTTAGTGGTGTAAGCGCCAAGCATGACGAGAGGAGGGCGCTCGCCTATCTCGTCGCCGCCGCCTACGGCGGGAACCCGAACGCCCTCCTCGAACTGGCCAAGAGAAATCTCGAGGGTCAGGAGATTGAAGGTTGGAGCGTAGATCCGTCGCTGGCTGTGACGATGGCCTTCGGCGCGATGGTAGGTAAGCTCGACAACGGAATATGCGACCGGGTTACTCGGATTGCGCGGGAATACGAAAAAGGAGAGGTGGTCGCACAGGATCGCCGCATCTCCGAGGCGTGGTTGCGGTTTGCGGCAGATCTTGGAGATGGAAACGCAGCCTGGAATGTCGCCCGCTACCATCTCGCTAGCTCCGACATCACGAAAGACAACGATCAGCTGCTACACTATCTCCAGTTTGCTGCAGACAAGGGAGTGGTTGCCGCACAATCCGAGCTCGGACACCTTTATGAGGTTGGCGCGATTGTTCCCCGGGACCTGGGAAAATCCGAATATTACTATCGCCTTGCTGTTGCTGCAGGACACAGAAACAGCCTTATCAAGCTTGCAAACCTCTACGAAGGCTCCGATCAAGATGGGGAACGCGAAAAATACCGCCGCGCATTGAATGAACTGGCTGCAATTCCAGACCCACCCGGCTGGGTTTTCGCAAAGCTCGCCAATCTCACCATCAATGAAAAGGGCTACTGGCGGGCCGAGAAAATAGTGACAGGATTGTTCGAAGAGGGCGCCCAGCGGCACGACATGACATCGATCCGCAATCTCGCCCTGATCCGCCTTCAACACAGTGCGACGGACGGACAGTTTGACGAAGGCATCAATCTACTCCTCGAATTGCTCGATAGTTTTGGCCGGACGGACACAATGGCCGACCTTCGAGATGCTTACCTTTGCCATGCCCCCGACGGTCCGCAAGTTGAGAAGGCCAGATACTGGTCGGCGGCTGCAAAAGAGGCCCTCAATGCCGGGTGGTCCGTCAAGACCATCGAAGACCTTGTGGAGCATCCGAGGACCGCTGAAACCGCCAGCCTTCAGTCCGGCGCTTTAAACGGGCAATCGAACTTCATTGCTGGTTATCTTTGGTATCTCAAGACGTCGAAGGCACCGCCGGAGGCGATCGGAGAATGGGAAAAACGCGTTGAGCAAAACCCGGATGCGAAGACCGCCTACGCGCTTCTCATGCTACAGGCCGCCGACGGCATGGACAACAAGAGGGCCGCTTTGAACAAGCTGTTGGCGGCAGCGCAAGACGGGGGCCGAGGCGCAAAGACAGGCGCCGCCGATCTTATTCTCACCTCGCTTTCTGACGACACGAAATTGGTCGAGACGGCTAGAGATTTACTTCATTCGGAAGCTGCGAGCGGATCGGGAGCGGCGATGCAGCTTCTTGCAACAAAGTCGGGTCCGTCAATTTCGGCCGCCGACATCTACCGGGATTATACCTCCGCTATCGAAGACCGTGGCGACACCGAGGCAATGATCTTTGCGGCTCAGCGGGTTGCCGACATCGAACGAAAACGGAGCTATCTCACCCGGGCGGCGGGTAGGATGGACTGCTCCTTCGACACCGCGCTCTCCATGGCGAGGGCCTATTTCTCCTTCGATCAAGAGATGGACGCCGTTAAGTGGATGCAGGCGGCGGAAGCGTTTTCTACCGGGAAGCCGTGGCGAGCAAGGATACTCGCTGAGACCTTCCAGCGGATACCGAAGCCCGACATGCAGACCAATGCCATGCGACTGTTTGAGGTTGCGGCTTTGGGGGGCGACGCAAGGGCCGAGCAGTCTTTGCTAAAGGCCTATCTTGACACCGCGGGCGCCTATTATTCCCCGAAAAATGCGACCGACCTAATGGTGACCACGATCAGCAAGGCTTCGCCTGCGCAAGTTCTTGCAAGCCTGTCGCGGCTCGAGCGATCGCACAAGGCCATACATGAGCAAGTTCTCGCACGCGTAAATTTGGCAACACTGTTTCACGATGCGGCGCTCGCCGGTGATCCCATTGGAATGAGGGAATTCGGAAAGCTCCAGCTTGCCAAGATGGATGATCCAGGGGACGCATTGATCGCCCAGGACATGTTCCTCAAGGCCGCCGACAAGGGCGACGTCGAAGCCATGGTGCTGCTCTCGAGAAATTATGCGTTCGGAATCGGCACCGACCCATCCCTCAGCTTGGCCAAGACTTGGCTCGAAAAGGCCGCCAGTCTCGGCAACAAGGAGGCAAAGGAAATGCTCGTCGTAATGACAATGAGGGCCAATTGAAATGCAGATCAGTCGGTTTTCATCACGGCGCGAAGGTGAAAGTATCCATAGGCGGCAAACGTGGCAGCTCCCATCCGTCGCGATGACAATGGCCCTGCTTGCTGCGCCGACCTGCGCGATAGCGGGCGTAAAGTGCCCCAGCATCGGAAAACCCGTGGTTAGCCTGGCGCTGGGCAGCCGATATGAAAGCAATGACAAGTCCCGTTCCGATATCGACGAAAGTGCAAATGCCGTTGTCAACAAGGCGCTGAAGCCTATTGACGTCTATGTTCGCAGTCTCGCAAACCTTTCCGACCAATCGCCGAAGGCCGGGACGCGAGACGAAACGAACCGCTGTTTGTATCGCGCGCTGTCGAGCTGGGCGGACGCCGGCGCGCTTTCCGACCTCGGCACTCTCAATGCAAAGCTTGCGATCTCACCACGGGTCGCAGGAATGGCCATATCCTACCGCGATGCAAAGGCGGTCACACCGCCCGATGACGGCCAGAAGAGGGCGATCGAAGCCTGGCTTCAGTCTATCGGAATGGAGCTTATGACATTCTTCGACGACGATGCCCCGAAAATGGCTTCTCAAAACAATCTGCGCGCCTGGGCAGGGCTGGCCGTGGGCCAGATCGGCGTTGCGACAGACAATGACCGGCTTTCCAGTTGGGGAGCAAAGACGAATGAGATGGTAATATGTTCGGCAGACGATGACGGCGGATTGCCGTTGGAGATGAAGCGGGGCGACAAGGCGCTCCATTACCAGCTTCATGCCGTGGGTCCTCTTGTCGTCAATGCGGCGCTCCTCAACGCGAAGTTCAACGACAGTTTCAGCGTATGCCAAGGCAAGCTCGATCGTATTGTTGATTTCACGCTGTCAGCAATCCAAGAACCAGAACTTGCTGCTGCCAAGGCCGGCACGGATCAGACTTTTTCGACTGGTAAGGAAAAGCTGGAAGCCTTCCAGATCGCATGGCTGGAGCCGTACTTGAAGTTTCGCAAAAGTGAGAAGGCCACACGGCTCGCCGAGCAGTACCGACCATTGTCGAACTCCAATCTTGGGGGAAATTTGACCATTCAATATTCAGGCAAATCGAAATGAGAGTGTCTAAATTCGAGATGGTCGCTGACAGACAGTGATGTGGTTGAATTAAGGCAACCGGCAGGTGATCGGAACGGAGGGCTTACGACCGGTCTCCACAATCGGGAATTTCAAACAGGGAGGTCGTGATGAGAAGTTACTTGCTGTTTCAGCTGGTGTTCAGTGCGGTGGTTTTGCTCGCTCCCAGCGCGGCTCTCGCTTCCACGCCTGCTGCTCCGAAACAAGCAGAAGCATCTGCTCCGACTGGCAGCAAAGCGAAGTTGAGTCCCAAGACGTGCGCAAAGCTAGAAACAAAGGCGAGAAACTCGGGCAAAAGCATGGACATTGTCTTGAGAAGAAAGATGCGGCTAGAAGCGCGAGGCTGCGTTTTCTGAAGGTAGATTCGCGATGAAGCCGCGGAGCTCGCGGTTGCCTGCTCAAAACGCGACCACCAAGGTGCGAGTCAGACCCACGAAAATCGATTGAAGTATTGTCGATAGTAGGTTTATTCGGCCGAATTCCTAGCTGCGACGTCGCGCGAGCGCTTGATTTCCGCACGTTTGGCGTAAACGAGATAGAAGACTCTATGCGAAAAACAACATAGGCGCCTTCAAGCGTAACCGCTCCAATAGGCGCCCTACCGTTGTGAGAGTGGAAGATCCGGCTGCATAGCCGTCGACCGCGTAGGCGATCAATACAATCAGCACGACAACCACAGATATCCGGTAACCGCCCGATTGGCACCGCCTGCCGCATAATGCCTTAATGGCCTAAGACACGTGTTTAACGACGTCGTTAGCGACGTGTCTTATGGGGGGATCGC
>NZ_LMDG01000033.1 GCF_001426265.1 Rhizobium sp. Root1220
CCAAGAATGGAACGACTTCCTAGACAGCTTTGTTGACAACGAGCTGCTCGTCGCTCGCATCAAAGCCAAATCTACGCGGTAGCAATCGGGCGGTTACACCGGAATGCGCATTGGCGAGAGACGCGGTGCGAAGACTGCGCAAGCTTCATGGCGTCAATTTCGCCAATGGCGTCTATGCCAAAGAAATAGAAGCGCTTTACGCTGAAGCATTCCGACTGACAGCCACAACCGGAATACGGCATGAGGTCGATCATCTCGAGCGGCTCGTGACCGGTGTATCTTCTGGCCTCCACGTCCCTTGGAACCTTCGTGTTATCACGCGGGAAGCCAACCAGAGACGCAAGCGCAAACGGACTTCAGAAGAACTTACCCAACTCAGGAAGCAACTCCCTCCTAATTCTGGATAACCCCATCCACTGCTTTTAGCCGGACATAAGCCAAGCCTTTCGTGGTCGGATGATGGCTTCGCGCTTCCAAGGAGCATCACGCCGCCTCTTCCGGGTCCAGCCATGCGAGAGGTCCGTGGTATCGGACACCTCGGCGCATCGGACACCTCGCTCGCCGGAAGACCCGAAAGTGTTTTTCTGGTGTCGCCACCTTGTCGCCACCGGCGGAGAACCGTTTGGGCTGTACCCACTGTTCATCCATTCCCCTCACCGTTGATCTCCAAAGGGATCGCGGGCGCAGGGCTACCGAGGTACCTTGCCAAGCAAACACGCTTCAGAGGTTTTAAGATCGCTCACCGCAAGGTATACGGCTTCGATCCCCGTCGCTCGCACCAAATTGAAAACGCTAGATAAAATCGCCTTACTGCAGCCATGACGTTTGCTGCATGGCGACAGCTGGGGGCACGGAACGCGTTGGATTATCTGCCAAGCGCAGCGATGCAAGCGAGTTTTGTGCGAAATGGCCCCAATCGTAGGGTCGGATATCTATCGCTCGCCGAGTGGATCACTCTATTTTTCCCCGGAACTAACCTCGGTGCAGTAGCAGCACACCCCGATCATCCCCAAGAACGAGCATCAGCCTCTTTTTTCAAGAACTTATTGTCCACCTTGGGATAATTTTTCAACCGGGCAATCTTTTTCAAAATGCCCCCACGAAGGGGCTCTTTATCGCTACCGTAGTGAAGGCGTCGATGGCATGTTGGACAAACGGCTATAGTATTGTCCGCGCTATCTGGCCCCCCTTCCGCGAGAGGGCGAACGTGGTGGACCTCCAGATAAGGCTCGCCATCGTCACGAACAAATGGCGCCAGTTCGTCGCATGCCTCGCAAACACCGGCGGCCATCACCAAAACCCACGCGATCACGTTTGGATCACGTATGAACCGTGCCGTTATGCTTTGAATTCGGGTGCCACTTAAAAGATTAGTCGGCGGCGGAGTGGCCGGATTACGCTTGATCTTCTGGCGAGCCGAAAGAACGCGTGTCTCAAGGTCTTCACGGTCGGCAGTTGGCAATTCCGGTGAGTTTTGGCGTTGCCAAACCAAATTGATCATGGGGATTATTTTGGCAGCTACCTTTGCGCCGACATTCCCTCTGGGCAGGTAGCCGTTCAGCGTCTGCAAGCCCAATTCTTCTAATACAGCGGAGATATTGGCCATGCGAAATTCGTATGCACCTGCTGACCGCGATGACAGGGCATCCCTAAGAACCGAGTTCCTTTTTTCAGTCTTATTAACCCTCACTCCCGCCTGTTCCTCCATCTGCAGATCGCGATAAGCAACCACGCAAGCAAAAAGCTCCGCATCCGTCCAGTCACGACTATTTTCCGGCTTTATCGCCAAGACTATCCCTCGATAAGTGTGCAACCATCGGCTCAGTGGTGCGCCGGAATTGCTATCTCCAAAGTTTTAAGGTGTCCATTCCATCGTCGGAACGCTGCCTCTTCAGCAATCGCAGGATCGCTGACCGCTATACGATCAATCAACGTACGCATGTCTTTGATACGCCAACCGAAAGCTTGAGGCTTAAACATCTTTTCGATTAGAGAAAACGTGGGCCGTGGACGCACTTCGGGATGGGTCGATCGTAAAAGTTCGCGAAGGACCAACATGCCATCGGCAGGCACCAAGTACGGCAAAATCAACGCTACCGCCTCTTCGAAGGCTGTGTTCGTTGCTATTGCTGCCAACGCAAATTGCTCCGAAATTCCGGCGGATCGGATGGATGGATCAGAGGGCCAAACACGCTTAAGCCATGGCCCCACGCGCTCTCGCCATACTTCATCGACGCCGCTCGCTTCCATGGCATCGGTCGCAGCGGCTGCATGCTGCTGAACGTAACTTGCTATCCAAGCTGCCGCATCCAGCTGCATTTCTTTCGTCATAGCTCGAATTGCATCACGCACCCGATCACGAGGCATCTCGTCTACTCCGACTTCAATCCCTGCAAGCATCAGGAGCTGAGCAAGATTGCGGTCATAACGGCTCAGGCGCTGTATGCGCGCCGGAGTGAATATCTCAAAGAAGCTCGCTTTGATTGCCGACCAGAGTTGAGGATCAAACCGCGCCTGCCAACTAATACCTTGCCATAGGGCTACCGCTTCCTCCTCGTTGGTCCAGTCGAGGCCGGGTAGCAAGTTCCGCTCCACCCAGGACGGATCTACAGCATACAAGTAGGGGAGCCTCGACGCTGCGATGACCCTTGCTGGCCGATGTGGGATGAGATCGGCCCCGATTAACGCATCTAGTCGCGGTGCTAAATCACTGGGAATACCCGCGCCCACCCTCAGATTGCGACGAAATAGTTCGTTAAAGAATGCCTGCGCGAGATATCCCATGGATCGGTTAATTGTGAAGAAAACCCAATCCGCATCTTCCACATTGATGTTTGATAGGTCTGTCGCGGCGGCTTCCAGCGTACGGTCGAACAGCGACCAGAAGGGCGACATCAAATCAGAGGAAAGTTCAGTCTTACTGGCCGCTTGCACAATTTGAGCAGCGGCCTGCGAGAACTGGGGTTGCGAAAATAGGTCATCGGGCACCCGGCTCAGCAACGAGAAAAGGCGTCCCGCGATACCGCTCGCTATACTATCGCGCAGCCCCCACAGCCCATTTCTCCATACTTCCGCGCCTCCACGATTTGGACGCAGAGATAACATCTCAAGCGCCGATACCGCGCGGTCGCCATAGGCAGCCGCAAACTGCCGCCAGGTTTCGACGAGACCCTCCCCAGAGCTTTCATCCTTACTCAGAAGGTCCACTAGATCCTCTAGCTCCAGCACACCCAGGTCATCGACGTCATATTCCGTATCCGGCCCAAAGCGACTTTCCACCCAAACAGAAAAATGTGCTTGCTCTCCCTCAGCGGCACGCCACTTAGGATAAAGTGAACGTAGTCGTGCTAATTCGTTTTCGAGTATCTCAGTAAGCGGCGGGTTCTCGACGCGATGAATTGCAACTATTCGATCGAATATCCGCCTATCGCGGGAACTGGCACGCTCGTGCTCTTCAATCCCAGACATCAATTCTTCGGGCGGACCTTTGACGATCTCCAATGAAAGTTTGCTGCGCCCCGCATCGTCCAGGTCAGGCCAGATCTTCGCAAGAAGATCCATTGCCTCCTTCCGCAGTGAGGATCGCCAAAGCGGCGGCATCTTACCCATTTAAGAGCGCCTCCAATTTCTCATCGATTGTAACGTGAGCACTTTGTCCGGCGGCAGCCAAGGCTAGTCTTTGGAAGCCAAGGTATGGGATCCTCCTCCACCGAGCGACAAATTCACGGCTCAGCGTGGCATCCGTTGCCTCAAGACGCTGCCATCCGCGCCAGATCAAATCAAACAATTTTGCCCACGGCTTATGGTTGAAATTTTGGACATGAGGCTCGATCGAGGGTCTGCTTGCAAAGCTTGCATCATATGTTGCGTCTGCCTCTCCCGCCACCGCATATAGCTCCAAAACTCCGCGTAGAAGGCTCGTCAACAGGTCAAGTCTTGCTGCCCAGAACGCGTCCGGGTCAGGAAGGGCATCGATTGTATCGAGGATTTCTTGCAGCCTATCCTCGTCTCGAAATTCCACTTCGGCGCTTGCAACATGCGAAAGACGCGAGCCATCAGGCTTAGGATCAATCGCGTCAACATCCCCCATATATCTCAAGAATGACCGGTCCAGCGTCAACACGGGGCGTAGTGCTGCCTCTAACTCCCGCTCGGCAATCGGCGCCTCGGGATCGGTACTCAACTGCGTGTAGGGGTCCCATAGCGGTTGGTCCGATGGTCTTTTGAATGCCCAGTCGCCTTCTGCCGATACAATTTTCCAAAACAATGCATATCCCGCCGCCAAACTATCCAATCCAGCCAACCGGGCACGGAGATAGATCCGCAGTTCGGGATGGGGTCGCTTACCACTGCGAAGCTTTTCGATCACCCAATCTACAAGCTCAATTGATCCGAGATGGGATGCAAGCCATGCAATCAGCCCTTCAGCTGTCGAACTCAGTTGCTTAGGTTCGCCTCGAACGAACGGAAACAATTCTCTAAGGTGCAGTGTCGGAGAAGGAGGATCGTCGCGACCTTCGCTTCGCGCAGCGGCGAGCGACTTGAGGTGATCGTCGGCGATGACGTTCTCACGCTGCTCCAATACCTTGAGCCATTCGATTGGCGGTGAGGGATTGAGTGATGCAAAAATACGGGCGCCATGACCGTTGTCATCTGGCCTCCGCACCACTGCCCACAATAAATTCTCAACGTCGCTGGGATGTTGAGTGGCCGGGAGCCCCGGTGCGATGCGTTGGATCATCAACTGAGTATTTTTCAGATAGTCTTGTCGCGCCTCGGCCCACGCAACTAGCGTCTTCTTAAGAAGCGCATGTTTGCGCCCTTGGTTATAGAAGATCGGCTCAAGTTTGCGATCAATCCACGGCTGCCTATCGGGTTGAGTTCTGCCGGAGTAAGGGAGAAAAATGTAAGCTGGCTCACGGGGCGGCCGACCACGCACAGCAGTTTCCTCAGCGGCGAACGCATCGGTCATATAGCGCAGAACGGGATCATTTAGACTGTACCCAATGAACAAGACAGTGAAGTCTGAGAACAAGCGGGCGACAAAACGCGCTGCCCACGCCTCTGTCAGATAGGCACGACCGAAGTCGCCGCTCGTGAGCACGAGGTGATCGTTGCCCTCGTTTGCGGGCGCCAGCCTACCGTGCAAATATACGATGCTCCTCCAGGTCGCGATCCGATCGTTACGTGGAATAGGCAATACCGGTCCAGAGTGGAGGTCCCGTCCGAGTGCCATTCCGGCTTGTGCGTGCTCGAAGAAAGTATCGAAGTTCGTAGTTACAAGTCTCAGTCCATTGCCCTGTCGCATACTCGCGAGGCGAAGGATTGCCCGGTGCATATCTAAATCTGTCGGCTGCCGATCGAGGCGTTCGGCCACCTTGCGGCGAACTTCAGCAGAGGAAAACTTGCTTTCGATGACACCGAGCATGCGGTCGGGCCAAGCCCATTCAGCGCTCTTGTTGGGTGGCAAGGCTAGTCCGAGTTCGTCATAGCAATACGCTACAAGCCCTGCATAACTGGGAAGCCCGGCACCCATTGAAATGCCAGCTCCGCAGAAGATTACTACCCTGTCATCTTCCAGTTGCTGCACTAGTCGGTCAGGTACGAAGGGGCCCTTGGAAACAAAGGTCGGCATCTACAACATCTTAAAAATAGTGGAATATCCGGCAATAAGCGGCACTTCCCCGACAAACACAAGCCTCTTCTCGATCAACCACTAATTATGCGTTTCCTATCTACTAAAATATTGGTTGCGTGTGGGAGGTCCAGCCGGGTCGAAGAGCGATGCCGACTTGTTAACCATGTCTATACCCGCACTTGCATACCTTTGAACCATGGAGGAACGCCAGGGTCTTCCACTCTGCCAGCACTCTGTCAGCCGCACAGATCGAGCAGGCGTCAACAGTAATCGTCGATCGTGTCGCCGCCTTCCCACGGCAAGCCTTGCGCTATGGCGAACTCTTTCTCCGCCCCCTCCCGTGTGAAAAACGTGCCACGGCTCTCGTGCACGAACATGTCGTTCTCGAACGTCACTTGCGCAAGCGACCACGGTTTGATTGCCTCCTCGCCGTGTTCACCGAGTATGAACAGAGCGGCGCCGTCTTCGGACATGGCAGCTTTGCCCACCTTGGTAACACCAAAGGGTGAAACGACTGCTATCGCCCCTTCTTCCAAACGGTCGTAGTAGCTTGCCAGCGGTTTCTCTTCGGTCGTTTTGGGGCACAGGGGAAATTCTGCGGGGACTTTCCACTTCCGCTGGACGGCGCCCGGCGTTTGTGAGACGACGATTTCTGGAGGCGGTGGTTCCACTGGGGCAGCAGAGCGCCCGAATATCCATTCGCCGAGAGAACCTCCGCTTGAAGCACGATCGGACCGCGCCCAGACGAGCATTCGTTCGCGGCTGTAATCAGCTTCGGCAGGCGTTACGGTCCGCATCCATTCGAAGTCCGGGGTCAGCGCACCATTCTTCGGGTTATCCGGATCGGCAAGGAACTCTTCGATACTGCCGTAAAGAAATACTACCCGCTTCGCGGTGATCGGATTGAGTAGGATGTTTTCAAGCCGAGTGACCCAGCGGAGGTTATTCGGCCGGTTGTTGCAACGGTTGGTGTCGATGTGGTCAACCACGTGGCTTGCGCTCGGCTGATCGCCATGGAAGGCGGTTGCAACGATCCGGTGGACTTTATGCTCGGAAACGCTCAAATAGCCATCGCTCGCGCCCTGCGTGCCGAAGGTCCAGATTTCATCGAGGGGCCGCCGTCGCTTGCCCGCCACCCCCCGCCGGAGAACAGCGCCGTTATCTCGGACGGAGTACTCTTCCCCACGATAAGCGCAAGTGACTTCCCTTTCGAAGTTTTGAAGATCAGCTTTGTTCGACATAACGTGTCTTTCAGCTTGCAATGAACGTTGGCGGTTTCTCATTTAGTAAAGGTGCTATCGACGACAGCAAGGCGTATCACCGTTCTTTATGCGCCACGTTCGTTG
This sequence comes from Rhizobium sp. Root1220, assembly GCF_001426265.1. GTDB lineage: Bacteria > Pseudomonadota > Alphaproteobacteria > Rhizobiales > Rhizobiaceae > Rhizobium. The sequence continues at coordinate 6,985 of NZ_LMDG01000033.1, forward strand.
TCGTATTCCTCAAGCTTCGCCATCGCGCGCCTCCTCCATCATGCCCTCAAGATTGATGATCAGCTTGACCAGCAGCGCCGGATAGCGGAACTCCCGGCCTTGCTCGATGCCTTCAAGCGTGCGCGCCGGAACACCCAAGAGGTAACCGGCTTCTGCGACGTTGATGCCAAGCTGCTTACGGAAGTGGCGCAGGGTGTCGGTGACAAATTGCGGATTGCCGCATTGCGCATGTAGTTTGTCGAATTCTGGTGTCTTAACGGACATGGCATTCCCTTTCAGAACTGTTCACGCCACATCTATAATACGCTGCACGCGTATACGCAAGCTGCGTATGTTCGCTAGTCGAAACTTTCCCAGAGCGATTGCGCCTTGGTCTTCGGGGCGCGGCGCGGCAGGTGGTTGAATGCCAAGTCCAACTCATCCTTGTCCCCGACGACCGGGCCGCCTTGGACGCGCGGCTCCGGCACATGCCTCCTCGCGGCGTTTAGGAAAGCACAAGGGCACGAAGGGCAGGACGATTGGGAGCGCCGCTTTCGGGCAATTTTGTGCGAACCGGGGGCCCCTTTTGCTACCCCCACCCCCGCCTGCCGAAGACCCGGGCAGCGGGAGCCCCGGCCTACTTCGTTTCTGGCTTCCGTTCCAGCATCCGGGCGACGGCCGCTCTGGTAAACCGCGTCCCCGCGCCCGACAGATACCCGGCTTCCTCCAATGCAACAGCAACATCGTTGAGCGAGCGTCGCTTGCCGTTGACCGGATAGCGGTCCAGCTTCTTGGCCAGCGCGACCATCTCCGCGCCGCCTTCAATCTCGGTGTAGTTCTTCCGGCCCCCGACCTTCTTTCCGGTCTCGCGGCGTTTGCGCTCACGTGCCCCTCTCAACTTCTCGACCAGCATCGCCTTCTCGAATTCGGAGACCGCACCGAGAACCTGCCGGATTAGCCGCGCGGTCGGCGTGTCAGCAACGAAGCTGTCGGGGCTGTCGATGGCGATCAGGTCGATGCCCCGCGCCTTCAGCATCTCGTGGCCGGTCTCCTGCACGATGAGGTCACGGGCAAAGCGGCTGGCGGTCTCGACGAGGATGGTGCGCACGCCATTCGACAGCAGGCGCTCGAGCATCGACGAGAAGCCGGGGCGTTCAGTGACCGCGTCAGCCCCGCTGACCGCCGCGTCGTAGTAGCTGTCGACGATCTCAAACCCAGCCGCCTTGGCAAAGCATTCGATGGCATCTCGCTGCCGCCGCTCGCTGTCCTTGTCCGCTCCAACATTGGCAGAACTGGACGTTCGAAGATAGGCCACAGCCTTGACCTTCCCCTTGCTGTTCAAAGCACCCATCCTGTTTTGTGTATCTTTTCCTTGAGCAAATGATACACTAACTCGCGTAATGCTGCTAGAGAAATCGCCACTCGCGCCCGCTACGGCTGGTCAACTTTTGGTTTGGACGGCTCAAGCTAAGATGTCGGGCACAATTGAATTAACGGTGTCGCCAGACCTTAGCCGCAGAAATCAGCAAGACCCAAAGCGAGGGCTGGCAACAGATGCCTTGGCACGATGCCAAGCAGTTTCCCGCCGACGAAGGTGCGACAAGCGACCCCGACAAGCAGAATAGCCGATTGCGTCCAAGAACGGAAAAACTTTGGTCCCTGCCGTAGCGCATGAGCCTAACAAGCATTGTTAGTGGGCCATCAAGCTGACGCTTAACCAGCTGATTTCCGCCGCGACAACGTTAAGCCCCGCCCTAGTCCGTCCACTTCCTGAAATGCTCAATGAGCGCATCGGACACTAAGCGGCGGGAACGTTCATGCTTGCCGCCGCGCTTCGCCTCCAACGCGGTGCGCCAGCGGTTGTTTCCGGCGTTGTCGAGCCAGCGCGCGTGGATGACATCCTCTTCTTCGTGGTGAAGGATGACACCGAACCCAGCCACAGTCCTCGTCCCATCGGGCATCTCCGTGCCGAGCATGGGCATCGCTATCATGCCCGGCAAGCGGTTTTCCCATTGGGCACGTTGGGCTTGGTAAAGCGTCGCATCGACTATCCAGCCCTCCTTCGGCAGCGCTAAGATCAAGTGGCCGCCCCAGTGGCCCGGCACGTCTTTCTGTCCGGGCTTGCCGATACCGAGCGAGTGCACTGTCTCCTTGCCCCGCCGCCGGTTGATGTAGAAGAACACCGAGCGGACTTCGGCGTCGGTGAAGCCCAACCGATAGAAATAATCGCGCAGCACCACCGAGACGAGGACGCAGCTACCGAGCGAGACCCCGCGTCCGAAGACCCGGTCGAAGGTCGGATGCAAGTGCGTTCCGATCACGGCGAGCGCCTTACGCAACTTCACAGGCGGCTCGCCACCTACTGTGAGGTCGCCCAACTTCATCTCGTTGAATGTGTCGTCCGTCATCGTCTAAGCTCAGTTGAAAATCTCAACCCTTTTAGTTGCCTATTTTACGTTGAGCCAGAGCGACCTCGGTCCGCGTCCGACGCCGAACCGCGCCGTCCAAATCTCTTCGGTCAGTGCAAGGTTGGCTTGTTCAGTTCGATGCGCGATGCCAGCTTCAATGCCCGCACCGCGACCACCCTGTCACCACTTTCCTCCGCCAGATCGGCGAGCCTCCGGAGATCGGCAGCAACACCTTCGCGCGTGACTGCTTTCGTATCAGTCAAGGTCAATCACTCCCCTGTGTGGCACATCGATCTCCTTCGCCGGTGCATCCCATGCGATCGCAGGTGCCACGACGACATCCCGATTGCCATCACGCGGACGACCGTTCATTTTTCGCTTCTCAGCTTTCCGCGCCTTGGCCCCCTCGGTCAGGGCAGGCCTCGGTCCCGGTCCCGTCGAAAACTGCGCGGTCCACTCCTCCTCGGTCAACTCGAGGATCGAGGTCGGCAATGGTGCGGGGCGATGCAAGATCTCCAGCTGGGACGGAGCCATTAGGCCGAGCAGCCTCGCCTGCGCCGTGACCGCAGCGACCATCGCTGCCGGGTTCCTGCATTGTCTAGCAAATTCAATGACCTCATCGAGGTCGGCGACCAGCGAAGCGACGGTTTTCTCGGTCCTCTTTGCCGCCTGCCCCTTCAGTTCCGCCACCCGGTCGATCACCTTAGCATTTCTCAGCAACCGGGAGCCGTTTACCTCAGCGACGTGACTGGCGACGTGGTAGACCGCACCGTATGCCGTTGACGCAGCTTCTCCCCGAGAGACGGCCCGGCAAAATCCTTCATGGCGTTGGTTCGAAAGCGGTGGCATGGCGGGAGAATACGCGATCTGGACGAGCTCGCCAAACTTCATGAGCCCGGCTCCTTCTCGCTGTCTGCCGAACCTTTGGTCTCGGGGCGGCCGTCATTTCTTCGTGTCGGCGCCTGCGGGAATTCAAACTCGCTGAGCTTGGAGTGCAGATCATCAATTTCGCCATGCAGCCATTTTGCGATCTTATCGACGTCATCGTTGTCGAATTTGTAGTACGCCCGGTTGGTGCCCATATTCCCCAGTATGTCGATGTGCCGGACGATGGCGGCAATCCGGCGTCCCGCGACGCGCTTAAATCTTGCGCGCTTGTCTTCCTTCGTGCGGGGAACGAGGCGCCCCAAACGCGCCGCTCTTGCGGCATCGAAATCAATAACCTCTGCCATTGCTTCCTCCTCCCTTTGGGATCTGCGCACTACGGATCAGGAGGGTGCCCCCACGGGCCCCCCTCTATTACGTAGTAATAGGGTGTGTGCGACGCGCACCGCGATAAGCAAGCGTTTCCAAGGACTTGCGATGGTGTGCCTCGCATCGCAAATTTGTGTGTGCTCCGCTTACCTGTGGTAGGCATTCTTCAACCCCCGCCTGTAGCCTTCAGCCATCGCTTTTCGCGAACCGTTCCCGGGTGAAGCACCTCGATTTCAATCCTCGTGCTATCCAGCAGCCGGTTCATCGCTGTCTCGAATTCCCGCTTTGAAATACCTTCGCGACCTTCGCGTTGGCGAAAAAAGTGCTCCGGCGCGTAGACGCTCTTGACGTTGTTCGAAACGCGCTGTCCCCGCCGCGTGAAAACAGCCAGCAGCTTCAAGAACACGCGCTCCGCCTTACCGGCCTTGCCGATGCCCTCATCACGGCGATCAGGCTTGTCGGTACAGACAAACACGCCACAATCCCAGCGCAGCCCAATGGGCTCTCCGAGCTCCCCGTAGTTCAGCTTCATCGGTTGCAGCAGGCGGACCCTCTCGTCCTCCTCCTTGCGGTTGCCGTCCACGTCCCGCCGCAGGTACAGGCGCGAGCGAACGCTGTTCGACCAGCCGGTCGAGCCGCTGGTCCCCGATCCGGAGTTCAGACCCGCCAAGCTTGGGTGACTGAGCAGCAGCACCGCGCAATTGAACTCGATGGCGAGGCCGCGCAGCAGGCGGATGAACTGCCGGGCCTGATTGCGGATGACTTCGTTGCCTCCGAAAACGTCGGCCAGATTGTCGACGATCAGCAACACCGGCTTCTGCCGCTCCAGAGTTAGCCGCAGACGCCTGTACATCTCGGTCGGCTCGATCTTGCCGCGCTTGGTCTCGGCAGCGAGTTCGGCGTCCTCCCCGGCGAGGCAGATAACCTCCGCATCGCCCAGCGCCTCGAGATCGAGCAGTTCGGCAGCGGCTATCTCCGCAGCCCGCGCATGCATCTCATGCAAATCGTCCTCGGCGGAAATGAACAGCACCGGCCCCTTCCCGACATCCTTGCCGAGCCACTTGCCGCCGGTCGCCACAGCGATTGCGAGCTGCAGGGCCAGCAGCGATTTGCCGGTCGCTCCATCGCCCGTCAGCGAGGCGACCTGTCGCATCGGGATGAGCTTTCGGTGATCGAGAAATTTACGCCCCGGCACCGCCTTACCGGCAAAAGAGGAAAGCTTGACGGTTTCGAGCGGGACCAGCGGCTTTTCATCGTCAGCCTGTTGCGTGTCGCCAGGGCGGCCACGAGGCGCGTCGTTATGGCGGCCACGAGGGATGAAATCATCCTCACCCGGCAGTGGCCCGTTATCGATCCATCCATCGGCATCAGCCATCTGACGCCTCCGCCGGATATCGCGGGCTCGCCATACCTGCCTTCATGCCTGACCGGATCGTGCCGCCCGCCTCGAAATTGGAGAGCCCGCAAGCAAGTGCTGCGTGCCAGAGATGCTGGTTGGCCTCGGTTTCCGGCAGCAGGCCAGCGCCGACGATCTGGCCGATGGCAAAGCTCGCCCGGTTCAATGCCTCGTTGCGGGTGCCCTTCGCGGCCCCTGCGATCGCCTTGCACTCGGCATCGAGGGCGGCAAGCCCCCAAGCCCGGCCAGCGTCACCGTTGGCGCCAGCGGGGCGCTCAGGCGGCTTGCGGGGCGGTGGGATATCCTTCAGCAGCCTGAGGACCGTGGCCAGCCACTCCGGCAGCGGCGCTGGCTCGGTGTCATTGTGCAGCAGCTCGTAGATGCCCCGGCTATTGCGAGACCCCGGCAGGATGATGCTGCCGCCCTGAGCGCGCACGTCGATGCCAGGCGCAAGCCTTCCGGCGGAGTTGCGGAGTTCCTCGCCCTCGGCCGGAAACTGGAACAGCAGGTGCCGCCCTCCCGAAGGCGTCAGCGTCATCCGCGTCACCGGCTCGCCAACACCGAAACGGATCAGCAGCGAGTTCAGCTCGCGCTCGCCATCGGGCCCATCGGGCTTCATGTCGATGTCGATGGCCAGGAGGCCGGATTGCTCGCCCGTGGGGCAGCCGATCATCGCGAGCGGCCAGCGCCTCCACCAGCGCTCGACCTGATCGAGATCGTGGCTGGCCTCCTTGTAGCCGTGCCGCGTCAGCGGGATTTTGTCCGGGTTCAAGGGAAACACCGGCAGGCCTCGTTCGGCGTGCCAGAGCGCCGCAGCCGGAGGCGGCAGATCATGGACGAGCGGCCTTCTCATGTGAGGCGCTTTCCGATTGCGTCACGCGCCACCTCGATGCGGCCAGCGGCAAGCAAAAAGGTAAGCAGGAGCAGGAAGGCGGCATGCTCGGCGTGAAGCCGATCGACATCGTGCTCACGCAGATTAAGCAGGGCTTTGATGGTCGCGAGTTCGTCTTGTGCGGAACGGCTAGCCATGAGCCGTCCCCTTAAGGTCCGGCGCGATGTCGAGAACCGCCTCGGCTGCGGCTGAACTGAACCGCTCGAGGAGGCGATGATCGTCAAAGGCAACGACGGGCGCGTATTTCTGTTTGCCCGCCTCGGCGCGATGCGGCTTCGTCGGCAGGCCGACCGACAGCCGGTCATCGCTCCGGAAAACCGGGCAGCCGAAGAACTTCAGACGGTAGGGGCTCGCCAGATGCAGGTCGGCATAGCCGATGAGCGTGCTGCCTACCTGCACCGCACGGAAGGCGGTGCAGGTGACGATGTTCGGGGTGGCCGGGTTTTCGAGTTCTGAAGACATTGCATCACCTTCTGGGGATGATGCCGCGCGTTTGCACCGGGAGGCGGGAACCGCTATTGTCCGAGCTGCCCAAAGTCGAACAAACAACGAAGCCCGTCGTGCTCCTGCGCGGCGGGTTTTCGTTTACCAGCGGCTGCCGGTTGGCTCCTCAAGGTTCGTTTCTTGAGCACGATTTGAAACCGGCGGCCCCGGAAGGTTTTTCAGATAGGTCTCAAGTTCAGTAACCAGAATAAGCGTCCGCCTGCCCGATTTTCGTGGCGTCAGCTTGCCGTCATTGAACAACTTATAGAAGCTCGTCCTTCCGATGCCCGAAAGCTCGACAGCCTCCGGCAATGTGACTGTGATTTTGTGCATGGTGGGTGATCCGCTGGCTACACGGCCAGTGCGCGGACACGCTTGGATACGTGAACATCGCCCAATGTTCACATGCAAAAAAAGAAAAATAGGGTCCACGATTATTTGGCCCGATGATTTTAATTCGATGATTTCTTCGGCGCTCCGGCTTTGATCCATGCCGTTGCGCCTGTTTCGGTAACCGCATCGCGCCAAACCCGGTCGAAGGCAAAATCTGAGATGGTGAATTTCTCCGTCCCCTCGACCCTGAATTGGGTTTTGGTTTTTGGACGGCGATGCGGTAACGCACGCATTTCGCTCTCCAGCCACCTCTGGCACGCCCGCTCACCTCCAATGGTTTGCCTTCCCTTGGCCGAAGGCGGCCACAGTCGGATAGCGTCCGCTCGACTGAAATTCACCTCGCGATACTCCACCTTCGGCGGCGTTTGCCTATAGCGCAATTCGTCCGCGAAGCCGTCATCGGCCTTAGCCATCAGATACGGCCATTCGTGAGCAGGAATTTGGATCGGCTTTGTCGATACCGTGTTAAGAGCTGTCGCCGTCAATTGGCCTTCGGTCAGCCGCATCCACAGCTCTTTCCGTGCCGCGTCCACCGAAACGCACCTTCGGCTTTCCCCTCCTCCCATCGTATCGTCGTATGCTTCGTCGAAACTGAGCCGAACGAGGGTAGCGCGTTTTCGCTTTTTTAACCTCCACCCTTCCGTCACTTTCCATGCCGAGCCACCTTCCGTAGGCGACTGGCGACGTTCATACATCCAGTCGGAACACTTACACCGATAGTCGTCCCAGTTATCGCGAACCGCTTCCTCCGTTCGCCAGACAATCCATGCGACGGTCATGGCGAGCGTCCACGTTGGTGTCGCCATCGGTTTAAAAAGCGCCGGATCGGGGTCAATTTTTAATGGCCTGAGCCCCTGTCTAGTCGCCTCTGCCTCCGCTTCTTCCGGCGTCATACGTCCGCAGGAAACATCATCGAACAGCTCGTCCAAGGCTGCCCAGGCTGCCGCGATATCCGGCGGGCAATCGTCATCAGCATCAGTCATCGCGTTGCACCTCGCGCTGCACCGTGAGGGCGCAGGGAAGCTGGCGGTGCAAAGCCAGCTTGTCGGATGCCTCCTATCCCTGCATGGGAAACAGTCTCACGCCGAGAAATGGGTGTCCATCCATCGCTTATGCAGCGATGCGATGTGGCTATTATTCGGCAACGCTCACTGTCGAGGCGGCGATTATGTCGTCACTGGCGTCAACGATAAAGGCACCGTAGTGCTTTTGGATCATTAGAGGCGACGTGTCGTGGAGCGCCGCAACGAGCGTCACCGGCAAGCCCGCTTGAAGTTGCCGAACGATAGAGGAGTGGCGGAAGGCATATGGCACGACGTGTCTCGGAAGCCTCGCCCGTTCCACAATTTGACGCCAAGGGCGGGCGATTTCGGAAGCGTGATACCATGTAGCACGGCCGCCACGTGTCCAAACGGTTGGCGAGAGTTCCTCGTTTTTCCATCGCTCCAGTAATGGTCTGTCCGGTCCAGTGTACGGCCCCGAGATGAGGATTTCAAAATCGCTTGCCATGACGATCCGTTTCGTGGACGGCTCGACTTTCCCGCTTTTCCCTTTTCGAGACGCAGGCACCATGATGACACAATCAGTCGCGTCAACACCGGTCCTCCGGTTCACGCGGCGTTGCTTGAACGCGTCTTTCCGGTCAATCCTTGCTACCTGTGAAAATCTTGCGCCTGTGGCGGCAAGCGCGACCATAAGGCGGTGCAGATCGCCATCCCAACCCCCTTCTCCGTCGATTTCCTTGGCGGCGCGCAGTGCGGCTTTGATTTGGTGGTCGGCAAGGACTTGGATGTCACGGCTGTTCGGTTCATCATTTTGGACAGTCAGCGCGCCTGAAATCTCAGCCATCCATGTGGCGGCGAGAGATTTCGCATGCTTGTCCCCGGTGAGCCGCAGTGCCGCTTTCAAGTCCCCGGCAAGCCGCTTTTTCGTTGCGGCCTTAAGCGGCACGTTGTCGAGCCATTCAAGCAGGCGTTCCCGCGTCGTGTCCTTGAGCAGTGTGTCGCACAGGTTCACATCGGACAGGACATGCCGCGATAGGCGAGTGTCTGCATCGGAGCGAATATCATCACGACCCTTGACCCTCTGATCGCGAGCATTCCGAACGGCAATGTACTCCTCCACTGAGCGGCGCACCGTTATAGGAAGGGCCCCCTTGGCACTGGGGACACTGGCGGCCTCAGCGAGTTTCAGCGCCTCGGCGGAAGCGCGCTTGAAGCTCAACGCTTCATCAGAGACGTGCGCATCGTCCGCGTTCGCAAAGACTTGCATCCTGTAGGGATTGCTCGCACCTTTAGGCGCGTCGGGATCTTGATAGCGGACCAACCATTTTCTTGCCTCTAGCGATTTTCGATAGCCGAGAAAGACGCCCGGTGCCAAACGCTCCCAAGCTGGCTTTTTCGCGATTGGAAGCTTGTTTCGCTTTGCGGGGGTGTCGATTTTCGATGCCATGTTCGATATCCGGTATCCAGTACAGTGCCCAATAGTGCCCAATATATACCGATGAACACCAGTAACAAGCATGAACGACTACGGATGAAAAATATGATAAAACAACCCATTAATTGCACGACCGCGAACGTCAGCGAGCAGGGTATACGCCCTGCAAATGCGTTTGCAGGGCTGACCAGAGATCGTTTCTCACAAATCTCTTCCTGGTCTGCCCCGCGTGGCGATGCAGTTCGAGCTTTTTGGCTCACCTGCGTTTTATCAACCACCGAGCTCCAGCACACGCACGCGATGAAGGCCGTAGGCCCTCGCTGCCGTGACTGCTCGGAAAGACCAGAGCAACATCATGACCCTTATCAATATTCGCAACCTCGGCGTCACGCTGAGCGCCCCGCTCTTTTCAAAACTCGATATCGCGGTCAATGCCGGCGACCGCATCGGCCTGGTCGCTGCCAACGGTCGTGGCAAGTCCACGTTGCTGCGCTGTATTGCCGGCACGCTGGAAGCAACGCATGGTGACGTAACGCGCTCGCGCGGCCTGACCGTCGGCTACGTCGAACAGGACATTCCGGCGACCTTGCTCGCTGCGCCATTCCAGCTGGCCGTGCTGCAGGCATTGCCCGCAGAACAGCAAATGAATGAAAGCTGGCGCGTCGACGTCGTATTGGAATCGCTGGAGGTGCCGGACACCTTGCGCGAAAGGCCCGTCGGGCAACTCAGCGGCGGCTGGCAGCGCCTGGCGATGCTGGCTCGCACGTGGGTGACGGAACCAGACGTGCTGCTGCTGGACGAGCCGACCAACCACCTCGATCTCGGCAAGATCGCGCGGCTCGAGGAATGGCTGAGCGCCCTGCCGCGCGACATGCCTGTGATCATTTCCAGCCACGACCGTGCATTCCTGGACGCAACCACGAACCGCACGCTTTTCCTCCGCCCGGAACAATCACCGGTCTTCGCCCTGCCCTATACGCGAGCGCGTATCTCACTCGATGACGCGGATGCCTCCGACGAGCGGCGCTATCAGCGCGACATGAAGACGGCACAGCAGCTTCGCCAGCAGGCGGCCAAGCTCAACAACATCGGTATCAATTCCGGCAGTGACCTGCTGGTGGTGAAGACGAAGCAATTGAAGCAGCGGGCGGACAAGCTGGAGGACGCTGCAAAACCGGCGCATCTCGAGCGCTCGGCCGGCGCAATCCAGCTGACCAATCGCGGCACGCACGCCAAGGTGCTGGCGACGCTTGACGATGCGGCGGTTACGACACCCGACGGCACCCTGCTGTTCCGAACCGGAAAACAGTTCATCTGCCAGGGCGACCGTATCGTCCTGCTTGGTCCCAACGGGGCGGGCAAGACGCGGCTGGTGTCGATGCTACGCAAGGCGATCGAGAACCGCGAAACAGCAGGAGACGGTATCAAAGCCACGCCATCGCTGGTGCTCGGCTATGGCGACCAGGTACTCGCCGATCTCTCGGACAGCGAGACGCCGATGCGCATGATCATCCGGCGCTTCGACGTCGGCGATCAGCGTGCTCGCGCGCTTCTCGCTGGTGCCGGCATGACGATCGACATGCAGGAAAAGCCGATCGGCCGTCTCTCAGGCGGACAGAAGGCGCGGCTTGGCATGCTCGCGTTGCGGCTGACCAATCCGAACTTCTACCTGCTCGATGAGCCCACCAACCATCTGGACATCGACGGCCAGGAAGCGCTCGAGGCCGAACTGATGGCGCATCAGGCAAGCTGCCTGCTGGTGTCGCACGACCGCCGGTTCATTCGCACCGTCGGCAACCGTTTCTGGTTGATCGAGAAACGGAGACTTGTGGAAGTGGAGAGCCCGGAGGACTTCTTCGCCTCGGCCGCACGGATGGACTGAGGAATACATCTGCGGCGCCGTTGGCGCCGCAGCCTGTCAGAACGAAGCGGGGGCAGCGCCCATCAGATTGAGCTTGCCGCCGCTGAGGGTGTAGAGGCTCAGCTTGCGGTCCACATTGCCCGCCGGTGTCAGCCTGAAGAGGCCGGTCACCCCACGGAATCCGACCTTGCTGGTCAGGCCCTCGGCGTTCAGCCCTTCAGGCCCCTTTGTCCTTATGATGCCGGAGGCGATTGCCACGGTGTCATAGGCGTAGGCGGCATCGGTGGAAAGCTGGCGCTTGTAATGGAGCTTGTAGCGCTCGCCAATCAGCGTTGCGGCCTCGGGTTCGACCATTGCAATCAGCGTGCCCGAGACGGACGAGTTGGTATGGGCCTGCGGCGGCCAGGCGCTGGTGCCCACGAAAGTCAGATTCGACTGGCCGCTCGCCTTGATCGCGCCGATCACGGTCGTGGCTATCACGGTCTTTCCAAGGACGAGGACGGTATCTGCGCCCTGCAGCATGGCCCTGCTCCGCTGAACGGCATCGGCGGCCGATGCGTCGGTCAAGTCGTACCGGGCAAGACCGATAAAGGTGCCGCCTCCGGTGCGAATGGCATCGGACAATCGCGTTTCACCGGCGGCGGGAAAGTCGCTCTGCGCAAAGGCGACTACCTTCTTGTGACCGCTGGCGGCGGCAGCGCGCGCTCCTTCGATCACACTATCGATCTCATCGGAAACCAGATTATAGACGTTGCCAGCACTCGCCGGGACCGACAGACCGAGATTGAGCAAGGCCGGGCGCTGATCGGACGGCATGGCGGCAATCGCAGACGTAACGGCGGGTTCGGCGTAACTGACGAGCAGCGCCGAGCCTCGCGCCTTGGCGGCGGCAACGGCGACCGCCGCGCTGGCTGGGCCGCCGCTCACATCGACAACTTTGACAAAAACCTGGTTGGCTCCGAGTTCCGCGACGCTGAGCGCGGCACCATCACGCACATCTCGGGCAGTTCCCTCGTAGACGCCGCTTGCGGCCTTTGGCAGCAGAAGCGTGATTTCAGCCCCGGTTTCCCCGAAGGACTCCTCCACCGCTGTCGATGGCGGCTTGATATCGTTCGTCTTCACGTTCCTGGCGATCCCATCGACATCCGACTGGCATCCGACGACAGTACTGCAAAGAGCAACGACCAATGGCGCCAGGACGAACCTGATCGGTTTCATCGGAAAGGCGCTGTTGGAGAACGGTGTCTGCCACGCCCGACGTAAACTATTCGGGCTGCGCGCCTGCTCGATCCGATGCACTGTCACTCGTCCCTCTATCGGTGTGATCGCGGCCTGAACCGGCCATTTTCCCGCGATTTCATATCTGCATAAGCCCCACGCGAAATCAAACCCCTCCGCCAAACATGGTTGATGGAGAAAATAAAACTTTACGCTTCTTTGAACGGATAATTTCGCCAGACCTTATCCATGCTTAAATACCTGATATTTATAGCTTATCCTTACATTTCTCTCGACCAGGGAGAAATCAGATCTCATGAAGCGCAGCATAAAAATAAAGAAAATTGCGGCTCTTACTTTGTTTCCCTTGATCTCTATTTTCGGGTGCGGAAACACCGAAGCGTCCGCATTATCCACAGCCCAGCTCGTTGGCGGCATTTACTCCACGACATTCGCCGCAGACAGCGCCCGCGTTCTCGTTCAGGGCGGCGGCATCTCGCGTTTTGTTGACCTGGTGAGCCATGCCGCGCGTGATATCGTGCAAGCGGCGGGCTCGTTGGATCACGCCGCCCTTTCCACAAAGCAGCAGCTCGAACCAGCTGGCTGGGTGCGCGAAAGCACGGGCTCGATCATACCTGCGCCACGCCCTGCGACCGCTCGGTCGCCCGGCAAAGCCGCATTCGGGACGGTCGCCATCCCCTTCAAGCGCCTTGCCGCCCTGAAGAAGATCGCCCCTTCCCTCGCAGAGATGGCCGATGGAACGGCGATCGCCTGCGGCGTGGGCAAGTGCTCCGAAGCCGCGACCGCAATCAATGCCTCGTTCCATAAGACGGCGCAGGCTTCGATCCGCGACAAGCTGAACGCCGTGAATGTCACCGTCAATCATGCGATCCGCTATCGCCGGGACATCGATACCTACCAAGTGGCCGACTACTGGGCAACGCCGGCCGAGACACTTCTGCGCCAACAGGGCGATTGCGAAGACTTCGCGATCCTGAAGATGGCGACGCTGCACGCCGAAGGCGTTGCCATGAAGGACATGGCGATCGTCATCCTCTTCGACCAGAAGCGGCATTTCTATCACGCGGTGCTCTCCGTCCAGGTGGACGACCGGCGTTTCATTCTCGACAACATGCGCGACCAGGTGCTGACCGATACCGCGCTCCCCGACTACCTGCCGCTCTATTCCATCGCTGATGGCAAGGGATACCTTCACGGCATACGCGTCGGCGGCAGCCAGTTGGCAGCTGCCGTGCCGATCGAAAAGGTGGCGCCCGGCGAAGGCATGGCCTTCTGAGGCTCTCGCTGCAGCAACGAAAGACGGCGGCGCTAAGCCGCCTTTTTCTTTTTGCGGCTGCGTCACTTAGAACCGGGAAATATAGCCGATCAGCATCGGCTTTTCGTGCGTCGGCGCGAGGGCAAGATTGATCTGCCCCTTCATGGTTTGCGAGCCGATCGTGACGCTGAAGCCTGTGTTCAGCGTCTTGCCCTTGTTCATGCTCAGGGTCGCAATCGCATCCTCGATGTGTGTATCGATCGAGAAGCGCAATCCCCGCGTCAACTGTGCCGCGTCTCCATAAGGCAGGCGCTGGCGCAGCATTGCGAGGAAGGGATCGTTGAAGAGCTGGACCTTCTTGTCCTGCGTCAGCAGGATGGTCGGCGACGGTGAAGCCTGAATGATGGCGTTGAGATTGGCCATCGACGAAATGTCCTCGACCGTGTCGAGCCTGCGCAATGCCCATTTCAGGCTGAGCACGCGCAGCAGGGAGGCTAGGTTTCCCGATTCCGGCATTTGCGACGCGGTGTAGTGGACGAGGTCGGCCGTGGTCATCTTGCCCAGCGTCGACATGCGGTTGAGGCCATCCCAGTAGATGCGTTCCAGGCGAATGCCACGCCGTTCGCCACCGCGCCCGACGACGGCCCGGAAACGCGGTTCGATCTCTTCGGCATCGATCGACGGCAAGGGCTCGTCGATCGGCTCGAGGTCGGACATCGCGTTGCCGCCGGGCTTGGCTGTCAACATCCTATCGCTCCGTCAGCGCTTCGGAGCGCGCCTTGTTGATCGGCTTCATGAGGTAACTCAGAACGGTCTTGCTGCCGGTCATGATTTCGACCGAGGCGACCATGCCCGGGATGATCGGATAGGCCTTGCCGTTCCGCTCGAGTTCGGAGCGATCCGTCTTTACCTGCACGAGGTAGTAGGTCTCGCCCTTTTCCTTTTCGACCAGACTGTCGGCGGAGATGTTTTCGACAATACCTTCGAGGCCGCCGAAAATGGAAAAGTCATAAGCCGTGACCTTGACGATCGCCGTTTGGCCGCGGCGGACGAAGGCAACGTCGCGCGGCGAGATCTTGGCCTCGATCAACAGCGTGTCGGCCGTTGGGACGATGCCGGCGATGACGCGGCCCGGATCGACGTAGGCGCCGATCGTATTGACCTCCAGCGTATTGACGATGCCATCGACCGGCGAACGGATATCGGTGCGCTTGACGCGGTCCGATGCACCGCGAATGGTCTCGTCGACAACGGAGAGCTCGGCAAGCGCCTGAGCCTTGTCGGTCAACGCCTGCTGGCGCAATTCGAGGGTGAGGTCGCCCAGTTGAAGCTTGGCTTCCTGGACGGCCGCCACAAGGCGATCGAGGCTTTCCTGATAGACCTTGAGCTGCCCTTTTTGGTCCGTGAGATCACGCTCGACCTTGAGTATTTCCGTCTGGGCGACAAGCTTCTTCTGCGCCAGCGGAAAGACCAGGTCGTACTGGCGTTGCGCGCCATCGATGTTCTGCTGCAGGCGATCGATATTGGCGCGGGCTTCGCTGAGTTCATTCTCGCGCTGCTTGACACGCTCCTGCAACACGCCGCGCTTGTTCTGGTAGCTGGCGCGGTCGGCGGCGAAAAGCTGCGCCTCGTTGTTGCAGACTTCCTTGGCAACGGCCAAAATCTGCTCCGGGCAGACGAACGGCGTGTCGTACTGCCCGTCCTCCTCCAGCTTGAGCCGCGCCACCTTGGCTCCGAGCGCCCGTGCCTTGGCAACAGATTCACCAAGTGACGACGTCGTGGTGGTGTTGTCGAGCTGCACGAGCAGCTGCCCCTTGCGAACGACCTGACCGAGAACGACCGAGATCTGCTGGACCACACCGGGCTCCGAAGACTGGATGATTTGGGTCTTCGAAACAGGGATGACCTTGCCCTCGCCGCGGGCGATTTCGTTGACATTGGCAATCGCCGCCCAGGCCAGGAAGCTGGCGATCACCAGCGCAACCAGCGCCAGGATGCCGCGGGCGAGAAGCGGCGGATTGTCGTGCCGATTGCTCGTCATTGCTGCCCTGTCTGCTTGCGCTGCATCGCCTCGATGACGGCATTTTTCGGCCCGTCGGCGATAATCCGACCCTTGTCAATGACGATCAAGCGGTCCACCAGTTCGAGCATGCTGAACCGATGCGTGGCGATCAGCAGCGTCGTGTTCCGATCGAAGGCCTTCGACAGGCGGGAAATCAGATGCCGTTCGGTCGCCAGGTCCATCGCGCCCGACGGCTCGTCGAGGAAAACGACCTTGGGCTTGGTGAGCAACAGGCGGGCAATCGTCAGCGCCTGCTTCTGGCCGCTAGACAGATTGTTGCCTCTTTCACCCACCGGCATGTCGAAACCGCGCGGATGGTTGCCGACGAACTCGTCGACGCCCGTCATGCGCGCTACCTCGAGCAACTCTTCGTCCGTTGCATCGGCGCGGCCGATCAGCAGGTTTTCCTTGACCGTCCCCGAAAACAGATCCGACGACTGTCCGGCAACAGCGACCGCGGAGCGCACTTCCGCCATATGATACTGGCGGATATCGACCCCATCGATCAGAACGCGGCCCTCCGAAGGGGCAAACAACCCATCAAGCAGGCGACCGATCGTCGTCTTGCCCGAGCCGATACGGCCGATGATGCCGATGCGTTCGCCCGGCGAAACGGTGAAGGACAACTTGTTGATGACCGGATAGTCAGAGCCCGGATACTGGAACGACACGTCCTGGAAGCTAAACGCGCCACGCAGGATCTGCCGGTTGACGAAACCTACCGTCGATGGCCGATCGTCCGGCTGCTCCATGATCTTGTCGAGGATACGCAGCGACATCGTCGCCTGGCGGAAACGGGCGAGCGTCATGGCGATCTGCCCCAGCGGCGCGCCGGCGCGGCTCGCCAGCATGACAGTCGCCACGATCGCGCCCATTGCGATGCGTCCCTCGGAAAACTCGTAGGTGCCGGCGATGACGATCAACACACTGACCATCTGCTGCACGAACATCGTCATGTTGATGGCGTTCGTGGAGATGTGCTTGATGTCTTCGCTGGTGCGGCTCGAATACTTGGTGAGTTCCTGCCAGCGACGCAGCATCGTGGCTTCCGCCCGAAGGCTCTTCAGCGTTTCGATCGTCGAGATCGTTTCGACCAGCAGCGATTGCCGGCGCGAGGCCTCGTTTGCCGCCGTCGCCATGCGCTTGCCGATTGCCGCCTGCGCATAAAGGCCAATGACCACGGACAGAAGAAAGGCCACCGCAGGAATTGCGACCAGCCAGCCAGCGATCAGATAGATCACCGCCAGGAAGACGAAGACGAAAAGACTGTCGATCAGGACGCCAATGGTGTTCGACGTAAAGAACTCGCGGACGAACTCATACTGGGTGACACGGTTGGCATATTCTCCGGTCGACATCGGTCGCGACGCAAGCGTCGAATTCAGCACCTTGTCGAAAATCAGCTGCGACAGACGCAGATCGGCCTTGCGGCCGGCATAGTCGATCAGGGAAGACCGGGCCGTCTTCAGCAGGAAGTCGAAGATGTAGGCGAGCGTTATGCCGGCGGCCAGCACCCAGAGTGTCGGGATCGCCTTGTTGGGCAATACCCTGTCGTAAACGTTCATGGTGAAGAGCGGCGAGCCAAGCGCGATCAGATTGATGAAAAGCGCTGCGACCATCACACGCACATAGGTGCGCCAGTATGGCGCCAGCGTATTGGCCAGCCAATGGCGCTTCTCGATCTCGACGGCATTGCCGACCAGCGCCTCTTCGGAGGCATTCTGATAATAGAGCGTGAAGGCAAAGGCGGTCTGCGGCCTCAGCGCCGCGAACTCCTTCGGCGTCAGGCGAAAGGGATTTCCCGCAATCGGCACGATGTCGGTCACATAGGAACCGTCCTCGGCGACTTCCAGTAGTGGAAGAACGCCACCATCGGCAAAAGCGACGATCGCCGGGCAATCGAAATTGCGCAACCGGCAATCGCGCTCCTGATGCTGGATGACCTGCAGACCGATGCGCTCGGCGAGCCGTTCCACATCGTCAAGTTCAAGCGACTCGGTCACTTCGTCCGGAAGACCGGAGAAGAGAACCGTGTCGGAGCTTGGTCGACCATAGAACGCAGCCACAGACTTGAAAGCGGCTCTGAATGTTTGCAGCGGTGTGCCGCTGTCAGTCTCTAGTGCAACGTTCAGCATCGTTCGATGGCCATTCTCGACTATTGCTGTCGAATCGGCGCCAGGAGGTCCAGCGGCATACCGGGCTTCTGGTGGGAATCAAGCTCGACATATCCGGGATTCGCGACGCTCGCCGGGACACCAAAATCCTGCCGCGCATATTCTTTCGCCTGTTCGACCGGCTTCAATTTCATCGTCTGAAGCAGGTTGCCGGAGGCTGCGAGTATCTTGTACTCGGCAAACTGCGACGCAAGGCGAGCGGTGTCAGCGAGAACCTTCGTGTTGAATTTGGTGTTTTGCGCATCGAGCACATCGAGCAGCGAACGCTGGCCGACCTTGAACTGCTCCTTGTATGAGGAAACGAGCCTGTCGTTGATCGACGCCTGCTCGCTGAGGATCTTGGCAAGATCGCCGCGGCTCATGCGCTCGTTCCACGCGGACCGGACCGATTGCTCTACCTCGCGATGGACTTGCGCCAGCGAGTAGCGTTGCTCGTCGGCACGGCGGATCTGCTCCTGTTCGCGTGCGACATCGATGCCGCCGCGATACAGATTCCAGCGGGCGACGACGCGCATCTCGTAGTCGTTGGTGTTGCCCTCATCGCCATCGATATCGTCACCGACGCGAGCCGTACCTTCGAGGTTGACCTTCGGAAGGTAGTTGGCGCGCGAACCGCGCACGCCGGCATCGGCGGCATCGATATCCGCATTGGCGGAATAAATGCGCGGGCTGTTCTTGGCGGCGATGAAAACGGCGTCGTTGAGGGTCCGCGGCACATACTTGCCGACGGACGGAGGCGTCTGAGCATTGGTGATCGGCTCACCTACGGCCTGAAGAAAGCGGATCTTCGTCTGCTCCAGCTCTTCCGTCGCCTCGCGCAGGCGAGCCTTGGCCGCCTGAAGGCGCTCACTGCCCTGCAAGCGGTCGGCATCGGTCAGCGCGCCACCCTTGATGCTCTCATCGATATCGCCAAGCATGCCCGTGTGGAAGGCGACGTTCTGCTTGGCCGCGCCGACGATCTGGTTCTGCAGGATGTATTCCAGGTAATCCTGCGTCACTTCGAGGGCGAGCGACTCAGAGCGCTCGAGGACGCGAAACGACGCACCGTCGACCCGTGACGCCTGCTGATCGACCTGCGACTTGCGGCTACCGCCGTCAAACAACGTCTGCGAGACTGTCAGGCCGACATCCCCCGGCGTCAAATAATCGTGGTCATCGCGCAAAGAACTGGAACTCGCATTCGACAGCCTGCGCCTGCCGATCCCTGCCTCAAGATCAACCGAGGGCAAGTATAAACCGCGCGCCTGGCGCAATTCGAACTCGACCGCTTCACGATCCTTGGCAGCCTGCAAGATCTGCGGGTTGGTCTTCATCGTTTTTTCGATTGCCTGCTGCAACGACATCGCACTGGCATCAGCATAAAACGTAAAACTTAAAGCAACGGTCGCAGACAATGCTGCAAAAATTCTTTTGCCTCTAAACAAGATCGATGCCCCTCAACATCCAAGATTCACACGGTGTACCCGTATACCGAATATTTTTCTTCGGGGAACAAGTAACACCAATCTTTCCACATTCCAATTATGGCACGGAGCATTCCTGCCAAGACAGTTAATCCCCGTGGATAACTGCCTAAAGCAAGAATTTTACAGGATTTTTTAACCGGGGGTTTCCCTGGACCTGCTTATCTGACGTTACTTTCAAACGGACATAAACCGCGATGAATTTCGGCCAGCGTTACTCTTCCGCCACAATCATTTCAGCTCTTCGGATCGCCACGTTCGGTGCGTTCTGCTACGCGGCGGCATCCGTCGGCGTTTTACTTATCTTAAACCTTCTTGTGCCGGATCGACCATTTTTGGTCGGATTTGCCGGCGCAAGTCTAATTTCCCTTTTTGTTGCATTTCCGCTTCTAATGCTCCTGCAGGTCAAGGTCGGCGAACTCCGAAAACTGCAGGAGACCGTTAACTATACCGCGCGCCACGACAGCGTTACCAACACCCTGAACGGCGCTGCGTTCGCTGCGGCGGTCGAACACTACATCGAGCGTCGCAGGCGGATCGCCACCGATGCAGGCGGCGTCATGATCGCTGTCGTCATCGACACGCTTGACGACATCGGCCGCCGCTACGGGCCGCAATGGGCCGATACGGTGATGCAATCGCTCGCGTCGATCATCCAGTCCTCGGTCAGAAGCGGCGACCTCGTCGCCCGCCTTGCCACCAACGAACTTGGCGTCTTCCTGCCGGGAGCGACGGTCGAGAACGCCCAGGACGTCGGCACCCGTATCCGCCGACGCGTCGCCGATGCCTCCTTCGCGACCGAGGGGGCACCCCTCTCGATCGGCATCCGACTTGGCGGTGCTGTGTTCGAGGGACCAACCGATTTCAATCACATCCGCCAGCTGGCTGACGAAATGGCCTTCGAGCGCGGCGGCGAGGCCGACGAACCCATACCGATCCGCCGTCTGCCGGCAGCGTAGCCGAAAGGCAACAAAAAGCCGCCCGTCTCCGGGCGGCTTCGTTTCGTTGTGGCCACCTCGATCAGGCGTTGTGCGAGTTGATCGTGTGATCCTGATCGTGGAACAGAATCTTGATCGCCTGGCCCGCATCCACGTGTTCAAGCGTGGCCACGGCGTGCGTGTCCGTTGCACTCGTCGTGATCGACAGCGTCGTCGTGTTGCCGGTCGTCGTCGCGGTAAGCTTCGAAAGCGCATCCGCACCGGACATGCCCGGCTGCTGCGCGATCAGCGCATCGAGCAGGCTCGAAACATCGAGCTTGTCGCTGCTGTCTCCAGTCGCCTTGTAATCGGTGATGATGTCTGCGGGATCGAGCTGGCTCAACGCCGAGGCGTCGATGAAGAACGTGTCGTGGCCATCGCCGCCGGTCAGGGTGTTTTGGCCCGCACCGCCGTAGAGGTAGTTTTCTCCCGAATTGCCCTGCAGGGTGTCATTGAAGTCAGTCCCGATGACACCTTCTATGCCAGAGTAGACTGTTGTCCCGAACTGGGTCGAGATCGACCCACTACCCGACGAAAGGGCTACGTTTACTCCAGAACCGAAAGCTGAGAAATCCAGCAGGTCGATGCCGCCATCCCCGTCTACAAGGTTGGTCGCAGTTGTACCGAGAACGAAGTGGTCGTTGCCACTTCCACCATGCATCTCGTTTGTCGCGTTCGAGCCGCCAACAAGCAAATCATCGCCGCTACCGCCCCACATGACGTTTGTGGCAGACTTGCCGCCGACAAGCAGATCATCGCCGCCGCCGCCCCACATGGTATTTGTGGCAGAGTTGCCGCCGATAAGCAGATCGTTGCCGTCTGTAAGAGATTCAGTCTGGCCGTCGCCGTAGAGTACGTTGGTCGAGCTACTTCCACCTATCAAGACATCATCGCCGCCCTTGGCGATAAGGCTGTAGGTATTGTTGCCGGCGGCGACGAAGAAGTCATCGTGGTCGGTAGCAACGAACGCGCTCTTTCCGGTCACAGCCACATCGGCGGTGACCGGCGCATTTACGCCGTCGCTTACCATATAGTGGAAACCGGGTACCGACGCCTGGATAACATAGTTCACGTGATCGCTCCCCTGGGCGTAGCTCACATGCGGCTGATTTCCCGGCAGCGCGAATTTAAGCGCACTGCCTTCCGCATCATGCGCATGCCACAGCAGTGCGGCTACAGGGATGTCGATGTTGCTTTTGGCGTCGGTGAGAATTGTGACATTCTCGACGGTCGGGGCTGCATTCGGGATGGTCACATCCAGATGGAACGGCTGAGAAACAGGCACCGATCCATCCTGGTTACCGTCCTCGACCTTGATATCGAACCCGGCGGAGTTACCAGCCGAATTGTCGTGGGCGAAGGTAACGATACCGGCGAGCAGATCTGCTGAGGTGAACGACGTCGCCGCGGCCCCTCCGACCTGGATGGTGCCATGCTGCTGGTTCGAGACCAGGAAGGTGACCACCGTGTTGTCCGGATCCGTGAAGAACACGTCCGACTTCGTGAGCACGTAGCTGTGGCCTTTTTCGACGCTTGCCGTCAGATCGCCGGCAAGGACAGGAGCATCATTGATCGGATTGACGTGGATCGTCGCATGTTGCGTGGTGCTCTTGTCGCCATCGCTGACGGTGATGTCTATCACGCGGTCGGTGTGTGACGACGGATTGTCGCTGGTGTTGTTGTAGACGAGACCGCGCAGGATGCTTTCGTAGGTCGATACCGACGCATTGCCCGTTACCGAGACCACGCCGTTGTCACCGATACTCACCGTGAGATGGTAGAGCGCTGCGAGCGCCAGCGCGTTGCTGTTGAGATAAAGCGTATCGGCGGCGCCGTCTGGCCGGTTTGTCAGCGTAGCCGTCAGTGACTGCAGGTCGCTGCTGTCCACATCGCTGAGCTTGGCGTAGTCGGCAAACCACATCGGCGTCTGCTCGTGGACACCCATCTGCAGATCGTTGCCAGTCGCGCCTGCACGGCTGTCAAGGTCAAGCACCGGAGCGTCGTTGACCGGCGTGACGTTGATCGAGAAAGATCCCGTATCCGTGAGCCCGGTCGGCCCGCCAATGCCGCCATGGTCGTCCAGCGTATACTGGACGTTGACCGTGCCGTTGTAGTCGTGGTCCGGCGTGAAGGCGATCCCGTTCAGGTTGCCGGGGTTGTGGTTGTCGCCACGCAGCAGGCTGTTGAGGATGGCGTAGGCGTCCCGCGAATTGTTCGAGTCCGCGGTGGTGGTGATCGAGATCGTGTGCCCGTCGTCGGACGTGACGATATTGAAGCCGCCGCTGAGACCATATTGAGAAGCGGTGAAGGTGCCGCCGGCGTCGACATGCAGCGTCAGTGTTACTGTCTGCACCGTACCATAGGGCTGGTCCGGATCGGAGGAGACCCAATTCTTCGCGCCGGTTTCTGCGAAATAGAGCCGGGTGTCTTCGGCGATCGTCAGCCCCGTCGTCTGGCCGAGAGCAAGATGCGGAGCATCGTTTTCGGGCGTGACGTTGACGGTGATCGTCTGGACGGCCGAAGCGCTTGCCGGCAGGCCGTCATCACCCCTGTCATTGTAGGACAGGGTGATGATCGCCTGACCGTTGAAGTTGGCGTCCGGGTTGAAGGTGATGCCGGTGCCGTGATCGGAGTCGGTCAGCTGGTCGATCGGGCCGTTCTTGCCCGCTGCGCCTTCGACCACGATCGAATGGCCGGTGTAGGAGCCGTGGCCGCCCTCGCTGACGGCAACGCCATCGACGGAGAGGATCTTGAGGCCCGGATACTGCGCCAGGTTGACCGTGACGACACCATGGGTCGATGCGATCGTCAGCTGGCCAAGCGTGCCGCCCTGTGCGCCGCTGTCGTCGTCCAGGTCCTCGAAGGTGATCTTCGTGTCGCCAACGCTTTGCGGCGTGAAGGCGAAGGCATGGTCTTCGCCAGTGGTCACCGAGAAGTCCTTGTAGGCCGTCGGCGCGTCGTTGGTGCCCGTGACGTTGACGGTGATGCCGAGCGGTGCGCTGAGGCCGCCATCGGCGTCCTCGACGACGATGGCGATGTGATGCGTCTCGCTCGCGGCCGTATGCTCGCCCGTGTGGAAGATGATCTTCTGCAAGATCGCCTTCACCTCGGCTTCGGTCATCATGTGGCCGTCAGCCGCGGTGATGATCAGCGTGTTCGAAGACTTCTCGCTCTGGGTAATGGTGATCTCACCATTGTTGAGCTTCAGTCCGCCTTGGTCCGACTGGCGTATGAAGAGCCGGTCGCCTTCGTCTGCAGTGACCGTCACCGACTTGTAGCCAGCATTGTGGACGTCGGCGTCGGAGACTGTAAAGCCGTTCGCCGCAGAGAAGATCTTGTAGCCGTCGAGCTTGCCGATGTTCGAGCCGTTGGGCTCGACATAGTTCGCCGTGGTGACCGCCGCCGCGACAACCGGTGCATCGTTGGAGCCATGAACAGTGATCGTCACCTGCTGGGTCGCAGTCGCGCCGTATTCGTCGGTGACCGTTGCCGTGTAGGTTTCCGTCGCGGTTTCGCCGGCGCCGAGGCCCTGCGTTCCCGCACGGCTGTCGTCGAGCTGATAGATCCACTTGCCGGTCGACGCATCGATCGACATTGCGCCGTAGGTGTTCGAGCCGCTGATCGACCAGGTGAGCGTGTGGTTCAGGTCGACATCGGTGGCGGTGAACTGGCCATGTGCGGTCGAAACGTAACCGTGCTGCTGGTCCCAGGTGCGAACATCACTGTCCGAACCCTCGGTACCGGAGTGGTACGGGCGATCGAGCAGGCTGGCATCCGCCGCCGTGACCTGTGCCTTGTACTGGTCGAACAGGGTGGCATCGCTGCCGTAGCGTTGTGTAAGTGCATAGGTCGTCAGGTTGCCGAGCAGGTTGTCGTGCAGCGACTGCAGGCGGTCCGGAAGCGTGTCGGCGTCGGCGCCGTCGGCCGCATACTTGGCGATGATGTCCGTCAGCGGCGCGCCGCCGTCCTTCAGGTACTGGACGTAGGCGAGACCCAACTGGGTGAAGCCCTGGTTGATGTTGATCTGGTTTGCACCGGCGGATGTGTAGCTATCGTCGAGCGCGTTCCAGAGAACGGTGATCGCCGTCGCCCGGTCGGCAAGCGCATCGCCGCCGGCCGGAAGGTCGTGACCGATCCCATGCAGAGCGGCATTGAAATTGGCTGCCGTCGGAGCCGTGGCAATCAGCGCGATTGCTGCCGTCGTCGCAGTCGAGAGCGCAACATGTGCACTCAGCCCGCCGCCGCTGCCGGCATCGGAGATGCCGGTCAGATCACCAGCTTCCGTCACCGAAGCGCTCACCGGAGCGCTGGTGATGACAGGGGCATCGTTCGTGCCGGTCAGCTTGACCTGAA
Source organism: Rhizobium sp. Root1220 (assembly GCF_001426265.1). Lineage (GTDB taxonomy): Bacteria > Pseudomonadota > Alphaproteobacteria > Rhizobiales > Rhizobiaceae > Rhizobium. The sequence continues at coordinate 31,613 of NZ_LMDG01000033.1, forward strand.
CGACGTGCGTGTCGACTCCGCCGTGGCTGTCGGTTACCTGCACGGTGTAGCTGATGATCGATTGCCAGCCCTTCGGCAGGAAGTTGAACGCCTCGGTGCCGGAGTTGAATTTCCAGTGGATATCCCCGGCATGCGCACCACCGCTGATGACCGCGCCGCTATCGACGCTGAAGAAGCCCTTCAACTGATCGGCTGTGAAACGGCTCTCGATGTTCGAACCGGTCGCAGAAACGCCGGTGACCGAAACCGCGACCACGTCGTTGTTGTCGACGTCGGAGACGCTCAGCGTGCCGTCAGCCGAGAGGCCGGCATTGCCTTCCGTCAATGAGACGAAGTCACGATCGCCGCCTTCCAGCGAGATGACCGGCGCGTCGTTGCTGCCGTGGATCGTAAGCGTGATCTGCTGCGTGCCCGTGGCGCCATGCTCGTCGGTCACGGTGGCGGTGAAGATCTGCTGGACCGTTTCGCCTTCGTTCAAGCCCTGCGTTGCCGCAGCACCGTCAATGAGGAGGTAAACCCACTTGCCGGTCGCGGGATCGATGGAAATCGTGCCGTAGGTGTTCGGCCCGGCAATCGACCAGGTAAGATGAGCATCGTGATCGACGTCCGTCGCGACGAGCTGGCCACCGGCAACCGGCACTAGGCCGTGCTGCTGATCCCAGGCAAGGGCATTGTTCGTCACGCCTTCGTTGCCACTGTAGATCGGGCGGGTCAGGAGACCATCCAGATGATTGGCATGCAGCAGATCGAGGATCGCCTGATAGACGCCTGGAACCGGGTTCGCATTGGAACCCTGGCCAGCGCCGAGCAGCTTGTCGATCAGCGATGCACCGTCGAGGTTGCCGAGCAGGTTGTCGTGCAGCGACTGCAGGCGATCTGGAGCGCTTCCGGCATCGACGCCATCCGGCGTGTACTTGGCGACGACGTCGAGCAGCGGCTTGCCGCCGGCCTCCAAATACTTCGCATACTCAATCCCGAGCCGCGCCGACATCTCGTTCAGCACGTTGTTGTAGTAGCTGCCATGATCGTCGACGTAGTCCCAGACGGTGGCGATGGCATCGGCCACGCTGGCCTTGGGGCCGATCTGCTGCTGCACTTGCGCCAGCAGACCTTGCATATCGACGCCGCTCACCAGCTTGGTCGCAAGGAAGCCGTCGATATTGACGGTCGGCTCGAAGCGGTGATCGGCCGCCATGTCCGCGCCGACCGCATCGAGGTTGCCCTTCTCGAAGACATCCGCAGAGATCTGCGAGTCGCCGTTGATCACAGGCGCGTCGTTGGTGCCGAAGACGACAACCGTGACGGTCGTGGTATCCGTGCCGCCATGGCCGTCCGAAAGCGTGACGCCATAGGTCAGCGTCAGCTTCTCGCCCTTGGCAAGGTGGTCGAACGTGTTGTCCGGCGCCTTGAACGTCCAGTCGATCGTGCCGGTCGCAGAACCGGCGGCTTCCGATACCGAAACGCTCAGGAACTTGCTGTAATCCGGCGCGGCATTGCCCGTCGCACCCGTCGCAAGCACACCCGTCACCGAAGCCGTATGGCCATCGCTCAGGTCAACGTCGGCAAAGCCGATCTTGCCGGAGGTCGTATCGTTCGACGTGTCGCCCGTATGGCCAGCCTGCTCGACCACAAAGCCGCCGCCCGGAAGGCCGATCACCGGACTATCGTTGGTGCCGGTCACCACGACGTCAACCGTCTGCGTCACCTTGGCGCCGTGCTTGTCGTTCACCTCGATCGTGTAGCGCAGCGTCAGCTGCTCGCCGGCCGCGAGATAGTCGAACACCAGATCCCGCGCCGCGAAGGTCGCATTGACCTGGCCATTCGCAGAACCGGCAGCCTTCGTCACGCCGTCGATGTCCAGCGCATGCTCAAGCGCAAAATGGCTCAAAGGATTGAGGCCGCTCGTCACCCCGAGGGCCTGGAAGTCCGTCACCTTCGCGGAATGGCCGGTGTCGCTCAGATCCGCATCGCTGAAGTGGATCGAAAGATGCGCAACGTCGTTCGACAGCGAAAGCGTCTTGCCGGCCTGCTCCGTCACGTTCGCCGTCGTCTGGGCGATCACAGGCGCATCGTTGGTACCGGTGACGGTGATCGTCACCACCTGCGTGCCCTTGCCGCCGTCATGGTCGTCAACCTCGACCGTGTAGCGCAGCGTCACCGTCTCGCCCCGGCCAAGATAATCGAAAGTCTTGTCGTCGGCGGCAAAGTTCCAGCCGATCGTGCCCGTCGCAGAGCCGGCCGCCTTCACGACCGTGCCCGTCTGCATGAAGGCCAGAAGCGCCGCCTGCGACGGAAGACCCGCCGAGATGCCGCTGACCGACACACCCGTGACCGAAGCCGTGTGGCCCGTGTCGTTCAGGTCCACATCCGTGAACGACAGCGTGCCCGAAGCCGTCCGGTCGTCTTCCGAACCCGTGACGCCCGTAAGCTCGCTGAACGACCCAGCACCGCCCGCCGTGATCACAGGCGCGTCGTTGGTGCCGGTGATGGTGATGGTGATCGGCTGCTGCGCCGTGCCGTCCGACGAAGTGACAACCAGCGTATCGTGTACCGTCTGCCCAGCCGACAGACCCTGGACGACCTGCGACCCGTTGTTCAGCGCATAGGTCCAAGCGCCGGTTTGCGCATTGAAGGTGAAGGTCCCGTATTGGCCGGTCTTTGCTTCCGTTTCCGGCTCCTGAAAATGTCCATCACCGGTGTCGCGGTCGCTGACGGTGAGCTGACCTTGAGCGGAGAGAGCTTCGCCGCTGTCTTCAACCACCACGCCGGCAGCAGAACCCGAAATCGACGCCGTGTCGTTGGTGCCATGAACCTCCACGGTCCAGGTCTGCGAGGCTGAAGCCCCTGCATTGTCGGTCACGGTGAAGGTGAAGCTTTCCGATTGGAGAGTCTTGAGCCCTTCGATCGCACCGTCATTGGGCAGATAGGTATAGGCACCCGTGGCGCTGTTCAGCATCAGCGTGCCGTAGCTGCCAACCTTGATGATATCGTAGTCGGGATTGCCGCTTTGCGGAACGCCGCCCGTGACGCTGTAGCGCAGCACATCGTTGCCATCGGCATCGAACCCAGGAAGCTTGCCGACGAATGGCGCGAAGTTGTCGTCCTCAGCCGTGTCGTTATAGACCAGCGACGTGATCGGTTGCATCTCCGGCAGATGATTGAAGCTTTCATCCTCGTCATTCTGCAAGAGGCCATCCGCCTGCTGCGTATCCTCCAGCAGTTGTGCCAAGTCGGTCGGCGCATCATCGTTCTGCTGGATCGCATCCTGGAATTCGGCGCCGGAGCTCGGGGGAGCAGAGCTTGCCGAATAGGAGCCGTCGGGACCGGCTGCGACGTTGATGTTGCTCTGTTCGAGAGCGGCGATCACCGCCTGCTGCGGCAACGCGACTTCGCCGAGAAGGAAGGTCGGCACATGCAGGGCGCCGTTGACGATGACGATCTCGGTGCCGTCGGCTTGGACGAGAACCAGGTTGTTGCCTTCGATGCGGATGTCGTCGATCGCCGCGTCGGCCGGCAGGTGGGCGATGTTGTTCTGATCCGGGACGACTTCGGCTGCAGCCACGACAGGCGCTGCCGGCACGCGATCGGTCTTTTCCGGTTGCTGGCTGCCAGCCTGCGCGACCTCAACGCCTTCAGCGGCGGAAGCCTGAAGCTGCGCATCCTCATGAATGTCCTGACGGAAGTCGTGCGAGACGTTTTCGCTGCCAATAGCGGAAATGCGCGGATCTTCGATAGACATAACAAAATAACCCCAATGAGAAACTGGGGGCAATCAATTACGCCGACGTTACAAAAGCAATACTTCCTTAACCCTCCCGATATAGCCGGTTATGCTTCCACCCAAAAATGTTTAGAGACGGTTAACCGCGAAGCTGCCCGGGCGAGCGTTAAAACGCTAAAATTCGAATAAAATTAATGAAATACCAATGCCGACAACTGTCGAGGGACGAGGCATGGGCAGCGCGATTCGACAGGTAGAGCCCGATAAATCGGCCGGACAAATTGCTCTTACAACGACCATGCGCGGGCCTCCTTCACAGGTGCCCGCGACAGGTTGACGATGGGTTGCCCGACCGCTACCGCCCGGGTGCGACGAGGCAGAAGAATGCGCCTTCCGGATCACTGGCCTGAATGATCCAGCTGCCGCCCGGCACCTCCATCGGACCGTTCAGCAGCTTTCCGCCTCCCGCCTTGACGCGCTCGATGGCCGCGTCGATGGCCGGGACGTTGAAGTAGTAGCACCATGCCGCCATCGGAACGCCGGGCGGCTTTGTCATGATACCGCCGACAGGCTTGCCGTGTTCGGCAAAGATCCGGTAGGTACCCATTTCGCCCATCTCGAGGTCACGATCCTTCGTCCAGCCGAAAATCTTAGAGTAGAAGGCGAAGGCCTCCTCGCCGTTTCCGGCATAGAGTTCGTGCCAGCCAATGTTCCCGGGGGCGCCCATCGGCGCTTCGGGAGGCGGATTGTCCATCGGCGCCGGGGTCATGATGCAAACCACCGCGCCATGCGGATCGGCGACCACTGCAAATCGGCCGATCGTCGGGATGTCCTCCGGCTGGCGGCGTACGGTGCCGCCGTTTGCCGCGTAGTCCTTCGCGGACTTGTCGACGTCGTCGACGGCGATGTAACCGGTCCAGTTCGGCGGGATCCCCTGCCCCTCCAGTTCGGCCGGAAAATCCATCATGCCGCCCACGCCCACGCCATCCGCCTCGAAGATGGTGTAGGGAGGCTGACCCGGAACGGTCATTTCCGAGGTCGTCCAGCCGACGACATTGCCGTAGAATTTGACGGCCGCCTCGGTGTCGTGGGTCATCAACTCACACCAGATGAGCTTTCCATCTGTATCGGACATCGTGATCTCCCTTTCACGCCCTCTGTTCTGTTTTGGTAGCGATGCCCACCAGGGGGCCATCTATCGCCGGCGAGTGTATTGCGCTTCCATAAACTGCTTCCAAGAGCCGTCGGGCTGCCTGGCGGACGAGTTGAAGGTGCGATTGTCGCGATCGTGGAGGATGATCTGCTCGCGGTAGTCGGTGAGCTTTTTCGCATCGTCGAAATCGGGGCCGCTGGTATAGAGGTTCAGGACCTTGCCGCCATCGGACACGTCGCCTTCGTAGACCCACATGTAGTCCATCATGCTGCCGATCCAGCTGCCGACATACTTGCCCTTCTCGGCGCTGTAGCCGAGGGTCAGAATGGTCGTGGCCGTGCCGCCTCCCGGCATCTGGCCGGAACCTTCCGCGACAAACCAGATTCCGTGCAGCGAACGGACGATTTCCGTCCACCGCTCCTGCCCCGTCATCCCGGGGGCCGCGACATCCCAGATGCCCACCAGTTCCTCGAGGAATTCATGCTCCTTCAACACTTTCGCGTGCTGCATCGTCCTTCTCCCTTGGGATGATGGTCGCAAATATCAGTGACAGCAGGATGGCGACTTTTCCGCAGGCGCGTATTCGTCGTGACGTTTGATGAAATCCATCGTCGCGTCTTCGTTGCGGCCCTTGGGCGCCCGGTCGAGGATCATCAGGGTGCCGACCATTTCCTCCAGTCCGCGAGCGTAAGTAGAGTAGGTGTGGAAGATTTCACCCCTCTCGTTCTTGTAAAAGGCACTGCAGCCCGGCAGCTCATCATTGGCATCGGCGGATCCGATGGGCGTGAAATTGTAGAAGACCTTGTCCCCGGAAAGATCCTCCTGGCTGAAGGAGACGTGGTAGTCGAAGTTGAAATCGTTGCCGAAAGACGACGCCCAGGGAAATCCCCAGCCCATTCGCGCCCTGTAGGCCTCGATCTTGGCGAGCGGCGCACGGGAAACGGCGACCCAGGTGACATCGTGGTTGTTGAGATGCGGCAAGGTTCCGTCAACATGGTCGGAGAGAAAGGAGCAGCCGGGGCAACCGGCGTCCCAATCCGGGCCGAGCATGAAGTGGTAGACCAGCAATTGGCTGCGACCATCGAAAAGGTCGGACAGGTTTTTCTTCCCCTGCGGCGTGTCGAAGACATAGTCCTTGTCGACCTTCACCCAGGGCAACGCCATGCGCGCGGCGTTGACTTTGTCCCTGAGACGCGTTGCTTCCTTCTCCTTCAAAAGCAGCGAGCGGCGGGCGTCGAGCCATTCTTCACGGGAAACGACTTGGTTCTGCATCATGTGCGCCCTCCTCCGGCGCGACCGAGACGGTCCATTCTCCTTTTCCTTGACTATTTACATTGATATCAATAGAAAATGATCATGTCAAACGCGATAGAAATTCCCTTCTCGACAACGCTGCTGGTGCGAGACACCTGCCTGTGCCTGCATGTCCAGCGGGCGGCACGTGCTCTGGCACGACTTTTCGACGATGCGCTTCGCCCGGTAGGGCTGACGAATGGCCAGTTCTCACTGATGATGTCGCTGAACCGACCCGAGCCGCCGCCGATGGGACCGGTGGCCAGCCTCCTTGCGATGGACCAGACGACGTTGACGGCGGCATTGAAACCCTTGCAGCGCAAGGGTTGGGTGATGGTCACTCCCAATCCGAAGGACCGGCGCGGACGGCTGCTCAGCCTGACGCCGGAAGGCAAGGCTGTGCTCCTGACGGCATTGCCGATCTGGGAGGACACGCACGCGAGCCTTGAAGCGGCTTTGCCGGGCGGTAACGCCGGCAAGCTGCGGCAGGATCTGCAAGCGCTTGCCTAGCTGCGTGAGATACGCGGGTCGCTTGCGAAGTTTTCGCGGGAAAAGCCGATCCTCGCTCTCGGAAATTCGCAGATTGCCTGAACGCCGGTCGCCGAGAGGCGGATGCGCCATGTCTGCCGCTCCACCGGTTCTCGCGCCGCGAAGCCGAACGCGCTCAACAGCGCGATATTCCGACCATGCTGCGGATCTCGAATGGATTCGTAGAGGACAGCCTGACAGCCGGCCTCCCGAGCAGCGTCGGCCAGCGTCTGGCAGGGTGCATAGTTCAGCGGATCGGCCCAGAGGGCGCGGTCGGCATCCAAAGGCGGCCTGGTAAGGTCGATCGCAGTCGCTGTGGCGATCGCGACCGCGAAGGCGGTGTATTCGGCGGCATTGGCGGGGAGCGGTGTCCGGGGAGACTCGGAGAAGAACAGCAAACGGTAGAAAGCCATCTCGGCAAGCGCCGTCTCCACCTTGCCGGAAGCATAGAAGACGCCGAGCGTGCGCCCTGCCCTGCGGAAGCGCGAGCCATGAGGGTAGACGGCGCCATAGCGGAACGGGGTTGAAAGAAGGTAGTCAAGCCCGGCACATTCGGGTGGCAGGGAAGGCTTGCTTTCCTCAAGCACGCTCTCGAGCAGCGCCTGCTCTTCCAATGTATCGACGATCTTCAGCGTCGAGATCTGATGCTGTGCCTCGACCAAGCGCCAGAAGCGGCCCGAGACCGGGCGCGCCTCAGACGACAGCACGGCGGGCGTCCAGGTAGGCAAGGACATCGGTCAATCCGGAAATGCTGACGATCTTTTCGAGCGGGGAAGCGCCGAGCGCGGTGTTCATGTTGCGCAGCCACTGCCGGGCAACGGCCTCGTCGCCGCCGACGATCGCATCAAGCGAACGGAACAGACGAACGAGCAGAACGGCGAGCTCAAAGGACTTGGAGCCGCGCTCCAGCATGTAGTCTTGCCGCTTCATGCGCGAGACAGTGGCCTCCGAAAGGCCGAGAACGCCGGATAGCGTGCGCGCGCTGATGCCGAGACGATCGGCGGCGTTGACAGCAGCCTTGGTAACAACCGCAGCTTCCGAGGCCTGCACACCAGAGATCGCGTTTGCTATAGCCATGGTCACATCCTTTCCTTGGAAAGAATATAGCGATTTTATTTCAGATGAAAAGGGCGCCATGCACCGCATGGCGCTCTTTTGCTTAAGCTGCTCAGGCGACCGTGACTGGAACTTCAGTCGAGGTGCGCATGGCGTGGCTGTAGGGGCATACGATGTGGGCGGCAGCGGCCAGCTTTTCAGCAGTCGCCTTGTCCAAACCGGGAATATTGACGGTCAGGGCGACCTCGATACCGAAACCGGCACCGTCTTCGCGCGGGCCGATACCGACAGTGGCGCTGACAGTCGTGTCTTCCGGAATCTTGACCTTTTCCTTTGCGGCGACAAATTTCAGGGCACCGAGGAAGCAGGCCGAGTAGCCGGCTGCAAAGAGCTGTTCCGGATTGGTGCCGGTCGCGCCGTCGCCGCCGAGCTCCTTGGGAACGGTCAGCGTGACATCGAGAACGCCGTTTTCGGAAACGGCGCGGCCCGCGCGGCCACCGGTGGCGGAAGCTTTGGTCGTGTAGAGGATTGGCATGTCAGTCTCCTTTGCGTTGGGGTTGGATTTTGTATATTGCGCAATTAAATTGTACGCAAGTTACTTTTGCAAATTGCATTCGGAATCTTTAAAGACGACACTGCCACCCTGAGGAACGATGACAATGAAAGCGCGGACGGCAAAGACGATGAAAATACCGGACGGAGAAAAGCGGCTGGAAAGACAGCTATGCTTTGCGGTCTACTCAACGGCGCACGCATTCACGCGCGCCTACAAGTCGATCCTCGACAAGGTCGGTCTCACCTACCCGCAATATCTGGTCATGCTGGTGCTGTGGGAAAAGTCGGAGCTGCCGGTAAAGACGATCGGGGAGCAGCTTGATCTTGATTCCGGCACGCTCTCGCCGCTGCTGAAACGCCTGGAGCACAACGGCCTGATCACCCGGACGCGCGATGCCCGCGACGAACGGCAGGTCATCGTCTCACTGACACCAAAGGGGCAGGCGATGCGCAGCGAGATCGACATAATCATGACATCAATCGGTGACGCTACCGGATGCACTCTCGACGAGATGGCAACAATTCGGGAAGCGCTGCAAAGGCTGCGTGGAAATCTGACCGCGACGGCATAGTTTGCAAGCGCCGAGGCCGAGTGCCGATTGCGCACGGCTGCGGCCGAGGACGGCGTCGAGCCCGCAGCCGCCGCACGTGGCTCAAATGTGATGAGCGGCACGACTGCCGCCCATCCGAATCCCGACTACTGCCAGACGACGATCGGCGCCTTGTTCGGCACCCGGTCGTAGAGGTCGATGATGTCCTGGTTCAGCAGGCGAACGCAGCCCGATGAAACCGCCTTGCCGATCGAACGCCAATCCGGATTGCCGTGAAGTCGGTAGAGCGTGTCTTCGCCATTCGAGAAGATATAGAGCGCGCGTGCACCGAGCGGGTTTTTCAGCCCCGGCTCCATGCCGCCATTCTCGATCGAATACTTGGCGAGCTCCGGCTGGCGGGCAACCATCTCGTTCGGCGGCTTCCAGCGCGGCCATCTCTGACGCCACTGAATGACGCCCGAGCCCTGCCAGGCAAAGCCTTCGCGGCCGATGCCGACGCCGTAGCGCATCGCGGTCCCACCGGGCTGCACCAGATAGAGGAAGCGCGAGGGGGTATCGACGACGATCGTGCCGGGAGGCTGGCCTGTCGGGTCGATGACCTGCTGTCGATAGAAGCGCGGATCGATCTGCTGATAGGGAACGGCGGGGATGAGGAACCCGCCATCCTCGACCGGCCCGTACATGACGGCAAGCTCGGCGTCACTCGGAGCCGGAACCGTCTGGAATGCACGAATCGGATTCGGGAATGAAATCGGCTGCTGGGTGGGGCTTCCAGATGTGGACGCGCATCCTGCCAACGCCGAAGCCGCAGTCAAAGCCGAAAGGGAGAGAAAGCTGCGGCGGGAAAGAGTTTTTTCGAAGTTCATAACGCGTGTCTGGTTTCCTTGTGCGCGGGAAGGACGAACGCCCTTCCCGGAGGGTTATTCAACGCCGGTGAAGACGACAAGAAAACTATCTCGTTATGCCGAATAAGCCATAACCTCACGAAGACGTGTCCCCCTGTGGGCACACGATAAACCTCGCCCTGTTGCGCGACTACATCACGACAATCTCACTCTTGGCCGGAACACGATCATAAAGGTCGACCACGTCCTGATTCAGCATGCGCACGCAGCCCGACGAGGTTGCCTTGCCGACCGATTGCCAGTCCGGCGTTCCATGGATGCGATACAGCGTGTCCTGCCCATCCTTGAAGATATAAAGAGCGCGTGCGCCGAGCGGGTTTCCGAGGCCCGGATTCATGCCGCCGTTCGCGGCAGAAAAGGCACGGACGTCCGGCTGGCGCGAGACCATTTCATCCGGTGGCGTCCAGCGTGGCCATTTCTGCTTCCACTGGATGACCCCGCGGCCCGACCAGGCGTAACCTTCACGGCCGAGGCCAACGCCGTAGCGCATCGCCTTGCCACCCGGCTCGACAAGGTAGAGATGTTTGCTGCTGGTATCGACAACGATCGTGCCGGGCTTCTCTCTGGTGGGGTAATCCACCTCCTGACGCAGATATTGCGGATCGACACGGCTAACGGGAACGGCCGGAAGCGTGAAATCGTTGTCGCGCAGCTCGGCGTACATGGCAGCGTTTACGGGATTGGTGACTGGCAACCCGTAGGTTCGGCTGGAGCTGGCGCCAGGGATGCCGTAGCTCTGATTGTACAACGTCGCCGGGACGCCTGGCCTTTGCGGCACTGGCGCATCTATCGCCCTGACGCGGTCGGGATTGACACCGGGAGGATGATAAAACACCGGCGACGTCTCCTGGGCGAAGCGGGCAGGATCGGTCGCACCGGTATCCGGAACAAGGATGTTGCAGCCACTCAAGCAGAGAGCGGACACTGCAAGCCCGGCAAGGCCCGGCATCCGGCTGAGAAAAATCATAGACCTACCCTCATCGACGACAGCGACACGTATAGCTGCAACAGCAATGGCAGCGTCGGCTGGCGCGAAGCTGATCAGCTAGGCCGAGATGCCTTGAAAGAAACGGATGCTTTGTACGATCTCCGTCGGCAGCGCCGAGGTGTGGTCGCCTTTTACCGTATCCGTCTCAATACGCACACCGCCGGCGCGTGCGCGGCTGGCGAGCAGACCGGCGCGATCGTTGAAATGCGGCTCCTCCGTGCCATGAACAACACGAACCGGGCACTTGAAGCTTTCAGCATAGCAGAGCGCCGTGCGCACCTCGAACTCATGGGCGTTTTGGACGTCGAAGCGAATGTCCTGCGGGTAGCGCTTGAAAAAGCGGAAGCCGTCCGGATTTCCCGAAATCGGCGCCGCAGCCCGGAACTTGTGGCTGCTCATCGCTGCCAGCATCGTCAGCGTGCCGCCAATGCTATGGCCGGCGATAAAGAGGCGATTCGGATCGACGCCCGGCAGATGCTGCAGGCGATCGGCGGCGGCAAGCACGTCGTCGACTTCGTCGTAGAAACCGGAGAAATTGCCCATCTGGCCGTTTTCGCCGCGCAATGACGGCATCATCACGACAAACCCGGCATCGGCATAGGCCTTCAGCAACTCCCAATGGCCGATGCCCATCGCATTGCCGCCGTGCAGGAAAAGAACCGCAGGTTTCGGTTTTTGCTCGCGCTTGTATTTGGAGAGCCAGGCGACGAGCTCCAACTCGCCGCCGTAGCCGGAGCGGTAAAGTATCCTGTCTCCGTCGGCAGGCGTGTCGAGCGGTTCATACCTGTCGGGAGCTGGCCCCTTCTGCAGCAAGCTGGTCCGAAAGCGCTTGCGGACCTTGGCGTAGTCATGATTGATCAGCCTCGGCAACTCGGGCACATCAAAGGCGTTTGCCATGCGCGGGAGAACGAGGGATCCGGCCAGGCCCGCAAGAACCATGCGGCGTTGGCGGAAAAAAGAATTTCCTTCGTCTGACGTCATTTCATACTTCCATCGTTCCCGGTGAACTAAAAATGGCATCGGGAGGACCCGATATCCAACACACGTTGTGTTGAAAAAGCGATCCTGCGTCGTTTTGCCGTCATCTATACTTCATTGCTGCGTCTTGGCATCGATCATCGCTACCAGCGTCTGGAGGCGATCGGCCTCATACGACGGCTTTTCCGGGCGAAGCCGGGCGATGCGGGGAAAGCGCATGGCCACGCCCGATTTGTGACGGGTCGATCGATTGATGCCCTCGAAGGCCACCTCCACGACGAAACCGAACTCCCGATCGGCCCTGACGGCGCGAACAGGGCCGAAGCGCTCGGTGGTGTTGTTGCGGACGAACTTGTCGAGGACTTCCAGTTCGGCATCGGTGAAGCCGAAGTAGGCCTTTCCGACGGGAACCAGCTGCTCGCCATCCGGCGTTTCCGTCCAGACGCCGAAGGTGAAGTCGGAATAGTAGCTGGAGCGCTTGCCGTGGCCGCGTTGCGCGTACATCAGCACGGCATCGACATTGTAGGGATTGCGCTTCCACTTGAACCACGGCCCCTTCATGCGTCCGGCCTGATAGACGCTGTCCCGCCGCTTGATCATCACGCCCTCGATCACCGGATCAGGTGGGGTGGAACGCAACTGGTCGAGCTCATCCCAGGAATTGAAATCAACCAGCGGCGACAGGTCGAAGCGGTCGTGCGGTGCATGTTCGATGACTTCCGACAGCCGGTCGCGGCGCTCGACATAGGTGCTTCCCCGGACATCGGCATCGCCATCGAACAGCAGATCGTACGCACGAATGAAGGCCGGATATTCCTCGAGCATCTTCGCGGTTACGGTCTTGCGGTTCAGGCGTTGCTGCAGGTCGGAAAACGTCCGCGTCGGATTGTTGGAGCGCGCCGTGCCGCCCACCAGCAACTCGCCGTCCAGCACGCCGTCGAAACTGAGCGACTCCAGAATGTCGGGAAAGGCAGCCGAGATATCGTCACCGGAGCGGGAGTATATCTTTCGCGTCTCGCCCGAACGCGACAGCTGGACGCGGATGCCATCCCACTTCCATTCCGCTGCATAGTCAGCCGGATCGAGACCATCCAGATCCCCCTCCTGCACCGGATTGGCCAACATGACCGAGTGGAATATTGCTGGCGTCGCCAGCACCGGCTTGCCGCCCCTGCCCTCCAGCCATTGGAACAGCGTCTCATAAGGCGGTTCCAGACCATGCCAGAGCGTCTCGATCTCGGTCACGTCCCGTTCGCCGAGATCGGCCAGCGCCTGCTTTGCCAGCCGGGCGGAAACGCCGATGCGCAGCGCCCCGGTCGCAAGCTTGATAAAGGCGAAGCGACCGGAGGCATCCAGGCGGTCGAGCAGGTCGCGCACGAAACCGCGAACCTCGGTGCGACCGAGCGAGTTCATCTGCCTCACCACATCGCCAAGCCGCGGTTGTACCAGAGCCGAACGCTCGATGTCCTTCTCGTTGTCCCAGACCAGCGAAATCGTCTCGGCGAGATCGCCGACATAGTCGTAGGAATAGCGGAACAGAACCTCGTCCATGCGCTCCAGAACGAGTTCGCGCAGCATGCCGGGCTTGACGTCGCGAACCTTGAGCGTTCCCGCTATGGCGGCAAGGCCGTAGCCCCGATCCGGATCCGGTGTGTCGCGGAAGTAATCGGTGAGCAGCTTCAGCTTGCCGTTGCGGGCGGGTGTCAGCACCAGGCGATCGAGGAGGTCGGCGAAAGCTTTCATCAATCCCCCTCGTCTTCATAGCCGACCAGATGCAACGGCTTTGCCTTGATGCCCTGCAATTGGCACCAGCGCACCAGGGCCTCCTCGCGGCCATGCGTCACCCAGACCTCGGCGGGATGCAGCTCTGTGATCGTTTCGGTGAGTTCCGGCCAATCGCAATGGTCGGAGATGACCAGCGGCAATTCCACGCCCTGCTGCTTGGCGCGCTGGCGCACCATCATCCAGCCGGAGGCAAAAGCCGCCAGCGGTTCGTTGAAGCGCCTTGCCCAGCGGTCTGCGAAAGCCGAAGAGGGGCCAACGACGATCGCGCCCTTGAAGGCCGCCTTGTCACGACTTTCAATTGTTGCCGGAAGCAGCTCGCCAAGATCGATTCCCTGCCCGACATAGTACTCGCAGAGGCGCTCCATCGCGCCATGGATGTAGATCGGCTTGTCATAACCGGTATCGCGCAGGAGCCGGATCACCCGCTGCGCCTTGCCCAGCGCATAGGCGCCGATCATATGCGTTCGCTCGGGAAACTGCCGCAGCGACGCATAGAGCTTCCCCATCTCGTCAGCGGGGTCGGGATGATGGAAGACCGGCAATCCGAAGGTCGCTTCCGTAATGAACACATCGCAGGGCACGGGCACATAGGCCGCGCAGGTCGGGTCGGAACGCCGCTTGTAATCGCCGGAGACGACGATCCGGGTGCCGCCCTTCTCGATGGCGATCTGCGCCGAGCCGAGCACATGGCCGGCGGGGTGAAAACTCACCTTGACGCCATTCACCATCAACTCCTCGCCGTAGGCGGCTGCCTGCCCGCTGACGCAGAAGTCGTCGCCATAGCGGATCTTCATTATGTCGAGCGTCTGGCGGGTGGCGAGCACGTTCACGTGGCCGGACCGGGCATGGTCGGAATGGCCGTGGGTGATCAATGCCTGCTCCACCGGCCGCACGGGATCGACATAGAATCCTCCCTCCGGGCAAAAAAGCCCCTCGGGCGCGGGATAGAGCAGTGTTTCGGGTCTCATCCGCCTAGAGATAGCGGCAAAGGATGGAAGCGCCAGTGGCGACACGTCTCATTGCCGCGAGCAGGCGGCAGTTCCCTACTCCTGTATCAAAACGAGACATGTCCGATGGCATGCTTCCTGCTTGTTAGCCGTGATGAAGAAGCCGAGATTTGCACCGTCCCGCCGTAATCTGCTCCGAATGGCCGCAGGCTCCGCGATGGCGCTTGTCGCGGCGCGCAGTTTCGCGGCGGCGCGGCAGACGGATCTGCGCGGACCGATCGACGCCGTGCAGCTCGAGGCGTTTCCCGTCGCGACCGACCGGAAGAGCGTTAGCCTGCAAGCGATGATCGATCGGGCGTCGGCGGCCAACGTGCCGGTTTTCCTGCCGCCGGGCACCTACAAGGTGTCGAACCTCGTGCTCCCCGAGAATACCCGGATCACAGGTGTCCCCGGTGCCTCGCGTATCGTCTATACGGGCGCAGGACGTCTGTTCAGCGCCGAGAATGTCAAGCGGATCGAGCTTTCCAACATCGTCATCGACGGACAAAACCGATGGCTTGGCGACGACGACGCCGCGCTGGTGCAGTTTACCGGTGTTGACGAGGTAGTGATCGACAACTGCGAGATCGGCGGCAGCCGCAAGCATGCCGTGCAACTTGAGCGTTGCGGCGGACGTATCGAGCGAAGCCGCATATCGGGCGCTGCACAATCGGGCCTCTACGCTGTCGAATCCCTGGGCCTCTCCGTCACCGGAAACGAGGTGTTCGATTGCGGCAACGGCGGGATCCTGGTGCATCGCTGGAAGAAAGCGGCAGACGACAGCATCGTCAGCGGCAACCGGGTCTACCGGATCCGGGCGAACGACGGCGGCACCGGTCAGAACGGCAACGGCATCAATATTTTCCGCGCCGACAGCGTGATGGTGACGAACAACCACATTTCCGACTGCGCCTTCACCGCGATCCGCGCGAATTCGGCATCAGACATCCAGATCACCGGCAATCAATGCCGGCGCTCGGGCGAGACGGCGATCTATGTGGAGTTCGAATTCGAAGGTGCCGTCGTTTCCAACAACCTGGTGGATGGCGCTGCGAACGGGATTTCCATCGCCAATTTCGATCAGGGTGGACGGCTTGCGAGTGTGACCGGCAATGTCGTGCGCAATCTTGCTCTCAAGGGACCTTACGAACATGAAGTCGGCTTCGGCATCGGCATCGCCGCCGAGGCCGATACGCTGGTGTCCGGCAACATCATCGAGGGGGCGCCGCGATGGGGCATGCAACTCGGCTGGGGACCCTACCTGCGCAATCTCGTCGTCACCGGCAATATCGTTCGCAAGGCGCCTGTCGGCTGCGCCGTGTCCGTTGCCGATGGCGGGGGAACGGCCGTCATCACCGACAACGTCTTCCAGGAAGTGTCCATTGGCGCCATCCTCGGCTTCGAGTGGGACAAGAAGGCGTCCAGGGAATTGGCAACTTCGGCGACCTCGCCCTACCCGCAGTTAACCATCGAGCGCAACCGTATCTCGTAGTGGCTATCAAAAGCTTTGATCGATCTATAAGGACCGGGTCCTTCCGCTGGGCCGCATCTGATCATAGTTTCGGCGCAGCACATACGAGGGGATATCTGATATGCTGACAATCTACGGTGTCTATCGCTCGCGCGCCTCGCGCGTCTACTGGATGGCAGGGGAGCTCGGGCTGGAATTCACGTCTGTTCCCGTGCTGCAGGCGCGGCGATTGGACAACCCGCTCGCATCCGATGCTGCAATCAACACCCTGTCGCCGGATTTTGTCGCGATCAACCCGATGGGCCTGATCCCGGCTATCAAGGACGGCGATCTCGTCATGCATGAATCGCTGGCGATCACCCTTTATCTCGCGCGCAAGCATGGCGGGCCTTTTGCCGCACAAACCATCGAGGAAGACGGTTTGCTGACAATGTGGACGATATGGGCAGCAGCCGAGGTCGAACCGCACTCGGTCGAGATCGTCTATACCTATGACAACGCGGCGGAAAAGACGGAAAGCGGAAAGGCCACGATCAGCGTCGCCTGCCGATCGCTGAAGAAGCCGCTCGCGATTCTGGAAAACCACCTTGGCGAGAGCGAATACCTCGTCGGCGGGCGATTCACGGTGGCGGATCTCAACCTCGCCGAAGTGCTGCGCTACGCCCAGACCGAACAGGCGCTCTTCGACGCGCATCCCAACGTAAACGCCTGGATCAAGCGCTGCCAGTCGCGGCCGGCCTATATCGCCATGCAGGCAACCCGCTCTCAGGAGCCTGCTTGATCAGGGAAAGAGCTTAAGAGTGCCGGCCATTTCCTCACGGATCCAGGCCTTGAAGTCCCTGACTTTCCTTGGTTCGCGTGAACCTTCGGCCGTTACGAAGTAGTGGCCGAAGCCGGTCTTTGCGCGAATCCCGAACGGCGCGACGAGTTGCCCTTGTTGCAGGGCATAGCCGGCAAGGGTCTGCCAGGCCAGCATGACGCCTTGCCCGGCAATTGCGGCATCGAGACACAGCGACGCGTCGTTGAAGACGTGGCGGGTTTCAAGGGTCGAGCCCGGGAGACCCGCTTCCCGCATCCAGACTTCCCAGGAAAACATGGCGCGTCCGTCGATGATGGCGGGAAGGCCCAGGAGATCGGCAGGTTGGCGCAGTCCAGCCGCCATCGCCGCCGAGCAGACGGGGAAGACCTCCTGCGCGAGAAGCATTTCCGCCTTCACATCCGGCCATTGGCCGCTGCCGACACGGATGCCGATATCGACGTCACATAGCGCCGGATTGACGAGCTTGGTGGTCGCGTCCATTCGCAGGCTGATTTCCGGATGGCGCTCGGCGAAGCGATCGAGCCGATAGACCAGCCAGCGTGCAGCGAAAACCGGCGCCACGGAGACGGTCAGGACGCTGTCATCCCGGCGCTGCGCCATGGCGACGGCCTGAGAGAGCGAGCCGAAGCCTTCCGAAAGCATCGGCAACAGCCGCGCGCCCTGCTCTGTGGCGACCATGCCCTTCGGCGTTCTCTCGAACATCAGATAGTCGAGTTGTGTCTCCGCCTTGATGACCTGCTGGCTCACCGCGCCGATCGAGACCCCCAGTTCTTCGGCAGCCGCCTGCAACGAGCCGAGACGACCGACGGCTTCCAACGCCCGCAAACCGTTCAAGTGAACCGAGTTGAGATTTCGCATATAGTTTTTCTACAGCATACGCCTTTTATTCTCAATTGAAAGTTCGGCGCGGGATGCCGATAATCCAGCATCGAACGCGGAGGACCAAGCCCTTTCCGCGATACGAAAGCGAGGCACGCCATGCAATTGCTGCAGTTTTTCTTGAGCTCAGAAATCGTTGAGCCACCCTACGTTGCCGATGTCGCTCGTGACCCGTTGAACGATCCCGACCTGGCACGAATGTCACTGCGGGCGCTGGCCGACCTGCCGATCAGCCCTTCAACGCCCTCACCCAAGCCGGAGACGCGATCACACGCCAGGTGCGCATGATGCACCAAGTCTGCTAGTTTCGTCCGGCAACGGTAGCCGGGGAAGCGTAATGGACAACGTCGACAGCATATTCAAGCGGCTACGACATCTTGCCGCCGAGGCAAATTTGCCGGGCGTCGAGGAAAGCACGTCCTATGGAAACCCCGCCTTGAAGGTGGGAGGGAAATCCTTTGTCGCGGTCAAGGACAACGAGACGATCGTGCTGTCGATCTCGATCGACGACAAGGAGCGACTGATCGAGATGGCGCCTGACATCTACTATCAGACGGCTCACTATGTCGGCTGGTCATTTATGCCAGTTCGCATCGCTGCCATCAGCGATGACGAACTGAAGGACAGGCTGATTGGCGCGTGGCTGTTTCGCGCGCCGAAAAAGCTGGCCGCAACGTTCGGGCGTTAGCCAGGCGCCACGACGCCCTAGATCTGATCGCGCTCAAGCGCCCGTTGTACCGCGGGACGTTCCATCATGCGGGCGTAGTGCGCGGTCGCCTTGGCAAAGCGCATCGGGTCGACACCGTCCCCACGCAGCCAGCCCGTCATGACGAAAAGGTAGGGGTCGGAAACAGAGTAGTTTTCGCCCAGCACCCACGGCCCCTCCAGCATCGTTTTCTCGATCAGCGCGAAGCAGTCGGCCATGGTCTGCGGAACCTTTGCCTTCATCGCTTCAAGGGCAGCTGGATCGTCGGCCCAGCGACTGCCGCGACGCCCGTGCGCGTGGTTCACATGCACCGTGGAGCAAAGATAGTTGTTGAACCCCTGCATGCGGGCGAACGCGAAAGGCTCGTGCGGCGCAAGCCGCGCAGCCGGCGCAATCTGTGCGATGTAGGCAAGGATCGCCGGTGTTTCCGTAACCACGCCGTGGTCGGTCACAAGAGCCGGCACACGGCCTTTCGGATTGATCTGCAGATACTGGGGAGACTGCTGCTCCGTCTCGGCGAAATTCACCTTTTTCGTCTCAAATGGCAAGCCGGACTCTTCAAGCGCAATGAGACTTGCCAGCGCGCAGGTGCGCGGCGCGAAATACAATGTCAGCATATGGGACTCCTTTTTATGAGTCCTTATACCGCGACAATTCGCGAACGAACATGCGGGAAATCGAGGCCGGCGAGCCGGCCTCTCGCATCAGGCGGCCTTGGCGCAGCCCGGCACGTCCTCCAGCCTGTACCAGACTGGGATGCCACGTTCACGTGCAATTCGCACATCGTTGTCCGCACCCTTGGACTGGCCTTCCAGCCGCAACACGCCGTCGCAAAGCTGAAGCAGACGGCCGGCAACAGGGTGGAAAATCCGTTCGTAAAGGTCATCGCCAACATTCTTGCCACCTGCGGCATGCCACACCGGCAGTGCGACCCATTCGCCGATCATCGGCACATGCCCTGCCTTGAACAAGGCATGTGATGGCTGTTCGAGACGTGTCAGATTGGCCGCCATCTTATCCGGATCGTCACCAGTGCCCGACCGGTAGGGTCCTGCAATGAGTATCAACATATCAACCTCCATTTGTTGCCCGGCTTCATGCACGGATCTCCCGAAAATGCACGATATTTCTTGCTTGTCGAATCTTTTCGTGCAAATTCGTTACAATCCATTCATTTCCAGGCAGGTTCCATGCTAACGACCCAACGCAAATCGCTCATCCTCGACATCCTTCGCCGTGACGGCCAGGTGATCGCCAAACGCGTTGCGGAGGATCTGTCGCTATCCGAGGACACCATCCGACGCGACCTCAGGGAAATGGCCGCGGATGGCCTGCTGAAGCGCGTTCATGGCGGCGCTACGCCTCTCGTACCGGAACTCCCGGATTTTACGGCGCGCAAGACTGTTTCATCGGAGGCCAAGCTTCGCCTCGGGGCAAAGGCCAGGTCTCTCGTACAGCCCGGCCAGTTGATATTCCTTGACGGAGGAACGACGACCGCAGAGGTTGCGCGGCAGTTGCCGCGTGAGTTTGCCTTCACGGTCGCAACGCACAGTCCGACGATCGCCGCCGAACTGGAGCATCATCCGACCGCTGCCGTCATCCTTGTCGGCGGCACGCTCTACAAGCATTCCATGGTGGCGACCGGTGCCGTTGCCATGGGGATGATTTCGCAGCTTCGCCCGGACATATTCTTCCTCGGAGTGACGGCAGCCCATCCCGTGCACGGGCTTTCGACAGGTGATTTCGAGGAGGCTGCGATCAAGCGGCATGTCGCGAACTGTTCTGCGGAAACCTATGTCCTGCTGACGGAAGAGAAGCTCGATCGCGTGTCATCCTGCCACGTTCTGCCGATTTCCGGGGTCTCGGGGTTGATCGTCGCCGGGGGATCCGAGACGACGGACATGAAGCCCTACCGTGACCTCAATGCCGCGATCCTCGAAGCATGAAAGGCGGAGTGAAACGGGCCCGCAGTTCCTCGAGATTCTGCGGAAGGAGGCTTGCGGCGAGACCGACGGCAAAGATGCCGAAGGCGAGATAGGCAAATGTCTCGATATTCACTCCCAGCGTCAGAACGCCGTGGAGCGCCGACTGCAAGGCGGCAACAGATGTCGAGAGAACCGGCTCGCCGAGAAGTCGGCCGGGAATTCTTGCGAATGCCGGTGTTTGCGCCACGGCAACGAGCGCGCCGCAGACAGCGGAAAGCCTGATCGCCATTCTGATGCCACTCCACACGCCCAGCGGCCTTGCCCCACTCTCTTCAAAGGCCCAGCCGATATAGGCGCAGAAGGCGACGAGGAACAGGAACGCCGGCGGCAGGCCTTCAAGCACAGCCTGCGGCTTCAACTGCCCGGTCCAGCCGTTGGCAAGCAGCAGCGGAAACGGCGCCGAAGCGACAAACCAGATGGCGACGACGGCGCCCCAAGCCCAGCTCATTCCCAGGTAATGGATGCGGGCAAATGTCACGACGAGGATGATGGCGCCGGCGAGATAGACACCGGCCGGCTTCATGGAGCCCGACATTGTCAGGATAATCGGTCCGCAGGAGCCGGCGACCCTGGCGCAACCCGACGATGCGACGGTCGCCCAGGTGACGTAGTCGAAGCACATCGTGAAGAACAGAAAGACCGCTATCGCGATCAACATCCACCAAAGATAGCGTCCTGCAAACATATCCTGCCCTCATGGCGTTCGATGTACTGCGCCAAGGGTAGCTCAAAGCGGCAAGACCGCACCTCTTCTCACCGGCTGTAGTTTCACATACATTAGCGGTTACTATTTTTTGCCGGCGAATGTGCCGTTCCGGAACGGCTCAAACCATCAGCGCAGCCGTGGCGCGAACGTCGCCAACGTGAATACCGTTCCAATTGTGCATGTTGACGGTCGCCATCGCCTGCAACGCGGCGCGAATCGCACTGTCCTTTTCGAAAAACCGGCTGAGCACCGCCGCAACCATGGCTTCGGATGCACGCGAATGCCCGTCGTCGCACTTGAGGGCGATTGCGATCCCCTGCTCCGGAATGGCGGCGCAGAAGACGCCCTCGGCCCCGGTCTTGGCAAAGATCCGCCCCGGCGCGACCTGCATCAGCGCCGTGCAGGCCTTGCCGGTACCTGCAACAAAGAATGGCTCGGCCATACAGGCGTTGAACAGCCGCCGGGATGCCCTGGCACGGAGCGGCTCCAGACCGACACCGGTCGCCATCCTGGCAAAGCCGTGTGCGAGACCGCGGAGCGGGACTGCATAGGTGGGAATGGAACAACCATCCGTGCCGCAATTGTCATGTCCGAGCGCGGCTCCCGTCAGGCTTTCCATCGTGCCGCGGATGGCTTTCTGCAGGGGATGGTCGTAGCCGACATAGCCCTTCGGATCGATATCCTGGTGGCAGCAGGCACAAACGAAACCCGCGTGCTTGCCCGAACAATTGTTGTGGAGCGCGGTCGGCGTTTCCATGGTGCGCGCCTGGTGGATCAGCACCTTCTGACTCGACGACCAGTGAGCACCGCATTCGAGCGTATCGACGTCGCGCCCGGCCTTCTCAAGCATCGCAGCGGCAAGCGCGACATGCTCGTCCTCACCGCTGTGCGAGGCGCAGGCCAGCGCCAGTTCCTTGTCACCGAAGCCATAAGCGTCTGCCGCGCCGCTCTCGACCAACGGCAGCGCCTGCATGGCCTTGCAGGCCGAGCGCGGAAAGACGGCCGCCTCGACGTCGCCTAGCGAGAACACGATCCTTCCATCACCGTCGACCGCGACGACTGAGCCGCGATGCCGGCTTTCGACGTGCGATCCGCGGGTGATTTCAACGGTGACGGGATTGGTCATGCTGGCATCCTGATCTTCTGACGAGGCTGCCACGCATAAATGATAGCCTTGATAAAGCAATCGGCTGTGGGCGGAAAAAGCGGCCCAATTGCGCCATCTTGGTCGGTAAATCTCCGAGTGCAACGGCACGTCAGCAAGGGTCATCGGCGTTTCATGCGTCATATCAAGCGGCTGCTTCTTCTGATTCTCGTCGTCTACCTGCTGCCGGCGCTGGCATCCGCCGGCTGGTGGTCGCTACAAAGCCACCCGAAGAGCTGGCGGGAAGCCGACTGGACGACGTCGGGTGTGCTGCCGAAAGCGGACGCCGACCGACAGGCTGCGATCTACATCATGTCGGCCACCACCGGCGGACTGAAGGGTTCGGTCGCCAGCCACTCCTGGATCGTCACCAAGGCATCAGGCGACACGGCCTACAATCGTTACGACAAGGTCGGCTGGGGTGCGCCCATCCGGCGCAACGCCTATGTCGCCGATGCCTACTGGTATTCCAACACGCCACGTATCGTGCACGAGATCAAAGGGGCCGAGGCGGAGAGGCTCATTCCGCAGGTGGAAGCGGCAATCCAGTCCTATCCCCATGCCGGTGTCGGCGATTATCGAATCTATCCCGGTCCGAATTCCAACAGCTTCGTCGCCCATGTGCTGCGGAGGGTGCCCGATCTCGGGGCCGTGCTGCCGCCCGACGCGGTCGGGCGCGATTTTCTCACCTATGGCCGGATGTTCGCAATCGATGCCGACGGGCGTGACATGCATGCCACGCTCTACGGCCTGATCGGGTTTGCCGCCGGTCAGCGCAGCGGCTTCGAGGTGCATTTCATGGGGCTGGTCGCCGGCGTCGACATCGCCAATCCCGGGCTGAAGATCCCGGCGATCGGCCGCATCGGGCTTTAGTGGCGAAAGTCGTCACCAAGTCTGACCACCCATCACGTGATTTGACCACGGCCATCACAAACTCTGGTTATTCGAGAGCGCACTACTGGTTTATAGCTGGGGCATCGGGAATCATGCCATGCCATCCGCTTTTTCTTCCATTCTCCGCGATCATCGGATCCGCGTCCCAACGCTGACGCTGGTGGCGCTGGCCTTCACCTATGCCTCGACGATGCCGTATCAATCGATCATCGGCATTAACGAGCTCGGACTGTCGGACCGCACCTATTCGGGGCTGATATTCCTTGCCGCGCTCGTCAATGTCACCACCAGCCTGACGCTCGGCATCTGGTCGGACAAGCTCAGTGATCGCCGGCCGCTGGTGCTGGCGCTGTCGGTTTGCGGCATGCTTGGCTTCGGGATGATCTACGCGTTCCGCACAGCCGGCGTCTTTATCTTCGCCACGCTGGTGCTGATCCCGATGAGTAACTCCACCTACTCGATCCTGTTTGCCAGTATCCGGGCGACCACCAACACGATGGACCGCGGGCGCGGGGCGGCGATCACGTCCACCGTGCGCGCGCTGTTTTCGGGTTCCTGGGCGCTGGCGCCGGGGATGATCGGCCTCTATCTCATCCACTCGCAATCGATGACGCCGGCCTATGGCATTGCCGGGCTCGCCAGCTTGACCTGCTTCTGCTTTTACCTGTTCCTCGCCAGGCCGGCGCCGAAACGCGAGGGACCGCCCGCGCAACAGATCGGCTTCCTCTCGTCTCTCGGCCGGATCCTTTCACCCCATGTGCTGGCGCGCATTGGCGTGATGGCATTGCTGCTCGGGCTGCAGCGGTCGAACAGTGTGGTGTCGCCGCTGATAATCACCCATGCCGCCGGCGGCAGCGTGGTCGATGTCGGCTTCATGGCCGGGCTCGTCGCCTTCCTGGAGATGCCGTTCATGATGATGTGGGGTGCGCTGCAGCGGCGCTTCCGCACCGTCCACGTTCTTGCTGTGGGGACGCTGATCTACTGCCTTTACCTGGTGCTTCTGGGCTTTGCATCAGCGCCATGGCATGTCTATGCGCTCGAACGCCTGTGGCGCCGCGGCGATCCTCAGCGTTCCCATCACCTACATGCAGGACCTGATCGCCGATCGGCCGGGGCTCGGAAGTTCACTGATTTCCGTCAACACCTTCGTCGCCAACGGCATCAGCGCCTCGATCTTCGCAGCCGGCACCAGTTTTACCAGCTATTCCGGCACCGCACAGATCGCCGCCGCCATCGGCCTTGCGTCCGTGGGCCTGCTGCTTTTCCTCGAAAGGACCCCGCGAGCGGTCCGGCAGCCGACCTGAGAAAACCCCGGCCTTCGCCCGGAATGCCCTGATGCGCGCGCAACGGACCCGCTAGAGGTCAACGGCCAATCTGCCGATCCTCAGAGCCGCAGCATGATCTTGCCGATATGGCTGCCTTCTTCCATCAACCTGTGCGCTTCGATGACGTCCTCGAACGCGAAGGTCTTGTGAATGACGGGTGCAACTTTTCCTGCATCGAGGAGCGGCCATACCTGTGAGAGAAGGTCGTCGCGAATGGCACGCTTCTCTTCGGCGGTGCGCGGTCGCATGGTTGATCCCGTCACCGTCAGCCGCTTGACCATGATCGGCGCGAGGTTGACTTTCTCGGCCACGGCACCGCCCAGAAAGGCGATGATCGACAGACAACCGTCCCTGGCGAGCGAGGCAATGTTCTTCTCGAAATAGGCCGCTCCGATCATGTCGAGCACGATATCGACGCCGTGACCGCCTGTCTCGGATCCGATGACCTCGGCAAAATCCTCGGTCTTGTAGTCGATCGCGCGCTTTGCGCCGAGCTTCTCGCAAGCTTCGCACTTATCCCGTGAACCCGCCGTCGCATAAACCTCGGCACCAAAGGCGCGCGCCAACTGGATCGCCGTGGTGCCGATGCCACTGGAGCCGCCGTGAATCAGAACGCTTTCGCCTTCCGTCAGCCCGGCCATCTGAAAGAGGTTGGCCCAGACGGTGAAGAAGGTTTCCGGCAGTGCCGCCGCTTTCACCGCATCATAGCCCTTCGGAAACGGCATTGCCTGCCCGGCCGGCAGAACGCAATATTCGGCGTAGGCGCCGCCGTTGGCGAGACCGCACACCTTGTCACCGATGGCGTAGCCGCTGACATCAGGCCCGATCGCCACGACTTCGCCGGCGAGTTCGAGGCCGAGGACGGGGCTCGCGTCCTTCGGCGGCGGATAGATGCCCTGGCGCTGGGCGACGTCCGGACGGTTGACGCCGATTGCTTCGGTGCGAACAAGGACCTGGCCCTCGGCGGCAACAGGCAGCGGCCCAGTTGCGATCGTCATCACCCCCGGGGCGCCGAAGCCTGACAGGTCGACGAAACGCATACGCGCAGGCAGGGACATGAAAGGTCCTCCTCATTCCGGAAGCAAAGGAGATAGTTCAGCTTTCCGGCGTTGGGAAGGTGGCAACCGGCAGAGGCGTCAATTCGCCTCGCCTAGGCGATGGAAGACCAGCCCCTCATCGCTCTCCTTCGCTTCCGCCTTGATATGGGCGATTGCGGCACTGACACGGTTGATATCGTCGATGACCAGGCCTTCGGGCAGCTCCAGCACCCCGATCGAACATCGCATCAGCGGAAAGAGTGCTTCCACTCCGGCTCGGTCATGGCCGCGAATGCGGCCTGCGGAGCGGTCTGCATCGGAGTAGAAAGCAAGGACGTCGTCGTGGAAATCGCTGATCAGCCGATCGAGAATTTCCGTCAGTTCCTCCTTGGTCCAGCCGCGCACGCCTATGAAGAAATCGTCGCCGCCGACGTGACCGAGGAAATGGCGCTCGGCGAAGAAGTATCGCCGCATCAGGGCCGCGAACAGCGAGATCGCGTGGTCGCCGAGGTGGAAGCCGTAGGCATCGTTGAAAGGCTTGAAGTTGTCGAAATCGCAATAGCAGAAATGGCGCGTGTCGTCGCCATCGCGGCTTGCGTCGCGCATGAAGTCGCGGATCGCGTGGTTGCCCGGCAGACCCGTCAGGGGGTTCTGGTCCTGCGCCGTCTTCAGCTTCTTTTCGTTCATGACCTTGATCAGCGAAGCAGCGGAGACGACGCCGGCGTATCGCATGTTCTCTGTGAGCAGCAGGCAGTTGCTGCCTTCCATGTTGGCGAAGATCGCCATCAGCTGCTCGGCGTCGGAATCCAGGCCGACAATCGGCGCCATTTCGACGAAGTGCGAGATGGTGCGCTCGTAGACCTTGTTCTTGAGCAGGTCCCGGCCGAATGGCTGGTAGATATATTCCTTGAGATGACGCTCGTGCAGGATACCGCGCGGTTCGCCGTTGGCGTTCAGCACCGGGAAATATGCCTGTTGCGGGTTGCGGCGGAAGAGCTCGAATACACTGTCGATGGTGTCGTTCTCGAAGACCGTGGGCAGCACTTCAATCTGCTTGCGGATCAGGATTTCGTCGAGAGACTGCGTATTGCGCTTGGTCTTGCCGAGGTCCTGCAGGTGCGGGAAGGACGGCATCAGTTCCGACAGGTGCGTCGTTGGGCGCGAGATGAACCAGCCCTGGACGAGGTCGACGCCATATTCGCGACAGGCGACGAACTCGGCTTCCGTCTCGATGCCTTCGGCGATGACGCGGGTGCCGAGCACATGGGCAATATGGACAATGTTCTTCAGGAGGTGGCGTTTGCGCGGGCTGCTGTCGATATCGGCTATGAAATGACGGTCGACCTTCAGATAGTCGACAGGATGATCGCAGAGAAGCTTCATCTCGCCGTGGCCGACGCCGAAATCGTCGATTGCCAGCTTGAAGCCAGCCTTCCGCAACAGCAATACCAGTGCTGCGAACTCCGGCACGCTGGTATTGTCGAAACGCTCGGAGAACTCGAAGCAGATGGAGGACGGCGGGATGTTGGCGAGCTTCAAGTGCTGGAGCAGGCTTTCGACCAGCCGCGCGCCGTGCGGGATCAGCCGGACATCGAGATTGAGAAAAAGCGTCGCGCTGGCGAAATTCGGAAGCGTGGCGAACTTCGCCAGGGCCCGGCTTGCCACCATCTGCTCGAGCTGAAGCAACTGGTCGCTGTTGTAGGCTTCATCCAGAATTTCGATCGGCGAGTTGAAGCCAAGACGATCCTGGCCGCGCATCAGCGATTCATAGCCGAAGGCGACACCGGTGTTCGCCTCGACGATCGGTTGGAAGGCGTTCTCGATGACGAGTTTGGCAAGGGTCAGGATCTGATCGCTGGCATAGCGACGGACGAGCGCCGGATCGACGGTGGCAGCCAACGACATGCCAATCTCCACTGTGACTTATTCTTTTGCGCAGGGAAGATGCCGGAGAAGGGTCAACGAACCCTTTCCCCAATATGAAACTTTCATGAAACCGGGCCGATTTCCGGCGCAAGACGATTTCGCCTGATCAATCAGTAACTTGATCAGGCGGTCCGACGCAGCTCCGCCTCATGATCGGCGAACATGTCGGCAACGCAGCGGCTGCCGCCGGGGGCGCAGTCCCGGTCGAGCATTCCACTGTGATACCCGTCCTGCTTGCGAGCCGCATCCCAGAGACGCAACGCTTCGCGCACCACTTCGCTGCTGGAAGCATACTTTCCATTGTCGACGGCTGCGCGGATGTCAGCGGCCTGCAGCGGAGAGATGGAAACGGTGACCATCGGCATGAGATTCCTCCCTTTACCTCGTCGGACAGAGCCTGTCCTATGGCGGACGACCATTGCGACAGTTCGGGCCTATGCCCGCCGGTGTCGCGGCTGCCTTCTATGGCGCGAATTTTAGTCCCCACTTACATGAATGTCAAAAAAGAAACAATCCGTGAGCATGGCCTGTGGATTTCGGGCACAACTATCGGCGGAGCGCGAAGCCGAAGGCGAGCATCGACCAGCCCTGGATGAGAAGATCGCAGGCGAGGAAAAGCCCAAGGATCCAGAGGCTGTTGACCGGCCAGCCGAGCGCGATCACGACACCCGCCAGCGCCGTGATGACGCCGCTGGCGACCACCCAGCCCCAACCCTTCGTCGGACGCATACGCAGACCGACCCAGACGCGAAAGATGCCCGCGATCAGGAGAGCGACGGCGAGGAAAAGGGTCAGCGCGGCGGAGGCCAGAAGCGGATTCATGAATGCGAAGACGCCGGCAAGCACATAGAGCACGCCGCTGAGCGCCCAGTAGAAAACCTGGCTCCAGCTGCGCACCTGAAAGGCATGGATCAGATAGACCACACCACCGGCAAGCATCAGTATCCCCACGTAGTAAACCGAGACAACGGTTGCCATGAATACGTTGGCGGCGGCTATAATGCCACAGGCGAGGAGCAGTACGCCGAGAGCGACAAACCAGAGCCATTTCGAGTGCAGGGAAGAAAAAGGCATTCCGTTGGAAATATTGGCCATCATGCATCTCCCGGTTGGTAAGAGGATATGCTGCAAATACCGAAAATTAAAAGAGAAATCTCCCGGAAAGGTCAAGCGATTTTTATTGATTGATCAGTCAATCAATAATAGAATGGCAACCTCACCGGAGTTGCCGCTATGCCGAAAGTCGGGATGGAACCTCTGCGCCGCAAGGCGCTCGTCGACGCGGCGCTGCGCGTCATCGGCGACCACGGCTCGCTGAGCGTCACGATGTCCGAAATCGCGCGGCAGGCCGGCGTTTCCCCTGCCCTTGCCCACCATTATTTCGGCAGCAAGGATCAGCTGCTGATCGAGACCATCCGCTTCCTTCTACGGCGTCTGCGCGACGATACGGTGACGGCTCTCAGGGCTGCGGACACCCCTCGCGCCCGGCTTTCAGCGCTGATCCGCGTCAACTTCCAGGCCGATCAGTTTGCACCGGCGACGATCGCAGCGTGGCTCGCCTTCTACGCCGAGGCGCAGCGCTCCGAGGAAACTCGACGTTTCCTGGTCATCTATGCGCGCCGCCTGCGCTCGAACCTGCTTGCCGATCTGAAACCACTATGTCCTACCGATGCCGCAGAGCGCATCGCCGAGGGCGCGGCGGCGATGATCGACGGGCTCTATATCCGTCAAAGTCTGAGATCTGCACCGATCAGCATCGAGGCTTCGATCTCGCTGACCGAGGACTACATCAATTCGGCTCTTGCCGCCCTTGCTAAAGGACAGACACCGTGACCCTCAAAGCCCAGCCCAAAGCGTCGCACTTCATCGACGGCGAATATGTGGACGACGCCGGCGGCAGCGTCATCGAAAGCCTCTACCCGGCAACGGGTGAAGTCATTGCCCGTCTGCATGCGGCAACACCTGCCATTGTCGAAATGGCGATCGCCGCCGCCAAGCGGGCGCAGCCGGAATGGGCGGCGATGAGCCCAACCGCGCGGGGACGCATCCTGAAGCGCGCTGCCGACATCATGCGAGAGCGCAACCGCGAGCTTTCCGAACTCGAGACACTCGATACCGGCAAGCCGATCCAGGAAACCATCGTCGCCGACCCGACCTCGGGGGCAGACAGCTTCGAGTTCTTTGGAGGTGTTATCGCCGCCGGTCTCAACGGCTCCTACATCCCGCTCGGTGGCGATTTCGCCTATACCAAGCGCGTGCCGCTCGGTGTTTGCGTCGGCATCGGCGCCTGGAACTATCCGCAGCAGATCGCCTGCTGGAAGGGCGCCCCGGCACTCGCCGCCGGCAATGCCATGGTGTTCAAGCCTTCGGAAAACACGCCCCTCGGCGCGCTGAAGATCGCCGAGATCCTGCATGAGGCCGGCCTGCCGAAGGGGCTCTACAACGTCATTCAGGGAGACCGCACGACAGGGCCGCTGCTGGTCAACCATCCAGACGTCGCCAAGGTGTCGCTGACCGGCTCGGTGCCGACCGGCCGCAAGGTGGCGGCGGCCGCCGCCGGCAGCCTGAAACACGTGACCATGGAACTCGGCGGCAAGTCGCCGCTGATCGTCTTCGATGACGCCGATATCGACAGCGCCATCGGCGGCGCCATGCTCGGCAACTTCTACTCGACCGGGCAGGTCTGCTCGAACGGCACGCGCGTCTTCGTGCAGAGGAACGTCAAGGACGAATTCCTGAAGCGTCTGAAGACCCGCACGGAAGCGATCGTCATCGGCGATCCGATGGACGAGGCGACACAGCTTGGCCCGATGGTCTCCTGGGCGCAGCGCGACAAGGTTCTCTCCTACATCGAGACCGGCAAAACCGGGGGAGCGACGCTGCTGACTGGCGGCGGCATTCCGAACAACGTTTCAGGCGAAGGTTACTACGTGCAGCCGACCGTCTTTGCCGACGTCACGGATGACATGACAATTGCACGCGAGGAGATCTTCGGACCTGTCATGTGCGTGCTCGACTTCGATGATGAAGCCGAAGTGATCGGCCGCGCGAATGCCACCGAGTTCGGCCTTTCCGGCGGGGTCTTTACGGCGGACATCACGCGCGCTCACCGCGTCGTGGACCAGCTGGAGGCCGGCACGCTGTGGATCAACACGTACAATCTCTGCCCGGTGGAAATCCCGTTCGGCGGATCGAAGCAGTCGGGTTTCGGACGCGAGAATTCGCTTGCCGCGCTGGAGCACTATTCCGAGCTGAAGACGGTCTATGTCGGCATGGGGCCGGTGGTGGCGCCGTATTGAATGCTGAATTGAAGAACCCCGCTCCTTCTGGGCAGGGATCGGGGTCTTAGACCCCATACTGAGAGCTTTATGGGATCCATCATGCAGGCAGATTTCGTCATTATCGGCTCCGGCTCCGCTGGCTCCGCCCTCGCCTATCGCCTGTCGGAAGACGGCAAGCACAGTGTCATCGTCATCGAGGCAGGCGGCAGCGATTTCGGGCCGTTCATTCAGATGCCGGCGGCACTCGCCTGGCCGATGAGCATGAAGCGCTACAACTGGGGCTATCTTTCCGAACCGGAGCCGAACCTCAACAACCGGCGCATCACCGCGCCGCGCGGAAAGGTGATCGGCGGATCGTCATCGATCAACGGCATGGTCTATGTGCGCGGCCACGCCGAAGACTATGACCGCTGGGAAGCGCTTGGCGCCAATGGCTGGGCCTATGCCGACGTTCTACCCTACTTCAAGCGGATGGAGCACAGCCACGGCGGCGAGGAAGGCTGGCGCGGCACGGATGGGCCGCTGCATGTGCAGCGCGGCGGCTTCCGCAATCCGCTGTTCCACGCCTTCATCGAGGCAGGCAAGCAGGCGGGTTTCGAGGCGACGGAGGACTATAACGGCTCGAAGCAGGAAGGCTTCGGGTTGATGGAGCAGACGATCTTCCAAGGTCGGCGCTGGTCGGCCGCGAACGCCTATCTGAAGCCGGCGCTGAAGCGGCCGAATGTCGAGCTCGTCTACGGCCTTGCCCGCAAGGTGGTGATCGAGAACGGCCGGGCGACCGGTGTCGAGATCGAGCGCGGCGGCAAGGTCGAGATCGTGAAGGCGAACCGCGAGGTGATCGTTTCGGCTTCCTCGTTCAATTCGCCTAAGCTGCTCATGCTCTCGGGCATCGGCCCCGGCGCGCACCTGCAGGACATGGGCATCGAGGTGAAGGTCAACCGGCCGGGTGTCGGCGCCAACCTGCAGGACCATATGGAGTTCTATTTCCAGCAGGTAAGCACCAAGCCCGTCTCACTCTATTCATGGCTGCCGTGGTTCTGGCAGGGTGTCGCGGGAGCGCAATGGCTGCTTACCAGGTCGGGTCTCGGCACCTCGAACCAGTTCGAGGCCTGCGCCTTCCTGCGATCGGCGGCCGGTGTCAAGCAACCCGATATCCAGTACCACTTCCTGCCCGTTGCCATCAGCTATGACGGCAAGGCGGCGGCAAGGAGCCACGGCTTCCAGGTGCATGTCGGCTACAACCTGTCGAAGTCGCGCGGCAATGTCACGCTGCAATCGTCGGATCCGAAGTCCGATCCTGTCATCCGCTTCAACTACATGAACCATCCCGAGGACTGGGAAAAATTCCGCCATTGCGTGCGGCTGACCCGCGAGATCTTCGGGCAGCAGGCTTTCGACCAGTTTCGCGGTGCGGAAATCCAGCCGGGCGAAAGCGTAGAGACGGACGATCAGATCGATGCCTTCCTGCGCGAGCATCTGGAAAGCGCCTATCACCCCTGCGGCACCTGCAAGATGGGCGCCGAGGATGATCCGACGGCGGTGGTCGACCCGGAAACACGGGTGATCGGCGTCGACGGTTTGCGCGTCGCCGACAGCTCGATCTTCCCGCACGTCACCTACGGCAACCTCAACGGCCCCTCGATCATGACCGGCGAGAAGGCCGCCGACCATATCCTCGGCAAGCAGCCGTTGCCGCGTTCGAACCAGGAGCCGTGGATCAACCCCCGTTGGGAAATGAGCGATCGGTAGCATTTGCGGGCGGTCGGTGATCGCAATCAGACGAAGCCGATCCACCGGCCGGCAAGGATCGCGGAAATCCATGTGGCAGCAGACAGCGCCGCCTGAAGGCGCAAGCCGAAGGCAGGGGCAGAGCCCGACACGGCCCGCCGCCAGGCTGCTCCCGCATGGACCAACGCAGCATTCACGATGCCGAGGCCGAGAAGCCCGAGCTTCACCAGGAAGGCCGGGTTTCCGGCATACTCAATCGGCCGGACGCTGAAAAGGGCGAAACCGGTGACGACCGCTCCGACAAGTCCGATGGCTGCGGCCCTTGACAGGAACGGCCCGACTACCGCCAGCGGCACTGACCCGAAGAGGCCCACCAGCCGGAGATCAAGCGGCAGGATTGCCCCGATCAGCAGCCCGATCGAGAGGATATGGGCGGCATTCACTACCATGTAGACCAGCGCCGAGCGCCGCAGGCCTGATGACAGCGGCGTTGCCGCGAGCCATTCCAGGAGCTCAATCGCCATATTCAGTTCATCTTGATCCGTTCCGGATAGATATCATAGCGCTTGTCGGCAACTGTGATCCGCACGGCCTTCATCCGCTTTTCGTCTGCCTTCTGCGACCGGTTTCCGAGCACGACGATCGGATCGCCTTTCTTCGCAGAACCCTCGACAAAGCCCGAGCGTTCGGTCTGCCGGGGATTGCCGAGCTCGATCAGCCAGACGCCGTCGGCGGCGGTCGCAACGTCGAGCGTCGGGTGCGGACCGCCCATCGATACCTTTTCGATCGTGCCGCGCAATTCGGTATGTTCTCCCTCGGCCCAAGACCAACCGTGATGCGCGGCGGCCCCCGTCGCCAAGAAGACCGCGAGGATTGCACTGATCGCCATCCGTTTCGAGCCCGTGACATCCATGTTCGTTTCTCCCTACCTGTGGACAGGGGCGATTTGGGGCATGGTCGAGCGATTGAAAGCGGGCTCACCGAATCTTGAAGCGTCCGATCCGGGGCCTGCGGCAGAAGGTGCAGCCGGCTACGCCAGCAGGCGCGTCACGCGGGCACTCTTGGCGGGCGCTACGGCATCGGCGATCGTCGTCGAGAACAACACCTTGCGGGTGGCGTCGGCGACCTTGGCAAAAACGTGGCGGATCTCGCAGTTCTGCTCGCCGTCACAGTCGTCGCACTTGCTGTACGCGGTGATCGAGAGGCAGGGCAGCGGCGCAATCGGTCCGTCGATGATGCGCAACACTTCGCCGAAGGTGATCATGTCGGCCGGCTTCAACAGAAGGTAGCCGCCCTGCTTGCCGCGTCGGCTGGTTACGATGCCATGGTGCTTCAGGTCGAGCAGGATCTGCTCAAGGAATTTCTTCGGTATCTTCTGCTGCGCTGCGATGTCGGAAATCATGATGGGCTCTCCGTCGATGGCTTCCGCCAGCACGGTGAGCGCTCTCAGCGCATATTTGGCCTTCTGCGTAATCATTTTGAACCGCTGACACACACAGGGCGGGCCGATTCTCGGCCGACCGAAATCATCATCACCTCTCTATCGCACTTCCAGCATGAACCGAATTTGAACAGAGAAGCGAAACCCCTGAGACATAAGGTTTTTGGCCCTGTTTTTCTCTCAGGCGATCGTCGTTATTCTACGCAGGAATTCGCTTCCGTTGCGATCAATTCAGATTTCCGATTGACAGCCAACGTGTAACACTACTAAATTGATAGACATTAAGGCTCAACGGCGAATTCGATCGGCGCTGCGGCTGCTTTTCTGCATTGCAGCGACGGTGGAGAGATATTTGCTCCTATCCAGCCCGCTTTCGAAATGCCTGTTTCTGTCCGATCATATCCCGACCTGCGATACTCCTGTCACTATCTAGGACGGGATTTCCATGACTGTTGCCCATACAATCGAAGAAGCGGAAACGCTGAATGCGAAACTTGCTAGCCTGAACCTGGCCGAACGCCTGTCGTTCGTGGCGGGTCTTGGCGGGCGTGTCGTCTTCACGACCTCGCTCGGCATCGAAGACCAGGTAATCACCGCCGAAATCGGCAATCACCGCCTGCCGATCGACGTGGTGACGCTGCAAACCGGCCGTCTTTTTCCCGAGACACTGGCGCTCATCGACGAGACGGAAAAGCAGTACGACATCCATATCAATCGCTATGAGCCCGAACAGGCCGATATCGACGAATATGCTGCAAAGTATGGTCTCAACGGCTTCTACGAGAGCGTCGAAGCTCGGCATGCCTGTTGTGGCGTGCGCAAGCTGAAGCCGCTTGCGCGAGCGCTGGCAGGGGCAACCATCTGGATCACCGGCCTGCGCCGTGGCCAGTCGGCTAACCGCGCCGAGACACCGTTTGCCGAATATGATGGCGAGCGTCACCTGCTGAAGGTCAACCCGCTGGCAGACTGGGACCTTGACGTGATCAAGGCCTATGTCGCCAACAACAGCGTGCCTATCAATCCGCTGCATGCCCGCGGCTATCCCTCGATCGGCTGCGAGCCCTGTACCCGCGCCATCAAGCCCGGCGAGCCCGAGCGCGCCGGGCGCTGGTGGTGGGAACAGGACGATACCCGCGAATGCGGCCTGCATGTCGCCGAAGAAGCATCGGCCATTTCTATTCAACAGTAACCCATCGGCATCGGGATCCGAGCGCGGCCACCGCCAGCGCTCCCCGATGGCACACATAGTTTGCATTCCAGCGCCAGCCGCTGCGAATGATCGAAGTTGGAGTAAGTCATGCAAGACAGCCGTCCGGATACGGAGCTCAGCAACCCGCAGAGCGTCAAGCCGCCGCTCGACCCTCACCTAAAGGCGCTCGAGAACGAATCCATCCATATTTTCCGCGAAGTCGCCGCCGAGTTCGAGCGTCCCGTGATGCTCTACTCGATCGGCAAGGACTCGTCGGTGCTGCTGCACCTGGCGCGCAAGGCGTTCTATCCAGGCCGTGTCCCCTTCCCGCTGCTGCACGTCAACACTGGCTGGAAGTTCCGCGAGATGATCGCCTTTCGCGATGCGACCGCGAAGAAATACGATCTCGACCTGATCGAGCATATCAATCCGCGTGGTGCCGCCGAAAACATCACCCCGTTCACCCATGGCTCGGCCACCTTTACCGATATCATGAAGACCGAGGGTCTGCGCCAGGCGCTCGACGCCGGCCAGTTCGATGCGGCCTTCGGCGGTGCGCGCCGTGACGAGGAAGCCAGCCGCGCCAAGGAGCGGATTTATTCGTTCCGCACGCCCGACCACCGCTGGGACCCCCGCAATCAGCGCCCGGAACTGTGGAACGTCTACAACGGCCAGATTCGCAAGGGCGAAAGCGTACGTGCCTTCCCGCTGTCGAACTGGACCGAAGTGGACATCTGGCGCTACATCCAGGCCGAAGACATCCCGCTGGTGCCGCTCTACTACGCCAAGAAACGCCCCTACGTGGAGCGCGACGGGATGATGATCCTTGCCGAAGACCCGCGGCTGGAACTCTTGCCCGGTGAAGTGAAGCAGGAAGGCATGATCCGCTTCCGCACACTCGGCGACTTCCCGCTGACCGGCGCCATCCCATCGCAGGCGACCACGCTCGAAGAGGTGATCGCCGAACTCGAAATTGCCACTGTCTCCGAACGCCAGGGCCGCGCCATCGACCGCGACCAGTCCGGCTCCATGGAGAAAAAGAAGCGTGAAGGATATTTCTGAGATGACTGCAGCAGCTACAGCAAGCGCCGTCGCCGCCCCCGCCGCCGAGCCATTGAAGGCCGTGCGCGACACGCGACCGTTGCGCCTCATCACCTGCGGCAGCGTCGACGACGGCAAATCCACGCTGATCGGACGCCTGCTCTGGGACACCAAGGCAGTGAAGGAAGACCAGGCCGCAACCTTGCGTCGGGATTCCACCGGCAAGCAGAACGATCTCGGCCTGCCCGATTTCGCGCTGCTGCTCGACGGCCTGCAGGCGGAGCGCGAACAGGGCATCACCATCGATGTTGCCTATCGCTATTTCGCCACCGACAAGCGTTCCTTCATCGTTGCCGATACGCCCGGCCATGAGCAGTACACCCGCAACATGGCGACCGGCGCCTCGACCGCCGATCTGGCCATCCTGCTGATCGATGCCCGCGCCGGCATTCTCGAGCAGACGCGCCGTCACGCGACGATCGCCTCGCTGCTCGGCATCAAGCAGTTTGTGCTGGCGATCAACAAGATCGACCTGACCAACTACGACCGCGCCGGTTTTGAGAAGATCACCCACGAGTTCCGCGAATTCGCGCTGTCGCTCGGCGTCAAGCAGATCACCGCGATTCCGATGTCGGCGCTGAAGGGCGAGAACGTCGTCTATTCCGGCGAAGCCTCGATGCCGTGGTATTCCGGCCCGACGCTGATCGAAACGCTGGAGCTTGCCACCGTACGCTCGTCGCAGACGGTCGGTTTCCGGCTGTCCGTGCAGCGCGTGTCGCGCCCGGGCGAAAGCTTTCGCGGTTATCAGGGCACGGTTGCCGGCGGCTCGGTCAAGCCGGGTGACAGCGTGATGATCCTGCCGTCCGGTATGGTCGCCAACGTCTCCAAGATCGTCACCTTCGATCTGGTGCGCAATGCGGCCGTCGCCGGTGACGCGATCACCCTGGTGCTCGACCGCCAGGTGGACGTGGCCCGCGGCGACATGATCGTCTCCATCGACAGCCAGCCGCAGGTCGGCCTGACATTCGACGCACAGATCGTGGCGCTGCAGCCCGAGGGCATCGAGGCGGGCAAGCGCTACTGGCTGAAGAGTGGCAGCCGCCGCCAGCGCGTGCAGGTGCAGCCTGTGGCACAGCTGCAGCTCAAGACCGGTACGTGGACCTCAGCCGAAACGCTCTATATGAACGCCATCGGCAAGGTGCACCTTGCCTTTGACGAAGCCGCAATCTTCGATCCCTATGAGCAGAACCGCTCGTCGGGCGCCTTCATCCTGATCGATCCCGACACCAACAACACTGTGGCCGGCGGAATGATCACGGGCAAGCGCTCGGAACTCGGCGGTCTCCATAGCGGCGAGGCCCGCGTGATCCTGTCACTTCCGGCTGACCTTGCCGACCAGATCATGGCGAGCGAGCTGTTCGCGCAACGTCGCGACGAGGCCGAGGTGCGGCGGATGACTGCAGCGCAGGCCGCAGATCTCTGGTCGAATGCGGCGAGCGATATCTGAAATTCCAGACGTGACGGGGCCTGATCGGCCCCGTTTTTTACTGCGACGGTCACGGTTGGGACAGGCTATACTGCCCGGTCGTCGGTGCGCGCGGCCACATCCATCACCATCACCATGTCTCTCTGCACGTCGGCGCCGACCGTAAAGGTCGTGGTGCCCGTGACTGCAAACCCAACCTTGGTATAGAAGGCGATGGCACGGGCGTTCCTCTCGAACACTGTCAGCTCGATGCGAGTGACGCCACGCTGCCGACACTCCCCGATGACCGCGTTGAGCAGGTCGTTTGCCAGTCCCCTGCCTCGCCAATCGGCGTCAATGTAGATACGACTGAGCCGCGCGGCGCATTGTTCGGCGAGCGCCACAATAAGATGCACATAGCCGACGATCGCGCCATCGGCCTTTGCCAGGAAAACGGCGGC
Organism: Rhizobium sp. Root1220; assembly: GCF_001426265.1. Lineage (GTDB taxonomy): Bacteria > Pseudomonadota > Alphaproteobacteria > Rhizobiales > Rhizobiaceae > Rhizobium. The sequence continues at coordinate 69,611 of NZ_LMDG01000033.1, forward strand.
CGAGGGATCGGCTATCTCAGCGGACTGACTCTCGGTGCTGAACGCCTTGTCGATATAGGCATCAAGATCGGATTCAAGCGTGTCGGCGCTGTAGGTCGAGCGAAACAGCCGTGCTGCAAAACCGGCGAGCGCTGCTGCATCCGATCCCGCGGCACGACCAATCTCGAAAGATGCTGTCACCTGATCCCTCTCAAAGCTCGCGCCATCGCGTGCCGACTACCACAGCGCCATGTGGCGATTGACGTCCTTGTAGAGCAGGTAGCGGAAGCGGCCGGGACCGCCAGCATAGCAAGCCTGCGGGCAGAAAGCGCGCAGCCACATGAAATCGCCAGCTTCGACCTCGACCCAATCCTTGTTCAGGCGGTAGACCGCCCGGCCCTCCAGCACATAGAGCCCGTGCTCCATGACGTGCGTTTCCATGAACGGGATGACCGCGCCCGGCTCCAGCGTGACGATGTTGACGTGCATGTCATAGCGCACATCGTTCGGATCGATGAAGCGGGTGGTGCCCCAGCGTCCCTCGGTGTCGGGCATCGGCGAGATCGGGTGGTTGTCCTCATGGGTGAAGAGTGCCGGTGGAGGCTCCAGACCCTCGACCTGCTGGAACGCCTTGCGCACCCAGTGAAACTTTACCGGCGCTGCACTCCTGTTCCAAAGCGTCCAGGCAGAGCCTGCAGGGAGATAGGCGAAGGAGCCGGAACGTAGCGCATGCGGCGTGCCCTCGAACTCGACCGTCATTTCGCCTTCGACGACGAACAGCACGCCCTCTGCGCGCTTTTCCGGTTCCGGACGATCGCTACCGCCGCCCGGTTGCACTTCCATCACATACTGCGAAAAAGTCTCGGAAAAGCCGGTCATCGGCCGCGACAGGACCCAGGCGCGCGTTCCAGACCAGTGGGGCAGCAAGCTGGTGACGATATCGGTCATCACCGTGCGCGGAATGACGGCGTAAGCCGTCGTGAACACTGCCTTGCTGGACAGTAGCTCGGTCTGCGGCGGCAGGCCGCCTAAACTCGAATAGAAGTTCGTGCTGCTCATCGTTTCACTTTTTCACGGGCCGGGATTGCCAATCTGCTTTAAGCGCCGCATCTCTTCCATGCAACAGTTAGATTGGTTGGGCGGCCTGGAGACAATGACATGAGAAATCTGGCGAAGCTTCGCGAGGACTACGAACAGCGGATCAACGAGTATGAGGAGCATCTCAGATCGATGACAGAAAACGGAACTCGCCATTTTCGCTCGGAAGGCAACGGACCATTGGCGGACATCACCAGCCAGATCACCAACGAGTATCGTCGCCATATCGAAACCTATGCAGCGCTGATCGCAGAGATCGACGCGATCCTCGGCGTCTAGGGCCAGGACCTGTTACTTTCGGCTGATTCCCCATGGAAGGTCTGGGGAATCAGCACCGCGGCAACGATCATCCTCTGGATCTGGATCCTAGCTCTAAGTGATGGACAGGCCGGTCATTGCTTCTGAAACGGTCCAAAGCCGCTGCGCCAAAGCAGGGTCGGCCGCCCATGGCGCGACGCCCTTGCGTCCGGCTTCGGCGGTGCTTGTTTCGGCGATGTCGCTGTCTTCACAATAGACGCCCCCTAATCCTGTCAATAGCGGGCTGGTGGCGCACCAGACGCTGGTGGCCGCCGCCTGCTCGACGGTTTTCCATCCCTTGGAAGGGTCGACGCGCGGCACGCCCCCGCTATCCTTGGCGTCGAAGGCGGCGATTTCTTCCTCGCTCAAATGCCGTGCCAGACCGGTCAGCACCTGGCCGGGATGGAGGGAAAAGGCGCGGATACCAAAATCCTTGCCGCGGGCGTCGAGCCCCATGGCGAAAAGCGCATTGGCAGTCTTGGACTGGCCATAGGCCACCCATTTATCATAGGGGCGCGTGGTGAAATCCACGTCGTCGAAGTCCACGCCGGCGATCTGATGGCCGCGCGACGACACGCTGACGACCCGCGCCCCGCCCGATCGGCGCAGCGCTGGCCACAGGCCAAGCGTCAGGCGGAAATGACCGAGATGGTTGGTGGCAAACTGGCTTTCATGGCCATCGGCATCGCGTGCCAGTGGCGCAGCCATGATGCCGGCACTGTTGATCAGCATGTCGACGGTGCTGACTGACGTCACCATTCTCGCGGCAAAGGCGGCGATCGAGGCAGCATCGGTGAGATCGAGCGTGTCCACGTCGACATGCGCCAGCCCGGCCAAGGCGAGGCGGGCTCGCCCCGTGTCGCGCGCCGGGACTATGACGCGGGCACCAGCGCTCGCCAGGGCACGAACGGTTTCAAGACCGATGCCGGAATGGCCGCCGGTTACGATCGCGGTCTTGCCGGCAAGATCTATGCCCTTGACCACGTCGGCAGCAGTACTGGCGGCGGTGAAAGGCGACCCGACAGGACGTTGAGGATTAAGCATGTGTTTTTCTCCACTGGTTATGGCTGCTGATATGACTTATCTGTTCGGATAAACCAGCCAGCGAAATCCGAGATAATATCGTGATCGTCCAAAATTCGCGTAGTGACGCCCTGTCTGCGGTGCTCAATACCATCAATGCCGTGGCGCTCTGCTCCATTAGCCTCGAGGCCGGCGGACAGTGGGGCATCCGCTTTCCAGCCCCGGCCAATATCAAGTTCAATGTGGTACGGCGGGGCACTTGCTGGCTGCTGACCGAAGGCAGCGAACCGGTTCGACTGGAGGCAGGCGACTGCTTCGTTGTCGCCAATGGGCGGTTCGATCTCGCCAGTTCCCCCTGCGAAAAACTCACGTCCGCCCGTGACGTGTTCTCCGTCCCTTCGCTCTCCGCGAGGCTGGGTGACGGCCGCGACTTTGCCATACTTGGCGGGAGCGTGCGGCTCGACACCGTGGATGGCGTCGTACTGTCGGATGCGCTGCCGCAGATCCTGACGATCAAGGGTGGCTCGGCCGCGCCGATCGCCTGGCTCCTCGACCAGCTCGACAAGGAATGGGACTCGGGTGCACCGGGGGCACAACTGGTCTGCAACGACCTGCTGCGGCTGGCTTTCATCCATGTCATCCGCGCGCACCTGGCGCAGCGCGATGCGGGCAATGCCGGCTGGCTGGGCGGTCTGACAGATCGCCATATCGCTCCGGTGCTTCGCGCCGTGCACTCCGCCCCTCAGCGCGACTGGACGCTGACCGAATTGTCGAGCATTGCGGGGCAGTCGCGCTCAAGCTTTGCCGCACGGTTCAAGCAGCGCGTCGGTCTGGCGCCGCTGGATTACCTGGCGCGCTGGCGCATGCGGCTGGCGGCAGGGCGACTGCGGCGCGGCGACGAGCCGGTGGCCAGCATCGGTGCCTCCCTGGGCTACCGTTCCGACAGTGCTTTTGGCGCCAGCTTCCGCCGTGTCTATGGCATCTCGCCCGCTCGCTATCGCAGCGAGTTCAAGGCTGGCGGGCCAAGAGATCCGCATATTCGGGTGCCGCCCCTTGAAGCGCGTCATGAAGTCGCAGCGGAACTGAACCCCGCGTACCGGACTGGCGCATGAGGTCGACTACCCCGACCGCCAGCTCGGTGCCGAGGCTTTCTCCAGGGAAGGCGTGGATGTCGTCCGCCGATCAGTGCAGGGCCTCGGTGCACCGACGCCGTGGGACGGCCTGTCAGGCGATCCTTGCAAGCCGCAAATCGGCACCATCGGCCAGTATCTGCGCCTGCATCACCGGGACGTTGGCGGCAGCCATCAGCAACAGGCACAGCGCTACCGCGCGAGGCACCTCCTGCTCGCCCGACGCCCATCGACGGCTGGTCAGATGATCGACGCCGAATAGCTTTTCGACGCCGGCGGTGCTGAGTCCCGTGACAGCAACCGCAGCTTTATACTCTGAGGCTTTCATGCACTGTTCCCCGCCCGCTTGAAGCGCGCTTGTCTGATATATTTGGATTGGAGGATTGCACTTTAGTCTTAGCTAATTTTTTTGGATACCGATACGCGACATCCATTGCCCTGTTTGCGACGTCGCAAACGCGATCTGCGCGCTTGGGATGCGGGCTTGCTGCGCTTGGATTCGCGCCGAACATCGGCAGCGTCGGGAGGGCTTCGGACCCGCAGACAGGAAGCCGGACATCACACGCCGGTCAGCAAGGGTGCCATCCAAAGGAACGCCAATAACGCTCGGTCGACGTGCATGCGCAGGACACAAGGACGATGAAGCGGCGAGCGCACATCGAAATCGAAGGGTGGCTATCCGGGACGAAGGGAGCCCCGGATAGCCAACGCCGGCACGGAGGAGAGGTTAGATGCCGGCGATGTCCAGGATCGCTTGCGCAAAGGCCTGCGGAGCTTCCTGGGGTAAATTGTGGCCGATGCCGTCCTTAATCAGTCTGTGTTCGTACGGGCCAGTGAACTTCTTTGCGTAGGCCGCTGGATCTGGATGCGGCGCACCGTTGGCATCACCCTCGAGCGTGATCGTGGGCACGGAGATAGTCGGCCCCTTGGCGAGCTGCTTTTCCAGATCGTCGTACTTCGGCTCGCCCTGGGCGAGGCTGAGCCGCCAGCGATAATTGTGGATGACGATGGCGACATGATCGGGGTTGTCGAATGCGGCTGCGCTGCGATCGAACGTGGCATCGTCGAACTGCCACTTCGGCGATGCGAGCTGCCAGATCAGCTTCGCAAAATCGTGCCGGTTTTCCGCGTAGCCGGCCTCGCCGCGTTCGGTGGCGAAGTAGAACTGGTACCACCATGCGAGTTCGGCCTTGGGCGGCAGAGGCTTCCGGTTGCCCTCCTGGCTGCCGATCAGATAGCCGCTGACTGAGACCATGGCCTTGCAGCGTTCTGGCCAGAGTGCCGCCATTATGTTGACCGTCCTTGCCCCCCAATCGTAGCCGCCCAGGACTGCCTTCTCGATCTTGAGGGCGTCCATCAGGGCTAAGATGTCGACTGCGACAACCGATTGCTGGCCGTTGCGGGCGGTGTCGCCGGACAGAAAGTGCGTCGTCCCGTAGCCGCGCAGATACGGCACGATCACACGGTAACCCGCCGACGCCAGCAAGGGTGCGACGTCGACATAGCTGTAGATGTCGTAGGGCCATCCGTGAAGCAGTATGACGACCGGTCCATCGACGGGACCTGCTTCGGCATATCCGACGTTGAGGACACCGGCATCAACCTGCTTCAAGGGTCCGAAGGACGTGTTTGTCCCCGGCTTGATGCCGGGCAGCATTGGCGCTTTGCCGCTACCAGCCTGTGCGTTGGCCGCGCCGGCGATTCCAAGCTGCGCAGCAGCAATGGTCACGGCCGCAGCGCCAAAGAAGCGGCGACGATTGTGGTTGATTTCCTCGGACATTGATCGTTCCCTTCGACTTCAATACGGCGGACACAAGACAGTCTTCATGTATCTGGAATGTGTCGCATTCCGCTCGAATTGAAAGCCTGTGTAGCGTCGGTCTGATGGCGCCCGAATCCGGACGCAGCGGAAACCGGCGCGACCGTCCGGTCCATCCAGCGGTGGACGGGGGCAATTCCAGGTCGTAGAATGGACCATTGCCGCAGCGGAACATTTCCGACGGGAGCGCGCAGATGGCTATCTTCATGGATCGGCATGATCTTGCGGGAACGTCGGCCGCCGACATTGCCGAGGCGCATCGCAGGGATCTCGACATTCAGGACCGATATGGGGTCAAATTCCTGACATACTGGTACGATCCGCGCCGCGGAAATGCCTTTTGCCTGGTGGACGCGCCCGACATGGAAACCGCCCAATGCGTGCATCGCGAAGCGCACGGCTACATCGCCGGCGAGGTGGTCGCGGTCGCGTTGTCGGCCGTCGAGGCATTTCTCGGTCGTATCAATGACCCTGAGCCTGGACCCGGACAAAGCGTTGCCGAAATGGATTCGGGCCACCGGTCGATCCTCTTCACCGACATCGTGGGCTCGACTGCCATGACATCGCGTCTGGGCGACAGGATGGCGACCGAACTGGTCAGGGCTCATGATTCGATCGTGCGCCGATGCCTCGGCCAATCCTCCGGCCGCGAGGTGAAGCACACCGGCGATGGCATCATGGCAGCCTTCGCCTCGGCAACCGAAGCCGTCCGGTGTGCAATGACAATTCAGCAGGAATTCCAACGGTACAACCGCGGAAACGCCGAACCCATTCACGTTCGCATCGGTATGGACTGCGGCGAGCCGATCGAGGACAGCAACGACCTGTTCGGCTCCACCGTGCAGCTTGCAGCGCGGCTTTGCGCCACGGCCTCCAAGGATCAGATTCTTGTATCGGAAAACGTCTTTCGCGAGTTCGGCTCGGCCGACATTTTCGTCCATGCGGCGCGGCGCAGGCTGAAAGGATTTTCAAAGCCCGTGCTCGTGTTCCAATGCGATTGGGCGGACGCGGCCGTCGATTGACGTGCTATTCCCCCCCACCTTGCGCCAGCGGATCGAGGCAGAGGGCTGACCCGCAGCATGACAGAGCGTCTAGCACTGGCTTATTGCCGCCTTCGTATTGAATGGCTACGATACGACATCCAGTATCCCGGAACGCGGCAGAGCCATGGATCGCATCGACGCAATGAAGGTGTTCATCACCGCCCTGGACGAGGGTAGCCTTGCGGGCGCCAGCAGGCGGCTGAAACGTTCACCAACGGCGGTCAGCCGCGCTCTCGCATTTCTGGAAGCGCATGTCGGAGCGGAACTGCTCCACCGAACGACGCGGTCGATCAAACTGAGCGAAGCGGGCGAACGCTACGCGGTTGCCTGCCGGCGCGTGCTGGCCGAACTGGAGGAAGCCGACATGCTTGCCGGCGGCGAGCGGTCGGTTCCTCACGGTACTCTGACATTGTCCGCTCCGCCTATCAGTGGCGAAGAGGTTCTGCGGCCGATCCTGGACGATTTCCTTGATCTCCATCCCACCGTGTCGGCGCGCCTTCTTCTGCTCGATCGCGCCGTCAACCTGGTCGACGAAGGCGTCGATATCGCGCTGCGAATCGGGCTTCTACCGGATTCGTCGCTCATCTCGACCCGCATCGGCGGCGACGTGCGCCGTGTCATCGTGGCCTCGCCGCGCTACCTCGCAGAACATCCAAAGATCAACGAGCCATCGGACCTTGCGAGACATCAGATCGTGGCCTTCACCAATTTCGGCCTCGACTCGTGGAGTTTCACCCCGCCGAGCAGCTCGAGCATTCCCCGGACGGTCCAGTTTGCGCCAAGGCTCGTCGTCAATACCGTTCGCGCCGCCGTCGCCTCCACGCTGGCGGGACGCGGCCTGACCCGGCTCTATTCCTATCATGTGGCGGATCATGTCAGGGACGGACGGCTGAAGATCATCCTGGCGAACGCAGAGCATCCGCCTCTTCCGGTATTCCTCCTGACGCCGCACGGCCGAATATCGGTTCCCAAAGTGCGGGCCTTCGTGGACTTTGCGGCACCACGCCTACGCTCCGAGTTCGCGCGCATGGCGGCAGACGCCGCAGTGCTGGGATGATTATCCCGAATATCGGTTGAGTGTCTGCCAATAGCTGCGTATTCAAGCGCCGTTCGGTTTTATCTATGTTCATTGCACTGGCGCCGAGGGCGTCGGACGGCCGCAAATGTCGACCGTGGCAATTGACAGAGGATCACATCATGAGCACCGAACAGAAGGTTGTCATCATTACCGGCGCATCCCAGGGGATTGGCGCTGGCTTGGTTCGCGCCTACCGCGAACGCAACTACCGCGTCATCGCCAACTCCCGGTCGATCCAGGCCAGCGGCGATGCGGACATTCTCGCCGTACCGGGCGATATCAGCAATCCTGAAACCGCCGATCGCATCGTACGCGAAGGTCTTGAACGCTTCGGCCGCATCGATTCACTGGTCAACAATGCCGGCGTCTTCACTGCCAAGCCGTTCACCGAGTTCACCGAAGAAGACTATGCTTACAACATGTCGGTGAATGTCGCCGGCTTTTTCCACATTACACAGCGCGCGGCAGCCGCGATGCTGAAGCAGGGCTCCGGGCATATCGTCAGCATCACCACCAGCCTCGCCGATCAGCCGATCGCAGGTGTGCCCTCGGCGCTTGCCTCGCTGACCAAGGGCGGCCTGAACGCCGTGACGAAGTCACTGGCCATCGAGTTCGCCAAGACCGGCGTTCGCGTCAACGCCGTCTCGCCGGGGATCATCAAGACCCCGATGCACCCTGAGGAGACGCATGCGACGATGTCGACGCTGCATCCCGTCGGCCGCATGGGCGAGATCAGCGATATCGTCGATGCTGTGCTGTACCTCGAGAAGGCGCAGTTCGTGACCGGCGAGATTCTCCACGTCGACGGCGGCCAGAACGCCGGACGCTGGTAACAGGCCAAGGACGGTCCGGCCAATCACCGGACCGTCGCCGCCGTCAACCGACCGCCGAAACAACAAACGAGAAAACCAATGAAATTGACCCTTGTTGCCGACCCGATGTGCTCGTGGTGCTATGGCTTCACGAAGGAAATGACTGAGCTACAGCAGCGTCACCCAGAAATGGAACTGGAAGTCGTCATGGGCGGCCTGCGGGCCGGCGGGACGGATGTGCTGGACGACGCGGGAAAGCAGTTTCGCCTGCACCATTGGGCAAAAGTCGAACAGGCCAGCGGCGTGCCGTTCAACCGAGAAGGGCTGATGTCGCGCAAAGGCTTCGTCTACGATACCGAGCCGGTCTGCCGCGCGGTTGTAACGGCGGGTATTCTTGCACCGAAGGCCGACTTGCTGAAGGTCCTGCGTGCTTTCCAGCATGCGTTCTACGTCGATGCCCTTGATACCACCGACGGCAGCGTTTTGGCCAAGGTCGGGGCTGACGTGTTGAGCGAAATTGGCTACGCTGTGAGCGCAGCCGAATTCCTCGCAGCGTGGCGCGAACCGAGCACGATCAGAGCCGCCTCCGCCGAGTTTGCAAGGGCTCGGTCTATGGGCGTGACAAGCTTTCCAGCACTGTTTCTGCACCGAAATGACAGGCTCCATCCAGTTGGGACGGGATACGCCCAGATCGACTCGCTGGAACGGGACCTGCGCAAGCTAATCGCCGCCTAGTCCACTCACGACCCTCAAGGAAAGGAAACTGCAATGCCTATGGTAACGATCCAGGTGACCCGCGAGGGGACCTCGCCCGAGCGCAACTCGGTTTCGGCCTCGGAGAAAGCTGCTCTGATCAAGGGAGTGAGCGAACTACTTCTGGATGTCCTCAACAAGCCACTTGAATCGACCTACGTGGTCATTGAAGAGGTGGAACTCGAAAATTGGGGCTGGGGTGGAATGCCCACGGCGGAATATCGCAAGGTGAAGGCGCAAGCCAAGTAATGCTTCGGGCGCGCGCCATGCGGCGCGCGCCCGAAGTCGCATGGTCGTCGATATCGACCAGGCCCGCGCAAGAATCCGCGCTTCAACGACCTCGCGGGTCATCCGACGATATTGCGCGGGCGCGGATTGCGGCATTTCGCCTCGCAGCAGCCGGTTCTGACCTCTTCCTATCAAACCGAAGTGACCGGTCATTCGCTTCCGCCCGACGCGCGCTAGATGGCTAGCTTACCGCAGCAGCCCGATGGCCGGCGCGTGGCGACCTCAAGATCGTCCGCGTCAACCTCGCCAGCGAAGAGGAAGGTCATCGATGTACGGCATGGCGCAAACCATAGCCCAGGCGCTTGCGCCTATCTGCTTCTGTGTGTTTCTGGGGTGGACAGCCGGCAGAGCCAAGATCATGCCAACGGAATACGGGCGCGCGCTCGCAAGGTTTGTCGTGCTGTTCGCGCTGCCTATCGCGTTGTTCATCGCTGCCACAAAGGCAAACCCGCGCGACATCTTCGATCTCAGGACCTTGCTGGCCCTGCTGGCCGGATTTGGGCTGACCTTCCTGATGGGCTGGCTTGGCGGGCAACACCTATTTCATCACAACCGGGCTGACAGCGCCGTTCAGGCATTGACGTGCTCGTTCCCGAATATCTCCTACTGCGGCCCGCCGGTTTTGATCGCCTCGGTCGGCAGTTCCGCTCTTCTCATGGTTGTCACCGGCAATCTCGTGGCCGCCCTGGTCATCGTGCCGATCGCCCTGATCATCATGACGCGAAACGCTACCGAGGAGGCGCACAAGGTGAATTTCACAGGAGCGGTGCTCCATGCCCTGCGCCAACCTCTCCTGGTTCTTCCCATCACCGGCGCCTTGTTGGCTGTATTGGGGGTGAAGTTGCCGCAGCTGGCAGTCACGTCGGCCAACGAGGTCGGTGTGGCAGCCGGCGGAACGGCACTTTTTGCCCTGGGGCTGATCTTGTCCGCAATTCCGCTGCGGCTGGATGGCGAGATCGCGTTCAACGTCTTCGTCAAGAATGTGATTCAGCCGATCGTCATTCTCTTCGTCGCCTACGCGCTTGGCCTGAGGGGACCCCAACTGGCGCAGGTGTTCCTGCTTGGCGTCCTGCCGACCGCCGCCGAAGTCTCCGCAATTGCGGTGGCAAGAAACACCTATAGCGAAAAGGCCGCCGGCAGCACGATTATCAGCGTGCTCGTAAGCATTGTCACCATCAGCGCTGGGGTCGCCACCGCGCGCTTTCTGCAGTCTTGAAAGAGGCCGCGGCCCCCGGCAGTCGGTCGTCAGGGGCAGCGAAATCTTGGTTGGGGTTCACAGTCCGTAGAGACCTCTTGCGAAGTCACCGAGCCGCTTCCGGTCCAGCGTCTTCAGCGATACACGCAGCGTAACGCGAACGACACCGGGATGTCGGCCGATCTCTATCGCTCCTGCCATCGTGGCTCGGTTCATGACCTCGGGAACGCTGAGGTCGAGGAGATCGGCGGCACGCTTCAGGCCGTTGTCGGTTGCCTCGTTGAGGCTTGGTCCCGTGCCAATGAAGGTAACTGGAGCGTTCTCCTCGACCTCCTTGACGCCGTGCTTTCGGGCGAGTGCGTGTGCCACGCGCCGCTCGTCCTGGTTCAGCGGGCGGGCAAGGAAGGGAATGTCATCCGCCACGGGGAAAAGGATGGGTCCGTCGATGTTGAGGCCCTTGATGACAGTCACTTCCAATGTGACCGTTCCAGCGACATCGCAGGTATGGCCGGCAATCTCGCCGTCACCCTGAAGAGCGTGCATGTCACCCATGTAGATGCCGCCGCCCTTGACCTTGACGGGGCAAATCAGGACAGCGCCCTCCCGGACCGTATTCACATCGAGATGCCCGTCGGTCTTGTGACGGGCCAGCTCTTCCGGCGTCATCGAGTAGATGTGGGAGGCACCGAGAAGGAAGGCGCCAAAATCGCCGGCATTGTGGGAGTCCGGCATGGCACGCGACGGTGTCGTACCCAATTGGCCCAGGAACGGCCGCAGGCGCGTAGCGACACCGACGATGTCAGCTTGGGCAAACTTCAGGATCGGGTTCTGGATCGACGCATCCGGCAAAGCCATCAGCGCCTCGGCATCCACGGCCATTGCTTCGGCTTCCGCCTTGCCGACGGTAAGCCCGACCTGCCGGCGGTCATCGAAGGCAATCGTGTAACCGTTTGTAAAGGTAAAAGGCGTTGCATCCGCCCCGCACTTCACGCAACGGATCGACGTCTCGCCGATGCCCTCCACCCCGGTGCGCGGCCATTCCGTCCCGCAACCCGGACATACGGCAGCACAAAAGGGGTCACCATTGAAACGACCGGCCATGACCTTGTCGTTGCCGGACGCGGTGGCCGATGACGTCACGACCAGGGACCTGATCCGGATCGCGATCGCATCGCCGACCTCTGCGCCCTCGACCGCAACCGGCCGAGTGACCTCATGCCCGCCGCGGATTTCCGGAGTGATCATCGGCCCCCAGCAGCCGGGCGCCGTATTGGCAATGATCGTGCCTCCATCCGCGACCGGCCCAAGCATCGGCGCGTTGGGATCAAGGATACCGTTGGTGAGTTCGTTGACGAAGACGGTACGGCGCGCCGTCACGCTGCTCTGTTTCACATTGTCAGTCATGACACTCTCTCCTCAAGATGACTGCACGCACGTGCCGCTGCAATTCCGGCAGGCAGTCTAGACTTTGGGCGTGGGGGCACTGTCGGCAAGGGCCGGAATTCCAGTCTCTGTCAATAAGCGAGACCGAGCGCACCGAACGCGGCAGCGTGCTGCAGTGACACGGGTGGCTTGGGTCCGGGATTCTTCGCCGCAGTATCGGGCAGAACCGACCGCACGATCGCTACTGCTGCAGCGGATGCCTCGTCCTGACCTGTGTCCCAAGCGCATGGGAATGCAAACAGGGACAACGACGCAAAGCCGATGATTGCGAACCGCATGGTCAAACTCCTTTTCTGACTGTTCGGAACCCGCTCGAAAGCGCAGCATCCCGAAAACAAGGGTTTGCCGCGCTTGGAGCGATCCGGTCGGGTCAGCGAGACGGATATCTGTCCCGCCGGCCAGGGCCGGTTAGACGAGGTTGATCTCGACGTTGATGTTCCCGCGCGTCGCCTTCGAATACGGGCAGGTCTGATGCGCGGCATCAACGATTGCCTGTGCGACCTCGCGATCAATGCCCGGCAGACTTACGTTGAGACGCGCCTGCAGGGCGTAACCGCCTGCACCGCTACCCAGGTCTACCTCGGCATCGACCGCCAAGCCGGCAGGAAGGGCAACCTTCAAACCACCGGCAGCAAAGCCGATCGCGCCGATGAAGCATGCGGACCATCCAGCAGCAAACAGCTGCTCGGGGTTCGTGCCGGCGCCCGGCGTGCCCGGTGACGAAAGCTTGATGTCAAGGCGGCCGTCGGAGCTGCGCGATGATCCGTCGCGGCCACCCGTCGTATGCGTCTTGCCGGTGTAAATTACCTTGTCAATCTGAGTCATTGTTGTCTCCTCACGTGGTTCAGAGCGCCGGGGCGCAATGGCCGAACACCAGCCATTGGCCACATATGGCGGCATCGACGTATCTCGGATGTGTCGGGATTTTGCTGAAGTGTAACGCAGTGTAGGGGCAAAATGCAGCCGCCTGGGGCTCTGCCAACCCACCCACTCCGGCCGGTCCGTAGAGACAGAAAGTGCCGCGCAGCGTTGCGAGGCACCCTCCATTGTTCGTGTGCAATATCGAGCACACCGCAGCGCGGGCGGTCGGGCGCTGGCCCTATCCCCTGGTATCGGCAACCAGCACCGGCTTCACCGCAAAGACTTCCGGAAACAAGCTTCCCAGAGCCTGGACCCTCGGTTCTTCCGCGGCAATGATGTAAGGGTGGGTCGGATTGTTGAACATGAAGTCCTGGTGATACGCCTCGGCGTCGTAGAATTGCTTGCCGGTCTCGATCTTGGTCGCAATCCTGTTTGCGAAGACGCCGCCTCGATCCAGCTGCTCGATATACTCGGCAGCTACCGTTGCCTGCTCCTTGTTCACTGGAAAAATTGCCGAGCGGTATTGGGTCCCGACATCAGCGCCCTGCCGGTCGATTTCCGTCGGGTCGTGAGCTGCAGAAAAGAAGATCTGCAGGAGTTTTCCGTATGTGATCAACCGGGGATCGAAAGTCACTTTCACGGCCTCCGCGTGACCGGTAGTCCCGGTCTCCGTCATCTCGTAGCTTGCGGTTTCGGCCGCTCCACCGGCATAACCCGAGGTGGCGTTGGTCACGCCCTTGACGTGCTGGAAAACACCTTGAACGCCCCAGAAGCATCCGCCCGCGAAAATCGCGGTCTGCACGCCTTCGGCCTGCGCCACGTCATGTCGGGCAGCGGGCACACGCCGCGGCTCTTCTGCCGCCGAGGTTGCGCTTCCGAGCACTGCCGCGCAAAGCAGACCCGCGACACCACCCGCAAAGAGCAAGGCCTGCACCGGCCCGACGCGACGGAAGATCTTTGATTTCGATGCGTTTGTCATTGGTAGCTCCTTATCCAAACGTGAAGACGAACGCCTCGACTCCCGGGTCGAGGAACCGGATCTCGAAATCCCGCTCCTTCACCCCATCTGCCTGGCGCACCAGTTGATAGAGACGCGTGTCGGTGACCGCTCCGTTGCCCGCGGCGTCGATGTCGGCGCCGTGATCGTTTCCCGGCGGTTTGCCGTCGACAGTCACCTTGAAGCGAACAGGCTTTCCGGACGCATTCGGCCCAAGCACGAGATGAAGATCGCGTGCGCTGAAGCGAAAGACTATTCCGCCGTCGGGCTGGTTGAGCGTCGCTTGCTCCGCTTCAACGGTCCAGTTGCCGGAGAGCGCCCACTGATTGAGCGCCGGCGGGGTTGTCGTATAGACCTGAGGCGCATCGGGCTTCACCGGTTCGCCCGACACGAAGTTGGTGGCCTGCTTGTAGCCTACATATGTCTCGGGCGAGCGAACGTTGCCAAAGTCGGCGGCAGCCTCGGCACCACTTGCGTCCGGCTTGATCAGCTCGCTCGCCGTCTTCTGGCCATTGGCCTCGGCCAGCAATTCCTGAATGACCTCTTCGGACCGTTCATAGTCTCCTTCGCCGAAGTGGTGATATCTGATCTGGCCCTTGGCATCGATGAAGTAGTGGGCCGGCCAGTAGCTGTTGTCGAAGGCACGCCAGATCTTGAAGTTGTTGTCGACGGCGACCGGGTATCCGATATCGAAGTTCTTGAGGGCATCCTTGACGTTGTCGATTTTCTTCTCGAAGGCGAATTCGGGCGAGTGCACGCCGATCACCACGAGACCCTGATCCTTGTACTTTTCGGCCCAGGCGCGAACGTAAGGAATGGTCCGAATGCAGTTGATGCAGGAGTAGGTCCAGAAATCGACCAGCACGACCTTGCCCCGCAGCTGCTCGGCGGTGAGCGGTGCAGAGTTGAGCCATTCGACCGCGCCGTCCAATGAGGGGATCCTGCCCTCGACCGGAAGATCGCTTTCGACGTTGCGACGCGCGTCGTTTGCCGCGAGCGTCATGCTGTTGCTGGCGACCAGCGTGCCTGCGTCCCGCCGCGTGATATCGAGCTTGTCGACAAGAGCCTGCTCGACCCGGGTGGTGCTTGCGTAGGAGAAGCTCGCAAGCACGCCCGTGTCGAGACCAAGCGCGATTGACGCCACGCCAGCGAGGACGGCAACCCCGACGCCCTGGCGCATCCGCTCGCTGGTTCCCAGCGATTGCTTCATCCGGGCGAAAATCCGGCCACCGATCAGAAGAGCGACGGCGAGCGAGGTCACGGCTCCACCGGCATAGGCCAGAAGCAGCAGCGTTGTCTGGACATTGGCACCCTGGAGTGCAGCACCGGTCAGGACGAGACCCAGGATCGGGCCGGCGCACGGAGCCCAGAGCAGGCCGGTTGCTACCCCGAGAACAAGAGAACTTCCGGCTGTGGGAACAGACTTGTGACCGTCGACCGATCGCGAGAGATTATCGCCAAATGCAACAACGGGCTGCGTCAGTCTTGCCGCAATGGTTGGCGAGACAAGCGTTACGCCAAAAACCGCCAGCAGCGCGAGCGCGATATAGCGGCCATACTCGTTTGCGTGGATGACCCAACTGCCACCCACAGCGGCAAGCGTCGCCACAGCCGCGAAGGTCAGCGCCATGCCGGCGAGCATGGGCACCGTTCCCTTAAGAAAGGGTTGTCCCGCACGCGCGAAGACGAACGGCAGAACGGGAAGAATGCACGGACTGAGGATTGTCAGCACACCCCCGAGGTAGGCAATGACAAGCAGCGTCATGTTGTTCTCCTTTGACAAAGACACCGAGCGCCTCGGCGCCGAAGCGCGCGAATTGCCGTTGGCGATGTCAATGGTGGAGAGACGTATCCGGGATGTGTACCGATCGAGCCGAAGTGTAACGAATTGTACGCTCGCGACGCCTCAGTACACTGGGATACGAGAAATTTGACTGGAACCGGCCATTTTTCACGCCGCGCCGAGCCAGAGCAGGAACACGCAAAGGTCATCGCGCCGACTACGAGAATCTTGTGCTTACGATGAGGACGCGACAATTTGGTCCCGCATTGTATCTGGCAGCTCTCCCGGTACAATTGCTTACAATTGTCCGCAGCCGCCCTGGAGCGCGGCCCCCAAATTGCTGCTAGAGATTTGAAATTGAAAATGAGGACTTCCCGCAATGGATCACGTAGATCACATCCTGATCGTCGATGATGATCGTGAAATACGCGAACTCGTGTCGACCTATCTGAAGAAGAACGGCTTGCGCGTAACCGTCGCACCAGACGGACGGCACATGCGGACCCTGATCGAGACAGACACGTTCGACCTCATTGTCCTCGACATCATGATGCCGGGAGATGACGGACTGGTGCTGTGCCGCGAGTTGCGAGCCGGGAAACACAAGACCACGCCAATCCTGATGCTCACAGCCCGAAGCGACGAGACAGACCGCATCATCGGCCTGGAGATGGGGGCGGACGACTACCTGGCAAAGCCATTTTCGGCCCGCGAGCTGCTTGCCCGTATCAACGCTGTTCTCCGCCGAACCCGCATGCTTCCGCCCAACTTGCAGATCACCGAAGTCGGGCAGCTTCTGAGCTTCGGGGACTGGAAGCTCGATACGTCCGGCCGGCATCTGCTGGACAAGGAAGGAACGACTGTTGCGCTGAGTGGAGCGGAATATCGCCTGCTTCGGGTGTTCATCGACCATCCGCAGCGCGTGCTCAATCGCGACCAGCTTCTGAACCTTACCCAGGGGCGCGAGGCTGAACTGTTCGATCGATCGATCGATCTGTTGGTCAGCAGGCTTCGCCAGCGCCTGCGGGACGATGCACGCGAACCCGCCTACATCAAGACCGTGCGCAGCGAGGGCTACGTCTTCTCCATGTCGGTTCAGATTTCGGAGTTTCGCGCGTGACCTCCGGGACTGCCCGCCACGCGTTCAGGCAATGGCCCGCGACATTGGGTGCGCGGCTCTTCCTGATTTTCCTCGCGACGCTCGTCATCGCCTATGGCCTGTCCTTCGCTGTGCTGTTTTCCGAGCGATACAATTCGTTCGAGACAATGCTGCTCGGCAACCTCGACAAGGACGTGACGACCGCTGTGGCACTGCTCGATCACCTGCCGGCAAACGAAAGGTCGGATTGGGTATCGGAGCTCGATCGGCGGACCTATCGCTATATTCTCGGAACCGGACTACCCGGTGTGCCCGACATGACCGGCTTGGGTGCCGCGATGGGACGGACGATCCGCGATGCGGTCGGCAATCAGTTCCCGGTAACTGTCGAGTCGATCCCCGGGCCTGTGCAACGCCTGCAAGCGCACCTGACACTGAGCGACGGGCAACCGCTGACGATCGACATCTATCCGACAATCATGCCGCTGGCACACTGGCTGCCTTATGTGCTGCTGGCGCAACTGCTGCTGCTTGTGCTTTGCAGCTGGTTTGCCGTTCGCGTGGCGATCCGGCCGCTGGTCGATCTTGCCGATGCAGCAAACGCATTGGATCCAAACAAGGCCACCCCGCCCCTCAGGGAAAGCGGCCCGCGCGAAGTGGCGAACGCGGCCGTTGCGTTCAATGCGATGCGCGAGCGGATCGCGCAGTATCTCGAAGAGCGCGTGCAAATCCTCGCGGCGATATCCCACGATCTTCAAACGCCGATCACCAGAATGAAGCTCCGCGCCGAGATTGCCGAGGATTCGCCTGAAAAGGACAAGCTGGTTCAAGATCTCGCCGAAATCGAACACCTGATCAACGAGGGTATCGACTACGCGCGAAGTGCGCATGGCAAGATCGAGAAATCCTCGCGCATCGACATCGGCTCATTTATCGAAAGCCTCGCCTACGACTACCAGGATACCGGCAAGCCGGTCACCATCCTCGATACCGTGGACGGCGCCGTCGTCACCCGCCCACATGCGTTGCGCCGCATCCTGACCAACCTCATCGACAACGCTATCAAGTTTGGCGGCGCCGCCGAGATCTGTGTTCGAAAGGACGCCTCGGGAACGATCAAGATTTACGTGCTGGATCGGGGAGCAGGCATTCCCGACGACCAGCTCAACGCGGTGCTCCAGCCATTTTTCCGGCTTGAGCAATCCAGAAACCGCGGTACCGGAGGCACCGGACTCGGCTTGGCAATTGCGCAGCAGCTGGCACAGGCGATCGGCGGCTCGCTAAAACTAGCGAACCGCGAGGGTGGCGGCCTGTCTGCCGAGGTCTCCATAAATTGAGGACAGCGGGGAAAGTCCCCGGCGGCCGCGCGTCATCCCAGCCGGCGGATGTCGGCTACGCGGCCGTTGCGACTGTTGAGTGCGATCTCGAAGCGTTGGCTCCCATTCCATGCACGGTAGACGAAGAAACGCCCGCGGCAGTCGATGCGCTGCACATCCCGGAAGCCGCGATCGCGCAGCCGCCACTCCCCTTCGCGGCACGAGAGCGATCTTCCATTGTTGAGATTGGTCCCTACGGTGATGTTGACCGCAAGCGCTTGCGCCGGTGTCGACAGGGCCAACGGTGTTGTCAGCAGCAAACAAACAAGTCCGATTGCCTGGGCTGTATGACGCAAGATGCCCTCCAAAAATAGATCCCTGAAAAAGTAAATCGTAACCGTCTGAACGCCAGTGGGCTGCCGTGCAGCGCTAGCGGCGCAAAAAGACGCTGTCCCAATAGTCCATCAGGCCCGACGCAGGATGGGCCGTGCCGCGCCAGCCGACATAGCCATCGGGACGGATGAGGAAGCCTGCCTCCCGGTCGCCGTAGGCGGCTGAAAATGCGCCATCACCGTCCCTGTAGACGGCAAATCCATACTCTGGCACATCGCCTGCATCAGCCGGAACGATTGCCACAACCCGGCAAAGGCCAGCCCATCGGCTGCGCGTACTTTCAGCGAATGCCACGAGACGCGTGATCTGCTCCCCTACATCCGGGCCGGGCAGATGCGCGATGAAGACGTGTTCGGTGCCGCGCAAAATATCAAAGAGACGCAAGGGAAACCCGACATTGTGCCGACGAAGCCCCTGGACATCAGGAGCCCGATCGCCAGGAGCGGGTATCGGGTCGGCAAAATCCGTCCCATCATCCCTCGTCCAGGCACCGCCTCGGTAGGAGACGAGAATCTGCGTGTCCGCCAACCTGTCAGGCTTTGTGCCCTTCTCTCGCCCGTAGGAAATGCTTGCCGCTCTTGTGCGCTCCACCACTTCGGCCCCAACAGGGCGACGCTCCGCCTCATAGCTATCGAGGAAGCTGTCGGATGCGGCTCCCTTGAGGACAAGCGCCAGCTTCCAGGCCAGATTGTACGCGTCCTGGATGCCCGTATTCATACCCTGCCCACCGGTCGGCGGGTGGATATGAGCGGCATCGCCCGCAATGAAGACGCGTCCCTGGCGGTAGCGATCGGCCAGTCGCATGCTGATGCGGAAAGTGGACGACCAACGAAGATCGCCGATCTGCGGCTTGTCGGGCAAAATGCTGTCCGCTACCGCCTGGATATGCCGCAGTTGCGGCCCGCGTGTTTCCGACTGGATGCCGTGATCCGTGCCGTTCACGGAATCAAGTTCCGCTGGGGCAAGCATGGATACACGGTAGCGTCCCTTTTCCGGCAGCGGAATGGCGATGAACATATCGGGAGGGCCATTCTCGACGAGACGCAGGGCCCGCAGCGCCAGTCCCCGGGGCAGGTCCCAGTCGATGTGGACGTCGCCGAGCGCGAACATCACGGGGAACGCTTCGCCGGGAAAGCCGATGCCGAGCGCACGCCGCACGGCGCTGTGTGCCCCGTCGCAACCGATGACGTAGCGAAAGCGTGCTTCCTCTTCATTTCCGTCGCGCGCAAGCCGGACGACGACCTCTTCTTCCTCCTGCGTCAACCCGCTCAGAGCCACGCCGCGCTCAACCCGGATACCGTAGTCGCCCAGATGATCGGCAAGCAGGCGTTCGGTCTCATATTGCGGGAGACCCAATTCTGCATAAGGCAGATCCGAGAGCTCATGTCTCGTTTCACCGGGCGGATGGCCTTGGACGACGGAGCGCATGCCTTCGATCCACAGGCCCGCGTCGATCATCGCGCGGGCTATGCCCATGTCGTCCCAGACCTCAAGAGTACGCGGCGTCACCCCGATGGCACGGCAGTAAGGCAGAGGTTCGGAAAGCCGGTCAATGACGCGGCAACGTACGCCGTGGCGCGCGAGTTCGGCTGCCATTGTCAGCCCAACGGGCCCTGCTCCCACCACCAGAACGTCGGTCATGATGTCTCCCCAGGTTGGCCATTCAAAGATGCAGACGGGCGAAGTGTCAATGGCAAAAACGAGGCTCTTCGGGGCCGGTCACCTGAACCTGCGACGCCGTCCGGACGTGAAAGTCTCAATTCTCACTCGCATTCAGGTTGTCCCTGTTTACAGGACGACAAAATAAAGATATTTAATATCCTTAATAGATGCACGATCGGCATCTTGCGTGGAAACAATCGATGATCCTGAAAAGCCAAGTCGAGTGGGCACTGCATTGTTGCGCCATTCTCGCCGGTCTGCCTGACGGCCGTTACCTTTCAACGAAAGCGCTGGCCGAGTTCCACGGCCTTCCGAAGGAATATCTTTCGAAGGCTTTGCAGAGTCTTTCACAAGCTGGTTTCGTCCATACCTCGCTGGGGCCATCTGGCGGATACCGATTGGCAAAGACACCGGCCGAGCTGACTTTCCTTGATATCGTCGAGGCCGTGGAAGGAAAATCGCGAACCTTTGTCTGCAACAATATCAGGGCCAACAACCCCTGTCGGCCGTCGGGATATTGCGAGAGCAGTCCATGCGCGGTTGCCCGCGTCATGTGGGAGGCGGACGAGGCATGGCGCCAGAAGCTGCGTAGCGTCAGGCTGTCGGATCTGGTCGAGACGCTGGCCAAGGATATTCCGGCTGACCTCTGGAAGAGCAGTTTCGAATGGGTCCTAGAGCGGGCCGGATGAGCGCAGTTTGACGTCGCCCGCTGCGGGCAATGCGTAAAGCAGACTCTGGGACGGCATGGCAAGCGAAATGCCGCTCTGCCCGCAATGGCTGTGAACGAGATCGATCACCTCGTTGCGCGCTGGCGTCCTGGCTGCCGGATTGGTCACGCGAAACTGCAACTCCACCTCGATCGCCACAGCGTCGATCCCCTTGAGCGCGACGATCGGCGGCGGGTCCTGCACGATTCGGGTACTAGCTTTCAGGGCGGCTTGCATGGCCTCCTCGACGACCTGTGGCCTATGGCTTGCCGCAATGCGCACGAGCAGCGCAATCTGATGCGTCTCGTCTGGACGACTGAGATTGGTCAACCCGATTTTCGCGAGGGCGCTGTTGGGCAGGACAACGACATTGTGTGCACCGGTGAGCAGGAAGGTGGAGCGCCAGTTGTTCTCGATGACCCTCCCCTCGGTCCCATCGCCCAGCATGATCCAGTCGCCAATGCCAAAAGGCCGTCCCAATGTCAGCGCGATACCCGAAAATATGTCGCCGAGCGTGTTCTGCAGCGCGAGACCGAAGATGATGGCGACCACGCCGGAGGTGGCAACCAGGGTGCCAATGGGAGCCTTGAAGACGAAGCCCAGAATGGACAGGGCTACTCCGAGATAGACGCCAGCAACGATGAGATCCTGAAGCAGGCGTGCCTCCTGCGGCCTCCGCTCAAGCACGATGTAGATGCGTACGAAACCGATGAGCGACCAGGCAAGGTGTGTCCACCACAACACTCGTGCGGACACCGCTAGGAATGCCGCTGCGCCCCGCAAGTGATCATCGTCGACGCGATGCGGCAGGATGCCGGCAAGTGCGAGGACGGCCGTCATGCCGGCAAAAAAAAGGATCTGGACGATCAACCTGGCCGTCGGACGGCTACGACCCTGCAAGTGCCATATCGCAATGCCTGCAATCCCAAGGAGATTGATCAGCACGAGCGGCAACAAATCATGGTCGAGCATGGCAGCTTCCAATCGTGGCAGTTTGGGTCCTGAGCGGAGGGCCGGTGTGCAATCAGCACCCGGCCCTACCGAGATGCTACTTCTTGATAGGATAGGTGAGTTCTTTCTCACCGGTATCGACAACGAAGACTGCGAGCAACTTGGCAGGCTGCGTCTTGCTGCCATTCTCACTGACGCCATGGCGATCGCCAGGCATCTCCGAGAAGCTTTCCCCTGCCTGATAGGTCTTCACTGGACCATCATTGACCTGGCTGCGGATGGAGCCTTCCAGGACCGTGGCGTAGATGAAGGCGGAATTCGGATGGGTGTGAGCGTCCGAGAAACCACCCGGTCCGTATTCTACCAGAACACCCTTGATGCTCTTGCCCGGAACGTTTGGTAGTTCGTGTTCGTAGACGAGTGTCACTTTGGATGCGTCATCGGCAGCCGCATCGTGAGCGACGGCGGTTCCACACAGTCCTGCCGCGATGACAGAAGCGGCGATGATTGACCTGAACATTTCAAATTCCTTTCCTCATTTGCCGTCCGCCGCGGAAGGCGGCAGATCGGCACTCGATCATTTGCGTCCTGCGCTCGCGAACCACTGTTCGAACGTGATGTGGCCGAGGCGCGGGTTGGCATCGGAGACCAGCGAGCGATCATCCAGCCGGGCGCCGAAATAGCGTGCCTCCGGATCTGACTCGACCTTGCGGCTGTCGCCGGTGGCTTTGAGATACCGGGCAACGAGTTCGTTCAGGCGGGAGCGCTCAGGACCTGCGATCTCAATCGTACCGTTGACAGGCGCAGCAAGCGCAACGTCGGCCATCGCATCGGCGACGTCATCGGAGGCGATTGGCTGCACATAGGCCGGAGATAAGTGAACCGTGTCGCCTGTGGTGCCGGATTGGGCAATACCGCCCAGAAACTCCATGAACTGCGTCGAATGAACGATCGTGTAGGGAATTCCGGAGGACTTGATCAGCTTTTCCTGGGCCAGCTTGCCGCGGAAGTAGCCACTCTCCTGCAGCCGTTCAGTGCCAACGACGGAGAGTGCGATGTGATGCTTGACCCCGGCAGCCTTTTCCGCCGCAATCAGGTTTCTGCCCGAGGTCTCGAAGAACTCCAGCACTGCCTTGTCCTCGAACGAGGGGGAGTTGGCGAGATCGACTACGACCTGGGTGCCGGCGAGCGCGTCTGCCAGCCCTTCGCCTGTTATGGTGTTGACGCCGGTGTTCGGAGAGGCGGCGATCACCTCGTGGCCCTGCTTGCGCAGGCGTTCGACAGTTTTGGAACCGATAAGGCCGGTACCGCCGATGATGACGATTTTCATGGCACTTTTCCCTTTGCTACTGCGGTCGCGCCGCAATGATTGATGGCTTGGGGGCGATGGCGGTCAGTTGAGGCCCGCCTTGTCGAGACCGTAAAGCTTGTCTGCGGAGCCCGGGACGGACTTGAAGGCGACGCCTGCGCGGTTCCAGGCATTGATGATCATGATCGAGAACGTGAGGTCGGAGATTTCCTTCTCCGAAAGCTGACCGCGGACGCGCTCGAAGAGTTCGTCAGGAATGCCGCCTTCGGGCAATTTGGTCACGGCTTCGGTCCAGGCAAGAGCTGCCCGCTCGCGTGGGACGAACAGGTTAGATTCACGCCAGATCGCGACGTGGTACAGGCGCAATTCACTCTCGCCGTGGATCTTGGCTTCCTTGACATGCATGTCGAGGCAGAATGCGCAGCCGTTGATCTGCGATGCGCGGATCTGAACGAGGTCATGGAGCTTCTGTTCGATGACGCTGTCCTTCAGACCCAGGCTGAGGTCC
Organism: Rhizobium sp. Root1220; assembly: GCF_001426265.1. Classification (GTDB taxonomy): domain Bacteria; phylum Pseudomonadota; class Alphaproteobacteria; order Rhizobiales; family Rhizobiaceae; genus Rhizobium. The sequence continues at coordinate 93,155 of NZ_LMDG01000033.1, forward strand.
AGGAGCTTCTTGAAGAGCTCGGGCGACTGTTGTGCGTAGTTGAGGCGTTGTGTCATGTCTCTCTCCTTATTAAGGACATTTGATATCCTTATGGACAGAAGATATCCTTATTCTCTGGACAGTAAAGGCCTTCCGGCCTAAACTGCGGCATAAGGCTTATGTCGAAATGTATGGGTGGGGACCGGATGGATATCATATCTGCGCTGAGAGCCTTTCTCCGTGTGGCAGAGACAGGCTCGTTTTCCGCAGCGGCGATCGACCTCAACCTGACCCAACCAGCCGTTTCCCGGCAGGTTTCCGCACTGGAAGGGCATCTCAACACGCGACTGCTGCATCGGACCACGAATGCGCTTGCCCTGACCGTCGAAGGTGAGCAGATGATCCCGATGGCGCGCAGGGCGGTTGAAGCGGTGGATGCGCTCAACGACGCCTCCTGTGTCGAGACCGCCATGGCGGCGGGCCGGGTGCGACTTACCTTGCCGGCGCCACTTGGTCTCTATGTGAGTGACCGTCTCGCAGGGTTGCTGGAGCAATATCCTCGGCTATCGGTGGAATTGATCTTCCGCGAGGAGCCGTCTGATCTGATCGCGGAAGGTATCGACCTCGAAGTGCGACTTGGCCCCGTGTCGGAAAGCAATCTGATGTGCCGGCGGATCGGCTGGACGGCCGCTTTCCTCGTTGCTGCACCCAGCTACCTGGAACGACGCAGCATGCCCAGAACCCCGGATGATATCTGCGGCCACGAGTGTATTTCCCACAATCGTGCCGGAGACGGGCGTTCATGGTCGTTTTCCGATGGGTCCGACGAGATTTCGGTGCGCATTGTACCGCGCTTGGTCGCCAACAATGCCATGGCGGTGCATCGCGCGGCGTTGGCCGGAAGCGGCCTGGCGGTGCTCTCGCATATTCTCGCCTGCCCCGACATCGAGAGTGGCCGGCTGGTGAACGTGATGCCGGACTTTCCGCCAACGCGCCTGCCGATCAGTGTCGTCTACCCGTCGCGACGGAACGTGCCTTTGCGCGTGCGCATCGTCCTCGACTTCCTTGCTCAAGCCGTCAAGGAAGATCCCCTGATGGGATCCTGACCCGCCTCGCGACATTCGCGAACCTCTCCGGTGATGGCGCCGCGTTACCATTTACTTGCAAGCCCGACCGTTGACATGCAGGCATTTACCTGCATATATTCTGCGGCAAGCGAGACATGGCATGGACACTGACAAGGTATTCAAAGCACTGGGCGATCCGACCCGCAGGAGGCTGCTGGACCTTCTATGTGAAAGAAACGGACAGACGCTCGGCCAGCTCTGCGAAAACCTGGATATGGCCCGGCAGTCCGCCACTCAGCACTTGGGAATACTCGAGGAAGCCAACCTGGTGACCACGGCCAGGCGGGGTCGGGAGAAGCTTCACTTCATCAACCCCGTGCCACTCCATGAAGTTTATGAGCGGTGGGTGAGGAAATTCGAACAGCAGCGCCTGCGGCTGCTTCACGACATCAAGACGCAACTTGAAGGAGCGGATAAATGAGCAAGGAAACGACCAAGTTTGTTTACGTGACGTATATCGTCTCGACGCCCGAGAAAGTTTTCGAAGCAATCACAAAGCCCGAGATCGCAGAACGTTACTGGGCACACGAGAACGTCTCGGACTGGCAGCCCGGCTCCAAGTGGGAGCACGTCCGCAGCGATGCCGCGCGTGACGTCAAGGTCGTCGGCAAGGTCGTCGAGTGCTCGCCTCCCACGCGCCTTGTCATCACCTGGGCGAGCCCTTCCGACTACGCCGACCTTGGCAAGCACAGCCGGGTCACATTCGACCTGACGCCTTTTGACAACATGGTGCGTCTGTCGGTGACCCATGATGAACTCGAGGTGGGAAGTGCCATGGCCACCGGCATCAGCAACGGCTGGCCGCGCGTCCTGTCAAGCCTGAAGTCGTTCCTGGAAACAGGTCGACCGATCGACGTCTTCGGACAACCGACCGCACAGACGGTTACCGCCGCCCGATCCGCTTCATAGGAGGAAATTGGAATGAGCAAACTCTACAGCGGCGGATGTGCGTGCGGTCAGATCCGCTATGAAACTTCCGCGGACCCCATCGTCGAACTCCATTGCCAGTGCCGCGAATGCCAGCGCAGAAGCGGTACCGGTCACAGTTCCTACCTGACCTTCGGGGAACGCGCGGCGGCGGTTGATATCTCCGGCGATGCAACGCAATGGCGTGTCGCCGGCGATAGTGGAAACGACAAGATCCATGCGTTTTGTCCGACCTGCGGATCGCCTGTCTACCTGACATTTGCCGCCATGCCGAATATCATTGCAATCCATGCCGCCAGCCTAGACGATCCCAGCCTCTTCAAGCCCCAGGCGGTCACCTACAACATTCGCGGCCATGCATGGGACACCATCGATCCGTCGCTGGCTATATTCGAGACGATGCCTCCGGCCTGAGTTTCCGGGGCCGACCTCCGACCTGACCGGTTGCAATCAAAGCGCCAAATCCAGGCAATGCCGGCCCCGCATATCGTTTTGTACAAATCTCTCCCCCTTACACACTCCGTTACATTTCCGGCGATCCGGGACACATCGCGGATACTTGGCGACCTGCATATGCGGCCTGCGGCTGGTGGCCAGTCGTTGCGAACACACCCCACGGGGGGATCGCAGAGCAACGCGGTCTGCCCAGGGCGGCCGCGTGTACAAGGAGAGTGATCATGCCATCGGACTTTCAAACGCCAACTCGACGTAATTTCCTGACCTTGTCGGCCGCATCTGTGGCAACCGTTGCCGCCGTTAGCGGCGGCGTCAACCTGCTCGCCACGCCAGCACTCGCCGCAGCCAAGGCAGCCGCTGGCGATACGATCCGCCCCTTCAAAGTCAATGTTCCAGAGGCCGTTCTCGTCGACCTGCGCCAGCGGGTCCAGTCGACCCGATGGCCTGCCCGTGAAACGGTGGCAGACCAGTCTCAGGGCGTGCAGCTGGCGAAGATCCGGGAACTCGTCGAATACTGGGGCACGGATTACGATTGGCGCAAGGTTGAGGCGAAGCTGAACAGCCTGCCGCAATTTATCACCGAGATCGATGGTCTCGACATTCATTTCATCCACGTTCGCTCCGGGCACAAGAACGCGTTGCCGCTGATCATCACGCATGGCTGGCCGGGCTCCGTCCTCGAAATCGTCAAGGCCATCTGTCCTCTCACCGATCCGACCGCTCACGGCGGTCGCGCCGCGGATGCTTTCGACGTCATTATCCCGTCAATGCCCGGCTACGGCTTCTCCGGGCAGCCGACGACCACGGGCTGGGGTCCGGACCATATCGCCCGCGCCTGGCATGTGCTGATGGGCCGCCTCGGATACAAGCGCTACGTCTCTCAAGGCGGAGACTGGGGCTCGGTGGTTGCCGACGTCATGGCCAAGCAGGCACCCGAAGGCTTGCTCGGCATTCACGTGAACATGCCCGCGACGGTTCCCCCGGACGTGGCGGCGGTCCTTCAGAACGGCGGCCCTGCCCCGGCGGGCCTGACGGACAAGGAACGGGCCGCGTTCAACTCCCTGGATAATTTCTACAAGAAGAACACCGGCTACGCGGCGATGATGGTCACACGCCCGCAGACCGTCGGATACGCGCTGACGGATTCGCCTGTCGGACTGGCCGCCTGGCACTACGACAAGTTCGCGCAATGGACCTATAGCGGCGGCGATCCTGAGCGATCGCTGACCAAGGATGAGATGCTGGACGACATCACGCTCTACTGGGTGACGAACAGCGCGATTTCCTCGGCGCAACTCTATTGGGAAAACAACGCCAACAACTTCAACGCGGTCGATATCTCGATCCCGGCCGCGGTCACGGTGTTTCCCGGCGAGATTTACCAAGCCCCGAAAAGCTGGGTCGAGAAGAGCTACCACAACCTGATCTACTTCAATGAAGTCGACAAGGGTGGGCACTTCGCAGCCTGGGAAGAGCCCGCGCTTTTTGCCGCCGAACTGCGCGCAGCCTTCCGGACGTTGCGCTAGCCCAGGAATGCGGCCGCAGGGGCGCGTTCAGCTCCCTGCGGCCGATCGGCACTACGCGGGTCGGGACATCGGCGTGACGTGCCTTGTCTCGATCTTGCCCTGCACGGAAAAGATCAGGAATGCCGTTTCCTTGGCGATCTTGTCACCATCCAGAAGGCGAATGAGATCATCTATTCCGGCAACGGGGCTACCGTCGACGGCCAGGATGACATCGCCCTCCTGCAAACCGCCCCGCTCCGCAGGGCTGTCCGGTTCGAGACGGCGCAACCGCACGGACGACGTCTGCGGCATACCAGCCTGCAGCGCGACGCGCCTGTTCAGGTCGATCGTGTCGGCGGAAATGCCGATGTAGGCATGCCGGACCTGACCGAAGCGCAGAAGTTCGGAGACGACATAGTTCGCCGTATTGGACGCGACCGCGAACGCGATGCTCTGTGCGCCCTGAATGACGGCGGTGTTGACGCCGATGACCTCGCCGGCGGACGACACGAGCGGGCCGCCGGAATTGCCGGGGTTCAGCGCCGCATCGGTCTGGATGACGTCGTCGATCAACCGGCCATTGGCGGCGCGCATCGAACGCCCGAGCGCCGAGACGATGCCCGCCGTGACCGTCCATTCGAACCCGAGCGGGTTGCCGATTGCAATCGCGATCTGTCCGCGCCTCAAGCGTTTCGAGTCGCCCAGACGCGCCCATGCACCTATGCTGGTATCCGCGCGTATCAAGGCGATGTCCGTGTCCGGATCTCGACCAAGAACACGCCCGTCCGTGACGAGCCCCTCGGGAGTGCTGATACGGACAGCCTTGGCGTCCTCAACCACGTGGTTGTTGGTTACGATGAGGCCGTCGGGCGAAATGGCAAATCCAGATCCGTGGCCACCACGACCTCCGATCCTTTCAATCCGGCTGACGGCGGGACCGACCAGATCAACAGCGCTCGACACGCTGCTGGAATATGCGTCGGTCAGATCCACGTCGGCGGAAACGATGTTCTTTTCGATCAATCCCATGTCAAATCACCTCGGCGTCCGATCGGACACCACAGTTGGCGGACCGGCAGCGGGCCAAATTGCGGGAGGCTGTCAGTGCGACGCGTTGAACTTGAATATAAGATCGGTATTTGTCCGACCGCTTTCAAGCAACAGGCCCGAAGCCAGTGGGGCTGCTATTCCGGCCTCTTGAAATAGGCCTCAAGGCGATAACCATCGGGATCTATGAGGAAGGCCGCATAGTAGAATTCGCTGTAGTCGGGACGAACGCCGGGCGGCCCATTGTCCTCTCCACCATTTGCAACACCGGCGGCATGGAAGCTGTCGACCGAATCCCCGTTCGGCGCGACAAAGCAGAAGTGCAGTCCCGACTTCCGGTCAGCCGGCACGGGATGTTCCACCTCGGCCACCCAGAAGCGCACCCGATCGGAGCCATAACCAATCATATTCTCGGCGTTTGCGAGCCTTTCATACCCCAGGGGGCCCAGAATTGCGTCATAGAAAACCCGTGAACGCTCCAGGCTGCTGACGCCAATCGATACGTGGTCAAACATTCGTAGAATCTCCTTGCACAGATATGAAACCGCAGCACGGCCGTGGGACCCAACAAGCACTTTCCCCATATGACTGGATGGGGAACATCTTTTGACAGGCGTATCACACCAGACAATCGGCGCAATGATTGTCGCCCGGCCGGTAGCGTAGCTCGAAACTCAGACATGAACCGGAGCCTCGATACCTGATCGTAGCAACCAACACCCGGAACCGCACTCAACGGCACCCGTTTCGCCAGAACGCGCAGTTTTTGATTTCAAAAATCCTTGAGGCATGCTGAGTTGCTCCGCCGCCGACAAAGAGCTTCCGATGATCGAACAGATTCTCAAAGACCCAATCGCGCAGTTCTGCCTCCTCGTGCTGGCGGGGCTGGTGCTCCGCCTCACCTTCGGAAAGAATCCGAGGTTCAGGCTGGCCGCCAATCTCATGTTCTTCGCCATCCTGACAATCTTGCTGCTCTCGCATCGGATCGAGCCTTATGCTTCGGACATGACGGTGGACGATACGTCGCGGCGCGTCTTCATCGGCATCGCGAAAACGGTATGGTGGATCGGCGGCGCAATGGTGCTGGTCAGTTGCGTGCGCCTCTTCCTGATCCTCGAGCGCAAACCGCGCGAGGGCCGCTTGTTGCAGGACCTCATTGTCGGCGTGATCTATCTGGGCGCCGGACTTTCGGTGATCGCATATGTCTTCAGCGTCCCGGTCGGCACGCTGATAGCGACATCCGGTGTTTTCGCCATCGTCCTCGGCCTGGCGCTCCAGAGCACGCTCAACGACGTCTTTTCCGGAATCGCCCTCAATCTCGGCCGACCCTACACCGTCGGGGACTGGATCGTGCTCGATGACGGCGTCCAGGGGCGCGTGGTCGAAACGAACTGGAGATCGACGCACCTCCTGAATGGAATGAACGACGTCGTCATCGTCCCGAACAGCAGTCTTGCAAAGGCGCGACTGATCAACCAGACCAGCCCGGATGAGGTGCATGGCGTCACACTGAGCATCCGGCTGCAGCCCACCAAGCCGCCTGCGGCAATAGAAGAGACAATGCGCACCGTGCTGTTAAGCAGCAACGCCATCATGAAGTCACCACCGCCGTCGGTCACCATTATCGGTCTGAATAGCCAGGCAATCGAGATCGAGCTTTCGTTCCGCGTCAGCGGAATCGCCAAGGCCGCCACGGCAAAGAACGAGATCTACGATCTCATTTTCCGCCATGCCAGAGCGACGGGCCTCCAACTCGCCGACACTCCCGGAACGCCGAGGGCTGCCGATGGCGACGCAGCCCAGGAGCGCGCCTCCCCTCACCCCGGGACGCCTTGGCGGCTGTTGAACTCCATTCCACTGTTTTCGACACTGACGGAAGACGAAAAGGAGGCGCTAGCAACAAGCATGACGCGCCTCACGTTCCGGAAAGACGCGATTATCGCCGCTCAGGACACCGCTCTCACCTCGCTGATGGTTGTGCGAAGCGGGGTGGTTATCATCGAGCGCGTCGAGCACGACCGCAAGATCGAACTCACTCGACTGGCTCCCGGCGATTGCTTCGGCGAACGTGGCGTCCTGATGGGAGCCGTGGAGCGAGGCACGATCAGAGCGCTGACATTCGTCGTGGGATATGAAATCGCCAAGGAGCACCTGGCCGCGGTGATGCACGATAGACCCGCGCTCGCCGACGAACTGGGATTGCTGCTCTCACGAAGGATCGAGACAGAAAAGCATCTCTTCGAGGGCACAGCGGCAGACAACGGCCACCCCAACTCGCTGACGGCCAGAATCCGCCATCTCTTTCAGATCCAGCACGACCCGCGGCCCTGACGGTTTCGGAATGCGATCGCGGAATTGCTCCCGGTCGCGGCTATTGCATGTACCAGCCGTGACTGACCACCAGTGACTGGCCTGTCAGCGCATTGGACCTGGCGGCTGCAAAATAAAGCACGGCGTCTGCGACGTCGTCGGTCGTCGTGAAGGTGCCATCGACGGTATCCTTCAGCATCACGGTCTTGATCACCTGATCCTCGGTGATGCCGAGCTCCTTGGCCTGCTCGGGAATCTGCTTGTCCACCAGCGGCGTGCGCACGAAACCCGGGCAGACAACGTTGGCGGTGACATTGTGCTCCGCGCCTTCCTTGGCGAGCACCTTGGCGAGCCCGATCAATCCGTGCTTGGCGGTGACATAGGGAGCTTTCAGCTTTGAAGCTTCCTTCGAATGCACCGAACCCATGTAGATGACCCGGCCATAGTTTGCGGCATACATGTGCCTGAGGCAGGCTCGCGTCGTCAGGAATGCGCCGTCGAGATGTATCGACATCAGTTTCTTCCAGTCGGCGAAAGGAAAATCCACGAGTGGCTTGACGATCTGGATGCCTGCGTTGCTGACCAGAATGTCGATCTTGCCATACTTGGCGATGACGTCTGCGATGCCCTTTTCCACCGCGTCTTCGTCGGTGACGTTCATCGCTACCGCGAAGGAATCGCCGCCCTTCTGCTTGATTTCAGCGGCGGTAGCGTTGGCCGCATCGAGGTTGAGATCGGCGATAATAGGTGTGCCGCCTTCGGCAGCGATACGAAAGGCGATCTCCTTGCCGATACCGCTCGCAGCGCCGGTGACGATCGCAATTCTTCCATCAAAACGAGACATGGGACTATACCTCTTGGAGTTGTCGGACAGGTCAATCCTGCTTCAGGTAATCGAACACCACTTCGCCGAGGCCAAGCGTCAGGTCGGCGACGTAGTGGCTTGCGGAGACGACCTCCCGCACGGGCAGCCGAGCCACGTCGCACATTGCATGCTCGAAGAGCTGCAACGCCGCCGGACCGGACCATGCACCCTTCAACGTCACGTCCTCCATGTAGTAGCGCACCAGTTCGCAGATGCGCGGCGAGCAGTCCACATGCGGAATGATCTTGATCATGAAAGCCGGCTTGGCCATTGCCTTGGCCAACGGCGCGAGGTCGATTTCGCGGTGCTTGTAGCCCATCGTGGCGGTGACGCATAGGACCGAGCCATAGTGCAGCGTGCCGACGATCGTCTCCTGCTCGTGCGAGAGCTTCGGCGTCGCGAGCTTCTTGGGAAAGCCCCAGATTTCTCGTCCGCCGGCGATCGGCGAATTGTCGTCGAGGTACATGGCGTGCACATAGCCGCCTTCCTGCACCTCCCCCGACGGCGTGGTGAAGCGGACCGGGATCACCTGCCCGGTCTCCGTATAGTCGCCGAAACCGGTGGAGTCGGGCATGCGGATGAACTCGTAGGCCACCGTGTCGCCGATAACCTCCAGCGGCTCGGGAACGACGGCACGCAAGATATCGGGGTCGGTGCGGTAATTGATGACGACGAATTCGCGGTTGTAGAACTTGTACGGAGGCTTTGGATAGGCAGGGTCGTTCAATGGCATGGCGAAGGCCCTGGCACGCACATCGGCAATCTTCATCGGGTGCTCTCCACTCAGTCGGGATCGGGGATCGGGCAGCTTATTGATTGTTCACGCTCCGGCGCACCTGGCCGAGGCCGGCACTCTAGTCATGCTCATTGTCCGAGAGGTCGAATGTTGCCACGCCGTCCAGCGTCTCCGGCCGCATCAGCACTTCCGGATGGCGGAGTGTCTCGACCGCGTCCCTGTATCCCGCCGCCCAGTGCTCCTCCATGGTCAGGCGGGAGAACTCGTAGTCCTTGGAACTGCCCTCGTAGCTCTTGGCGCGATAGATGAGGTGGACGATGTTGTAGACCTTCTCGCAGGCCTCCTCCACGAGCAATCTGGTCTCCGGGTCGGCGTTCGCCAAATCCTCCGCCGGGACCATCTTCAGCAGATGCAGGAGCGCACGGCGCAGCCGCTGTGACCGTTTGAACTGGTCGGTCGCCGCACGCGTGCGACTGGAGAAGCGGATGTCCTTTTGTCGAAGTTCGAGCTCGGTCAGGTCGCGCGGAAACTCGCCCTCGGCGCTCCAGAGATCCACCTGAAAGGCCAGAGTATCCTTGCGCGGCACGGTATCCAGGACCCATTGCAGCGGCGTATTGGAGACGAGGCCACCATCCCAGTATTGTTCGCCATCGATGGTCGTCGCCGGGAAGCCGGGCGGCAGGGATCCGCTCGCCATTACATGCTCGGCGCAAATGACATCGGCAGTATTGTCGAAATAGGCGAAATTGCCCGTGCGCACGTTGACGGCACCGACGCTGAAGCGCATTTCGCCGGCATTGATACGGTCGAAATCCACCATCCGCTCCAATGTCTCCTTCAGTGGGCTGACATCGTAGAAGCTTGCGGCCTCAACGGTGCCCGCCGGAGAAAAGAACGGGGGAATCGGGCGTGGCGTGAAAAAGCCGGGCGCACCACCCATGAGGCTGGCGAAGGCGCGCGTCTGGTTGAGCATCTGGTGACCGAAATCGTCCTGCATCACAAGCGCGCCAAGCCAGGACGATACAAGTGACGGCAGTCCGATGGGTGGCGAAGTGATTGCCTCCCAGAAAGACCGCAGCGCCTCCACCCGCTTTTCCGGGGGATTGCCGGCAATGAGGGCGGAATTGATCGCGCCGACGGAGATGCCGGCGACCCAGTCAGGATGCAGATTGGCTTCCGCCAGCGCCTCGTACACTCCCGCCTGATAGGAGCCGAGCGCCCCTCCTCCCTGAAGCAGCAATGCAATGCGTTCGAACGGCGGGCGCTTCGACACCCGTGAACTGCTCTTCATTGACGGATGCTGATCTGACAAGCAGGCACCTTCATGTTAGAGACATCCAACGTGCAGTGCAGCATAACCGAAAACCCGGCGGCGGACAGAGGAAATTTGACGCACGCCTCCAGTGCGGATCGAGCGGCGCCATCTGGCACATCCGTCCGGCTCACCGGGTCACTACGGACGGACGCCTATCTTCTCTTCAGCCCGCCAGCTCCTATGCGACGAGACGTGCAGCGATCAATCCGGCGAGCGCAACGAGGACGAGCCCCGTAGACAGGAGGACTTGACGAAATTGTGGACCTGCCTGCCGCTTTCGATAGCGTCCAGCAATGATGTCCCGTTCTTTTGTAAGATATTGGATTCCATATCGGCCAAACATTCATGTCTCCACCAAACAACTCGACGGACAGAATCTGCATAGTCTCGCGTATGAAATCGATAGGGTGAAGAGCCGCCGCGAATAGGAATAGCATAAAGGCAGTCGTTGGCTTGTCGGGCGGATAGGCGCGATCACCGTGGCCGCGATCGAATGCAACGCCTATGACAAACGCCCGGTCGACAGCCGTCCGGACCGGCCGGAAATCGAAGCGGGGTCCGTCGGTGGTAGGACCTCCCCACTAGCCGTTCGATTGAGGAGATAAAATAGACATGTCGCGTGGCTGCAACCAGCCCGTCCTGTCGGAAGAAGCGACCATTGATTGCCGTAACAAATCAGGACTTGCGACAAAGTAAGAAAAAGCCCGGAAACCGGGCCGGACACTCTTATCTGGTCGGAGTGAGAGGATTCGAACCTCCGACCCCCACGTCCCGAACGTGGTGCGCTACCAGACTGCGCTACACTCCGTGACCAGCGGCGCCTCTATAGACCGGCCCATCCCGTTGTGCAAGCTCCAAAATTCAAAAGCCGGAGCATTTTTCGGTGCCGTTGTCGCGACCGCTGGCGAGGTGCCGGGCGGTGCAAAAAGCCACACTCGAGGCAAATTTTCCAATTGCGAAGGCGAGCCGATTTTCTTTTGCCGGGTTCCACGCTAAAGCGCTCGGCAGGACCGGCTGAACCATTGCCAACGCAGTGTTTTTCCCGCCATCAAATGCGCGATAACTTCAGGGACGATATGATGAAATTCCGCACCATTGCCGCGGCCGGGCTTGCCATTGTGCTTGCAGGCTGCACGACCATTCCCACGGCATCCGATCCGATTGCGAGCCGCTGGGTCGGCCAGTCGGCCGGCAAGTTCTTTGCCGCCTTCGGCCCGCCGCTCACCGATGCCGACACCGGCAGCGGCAACGTCTACACCTGGAAGGGTGGCTACAAGACCGTGACGGTTCCGGCAAAGTATGCGGAAGGCGTAGACGGCAAGCGCGGCAAGCAGACTTCGCCTGCGCGCAAGCTCTACCTGCGCTGCCAGGCCGAAATCACCACGAATGCCGACTACACCATCCGCACGATCCGCGTCTCCGGCGACGTTCCCGGTGCGAACGGCCCGTCCTATTGCGCCGAACTCCTGGCGCCGGCGCAACCGACTTCCTGATCGGCGACTGTATCCTTGCACGTAAAAGGCGGCCGAGGGGCCGCCTTTTTTCGTTTGCCGATACGCGTACGCACCAGCCGCTTCAAGGTTATTCGTGGATCGTGTACGAGCCGATTTCGCAGAGGTCCTGCGTGTCGGTTGTTGTCTCCAGGTCCGACCCTTCCTCGAATTCGAAGCGCATGTCGTACTTGCAGACATCGCGGCCGTCGGCGATGGTGATATCCATGCTTTCGCCCGGATTGAGAACCTGCCGCCCGAAAACGTCGTCTTCCCAGCTGTTGACGCCAACCGGCGAAGTATAGAAATTCGTCAGCACGGACTCGGTGCCGTTCTTGAGCGAGAAGACGAGATCGTCCGCATAAGACACCCCGGCGGACGCGAGCAACACCACTGCGAAGGCAGCGGCCGCAAATTTGATTTTCATGATGATCCCCCACTCAGAATTGAGCGAGCCGAGGCTTAGTTCGCGCCAAGAATCTGTCAACAGATTCAGCGCTGAACCGCGGCCCAAATCTGGGGCGTTCTTCCGGCGTGCCTATGAGAGAGTTGGCTGGGGCGCCAGGATTCGAACCTGGGAATGCCGGTACCAAAAACCGGTGCCTTACCGCTTGGCGACGCCCCATCAGAGTTGGCAGCGCAAACCGCTTGCCAGATCGACGCCTGATTAGCAAAGGTCGCCTGCCCTCACAATCACTAAGTTTCCGGCGCGGGCATATTTCTGTGCGCTTTTCTCGTTGGCGTGCTAGGTCTCGGCAACGAACGACGACTTGCCGGAGTGATGATGAGCCAGTATCGCGCCCGCCCGCCTGCCCTTGCTACCCTGCTGCTTGACGATGACGTCGTGCGGATCACGCGCTGGGATTTCGAGCCGGGCGCCGACACCGGTGTCCATACGCACGGGATGGGTTACGTCGTCGTGCCGATGACCGATTGCCAGTTCCTGCTCGAGGAAAAGGGCGGGGACCGAAGGGTCGATATTGCGAAGGGCGCAGCCTATCGGCGGGATGCCGGCATGGAGCACAACGTCGTCAACGCCGGTGACCAGCCGATGTCCTTCATCGAAGTCGAATACAAGTAAGAGATGCCGAGCCCCGAATTCAACCTGGCTTTCGAGCCTGCATATGGGCAGGCCGTCGGTATCGCCCATGGCGTCGAGCGGATTACCGTCAACAATCCGAGCGCCTTTACCTTCCACGGTACCAACAGCTACATCGTCGGCCGCACGTCGGTCGCGATCATCGATCCCGGGCCGGAGAACGAGGCACATTTCCAGGCCCTGATGGCGGCGCTCAAAGGGCGCGAATTGACGCACATCGTCGTCAGCCACACGCACCGCGACCACTCGCCGCTCTCGCGGCGACTGCAGGAGGCGACCGGCGCGGCAATCGTTGCGGAAGGCCCGCATCGGCCTGCGCGCCCGCTCTACCAGGGAGAGATCAATCCGTTCGCGGAAAGTTCCGACATGGAATTCCGACCCGATATTGCCGTTGCAGACGGCCAGATCATCGAGGGGGACGGCTGGAGCCTGAGGGCGGTGCTGACGCCGGGGCATTGCGCCAACCACGCGACGTTTGCACTGGAGGGAACCGGCATTCTCTTTTCCGCCGACCATGTCATGGCGTGGGCGACCTCGATCGTCGCGCCGCCGGATGGCTCGATGGCGGACTACATGGCCTCGCTCGACAAGATGATCGAGCGACATGACCGTATCCTGCTTCCGGGCCACGGGGGACCGGTCGGCAAGCCGGTTTCGTTCATGCGCGCGCTGAAAACACACCGGCGAATGCGGGAACGGGCGGTGCTCGGCCGTATCCGCGCCGGCGATCGATCCATTCCCGACATGGTCAAGGTGATCTACCGCGACACCGATCCACGGCTGCACGGCGCCGCGGCACTCTCCGTTCTCGCCCATATCGAGGATCTGGTGGAGCGTGGAGAGATCGAGACGGATGGCCCTCCGGCTTTGCTCGGCGCCTATCGCCCGGTGTAGCGGAGGCGAGGCCATGTCTCCCCACTGCGCTGGGGCGTGGCCGACCGCGCCGCAGCCAGGCATCCTAGCCGCCGGCGATCCCCAGCAGTTCGGAATCGAGCGCCTTCAGATAGTCCTCGGCGATATCCGCGCTGAAGCCAAGATCAGCCGGGCCGTAGCGCGAAGCGACGCGAACGTCGACGAAGGTGGTCTCGGCCTCCTCTCGCAGACGTATGATGACATCGAAGCGCAAGCCGAGTGCCAGCGTACGCGTTTCGCCCTGCAGCGTCACCCCGTTCGCGCGACGGATCAACTGCGCCACGTCGTCGTCATAAGGGCGGGGCGTCGGGACCGGCACGGCTTCCGGCGCGTCGGCGACGGCGCCGTCATCGGGCTGCGGCTGGGGGACCGGCCTGTCCTCCAGGTCGGGATTTGGGCCGCTGTCGCCATTGGCGCGGGTAATCCGGATGCCGCTTTGCTTGGCGACTTTTTTCACCGCCTCGAGCACGCGGTCGATCGCCCCATCGTAGCGACGGCCGGTCAATTCCGGGTATGCCTTCGACTGCTTGTCGCGATCCCCTGCTGTCACCGCCGGCGGCCGCTTCATCCATATCTGGTCCGCATCCGGTGGCTTCAGCCACTCCGGCACCGACACTAGATCGGTCGAAACGTCATAGATCGCCGGCAATGCGAAGTAGCGCTCAATCGCAAACCCGCCGATCGCGATCGGCAGCGCGGCAAATATCAGGGCCCGCAGGGCATCGAGACCGCCTTCGGCGCCTGTCAGCCAAAGGCTGCGGAGCCCGACGAGCGCGAGCAGAACCGCCAGCAGCGCAAAACCCGCGGAAACAAGAAGCACCAGTACGAAATACGGCGTCACGAGGCCGACAAAGCGATGGCCGACAAGAGCCGCGAGGCAGAGCACCAGGGCAAATGCTCCGAAACGCCGCGCAAAGCGGGCGGCACTGGAAACTGGGCGGTCGAAACGGATGGCCATCAAACTTACCGGTTACTCGCAAGCGGCGCGTCCGCATGAACACGCAAATCGCCCATCACCCTGTTTAGTGCAAGATTCGATCAAATTGAAACTCTTGTCTCGAACCGGAGCACGCAATCCACGACGAAGACGCCAATGGCGTGCGTGAGCATTTTCTGATATTCAACGAGCGCGACTTCCACGCGGGCAAGTACGAGCAGGAGAAAACCGATGATTGCACCGGAGCTTGCAGCGGAATCCCAGACGCACGCGTTGGGGACAGCCGACCGTGCAGATCCGCTATTGCCGTTGGAACTTCTGGAACTCGAACTGTCGCTCGACAGCTATCGCGGCGACGGCGACTTCTGCGAAGCAGTCAGAGCGGCTGCGGAGCGTACCGGCGGCGAATTGCTCTTCGACCTTCCCGCCGAAGGACTGATCGACGACTGCAAGCGGCTGGCCGTGCTGCGCATCCCGTCGCCCGGTTCACAGATACGGATCGTCCTTGCCGTGCTCGATCACAGCGGTACGGAAATCCGCATAGAGGCGCCTGCCCCTGAAACCGCACACCTCGTCCGCTTTGCCGATGCCTTCATCAAGGTTCTGGAGAGGTTCTGACCTCAATCCCGTCCGGTCGCGGCTTCCGCGATGTTGCGGAAGGGGAACTTGCGTCCGCATTCGCACTTTATCATCGTGCTTTCCTGATGGTTGGAGGCCCGCTGGATAAACAGGCCGCGCGGCAAATGATCAACCGTGAAGCCCGGATGCTTGCGTTTCGCATCGTCAATCTCCGATGCCTCGGCAAAGCCGCTGTTGCCACATTGCGGGCAGGTCAGTTTCTTGGAGAATCGATCGCGTATTGCCATGCCTGTCTTCCGGTCCTTTGTTGCGGTTTTCTTATAGGCGATCGGGGCGAGGCGAAAGCCGCAACGGCAAGCAGGTTCGTTTTTCTGTGAGAGCGGCATGCCGTCGCTGATCGGCTTTTCGGCCTCCGCCTCTTTCCGATTGACGGAAGGTTGCGAATGGCATTTGCTGAAATCAAGACAACAGCTTGAAGAATACCGATGCGACCCCTCGCCCTGACGCTCATCATTTTCACTATGGCCCTAGGCCTGTCCGCCTGCCAGACGATGACGCCAGAAGAACGCCGTGCGGCGGATTCGCGGCAGTGCCTGAGCTACGGCTTCAAGCGCGGCACGGATGGGTTTGCCACCTGCCTGCAACGCATCGACATCGCGCGTCAGGCACAGGCCGACTACAACAGCGATGCGCTGATGAGGAACATGGCCTACGATCTCAACGGGCCCTTCTACGGCGGCGGGCCTTACTACCGGCGATATCGCTGATCATTGGCGATGACGGCCTGTGCCGCAGCAAGTCTTGCAATCGGCACTCGGAAGGGCGAACACGAGACATAGTCGAGCCCGATCTCCTCGCAGAAATGTATGGAGGCCGGATCGCCGCCATGCTCGCCGCAGATGCCGAGCTTCATGTCGTTGCGCGTCCGCCTGCCACGCTCGGCCGCGATGCGAATCAGCTCCCCCACCCCGTCGAAGTCCAGCGAAATGAACGGGTCGTGCTCGATGATACCTTTGCGCTGATAGGTGGGAATGAAAGCGGACGCATCGTCCCGGGAGATGCCGAACGTCGTCTGCGTCAGGTCGTTGGTGCCGAAGGAGAAGAATTCGGCCGCCTCGGCAATGATATGGGCGCGCAGGGCCGCGCGCGGTAGCTCTATCATGGTTCCCACCAGATAGTCGATCCGCATTCCCGCTTCCGCCATCACCTCTCCGGCAACGGCATCGATGCGCTCCTTCACGTAGTCCAGTTCGGCGCGCAGGCCGACGAGCGGCACCATGATTTCCGGGACCACGGCTGCTCCCGTCTCGTGGGCGGCGGCAACTGCTGCCTCGAAGATAGCTCGCGCCTGCATCTCGACGATCTCGGGATAGGAAATCGCCAGCCGGCAGCCGCGGTGGCCGAGCATGGGATTGAACTCGTGCAACGCGTCGACGCGCTGGCGCAGGGTCGCGGTCTCCATGCCCATCGCCGCGGCCACATCGGCGATCTCCTCATCCGTCTTCGGCAGGAACTCGTGCAACGGCGGATCAAGCAGGCGGATCGTTACCGGCAGTCCGTGCATGACGTTGAACAGACCGGTAAAGTCTAGCCGCTGGATCGGCAGCAGCTTGTCCAGCGCCGAGCGGCGACCCTTTTCGTCTTCGGCCAGGATCATCTCGCGCATGACCTGGATGCGCTCGCCCTCGAAGAACATGTGCTCCGTACGGCAAAGGCCGATGCCTTCGGCACCGAAGGAACGGGCGGCGCGTGCATCGGCGGGCGTATCGGCATTGGTTCTGACCGTCATGCGACGGGCGCGATCGGCCCACGCCATGATCCGCCCGAAATCGCCCGAGAGCTCGGGCTGGATCATCTGCACTTCGCCCTTCAGCACCTGCCCCGCCGAACCGTCGATGGTGATGACATCGCCCTTCTTGAGCGTTACGCCGATACCGATCAGCCGTTCGTTGCGGGCGTCGATGCGCATGGTGCCGGCGCCGACGACGCAGGGAATGCCCATGCCGCGGGCGACCACGGCGGCGTGGCTCGTCATGCCGCCGCGAGTGGTCAGGATGCCTTCGGCGGCGTGCATGCCGTGAATGTCCTCAGGACTGGTCTCGACGCGCAGCAGAATGACCTTCCTTCCCTCCTCCTCCGCAATGACGGCCTCCTCCGCCGTGAATACGATTTCTCCGGTCGCCGCACCTGGCGAGGCAGGCAGCCCGTTACCGATGACTTCGCGGGATACCCTGGGATCGATCGTCGGATGCAGCAACTGGTCCAGCGACGACGGCTCGATGCGAAGGACCGCCTCATCCTCGGTGATCACCTTTTCGTCCACCATATCGACGGCGATCTTCATTGCAGCGCGGGTCGAGCGCTTGCCGGAGCGCGTCTGCAGCATCCAGAGCTTGCCGCGCTCGATGGTGAACTCGATATCCTGCATGTCGCGGTAGTGGCCCTCGAGCTCGGCGCATATACGCGACAGCTCCCGGAAGGCATCCGGCATCAGCTTTTCCATCGACGGGCGGTCGGATCCGGAGCTGATGCGGCCTTCCTCGGTGATGCTCTGCGGCGTACGGATGCCGGCCACGACGTCTTCACCCTGGGCGTTGACCAGGAATTCGCCGTAGAGCGATCTTTCACCCGTCGAAGGATTGCGGGTAAAGGCGACGCCGGTTGCGGACGAATTCCCATGGTTGCCGAAGACCATCGCCTGGATGGTGACCGATGTTCCCCAGACTTCGGGAATATTGTGGAGATGGCGATAGGTGACTGCCCGCGCGCTCCCCCAGCTTGCGAAGACGGCGCCAACGGCGCCCCACAGCTGAACTTCCGGGTCCTGGGGGAAACTTTCGCCAAGCTCCTCCCCGATTGCGTTCTTGTACAGGGAGACGATGTGCTGCAATTCGCTGGCAGTCAGCTCCGTATCATACTCATAGCCAAGGCGACCCTTTTCGTCTTCGAGGATCTCCTCGAAGACGTCGTTGTCGAGACCCATGACGACATCGGCATACATCTGGATGAAGCGGCGATAGCTGTCCCACGCGAAGCGTGCATCGCCGGCGTCATGGCCAAGCGCCTGCACGGTTTCGTCGTTGAGGCCGAGATTGAGAACCGTATCCATCATTCCCGGCATCGACACCCGCGCGCCGGAACGGATGGAGAGCAGCAGCGGCCGAGCGCCGCCGCCAAAACGCCTGCCGGTGATTGCCTCGATGCTTTCCAGACCGATTCGAACCTCGGTCCTAAGGTCCTCGGCAATCCGCCGCCCGTCCTTGTAATAGGCGCCGCATGCATCCGCGATGATCGTTAAACCGGGAGGAACAGGCAGACCGAGGCTGCACATTTCGGCTAGGTTTGCGCCTTTGCCACCCAAATGCTCGCGGTCGATCGCACGACCTTCAGCCTGACCATTGCCGAACGTATAGACCCACTTGGTCATCTTCCCCCCAACACCAACTTCGGAGCAACTTAATCCGTTGGTGTTCAAATGGAAATCGACAAATGCGGCCAAAATGTTGCGACGCACAATATGTGGCACCGGCGAAACGATTAATTTGGGGAGGTAAAGCTTTGCGGGACTGCAACAAAGTCCCGCAAAGCCTTATGTCCGTCCGGCCAGGAAAACCGAACGGGGGGTTCCGTGGCGGCGAGAGCCTTCGCCGCGCCGCAGGTATCGAAACTTTACGCCTGATAGCCTTTCCGGGCAACAATCAGTGCATGCAGCAATCCCTAATACAAGATTGGTACGAAAACATCTCGCGATTACGTGATCGGTCCGATTCTGGCTGACTTTTTTTGGGTTTTTATCAGCTGCCTGCTCAGGCGATCTCGCGCAACTGTTCAGCCGCCTGAAGATCGACCGACACGAGTTGGGAAACGCCCTGCTCCGCCATGGTCACGCCGAACAGCCGGTTCATGCGAGCCATGGTGATCGGATTGTGAGTGATGATGACGAAGCGCGTGTCGGTCGAGGCCGCCATTTCGTCCATTAGGTTGCAGTAGCGCTCGACGTTATGGTCATCGAGGGGGGCGTCCACTTCGTCGAGCACACAGATTGGAGCCGGATTTGTAAGGAACACGGCAAATATCAGCGCCATCGCGGTCAGCGCCTGCTCGCCGCCCGAAAGCAACGTCATCGTCTGCGGCTTCTTGCCTGGAGGGCGGGCGAGGATTTCAAGGCCGGCTTCGAGCGGATCATCCGATTCGATCAGCTGCAGCTCGGCAGTGCCGCCCCCAAAGAGATGGGTGAACAGTCGCTGGAACTGAGCGTTGACCACATCGAAGGCGGCGATCAGGCGCTCGCGGCCCTCGCGATTGAGGCTCTGGATCGCGCCGCGCAGCTTGCGAATGGCGTCGATAACGTCGTCGCGCTCCTTGATCAGCGCCTCGAGCTTTTCACTCAGTTCCTTCTGCTCTTCCTCGGCACGCAGGTTGACGGCGCCGAGCCGCTCTCGCTCTATCTTCAGTCGCTCGAGTTCGCGCTCCACCTCGTGCAGATCCGGAACGGACCGCATCGCTTCCATCCCGGCAAGGCGCAAGGCCTCATGCGGCGCGACGTTCAGCACCTCGCGGATACGTGCCTCGCCCTCCTGTCGTTTTTCCCGAGCCGAGACGAGGCGCTCCTCGGCGCGGCCACGGCGTTCACGGCTTTCGGCGAGTTCGGAGAGCGCTGTGGCGGCCTTGTGGTCGGCATCGCGCTGGACGATCTCGGCTTCGGTGAGCACATCGGCGGCCCGACGGCGCGCTTCTTCCGCCTTCTGCAATTCGCTCAGCAGCGCGCGGCGCTTGTCATCGAACTCATCCGGTGCCATTTCCAGATCGGCGGCTTCCTCTCGGGCCTCCTCCTCGCGGTCGCGGAGCGTGGCGATATGTTGCTCTGCGCTTGCAGCACGGTGACGCCAGGTCTCGCGCTCCTGGCCGATGGCGACGATGCGGCGCTGGCGCGCGTCGTTTTCACGGTTGAGGCTCTCATGAAGGGCGCGCGCCTCTGCAAGAGAACCGCGGTCAGTCGCGACGTCCACCTGCTGCAGCCGCAACCGTTCATCGATTGCGGTGAGATCGGGCGCGTCTTCGAGCTCGACACGCGCATTCTCGTCCTGAACGGAAATGTCCTCGAGCTGGGCTTGCAGCTGGCTGACCGCCTCGGCAACGACATCCCGGCGGCGAATGAGGTCGCCCGAAGCGCGTTCCGCCACGGCGAGCGCGTCTCGCGCATCGGCAAGCTGGCGTGCCGCCATGCGGCTGATATCGCGCGCGTCTGCAAGGCGCCGCTCCTCACCGACAATTGCCTCGGCTGACATGGCAAGGCGCTCCTCGGCTTCTGCCAGAACGTCCCGCGCAAGAGAAGCTTCGTTTTCCAGCTCGGAAAGGCGGTTCTTCTGCGCAAGTCGCAGGGCGGCAGCGCTCGGCGCATCCGCTCCCGTCACATGGCCATCCCAGCGGTAGACTGCCCCACCCTTGGTCACCAGACGCTGGCCAGGCCTCAGCGCGGGCATGAGCCGCAACGCCTCGGTATCCGTCGCAAGGCCTATCTGCCTCAGACGACGTATCAAGGCAGCTGGCGCACGGACATGGTCCAGCAGTGGTGTTGCACCAGAGGGCAGTGCGGGATCGGCTGCTCCGTCTCCGTTGTCGGACCAATGCGCCGGCGCCTGCGGATCGAGCGGCGATTCCAGATCGTCGCCAAGGGCGGCGCCCAGCGCTGTCTCGAAGCCTCGATCGACACGCAGATCGTCGGCAACGGGGGCAAATTCGCCGGCAGCGGCGCCGGCGGCCAGCATGCGGGAAATGGTGCGCGATTCGGTCTCGATCGCGTTCAGCTTCGATCGCGCCTGATCCACGGGCGTCCGCGACATCGCCTCGGTTTGGCGGGCGGTTGCCAGCGCATGCTCGACCGCCTGGATTGCAGCCTCGGACTCAGCAACGGCGATCTCGCCTGCCTCGACGACCGAACGCTTCTCATCCGGATCCGGCAAGGTGGCGATACGCTCGCCAACCGCAGAAAGCTCACGGTTCGCTTCGTCCATCTGACGCTCGAGGCGCATTTTGCGGTCGGAGAGATCGCGGATAGCGCGTTCCAGCTGGTTGCGCCCGGCGGCCGCTTCGGCACGATCCGCGGTCAACCCTGCGAAGATGCGTTCGCTGTCGGCAAGCTTGGCGGCTGCTTCCTCGAAAGCCTCGCGGGTCTCCTCGGCATGCCGGCCGGAATCGGCAAGAATCTCGTTGATCTCTGCTTCCTCGGCATCGAGCCGCGCCAAAATCTCCGCATTGTCGGCGACGAGACGCTCTTCGCGCGTGATGTCCTCGGCCAGCTGCACCAGCCTACGGGTCAACTCGTCACGACGACGCAGGGTGCGGCTTGCGTCCTCCTCCAGCTGCGTCTTGGCGATCTGCAGACGTTGCAGCGCGGCGGCAGCGCGTGCTTCGCCCTCGCGCAATTCTGGAAGCTTGAGGCTGGCAATGCCCTGCGCCTTTGCCGCTTCCATCTGCATCTGCGCCTTTTCGGCGACAATCATGGTGGCTTGGTTGAGTGCGCTGTCAGACTCGCCTTCGGCCTCCTTCGCCTGCACCCAGCGAATATGCAGCAGCATCGCCTCGCGGGCGCGGATATCGGCGGAAAGCGACTTGAAGCGGCTTGCCTGCCGGGCCTGACGCTTCAGGCTCTCGATCTGGCTTTCAAGCTGCGTGGTGACATCATCGAGGCGCTCGAGATTGCTCTCGGCGGCGCGCAACCGAAGTTCGGCCTCGTGGCGGCGAGAATGCAGGCCGGAGATACCGGCCGCCTCTTCCAGCAGCTGGCGGCGGGCCTGCGGCTTGGCCGAGATCAGCTCGCCGATGCGCCCCTGCCCGACCATCGACGGCGAACGGGCACCTGTGGATGCATCGGCAAAGAGGAGTTGCACATCCTTGGCGCGGCTTTCCTTGCCGTTGATGCGGTAGACAGAGCCCTGCTCGCGCTCGATGCGGCGGGTGACCTGGATCTCGTCACTATCGTTGAAGGCAGCGGGGGCCGTGCGCTCTGCATTGTCGAGATAGAGCGCGACTTCCGCCGTGTTGCGCGCAGGGCGGTTGCCCGAGCCCGAGAAGATCACGTCGTCCATGCCGGAAGCGCGCATGTTCTTGTAGGAATTCTCGCCCATCACCCAGCGGAGCGCCTCGACAAGGTTCGACTTGCCGCAGCCATTGGGGCCGACGACGCCGGTCAGTCCGCGTTCGATGATAAATTCGGTGGGCTCGACAAAGGACTTGAAGCCGACGACGCGAAGCTTGTTGAACTTCATGCCGTCGCCTCACGGCGCACAAACGAAAAAACGGGCGCACGGCTTCCGCCGTCGCCCGTCGATCGAAAACGGTTCAGGCTAGTGCAGGCTGTCGATAAGGGCCGACATGGTGTCAACCGACATGTCTCCAGAGTAGCGCTTCCCGTTAATCAGGAAAGTCGGCGTGGCGTTGACGCCGAAGTCCTTGGAACCCCGTTCCCGCGTCGCGTTCACTTCATCCAGCAGCTTCTGGTTCGTCAAGCACTTCGTGAAGCTATCCTCAGTAAATCCAGCGAGTTTGGACATCTGAAGCAGTGCGGCGCGGCCGTCATCGGCGGCAGCCCATGTCTGCTGCTGCTTGAAGAGCATGCCGACCATCGCAAAATACTGTTCCGGCGTGCTCAATTCGTCCGGCTTCTGCGGGCTGCAGCGGGCCAGCATAAAGGCTGCGGCAGCGCGCGGGTCGAAGGGGAATTCGCGGATGATGAAACGAACCTTGCCGGTGTCGACGTACTTCTTCTTGATCTCATCGAACGTCGTCGTGTGGAAATGCGCGCAGTGCGGGCAGGTCATCGACATGTATTCGACGATCGTCACCGGTGCATCGGCCTTGCCGAGCGCCATTTCCGGCAACGCGCCAGGCTTCAGCACGGCGGCCATATCGACGTCGCCGTCGGACGTTGGAATCTCGACAGCCGCATTCGCGGTGCTGAAAACGGCCAAACTCGCCGTTGCGGCAGCAACGCCGCCCAGAAGCTGGCGTTTGGTCAGTTGCATTTCGGAAATCGGCATCAAGTTCCCCGTAAATTGAGAGTGGCGGCTGACAGTGCGATATAACGGCGCGCGGCTGTGAACAAGGCACGCTTCGCCAACTTTCTTCAAAGAATTGTGACCTTGGTGGGACGGTCAGATTAAATCTCGGACAGAATTGCCCGGCACCAATACTTCCGTAGTGTCAGCGGCCGCGCTTGCCCAGCACCGCCGTGCCCAGACGCTTCACCGCCTCGCGCAACTTGTCACCCTCGATACCCTCCATCATGCCCTCCAGCCTTTTTGCTGCCTCGCCCTTCAGCGGCAGCGGTGTGCGGGAGCGCTTGGCTGCCTGCGAGACCGGTTTCTGAACGATGCGGATCTGGTGAACAGCGGAAAACCCGAAGAAGCTGTTGATGCGCTGGATGAGTTCCCCCTGAGCATGGGTGAGGAAAAGGGCACGCGCGCCCTCGCAGGCAACCGTCAGGACGCCCGGGCGGAAGCTGCCGTCGTCATTGCCTCGTGCCCACGCAATCTTTTCCGGTCGAGTGCAATCGGCAAAGTCAGCACCGGCGATTTCGTCCCAGGATCCGAGCAATGCCGTATTGATGCCGGCGCGGCGGGCAAGCACCGGATCGATCAGGCCGTTGGCCAGTTCGGAGATCTGCTTCACATCTTTGCGTGGATAACTCATCGAAACCTTCGGATGTCGACACCATCGGGCGTCGCTGCCTTGATCGGAAGACATTGCTTCGCCAAGTATAGGGCACTTCCCCTCCGCACGGCAAATGATGACCTCGACGACCCTTACCGCGCCCACCGCAAGGCTCCTGCTAAACTGGTACGATCGGCATCACCGTGACCTGCCATGGCGCGTTTCGCCACCGATGGCGGCCCGAGGCATCAAGGCCGAGCCCTATCATGTGTGGCTTTCCGAGGTGATGTTGCAGCAGACGACCGTGCCGGCGGTGAAGCCGTACTTCACCAACTTCCTGGCGCGCTGGCCGACGGTTCGCGATCTTGCCGATGCGCCGAGCGAGGATGTCATGGCGGCCTGGGCGGGGCTCGGATATTACGCCCGCGCCCGCAACCTTAAGAAATGCGCCGAGGCCGTGACGCGGGACCACGGTGGCATCTTTCCGGACACCGAGGAGGCGTTGAAGGCGCTTCCAGGCATTGGTGACTATACCGCGGCGGCCGTCGCAGCGATTGCCTTCAACCGACAGGCGGCTGTCATGGACGGCAATATCGAGCGGGTGATATCCCGGCTTTATGCCATATCGACGGCACTCCCGGCGGCCAAGCCGCTGATGAAGCAGAAGGTCGCGCTGCTCACGCCAGCAGACCGACCGGGAGATTTCGCGCAGGCGATGATGGATCTCGGTGCGACGATCTGCACGCCGAAGCGCCCGGCCTGCGCTCTCTGTCCGTTCAACGGATCGTGCGACGCCTTGCGACTGCACGATCCCGAGCATTTTCCGGTAAAGGCGGACAGGAAAACGAAACCGGTCCGGCACGGCGCTGCCTTCGTGGCGGTTACCGCCGACGGAGCCATCCTGTTGCGGCGACGGATCGAAAGCGGCCTGCTCGGCGGCATGACGGAAGTGCCGACGACGGGCTGGACGGCGCGGCTGGACGGCGAAACCTCGCCAGATGCAGCGCCGTTTCCGGCGGGTTGGGAACCATGCGGGACCATCACCCACGTCTTTACCCATTTCGAGCTTCGGCTATCGATCTATCGCGTGGCAATCCCTTCGCCAATTCAAGCGGATAACGGTTGGTGGGAACCCGTTACAAATCTTGACTCTCAGGCGTTGCCGACAGTCATGAAAAAAGCGATCACGGCGGCTATTCCGCTCGCGTTCAAACACTCCAAGGAATGATAGATGCCTATTGATCATATCGTTTTCGACATCGGAAAAGTTCTCATTCATTACGACCCCGATCTTCCGTTCAGCCGCCTCATCCCCGACGAGGCCGAGCGCAAGTGGTTTTTCGACAACGTCTGCACACACGACTGGAATGTCGAGCAGGATCGGGGCCGCAGTTGGGCCGATGCCGAAGCCCTGTTGATCGAGGCTCATCCGGATCGCGAGGAGCATATCCGCGCCTTTCGCAAGCACTGGCACGAAATGGTCTCGCACGCCTACGACGACAGCGTCGCCATCATGGAAAGCCTGATTGCCGACGGCCGGGATGTCACGATGCTGACCAACTTCGCATCCGATACCTTCCGTGAGGCGCAGGTCCGCTTCCCGTTCCTGACCAAGCCGCGCGGCGTAACTGTCTCGGGCGACGTCCGTCTTATCAAGCCGGACATCGCGATCTACGAAACGCATGCCAAGACCTTCGGCCTCAACCCGGCAGCCACGATCTTCATCGACGACACGGCACCCAATGTGGAAGGCGCCAAGGCGGCCGGCTGGGATGCGGTTCTCTTCACCGGCGCAGACAGGTTGCGCGCCGATCTTGCCGCGCGTGGCGTGAGAGTCTGACCATGGCATTCGATCCGGTCAAGGAAGTCACGCTGTTTCACGATGCCATCAACAGGCTCGATTACGAGATGATCGAGAATTATTTCGCCGAGGACGCGACCTATGTGTCGAACGGTGTGGGCAGCCTGTCGGGGCGCGCCGAAATCATGGTCGCCTTCCGCAAATACTTCGACGACTATCCCGATCAGACGGCCTTCAACACGCTGGTCGAGAGGGTCAGCCCGAATACCGGCCGTGCCGTGTGGTCGGTCCGCGCCACCCACAGCAAGACCGGCAAGCCGCTGGTGCGCGAGGGCGAGGAGACCATCACCTTCAACGAAGACGGTCGCGTCACCCATGTCGCGGTGACGGACTATCAGGCGTTCTAGGCACAGATACCTCACTCGTGAGGCGATGAGGAACGGCAAATTTCTCATCGCGTCAGGAACAATGAGTGACCTCGACGGTTTTGTGGGAGGCCGCGCATGACGCGGTTTTGAGCAAAACGATGATGTCAGCCGTGCTGACGGGAGGTTACGATGGGTAGAGGTATCTTGCTTTGGTTTCTCGGGATTCCGATTCCGCTGATCCTGCTTATCATGCTGTTCTGGCACTAGGGGGTGGCGATGTCGTTTACCTCCCCTGCGATGGCCGCGGATGCGCCACTGGAATCATCGTCGTCGGCCGTCAGTTGGGGTCCAATCATTGCAGGCACGCTGACGGCGACGGCTATTTCCCTGATTTTCCTGCTGATCGGCTCCGGTTTCGGCCTGACAATGGTATCGCCCTGGTCGCATGACAGCGCGTCCCTTACCGCCGTTGGCGCCACTGCGGCGATCTGGCTGATCGTGGTGCAATGGGTTTCGGCGGGCCTTGGCGGCTATCTGACCGGCCGTTTGCGCACAAAATGGGTCGGCGTTCACACATACGAGGTGTTTTTCCGCGATACCGCGCACGGGTTCCTGGCCTGGGCGTTGGCAACGGTGCTCGTCGCCAGCGTTCTTGGTTCGGCGCTGTCCGCCATCGTCAGCACCGGCACGCAGGCAACGGCGACGGCCGTGGGCGCGGTCGGCGCCGCGGGTGCTGCAACAGCCGCAAGTGCCGGGGATAGCAACAGCGGGTTCGCTCCGGCCTACTTCACCGACGCGCTGCTGCGCCCCGCCAATACCGCTCCGACAGCTGGCAACCAGAGCGATGAAGCCGTGAGCGCTCAGGTTACCCGCGTGCTGATGAACGGTATTGTGGACGGGAAGCTTTCTGCCGATGACCAGGCCTATGTCGAGCAGGTCGTCGCCTCGCGCGCCGGCCTGTCAGCCACCGACGCAAAGGCGCGCGTCGATGCTGTTCTCAAGCGGATCGACGACACGAAGCTGGCCGCTCAGGAAGCCGCGGATACGGCGCGCAAGGCAGCATCGGCCGTGGCGCTGGTGGGTGCGCTGTCACTGTTCGTCGGCGCCTTCATTGCGAGTGTCGCGGCTGCGATCGGTGGTCGCCAGCGTGACGAGGACGAGGAGCGAATGGCACTGCTTGGGCGCTGAGCTCATCCCCAAGTTTTAAAGGAAGCAATAGCCGCTCGGAAATCGGGCGTCTATTGCATTGTCGCGGGGCTTGCAATTGAAGACGCCCGGGCTGTTGATCCCCGGGCGCCTTCTACCTTCTTCCGCAACTGGAGGTACAAAAAACCGGAAGAAGGCAGTCTCGATCAGACTTCAGCATCATCCCGCGTTTGCCAGATCACTGCGGATGACAGACCGCAGATCGTCGATCGGGCGCAGGGATTGCCCGTCGTCGAAGTGCCAGAATGTCCATCCGTTGCATGCATCAAGACCCTGGACCTTTGCGCCAAGACGATGAATGGAACCGGCCTCGCCACCGGACGCGACCGTGCCGTCGGCGCGAACGATCGCGCTGTGGCGACGGCGCGCATCGGTCAGCACCTGACCGGGCTTGATGAGGCCGCTTTCCACCAGCACGTTGAAAGCCACGCGGACTTCCTGCTTCTTGCCGGTCATGACGGTGAGTTCGGCCTTACCGAGCGGTTCCACCGCTTCAATCCGGGCGGATGCCGCGTCGATGTAATCCTGCTCGCGCTCGATGCCGACGAAGTGGCGACCGAGGCGCTTGGCAACCGCACCTGTGGTGCCGGAGCCGAAGAACGGGTCGAGGATGATATCGCCCGGCTTCGAGGACGCCATGATGACACGCGCCAACAACGCTTCCGGCTTCTGCGTCGGATGCACCTTCTTGCCGTCGTCGCCCTTCAGGCGCTCGCCACCGCTGCAGATCGGGAACAGCCAGTCGGAGCGCATCTGGACATCATCGTTGGCAGCCTTCATGGCGTCGTAGTTGAAGGTGTAGCCCTTGGCCTTGGCATTCGGGCTCGCCCAGATCATCGTCTCATGCGCGTTCTGGAAGCGGCGGCCCTTGAAATTAGGCATAGGGTTGGTCTTGCGCCAGACGATGTCGTTGAGGATCCAGAAGTTCAGATCCTGCAGCGTTGCACCGACGCGGAAAATGTTGTGATAGGAGCCGATGACCCAGAGCGTGCCGGTCGGCTTCAATACGCGGCGGCAGGCCAGAAGCCAGGCGCGGGTGAAGGCATCATAGGCTTCGAAGGAAGCAAACTGATCCCACTCGTCATCGACGGCGTCGACCAGCGACTGGTCCGGACGGTGCAGGTTGCCGCCGAGCTGCAGATTGTATGGCGGGTCGGCGAAAATGACGTCTACGGAGTGGGTCGGCAGGGCTTCAAGGGCGGCAACGCAATCACCCTTGATGATCGTGTCGATCCAGGAACCCGGCTTCGCGGAGGCCTTGAGATCGGCAAGCGGAAATACTGACGCCATCTTGAAACTCGCTCATACACATTACGCTTTTTACTGGCTGTTATGGTTACCCAGTTTGGTTACCAAAGCCTGAATTGCCGAGCGATTTTGGGAAAATAGTTCGGAGGCGCACCCGCGCCTCCTCCATTGCAGCGGCTCGCCTCTCCTCAAACCGCGTCATGCATGCGGCGACTGTCGGCCGGCGCTTCGGCGCGCTCGTTCATCCCGTAGTCTCGAACGATGTGACCGATGCGCAAGCGATAATCCGCGAAAATGCCGTTGCGGCCGGCTGCCTGGGCGGCGCGGTGTACCTCGAGATTGCGCCATTCCCTGACGGCGTCCTCGTCACGCCAGAACGAAAGTGACAGCAGCTTGCCACGCGTCGCGAGGCTTTCGAAACGCTCTATTGAGATGAACCCGTCGACCGTTTCCAGTTCGGCGCGCAATTCGCCGGCGAGATCGAGGTATTTGTGGCGTTCGCCCATATAGGGCAGGACTTCGAAGATGACGGCGATCATGACAGCACCAGCCTTGCGTGAGGTAGGGACACATTCTTCAGGAAGATACGGTCTTCCTTGAGGATGAAGCGTTCGCGCCTGGCGAATTGGTAGTTCTCCTTGCCAAGCGGGTCGGCGGCAAGGCGTACGCGATAGGCTTCATAGGCGGCAAGGCTTTCGATGTTGTAGACGCCGTAGGCCGCTGTCGCCGATCCTTCATGCGGGGCGAAATAGCCGACGAGATCGGCGCCGTTGCGCGGGATCGCCTGGCCCCAGTTGTGCGCATATTCGGAAAATTCGTCCTTCTTGAACGGGTCGATCTCGTAGCGAATGAAGCAGGTTATCATCGTTGTCTCCTTGTCCTGTGAGACAGGTTTTCTCATGTTGCCGGACGACAATGCTTCGGTTACCATCGAAGTATGAAAGAAGGACCGGACATAGCCCAGATCGGGGCTCTCATCGGCGATCCCGCCCGTGCCAACATGCTGACCGCACTGATGGGCGGAAAGGCACTAACCGCGACAGAGCTTGCGGCCGCCGGTGGCATCACCGTGCAGACGGCGAGCTCGCATCTCGCGAAACTAGAGGCCGGGCAGTTGCTCGCGCAGCGCAAGCAAGGTCGACATCGTTACTTCACGCTGGCGGATGATGGCGTCGGCAAGCTGCTCGAGAGCATCATGGGATTTGCCGCCGGACGTGGGCATCTGCGTCATCGGCCGGGACCGAAGGAGCCGGCGCTGCGCAAGGCGAGGATCTGCTATGATCACCTCGCAGGCGACTATGGCGTGCGGATGCTGGACAGCCTTGTCGCCAAGGGCGCGATCGATGTGATCGGCGACGGGTTGGCGTTGACCGACAAGGGCGAGAGCGAACTGAAATGCATCGGCATCGATATCGGCGATCTCAAATCATCGCGCCGTCCGCTTTGCCGCTCCTGCCTCGACTGGAGCGAACGACGGGCGCATCTCGCCGGAAGCCTCGGGAAGGCGCTGCTTTCGAACTTCTTCGACAAGGGCTGGGCGCGGCGCACGGCAGAAAGCCGGTCGGTCATCTTCTCACCGGAGGCCGAGCGTCAGTTTCTTATGCTTTTCCCTGTGGAGTTCGCGGGCGGCTTGACACCTCGCGAGGGTCAACCAGCGCAGCTTTGAAGCCGCCATCTGCAACATGACTGCAAAGCTCCCCCCATTCGCAACCGCCGCAAGCATTGCGGATGGTGCCGAGAGCGAAGTTGCGTCGCAGCCTTCGCAGCAGCATCGTGTCGGGTAGAATGCGCACGCCCTCTCTGACATCGGCCTGCACCAGGCGACCGACAGCTGCCGCAGCCGCCTCGTCGCGGATCCCGACACTGGCATTGTGACAATGCGCGGCGGCGCCCGACAACAGCGGCGCGCAGATGTCGTCGGGGCCGGAGACGATCTCGATCTCCTCCCCCAAGGACAGCCGCTCGGCAATCCGCTTGTAGTTCGCGGTGAAGGCCGGCGTATAGCCTTCACCGACGAAGGTCAGCATGCAGAGCAGATGGTGGGCACGAAGCCGTACAGTCACATCAGCGCCCGGTGTAGATGCGCACACCCTTGAGTACGGCAGCCGCCAGCGCCGATTTCAGCACAGCACCGAGAATGAAGGGCGCAACACCGAACAACCATGCCTTTTCCATGCCCAACAGGCCGGCGAGCCAAAGACCGCCGATCGCAAGGCAAAGCACATTGGCGGCCAGATGCGCGCCGAAGCTGCGGATCACCTTGTCGCCCGTCCAGCCACGCTCGGTCAGCCAGCCGGCAAGGGCGGCTACCACGGGGAAGGAGGCGAGATAGCCAGCCGTGGGGCCGGCGAATGGTGCAAGGCCACCGGCGCCGTTGGCCAGCACCGGGAACCCGACCGCGGCCTCCGCAAGCCAGGCAAGGACAGTCACCGCTCCGAGGCGCCAGCCGTATAGCGCACCGATCATTGTCACCGCAAATGTCTGCATTGTTACCGGAACCGGCACCATCGGAACCGAGATCTGCGAGGCGAGCGCGAGGACCAGCGTTCCGGCGAGCACAAAGGCAGACTTGACGGCGAGCGAGCGCGCGGAAAGGCGCAACGGGTCGAAAACGAGCTTGGGCGACTGATCGAAGACAGACATGCATTTCTCCTTCATGAATTATAGATAATTTTTGATTCCATCTATTTTATGAAAGAGATTCCGCGCTTATGCAAGCCGTTCCCAACGCCGAAAAGGCCCGGGCCGCTCGCGACACGACCATAAAATGTAGCAAAATGGCCTTTTCATGCGACTTTTCGCGCTATAAAAATTATCTATAATTTCTAATTCAGCCAACGATTGCGAAGACGTCGCTGACGTTTGTGCCCCTTTGGGCGGATTTCGGCGCACGGCCGATCCATTGGACATGCCGCTCTAGGATAGAAGCGGCCTCTTCCACCCTGCCCTGACGCAAAGCGAGCAAGATAGCGCGGTGGTCATGGTCGGTGCGTTTTTCCCAGCCCGATCGCCATGCGGAAAACAGAAAGCGAGCGCTTGCCGCATGCAGATCATCGATCGAGGCAAGCAAACGGTTCATGCCGCAGGGCGCAAGGATCAGCCTGTGGAAGCGGCGGTTGGCGTCTTCCCATGCGTGGACGTCGACGGCGACATCGCCTTCGCGGGCGGCTTCCTCGGCGGCATCAAGAATAGCTGGCGTGAGGTGATTGGCCGCGTGTCGCAGCGCCAGGACCTCGAGCGCCGCGCGCATTTCGGCAACCTCGCGCACCTCCTTCAGATCGAAGGAGGCGACACGCACGCCGCGACGCGGTTCGCTGATGGCGAGCCCCTGTGCTTCCAGCCGGCGAAAGGCCTCACGTACAGGCACATGGCTGGTTCCGAACTCCTCGGCGATGTGATCCTGACGCAGGCGCAGGCCCGCCGACAGTTCACCGCGAACTATGCGGTCGGCAAGCACGCGGCTGATGCGGCTTGCGATTGTGTCTTCCGGTTCCTTGGCCATATCAATCCATTAGAGGGCGGGCCGTGGCTTGTCGAGGCAGCAGCAGACCTAGCCGCCCCAGTTCCGCATGCCAGACATGCCGCGCTGCCGGTTGAGATCAGGCGAAGCATCGTGTAAAGCGGCACTTTCCCAAACAAGGCTTGAGCTACATGAACGGTTTCGACCTCATCATTTTCGACTGCGACGGCGTTCTGGTCGATTCCGAAATCATCGCTGCGGATGTCGAATCCAAGCTTCTGACGGAAGCCGGTTACCCGATCAGCATCGAGGAAATGGGCGAGCGCTTCGCCGGCATGACCTGGCAGAACATTCTGCTGCAGGTCGAGCGCGAAGCGAGCATTCCGATTTCCGCGTCCCTGCTCGACAAGTCCGAGAAATTGCTTGATCTGCGGCTGGAACAAGACGTGCAGGCAATCGCCGGCATCGAAGCCGCCGTGTCGCGACTGACGCTGAAGCGCTGCATCTGCTCGAATTCCAGCACGGCGCGCCTCGACATGATGCTCACCAAGGTCGGCCTGAAGCCGCTGTTTGCGCCCAACATCTTCTCGGCGAAGGACCTTGGGCCTGACCGGGTCAAGCCGAAGCCGGACATTTTCCTGCACGGCGCCAAGCAGATGGGTGTTTCGCCCGATCGAGTCGTCGTCGTTGAAGATTCCGTTCACGGCGTCCACGCCGCACGGGCGGCCGGCATGCGCGTCATCGGCTTCACCGGTGCATCGCATACCTACCCAGCGCATGCGGACCGACTGACGGAAGCAGGCGCCGAAACCGTGATTTCGCGCATGAGCGACCTGCCTGGCGTCGTCGCTGCACTATCAGAATGGGCCGGCGTTCTCTGAACTGAGCCTGATCGAGAGCACGGCGGGAAGCACTTCAAACGGAGCTGGGACGGTTCGGCGTCGCTGCCGATAAGCGCGACAGCGTTGGCGTACGGAGCTTACGTCTTCTTCTTGCCCTTGGCCGGCAGGCCCTGATCGAAGCCGATGTTGACGCGCACGAGACCGCCGGATCCAACCGGCAGCTTGATCCCGTCCTTGCGGAACAACACCTGCGTTGCAACGTCCGAAGACACGTCCGCCGGGAAATTCGTTACTTCCGAGTAGAGCGCATCTTCACCATCGAGCACGGTGATGCGGATGGGGAGCGTTACCTTGCCGGTTTTTCCGGTCGGTCCAGCCAGAACACGCAATTGCGCCACCACGGTCATCGTCAGGTTGGTTTCGTTCAGCGTGCACTGACGCGTGTAGGCGCCGATCGAAGCCTGATAGGCAAGCTTCTCCGCATCGCCCGTCTTGGCGCCGCCTGCGTAGCTGCGGAAGATCGCCTCGGCGTCCTTCATGTATATCTGCGGGCACGCGCCCTGTACGACCGGCGCGGTCGCGCCAGATGCCGTCGTCGCAGTCCCGATGGAGGCATTGTTGGAGGATGGGCTGGCAGGCGCAAGCGGCATGATCTGTCCTTTGCCGTCAGGCTGCGTCGGTACCGATGTCTTGCTATCCCCTCCACCCACGCCAAGCGAGTTGCAGGCGACCAGAATTGCGGCGACCGATGCGGAAGCGATAAGACGCGAGACCTTGCCAAGCACGATTATTCCACCCTCTTCACAAGTTTTTTGGCAGGCCCGATGTTTGAAAACAGGGCCTTTCGTGACCGTTTGCGATGGTCTATATCAGCGGCGCAAACAAAAATCGATTGGGTAAGCACTGTTTTGATGCACATTTCGGGACCGCGGCCGGCAATGGCGAACACGGCAAGCAAGATCCATCGCAACGCAGGCTCACCCACCAATCCGGTTTCGCTCCGGCTGGCACACCAAGGATGAAGATAGTGGATTATATCTCGACCCGCGGCGAAGCGCCTGCCCTTGGCTTCTGCGACGCGTTGCTGACGGGTCTGGCGCGCGACGGAGGGCTTTACGTCCCGCGCGAGTGGCCGCACTTCACGAAAAAGGAGATTCGGGCGCTTCGCGGCAAGAGCTACCAGGATATCGCCTTTACCATCCTGTCGCCCTTCACCAACGGCGAGGTTCCTGACGACGCCTTCCGGGCGATGATCGATGAGGCCTATGGTACGTTTCGCCATCCGGCGATCGCGCCGCTGGTGCAGACCGGTCCGAACAGCTTCGTGATGGAGTTGTTCCACGGCACGACGCTCGCCTTCAAGGACGTCGCGATGCAGTTGCTGGCGCGGCTTATGGACTATGCGCTGGAGAAGCGCGGCGAGCGCGCGACCATCGTCGGCGCGACCTCGGGAGACACTGGTGGCGCGGCAATCGACGCCTTCGCGGGGCGAGAGCGCACCGACATCTTCATCCTGTTTCCGCTGGGCAAGGTCTCGCCAGTGCAGCAGCGGCAGATGACCACGTCCTCCTTGCCAAACGTTCACGCATTGGCAGTCGAGGGTAACTTCGACGACTGCCAGAATCTTGTCAAAGCGATGTTCAACGACGCGGCTTTCCGCGACAAGGTAAGGCTCTCCGGCGTCAACTCGATCAACTGGGCGCGTATCATGGCCCAGATCGTCTACTATTTCACGACAGCGATCGCGCTCGGCGGGCCGGACCGGAAGATCTCCTTCACCGTTCCGACCGGAAACTTCGGTGATATCTTCGCGGGCTACTGCGCCAAGCGTATGGGCTTGCCGATCGGCAAGCTGGTGGCCGCCACAAACGAGAACGACATCCTCGCGCGGGCGCTGACAACCGGTCGGTACGAGATGAAGGACGTGAAGGCAACCACGTCTCCGTCGATGGACATCCAGATCTCCTCGAACTTCGAACGCCTGCTGTTCGAGGCCTACGACCGCGACGCCAGCAAGGTTCGCGCGGCCATGGACAGCCTGAAACAATCGAACGGTTTCGAGATCGCACCCAAAGCGCTTGCCTTCATCAAGAAAGACTTGCGGGCAGGACGCGCCAGCGAAAAACAGGTTGCGCAGACGATCCGAAAGACCTTGGCCGACACCGGCTACCTGCTCGACCCGCATTCGGCGATCGGCGTTTTCGTCGCAGAAAAGTACCAAAAGCCGAATACACCCATGGTCATGCTTGCCACCGCACATCCGGCAAAATTCCCGGCAGCCGTAAAATCCGCATCCGGTATTGACCCCGCGCTTCCGACGTGGCTTGCTGAATTGATGCACAAGGAGGAGCGCTTTCAGATCATTAAGCCCGAGCTTGAAGCCGTGGAAACCTTTATCGGCAAGCATTCCCGGGCCTGACAGAAGGCAGGCGCAGAAAGATAGCCAATGACAGTTGAGTGCACCCGGCTTAAGTCCGGGCTGACAGTAGTCACACAGACCATGCCGCATCTCGAAAGTGCAGCGCTCGGAGTCTGGATCAAATCAGGTTCGCGCAATGAGACGGCAGATGAGCATGGTATCGCGCACCTGCTCGAGCACATGGCCTTCAAGGGTACAGCGCGCCGCAGTGCTCGGGAAATAGCTGAGGAGATCGAGGATGTCGGCGGCGAAGTGAACGCCGCGACCTCCACCGAGACGACCTCCTACTATGCCCGTGTCCTCAAGGATCACGTCCCCCTCGCTGTCGATATTCTCGCTGACATCCTGACGGAATCGGCCTTCGACGAAGAAGAACTCGAGCGGGAGAAGCAGGTCATCCTGCAGGAAATCAACGCGGCCAACGACACGCCCGACGACGTCGTTTTCGACAAGTTTTCCGAGACCGCCTATAGCAACCAGACGTTGGGCCGGGCCATTCTCGGCACGCCGGAGACGGTTGTTTCCTTCACGCCGCATCAGATTCGCGGGTATCTCGGCCGCAACTATACGACCGACCGCATGTTCGTGGTCGCGACAGGTGCTGTCGATCACGATGAATTCGTTCGCATGGTCGAGGAACGTTTCGCATCACTGCCCACGGCTCCCAGCGCGACGCCGGTGATGGAGGCGGCGAAATATATCGGTGGCAATATCCGCGAGACGCGCGACCTGATGGATGCGCAGATCCTGCTCGGCTTCGAGGGCAAGGCCTATCACGCCCGCGATTTTTACTGTTCGCAGATCCTTGCCAATATCCTGGGTGGAGGCATGTCGTCGCGCCTGTTCCAGGAAGTGCGCGAGGTCCGCGGCCTCTGCTATTCCATCTACGCCTTCCACTGGGGCTTTTCCGATACCGGGATCTTCGGCATCCATGCCGCGACCGGCGGCGAGAACCTGCCGGAACTGGTGCCGGTGATCGTCGACGAACTGCACAAATCGGCAGCGAAGATCGACCAGAAGGAAATCGAACGCGCCAGAGCCCAGATCCGCGCGCAGCTGCTGATGGGTCAGGAAAGCCCGGCGGCGCGCGCTGGCCAGGTGGCGCGCCAGATGATGCTCTATGGTCGCCCGATCTCCAATCCGGAGATGATGGAACGGCTCGAAGGCATCACCGTCGACCGGCTGACCGATCTTGCCGGTCGTCTGTTCTTCGACACCGTGCCGACGCTTTCCGCAATCGGCCCCCTCGAACATCTGGCACCGATGGAAGACATCGCAGCATCGCTTTCGGCTCCCCCTCAGCAAACAAAGCTGGCCAGCCTTTGAACTGACGTCCATCCTGTCCGGGGAGTGATCGATGCCAAAATCGGTTTTTCGGTTCCTGTCGCGGCAGCCGGAAGCAGTGGAGATCGAGGACGAGCACTACGTGCTGCGCCTCCCCCGCTACCAGGACTTCAATCAGTGGCACAAGCTGCGCGCCGAAAGCCGGCAGTTTCTGGAGCCATGGGAGCCGACATGGCGGCGTGACGAACTGACGGAGGGCGCCTACCGTGCTCGCGTCATTCGCGGCAAGCAGGAGTACGCCTCGGGTCAGGCGGTGCCGCTCCTGCTGTTTCGAAAGAACGGCATGACGCTGCTCGGCGGCATCACGATCGGCTATATCCGTCGCGGTGCGGCGCAGAGCTGCATGATCGGCTACTGGATGGGCGAGGCTCATGCCGGCCGGGGCCATATGTTCGCCGCACTTCGGTTGGTTATACCCTACATCTTCGCTGGGCTTGAGTTGCACCGCATCGAAGCAGCCTGTATTCCAGACAATGCTCGGAGCATCCGCCTGCTTGAAAAAGCCGGGTTTCAGCGGGAAGGCTATCTGCGCGGATACTTGAAGATAAACGGCCAGTGGCATGACCATGTGATGTATTCACTGCTGGCCACCGACACGGATAAAGGCAGGATAACCGACAGCCGATGACGAACAACCGCTTGCTGCCCTTATCACCGGCCGGACGACTTATCGCGGTGATCGCAGTTCTTTTTCTGGCGGCACTGGCCCTCATGGGAGGTGCTGCGCAGGCCGCCGAGCCGGTCAAGATCTCGCGAGACGACACGGCGCTCGATCTGACCGCCACCACCGAGATTTACGCCAACCAGGGCGAGGCCTTCCAGGTCTCCACCGCTGCAGGCGCCGATGGCATCCGCCGCCGTATTGAGGTACGTGCCAGTTCGGAAAACCACCAGGGCGATTGGGCTGTGTTTGCGCTCGCCAACGTCTCGGATGAACAGCTCGATCGCGTCATCGTGGCGCCGCACTTCCGGCTGGTGAACTCCAAGCTTTTCTGGCCGGATCTCGGCTCGCAGCGCATCATCGCGATTACGCCGAGCGAAGGTTTCGCGCTCGACCGGCAGCCGAGCGATGAAGCGGACGTCTTCCGGATCACGCTCAACCCCGGCGCGGTCATCACCTTCGTCGCGGAGCTCTCGACTCCCGAACTGCCGCAGATCTACCTCTGGGAGCCGGACGCCTACAAGGACACGATCAACGCCTTTACGCTCTACCGTGGCATCGTGCTCGGCATCGCGGGACTGCTTGCCGTGTTCCTTACGATCCTGTTCGTCGTCAAAGGCACTTCGATGTTGCCCGCGACGGCGGCATTGGCCTGGGCCGTGCTCGGCTATATCTGCGTCGACTTCGGGTTCCTCGGCAAACTGATCAGCATCGCTTCGGCCGACCAGCGAATATGGCGTGCGTGTGCGGAAGTGGCGCTCGCATCGAGTTTCGTCATCTTCCTGTTCACCTATCTCAATCTCAATCGCTGGCACACGCATCTCGGCTATCTGACATTTGCATGGGTGCTTGGACTTGCGTTGCTTTTCGGCGTGGCGATCTACGACCCGTCGATTGCCGCCGGCGTCGCGCGACTATCCTTTGCGCTGACGGCAACGATGGGCCTGCTGCTGATCGTCTATCTCGGCCTCAACCGCTACGACCGCGCCATTCTCCTGGTTCCGGCGTGGGCGCTGATCCTCGTCTGGATCTTCGGGGCGTGGCTGACGATCACCGGGCGGCTCGACAATGACATCATCCAGCCGGCGCTGGGCGGCGGTCTCGTCCTGATCGTGCTGCTGATCGGCTTCACGGTGATGCAGCATGCCTTTGCCGGCGGCGCGTTCCAGCAAGGCCTGTTCTCCGACCTGGAGCGGCAATCACTGGCACTGACCGGGTCCGGCGACATGGTCTGGGACTGGGACGTGGCGCGCGACCGGGTCGTCACCATTCCCGACGTCTCCGTGAAGCTCGGGCTCGCGGCAGGCGCGATGCATGGGGCAGCCCGCAACTGGCTACCGCGACTACATCCCGATGACCGCGACCGCTTTCGGGCAACGCTCGATGTGCTGCTGGAGCACCGCCGCGGACGGCTGAACCATGAGTTCCGCATCCGCGCGGAAGACGGTCATTTCCACTGGCTGCTCATTCGCGCCCGTCCGGTACTTGGTTCGAACGGTGAAATCATCCGCTGCGTCGGCACGATCGTCGATGTCACCGAACAGAAGAACTCCATCGAACGCCTGCTGCATGACGCGTTGCACGACAATCTCACAGGCCTGCCGAACCGCCAGCTGTTCCTTGATCGACTGCAGGCCGTTCTTGCGCTGGCCCCCGGCGGAGACATGCTTCGCCCGACCGTGATGGTCATCGACATCGATCGCTACAAGCTCGTGAACGACACGCTCGGCATTGCAGCCGGCGACAACATTCTGATCGCGTTGACGCGCCGCCTGCGCCGGCTGCTGAAGCCGCAGGATACGCTGGCGCGTCTTTCCGGCGATCAGTTTGGTCTGATCCTTATTTCGGAGCGCGACCCGGCAAAGATCGCCGATTTCGCCGATGCGATCAGCAAGGCGATCATGGTGCCGATCAACTTCGCCAATCGCGAGATCATTTTGACCGCCTCGATCGGGCTAGCGTCCTTCGTCGACCGCCAGGAAAGTGCGGCCGGGATGCTCAGCGACTCGGAGCTGGCGATGTACCGCGCCAAGCGCGCCGGCGGCAATCGGGTGGAACCGTTCCAGCCGGCGTTCCGCGATTTCGGCGCCGACCGGCTGCAGCTCGAATCCGACCTCCGCCGCGCCATAGAACGCAAGGAGCTTTCGATGGTCTATCAGCCGATTGCCGGGCTGGAAGACGTCGAAATCGCCGGCTTCGAGGCCCTGATGCGCTGGGAACATCCTAAACGCGGCAACATTCCTCCGTCGGAATTCATTCCGATCGCAGAGACGTCCGACATCATCAACATGCTCGGCATTTTCGCCCTGGAGCAGGCGACGAACGATCTGATGGGCTGGGAGAACCAGACCGGCGAACTGCCGATTTTCGTCTCGATCAATCTGTCAAGCGCCCAGCTGTTGAACAACGAACTCTACGACGACGTGCGCTCGGTGCTGGCAAAGACACACTGCGATCCATCGCGGCTGAAGCTCGAGCTGACGGAATCCATGGTCATGGAGAATCCGGAGCAGGCACGGCTCGTGCTGGAGAAACTCCGCGGCATCGGGCTTGGCCTGGCGCTCGACGACTTCGGAACGGGCTATTCCTCGCTTGCCTATCTGACCCGCTTCCCGTTCGACACGATCAAGCTCGACAAGGCGCTGGTGCGAGACGACAGCGACAAGAAGGCGACCGTGCTTCGCTCCGTTATCACCATGGCGCGCGAGCTGGATATGAAGATTGTCGCCGAGGGGATCGAATCCAACGAGGATGCTATCGAACTCGCCAAGATGGGCTGCACCTACGGTCAAAGCTACCTGTTCGGTCCGCCGATGGCATCGGAATCCGTGTTGCGCCTGTTGAAGGAGCGTTTCCCGCTGACCAAGCGGGCGTAAAGGGGCAAGTTCAGGCGGCCGCCTGGCTCGGTTCCACGCCTGCCGCCTGGATCAGTTGAAGCATATATTCAAGCTTCGCAACAACTGGCAGCGATAGAATGAACGGATAGGAATCCGGTTGCCCCATGCTGCGCTGGATGGCGTTGATCGCCACGCTCAGCGGGACCCAGGCATCAACAAGCTGCTTGGCGCTGCCTGCCTTGTAGGGATTGAAATCGACCTCGGTGGCCATCTCGTGGTGCCCCCGTGGATCGGTCGCGATGCCGAAGGCACGCGCCGTTTCCAGCGTATCGACGATATGGAGGCAATGGGCAAAGCATTCGGCGAAATCCTCCCAGGGATGGGAAGCGGCATAGGCGCTGATAAAGCTCTCCTGCCACCCGAGCGGCGCGCCGTTTGAATAGTGGGTCTGCAGCGCCGCGCTGTAGTCCTGACGGTCGTCGCCGAATACCGCACGGAAGCCTTCGAAGCCGTTGCGATCGCGGACGAGCTTGTTCCAGACGAAATGACCCGCCTCGTGACGGAAGTGGCCAAGCAGCGTGCGGTAGGGCTCGTTCATCGATGCCCGGGCCTGCTCGCGTGTCAGATCGTCAGCCTCGGCAGCACGGATCGCAATCAGGCCTTCCTCATGTCCGGTCATTGCAGGAACGACAATACCGTCGGATTGCACGGTGTCTTCAAGGAAATCGAATACGAGCCCGCCCGTCGGATCCTGCTGGCGGTCCGGATGCGGGAGATGCCACCGCAGGAACGAGTAGAACAGATGCCTCTGTGCCTGACTTATGCGCCGCCATCGCGCGACCCCGTCCACCGAACCGGTGTTTGGCACCAGCCGATTGTGCCGGCAGGCAATACAAAAGCCGCCGGCCTCGTCGTCGTCGATCAGCCAGTTGCAGATGTCGAGCCCGGCATTGGCGCAGAATCGCACCTGACGATCGGACCGGGCGACCAGATGCCACACATCGTCGCTACTCGGTTCCAAGGCGTGCATGGAAAGATCGTCTGGCAAAAAGCCAAGCCGGCAATTGCAGCGAACGCAATGCCTATTGTCAAAATGGACAACCTGATCGCAGTTGTCGCAGGCAAACAGTCGCATCACGGCCTCGTCTTCAGAACCTCAAATTAAAAACGCCTGCCGCATCTGATGCGGCAGGCATACGGTTTCTCGACCATCGGCGTTACAGCCGATCAACAGCGCCCTTGAGCTTGTCCTTGACCTTGCCCGTTGCAACCTGGGCCTTGCCCTTGGCTTCCTGGGCTGCGCCCTCGCCGCGCAGCGACTTGTTGTCCGTGGCCTTGCCGACGGCCTGTTTGCCCTTGCCGGCAATCTCATTTGCCTTGCCAGTAATCTTGTCGGTGGTGCTACCCATAGAATATCTCCTCTTGGACCCGGACTGTATGTCCAGATGCCAAAAAGAAACGCGAACTTTCGCAGATCGTTCCACGCATTATGCGTGGCCTGCCTCCACCGAGAGCATGGCCGCATTGATGCCCATCGTTGCAAGGGCACGGTCATACTTGTCGTCTAGGCTGCGGTCGAAGATCAATTCCTCGTTCGCCGCACAGCTGAGCCACCCATTGTTGCCGACTTCC
Organism: Rhizobium sp. Root1220; assembly: GCF_001426265.1. GTDB lineage: Bacteria > Pseudomonadota > Alphaproteobacteria > Rhizobiales > Rhizobiaceae > Rhizobium. The sequence continues at coordinate 134,909 of NZ_LMDG01000033.1, forward strand.
GCCTCGAGCTGACCCGCACCCCAGCCGGCATAGCCGAGAAGCATGGTAGCGCGTTTCGGACCGTCGCCTTTCGAAATGGCGCGGATGATGTCCAGCGTCGCCGTCATGCAGATATCGTCGCTGACCGGAATGCTGGAGTCGGAGAGATAGTCGTCGGAATGAAGCACGAAGCCTCGGCCGCTCTCGACCGGGCCGCCGGTCTGGATAGGGCAGTCGCGCGCATGCGGCGGCAGCACGATCGCTTCCTCATCCTTGATCATGTCCAGGTGCAGCAACACATCAGTAAAGGTGAGGTTCTGTGGGCGATTGATGACAAATCCCATGGCGCCCTGATCGGAATGAGCGCAGATGTAGATAACCGTGCGGGCGAAGTTCCGATCCTCCATGCCCGGCATGGCAATGAGGAACTGGCCATCGAAGAAGCCGCGTTCACGTTTGTTTTTCAGGGTTGCTAAGGACATCATCACTCCCGCAGCAGACCGCATCAGGCCACAACAATCGAAGCATGGGCCAATGTCACGTATCAATCAACTGAAAATGAGAACTTAAATGCCCGGTACTTCTAGCCGGGCATAGGGATTTTCAATAAACCTTTGATCCATGCAGACTATTTCATTTGCCGCCTGCCAAATCCTTGTCGCCGCGGTGTCGATCGTCGGAACGCTGCCGTTCCTTCAGCCGGCACACGCGGCAACGAGTGCTTGGGCCGACAATGAAGGCGGACGGATGCGACTGATCGCGCTGCCGCCCGACGTGGATGGGAAGATGCGCGCGGGCCTACAAATCGAGCCGAAACCCGGCTGGATCACCTATTGGCGCGAACCGGGAAACAGCGGTATTCCACCTCAGATCACGGTGTCGTCGGCGAACGTCTCTCTCGACCACGTAAGCTATCCAATTCCCAAACACATCGTGACCGAGAAGGTCAACGAGGTGGCCTATGACGCGCCGGTCACCCTACCAATACAGCTGACGGCGAAAGATATCGCTGTCGGTAACCTGGATGCCAGCGCCTTCATCGGCATCTGCAAAGACATCTGCATCCCGTTTCAAGCTGAATTCTCGCTGACGATGGACGCGCAAACAAATCCGGAGGAGACGGCGATTCTGGATGCTGCCGAGGCTGCTCTGCCCGAGAGCCCCTCTTCGGATTTCAGCGTCACCGGGCACGAACTATCTGTCGACCTCAGGGAACTGTCGCTTCAAATCACCTTGCCGGACGCCGGCGAAACCGCCCCGCAGGTCATCGTGACAGGACCGAACGGCTATGTCTTTACCAGGCAGCTGACCAGCATGCGCGATGGAACGAGCTTTGCCGCCACCATTTCGATCGGCAAGCTTCCCAAGAACTACGACGTCCGCGGCAAGACCTGGAGCGCGCTCGTCATCGACGGCGCGCGAGCCATCGAGGCACCGCTTGCCTTTGAGTGATGGCGTTTTATAGTCAACCCACCCACCCCTTTGCGGCGCTCGAGCCGCCCTGCCAAGCAACCAAGGAGATATCCATGACCATCGCGATCGGCGACAAGCTTCCTGCCGCCACCTTCAAGGAGAAGACGTCCGACGGGCCGGTTGAGATCACCACCGATGAACTGTTCAAGGGCAAGCGCGTCGTGCTGTTTGCCGTACCGGGCGCCTTTACCCCGACCTGTTCGCTGAACCATCTGCCGGGCTATCTGGAGAACCGCGATTCCATCCTCGGCAAGGGTGTCGACGATATCGCCGTTCTCGCCGTCAACGACTGGCACGTTATGGGAGCCTGGGCGCAATCCTCCGGTGGGCTGGGCAAGATCCACTTTCTCGCCGACTGGGATGCCGGATTTACCAAGGCACTTGGCCTTGAAGCCGATCTTTCCGCTGGAGGTCTCGGCGTCCGGTCGAAGCGCTACTCGATGCTGGTCGAGGATGGCGTCGTCAAGACCCTGAACATCGAAGAGAGCCCCGGCCAGGCGACGGTTTCCGGCGCGGCGACGATGCTCGAACAACTTTAGACGCCCCTCTCCCCCGATCATAAAAGCGGCCCTTCGTCGGCCGCTTTTTTTATTTCCGGCAAAGCATCTCGCCGCCACTTTCTCGCCATGTTTGTTATAGCATAAACGTAATGTTATTACATATCTAGGTGATCTATGTTCCGCCACGCGAAGATGAGCAACCGATTGATCGAACTTTCCGCTGCGGGTCGCGTGCTCTATGCGGTGTTGCTGAGTTGCCTGCTCTGGGCGGCAATCCACTGGGCAACGCTGCTGCCATGAACGATACGCTCGTTCGTCTTTCCAATCTGACCGTCTCCTATGAGCGGCATCCCGCCATCCATCATGTATCCGGCACGATCGCGTCCGGCAGCCTGACCGCTATTGCCGGACCAAATGGCGCCGGAAAGTCGACCCTCTTGAAGGCGATCATGGGACAAATCCGACCGTCCGAAGGCAGTGTCACTCACCAACTCAGGCGGACGGATCTTGGCTACCTGCCGCAAGCCGCCGATATCAACCGGAGCTTCCCGATTTCGGTTCTCGATACTGTCCTGCTGGGCTCTTGGCGGCAGGCCGGTGCTTTCGGACGCATCGCACGAAGCGAAAAAGAGAGCGCTAATCGCGCTCTCTCGACCGTCGGCCTCGAAGGCTTCGACGAACGGCACATCGGGACACTTTCGGCGGGCCAGTTTCAGCGTGTCCTGTTCGCTCGGCTGCTGGTTCAGGACGCCAAGCTCATTCTTCTCGACGAACCCTTCACAGCAATCGATGCCCGGACCACCCGGGACTTGCTGGATATAGTGAATCGCTGGCATGGCGAAGGGCGAACCGTCGTCGCCGTCCTCCATGATTTCGAGCAGGTCCGCGCCCATTTTCCCGAAACCCTGCTGCTGGCGCGAGAAGCGATCGATTGGGGCGCTACCGCGGCCGTCATGTCGGCGCGCAACCTACTCAAGGCGCGGGCGATGGCGGAGCGCTGGGACAATGACGCCGGCGTCTGCGAGCCGGCAGCATGACTGCATACGACATCTTCCTCGCGCCGTTTGCCGACTACGGCTTCATGCGCCGCGCGCTGATCGCCTGCTTCTGCCTGGGGCTCGGCTCCGGGCCGATCGGTGTCTTTCTCATGCTCCGGCGCATGAGCCTTGTCGGTGATGCGATGAGCCATGCGATCCTGCCGGGCGCCGCGATTGGCTATCTGATCGCCGGATCGCTGTCGCTGACGGCAATGGGAATCGGTGGGCTCGTGGCCGGACTTGCCGTTGCACTGCTGTCCGGTATCGTGAGCCGCACCACCGCGCTGCAGGAGGATGCGAGCTTTGCCAGCTTCTATCTGGCGTCTCTGGCGCTCGGCGTCCTGATCGTGTCGCTGCGCGGTTCCAACATCGACCTGCTCCATGTCCTCTTCGGCACCATCCTGGCGATCGACGCCGCCGCGCTCCACCAGATCGGCGTGATAACAACAGTGACGCTGGCGACGCTGGCGTTCATCTACCGGCCTCTGGTGGTCGAATGCTTCGACCCCGGCTTTCTGCGCGCGGTTGGCGGGCGCGGCCCGGTCTACCATTTCATCTTCCTGGTGCTTGTGGTGCTCAATCTCGTAGCCAGCTTCCAGGCGCTTGGAACGCTGATGGCGGTCGGCCTGATGATGCTGCCGGCGGCGATTGCCCAACTCTGGTCGCGGAGCCTTCCTTCGATGATAGCCGTAGCAGCTCTCAGCGCTTCGGCCTCGGGTTATTTCGGGCTGATCGCCTCCTATCACCTCGAGCTCGCCTCGGGGCCAACCATCATCGCCACAGGCGCGCTGTTTTATGGCCTTTCGATTTTCCTAGCACCGTCGGGCGTTGTCCGGCGCTACTTCCCGCGCCCGCATTTGAAGGGCTGACACCAAGGAGAGACTCCCATGACTTCTCGCAGATTGCTTCATTCGGTGGCGTTCGCGGCCCTGATGGCCTTTTCGGCCATGCCGGCTTCGGCCGAAACTCTGAAGGTCGTCGCGTCCTTCACCGTACTGGCCGATGTCGTCAAACAGGTTGGCGGCGACCATGTGAAGGTCACAAGCCTTGTCGGACCGAATGGCGACCCCCACGAATTCGAACCCTCGCCCGCCGATGCGAAGAACCTCAATGCCGCAAAGGTCACTTTCGTCAGCGGCGAGGGCCTTGAGGGCTGGATGGACAGGTTGATCAGCGCTTCCGGCTACAAGGGACAGCCGATCACCGTGTCAGAGGGCATCAATACCCGTACCATGGAAGAAGACGGCAAGACCGTCACCGATCCGCACGTCTGGAACAGCCCGGTCAACGTGCAGGTCTGGGTCGCCAATATCGAGAAGGCGCTGTCGGCAGCCGACCCTGCAGATGCCGGTGCATTCAAGGCGAACGCCGAAGCCTATCTCAAGAAGCTCGACGAACTGGATGCCTATGCCCACTCGAAATTCGAGAAAATACCGGACGACCGGCGCAAGGTGCTGACCAGCCACGACGCCTTCGGTTATTTCGGCCGCGAATACAATGTCAGCTTTCTGTCGCCGCTCGGCGTCTCGACTGAAAGCGAAGCCTCCGCCGCCGACGTCGCCAAGCTGATCGACCAGATCAAGGCCGAACATGTGAAGACCTATTTCTTCGAAAATTCGAACGATCCACGCCTCGTACGGCAAATCGCAAAGGCGACGGGCGCGCAACCGGGCGGGGAGCTCTACGTCGAGTCGCTCTCCGACGCGAAGGGACCAGCCTCGACCTACGAGAAAATGTTCCGTTACAACGTCAACCAGATCGCCGCCGCCATGGCGAAGACCAGCTGACGGCTCGGTAAGAGCCGATTGCCCTGAAGGTTCAGACCTGGAGGTCGAAAACGATAAGACCGCCAAGCCCACCGTCCGTCGACGAGATAATGCGCTCGCCGACGGCGACATGGTCGGGATGAACGAGATAGATGTCGCGGGCTTCCGGGCTTTCGAACGTTACCGCAAAACCATCGACAAACCCGGCGTGCAAGCCTTCCGGCGAGACGTTGGGGCCGTGCTTGATGTCGAGAATGCCCGGAATCCTTTGCTTCAGCGCGACGATTGATTCGAACAATGACTGCTTATCATCGGCCGACATCGCGGCTTTCAGCCGCATCAGCACGCAGTGCAGGATCATGTGGTGGCCTCCCGAATGACAATGTCGGCACAATAGAGGGAAACCCTCCAAGGGCAAGCCACAAAGCGCGTGCCCTTGGCGTGGCTTCCGCCGCGCCCAGCGGGTGCGTGGCAACGGCCATTTCGGCCCGAAAACCGTCGTAAACGGAACGACACTCCACCCATTCTGCACTAAGCTGCATCAGGAGACTGCGCAGGGAAGAGGAGCCAGGCGCAGGCTGCAACATTTTCAACGGAGGAGATGAAGATGAGCAAGAACCGAGGCGTCGTCTACATGCGGCCCGGCAAGGTCGAGATCCACGACATCGACGATCCGAAGCTCGAGGCGCCAGACGGTCGCCGGATCGAGCACGGCGTGATCCTGAAGGTGATCTCCACCAACATCTGCGGATCGGACCAGCACATGGTGCGCGGCCGCACCACGGCGATGCCCGGCCTCGTGCTCGGCCACGAAATCACCGGCGAAATCATCGAGAAGGGCATCGACGTCGAAATGCTCAACGTCGGCGACATCGTTTCCGTGCCCTTCAATGTCGCCTGCGGGCGTTGCCGCTGCTGCAAGTCGCAGGACACCGGCGTCTGCCTGACGGTCAATCCGTCGCGCGCTGGCGGCGCTTATGGCTATGTCGACATGGGCGGCTGGATCGGCGGACAGGCTCGCTATGTCACCATTCCCTACGCCGACTTCAACCTGCTGAAATTCCCCGACCGCGACCGGGCGATGGAGAAGATCCGCGACCTCACCATGCTTTCCGACATCCTTCCGACCGGCTTCCACGGCGCTGTGCGGGCGGGCGTGGGGGTCGGCTCCACGGTTTATGTTGCAGGTGCCGGTCCGGTCGGGCTAGCGGCGGCGGCCTCCGCCCGCATTCTCGGTGCTGCCGTGGTGATGATCGGCGACTTCAACAAGGATCGCCTTGCCCATGCGGCCCGTGTCGGTTTCGAACCGATCGATCTTTCGCAGAGCGATCGCCTCGGCGACATGATTGCCCAGGTGACCGGCAGCAACGAGGTGGACAGCGCCATAGACGCCGTCGGCTTCGAGGCGCGGGGCCATAGCGGCGGCGAGCAGCCGGCGATCGTTCTCAACCAGATGATGGATATCACCCGTGCGGCCGGTTCAATTGGCATTCCCGGGCTTTACGTCACCGAAGATCCGGGCGCAACGGACAGCGCAGCCAAGAGCGGCAACCTGTCGCTACGCTTCGGTCTCGGCTGGGCAAAGGCCCAGTCGTTCCACACCGGCCAGACGCCGGTGCTGAAGTACAATCGGCAGCTGATGCAGGCAATCCTGCATGACCGTCTGCCGATTGCCGATATCGTCAATGCGAAGGTCATTCCGCTCGAAGAGGCGGTTCAGGGCTACGAGAGCTTCGACCAGGGTGCCGCCACGAAATTCGTCCTCGACCCTCACGGAGATGTAGCGAAGGCTGCCTGAAAACCACGTCTCCCAAGACAGATGCAGCGGGCGCCCATTGCGCCCGCTGTGTCGTATCGCCTCGTCGACCGTTTTGGGCGATGATCGCCTATTCGAAATCAAGCAGCAGAGGGCGATGGTCCGAGACCTCCGGCTGTTCAACAACTTGGAATGTCCGAATGCCCACGTCGGGAGTTACCAGCAGGTAGTCAGCAAAGCGGCCTTCCCTGGTGTAGTGCGAGGTTCGCGTATCCGTGTAGCCACGCGTTGTCACCAGATCCTTCAGTCCCAGACCCGCAAGCGCCTCGAACATGACGCTGCCCGGCAGGACATTGAAGTCGCCGCAAACGACCAGCGCCTCACCCTGACGCCAGAGGCGCTCGATCAGCCCGACCAGAGCATCGGCCTGGGCGTGGCGCGCCGGTGTATCGCCCTTGCCTGCCAGGTCGCGTAGACCGTGAAGCTGAGCAATGGCTACGGGGCGATCGGCCGCATAATCGAAAAGCCGGACGCAGTGCGCGTTTCGTGCGCGAGGATGCGGTCCGTAGCTGTCGCCGGAGAAGCTTCCGTGCACGAAATCCATCGCATGGCCGATGATCGGATACGTTCCACGCACAAAAGTCGCGAGGCCGAATTCAGACCAGACCTCCGCATCGCCATCGAACAGCTTGCCCCTCGCCATCGGCGCGAAGAAGGCGTCATGGGTCGGGAGAATGGCCTTGATCTCATCGAAGAGATTGGCGCGTTGCGGGAGAATGTGGATGCCATCGCGATATTCCAGCCAATCCGAAGAGACCGTGACCGAACGCGTGACTTCCTGCAGGCAGAGGACATCCGGATCGGCGGCAGCCAGATAGTGCATCAGTGGTGCATGCAGCTTGCCACCCCAGGCGTTCAGCGAGATCACGCGCACCGCACCCTCCCAATCGATATCCTGGCGCTTTCCCGATCTGATTCAATCAAACGCTCTATGTCTCTGTTTTCGCGCAGTTCTTGTCGACAAGCTCTAGCGCTTCTTGAAGGGCTCCATTCCCTTGCGGGCCAGTTCGTCAGCACGTTCGTTTTCGGGGTGGCCGGCGTGGCCCTTGACCCAGTGCCACTTGACCTTGTGGCTCTGGTTGGCCGCGTCGAGCGCCTGCCATAGCTCTCCGTTCTTGACCGGCTTCTTGTCGGCGGTCTTCCAGCCGTTCTTCTTCCAGCCGAATATCCACTTGGATATGCCATCCATGACGTATTTGGAATCGGTGTGGAGATCGACCTCGCAGGGGCTTTTCAGTGCCGTCAGCGCGGAGATGGCGGCCAGCAATTCCATGCGATTGTTGGTAGTGTCGGCCTCGCCGCCGCAGAGTTCTTTTTCCACGTCGCCGTAGCGCAGCACCGCCCCCCAGCCGCCTGGGCCGGGATTTCCGGAGCAGGCGCCGTCCGTGTAGATGTCGACGTGCTTCATGCCGAAATTCCGTACTCTACAGCGGATGAAATCTGCCGGTGAAAGCGCAGCTTGCGCAGATATTCAAGCGGATCCTTCTTGGTGACCAGCGCGCCTTCCGGCGTCGTCAGCCAGTCGTAGAGCCGTGTCAGGAAGAAGCGCAGCGCCGAGCCGCGTGCCAGTATCGGCAGTGCCGCAAATTCGGCTTCGGCGAGCGGTCGGACGCTCTGGTAACCCTCGAGCAGCGCCATGCCCTTGGTGATGTTGTAGGCGCCATCCTTTTCGAAACACCAGGCGTTGAGGATGATCGAGACGTCATAGGCGAGCAGGTCGTTGCATGCGAAGTAGAAGTCGATCAGGCCCGACAGGTCGTCGCCCAGGAAGAAGACGTTGTCGGGGAAGAGATCGGCGTGGATGACGCCCGACGGCAGCTCCTTCGGCCAGTGGGCCGAGAGAAAAGCGAGCTCGCTGCGGATCTCGTTCTGCAGGCCCTTTTCGACTTCGTCCGCGCGAGCTTCGGACTTGTCCCAGAGCACCTGCCAGCCATCGACGGAGAGCGCATTGGGCCGCTTCAGTTCAAAGCCGTCGCCGGCGACATGCATCTGCGCCAGCGCCTTGCCGACCTCGCGGCAATGCCGGGCTTCGGGCTTGCGCAACCACATGCCTTCCAGAAAGGAGATGAGTGCTGCCGGCCGGCCGGACAGTGTGCCGAGCAACGCGCCATCCTTGCGCGGCAGCGGTAGCGGGCACGACAGGCCGCGGGCGGCGAGGTGCTGCATGAGACCGAGGAAGAAGGGCAGGTCGTTCTTCTCGACGCGCTTTTCATAAAGCGTCAGGATCAGCGGATCCCTCGAGGTGTGCAGAAGGAAGTTCGAGTTTTCGACGCCCTCCGCGATGCCCTTGTAGGACAGCAGCGTGCCGGTGTCGTACTCCGTCAGAAACCACTTCAAATCGTCTTCGGAAATATCGGTATAGACTGCCAATTTATGTCCCGCGAAAATGTTGCGTCGATAACACGTCTACTAAAAGGTTGAGGAGTACCTCACCCATTCACAAACGCCATGTCGGCCGATGTCAGCTCGATATTGCGCAGCTCGCGATTGACGAGGAAATGTTCGTTTTCCTGGACCGTTTCAGCAAGCTCGACGCTGGCGTCGAAACGCGCGCGGAAGGCCTCGATGATCTCATTGACGATCACCTCGGGTGCGGAAGCACCGGCCGAAAGGCCTAGCGTTCCGATCGCTCCGATGTCATCCCAGTCCAGCTCCGAGGCGCGCTGCACGAGGATCGACTTCTTCGCCCCTGCCCTCAACGCCACTTCAACGAGACGCTTGGAATTGGATGAGTTCGGCGCGCCGACGATGATGAACAGATCGCAGCCGGGGGCTGCCTGCTTGACGACTTCCTGACGGTTCGTGGTCGCGTAGCAGATGGAATCGGCGGCTGGTGCCGTCAGGTTCGGAAAGCGCTCCTGCAGGCGTGCGATGACACCGGCCGTATCGTCTACCGAAAGCGTCGTCTGCGTCACGTAGCCCATGTTGTCGGGATCGACGGGCACATAGGCATCGGCATCCTCGATGGTCTCGATCAGCGACACCGAACCCTCCGGCAGCTGCCCCATGGTGCCGATCACTTCCGGGTGCCCGGCATGTCCGATGAGGATCACATGGCGGCCGAGCTTGTTGTGGCGCATCGCCTGCTTGTGGACCTTGGAAACCAGCGGACACGTGGCGTCCAGGTAGAAGAGATTGCGGCTTGTCGCATCCTCCGGAACCGACTTGGGAACACCATGGGCGGAGAAGACGACCGGCTGGGCGCGATGCTCTTCCGGAATTTCGTTCAACTCCTCGACGAAGACAGCGCCCTTGGCTTCCAAGCCCTCCACAACATAGCGATTGTGGACGATCTCGTGGCGGACATAAACCGGTGCGCCATAGGATTTCAACGCCAGCACGACGATCTGGATGGCGCGGTCGACACCGGCGCAGAAGCCGCGCGGTCCGCAGAGCCTGATCATCAAGGGAGGTTTCGCCGCAATATTCATGTCTGTTCCGGTTTGTAGGGATAGGGCTCTCTAGCCCAATATAGGTGAGAATTGAAGCGATACTATTGCGTGGGTGGGTTGCCGCGCTTGCGGAACCGGGCGATTGCGACGATCACCACCAGCGTCGCGGCCAGTCCGTACCAGGTGAAGGCGTATTGCAGATGGTTGTTGGGCAGAGCGACCTCGGTGACGCCACCGATCGGCAGGCCCTTGGGATTGGGCGTATCGTCGGCATCGACGAAGAAGGGCAAGACGCTTGCCTTGTCGAGCCCGACGCTCGACGCCATCACGTCGAGATCCTTCCAGTAAAAGATGTTCTTGGCGATATCGTTGTCGGGAACCACCCACGAGGGCTTGCCGGGCAGCTTGGCGCGCGCAAGGCCGGTTACCGTCTGCTCGTCTGTCAACTGGCCCTGCATCCGCATTTCCGGTTCCTTGTTGTCGTAAGGAACAAAGCCGCGATTGACGAAAAGATAGCGGCCGTCGGCAAGCTGGAGCGGAGTGTAGATGTAGTAGCCGGTCTGGCCGCGCCAGGTGGCAAAGAAGTGCCGCTCGCGGCTGTTGTCATAGACGCCGGACGCGGTGACCTCGCGGTATTCGATATCCCCACCTTTGGCCACCATCGCCTCGATGTCGACAAGCGGCACCGGCGGCGTGGAGCGGCGCTCGGCGATGTCGGCCAGCAAGCCTTCCTTCCAGTGGAGACGTTCGACCTGCCAGGTGCCGAGGGTGATAAGGATGGCGAGCGCTATCAGCACCGCAATTCCCGTCAGGACGGGCCGATGGCGGCGAGCCGCCGGGCTTTCGATGTCAGTCACGTGAAAGGCGTCCTTCGCGGGCATTGTGACGGTATTGCATGGCGATCAGGATGCCCTTGCACCAGCGCAAGGCGATCAGGGAGAGAACGATCGTGAGTGGGCCGAAGAGAAGGATGTGCATCCAGATCGGCGGCGAGTAGTTCACCTCCAGCCAGAGCACCGAGCCGATGACGATGAAACCGACGATCAGGATGACGAAGACGGCGGGGCCATCGCCGGCATCGGCGAAATCGTAGCCGAACCCACAAGCGGCGCAACGGGGCTTCAGCCCCAGCAAACCGTCGAAGAGTTTCCCCTGGCCGCAGCGCGGGCAGCAGCCCTTGATACCTGTTTTCACAGGATCGACAGGTGGGAAATGCGCGCTGTCCTCGTTCATGCTATCCTTCCAGCTGGCTGTGCTTCTCGGGGCGCCTGCCTTAAGTCACCCATAATGTATTCGCAGAACGAAAGGAAATGCCTGCGCGCTTTCGCCTCACCGATTCGCGCCAAACAGAAGAAGAAAACTGATGACCAACGACAGCTCGGCCGGACAGATCGTAATCCTGAACGGCGCGCCGCGAAGCGGAAAATCATCGATCGTGAAGGCGGTCCAGTCGCAATTCGACGGGCCGTGGATGAACTTCGGCGTTGACACTTACAACGAGATGACACCGGAGCGGTACCTGCCAGGAATCGGTCTAAGGCCTGGTGGCGAGCGCCCGGATCTCGAGGAGCTGGTGCCTTTCCTCTATGCTTCGCTCTACGAGTCGATCGCCATTCATGCGGGGCTAGGCCTCAATGTCGTCGCCGATCTCGGCCACCACGACGCCTACTCCCAGCCGCTCGGCATCCTTGCCGATTGCGCGCGCCGCCTTGAGGGATTGCCGGTTCTTTTCGTCGGGGTCAGATGTCCAATCGAGGTCATCATGAAGCGGCGCGAACTTGTCGTTCCCGGTCGCGAGTCGCTCTATAGCGCGGCAACCGAAACAGGCACCGTTCCTGACCCTGTGCGACGTTGGCAGGAAGAGGTCCATATTCCGGGCATCTACGACCTCGAACTCGATACATCGGTGCTGACGCCCGCCGAATGCGCGGAGGCAATACGACAGCAGCTCGACATCGGCATTCCGGAACCTTCCGCTTTCGAGCGCATCGCCGAGGCGCGCTGATCGGCCAACGAAAAAGGCGGGAGCCGTGACACCCGCCTTTTCTATTTTCACTTCCGCTCTGATCAGCCCGCGAGCGGCGCACCCCAGCCGCCCCAGACGTAGATGCTGAAGAACAGGAAGAGCCAGACCACGTCGACGAAGTGCCAGTACCAGGCAGCGGCTTCAAAGCCGAAGTGCTGCTTTGGTGTAAAGTCTCCACGCATCGCGCGGATAAGGCAGACAATCAGGAAGATCGTGCCGACCAGAACGTGGAAGCCGTGGAAGCCGGTCGCCATGAAGAAGGTCGCGCCGTAGATCGAGTTCTTGAAGGCAAACGGCGCGTGAGCGTATTCGTAGGCCTGGACGGCGGAGAACAGGATGCCGAGCAGAACCGTCAGCGTCAGGCCCTGGATCAGACCCTTGCGATCATTGTGCAGCAGCGCGTGGTGCGCCCAGGTCACCGTCGTGCCCGACAGAAGCAGGATGACGGTGTTGTAGATCGGCAGGTGCCACGGATCCAGAACCTCGATGCCCTTTGGCGGCCACTGGCCACCGGTGAAGGCCAGACGCGATGCCTGGATGGCTTCATGCGGATAGAGGCTGGCATCGAAATAGGCCCAGAACCAGGCAACGAAGAACATCACTTCGGAAGCGATGAACATGATCATGCCGTAGCGCAGGTGAAGCGAGACAACACGCGTGTGCGCGCCGTCATTCGCTTCCTTTATGGTGTCGGACCACCAGCCGAACATGACGTAGAGAACGATGGCAAGGCCGATGAAAAAGAGCCAAGGATGAGCCCATTCGATCCCGAAGATATGCAGCGAGCCGCCGTTGACGTAACGCATGAAACCAACGCCGCCGAACGCCATTACGAAGGCGCCGATCGAGGCTATCAGCGGCCACGGGCTAGGATCGATGATGTGATAGTCGTGATGTTTCTGATGCGCATCGGCCATGTATGCTATCCCCGGATCTCTTCCTCTTCGTTCCGGCTTAACCGGAAACGACCCTCAATCAAAGTTTCTTTTCAAGCTCTTCCGGTCCACCCGCATTCGAAGCGAGCGGCTTCGGACCCTCTTTCGGATAGAACGTATATGACAATGTAACCGTATGGATATCCTTGGATTCCACGGCCTTCGTGATATCCGGATCGATATAGAACACCACTGGCATTTCAAGTTTTTCGCCCGGCTTCAGGACGGTTTCGTTGAAGCAGAAGCACTGCACCTTGTTGAAATAAACGCCCGCCTCGCCCGGCGTCACGTTGAACACCGCCTGGCCACGCTCGGGCTTGTCCGATTTGTTAACGGCGGTGAAATTGACCTGGATGGTTTCGCCGATCCTCGGATTGACCTCACGCTCGACTGGCTTGAAGTCCCATTCCAATCCAGGCGCGACGTTGGCGTCGAAGGTGACGCGCATCTTGCGATCGAGAACCACGGTCGAAGCCTGCTCCACGCGCTGCGTCGTGCCGTTGTAGCCGGTGAGCTGGCAGAACATTCGGTAAAGCGGCACCGCCGCATAGCTGGCAGCGCCCATGCCGAAGACGAAGGCAAGGCACATGAAAACGACTGCGCCATTGTTGCGCGGCTTCCTGGGCGTGCTCTGCGTTTCGCTCATGTTACATTCGCCCTACGTAAACTTCACGATGGTGATCGCGTAAAAGAGCACCACGAGGCCCGCCAGGACCAGGCCAAGGGCGACGTTACGGTTGCGGCGCGACTTGCGTTGCGCTTCGGTAAGCTTGACCGTATCCATCAGAAAAGGCCTCCCGCATGCCAGACGAGCAGCGCGGCAGCCCGGTCAACCATCAGGGCCGAGAAGATGGCAAACAGATAAACGATGGAGTATGCGAAGAGCTTCTTTGCCGGAACCATCTTCTCGTCGCCATCCGGCATGCGCCAGACGGCGATGGAACAGTATATGAATATCGCGCCGAGCGTGGCGGCGACAAAACCGTAGGCGGTGCTGGCAAAGCCGAGCATCGTCGGAGCCACACCGCAAAGTGCGGTCAGAATGGCGTAAGCAACGATCTGATGCTTGGTGACCCGCTCGCCGGCCACGTTCGGCAGCATCGGCACGCCGACGGCCTCGTAGTCGCGCATCTTGAACAGGGCAAGCGCCCAGAAATGCGCCGGCGTCCAGAGGAAGATGATCATGAAAAGCGCGACGCTCTCGATGGTGACGGTGCCGGTGACGCAAGCCCAGCCGATCATCGGCGGAAACGCACCGGCTGCTCCGCCGATGACGATGTTCTGCGATGTCGAGCGCTTCAGCCACATTGTGTAGATGACGGCGTAGAAGAAGATAGTGAAGGCGAGGATCGAGGCTGCGAGCCAATTGACGGCGAGCCCGAGGATCGTCACCGAGAAACAGGAAAGAACCAGACCGAAGGCCAGCGCTTCACTTGGCGCGATGCGTCCGGCGGGGATCGGGCGCTTGGCGGTGCGGGTCATGATTGCGTCGATATCGGCGTCGTACCACATGTTCAGCGCACCCGAAGCGCCGGCGCCGACGGCGATGCAGAGAATGGCGATCAGGCCGATGACCGGGTTGATGTGACCGGGTGCCAGCACCAGGCCCGCAAATGCCGTGAAGACCACAAGCGACATAACGCGTGGCTTCAGCAGCTCGAAATAATCGCGCGCACTCGCTTCCGACAGGCGAAACTCGCTGTCGTGCGCAAGAGCTTTGCGATTGCCGATTACTGTCATTGTCTCGTCCTGCAAACTTTAAGGCGACCGCCACACTGTAACACGTGGCGGTCGCAATTTCTCGCATCTTACTTGATGCGCGGAAGCTGTTCCCACTGGTGGTATGGAGGCGGTGAAGACAGCTGCCATTCGAGCGTCGTTGCACCCGGACCCCATGGATTGTCACCGGCAACGCGCTTCTTGGCGAAGGCTTCGAAGACACCGTAGAGGAAAATCAGCACGCCGAACGCCGAGATGTAGGAGCCGATGGAGGACACGTAGTTCCAGCCGGCAAACGCATCCGGATAGTCGATGTAGCGGCGCGGCATGCCGGCGAGGCCGAGGAAATGCTGCGGGAAGAACACCAGGTTGACGCCGATGAACATGACCCAGAAGTGCAGCTTGCCGACGAACTCGTTGTACATGTAGCCGGACATCTTCGGGAACCAGTAGTACCAGCCGGCGAAGATAGCGAAGACGGCGCCGAGCGACAGAACGTAGTGGAAGTGAGCCACGACGTAATAGGTGTCATGCAGCGAGCGGTCGAGGCCGGCGTTTGCCAGCTGGACGCCCGTCACGCCACCGACGGTGAACAGGAAGATGAAGCCGATCGCCCAGATCATAGGCGTGCGGAAGGTGATCGAGCCACCCCACATCGTCGCGATCCAGGAGAAGATCTTCACGCCGGTCGGAACCGCGATGACCATCGTCGCGAAGACGAAGTAGCGCTGGGCGTCGAGCGACAGGCCAACGGTGTACATGTGGTGCGCCCAGACGACGAAGCCGACGGCGCCGATCGCGACCATGGCGTAGGCCATGCCGAGATAGCCGAACACCGGCTTCATCGAGAAGGTCGAGATGATGTGGCTGACGATGCCGAAGCCCGGCAGGATCAGGATGTATACTTCCGGGTGACCGAAGAACCAGAACAGGTGCTGATAGAGGATCGGGTCACCGCCGCCTTCAGGCGAGAAGAAGGCCGTGCCGAAATTGCGGTCGGTCAGCATCATGGTGATCGCACCGGCAAGAACCGGCAGCGACAGGAGCAACAGGAAGGCGGTGATCAGCACGGACCACGCGAACAGCGGCATCTTGTGCAGCGTCATGCCGGGCGCGCGCATGTTCAGGATGGTGGTGATGAAGTTGATGGCGCCGAGAATCGAAGATGCACCGGCAATGTGGAGCGCAAAGATCGCAAGGTCGACCGCCGGACCCGGCGTGCCCGAGCTCGATAGCGGCGGATACATGGTCCAGCCACCGCCGGCACCATAGGAACCCGCAGGACCTTCGACAAACATCGACATGATGAGCAGCAGGAATGCCGGAACGATCAGCCAGAAGGAGATGTTATTCAGGCGCGGGAATGCCATGTCCGGAGCGCCGATCATGATCGGCACCATCCAGTTGGCGAAACCGCCGATCATTGCCGGCATGACCATGAAGAAGATCATGATCAGCGCGTGAGCGGTGGTGAACATGTTGAACATCTGCTTGGCGCCGTCGATGGCGGCGTCGCCTTCGTAGCCGTAGACCATGGCTGCCAGACCGTGGAAGATCTGGATGCCCGGCTCCTGCAGCTCCATGCGCATGGCAACGGAGAGCGCGCCGCCGATGATGCCGGCGATGATCGCGAAGATCAGGTAGAGCGTACCGATGTCCTTGTGGTTGGTCGAAAAGAGCCAACGGTTGACGAAGCTCGGCTTGTGCGAGTGATCGTGGTGGTCGTCATGGGCGTGCGCGCCATGAGAGTGATCATGCAAATGATGATCGTCGTGCGTGGAAGGTCCAGCCATGTCCCGTTCCCTCTTCCCTTACTTTGCGACGTTTTCGGCGACGTCGACGATCTTTGCGGGACCATCGGTTGCGGCCATGAGTGTCTTGTACGCTCCAGGCAGATCGGAAGCGGCGGCGGCGAGCCACTGCTTGTACTTGTCCTCGGAGACGACGCGGATGGCAATCGGCATAAACGCATGGTCCTTGCCGCAGAGCTCGGAACACTGGCCGTAGAACAGGCCTTCGCGCTCGGCCGTGAACCAGGTCTCGTTCAGGCGGCCCGGCACGGCATCGATCTTGACGCCGAAGGAGGGCATCGCGAAGGCATGAATGACGTCGGTCGGAGCTGCGGTCACCAGAACGCGCACGGTCTTGTTGACCGGCAGCACAAGCTCGTTGTCGACCGTCAGCAGGCGTGGATAGATTGCCTTGTCTTCCTTGCCGGCGGCAGCGCGATCCTGATCCTTGAGTAGGAAGGAATCGAAGGAGAGCGGATTGTCGCCGGTGCCTTCGTATTCATAGTTCCACTGCCACTGCGTTGCGGTGGCCTTGATGGTCACGTCCGGATTTTCCGGCAATGTCAGCTGAGCGGTCAGAAGGTTGAACGACGGAACTGCCAGGAACAGGAGGACTAGAACCGGCCCCACTGTCCAAGCCACTTCGATCAACGTGTTGTGGCTGGTCTTCGACGGCACGGGGTTCGCGCTGGCGCGGAACTTGAAACAGACGAGGAGAATGAGGAACAGAACAAACAGCGTGATCGGAACGATAAACCACAGGGTATATTGTTCGAACCAACGAATGTCCCGCATGATCGGCGTAGCTGCGGGCTGCAATGTTGCCTGCCACGGCGTCGGCTGGTCGGCATAACTGCCGGAAGCAAAAAGCAGACAGACCAGCGCGGTCAGAGCTGCATAAGCCTTCTTAATCACCTTATTATCTCCCTCGAGCGCTGATCTGCGCAGAAATGCGCGCAGAATCCTTGCCATCCTTTGCGCTTCAAACCACAGTTTGGCATTTGTCGCAACAGGCCAAAGCATTTGTCTGTGCGGCATTTTTGCTGGAAGACAATTTCCGCCCAAGCATAGCGAAACGTTCCATCTTTTTCGCCACGCCGTGGTAAAAGGCCTCGCTGGCCACCGTATCCGCGAACATTCTTGGTCAAACGTCCCATTTCCGCCGCAGTCCCCGGCTTTTCACCATGTGGGGCTTTTCATTTCGCATGACGGGCCTCAATTTAGCGGCACTGATTCGAATTGCAGAGGTTTTCATGGGTTTCCGTTCCCTCGCACGGCCGTTTGTGCTGACAGCGTGCATCGCGGCTGCGGCTGCGGCTCCCGCTTTTGCCCAACAGCAACCTGCGCCAGCGCAGCCCGCCCCCGCCCCCGCCGCGCCGGCGACACCGAATGCGACCCAGGCGACGCCTGGACAGGCACAGCCACAGGCGCCTGGCACCGTGAGGTCGAACCATGGCGCATGGTCTGTCGTGTGCGACAAGCCGGCAGGTGCTTCGGCGGAACAGTGCGCGCTGATGCAGAACGTCATCGCCGAAGACCGGCCGGAAGTCGGACTGTCGGTCGTGGTTCTCAAGACCGCTGATCGCAAGTCGAAGATCCTTCGCGTGCTGGCACCGCTCGGCGTGTTGCTGCCGAACGGTCTCGGCCTCAATGTCGATGGCAAGGATATCGGCCGCGCCTATTTCGTGCGCTGCTTTGCCGATGGCTGCTATGCGGAAGTCGTGCTCGAGGACGAGTTGCTGAAGACGTTCCGCAGCGGAGCCAGCGCCACTTTCATCGTCTTCCAGACGCCGGAAGAAGGCATCGGCATCCCCGTAGACCTCAAGGGTTTTGCCGAAGGCTACGACGCCCTCCCCTGATCGTCTCTATTTCGGGACTTGCTCGAACCGCTCACCGGACCTACATCGGCTTGAAGCATTCCTGCTTCAGCGGAGCATAAAGACATGAACACCGATCTCCTCACGCTATTCGATGCCGACGAAGCGAAAATGCGTTCGCTCGTTGCCGAGGCGCTTTCCGGTGCGGACGACGGGGAACTCTTCATCGAACATGCGCAGTCGGAATCGCTGATGTTCGACAACGGCCGCCTCAAGGGCGGCAGCTTCAACACCGAGCAGGGCTTCGGCCTGCGCGCCGTTGCCGGCGAAGCGGTCGGCTATGCACATGCGGGCGATCTTTCGGTCTCGGCGCTGAAGCGTGCCGCCGATGCAGTCGGTGCCGTAACGCGCGGTTATTCCGGCAGCTACGCCGCAGCGCCCCAGGGAACGAACAAGCGGCTATACAGCGACGAAAATCCGATCGGCTCGCCGACCTTCGAGGAAAAGGTCAAGGTTCTTCAGGATATCGACGCCTATCTTCGCGGCAAGGACGACAAGGTACGGCAGGTGACGGCATCCGTCGCCGCCAGCTGGCAGGTTGTCGACATCCTGCGCGCCGACGGTCACCGCGTCCGCGATATCCGCCCGATGACGCGCATCAACATCTCCGTCATGGTCGGTGAAGGCGAGCGTCAGGAAACCGGCTCCTACGGCAGTGGCGGCCGTGTTGGCTTCGGCGATTTTCTCGCAGCGGACAGCTGGCAGTACGGCGCCGACGAGGCGTTGCGCCAGGCACTCGTCAATCTCGACGCGATCGAAGCGCCGGCGGGCACGATGGATGTGGTTCTCGGTTCCGGCTGGCCCGGCGTCATGTTGCACGAAGCTGTCGGCCATGGACTGGAAGGCGACTTCAATCGCAAGAAGACATCGGCCTTTGCCGGTTTGCTTGGCCAGATGGTTGCAGCCCCCGGTGTCACGGTCGTCGACGATGGTACGATCGACAATCGTCGCGGCTCCATCACCATCGACGACGAAGGCACGCCTTCGGCCTACAATGTGCTGATCGAAAACGGCAAGCTGGTCGGCTACATGCAGGATCGGCAGAATGCCCGGCTGATGGGGATGAAGGCGACCGGCAACGGCCGCCGCCAGGGCTATGCCCATGTGCCGATGCCGCGCATGACCAACACCTACATGCTCGGCGGAGACAAGACGCCGGAAGAGATGATCGCCTCCGTGAAAAAGGGCATCTATGCCGTCTCGTTCGGCGGCGGCCAGGTCGACATCACATCGGGCAAATTCGTTTTCGGCTGCACCGAGGCCTATCTCATCGACAACGGCAAGATCGGCGCACCGGTCAAGGGCGCCATGCTGATCGGCAATGGGCCGGATGCGATGAAGCGCATCTCGATGGTCGGCAACGACATGAAGCTCGACACTGGTATCGGCAATTGCGGCAAGGCCGGCCAATGGGTCCCGGTCGGCGTCGGCCAGCCGCATCTCAGGATGGATCAGGTCACGGTCGGCGGCACCCAGGCCTGATTGCAAATTGAAGAGATTGCTCGACCTCTAATGGTCGAGCGGTCGATGCCAGGCCGATTACGACGTTTTCCCGTCCGGCCGGAACAGCCACCTGCGCTGGATAGCTGCGGGAAGATTCAGTTCGTTCTATGGGCAAAGAGCAGGATGTGGCCAAGAACGTCGGGCCTCGTCGGCTAGGTCGCGGGCCATGCCTCGTCGGAGCGACCCTTGCGGCGGCCCCTGCCACCGATGCGGTTCCAGGCCCGGTTGAGTTCGTTCATTTCTGGAGCTTAAGCCGAAACCAGTCGTCGGCGCACTTTATGCCGTTTTCATCGGCATAGGCTCTCGATGCCCGTTCGAATTTCCCGGCAAGCTCGTCCAGCATGATGCTCTCTCCTTCGGGGAGGAGAACCCTTACTCATCCGAAATGGGCAGCTGGATCAGCCGTTGTCGGGGAGCAGCATGCAATCATACGAGCGTTTCTTCAGCGCGTCGCAGGCCGAAGTAGCGGCATCGCGGCTCTGGAAGCCGACGAAGCGGGCGCGGTAGACCTTGTTGGCACCGGTGCCGACAGCCTCGGTATAGGGCGAGGCCGCTTTCAAAGCGGCGCCGCCTTCGGCTTTCGCCAGCGCCAGCAGGGCGCGTGCGGCATCATCGCTCGGAGCAGCGGAGATCTGGATCTGCCAGTCGCCCGAGGCTGACGGTTTGGACGGGGACGGCTTGCCGGCATTGGCAATCTCTTCAAGCGCTGCCGGGCGTTCCATGGGAATAGTCGCATCGCTGAGGTAGCCGAGCGCCTGCGGTGCAAGCTCATTCGGGCGCCGCGCCGTCACCGGTACCGGAAGATCGTCGTCGGCCGCCGAGGCGACCTCGACGGGCTGACGCGCATTGACGCTGGCGACCAGCTTCGCGCCGCCGGACGACGACGCGCGGCCGAGGTATTTGTCGAGCAGTCCTGCCATCTTGTCATCACGGCTGCGGGCAGTGCGACCGCCGAGCACCACACCGACGACGCGGCGATTGCCATCCCTGACGGCACTGACGAGGTTAAAGCCAGACGCGTTGGTGTAGCCGGTCTTGATACCGTCCATGCCCTGATAGCGATACATAAGATTGTTGTGGCCGCGGATCGTACGGCCGCGGAAGTTGAAGCTTGCCGTGGAAAACAGGCTGTATTCGCGCGGATAGTGCCTCATCAGCGCCACGGCGAGCGTGGACATGTCGCGGGCTGTCGTGATCTGCCTGCCGTCCGGCAGACCTGAAGCATTGACGAAGACGGTGCGGCTCATGCCGAGCTGCCGGGCCCTCTGCGTCATCATTCGGGCGAAATTGCTTTCCGAGCCGCCGAGCTTCTCGGCCATCGCGGCAGCGGCGTCGTTTGCGGACTTGGTGATCATGCCGAGGATCGCTTCGCGAACGGTGATCGTGGTACCGGCGCGTGCGCCGAGCTTAGTCGGCGGCCGCGAGGCGGCGTATTTCGACATTACGATCGGTGTGTCCCAGCTGAGCTTTCCACGCTTCAGCGCTTCGAACGCCATATAAATCGTCATCATCTTCGTCAGGGAAGCTGGGTGGTTCAGGACATCACCATTCTCGGCGGCCAATACCTTGCCGGTTCTAGCGTCGAGGATCAGTGAGGCGCTGCCCGCCATTGCCGACAAAGGCGCCGCAACGACCAGCGTCGCGGTTATGATCGCGGCCAATAGCTTCTTCATGCACTTCCCCTCAAAGATCGAACGACCCGCGCCCTTAAGAATGTCCCGTTCCGCTACAGAAGACCACAATGTGGAGCGACTTTGCGGCAACTGTTACCATTTTTGACAATTTTTATCCTTCATCGTGAAGAAACAGTAAAGGCGCGCTCGAAACTTTCGTGTTCAGCAAGGCTTAACCTGGGCCTTGCTAGTTTCTCCGTTCAACAGAACCGGCGGGCGGAGCGTAGATGACGGCGAGCGCCAAGATGCTTGCAAAACAGATCGCTATCAAGGGCGGGCTTGAAGTCGCCAATCTTTTGCGCGCGACGGGCCTAGTGCGCGGCGCGCGCGGTCGCGGCGCAATCTTCACGCTCCACCACGTGCGCCCTCGCGACACGACAGAGTTCGCGCCCAATGCGCATCTGGAGATCACGCCGGAATTTCTCGATACCGTGCTACGGCAGCTGAAGAGCGATGGCTATCGCTTCGTATCGCTTGGCGAGATCCCCGCGCTACTGTCGGAGCAAGCACCGAAGCAGCCTTTTGCCGCATTTACGCTTGACGACGGCTATCGCAACAACCTCGTCTATGCCCTGCCCATCTTCGAGCGGCACGGCGCACCGTTTACAATCTTCGTTGCCAAGGGGCTGGTCGAGCGTACCCACACCATCTGGTGGGAAACCCTTGCCGCCCTTCTGCGCAAGGAGAAGAGGCTCGGCTTCGACTTCGGCGACGGCCGCGAGATCATCGATCTCGTAGCCCCGGCAGCCAAGCAGCGAGCCTTCGGTCGCTTTGCTCGCTACCTTCATCAAAACGATGAGGCGGCGACCGTCATGGAAATGGACACCCTCGCCCGGGACCACGAAATCGATCCCTTCGAGATCGTCGATGACCTCGTCATGGGCGCGCCCGAGCTCAATCTTCTTGATGCGAGCCCGCTGGCTTCCCTCGGCGCACATTCCGTCAGCCACCGTGCCGTCGCGCGCCTATCCGACGCGGAGGTTCGTGACGAGATGGAGGTTTCCTGCGACTACGTAGCGGCGATTTCAGGCAATCGGCCCCAATCCTTTGCCTATCCCTATGGCACGCGTGAAGCGGTAACCCAGCGGCAGGCGATGATTGCCCGTGACTTCGGCTTCGCGATCGCGGTCACCACACAGCCGGGAGTCGTAACGCAACGTTCTCTGGACAACGCGACCTACCTGCCCCGGCTTTCGATCAACGGTCTCTATCAAAAGGCCCGCTACGTCTCTGGCCTGGCATCCGGGATTCCGCTCAAACTGATGGCCAGCGGCGAGTGACGGTGCCGCTGGGGCAGCTCATGCCCCTGGCCGGGCTAGGGATACATCCGCACCGTGGTCCAATCATCGTTGGGTGAGGCTCGCCGGAACTCTATACGGTCGTGCAGGCGGAATTTCTGGTCTTTCCAGAATTCGATCGAGACCGGCCGTATGCGAAAGCCGGACCAATGGGCCGGGCGCGGAATATCACCGATCGCGTATCGGGCGGTGTATTCCGCAACGGCCTTTTCCAAGGCGAACCGGCTCTCCAGCGGCCGCGACTGCTTCGATGCCCAGGCACCGATGCGGCTGCCGCGAGCCCGAGTCTTGAAGTAGGCATCCGCTTCTTCGTCGGTGACGATTTCCACAACCCCGCGCAGCCGCACCTGCCGTCGCAGCGTTTTCCAGTGGAAACACATGGCCGCTTTTTTCTGTCCGAGGAGTTCGCGGCCTTTCTGACTCTCGAAATTCGTGTAGAACACAAATCCGTCGTGATCGAATCCCTTAAGGAGAACCATGCGGACATTGGGAAGGCCGTCTTCATCGACCGTCGCAAGCGCAACCGCAGTCGGGTCATTGATCTCGGAGGCCTCGGCCTCCTTCAGCCAATCGGCAAAAAGGTCGAACGGCTCGTTTCGCTCGGTGAAGTCACCGCTTGTTAACTCATTTGTCGACATATTAGCTCAAATGCCCCGGGTTTATTCTAAATTTGCCCAGCTTTACGCTACTGGACAGGACGCAGGGTGGAAGTCATAGCAAAGTCAGATCGTCATACAAAGGGTCTGCTGCGGCAAAGCGCGGCCTTCTGCATTGTCGCAATGGCGGTGCTCTCGCTTTCCGGATGCATCTCAGGCGGATTGGATCTCTTCAGTAGTTCGAAGGTCGACCGCTCGGTCGCCACGGGCACCGTGCCGCAGCCGGTTCCGACCAGCGATTCGATTTCAGACGAAATGACCGTCGGCAACGCGGTAACATCCGCCGACATCCCGAGGCTCGAGGGGCGACCGCTTCCCTGGGCGAACGCCTCGACCGGCAGCGCCGGCGTCATCGACACCATCGTCGAGAACAATGATACCGGCCAGGTTTGCCGCCAGTTCCGCACGACGCGTCACTCCTATGTCGGCATCGCGAAATTCTACGGCAAGACCTGCCTCGTCGGCGGCGGCAACTGGCAGCTTCTGAGTTTCCAGCCGGAAAGCTGACCCGGCATCGGCCGTGTTTGATGCGCGGTCCGGTTTCCAATCAATATTTAGCAAAACAATAACCATTCGGCGTGAAAGCACCGCATGCCGCCGCGCGCAATAAGGACTGATTAGCAACTTTCCCGGAGGATCATTCCCATAAGTGCGCCCGGTTTTCTTCTTTGGAAATGAACCTCGGCGCACCAAATGAGTTGTATGTGGCTTCGGGGTGCTGGACTGGACAAGCACACCGCATCGGAACACCGGCGGTTTTAGAACATGCGCGATCCTTACAAGATATTGGGCGTCAAGCGCGACGCCGGGCAGGACGAAATCAAGGCAGCCTGGCGCAACATGGCCAAGGCCGTCCACCCCGATCACAATCAGGGCGATCCTTCGGCGAGCGCGCGTTTCGCCGAGATCGGCCGCGCTTACGAGACCCTCAAGGATCCGAAGAAACGGAGCCTTTTCGACACTGCCTCCCGCGCAGCGGAAGCCAAGGCCACCGAAAACACCATCATGCAGCAGCGGCACGCCGCCCGCGAAGCCGCGGTGCGCGCCAAGGCCGCGCAGGCAAATGCGGAGCGGGTGATGGAAGAACTGGCACGCGCCGCGGCACGGAAGGCTGCAGCCGACGCCGCCAAGCAGCCGCAGGCCGGCGCCGCCGAGCCGGCAGAAGAGATGATCGAACGAATTTTCGGCACGCAATCGCGTGCCGCTGGCGGTGGTGGACGAGCGCAGGGCTTTGCGGCCGGCGCCGCAAAGCGACCCGAGCCAGGTACGGCGTCGAATGAAAGACAAGCCGATTCCGGAAAGTCCGATGCCGAGCAGTCGGCGGAGGAAGCCGCCGCGGCCGCCTCGGCAATCCTGCAGCCACTGAGCCTGCTGACGTCGCTCGTCCGGCGTTTCACTGGCGTCGCGCCCGCGCCGGAGAAAGTGCCTGACCAGTTCGCGACGGCGACTGTAACGATCGACGACCTCCTCAACGGAAGCTGGGTCACCGCCGATCTCGGTGAGGGCCGCGAGGCAGGTTTTTCGCTGGCTGCCGGGACCACCGAGGGCAGCCAGGTACGCCTGAAGGGCCAGGGTTACAAGCTGGCAGGCATGCAACGCGGCGACGCCGTGATGAACATACGCATTGCGCCCGATACGCGCTTTACCGTGGACGGCTTCGATCTCCATACTGTCCTGCCGGTGACGATAGAGAACGCGGTACTGGGCACGGAGGCGCGGATCGACGCACCGACTGGTCCGCTCAATGTCACGGTTCCGGCCTGGTCAGGATCCGACAAGACCATCCGGATTGAGAGCCAGGGCTTGCCGAACGGTGCCGGCGGCAAGGGCGATCTCGTTGTCGAACTGCGTATTATGTTGTGGGAAAAGCCCGACGACAAAGTCATGGACCTGATGCGAAGCATGAAGAACGGCTTGTTTTTATGAAATTTTGGTGAAAAGCGCACCCTTTATTACGCTGCCTAATAGTTGATGATAGCTGCCAATCTTGAACCGATTAGCAGCCTATGCCATAGGCAGGATCAATCAGAATTCCTTAGGGGGCAAAATATGGCTCAGGCATCAGGCCTCATGTCAGGCAAACGCGGCGTCATCATGGGCGTTGCCAACAATCGTTCGATTGCGTGGGGTATTGCCAAAGCTATTCATTCACAGGGTGGAGAAATTGCCTTTACCTATCAGGGAGAGGCGCTGAAGAAGCGCGTCGAGCCGCTGGTTGCCGAGGTAAACGGCGTCTTGATTGGCCACTGCGACGTCAGTGACGAATCAACCATCGACGAGGTTTTCGACAACGTCGAAAAGCTGTGGGGCAAGATCGACTTCATCGTTCACGCAATCGGCTTTTCCGACAAGGATGAACTGACAGGACGCTACGTCGACACGTCGCCCGACAATTTCACCAAGACGATGCAGATTTCCGTCTACTCATTCACCTCCATCGCACGCCGGGCCGAACGGCTGATGACGGACGGCGGCGCCATGCTGACACTTACCTATTACGGCGCCGAGAAGGTCATGCCGAACTACAACGTCATGGGCGTTGCAAAGGCGGCACTCGAAGCGAGCGTCAAGTATCTGGCCGTCGACCTTGGGCCGAAGAACATTCGCGTCAACGCGATTTCCGCAGGTCCCATCAAGACGCTTGCCGCCTCCGGCATCGGCGACTTCCGCTACATATTGAAGTGGAACGAATATAACGCGCCGCTGCGCCGCACGGTAACGATCGAAGAGGTTGGTGATGTTGGCCTGTATCTGCTGTCCGATCTGTCGCGGTCCGTGACAGGTGAAGTGCACCACGCGGACAGCGGCTACCACGTCATCGGCATGAAAGCCGTGGACGCGCCGGATATTTCCGTCATAAAGGATTGATCGCACTCCTTTACTGCATCGTGCTGGCGGCCCCTTCACGCGACAGCGGTGGGGCCGTGCATGACAGTTGGAGTCGATTTTGCTTATCTACGTCGTCAGACATGGCCAGACCGATTGGAATGCGGAACGTCGCTTGCAGGGGCAGAAGGACATTCCGCTAAACACCATCGGACGCGAACAGGCTCGCCAGAACGGCATCGACCTCGCTGAAATCCTGAAGGTGGAGGCAATCCCCTTTGATTTCGTCGCCAGCCCCCTCTCCCGCACCCGCGCAACGATGGAGATCTTGCGCGCCGCGATGGACCTGCCGCCGAAAGACTACCGGACCGACGAACGGCTCGTCGAGGTGTCCTTCGGCGACTGGGAAGGCTTCACGATCAAGGAATTGAAGACCACGGTGCGGGACAGGATTGCCGAGCGCAACCTCAACAAATGGGATTTCATCCCGCCCGGGGATGACGCCGAGAGCTATGAAATCATGTCCTGGCGCGTTGCCTCATGGCTGAATTCCGTCGATCGCCCGACGGTTTGCGTGACGCATGGGGGCGTTATCCGCAGTCTTTTCAGGACGATTGCCAAATGGCCGAAGGCCGAGGCCGCGGAAGGCGAAATCCCGCAGGATCGCATCCTGAAAATTGACACGACAGATGCTCTGATCGGCTGGATCTGACTCGGAATCAGATTCCTACGGAAGGATGTCGAGATCGTTGATGACACGCTTTCCATCGACTTCCGTATAGAACACGATCACCTTCACGCCAGCTTTCAGCCCTTCGAAGTTGAACTCTTCCGGTGCCTGATAGGTCTTCCCGTCGTCAAGCGTCAGGCTGAGATTGGACACGTCGATCTTCTTGATCGTCGCCTCGACGTCGGCGCTCTCGGCATAGCCGCTCATCGGCGACAAGAAACTCGCTGTGGCCAAAAGCGTAGCTACGACGAAGCGCATGACATTAGTTCCTCGAAAACACGACTCTACAATCCAACTGCGCATAGATAACCTTTTGAATATGGCGAAATTTGCCCTGAAGAATGGCCTTTCTCGCCCAATTGGTGAATGGCATTTTAACAAGATCATCCAGCAACGATTGGCAGTCCGGGAGTGTCTTCTCGCTGGCAACGCAGATTATCCGCGGGAAATCGTAAATTAACCGCTCCCATCTACAGTCGCTCCGAACAGGGGAGACAGTGTTTTGTTATTCCGCCTCAAAGGCAGCAACACATTTCGGCGCGTCTTGAGGAAGACCCGTATATCGTTTCTGGTATCCAGTCTCGTTGCCGCTGTAGCCGTCATGGTTGGCTTCAGCCTCGATCACGCCAATACTGCCGCTCATCTGCGCGAATTGAGCATCCGGACGGAGAACGACATCAGCCTGATTCGGGCGCGGGTGACGGCGCAGATCAACATGGATATCACGGCCGTGCGCGATCTTTCCAACATGGTGGCGATCAATTCCGGGACCAATCCAGAGGAAATGGAACGGCAGATAAACTGGCTGCTCATCCAGAATCCGCATTTCATCCACATCGCCGTCGCGCCGAATTTCACCGTCGGCTCGGTGTATCCACCGCAGGCGGCGAAAGGTCGGCTCGGCGGAGACGTCCGCGACGCGATGCTGACGCGCCAGTCGGTGGTACGCAATACCGGCGCTCAACAGGCGCGCTTTTACGGGCCGATCCGGGACATCAAAGGCAAGGGCGTTTTTGCGATCTTCTTTCCCGTGTTCGTCAAGGAAAACGGGCAACGCCGGATCTGGGGCGGAGTCGAGGTCGCCATCGACGAAGGCATGTTCTACGAGAATACGGGGCTGAAGCCGGCCCGCAACAGCGAAAACCAGGAGAAGTACCCACACCTCGACCACCTCTCCATCGCGGTTCGCGATATCGGTACGACCGACCGCGCCTCTGTCCCCTTCTTCGGCTCGGCCGACGTGCTCGCCAAGCAGCCGATGACGCGCAAGATCGGTTTTGCCGGCGGGCGCTGGGAGATCGCGGCAGTCCCCAAGATCGGCTGGAACGCCGTTCCCGAGAACCGGGCTGCTCTTCGGCTCATCATTCTTGCCGCCGGCAGCGTTGTGGTCGTCGCGGTCTTCTCCGCAACTCTGCTACTCGGCGAGCGCAATCGCAACATCGCGCATCTCGAAGCGCGCGAAGCGACCCTGCTGGAGTTGTCGCAGCGGCTGAACCTGGCGCTGGAGTCGTCGAATATCGGCATCTGGGAATTGCACGACCACGGGCACACGCTTTTCTGGGATGCGCGTGCAGCCGCTCTTCACGGCAAGTCGGCGAAGAATGGCAGCCACTCGCTGGAGGACTGGCTTTCGACCATCGTTTCCGCAGATCGCCACATCGCCGAGGTCCATTTCTTCAACTACAATGTCGCCGGGTCCGCCTACACGGCCCAGTACCGGATCGCCTTGGAAGACGGCCGTATTCGGCATCTGCGCTCCGTCGGGTCTTTCTATACCGACGCAGCAGGCGCTGCAAAGACGATCGGGATCGTCTGGGACGTCACGGCCGACGCCGAAGCGGCCGAAACGTTGCGCAGGGCAAAGGACGTCAGCGATATCAAGAACGCCGAACTGGAACTTGCGCTGGACGAACTCTCGCGCCGGGAAACCGAGCTGGCCGAGCTTTCAGGCAAGCTCGACCTTGCGCTCGATTGCTATCAATGCGGCATCTGGGAAGCGACTCTCGGCGACGAGGGGTCCATCTGGGACGACCGGATGCACGAGCTATATGGGCTGGAGCCAAGAGCGGGTTTCATGGTCGAGCCGGTCTGGCTGTCGTGCATTCTGGCCGAGGACCGTGAACTGGCGCTCGAGAGCGCCCGCCATTTCAAGAAGCTTGGCGATACCCACACACTGATCTGTCGGGTGCCCACCGGTGACGGCGCGATCCGCTATGTTCGCTCCACCGGCAAAGTGCATCAGACCCCGAGCGGCCAACTGAAGATCATCGGGGTCGCCTTCGATGTGACCGAGGACGCGCTGATGACGGCGGCGCTCAAGGCCGCCAAGGACGAGGCAGTCGCCAAGAACATCGAACTGGAACTGGCCAAGGACCGCATCGAGCACAATTCGCTGCACGATCCGCTGACCGCGCTCGCCAACCGTCGCAAGCTCGACATCGCGCTCGAAAGACTGACGGTCAATGGTCGCAGCCAGCGGCAGAAGTTTGCGATCCTCCACATCGACCTGGACAGGTTCAAGGAGATCAACGATACGCTCGGGCATGCCGCCGGCGATGCCATGCTGGTCCACGCGTCGCAGGTGCTGTCGCGGAACCTGAGGGGCGATGACGTCGTCGCGCGCATCGGCGGTGACGAGTTCGTCATCCTTGCGCTCGATGCCAACGATGCGGACATGTCGGTGCTTGCCGGACGCATCATCGAAGAAATGCGGCAGCCGATCGATTTCCAGGGCTTTGCCTGCAGATGCGGCGTCTCGATCGGCATTGCGCTCGCCAACGGCGTCCATGTCGATGCCCGCAAGGTTCTGATCAATGCCGACATCGCGCTCTATCGGGCAAAGAGCCAGGGCCGGAACCGATACGAGTTTTTCAACCACAGCCTCCAGGCCGACATCATCAACAACAAGCGAATGGCCGACGAAATACTCGCCGGCATCGAGAACGGCGAGTTCACCGCCTGGTATCAGCCGCAGTTCAGCGCACGCACCATGGAACTGACCGGCGTCGAGGCGCTGGTCCGGTGGCAACATCCGGCAAGGGGGCTGCTGGCACCCGAAAAATTCCTCAAGATTGCTGACGAAATCAATGTCGTGCAGACCCTCGACCGCATCGTTCTCGAGACGGCGCTCAAGGACAAGATGCGCTGGGCGGCGCTGGGGATTGCAATTCCCAAGGTCTCCGTCAATGTTTCGGCAAGGCGCCTGCACGACGAAAACCTGATCAGCTCGCTGCACGGCCTGCAGATCCGCCCGGGCGAAATTTCCTTCGAACTTGTCGAGTCGATCTTCCTCGATGAAAGCGAGGACGTCGCAGCCCACAATCTCGACCGCATCAAGGCGCTAGGCATCGACATCGAGATCGACGATTTCGGCACCGGCCATACGTCGATCGTCAGTCTGCTGAAGCTGAAACCGAAGCGGTTGAAGATCGATCGGCAGCTGGTGCAGCCAATTATGAGCTCCCCGCAGGAACGCGCCCTTGTCAGCTCCATCATCGACATCGCGCGCTCGCTCGGCGTCGAAACGGTGGCCGAGGGCGTGGAGACGGCCGCTCATGCGACACTGCTCAACGAGCTGGGCTGCGATCTCCTGCAGGGCTACGCTTTCTCACGACCGCTTTGCTTCGACGATTTCAGCGCCGCGGCGACTGGAACAGCCTGGCGGCTCGCTTCCTAGGCAGAGCGTTCACAATTTGCGGAAACAGCATTTCCATGAGGCGGTCGTTTCACGCAAAGAAAGGCTTTTGCCCCCGCTGTTTTTTGGCCTATGAGTGTCGCGCCTTTTTGAAGAACGACGCAGCCGGTGGCGACCGGTTGGCGCGATCCGGTCGGAACACATGTCACACAATACATTCGGTCACCTCTTCCGCGTAACCACCTGGGGCGAAAGCCACGGCCCGGCGCTCGGCTGCGTCGTCGACGGCTGCCCTCCCGGCCTGCGGTTCAAGCTTGAAGACCTTCAGGTCTGGCTTGACAAGCGCAAGCCCGGTCAGTCGCGCTTCGTCACACAGCGACGCGAGGACGACCTCGTCAAGGTCCTTTCCGGCGTGATGCTGGATGCCGACGGCGAGACGATGATTACGACCGGAACACCGATCTCGATGATGATCGAGAATACCGACCAGCGCTCGAAAGACTACGGCGAGATCGCGAGACAATATCGTCCCGGTCACGCGGACTACACCTACGATGTCAAATACGGCATCCGCGACTATCGCGGGGGCGGACGCTCCTCGGCACGCGAGACGGCAGCGCGCGTGGCCGCAAGCGGCATTGCCCGCCTTGTCGTGCCCGGCGTCACCGTGCGCGGCGCTCTGGTGCAGATCGGCAAGCACAAGATCAACCGCCAGAACTGGGATTGGGATCAGGTCGATAAGAACCCGTTTTTTGCGCCCGACCCCGAGATCGTTCCGGTCTGGGAGGACTATCTGGACGGTATCCGCAAGAAGGGTTCCTCGATCGGCGCTGTCGTCGAGGTGGTCGCCGAAGGAGTTCCAGCAGGCCTCGGCGCACCGATCTACAGCAAACTCGACCAGGACATCGCCTCGCTGCTGATGTCGATCAATGCCGTCAAGGGTGTGGAGATCGGCAACGGCTTCGAAGCCGCTGAAATCACCGGCGAGGAAAATGCCGACGAAATGCGCATGGGCAACGACGGCAAGCCACTATTTCTGTCGAACCATGCCGGCGGCATCCTCGGCGGCATCTCGACCGGCCAGCCGGTGATCGCGCGTTTCGCCATCAAGCCAACCTCCTCGATCCTGACCGAGCGCCAGTCGATCGACGCCGATGGCAAGAATGTCGATATCCGCACCAAGGGACGACACGACCCCTGCGTCGGCATCCGCGCGGTGCCGATCGGCGAGGCGATGGTCGCCTGCGCCATTGCAGACCATTATCTTCGTGACCGCGGCCAGACCGGCCGGCTGAAATAGGAAAATCTCATGTCTTACGACCAGAAGCGCGTCGTCGACGCGATCCGAGCCTTCGAAGCCGGCGAAATTGTTGTCGTCATGGATGATAACGACCGCGAGAATGAAGGCGATCTCATCGTGGCCGCGGTGCACTGTACCGCGGAGAAGATGGCATTCATCGTGCGCCATACGTCCGGAATCGTCTGCGCGCCCATGCCGAAGGAAGAGGCGCGTCGCCTGAACCTCAACGCCATGGTTGCCGAGAACGACTCGGCGCATACGACCGCATTCACCGTTTCCGTGGACTTCAAGCACGGTACGACAACCGGCATCAGCGCCGACGACCGGACACTGACCGTTCGCAATCTCGCCAACCCCAATGTCGGCGCCTCGGATTTCGTTCGCCCCGGCCATATCTTCCCGCTTGTGTCCCGCGAAGGCGGCGTGCTGATGCGCTCCGGCCATACCGAAGCCGCCGTCGATCTCTGCAAGCTGGCGGGCCTGCCGCCGATTGGCGTGATCTGCGAACTGGTCAACGACGACGGCACCGTCACCCGCGGCCCCCAGGTCGTCGACTTTGCGGAACAGCACGGATTAAAAATCGTATCGGTCGCCGATCTCATCGCCTATCGCCAGCGCAAGGAATCGCTGATCGAACTCGGCCAGAGCTTCGATGTCGATACGCCGTTCGGCAAGGCGAAGGCCCATACCTACTCGCTTCCCTGGGATACGATGCAGCATCTCGCCGTCGTCTTCGGCGACATCCGCGACGGCATCGACATCCCAGTCCGCCTGCACCCGGAGAATGTTGCCGAGGATATCTTCGGCAAGCGCCGGCCAGTCGACCACTACATGAAGAAGATTGCCGAGGAAGGTCGCGGGATCATCGTCTACCTGCGCGAAGGCTCGGTCGGTGTCGGCCATCATGACAACGGCCGCAAGTCACGGACACAGGGCCGCGAGGCGCATGTCGAGGCACAGGTGCGCGACAGCGAATGGCTGGAAATCGGACTCGGAGCGCAGATCCTCAAGGACCTTGGCGTTTCGTCGATCAAGCTGCTGACCAGCCGCGAGCGTCATTACGTCGGGCTTGAAGGCTTCGGCATCAAGATTAGCAAGACCGAGATCTACTAGGCCGGGCGCCAGCCTTCGACATAGCCGATCTTCTCGACGCCGGAGAAGCGGGCGAGACGTTGCAATTCGGCTTCGAGCCGGTCCATGCGGCCGGCCGAGGCGCGCACGCCCGGCTCCAGCCAAAGCCGTTTGACGTCGAGGCTTCCGTTCTTGCGGTCCGCTTTCATATCGATGCGGCCGATCAGCCTGTCGCCCTCGAGAAGCGGGAAGACATAGTAGCCATACTCCCGCTTCGGCTCCGGCACGAAAATCTCGATGCGATAGAAAAAACCGAAGAGGCGTTCGGTGCGATTGCGGTCGCGGATCATCGGATCGAATGGGCTGAGCACGCGAATACGCGGCGGTGCTTCCGGATAACTGCCGAGCGTGGAGAGGACATCGGAAAAACCCCATGACGGTCGCGGCTTGCCGCCAAGGGCCGGTTCGATCATCACCTCGGTCAGTTCGTCGCGATGTGCGACGACCCAGGCTTTCGCCTCATCCGGCGACAGCAGGTTCCAGAAGGCAGCGATCTCTCCATGCGTCGCAAAGCCGAGGCGCGTCAGCGCGCTACGGCAGGCCCAATCGACGAAGTCGTCGCGGCTGACTTCCGGCTCATGGAATTCGGCCGGAATGACGCGCTCGACAAGGTCGTAGATCTTCTGGAAGTTCGATCGTCCGGCAATCGCGAACTTGCCGGTGCGCCAGAAATACTCAAGCGCCGTCTTGTTCGGATGCCAGTTCCACCAGCCGCCCGAGACGTGGCCGTCGGCCTTGATCTCGCGCGCCATGATGGCGCCGTCGCGAACGACCCGCTCGTAGGTTTCGTCGAATGCGTCCTCGAATCCTTCGCCACGCCATTTGCGCCAGCGCTCGACGAGCACCTCCTCCTCGTGACGAAACTTGTGCTTCCAATAGCGAAAGAAGGCGCTCGGCAAGATCGAGGCGTCATGCGTCCAGTGTTCGAACAGCGAGCCGTCCTTTTCCAGTAGCGCGGTCAGGTGTTCGCGCTTGTAGGTCTGGTTTCGCGAGAAGAGGATCAGGTGATGGGCGCGCTCCACAGTCTGGATGCTGTCGACCTGGACAAACCCGATGTCATGGATGAGCTGAAGGAGCCCGGGTTTCGTCAGGGCCTTGTTCGGCGACACGCCGAGGCCCTGCTTGGCGAGAAAGAGACGTCGTGCATCGGAATTCGAAATGAGATTCGTCATGGGCAACAGCATAGACTGGAAAATGTTCCTAGCCACCCGATAATGTGACGTCTTCAGCGGCTGGAAGAGGCCGATACGGTTTTCGAGCCATGTTTTCAGCTTCCAATCGACCAGATTCATTTATAGAACGGCCTCTCAATTCACGAGGGCTCAAGTGGACATACGCTTCGAAGGCGCAGGGGTCAGCTATGGTGCGCGCGTTGCGCTGGAGCCCGTCACGCTGGAACTCGGCGGGAACCGGGTCGGCATCATCGGGCTGAACGGTTCCGGCAAGACGACCTTTGCGCGGCTCATCAACGGATTGACCAAGCCGACCCTCGGACGGGTGATGGTCAACGGCCGCGACACGGCGGGCGAGAAGACTGTCCTGACCGATGTCGGCTTCATCTTCCAGTCGCCCCAGAACCAGATCATCCTGCCCGTGGTGCGCGACGACATCGCCTTCGGCCTGAAAAGCCGCGGCTACGCCAAGGCGGAAATAGAGGCAAGGGTCGACAATGTTCTGGAACGCTTCAGCGCCGGGCATCTTGCCGATCGCCGCGCGCATGAGCTTTCCGGTGGAGAGCTGCAGCTCGCCGCTCTCTGCTCGGTGCTGGCGACGGGACCGGACATTCTCATTCTCGACGAGCCGACCAACCAGCTCGATCTCAGGAATCGCGGACGGGTGCAGGCATTGATCGATGCGCTGCCCGAGAGCGCTATCGTCATCACCCACGATCTCGAGCTGATCGCGGGCTACGCGCGTGTGCTGGTCTTTCACGAGGGGCGCCTTGTCGCAGATGCTCCCGCCGATGAAGCCATCGTGCACTACCGGGAGATTGCCGCCTGATGCAGTCGCTTTTCGTCGAGGGCAACAGTGCAATGCATCGCGTTTCGGCACGGGCGAAGCTGCTTGCCCTCGCCGTTCTCGGCATCGTCCTTTTCACCACCGGAAGCATTCCGTTGCTGGCGTTTGCTGTTGCAGCGACCGCAGCAGTCTACTTCCGCATCGGCCTGCCGAAGCGGCAGGCTCTGGTGCGGTTGAAGCCGATATTCCTGACCATTGTCATCGTGGCGCTGTTCAGCCTGGCCTTCAATCCCTGGCATGGGGCCGCCGTCTCGCTGCTCCGGTTGACGGCATTGATGCTATTTGCCGCGAGCGTGACTGCAACGACAACGATCGCGGAGTTCATCGACGAGATTACCCTTCTTGCGCGGCCGCTCGAGCGGCTGGGACTGATGCGGGCGGCCGATGTCGGCCTGACCGTCGGCCTCGTCATTCGCTTCGTGCCTGAAATCCTCGGGCGATATCATGCCATCCGGGAGGCGCATGCCGCCCGCGGGCTGACGGTCCGGCCGACCACCGTGCTGGTGCCGCTGATCATCCTGACGCTCAGGGATGCGGATAACATCGCCGCGGCGATTGACGCGCGCGGCGTTCGGCGGCATGTCAATTAGGAACTCTTGCACCACGGAGACTTCATGAGCACCCGCGACCTCGTCTTGTCCGCCCTCTTCGCCGCAATCATCGTCGCGCTCGGTATCCTGCCGCCGATTACGCTGGGGTTCATTCCGGTGCCGACTACCGCGCAGTCGCTCGGCGTCATGATGGCGGGCGTCGTGCTCGGCGCACGACGCGGTACGATCGCGGTTCTCATCGTGCTGGTGCTTGTCGCCATCGGTCTTCCGGTGCTCTCCGGCGGCCGCGGCGGGCTTGCCGCCTTCGCGGCACCAACCACCGGCTTCCTGATCGGATGGGTATTTGCCGCTTTCGTGACCGGCTACCTCAGCGAGCGGCTGGTCAAATCCGGGCAGACGGCGATGGTGCAGACGGCGGGCTTCTTCTTTGCCGCCATGATCGGCGGTATCGTGGTTCTCTACTCCTTCGGTATTGTCTACCTCGCGGTCGCTGCCCAGCTTGGCCTCTCCAAGGCCTTCCTCGGCTCTATGGCGTTTATCCCGGGCGACGTCATCAAGGCGTTTGTCGCAGCACTCGTCGGCCGTGCGGTGATGGCCGGCTACCCGCTGCTGCCGGTCAGAAGCTAATCGACGAAACCATAGAGCCAGTCGCGCGTGACTTCGGGAAGCGGGACCGGCGAACGATTTTCGCGCGAGCGCGCCTGCCAGATGATTTCGACTTCGGCAGAGCGCTCATCGCCAATGTCGGCCGCGATAATGAAGCCAACCGAACGCACGCCGATCTTGTCGACTGACGCTGTAAAGATGACTCTATCGTCGTAATGCAACGGCCGATGCAGGATGCAGGTCAGCTTGCTAGCGATATAAAGCGGCTCGTCTTCGATCTGCGGCCGCGATGACCAGAAGGTCGCCAACACCGATTCGGCGTAGGAAATATAGGAACCCAGGAATACCTGGCCGTTCATATCCACATCGCGGAACGGCACATTCATTTCAACGGTGCGCGTGACCTCGTTCATTGATCTTTCTGCCAATTTCCCCCTGCGTGAACACTAGCCGCGGGGCCGGTCGAAGTAAACGGATGAGTGGCAGGCGGCCCATTCGTGGTTGTTGAAATCGCGGCAGCAAGCCCCATCTGCTGTGGATCATACCGGGATGGACAGATAGAGTAACCTGATGAGCACCCGCCTTTACGAACACCCGATTTTTCTCGAACACGTAACGCCCTCTGGCCACCCGGAGCGCTCCGACCGGTTGCGCGCCATCAACGTCGCGCTGGAGCATCCGCATTTCGAAAAACTCGAGCGCAAGCAGGCGCCGCAGGCCAACGAAGATGCTGTGCTGCTCGCTCACCCGGAAGAGCACCTGCTTTCCGTTATGCAGCAGGTGCCGGAGGAAGATGGCGAGATCAACCAGCTTGAGGCCGACACCTATGCAAGCCCGAAGAGCCTGCAGGCGGCGCTGACGGGCGTCGGCGCGGCGATGGCGGCGGTCGACGACGTCTTCACCGGCAAGGCGGATAATGTCTTCGTCGCTTCGCGCCCGCCCGGCCACCACGCTGAGAAGTCGAAGGCGATGGGCTTCTGCTTCTTCAACAACGCCGCGATCGCCGCCCGCCACGCGCAGAAGGTCCACGGCGCGGAGCGGGTCGCAATTGTTGACTGGGACGTGCACCACGGCAACGGCACGCAGGACATCTTCTGGGACGATCCTTCAGTGCTGTTCTGTTCGACGCACCAGATGCCGCTCTATCCCGGCAGCGGCGCGAAGGATGAAAGCGGCAAGCACGGCACGATCGTCAATGCGCCGCTCTCGCCGAATGTCGGAAGCGACCATTTTCGCGAGGCGTTCAAGTCGCGGGTCCTGCCGGCATTGTTCGATTTCCGGCCTGATCTCATCATCATCTCCGCCGGCTTCGACGCGCACCACCGCGATCCGTTGGCGCAGATCAACCTCGTCGGCGAGGATTTCGACTGGGCGACCGGGCGACTGCTCGAGGTGGCCGACAAAAGTGCCGCAAACCGGGTCGTCAGCCTGCTGGAAGGCGGCTATGATCTCGAGGGGCTCGCCGAGTCGGCAGGCCTGCATATTCTGAGAATGATGAAGGGTTGAGTATGACAGACAGCGTCAAGCCGGAGGTTGCCGGTCTTTCGTTCGAGAAGGCGGTTGCCGAGCTCGAAAGCATCGTGGCAAGGCTGGAACGCGGTGACGTGGCGCTGGACGAATCCATTGAAATCTACGAGCGCGGCGAAGCGCTGAAGAAGCATTGCGAGACGCTGCTTTCGGCTGCCGAAAACCGGATCGAAAAGATCCGCCTCGACCGCGCCGGCAAGCCACAGGGCGTGGAGCCGCTAGACGGGGCCTAGCGCCCCGCCGTTCAACATCGCGTAAGCATGCCGGCTCCGGACAGACCGGACGCCATCCCATAAGTCGAACATCCGGGGACGGTTACTGATGACGGGCAGGTTGCAGGGCAAGGTCGCCATCATTTCCGGCGGCGCGACGGGCATGGGTGGTGCGGCATCGAGGCTGTTTGCGGCGGAAGGTGCGCGGGTCGCCATCGTCGACCGAAACGGCGAAGCAGCGGCGCAGACGGTCAAGTCGATCCGCGACGCCGGCGGGGATGCCGATTGCTGGACGGCAGACGTATCCGAGGAGGAAGCGGTGAACTCTGCCGTTGCGGAGATCGAGAAGCGCTACGGCGCGGTTAGCGTCCTTTTCAATCATGCCGGCACCATCGTCATCAAGCCGTTTCTGGAAACGACGCTGCAGGAATGGGACTGGCTGCATGCCGTCAACGTCCGGTCGATGTTTCTGATGACAAAGGCCGTGCTGCCGAAAATGATCGCAGCCGGCGGCGGATCGATCGTCTGCACCTCGTCGATTTCGGCGGTAGCAGCAACGCCGATGGAAGTGCTCTACGACACCACCAAAGGTGCCGTGCACATGTTCGCCCGCGCCATTGCCGTCGAGTTCCGTGATCGCAACATTCGCTGCAACGCCGTTTGCCCCGGTTTTATTCGCACGCCGCACGGTCTGCGCGAGGTGGCGGACCTGCAGGCGCTCGGCGTCGATGTTTCGGACGCAGCAATCGCCGCGCAGCAGGGACGTATCGGCGAGCCGGAAGACGTGGCCCGCGCAGCGCTCTATCTGGCAAGTGACGAATCGAACTTCGTCAATGGCGCCCACCTGTTCGTCGACAACGGTTTCACGGCGATCTGAGCCGCCACTCGTTCGGTGCTGAAGCTCTTTCGCAATCAACCGCCAGGGGGTATCTCTGGTCGGAGCATTTGCCATTGGAGACACGTCCATGTCCTTCTTCCCCGGTAAAGATCCCCTGCCCGGCGATGCCTTCGCCTGCGACGCGATCGAGAACCTTATCATCCCGCGCACCAGCGATATCGGTGGGTTTCAGGTGCGGCGCGCGTTGCCGACGCGCGAGCGCCGCCTTGTCGGGCCGTTCATCTTCTTCGACCGGATGGGGCCGGCGATCCTGAAGCCGAATGAGGCACTGGACGTGAGACCGCATCCGCACATCGGGCTTTCGACGGTCACCTACCTCTTCGACGGCGAGATCCGGCATCTCGACAGCCTCGGCACCGAGAAGGTTATTCGCCCCGGCGATATCAACCTGATGACCGCCGGGCGCGGGATCGTCCATTCCGAGCGTACGCCCGACAACCTGCGCGGCCATCCGCTGTTGATGTCGGGGCTGCAGACCTGGCTGGCGTTGCCCGACGACAAGGAGGAGATCGACCCCTCCTTCACGCATACCGAAAAGGACGACATGCCTGTCATCGACGAGCGCGGCGTTCGCGGGCGCGTGGTGATCGGCGCGTTCGAAGGGATGTCGTCTCCGGTGAAGGTGTTCTCAGATACGCTCTATGCCGATATAAGCCTGGAAGCCGGCGTGAAGTTTCCCTTTGCTGCCGCGCATGAGGAGCGGGCCGCCTACGTGCTGTCGGGCGAAGTCGTGATTTCAGGCGATGTATTTGCCGCCGACCAGCTGCTCGTCTTCCGTCCCGGCGATGCGATTACGCTCGAAGCCGGCACGCAAGGCTGTCA
Source organism: Rhizobium sp. Root1220 (assembly GCF_001426265.1). Taxonomy (GTDB): domain Bacteria; phylum Pseudomonadota; class Alphaproteobacteria; order Rhizobiales; family Rhizobiaceae; genus Rhizobium. Next base: position 174,605 of record NZ_LMDG01000033.1, read on the forward strand.
CCTGATGCTATTCGGCGGCGCGGCACTGAACTCCAAGCGTTACATCTGGTGGAATTTCGTCTCGTCGTCCAAGGAGAGGATCGAGAAGGCCAAGGAAGAATGGCGTAGCGGCCGCTTCGACATCGTTCCGGGGGATGAGGAAGAATTCATACCTTTGCCAGAAGGCTGATCTCCTTTAGAAAGGAAGTCTTGCGGTTCTTGAAATCGACTTTTTTCGCCGCAACTTATGCCTTAAAGGCATCCTGCCCAAGAATGACAAGAAAGAGCCCTCACCCGTGACACAACCGCCGAAGACGCCGCTGCTGGATAAGGTTACCTATCCCGCCGACCTCCGAAAGCTGGAGGATCGCGACCTGCCGCAGTTGGCGCGCGAGGTCCGCGATGAAATGATCGATGCGGTGTCGCGCACCGGCGGCCATCTTGGCGCGGGACTTGGCGTCGTCGAATTGACGATTGCCATCCACAGCGTCTTCGATACGCCCAGCGACCGGCTGATCTTCGATGTCGGGCACCAGTGCTATCCGCACAAGATCCTGACCGGCCGCCGAGACCGGATTCGCACGCTGCGCCAGGAAGGCGGGCTCTCCGGCTTCACCCGTCGCGCCGAAAGTGAATACGACCCGTTCGGCGCCGCCCATTCCTCGACGTCGATTTCCGCCGGCCTCGGCATGGCTGTCGCCGCGGAACTCGACAAGACGGACCGCCGCGTCATTGCCGTCATCGGCGACGGCGCGATGTCCGCGGGCATGGCCTACGAGGCGTTGAACAATGCCGGTGCGCTTGACGCCCGGCTGATCGTCATCCTCAACGACAACGACATGTCGATCGCGCCGCCGACCGGCGCCATGAGCGCCTATCTGGCGCGCCTAGCCTCCGGCCGCACCTACATGGGCTTCCGCGACTTCGGCAAGAAGCTGACGGCCTATCTCGGCAAGAACGTCGACCGCGCCATCACCCGCGCCGTCGAGCATGCCCGCGGCTATGTGACCGGCGGGACGATGTTCGAGGAGATGGGCTTTTATCATATCGGCCCGATCGACGGCCATTCCTTCGAGCACCTGCTGCCGGTGCTGCGCAACGTCCGTGACAACGCCAACGGCCCAGTGCTCATCCATGTCGTGACGCAGAAGGGCAAGGGCTACGCGCCCGCTGAGGCTGCCGCAGACAAGTATCACGGCGTCAACAAGTTCGATGTCATCACCGGCGCTCAGGCGAAGGTGAAGCCGAACGCGCCGAGCTATACGAGCGTGTTTGCCGAAGCACTGGTGCAGGAGGCCGAGCTTGACGACAAGATCGTCGGGGTCACGGCGGCGATGCCTAACGGCACGGGTCTCGACAAGCTCGCCGGTGTCTTTCCGTCGCGGTGTTTCGACGTCGGCATTGCCGAGCAGCATGCGGTGACCTTTGCCGCCGGCCTTGCCGCCGAAGGCTACAAGCCGTTTGCGGCGCTCTATTCCACCTTCCTGCAGCGCGCCTATGACCAGGTCGTGCACGATGTCGCCATCCAGGGCCTGCCGGTCCGTTTCCCGATCGACCGCGCCGGTTTCGTCGGCGCCGACGGGCCGACCCATGCTGGCTCGTTCGACACGACCTTCCTTGCCGCTCTGCCCGGCTTTGTGGTCATGGCAGCCGCCGACGAGGCGGAACTGAAACACATGGTGCGGACGGCAGCGGCCTATGATGCCGGTCCGATCTCGTTCCGCTATCCGCGCGGCGAAGGCGTTGGCATCGAGATGCCGGTGCGCGGCGAAATCCTGCAGATCGGCAAGGGACGCGTCGTCAAGGAAGGGGCGAAGGTTGCCCTGCTTTCCTTCGGCACGCGCCTGGCCGACTGTATGCTGGCCGCCGAAGATCTGGATGCAGCGGGTCTTTCGACGACGGTCGCAGACGCGCGCTTTGCAAAGCCGCTGGATCACGATCTGATCCGCCAGCTTGCCCGCCACCATGAGATGCTGATCACCGTCGAGGAAGGTTCCGTCGGCGGGTTCGGCAGCCATGTGTTGCAGTTCCTGGCCACGGAAGGCCTGCTCGACAATGGGCTCAAGGTGCGATCGCTGGTGATGCCCGACCACTGGGTCGAACAGGCCAAGCCCGAGGTGATGAACGTCCAGGCCGGCCTCGACCGGGCGGGTATCGTCTCGACGGTGTTCAAGGCGCTCGGGCGCCCTGCCGTCGTCGGCGTTGCCGGTTGATCTGATCTGATAAATCGCAGAAATCGGTCTGGAAACTCGACATTCTGAGACCGACTCTTCGATGCATTTCTCACGGGCTTTTCTAGGTCCGTGCTGACCTGAATCGTTCTACAAGCGGTCCTATTGCGCTAAGAAGCCTTTCCGGCGAGGCCGGCGGGCCGCCGATCTCCCATGCATTTTGGAACTCAGCAATCTCGACGCCGACGACTTCGCTCTTGGCGAGCACTTCCGAGACTGCCCGCAAGTCGGAAAGCGTTAGGCCGCCTTCAACTTGGTAGTCCGATGGAACGATGCCAGGGTTGAGTACGTCACAATCAAGATGAACGTATACAGGACGTCCGCCTATGGCGTCGGTTGTCGCCGCAACAAGTTTTGCTTGCGGTCGAATGATCTGAATGTCGGCAGCGTTGATCAGTTTGCGCTCTGCAGGGTCGATGTCGCGCGCACCAAGCAAGATCACGTTGTTCAATGCAAGACCAGCGCCCAGCCCAGACTCCCACAAGCCAGCCGCACCGGAAACCGCCATGCCGCCCAGATAGCCGGAACTCGAGGTTTCCGGGGCGTTCAGGTCGGCGTGGGCGTCAAGCCATACGACACATGCATCAGGTCGATGTCTGGCAACGATTGGCAATGTTGCCAGGGCGACTGCGCAACGGGTCAGGACAGTGAGGGGGCGCGCACCTTGCTCGAAGATGGACTCAAAGTGCCTCGAAAGAGCCTGCAACGCTGGCATCGCTGCATCCAACTCCGCCCGCCAATCGGTATTCAGTGCCGGTTCCGGCGTACCTATGACATGAAGGCTTAGGCCGAGCCGGTCGGAGAGAGCCGACGCCAGGGCGGCCGCGCCTGGTATGGCGAGATCATTGTGATCACCCACGCGCCCCTGGAATGCCGTTAGAATGGTCTTTTCCAGAGCTTCCCCCAGCGTTGTTGTCGCTAAATCCCTGATTAAAGCTAGATTTTGCGACCCAGCTTTAACCGTGGCGCAAAATGGAGCATCTACTGCGCTGGCTGCAGGATGCTTGATGAAGACATTTCCGGCAAGGAGAACCGCTCGCAACGTCTGTGTTGCGAGCGGTTCCACATCAGTATCTGCCTTGGACATTTCCGTAAGAGACCTTGGAAACCGGGGTCTTTTTTTGTTTGGCGTTAGCCGGAAATATCGGCTCAGAATTCCGTCCAGTCCTCCTGGACGGCAGCGGCCGTTGCAGCTCTGCCACCGAAAGCCTTGGCGACCGTGCGCGTCAAGGCGCGGGCTGGTGAGGCCACCGGACGCGAGGCCGTGTTGGCAATGCTTGCCCGTGGGGCTTCAGCCCGTGCCTGGCCGAGATTGAACTGACGCAACAACTCGTCAAGCGCGCCGGCTTCCTGGGCCAGCGAATGGCTGGCAGCAGTCTGTTCCTCGACCATCGCGGCGTTCTGTTGGGTGCCCTGGTCCATGTTGTTGACCGCGGTGTTGATCTCCTGCAGTCCGATGGACTGTTCGCGCGTGGCGGTAACGATCGCGCCGACATGCTTGTTGATCTCCTGCACCGCGCCGACGATTTCCGTCAATGCCTTGCCGGTTTCATCGACCAGCGACACGCCGGCATTGACCTGGGTACCCGAGGTATTGATCAACGCCTTGATTTCCTTGGCGGCGCTGGCCGAGCGCTGGGCCAATTCGCGCACTTCCTGCGCGACAACGGCAAAGCCCTTGCCGGCATCGCCTGCACGCGCCGCTTCGACGCCGGCGTTGAGCGCCAGCAGGTTGGTCTGGAAGGCGATGTCGTCGATCACGCCGATGATGTTGCTGATCTCGCCCGAGGACTTCTCGATCTCCTGCATCGCGGTGACGGCCTTGCGCACGACCTCGCCGGATTTCTCGGCGCCGAGGCGCGTGCGCTCGACCAGCTGACCGACATCTTCCGCGCGCTTGGCGGAGTCGCGCACCGTCGTCGTCACCTCTTCGAGCGCCGCTGCCGTTTCTTCGACTGCGGCTGCTTGCTGTTCGGTGCGACGTGCAAGATCATCGGCAGCGGTGCGGATTTCGCTGGCGCCGGCATTGATGGCCGAAGCATTCTGGCCGACGGACTGAAGCGCGCCCTGCAGCTTTTCGACGGCATTGTTGAAGTCGTTGCGCAACCGGTCGAACTGCGGCGCGAAGGGCGTGCTGATACGAGTAGCGACATTGCCGTTGGCGAGATCGGACAGGCCACCGGCGAGACCGTCGATAGCGAGGCGGAGTTCGCCCTCGTCTCGGGCCTTCTGTTCGTCACCGGCCCGGCGCTGGTGCTCGGCGTCGCTGCGCATGCGATCGGTTTCACCCGACAGGCGCAGCTTTTCAATTGCCGCGTCCTTGAAGACCAGAACCGATTGCGCCATCCGGCCGACTTCATCCTGTCGGTCGAGAGCGGGCACGTCGATATCGGTCTGGCCGCCGGCGAGGCGTCCCATCGCAGAGGTCATGCCGACAATCGGTCGAACGATGCTGCGGGAAAGCATCCAGGCGAGCAGAACCGCAGCAAGGGCCGCGGCAATGCCGCCGGCGAGCAATGTCGCGCCGAGATCGCTGCTGGCATCCGCCTGAACGGCAGCAAGGGCGTTCGACTCGTCTCGCGCAGCCGCCTTGATCTTGGCAGAAGCCTGACGGAAGCCGTCTAGCTGGCCCTTGGTTTCATTGACGCCGATCTTAACGATCTGATCAACCGGCATGTCGGTCTCCTTGCGGGCCTTCGACTGCGGCTCGGCAAGCTGGTGGAAATAGAGGTCGGCTGCCTTCTGCATGCCATCGATCTGCTGGACGAACTCGCTCTTGCCGGCCGCGGTCTCGCGCGCAGAGTCAATCGCCTTCAGCATGCGTTCGCGGTTGGTGAAGATATCGCCATAGGTGCTGTCGCTGCGGAACAACAGGAAGCCGCGCAGGTTTACGGCCTGTTCGAGCATCGCCTGCAGGGCATCGTCGATCTGGTTGACCAGGCGCTCGGATTTTTTCTGCTGCTCGGACGCCTGCGCAACGGCACCGGCTTTTGAATAGACGAAGGTGGAGACGGCGGCAAAGATAAGGATCAGCAGCGCGAAAGTCGCGGCGAGCTTACCGTTCAAGGACATGTTTCTTGCGGACATCGGTCAATCTCTCGTGGCGGCGTGAAGCCATGGGAAGTCAGGCACGCAATAGCTGCCTGGAAAACTCTGCGGACGGGGAACATGATCAGCAATGGGAGGATGCCATCATGGCGGGAGCAGCTCCGACGAGCCGCTGCAATCGCCCTGACCCTATGACGCCAGACTTTAAATTTGTTTAAGTTTGTGCACTGCGGTGAATGCCTGGCGACCGAGCAACGCGGGCTTCCCGAACAAAAGGCTTGCATGCCTTGGCTTTGCCGGTCATGGACAGCGCATGTCAGAACAAAACACACAACGCCTCGACCAGCTTCTCGTCAGCCTCGGGCTTTTCGCCAGCCGCTCGCGGGCACGCGATGCCGTGCAGCGCGGCACCGTGAAGGTTGGCGGAAAGGTGGTCACGAAGGCGGGCGCCCTGTTTGGCGAGGACGCCGCCATCGAAATCGACGACCCGGCGCAGGAATACGTCTCACGCGCGGCCCTGAAGCTCACGGCGGCACTCGATCATTTCAAGCTCGATCCCGCCGGCCATCGATGCGTCGACATCGGCGCCTCGACCGGTGGCTTCACCGAAGTGCTTCTGGAGCGCGGCGCGGCGCATGTCACCGCCATCGATGTCGGCCACGGGCAGATGCACCCTCGTCTCGCCGCCAATTCCCAGGTGACCAACCTCGAGGGACTGAACGCCCGCAACCTCGACGCCGATGATGTCGGCCACCCGATCACGTTCATCGTCTCGGATGTTTCCTTCATCTCGCTAAAGCTGGCGCTCGCCCCTGCTCTCGGCCTTGCCGAGCCCGGCGCGGTCGCAGCACTGCTGGTCAAGCCGCAGTTCGAGGCCGGACGCGATGCGATCGGCAAGGGGGGGATGCTCAAGGACCCCTCCTCTGCCCCCGCTGTCGCCGCTGAACTGGAGCGCTGGCTTGTCGAGGACATGGGCTGGAGCAGCCTTGGCCTCATCCCCTCGCCGATATCAGGTGGCGACGGCAATCAGGAATTTCTACTCGCAGGAACAAAGCCGTGAGCGCTGAAACCGTTACAATCCAGAAGCTGGGTGCGCAGGGAGACGGTATCGTCAACGGCCCCGACGGGCCGGTATATGTGCCTTTCGCGCTGCCGGGCGAGACCGTCGCGATTGCGCGCGTGAAGAGCCATGGAACGGTGATGTCGATTGCTACGGCTTCCCCGGATCGGCAGGAGCCCGCATGTCGACATTTCGGCCTCGACGGCGTCAATGGCACCTGCGGCGGCTGCACCCTGCAGCATATGGGCGATACGGCCTATCGCGCCTTTAAGCGGCAGCTGGTCATCGATGCGCTGAGATCCAAGGGGCTGACGCCCGAGGTGGGCGAGCTTGTCGCGGCCCATCCCGGCGAGCGTCGCCGCGTGGTCTTCGCGGCACGACGAACCGAGAAGGATATGCTGATCGGCTTCAACCAGGCCGAAAGCCACCACATTGTCGGCATCGAGGAATGTCCCATCTCGTCGGCAGCCATTATCGCCAGGCTGCCGGCGATCAAGGCGATCGGTGCGGCGCTCGCCAACAGCGCCGAGGCATTCCGCATTTCCGTCCTCGAGACGCTCTCTGGCCTTGATCTCGCCGTCGACGGCATCAAGAAACTCTCCGACCCGCAGCGCCGCAAGGCGGTCGAAACCGTGCTCGCGACGCGCGGGATCGCGCGCGTATCGCTGAACGGCGAAATTCTCGTCGAGCCTTCCAAGCCACTGCTCGATTTCGGCGGCGTCAACGTCGTTCCGCCACCCGGCGGCTTCACGCAGGCGACCAAGCCGGCGGAAGACGCTATGGCTGAACTGGTTGTGGCGCATGTCGGCAAGGCGAAGCGCATCGCCGATCTGTTTGCCGGCGCCGGCACTTTCTCGCTGCGGCTCGCCCGCATTGGCCGCGTGCATGCTGTAGAAGGCGAGGACAAGCCGCTGGCTGCACTCGATCATGCGGCACGCAACACGCAGGGCATCAAGCCCGTCAGCGTCGAGAAGCGCGATCTCTTCCGTCGGCCGCTGATGACGTCCGAGCTGAAGGTCTACGATGCCGTCGTCTTCGACCCGCCGCGTGCCGGTGCCGAATTCCAGTGCAAGGAACTGGCGCGCTCGACTGTCAAGAAAATCGCCGCCGTCAGCTGCAATCCTCTGACGCTGGCGCGTGATCTCGCACTTCTCGTCGAGGGTGGCTACCGGATCACCAGCGTGACGCCAATCGACCAGTTCCTGTGGACCGCCCATGTCGAGGTGGTGGCGACGCTCGAAAAGTGAGCATCGCGGTCAGCGCACCTTTTCGCTGGCGAGAAAAGGTGCGAGCTGATCGATTTGCATTTTCATAGCTACGACACGAAGCGTGCCAACAATAGCTAGGCAAATCCCAGCTATTCGGAAATAAGAAACGCCCGCGACAGGCGCGGGCGTTTTGTTCATTCCGGAGCGTGTCGGATCAGGCGGCGCGGCGACCGGCCAACGCCGAAGCACCGTAAGATGCTGCCTGAAGGTTGAACTGACCGAGAAGCTGCATGAGCTTTTCCGCTTCCGTCGCCAGGCCGTGGCTTGCGGCGTTCTGCTCCTCGACCATAGCGGCATTCTGCTGCGTACCCTGGTCCATCGTGTTGACCGCGGTGTTGATCTCCGCAAGGCCGGTTGACTGTTCACGGGTGGCCGTCACGATTGCATCGACATGGCGGCTGATTTCCTGCACCTGGCCGACGATGGCCTCGAGCGCCTTGCCGGTGTCTCCCACAAGCGTCACGCCGGAGCGAACCTGGGCATTCGAGGCCGAAATCAGGCTTTCGATCTCCTTGGCCGCACGCGCCGAGCGCTGAGCAAGCTCGCGGACTTCCTGGGCGACGACGGCAAAGCCCTTGCCAGCTTCGCCAGCACGCGCCGCCTCGACGCCGGCGTTGAGCGCCAGCAGGTTGGTCTGGAAGGCGATGTCATCGATGACACTGATGATGTTGGCGATCTTCTGCGAAGATTGTTCGATCTCGGTCATCGCCGAGACCGCCTTGCGGACAATGTTGCCCGACTCCTCAGCGCCACCGCGCGTGCGGGACACGAGACTGCCGGCCTCTTCCGCCCGACGAGCAGTATCCCTTACGGTGGTGGTGATCTCCTCGAGGGCAGCTGCGGTCTCCTCGATGGAAGCGGCCTGCTGTTCGGTGCGGCGGGCCAGGCCGTCCGCGGCATTGCGGATTTCCCCGGCCCCGGCATCGATCGCATGGGCATTGTCGCCAACGTCCTGAAGCGCTTCGCGCAGCTTTGCCACGGAGGCGTTGAAGTCATTGCGCAGGCGGTCAAGATGGTCGGCAAAGGGCGTCTCGATGCGATGCGCGAGATCGCCCTTCGAGAGAGCACCCAGGGCGCCGGCGAGCGCATCGACTGCGTGCTGGATCTCGGCGGTCTCGCGTGCCCTAGACGCCTCGTTGCGCGAACGCTCTTCCTGAGTGTGCGCCCGGTTATCCTCGGCGCTTCGTTCAAGCTCGAGGCGCGCGAAGGAATTGTCGCGGAAGACCGAGACGGCCGCCGCCATCTCGCCAATTTCGTCATGCCGTCCCGCGAAGGGAACGGCGGCATCAATTTCGCCATCGGCGAGCCGTGCCATGCGCACAGCAATCGTCGAGATCGGTCGCGAAATACGCTTCCATGCAAGGTAGGCTGCCGCGATCGCCGCGACGAGCGCCACGGCAAGGCCGGCAACGATCGAGAGAATGCCGGCAAAATAGTTTCCGCCCGCTGCAAGGAGGGCGGCATCGGTCGACTGCCGATCCTTTGCAAGCATGCCGTCGACGAGCGTCTGGATGTTGTTGGCCGACATCGCCAGCTCACCACGATAGAGGGAATTGGCCTGGCTACGCTTGGTGTCGAGGGCAAGCGCGATGATCTTGTCGGCAATCGCCGCGTCATTGCTCAGCGCTTTCTGCAGCCGTCCGAAATTCTGGGTCATGTAATCGCTTTTCGGCTGCTTCTCGAAGGCGTCGATGGCGGCTGTCAGGCGTTGGCGGCGGGTCTTCAGCGTCGTCTCGGCATTGCGAAAATCGGTCTTGCCCGATGCCAGCAGGTAGTCGGCGTAGCTGCGGCGCACGTCGTTTAACGTCGCGACAATCGCGTGCAGCCGTTCCGTGTTGGGAATGTTCTGCGCACCGATCTGCCGTGTGTTGGCTTCGAGGCTCTTCAAGGCAACCGCAGCGATCGCGCCCTGCACCAGGGAAATTGCGACCAGCGATAAAAAGAGAAGCGGAAGCAGCGTTTTTATCTTCATTTTGAACATAGCGTTGTCTCGATGCGGCAGACCGACGCGCCCTCGCCGATCGGCGTCGATCCGCTGTGCGCCTTGTGCCTTGATTGTGCCGGGAAAGGATCCGGACGAGTGTCCGTCCTGCGTCATGCATTGCATGCGACTAGAAAGGAAAATTGGTAAAATTTGATTAAAAGTAATACTTTTACGTGTGTGCGGTCGATTTATCGCCGCATAAAGGCCTCGAAGGCTGCCCGCGCCTCGGCACTGTGCAGACGCGCTGAGAAATGGCGTACTTCTTCGTCGATCCGGGCAATGATCTCCTCGCGGTCGCCGCGAATGAGGTCGCGCGCAATCCGCAGCGCTTCGGGCGGTTTGCCGACGAGCCTGGCGGCTGCCGACAGAGTTGCCGTCTCCACGTCCTCGGGCGCACAGATTTTCCAGACGAGCCCCGCGTCCCTTGCTTCTTCGCCCGAAAACGCCTCGCCCGAAACCAGCAGCGCGAAGGCGCGCTGGCTGCCCATGATGCGGGGCGCGATCAGGCTGGAGGCGGCTTCCGGCACCAGTGCAAGGTCGACGAACGGCGTGCGGAACTGGCTGCGCACGGAGGCGATCGTCAGGTCGCAATGAAAGTGCATCGTCGTGCCGATGCCGATCGCCAATCCGTCGACACCCGAGACCACAGGCTTTTCCGACCGAACCAGCGCGTAGAGAAAATCGACAATCTCGCGCGGCATTCCGCCGCCCATGGCAACAGCCAGAAAGTCGCCAAGATCGTTGCCAGCTGAGAAGCAGCCTTCAGTGCCGAGAAAAGCCGTCACCCGGATCGCGGCATCGCCATCGGCCGCTACCAGCGCCTCGGCCATTTTCGAGTACATTGCCCTCGTAATGGCGTTCTTCTTTTCCGGACGGTTGAAGCGGATGATCTGGACACCGGGATGGGCGGCGGACTGTTCGACGATGACGTGATCGGTCATGGGGTTTCCTCAGGCAAGAACGACGCGAGCGGCAGCAAGGCTCTCGGCGCCATTGATGACCGCGTCTTTGAGGGCGGCCACTTCCGGCAAGAGATTTTCGGCCGCGAAGCGGCAGAGCGCAATACGACCGTTGCCGCCGCCGTCGACGGTCTGCGCAAGGCCGCCCTTGGCAAGATAGCAGCCGGTCAGAACCAGGCCAAACAGCCGCTGGTAGGGCGTAGCGCCGGAAAGCGGTTCCGTCGTCCTACCATCGGCCAGCTGCGCCAAAAGCCAATCCGTAGCCTCCGCGAGATCGGTGATTGCCGCATCCAGCTGGTTGGCCGTCGCGCCGAAGCCATCGAGATTGGAGTTGCGGACGCCATCGGCAATCGTCTTCAGTTCATCGATAAGACCGTGAACCTGCTCGCCCGCCGATAGCGGCAGCTTGCGCGTTACAAGATCGATTGCCTGGATGCCGTTCGTGCCCTCGTAGATCGGCGCAATGCGGGCGTCGCGGAAGTAGCGAGCAGCGCCGGTCTCTTCGATGAAGCCCATGCCGCCATGAACCTGTATGCCGAGCGAGGCGACATCGACGCCGACATCGGTGGAAAAGGATTTGGCGATCGGCGTCAGCAGAGCCGCCCGTTCCTGCCAATGCTGGGTCCGGTCGCCGGCGCGCTGCGCCATGTCCGTCGCGTGGGCGCAGGTGTAGGAAATCGCGCGCGCCCCCTGCGTTAGCGCCTTCATCGTCAACAGCATCCGGGCAACGTCGGGATGCTCGATGATCGGGCTCATGCCGGTTCCGATCCAGCCCGGGGCCTTGCCCTGCGTGCGCTCCCTGGCGTAGGCGATTGCCTTCTGGGTCGCGGCTTCGGCGATCGCGACGCCTTGCATGCCAACCGCCAGCCGCGCGTTGTTCATCATCGTGAACATACAGGCGAGCCCCTTGTTCTCCTCGCCAACCAGCCAGCCGATCGCGCCCTTCTCCGCACCAAACCTGCCGTCGCCATAGATCATTGTGCAGGTCGGCGAACCGTGAATGCCGAGCTTGTGCTCAAGCGAATGGCAGAACAGGTCGTTGCGGGCGCCAAGCGAGCCATCCGCTTTGACGAGGAACTTCGGCACGAGAAACAGCGAGATGCCCCGCGTTCCGGCCGGCGCATCCGGCAGGCGGGCAAGGACGAGGTGAACAATGTTCTCCGCCGCGTCATGTTCGCCCCATGTGATGAATATCTTCTGGCCGAAGATACGGTAGGTGCCATCGTCGCGGCGCTCGGCGCGGGCCTTCAGCACGCCGAGATCGGAACCGGCATGCGGTTCCGTCAGGTTCATCGTTCCGGTCCATTCGCCTGAAACGAGCCTGGCGAGATAGGTAGCCTTCAGCGCCTCGGAGCCGTGCGCATGAACCGCGTCGACCGCGCCCATCGTAAGGGTCGGGCAGAGTGCGAAGGCCGTCGAGCCGGAGTTCCACATTTCGAGTGCGGCGACGTTCAGCATGTGCGGGAGCGCCTGGCCGCCGTATGCCTCCGGTGCGGTAAGGCCATTCCAGCCGCCAGCGATCCAGTTGCCGTAAAGCTCTCGCCAGCCGTCCGGCGTTGTCACCTTGCCGTCCACGAGCCGTGAGCCCTGGCGGTCGCCGACGTCGGCAAGTGGCGCGACCTCATCGGTTGCAAAGCGCCCTGCTTCCGAAAGGATGGCATCGACCAGATCTTCGTCGAGCCCGCCGAGCAGACCATTCTCGATAGACGCTCCCAAGCCCGCAACGTGCTTCAGGGTGAACGCAATCTCATCGACGGGCGCCTTGTACATGCCACTCTCCTCGCATCACGGGTCGGGAGCCTCGCAAACCTCCCATTTCCTCCATCCGCAGAGCTAATTGATTTTTACGTAAACGTCAATTTCAAAGAGGATACTTCCCGTAGCCTTGCAGCGCGACGACTCTGCTTTTGCTCTTGCGCACTTGCACAAACAATCGTCATGGAGAATGTCTAAACAGATAGATCGCCATTGCATAAGGGACAGGCCAACTTGGATACATTGCCCGTCAACATACCGGGGCTCGTCTGGGCCTACCGGTTCCCGCCGGAGGGCGGCAAGGCCATTCGCCTGCAGAACAGCGCGCTGCAGGCGGAACTGACGAACGGCGGCGGCTTCTACTGGCTGCATCTCAACCTTGCCGATGCGCGTGTTCCCGCCTTGCTCGACGGCCTTGAGGGCCTGAACGACGATGCCAGGTCGGCTTTGACGACGCGCGACACCCATTCGGCCGTCACCGTGGATGAACAGATGCTTTATGGCACGCTTGTCGATTGCCAGCGGGAGTTCGATCACGAGACCGCCGACCTCGGCTGGCTGCATTTCGCCATCTCGGACCGCTTCATCATCACCAGCCGGCTTCAGCCGCTACGCAGCGTCGAGCGGGCCAGGATGCTGATCGAAAAGAACCCGGCAAAGTTTGCACGGCCCGTCGACCTGTTCGAGGCCTTGGTGATCGAGTTTCAGCGCACGCTCATCTCGATTGTCATGGAGATGACCGAGCAGCTGAACGTCATCGAGGATTACGTCTACGACAACACGCCGCGCGACGAGCGGCGGCGCCTGGCACCCGTGCGGCGCACGGTGGTCAGGCTACACCGCCATCTCAGGACCGTGCTCAGCCTGATGCGACGCGCCGCGGCCTCGGATGATGAAGAGATGCCCTTCGGTTTCGAGGATATCGCCGCACGCCTGACGAGCCGACTCGAATCCGTCGACCACGACATCTATGCGCTGCAGGATCGCGCACGGCTGCTGCACGAAGAAATCGATTCGAAGCTCTCGACCGAAACCAACCGCCATCTATACATTCTCTCGCTGATGACGGCTTTCCTGCTGCCGCCCACCCTCGTCACCGGCTTCTTCGGGATGAACACCGCGAACCTCCCCTTTGCCCAGGGCTCCGGCGGCACCGAGTATGCCATCGGCCTGATCGTCGCCTCGATCCTGCTGGCCTGGTGGCTGCTAAAGCGGGTCGATATCCTCTGAAACGAAAAGCCCGGCATTACTGCCGGGCCCGGAACTGCGGATGCAGAGGGTCGCATCAATAGGGCGAAACACACTGCTGGCGCGGGCCGTTGTACGGCTGAAACGTGTTGTCGTAGGCACGGTAGGAACGATACCGCTGCTCACACCAGGCGACGTGCCCCGAGCCAACCGGCTCGGCATAACGCGGCTGCGCGGCAATTGCACCGCCAATGATCGCGCCCGCGCCGAACGCGGCGAGCGGATACCAGTAGCCGTTATAGTGGCGATAGCCGTCGCGATAATAGGGATATCCGCGATAGCCGCCATACCAGCCGGTTCGATAGGCAGGACGGTAGGCCGGACGAGCCCCGGGATAATAGCCCGGTTGATACCCTGGTCGAAAGCCCGGCTGATAGCCGCAGCGTCCGTAGCGGCAGTATTGGACGTTCTGCAGATCGCCGGATTTCTCCACCTGCGGTGCAGATGGCATCTGTACAGCCTGCGACGGAACAAAGCTGCCAATGAACATTGCCGACGAAAAGACGGCAATGGCTATCTTCTTGAATGCTCCAGTCATAAAGTCTCCAATCAAGTTGGAATTAATGCGAATGGGAACGCGCAAAGCGAAGGAACGTTCCATCCGCCTCATCGTCGCGGGTCGTCGCCCATTTTTCCCTTTTAGGCGATCTCCGATTAACCGAACATTAACCGGATTTCACCACCCTCGTTATATGAAGCGATACTGTAGAAAACTCAGTCTCCGTTTTCTGCTTCTGGCCCTCGCGGCCGGAGTGCCGCAGCAGGCCTCGGCCACCGACACGCTCCCCTGGAAGGACCCTTCAAACGCCCTCGTCGTCGACGCCTACGAGTTGAACACGATCGACTGGGAATCCCTGCTCTCCGACAAGCGGATCGCCGCCTTCATCTCGAAAGCCTCCGACGGACTGCCGGAAACCTTTGACTGCAGCGGCGACCACGGCGGCGACACCGTCGCCCACTGCAGGACCATGTGGCGCAAGTATTCCGTCAGTCGCGAGCTATTCCAGACCAGGCGCCTTGTCGCCAGGGCGGCCGGGCTGCTGTGGGGCTCGTATCATCTCGCCCGCCCCGGCAATCCCATCGATCAGGCCAACCACTTCCTGGACTACGCCGCGCCCAAGGACGACGAAATGATGATCCTCGATATCGAGGGGATCGATCCCCAGAAGTTCATGTCCCTCGAGGACGCCCAGATATTCGCGGGCCATATCCGGGCGCGAACGGGGCGTTATCCGGTCCTCTACACAAACCACAACACAGCCCGCTATATCGCCGCCTATCGCAACGACTACCCGGTCCTGGCACGGCTGCCGATCTGGTACGCACGCTACAAGCCAGAGGTCAAAGGCGTGTTCCCGATGGGAAACTGGGACAACTACCTTCTCTGGCAATTCTCCTCCGGCAGCAATTGCGGCAAGCGTCGTTGCCCCTATCGGGTGCCGGGCACGCTCACCGACATCGATGTCAACGTGGCCCCCATGGACAAGCCGGAACTCGCCAAGATATGGGCGCAGGGCAATCTCCTTCCCGCTCGCGAGCCGGATCCGCCGCTCATTCTTGCGAAGATAGAAATGATGCCGCGCGAAGCGCCGGTAGTCTGCGTCGCATCAAGCGGACCTCCCCCGCTTGCATTTGACCCCGTCGTCACGTCGTCCGTCCCGCGTCGAGAAGCCAACGCTCGTGGCTACCGGGACTTCTGATATCCGGAAACGATTGCGGCCCCGCCTGCAGAGCGGAGCCGCTTGGAGATCGGATGGCTGTTTTCAGGCGACGACCGAAAGCTTGGCCTGATCGCCCTGCAGACGGTTGACCATGAACGCCGAATACCATTCGAGGAACTGCATGACGCCCCCCTCGTGCAGCATCGAGTACGGACCTGGCTCGTAGGCGGGGGAATGGATGCCGAAGGCATTTTCCTCGACGATGCGGCGATCCTGATCGTTGGTCTCGGTCCAGACGTGCGTCAACTCCTCGAGATTGTAGTCGACGCCTTCGACGGCATCCTTGTGAACGAGCCACTTGGTCGTGACCTGCGTCTCGTTGGCGCTGAGCGGCAGGACGCGGAAGGAGATCGCGTGATCGCCGAGAATATGGTTCCAGGTCGTCGGGTAGTGGAACAGCAGCATGGTGCCGATCCGGTCGATGGTCACGTCGCTGGACAGCGGCCGCGCGACCGCACGCCGGCCCGACATGGTATAGCTCTCGGCATCCTCGATCAGCGGCATACGAGCGGTGCGGAACTGGCCGTCCGGCGAGATCTGGAACTTGCTCGGCAGGCCTGCCGCCTCGCAGCGCGCCCAGTGTCCGGCAATTTCCGGATCATCCGCGCCGCCATCGGTGCCGGTGACGCTTGGAGCCTCGGGATAGGTGCGGCATAGCTCTGGATGATTGGCCGCGCAGTGGTAGCACTCGCGGTTGTTTTCCCAGACGAGCTTCCAGTTGCCCTTCTCGACGATGGTGCTCTGGAAGGCGACCTTCGCCTCGCTCAGATGATGCGGCAGCATGTAGGGCGTCACCATGTCGCGAACCGGCTGGAAGTCTGGTGCGGTCTGGGCGAGACAGATGAAGATGTAGCCGCCGAAGCTCTCGCAATGAACCGGCTTGAGGCCATAACCGCTCTTGTCGAAATCGTCGCCCATGTGGCGGGCAAACGCGAGCTTGCCGTCCAGATCGTAGGTCCACTGGTGATAGGGGCAAACGAGGCGAACCGAAGAGCCGTGCTCCTTGGTGCAAACGCGCGAGCCGCGATGGCGACAGCTGTTGTGGAACGCGCGGATGACGTTGTCGCGGCCGCGCACGATCACGACGGGATAGTCACCGATCTGAACCGTGAAATAGGCACCAGCCTTCGGCAGTTCGCAATCATGGCCCATGAACAGCCAGTCGCGATAATAGATCATTTCCATATCGAGCTTGAAGTAGTCCTCATCGATATAGAAGGCCTGTTCCAGGCTGAAGCCTTCGCGGCGGTTCTTGAGCTGTCGCAATGCGTTGCTGCGAATATCCATCTGCATGTCCTCGTACATTCGGGTCCGCCTGCTGAGAAACGAAACCACCCTGCTTTCCTCCCACGCGGGAGACATTCTATATGAACGGTATTTAACCACCGCGCGCTTCGCGCTTTCGGTTGTAAAGCGACATCGGCTTCGAAATTGGCGACAGCCGGAAAAACCCTTGGCAATCGCCCGACAGGACCAATGACGCATCCGCGCGGCGCCGAGTTATCACCGATTACGACATGTGCGCAATCCACTGGTGCACATGGGTTTCCCGCTGACCTGAATTTCAGTATTCCATTTGCGACACGAATGGCAAGAGGTCACGGCTGACGCGGCTTCAATGTCGATTTAATGCGGTGTTAAGCATGATTGCCTATCCTTGCCGGCATCTGACACGCATGCGGAATACCCATCATGGCGAAACTTCGCTATTTCGACGCCAGCAACGACCCCAACGACCCGAGCAACGCGCCGGTCGCCTCGCACTCCGAGTTTCTGCGTACCGGAAAGATCACGCGGGAGCGGAGACACTGGCTGGCAGCCGAACGCCGCTATCTGACACACGATGAGGTCGCGGAGAAAACCGCGACGAAGCTGCAGAGCGCCGGCGTGAAGACGCACCAACATATCAATGGCTTCCACCGCTCGATCCAGTTTCCGAAGATGGTGTTCCATCGGACGCTGAAGGACAGCCCGCATCTCGGCTATTGCCACGTCACGGCTGCGCGAACCAAGTTTGCGCGCTACGAAGAAGTCAGCTGGGCGTTCTACATCGCGAATTTCTTCTCGGATATTGGCGACAACGACAATTTCTTCCGTCACATCGATGTGAAATATTCCCGCATGTACTTCGCCGTCGCCATCAGGCCCGACGAACATACCGCGGAAAAGCTGACGATCGACCGTTCCGTCCGTGGCAACGGGTTGCTATTCCGCACCCATGATCCACAGATCGCGATCAGGAACGTGCTTCTGCTCGGCGCTCGCAACGAGCAGCTTCGCGAGATCATTCGCCAGCTCTGATCGGATCATCGGCCAGCTCTGATATTGATCGCGGCGCCGGGAAGGCATAAGGACTGCCGGACGCAAACCCGGATGGCACATGGCGCGATCGATCGATATCATGAAAGACAGGCAGGAGGCCATCGAGGCCGGCTGCGACGTGCTTGGCCAGGGATTTCCGATCGCCATCCCAACGGAGACGGTTTACGGTCTTGCCGCCGACGCCACCAATCCCGCCGCGATCGCCCACATCTACGAAACCAAGGGCCGCCCGCGCTTCAACCCGTTGATCTGCCACATGGCCGACCTCGCAATGGCGGAAGATCACGCCGAGTTCGACCCGGTCTCGCGTGCGTTGGCCGAGGCTTTCTGGCCCGGGCCGCTGACGATCGTTGTGCCGCTGAAGCCACAAAGCACCATCCACTCACTGGCGACAGCCGGTTTGGATACCGTCGGTATCCGCGTGCCCGTGGGCTTTGCCGGCGAACTGATCCACGCCTTCGGGCGGCCGCTCGCAGCACCGAGCGCCAACACCTCGGGCAAGATCAGCGCCACCAGTGCCGAACATGTCGAGGCCGACCTCGGGGATAAGATCAGGCTGATCCTCGACGCCGGCGCCAGCGCTGTCGGCGTGGAATCCACCATCGTCAAGATCGAGAACGGCAGGGTCCGGCTGTTGCGCCCGGGCGGACTGCCGGCGTCCGAGATCGAACATGTCGCAAAACAGAAGCTCCTGCGGTCGAGAAGAGCTTCGGCGGCGATCGAGGCGCCGGGCATGCTCGCCTCGCATTATGCGCCGGGCGCGGCTGTCCGGCTCGACGCGACGCGGGTCGAGGAGAACGAAGCCCTGGTCGCTTTCGGAAGCGCCGCCATAACCGGGGCCGCGAACGCGCGGATCGTGCTCAATCTCAGCCGCAGTGGCGACCTGGCCGAGGCTGCCGCCAATCTCTTCGACTACATGAAGAAAGCCGACGCCACCGGCGCGGCCACGATTGCGTTCACCACCATTCCAGACGATGGCCTCGGCGAGGCAATCAACGACCGGCTGCGCCGCGCCGCAGCACCACGCGAATAATCAAAAAGGACTGGATCGATGGGCACCAGCGTTTCTCCCGAACTCCTCGACCGTTTCATCGCCATCGTCGGCGAGAAGCACGCTTTGCGCAGCGAGGCCGACCTTGCGCCGCACCTCATCGAGAACCGCGGCCTCTACCACGGCTCCTCTCCGCTGCTGTTGAAGCCGGGTTCTGTCGACGAGGTCTCCGGCATCCTGAAGCTCGCGAGCGAAACCGGTACGGCTGTCGTGCCGCAGACCGGCAATACCGGCCTTGTCGGCGGCCAGACGCCGCGCGAGGGCAAGTCCGACATCATCATTTCGCTTGAGAGAATGAACCGGATTCGCGACGTCGACCCGGTTGCCAATGTGCTCGTGGCCGAGGGTGGCGCAATCCTCGCCGAGGTGCAGAAGGCGGCCGAGGCGCACGGGCGACTCTTTCCGCTTTCACTGGGGTCCGAAGGCTCCTGCCGAATCGGCGGCAATCTCTCCACAAATGCCGGAGGTACAGCTGTGCTAGCCTACGGTAACATGCGCCACCTCTGCCTTGGCCTTGAAGTGGTACTGCCGACCGGGGAAATCTGGGACGGGATGCGCCGTCTCAAGAAGGACAACACCGGCTATGATCTGCGCGATCTCTTCATCGGCGCCGAGGGTACGCTCGGCATCATTACTGGCGCCGTCCTGAGGCTCTTTCCGCAACCGCTCGGCAAGCAGGTCGCCTTTGCCGGCCTCAATTCGGTGGCGGACGCGCTTTCGCTCTTCAATCTGGCGTCCAGCCTGTGCGGCACGTCGCTGACCGGCTTCGAGCTGATGCCGCGGTTCGGCGTCGAAATTACCGTTCGCAATATTGACGGCGTCCGCGATCCGCTGGAATCGGAGCATCCGTGGTATGTGCTGATCGATATCTCCACCTCCGATTCTGCCGAGACGGCCGAGCGGATGATGACGGCCCTGCTCGAACAGGGGTTCGAGGCGGGGTTCGTACAGGATGCGGCGATCGCCTCGTCCGTGGCGCAGCAGAAGGCGCTGTGGCACATGCGTGAAAGCATGTCGGACGCGCAGAAACCCGAAGGCGGATCGATCAAGCACGACGTTTCCGTTCCGGTATCCCGGATCCCCCACTTCATGCAGGAAGCCGGCGAAGCAGTGATGGCCGCCATGCCCGGCGCGCGCATCTGCGCCTTCGGCCACATGGGCGACGGCAATATCCACTACAACATCTCCCAGCCCGTCGGGGCCGACAAGCAGGCGTTCCTCGAACGGTGGCGCGAGATGAACCATATCGTCCACGGCTTCGTTCTCGCGCACGACGGATCGATCTCTGCCGAGCACGGTATCGGTCAGTTGAAGCGCGACGAACTGGCGTTTATCCGCCCTGCAATCGAGATGGATCTGATGCGCCGCATCAAACGTGCCTTCGACCCGGCCAACATCATGAACCCGGGCAAGGTCATCGATATCGCCTAGGTGCTACCTGCCTTCAGACAGAGGTTCATGTGCCGCCGTTGGTCAGGATCATCAGGGCCGGCGAGCTATTGCTGTTGTTTTGGAGATCGTACATGGCGGTGAACCGCTTCATCAGCTTGTCGACCTTCTTCGGATCCTGAAGATCGCTGAGATTGACAAATTTCTTGAGAAGGCCGACCTGCTTGTCGACGTCCATGCCCGATATTCCGGTTGGCAGGCTGTAGGTCGTGGTGATGACCTGGAACAGCGCCTTGTCGCCAAGGATGGAATACAGCGACGTAATGCCGGGCGCCTTGCGGGTGAAATAGAGCGCTAGGCGTACGCCGTCATTGGTTTCACCCTGCTGTGTCTCCAGCGTCTGCTGGAGGTAACTCTGCTGGGTCCGGTCCTCAGCGCCGGTGTTCTGCACCGCGCCGATCTTGGCCCGGGTCAGGTCGCCCTTGGTATCGAAGTTGAAGTCGGCGACGATGTCCTTGAACGCCGACTCGGCCTTAGTGTTCAGGTAGCTCTTCGGATCGGACGGATCGGAGGTGAAAATTTTCCTCAAAGTCTCCTCGTCGAACTTCTTGGGATCGAACCCATTCGCCTTCAATACGAAGCTGGTCAGCTTGTCGTTTTTCAGGAAGTCGTCCAGCGACTTTACTTCAGCCATGCCCTTGGCAAAGTTGTTGACGGCGGTCGTCGCATCCTTTGCTGCCTTGTCCTTGAGCGAGCCGTCATCCATCCCCATCGTCGCGCGCGACTTGTAGTTCGTCGCATACTTGGCCATGACAGCGGGAGACAGCGCCTGAACCTCGGATGCGATCTTGCCATCGCTGCCGAAGTTGAAGGCGCGCACAAGGTTGGTGATGCGCTCGTCCTTGAACGAGGCAACATAGCCCTCGGGGTCGTAGGGATCGCTCTTCAGGAGCTTGCGCATCGTCGAGCGCGGCACATCCTGCTCCGTCAAGCCGTAGGCTCGCAGAGCCATCTGATACGGATCGGGGAGATTGTCATTGCTCTTGTCCAAATCGGCGGTCTTGTTACTGCGCAGGAAATCGTCGACTTTCTTGACGTTGTCGTCGGACAAACGGTCTTTGTAGTTGGCCACTGCATCGTCGATCGCTTCCTGCTGGGCGTCGTCGTAACGAACGCTGTAGCCATCGGTGGTGTCCAGCAGCTGGGTGCTGTTTTGCGGACCGGATACCGGAGCAGCCGATCCGTCCGCGGCAAAGCTGAACGCAGCATTGAGGCTGCCGAAGCCGCGCGATGCCGCGAAGGCGGAATCCGTCAGGATGCTCTTCAGGTCCGCGTCGTTGAGGTCGGAAGGAACGCCATAGAGCGTCCTGACGAAGCTATTCAGCCTTTGGTCTCCAAGCAGTTGATCGACGCTGGCGACTGTACTTATGGCGCCTTGGTAGTAGCTGAGGTTTGCACTGCCTCTGGAACTCGTAGATCGCGCCTGGGCAGACGTCTGGGCGTTGACGTCGTCCGGCACGCTACCATCTGCACGGAAATTGAAGGCGTCATGAACCTCATCATAGCCGAGAAGGCCGGCATAGCTGGAGTCGGTAAGGATGCTTCTCAGGTTCGCATCGCTCAGGGTCTGCGGCAGGCCGAAGGCATCCTTGATATAACGCGTCAGCGTCGTATCCGCGATAAGGTCGTCGACGTTGGTGATCGTTACGATCTTTGCCTGGTAGGCAGTTCGCATGCCATCGGACAAGCCCGCCATCGAAGCCAGCTGCTCCGGCGTTTGCGAGGCGTAGGACGCGGCAAGTCCGCCGGTGGACGTGAAATTGAACGCCTCGTGCAAGCTGCTGTAGCCCATCGTCGCGGCGGCAGCCGGATCGGTGAAGATCGTCCGCATGTCGGCATCGCTGATCGTGGATGATACGTTGTAGGCGTTGC
Source organism: Rhizobium sp. Root1220 (assembly GCF_001426265.1). Classification (GTDB taxonomy): domain Bacteria; phylum Pseudomonadota; class Alphaproteobacteria; order Rhizobiales; family Rhizobiaceae; genus Rhizobium. Next base: position 196,552 of record NZ_LMDG01000033.1, read on the forward strand.
GCAGGTAGCTAACGGTGCGGGCGTCCGCCATCAAGTCATTGACGCTGGTGAAATCGCCAACCTTTCCGCGGAAGTAGCTCCGGTTTGCAGTGACGCCTGCAACCGTTTCCTCGCGTTGTGCGGATTTCTGCACCTCTGTTCCATTCAGAGTGCCATCCGCGTTGAAGTTGAACGCGGCGTTGACCTTGCTTTGTCCGACACTGGTGGCGTAGGCCGGATCGGTCAGGATGCTCCGCAGCTCGGTATTGCTGAAGTTCCAGCCCAGTCCATAGGCGTCCTTGATGAAGGCCGTGAGCTTCGGGTCTGCAAGGAGATCATCGACGTCAGCAATGGTGCCGCTGATAATCTTGTCGGCGTACTCGCCAGATACGACATTGCCCTGAGCAAGCGCGGCCGACGTCTGGGCCGACGACTGCGCCCGTGACGTCGTTGCGACAGTGCCGTCCGATTTGAAATTGAACGCTTGATAGACCTGATCAAGATCCATCGTATGTGCATAGGCGGGATCGGTCAGCACGACCCTGAAGGCGGCCTTGCTGAAATCCGGAGCCATGCTGAAGGCTGTCTTGATGTAGGACGTAAGCCTGTCGTCGGCGAGCAGATCGTCGACGTTGGTTATCGAGCCGATCTTGGACAGGTAATAGGCCTTGTTGTAGTCCGCTGCGACCGGCGTCACGATCGAGGGTACAGTCAGGTTGTACCGCTCCATGACTGCGTCTTTCTGGATCGCGGTCTGCGCCGCACCATTGACCGTACCGTCGGCATTGAAGCTGAACTGTGCCGCGAGCGCCTTGTACTTGTCGTTGCCGTTGACGTTGACGAAGCTGTTGGGATCATTGATGTCGCTGGTCAGCACCTGCGCCAGGAAGTCGGCTGAAGCATAGGTCGGATCAATGCCGTAGGCTTTCAGCAAGTAGGTGCGGGCGCGACGGTCGCCGACAAGGTCGGAGACATTCTGCACATCATCCATTGCGCCGCTGTAGTAGTCCGTTTCGGCGGCAGCGGTCTTGCTTTCGTCCGCGAAGGACTGCGTGTAGAGACCGATGAGGTCGTCCTCCTGCGCGGCACTCTGGGCGTCGGCTGCGGGCGCATTGAAATTGAACGCAGCCGCAAATTCCCTGTATCGCGTGTCAGAAAGCTTGTTGGCGAAACTGTCGGGATCGGTGAGGTCGCTTTCCAGGACCTTCTTCATGAACGCTTTGGCGTACGTCATGTCATCGAGACCGTGGGCGGTCATCGCGTAACTGAAGATCCGATAGTTACCGACAAAATCATCCACATCTTTGATCTTGTTGATGTTTTCCTTGTAGTACTCGGCGTCGCGCTTGACGATTGCCTGCGAAGCGACACGATCGAGGCTCTGCTTCATGTTCCCTGTCAATATGTTGTAGGCCATCGAAGCAGAGATCATAACGCGCCCTTTGCCGGCAAAGTCTTTGAAGAATGACAGATCGGTCCTGCCTTATTCTGCTTCAAAAAGCTTACCCGAGACTTACCCCAGCTCTGTCGCGAGATGGCACAAGTCGCGTTCACCCTCCGGAAACCTTGCCACAATCGTTTTTGATAACCATCAGCCGCGGCAAAGTTTTCTTAACCGCGATTTTTAAGCTGTCCGGAACAGCCCCCGCCTATTGTCAGCCACAGAGGACGAAAAGTCCCGAGGAGAAGACCGGAACCGGCTCTCAGGTAAGACAAGGGTAGAATGAACATGAACAACACCGTTATGAAGCCCGCATGGGCTGGAACGACACTGCGTCTCGATCCGTCGCGCTTTCCCCAGCAGGTCAGCTACGCCATCCACGACTCCACAAGTGACGTCAGCATAACGATCGACGAACGCGGCGCCATTCTGCGCAAGATCCTTCCCTCAAGCGGCCTACCGCTATCGATCGCCCTGCCAAAGCGCGCCTTCAAAGGCGTTGCGGCGCGTGCCATCGACCATGGCGACGGCGAAGTGACCGTTACCCTGGAACTGCACCATGAAGATCCCGATCTCTGCATCCCGCTGCTGGTCGCGCACGACCTCGCCGACATCGCCGCCGATTGGCGCGGCTGGTCGGACGCGTTCCGGATTCCGATGCTGATGGTCGAGGCGGATGGCGTTGCACGCCCGCTCGAAGAACACCTCGGCGACCTGCGCACCAGTGCTCTCAAGCCGCGCCGCCGCCACTCCTACTTCGCCAACCGCCGCCCGCGCTTCCTCGTGCGCCGCACGACCGGCAAGCTTGGAGTCGCCATGAAGATCGAAGGCAAGGAAATCATCGCCCGCAGCTAGGCGGCGCGCTGTTTCAGACCATCAATGCCCGGCCGTTGTGCCGGGCATTGTCGTTTCCGCATCAGGGCAAAACGAAGAGAAGCGAAAGAAAGAGGCCGAAAAAGATGATCAGGCCGACGCGATTGTTGGACTTGAACAATACCAGGCACTGGTCGGCATCGTCGATATTGAGCGTTGCGATTTGCCAGGCAAACATGCCGCCCGCAATGAGCAGGCCGAGATAGGCAAACAGGCCGGTGCCGGCAAGCAGGAATGCGCAAAAGGCGAGCACGAGCGTCAGGCCATAGAGGCCCACGAGCCACTGCTTCGTCTTGTCGCCGAAAAGACGCGCGGTCGACCGAACACCGATCAGTTCATCGTCTTCCTTGTCCTGATGGGCGTAGATCGTATCGTAGCCGATGGTCCAGACCACCGAGGCGACGTAGAGGAGGATAGGCGCCAGCGAAAGGCTGCCGAAGATCGCCGCCCAGCCCATCAGAGCGCCCCAGGAAAAGGCAAGGCCGAGGAAGAATTGCGGCCAATCGGTAAAGCGCTTGGCGAAGGGATAAAGCGCGACGATGCCAAGCGACGCGACACCCAGTATGACGGTAAACCAGTTGAATTGCAGGACGACCAGCAGCCCGACCAGCGCCTGCAGCACTATGAAGATCTTTGTCTGCGCGCGTGTCACACGACCCGATGGCAGCGGCCGCGACCGGGTACGGGCGACCTCCATGTCGATCTTGTGATCGACGAGATCGTTGTAGGCGCATCCTGCCCCGCGCATGGCGACCGAGCCGATGAAATAAAGCGCGAGATGGAAAATCAGCTGCCCGCCGGAAAAACGGTCGAGATGAGCCGCCGCATTCGCGGCCATGGCGGCCGACCAGAAGCATGGCCACATCAGGAGCTGCCATCCAATCGGCCGGTCCCAGCGCGCAAGCTGCGCATAGGGCCATAGCCAGGGAGGCAAAACCCTGTAGACCCAGTTGTTGGAAGGCGCATCCGCAACGCGCCCGTTGATTCCGCCGATCTGTTGCATGCGGCCATCTAGCGATGGCTGACGGGACGGGTCAAGGTTCCAGTTGGTGAACTGCTCCACGATGCGTCAATTCGGATCAGTGGCTGTCAGTGGCCGTTCCAATGCCGGATCACCGGTTCCGTCAGATCGTGCTCATATCCCAGCACGCTGACGCTGGTGGTGTCCAAAATGAAACGCGCACCGTCATCCGGAGGCAGGCCAATCCATCGTGCTGCGAGGACACGCAGGAAATGCGAGCTTGAAAAAATAAGGATCGGCCCGTTTGCCTCGAGAATTCCGGCAATGATATTGTCCGCTCTTCTGCCGACGTCGGCGGCGGCCTCGCCGTCGGGACATCCGTCGCGGAAAAGTTTCCATCCCGGCCGCGCGGCCAGAATGTCCTTGGTAGTCACGCCCTCGTAGGCACCATATGCCCATTCCGCGAGATCCGGCTTGATCACGACGTGGTCGCCATAGCCGGCAAGCCGGCAGGTGCTGCTGGCACGCTGCGATGGGCTCGACCACACTGCCGAAAACGACAACCCCTGAAGACGCGGCCCGACTTTGCGCGCGTCCTCCTCCCCCTTGGCGGTCAGTGGAATGTCGCTGCGGCCCGTATGCCTGCCGGAAAGACTCCATTCCGTTTCGCCGTGCCGGACGAGATAAATCTCGGGAAATGCACTGCTCATATGTCGGCTCCTTTCGGAAAGAAAAGGCGCGGTCGTTCCACGCCTTCCCGGCTGATCAGAGGGTGACCTTTTCGAGCGGCGGTCGCGTCGCTTCGAATTCCTTTAGCTTCGCCTCGTTCTCCGCAATGTAGTTGCGGTTGTCAGGGGTGGCGAGCTGGTTCTTCGAAATCTGGATCTGCATGACGAAGAGCTCGTCCCAGCGGAAGCCGATTTCCGAGCCGGCGAGATAGAACTCCCACATGCGGAAGAAGCGTTCGTCGTAGAGTGCGATGGCTTCGGCCTTGCGCGCCACAAACCGCTCACGCCAATGGCGTAGCGTCTGGGCGTAGTGCAATGGCAAGACTTCGACATCCCTCACCAGCAGGCCAGCTTTTTCAATCGGCGGAAGCGTCTCCCCTATCGACGGCACGTAGCCCTGAGGGAAGATGTATTTCTCGATGAAGGCATTGGTGGCGAAGCTCGGCTTGGGGCGCGCGATCGAGTGCAGGATCATCACACCATCGTCGGCCAGCAGTTCGTGCACCTTTTTGAAGTATTTGTCGAAGTTGCCGATACCGACATGCTCGAACATGCCCACCGAAACGATGCGATCGAACTTCCTTCCCGTCATCGTGCGGTAATCCTGCAGCTCGAATTTGACCCGATCGGAAAGCCCGCGCTTCTGCGCACGTTCCCGCGAGATCTTCAACTGCTCCTCGCTGAGGGTGATGCCGGTGAGTTCGAGACCCGGCGTCGCCTCCGCGAGATACATGCCCATGCCGCCCCAGCCAGAACCAATTTCGAGAACGCGCTGGTTGGGCTCGAGCAGCAGCTTGGCGGCGATATGCCGCTTCTTGGCGACCTGCGCCTCCTCCAGGCTGATGCCCGGTGGGCTGTAATAGGCGCAGGAGTATTGCCAGTCCTCGTCGAGGAAGAGCTCGAACAGCTTCTCCGACAGATCGTAGTGATGCGCGACGTTGCGCTTGCTGCGGTTGACGGGCAACCGGCTTTTCAGCTGCTGGATGGCGATGCGGCTGATCAGGAGGGCGGCCATCGGGATATCGAAGATTTCATTGGTGGTGTTTTGCTTCACCATCTCCAGAAAGTCGTAGATGTCGCCCTGTTCGAGAATGAACCGGCCGTCCATATACATTTCGCCGAGCTTGAGGGTGGGGTCGCGGCGGATGAGCTTTTCCGCCTCCTCGTCGGCAATGCGTACGACGACCAGTGCACCGGTGCCGTCGCCAACCATATGCGTTTCGCCATTGGCGAGTGTGAGTTTCAGATTACCCTTGCGGATGAGTTTTTGGACAATCGATAAGAAAGCCGACGCCATGTATGAGGCCTCGCAATTGTGACAGGATGCCCGATCAACTTAGTATCTCTTATCCGCCTTACAAGCGCCGTATTTCGCACCTCGGCAACATGAGCCCCGAAGTGTGATATTTTTGCAATTTGAGTGTCTAAGGCTTTACTTTCGCTTCATGGCCTCGGCAAGAGCTGCACCAAATGCGCCCTGTGACTCTGGCTTGGATGGCGCCGGACGGCGGTCTCCCTGGCTGCGAGGCGCCGGATTAGCGCGGGCCTCGCCGCGCGGCGCGGAAACCGCGGCGCCGTCGTCCTTGCGCATCGACAGAGCAATGCGCTTGCGCTTGGCGTCGACCTCGACAACGCGCACCTTTACCACATCGCCCGCTTTCACAACCTCGTGCGGGTCCTTGACGAAGCGACCGGCAAGCTGGGAAACGTGGACCAGCCCGTCCTGGTGGACGCCGATGTCGACAAAGGCACCGAAGGCGGCGACATTGGTAACCGTTCCTTCCAACGTCATGCCCGGCTTCAGATCGGAGATCTCGTTGATGCCTTCGGCGAAGGTCGCGGTCTTGAAGCTCGGGCGCGGGTCGCGGCCGGGCTTTTCCAGCTCGGCGAAGATGTCCCTGACGGTCGGCAGGCCGAACTTGTCGTCGATGAACTGGCGCGGATCGACCGATTTCAGGATGGAACTATCGCCCATCAGTGCCCTGAGATCGCGACCGCAGGCGGCGACGATCTTCTTGGCGACGCCATAGGCTTCCGGGTGAACCGAGGAGGCATCCAGCGGCTCCTTGCCGTCGCGGATGCGCAGGAATCCGGCGCACTGCTCGAAGGTGCGCTGGCCGAGACGGGCGACCTTCAGGAGATCGCGGCGGGTCTCGAAACGGCCGGTCTCGTCGCGGTGCTTGACGATGGCTTCGGCAATCGAGGTACCGAGGCCGGAGACGCGCGCAAGCAACGGCACCGAGGCCATGTTGAGATCGACGCCAACGGCATTTACCGCATCTTCGACCACGGCATCGAGCGAGCGGGACAGTTTGGTCTGGTCGACATCGTGCTGGTACTGGCCGACGCCGATCGATTTCGGTTCGATCTTGACGAGTTCGGCGAGCGGATCCTGCAAACGGCGGGCAATCGAGACCGCGCCACGTAGCGAGACGTCGAGATTGGGGAATTCGGCAGCGGCGGCGGCGGAGGCCGAATAGACCGAGGCGCCGGCTTCCGAGACGATGACCTTGGTGGGCTTTGCGCCCGGCAGCTCGGCCAGCATGTCGGCCACCAGCTTTTCGGTTTCGCGGCTGCCGGTGCCGTTGCCGATCGAGATCAATTCGACATTGTGCTTGCGGATCAACGAGGCAAGCTCGACCTGGGCACCGCGCACGTCGTTTCGCGGCTGGAACGGATAGACGGTGGAGGTGGCTATGACCTTGCCGGTCGCATCGGTTATCGCGACCTTGACGCCGGTGCGAATACCCGGATCGAGGCCCATGGTCGGGCGCGAGCCGGCGGGCGCTGCCAGGAGCAGATCCTTGAGATTGCGGGCAAAGACGTGGATCGCTTCTTCTTCGGCGCGCTCACGCAACTCGCGCATCAGGTCGAGCGACAGCGACATGGAGAGCTTGACGCGCCATGTCCAGCTCGCGACCTCCATCAGCCAGCGGTCGCCGGGACGGCTGTTGCCGATCTCGTAAGCCGTGGCGATCATGCGTTCGACCGGCTTGTTCGGCGAGGCAACCTCGGCATCGGCCTCGATGGTCAGCGTCAGCACCTCCTCGTTCCAGCCGCGCAGCATGGCGAGCGCGCGGTGGCCGGGGGCGGTTGCCCAGCGTTCGGAATGGTCGAAATAGTCGGAGAACTTCTCGCCGGCTGCCTGCTTGCCATCGACCACTTTCGCCTTCAACAGGGCGGCGCTGCGCATGTGGGCGCGCAGGCGGCCGAGCAGATCGGCGCTTTCGGCAAAACCTTCGGCGACGATGTCGCGGGCGCCTTCGAGTGCCGTTTTGACATCGGGCACGTCGGCGGTGATGTAGGCTTCGGCAAGCGTCGCCGGTTCTTTCATACGGTCCGCCAGGATGGCTTCGGCGAGCGGCCCGAGGCCCCGTTCGCGGGCGATCTCGGCGCGGGTACGGCGCTTCGGCTTGTAGGGCAGATAGAGATCCTCGAGCTCGGCCTTGGTGGAAGCGCCCTTGAGCTTTGCCAACAGCTCGTCGCTCATCTTGCCCTGGCCGGTGATGGAATCCACGATCGTGTCGCGGCGAGATTCGAGTTCGCGAAGGTAAACCAGTCGTTCCGCCAGATCGCGCAGCTGCGTATCATCCAGCCCGCCGGTCACTTCCTTGCGGTAGCGCGCGATGAACGGCACGGTCGCGCCCTCATCCAGCAGCTCGATCGCAGCCTTTGCCTGATCCGGCCGGGCCTTGATTTCGGAAGCGATGACTGCGGAGAGCATGCGGATATCAGCGGCCATGGGGATTCCTGCGTTTCACGAAAGTTGCGGGACCATAGCGGCGAAAAACGGCAAGGCAATGCCCCGCGTCCCTATCCACAGCAACATAGCACGAGACGCGACCGTTTTTGCGGTTGTGCAGATGCGTCATTCTTTGCTAGCAGAGGCGACCGTTTTCAGACCGCCTTCATCGCGCCTTCGCCAGAGAAGGCAAGGAAAGTGACATGCCCGATCTGCTGCTTGAACTCCGCTCCGAAGAGATCCCGGCCCGCCTGCAGCGCAAGGCTGCCGGCGACCTGAAGAAGCTCGTCACAGATGCACTTGTCGAAGCCGGACTTTCCTACGAGGGCGCGCGCGAATACTGGACGCCGCGGCGGCTGACGCTTGATATCCGAGGTCTCACGGCCCGCTCCGCCGACGTGCGCGAAGAGCGCAAGGGTCCGCGTACCGACGCCAACGAAAAGGCGATCGAAGGTTTCCTGCGTGGCGCCGGTCTTTCCTCGATTTCCGAGGCACAGGTCCAGAGCGACCCGAAGAAGGGCGATTTCTACATCGCCATCATTTCGAAGTCCGGCCGAGCCGCCGAAGAGATCATCGCCGGAGTGATGCCTGGCATCATTCGCGACTTTCCCTGGCCGAAGCCGATGCGCTGGGGTGCAGCCTCCGCCCGTCCGGGTTCGCTGCGCTGGGTGCGTCCGTTACAATCCATCGTCTGCATGTTCGGCACAGAGCACGAAGAGACCACTGTCATCCCGTTCGAGGTCGGCGGCATCGTCGCGTCCAACGTGACCTACGGCCACCGCTTCCACGCGCCTGGCGCCATCACCGTCAAGCGGTTTGACGACTACGTCGCGAACCTGGAAAAGGCCAAGGTGATCCTCGATGGCGAGCGCCGCAAGGATATCATCCTGCACGATGCCCGTGATGTCGCCTTTGCCAACGGCCTGGAGCTTGTCGAGGACGAGGGGTTGCTTGAAGAGGTTTCGGGTCTGGTCGAATGGCCGCAGGTGCTGATGGGCAGCTTCGAGGAGGACTATCTCTCGATCCCGTCGGAAATCATCCGCCTGACGATCAAGACGAACCAGAAGTGCTTTGTCACGCGCCCGGTCGGCGGCGATGCGCTGTCGAACAAGTTCGTCCTTGTCTCCAACATCGAGGCGAGCGACGGCGGCAAGGAAATCATCCACGGCAACGGCAAGGTCGTGCGTGCCCGTCTGTCAGACGCGCTGCACTTCTGGAAGCGCGACCAGGGTGACCTGCCAGACCTCGAAACGCTGGAAGCTTCAGCCGCGAAGTTCAATCTCGACCTCAGGAAGCCGCTCGACCAGCGCATGGCGAAGCTCGATGCATTGAACGTGACGTTCCATGCCAAGCTCGGCACACAAGGCGAGCGCGTCGAACGGATCCGGGCCATGGCTGCAAAGGTCGCCTTCCCCGTAGGTGCGGATTACAAGCTGGTCGACAGGGCTGTCGTTCTCGCCAAGGCCGATCTGCGCACCGAAGCCGTTGGCGAATTCCCGGAACTACAGGGCGTCATGGGCCGCAAGTATGCCGCGCTGCAGGGCGAAGACGTCGTTGTCGCAACCGCTATCGAGGATCACTACAAGCCGCAGGGACCCTCGGACAGGGTGCCCGAAGACAAGGTCGCGATATCAGTTGCGCTGGCCGACAAGTTGGATACGCTGATCGGCTTCTGGGCCGTCGACGAAAAGCCGACCGGTTCGAAAGACCCCTTTGCGCTAAGGCGGGCCGCGCTCGGCGTGATCCGCATCCTTCTGGAGCGACGCGTCCGGCTGACTCTACTGCCGCGCATCGAGAGCCATATGGGGCGGATCGACGCGGATTTGGCGGAGAGGGACAACGCCAGGAAAGAACAGCAAGGCGGCGATTATCTCACCTCGTCGGGCAGCGTCGACGATGGCCTGACGCGCCAGCTCGACCTTCTATCGTTCTTCCACGACCGCCTGAAGGTCTACCTCCGCGACCAAGGCGCGCGTCATGATCTCATCGATGCCGTCCTGACGCCGGTCTCCGACGACCTGCTGATGGTCGCCCGTCGAGTCGAGGCGCTGACGGCGTTCATCACCTCCGAGGACGGCAAGAACCTGCTCGCCGGAACCAAGCGCGCGACCCAGCTGCTTGCAGCCGAAGAGAAGAAGGGCACCGTCGTCGCCGACGGCGTTTCGGAAGCGCTGCTCACGCTCGACGCCGAGAAGGAACTGTTCGCGGCGATCATCAAGGCGTCCGCCGAGGCTTCCGCAGCAGTCGACAAGGAAGATTTCCGCTCGGCGATGGAAGCGCTTTCGAGGCTGCGCGCACCGGTAGACCGTTTCTTCGACGATGTATTGGTCAACGACGAGGACGCGGCGATCCGGGCCAATCGTCTTGCGCTGCTGCGTCTGATCCGCGAAGCAACCGGAGCAGTCGCAGACTTCGCGAAGATTTCCGGCTGAGGTGTTCCACCGCACGTCAGAATCGACGTGCGGAAAATCCTGTAATATTCTGTATTATCACGTCAATCCCATCCATCTTCAGATTTTGATTCAAGGGTGGGTTCGAAGGCTCGTCAGCTCATCACGCCGAGAGTCACGGCAGTGAGAACCACGTAGCGCGCGGTCTTCGCAATTGTGACGAGCAGCAGGAACATGGGAAGCGGTTCGCGCAACACACCGGCCACGACCGTGATGGGATCGCCGATCACCGGCATCCAGCTCAGGAGCAGCGACCACTTGCCATAGCGGCGATACCAGCGCTGCGCCTTGTCGAGGGTGGACGGGCTGGCCGGAAACCAGCGCCTGTCGCGAAAGCGTTCGATGCCAGCGCCGAGCAGCCAGTTGACGGTCGAGCCGAGCACGTTGCCGAGGGTTGCTACCGCGATCAGTGCCGCGATTGGATACTTTTGCGCCAGGATGAGAGCAACAAGGGCGGCTTCCGATTGCATCGGGAAAATCGTGGCCGCAGCAAAGGCCGCAAGGAAAAGACCCGCATAGACCGCAAGATCGGTCATGGGGTCTCCACGTCAATGCTTCGCTGCACCCTGTTCCCCATGATCACGCTGACGGCGAACCGGAACTATCATGTCCGAGGCGATATCCAAAGCAATGAACGACAATCGTTTTCAGCATCGTAGCACGGAACCGGTTGGCGATGGCAGCATCACCACGACACGAAAAATGCGCTCCTGCTTCTCTTCAGGAGCGCATTCTATCCACCCTTTGGGTGGAACCCCGATCGACCGAAACCTTGGTCAGGTAGGGGCAGGGAACCGGAGGTCAAAACCGGAGCTTGTAAGTCGAAACGTCGAGCGGCGCGTTTTGTTCCGCCTGAGCGGCCACGCCGGCAGCAACCGGCTTCACATCGCTACCCACGACGGCGGATGTGGTGGAGGCGAGGTCGACACCTTCGGCGGGGACTGCGGGCGCGGAGGCCGTCATCGGTTCGGCTGGCGCCTTGGTGACAAAGACGACGGGCGAGCCGCCCATCCAGCCTTCGGTGCGATAGAGCTTCTTCTCGCCGTCGACATCACGAATCTCGGAGGCTTGCATGGCACCGGGTGCGAGCGTCGGGACCACATAGTCCCGCTTCTCCTGTTCGACCTGCAGCGGTGGGCAGCTCTGGCAGATTTCCCGGGTGATGCTGCCGCGATCCGCACGGGCATCCTTGCCGATCACCTCTATGGATGACGCGAAGGCAGTGCCTGCTGCAAACACGATGACTGCACCGAGAAAGATTTGACGCATGGAACCACTCCGCCTCATGATGACAGCAGTTCTAGCGCGGCTTTATTTCCATCCCGTCAGGGGAAAGGGTAAAAATTTAGGGAACTGACCCGATTTCGATGTCGGATCAGGCTTTTTCGCGCTTGATCGCCTGCCAGCCGATATCGCGGCGGCAAAAGCCGTTGTCCCACTCCACCTTGTCGAGCAGCGCATAGGCGCGCGACTGCGCCTCGCCGACGGTCTTTCCGGACGCTGTCACGTTGAGGACGCGACCGCCCGTTGCGACCAGTGCGCCGTCCTTCAAAGCGGTGCCGGCTTGAAACACCTTGGCGCCCTCGCCCGCTTCCGGGACATGCCGGATCGGCGTGTTCTTCTCGTAGGAACCGGGATAGCCCTTCGACGCCATGACCACGGTCAAAGCCGGATCCTCGTTCCATTCGGCCTTGACCTGATCCAGCGTGCCGTTGGCGGTGGCGAGCAGAAGCGGAAGCAGATCGCTCTTCAGCCGCATCATCAACACCTGGCATTCGGGGTCGCCGAAACGCACATTGTACTCGATGAGTTCCGGCCCATTGGCGGTGATCATCAGGCCTGCGAAAAAGACGCCGGAGAAGGGATAGCCACTTTCTGCCATGCCGCGCATAGTTGGCTCGATGATTTCTTTCATCGTCCGCTCGACCATCTCGGGCGTCATGACGGGGGCCGGCGAATAGGCACCCATGCCGCCGGTGTTGGGGCCGGTGTCGCCCTCGCCCACCCGCTTGTGGTCCTGGGCGGTCGCCAGCGCCAGCGCGTGCTTGCCGTCGGAGAGGCAGAAGAAGCTCGCCTCTTCGCCATCAAGATAAGCCTCGACGACGACCTCGGCGCCGGCTTCCCCGAAGGCGCCTTCGAAACAATCGTCGACGGCGACAAGCGCTTCATCAACTGTCATCGCGACCGTCACGCCCTTGCCGGCAGCCAGACCGTCGGCCTTGACGACGATCGGGGCACCCTGCTCGCGGATGTAGGCCTTGGCCTGCGGGGCATTGTCAAAGCGCTGGTAGGCGCCGGTCGGGATATCGTAGCGGGCGCAGATATCCTTGGTGAAGCCCTTGGAACCTTCGAGCTGGGCGGCGGCCGCCGACGGGCCGAAGACGGCGATACCTTCCCTGCGCAGCCGGTCGGCGATACCGGCGACCAGCGGCGCCTCAGGGCCGACGACAACGAAGTCGATCGCCTTGTCCTTGCAGAAAGCAATGACGGCATCGTGGTCATCGACATTCACCGAGACAAGGGTTGCATGCTCGGCGATGCCGGGATTACCAGGGGCGGCGTAGAATTCCGTCATCAGCGGCGACTGCGCCAGCTTCCAGGCGAGAGCGTGCTCGCGTCCGCCCGATCCGATCAACAGAACCTTCATGCCCGTCCCTTTCGCGTTTCCGTCTGGCGGTTAAGGGCAGAGCGGCGAAAGGTCAAGCAAGAATGCTTGCCCGTGGTCAAGCAAGAATGCTTGCCGAGGTCAGCCGTGCCAAGCCGGAAGGCTACCAGCCTCCGCCACCTCCGCCGCCACCGCCGCCTCCGGATGAGCCCCCACCGCCGCCGCCACCCGAAAAGCCTGACGACGAGCTTGGCGGCGGGCTCGGAAGCGTAGAGGCGATGGTCGACGCCATCGATGACGAGAAGCCGCCGATCCGATCGGAGAAATGACCGCTGCTGAAATTGCCCGAGTACCAGCTTGGTGCATAAGCCGCAGCGACGCCGGTCGCGGCTGCGGCCAGCCATGTTTCAAACGTCCGCGACCATGGTTTCTCGACGCCGAGCGCCACCGCATAGGGCAGCAGCTTCTCGAAATGCTGCGGCGACATCTCGGGCGCGCCGGCCATGTTCATCCGGTCCTTCTCGGCAAGGGTCAGATACTGGCGCAGGCCGTCGATGCCATCCATCATCTTCGAGCCCAGTGGCGTCGGCGCACCCATGATGAAGACATAAAGCATGTTGAGCAGCACGATGCCGCCGACGGCAAAGAGCATCGGCGTCTCGTGGAACTCCATCAGTTCGGAGAACAGGGCAAGCAACAGGGTCGACAGGATGCTGAAGCCGATGAAGGCGACGACGGCGATTGCAATAACTGCGACGATCTTGCCGCCGAGCGACTTGCCGGGACGAAACGATTTGGCGAACCCCGCGATGAACACGGACAGGAAGACCGATACGACGATCGGGATGATCATCAGTACGATCGTTTGCGGCTCTAGGGAGCCGAAGACGAAGAGCGCAATCAGTGACGCCACGCTGAGCGCGATTCCTCCGGTCGTATAACCGGTATTGGCGTTGTAGTACTTGCCGCGATGCTCGCGCTCAATGGCGGAGCGGAAGCCCTCACCCACGGATTTGACGCGCTGGCCGTTCGCCTTGTCGATCGTCAGCGAGCCCCTGCCCACGGCGTTCAGCAGACTGGCTTCACCGGCCTCGAGTTTTTCCTTCGCCGTGGGTTTATCCGTCCGGCGAATGACGATCGACTGCTTCAGATCTTCGAGCACGACGAAGCCGCGTACCGCCAGATTGAGCGCCGTTGCCGACAGCGCCGTCCAGCCCTGGCCAGAGAAGCCGCGATTGTCGATATAGTTCACCAGGGCCGGAGAAATGCCTTCGGGCGGGTCCCAGCGCGGCACGATGACGCCGCGGGCCGGATCGCGGCCAACCTTCAGCCACGAGCGTGTGTAGTAGAGGAAGACGAGGACAAGGCCGCCGAAGCCGATGAAATAGTCACGGTTGTCGCTCAGCCACCAGCGATTTTCGTCACTGGCGCTGGGCGGATCGATGGAACCTTTCGGCATCTTCACAGCGATCGTCAGTCCCTCGCCGGCGCTGAGAGGCGCCGTGGTCGCAAACACGATCCGACCACCCTCTTGGCTGACGCGGGCATTCTTGTCCGTGGCGCCCAGCGGACCTGTGAAGAAATTGGTGTCGGTCGCGCTCACTCCGTCGGGCAAAGTGACGGACGCCGATGCCGACAGGATCGGAAAGATCCAGCCGTTGCCCGTGACGTTCCAGTAGAGTTCGTCGTGGTCGGGGAAGTAGCGGATCTGGCGATTTGTGCGGTAGGTGAAGGCATACTGGTGCCGGCCGTAGCTCAGCATCACGTCCTGCGATCCAGCGTAGATGCGGATGCCATTGGAAATGGATTCGGTATGCCACGGCTCGTCGCGGCCATCGCGTTTGACGGACAGGAGGTCGAAATCGACACGGATGCGGCGACCATTGGCGTCAGTCAGTGCCAGCGGGAAATCACGGAAGATGCCCCGCTTGATGCGATCGCCCTCGGCGTTGACGGTGATCGTTTCGGTCACGATCATCGCCCCGCTCTTTTCGAGCGATATGTCCGAGACGTATGAGTTTATGACTTCCGCCGCAAACGACTGGGCTGCCGTCAGCACGAGACACAATACAAGGCAAAGACCGAGAAACCGCCGGATCATTCTGTTCCCCCGAATGCGGCGTCCCGGCCGCCTCAAATAGTCTCAGCTCTCGTCCGCATAGGTGACACCAAGCGCCGCGAGCGCACGCCAATAGGACGGAAACGTTTTGCCGACGCAATCCGGATCGAGGATCGTGATGCCCTCGATCTTCAGTCCGGCCAGCGCGAAGCTCATGGCGATGCGGTGATCGGCGAAGGTATCGATGCTCGCCGGAAGATGCTGGCCCGCAACCGACGGATCGGACTGGACGATCAGATCGTCGCCCTCCTCCCGCGCCAGGTCAGCGCGGATCTGCGTCAGGCCTGTCGAGAGCGCACGGATGCGGTCGCACTCCTTGACGCGCAGGTTGGCAATACCGACGAAGCGGACAGGCGTCTGGTTGAAGGCTGCGAGGACGGCCAGCGTCGGCACCGCGTCCTGCATCTGCGAGCCGTCGATTTCGGCCGGCAGGTGCGGAAACCTGGCGATCATCTCGTAGGCGCGGGCATCCGGCTGGGTGAAGTCGCCAGCGGCAACCCCAAGATCAATCCTGCCCGATGTCAGCACTTCTGCGGCCCACAGGTAGGTCGCGGCCGATGCGTCCGGCTCGACAACGAAATCGGTGGCGGTATAGCCCGTCGGCTCGATCAGCCAGGAGGACGGCGTCGGCTGGGTGACCCTGGCGCCGAAGGCCCGCATGACGGCAAGCGTCAGGTCGATATAACCGCGCGCGCCGATATCGGCGCCGGCAAGCTCGATCTCGAACGGCTCGGAGCCGCAAGCCGCCGCCATCTGCAGGGCGGAGACATACTGGCTGGAGAGGCCGGCATCGATGACCACCTTGTTGCGGTCAAAACGGCCGGTGGCATCGATCGTCACCGGCGGGCAACCGGTCGGCGCCTCGATGGCGACGCCCAGCGACTTCAAGGCGTCGACCAGCGGCTTGATCGGCCGCTTGCGCATGTGCTCGTCACCGTCGACGACATAGCGGCCATGACCCAGCGCCAGCGCCGCGGTGAGGAAGCGGGTGGCGGTACCGGCATTGCCGAGGAAAAGCGGCGCCGCCGGGGCTTTCAGTTCGCCCGAGCTGGTGACGACGAAGGTGGTCGCATCCGGCTCATCCACCGTCACACCCATGGCGCGCAGCGCGTCGGCCATATAGCGCGTGTCGTCGCTCTTCAGCGCCCCGGTCAGGCGGCTGGTGCCCTTGGCGAGGCCGGCAAGCAGCAGGGCGCGGTTGGTGATCGACTTCGAGCCGGGAGGAACGGCCCGCCCCGAAAGCGGCTTGCCCGGCGGGATGATGGTGAGCTTGTCTTTACCCATTGCCTTGTCTTTTCCGTCAATTGCGCGAGAGCCGTTTCCGGCCGCGATCTTTCCCTGCTCATAGCAGTTTTTGCGCAAAGGCAAATGCCGGATATCAGAACTTTACCGCCGGAACGGCGCGGTCGGCCTCGTTGGTGATCTCGAAATACTCGCGCTTCTGGAAGCCGAACTGGTTGGCAACCAGATTGGACGGGAAGCTTTCGACCTTGACGTTGAGATCGCGGGCGGCTCCGTTGTAGTAGCGCCGCGCCATCTGGATCTCGCTTTCCATCGTTTCGAGCGAGGTCTGCAATTCGCGGAAGTTCTCGTTGGCCTTCAGGTCCGGGTAGGCTTCGGCAAGCGCCAGCACACGGCCGAGCGCGGCACCGAGCAGGCCTTCCGCTTGCGCACGTCCGGCGACATCGCCCGCCGGAACCGACTGCGCCTTGTTGCGCAGCGCCACGACCTCTTCGAGTGTTGTCTTTTCGTGGGTCGCGTAGCCCTTCACGGTCTCGATCAGATTGGGGATCAGATCGGCGCGGCGCTTCAGCTGCACGTCGATGCCGGACCAGGCTTCCTCGGCCATCTGGCGGGCGCGAACGAGGCCGTTATAGATGAAAACAGCATAAAGCGCGATCAGGACGATGACGCCAAGAACAGTGAACATCGCGAATCCCCCGCAACGAAATAGAGTTGCGGCGGAGACTACGCAGGTTTCAAGGTTAGCGTCAAACTTAGAGGCGGACGAGAACTTCCGAAGCGGTTTTCTTGGCGCCGAACGCCGCAGCATCTAGCGGGAAAGGCAGACCACCTTGGCCTCGCAGGGGCGGCTACGGCAGGCGGTCAGGCCGCATTGGCGAGGTTCGCACCACCGGCATCCGTCAGCAGGAAGGCTTCGCCGCAGGCCTTGGCAAGCGTGCGTACCCGCAGAATATAGCTCTGCCGCTCGGTGACCGAGATCACACCGCGGGCGTCGAGCAGATTGAAGACGTGGCTGGCCTTGATGCACTGATCGTAAGCAGGGAAGACGCACTTGTGCAGCTTTTGATTATCGCTGTCACCCGGCGCGCCGGCCGCGAGCAGCGCCTGGCATTCCTTCTCGGCGTCGATGAAGTGGCGATGCAGCATCTCGGTGTTGGCAAATTCGAAATTGTGGCGGGAGTATTCCTGCTCGGCCTGCAGGAATACATCGCCATAGCTGATCTTCTCGTCGCCTTCGCGACCGTTGAAATTCAGGTCGTAGACGTTGTCGACGCCCTGGACGTACATGGCCAAACGCTCGAGGCCATAGGTCAGCTCGCCGGCGACTGGCGAGCATTCGAGGCCGCAGACCTGTTGAAAATAGGTGAACTGCGAGACTTCCATGCCGTCGCACCAGCATTCCCAGCCCAGCCCCCAGGCACCCAGCGTCGGGCTTTCCCAGTCGTCCTCGACGAAGCGGATGTCGTGCAGCAGCGGATCGAGGCCAATCGCGGCCAGCGAACCGAGATAGAGCTCCTGCAGGTTCGGCGGGTTCGGCTTCAGGATGACCTGATACTGGTAATAATGCTGCAAACGGTTCGGGTTCTCGCCATAGCGGCCATCCGACGGGCGGCGCGAGGGCTGCACGTAGGCGGCCTTCCACGGCTTGGGGCCAAGCGCCCGCAGCGTTGTCGCCGGGTGGAACGTCCCGGCGCCGACTTCCATGTCGTAAGGCTGCAGCACCGCGCAACCCTTGTCCGCCCAATAGCTGTGAAGCGTCAGGATCAGCGCCTGGAAGGAGCGCTTCGGGTTCATGTGGTCGGGTATGGCGGCTGCGGACATCGAACGGCTTCCGAATTCGTACAAATTGTGCGCGGACAGGTGCCACGGCCAACCCGACGGGTCAAGGCTTTTGCGGCTACTCGTCCTCGTCCTTCTTCAGGTGGTATTCGCCGGTCACCGGGTCCTTGACCAGAGTGCCGATCGCCCCGGTCTGCCGCTCCTTCTGGGCGCGGCGGGATTTTTCCGCGAGCCGCTTGGCGTCGGCGACGAAGCGGCGATAGAGAAGCCAGGCGCCGGCCACCAGCAAGATTATGATGATAAGCTGTGGCATGTCGCCAGTTCACCCCCTCAAAGACCGTATCGGCTCCACAATGCCTTTTCTTCGGCGGTCTCCACAAGTCCCGCTGCAAAGCCGGATGCGACGCCATCGAGAGACGCCGACGATACGCCGGGAATGCGGCGTCCGAAAAGCCCACGGGCCGGCGTCACCAGCGCAAGCTTGGTCTTCGTGCCGTAACGGCGCTTCAATTCCTGGCGCATATCGCCGAGGCCATCGATCAGGCCGAGCTCCAGTCCGCGCGTGCCGGTCCAGAAGAGGCCCGAGAAGACCGCCTTGTCATCCTTCAGCTTCCCGGCACGCCGTTCACGAACCATGGAAATGAAGACCTGATGAATCTCCAGCTGCAGGGTCTTCAGATACTCTATGTCCTTTTCCTTCTCCGGCTGGAAAGGGTCGAGGATCACCTTGTTCTCGCCGGCGGTATAGACACGCCGCTCGACACCGATCTTCTTCAGAAGCTCGGGGAACCCGAAACCGCCGGAAACGACACCGATCGAGCCGACGATCGAGGTGGGATCGGCGATGATCTCATCGCCGGCCAGCGCAATCATATAGCCGCCGGAGGCTGCGACATCCTCGACGAAGACGAGAACCTTCTTCTGCTTCTCGCGCGCCAGCTCGCGAATGCGGGTGAAGATCAGGCGGGACTGGACCGGCGATCCACCCGGGGAATTGATCGAGATCGCGACGGCGGGCGCTTCCTTGAAGCCGAAAGCCTTTTCGAGAACCTGCGCCGTTGATGCAAGGTTCAGCGCCGGCCGGAACTGGCTGCCCCCGCTCATGATGGCGCCTTGCAGCCGCACGACCGGGATGACGATGCCCTCCTTGCGAAAGCGCTTGGGCATCAGTTTTCTCAGAAATCCGGCCATTACCAATCCTTCGTATAGGCTGCAGCGAACGTCAATCCCATGTATGCAACGCAGCAGCAAACGCAATGGCCCCCGGCTCAAAACATCGACGTTCGCAATTACTTGTTGCGAATGACTTGCATTATCATTCTAATCGGCCATACTGCGCCTATTGATGAAACAGGTGGATACTGCATGGACATTGTGAACCCTAAGGCAAGGGCGGGCTGGCGGCATGAGCGCGAGGAAGCGTCGCTCTCCGATGTCTATCGCTCGGTTCAAACGCAAAAACATGGAACGCGCTGGCGCCGCATCGCGGCTTTTGTCGGTCCCGGCTACATGGTGGCTGTCGGCTACATGGATCCCGGCAACTGGGCAACGTCACTCGCGGGCGGCTCGAAGTTCGGCTACGCGCTACTGACGGTGGCGCTGCTTTCCAATCTGATGGCGATCGTGCTGCAATCGCTTTGCGCGCGCCTTGCCATCGCCTCGGGCCGCGATCTGGCGCAGGCCTGCCGCGACGCGTTCCCGAAATATGTATCGGTGCCGCTCTGGGCTTTCGCCGAGATCGCCATCATCGCCACCGATATCGCCGAGGTTATCGGTACGGCAATCGGCCTCAACCTGCTCTTCGGGATCCCGCTGGAACTCGGCGTGCTGATCACCGCATTGGATGTTTTTCTCATTCTCTATCTGCAGAAGATCGGGTTCCGCTGGGTGGAAGCCTTCGTGATTGCCCTGCTCGGCATCATCGCCGTCTGCTTTGGCGTCCAGATCTTCCTCGCAGATCCGGAGTGGGGCGCCGTCATTCGCGGGTTCTTCCCGACGACGGAAATCGTCTCGAACCCGGAAATGCTCTACCTCGCGCTCGGCATTCTCGGGGCGACCGTCATGCCGCACAATCTCTACCTGCATTCCGGCATCGTCCAGACGCGTGCTTACGGCCACACCGTGCCGGAGAAGCGTGAGGCGCTGACCTTCGCAACGATCGACTCGACGGTTGCGCTGTGCTTTGCACTGCTCATCAACGCCTCGATCCTGATCCTTGCGGCAGCGGCTTTCCATGCGAACGGCAAGACCGACGTCGTCGAACTGGGCGAAGCTTCCTCGCTGCTTGCCCCCCTGCTCGGCCTGGCAATTGCACCGACGCTGTTCGGCATCGCACTTCTCTGCTGTGGATTGAACTCGACGGTGACGGCGACGCTTGCCGGCCAGATCGTCATGGAAGGCTTCCTCAAGATAAGGCTGCAGCCATGGGTTCGGCGGTTGATCACCCGGGCGATCGCCATCATACCCGCTGCCATCGTTACCATCTGGTATGGCGATGCCGGTACCGCGGAGCTACTGATCCTGACACAGGTGGTGCTCAGCCTGCAGCTTTCCTTCGCCGTCTTTCCGCTGGTGATGTTTACCGCTAGCAAGGCCAAGATGGGCGAACTCGTGGCCCCGCGCTGGCTGAGCGGCATCGCCTACCTCATTGCGGTCCTGATTGCCGGCTTGAATATAAAGCTTCTGTTCGATTTCGTGACTGGCTAGCGGCGGGCGTAGGCGGCTCTGCCGTTGTTGAGATCATCCACGAGGGAGGAAAATTTATGCGTACCTTCTTCGTGCATGACGAGTGGCGCGCGTAGCGAAAGCCGCGCGCGCGACCCCTTTACCGCCGTCACCAGGACGCGCACGGCATTCTCGCCATCTCGAGGATGGATTGCCGTTACTTCGATGCCTCCGAAACGCCTGCCGCAGGCGTCGATGATTTCGGCAATCGACTCCGGTCTCGCGATCAGAGAGAGCTGCCCGCCGGGGATCATGATCGCACCGGCCGTGCGCACCCAGCTTTCGAACAACCCCTCCGTCATCGCATGCGCCTCTGCCTTCAGCGCGTCCGGCGTACGTCGGTCGCCCGCATCGTTAAACGGCGGGTTCATGATGACGTGATGAAAACTCTCATCGACAAGGCCGGCGTCCTTGCGCAGCCTGGCCTTCAAGGTGACGTCCGCCTCTACCACCGTGACGCGCGCTGCCATTCGATCATTTTCCGGCAACAGGACACTGCGGCGCGCATAGCCTGCCATTTCCTGCGACCGCTCGAAAAGCACCACTTCGGCCGCGGGCAACCGCGATGCGACAGCGAGGCCGGCAGCGCCGGCGCCAGCGCCGAGATCGGCCACCCTGATCGGACGGTCGTCATCCACCAGCGCCGAAAGCAGCATGGCGTCCATGCCGGAGCGGTGTCCCCTGCCCTTCGGCTGCACGACATAGAAGAGACCCCGGTGAAAGGCGTCGATCGTTTCGGCAACGGCAGCTGTCATCGCGCCGATCACTTCGGAGTGCGCAGCTCGTCGCCGAGCCCGGCATCGATCAGGATGCGTCGCGCCTCATCGGCACGGTCCTCGTCGACCAGAAGACGGCGCGGTAACATGCCGAGCGACCCCTCCAGAATGCTCATGCCCTGATCGGCGATGAAGCAATGAATGCCGGCATCCTTCATCAGGCTCTCGGCAAAGGAGAGCAAGACTGGATCGTTGGCGCGAATAAGTTCATGCATTTGCCGAGAAATCCCTTTCAAATTTGCGCGACGCGGCAATTCACCCCTTGCCGCCTCCATCGCCCCTTTCTATTGTCGAACTCAAAGATTGAACAGGAGTCCGGGTCGTTGGGCGTGGTCATACCGCTTGAAGAAAGCAAAAACAAACTGGCATCCGTCAAGCCGCTGGTGGATTTGACCAGAGCGGACATGGAGCGGGTCAACCAGCTTATCCTTTCCAAAGCCGGTTCCGACGTCCAGATGATTCCCGAGGTTGCCAACCACCTTATTTCGTCGGGCGGCAAGCGCCTGCGACCTATGCTGACGCTCGCCTCCGCCGCGCTGTTCGGCTACAGGGGCGAAAATCACATCAAGCTCGCGACATCCGTCGAATTCATGCACACGGCAACGCTGCTGCACGACGACGTTGTGGATGAAAGCGACCTTCGTCGTGGCAGGTCGACCGCTCGCATGATCTGGGGCAACCAGGCGAGCGTTCTGGTCGGGGACTTCCTGCTTGGCCAGGCCTTCCGCATGATGGTCGATGTCGGCTCGCTGGATGCGCTCGACGTTCTTTCGTCTGCCGCCTGCGTCATCGCCGAGGGCGAAGTACTGCAGCTTTCGGTCGCCAAGAACATGGAAACGACGGAAGATGACTATCTCGCCGTCATCCGCGCCAAGACGGCAGCACTGTTTGCCGCCGCCGCCGAGGTCGGCCCGATCGTGGCAGATGCCGGTAAGTCCGGCCGCAACGCGATGAAATCCTATGGCATGAACCTCGGTCTTGCCTTCCAGCTTGTCGACGACGTGCTGGATTATGGCGGCAAGGCCGCCGATCTCGGCAAGAACGTCGGCGATGACTTCCGCGAGGGCAAGATTACCCTTCCGGTGATCCTTGCCTATCGCCGGGGCACCGAAGATGAACGCGCTTTCTGGCGCGATGCCATCGAAGGCGGCAACAGCAGCGACCAGAACCTCGAGAAGGCACTGGGCCTTATCACCAGATACGGCACGCTGAACGACACGATTTCCCGTGCGGTCCATTACGGTACGATCGCACGCGATGCGCTCGCTCCGCTTCCGGACACGGCCTGGAAGTCCGCAATGATGGAAGTCATCGACTTCTGCATCGAGCGCGTCAACTAAACGGCTGTCATCGATCGCGGGGCTGAATTTCTTGCAGGACCGCTTCAAAAAAGCCATCCTGCTGTGAACCAGTCAATACAACTGATTTTGCAGCCGGGCGAGGCCGGTTGCTCCGTAAGAAAGGTTTTCTAATGCGGCTGAAACTTGCCATACGTCTTCTTTCGAGCGCAGCCCTGGCAGCGGTTTTGTCTGTCGGCACGCTCGATGGCGTACACGCCGAAGACGCGGCCAAGAAAGATGACGCCGCAGCGGCCGTGATCTTCGATCCGGACAGCGTGACGAGCTTCGCGGGTGCCTTCCTCGCGGCGAGGACCGCCGATGTCGATCACGACTATGAAACCGCCATAGAACTTTACAAGAAGGCGCTGCAGATCGAGCCCGGCAACCCGGAGATCCGCCAGCGGCTGATGATCTCGCTCTTGCTGAATGGCGACATCAAGGATGGCGTGAAGTATGCCAACGACCTGAAGGGTGATCCTAGCGTAGAACGCATCACCACTGTTGTTCGCGCCATGGATGCGGTTCGGCGCGGCGAATACAAGACGGCGCAGGCGACCCTGAAATACACGGGGCCGAATGATCTCGACCGCATGATGAACGATCTGCTTGCCGCCTGGGCACGCCTCGGTGCCGGCCACGGCAAGGAAGCGCTTGCAATGGTCCAGAAGATGAAGGGACCGGATTGGGTCCGCATCTTCAAGTCCTACAACGCCGGGGTGATTGCCATCGTCAACGGCGACGTGAGGTCGGCCCGCCAGAACCTCAACGACGCCGTGCTCGACAAGGATGGCGGCGCCACCGCTCCCGATACCTTCATGCGCGCCGTGATGGCGCTTGCGCGGCTGGAGGCCTCCCAGGGCAACAAGCAGAAGGCACTCGATGCGGTCTCGGTCGGTGACAATCTGTTGCCGAACTATGCACCGCTCAACGCGCTGCGCCAGAGCATCGAAAAGGGCGAGAAGCAGGAGCAGCAGGTCCAGACCGCCAAGCAGGGTGCTGCCGGCGTGCTCTTCTCGATCGGCGGCGCGCTGAACCGCGACGGCGCCGAAGACATCGTTTCGCTGTACCTGCAGACCGCCAAGGCGCTTGATCCCGACAGCGCCGACATGCTGGTGCTGCTCGGCGGCCTTGCCGAGAAGCAGGAGCAGATGGACCGCGCCATCGCCTTCTACAAGCAGGTGCCCGAAACCTCGCCGATGAGCCGCATTTCCGAGCTGCAGCTTGGTCTGGCTCTTGCCCAAAGCGGAAAGGTCGACGAAGCCCGCAAGCACCTGCAGGATCTGATCGCCTCCGATCCGAAGGATGTCCGCAGCTATCTTGCCTATGGCAGCGTCCTGTCGGATGCCAAGGACTATGCGGCGATGGCCGATAATTACGACAAGGCCGTCGAGGTGATCGGGCCACTGCCGGGCAAGGGCGCATGGACCGTCTTCTTCCAGCGCGGCATCGCCTATGAGCGGCTGAAGAAGTGGGATCAGGCCGAGCCGAACTTCCGCAAGGCTCTGGATCTCAACCCCAACCAGCCGCAGGTGCTGAACTATCTCGGCTATTCCTGGATCGACATGAACCGCAACCTCGACGAAGGGTTGGGGATGATCAAGAAGGCCGTCGATCTACGCCCCGACGACGGCTACATCATCGATTCGCTTGGCTGGGCCTACTTCCGACTGAACCGTTTCGACGATGCGGTCGAAGAGCTGGAGAAGGCGGCGCAGATCAAGGCCGGGGACGCAACGATCAACGATCACCTCGGCGATGCGTATTGGCGCGTCGGCCGCAAGCTCGAGGCCGTCTATCAGTGGAACCGCGCCCTCAGCTCCGAGCCGGAAGCGGCCGAGATACCGAAGATCAAGGACAAGATCGCCAACGGCCTGCCGCAGACCGGCGACACATCCAAGGCGGCGGACAAGAAGCAGCCCGATCCGGCCCCTATCGCGCCGAAGCCCGCGGACAAGAAATCCTGATCGCAGATGCCTAGCATGGGCGATGGCATGGTCATCACCGAGGATGCCCTCGCAAAAATCAATCTGGCCCTGCATGTGACGGGCCAGAGAAGCGATGGTTATCACCTGCTCGATACGCTGGTGACTTTCGCCCGGCACGGCGACAAGCTGGAATTTGCCACATCGTCTGCGGACGAGTTCGTCATCTCCGGCCGCTTCGGCGGCGCGCTGACCGCGGACACAGGCACCAATCTTGTGCTGAAAGCGCGGGATCTGCTGCGGGATGCCACTCTTCAGGCTGGCGGATCGGCACCACCGGTTCGCATACGATTGCAAAAGAACCTCCCGATCGCCTCCGGCATCGGCGGCGGCTCGGCCGACGCGGCGGCAGCCCTACGCGGCCTGATACGGCTATGGAACGTACCAATGCCCCCTGAGAGGCTCGGCGCCATTGCCCTCAGCCTTGGCGCAGACGTACCGATGTGCGTCGAGAGCAGGCCGTTGGTCGCCCGCGGCATCGGCGAGCGCATAGAGCGTATCGATGACATGCCATCCCTGGCGCTGGTACTGGCGAACCCGTTGAAGGGCGTTTCCACGCCTGAGGTCTTCCGAAGACTCACAACAAAGACCAATCCGCCGCTCACATTGGCGCGGCGAGAGCCGTGGCTCGCCGCCATGCGCGTGATGCGCAACGACCTGGAACCTCCGGCTAGAACACTTCTGCCTGAAATCGGCGAGATCTCGGACATGCTCGCAGGTCATGGCGCCTCGTTTGTCCGCATGTCGGGCTCCGGCGCCACCTGCTTCGGCATCTTCGAGACATTTGCCGCAGCGGAGGCGGCGGCAAAGGCGCTTCACAGCCTTCGCCCGGACTGGTATTTCCAAGCGACGGAAACGGTTGGCGGAGGGCATGATGGCAGGGCTTGACGAAGCGCGTCCCTTTATTCCGGTCGGCATTGCCGTTCTAACCGTCTCCGACACGCGCACGCCCGCGGACGACCGTTCCGGCGACACCCTCGTGGCACGGATCGCCGATGCCGGGCACAGGCTCGTCGAGCGGGCGATCGTGCCCGACGAAAAGCTGGCCATTGCGGCGCAGGTGCGAGGCTGGACCGAACGGGCCGATATCGACGTGATCATCACCACCGGTGGGACCGGCTTTACCGGTCGCGACGTGACACCGGAAGCGCTGGAACCGATATTCGAAAAGAGGATGGACGGATTCTCGGAGGTGTTCCACCGGATTTCCTACGACAAGATCGGCACATCGACGATCCAGTCGCGGGCCACCGCAGGCGTTGCCAATGCGACCTTCATCTTTGCGCTGCCGGGCTCGCCCGGTGCCTGCAAGGATGCCTGGGACGGCATTTTGAAATCGCAGCTCGACTATCGCCATATGCCCTGCAATTTCGTCGAAATCATGCCGCGCCTCGACGAACACCTGAAGCGAGGCGGGGCGAAATAGTCTCCGCCCTGCAGTGGTCCTAGCGGGCGGCGCGCGCGACCCAGGAGGGAATGAGCTCGCTGGAAAGCTTGCGCAGCTTCTGCCCCTTGACGAATTCGGCGAGGCGCATTCCACTTCTGGCGGCCGCAACCGCCTGACTCTTCGGCAGGAGAAGTCCGAGTTCCAGCGGCGGCGACGGGCGG
Organism: Rhizobium sp. Root1220; assembly: GCF_001426265.1. Taxonomy (GTDB): domain Bacteria; phylum Pseudomonadota; class Alphaproteobacteria; order Rhizobiales; family Rhizobiaceae; genus Rhizobium. Next base: position 222,904 of record NZ_LMDG01000033.1, read on the forward strand.
CCGAAACGCCGTAAAAACGGTCTGCGGTATGCGCGCGAAGCCGTGAAACGGGCCGGCACCTTGTTCAGGGAAACATATTCGGCAATCTCGTCGATCCAGCCGGACTGCGGCCGCGCACCGGGCTCCACGAACAGCAGCCACTCCCCCCGCGCCGACCGCAATATCTCTCCGATGTCCCATTGCGAATGGAACCGGCAACCGGCCGCGTCGGCCACGCTTGACGTACCATCGCGCGAGCCGTGGTCAAGCACCACCACGTCGCTGACAAGCCCTTCCACCGCGCCTGCAACCAACACCGATAACGTCTGTGCCAGTTCCGGTTCCTGATCCTGGCATTCGAGTACGACAGTCAACATTGCCCATTCATAGAGCAGCGCACAAATTATTGCCAGCACCACTTTGCGGATTTTGTTCTTGCATTGTTCTTGTTTTGCCGATAGGAATTTAATCACCAGAACGGATGGAAGCAAAAGCTTTCGTCGGCGGAGAATCCGATGAACGAACAGTCCCTTGCAGGGCAGGCCGCATTTGCGCCTGCCAATACGGCAGATATTGCCGACGCGATGATGGTTTCCTCCGGTCTGCGGATCGAGATCGACCGTCGCCGCGGCCGGGCCGCCGGCCTTAACCCAGGCGGACGCTTCGAACCTCTTCGTCGCGAGATCGTCGATGACGGCTGGCAGACGCTCGAGGAACTGCCGCCGTTCAAGACCGAGGTACAGATCGAGAAGCCAAGGACGGTGATCACGCGCAACGAGTCGCCGGATATTCCGTTCGACCGTTCGATCAATCCATATCGCGGGTGCGAGCATGGCTGCATTTACTGCTTTGCGCGGCCCTCGCACGCTTACATGGGTCTCTCCGCCGGGCTCGACTTCGAGGCGAAGCTCTTCGCCAAGCCGGACGCCGCCAGGCTTCTCGAGCGCGAACTGGCAAAGCCCGGATACAAGCCGCGTGTCATCGCGATCGGAACCAACACGGATCCCTATCAGCCTATCGAGAGGGAATGGCGCGTCATGCGGCAGATTCTCGAAGTCCTGAACAAGGCGAACCACCCCGTTTCGATCGTGACCAAATCGGCGCTTATCCTCAGGGATGTCGATATCCTGAGAGAGATGGCCGAAAAGAACCTCGTGCGTGTGTCACTCTCGGTGACCACGCTTGACCGCAAGCTGGCACGCACGATGGAGCCCCGTGCCTCGACCCCGTCGCGACGCCTCGAGGCAATCCGGGGCTTGGCCGAAGCCGGTATACAGACCTCGGTGATGGCCGCGCCGATGATCCCGGCACTGAACGATCACGAACTGGAGCGAATTCTGGATGCGGCGCATGCTGCTGGCGCACAGGAGGCCGGCTATGTCATCTTGCGCCTGCCGCTTGAGGTTTCACCGCTGTTTCGCGATTGGCTGCTGCAGAATTATCCGGATCGCTATCGTCACGTAATGTCTCTGGTGCGCTCCATGCGGGGCGGCAAGGACTACGACGCCGAATTCGGCAAGAGGATGAAGGGCGCGGGCCCTTATGCCTGGCAGATCGCGCGCCGTTTCGAAATGGCGACCAAGCGGCTCGGGATGACGAGACGCAGCATGCCCCTGCGTGACGATCTCTTCGTTCCGCCGGATGGCAGCGGAGTGCAGTTGTCGCTGCTCTGATGTTTCAGCCTACGCGGATGGCTGCCCTGCCCGTCCGCGCTCAAGTCCCCGGCCCGCCGCCCTGATCCGGGGACTTGCAGGAAATCGGGTTGGCGTGCGAGGTTCAGCCGCATGAAACGTCGCACGCCACCCGATTCTCCTATGCTTTTTGAAGACCTGCCCCTGGTGCCGGATTTCCGGCTGGAACTGAAGGCGCGCAAGGCCGGCCATTGGCCGGTTGCCGGTGCCGATGAAGCCGGGCGGGGGCCGTTGGCAGGGCCGGTGGTTGCCGCTGCCGTCATTCTCGATCCCAGACGCATTCCCGACGGGCTGAACGATTCGAAGCAGCTGTCGGCCCAGAGGCGCGAAGAGCTATTCGTGCAGATCCTGGCGACGGCCACCGTCTCCATTGCATCGTCGTGTTCCAGGCGCATCGACGACACCGATATTCGCAAGGCCAGTCTCGACGCCATGCGACGAGCCATCCGCGGATTGGCGATCCCTGCAAGCTTTGTGCTGACCGACGGTCTGGATGTGCCGCCTGGGCTCGAATGCCCCGGGCAGGCTGTCGTCAAAGGCGATGCGCGCTCAGTCTCGATCGCAGCCGCATCGATCGTCGCCAAGGTCACGCGCGACCGGATGATGGTGCGCGCCGGCCACACCTTCCCGCTCTACGGCTTCGGCGCCCACGTGGGCTACGGAACCGCGCAGCATCGCGCCGGTATCGAAGAGCACGGCCCTTGTTCGCTGCACCGGATGACCTTTCGCCCGTTGAAGCGCGTGACGATTGTCGGAAGCGAGTAGCCGGAGCCGGCGGCAGTCGATGCAGCCACCGTGCGGCCGGCAGCTGCCTCCTCCCAGGGTACCCGCAAAAACAGGAAAACCCCGCAATGCGGGGTTTTCAGAAGCATGTTGCGCGACTTAATTGAGGCGGCTTTTCACCTGGCCGACGGCGTTGCTGAAGAGTTCGGATTGAACCTTGGTATCGGCCGTCTTCTGCAGAACAGTTGCGGCGGCAGCGATCGCCAGATCGACGGCAGCGGAACGAACCGCCTTCATCGCATCCGCTTCAGCCTGCTTGATCTTCTGCTCTGAAACCGCGGTGCGGTTTACGAGGAATTCCTCGGTCTTCTTCCTGGCCTCATCGGTCAGCATCCGGGCTTCGCGTTCCGCAGCGGCAACGATGTTCGCTGCGTCGGCTTCGGCTTCCTTGCGCTTGCGCTGATACTCGGCGAGCAAGTGCTGGGCTTCCTCGCGCAGGCGCTTTGCCTCTGCCAGTTCGTTGCGGATCTGGTCGGCGCGGTGGTCAAGCGACTTGGCCATCATCCCCGGCACCTTGAGATAGACGACCAGTGCCAGGAACAGGACGAGACCGACAAACGCGAAGAATGTTGCGTCCAAAGCAAATTCCATCGATCAAGCCTCCTTCTGGGCGGCTGCAACAGCGGCCGCGACATCGGTCCTGGCAGCAGTGCCGCCGATCAGTTGTTCGACGACGGCCGTTGCCGTTTCCTCGGCGATCGTGCCGACATCCGAAAATGCCTTCGCCTTGATCTCGGCGATACGGCCTTCAGCCGCCTTGAGCTTTTCGGCAAGGCTTGCCTCGACCGCCCGGCGGTCGGCTTCGGCCTTCAGCTTGGCTGCGTCGCGCGCGGCGGAGCCGATCGAATTGGCCTTGGCACGGGCCTCCGCAAGTTCCGCTTCGTAAGCGGCAACGTCGGCGTCGGCTTCCGCCTTCAGGCGGCTTGCCTCATCGAGGTCCTGCTCGATGCGCTTGTGACGCTGCTCGAGAATACCGCCGATGCGCGGCGCGATGACCTTTTGCATGAGCACGTAAAAGACGGCGAACGAAATCGCCAGCCACAGGAGCTGCGATGCGAAGGTCGTCGTATCGAAAGGCGGAAAGACACCACCGCCATGGTGTTCGGCTGGCACGCCGGTCTCGGTATGGACCTCGCCTGCGGCCGGGGCAGCATGCGCGTCTGTACCGGTCGCTGCACCAGTTTCTGCGGTTCCCGCCGGGGCTTCTTCAGCGTAAGCCGGGGTCACAAAAAACATGCTCACCTCCAGGTGTACTGCAAATACAAAGGATCACGGCTTGCTGTTCGCAGGCCGTGATCCTTCAGTGCGCCGAAATTAAACGGCGAACAGCAGAAGGAGAGCGACGAGCAGCGAGAAGATGCCCAGAGCTTCCGTAACGGCGAAGCCGAATACCAGACGGCCGAACTGGCTGTCAGCGGCAGACGGGTTGCGCAGAGCGCCCGAGAGATAGCTGCCGAAGATATTGCCGAGGCCAAGAGCCGTACCGGCCATACCGAAGCAAGCGAGGCCTGCACCGATGAACTTTGCTGCTTCCGCGTCCATGTTGAACTCCTTTGAAATGGTTGTGTTGCGGCGATTTGACTGACGCCGGAACGGCGTCAATGTCGGTATCCCTTAGTGGCCACCCGGATGGATCGCGTCGTTGAGGTACATGCAAGTCAGCACCGCAAAAACGTAAGCCTGGAGGAAGGCGACAAGGAACTCGAGACCGGTCAGGGCGACCGTCATGATGAGAGGAAGAATGGCACCGCCAATTCCCACCGCGCCGAGTGCTCCAAGCGAGGCAACGAAGCCCGCGAACACTTTCAGCGTGATGTGGCCGGCGAGCATGTTCGCGAAAAGACGAACAGAGAGTGAAATCGGCCGGGACAGGAAGGAGATGATTTCGATTGAAACCACAAGCGGCAAGAGCAATCCGGGCACCCCTTGCGGAATGAACACGTTCAGAAAGCGGAAGCCATGCTTGTAGAAGCCGTAGACCAGAACAGTTCCGATGACGAGCAGCGCCAAGGCGAAAGTCACGATGATCTGGCTGGTAACGGTGAAGAAGTACGGGAACATGCCAAGCAGATTTGCCGTCAGCACGAACATAAAGAGCGAGAACACCAACGGGAAGAACTTCATCCCCTTGGTTCCGGCGCCTTCCTTCAGCATCCCGGCGATGAACTCATAGGACATCTCGGCAACGGACTGCGAGCGGCCCGGCACGATCGCGCGGTTCGATGTCGAGAAATAAAGAAAGCCTGCGGCAACGGCTGCCGAAGCGACCATGAAAAGCGATGCATTCGTAAACGAGAAATCAATCCCGCCGATTTCGATCGGCACAATCTTCTGGATCAGGAACTGATGGGTCGGATCGTTAGACACCGCTTGTTCTCTCTATCTTTGGCCCGCATGACACGGGATTATTGCACTGGATCGAACGCCGGAGCGCCCTGTCCTATTTCTTGTCGTCGTTGCGATCGGCCGGGCTGGGTTTCGCCACCCTTCCAGCCGCCCGCATAACGTTCAACACGCCAGCACAGAATCCAAGAAGAAGAAGAACAATCAACCCCCAAGGCACCGTACTTTTGATGACAAAACGGTCCAGCAGAAAGCCAAGGACAGCGCCGACGACGATTGCGGAAATGAACTCGCTCGAAAGCTTCATCGCCTGGGCATAGCCTTTGCGGCTCACCTCGGCGCGGGCTTCGTCGGCCTCGTCCTTCCCCGCCTCGATACGCTTGGTCGCGAGTTTCGCTTCCAGTTGCGCTCGGCGCTTCTCTAGACTTTCCTCACGGTCATCAGCCATTGTGTTCCCCCTCCGCCTGCCGTTGCCCGCGATCCCGTACCCCGGTTTACCAGACAACGACCCAAGGTTTGAGAACCTTCCGGCCCGTTTTGAAGTCGCGCGCAACATAGTTTTAGCAAAAAGCATAGTCAAGGCGTAGACGTTTTCTGTCCAACCATAAAATAAACCATGAAAAACATACAGTTAGGTCGATTTCCGCAGGCTCTTCCAAATTAGAGCCAAAGAATCCGCTTTGGGGGGCGTCGATCCGGCGGGAAATCGATGCCGGATCGGCCTTTTGTCAGCTCCAGCCGCCACCATAGGTGCGGTAAAAGACGTGCAGACCGATGCGCCCGACCTTTTCCATCGTCCTTGCCCAGCCTGGACGCACGTAAACGGCATGATAGTGAGTCGCCGATCCCACTTGCGGCAGCCAGATCTTCCCGGCGGTGACCGCCATCGCCACTTCGCGAGCGATTCTCCAGTGATATTGAGAGTTCACACGGTCCTTGATGTTGTCACAGGCAAAGGAGAACTGGCAGCGATTGCGCCAATCCTCGTTCTGATAGACCACGCCGCAGATCATTTTCGGATAGGCGGGGTTGCGCACGCGATTGAGGATCACCTGGGCGACGGCAGCCTGGCCCTTGACCGTTTCGCCGCGCGCCTCGAAGTAGATGCCGGACGCCAGGCATTGCTGTTCGGCAGCGGAAAAGGCTGATGGAGACAGCACGCTTGCCGCCCACGCGTGGTCGCGCGGGCCGATCTGCGGGACAAACCGGCCGTCATCTGCCTTGTCGGTGAGAATCGAATCGAACGGCGATTGGCGTGAATAGTCCGGTGCCGGCGGTGCATAGGCGGTGGCGAGAATATCGGCCTTGTCGCTCGTGACCAGATCGGCCAGCATCGGCGATACGCCGGCGGCCGGCTTCGGCGGCAGTTTCTTGTAGAAGTTCGTCGCGATCTGGATTTCCTTGCCCCTGATCTGCGGCCTGACGAAAGCGGTCTTCTCCTTGAGGTCAAAGGTCGGCTGGAAGAGCAGCTGGGTGCGCTGGAGAATCGAGCCCGCGGAGAAATCCTTCGGTGGCTGCATCTGCTCGACGGCAACCACCCTGCCCTTCTTGCTCTGGCGATTGACCCGATCTTCGTCGGGCGTCGTTTCGTGCCCCTTTCCCTCCGCGGTGAAGGCTATCTTGCGGCCGTCGGGAAGCACCATGCCGGCACCGGCGGCGATCGTGCCGGTGACCATCGGATCAGAAAAGGCGAGTTCGGCCTGGTGGATAGACCCCGCCGGTGAGTCGGTAAGGACCATGCGCCAGTTTTCCCGCCCCTGGTCGAGGCCGGCAAGGAGAGCGGCGAGATCGCCATGCGATGCCACGGTGGGAGACATCAGCAACCCGCAGACGCCGAAGAGAGCGGGTAAGCTCCAATTTTGAAGCAGGAGACACAGTTTGCCACTGGAACGGTTATATCGACGCAACGCCAGACTCCGGCATGGAACGCATGAACATGCCGTTGAAAATGTCTTATTAACCTTGATGCTTGGTTAATGTGCGGTGCCTAATTCATCCACCGGCCCTTCGCGGACCGCCAAACGAAAAAGCCCGGCACAACGGCCGGGCCTCTTCACCATTTTTTGCAGCCGTCAGATGATGACGTGCGAGCCGAGTTCGACCACGCGGTTTGCGGGCAGCCGGAAATAGTCGGAAGGATTGGTCGCGGCATTCGCGAGCGCAATATAAAGACGGTCCTGCCAGTAGGGCATGCCGGACTTCGCGTCGGGCACCAGCTTGCGCCGACCGAGGTAAAAGGAGGTCGACATGATGTCGAACTTCAACCCGGTCTTGCGCAGCGTCGCAAGCGCCTGCGATACGTTCTGTGATTCCATGAAGCCGAAATGCAGCTCCACTCGCGAAAAGCGCTCGGATATCTTCTCGATCCGATAGCGATCGGAGCTGGAGACCCGCGGCTTGTTGATCGTTCTGATCGTCAGAATCACGTTTTTGTCGTGCAGAACATGATTGTGCTTCAGATTGTGCAGAAGCGCGGCAGGCGCGGATTCAGGATCGCTGGTCAGGAAGATCGCGGTTCCCGGAACATGCGCGGGCGAATGATCGCTCTTGCGCTCGATGGAGCTGACGAAGGACGCCATCGGGATATCCGTATGGCGCGTCTTTTCCATGAGAAGCGCCGAGCCGCGACGCCAGGTCCACATGACGATGGTGAAAGCCGTCGCAATGAGCACGGGGATATAGCCGCCATCATGAATCTTCAGCAGGTTTGCGCCGAGGAAGATCATTTCGAGGCCGACCAGCGGAGCCAGCGCAAGCGTTGCGACCGGGATCGACCAGTTCCACCGAACACGCACGAACTCAAAGGCCATGATCGAGGTGACGACCATCGCGCCGGTGACCGAGATGCCGTAGGCCGTCGCCAGCGCGTCCGACGTGCGGAAACTCAGGACCAGGAAGATAACCCCGATGAACAGCAGCAAGTTGACCGACGGCAGGAAGATCTGCCCGGTATTTGTCTCCGAGGTAAACAGGATCTCCATCCGCGGCAGGAAGCCAAGGTTGATTCCCTGGCGGACCAGCGAGAAGGCACCGGTAATGACGGCCTGGCTGGCGATGATGGTTGCGGCAGTCGCCAGAATGACGACGGGCAACAGCGCCCATTGCGGGAACATCAGATAGAACGGGTCCGACATCGCCGACGGATCGCCGAGCACCAGGGCGCCCTGGCCAAGGTAGTTGAGCGTCAGCGCGGGGAAGATGAGCGCAAACCACGCCCACTGGATCGGCCGGCGGCCGAAATGGCCGAGATCGGCATAGAGGGCTTCCGCACCGGTCACCGTCAGGAAGACCGCGCCAAGGACGACAACGCCATAAAAGCCTTCGTGAAGAAGAAAACTGACGGCATAATACGGGTTGAACGCAGCGAGAATGCCGAAGTCGTCGGAGATGTGCGAAATTCCCGCCGCCGCCATGACCAGGAACCAGACGGCGGTGATCGGTCCGAAGAAGCGCGCGACGGCGCCTGTCCCTCGCGACTGCACCGCAAACAGCATGGCCAGAATGACGACAGAAATCGGCACGATGTAACGCGTCATGCTCGGCGCGACGAGCTTCAGGCCTTCGACAGCAGAGAGAACCGATAGTGCCGGCGTAATCATCGCATCGCCGAGGAAGAGCGCCGCGCCGACGAGGCCGAGCAGCATTAGAAATGCCGTGTGACCGTTGGCGGTCTTCATCAGCAACGCCAGCAGGGAAAGCGTGCCGCCTTCCCCTTCGTTGTCGGCGCGCAGAAGAAAGAGCACGTACTTGATGGTAACGATAATGGTCAGCGCCCAGATCATCAGCGAGATGAGGCTGATGACCTCGAAGCGCGTCACGCCATCGATTGCGACGGGTTTCAGCGCTTCGCGGAATGCGTAGAGCGGGCTGGTACCGATATCGCCATAGACGACGCCGACCGAGCCGAGCGCAAGATAGAATAGCTTGCGCGGCTTCATTTTACGTTCGGGCGAATGGCTGCCTTCGTGCATGAAATGAAAACAGGCTCCCTAGAGCCAGCCTTTCCATCGGAAAAAGAAGAAGGGGATGACGGCGGAAGTCACCATGAGTCCGAGCGAGTAGAAATAGCCCGGGCCCCAGTGTAGTTCCGGCATGAATTCGAAATTCATACCATAGATGGAGGCGACAAGCGTCGGCGGCAAGAAGACAACCGATGCGATCGAAAATATCTTGATGATAGAGTTCTGCTCGATGTTGATGAGACCGAGCGATGCATCAAGAAGAAAGGTGATATTGCCGGCAACGAAGGCCGCGTGTTCGGACAGCGACTGGATATCGCGCGAAACCGTGCGGCAGAGTTCCTTGATGCCTTGATCCTGCTGAACGGCAGGAACGGTGTAGAAAAAGGTCATGAGGCGCGAGAGCGACGCGAGACTATCGCGAACCTTGCTGACGAGACGGTGGTGAGCCGCGATGTCTCGGAGCTTCTCCTCAAGATAATTGGATGGCTTGCGGACCTTCCTGGCGCGATCGCCGAAGACGTGCATCGACAGGATATCGATGCGGGCGACAGACATTTCCAGGATTTCAGCGGTCCGGTCGACGATCGTCTCGAAGAGTTTCACCAGAAGAGCCGCGCCGCTGCGCCATTGCTCGGGCACGCGGTGGAGCGCGGCGATGAACAGACCGAACGACTTCGGCTGGGAGTAGCGAATGGTGACAAGCCGCTTTCCGACCAGGATAAATGCAACGTCGGTCAGCAGAGGCGTATCCGTCTCGGCCTTCCACACCAGGGAAGCCGTCAGGAAGACCGCATCGTTTTCGACATACAGGCGAGCCGAGGGTTCGATGTCCTTGAGGTCATCGCGGGTCGGCACTTCGATGCCGAGCACCTTCTCGACATAGGACTCCTCGTCGTGGCTGGGCTCGATCAGATCGATCCACACTACATTGTCCGGCAACGTGGCGACCCCCGAAAGATCACCAAGCTCGATCGACTTGCAGTCGGAGCAATAGGCCTTAATCACCGACGCGCCTCCGGCAATCGGGATAGACGGCGGATTTCGCTCCCGGTTCGATCGGGAGCGGTCGACGAAAGCTCATCGAGCTCCCTGCACATCCGGAGAACATCCGGGTATGCTTCGTGCTTAACCGCATCGCAGCCACCAATCCCTCAACCGACAAGATAACTCCGAACATGCAGGTGGTGCAGAACCCGTCTGGGTCGCCATCATCGAGCATTCGCAAAAGCAGCCACATGGCAACGGCGCGGCATATGACGGAAAGCTGCGAAAGAATCAAGACATCTTGGGTGAACTGCGCTTTTTGACCATATTTCCTGCACGACCGGAAACCGGGGCGCAAGACGAATTTACTCGAAAACGATGGCCGGTGCCGCCCGATGCGGTTGCCCCTCAAGCTGCGCCCAGACCCTCGTTGCGATATCGCGATAGATGCCTGCGACAATCCCGTTCGGCTCGGAGGCGACGAGCGGTGTTCCGGCATCCGACGTCTCGCGGATGTTGATCGTCAGCGGAACCTCGCCGAGAAACGGCACGCCGATGCGCTCGGCTTCCTTGCGTGCGCCGCCGTGTCCGAAGATGTCGTAACGCGTGCCGGTGTCGGGCGCGATGAAAAAGCTCATGTTCTCGATGATTCCAAGAACAGGGACCTCGACTTTCCTGAACATGTTCAATCCCTTGCGCGCGTCGATCAGGGCAAGGTCCTGCGGTGTCGAAACAATGACGGCGCCGGCGAGCGGCACCTGCTGCGCCATGGTGAGCTGTGCGTCGCCAGTGCCGGGAGGCATGTCGACGACAAGCACATCGAGCTCGCCCCAGGCAACCTCGCGCAGCATCTGCATCAGCGCCGACTGAACCATCGGACCACGCCAGATCATCGCCGTTTCCTCATCGACCAGGAAACCCATCGACATGACCTTGATGCCGTAATTCTCCATGGGGTTGATGATGCGACCATCGATTTGCGTCGGCCGCCCCGATATCTTCAACAGCCGCGGCATCGACGGGCCATAGATATCCGCATCGAGAATACCGACGCGCAGGCCGTTGGCTTGCAGGCCGAGCGCCAGATTGACCGCCGTGGTCGATTTGCCGACGCCACCCTTGCCGGAGGCGACGGCGATGATCGCATTGACGCCGGGAACATTGAGCTTCCCGGCACGCGAATGTTGCGGTTGCGGAGGATGCGAATGACCGTGGTGCTCGTGGCCTTCCTGTGGCTGCGGACGCGGTGTCGCGACGGAGCCGGCTTTCTTGTCGGCCGTCAACGCGACCAAGGCACCCTTGACACCCGGCATCTCCTTGATGACGCGCTCGGCAGCAAGACGCAGCGGTTCCAGTTCCTTGGCGCGATCGGCCGGCACAGTGATGGAGAAATAGACTTTGCCATCGGAAATGAAGACGTCGGAAATCATGCCGAGCTCGACAATATTGTGCTCGAGATCGGGTCCGCGAACTGTCTTCAGCGTTTCGAGAACCTGCTCCTTGGTAACGCCGCTCATTCCATCCTCACTGCCTGGGTTGGCGTTCTAGATAAAGGAGTGAAGCGCCTTCGCCAAACAAAATCGATGTGGCGCATACCAGGCAGCAGCAAACGATAAGGGAAAACCGCTGGGAAGATGCCGTTGCGCCGCCAAGTCCGCCGGGCTTTCGCCCTGACAACGCAACGGTCCTCCGAGAAGCCGAAGCACTATCCTGCGACCTAGAGCAAGCATCTGGAAAGACCAGCGCAAAAATGTGAAAGATTGAACCGGCGCGGCCATGGCGCCTCTTGCGTATCCCGGAAGCAACAACCGCCGCCGATGCCGGCGCCGGTTGAACGGCACATCGGCATCGGCTGCGGTGTTACGGGTCGCGCCATTTATACGGCGTCGTTACCGGGCCCCCTCTGGACCGCTGCAAATAAGGAAGCAGAAAACGTGCCAATCGGCAAATGCCGGCAAAAGCACGGACGCTCACACTATGCGGCTATGCGAATTGGCGCAATTTTGAGCCCCAATCGCCTCATGGCACAGAATTTAGGCGACGCTCACTTTATCAGACCGATACGCAGCGCCTTCGCAACGGCCTGCGTCCTGTTCACCGTGTCCAGCTTCTTGGTCGCGCGGTTGAGGTAGTGGTTTACCGTGTGTTCCGACAAACTGAGGATATCGGCCGTTTCCACGCTCGTCTTGCCGGCGGCGGTCCAGTTCAGACAGTCGATTTCGCGATCCGTCAGCGTATCGGTGACCCGGTTGTCCTGGTTGCGTATTTCAGCCAGCCGGTCATAGACATGGGTGGCAAGGTAATGCAGCTCCCGCATCTCTTCCGCGGTGAAGGCCTCGCGATCACCGGAAAACGAAACGGCACCGCGGTTGCCGGATGGCTCATGCGCCGGAAAATAAGCGCAACGCATCATTCGAAAGCGTTCAAAAAGCGCCGTCACGATCCCGGACTTGCCATCGGGACGATCCAGCTTGGCTTTCGAGATGTCATTGAAGAAGGGCTTCGTCGATGTTCTCAGACGCTTGATGACCGGACTGTTGGTTACCAGCCTCTCGTGATCATAGGCGGCGAGCAGTTCGACGGGCCAGCTGGAGATCACAGTATTGCTCTGCAGATCCGAGGATGTCACCGACGGCAGGTTGAAGACTATGAATGCCCTGGCGCGATACGCTTCCGTCAACCTCTTCATGAAACGGAAGATGTCGAACTGCGTGTTCAATGAGGCGATTTCATTAACGTAGACGTCTACGGAAGATGCTGGCGGCACTGGTGTCATTTAAGTCTTCAACTCTAAAAGTCTGGGAATCCGGTGTAGCGGCTATCGCACCGGCTCTGCATTACTTTGCATCACCAGCCACGTTTGACCAGCAGATATACCCCAGGATAGGGGATTGACGAACAATAATTGTGATGATTCGTCATAAAACCTCAACATTGGACCTAAAATGCGCGGCATCTGCCTTCAGCCGGCTTTGCGACGTCCCTATCGACGCGGCCCGAGACCGATGCGCATGCCGGTCATAATTCGTTTTGCCGCCTCGCGAACGGGCGCCTCCCATTCTGCCAGCCGCTCCATCGTCAGACGATAGGCCGGGCCTGTGACGGAAACGCCGCCGATGAGCGACAGGTCTTCAGACCAGATGGGCGCCGCGACGCACCGGATGCCGACCTCATGCTCCTCGCGGTCGAATGCACACCCGCCGCTTCGGATATCGGCGATTTCCACAAGCAGGCTTTCGCGCGTGTGCGTGTTCGCCGTGAACTTCTGGAACGCGAGCCCCCCGACAATCTCCGTCACCCGTTCCTCGGGAAGGATCGACAGCGCCGCCTTGCCGACACCGGTGCAATAGACCGGTGAGGCATTGCCGATTTGCGAGAACATCCTGACCGACTGCCGGCCTTCCACCTTGTCGAGGTAGATGATCGAGGTTCCGCGCAACACGCCAAGATGCACCGTTTCTCCGGTCAAACGCTGAAGCGTGTTCAGATGCGGTTCGGCAACCAGTCGAAATTCGTTTTTCGCCCAGCTGCTGGACGCCAGGTCGAGCAGCCGCAGACCTGGCGAATAGCGGCCGTCGCCATCGATCTCCAGCATCCCTTCCTGAACGAGATGGCTGAGTTGACGGTGCAAGGTGCCGCGCGGCTGATCTGTTAAGGCAAGAATGTCGGTGAAGCGCATGGGACCCTCCGCGTGCGTCACCAGATCGAGAAGGATCATGAGCTTGCCGAGCGTCCCGGTATCGCGACCCTCGGACGTCGCCTCGTTTCTTGCGTTCATGGTTGCCCCGAAGCCTTGACAGATAAGGCAGGGTAATCCGATAATTCCACATAGTCAAATTGGGTTCCGAATAATGGAACTATCTTTCCCGGGAGGAAGACGGTGACGGGTATTGTTGCGCAGTTTCCGGAATTCAGGGATCGCGGTGTGCTGGTGACCGGCGGCGGATCCGGCATCGGCGCGGCGATCGTCGAGGGATTTGCCAGGCAGGGCGCGAAAGTCTCGTTCATCGACATCGCAGAGACGGAAAGCCGGGAACTCGCAGAAAGGCTTTCCCGCGATACGCTGCATCCAGTCCGTTTTCATCAGGTCGATCTGCGCGACGTCGGCGCCATCCGCAAGGCCGTCGACACGATCGTCGCGCATTCGGGCCCGATCGGCGTTCTCGTCAATAATGCCGCGCGCGACGACAGGCACGAATTCGAAGCGGTTACGGAAGAATACTGGGACAGCAACCAGGCGACCAACCTCCGGCATGTGTTTTTCACGACACAGGCAGTAGCACCCTCGATGCGCGCGGCCGGCGGCGGCGCGGTGATCAACATGTCATCGATCGCCTTTCTTTTGAACATGCCCGAATTCCCGGCCTACACGACGGCGAAGGCGGGGGTCATCGGATTGACCAAGAGCCTTGCCGGAAAGCTCGGACCGGACAATATCCGCGTCAACTGCATTCTTCCCGGCATGATCGTGACGGATCGTCAGATGAAGCTCTGGCTGACGGATGAAAGCATCGCACAGACGATCCAGCGTCAGTGCATCAAGAAAGTCCTGCATGCCGACGCGATCGTCGGCCCTTGCCTGTTCCTCGCGTCCGACTGTGCTGCAGCCGTGAGCGCGCAATCTCTTATTGTCGATGGAGGCATTTTCTGATGGCAGACCCCGCTTATGTTGCGGTCGATTGGGGTACGAGCAGTTTCCGGCTCTGGCTGATCGGCAAGGATGGCACGATCCTCGGCGAAAGCCGCAGCGACGAAGGCATGACAACGGCCGCAAGGACCGGCTTCGCCGACGTTCTCGGTTCCCACCTTTCGAAACTCGACGCTCCGGAGAACCTTCCGGTCATCATCTGCGGCATGGCGGGCGCGAAGCAGGGTTGGGTTGAAGCCGGCTATATCGACGTGCCTGCCTCGCTGTCCGCGATCCTGACCGGCGCGGTTTCCGTTCCGGGCCAGAGCCGCGACGTGCGCATTCTTCCCGGCCTTGCGCAGCGAGACAAGGAGATGCCCGACGTCATGCGCGGCGAGGAAACACAGCTTCTCGGCGCGCTGGGTCCCGACGGCAAGGGATCGCAGGCGGTCTGCATGCCCGGCACGCACTCCAAGTGGGTGCACGTCAGCGATGGCAGCGTCACCGGCTTCTCCTCCTTCATGACAGGCGAACTGTTCGAGGCGATCACCAAGCATACGATCCTGTCGCACGCGGTGGCTGGCGCCGATCAAGGCCCCGCCGATGCAGTGGCCTTTGAAGCTGCCGTGCGCGCAGCGTTCGCCCGTCCCGCGATGGCGACCAACCTGTTCTTCACGGCCCGCTCCGGCCAACTCCTGCACGGCCTGACACCGGCAGGCGCCCAGGCCAGAATCTCCGGGACGTTGATCGGCCTGGAAATTGCCGGCGCCTTGTCGAACGCGGCAAACGGCGTTGGAATCACGCTTGTTGCCTCGGGCCGATTGCTGGGGCTTTATGAAACCGCCCTCAAGACACTATCTCTATCCTACACCGCGATCGACGCCGATACGGCCGTGCGCCGCGGGCTTGCGGCAGCTGCCCAAGCCATCTGGCCGAACTGAGAAAGCACCAAAACCATGAACCGCATCCCCTTCCCCACCATGAAGCGTCCCCTGATCGCCATTCTTCGCGGCATCACGCCCGAGGAAACAGAGGGCGTCGTCGGCGCGCTGATCGAAAACGGCCTGACGGCAATCGAAATTCCGCTGAACTCGCCCGAGGCTTTCAAGTCGATCGAAATCGCCGTGAAGATGGCACCGGCCGACTGCCTGATCGGTGCCGGCACCGTGCTGACTACCGAAGCCGTCGACAGCCTGCATTCGGCGGGTGGCAAGCTGCTGGTGACGCCAAACGTGGAGCCGGACGTCATCATTCGCGCCCGCGATTACGGCATGGTGACGATGCCCGGCGTGTTCACGCCAACCGAGGCGCTTTCGGCCGCGCGCGCAGGCGCCACCGGCCTCAAGTTCTTCCCGGCCAGCGTGCTTGGTCCAGCCGGCATCACCGCCATCCGCGCGATCCTTCCGCCGGAACTCGTCATCGCTGCGGTCGGTGGTGTTTCAGACAAGAACTTCGCCGAGTACACCAAGGCCGGCATCCTTGCCTTCGGTCTCGGGACCAGCATCTACAAGCCCGGGATGAGCGTCGCAGAGGTTGCCGAGCGTGCCAAGACGACCATCTACGCCTATGACGCAGCGCTAGGAGGCTGAGGCGTATGACCGAAATTCACGAATTTGCCGGCAGGACACTTTCCGATACCAGTTCCGCGCTCGGCGAGGGCCCAACTTACGATCCAGACACGAACACGGTCTGGTGGTTCAATATTCTCGGCAAGGAATTGCATGAGCTGAACCTTTCGACAGACGAGAAGAAGGTTCACGCGCTGCCGATGATGGCAAGCGTGCTCGCGCGCATCGACGCCCGGCGGCAGCTGCTTGCGACGGAACAGGGCCTTTTCGTGCGCGACACCGCAAACGGCAACCTCACCTTCTATGCCGCATTGGAAAACGACAAGCCGGAAAACCGCTCGAACGACGGGCGCACGCATATATCGGGCGCGCTGTGGATCGGCACGATGAGCAAGCGGGCAGAAACGCGTGCAGGCGCAATCTACCATGTTGCCGCCGGCAAGGTGACCAAGCTCTTCGACGGGATCAGCATTCCGAACTCGATCTGCTTCTCTCCGGACGGCTCGACGGGCTACTTCACCGACACGCGGCTGAGCCGGCTGATGCGGGTGATGGTGGACCCGCAGACCGGGTTGCCGACAGGCGAGCCGATCGTGCTCGTCGATACCATGGACGAAACGGGCGGCATCGACGGCTCGGTGGTCGACGCCGATGGATACATCTGGAATGCCCGCTGGGGTGCCGGTTCGGTGGACCGCTACAGCCCGGACGGACTACGGCTTGCACGATACAAGGTTCCCGCGGCGCAGCCGTCCTGCCCGGCCTTCGTTGGCCCTAATGGCGACCGCCTCGCCGTGACGACGGCCTGGGAAGGCCTCGATGACGACGCCCGCTCAACACAACCCCAGGCTGGGGCACTTCTTGAACTCGGCATCACGGTCAAGGGTATTTTCGATCCTCCTTACGTGATCTGAAACCCACCTGCGCGAGACCGCGGAAGGCGCCTCAATGTGGCGCCTTTTTTGTCTTCCCCGTTGGTAGTGCACCCGATTGTCACAACGTTTGCGATAAAAGTTCCATGAAAATCGGACGCCTTTTCGTTGATTTTTCTCGGAACCAATAGCCAACCCATTCATTTCAATAGGGAACCGGTCAGGTACAGACGCCGCTTAACATGGGCGGCACCCGACTAGAGATCACTCGTGAAATACAATGAAGGTAGGTTCGAAATGACACGCAAACTTCTGACGACCGTTGCCGCTGGCGCCTTGTTTGCCACGGCTTTCGCACCGGCAGCATTCTCGCAGAGTGCAACCCAGCCGGCTACCCCTGGCACACCCGCAACGCAGGCCGCACCGGTGGATTCGGCAGCGCCGAAGGTTCCGGATGCTAGTGCTCCGGCAGGTGACGCAGCGCAAGCACCGGCACCGGCTGCCTCCACAGACATGACGCAGGCTGGCGGCAGCTATTTGACAGAGCAGGCCGCCGACCAGATCAGTGCCAACACCTATATCGGCCAGTCGGTCTACAACGGCCAGAACGAAAGTATCGGTAGCGTCAACGACCTGATCATGAAAAAGGACGGCGGACTTGTTGCCGCAATCATCGGTGTCGGTGGTTTCCTTGGCATCGCCGAAAAGAACGTGGCGGTACCGATGGACAAGATCACGGTGGCACAGAACACCGAGGATGGCAGCGTCAAGCTGACAACCTCCGATTCGGTGGAATCGCTGAAGGCGGCGCCTGAATTCAAGACGCTCCAGATGCAGTCGGCTGAAAAGGCGCCCGCCCCGGGTACCATGGACAGCACGGCAACGGGGTCCACGACCAACAACTAGGATACTGCGCAGTGAGTACCGCGTAACCGATGGCGTCCGAAAGGGCGCCGTCGGCGTTTCAGGCGCTTACGCGATCCGTTGCATCGTAGTAATTCTCATGCAGGAAGCGCAGCGTTGCGATGCCGTCGGCCGGCTTTCCGAAATGATAGCCCTGCCCCATGCCGCAACCCAGCGCCCGCAGTTTCACGGCCTCCGAATAATCCTCGATGCCTTCGGCGACGACTTCCAGGTCCAGGCCTTCGCACATCGTCAGGATAGCCTTGATGATGTGTTCCGAGGCTCGGTCGGAGTTGATCCGCGAGACGAACGCACGGTCGATCTTGATCTTGTCGAACATGAAGTCGCGCAGGCGGCCGAGGCTCGACTGTCCGGTGCCGAAGTCATCCAGCGAGATGCGCACGCCGGCCTGGCGCAGATCGGCGATGATGCGGTTTGCCGTATCGGCCGATCCCATAACGGCGGTCTCGGTGATTTCCAGTTCAAGACGATGCGGATCGAAGCCGACGCGGCCGAGGATGGAGAGGATGCTGCTGCTGGTACCGGGATCCATCAACTGGGCCGAAGAGAGGTTGAACGACAGGAACAGCTCGCGCGGCCAGCTCAGCGCGGTTTCCGCCGCCTTGCGGAGCAGCGCTTCCGACAACGCATCGATGAAGCCGCGCTCCTCGGCAAGGGGAACGAAGACGCCGGGCGAAACGAAGCCAAGATCCGGATCATTCCAGCGTGCAAGAGCTTCGAAGCCAACCACCTGGCTGTTCGAGAGTGCGACGATGGGCTGGAAATGCACATCGATTGCGTCGGAGATGATGGCATTGCGCAGCGCCTGCTCAAGCTGCGTCGCACGCTTCATCTCCTGGGCGATCTCGCGGGAATAGACCGTGATCTGGCCCCGGCCGCGACGCTTGGAGCGATAGAGTGCGGTTTCGGCGCTTTTCAGCAGGTCTTCATACTCTTCGCCGGCAAACGGGTAGATCGAGAAGCCGAAGGATGCGGAGAGGCGAACGTTGCGGTCGCCGAGATCGTAAGGGGCCGACAACACCTCGCGGATCATCTGACCGAATTTTTCGGCGCTCGCCCGCTCGAAGATCAGCGGCAGCACGAAGGCGAATTCATCGCCGTCGTGGCGGGTGACGAGGGCACCATCTGGTATGCATGCCTTCAGCCGATGCGCCACCTGACAGAGAATTTCGTCGCCGGCCGACGATCCAAAGAGGTCGTTGATGGGCTTGAAAGAATCAAGATTGGCGATGCCGATGGTGAAGGGCGCCGGGTCGCTGGCGCGCTCCTGGGAAATCTGGGCAATCCGGTCGCGCATGCGGTAGCGGTTGCCAAGCCCGGTCAACGGATCGGTATAGGCCATCGCCTGGAGCTCACTCGGACTTACAGGCACCATAGGCTTTTCGGCCGACATCATAAATCAGATCCACCCCACCAATGCAGGGGAGAATGGCGGTCAAGTCTTAAAACTTCGATAGGAGACCGCCCCGAGTGAAACCGCTTTCCATCCCAAAATCTGGGGAGTTGACGGTCAACGCCTCATACCCTCGCCCGGGTAAGCTCTGACCCGAGGTGCTTTTGAAATACCGTCTCGAGAATATCCGGGCTGACCGGCTTCATGATCACGTCGTCCATTCCCGCCTTCGCACATTCGGCGCGGTCGCGTTCGAAGGCCTGTGTCAGCACACCGATGATCGGCGTCCTCGAGCTTGCGTCTTGCTCCATCTGGCGGATCAGGCGCGCAGCTTCGAAACCGTTGAAACCCGGAAGCGATATGTCCATCAACACGATCTTCGGCTTGTGCTCGGTCCAGAGGCGCACGGCCTCGTCACCCGTGGCGGCAATGAGATAGCGGTACCCCAGACCTTCGAGAATCTGCGAAAAGACGATCTGGTTGATATCGTTGTCTTCCGCAACGAGCACATCCAGCGAGGTGACCTGCTCGACGGTGGTGATTTCCCAATCGGTATCGATGCCGTCTGCGATCGTTCCGCGATTGTTGCGGTTGAAATGGCGGGCGATCTGAAACGTCAGCTCGTTGGCGAGCTGGAACCCGTCCATCACAAGCGCCGGGATGCCGTATTGCTCGGCAAGCTCAAGGCAACGCATGCCGAGCTGGTTGTCGATGATGAGGAGATCGAGCGAAACGCCTCCGGAGGTCGCAATTTCGAGAAATTGCTCCTCCTCGCATTCGCCGTGCACCGAACATGCCTCGAAACCGTATTTGGCCAGGGTTCGTAGCGCCGCCCCTTCGGCAACGATATCGGCGGTCACGACCAGGATCTTGCGGCCCGAGAAATTTTCCGGGACGATTGCTTCCATCGCGGCAGGCTCGCGTCGCTCGCCGCCGCTGTTCATCGGCACATAGGCACGCCGGTAGGAATGCTTGCTCGATGTCGTGACAGTCGAGGCGAGTTCGAACTCGTCGAGATCAGCGCCATCGCGTGGCAGGTCCTGCATCGTCGAGACAAGGAAATAGCGCCCGGGTTTTCCAATGCGGTGCTTGCGCGTGACGATGTCGCGCTCGCCACCATCGCGGGCGACCTGCCGTTGGCGGGAGACGGACATCTCTCCGGTCTCCAGGACGTGACGGTCGCTTTCCTCGAAGCGCTGCGCAACCTCCGGCGAGAACAGATCGCCACTCTTGCGTCCAAGCACCTCGTCCACCGACGTCTGGAACTTTTCGCAAAACGCGACATTGACCGCGACGTAGTTGAGATTGCGATCCTTCACGAAGAGGGGAAAAGGCAGGTTGTCGAGGATATCCTCGGTCAGCTGGACCCGTTCGAGATCCGAGCGCCATTGTTCCTCGCGCTTCTTGTCTTCGGAAATATCGGAGATGACGCAGATCCCGAATCCACTGGCCAGCCGACGCTTGCGGAAGCTTATCCACCGATCGGCGCCGTGCCGCTCGACCGCTTCGTAGCGTTCGCGCCAATGCGAGGCAATCTTTTGCGACAGCCAATCCTCGCGGCTGAGAGCCGCTTGCCTGTCCGCCGATTGCGTGCGGATGCCGGTGTCATAGACCGTCCCGAGGAAATCGCGCAGCCGTGTTCCGGGCTTCAGCAGCGCCGACGAAATCGGAAAGAAATCGAGAACCTGGCGGCTGGCGAAAACCATGTGGTCGGTCTTGTCGTAGACGATGAAAGCGGCGGAAAGACTCTCACAGACCGCGTCGAACAATGCCGTCTGCAGACTGGATCCAGTCGCAACTTCGTTACTCACAGATGATGTGTCCGCTTTTTCGAAGCCGGCACCCATTCCCACGCGTCCCACATATGTCCGATTGAAGAGTATCTTCGGAGGTAAGCCGCAAAATGCCAGCTTTGTCTTAAGGCGCGCTTAACATTAAGCAGCCGGATTCCGATGCTGGACAAGCCGTCTCAGCTTGCGCTTTCGCCCTTCCCTCCGGCCGGCGAATCCAAGAGAATGGGATCATGGCAATAAGACAGCTTTCCGAAACCCTGATCAACCAGATTGCCGCCGGCGAAGTCATCGAACGCCCGGCGAGCGCTGCGAAGGAATTGATCGAGAACGCACTGGATGCAGGCGCAACGCGCATCGAGATAGCGACATCCGGCGGCGGCAAGAGTCTGCTGCGGGTTTCCGACAACGGCTCCGGCATGGACACCCTCGACCTTGAGCTGGCGGTGCGGCGTCACTGTACGTCGAAGATCTCCGATACGCTGGACGATATCCGCACGCTCGGCTTTCGCGGCGAAGCATTGCCGTCGATCGGCTCGGTGGCGCGGCTCAGCATTTCCAGCCGACGCAGGGACAGCGCCGGCGGCAACGAAATCGCGGTCGCTGGCGGCAAGATCACCCATATCAGGCCGTCGGCCGCCAATCCCGGCACCATCGTCGAGGTCCGCGACCTTTTCTTCGCCACGCCCGCCCGGCTGAAATTCCTGAAGACCGAGAAGGCAGAGGCGGCGGCGATCACCGAGGTCGTCAAGCGGATGGCGATCGCCTTTCCCGGCGTGCGCTTCGTACTGTCGGGCACGGATCGAACGACGCTGGAGTTTCCGGCGACCGGCGACGACCATCTGGCGCGCATGGCGCAAATCCTCGGCAAGGATTTCAGGGACAATGCGATCGAACTCGACGCCGAGCGCGAGGGCATATCGCTGACCGGCTTTACCGGTGTTCCAACGTTCAACCGCGGCAATTCGGCTCATCAGTACGCCTTCGTCAACGGTCGTCCGGTGCAGGACAAGCTCATTCTTTCGGCCATTCGCGGCGCCTATGCGGAGACGATCCCGTCGGGGCGCTATCCCGTCGCGGTGCTGTCGCTGGCGCTTGACCCTGCCCTGGTCGACGTCAACGTTCATCCGGCAAAATCGGACGTGCGGTTCCGCGATCCTCAACTGGTGCGCGGCCTGATTATAGGCGCGATACGCCAGGCGCTGGCGCGCGATGGAAGTCGCGCTGCGACGACCGGTGGCGACGGCATGTTGCGGGCCTTCCGGCCCGGTTACCAGGCGAGCCCGCAACAACCACAGCAACCCTGGTCGGCCGCCACATCGCCCTCCCGGCCGTTTTATCAGGGTGTTGGGAACGGGTTTGGCGAGCGCCCGCAAGCCTCCTTCGATGGCCTTGTATCGCCAACCGCACGAAGCGAGGCTCCAACTTTTTCGCCTACGCCGTCCGCACCCGAAACCGAGGCGCCTACCCGCTATCCGTTGGGCGCCGCCCGCGCACAGATTCACGAAAACTATATCGTCGCGCAGACCGACGATGGCCTTGTCATCGTCGACCAGCACGCGGCCCACGAACGTCTGGTTTTCGAGGCGATGCGCAAGGCGCTGCATTCGAAGCGGCTCGCCTCGCAGGTGCTGCTCATTCCCGAAATTGTCGACCTGCCTGAGGAGGATTGCGATCGATTGATGCAGTTCTCGTCGGAATTGGGCGAACTCGGACTCGCCATCGAACGCTTCGGACCCGGCGCTATCGCGGTGCGGGAAACGCCGGCGATGCTTGGCGAAGTCGATGCGTCCGGGCTCATTCGGCAACTCGCCGACGAGATTGCCGAATGGGATACCGCATCCGGCCTCGCCGCCAAGCTCGAGTATGTCGCGGCGACCATGGCTTGCCATGGATCGGTTCGCTCCGGGCGGCGGCTGCGTCCCGAAGAGATGAACGCACTTCTTCGCCAGATGGAAGTGACGCCAGGCTCAGGCCAATGCAATCACGGCCGCCCGACCTTTATCGAGCTAAAGCTTTCGGATATCGAGCGGCTGTTCGGACGGAGCTGAAAAAGCTGGAAATGCTGGCTGGGTCGGGTTATGGCAGGGGATAGCTGACCGCAAGGAATGGAGCGAATGAATTTGTTCGAAGGGCATGGAAACCGCGAGGCGCAGATCCGGTATCTCGATGCGGACTTTCAGATCCTGTCGCCAGGCTCTTATGTCATCTGCGCCATCACCGGCAAGCAGATCGCCCTGGACGAACTACGCTATTGGAGCGTCGCGCGACAGGAGCCCTATGCCGATGCCGTGGCGTCGCTGGAAGCCGATAAGCGTGCCGGCGTTCTGCCAAACCAGAAGCGCTAGCCGCTAGACCTTCTTCTCCTTGAGACGCCGTTCGCGGCAAGCATCGATCGCCCGGTCGATGATCAGCTTGGGCGCCAGGTGGTCTTCGAACGCCATCTCGACCTCGATGACCCGGCATTTTCCGGCAAGTTGCTCGGCTTTGCCATGATGGCCGGCGAGACGCACGAAATCCTTCGATGTCGTGACGATCTGCAGATTGTCGCGTTCGGCTGTCGAGATGATATCGTCGATCTCGTCGTCAGCCAGATGCTCGTGATCGCCGAAGGATCGGCTCGCGGCGATATGCGCGCCCAGCGATTCGACCGTCCTAAAGAATTTTGACGGATCGGCGATGCCGGCGAAGGCAAGCACGCTGCGCCCTGCCAGGTCTGCTCCGTCGCAGACCTTCAGGGACGCCGTGAAATAGGGCTTGGCTGCACGCGCGGCAATCCGAACGATCTTGTCCGCCGCCACACCGCTTCCGACCTTCACCAGAGCCGTTGCGTAGCGCAGCTGCAGGCGGATGGGCGCTCGCACCGGACCGCCGGGAACGATATGACCGTTGCCCAGCCCACGTGACGCATCGATCACGAGCAGCGCATAATCGATCGCAATGCGCGCGCTCTGGAAACCGTCATCCATGATGATCAGGTCGGCGCCTTCCTTGACGAGACGCTCGGCGCCTTCAACGCGGCGGCGAGAGATCACCGTCAGGGCCTCACGTGCCAAAAGGAGCGGCTCGTCGCCGACTGCAACCGCACGGTGATGCTCCGGATCAACGACGGTGGTAACATCGAGCGAGCCGCTATAGCCCCGGCTGAGAAAACCGGGCTTCAAGCCCCTTGCCTTTGCAGCACGGGCGATGGTCAGCGCCGTTGGCGTCTTGCCGGCACCGCCGACGGTGAAGTTGCCGACGCAGATGACCGGAACAGCGACGGAGACGCGCTTGGCGTGCGTCATGCGGTAGCCGGAAATACGGCCATAGAGGAAGGAAATCGGATAGAGCGTCCAGGCACGCCAATCGGCCTTCGACCACCAGAAGGGTGGCGCTTCGGATACCATTCTTCCCGTCCTGCCTCTCGAACCCTTGGCATCATGCCGGCGGGTTTTGTCCTTAACCGGGCGGAAAGAGAAGGCAATTTTCAAGAAAAAGCAAGCCCTTGCTAGGTCAGGCAGGCTGGAGGCCGGGTAGCAGGCTCTCGAGCTCGGTAATGTCATTAAGGCAATAGTCGGAAGCGGCAGCCAGCGACTCGCGCGATCCCGTGCCGGTCAGCACGGCGACGGTGACGCCGGCCTTCGCATTGCGACCCATATGGAGGTCGTGGTTGTTGTCGCCGACGACGGCGACCTCAGATGGGCTGAGGCCCGTCGCGGCGCAAAAGCCGAGAACCATGCCCGCCTCGGGCTTGGTGCCGAAGCCGCTGTCATAGCCCGCGATGTAATCGACAAACTGGGCAAAGCCGAACCTCTGGGCCGTCTGCCGGATCGAACGTTCGTTGTCGCTGGATGCGATACCCAGACGGAAGCCACGCGCATGCAGGCGACCGAAGAAGGCGGCAAGATCGGTGACCGCGACGGAGAACTCGGCGGCATGCGAGAAGAGTGTGTCGAGCTTGGTGGTGAGTTCGACGACGTCGAGCCTGGAGCCTGCAGCGACCAGTCCGTCGGCGATCTGACGGGTGTTGCCGGCGGCAAGGAGGCTATCGGGTACGATGTGCCCCGTCACCGGATCCATGCCGCAGGCCAACAGCAGGTGATCGGCAAGCGCCGGATCGCCTTCCGAAGCGATCCGCGCCAGTTCGCGGTTCACTGGCAGCCAACTCTCGTCGTAATCGAGAAGCGTGCCGTCCTTGTCGAAAAGAATACCCTTGATGGCCTGCATGTCCGTCCCAATCTCAGCGCTGGTCCGCAGTCTTCGGCAGCAACCTCGCCTTCACCGTCAGCGGGTTGATATAGGGCTCCAGCCCCTTAACCGTCGCCGTCAGCGCGCCACGCATTTCTTGCACGGCCACGATGCCCGCTTCGATCATATTGCGTCGCGCGTCGTCGTTGGCGAGCAAATAATGGACGCCCTTGGCCAGCATCTCGGTATCGCGGACCATTCGGGCGCTGCCGCGGCGAGCGAGCTTCTGGTAGGCCTCACGGAAATTCTGGACGTTGCTGCCCGACAGCACGGCGCAGCCGAGCATGGCCGGCTCCAGCGGATTTTGGCCGCCCTCGCCAAACAGCGACCGACCGACGAAGGCAATCTCCGTCAGACGCAGATACAGGCCCATCTCGCCGATGGTGTCGCCGAGAAAGATGTCGACATCCGGCGACAACACGTCCTCGCGGGTGCGACGAGCAACCTTGAGCCCCTGTTTTACAAGTTCTTCCTCGATTTCATCGCAGCGCTCGGGATGGCGCGGGACGATGATCGTCAGTTGGCCGTTTCGCTCCTTCAGCGTGCGATGCACGATGCCGGCAGCCTTCTCCTCACCGTCGAAGGTGGAAATCGCGGCCCAGGTCTTGCGGTCGCCAAGCTGCTTCTTGTAGCGGGCGAACACGCCTGCGTCATACGGCGGCGCGTCGGTGTCGACCTTCAGATTGCCGGACATGATCACGTCCCGCGCGCCGAGATCGCGAAACCGCTCCGCGTCCACATCGGACTGCGCGATCACCAATGCCAGGTTCTCGAACAATGCCTCGGCCAGCGACGGACGCCGGCCCCATCGTTCGAAGGAGCGGTCCGACATGCGCGCATTCACGAGAATTTGCGGAATGCGGCGGCGTCCGAGTTCCATCAGCGTTGCCGGCCAGATCTCGGACTCGGCGATCAGCGCGCAGTCCGGCTGCCAGTATTCCAGAAACCGGCTGACGGCCGGCTTGAGGTCGAGCGGCACATACTGGTGAATGGCTTCGTTGCCGATCCGCTCGGCGGCAAGCTTGGCGGACGTAACCGTGCCAGTGGTCAGAATGACGTGGATGTCGCGGCGGCGAATTTCGCGGATCAGAGGAATGACGGCATTGGTTTCGCCGACGCTGGCCGCATGAAACCAGACCAGAGGACCCGACGGCCGGGCCGCACTGGGGTATCCCGTACGCTCAAGACGGCGGGCACGGTCTTCCTTGCCCCTCGCAGCACGGTACGTGAGATATCCGCCAACGAAGGGTGTCAGCAGCGTCCCGGCAACCTGATAAGTGCCCAGCGCGAAACGCGCCATGCGACCACTCATCTAGCGTGTCTCCGATCGTCGATGATCGACATCAACCCATTCCCAATCATTGTTGCAGCCGAAATGGCCGATCAGTTTGTCCAGAATGCGTCAACAGCCGGTGCGCGGCTCGCGAAGAGCCGCGTCGAGGCGATGATCACTTCGGGGACTTGTCTTCGGGGTCCAGCAGCCGATGCATGTGAACGATAAAATAGCGCATGTGGGCGTTGTCCACGGTCGACTGCGCCTTGGACTTCCAGGCTGTGAGCGCGCTGGCGTAATCCGGGAATATGCCGACGATGTCGAGACCCGTCAGATCCCTGAACTGGACATCGTCCAGACTTTCCAACTCGCCGCCGAATACGAGGTGCAACAGCTGCTTTTTGCCGCCGGTTTCGGTCATTTTCTTCTCTTTCTGCTCTGTTCTCCTCCGCCGCTTCATCTGAGGGATTTTGACGGAAACGTCAACTGCTGAGCGCGCGGAGCCCGGCGATGAAGTCGCTGAGGCGAGTTGGCGAGGCGGCGCAAAGTTCGCCGTGGTTCACCTGAACGCGGTTGTAAAGAAGGACATTCTTGTCAAGGTCAACGAGCTGCCCGCCGGCGCATTCCAGGATCAAATCGGCGGCGGCAAGGTCCCAATCGTGGGAGTTGCGCTTGACGAACGTGCCGTCCAGCCGACCGTCCGCCACCATCGCGATGCGATAGGCAAGCGACGGGACATGCTTGACGCGCTCGATCCTGTGCCTCAGCTCGTCGGGGAGCGCCATGAGCACGTCCTCAGCGATGGCAAAGCGGCCGGGTGCGTCCAACGCAGCGTCCGACACCGAGATCGGCGTGCCATTCTTAAGCGCGACGCCGCCTTCCGAAGCTTCGAAGAGTTCATCGAGCGCCGGGGCATAGAGAACACCGGCAACCGGCCGACCCTGGTAAACAACGGCGACGCTCACGCACCAGAGGTCCTGCCCCGCAAGAAATGCGCGGGTGCCATCGATCGGATCGACGATGAACAGCGTTTCCCTCGAGAGGCGCTCGGCGTCGTCGTCGGTTTCCTCGGAAAGCCAACCGTAGCTCGGCCGGGCGGCGCGGAGAATGGTCTCAAGCGTCTCGTTGGCTGCAAAATCGGCGGCGCTGACAGGCGAGCGCCCGCCATTCTTCCACCAGACCTGCGGCGACTGATTGAAATGACCGAGAGCAACAGCACCCGCCTGCCTTGCTGCGTCCACGATCAGCTCCAGATCGCCTCGCCAGCGGGCAATGTCCACTTCGCTCATTGCATCAATCCGATCCGTCAACGCCCAGCGAGCGTCATTCCTTCAATCGCCAGCGTCGGCGCGGCAACACCAAACTTGCGGTCGATGTCGTTTGCCGGCGTTACCCGCATGAACATGTCCTTGAGGTTCGACGCGATCGTCACTTCCGAGACGGCGAAGGTCAGTTCACCATTCTCGATCCAGAAACCGGTCGCGCCCCGGCTGTATTCGCCGGTGATCATGTTGACGCCCTGGCCGATCAGTTCGGTCACGTAGAAGCCGTTGCCCACGCTTCGGATCAGATCCTCCGGTGAGATATCGCCTGGTTCGAGGGCCAGGTTGGTCGAGGACGGTGTCACCGAATTGCCGCCGCGGACGCCGCGGCCATTCGTCTCCATGCCGATTTCCCGTGCCGTCGAGGTCGACAGGAACCAGTGTTTCAGGACGCCATCCTCGATCATCACCAGCCGTTCGCCGGAAATGCCCTCGCCG
Organism: Rhizobium sp. Root1220; assembly: GCF_001426265.1. Classification (GTDB taxonomy): domain Bacteria; phylum Pseudomonadota; class Alphaproteobacteria; order Rhizobiales; family Rhizobiaceae; genus Rhizobium. Next base: position 251,083 of record NZ_LMDG01000033.1, read on the forward strand.
TCGAAAGGACGCGAGGAGGGACCGCGCATGATCAGCGGGTCATCGGTGATCGAGAGCCCCGCCTTGAGAACCTGCTGTCCCATCCTGTCACGCAGGAAGCTCGTCTTGCGGGCGACGGAGGCGCCGTTGATCGCACCGGCGATATGCCCGACAAACCCGCGGGCAACCCTGGGGTCGAAGACAACCGTAATATCCTTGCCGGTATCGACCTGCCGCGGGTTGATCCGCTTTATCGCCCGCTCGCCGGCACGCCGGCCGATCTCGGCCGCATCGTCAAGCTCGGCGTAGTAGATGCGGCTGTCGAAATCATAATCGCGCTCCATGCCGGTGCCTTCCCCGGCAATGACGCTGACGGATCGGCCAAAGCGCGATGCCATGTAGCTGCCCTCGAAGCCGTGCGAGGTCACCAGAACCATGCCTCCCCGGCCAGCCGAGGCGCCGGCACCGGAGGAGTTTGTCACGCCCTCGACGGCCAGTGCAGCCGCTTCAGCCGCAAGCGCTGTCTCGCGCAACTCGCCTGCCGAAACCTCGGTCGTGTCGAGAAGCTGCAGGTCCGGATAGTCCCTCGCCAGCTTGTTCTCGTCCGCGAGGCATGCAAACGGGTCTTCCGGCGACACCTTCGCCATCGCCACCGCCCGCTCGGCAAGCGCGGTAAGGTCAAAGCCGGGATTGGCGGAAACACTGGCAACGCGCTTTCCGATGAAGACACGCAGCGAGAAGTCATCGCTTTCCGAGGATTCCGTGCCTTCCACCTTGCCAAGGCGGACGCTGACCGATTGCGAACGTGAGCGCACCACCACCGCATCCGCGGCGTCGGCCCCTGCCTTCGTGGCCAGGTCGATCAATTGGCTTGCGCGGGAAAGAAGCGTCGAGGAATCAAATTCAGAGGACATGAGTTGGCCTTTCCTTCGCGTTCCATTTATTGTGCGCTATCGAAAGCATCAAGGCCGCACGTGCCGATTCTTTCAAGCACCGCTCGCGCTTTGCCGCGCCGAAAGAAGTTTGCACCATGTCCGAGCCGAACGCCCTCTTCACAGAAACACTCCTGCTGCTCGGCGGCACCGTGGTTTCAGCGCCTATTTTCAAGTGGCTGGGGCTCGGAACCGTGCTCGGTTATCTGGCAGCAGGCGTCGTCATCGGCCCCATTTTTCATGGCCTGATCAATGGCGAGCAAATTCTTGACTTTGCCGAACTCGGTGTCGTCTTCCTGCTTTTCATCATCGGGCTCGAACTGAAGCCGACGCGCCTATGGCAGATGCGACGGGACATCTTCGGATTGGGTAGCGCTCAGGTCGTCTCGACCGGAATGCTCTTGACCCTGGCGACCTACCTCTCCGGCGTGCTCGACTTGCGTGGAAGTATCGTTGCCGGCTTCGGCCTTGCGCTGTCATCGACCGCCTTCGCGATGCAAATTCTCGATGACGAAGGCGCCGTGAACACGCATTACGGACAGCGATCGTTTTCGATGCTGCTCTTCCAGGATCTCGCCATCGTGCCACTATTGGCTCTGATCAGCGTCCTTGAGGGCGGCGGCAAGGGCACCGGCACGCCGTTTGTCGATTTCACAATCGCGGTCGGCGCGGTCGGCGCCATGATCGTGATGGGGCGCTATCTGCTGACACCGCTGTTCCAGGTGATTGCCCGCACAGGCGCCCGAGAGGCGATGATCGCAGCCGCCCTTTTCGTGGTGATGGGATCGGCAAGCCTGATGCAGCTTGCCGGACTGTCGATGGCGATGGGCGCCTTCCTGTCCGGCGTGATGCTTGCGGAGTCGTCCTATCGGCATGAACTCGAGGCCGACATCGAACCGTTCCGCGGCGTCCTGCTCGCCATGTTCTTCATCGCCGTCGGGCTGTCGCTCGAGCTCGAGGTTCTGCGTGACAATGCCCTGTTCATCATCGTTGCCGTACCGATCGTCATGGCGATCAAGGCGATCGTCATCTACATCCTGTGCCGCCTCGCAGGCTCGCAACATAACGATGCCATTCGCATCGCCTTCCTGCTGCCACAAGGCGGCGAGTTCGGCTTCGTGCTGTTCTCGGCGGCCGGCGCGGCGGGCCTGATGCCCACGAGCACTGCATCGCTTCTGATCGCGATCGTCACACTGTCGATGGCGCTGACGCCGGTCGGTTCGATGCTTTCAAAGCGACTGCTCAAGGGCGACGCACGGGAAGAACTGGACGAGGATTTCGAGGGCGCCGGCGCCGACGTGCTGATGATCGGATTTTCGCGCTTCGGGCAGATCGCGGCGCAAATTCTGCTGGCCGGCGGACGTGCCGTTACCGTCATCGACTTCTCCGCCGATCGCATCCGGCAGGCATCGTCGTTCGGTTTTCGTATCTATTTCGGCGACGGCACGCGCAAGGACGTGCTGCGGGCGTCCGGCATCGACCGTGCGAAGATCGTCGTCGTCTGCACGCAGAAGCGCGAGATAACCGACAAGATTGTCGAGCTGGTGCAGTCGGACTACCCGCAGGCCAAGCTGTTCGTGCGCTCGTATGATCGTATTCACTCGATCTCGCTGCGCAACAGCAACGTCGACTACGAGCTGCGCGAGACACTGGAATCTGGCCTGCTGTTCGGCCGCCGGACGCTTGAGGCGCTGGGCGTGAGCGAAGTGAACGCCTATGAGATCGGAGAAGACATCCGCAAGCGGGACGAGCAGCGCCTGGTGCTGCAGGTAACGGAAGGGCTTCAAGCCGGCCGAGACATGCTGTTCTCGCAACCGGTCAAGCCGGAGCCGCTGGTCAAGCCGAAGCGACCAGTGGATCTGGGGGCAGATCCACTGGCAGGCACCGCGGAGGCAATTGCGGATGCCTAGGCCTGCAGGCGCGCCTCTATCTCGCGATCGAGCGCGTATTTCAGTTCGTCCTTGACCCCTTCCGACATGGCCAGAACCTCGCGCGCCTTGAGAAAATCCATGACGCCGGTGCGCCCGACGGCGGGGCGCAGGAAGATATGCGGCGGCTGCAGTCGCAGCTTCAGGGAAATGGCCGTTTGCATCATCAGCTGACCGGAGCCGAAAATGCTTTCCATGCGGTTCGGGATGTGGGTGCCGTCTCCTTCGGGCGCGCCGACGACATCGATGCCTATTACGATGTCGGCCAGATCCATCAGGCATTCGTACGGCACCGGATTGCTGATGCCACCGTCGATCATCACCCTTCCGTAGAGACGCACCGGCATGAAGACGGCGGGAATGGCGGAGGAGGCAGCCAGCGCGGGAAACAGCGCGCCCTCGTTCACGAGGACCTCGTTCTGTCCGTAATAATCGGTGGCGGTGACCGTCATCGGGATCGGCAGGTCCTCGAAGCGCTCCGGCAGGTCGGCCGGAAGAAAGGCCTTGAGGATGCGCTCGAGATTGAATTGGCCGATGCGCACGCCGTTGGCCACCGCGTCGCGGACCGTTTGCGGGCGCAGCCCCCAGAGCCTGCTGACGACCGCCGTCTTGTTGCCGACGGTCACCAGGGCATGTTCGCGGATCGCCTCGCCGGGCATGCCGGCCGCCATGCCCGCGCCCATGATAGCGCCGATCGACGAGCCCGATATCGCTACCGGGCGGATGCCGAGTTCATCGAGCGTTTCGATGACGTGGATATGGGCAAGGCCGCGAGCGCCGCCACCGCCGAAGGCGACGGCAATTCTCGGCAAGGAGCCCTTTGGAGCGTCTTGAACAGCAGGTAACTCAGTGGTGGTCTTTTCGGCCTGCTGTTTCACCTCTGCCCCCGATGGTCCGCGGCCTATTGAGGCTGATAGCGGAAGAAATGAACCCTGGTATCGCCGAAGATGCGGCTTTCAAGGAACAGATAGGAGGGATCGACCAAAACGGCAATGTCGGCACGCTCTTCGAGCACGGCAATCGCACCCGGCTCCAGCCAGCCACCCTTGGCGGCAGCGGCCATCGCCTTCTCGCCGAGACCCTTGCCATAGGGCGGGTCGGCAAACAGCATCTGGAACGGATCCAGGTTGCCGACGCTGCCGAGATCGGTGGCGTCGCGCCTCAGGATGCGGGTCTTGCCGTGCAGGCCGAGCGCATCGATGTTTTCCCAGAGCAGGCCCCTGCCCTCGACGCTGTTTTCGACAAACAGCGCATGACGGCAACCGCGCGAGACGGCTTCGAGGCCGACGGCACCGGTGCCGGCGAACAGGTCGAGTATCCGGGTGCCATCGACGCATTCCGGATAGGCATGGCTCAGAATATTGAACAGGCTCTCGCGCGTCCGATCTGCCGTCGGACGGATGTCGTTGGATTTGGGTACGGCGAGCGACCGTCCGCGAAACTCACCGCCGACGATCCGCACCGCGTCCCATTCCCTTGCCCTTAGGTCCACCACGCGACGGCCCGCCCGCAGGCTTGCCACCGCCACCCGGCCGATCGCCCGAAGGCTTGCCGGAGAAACTCTTTCCACCACCGGGCTTCACACCAGCCGGCTTGCCGAAGCTCTTGCCACGCGGCTTATCGCCGAACGGCCGATCTCCGGAAGGTCTGTCGCCGGCAGGACGCTCGGAGCGAGCCTCGCCTGAAAAGCTCTTGGCGCGAGGACGCTCGTCACCCTCTGCACGCGGACGGCGCGGCTTGTCGCCATAAGGGCGATCACCGGCTGGGCGTTCGCTGCGGGCCGGACGGTCACCGAAGGAACGGGGGCGTTCAGCAGCATCTTCGCGTGGCTTGCGGTCGCCGCGTGGCTTGTCGCCGAACGGGCGATCCCCACGGGCGGGACGGTCGCCTGCCGGACGCTCGCTGCGCGCGGGACGATCGCCATAAGGCCTGTCGCTGCGGGCCGGGCGGTCACCGAAGGAGCGCGGACGCTCGCCGTCTTCGCGGGGCTTGCGATCCCCGCGCGGCTTGTCGCCGAACGGTCGGTCGCCGCGGGAGGGACGATCACCGGCTGGCCGATCACCGCGAGGCGGACGGTCGCCATAAGGTCTGTCACCACGCGCGGTGCGATCACCACCGGGCCTATCACCACGGGCCGGACGGTCGCCGAAGGGCTTGTCGCCGCGAGGAGCGCGATCACCGAAGGATTTTTCGCCACGGCCACCACGGTCACCGCGTTCGCCACCGGAGCGTTTGCGGCCGCCGTCGTCGTTGCTGACTTCGCTGGACCGGATCCATTCGCCCTCTTCATCGCGGGCGCGGTTGATCTGTACGCGTGGTCCGTCGTCGTAGCTGGTCGGCTGAGGCCTGGAGCGGCCGGGTTTTTCGCCGCGGCGGAGCGCTGTCTGGGCGTTCTTCTCGGCTTTGGCGGCTGCCTTTTCGCCGAGCGGACGGGCGCCGGGCGCCATCCAGACATTGGCGTTGCGACGGCTACCGAGCGCCGGGCGCTTCGGGCGGTCGTCGTCCTTGCGGGGGCCGGAATCGCGGCCACCGCCGTCGCGGCCGCCATCACGCCCACTGTCGCGACGGTCGTCGCGCTTGGTGTCGAGACGGCTCAGCGCGCGTTCGCGCTTGTCTTCCGGCTTCCATGAACGCTCGCGGCGTTCGGGCTTGGCTTCGATCTCTTCCTCGGCGGCAAGGGCCGGCGCGTTGTAGATCGGGGCGTCGAAATTGGCCTTGGCGTCTTCGATCAGGCGCGGGCCGAGCTGGTCACGCAGCGTGCGGCCGCGGACCTCGACAACTTCGCGCTCCGGCAGATCGCCGAGCTGAAACGGGCCGTAGGAAATGCGGATCAGCCGGTTGACGTCGAGACCAAGCGCGCCGAGGACGTTCTTGATTTCGCGGTTCTTGCCTTCGCGCAGACCCATGGTGAGCCAGACGTTGGAGCCCTGGGTGCGATCGAGCGTCGCTTCGATGCCGCCGTAGAGCACACCGTCGACGGCAATGCCGTCCTTCAGCTTGTCGAGTGCATCCTGATCGATATCGCCGTGCGCTCGGACGCGGTAGCGGCGCAGCCAGCCTGTGGTCGGCAGTTCCAGCGCGCGGGCAAGGCCGCCGTCGTTGGTGAGCAGCAGCAGGCCTTCGGTGTTGATATCGAGGCGACCGATCGACATGACCCGCGGCAGATCATCCGGCAGATTGTCGAAAACCGTGTGGCGGCCTTCCGGATCGGAGTTGGTGGTCACGAGACCGGCTGGCTTGTGGTAGAGCCAGAGACGGGTGCGCTCAATGCCACGGATCGGTACGCCATCGACCTCGATCTTGTCGGTCAGGGTGACGTTGACCACCGGGGTCTCGAGCGGCTTGCCGTTCAGCGTGACGCGACCGTCCATGATCATGCGTTCGATATCGCGACGCGAGGCAACGCCGGCGCGCGCCATCACTTTCGAGATGCGCTCCGCCTTGCCGTCGCCGCCAGCAGCGCTCGCCTCTGATTTGGCGAACGTCTTTGCCGGCTTTTCGCCTGTTTTCGCGCCGGTATCGCGCGGGGATGGCTTGCCACCCGGCCGTTTTGGCTTGTCTTTGAATGTCATTTGTTGTTTGCCTGCCTTTTGGGGCCTTCTATCAGTTCGCGCCCCTGCGGTTAAGTGGAAATTGTCGGATCGTGAAGACAAATCAGTTTATGGAGCTGGCGCTCGATGAAGCGCGTGCCGCAGGCGAGCGCGGCGAGGTGCCGATCGGCGCCGTGCTGGTGTTCGACGGCACCGTCATCGCGCGTTCCGGCAACCGCACGCGGGAACTCAACGACGTCACCGCGCATGCCGAAGTGGCAGCGATCCGCTTGGCCTGCGAAGCGCTGGGCCAGGAGCGACTGACCGGGGCAGATCTCTACGTGACGCTGGAACCCTGCACGATGTGCGCGGCGGCGATATCGTTCGCGCGCATCCGCCGGCTCTACTACGGAGCCGAGGATCCGAAGGGCGGCGGGGTGGACAACGGGGTGCGGTTCTACCGGCAGCCGACATGTCATCATGCGCCGGATGTGTACTCCGGCATCAACGAGGTGCAGGCGGCAGACGTCTTGCGGGAATTCTTCCAGGCGAAACGGGACTAGGCCGGCCGGGTCGGACGCCGGACAGCAGGCATCATTTTCAAGCGCGCCGGAGGTTTCTCCGCAACGGTCGGAAAGCCAGGGAACAGGCAGGCGGCAGTTTAAGGGTATGGTAGTGTCAGGCGGCGTCGCCTGCCCGATTGCTTCGGGATTTCCGGGTTCCGCAGACCGACAGGAGCGTCTCTCGGACTGGTTTCACCGGATGGACGGGCAGCCCTGACGGCGCTTCGTCCTCCCTGCGGCAATCATCACCGGATGCCGGTTTTCAACGAGAAGACGCGGTTCGCGAAGCCGGCTCCCTGTCCGATGACGCGATCAGTATTCACCGCATCGGAGATGCGGGGATAAAAATCGCTACGCCAATCCGTTAAATTACCGGAAAATATGAGATAATTACGAAGACGAAGCTTTCATCTTCCCTGCGGCTTACTGCAGCAGGTTCCACCACTGCTTGCCGCTACCGGCGATCGCGGCGTCCTTCTTCTTCTTCTTGTCCTTTTTCAGCTCCGGTACGCCGAGATCGTCCAGCTTGGCTGGATCGTCAATCTGGCGATATTCCGTCGGCGGGTCGGAAATAGCCCGACGCTGATCGATATAGGCGCCCTTCTGGATCGCGCGGGCTTCGCGATAGGCCTTGGTCTGCTCTTCCGTGGTGCGGCGGCCGCCTTCGATCTGGTTGTTGGCGAGCGGCGACTGGTAGCTTGACTTGTCGCTGTTCTCGTCGGCTTCCTGCACAAGGCGCGCACGCGTCTCCTCGGGCGATTCGATCCACTGCGGATTGTCCTTGCTGGCAATCGACTGCTGCGGCTCGACGAGCGTTGCCTTCGCCGTCTCGGACGGAAGGACGAGAGACGGACGCGGCGTATATTTCACGCCCTTGTTCTTCGCTTCGGTGCCGCTGAGCGACGTGGACTGACCAAGGTCATCCGTCAGCTGCTGCATCGCCGTCTTGTCCGTGCCATAGCGCGGGCTGCTCATGCAGCCGGTGATCAAGGAGCTGCCTGCCACTGCAACAGTCAGGCAGGCGCCCAGACGAAACCAACGCGTCGATACCATGAAAACCCTTCCAGCCATGCCGGTGCAATCATCGCCCCTACCGGACATCGTCCCCCTTGACGCAAAAATCCGGCCATTTTCAGGCAGCTTTTACCGGATGAACCGCGATTAGGCAATTCACCCGGCAATATTCTTCAGTTTTGCACCGCTAGTTCACGCAAAGCCGCCGCATCGCGGGCCGATACATCGGGATAGTCGGCATCGGATCCGACATCGGTGGTGATCCGCCACGAGCGAGCGCACTTGGTACCCTCGGCCAGCGTCGGCTCGACCGAGACCAGCGGCACGTCGGACAGGCGGAAGGCATCCGCCGGGCCTTCGGAACCGTCGATTGAGATGCCGGAGGTGATGCAGATCTCCTCGAAGTCCTGGCCTTCCAGCGCCTTCATCAGCTCCGGATCGGCGATGTGGACGACGGGGGCTGCTTCCAGCGATGAACCGATGCGCTTGTCCTTGCGCTCGATCTCGAGCGCCCCGGTGACGACGGTGCGGACAGCGCGGATCTTCTTCCACTTCTCGGCCAGCGCCTCGTTCTTCCAGTCCGCCGGAATGGTCGGGAACTGCTCGAGGTGGACGGAGACGGCCTCAGGGTTGCGCGACAGCCATGCCTCTTCCGTCGTGAAAGGCAGCATCGGCGCCAGCCAGGTCACCATGCAATCGAAGATCGTGCGGATGACATGCAGCGAGGCACGACGGCGCGGGCTCGACGGCGCGTCGCAGTAGAGCGCATCCTTGCGGACGTCGAAGTAGAAGGCCGAGAGCTCGACATTGGCGAAGTCGATCAGCGCGCGGGCGATCTTCTTGAAGTCGAAGGCGTCATAACTTTCGCGCACCAGCTGGTCGAGTTCGGCCAGGCGGTGGAGCATCAGCTGTTCCAGCTCGGGCATGGCCTGAAGCTCGAAGGTCTCGCCCTTGTCATGGGCCAGCGTGCCGAGCATCCAGCGAATGGTGTTGCGCAGCTTGCGATAGGCATCGACGTTGGTCTGGATGATGGTCTTGCCGACGCGCAGGTCGTCGGCATAGTCCGAGGTCATGACCCAGAGGCGCAGGATGTCGGCGCCGGCATCCTTCATGATTTCCTGCGGCGAGGTAACGTTGCCCTTCGACTTCGACATCTTCTCGCCCTTCTCGTCCATGGTGAAGCCATGGGTAAGGACGGCGTTGTAAGGCGCGCGGCCGCGGGTGGCTGCCGATTCCAGCAGCGACGAGTGGAACCAGCCGCGATGCTGGTCGGAGCCTTCGAGGTAGAGATCGGCCGGCCACTTCAGGTCGGGGCGGTCTTCGAGCGTGAATGTGTGGGTGGAGCCACTGTCGAACCAGACATCGAGGATGTCCATGACCTGCTTCAAAGGCTCGTTGGCCTTCTTGCCGAGGAAGCGTTCGCGTGCACCGTCGGCGAACCAGGCATCGGCACCTTCCTTCTCGAAGGCTTCGAGAATGCGGGCATTGACCTCTTCATCGACCAGAACCTCGCCGGTCTCGTCGACGAAGACGCAGATCGGCACGCCCCAGGCGCGCTGACGCGACAGCACCCAGTCCGGACGGCCCTCGATCATGGCGCGCAGGCGGTTCTGGCCGGCGGCGGGCACGAAGCGGGTGTCGTCGATGGCGGTGAGCGCCCGCGAGCGCAGCGTCGTGCCGTCGGCCAACGTCTTGTCCATGTAGACGAACCATTGCGGCGTGTTGCGGAAGATGACCGGCTTCTTGGAGCGCCAGGAATGCGGATAGGAGTGCTTCAGCCGGCCGCGCGCAAACAGCGCGTTGCGGGCGATGAGTTCCTTGATGACGCGATCGTTGGCGTCGCCCTTCTTGCCGTTGTCGTCGATGACGCGCGCGCCTTCGAGACCGGGGGCGTCAGCGGTGTAGAAGCCGGCGTCGTCGACCGGGAACGGGATCTTGGTGTCGATACCGCGAGCCTCGAGCTCGCGGGCATGGCCCGTCCAGGCGTCAAAGTCTTCGCGGCCGTGGCTGGGGGCGGTGTGCACGAAGCCGGTACCGGCGTCATCGGTGACGTGGTCGCCATCGAGGAGTGGAACGAGGAACTCGTAGCCGCCGCCGAAGCCGTGGAAAGGATGGCTGCAATTGATGCCCGCGAGATCCGTCGCAGAAACGTCGCGCAGGCGCTTGAACTGCAGCTTGGCCTTGGCGAAAGCATCCTCGGCCAGCTTGTCGGCTAGGATCAGCTTTTCGCCGGGGCGCGGTCCGAAATCGTTGGCGGCTTCAGTCACTTCATAGAGACCGTAGGAAACACGCGACGAATAGGCGATCGCGCGGTTGCCGGGGATCGTCCAAGGCGTCGTCGTCCAGATTACGACTGAGGCATCCAGCAGATCGAATTTGGCTTCGGCACCATCACGTACTACGAACCTGACCGGGAACTTCACCCAGATCATGTCGCTCTCGATGTCGTGGTATTCGACTTCGGCTTCGGCCAGCGCCGTGCGCTCGACGACCGACCACATGATCGGCTTGGAGCCGCGATAGAGCTGACCTGACTTTGCAATCTTCAGCAGTTCGCCGGCGATGCGGCTTTCGGCGTGGAAGGCCATCGTCGTGTAGGGGTTGTCGAAGTCGCCCTCGATGCCGAGGCGCTTGAACTCTTCGGCCTGGATCTTGATCCAGCCGGCGGCGAAGTCGCGGCATTCCTGGCGGAACTCGTTGACCGGAACCTCGTCCTTGTTCTTGCCCTTCTCGCGGTACTTTTCCTCGATCTTCCATTCGATCGGAAGGCCGTGGCAATCCCAGCCGGGCACGTAGTTGGCGTCGAAGCCGCGCATCTGGAACGAGCGGTTGATGACGTCCTTGAGGATCTTGTTCAGCGCGTGGCCGATGTGGATGTTGCCGTTGGCATAGGGAGGGCCATCGTGCAGCACGAACTTTTCGCGGCCGGCGGCGGAGGCGCGGAGCTTCTTGTAGAGTCCCATCTGCTGCCAGCGGGCAACCGTTTCCGGCTCCTTCTGCGGCAGGCCCGCGCGCATCGGGAAGTCGGTTTCCGGCAGATAGAGGGTCTTCGAGTAATCGATCTTTTCGGCTGTATCGGTCATGTCTGGCAATCGTCTCTGGCGCCTCGGGATGGGCGCTACGGGCTTGAAAATATTTGGTGACGGTGGCGCTCGTTCGCCCGAGCGCCAAAAACCCGGACCTTCCGGCCGCTTAGCGCGCGCGGAAGGCCGGGCCGATAATTCGTATCGTGATCGCCAGCCGGAATTTATTCATCGGGCCGGTTCATAGGCGTTTTTCGGCGGAAAAGGAAGAGGAAATCGGGCTCGAAACCAAGACGGCAGCGGAGCCCGAAACTCAGGGAAAGCAGATTTTGCGGTCGAGTTCGCCGAGCGGCTGGACACCCGCGAGCAGCGCCCTCGCCTCTTCCTTGTCGCGGTTCATCTGCTCGACGAGCGGCTCCAGACCGTCGAACTTCAGTTCCGGGCGCAGATAGCCGAAGAAGGAGACGGAACAGATTTGCCCGTAGAGATCGCCGTTGAAATCGAAGACAAAGGTCTCCAGCAGCGGTGCGCCGTTGTCGGTCACTGTCGGGCGCCGGCCGTAGCTCGCGACGCCGTCATGGAGGGTCCCGTCGGCGAGCCGGAAGCGGACGGCGTAGATGCCGGCCTTCAGATCGGCCTCCGGCGGCAGTTGCATGTTGGCGGTCGGGAAGCCCAGTTGCCGGCCGAGCTTTTCGCCGTCGATCACCTCTGCCTCCACCGTGTAGTGATAGCCGAGCATGGCCGCTGCCTCGGTGACATTGCCGTCCTTCAGCAATTCGCGGATGCGGCTCGAAGAGACGACATCGGTGTTCTCGTCGCGAAATGCATCGATCAGTGTGACGCCGAATCCGTATTTCTGGCCAGCGTCCATCAGGAAGGCGGGTCCGCCTTCGCGGCCCCGGCCGAAGTGAAAATCGAAACCGGTGACGACTTCCGAGGCGCCGAGCCAATCCTTGAGGATCGAATGAATGAAATCGTCGGCGGAGCGCTGCGAGAATTCGCGATCGAACGGATATTCGATGACGGCATTGAAGCCCAGGGCTTCGAGGACGCGCGCCCTCAGCGGCGCCGGCGTGATGCGGAAAACCGGCATCTCCGGCCGAAACACGGTGCGCGGATGCGGCTCGAAGGTGAGAACGAGCGCCGGGATGCCGCGCTCGCGGGAAATCTCCAGCGCCCGCTCCAAGACTGATTGGTGACCGCGGTGCACACCGTCGAAATTGCCGATTGCGATCACGCCGCCGCGCAGTAGGGCTGGCAGTGGTTCGCGGGTTTCATTGCGGTGAAAGACGGTCATCGGCTGGCTTTTCTCATGCGGGGCTCTTTATGCGAGGCGAGGCATCCACCACTTCGGCGTCGCTCTCTCCCGTTCGAGATAGGCCGTGAGGATTGCCTCGTCGGTCTGGCCGTTGAGCGTATATTCCTTCGCGTGAATACCGCCGCTGATATAGAGGAGGTCGAGACCGTAATCGAGAGCGCCGCGCACATCGGTAGGCATGCCGTCGCCGATCGCCAGGACGCGGTCCAGCGGGAAATCGCCGTGCGCCTCGCGGGCAACCGAAAGAACGGCGTCGTAGATCGGCGTGTGCGGCTTGCCGGCGATGCGCGTTTCGCCGCCAAGCTGGTTGTAATAGGCAGCCATTGCGCCGGCGCACGGAATGATGCGGTGTCCGCGCTCAACCACGAGATCGGGATTGGCGCAGATCATCGGTACATTGCGCTCCTGAAAGCCCTTCAGCATGTCGGTGTAGTCTTCCGGCTTCTCCGTCTCGTCGTCGAAGAAGCCGGTGCAGACAACCGAGTCAGCGTCGTCGGCATCGACACGCTCGACACCAAGACCTTCGATGATCGCGAGGTCGCGCTCGGGACCAAGCAGGAACACCTTCCTGGGGCCTTCGGCGATCAAACCGCGGGTGACGTCGCCCGAGGTGACGATCCGGTCATAGGCCTCGTCCTGGATGCCGATCTGGCGAAGCTGATCCACGACCTGCGGGGCAATGCGCGGGGAGTTGGTGATGAGGACGACAGTCAGCCCCTCGCCGCGTGCGACTTCAAGGGCGGCAGCCGCTTTCGGGAACGGATCGATGCCGTTGTGCAGGACACCCCACACATCGCAGAACACCGCGTCGTAGTGACTGGTGATTTCCGCAAAGTTTTTGATGCGCTTGGCCATTCCAATTTCCCGATTTGCACTCATTCACCGGTGACATCGCAAAGGCATGCCGCAATGGCAAGGCATTTTGCGGCCGGAGAAGGCAAAAAGTCCGTCATCCGGCCGTCACAGAAATATCTCCGCGCCCTCGATCGCCAGGCCGGCAAGCGCGCAGACGCCGAGGACCTTTACCATGCCGATCCTGAACCGAAAGAGCATGACCGAGGCGATTGCAAAAAGCGCGAGTGCCGCGACGTCGAGCGTGCGCCAGTCCGGCCAGGCGAGGCTGACCAGCGGCAAGCCGGCACCCCTGGAGAGGATGGCGACGCGGCCGACTTCGGCAAACAGGACGTGCAGGCCGAACCACAGGGCAAGATTGAGGATCACCCCGACGACAGCCGCCGTGATTGCCGACAAGGCTGCGGACAACATCGCATTGTCGCGCAGTTTTTCGATGAATGGCGCGCCGGCGAAGATCCAGATGAAACTCGGGACGAAGGTCGCCCATGCAGCCAGGCTGGCGCCGAGAACGCCTCCGGCCAACGGCGCCATGTCGATCGGATTGCGAAAACCGGCCAGGAAGCCGACGAAACAGAGGACCAGGACCAGCGGCCCGGGAGTGGTCTCGGCAAGCGCCAGGCCATCCAGCATTTCGCCAGGCTTCAGCCAGGCATAGTGCCCGACCGCGACCTGAGCCACGTATGAAAGGACCGCATAGGCGCCGCCGAACGTGATGACGGCCATTTTCGAGAAGAAGATGAAGACCGCACCAAAGACGTTGGTTTCGCCGCTCAATGTCTCGGCGATCAGGTCGGTCGGCGCATCGAGGCTGCGAACAAGAAGCAGTGGTGACTGCCAGACAAGAACCCAGAACACCAGGACCAGCAGCGGCTTCGCGATGGCATGGGTCGTCAGGGATCGTCGGCCGCGAGGTGACGCGGCAGGCTGCGCCTGCGCTATGTCCGCGCTCGCTTGGCCGTAGCGCTTCATCAGGAACCCGGCGCCGCCGGCAAGGATGACCACAAGCGGGAATGGCAGGTTCAACAGGAACAGCGCCAGAAACGATGCCGCAGCGACATAGTAGTGAAACCGTCCCTTCAGCGCCCGCCGCGACAGCCGCAGCAGCGCTTCGATGACGATCGCGAGAACCGCGGCCTTCAACCCGAAGAACAGCGCCGACAACCACGCCGCATCCTGGAACACGGCATAGAGGCCAGACAGGAGCAGGATCACGGCAAAGCCCGGCAGGATGAACAGCAGGCCGGCAATCAACCCGCCGCGCACCCCATGCATCAGCCAGCCGATGTAGGTTGCCAATTGTTGCGCCTCTGGCCCCGGCAGCAGCATGCAGAAGCTCAACGCATGCAGGAAGCGCTCCTCGGAAATCCAGCGCTTCTCCTCGACCAGCGTCTTGTGCATCAACGCGATCTGACCGGCGGGGCCACCGAAACTCAAACAGCCGATCTTCGCCCAGACGCCGATCGCTTCCCGAAGGCTCGGATACGGAATTTTTTCATCAGTCACCACGGACAATTCGCGGCCTCTTCACAAAACGGGAGCAAGATTCAGGAAAGGACTTCTTGACACGCTCCGGAGCCATCCCTAAATGCAGGCCGCTAGCACTCAAGACAAGCGAGTGCTAACATCCATCCGCGTGGGCCGCTCGGCTCGCGAGTGTCATTTGATCGAGGGATTAGACAATGGCAAGCACCAATTTCCGCCCCCTGCACGATCGCGTCGTTGTTCGCCGCGTTGAATCCGAAGCCAAGACCAAGGGCGGCATCATCATTCCTGATACCGCCAAGGAAAAGCCGCAGGAAGGCGAAATCGTCGCCGTCGGCTCCGGCGCGCGCGATGAGTCCGGCAAGGTCGTCGCTCTCGACGTCAAGGCTGGCGACCGCATTCTGTTCGGCAAGTGGTCCGGTACCGAAGTCAAGATCGACGGCGAAGACCTTCTGATCATGAAGGAAGCCGACATCATGGGCATCATCGGCTGATCCAGCCGCTGGCCTTTCCGACATAGCCGACCGGTTTCAACCCCGGACACCCGAATTTAGGAGTCACAATCATGGCAGCTAAAGAAATCAAGTTTGGCCGCACCGCGCGCGAAAAGATGCTCAAGGGCGTCGACGTTCTCGCTGACGCAGTGAAGGTAACGCTCGGCCCGAAGGGTCGCAACGTCATCATCGACAAGTCCTTCGGCGCTCCGCGCATCACCAAGGACGGCGTATCGGTCGCCAAGGAAATCGAACTTGAAGACAAGTTCGAGAACATGGGCGCCCAGATGGTCCGCGAAGTTGCTTCGAAGACCAACGACATCGCCGGCGACGGCACCACGACAGCTACCGTTCTTGCCCAGGCGATCGTTCGCGAAGGCAACAAGGCCGTTGCTGCCGGTATGAACCCGATGGACCTGAAGCGCGGCATCGACCTCGCTGTTGCCGAAGTCGTCAAGGACCTCCAGGCCAAGGCCAAGAAGATCTCGACTTCGGAAGAAGTCGCACAGGTCGGCACGATCTCGGCAAACGGCGACAAGCAGGTCGGTCTCGACATTGCTGAAGCCATGCAGAAGGTTGGCAACGAAGGCGTCATCACCGTTGAAGAAGCCAAGACCGCCGAAACCGAACTCGAAGTCGTCGAAGGCATGCAGTTCGACCGCGGCTACCTCAGCCCATACTTCGTGACCAACCCGGAAAAGATGATTGCGGACCTCGAAGACGCGTTCATCCTGCTCCACGAAAAGAAGCTCTCGAACCTGCAGGCAATGCTTCCGGTTCTCGAAGCTGTCGTTCAGACCGGCAAGCCGCTCCTCATCATCGCTGAAGACGTCGAAGGCGAAGCTCTTGCAACGCTCGTCGTCAACAAGCTGCGCGGCGGCCTGAAGATTGCTGCTGTCAAGGCTCCTGGCTTCGGCGATCGCCGCAAGGCAATGCTGGAAGACATCGCCATCCTCACGGGCGGCACGGTCATCTCCGAAGACCTCGGCATCAAGCTGGAATCCGTAACGCTCGACATGCTCGGCCGTTCGAAGAAGGTTTCGATCTCCAAGGAAAACACCACGATCGTCGACGGCGCTGGCGCCAAGTCCGACATCGAAGGCCGCGTTGCACAGATCAAGGCTCAGATCGAAGAAACCACTTCGGACTATGACCGCGAAAAGCTGCAGGAACGCCTTGCCAAGCTCGCTGGCGGCGTTGCCGTCATCCGCGTCGGCGGCTCCACGGAAGTTGAAGTCAAGGAAAAGAAGGACCGCATCGACGACGCTCTCAACGCGACGCGCGCTGCTGTTCAGGAAGGCATCGTCGCCGGCGGCGGCATTGCTCTTCTGCGCTCTTCTACGAAGATCACCGTCAAGGGTGCAAACGACGACCAGGAAGCCGGTGTCAACATCGTTCGCCGCGCCCTGCAGTCGCTGGTTCGCCAGATCGCTGAAAACGCTGGTGACGAAGCTTCCATCGTGGTCGGCAAGGTTCTCGACAAGAACGAAGACAACTACGGCTACAACGCCCAGACATCCGAATATGGCGACATGATCGCCATGGGCATCGTCGACCCGCTCAAGGTTGTTCGTACGGCTCTGCAGAACGCAGCTTCGGTTGCCTCGCTGCTGATCACGACTGAAGCCATGATCGCCGAACTTCCCAAGAAGGATTCGGCTGGCGGCGGCATGCCTGGCGGCATGGGCGGCATGGGCGGCATGGACATGATGTAAGACCTTCGGGTCTCACATCTGAGCCATCCGGTTCAGGTTACGGAAAGGGCGGTCTTCGGGCCGCCCTTTTCGTTTTACAATTGATTCGCCGTGAGCCTGATTCCCTTCAATCATACGGTGAAACGATTAACCAGCTTGTGAGCATGCCTCGCATTGACTGAAGCTTTCGCCGGGCTTGCCTGCCTGCGCGTTTTTCCCCGGCACTCACATTCGAAGCCATGCAAATTCATGCATCACCAAGGGACAACCGTCGCACTGAAACCGTTTACATTCAATCATAAGGCGAATTTTCCATCTTTTTTTGCATATCTAGGCTTCCACGACCCCGCAAACGCTGTCGAGCGTCAGATGCAAGCATGCAAAAAGCGATTGCCGTTTGCGTAAAACTTCCTATAAATCCGGCCTGCAGCCGAGGTGCACGCGTCCAATCGATCTCTCGATCCTGGTCGTCACCGCCCCAGGCAGCGTTCGGGATAGGGGTATCCCCTGCATACATCAGAAGTTGCGTATATCACCGGAGAAACTGGACGCGGTTCCGATCAAGAAGAACCCGGCATCCATTGCCCCATTTCCCGGTTGCCCATGCATGACGCGCGGGTGGCATAAAATTGCTGGGTGCCGGCGGCGGGTGAACCGCACCAAAACTGGGGAACAATTTGTTTAAAATAGCGAAAGCCAGCGGTGCGGCTCCGGTCATGCCGGGATCGCTGGATGCCGATGACGATTCTGAACTGCTCAGGCAGTTTTCAATATCCGAGACCTGGACCGGAGATTTTTCCAGCGGCGTCATCCGCCTCAAGGAATGGAGCGCGCTGCTGCACGGATTGCCGACACGGGAATGCGGCCTTCTGGGCCTGATGCGCTGCTATGATCCAAAGGATCATGATCGTATCCTGCAGTTGCTCGAAGAGGCCGCGACGCTGTCGTCGTCCTTTTGTTTTTCGACGACGATCGTCATGGCGAACGGCTACCGCCAGCCGTTGTTCTGCATGGGGGAATCGAATGGACATGAAAACGCGCAGAGTGGCGGCATGCTCGGTGTTTTCGTCTTTCCACGGTCCACGGTCGGTTCCACGACCCCGCTTCGCCGTCAATGACATGCTTTGAGGCCGGCGCTGGCCGGCCTCGACAACCTGACGTGCATCAAGCCGGGCGAGCCGGCACATTCAAGCCCTTCTGGCTGGCAGGGCGGGCTATGCAACGCTCCAGCCAATCCATTGCTGCCGGAAATTTCGCATAGTCGAGGACGTCCCTGCCGCCATAGAAGATGTCGGCGCCGCGCAGCCACGGGAAGGTCGCGATATCGGCAATCGTGTAGAGATCGCCCATGATCCACTTCCGGCCCTGCAGCCGTGCTTCCAGCACACCCAGCAAACGCTTCGATTCATCCCGGTAGCGTTCCATCGGGTAGGCGTTGTTGGCGACCTTTTCGGCGGCGAATTTGTAGAAATGCCCGAACTGCCCGAACATCGGCCCGATCCCGCCCATCTGGAAAAAGACCCACTGGATCGTTTCGTAGCGGCCAACGGCGTCCGCGGGTATCAGAGTGCCGGTCTTCTCGGCAAGATAGAGCAGGATGGCGCCGGACTCGAACAGGCCGATCGGCTTTCCGTCCGGACCCTCGGGATCGATGATCGCCGGTATGCGGCCATTCGGGTTGAGCGATACAAATTCCGGAGACTTCTGGTCATTGGTGCCGAACGAGATCAGATGCGGCTCATAGGGAAGCCCCAACTCCTCCAGGGCGATCGAAATCTTCACGCCGTTCGGCGTGGGTAGTGAATAGAGCTGGATGATCTCGGGGTTCGCTGCCGGCCAACGGGTCGTGATCGGGAATGCGGAAAGGTCTGCCATGGTTTTCTCCGTGTTTCGCGGTCGACCATAGAAGGGCGGCGCGGCGCGTGGCAAGTCCGCAAGCCCCTGCGCCGTCGTTCACTATTATCGAACGAACCGTCCGCATGCGTCCATCTTTCCACGACAGCGAAAAAAGGCGACAACGTGTCATCGGAGGTTGAGACAGTGCCGGGGGCACAGAAACCTCTCACACATTAAAACGGAGACAACGTCCATGTCGCATACCAACAGCAGCATCATTCTTGTCGCTCGCGTCCTTCTTGCTTTCATGTTCATCTACACCGGCTTCGGCAAGCTCAGCGATCCCGCTGGCACCGCTGGCATGATCACCGGAGCAGGTCTGCCTGCCGCTACCGCACTGGCCTATCTTGCCGGCCTGTTCGAACTGGTCGCTGGCGTCGCCGTTCTCGTTGGCTTCCAGACCAAGGTCGTCGGCTGGGCGCTGGCCCTGTTCTGCGTGTTCACCGGCCTGGTGTTCCACTCCGCCACCGTTGCCGTACCTGGCTGGCCCGATGCAGCGCTCGGCTGGATCAATGCCCTCAACGGCATCATGCTGATGAAGAACTTCACGCTGGCCGGCGCCTACATCCTGCTCGCCACCTTCGGCCCGGGCCTTTATTCCATCGACGCCCGTCGCGGCGCGGTTGCCTTGACCGCCTAACCGACAAAGCATCCTCCCAAGCATGCTCGACCCGCCGTCACCAGACGGCGGGTTTTTCGTGCGTTGGACGTTGGACATCGATCACAACGCGGAGCGTACCGCCTCGATCAGCCGCGCCACGGCGGGCTCATCGGCGTGGGTTTCCTTGCGTGCCCGCACGAGGCAGGCCTCCGACCGCAGGATGACGCCGTCGGAAAGGATCTTCAGGTGGTTCGCCCGCAGCGTCGAGCCGGTAGAGGTGATATCGACGATGATGTCGGCGGAGCCGGACGCCGGGGCGCCCTCGGTCGCGCCAAGGCTCTCGACGATGCGATAGAGCTGAATGCCGTGCTGGCTTGAAAAAAACCGCTGCGTCAAGCGCCAGTACTTCGTCGCAATCGCCAGGCGGCGACCGTGGCGGGCACGGAAATCGGCGGCAACGTCGCCGAGATCGGCCATGGTATCGACGTCGAGCCAGATTTCCGGAACGGCGACGACAACATCGGCATGGCCGAAGCCCAGGCGCGCGCAAACCTCGACGCGACGGTCGGATTCAGCCAACCCCTCCCGGATCAGATCCTCGCCGGTGACGCCGAAATCGACGGTCCCGTTGCCGAGTTCGCGAGAGATTTCGGATGCCGAGAGGAAAGCGACTTCGACATCCTCCCAACCCTCGACGCGGCCTCGGTAGGAGCGGTCGTTGCCGACCGCCTCGATCCTCAGGCCGGCGCGTTCGAAGATCGCCGAAGCATCCTCCTTCATCCGACCCTTCGATGGGAGCGCGATGGTGATCGTCATCAGGCTGCCCTCTCTGCTTCAATGCGGTCGAGCCAGAGCGAGAAGCCGACGGCGGGAATGCGATCCCTAGCGCCCAGGAAGGTCAGCAACCTGTCGAAGCGACCGCCACCCGCGAGCACGGCCTCGGAGCCTTCGACGCCGATCTCGAAGACCAGGCCGGTATAGTAATCCAGCGGGCGGCCGAATGCAGCGCGATAGCTGATCACGGAGAGATCGACGCCGGCATTGGCAAGCGCCGCCACGCGCCCATCAAATCGGGAGAGCGCATTGCCGAGCTTCAGTCCGGCAGCGTCCGCGAAGCCGGACAGGGCAGCGGAGGCATTGATCAGCGGCACGTCGAGCGACAGGAACGCCTCGAGCACGCCGAAAGCCGCATCGTCGAGACGGGTCTCGGAGAGGATCAGCTTTTCCCTGAGGCGTCGCGCGATCTCGAGCGGCGAGCGGCTGGCGTTGGACGAATATCCGGTCCGGTGCATCGTCGCATCGATATGCGCCACCAGCGCGGCCTCGTCGCCGGCGCCGACCAGACGGGCAATGTCATCGTCGAGACCGGTCACGAACTGCGGACTGACGAGGCTTGCCATGAGGGCTTCGAGCTGGACCATGTTGCCGAAGGCGTGGATCAGGCGTTTCTGCCAGCCGAGCGGCAGGCCGAGCGCCTGCACGACGGCTTCGAAGACCGCCTGATCGCCGATGGTGACGGACAACCGCCTACCGGGCAAAAGCCTGCCGAGAATGCCGGTCGCATCACTAACCGCGCGGGCATCGGCGCTGGAGATATTGATGTCGCCGAGATCCTCGATGCCGGCCTGATAGAATTCGTTGCCGCCTTCGCGGCGTTGGCGAAAGACTTCGCCGAGATAGGAATAGCGCTTCGGCGTGCCGGTGGCCGTCTCGATGTGACGAAGGCACACGGGGATCGTGAACTCCGGGCGCAGGCACAGGCTCTCGCCGGTCTCGCTTTCGGTCATGAAGATGCGGCGGCGGAGGTCTTCGCCGGCGATATCGAGAAACGGCTCCGCCGGCTGGATAACGGGTGTGTCTACCCGCTCGGTGCGTCGGGCGGTGAACTCGGCGAGGAGATCGGCGGAGAAATCCGGGAGGTTGATCAGGGGCATGTCAGCCCGCCCTCTTCCGATCTTCGGCCTGCGCCGCCAGGATTTCCCGTACCTTGGCGACCAGATCGGCCTCGGGAACGGTTTCCTGCGCGACGCGGGCTTCGCGCCAGCTGGCATTGTCCTCGATCTCGCCGGAGAGGCGCTTGCCCTCGATCAGGTCCTTGATCTGCACCACGCCCTCGGCGCGCTCGTCGCCGCCCTGGATGATGGCGACCGGGCAGCCGCGGCGGTCGCCGTATTTCAGCTGGTTGCCGAACTTCTTCCAGTTGCCCTGGTACATCTCGGCGCGGATGCCGGCCTTGCGCAGGTCCTGGGTGAGGCGCTGGTAGCGGCCCATGGCATCGACATCGCCATCCATGACGGTGACGAGAACGGGTTCGATGACCTCGCTCTGGCCGAGCTTGCCGAGGTTCTTCAGCGCCGTCATCAGACGCGAGACGCCGATCGAGAAGCCGGTGGCCGGCACCGGCTGGCCCATGAAGCGGGAGACGAGACCGTCATAACGCCCGCCGCCGCCGACCGAGCCGAAGACGACTTTTTCGCCCTTTTCGTTGGTGACGTCGAAGGTGAGCTCGGCTTCGTAGACGGGGCCGGTGTAGTATTCGAGGCCGCGGACAACCGAGGGGTCGATCTTGATGCGGTCGGACTGGTAGCCAGCGCCGGTGACGAGGCTGCCGATAAAGTTCAGTTCCTCGACGCCTTCGGCGCCCTTGGAGGTGCCGGCGACCAGCTCTGCCAGCTGGGCGGCGCTTTCCGCGTAATCCTTGATGCCGACGAAGAACAGAACCTTGTCGATCTGGCCCTGGTCGAGACCGGCACCTTTGGTGAAGTCGCCGCTCTCATCCTTGCGGCCGGGGCCGAGCAGGAGTGCGACGCCTTCGGGACCAAACTTGTCGAGCTTGTCGATAGCGCGCAGCACGTTGAGACGCTGACCGGCCTTGTCGTCACCGCCGAGACCGATCGCCTCGAGAACGCCGTCCAAGACCTTGCGGTTGTTGATGCGGATGACATAGTCGCCGCGCTTGATGCCGAGCGCTTCCAGCGTATCCGACATCATCATGCACATCTCGGCATCGGCCTGTACGCCCGGCGCGCCGACCGTATCGGCATCGAACTGCATGAACTGGCGGAAGCGGCCCGGGCCGGGCTTTTCGTTGCGGAAGACATAGCCGGCGCGATAGGTGCGGTAGGGCAGCTGGATATCGTTGAAGTTTTCGGCGACATGACGGGCGAGCGGCGCCGTCAGGTCGTAGCGCAGCGACATCCACTGTTCGTCGTCGTCCTGCAGCGAGAAGACGCCCTCGTTCGGCCGGTCGGCATCGGGCAGGAACTTGCCGAGCGCGTCGGTGTATTCGAACAGCGGCGTTTCGACCGGCTCGAAACCATAATGCTCATAGACTTCGCGGATCTTCGCGGTCATCTCGTTGACGGCGCGAATATCGGCTGCCGAACGATCGACGAAGCCGCGGGGGAGCCTCGCCTTGAGCTTTTGTGGTTTCTTCTGCTTGTCGTTCATTTCCAACGTCTTCCGCTCGGTGTGACAGTGGCGGTTTCCTAGCGGATTGGGCCGGATGCGGCAAGGGCGAAGGCCCTTGATCCCGGAGGCAGAATCGATTGAACGATGGATCCGGAACGAATGGCGGGAGCCACATCATGATTGCCGAGGCGCTACTCTACGCCGCGACCGTTCCGGTGACGCAGAAGGCGCACCGGAAATACATCCGCTATTCCGTCAATCTGTGGTCGCGTGCCGGCCGCTGCAGCCGGCAATGGGCGGAGCACGAGGAGAACAGCCGCAGGGCGATATTGAAGGCAATGGCGGGGCTGAAGCAAACGCGGACGGCGGTCGTTCTCGGCTCCGGGCTATTGCGCGATGTACCGATAAAGGAACTGGCGGCGGTCTTCGATACGGTGGTGCTCATTGATCTCGTGCATATCGCGACAGTGCGGCTGACGTTGAAACGGAAGCGCTACCGCAATGTCAGGCTGATCGAGCGGGATCTTTCGGGATATGAGGAGCTGGCCGCCGGCAAGCTGGCCGAGCCGCTCGGCTTTCTCCGCAACGTGCCGTATCTCGACTTCGTCGTCTCCGCCAATCTGCTCTCCCAGATCGGCCGCGGCGTGCAGAGGCGCCTTGAGGCGGAGCCGGACCGGATGCCTGCCGATACCGTCGAGCAGTTGATCGCGGCGCATCTGACGGGTCTGGCGGCAGCACCGTTCGCAACCTGCCTGCTGACGGATATTTCCTATGCGGTCATCGACCGGACCGGCAAGCGGCATGAGGAAACCAATCTTCTGCATGGCGTCTCGCCGCCATCGGCGGCGGCATGGTCATGGCCCGTCGTGCCTCTCGGCGAGGAAAGTCCCGACTATCAGATCGTTCACCGGGTGATTGCTACCTATTGAAATCTGCGGACGCTTGCCTGCCGTGCAGCAACGGCTTGGCATCGAGATCGGGTTTGCCTATCTTGGGCACATGCGCTTTCTCGCGATGATAACCACGATGCTTGCCTGGCTGGCCTATGGGACGATGTCCGCCTGGGCCGGCTGCCCCATGTGCGTGTCGACGGCGAATGCCGCGACGATTGACGTCAGCACGCATCAGCACGCGCCCGGCATGCATATGGATGAGCGCCACTCCGCGCCGGCAAAGAACCCTTGCTCATCCGGCGGCGTGGCGCACGTGGCTTTGTGCGTAGCATGCATTGCCATCCTGCCGGCAACCGCTGCCGGTGGTGAGGGAAAGCAGGTTTTCTCCTACCCTGCACCGGCTGCATCCGCAGCATTGCCGGATGCCCGGCCGGCACCGGTGGCGCCGCCTCCCCGGCTCCTCTGACCTTTCAGTTGCCAATCAATCGCGGCTGCCACCGCACTTCGAATTCCATTGCAGACAGAGGAAGGAAATCCATGTCTCTGAAAACCATAGCCGTTGCGGCAAGCCTTGCGCTTTTCGCTATCCCCGCCTTAGCCGAAAACATGCCGATGGACATGAGCAAGCCGATGGGTGACCACGGCGCATCCAGCCACGCCTTCGCGGAGGCAAACGCGACGATGCACAAGGATATGTCGATAGAGTACAGCGGCGACACCGACGCCGACTTCGTGCGCGGGATGATCCCGCATCACCAGGGCGCGATCGCCATGGCCAAGATCGAGCTTCAATACGGCAAGGATCCCGAAATCCGCAAGCTTGCCGAAGCGGTTATCAAGGCCCAGGAGGCTGAAATCGCGGAGATGCAGGCCTGGCTGAAGGCGCACGGCAAGTAGCGATAGGAGGCCGCCGAAGCCCTGGCTCCGGCGGCCCTTATCTCAGCTCTTGGGGTCGAATGGAGCAGGACGACGGCCGCTCCCCTGGCGAGCCAGCATCCAGCCGGGATACTCCGGCGCCAACTCACTGACGTCATCCAGTTTCCTCAAGTCCTCGGCGTCGAGTGTGAGGTCCACCGCAGCAAGATTCTGATCGAGCTGCTCGACGCGCTTGGCACCGATGATCACGGTGGTTACGAACGGTTTAGCCAGAATATACGAAAGGGCCACCGTCGCGACGCTTGCGCCATGTTTTTCGGCGATCTCGCGCATCACCGCGACGCACGCCCAGGCCTTGTCCTTGTCGACCGGCGGGAAGTCGAACGTCGCGCGACGGCCTTCGCCGTTGCCCGGCGCGCCCGGCCCATACTTGCCCGAAAGAAGACCGCCGGCCAGCGGCGACCAGACCATGAGACCGAGCTTCTCCTCGTTCATCAACGGCACGATGTCGCGTTCGAGGTCCCTACCCGCGATGGAGTAGTAGGCCTGGATTGTTTCGAAGCGGGCAAAGCCACGGCGTTCCGAGATACCGAGCGCCTTGGCGATCCGCCAGGCCTGCCAGTTCGAAACGCCGACGTAGCGAACGAGACCGCGCGACACGAGATCGTCGAGCGCACGCAGGGTCTCATCGATCGGTGTGACGGTATCCGTCGCATGAATCTGATAGAGGTCGATGTGATCGGTCTGCAGGCGTTCGAGGCTTGCCTCGACAGAATCCATGATGTGGCCGCGCGATGCCCCACGATCATTCGGCTTGTCGCCCATCACGCCATAGACCTTGGTGGCGATCACCACGTCCTTGCGGGGAACATCAAGGTTCTTCAGCGCCTGCCCGAGCAACTTTTCAGACTGGCCGAAAGAATAGACGTCTGCGGTATCGATGAAGTTCACGCCGGCTGCAAGCGAGCGCTCGACGATCTGGTCCGCGGCCTTCTGATCGACATCGGCTATGGCGCCCCACATGCCGCCTTCATCGGCAGCGCCGAAGGTCATGGTGCCCAGGCAGATTTCAGAGACGAACAAGCCGGTATTTCCAAGCTGGTTGTAGCGCATGATCGGACATTTCCTTGTGGTGGCCGCAAGCGGCTGCCCGCGGATTGATGAAGCCTATTTCCGATTGCTGACCTGCATTTCACAGGCAGAGCCTCGAGCGGCGGCTCAAGAGACAGCTTTAGAATAAGGCGGAGGGATGCGCTTTCAACGCCACTATGAGCCAGTGCGACAGATCACCGCTCATCCGGCTTCGACCCGCCCTGTCGATCGGTTGTAAATTTTCTCTTCATGATTGTATTTGCAACAATTTATATCGAATATTCACTAAATTCTAAGGGGTTCACACTCATACTCGCCTGAATTTCGGGGACAGGCTGATGAGCATTATTCGTGAAATAGCAACCCGATTGCTGCACAGCGAACGCGGCAACGTTGCCATGGTGTTCGCGCTCCTGCTCGTTCCGCTTGTGGTAGCGGGCGGTGCCGGGGTCGATCTCGCTCGATACGAGGCGGTGCGCGTGGAAATGCAGGACGGGCTGGACCGCGGTGTCCTCGCGGCCGCCTCGCTAACCCAGAAGCAGAAAACAGCCGATGTTCTGCAGAGCTACATGAACAACCTGGACTATGCCAAGGACATCACCATCCGCTTCAACGAAGCGACTGCGCTGAACTCGCGCAAGATAACAGCGCAGGCATCCTACACGATAGGTACGGCCTTCCTGCATCTGGCGGGTGTCAAGACGCTCAACATCACGACGGTATCGAGCGCGGAGGAAGCCAAGCAGAATATCGAGCTGTCGCTGATGCTCGACATGTCGGGATCGATGGTTGGCAGCAAGATCAAGAACCTGAAGGCCGCCTCGCAGCAATTCATCGACCAGATATTGACAGCGGAGACCAAGGAATACACCACGGTCAGCGTCGTACCCTATGCAGGTCACGTCAACGTTGGCGCCGCGGTCTTCGATCAGCTCGGCGGAAAGCGCCTCGCGCAGCAGATACCGAAGAAGGACCCGAACTATAAGGGTTCGTGTTTCGAACTCGACGCGAGCGGCTACGGCAGCGACAGCATTCCGACGTTCAAGGATCGCGGCCAATTGCCGACCTTTACCAACTGGAATTTCGAGACCACCGACAAGGAGAAGAAATGGTGGTGGTGTCCCGGCGAGGAAGATTCGATTACCTATTTTTCCAATGACGCAACCTACCTGAAGAGCCGCCTCAGCACGCTTGCCCTTTACGACGGCACCGGCACGCAGAACGCGATGCAATGGGGCTACATGTTGCTCAACCCCGGATCAAGATCGATCGTCCAGGCGGCAATCGCGACCGGTCGGATGTCGTCCGCATTCGCCAACAGGCCGGCAGCTTTCAACGCGTCAGACACGATGAAAGTGCTCGTCCTGATGACCGACGGCGTCATCACCGCGCAATATCGACCCAAGGACTACAATCGGTCTCCCGATCTGAAACCCGACAACAACACCATGTCGGGCGATACGGCTGCCATGCTCAGCAAGGTGTGCAGTACCGCCAAGGCCAAGGGGATCACGGTCTTCACGATCGGCTTCGAACTGGGCAGCGACACCGCGGCGATCAACGGCATGAAGAACTGCGCGACCAGTGCCGCGCATTTCTACCAGGCCTCGGGCACCGGCATTGGCGATGCCTTCAAGTCGATCTCGACATCCATCCGGAAACTGAGGTTGACCCAATGAGTCAGTCACCCCCGACATCCCGTCTTGGCAGGATTACGCGAAACACGAGTGGCGCCGCCGCGATCGAGTTTGCGATCCTCGCGCCGATCGTCTTTGCGCTGATATTCTCGATATTCGACGCAGGCTGGATCATGTCGCAGGCCATCATGCTCGACAGGGCGGTCAGTCGCAGTTCGCGATCGATGCAGATCAATGGTGCAAAGCTGACCTATGCCGACTTCAAGGCGGCTGTCTGCAACGAGGCGATGATTCTAAGCGATTGCGTCAAATCAATCCGGATCGAATTCACGCCGATTGCCAACGCCGCAGACTTCCCCACGAACGCCACGCCCTGCGTCGACAGGTCGATCGCAATCGATCCCGTCACCAGCTACACCGCCGGCAAGCCGTCGCAGATCATCTTCACGAGGGCCTGCTACGTGGTGAATCCGATGATCCCGGGGATCGGGTTTGGCCTCAGCCTTCCCAAGGACAGCACGGGAGGCGTTCGCCTGACCTCCAGCTTCGCCTTCGTGAACGAGCCGACCTGATGTCCTGGCGCATGTTTTCAAGATTTGCCCGCGAGCGCTCCGGCGCGTCTGCCGTCGAATTCGCGCTGATCGCGCCGGTGACGGTCTTTTTCTTTCTCGCAAGCGTGACGGCCTTCGACATGTACCGGACCTACCAAGGCATCGTCCAGGCAAATGGCATCGTCGCGGATGTCATCTCCCGCCAGACGTCGGTCGACACCGCGTTCCTGACCAATGTCTACGGGGTGTTCACGCACCTGCAGCAAAGCAGCACCGCGCCAAGCGCGCTCAGGATCTCCAGCGTCAAGAAAACCGGCGGCGCCTACAAGCTGGACTGGAAGAAGGAGATCGGCAAGACCTCGCTGTTGAAACCGCAACTCCTGAACGCGACAACTCTTCCCCAGGTAACCGACGGCGACTCGGTCATCTATGTCGAAGGTGCGACCACCTATACGGCGCTGACGTCCATCCTCGGTTTCGGAACGCTGACGTTTTCCGAGACCGCCTTTGTCAGGCCCCGCTTTATCGGGGCGATCGTATATCAGTAGGCCGCACTCTTGTTTCGGCGCTTTCAGTGCATAAATTGTTTCGTTAGACTTTGCAGGCTGGGCCAATGAACAACGGCGCGCTGACTACCATCGGTTTCGATGCCGACGACACGCTCTGGCAGAACGAGCAATATTATCGGCTGACCGAAGAGCACTTTACGGAATTGCTGGCGGATTTTGCCGAGGGTCCGAAGATTTCGGAACGCCTGCTCGAGGCCGAGAAACGCAACCTTCGGCACTATGGCTTCGGCATCAAGGGCTTCACGCTGTCGATGATCGAAACCGCGATCGAAGTCACCGAAGGCAAGGTCCCGGCCGCGGTGATCGCCAACATTCTGGACACAGGGCGCGATCTGCTTTCGCATCCGGTCGAGACATTGCCGCATGTGCACGAAACACTTCAGTCGCTTGCCGAACACTACCTGCTGGTGATGATCACCAAGGGCGACCTCTTCGACCAGGAGCGGAAGCTGGCCCAATCGGGTCTCGGCGATTTTTTTCACGCGGTGGAAATCGTCTCCGACAAGACCGCGGTCACCTATCGACGCATCTTTTCCAAGATCGGAGGGGGTCCCGAACGGGCGATGATGGTCGGCAACTCGTTGAAATCGGATATCGTTCCGGCGATTGCGGCGGGCAGCTACGGTGTCTTCGTGCCGCACCAGCTAACGTGGGTCGTGGAGCATGTCGAGGAGCCGACGGACGCGCCGCGTTTTCGCAAGATCGAGCACCTCGGGGAACTGCGCGGACTTATCGAAGGTCTCGGCTGACAGCCGAGGTTCATCATGGCGGGAAGAGCGGCGATGGCGCCAAACCTTCGGCGGGAGCAGGTGCGCCGGGTGGCGGCGCTACCTGGGGCTCGACCAGAATGCTATATGGCGCCCCGAGGCCGCGGCGCGGCGAAACCTTGGAATAATATGGCCTGAACAGCCAAGTCGTGTTTTGCTTCACCGTTACGCTGTAGGTGAGGCCATCCTCATCCGTCCCGAAGATCGCCTCGTCGTCCGGTGCCGCAAGGTCGAAGATCGACAGGAAAGCGAATTTGCTCTTGGTGGAAAAGCTGATCTTCACATGCTGGCCTGCCTTCACCGGAAGTGTGTAGACCTCGCTGTTGCCAAACTTCGTCCAGCCCTTCAGTTCCATCGTTGCAGCCGGAAACTGCAGCTTCTCCAGGCGTTCACCGGGCTGGAGATCCGGCGTCTGGGCGAATGCAGCCGAAGCAATCAGCCCACAGGCCGCAGCGATCGCCATCACTCTGCTCATGGACGTACCAATGCATCGCGCATCGCCTCTACCTCGGCGCGGCAGAAGCAGCCTTCGAAATGATCGTTGACGAGACCCATTGCCTGCATGAAGGCATAAACTGTGGTCGGTCCGACAAAGGTCCAGCCGCGTTTCTTGAGATTCTTGGAAATCAACACGGATGTCGGCGTCGTAGGATTGGCCATGATCGCCGCCCGGTCGACGACCTTCGGTCGTTCGTTGTGGCCCGGCTCGAATCCCCAGAAGTAGCGGGCGAGCGAACCGAACTCCTGGCGCAGCTCCATTGCGCGCTTGGCATTGTTGATCGTGGAAACGATCTTGCCGCGGTGGCGGACAATGCCGGTATCGGCCAGGCATCGCGCGATATCGCCATCATCGAAAAGCGCCACTTTTTCGAAGTCAAAGCCAGAGAAGGCCAGGCGGAAGTTTTCCCGCTTGCGCAGGATCGTCAACCACGACAATCCCGACTGGAACCCTTCCAGGCATATCTTCTCGAACAGCCGGATGTCAGTGGTGACAGGACGCCCCCACTCCTCGTCATGATAGCGCAGGTAGTCCGGCAGATTGCCGTGCCAGTGACAGCGGTGCTTGCCGTCTTCGCCGATGATGATGCCCGTTTCGCTCATGAGTCCGCTTCGTTTTCCAGCTGCGAATCCGGCTTTACCACTTGGAAACCCTCTTTCCAAACCGAACGATAACCCTGACGAAAAGTTTATCCGCCGCGTCGGCCTGTCATCGACAGGAATTTACGATTCGCTGGCGCGGAGGATGGCAGCATGGATGGCGGGTGGCGAATGCCGCCAGCGCATTTTCGGCCATTTGTAGAGAGTCCCGTCCGATGATGAAATCCCTTCTGCTCGCCGCGGCCCTGCTCGGCGTCTTCTCCACGGCCGCCCTCGGCGGCGACCGTTATGCGACACGCCCGCCGGTGGTGCTCAGCCCTGATCTCGCTGCGCCGTGGATCATGCAGCTCGGCGGCGGCAAGGTTCGTCCAGTTGTGTACCAGCGGCCGGTCGTCTTCCAGCAGCGCGGCCTTTTTGCTCCACGTGCCACACAGCAGGTTCCCCCCGCACTCACGCGGCCCGTCTCCGCGATCAATCCCGGTGTTCCGGTCGTTCGCCAGCGGATCGAACCGCAATTCCTGCCGCAGATCGTGGCCTACGAGACGCAGGAAAACCCCGGCACCATCGTCATCGATACGAACAACCGCTTTCTCTATCTGGTGATGGACGGCGGCAAGGCGCGACGCTACGGCGTCGGCGTCGGCAAGCCCGGTTTCGAATGGGCCGGAGCCCACAAGATTACCCGCAAGTCAGAATGGCCGGACTGGACCCCGCCTTCGGAGATGGTCAGCCGCGAGGCGGCCAAGGGCCACTACCTGCCGGCCCGCATGGACGGCGGACCGGAAAATCCGTTGGGTGCGCGCGCCATGTATCTCGGCTCTACGCTCTACCGCATTCATGGCACCAACGCACCCTGGACGATTGGCAACGCTGTCTCGTCGGGTTGCATCCGGCTGCGTAACGAAGATGTCGTTGATCTCTATGAGCGCGTAAAGGTCGGAACCCGCGTCATCGTGATGTAACGCGATCGCAATACCTGAAGTGCGGCAAGGATTGACCCTTGCCAATGCGGAAATTGCCACATTCGGCATGGAAAAGCTTGAATCGGATCGAAGTTCGTCTAGCGTCGATCCGGTTTTGCTTTGAGGGAATCAAACATGATGAAATTTGCGACGGCTCTTGCTGCCGCCGGCCTTGTGGTCTCTTTCCTGTCGACATCGGTTTCGGCCCAGCCGGCGAACCCAGCGCAGCAAGGCGCTCCAGTGGTTCGGGTCGCCCAGATGCCGAAGACGGTCAAGCCGCAGTTCAAGCGTCAACGGGTGCGACTGGTAACGAACGAAGCGCCGGGAACGATCATTATCGATACCAACAACAAGTTCCTGTACCTCGTCGAGGGCAAGAACCGCGCGACGCGATACGGCATCGGCGTCGGTCGTGAAGGCTTCGGCTGGTCGGGAGTCGTCAAGATCGGCCGCAAGGCGGAGTGGCCGAGCTGGACGCCGCCGGCGGAGATGCGCGTCAGGGAAGCGGCCAAGGGCCGTATCATCCCGGCGTTCCAGGAGGGTGGCGAAGACAACCCGCTCGGCGCCCGCGCCATGTATCTCTACAAGGGCGGCCGCGACACGATTTTCCGAATCCACGGCACCAACCAGCCGTGGACGATCGGCCTCAACATGACTTCCGGCTGCATCCGCATGATGAACAAGGACGTGACGGATCTCTATGATCGCGCGCCCGTCGGCACCAAAGTGATCGTCATCGGCCCCGGCAGCAAGCAGGGCGAGATCAGCTTCGAAGACCGCGGCATCGACGTTCTCAGGACGCTGTTCGGCGGCTAAAGCCACGGCATACGAAAAGGCGGCTGGCTTTCCGGCCGCCTACTTCGTTCCGCAGCTTACCTTGCCGCCTGCGGCGAGCGGCTTGGCGCCGCCTTCGACCAGCAGTTCGTAGGTGCCAGAGAACGCGACTGCGGACTTGCTCGGTTGGTCCGCTGCGACAATCAGATTTACGGTCTGGCCGCCGGCCTCCTCGCCGCCGTTGTAAAAGACCTCCAGACGCAATTCGCCCCCATGCGACCAATGGTGCGACAGGTTAGCGGAAGCGAGGACGATCTTCCCGAAATCCGTTGCAGCAGCTTCGTTTTTCATGAGCAGCGCGCCGCGAAAATGATTGAGCTTGTGCCCTTCCCCAGGTTCGAAGCCGCTTTCAAGCGTGAAGCGAACATGCTTGTCGTCTGCCGAGCAAAAGAACAAACTATTTTCGGCATGGGCAAGCTGGGTCGCGCTGCAGAAAACGGTGAGCGCGAGGACTGTACGACGCATTTCTGAACTCCAGAGACCGCCGGTCGATCCGGCGGCGCTACGCTAGTGGCAAATCCCTTAATTTTTCCGGTACATCGCCACCATAGGCCCAATCCAGAAGCTGCACGGTGTGAATGATCGGCATGGCCGTGCCGGTCGCAATCTGCGTCATGCAACCGATATTTCCGGTGGCGATGACGTCAGCCTTCGTTGCCTCGATATTCTTGACCTTGCGTGTCTTGAGTGTTTCGGAAATGTCCGGCTGCATGATGTTGTAGGTGCCGGCCGAGCCGCAGCAGAGATGCCCCTCGACAGGATCGCGGACGGTGAAACCCGCTGCCTTCAACAGCAACTTCGGAGCTGTGGTGATTTTCTGGCCATGCTGCATGGAGCAGGCCGAATGATAGGCGACCGCAATCCCCCTGGGCATTTGCGCCGGCAGATCGAGCGTCGTCAGATATTCGGTGATATCCTTGGCTATGGCTGAAACACGCTCGGCTTTTTCGGCATAGGCCGGGTCAAGCCGTAGCATGTGGCCATAGTCCTTGATCGTCGTGCCGCACCCCGAGGCCGTGATGACGATGGCATCGAGGCCGCCGGTTTCGATTTCCCGTGTCCAGACGTCGACGTTGGCGCGAGCGCTTGCGAGTGCCTGCTCTTCGCGCCCCATGTGATGCACCAACGCGCCGCAACAGACCTCCCCGCGCGGCACCACGACTTCCACGCCGAGACGCGTCAGCAGCCGGATCGTCGCTTCGTTGATGGCCGGATCGAGCACCGGTTGCGCGCAACCGGTCAGGATCGCCACCCGCCCTCGCTTCTCCGCCGTCGGCAGATGGCTAGCAGCCGCGGAAAAGGACGAGGCGGCCGGTACCCTGCGCGGCGCGAGTGCCAGCATGGCGGCGAACGGCTTGAGCTCCGGCCTGCGCCGCAACAGAGCTGCCAGCGGCCGGCCGATGCGCGCAAGCCTTAGAGTCAGTCGGAAGCGGCCAGGATATGGAAGGACGGCCGCCAGAATTCCGCGCGTCAGCCGGTCCATGAAAGGACGTTTGTAGGTCTTTTCGATATGTGCCCGGGCATGATCGACCAGGTGCATATAATCGACGCCGGAGGGGCAGGTTGTCGTACAGGCAAGGCAGGAGAGACAGCGATCGATGTGGGTAACGACTTCCGTGTCCGCGGCGCGGCCGTTCTCCAGCATGTCCTTGATCAGATAGATGCGGCCGCGTGGACTGTCGAGTTCGTTGCCGAGTGTCACATAGGTTGGACAGGTCGCCGTACAGAAGCCGCAATGCACGCATTTTCGCAGGATCTGCTCGGATTCGGCAACATGCGGATCGGCGAGCTGAGCGAGGGTAAAGTTGGTCTGCATTATCTTGTATGTCCTGCCATCTTCCCCGGATTGAAGACGCCGGCTGGATCGAATTTTTCCTTCAGCCTTGCGGAGAGCAAGGCCACTGCGTCGGGCTGCCGTTGAAAGGCCGAGGTTGCCGCCCGCATCTCCTCGGGTGCCCGGATCAGCGTTGCGTGACCGCCGCCGAGCGCCTTGATGAAGCGGCGCAGCAGATCGGCGTCGGCGTCGGCCTCCATGCGCATCCAGATCAAACCGCCCTGCCAATCGTAAAAAGCATCGACGCCGGTTTCGAGACGCAGCGCGGCGACAAGCTGGTGGCCAACGCTGGGGGCGACGGAAACCCGCCAGACCGGCCGCGGCGTTCCGTCGGCATAGGGCGACACGTCGCGGACATCTCGCCAAAGGCGGGCGCTATCTTCCCGGTTCAACTTTACGACGGGTCCGAACGCTTGCATCGCTGCGGCGAGCTTCAGCATTCTCGCGTCGACGGAGCTGGGCAGCCCCTCGATACGCAGGCAGGTCGCCTCGCCCTGAGGCAGGGTGCAGTCGAGGAATTTCCAGGTGACGCTTGTCGGCAAGTGTGCGGCGGCCGAGACCTCGACCGGAAGCGCCATGGCGACGGCCATCGCATTGGCGGCCTCGGCGTCGTTAAGGCCGGAAACAACGATTGTCTGCTCGACCCTCGGGCGTGGCGGCACGCGAAATGTCACCTCGGTGATGAAACCCAGCGTGCCGTATGATCCGGCCAGCAGCTTGACGAGATCGAGCCCGGTGACGTTCTTCATCACTCGGCCACCTGCCTTGATGACCTCGCCCCGACCATTGACGAAACGTACACCCAGGAGGCTGTCACGTGCCGCCCCGGCAATCAGGCGGCGTGGACCCGAAACGTTTGCCGCGAAGACACCGCCGATCGTCGGTTCGCCCGACGTGCCCATGATCGGCCGGTGATCCATCGGCTCGAAGGCCATCATCTGGCCGTTCTCGGCCAGCGCCGCTTCGATCTCCGAAAGGGGCGTACCTGCCCGGGCCGTCAGAACCATCTCGCCCGGATTGTAAGCAACGATGCCGGTGAGGTTGGTGGAGCGCAGGCGGCCTGCGGCCGGCACGGCATCGCCAAAGCCCGACCGCGTATTGCCACCGCAAATGACAAGCGCCTTGCCCGCCGCCGCATGGTCACGGACGATCGTCGCGGCATCTTCCTCCGCTGTTGGAAATAGGTCAATCATGCGGCGGGGCGCCCCTCGAGCGGGAAAACCTTGGACGGATTGAGGAGCCAGCCCGGATCGAAGGCGGCACGCGCGGCCATCTGCTGCGCGAGGTCCGCCTCGGAATACTGATGGCGCATCAGGTCGCGTTTCTCGATGCCGACGCCGTGCTCGCCGGTCAGGCAGCCACCGGCATCGACGCAGAGCCTGAGGATATCCATGCCAGCGGCTTCCGCGCGGGCGGCATCGTCGGGATCATTGGCGTTGAAGAGGATCAACGGGTGCATGTTGCCGTCCCCGGCATGAAAGACATTGGCGACACGAAGACCATAGTGATCGACAATCTCGGCAGTCCTCTTCAGCACGTGAGAGAGCTGGCTCAACGGCACCGTGCCGTCCATGCAGATGTAGTCGGCGATGCGACCAGTCGCGCCGAAGGCGGACTTGCGGCCTTTCCAGATCAAGGCGGCCTCCGTGGCGGACTGGCACTCGCGCACGGTCTTTACCGCATGCTTGCGGGCGATCTCGACGATGCTCTTCAGCATGTCGTCCATTTCCGCGTCCGAGCCCTCGACCTCGACAATCAGGAGCGCCCCGACATCCAGCGGATAACCGGCCTTCGCAAAGGCCTCGCAGATCTCGATCGCCGGCTTGTCCATGAATTCGATCGCCACGGGGATGATGCCGGCAGCAATGATATCGGCAACACACAAACCGGCCTCTTCGGATGTCTCGAAGCCGAAGAGAACGGGACGGGCGCCCTCCGGCTTGGCGATGAGGCGCACCGTTGCCTCCGTCACTATGCCGAGCTGGCCTTCGTGACCGCAAACGAGACCGAGAAGATCGTAGCCGCCGGCATCGAGCGCCTTGCCGCCGAGATCGATCACCGTGCCGTCGGTCAGCACCATCTTCACGCCGAGGAGGTTGTTCGTCGTCACCCCGTACTTCAGACAGTGCGCGCCGCCGGAATTCATGCCGATGTTGCCGCCGATCGTGCACGCGAGCTGCGAACTCGGATCCGGCGCATAGAAGAAACCGTCCGCGGAGACGGATTCAGAAATATTGAGATTGGTGACGCCGGCTTCGACCACGGCGACGCGGTTCGGCAGATCGATTTCAAGGATGCGGTTCATTTTCGAGACGCAGACGACGACGGCGTCCTCCTGCGGGATCGCACCGCCCGACAGCGATGTTCCGGCACCGCGCGGCACGACCGGCACGCCATATCTATGACAGTATTTCATCACCGCAGCCACCTCGGCAGTCGTGCGTGGCAGGGCCACGGCCAGCGGTACGCGGCGATAGGAGACAAAGGCATCGGTCTCGAACGGCACCAGTTCGCGTGCTTCGTGGACTAGACATTCCCGTGGCAGCAGATCGGCAAGGTCCGTGACGATTTGCGTGCGGCGTGTCAGCACATCGGCGCGCGGGGCGAGAAACGAGATGGTGTCGGACATGGTTTTCTCCCTTCGCTGACGGCAGCGAAACCGGAAGCATCGTCCACGCTGCCGGTCGATCCGGCTTAGCACTTTCCCCATTGCGGCGCAAATGCTAAGCACTTATTCCAAAAGGGGAAACTATCAGACCTTCATGACCAATCTCGGCGATCTCGAAATCTTTGCCAAGGTCGTTTCGACCGGTAGCATGTCTCTCGCCGGCCGGGCACTGGGCTTTTCACCAGCTGTCGTTTCGAAGCGAATCAAACGGTTGGAAGACAGGGTCGGCACCCGCCTTCTGCAGCGCACGACCCGGCAAATCTCACTGACGGAGGCGGGCCAGGGCTTCTACGATCGCGTGCTCGGCATTCTGGCGGGATTGGAGGAGGCCGAGTTCTACATTTCGGGACGCTCTGCCCAGATGCAGGGGATGTTGAAGGTCACGGCACCGACCTCGTTCGGTCGCGCGCATGTGGCCCCCCACCTCAAGGCTTTCATGGACGTGCATCCGCATCTCGCCATCAACCTGGTGCTCAGCGACGAATTCACCGATATCGTTGGCGAGGGTTTCGATCTCGCCATCCGCATCGCCGAACTGACAGACTCGAGCCTCGTCGCAAGGCGGCTTGCGCCGGTTCGCCGCCTGCTCTGCGCATCACCGAACTATCTCGCGCTCAACGGGACGCCGCGCACCATCGACGACCTGAAGCGCCACCGCTGTCTCCCCGCGCACAACAACGACGCATGGCGGCTTGAAGGACCTGACGGACCCCTCACGATGCGGCCCGAAGGCATGCTCGTTACGAACTCCAGCGAGGTGGTTCGCGAGGCTGTGGTTGCGGGCCTTGGTATCGCGCTGCGGTCCACCTGGGACATTGGCAACGAACTGAAGAACGGCCGTCTGGTACAGGTGCTTCCGGCATATGAAGGGTCGCGCAACGTGACGCTTTCGGCCGTCTATCCGAGCCGCCAGTTCCTGCCGGCGAAGGTGCGGCTGTTCATCGACTTTCTGGCAGACGTCTACGGGCCGGTTCCGTACTGGGAGCGTTGACGGTTCAACGCGCCAACCTTTCGATCACCAGATCGAGCAATGCCCGCAGACGCGCCAGCCGCTTCATGTCCCGGTGGTAGCCGACCCAGGTGTCGCGTCCCGGCGGAGTTTCGCCGAGATCGACGCGCTCGAGCGCCGCGGTCGCATCGCCCAGAGGGCGGGGCAGCACCGCCAATCCGGCCCCGTTGGCGCAGAGCGTTGCCTGAACGTCGCGGTTGTTGCTGCGCATGACAATGTCCGCCTTCGGCAGAATACGCTTCAGCCACGCGACATCGGGCATCCCGCCGAACGCCTCGTCCATCGTCACCAGCCGCGCACCGGTGCCATCCCCTGCCTTTGGCTGCGGCTCGCCGCGCCTGATGTAGAGCCCGTAGTCGACATGCAGGAGCTTGCGCGAAATTACTTCGGGTTCAGAGAACGGCGCGATGCGGAAAACGATATCGGCCTCTCGTCGCGCAAGGCTGAGCAGCCGGCTGTCGGTCAGGAGCTCGACAACGACGTTGGGATAGGCTTGCGAGAATTCCGCAAGCACAGGCGACAGAACATGCGCACCGAACCAGTCCGACGAAGACAGACGCAGAAAACCGCTCACCTGCCTGCTTTGACCGGCAAGCTCCCGCTCCAGCCCAAGCGCTTCCTCCTCCATGCGCTCGGCACGCGCGAGGACGGTCGTTCCCTCGTCGGTCAGCACGAAGCCATCGGCGGTTCTTTGAAAAAGCGGCTGACCGAGGGACCCTTCCAGCGCCCGCAACCGTCTGCCCATGGTCGGCTGTGTCGAACCGAGGCTGCGGGCTGCCGCACCCAATGTGCCGCCGCGCGCTATCGCTAGAAAAACCTTCAGGTCGCTCCAATCCACGGCACATCCCAAACATAAATGCATGAAAGCAAGTCAGTATCTTTGATTTCCATTCTCAATACAACAGATCATGGTCTGGTCATCGAAACGAAAGGCGAGTTCCATGTCCCCCAGCTCAACAATGCAGGCGCTCCTTGTCGATGCGCCCGCAGGCGATTTTCGTACTGCCCAGATCGCGAAACCCTCTGCAAACGAAGGCGAGGTGCTCGTCCGGATCAAGGCAAGCGGCGTCAACCCGCTCGACACCAAGATCCGTGCCGGCAACGCGGCCCATGCGCGCCACCCCCTCCCCGCCGTCCTCGGCATCGACATGGCCGGTGTGATCGAAGAGGTCGGCGCCGGTGTCAGCGGTTTTCGTCGCGGCGACGAGGTCTACGGGATGACCGGCGGCGTCGGCGGCATCCAGGGATCGCTGGCACAATTCGCGGCCGTCGATGCACGCCTCCTCGCTCCCAAGCCCGGCAATCTCTCGATGCGTGAAGCCGCTGCCCTGCCGTTGATCGCGATTACGGCGTGGGAAGGCCTGGTCGACCGCGCCAAGGTTCGGGCCGGGCAGAAGGTTCTGGTTCTTGGCGGCGCCGGCGGAGTCGGCCATGTCGCGGTGCAGATCGCCAAGAGCGTAGGTGCCGATGTCTACGCCGTGGATGGCGCGCAGAAAGCGAGTTACATCAGCAGCCTCGGCGCCATTCCGATCGACCGCGCGTCGACGACAGCAGAAGAGTATGTGACCGAGTATACAGGCGGAAAAGGTTTCGATGTCGTCTACGATACGGTCGGCGGCGCCGGGCTCGATACGGCCTTCAAGGCCGTCAGCCGCTTCGGCCATGTGGTGAGCGCGCTTGGATGGGGCACGCACGCCCTGGCCCCGCTATCCTTCAAGGCCGCGACCTACTCCGGCGTTTTCACGTTGCTGCCACTCCTGACCGGCGAAGGGCGCACCCACCACGGCGAGATCATGCGTGAGGTGACCAGGCTTGTCGAAGCGGGGGCGCTTGCGCCGAAACTCGATCCGCGACGTTTCGATTTCGGCAACGTCGCGGAGGCACATGCCCTGATCGAAACCAGGCAGGCATCGGGCAAACTGGTTGTCGAGATCGCCTGACCGGACTGGCACGGCCGCAAGGGGCCGTGCCCCGCTTCATCGGGCAAGATCGAGATAGGCACTTGCGACAATTGCATCGATATCACCGGGCACCGGCACGATGCATGCCTCCGGCCCAACCCCACGACCGGCGACCCGATCGAGGCAGCGGGCTTGCAGCGTGAAACCCAGATCCATCGATTCGACGGAATTTCCGAGCGGGCGCGGACCGGCAAGATTTGCCATGTGCCCGCCACCCAGAACATGAAACGAGCGCCCGTCCCGGAGATGGAACGTCTCGATGCCGTCCGCCTCGTAGCTGTCGATCCGAACGACATCGGCGTGCTGCCGGAAGGCCGCAACACTGATCTCCAGCGGAAAATGCCCACCATTCATCAGAATCGCCCCGTCCTTGATCAGCGCCAAGTCGGCCACGGTCACGATGTCGGCAAAGCCGGTGACCGTCACCAGAAGATCGGCGGAGCGCACCGCATCGTCGCGCAATGGCGTCGAGAACCCGTCAAGATGCGCTTCCAGCGCCGTCACGGGATCGATATCGACAACGCTGACATTCGAGAAGGCATTGCGGAAGCAGGCCGCCGTTCCCTTGCCGCAGGCGCCATAACCGAAAACGGTGACGCGCTTGCCGTTCGTCGAGCGGTTGGTAAAGCGCATATAGCTTTCAAACATGCTCTGGCCGACCGCGTGCCTATTTTCGGCGAACTGTTTGATCGGACTATCGTTGATGACGAGAATCGGCATGTTCAGCTTCTCGCGCAGCGGCAGCAGTCGCGTCCGGCCGGAGGTCGTCTCCTCGGTGCCCCCACGAAGGTTGGCATAGGGGCGTTCGGCCGCGATCGCGAACAGGTCGCCGCCATTGTCCAGGAGAAGGTCCGGCTTTTCGGCGACGACCGCTTCAAGGCTTTTGTGATGTTCGGCGGGATCGGTCGTCTGCGTGGCGAAAACGGTGATGCCTTGCGAGCGCAGGAACTCCACCGTCGACGGCTGCGTGCTGTTGAGGTTGCCGGTGCACACCAGCCGCGCGCCGCCCGCCCGCAGCGTCATAAGAAGCGCCACGGTCTTCGGTTCCAGGTGGATACCGGTGCCGATCGTCAACCCCTCGAACGGTCGGGTCTTCTCGAACTCGGCCGCGGTTGCCTTCAGCAGGCGGCAGCTGTTGCCGATCCACTCGATGCGGGTAGCATTCCGTTCCATGCCCTTGTCCTTTCGCTTTCATCTCACTTCGTAGACAGGGAAGCCGCAGTCGGACATGGACATATTTCTCCGCGAGGGGCAGAAAATCTGCCACTTCACCCGTTAGTTTGCCGAGCCAAGCAGCCAATCGCGAAGCGCCATGAATGATGGCCTTTTCGCGTCCGCTGTCCTGCATGAAAGGCTATAGCCCGCCGGACGGCGAATGAAACCGTAGGGTGCGACGAGGATATTGCGCTGGAGGTCATCCTCGATCGATGCCCGGGGAGCCAGCGCCACGCCCAGCCCGGAGCGCGCCGCCCCGAGAGCCAGCAACAGGTCTTCGAACTCCTGCTTTCTCCGGAAAGTCACCGGCACGGTTCCGCTTTCGGAGAACCACTCGCTCCAGAGGCTCGGCGCGCTGCGGCTGATCAATGCCGTGACATCGGCCATTCGGAGCGGATCGCCGGCGATCGTTGCGGCGAGATCCGGCGTGGCGACGGGACCGAACTCGTCCTCCATGAACTTAACCGCGGTGATGCCGTCCGCCGGCCTGTATTCACCGCCCATGATGACGGCGTCGAATTCCGGGCGGAGCGACAGCGGCTCAACGACCGTCATCGGAACGATATCGACTTCGACGTCGCCAAGGGTGGCCTGCATATTTGCAAGGCGCGGCATCAACCACCATATAGCAAAGGCTGAAGGGACACCGAGGCGGATGCGGTCGTGTCCGCCAGCCTCAAACTCCATAGACGCGCGGTGGAGAATGGCGAAAGCCGATGTCGCGGCTCGTGCGAACTTCGTTGCTTTTGCGGTTGCCACCAATCTTCGGCCATCGTGCTCGAAGAGCTTTTCACCGAAGTGAGCCTCGAGGATTGCGATTTGCTGCCGCACTGCGCCGCGCACCACGCCAAGCTCCCCGGCTGCTCCAAGAATGCTGCCGTGTCGGCTCACAGCCTCGAAGGCCCGGATCGCTTTGAGGGGTGGGAGGCGCATGTTCACCTTAGTGCCGACATAACAGTGCAATACATGACGGCCTTGTTGATTGGAATTCAAGACAGGCGCATATTGAACACCTGTGCAAAGGCGGAAACAGGATAGTATTTGGCGGAATTCCCCAACCGCAGCGTGATAGAATATTGATGAATGCAATATCCGATGCAAAAACACTAATTCGTATGGATCGCGCAAGCTTTACAGCGGATACTAATTTAACCGACTCAACCCAAAAAAGGTGCCTTCAACGTTGACTCTTTTCGCCCGACTGGCTTCAGACGTACAGCTCATGTTTCGACGCCCACCGCGTCAACAATATGCTGCGCTCTGCTACCGGGTGAAAAAGAAGAGCAGCGAGCTTGAAGTGCTCCTGATGACGAGCCGTGATACTGGCAGGTGGGTCGTCCCCAAGGGATGGCCGATGGACGGGCGGTGTTCCTACGAAGTGGCAGCGCGCGAGGCATTCGAAGAAGCCGGTGCGCGCGGAACGGTCGAAAAGCAACCGATCGGCACCTACTCGTATCCGAAAGTACTCAAGAGCGGCCTGAGAGTGGCCTGCAGGGTGCAGGTATACGTGCTCGAAGTTTCGGATATCGCCAAGAATTTCAAGGAAAAAGGTGAACGCAAGGTGGAATGGGTTTCCTGCGACGAAGCTGTGAAGCGGGTCCAGGAGCCGGAGCTCCGCGACCTTTTCCTGCTGTTCAAGCGCCGCATGGCAGAACAGCTCGCCACAAGGTCGCCAAAGCAAATTCCAGCGGAATGAATCTGCCATCTTGCGCTGCTAAACTTTGCGGCGCTAAAGCAGGATTCAGTCACAAGGAATAGCATGCCCGACCGCCGCGCAATCCTCATCAAGCGAACACTCGACAAGGATCTCGACAAGATCAGCCACGTCGAGGACGCAGCGAAGTTTATCTCCCGAAAGCTGGCGGCACCCGGCATCGGATTGGTTTTCCTTGGCTTGGCGATGCTTTTCGCCGGCGTCTACGTGTTTGACCGACCGGGCGCGGTGCTGGTGATCGCTGCGGCGGCGTTGGCCGCCTACATGGCGATGAACATCGGCGCTAACGACGTGACGAACAACGTCGGCGCGGCGGTGGGGGCCCGCGCGATGACGATGGGCCAGGCGCTCGTCATCGCTGCCATCTTCGAAATCCTTGGTGCGACCATCGCGGGCGGCGAGGTTGTGAGGACAATCTCGTCCAGCATCCTCGATACCGTACAGGTGCCGGCGAACACGCTCGCCTGGATCATGATGGCGGCGCTTGTCGCAGCCGCCTTGTGGATCAACCTCGCGACCTGGCTGAACGCGCCGGTATCGACCACGCACGCAATCG
This sequence comes from Rhizobium sp. Root1220, assembly GCF_001426265.1. Lineage (GTDB taxonomy): Bacteria > Pseudomonadota > Alphaproteobacteria > Rhizobiales > Rhizobiaceae > Rhizobium. The sequence goes on from NZ_LMDG01000033.1 coordinate 294,039, forward strand.
TCGGAGCGGTGATCGGCGCGGGCGTCGGCGCCGTCGGCCCCGGACCAGTGAACTGGCGGGTGATGCTCGAGATCACGGCGGCCTGGATGACATCGCCGCTGCTCGGCGGGCTGATCGCCGCTGGCCTGCTTTTCCTGGTCAAGACGCTTATCATTTATCGGGAGGACAAGATTGCCGCAGCCAGGCGCTGGGTGCCGGTTCTGATCGCCATGATGATCGGCGGTTTCAGCGCCTACATGGTGCTGCAACTGGAGGCCACAGGGCATTTCTCGCCGCTGGTCGTGACCATGATCGGTCTTGCGGCTGCGTTGGCGGGCTGGATCGTCGCGCGGCCGCTGGTTCGCAGGCAGGCGCGCGGCCTTGAGAACCGGAACAGCTCTCTTCGCGTCCTGTTCCAGCTGCCGCTGGTCGGCTCGGCGGCGCTGCTGTCTTTTGCGCACGGGGCAAATGACGTTTCCAACGCGGTCGGCCCGCTATCGGCCATCGTGAGCGCATCGACCGGCCAGGCGCTTGAGCCGCATGGAGCCCCTCCCGCCTGGGTGCTGTTGATCGGCGCTCTAGGCATCTCCGTCGGCCTGCTGCTCTTTGGTCCACGCCTGATCCGCCTGGTCGGCGAGCAGATCACCAAGCTCAACCCGATGCGGGCCTACTGCGTCGCGCTTTCGACGGCTTTCACGGTGATTTTGGCTTCCTGGCTGGGCCTGCCGGTCAGCACGACGCATATCGCCGTCGGCTCCGTGTTTGGCGTCGGCTTCTTCCGTGAGTGGTATACGCGCCACTCGAAGCGTCGCATCAAATACCTGCGCCGGACGTCCGACAGCTGGGCGATCGATGAACCGGAAGATCCGAACATGCACGAGGTGCGGCGGCGCTATCTGGTGCGGCGTTCGCATTTCATGACCATTATTGCTGCGTGGATCATCACCGTGCCTGCCTCGGCGGCGCTTGCGGCGATGATCTATTGGGTTATGTTCGCGCTCTTCATCTAGGCAGGACCCTTCCATGCGCGCCAATTTCCGGATGCAACGGTTGTTCGTCGATACGTCCCTTTCGGCCGGGGCGGCGGCGGAAACCACGGCCGACCACTTCAATTACCTCGCAAACGTGCTGCGCATGGAGAACGGCGCCGAGATCCTGGTATTCAATGGCCGGGACGGCGAGTGGAAGGCGCGCCTGACGTTCCCGACCCGCAAACGCATCGTGCTGATGGTCGAGGAACAAACACGGCCACAACCCTTGCCGTCCGATCTGCACTATCTCTTCGCTCCGCTTAAGATCGGGCGTCTCGACTACCTGGTGCAGAAAGCCGTCGAGATGGGTGCCGGGCTGTTGCAACCGGTCATGACACAGCACGTCCAGGGCAAGATCACGAACCTCGACAAGCTGAAGGCGAATGTCGTCGAGGCAGCGGAGCAATGCGGCATCCTCGGGATTCCCGAGGTCGCCGAGCCGGCAAGGCTATTCGACCTGCTGGACCAGTGGCCGGCCGACCGACGCATCATCTATTGCGACGAAGGCGATGCCGGCCAGAATCCCCTGCCGCTCCTGGCAAAGGTTCAGGAGCGGAAGCTTGCCCTGCTCGTGGGTCCTGAAGGCGGCTTTTCCGAGGAGGAGCGTGCTCGGCTGCGGAGCCTCGATTTCGTCACCGCAATCCCGCTCGGGCCGCGCATCCTGCGTGCCGATACGGCAGCTGTCGCGGCGATGGCACTCATTCAGGCCGCAATCGGCGACTGGAATTAACCCTAAGATCGGCGCGCCGCGAAAATCGTTGCTATTTTTTTGATGAACCGTTGAAACAATTTCACTTGCAACATACCTGCCAGCGGTCCTAATCACCCTTCCAATTGCCTGGATGCTCCAGGCGCCTTCCCGAATACAGGTTACTTGCATGGCTCGCGATACCACCGACCAGACGCCGCTCTCTTCGGTTCAGGAGCTGACCGACTATCTCGCCGCGGGAAACAAGCCGGAAGAAGCGTTCCGCATCGGCACAGAGCACGAGAAGTTCGCATTCTTCAAGGCGGACAACAGCCCGGTTCCGTACTTTGGCGAAAACAGCATTTCCGGGCTGCTCAAGGGCTTGCAGCAAAAGAACGGCTGGGAAGCGATCCTTGACGGTGACAACATCATCGGCCTTGGTGCGCCAAACGGAATGGGCGCTATCTCGATCGAGCCGGGCGGCCAGTTCGAGCTGTCGGGTGCCCCGGTCGAAACGATTCACGAGACCTGCAAGGAATCCAACCAGCATCTGGCGACGCTGCGCGAAATCGCTGAGCCGATGGGCATCCGTTTCCTTGGCATCGGCGGCAGCCCGAAGTGGACGCTTGCCGAAACCCCCGTCATGCCGAAGTCACGCTACGACATCATGCGCCGCTACATGCCGAAAGTCGGCAGCAAGGGGCTCGACATGATGTACCGGACCTGTACGATTCAGGTGAACCTCGACTTCTCGTCCGAAGCGGACATGCGCAAGAAGATGCGTGTATCGATGAAGCTGCAGTCGCTGGCGACCGCGCTCTTTGCCTCCTCGCCCTTTACCGAAGGCAAGTTGAACGGCCTGTTGTCTTGGCGCGGCGACATCTGGCGCGATACCGACAACCGCCGCTCGGGGCTGCTCGACTTCACCTTCCGCGACGACTTCGGTTTCCGAGACTACGCGGAATGGGCGCTCGACGTGCCGATGTACTTCATCGTCCGCGACGGTCGCTACCATGACTGTACGCATGTGACTTTCCGCCAGTTCATGAACGGCGGGCTGAAAGGCGAGATTGCTGCCTGGGAGCCGACGATGGGTGACTGGACCAACCATTTGTCGACGTTGTTCCCGGACGTGCGACTGAAGCGCTTCCTTGAAATGCGCGGAGCCGATGGCGGTCCTTGGCGGCGCATCTGTGCGTTGCCGGCCTTCTGGGTCGGCCTGCTCTACGACGAAGCGGCACTCGAGGCCGCCGACATGCTGACCAGGGACTGGACGTTCGACGAGGTCAATGCCTTGCGCAACGCGGTTCCGGCCGAGGGGCTAAAGGCAAAGTTCCGCGGCCACGAGCTCTACGACACGGCGCGCGAAGTGATCGCCGTCTCAAAGACGGGCCTCAAGGCGCGCGGCAAGCTCAACAAGGAGGGTCAGGACGAGACGATCTTCCTCTCGCCGCTTGATGAAGTCATGGCGAAGAAGGCGACGCTGGCCGAGGATCTGCTGGCGCGCTACCATGGCCGCTGGAACGGCTCGGTCGAGCAGGTGTTCGACGAATATCAATACTAACCCCTTCTTCAAAAAGACGTTTGCGCATGCTTTTTTCCGGCTATAGTGACGCAACTATGCGTCGCGAATCTGGAAGGGGATTTCCATGCTGCCACTCTTCGACATGATGATGCAGGCGCAGAACGGCGCGGCGATGGATGCGGTCTCCAGGCAGTTCAATCTTGCCCAGGAACAGGCTACCAAGGCGATGGCGGCGCTCATGCCCGCCTTTTCCGCAGGCTTGAAGCGGAGCACCAGCAACCCTTACGACTTCATAGGGCTGATGCAGGCCGTCGCGTCCGGCAATTACGCCAAATACTTCGAGGACATGAACAAGGCATTCACCCCGCAGGGCGTCTCTGACGGCAACAATATTCTTGCCCAGCTTTTCGGCTCCAAGGAGGTTTCGCGTGCGGTGGCAGCGCAGGCGGCACAGATGACCGGCATCGGCCAGGAAATCTATAAGCAGATGCTGCCCGTCATGGCCGATACGCTGATGGGCGGGCTTTTCAAGCAATCGATGGGACAGATGAGCACGCCGGTGAACCCATTCGTCAACACCGCGATGGGCGAGAGCATACAAAAGTGGCTGGAAAGCACCGGCTTTACTCCCAAACAGAAGACTACGCCCGAACCCAGCATCTTCGACAATCCGTTCACGCAGACGATGCAACTGATGTTCAACGCGCAGAAGCCCGCGCCAGAGGCGCAGGCCAACCCCTTCCTCGACAACCCCTTCGCCAAGGCCTTTCAGGAGATGATGGGCAACGTGGGGAAGCCGGCAACACCCAAACCGGCTGATGTGCCGAAGGACGAGGCAAAGGTCGCGACCGAAGGTTATCTGGAGATGCTGAACACCATGTTCGACAGCGGATTGGAAGTCCAGAAGAACTACCAGAAGAAAATGGAAGCGATCTTCGAAAGCTATATGCCGAAGGCGCCGCCGGCCGCTCCCCCCAAGGCATAAAAAAACCCGGAGACGGCTGGGAAGCCGGTCACCGGGCAAGAAGCAGGGCTATTGGCTATCACCCTGCGGGGAAAACTGGGCTGGCCCTACTCCTCGTTGGACCGGAAGATCGAATTGCGTCCGCGATTGCGGGCGGAACGCGTCAGGTGATCCGACGGATCCTCAAAGAAGGTCGAGGCCAGGAAGGCGGAGGTCAGGTCGGTCTTGGAAAGACCGATGTCCCTCAGTTGATAGTCGTCGAGCTCGTGTAGCCGGTTGATCTCCATACGGTTGCGGAACACGCGCAGTACGGATGCCAGCGTTGCAAAGCCATTGAAGAGACGCTGTGTGTACGTCGCCGATGCATGGCTGCAGTCGAGTTCTAATATCCGGTCTGTCGTGCGCATGGGATGATCCTTTCATTGGCGCGCAACAACCCACCCTCCCCGCGAGGTCATGCGGGTAGGAGCAAGGTTGAAATCGGAGCGGACAGGCAGGGGCGTCTGTCCTTCACTTTGATTGATTTGCACCCCGAAAATGCCAAACACCTATTGATCAGTCCAACGAATGTTTCTAATGATTATCATCAGAGATTGTTATAGGTGAGATCATGGCCGCGCCTCTAGACATAGATCAGTTGCAGACCTTCATCGCAATTGTCGACTCCGGCAGCTTCACCAAGGCCGCCGACAGGGTCTACAAGACGCAGTCAGCCGTCTCCATGCAGATGCGGCGTCTTGAGGAGCGGATCGGCAAGCAGCTTTTCATCAAGGACGGGCGCGGCAACCGGCTGACCACCGAGGGCGAGAAGCTGCTGAACTACGCGCGGCGCATGATTAGGCTCAACAACGAGGCGATCGCGGCTTTCGACGACAACCGCCTTGAGGGAACGCTGCGCATCGGCACCCCGGACGACTACGCCGACCGATACATGCCGGAGATCATCGGCAGGTTTGCGAAGACGCATCCGAATGTCGAGCTTTATATCGTCTGCGAACCGTCAGTCGACCTTGCCGAGCGCATGCACCGTGGCGAGCTAGACATCGCGCTGGTGACGCATAACCCGCGCGAGCGCATGTCCGACGTCGTCAGAACGGAACCGCTCTGCTGGGTGGGATCGGCCAACCATCCGATCCGCGACGATGCACCGGTGCCGCTTGCCGTCGGTCGCCGTGATTGCCAATGGCGCCAGCTGGCCTGCTCGGCACTCGACGCCGTCGGCCGCGAACACCAGATCCTGTTCACCAGCTGGTCTTGCACCGTCGTCGCTGCCGCCGTTCTCGCCGGCATGGCTGTGTCCGTCATGCCGGAATCGGCATTGCGGACCGGCATGAAGGTGCTGAGCCAGGCGGACGGGTTCCCTGCTCTGCCCCCGGTCCAGATCGGCATCATGAAGCGGCCTGGCGTTTCGATCTCGCTGATGAACGCCATCACGGCGCACATCACAGCCTGCCTCGACAACATCACGCCTGCCGTGGTCGACGACAATCTCGAGCCAGACGTCAAGAACGCCTACGGGCGCCTTCAGCCTCGGCTCAAGGTCGGAAATGCGGTACCAAGCTGGTAAGCGTCAGGCAGGTACGGCCGAGAAAAAGGAGGTGCGGATCACGCGCTTCCACTCATCCAGAATGCGCCGGGCGAACGAGGCTTCGCTAACGACGGCAAGCCGGATCGAAGCACCGAGCAGGTGACTGAACAGGTACGTGCGGGCCTCCATGTCAGCCGCCGTCAATTCCGGCGCGATGCGCCGCACGGTGTCGTGGAAAATGCCGGCGATACGGCTGCTGTGCTCGATGTTCAGCCGCGACAGGTCCTGGTCCGTCTCGATTCCCGCCCAGATGGCGAGATAGGCGGCATCGTTGCGGTAGTCATCATAGTGCCAGTCGATCGTTGCCGCGAGCACTTCGAGCGCATGTTCAACGGAGTGAACGACTGCAAAGGCTTCGGCAATACGCGCCTGGATGGCCGAAGCATGCCGATCGAAGAGAGCTTTGACGATGGCAGCCTTTTCAGGAAAATACTGGTAGACGGAGCCGATCGGCACCTTGGCTGCGACGGCGAGTTCCGTCATTCGCATGGCGCTCACGCCTTTTTCAGCGATCAATCCCGCCGCAGCGGACAGGATGAGATCCAGTCTCTGGATACTGCGTTCCTGTTTCGGCTTCCTGCGGAGGCCAATGCGATCCGAACTCCCGACGCTCATGTCGTTCCCCATCCTCTTTTTCGCGGCGCGGACGATCGCTCAAACCGGCGCTTTTGGCCGATATGACATGCAGGTCTTCATGGTGGGTAAACGAGAAGGATCGGATTTTAACGATCACGAAAAGCATAAACAAATCGGGGCGATACGCCCCGATTTGGTCGTTCCGGATGCGGAAACTATTCAGCTGCGGTCGGCTGCGCGCTGATCGTATCGACCTTGTAGCCGTGCTGCTTGCCGAGAGCTGCGCGCACACCTGATTCGTAGTCCGGATGAACCAGCTTGAAGTGGGCGAGCTGCCGCTCGACGATGTGGCCCGGGACGCCGCCCATTGCCGCAGCGACGTTGGAGAACAGGCGTCCCTTCTGATCGGTATCGAACAGATTGAAGAGCGCTCGCACCTGTCCGTAATCATCGTTGCCTTCCCGATGATTGTAGCGATCCACGTCACCGCTTACCTTCAGCGGCGGCTCCTTGGCCGACTTGTCCTCAAATGGGCTGCCATTGACGCTGTTCGGCTCGTAGTAGGCGTCAGGGTTTCCGCTGCGAATGCCGCCATATGTGTTCATCTGGCCATCGCGGTGATAGTGGTGAACAGGGCATTTCGGCTGGTTGACAGGAATGTTCTCATAGTGCGTTCCAAGCCGATGGCGATGCGCGTCGGCATAGGAGAAAACACGGGCCTGCAGCATCTTGTCCGGCGAATGGCTGATGCCAGGGACGATGTTCGACGGCGAGAATGCAGCCTGTTCGATTTCCGCGAAATAGTTCTCGGCGTTGCGGTTCAGCTCCATCACACCGATATCAATCGGCGGGAATTCGCTGTGCGGCCAGACCTTCGTGAGATCGAACGGGTTATAGGAAGTCCTCTCGGCTTCCGCTTCCGTCATGACCTGAACCTGCACCTTCCAGCGCGGGAATACGCCCTTGTCGATGCCGCCGAAAAGGGCTTCCTGGTAGCTCTCGCGGGTCTTGCCGATCAGGCTTTCACCTTCGGCGTTTGTATAGTGCTTGTGGCCCTGCTGGGTCTTGAAATGGAACTTCACCCAATAGCGCTCGCCGGCGTCGTTCCAGAAGGAGTAGGTGTGCGAGCCGTAGCCGTTCATGTGCATCGGATCGATCGGCAGGCCACGGTCCGACATCAGGATGGTGACCTGATGCAGGCTTTCCGGCGACAGCGACCAGAAATCCCACATGGCGGTTGCCGAGCGAAGGTTGGTCTTCGGATGACGCTTCTGCGTGTGGATGAAATCCGGGAATTTCAGGGGATCGCGAACGAAGAACACCGGCGTATTGTTGCCAACGAGGTCCCAGTTGCCGTCGCCGGTATAGAATTTCAGTGCGAAGCCGCGAACGTCGCGCTCGGCGTCGGCAGCGCCCATTTCACCGGCGACCGTGGAGAAGCGCGCAAGCATGGGCGTAACCGCACCCGGCTGCAGACAGCTTGCCTTGGTGTATTTCGAAATATCGCCTGATATCGTCAGCGTGCCGAATGCGCCCCAGCCCTTGGCGTGGACGACGCGTTCGGGAATGCGCTCGCGGTTCTGGTGCGCTAGCTTCTCAAGCAACTGATAGTCCTGCATCATGATCCCGCCGCGCGGACCGGCGGTGATGGAGTTCTGATTGTCAGGGACTGGTGAACCAGCCGTCGTCGTCAAAGTCGGGCGATCGGACATGAAATCCTCCTTCATGAAATGGCCAGGGAAAGCGTCGTTGGCTCTCGACCATGCAGTTTTCCCATTGACCTTCGATAATTTCCAATCGTATTTATTGTGAACTTCGATCGGAAAAACCTATCGTGCTGACCCTTCGACAAATGCGCTACTTCGATGCGCTCGCGACCACTAGGCATTTCGGCCGAGCCGCCGAAATGGTGCACATCAGCCAGCCCGCGCTTTCCGCCCAGATCATGGAGATGGAAGAATACCTCGGCGCAAGACTGGTGGAACGGACGCGGCACAACACCATCTTGACGCCGAAAGGCGAAGAGGTGCTTCATCATGTCAGGTCGATACTGCATCAGGTCGATCTGCTGGAGCAGACGGCACGACAGGGCGGCGGCACACTGGAGGGATTGATCCGCATCGGGATTATTCCGACGGTGGCACCCTATCTGGTACCGCAATTCGTCCCGCATCTCCGCAACACCTATCCGACCGTCGAAGTCGAATTGAGAGAAGCCGTCACCGATCGCCTCATGGCTGACCTTTCCGTGGGCAAGCTCGATGCTGTCATCGCGGCCCTGCCCCTCGACATCGAGGGCATCCAGACCCGACCACTCTTTACCGATAGATTCTTCATGGCCGTGGCAGAAAACGGCGACAACGTTCTCATGTCGCCGCTCACGGAGCACGAGGTGAACGTCGATCGCCTGCTGCTGCTTGAGGAAGGTCACTGCCTGCGGGACCAGGCGCTCGCCGTCTGCAGCGCGGGCAAGCGCAGCCTTGTCAATTTCGGCGCGACGTCGATGGCCACCCTCTTGCAGATGGTGTCGCACGACATGGGGATGACGCTGATCCCGGAGATGGCGATCGCCACCGAGACCAGCCGCAATTCGATCCGCATCGTGCCTTTTGCCGATCCGCAGCCCTTGCGCGAAATCGGCCTCGCCTGGCGGCGAAGCAATCACCGTGGCAAGGAGATGGAGGCGCTGGCGGAAGCGATCATAGCCGTCGCCCCCGCCCCCCACGCCGCCTGATCAAGACAGGTTCTTCTTGAGAAACGCGATCGTACGGCTCCAGGCAAGATCCGCCGCCTTCTTATCGTAGCGGGCGGCCGAGGTGTCGTTGTTGAAGGCATGGTTGGCGCCGTCATAGATAAACACCTGGAAGTCCTTGCCGTCTGCCTTGAGCGCCGCCTCGTAGGCGGCGATACCGGCGTTGATGCGCTCGTCCAAACCGCCGTAGTGCAACATCATTGCGGCCTTGATTTTCGGCACCTCCGCCGCGTCGGGCTGGGCTCCGTAGTAGGCAACGCCTGCCTTTAGTTCCGGAGAATTAATCGCAAGGCTGTTTACCAGCCCGCCGCCCCAGCAGAAGCCTATCGCACCAACCTTGCCGTTCGTCGCATCCAGCTTGGAGAGATAGAGCAAACTCGCCTCGGCATTGGCGACAGTCGCGGCGCGATCCAGCTTGCCGAACATGTCGCGGGCCTGATCCTCATTCTCCGGCGTCCCGCCAAGCGGAGAAAGAAAGTCCGGCGCGAGCGCGACGAATCCCTCGAGCGCCATGCGGCGCGCCACGTCGCGGATATGCGGATTGAGGCCGCGATTTTCATGGATGACGATAACGGCGCCAAGCTTCCCCGAAGCGTCTTTCGGTTCGACGAGGTACCCCCGCATTTCACCGCCGCTGCCAGGGTAGGTGACATCCTTGGCCGTCAGGCGGTCATCCGCCGCGGATACAATCTCCGCGCTGGCCTTGTTGGCAGCGAGCAGAGGCGCGATCACAGCCGCAGCACCCGCCGAGCCTGCGAGCTTCGTCAGCTTGTCCATGAAATTCCGTCGGTCGAGTGTGAGATGGGTGTACTCGTCGTAGGCGTTGATCATCGCCTGCGTGATTTCCGGCTTGCTCATTTCAGCCTCCTCTTCCCTGCCCAGGGTTTTCGCCTGCGGAAAAACATAGGACAGTGGCCGGTAACACAGGAGGTAACACAGGAACAAAACTGCGTTACTTCCCGCTGACAGAAGCTCTAACCGTTCGGGAAGGTCATCCAGACGGCAAGCCAGACCCACATGGCACCGAGAACGATATAGCCCGCGGCAAAGAGCGGGCTGCGATAGCGGATGCGGTTGCTGGTGACGTGAATGAACGCATGGGCGTAGCGCAGCGCCACGAAGATCCACGCGAGGACCAACGCAACAATGTTGTCGGCCTCGGTGATATAGAGGAGGATGCAGCAGGCGTAGAAGAGCACCGGCAGTTCGAACTGGTTCGCGATGCAGTTCTTGACGAAGAGGCTCTGCGGCGGTTCGTTGCGGTTTTCGCGGTAGTCCGAAACCCGGACGTTTCCCGCATCTACCATCCTTCGGCGACGGTAGCCGAGCAGTGCGTAGAGGACATAGACCAGCGCCACGTGGGCAACAATGGGCCAGAACATTTCATAGCCCGTCATTCCGCTCATGGTCATCTCCTCGCTGCTTCTGCTTTGATTTCAGAGCAGTAGCGGAAAAGATCCGGCCTTGCCAGTCCAACGCCCGCCGCGAAATGCATCGCGACGGGCGTGCTTGATCAGACCTGTGCGATGCCGCCATCGGCAAAGAGTTCGGCGCCGGTTACAAAGCTCGATTCATCCGAGGCGAGGAAAAGGGCGGCGGCGGCGATCTCCTCGGCGCGACCCACGCGACCCATCGGAACCTGCGAACCGAGATAGTCAAGCAGGCCCTGCTGCTGCGCCTTGTCCTTGCCGGCGAGTTCGACCAGCCCGGTCGTTTCGGTCGGGCCCGGGCTCAGCGTGTTGATACGGATGCCGCGATCCTTCAGGTCGAGGATCCAGTTGCGCGCGAAGTTGCGGATCGCCGCCTTGGAGGCGGCGTAGACGCTGAATGCCGGCGTGCCTGTAGCGCCTGCGGTCGAGCCGGTCAGGATGACCGACGAGCCGTTGCCGAGCAACGGAAGTGCGGTCTGTACGGTAAACAGCACGCCCTTCACATTGCGGTTGAACGTGTCATCAAACTGCTCTTCGGTGATCTGGCCGATCGGCGCAAACGAACCACCGCCGGCATTCACGAACAGCACGTCGATACGGCCGGCTTCCGACCTTACGCGGTCGAAGAGACGATCGAGATCGGCCTGCTTGGCGGAATCGGCCTGAATGCCAGTGACGTTGCCACCGATTTCGGCGACGGCCGCAGCCAGCACGTCGGCGCGACGGCCAGTGATGAAGAGCCGCGCGCCTTCGGCGGCGAAGCGCTTTGCGGTGGCAAGGCCGATGCCCGACGTGGCGCCGGTGATGACTGCGATCTTTCCATTCAGTCTCTGTGTCATTGTCGTCGTCTCCTGTTGTTCGACTGAGCAGGAGATATGGACGGCAGCATCGTTTCGGAATAGAACGGAATGAAAACCATCGTTGCATAAATGAAATGATGAAATTGCCGGATTTTGAAGGATTGGCGATGTTCGCGAAGGTGGCGGAGGAGCGATCCTTTGCCCGCGCGGCGAAGGCGCTCGGCGTGTCCGTCGCGACGGTATCCCGTGGCGTGACGCGACTGGAGGAACGGTTCGGCGCTCGGCTCTTCAATCGCACCTCGCGACAATTGGCGCTGACGGAATTCGGTCTCAGACTCGCCGACCGCGCTTCGCGGATCTATTCCGACGCTGAAGAAATAGAGAATGCCGCGCGCGAACTCTCAAGCCTGCCACGCGGGTTGATCCGGCTCGCGGCACCCATGACCTTTGGCGTTCATTGGGTGGCGCCGATTCTGCCCGACTTCTTCAGGCTTTATCCCGATATCAGCATCGACCTGCATATGAGCGACGCCAGTGTCGATCTGGTGGCCGATGGTTTTGATGCGGCGCTTCGCATTGCCGTCCTGCCGGACTCGTCATTGGTGGCGCGGCGGCTGGCACCGGTCTCCCCCTTCATTCTGGCATCACCCGCCTATCTCGAAAAGTTCGGGTGTCCGAGCCATCCGCGTGAACTCGCCGCGCATCATTGCCTCGGCTATGCCTATCGTCCACGACAGGACATCTGGAGGTTCACGAACGCGGCGGGGGAGGAAGAGGTGGTGACGCCGACCGGCCCGCTGCGGGCAACCAACTCCGAGGCGCTGATCCCGATGGCCCTCAGCGGCCTCGGCATCTGCGAACTGCCGGAATTCATGGCAAGCGAGTATCTCGCCGACGGCCGCTTGAAAGCGATCCTGACGGATTGGAGCCTCCCCAAGGGGGCGCTTTATTTCGTGACCCCATCGGCGCGGGCAAGGCCGGCAAAGGTCGAGGTTCTGGCGGAATTCATGGCCGCACGGCTTTCCAATCCGCCGTGGCGGTGGCCGCGCTGATGCCTATCGTGTTTCCTGATCGCTCGGCGGCATCAGTCGAAAAATGGCGAAACGGACGATGACGATCAGGCAGATGAGGAGGCTGGCGAATTTCAGCCGCGTCATCCATGGCAATAGCTGCGCGGCGAGGTCGGCAGAACCGCTGTCGCCGAACGCGATCAGGCTCGATATGTTCTCGCCGTAGTCGGCAATGCCGTAGACGAACGGCAGCGCGTAGACGAGCTTGGCGACGAGCGGCGGAACCGGCCGGCCGAAATAGGAAACGTCGGACCGGAGCTTTATCAAAATGAGGAGTAACAAGGCCGTCAGAAGTGCCGGGAAAACCAGCTCAGGGCCGGAATACATCGCTCTCAGCAACCGGTCGGCGGTTTCGTTCTGGACGAGCAATCTCTGCATCCGCCCGACGGCCAGATCGTCGTAGCCGGCAAAATAAGTATCGAGGATTGCCAAGCCGGTTTCGTGCTTGAACGGAACGACAAAACCGAATGTCGTCCATGCGAGCACACCGAGGCAGATGGCCGCGAGCAGCGCGATAATCCAGATCGGAATACGGCTGCCCGCGTTCATTCTCAGGCGCCGGAGCCGGGATAGTTGGGGCTCTCGCGGGTGATCGTCACGTCGTGCGGGTGGCTTTCGCGAAGGCCTGCACCGGAGATGCGCACAAAGGTCGCACGCTCCTGGAACTCCTTGATATCCTTGCCACCGACATAACCCATGGCAGCCTTGAGGCCGCCCGCGAGCTGGTGCAGAACGCCGGAGACCGGCCCCTTGTAGGGAACCTGGCCTTCGATACCCTCGGGAACGAGCTTCAGCGTGTCGCGCACTTCCGCCTGGAAGTAGCGGTCCGCCGAGCCGCGCGCCATGGCGCCGACGGAACCCATGCCGCGATAGGCTTTGAAGGAGCGGCCCTGATAGAGGTAGACCTCGCCCGGGCTTTCATCGGTCCCTGCCAGCAGCGAGCCGATCATGACGGCGGAAGCGCCGGATGCGATCGCCTTTGCAACGTCGCCCGAGAACTTTATGCCGCCGTCGGCGATGACAGGGATGCCCTGAGCCTGAGCAGCTTCGACCGCCGACATGATGGCGGCGAGCTGTGGAACGCCGACACCGGCGACGATGCGCGTCGTGCAGATCGAGCCCGGGCCGATGCCGACCTTGACCGCATCCGCACCGGCATCGATCAGCGCCTTGGTGCCATCGGATGTCGCGACGTTGCCGGCCATGACGCGCACGGAGTTGGAAAGCTTCTTGACGCGGGTGACGGCTTCGAGAACGCGGGCCGAATGGCCGTGCGCGGTATCGACGACGAGAAGGTCGACGCCTGCCTCGATCAGCCGTTCAGCGCGCTCGAAACCATCGTCACCGACGCCGATGGCAGCAGCGGCGCGCAGGCGGCCTTGCGCATCCTTGGATGCATTCGGGTTCAGCTGCGACTTTTCGATATCCTTGACGGTGATGAGACCGACGCAACGACCTTCGCCGTCGATCACCAGCAGCTTCTCGATGCGATGCGAATGAAGCAGGCGCTTGGCTTCCTGCTGGTCGACGCTTTCCTTGACGGTGACGAGGTTCTCGCGCGTCATCAGCTCATAGATCTTCTGCGACGGATCCGATGCGAAGCGAACGTCGCGGTTGGTCAGAATACCGACGAGACGGCCAGATTTTTCGACGACCGGAATTCCCGAGATGCTGTAGGTCTTCATGAGCGCCAACGCATCGGCTAGCGTCGCGTCGGGGCCGATGGTTACCGGGTTGACGACCATGCCGCTTTCGAACTTCTTGACCTGGCGGACCTGCTCGGCCTGCTCGACCGGCGTCAGGTTCTTGTGGATGACGCCCAGGCCGCCTGCCTGTGCCATGGCGATGGCAAGACGGTTCTCGGTGACAGTGTCCATCGCGGACGAGATAATCGGGATGTTCAACTCGAAATCGGTCGCGATCCGGGTTGCGACGCTCGTCTGGCCGGGCAAAACCTCGGAATGACCGGGCTGCAGGAGCACGTCGTCGAAGGTGAGTGCGTCCAAACCGGTTGGCGTTTCAATGATGCGAGCCATGGCCAATTTCCTCAAATACGAAAAATGCAACGCCTCCCGGAACGAATCGTCCGCACCGGCGGTGTGCAAGGGTTGCTTGGAAGTTGGCGAGGGCTGGTAACACGTCTATGACAGGAAGGGAATAGCAAAAAGCCCGGCGTGGCCGCCGGGCTCGGCATGGCTGCCATGCGGCAATATCAGAGGTCGAACTGATAGGTCTTCGGAACGAAACGGTATCCCTTTTCGTACGGTTCGGCGAAACCGACCGCCGGGAACGGCATGTGGTAGCCAAGGAAGGCAACCCTCTCGGTGGCGATCATGTCGAACACCTTCTTGCGGGAGGCTGCAGCCTGCGTCTTGTCCATGTCGAAGCGGACCTCCCATTCGGGTTGCTGCAGCGACAGGATGTAATGGTTGGCGGTATCGCCCGTGGCGACAAGCCGCCTGCCGTCGGATTCGATGTGAAAGACCATGTGGCCCGGGGTGTGACCCGTCGCCAGCATCGCCGTGATGCCGCTTGCGACCGTGTCGCCTTCTCCGATGAAGGTCGCCTTTTCCGCGAACGGCACGACGTTGGCCAATACTGCCTTGTGGCCGCCTTCGGCAGCCGTACCTTCCCGGGCCTTGTCGGTCCAGAAATCATACTCTGCCTGGCCGACGACGTAGCGCGCGTTCTTGAAGGCAGGTGCGCCCGCTTCCATCAGACCCCCGATATGATCGCCGTGCAGGTGGGTCAGCGCAACCAGCGTGATGTCGTCCGCGGAATAACCTGAAGCCTTGAGCCCCTCGCGGAGCAGGCCGCTGCCACGGGCGCGACCACCTTCACCGAAACCGGTATCGATGAGAATGACATCAGATCCGGTGTCGATCACCGCCGGCGCATATGTATTCACGAACTTGTCCGTCGGCAGGAAATTCTTCGCGAGCAGATCCTGGACCGTTTCCGGCTTCTGATTGGTACCGAAGGTTTCATAGGGTTTCTCGGCGATCGTGGCTCCATCCTTGAAGACGGTGAACTTATACGAACCGAGTTTGAACTGATTGAATTGAGGCTGCGTCGTCGCATCCATCTTGGTCATGTCTCCACTTGCGGCCACTGCGGCCGTCTGCCTTAAAATCATCGGCGCCGCGAGCAGGCCAACACCTGCAACAACGAATGCCCGCCGCCTTATCCCCGTCGACACTGCCATATCCCATCCCTTCCAGTCGTGCACGGCACCATCGCCGCACGCCCCGTTCACGCCCGACCGCCGTGTGTTGCAATCGGCCCCGACGAACATATGTCAATCTCGGTTGCTGAAACCGGCGGACAAGCGGTCTCACGCAGACGTGACTCAATCGTGTTTGCCAAGCCAATCGAGGGGTTGGCAGCGGTCGATACGAAGACTACAGAGCACAGGCTTTCCGAGCCGTCGCAGACTTCAAGGCGTCCCCGCATGAATCGCATCGTTCCACTGATCCTCGCAGTCGCCCTGTTCATGGAACAGATGGATTCCACCGTCATATCGACCGCCCTGCCCGCCATCGCCAACGACCTGCATGTCGGGCCGATCACGCTGAAGCTGGCGCTCACCTCCTATATGGTCTCGCTCGCGATCTTCATTCCGGTCAGCGGCTGGATGGCGGACAGGTTCGGCGCCAAACGCATTTTCCGGCTGGCGTTCTGTGTTTTCGTCATCGGCTCGATCTTCTGCGCGGCCTCGTCGGGCCTGATCGAATTCGTCTGCGCCCGCTTCCTGCAGGGTGTCGGCGGGGCGATGATGACCCCGGTCGGTCGTCTCGTTCTCTTGCGGACCACAAAGCGGAGCGACCTGGTTTCCGCCATGGCGCTGTTGACGATCCCGGCGCTTGTCGGCCCATTGGCGGGGCCGCCGCTCGGCGGCTTCATCACCACCTATTTCAGCTGGCACTGGATCTTCCTGATCAATGTTCCGGTGGGGATCATTGGCGTTTGGCTCGCAACGATATTCCTGCCCGAGGTGGAGGCGACCGCCCCCCCCAGACTTGACGTCATCGGCTTCGTGCTGACGTCACTTGCGGCGGCAGGCGTGGTCTTTGGCCTTTCCGTTGTCAGCCTTCCGGCGCTGCCGCCCATCATCGGCATCGCTGCGACCGCCGTCGGCCTGATCTGCGGATTTCTCTATGTAGTCCATGCGAACCGCCATCCGGCTCCCATCCTCAACCTGAAGCTCTTCCGCAACCCCACATTCCGGGCCTCGACGTTGGGAGGAACACTGTTCCGCATCTGCATCGGCGCAATGCCGTTTCTCACGCCACTGATGCTGCAACTCGGCTTCGGCCTCACTCCCTTCCAGTCCGGCCTGATCACCTTCGCCGGCGCGATCGGCGCGATCACAACCAAGTTCATGGCACGGCGGGTTTTCGCCGCAGCCGGTTTTCGAACAACATTGCTCTCAGCGGCCGCCGTAACGACTGTGGTCACGATCGCAACCGGGTTTTTCACCCCGGAAACGTCGCACCTTGTCATCATTGCCATCCTGTTGGTGGGCGGATTCTCGCGTTCATTCTTCTTCACCGGGGTCAATGCGCTGGCATACGCCGATATCGATGATGCCCAGGCGAGCCAGGCAACATCGATGAGTTCCGTGATGCAGCAGGTGAGCCTCGCACTCGGGGTTGCCGTTGCCGCTGCAATTCTCGAAACCTCGATCTACTTCCGTGGCGAAGCGTTGCAGGTGGCGGACTTCCACGTCGCGTTTTACGTTCTGGCCGTGCTGACGGTGGTCGCCACGATCCCGTTCATCGGGATGGACAAGAACGCCGGTGCACTTGTTTCCGGCCACCGCGCGAAGCGGCTTCCGCCGGCGCCGGCCGAGATCGACCAGCAGGCCGCGAAGTAGGCGCTATTCGGGATTTTCGCAGACGGCGCTCAGCTTGTTGCCATCTGGATCGCGAACGTAGGCGGCATAGAAATTGGCATGGAACGGCCGCAAGCCCGGCTTTCCCTCGTCAACGCCCCCGGCGGCGATGGCGGCGGCGTGAAACGCATCCACGTCCGCCCGTTTCTCCGCCACAAGCGCCACCATCGAGCCGTTGCCGTTCGACGCTCTTCGACGATTGAACGGCGTCACGATCCACAGCCGACAGCGGATGTCGCCGTCCGCCGCATAACCGATTTCCTCCTCGGAATGGCGCTGGCGCCGGTAACCGAGCAACGGCAGCACGACGTCGTAGAAACGTCGGGCCTGGTCGATATCGTTGGTTCCGAGAGTGACGTATAACAGCATTTCCACCAGCGGGTCATTTCAGTCCTGGGAGGTCCCATTCGGCCCCAGAACGCCCGAAAGATCAAGCTTCCGTTGCCTCGGGTTCGACCTTGCGGCCCTTGAAGCCCTTTGCAAGCAGGAACATCTCGACGGATTCAGCGCGAGACGATGCCGGCTTGACGTGGACCACCTGTTTGAAGTGCTGCTTCAGCATGTTCAAAAGCTCGCGCTCGGTGCCGCCCTGGAAGGTCTTGGCAAGGAAATGGCCGCCTTCGCCAAGCACTTCCACGGCAAAATGCGCCGCGACCTCGCAAAGGTGCATCGTGCGCAGGTGGTCGGTACGATGATGGCCGGTCGTCGGCGCCGCCATGTCCGAGATCACCAGATCTGGTGTGCCGCCGACCGCTTCCAGGAGCTGCGACGGTGCCGAGGCATCAAGGAAGTCGAGCTGCAGAATCTTGACGCCG
Source organism: Rhizobium sp. Root1220 (assembly GCF_001426265.1). Taxonomy (GTDB): domain Bacteria; phylum Pseudomonadota; class Alphaproteobacteria; order Rhizobiales; family Rhizobiaceae; genus Rhizobium. The sequence continues at coordinate 312,151 of NZ_LMDG01000033.1, forward strand.
GGGATCTGCGCCATTTCAAGGAAGTCGATCGCCGCGACGCGGGTATCCTCATCCGTCGAGCCCGTCACCTTTGCCGCGATCTGGGACCAACTGCCCGGTGCGGCGCCCAGGTCGATGATACGGCGAGCACCCTTCAGGATGCCATGCTTCTCGTCGATCTCGAGCAGCTTGAAGGCCGCGCGGGCGCGGTACCCTTCGAGCTGGGCACGCTGCACATAGGGATCGTTGATGTGGCGCTGCAGCCACTGGCGCGACGAGGCCTTCATCTTCTTGTTCTTGACGCGCTGGCCGAGCTTGCGGCCGGTGCGGTTGCCCGCAATCGTTGGCTTGGTCATCCCGTTCCCCTATCTGCCACGCTGGCCGCGGCGGTTGCGCCGCCAGACGCCGTCGTCCGCCATCATGTCCGTCAGCAGGCCTTCTCTCAAGCCGCGATCGGCCACCCGCATGCGCGGGCTCGGCCAACGGCGACGGATCGCCTCCAAAATCGCACAGCCCGCCAGCACGAGATCGGCACGATCCGGCCCAATACAGGGATTGGCTGCACGGCTGGCGAAATCCCACGACAGAAGCTTTGCCTGCATGGCCGAGACTTCATCGTCGGACAGCCAGATGCCGTCGACCTTGCGCCGGTCGTAGCGCGGCAGGTCGAGATGCACGCCGGCCAGCGTCGTCACCGTTCCGGACGTGCCTATGAGATGGAAATCGTCTGCCTGGCCAATCTCGATGTCCGGGCAGTTGAACGCCGCAAGCATCCCCTCGACTTCCAGGACCATGCCTTCAAAGACATCCGGCGTGACGTCACGACCGCCGTGACGCTCCGACAGAGTGACGACGCCAACGGGAAGCGAGGTCCAGTGCGTGATGTGATTGGCGAGACGGTTGAACCTGCTTTCGCCAATGCGAATGACGGCGATTTCCGACGAGCCGCCGCCGATGTCGAAAAGAACGACCGAACGCGTCTCGCGACCGACCAGCGACGAGCAACCGGAAACGGCAAGGCGTGCCTCCGTCTCCCGGTCGATGATCTCCAGCTCGAGACCCGTCTCGGCGACCACGCGCGCCAGGAATTGTTCGCCATTGCTCGCCTGACGGCAGGCTTCGGTCGCAATCAGCCGCATCCGACGGATTTCGCGGCTCTTCAACTTCGAGGCACAGACCTTCAGCGCATCGACCGCCCGGTCCATCGCCTCTTCAGACAGGCGACCGCTCGCGGCCAAGCCCTCACCAAGCCGGACGATGCGCGAAAAGGCATCAACGACCCGAAACTGGCCCGGACGCGTCGGCTGCGCGATCAGCAGCCGGCAATTGTTGGTGCCAAGATCGAGCGCAGCGTAGAGTTCGTCGGGCCACGGGTGCTGCGCATGCGGGCGCCGCTCCCGTTCGGGGTGGCGGGTGGCGCGGTTGTCATTTTCTCCGGCGCGATGCTCGGCCGAGATCCCACGGGCCGTCGGCACCGGTTGACTGGCGGGTGGCGCATTTTGCCCGACCGACTTTTCATGCACCAGCGGACGCCCCTGCAAGCCACGTTTTCCGCGGTGCTTGCGACGATTGCGACGACCGGATGCCGCGTCGGCGTCATGTCCCGTCGGATTCGGTGCAGGTCCAGATTTTTCGTTCTGTGGCTGATGTTGCTGCTGGATGCTCTCGCCGGATCCGCCGGAGCCACGGCGGCGACGCTTGCGCTTGCGCGCCGAATTCTCGGCCGCGTTGTCAATTGGGCGCGCTGCCTCTCCGGCGTTGCCAGAGGCGGCATGCTGAGCGGATTGACTCACATCGCGGGACTGTCCGCCACGTTTGCCTTTGCGGCGCCTGGATTTTTTTCCATCCTTGCGCGCTACCGCCGACGCCCCGTCAAATTGCGGCTTTGCGCCGCCTTCGGGGTCTTCCACGTTCGTTTTCCATCGCGCCGCGCAACTCCAGGAAGGCATGCAGCTGGCGCTCATTCGATTTTTGCGTTGCGGTAAGACTTATCAGTGCGGAGCGGAAACGCCAAATTCTTTTTGTTCCAAGCTCAAGGAGGGCCTTGAGACATCCAAAAGCGGCTGTGGATTTTTTTCAAACAGCTATTTGCAATCCGCGAGCTTTTGGTTATAAGCGCCGCACAGCAGCCAAGCGGCCCGCCGCGGCTTGTTGGGGAATAGTTCAATGGTAGAACGACGGACTCTGACTCCGTTAATCTTGGTTCGAGTCCAGGTTCCCCAGCCAAACACTTTTCTTGAAGCAGTTTGATACGCCCACGACCTTGATGACTCTATGTCGTCATGGCTGGCATGGCTGCGGCCCATCTGCCGCTGAAGTGGGCTGCGGTTGTGCATTCAGCAACCTTGCAGCCCTCAGGTGCGATCCACTCAACTGCGGCTCGACACACCGAATCAGTGCTTCCGGATTCCGCATCCGGCGGCCTGGGCACCGCTTTCGTTGATTTATTATGACTTAGCCGTCGTAGTGGCCCGCGAACGCGTCCTTGGCAGATTTGACGACGACCGCGACGTTGACGCCCTTGGCAACGGTCACGCCGGTGCTGCGAAGGTCGGCGACCGCCTTCAACCCGCCCGACTTCGGAGGATCGAGCGGCTTGACCGTCCCGGCGTCCAAATCCGCCACCCAGAGGCCCGTTTCACCTGCAATGCTAATGACAACAACCTTAGACATGCCCGTCTCCTCTTCCAAAGAATGGTGTTAAAATCCCGCCTTCTTCAGGCCTTCACGGTAGAGATCCTTGTGCCACTGCTCCTTGCTGGGAACAGCGGCCAGCCATGTGTCCACGTCGAAATTCGGGTTGGCTTCGCGAACCCTTCGCACAAAGGTGCTTGCCTTGTCCTTGCGGCCCAGCATGGCCCAGCTCGCAGCCGACAGCCTGTCCGCCAGGCTGGGATCGGCCATCTGTCCGATGTAGTCCACCGACGCCGCAAATTCGCCGAGGGCATAGCTTGCCCCCGCAGCCGTCCACAAATAGGTGTCAGGAGCGAGAGGGTTCAGCTCGATGGCGCGCTCGATCTTCTGCAAGGCCATCCCCGGACGGGAGCAATGAACCAGCGTGTCCGCATGGTCGGCGATGATGTCGGCATAGTTCGGAGCAAGCGTCTCCGCCACTTCCATCGCCTCGGCGCTCTCATCGAAAGATCCCTGCAGCAGCTTGCTGACGCCAAACTCGCGATAGCCATCGGCGAAGTCCGAACGCTTTTCAATGGAATGCTTCGCCAAGGATTCCGCAGATTTCAGAAGGTCGATATCACCTCGCGCTGTCAGCAGCCATTCCTTGGAATAGGTTCGCGCCATCGAACTCAGCGCCGGCGCAAAATCGGGGCTTGCGTTGAGGGCTGCCCGCATCTCGTTGCGCGCGCGCCTCAAGTTGGGAAGCGTCAGCCGAGCCAGATTCTGCCTGCCAACAAGATATCGGTGGTAGGCGACGGGGTTCAGTTCGATGTCCGCGCGCGCCTCCTCGTGACGCGCAATCTCTCCCGAAACAGACAGTGCGATCTGCCGGGAAATCGCTCGTCGATCCCGCAGCAGCTCGAGGTGATCGAGGCTGAATCTCTCCGCCCAAAGAATTTGGCTGTCGTCGACGAAGATCAGCTGGGCAAAAAGAGTTATCTCGTCGCCCGCGCCGCTGATCCGCGTATCGAGGACATAGTTGACCGAATGGCTTTCAAAGAACGCCACCTGGGTCTCCGTATGGTGGCCAATCTGGACCGCCGAATGTGGCGCGATCACCCTCAGGCTGTTGAAGGCACAAAAGCCGATGGTGATGTCTTCGATCAACGATACAGCCAGGACACCCGCATCAGGGCGTACCGACTGGTTGCTGGGCGGAAGCAGTACAAGGCGGGGAACCGCAATCTTCAACTCCTCTGATTCAGCCACTTTCCCGGAGGTGCGCGTTGCGGACGCCAAGCTCCGGGGTGCAATTCTCGCGTTGGCTTTCTCAGGTGTCACCTGCAGCGCTTCGATGCCCCGTGAAATCGAAGTACGCCGTTGTTCAAAGTAGTTCTGGAGAGATTCAACCTCTTCTTCCGCGTTGAATATCTGGATGAGCAATTTCAGCGTATCGGGATCCTTCGGTTCGGACCGAAACAGTATGATTGCCGCTCTTCTAAGGAAGTCGGCCTCCTCCCTGGTCTGCTTGACTTGATAGGCCGCTCTCAACGCATCCTCGAGAAGGCCGACATTGCGATTTTCGCGCTCGGCCACCCAACGTCTGAACTCCCGGCTCTGGCAGTTGACGGGTCCGAGGAAAGGCTGCTCCATCAGTTTCAGGAAGCGCTTCAGTCGGGTGATCGGTTCGGACGTGTCGCTTTCCTCGGCCAACGAAAGATCCGAAGCCAGGGTGTCCCTGTTGATCGAGATCATGCTGCCGCCAAAGGAGAGGAATTCTCCTCCAAGTTCATTCTGGAAGGTCTTCATTCTCGAAAGAAGCTTGCGCAGCGTGGAATCCGAGATTCCGTCATTCCTTTCGCCCCATAGGAACCGATCCAGAGCGGTGCGGTGTGCCGCGCCTTCATCACGCGTCAGCAAATAGGCGAGCAGCAGCAGACCCTTTTCAGGAAAAGCCACAGCATTGCCGTCACCGTCGACGAGCTGCAACCTTCCAAAGGTCTCCAAAACGAATGCCATATTGCCCTCTAAGTCGCCGGAATTGCCATGCATGCCATGCATTGCCGGGATGGAAACCATCCTGTCATGTTGCTGCTTGAGATTCAACGGCTGCATTGCCTCTTTTCAGACCGCATAGGTTGCAGCTGGTTTTATCTGGAGAGGCCGCCATTCGCCATCAGGTCATCAGACCGAAAGCTTCGTCCTGACGTGGCTGGCGAGGTCTCGCATCTGGTCGACGGGCGCATGGCCTATCAGCATGAAGGCATGGGTGCCGTTCGACCAGTAAACGACGTTCATACCCTTGCGGCCTTCAATATCGGGCTCCTTGACGCCAGCGTCGGATCGAACGATGCACAGTGCAATCGGCCCGGTCTGCGGGTCCAGATAGGCGATCTGGGCGAGCGGCTTATCGTCGTATTGCAGCAATTGAGCACGCTTGAAGTCGATACCCGGAAGAGACACGACCTCCGGCGACAACGAGAGGCCAAGCTTCTCATCGACGCGCGCAAGCTGCGCGTGCACTTCGCCGGATACGACGGGGTCAGCCAGCGTGTCCGGCGTGTAAAGCGCGATATATTCAGCGACCACGGCGCGCCATTCACCGCTTTCGTCCTTTGTGGCGAGAGTGCCGTTCAGACCGATGAATGCCCTGTCGGCCACAACACCTGCAACGAGACAAGCTGCCAACGCGCCAAGAAAGCCGCGGCGGCTCGCCCGGGCTGAGGTTGGCTTTGCGGCAACGGGGACCACCCCGAGCATATCTTCGAGCTCTGCCCTGGGTGCGGCAGCAAGCATCGGCTCGAAGGCCTCCTTGAAGGGCAGGTTGCTGCGCGACAGGAATTCGAGTCGAGCGGCAACACCCTTGTCTGCACGGAGCAGTGCCTCGATGCGCGCCACGTCGGCGGCAGGCAGTTCGCCATCGATGAAGGCCGTCAGCAATTCATCGGAGGGGAGTTGGGTTTCATCGCTCATGTCGTGCCCTCCCCCGAGAGATTTCCGGCAAGCTTCGCGCGTGCGGCGGACAGGCGGCTCATCACCGTCCCGATGGGGATGTCCAACACACTTGCGACTTCCTTGTAGGACAGCTCCTCCACGTATGCCAGGAACACCGCGACCCGTTGCGCTTCCGGCAAGGCATTGACCAGACGTAAGACCTGGTTGGCGAATATATGCGTTTCCGTGTCACGGGCGCCATCCACCACCAGCGCCTGGTCCGCAGCGACGAAACCCTGCCCCTGACGGACCCGTTGGGACCGGACCTCATTGAGCCAGATCGAATGGAGAATCGAAAACAGCCAACGGTCCAACCGCGTACCGGCCTCGAACTGCCCTGAGCGCTCCAGTGCGCGCAGGCAGGTCTGCTGCACCAGATCGTCAGCCACATCGCGACGATGCGAAAGGACCAGACCATAGCGCCAAAGCCGCGGCAGATTGTCCGTCAGACCAACCCTGATATCGGCTTCGCTTGCGATGGCCGCCTCCGCCACAGGTTTCCGTTCCGCCGCCGTCGCCGGGGATGGCGACGGTTTCGATGCTGCATATGCTGCAGATATGGTGCGCACAACCTTCATTGAAAGATTCCTGACCGCTACGATTGCGTGATCGCCCATTTCTGCTCGCTGGTCATATCTTCGATGGATCGAGGATCGCCTGGTTGAGATCCTGGTACTCTTCGCAATGCGTACCGCAGATCGTCTTGATCGTGTTCAGCTGATCCCTGGCGAGGTCGATCCGACCCTTCACGACATAGGCTTCGCCGAGATATTCACGCACCTTGGCATATTGCGGATCGAGCTGTACCGATTTCAGATAGTATGAGATACCTTCGTCCGTACGGCCGAGCTTACGTGTGGCATAGCCGCGATAGTTCAGCGCCTCGGCGGTATTCTGATCCTTCAAGGTGTCGAGCATGGCTAGCGCTTCCTCATAGCGACCTGCCTTGGCGAGCGAATAGGCATAGTCCGAGCGGTTCTCGTCGGTTATGTTGGCGCTACTTTGCTTGACGCACTTTTTCGTCTTCTTGTCGTAAACCTGCCCCTTGTTGCAGGTGGGCACTGTCTCGCCATCGCTGCTGCCGCCGATGGCGAAGACTGGCGTGGAGAAAGCGAAAGCGGCAATACTGCTGCCGAGCACAATTGATGCAATACGAACAGTTGCTGTCGTCATGGGATATCTCCTGAAAGGGACGTTACGGCGGATAAACACCGCGACAGCCATATTTATTCAGCCGTGCGTCGCTTTTTTCCGATCACCATCTTGTGAGAGATGTAAACGAATAAACGTTCAGCCCAGGTGTTTGCCTTCAGCCGGGTTACAAGGAGTACTACGTGAACGACACCGTCAAACTGCTGGCTCTCGCCGTCGCCACCCCCGAACATGTCATCACCCAACAAGAAGCAGCCGAAACGTCCGCCAGACTCTTCTCGAGCCGGCTCAAGGACTTTTCGCATCTGACCAGCGTCTTCACCAATGCGGGGATTCGAAAGCGCCACGCGGCCCGACCGCTGCAATGGTTCGAAGAGCCGCACGGCTGGCAGGACAGAATGGAAGCCTATGCGGAGGTCGCAAGCAACCTGTTCGTCGAAGCGGTGGCGAAAGCACTGGATCAGGCAGGCCTGAATGGACGCGACGTCGACTGCGTGGTGACGGTTTCCTCGACCGGAATCACGACACCCAGCCTCGATGCCCGGCTTGCCGAGAAGATGGGATTCCGTTCCGACATCGAACGTGTGCCCGTTTTTGGCCTCGGCTGCGCTGCCGGCGTTTCCGGCTTTGCGATCGCCTCGCGCTTCGCCAAGGCCAGACCCGGCGCCACGGTACTCTTCGTGGCTATCGAACTTTGCACCCTGGCGTTCCGGCTGGACGAACTGACGCGGGCAAACATCATCGCCACCGCACTGTTCGGCGATGGCGCCGCCGCATGTGTGCTGAAGGCGGGGCCGCGTGGCAAGGCGGAGGTGGAATCGACAGGTGAACATCTCTTCCCCGATACGCTCGGCATCATGGGCTGGAAGATCGACGACACCGGCTTTGGCATTGTGCTTGCCCAGTCGCTGCCGCCATTTGCGGAGGCGGAACTCGGTCCGGCGGTCGATGGAATACTGGCGCGCAACGGTCTTGCACGTGGCGATATCAATCGCTTCATCTGCCACCCCGGGGGCGCGAAAGTGATCGCAGCGCTCGAAATCGCGTTGTCGCTCGAATCCGGGGCGCTAGACCACGAGCGGGCTGTGATCTCCGAGTATGGCAACATGTCTTCGCCAACCATTCTGTTCGTTCTCGAACGGGTGTTACGCGCGGGATTGCCGGAACGCAGCGCCATGGTGGCCATGGGACCGGGGTTCACGGCAAGCTGCGTTACGCTGAGGAGGGTCGCATGATCTGGACATCGGTTGCGCTCCTGGCCTTCGTCACCCTGCAGCGGCTTTCCGAACTCGGCCTCGCCCGCCACAACACGCGCAAACTGATTGCAAATGGCGGTCGTGAAATCGCGCCGCAGCACTATCCCTACATGGTGGTGCTGCACGGTTGCTGGATCGCAGGCCTTTGGCTGCTGGCGATCGATCGACCGATCAGCCCGGTGTGGTTCGTCATTTTCATGCTTCTGCAGCTCTGCAGGCTGTGGGTGATCGGCACGCTAAGGGATCGATGGACGACGCGAATCATCGTACTCCCGGGGGCACCGCTCGTCAGCGGCGGCCCCTATCGCTTCCTGTCACACCCCAACTATGCCGTCGTCATTTGCGAAATTGCGGTGTTGCCGCTGGCCTTTGGACTACCTCTGTACGCTGTGGTGTTTTCGGTGCTGAACGCTGCAATTCTGTACGTTCGCATCAGTGCCGAAAACGCGGCGCTGAAATCCGCAATGTTTTTGAAATGAAATGCAATTTTTCGTTTGCGCAGCGTCAGCGGTAGGGTCATTTTCAACGCAGGACTGATTGGACTGCGTGGGGAAATGACAAAGAGCGTAATTGTACTTGGTGCGGGCATAGTTGGAGTATCGACGGCCATTCACTTGCAGCGGCGTGGCTGTCAGGTGACGCTGCTCGACCGAAAAGCGGCGGGGACGGAGACCTCTTTCGGCAACGCCGGATTGATTCAGCGCGAGGGCGTGGTGCCCTATGGCTTTCCGCAGCAACTCGGACTGCTCGTGCGCTATGCGTTCAACAACCGTATCGACGCACACTACCATCTGAAGGCTCTGCCGCAGCAGGTCGCCTTCCTCGCCCGCTATTGGTGGAATTCCAACGCCAAGCGACACGAGATGATTTCGCGCGCCTACGCGCCGCTCATCGAGCACTCAATCTCCGAGCATCGGGATCTGATCGAAGCCTCCGGCGCGGAGAGCCTGATCCGCAAGGACGGCTGGATGGAGATATACCGAACGCCTGGCAAACGCGACGCCGAATTCGCCGAAGCCGAACGACTGCAGAAGGAATTCGGCGTCAGCTACGAGCCGCTTGATTCCGCAGCCATCGCCCGGCTGGAACCCGACATAACGGGCGATTTCATCGGTGGGCTGCGCTGGCGCGATCCGTGGTCTGTCCTCGACCCGCATGGACTGACAATGGCCTACAGGAACTATTTCGAGCGCCTGGGTGGCAGCTTCGCCACGGGCGACGCCAACTCCCTCGGGCGCTTCGGCTCCGGCTGGAAGGTAGCGACGACCGACGGCGCGCTGGAAGCAGACGATGTGGTGCTGGCCCTAGGTCCGTGGGCTGCCGTTGCGACCCGCCGGCTTGGCTACTCCTTCCCGCTCGGCGTCAAGCGCGGCTACCACATGCACTATTCCGCAAAAGGCAACGCGGTCCTCAACAACTGGACCCTCGATGCGGAGAAAGGCTATTTCCTGGCTCCGATGAACCGCGGCATCCGGCTGACGACGGGCGCTGAATTCGCCTCCATGGATGCGCCTAAGACGCCGGTGCAGCTCGATCGCGCCGAGAAAATGGCGCGGACCGTGTTCCCGCTCGGCCAGCGGCTCGATCCCGAACCATGGATGGGCGCCCGCCCCTGCACGCCGGATATGATGCCGATCATCGGCAAGGCACCACGGCACGAAGGCATGTGGTTCGCATTCGGCCACGCACATCATGGCCTTACGCTCGGTCCCGTAACGGGTCGCGTGCTGGCGGAACTGATCACCGAGGACAAACCGTTCATCGATATTTCCGCCTACTCGCCGCAACGTTTCAATCCTTGAATACGGCGCCGTTTGCCACCTGCATCCCATATTGAGGAGAACAATCCGCAGGTGCCGCGGATCGCGCAATTTGATTCCTCCAAAAACCCGCCGCGCTCATTATAAGACATGGAAAACTTGAGGAAATTTCGCATGTCTGTCTCATCCTCCCCTACTATCGACACCGGGCAGCCTTCGCTTGGCACTCCGGGCATCGGCGCGCTTCTGGTGCTCGTCATCGGCACACTGCTGCTTGGCTACGCTTATGGGCCAGCGCAGGGTGCCTTGTTCCTTGTCGGCGGTGCACTCGGTATTGCGCTCTATCATGCGGCCTTCGGCTTCACATCCGCATGGCGCGTCTTCATCATGGACGAACGCGGGCGCGGCCTGCGAGTGCAGATGATCCTGCTGGCACTTGCCGTTGTGCTGTTCTTCCCATTCCTGGCTAGCGGCACGCTTTTCGGCCATGAAGTAAAGGGTTCCGTTTCGCCGGCCGGCATCGGCGTACTCGTCGGCGCGTTCATGTTCGGTATCGGCATGCAGCTCGGCGGCGGATGCGCCTCGGGCACGCTCTTCACCGCCGGTGGCGGCAATGCGCGCATGCTGATCACGCTGTTCTTCTTCATTGTCGGATCAGTGCTGGGAACGGTGAACTTCGACTGGTGGACGAGCCTGCCATCCCTGCCGCCGACTTCGCTGGTGACGACCTTCGGTGCCGCCGGCGGCATTGCCGTGTCGCTGGTCATCTTTGCGGCCATCGCTGGCATCACCGTACTGGTCGAGAAGCGCTGGCACGGCTCGCTCGAAAATGAGGCGCCGTCCCCGCGTCATGGCTTCGAGCGTTTCCTGCGCGGCCCCTGGCCCCTCGTTCTCGGCGCCGTGGCACTTGCCCTGCTCAACTTCGCCACGTTGTCGATCGCAGGCCGCCCTTGGGGCATTACCTCGGCTTTCGCACTCTGGGGCGCCAAGGGTGCCCAGCTGATCGGCATCGATCCAACCGCCTGGGCCTACTGGCAGACACCAGCGAACGCCAAGGCGCTTGCCGATAGCGTGTTTGCGGACATCACCTCCGTCATGGATTTCGGCATCATTGCCGGTGCGATGTTGGCGTCATCGCTCGCCGGTCGCTTCGCGCCGAGCTGGGACATTCCGTTGCGGTCGGTGCTCGCTGCGATCATCGGCGGACTGCTGCTCGGCTACGGCGCGCGCATCGCCTATGGCTGCAATATCGGCGCCTACTTCTCCGGCATTTCCTCGGGCAGCTTGCACGGCTATCTCTGGGCAGCGGCAGCATTCGCGGGCAACATCATCGGTGTCCGGCTGCGCCCGTACTTCTTCTTCGAGAGAAAAATTCTTCTGAGGACCGACGGTTAGGCAACACCCAGCAAGGACAGATCGCGGAGCGCCGCCTTCGCGATCCCTTCGACCGTATCGTCGATATCAACGGTCGCAACGCCCGGTTCGCCGGTCGGAATTTCGAGCGTCGCCAACTGGCTTTCGAGCAGCGATAGCGGCATGAAATGCCCCTTGCGCTCGCCCATCCGCCTGGTGAGTAGTTCCTTCGAGCCGTGAAGATAGACGAAGTAGAGCTCGCCACCGACTGCATGCCGCAACCTGTCGCGGTAGCTTCGCTTCAGCGCTGAGCAGGATACGACGATCCCCTCGTTGCGATCCAGCACCGCTTTCATCGCTTCACCGATCAGATCGAGCCACGGCATCCGGTCCTCGTCGGCGAGCGGGATACCCTTCGACATCTTCTCGACGTTGGAAGCCGGATGCAGCGCATCGCCTTCGACAAACTCGACAGCGAGCGCTTTCGCTATCGCCGCGCCCACGGAGGATTTGCCGCAGCCGCTGACCCCCATGACGACGATGGCATGGGGGTGCGTGTCAATTTCTGGCATTGCTTTTCTCGCTCATCACTTCGGCAGCGCTAGAGAACCGCGCCTTAGGAAGCCGCCGACAGGGCTGCGTTCTTGCGAGCAATGCGCGCCCTGATGGTTTCGACATCGGCGCGCGGCGTGGCAGCAAACAAAGTCTTCGTGTAGCTGTGCTGCGGGTCACTGAAAACCTGATCGCGCGTACCGTATTCCACAGCCTCGCCGTAGTACATGACCATGACATCGTCGGCCATATAGCGGACGACCGAGAGATCGTGGCTGATGAAGACGTAGGTGAGGTTCAGTTCGTCCTGCAGGTCAGCGAGCAGATTAAGCACCTGCGCCTGCACCGACAGGTCAAGTGCGGACACCGGCTCATCGAGAACCAGGAGCCGCGGATTGAGCATCAAGGCACGAGCAATCGCGATGCGCTGACGCTGGCCGCCGGAAAACATATGCGGATAGCGGTTGAAGTGGACTTCCTGCAAGCCGACCTTCTTCAGCATCGCCATCGCCAATGAACGCCGCTCAGCAGCCGGCGTATCGGTGTTGATGATCAGCGGTTCCATCAGGATGTCGCCGATCTTTTTGCGCGGGTTCAGCGAACCGTAGGGGTTCTGGAAGACGATCTGCACCTTGCGGCGCATATCAGGCGTCAGATCGCCGGCGGCAATATCGACCTTGTTGCCATCGATGAACAACTCGCCGTCGCTGGCGGGGTCGATCATTGTGATGATGCGTGCGAGTGTGGACTTGCCGCAGCCGCTTTCGCCGACGATTGCCAGCGTCTTGCCCTGCTCCACCTTGAAATTGACGCCCTTGACGGCGTGCACGGTCTTCTCTTTCTTGAAGAGGCCGCCCGGCAGATAGTAGTTGCGGACGATATTCTTGCCTTCGAGGACTGGCGTCATTGGGCCGCTCCTTCCACCGTCTTATCCTGGTTGAAGATTTCGCCGATAGTCGGCAGGCGGTCGCCGGTGGCATTGTCGGGCAGAGCGGCCAGCAGTGCACGGGTGTAGTCGCTCTTGGGGGATTCGAAGAGGGACAGCACGTCGGCCTCCTCCATCTTGCGACCCTTATACTGGACGATGACGCGATCGGCGGTCTCGGCCACGACACCCATATTGTGAGTGATCATGATCAGGCCCATGCCATGCTCGATCTGCAGACGCATCAAGAGATCGAGGATCTGCTTCTGGATCGTGACGTCGAGCGCCGTCGTCGGCTCGTCGGCGATCAGCAGCTTCGGATTGCAGGCAATGGCGATGGCGATCATCACGCGCTGGCACTGGCCACCCGACATCTGGTGCGGGAAGTGGCCGAGACGCTCGGCGGGGTTGGGAATGCCGACGGCCTCGAACAGTTCGATGGCGCGCTTGCGGCGCTCCGCCTTGTTCATGCCGAGATGGATTCTCAGAACCTCTTCGATCTGGAACCCGACCGTAAAGCAGGGGTTGAGGCTGGCTATCGGCTCCTGGAAGATCATCGACATGTCCTTGCCGATGATGTCGCGCCGTTCGCTGGCCGACATGCCGAGCAAATTGCGGCCGTCAAAGACCATCTTGTCCGCAGTCACCTTTGCCGTCCACGGCAGGAGCCCCATTGCCGCGAGCATCGAGACCGACTTGCCGGATCCAGATTCGCCAACGATCGCTAGAACTTCGCCCGCATGGACCTTGAGTGAGACGCCGTCAACGGCGCGAAACGGACCCGTTGAGGTCTGGAACTCGACGACGAGATTTTCAATTTCTAGAAGTGCCATCTCAGGACCTCTTAAGCTTGGGATCAAGCGCATCGCGCAGACCGTCGCCCATCAGGTTGATGGCGAGAACGGTAATCAGGATGCAGAGACCCGGGAAAGTGACGAGCGACGGCGAGCTCTGGAAGAATTCACGCGCATCGGCCAGCATCGTGCCCCACTCGGCAGTCGGGGGCTGGGCGCCCATGCCGAGGAAGCCGAGCGCTGCGGCATCGAGGATGGCAGCCGAGAACGCAAGCGTCGCCTGGACGATCAACGGTGCCAGACAATTCGGCAATATCGTCTTGAACATGATACGAAACGTGCCTGCCCCGGCCACACGGGAAGCCACGACATATTCCTTCTCACGCTCGCTCATCACGGCGGCGCGCGTCAGACGTACGAAATGCGGCTGGTTGACGATCGAGATCGCGATCATGGCGTTCAGCAGGCCGGGTCCGAGTACCGCGACCAGCACGAGAGCCAGCAGCAGCGATGGGAAGGCCAGGATGATATCCATGAAGCGCATGATGATCGTATCGGTGCGGCCACGGAAGTAGCCGGCGATCAGGCCGAGCAGCACGCCGGCAACAGCCGACAGCGAGGCAACGACGAGACCGATGAACAGCGAGAAGCGCGTGCCGTAGATCAGGCGCGAAAGCATGTCGCGACCGACAGCATCGGTGCCGAGCAGGAACGAGCTGTTGCCGCCTTCGGCCCATACTGGCGGCAGACGTTGCATGCCCGACGGTACGTTCGGGTCGTGCGGCGCAATCCATGGCGCGAAGATCGCCATCACCAGCACGACAAGAAAGACACCGAATCCGATCACGGCACCCTTGTTGCGTGAAAAATAGTACCAGAACTCAGCGAGCGCGGACGGCTGGGTCGACTTGGTGGTTGCTACACTCATAAGTCGCTCCTAGTGCCTGATGCGTGGGTTGATGAGACCGTACATGAGATCGACGATCAGATTGACGAGCATGATGATGGCGGCGATCAGAAGCAGACCGCCCTGCACGACGGTGTAGTCGCGCTTGAAGACGGCATCGACCATCCACTTGCCGATACCCGGCCAGGAGAAGATCGTCTCCGTCAGGATCGCACCGCCGAGCAGCACGCCGACTTGCAGACCGATTGAGGTGACGACCGGGATCATCGCATTGCGCAGCGCATGGACGCCGACGACGCGCAAAGGCGCGAGGCCCTTGGAGCGGGCCGTGCGAACATAGTCTTCGCCGAGAACCTCAAGCATGGCCGAACGCGTCTGGCGCGCGATGACGGCGAGCGGGATTGTGCCCAGCACGATCGTCGGAAGGATCAGCGATACGAAGGCGGACTTGAAAGCGCCCGGCTGACCCGACAGCAGGCTGTCGATCAGCATGAAGCCGGTGACCGGCTTGAAGAAATACATCAGCGAGATACGTCCGGAGACCGGCGTCCAGTGCAGTGTATTCGAGAACAAGACGATGAGGAGCAGGCCCCACCAGAAGATCGGCATCGAATAGCCGACAAGGGCGACACCCATGACGCCCTGGTCGAACCATGTTCCCCGCTTGACGGCCGCGAAGATGCCCGCCGGGATGCCGAGAATGATGGCAAACAGGATGGCGCAGATCGACAGCTCCAGCGTCGCCGGGAACAACGAGCGGAATTCCTGCAACACGGGACGCTTGGTCACGATCGACGAGCCAAGATCACCCTGCAGCACGTTGCCGAGGTAATCGAAGTATTGCACGTAGATCGGGCGGTCGAGACCGAGATCGTGCATGATCTCCGCATGGCGCTCCGGCGCCATGACGCGCTCGCCCGACATCAGCATGACAGGGTCACCCGGCAGCAAGCGAATGAACGCGAAGGCGATGAGAGAAACGCCGACGAAAGTCGGGATCAGGACAGCGAGGCGTCCGATGAAAAATCGCAACATTGGCTAGTATCCATATTAGTCCGGCGGTCAGGTATCAAACCTGACCGCCGGCCACGCCCGGTCTTGCCGGACATCTTTGCATAGTTTTGGTTATTCGGCGATATCAACGCCGTCGAAGCGGTGAACACCGACCGGGTCCTGCACGTAGCCGGAAACCTTGGCGCTCATCGGAACGAATTCCGTAGAGTGGTCGATCGTCGCCCACGGAGCTTCCTTCTTGAAGACGACCTGCGCCTGTTCGTAGAGCTTGGTGCGCTCTGCGACGTCGGCTGTGGTCTTCGCCTTCTTCACCAAGGCGTCGAATTCCTTGTTGCACCACTGTGCGCGGTTGTTGCCGCCAACAGCTTCGCAGCCAAGAAGGGTGTCGAGGAAGTTGTCCGGATCGCCGTTGTCACCTGTCCAGCCAAGGATGGCGGCGCCGTCACGGTTCTTGTCCTTGGACAGCTTCAGGTATTCGGCCCATTCGTGCGTGACGATGTCGACCTTGACGCCGACCTTGGCGAGGTCAGCCTGCATCAGTTCAGCGGCGCGACGTGCATTCAGCATGTACGGACGCGAAACCGGCATCGCCCAGATCTTCATGCTGAGATCCTTGACGCCAGCCGCTTCAAGCATCTTCTTTGCTTCATCCGGGCTGTACGGGTCGTCCTTGATGGAGTTGTCGTAGGACCACATCGTCGGCGGGATCGGGTTCTTGGCAACCTGGCCAGCGCCCTGGAAGACGGCATCGACGATCGCCTGCTTGTTGATCGCCATGTTCAGCGCCTTGCGCACTTCAGGCTTGTCGAACGGCGCCTGCAGCGTGTTGTAGGCGAGGTAGGCAACGTTCAGGCCCGGCTGTTCCAGAACCTTCAGGTTCGAGTCGGCCTTGAGGTCCTTGACGTCGGCTGCGTTCGGATAAGGCATGATGTGGCATTCGCCGGCCTTGAGCTTCTGGGTGCGGACCGATGCGTCCGGCGTGATCGCGAAAACGAGATCGTCGATCTTTTCCTTGCCCTTGAAGTAGCTTTCGTTGGCCTTGTAGCGGATGACGGCATCCGGCTGGTAGGCTACGAAGGTGAACGGGCCGGTGCCGAGCGGCATCTGGTTCATCTGTTCCATCTTGCCGTCGGCCTGCAGCTTGTCTGCATATTCCTTCGACAGAACCGAAGCGAAGTCCATTGCCAGGTCGGCGAGGAACGGTGCTTCCGGGCGGTTCAGGGTGAACTTGACAGTCAGGTCATCGACCTTCTCGACGGACTTGATGAGTTCCGGGAAGCCCATGCCGGCAGCGTATTCGTAAGAAACACCTGCAACATACTTGGCCCACGGGCTGTCAGCCTTCAGCTGGCGCTCGAACGAGAAGACGATGTCATCGGCGTTGAGATCGCGGCTCGGCGTGAAGAACTCGGTCGTCTGGAACTTGACACCCGGACGGAGCTTGAAAGTGTACTGCGTGCCGTCATCCGAAACGGTCCAGCTTTCGGCAAGGCCCGGCTCGATTTCCGTCTTGCCATGCTGGAACTCGACGAGACGGCTGTAGACCGTACGCGAGGACGCATCGAAGGTGGTGCCTGCCGTGTAGATGCCCGGATCGAAGCCTTCCGGCGATCCTTCTGAGCAATACACGAGCGTTTTCGACCAAGCCGCCGACGCCATGGCAGAAGCCAGAACGGTCGCTGCCAAGAGGACAGAGATCTTTTTCATGATTTCGTTTCCCAGGTTTGTTCTTTTTTACGTTTTTGAGATCCCGGATAGGCATCCGGATCGACGGCAGATGGAACGATATTTGTCTGCTGAAATCAACGACTCCAGTGGAAAATTTTTCCAGCCGGACAACTTTAGTAATTTTATGCCAAAAATAGGCCTTATTTGGAAATATTAGGACTGGATAAACCCGTTTTTAGTCGCATTTGGCATAATTTGGCGTCGCTGACGGCGCAGCGGCGCAATTTTCCCGTGAATTTTCATCGGCAAGGGAAGAACAAAACAACCGCAGACACGCTCTGGGTGCCCGCGGTCGTATGGAACTGGCGGCAATGGTCAGGCGGCGGGGACAGCAGCGGGCACCTGCCTGCGGTATGGCTGCTCACCAGTCAGGCCGAGCAGGAAGTTGATCTGCGGGCGCGCCTTTACCAGATCGTCGATCGAGTACTGCGCGAGGACTTCGAAGAAGGCGTTCAGGGCCTTGCGAAGCGCCGAGTTCAAACCGCAGCTGTCAACCAGCGGGCATTCCACCATGCCGTCATCTTCGAAACACTCGGCCATGGCGAAACTGTCTTCAGTTACCCGCACGATATCGAACAGGCTGATGTCCTTTGCAGGTCTGCCGAGGCGAACGCCGCCGTTGCGGCCGCGAACGGTTTCAACAAGCCCGGCCTTGTTCAAAGGCTGCAGAATCTTGAAAAGGAAAAGTTCTGAAACGCCATATGCCCTGGCAATTTCAGGGATTCGGCTCAGATGTCCGTCGTTGGCAGCGCAGTACATCAACATGCGAACCGCATAGTTGGTCTGTTTCGTCAAACGCATGCCGGTCTCCAGATTCGTTCTCGTCCAAGTCGCTATATAGTGGCTTTGCTAGTTTTGAACAATTCCAAAATATGAAAATCGCAATCACGTTTGTGCGGCCCGTCGCCGCGCATGTGAAACGAAAAGCGGGCTCCGATCAAGAGCCCGCTTCATCTATTGGGTTGCTTTCCGCCCTTACTTCATCGTCGGCATGACGAATTCCGCACCAGCCTTGATACCGGACGGCCAGCGGGCGGTGATGGTCTTAGTCTTGGTCCAGAACTTAATCGAGTCCGTTCCGTGCTGGTTCAGATCACCAAAGCTCGAGGCTTTCCAGCCGCCGAACGAGTGGTAGGCGAGCGGAACAGGGATCGGTACATTGATGCCGATCATCCCGATGTTGATGCGAGACGCAAAGTCGCGGGCGGCGTCGCCGTCGCGCGTGTAGATCGCAACGCCGTTGCCGTATTCGTGCTTCATCGGAAGGTCGAGTGCTTCCTCGTAGTTGTTGGCGCGCACGACTGAAAGGACCGGCCCAAAGATCTCGGTCTTGTAGATATCCATCTCAGGCGTGACATGGTCGAACAGCGTGCCGCCAACGAAGTAACCGTCCTCGTAACCCTGCAGCTTGAAGCCGCGACCGTCCACGACCAGCTTGGCGCCCTGCTCGACACCGCGATCGATAAGGCCGTTGACGCGGTTGTAGGCGTCCTTGGTGACAAGCGGACCCATGTCCGCCTTGTCATCGGTATATGGGCCGATGCGCAGCGACTCGATCTTTGGCGTCAGCTTCTCGACGAGGCGGTTTGCCGTGTCTTCGCCGACAGGAACGGCAACCGAGATCGCCATGCAGCGTTCGCCAGCAGAGCCATAGCCCGCGCCCATCAAGGCGTTGACGGCCTGATCCATGTCGGCATCCGGCATAATGATCATGTGGTTCTTGGCGCCACCGAAGCACTGCGCGCGCTTTCCGTTCATGGCGGCCGTGCCGTAAACATAGCGAGCGATCGGCGTCGAACCGACGAACGTCACGGCGCTGATGTCGGGATCCGTCAGGATGGCGTCAACCGCAGCCTTGTCGCCATTGACGACGTTGAGAATGCCGGCAGGCAGGCCAGCTTCGATCATCAGTTCGGCAAGCCGCATCGGAACCGAAGGGTCTCGCTCGGAGGGCTTCAGGATGAATGCATTGCCGCAGGCGATCGCCGGGGCGAACATCCACATCGGGATCATCGCGGGGAAATTGAAGGGGGTGATGCCGGCGCCGATGCCGACAGCCTGGCGCATCGAATACATATCGATCGCCGGGCCAGCGCCTTCGGTGAACTCGCCCTTCTGCAGGTGCGGGATGCCGCAAACAAATTCGCAGACTTCCAGGCCACGAACGATGTCTCCCTTCGAGTCCTCGACCGTCTTGCCATGCTCCCTTGAGAGCAATTCGGCAAGCTCATCCATATGCTTGTGCAGGAGTTCGACGAACTTGAAGAAAACGCGGGCACGGCGCTGCGGGTTGGTCGCTGCCCACTTCGGCTGCGCGGCCTTGGCATTTTCAACGGCGGCATGAAGCTCGCTGGCGCTGGCGAGTGCCACGGTGGCCTGAACCTCACCCGTTGCCGGGTTGAAGACGTTGCTTGAGCGACCGCTGGTGCCCGCGACATGCTTGCCGCCAATGAAATGACCGATCTCTGGCATGGATTTGCCTCCTCCTGTTTGTGTGTAATTCACAATCGCACTTCAATTTGCACAGATCAATGAGCTGATGTAAGCAACAGTTGTGCGTAATTTGAAGCTCTGCGCGTCAACCGACGCTTCCGGCCCAGATGCCGCAGGCATTGAGAGGTTACTTCATGAGCAGTCAACGTGTCGTCAGGATGGCGGAGCTCGAAATCGATCCCGACCAGCTCCAGCGCTATCTTGCCTTGCTGGCAGAGGAGATCGAAGCTTCGGTTGCGCTTGAGGATGGCGTTCTTTCCCTTAACGCGGTCTCCATCAAGGAGAGCCCGCACAAGATCCGCATCATCGAGGTCTACGCGGATCAGGATGCCTACGTCACTCATCTGCAGACGCCGCATTTTCTGAAATACAAAAACGAGACCTCCGGGATGGTGACATCGCTTGTGCTGGTCGATGTCGATCCCGTCATCATGCGCGGCAAGCCATGAATTGGGACGATGTCCGCGTTTTCCTTGCCATCGCCCGCACGGGGCAGATCCTCGGCGCGTCGAAAAGGCTGGGGGTCAACCATGCCACGCTCTCGCGACGGCTCACTTCCCTGGAAGAGGCGCTGAAAACCCGTCTCTTCGTCCGCCGCACCAATGGTTGCGAGCTGACGGCGCAGGGCGAGGTCTTCCTCGCCTCGGCCGAGCGAATGGAAACAGAAATGCTTGCCGCACAGGCCAATCTCGGCCGGACCGATACGGCCATTGCCGGGACCGTTCGCATTGGGGCGCCAGACGGCTTCGGCGTTTCATTCCTTGCGCCGCGCATGGGCAGGCTGATCGAACGCCATCCGGAACTGAAAATCCAGCTCGTTCCCGTTCCGCGATCCTTTTCCCTCTCGCAGCGCGAGGCCGATATCGCCATCACGCTCGAAAGGCCGGAACAGGGACGGCTCGTCTCATCGAAGCTCACCGACTACACGCTCGGCCTCTATGGGTCACGCCATTATCTTGCGTCAGCAGGCATGCCCATCGACATCGAAACCTTGAAGGGGCATCCGCGCATCGGCTACGTGGAGGACCTCATCTTTACCGCTTCCCTCAATTTTTCCGGTGAAGTGATGCGCAGCTGGAACGCCTCTTTCGAGATATCCACGGCGATCGGCCAGACAGAGGCAGTCCGTTCGGGAGCGGGCGTCGGCATCCTGCACGACTACATTGCACGCCAGCACGATGAACTGGTGCGGATTCTTCCCGAGGTTTCGATCCGGCGCGCCTACTGGACAACCTATCACGAAAGCGCCCGCGATCTCGTTCGCGTGCGCACCGTCGCCGATTTCCTGCAGGAACTGGTCAGTTGCGAGCGACAGATTTTTCTGTGATGTCAGCCGACATGCTTGGCCGGCGCATCGTTTTCGTCGGGGTTGGGATTTGGAAGTTCGTCCGGCGCGACGTCGGGATCAGGTTCCTTGATCGGGGGTTCCGGCGTCCAGCCCGGACCTGGCATCGGCGGCTGATCGGGAACAGGTTCGTTTGGAACGGACATCTCGCGTACTCCGTCTTGCGTGTATCACAGACCCTATCTGTCGGGCGACAATGCTTCGGCCGCGCGAACCGGCATGCTGTCGATGATAGCAAAGAGTTCGCCGCTGTTGATCGGTTCGCTGACTTTCAGCTTCACGGTACCATCCTTTCCAACAAGGAACGCCGCAAACTCTCCGGCCTCCGGGCAACCCAGATCTCGTGCAATCGAACCCCCATCGAGATCCTGACCGCTCCCAAACAGAACTCCGACCTCATCACCCATGATTTTCAGGAGGACGATATCGCGCTCCTGAAGCGCATCCCGATCGGCCAGCAGTTGATTTTCCTGTCGCGCGGCACGGGCATTGCCCCGGTCGGCAAACACGATCAGCACCCGGTTCCTCCACTGGAATTGCTCCAGACTGACAAGGGCGGAGTAAGCGCTGTTCGTCTCATCAACCTTTGTCGCACCATACAGAAGTGTTTTTGACATTCGAGTTTCTCCTACGACGTTCAACGCCCCAGGAAGGAATCGGGTTCCCTAACCCCGCCACGATTTCCGGAGTTGCCAACACCCCCCGACCACGAGCAGCAAAATAGAGATAACCCCAAAGCAAAGTGACACTGTTGTGGACTGATCAAGGTTGGACGGGACCTGCGAGGCGATCGCCGTTTGCGGCATCCGAGTGGAAACCAGGACATAGGCTGTTCGACAAACGGCCACCGAAGCAATGATCAACCCGGCAAGGTCGATGAAGCGGCGGTGCGACCGCATGCCGCCAAGAAAGACGGTTGCAAGACCGGAAAGATACGCCATCGGCAAAAGATAAGCGGCGGCGCCGAGCAGATAGATGTCCCTGAGGACGACATCGTCGGATGCACCCATGAAGTTGATGTTGAGTATCGGCAACACGGTCGCCGCAATGGAAAACATCGCCAGCGCACTCCGCTGCGCAAGTGCGATGGCGTCAATCCGATTTGTGCCGAGGCGATGAACGCGGCCCATGTGTGCTCCCGATACGGCAATTCCGCCGCGCGCTCCTGGCGCCGGCTTCTTCCGGACGGACATTCGCCTCAAAGTTGCTAACGCACCATACTACCGCCGACGGTAAAACTACCCTCGCCCACGGGTCATGGACCCGGTTTCTCCAGCATGGTTAAAGAGGATTTAAAGAGTGTCGGGAGAATGCCCAAAGCCCCTGAGAGGAAGCCGGCAGGGCCGGGCGGGCACATGCCTGCCCGGCCTTGAAATTCGCAATCACATTGGAACGAATGAAGAGAGCGGTACCTGCAATGCGGCAGCAATCCGCTTAAGCTTGGCTGGATCGGCACCCTCACCGCTCTCAATTTCCTGGATTTCACCGGCGATCAAACCACAGGTGACCGCGAGATCGTCGACGCTATACCCGACAGCTTCGCGCGCCACCTTCACAGCAGCAGCCACATCGATTGCCGTTGCCTTGGATTCATCCAGATTGTTGAGCGAAATGGACATTTAAGTCTCCTTCTGAAATCACTCTGAATTAGCCCCCGCGCCGGAAAATGGCACTCCGGATCACATTTTGCAATGCGGTATGATTAATTCGTGATCGCCAGAATGCCCACCAGATAGGCTATTCCCCGGAGTCGGCTAGAAAATAACCGGCTTGATCATTGTGTTTAAAGCGAAATTTCTGGTCGGTCGAATGTGCTCAAAAACCGGTGGAATCGCCACAATTCGACCTTCAATACTAACGCTTTCGCTGCCACCTGGCGCATCTGCCGCCCAACTGCTGCCATTTTTCGGTTGAGTCGACCAACTCCATCCAGGCCCGCTTTGCACCGTAAATTTTGCTCATGACGGACTCGGCACCTTTGCG
Organism: Rhizobium sp. Root1220; assembly: GCF_001426265.1. Classification (GTDB taxonomy): domain Bacteria; phylum Pseudomonadota; class Alphaproteobacteria; order Rhizobiales; family Rhizobiaceae; genus Rhizobium. Next base: position 335,002 of record NZ_LMDG01000033.1, read on the forward strand.
TGACGGCTGCCGCAACATTGCTTGAATGTCTGGCCCGAACCGCAGGGACATGGATCGCCGCTGCGGAACTGCAATCGACCGATCAATCGCAGCATCACCGCGGACGGCAACACAGCCGCGACGAGTGCTGCCAGCTTCGCCGAGATTCCCGGCACCACGAGGCGGCGACCGGACCGAAATCCTTGCCATGCACGTTCAGCGACATATTCCGGCTCAAGCTTCGGTAGAATTTTGAACAGCGCTGCCCGGTTGGCCCCGGACTTTTCCAGGAACTCCGTCGCCACCGGCCCTGGCGCGACACAGGTGACAGTGACGCTGGAGCGGCGCAGTTCGTAGTGAAGCGCCTCGGAAAACGATCGCACGAAACCCTTGCTGGCATAGTACAAGGCCATGTAGGGGCCGGGAGTGAAGCTGGCTATCGAGCTCAGATTGAGCACGCCGCCACGCCGGCGCGCGACCATGCCCGGGAGGAAGCGAAGCGTCAGATCTGTCAGGACGCGGATGTTGAGATCAACCATGCCGAGTTGATCGCCATGCGACAGGGCAACGGCTGCACCGCGCAAACCATAGCCGGCACTGTTGACCAGGACGTCGCAAAACAAGCTGTTTTCGGAAAGGTAGCCTTCCAGGAGGGCCGCTGCGTCGGCGGTCTGGAGATCCAACTCGAACGTGTACGGCTGGCCGCCCGCCGCCCGCACCTTGGCGGCCGCAACCGCCAGCCCTTCCGCCGAGCGAGCGACCAGAACGACAGCACCCAGTTCCTTCGACGCAACCTCCGCAATTGCCAATCCGATCCCGCGCGATGCGCCCACGACGACAACGGCCGGCTGAAAGTCGCTTTGCTGGATCATATCGCAGTCCCGGATATCGCCTTGCCGTGTCCAGATTCGGGGCGGGAAAGGTCCCCAACCTCCGCTGCAACCTGATTGTTCAATATGATTTCGAAGCGCTCCAGCGCCCGCGCGACATTGGCGCCATCCATTACCCGGTGATCGTAGTGTATGCGCACCGTCACCAACCCATTCTCATCGATCGGCCCGTAGTTCAGGAGGGTTGTCAGGGGCGTGAGGGGATTGAGCGATTCAGCACCGAGGCCGGAATAGACCGAGAGCTGAAAGGTTCCGAAAAACCGTGCGCGCTGTCGCCCGATATTCAGCCCAAGCCACATCAACAGCCACCTGACGGGCCCCGGTGCGCGGGCAATTTTCAAGGCGCGCCGGAACTGCTTCACCTCCAGCACCGGACTCGATCTTGCCGCATGGATCGAGGCGCCCAAATCAGGAATGGACTGCTCCTCGGGGCACCTGATCGTCGTCAGCAATACCACGCGCTCGCCGTCGAGCTCGCGCTCATGGGCGATGGACGCCACACTTTCCGGATATTCGTACAGCTGCCGCCTCGGCCACTTCACGTAAGCACGCCGCAGTTCAGGCGTTTCCGCCGAGAGAAGTGCGTAGCCCTTCAGGAAAAGCACCGTCCAGGATGGTCTTTCCTCCAGCGCGGCTCTGGTCCTCAATAGCGCGTCCAGGTTCATCTGCCGCTGCACGGTGACGCGCGGAACACCGATCGAGAACCTCATCAGGTCGCCAACGAGGCGCCGTGACGGCGAAAGCCTGATCGCTCGGCCCTTCATCATGCCACCCCTAATAAAGATACGGTATAATACGCTTGGTCCTGTCCATATACTCGCGGTAGCGAGGACCGAAGACCTCCAGCATCATGCGCTCTTCCTTGTCCACCCGCAGGAAGAAAAGCACCGCGAAGCCCAGCAGTCCGGCAAGCCCCACGACCCAGTTCGCCAGAAGGAAAGCCTGGCCAACGCCCATGAGCAGGAACGAGGTATACATCGGGTGACGCACGAGAGCGTATGGCCCGCCGCTGACCAGCTCGTGCTGGTCGCGGATCTGCAGCGAGATGGACCAGTTCCTGCCGAGCTCCTTGTGAGTCCTGCGAAAGACCCACATTGCCGCGAAGAAACAAAGCGCCCCGAGCACCACGGCCCAAACATGGGCTTCGTAGTCCGCCCATCTCGGGATGCCGGTCGCCACGTAAAAACCGGGAACGGCAGCGAGGCCGAAGAGGGCCGTCGCAAGCCCGAATACCTCTACGCCAGAACGCCGATCGGTGACGACGCGAACGCGCTTGGCCCGGCGCTCGAAGGGGTAGCGAATAATGTACCAGGCGATGATGCCCAGCACCCACGCAATCTGACCCGCAGCACCTACAGAGACATTCACTTCAACTCACCGGGACCTTTCTGCAATCTGCGATCGAATATACCAAGAATAACACACCTGATCGCGCTTATCCCGTATTCATCTCTCGAAGCTTCGTGATGAACTGTTGCGGCCTTAGCCAAATACTGGGAGTCTTATATCCCATGGAGCGTGCGATGTCCGCTACAAAAGCGTTGCAGTTGTATATCGACGCTTCCCAGAATTTCGATTTGGCCTGCAGCTTCCGTATATAAGCGACTGTCTCGCGGTATTCAGCCTCGGTCAGCAGCACGCGCCAGCTGGCTGATCTGTAGGCCTCTTCCAAATCACCGTCGGTTGCGCCGGTCGAAGCCGGCACGGGCACAAAGTGGCCGATCACGTACGGTCCGGGATCAGCGGAGGCCGGGGCGAGACCCGCAACCTCTGGATTGATCATGCCGCCGCCTTTGTCCAAACGACCAAAAACAGCATAGGTATGACCGTAGGTCAGCGCATAACGGGAGCGAAATTCGATGAAGTAGCGATTGGCTTCGGATGTCTTGAGCTGCGCGCCGCTGGCATCTGATACGAAGCGCGGTTGTGGCGGTTTATCATCCGTCTGACAGGAAGTTAACGCGAGCGTGAACAATACAAATAGTGACAGGCGGCTCTTAGTAGGCGTCATCCGCAAGAGCAATCTCCCGAGCTCGAATGAGCGCAGAACGGACAAACTTACAACCGCATTCAAACCAACAGCAAGCTGCAAGGCCGGTCTAGCCCGGACAAGTAATGGGGAAGGGCCAGCGACTGGCCCTTCCCCAAGCTGAGTGCCAGCTGTTACTTCGTGATAGGTGCAGGTTCCGCCATTGGCGGCGGAGCTTTACCTTTGCCTTTGCCAACGCCGGCGCACGAACTCAGGCTCGCGACGGAAAACAAGGCAACAACGGATAGAATTAGAATTCTGCTCATCAAGTAGTCCTCTCCTTTAAGCACGGAATAGGTTATCGAAGGCAACGAATCTACTAATAGCGGCAAAATACTCGCAAGCCAAGTGCAGAAAGGACACACTGGCTTCCAGCCTGCCCCGGGCATGTTGCAATGCCTAACAGACAGTGCCGCTGTCGGCACAAAATGTAAGTATTATACGACCAATACGGGCGTTCCGATGGGAACGCGGCTATAGAGATGCACGATGTCCTCGTTCGTCAGGCGAATGCAGCCGTTGGAGACGGCCTGGCCGATCAACCATGGCTCATTTGTGCCATGCAGGCGAAAATAGGTATCCTGACTTCCCCGATACAGGTAAAGCGCAGCCGCGCCCAGCGGATTGTTGGGGCCGCCCGGCACACCGCCCGCATACTCGGCCAAACGCGGCTTACGCTCGATCATGCTGGCTGTGGGCGTCCATGACGGCCACTCCGCCTTTCGGCCGATGGTCGCCCTGCCCTTCAGGGTCAATCCCTCTTCACCGACAGCCACGGCATAGCGCGTCGCCATGCCAGCCGGCTCGACAAGATATAGGGAACGCTCGGCCGTGTTGACGACGATGGTGCCCAGAGGCTCGTCGCCGTTGTACACGACCTCACGTCGTCGATATCGTGGATTTAGCCGCGTCCCCTCGGCGTAGTATGGGGTTTCGAACGGCCACCTCGGCGTAGTACACCCGGACGCCAGCAAAGCAAGACCGGACAGGACGATCCCCCGGCGCGTAATTCCGTTATTGTCCATTTTCACCCGCTAAAGATCAGTAAGCCCTGCTGCCGTGTTTAACATCCAAAGCCCCCCCGGCCAAGTCTCGAGATTACAAAGTTGGTCGCTTTGCACCTGCATTCGCGCTGTGCCGTTACTCTGCGCGCCGTGCCTGCTCTCCTGCGCCCCGCGGTGCGCGGACAGACCGTCACAACCAGTACGACATCGGGCAACGGTACCAAACAAGCAGGGCGGGTCTTGCCGATATCGTGGTGGGCGCCATTTCTCCGATCTATCAACCCTCTTGCATGAACCATTCGCCTCTGCTCGATTGGATCACGATAGGGGTAAGAAGGAATGACTCGATGAAGCTGGGCTTCGAAGGGAAGGTCGCGATCGTAACGGGCGCGGGCTCGGGGATAGGCGAGGCCATTGCACGACAACTCGCGAATCAGGGGGCCAAGGTCGTCATCGCTGATATCGATGGGACCTCTGCCAAGAAGATCACGGCGGAAATCCGTGCGGACGGAGGCAAGGCCAGTGACTTCGTGGTCGATGTCACCGATGCCAGTGCGGTGGAAAAACTGATCCGGTTCGCCGTGGACGAGTGCGGCGGCCTGCATCTGGCCGTCAACAATGCCGGCGTCGACGGTCCTCGAAGAGCGACCGCGGATTACCCGCTCGACGGCTGGCACAAGGTGATGGACGTCAACCTCAATGGCGTCTTCTATTGCATGAAGTACGAAATCGCCGCGATGGTGAAAGCCGGCGGCGGCTCCATCGTCAACATTTCGTCCGTGCTGGGATGCGTCGGTCTGCCGACCGTATCGGCCTATACCGCAGCCAAGCACGCGGTCGTGGGGCTGACGAAAACGGCGGCGATCGAATATGCGAGATTCGGGGTGCGCATAAATGTCGTCGGCCCAGGCTGGATCGACACACCGCTCCTGACGGAACATTCGGAGCTGACAAACAGCCGCCGGATGACCGCGCTGCAGCCGATGGGCAGGCGCGGCAAACCGGAAGAGGTTGCGTCTGTCGTATGCTTCCTGTTGTCCGATCAAGCGAGCTTTGTCACCGGAAGCTATCATCCGGTGGACGGCGCCTACACCGCGCACTGACGGCGCAACGCCACCTGAGCGTGGATATCACCCGAATATCTGGGAGGAAGAAATGGTACGGTTGGGGGGTCTCGAACCTCCGACCTCAGGTGCCACAAACCTGCGCTCTAACCAACTGAGCTACAACCGCACAAATCGCGTCTGACGCGACGGGGGTCACATACGAGGACTTGAAAATTAATTCAAGTCCTATCTCCCCTCAATATACAAAAAGGCCGGACGAATGGTCCAGCCTTTTTGATCTCATTCGCTAGGATCAGGCAGCCTTGAACGACGCCATGACCTTTTCGGCGGCTTCCTTGGAAGGCTTTGCAAGCTTCTCGGCAACCTGCTTCGAGGTCTCCTGCATCGACTTCGCCTGCTCGATGGTCAACTCGACCTGCTTGCGCAGGAAAGTGGTCTGCAGTTCGACGAGTTCGGCGACCGACTTGACGGCGAGTAGCGCTTCCATGTGCGTCAGCGAGTTCTCGGCATTCGTGCGCAGAGCCTCGATAGCCTTGTGGCCGATCTCGACAGCCCCTGCCTGCGCCGTCTGGACGGTCGTCTCCAGAGTCTTGCCAGCTTCTTCACCGGCGCTCTTCATCTTCGCGTAGGCTTCGCGCGACTGCAGCGCGCCCTTTTCGGCAAAGTCGCGGAACGATTCGGAGAACTTCGACGGGTCGAATGAGGACATTGAAAAGACGTCGTCCATTTTTATGTTAGCCACTTGTCTGCGCTCCTGTTGCCTGGGCATCGGTGATAGCCTCATAGGTTAGATGAATATCATATAGACAAACTTATTGTGCATTGCAACATATTTGTGCGTCGCACAACGCGTTAACCTTTCCGGCCGAAAGCCTGGCGCTGCGCTGGACCCCATTCAGGGCTATCGTTATTAATAGTTTGTTAATTCGACAGTGACCGAAACTGAAGGTTCGATCATGCCAGCAGTCCAGTATCCATTCATCGATATCGCGGTGCACCCCCGTGTACGGGAGCGTTTTTCGCATGGCGAGGCGATGGTGCTGTTTTCCGCGGACCTTTCGCGTGCGCTCTGGGCGAACGGCGCCGGCGCCGAACTTTTCGGGCAATCGGTGGTCTATGATCTTCTGGACCAAGGCATAAGCAAGTCCGACATCACGTTTCGGCAGCTCCAAACCACGGCCAGCCAGCTTGCCGGTGTCGGCGACCGGCGCAATTTCACGGTCCGCATCGTGCGTGGCTTCCAGCGCGTGCCCGCCCAGGCAACGGTCGAACTGATCCGTCTCTCCTCCGGCGAGCGGGCGGTGCTTGCCTCCCTGCCCGTCGCGACCAACCCACTTTCCATCAAGGCGTCCGCCGAGCAGATGCTGAGGGGGCTCGAGGATCCCGACACCCATATGGCGGTTATCGGCGCAAACGGCGAAATCATCGCCGCTTCCTCGGGCTTTGCTTCGCTCGGCGTTACCCAGCAGACCGCGATGACGATGACCGCTCTCGCCGGCGATCATGCCGACCGGCTGATCAAGCGGCCGGTCGCGACCGGTAAGGGCTACCTCCCGGCCGCCGTCGGCCGAATCAGCGAAGAACCGGCGCTCAACCTTCTTTTCGCCGTCGAAACCGTCATCGGGCATCTCGATCCGATGGATCCCGTAGCCTCCGAACCGGATTTATCCACAGCCACCGTTAACCATGATCAGGTCGCAACCTCGTCGACTTTCGTCGAAATGATCGATGCGGTGGCCGGCATCGAGGAGATCGAGGAGGCACCCGAGGAAAACGCTCACGCCGACGGCCCTCATGACCCTGAGCGGTCGACGGAAGTGGCGGCAAGTGCCGAGCCGACCATGCATGCAGACGCCGAGGCGGCCATGCCAGCAGAGCCCGTGCCGGAAAACATCGACCCCGCCGATGACCTGCCTGCCACGGTTGACGCGAACGTCGTGGATACCGGGGTCGCCACTGGAGAGGATTTGCCTGGGGACGCGCAAGTGCCGCAGCCAGAAGTCGACGACTCCGCGGCCACGCTGACCACGAATGAGGTCCCCGCGAATGAAGAGCAGCCTATCGATGAAGGCGGCGCCGAAGAAGCCGCTGCGGAGACCGAAACAAATGGCACCGGCGCATCCTCGACCGATATCGAGATGGGTGCCGCATCCGCCGCACCTGCCTTCGTCTTCAATCCCAACAGTCGCGCGACGCGCTTCGTTTGGAAGATAGACGCACAGGGACGGTTCAGCGAAGTGTCCAACGAATTCGCCGAAGCGGTAGGGCCACACGCTTCAAATGTCGTCGGTTCCGCATTCAGCGATATTTCGGCGCTGTTCAATCTCGATCCGGAAGGCAAGATTGCCGAGGCGCTTGCGCGCCGCGACACGTGGTCCGGCAAGACGATCCAGTGGCCCATCGAGGGAACCAGCCTTGCCGTGCCGGTCGACCTCGCGGCGCTGCCGACCTACACGAGAAGTCGGGAGTTCGACGGGTTTCGCGGATTCGGCGTCGTACGCTTTTCAGATGCAGCCGAAGATCCATTGGCACTTGGGTTGACGTTTGGGCCGGACGGCATTGGCCACGATCTCGTCGGGCTCGACCAGCCAGTCGATCATGCCGAGGTAAATACCACCGAACTAGTTGAACCGGAGACGCCAGCAGCAGAGGCTTCAATACCCCCCGAGACGGGGCCGGATGAGCCCGCGACAGCGGAAGACGCGGCGAAGGACCCCGAGAGCGCCGGTGTGGCCGAGGCGGCTTTGGAAGGTCCCAAAGCGCTCCAACCGCCGGCCTTGCGGATTGTCGATGATCCAAGTCGCCGATTGACCGACAAGATCGTGCAGCTTCACGGGGCCGGCCCGACTCTCACCTCCGCTGAACAGGCGAATTTCCGCGAGATTGCCAAGCGCCTGGAAGCGTTTGGCGTGCGCGAGACCGAACCGGCCAAGCATCAAGTGCGCGAAGAGATAGCTCCGCTCGTTGAGCCACCGGCCGCAGACGAGGCGCACGGCCGCTTGGCGGACGGTTCGGCGGAACACGAGGAAACGCAGGTAGAGGCGACGCCTACAGGCGAACCGGTTGCGGCGAGAGAACTGGAAACGGGCGACGACGAGGTTACCGAAGGTCTCGAGGAGACCGTGAGCCAGATGGAGATGCTTGCGAGCTTCATCCCGCCGCGCGTGAAGATGACCGACGGGCTTTCTGCCGAAATGATCGACCAGCTTCCCGTTGCCGTGCTCATCCACGCCGGCGATCAGTTGATCCATGCCAACCCGGAATTCATGCGTTTGACGGGCTATGAAACATTGGAGGCCCTGAGCGAGGTCGGCGGCATCGATGCCTTGCTGCAGCGGCGCGATTTGCAGGAAAAAGCAGGCCATTCCGGTTCAATGATGCTTGTGACTGTCGACGACAAACTGGTCCCGGTGACGGCACGGCTGCAATCCATACGCTGGGGGGACTCGACTGCGTTGATGCTCGCGTTGATGCCTGCCGGCAGTGCCGTGGTCGTTCCGGCACCTGCCGCAGCACCCGCGGAGCCTCGATCCACCGACCGAATGATCGAGAAGGTTGCCAAACTGCAGATCGAGGTGGAGGAGTTGCGGTCCATCCTGGAAACCGCAACCGACGGCGTCGTCGTCATCGGCGCGGAGGGCGACATCCGCTCGATGAACCGCTCGGCAAGTGCGCTCTTCAACTATGATGAGGAAGATACACGCGGGAAGCCCTTCGTCATGCTGTTCGCGCATGAGAGCCAGAAGGCGGTGCTCGACTATCTCAACGGCCTTTCCGGCCACGGTGTCGCAAGTGTGCTGAACGACGGCCGCGAGGTTATCGGCCGCGAAGCTGCGGGGGGCTTCGTGCCACTGTTCATGACGATGGGCCTGCTCACCTCCTCGAGCGGCTACTGCGCGGTCATCCGCGACATCACGCAGTGGAAGCGCACCGAGGATGAACTGCGCAGTGCCAAGAGCGCCGCCGAGACCGCCAATGAACACAAGACCGACTTCCTGGCTCGCGTCAGCCACGAGATCCGCACGCCGCTCAACGCAATCATCGGCTTCTCCGACATGATGGCGACCGAGCGCTTCGGCCCGATCGGCCACCCCCGATACGTCGAGTACGCCAACGACATCGGCCGCTCCGGACGCCATGTCCTCGATATCGTCAACGATCTGCTCGACATATCGAAGATCGAAGCCGGCGAGATGGAGCTCGATTTCGACGCCATCGGCTTGAACGAAGCGATTTCGGAAGCGGTGGCGCTGCTCCAGCCGCAGGCAAACAGCCAGCGCGTCATCATCCGCACCGCGCTTTCGCAGGCAGTGCCGGAGGTCGTCGCCGACCTGCGTTCGATCAAGCAGATCGCCTTGAATATCCTTTCGAACGCCATCCGGTTCACGCCGTCGGGCGGCCAGATCGTTGTGTCGACCTCCTACGAGGCGAATGGCTGCGTCGTCGTTCGGGTGCGCGACACCGGCATCGGCATGACGCGAAGCGAGCTCGATCAGGCAATGAAGCCGTTCCGCCAGGTCGCGACCCAGTCGCGCCACCGTGGTGACGGCACCGGCCTGGGCCTGCCACTGACGAAGGCGATGGTCGACGCCAACCGTGCCATCTTCGCCATCAGTTCGGCACCGAACGAAGGCACCCTTGTCGAGATCACCTTTCCGTCGCAGCGGGTCCTGGCCGGTTAAAAAAAGGCAGCCAAGAGGCTGCCTGAAAATTGGGGTGCTGTTCAACAAGGGCGTAGTCGGTCTAACATCATGTTCCATGGAGCAGGGCGCGCCCCAAGCTGCCTCGTTCATATGCAGCCCCAAGTCACGTTCACCTTTGACGAAGGTTTCTTAACGAAAAGTTGCCGAAGCCGCTAATCTCTCCGAGGTGAAAGATCGCAGTTTGCTTAAGGTTTTAGCGACTTGCAGCTTTTGCGCGCTGTCGCCTCAAGCTATATTCGGACCCCTGCGGTGGAGATTTTGCGGCATGGCGAAGCTCGTCTTTGGAATGAACCAGTCTCTGGACGGCTACGTCGACCACCTGGAATTTGCGCCTGGGCCTACGCTCTTTCGTCACTGGATAGATCAGGTGCGCGACCTGACGGGAAGTGTGTACGGTCGCGGCATGTACGAGATCATGCGTTATTGGGACGAAGACCGTCCTGAGTGGAGTGCGGAGCATCGCGAGTTCGCGGCGGCGTGGCGGCGCCAACCGAAGTGGGTGGTATCACGCTCGTCGAAGTCAGTCGGCCCCAACGCCACACTTGTCGATGATGACATCGAGGCAGTGATAGGTGGCCTGAAGGCCCGGCTCGTTGGGGAGATCGCGATTTCCGGACCAGAACTGGCAGGAAGCCTAACCGACCTTGGCCTTATCGACGAGTATCGACTCTACTTCCACCCGGTCGTGCTTGGTCGCGGCAAGCCATTCTTCGCCGGCCCGCGGCCACCACTGCGCCTGGTTTCCACCGATCACGTTGGCGAGGACGTGATCCGGTTGACGTTCGTTCCTGCCTAGTCGCGTGTCTCGGCAGATGCGTTGACCCGTCTGATCCGTTTCAGGCCCGCAGTTCCTCGAGGCCTGCAAACAGATCCAGCGCCTCGGGGTTGGCCAGCGCTTCCTTGTTCTTCACCGGTCGGCCGTGCACGATTTCGCGAACCGCAAGTTCGACGATCTTCCCGGACTTGGTGCGTGGAATGTCGTTGACCGCGATGACCTTGGCGGGCACGTGGCGCGGCGAGGCGCCGGTTCTGATACGCGCCTTGACCGCTTTGACCAGCTCGTCGGTCAGGCTGACGCCCGGTGCCAGCCGCAGGAACAGGACAACACGGACGTCATCGTCCCACTCCTGGCCAATACAGAGCGCCTCGGCCACCTCGTCCATCTGCTCGACCTGATTATATATTTCCGCGGTCCCTATACGGACGCCGCCGGGGTTCAGGGTCGCATCCGAGCGCCCGTGAATAACGATACCGCCATGTTCAGTCCATTCGGCAAAATCGCCGTGACACCAGATGTTCTCGAAGCGCTCGAAGTAAGCCGCCTTGTACTTTGCGCCGTCCGGGTCGTTCCAGAACATTACCGGCATCGAGGGAAAGGCTTTGGTGCAGACGAGTTCACCCTTCTCTTGCCGAACGGGCCGTCCCTCGTCGTCCCATACGTCCATCGCGAGACCGAGACCTGCTCCCTGGATCTCGCCCCGCCAGACAGGCTGCAAGGGATTGCCCAGAACGAAGCAGGATACGATGTCGGTACCTCCCGAGATGGAAGCGAGTTGCACGTCGTCCTTGATACCGTCGTATACGAAGGCAAAGCCCTCCGGTGACAGCGGCGATCCGGTTGAGGTCATCAATCGAAGGCTTGATAGATCGTGACTGGTCCGTGGCGTCAGGCCGCTCTTGCGGACCGCGTCGATGTATTTCGCGGACGTCCCGAAAACGGCAAACTTCTCATCCCGCGCAAAGTCGAAGAGCACATTGCCATCGGGTGCAAACGGGGAGCCATCGAAGAGGCAGAGCGTAGCGCCGACGGCAAGGCCGCTCACCAGCCAGTTCCACATCATCCAGCCGCAAGTGGTGAAATAGAAGAGCCTTTCGCCAGCCTGCAGGCCGCAATGCAGGCGGTGCTCTTTCAGGTGCTGCAACAACGTGCCGCCGGCGCCGTGGACGATGCATTTCGGAACGCCTGTCGTTCCGGACGAGAACAGAATGTAAAGCGGGTGAGAGAACGGCAGCTGCGCAAACTCCAAAGGTGCAGCAGCAAAAGGCGCGACGAAATCATCGAGCATCCTGGCGCCAGCCATTTCTCCCACCTTCGCCTCGCCTGCATAGTGGACCAGCACGCAGGGTACGCCGAGCGACTTGGAAACCGTTGCCGCCTTCGCGGTCACGTCCTGCAGCTTGCCGCCATACCAGTAAGCGTCACAGGCGATGAAGAGTTTGGGCTCGATCTGGCCAAAACGGTCGAGTACGCCCTGCTCGCCGAAATCGGGAGAGCAGGATGACCAGACCGCACCGATCGATGCCGCAGCAAGCATGAGCGCAACCGTTTCCGGCATGTTTGGCATCATCGCCGCTATGCGGTCGCCGGGACCGATGCCCTGCGCCTTGAACGCCTGCTGGAGCCGCGAAACCAGATTGCGCAGCCGATCCCAGCTCCACCGGTCGACAACCTTGTCCTCGCCGCGGAAGATTATGGCGTCGCCGGCGCCTTTCCCGGAAAGCAAATTCTCGGCGAAGTTCAACCGCGCGTCCGGGAAAAAGCGCGCATCGAGCATGACGTCGCCGTCCAGCAGCGCACGGCCGCCGCGTTCGCCCCTCACGGCGCAAAAATCCCAGACCTGTGTCCAGAACTGCTCCCTGTTGGCAACGGACCAGGCATGCAGATCGTGGAAATTCGCCATGGACAGGCCAAAGTCACGGTTGCACCTCTGCATGAAGGCATACATCGGACTTGCCTCGATCGACGCTCGCGAAGGCACCCAGAGTGGTTTATCGTCGCGCATTCAAAATTTTCTCCCGTTTGCCTGCCTATATATCATGCCTTGTCAGCTGAGAAAGATGCGGAGGATCAGCCGGGACGGTATCGATTTGCCAGCGATCGGTATTTGATATATCCGGAATTTCAGTGCATTAACCGGCTAGCGGCCAAAAAAGTGGCGGAAGTCATGGGTACGTCTCGACAACCGCGGTGGCGGAAAAAAATCAGACCCGTTTCCCGCTGGCTGCCCGGCTTTGCCAGACTTGCGACAATCGTGCTGCTCGTTGCACTCTCCATCTTCGTGGCACTCCGCGTCGCGGCCCCCTACCTGATCTCCACCAGCCTCGTTCGTTCCGGCATCGAGGATGTGCTGTCCAAATGGACCGGTTACCAGGCCGAAATAGCAGGTCGACCCGTGGTTGAATTCTGGCCGACACCTCGCATTACGCTCAGCCAGGTGTCCATTCGCCAGAAGAGCGGCGACAAAAGGCTGCTTGGCACGATCGAAGGGCTGTCAGCCGAATTCAATCTGATCGACGCCATCAGGGGCCGCACGAGTTTCCACGAGTTTCATCTCCTCCGTCCCAACCTCCAGCTGACGCGTGAAACAAGCGGCATGATCGACTGGACCAATGAAGGACTGCTGGCCAAGGCCATCACGGAGGTTCGCGAGGAAGGCGGAAAGCAGGTTCTCGAAAAGAATCTGGATGCCAAGATCGGCGCGATCACGGTCGAAGACGGTACGCTGGACGTCGCGGACGTCGGCAGCGGAAAAACCTATCGCTTTGAAGGTGTCATGGCCGATGTCAGCTGGAGACGGCTCTCGAGCCCGATCACGGCAGTGCTGATTGCACGCACCAGCGGCCAGGATCTGAAGCTCGATTTCTCATCTCGCAGTCCCCTGTTGATCTTCGGCGGCAAGAGCGCGGAATTCACCGCATCGCTGACATCGAAGCTTTTGACGGCACGGTTTGTGGGAGTTGCGAATATCTCGCGGCTCTTCGATCTTTCCGGCAATCTGGCGCTCAACATTCCTGACTTGCCCGCATTGCTGACATGGGCCGATCGATCCTTGCCGGGTATCGCAAATCTGAAGGCTTTCTCGATCGAAACCGACGTCGCCTCGGCTGCAAACGGGTTTCGCTTCAACACCGTCAGCCTGGGCATGAACGGGGCGAATGCGACCGGTGTGATGGATGTGTCCTTCCCGCCGGGCAAACGTGCCAAGCTCGGTGGAACGCTTGCTTTCGACCAGATCAATTTCAGGTCCCTCTTCGATGCGTTCGTACTGCGCCTTGCGGCCGGCGAAGCCAGCGCAACGCCGACTGGCGGCGCGCTTCAGAAACTCGACCTCGATCTCAGACTTTCTGCCAAGCAGGCGCAGGTCGATCCTTTCACACTGTCGGACGTCGGCGCCAGCATCATAGTGTCGAGTAACGAGGCCAAGTTCGACATCGGCGACAGCGAGTTTGAAGGCGGCACGTTGACAGCTCACCTCGAAGCGATGCGGGGCGATTTCGATGGCGGCGGCAGGCTGCAGCTATCGATCCGAGGCGCCGACTTCGGCGGTCTGATCGAGCGCTTGCAACTCAAGGGACCGCTACCGCTTTCCACCGGATCGCTCGATCTGTCGATGCGTACGGTTCTACCCCTGTGGAAGGCGAGCCTCAGCGACGTCACAGGCAGGATCAGTTTTCATGCCGCCTCGGGTACTCTTCCGGGTTTCGATGCGGAAGCCGTTCGACGAGAGGCGGCAAGGACCGATTTCTTTCCTCTGAGTGCCGTGTCGCACAGCGGCTTTGCTTTCGACCGTTTCGACTTCACCGCAGATATTGCAGATGGCGCCGCGGAAGTGCACGGTGCACGCATCGAGGGGGCTCGGGAAACGCTAGTGCTCTCCGGCGTCATTCCATACCGATCCGCCGGATTGGCGCTCTCGGGATCGATCGAGGCAACGGATCCGACGCAGGCGAACAGTCTTCCGCCGCTGCCATTCTTCGTCGGCGGCTCGTGGCCGGATCCGGTGATTTCCCCCGCGCCCGTCACGCAACAGGGCGCAACAAGGTAACTACGGCGCGTTGGCCGCCGCCCGCTCATCACGCTCGCGCTGCAGTTCGCGACGCTTGGTCATCGTTGAGGCGCAGATGACACCGATCGCTACGATCCCGATCAGGATGGTGCAGACAGCGTTGATTTCCGGTGTCACACCAAGACGCACCTGACTATAGATCTTCATCGGCAGCGTCGTCGCCCCAGGGCCTGACGTGAAGCTGGCGATCACGAGGTCGTCCAACGACAGCGTGAAAGCCAGAATCCAGCCGGAAAAGACAGCAGGCGCAATGATCGGCAGCGTGACCTCGAAGAAGGTTCGAACCGGCGGAGCGCCGAGATCCTGTGCTGCCTCCTCGATCGACCGGTCAAAGCTTACCAGACGCGACTGCACGACGACCGCCACGAAACACATCGTTAGCGTGGTATGGGCCAGTGTTATCGTCCAGAACCCGCGGTCAAAGCCAATCGCGACGAACAGCAGCAAAAGCGACAGGCCGGTAATGACCTCGGGCATGACGAGCGGTGCATATACCATCCCCGAAAACAGCATGCGGCCGCGAAAGCGGGTGTAGCGCACAAGGCTGATGGCGGCGAACGTTCCGAGGATCGTTGCTGCCGTCGCCGACAGCAAGCCGACACGGATCGTCACCCAGGCGGCGTCGAGCAGCGCCTGATTGTGGAACAGCGAGGCGTACCACTTAGTCGAAAAACCGCCCCAGACGGTCACGAGTTTCGACTCGTTGAAGGAGAACACGACGAGAAGTACGATCGGCAGGTAAAGGAAAGCGAAGCCGAGAGCTACGGAAGCTACATTGAAGCGGGTCCATCTCAACATGATCTACTTCCCCTGCTCGTCGGCTTTGGCTTGCGCGTTCTGGAAGAAGACGATGGGGATCACCAGAATCAGAAGCAGGATCGTCGCCACTGCCGAGGAGACCGGCCAGTCACGGTTGGCATTGAACTCGTTCCACAATGTCTTGCCGATCATCAGCGTCTGCGATCCGCCGAGAAGATCGGGAATGACGAACTCGCCGACGGCCGGGATGAAGACCAGCATGCAGCCGGCCACGACACCCGGCAGCGACAACGGGAACGTCACTCGCCAGAAGGCGGTGATTGGCGTGCAACCGAGATCCTGCGCCGCCTCTATCAGCGTCCCGTCCATCTTCTCGAGCGATGAATAGAGTGGCAGGATCATGAAGGGCAAATAGGAATAGACAATGCCGATGTAGACCGCGACGTTCGTATTCAGGATGATCAGTGGGCTATCGATAACATTCATGTACAGCAGAACCTGGTTCAGCAGCCCTTCGGGCTTCAGGATGGCGATCCAGGCGTAGACGCGGATAAGGAAGCTTGTCCAGAACGGCAGGATCACCAGCATCAACAGCGTCGGTCGAATGGTGCGCGGAGCATTAGCCATCCCGTAGGCAATTGGATAAGCGATCAGCAACGTGAAGAAAGTCGACACCCCGGCAATCACCACGCTCGATATATAGGCGTTCAGGTAAAGCGGGTCATCGATGAGGTAGGCGTAGTTTTCGAACGAGAACGTCGATACCTTCTCCCAAAAATCGCTCCAGCCACCCGTCAGCGAAAAGACCGGCTCATAGGGCGGTATCGCGACAGCGGTTGTCGAAAGCGAAATGCGAAAGACGATAAAAAAAGGTGCCAGGAAGAAAAGCAGCAGCCACACGTAGGGCACAATGATGACAAGACGACTGTAGACGGCCGAACCGAGCTTGCCCATGCTTCAATCCTTGAGCAAAACGCCGGCGTCCTCGGCGAAGGTGATCCAGACTTCCTGGTCATAGGTGAAGGGATCGTCGACCGCGCGCTGCGCGTTCATCAACGAGGCTTTGACCACCTTGCCACTCTTCAGCTTGACATGGAAAACCGTCATGTCGCCGAGATAGCCGATGTCCCACAATTCACCCGATGCTGCGTTCACGGTGGGGTTGGCTGGTGGTTTGCGCGTCACCTTGAGCTTTTCGGGGCGGATGGCAAAGCCGACCGACGCGCCCATGACAGGCAATTCGGGTGTCACGACCCTGATGGAGAAATTGCCATCGACCGCGATTTCAGCCGTGCTGTCGTTTGCACCAACCACCTTGCCATCGAAGATGTTCACGTCGCCAATAAAATCCGCCACGAAACGGCAATTGGGCGCTTCGTAGATTTCCGCAGGCGTTGCAACCTGAACAACCTTGCCGTGGCTCATCACAGCAATCCGGTCAGCCATCGTCATCGCCTCTTCCTGATCGTGGGTGACGACGACAAAAGTGAGACCCAGGTTCTGCTGCAGGTCCATGAGCTCGAACTGTGTTTCCTCGCGCAGCTTCTTGTCGAGCGCGCCGAGCGGTTCGTCAAGCAGCAGCACCTTCGGTCGCTTGGCAAGCGAACGGGCAAGTGCCACACGCTGCCGCTGACCGCCGGAGAGCTGGTTCGGCTTGCGAGAAGCAAATTTCTCGAGCTTCACCATCTTGAGCATCTGAGCGACGCGCTCCGCGATTTCGTCCTTCGACATGCGGTCCTGACGCAGGCCGAAGGCAATATTCTTCTCGACCGTCATGTGGGGAAAGAGCGCATAGGACTGGAACATCATGTTGACCGGCCGCTTGTAGGGCGGGGTTCCCGCGAGGTCGACACCGTCGAGGACGATCTCACCTGACGTCGGCTGCTCGAAGCCCGCCAGCATGCGCAGCAAGGTGGACTTGCCGCAGCCGGATGCGCCGAGAAGTGCGAAGAACTCGCGGTGGTAGATATTCAGGGACAGGTCATCGACGGCGGTAAAGTCGCCGAAGCGCTTGGTGACGTTGTTGAACGAGATAAACGGCTTCGACGCCGGATCCGTCCACGGCGCAAAGGAGCGGCGGATATTGCCCAGTGACTTCATATTGTTCCCCGAAGAGTCATTTTCAGAACCGAACGTTCCCCGCGATCGGCACGCACGAAAAGGCCCGGGCGTTGCCGTCCGGGCCTGAGATTGACTACTGGCCGGTCACGACCTTCGTCCAGAGACGCGTCGCGGTGCGCTGCGTTTTCGGATCCCAAGGCGAAATGGTGAAAAGCTTCTTCATCACCTCTTCGGTCGGATAGATGGCCGGGTCCTCGAGGATTTCCTTGTCCACGAACTGCTGCGAGGCCTTGTTGCCGTTGGCATAGAACACGTAGTTGCTCGCCTTGGCGATGATTTCCGGCTTCATCATGTAGTTGATGAACTCGTGAGCCTCGGCGACATGCGGCGCATCGGCCGGAACCGCCATCAGGTCGAACCACATCTGCGCGCCCTGCGAGGGGATCGAGTAGTTCACCTCGACGCCGTTCTTCGCTTCCTCGGCGCGATCGCGGGCCTGGAGTACGTCCCCCGAATAGCCGAACGCGATGCAGATGTCACCGTTGGCGAGCGCGTTGATATACTCCGAGGAGTGGAACTTGCGGATATATGGACGAACCGAGGCCAGCAGCTCCTCGGCCTTCTTGAAGTCTTCCGCCTTGGTCGAATTCGGGTCGAGACCGAGGTAATGCAGCGCCGTAGAGATCACGTCCTTCGGCGTGTCGAGCACGTAAATACCGCAATCCTTGAATTTTTCCGCGACCTTCGGATCGAAGATGACTTCGAGGCCCGGCTTGACGTCCGGCCCGAGGATCTCGGCGACCTTCTTGACGTTGTAGCCGATGCCGTCGGTTCCCCACATGTAGTCAACAGCATACTCGTTGCCCGGATCATAGCTGGCTGTGCGCTGCTGGATCACATCCCACATGTTGGAAAGGTTCGGCAGTTTGGACTTGTCGAGCTTCTGGAATACGCCTGCCTGGATCTGGCGCTGCAGGAAGTCGGCTGTCGGGACGACGACGTCGTAGCCGGTGCCGCCGGCAAGAAGTTTCGTTTCTACTGTCTCGTTGGAATCGAATGTGTCGTAGACGACCTTGATGCCGGTTTCCTTGGTGAAGTCTTCCAGGATGGAAGCATCGATGTAGTCCGACCAGTTGTATATGTTGACCACGCGATCTGCGGCAAAGGATGGCGCCGCAGCAAACACAGCAACGACGGCCGTGGCTGCAAGTCTTCCTAATTTCGACCTCATTCTATCTCCTGCTTTTATGTTCAAGCATCGCGCCGGATGCTTGTCCCTCTGGTTTTGCCAGCAGACTAGAAAGGATTTCAGGAGGCGACAAGCGTAAAATCCTGCACTCTCAATGATTTCACTTATCATTGGAAGTCAAAGCTGCTGAGACCTGCAACCATTTCGTCGAGCCCCAGCGGACGTGTTACCGGCGGCTCGGCTCGCGACAGGCAGGCGCGCCGCTCACACAGGCGACAGGCCGGGCCGACCGATATTGCTGGCTGTGCCGCGGCCGCCTGGCCATAGGCGGTGTTTTCGGCGAGCGCCGCGTCGCAACCAATCAACATGGCCGTACGTCGCACGCGTTCGCCGAACGGCGCGTTTGGACCATCAAGTGTGCGCGAGACCGTAAGGAACCGCCCGCCGTCCGGCATCTCCACCGTCTCCGCCAGGATCTGACCGGGCTGAAGGAAGGCCGCATGGACGTTCAGCTTGGGACAGGCGCCGCCAAAGCGCGAACTTGGAAAGCCCTGCCCGCCGGCGCGTCGCAGCCGATAGCCCGCGGCGTCAATCTCGATCGTGAAAAACGGAATGCCGGTCGCCCCGGGTCGCTGCAGCATTGCCAGCCGACTGGCCACCTGCGCGTAAGACACGCCGAACCGCGAACGGAGGATATCGATGTCGTAGCGCGTGCTCTGAGCCGCAGCGAGGAATACGCCATAGGGCATGACGAGCGCCAGCGCCCCGAGGCGGGAAACCTCGAAGCGAGCGATCCTTGTCGCCTCCGGCGTCGACAGTGCCAAGCTGTCGAGCTCGGCCACGATCGCATCATGCAGGGCGAGCGCCGCTACCTCGAAGGCGATTTCAAGGGCCTGATCAGCTTGGGATAGGCGCTCGGAAATGAAGAGCCGCATCGAGTGCCGGTCGAAGCGGCGGCGCAGGTCAGGCATGACGTGTACCGGTAGGACGCGAACGCCGATGCCGCGCTCTGTGCGCAGCCAGTCCTTGAATGCGCCCGGAAGATCCCGCGCCTCGGCGAAACGCGACGAAAAGGCTTCCGCGGCTTCCTCCAATTTCGGGAAATAGGCGGATCGACGCTCCAGAACATCGCGCACTTCATCGGATGGGAGCCGCGCACCGGCGAGCGGCACCTCCCCCGCACCCGCCGTCAGCGACGTCAGGTCCGACAGTCGGATGGCTTGCTCGCGGTAGGCGCGGTAGAGCTTGACCATGCCGCTCGCGGCATTTGGAGCCGCCTCGGCCACCTCGACGAGTTCATGGTCGCCCGGAAGCTCGCCAGCAAGCAGGGGATCGGCGAAAATCTCCTTCAGCTGACCGAGGCTGCCGCCGCCCTCGTCCCGCAACTCTTCCAGATCGACCTTGTAGACGGCAGATAGCTTCAAAAGCAGTTGTACGGTGAGCGGGCGCTGATTGCGCTCTATCAGGTTGAGATAGGAGGGCGATATCGCCAGCGCGTCCGCCATGGCGGTCTGGGTCACACCCAGACCGTTGCGAATACGTCGAACTTTCGGGCCGGCGAAAATCTTTCGCTCCCTCATGTGACAATCCTTTTACTAAATGCATCAGACACGACATTTACAAATATTAACAACCGACCAGACGACGATGTCAATATCATTGCATCGTAACTCGTTTGCTCACGCCAAAGCATAGATCCTGCTGGCCATACCCCTGCATTTTGTAAATCCTGTCAACCAGCCAGAACTGGCACCTGAATTTGTGAGGAGGACAGAATGACAGATTTTTACAAACTGCACCGGGACATTCCCGCAGGACGCTTCAACGGAATCGAACGTCCCTATTCGGTCGATGATGTCAGGCGGTTGCGCGGGTCGGTCGAGCTTCGCCATTCGATCGCGGAAATGGGGGCGAAACGGCTCTGGCAGCTCCTGCATGAGGACGATTTCGTCAACGCGCTCGGTGCCCTTTCAGGCAATCAGGCGATGCAGATGGTTCGTGCAGGACTGAAGGCAATCTATCTGTCGGGCTGGCAGGTCGCGGCCGACTCCAATACGGCCTCGGCCATGTATCCGGACCAGTCGCTTTATCCCGCCAACGCCGGGCCGGAACTTGCCAAACGCATCAACCGCACCCTGCACCGGGCGGATCAGATCGAGACGTCGGAGGACAACGGCCTATCGGTCGAGACATGGTTCGCGCCGATCGTCGCCGATGCGGAGGCGGGCTTCGGCGGGCCGCTCAACGCCTTCGAGATCATGAAGGGTTACATCGAGGCCGGCGCGGCCGGCGTCCACTTCGAGGACCAACTGGCGTCGGAGAAGAAGTGCGGCCATCTCGGCGGCAAGGTTTTGATCCCGACCGCAGCCCATATTCGCAACCTGGACGCGGCCCGTCTTGCGGCTGATGTCATGGGCGTTGCGACACTCGTCATCGCGCGGACCGATGCAGAAGCGGCCAAGCTCCTCACATCGGATATCGACGAGCGCGACCAGCCTTTCGTCGACTACGTCGCGGGCCGCACCGTGGAGGGTTTCTATCAGGTGCGCAGCGGGCTCGAGCCGTGCATCGCGCGCGCAGTGGCCTATGCGCCTCATTGCGACCTGATCTGGTGCGAAACGTCGAAACCCGATCTCGAGCAGGCACGCAGATTTGCCGAAGGCGTTCACAAGGTTCATCCGGGCAAGCTGCTCGCCTACAATTGCTCGCCATCGTTCAACTGGCGGAAAAACCTGGACGAGGCGACGATTGCCAGGTTCCAGCGGGAACTCGGCGCCATGGGCTACAAGTTCCAGTTCATCACGCTCGCGGGTTTCCACCAGCTGAACTTCGGCATGTACGAGCTGGCCCGCGGCTACAGGGATCGGCAGATGGCCGCCTATTCCGAACTGCAGCAGGCCGAATTCGCGGCGGAGGTCAACGGGTATACCGCCACGAAGCATCAGCGCGAGGTCGGCACAGGCTATTTCGATGCCGTTTCGATGGCCATAACCAGCGGACGCTCATCGACGACCGCGATGAGGGAATCGACCGAGCACGCGCAGTTCAAACCAGCAGCAGAGTGACCGAACCAAGGAGGAGAATGCCATGCCTACGCTTGCACGCGTCAAGGAACGCGCTGAAGAACAGTCCACCAGCATGACGCCGGATCAGCAAACGATGATCCGCATGCTTGCCAACGATCTGCACCGTCTGAACCAGTCTGTGATGAAGGCCGTCGATGCCGGCGTTTCGGTCGAGATCGTGCGCTCGGCGCGCCATCATGGCGGCGACGGGAACTGGGGCGATCTCTTGATCCCTGTCATCGTGGCGAGCCGCAACTGATCTCGGTGGCGCCTCTTCGGGCGTCATCTTGCCCTCAACTGCGGCTGGGGCGTTTGCCCGCGAAGAGATCTCCATAGCTCTTCAGAAGCTTCGTCATGCGATCGGCAACGGTCCGGATTTCCGGCCGATGCCGATCCTCGTTGTTCATCACGATCCATTGCCGATGACGCAACTCCGGCAATTCTGCGCCTATACGCTGGAGCTCCGGATCCAGATCCCCCACGAAGCAGGGCAACACAGCCCTGCCAGCGCCGGCGCGCACAAGTTCCGCAAGCGAACGCGGACGATTGACGGTGGCGGCGATCCTGCCCGCCGCATTGCGATGCGGCCACCGGAGGTAATTCGAGATGGCATCCTCTTCGCCAACCGCCACCCAGCGCTCATCGAGATCGCTGGCATTACGCCTGGCGTAGACGGCATAGGCTACTTCACCCAACAGCCGCGCGGCGAGATTGCTCTCCTCGGGTTCAAAGGCGCGAATCCCGATGTCGCTTTCGCGGTAGCTCAAGTTGGCGCGTGTCTCGCCGATCGTCAGTGATATGGCGAAGGAATCGCCGGGCTTGCGTACGGCGGAAAAATTCTCCGTCAGCAACCATGCGATCCATGTGCCTGCCGCGATCCTTACGGTGGCTCCGACGCTGCCAGCCTTGCGCCATGACTCGACCTTGCGTGCCGCGGCCTCCATTTCCTGCAGGTGGTCGAGAAGTGCCTGGCCGTCAGGCGTCAGCCGATACCCGGTCTGGCTCCGTGAGAAGAGTCCGCGTCCCAGTTCCTGCTCGAGATCGAGCATGCGGCGCCCTATCGTGGCCGGGCTCAGTCCGCTCGACGCGCTGGCGCCGGTGAGGCCGCCGAGCCGCGCGACATGCAGGAACAATTGAAAGGAATCCCATGGCGTGTCTTTCATTGATGAAAAACATAGTGGGATAATTCCCGTTTATAAAGTATATTTTGATGGATATTTCAGGTGATGCCCATTTCAAAGGACATCACCATGCTTGACCAGATCATAGTCGCGCAGATTATCAATCAGCACCGCCAAGGCAGAGACATGTATTCGGCTGCCGCTGAAGACGAGTTCTACGAAGGCTTCGGATACGCCCACCGGGCGTGGCTTGCCACCTTCCTGAAATCGCTTCGGCTTGACCGAAAAGCCCGCGCCCCACAGGCGCGCTGCACGTGCGGCAATCAAGCCGCCCTTCTGGCCCGACCGTAGTCTGACGTGCCGCGTGCGTCGATCGTGAACTGCTGGATGAGGTTCATCAGCGCCTCGGCCTCGCTCGCCAGCTGGCGGCTTGCCTCTGTAGTCTCCTCGACCATCGCCGCATTTTTCTGGGTCATTTGGTCCATCGCATTGACGGATCCATTGACTTCCTGCAGCGCCGCCGACTGATCCTGGCTTGCCGTTGCGATCGTGTCGACGTGCTTGCTGATCGTGATGATTTCTTGACTGATAGACGCAAGCACCGCGCCGGTTCTTTGCACGAGGCCGGAGCCGACCGACACTTCACGGGTGGATTTTTCGATAAGGCCCTTGATCTCGCGCGCGGCATCGGCGGAGCGCTGCGCGAGCTCGCGGACTTCCTGCGCGACCACTGCAAACCCCTTGCCGGCCTCACCTGCGCGCGCTGCTTCGATCCCGGCATTCAATGCCAGCAGGTTGGTCTGGAAGGCGATGTCGTCGATCACCTCGATGATCTGCTCGATCTGCTTCGAAGCCTGTTCGATGCGCCCCATGGCGGCCACGGTGTCGCCGACCACGACGCCGGAACTATCGGCTGTTTTCTTGGTCAACGAAACGGTGGCGTTTGCCTCGCGGGCACGATCCGCCGAAGATCGGACGGTGACCGTTATCTCTTCGACTGCGGCGGCGGTCTCCTCAAGGCTTGCAGCCTGCGCTTCGGTGCGCTTCGACAGCTCGTCAGCGGACGAGAGCATTGCGCCGGAATTCTGATGGATTGCGGCGGCGTTGTCGCGGATGCGCGACAGCGTGTCCTGCAGACGCAGGAGCGAGGCGTTGAAGTCGTTGCGGAGCTGCTCGAGGCGACCCACAAACGGCGTCTCGATGGTCTGCGAGACGTCGCCCTGCGACAGGCGTCCAAGTCCGGCCGCAAGCTGGTTCACAGCGAAATCAATCTGGCCATCCAGCGCCTGTTTGTCGGCGTCGTTGCGGGCGCGCTCGGCGTCGCTCAGTTCGCGTTGTTCGGCCGCTTGTGTTTCGAGCGCCACGCGGGCGCGGGCATTGTCGCGGAACAGCGCAAGGGCACGGCCGATCGCACCGAATTCGTTCTGCTTGTCGACACAAGGGATGGTGCCGCCCAAATTGCCGGCGGAGATGGTGTGAATGGTCGCGGTCAGCGCCTCCAGCGGCCTTACCGACGCGCGGATCGCGAAGTAGGCGAGCACGCCGACGAGCATCAGGACAGCCACGCCGGCACCGACTACCAGCATCAGCAACTGCTGCAGGCTGCTGTAATACACCTCCATCGGGATGCCGATGAAGAGGATGCCGACCGTTGTGCCCGACGCGCTCTTGACCGGGAAGTAGCCGGTCATGAACTTGCGGCCGAACAGGTCGGCAGGTCCGTAGTAGGCTTGACCCTTGGCGAGCGTTGCCTGGGCCGGATGATCCGCGGCCAGCTTGGTACCGACTGCACGGTCGCCATTTTCCTTCTTCACGTTGGTGGAAACGCGAACATAGTCACTGCCCTGCCGCTCAAACACGGTGGCCACGCCAGCGATGGATTGGGCGGTGCGATCGACCAGCGCGTGGTCCCCAAGCGACGGGAGCTTGTCCTCAGAAACACTGGCAAGTTCGTTGTCCCGGATTTCGACGTTGGCGGCCTGATCGCCGGCGGCGTAGAGGACGGCCATCGTGCGGCTCGCATCCTTCGCATCGGAGACTGCGCTCCTCATCACGTAGTCGCTCAGATTGTAGTAGGTCACGCTGACGATTGCCGCAGTGCTGAATATCAACAGTGCAAGTGTGATCACGACGATCTGTCGAACAATGGATGCCGAGAAAAGACGAAGCATGGAGGTCCCCTGAAATGCAAGGCCTCACGCTAATGCAAAAGCTTTAAAGAAAATTCTCAACAAGTTGACGATTGTCAGTTTTCACTGCGCCAATTCTTCCAGTGAGCCTGATGAATACGCAATTCCAGACCGTATTCCTCGCATGCGTCCTCCAAATAGAAAGGCCCCGGAGATGGGGCCTTTCCAAAGCGTCGATTGCGATCCGGATCAGGCAGCGCGGTAGAATCCAGCCTGCACATCACCGTCGATCTTGAACTGCTTGACCAGCCGCAGCAGCGCGTCCGCCTCGCCGGCGAGTTCGCGGCTGGCAGCGGTGGTTTCTTCCACCATCGCGGCGTTCTGCTGGGTCATCTGATCCATCTGGTTGACGGTCGCATTAACCTCCTGCAATGCGCTTGACTGGTCATGGCTTGCGCGGGCAATCATTTCGACATGCTGGCTGATGGTGACGATCTGGGCACTGATCTTCGCCAGAACCGTACCGGTTTCCTGCACGAACTGCGAGCCGGAGCTGACCTCGGTCGTCGACTTGTTGATGAGCCCCTTGATCTCCTGGGCGGCCGCAGCCGAACGCTGCGCCAGTTCGCGGACTTCCATGGCGACAACCGCAAAGCCCTTGCCGGCGTCTCCGGCGCGCGCGGCTTCGATCCCCGCATTCAGAGCCAGAAGGTTGGTCTGGAAAGCGATCTCGTCGATCACGCCGATGATCTGTTCGATCTTGCGCGATGCATCCTCGATGCGAACCATGGCGTCAATCGCGTTGCTGACCACGGTCGCCGAGTCGTCGGCGCTGCGCTTGGCCTGACGAACGATCTGGTCGGCGTCCTTGGCGCGCTCGGCGGACGAGCGGACCGTGACGGTGATTTGATCGACGGCGGCAGCGGTTTCCTCCAGCGAGGCGGCCTGCTGTTCCGTGCGCTTCGACAGGTCCTCGGCCGACTGAGCCATCTGGTTGCCGTTGCCCTGGATCATTTCGACGTTGTCGCGGATCTGGCTCATGGTCGCCTGGAGACGCATCATCGAACCGTTGAAGTCCTGACGAAGCTGCTCGAGGCGGCCGATGAACGGCGTTTCGATGGTGGTCGAGATATCGCCCTGCGACATACGCTCGAGGCCGGCCGCAAGCTCGTTGACCGCGAATTCGATCTGCCGATCCATGTCGCGTTTTTCGGCATCGTTGCGCTGACGCTCGTGGTCGGCGGCAACACGCTCCTCTTCGCTCTGCTCCTCGATACGGATCTTCGAGATCGCGTTTTCCTTGAAGATGCCAAGCGCACGAGCCATGTCGCCGATTTCGTCATAGCGCTGCTCGCCGGAGATGTTTGTATCCAGCGCACCGTCGGCAATTCGGCGCATGGCAGCGGTGATCTGGCCGATCGGCCGTTGAAGGGTCAGCACAAGCGCAATGCCGCCTACGATCGAAAGCAGGATGCCAAGGCCGGTGGTAAGCACGGAGATACCGTTTGCCTGCGTGCGCTCGGCGCCGGCCGTCTGCTTCTGCAACTCGGCGAAGGCGGTCAACTGGCCCCATACAGTGTCCAGTTGCTGGCGGGCGGAAGCGTAATCGGCAACGCGCTGATTGATCGTATCAACGAGGCTCTGCGCGTCCTTGTCCATTGAGGCGAGAGCCGGCGAGACCGCGGCCACGATATCTTCCGCGAAATCCATGCCCTTGGCGCTGGCAAGCAGCGTGTTGAGATTGGTGCCCAGCGTGGCGATTTCCTGATGCAGGCGAACGCGATTTTCCTTGCTCGGCTTGGCAGCGAACTCGCCAAGGACAAGCTGCAGCGAGTAGATCGCGCTTTCGAGCCTGCGCGTGTCTTCGAGGACGGAGTTCGTCTGTGCGATGCGGCTGTCGAGTTCGACGAAGGTCGTTGTCGCCGCGCGCATCATCTGCGTTGCGGTCAACTGCGTGTAGGTGGACATCTGGCGGAAACGCGAGACGAGGCGACCGAGATTGGCGATTGCCTCGTCAGTGTTCGCATCGGCAGCCGTCGCCTGCGCCTTCACGTCGCTGATCGTCTGGGACAGCGACTGGGTCATGCTCTTCTGGTTCTGCGGAACCGAAATCTCGATCAGGCGCTGCGCCTTGGCAATCGCCGGGATGGCATCGGTGACCACCTTCAGCTTGTCGGCGGGAGCCTGCGCCTTGTTGAAATCGCCCATGACTGCGGCAAGCGCATCGCCACCCTTGAGGAGGCGATCGGCCGCACGCAGCGTCGCGGTCGCATTGCCTTCGTCGTTGCGAATATTCTCCTCGAGCTTCTGTGCATCGAAGTTGACGTTGAAGCGGCTGGTGATCATGACCTTTTGCGCATCGTCGATTGACTTGCGCAATGCCAGTTCCTGCTCGTGCAATGTCCAGAGTTTGCCGACAGTATCGGTGATACCTGCCGTGCCATCCGTGGCAGCTTGCAGGTTTTCGCGACCCGCGTTTTCGCCAATCTGATTGAGCGTCGCCTTCAGCGTGGCCTGCTGGGCGCCGATATCGCTGTAGAGCTTGTCACGCGCTTCCTGGCTGGTGATCTGCAGGAAGTCATCCATCGAACCGTACAGATCCTTGAACCCGCTCAGCGACTGGAGAACACTGTTGGAGATTTCCATGCGTCCCTGCAGCAAGCCGGAGGCATAGAGCCCGGTCAGGCCGACCGCAGAGATACTCACCACGAAGGGCAGCACAAACATCAAGACCTTGGTCTTGATCCTGAAGCGCGAAAGAATCTTGTCAATCAACATGGCGGTTCCGGCCTTCCATACACCACTCCTCCCACCGGTCACCTTGTGGCGCCGGCCGAGTGCATCGAGCTGCTTTTTTTGGAACAAGTCGGGAGCCCGGCATTCGCCAGGCGGCAATCATTGCCAGCTCGCCACGCAAGAAGCGAAGGCGCCCAGTATTCAGTGATCAAGTCTTGCAGAGGATGTCTTAATTTTCGGATAAGCGCATATCACCGAAAGCCGCACTCAAATCGATTTATGTGCGGAGACGGCTGGCGTCCGAGCGCCAGCGAGGTCCCGGAAATAGCGTGATGTCAGAAGGATCGAGCGACGAGGAGTGCGATAGTGGCAGCCGCTGCGCTCACTGCGAGCACAACGTAACGCATGGCGACGAGCTTATTGTCGGCCTTTGTTTGAGCAATAGCAACGGCGCGGGCCCGTGGTGTGTTCCTGTTCATCTGCAGAACCTCACTTCTCTCTGACGTAACAATCCAACAAAACAGTATGCTGGTAAAGCGTTATTTAGGAAGCGCTTTTGAGCATGTCATTGAGACAGGATGGCGCACCCCGCTTA
This sequence comes from Rhizobium sp. Root1220, assembly GCF_001426265.1. Lineage (GTDB taxonomy): Bacteria > Pseudomonadota > Alphaproteobacteria > Rhizobiales > Rhizobiaceae > Rhizobium. The sequence goes on from NZ_LMDG01000033.1 coordinate 363,176, forward strand.
AGAACTCTTGAATCGACCCGCCAGTTTCACGCCTACAAAGATTCACCTGCGGCAAAGCCGGAAGCCCAGGCCCACTGAAAATTATAACCGCCGAGCCAGCCGGTCACGTCGACGCACTCGCCGATGAAATAGAGGCCGGGCACGTGTTTCGCCGCCATCGTGCGGGAATCGAGCGCAGCGGTGTCCACGCCGCCGAGTGTCACTTCCGCGGTGCGGTAGCCTTCGGAACCAGATGGCCTGATCGTCCAGTTCTGCACGGCGTTGGCCAACCGCAACAGAACCTTGTCCGAAAGGTCCGCCATGTGACCGGTGATCCGCTCGCGCTCGGTAAGATACTGGGCAAGCCGCTTGGGCAATATCTCGCCAAGGGCGGTCTGCGCCGATTGCCGGCCGTTGGCCCGTCTTGCCTTTTTGAGGTGTCCCAAAAGGTCGATGTCCGGCTCGATATCCAGCGTGATATCGTCGCCCTCGCGCCAATAAGAAGAAATCTGCAGAATAGCGGGGCCGCTCAGACCGCGGTGGGTGAAAAGCAGCGCTTCACGAAACGCTGCCTTGCCGTTGCGGATTTCCGCGGGAACGGCAATGCCGGACAGTTCGGAAAGACTTTCGAGCATGGCCTGATCCACCGTCAGCGGCACCAGGCCCGGTCGTGTTTCGATCAGCGGCAAGCCAAATTGCTCCGCGATCCGATAGGCGAAGCCCGTGGCGCCCATCTTGGGAATGGACTTGCCGCCGCTGGCAATCACCAGCGAGCGACATTCGTAGGCGCCTTCGGAAGTCGAAACGTGAAAGCCCGCCTCCGTTTTCTCCACGCCGGCAATCTCGGTTCTCACGTGTAGAGACGCACCCGCCGCCTGCATCTCGTCAAGCAGCATCCGGATGATCTGCTTGGCACTGTCGTCACAAAAGAGTTGTCCGAGGGTTTTCTCATGCCAGGCGATCTTGTGCCGATCGACCATGGCAATGAAGTCGGACGGCGTAAATCGCGCCAGCGCCGACTTGCAGAAATGCGGATTGGTCGAGAGAAAGTTCTTCGGACCCGCGTGGATGTTGGTGAAGTTGCAGCGCCCACCGCCGGAGATGCGGATCTTTTCACCGGGCATCTTTGCATGATCCAGCAAGATCACCGAGCGGCCGCGCTGGGCGGCACGAATGGCGCACATCATGCCTGCGGCGCCCGCGCCGATGACGATCACATCGCTTTTCCGCTGCAAATTCGTTTCCCTTGTCGAAAGGCGTCTTCTTTTTCCATCAGTGAGCGAAAGTCAACGTGGCCTCCCCCTCGCCAATTGCCAAACTCTGGCTATTATGCCTTCAAGATCAACGCAAACCGGTGTGTCATGTCCCCAAAAAAGACGACGCTGAAACCTGCCAAGAACGTGCCTGCCTCGAAGAATAGACCCCCGGACCCCGGATCTCTGCGCGGCGTGGCAAACTGGAAGGAAGCAGCACAGTTCTTGCGGGCACGCGGCATCGAAGATATCGAATGCATCACGCCTGATCTGGCTGGCGTGCCGCGCGGCAAGATGATGCCAAGTTCCAAGTTCACGTCGAATACGTCGCTGGCACTGCCTTCGGCGATCTATCGGCATACGATATCAGGGGAATATCCGGAGGAGACCGAAAGCTTCCGCTACGAGCCGCGCGATAGTGACCTGAAGCTCGTGCCCGATCTTTCGACGCTCTCGGTCGTGCCATGGGAAACCGATCCCACCGCACAGGTGATCTGCGATATCGTCACCGCCGACGGCGAAGAGGTGTCCTATACGCCGCGCAACGTGTTGAAGCGGATCATGAAGCTCTATCATGACCGCGGCTGGAAGCCGATCGTGGCGCCTGAGATCGAATTCTATCTCGTGGCCAAGAACGACGATCCGGATTATCCGCTGCATCCGCCAAAGGGGCGGTCGGGCCGCTCCATTCTCGGCGGCCAGGGATATTCGATCGCCGGCATCAACGAGTTCGACGAACTGATCGACGACATCTATCATTTCTCGGAAAAGCAGGGCCTCGAGATCGATACGCTGATCCACGAGGAGGGCCCGGCGCAGCTCGAAATCAACCTACGCCATGGCAACCCGATCGAGCTCGCCGACCAGGTATTCCTGTTCAAGAGGACGATCCGAGAAGCGGCGATGAAGCACAACATCTACGCGACCTTCATGGCAAAGCCGATGCAGGGCCAGCCCGGATCTGCCATGCATATCCACCAGTCTGTCGTCAACGAGGAGACGGGGAAGAACGTATTCTCCAATCCGGACGGATCGCCGTCGCGGGAGTTCTTCCATTTCATTGGCGGCATGCAGAAATACGTACCGAGCGCCCTCTCCATGCTGGCGCCTTATGTGAATTCGTATCGCCGCCTGACGCCGGATATGTCTTGCCCTGTCAACAATGCCTGGGGCTATGACAACCGCACGACCGCCTTCCGGGTACCGGTTTCGGATCCGCAGGCGCGGCGCGTGGAAAATCGACTGCCAAGCTCCGACGCCAATCCCTATCTGGCACTTGCCGCCTCCCTTGCTTCCGGCCTGCTCGGGATCATGAAGGAAATCGAGCCGACGGCGCCGACCGAGGACGCTGCCAACGAGGGTTCGATCGAACTGCCCCGCGGCCTGCTCGAAGCCGTTGCGTTGATGGAGGACGAGCCGGCCTTCGAAGAGGTGTTCGGCAAGGAGTTCATCGGCCTTTACGCTGGCGTCAAGCGCGGAGAATTCGAGACCTTCATGCAGGTGATCAGCCCATGGGAGCGTGAATTCCTTCTGCTCAACGTGTGAGGAGGCTCATCATGGCATCGCAAGAGGCATGGCAGAGCCCGATTGCGCCAGGCATTTCCCTGTATCAGGAGACTGCCGGCGAGCGCCCTAGCTACCCGTCGCTCGATGGGTCGAGGACCTGTGACGTCGCCATCGTCGGCGGCGGCTACACCGGTCTGCAGGCCGCCTACTATCTGGCCAAGGCTGGTGTTTCGGTCGTGCTCATCGAAGCCTGTCGCTTTGGCGACGGTGCTTCGGGGCGTAATGGCGGCCAACTCGGCACGGGCCAACGCTGGTGGCCGGAGGAGATGGAAGAAAAGATCGGCTACGAACGGTCTAAGGCACTCTTCGATCTGGCAGAAGCTGCCAAACGGCACCTGCTGGATTTCGCGATGGATCACCAGATCGACATCGACTTCATGCCGGGGCAGATGAACGTGTCGCACAAGGTAGGCTACCAGCGCGCCTACCACGCGAATGCGGAGATTGCCGCATCGCGCTACGACTATCCGCACCTGCGTTTCATGGACAGGGAGGAGACGCAGCAACGCCTGGGATCGAACCGTTACCTGTGCGGTGTTCGTGATACCGGCACCGGCCATATCCATCCGCTGAAGCTGCTGATCGGCCTTGCGCGCGTCGCGGCCAACGCCGGCGCCGGCATCTTCGAGATGACCAAGGCCACAGCCATCCGCCAGGGCGGTGGCAAAGTGACCATCGAAACGCCGCAGGGCCAGATCGTCTCAAGCAAGGCGCTGATCGCCTGCAACGGCTATATCGGCAACCTTGAGCCGGTCACTGCGAGCCACGTCATGCCGATCAGGTCTTTCATCGGCGCCACGGCTCCAATCACCGGCCACCCGGATGTGCTGGCTGGTGGGGAAGCCGTGGCCGATTCACGTTTCGTCGTGCGCTACTTCCGCAAGACAAAGGACGGACGCCTACTGTTCGGTGGTCGCGAGGCCTATACCGCCGACAACCCGCGCGACATAACGCAGCACATCCGCCGACAGATTGCCGAGATCTACCCCACACTTGGGAATATCGAGATCACCCACGCCTGGGGCGGATCGGTTGGCATCACGATGCCCCGGCAGCCGTTCGTCCGCGACGTGATGCCCGGCGTGACATCGATCGGCGGCTATTCCGGGCATGGGGTGATGCTGGCGAATTACTGTGGCAAGCTCTATGCCGAAACCGTGCTTGGAAAGTCGGCGGACCTGGAGCTTTTCCGGGCACTCGATGTGCCTGCGTTTCCCGGTGGTGCGGCCATGCGCGCCCCGCTGCTTTTCCTGGCACTCTCATGGTTTGCGCTGCGCGACAGGTTTTAGTCAGATTGCGCATTTCCTCGCGCGTCAATTCGATCTAAAACCAGTTCTCGACAGATTCATTGCAGCGCACACTGGCTTTTTTAAATCGATTAGATTAAAGAGCCAACAACCAGTCTGATTGAGAGATATCCTCATGAGCAGCCAAATCATCCCCGTCGAACCCTTTGACTATGTCGTCTTCGGCGGCAGTGGCGACCTTGCGGAACGCAAGCTGCTGCCGGCGCTTTACCATCGCCAGATCGAGGGCCAGTTCACCGAACCGACCCGCGTCATCGGCGCCTCCAGAAGCGCGCTCACGCATGAAGAATATCGCAAGTTCGCGCAGGATGCCCTGAAGGAGCATCTCAAGAAGGGTGAATACGACGAAGCGGAAGTGGCAAAATTCTGCGAACGCCTGTTCTACGTGCCAGTCGACGCCCGCTCGGATGCCGGCTGGGACCAGCTGAAGAAAATCCTCGACGAAGGCAAGGATCGCGTTCGCGCCTTCTACCTCGCCGTCGCGCCCGGTATCTTCGGCGACATCTCGCAGAAGATCCATGAACACAAGCTGATCACCAAGACGACCCGTATCGTCGTCGAGAAGCCGATCGGCCGCGACCTTGCCTCGGCGCTGTCGCTGAATGACACGATTGGCAAAGTCTTCAAGGAAGAGCAGATCTTCCGCATCGACCACTATCTCGGCAAGGAGACGGTGCAGAACCTGATGGCTCTGCGTTTTGCCAACGCGCTCTATGAGCCGCTGTGGAACGCCGACCATATCGATCACATCCAGATCACCGTTGCGGAATCGGTCGGGCTGGAAGGACGTGCCGGGTACTATGACACGGCAGGCGCACTGCGCGACATGGTCCAGAACCATATTCTCCAGCTTCTCTGCCTTGTGGCGATGGAAGTGCCGTCCTCGATGGATTCGGAAGCGGTCCGCGACGAAAAGCTCAAGGTGCTGCGTGCACTGAAGCCCATCAACGCGTCAAACGTTGAGCTGGCCACCGTACGCGGCCAGTACCGCGCCGGTGCCTCTGCCACAGGCCCGGTCAAGGGCTACCTTGAAGAACTCGAAGGCGGCGTTTCCAACACCGAGACCTTCGTTGCGATCAAGGCCGAAATCGGCAACTGGCGCTGGGCGGGTGTTCCCTTCTACATTCGCACCGGCAAGCGTCTTGCCGGTCGCATGTCGGAGATCGTTATCACCTTCAAGCCGATCCCGCACTCGGTCTTCGACCAGTCGGCCGGGCGGATCAACCAGAACCAGCTCATCATTCGCTTGCAGCCTGACGAAGGCGTCAAACAGTCGCTAATGATCAAGGATCCGGGTCCGGGCGGCATGCGCTTGCGCAACGTTTCACTCGACATGAGCTTTGCCGAATCCTTCTCGGCCCGCAATCCGGATGCCTACGAGCGCCTGCTGATGGACGTCATCCGCTCCAACCAGACCCTGTTCATGCGCCGCGACGAAGTCGAGGCGGCGTGGCAGTGGGTCGATCCCATCCTCAAGGGCTGGGAAGCGACCGGCCAGAAGGTTCAAGGCTACACCGCCGGTACGTGGGGTCCGAGCCAATCGATCGCGCTCATCGAGCGTGACGGCCGCACCTGGCACGACAACCTGTAGGATCGAAGCGATGGCAGCGACCATGCATGCATTTGCCGACGCCGCGGAACTGGCTCGCAACCTTGCGGACAAGGTCGCGGCCTCCCTTTCGGCGGCTGTCGCAACGCGCGGAGCGGCTGCTATCGCCGTTTCTGGCGGATCGACTCCGAAGCTGTTCTTTCAGGAACTCTCAACGCGCGACATCGATTGGGGCAAGGTGACGATTACGCTCGTGGACGAGCGTTTCGTGCCCGCCGACAATGATCGCTCCAACCATTTGCTGGTCGCGACTAACCTGCTTCGGAACAAGGCGGCGGCGGCACGGTTCCAGCCGCTCTACCAGGCCGTGCCTTCCGTCGAGGAAGCCGCGGAAATCGCCACCGCGGCGACAAGGGCGATCGCGGACCCGTTCGACATCGTCATCCTGGGGATGGGCGGCGACGGCCACACCGCGTCGTTCTTCCCCGGCGGAAACAACCTTCAGATCGCGCTCGATCCGAATACGCCGCGTGGTATCATCACAATGGAAGCCGACGGTGCAGGCGAACCTCGCCTGACGTTCACTTTCAGCAGCCTTCAGGACGCCAGGCTGCTGGTGCTCCACATCGAGGGCGACGGCAAGAAAGACGTGCTGGCGAAAGCCGAACGCGCCGGCGACGAGGCAGAGATGCCGATCCGCGCCGTTCTACGCCGGGCCGCTTCGCCGGTAGACATCTACTGGGCTCCTTGAGCGCCATAGCGCAGGGCCGACGAACAGACAATTGAAGACCAATACAAAGGCAGGATCTCCCATGTCCGCTCACTCACGCATTGCTGCGATTACCTCCCGCATCGTCGAACGCTCGAAGCCGACGCGCGGGCTCTATCTGGAGCGCCTGCGAAATGCGGCTTCCAAGAGTGTGGCCCGCTCGACGCTCGGCTGCGCCAATCTCGCCCACGGCTTCGCAGTCTGTTCCCCCGCCGAGAAGGATGCCCTTGCGGGCGACCGCGTACCCAATCTCGGCATCATCACCTCCTATAACGACATGCTGTCGGCGCATCAGCCGTTCGAGACCTATCCGGCGATCCTGCGTGAAGCGGCGGCCGAGGCCGGCGGTATTGCGCAGGTGGCAGGTGCGGTTCCAGCCATGTGCGACGGGGTAACCCAAGGCCAGCCGGGGATGGAGCTCTCGCTCTTCTCGCGTGACCTGATCGCCATGGCTGCTGGCGTCGGACTGTCCCACAACATGTTCGACGCGGCGCTCTATCTCGGCGTCTGCGACAAGATCGTGCCGGGACTGGTTATCGCAGCTCTTTCCTTCGGCCATCTACCCGCGATCTTCGTGCCGGCCGGCCCGATGACGACGGGGTTGCCGAACGACGAGAAGTCGCGCGTCCGCCAGCTTTATGCAGAAGGCAAGGTCGGACGTGCCGAGTTGTTGGAAGCGGAATCCAAGTCCTACCACGGGCCAGGCACCTGCACCTTCTACGGCACCGCGAACTCGAACCAGATGCTGATGGAAATCATGGGCTTCCACATGCCCGGTTCCTCCTTCGTCAACCCGGGCACGCCGCTACGCGAAGCCTTCACCCGCGAAGCTGCCAAGCGCGCACTGGCGATAACGGCACAAGGCAACGAATACACGCCCGCCGGCGAAATGATCGACGAGCGATCGATCGTCAATGGCGTCGTCGGGCTGCACGCCACAGGCGGCTCCACCAACCATACGCTCCACCTGGTCGCCATGGCACGCGCCGCCGGCATCCAGCTGACATGGCAGGATATCGCCGAGCTCTCCGAAGTCGTGCCGCTGCTCGCGCGGGTCTACCCGAACGGCCTTGCGGACGTGAACCACTTCCATGCGGCCGGCGGCATGGGTTTCCTCATCAAGGAACTGCTGAAGCACGGCCTGGTGCACGAGGATGTGCGCACGGTGTTCGGCCATGGCCTTCAGGCCTACACGATCGACCCGCGCCTTGGCGAAGGCGGCACGATCGTTCGGGAGCCCGCTCCGCAGAAGAGTGTCGACCCTAAGGTGCTTGCGAGCATCGAGACGCCCTTCCAGGCGAACGGTGGCCTGAAAATGCTGCGCGGCAATCTCGGAAAAGCAGTGATCAAGATTTCGGCCGTGAAGCCGGATCGCCATGTCATCGAAGCCCCGGCAATCGTCTTCCACAGCCAGCAGGAGCTGCAGGACGCCTTCAAGGACGGCAAATTGAACCGGGACTTCGTGGCAGTCGTCCGCTTCCAGGGACCCAAGGCGAACGGCATGCCCGAACTGCACAAGCTCACACCGCCGCTCGGGGTGTTGCAGGACCGCGGCTTCCGCGTCGCCTTGCTGACCGACGGCCGCATGTCCGGCGCATCGGGCAAGGTTCCCGCCGCAATCCATGTGACGCCGGAAGCCGTTGACGGCGGGCCGATCGCGCGCATCAGGGACGGCGACATCATCCGCCTCGATGCGATCGCCGGCACACTGGAAGTCCTGGTCGACGCTGCCGACATGGCCGAACGCGAGCCGGTGGTCGCCGATCTCTCGGAGAACGAGTTCGGCATCGGTCGCGAGCTGTTCGCGCCGTTCCGCCGGGCAGTCGGACCATCCGACCGAGGCGCGAGCGTGCTTTTCCACTAGGTTAGGCGATCTCGGGCCTGACGACCACGAATTGACGCCAGAATTACAAAAACCCGCGAGCTTGCTCGCGGGTTCTGTCGTCTTGATGCCTGCTGAAATCAGCCGCGAACGTTGAGAACGCGGTCGCGGTGCGCAGGGTGGGTGCTGTAGACAAAAATCTTGTCGAGCTCCTTGTCCGCCAACAAGCGCAGGAAGCGGACTTCTATCGTATTGTTCACGTTCACCCGCATCAGCATACAGCCGACCTTGGTGATGCGCGCATCGGGGATGTCCAGGTAGAACTGCTTCGGCAGGCTGAATTGGGTCAGTATCGCCAGCACAGCCGTGCTCTTGGAGATGCGGATGATATCGCAGCGCCGGGCAGCCATGTTAAGGACGCCCTTCTCCGTATACTCGATGCGCGCGGCGTTCATCGTTTCCTCCATTTTGAACCGCGTCTCGCGGTCATACATGAAGGATTCTTCGGTGTTCAGGAAATGTCCCAAAGGCAATTGGCTGGATGCAGGCACGACCGTGATCCCCTAGATATGCTGTAGGGATATTACCAATCGAACCTTTAACAGAAGGTGAGAGTCGTCTTGCCTTGGGCCGCTTTTGTACGGCCCAAGGTGGATGGAGTTGCTACTTCCGGTAGGTCCTGCCCGTTGCATCGAACAAATGCAGCTTCGAGCGGTCAGCCGAAAAGTGCATCTTCTGGCCCTTCTTGATGTCGAAGGTGCCCGGCAGCTTGACGATGATCGGTTCTCCCTGAACCAGACCTTCGATGTAGAGCAACGTCACCTCGCCCAGCGCCTCGACGATCGAGACCTCGCCTTCGAAGAGATAGTCCTCGGTGCTGCCCGCAATACGCAGGTCTTCGGGGCGAACGCCGAAGCTGGCGGTCTTGCCCTTTTCAGAGGTTGGTGTCGGAATATCGAGTGTCACCGACTTGCCGCCGGTCAACGTCACCGTGGTCGCGCTGCCCGCGTCCGTGATGGTCGCAGGAATGACGTTCATGGCGGGCGACCCGATGAACTTCGCCACGAAAAGATTGGCCGGGCGCTCATAGAGTTCGAGCGGCGCACCCACCTGCTCGATGTTGCCCGCCGATAGAACCACGATGCGGTCCGCCAGCGTCATCGCCTCGACCTGGTCATGGGTGACGTAGATCATCGTCGTGTCGGCCATCTGTTCGTTCAGGCGGGCGATCTCGATGCGGGTCGCGACACGAAGCGCTGCATCGAGGTTCGACAACGGCTCGTCGAAGAGGAAGACCTTCGGGTTGCGGCAGATCGCGCGACCGATCGCAACGCGCTGGCGCTGCCCGCCGGAGAGTGCCTTCGGCAGGCGATCGAGGTATTTGGTGAGCTGCAAGCTCTCGGCCGCCGCACGGACGCGCCGATCGATTTCCTGCTTCTTCTCTCCAGCGATCTTCATGCCGAAGGCCATGTTGTCGTAGACCGTCATATGCGGATAGAGCGCATATGACTGGAATACCATGGCGATGCCGCGCTTCGACGGCGGCACATCGTTGACGAGCTGGCCATCGATATACATGTCGCCGCCGGTGATGTTCTCGAGGCCCGCGATCATGCGGAGGAGCGTGGACTTGCCGCAGCCGGAAGGACCAACGAAGACGACGAACTCGCCTTCCTTGATTTCCAGATCGATCCCGTGGAGGACGTCCACGGCACCATAGGATTTGCGAATGTCCTTGAGCGTCAATCCAGTCATCTAGTTCCTCCTCCAGAATCCTTTAGGCAAGACGAGCGAAGTACGCCCCCCACGCCGGAATGTCTATTTTGTCACCGTAGTTATTGCTGACGAAGCCGTGACCCGTCAACGCTTGCCAATTGCCGGCCGGCAAAACGACAACGCTCTCTGTCGCACTCATGTTGAAAACGCAGAGAACCGTCTCGTTGCCGTACTCGCGAATGAAAATCACCGCGTCGTCCTGCGGTTCCATGAAGTCGATGTCGCCCTTGGCGAAGGCCGGATGCTGCTTACGGAAGGCGAGAAAGCGACGGTAGTGCTCCAGAACCGAATTCTCGTCGCCCTGCTGCACGCTGACAGCCCGCAGGATGTGCTCGACGGGGACCGGGAGCCACGGTTTGACGGTCGAGAAGCCACCCTGGGCAACCTGGCTGTCCCAGACCATCGGCGTCCGGCAGCCGTCGCGGCCCTTGAATTCGGGCCAGAACTGGATGCCGTAGGGATCCTGCAGGTCCTGGTAGGCGAGATCGGCTTCAGTGAGGCCGAGTTCCTCGCCCTGATAGAGGCAGACGGAACCGCGCAGCGTCATCAGCAACGCCGAGTATTGCTTTGCGAAGGCATCTCGATCGGCGACCAGCGAACCCCAGCGGCTGACATGGCGCATGACGTCATGGTTGGAAAAGGCCCAGCAGGCCCAGCCATCGGGTGCCGCGGCGGCGAAGTCTTCCATGACCTCCTCGACGCGCTCCGGCGACAGCGGGTCCGGTGCCAGGAACTCGAAGGCATAGCACATATGCATCTTGTCGTTGCCTGAGGTATATTCCCCGACGATCTCGAGGCCACGCTGGCTGTCGCCGACCTCGCCCACAGCGGCAATCGCCGGGAACTCTTCAAGCACCGCGCGGAAGCGCTTGAGGAACTCCAGGTTCTCCGGGCGGTTCTTGTCGTAGATGTGTTCCTGGAAATTGTAGGGGTTCACCGCCGGCGCCGTCGACGCATTGCGCCGCTCCGGAGCGAGAGCCGGATTGTCGCGGAGTTCCCTGTCGTGGAAATAGAAGTTGATGGTATCGAGACGGAAGCCATCGACACCCCGCTTCAGCCAGAAACGGACGACATCCAGGAGGCGGTCCTGGACCGCCGGATTGTGCAGATTCATATCCGGCTGCGAGGTCAGGAAATTGTGCATGTAGTATTGCATGCGTGTCGGATCCCACGCCCATGCGGAACCGCCGAAGATCGACAGCCAGTTGTTCGGTGGCGTGCCGTCCGGCTTCGCATCGGCCCAGACATACCAATCCGCCTTCGCGTTGGTCTTGCTGGCCCGACTTTCGACGAACCACGGGTGCTGATCCGAGCTATGGGAGATGACGAGGTCGATCATCACACGGATGCCGAGGCGATGAGCCTCGGCTATCAGCGTGTCGAAATCCACCAGCGTGCCGAAAATGGCGTCGACGTTCTCGTAGTCCGAGACGTCGTAGCCAAAGTCGCGCATTGGCGAGGTGAAGAAGGGTGAAATCCAGATCGCGTCCGCGCCAAGGCTTGCGACATGCGGCAGGCGGGCGGTGATGCCCTTCAGGTCGCCGACGCCGTCGCCGTTCGAATCCTGGAACGAGCGCGGATAGATCTGATAGATCACCGCGCCGCGCCACCAGTCTTTGTCAGCCGTCAAAATGGATTGGGATGCCATGCTCATGTCTGGTCCTGTTGGATTTCGTCTTGGGATTAGCTAGCCACCCTTGACCGATCCCGAAAGCAGACCACGCACAAGGTAACGCTGCAGAGTGAAGAAAACGAGCAACGGTACGATGATGGTAATGAATGCCGAGGCCGTCAGGATTTCCCAGTTGCCACCGCGAGAGCCTAGCAGCGCGTTCAATGCGCCGGTCAGCACGAGGTGATCCCTGTCGGTGCCGAGGAAGACCATGGCGACAAGCAGGTCATTCCATACCCACAGGAACTGGAAGATCGCGAAGGACGCGAGTGCAGGGAAGGACAAAGGCAAAACGATACGGGTAAAGATTTCGAACTCGCTGGCGCCATCGACACGTGCGGATTCGATGATCTCCCGCGGAAGCCCCGCGATGTAGGAGCGGAGCAGATAAATAGCGAGCGGCATGCCGAAAGCGGTGTGCGCCAGCCAGATACCGGGATAGGTCTTCGACGGCGCATCCAGCAGCGAGCCGACCTGGTTGTACAGACGCAGCAGCGGGATAAGCGACATCTGCAACGGCACGACAATGAGGCCGACGACAAGCGCTATGAGCAGCGCACGCCCGGGGAATTCCATCCAGCTTAGCGCATAGGCGGCGAAGGCGGCGATCAGGATGGGTATGATCGTCGCCGGGATCGTCACCGTCAGTGAGTTGATGAAGGACTGGCCGATGCCTTCGCTGGTGAGCACCGCCCGGTAATTGTCCAGGGTGAATTCCGGCGGGGTGGCTACGGAAATGTAGACACGCCGACCGCCGTCATCGGGTCCGAATGTCGCGTTCTTCATGTAGCGATAGCTGCCGTCCTCGTTGACGACCAAAGAGACGCCATCGCCGAGATCGGCAGTCTGGCCCGCCTCATAAGCGGCCGGCTGCTGGACGCGTGTTCCGAATGCGCGGATCGTGCGGCCCTGCTGGCCTTCCAGAACATTGCCGGCGATGACATAGGTCGCGCCGTCCTGCGTCTGCTGATCGGGCTGACCGAGGCGAGCCGCGACGGTTCGGGACGAACCGGCAAAGGCCGTCCACCAGCCCGACACCACGATCTGATCCTTGTCGCGCAGCGCGCTGACAAAGATACCAAGCGTTGGGATCAGCCAGAGGATGACGATGACGAGAACGGCGACGTGGACGAAAAGGCGGGCCGGGCCGATTTTGAAGAAGCTTCGTGACAATGTCATCTCAACGGCCTCCGAGTTCGCGGTTCGCGCGGCGAACGTTCCAGACCATGATCGGCGTCACGGCCAGCATGATGATCAGTGCGATGACCGCACTTCGGCCGGAATCGCCGCCGCCCCGGAACAGCCAGTTGAACATCAGGTTGGCGAGCACCATCGTGTTCCATTGACCGTTGGTCATGGTCAGCACGATGTCGAAAACCTTGAGGACCAGGATGGTGATGGTGGTCCAGACGACGGCGATTGTGCCCCACACCTGCGGGACCATGATGCGCCAGAAGATCTGCCAGCCGTTGGCGCCGTCGATGACGGCCGCCTCGATGGTTTCCTCCGGAATGCCGCGGAGCGCGGCTGAGAGGATGACCATCGCGAAACCCGTCTGAATCCAGATCAGGATCACCATCAGGAAGAAATTGTTCCAGAAGGGCACCGAGATCCAAACCTGCGGCGAGCCGCCGAACATCTGGACGATGGCGTTCAATAGTCCGATCTGCGTGTCGTTGCCGCCGCGATACTCGTAGATGAACTTCCAGATGACCGACGCACCGACGAATGAAATCGCCATCGGCATGAAGACGATGCTCTTGGCGATGTTGCCCCACCAGATGCGGTCGGTCATTACGGCGATGACCAGTCCGAAGAAGGTGCAGGCGGCCGGTACGACGGCTAGCCAGAGAATATTGTTGAAGATCGACTGGCGGAATTCGCGGTCGGTGATCGCCCACTTGTAATTGGTGAAGCCGACGAATTCGATGCCGGAGCGATCATAGAATGAGAGGATCAGTGTCGCGACGACAGGGTAGACGAGGTAGACGATCAAAAGGAAAAGTGCGGGAAAGAGGAACAGCCATGGCCGGATCACCGAGCGCCGGTTCAGGTTCTGCGACGCGGTGTGGATGTCCCCATCCCTGACCGGAAGCGCCAGATCCAGAATTTTGTTCGAGAAGTAGAAGTAGGCCGAGCATGCAAACACGGCTACGACCACGACCCCCAAAGCGGAAACTATCTGCGATAGCATTCGTCCCTCCCCTGCTACCCTTGTTCATCTCGGGCTTAGCGCCGCCGATGCGCTTGTGCGGACCGCGTTCGGCGCATAAGGCGGCAAAGGCCGGAGCTCGCGAAAGCATCCGGCCAAGCATTGCAGCCATGCCGCCGAAACAGCGGCATGGATTCAGGCGATATTACTTGATGCCGTCCCAGGCGCCCTGGATTTCCTTGGCAGTGTCTTCTGCAGACTTTCCACCAACGAAATCAACCATGCCCGTCCAGAACGCACCCGCACCGATCTTGCCCGGCATCAAGTCGGAACCATCGAAGCGGAAGGTCGTGGCCGTCGTCAGGATTTCGCCTTCGCGCTTCATCTGATCATTGGCGTAAGCGGCCGTGTTCACGCCCTTGTAGGGCGTGAGGAAGCTCGACTGAGCCATCCAGACCTCGTGCGCGATCGGCGTCTTCAGGAACTCCACGAAAGCACGGGCAGCCTTGGAGTCCTTTGCGATGGTCACGAGCGTGCCAGCACCGAGTACCGGCTTGCCGAGTTCAGGATGTGAAGCGAAGGTCGGCATGTAGAAGAAATCCGCATCCTGGCCGAGCTTCGTGCCTTCCGGGAAAAACGAAGGAATAAACGATGCCTGATGGTGCATGTAGCACTTCGGCGGAACAGAGAAGAGGCCCTTCGGGCTGTCGCGGAAGTCGGTGGATGCCACAGCCTTGACGCCACCATCGACATACTTCTCGTTCTTCGCAAACTTGCCGAATTCGTCGATGACCGCAACCACGGCGGGATCGCTGAACTTCAGTTCGTTTGTGGTCCACTTGTCGTAAACTTCCGGCGGCTGCATGCGCAGCATGAGATCTTCAATCCAGTCGGTCGCCGGCCAGCCGGTGGCGCCACCTGAACCGAGGCCGATGCACCACGGAACGCCACCGTCCTTGACGATCTGATCCGTCAGAGCCAGCAGCTCTTCCATGGTGGTCGGGACCTTGTAGCCCGCTTCCTTGAAGTTCTCGGGAACGTACCAGACCAGCGACTTCACGTCGGCTTTGTACGGGAAGGCGTAGAAGGCGTCCTTGCCGTCCTTGCCCTTGTAGGTGCCGTAGCCGATCCAGCTATCGCCAGCACCATAGTTTTCCTTGATCCAATTGCTGTTTTCGTCGCCGAGCGGAGTCAGGAAGCCCTTGCTGGCCAGGTCCGCGAGGAGGCCCGGCTGCGGCAGGATCGCAATGTTCGGCGGCGAACCCGCCTGTGTATCGATGACAATCTGCTGTTCGTAGTTTTCCGAAGACGAATACTTGGCGTCGATGCCGGTCGCTTCGGTGAAGTAGGCCAGGATGCTGCGGAAGAATGCCTCGTCTTCGCCGCGCCAGGGACCGAAAATGGTCATCTGCTCGCCCTTGAGATCGGCGTGAGCAGCCTTGAAATCGTCGTAGCTCTTCCAGTTGAATTTGGAATCCTGCCCTGGGGCAAACTTAAGATCGGCGGCAGACGCAGCACCGGCAAGAAGCGCCGCTACGGCGACGCTCATCAAAAACGTTTTTTTCATGTGATCAACCTCCCATCACAATCCCAACCGCGCTTTGCAACCGAATTTCCAAAGCGCTTTGACAACTCACTCATTTCACTTTCAGCTCAAAAGAGTCAAGCCATTTCGCCAAATGCGGCAGTATGACAGCCATATATTGCGGCGCAGCAACGTTCGGATGAAAATATGAAGCGATTTTTCTTGAGTCAAGCTATGCAGCTGCTACATAATTAAAAGCGCTTTGGAGGCCATTGGGAGAGGATGGCCTTCAGGGAGAGTGGAGGAAGCATAGCACGTGAATCTCAAACAGCTATCGGAATTGCTGGGACTGTCGCAGACGACAGTTAGCCGCGCATTGAACGGTTACCCCGAGGTCAACGAGGCTACGCGCGAGCGCGTTCTTCAGGCGGTCAGGGACACCGGCTATCGTCCGAACAAGGCCGCTCAGCGCCTCGCGACCGGCAAGGCCGGCTCGATCGGACTGGTGATGCCGACAGCGCCCGACCACTATTCCGACGTCCATTTCGGCGAGTTTCTGACCGGTCTCGGCGAGGAGGCCGTTCGCCACGACTTTCATTTCGTGATCATGCCTGCTGATCCCGACGACGAGGTCGGTGCATTGCGGCGGCTGGCGATCAGCGGCAATGTCGACGCTCTGTTCGTCGCCTACATGCGCGGGCACGATCCGCGGCTCCCGATGCTGAAATCGCTGTCCATGCCGTTTCTGGTCCATGGCCGGTCGCTGGGTTCGGAACCGGACTACCCCTACCTCGACATCGACAACGAAGGCGCGTTCTACGATGCTGCACGCCTGCTGCTGCAGTTGGGCCACACACGCTTCGGACTGCTGAACGGTCCAGGACACCTCGATTTTGCGATCCGCCGCAAGAACGGGCTTGCAGCCGCACTCACCGAACGCGGGCTGGAGCTTCCGGACGATTGCATGAGCCACACGTCGATGACGGACGAGCACGGCCAATTCGCCATGGAGCGGTTCTTGCAGCTGCCGGAGCGTCCGACGGCGATCCTCTGTTCCAGCACGGTGCTAGCACTTGGTGCCATCCGGGCCGTCAACCAGGCCGGCCTGAAGCTCGGGGAGGATATCTCCCTGATCGCGCATGATGACGTGCTGCCGCACCTGAAGCCGGAGAATTTCTCCGTGCCGCTGAGCACAACGCGGTCATCGCTGCGCGCGGCCGGCGTGCGGATTGCCCAACGGCTGATCGGCACAGTCAAGCAGGATGCGCCCTATCCCGAGCAGGAGCTTTGGAAGACGGAACTTATCGTCAGGGCCTCGACCGGCCCCGTACCGCGGCAGGCCTAGAAACTCGGCGGCGTCCGGCCGGCTGAGCGGTGCGCCGCAATGGCGGTGTTGGCCATCAACATGGCAATGGTCATCGGACCCACTCCGCCCGGAACAGGCGTAATCACATCGGCGACCTTCGCCGCTTCCGCAAAGGCGACGTCGCCGACGAGGCGGGTCTTGCCCTCCCCCCTTTCCGGCGCCGGAATGCGGTTGATGCCGACATCGATGACTGTTGCGCCGGGCTTCACCCAATCGGCCTTCACCATCTCGGGGCGGCCGACGGCCGCAACCAGAATATCGGCGTTGCGGCAAACGGCCGGCAGATCCCTGGTGCGCGAATGGGCGATCGTAACGGTGGCATTGGCATTCAGCAGCAGCTGCGCCATCGGCTTGCCGAACAGGTTCGAACGGCCAACGACGACCGCATTCAATCCGGACAGGTCCTCGCCATGCGTGCGGCGGACGAAGACCATGGCGCCGGCCGGCGTGCAGGAGACGAGGCCGGTCTCGAGGTCGCCAATCGCGAGTTTGCCGGCGTTGACGACGTGCAGACCATCCACATCCTTCTCAGGCAGGATCGACTGAATGATCGGTTCCGACTTCAAGTGCTTCGGCAGCGGCAGTTGGACGAGTATGCCGTGGATCGACGGATCGTCGTTCAGCGAGGATACGAGGGCTGCTAGCTCTGACTGCGTCGTCTCGGCGGGGAGCGTATGCTGCACCGACTTGAAGCCGCATTCCTTGGCCATCTTGCTTTTGGAATTGACATAGGCGTGGCTCGCCGGATCATCGCCCACGATGACGACGGCGAGCCCCGTCTTCACGCCGCTCTGCTTGTCTAGTGCAGCGGTTGCCGCTTTCACGGTTTCGATTACCGACGCTGCAACCTGTTTGCCATCGATCACTGTGGTCAAGATCATCTCCTGCACTTGCTTTCGCGCATTCTAGCCGGCGGCGTGTGGCGCGATTTGCCTGTACACGCCGTATCCTGCCTAAAATGCAGAATGCAAGGACAATCGTGTCGAAATTCAGTGGTTGTCAGGAGGCCACAGCGTAGGATCGCAGCCTGCCGCGCATGGCGGCAATCTCTGCGCGGATCGCTTTCATCTCGTCCGGTTCTTCGACCGGCGCGACCGGCGGACGAGCATCTGGCAACAGCTCCGTCACCGAAGGCTGAAGAAAGGGTTCTTGCTTTTCCGCGCCAGCCGTACGGTATTTCGATCTGGCCGCTGTCGCCCCAAGGCCGAACACGAGACCGACGATGGCACCCAACAACGGCGCCCACCAGAAGCCTCCAGCCGATACCGCCGCGACTTCCGGGGCCTTGCGTAGCCCGACATGACCTGCTTCAGGCGGCAGTGCTCCGGTGGAGATCGCATCCTCAAACCGCGAACGCGTGGCGTTCGCCTTGTCGCGCAGTTCAGTCAGCTTCGCGACGTCCACGCCGGTATCACGGCTCTGTGCGATCAGAGTGTTGCGGTTATCGTTCAACTGCCGCTTTTCGGCGGTTGCCTGCTTCGCTTCGTCGTTTGCTTCACGAAGAAGCCGGCCAAGCTCGTCATCAATACCGTTCCGCAAGCCGTCGACCTCTGCCTGCTGGGCCAGCAGCCTTGGATGGCGGGGGCCAAGGTTTGCGGACAGCTGCGCGAGAGACGCTTTTGCCACCGCATATCTGTCTCGTCGGTCGATGAGCACAGGCGACATCATATCCGGAGACAGCGTGCCGGTCAGCGCGTCGGCGACCTTAGCCGCCTTCAACCGATCGGCTTTCTCCTTCGCGCCAAGGATTCTTTCCTCCACCGCCTTCAACTGCCCGGCAATGTCTCCAATCTGCCTTTGCAGACCGGCAGCAACCTTCACGTTGCCTTCCCCGCTTCGCTGCATGAAGGACGCAAGTTCGGACTGCGCTTCATCGTTGGCCGCCTTCAACGGGCCATCGTCGTGTATAGAAATAGCGGAGGGCGCTATGATAGAGGCCAGGTAGGTCGCGATGCGGACCGATTTCTCCGGGTTGCTGCTCGTGACACTGAAATCGATCGTGCCAGTACGATCGTCGGAAGCGGTTCGAATGGCCGCGACAAGCGAGCTTTCCGCACGCGACGCCGGATCGGTCGCCGCGTCGCTGACGGAAAGCAGATCGACTGCGACCTTCAGCGCATCGCTGGACGATCCCGCGAATTCCGAATCATGGTCGAGCTTCAGCGCCGAGACCGCCGTGGCGATCGTCCGCGAAGACCAGAATTTTCGTTCGGTCGTCTTGGTGAGAGCCGCGCGAACATCAGCGCCGCCATCGACGGCGAGAACGCCTGAGGCGGTGTAGCGAACCGGCCCGTTGGGGATGAGCGCGCCACCCGCAGCCCCCAGCACGCACATCAGCCCGACCACGGCGAGAGACTTCGCGCCGGCACGCAGCTTCGGCTGCGATGGCTCTTCGACAGTCGGGACCGTGGGAGGTGGGGCCGCACCGTCCGTCTTATCCCGCTCGGGTTGCGGCGGCATGACCGCCAACTCCACGGTACGGGAATCGATATCGTTGGCAGCTTCCAGTCTTTTGCCCAGTATGGTCTCAATGCGGTTGACCAAATGCGATGCGGGTTCTGTGCCGATCCGTTGCGATCCGTGGTCAACCAGCGCGCGGTGGAGCACGTCTAGCAAGTGCGCTTCCGGGCCTGCGATTTCAGCCGCTTTGTCGGTCGTGGCGGCCGTATGGATGTCTCGCACACTCAAGCGCCCGCCGACGCGTTGGCTTCTCGTATAGCTGTCGTGCATCGCCACATCTCATGCAAATGAACAGTCGATCCGTCGCTCCGCAGTCGCGGAACGGTTAATCGACCCTAAACAATCATGGCAAAGAAATGGTTAACCGGCGGAGCGCACTAGCGGCTCTTGCGGTTGTGTTTCGCGGTCAAGCGTAATGCCGCGTTCTGATCTGCCTGGCCGAGTATGCGGGCGCGGCGGCTGACCCGATAGTGGAGCACATGGTACAGGAAGACCGGAATACCCACGACGTATCGCCGCCAGAGCCGCGATGGCTCCTGCATAAGGCGATAGGCCCATTCAAGCCTCATCATGCGGACGCTTTTCGGCGCACGCGGAATCGTGCCGGACACGAAGTCGAACAGCGCACCGACAGTCAGCACCAGACGGGCGTGGTCCGTGCGAATGTTCTTGCTGGCCCATTTCTCCTGAAGCGGCGTGCCCATTCCGACGATGAGAATATCGACTTTGCTGCGCTCAATCTCCCTGACGACTGCAGATGATTCGTCCCTGTCGAAGAAGCCATCCGAAATGACGATGAATTCATGCCACGGCGCGTGCCTGCGAAGGTTGGCTGCCGCTTTGTCGACGACCTCGCGCTTACCACCGATGAGTCCGACGCGGCGCGGCTGCTCCATGAAGGTGAGCAAGGCCGGTACGAAATCAGTACCGTTGAGATTGGCGGGAAAAGGCGAGCCGTGCGCAATCTTCGAGGCGATGTTCAGCCCGATACCGTCAGGAAGTACAAGATTCTGGGAAAGGATCCCTCTGTACTCGCTGTCGCGCAGCGTCAACAGGATATTGTGCGCGTTGACAAAGGAAATCGAGGTCTGTCCGACCGGCATCGAGATAAGTTCATTGATGAAGACGAGTGCATCATCCCATCCGAGATCGCAAACCGGAAGATCGAAGACCGTGCGACGCGACGCAAGAACCGCGAAATTCGCGATGAGATTTCTGGCAAAGTCCTGACGATAGTGGTTCATGCGAACAGCATCCCGGCGAAAAACACGTGATCCGCTCCGGAAACCCGGACGCGCTTGCCTGGGGATCGCATTTCATACGCCAGCCCATCGAAACTGCTTATAACAGCGCGATTTCAAACAATTCTTAGAGAAACCGGTTCAATTTCAACGGGGAAATCAGGGAAGCGTTAACCATGCCGTTTGGCTGCCTCAACGGCCGGCGGCGCCTGGCGACGCCGCCTTGAAACACATGCCCAGACTTAGTCGGCGGCTGCCTTGTCGACCACGGCAGCCGGAACGACAGGCACAGGTTTTCCGGTCCGTTTCTGCTGTCCCGCCGCCGTTGACTCCACATCCTCCTTGGAGAGGTAGTCGAGTTGCTCCAGCATGACCTGATCGATGTATTCCCCGCCAAGATGCTGGTTGATATCCTTCTTGATCATCTCGCGGAAGGCGACCGGATCAAACGATTTCAAATTGGCAACGTCGACCATCTTGTTGCCGACGAGCAGCGTGAACAGTTCGTCGGTCGTCATTTCGGTCAACGGCAATGATACGTTCCTGACGATGTCCTTGTTCATCATGAACGAAACCTTACCAAGGAAATAACCCTTGACTGCACCGTCACTGATAACCGGTACGGTGATCGTTTCGCCCTTCACAAGCTCGAGCTGGCTTTGCTTGGAATCATCGGGTGCCGGTGCCGGCGCGGTCGCCATCTGCACCGAGAAATAGACCGACGCTAGCGTGATTGCACAAACCCAGACACCTGTGAGGACAAGCTTGATCATCAGGCATCACGCGCTACGAATTGCTCTTGCGAGTAAGTGCCGTCGGCATCCGCGTCCTGCACCGCATTTTTCAACAGGTCGGCAACGGTGCGAACTGCTTCCAGATGCGCTTCAACGCGGCGGGCATTGAGTGCAAGCTTCTCCTTCAACCCGTGCAACTGACCGAGATGTGCCTCTGCCAGCTCTTTCGGATCGGTATCGCGGAACAGCATAGAGAGTTCGTACAGGCACCGGCTCTTATGGGTATTCGACACTTTGAGATCGAACTGCGGATCGTTGCCAATGCGCGTGTTCTCGTTGTCGATGATCATTTCGAGGCGTCCAAGAACGGATTTGATCCGGTAGTCGTTCGAGATTATTTCCATTTTTTTCCTCGATTCTCTTAAGCGTCATTGGCGGACTTGCCGTCCGCCGTGGGTGTGCCGAATGTCTTGCGCTGGAATTCATCGACCATGCTTATCGCCATGTTGCGATCGTTCTGGTCGGCAGAGGCGTTGACGACCTTGCCTTCCTGCTTCCTGAGCGCCTCGTGATAGAGCTGCTTGGCGACGCCGATGCCTTCGCCCTTGGATATCTCGTTGCCGAGTTGCTCGGCCATCATGCCCTTCCAGATGTCGCCGGTGGCACCCTTGCCGTAGACTTCCTCGCTGTCGTTCGGCAGCATGTTCTTGATGAAATTCTGCAGGATCATCGCCTCGAACTTGCGATAGGTCTCCGGAACCTCTTCCGTCTTGCCGCCGCGGTTCTGGGTGTCCCCGAGGCCGGTCTTTCCAGCCGCGCGGTCGAGCACGTCGACTGCCGAGGTGAAACCATTGCCTGCGTCGGCCAGGCTATTGGCCGCGAATGCCGCTTGGTTGGCTTTCAGTTTTTCCTGAGCCGCCTGGACCTCAAGCGGGTCCGCAGCCCTGACAACATCCAGAACCAGATCACTCGGAGGTGAAATAGCCACGTCACAATCCTCTTGTTTAAGATGGTGACGATTATGGTTTTTGAAGCTTGCTGGAGGCTGGCGTACCGAATTTTTGATCGATGATATCATAGATTGCATTGTCGTCGGCCTCGCGCCGTTCGGCATCCAGGGCCTTGCGCATGCCGTCTTCCAGGCGGTCACCCTTGGCGCGCTCCTGGATAACGCGCATCTCGTGGATCTGCTGCATGCCGTCCAATTGCTTGTCCTTGATGCCAAGCCGGTTGAAGCGATCGGCATAGCCCTGGGAAAATGCGTGATGCACCGGATCCATCGAACCCAGCGCCACGATGACGCTGTCCATCTGCACGCTGACTTCCGCCCTCTGGCGGCTCGTTTCGGCCAGGTCATGCTCGGCCATCTGTTCCAGATGCCGCTGAACGGCAACGAGGCGCTTCAGCTTCTGCGAGCGTGTCTTGTCGGCCACCCCGCTACCTCCCGATAAAGACGCTGGCGAAGGATTGGCCGAACTGACTGACCAGCGCCGCCACGGAGAAGTAGAACAGGAACAACCCGCCCATGAGCAGGTAGGGCGTCGATATGAAATACACGGGGATTTGCGGCGCGAGCTTGTTGATGAAGCCGATGGCGATGTTGAACATCAGGCCATAGATCAGAAACGGGCTGCAAAGCCGCAGCATGATGAAGGTCGTGGACGACAACGTGTCGGTGAACGAGATCAGCGTGCTTCGCATGTCCATGATACCGCCAAACGGCATGGACACATACGAATCGATAAGAGCCCTGAAGACGATGTGGTGGAAGTCCATCATGAACAGGATCATCATGCCGGCAAACGTGATGAAGCCCGACAGGCTGCTTTCCGACGAGTCTTCGAAAATGTCGGAGGCGCTCGGCTGCGAATATCCGACCATCATGGCGATGATGCTTGCCGCGAACTGCAGACCGAGAGTGTAGAGGCGGGCCAGCATCCCATACATGACGCCGATCAGCGATTCGCTGAAAATGAAGCCGATATAGGTGGCGCTCGACGTCTGGACGGCCGGATAGACCGTGTCCCATAGAACGGGCAGGATCGAAAGAGACAGGGCGCCGGCGATGAAAACCCGAAGATGTGTCGGCACGCGGGCCGACGAGAAGCCAGGCATAGCAAGGACACAGCCACCGATCCTGCAGAAAACCAGAAACAGTGCCAACACGGTCCCTTGCGGGTCAGTTATCATGAAATGGAGCCCAGAATCTTTATCTCGATGCCCTTGGCAAGTTCGACGTGCGACAGAACCGGGAGCGTTGCGAACAAACGTTCGATGATCATGCGCACATAGGATCGTGTTTCCGGTGAGGTGACAAGGGCGAAAGGCAGGCCGCGATCCATGAATTCACGGATAACTTTGGTCGCCTGCTCGCTGAATTCCTCCAGCATGCGCGGATCGATGTCGAACTCGACGACTTCGCCCTTGTTGTCGCGCTTCAACGCCTGATGGAAGGCGAGATCCCACTTGCTGCCAAGTCGCAGCACGCGCAGCACGCCGTTATCCGCAAGGTCGCCGCAAAGCTGCTGCGCCATGCGTACTCGTACGTGCTCGACGATCTGCTCGGTCTTGCGGACGTGTGGCGCGAGTTCGGCGACCGCTTCCAGGATGAGGTGCAGGTTGCGGATTGAAACACGCTCCGCAAGCAACAGCTTCAGAACAGCCTGGAGACCGGAATAGGACATATGCGAGGAGCAGATTTCGTCTGCCAGCTTCTTATATTCGGGGTCCAGCCGGTCGATCAGGACCTTGACGTCCTTGTAGGACAGCAGCGCCGGCAGGTTGTTTCGAATGACTTCGCTCATATGGGTCAGCACGACCGAGACGTTGTCGATCGGCTGGAAGCCTTCGCGCTTAAGGTCCTCGGAAAACGCTTCCAGCACGGAGACCGCGGGCATGCCGAATGCCGGCTCGCGAATCTCGTCGCCGGGAATGCTTGGCTTGCGACCGGATCCGGTGACGACGAGGACTTCGCCAACGCGCAGCAGGTTCGATGCGACCGTCGTGCCGTGGATGCGGATCTGGTAGGCCTTCTCGCTGATGGCGATGTCGTCGGTCACCTTGATTTCGGGAACCACGAAACCGTACTGCGTAGCGAACTTCTTGCGCATCTTCCCGACACGGAAGGCAAGCTCCTGGTGAGCGCCCAACAGGCGTGTCGACACCATCTTGCCAAGCGCGAGCTCGATCTCCGATGTCCGCAAGACCGACTTCACGGAGTCCTTTTCGAGCTCCTTGTTCTGGACGACCTTCTTTTCTTCCTGGTCGCGACGCGCCTGGTTTTCCGCCTCCACCTGACGCGGAATGAACCAGGCGCCAAAGGCGAGCAGCCCAGCAAGCGACATGAAAGGAATGAACGGCAGGCCCGGCATCAGCCCCAGGATGGCCATCAGGACAGCGGAAACTGAGAGCGCGCGCGGGTAGCCGCTCAGCTGGTCGACAACCGCCTTGTCGGTCGAACCGACGGTGCCGCCGCGCGATACCAGAAGACCGGCAGCCAAGGATACGATGAGCGCCGGCATCTGCGAGACGAGGCCATCGCCGACGGACAGCTTCACGAAAACATCGGCCGCTTCGCCGATCGGCATGCCGTGACGGAAGTAGCCGATGATGATGCCGCCGAAGATGTTGATGCAAGTGATCAGGAGGCCGGCGATCGCGTCACCGCGCACGAACTTGGACGCACCGTCCATGGCGCCGAAGAACGAGCTTTCCTCTTCCAGCTCCTTGCGTCGGCGCTGGGCTTCCTTCTCATCGATTATGCCCGCCGAAAGGTCGGCGTCGATCGACATCTGCTTGCCGGGAATGGCATCGAGGGTGAAGCGCGCGCCGACTTCGGCGATACGCGTCGCACCCTTGGTGATAACGATGAAGTTGATGGTGATGAGGATCAGGAAGACGATAAGACCGATCACGAAGTCGCCGGACATGACGAGGCTGGCGAAACCGGCGATCACGCCACCGGCAGCATCATGCCCCTCGTTGCCATGCGAGAGAATGACGCGCGTCGTCGCGATGTTGAGCGACAATCGCGTCATCGTCGCGATCAGAAGGATGGTGGGAAAGGAGGAGAATTCGAGAGGCTTCTGTATCCACAGCGCCACCATCAGGATCAGCACGGAAAAGGCGATCGAGAAGGCCAGACCCATGTCGATCAGAAACGGCGGGATCGGCAGGAACAGCACGCAGATGATAACGATGATGCCCATGGCAAAACCGATATCACGGACGCTGAGTCCGACTTTCGGAAGGGGGAGTGCGGGAGGTTGCGCCATTTCGATTCCGTCTCTTCATGAGAGGTGCGGGCATGATGCCCACCAATTCGGATCGAGAGTTAAATGGCGAAGCTTGCGCGAAGGTGGTTCAGAAGCCGGACTGAACGCGAGAAAACACCAGATTGGTGAAAATGGAAATTTGCGACCCGACGAACGGTGCGGAAATGCCGATCGTCACGAGCACGGCCACGATTTTCGGAACGAAGGTCAGCGTCGCTTCCTGTACCTGCGTCAAGGCCTGAATAAGCGCGATGACAAGGCCAACCACCATTGCGGCCGCCACGGCTGGGCCGGCGGAGACCAACACCGTCCAGATAGCCGCTTGGAACAGATCGAGTGCGTCAGCTTCGTTCATCGTCAGGCAACCTCATATCGCCTTTCGGTCCGCCCGACATGGCCGGACCGTCTTCCAAAATTGCGCCAGCTCAGCCTCAGCTGTTAGACGGCGTTTCTGCCGGTGTTTCTGCCGGCGCCTTGTCCGCGAGACTGATTCCCGCCTGGACAAGGATACTCTTCCCGTCGGTCGTCGTCGCGACAATTCCGTCGGAATACACCTTGACCGAAGCGACAGTGCCTTTGACCGAGCCGTCAGCGCTGGTCATGTACTTGCCGATGTAGCTGCCTGCCTGGGTCAGGCTGGAGCTGGCGAGCAGCGTATCCAGCTTGGTGTTCGTCTGGATTGTCTGCTCGACCTGCGAGAAGCTTGCCAGCTGCGACATCTGTTCGCTGGCATCCACCGGATCGGTCGGGTCCTGGTTTTTCATCTGCGCGATGAGCAACTGCAGGAAGTTGTCGTAGTTGAGTGTCGCCTTCTGCTGCGCGCCGGAGCCGCTCGATGACGAGGAGCTGTTGACGTTTCCTACGCCGTCTACCGCCATGGTGCGATCTCCTTGCGAATTTGTTCGACCATCGCCGGATGCATTTCCTGGTTGTTGAGGATGCTGTCCTCGATGGCATATAGGCCGCGAATGGCCTTCAGAGCATCGAACGCGCGGCCGGTCGAGACCAAGCCATCGATGCGCTTCAGCTCGGCAAGAACTTCCTCATTCTTGAAGCAGGTCAGCAGCATGGTCACCGACTTGCGGAACATCGCCGTCGACTGGTCTTTGCCTTCCGGGTTGATGAGGATCATCTGCGCGATGAAGTAGAGCTGGCGAAGAGGCGTCGTCGCATCTTCCGGCTGCAGAACGTGGTTTTCAAGAAGGAACGTTACATCATTCAGGAATTCCAGCGCCACCTTGCGGTCGACGCGCAAAACCGCACCGTTGATGAAGATTTTTTCCCCGGCTTTAAGCGAGATGCGAAGAGTGCTTTTCATTTAAGTCCATCCCTGATGATGGTGGTAACGTCAATAATGCCCTGGTAGTTCGTAGACTGCCGAAGCCTGATCCGTTCGCATTCCTTCAATATCCAGATTGCGATCGAGATGAGATTGGCCCGCAGTTGTATTTCAAGCTGATTGTCCGGATGCTTGAGGTCCTCGACGAAGCTCACCCAAACCCGCCGGGTGTAGAAGAGCGCGTCGATGGCTTCCCGGCTATATTTCTCTTTGTCCCGCGCAATCGCCAGAAGCTCGATGGATCGGTCGAGAACCTGGCGCTCCCGCTCCTTCGCATCGGCCACCGAGTCTTGCATGACCTCGGCATAAGAGAACTGATACATTCATGCATCCTTCTTTGTACTTCGAACCTTTGATCATCAAAGGTAGTTTACAAGGCTCAACTGCTGGATCTTCGATATGAGCGTGTAGGCGGTTTCGAGCTGCGTCTGGAGCGCGTTGACCAGCGTCGATGCCTTGTAGGTATCCACACCCTGGAGATCGACAAGCTTGTTCTGGATGATGCTGGACTGTGCATCGAGCGCGTCGTTTGCTTTTTTGACGCGTTCTTGCGACAGACCTAGCTGGCTTGCCTGCGTGACGATGCCGCTCGTTGCCTGCGCCGCGTAGCCGATCGCCTTTGAGGTGACCGCGCTCATGCCGTCGGAGCTCAGACCCTGGCTGACCAGCGCCGATGCGGTGATCGACGCGAGTGCGAAGTAGCGCATGCCCTCGGAATTGGCGTTGGTGGACGACGTAACAACCTCGGAGTTGCTGATGCGGCTCGTCATGTTCTGATTGGAGGCGTTGGACCAATCGCCCCATGCCGGCGGCGTCACATAGGCCGCAGGTGCCACCGGAGTGGGCGCTCCCGGCGGCGGAAACGCGACCGGCGTAGATGTACCGTTGAAGGTATCCTGGGTGAACATCGGCTGGACGAAATTGGTGATGAACGTATTCATCTCGGCGCCGGTCAAAGCGTTGACCGGCTTGTTCAGGCCACTTGCGTAGGCGGTAAGATTGGTCTGGATCGCCGTCGTTGCGGCGTTCGCTTGGCTGTTCAGCGGCTGAACGTCGGTATTGATGCCGGAGAACAGGTATTCGCCGTTGACCATGGAATTGCCGGTGTCCATCAGCGACGAAAGCGCATCGCCGGCGGATTGCACGGCAACCGTGAGGCTGGTCTTGTCCTGGCTGCCCTGAAGCGCGGTCAGTTTCGAGACGAGATCGTCGCCAGCCTTCTTCATGTTGTTCAGGCCGAGCTGCGACGCTTCGAGACGCATGTTGACAACGGAATTGCTGCCTTTGAGGGCAGCGATGCGGCTGATCTCGGACGTGAAGTTGACGCTTTTTGCAGCGCCTGAACCCAACGAGGCTCCGATATCAGCATAGACGCCGGTCGTGGCTTCGAGTGTGGAGCTGACCAGTTGCTTCTGCGTCTGGCGGATCGTCAAGCGCATCGCATTCTGAATGGCTGAACTAGAAATGAATGAACTTTTCATGGCTTAACTCGCTATGTCCAGCAACGACTTCAACATCTCGTCGACGGCGTTGAGGATTTTTGTGGCCGCCTTGTAAGACTGTTCGATATCGAGGAGCAGCGTCAGTTCTTCGTCCAGATTGACGCCGGTTTCATTGGAATAGGCTTCCGTGGAGCGCGACAACGCCGCCGCCGTGTTCTCTGAAGCCGCCGTCGCGTCGCTTCGGTACTGTTCAAGCCAGCCAACGGAATTCGAGGCGTAGGCCATGATGTTGACGTTGGACGACAGTCCGGCCGCCGGTGCGAACGTCTGGGCCTTGCCCATTATCGTATAGAGCGCGTCGAGATTGTCCGAGAAGCCGCTGCTGTTGGTCGGGTTGAGATTGGTGAGCCCGGAGATCGAGCCGTCACGCAACTTCATCGGATCACCGCCCAGGCTGGTGATCACGGCCGTATTTACAGTGATGGTTGCCGAGATGCCGTCGATCACACCCGGTGTCGCGGGCGTTCCGCCAGGCAGGCCCGCAGAGGTCGACCAGACGAACAGGCCTGGCTGCGTGGTGGGCGGAGTGCCCCCGGTTTCCGAGAACATCGAAACAAGCGACTTTGCAATCTCATCCAGCTGGGACTGGAGCGTCGTCGACACTTCGTCGCGGACCTGCAGAAGTGCCTGCAGGCTACCCTGCGCCGTGGAAGTCGAGCCTTTCCCACTTCCCACCAGTACGCCGTCGATGTAGACGCCGTTGCCCTTGGTTTGTGTCGTGTAGGTGCTCTGGGCGACGAAAGTCACCGTACGCGGGATGGTGTCGAAGACGACGGTACCGTCGGTGGTATAGAGCGCCATATCGCCGTTGCTGCGATCGACCGCATTGACGCCGACAATCGAAGAAATCTGCTTGAGGAGCCTGTCGCGTTCGTCGAGCGCGTCGCCTGCATTGCCGCCACCGCCGGCCGCGGTAGCACTCTTCACGGCATCGTTTGCGGTCTTGAACTGGGCAAGCAGGGTGTTGAGCGTCGTGACCTGCGTTCCGATTTCCTTGTCAGCGCCCTGGCGAACGGCCTGAACGGCCTTCGAGGCGTTGTTCAACGAGTTGGCCACGTCCTGCGCTGCCGTAACGGCGCTCTGCGCCGCGGTCGTGCTGCCCGGTGATGTGCGGAACGCCTGCAGCTTCTGCTGGAAGACCGAAAGGTAGGTTGCCGGCGACGTTTCGTAGTCGTTGCCGCCAAGGATCGACTTGAGATCGGTTAGCCCACCCAGCAAAGTCTGCTGGCCGCTGTCCTGCGCGCTGGCTTTCAACCATTGCCGCATCAGGGCATCTTCCTGTGCGCGGCTGATCTTCACCACCTGACTGCCGTTAAGCGACGTGCTGATCATTGCTTGCCGGCGTACGTAGTCGCTGTTGCCGGCATTCGCGATATTGTTCGACACCACATTACTTTGAGTGCCGGTGTTGTTGAATATACTCTGCGCGGTATTCAGTGCGGAAGTGAGCGACATGGCCTACCCGAACCCTACTTTATCTCTTGAGGTTGACGAGAACATCCATGATGTCTGAACCCGTCTGGAACACCTTGGAATTGGCGGTGTAGCTGCGCTGCGACTCGATCATTTCGGTGAGTTCGCCCGCCAGATCCACGTTCGAACTTTCAATGGCGCCGGCCTGGATCGACCCGAAGCCATTCGTCTGAGGGAAGCCGGTGATCGACACACCAGACTGACCGTTGGCGCTATAAACGTTGCCGCTCATCAGCGTCATGTTGTCGGGGCTCGCTACAGTCGCCAGAGGAATGCGATAGAGCGGCTTCGACGTGCCGTCGGCATACTTGGCGTACACCGTGCCGTCCTTGTCGATCGTGACATCCTTGACCGGGCTGGCAGCCTGACCGTTGGGCGTGCCGCTACCTGCGAATTCGGAGGCAAGCTGGGTGAAGCCGCTGATGTTCATCGCGATCGACCCCGCAGTGACGGGATCAGTGATCGTCATTGCACCGCCACCGACCAGCTTACCGTCGGCGTCGAATGTCATGGTGCTCGACCCGAGCATGGCCGTGGTTGCAGGCGGCGCGAAACTGTAGGGGAACGAAGACGTGCCACCGGTTGCGGCGTCGTCGTGGCGGAACACCGCAACCTGCCAGGTGCTGGCGACGCCAGGAGCTGCCGGAGGGGGAGACGTCACTGCCGTCTTTGTGAAGTAGAAATCGTACTGGACGGTATTGCCGAGCTTGTCATAACCGACCATCGACATCTGTTTCGTGTCGGCGGTGACCGGCGCCGTGTTTGCACTC
The DNA here is from genome assembly GCF_001426265.1 of Rhizobium sp. Root1220. Classification (GTDB taxonomy): domain Bacteria; phylum Pseudomonadota; class Alphaproteobacteria; order Rhizobiales; family Rhizobiaceae; genus Rhizobium. The sequence goes on from NZ_LMDG01000033.1 coordinate 393,705, forward strand.
GGGAGGTTACCGGTCGCAACCTTGGCGTTTGAGTTCAGGTTGCCGGCGAACGTACCGGTCGTCGAAGCAATCGCCGTTAGGCCGGACTGATTGACGTTGATCGGGACGAGACCCGAGAAGCCGTTGACAACCACCGCAGGAGCACCCGCGTCATAGGAGTAGCCCATCAGCTTGAAGCCGGCGGAGTTGACCAGGTTGCCATCGGGATCCTTGGTGAAATCCCCGGCGCGGGTCAGAACCGGAACACCATCCGGGCTCTGAACGATGAAGAAGCCGTCGCCCGAGATCGCCAGATCGTGGCCGGATGTGGTGTACGAGATATCGCCCTGCTGGGACACGGATTGGCGAATGGACGTCTGGACGCCGCCAGAGTTGTAGTTGCCCGAGCTCGACGGCAGAACCAGCGACGAGAAGGCGGTCGAAACGGCCTTGTAGCCTGCCGTGTTTGCGTTCGCGATGTTGTCGGCAACCGTGCTGAGGCGGTTAGCCTGCGCGTTCATACCCGACACTGCCGTCTTCATGCTGCCGAAAATGCTCATCTGAAAACCTCGATTCCTTAGTAGACTTGAGAGTATTTGGTGGGCCTTGCGTGAAGCTGTCTGAGGCCGGAAGGTCTAACGAAATCGCGAAGACCTGGATCCGGAGCGCCTGGCCCGGTCTGAAAAATCAATTCCAATCAATGCAATAGCCAAGAAAGCGCTTTGAATCGACAGGGTCGACGCCGAGCTTCTTGCGCAGCTTCTTGCGCAGCTTCGAGATATGGCTCTCGACTACGTTTTCTTCGACTTCCTCGTCGAAGATGCCGTAGATGGCATTGAAGATCTGGGTCTTGGTGACGCGTCGACCGCGGTTGGCGATCAGATATTCAAGGATGCGGCGCTCACGACGCGGGAGCGCAAAGACTTCGCCGTTTATTTCCGGATCGCGCCCATCCGAGTATACGCGGATGCCACCAATGTCGGTGTGGCTCGAAATCGCCTTGAGGCGACGCCGGATGGCAGCTGCACGGGCGAGGATCTCGCGGGGATGCACCGGCTTGCGGACGACGTCATCGACGCCGCAATCAAAAAGTGCAAGTGTATTTTCAAGCGACGGCTGGTCGCTGACCGCAATTACCGGTGCCTGGGTCCGGTCACGGATCGCCCGCGGCAAGTCAAATGTCTGCTGCCCCTGCCCGATCAGGAATGCCTCGACAGCTGCGATATCCGAATCCGCAGCCGTCTGGACCCACTCTCCGAATTCGCCTGGATCAAACCCCGTGGACGGAATTCCCTCCCGCCCAAAAAGTGAAGTGTAGCCATCTTTCACGAGCTCACGCTCATCAACCACTACGATCATTCGTCCGCCTCCGAATCAGTTGTGGTACCTCGATGCTCTATGGGTACGAATCGCACGATTCTGGGACAAGCTGTAGGAACTTACAGGCGGGAATTAATAGTTGATTAAGAATTGGGTCCCGATTTGCTCTACATGTAGTGGGTGCCAATTTTATGCACACAAAAATTTCGTGGAAAAGTTAACGTATCCTTAAATGTGACTTGCCTTGCCATATTGCGCCAGATTCCTGCCACAATATGACACATTTCTGCTTTGTTCTATTTCTGCCATCTTTGATTGAATTAATCTTGACAGAAGGTACTCGCATTGGGAGTCCAATTTCCGTATCCCGTGGCGACCAGATTAGCGATGACGCGGCAAACGTATCGCTTCTGCGCGGGGTCATTGTTGGGACCAGCATGATATCGCGCCACCGCCATCGTCCAGGTTTCGTGGCGGTCATGCAGATTACGCAGGAACTTTGCCGCATACTCCACATTGCGACGGGGATCAAACATCTCCTCGGCGGACCGGAAATTCTCACCATGGTAGTACTGGTTGATTTGCATGCAGCCGATATCGATCAGCTTTGCACCCGATCTGCGAGCGACATCTAACTGCCTCAGTGCATCCTGCTCGGAGGGAGGAAAGAACGCCTTCCCCTCGATGTTCAGCGCGAAGGGATAGAGAGAGCCCTTGCGTCCCGTCTCAGTCAAACCGACCGAATAAAGGATGCCCTCTGGAATGCCATACTTCAACGCGGCTGATTGAATTTCCTGTTCGCACGCACTGTTCGACGCTGCGGCGCTACAGATAGACATCCCCAGAACGGCTGCCGCCAGCGGCGCCAGGAGAAGCACCCTCAACGATGGTTTCGCCTGCGCCATTGAATCCTCCGGTGGTGCGCTGTCCCGATTGATTCTGACGCTCGCGTGCCTCGCCCTGACCTTGCTGGGCAAACGCCTGCTGCTGGGGTTGGCCCTGGGCATTCGGCTGGGTGCTGGTATCACTACGGTCGACGGGAGCCAGGCCTATCGTGACGTTGTCGATCGCATAGCCCTGGCTGCGCAACGCCTCGAGGATCTTGCCATGATCCTCCTTGAGTTGACGGTAGGCCGCCGCCGTCTCGACCTTCAGATCGACATTCAGCGCGTCGCCATGCAGTCGCATCGTTGCCGTCACAAGGCCGAGGTCGATCGGGTTCATCTGAATCTTGAGCGTATTCACTACCTTGCCGGTGCTCGTCCATTCGGCCGCGTTGGAAAGGGCGGAACTTGCCTGCATCGCGTGTGCCCATTCGGAGTCGCCCGAAATCGCTGCGGTAACCGCAGCGGAATTGGTGTTCTGCGCCAAGCCGATATAGCGTCTCGAATCAACAACAGCGACGTTTTCGATGGCGGCTTTGCCACCCGCCTCCGTTGCCGCGTCCTTGTCGATACCAAGATGCATGTCCATGGATTGCCCACGGCCATCGGCGCGGCTCAGCCTGAACGTTTGGGTATCCACGCTATCGGGAGCTTCGGCACCCGGCACTTCCGTGTGTTCGGCTCCCTTGCCAAGCAGCGACACGCCCTTTGCATCAGAGACCGCTCCATCATCCTTCGACCTGGTGCGAGCGCCCGGAGTCTCCCCGCCGTCCACGGAAACCCTGGCTCCGCCCCGCCGCCCCAACATCGCTGCCGCACTCGCGGATGCGTCGGCCGGGACCTGCTTCAGCAAACTTAGAACATCGGAGATGGGGCTGGCGTCACCCGAAGCTTCTCCGCTGTCAATCTTGCCGGTGTTCGCCGGCGCGGCGTCCTTGGTTTCGTGGACCGTCGATTGATCCTCGCCCTTGTCGGAGCTTTCTTCCTTGTCCGTTTCGGCGTGATGCTTGCCGGCGACCTTGACCTGACCACCGCGCACGGTCTTTTCCGTTGGCTTGTCCGCCAGCGCGTCAGGGTCAGCCTCAGCCTGCCCTGCCGGCGAAGCCTGACCGAGGTCGATCAGCGCTTTCGCAACTGGCCGGTGTTGCACTACGTGGCCGTCAGACTGGGCAGGTGCCGCAGGTTCTGCTGCATCCTGCTTCGTTGTGGGGCTGCTCGCCTTGTTTAGCACGTCAGTAAAACCGCCACCGGCATCCACACCACTTCCTGCCTGACGTCCGGCCCCCGCCGCCGAGGCGGCCCCGGCTGCAGACGCTCCCCCCGAAACGCTGATGTCCATCATGTCAGTTGCCTTCTTTGTTCAAGAGACCGTCGATCTCATCCAACTGCGATCGACTTGACGTCACGAATGAGCTGAACGAAGGGTCACCGTCGTGCTGCCCGCCTTTATCGGATGACGGCAGCGCCGCGGCATTTCCCACAACAGCAGGCGAAGCTGGATTCCCCTCCGCTTCCTGCTCAGCCGTCGGCGAAGCATCCGCATGTTCAGAAGTCATTTCTTGACCATTAGAATTAGGGGTAGATGCTTGCGCCAAGCTTGCTGGATCCGGTGCGCGAAGTATCTGTTCAGCAACGACTTTCGCCGCTGCTCTCAATGCTTGATCGCGTGGTGACAATTCCTTGTCGGAAATGGTGCCGATGTTCTTGGCCGCTGTATCGATCTTGTCGGTCGGAATCGACGCCATTCCCCCGTAGAAATCCGCAAGGGCGCCAAAGGCGTTGTCGGAGTCGCCTGCTAGCGCCTGCGCGCGAGCTGCTGCCATTCTTGCAAGGTCGCCTTTGCCGGCAATTGCCGCCGCGCGCGCGATGCGCAGATAGACTTCGCGTTGTCGCGCCTCGTCCATGAAGGACAGGATACCTACGACGTCGTCTGCCTTTACCTCGTGATCATGATTGACGAGCAGCCTCACGAACAGATCGGCAAACTGGCTTGCGTAAGGCGAATGCAGGAAGCGACGAATGTACCGCCGCGAATACTCCAGCCCCTTGTCCACCATTCCGGCATCGACGCAGATCGCCACCGAGCGGCGCAGGGCGGCCTCCTCCACGATCGTGCCGGGCGCATGGAGACGCGCCTGATCGTAGAGCTTCAACGCCTCCATCGGGCTTTTGGCAAGGGTGACATTGCCTCCGACCAGAGCGAGGTAGGGGCCGATCTTCTTGTCCCTGTATTCGTTCGCCGTCTCGACGAGGCTCTGGGCAACGAGCAGTCCCTTGCCCGCCATGTACTTTCTCAAGATGTCGCTGACGCGATTGTCGAAGTGACCGTTCACGTCGCGCGAGATCAGATATTCCAGCGTCTGCGGATTGCCGCCGCTCATCGCATAGATCAGTGCCGCATCGACGTTCCGATCATCATCGAACACCGAAGGATCGATCGAGCGCAATCGCTGATCGATCGTCTCCAGCATGAACCGCTGCATTTCCGCTGCAGAGTGGTCCCCTAGCACGACGGAATCCTGCACGAACTGCAGGGAGCGAAGCATCTTGTAAGGGGCAATGTCCTCCTGCCCTTCCGCGCCCGCCGCAACAGCCGGGGTCGCAGCAAGGCCGGCGAGCAGCAGGAGAATAAGGCGGGGATGTCGGATCATGAACTATCCCTGATCCGCTTGGACGAGTATCTCGATGCGCCGGTTCTTTGCGCTGAAGGGCTCCGCCTGGTCCTTTAGCTTCCGGTCAGCAAAACCCGAAACCTGCGACACCCGCTTTTCATCCAGCCCACCACGGACCATCATGTAGTACGCCGCCTGCGCCCGGTCCATCGACAAGCGCCAGTTTCCATTCTCACCCTTGTACTGCCGGCCGTCAGTGTGGCCCCTGACGACGACCGCACCCGGCCTGCCCTTCAGGACTTCGCCGATCTTCTCCATGGCCAGCACCATTTCCTTGCGTGGAACAGCCGATCCGACATTAAACATCGAATCGTCCGTCTGGTCGGAAATGCTGACAAGCAGTCCGCCTTCGGCCGCCGTTACCGTCAGTCCCTCCGCCAGTTTCCCGGCAATGCCGCCAATCTGCGCCGCGATTTCCTTCTGAAGCTGCTCCGCCTGCTTTTGCTCGTTCGCCTGTTGAGCCTCTGCCGCCGGTGTATTTTCCTTGGCCTCTGCGGGTACGGTCGAGGCTGGCGATCGAGCCTGAGCATCCGCCGGATGGTCCTGCTGTTTCTCGGCCTCCGCAGCCTTCATCGCGACCACATGCTGCTCGGCTTCAGCCTTGGCGATTTCAACGGCGTCCTGCGCAGCGTCGGCGGGCGTTTCAGCCGAGGCCGGCAGCTTCTTGTCCGCGCGTGTTACCTCGACCTGCTTCATCCAGAAATCCGGATCGAAGGGGTCGCGATAGGCCTGCCCGCCGTCCGCACCGGTTGCCGGGCCCGAATCACTTGCACCGCCCTCGCCCTTGGCGCTGACGTTTGCCTGTTGGCCGACTTCCTGCGCAATCTCGGCAAGGACGGAATAGGGGTTTTCAAAGAAGTCGGCTTCGGAGTAATTCGTCTGGTCTCCGGAAGTGGCGGTCTGGTCTTCCCCGTTGGCCGCCGATGATCCCTTGGTGGGTTGATCCTCTTTTTCCTTCGACTTGTCCTGTTTTTGATCGCCGTCCGCCTGCTCCACAGGCTTCTTCAGGCCCTTTTCCGTCGGCTTCTCATCGGAGAGCTTGATCGGATTGAAATAGGTCGCAACCGATGCTTTGGTTTCCTCGTTGGCAGCGTTGACAAGCCACATGACAAGGAAGAAAGCCATCATCGCGGTCATGAAGTCGGCATAGGCAATTTTCCAGGCGCCGCCGTGGGCGCCATCATGATCGCCACCGCCGTGTCGCTTGACGATGATGATCTCGTTCTTGCCGTGATGGTGGTTTTCGCTTTCACTCATTCCAGAACTTTCTTCAAGCCCGTCGCCCAGGCAGACATGCGGGTCACGAGGACAGCGTCGCCGAATTCAGCGGTCAGATCGATATCCGACGTTTCGTGGTGGCGAAGAAGGCTCGCCTTGTCGCCGAGTTCTTTCGCCAGCACCTCGAACAGTCGAGCCGGCCCTTTGACCGTAATCGTGCCTGCGTCGCCTTCCAGGAAGGCCTCCCGCAGGCTCGCGGCCAGACTGATCGCCGCCTGCTGCGAAACGACATCCGTCAGCACTGGCGCAAGAGCCGTTGCCACGGCGGCACTTACCAGCTCCGCGACCTCCGCTGCTATCGCCTCCAGCCGGGAGGCTATCAGCGCGGCTGCTTCGACTTCGTAGCGATCCCGCAGTTCGTCGATCTCGCGCTGGTGCACCAAAGCAACCGTCTGCGCCTCGAACTCATGTTTCTCCACTAGTGCCGCAGCGGCTTCCGCGTAGCCGTCCGCATGGGCGCTGCGACGCTCGGCCTCGACGTCGATCTCTGGCTCCTCAGCGTCAGAAAAACCGCCGAATTCCGCAGCGAAATCATCATCTTCAGCAACAGGCACCTGTATTGCCGGTTCGCCGAAATCCTTCAGGTACCGAGAAAGCAGTATGCTCACTGAAACCACTCCGTACCTGCAGAAAACTGCGACATGCCGCGCCCCATCTGGAAGACAACTCTCCGGGCACGATCTACCAACGGCGCGCCTTCATGGATCGAAACTAGGTAGTCAAACTTGCGCGAAGATGAAGGGCGACCGCGAGGGCAACAAGGGCGAGCGCCCAGCGGCCGTCACTGCAGCAGAATAAGCACTTTGCTGGCCGTGGTGTTTAGAATCGAGATCGCCTGCACGCCCATCTGCTGCTGTGTCGCCAGCGCCTTCTGGCGTATCGAGGCCTCGTCCATATCCGTGTCGACAAGCGCGCCGACACCCTTGTCGATCACGTCGGACATGCTGGCGGTGTAGTCGATACGGTCGCTGATCCGGGCGCTCATAATGCCCAGACCAGCAGCTGTCCTCGTCACGGTCGACAGCATTGAATCCACGACCGCGAGCATATCCTTCAGCTGTTGGGGGGTGGTATTGGCGTCGAGCTTGATCTCGTTTCCGGCTGCGGGCGTCGTGGAGCCGGTGTTGAGGAGATAGTAGTTTCGCGGAGTCGTGGTCCCGTCCGCGTTCAGGGTATTCGCGTCCACCGCCTTCGTCAGCAGTCCACGGTTTGCATCCGACATGTCGATCATGACGGTTTGATCGGCCGGGAAGCCGATGGTCTGCGCCTGATAGTCGCCGCTGGCTCCGCGGATGAAGCCGCCGATGACGGATCGTGAAGCTGGCAATGACGAATCCTGGTTGAGCAGCCAGTTTTCGCCGGCAAAGCTGCTCGTCTGCACCGTCGTCTGCAGTTGGCTCTTGAACTCGGTTAGTGTGGTATTGAGCTTGGTCTTGTCAACGCCGGCTTCCTGTGCCGTCACGAGCGTCGTTCGAATCTGAGTCAGCTGTTCGACGAGGCTGTTCATGGCAGTGTAGGCCGTATCGACCTTCGAAGCACCGACGCCCAACGCGTCGTGGACGTTCTGCAGCGAGCTGCTGTCCGAGCGCATGACACTTGCATAGGACCAATAGGTCGCGTCGTCAGCAGCCGTTTCGACGCGAAAACCCGACGAAACCTGCTGTTGTGTTGTCGCGGCTTCCTTGTTGATGATGCGCAGTACCGCAAGGGCGTTTACCTGCGCAGAGCTCGTGATTCTATAGGTCATTTTCAGGCTCTGATGTCTGGGGAAACGGGACAGACCGGACTACCGGTAGCGACTGACCTGGCCTCATGCCCACGGCTGGTTTCCCAGGCCGGTTTGTCGCTAAAACAAATCAACTGTTAAGTGAAGGTAAACAACCAATGCGCTCGGCACAAGGTCTGAAATACGGCCCCACAAGCTTCGCGCAACCTTGAATTCGCTTCAAAAACAAAGAGAAAGCCGCATGAAGAAATGCGGCTTCCAAGACGATCGCGCATGCCGAAAGAGCTGCTGAAAACCGTTTGTCGATCGTTAGTTCTTGAACAGGGTCAGAACGTTCTGCGCGCTGGAGTTTGCAATCGACAGCGACTGGATCGCCAGTTGCTGCTGTGTCTGCAATGCCGTCAGCTTGCTCGATTCCTCTTCCATATCGGCATCGACGAGACGGCCGACACCGGAGTCGATCGAGTCGCTAAGGTTCGATACGAAGCTGTCCTGCAGATCGATACGGGTCGAGATCGATCCCAGCTGGGAGGCGGCCTTGGTCAGCGCGCTCAAGCCAGCTTCGACGGCGGTCAATGCCAGATTGATATCGGTCTGGCCGAAGCTGTTTATATTCATGCTGAAGATCGAGCCAACGCTGCCACTCGAGGTGCCGATGATGCCCGTCGCGGTGTCGATGGCGCCGGAGGTCGTCATTCCGAAGAGAACGTTACCGTTGGTGCTAGCATCCAGGACGTATTCTGTCGTCTGGACCGAGACCGCACCGCCCGCATTGCGGACGAAGGAAGAGACCACGCTTTTCGTCGTGTTGCCGGCAACCCAGTTCTCACCCGAGAAGGAGGCCGACTGGGCAACACTCAGCAGTTGCTGCTGAAGCTGTGCAATCTCGTCCTGAATTTTGGCTTTATCGACGCCCTTTTCCGTCGCAGCAACGATTTTCGCCTTTATATCGCTGACAATATCGATGGCGCTATCCATCGCCGAATAGGCCGTGTCGACCTTGGCGGCACCCAATCCGAGTGCATCCGAAACGGCGGAAAGCGCCTTGTTGTCGGAACGCATGGTCGTTGCGATCGACCAATAGGCAGCGTTGTCCTTGGCTTCGGCAACGCGATAGCCCGAGGAAACGCGGTTCTGCGTGCTTTCCAGACTACCGTTGATGCTGCGCAGGGTCTGAAGAGCGGACATTGCTGCGACGTTCGTCAAAATACTTGTCATGAAATTATCGCCCCTTGCTGGCAAAATTTGAACAGGGACATTCCGGGTCGGTACCGGGAAAGGTAAGGAGCGTCATGCCTGCTAACCGCTTCTTAAGCTTGGTTAACATACCGTTTCGTTGACGCCAGAAACCATGAGTTCGGTTAACGGTTGGTTAACGCGCAATAAAAAAAGCCGCGCTCCGGGGAGCGCGGCCTGCGATGTGACCGTCGGCAATGCCGACGGCTATGTCTGCCAGGGCGCCGTGGGGCGCCCTGTATGTTAGCCGCGGAACAGCGTGAGGATGTTCTGCGAAGAGGAGTTCGCGATCGACAGCGACTGGATCGCCAGCTGCTGCTGGGTCTGCAAGGCGCTGAGCTTGGAGGACTCTTCTTCCAAGAGGATGTTCTGCGAAGAGGAGTTCGCGATCGACAGCGACTGGATCGCCAGCTGCTGCTGGGTCTGCAAGGCGCTGAGCTTGGAGGACTCTTCTTCCATGTTGGCGTCGACCAGGCGGCCGATACCGGAGTCGATCGAGTCGCTGAGCGAAGACACGAAGTCCGTCTGGATGTCGAYGCGCTTCTGGAGCGAACCGARCTGCGAGCCTACCGTCGTCATCGACTTCAGTGCGGATTCAACGTCGGTGAGCAGGTTGTCRATCTGACCCTGCGTCGTCGTTGCGGTCARAGCGAAGGAGTAGATCGAAGCGGTCGAGAACGMCGCACCAGTCGCACCAAGGATACCACCGGTCGCGCCGTTGAACAGCGTGTTGGAGSTGCCGAGTACGTAGTCCGTGGTCTTGACGCTGACGGTGCCGTCCGTGCCGCGAACGAAGGACGAAACGACGCTGACGGTGCCGCCAGAGTTGTTGACCCAGTTTTCGCCGTTGAACGAAGCAGACTGGGCAACGCTGTAGAGCTGTGCCTGGAGCTGCGAGATTTCGTCCTGAACCTTCAGCTTGTCGACGCCCTTTTCAGTGGCGGCAACCAGCTTGGCCTTGATTTCGCCRACGATGTCGATGGCGCTATCGACRGCSGTGTASGCGGTGTCGATCTTGGCGGCACCCATGCCCAGTGCGTCGGATACGGCCGAGAGAGCCTTGTTGTCCGACTTCATCGTCGTTGCGATCGACCAGTAAGCGGCGTTGTCGGAAGCCTTGCCTACGCGCAGACCGGACGAAACGATGTCGATGGCGCTATCGACGGCGGTGTACGCGGTGTCGATCTTGGCTGCACCCATTCCCAGTGCGTCGGATACGGCCGAGAGAGCCTTGTTGTCCGACTTCATCGTCGTTGCGATCGACCAGTAAGCGGCGTTGTCGGAAGCCTTGCCTACGCGCAGACCGGACGAAACGGCGTTCTGCGTGTTCCCGAGACCCTTGTTGACGTCACGCAACGTCTGGAGAGCGGCCATAGCGGAGTTGTTGGTGTTGATGCTTGTCATAAGTCTGTCCCCTGAAAACGAAATACAATGGTGAGGACATACCGGACTTCTATACCGGCGATGACGGACCAGCTTCATGCTACTCGGCGCTATCTTGTTTCAGCAACCAAACCCGTCATGTCGACGCTGAATCTCGCAGGCATTCATTGCTAAGCGGTTAAAGTAATTATTGAAACGCGATCGATCCTGTCAGTGGTTAACGACCGCTAAAGATTACCTCGTTCGCATTCGAGGGCGGTCACCGGTTTCATGCAAGCTTCGTATGTCTAGACTGGAGGAAACTAGGTCCGGACTCAGCGTGAGCGCGAGCCCCGGCACACCGATGAAATCCCTGCATGGAGTGGGTCTTGAATACTAGCATTTCCTTTGCGGCCGCGTCCAAAGACTACCAGAAGGGCCAGTATCTGAAGTCGCTCGAGGTCCTGAACAAGCTGGTAGACACCCAGAAAGACGTCAAGACCTACGTCCTCCTGGCCAAAAATATGCTGAAGCTGGGTTTTAAGGCGGAAGCAGCAGCGGCTTATTCGCTGGCAGGCAAACTCGATAGCCACGCGGAATCGCTATATACACGCGAAGCCGCGCTCCTCTATTTCCAATGCGGCGACGAGCAGGAGGCCCTGGCCCACGCCTTACGCGTTATGAAACTTGCGCAGAACGACGCCGATCTCGCCTACCTCTTTACCTTTATCTACATCAAGCAAGGCCGACTTGACCTGATCAGCCCTTTTCGGCGGGCCATTTCCGAAAGTTCCAATCCAGACCACATCCTGATCGCAGTTCGCGCCCTTACGGATCATATTCTCGATCCGACGAATGAAACGCTCGTGAACAATCTGTTCAAGCGGTTTCCGAATATGCCGGCGTTGCGATTACTCAGCCTCGTCTTCGCGCGAGAGATATGCGACTACGAGCGCATAGTCCCCTATTTCGCGCCGCTCGCCGAGATGCTCAAGAAAGGGCAACTCGAGTTCCTGCGGAAGGACAACCCCTTCTTCAATCTCCATTGGTGCGCCGACGAGGCAATGAACCGTGCCGCCTCCCTGAACCCAGCGGTGTCACTGCAGCAGCTGGCAACGGGCAGAAGAGCGCTACCTCATGCCTGGGGAAAGAAGATCCGAGTGGGATATCTTTCTGCCGACTTCTGGGACGATCACGCCACAATGAAGCTTCTTCAGCGGGTGCTGGAACTCCACGATCGCGATCGTTTCGAAATTACTCTCTTCTGCCATTCGGCCGAAAGCTATCTCGAAGCGAACAAGACCGACAGATCGGGCTGGGGCAACATCTGCACAATCCGTGATCTGACAAACGCCGAAGCGGCGGACACGATCCGACAGAATGAGATCGACATTCTTGTCGACCTGAAGGGCCATACATCAGAAGGACGCGTGGATATTCTGAACTACGGCGCGGCACCGATCCAGGTTGCATGGCTCGGCTTCCCCGGCAGCATTGTCAATATCGACCTCGACTACGTGATTGGTGACCATTTCGTCCTCCCGGATAGCTCCAAACCGCATTACCATGAGAAGCTTGTGCGGTTGCCCGACAGCTACCAGCCGAACGATCCCGCCAACCGGCCCAAGCCCAATCCGGTGACCCGAGCCGAGCTTGGCTTGCCGGAAGATGCTTTCATATTTGCATCGTTCAACGGCAATCGTAAAATCACGCCAGAGGCGCTAGATAGCTGGTGCAACATCTTGCGACGCTCACCGCATAGCGTCCTTTGGCTAATGCTGTCATCCGTGCGTGCCGAGGCCAATATTCGCAAGTATGCGGGCAAGCGCGGCATCTCGGCCGACCGCATCATTTTCTGTACACGCGTCAAATATGAAAAACACATAGACCGCCAGCAGGCCGCCGATCTCGGCATCGACACCTTCCCTGTCAATGGCCATACCACAACCTCTGAACAGCTGTGGGGCGGTCTGCCGGTTCTGACCGTCAAGGGAACCCACTTCGCTTCACGCGTCAGCGAGAGCCTTCTCAACGCCATCGGATTGCCCGAACTGGTTGCCGCGGACAGGCAGGCCTACGAGGATATGGCCGTCGAGCTCGCCTCGAGCCCCGAACGCATCGCGGAGTATAAGCAGCGCCTCAGGCAGAATGCCGGCATCATGCCGCTATTCGATGCCGATCGTTTCCGCCTTCACCTGGAGAAGGCCTACGAGATGATGGTCGAGCGCGCCAAATTCGGGATGGAGCCCGACCATATCGACGTTCCGGCACTCCCGCCGCGCACGGAACCGTTCTTCTCCTTCGAGTGAAGACACTCACAATCTGAAAAGCCCGCCGACACAAGTCGGCGGGCTTTCTCTATGGCTGAGCCTGAAAGGTGTGGCGACTAGTGGAACGAGCGCACGAGACTGCCGACCAACAGGTTCCAGCCGTCGATCAGAACGAAGAACAGGATCTTGAAGGGCAGTGAGATGGACGTCGGCGGCAGCATCATCATGCCCATAGCCATGGTGATGGTAGCAACGATCAGGTCGATGACCAGGAATGGCAGGACGATGAGAAAGCCAATCTCGAAACCGCGGCGGATCTCCGAAATCATGAACGCCGGAACGAGCACGCGGTAATCGACCTTCTCTCCCGTTTCGACAGTCTGTCCGCGCTCGCGGGCGAGGTCGACGAACAGCGCCAGATCCTTGTCACGCGTATTGTTCGACATGAAGGTGCGGAAAGGATCGGCAATGCGTTCGACGGCCTGCTGTTCGTTGATCTGGTTCGTCAGGAGCGGTTGCACACCACTTTGCCAAGCCTGATCGAACGTCGGTTGCATGACGTAGAAGGTCATGAAGAGCGCAAGCGAAAGCAGGATCATGTTCGAGGGCGTGGACGCCAGCCCCATGCCAGACCGGAGGATCGAGAAGGCAATGATGAAGCGCGGGAAGCTCGTCACCATGATCAGAATGCCCGGAGCGACCGAGAGTATGGTCAGCAGGCCAAACGTGCGGATGATCCACGCGGCGACCGAGCCGTCGACCGGCAAGTTCAAAAGGTTTGTGGGGAGCTGCTGCGCATGCGCCAGCTCAGGCACCGCCATCATGACGGCGAAAAGCAGTATGAATCGAATCATTCGACAACGAAGGTCCTGAACATGACCTTCGATACGCGTCCCTGCGCGCGAAGGTCAACACGCTCCTCGACGTCATCCCTAAGATATTCGAAGCCGCGCGGCCCTTCGATCTGCTGCAGCGAGACAGTTCGCACGTAGGCCATGATATCCTGGTGAATATCCTCGGCCAGCTTGACGTCCGGCGGACCAGTGAACAGTAGCGCCACTTCCAGGCGCACCCAGTTCTCCGAGGGATAGGCAAGGTTCGCGGTGATCGGCTCGAGTTGCACGACCATGTTGGCCTCGGTGGATATATGAGGCAGACCCGCCTCACCTGGCTTCTGCGCCGCCGCGCCCTTGCCTTCGGCAGCCTGTTCTTCGGCGACCGCACCCTTGATGTCAGGTGCAACCATGGTGCCGACGACCCAGCCGCCACCGGCGCCCAACAGCGTCAACACGGCCAGGCCGACGACGGTCATCAGCATGGCCGATTTCTTTTTCGACTGGCCTTCGGTACCTTCTGCTTCTGCCATTGTATCCGACCTCAAAGCGGCGAGAAGAGATCGACGACCTGCTGGCCGCGCGGTGGCTGCTGCACTTCCATCAGGCGGCCGCGGCCACCGTAGGAGATGCGCGCTTCGGCGATCTTCTCGTAGGAAATCTGGTTGTCGGCGTCCACGTCCTGCGGACGTACGATACCGGCGACGTTCAGGATCCGGATTTCCTGGTTGACGCGGACCTCCTGAGAACCGCTGAGCACCAGATTGCCGTTCTCCAGAATGCCCGTAACAACGGCCGCTACCATGAGCTTCAGCGTTTCGGACCGGTCGATCTTGCCTTTGCCGTCGGTGCTGGTGTCGGACCCATAGGTTACGTCGGCTGTCGAGGCAGGATTCCATGCTCCGACCTTGGCGTTGACGTCCCAGTTCAAGCCGCTCGAGTTCGTGCGGCTGCGGCTGGTGTCATTCTCGAACTTAGCCTTGTCGTTGATCTGTATGTTGACGGTCAAAATATCGCCGACATTCAACGCGCGCGCATCCTTGAAGAGAGCCGCCTGTGAATCGCTCCAGAGCGAGTATCCCTGTGCGACCTGGCGCGGCTGCTTTGGATAGAGAGACATCTGCGGAGTCTGGCCGTAGGCAAGACCGCTGCCGATGGGGCTCATGGCGGGGGCGCGACCTATCTCGTTGATCGCCTGCGGCGACGCGCAACCCGCGAGAATCGCTACGGCGGCGATGGCCGCCGGGAAAAGCCTGTTCATGAGGGGTCCTTCGACGTATTGGGATCGGACGCGCTTGCGATGATGTTGGCGATGATCGCAGCCTTCTGCGCATCCATCTCATTGAGGATCAGGCTCGATTGACCCGGGCCCAACCTCATGATGACGGCCGCCGCCACTTCGATCTTGACTTCCTGCAACTGGGCGGCAGCCGCGTCCGGCTTCATTTTCTTGTAGATATCCGTCAGGCCGGCCTCGGCCTGCTTGAGGAAGACATCCCGGCGCTTCAGCCAGTCCTGATACTCTTCCTTTCGCTTCTGCAATTCCGCAATACGCGTATCGACGTCCGCGCGAAGCTTTTCCAGTTCCTGCTTCTGCAGCAGATAGCGTTGGTCGCGGGCGGAATCCGCTATGTTGGTGCAGAACTGCCTGATCTCATCCTGCGAGGTCGGATCGACGATGGTCGCCGGCGCTTCCTGGGCGAAAGCACCTGGAATGGAGAGCAGCACGACGGCGACGGCCGGTAGCGCGAGTTGCCGCAGCAGTTGGAAACGGCTCATGTTCGCATCCCACTTCGTCATTGCAGGACAAGCTCCGCTTGCAGGGCACCGGCGGACTTGATGCCCTGGAGGATCGCAATGATGCCATCGGGCTTGACGCCGATGTTATTGAGACCGGCCACCAGTGTCTTGAGATCGGGTCCGTCGAGCAGCGCGACCTTGCCGCCTGTCTTCTGCGCCGCGATATCGGTCTGCGGCTGGACGGCGGTAACACCGCGCGAGAATGGCTCCGGCTGGATGATCTGCGGCGTCTCGGTGACCTGGACCGTGAGGGTACCATATGAAACCGCTACCGGCGACACGCGCACATCCGAGCCGATCACAATGGTGCCGGTTCGCTCGTTGACCACGACCTTTGCAGGCGTATCCGTCTTGACCTCAAGATTTTCGATGTCAGCCATCAGCCGTGTCAGATCGGCTTCCCGAGGCTTTTGGACGATAACCTCCTGTGCATCCTTGGCTTCGGCGACCGGTCCGCCAAAACGTGCGGAGGCATAACCGTTGACGACGTCGGCAATGCGAACCGCCGTCGAAAAATCCGGATTACGCAGCTGGAGGACAAGATTGACGGAATCCTTGAAGCGCGATGGCAGCTCGCGTTCAATGATGGCGCCGCCGGGAACGCGTCCCGCCGTCGTGACGCCTTCGGTGATGCTGGAGGCTTGACCCTGAGCACTGAAACCGGACACGACGACGGAGCCCTGGGCGACGGCGTAGATCTGACCATCGGCGCCAGACAGCGACGTCATGATAAGCGTGCCGCCGCGCAACGACGTCGCGTCGCCCAGCGAGCTGACACTGACGTCGATCCGGCTTCCCGGACTGGCAAAAGGCGGGAGATTGGCAGTGACCATGACGGCCGCCGTATTCTTGGCGTTGGACTGACCGCCCTGCGTGGAGATGCCGAGGTTCTGCAGCATGGCGCGCATCGATTGCTCGGTGAACGGCGAAGCGCGGAATCCGTCTCCTGTCCCCTGAAGGCCGACGATCAGACCATAGCCGATGAGCTGGTTGTCACGGCCGGCCTGCAGCGATGCTATATCCTTGATACGCGACGTCATGGCCGAGGCCGGCGCGACAGCCACCAGATTCGGGGCCAGGAATGCAAGGGCAACGAAAATGCGAAGGATTTTTTTCATTTTGCGGCCACGTGTATTGTCCCGTCGGCGAGCACCGTGCCGCTGACGATGACACCCGAATCCATATTGCGAACGCGGATTAGCTGACCGGTCATCCCATCTTCAAGCGGCGATCCCGCTGCCGAGATTGTCATCGCGCCGAGCGTGAAAACCAGGCGGATCGAGGAGCCGCGCGCCACCGTGTAGGGTTCGCGCAGGGCCGAGACCGAGATGGTACGTCCAGGCAGGAAGGTGCGCTTGGAGATCATGCCTTCGACCTGCCGGATCGTCTTTGCATAATCGCCGGCAAGGTTCGGGTTGGTCACCTCGACCTCCTGCAACTGAGCGCCGGAGATGGTTTCGCCGGGGTAGATCGTCGTTGTCGGCACCACGGCAGAACCCATTCCGGCAGCGGCTGCTGGCGGCGTGGCAGTCGCGGTGACTATGATCGCAACGGCGGCTGCCCATCCGCGGATACGTCTGACCCGGCAAAACATCATGTTTCGGCTCTTCCCTGTTACTTCAGGTTCTTGCTGACGATGGAGGCCATTTCGTCGGCGGTGGTGATGACTTTCGAGTTCATTTCGTAAGCGCGCTGCGCCGAAATCAGCTCGGTGATTTCCTTAACCGGATCGACGTTCGACGATTCCAGGTAGCTCTGCTTCAAGTAGCCGAAGCCTTCTTCGTCAGGCGTTCCGACCACGGGATCACCCGACGCCGGCGTCTGGGCGAAGAGGTTGTCGCCGAGAGGCTGCAGACCAGCTTCGTTGACGAAGTCAGCAATCTGCAGCTGGCCAAGCACCGTTGGATCCGTGTCGCCCGGCAATTTTGCCGAGACTTCGCCTGAACGGCTGATGGTCAACTGCGTCGACCCTTGCGGGATGGTGATGTTCGGCGCGACGAGGGAGCCATCGATCGTCACGATCTGGCCCGTCTCGTTCTTGTTGAAGGCACCGGCACGGGTGTAGAGCGTCGTGCCGTCGGCAGCCTGGATCTGGAAGAAGCCGCGACCGATCAGCGCCACGTCCATGTCGTTGCCCGTCTGGGAGAGTTCGCCCTGAATGTGCAGGTTTCGGACCGCCGACGTCTGGACACCGAGACCGATGTTCGCGCCTTCCGGAACGATCGACTGGTTGGCGCGGTTGGACACACCCTTGGCGCGTTCGGTCTGATAGAGAAGGTCCGTGAATTCCGCGCGGGCGCGCTTGAAGCCAGTCGTGTTGATGTTCGCGATGTTGTTCGCGATGACTTCGAGGTTTGTCTGCTGGGCATCCATGCCCGTTGCAGCAATGGCTAGCGCTCTCATGGCTTCATCCTTAAATTCAACTACATCTGCATCTTTGTGACTTCGAGAAAGGCCGAGACGACCTTGTCACGAAGCGCGATTGCGGTCTGAAGTGTCTGTTGCGCTTGCATGACCGCATCCACGACTTCACGCGTCGTTGCAGTACCCTTGATGCCGGCGAAGGACATATTCTCGGCGTTCTTCATGGTATTGACCGCACCGCTCGCAACATTGCTCAGAACGGAGGCGAAGCTGCCGTCGTTTGCCGCGCTTTGTGCGGAAGATGCCGTGGTGGAGTTGTCCGGCTCGATCGCGGCTAGGCCGCGGGTCATCGAGAGGGAGCTTATGCCATTGATGCTGTTTATCATTATTGGCTCTTCAGAAGATCGATCGTTGACGAGATCAGGTCACGGGATTGTTTGATGGTCTGCAAGTTGGCGTCATAGGAGCGGTTGGCTTCCCGCATGTCGGCCATTTCAATCAGCATGTTGACGTTGGGGAGCTTGACGATCCCCTTGTCGTCGGCAGCCGGATTGCTCGGGTCGAACTCGGTGATGAATTTCGATTCATCGACACCAAGTTTCTTGACGTTCACCGTTGTTACTCCGTTTGCGCGGTCCACCGCTTCACCGAAGGTAATGGTCTTGCGGCGGTAGGGATCGGCACCTGGGGTGTCGCCGGTCGAACGAGAGTTCGCGATGTTTTCGGAGACGATGCGAAGGCGCGTCGACTGTGCCTCCAGACCCGAACCTGCAATCTTGAGGGCTGCTGACAAAGGATCCATGATCTTAGCTCTTCACCGTCATTAGCATCAGTCGGTTGAACGAGCTGACGAGCGAGGTATTCAAATCGTACTGGCGCTTGATTTCGCCGGACTTGGAGAGTTCCTCCGCCAATCCGACCGTGTTGCCGGATTCCTGGATGCCCATTTCCTGGTCGAGCGCAGCTTCCTTGACGTCGATGTCGTTCTTGGTGTTCAGGTCGTTGCCGCTCAGGTGCGCCGCGTTGGTACGCGCCATGGTGACGTCCGAGTGATCGAGAACGGCCTGGAAGGGTGTAATGTCCTTGGAGCGATATTTCGGCGTGTTCGCATTCGCGATATTGCCGGCAACAACCTCCTGACGGATCGTCAGCCATTCAGCCTGCCGCGAAGCCAAGTCGAAAAGTTGAATCGGTTGCATGGAAACTCTCCGTTTTTACTGGGGTGACCCTATGGCGGTAATCTTGCGTCAGACTTACGGAGAAATGCGGCGCCGCCCGCGCCTCAAATAAACAGGGCGCCAGCTGTTTCCAGCGGCGCCCGCGCGTCCTCACGACACAAGCCGGGTTTCAGTCGCGCTGAAACACTTCGCCCTTGGAAGTGACAATGACCCATTTTCCGTCCCGCTGCTCGAGAGTTGCCAGACGGCTTTCGTCGGGCAGGATCGAACCAACACGCACGACATACATGCCGGATGGATCCTCGATCAGCGCCCGGCCGTTAGCAACGTGAAGAAGGCGAAAGCCGGACTTGCCCGGAAACGGCTGATCTTCCGCCGGCGTCCCCTTGTCGTCCTCCGTGCCGATATTGGAGATCGTCGCAGTGGTCAGCGGATCGAAAGGGAGCTCAGGCTTTTTCTCGTGCGGGTTCTTGTTGCTCATGGCAAGTGGCGAAACGCTGAAGACATTGCGCGCAGGCCAATCCGGAAGATCGCGGGTGCGATCGGCCTGAGCGACATTGATGCCGAACTTGTCTTCGTTGAAGAAGACATACCATGGGAAGATCGCCGAAGCGCCTGCCAACAGCAGGCCGGCGACGGTCAGCGCGCGATCGAACAGCACGGTCCTGCGCCGCCCCTGCGGCTGCAGCGGAGCGATTGTCTCATCGTCGTCGAAGTCGGTCACGTCTGGCCTCGCTATCTACGGATATTCGGCTGATTGCCCATGCCGGCGGCAGCCTTCAGGGCGCCAGCCAGGTCGGCAAAGGCGTCCTGGGAATCGGCGTCGCCGGGGGATTGTTTCAAGACGTCGTAAATGACCGGAACCTGCTTGACCGCCATATCGAGATCAGGATCAGCCCCCTGCCGGTAGCCGCCGATGAGGCGCAGGTCGCGCGTTTCCTCGAAGCGGTGGATCAGCGTCTTCAGCCGGGAGACCAGTTTCTCCTGGTCGGGGGTCCATGCCTTGCGTGCAAGGCGCGAGATCGAAGCCAGTGGATCGATCGGCGGATAGCGGCCTTCTTCGGCCAGGCTTCTTTGCAGAACGATGTGACCATCGAGGATACCTCTGGTCGAGTCGGCAATCGGATCGTTGTGATTGTCGCCATCGACAAGAATGGAAACGATCGCCGTAATGGTGCCGGTGCCTTCCGGACCCGGCCCTGCCCGCTCAAGCAGGCGCGGCAGCTCGGTGAAGACCGATGCGGGATAGCCGCGCGCAATCGGCGGCTCGCCGGAAGCCGTCGCGACTTCGCGAATAGCATGGGCAAAGCGGGTGACGCTGTCGACGATCAACAGGACGTTCTCACCCTGATCGCGGAAATGCTCGGCAATTGTCACGGCGGTCAACGGCGCCATCTTGCGCAGCATCGGGCTCTCGTCGCTGGTCGCAACCACGGCGATGGACTTCTTCATGTTGGCGCCAAGGGTGTCTTCGATGAATTCGCGGACTTCACGACCGCGTTCACCGACCAGCGCAATAACTACCTTATCGAAGGCGTCTGCACGGGCGAGCATCGAAAGCAAGGTCGACTTGCCGACGCCTGATCCGGCGAAGATGCCGAGACGTTGGCCAAGGCAGAGCGGCGAGAAGAGATCGATCGCGCGAACGCCGGTCTTGAACCCGTGTTCGACGCGCTTTCGTGTCATCGATGGCGGCGCGGTATTGGAGATCGAGCGTCGGCTGAGCCCTTCAGCGATCGGACCGAGACCGTCGATCGGCTCGCAAAGGGAGTTCAGCGTTCGGCCGCACCAGCTGTCCAACGGCGATATGCGAAATGCACCCTTGCGAATGACGGTGTCGCGAATTCCGATCGGTTCACCCGGTTCGATCGGGCAAACGTAGGTCAGGTCCGGCTCGACGCGAACGACTTCGCCCAGATGGATACCGGTCGGAGACTTGTGCGCGACGAATTCGCCCAGACGGACATGCCGGGACAGACCGCTGACCGTGTAGTAACCCGCCGCGATCGTCTGAACGTGGCCGCCGGGAGCGACCTGGAATTCCGGGTTTGAGTAGCGCGCAATAAGATCGCCGAGATGGGCGAGCTTCGGCGAGAGCGCGTCGTCGGCGAGCGATGTGTTGCTCATGCTTCAGGCCTCTCGCTTAGCGGCTGCCACCGAGCGTCTTGATCGCTTCGCCGAAAGAAGCTTCACTGTCCTTGCTGAGCGACGCCATGCTCTCGAAGGCGCGGTTCACTTCGATCAGCTGCGTGATTTCGCGCATGGCGTTGACGTTGGAGTTTTCGAGATAGCCCTGCTGCACCCCAACGTCGAAGCGGTCGGTGATCGCCCGTGGCTGCTCGGTGGTCATGATGCCGCTGTTCTCGTAGCGCAGGTAACCCTTGCCGATGTCTGCTTCGAATAGACCGAGCGAACCGGCTTGCTTGCCGTCCTGATAAATCAGGCCATCCGCGCCGACCTTCGGCTCGCCGCCGGCCTTGTTGAGCTGTATCGGTGCACCGCCTGCGTCGAGAACCGGATACCCTCGCACGGAGACCAGTTCACCGTTGTCTCTCAGCGTAAAGCGGCCATCCTTGGTAAGGATCTTGCCAGCCGGCGTGTCGAGCGAAAACCAGGCATCGCCCTTGATCGCGAAGTCGAGCATGTTGCCTGTCTGCTGCAGTGCACCGCTATCGCCGGAAAGATAGTCATTGCCCTGCGAGACATAGGCGATCTTTGCGTTGATCTTGTTGCCCGTTTCGCCAAGCATCTCATCGAATTTCACCTCCGTGCCACGGAAGCCGGTCGTGTTCACATTCGCCATGTTGTCGGCGATCGTCGTGAGGCGGCGTTCGAGCGCGATCTGCGACGACAGCGAAACATAAAGACCGGATTGCATCTCGATAAGCTCCTGGCATTGGCGATGAACGTTACGAAACCGGGTGTGGCAGGCTGTTGACCACGGATTTCGCTGAGGCGGCATCTCAGAAACGGGCACGGATACCCGCTCGTCATCCTCAACCTGCCAGCAAATCCTTGTGCGAAACTGGTATACGGAAACCCTGACTCTCAGGGCCAATCATCAGCCTCACGCAAGCCAGCGACCCTATCCCTTGGGTTGAAAATAACGATCAGGTTTGGACTGACGATGAATATCATTATCGGATTTGTGATCACCTGCGGCTGCATCGTCGGCAGCTTCATGGCCATGGGCGGTCACGTGGACGCGCTCTGGCAGCCCTTCGAACTCGTCATCATCGGTGGCGCGGGCCTGGGCAGTTTCATCATGGGCAATCCCATGAAGGTGGTGAAGGATTCCGGCAAGGCGCTCGGCGAAGCATTCAAACACACGGTTCCGAAGGAGCGCAACTACCTCGACACGCTGGGCGTTCTTTACTCCCTGATGCGCGACCTTCGCACCAAGTCGCGTAACGAGATCGAAGCCCACATCGACAATCCATCCGAATCCTCGATCTTCCAGTCCGCCCCGACAGTCCTGAAAAACAAGGAACTCACGGCGTTCATCTGCGACTATGTTCGCCTGATCATCATCGGCAACGCCCGTTCGCATGAGATCGAGGCGCTGATGGACGAAGAGATCAATACGATCCTTCACGACAAGATGAAGCCGTACCACGCCATCCAGATCATGGGCGACGCATTTCCGGCAATCGGTATCGTTGCGGCGGTTCTCGGCGTCATCAAGGCCATGGCGCACATCAACGACTCGCCCGAAGTTCTCGGCCACCTGATCGGCTCGGCGCTGGTCGGCACCTTCCTCGGCATCCTGCTTTCCTACTGCGTCTGCTCGCCGATCGTATCGCAGATCAAGATCGTCCGGAGCAAGCAGCATCGCCTCTATGTCATCGTCAAGCAGACGCTGCTTGCCTACATGAACGGCTCGGTGCCGCAGGTTGCCCTCGAATACGGCCGCAAGACGATCTCCGCCTACGAGCGTCCTTCGATCGACGCGGTCGAGCAGGAAATGATGAACCCCGGCGGCGAGAACAAGGCGGCATAACCAGACATGAACGCTCTTCTCAAGAAACCACTCATGGACGAGGCGCTGCTCGCCAAACTGACCGGCAGGCTTGGCGACAAGGCGACCATCGAAAAGATCAGCAGCGCCTTCGGCGACGTCTACGGCGTGTTCCTGCCTGATATCATCAAGAGCGAAACGACCCTGGATGTCGAAGTTGCCTATCTGGGTTGCGACAGCGGTTACAAGAACGACCTGATCGCCGACCTCGGCACCAGTGTTACGCTCGCCGATGCGACGCTGCGCAACTGGTCGCAGAACATCACGCTCGCGTGCGGCAACGGTTTCATCATCACGCTGATGGAACATCTCCTGGGAGCGACGCCGGATACCATCGAGCAGCCGGCCGACCGACTGCTTTCTGTGATCGAACTCGAACTGGCCGTCATGGTCTTCGAGAAGTTCGCCAATGTTATGCGCTCCGCTGTGAATGCATCAGGCGGTTTCGAACCGATCCTCGAATTTCCGCATGCGTCGGAAACACGCCCCAAGCCGGCGGACGACAAGCCCGACGAGTTCGCGGTCGCCATCAACATGTCGATCAAGCTGTCTGGACTGATCTCGGATTTTTCGTTGATCATCCCGCAGGCGGCACTGCTCAAGACGACGGTCACAGCGCCAAAGGCAAAGGGCCAGTCGACCCAATCCTCCGAATGGACCGCGCAGATGAGCGAACAGGTCCGCCGTTCGCAGGTTACGCTCGAAGCCAAGATCCGTTTGCAGGACCTGACGCTCCGGACAATCTCCAGGTTGGCAGCGGGCGACGTCATCCCCTTCCACGATAGTGGCGATGTGCGGGTCGATGTCAGCGCGAACAGCAAGGAACTATACGTGTGCGAGTTTGGACGCTCCGGCGAGAATTATACCGTGCGGGTGAAGGATACGATCAACTCGGATGACGAACTCATCCGTCACTTAATGAATTAGCCGTTTTACGACCCCAGCCGCCGCACGGCAGGTTGAGGCAAGTTTCAACTGGAATAGTGATTTCATGGCGACGAAGAAGACACCAAAGAACAACGACCTTTCAATCGAGCTTCCGGGCACCGAGGCCGAGCTCGATCAGGCCATCGACGACCTGCGCGGCGTTCTGAAGACCGATGCGGAGGGCGGTTTGCCGGATTTCGACGGCGAAATCGATACCTTCGGCAGTGGCACCGATCTTTCGACCTTTAGCGGCGGCCTTGACGATGCAGCGGGCGAGACCTCGTTTGGCGACTTCGGCGGCACCAGCGATTTCGGCGGTTCGTCCGACTTCGGCGATGCGTCGTTCAACGCGGCCCCCGAGCCTGCGCCGCTTGGTAGCGCGATGCAATCCAACATGGACCTGATCCTCGATATTCCGATCGATGTTCAGATCATGCTCGGCAGCAGCCGCATGCAGGTGGCGGGCCTGATGAACCTCAACGAGGGCGCTACGATCGCACTCGACAAGAAGATCGGCGAGCCGGTCGAGATCATGGTGAACGGCCGCAGGATTGCGCGCGGCGAGATCACCGTTCTGGAAAACGACGACACGCGATTTGGCGTGAAACTGATAGAAGTTCTGGGTAAGAAAAAAGCCTGATCCCGGTGTAGGGACGGAGAGGTTAGACCATGATGGACTTTGACGATTTCGGCGGCGCTCTTGCCGAGAAACCGTTGACCCAGGCTGAGAAAGCAGCGGCCGTTCTCCTCGCGATGGGGAAAGGGGTCGCTGGCAGGCTGTTAAAATACTTCACGCAGGCCGAACTGCAGACGATCATCGGATCGGCTCAGTCCCTGCGTGCGATTCCTCCGGATGAATTGCTCGGGCTCGTCGCCGAATTCGAGGACCTGTTCACCGAAGGCGCGGGCCTGATGGACAACGCCAAGGCGATCGAGAGCATTCTCGAGGAAGGCCTGACGCCTGACGAAGTCGACAGCCTGCTTGGCCGACGCACGACCTTCCAGGCCTACGAAACGTCCATCTGGGATCGCCTCGGCGAAGGCGACCCAGCTTTCATCGGCAAGTTCCTGCTGCGCGAGCACCCCCAGACGGTCGCCTACATCCTTTCCATGATGCCGTCGTCATTCGGTGCCAAGGTTCTGATGCAGATTCCGGACGGGCGACGCGCCGACATCATGAACCGCACCGTCAACCTCAAGTCAGTCAGCCCCAAGGCGGCCGAGATCATCGAGAAGCAGGTCTTGAGCCTGCTCGCGGAGATCGACGCCGAGAAGAATTCGACCGGCTCGACGAAGGTCGCGGAACTGATGAACGAGATGGACAAGCCGCAGGTCGATACGCTGCTCACCTCGCTGGAATCGATCAGCCGCGAGGCGGTCAACAAGGTGCGTCCGAAGATCTTCCTCTTCGAAGATCTCATGCTCATGCCGCAGCGCAGCCGCGTCATGCTGCTGAACGATATCTCGGCCGACATCGTGACGATGGCTCTGCGTGGCTCGCCCGCGGAGATGCGCGAGACGGTACTGGCCTCTATCAGCCCCCGCCAGCGCCGCATGATCGAATCGGATCTGCAGAGCGGCACGACCGGCATCAACCCGCGCGAGATCGCAATCGCGCGGCGGGCCATCGCCCAGGAAGCGATTCGCCTGTCGAATTCCGGTCAGATCCAGCTCAAGGAAACAGAAGGCGGCGACGCAGCGGCGGCATAAGCCGCTGTTGTTGTGCATGAACGCCCTATCCCCGGTCGCCGCGGTTGATCGCGGCCTGACTGGTGGATAGCTTCAAGGAAAGGCCGCGCAATGCTGCGGCCATTTCTATTTACGGAGGGTCTCGGTCTTGGCCGACGACGACAAGGACAGCAAAACAGAAGACCCTACCGCGAAAAAGAAAAGCGATGCCGCCGAGAAAGGCAACGTGCCCTTTTCACGCGAACTGCCACTCTTTGCGACCGTCCTCGCCACTTTCATCTACCTGATCTTTTTCCTGCCGGAAGGCCTGAGCCGCGTAGCGGAGGCGCTCAAGGACATATTCGAGCAACCGGACCAGTGGAAGATCGAGACGGGTCCCGACGTGCTCTCGCTGTTCATCCATCTGGGCTGGGTTGCAGCTGCGTTGCTGGCACCCGCATTCATCCTGTTCATGGCTTTCGGCGTCGTGGCATCGATTTCGCAGAACCTGCCGACGCCGGTGCTGGAGCGCATACGTCCGCAATTTTCGCGCATTTCACTTTCCAAGGGATGGTCACGGCTATTCAGCTTGCCTGGTCTCGTTGAGTTCGGGAAATCGCTCGTCAAGATCCTCATCGTCGGCGTCGTCATGTTTTTCGTCTTGAAGAGCGAATATTTCAGCGCGATCGACGCGATGTTTTCCGATCCGCAGACGATTTTCGCGCGCATGATGACCTCAATGCGGAAGATCACCATCGTCGTGCTCATTGCGACCGCGGTCGTGGCGATCGCCGATTTTTTCTGGACGCGACATCACTGGTTCACCGAACTGAAGATGACGCGGCACGAAGTGAAGGAAGAAAACAAGCAGTCGCAAGGCGATCCATTCGTCAAGAGCCGCCAACGCTCGCTGATGCGCGATCGAGCCCGCCGCCGGATGATCTCGAATGTCGATCGCGCGACGATGGTGATCGCCAACCCGACCCACTTTGCCGTCGCACTGCGCTATGTGCGCGAAGAGAGCGACGCACCGATCGTAATCGCCAAGGGTCAGGACCTTATTGCGTTGAAAATCAGGGAGATAGCGGAAAAAAACGGGATTCCCGTTTTCGAAGACCCGCCTCTCGCGCGCTCCATGTTTGCGCAAGTCTCGGTCGATAGTGTCATCCCGTCTGTATTCTATAAGGCCGTCGCCGAACTCATCCACCAGGTTTATGCGACGCAAGCCATGAACAAACGGGTAAGATAGCCGAATGAAAAAATGCCCCTACTCTACACAGCGCGAAAGAATCCTCGCTGAAGCAATCAGCCCGGTCGCCACTGAACTAAGGCTCCTGGACGCTTCAGACCTCATCTCAATTCTCCGCTTTGAGTATTACGGCAATCTTTCCGACCTGGTCTCCTCGGCAGCCGAGCTTTTCTTCCATCCCGGAACCGTCAATTTCGGCCACGGCGGAAGCTATACACTGGAATGGGGTGGCAAGCCGGAGGTGGTGATCGACCTCGAAATCAAGCCACGCGGCGTGACGATATACGCACAGCTGACGCTCGCCGAGGCGCATGCCGGCATCGAGATCAGCCACATCGCTTTCCAGAACCCGTCCGCCGATCCGGACGAGAACACGGCCTTCCTCGAGCAGGCTCTGCAGGGGGCACGCTATAACGTCCAGCCTCTGCATTCCCTCGCGAGCTGACTGCGCTACGCTTCTGGCATCGCGACGCCTCGGGTATTCAGTCGCTCAACTGATGTAGCCGAGGCGTATCGCCTTGGCTATTGCCTGGATGCGGTTGACCGAATCCAACTTGATCGTTGCCGAACCCAGGTAGGCGTTGACTGTGTGCACGGAGAGCCCGAGCTTGTCGGCAATCTCGTCACTGATCCGGCCGTCGCCCGCCAACTGCAGGCACGCGATCTCGCGTTCGCTCAGCGCCTCGGCGGCGGCGACGCGCCGCTCGTCCAGCGACAGCAGGTCAATCATCACATGGCAGGCCCTGGCGTGCAGTTCGACGATCATATCGCTGGCCGGATCGAGGTCGTCGCCCGTGAAGACGACAAAGCCATTCCCGACGGCGCCGAGGCGCACAGGAAAAGCCATTCCGGAAAACGGCACCAAGCCGTCCCTCAGGCGTACGATGAACGGCGCAAAGCCTGCCGGCCCCGGAGCCGCACGATCGTGGCTGCCGGCCCAAGTCAGGGGAAGAAGGGACTTCTCGATGTGTTCCAGCAACACCTCGCCATGGGCATCCGCGAACAGCTTGCTGAACCCGGCATTCGTCGGACCCCAATTCTCCAACTCGCAAACCAGGCGCTGCTTGGCAGGCAGACCGGAACTGCTCATGCGGTATACGGCGAAATTCTTCGCGTCAGCGAGCCGTTGCATCGCGACAAGGCGCGGAAAGAGATCGGATCGGCTCGATACCTTGTTGACCCGCACGGTGCGCATCGCTTCCGGATTTCCCAGGGATCTGCCCGATGACTGCGCCATAACCGTTCCCCTAAACGAGACTATTGCGAACAGCGAATGCGATGGCCTCGGAACGCGTCTTCGTGGCTGTCTTTCGCATCACGCTGGTGATGTAGTTATTGATAGTGTTGCGCGATATCCCGAGAATCATGGCGATCTCGTCGCTCGTCTTTCCCTCGGCGATCCAGAAAAGGCACTCCAGTTCGCGATCGGTCAGTTCGAATTCCCGGTCACTTTTCGCGACCCCACATTGGAGCAGGCTGGTGAAATAGGCAGCCAGGAGCCCCACATCCCTTAGGCGTTCCTGCGACAGGATAAAGCCGTCGTCAAACAGGAACATCAGCGCGAGCCTCGAGCGACCGATATTGAACATCAACGAGCAATACTGCCGGCTGGCGCCGTCGGGCGCGTCGGCGGTATCGGGAAGGAGAGCGAAATGCGGCTGGAAAAGCTGCATGCACTTTTCAAGTTCGGTCGAACGGGCAAAGCCGCCGACGAATGCGTGCGAAAGACTGGTAACGAGGTCGAACGGCCAGTCCGAAGACACGACGAAATCGAGACCTGCCTCCTGGACTAGATCCGCTCGAGCAAGAAGATAGTGGGAGCCTCCCACATAATCGGTCAAGGCGCGCAAGCCTGGCTGCAACCTTCCCGTGCTCGAAACCTCGCATAGTTGGGAGATGAGCTCGTCTCGCGAGGACAGGTTCGCGGCCGCGATACCAACGAAGTTTGCCGTTTGCTTGTCGCTCTTGAGAGCCTGCAATATATGCATGTCCATCGGCAAAATCCTGCGACTGAGGAACCATCACGACAGAAGCCCGATCCGCCTGCTCCTGAACAAATATGCGACTTATCCGCGAATCACCCAACACTACGACAAGCGATAAAAACCGCCATATCCGAGTTCTTGGGATTTACTTCGGCCGCATTTCGTGCGTCGATTCGCACGTCGATTCCGTCTCTTAATAGTATGCTAAATTACGATGATTCTAGAGAATCTGACAACATCGTTCGCGCCGCGCGCGAACGCAACGCACAGACTATTGGCGAGTGCGGCAATGTGGTCACGCTTTTGCATGTGGCGGATGCTACAACGGCAGGCATAAAAAAAGGCCGGTTGCCCGGCCCTTCTCTCAAGCGGCGTTGTCGACCGCCCATTTCCTGAGGATTTTCGCTGCGCGCTCCTCGTTGATCTCGACCATCCGTGCGAGCTTGCGTTCCGGACCCTCCTTGACGCGACGGTTGAAGTTTCCTTCGTCGTCGCCCAGACTCAGGAGATCCTCGGTACTGTCGAAGCCAAAGTCCGAGCCAAAGCCCTCCATCAGCGCACCGCCCGCGCCGGCGCCGCCAGCCGGTGCGAAATCCGGGAGCTCCAGACCGGCGCTTTCTGGCGAAGTGTCGCCGATGGCTACGCCTCCGCCGGTCACGCTGCGGATCATCGGGCGCAGCCCCATCCAGAGCACCAGGAAGGCGACGACGACGAAGGCAAGCGAGTTGATGATGCCTGCAAGATTGCGGCTCAACATGTCCATGACACGGACGCCGCCAGTTGTATCCTCCAGAAGCTGGTTCTCGAGGAAGTCCATCGCTGTCACCGTGATGACATCACCGCGGTTCGTGCTGATACCAGCGGCTGACGCAACTATCTTCTGCATCTCGGCGAGGTAAGCGTCGACTTTCGCCTGATCGACCGGCTCGCCGACCATCTGGGAAATGCGGCCCTTGTTGACGACGACGGCTACCGAAAGCTTCTCGATCTTATAGCTGTTGCGCGTCGTCGCCGTCGTCTTGCTATTGATCTCGTAGTTTGTCTGCTCTTCCTTCTTGTCGGACTTGTCGGACGACTCAGGCCCGGCGGCGCCGCCTGCTTCGGGTGCCGCCTGCGGGATGTTCTGCTCGACGGTCGTCGCATTGTCGGACTGCTTCTGCAGGGACTGCGCGGCTTCCTTGGTAGTGCGGATCGAGCGCTCGACCTTGGAATCCGGATCGTAGGTCGTCTCCTGGATCTGCTGGCTGTCCGTATTCAGATCCGCGGTCACGCTGGAGCGGAAGTTGTCCATGCCGAGGAACGGTGCGAGCGCCTTGTCGATATTGGATTCAACTTCGCCTTGAACATTCTGCGTGATGTTCAGCGACCGGTTCAGCGAACTGTTGCTCGCCTCATCGCCGGAAGCGAGAAGCTGGCCGGCGGAATCGAGAATGGTGACGTCGCCGATGTCGAGCCCCGGCACGGCGGAGGCAACGAGGTGGCGGATCGAGGTGGCCGCATTGCGGCCGGCTGCCGCACTCGCGCGAATCATGACCGAGGCGGTGGGCTTCTGTTCCGCCTTTCGGAAATTTCCGACCTCCGGCATGACGATATGAACGCGCGCGGCAGAGATGCCGGAGATCGACTGGATCGTGCGGCCGATTTCGCCTTCAAGCGCGCGAACCCGCGTCACCTCCTGCATGAACGATGTCAGCCCGAGCGAACCGACATTGTCAAAAAGTTCATAGCCAGCGTTTGCACTATTCG
This sequence comes from Rhizobium sp. Root1220, assembly GCF_001426265.1. Lineage (GTDB taxonomy): Bacteria > Pseudomonadota > Alphaproteobacteria > Rhizobiales > Rhizobiaceae > Rhizobium. The sequence goes on from NZ_LMDG01000033.1 coordinate 424,200, forward strand.
GCAGGCCGCGCTCGGCAAGCAGAAGGCGTGCCTTCCCGGTCATGCCGGCGGGAACCGATATGCTGCCTCCGTCCGTCCCAACCTGGAAACCGATATTCGCTTCTGCGAGGGCGATGCTGATCTGGTTCAGATCGGAAGCCTCAAGCCCCACATAGAGGGTTTCCTGTGCGGGTTTATTGACGAGAAAGGCAGCGCCCATAATCAGCGCGACGGATACGACGCCCACGCCGGCCAATGCCAGGAGGCGATTCCGCCCGAGCGCACTGAAGTTCTTAATAATTTGAACTAATTGATTTAACAGATTCATTCTGTTCTCGCACGATCGTCACAGACAAAGCAGGCTTATTGCCTTATTTGACGATAGATGCCGAAACTTGTGCGAGCGTTTCGTGCAGACATGCGCGTGAAGGCCGGATCAGAAGAAGTCGAAATCACCAGCCGCCTTGCTCAGGGGCTGGGAATACTCATGCCTTATTCCACCGCCGAGTGCCTTTTGCATTTCGCTCAACTTTACAAGACTGAGCGCTGTCGCCGAATCCACTGCCCACGTCGGAGGAATCTCGCCGGTGATCATGTCGATGAATTCGGCAAGTCCCCGGGTCTTCTGTACCGCGAGGTCGATGCCCTGCATCACCTTCATGCTTTCGGGTGAATTCAGCGTTTCGGTACTCCCGCCCAGATCCAGGAGCTGCGGCTCGATACGTTCTATCAGGTAAGCAACATCATGCAGTTCCGCCACGATCCGTGTCAGGATGTCCGGCAGTGGTTCTGATGGCGGCGGCTCGATCTTGGTATTGTATGTCATCAGGTCATGGCCTCAGAAGAATTCGATACTTGTTTCGGCCGGCTTTTGCGGAGTAACCGGACGCTGTTCAAGGGCAACCGTTCTTTTTGTCTCCGCGCCTGTCAGCGGGTATTGCCGCGCACGTCCCGAGACCGGCCAGTACTCCAGCTTGCGTCCGTGTTCGCCGCCCGTGCTGGAACCGACCACCGGAATGCCTTCGTCCTTCAGAAACTGCGTGGCAAAGGCAGCGTTCTGTTCACCGACATTAGAGAATGTCGAGATCGTCTTTGCCCCGCCGAAAATCTTGGCCTCCAGACGGTCGCGCCTCGCGCCCTGTTTCAAAAGACCGTTGATCAACAGCTCCATGAGATGCACGCCGTAGCGCGTCGCATCCCCGCCGGTCATCGGCGTATTCGCAGTGCCAGGCAGCAGGAAGTGATTCATACCTCCAACGCCAGCAACGGGATCCCGCAGGCATGCAGCCACACACGAGCCAAGTATGGTCGTCAAGACCGCGTTCGGATCATTCAGGACCTTCCATTCGCCCTGGATGATGTGCACGCGGCGGGCTGCAACATCGAGAGTCATTTCAATGCTCCGAATACGGCTTCGATAGCCGCCTTCATCTTCTCGATGGTGAAGGGCTTGGCCAGAACGTTGTTTGCCCCGAGTGCTGCTGCCTTCGTCACCAGCGCCCGATCGCCCTGTGCGGTCAGGATGATGAACGCGGCCTTCTTCGTCGCGGGGTTGCTGCGGACTGCCTGTAGCAGGCCCAGGCCATCCATCTTCGGCATGTTGAAGTCGGAGATGACAAGGTGGTGAGGCTGCTGGGCCATGATCTTCATGCCCTGTTCGCCATCACCTGCCGAGGTGATCTGCTTGAAGCCGAGCTGGGTCAGCGCGTCGCTGAGCAGCAGGCGGCTCGTTACCTGATCGTCGACGATCAGAACTTTGATTTTCTCTGCGATGGACATTAGTCAGTTCCTTCCTTTCGGGCGGCTGTCATTTTCAAGATTTCTTCGCCGATGGAATTCAGCGGCAACTGATGCTCGACGGCACCAAGTTCGTAGGCGACCCTCGGCATACCGTAGACCACGCAGGTCTTTTCGTTCTGCCCCAGCGTGCGCGCGCCGGCGTGGCGCATTTTCAGGAGACCGGCCGCGCCGTCGCGGCCCATCCCGGTCAGGATCACGCCGACCGCGTTGCGGCCAGCCAGCTCCGCGACCGAATCGAAGAGCACATCGACCGACGGCCGATGGCCGTTGACGGGATCGCGATCAATCAGGCGGCAGCACGGTGCAGAGGCGTTCGTTACCTGCAGATGACGCTCGCCGCCGGGCGCAAGATAGATCTTGCCGATTTCAAGCCTGGCGCCGTCCGTTGCTTCCTGCACGACGGGCGCACAGAGACGATTGAGCCGATCGGCAAAGCTCTTCGTGAAGGTCGACGGCATGTGCTGTGTAATGACCGTCGGCGGACAATTGGCCGGGAATTTTTGTAGCACCGCGATCAGCGCTTCGACCCCGCCGGTCGACGATCCGATCGCGACGATCTTGCGTCCCACACGGTAGTCCGCCACGGCGGGCGGTGGTGTCACGGGGGCCGGCTGCGTGAACTGGCGCCGTTGCGTGCGCGCAGCAGCCTTCACCTTTTCGGCGAGGTCCCCGAAAGGCCGGGCATCACCCGGCTGCGGCTTGCCGACGCAATCGAACGCACCGATTTCCAATGCTGCCAGCGTCGCGCCCGCCCCGCGATGGGTCAGCGTCGAAACCATGATGACCGGCATCGGACGGAGCCGCATGATCTTCTCGAGGAATTCGAGGCCGTTCATGTTCGGCATCTCGATATCGAGTGTCACAACGTCCGGATTGAGCTTCTTGATGGCTTCGCGCGCTTCAAGCGCATCGCTTGCCTGGCCGACGACGTTCACGTCGGGATCGGAACTCAGAACAGCCGTGATCAATCCACGCATGGTGGCAGAGTCATCAACGACAAGGACTCTCGCCGGTACACTCATGCTTTCCTCCCTACACCCTTGGTCGTGTAGCGGTAGGTGGTAATGCCGATGTTGTCGAAGACGTTCTTGGCATCGCCAGAAATGCGTTCCGAGTGGCCGATATAGAGATGACCGCCTTCCGGCAGCAGTTCGGCAAAACGCGACCATATCTTCATCTGTGTCGGCTCATCGAAGTAGATGACGACATTTCGGCAGAAAATGACGTCGAACTTGCCCTTGAACGGCCACTGAGCCATCAGGTTCAGCTCGTTGTAGGTGATAAGGCGCTTGACGCGATCGTCGACCTGAAATTTCCGTCTGCCCTGTACCTCGACCTCGCTGAACCACTGCTTGCGCATTGCCGGAGACACGGTTTCGAGCGCGCTTTCGTCATATGCGCCACCTCGGGCGATCGCGAGGATCTTCGGGTCGATGTCGGTGGCGAGGATCCTGAAATCATAGTCGGCGATGTTTGGCATCATCGCCAGGACAGTGAGAGCTATCGAATACGGTTCCTGGCCATCGGACGAAGCGGCGGACCATATGCGGACGCGCCCCCCCATCTTCGCGCGTTGCAGCAATTCGGGCAGGACATGATCGCGCAGGTGGTCGAAATGGTGGTTTTCGCGGAAGAAGCGCGTGAAGTTAGTGGTCAGATGTGACAGCATTTCACGCCGCGGCGCGGCACCGGCCGGCGACGAGACAAGTGCGCAATACTCCCGAAAGCCCGAAAGCCCGAGGCTGCGAATGTGCTTGGAAAGGCGCGAGTAGACAAGCGACGCCTTGGTCTCGTTCAGGAAGATTCCCGCGTCCGAGTAGATCATCGCGGCGATCTCCGTCAGGTCACGGCGGGTCAGCGGATATTCGCCGCTCGCCAACACCTCGTCGGGGCTCCCCTGCCTCGCGTCTTTTGCACTCAGGACATTCATGCAGCTTCGCTTTCCGTTTCGGGGAAAATGGCTTCGAGTTCGAGGAGGCAGATCATGCGTTGGTCGATGGCAAGAATGCCGCGTGCGAACTGACGTTGCAGTTCCGACGCGATTTCCGGCGTGGGCTGAACGTTCTCTTCGGTAACAGTCAGGATATCGGACACGGCATCGACCAGCAGACCGACAACCTTGCGGTTTACCTGGGCAACGATAATGACGTGGCGCGCGGAAGGCACGGTCGCCGGCATGCCGAGACGAGCCGACAGATCGACAATCGGCAGCACGGCACCGCGTAGATTGAGGACACCCTTCACATAGGCCGGCGAGTGCGGCATCGGCGTTGCCGGCGTCCAGCCGCGAATCTCGCGCACCGACATGACGTTTACGCAAAATTCCTGAGCCCCGATGCGGAACGCGATCAGTTCGCGGTCCCCATCCTTCAGACTTTTTACGGCAAAAGACATGATGCTATCCCACCGCTGCCAGTGATACTTCCTGCCTCAACGCCTGACCGCGGGACGCGCCCACGACAGCGTCGACGTCCAGGATGAGGGCTACACGGCCATCGCCGAGAATGGTCGCGGCAGCAATGCCGGGAACATGCGTGTAGTTCGCTTCGAGGCTCTTGATGACGACCTGGCGCTGGCCCTGGATTGCATCGACCATGAGGGCGCGTTGACCGCCGCCTTCGGACTCCACGAGAAGAGCGACACCGTCGACAGGGTTCGCCTGGGTGGCGCGGAAGTTCAGGATGCGACCGACGTCGATCAGCGGGCAGAAGCTGTTGCGGATCGAGATCAGGCGATGGCTGGCGCCGAAGGAATGGATCGCGGCGGCTTCCGGCTGCAACGTCTCGACAATTGCCGTCAGCGGCACGACGAGGGTCTGACCGGCGACCGTGACGACCATGCCGTCGAGAACAGCGAGCGTCAGCGGCAAGCTCATTGTGAAGACGGAACCCTGTCCCGGCTTCGACGTAATATTGATGCGGCCGCCGAGGGCCTGGATCGAGCGCTTGACGACGTCCATGCCGACGCCACGGCCGGAGATGTCGGAGATCTTGTCGGCGGTGGAGAAGCCCGGCAGGAAAATCAGGTTGTCGATTTCCTCGTCCGTCAGGTTGGCATCGGCGGGGATCAGCTCGTTGGCGATTGCCTTCTGCTTGACCTTCTCGCGGTTGATGCCGGCGCCGTCGTCGGCCAGCTCGATCAGGATGCGGCCGGAGCGATGCTTGGCCGTCAGGCGAACCGTACCCTCGACATTCTTGCCGGCAGCAGAGCGCTTCTCGGGCGTTTCGATCCCGTGGTCGACAGCGTTGCGGATCATGTGGGTCAACGGCTCGGCCAGCTTGTCTATGACCGTCTTGTCGACTTCGGTGTTTTCACCTTCGGTGATCAGGCGGATCGTCTTGCCGGTCATGTCGGCAATTTCGCGAACGATGCGCGACATCCGCTGAAACACCGGCTTCACCGGCTGCGCGCGGATCGCCATGACTGAATCCTGAATCTCGCGGGTGAGCTGCTGCAGCTCTTCGAGACCCATGTTGATCGACGACGTGCCAGTGGTGTCGTTCTCGATGACGCTCTGGGAGAGCATCGCCTGGTTGATGACAAGCTCGCCGACGAGGTTGATCAGGCGGTCGACGCGATCGAGATCGACGCGGATGGTCTGACCGGCACTTGCGGCGGCATTGTTCTGAACAGCCGTCGCGGCGCTGGCCGAGGCCGCGGTAGCTGATTCCTTCTTTTCGACACGGGCAGCGGCGGCGGCCAGCTGCGTGACGTTCGATGCTGTCTCCGCGGCTGCGACAGCGTCGGCGGCATCGTTCTGAGGCTGTGCCGAGACTTCAGCGCCTCCGTCATCGAGTATCGACAGATCGAACGGGACCGGGATCATCGGTAGCTCGCCGCTCGACGCTACCTCGACCCTCGCCTCGCCCGCCTTGACCTCCAGGTCACAATCCCATTCGGCAAATTCAAAGACGGTGCGGATCGCATCTTCGCCCTTATCCGTTTTGATCGTAACAGCCCAGTAGAAATAGGCGGCTTCAGGATCGAGATCATCGATACCGGGCAACAGGTCCATGTTGCAATAGACACTCATCTCGCCGAGACGGCTCAGGTCACGCAGCAGCAGGGTGGCGTCGTTGCCCTTGGAATAAAGGTCGGAGCGTGGCTTGAACGTGACTTCGTATGTCGGCATTTCCGGCGCAGCTTCGTCTTCATCGCCGAAATCGTCGAACGAGAAGGGGATCGGCTGAAAGCCGTTGTCGTCGGTGGGCTTCGCGGCAGGGGCAGCAGCAACAACCGGTGCTCTCTTCGCCACCGGTGCTTCGGCAGGAATCAACGAAGACGGCAACTCGCCGTTGGCCAATGCTTCCAGCTCCTTGACGAGGCCGCGGCTGCGGCTCTCATCGACGCTGCCGCCGTCGCGTGCAGCGTTGGTGAGGTCCGCCAGAACGTCGGCCGACTTCAGCATGACCTTCAGGACATCTTGGGTCGGCTCAAGCTTGTTGGAACGAACGCAATCAAGTGTGGTTTCGAACACATGCGCGAAGGCGACGAGATCATCCAGGCCGAAGGCGCCAGCGCCGCCCTTGATCGAATGGACGGCCCGGAACACCGCGTTGACGGTTTCCGGATCGCGATCGCCATCATTCAATTTCAGAAGGCCGGATTCCAGTTCGGCGAGTTGCTCCTCGCACTCCTGGAAAAAGATCTCTTTGATTTCGTTCATATCCATAGGAGAAATCCTGGGTTTAAGCGGTTACGCGCTCAATGGCATCGATCAGCTTGGCAGGGTCGAAAGGCTTGACGATCCAGCCGGTGGCGCCGGCCTGGCGCGCGCGGTTCTTCTTTTCCGCGTCGCTTTCGGTCGTCAGGACCAGGATCGGAATCGCGCGGTATTTCTCGTTGCGGCGAACGCCTTCGATAAACCCGAAGCCGTCAAGGCGTGGCATGTTGATATCGGTGACGATCACATCCGGATTGGATTCTTCCAGGACTTCAAGGCCTTCGATGCCGTCTTCGGCCTGAATGGTCTCGAAGCCCGCATTGTTGAGGGTCACGAGAAGCATGTTCCGAATGGTCCGTGAATCATCCACGGTAAGCACTTTTTTCTTCATTGCCGGATCTCCTTGGCAAGCAGATGCTGAATGTCGACACCAATCAGCTGCATGGTTTTCTGAAATGCGTCCGAAACCTTGGCGAAGGTGAACGCCAGCCTGTCATGATCCCAGGTCTTGGCGGCGGCCATCAGCACCTGTGCGCTCAGCGCGCCAAGGCGTTCGACTGCCGAGGCATCGATCGACAAATCGCTGCCTCGCATCGAAGCCAGCTTGTCGCGCAAGGCGGTTGCTTCGTTGAGATCGAGCACCGCTGCCAAGCGCAGCGTCTTTCCACTCTTCTTTGCTGCCATCAGCGTTCCCTTGTTCTCTCGTTTCCGCCCAACGAATGTGAGCAGCCTTCGTATACTGATCGGTTAGTAAACATTCCGCCCACCGAAGCCGGACACGGATCGAACGAAACCGAAATCTTCATCCTCGTGGCCAGCCGTCTCTTGCGAAGGCTGAACCTCGGCGGCACGTGCTGTGGAAGCCAGCACCGGCGCTGGACGAGCGGCTTCTGCGTTTTGCCGCGCGATGCGGAATTCGCGGATCGTCTGTCCGAGCTCCACGATAACGGTTTGCAGATGATCGGCGTCCTGCATCGAGCGCTCGGCGGTGGCGGCGTTCTCGGCGACCTGCGCGCCGAGGTTCCTGACGTCGGCCGTAGCGGCCTCAAGACTGGAGGCATGCTCACTGGTCTGACTGGCGACCGTGGCGATCGCCGTGTTGATGTCGGTCACCTGCCGGACGATGCTGCCGATGGAATCCTGCGTTCGCCCGACGAGCTGAACACCCGCGTCGACCTGCGATTTCGTGGTGCTAACCAGTGTCTTGATTTCGCGCGCGGCGTCTGCTGAGCGTTGCGCCAACGCACGCACCTCTTGCGCTACAACCGCAAAGCCACGGCCGGAATCGCCGGCGCGCGCCGCCTCGATGCCGGCATTGAGAGCGAGAAGGTTCGTTTGAAACGCGATTTCGTCGATGGCGCCGATGATCTGGCCGATCCGTTCGGCCGACTTCTCGATATCCGCCATGGCGGTGATCGCACGGCTGACGACATGCCCGCTGTCCTCGGCCGCCGTTCGCGTGGACAAGGCCGCCTGTTCGACGGCTCGGCTGCCGGCAACACCGTTACGGAAGCTTTCCGAGAGGTCGGCGAGCGCCGCGGCCGACGACAACAGCTGCTCGGCATGACCCGATGCATTGCCGGAAAATCGTCGCGAAGCATCGCCGAGTGCCTGCACCGATGTCTCGGCTGTTGCAGTCCGCTCGCTTATCGTTCCTAAGTCGAACTGCAGCGCATCGAGCGCATCGTTGAGCGCCAGTGCGATATCTTTGTACGCGCCGTCTTCCTCGACAGCCGCGCGAGCCGTCAGGTCGCGGGCGGCGAGAGCATTGATGACGTCGGCGAACACGCGCGCGACCTCGGCCTTATCGGCACTGCGCTGGTCTGCAAGCTTACGCTGTTGGGAGGCGCGCAGGGCATTGAAGCGCAGCGAAACGGCAATTTCGACGTCCACCATCACGAGGCGGATGATCGCGGTCATCAGGTCGGAAATTTCGCGAGAGCGGCGCTTGGCGCTCGGCAGGAGCGGCCGGCCGGAAAGGTTGCTTGCGAGATCGGCAATCACATGTTCGAGCACGACCCCATGGCCGGCGACATGCCAGCGGGGATCGAGACCCATCTTGCTTTCGGAATCCGACAGGACCTTGACGCGCTCGGCATAGAGGCTGTCGAACCGTGCGTCGGTCAACACGTCCCAATGCGTCACCTGCAGGTCATGCAGCCGCTCGACCTGACGATCGCTTTCGAAATTGCGAGCGGCTTCAGGGAAAGACTGGAGACGCTGGAAAAGATCGCGCAAGCCGGCCTTCAGGGACTCCTGGAGAGCCGGACGATATCGGCGCACCATGTCACACTGGTCGCTATCGAGGCCGGCAAAGCGCAGACGATCACGCAGGCTGCCTGCCTGTGTTCCTCGCGTCTGATCTGATGGCATTTCCTGCCCCAACGCCTGTCCCCGATCACATTCCGGACCAGCGCCCGGCAAAATTCTACTCCGATCAATCAGTGCAAATGCAAGACGGGCAACCGGCCGCTGGCGATTGCCTGCGGGCCATAGCGTCCTGATCAGCACATTCTGCTTCAGAGCTGCTTGAAGAGATGGATTCCGGATCGACCGGGACGGCGGGGCGGCGTCATGCCTGGTGGGGACGAGTGAAACTCCCATTCCGACGTGTCTTGCAATGTTTATGGTTAATTCCTTGCCTGAAGGTTAATGCGCATTTTATGAATGCCGGCTTTCGAGGCAACGCGAATAACCATCCATGAATTAATGGGATTGCGTTGCTGAAGAGCGACAAGTTCGGCGCAAGCTTTGTGCTATAGCCCCGAATATAACCGTGACATGACGTCAGAAGGATTAGGCAATGATTGTTCTTGGACTGGGTTCCTGCTTCATCGCGGCGGGCGTTCTGGCGGCAATCGCATTGCTTGACCGCATCGATGCAACACGTGGATCTGTCGCAATACGAGTCCTTTAATTCCGTCAAATATCTACGGAAAGGGTTCGTGGTCCTAGGTAGCGCGGTCGCTGCCGTCCCTCGATTCTTTGTTTCAAGCGATAATCGGCTGTGTCGTTCGGGGCAACGACCGGGTTGTCGGGATCAACCTCGTATTGCTGGACCAGCTCGCTCGCCTCTCCAGCCGTTGCGCGAACGGGCGCTACCCCGCCGCAGCAGGCAGACAAAGGCAAGTCCCGACGCCATCGACTTCCACAAAGGCGACGCCACCGTTTTCGAACGCCAGGCGCAGCTGGGCCTCGGTTGCGCGATGGATCTCGTGATGCTTTCCTTCGTAGTCTCGAATGGTGCTGCGTGATACCGCAGCTTGATCGGCAAGATCGACCTGCGTCCAGTCAAGCAATCCGCGAGCGGCCCGGCACAAAGCCGGGGTCAGAATTGTTTCCTTTGCGCCTTGACCCATATCGTCAAACCACCCATATTGGTTGATATAAGTCATATATGTCATAGTTTGAGCAGGATTTCCAGTCAGGAGAGAACTGATGCCGCACGATACACCTTTGATTTCGACAATCGTCGGGGGTCTCGTGCTTGCGTTTATTCTCGGCGCTCTGGCACACAGGCTGCGACTGCCCCCTTTGGTTGGCTATCTGGTGGCCGGCGTCCTCGTCGGCCCGCATACCCCGGGCTTCGTTGCCGACCAAGGACTGGCGCCCGAACTGGCAGAGATCGGCGTCATCCTGCTGATGTTCGGTGTCGGCCTGCATTTCTCCTTGAAGGACCTTCTTTCCGTCCGCGGCATCGCGGTTCCGGGCGCGATCGTCCAGATCGGCTTTGCGACACTGCTCGGCTGGGGATTGGGCGCGCTGATGGGATGGCCAACGGGAGGGAGCCTCGTCTTCGGCCTCGCTCTCTCCGTCGCTTCCACGGTGGTCCTCTTGAAGGCGCTGCAGGAGCGACGGCTGGTCGAGACCGAACGCGGCAAGATCGCGGTCGGCTGGCTGATCGTCGAGGACCTTGCGATGATTCTCGCGCTCGTCCTCATTCCCGCCGCCGCCAGCATTGGTGGCGGACATGGAACCGTGGAGCCGCTGTCTGCCGCGGTCAGCAGATTGTTCGGTCTCGATCTCGGCATCGGCGGCATTATCGGCATGACGCTGGTAAAGGTGGCGCTGTTCCTCGGCGTGATGCTGGTGTTCGGACGCCGGCTTATTCCTTGGACCATGCACCGTATCGCCCACACAGGTTCGCGCGAACTTTTCCGTCTCGGCGTGCTTGCCATTGCTCTTGGCGTCGCATTCGGTGCGTCGAAACTTTTCGGCGTTTCTCTCGCACTTGGCGCCTTCTTCGCCGGCATGGTTCTCGCCGAAAGCGAGCTTAGCCACCGGGCAGCGCAGGAAAGCCTGCCACTTCGCGATGCCTTCGCCGTACTGTTCTTCGTTTCGGTCGGCATGCTGTTCGATCCGAACATCCTGATCGACAAGCCGCTGCCGCTGATTGCCACCGTTTTCATCATCGTCATCGGCAAATCGCTCGCAGCTTTTCTTATCGTGCTGCTCTTCCGCAAGCCGGTGGGAACTGCACTGACCATTTCGGCAAGTCTTGGTCAGATAGGTGAATTCTCCTTCATCCTTGCCGCACTTGGAGTCGATCTCGGGCTGCTGCCCGAAGAGGGACGCGACCTGATCCTTGCCGGCGCGATCATTTCGATCATTCTCAATCCGCTGCTCTTCTACCTCTGCGACCGGCTGCGTCCGTTCTTGGAGCCCGTCAGGCGCGAGGACCCATCCATCCAGCCGGTCGACGAGGTGGTGCTTGAACCCGCGGAAGCACCACCTGCCATCGAAGACGAGGTGCATAAGACGACACTTCGTGGGCACGCCATTCTGGTCGGCTACGGCCGTGTCGGAAGCATCGTCGGACAGAACCTGAAGTCATCCGGAACGCCTTTCGTGGTCATCGAGGACGCGGACAAACGCATCGCCGAATTGAGAGGTCAGGGGATCGAGGCAATCAGCGGCAACGCCGTCTCGCACGACGTACTCAATCTCGCCAACCTCGCCGGCGCCCGCAGCCTCGTGATCGCTATCCCCAATGCCTTCGAGGCGTGCCGCGTCGCGGAACAAGGACGAGCGATGAATCCGGGCGTGCTGATCGTGGCACGCGCCCATTCGGACGCTGAAGTGGATGAGTTGAGGGAATACGGCGCCGATACCGTCATCATGGGCGAGCGCGAAATCGCAATGGGCATGCTTGACCGGCTCTCCCAAGTGCATCATGACAGTGCACCCTATGAAGATGAGGCCGAGGCTGGTACAATTGCGGCCGAGAACTTATCTTCTCCCGACAAAATATGAGAGACTTTTGCGCCGTTGAGCCGGTTCGAGGTTAGAAATCCGCAAGAACACGAGATGAGGCACGATGCGCGCCGCATGACGGGTCGCGTTGCTGTTTCCCTCGCTGTCGCGATCTTCGCCTATCTCGGCCTTCTCTTCGGTGGCAATCTCGTCCTTGGACCGGCGAGAGGTCCAAATTCATTGTCATCGTCCAGCAAGGACGGCCAGCCGCTGCAGATCAGCGTGCGCGACGCGGTTCGTGGCATTCTCGCGGCAGACCGCAAGGTCACACCCAAGCATAGACCATACGATTCCGGCGACGCGGCAATCTTTTCAGCCCCGCCAGCGGAATTTGCTCCGGGTGACGGCGTGCGGCTGGTGTCACCAATCCATGCGACGTTGCGCACACAGGATGCTAAACCCTACGACGCGCACGGCCCGCCGACATCAGCGGCGTGACGACATGCGCCTGATCGGCGCCCCGCTGTATTTTACGACACGCTGCCTTCGCGAGACGCGTAGGCTCAAGCGTTACCAAGGATAAACAACCATATGCGCACTTCACGATGGCTGGTGGTCACCTATGCGGTGATCATTCTCCTCGGCTTTCTGATAGCCTTGCCGAACGCCCTGCCGCAATCGACCCTGGAGCGCCTGCCTTCCTGGCTGCCGCACAATCAGGTCTCCCTGGGCCTCGACCTTCGCGGTGGCTCACACCTGGTGTTGGAAGTCGATGAAGGCGACCTCACCAAGGAACGACTGAACTCGCTGCTGCAGGATGCTCGCCGCGTCCTTCGCGAAAAGAACATTCAGCCGAAGTCGGTCGTCCGCAACAACAACCAGATTGTCGTTTCGCTCACTGATCCGTCGCAAAGCGATGCCGCGGTCACCCAGCTGCGCACGCTCGGCAACACCATCGCCACCGGCCTTAGCGCCGGCCAGTCGGATCTTGCGGTCACGGCCAATGGTGGCAACATCACCGTCGGCTTCTCGCCGGCTGGCCTCGCAGCAAACGTCGATAATGCTGTCCAGCAGAGCCTTGAAGTCATCCGCCAGCGCGTCGACCAGGTCGGCGTTGCCGAACCGACGATCCAGCGCATCGGCGCCAACCGTATTCTCGTTCAGCTTCCGGGTGCGCAAGATCCGTCCCGGCTGCGCGAACTGCTCGGCTCGACCGCCAAGATGTCCTTTCACATGCTCGCACCGAACGGCCAGCCCGGCCCCGGCGTGACGATGCTGAAGGATGAACAGGGCAACACCTATCCGGTTCTCGACCGTGTCGAAATCTCCGGCGACCGCCTCTCTGACGCCCGCGTCGGCTTCGACCCCAACACGCATGAGCCTGTCGTCAGCTTCCGCTTCGACAGCGCGGGTGCCACCCGCTTTGCAGATATTACGCGTCAGAACGTCGGCAATCCGTTTGCGATCGTCCTCGACGACAAGGTGCTGAGCGCGCCGGTTATCCGTGAGCCGATCACCGGCGGCTCCGGCCAGATCTCGGGCAGTTTCTCGGCCGAGGGCGCAACGACCCTCGCCGCCTTGCTCCGCGCGGGCGCCCTGCCCGCCAAGCTGACGGTCATTGAAGAACGCACCGTCGGCGCCGACCTCGGCGCGGACGCTATCCGGAAGGGTCTCTATTCCGGCGTAGTCGGCTTCGTGCTTGTCGCTGCCTTCATCTTCGTGCTCTACGGGACCTGGGGGATCCTGGCGAACGTGGCGCTGCTGATCCACACGGTCTTGACCTTCTCCGCCCTGACGCTTGTCGGCGCAACGCTGACGTTGCCGGGTATCGCGGGTGTCGTGCTTGGCATCGGCCTTGCGGTCGACGCAAACGTACTGATCAATGAGCGTATCCGCGAAGAGACCCGCAAGGGTCGCGGAGCGTTTGCAGCCATCGACAACGGCTTCCGCCGCGCCTACTCGACGATCATCGATGGCAACATGACGGCGCTGATTGCCGCCGCCATCCTGTTCTACTTCGGCTCCGGCCCTGTTCGTGGCTTTGCCGTCACTATGGGTCTCGGCCTGATCATCTCGATGTTCACGTCGGTCGCCTTCGTGCGCGTCGTGATGATCGCGATTACCCGCCGCCGCAAGTTGAAGGTGATCAACATCCAGTCAATGTTCCGGTTCAGCCCCTATGACCGGCACATCCAGTTCATGAAGGCGCGCTTCTTCGGCGTCGCGGTCTCGGCGATCCTGTCGCTCGCCTCCATCGGGTTGTTCATCTATCCCGGCCTTAACTATGGCGTCGACTTCCGGGGCGGCATCCAGATGTCGGTGAAGACACAGGAAGCCGCCGATCTCGGCCACTTCCGCGAGGGGCTGAACAGCCTCGGCCTCGGTGAAGTCACTCTCCAGTCCTACGGCGACAACAACACCATGGCGGTGCGCGCCCAGAGACAGGAAGGCGGCGAAGAGGCGCAGACAGCTGCCGTCACCAAACTCAAGGCGGAGATCGTCAAGATCGACCCGTCGGCGACTGTGACCGGAACCGACGTGATCGGCCCGAAGGTCAGCGGCGAGCTTGCCTGGGCGGGCATCCTCTCGGTGGTCATCGCCAGTTTCGCGATGCTGTTCTACATCTGGTGGCGTTTCGAATGGCCGTTCGCGGTGGGCGCCATCGTCACGCTGGTGCTCGACGTCACCAAGCTGGTGGGCTTTTTCGCCATCACCGGCCTCGACTTCAACCTGACGGCCATCGCCGCCGTGCTGACAATGGTCGGCTATTCGGTGAACGACAAGGTCGTCGTCTACGACCGCATGCGCGAAAACATGCGGCTCTACAAATCGATGCCGCTGCGCGAGATCATCGACAAGTCGATCAACGAAACGCTGGCACGAAGCCTTTATACCAATGCCACTGCCTTCCTGTCGTTGCTTCCAATGGCAATCTGGGGCGGCAGCGCGGTGGAAAGCTTCGCCGTGCCGATGGCCTTCGGCATTCTCGTGGCCGGCGCTTCCTCGATCTTCATCGCAGCGCCCATCCTGCTCTTCCTCGGTGACTGGCGCCGCCGCCACGCAAAGGCAGTTGGTGCGACAACGAACGAGAAGGCCGTCGAAATCCTGCCCCCGGAACAGAGTAAGCCGCTCAAGTCGGCAAGCTGAAAATAGGCATCATAACGCGAGCTTGACGAGGGCGCCGGTTGCTGAGCCGGCGCCCTCTTTTCGTTCTGCCCGAGGTTGGACAATTGCGCCATGACGTGCGAGCAATCGGTGCATCAACTGGAGGCACGCGAAAGCAAATGTATCCCGAAACCCTGCCCAACGATCTCCTGGTATCCGATGCGCAAAGCACCGCGGATCCCGCCCTTTTCCGCCACCCCGGTCGGGCAGTCGGCACTCCGGAGCCCCGTTTTGGGTTTGATGCAGAGCGCTGCAGCACTAGTTATTTTGCAGAACAGCTAACGCACGGTCCATCAGTAACGGTATGACATTTATATTGACGCTACTTCTGGCGCTCGCAGCGTCCCCTTTCCAATCCGGGTTGCTTTCGATGGTATCTGGCATTCATCACATCACGCTTATCACTCGAAAAGTGCAGGCGAACGTAGACTTTTACGCCGGGTTCCTCGGCATGCGGCTGGTCAAGCAGACCGCGGGCTTCGAGGACGCCACCCAGCTTCACCTGTTCTACGGCGATGCGACAGGATCACCTGGATCGCTTGTGACCTTTCTCGTGTGGGAAGACGGCTCCCCAGGGCGCGCCGGCTATGGCCAGATCAACGAGCTGTCGTTGGCAATCGATCCGACCGGCATCGGCTACTGGCTGACCCGCGCAATGAATTTCGGCTTCAGATCGGAAGGACCCGCCGACGAATTCGGCGAGCCCGTGCTGCGCCTGAAGGACCTGGACAATACCATCGTTAAACTTGCCGGCACACGGGAGCTGAAATCGCCGTCCGCCTGGGACGGAGCCGGGATACCGCTGGAATACGCCGTCCAACGCGTCCGTGGCGCAACCATGCTGACGGAGAAGCCGGCGGAAAGCCGGGGCTTCCTGGAAACCAACTTCGGTTACCGGTTCCAGGCAAACCGTGGGAATATCGATCGCCTCGTCTCGCAGTCTGGCGATATCATCGATGTCAGGAATGCCCAAGGATTCTGGTCCGGTGCGCCCGGCGCTGGTACAGTTGATCATGTCGCCTTCCGGGCGGCGGATGACGCGGAACTGCTTCACGTTCACAAGGCGCTCGATGTAGCGGGCGCAGGCACGACCAACATGCACGACCGGAAATACTTTCGGTCCCTCTATGTCAGGGAGCCCGGCGGCACGCTGTTCGAATTGGCGACAGACAAACCGGGCATGACGGTGGACGAGCCGAGCCCGACCCTCGGAGCCAAACTCTTCGTCCCCAGGGATTCGATCACAGATCTCGGCGACCTGAAGGTGGTGCTTCCACAATTCTCGATGCCCGGAGAACCGCGCATCAACTATCGCGACTTGCCCTTCGTCCATCGTTTCTACACGCCGACCGATCCGGACGGCAGCGTTTTCGTGCTGTTGCACGGCTCCGGCGGGAACGAGACGACGCTGATGCCTCTGCTCCACAAGGTCGCGCCTCGGGCAACGTTGCTCGGCGTCAGGGGCCGGGCGACGGAGGAGGGAATTCCGCGCTGGTACAAGCGAATCACGCCGTTCTCCTTCGATCAGGACGACATCAAGAGCGAGGCGGAGGCCTTCGCCGCGTTCATCGATGGAGCGGTCAAATCCTACTCACTGGATCCGAAAAAGATTGTCTATGTCGGATACTCCAATGGCGCCAATCTGCTGAACTCGCTGCTCTACCTTCACCCGAACCTGGTCCACAAGGCGGTCCTGCTGCGTTCCATGCCAGTCCTCAGCAGCTTCCCGCATGCAGATCTCAAGGGCACCGATCTTCTGGTCATCAGCGGCAAGACGGATGCCTACGGCAAATATGCCGGTGATCTCGAGGCCCGCCTGAAGACCTCGGGCGCCACCGTCGATTCGGACATCATACCGGGCGGCCACGATCTTGGAGATGCGGACATCCCGATCATTCGGAAATGGCTGACGGACGAGGAGCAATGACAAGTGGCCGCAACCCTTGCTGCGGTCGTGGACGCCCCCCCGAGCGAACCGCCGAATGGCTTGACGGTTTTCAACAAGGTGACCGCGCGCGCAGGCGTCTTTTCGGGCAGCGAGCGACAAGTATGTCCTATTTCTCGGCCATCCTGCTATGTCCATGACGGATATTCGAGCCGATAACCTTTTGGTTGCATCGCGCTCTTCTAGGAAGAGCCTGGGCAAATCACCATTTGCTGCAGCGCAATCTTCACGCTTAGAAACAAACTCAAATATACAGTATATCTCAACGAACATAAGCTATAAAATAATTGCTTAATTACGAATTTTTCTCCCAATTATCTGAAAAAATCTATTTTTAGATTTCAGCAAAATACCATTTAATACAATTTAGACATGCTCATATATATATTTACGCCAAACGTGATTATATACACGCTGTTTAATTTTGGTTTTAACTTGTGGCAAGAAATTACCACATTCTTCTGCTTCATCCCCGAACTGTTCTATTTTGCTGCAACGCAAAATGCGCCTTGCCGAAGCGGGATCACCGTCTTATCCTCGCTTCAACATCGATCGCAGAAGGGGAAATCGCATGCCTCCTCGGCCCGTAGACATCAGCCTGATCATCTCTTCGAGAAATCGGGCATATGGACTGATGAACTGCCTGGATGCCGTTTCGATGGCTGCCCGCCAGGCGAGCTATCTTAGACTGGAACTCGTTTTCGTGGACAACGGCTCCACCGACGAGACGTCTGAGGTTGTACGCCAGTGGGCGGCAACGGCTCCGCTTAACACGAACCTGATCTACGAAGCAAAAGCTGGCCTTGCCGTTGCACGCAATACCGGGATCAGCGCCGCGAAGGGCCGAATCCTTGCATTCACCGACGACGATTGCGAGATATTCCCCGACTATTTCGGTACGCTCGCCGCCCTCTTTGGTTCAGACCAGGAACTGGTGATGCGTGGCGGACGGATCGAGCTTGGCGACGCGCGCGATTTGCCGGTGACGATCAAGACCGAACTCGAGCCAGCCGTGCTCACCAGCGATCTTCATGCCGGCGGCTTCATCCACGGCGCCAACATGGCTTTTCCGCACGAACTGATCGACAAGGTCGGCCTGTTCGATACGCGCTTTGGTGCGGGCTCGCCATTCCGCTCCGGTGAAGACACCGACTATGTCCACCGCGCTTTCAATGCAGGTATTCGCGTCGAGTACCTGCCCGAGTTCGCAGTCAAGCACTTCCATGGCCGCCGCGAGCTCGCCGACGTCAAACGGCTTCAGACAGGCTATGCTTTCGGCAACGGGGCACTCTACGCAAAGTATCTCTTCAATCGCCGCTCGAACATGCGCGGAATGCTGCGCTGGGAGTTCCGCCAGGCTTTGCTGGAGGCATTGGGGCGCCACAAGCTGGACGAAGAGCTCGGCCTCACCTACCGCAGCCAGCTTCGCGACAACCTTACAGGCATGCTCGCCTATTGGCGCGGGCAGAGGGCAAGACAGCCCGCCTAAGTCCGAGCCTAGCGACAGCCTGCTTCAATGCGCGAGCTTTCGCGAGACGAATTCGATTGGATAATGAATGCCCGATACGGCAATTGCCCACGCCGAGCTTAAGAAGAAAACCGCGCTATCCGTCCTGTGGTCGGTCGTGCGCGTCGCCTGGAGTACAGTCGCGACCTTCGTGATCTTTGTAGTCCTCGCCCGAATCCTCGGCCCCGGTGACTTCGGAACATTCGCGCTCGCAAGTCTGTTCGTCGAAATCGGCCGCGTGCTTGCCTATGCAGGGTTGGGCGACGCCATTACCCGGCAACTCGATCTCGACGAAGAACTCGCCGACACCGCCTTCTGGGCAACGATCGCATTCAGCGGCATCGTTGCGACGCTGGTCTTCATATTCGCCCCTTACTATGGCGACCTTGTCCGCGATCCGTCGGTTGCCGGCATATTGCGCTGGCTTGCGCCGCTGTTGCCTGTCTCCTCGCTGGCCGTCATCCACAATGCCCGGCTTGCGCGCGAGTTTGGCCACAAGAACCTCGCGGCCCAGGCCATTGCCGCCAGCCTTCTTTCCGGTATTACCGCAGTCGTCTGCGCCATGCTCGGCTGGGGCGTGTGGGCGCTGGTCGCACAGACGGCCGTCAATGCCGTCGTGACGGTACTGCTCGGATGGGTCGCCTATCCATGGATGCCGAAGCTGCGCTTCAATGTGCCGATGTTCCGCTCCGTCTTCCTGTTCAGCATCAGCCTCGTCGTCACGCAGTTGATGTGGATGCTGCTTGCCCGCGTGCAGGATATCTTCATTTCGCGCTGGTACGGCGCAGTCGAGGTCGGCCGCTACCGCATCGCCTGGCGGCTGATCGAACTTATCGGGCAGGCAGTGCTCGCACCGATCGGCAGCGTCGCCCTGGTCACGCTGTCTCGCCTGCAGAACGATCGGGTGGCGTTCCGAAATGCCTACAACAAGATCGTTGGCGCCGCCGCTTTGGGAACCATTCCGCTACTTCTCGGTTTCGGTGCGCTGTCGAATGACACGATTGCGTTGCTCTTTGGCGACAAGTGGGGCAATGCCGGCGATATCGCCACGGTTCTCGTGCTGATGTCCGTGCCATTCGTGATGAACTTCTTCGCGTCCTCGGCATTGTCGGCCGTCAATCGGGCCGGGTCTATTCTGTCGGTGGCAGCATTGCAGCTTGCTGCTACGCTGGTCCTGACATGGCTGCTCGTTCCCTACGGTGTCGTCGCCGTTGCGGCCGGCTATACGCTGCGCGCGTGGCTGACCATGCCCTACCAGCAATACGTACTGAGCAAGTATGCCGGCATCGATGCCAAGGGTACATTCAAGGCGGTTGCCATTCCCTTCTGCGGCGCAGCCATCATGGCCGTCTGCGTCTGGTTCGCCCACCCGGCCATCGTCGCCCATGTGACCAACCGATGGCTTTCGCTCGCCCTCAGCGTCGGCTTTGGCGCTTTGATCTATGCGGCCTTCCTTCCGACCTTCGGCCGCTCGGCCATTCGCCCCTATATCGCGCTCGCTCTCTCCTTGCTGCCATCGCGCAGACAGGCCGATACGCAGAGAACATGAGCTTCCATTCAGACCTCTTGTCAGTGACACAAGGAGCCTTCGATGACTGAATCGAACAACACGACGATCAACCGCCTGCAGGGCCTGATCACCAAATGCCATGCGGATCTCTTCGATTCCTCCGAACGGTTCGCGCTCCTGAATTTTCCGAACCACACCAATATCGGGGACAGCGCCATTTGGCTCGGTGCGCTGGCTTATTTCGATCGCCACCGTGCCCGGCCCTCCTATGTCAGCGAAATGTCCACCTTCGACGGCGAACGCATGGATGCCGCAATCGGCACCGGACGCATTTTCATCAACGGCGGCGGCAACTTCGGCGATGTCTGGCCGCACTACAGCAATTTTCGTGAACACCTGCTTGGCCAGTATCAAGGCCGGCCAATCGTTCAAATGCCGCAGACGATACAGTTTCGCGCGCAGGAAAACATCGACAGCATGGCGCGCGCCATCGAGCGGCACGGCAATTTCACCTTGCTGGTCCGCGACAAGAGGAGCTTCGAATTTGCGCGGCTATGGTTCCAATGCGAAGTGCGCATGTGCCCCGACATGGCGTTCTGCATCGGGCCGGTGAAACGCCCCGCGCCACAACACGAGCTGCTGCTGAACCTTCGCGATGACGTCGAAGTCGGCGCTGCCCAGGATCTGACGGCGGCGACGCTGCGACCCGGCACGGTGAAGTCCGACTGGACGGACGATCCGGCCGACTTTCAGCGACAGACGAAACACGCCGCCATCCTCAAGGGCTTGATGACCGGCCGCATCGGCGGTCGTGCGCGGATGACAGAGCTTGCCTATCGCGAGCGCGCACAGCAGCGTTTCGACCGCGGCGTGGCGCTGCTGAGCTCCGCCCGACAAGTCATTACCGACCGCATGCACGGGCACATCATGTCTGTGCTGATCGGCGCGGATCACTGCGTACTCGACAACAGCTACGGCAAGACGAGCGGCTTCATCGAAGCGTGGGGTACATGCAACAGCGACAAGGCCGCCCTGGCGCCGACCGTCGATGATGCACTGGCCATTCTCGACGCGCGTCGCATCGAGCAGACTGCCGCCGCGTGATATCAGTCAGCCTCGCCGGGCAACAAGAATCCCGGCGAGCACCACCACGCCACCGATAGCCTGCATCAATCCTATCGGTTCGCTCAGGACGATCCAGGCAAGGATCGCGGCCACGACCGGCTGCAGCAGCAGCGTCAGCGACGAGAAAGCCGCAGGCAGATAGGCCAGCGCGTAGGCGATCCCCACCTGGCCGCCTGCGTGGCTGACGAAAGCCAGCCCAAAAACGATGGCCCATCCATGCGCCGTTGCCGGGAGCATATGGTCCTCGAAGAAGAAGCCGAACGGGAAAACGAAGACCGCAGCCGATGCCGTGCTCCAGAGCATGATGCGGATCGTATCGAAGCGGGCGCGTAGCTTGCCAATCGCCAGGATATATCCCGCGTAGAACACCGCCGCTACAACCGCAACACCATCGCCCCTGAGGTCGCCGTTGCCGAGGGCGGCTGGCCCGCCTTTCAGGATGACCACGCCGGCAAGTGCAAGCACCAGACCAACCACAAAGACGCGTGTCACCACTGCGCGGAAGAACAGAAACCCGATAACCGTGACGAATACGGGCGCCAGATTGGCAAGCAACGTCGCGTTGGCCACCGACGTCATGGTGATCGACAGATGCCATGCCGCGAGGTCCATGGCGAGGATGAAACCCGGCAGGATCAGCATCCCGTAGTCCGACAGCGTGTGAGGTTTTGGCCCGGAATCCTTCCCCTTCAGGAGCGAGAAGATGAAGATTGGAATCAGCGCAAGCGCCACGCGCCAGAAGGCCGTAGCCATCGGCCCGACTTCCGACAGGCGAACGAAGATCGGCGACCCGCCAATTGCGGCGCCGCCAATGATCAACGCAGCAAGAGCGAAGCGGTTTGATGGTGATGAATCACTCACTGTGGAAGCGGTCTGCGACATGAATCCAGATGCTTTCTAGGCCGCGCATGGGACAAGCGGCACGTTGACGCCGCGATTAGCAGAAGCCACGCCATCAAGATAGCTGAGGAGCGACAAGGCAGACAAAAGTTGAAGCTTTTTTGCCTGCAGATGCGGATTCGGCCGCCTGTCAGGCGGAGATCACGGTCGAGAACTCCGGATTGCCGCGGATGGTGTTGCTCACCGTGCAAATCTCGTCTTCCGCGGCGTGCGCAATCTTCAGGCGGGTCTCTTCGTCAAGATCGCCCTTGATCGTGAAGGCGATGTTGAATTTCGCCACGCGGGAAAGTCCCTCGGTTGCCTTCTCGCCGGTCACGTCGGCGGTAATCTCGGTTATCCGGTCCAGAACGCCCATCTGGCTCGCGGAGATGCGGGCGCTGAGAACAAGGCAGGCCGACAACGACGAATAGAGCAAATCCAGCGGATTGAAGCCGGCCTGGGACGGGCCCGTCACGATATCGATCTCGCCCTTTGTGGCGGAGGTAACATGCGGGAAGCCTGTGCGTCCGAGTACGGCAGTTGCGCCAACCGGGCGGGGACGAACCTTGAGATCGGCCATGGGAAATCCTTTGGTGATAATTTTCGACTCTAGATAAGGATTTCCCGCCGCCGCGGCAACGCACTTGATGGCATTTCCGCAGTGATTCGCAGATCGGCTCCTGTCGATCCGTCAACCTCAGTTTCCCATCGCGATTTTTGAGGATAGCCCCGCGTCAGTTTCACGAGTCAATATAAGCGCAGGCTAAAACAGAAACGACTCATTGGAGTTATCCATGCGAGAACTTGCTGCTGTTGCTGTTGCACCCGGTGTTTTTCTTGATGCGGAAGCGTTTGGCTACGTGCGGAAAGTCTATGTTGACGACGAGCCCTGCTGGGGCCTGTTCGATTCCGAAGGTGACGTGATCTTTGTCGGCGATGCCGCGAGCGATTGCCACACCTATGCCGTCCGAGAGCAGATCCGCGTTCAGATCGTCCATTAGGCAAGGCCCGTACGGCCGAATAGTAAGCCGGGATTTGTACCCGGGAGAAATGCCTGACGCAGCGAGGCCGCCGCCAGGCACTATGGCAAGATCAACGGAACTGTTGCGCGGATGGCGTTATCGCCACCGCCTCGCCGGTGAAGATGATGAACGCGAAGAGCAGTACGCCGACGAAGGTGATGATCGAGGAAATCGCAACAACTGGCTCCATCGCCATGTTGCCGAGGAGCATGAGGTACAGCGCTGGTACCATCAGCGCAACGCCAGCAGTGTAGACGCCGTACTGGATCATGGCCAAGCGCTTCTCGGCCTTTCGCGGGTTGAGTGCATAGTAGCCGCCGAAAATAGCCATGCTAACCCAGCCCAAGAGATTACAGTGCGCATGGGCGCCAATCACGCTGTGATCCTGCGAAATCGCCATGTTCAAACCCATGCCGATACCGATGATCAGAAAAATGACTGCGGTTTTGAAGTATAGATGCGCGATGCGTGGCATAGAGATTCCCCCTCTGTTTGCGCCGCCAGTATTACCATCACAAACACGAATTGAGAACGCCATCTCTCGCGATTTGAGGCGGCCGATTGGGGCAATATGCAGCAAGTGGGCCGAACAATGTTAAGCTAACCCCGGGGAACACTTGAGTATCGAAGCGGCGCCTTCGTCAGGATAGCTATAAGCGATTCCTTAATCTCGTTCTGGGTAACTTGGATTGGCACATTCGCGGAGAAGTCAGATGAGAGACATCTACAGGCCGTTTGTCGCGAACGACGATCCCGACCGCAACATTCGCTGCCAGGACGCCATGCAGTTCGCATTTCAGGATCTTGTCGAGGCGTCGGTCGCCGCAGGCTGGAACGAAGGTGAAGTTATCGAAGCGATCATCGCCCTCGCGGAAGGCCTTCGTGACTTGAACGCCCGCGACGATGCGAAGGCGTTGCTGAATGTCTTGATGAGGATGGCTTGAGCGTCAGGGCGTGCCGGTGACGTCAGCGCCGAGCTGGAGTTCGAATTTTCGAGGACGGCCGCGTGATCTCGCGGCAGCAGCGTGACGTCAATCGGCCACCCGACCCCGTTCTAAAGTTAACGGCGGTCGCGCCCTGGCGATGCTCTTGCCAGATTTCCCGGCAAATTGAAACCACCCGGAGGGCGACGATTATGCTTTCTTGAGGAACTCGGTCTTCAGCACCAAACCCTTCACCTGCTTGGTGTTGCACTCTATCTCGCCGGGATTTGCCGTGAGCCTGATGCCCTTGACCAGCGTGCCGCGCTTGATGGTTTCCGATGTTCCCTTGACCTTCAGGTCCTTGATGAGCGTAACGGAATCGCCTTCGTTGAGCTGGGCGCCATTGCTGTCTCTCGTGATCGTTTCATCGGCCATCCGGCTTCTTGTCCCCTGTTCCTGTTCAGTTGCGCCCGTTCAGCGGCAGCAATTGTGCATGGCCATATCAGAGCAGAACGGATCGGAAAACCCGATTTGGAAACGGCCCCCAGCACTGCAATGGCACGGGCCGCATGATAGCCCGTTGATTTTGCGCCACGACTCCATCAAGACGCGTGGAAGCTGTTACATCGCGTGCAATTTGCTTGTCATCATCGCATGTTCGCGTGCATCTTTCCAACATGGCTGAAGCGACGAGAACCGAGCCGATTGATCCTGACCGGACTGTGCCGCGCACGGGTATCCAGCACCGGCGTTGGCGGAGGCTCGTCGTCGGAATTGGCAGCCTGCTCGCTCTACTGGTGGTTTGGCAGGTGCTGACGTCCATCATCGCCTATACCGACGATGCCTATGTTCATTCGGAGCTTGTCACGGTGGCGCCGCAGGTCGCGGGCGTCATCGTGAGTTTGCAGGTCGGAGACAACCAGGCGGTCAAGCGGGGCGACCTTCTGGCGGTGATCGACAGGATGCCGTTCCAGCTGGCGCGCGACGACCGAAGAGCCGCGGTGCAGGAAGCAAATGCCGAGCGCGACGGCGGGCGGGACGACATGGCGATTGCCCGCGACCAGCTGACCACTGCGGAAGCCTCGCTGAAGTACGCGACCGAGGAGCAGGCACGCCTTGCGACACTGAGCGGCGATGAAGCGGTTTCACAGGAACAGTTGGAGCGGGCCAACGAACTTCTGCAGCGTGCGACCACGCAACAGGCGACAGCACGCGCTTCGATCGACAGGGCGGCGCAATCGCTGGCAAGGTTGGAGGCGCTCGCCGCCCGCGCCGAGTCGGCGCTGGCCCTCGCGGAGTGGCAGCTGGGACAAACCGAAATCCGCGCCCCGGTCGACGGAACGATCAACAATCTGAATTTGAGCGTCGGCGACTCCGCAACCGTCGGCAAGGCGCTCATCGGCATCGTCGACGATGCGGGTTGGCGGATCATAGCGAACTACAAGGAAGGCTATATCAGGGACATGCAGCCCGGCGAGACCGCCTGGGTGTGGCTGGATACCCATCCCTGGCGCTTCTACCGCGCCCGTATCCAGGGCATTGCGCGCGGTATAAGCCGGGGGGCATCCGAGGATGCGATCCTTCCCTACGTCGCGCCCACCACCGACTGGATCAGACTGAGCCGCCGCTTTCCCGTCACGTTCACCCTCGTCGATCCACCGCCGGACCTCACGCTCTACATGGGCGCAGACGCCAGAACGTTGATCTTCCGATGATGCGGGCGGTGCTGGAGCTTCTCGGGGCAATCCGCGGCGAGATCGGGGAGTTGAGCCTGTCAGGCCCCCGCTTCCGCCAGGCCAATATCGCCGCGCTTGCTGTCGGCCTTGCAATCCTGCTTGCCCTGGCACTGCAACTGGCCGATCCTTGGTGGGCAGGAATCAGCGCGTTCATGTGTACGCAGGCAAGCCAACCGCAGTCGCTGCAGAAGGGCATACTGAGGATAGCAGGGACGCTCGTCGGTGCCGCGACAGCGTTTATCCTTACACCCTGGCTTGCCTACAATCCCGTTGCGACCATGATCATGCTGTTCGTCGCTGGCACGCTTGCCATCCTCGGCGGACTTCTCAGCCCACACGGCTACGCATGGCTGCTAGGCGGCATCACAACGATCATGGTGACGCTCGGTGCGCTGGACGATCCGATGCAGGCGCTGCCGATCGCCTTCTATCGCGCAGCAGAGATCATTCTGGGCACAGCAACCGCATTGCTCATGACGCGCCTGTTGGCGCCACACGACGGCGGAGGCGGCGCCACTGCGCCGGGTTGGCGCAGCCTGCTCGACGCAAATTGGCACGCCCTGTCGCACGCCCTTCGAACCGGCGTGGTCATTGCCGCCGTACCACTGGTTTGGCGCGAACTGGAACTGCCAAACCTCAGCCAGATGGCGATCTCGATCGGCGCGGTGATGGCCATTCCCAGTCTCAGCGGCATCTCGGACCAGGACCAGAAGGCTATCTCACAGCGGATGCTGCATCGTGCAGCGGGTTGCGCGCTGGGTGGCTGTGCAGGCGCCATCCTGCTGGCATTGTCGATCAGCCAATCCTTCGTCCCGTGGCTGCTGATGATCATGGCCGGCACATGGGTCGCGATGCAGATACAGAACGGTCGACACGGCATCTCCGGCGTTGGCGCGCAGGCGGCTGTCGCGATAATCCTCACACTCGTGCAAGGGGCCGGACCGGCGGCAACGCTGCTGCCTGCTATCGAGCGAGTAGCAGGGATGTTGGGCGCGATCGGATTGCTTCTGCTCATCAATCTGTTGCTCGGACCGCCAGTCGCCGCCCAATCCTTGCTGGACGATCGACACGGACGCGGACCCAGCTGCTGATTTTCAAGCAGCGACCGGGGTCCTACTCGAGCTCCAATTGCCGGCCAAGCCTTCTGGCAAACGCTGCGGCCTTCGTCGAGGCACTGCGGACAGCGTCAATTCCGCGCAGAACCTTGAGCATCTGGCGAGCTTCATCCTTGCTCATCGCGGAAAGGCTGACGCCATCCAACCGCACCGGCGACTGTGTCGCTTCGTCAACTATCGACCAGCGCTCATGATGCATCGATAACGTATAACTCGTCATTAATTCACCGTATACTTTGCCTAGTCATAATAAAATATGAATATACACCTCTTCACAAAGTACAATTCAGCCTAATTGCGTAAATCAAAATACCTACCAAATCCGAATACAGACCCGCCTCCTCTTGAATCAAGGGGATGGCGCCAAGGAAACAACTCAATGGAAGGCGTCTAGACAGATCAAAAGACGCCAGCTGACAAGGCCGATCGCAAACAGCAAACAGTCTAAACGCGTTTTGTCATGGATTTAGGAGTGGTGCCCAGACGCGGATTTGAACCACGGACACGCGGATTTTCAATCCGCGCAAACTCCTTGGTATGCAAGTCATTACGCGATCCATGTTGCATTTGTGTCGCGTTCAGCCGCCGAGAAGGGAACGTTCAGCAGCGGCTAATTCGTCTGCGTCATCACCGCGTGGGAAGAGATGACCATACACGTCCATCGTCATCACAATAGTCGAGTGACCAAGCCTCTCCTGCACGACCTTGGGGGGTAGTCCCAAGCCGCCATCCGCCGGTCGATTGATACACCATGAAGCGTAGAAATGCCGCAGGGCGTGCATGCCTGTATAGCGCGCCCGAAAAAGCGGCTTTCCATGATCATCCATTTCCCCCGTCGCGTCCACGACACCAGCTGCAATCTGCACCGGGATGAGACCCCGGTTGATGATGTTGGCCAGCGACTCGACTTTTCCGCTTCCATTGGGAAAGACGAGGTGAGCGTCATCTGGCTTCTCGCGATGGCGGTTGCCGTTGGCATCTCTCTCGTTGCTGTAAGGACGAGGATAAGACAGCTTCCATTCGCGCAACGTATTGATGACTATCGGCGGGGCAGGAATGGTGCGCTCTCCGGCTTCCGACTTTGGTTTCCCAATTTCGTTGTAGCGATCTGCACGCCGGTGAACCCTGAGCTCACGCCTGTCTAAGTCGACGTCGCTCCAACGCAGGCCCCGCAGCTCAGACGCACGCATCCCCGTGAAGATCGCTGTCAATAGGAGTGGGCGCCAATGACCCTCCAGAACACCAATGACGGCCCTCATCTCGGCTGGCGCTGGAATATTCACACCCACCTTAAGCTTGCCCTTGTGGCGTCGCTCCTGGCGGCGGTCAGTGCCTTTGGTCCGGGCACGGCTCTTTTCCCTGACCGCATTTCGGACAACTAGTCCACGTTCCTGCGCATCAGCGAGCAGCGATCCGAGGCTGACCAGCACCTTGCGTACCATAGTCGGCGATCGGTTTGTCTCGCGGAGTCGGTCCTCGAAGGAGCGGACGGCCGGAACGGTCATCTTTGAAAGCAAAACCTCGCCAATCAGCGGCGCAATATGCAGGTCGAGGTGCTGCCGGTATTGATCTACAGTGGAGCGCTCAAGTCCGCGCGATGTACTGGAGGCAAGCCAGAATTTGCCGGCAGCACTCACCGTGACACTATCGCTGTCTGCAACATGCACGCCCTCCCTAACCTCGACCGAAGCCGTGGCGGCGAAAGCATCTGCCTGTTTCTTTAGCTTGAAGGTCTTCTGCCGCCGAACGCCCTTGGCATCGACATAGTCCACGACCCAAGCAGTCTTCTGCTCGCCATTGCTTGTCACCCACGCACGCTTGCGAACAGACATTTCAATCCTCCTTGGGAGTCAGTAGCTGGACCAATCGGCTGAGGTGTTCAAGTACTTCCGCGTTCACCTCGCTCCCCCGCTCACGAACGTCTAGGCGCATCACATCCGCCTTGTCCGATCGAAACGAACTTTCAAGTCTCAATACAATTTCAGCATTCATTGAACGGCCGGCCGCTTCGGCACTCTCTTTAATTCGATCGCGCATGCCGTCCGGCAACCTAAGAGGAAATTGGTCTGACCCACGCCCTGCCCTAGCCATTCCGTCTCGTCCCATATTATCTTGACATCACCGTAATTTCTTACAGCTTGACATACAAGTACATCACGGTAATTTACATCACCGTGATGTAGTCATTTTTTGGAGCCATGAAATGGAATTGAAAACGGATAACGCAGATCTCGATGCTCCGATCTGGGGAATCGAAAACTTCGCAAAAATCATCAATAGAACTCAGAGAGCAACCTATCACCTCGTCGCCAATGGGAAGCTGCCGGCAAACAAGATCGGCGATCGGTACGTCAGCACGCGGCGAAAACTACTCGCCGCCGTACTTGGCGAAGCAGCATGAAAGATGCACTCGTCGAAGCAGGGTCATGGCTGCCCAGCCAGGCAGCCGGATCGTCGCCTCGGCATCGACAATCCGCGGTGACGCCTCCAGTCACAGAGTAAATGTAAATATTATTTTTGAATATCATTGGTATATATACTGATAATAGGACCAACATTATTCATATAATGATTGCATTTCCTTTGAACTAAAGCGCTGGACATTGCTACATCCATAGTTATATTTTCGCGTTGCTTTATTTCCACTCCATCGTGCTTTTAGTGCAACCAACGCTCTCCTTCCGGTCGCGTGGAACCAAGCTAGCGGAGGAACTGATTATGACTCAGGCTTTCTACCTCTTACTCGACGCGACTGTTGCCCCGGGCATCACCGTTGTCCACGTCGCCCATCCCGGGGTCTATGTTAGGAGACTGATCCGCTTGCATCAGACCCCTTTCATTTCGTTCTAGCCGTAACGCCAAGTGGAACAAAGAGCACCTGCAGCAGTCGAGAGGAAGTTCCAGTGACGCTCAAACTCAAACAGCACGCCAACGGAAATTGGTACGTCAGCGGCACTCTTACTGTCGGCTGGGGAGCTGACGGAGCCATCACACAGGAAATCCGCAACTCGACGCGAACAAAGGACAAGCTCCAGGCAGACGCCATCCGGCGGCTGATCGAGAACCAGGCAGCCGAGCAAATCTTAACGGGCCGAAAACCTGTTCTCTCGATCCGGGAAGACGCGGCGAAAGAAACCACGTTGAACCAAAATCTGTCGGCCAAGCGGATAAGATGGGATAACTGCGGCCCAACCTCGAAGGCACTTCCGCCTAGTCTGCTGGATGAACTGTTTGAAAAGAAATCCAGAGACCGATCGAGTGTAACCGCCCGATTGGCACCGCCTGCCGCATAATGCCTTAATGGCCTAAGACACGTGTTTAACGACGTCGTTAGCGACGTGTCTTATGGGGGGATCGC
>NZ_LMDG01000034.1 GCF_001426265.1 Rhizobium sp. Root1220
CGCCGCGACGCGCAGACGGTGCAAGCCCTGCGCGCCCAGGTCAAGACGACCCAGGAAACGCTCGAGCTGTCGACCGCCAGCTACAAGGACGGCGCCTCCTCGCTGCTCGACGTGCTCGACGCCCAGCGCCAGGTGTCGCTTGCCCAGGCAAGCCTGGCCGCCGCCGTCCAGCAGGTGGCAAAGGACTACGTCTCGCTCAATGTCGCCATCGGAGGCGGCTACAATCCCGGCGGAAAACCAACCGTCGCGCCGCCAAAGGAAACCTGAAGACATTAACGGCAAAAAGCCCCGCGATTGCGGGGCTTTTTATTTCGTTCCCCGCGCATGGAGAGCGAATATATTGCGCGAAGAGACAAATTGGATTCGACAAGCGCAATAGCCTACTGTACGCAATGATTAAACGATTAATCTGCGCACGTCGGAAACCATGCCCTCAACGCGACCGGGTCCAAACCTCAGCAGGATAGCAACGTCACTCGGCGTCTCCGTCGCAACGGTCTCCAATGCACTCTCGGGAAAGGGCCGCGTTTCCGAACAGCTGGCGGAGAAGATCAAGGCGCATGCCACTGACCTCGGCTACATTCCCAGTCAGGCTGGACGGGCACTCAGGACAGGCCGAAGCGGCGTCCTCGGCCTTGTGCTTCCCGATATCGCCAACCCACTTTTCCCCAAACTAGCACAGGCCATCGAATTCGCCGCCACGGCAGCCGGCTACGGTGTGCTGATCGCGGATTCTCGCGGCGACGTCGCCGCCCAGACCGAAGCGATAAACCGCCTGATCGAACGAGGTGTCGAAGGCATGGTCATCGTGCCGCGTCGCGCCACGCGTATTTCCGCCGCAAGCTGCCCGGTCGCCGTCATCGACACGGCATCCACCCCAGGCAACACCGTCGCAGCGGACCACATGCAGGGCGGCTGGGCGATTGCCGACCATCTGGCCGAACTGGGACACAAGCGCATCCTCATCATCGGCAACAATCCCGGCTCGAACGTCCAGAACGATCGCGCGGGCGGTATACGCTCTGGCTTGCGTCCGGGAATGACCTCGACAACGCTCTGGATCGAACGGCTGGAACGAGATCTCGGTAGTGGCTGCCGTCTCGGCCTTGCGGAAAAGGTCCACCAAGGATTCACTGCTTTCGCGGCGCTCTCGGACTTGCAGGCCCTGAGGGCGCTTACCGAACTCCAGCGCGACGGCATCGATGTTCCCGCCATGGCAAGCGTCACAGGCTTCGACGACCTGATCTGGTCGCCGGTGATCACTCCATCGCTGACGACCGTTGCCATGGACATGGTCACGATCGCCGAGATTGCCATCTCGTCCCTGCTTAGAACCATACAGACAAGCGGAAGCCGTGAAGGCACGCTCGTCACCGCGGAGACCGATCGTGTACCGATGCAACTTGTCGTCCGCCAATCCTCGGGTCCTGTAGATCCAACGCAAAACACCTCTCAGACGGAGAACTCCTGATATGAAAAAGGCTCTCATCGCCACGGCGGCGCTACTGGCGATTTCCCCTCTTGCTGCTAGAGCTGAGGAACGCACATTGACGATCTCCGTTTATGCCTTTGCTCAGGACGATTTCAAGTCGATCGTCTACGACCCCTTCGAAGCGAAATGCGGCTGCAAGCTGGTTGTCGAAACCGGCAACAGCGTCGAGCGTCTGGCCAAGATGGAAGCCAACAAGGCCAATCCTGTCGTCGACATGGCCGTCGTCTCGATGGCGGACGCGCTTTCCGCATCGCGCAAGGGCCTGATCGACAAGATCGATACATCGAAGCTCGGCAATTTCGCCAAGCTCTACGACATTGCCAGGGATCCGAACGGCGATGGCATGAGTGTCGGCTACACCTTCTACGCCACCTCGATCGCCTATCGCTCCGACAAGATGAAGATCGAGTCCTGGGCTGATCTGCTGAAGCCGGAATATATCGGCCACGTCGCTTTCCCGAACGTCACCACCAACCAGGGCCCGCCGGCGCTCTATATGCTGGGCCTGGCGCTCGGGAACGACACGCCGGACCTCAAGGCGCCGATCGAGGCGCTCGGCGAGAAGAAGGACGACATCGTCACCTTCTATGAAAAATCCTCGCAGCTTGTGCAGCTGATGCAGCAGGAGGAGATCTGGGCAGCCCCGATCGGTCGCTTCTCCTGGGCCGGCTTCACCAAGCTCGACGTTCCCGTTGCCTGGGCGACGCCTAGGGAAGGCCAGACTGGCGGCATGAACGTCATGGTCATGACCAAGGGCTCGAAGAACCAGGATCTAGCAGCACAGTTCATGGATTTCTGGCTCTCCACCGACATCCAGACCAAGCTTGCGGAAAAGCTGGTCGACAGCCCGGCCAACAAGGAGGTCAAGCTCTCCGACGCCGCCGCCAACAACCTGACCTATGGCGAAGATACCGCCAAGAGCCTGAAGCTCATCCCTTCTGCCGCAGCGCTCGACAACCGCGCAGACTGGCTGAAGGAATGGAACGACAAGGTCGGCCAGTAATCATTCAAGACTGCCCCGGCCCCAGCCGGGGCCGCTTCATCGGATCGCTCTGAAAGACGCCTCATGTTTCAAAACCGCGCAGAAGCCTTGGCGCTTGCCCTGCCCGCGGCCCTGTTTGCCGCGCTGGTCTTCCTGCTGCCCGTCGTCATCCTTCTCTCGGAAGGTTTCCACATCGACGGCAGCTGGACGCTCGCGGCCTATACCGGCTTCTTCTCCGAGTCGCTCAACCGCACGGTCTTCCTGCGCACCTTCAAGCTCGGGCTCGAGGTAACGGTCTCCTCCGCCGTGATCGGCTACGCCGCAGCATTCGCGATCGTCAACCTGCCGCCGAAGGGCAAGGGCCGGATGATCGGCCTCGTCACTCTGCCACTCATGATCTCGCCGGTCGCCCGCACCTATGCCTGGATCGTCATCCTCGGTCGCACCGGCATCGTCAACCAGGCAATCACCGGCCTTGGTCTCAGCGACAGTCCTTTGCGCCTGCTGTTTACCGAGACAGCCGTCTTCATCGGCCTGCTGCAGCTCTTTCTTCCGCTGATGATCCTGTCGCTGATCAGCGCGCTCGAGAACATGCCGAAGGACGCCATCCCCGCCGCCCGCGTGCTCGGCGCCAACTGGTTCCAGGTGTTCTGGAAGGTCATCCTCCCGCTCACCCGCGAAGGTCTGGTGGTCGGCGGCACGCTGGTCTTCACCGGCTCGTTGACGGCATATATCACCCCTGCCGTGCTCGGTGGTTCCAAGGTACTGATGCTGGAAACCCTTCTCTACCAGCAGGTCTCCGTCGCCAATGATTTCGTCGCCGCCAGCGTCATCGCCTTCATGCTGATCGCCATGAGCTTCGCCGCCAATATTCTGCTGAAACGCCTGGCCACCGCGAGGAACAGACGATGACGGCTCGTATTCTCTCGCCGCTGGTGCTCGGCCTGCTGCTGGTCTTCCTCATCGGCCCGTTCCTGATTATCATCGCCGCTTCGCTGTCGGCGGGCGAAACGCTGGCCTTTCCGCCGCAGGGCCTGTCGCTGCGCTGGGTGCTCAAGGTCTTCACCATCGACAGTTTCCGCGAGAGCTTCGCCATGTCGATGTTTCTCGCCGTCGGCGGCACGCTGGCGGCGCTGATCCTTGGCATCCCCGCGGCCTACGCCCTGTCGCGCTACAAGCTGCCCTTCGGCGAAACGGTCCGCACCATCGTCTCGCTGCCGATCATCGTCCCCGGCATCATCGTCGGCCTGGCGCTGCTGCGCTATCTCGTCGTGCCCTTCGGCTTCAACATCACGCTGGCGCTATTCTTCGCCCACACCGCGCTGGTGCTGCCCTATGCCGTCCGCGTCGTCTCGGCCAGCCTCGACAACCTGCGCTCCGACATGGAGGAGGCCGCCGTCTTGCTTGGTTCTTCCCGTGTCGGCGCGTTCTTCCGCGTGGTGATGCCGAACATCCGCGGTGGCATCCTCGCCGCCTTCATCCTCGGTTTCGTCACCAGCTTCAATCAGGTGCCCGTCTCCCTTTTCCTCTCCGGCCCCGGCGTCCGCACGCTGCCGATCGACATGCTGGGCTACATGGAGACTACCTACGATCCGTCGATCGCAGCCCTTTCGGCGCTGCTCGCCTTCCTCTCCATCGGCATCGTCTTCCTTGCCGAACGCTTCCTGGGATTCTCGCGTTATGTCTGACACCTATCTGCAACTCGACAAGTTGACGCTTGCCTACGGCGATACGGTCGCGGTGAAGGATCTCGACCTGACCATCAAGAAGGGTGAACTCGTCGCCTTGCTAGGCCCCTCCGGCTGCGGCAAGACCACCACCATGCGCTCGATCGCCGGCCTGCTGAACCCGAGCGCCGGCCGCATCACCCTCGATGGCGCAGACATCACCCGCGTTTCCGCCAACAAGCGCAATGTCGGCCTGGTCTTCCAGTCCTACGCGCTGTTTCCGCATCTGACCGTGTACGAGAACGTCGCCTTCGGCCTGCGCCTCAAGGGCATCGGCGGGCAGGATCTCGACGCACGTGTCACGGCAGGCATCAAGTCCGTCGGCCTCGCCAGCTTCGCTTCCCGCAAGCCGGCCGAACTCTCCGGTGGGCAGCAGCAGCGCGTCGCGCTTGCCCGCTCCATGGTGATGGAGCCAAAGGTCCTGCTGCTCGACGAGCCGCTCTCAAACCTTGACGCTCGCCTGCGTCTCGAAATGCGCGCCGAGCTGCAGCGCGTCCAGAAGGAAACCGGCGTCACCATGATCTTCGTCACCCACGACCAGATCGAGGCCCTGGCGCTTGCCGACCGGATCGTGGTGATGCTGAACGGCGGCATCGAGCAGATCGGCACGCCGGAGGAAATCTACAACCAGCCCGTCTCGGCCTTCGTCGCCGATTTCGTCGGCTTCGAAAACGTCTTTGCACTGGAAAACGGCAAGCTCGCGACATCCAACACTCTCGTCGGGCTTTCCGCTCCAGCGCCGCAGGCCGCGAAGGGCCTGGCCTGGCGTCCGCGCATGGTGATCCTTGGTTCAGGTCCTTTCCAGGGCACCGTGCGCGGCACCTCGTTTGCCGGCAACACTCGCGAATATCTGCTCGACACGCCGCTTGGGCCGATCAAGGCCGAAGTCGATGCCGCGCTTGCGAGCCACCCGATCGGCTCCTCCCTCCCCTTCGATCTGCCGCTCGCCGCCGCAGCCCCCCTCTCGCGCTACAGGTGACATCATGAGCGTCTGGATCGACACCGACATGGGCTTCGACGACATTGCCGCCATTCTCGTGGTGACGTCTGCCAAGCTCGACATATCAGGCATCTCTCTGGTCTTCGGAAACACGCCGCTGCCGCAGGTGCGCGTCAACGCCGCCGGCGCCGCCAAGGCCTTCGGCTGGACCTTCCCGATTCACGCCGGCCGTGCCTCCGCCGTGCTTGGCAAGATCGAGACCGCCCAGGCCATTCTCGGCGAAACAGGCATCCCGACCGCGGGCAAAACACTTCCCGAGGCCACACCGCTTGCCGAAAGCGATGCCTTTGGCGCGCTCTGCCGCTGGCTCGAACGGGACGGCGCGCACCGCATTCTGGCGCTCGGCCCGCTGACCAACATTGCCGCCCTGGCGCTCGCCCGCCCTGACCTCGCCGCCCGCATCACCGAGCTTACCTGGATGGGCGGGGGCATCACATCTGGAAACCATACCGCATCGGCCGAATTCAACGCACTGGCCGACCCGGAGGCACTTGCAATAGTCCTCTCCCACGGTCTGCCGCTGCGCTTGGTCGATCTCGACCTCTGCCGACAGGTTATCGCGCTGCCCGAGGACGTGACGCCCGTTCGAGACGCCGGCGGTGCCAATGCCGAACTTCTGGCAGACATGCTCGCTGGCTATATCGGCATCGGCACCAGCCGCGGGCGCACCGGCATGGCGATCTATGATCCCTGCGCCGCCGTCGCCTTCGCAGCACCTGAGGTCGTGACCTTCAAGGAGGCACGCATCGACGTCGAGCTGCAGGGCAGCCTCACGCGTGGGCGAACTGTTGTTGAAACGCGGGCCAGCCACGCGGCCTTCAATGCCGCATACGCCGCTGCGATCGACACCAAGGCCGCCCGCACCATGATCCTGGGCGCACTCGTTCGCGAGGCCCGCAAATGAACGCAGTGGAACCAATGGACCTCAACGATCCCGTGCTGCGCGCCCGTGCGGTCGCTGCGGCGCGCGGCGACGCGCCATTCGACGTGCTGATTGCAGGTGGCCGCCTTCTTGATGTCGTCACGGGCATCATTCGCGAAGCAGACGTCGGCCTTGTTGGGCCACTGATAGCAAGCGTCCATGCGCCGGCGAGCAGGGCCGATGCCGGCGAGATCATCGACGCCGGCGGCAGTATCATCGCGCCGGGCCTGATCGATACACACATGCACATAGAAAGCTCGATGGTAACGCCGGCCGAATATGCCGCCGCCGTGCTGCCGCGCGGCGTCACCACGATCGTCTGGGATCCGCATGAATTCGGCAACGTGCACGGTCTCGACGGCGTGCGCTGGGCGGTCGACGCGTCGCGCGGTGTGCCGTTGCGGATGATCCTGCTCGCCCCTTCCTGCGTTCCTTCGGCTCCCGGCCTGGAAGTCGCCGGTGCTGATTTCGATGCATCCGTGATCGCCGAGATGCTGCGCTGGCCCGAGATCGGCGGCGTGGCTGAGGTCATGAACATGCGCGGCGTCATCGATGGCGATCCGCGCATGACCGCCATCGTCAATGCTGGCCTCGCCTCGGGCAAACTTGTCTGTGGCCACGCCCGTGGCCTCGAGGGTGCCGACCTCGGCGCTTTCATGACGGCGGGCGTCACCTCCGATCACGAACTGACATCCGCGGATGATTTGTTGCAAAAGCTCGCGGCCGGTCTGACAATCGAGCTTCGGGGTTCGCACGACCACCTGCTTCGCGAGTTCGTGGCGGCATTGAACGGCATCGGCCACCTGCCGTCGACTGTTACGCTTTGCACAGATGATGTCTTCCCGGACGAACTCCATCACGCCGGCGGCCTTGATGACGTGATCCGCCGGCTGGTGAGCTACGGCCTGAAGCCCGAATGGGCTTTGCGCGCCTCGACTTTCAACGCTGCACAGCGCTTGAAGCGCCCCGACCTCGGCCTGGTCGCTGCCGGACGCCGAGCCGACATCGTGCTGTTCAACGACCTTGTCGAATTCGAGACCAGGTGTGTCATAGCCAACGGCCGGATAGTTGCTGCCGAAGGCAAGGTGACTGTCGCCATCGCCCGCTCCGACAGCACGCCGCTCCAGCACTCGGTCAAGCTCCCTGCCCTGACCGAGAACGACTTCCGTGTCCCGTCACAAGGTACCCGCGTTCGCGTAGCAACCATCGACCGCCCGCGCTTCACCCAGTGGGCGGAGACTGAAACAGTCGTCGAAGACGGTTTTGTCGTTCCTCCCCCCGGCAGTGCCATGATTTCAGTCACTCATCGTCACGGGAAGGTCGATGGCCGTCGGCGCATTGGCTTCCTGACAGGCTGGGGCGAGTGGCGCGGTGCCTTCTGCACAACCGTTTCGCATGACAGCCACAACCTCACGGTTTTCGGCGGCAATGCACGCGACATGGCGCTCGCCGCAAACGCAGTCATCTCTGCTGGTGGTGGCATGGCTGTCGCCAGGGACGGGCAGATCGAGGCATTGCTGCCTCTGCCTCTGTCCGGTCTTGTCACCGAGGCGCCGTTGCAGGAAACAGCCGCCGCCTTCCGCGCCATCCGCAAGGCGATGGAGAAGATTGTCGATTGGAAGCCGCCCTACCTCGTGTTCAAGGCCTGCTTCGGGGCGACGCTGGCGTGCAACCTCGGTCCACACCAGACCGACCGTGGCATCGCCGATGTCGTTACCGGCAAGGTTTTGGAAAGCCCTGTGCTCGCAATCCTCTAGCCATCCGCGCATCGTGCCGCGCCACGGCGGCTACGCCCGCAGCTCCTGCTCGACCAGCGCGGACCAAAATGCCGCGCCGTAGCCGATCGCACCATCGTTGAAATCGTAGGCCGTATTGTGATGCAACGCGCCGTCGACGGCAGGCCCGTTGCCGAGCCAGACGTAGCATCCCGGCGCTTTTTGACCGAAGAAGGCGAAGTCATCGCCGGCCGTTGACGGTGGGAAACTGGTTCGCACCTTGTCGCGGAAAATGGTGGCGGCGGCAGCAAGGGCGCGCCCGGTGGCCGCCTCCTCGTTCACGACGGGCGGTATGCGACGCTCGAACTGATAATCGGCCGCAATGCCGAACATTTCCGCCGTGCCCCGGGCAATCCGGCCTATCTCTTCCTCCAGCTGATCGCGCACTTCGGCGGAATAGGCGCGTGCAGTCCCGCCGATTTCGACGACATCGGGAATGACATTCAACGCCTTTGGATCACCGGCATGCAGTGAGCAAGCGCTGACCACCGCCGGCTGCAAGGGATCGACCACACGCCCGACGATCGTCTGCAATGACGCAAGGAACGTCCCGGCCGCAGTAATCGGATCCCTTCCGAGATGCGGCTTTGCGCCGTGGGTTCCGGTTCCACGGAAAGTCACCCGCCAGCTGTCGGAGGATGCCAGCTGCGGACCTTCGACCACCGCCATCTCGTCGACCGCCAGCCCGGGCATGTTGTGGAGCCCGTAAACGGCATCGCAGGGGAACAGATCGAAAAGCCCATCCTCCACCATTTTCCGCGCACCGCCTCGCCCCTCCTCGGCGGGCTGAAAAATGAAGTGCACCGTGCCCGAGAATTCGCACGTCGCCGCCAGATGCCGCGCCGCGCCCAGAAGCATTGCGGTATGGCCATCATGCCCGCAGGCGTGCATCTTTCCGGCAAACCTGGATTTGTATGGTCTATCGGCCATCTCCGGCATCGCGAGCGCGTCCATATCGGCGCGCAGCCCGATCACTCGCGTCCCGTTGCCGACCTTGAGCGTACCGACGACACCGGTGCCGCCGAGTCCGCGGTGCACCTTCACACCCGCCTCCTCCAGCAGTCCAGCCACGATGCCACTGGTGCGCTCCTCCTCGAAGCCCAGCTCCGGGTTCGCGTGCAGGTCGCGGCGAAGTGCTGTCAGAAAAGGTAGATCGCTCTCGATCCGGACGGGGATGGGCATGAGTCTGGATGTCCTGAAAATGCAAGCGGACGCCCGAGCGGCGCCCTCGTCATGACTCCTTTATTCAGCAACCAGCTTGAAAGTTCAACCGTCCCCGTCAACCGCAGTCGGGCGGCCGACGGAAGCATTGCAGCCGGTCGATACCGTGCGGCACGATCTGATCCGGCAACGGGAAACGGCGATCGTCGCATGGTCAGGCACGGCGTCTCCCGCTGCCCGATAATCTCACGTGACCCCGTGCTTGACAGCCGGCCGAGCCGAATGGCCTAATCGCGGCGATGCAAGAGGGCTTTCCCATGGGCGATGATCACCCCACGACAGACACCAAGCTCACCACGTCGAAGCGCCGATGGGCGGCCGAGGGCAAATTCCTGACCGGCCGCGTCAGCCGCCCGGACGCCGAACGCCTTCCGCCCGGTCAGCATCTCGTGAAGGATTGGCCGGTCCTCGATCTCGGCCAGCAGCCAGCCATCTCGATCGAGACCTGGCGGCTGGAAGTCCGAGGACTTGTCGAGACAACCCTCGATCTCACCTGGACGGCCTTTCAGGCGCTCGAACAGAGCACGAAGCTGAGCGACATTCACTGCGTGACGACATGGTCACGCTACGACAACAAATGGAAAGGCGTCTCCACGCGCGACCTGCTCGACCTCGCCATGCCGAAAGCGGAAGCCGATTATGTCATGCTGACAAGCTACGACGGCTACACGACCAACCTGCCGCTCTCCGACTTCGCTGCGGAGGACGCGATCCTTGCGACCGCGTGGGAGGGGAGACCGCTGACGCGGGACCACGGGGGGCCGATGCGGCTTGTGGTACCCCATCTCTATTTCTGGAAGAGCGCCAAATGGCTGCGCCGCATCGATCTCGCTCCCGCTGACAAGGCCGGCTTCTGGGAGAAGAACGGCTACCATATGCTCGGCGACCCGTGGCGCGAGCAGCGCTACTCCGCGGACTGATCAGCATCGAACCGACTGACGGAGGCCGATGCACGCCATGCGCGCGGGTGGCCGCCTACAGCATTCTTCGTTATTGCGTCAAAACGCGCTTAGCGGGCATTCCGATTCAAAGGTGAACTGGCTTCACAATTGGTTACAAACGCGATAAACCATTAAAACTAATGGTTTACGACAACACAATGTCATATCGCGATGGAAGTATCACCAATTTTTGGTTGTTCTCAAGTCCCTGTTTCTGTTATCGCGTATGAGTAGATGAGCAAGGATACATCTTTCAATACCGTCACCCAAAAGCTGCTGGACGCCTGGCTGCGCACGACGCCACAACAACCGGCAGCACCAGAAGACATCTACCGCGACATTCTTGAACAGCTGACGATTAAAATGCGGCTGACGCTGGTCGTGCTCGATGGCGAAGATCCGCTTGAATGGTTTTTGCAGGTCGTGCGCCCCTCGGCCTTCAATTCGCGCCTGTTGAACATCAACAAGCTCTTCCAGGACCAGCGGATCGGGGAATTCAAGGACCGGCGCTATATGGAAACGGCCGTGATACCCCGCTATCGAGAGGTCATCGCCACGCAGAAGCCATCTATGGAACTGGTGAAGACCAAGGTACTCGGCGTCAATCTGGGGTACGAGCGGCTCATACTCCCGCAGAAGTCAGCGGGCAAGCGGCCCGAGTGGCTTCTTACCGTCTCCAACGGCCGCTTTCTCTTCAATCCGCCGCAGCCACAGGTACGGCTGGATGCGACCGACGAGGCCGTCATCCAGCTTCTGACAGAGGGCGCGACTGCCAAGGAGATCGCCGTTGACCTTGGCATATCGCACCGCACCGTGGAGCATCGTCTGGAGCGGATGAAGGAGCGTTACGGCGCGAAGAATACAGTTCATCTCGCCGCCATGCTGATCGCGAGGAATTTCGATCGCGAAGACGAAACGAGCTAAGGCGCAGCGCGCCGTAGCAGCCATCGGCATCCGAAGGTCACGGTCGCGAACAGCGCCAGCAATCCGCTAAGCGCTCCCATGCTTGCAGGGTGAGTTGGGATGCCCCGCCAACTCGGACGGATAACATCCGCCGTGTTGAAAGACTCCCCACTGAACTGGCAGGTAATCAGCGCCAAACCGCGCAACACCATGCCGGCATCGATCAGCGACACCATTTCGCCGGCGGCAGCAGCTTCCCGTGGCATGTCCCGCATCGCCAATAGAACGGCCTTCGTCGCCGCAAGATAGGCGTGCGAGCATTCGTTGAACGGACTGGCCTCGTCCACCACGGCTCCGGGTGCCACGCCCCAAAGGCAGTAGGCATACTG
Organism: Rhizobium sp. Root1220; assembly: GCF_001426265.1. Taxonomy (GTDB): domain Bacteria; phylum Pseudomonadota; class Alphaproteobacteria; order Rhizobiales; family Rhizobiaceae; genus Rhizobium. The sequence continues at coordinate 11,353 of NZ_LMDG01000034.1, forward strand.
GATCTGAGCATAATTCAGGACACGTCGGAATGGTTCGTTTGTATCCGTGGCACGCGACGCTAGATCGATGATCCGGTCGCGCTGCTCCGCGAACATCACCATTTCGCCATGCGAAATCTCCGGAACAGCGATACCGTTGTGGGTGCCGCCGCCACCTCGCTGATGCGCGCCGGCAGCGACTGCAATGACCAACTGCAGCGTGGCAATCATTGCCAGATGGAAAGTAGTGCTTCGGATATTCATCGATGCCAGACGGGCCTCCGATCGAAACCCGAAGCCCTGCCTTTATTGATGAAACGCTGGAGCATGCCCGCGCACACTTGCCTTTAGTTCAAGCCGACGCTCCGCCAAGGCGCCGAACACGACACCAAGTACGACCCACAGGATTGCGTGCATCCCGAGCGACGTAGTGCGGAAATGCCATAGCACGGTCGCCGAGTAGTTCTCCGGCACTTCGTTGATCGGCGGCAGCAGGTATTGGACGATACCGATGAAGACAACGTAGGCGAGCACCGCAAGGATTGCACCATTCCAGCCGCCGAACCGTGGCGCAAGCCGGCGAGCCAGAGCAACCGCAGCGACAAGTGCGGCAATCGACACGATGATCATCAGGAAAAACAGTTCCGTCCTGACGCCAATCGTATCCGGATTGCCGACCGCTGGAGGATTGGCCGGGTATTTGATGTTCGGAACGAGCACCACGGCAACGAAGGCTGTAATCGCGATGACAGCAGACGTCCCCCGTGCGCCGAGGTTACTGAAACGACCCTGCACGAAAGTGAAAACGAGCGAGAACAGGCCGCCGACCGCAACGCTGTACGCCATCACGCCGGTAAAGAGCCCGATACCCGCTTGCGTGGCGCGGCTAACGATTTCCGGTTCGGCGACCTCGCCGGCCGCCTGCGCTGCGGCTTCCTCGAAACCGATCGCCTGGTCGACAAGCGGTTCACCGAAGGTATGGGCAAAAGCGAACACCAGGATACCAGCGATCAGGCCCGCGAGCATTCCGCGAAGCAATAGCTTTCCAACCATGACATGAACTCCTTAGTGGCAGGGGAAGCCGAGGAGGTGCCGGCCGTCGTGCAGAAACTCGTGCACGTTCATACCGTTGAACAACGCCATCGCGCCTTCCTCGGTGCCGACAAAATAGATGGCGATAAGCATCAGCAGGCCGCCGAAGATGGCCCATGGCAGGATTTCGCCAACGGGGATGGGAGCCGGCAGTGCTGCGGGCGCAAAAGTGGTATCAGACATAAATTCCTCCTGGAATGACGCGTTCAGTCGAGAATCGTTGCGTGGTAGGGTCTGACTTCCAGTCTGGGGTATCCCCATCCTGATCACAGTGGCGCGACCGCACCGGAATTTCACCGGCTTCCAAACCTACAACATCACCGTTATAGCTGCGGCCAAGTTGCTGTCAACGAAACTTCATGGAGCGACACTCTGCCGTCGCATAGCTGGAGACAACCGACGTGATGACGCGTCTCACCTGGATTTGTCACGGCTCGACGGTCGCCAATCGTGAAGCGAGATTTCCGCTAGACGAACCGCTAGACGAAAGAGCTGTTGAAGCAACGAAGGCGATCGCCAGCCTTCTGCAACGTGCCGACCACGTCTTTGCCAGCCCCGCGTTGCGGGCGCGGCAGACAGCTGAAGCGCTGGGGCTCGCGGCCGAAACAGCCGACGATCTCGCGGATTGCGATTACGGTCGCTGGGCGGGACGATCGATCTACGACCTTCAGCAGACCGAAGCCGAAAACCTTGCAGGCTGGATGACCCAGCCCGACGAAACTCCGCACGGCAGCGAGTCGGTGACGGCGATGTGCGCCCGCGTGGGCGCTTGGATGGACGGGCATTTGCGACTTGGCGGCCATGCAATCGCCGTTACCCATGCTGCCATTCTCAGGGCCGCGATCGTCAGTGCCCTGAAGGCTCCAGCATCGTCCTACTGGCTTTCTGATATCGAACCGCTCGCCATCGTGCGGATGACCAGCAACGGCAACCGCTGGGCCCTGCGACTGGAAAGTGCGTCGCCCTAATATTCCTCGGAATAAATTAGACCAGCCTTACGCAAGGCGGCCGCGCGATAACTATCTGACCCGGCTTGCCGGGCTGTCAATCCTTGCCCCAAGGAGGACCAAAGATGTCATACGACTGGAGCGGGGCACGGACACGGCGCACGCGTTTGGTGCGAATGGCCAGTGCCGTGGTCGTGCTTATCCTTCTGCTCAGCGTTTTTCTGTTGATCAGACGTTGAGGTGACAGGCGAGCGGAACTAACCGCTCGCCTTTTCCTTGCCACCCTGGCAGCGAAAGCGCGCTCTTGGACAGGAGAGGATACCGAGAAATCGCCCTCCGGTTTCAACGAACACTTCAGACTTCAATGATACACAGGCGCCGGGTGGAGATGGAGTGGAGCATGCCGGTTTTCTTCCAGAGCAGAGCTGGACGGCAATGCCTGTCGGTCATGGCGTTGGGAGTGACGCTTTGGATCATTGGCGCAACGCTGGAACTGGACAACCGGCTGGTTGCCTTCGTAGGCGCCTTCGAGAGCTATGGAGCAGACAAGCTGGCTCTGGCGCTCGGCATCGGCGGCGCCATGAGCTTTGTCTACTCGGTCTTGCGCATCATGGACCTCCGCCGGGAAATGGAACTGCGTGCTGTTACCCAGACCAAGGCCGACTGGACCGCAACTCATGACCACCTGACCAAGCTTCCGAACCGTTACGCCTTTGAGCGGAAAATGCTGCCACGCCGGACAAAGACCGATGACGAAGGCGAACAATGGGAACGAAACGTCACCATTTTCTCCATCGATCTCGATGGGTTCAAGAAGGTCAACGATCTTGTTGGCCACAATGGCGGCGATGCTCTTCTGATCGAGGTCGCCAAACGAATTTGCGCGATCGGCAACGCCGATTGCGTTTATCGCTTCGGGGGCGATGAGTTCGTCGTGGTCGCACTCGGCCTTTCCTCGCGGCATGAGGAACGCTTCGCCCGTCTCCTCATCCAGGCGGTCACACGGCCCATTCATATCAATGGCTTCGCTGTCGAAGTGGGCGCCAGCGTCGGCTACGATCGATGGCTACAGGATGAGGAACCCCTCGAAAGCGCCGCCCATCGCGCCGATCTGGCCATGTACGAAGCGAAGTCAACCGGTCCGAACCACCATCTGATCTTCGAAGCCTCCATGCAGGACAAGGTCGTCAAACGTGCTTCGCTGGAATCGAAGTTGCGGGCCGCGATCCGGAACAAGGCGATCCGTCCATTCTACCAGCCACTCATCAATCTGAAGAGCGGCAACGTCTGCGGCTTCGAGGCCCTTGCCCGCTGGACCGATGACGATGGCGTCAACATTCCGCCCCCGGTTTTCATCGGGATTGCCGAAGAAACCGGGATGATCACCGAACTGTTTGAGGATCTGCTGACACAGGCCTGCAATGACGCGCTGGCTTGGGACGAGGATGTCACCCTTTCCTTCAACGTTTCACCGGTGCAGATGGAAGACAAGCTTCTGGCATCGCGCATTTTCAAGGTGCTCGCCGCCAACGGCGTGCCACCACATCGCCTCGAGATCGAGATCACCGAGAATGCGCTGATTCAGGATCCCGCCGTCGCCGCGCTCATTCTTGATGAGCTGCATGAGGCAGGCGTCCAGATCGCGCTCGATGATTTCGGTACAGGGTATTCGAGCCTCGCGCAGTTGGCTCGGTATCGCTTCGACAAAATCAAGATCGACAAGCGGTTCGTCGCTACCTGCCGCGAGGACGAGCGCCAGGAAAAGATCGTCCGGGCCATGCTCGGCCTCGGCGACAGCCTCAAGATCCAGACGACCGCCGAGGGCATCGAAGAGCACAGCCAACTCGTCCATCTGATCCAACTCGGCTGCGACATCGGCCAGGGCTACCTTTTCGGCAAGGCCATGCCCGCCGACGAAACGCGTTCCTACTTATTGAACCGCACAAAGGCGCTTGCCGGCAATTGACCACAACGTCTGAGAGCCTGGTGTCGAACAAGATCAAGTGACCGAGCATCAGAAATTCGTGATGGAACCGAATTGCCGGCAGCGTGGTTTTGCGTCGGGTCCTTGGGCGAATACTCCCACTGAAGCGCAGTTGCATTCCGCTTGCGCCACGATCCACGGATCGGGCGTTCTCGGTCCGTCTGACTGCATCCTTTGCTAGGAGAGGAATTTGTGATGAAATTGTGCGTTTTTGGGGCGTCAGCAGCGCTCGTCATGCTTGCTGGCAGCGCCTCTGCTGCGGATCTGGTACCCGAAACTCCTCCCGAACCGGTCGTACAGGCTGCACCGCTGTTTACCTGGAATGGCTTCTACGTGGGTCTGCAAGGCGGCGGTGCCTGGGGCAACGGCAAGTTCTCGGGCATTGGTGACGCAGACCTCGATGGCGGAGTCCTCGGCGGCTTCGCCGGGTACAACTGGCAGCTCGACAACAATATCGTGCTCGGCGTTGAAGGCGATGCTTCCTACAATTGGAACGAGGAGACGGTCGGCGTCAACGAATACAAGTTCGATACGACCGGATCGGTCCGCGCCCGCGCCGGCTATGCATTCGATCATGCACTGCTCTACGGTGCGGCTGGCTGGACAGGCGCACGCGGACATGTCAACACGCCTGTCGGCGGCGACGACCGAACGTTCTCCGGCTGGACCGTCGGAGCAGGCGTCGACTATGCTTTCACCAACAACATCTTCGGCCGTGTGGAATATCGCTACAACGACTACGGCAGCAAGGACTTGCAGGGCGTGAACACCGATTTCAACCAGAACGTCGTCACCGTCGGTGTCGGGTTCAAGTTCTGATCCACAACGACGCTGATCCTCTACACAATGACAAAACCCGGGCGAATGCCCGGGTTTTGTACATTTAAATAGCAAGAATGGCTGGCTGCCTGCGGTGGCCCTAGTGGTTGCCGCCCTGACCGCCGCCATGACCGCCACCCTGGTTGCCACCTTGGTTACCACCCTGGTTACCACCCTGGTTGCCACCCTGGTTGCCACCTTGGTTGCCGCCCTGGTTACCACCTTGGTTGCCACCCTGGTTGCCGCCCTGGTTACCACCTTGGTTGCCACCCTGGTTGCCGCCCTGGTTACCACCCTGGTTACCACCTTGGTTGCCACCCTGGTTGCCGCCCTGGTTGCCGCCCTGGTTACCCCCTTGGTTGCCACCCTGGTTGCTGCCTTGGTTACCACCTTGGTTGCCGCCCTGGTTGCCGCCCTGATTGCTGCCTTGGTTGCCCCCTTGGTTGCCACCCTGGTTGCCGCCCTGGTTGCCGCCCTGGTTGCCACCCTGATTGCTGCCTTGGTTGCCCCCTTGGTTGCCACCCTGGTTGCTGCCTTGGTTACCACCCTGGTTGCCGCCTTGGTTACCACCCTGGTCGCCGTTTTGGTTGCCGCCCCGGTTCCGACCGCCATGCTCACTACCACGCCGGCCGTGCTCGTTGGATGCATGATCCCTACGATCGCGACCGCCCCAGCCATGGTCCTGGGGACCGTGGTCCTTCTGACCATCGCCGCCCCAACCGTGGTCCTTCCGGCCATCACCACCGCGACCGGGGTCCTTCGAACCATGATCGTTCCGACCACCGCCCCAGCCATGGTCCTTGGATCCGTGATCCTTGTGATCTCCACCGCCCCAGCCGGCGCCACCTCGATCGTGGCCCTTATGAGCGCCCCCACCCCAGCCGTGGCCATTGGATCCGTGATCCCGTCCGCCACCGCCATGTGAATGTTTGCCGGAGCCGTGGCCCTTCGGACCGTCCCCGTGCGAGTGATGATGGTTTTTCGAGCCGTGATCCTTCGGGCCATGCTGATGGCCACCGTTTTGGCCGCCACCTCCACCGCCGCCACCTCCACCGCTGCCATCGCCATCCCCGCCGGGACCATCGCCGCCGCCGCCGTTGTTGTTACCACCACTACCGTTTTCGTTGTTTTCCCCGCCGCTCTCGCCTCCTCGATCGCCTGCACCGGAACTGCCACCATTTCCTCCCTTCGAGAAATTGACAGTCGTCCGCGTGCCGGTCAGCAGGCGGTTGCCATTATTGTCAGGGTCGGCGAAGGGGTTCTCATACACGGTTGCGGTCGGTCCACACAGTCGCTCCTCGATCGTGCCCGGCCTCACCACCTGGCAGTTGAGCCTCTGTGCCTGCGCGCTTGCGAGACTGGTTCCTGCAAAAAGAAACGCTACACCAGCAGAAACGGTAAGAAATCCTTTACGCATATTCACTCACTCCCAAAGTTAACGGAGCGTTAACACGGAAGTTTATACATTGCTAATAAAGTAAAGAGAAGAATATCCACCGGGGATCGACCCTCGATCGTTAGTCTATGATTAACCTTTAAAATATAAAATTCTAATACAATAGAAGGTGGACACCTGACGGGGATGCTCTAGATCTAAAGGATGTTACGGATGCGGAACCTTACGCCTTTTGCGGTGCTTGCCGCACTTCTGGCGGCCTTCCCAGGACCGAGCTTCGCCGGCTCTGCCCTCAAGGCGTCGCGATCAATCGGCGCGCCTGTCGGCTTTCCGTCAGCCTGTTCCCGCTATGTATGGCTATGCCACGACAGCACCGGCCGAAACATCAGTGACGAGGACGCCATGCCTGTACTCCAGCGGATCAACCGCGAGGTCAATGCCGGCGTAACATCGGCGTCGGACAGGAGACTCACAGGTAAGTCGGAATACTGGTCGCTCCCGATCAACAACAAGGGCGATTGCGAAGACTACGCGCTGTTGAAACTGAAGAACCTGCTCGGCGCAGGCTTTCCATCGAACCGGCTGGCTCTTTCCGTCGTCATCGATCGCCGCGGTAACAACCACGTCGTTCTCTTGGCGCGCCTGAAATCAGGAGATTACGTGCTCGACAATCTCTCGGGTCGGGTAAAGCCCTGGACCAGCACAGGATACACATTCCTCGCAAGCCAGAATTTCCACAACAAGAGCGCATGGCAGGTGACGCTCGCCGGCCCAAGAGCAAGTGAATTCTCCGGGACCTGACCTTGCTCGATCGACAACCGTATGCACTGGCGGCGCAATATCCCCGCCTATTGAGTATGAGGACGCATCCGCAGCCTATGAACAAGCGCTGTAGACCGTAGCGGTCTAGTGTATCGAGGGGTCATCACCCTCCAGGAACGAGTGAATGCCGTCACGCGCGACGGTCGCAAGGAACTCATCGAACGCCTCACGATCGGTTGCGAAGGGCTCTTCCCACTCGATCAGGTCTTCGTCCTGGGTGACTACTTCCATCTTCCAATCGCCGTTCGTGCCTTCGGGACGGAAGATATCGACAAGCACCGTTACACCGTCTTCAGTGAACTCGCCTGCCAGTTCGGAATGTTCCAATTTGGGCGTCTTGGCCATTTCAATCCTGATCCGCGTCCATCCAACACATGCTATTGCGGATAATACCAGCTCCCGCGAAGCGCAAGCCGAAGAACATAACTTTACGAAAATCCCGGCAACGGGATATCGGTCTTCGGCACCCACACCTAAGTATAGTGGTACGAAGCGGCTCTTAACGCTACCTTTCGACTGTCACCTCGATCCTCCCTCGACGGTGGATAGCCACCCCGGCTATCAGGACCTGAGCGCCTCCCCCTCGCTGAGGTCTGTGCGGATTAACAGATCCGCTTTGGGCCGCCCCTAATCCGGGCGGCCTTTTTTTCGCCGTGAGCCGCATGTGGCATGCCTATGGACAAAACCAATCGTTCGACGGTGTTCAACAGTCCGTGAACTTTCGCGTCGCTACTGGCCAGGTCTTGAAATGCGTATCATGCTGGCTGCGGAGGAGTAATTCAGATGCCCCGACTTTCAGTGGCTCCCGCCGGCGCGATCATCATTCTTGCGGTGATCGCTTCGGCATGTACTTCAGCACCCTATCGCCAGGAGACCTCATCGAATCCAGCCTGCTCGGATGGCTTCAGGCCGAGCAACGGTAGACCGTGCAGTTACTAATGTTTCCGTTTATGGCTTGATACGCATCGCGCCAGCAAATGAAAAAGGCCGGGACGAGACTTCGTACCGACCTTCCTCGAGCCGTCTCGACAACGCTGCCAGTACATCCGTGGTCAGCTGTGCGAGACGCATCCTGGAAGTTGAGTGTAGTCCAACACCGCGACAATTCAAGTCCGCCTTTTGAAGCATCGCCGCTTGGCTCGGTTGCTCTCAAATCTTCATTTCGATACGTACGCCGTGAATGGTCTTTCCGGATGCATTGTGCACGCGGCCTGCGGCCTGCGGTGCCATATTCACCACCAAGCAACCCTTGCCATCCCAGGCCTCCAAAGCCTGTATGACGTCTCGATTTGGAGGCAGCTGCTCGCCATCCGGCGAAATGTCGTGAACCGGCCCCTGAATCTGATCCAGTACAAACACGGAAGGCCAACGATGGTGGTGCACCGGCTCTTCTTCACCAGAATGCAGGATCACTTCCAGAACCCGCAGGTTCTCGTTTTCAAAAAGAACTTTATGATTTTGTGGCGCCGCAACGACCGCGTCCAATGCCATGTCCCAAGTTGACGGATCATCGTTTGCTATTGACATCGTCCCGCACCCCCAGATTGCAGATGCAGTACATTAGCTTTACGCAATACACATGACAACAGCCAAGTCTATCGTGAATGGCCGACCGCTCGCTCAGGGTCTTTCGAACTGTTTCGCCTGGCGAGCCACAAAGTCGCACAGCAGCCTGACTCTCGCCGGCACCGTTTGCCCAAACGCATGCACGGCGCGAAATGGCAAGGGCAAGGAATTTCGCGAGCGTCGCGATGCCGGTGAAGCACCCCTGCTTACCGAAAAGCGATCCTCCGTGTAGAGGTTGCTGGCGAAACCGTGCTGCCGTGGCCCGACCTCGCGACAGTGAAAGGCTTCCTTCCGCCCCGTGAGCGGTGAGGCAAATCATACGTCCCATCGGCCGCCTTTGCAGCAGAGGCGGCCGATGTCGTTGACAGCACAGTTCCGGGCAAAAACCGCCCGCTTCGTTATGCAGCCAGCAGCTCGTCCGACGGACCGAAGAACTCGTAGTGGACGCGGTCGGCACTGACTCCGGATCTCAATAGAGCGGGCACCAGCGATCGCAGGAACGGTTTCGGGCCACAGAGATAAAAATCTGCTTCGTCGAGGGGTGTATTCAGCCGTAGCCAGTCCGCGGTGATGAAGCCATCGACGTCATGCGAGAGACCGACTGCGTCCGACTTGCCCGGTTCGCTGTAGAAGGTGCTGACGGTGATCTTGCCGTGGTCCCGAGCAAGCGCCCGGACATGGCGATCCATTGCATGCGTCGAGCTGTTCAGCGCGCCATGCACGAAATGCGCGTCCAGATCGGGATGGTCGGCGACGATCGCCTCCACGATGCTGATCATCGGCGTGAGACCCACACCTCCGGAAAGCAGGACGACCGGTCGCGGCGGCTCATCCGCAAGGTGGAAATCACCTGCCGGCGGTGTCACATTCAGAACCGTCCCGATCTCGGCCTTGTCATGAAGGAACAGGGAGCCCCCCTGCCCACCGGCCTCGCGCTTAACCGAAATCCGATAGGAGTTGTCGCTCGGGCCGCTGGAGATCGAATAGTTGCGCTTGATCTCGTTGCCGGCCTCGACGGGCAGGCGAAGCGTCAGATATTGGCCCGGCCGGTGCCTCGCTACCGGTCCGCCATCCACCGGGCGCAACACGAAGGACGTGACGACCTCGCTCTCCCTCGTTTTCTCGGCGATCGCAAACGCTCTCCAACCGGTCCAACCGCCGGTGCGCTCCTCAAGCTCATTTCGAATTTCAACTTCACGCTCCTGCAGGACATTGGCCAGGAACCAGTAGGCTTCGCCCCATGCCGCCAGGAGTTCCGGCGACGCTGCATCACCAAGGACGTCCTTGATGGCGTAGAGCAACGCTTCGGCGACGAAAGGATAATGCTCCGGGAGAATATGGTAGCCGATATGCTTGTGGGCGATACGTTCGACGACCGGAGCGAGAACCGACAGGTTTTCTATATTCTTCGCATAGGCGAGGATCGCCCCGGCAAGTGCCTGAACCTGCGAGCCGTCTTCACCTTGGTTGGCATGATTGAAGAGGTCACGTATGTGCGCGTCGCGGAACAGGCGCGCATACATGCTCTTGGTAATTGCGGTACCGTGCGTTGCAAGCGCGGGCACGCTGTTCTTTACGATCTCGATCGTTTCGGATGTAAGCGCCTGGGGCATGAACTTCACCTTTCAAGTTGTGTCATCAATGTTGGCTGGCAGGGTCGCGATCGTAGAACTCGATCCGGCACTTTACCGGGCCGGCGAGTTCCAGATGGTGAGGCCGTTCGGGCGGGATCACCATCGGATTGGCGGCGCTCACCAGAACGGGAGCTGCCATTTCGGATCGATATTTCACGTCCCCTTCGAGAACCCGAAGCACCCCCCAGGTTCCGGCCCGCAGGGCGTGAGCCTGGAGCAGAGGTTTCGGAAGCGACCGTTCGTCAAATACGGAAGTGGTTTTGTAGGGTCGCAAGGCGACGCCATCGTCAGCACCCTCTTCCGGATCGGAAATGTCGTGGCCGAACAGTGCCATCGACAAACGCGAGGCAATTCTGGCCGCTTTGGCCTGCATGAGATTTGCTGCGGCTTCGGGAAGCACCTCCGCCGTCGCCTCCGCCCATAGCGCGAGCCAGCGGACGAACATCGAGGGCTGGATTCGGTCGGAATGCATAAGGTGCATGGCCACGGGATTACCCTTGTAACGTCCTGTCGTGAGCATCACCGACGACCAGAACTCGACCATGCGGCCCAGGTGCTCGTTCCAGTCCTGAACGACGGCAAAAGCCTGCCTCAGTTCCTCGTCCGCCCGCACCCGATCATAAAACCGATCCACGACCGTCCTGATGTCGTCCTCGGTGAATACGTCAGCCATCATCGTTCCAATCAATAGATATATTCTTTATAGATCTTTTGGCTGATGGCGCAAAAAGATTCAAGTGAAATACATCTTTAGGCGAGGCGCGTTTTGACGCAGTCAAAAACGTTGAATGCGCGTCTCTGGCTGGAGGGCGTTTCATCCCTGTCGATTGATGTGTGCCGTTATGTCTTCGCTCAGTTCCGCTTCGAGGTGGCAGAATTGCTTGTGCGATCTCCGCCCGTGAGCGAACCGAAGCCCGCGATTTGATCATTTCCGGCTTAGGACAATTGCTCCTTCACAACTGGAAGATCTGCATACTTGCCCTGCGGGAGCAGTCTGAGAGCGCGATGTCAGTTCCTAAATTGAAAGACTCTCCCGAAACGATTGGGCATCATGAATATTTGTTCGGCATGGGCGAACCCAGCCTGATGGCCCATCGCCTTCCATCCGTCGGCCGATTCCGGGAAGTCGGCCAGCCTATTGTGGGCCAACATTGTTGCAAACTCTTCGTCGGTTATTGCGGCCCATACGCTCCGATATGCAGAGAACCGATCAAGCCAACCGGCGCGACTCTCCCCGTCAAGAAGGGTGGGTTCCCAGATCAGAAACAGGCCATCGCGGCTCAATGTATTGCGCACATCTTTCATCAGCCGGACCTTTCCTTCCGGTTGCAGATGATGCAGCGACATTCCAATCCACACGACGTCTACGGCATCGGACCAGTCGGTCATTGCTTCGACGAAATCGCAACACTGCAGGTCGATGGGACACGGCAAGTCCTTTAACGATTCTCTTGCGAGTTCCAGAGACTGAGGAGAGAGGTCAATCCCGTAATAGTGGTCGATGGCAGTCCCTTTGAGCGCAGCCGCTGAGGCGACCGCATCCCCGCAAGCGATATCGAGAAACTTGAACGGCTTCTGCATCTCTTGGGAGAGCAGGTTATGAAGCAAGCCGTAGACCTCGCGATGAAACATGAGGTTTTCCCCGACGATCTTCCGGTAAGTTGCCAGGTGTTTGTTAAACATGGCTTGTGCATCGTCGGCGCTCGTCGAAGAAATGCTCTCAGCCCAATTTTCCCTCTCCATGCGTTTCCCTCCCCGGGGTCCATGCAGTCAGAGTGTACCATTTGCGTGTAGATGCAGCGCGCGATAGACAGTCGTATGTGCCGGCGTCGCTACGCCAAGTTCCCTCCCAAGCGCGTGCATGCGTCCTGAAAGCCATGCAACTTCCAGCGGCTTTCCGTGCAAGAGATCATTGGCCATGGATGAGCGCGTATCGGGCGGCAGATTTTGCCACCGCGATTGAGCGTCCGCTAGGTATCCGTCGCGCATCGGGTGACCGGCTGCCATTGCGACCGCCATGCCCTCATCGCGCAACTGGTCGAGGAATATAAGGGCTTCAGAATCGGCCAGGATCGGTCCAATTCCGGAACGCATCAGGCTGGTCACACCCGAGAACGCGCAGAGCGTCACGAACTTGGCCCAGAGCACCCGGTCGATGTCATCAACCGCCTCCAAGCCAATGTTGCCCGCCTCGATGCAGGCAGTCTGCAGCGCGCCGATCACCGGGTCATCGTGCCCACCCACGTAGAACTGCGTGGCACCACCCACATGCACGATCAGGCCGGGCTGTTTGAGATATCCTGAAATATAGGCGGCGCCGCCGACAACCTGCGAAGGCGGCACATATCGGGCAAGCGTCTCGACACTGTCGATGCCGTTCTGCAACGTCATCACTCGCGTTTCCGGCCCGACCATCGGCACGATTGCTGCGGCCGCCGTTTCGCTGTCATAGAGCTTGACGGCGAAGAACACGATGTCGACACGGCCGACATCGTCAGGCGCCTCGGTCGCCGTTACCCGAGGCAGGCTGACATTGCCGAGCGGACTTTCCAGCTGCAATCCATGGCTTCGCATTGCTTCTAGGTGAGCACCACGCGCAATAAAGGCTACGTCATGGCCGGCTAGAGCGAGCCGCGCACCAAGATAGCCGCCGATAGCGCCAGAACCCATGATTGCGATCCGCATGGTCGCCCCCGACGACAAACGGTGGTTGAGAAAATCAACATAGCAGTTCTTCGGCGCTAGATCACGGTCAAATAGGCGCCGGCGGTCGTTGCAAGAACGCCGGTCGATTGACCGATGGCGGCTTAATGATACCACGTGTGGCAAACGCGATCTTGCAGGAGGCCCGTGTCGGTCACTCCTTCTACTTCACCTTTTGCACAAAGCCGTCGTCTGCCAATGACTGCTGTCAGCCCAAAGCGGAACTCACGTTGGAAAGCGAATGGCTATGGCGTAAATTGAATTACGTGCTTGGATCGCCGCCATATTGATTTTTGAGCCAACAGGGATGGCGTTCCTATTCGGCGCCAAGAGGAATCCCGCGGCTAGCTTCAACTAAGAAACTACGGATCCAAGTGACAAAATCCCGGATTTTCGCGACCTGTGACACTTTTCGGAAAGTGGTAGCGGGGGGCGGAATTGAACCGCCGACCTCAGGGTTATGAATCCTGCGCTCTCACCAACTGAGCTACCCAGCCACTGCCAACGATGCCGTTTGCAAAGCGTCCGGCCTGTCGAATGAGCGGCTTATAAGGTGCCCCTTGCGGTCATGTCAAGCGCATGGTTGAGAAAATGCCCGGGAGTTTTCACGCCGCGACAGCACTTGTCAGCAGCGCCTTTAGAGAGGCTTCCGCCGCCGGTTCGCGTTCCGACCGCTCGATGAAACCGCCGCCATAGACACGGGCGTTGTCGCCCGGCGCCGAATAGAGCGCGCAGGCCTGCCCGGGTGCCACACCCGCCTCACCCACCGCAAGATCGACATAGATGCCCGTCTGGTCGGCATGCAGCACGGCAGGCGTCGGGGTGCGGGTCGAGCGCACCTTGGCGAAGCAGGCAAAGCCTTCACCGGATGCCGCCTGCGCCAATTCCTCGTCGCCGAGCCAGTTGACGTCGCGCAGATAGACGCGGTGCGTCTCCAGTGCTTCCTTCGGACCGACGATGACGCGGCGCGAGCGGGCGTCGAGATAGATGACATAGAGCGGCTCGCCGGTGGCGATGCCGATGCCGCGGCGCTGGCCGATCGTGTAGTGCAGGATGCCGTCGTGATTGCCAAGCACGCGCCCGTCGAGATGAACGATCTCGCCGGCCAGCGCCGCATTCGGCTTCAGCTTGTTGATGATGTCGGTGTATTTGCCTTGCGGCACGAAACAGATGTCCTGGCTGTCGGCCTTCTTGGCGACGACGAGGCCCATCTCTTCGGCAAGCTTGCGGGTTTCCGCCTTCGGCAGCCCGCCCAGCGGAAAGCGCAGGTAGTCGATCTGCTCCTGCGTGGTCGCAAACAGGAAATAGCTCTGGTCGCGATCGGCATCGGCCGGGCGATAGAGCGCGCGGCGGCCGGGATTGCCGGGCGACGGATTTGCCCGCGAACGGATATAATGGCCGGTTGCCAGCGCATCGGCGCCGAGTTCCCTGGCGGTTTCCAGGAGATCGGCGAACTTGACCGTCTGGTTGCAGGAAACGCATGGGATCGGTGTTTCGCCGGCCACATAGCTTTCCATGAACGGGTTGATCACCGTGTCGCGGAAGCGCTTTTCGTAATCCAGCACATAGTGCGGAATTCCAAGCGTCTCGCACACCCGGCGTGCGTCGTCGATATCCTGTCCGGCGCAGCACGAGCCAGCGCGATGAACGGCGGCACCGTGATCATAGAGTTGCAGCGTGATGCCGAGCACGTCGTAGCCCTCGCGCTTCAAAAGACCAGCCACAACGGAGCTATCGACGCCGCCCGACATGGCGACGACAACACGGGTCTCTTCCGGCTTCTTGTCAAAATCCAGTGTGTTCACGGCGGCTGCCAATTCTAGAGCGTGTCTCGATCCACCCTGCCTCGCGCGGATCCGGCGGATTCCATCCGAACCGGCGGGGTCGGCCGCCGTGGTCTTTCGTTGCCGAGGATATAGAAAGGAATGGCTTGCCGCGCAAGAGGCGGGCTTGCGGCCGTCTTACGGGCTGCCCCCTACGGCGCCGCCCCGGTAGATCTGATGTGCGGCGTGTTTCAGTGAGTTCGCTGACTCCAACGACGGATCTGGGGTCGAAGCACTAGAACTCTCAACCTCGCCAGGCTTCGCCATCCGCCCTCGCCCCGAAGACAGGAATTGCGCCGTCACCGCCCTGATCATGCCTGCAGACACGGATCGGAAAACAACGTGCCCTCCAAAGCGCCTAGTGCGGTCCTGGCGGCAACCACCAGCCAGATCGCGACGAGTGCGATCACAAGCAGGTCTCCGAAGGTTCCGATCGCAGGAACGGGGACCAATATGGCAAGCCGCAGCGTCGCCAGTGCATAGACGCCGATCGGGAAAGTGTAGGCCCACCAGCCGAGATTGAACGGCAGACCGTCCGTGAGATAGCGGGCAGTCACCACGAGTGCCATGCCGAGCCACCACAGACCGTATGCCCACAACAGCAAAGCCCCGAAGAGTGACGCGCCACTCATGCTGTTCGCTAACGCGCCAAGCCCGTTCGCTTCGAGCACGGCACGCCCGTTCACCGCAAACAGGATCAGGCCCAGCGCGCCGGTACCGATCGGCCCGAGCGCAAGGAAAGCAGTTGCTGCCATGCCCGCTGGGGGCAGCTTGTGGAGTGCCATGCGCAGGAAAAGAACACTCAGCAGCCCGAGCGCCAGCGGAACCGAGCAGGCCCACAGCACGTAGCTGGCAAAGAGCACGGTCATCTGCGGGCCGGCACCGGCGACGTGCGTCACCAAGAGCCCGCCGCTGGCGGCAGCGACCTCGCTGGCGACGATCGGCAGCAACCAGATGGCACTCATCTGCTCGAGGGAATGGTCGTGGCGAGTGAACATGGCAAAGGGAATGACAAACCCGGCAATGATCGCCAGCGCTGCGTCGATCCACCAGAGTTGGATGGCCATCCCGACCGCAGGCTCGCCGAAGAGCGGAACACCGAAAATCAATGTGCCGTTGACCAAAGTCGCCAGCCCCATCGGGATGCAACCGAAGAACATGGAAACAACCGGATGTCCTAAGGCACTCAAGGCTTCTCGCGGGTGAAGCAGCCACTTGGCTGCATAGAGCGCGGACAGGATCCCAAACAGCAAGATATTGGCGAGCCACAGTATTTCGCCGGCCTTCCAAAGCAGCGGAATCGCGGCAAACTGGCCGAGACAGATGGCCACTATTCCCGTTCCCATCGTCGTCGCGAACCAGTTGGGCGTAAAATGCAGGACACGCTGTCGCCATCCGGACCTTCTGGCCTGAACGTACGGATCGGTGAAAGCAGTCATGACGGTATCCTCGGTTGCGCCCCGTGAATACAACTCTCGATTAATCGATTCCAACGAATTGTAATTCTTGTTTCATTCGATAAAATCGAACGATAATAAGGTGCCTATCATGACGCTCGAACAGTTGCGGATTTTCATCGAGGTAGCCTCCCGCCAGCATATAACGCAGGCTGCGGCGCATCTGAACATGACGCAATCGGCCGTCAGCGCCGCTGTGACGGCGCTGGAACGCCGCCACAGCGTGACGCTGTTCGACCGTGTCGGGCGTTCGATCGTTCTCAACCAGACAGGCCGCCTTTTCCTCAAGCAGGCCCAAGAAGTGCTTGCCGGCGCACGAGCGGCGGAAGCGGCCTTGATGGATCTTTCCGGCATGATGCACGGCGAGCTGTCGATCATGGCCAGCCAGACGGTCGCGGGCTACTGGTTGGCGCCGCGGCTTGCCCAATATCGGAAGCGCTATCCCGGAATTACCCTGAGCGTTCGCATCGGCAACACCGACGAGGTGACTGATGCGGTGGTCGAGGGTCGTGCAGAGATCGGCTTTATCGAATGGCCGGAAGAACGGCGCGGTGTGTCGGTCAGAATGGTCGCAATCGATGAGATGATCGTCGTCGTCGCGCCGGGACATCCGTGGGCGGATGGCAGACAGCGCGGCGTCGACGATTTTCCCCAAACGCCGTGGGTCCTGCGCGAGCACGGATCCGGGACGCGGCGCGCCTTTGAAAGCCTGCTGGAGAAGGCGGGCTTGGATGTGGGCGCTCTCGACATCCCGATGTCGCTGCCGGGCAACGAAACGGTGATCGGTGTCGTTCAGGCGGAGTTCGGCGCTACGCTCATGTCCCGCAGCATCGTTGCGCCGCTGCTAAAGGGCGGTACGCTGGTCGAGGCAAACATCGCAACACTTCCCCGTCCGTTCTTTCTGCTTCGCCACGAGGAGCGCTACCGCAGCAAGGCGGCGGACGCCTTCGACGCGATGATCTCAGCACTTGCTGAGTGAAACCGGACTATCGGTTCCGCGGTAGATTAGTGCTTCCGCCTCCTGCAGCGGCATTGGTCTGCCCAGCAGATAGCCCTGCACTTCGCCGAAGCCCTCGGCTCGCAAACTCTGCAGTTGCTCCTCGGTCTCGATGCCCTCGGCAAGCGTCGTGGCGTTGAAGCCTGAACCGATGCCGACGACGGCGCGGACGATGGCAAGATTGCCGGGGTCCGTCTCGATGCCGGCGACGAAGCTGCGGTCGAGCTTGATTTTGTCGAAGGCAAAGGCGCGAAGGTAGCTCAACGAGGAGTAACCGGTACCGAAATCGTCGATGGCAATGCGAATGCCGAGTTCCTTCAATGCCCTGAGCAGCGGCAGGCTCTGTTCGACATCGGCGAGAAAGACGGATTCGGTGATCTCGATCTCCAACCGATCGGGCCGAAGACCGGTATCGTTGAGGGCAGCCACGACAGTCGAAAGGAGTTTGCTATGGCGGAACTGGCAGACGGAAAGGTTGACAGCGATCTTCAAGTGACCGGGCCACGTGGCAGCGGCGCCGCAGGCTTCGCGCAAGACCCATTCGCCGATCGGAACGATGAGGCCGGTTTCTTCCGCAATCGGAATGAAATCCATCGGGGGGATCAATCCACGCGTCGGATGGTGCCAGCGGATCAGCGCCTCGAAACCGGCGATGCCGTCGTCATCGAGTTGGACGATCGGCTGGTAGTGAAGCTCGAACTGTCCTTTTAGCAAGGCGTCGTGCAGCTCGACAATCATCAGGTGGCGCCGCTCGGCTTCCAGCCGCATTTCCGACCGGTAAAAGCGATAGGTCGATCGACCGCTTTCCTTCGCAGCATAAAGCGCCAGGTCGGCGTGCCGCATCAGGACGTCATCGTCGTCGGCATGCTCGGGCGCAATCGCGATGCCGATGATGCACGTTACATGCTCGTTGGCGCCGTCGAGGTCAAATGGGACAGACAGCGCTTTCAGCAGGCGCTCGGCGAAGCACTCGACGGCCTCCCGTCCGTCAAGCCGCAGTAAAAGTGCAAATTCGTCGCCACCCAGACGGGCCACGATGTCGTTGTTTCCGATGAGGCGCGTCAGGCGCGAGGCGACCTGGCAAAGCAGTGCGTCGCCGGCGGCATGGCCCTTGCTGTCGTTGATATGCTTGAAGTGATCGACATCGAGATAGAGCAGCGCAAGCGGGTTCTCCGCATTCGCGCCCCTCGCAGCGGTCTGGATATGATCGGCAAAGAAAGCGCGGTTCGGCAGGCCGGTGAGCGCATCGTGCATTGCCATGTAGGCAAGGCGCGCCTCCACGGAGCGCTCTTCTGTAACATCCTGGGAAATGCCGAGCAGGTAGCGCGGCGTCCGGCCTTCCGGCTCAGGCAAGGCGCGCTTTACGGTACGCAGAATCCTTGGCACGCCATCAGTGCGCTGCATTGTCTCTTCGAAGCTGATCGTCGCGCCAGCCATCAATGCCTTCGCATCCTGGCTGCGGAAAATGGCGGTCTGCTTGTCGTCGAACAGGATGCGGTCGCTTTGACCGAGGACGTCGAAGGGATCGCGGCCGACGATTGCGCCACAAGCCTCGTTGAAGAGCACATAAAGACCGTCCGCCTCCATATCCTTGACGAAGACGCCGACCGGTAGGTTGTCAACGATGCTGTCGAGCAATGAACGCGTATCCGTCACCTGCTTCTACGCAGCGTTGACCTCCGTCCGGTCCTGCACGATTGCAAGGATGGCGTCACGGCCATCGAAGCGGACAGCACGGCCATACGTCAGGACCTCCACCGTCTCGCCATCGGCCTTGAGGTGTGTCCACCGCTCGGCCTTCTCCATGTCGGTACGCTCATGCACCGCGCTCAGCATCCGCTGGCGCTCATGGTCTGGGCGGATGTCGAGCACGGTCATCCGCGCGTATTCGTGTAGCCCATAGCCGTAGAGATCTACAGCGGCGTTATTGACGATCAGGAAGCGCAGCGTATCCGGATCGTAGACCCACATCGGCGACGGGTGGGTCGCGAACAACGACTGGAAATCATCGTTGGGGCTATCGATGGAAACAAGCGCTCTCGGAGTACCGGTCATGATGAAATCACATTGAGTATTGGCGGCGGACCGAACGAGTTTAACCGAGAAAGCTAAATAAAATCAGAATCATAACGTGCCGAAACTTTAGGCGAACCGCCCGCGCATTGTGCACGACCAACACGTCATCGAATATTTTGCCGCCTTGTATGGTAAGAGCGGAACGGATGAAAGCGTCCTGCGCCGTCAGTGATGTGTGTGTGCGCATTGGCCATGATCGGCAAGCACCTCGATCACTCGGCAATGATCGACGCGGCCATGGCCACAACCCTCGACCATCGTTTCCAGTTCCGCCTTCAGCGCAAGTAGGCTCCTTATCCGTTGCTCGACCTCGACGAGACGGGCCTTGGCGATGGCATCTGCAGAAGCACAGGACTGATGTGGATCATCCTGCAGGGTTAGCAAGGTGCGGATCGCATCCACCTCGAAGCCAAGTTCGCGGGCGTGGCGAATGAAGGCGAGCCGACGCAGGTCTGCTTGTTCATAGGCACGCTGGTTACCCTCGCTGCGGCTCGGTTCCGCGAGCAGGCCTATGCTCTCATAGTAGCGAATCGTCGGCACTTTCACGCCGCTTTGCCTCGAAGCTTCACCGATCGTAATCTTTTTCATCATTTTCCTCTTGCACCTCTAGTCGCTAGAGGATGTAGGAAGGATACTTCCCAAAGGCAAGGAAGCGGATCATGAGCGAAACGGTCGAGAAGCGTTACAGGGTCGACGGCATGGATTGCGCCGGTTGCGCGACGAAGATCGACACCGCCGTACGTCGGATGCCTGGAGTTGAGGATGTCCTGGTATCGGTTACCGCCGGCACGATGACCGTGCGCCACGACGGCAGCAGCGATCTTGTCGCCATCGAGAGAAGGGTTGCCGGCCTCGGCTACTCCGTGATGCAGGTCACCTCCCGGACCCCAGCGGCACCGTCGCGACAGGTTCATGATCATCATCATGATCATGAAGGTCACGATCACGCCAACCACGATCACGATCTCGACGAAGCATCCCACGGTGCCGCTGCCGCTCCGCCGGCGTCGGACACGGTTGAGGGGCTGCACGGCCACGACAACACGACAACGAACGGTCCATGGTGGCAAAGCAAGAAGGGCCGCCTGACAATCCTCTCGGGCGTAGCACTCGTGACCGCCTATGCGATCGGTCATCTCGTTCCTGCGATCGCGCCCTACGCTTTCGTCGCCGCGATGCTGGTCGGCCTGGTGCCGATTGCGCGCCGCGCCGTTATGGCGGCGTTTGCGGGTACGCCGTTCTCGATCGAAATGCTGATGACCATCGCCGCGGTCGGCGCGGTGATCATCCATGCTGGCGAGGAAGCGGCCACGGTGGTCTTCCTTTTCCTGGTTGGCGAACTGCTGGAAGGCGTGGCCGCCGGCAAGGCCCGCCAAAGCATCCAGTCCCTAACGAAATTGGTACCGAAAAGCGCTCTGGTCGAAGAGGACGGCAAGACCCGTGAGGTTCCCGCCGAAAATCTCGCCGTCGGTGCAACCATCCTCGTCCGCCCGGGCGACCGTATTTCCGCCGACGGCACAATCCTGTCCGGCGAGAGCGCGATCGACGAGGCACCGGTGACCGGCGAGAGCACGCCGGTGCGCAAAGGCGAAGGCGATGTCGTCTTTGCCGGCACGGTCAACGGCGATGCCGCGCTGAGGGTGAAAGTGACCGCAGCGGCAGCCGACAACACCATTGCCCGCGTTGTTAGACTTGTCGAGGAAGCGCAGGAATCGAAGGCGCCAACCGAGCGCTTCATCGACCGCTTCTCGCGTTACTACACCCCTGGCGTTGTCGTCGTCGCCGCTCTTGTCGCAATCCTTCCGCCGCTATTGGCAGGCGGCGCGTGGAACGAGTGGATTTACAAGGGTCTTGCGATCCTGTTGATCGGTTGCCCCTGCGCTCTCGTCATCTCGACCCCCGCCGCGATAGCCGCATCGCTTTCGTCCGGTGCGCGCCGCGGTCTGCTATTGAAAGGCGGCGCGGTGCTGGAAACGCTCGGCAAGATCAACGCCGTCGCCCTCGACAAGACGGGCACCCTGACCGAAGGAAAGCCGAAGGTGACGGATGTGATCGGCTTCGAAAGCACGCAAGCCGACATATTGAAGTACGCGGCGGCCCTTGAGACCGGTTCAAGCCATCCGCTGGCACTGGCAATTCTCGCAAGGGCAGCGACGGACAATGTCGTCGTCCCCGCGGCAACGGACGCCAAAGCCCTTGGTGGCAAGGGCGTCTCCGGAACAGTGGAGGGCCTGCCGATCTTCCTGGGTTCACCCAAGGCGGCACATGAACGTATTCCGCTGTCGGCCGAACAGACCGCGCGCATCACCGGCCTCAACGACGAGGGCAAGACCGTCTCCGTCCTGCTCGTCGGCGAGACACTGGCGGGAGCCATTGCCATGCGCGACGAGCCCCGTGACGACGCAAAGGCGGGCCTCAAGGCTCTCACTGACAGCGGTGTGAAAATCGTCATGCTCACCGGCGACAACAGCCGCACGGCAAATGCAATCGGCCAGCAACTGGGTATCGAGGTCCGAGCCGAGCTGATGCCCGAGGACAAGCAACGCATCGTCGGCGAGCTTCAAAGCCAGGGCCTGACGGTCGCCAAGGTCGGTGACGGGATCAACGACGCCCCTGCCCTTGCCGCTGCCGACGTCGGTATCGCCATGGGCGGCGGCACGGATGTCGCACTGGAGACCGCCGACGCCGCCATCCTTCATGGTCGCGTCGGTGACGTCGCGGCGATGATCGCACTTTCGAAACGAACCATGCGCAACATAGCCGAGAACATCACCATCGCCCTCGGGCTTAAAGCGGTGTTCCTGGTGACCACGATCGCCGGCATCACCGGGCTATGGCCAGCCATCCTCGCCGATACCGGCGCCACCGTGCTGGTGACGATTAATGCACTGAGACTGTTGCGCCCGGCCCGGTAGGGCGGCTAGCGCCGATGCCTTCGGATCTGCGGCGACATCAAGCAAACCGCTTTTAGCGTCATCTTTTCTCGCCGAGGAAGCGGAAGAGCGTCTGCTTCCAGTGCAGATCGTGGATGGCTTCGAGGATGGCCACATCAATCGCCTTGCGATACGGCCGGCCGAGGGGCATGGCCAGTCCGTAGCTCTGCGGTTCGAAATCGACATCAAGTACCCGGACGGTATTCGGGAACGTCTGCTCTACCGTCCAGGCGAGCAAAGGCTTGTCATAAACGAAGGCGTCCAGCGATCCCGCTTCCAATGCCTTGAGGCCTTGGGTGACCTGTCCGAAGGTGCGATACTTGATGCGCTCCCCGTTCAGAAAGCCTACCGTCGCGGAACCGGCGAGCGTTCCGACGCGCACGGCCGGCAGATCCTCCACACCATTGACGAGCCCGCGCATCTGGCGCGTCGTCAGCGCCGAGGTGACGCTCGCGGTAAAAACGGCGATGGTGATGATTGAAACAACCATCCAGATGATGGCAAGGGCTCGACCGGCAATCGTTATCGGGCCGCGATGCCCGGTGCTTGCCTGCGTCATCGCCTCGGCTGACCACCAGATACTCGCGCCGAGCCCACGGGTGGCCGGTCCGCCGAAATCATCGTTGTGCCGCCGTTCGAACAACCAGATCAGCGCTCCGACCAGAAGCGAAATGCCGATCAGCGCTCCAGCCGCCTGCATGAAACCCGACGAAACCATCGTGCGGATGATCTCGCGCCAGACAGAGACGCTGTTGATAGGCACGGCTATACCGAGACCCGTATCATAGAAAGGCTGGGAGAAATCGACACTGCGTTCGCGTTCCGCCGTGATCGTGATTGCCGCGACCGAAATGTCAAACTCGCCACGCGATGTCGCTTCTAGTAAAGTCTGTACGTCCGGTTCTTCGACAAGACGGTACTTGAGCCCAAGCCTCTGCGCGATCTCTCGCCAGAGATCGATGGAAATACCGGTCCAGTTGCCGTCGACGTCCTTCATCGCGAAGGGCGGCGCTTGCTTGGTGCCGATTGCGAGTTCCCGGTCCGGAAACGCTCCTCTCGACGCCTCGTCCGCGATCTGGCCGTGCGCGCCGCCCGCCGTCGCGAGGAACATGGTCAGTATCACGACCAGACCCGCACGGTTCAGCGGCTCCAGCAGTCCTGGCCGGCGAGTGCAATTCAAAAGACTTCGTCGGCCCGGCAGCGTTCGAGACTGGTCGGCGTCGGACAGTGTCGCGGGTGAAGATGTCATCATGCCGATCCGTAGCCTCCTCCCCGAAAACAGCCCCTACGATGATCTCTGCCAAGAACTCGTCCGATCCGGGCGACGACGACCTGTATCTCAGCGTCCGAGCGCCTCCGGCGCATTGTCGACATCATCCGCAACTGCGGCCTTCACCGTCTGCGGTGTTGCTGAGCCATGAGCGCTATTGGCGGGAGTATCCAGATGGCTGTCACAAGACCCGACCAAAAACGCGACCGTTCGCGCCCGCAGGAAGAATGTCATGCTCATATCTGGTCTCCTTGAGACCGACATCGTCGCTCTGTCTCGCATTCGCCCTAGCGGCCGAAGGCCAGCGAGCCACGGATGGGTGTAAATTGGAAGTACGTTACAGTAAAATTGCGACCGTGGATGTCGGCGAGACCGTCAGGTTGCCACCACGTCATCTGGCGCCAAGTCGCGGGCAATGGAACAAATTGCTCGCAAGGGAGTTAGCGTTGAGAGGAGGAGTAACATGACAAATGATTTCAACAGACCTAATCCGGTGAACACGTCGACCTCGCGCAGCAGAACCTTGTGGATTGTGCTCGCCGCTCTCGTCGTCATCGCTGCCCTGGCAGCGACTTACTGGCCAAGATCGCAGGGCACTTCCACGGCGACGGCACCCGCCACACCTGCCCCCACTGCTTCTGAACCCGCGAGCCCGCCGCCGGCCGCAACGGCCCCCGCGACGACAACGCCGCCAGCCGCAAGCCCACCGGCAGCAACCCCGCCCGCGACTGAACCGACAATGCCTGCAGCTCCGGCCACGCCTGCAGCTCCAGCTACGCCTGCGCCCGCGACTCCACAATAAGCGGGCACTTCCGCTCTGGCGGGTTTATACAATGCACAAAGGAAGGCCGGATCAGCGATTTAGTTCGCACCGGCCTTGAGAATGCGGTGCGTGCTTTCATCAAGGGCATTGCTCGCCTGCCTTCCGTCGGCGGCAAGGCCGTTGGCTGTATTGGCGCATGAGGAAAGGGCAAAAAGCGATACCAGGGCGATAGCAATTGCGGCTCTTGTCATGAATGTCCCCGAAGTGAGTGTCCGATGAATCAATCGTGGATGCGCAACGACGATAACCTTCCTCGGCGCAGCGATCAACGTACACCCGAACAGCAAGAACCCGGCGCAGTCCGCCGCGCCGGGTTCCCTGGATCTTCCTTGGGAGGAAAATATCAGTCCACCGAAAAGACGAGCGGCTTTGCCTGGCGGATCGCCGGGTTCGCCGTCAACTTGCCGAGAACGGCGTCGCTGAGCGGACCATCGACATAAAGCAGCGCAATCGCATCGCCGCCCTGCTTGTCGCGGCCGAGCTGGAAGTTGGCGATGTTGACGCCCGCCGAACCCAGCGTGGTGCCGATGAAGCCGATCATGCCGGGGACGTCGGTGTTGGTGATGTAGACCATGTGGCTGCCGACGTCTGCGTCGAGGTTGATTCCCTTTATCTGGATGAAGCGCGGCTTTCCATCCGAGAACACGGTACCGGCGATCGAGCGGGTCATCGCTTCGGTCTTCACCGTCAGCTTGATGTAACCATCATAGACGCCGGTCTTGTCGCGCTTGACTTCCGAAAGGACGATGCCCTTTTCCTTGATCATCACAGGGGCCGAAACCATGTTGACATCGGACACCTGCGTGCGGATCAGGCCGGCGAGCAACGCACTCGTCAGCGCCTTGGTATTCATCCCGGCGGTGATACCGTCGTAGAGAATCTCGATTTCCTTGATCGGCTCTTCGGTGACCTGACCGACAAAGGCGCCGAGAACGTCGGCGAGCCGGATGAACGGCTTCAGGATCGGCGCTTCCTCCGCAGTAATCGACGGCATGTTGATGGCGTTGGAAACGGCACCCTTGACGAGGTAGTCCGACATCTGTTCGGCGACCTGGAGAGCAACATTCTCCTGCGCTTCTGAGGTCGACGCACCGAGATGCGGCGTGCAGACGACGTTCGGAAGGCCGAACAGCGGGCTTTCCTTGGCAGGCTCGACCTCGAATACGTCGAAGCCGGCTCCAGCAACGTGGCCGGACTTGATGGCATCGGCAAGCGCTGCCTCATCGACGAGGCCGCCGCGGGCGCAGTTGATGATGCGCACGCCGGGCTTGGTCTTGGCGAGGTTTTCCTTGCCGAGGATGCCGCGGGTCTTGTCGGTCATCGGCACGTGCAGGGTGATGAAGTCAGCCTTGGCCAAAAGCTCGTCGAGCTCGACCTTGGTGACGCCCATCTCTTCGGCGCGTTCCTTGGACAGGAAGGGATCGTAGGCCAGAACATGCATGCCGAGGCCAATGGCCTTCTTGCAGACGATGCCGCCGATATTGCCGGCCCCGATGACGCCGAGCGTCTTGCCGGTGATTTCAACACCCATGAACTTCGATTTTTCCCACTTCCCGGCCTGCGTCGAGGCATCGGCCTGCGGCAGCTGGCGGGCAACGGCGAACATCAGCGCGATGGCGTGTTCGGCAGTGGTGATCGAGTTGCCGAACGGCGTGTTCATGACGATGATACCGCGGCGCGAAGCGGCCGGGATATCGACATTGTCGACGCCGATGCCGGCGCGACCGATGACCTTGAGGTTGGTCGCAGCAGCAATCAGCTTTTCCGTTGCCTTGGTTGCCGAACGGATGGCGAGACCGTCATAATTGCCGATGATTTCGGCAAGCTTGTCCTTGTCCTTGCCGAGCTGCGGCTGGAAATCGACTTCGACGCCACGATCACGGAAAATCTGGACGGCAGTTTCCGACAATTCGTCGGATACGAGAACGCGAGGTGCCATTGGGGGCTTCCTTCAAAAAAGTTCAGCGATGGATGAAATCAGGATGCGTGGCTCCGCCCGTTCGGCGGAGCCGGATGCGATCAACTCAGGCAGCAGCCTGGGACAGCGTTGCCTTCTGGGTCTCGAAAGCCCAGGTCAGCCACGGCATCAGCTTCTGCATGTCAGCAGTCTCGATGGTGGCACCCGCCCAGATACGAAGGCCGGATGGCGCGTCGCGGTAGTGGCCGATGTCGTAGGCGACACCTTCCTTGTCCAGCAAGGAGACGAGACCCTTGGCGAAGTTCGCCTGGCCGTCGGCGTCGAGCGCTGCAACGCCCTTGTCCGTGATCTTCAGGCAGACCGAGGTGTTCGAAGCCGTCTCGGCCTTCACCGCCAGGTTGGCGATCCAGTCGTTGGCAGCGACGAAGTCGGCGATGACCTTGGCATTGGCGTCGGCGCGAGCCATCAGGCCCTTCAGGCCGCCGACCTGCTTCGACCAAAGCAGCGCATCGATATAGTCCTCGACGCAAAGCATCGACGGCGTGTTGATGGTTTCGCCGGTGAAGATGCCCTCGATCAGCTTGCCGCCCGAGGTCATGCGGAAGATCTTCGGCAGCGGCCAGGCCGGTGCGTAGGTGGTGAGACGCTCGACGGCACGAGGCGACAGGATGATGACGCCATGAGCGCCCTCGCCGCCGAGAACCTTCTGCCAGGAGAAGGTGACGACATCGAGTTTGGCGAAATCGAGGTTCTGCGCGAAAGCGGCAGACGTCGCATCGCAGATCGTCAGGCCCTTGCGGTCGGCAGGGATGAAATCGCCGTTCGGTACGCGGACGCCGGAGGTGGTGCCATTCCAGGTGAAGACGACGTCGCGGTCGAAGTCGATGGTCGAAAGGTCCGGCAGCTCGCCGTAACCGGCTTCGATCTTGCGGACGTCCTTGAGCTTCAGCTGCTTGACGACGTCGGTGACCCAGCCGGCACCGAAGCTTTCCCAGGCGACCATGTCGACGCCACGCTCGCCGAGCAGCGACCAGAGCGCCATTTCGACGGCGCCGGTATCGGAGGCAGGAACGATGCCGATGCGGTAATCCGCAGGCACTTCCAGAATTTCACGGGTAAGATCGATGGCCTGCTTCAGCTTCGTCTTTCCGACTTTCGCGCGGTGCGAACGGCCAAGCGGCGCGTCGGAAAGGGCTTCAAGCGACCAACCGGGGCGCTTCGAGCAAGGGCCAGAAGAAAAATGGGTGTTTTGCGGACGCACGTCCGGCTTTGCGGTCTTCGTCATCTGCTATCCTTCCAGATAGATAGCCCTTCGTTGGGGAAGGGTGTCCCGCCGCCGTGGATACAGAGGACGCCCGATATAGTCAACGAAGAAGTGTCGCACGTGGAGGTATTTTTGCCGCAGGCGCACCATTGCGTCGCCGACCAACCACCCTACCAGCCACCGATACGCAAGCCGATGCGGATTTCGTGACGGGTCAATCCGTCGTCGCGACCGCTTGTCCCGGGAGAGCCTGAAAACATCCTGCCGCCGGCAATATCGGAAAAGCGATAGCCGAAATCGATCTTGAGATTGTCCGTGACTTCATAGCTGAGGCCCGCCATCAGCGCGTAAGTGAAGCGCCAGCTACTCTCGCCGTTGAAGTTCTGCTGTGAGAATGTGGCGCCAGAGCAGGTCGAAGCGCCGTCAACACACTCGGGTTGCGAACGCACGTTCCCCCATCTGACGTTGGATACCCCAATGCCAGCGCCGACATACGGGGTCAAACCGGCAATCGTCGCGAGGTCGGCATAGCCGTTCGCCATGATGCCATAGGCACGAAGATCGGCGCGCGCACCCGAGGTGCAGCCGGTCCCGGCAGCAGCGGATGCGGCACAAGGCAAATCGGTGCGAGCTGTGCCAGTGAAATCACTTTTGAAAAAATCCGCCGTAAGATCGGCGCGCCAGATGTCCGTGAATTGATAGCCGACGCCAGCCCCGCCGGAAAACGGTTTGGAGAAGCGCGCCGGGTCAAATTCGCCACCGCTTGCGGCGCCGCCCGCCTCATTGAAGAGGTATGTCGGCGTTTCGTTGCCCGTCCCCGGCGCGTAGCCAAGATCACCGCGAAGGTACCAACCCGTCGCTGATGAGTCGCCTGAAATGGTAACCTCGGGTGCCTCGGTAATCGGTCGCTCCTCCGCCATCGCCGCACCGCCAAACAAGGCAAGGCTCGTCGCAGCGGCGAGAATTACGGTGGACGATTTCATGGCAATTCCCGACCGGGCGACGCGGTGCCCGCATGGCTGACTTTACGGGTATTATTCCAGCGAGATGCTAACGCATGGTTAACCATGCTCGTTAACCTCGATCACGCTCAACCAAATGAAAAAGGCTGCCGAAACGGCAGCCTTGAACTTGGAAGCTCATGCAACGATGAACGTATTTGGCTATTGCAGCGAGTAGCGCAGGCCAAGTTTGAAATCGTGCGATGTAATATTGTTGAAGTGCATAGGGCCGGTATCCACCGTGTTGTCATAGGAGTTCAGCCGGCCGGTTTTCGCGTCACCAAGATCAACGTAGCTGTAACCAAAGTCGACGGCGAGACGATCTGTCACTTGGTAGCCCAAGCCGGCATGCAACGCCCAGGCGAAGTTCCAAGTGGAGTCGCTGTCACCGTATGCGACACCCAGGGTCGGGACGTTGACGTCCCTGAAACGGGAGATCGTGTTGCGCGAGGCACCGACACCGGCACCAACGTAGGGGGTAATGCCAGCCCAAGTACCAAGATCGACATAGGCGTTGGCCATCAGCAGCCATTCCGATTTGGCAGCGTCATAGTCGTTGGTTGCATCCCAGACAGCCGTGCCCGTTGCATCGGTGTGTCCGTAGCGATCAAGCGCGGAGAAATCCGTCTTGCCGCGATACTGGACGATCGCATCGGCACGCAGCCATTGGTTGAATTGGTAGCCGACACCCACCGAGCCGAGCGGACCGCTGTCAAAACTGCCGTCATCGACAAACTCGCGAAACTCCACGTCGTCAAACAATTCATGCTGCATCCCGCCAAGACGCTGGTTGGTCATGCCGATGTCGCCGCGTAAGTACCATCCGCCGAACGCTGGAGTTGGCATAGGCGCTGGATCGACATAGAGATCCGCCGCGAAAGCCGGGGCACCACCTATCAGCGCCGCCGCCGCGGCAATCAAAAATCTCTTCATTATACTCTCCAAGAACAACCAAAACCGGAACGCGCCATTCAATCGCGTCCGGCCTATTCATCTTGGAGTCTTACAAACTAGGGTTAATGTCCGATTAAATTTACAGGATATTTATCATGAACTTACGAGGACGGACGCCCGCAATCCGAGACGCGGGCGTCGAAAAAAGCATGAGGTGACTTCAGGCCGCGTCTCGCGCTCCACCGATTATCCCGACCAGATCATTGACGATCCGTTCGATCTGGGCCCGATCGTCGCCCTCAGCCATGACGCGGATCAGAGGTTCCGTGCCAGACGGACGGATGACGAGGCGGCCGTTCTTGGCAAGCTCGGCTTCGGCATCGGCGATCGCATTTCGCACCCGGATATCCTCAAGCGGCTTGCCGCTGGAGATGCGCACGTTGCGCAGCAGCTGCGGTACGGGCTCGAACCGTCGGCAGATCTCGCTGACGGTCTTGCCGTTACGCTTGACGGCAGCAAGGATTTGCAGAGCCGCCACAAGCCCGTCACCGGTCGTGCCGTAGTCGGAGAGTACGATATGGCCGGATTGCTCGCCGCCGACGTTGTAGTTGTTCTGGCGCATGTGCTCGACCACGTAGCGGTCCCCCACCATCGTGCGCACGAGACCGAGACCCTTGTCTTCCAGGAAACGTTCGAGGCCGAGGTTTGACATCACGGTCGCGACGATGCCTCCGCCGCGCAGCTGCTGGCTGTCGGCATAGCTCTCGGCGATGACAGCCATCAACTGGTCGCCATCGACGACCGCCCCGTTCTCGTCGACGATGATGACGCGATCCGCGTCACCATCGAGCGCGATACCGATGTCGGCGCGCACTTCGTCGACTTTCTTCTGAAGCGCAACCGGGCTGGTGGAGCCGCAGTTGAGATTGATATTGGTGCCGTTCGGCTCGTTGCCGATGGTGACGACATCGGCGCCCAGCTCCCAGAGCACCGCAGGCGCAACCTTGTAAGCAGCACCATTGGCGCAGTCGATCGCGATCCGCAGGCCCTGCAACGTGACGTCGCGCGGAAGCGTACGCTTGGCGTGCTCGATATAACGGTCATGGACACCATCGACACGCTTTGCCCTGCCGATATCGTCGGACCGCGCGAGTTGCGTCGACAGGTCCCTTTCCAAGAGGTCTTCGATCTGCCCCTCGAGATCGTCGGAAAGCTTGTAGCCATCAGGGCCGAAAAGCTTGATGCCATTGTCCTCATAGGGATTGTGCGATGCCGAGATCATCACGCCGATATCGGCTCGGAGCGAGCGCGTCAGCATTGCGACGGCAGGCGTCGGGATAGGACCGAGAACGAACGCATCGATGCCGGCGGCGGTAAAACCCGCCACCATTGCATTTTCCAGCATATATCCCGAAAGGCGGGTATCTTTGCCTATGACGACCCGGTGACGGTGACTGCCTCGGCGGAAAATAGTTCCGACTGCGATGCCCACTCTCATCGCGAGATCTGGTGTCATCGGGAATACGTTTGACTGACCGCGAATACCGTCCGTCCCGAAATAGCGTCTTTTCATATGCACCCCTGTGCTTTCGGCGCACCCGACCCGGCTGCAGCCCTCTATCGGCGGATTAACGCGCCCTATGCATGATATCGCTACAAAACGCGTTATCGAGGCCTGATCATGTCACCGGAATGGCATAAATCGCCGAAATCATCACGTAAATTAGCAAGAAGACCGATTATATCGCGTTACCGACGCAAAAGGCCGGATCCTGAACGGGATCCGGCCTCTCTGTCATTTTCAAAGTAAAATCAATGCGGCTGAGGCTCGAGACCACCTTCCGCCTCGTCACCCTTGGACGCAGGACGTGTACCGGTCTTCGGTACAGCCGAACCGCGGCTCGGAGGAGTATCGTCGCCGAGATCGCGCGAAGGCTTCTCGCCGCGAATCAACGCCTTGATCTCTTCGCCCGTTAGCGTCTCATACTCGAGCAACCCTTCGGCGATCGCCACGAACGCATCGTGGTCATCGGTCAGGATGCGACGCGCTTCCGTATAGGCCTCGTCGATCAGCTTGCGGACTTCCGAGTCGATGGTCATGGCCGTTGCTTCGGACACATTTTTCGACTGCGAAACCGAGTGGCCGAGGAACACTTCCTGCTGGTTTTCACCATAGGAAACTTGGCCGAGCTTGTCAGAGAAGCCCCACTGCGTCACCATTGCACGGGCAAGCTTGGTGGCCTGCTCGATATCGGACGATGCGCCGGAGGTGATGTTTTCCTTGCCGAACGTCAGTTCTTCGGCAACGCGACCACCCATCATGATGACCAGGCGCGACACCATCCACTTGTAGCTCATCGAATAGCGGTCGCCTTCCGGCAACTGCATGACCATGCCCAGCGCACGACCGCGCGGAATGATCGTTGCCTTGTGCAGGGGATCTGCGACAGGCACTTTCAGCGCGGTGATGGCGTGACCGGCTTCGTGATAGGCGGTCAGCTTCTTTTCGGCTTCGGTCATGGCGGACGAGCGACGCTCGGCACCCATCATGATCTTGTCCTTGGCGTCTTCGAATTCCTGCATGGTGACGACGCGCTTGTTGCGACGTGCGGCCATCAGGGCAGACTCGTTGACGAGGTTCATCAAATCCGCACCCGAGAAACCCGGCGTGCCGCGAGCCAGAACCTTGAGATCGACATTCGGCGCCAAAGGAACGTTGCGGGCGTGCACCTTGAGGATGCGCTCGCGGCCGACGATGTCGGGATTCGGAACGACAACCTGGCGATCGAAACGGCCCGGACGCAACAGCGCCGGATCGAGCACGTCGGGACGGTTGGTCGCCGCGATCAGGATGATACCTTCGTTGGCTTCGAAGCCATCCATCTCGACCAGCAGCTGGTTCAGCGTCTGTTCGCGTTCGTCGTTACCACCGCCGAGACCGGCACCACGATGGCGGCCGACGGCGTCGATTTCGTCGATGAAGATGATGCAAGGCGCATTCTTCTTGGCCTGCTCGAACATGTCGCGGACACGGCTCGCGCCGACGCCGACGAACATCTCCACGAAGTCGGAACCCGAGATCGTGAAGAACGGCACGTTGGCTTCACCGGCAACCGAGCGGGCGAGCAGCGTCTTGCCGGTACCCGGAGGGCCAACCAGCAGAACGCCGCGCGGAATCTTGCCACCAAGACGCTGGAACTTCTGCGGATCACGCAGGAATTCGACGATTTCCTCGAGGTCCTGCTTTGCCTCATCGACACCCGCGACGTCGTCGAAGGTCACACGGCCATGCGCTTCCGTCAGAAGCTTGGCCTTGGACTTGCCAAAGCCCATCGCGCCGCGCGAACCGCCTTGCATCTGCCGCATGAAGAACAACCACACGCCGAGAATAAGCAGCATGGGCAGCAGTGTACCGACATAGCTCAGGAAGCCCGAAGAACCATCGGTTTCGGGACGAGCGGAAACCAGAACATTCTTGCTTTGCAGCCGATCGAGCAGATTGTCATCAACAACGGGCGTATAGGTCTGGAATGTAGTGCCGTTTTCAATATAGCTGCCGGAGACGCGGTTACCCGTGACGACGACTTCCTTGACGCGGCCCGCATCCACTTCACGCAGGAATTGCGAATAAGGGATTTCGCGGGAGCTGGTCTGCGCCGGCGACGTCTGGAACATACTGAAGAGGGCAATCAGCAGCAGCGCTATGATTGCCCACAAGGCGAAATTTCGTAAATTAGGGTTCATCGAACTCCCCAGCACTGGAACGAGCGCCTCATGGCGACCGTCTTATTTGGCTTCTAACATAGGAGTGCGTATGGCGAATGCCAAGGCAAACCGGTCCGTTAGATGGTTTTTCCGTCAATAAGACCTAAAGGCGGTTTTGGATAGAGGCGCGCTCCAAATGCGTCCGCAAGGCTGTCCGCGAAAATGACGTCAAATCGTGTCAAAAAACGGTCGAACGGCGCAAAATAGGGCGTCAGCCGGACTTTGCCGATATCGTTGCTGGGTAATGGCTCTCCGGCAGGGTCGAACAGACACGGCGAAGCCGCCCATGCGCGCCGGGAAGCCGCCTTCGGCAACGATGTCCCCGCCTTGCTCCCCGCACGCCCTGTGGGTCCGACAAGAACGGAAGCATTTTCAGCATTTTGAACGATAAAGCGCCCGTCCCAGATGCCGCGCTCTCCCGCGGCAAGCGCAAGTAACATGACATCGCGACTTTCACGGGCAAGGAAAAGGCCTTCGCGACGCAGATCAAACACCACCCTGCCAGCCGTCATGCGCCCCGGCGCACCCTTCGCAACGAAGGCAAGCAGTTTCTCCGTCTGCGCACGCCCCAACGCGAAAGGCTGACCGCCAAAAACGGCCGCGAGGCGAGAAAGAGCGTACTCCAAGAGCAGTTTGTCACTTGCCAGCCCGGCTTTCGATACGTACCCAAGCCCCTGTTCATGGAGGATAAAATGATCCGCTAGCCATTTACCCGCTTGCTCGGAAAGCCTGAGCCGCTCGTCGGCAGCCTGTCTTGTCGTCGGAATTGCCGCCGTCTCCGAAAGCCGCATTCGCATGCGCACCCGCTCGTACCCTGGATCCGCGTTGCTTGGATCATCGATCCAGCCAACACCCTGAGCCCGCAAGTCTCCACGAATGTCCTCGCGCAGACATGAAAGAAACGGTCGTGCGATCCACAACCGGCGATCGAACAGGACAAGGTCGGCAATTCCGGTTGTTTCCCGTTCCGAGCGCTCGCTGCGCATGGCCAGGGTCTCGCGTTGATCGTCGAGTGTGTGTGCCGTAACCGCGAGGTCGGCATGAAAATTGTCGGCGGCCTCGGCGAGCAAAGCGTATCGAGCCTCGCGCGCAGCCGCCATGAGACCGGCTTTTGGCTTGTCTCCAAGCCAGACCTTCGTGACGTGAGGCACACCGAGCGAGTGGCAGAGAGCGGCGACCTGACGCGCTTCATCCGCGGATTGATCGCGAAGCGCATGGTCCACTGTGGCGGCACAAAGAGCGATGTTGGAATTGGGCGCGATCTTCAGCGCCTTGGCAAGAGCCAAAAGCAGGCCGGTTGAATCGCTGCCGCCTGAAATAGCGACCAGCACGCGCGATGGCTGTTTCAGCGAGTCGATAAAACGGTGGATTGCAGTTTCAGGAGCTAGAATACAGTCGGGGCGCAAAACCGCGGGGCCTTAGCAGGCGAGACGCTTCTGTTCGCTGCCGACCTTGGTTATGACGGCCCGAGAAGCCTTTGGATAGCGCTTCGACACTTCCTTGAGTGTCGCGCAGGCCGTTTCAGTGTTGTCGAGCGCGGCCAGAGACATGCCAAGCTTAAGAAGCATTTCCGGCGCCTTTTCGGAGCTGCCGTATTTCTGGTGCGCGTTCAGGAATGTCTTTGCCGCGTCGTTGTACTTGCCCTGTGAATAGAGCGCTTCGCCCAGCCAGAAATTGGCATCGGCAGCGCGAGCGCTTGCCGGGTACTGGGCGATGTACTGGGTGAATTCCCGTTCGGCCGTCGAATAGTCGCCGGAAAGCACATGGCCATAGGCGGCCTTGTACTGATCCGCCTCGCTACCGAGCGAAGCGGTTTGCGAGGACTTTGCCGCATCGACGCCGGGGAGCGGGCCTGAACCAACCTCCGCGCCCTGATTTACCGAACCACCGACGGTGTTGCCACCCTGGTCGAACTCGATCGAGCCAAGTTGCTTCGGGGGCTGGCCGAGACCGCTGTTCTCCGGAACATCCGTGGAGGGAGCCGTTTCGGCTCCCCGTGTTGCCTCGATCGTGCGCGCGACATCATCGCCGCGCTGGGCCGTCTGGCTGGAGGGCGGGATATCGGCTTCGCTCTTTTTCATCGGCTTGCCGGTACTAGCACTGCTGCCCCCGGCTTTTTCCAGCTCCTGAAAGCGGAATTCGTTGTCTTCCTGCGCCTTGCGTATCGTTTCCTGCATTTGCAACAGTTGGAAACTCATCTCCTCGATGCGCCCGTTCAATTGACGAAGCTGCTCTTCGAGCTGCTGAACGCGGACTTCCGCACCGCCTGCAGCCTGTACGTTGACAATCGGCGCACTCTGCTGACGCTCGACATCCCGACCGCCGACCTGCCAACCAAACAGCGACGTCGCATTCGCCGATTGGCCCGCCCCGGTCACGGCTGCGAGGCAGATCATACCTGCCACGACAAGTTTCTTCATATGGTTCGTCCTGTCTCAGTGATTCTTCGCGCCTCGATGGCACGAACAGGAGATTTTTCCAATTGCTTTCAAAAAGCAACGGAGTCTGGCCAAAGTGTGTTCAAAAAGAAAAGGCGACCCGCGATGGGGTCGCCTTTCCAAATCGTAATGTATTTCCGGAACTACGGCGCCGCGTGTCCGCACGCGTAAAAGCCGCCGTAGCGTCGGTGCTGCGTTACATGCCGGCGCCGCCGAGAACGGTAACGGCGCGACGGTTCTGCGACCAGCAGGAAATATCGTCGCAGACGGCGACCGGGCGCTCCTTGCCGTAGGAGATCGTCCTCATGCGCTGAGCCGGCACGCCGCGCGAGGCAAGGTAGTCCTTGGCGGCAGACGCGCGACGGGCACCGAGCGCCAGGTTGTACTCGCGGGTGCCGCGTTCGTCGGCATGACCTTCGACAGTGATTGCGTACTTCGGATACCGGGCAAGCCACTGAGCCTGACGGTCGAGCGTCTGGGAAGCATCCGCGCGGATGGAGGTTGAATCGGTGTCGAAGAAGATGCGGTCGCCGACGTTGACCGTGAAGTCCTGTGCTGAGCCCGGCGTTGCGGCGCCGGCACCAAGGCCGAGGTCGCCGGCACTGTTGACCGGCTTCTTGGCGCAGCTTGCCAGAGCGAGACCGGCAACGAGCGCGATCATGACGGGGTTACGGGCGAAATCCTGCA
Organism: Rhizobium sp. Root1220; assembly: GCF_001426265.1. GTDB lineage: Bacteria > Pseudomonadota > Alphaproteobacteria > Rhizobiales > Rhizobiaceae > Rhizobium. Next base: position 47,641 of record NZ_LMDG01000034.1, read on the forward strand.
TGCGGCTCATTGCCGGGGTGTGAATTCGGCTCATGGCCGGTCTCCTTGCGACTTGATTAGGGTTGCCGGACTGTAACCTTACTAGGTTAATCGGCGCTCAAGAATCATGGTTAACGAATGGTTGATTTGTCCCTTTGCCGCCCAGTTCAAAGATTTTTGCGGCGACAACAAGGCACATCCCCAGCCTTTACTACTCGAGCAGCGGTGACCAGGCTGGGTCCGAACCGTAGGTCGGGGTCTTGATCATCTGCTCGTTGTAGCCTGTCAGGTCGATTGAGTAGAGCTGCGGACCACCCGCCCCCGCCGCCTGGCGGAAGAACATGATGACGCGGCCGTTCGGAGCCCAGGTCGGGCCCTCATTGTGGAAGCCGGTCGTCAGGATGCGTTCGCCCGAACCGTCCGGCTTCATCACGCCGATCGAGAACTTGCCGCCCGACTGCTTGGTGAAGGCGATCAGATCGCCACGCGGAGACCAGACAGGCGTCGAGTAGGAGCCGTCGCCGAACGATATACGCGTCTGGCCGGAACCGTCAGCATTCATCTTGTAAAGCTGCTGGCGCCCGCCGCGATCGCTTTCGAACACGATCTGGCCACCGTCAGGCGAATAGGACGGCGACGTATCGATCGCTGCCGTCGAGGTCAGCCGCGTGGTGGTGCGCGAGCGCAGGTCCATGGTGTAGATATTCGCATTGCCTTCCTGCTGAAGGCTCATGACAACCTTCTGGCCATCGGGCGAGAACCGCGGCGAAAACGTCATGCCCGGGAAATTGCCCACCACTTCGCGCTGGCCGGTCTCCAGCTGCAGGAGGTAAACCCGCGGCTGCTGGTTGGCAAAGGACATGTAGGTGACTTCTTGCCGGTTCGGCGAGAAGCGCGGAGTCAGCACGAGGTCGCTGCCGTTGGTCAGCATGCGGACGTTGAAGCCGTCCTGGTCCATGATGGCGAGCTGCCGCTTGCGATCCTGCTTGGTGCCGGACTCCGAGACGAAAACGACACGGGTGTCGAAATAGCCTTCTTCACCAGTGATCTGCTTGTAGATCGCATCGGCGATAATGTGGGCGACACGGCGCCAATTCTCGGGCTGCGTATAGAATTGCTGCCCCGTCATCTGCGTACCGGCAAATGTGTCCCAGAGGCGGAACTCGGCGCGAAGACGGCCGTCGCTTTCCTTTGTCACGCGGCCGGTAACAAGCGCCTGCGCGTTGATCACCTTCCAGTCCTCGAAGCGCGGAGCGGCATCGGGATTGGAGATCTTCTCGATGAAGGCATTCTTGTTGATCGGCGCAAACAGGCCCGAGCGCTGAAGATCCGCCGCCACCACCTGCGACACCTGCGCGCCCATGTCGCCCTGCAGGAAGTCGGTTACCGCGATCGGCAGGGGCTCGACATTGCCCTTGTTGATGTTGATTTCGACAAGCGCGTTCGCGGGCGTGGCGATAACGGCGGTGGTTATCATGCCGACGGCGACCATCAAGGCGCGGATGAGAGAACACTTGGTCATAGAGGACAAGCCTTTCAGCATTTTAAAGTGCTAGATCGCTGGGGTCGAAATTGACGATGACTTCGCCCCAGGCGTCGTATTTGTCTTTCGGAAGATTCGTGAACGGCGACGACTTCATGACCGCGCGCTTTGCACCGCTCGCCAGGGCCATGCGGGTAGCCTCGTTGGTGCCACCGACCGCCTCGACATCCGGCGAGCCGATGATGTTGCCTTCCTGATCGAGCTTCATGTGGACTTTGATGCGAACCTCCCCTGCGCCTTCCATCCCGGGGATGACGGACCAGTTGCCGGCAATTGCGCTGCGAAGCGCGTCCATTTCGCTCATGGAGAGCTTGGAACCGCCGGTGGCCTTCTTGGCACCGAGGGAGGCAACTTCCGTCGAGCTCTTGGCACCGCCATTTGACGGGTCCTGCTTGTTCAGCAAGGCCGCGATGTCGTCAGCGTTGAAGTCGCTCGGCTTAGACGAGGAGGCCTTGGCCTTCTCCTGCTTCTTGTCAGCCTTCTTCTTTTCGGTCGGCTTTTCGTCCGTCTGCGCCTTGTCTTCCGTCTTCTTCTCAGGCGGCTTTTCCGCCGGCTTCTGCTCGGGAGGCTTCACTTGAGGCTTGACGACGGGCGTCGGCACCTTGTCCGGCAAGGCTTCGGCATCCGGCTTCGGCGGCTCGGCCTGCTCCTGCGGCTTTTCCTCAGCCTTCGGCGGCGTAGGCGTCGGCGGGGTGATGTCGGGCTTTGGTGGTGTGATCGACGCCACCTGCTGCGGCTCCACGTCCGTCTCTTCCTTCATGATCTCCTTGACCTCATTGGGTACGGGATCATTCGTGGGAAGCGGCTTTTCGGAAGCCTTGGGAGCAGCGGCGCTTTCGTTGTTGTTCGGTTTGGCGTTGGGAACCGGGGGCGTCTTCAGGTCGACCTTGTTCTCGCCCATGTTCTCGGCGTTTTCGACATTGGTCGGCTTTGCAGTTGGTTTCGGCGCCGGCTTTTCGCTCGGCTTGGCCGTTTTATCGCCCTGCTGCATCTGCGTCATTTCTTCGACCGGCACGAGGTCGACGGGCATCGCCTCGAAATCCTCGACCTTGAATTGCTCGGGGGAGCCGATCGAGATCAGCGCCCAGGTGAGCAATGCGCAGTGCAGAGCAGCAGATGTGACGATACTGGCCTTCATAGCGCTCGCTATTGGTCCTTCTTCTGCTGGGTCACGAGGCCGATATTCTTGAAGCCTGCGCCCTGTATGCGGGCCATGACGTCAGCGATTACGCCGTAAGGCGCCGTCGCATCACCGCGAACGAAGATGCGTTCATTGTAGCCGGTGGTCGCGATCGCTTCGAGCTTCGCCGCAATTTCCTCGACCGGAATCGGCGTTTCCTGAAGGAACGCTGTTCCGTCATTCTTGACCGAGATCGTGATCGGCTGCGTTTCGGAATTCAGCGCCTTGGCCTGCGTTTCCGGCAGATCGATCGGGACGCCGACGGTCATCATCGGTGCTGCCACCATGAAGATGATCAGTAGCACGAGCATGACGTCGACGAGCGGCGTCACGTTGATTTCCGAGATAGTTCCGCCTCTGCGGCCACCACGGCGACGACGGCTACCACCGCCGCCTCCGCCACCGCTTGGAGCACCCATAGCCATATCGTCTACTCCGTTTCCGTCGGTTACTGCGCGGCCTGACGCGGCTGCAGCTTTTCATCGATCTGGCGCGAAAGGATGGCGGAGAATTCATCCGCGAAGCCTTCCATGCGACCCGAGAGCTTGCCGGCGTCAGCGGAGAACTTGTTGTAGGCGATAACCGCCGGAATAGCCGCGACCAGACCGATGGCCGTTGCAAGCAACGCCTCGGCGATACCCGGCGCGACAACTGCGAGGTTGGTCGACTTCGAACCGGCGATGGCCTGGAACGAGGTCATGATACCGACGACTGTTCCGAAAAGTCCGATGAACGGACCGGCTGAACCGATCGTCGCCAGCGAGCCGAGGCGAGCCGAAAAGCCTTCGGATTCACGGGCGAGCGTCACGTCCATGGCGCGGTCGATACGCATCTGGAGACCGATCGGCGACCGTGCACCGCGCTCGAAGCTCTTCTTCCACTCGCGCATGGCGGCGACGAAGATCGAGGCAAGGCCCGTATTGTTGCGCTCTGAAAGCGAGCGGTAGAGCTCTTCCAGCGATTGACCCGACCAGAACACCTGTTCGAACTTGTCGAACTGGCGCCGTGCGCGGCCAAATGCCAGATACTTGTCGATGACGATCGCCCAGGTCCAGACCGAGGCTGCTATGAGCCCGAGCATGACCAGTTTGACGACGAGACCTGCCTGCATGAACAGCGACCAGAGGCTGACGTCCGTCGCTGCTGCTGCCAATCCTACTTGTTCCATTGATCCAAAATCCCCGAATCCAAACGCCCGGCACTTGACCGGGCGGCACAAAGTGATCTCGCAAGAAGTGTCTGGCAGCCGCCGCCCTAAGCCCTGGTCAAGCTTCCAAGCTCTTATCCGCTTTCCTTGCCGTCAAATTTGGTCAAAGGAAGGCGTGCACCGCACAAACTCTGACAATCCGAGTAAGACACTATTATGGTTAATAGTTCGTTAGCGCCGGATCATGGCAACAAAACTATCTGCGGAAAATTATCCCTTGGAATACTTGGTCAAACCTGGGGTCGATTGCCAAAACAGCGCTTATCTTGCGGCGCGGCAATTCCTTCACATAAAACTCATGTTTTTACAAGGGTCTGATTCCAGCATTTGCAAATAGCCGCGATGCGGGTCAGGCGCCGTCCGACGCAATCAGCATCTGCCTTGCCAAGGCTTCCGGCAGCCGCCGCGGCCGCCCGCTTGCGTTGATGACAGCGATGACCACCTTGGCGGCGATCAGCAGTGTCTCGCCGCGGCGGATCTCCTGGCTGAGCACCATCTTAGCGCCGCCGGCCTTGTCGGTACGGGTAAGCACGGTGAGGATGTCATCCATCCGTGCCGGCGTCTTGAAGTCGATCTCCATGCGGTGAACGACGAAGACAAGGCCTTCCTCGTCGGCGCTGATCAATTCCCGCTGCTCAACACCGAGACAACGCAGATAGTCCGTACGACCGCGCTCGAGGAAGTGAAGATAGCGGGCATGATAGACGAGACCGGAGAAGTCGGTATCCTCGTAGTAGACGCGCTGCAGGAGGCGGTGGCCCGCTTCCGTGAGTTCGCCCGAGATCGAAAAACCGTTGTCCGTCATAATTTTCTCCAAAGTCACGCGCCCTCTTTGGCCGAAGACTTTCCGCCTTGCAAGCATTGAACAATTGTCACGCTTCCTAAGTAATTTTCGTTAGACGCGGCCAATCAGGAGATGACGCCATGAAGATTGCAGTGATGGGCGGGGATGGATTTATAGGCTGGCCAACATCATTGCATCTGTCCGACGCCGGACACGAAATCCATATTCTCGACAACCTGTCGAGACGCTGGATCGATACCGAACTCGGCGTCCAGTCGCTGACGCCGATGGACTCGATCCAGGAGCGCACCCGCATCTGGCACGCCGAAACCGGCCGGCGCATCCACTTCAATCTCATCGATCTTGCCAAGGATTACGAGCTGCTGAAGAAGTGGCTGGGAGAAAACAGGCCGGACGCGGTCATCCACTTCGCTGAACAGCGCGCAGCGCCGTATTCGATGAAGAGCGACCGGCACAAGAACTACACGGTCAACAACAACGTCAACGCCACCCACAACCTGCTCAACGCCCTCGTCGAACTCCAGCTTGACGCGCATCTGATTCACCTTGGCACGATGGGCGTCTACGGCTACTCGACCGTCGGCGCCGCGATCCCCGAAGGCTACCTGCCGGTCGGCATCGAGACTTCGGACGGCCAGACCGTGAGCCAGGAAATCCTCTACCCTTCCAATCCCGGCTCTATCTACCACATGACCAAATGCCTGGATCAGACGCTCTTTCATTTCTACGCCAAGAACGACGCGATGCGTATCACAGACCTGCACCAGGGCATCGTCTGGGGTACGCACACCGAACAGACCCGTCGTCATCCGCAGCTCGTCAATCGCTTCGACTACGACGGCGACTATGGGACGGTGCTCAATCGTTTCCTGATCCAGGCAGCAATCGGATACCCACTCACGGTCCACGGCACCGGCGGCCAGACCCGCGCCTTCATCCACATTCAGGATTCGGTCCGCTGCATCGAACTGGCGCTTCAGAACCCGCCTGCCCAGGGCGCCCGAGTGGAGATTTTCAACCAGATGACCGAGACGCACCGCGTGCGCGATCTCGCCGAGATGATTGCCAGGATGAGCGGCTCCGAAATCGCCTGGTTGCCCAACCCACGCAAGGAAGCACCGGAGAACGAACTGATCGTGAAGAACGAGAAGTTCCGCAACCTCGGTCTCGACCCCATCACCCTGCAGGCCGGGCTGCTGAGCGAGATCGTCGATGTCGCAAGAAAGTTCGCCTACCGTGTCGATCGCACCCGCGTTCCGGCCGTCTCGGCCTGGACGAAGGACATCGCAGCGACGATCAACCGCGATCCGGAAGGCAAACGCCTGAAGTCAGTGTCATGATCGATGCCGTCTCGCCCAATGCCTACGTAACTCTGGTGACGAATGGCGACTATGCGATGGGCGCGACAGCACTTGTCCGTTCGCTGCGCCGCACGGAGACGATGGCGGATATCGTCGTGCTTCACACAGCCGGCGTGGCCTCTTCCGCCCTTGCGCCGCTCGCCAGGCTGGGTTGCCGCCTGATCGAAGTAGCACATCTGCCTCTCTCGGATGCCTTCAACGAACGCCACGCGCGCGGCAACCTGCATGCCGCGGCTCCTTTCACAAAGGGCCGCAAGCCGGACTTCCATTCGCCACTCGACAATTTCTGCAAGCTGCGGCTCTGGGAACTGACCGAATACACCCGTTGCGTCTTCATCGACGCCGATGCGATCGTGTTGCGGAGCATTGACAAGCTGTTCCTCTATCCGGAGTTCTCGGCCGCTCCCAACGTCTACGAATCGCTTGCCGATTTCCACCGCATGAATTCCGGCGTCTTCGTCGCGCAGCCGTCGGTTGACACGTTTCGACGCATGCTGAACCGGCTCGATCAGCCGGGTATCTTGTGGAAACGCACCGATCAGACGTTTCTCCAGGCGTTTTTCCCCGATTGGCACGGTCTGCCGGTCTATTTCAATATGCTGCAGTATGTATGGTTCACCATGCCGGACCTTTGGGACTGGAAGAGCATTTCGATCCTGCACTACCAGTATGAAAAACCATGGGAATCGGATCATCCGAAGGCCGCTGCATTGCGGCCGCTGATCGACCTCTGGCAGGCATTCCATTCCGGTGATGAAGTGCCGGACATATCGGCAATGGCCAATCCGGAAGAGGCAGCATGAAGGTACTGGTATCTGGCGGCACAGGGCTTGTCGGTCGTTACATCGTCGAGGAGCTTCTGGCCGCCGGATATTCCGTCATCATCGGCGGCCGCCATGCACCGCTGCCACGTGCCTTTTCGCGTCCCGTGGAGTTCGCGCCACTGTCTCTTGATCCGTCGCGCGATCACATCGAAGCGTTCGATGACGCCTATTTCTTCGTACACGCGGCTTTACACCATCTGCCGGGAACATACCGCGGCGGAGAGGGCGACGATCCCGAGACTTTCAAGAGGCTCAATCTCGATGGCACTGTCAGGCTCTTCGAAGCAGCCAAGCGCGCCGGCACGCGCCGTTGCGTGTTCATATCCAGCCGTGCGGCCTATGGCGAGCATCCGTCGGGCACGGTCCTCACCGAATCGACGCCTGCGAAGCCTCAAACACTCTATGGCCAGATCAAGCTGGACGCCGAGCGCAGCCTCGCCCATCTTGCCGCTCCGGGTTTCGCGACCGCGAGCCTTCGACTGACAGGTGTCTACGGCAACCTTCGCCCCAACAAATGGGACAAGCTGATCGACGACTACCTCGCCGGGCGACCGATCCTGTCGCGAGCCGGAACAGAGGTACACGGATGTGACGTCGGCCGGGCCGTAAGGCTCATGCTCGAAACTGAGAGCGTCCGGATTTCCGGCGAAGCGTTCAACGTTTCCGACGTCACGCTGGATACCTGGGATATTCTCGAGCCGATCCGCTGGGAACGTGATTGTGTGAACCGGCTCCCCGATGCCGCGAACAAGACGCTGTTGACGCCGATGGATACGACAAAAATCCGTGCGCTGGGCTGGCTGCCGGGCGGCCTGCCGCTTTTTGAGGAGACCATGCACGCCCTCGCTACCGTCGGAATGCAACCGCACAGGCTCACACAAGCATAAGGTTGCAGATTGGCTCCGACGGTGCAATCCGGGGGATAGTATGCTGGTCGGCTCCACTTCAGCGTTGAACATTCTGAGCAATCCATATTCGGGCAGCGGCGGCGCCAACGCTCCGACAGGCAGCGCCGGCGGCGCAAGGCTGACGATACTGCAGAGCTCCGAAAAGGCGCTCGACGCGCTGCGCGACAGTATCAAGACGTCCTCCGACGCCGCCAAGCAGCGTGCTGCCCGCAAGCTTGAGGAAGCCAAGCAGCAGTTGCAAATGCTCAAGAGCGGCGGCTTTCCACCCGAAGTCGTCGCCCGGCTTGCGGCCGAACTCGCCCACAAGATTAGCGCCGCAGCCGCCGAATTCGCCTCGGCTGTCGCTGCAACGGCTTCCAGCGCTACGGCATCTGCGAACACCGTTGCCGCTGACGCAGGCACAGGGGCTGCGGCCGAAGCCAGCGCCGCTGCAAACGCAGAAGCGGCACTAGCCTCGACCGAGGATGGCAGCTCCAGCGATTCCTCGGCCCGGGCTGACGAACCGGATGGCGCGTCCCACGCACGCAACGCCTACCAAACCATCGTCGAGGACGGCAGGGAGTCGGTCTCGGGCATCTCCCCCGATGATCGCAAGACGATGGAGGAATTCAAATCGATCCTGCGGGACGTCCGCCAGTTGATGGACAAGGCGATGCGCGATATGTGGGCCAGGAACGCCCGGCGCGGACAGGGCGACGAGGCTGGCCACGGCGCAGCTTTCGAAGCGCAGGTAGTCGCAGAGCCGAGCAGCATCATCGTCTGATCGCGGGCCATCGTGACGGGCGAAGGTTGCATTCGCCCGTTGCAATGAACCGCCGGCGCATTATGGTTCCGCTTGAACATCGTGACGGACGCCATGAGCCCGAAAGAATTGAAAGCTGAACTACGCGCCGCGCGGCTGGCGCTTCGTGATGCCATCTCGGCCGACACGCGCATCGAGATGAGCCTGGCGATGGCCGAGCATGCCGGCGAAGCGATTGCATTCGATCCTGGCACGATTATCTCAGGGTTTCTGCCGATCCGGTCGGAGGCCGACATCCGTCCGCTGATGGCGCGGTTCCAGGCTCGTGGCGCAAGGCTTTGCGTGCCAGCCATCATTGATCGCAAGACAATTGTCTTTCGCGAACTCATCCGCGGCGTTCCGCTTGTCAGCACCGGCTTCGGGACGTCGGGTCCCGGGCCGGATGCCCCCATCCTGAATCCAGAAATCCTGCTCGTGCCCCTGTCGGCTTTCGATGCGCGAGGCCATCGCATCGGCTACGGCGCCGGTCACTACGACCGCGCAATCGACCGTTTGAAGCAAAAAGGCATGATTCCGAAACTGATCGGCATTGCATTCGACTGCCAGGAAGTGGCACATGTGCCCGACGAGCCGCATGACGTAAGCCTGGATGCCATCCTGACAGAAAGCGGCCTGCGCTTTTTTGCCTCTTGGATTGGATAGCAATGCGACTGCTTTTTCTGGGTGACATGGTCGGCAAGACCGGACGCACGGCGGTCTGGGATCGCCTTCCCGGCCTGATATCGGACCTGAAGCTCGACTTCGTCATCGTCAACGGCGAGAACGCCGCCGGAGGCTTCGGCATCACCGAAGACATCTTTCTCGAAACCATCAATGCCGGCGCAGACGTGGTGACCACGGGCAACCACGTCTGGGACCAGAAGGAAGCAGTCGGCTTTGCCGGTCGCCATGACCAGTTCCTGCGCCCGGCCAATTACCCGCAGGGAACGCCAGGCCGCGGCTCTGGAATCTTCTACGCCCGCAACGGAGCCCGCATTCTGGTGGCCAACATCATGGGCCGCGTCTTCATGCATCCCGAGTTGGATGACCCCTTCAAGTCCGCGGAAACCATCCTCGCCGCCTGCCCGCTGAAGGAGCAGGCCGATGCGATCATCTTCGATTTCCACGCCGAAGCCACCAGCGAGAAGCAATGCTTCGGGCACTTCGTCGACGGACGCGCCAGCCTCGTCGTCGGCACCCACACGCATGTGCCGACCGCTGACCACCAGATCCTGAACGGTGGCACGGCCTATCTATCGGATGCCGGCATGTGCGGCGACTACGACTCGTCTCTCGGTATGGACAAGGAAGAACCCCTCAACCGGTTCATTTCCAAGATGCCCAAGGGCCGCATGGAAGCGGCAACCGGACCAGCGACGATCTGCGGCGTCGGCGTCGAGATTTCGGACGCAACCGGACTGGCCGAAAAGATCGCGCCGCTCCGCCTCGGACCGAGGCTTTCCGAGACCATTGCGGAGTTCTGGCGCTAAGCACGGCATCCGGCGTGCATGACACAAAAGTGAGCATCGGGGGCGGATTTTGGTCTGGACCGATGCGACCCCTTGCCGCATCCTCGCTGGCATCGTGACAGCGACGGAGGAAGTGGGCATGAGGCCGCGTTTTCTTGTCTTCGCAATTGCCTGCCTGCTGTTCCTCGTCGCTGCGGAATCCGCACTCGCACAGCAGGAACGCGGCAACGTCAGCCAATGTCAGGCCGTTGCACAGGCGATCCCTAAGGCAACGTTCGCGAGCTTTTCCCGTGCGCCGCCGTTAGTGCCGGCGGGTGCCGCTGAAGAAACGGTGACGCTCACCTACGTCGGCCATTCGACCTTTTTGATCGAGACGCCAGCCGGCGTCAGCATCGCAACGGATTACAGCGGCTGGTATACGCCGCCGCGTCTGCCGATGGTGGCAACGATGAACCGCGCCCACACGTCGCACTACACAACTACGCCGGATACGGCGATAAGGTACGTACTGCACGGCTGGAGCGACATTCCGGACCAAAAGGCGGACGTCGACATGATGGTCGGCGATACCTACATCCGCAACGTCACGACCGATATTCGCGGCGGCTACGGCGCCCCGCAGAAGGACGGCAACTCGATCTTCATCTTCGAAGTCGCAGGGCTCTGTATCGGCCACCTCGGACACCTGCACTACGAGTTGACCGAAGCGCACTATACCGAGATCGGTCGGCTCGACATCGTCATGGTGCCGGTTGACGGAGGCCTGACGATGGGCGCCGACAGCATGAGCCGCATCATCAAGCGGCTCCGGTCTTCCCTTATCATGCCAATGCATCAACCAAGGCCGCTGCAGAGTTTCCTGTCGATGTTTGGCCCGGATTTCGACATCAGCTACGCTCCAACGGACACCATCACCGTATCGATGCGAACGCTGCCGAGAAAGCCTTTGATCTATATCTCCAAGGGCATGCAGTAGCGTACCCGGCAAATGATGAAGACGCGAGATCGCCTACGCGAAATGCAGGTGCTGCCTGACACCGACATCCGGCGTCTTGTCGTCGTCAAGATTCGCCTTGGCGATTTCCCAGCCGAATTTGAGCTTGCTGCCGGTGGACACCCAAATCTCGGCATCGTCCACATGCATGGCCAGCATCGTCAATTTTGGATCCTTCTTGCCGTCTTCATACCACGCGGCAACGACCGAGTTCCAATATTCATCGATCTTCGATGACTCCGGCCGAACCTCAATCTTGCCTGCAAGGCAGGCATGATAGTCGTGCTCTTTGCCGACAACGCAAAAATGCGCCCGCATGCCCGGCTTGATGGCCTGCGCGATATCAGCATCCGACTTTGTGTAGAACCAGATGGTGTTAGTCTTCGGATCGGCGTGCGGCGCCATCGGCTGCATGTGCATGTCCACGCCATCGACGCCGAGCATTCCGGCATGGATTTCGTTTACCTGATCCCAGAGCTGACGCGCTGGGTGCTCCCTTGCTTCGTTGAAACTAGCCATGACGCTTCCTTCCGTTTCGAGGGCTGTGGTTTGAAACGTCAGCTTCCCGGCTTTGTTCCCCAGTCGCCGGCAAGATGCTACGCTCGAACACACGCGCGAAACGGAGATGTGCATGAGCAATCCAGCCTTTCTGAGCTTGGCAGTCTCTCTGGCGGTTGCCTTGCCCGGCCTCGCCGCCGACCGAGCCTTCAAGCCCGATGAAAACGGACAGGTCGTCTTCGTCACCCCCTCGAGGAACATCGGCTGCACCTATATCCCGAAGGGCGGGACGCCGATGTATACGCCGGACGATGGAGGGCCAGAACTCGGATGCGATCGCATCGAACCGCTGTATGTCCGTCTCGTACTTTCAGCGTCCGGAGCGGCTTTCATCTTCAAAATGGAAGGCGATAGTGCCTGCTGCAGCGACACCAACATTCTGCAATACGGCGACAGCTGGCGGGCGGGGCCGTTCAGCTGCAGTTCCGAGCAAACCGGCCTGCAATGCAGCCGTGACGACGGCCATGGCTTCTTCGCGAGCCGGAAAAAATACGCAGTCAACTAGGGTGGCGTCGCGGGCCGCCACTCGGCGGATGCACCGCTTTTCCCTTGAATACAGCCCGTTTCGCTCTTATAAGGCGCCCCATTCCGACAATAAGACGTGAGCAGGGGTGCCATGGCTGGCCATTCACAGTTTAAAAACATCATGCATCGCAAGGGCCGCCAGGATTCCGTGCGTTCGAAAATGTTCTCCAAGCTCGCGCGCGAAATCACCGTTGCGGCAAAGGCCGGTCTGCCCGACCCGACGATGAACGCGCGCCTGCGCCTGGCGATCCAGAATGCCAAGGCCCAGTCGATGCCCAAGGACAACATCGATCGAGCCATCAAGAAGGCAGCGGGCAGCGATGGCGAAAATTACGATGAAGTGCGCTACGAAGGCTACGGCCCGGGCGGCACCGCGATCATTGTCGAAGCCCTCACCGACAACCGCAATCGCACCGCCTCCAACGTCCGCTCGATCTTCACCAAAGCAGGCGGCGCACTCGGCGAAACCGGCTCGGTGTCCTTCTCCTTCGACCATGTCGGCGAGATCACCTACAAGCTTTCGGCAGGCGATGCCGACAAGATGATGGAAGCGGCCATCGAAGCCGGGGCCGACGACGTCGAGACCGACGAGGAAGGCCACTATATCACCTGCGCTTTCGAATCCCTTGGCGAAGTTGCCAAGGCGCTCGAAGCGACCCTCGGCGAAGCCGAAACGGTCAAATCCGTGTGGCGCGCCCAGAACAATGTGCCGGTGGACGAGGAACGCGCCCAGTCACTGCTGAAGCTCATCGACAGCCTCGAAGACGACGACGACGTGCAGAACGTCTTCTCGAACTTCGAAGTCTCCGAAGAAGTGCTGGCCAAGCTCTCCGCTTGATTCAATCTGCTGTTGTTTGAAACGCCGGCCCGGAAACGCGGCCGGCTTTTCCTTGTCCACATCATCCGAGCGTCAATTCTCACATCCTGGCGCCGACCGGTAACACGTCCGTGAACGGGAGGCGTTTGTTAAGGTCTCGGTAACCTCGCCAGACTTGAATGCGCCGAATTCGCTCCAGCCGGTCTGCTTCAAGGCCAGCCTCACTTACTTCTCTCGGCGGGAAATCGACTTATGAAAACACTAGCCCTTTCGCTCTCCTTCACCCTCGCAACCACACTGGCTGGCGCATTTGCGGCCCACGCCCAACCATCCATGGTCAAGCAGTTCAACGACTGGGGCGTCTATTCCTATGACCGATCGGGCACGACGGTGTGCTATATCCTGACGGTACCGAAAACGATGCAGCCTGCCGCCGTAGATCACGGACACAACTTCTTTGTCGTCGGCCATGCACCAGGCAGCAGCACCGGAAGCGAGCCACAGGTAATCATGGGCTACGAACTGAAGCCCGGATCGCGCGCCAAAGTGCAGATCGGTGAAAAGGAATTCACGATGTTTACCAAGGGCTCCTCTGCCTGGGTGCTCGAGGAATCGCGCGAGCCCGATCTGATCGACGCGATGCGCGCCGGCAGCGACCTGACCGTGGATGCCGTCTCCCGCCGTGGCACCGCGACCCGCTATACCTATTCGCTCAACGGCGTGAGCGCGGCGCTCAAGCGCATGGCACAGTGCAACTGATCATGCCTCGCACCAGATCGGCCTAGGCGAGAGGCTTTCTCTGCCCTCGCCTTGAGGGGTACCGTCCGGCAATCGGCGCTCCTGGGGCGTTTATCCCGGTGAACAGGTCCAGTAACCGTGCCTACTGCGCGCCGCCAAGGAACGTCATCCGGGTGAATATCGTGTAGTGCGCCTCGGACGCCATCATCGCCACGAAGACCAGCACCAGCAGCGGTGGCAGCAGGATGGCATAGACAAGCGCCAAGCGTTCCCAAGCCATATGCATGAAGATCGCGACGATCAATCCGGCCTTGAGCATCATGAAGAGGATGATCAGGGACCACCGGGGATATCCCTGAATGCCGACATAGTCGACAAGGTATGAGAAGGTACTCAGCACGAACAGCAGCCCCCAGACGACGAGGTAGAGCCTGATCGGATGCTGCTGGCCGGAATGAGTTTGTGCCTGTGCCATGATGCGACCTCACCAGAGATAGAAGAATGCGAAAATGAAGACCCAGACGAGATCGACGAAGTGCCAGTAGAGGCCCATGATCTCGACGATCTCGTAATTGCCCTTGCGGCTCGTGAAGAACCCTCGCCTGCCGGTCTCCAGGTCACCGCGCAGCACCTTTCGCCCGATGATCAGCAGGAAAATCACGCCAAACGTCACGTGGGTTCCGTGAAAACCGGTGATCATGAAGAAGGACGATCCGAACTGTGCCGCACCCCACGGATTTTCCCAGGGACGGACGCCTTCACTGATCAGCTTCGTCCATTCGAAGGCCTGCATGCCGACGAAGGAAGCGCCGAGTGCGGCGGTGAGAAACATCAGTGCCGCCGTCTTTCCGCGCTCGCGGCGATAACCGAAGTTGACAGCCATCGCCATGGTGCCGCTGCTGCTGATCAGGATGAAGGTCATGATCGCGATCAGGATCAGCGGAACCTCCTGCCCGCCGATATTGAGCGCGAAGACCTCGCTCGGATTGGGCCAGGGAACCGGCGTCGACATCCGCGCAGTCATGTAGGCCAGCAGGAAGCAGCCAAAGATGAAGGTATCGCTGAGGAGAAAGATCCACATCATGGCCTTGCCCCAGGAGACGTTCTTGAACGCCCGTTGATCCGAGGCAAAGTCAGCGGCCACGCCGCGCAAGCCGGCTTGAGGCAAGAGACGTGTCTGGTCAGTTTCCGTTCGCGTGAGTTCAGACATCGTCCAGCCCCTATGTAACCAGTTGGCGGCAGAAATCGACAAGGTCGTTCGCCCAGCCGGTGAAGAGCGCAAGAAGCACCAGCCAGACAACCAGCATGAAGTGCCAGTAAGTCGCACACAGCTCGGTGCGGAGCCGAAGCTTCCCGGGAGATGACCTGCCGCCAGCCGAAGCGCTGAGCCTAGTGCGGCCGAGGACAGCGAGACCGCCCAATACATGCAGGCCATGCAAACCGGTCAGGATGTAGAAGAAACTATTGGCGGGATTGTCGGCGAGCACATAGCCGGCGGCGGCCAGCTGGAGCCACGCCACGACCTGCCCCGCAAGAAAGAGCACACCTGTCGCGAGCGCAGCATCGAGCGCCAGCCGGCTGGCCTCTTCGCCACCGCGTCGCGCCTCGACGGTTGCCCATTGCATCGCCGCGCAGCTCGCAAACAGCATGGCAGTGTTCACCCAGAGCAGCTTCGGCACCGGTGGCGACCACCAGTCGGCCCCGGCCATCCTGATGAGATAGGCGCTAATCAGCAGCGAAAACAGCGCGCCGACCACCGCCAGAAATATACCGAGCCCGACTTTCACCGCCGGCAGCGGCGCACCCTGTCGGTCGATCACGTCTCCGGCACGTCCCGCCTCCAGCCAGGGCTTCGACATCAGCCGCTGGCCCGCCAGCCATCGGCCGATGATGACGGCAATTGCTGCGAGAAAGATCAGGATCGCGCTCATGATGCGTGAGCCCTCGACACGCCGCCATCCGGCTGGTTCTGCGGCAGGAAGTCCTCGGCGGCGCCGGGCACGCTGTAGTCATAGGCCCAACGGTAGACGACTGGCAGGTCCTTGCCCCAGTTGCCGTGGGCCGGCGGCGTCTGCGGCGTTTGCCATTCGAGCGTCGTTGCGCGCCACGGATTACCGCCGGCCAAACGACCTCGGAAAAGGCTCCAGGCTAAATTGTAGACGAACACCAGTTGCGCAGCCCCGACCGCCAGCGCAGCAACGGTGATGAACATATTGAGGGTGTGGACCGACGGCGGGATGAAGACGGTTTCGCCGAGCTCGTAGTAGCGGCGCGGCACGCCGATCAGACCGATGTAGTGCATCGGGAAGAAAATCGCGTAGACACCGATGAAGGTCACCCAGAAATGGATCTGGCCAAGCGCCTCATCGAGCATGCGGCCCGTAATTTTCGGATACCAGTGATAGATCGCGCCGAACACGACCATGATCGGTGCGACACCCATGACCATGTGGAAATGCGCAACAACGAACATCGTGTCGGAGAGCGGCACATCGACCACCACGTTGCCGAGGAACAGGCCGGTAAGCCCACCATTGACGAAGGTGACGATGAACGCGAGAGCGAACAGCATCGGCAGCGTCAGATGAATGTCGCCGCGCCAGAGCGTCAGCACCCAGTTGTAGACCTTGAGCGCCGTCGGGACCGCGATGATCAACGTGGTGGTGGCGAAGAAGAAGCCGAAGTTCGGGTTCATACCGCTGACATACATGTGATGCGCCCATACGACGAAACTCAGCGCCCCGATAATGACGATTGCCCAGACCATCATGCGGTAGCCGAAGATATTCTTGCGTGCGTGCGTGCTGATCAGGTCGGAGACGATGCCGAAGGCCGGCAGTGCCACGATGTAGACCTCCGGGTGCCCGAAGAACCAGAACAGGTGCTGGAACAGGATCGGGCTGCCGCCCTGCGACGTCAGTTGCTCGCCCATCTCGACGATCGAGGGCATGAAGAAGCTTGTGCCGAGCAGCCGGTCGAACAGCATCATCACTGCTGCGACGAAGAGCGCGGGAAAGGCGAGCAACGCCATGACCGTCGCCGTGAAAATGCCCCAGACGGTCAGCGGCATCCGCATCAGCGTCATGCCGCGCGCGCGCCCCTGCAGCACGGTCACGACGTAATTCAACCCTCCCATCGTAAAGCCGATGATGAAGATGATCAGCGACGAGAGCATCAGGATGATGCCCCAGTCGCGGCCGCCTGGGGTGCCGGAAAGCAACGCCTGCGGCGGATAGAGCGTCCAGCCGGCGCCCGTTGGCCCGCCCGGCGCGAAGAAGCCGGCGACCAGCACCAGAACCGCGAGCAGGTAGAGCCAGTAGCTCAGCATGTTGGCATAGGGAAACACCATGTCACGGGCGCCGAGCATCAAGGGGATGAGGTAGTTGCCGAAGCCGCCGAGGAAGAGCGCGGTCAGCAGATAGATCACCATGATCATCCCGTGCATGGTGATGAACTGGTAGTAGTGGTCGGCATCGATGAAGGTGAAGTATCCGGGAAAGCCGAGCTGCAGCCGCATCAGCCACGAAAGCACCAGCGCCACGAAACCGATCGCGAAGGCAGTCAGCGAATACTGGATCGCGATGACCTTTGCATCCTGGCTGAACACATAGCGCGTCCACCAGCTTCGGGGATGATAGAGTTCCACATCCGCGACTTCCGCGGGAGGAATGCCGTCACCGGCCGTGCTTGGAATATCGACCATCGCATGCCATTCCTTCCACCACCGGTCGCTCGCCCGCGACCATGACGCCGGTTATTTGGCCGGCTCCAAAGCAGCCATCAGTTGCGAGAATGTCTGTTGCTGCTGCAGCCAACCCTGGTAGGCTTCCGCATCGTCGACGACGACCGAGCCGCGCATTTGAGAATGACCCACACCGCATAGCTCGGCGCAAAGCACCTCGAACGTTCCCGTCCGCGTCGGCGCAAACCAGAAATAGGTGACCGAGCCCGGAATCATGTCCATTTTCGCCCGGAACTCGGGCACATAGAAATCATGCAGCACGTCCAGCGAACGCAGATGAACACGTACCGACTTCGCCAGGAGCAGGTGCAGGTCCCCGCCTGAAATGATGATGTCGTCCAAACCTGCTGGATCGCTGGTAAGGACGCCGAGCGGATTGTCGGGTGTCACCGCCCTGTTGTCGGCGCGTCCCAGTCGCCCGTCCGCGCCCGGCAGACGGAAGCTCCATTGCCACTGCTGGCCGACGACTTCCACCTCGCCGGCATCAGCCGGCACCGTGACAAATTGCTTCCAGACGACGAGACCCGGAGTCAGCATCGCCGCGACACCAAGCGCGGTGCCGCCGGCAAGCCACCACTCCAGCCGCTTGTTCTCAGGCTGGTAGGCCGCCCGATTGCCGGGCTTGTGCCGGAAACGAAAGACGCAATAGGCCACGAAACAGACCACCGCGACAAAGACGAAGCCAGTGATCCAAAAGGTAATGATGATGGTGTTGTCGATGTAGTTCCAGTTCGATGCAATGGGCGTCCACCACCACGGGCTCAGCAGGTGGAATGCCACCGACCCCAGCGCGATCAGAACCAGAACCAGCACGACAACCATGGGCTCCTCCCGAGCCGCACAGGCGGCCGCAGCCACAATCCGCAACCGTTGCGCGTTTACTTTAGTAATATCTCATAAATACACCCTGGCCGCAATTGAGGCTAGCAAAGTGCCACTATTTCGAGAACTGCTTCAGATAGGCGGTGAGATTGGTGATGTCGGCATCGTCCTTGAGCCCGACGAAGGCCATCTTGGTACCCTTCACTTTCAACTTCGGGTCGTGCAGATAGTCACGCAACGTCGTCTCGTCCCAGACGAGGCCATCGGCACCGGCAGTCCGCATCGCCGCCGAGTAGGCAAAATTCGGATGTGTTCCTGCGGTACGCCCGAAAACGCCGTTCAGCGCGGGACCGATCTTGTTCTGATCGGTCTCGGCGTTGTGACAGATTGCACATTTCTTGAACACGACCGCCCCGGCTGCCGGATCGCCCTCCTGGGCAAGCGCAGCGGATAGCGGCGGACAGAGAAGCAGCACAACGAACGCAAGGTCACCGCAACGCATAGCAATCCTCCTCCCAAGGTTGCCAGGCAAGCGGCTATCGAAACTGCCGCCTGCTGTCCGGTTCGCTCCCACGAGCGAACGACATGCACTCTCAGGGAAAGCTATGCCTCTGTCGTCTGAAGTCAATTCGTCCAAACAGCTGTGCGCCAGACGGTCGCATGCGGGCAGTGCTGGCTTGCGTCAGCCGACCGCCGACGCCCTAAGCCGCCACGCGCATGAAATTGCCGAGGCCGGCAAAGAGCTCGACCGATTTAAGCCGCGCCCCGATGTCATGGACAGGCATGGAGATGATTACTTCGTCGGCCTTGGTGTCACGCAGGAATTCGGCGAGCTTTGCTTCCGCCGTTGCCGGCGAACCGACGACGGCATAGCGCAGCGTATGCTCGACCGTCAGTTTTTCCATCGGCGACCAAAAGCTCTCCATGTCACGGACCGGCCGCGGAAACTGTCCACGCACATTGCGGCGAAGATTGACGAACTGCTGCTGCGCCGAGGTGAAGTGATACTGGGCTTCTTCGTCCGTATCGGCGACTGCCCCCATGACGCCGACCACCGCGTATGGCTTGTCGAGCACCGCCGACGGCTGAAAACGGTCGCGATAGATATCGAGCGCATCGAACAGCGAATCCGGCGCGAAATGCGAGGCAAAGGCATAGGGAAGGCCCAGCATCGCCGCCAGCTGGGCGCTGTAAAGGCTGGAGCCGAGCAGCCAGATCGGCACGTTGGAGTTCATGCCGGGCACGGCGAGAATTGCCTGGTTTTCCACTGGCGTACCGAGCAGCTGCTGCAACTCGACGACGTCGTTCGGAAAACTCTGTGCACCAGCATCGAGATTGCGCCTGAGCGCCTGGGCGGTGCGCATGTCGGTGCCGGGCGCACGCCCGAGGCCAAGATCGACACGACCCGGAAACAGCGCGTTCAGCGTGCCGAACTGTTCGGCAATGACCAATGGCGAATGGTTGGGCAACATGATGCCACCCGAACCAATGCGGATCCGTTTGGTCGCAGCGCCCACATGAGCGATGACAATCGCCGTCGCTGCACTGGCAATGCCCGGCATCCCGTGGTGTTCGGCGAGCCAGAAGCGCGTATAGCCGAACTCCTCGGCTTTCTGTGCCATACGCGCCGAATCTTCGAGAGCCTGGCGAATCGTGCCGCCTTCTGGGACAGGGGAAAGATCGAGGATCGAGAAGGGAACCATGGGAGGGCCTGTCGGTGATTGGAATGACACGTCTATGTAGGTATCCGGCTGGGTCAATCCAAACGGAATGCAAACAAAAGGGCCAGTCGCCCGGCCCTTCGCATTTGTCCGCCGGCAGCCCCGACTTATACCCTGCGCCTTAGCACGTGCACTTCTGCACTGTGCTGGTGCTGCCCCTGTGTCAGCGTGAAGTTCGCAAGCTGCCGATCCATTTCCACGGCTTCGGTCGCGAGCCGGTGGATTGCTGCGGTGGTTTCCTCGACCATCGCGGCATTCTGCTGTGTCATCGTATCGAGTTCAGACACCGCCGCATTGATCTGGCGGAGCGTATCGGCTTCTTCGCGGGTCGACTCCATGATCTCGCTGATCTGGCCGTTGATCGCCTCGACGTGGCTGCCGATCCCTGTCAACGCCACGCCTGCCCGCTCGACCAGCGAAACACCGGTTTCCACCTCGTGCGTAGATTTCTGCAGAAGACCGGAGATTTCCTTGGCGGCACTCGATGACCGCTGTGCCAGTTCGCGCACTTCCATGGCGACGACAGCGAAACCCTTGCCGGACTCGCCGGCGCGGGCTGCCTCGACCCCCGCATTCAGCGCCAGCAGATTGGTCTGGAAGGCGATGGAATCGATGACCGTGATGATCGAGTTGATCTGCCGCGAGGACGCCTGGATGGCCTCCATAGCGGCTATCGTTTCGCGCATGATCTGGCCGGAGCCGGTCGTCTCGCGCTTGGCGTCGCGGGCGATGCGATCGGCCTGCTCGGCGCGCTCGATCTGAACGCGGACGGACTGCGTGATTGCATCGATCGCGTTTGCGGTCTCTGTGATCGAAGCAGCCTGCCGCTCGGTGCGACCCGCCAGTTCGTCGGCGCCGGTGCGCATCTCCTCCGAGCCGGACCGGACCGCCATGGAGTTGCCTCCGATCGCCGTCATGGTGTCACTGAGTGTCGCCAGCGCGTTATTGAAATTGATGCGCAAGCTTTCCAGCTCGCTCGGAAAGCGCGTCTCGATCTGATAGGCGAGGTCACCGTTTGCCAGGTGCCGCAACCCTTCGTCGATGGCCTCCACGACCTCTTGCAACGTTCTCGCTTCCGCTTCGCGCTCGGCCGTGTGCTGCTGGCGGTCTCGCTCTGCCCGAGCCCGTGTCTCGGCACTCGCCGCTTCGAGTTCGCGGCCCTCGACCAGCGACTGCCTGAAGCGCGCAAGGGCTTTCGCCATGGTGCCGATCTCGTCTCCGCGATTCTGGCTGCCGATGTCGATATCCAGCTTGCCGTCCGCGACATCGCGCGTGACACCTGCAAGCCGCGCGAGCGGCGAGAAGAGCATCTTCGTGATGATGCCCGTTGCAATCGCCATGACGACGAGAACCCCGAGCGCGATCATGGTCAGGAGGGTCGCGATTTCGATCGATCCCGCATTGAGTTCGCTGATCAGGACGCTCTCCACCACGAGGAAACGCGCACCATGGTACTCAATGCCGCGAACATACGCACGCGCCGCGCCGTCGGCGCGCGAGAAATCATCGACTGTCATCGCGTTATTGGCGAGTGCATCCTTCATGAACGTGAACGGAGCCGTATCGAGCGTAACCAGCCGGCCACTCTCGTCGACGGCAACAGCCGAGCCATCGTCGGAGACGATTGCCGCCTGTGCGGTGCTGCCCGACACTATCCCCTTGGCAAGGATACTGGTGATGATGTCGTCTCGTACCTTGAAGAGAATAATACCCTTTGGCGCACCAAGCTTGACGATCGGCACGGCGTAGAAAATCGCCGACTTGCCGCTTGCCGCGTCGACACGCAGGCCGGAGAAACCCGTCGGGGCGAAGTCGTCCGTCGCCTTTGTGGTGTTCTCGATAGCCTTGGCAAAGGCAATACCGGCGCCCGCGGACTTCCACGCGTCGCTCTTGAGGTTCTCGGCGAATTCCGCGTTCTTTTTGTAGGAGTAGAGAACATTGCCGTCGAGATCGGCGATCAGCAGATCGCTGAAGGCCGTGTTTTCGAGGTCGCGAGCGACCTCACCCTGCGTCGTCTCATGGTTTGAATAGTAGAAACCGCTCGGCGCCTCCGGCTTCAGCAGCTTCTCTCTCTGGTCCGCCGCGTTGGGGTTGTTGGTGATGAACACCTTCTTCAATTCGGCGCTGGCATTGCCCGATGTCTTCTCGATCGTCTTCCAGCCGCTCTTCAGGCTGGTGATTGACATCTGCAGCGCCTCGATGCGGGCGATGGAATTTGCCTGGTTTTCCAGCTGTCTCAACTGGTCCTGCAGCATATCGCCGCGGAAAATAAGAACGCTTTCCTTTGCCTTCAGCGCTTGCTCGCCGGAGATCCGGCTGCTGGCGAAATAGGCGAGAACATTGATGACGGTAATAGAAAGTGCAGTAAGCAGAATGAATGTGGCAATTACTTTGAAGGACAGGGACTGGAATCTCTGAGCCATGAACAACGAACCCCTTCCGGAACGGCACATGCCGGCGGGACGCGCGAACGCCCTGTCGGCTGGCCTGAAAACAGAACACGGGGAGCCTTAACTTCAGGAAAAGCGGGCTCCTCTCACATTTTATGGATCAAAACTCACGCACGGAGTTTAAATTGGCGTAAACGGCCGCCCTGAAAAACAAGACATGTTTTTGTTTTGTTCACATATCGATGGCAGTTATTTCGCGACGGCAATAGAGTGAAGCATGCAAAATACGATTCGCATCATTGGCATCGACCCAGGCCTGCGCCGCACCGGCTGGGGCATCATCGACACACTGGGCAACTCGCTACGCTTCGTCGCCTCCGGCACAGTGACCTCGGATGGGGACATGGATCTCGCTTCCCGCCTCTGCCAGCTGCATGATGGCCTCGCGGAAGTGGTGCATGCACACCAGCCGGACGAGGCCGCCGTCGAACAGACTTTCGTCAACAAGGACGCCGTCGCCACCCTGAAGCTTGGCCAGGCGCGCGGCATCGCCATGCTGGTACCGGCCCGCGCCGGTCTGCAGGTCGCCGAATACGCACCGAATGCGGTGAAGAAAGCCGTAATCGGCGTCGGCCACGGCGAAAAGCAGCAGATCCATATGATGCTGAAGATCCTGATGCCGAAAGCCGAGTTCAAGGGCAATGACGCTGCCGATGCCCTGGCGATTGCCATCTGCCATGCACACAACCGAGGCAGCAACCGCATGCGGCAGGCAGTGTTGGCCGGCTCGTGATGCGCCATAACCTTGAAACCCACCCCTGACGGACCCCATTCATGATCGGCAAGCTCAAAGGCACCATCGACGAAATTGGCGACGACTACGTGCTCGTCGACGTGCACGGCGTCTGCTACGTCGCCTTCTGCTCGGCGCGCACACTGTCGCGCCTTGGCTCGGTGGGCGAGGCCTGCATTCTCTTTATCGAAACCTATGTCCGGGAAGATCAGCTCAAGCTCTTCGGCTTCATGACGGCGCTTGAGCGCGAATGGTTCAACCTGCTGCAGAGCGTCCAGGGCGTCGGCGCCAAGGTGGCGCTCGCCGTGCTGTCGACGCTGACCCCAAGCGAGCTTGCCAATGCCATCGCCCTCCAGGATCGCACTGCCGTCTCCCGTGCCCAGGGCGTAGGCCCCAAGGTTGCCGTACGCATAGTGACCGAGCTCAAGAACAAGGCCCCTGCCTTCGCCGGCGAAGCTTCCGGCACCATAGGTCTGAAACAGGAACTCGGCGAAGGGGTCGCCCCCGCGCCGGTAGCCGACGCCGTCTCGGCCCTGACAAATCTTGGTTATTCCCGCGACCAGGCCGCCAACGCCGTGGCCGCGGCAATGAAGACTGCAGGTGAAGGCGCAGACAGCGCCAAGCTTATCCGCCTGGGGCTGAAGGAGCTTGCGCGGTGATGCCAGCAGCATCTCAGGATGTCAAAGGCACCGGCTTGGTGTATTGGTCGGACGTAGTTGAAGATTGGAAATCGCCAGCATGAGTGAAGCCGCGCGCCTGATATCCTCGGAAAAGCGAGGCGAAGACCTGGATGTGACGTTGCGCCCGCAGTCACTGGACGAATTTACCGGACAGGCAGAAGCGCGCGCCAATCTCAAGATCTTCATCGAGGCCGCGAAGAACCGCGGCGAGGCTCTGGACCACGTCCTGTTCGTCGGGCCGCCCGGCCTCGGCAAGACAACGCTGGCGCAGATCATGGCCAAGGAACTCGGCGTCAACTTCCGCTCCACATCAGGCCCAGTCATTGCCAAGGCCGGCGATCTGGCGGCACTTCTCACCAACCTCGAAGAGCGCGACGTGCTTTTCATCGACGAAATTCATCGGCTCAGTCCGGCCGTCGAGGAAATCCTCTATCCGGCAATGGAGGATTTTCAGCTCGACCTCATCATCGGCGAAGGCCCTGCCGCCCGCTCGGTGAAGATCGACCTGTCGAAGTTCACGCTGGTTGCCGCCACGACCCGCCTTGGCCTGCTGACGACACCGCTGCGCGATCGCTTCGGCATTCCGGTGCGGCTGAGCTTCTATACGGTCGACGAACTGGAGTTGATCGTGCGGCGCGGCGCGCGCCTGATGAGCCTGCCGATAACCGACGAGGGTGCCCGCGAGATTGCCCGGCGCGCCCGCGGCACGCCGCGTATTGCCGGCCGCTTGCTGCGCCGCGTGCGCGACTTTGCCGAAGTCGCAAGGGCCGAGGCCGTCACACGGGAAATTGCCGACGAGGCGCTGACCCGCCTGCTGGTCGACAATATGGGGCTCGATCAACTCGACAAGCGCTACCTCAACATGATCGCTGTCAATTTCGGCGGCGGCCCGGTCGGCATCGAGACCATCGCGGCAGGTCTTTCAGAGCCGCGCGACGCGATCGAGGACATCATCGAGCCCTACATGATCCAGCAGGGTTTTATCCAGCGTACGCCGCGCGGCCGCGTGCTCACAGCCACCGCCTGGAAGCATCTCGGCATGCAGCCGCCCAAGGATCTGGAAGCGGCGCAGTTCCGGCTCTTCCAGGAAGACGATTAGGCGCAGCTATCCGCGGAGTGCAAGAAAGGACAAGCCGATGCCCGCCTTCGATCCCTGCCGATCCTTCCGCAAGCTTGCCTACAACAACGCCCTTGCGAACCATCGGCTGCATGACGCGTGTGCAAAGCTGAAGCCCGGCGAATTCGAGGCCGTGCGGATCAGTTTCTTTCCGTCGATCAAGGCGACGCTCAATCACATCCTGACCGTCGACTGGTTCTATGTCGATGGGCTGGAAGGTGGGACGCTTGGCCCCAGGGCATGGGAAATCGAGGAGCCTTTCGGTGACCTCGCAGTGCTTGCAACAGAACAAGCTAAGGTCGATCGCCGGCTGCTGGCCCTGTGCGAATTGCTGACTCCGGAAAAGCTGGCCTCGGTGATTGACCTGCACCGCCAAGGCCGCATCCAACGTGAGAGGATGGATGATGTGCTCGGCCATCTGTTTCAGCACCAGACGCATCATCGTGGGCAGGTGCACGCGATGATGGCCGGCACGAGCGTCGCGCCACCACAACTCGACGAATTCATCGTCGCCGACGATGCGCGCTTCCGAAACGGCGATATCGCCGCCTTCGGCTGGAACGAAGAAACGTTGATGCGCTAGTTCTGAAGCCGGGCCTTCAGACCATCGATGATCGTCTTGCTCAGCAACGCGTAGTCTTCATCGAAGTGGTGGTCTCCTGCCAGCACGGTGACGTCGACACCGCTTCCCTTCAGATCCGGGCAGGCCACGTCATCGTCGTCATCCTTCCCGTAAATGCACTGCACCATCTTCGGATCGACACTCTTCAGGTCCTCAATGGGGTTCCCGCCTGCGCCTTCGGTCTTCTGGCCAAGCCAGCCGAGGACCGAAATCTGATAGTCGACCTGATGCGAGAGCGACAGAAGCGATATCTGCACGACCGCACTCTTTGCCGCTGGCTTCAGGCGCGTGAATGCAGCTGGAACGACGTCGGCGCCGAAGGAATATCCGACGAGCAGCACATGCTTCACCTTCCACTGCTTGCGATAGAACTCGATGATCTTTCCGAGATCGTCTGCCGTCTGCTGTGGTGTGCGCTCCGACCAGAAGTAGTGAAGGGAATCGACGCCGACGACCGGAATCCCCTGCTTCTGCAACGAGGCGCCCACCTCCTTGTCGATATCGCGCCAGCCGCCGTCACCGGAATAGACGATCGCCATCGTATCGAAAGCAGGCTTCGCATCGAGAACCGTCAGCGGCAGCCCGAGCGGGTTGTCCGCACTGCCGGAAGCGTCGATCAGTTGCTCCAGCGTGTCGCCGAGCGCCGTCTGCGCATCATCCTGGGAGTCACGGATATCGATATCGGCATGTTTGGTCTTCAGCTCCTCGACATGCGCGCGGCCATCCTTGTTCGCCGATGCGGTGAATATCGCGATGATCGGATCGGGCAGCGATGTGTCGCTGAGGCCATAGATCATGCGGTCGCCGACCGTCTGCTTCTTGGCGGGCGTGCAAAGTTCCTTGACGAGCGGAATTCCCGCGGCGGAGTCGACCGCCAACGTCTGGCCAATGGTCGCATCCGGTGTTTGCGCCGCGATCGCCAGCGCCAGTGCGCCGCCTTCGCCGACACCGGCAATGATCGGCAGATGATAGGCGCTGTTTCCCGCGGCACGCTGAACCTGCTGACTCAGCGACTCGATGTCGGACACCATGTAGATGCAGCCGTCATTCTGGCTGACATCGTAATTTCTCAGGGCGTTCATATAGGTCTGGAAATCGATCCCGATAACGACGGCGCCCTGCTCCACCAGTCGATCGGCCTCTGCCTTCTCATTGTCGCCCCAGCCGGCGCCATCGGAAATCAGGACCACAGCCCCCTTCACGTCGCCGTCGGGCAGAAAGACGCGCGGCGATGGAATGAGCCCGGTCTCGAAGCTCTGTTTCGTTTCATCGGCCGCCAGGGCCGCAGGCACTGCCAGCAGTAGTGCGCAGGTTGCGGCTAGAAGGTATCTCTTCATCATTTTCTCACGACCCCTTTCAATCCGCCCCCGATCAGGAAGGTCGCGTCCATTAACGCGATCATTGGATTGCCTCCTCCAGACACCGCAAGATATCGCGGATGCCATTGCGGATGAAACTTGGATTTGAAGGCCCGGAGGCCTTTGAAGTTATAAAATCGCTCACCGTGCTCGAACACGGTGCTGCCGATGCGGTCCCATACCGGCGCCGCCTCGCGTTTCGACATGCCTGACAAGGGCGCCATGCCGAGGTTGAAGTGCGCGAAGCCTTCGCTGCGTAGGTATTCCATGATCTGCACGAACAGAAAGTCCATCGATCCCTTCGGCGCATCCGGCGAAAAGCGCATGAGATCGATGGTTCCCTCGTCCTTCGCGTCGGTGATCAAGATATTGGCAAAGGCAACGATCCTGCCTTCCAGCCTCAGTATGCCGACCGGCTGGGCGACAATGTAGTCCGGATCGAAGGAACCGAGCGAGAAACCTTTCTCCTTGGCATTATGATCCGCCAGCCAGGCATTTGAAACCGCGGCGATCTCCTCCATGATCAGAGGCACGCTTTCAGGCAAGATGACTTCGAAATGCAGGCCGTCGCGCTGGGCGCGACTGGCCGTCTGACGCAGGTTCGCCCACTTGCCGCCCTTCATCTCGAAACCCCCGAGATCGGCAATGGCGAGTTCGCCGAGCTTGAAGGCCCGCAGCCCCGCATCAGCGCAAGGGGAAAGCAGCGTCGGCGAAATCTGGTAGAATACCGCACGGCAACCGGCAGCGCGCGCCGACTCCACAAAACGCCATACCAGTTCCGGGACTGCGCTGCGCTCGCCAATGGGATCGAACAGCGCAATCCACGAGCGACCCTGCCGTCCATACATGATGAAGGCGTCGCCCTTTTCGGAAAACATTATGCTCTTGTCGCCCATGCGCACGAGGTTGGCATCGGCGAAGCGCTGCTTTTCGACGATTGCAACGGCGCGTTTAAGCGAATCGTCCGATGCCGGTTCGGGCTTGGAGGTCGCTGGACGCAGCAGACTGAAGATGGCGATCGCCGACGACAGGATCGTGATCCCGAGCGCGGCTCGCAGCCCGCGCGGCGCTTCCCCGGCAAATTCGAACTGCCACCACAGCTTGCTGCTGTATTCGACGTCGCGATAGACGAACAGCAGGATGACGATCGTGCCAACGCAGATGACGGCGATCGCGGTCAGCCAGGAGGCAGTCAGCGTCTGGTTGAGGAGGGACGCTCGCCGGCGGAAAAGGCGGCGGCTGACGAAAAGGCCAAAGATCAGGAAGCCGAGGAAACAGGCTTCGACCAGCGCGATCGCCTTCAGCAATGAAAGCGCCAGTGCCGTCGCGGCTGAAAGGATCGAGACCCACCAGGCACCGTCGAGCTTCTGCCCCAGTCCACGCGCGGCGACGATCAGCGCCAGACCGAGCAGGCTCGACAGGAAATGCGCGCCTTCCACGATCGGTAGCGGCACGTAATTCGCGAGAAACTCCAGGTTTTCGTCCGGTGTCGGCGTGACGCTCGAAAAGACAAGCATGACACCGAGAAGCAGCGACAGCGTGGACAGCAGCTGTGGCATGAGGCGGATGCCGATCCGGCGAATTCCGGAGGCAACCGGATGACCGGCAAAGCGGCGAAGCTCCGTGGCCGAAACGGCAAGCACGGCGAGCAGCAGCGGCAGCACATGGTAGATGAGCCGGTACAGCACCAGCGAACCGAGAACCGCATCGATATTCACCGCGCTGCCGAGCGCGGCGATGATGACGGTTTCGAACACACCAAGGCCAGCCGGGACGTGGCTGAGAACGCCGAGACCGACGGCAATCGCATAGACCGCCAGGAACACCGGCCAGCCGATCGCGGTCTGCGGCAGCAGGACGTAAAGGACGGTCGCCGAAGCGGCGATATCAAAGGCGGTGACGAGAAACTGCCGCGACCAGGTGCGTGAATCCGGGAGGCGGATTGCAATCGGGCCGATCTTCAGCGCACGGTCACCGCGGCCAATAATCAGGACCACACCGAGCGCGGCGATGATGGCGCCGGCTACCAACCGCAGCAGGAAGCTGCTTACATTTATCAGCGGAGCTATCTGATCCGCGATGACCAGCAGAGCAATCGCCGCGACCCCGGCCAGCCCGAGCCCGAAGGACAATGTGACGAACGCGATGACCCGGCCGATCTCCTCGGGCTTCAGGCCAAGACGGGAATAGGCGCGGTAGCGGATCGCGCCGCCGCTCAGCGCCCCGAAGCCGGCCGTGTTGCCGACGGCATAGGCGCTGAAAGCCGTCAGCGCCACCTGCGGCAGGGGCAGCTTCCTGCCCACATAGTCGATTGCGTTTATGTCGTAGCAAATCAGGGCCATGAAGCTGAGGCCGGTGAACAACAGGGCCAGCAGGATCGAGCTGACCTTCGTTGCAGCGAGTGCCTGGACCACGTCGTCGTAACGCACTTCGTTCGTCAGTTGCACGATCGCGAAGCCGACCAGGCAAAACAGCGCAAACGTCGCAACAGCCGTCAGAACAGCGCGGTAGCGTCTGAACCATTCACGAAGCGAGAATTCGTCCGCGTCTTCAATCTCTTCCAAATTGCCGTGCCCCGACATCTTCCACCGTCGCAATATTCGAGTTTGGCGGGAATCATTTCCAAAACCGTAACATAGCCAGCGCGCAATCTCGATGAACGCCCACTCTATGCCATGCCATGCCGACGTGCCTCTTCATCTTCAATTGGGGCAATTTTGGCGCAGACGGCAGATCAGCGCATTGCATTTTCGTAACGTATGAAAGACCTTCCCGTCTGATCCGGAACGGGAGGACGCACATGCATGAAACGGCAGCGATCATCGCACTTATCCTCGGCCGCCTTCTGCTCGGCGGTCTTTTCGTCGTGGGAGGCATACACCACTTCTTCCTGGTCGTTCCATTGACCAACGCGATCGAGGCACGCGGAATTCCGTTGGCGAAATGGGTGCTGTTCGCCGGGACGACATTTCAGCTGATTGCGGGCACGCTTCTGATCGGTGGCCTGTTCGTTGCACCCGCGGCGCTTGGCCTGGCGGCATTCACGGCAGTGGCGTCGATCATGCTGCTCGACTTCTGGAACATGGAAGGCATCGCACGCGATCACGCGGTCAACGGATGGCAACTGAACCTTGCTGTCATCGGCGGCCTTCTGATCGCGGCCGCCAGCACAATGTAGGTGCAAGAGCGGCCGATCAAATCAAAACGTGGCTTACGCGGCCGTACCGGGCTCCGGTTTCTGCTGCATCGCAAACCGGGCGGCAGCCGCACGCGCTTCCGCATCGCGCCCCTCGCTCGAGACCTGCACCGTAGGCACCGCGAACTCGATGCCGTTCTCCTTGAAAGCGTTTCTGATCATGGCGAGCGCGTTGCGGCGGATGACGAATTGCTCGCCGGGCTTGGTCGTCATCGACAGTCGTATCTCGATCGCAAACTCGCCGAATTGCTCCACGCCCTTCATTTTAAGGGTCTCGATGATATGCGGGGCATATTCGGGGGTATCCAGTAACTGCTGGCCGATCTGCTTGATGACTTTTTTCGCCTTTACCAGATCCGTATCATAGGTGACGTTCAGCGATATCTTGTCGATCGTCCAGTCGCGTTGGAGGTTCTTGACCGCGCCAAGTTCGCCAAACGGCACCGTCGTGAGTGGTCCGCGATGATGCCGCAACCGCACCGACCGCAAGCTGAAGGCTTCCACCACGCCTTTGTGGCTTCCGCTCTCGATATATTCGCCGACCCGGAAAGCGTCGTCCCATAGATAGAACATGCCGCTGATCACATCCTTGACGATTGTCTGCGCGCCGAAGCCGACGGCAACGCCCACGACACCGGCGCCGGCGATCAACGGCGCAATTTCCACGCCAAGCCCGGAAAGTACCATCAGAACCGCGATAACAGCGATGACCACGGCGAGGATATTGCGAAAGATCGGCAAGAGCGTCTGGAGGCGCGCACGTCCTGCCCTATCCTCGTCGCTGCTGGCGCCATCCAGCGGTGAGTCTTCAAGCCTGCCATTGATGTAGGCACGCAGCAGATGCCAGAGGAGATCGGCAGCAAGCAGGATAACGATGCCGCCGATCGAGCCGCGCGTGATGCGGTCGACCATCGTCTCGCCCGCGGCCATTCGGTCCGCTGCAAAGCCGAGTATGCGCCCAAGCCAGACAGCCGCTGCGGCGATGATGACCGCGCGCACGCCGCGATCAAGTAGCACCGCCGCGATCCGGCGCCTTGCCAGGAAACCTGCCTCCGCCTGATGGAGAGCACGCACCGAAAGCGTCGCAACACGCAACGCGCGCGGCAGAAGCAACAGGTAGATGCCGATCCACAGCGTAAGGTTCAACCCCGCCACCCACAGCAGCCAAAGGACGACGAAATAGATGGTCAACAGCCATGACACCGTGCCGCTTCTGTGCCCGCCTTCGGTGGGACGCGACCAGACCGTCTCCGTGGCAATCGCGAACAGCCCGATGCCAAGCGTATAGGCCAGCAGATAGCGCGATCCGCTGGAAAAACCGAGCGGCAGCATGAGCTGGATGATCACCCAGCCGAACGCGAAATAGATCGCGAAAATGGCGCAGCGACGGAACCAGAACAGCGCCGTGGCCCGCGATACCTCCCGTTCACCATCTGCGTTCGGAAGGGTGACCAGCACCACCAGCAATCGGCCGAACGAGATGGTGAGCCGTGCCACGAGCAGCGCAATGGCGATCGCTATTGCCATTGATTGGGTGATTGGCGGCCATTTGAAGACAACCAGCGGCACGAGTGTCGCAACACCGAAGACCAGCGCCGGCACGATCCGGTAGACGAGGTTTGCAGCAGCATGGTGTGCGACCGTGACAACCTCGCCGTCCGCTCGCCGGATGCGGGGCTTGGGGACCATCAATCTGAACAGGATCTCCGCCAGCGGACCGGCCACGAACAGCGCCACGACTTCGATCGTGATCAGCACCCAGCCGCTCGGCTTGACCTCCCTCTCGACGATCACCGAGGCCGTTTCCACCTCGGCGGGCAACTCCATCGCGGCAGCGGACACCATGTCGAAATGCTTGCGGGCATGCCCAAGCAACTCGGACAGTACCGACATCTGGTCGTCGGACATCGCATCGGCGGGCGGCGCGGCTTGCATTTGCGTCGCCATCCACTGCTTGACCTGTGGCGTCTCCATGAGCTGCATCATCTGTCGCACCTCCGCCGGTGGCGCCCCAGTCGGCTGAGGCGCCACCGCAACTGGTGTCTGCGCTCCGGCGCTCGCCGCGGCTAAAATGACGATCGTCAGCATCACCAGTCGCAGCAACCCGCGCGCGCCAATTCCCAGATCCATTCACCGAGCCTCCGATATCCGTGGCTCACCTTATATCGCGGCGCGCGAAAGAAAAGCCCGCGCGGTTGCGCCGCACGGGCCGGAAAATCCGTTTATGGAGAACAGGTTATTCTTTGGCTTTCTCGACATGGCCGCCGAAGCCGGCCCGCATGGCGGACAGCACCTTGTTCGCGAACTCGTCGTTGTCGCGCGAGGAAAAACGGCCGTAAAGCGCGGCACTCAAGACCGGTGTCGGTACACTTTCATCGATCGCCGCCATGATCGTCCAGCGTCCTTCGCCGGAGTCGGAAACACGGCCGGCATATTTCCCAAGCGCCGGGTCTGCATGCAGGGCATCGGACGTCAGGTCGAGCAGCCACGAGGTAATGACGCTGCCACGGCGCCACACCTCGGCGACGTCCTGCAGATTGAGGTCATACCGGTAGTATTCGGGGTGGGCGAGCGGCGCCGTCTCGGCATCCACCTCATGCGTATCCGAACCGATATTGGCACGCTTCAGGATGTTGAGCCCTTCGGCATAGGCCGCCATCAAACCGTATTCGATGCCATTGTGCACCATCTTGACGAAGTGGCCCGCTCCGTGCGGGCCGCAATGAAGATATCCCTGCTCGGCTGTGCTGCCCGGGACGACAGTTCGATTTTCGGAGGGTGAAACGGAACCCTGGCCAGGCGCGAGCGACGCGAAGATCGGGGAAAGCGACTGTACGATGCCCTTTTCACCACCGATCATCAGGCAGTAGCCGCGCTCGAGGCCGAAGACACCACCGCTGGTGCCGACGTCGACATAGTGGATGCCCTTGGTGATCAGCTCGGCGCCACGGCGAATATCGTCGTGGTAGTAAGAGTTGCCGCCATCGATGATGATATCGTCGTCGTGAAGCAGTGGCAGCAGCTGTGCGATGACCTTGTCCGTGATGGCGGCGGGCAGCATCAACCAGACGGCCCGGGGGCGCGAAAGCTTCGAGACGAACTCTTCGAGAGACGCACTGCCGACAGCCCCCTTGCCGACCAGATCGGCAACGTTTTCCGTTTTCGCATCGTAGACGATGCACTCATGGCCATCACGCATCAAGCGCTGGACCATATAATTGCCCATCCGGCCCAAACCCACCATGCCAAGCTGCATCTCAAATCTCCTGAAATCTAATCGATATGATTGCGGAAACTAGCACTCGCCCTGCAGCAAGCAAGAGAAGTCTGCGTGACGTTGGCCATCGGGCGTAGAGCGCAAGCCGAAATGCCACCTGCGACAAGCGAATTGGCGGCGAGCGCGATAGCCGTCGGTCACAGCCCGCCGACGACCCGCGTGCCAAGCCCACGGCCAACCCTGGAAGCACAAACAGAAACGCCCGCTGCAAGGCAACGGGCGTTTTGGACGATGGCCTACTCAAAACGAGCGGCGATACGAATTCTTAGCGGCCGACCGCGTCGCGTGCAACGCGATGGATGTCCGAGCGGTCGATGCCGAGGTCGTGCAGATCGCGGTTGGACATGCGGCCGAGTTCAGTGATCGTCTGACGGTACTTGCGCCAGTTATTGAAGGAGCGTGCTACGTTCATGATGATCCCCTTTCCTAGGGCTTGTCAGGTTGCGGCTGCCAGTCCTTGGCGCCGTTGTCTATCTGATGACCGGAATATAAGGCCGGACCAATCAAACGAACAGCGCTAAAGCATCAACTCACCATTGCATCCAGCGCATAACTAGCGCTTGCTTGCTCAATTATTAACCCACAAATCGATCACCTCGATTGTGAATCACGCCTAACACCGGCTACCTCTACTCCAGAGAAACGCTCCGCCGCGCAAGGCGGGCGCAGGCGATCGGGAATTTAAGAGATATTTAACCGTTTTAATTGACCGGTCGTGCCGTTTTCCGTCGGCATCTCACAAACTTCCGGGAAAATGAGTGGCCTGTGCACATATTGCGTCAGACGCATACGTCCAGCACTAATGACGGAGGCCCACGCGGATGCGTTCAAATACTGGGCAAGGAGAGGAAGTGCGATCCGCGGCAACCGGTGGATGTTTACGATCCTGGGTGCCTACAAACGTAGGTGGGCGCCATATGTCCAGGCCCACGAGCCTGGTCAGGGACAGCTCCCTTTGGATCGAGTATGGCCCCAGGGATTGTGGTTCCTGTCGAGAGGCGCAGATCGCATGAGTTATATAAGGCCGATCGCGCCTGCGCGCCAGAGGGTCTTGACCACCCTCCCGACTTAATTGAGTTCGGCGGGGGATCGGCCGTTCAGCTTGTCCGTTATGCCACGGATCTGGCCGCTCACTTCGATGATCGCCGCCGCGAGGCTCTCCTCCGTGCGCGCCGTTGCGGCAAGTACCGTGTCGCGATTGCCGCGCAATGTTTCGAGCTCCGATTCGAGGCCGGAAACGCGACGGCTCAGTTCCGAAATCTCGTCCATGATCATGATTCCGGCCATGACCGTGATCCTGAGATCGCCGATTTCGCCAAATTGATCCTTGAGATGACCGACATACCGATCAAAGCGGGTGGCAAGGTCGGTGAGGTGATCCTCCTGCCCCTCCTCGCAGGCCATACGATAGGCCTTTCCGTCGATCGTTACCGTTACCTGCGCCATTTAACCTGCCCTTCACTAGCGGTCGAGAACCGCTCGGATCGTCTCCATCGCCGTCACCAGTCGCCGCGACACTTCGCGGTTGACCTCTTCCAGACGGTTCGCACGGAACTCCGCCTGATCGAGCTCCTGGGCAAGCTTCGATCGGTCGGCATGCACCCGGCGCACTTCACCTTCGATCTCGCCGTGGTCTCGCTGTCGCTCAATGCGCATGTCGACAGCGTTTTCGAGACCCGAAATCGCCTGCCGCAGCTCGCTGAGTGCCGTTTCCATGGTTTTGACTGTGGGTGTCATGTCTCTCCGGTTCCCCGCGCAAGACCCGCGAATCGGCTGCAGAAACCGATTCAATATGTGAAAAAGGATACGCACCTCGCCAATGGCGCGTCAATAAAGACACCCTGGCCACAACCGACCTATCCTGTGGATGACGGAAACCGCCGGGGTCACCATGCCAGTTTCAACTTTTGTAAAAATGAGTGGTCAAATGTCTAAAATCGTCGCACCCACCCCGCAAACGCCCCGCAATTTATTGACTTGGCCGTTCCAACTGCTATGTGTCACCCGCTCTCATTGATGGTCTCCACAGGCTGAGGCCATTCCCCGACACTCGGAACCCGCGGAACAGCCATGACCTCTCCTGAACAACACGACCGGATGGCAAATGCGATCCGTTTCCTCGCCATGGATGCCGTCGAAAAGGCGAATTCCGGCCACCCTGGCATGCCAATGGGCATGGCCGATGTGGCGACGGTCCTGTTCACAAAATATCTTCGCTTCGATCCCAAGAAGCCACATTGGCCGAACCGCGACCGCTTCGTGCTCTCGGCAGGCCATGGCTCGATGCTGCTCTATTCGCTGCTGTATCTAACCGGCTACCCTGATATGACGGTCGAAGACCTGAAGCAGTTCCGCCAGCTTGGCTCGAAGACAGCCGGCCACCCGGAATACGGCCACGCCACCGGCATTGAAACGACCACCGGTCCGCTCGGCCAGGGCATTGCCAATTCCGTCGGCATGGCGATTGCCGAGCGCAAGCTGCGCGAGGAATTTGGCGCTGAGCTGCAGGATCACTACACCTATGCCATCTGCGGCGACGGCTGCCTGATGGAAGGCATCAGTCACGAGGCGATCGCGCTCGCCGGCCACCTGAAGCTGAACAAGCTCGTTCTCTTCTGGGACAACAACTCTATCACCATCGACGGCGCGGTATCGCTGTCCGACTCGACCGACCAGATCATGCGCTTCAAGGCTGTTCACTGGAACACGATCGAAGTCGACGGCCACGACCAGGCCGCCATCTCGGCTGCAATCGAAGCCGCTCACAAGTCCGACCGCCCGACCTTCATCGCCTGCAAGACGATCATCGGCTTCGGCGCACCGAACAAGCAGGGCACGCACAAGGTCCACGGCAACCCGCTCGGCGCCGAAGAAATCGCTGCCACCCGCAAGGCGCTCGACTGGGAATACGAACCCTTCGTCGTCCCGGCAGACGTTCTCGACGCATGGCGCGCTGCCGGGACCCGCTCGGTCGCGTTGGCCAAGGCATGGGAAGACGGCCTGGCCAAGGCTCCGGCCAAGGCCGAATTCACCCGCCGTTTTGCCGGCGAGCTGCCCGAAGGCTTCGATGCTGCCATCAGCGCCTACAAGAAGAAGCTTGCCGAAACCAAGCCGACGATTGCGACGCGCAAGGCCTCCGAAGACGCGCTCGAGGTCATCAACGGCCTCCTGCCGGAAACGCTCGGCGGCTCCGCCGACCTGACGCCGTCGAACAACACCAAGACCAGCCAGATGGTGTCGATCACCCCGACCGACTTCTCCGGCCGATACATGCACTGGGGTATCCGCGAGCACGGCATGGCATCCGCCATGAACGGCATCTCGCTGCATGGCGGCCTCATTCCCTACGGTGGTGGCTTCATGATCTTCTCGGATTATTGCCGCCCGCCGATCCGCCTCGCTTCGTTGATGGGCATCCGCGTCATCCACGTCCTGACGCATGACTCGATCGGCGTCGGGGAAGATGGCCCGACCCATCAGCCCGTCGAGCAGATCGCAGGCCTGCGTGCCGTTCCGAACCTGCGGGTCTTCCGACCGGCGGACGCCACGGAAACGGCCGAATGCTGGCAGATCGCCATCAAGTCTCAGAACCACCCGTCGGCTCTCGCCCTGACCCGCCAGAACCTGACGACGGTCCGCACCGAATACAGCGAAAACAACCTTTGCGAACTGGGTGCCTACACGCTCGCCGGCAATGCCGATGCAAAGGTGACGATCTTTGCCTCGGGCTCCGAAGTCGAACTCGCCGTCGCGGCGCGCGCCACGCTGGAAGCCAAGGGCGTCACCGTCCGTGTGGTTTCGGTTCCCTGCACCGAACTTTTCTTTGACCAGCCGGACGCCTACCGCAAGGAAATTCTGGGCAACTCGCCGGTCAAGATCGCCGTTGAAGCTGCGGTTCGCGAGGGCTGGGACGCGTTCATCGGACCGGAAGGCACCTTTATCGGGATGAAGGGCTTCGGCGCTTCCGGCCCGGCCAAGGACGTCTTCAAGCATTTCGGCATCACCGCGGACGCCGTGGTTGCTGCCGTGGAAGCAAAACTCTAAGGGAGCGCTCAAGCGCTCTCCACCTCAATCAGCAAGCCCCATCCCTAGGGAGTGAATGCATATGACTGTCAAGGTTGCCATCAACGGTTTCGGCCGTATCGGCCGCAACGTTCTCCGCGCTATCGTCGAATCAGGTCGCACCGACATCGAAGTCGTTGCCATCAACGACCTCGGCCCGGTCGAAACCAACGCCCATCTGCTGCGCTACGATTCGATCCACGGCAAGTTCCCGGCATCGGTCAAGGTCGAAGGCGACACGATCGTTGTCGGCAACGGCAAGCCGATCAAGGTCACCGCGATCAAGGATCCGGCTACGCTGCCGCACAAGGAACTCGGCGTCGACATCGCGATGGAATGCACCGGCATTTTCACCACGCGTGACAAGGCCGCCGCCCACCTGACCGCCGGCGCCAAGCGCGTCATCGTCTCGGCTCCTGCCGATGGCGCTGACCTGACCGTCGTGTTCGGCGTCAACGACGACAAGCTGACCAAGGAACATCTGGTCATCTCCAACGCATCCTGCACGACAAACTGCCTCGTGCCGGTCGTCAAGGTTCTCGATGACGCGGTCGGTATCGACCACGGCTTCATGACCACCATCCATTCCTACACCGGCGACCAGCCGACGCTCGACACGATGCACAAGGATCTCTATCGCGCCCGCGCCGCGGCTTTGTCGATGATCCCCACCTCGACCGGTGCTGCCAAGGCCGTTGGACTAGTCCTGCCGCACCTCAAGGGCAAGCTCGACGGCACCTCGATCCGCGTTCCGACCCCGAACGTTTCTGTCGTCGACTTCAAGTTCGTCGCCAAGCGCGACACCACGGTTGCCGAGATCAACGAAGCCATCAAGGCTGCCGGCGACGGCAAGCTCAAGGGCATCCTTGGCTACACCGATGAGCCGCTGGTTTCCCGCGACTTCAACCATGACAGCCATTCGTCGATCTTCGCATTCGACCAGACCAAGGTTCTGGAAGGCAAGTTCGTGCGCATCCTGACCTGGTACGACAACGAATGGGGCTTCTCCAGCCGCATGTCCGACACAGCCGTCGCCTTCGCCAAGACGATTTAAGGTTCTTGCAACAAGACCTCCGAAAGCGGCTCGGGAAACCGGGCCGCTTTTCGTTTTGGTCGCGTGACTGGTCAGGTTGCCGCGGTGCATCAAACTGGTTAGCTTGCCAAACGGACCAACTTGACGGTCAGGCACAGCAAACTGGCGGACTCAGTGATGAGAGTACTGATGCTGGCAATCGTTCTGACCATGATCGGCAGCGTGTTGAGCATCAGTCTCGTTGGCGGTCGGAGCTCGAAGCAGGTCGCAAAGGGTCAGCCGCTGATGGAATCGGCGAGAGCAATGGGTCCGCGTTGACAGGATGCAGGATGACGCCGGATTGGCGTCGATATTGTCTGGCGCAGCACAGTCGATCGCCGTACGGTAACGCCTTGCCGCTATGCAGAACTTGAAAGAGAGCCCATGGATTATTTTACAATTGAGGTCGGTGCACGCGCCGTCGCGTGCTTCCGCTCCGAGAATTCCGACGACGCCAAGCATTTCTTCGAGGCCGAGGATTTTCGGGACGACCTGAAGATCCTGCAGTCGGAGGGTGCACCCGTATGGGATGGCGTCAGCAAGCTGGGCCTTCGCAGGGCAACTGCGGAAGAGGCCAGCGAAGTCGAGAACGCATACGAGTTCGATGACGATCCCGAGCGAACCGTGGACGACGAATTCGTGGTCTTCCTGATCCCGATTTCGGATATCAGCGACGAGGACGACGACATCGAACCATGAGCCTCTGGGGCTCTGCACTTTGCTTGCAACGGACGCTGAAGGCGCTGCGTTGGCACGCCTTGTCCGAGCTGGTCAAGGCAAAGGGGCGCCACCGCTCTTCCACCGCGAGATGAGTGGTCAAGAAAAGTACGGCAGGTCGCTTTTTGCCCTCCTGTCGCCCGAATTGCCCCTACACTCCATCTTGACTCTGTCCAAACGACTTGTCACCCGCATACCAATCAGCAGCATGACGCCGCAGAACAGCAAGGTTGGGCCGCAAGGCCTACCCTTCGATTCGATTTTGCCGTTAACTGGCGGGATCGGATTGGAACGGAGAAATACGAAGGCAATTCCGAAGCGACTGCTTGGCACCGGCGTCTTGCAGTATTGAATGGCAGATGAGGGAAACGGCATATGGAAGCATTCTACATCGTCGTGCTTGTGTCGACGGCGCTGGTGCTTCTTGCGGCCTTCTCCAGCCTGCTTGCCTTCCGCTTCGGCGCCCCTCTTCTCCTGCTCTTCCTCGCTATCGGCCTCTTGGCGGGCACCGACGGCCTGGGGATTGAATTCACCAACAACTACCTCGCCTATATTCTCGGCTCCATCGCGCTTGCGATCATCCTCTTCGATTCCGGCTTCGGCACGCCCGTGCAGGCATTCAAGCATGCGGCGATACCCGCGCTGACCTTGGCATCCGTCGGAGTGCTGATGACGGCCGCGCTTGTTGCTGTTGCCGCAATGTGGCTGCTGCGCTTCACTTGGCTCGAAGGCATGCTGCTCGGTTCGATCGTGGCCTCGACCGACGCCGCCGCGGTGTTCTTCCTGCTACGCATCGGCGGCATCAACATCCGCGACAAGGTGCGCTCCACGCTGGAAGTGGAATCCGGAACCAACGACCCGATGGCGATCTTCCTGACGATCGCGCTGGTCGAGGTTCTGGCATCCGGCGAACGCTATGGCGGCATCAATGTCAGCATGCTGGCGATGTTTGTGCAGCAGATGGGCCTTGGCGTCATATTGGGTCTGTTGGGCGGCATGATGATCGTGCTGATCGTCGGCAAGCTCGATACCGATCGCGGCCTGACACCGATCTTCGTGCTGGCGCTGGCACTCCTCGTCTTTTCCGCGACCGGCACGGTCGGCGGCAGCGGCTTCCTGGCCGTCTACGTGGCCGGCATCTACGCCGGCAATGGGAAGCTGCCGGGCTACGCCTCCATCAAGCGTTTCCAGGACGGCATGACCTGGCTCGCGCAGATCATCATGTTCCTCGTGCTAGGGCTTCTGGCCACCCCGTCGCAATTTCCGGCGATCGCCATACCGGCCGTGCTGCTTGCACTGTTCCTGATCTTCATCGCCCGCCCATTGGCGATCTGGCTGTCGCTGCTGCCCTATGACTATACCCAGCAGGAGATCGGCTTCGTCGCCTGGGTCGGCCTGCGCGGCGCCGTCTCCATCCTGCTTGCCATCATGCCGATCCTTGGTGGCCTGGAAAACGGGCAGGTCTACTTCAACACCGCATTCATCATCGTGCTGGTCTCGCTGCTGGTGCAGGGCTGGACCATCAAACCCGTTGCCAAGAAGCTCGGCCTGATCATTCCGCCCCGCATGGGTGCCGTCGACAAGGTCGAGGTCGACCTGCCGGGTGCCGCCAACCACGAGCTCCTCTCCTACCGCGTCATCAAGGATAGCCCGGTCCTGCGCGGCGAGCGCATCCCACGCTGGGCGACCCCTTCGCTCGTCATCCGCGACGGCAAGTCGATGCGCTATCAATATGCGGGACGGCTCAGGGAAAACGACCTCGTCTACCTTTTCGTCGTGCCGTCCTACTCACGCCTTCTCGACAAGCTTTTTGCCAGTCGCGCAGCGGTGGAAGAGGACGATGCGGATTTCTTCGGCGCCTTTGCGATCTCTCCGGCCCGCCCCGCTGCCGATCTCGACGCCGCCTATGGTCCTGGCCTGCTCAATGAATCGGAGAAAGGCCTGACGATCGCCGACCTCATGAAACAGCGGCTCGGCGGCAAGGCCGAGTATGCGGATCGGGTTAGATTGGGCTCGATCATTCTGATCGTCCGCGACCTCGACGACCACGACCACATCACCTCCGTCGGCATGTCGCTCGAAGCCGTAGAGCCGGCAACGAAGCTGCCCATCTTCCTCAATCTCCATGATATCAAGGACCGCATCAGGGACCGATTGAACGGACGCAAGAGCCGGGAAGCCACGACCGCTGGGGCACCCGGCAAAGGCGATGGAAACCCCCGCTGAACGCCTTGCGTCTGTGATGATCCTTGCTATGGTCCCCGCATCTTTTTGGGCAATATAACGAACGGACTTTCCCATGCCTTCCTTCAAGACCCTCGACGATCTCACCGATATTGCTGGAAAGCGCATTCTCGTTCGCGTCGACCTCAACGTCCCGGTAAAGGACGGCAAAGTCACCGACGTCACCCGGATCGAGCGTGTCGCCCCGACGATCCTCGAGCTGTCCGGGAAGGGTGCCAA
This sequence comes from Rhizobium sp. Root1220, assembly GCF_001426265.1. Classification (GTDB taxonomy): domain Bacteria; phylum Pseudomonadota; class Alphaproteobacteria; order Rhizobiales; family Rhizobiaceae; genus Rhizobium. Next base: position 89,362 of record NZ_LMDG01000034.1, read on the forward strand.
AGTCATCCTGCTTGCTCATTTTGGCCGCCCCAAGGACGGCCCTTCGCCGGACCTGTCGCTGTCGCTCATCGCTCCCTCCGTCGAGGAGGTGCTCGACCATGCTGTGCTGACGGCGACAGACAGCATCGGCGACGCAGCGGCAGCGGCTGTCGCCGGCATGAAGAACGGCGACATCCTGCTTCTCGAAAACACCCGTTTCCACAAGGGCGAGGAAAAGAACGATCCTGATTTCGTCAAGGCGCTGGCGGCCAATGGTGATATATACGTCAACGACGCCTTCTCGGCGGCCCACCGTGCCCATGCGTCGACAGAAGGTCTCGCACGCCAATTGCCCGCACACGCTGGCCGCACGATGCAGGCGGAGCTGGAAGCGCTCGAACAGGGTCTCGGCAATCCGACCCGCCCCGTCGTTGCCATCGTCGGCGGCGCCAAGGTCTCCAGCAAGATCGATCTCCTGATGAACCTCGTGAAGAAGGTCGATGCGCTGGTGATCGGTGGCGGCATGGCCAACACCTTTATCGCCGCGCGCGGCACAAACGTCGGCAAGTCGCTCTGCGAACACGATCTCGCCGACACTGCCCGCCAGATCATGATCGAGGCCGCAACGGCCGGCTGCGCCATCATTCTTCCCGAGGACGGCGTGGTCGCCCGTGAATTCAAGGCTGGCGCTGCCAACGAGACCGTGGCAATCGACGCAATCCCCGCGGACGCAATGGTTCTCGATGTCGGTCCGAAATCGATTGACGCCATCAAAGCATGGATCGAGCGTGCCAACACACTGGTCTGGAACGGCCCACTCGGTGCCTTCGAGATCGAACCCTTCGACACGGCAACCGTGGCAGCTGCGAAATATGCCGCGGAACGCACCAGGGCTGGAAAGCTGATTTCCGTCGCAGGCGGCGGTGACACGGTATCGGCGCTCAACCACGCAGGCGTCGCCGACGACTTCAGCTATGTCTCGACAGCGGGCGGCGCTTTCCTGGAGTGGATGGAAGGCAAGGTGCTTCCGGGCGTGGAAGTTCTGGTAAAAGCGAAGTAAGCGGCAAAAGCCGATTTAACAAATTTTACATGTAGATAGACCGCAGCGCACAAGTGTCTTCGGTCTTTTGTTCAAAGCAAAGGCAAAAGCCCAGACTTTCAAACGATTGAAAAAAATTCAATCGTTTGAGTCATTTCGAGTGCCGTTTTCCCTGCTATAAACTTCTGATATCGCCGACCTATATTCATTGGTTGATGATTTTTCTTGATGTGGAGAGAGCGATATGAGCGAACGTTTGGAAGACATTGCCTTGCGTATGGTGACGGGTGGCCGGGGATTGCTGGCCGCTGATGAATCGACCGCCACGATCGGCAAAAGGTTCGATACCATCAGCTTGGAATCAACCGAAAATAGCCGTCGCGACTATCGCGAGATGCTCTTCCGTTCCGAAGATGCAATGCAGCAGTACATCTCCGGCGTGATCCTCTATGAAGAGACGCTTTACCAGAAAGCCGCAGACGGTACGCCGTTTGTTGACATCATCCGTTCCGCCGGCGGCATTCCCGGCATCAAGGTCGATACCGGCGCAAAGCCGATGGCCAGCTATCCCGGTGAAACCGTAACGGAGGGTCTCGACGGCCTCGCCGACCGGTTGGCAAAATACTATGAAGCCGGTGCTCGCTTCGCCAAGTGGCGCGCCGTGATCGCCATTTCCCCTTCCCTCCCCACCTGGGGTTCGATAAAGTCCAATGCCCATGCCCTGGCGCGTTACGCCGCGCTCTGCCAGCAGGCCGGCATCGTACCCATCGTCGAGCCGGAATGCCTGATGGATGGCAAACCCGGCGATCATGACATCGATCGCTGCGCTGAAGTTACCGAATGGACGATCCGCACCGTTTTCGAGGAACTGGCCGACGCGCGCGTCAGCCTCGAAGGCATGATCCTCAAGCCGAACATGGTCATCGATGGCAAGAACGCCCGCAAAGCGTCAGTCGCCGAGGTTGCCGAGCGCACCGTGCAGGTGCTGAAGCGCACCGTTCCGTCGGCGGTCCCGGGTATCGCGTTCCTCTCCGGCGGCCAGTCGACCGAGGAAGCTACAGCACACCTTTCCGCCATCAACTCGGGCTACGATCTGCCTTGGGCCGTAACCTTCTCATATGGCCGGGCACTGCAGGATACTGCCCTGAAAGCCTGGGGTGGCAAACCCGAGAATGTTGCAGCCGGTCAGCGCGCCTTTAGCCACCGCGCCGAGATGAACAGCCTTGCGGCGAAGGGAAGCTGGAAGAAAGACCTCGAGAAGGCCGCCTGAAACGATCCCCCGTCGCACTAAAAGAACCCGGTCGCGAAAGCGGCCGGTTTTCCATTGTGACGGCGACAAAATTTCCGCTTCTGCCATCTAAGGATAATAGCTACTGATCGGGGGGTAAAAACCGACTTGCGAGCCACCATGGGCACCGTTTCCTTCATCACCGTCGACGTATTCACCTCTACGCGTTTCGAGGGAAATCCCCTGGCTGTGATGCCTGATGCTCGCAGCTTGACCGCCGCCGACATGCAGAAGATCGCCGCCGAGTTCGGCTATTCCGAAGTGACCTTTGTGCTGCCGCCCGAAAACCCCGACAACACCGCCCGCGTCCGTATTTTCACGCCGACCATGGAGGTGCCATTCGCCGGCCATCCCAACGTCGGCACCGCCTATGTTCTCGGCGAACTCGGAGAAGTATTCGGGCGATCGGTCGGCGATCGCTTGCGCTTCGAGGAGAAGGCAGGCCTCGTCACCGTTGAACTGAAGCGCGACCATGGGCGGGTAGTATCCGCAGCCATACGCGCGCCAAAGCCGCTGATCACCGGTCGCATAATCCCCGAAGACGCCGTCGCCCGGTGCGTGTCCATAGAGCCGACCGCTGTCAGCACTCGCGTTCATCGCCCGGTGCTTGTCTCCGTCGGGCTGAGCTTCGTCGTCGCCGAACTGGCGGATCTCGAAGCGCTGGCCCTCGCCCGCCCGAACCTTTTCCATTTCCAGGAAGCCGCCGGGCCGACAGCGGAGGGCAATCACGACTTCTCGCTGTTCGTCTACGTCCGTTCGCCGCACGAACCGTGGAACATCCGGGCACGCATGTTCGCGCCGCTCGACAACGTGCCGGAAGATCCGGCAACCGGAAGCGCCTCGGCGGCCCTCGGAGCCTACCTCGTGTCGCTCGCACCGGAGCCCGATATGACTGTGTGCTTGACCATCGAACAGGGCGTAGAGATGGGCCGGCGCAGCGTCATAGCAATCAATGTTACCAAGACGGCAGGCACCGTAACCGACGTAACCATCTCCGGCGCCTGTGTGCCGGTGATGCGGGGCGAAGTCATCTTCTAGACGAACAGGTCTCGGCCGAGCAGCGCAACCGCCCAGATCGCAAATGCGAACAGCGCTATTTTCCAGAAATCCCCGCGCTTGCGCAGGCCAGGCAGGCCGAGCGGCTTGATCACGTGTATTGCCATCGCAAGGATGAGCAGCAGCGCGATCAGCTTCGTCATGTCTTTATTTTTCCGTATGTTCTCAATGTCACAGGACGGACATTATTTCGCGCAACGACTGCATTTATTCATGCCGTAAAGGCATTCGGGGGCACAATCAACACTCTTGGGACTGGGCGATCCGATGCATCGCCATATGTCGTTCCACAACCAATGCGCAGAGTCCGGGGAATATGAAACGAAACCTGCTGTCCGTCGCCGCGCTGCTTTTCGGCACGCTCTTTCTTTTCATGGGCAACGGCTTGCAAGGCATTCTGCTTCCGGTCCGCGGCAATATCGAAGGCTACGCAACGACGACACTCGGTCTGCTTGGCACATCATGGGCCGCAGGTTTCGTCATCGGCTGCCTCGTGGCGCCGAAGATGGTGCGACGGGTCGGCCACGTCCGCGCCTTCTCGGGCTTCATCGCGATCATCGCCATCATCGCGCTTGTCAGCGGCATCGTCATCCATCCGGTCTGGTGGGTCCTGTTGCGCGCCGTCACCGGCTTCTCGACGGCGGGCACGTCGATGATTATCGAAAGCTGGCTGAATGAGCGCGCCACGAACGAAAGCCGCGGCGCCATCTTCTCGCTATACATCGCAATCACCCTGATCGGCGTCGTGGCCGGCCAGATGATGATCCCGCTCGAGGATGTGCGCACGCCGGTTCTGTTCATGATCTGCGGTATCTTCTATTGCATCGCCATGCTGCCGACGACACTCTCCACTGCCGCATCCCCGCAGCCGCTCAAGGCCGTCAAGCTCGACCTGCGGGCCCTCTACCGCAACTCGCCAGTGTCCTGCTTCGGCATCCTGCTCGTCGGCATCGCCAACGGCGCCTACGGTACGCTGGGTGCCGTCTTCGGCGCCGGCGCCGGCCTGTCCGATACCTCCATCGCCATCATGATGAGCTCGACCATCTTTGCCGGTGCCGTTATGCAGCTGCCGGCCGGCCGGCTTTCTGATCGCATCGACCGACGTTACGTGCTGGCCGCCATGTCGGCAATCGCCGCCTTGGCCGGCCTGCTGCTGGCCATCCTGCATCCCTCCTCCCCGGTCTTTATCATCGGCCTGGTTATCCTTTATGGCGCGGTTGCAAACACCCTCTATCCGATCGCTGTCGCGCACGCCAACGACTACGCCTCATCCGAGGACTTCGTGAAGGTGTCGGGCGGACTGCTTCTGCTCTACGGCATCGGCACCATCATCGGTCCGACGATCGGCGGCCCCGTCATGTCGATCATCAATCCGCACGCGCTGTTCCTCGTGACCGCCATCGCCCATGTTCTGATCACGGTCTATGCCATCATGCGCAGCCGCATGCGTGCGGCGATTCCCGCGAGCGATCGTGACGCCTTCACCACCATCCCGACCGCGACGTCCCAGACGCTGACCCCTGAAAGCATGTCGCTTGCCGACCGGGGAGCAGGTAAGTCTCCCGAAACAGGCGATCCTGCTATAAAGTACGGTTGAACAGCGATGGAGGATTGCGCATGAGCTTTATCGACGATGACCGGCCGCAGAAAAAGGCCGCCCACGAGATCGGCAGCGATCTCGCGACTTTGTCTGTCGACGAACTGAAGGCACGGGTAGAACTGCTTAAGACCGAGATCAGTCGGCTCGAAGCAGAAGCGGCCCGGAAAGCATCGGGAAGATCTGCCGCCGAAAGCCTCTTTCGCTCCTGACAGGAACGCTGCGTGGAGCGGCGAAATACCTCGCCACAAGTGTTGATCCGGCACAGACTTAACCGGCCATTAAGCTTTATAAGGTATTACTCTATTCATCCGGACTTGCTCTGGATTTCAGACAGTTCTCCATGCGGTCAATTGGTCTGATTTTTCTCCCTGTTTTACCTTGAGAGCCGCTTTTGCGGCTCTTCTTTTTTGCCTTGGCTGGGGACTGATTCCATGAAACTGTGGAAGTTAACCCTTTCTTAAGAAACGCCTTGCGCAATTGGGCTAGAGATACCATCTTAAAATCATAAAGACCGGCCAGGGAAACCTTTTGCCTTTGGCCGGCGTTACCTGACCATAAGCATATGCGTGCAACAGGGACTATTTGAATGTCAGAGCTTGGATTGAACACAATCAGTTTTGCAGGTCGCGCTGCCGCATCATCGCAGTTCAAGACGCTGTATTCGGAAGGCATGTCGCTGGTCGAAGAGACCGCTGCCTATCTGGATGGCAACGGCCGTACGGCTTCCAAGGTTTTGCCGCGCATGGCGTCGGTGCTCTACGCCGCTGAATCCATGCGCCTGACCACCCGCCTGATGCAAATGGCTTCGTGGCTGCTCCTGCAGCGCGCCGTCAACAACGGCGAAATGTCACGCGACCAGGTCCTCGCCGAAAAGAACAAGGTTCGCCTCGACGGTTTCAACGTTGATCGCAACGCTCCGGGCTGGGGTGACCTGCCGGAATCCTTCCGCGACCTTATCGAGCGCTCGCTGCGCCTCCAGAACCGCGTCGCACTGCTCGACCGCGAAATCTACCGCCCGAGCGAGGCGCCGATCGTTCCCGACAATCAGAACAGTGTCCAGGCCCAGTTAAGCTTGCTGCAAACGGCCTTCGGCAACAATTGATCTGACTAGGGCTAAAACTATGCGAAACCGGTTGCGTCCAGCGCAGCCGGTTTTTTGCTGCCATCGCGCGAACGTACTGGCGATGCAAACGACAAAGCCCCGCAGAAGCGGGGCTTTCAAACTCATCCAGACAGATGCGATTAGAGGCCGAGGCCGCCGAAACGCTTGTTGAACTTGGAAACGCGGCCACCGCGGTCCATGAGCTGCTGGTTGCCGCCGGTCCAGGCCGGGTGGGACTTGGAGTCGATTTCGAGGTTCATGACCGCGCCTTCAGAGCCCCAGGTCGAACGGGTCTCGTACTCGGTGCCATCGGTCATGACGACCTTGATCGTGTGATATTCGGGATGGATATTCGCCTTCATAACAATCTTCCTGCTACGCGACGTCCAGTTTGGCGCACCACGTTGCGACAATAGGACCGATTGAATAAATGAAGCCGCAGTCACTAAGGCTACGGCTTCCCATTAGGATGCGGTGCCTATACATGAAGGCCGGCAGGATAACAAGAGCCTCAACCGTAGATCCGCGGAGTTGTAGGCGATCGGAGATAGAATTGGCAGACGCATTGGTGAACGGGGAAAAGAAGTCTAGGTCGCTGAAACCGCTTGGCAGGCTGACGCCCTATGTCATGCGTTACCGCGGCATGGTGACAGGTGCCCTCGTTTCGCTCGCGCTTGCGGCAGTAACCTCGCTTGCACTGCCGCTTGCGGTGCGCCGAATGATCGACCACGGCTTCAGCGAGGCGGACGGTCGCTTCATCAACAGCTACTTCCTGATGCTGATGGTCATGGCCATCGTGCTAGCGATTGCCAGCGCCCTTCGCTACTATTTTGTCATCACTCTCGGTGAGCGCATCGTCGCGGATCTCCGTCGGGATGTCTTTGCACATGTGACACAGCTCTCGCCTTCCTTCTTCGACGTCAATCAGTCGGGAGAGATCGTCTCGCGCCTGACCGCCGATACCACGCAGATCAAGTCCGCCGTCGGCGCAACGGCTTCCGTGGCGCTTCGCAATCTCATCCTTTGTTTTGGCGCCATGGGCATGATGATCGTCACCTCGCCGAAGCTCGCGGGTCTGGCACTCGGCGCGATTCCCCTGATTGTCTTCCCGCTCGTCGCCTTCGGTCGCTCGGTACGCAAGCGTTCGCGAGCCGCCCAGGATACACTCGCAGACGCCTCGGCCTTTGCCAACGAGACCATCGCCGCTACCCGGACCGTGCAAGCCTTCGGCGGCGAAAATGCGGCTTCCGGTCGATACGGCGCCGCCGTGGAAACGGCCTACGAGGCTGCGCGCTCCGCTATCCGCTCTCGTTCGCTACTGACCGGCATTGCCATCACCCTTATCTTCGGCAGCGTCGTCGCCGTCCTCTGGGTCGGCGCCCACAATGTGCTTGCTGGCACGTTGTCGCCGGGAACGCTTGGCCAGTTCCTCCTCTACTCCGTCATTGCGGCCGGTTCGCTCGGCGCCCTCTCCGAGGTGTGGGGCGAGCTGTCGCAGGCGGCAGGAGCTGCCGACCGCCTGACCGAGTTGCTTGATGAGGTATCTCCGATCAATACGCCCGCCAACGCGGCGCCGTTGCCTGCTCCCTCACTCGGCCGCGTGACGTTCTCCCAGGTGCATTTCGCCTATCCATCGCGGCCGGGCAAATCAGCGCTCCACGGACTGGCCTTCGATATCGCACCTGGAGAAACCGTCGCGATTGTTGGCCCCTCCGGCGCCGGCAAGAGTACCGTTTTCTCGCTACTGCTTCGCTTCTACGACCCGCAGCAGGGCGCCGTTGAGATCGATGGCGTCGATGTAAGCACCGTCGATCCCCACGATCTCCGCAAGCGCCTCGCCATCGTGCCGCAGGACGTCACGATCTTTGCCACTTCCATCCACGACAACATCGCTTTCGGCCGCCCCGACGCCACCCGCGACGAGGTGCGCTCAGCCGCGATCGCCGCACAGGCGGACGAGTTCATTGCTCGGCTGGACAAGGGATACGACACCGAAGTCGGCGAGCGCGGCATCACCCTGTCCGGCGGCCAGCGCCAGCGGATCGCCATTGCACGCGCCATTCTCAAGGACGCACCTGTATTGCTCCTGGATGAAGCGACCTCTGCGCTCGACGCTGAAAGTGAAACGCTGGTCCAGAAGGCCCTCGATGGCCTTATGCGCGGCCGCACTACTCTTGTCATCGCCCATCGTCTGGCCACCGTATTGAAGGCCGACCGTATTCTCGTCATGGATCGGGGCCGCGTCATCGAAGAGGGAACGCACCAGAGCCTTGTCCGTCAAGGGGGCATCTACGCCAAGCTTGCCAAGTTGCAGTTCGAGACCGGCGCCGAGGGCTTTCTTGCGGTCGTGAAATAACGTTCCGCGCCTGCGTCTTCGCCAATCGCGGCCGTGCTCCCGGCAGCCGCGACCATATAACTAAAACGTGCACATTGACACACTACTCGCATAGATTACAGTAACGATTGCATTGGATCCGCTCCCGCTCTGAAATGGAGGTTAGCTGTGAACGCGTTTAGCTTTGCCGAGATGCTGGTCGCCATGGTCGCAATCGCCGTCGTGATCTCGATGCTGCTTTGCTACAAATCGCTTCGCGAAGCCAAGGACTGGTCGCTGACAGACGCCCTCTCCGAAGATGTTACGCTGACCCGGACGGATCAGGCCGGCAACCCGGTCGACGCTGCAGGCAACCTGCTGGCCGCGGGGCAGCCGCCTCTTGCCGTCACTCTGATGAAAGCGAGCTCGAGCAGATTCATCGCGCTGATCGGAACGGTAGCCATTCTCATGCTCTATGTTGGCTTCGGTCTCGCCTGCCTCTATCGCTTCGCAGGTGGCAACGAAATCCCCGACATGTCGGCGGGTGCAAACTTCTTCTATTCGGGCCTTGTACTGTTTGCGCCCTATCTGATCAACAAGTTCTCTTCCGTCTTCTCCTTCTTCAAGCCTTAGCCACCCCAACCGTCCAAGATCTTCGGCAGCCGTAGACAGCCTCCGATTGCGTCCCGCGCGCAGAGGCACAAATATCCCGATGGAATAGTCGCGTTATTTGTTTTAGGCTGTGCTTGCAAATAAGGGCAACATCCTGATTCCGGGAGAAAAATCGATGTATAAATTCGAAGTTTACAAGGACAAGGCAGGCGAGTTCCGTTTCCGCTTCAAGGCTTCGAACGGCGAAGCCATGTTCAGCTCCGAAGGATACAAGGCCAAGGCATCGGCCTTGAGTGCCATCGAATCCATCAAGAAGAACACTCCCGGCGCAGAGGTCGTTGACACGACCAAGGCCGAGGCCTGATCGAAATCCGGCGGCGCTTCGGGCGCCGCCTCCGCGCTGCCTGCCGGCAACCTGCCGGAAAAGATGCCGCCGCACAGGAACGTTCCCTCGAGCGCCTGTAACCGTGTATCCCTTCCCGCGCCATAGCCAGCGGCTTCCCCAGCCGCATAGGGCCCGGATACCGCGTTGCCCTCGCTGCCCACCACCCTTGCTGACAGATCGGTTTCCAGGCCTAACGAGCCCGCAAGACCCGCCCCGACGACCAGAACGTCGCATTCCAACAAGTGCGTTCTCCCCCGCATCTTCTGGAAACCGACGCCGAGCTTGAGGCAGCGACAACGGCACGTTTTTGCTCGTCGGAACTTTTTCGGATCTCGATGTCGAAATCAGCGAGCGTCGCGGCTCATTGTATCGGAGCAGCACGATGCTGCTTCACCGAAACGTTGCAGCTTTTGATTTTTGGTCTTTAGATGTCTGCACGCTCGGCCAAACCAACGACCAGGAGGAATTCATATGCAGTACGCGCTCATCGTTCGCGAATCGTCAGAAGACTTCGCCCGCCGTGCCGATCCCGTCTATCGCGACGGCTGGATTGCCTACACTCAGGCGCTCCTGCAAGCCGGCATCATGACCGGCGGTGCCGGGCTCACCGCTCCTGAAACCGGCACCGTGGTTCGCCGCAAGGGCGAGGATCACGATGTGCAGGACGGCCCTTTCCCGGAGATGAAGGAACAGCTTGGGGGCTTTTATCTGATCGATGTTCCAAACCTCGACACCGCACTCGAATGGGCAACGCGAGTTCCCGTCTCCGAACAGGGTTCGGTCGAAGTTCGCCCGGGCCTGCAGATGTGAAGCAGACATGACCACGGACGCTGAACGCGCCGCCGAAAGGGTGGCGCGCCAATCCTATGGCAAGCTGATCGCCTTTCTGGCCGCCCGCTCGCGCGATGTGCCTGCTGCCGAGGACGCGCTGTCGGAGGCATTGGCAGACGCGTTGCGCGTCTGGCCCGAGCGTGGCATTCCGGACAAGCCGGAAGCCTGGTTGCTGGTCGCCTCGCGACGCAATCTCATCCAGAACGCCCGCCACCGTGCTGTCCAGGCACACGCGCGACCGGCGATCGCCTTGGCAATCGAGGAAGCGGAGGCGCGGATGGCCGACGCGGCGGAGCAGGCATTCCCCGACGAACGCCTCAAGCTGCTCTTCGCCTGCACCCATTCCGCGATCGACAAATCCGTTCACACGCCGCTTATGCTGCAGGTCGTATTGGGTATCGACGCCAGGGCGATCTCCCAAGCCTTCGTCGTATCGCCTGAAGCGATGGGTCAGAGACTTGTCAGAGCCAAGGCAAGAATCCGCGACGCTGGCGTTGGCTTCACCATCCCGGACAGCGAGGCCTTGCCGGAGCGCCTGTCTGCCGTGCTCTCCGCGATCTATGCGGCTTATGGCCTTGGCTGGGACGGTCTCGATGGCGAAGACGGAGGGCGCGGGACGCTTGCCGGCGAAGCCATATGGCTGTGCCGCGCCCTGCTCTCCATGCTTCCGGACGAACCGGAAGCGGTCGGGCTTCTTTCCCTGATGCTCTATTGCGAAGCACGAAGCGGGGCGCGGCGCGATGCCGACGGAAACTATGTGCCCCTCGACCTCCAGGCGACGGATCGATGGAACGCCATCATGCTCTCCGAGGCAGACGCGCTGCTTCGCAGAGCCGGCACTATGGATCGCTTCGGTCCGTTCCAGTGCCAGGCCGCAATCCAGTCCGTCCACGCTGCAAGGCGCCTGACAGGTGCGACCGACTGGAATTCGCTCCTCGCATTTTACGAGGCTCTGCTCATGATGAAACCGACAATCGGCGCCCAGGTAAGTCACGCGGCTGTCCTCGGTCGTGCGAAAGGACCAGGTATCGGTCTCGAATACCTCAACGCCGTGACCGCCAGCGAGATCGTCAACTACCAGCCCTATTGGGCAATCCGCGCACATCTGCTTGCGGAGACAACTGAACACCAGGCTGCTGAGGCTGCCTATCTCTCGGCAATCGGGCTGAGCGACAGCCCTGCCGTTCGCGGTTTTCTCATGAAACGCCTCGCGGTTGTGAGGAACGGCGCCGCCTGACGATTATTTTTCGGTCAACTTGAGCTCGATACGACGGTTCGTGGCCCGTGCCTCCGGCGTTTCGCCAGGCGCAATCGGCTGGAACTCCCCGAAGCCGGCGGCGACCAGCCGATCGGCGGGCACGCCCTGCGAAATCAGGAACTTCACAACCGAAATCGCACGTGCCGAGGAAAGCTGCCAGTTATCGTTGAACCTGCCGGTACCGGCGAGCGGCACATTGTCGGTATGACCGTCGACACGCAAGACCCAGTCGATTTCCGGCGGAATCTCCTTCGCGACGTCAAGAAGTGCCGCGGCAAGCTTGGCCATTTCCACCTGCCCGTCCGGATTGAGGTCCGCGCCGCCCGACGGGAAGAGCACTTCCGACTGGAAGACGAAGCGATCGCCCACGATCCGGATGTTTTCGCGATCGGAGAGAATTTCGCGCAAGCGCCCGAAGAAATCCGACCGATAACGGTTTAGCTCCTGAACGCGCTGTGCCAAAGCGACGTTGAGGCGGCGGCCGAGGTCGGCGATCTTGGTTTGCGAGGTTTGGTCTTTTTGTTCGGATGCCTGTAGCGCCACCTCGATGGCCGCGATCTGGTTGCGCAGAGCGGCGATCTGCTGATTGAGCAGTTCGACCTGGCTCATCGCCCGGTCGCTCATCTGCTTCTGCTCGTCGAGTTCCTTTGTCAGCGTGCCCGCCCGTTGCTCGGCAGCGCTTTGGCCACCGGATCCGGCATCCAGAAGTGCCTTTAGCCGCGAGCGCTCGCCCTCGGCCGATGCCAGCGATGCCTGCAGATTGGCGACGCTGTCCTCGAGATCCTGCTTGCTTCCCTTCTCCAGCGCCAGAAGCTGCGTCAGTTCGTTGATCTGGCTGTTCAGGCGGGTGAGAACCTCGTCGCGCCCGGAAATCTCGCGGCTCAGCATGAATTGCCCGACAACGAAAACCGTGAGCAGGAACATGATCGCGATGAGCAACGTCGATAGCGCGTCGACGAAACCTGGCCAGTAATCCACCGTACGTTCGCGGCGGCGGTTCCGGGCAAGAGCCATGACTTACTTCTCGCTTTTCTCGGTCTGGGGCAGGCGCTGAGTGCGCTCCGAGGGTGCGGATTTCTCCTGGGAACCGATCCGCTCGGCCAGACGGTCCAGCGTGCGTCGCATCGCCTTCGCCTCGTCCTGCTGGGCCTCGATCCAGTCGCGCAGCATCTGCTGTTCGTTGCGCATGTTCTTGACGAGGCCCTGGATGCCCTCCGCAAGGTTCGCCATTGCCGCCACAGACCTCTGGCTGCCGCCGCTGCCGTCTTCCGAAGCCCGGCGCATGTAGTCGGCGAGCACGCGAATCTCCTCCGGCGCGATGCCAGGCGCGGCGTCGGCCGCCGGCACGACCATGTCCGAGCCTACATCGGTTACCGAGGAGAGCCAGTTTTCGAGCTCCATATAGAAGCGGTTCTGCGCCCGCCCCGCCTGCAAGTCGAGGAAGCCAAGAATAAGCGATCCAGAAAGACCAAGCAGCGACGACGAGAAGGCCTGTCCCATGCCTGAAAGCGGCGTGGAAAGACCCTCCTTCAGTGCGCTCAGCACGTCCGACGAACCGTTGGTGCCCGCGTCGAGCGACTGGATGACGTTGCTGATGGAGCCGATCGTGCCGATGAGACCCCAGAAGGTGCCGAGCAGCCCGAGAAAGACCAGGAGGCCGATCAGGTATCGCGAAACGTCACGCGATTCATCGAGGCGATTTGCAATCGAATCGAGGATGGAACGGAACGCCGTTGTCGAGAGTCCCGCCGATGCGCTGCGGCTGCCGATCAGCGTCCGCATTGGACCCAAGAGCTTTGGATTCTTGTTCACCTTGTCGGCGCTACCGGCGGCGCGAAAGGAATTGAACCATCGCACTTCCGGACGAAGCGCAAGCACATGGCTGAAGACAAGAATGATGCCGACGCCCAGCACACCGAGAATCAGGCCGTTAAGGCCTGGATTGTGCATGAAGGCCGTTTGCGTCTGCCGGAAAAGGATAGCGACGATAAACCCGACGATGACGAGGAACAGTACCATCGTCCACAGAAATGGCATCGGACTCGAAAGTTTGTAGCTAGAACTGCCCGTGGGCTTTTCGGTCGAGCCGAACTCCGCCACATTCACGTTTTCCATAGATGCCGCCGCCTCCGGATTCTTTCCAACCGGAGACTAGAGCAACATTGTGCCGAATTGAAGTACGCGCTGCGTGAAAACCGTGTCTTTACAACACCGATTTACCGTGTGGGCACCGGGCGCTTGGCAACATCGAGCAACGCCTTCTGGATATGCTCGTTGCCGGCGACGACGCTACCGCTTTCGAGGATCGACGTGCCCCCGTCCCAATCGCTGACATAACCGCCCGCTTCCCGGATAAGCAGGATGCCGGCAGCGATATCCCAGGCTGACAGGCCCGTCTCCCAATAGCCGTCGAAGCGACCGGCCGCGACGTAGGCCAGATCCAGCGAAGCCGCACCCATGCGGCGGATGCCGGACACTTCGCCCATCACATGGCGGAGTTCCACGAGAAACTTGCCGTGATTGCCGCGACCGAGATGCGGCACGCCGCAGGCGACGACGGAATCTGAAAGAACACGGCGTCCACCCACCCGCAGACGGCGGTCGTTCAGGAAAGCGCCGCCGCCGCGCTCGGCGGTGTAAAGCTCATCCGTCGCCGGATTGAAGATGACGCCCGCGACAATCTCGTTGTTACGCTCAAGAGCGACCGATACCGCGAACTGGGGAATGCCATGCAGGAAGTTGGTCGTGCCGTCGAGTGGGTCGACGATCCATCGATGCGCGCCGTCCGTGCCCTTGATCTCTTCGCTCTCTTCGCCAAGGAAGCCATAGGTAGGGCGAGCCTTCAGCAATTCGTCCCGGACAATCTTCTCGGCCTTGCGGTCGGCGTTGGACACGAAGTCGCCCGGTCCCTTGACCGAAACCTGCAGGTTCTGCACTTCGCCGAAATCACGCCCCAGCGATTTTCCCGCCTTGATGGCAGCCTGAACCATGACATTGAGAAGAGCTGAACGGGCCATGTGAGCAGTTTTCCTTGGGCTAATAGGTACGCGCTGTCAGGGCGGGGAACTGTCCCTGATCGCCGGAAGCGGCAGCGCTTTAAAAGATTGGCGGCTTCAAGACCACAAAATCAGGGAAATTTCAAGAGCAGCGCCACCGGGCTGCATTTAATCGCGTCGGCATCGAAAATTTATTCTGGACAGATTAGTCTAGAATCGCTATATCCCAACCATGGCAAGACATAAGGAATTCGATCGCGATGTGGCGCTTGCAGCCGCCATCACAGTATTTTCGGAGCACGGCTATGAAGGCACGTCTACCGACGAGCTGCTCACGGCAATGAAGATCAGCCGGCAGAGCATGTATGATACGTTTGGCGACAAGCGCAGCCTCTACCTGCAAGCTCTGGAGCGCTACAACGCCAAAAGTGTCGCGAGACTGGTCGCTGACCTGCGGCGTGAGACCTCACCGGTCAAGGCGTTGGAGGGCACGCTGCTCGCCTTCGCATCCCGACCCGCGTCGGAAGCGGCTCGCGGCTGTCTCGGCGTCAGTGCCGTCTGCGAATTCGGCCGCACCGACGCCGATATCGCGCGGCTCACCGATAGCGCTTCCGCCGTGCTGTCGGATGTCATCCACGCGATTGTCACGGACGGCCTGAGGGCGGGCGAGATTTCCCCCGATATTGCCACTGAGGAAGCCGTACAGTTCCTCGGCGCCGCCCTCTCCGGCATGAAGGTCAGCGCCCGCAACGGCGCACCGGAAGAAACGTTGCGCGGTATCGCCCGCATGGCCATCCGAAGCCTCCGTTAAACAGAGAAGGCACAGGCACGGATTTCGCACGCGTAATTCTAGACTAAACAATCCAAAATAAGGAAACTTGAAATGACCCAATCGCTTTCCGGCAAGGTCGCGCTCGTCACGGGCGGCTCTCGCGGCATCGGCGCTGCCATCGTTCGCAGGCTCGCAGCCGACGGCGCCGCCGTCGCCTTTACGTACTCGAACGCCGAAGACAAGGCGAATGAGATTGTCGCCGATATCGCTTCGAAGGGCGGCAAGGCGCTGGCAATCAAGGCTGACAGCGCCGATCCGAAGGCGGTGCAGGACGCCGTCGCGACCACTGTCGAGCGCTTCAAGGCGGTCGATATTCTCGTCAACAATGCGGGCATTCTGATCCGGAGCACGCTCGACGACTACGATCTAGGTGACTTTGATCGCATGTTCGCGGTCAATGTTCGAGCCGCCTTTGTCGGCACCCAGGCGGCGGCAAAGCACATGAAAGAAGGCGGCCGCATCATCAACATCGGCAGTGTCGTCGCCGACCGCAGCGCCTTCCCCACCGCGTCGGTCTACAGCATGACCAAGGGCGCCGTCGCCTCCATGACCCGGGGGCTTTCCCGCGATCTCGGCCCGCGTGGCATCACCGTCAACAATGTCCAGCCGGGGCCAACGTCAACCGACATGAATTCCGACAAAAGCTCGCATGAAATGCTTGCGCAACTGATCGCCCTTGGCCGGCTCGGCAAGGACACGGAAATCGCCAGTTTGGTCGCCTATCTCGCCGGCCCCGAAGCCTCCTTCATCACCGGCGCCAGCCTGACGATCGACGGCGGCTATCTCGCCTGAGATAGCCGCGCAAGCCGGTGGCGCTCGCGCCGCCGGCTCGTCTAGAACCTCTGCTGGGCCAGTAGGACTTCGCGGGCGATCTGTTCGAGCGGCAGGACGCGATCGACGCCGCCCTTGGCAATAGCCTCCTTCGGCATGCCGAAGACCACCGATGTCGCTTCGTCCTGCGCCACGGTATAGGCGCCGGCCTGGTGCATTTCGAGCATGCCCTTGGCGCCATCGTCGCCCATTCCGGTCATGATGATACCCATCGCGTTCGAACCGGCTGTGCGCGCCGCGGAGCGGAACAGTACGTCAACCGAGGGGCGATGACGCGAGACGAGCGGGCCGGTCTTCACCGACACCTGATAGCGTGCGCCCTGCCGCTCCAGCAGCATGTGGTGGTCGCCGGGCGCGATCAGCACATGCCCGCGCAACACGGGATCGCCGTCGACGGCTTCCTTCACTTCGACCGAGCAAAGGCTGTTCAGCCGCTTGGCGAAAGCAGCGGTAAACCGCTCCGGCATGTGCTGGACGATGACGATGCCCGGCGCATTCGCGGGCAACGCTTCGAGAAATTCCCGCAGCGCTTCCGTTCCGCCGGTGGAGGCACCGACGCAGACGACCATTTCGGTGGTCTTTGCCATCGCGCGGCCGGTAGGAGGCGGCAGCATGGCGTCGGCCGTCAGCTTTTGCGCCGGCGCATCCGCGCCTGAGCGAAGAGTGCTCGCCGCACGCCGGACATTGCCAAGTCGGGCATGCGAGGCGCTCTTGACGACTTCGCGGATGCGGACAGCGTCGTCGGCAAGACTGTCGGAGGCACCGATCTTCGACTTGAGGATAACGTCGACAGCACCTGCTTCCAGCGCTTGCAGCAGCGTTTCCGAGCCGGCTTCCGTCAGGGACGAACACATGACGACGGGGATCGGTCGCTGCAGCATAAGCTTGCGCAGGAAGGTGATTCCATCCATTCGCGGCATCTCGACGTCGAGCGTGATGACATCGGGAATCTCCTCCTGGATCTTCCGGGCCGCCATGTAAGGGTCAGTCGCGACCCCCATGATCTCGATATCCGGATCCTCCTGGAGTACACGGACGAGCGTCTGGCGTACGCTGGCGGAGTCGTCGATGATGAGGACGCGGATCTTTTTGCCCATGCAATCTGTCCCTAAATGCGCTGGAATACTGTGTTTGAAACCTGCTTCAGGGGCAGGTCGAAACCAGTGATCGATTCCGAATGACCGATGAACATGTAGCCCCCCTTCACCAGGCTGTTGCAGAGCCGGGTCAGCACAGCCGATTGCGTAGGTTTGTCGAAATAGATCAACACGTTGCGGCAGAAGATGATGTGCATCGGATCACCGACCGGGTATCGTTCATCCATCAGGTTCATCCGGGCAAAGCCGATCTTGCCGCGCAGCTGCGCCGAGATCCGCACTTCGCGCCGGCCCGGCTGCCTCGCGGTCATGACGTATTTGCGCAGCAAGTCTCGCGGGACGGGATGAACCAGTTCCTCGGCATAGATGCCGCGTTGCGCCGTGTTCAGCACATCGGTACTCAGGTCGGTTGCCAGGATGCTGTAACTGACGTCGCGGCGTCCTTCGGTGAACTCTTCAAGCACCATCGCCATGGTGTAGGGTTCGGCACCGGTCGAGCAGGCCGAACTCCAAGTGCGGATTTTCCGGATACCGCTGCCGGCGAGCGCTGGCAGCGCCACCTGCTGCATGTACTCGAAGTGCCGTGCCTCACGGAAGAAGTCCGTCTTGTTCGTCGTGACCGCGTCGATGAGATAGACCGCCTCGTCCTCAAGACCTTCGCCGTTGAAAAGGAAATTGCAATAGTCGTCGAACGTCGGATGGTTCGTTGCCCGCAGGCGCCGGCGCAACCGGCCCTCTAGCATCGTCAGTTTGGTTGGCGGCATCTTGATGCCGCTGTAGTCGTAGATGAAACCTGCAAGCTTGTCGAAATTGCGCTTGCTTATCCTGTCGCCCGACAACTGGGCTTCTGCGATGGCCACACTCATGAAACACGATACTCCGGATGATGCGTTTACGCAGCCGATTGCAAGGCCGACGCGTCCTCGCGCGACAGGAGCCGTGCGAGATCGACGATGACGACGAAGCCGCCCTCCCGGCGAACGACACCGGCGATATAGTCCGAGCGCCAGCGCACGCCGATATCAGGAGCAGCCTCGATCTGCTCGTCACGAAATGGCGTAACCTCGAAGACCCGGTCGGCGACGAGACCCAGTGTCAGCGTCCGGCTCTCCATCGGAATGTCGAGGACGAGCACCCGCGTATGCGATGTCGGGACCGTCTTCGACATGCCTAGCTTCAGCCGGAGATCGATGGTCGGCACCCCCTGGCCGCGCACGTCGCGCAGGCCAAGGAGATAATCGGGACCGTTCGGGATCTTGAAGGCTTCCGCGTAGTCGAGGATTTCCCGCACCACCTCCACCGGCACGGCGAAGATTTCGTCGCCGAGGCTGAACGTCACAAACTGTGCTTCGAGGGATGTCGTTGCCATATTATGCGCTTTCCTTGAAATCGGCGTCGCCGTCATCCGGGCCGCCCATGGACATGTCGAGTGCGAAGCCCTTGGCGCGCGCCTGCTGCCCGGAGACAGTATTGGCGGGAGCCTTGCCGATCGGCTTGCGAACGATAGCCAGCGCCGGGTTGCGAACGCTGACGCGGGCTGCCGGCACACGGCTCTGCCGGGACCCCGCCATGTCAACCTTGAAGAAGGCGATGGAGGTTTGCAGTTCCTCGGCCTGGCTGGCAAGCTCCTCGGACGTTGCCGACATCTCCTCGGATGCGCCGGCGTTCTGCTGGGTCACCTTGTCGAGCTGCTGGATCGCTTCGTTGATCTGGGCCGCCCCGATATCCTGCTCGCGGCAGGCGGCGCTGATTTCGGAAACCAGTTCCGCCGTCTTGCGGATATCCGGCACCAGACGGCCGAGCATGTCGCCGGCGTCGCTGGCAGCCTTCACGGTGTCGCTCGACATGGCACTGATTTCCGCTGCGGCCGACTGGCTGCGCTCGGCAAGCTTGCGCACTTCCGATGCAACGACCGCAAAGCCTTTGCCGTGCTCGCCGGCCCGTGCCGCCTCGACTGCGGCATTCAGAGCCAGAAGGTCCGTCTGGCGGGCGATTTCCTGAACGATGCCGATCTTCTCGGCAATCGTGCGCATGGCGTTGACCGCCCGGCTGACCGCTGCACCGCTNTCGGTCTGTGCCGCGTTGTCGGCGTTCTGCTTGATGTTGGCAGCCATCTCCTCCATCGAGGCGGATGCCTCTTCGGCGGAAGCCGCCTGCTCGGTGGCACCCTGGGAAACCTGCTCCGAACTGGCCGAAAGCTCCTGGCTGCCGGCCGAGACGTTTTCCGAGGCCGAAAGCGCATCCGCAACGACGCCGCGCAGACGCTCCACCATCTGCTCAAGCGCGATACCGAGCGTATCCTTGTCCGAGAGCGGCTTTGGCGAAATCGTCAGGTCGCCATTTGCGATCTGGTTGGCAATGCCGGCGGTCGCCCGGAGATTGTTCGTCATCGTCGTCATCGCGGTGACGAGGTCGCGGATTTCGTCATTGCTTTTGTGTTCGATTTGCTGATCGAGATCCCCGAGACTGACAGCATCCGCAAGGCCGACCGCGCGCTTCAGGCCACGCGAGATATTAAGCGAAATCCAGGTAGCGCAACCAAGCGAGAACACGATCAGGACGACGGTGATGGAAGTCAGCAGGAGGCGGGAGTTGGTGTACTCGACCTCGGCCGCCTCGTCCGTTTCATTGACATCGCTTGAAACGGTCTGCGTCATGTTCTCCATGACCTCGAGCGTCTTGTTCATGATATCGCGACCCTCACGCAGCGTGAGAGACGTCGCTTGCGCATCGGATTCGGCGGTATTCTGCACTGCTAGATCGGCAATACGCTTCTGGATCGGCGCGTATTGTTCATAAAGCATCCTGAACCGATCCGCCTGCGCGCGCACATCCGGGTCGGCGGAGGCCTCAAGCTTTGCGGTGTAACCTTCGATCTCAGTCTGGCGGCTGACCAGCGACTGGACGAAATCGGCGACCTCGCTCGGGTCCGAGTTGAGGATGGCGTTCTTTTCGGCTCGGACGGTACCGTTGAAGGAGTCGCTGAGCGCGACGACAGTCTTGAGGTCGTTAATCGGCTCTGCGACGAGCCGGCCAATCGCCGAATTCAGCGAGGCGAGGTCATAGATTGCAAGACCAGCCATCGATCCGCTGAGCAGGATGACGGCAGCAAAGACCAAAGACAGTTTTAGCTTGATTGTGAGACGCACAGGTAGACTCCAGGGACTACTAAATTTTTGGGGAAAATGAACTGGTGTCACCGCGATCAGCCTCCTGATCGGGCGGACGTTGCAATGAGGTAAAGAGCCTTACATCTACTCTTGCGTAGCGGATGGCAGTGCCAGCCACGCGTCCAACATCCACATGCGTTGGAAGGGAGCACGCGGCCAGTCACCTGACCGCGGCATGGTCATCGATCAGGCGCTTTCGCGGAACTCGTCGTCACCGGCATCAGGCCCGCCCATCGACATGTCGAGTGCGAAACCCTTGGCACGGGCCTGCTGCGCCGAAACCGAACGGCCGTTGAGATTGCCAGCGCTGAAGCCAGCGGACGGGCGCGGCGTTGGCGCATGCGCCTTGATCGCAACCGGCTTGCTGGCCGCAGGCTTCCTGGCGCTCACTTTCGATCCTGCCGTGTCGACCTTGAAGAAGGCGATGGAGGCCTGAAGCTCTTCTGCTTGAGCCGCAAGTTCTTCCGAGGTCGCCGACATCTCCTCGGATGCGCCGGCGTTCTGCTGGGTCACCTCGTCGAGCTGCTGGATCGCTTCGTTGATCTGGGCCGCCCCGATATCCTGCTCGCGGCAGGCGGCGCTGATTTCGGAAACCAGTTCCGCGGTCTTGCGGATGTCCGGCACCAGACGGCCGAGCATGTCGCCGGCGTCGCTGGCAGCCTTCACCGTGTCGCTCGACATGGCACTGATTTCCGCTGCGGCCGACTGGCTGCGCTCGGCAAGCTTGCGCACTTCCGATGCAACCACCGCAAAGCCCTTGCCGTGCTCGCCGGCCCGTGCTGCCTCGACAGCGGCATTCAGGGCCAGAAGGTCCGTCTGGCGGGCGATTTCCTGAACGATGCCGATCTTCTCGGCAATCGTGCGCATGGCGTTGACCGCCCGGCTGACCGCTGCACCGCTCNGCCAGAAGGTCCGTCTGGCGGGCGATTTCCTGAACGATGCCGATCTTCTCGGCAATCGTGCGCATGGCGTTGACCGCCCGGCTGACCGCTGCACCGCTCTCCTCGGCGTCCTTGGCGGACTGGCGGGCGATCTTCTCGGTCTGTGCCGCGTTGTCGGCGTTCTGCTTGATGTTGGCAGCCATCTCCTCCATCGAGGCGGATGCCTCTTCGGCGGAAGCCGCCTGCTCGGTGGCNTGAGTTCGTCTTCGGACCGCCCCATTTTTTCCAGTATCTTGGCGCGGATCCATTCGGCTGGCGCGATCTTCTCGGTCTGTGCCGCGTTGTCGGCGTTCTGCTTGATGTTGGCAGCCATCTCCTCCATCGAGGCGGATGCCTCTTCGGCGGAAGCCGCCTGCTCGGTGGCGCCCTGGGACACCTGCTCCGAACTGGCCGAAAGCTCCTGGCTGCCGGCCGAGACGTTTTCCGAGGCCGAAAGCGCATCCGCAACGACGCCGCGCAGACGCTCGATCATCAGGTTGACGTTGCCAAGCAATTCGCCGATCTCATCGCGATTGGTGATCTCGGTGGTCTTCGTCAGGTCGCCTTCGGCAACTTCGCGAACGACCTCATTGGCGCGTCGCAGTCCCTTGGAAATCGTCGTGGCGATCCAGAAAGCGGTGATTGCGGCGATAAGCGTGGCAATTACGGCCACGACGATCAACGTCAACCGCGTCGAAGCATATTGCTGTTCGGCGCTGTCATCTGCCGACTTCATCTTTGCCTTTTCCGTAGCGAGCGTTTTTTCGAGCTCGTCGTCCAGCTGCCGTGCGAGCTGGCGGGCATCGCCGACGGACACGGCCGTCGCGCCATCCCTGTCGCCCGCCTCCAACCGCTGCCGGATCTGTTCGTCGGCGGCGATGAACTTCTTGGACATTGCATCGATTTCGACCCAGTGCGCGCGATCATCCGCTTCGGCGAGGGCGATTATCGACGTCAAGGCAGTGTTCATTTCCTCGCGGGCAGTATCCCCGTTGGCAATCGCACCCTTCTTTTCATTCTCGTCCGTGGCGGCAACGAGGTTCTTCTGCTGACGGATGATTTCCAGTTCGGCAATGTTGATGGCCTGCGTGAGTTCCAAACGGGCGACCGGCCCGGTGAGCAAGCCGCCGAGCGTGTCGTTGATCTTGCCCAGACTCAGGATGCCGTAGGCAGCAGTGCCAACAAGCATGAGGATGATGAAGGCGAACGCCGTCACCAGTTTTGTCTTGATCGTCAATCGCATCTCTAACCCCTTAGATGACCGTGTGCCTAGCTGGCCGCGCCCGATGTGTCGTGTCGTGATGAAAAGATTGCCTGCAGGTTGGGAAGGATGATGAACTCGCCCCCGCGCTTGACCAGACAGTTGATGTAGTCCGGACGCCAGCGCATACCGACGCTCGGTGGCGGCTCGCTTGCGGCTCTGGCAAGCGTCGTCACCTCGTTGACCTTGTCCGTCCGCAAGCCGACCAGCGTCGCCTCGTTCTCGATGTGGATCTCGATCACGATGATGCGGCTGTCGATCGTCGCTTCCGTCCCCTCCATGCCGAAGGCGAGACGAAGATCGGCAAGCGGAATGACCTTGCCGCGAAAATTGATGACGCTGGCGACAAAGGGCTGCGCTCCGGGCACCGCCGTCTCCGGCAACAGGTCGAGGATTTCCTGGACGATCACGGCTTCCAGCGCGAAGGTCTCGCCGTTCATGTCGAAGGTCAGGACTTCGACTTCGTCGGCGTAGGCCCAGTGATGATCGATCATTTCCGCCACCGCGCTCATCCTGCCACCCGCATCTGTGCTTCCTGTTGCTGACCGGCGACCACCAGATGACCGACATCGAGAATGAGGGCGACGCTGCCATCGCCGAGAATGGTGGCGCCAGAGAAGGTCGCCACGTCGTTGTGCAGCTTCGACATCGACTTGATCACAGTCTGGTGGTCACCGATGATCTGGTCGACGACGAGGCCGACGCGTTCCGTGCCGGTCGAGATGACAACGACCTTCTGGTGTACATCCGGCTTGGTGCCTGTGCGGAACAAATCGCGCAGACGCAGGAAGGGAACGAGGCTGTCGCGCAGTGAAATGAAGCTGCGGCCACGCGAGCGCAGATCCTCCTCCAGCGACAGTTCCAGGCATTCCTCGACCGCCGAGAGCGGTATCACGTAGCGGCCGGAGCCGACGCGCACGAGCAAACCGTCGATGATGGCAAGCGTCAGCGGAATGCGCAGAGAGACTTCCGACCCCTCCCCCGGAATGCTCTCGATATCGATGGCGCCGCGCAGTGCCTCCACCGTCTTCTTCACAACGTCCATGCCGACACCGCGGCCGGAGAGGTTGGTGATGGCCGCGGCCGTCGAGAAGCCCGGCGCGAAAATCAACTGCAGCAGCTCGGAGTCCGTCAGCAGCTGGCCGGGGGCAATGAGGCCGGAGGATTCCGCCTTCGCCCTGACCCGCTCGCGGTTGATGCCGCGGCCGTCATCCCTGATGGAGATGATAACCTCGCCGCCGGCCTGACGTGCCGAGAGCGTCACCGTCCCGGCTGCGGCCTTGCCTGCGGACAGGCGATCTTCCGGCGTTTCCAGGCCGTGGTCGATCGAATTGCGCACCAGGTGCACCAGAGGGTCGGCGAGCCGTTCGATAACTGTCTTGTCGACCTCGGTACTTTCGCCTTCCGTCACCAGCTCTATGACC
This sequence comes from Rhizobium sp. Root1220, assembly GCF_001426265.1. Classification (GTDB taxonomy): domain Bacteria; phylum Pseudomonadota; class Alphaproteobacteria; order Rhizobiales; family Rhizobiaceae; genus Rhizobium. The sequence continues at coordinate 113,357 of NZ_LMDG01000034.1, forward strand.
TTGCCTGTCTCGCGGGCGAGATCGTGGACAAGGCGACGGAAACGGGAGAATAGGGTCGCGACGGGCACCATGCGCAGCACCATCATCGTGTCGCGCAGCTCGCCGGATAAGCGCTCGATCTCTTCGGAAACCGACCGAAGCGCGATATCGGTGCTGGCGCTCGCAAGCTGGCTGAGGCGCGATTGCGCGATGACCAGCTCGCCGACGCGATCCATGAGCTCGTCCAGACGTTCGGCCGGGACGCGGACGTTCTCGGCGGCCTTGGCCTGACGCTCGGGCTGAGCGACCGTGGTTTCGCGCTTGACCGGAACAGCTTCCACCGGCCTGAATTCGGAAGAGACGATAGGCTGCGGAGCGGCAACGGCCGGCAACACGGCAACAGTCGCGGAAGCAATATCCTCCGACGTCGGGCTGATCGGGCCCACCGGCGCCGGAATTTCCTGCACATCCAGCTCCATGTCGTCCATGACGAAAATGAAGACATCGTCGATTGCCGAGCGATCCTGATCGCTGGTCAGCACGACCTCCCAGCTGACATAGAGTTCTGTTGGAATGAATTCGCCGAGTGGCGGAATGGCGGCTGTGTTTGCCCTTACGGTGCATTCGCCGAGGTCGCGCAACTCGTCGAGGAGACCGAGCGGATTGGTGCCGTTCGCCATCGCGTTGGACGGGAGGCTGAAGCGGATGCGCCAGGTCGTCGTCTGCCGTGCCGGAGCACCCAGCGGACCTGATGCGGCGATAGCCGGGATCGCCTGATTGGTGGAAGCCTTCTCGCCAACGGCCGCCTGCAGCTGCGCCAGCAGCTTCTGCCCAGTATCGCCATGGTCGGCGTCGGGCTGGTCGACGAGTGCCCGCATGTGGTCCTGTGCGGCGAGAACCGCCGCAACCAGCTCCGCCGTCGCCGGCACCTCGCCTTTTCGGACGCGATCGAAGGCTGTCTCGCAATGGTGAGTAAACGCGGCCAGCGCGTCGAAACCGAACATCGAGCCGGAGCCCTTCAGCGTATGCAGGCCACGGAAGACGGCATCGACCAGGTTCTTGTCATCAAGCCGGTGGGTCAGGTCGAGCAGGCCGGCTTCGATGGCTTCAAGGCACTCCGCGGCCTCCATGCGAAAGACCGCAACAGGGTCCAGCGTGTTCATTTGCCGAGCACCTTCCTGATGATCTTGACCAGATTTTCCGGGTCGAATGGCTTGGTCAGCCAGCCGGTAGCGCCGGCGGCCTTTGCGCGCGCCTTGAGATCGGCATCAGATTCGGTGGTGAGGAAGATGATGGGTACGCCTGTATGCGTCGGAAGCTTGCGCAGTTCCTCGATCATCGTGAGCCCATCCATGACAGGCATGTTGAGATCGGTGACGATGAGATCGAAATGCGCCGCCTTGGCTGCCGCGAGACCCTCGGCGCCATTAACGGCTTCGGTAACAGAGTAGCCCGCGTTGGTCAGCGTGACCTTCGTCGTCAGGCGAATACTCGCGGAATCATCGACAGTCAGAATGCTTGCGCTCACAGTGTCACCTCTTTATGCAACCAGAATTTTGCGTCGTCAGGATTGAACGCCGCGAGAAAGCCCGCACGATCGAGTACCTTCAGCAGATGCCCGCTTGCGGCGGACGCAAGCGCAATCGGCTTGCCGTGCTTTTTGGCCTGGCGACGCGCAGCCTCGATGAGCTGAATGAAGCTCAGATCCGCTTCGGCGCGCTCCGAGATCTCAATGACAAGCCCGTCTTTGTTTTGAATAGCGTCAGAAATACTGGAGTATATATCCAATATATTCCTAATAATCATAACATCAGGAAGAAATATAGAATAGCTATATTGGCCAACCGCACTCAACTCGGTCTCCTTACGCATAGAAATACTTTCAATTTGGCAAGGATTCTCACAGCAGGCTTAACAGCGAGTAAAGCTTGGTTGTACCGACATGCAATTACCGCGAGTCTGGACTCCCTGAATTCTTACCCGACAGAAGTTATAGACTACGTCGCCATTACGCAAAAAAACTGTTATATAACAATAGTTTATCCATAGCACTCAAAGAATAGCGCAGCTGACGCGCGTTATTTTCACGCTCCATTAATCACAACGCAGACGAGTCTGCGGCGTTTACCCAGCATTTCCATACCACCCGTAAAGATAGCGCCGAAATTGCCAATGTTATAAGTAAGGAAGTAACGTGACAAACGGGGCGACATCGGCACTAACCGCATTTCGGGCTTCCGGCTCGGCCATCAGCCAGACATTGGAGTCGGCCAGAATCCAAGTCGAGGAACGCTTCCTCGAGGGCGGCACGGTGCTGCTCTCGGTCATGGATGTGCTCAACCGCCTGTTGAACTCCCTGGACAGCATCACCAAGGCGCTGGACTCCAACGAGGCGAGCGACACAGGTGCCGACCTGCGTTCGACGGTCAACAGCCTCACTGGGCTGCCGAGTGCGGAAAAGGAGCGCCAGGAAGCTCTGACCTCTCTTGCCGCGACCGGCCACTCGCTGCGCAAACATGTCTCCGACATGCAGGAGACGATGCGCTATCTGCGCACATTTGCAGTCACTGTGAAGATCACCGGAGCCGGATTACCGGAGTTCGCCGGCTTTGCCCAGGAGATTCTCGAGCGCATCTATTCCGGCACTGGCGACGTCAACGGGTTTGCCGCCCACCTCGACAGGCTGGAAAAAGAGGTGAAGACGGCACTGGCTTTCGGCGCAACCGTTTCGAAAAGCTACTCCGAGACGGTACCCGAAGTGACGAAAGCCCTGCAGGAGGACGCCGGCAAGATTGCCGCCCACCGCCAGCACCTCGCCGTTGTTGCCCGTGATGTGTCCGCCACCGCCCGCGGCATTCAGAGCAAGGTTGCCTCGACTCTTTCGGCTCTGCAGATCGGTGATATCACCCGCCAGCGCATCGAACACGTGCAGGCCACCTTTGCGCTGCTGGAGGAATTCCTGTCCGGAGAGGAAGGGCGCAAACTGGACACCGATGCGCGCAACCGGCTGGAGAACATCATCCATCATCTGACCGCTGCGCAGATGAACGACATCTGCAGGGATTTTCAGCGCGACTCGCAGAATGTCGTCAAGACGATCGCCAGCTTTGGCAATGACACCCGGGAGATCATGCGGCTTCGTGACCAGATGGGCAGCGGTGGCGAAGGGAACTTCATGCGTGCACTGGAATCAAGTGTTTCCGCCGCCCACGAGATCGTCAAGCAGGTGGACACCGCAACTCAGCAGGCAGACCAGGTCGGCCGCTCCACCCTTGGCACCGCCGCCACTCTTCTGGAAGCGATCGGCAATATCCGCGCCGTCAAGACCGACATTCACTACATGGCACTGAATACCAACCTGCGCTGCAGCCGCCTGGGAGAAGCAGGCAGATCGATCAATGTCGTCACGGCGGAATTGCGCATCTTCGCCGGCAAACTGGACGAATCCGCCGATGCGATCGTCGACGGCCTGCCGGCGCTGGAAGCCGCAGCCGCCAACGTTGCCCCTACAGCCGAAGGAGGCGCCAGCGGTCTCGCCGAAAACCTCACCTCGGCGGTCGGCAACATCCGTTCCGCCGCCGACACGATGGAGGGGGAACTCAAGGTGCTGTCCGAGCACGGCCGCGAAATCGCCGGCAAGATCGACTTGCTGACCGGGAAGCTCGATTTTCAGCGCGATCTAGGGGATGTACTTGCGCGCTGCGCCGACGTGCTTGAAGATATCGCCGGTGCCGAAATCGCCGACATATCGAACCTTGCCGAGATTGTTGCGCCGCTTGATCACAGGATCTTCAAGCTCTACACCATGGTGCAGGAGCGCAATGTCCACCGGGATATCATTCCCTCAACTGGCGAACCCGCTGCACCGGCAGCCGCGGCCACTGCTGCCGCCGAAGAGGAAGATCTCTTCGCAGACGCGCTTTTTTGACTACGGCAGACGACGGAACTTGTTGGCGGCAACGATTGCCGCCCGTTGCTGATCGTCCTCGATACCAAGATAGAAATCCTCCAGCGCCGGGTCCGGCAGGCCGGCGCGACGCGAGAGGACGTACCATTTGGCCGCCTCGATCGGATCGGGCTTCGTCCCGAGCGCATTTATGTAGAGATGCGCCAGCTTGTTCTGGGCGACAACGTTGCCCCGGTTGGCGGCAAGCCTCAGCCACTCGAAGCCTTTGACGAAATCACGCGGGCCATTGGTGCCGTTGACCAGCCAGACGCCCAGATCGACCTGCGCCGTATCGTAGCCGGCGTGCGCGGCGCGGGCCATCCATTCGCGGGCCAGCAGTTTCTTTTCCTGCGGCAGGTCGGCGGCGACGGAATAAATCTCGGCGACGGCGTACTGCGCGTCGGCAATGCCTTGTTCGGCGGATTTTTCATAATAAGGCAAGGCGAGCATCAAACCCTTTTCGCCTGGGTTATCGGCCGTCAGGATCTGCCCCCAGTTGAATTGGGCCGATGAGTTTCCGCCGTCGGCCGCCTTGTGCATATATGCGTCGGCCTTGGCTTTGTCGCGTTTGACAAACCTTCCCTCGATCAGCATCAGCGAATATTTGAACATGGCGGCCGCATCGCCGCCTTCCGCTGCCTTGCCGTACCAGAAGGCAGCGGTTTTCATGTCGCGTTTGACGCCGAGACCATCGGCAAGGAGTTCCGCAACGAGGGTCTGGGCAGCGGGATCGCCAAGCTGCGCGCGTGGCAATGCCTTGTCCATCGCCGTCAGGTAGTAGCCGCGCTGATAAGCGCCGTAGGCCTCGTCGACGGGTCCCTTGTATTCCTTTTCCGGCGGCAGATCAGGCAGCTTCGCACCCATTCTGTCAAAGACGCCGACGCCGGTAGACGGGGTCGTGCCCTCAGCCTGCGGGCGCGCGGTCTTCAATTGCTCCGGTGCGCCCGCAAGCGGGCGCGTCACCACATTGTCTACCGCCTGCGCCAACACGACAGGGGCCATCGCCACCACGGAAGCGGCGGCAAAAATGGCAAAAAGCGGAAAATGGCGGGTCACGATCGGCATGGCCGGGATATCAACCCTCAAACCGTGGCGCTTTTTCGTCCAAAAGTGCGTTGACCTGCGCGACAATCGACGCCGCCTGAGCGGGCTCCGCGAAAACCGCGAGATGCAGCGCGACGAACTCGGCGCCGGTCTCGGCAACCGCTAGAGCCGAAAAAGGATCGGTGCCGCCCATGACGATGCATGGGATCTCGATCATCGACGCCCACCATTCTGCGAGCGCCAGGTTCTTCGGATGTGCGTCCGGCTTGATGTCTCCGCCAAGTTTGCCGAAGAAAATATAGTCCGGCCGCTCTTCGCCGATTTCCAGGGCATGGTGCCTGTCGGCAGCATTGCCGCCGCCGACGATCAGCTTGTCGGCGTATTTATCGATCGCTTCGGAGATTTCCGTTGCCGGCCCGGTCAGATGCAGGCCATCGGCTTTCGTGCGACCGACCACCCGGCTGTCGCCCGCAAGAAGCGCCGCAGCGCCGGCATCCTGAATAATCGGAACCAGCCTCTCGGCATGCTTCTGGAACTCACCGTCGTTCAGCGCGTATTGCGGGACGATCACCGATGCCACGTCGCCGCCTTTCAAGGCGTCGCCGACGATCCTTGCCTGCTCGTCGGCATCGGCAATATCGGGAACGATCAAAACTAGGCGGCAGCGATTTTCGGGTTCGGTCATGAACACTTTCCATTTGCAGCGGTTTTCGCCGTTTCCGGCACCATCCGCACTCGTCTTGAGTGAGTAATTCCGTTAGACGGGGCTGGCAAGGGGAGGACTTCCAAAAGCATGCCAATGGACCCGTCATTTTACTACGCCGCCATTCCTGCAGTTATTCTGGTCGGATTGGCGAAAGGCGGGATGGGCGACGCATTGTCCTTGATGGGGCTGCCTTTCCTTGCCCTGGTCGTCTCGCCAGTCCAGGCGGCTGCCATCCTGCTACCGATCCTCGTCTTCATGGATATGATCTCGCTCCTCATCTGGCGCCGACACGGAAACTGGACGACGCTGAAAATCATGCTGCCGGGCGCTCTCTTCGGCATCGCTGTCGGCTGGGCGACCTCGGCACTCGTACCCGGCAACGTCCTTCGCGTCGTCATCGGTGTCGTCACGGTTCTCTTCTGTCTGCGCTATTTCTGGAGCAATTTCGGCCCGGGCGCGGGAACGGCAACGCCACCGCGCGGCCAGCGGCCGCTTCGAGCCACAATGTGGGGAAGCCTTTCCGGCTACGGCAGCTTTGTTGCCCACGCCGGCGGCGCCCCCTTCCAGATCTATGCGTTGCCGCTGCAGATGCAGCCGCGGGAATACACCGGAACGAGCGTACGCTTCTTCGCCGTCCTCAACGCCGTCAAGCTGGTCCCCTATTTCGCGCTCGGACAACTCGACACGCAGAACCTCGCCACCTCTGCGACGCTCCTGCCATTTGCGCCGCTCGCGACACTTGCAGGTGCATGGTGCGTGCGCCGCATGAAGCCCGTGATCTTCTATCCGTTCATGTACGCGATGGCGCTTGTTGCCGCCGTTCTTATCGCCCGTGAAGGCTTTGGCTTCTAAGTCGTTTGCGGCTTCGTTGCGCTGCACAATTTTCTTGCCGGAATGCTTCGTTTGACGTAGCTTTTCCGCATGTCGAACGTGGACCCCTTCACCGCCATAGCCGACCCGCACCGGCGCTTCCTGCTGGAAGAATTGCGACGCGCGCCGAAGACCGTAAATCAGCTCGCCGAAGGCCTTCCGATCAGCCGTCCCGCCGTTTCGCAACATCTCAAGGCCCTGCTTGATTGCAATCTGGTCTCGGTGACCGCAGATGGCACGAGGCGGATCTACGCGGTCAACAATCGCGGTTTTGACGGCTTGAATATCTGGCTCGACCAGTTCTGGGCCTAACCCATCTCACGATTAAAACGCACCGGCCGGGACTTTTTCGTCACGGCCGGCGCACAATTCCATCAACAAGCACTGGTCTTGTTAAACTATTGTTTATCTTGGATTTTTATTCCTTTTGTCGCCCAAGCCTCGCTTGGCGATCGGTTCATCCTGTCAATGGACAGATGACCTGAGACGCTCAATCTCGTCTTTGATGCGCAGTTTCCTGCGTTTGCATTCGGCCACTTCGTTATCGTCTCTGGAGGGGGATACCATCAGCGAGTGCAACTCCTCCTCTAGAGCAACATGCTTTTTCTGGAGTGACTCAAGATGAGCTTGAACAGTCATTTGACCCTTCCTTCCGCTTGCCTCTCTCCGGCCAACACCGCCGGAGATCCAAGGCGTCAACCCTCCAACTGTGACATATTTTTGAAGGCTTGTCGAAGGCGAAAACAAGGAGACTACGTGGCAAATTCATGGTCGACGGCAACTAGCAGTTACCGCTATTTGGTGATAGGAGCTTGCAAAAATTATCGGCAGACCGGACTGGGTCCGAAGACGATCGTGGGGAATGCATATGCCGGATCAGGAACAGGCTGAAGTCAGGCTCATCGCGGCGCGCCTGCGTCAGGAGCATGAGGACTACGACGTGGCAATCAACGCGATGATTGCCAACGGGTGCGATGCACTCCGCATCCAACGCATGAAAAAGAAGAAGCTGGTTATCAAGGATAAGCTGACAAAGCTCGAGGACCAGATCATCCCCGATATCATCGCCTGAGGAACTTGTCGTGACGATGACAGACCGACCGCCCGTTGCCATCATCATGGGAAGCCAGTCCGACTGGGAGACCATGAAGAACGCCGCCGATACCCTCGAGGCGCTGGAAATTCCCTACGACGCGCGCATCATTTCGGCGCACCGCACGCCCGATCGCCTAGTGAATTTCGCCAAGACTGCACGCGATGAAGGCTTCAAGGTCATCATTGCCGGCGCTGGCGGCGCGGCCCATCTGCCGGGTATGGCGGCAGCTATGACGCCACTTCCCGTCTTCGGCGTTCCGGTCCAATCGAAGGCGTTGTCCGGCCAGGACAGCCTTCTGTCCATCGTTCAGATGCCGGGTGGTATTCCGGTCGGCACATTGGCGATCGGCAAGGCCGGTGCCATCAACGCTGCGCTGCTAGCCGCCGCCGTTCTCGCCTTGTCGGATGAAGAGATCGCCGACCGTCTTGACGAGTGGCGCGAGCGGCAAACCATCTCAGTCGCCGAGTATCCGATGGACGACCTATGACCGTAGCAACGATCGGCATTATCGGCGGAGGTCAACTGGGCCGCATGCTGGCCATGGCTGCCGCGCGGCTGAACTTCCGGACCATCGTCCTGGAGCCACAGCCCGACTGTCCGGCAGCCCAGGTCGCCAGCGTTCAGATTACCGCCGGCTATGATGACCCGGCGGCTCTTGCCGAACTCGCGGCGTCTTGCGATGTCGTCACTTACGAATTCGAGAACGTACCCGTATCCGCAGCCGCAGGCTTGACCAGGAACGTCGCGGTTTATCCCCCGCCGGAAGCACTTGAAGCAGCGCAGGATCGGCTGGTCGAAAAACGCTTCATCAATGATTGCGGAATCCCGACCGCCAGATTCCATGCAGTCGACAGTCAGGCCGATCTCGAAGCCGCGCTGGATGATTTCGGCGGTCAGGGCGTTTTGAAGACGCGCCGTCTCGGCTATGACGGAAAGGGGCAGAAGGTCTTCCGGTCGACCGCCGACAACCGGGCTGGCGTCTATACCGAGCTCGGAGGCGTGCCGATGATCCTAGAGAGCTTCGTCGCCTTCGACAGGGAGATATCGATCATTGCCGCGCGCGGCACCGATGGCGCCATCGCCTGCTACGATCCGGCCGAAAATGTGCATCGCAACGGCATTCTCCACACCTCGACGGTACCGGCCTCGATTACCAGTGCAACGGCTGCTGACGCCCGCAAGTCGGCCGAGAAAATCCTCGCGACGCTCGGCTATGTCGGCGTCGTCGGTATCGAATTCTTCGTGCTGCCCGACGGCAGCCTGATCGCCAATGAAATGGCGCCGCGCGTCCATAATTCCGGTCACTGGACGGAGGCCGCCTGCGTCATTTCCCAGTTCGAGCAGCACATACGCGCCGTCTCCGGCCTACCGCTGGGCAATGTCGATCGCCACTCAGACTGCGTGATGCAGAACCTTATCGGCGACGATATCCTGGTGCTGCCGGAATGGCTGAAGCGCCGCGATACACTCGTTCACCTCTATGGAAAGACGGAATCCCGGCCCGGGAGAAAGATGGGGCACGTTACGACGCTGACAGCAAAATCGCCCGTTTTCCCCTGACAAAACCCGGCTCTGCCACGGGAAAAACACCTTCATGTGGTTGACACAGGAAAGTGGCCGGGTTATCTGCACGCCCAACCTAAGAGCGCGCCCTGAGCGCGCTTTTGAATGTAAAAAGATACGGGCGAATGTGAATTCCCCCAAACATCGCGGATCAAAACAATGAAGATCAAGAATTCGCTCAAGTCGCTCAAGGCTCGTCACCGTGACAACCGCCTGGTTCGCCGCAAGGGCCGCATCTACATCATCAACAAGCTGAACCCACGCTTCAAGGCTCGTCAGGGCTGATATCGCGAGGCCGGATGTCTCGGCAGCGTTTTCGCGCCTGAGATGCTCGGGGGATTGCTGAACTGATTCCGTTAAATTGCTTTGATCTTCTGCGTTGGCGGGCTACTATGCCCGCCATGCGTTTTTTAGCTACGACCTACGCGGCGCTGCCGCTGTCCATTCTTCTCCTCGCTCCCGCCCTGACTGCCGTCGCTCAGGAAAAGGATGTGATTGTCGAGCAGCCAGACGCAAGCCTTTCTCCCAAGCAGCAGCTCGACCGGCTCTATGCGGATCTGAAGCGCGAGCGCGATCCCGACACTGCGAGCACCATCGCCAGCCAAATCCGCTCGGCATGGAACGATTCGGGTAGTGCTACCGTCAATCTGCTGATGCAATGGGCAAACAAGGCGATCGAAGAAAAGCGTACCGCCGCCGCCTTCGACTTCCTCGATCAGGCGATCGTCCTGAAGCCCGACTATGCGGAAAGCTGGAACCGCCGCGCGACTCTTAACTATGCAAACGGCAGTTATCGCAAGTCGATGGCCGACATCGAGCGCGTGCTCGAACTCGAACCACGCCATTTTGGTGCGCTGTCCGGCATGGCAGCCATCCTGGGCGATTCCGGCGACGACCAGCTTGCCCTCAAGGCCTGGGAGCGCTTCCTGGACATCTATCCGGCAAATCGCAGCGCGCAGGAGCAGGTCAATACGCTCTCCGAAAAACTGGCCGGCAGCCGAACCTGAGCCTTGACGGTGAACCAACGAGTGCAATTTCTCGTAAGGCCATGCGTTCGTCCGTAGGTTCATGCCATGCTTGCCCAGGTTTCCGCCCTTCTTGCTCCTTTCGCCGCCGCCATTGGCTACTCGATCTACAAGGCGCGCCAGTTCGAGCAGGCTTATCCCAATATCGGCGAGATGACGGACATCGGCGGCTACAGGATGAACGCAGTGCACGTTCCTCGCCCCGAAACCGCCGACCTCCCCGCGCTGGTCTTCATCCACGGCGCCAGCGGCAATCTCCGCGATCAACTCGGCGCCTTCCGTGAACAATTGGCTGGCCGTGCCGAAATGCTGTTCGTCGATCGTCCGGGCCACGGCTACTCCGAGCGCGGCGGTCCCGAAAACGCGCTGCCCTCCGGCCAGGCCGATGCAATCGCCACGCTGATGGAAAAGCGTGGCATCGAGAAGGCGGTTATTGTCGGCCATTCCTTCGGCGGTGCGATCGCTGCCGCTTTCGGTGTACGACACCCGGAAAGGACCGCTGGTCTGCTCTTCCTCGCCCCGGCGACGCATCCATGGCCGGGTGGCGTCGACTGGTACTATCACGTCGCAGCAGCACCGGTGATCGGCTGGCTCTTCAACCATGCCGTTGTCGTACCGCTCGGTCTCAGGCGACTGGAGCGTGGGACGCTCAACGTTTTTCGGCCCAATCCTCGCCCGACCGATTATGTGGCAAGGACAGGCCCGTCACTGGTGCTGCGCCCGAAAGCCTTCCGGGCCAACGCCACCGACTTCACACGTCTGCTCGACTACGTCAGCGCGCAGTCGCCCTTCTATTCGCGGATCGACGCTCCGACGGTGATTATCACCGGCGACAGCGACGATATCGTCTGGGAGCACCTGCATTCCGAGGGCCTTGCCCGCGACATCGCGGGCGCCGAGCTGATAAGGATCAGCGGTGTCGGCCACAAGCCCGATTATCTTGCAACCGACGTTGCCATTGCCGCCCTCGAAAAGATCGCCGGCAACGAGCGTGACCTGCAGGCGGCGGCTCGTGCTACGGAAGCACGGCTGGCCGCGATGGCAACCGCTCAGACAACGGGAACGGTGCCGCCATCAATGACGTATTCCGCCCCGTGAATGGAAGCTGCGCGGTCTGAAGCAAGGAATGCCGCCAGTTCGGCGACCTCTTCGGGCTTTCCCGGGCGGCCGATAGGAATTCCACCGAGTGACGCCATCAAGGCCTGGCGGGCTCCCTGCGCATCGGTGCCCGTCTGTTGCGCCAACCGATCGATCAGCGCCGTCGCTGCCGTCGTTTCGATGAACCCCGGAGCGATCGTGTTTACCCGCACGCCTTTCGGCCCGACCTCCTTGGAAAGCCCCTTGCTATAGGTTGTCAGCGCCGCCTTTGCCGCCGCATAGGCAAGCGTCGCCTCATGGAGTGGCAACCTACGCTGGATCGACGAGACATGGATGATGACGCCATGTCCACGCTCGATCATGCCGGGCAAAAATGCGCGGTCCAGCCGGACCGGCGCCAGCAGGTTGGCATTAAGGTCTTGCTCCCACAGCGCATCCGTCAGCGCCGCAAAACCGCCGGCCGGCGCTGACGATCCACCGACGTTGTTGATCAGAATGTCGATACCGCCGAAGGCATCGAGAACGCGGCTGACCAAATGCTTCGAGCCTTCCGCAACGCTGATGTCGGCCTGAACGAAAAGCGCCGGCGATTGTCCTTCGGGCAACGGCGAGCGCGCGGTGGTCGCAACGCTGGCACCGCCAGCTGCCAGCCGCCGGGCGATCGCCTCACCCATCCCTTTCGTACCGCCGGTGACCAGCACGCGCTTTCCCGCGAACTCGATGGGATCGACGCTGAACGGCAATAGTGTTGTGAGTGTCTTGGTCATTTGCAGGTCCTCTTTGCTTGTCTGTGGCGGAAGATGCGGATAGACTTGCGAAATGACAAGAACCTACAAAAAAGTATGGTACGCACTAAAAAGTAAGGATATCAAATGACACCGCTTTCTGCTGCAGCAGGCGTCGAGACTGTCTTGAAGATGCTGGAGGGCCGCTGGAAGCTGGTCATCCTTTTCCATCTCTTCGGCGGCAACGTCTTGCGATTTTCCGAGCTCGAACGGGCCATACCCGCCATTTCGCAGAAAATGCTCATTCAACAGCTGCGCCAGATGGAGGCCGATGGCATCGTCAGCCGCATCATTCACCATCAGGTGCCGCCCAAGGTCGAATACTGCCTGACGGAGTGGGGCCAGGCGCTTTGCCCGGCTCTTGATGCCCTGCTCAAGTGGGCGGCCCTGAAAGACGAGAAGATTGCCGCAATTACCGCCTTGCATGCGGCCAAAACCGGGACATATTCGGAAGCATAGTTTATGCATTGGAGGGGGACGTCATGGGCCGGATACGCATTTCAACAATCTCGTTTTTTACCGGTTTTTCCCTTGCGTTCTCGCAACTGGCACCGTCTTTTGCGGCATCGCCTGCCCCTGTCGAAGCCGCACATGGCATGGTCGTCACCGCTCAGCATCTGGCGACCGATGTCGGTGTCGAGATTTTGAAGAACGGTGGCAATGCCGTGGATGCGGCAGTCGCCGTCGGTTATGCGCTGGCCGTCGTCTACCCGTCGGCGGGCAATATCGGCGGTGGCGGCTTCATGACGATCCGTTTGAAGGATGGGAAAACGACGTTCCTCGATTTCCGGGAACGGGCGCCGCTGGCGGCGACCAAGACCATGTATCTAGATGCCAAAGGCGATATCGTGCCGCGCGCCAGCCTGGATGGCTATCTCGCCGTCGGCGTGCCGGGTTCGGTGATGGGGTTCGAAACCGCACGCGAGAAATATGGCACGAAGTCCCGCCAGGATCTGCTGGCACCGGCCATCCGCTATGCCAGGGAGGGCTTCACGCTCGAGCAGGGAGACGCGGCCAGCCTGGCTGGCGGTGCCAAGCGCCTCGCCAGGGACGAGGCCGCCGCCGGGATTTTTCTGAAGCCGGATGGCAAGCCCTTTGCCGCTGGCGAGACGCTGATACAGCCGGAACTCGCGGCCGTGCTCTCTAGCATCGCCGAAAAGGGATCTGACGCCTTCTACAAGGGCTTGCCCGCCGATGCGATCGTCAAGGCGAGCCAGGCCAAGGGCGGCGTGCTGGCCAAGCAGGATTTCGAGCAGTATGCAGTGCGCGAGTTGCAGCCGATCGAGTGCAATTATCGCGGCTATGACATTATCTCGTCGCCCCCGCCCTCTTCCGGCGGCGTCATCATCTGCGAGATACTGAACGTGCTGGAAGGCTATCCACTCTCCTTTCTCGGCTATGGTTCCGCCGAGACGGTGCATCTGATGGTCGAGGCAATGCGCTATGCCTATGTCGATCGCAACGCCGCGCTCGGTGATCCCGATTTCGTGGAAAATCCGATCTCGACGCTGCTGGACAAGAATTACGCGAAAGCCATCCGCTCGAAGATCGACACCTACAAGGCAGGCACGTCGGCGAACCTGAAGCCACTCGGCGCCAGGGAAAGCGTCGAGACCACGCATTATTCGATCATCGACGACGAGGGAAATGCTGTCGCGGTCACCTATACGCTGAATGGATCATTCGGCGCTGGCGTCGTTGCGCCGGGTACAGGCATCCTGCTCAACAACGAGATGGACGACTTCACCTCAAAGCCGGGCGTGCCGAACCTCTATGGCCTCGTCCAGGGCGAGGCGAATGCGATTGCGCCGAAGAAGACACCTCTTTCCTCCATGAGCCCTACGATTGTTATCAAGGATGGCAAGCCGTTCATGGTGATCGGCAGCCCGGGCGGATCGCGCATCATCACGATAACACTCGAGGCGATCATGAATGTGGTCGATTTCGGCATGGATATCAGCCAGGCCGTCAACGCCCCGCGCATCCATCATCAGTGGCAGCCGGACAAGATCTATCTCGAACCCTACACGCTTTCGCCCGACACGATCAGAACGCTGATTGCCATGGGGCACACGCTGGATGATGGCACCGGCCCGCCGCAGTGGGGCCAGGCCGCCGGAATCCTTGTCGGCGGCAAGAGCCTTGCCGATATCGAGAAAGGCGGTGGCGCGCGCTACAACGGCGCCATGGACAGTCGCGCTACCGCGGGTTCCGCACGCGGCTATTAGTGCCGGCGAACCGACAATCATCCTGCCGGCCCACGACCCAGACAATCTGGCACGTCTCGCTGAGCGACGCACCTTTCGGTAGGGCATCACCGGATGCGGGCGCGCACATAGTCGCCCCTGATCGTCACCAGCGGCTTGGCGCCCGGCATACTCGGGGCGAGGCTGTCGACATAGGACGCCTTGGCGGTCACCGTGTAGTCCACCGGCACGTCGTTGCCGAAACCGAGATCGGCGTCGAGCGACTGCGCAGCGATGTCGACTGTTTCATCGCGCTTGACCTGATCATAGCTGAGCCGCACGCGGACTGCGGCACCGAGAATATCAACCGCGGAAGCGTGACCGTCGAGCGTAACGTCCGCAGCCTTGCCGGAAATCCCTACGCTATCGAAGTTTCCGCTCAATTGCGCCCTGACGGCTTGTTGATCGATCCGAATGGCGACGCCCGGCAGGGCGTTGGCCGAAACCTCCGGCGTGCAGTCGGAGAGATCCAGCAACGGCGTCCGCATCACTTCGACCCTGAGCGTCGTCCCGTCGATCCGCATCCTGCTGCGATCGCGGCAACTGCTGAAGAACCAACTGGAATACCAGGACGCAAACCAGCCGTCGCGTCGCGCATTCGTTGCGGCACGATAGGGTTCGCCAGCATTCGCTGAAATGTTGACATCGCTGGCATCGCCAGTGATGACGATCGTGCGAACCGCCGCGATGTCGAGGGCCTTGACGGGCGTTGGTGCGTCGGCAAATGCGGACACCAGCGTCATGAGGAATGCCGGTATGAAAAGGATCAGTGTCATCGGTTTCTCCTTGAACAGGTCGCCATCTCATCGACGACTGATTGCAAGGTGACTTCCGCTCGCGACTGGCGAGACCTCGATCGTGATTTGGGTCGCCCGCGATTGCGATCGAGGTCATTCTCATGCTGATATGAAGCTCGCTCACCGGACAGGCCGTCATGATTTTCGTTCCGATCCCCTTTGTCGTAGCCGCGCTGCTGCTGATCCTGTTTGTACGCATGCTGCGGCAGGGAGAATGGCGGGAACCGGAAAAACATCCCTTCCTGTTGCTGATCGGAGCCTACACCCTGCAATCGATCCTGATCGGCATCCGCTGGGGCTATGACGTCACCGAGATACTGCCAGCCCAGTCCGTCCTCGCCGCACTGATCGCAAGCCTTGCATGGGTCAGCTTCCGTTCGCTTGCCATTGATGGACCGGTCTCCCTGCTCCGTTTCTGGCCGCACCTTTTGCCTGCGGCGCTGATTGTTGCCATGCTGACCTTCTGGCGCGAACCCATCGGCCCGGCGTTGACACTCATCTTCATCGGATACGGAGCGGCGCTCCTGTGGCTTGGCCGCCACGGCCCGGATTCGCTGGTGTCGTCACGCCTCGACGGCGCATTGCTGTCTTACCGCTCCCTGCTGATAACAGCTATCGCACTGATCGCGTCTGCTGCGGCCGACATCGCCATCAACATGGATCTCGCGCAAACTGGCGGCGTTCATTCCGGCGCCATTGTCGCCGTCGGCAACGTCATCACGCTCCTCATCCTCGGCGGTGCAGCCTCCATCGCGAGCGGCAGTCAGTCCCTCGAAACCGCATCCGCAGAGTTGCCGCCTGGATCGGCACCTGTGCCGACCGCGGAAGACAGCGCCATAGCGAAGACGCTCGACGCCCTGATGCAATCGCGTCAGATCTACCGCGATCCCGAACTCAATCTCGGTCGCATCGCCCGCAGGATGAGCCTTCCCGCACGCCGCGTATCGATCGCCGTCAACCGCGTTCACGGCGTCAGCGTCTCGCAATACGTCAATGACTTCCGCATCCGGGCGGCCTGCGAACTTCTAGCGCGAACGGCCGAGCCTGTGACCCGATTAATGTTCGATTGCGGCTTCATCAGCAAATCGAACTTCAATCGCGAGTTCCTGAGACTGACCGGCACCAATCCCACGGAATTCCGACGGCGCAATCCCAATAACTCCGCCATATCAGCGGCTTCGTTACAAGAGACGCCTTTTGTGTCACGGTGACAAAGTCGCCGTTCACAACCAGCCTGCAACGCCCTATGCATGGGCGACACATCACGCGAAAGAGCCCTCATGTCCAGCATTGAAATGATCGTCGCGGCCCGCGCGCGCCTGCGCGGACACGCACGCCGCACACCGCTTCTCTCCTCCCCCTTTCTCAACGAGATCGCCGGGCGCCGGATTTTCGTGAAAGCCGAATGCCTGCAGCACACCGGGTCTTTCAAATTTCGCGGCGGCTGGTCGGCCTTATCGGCACTGGAACCGACAGTCCGCGCGCGCGGCGTTATCGCTTTTTCGTCCGGCAACCATGCCCAGGGGGTGGCCCTTGCCGCAAAGCTTCATGGCGTGCCTTCCGTGATCATCATGCCGTCCGATGCGCCGAAGCTGAAGATCGCCAACACTCGCGCCCTCGGCGCGGAAGTCGTCCTCTACGATCGTGCGACGCAGGACCGCGACGAGATCGGCGCCCAGCTTTCCGGCGAGCGGAAGCTGACGCTGATCAAGCCGTTCGACGAACCACAGGTCATTGCGGGTCAGGGAACGACCGGCCTGGAGATCGCCGAACAGGCCGATGAAGAGGGTGTGAAGTCGGCCGAAGTCCTGGTGCCTTGCGGCGGCGGTGGCCTGACATCCGGCATTGCGCTGGCACTCGAAGCAAGCGCGCCCACGTTCCGCGTGCGGCCCTGCGAACCGGATGGCTTCGACGACGCGACGCGCTCGCTTGCCTCCGGCAAGATCGAACGCAACGCCACGCTGACCGGCTCCATCTGCGACGCGATCATCACGCCGCAGCCGGGCAACATCACGTTCCCGATCATGCAGCGGCTCGTGGGCGCCGGCATCGTCGTCAGCGATGACGACGCGCTGCGCGCCATGGCCCTGGCCTTCACGCGGCTGAAGATCGTTGTCGAGCCCGGTGGGGCAGTGGCACTTGCCGCCGCACTTTTCCACGGCGACCAGGTAGGCGAGGAAAACGTCGTCGTTGTCACGTCAGGCGGCAACGTCGATGCCGACATATTCGCCAAAGCACTTGAGTTGCATGGATAAGGGCGGGTCGAAGCCCGCCTCATACCCTTGGGCGGCTTCAGGCTGCCGTATAACGCTTAGCCGGTGCGGACCGCGAGAGGTTCGGTAGCAGCGCCTGACGGGCGGCCTCATATGACTTGAGCAATTCGGCGTCTTCGAGCGCCGGGATCGTTGCAAACTCGCCCTGATCGAAGCCGGCAAGTGCAGCATCGACCATGTCATCTGCCGACATGACGATCTCCGTGGGAAGGTGCTCGACCGGTGTCCCGGCTATGCCCCAGAATTCGGTCGCAGTCGCGCCCGGCAGGACGACCTGCACCTGGATATTCTTGTCGGCCAGCTCATGCTTGAGCGACTGGCTGAAAGCCAGCACATAGGCTTTGCTGCCGCCATAGACGCCGTTCAGAACCTCCGGCCCGATCGCCACGATCGAGGCGATGTTGATGATCGAGCCGCCGCCGCGTTCCACAAAACCTGGTACCGCCGCATAAGTAAGGCGCGTTAGCGCCGTAACGTTGAGTTCGATCATCTGCTGCATCTTGTCGACGTCCGCTCCAAGCAGTGGCGCTGTACCCCCAAAGCCGGCATTGTTGACCAGAAGCGCAATACTCCGATCGGACTTCAGGATTGCTTCGACACGGCTGAGATCCGCCTTGACCCCGAGATCGGCCGGGACGGTTTCGATCGTGCGGCCGGTTTCCTTGGTTAGCTTGCTCGCAAGCGTCGAGAGCCGCTCCGCATTGCGGGCAACGAGGATAAGATCGTAGCCGCGCTTGGCGAGCCTGTCGGCATAGATCGCGCCGATGCCCGATGATGCGCCCGTGACGAGCGCAGTGCCTTTGGATGCCTGTGTCATTGCTTTGCTCCTTCAAAAGTGCCGGCCCTTGCCGTGCTGGTAAGCAGTTCTACAGGGAATTGCTTGCGTCCTAAATGTCATATATACCACTTTTTAGGACAAACGGAGTCTTGATTTATGCAGCGCATTGCCGTTCTTCTCTTCCCGGGCTTCCAGATGATGAGCCTGGCCGCCGTCTCGGCGTTCGAGTTCACCAACATCCACCTCGACGAACAGGTTTACGAGATCGCGTATCTGTCCGAGCCCGGAGGGCCCATACCCGGATCGTTCGGCATAACCGTCGACACAACGCGGTTTGGTGACCCGGCGTTCGATACGCTTCTGATTTCGGGAGCCCCCGGCATCAAGCTGCCGACGACGGCCGAAGGCGGCTTCATTCGCGCGGCTGTATCCTCGTCCCGACGCGTCGCCTCGATCTGCACTGGCGCCTTTCTTCTGGCCGAAGCCGGGGTGCTGGATGGACGTCGCGCGACGACGCACTGGCTTCTTGCCCACGAACTGCAAGCGCGCTACCCGAAGATAAAAATGGAGGAAGACCGCATCTTCATCATCGATGGATCGGTCTGGACCTCGGCAGGCATGACGGCCGGCGTCGATCTTGCTCTGGCGATGATCGAGAAGGACCATGGCACAGACGTCGCCCGCGCGGTGGCCCGCAAGCTGGTCGTCTATCATCGACGCGCCGGCGGCCAGTCGCAGTTCTCAGCCCTTCTGGAACTGGAGCCGAAGTCGGATCGTATCCAGAAGGCGCTCGCCTACGCCCGCGGAAACCTGAAAAGCGAACTGTCGGTCGATGAGTTGGCAGACGCGGCCAGTCTCAGCCCTCGTCAATTCAGCCGCGCTTTCCGCGCCGAGACAGGGAGATCGCCTGCCAAAGCCGTCGAGAATCTCCGCGTCGAGGCTGCGCGACTAATGATGGAGCAGGGCCGTCACCCGATCGATGTGGTCGCCACGGAGACCGGCTTTGCGGATCGCGAGCGTATGCGCCGCGCGTTTCTCCGCGCCTTCGGCCAACCGCCGCAGGAAATCCGCCGCAATGCCCAACGCGAGCTTCTGGCGTAGCGCCACTCGGCCCCGATGCAAGGCTTTCCCGCTACGGACGACGGCACCTGACGCCCGACAGCAAAAACCCGCCGCCTTCGTCGGGCAGCGGGCTCTCATACAATCAAGCAGACAGCGTTAGATGCCGCTCTGTCCGTCCGAACCGATATAGGCGATGCGGATCATGTTGGTAGCGCCGGGCGTTCCAAGTGGCACGCCGGCGGAAATGATGATCCGGTCGCCCGGCTTGCCGAAGCCTTCGTCGGCGACGATGCGGCAGGCGCGGTTCACCATGTCGTCGAGGTCAGTCGCATCATGGGTGACGACGCAATGCAGGCCCCAGACGATAGCAAGGCGACGCGCAGTCTGGATGACCGGCGACAGCGCCAGGATCGGCACCTGCGGACGCTCGCGCGAGGCGCGCAGGCCGGTGGTGCCGGAGGAGGTGTAACAGACGATGGCCGACAGACGCAGCGTTTCGGCAATCTGGCGTGCGGCGAGCGAAATCGCGTCGGCGCCGGTTGCCTCGGGCTGAGCGCGCTGCGCGTAGATGATACCGGGATAGTGCGGCTCGCGCTCGATGGCGCTGGCAATCGACGCCATGGTCGCGACCGATTCGACCGGATAGTCTCCGGACGCGGATTCAGCCGACAACATGACGGCGTCGGCGCCTTCGAACACGGCAGTCGCCACGTCAGAGACTTCGGCACGCGTCGGAACCGGCGCCGAAATCATCGATTCCAGCATCTGCGTGGCGACGACAACCGGCTTGCCCGAACGGCGGCAGGCACGGATCAGCTGCTTCTGGATACCAGGAACGGATTCGAGCGGCATCTCCACGCCGAGATCGCCACGGGCAACCATCAGTGCATCGGACAGCTCGATGATTTCCTCGATGCGCTCGATTGCCTGGGGCTTTTCGATCTTCGACATGATCCCGACGCGGCCGCGGGCGATCTTGCGCACCTCGGCCAGATCCTCCGGGCGCTGCACGAAGGAAAGTGCCACCCAGTCGACATCGTCGGTGGCCAGCACGGCATCGAGGTCGACGCGATCCTTGTCGGTCAGCACGCCGACAGTGAGCAGCGTATCGGGAAGGCTGACACCCTTGCGGTCGGAGATCTTGGTGCCGGAGATAACGGTGGTGACGATGCTCTTGCCGTCGCATTTGTCGGCACGCAGAGCCAGCTTGCCGTCATCGATCAACAGGCGGTGGCCCGGCTGCACCGATTCCAGGATTTCAGGATGTGGCAGGAAAACGCGGGTTGCGTCGCCCGGAACATCATTGTTGTCGAGGGTAAACGTGTCGCCTGGCTTCAGATCTACCTTGCCTTCGGCAAACTTGCCAACGCGCAGCTTCGGACCCTGAAGGTCGGCGAGAATGCCGATCGGGCGGCCGGAGCGCGCTTCGACGGCACGGATGCGCTTGATCAGCGACCGCATCACGTCATGGCTCGCATGGCTCATGTTGATACGGAAAACATCCGCACCGGCCTGGTGCAACTTCTCGATCATCGATTCCTCGGAGGAGGCAGGTCCGAGGGTGGCGAGGATTTTAACTTTGCGGTTACGCTTCATCAATTCGGGCTTTCTTGCGTGCCTGGGGTATCGGAAAGTTGAACCATCCAGCTACCCTGGCGGCCCGTGTCATATTCCTTGAAACCCATCTTCTGATAGCCACGGGCGTAGCAATCGTTGACACCCGTGATCTTGAACTCGTTCTCCGCCACGCACATCTGCACGTCGCCCGTCCATCGGCCTCCCCGGGCGGCGTCCTCTGCGTAGAGGTAGTAGTATCGCGACTGCAGTTCCCCTTCGATCAGCGTCGCGCAGGTCGTTGCCGGCACCTGCCACCAGCCTTCCGTCATCCAGCCATCCTTGGCTCGATATCCAATCGCCACACCCACCAGATTTTGTGTCCCGTTGCAGACACGAAAATCGGCGCGAGCCACGTCGGCAATGAAGAACGGCGAGAAAGCCGCAAGAACAAAAAGAGCAAAACGGGCTAGCGGCCCGGAACGCGTAAGGAAACTTGGCGCGGTCTGGATCAACACGACTTCCAATTGGCTCCCGGTTATTCGTTGTCGTGCCTTCTTGCGCTGCCTCCCGGCGAAAGTCAACGCAATGCTAATCGATTATATTCCGTATTGCCGGCCGTGCCCGGACCATAGCCGTGATGAATGATGGCCAGCGCGCTTGAACCTCCCACGTGCCCGTGCGATCAGAGACATGCTTGCAAACGTCGATCGGCAATCCCTTCCATGAACGCCTTCAAATCCTTCGAAATCCTAGCCGGAAATCATGACAAAGGCATGGTACTCCTGGGTGACCACGCGATGAATCGGTTGCCAGAGCCATACGGTATGCTCGGACTTCCGGAGAGCGCCTTTTCCCGCCACATCGCCTACGATATCGGCATCGAAGGACTGGTGCGCGCCTTATCAGCCAAACTTGGCGCACCTGCCGTCCTTGGCGGCTTTTCCAGGCTGCTGATCGATCCGAACC
The DNA here is from genome assembly GCF_001426265.1 of Rhizobium sp. Root1220. Taxonomy (GTDB): domain Bacteria; phylum Pseudomonadota; class Alphaproteobacteria; order Rhizobiales; family Rhizobiaceae; genus Rhizobium. The sequence continues at coordinate 135,148 of NZ_LMDG01000034.1, forward strand.
GCGGCGAGGACGACCCGACTTTGGTCATGAAGATTTCCGATGGGGCCATCATTCCCGGCAATCACCGGATCACCGACGATGAGTGGAACCACCGCGTCGAGGCCTTTCATCGCCCCTATCACAATGCCGTCAGCGAAACGATTTCGAAGGTGGCGAACGCGACCGGCAAAGCGCCACTCGTGCTGTCGCTGCATTCCTATACCCCGGCGTGGAAAGGCGTGCCGCGTCGGTGGCACGCGGCGGTCCTCTGGGACAGCGACAACCGCGCCGTTGCGCCCCTGCTTGACCTGCTCCGCCGCGACCCCGATCTGATTGTCGGCGACAACGAGCCTTATGATGGCGCGCTGAAGGGCGATACCATGTACCGCCACTGCATGGTCACCGGCATCCCGCATGCATTGCTGGAGGTGCGCCAGGATTTGATCGGCGACAACGCCGGCATAGCCACATGGGCAGACCGGCTCGCGCCGATCTTCGAAACAATGAATGCCGATCCGGCGCTGCACGGCTACAATGTACACGCATCGCGTACCGGCCCCTACGAATGAAGGAGAGCGAGATGACCGCACTCACCAGCGAACAGCAGACCGAATTCGAAGCCGCGGCCTTTCGCCGCCTCGTCCAGCATCTGCGTGACCGGCCGGATGTGCAGAACATCGACCTGATGAACCTCGCCGGCTTTTGCCGGAACTGCCTGTCGAACTGGTACCGAGACGCGGCGCAGGTTAAGGGCGTGGACCTGTCGAAGGACGAATCGCGCGAAATCGTCTACGGGATGCCCTATGAAGAATGGCGAAATCTCCACCAGGCCGAAGCCTCGACTCAGCAAAAAGCTGACTTTGAACTGAACAAGCCGCACAAATAGCCTGGCGCCTACTGAAACGGCTTGACCCCGGCCACGCTTCGCGGCAGTCAACGCCATCCGAATTTCACATCCCCTATCAGGAGAATACGATGTCTGATGCCCACGGCGTTGCCCGCGATCAGCTTCGCGCTTTCATCGAGCGCATTGAACGGTTGGAAGAAGAAAAGAAGACCATCGCCGACGATATCAAGGACGTCTACGGCGAAGCCAAGGGAACCGGCTTCGATACCAAGATTCTCAAGAAGGTAATTGCGCTGCGCAAGAAGGACGAGCAGGAGCGGCTGGAAGAGGAAGCCATCCTCGACACCTACCTCCACGCCCTCGGCATGATCGAGTCTCCGCCGGAAGGCTGATCCTCTCCCTGTCTCTTATATGAAAGCCGCCGATCATTTCGGCGGCTTTTTTGCGGCTCAACGGGCGTTGGCCTTCGGCAACGGGACATGCTAATTTTTCTGAACTGTGTGGCGGTGCGCGATCTATTGCGGCGACTGCCGTCCGCTTTCTATAGGCATCGAATTGCGTTTGCGCAGCAGCACGACCTACACCTAGGTATAGATCGACAACTGAACCTGAACTGTTGACTGTTGACAGAAATCAACCGTGGCAGTCATCTGACATATCGTCGTTCAGAGGCCGGAGTTCAGCAACCGGCGGCCGTTGACGTCTCGACGATATAACAGCGTGCATACGATCAATAGCGCGATATGGCCGTCTCCCGACAGAATTATAGTAGAGGGTGCTGAATGCCTGAACCGTCTCAATCGTCGCAACGCTCCGCCCTCGGCTCGCTGGCGCTTATCGCCGGGGTGGTCGCAGTCGGTGCAGGTGCATTCGCCTACACTGCCGGGTGGTTGTCTCCCGAGCGCCTGACGCCGACCAGACTTGTCAGCGCCCTTGCGCCCGCAGGTGGACCAGTTCTCGGACATCGTCGAAATCACGCCAAGGGCATCTGTTTCACCGGCATGTTCGAATCGAGCGGCAGCGGCGCGCAACTGTCGAAAGCACAAGCCTTCGCGCCCGGACAATACCCGGTTCTCGGGCGCTTCAATCTCGGCACGCCCGAGCCGAATGCGCCGGATGCAACGGTTCGCGTACGCGGTGTGGGATTGCAGATCGCGACGCCGGACGGCCAGATTTGGCGCACCGCGATGATCAACGCGCCCGTCTTTGCGGTTTCGACGCCTGAAGCCTTCTACGAGTTGCTCCACGCAGCCGGCAGCAAGGAGCCGGACGCCATGAAAAACTTTGTAGCCGCGCACCCGGAGTTTGCGCCCTTCGGCGCATGGGCCACGACCGGACCCTGGACCGGAAGCTATGCCGAAGAGCTCTACAACAGCCTCAACGCCTTTATCTTCACCGACAGTTCCGGCGCCAAACACCCCGTTCGGTGGTCCCTGCTTCCGCAGGCCCAGATCGTACCGATCACGAGTGCCGACCTCGCCAAGCTTGGACCCGATCATCTAGAGACGGAAATCGTCGAGCGGGTGAGCAAGGCGCCGCAGCGCTGGAGCTTGGTACTCACCGTCGCCGATCCGTCAGATCAGACATCGGATCCGACCAAGGCATGGCCTCCGGGGCGACGCACCGTCGAGGCGGGCACGCTCGTCGTGCAGAAGATCGAAGCCGAGGCGGACGGCCCCTGTCGCGACATCAATTTCGATCCCACCATCCTGCCGGATGGCATTCAGGTGTCGGACGATCCTTTCCCCGCGGCACGATCTGCAGCCTATGCGAAATCCTATGACCTGCGCACATCGGAAGCCAAAGATTATCCCCGAACGGCAGCGAGCACCCAGCCATGACCGGCAGCCGCACCCATTTCACCCTTATCCAGCGACTGCTGCACTGGCTTATGGCCGCCTGCATCCTGGCGATGCTTTTCATCGGCGTCGGAATGCTCTCGACCGTCATGCCCAAATACGTACCACTGCTGGCCACGCACAAGACGCTGGGCATCGCCATCCTGATCCTTGCGCTGATCCGCCTGGTGGTGCGTTTCGTCTACGGCGCACCTGCGCTTCCCGCCGATCTGCCGGCGCCAATGAGGCTTGCGGCGCACCTGTCTCACTATGCGTTGTATGCACTCATGATCGGCATGCCGTTGATCGGCTGGGCGATGCTGTCGACCGCCGCCTACCCCGTCGTGCTGTACGGTGACATCCGGCTTCCGCCGATCCTGCCGCAAAGCGACAGCCTGCATACGCTCCTGTGGGGCGCGCATTTCTACCTGGCCTTTGCCTTCTTCGCACTTGTCCTGATGCATCTCGCAGCCGCGCTTTTCCATGCGCTGGTTCGGCGCGACGGCGTCTTCCAGGCGATGGCAGGGGGCAGCACGCAGCCACGGCACCCCGCCGAGTAGGACAGGGCTGCGAGCGAAACCCCGGCCGCGGCCGCGAACCGGCGTTCAAGCGGCGGCCGTTTTCCGCTCCGCCACCATATGTGCCATCGCGCCGAGAAGATCGGTTTGCGAGATTAGCCCAAGGACGTGGCGAGCGTCATCGACGACAACGACGGCATGGGTTCGTCCATCGGTCAAAATCGGCAACAGCGCCAACGCCGGCGCATCCGGCCTGGCGGTCGCCGCCGAGGCGATATGACCGGCGAGATGCTCGGCCTCTGCCAATTCCCGAAGCCCGACGGTCCCAACCAGGCGGCCATCGCCGTCCTTGACCGGCAGGGTCCGAACATTGTGCTTCAGCAGCAGCGCGCGAGCCGCTTCCGCCGTTGCCTTCTCACCGACGGCGATCACGTCGCGGGACATGATATCTGCGCAGTTGATGGCGCCATTTGTGCGTAGCGCGGCTTCGACTTCGACCCGCCGCAGCAATCGGCTCAAATCGTCGCGGTCGATATCCAGGCTCTCGTCGAACGCGGCAAGAGCAGCATCGACATCCTCTTCGCGAAATCCGACGCGCATCGCAGGCGGTGGGTCGACGGTATGATGCATGTTGGCGGGCGCGGGCAAAGCCACATGCGGATAGTTGCGCTTCGCAAGCTTGTGAAACACAATACCCAGCGCCAGCAGGATGCAGGAATTCAGCGCAACAGGAACGAACGGGAAAAGCAGGCCCCAGCTTGCCACCGCCGGTCCACCGAGCACTGCGGTCAACGCCGCAGCGCCACCAGGCGGATGGAGGCAGCGCGCGAACGACATGACACCAATCGCCAATGAAACGGCGACGCCCGCCGCAATCATCGGATCATGGATGAACCGGCTGGTAAGGACGCCTATCAGGGCGGAAATGGTGTTTCCGCCGATGATCGGCCAAGGCTGCGCCAGGGGACTTGCAGGCACCGCGAACAGCAGGACTGCGCTCGCACCCATGGGAGCGACCATCATCGGTAGATGCATGCCCTGCCCGAAGAGGTAACCGCAGATCATGCCGGTGAGCGTGATACCGACAAGCGCGGCCAGGCAGGCAAACATCCTTTCGCGAAGCGTCGCTCCCGCGAGGATGGGAACGAACAGGCGAAAGCGGGGACGGCCGCCTTGGTCAGGCGGGATTGAGGGATTGGACATCTAGGCTAACCAGTGTTGAGTGTATCGTAAAACGTGAAAGGGCGACGGCTTTCGAGGCGGCATCAGCCACTCGGAGCGTGACCGCCGCTCCTGCCTGTCGGCGGCATGAGCGCATAGTGGAGTGCATCAAGGCAATCCGACAGGTCGCCTCGTCTGCGAACGAGCAGCGTCTCGACCGGCCCGATCTCATGCGTGATGACATCGGTCGGCCAGCGTAGAAGATCGAAGACCGATCGTGGCATCACCCCAAACGCGTTGCCGGCCACGACGCTCGCCAGAATCGCATGGTACGAGGCGAGTTCCAGTGTCCGCAACGCCCCCGCGTGCCGCGCCCATTCCTCCGCCATCCGCCGATAGGTACATCCCGGCTCCATGGCCGCCAGGCACTGAACGCGCAGGTCAGCCGCGGACAGAACATCCGGATGCCTTGACGGCAGCACGAGCAGGAGTTCCTCCACGCAGATGCGCTGCGCATCGAACTGGCGCAGGTCGAGGTCAGGAAACCGCGACAGGTCGATGCTTCCTTCCGGTGGCCGCGCGATCAATGCGCAGTCGAGATCGAAGGCAAGCACGCCCTGCATCAGTTCTCGCGTTGCGCCCATCGTCAGGTGCAGCGACACTTGCGGCCACCGCGATCCGAGACGCCTCAGCGCGTCGGGAAGCCTGCTGGCAGCCGTACTCTCCATCGTCCCCACGCGAAGCACTCCGGACGCCTGTACCGGGCGCACAGCCTGCCGGGCCTCTGCGGCAAGATCCACAAGCCGATTTGCGTAGGAGAGAAAGATCGTTCCCTCCCTCGTCAGCGACATTTTCTTTCCGTCACGACTGAAGAGGACGGTGCCCAGCTCGTTTTCCAGAAGCTGCACGCGTGTGGTGACGTTCGAGGGCGCGCGTCCAACTGCTTTGGCGGCACGGGTAACGCTGCAATGCTCGGCAACCGCCTGAAAAATCTCAAGTGACAGAGGGTCCATCATATTCACATTCAAAGAACATACCTGCCGGTTTATTCCCTAAATGAGAATGAAAATCAATGCCGCCGCCTTCCGGCGCGACCTTCCGCCGCAGTGCGCCGACGCAGAAAAGCCGCCGGAATCGCTCCGACGGCTTTCGTCATGTCTCAGGTAAATGGCTCAGTTCGACTCGAACTTCCGCACTTCCATGAAGTTTACCGCAGTGCCGCTGAAACGACCCGGATCGATGGATGCAGTCTTGGTGAAGCCATCCGCGTAAACCGAGGTCGGCTGTGCTCGAAGCGTTTGGCTGACGAAGCGCGGTGCCTTGACCGGCTTCGTCACCATTTCCATGCGGGCGTTGGTCAGTGCCCATTTGGAGATGATCTTCTGGGTCAGCTTCGGTTCGGTGCGCACGGTCGCACGGCTTGCATCTGCTTCCGCGGCCTCGTGCTTGGTGGGCCGACCGCCCTTCGCAGGGAGGCCCTGTGCTACGCCGCTCGCATCCGAGCCCTTCGGCGCATCGAACGCATCGCCAAAGCTTGCAGACTTTGTCGCCGGAGCGAGCGCTGCCATCTGAAGTGTCGGCCGCTCTGGAACCTTTTGCGGCATTGCCGCGTTTATGGCTTGTTCGACGCTACTAACCGGCGGCTGAGTGGATGCGACCTGACGGTCAGCATCTATGTTCTGCTGGTTAAGAGCATCAGCGACGGCCGGAGAAAGCGCATCCGCCTCGTCTGCCATTTCGTCGTTGGCTTCAGCATCGGCATCAGCCGCGGCAAGAAGCTTTTCGGCAAGCGCCGGTCTTTCAGCCGGCGTTGGAACCGCTGTGAGACTCCCCGTCCCCACAGTGGGATCTACCGAAGCGACTTCCGCGTCACCCGGAGAGCGGCGCGGACCGAGCAGAGAAGGTACCGGTACGCTGTAGGCGCTGAGATCCGCGAACTGCTGCTGGCCTTGCTGGGTCACAGCAGAGAGCGCGTCCTGCGCGGCATTTCCGGATTGCTGCGCGACAAGGGCGTTAGCCATGTCGCCTGATTGGCTTGTGAACGCCGGACGCACCTGCGGAACCGGCGCATTTACACTTGCGACCTCGGTCGGCTGGGCGGGAGCCTGCTGACCAGGATCAGCGGCGTTCGGCATCTCGGTCGTTTTAGGCGGTGTAGCCTTGGCGATCGCTACGGGTGCTGCACCACTATCATCGGAGTTATCTTCAGCTTCGTCGGCGCCACCGCCGAACAGAGCCTCAAACAGCGTCTTGTGTTTCCTGGTACCGTCAGAGGAAGAGCCACTGTAGGCTCCCGAGCTTGCCATCTGGACCTGGTTCGAGCTCACGCGGCGCTTGTAGTCGGCAACAGCTTGGTCGTAACCCGGCAGCGGCCGACCGTCGGCCGGAATGTGCATGGTGTTGCCGTTGGGGAACAATCTCACCAGTTCATCGCGGCTCATGCGCGGCCAGGCACGCACGCCACCGACATCCATGTGGACGAAGGGCGAACCCGATTTCGGATAGAATCCAACCCCGCCAACCTGCATTTTCATGCCGATTCCGCGCAATGTGGCCAGTTTTACGTCAGGAATGAAGAAATCCATCGCCCTGCCGAGCATGTGCTGGCTCTTCTCGGCGACGCCGGAGTTGCGCGAGCGGCCCTTCAGCATGGAGTTCGTGGCCGGCGAACGGAACCCGCAGACGACGTTGATGTAGTCGCGCGAACCGCTCTGGCGATAAACTTCCCAGATCAGGTCGAAGAGGCGCGGGTCCATTTTCGTCGGCTGGTTCTTTCGCCAGTCGCGAAGAAAGCGGTTCAACTGCTCGAGACCCTTGGGGTCGAACCTGCCGTTGCGCTTATAGGTGATGACGGCTTTTTCGCCGGTGTGGATGAAATAGACTTTGAGGCTGCGCGTTTCGCCAGCTGCCTGCGACGGCGAACTGACGAGGACCGGCGACGACACAGCGACTGCGAGAAGGGCGGCCATAGCCGTCCTAACCACCTTTCCGCAAAGGTCTGCGCACCTGTTGCGCCAATTCGGGCGCGAAGGCTTCGTATTCCAATTCAGATCCGGCAAACTCAATCCCCGTCAGACAGCCGATGGTCCTCATCCCGACCCATGACTGTGAAATGCGGTCACACGATGGCAAAAATGCCACACGCGATCAACCTTTTCTTTACATAGTGAACAGGCCACTAACAAGTGGTTTATGATTGGTAACAAAACATGATTGCCGGATTGTTAATATAGTGTGTCAGGCGGCGTCTTTCTGTGGATTGTCGGGGTCTATGCCGTAATCCTTGAGTTTTCGGTACAACGTCGACCGTCCGATACCCAGTTTTCGCGCCACTTGACTCATCTGGCCCCGATAGAATTTAAGGGCGAATCTGATCAATTCTTCTTCGACATCCGCCAGTTTGCGCACCTCGCCCGAGGGGTTTGTGCTGGAAATTGCGTTGTCGGGCGCTTCGCTGATTCGTGCCACGGCCTCGTCGGCTATGACTTGGTGCGCCGGATACTCTACCGCCGCAAAATCGCTTTGCCGATCTGCACGGGTGTTGTCCGCAACCAGGGCCAGGTGGTCGACAACCTCGTATTCGGGCAGCTGGGCTGCAATCTGCGGGAAGTCCGATTCCGTCAGCTCGGCGCCTTCAGCCAGCACCACCGCGCGGAAGATCGCGTTCTCCAGCTGACGTATGTTGCCGGGCCAGTCGTAGGCGGTCAGCAGTGCAAGGGCCCCCGCGCTCGCCGTCAGGCGATGGCCGTTCTTCTGCTCGCTCGAAAATCGATCGGTGAATACGCGCACCAGATGCGGAATATCCTCCTTGCGCTTGCGCAGCGCCGGGATCGTGATGGGGAACACGTTCAGGCGATAGTATAGATCCTCGCGGAAGTGGCCGTTCTTGACCTCTTCGATCAGATCCTTGTTGGTCGCCGAAATCAGGCGGACATTGACCTTATGCGCAGTGCGCGCCCCGACGGTCTCTATCTCCCCCTGCTGCACTGCGCGCAAAAGCTTCACCTGGACATCGAGCGGCAGGTCGCCGATCTCGTCGAGGAAGATCGTGCCGCCGTCGGCCTCCATGAATTTGCCGATATGCCGCTCAGTGGCGCCGGTGAAGGCACCCTTTTCATGGCCGAAGAGAATGCTCTCGACGAGATTGTGCGGAATGGCGCCGCAGTTGACCGTGACGAACGGTTTGCCGGAGCGATCGCTGCCGGATTGAATGGCACGGGCCACAAGTTCCTTGCCGACTCCGGATTCGCCCTCGAGCACCACGGGAATATTCGACTGTGCTGCGCGCTGGGCGAGGTCGATGACGCGGATCATGGCGGGGCTGGCCGAGACGATATCGTCGAACCCAACGGACCCGGACCGGGAGCGACGACCGGTGCGTGCCTTGATTTCGCGTTGGTCGAGCTTCAAGGCGCTCGCAATCGAGTTGGCGATACGCTCGGGAGACACCGGCTTGACGACGAAGTCGAAAGCGCCGGCGCGCATTGCCTGCACCACCGTCTCGATACCGCCCTGCCCTGTCTGGACGATGACGGGCAGCTGCGTGCCAAATTCGTGCAGGGCCTCGAGAAATTCGAGGCCGGTCATTTCGGGCATCATCAGGTCAAGAACGATGACGTTGTAGAGGCCGCTGCCCCTCTTCACCATTTCCAGACCAATCCGGCCGTTCTCGGCCTGATGGACGACATGCCCGTGACGCTCTATCGCGTTCTTAAGCAGCCTGCGCTGCACAGGGTCGTCCTCGATGACGAGAATCTGCGCTGCACCCTTGAGCTCATTGTAACCGGTCATTGTTGCCTCACTTCATGCGAAACCTGGAGGCACTCTCTCAGAAAGGCTTGAACATCCTGTTTTGAGAAATAATCGCATTTTAACGTTTGTGGCGAACACGAATCCGCCTCGAAACGGTGCTTCCTGACCGTTGAAAACCCCTTGATGACGCGGCTTCAGGCGCATAGACAGTCAGGCCTGTCGCAAAAGAGGAAGAGGAACCCCGCTCATGAAAAACATGCCTGCCGATGCCGGCCTTAATTTCTCGGCAACTGCTGCCGCCTCCGCGACCAATGCAGCGCTCGGCGATCTGCCGACCTGGAAGCTGCAGGATCTTTACCCCTCCGCCACCTCCACCGCGTTTACCAGCGACATGGAAAAAGCCGGAAAACTTGCGATCGCCTTTGAAGACAAGTGGAAGGGCAAGCTAGCCGAAGCCGCGACGAAAACTGGCACAGCAGGCATCGGCCAGGCGTTGAAGGAATACGAAGCCCTGGACGACATCATCGGCCGCCTCGGCTCCTTTGCCGGTCTCACCTATTTCTCCGATACGTCGAGCCCGGCGAACGGCAAGCTCTACGGCGACGTGCAAACGAGGATCACCGATTTCTCGGGGCATCTGCTATTTTTCGCCCTCGAACTCAATCGCATCGACGACGCCGTGATCGACACCTGCATGGCGAACGACCCGGACGCCGGCCACTACCGCCCGTGGCTTGTCGACCTGCGCAAGGACAAGCCCTTCCAACTGGACGACAAGCTGGAACAGCTGTTCCTCGAAAAGTCTATGACGTCGGCCGCCGCTTTCAATCGTCTGTTCGACGAGACGATGGCCGAGTTGCGCTTCGAAGTGGACGGCGAGAAGCTGTCGATCGAAGTGACGCTGAACATGCTGCAGGACCGTGATCCCGAGGTGCGCCGAAAGGGCGCCATGGCGCTTGCGAAGACCTTCAAGGACAATCTGCGCACCTTCACGCTGATTACCAACACGCTCGCCAAGGACAAGGACATCTCTGACCGCTGGCGCGGCTTCGAAGACATCGCCGATAGCCGCCATCTGGCAAACCGCGTCGAACGCGAAGTCGTTGATGCGCTGGCCGCCGCCGTCAAAGGTGCTTATCCCAGGCTCTCGCACCGCTACTACAAGATGAAGGCGAAGTGGCTTGGCATGGAGCAGATGGAGTTCTGGGATCGCAACGCGCCGCTGCCTGAGACATCGAATGCGGTGATACCCTGGAACGAAGCTCGGGAAACCGTGCTGTCGGCCTACGGCAACTTTGCTCCGGAGATGGCAGAGATTGCCAGGCGCTTCTTCGACGAGCAGTGGATCGACGCTCCTGTGCGTCCCGGCAAGGCACCCGGCGCCTTCGCCCACCCGACCGTTCCGTCCGCGCATCCCTACGTGCTCGTCAACTACCTGGGCAAGCCGCGTGACGTGATGACGCTCGCCCACGAGCTCGGCCACGGCGTCCATCAGGTGCTGGCCGGTGGCCAGGGTGCGCTGATGTGCCAGACGCCGCTGACGCTTGCTGAAACCGCTTCGGTCTTCGGCGAGATGTTGACCTTCCGCGAGTTGCTGGACAAGACCAAGGACAAGCGCGAGCGCAAGGCAATGCTCGCCCAGAAGGTCGAGGACATGATCAACACGGTCGCGCGCCAGATCGCCTTCTACGAATTCGAACGAAAGGTTCACACGGCCCGCAAGGCCGGTGAATTGACATCGGACGACATCGGAGAACTCTGGCTCTCCGTCCAGTCGGAAAGCCTCGGACCGGCGATCAGGATCTCCGAGGGCTACGAGACCTACTGGGCCTACATCCCCCACTTCATCCACTCGCCCTTCTATGTCTATGCCTACGCCTTCGGCGATTGCCTGGTGAACTCGCTCTATGCCGTCTACCAGAAGGCCGACAAGGGATTCCAGGACAAGTATTTCGAGCTTCTGAAAGCCGGCGGCACCAAACATCATTCCGAACTCCTGAAACCCTTCGGCCTTGATGCGACCGACCCGTCGTTCTGGAACAAGGGATTGTCGATGATCGAAGGGCTGATCGATGAGCTGGAAGCGCTAGATAGGACCTGAGACGGCGCAAAGGGCTCCTCTCCCCGATCGTGGAGAACCATCGATGACCGTTGCAGCCTCGGCCTAAAAGCTTGGACATGACCGACACAAGGCCCTACGCCCTCTTCCGGGACGACACCACCGGGCAAGTGATGCTCTTTGCCGACCCGGCGGAGATCATCGTTGCCCGGACGCGCGCCGAATTCTCCGCAGGTCTCGCCGGCATGGAAAAGGCAAGGGCCGCGGGCAAATGGCTAGCCGGCTATATGGCCTACGAGGCAGGATACCTGTTCGAGGACAAGCTTTCCGGCTTCGCGACAGAAAGCAGGAAAACACCGCTCCTCTGCTTCGGCGTCTTCGATGGGCCGGAAGCCGGCGACCATCCGCTTGCCCAGCCAGCACAGTGCCTCGCGGATCAGGAATTTCTGACCGCCCCAAAAGCCGGCTGGGATTTTGCGGCGTACCGAACGCGCTTCGACCGCCTGCACTGGCATCTGCGACAGGGTGACTGCTACCAGGCCAATCTCACCATGCCCGTTACCGCGCGCTGGGCCGGCGATCCCCGCTCCGCCTTCTGGGCGCTGATCGAACGCCAGCCGGTGAAATACGGCGCACTCATCGATCTCGGCGGCCCTGTCATCCTCTCGCGCTCGCCCGAGCTATTCTTCCGTACCGATGATGACGGCTGGATCGAGACACATCCGATGAAAGGCACGGCCAGGCGCGGCAACAGCGCCGCCGACGATGCGGCGATCGTCGAGGCGATGCGAAACGACATAAAGACACAGGCGGAAAACCGCATGATCGTCGATCTACTGCGCAACGATATTTCCCGCATCACCGAGGTAGGGACGCTCGATGTCCCCAAGCTGTTCGACATCGAGACCTATCCCACCGTTCATCAGATGGTGAGCCATGTGCGAGCAAGGCTGCTTCCCGGTCTCTCGATCCGCGACATCTTCGCCGCGTTGTTCCCCTGCGGCTCGATCACCGGCGCGCCGAAGATCAGCGCCATGAGCATCCTACACGAGCTGGAAGAAGGCCCGCGCGACGCCTATTGCGGCGCGATCGGCATGATCTCGCCATCCGGCGCCATGCGTTTTTCCGTCGCCATCCGGACCGTAAGCCTCTTTGAAGGCGGAAGCGCGGTCTTCAACGTCGGTGGCGGCATCGTCTTCGATTCCACCGCCGAATCCGAGTACGAGGAATGCCTGCTGAAGGCCCGCTTCGCCATCGGCGAGCAGGAAATCGCCCGGTGACCGACTTTTCGCTGATCGAAACACTGAGATTCGAACCGGGCACCGGCTTCCTGCGCCTGAGATTGCATCTCGCACGCCTTTCGCGCTCCGCACGCCGGATAGGCTTCCCCGAGCCGGTGGCGGCAGCCGCGAAGCTCGGACAGGCCGTTGCCGGTGCGTCGACCGCCCTGCGTGTCCGGCTGACATTCGATCGCGACGGCCGCATCGATGTGACGGCCGCACCCTTCATCCCGCTCGCGCCTGATACCGTCTGGACCGTCCGCATTGCGGAGACCCGCCTGGACTCCAGCGACAAGCTCCTGCGAATGAAGACGACAGTTCGGGGAGCTTATGAAGCTGCACGCGCCGAATTCGCGTCCTCGCAAGCAGACGAAGTCATTATGCTCAACGAGCATGGCGAGGTTTGCGAGGGCACGATCACCTCCGTCTTCGTCGTCGATGCCTCCGGCGTCCTCCGCACTCCGCCGATCTCCTGCGGTCTGCTGGCCGGCGTGCTGCGCACTGAGCTCATCTGCCAGCGAAAGGCGCGCGTCGGTCGTATCGCATTGGAAGACCTGAAGGCCGGCAAGCTCTACGTCGGCAATTCGTTGCGGGGACTGATTCCCGCCACGCTCGCCAGTTAAGCGACGATCTTCAGCCGATCGCGCCCGCTCTGCTTTGCATGGTAAAGCGCCTCGTCAGCCCTGGCATACAGCTCCCGCGCCGTCTCGCCTGCATGCAGCTCGGCAAGGCCGGCCGAGCAGGTGTAGGAAAATGTCGGCGCGGTGCGAATCGGACGCGCACCCCGCACCGTCGTCAGTATCCGGTCGATGATCAGCTCGCCCTGGGATAGCGTGGTATCAGGAAGGATCAGCATGAACTCCTCGCCGCCGATACGACCGAAGCTGTCTCGCCGACGAACGAAGGGATGCACGCGGCGGGCGAAGTCTACGAGCACGTCGTCGCCGGCCTGGTGTCCATACATGTCGTTTATGCGCTTGAAGAAATCGAGATCGATGATGCAGACGCAACCCGTCGCCGCCTCTGCCGATATCTGTCCTTGGACCATGCTCTCCAGCGCCGCCATCATGAACCGGCGGTTGGAAATGCTGGTCAGCTCGTCAGTCTGAGAAGCCCGCAAGGCGAAGTCGCGATCCTGCCTGATGTCGCGTTCGCTTGCCTTCAGATGCGTGATGTCGCTAGCGATACACAGCATCCATCCGTCTTTCTGGACGGTTTCGGTCATCCACAGCCAACGCCCGTCTACCACATCAGTCTCGAACGCACGAAATGGCAACTTTCCGCGGCGCGATTGCGCGGAGACGAGCCACGTTTCAAAGTCGGCCGCCCGAATAATCGTGCCCCTACCCGCCTTGGTATTGCGGCGCATAAGTTCTGCCCAAAAAGGGCACTCGTTCGGCTCTAGCGCAAAGGTGGAGCGGAAGGTCGCGTTTGCATAACGCAGCCGATCGTCCTGATCGAACAGCGCGATCAGAACCGCACTGTCTTCCTGCAACTCCGCAAGTCGCTCCGATATCTGGTTCATCCGATTGTTCCGGGCGTGCTGAATGACAACGATTCGCACGTTGGGGCAGAAACATAAAAAGAAGATGGATGGTTCCGGGGCAATTGAATATTCCCATGTGTCGGAATGCAACGCTCTGAAAGGAAACATCGCAATGTTTATCCTCGCCCTGACCTATATGAAGCCGAATGAGGAAGCTGACAAGTACATGGAATCACATATGGCTTGGGTCAGGGAGGGTTACGCCAAGGGCTGGTTTCTAGCCTCCGGTCGCAAGGTGCCGCGCACTGGCGGCGTGGTTCTGGCCGTCGGAGAGCGTGCCGAAATAGAAGCCTATGTCGCGGCCGACCCCTTCACGATCCATGGCGTGGCTGAGTACGACGTAACCGAGGTCGCCATCACCACAGCGGCGGACGGGTTGGAACTCTTGAAGGGCTGACAGCGGTACAGAACGCTCCGGCGGCTTCCTCGCAGGCCCTGTGCGACAACTGTCCACAAACCTGGCGCTCGTTACATATCGGTCAACCTCGATCATCCCAACGGCTCCGCTGTCCAATCGCTCCGCAATCTGGAGACACGATTCAGACGGCCGCTGGCGCGTGGTCTTCCATTCTCGGAGGTTGACGCGATAGTATTGGCCCATGCACCTGCCGACCTACACACCATATGACGGTTCTGCGAAGCCGTTCACCATTGGCCTGATGCCGCTCGATCTCGCGCGATGGATCGAGCCGGATGCCGATTGGGCGCGCTACATCGACGAAAAGCATGCGCTCATCTGCACGCACCGGGGCGAGGTCTTCGTCGCCGAGGACGACACCGGTGACGCACAGCAGGAAGTCCTCGACCTGTTGCGGGCGCACCTTGCCGAACGCCATCCCCAATTGCGCAGCGACATGATGGCTTCCGATTTTCCGCCGCTGCTCAAAGCCGGCCTGCTCGTGCAGGACGACCTCGTCATCATGCGACGCAAGGCGGATGGCTGGCATCTCGTCGCGGGTTTCGTCGCATTCCCCTCCTCCTGGTCGCTGCGGGAGAAGTTCGGACGGCCGATGCAGGCGATACACGCCGATGTGCCGGGCTTCGGCGAAGGCACGCGCAACGCCGCCATGATCACACGCATATTCGACAGCCTGCAGGTCGCCCAGCCCGTCGAACGCATGAACTGGTCGGTCAACATGACCGACGAACTCTTCCTGCCGCTCGCCAAACACCGCCGCCCGCCGCAGTCCAAGACCTTCACGATTGCCGAACGCTTTGCCCGCGTCGAACGGCAGACGCTGCGCAAGCTCCCCATGTCCGGTGATATCCTCTTCACCATCCGTATCTATGTCGATCCGATTGCCGCCATCCACGACCATCCGCGGGCGGCCGCACTCGCTGAAAACTTTGCGGCGCAGCTCGACGGCCTTGACGAGCGGCAGGCCGCTTACAAGGGGCTGACGCTTCAGAAAGCCGAGCTCTCCGCCCAACTGCGGGCGCTCGCTAACGCTCTTTCGCCGGCCTGATATTTGCCTTCTCGGACTGAACGCTCTTTATTGTGACGCTGTTTTGTGGTTAGAGCCGGGTCACCTTCGCAGTATCTGCGCCATTTCAAATGAATTCTTAGGGCCTCGCGCCCTCGCCGCCTTTCACAGGAGAAAAGAATGACGGAACAGACCCACCCGGTATATGCCGAAATTACCGGCCCGATCGTGATGATCGGCTTTGGCTCCATCGGCCGCGGCACGCTGCCGCTGATCGAGCGCCACTTCAAGTTCGACAAGAGCCGGCTGGTCGTCATCGATCCGCGCGAAGAGCCCTCCGACATGGAGATCCTCAAGAAGCACGGCGTCCGTCACATCAAGGAATACGTGACCAAGGACAATTACAAGGACCTTTTGAAGCCGCTCTTGACCGAAGGCGAAGGCCAGGGCTTCTGCGTCAACCTCTCGGTTGATACCGGCTCGCTCGACCTGATGAAGCTCTGCCGCAAGCTCGACGTCCTCTACATCGACACCGTCGTCGAGCCCTGGCTTGGCTTCTATTTCGACAAGAACATGAAGAACGCCGACCGCACCAACTATGCGCTGCGCGAAACCGTTCGTCATGAAAAGAAGAAGAACCCGGGCGGCGCGACCGCCGTTTCCACCTGCGGCGCAAACCCGGGCATGGTTTCCTGGTTCGTCAAGCAGGCGCTCGTCAACCTCGCCAACGAGATCGGCGTGAAGTTCGATGAGCCGGATCAGCACGACCGCGAAGGTTGGGCCAAGTTGATGAAGAAGGTCGGCGTCAAGGGCATCCACATCGCCGAACGCGACACACAGCGCACCAAGCATCCGAAGCCGCTTGATGTCTTCTGGAACACATGGTCGGTCGAGGGCTTCATTTCCGAGGGCCTGCAGCCAGCCGAACTCGGTTGGGGCACCCATGAAGAATGGATGCCGAAGAACGCAAAGAAGCACAAGAAGGGCAACAAGGCGGCAATCTACCTCGAGCAGCCTGGCGCCAATACCCGCGTCCGCACCTGGTGCCCAACGCCCGGCCCGCAATACGGCTTCCTCGTCACCCACAACGAATCCATCTCGATCGCCGACTTCTTCACGGTGCGCGACAAGGACGGCGAAGTCACCTTCCGCCCGACCTGCCACTATGCCTATCATCCAGCCAATGACGCGGTTCTGTCGCTGCACGAGATGTTCGGCAATGGCGGCACGCCGCAGCCGGTTCACCACGTCCTCGACGAAGACGAACTGGAAGACGGCGTCGACGAACTCGGCGTCCTGCTCTACGGCCACGAAAAGAATGCCTACTGGTATGGTTCGCGCCTGTCTCTCGAAGAGACCCGCCGCATCGCCCCTTACCAGAACGCCACCGGCCTGCAGGTAACCTCCGCGGTTCTCGCCGGCATGGTCTGGGCACTTGAAAATCCGAAGGCCGGCATCGTCGAAGCCGACGAGATCGACTACAAGCGCTGCCTCGAAGTGCAGCTGCCCTACCTCGGTCCGGTCGAAGGTCACTACACCGATTGGACGCCGCTCGACGGTCGCCCGGGCCTTTTCCCGGAAGATATCGACACCAAGGATCCCTGGCAGTTCAAGAACATCCTCGTTCGCTGATCGCCACCCGAGCGCCCTTTGAAAATGCCCGCCGCAAGGCGGGCATTTTTGTAACGCTTGCTGTCTAAATGCCCCCTCGCATTGCTACCGGCCTTGCCTTCCCCGGGGGGGCGCGCCATGTTTTTCACAACCAAACGGATAGTTTTCGGTCCGCATCTCCGGGAGAAGCTCATGAAACTCAAACCCATCCTCGTCGTCGCGATTGCCTCGGCAGCCTTGTCGGCCTGCGTTTCGCCGTCTCCGCGCCCGATCCCAGTCGCTGCGAACCCGGCGCCATCGGGTGTGGAAGGCTCCTGGGCGGATCCGAACGGCATCATCTCGACATTCCAGGCCGGGACATTCACGACCCGCACGACCGACAGCAACCAAATGCTTGCCTCCGGCACCTACACCAACATTTCGCCGTCGCTGGTTGAAATCAACATGACGTCGCTCGTGCGCAAGACGCAGTCCAAGGTCAACTGTGCGCTCGTGACCCAGAGCCAGCTTAACTGCACCTCGGATGCCGGATCGCAATTCACGTTGAACCGACGCATGTAGTACCGTCAAATCCGGTCGGGAAGCTCCCCTTGCGGGAGCTTTTTTCGTTTACCCCTCTTGGAAAGGGTCGATCGCATTACAGCTTTTTCTCTTGCGACCACCGATGCTTGGTGAAACCATCGATGCCGTAGGGACGGCGGAGCGCGCGGGGCCGGGCTTTGCTTATGAAAATCAGGAGAACAGGATGACGAAGTCATTTCAATTCGGTCTGTTGACCGCGTCGATGCTGGCGCTGTCGAGCAGTGCCGCCTTTGCCGATTACGAACTCAATATTCTGCACATCAACGATTTCCACTCGCGCATCGAATCGATCAATAAATTCGATTCCACCTGCTCTGCCGAGGAAGAGGGCAAGAACGAATGCCTCGGCGGCGCCGCGCGGCTGAAAACAGCGATCGACCAGCGCCGGCAGGCGCTCGACGGCAAGAACGTTCTGCTCCTCAATGCCGGCGACAATTTTCAGGGCTCGCTGTTCTACACCACCTACAAGGGTGCGGCCGAAGCCGAATTCCTGAACGACATGAAGTTCGACGTCATGACCGTCGGCAATCACGAATTCGACGACAGCGAGGATGGCCTGGCGACTTTCCTCGACAAGGTGAAATTCCCGGTGATCTCGGCAAACGTGCTGGCCGGTGATGGCTCCAAGCTCGGAGATCGCATCAAGCCTTCGCTGGTACTCGATGTCGGCGGCCAGAAGATCGGCATCGTCGGCGCTGTGACCAACGATACCGAAGAGCTCTCTTCACCCGGCCCGAAGGTAATGATAGCCGATGACGTCCAGACGATCACCGCAGCCGTCGAGGACCTGAAGAAGCAGGGCGTCGACAAGATCATCGCGCTCACCCACGTCGGTTACCCGCGCGATCTCTCGGCGATCGCCAAGATCCCCGACGTCGACGTCGTTGTCGGTGGCCACTCCCACAGCCTGTTGTCGAACACTGATCCAAAGGCCGAAGGCCCCTACCCGACACTGGTGGACAATCCCGGCGGCTACAAGGTGCCGGTCGTGCAGGCCGCCTCCTACAGCAAGTATCTCGGCGATATCGTCGTCACCTTCGACGACAATGGCGTGGTCAAGAGCGCCAAGGGCGACCCGATCCTGATCGATTCCAGCTTCACTCCCGACCCTGCCATCACGGCCCGCGTCGCCGAGCTGGCCAAGCCGATAGAGGAACTGCGCAAGAAGGTCATCGGCTCCAGCGATGCCCCGATACAGGGCGACCGCACTGTCTGCCGTGTCGAGGAATGCTCGATGGGCAACCTCGTTGCCGATGCCATGCTCGATCGAGGCAAGAGCCAGGGCATGACGATCGCCATCCAGAACGGCGGCGGTCTACGCGCCTCCATCGATGGCGGTGACGTAACGCAGGGCGAGGTCATCACCGTACTGCCGTTCCAGAACACGCTTGCCACCTTCCAGCTGACGGGTGCCGATATCCGCAAGGCACTCGAAAACGGTCTTGGCAAAATCGAGGAAGGCGCCGGCCGCTTTCCACAGGTGTCGGGCCTGAAATACAGCTTCGACAAGGCCAAGCCTGCCGGCAGCCGCCTCGTATCGGTCGAGGTGAAGGAGGGCGACGCCTTCGTGCCGCTCGAAGACACGAAGACCTATGGCGTCGTGACCAACAACTTCATGCGCGCCGGTGGTGACGGCTATTCGATCTTCGAGACGGCAGGCAAGAATGCCTATGACTTCGGACCCGACCTGGCCGACGTGACAGCCGAGTATCTGACGGCGCACTCACCCTACAAGCCCTACACCGACGGTCGCGTCACCGAAGTTGCGGCGTCAGGAACGGAAGCCCCGGCTGCATCGGCACCTGCCGCGGCTCCGGCGGCGCCCACGGCCGAAGCTCCCGCGGCACTCGCCCCGAACACGCCGACCAACCACGTCATTGCCGTTGGCGACACGCTCTGGGATCTCGCCAGGCAGTTCTACGGCGACGGCACACTCTGGAAGAAGATTTCCGAAGCAAACGGAACCCCGGCACCTCGCCACCTCACGATTGGCAAGGAACTGCAGATTCCATCGAAGTAAGACAATTTGCCTCGATCCTGAAAGCCGGTCCGGGGTTTCCTGGGCCGGCTTTTGTTCCTATACGATGAACCATTCGTACCGGGCCGCGTATGAGCCGGACAGAGAAGCGAATTGGGGTTTGGATGACGACCGTAGATACTGCGCACCGCCCGGCGGACCACCCGCTTGTGAAATTTGGCAAGGTGGGAGTCCTGCTCGTCAATCTCGGCACGCCGGACGGCACCGACTACACCTCCATGCGCCGCTACCTGAAGGAATTCCTAACCGACAAGCGTGTCATAGAGTGGTCGCGCTGGAAGTGGTATCCGATCCTGTTCGGCATCGTGCTCAACACCCGCCCGGGGAAGGTCGGCAAAGCCTACGAACTGATATGGAACAAGGACAAGGACGAAAGCTACCTGCGCACCTATACGCGCAGCCAGGCCGAACTGATGGCCGAACGCCTGAAGGACCTGCCGAACGTCCAGGTCGACTGGGCGATGCGCTACGGCACCCCGTCGATCGCCTCGCGCATCCAGGCGTTGAAGGACGACGGCTGCGACAGGATCGTGCTGTTCCCGCTCTACCCGCAATATGCCGCCGCCACGACGGCAACCGTCAACGACAAGGCCTTCCAGCATCTGCTGACGATGCGCTGGCAGCCGGCGCTGCGCACCGTGCCCGAGTATCACGACGACGACACCTACATCGAAGCGCTGGCCAACTCGATCACCAAGCATCTGGCGACGCTGGACTGGCAGCCGGAAAAGATCCTCGCCTCCTTCCACGGCATCCCGATGTCCTACTTCAAGAAGGGCGATCCCTATCATTGTCAATGCATGAAGACCGGCCGTCTGCTGCGCGAAAAACTCGGCTTGTCGAAGGACCAGTTCATGATCACCTTTCAATCCCGCTTCGGGCCGGAGGAGTGGCTGCAGCCCTATACCGACAAGACGGTCGAGAAGCTCGCTCAAGAGGGCGTCAAGAAAATCGCCGTACTGAACCCCGGCTTCGTTTCCGACTGTCTGGAGACCTTGGAAGAAATCGCCGAACAGGCCGCCCACTCCTTCCACGAAAACGGCGGCGAGAAGTTCACCCACATCCCTTGCCTCAACGACAGCGAGGACGGCATGCGGGTGCTGGAGACGGTCGTCCGCCGTGAATTGCTCGGCTGGGCTTGACCGTCAAACGCCGCGTCTATTGCCCCACAGCAGTACATGCAGCTGTGGCAGGACCCGCGCTGCGAACCACCGATCATCCGTCACCTTGCCGACCAACCACAGCATCCGCTCCATGATGCCGTCGATATCGATCCGGGCGTCATTGTCATCGGGCGGTGGCGGGGTGTGGTTGCCGGGCTGCAGATAGACCGGCAAGTCCGGATAACGCGCAGAGGCATCGCGCGCGTGGCGTAGTCACGGTCATCGAAGACAACGATCTTCAAGGCAATCTGCGGCCGATCTGCCGCAATGCGCAGACAGTCGTCGAAGGCTTGCCAATCGGTTTCCATGCCGCTCGACGGCGGCTTCGGGCTCAAGACCAGCGTATCGAGATCCGCAAACCAGTCCTTGGTGACGCTGCCCTGCGTTTCCAGTGCGAAGGTGTAGCCCTGCGCATGACCATACGCGATCAGCGGGCCAAGCGGCTGGATTGCCGGATTACCGCCGGAGAGGGAGACGGTGAGTGGCTTGCTGCCCGAAAGCGTTGCGACCTCTTGCCAGATCTCCTCGACCGACATCGGCCGCCACTGATCGCGATAGTCGCTGTCGACGGCATGGAGTGTATCGCACCACGAACAGCGATAATCGCAGCCTCCGGTCCGGACGAAGACGGTGGGCAGGCCGATCAGCACGCCCTCGCCCTGGATCGTCGGCCCGAAGATCTCGCTGACGCGGATCGGCGCATCGCGAGCGCTCATGGCCGGTATTCCGCCCAGGTCTTCGGCGTCTCGCTGACCCGCACCGCCGATGTCTCGGGCATCAGCGCCTTGCACCAGTCGTAAAAGTGCTTGGCGAGGTACTCGGAGGTCACCCGCTCATGCCCCAGCACCTCGTTCAGATGTCGGTGGTCGAAGCGATCGTCGATATAGCGCTTCAGCGGCGCCAGCTCGTGATAGTCGCGCACGAAACCGTCTCCATTGAGTTCGGCGGCGGCAAGCTCGACCACGACGATGTAGTTGTGTCCGTGCAGCCGCGCGCACTGGTGATCGGGAGGCAGATGCGTCAACTGGTGCGAGGCGGAAAAATGGAATTCCTTGGTGATGCGAAACACTATTTCACCTCCTGCGCCGAGAACCCGCTCGTCGCAGCCACCCAGAAATCGGCATCGTCGTACTCGGTCGGATCCTCGACGCGCGCAAGATGGAATGCCTCGCGCCTTTCGACGCAGGTTCCGCACCGACCGCAGTGGCGAAGCCCACCCTTGTAGCACGACCATGTCTCGTCAAACGGCGTTCCGTTCTTCACCCCATCGGTGACGATATCGGCCTTCGAGCCGTTCACATAGGGCGCGTGGAGCGAGACGCTCGCATAACCATCGAGCGCCTCGTTCTGCATCGTCTGGAATGCATCGATGAAGCCCGGCCGGCAGTCTGGGTAAATGAAGTGGTCGCCGCCGTGCACCGCAACTGCAACCGCATCGGCTTTTTGCGCGGCGGCAAGCCCGAAGGCGATGGCGAGCATGATGGCGTTGCGGTTCGGAACCACGGTCGCCTTCATTGTGTCCTCGGCATAGTGGCCGTCAGGAACGTCGATGTCGTCCGTGAGCGCCGAGCCGGTGAGATGACTGCCGATCGGGCGGATGTCGATGATCTGGTGCGCGACGCCAAGCCGCGTGGCGCAGGCTGCTGCAAAGTCCAGCTCCTTGCGGTGCCGTTGGCCGTAGTCGAAGGAGAGAAGGCCGATGAGTTGTTTTTCCGCTGCCACCTTGTGGGCAAGCGAAATGGAGTCCAATCCGCCGGAGCAGATGACGATAGTCTTCATATCAAGGATCCCTTGTTTTGACCGGGTGGGCTGCGACCGGATGCAGGCTCCTTCTAGGACAAAGAGCCTCCGTTGTGAAGAACCACCTGAAACCCCATATTTGAGGGGTGATCCCTTGGCACGGCCACCTCAGAGCGTGGCATTTGAAATAGTCTCGGCTAAGGTGCAGTCATTCGATTCGATTGGGAGGTAGTTGATGGTACTGGGTGGCTTCGACATCATGGTCATCGCTTTGGTGGTCTTCGTCATCTTGGTGCTTTTTGCCGGCATCAAGACAGTGCCGCAGGGCTATCAGTACACGGTGGAGCGCTTCGGCCGTTACACCCGCACGCTGGAGCCCGGCCTCAACATCATCACCCCCTTCATCGAGCGCGTCGGCGCGCGCATGAACGTAATGGAACAGGTTCTGAACGTCCCTACCCAGGAGGTCATCACCAAGGACAATGCCTCGGTTTCCGCCGATGCCGTTTCCTTCTACCAGATCCTCAACGCCGCCCAGGCTGCCTATCAGGTTTCCAACCTTGAGAATGCTATTCTCAACCTGACTATGACCAACATCCGCTCGGTCATGGGATCGATGGACCTCGACGAGTTGCTTTCCAACCGCGATGCGATCAACGATCGGCTTTTGCGCGTCGTCGACGATGCCGTCCAGCCCTGGGGCATCAAGGTCACCCGCGTCGAGATCAAGGATATCCAGCCGCCGCGCGACCTAGTTGACGCCATGGCCCGGCAGATGAAGGCCGAGCGCGAAAAGCGCGCCCAGGTCCTGGAAGCCGAAGGCTCCAGAAACGCCCAGATCCTGCGCGCCGAAGGCTCCAAGCAGTCGGCCATCCTGCAGGCGGAAGGCCAGCGCGAAGCCGCTTTCCGCAACGCCGAAGCCCGCGAGCGTCTGGCCGAAGCCGAAGCCAAGGCAACCAAGATGGTTTCAGAAGCGATTGCCGCCGGCGACGTGCAGGCGATCAACTACTTCGTGGCGCAGAAATACACCGAGGCGCTCACGGCCATCGGCTCGGCCAACAACTCCAAGGTCGTATTGATGCCGATTGAGGCTTCGGCCATTCTCGGCTCCCTGAGCGGAATTGGCGCCATTGCCAAGGAAGTCTTCGGTGACGGCACCAACCCACCGACGCCGCCCGCTCAGCGCCAGGTCACGACGCGCACCACGCCGCCGGTCAATCCCTTCAACCAGAATCCGGAGCGCTGACCCATGCTCGCCGCCATTGCATCAGAGCTGGGGCCGTGGAGCTGGTGGGTTGTCGGTCTCGTCCTGCTCGCCGCCGAGATGATTGCTCCAGGTTTTTTCCTGGTCTGGATCGGCCTTGCCGCGATCGCCGTCGGCGCGCTGTCGCTGCTTTTCTGGGATAGCGCCTTCTGGGCCTGGCAGCTGCAGGCAATCCTGTTCGCGGCTTTTGCGGTAGCCGCAACCTTCGTCGGCCGCAAGCTCACCCGCCAGCACGCAGAGACTGACCAGCCATTCCTCAACCGGCGCGGCGAGAGCCTCGTGGGACGCACGGCCACGCTCGCCGAGCCGATCAGCGAAGGCCGCGGCCGCATTCGCCTCGACGATACCCAGTGGAAGGTCAGCGGACCGGACCTGCCGGTCGGCGCAAGGGTAAAGGTGATTGCCAGCAATGGCCGCGACCTGACGGTCGAGGAGGCCTGATCAGGCCACGCCGATCCGCAGCAGATCGTGAAAGTGAACGAGCCCTATCGGCCGATTGTCATCGTCGATAACGATCAATGCGCCGATGCTGTGCTTGTCGAGCAACGCCATCGCCGCGGTGGCAAGAACCGCTGCCTTCACCGTCTTCGGCGTCCGCGTCATGATGTCATCGACGCTCAGCTCCGACAGGTTGCGTGTCAGATTCCGCGCGAGATCCCCCTCGGTGACAATTCCGCAGAGGCGTCCGTCACCATCCGTTATGCCGACACAGCCGAAGTGTTTTCGCGATAGCGTGGCGATCGCTTCCGGCAATGGGGTACCTTCCGGCACCAGCGGCACGCGCTCTCCCGTGTGCATGACGTCGGCAACGTGGCTGAGGCTCGCGCCGAGTTTGCCGCCCGGATGGAAAACGTGAAAATCGCCCGCGGTAAAGCCACGCGCCTCGAGCAGCGCTATCGCCAGCGCATCACCCATTGCTAGCTGCATCAGCGTCGACGTGGTTGGCGCCAGTCCGTGTGGACAGGCTTCTTCCTCGTTCGGCATCAGCAGGACGACATCTGAAGCCAGTGCGAGCGAGGATTTTTCGGACGATGTCAGCGCGATGAGAGGGATGGAAAAACGGCGCGTATAGGCGATGATGTTGCGAAGTTCGGCGCTCTCGCCGCCCTTGGAAAGGGCCAACACCACGTCGCCCTTGCCGACCATGCCGAGATCGCCGTGATTGGCTTCGGCGGCATGCATGAAGAACGCCGGTGTTCCCGTAGAAGCAAGGGTCGCCGCGATCTTTACCCCGATATGCCCGCTCTTGCCGACGCCGGTGACGATCACACGGCCTGCAATGCCGCCGGCGACTTCCACTGCCCGCGTGAATGGCGCCGCCAAAGCGCCTTCCAGGGCCTTTTCCATCGCCTCGAGTGCCCGCCGCTCAGTGCCGATCGTGCGCTTGGCCGAATCGAGCACCCCATTTTCAACGAGATCTACCGCTCTTCTGTTCATGGCAATGCGTTAGCGGTTTTCATCGGCCAAGTCCATCGCCTGATGACTGCCATGCAGCATGCGTCTCGGCAACGAATGGTTAACCACGAGGCTTTACGTTCGGGTAACGACTTCGAAGCATGCCGGGCACCAATTCATGCGCCATTGGAAATACACGAGCAGTCTCACGCCGCTCCGCGCGGCGAGCGTTGCCGTGCGCCTGACGCTGGCCGGCGGCGTGTTATTTCCGCATTCCACGTTCGCACAATCGGCGCAGGTGGTTGTACCGGCCGGCCAGGCCACCCAGCCCTCGTCGACGACGGCACCACCAATTGCAGGCGACCCGGGCACTGATGACACCCCCCTGCCGGGTGCCTCAGAACCGGCTGCCGAAACCGCCCAGGGTACGAACGCCCTCAAGCTGCCTGCCGATCAGCAGCCAAGCGACGAAACGACCGGGGCAATACTCGACGAAGACATCATGCGCCTGAATACGCGCGAGGCCCCGCTCGACGAACGGCTGCCTGCGCGAAAACCCGAAACAAACATCGCCACCGAAGAGACGCCAGGCATCCGCGTCGGCACCTTCGTCCTCCGCCCGACGGTAACACAGAGCATCAATACCGAGACGCAGCGGGACGGTGACACCAAGCAAACCCGTGGCTTCCTCGAAACAGACATGCTGGCGACCCTGACGTCCGATTGGGCCTTGCATCAGCTCACGGTCGCCACGGAGGGCGCTTGGCAGGAGAACATCAGCGGCGAAGGCGAGGAGCAGCCCGACTTCAGGATCGGCGGGGATCTCAGGCTCGACCTGCCGCAGGATACGACAGCCCACATCACTGGTGGCTACCATTTCTATCGAGAGGATACCGACGACCCGGACGCCATCCTGGACGCCGAAAAGCAATCCGACGTACAGGAATTCAACGCTGGCGCCTCGATCCAGCGCGACTTCGGCATCCTGCGCGGCACGACCGGCATCGACTTGACGCGTTCCATCTATTCCGATGCCACGCTGCCGGATGGAACGCAGGTCTCTATGAGTGATCGTAACCAGACGAGCGGTACAATTCGCGGCCGCATCGGCTACGAACTTTCCCCGGCCCTCATCCCCTTCATCGAAGCGAACGTCGGCAAGACGGTCTACGACGATACGGTGGACGTCGCAGGCTACCGTCGCTCCGGCAACTCCTACGGCGGCATCGCGGGCGTCGAGGTGGATATGGGCGAGAAACTTCGCGGTGAAGTCGGGCTCGGTTACGAGATCGCGACGTTCGACGACGAACGCCTGTCCGATATCGACACGGTCGTCGTCGACGCGCGCCTGCGCTGGTCGCCGCTCAGGGGAACGGACGTCGACGTCGGGCTCCAGACCAGCATTCAGCCGTCGACGACAGCAGGCGATTCCGGCTACGTTTCGCATGCATTGGCGACGGCGTTGACACACCAGTTGCGCGACAATCTGGTTGGGGCGTTCCTTGGCGGCATTACGCTGCGCGACTATCCTTCGGACAGCACGGCCAACGATGAAACGGTCTATGCGACCAGTGCCGCCCTGACCTGGAACATCAACCGATACCTCGATCTGACGAGCACGGTCGGCTACGAATTCACCTCCAGAAAAGCCAACGCCGACTCGCAGCAATGGCGAGCCGGCGTCGGCCTCAAGCTAAAGCGTTAGCTTTTTTTATCCAAGCGTCTTGACCAGCGCCTTGAAGCCTTCCTCGACGGTCGGGCGAATGTCCGCCCGCTCGAGCGCGAAGGCGACGTTGGCGAGGATGAAGCCATCCTTGGCGCCGCAGTCGTAAGTCGTGCCCTGGAAGTGATAGCCAGCGAATGCCTGGTCCTTCAGCAGCTTCAGCATGCCGTCGGTCAGCTGGATCTCGTTGCCGGCACCACGCTCCTGCGTCTCCAAAATCTTGAAGACCTCGGGCTGCAGGATGTAGCGGCCGTTGATGAAGAAGTTCGAAGGCGCCGTACCCTTGGCAGGCTTTTCCACCATGTCGGTAATGTGGAAGCCGTCGCCGATCGCATCACCGACGCCGACGATGCCGTATTTGTGGGCTTGGTCGGGCGCACACTCTTCGACTGCCACGATGTTGCCGCCGCTCTGGGCATAGAGATCGATCATGCCCTTCATGCAGCCCTTGGTGTCGCTCTTCATGATCATGTCGGGAAGCAGCAGGGCGAACGGCTCGTTGCCGATGATCTCGCGCGCACACCAGACGGCGTGGCCGAGACCGAGCGGTTCCTGCTGGCGCGTGAAGCTGACCGTACCAGCCTTGGGAAGCTGGCCCGCGAGCAGCGTCATTTCGGCCTTCTTGCTGCGCTCGCGCAGCGTTTGCTCGAGCTCGAAATGGATATCGAAGTAATCTTCGATGATGTGTTTGTTACGGCCGGTGACGAAAACGAAGTGCTCGATACCCGCTTCCAGCGCTTCATCGACGACATACTGGATGATCGGCTTGTCGACGACCGTCAGCATTTCCTTCGGCACTGCCTTGGTGGCCGGGAGAAAGCGAGTGCCGAGGCCGGCAACCGGAAATACAGCTTTACGAACTTTTTTATGCTCTGCCACACAATCCTCCTGCGATGATTTCACCGCTTGAAATAAAAGGCAATTTTGATTGGACTAGATGAGATTTGCTACCGTTTTACAAATGGTGACTGCGGTCTTCCGTCATGGTAAAGAATTTGTTGACTCCGTTCGACTAGTCTCAGGTTCGAGCGGAATTGTGCGCTCGGCTGTGCCTGAAACGAAAGGACGGATGACCGCCGATGACTCAAAATCACAGATACTCCCTTCGTGGTCTTGCTCTAGCATTCTTCATGACCGCGTCTGCCGGTCTGGCCCCCCTTGATGCGAAGGCAGATCAGCGCTTCCAGAACTGGATCGCGGACTTTTATCAAACAGCCGCTCAAAGTGGCATCAGCAAGGCAACCTATCGCAAAGCGTTCGCGGGCGTAACCGATCCGGATCCCACTGTTCTTGAAAAAGCAGCCTATCAACCTGAATTCACGACCAAAATTTGGGACTACGTAGATTCTCGTGTAAATCCATATACAGTCCAGATCGGCCGGCAAATGGCCGCAAAACACGCCTCGACTCTGAACGCGGTCGAACGCCGCTTCGGCGTCGACAAATCGATTCTACTTGCGATCTGGTCGATGGAATCAAATTATGGAGCGGTTCTTGCGAAGGACGATCGCCTCCACTACGTGCCACGCGCCCTCGCCACGCTTGCCTACGCGGACGAGCGCCGCGCGAAATTCGCCAGGAAGCAATTGATCGCCGCATTGAAGATCCTGCAGAACGGCGACATCTCTCCGGACGGCATGACCGGCTCCTGGGCAGGCGCCATGGGCCATACGCAGTTCATCCCGACAAGCTATCTGCTTTACGCAATCGATGCCGACGGCAACGGCCATCGTGACATCTGGAACTCCGTGCCCGACGCGCTGGCGACATCGGCCAATCTGTTGATGAAAAACGGCTGGGACAAAGGCAAGACCTGGGGTTACGAGGTTGCCGTGCCCGCAAGCGCGCTGAAGCAGGTGGGCAAGACCCACACATTGGCGCAATGGGCGGCACTCGGCCTGGCACGGCCGAATGGCAAGGGCTTCAGGGACACCGGCAGCAAGGCCGTGCTGAAGATGCCCGCCGGCCGCGATGGCCCTGGCTTCCTGATGACCAGCAACTTCTTCACCATCAAGAACTACAATGCCTCCGACAGCTACGCCATCGCCGTCGGGTTGCTTGCCGATGAGATCGCAGGCTACGGCGGCATGAAGCAACGCTGGCCGCGTCCCGATGGAACACTCGACGTCAAGGAGAAGTTCGAACTGCAGAACCGGCTGAAGACGCTCGGCTACTATGACGGCGAGGTCGACGGCAATTTCGGGAGCGGCTCCAAGGCGGCGATCGCCGCGGTTCAGGAACGCATGGGGTTGCAGCAGGATGGCCAGCCATCACGGCCGCTGCTGAATGCCCTTCGAAAGTAGACGGAATAAATCCGCGACATAGTTTTAGGGTGTGGACGTGAGTTCCTGCTCTGTGCGAGAATGCAGGCGGATTGAGGTTGCTGACAATGCGTAAACGAGTAAGCCGGGCAACAGTTCGCTGGGGTGCGCTCGGCGCAGCCGCTCTGATGTTGTCCTTCGGCGTCCTGCCCCCAGTGCCGGTCGCCGAAGCTCAGGAGCGTTATTATCAGCGCCGTTCGATTCTCGATTTCTTCTTTGGCCGCCGCTATATCGATGCGTACCCGCCCGCACCGGGTCGGTACGCAGCGCCGCCTGCGACTGCTCCGAGAAAGAAGAAGGCATCCCCCAAGGTGATGGCCGCGCCCCGCCCCGCAGCCCCCCCTGTCGTGGAAGAGAAGACTGTCGAGAAGCTCGACAATGCCCAGAAGATCCTGGTCGTCGGCGACTTTTTTGCAGGCGGGCTTGGGGTTGGAATGGAGGCGGCATTTCAGAATTCGCCGGGCATCGTCATCGAGACGCACAGCAACGTAGCCTCGGGACTCGTCCGCGACGACTATTATGACTGGCCATCGCAACTGACGAAATTCATGGACGAGGCCAAGCCGGCCATGGTCGTCGTCATGCTCGGCGCCAACGATCGCCAGCAGATGGTCACCGATAGCGGCAAGGAGAAATTCCGGACCGATGGCTGGTATGCCGAGTACCAACGCCGCGTCGTCGACTTCGGCAAACAGGTCACCAGCCGCAAGATACCGCTACTCTGGGTGGGCCTCCCGGCCTTCGATTCGCCGGCGATGACCGCGGATGCCGTGCAGATGAACCAGCTCTACCGGAAGCAGCTCGAAAGCATCGGCGGCGAATTCGTCGATATCTGGGACGGCTTCGTCAACGAGAATGGCGAGTTCATCGTCACCGGCTCGGATGTCAACGGCCAGCAGGTGCGCTTGCGCACCTCCGACGGCATCAACCTGACCGACGCAGGCCGCCGCAAGCTCGCCTTCTATGTCGAAAAACCGGCACGGCGCATCCTCGGCACCCAGGCGAGCCCGGACCTCGTCCGCCTCGACAGCAACGCGCCTGCCATGGATCTGTCTTCGAACCCGATTGGCCGCACCGAACCGATCAGCCTTTCCGACCCCAATCTTGACGGTGGCGGCGAATTGCTTGGCGGCAGGGCATTGCCCGCCAGTATGGCTAAATCGCCCCGCGACCTGCTTGTCCAGGACGGCGAGATGGCACCGCCCCCGGCTGGCCGGATCGATGATTACCGGCTGCCTCCAACCAAATCCGCGGCCGAAGTCTCGGCAAAATGAAAAGGGCCGCTCGATGCGGCCCCTCGATTCGTCGGTCGGTGGGTTCGTCCTAGCGTGGCAGAACCGTAGTACCCATGAGCGCCTCATCGATCGCGCGGGCAGCCTGGCGGCCCTCGCGGATCGCCCAGACGACCAGCGACTGGCCGCGGCGAACGTCGCCCGCCGTCCAGAACTTGTCGACCGAGGTCTTGTAGTCGCGGTCGTTGGCAACGACGTTGGTCGAGCCGCGGCGGTCGGTGTTGAGCGTCAGCTTGCCGTCGAGTTCCTTCAGAACGCTGTCCTTGAACGGACCGCTGAAACCGATGGCAATGAAGGCTAGATCGGCCTTGATGATAAACTCCGTGCCGGGAACCGGCTTGCGGCGCTCGTCGACTTCGCAGCACTTGACGCCAGTCAAGACGCCGTCTTCGCCGACGAATTCGAGCGTCGCGACCTGGAACTCGCGAACGGCCCCTTCGGCCTGCGAGGACGAGGTGCGCATCTTCGTCGCCCAGAACGGCCAGACGGCGAGCTTGTCTTCCTTCTCCGGCGGCTGTGGGCGGATGTCGAGCTGCGTGACCTTCACCGCGCCTTGGCGGAACGCCGTGCCGACGCAATCAGACGCGGTATCTCCGCCACCGACGACGACCACATGCTTGGCGCCGGCCAGGATCGGATCGGACGCCCAGCCGACGCTGTCGATGTTTTCACGGCCGAGGCGCTTGTTCTGCTGCACGAGGTACGGCATCGCATCGTGGACGCCTGCAAATTCGATGCCCGGAATGCCCGCTTCGCGCGGCGTTTCGGAGCCGCCGCAATAGAGAACTGCGTCATGATCGGCGAGCAGCTGCTCGACCTTGACGTCGACGCCGACATTGACACCGCAGTGGAAGGTGACACCCTCGCCGCTCATCTGCTCGACCCGGCGATCGATGAAGTTCTTCTCCATCTTGAAATCGGGAATGCCGTAACGCAGCAACCCGCCCGGCTTGCTCTCGCGCTCGTAGACATGAACGTCGTGGCCGGCGCGGCCCAGCTGCTGGGCGGCCGCCATGCCGGCAGGGCCGGAACCGATGATCGCCACCTTCTTGCCGGTATGGACCGTGGCCGGCTGCGGCCGGATGAAGCCGAGCTCGTAGGCCTTGTCGGCAATTGCCTGTTCGACCGTCTTGATCGCGACAGGCGCGTCTTCGAGGTTCAGCGTGCACGCTTCCTCGCAGGGCGCCGGGCAGACGCGGCCGGTGAACTCCGGGAAGTTGTTGGTCGAATGCAGGTTCTGGATCGCCGCTTCCCAATTGTTGTTGTAGACGAGGTCGTTCCAGTCCGGGATCTGGTTGTGCACCGGGCAGCCGGTCGGGCCATGGCAATAGGGGATGCCACAGTCCATGCAGCGCGCGGCCTGTTTCTGCACTTCCGGGTCCGACATCGGGATCGTGAATTCGCGGAAATGCCGGATACGATCCGACGCCGGCTGATATTTTGCTACCTGCCGGTCGATTTCCAGAAACCCTGTTACCTTACCCATACTGCTGTCTTCCCTTACACTCATGACCGCCTCACCGCAGCCAGTTGTCTATCGTCAATCCCGGTGCCCGGGGCAAGTTGCTTGACCGTCATTGGAACATATCCCGTGAAAGCTATCCGTGCGATTGGGACGACATTGGCCGTCGGCGATCGTCACGGGTCATTGAGATATTTCGGTTTCCGTCACACGCTGGCGGCATGTGACGGATCTGTCGGCACGTTTTATTCGGCGGCAATCCCCATCCGGCTCCGCTCCATTTCCTCGAGCGCACGCCGGTATTCGACCGGCATGACCTTGCGGAACTTCGGGCGGTATTCGACCCAGTTGTCCAGGATCTGCCTGGCACGGGTCGAGTCGGTGTAGTGCAGATGGTTGGAGATCAGCTGGTAGAGGCGCTCCTCGTCGTGGCGCGTCATGTCGCCGGAGACATCGACGCGTCCCTTGTGCGCGAGGTCGCCGCCGTGATGGTGCAGCTTCTCCAGCATGTCGTCCTCTTCCGGAACCGGCTCGAGCTCGACCATGGCCATGTTGCAACGCTTGGCGAAATCGCCGCTCTCGTCGAGAACGTAGGCCACGCCGCCCGACATGCCGGCCGCGAAGTTGCGGCCTGTTTCACCGAGGACCACCACCACGCCGCCCGTCATGTATTCGCAACCGTGGTCACCCACGCCTTCGACAATGGCAATGGCGCCGGAGTTGCGCACCGCGAACCGCTCGCCCGCAACTCCGCGGAAGTAGCACTCGCCTTCAGTCGCGCCGTATAGAACGGTGTTGCCGACGATGATGGAGTCTTCAGCCACGATCTTCGAATTCTCGGGCGGACGCACGATGATCTTGCCGCCCGAAAGGCCCTTGCCGACATAGTCGTTGCCGTCACCGATCAGGTTGAAGGTGACGCCGCGTGCGAGGAATGCTGCGAACGATTGCCCCGCCGTGCCGCGAAGCGTCACGTTGATCGTGTCCTCTTTCAGGCCACGATGGTTGTAGCGCTTGGCAACCTCGCCGGAAAGCATGGCACCCGCCGAACGATCGACGTTCTTGATATCGACCTCGAACGACACAGGCGTCTTCGACGTCAGCGCCGGCATCGCCTGCTCGATCATCTTGCGGTCGAGAATGTCGTCGATCGGGTGCTTCTGGCGCGTCGTCCAGTAGGTCGCTTCCTTCGGCGCATCCACCTTGTGGAAGATGCGGCTGAAATCGAGACCCTCGGACTTCCAGTGCGCCAGCATCTCGTCCTTCTCGAGCAGCTCCGAAGCGCCGATGATGTCATCGAGCCGCGTGAACCCAAGCGAGGCGAGGATCTCGCGTACTTCGTTGGCGACGAAGAAGAAGTAGTTGACGACGTGCTCGGGCGTACCCTTGAAACGCTTGCGCAGGACCGGGTCCTGCGTGGCGACGCCCACAGGACAGGTGTTCAGATGGCATTTGCGCATCATGATGCAGCCGGCCGCAATCAAGGGTGCGGTCGCGAAGCCGAACTCGTCGGCGCCGAGAAGCGCGCCGATGATGACGTCGCGGCCGGTTTTCAGGCCTCCATCCACCTGCAGCGCGATACGCGAGCGAAGACCGTTCAGCACCAGCGTCTGCTGGGTTTCGGCAAGGCCGATTTCCCACGGCGAACCGGCATGCTTCAGCGAGGTCAGCGGTGATGCGCCGGTGCCGCCGTCGAAGCCGGAGACCGTGATGTGATCGGCGCGCGCCTTGGCGACGCCAGCGGCAACCGTGCCCACGCCGACTTCCGAGACGAGCTTGACCGAAACATCCGACGTCGGGTTGACGTTCTTCAGGTCGTAGATCAGCTGCGCCAGATCCTCGATCGAATAGATGTCGTGATGCGGCGGCGGCGAAATCAGGCCGACGCCCGGTGTCGAGTGGCGGGTCTTGGCAACCGTCGCGTCGACCTTGTGGCCGGGCAGCTGGCCGCCTTCGCCGGGCTTGGCACCCTGCGCAACCTTGATCTGCAGCATGTCCGCATTGACGAGATACTCGGTCGTCACACCGAAGCGTCCCGAAGCGATCTGCTTGATCGCCGAGCGTTCGGGGTTCGACGAGCCATCCGGCAACGGCATGTAGCGGTCGCTCTCTTCGCCGCCCTCGCCGGTGTTGGACTTGCCGCCAATCCTGTTCATGGCGATCGCCAGCGTCGTATGTGCCTCCCGGCTGATCGAGCCGAAGGACATGGCGCCCGTCGAGAAGCGCTTCACGATATCGATCGCCGGCTCCACCTCGTCTACCGACACGGGCTTGCGACCAAGCTGTTCAGCGCTCTTGATGTTGAAGAGACCGCGGATGGTGTTCATGCGTAGCGCCGAGGTGTTCACCATCTCGGCAAACTCACGGTAGCGATCTTCCGCATTGCCGCGCACGGCATGCTGCAGCGTGGCGACGGCATCCGGCGTCCAGGCATGGCTTTCGCCACGCATGCGATAGGCATACTCGCCGCCGATATCGAGCGTCGTCGCCAGCAACGGATCCTTGCCAAACGCGGAGCTATGGCGGGCAACGGTCTCCTCGGCGATGGCGCCAAGGCCGACACCTTCGATCATCGTCGCCGTGCCGAAGAAGTACCTGTCGACAAGCTCCTGTTGCAGCCCGATCGCATCGAAGATCTGTCCGCCGCAATAGGATTGATAGGTCGAGATTCCCATCTTCGACATGACCTTGAGGATGCCCTTGCCGACCGCCTTGATGTAGCGATAGACGACCTCGCTGGCGTCGACTTCCTTCGGGAATTCGCCCTTGGCATGCATGTCAAGCAGCGTATCGAAGGCAAGGTAGGGGTTGATCGCTTCGGCGCCATAGCCTGCCAGCAGGCAGAAGTGATGCACTTCGCGCGGCTCCCCGGTTTCGACCACGAGGCCGACCGAGGTGCGTAGCCCCTTGCGGATCAGGTGATGGTGCACGGCAGCGGTCGCCAGCAGCGCCGGGATGGCGATGCGGTCCGGTCCGATCTGACGGTCGGAAAGCACGATGATGTTGTAACCACCCTTGACGGCCGCTTCCGCGCGCTCGCAGAGCCGATCGAGCATCTCGGGCATGCCTTCGGCGCCACGTTCAACATCATAGGTGAAGTCGAGCGTCTTGGTGTCGAAACGGTCTTCCGTGTGGCCGATCGAGCGGATTTTTTCGAGATCGCCATTGGTCAGGATCGGCTGACGCACTTCCAGACGCTTGGCGTTGGCGGCACCCTCATGGTCGAGCAGGTTGGGCCGCGGTCCGATGAAGGAGACAAGGCTCATCACCAGCTCTTCGCGGATCGGATCGATCGGCGGGTTGGTGACCTGCGCGAAGTTCTGCTTGAAGTAGGTGTAGAGCAGCTTCGACTTTTCCGACATCGCCGAGATCGGCGTATCGGTGCCCATCGAACCGACGGCTTCCTGACCGGTCGTCGCCATCGGCGACATCAGGATGCGGGTGTCTTCGGTGGTATAGCCGAACGCCTGCTGGCGGTTCAGCAACGACACATCGCGACGAAGTGCGCGCGGCTCGACCGGCTTCAGGTCTTCGAGGATCAGCTGCGTGCGGTTCAGCCAGCTGCGATACGGATGCTTGGTCGCGAGCTCGGACTTCACGTCCTCGTCGGAAACGATCCGGCCCTTTTCCATGTCAATCAGCAGCATCTTGCCCGGCTGCAGGCGCCACTTCTTGATGATGTCCTCTTCCGGAACGGGCAGCGTGCCGGCTTCGGAAGCGAGGATGACGCGGTCGTCCTTGGTGACGAGATAACGCGCCGGACGCAGGCCGTTACGGTCGAGCGTAGCGCCAATCTGCTTGCCATCGGTAAAGGCAACGGCAGCAGGGCCGTCCCACGGCTCCATCAGCGCTGCGTGGTATTCGTAGAATGCCTTGCGTTCGGCCGCCATCGACTGGTTGCCGGCCCAGGCTTCCGGGATCAGCATCATGACGGCATGCGCCATAGAGTAGCCGCCGCGCACGAGGAACTCGAGCGCGTTGTCGAAACAGGCCGTATCCGACTGACCTTCATAGGAGATCGGCCAGAGCTTGGAGATGTCCTCGCCGAACAGCGGAGAGGAAACAGACGCCTGACGTGCCGCCATCCAGTTGACGTTGGAGCGCAGCGTGTTGATCTCGCCGTTGTGGGCAACCATTCGGTAAGGGTGGGCGAGCTTCCACGACGGGAAGGTGTTGGTCGAGAAGCGCTGGTGCACGAGGGCGACGGCACTTTCGAACCGCGGGTCCGACAAGTCCGTGTAATAGGCGCCAACCTGATAGGCCAGGAACATGCCCTTGTAGACGACGGTCGCAGACGAAAGCGACACAGGATAGAAGTTGCTCTCCTCGCCGTCGAACTCGTCGTAGATGCGGTTGGAGATCACCTTGCGAAGCGTGAACAGGCGGCGCTCGAACTCGTCGTTCGTTGCGGCTTCTTCGCCGGCACCGATGAAGACCTGGACATGGTGCGGCTCGGTCGCGGCAATCTCGGGTGCCTTGGAGAGCGATGCATTGTCGACCGGCACGTCGCGAAAGCCGATGAACACCTGGCCTTCCTCGACGATGACGTCCCTGATCACTTTCTTGAAATGCTCGATCTGCTTTTCGTCGCGCGGCATGAAGATATGGCCCACGCCATACTCTCCGGCCTTCGGCAAGGTGATGCCCTGCTTGGCCATTTCCTCGCGGAAAAACCGGTCGGGAATCTGCACCAGAATGCCGGCACCATCTCCCATCAGCGGATCGGCACCGACGGCACCGCGGTGCGTCAGGTTCTCGAGAATGAAAAGACCGTCCTTGATGATCTGGTGGGACTTCTGACCCTTCATGTGCGCCACGAAGCCGACACCGCAGGCATCATGCTCGTTGCGCGGGTCGTAGAGCCCCTGTTTTCGCGGAAGACCGGAGGCGAATTTACGGGTATTGGCCGTCGCGCGCGTCGTTGCTGCTGCTGCTGCGAACTGATCAAAACCCGTGGATGGCGTCTTCGTCATCTTTTCCTCCTGTCAGAACCCGCAAGTGGCGGGCGGCTCGTCGTCCCGCCCCGTCCCTGATCCTGGGTTCGGCGCGTGACAGCGCTGTTGCATTGTCGAAGATCCGGTCGCCGACGGCTGGCTTTCGCGTGAAAGCAACCATTGCGCTCCGCGCCTGCTATCCGCCGTCGTGCGGAGCCTTGGCCCGCGCTCGATGAACTATAGCGTGAAACCCCACGAGTGTAAGGGGTTCTGGCGCCTCTTCGGCCTGAACGGCCAAAATAGGACAGCAACACTGTCCTAATTCAACGGCTGTATGCCAGAAACATAGCACCTTCGCAAGAGTGCTGAATTAAAAAATCGTCAATTAACGACGGAAGATTGCCAAAGCGACAGAACTAGCGACATAAAATTACGTTGATGTGAGCCATATTGTTTATTGATTGCGGAATTCAATTTCTGTGATGTGTTGCGCCTCTTGCGCTTGATCCAGTGAACCTTTGGATTAATGTCCCCGTCCGAACCCGTCTCACCCATTTCCCCCAGGTTTTTCCCATGATTTTTGCTTCCGATAATTGGGCCGGCGCCCACCGGTCAATTGCCGAACGCCTGCTACAGGAATCCACCGGTTTCGCGGCAGCCTACGGCACGAGCGACCTCGACCGACGCATCGAAGCACGGTTTGCCGAAATCTTCGAGCGCGAGGTCAGCGTGTTCTTCGTGGCCACCGGAACAGCAGCCAACTCGCTGTCGCTCGCAAGTGTTCAGCGCCCCGGCGGCATCACTTTCTGCCATTCCGGAGCCCATGTGATAGAGGACGAATGCGGCGCGCCCGATTTCTTCAGCGGCGCCCGCCTCGTCCCCGTTGAAGGCGAAACAGGCAAGATCGATCCCGCAAAGCTTTCGAAGAAGATCGCCGGATTTCCCGAGAACGCGGTACAGCACGGTCGCGCGACGGCCGTGACTATCACCCAGGCAACCGAGGTCGGCACAGCCTACTCGCTTTCCGAGATCGACGAGATCTCGACCATCGCCAGGAAGAACAACCTGCCGCTCCACATGGACGGCGCCCGCTTTGCAAACGCGCTGGTCGCGCTGGACGCAAGCCCCGCCGAGATGACCTGGAAACGCGGCGTTGACATTCTCTCTTTCGGCGGCACGAAGAACGGCTGTTGGTGCGCCGAGGCAATCGTCTTCTTCAACCCGGAACAGGGAAAGGAGATGCCTTTCATTCGCAAGCGCGCCGCCCAGCTATTCTCCAAATCACGCTTCATCGCAGCTCAGTTCGACGCCTATTTCGAGAACGACCTCTGGCTCGATCTTGCCGGTCACGCGAACGGCATGGCCGACCGCCTGCGCGCAGGCATCAATGCCAGCAACTCTGCCCGCCTGGCGTGGATGACACCCACCAATGAAGTCTTCGCCGTGATCACCAAGATCGCGGCGAAGACCGCAGAGGAAAAGGGTGCGAAATTCTACGAATGGCCAGTGCCGGCCGCGGCGCCCGAACTGGTAGGCGCCAATGAAACCCTGATCCGCCTCGTCACCAGCTTTGCCACAGAGGCGGCGGATGTCGACGGGTTCCTGAAGTGCCTTGCAGCCTAGACGCTAGTTCTGATGCACGATGACGGCGGACGGTGGCGCACCATTGTCCGTCGTCCCTTCATCATGGCCAGCGACTGCAATGAGCATCACACAGGCAACCAGCCCGGATATGAAGAGCGCTCCATATATCATCGGTCCGTTCTCCTTGTTACCCCGAACGTCGACCATAAGCCTACGCCAAACTAGATACCGAATCTCACCAGATACCTAAGTTTAAGGGTTGAGAGATCCTTAAATCCCCCGCAGCGGATTAACCATCCGCTATCGGTTTCGAACATAGGGCGCTAGGCCTCGTTCCTCAAGCCGAA
This sequence comes from Rhizobium sp. Root1220, assembly GCF_001426265.1. Taxonomy (GTDB): domain Bacteria; phylum Pseudomonadota; class Alphaproteobacteria; order Rhizobiales; family Rhizobiaceae; genus Rhizobium. The sequence continues at coordinate 174,008 of NZ_LMDG01000034.1, forward strand.
CGCAGACTCCTGACCTTCGCCAGGATGTCCTCCGACAGAGCCGAGACCAGCACCTGATCGGCGCCCTTGCGCGGGACGAGCACGAACTCGACGTCTTCCAGCGTCGGCAGCTTGCCCTTGCCGATCTCCTTGAGCCCCGATGGCGCCATGCTGCGTGGCTGGACCAGAACCCCCATGCCGGCGCGCGCGGCAGCTGTCAATCCGCTGAGGCTGCCGCAAGTACAGACGATCCGCCACGCTATCTGATGGCGCCCGAGCGCCTCGAGCGCAATACTGCGCGTGACGCTGGGAGGCGGGAAGGCAATCAACGGCAGTGGCCCGCCACTTAAGGCATGGTCCGGATCGCGCGCCAGCCACACCAGCGGCTCGCGATAGACAAGCCGGCCGCGCGCATCCCCCAGGCGTCGCTTGGCGAGGACGAGATCGATCTCGCCACTGTCCTGCATCTCATAGAGCGTGCCTGACAAGGCGACGGTCAACTCCAGGTCGACGGAGGGATGCGAGCGGACGAAATCCTCGAGCACTGCCGGAAGCTGACTGGTGACGAAATCCTCGGAAACGCCGAGCCGCAGATTGCCCCGCAGGCTTTGACCCTTGAAAAGGGCCTGTACCTGCCCTTCGATGGACAGCATCGCACGCGCGTGCGACAGCAACGCCTCACCGTCCGTTGTCAGCACCACCTTGTGGGTGTCGCGAGCGAGCAACCGCCGACCGACCGCATTCTCAAGGCGCTGGATGTGCTGGCTGACCGTCGACTGTCCGAGACCAAGCCTCTCGGCAGCGAGGGTAAAGCTCCCCATCTGCTCCACGGCGATAAAGCTGCGCAATTGCGTGAGATCAAGCATATCATATCCCGATATGTGATAACTGTTATTTCTTGCATCCTATATCATAATGGAAGATGGATAGTCGATCCATTGACATCGACGAGCAATGCCATGCGCCGATTTATGCCCGACACCTTCACCATCCTGTTGGTCTGCACCGTCCTGCTGGCCTCGGTCCTGCCGGCCAGCGGCGCATTCGCCGGCTATTTCGGGACTGCCACCGATCTTGCCATCGCCCTGCTCTTTTTCCTGCACGGAGCGCGGCTGTCGCGCGACGTCGTCGTCGCCGGTCTGCTGCACTGGCGCCTGCATCTGGCGATCCTGCTGACCACGTTCGGCCTTTTCCCAATCCTCGGCCTCGGTCTCGGCTTCCTGCCGGACTGGATCCTGCCGCAGCCACTCTATCTGGGCATACTTTTTCTTTGCGTGCTGCCCTCGACCGTCCAGTCATCGATCGCCTTCACCTCGATGGCCGGCGGCAATGTTCCGGCGGCGATCTGCTCGGCCTCCGCTTCCAACATCTTCGGAATGTTCCTTACGCCCCTGCTCGTCGGCCTGCTGTTCTCTGTCGGCGGCCATGGCGGCTTCTCCTGGGATGCGTTCCTGCAGATCTTTGTCCAGCTGCTGCTGCCCTTCATCGTCGGCCAGGCCCTGGAGCCTTGGATCGGCCATTGGATCCGCGCCAAGAAGAAGCTGCTCATGCCGGTCGACCGTGGTTCGATCCTCATGGTCGTCTACCTTGCCTTCAGCACCGCCGTCGTCGAAGGGCTGTGGCACACGTTCTCAATTGCCGACATCGCCGCAGTCATTGTCGCCGACATGCTTCTGCTCGCCTTTGTCCTCTGCTCCACCATCTTCGGCAGCCGCTGGCTCGGGTTCGACAAGGCTGATCAGATCACCATCACGTTCTGCGGTTCCAAAAAAAGCCTGGCGAGCGGCGTGCCGATGGCCAACGTCATTTTCGCGGGCCAGGCGATCGGCGCCATCGTGCTGCCTCTGATGCTCTTCCACCAGATCCAGCTCATGGTCTGCGCCGTTATCGCCCAGAAATACGCCACCGCCGCCCACAGGCGGACGACCGAAGCAGAAGTCGAAGAAGCCGCCAGCCCCGCCTGAACTGCGGACAACGAAAAGGCGGCGCCCGATGGAGCGCCGCCTGCCTCGCCTAATCCCGAGAGGGACAGGTTAGTTGGTGACTTGAGCTTCAATCGCCTTCGGCGCATTCACCGGATCGGCGGTGACTGCAATCTTCCGAGGCTTCATGGCTTCCGGAATGCTGCGGAGAAGGTCGATATGAAGGAGACCGTTCTTCAGCGATGCGGCGGTGACCTCGACATGGTCGGCTAGCTGGAAGCGGCGTTCGAATGTGCGCTTGGCAATGCCACGATAAAGGTATTCGCTACCTTCCGATTTGTCATCGCGCTTTTCACCCTTGACGGTCAGAGCGTGGGCCTGGGCCTCGATGGAGATTTCCGTCTCGTCGAAACCGGCAACGGCCATGGTGATGCGGTAGGTGTTTTCACCGGTGCGCTCGATATTGTAGGGCGGATAGGTCTGGCCCTGGTCGGGCTGGGCGAGACTGTCGAGCATGGTGAAGAGGCGGTCGAAGCCGACCGTCGAACGGTAAAGGGGAGAGAAGTCTACGTGACGCATGGTGTCCTCCTGAGGAAGCGACGAATTGCGAAAAATGTGCCCCGAAAACCCCGTATCAGGCAGCTTCAGGACGGCTCTGCGGGCCCGTTTGGCACCCGCAGAAATGAGATGGGGATCGTATTTATGGAGTTCAAGACCTCTTCCAAACGGCCGGCGTCATGGCGGGGTGAACCGCATATGAACGAATGGTTTGGGGTCTGTTCAGACGCGTTGAACTAGACATTGGCCATCGGGTGACACTGGCCCGATGGCTGAAGTGTATCGTCCCTTCGTCTTCAGCCTGATCTCCAGCCGGCATTGCGGAGTCCGTCGGGCTTCGTATGCCGGCTTCTTTTTGCCAGGATCAATGAGCGCTGGGAGCCCGGACCAGACCATCGTCGCGACAAAAACTGCCTACTCGATCAGTCCCCACCACCCCCGCCAGATATTTGCGCACGCTATCCGTTTGAAATTTTTCCAAATGTCAGGTAGAACACGAACACTTGATCGATAAGGGCTGCACTAATCACATAGGAGGCACCTGGCGTTGAGGGCGCAAAAAGCGTTGGGGAGACCCCTGTCGGGGATTTTGTTGGCTGGCTTGGCGGCTGCGAGCTGCACCACTGCGCCGCAAACGACGCAGACGGCAGCGGTGCATTCCGCGAAGCGCATCGAAGCGACAAAAGTTACCTATAACTACACGTCCGAAGATCGCTCCTGTTTGAAGCGGGCGATGTACTTCGAGTCGGAACACTCCGATCACGATGGCTATATGGCGGTCGGAACCGTGGTGATGAATCGGCTCACATCGGGAGCCTATCCGGACTCGATTTGCGGTATCGTCGCCCAGCAACGACAGTTTGCACCCGGCGTGATGACGCGCGAAGTCAAGGCCGAGGCCGAGGCCGATCTCGACGCCGCCGCCGATGCAATTCTACATGGACAGCGCAATCCGGCTGTGAAGGAAGCGATGTTCTTCCACACCGACGGCCTGAAGTTTCCTTACAACAACATGCATTATGTAGCGGTCGCGGGCGGAAACGCATTCTACGAGAAGCGCGGACCCGACGGAGAACTGCAGACCCCGTCGCCGCTGGCCGCATACGAAGTGGCAATGAACTATCTGCCCCAGCACAGCGCATCGTCGGCACAATTCGAACTGCTCGTTCCCGTAGCAGTGCCAGTTCCCATCCCCATGCCTCTGCCGGATGCCGTCGTAGACACCGACTTCGAGCTCCCCGGTACCGTGGCTGTCCCGTCGCCGCGTCCGCCCTTTGACAGCGCGGCGCTGCGAGGCGGTTTCGATGAGACCGGCGGCTGATTGCAGCGCACACCGATGCGTCAGAGGCGCATCGGTGTCTACGCGTCATTCTCCCCTAGTTGACCATTTCCCTGGCACGAGCAGCAATACGGTCGGAGACATCCTTGAAGGGGTCGCGAACCGGAACGAAACGCGACACACCAAGCAACAGTAGAGCTTTGATATGCTGGCTCCCGCTTTCCTCGCCCACAACGGGCGCGAAACATGCCATGGATGCCCGCGCGTCATTGGCATGCAGTTGCTCGAGCTCGATAAAGTTGTCGAACTTCTGATAGTCGTTGCGGCCGAACTGATATGTCTCGACAGGCGTCCCGTCCGCTACCACCACCTCATGGGTGTCGAGCAGGAAATTGTAGTATTCGATGGCCTCGCTGCCAGGCGGAAGGGCAGGCTTGATCGAGCTTTCGTTGACGAGATCCTTGGCACGGAAGAACACCCCATCGAGATAAAGGGCATGCCCCGGCGAAACGTAGAGGTCGCGGCTCGGCACGCCCTGATCCAGGGCGTCTTGTGAAATCCGTATCGGCATCACGCTTTCGTTCCACGAAGCACGACTTTTCTTGAAGGTCTGGCGACCTATCCATATGATTGGCTTGGCTTCACCCGAGGCGGTTTCGACGAGATCACCGATGCGAACTTCTTCGACCCGCCGCTCGCCGGTCGGCGTCAGGATCGACGTTCCGCGCAGAAGGCAGCTGGCGCCCCCGCCGCCGCCCGATCCACTGCCGCCGCCGGATCCACCCGAACCGCCGGATCCGCCACCCGAACCGCCCGCACCGCCATGACTTCCGCCGCCTCGCCGACCCCAGTTGCGTCCTCCCGCCTGGGCGGGCGACGACGCGATTGCGACCGCGGCAGCCGCAATCCCGGCAGCTCGCGCGCCGACAGCGGCAGCCGCGCCCAGAAAATGCCTCCGTGCGCGGTTAAAGGGTAGTTCTCGCGGGTCCATCGATGCCATCCTCACTCCGTTACTGGCGTTACGCCCGTACACTCTTCATCGTTGTCAACCACCCTACAACAAGTTGCAGGCCAATAAATTCAGCACAATAGCTGTTCCCTACTCAAAAAGCGGTACCGGGCGAGTGCCGCTCAGAGCGAGCTCGGCGATCCAGAATTGCAAAATGGCGGAGACAGGGACGCAACCTCAAGTATCCGTTGCCTAGATTGGCTCAAGCTCGCTTTTCTTTGATTTGACAGCTGGATCTTCTACCTCTTTATTCGGTATCCGAATCCGCCTGAAAGACACGATCGAGCCGCATGGACCAGGTCCTTTATTCCACGCCCGGCAATCCCGCGCCGGAAAACCGCGCAGAAGGGTACTTCGAGACCCACGACGGCCACAAGCTGCGCTACGCCGTCTTCCGCTCCGACGCTTCGATGGCCAAAGGAACGGTCGTACTTCTGCATGGCCGCAACGAATTTATCGAGAAGTACTACGAGACGATCCGCGACCTGACCGCGAAGGGTCTCTGGGTCGCGACCTTCGATCTCCGCGGCCAGGGCGGCTCGCCGCGCCTCGTCAAAAATCGCGCGAACGGACATGTCCGCCGCTTCGTCGACTACGAGCACGACCTCGATACCTTTCTCGAAAAGATCGTGTTGCCGGATACCCGGCTGCCCTTCTTCATTCTTGCGCATTCCACCGGCGCACTGATCGCGCTATCGGCGGCTCCCTACCTGTCGACGCGTATCGAACGCATGGTCTTGACCGCGCCCTTCATCGGACTGTCCGGCCAGGCAGCGTCGGCTGCCACAATACGGCGGCTTGCAACGTTCGCCTGCTCGCTCGGCCTCGGTTCGTTTCCGCTGACCCGCAAGCTCAAAGAGCAGCCTTTCAGGGACAATCCGCTGACGTCGGACCAGATACGCTTCGAACGCAACCTGGCAATCGCGGCCGCGCATCCCGAGCTGACCCTCGGCCCGCCGACGGCACGCTGGCTACTTGAATCCTTCCGCACCATCGATCGCGTGACATCGCCGGGCCATCTTTTCTCGATCACCATTCCCACCGTCGTCATTGCGCCGACCCGCGACAGCATCGTGCCCTACATCGCTCAGGAGCGGATATCGCGCTACTTCCGCGCCGCCCAGTTCGTGCCGATCAACGGCGCCAGACACGAGGTGCTTCAGGAGCGCGATACTTATCGCCAGGCCGCCCTCGCTGCTTTCCACGCATTCATCCCCGGCAGTGATGCCGAGGCGGCAGAGGATGTGGAGGCATTCGGCACCTAGCGCAAACCCTCGCCGATCAAGGGACCGATCGACGTAAGGCCGGAAATCAGCCTGTGACTGGACTGCGCGCAAAGTGCAATCGTGTCACTCGAATTGCAAGCTATCTAGCGTCGAGAATGGCGATGGCCTGCTCGTACACGGCACGGCTTCCAGCGGCAATGATGGAGCCGCCGCTTTCGGGACGTCCGCCGTCCCAGGTGGTGATGATGCCGCCGGCATTTTCGATAACCGGAATAATGCCGCCGACGTCATAGGGCTTGAGGCTGTTCTCGATCACCAGGTCGACATGGCCGGCAGCGAGAAGCGCGTAGGCATAGCAATCCGTACCGTAGCGGAACAAACGGACCTGGCTCTCGATCTCGCGGTACTTCTCCATTTCGGCCCCGACGAAAAGATGTGGAGACGTGGTGAAGAGGATGGCGTTCGACAGCTGGCCGCAATCACGCACCTTGAGCCGGCGTTCGCCTTCTGGTCCGGTGTAGTGCGAACCGCTGGCATCGGCAAAATACCGCTCGCCGGTAAACGGCTGCTCGATCATGCCCATGATTGCCCGGCCATTCCGCTGCAGCCCGATCAGCGTACCCCAGACCGGCACCCCGGAAATGAATGCGCGTGTTCCGTCGATCGGGTCGATCACCCAGACATATTCGCGGTCGAGGCCTATACTTCCGTGTTCTTCGCCGAGGATGCCGTGATCGGGAAAATGCTCTTCGATCAGGGCACGGATGGCGACTTCGGCCGCCCTGTCGCCCTCGGTCACCGGATCGAAACCGCTTGACAGCTTGTTGGTCACGTCTAGGCCGGAGCGGAAGCGCGGCAGTGTCTCGGCCTTGGCGGCCTCCGCAAGACGGTTGAAGAACAAGCGGTCAGGAAGCATGGCAAAATCCGTTCGCGTGACTGGACGGCGTTTCATAGCGGAAATGCGGATCATTGCAAACGAGAGGCGCAACTTTTAGCCGACTGCACATTATTTTTGCATCGCAATATAATGCTTGACAATTGTGCATCGCAGCAGTAGCTTCCAATCACAGTCTCTGACTGTAAATACCCTCCTTGGGTGTTTCCTCCCTAGACTTGGACCGCCGCGAGGCGGTCTTTTTTTGTGCCTGGAAACGGTTATTCGGCGGCAAGCGCGCTGTCGGTCGCGAACTTCGCTACATAGACCGCCATCTCCCGCATGAAGCCGGTGATCGCCTTGGCGATCACCGCGAAATCCCCACGCTTCTCCAGCGTGACCTCATCGACATATATCGCACGATTGACTTCGATCTGCAGCGCATGCAGACCCCGCGAGGGACGACCATAGTGCTCGGTGATAAATCCGCCGGCATAGGGCTTGTTGCGGATCGCGGTGAAGCCCATCTCCTCGAAGATGGCGACGGCGGCGCGCGAAAGCTCGGCCGATGCACTGGTGCCATAGCGGTCACCAATGATGAAATCCGGCCGTGTATTGCTGCCGGCGACCCTGACATTGCCGGGCATGGAATGGCAATCAATCAGCACTCCGAAGCCGAACTGCACATGCGTGCGGGCGATCAGTCGCCTCAGCGCCGCATGATAGGGCTTGTAGACGCTCTCGATCCGATCGAGCCCCTCCTCGACCCGAATGCGCCGGCCGTAGATTTCCATGTTCTCCGCGACAATGCGCGGTATCGTCCCAAGGCCGCCCGCCACCCTCAGCGAATTGACGTTGGCATAGGGCGGCAGCATCCCATCGAACATGCGCGGATCGAGTTCGTAGGGCTCGCGATTGACGTCGAGATAGGCGCGCGGAAAATTGGCAACGAGGAACGGTGCGCCCAGCGCATTCGCATCACCGAACAGTTCGTCGACGTAGTGATCCTCCGAACGCCGGATTGAAATGCCTTCCAGGCGCGATTGGGCGATAAATTCCGGTGGATAAATGCGGCCGCTGTGGGGGGAGTTGTAAACGAAGGGGATGGCATGTGACACGGGCTCCCGGATCTCAAAAAGCTCGTATTCGGGGATTTCCTGCACTGTCTTCCCTCTGTCCCATGCTAAACTGCCGCTTCTTAGCCCATGTTGCCAGTTGCAGGGCACCAAGTCCATACTATCTCATGGGGATGAAGCCGCGGACAACCTCTTCACCGGTTGTTTACTGGCCGAAATCTAGTGTAGATGGCTAGAGCCTCACGCATAATTTCCACGGATCAGCGGTCTGGATAATGACTCAGAAGATACTTCTTGCAGAAGACGACAACGACATGCGCCGCTTTCTTGTGAAGGCGCTCGAAAAGGCGGGATACAAGGTCCTCTCATACGACAACGGCGCCAGTGCCTATGACCGGCTTCGCGAGGAACCTTTTTCTCTCCTGTTGACCGATATCGTCATGCCGGAAATGGACGGAATCGAGCTCGCGCGACGCGCGACCGAGCTGGATCCCGACCTCAAGGTAATGTTCATCACCGGCTTTGCAGCCGTCGCGCTGAACCCTGATTCGAAGGCTCCGAAGGATGCAAAGGTCCTTTCCAAGCCTTTCCACCTTCGCGATCTGGTCGACGAAGTGAACAAAATGCTTGCCGCATAAGGGATCGCGCGGCGCGCGTCACAAATCCGAAAAAAGCCTATTGACGGCAAAAAGGGTTTGTGGTCTATGCGCCGCCATCGGATGGGCGTGTAGCTCAGCGGGAGAGCACTACGTTGACATCGTAGGGGTCACAGGTTCAATCCCTGTCACGCCCACCATCCGATCTTCTCACCAAGTCAATGGCTTAGCGATTGGGCACCGATCGTAACAATCCATCGCTGCCTCACGACAGTCCCGGCGTGAAGCCTTGCAATGACGACACGTCGCAAGTGAAATGCGATGGATCAGGCTCGGGTCCGCACTCGCGGCCGCAACACCGCTTCAAGACCGCTCACCAAGCTGGAGAATGCCAAAACGTTGGCACGCCCACCGAAAAGCCGCCCGGAGTGAGCGGCTTGTGGATTTTCAGATATGGGATCCTCTAGGGCCTACGTTGCAACCCGCGGGAAGTTCGGCTTGGCTGAGCTTACGCGGCTCTCGCAAAACCGATTTTACCCCAGTGAGCGGCGGCGGTAATGCAGACAAGAATGGTCGCGACACCCGTCAGGTAGACCAAGACGCCCCCACCCCACGCCAACCAGATGCCCGCCATCGCATAGGTCAACGGGATGCTTAACGTATAGCAGAGCAATGTCGATTGCCCGATCGCCGACACGACGCGGGACGCTCTGGTGTTCATCAGTTCATCACCCAACAGGACGGCAATCGAGAACAAGAACATTATGGCCAGAGCGGAGTGCACGACCCTGATGGGAGAAAGGGTCTCCTTGTCGGCTGGCAGGCCTGGAACGTACCCCCACAGGGCAAGCCGATGGTACAAGGCTGCGCCGACGAACGCCGTGATCACCAGGCTTGCCCGCACAGGCGAGGCCGACAGCCAGTTCGACAGTCTTACATGAAGGCTTGTTTTTCCGGCCACGATGCCAAGGAAGAAGAGCAGCTGCCATGCAAACGGATTGAAGTTCCATTGCCAGTCACCCTCGGGCGAGCCTCCCGGCAAATTTAGCACGGGGACGAGCTGAGCAGCACCGTAGACCGCGACACTGGTCGCGACCGCCAGGGCAGGCGAGCGGCGCAGCAACCAGACGAAACTCGGCGTCACCAACATCAGAACGACATAGAGCTGAAGGACGCCCAACAGATCCGGGTGCTGGAAAAACGCCAGAAACGTCAAGGAACCCACAAGTGGGCGGTCCAATGTAAATTGCGCTGACACCACCTCGCTTATTGCTGGAAAGAGGCAAGCGACCAGCATCGCCGCTATAAAGGCTGCAAGATTATGCTTGTACAGTTCCCATGAGCGATACCGAATGCGTCGAGCGTAGTCATCCTTCTTCAGATATACCAATCCGATCATGTACCCGGACAGGACGAAGAATATCTCCGCCGCAGATGAGTAACCAACGGTGGTCAACGTTGGAATTTTCGGGCTGTCGTATCCAAGCTCCTGGATCATCGAGCCGAAATGATTGATGGCAATTGTAATCATTGCCACGCCCCTGATTAGATCAAGCTTGATATCTCTCATTAATGCCCCTGATTGTTTAGGCTTCCTACGGTGTATCCGGACGCGCGGTTCCGGAACTCTTGCTGGAGTGCTTCACAGCCCGATGCGTGCCGGCTGTGACGCTGTGATCGACGCCATTTGACAAGGGCCAAATTCCACGGCCAATGATCAGGACCCACAACGCGGCAGAGAAGGCGGTATCGACTAACAGATAAATCGCACGGTTCGTGTCATGGCGAATCTTCGCGCATAGGTTATCGTTTACCTCGAATTCGTCAACCCCGAGTAAGCGCCCGTATCGTCGCGAGGCATATTGCGAGACATCGGGTCCTTCCGCCGCAACCACGGGATTGCTTGGCCGTGTCCGGAGATGGCCTGCCCATCAAGCTGGCGGCTCGACCAATTTCGAACACAGAACAATGGCATGGCGCTGCCCATCAATGGCTTGCCGCCGATTTGCGGCGCGCCGCAACCACTTGCTTGCGAGGGATCGAAATGAAAATGCTAACTTTGGCCGCGGTTGCGCTGTCCGCGACATTGCTTGCGTCCGCTGCCGGTGCAGCACCACAGAACTTTCCTGGTGCACCTGGTGCCCTGACGCTGGCCGGCAAATGCGCCAAGCTCGTCGCCGGCAAGGTGGATGCGACGAAGGGTTGCGGAAATGAACTCGCCAGCGTCACGCTCGTCAACGGACAGGTAACGCTCATCTTTACCTCCGGCGGCAAGATGCTGGGCTTCCAGGGCGACGGTACCGCGATCAAGCCGGCCGGCAACGGCAATATCAGCCTGCCGCTCAGTCTCGTCGTCACCGGTGTCGGAAAGCAGATGACCGGCCAGGTCAAGGTTGCCGGAACCTGTACGATGGGCAACCCATACGGTGGCAAGCCTGTCGCAATCGAATGCACGGCCAAGAGCAAGGACACCGACTTCGCCGGCCACTTCAGGACCAACGGCAAGGCGCCGAAACAGAAGTAGTATTTCGCTCAGGCGCCGGCCGCGCTCAGGCGCACCAGGGGCCGCTGCCGGGCTTGCGGGCAAGGCCCTCGTCGATCAGCTGCACGCCGACCGATCGACCATCGCGCGAGATCACCCGCGGCGTGCCGCCCTTGCCGGGCTGCCCCGCCGCATTCATCGCGAAGGATCCGGCGTTAAGAATGCTGAGCAGGCGCAGCTTTGCGGCGAACCCCGAACGCCTCTCGCCGTCGCAACGGGCATTGTCGATCCCCGGACTGACGATATCGGCGATGACGATCTTCTCTCCCTTGTACCAGAAGGTGCCGCCATCGGCGACGCAGTTGATGTGTTCGCCCTGCCCGCAATAGCCGAACGCCGCCTTGGCGGTTACCGCCTGCGCAGGGGAAATCGAGACCGGTATCGCCCTCTCGGGAGCAGGCGCCGGCGCCTTGGCCGGAAGCGGCACTGTATCGGGGGGCAGGATACGCGAAGCCGCGGAAATCGACGCCGTCTGCTTCGGGCCCGGATCTGGGGCCGTGTCGCGTCGCGCCACCGAAACGGGACGCGAGGCAGTGGGCGCTGGCGTGTGCGCGGCCAGCATCGGCTTCACGCTCTTCCAGTTGTCGTAGACTGCGATCCCGCCGACAGCCATGATGCCGACGAGCGCCCAGGGAAGCGCGCTGCCGCCACCCCGCCCCTTCGATCGTGCTGGTGATTTGCGGCGGCGTGTCGTTGTCTTGGCCATCTGTCCGAATCCTTTGAGCGCCGGATTATCGCCGTGCAATCCTTTCGGAAAGGTTGGCGGCACGGATTTGGAACGACGAACTTTGCATCTGATCGCCATATTGACGCATCAATTGTGCCCTAGACTTAATCGTGTAATTTTGGTCGCCTCTGGTATCGGGACGCCGTGGCCTCATATTATGGCGTGTTGCAGGCCTGCATGAAGATACGAGTATGAAGCGTCGTTATTTTGCATTTCTGAAATGGCCCGTGCGGCTCACTCTGGCCGCAGGCATCGCCGTGCTCGCACATGCCGGGATTGGCCAGCTCTCCGGCAATTTTCACGAAGTGATCGCTGGTGAACTCTACCGCTCCGCCCAGCCGAACGGCTCGGACATCAAGCACTACGCCGCGACTTATGGCATCAAGACCATCCTGAACCTGCGCAATGAACAGCGTAGGGGCTGGTACGAGGAGGAAGCAACGGCAGCGGCGGAGAACGGCATCACACTGATCGATTTCCCGATGTCGTCAACGACGGTTCTCCCGGTCGCCGACGCGCAGCGGCTTGCCAAAATCATGGGCGAAGCACCAAAGCCGCTCCTCATTCATTGTGAACACGGGTCCAACCGCACCGGCCTGGCTTCCGCCATCTATGTGGGCGCGGTCAGCAAGTCGAGCGAAACCTTCGCCGAATTCCAGATGAGCCCTTACTTCGGAAACTTCTCGATCCTCGGCCTCAGCCGTTACGCGCTTTACCAGTCCTGGGACCGCTATGAGGAAACCATCGGTTTCTGATCGCCCCGAACAAAGCGGGCGGCTACGCGTTAGTCCGCAAACGCTGCGGGGAGGACAAGGTGGACCTGATCATTGCGGACATGTTTCCTGAATCACGGCTGCACTATCCGGTAATCTTTGCGCGGCTGTTCGGTGCGGTCGTGCTGGGTGGCCTGATCGGCTTCGAGCGTGAAGCACGTGACCAGCCGGCCGGCTTCCGGACACATATACTTGTCAGCCTGGCTGCGGCCCTCTTCGGCATTCTCTCAATAGAAGCTGTACATATGCCGGCCTTCGCCAATGATCAGCAGGTACGGATCGACCCGTTGCGCGTTATCGAGGCGGTAACCGCCGGCGTTGCCTTCTTGGCAGCCGGAATGATCGTGTTTTCAAGAGGGCGGGTAAAGGGTCTCACAACGGGTGCCGGCATGTGGCTGTCCGGCGCGATCGGCCTTACGGTCGGGTTCGGATATTGGCCGGTCGCCTTCTTTGCGACAATCACCGCGATCTGCGTCCTTTTCGTCTTCCACAGGCTGGAGCCAAGATCGACTGCGGACCAAGCGAAAGGCAACGGTAGCGACAGTTGAAAGACGCCCAGCGGATAGCCGGGCGTCGCATCGTCATGGCTGCGGGATTGCGATAGTCGATACGTCTTTCATCCGCATCCCGAGAGACTGAGCCGGCGTCACATTGGCTGGCTCAAGATCCATCTCGATGCGCTTGGCGTCCCGAAGCGCCTGCCATTCGATCTCATGTCGCAGATGTATGTCGTGCGGTACTATTCTCATATGCCCTCGCAATTGAATCTATGGTTATGGCTTGCTGGGTATGGTTTGCGGCCGCTTCCCGCCGCTCGCACCGTCTTTATCGGCAGCAGCCTGCGGCCCGCCCTTGGAGAGATCCCCACCGCTCACATGCGCGGGAACATGCACATCGTGCAGTACGCCCGGCGTAAGCGTCAGATCGACCTGATGCGGCGGCATTACCTGCGCGTTCTTCATGCGGTTCGGTCGAGCGCGTTTCATACGGTCGGACGTCTCGGTGCGTTTGTCGGGAATATGGGTCGAAGTGTTCATCATCGGCCTCCTTTTTTTGCAGCACGCAAGCGACTGTTCCCATCGCTCAACCCAAGTGGAACGACGGATAGCTCGAAAGGTTCCCGTAAAACGCCGCGATGTCCGGCACGTCGATCTTGACTGTCGCGATAAGTTCACTACCTTCGCCTTATCCCGCAGCCTCAGACATCGGCTGACGGGGCAACCTGGTGCCGGGCCCCTCTGGCGAGAGTTTTTACGGCGCTCTCGCGATGTCGGTACCGCCTGCAGATAAGCCGGCGGATTTCATTCGATGATCAAGCACACCATGCCTCGCACGCATGCCCATTGGGGTATGTGGCGTTCTTCCCGCATATTCTCTTCGTTCAACACTATCTCAGCTTGCGAGGTGCGGCCATGAACGCCCCCACGCAAAAAACAACGCTCAGCTATTTCCGCTGGGCCTTTATCGTCACTTTCCTCGGCCTTGTCCTCGGTGCTGCCCTCGGCTGGCAGAGCACAGGCACGATCGGCGGCATGGCAACCGTCTTCTTCATTTGTACGGTTCTGGCCGTGCTGGAGATCTCGCTCTCCTTCGACAACGCCATCGTCAATGCCAACAAGCTGAAGGACATGACGCCGGTCTGGCAGCATCGGTTCCTCACCTGGGGTATCGTCATCGCCGTCTTCGGCATGCGCATTGTCTTCCCGCTGGCGATTGTCGTCATCGCCGCACAGATTGGCCCGTGGGAAGCCCTCGTGCTGGCCGCACGCGAGCCTGCCGAATACGCCCGCATCATGAACGATGCGCACCTGCCGATCGCAGCCTTCGGCGGCACCTTCCTGATGATGGTCGGCCTCAACTACTTCTTCAACCACGAGAAGGACGTGCACTGGATTACCGGCCTCGAGAAGCTGATGGCGCGCGGAGCCACCGTTAAAGGCATCGAGATCGCCTTTGTGCTGGCGCTTATCCTCGTTTTCTCAACACTGCTTGAAGCAGAGGAAGCCAGCACCTTCGTCCATTGCGCCATATACGGCCTGCTGACCTTCCTCGGCGTCGAGGTGATCGGCGGACTGCTGGATGCCTCGCAAAAGACGATGAGCGCTGCCGCCAAGGGCGGGTTGGGCGCCTTCATCTATCTGGAAGTACTGGATGCCAGCTTCTCCTTTGACGGGGTCATCGGCGCCTTCGCGCTGACGCAAAACCTCTTCATCATTGCTATCGGCCTCGGCATCGGCGCCATGTACGTGCGTTCGATGACCATCATGCTGGTGGAAAAGGGAACGCTTGCCGAATACCGCTATCTCGAGCACGGCGCCTTCTACGCGATCCTGATCCTTTCGGTGATCATGTATGTGCAGACCATGGTGCATATCCCCGAGGTCATCACCGGCCTTGGCGGCGCGACGCTGATCGGCATCTCGCTGTGGTCCTCCATCCGCTACAACAGGAAAGAGCGGACAGAGGCGCATGCAGACGCCGCACAAGAGCGACAGCTACAGGCCTGATCCAGGGTGAGCCGCACGCCAAGGCGGCGTTCACCCTCGGAAAAAATAAAGCCCGCGACCATTCGGTTGCGGGCTGTTCGTTTGCGGCTATCTCAAACCGCCGAGCGCGGCGCCCGTTCGGGCGCAGCGGTCTGGTCTAGTGGTTCAGTCTGCCGTACATGCTCGGGTCGATTCCGAGTTCGCGCAGATCGCGGGACTTCGGGCGACGGCCGGATTCGATGGTAGCGCTGACGGCATTGGCGGCACTGAGCATCGCAAAGGCGCGACCAAGGAAGCCGTCGCGAATGGACTGGCGGAAGGACATTTTCTTTCTCTCTTGCTTTATGATTGACTGCTTACATATGTGTCCGCCCCGTCCTGTCCGCAAGCCGCGCAAATTCAGCCCTGCCATGCAAAAAGAAACGACCGGCGAATGTCCCATCGCCGGTCGCAAGATTGGGTGTTCAGGCAGCTTTTGCTTTTCTAGTCTTCGTTGGCCGCCAGTTGCGACAGAACCTGGCCACGCCCACGAATCCTGAGGATCAACGGGATCAGGAACGCGGCGGCGGCGACGAGCAGCAACCCCGCTGCAATCGGTGACATCACCAGCGTCGTGACATCACCCTGGCTGATGGCCAGCGCCCGCCGCAGCTGTTGCTCCGCCAGCGGCCCGAGGATGAGGCCGACCACCGCAGGCGCAATCGGATAACCGAACAGCCGCATGATGTAACCGAGAATACCGAAGGCGAGCAGCATGCCGAGCTCGAACACCGATGGATTGGCGCCGATCGTGCCGAGCGTCGCAAACAGCAGGATACCGGCATAGAGCCACGGCTTCGGGATGGTCAGCAGCCGCACCCACAGGCCGA
Source organism: Rhizobium sp. Root1220 (assembly GCF_001426265.1). Classification (GTDB taxonomy): domain Bacteria; phylum Pseudomonadota; class Alphaproteobacteria; order Rhizobiales; family Rhizobiaceae; genus Rhizobium. The sequence continues at coordinate 189,924 of NZ_LMDG01000034.1, forward strand.
TCATCGGCAGGTTGAGAACCAGCAGCATCGCATTCGCGATGAGCAGGCTGGCAATCAGACCCCAGACGAGCTGCGGATTGTTGGCAAACAGCAATGGACCGGGTTGCAGCCCGTATTGCTGGAACCCGGCGAGCATGATCGCCGCCGTCGCTGTTGTCGGCAAGCCGAGTGTGAGCAATGGCACCAGCGTCCCGGCGGCCGATGCGTTGTTGGCAGCCTCCGGACCGGCAACACCTTCGATGGCGCCATGCCCGAACTCTTCCGGGTTCTTCGCCAGCCGCCTTTCGGTGGCATAGGAGAGGAATGTGCCAATCTCGGCGCCGCCTGCCGGCATCGCGCCGATCGGAAAGCCGATCAGCGTGCCGCGCAGCCAGGGCTTCCACGAACGCGACCAATCCTGCGCCGTCATCCACAGCGAGCCCTTGACCGCTTCGATCTTGTCTTCGATGCGGTTGCCCTGTGCCGCAATATAGAGCGTCTCGCCGATCGCAAACATGGCAACGGCCAGCGTCGTCACCTCGACACCATCAAGCAGGTCAGGAATACCGAAGGACAGCCGCGCTTGCCCTGTCTGTTGATCGATACCGACCAGGGCAAGTGCAAAGCCGATGAACAGCGAGGTCAGTCCCCGCAGAGCCGAGTCGCCGAAAGCCGAAGACACCGTGACGAAGGCCAGAACCATCAGCGCGAAATACTCGCGCGGCCCGAACACCAGCGCCAGCTTGACGATGAATGGCGCGATGAAGGCAAGCCCAAGCGTGGCGATCAGCCCGGCGACGAACGAGCCGATTGCTGCCGTTGCCAGCGCCGGCCCGCCGCGCCCGGCGCGCGCCATCTTGTTGCCCTCGAGTGCGGTGACGATCGAGGCGCTTTCGCCCGGCGTATTCAGCAGGATCGAGGTGGTCGACCCGCCATACATGCCGCCGTAATAGATGCCGGCAAACATGATGAGAGAGCCAGCCGGATCGAGTTGGTAAGTGACAGGCAACAGGAGCGCCACCGTCAGCGCCGGGCCGATGCCCGGCAGAACGCCGACAGCTGTGCCTAGCGTCACGCCAACGAAGGCATAGAGCAGATTCATCGGCTGCATTGCGACCAGGATGCCCTGGAAGAGGAATTCGAAGGTGCTCATCGCATCCAATCCTAGAAGAAGAGTCTTTCAAGCGGCCCTGCAGGCAGCGTGAGTTTCAGGAGTTGCGAGAAGATCGCCCAGACGACGAAGCTCAGGACGATGCCGAACGGAATCGAGAACCAGAGCTTTCGGCGGCCGAACCCACGTGCGGTGAATGCGAATAGCATACCGGTTGCAATCGAGAAGCCGGCTGTCTTCAAAAGCAGCATCTGTGCCGCAAGACCGGCGATAACCCAGACGACGGGTGCGATTTCCTGGTGCTCCCGCTCGGGAAACTCGCCGCGAAATGCCTCGAAGACGGTCCATATGCCCAGGCCGAAAAGCCCGATCGCGACGACCTTGGGTGCGGTGGCTGGTCCGATGCGGGCATACTGCGCGATCGTCTTGAGATGCATAGCGTCCCACAGGATCACCGCCGCCACGATGAAAAGACAGATGGCAATGACCAGCGCCGCCCAATCGGGGCGGCGCTTCGTTGCCAAGGGCTCGCTACCCTGGCTCATTGAACAAGTCCGATCTCTTTGAGGATGCCCTCGGTCGATGAAACATCCTTGTCGAGCTGCGCCTTGAAGGCATCGCCGGCGAGATAGGTATCAGCCCAACCCTTGGTTTTCAGGATCTCCTGCCAGCTGGCGGACTTGGAAAGCTTGTCGAAGTCGGCTGTCACGGCAGCCGTCTGCTCGGGCGTCAGGCCCGGAGCGGCGGCAACCATGCGCCAGTTCTGCACGGCGACGTCGACACCGGATTCCTTCAGCGTCGGAGCGTCGACACCGTCGATGCGTGCGTCGCTGGAGACGGCAAGCAGCCTTAGCTGACCGGCCTTCACCTGGGATTCAAATTCGCCGTAGCCGGAGATGCCGGCTGTCACCTGGCCACCGAGAATAGCCGCGAGCGCTTCGCCGCCGCCCGAGAAGGCGACATAGTTGATCTTCGTCGGATCGACGCCGGCCGCCTTGGCGATCAGCCCGACCGCAATATGGTCGGCGCCGCCGGCCGAACCGCCAGCCCAGGAAACCGCGCCCGGATCCTGCTTCAGCTTGGCGACCAGATCGCCTATCGTCTTGATATCGGACGCCGCCGGAACGACGATCGCCTCATACTCGCCGGTCAGACGGGCGATCGGCGTGACCTCCTTCAGCGTGACCGGTGACTGGTTGGTCAAGATCGCGCCGACCATGACATAGCCGCCGACGATCAGCGCGTTCGGATTGCCGCTGTTCTGGCTGGCGAATTGCGCCAGCCCGATGGTGCCGCCGGCACCCGGAACGTTCTGAACCTGGACGTTGCCGGAAATGCCTTCCTTCTGCAGGACGGTCTGCAGCGACCGGGCCGTCTGGTCCCAGCCGCCGCCGGGTGCAGCCGGTGCCATGATTGTGTAGTCGGCCGCATAGGCCGGCAGCGCGATCGCGGCTGCAAAGATTGTCACAAGAAAAGTGTGCTTCACGATGTGTCCTCCATGGCGCGGCTGAGGAACCGCGCATTGTTCTCGATGGAATCGGGAAGGACACCGCAAACGGACGCCAAGGTCCGATAAGCCGGTAAAGCTCCTCCCGAAACTTCACTTTTCCGCCTCCACGGAGCTGAAGTTCTTCAAACTCGACCATAGTAAGCTGTCATTTAGCTGACATCGGTGGGTTATCCAGTCGCAACCGACACTTTTCTGCCGCAATCACTCCCGGCGACTTCGCCTTCCGGTGCCTCGATGCCGGCTGCATAAATGCTCGGGTGCGCGGAACTTCTTCGCGCCACATGCGTTACCCCGCAGTTATATGGAGTTGCGCCATGAGTTCTCGCCTCGACATCGATAAGATCGACAACGGCAGCTTGAGGGAAGTATGGAGCGTCCGGGAATTTGTTCGCCGACACCGATTGGACAAGGATGAGGAGAAGCGTCTTCTGACGCTCTTCGGATCGTTTGCAACGAAGCAGGAACTGCTGTCCAACGCGCAGCGGCCCTGCCTGTTCCGCTAACACCCCCACCAGATACAGAGTTTGCTGCTTCCGATGATCAGGACGCGAGCGGCGTGAGAAAACGCGGGCTATGCCAGGCGCGGCCAAAGCGAACCGCGGCGGCATATTCCAGTGCTTCCGCAACCTTTGCTGGCCAATGTGGCTTGGAGACAACGCCCACAGCGCTGGTGTTGGCTCGCACGATTTCCGGATTGCCTGTCATGAAGACGACGGTCGTCCCAGTAGCCGTCCACCAGCCGCGCAGCGATTGCAGGCCCTGTCACGCCGTCGGCGAGTTGCACGTCGACCAGCGCGACCTCCGCGTCCTGCGCCAGTTCCAGTGCTTCGGAGGCATTTCGTGCCGTCCCGACGACCTGGTGGCCCAAATCCTCTACGATCGACTCGAGATCGAGTGCAATCAGCAACTCGTCTTCAACTATCAGAACCTTCATGCAGAGATGCCCTATCCAATCCAGCGTCCATCGGCGACCAAGACGTGGAAACGCCCGACTTCGCTTTCGGTTCCGGATCGCTCGAAATTACCGGTGGCAACCGGTGCGCGTGCGCCTCATTGAGTGCGAAGCACCTGGTTCCAATGCTCGATCAGGCGCGCCCGTTTCACTTGGTCGAGATAGACCATCAAGCCGGGGCTGACCGGCACCGGCCGCAACTGCGCGCCGAGGAGCGCCTGCATCGTGTTTGCCGTATTCTCGCCGGTGACCTCCGGACTGACCGCAGGAATTTGCAGTTCGCGCGCCATTATCGTTTGCCCTTGCTTCGACATGAAGAAGGAGAGGTAGCGACGCCCAAGCTCGGGATCGGCGGCTGCCTGCGGCACCAGCCCGATCCGGGACATCACAACGGTATAATCCTTCGGCAGCACGATGCCGACGTCGGGATGCCGCTTGGCCCAATCGGCCGCATAGGAGCCGAGAATATTGTAGCCGAGCACGAAGCGCCCGTCGGCAACGCGCTCCAGAATGGCGGAACTGGTAGAGTAGAGCTTGACGCCCGCCGCCCCCATTGCACTGATAACCGACCAGATATCCCCGAACTGTTCCTGATCGCGCGCCATGAACAGAAACCCGACACCGGAGCGCTCGATATCATAGGTACCGATGCGGCCATGGACCGCTTCCCCCTTGCGCTTGAGGTAGTCGACGAACTCCGCGCGGGAACCTGGCGGCGGTTCGCTGACGAAACTCGGCTTGTGATAGACGAAGACCGCTGGCTCGAAGGTAAGCGCATAGGCGGTATTTCGCCAGTTCGCCCATTTCGGCCACGCTGCGCTCATCGGCAGGTTGCTGACCTGCGCATAGCCGTCATTGGAAAGCTTCACCTGCAGATCCATGGCAGACGAGAAGGCGAAATCGGCCGTGCGCTGGCCGGCGTCGGTTTCACGCACGATGCGGTCATAGATCTCGCCGGTCAGCATGTCCTCGTACTTCACCGCGACATCCGGATTGGCCTCCTGAAAACCCTCAATCATCGGCTGCGCGAGCGGCTCGTCGAGCGAGGAATAGACGACCAGAGTCGGGGCACTCGCATTGCCTGAGACAGCGGGATAGAGAACCTCGTCCGCAGCGGCGACTCCGGGACAGATGAATAGAAATGCAAGAAAAGCCAGTCTCCTCATCCGGCCAGAATGCATGACGTTGGCAGGCGGCACAAGGGAGGCCGGATTGCTGGCAAATCCAGAGGCGTTCCTCCAAAGGCGTAAGGGTCACGCAGGACATCCAGCTTCAAAAACGCTAGTGTCGATCAAACCTGTCCCGGAGGATGCATTGGAGCGACGACTGACAGCCATTCTCGCCGCCGATGTCGTCGGCTACAGCAGGCTGATGGGAGTTGACGAAGCGGGAACGCTGGCGGCGGTAAATCGTCATCGCAGCGAACTGCTCGAGCCCGAAATTATCAAGCACAACGGTCGCCTGGTAAAGCTCATCGTTGCTGGCGGAGTTCTCGAGTGTGGTCAACGCGGTCGCCTGCGCCGTGGAAATCCAGCGCGGCGCTGCGAAAAGGAACGAGGGCGTTCCCGACGACCGCCGCATCCGGTTTCGGATCGGCATCAATCTCGGGGACATCATCGTCGAGGACGGCGACATCTTTGGCGACGGCGTGAATGTCGCAGCCCGGCTGGAGGCGATCGCCGAGCCCGGCGGCATTGCGGTATCGGCATCGGTCTGCGATCAGGTCGGCTCACGCCTGAACCTGCATTTCGAGGACCGGGGCCAGCAATCGCTGAAAAACATCCGGCAGGAGGTTCGGGTCTATGCGGTGCGTTTCGACCATCCGCGCGAGGCCGTCACGGAGCGCCCGGAGGCGCCCGTCCGACAATCGATCGTGGTTCTCCCCTTCACCAACATGAGCGGCGATCCCGATCAGGAATATTTTTCGGACGGCTTGACCGAAGACATCATCACCGATCTGTCGAAGGTGTCCGGCCTCGTCGTGACACCGCGCAACACCACCTTCTCCTACAAGAGCCGACACGTGAAGATCGGCCAGATCGCCCACGAACTGTCCGTCCGCTACGTGCTTCAGGGCAGTGTCCGAAAATCGGGCAAGCGCGTCAGGATCAGTGCGCAGATGATCGACACCGGCAACGAAAACCATCTATGGGCCGACCGCTATGATCGTGACCTGACCGATATCTTCGCCATCCAGGACGAAATCGCTCACGCCATCGTCGGCCAGCTGAAGATCAAGCTTCGACCAGAGGAAAAACGCACGATCGAGAGCGATCCCACCACCAACATTGAGGCCTATACATATTACCTCAGGGGGCGCAAATTCGCCCGATCGATGACCATGCCCTATCTGGTACGCCGCCGAATTGCCGATCGCCGATCTGCTTGAAATCAGCGCCAAGGCGCTGGCGCTGGATCCCGACCTTGCCGAGGCGCATGCCGCCCGCGCCATGGTCCTGCACCATAACGGAAACGATGCCGAGTCCGTCGGCTACTTCGAACGCGCGCTGGCGCTCGATCCCAACCTGTTCGAAGCCAACTTCCACTTCGCCCACCGGCAGTTTCAGCAAGGTGCGTTCGAAAGCGCAATCCTCTATTTCGAGCGCGCCGCGTCTCTCTACCCGGACGATTACGTCTCACCCGTTCTTCTGGCGGCTGCCTACCGTTCGCTTGGCCGTCCTCGGGAGCAGCGAAATTGGGCGACCGAAGCCATCGTCCGCTGCCAACGCGCTGCCGAACAGAGCCCCGAGAACTCCGCGCCCGTCCATCGCGCCGCCCTGGCCTACGCGCATCTCGGGGATCGCAAGCAGGCACTGTCGTGGACGTCGCGGGCGCTCGCCATGGATTCGAACGACGTGATCGGACGGTACAACGCAGCCTGCGTTTACGCGATGATGGGCGATCTCGACCACGCCATCGATATTCTGGAGCGACTGCTGCCGAACAGTTCCTCCTACCAGATCAACTGGTTCTCGAATGATTCGGATCTCGACAACATCCGCTCGAATCCCCGCTTCGGAAAGCTGATGGAAGCCATTGCGCGGCAGCGGTGACCAGCGCGGCTTGATATCGACCGCTTCCCGGCAACCAGGATACTGGCTCGGCGCCTGCCAATACAAGGCGGTGACACTGAAGTGCGCTGGCTGTAGTCTCGCGGCGAACAAGGGAAACATTCGTGCGCATCCTCCTCACTGAAGACAACATCGCGCTGGCTGACGGGTTGTCGGCGATTTTGCGGGGGACGGGGCATGCGGTCGATGTCGTGCATGACGGCGCCTCGGCCAACGCGGTGATCGCGGCGGAAAATTTCGATCTGGTCATCCTCGACCTCAACCTGCCGGAAATGGACGGACTCGATGTTCTTCGATCGATGCGCGCGCGCCAGAACCAGGCCGCCGTACTGATTTTGACGGCGCGTGGCACGCCGGAGGAGCGCGTTAAGGGGCTTGATCTCGGTGCCGACGACTATCTCATCAAGCCCTTCGACATCGCCGAATTCGAGGCGCGGGTGCGCGTCCTTCTCCGTCGCCAGGCAGGCCTGCATTCGGCGACCGTCAGCTATGGCAGCATCTCGCTCGACCTAAATTCCCGCTCCTTCTCGGCCGGCTCAACGCCGCTGGACATCCCGACACGCGAACTTGGCCTTCTGGAAATCCTCTTCATGCGCGCCGGCAAGGTGGTCGCCAAGGAGGCAATCATCCAGTCGCTCACCGCCTTCGATGACGACATCTCCGCCAATGCCATCGAGCAATATGTCAGCCGCCTCAGGAAGCGCCTGTTGCCGCATGGCCTGACCGTGAAAACCGCTCGCGGCATCGGCTACTATCTCGACAAGCTGCCAGAGGTCTCATGACGGCAGCCTATTCGCTTCGACGCAGGCTGCTTTTCTGGCTGCTGATCTCGACCGCCATCCTCGGCGTGTTGGCGCTGGCCGATACCTATCGCGAGGCCGTGCAGACTTCGAACATCGTCTCCGACCGGGTGCTCGCAGGCTCCGCGCTGGCGATCGCCGAGCGTGTGGTCGTGGCGGAAGACGGCTCGCTGCAGGTCGACATACCCTACGTGGCCTTGGAAATGCTGACATCGGCAGCGCAGGACCGCGTCTTTTACCGCGTCGACGGGCCGCCCGGAAATTTCATCACCGGCTATCAGTCGCTTCCGGTTCTTGCGGAAACGCAAGGTGACATTGCCGCCTTCGCCGATGACTCCTTCCGTGGCGAGCCGATCCGCGTTGCGACACTGCAGCGCTCGGCATCCACCGGCATTCGCTCTGTACCGTTCACGGTCACGGTTGCGGAAACCACGATCGCCCGGCGCCAGCTCGCCCGGGCAATCCTCTTGCGCTCGGCGCTGCGGCTGTCGGTCATGATTGCCGGCGCGGCGGTCATTGTCTGGATATCCGTCACCGTGGCGCTGCGCCCGCTCTACAAGCTGCGCGACGCCATCGGCGAGCGGAGCCCCGACGATCTGCACCCGATTGAGCAGTCCGTTCCAAGCGAGGTTCAGCCGCTGGTCGACACCGTGAACGGCTTCATGGTGCGGCTGCAATCGGCGCTCGATGCACTGCGAAACTTTACCGGCAACGCCAGCCATCAGCTTCGTACCCCGCTGGCGATCATCCGCACGCAGCTGGCGCTATCCGTCCGCGCCGCCTCTCTTTCGGAGGCGCAGAATGCCGCTTTCAAGGGTGACCAGGCGGTCGCCCACGCCGAGCGAATCCTCGCGCAGCTGCTGCTGATGGCGAAGATCGACGCCGCTGCAGCAAAGGAAGCGCTGGCCGCTGCCGAGATCGATCTCACCGCGATCGCGCACGATATAACCGCTGAGCTCATCCCGGCCGCCGCTGCTGCCGGCATCGATCTGGGCTTTGAAGGCGATGGTCCCGAGGCGATCCGCGCCGAGCCGCTGCTGATCGGCGAAATGCTCCGCAACCTTGTCGGCAACGCAATCGCCTATGCCGGCAGCGGTGCGGTGGTCACCGTCCGCATCCGTCGCTCGGAACGTACAGTCTGCCTGGAGGTCGAGGACGACGGCCCGGGGATCCCGTCGGAGACGCTGGCTGTCGTGTTGCAGCGCTTCTCGCGCGGCACCGAATCCTCGAGCCCCGGCGCAGGCCTCGGATTGCCGATCGTCGAGGAGATCGCCGGGTTGTTCAATGCGGTCCTGACACTGGAGCCGGGCGCCGACGGCAAGGGGCTCAACGCCAAGGTGGCTTTCGCAGCGGCGGCCTGAGGGCTTGGCGGGCTTGGCCATTCCGCCTTGCATTCTCTCGCTGCATTGCACACACTGGTTTCGGGAACAGCAATGCCGCACGAAGATGTGGCGCCAGATAAGGCACGATATGTCGATCAAAGCCAGCATCTATCATCTGACGCACTATAAATACGACAAACCGATCCGCCTCGGCCCGCAGATCATCCGCCTCAAGCCTGCTTCGCATTCGAAAACGAGGGTCATCAGCCACGCGCTGAAGGTCAGTCCGTCGAACCACTTCGTTAACCTGCAGCAGGACCCCTACGGCAACTATCTCGCCCGCTACGTCTTTCCGGACCCGGTTACCGAATTCAAGATCGAAGTCGACCTCGTTGCCGACATGACCGTTTACAACCCGTTCGATTTCTTCATCGAGGAAAGCGCCGAAACCTGGCCCTTTTCCTATCCCGAAGATATCCGCGACGACCTGAAGATCTACTCGGCGCCGCAGCCGATGGAACCGGCGCTTGCTGCCTATGTCGCATCCATCGACCGCACGCCGGTACGCACGATCGATTTCATCGTCGGCCTCAATGCGCGCCTGAAGAACGACATCGAGTACGTCATCCGCATGGAGCCCGGCGTCCAGACGCCCGAGGAAACGCTGAAGCTCGCCCTTGGATCCTGTCGTGATTCCAGCTGGCTGCTGGTCGAGATCCTGCGCAATCTCGGCCTCGCCGCCCGCTTCGTCTCAGGCTACCTGATCCAGCTCACCCCGGACCTGAAAGCCCTCGACGGCCCCTCCGGCACTGAGGTCGATTTCACCGATCTGCACGCCTGGTGCGAAGTCTATCTGCCCGGCGCCGGCTGGGTCGGCCTCGACCCGACCTCCGGCCTGCTCACCGGCGAAAGCCACATACCGCTCGCCGCCACCCCGCATTACCGCAACGCCGCCCCGATATCAGGCGCACTCTTCGGCCACGCCAACACCGAATTCGATTTCGACATGAAGGTGTCGCGCGTCGCCGAGCATCCGCGCATCACCAAGCCCTTTTCCGACGACAGCTGGGACGAACTGAACGCCCTCGGCGCCAAGGTCGACAGCATTCTCCAAGCCGGGGATGTCAGGCTCACCATGGGCGGCGAGCCGACCTTCGTCTCCATCGACGATTTCGAATCCGAGGAATGGAACACCGCAGCCGTCGGCCCGACCAAGCGCGAGAAGGCCGATATCCTGATCCGCAAGCTTCGCGAGCGCTTCGCCCCCGGCGGCTTCCTGCATTATGGCCAGGGCAAGTGGTATCCCGGCGAAAGCCTGCCGCGCTGGACCTTCTCGCTCTACTGGCGCAAGGACGGCAAGCCGATCTGGCAGAACCCCGTGCTGATTGCCGGTGAAGGCAAGGAGACCGGTGCCAAGGCGGAAGATGCCTCCAAGCTTCTGAACGCCATCGCCAGGGAACTCGCGATCGGGGCCGACATGGTCCTGCCAGCCTATGAGGATCCGGCCGAATGGATCATCAAGGAAGGTAGCCTCCCCGAGAATGTCGATCCCTCCAATTCCAAGCTTAAGGACCCGGAAGAGCGCAGCCGCATCGCCCGCGTTTTCGAACGCGGCCTGACGACGCCGACCGGCTATATCCTGCCGGTCCAGGCCTGGAACGCCAAGGCTTCCGGCCAGCGCTGGATCAGCGAAAAGTGGAAGACACGCCGCGGCAAGATCTTCCTCGTCCCCGGCGACAGCCCCGTCGGCTACCGCCTGCCGCTCGGCACCCTGCCTTACGTGCCGCCGGCCCGCTATCCCTACATCCACACCCCCGATCCCTCGATCCCGCGCCAGCCGCTGCCCGAAATCTTCGTGCCGGCCGGTCGCGCCATGCCGGAGGCCTCGCGCCACAGCGACGAGGCCGGTCAGAGCCGCGTCGAGCAGACGCTCGGTGAGATCGGCGGCGCGGTGCGCACCGCGATCTCGGTCGAGCCGCGCGACGGCAGGCTTTGCGTCTTCATGCCTCCCGTCGAGCGCATCGAGGACTATCTCGAGCTCATCGCCGCCGCCGAGAATGCCGCCGCCGAGCTCGGTCTGCCGGTCCACATCGAAGGCTATTCACCGCCGCAGGACGAACGTATAAACGTCATCCGCGTCGCGCCTGATCCCGGCGTCATCGAGGTCAACATCCATCCCGCTTCCAACTGGCAGGATTGCGTCGACATCACCACCGCGGTCTATGAGGAAGCACGCCAGACACGCCTCGGCGCCGACAAGTTCATGATCGACGGGCGCCACACCGGCACCGGCGGCGGCAACCACGTCGTCGTCGGTGGCGCCAATCCCGCAGACAGCCCGTTCCTGCGCCGTCCCGACCTATTGAAGAGCCTGGTGCTGCACTGGCAGCGCCATCCCTCGCTCTCCTACATGTTCTCCGGCATGTTCATCGGCCCGACGAGCCAGGCACCGCGCATCGACGAGGCGCGCCACGACAGCCTATACGAACTGGAAACGGCGCTCGCACAGATCCCCGCGCCCGGCGGCGTGATCCCGCTACCGTGGATAACCGACCGCCTGTTTCGCAACACGCTGATCGATGTGACCGGCAACACCCACCGCGCCGAGATTTGCATCGACAAGCTGTTCTCGCCAGACGGCCCCACCGGCCGCCTCGGCCTCGTCGAGTTCCGCGGCTTCGAGATGCCGCCGAATGCCCGCATGTCGCTGGCGCAGCAGCTGCTGGTCCGCGCGCTGATCGCCCGGTTCTGGCAGAACCCCGCAGATGGCCGCTTCGTGCGATGGGGCACGACGCTGCACGATCGTTTCATGCTGCCCCACTTCGTCTGGGCCGATTTCCTCGACGTGCTCGGCGATCTCCAGCAGAACGGCTTCGACCTCAGCCCGGAATGGTTCAAGGCGCAGCTCGAATTCCGTTTCCCCTTCTGCGGCGAGGTCGAATACGAGGGCTCGAAACTGGAGCTGCGCCAGGCGCTGGAACCCTGGAACGTCATGGGCGAAGAAGGTGCCGTCGGCGGCACCGTGCGCTATGTCGACAGTTCCGTCGAACGCCTTCAGGTGCGCCTCGAAACCAGCAACGCGTCGCGCTACACCGTGACTTGCAACGGCCGCACCGTGCCGTTGACGCCGACGGGCACCGCGGGTGTCTCCGTCGCCGGTGTCCGCTTCAAGGCCTGGCAGCCGGCGTCGGGATTGCACCCGCTTCTGCCGGTCAACACGCCGCTGACCTTCGACATTTATGATACATGGTCGAAGCGCTCGATCGGTGGCTGCATCTACCATGTTGCCCATCCGGGCGGGCGTACCTATGACACGTTCCCGGTCAATGGTAACGAAGCGGAAGCAAGGCGGCTGGCGCGATTCGAACCTTGGGGACACACGGCGGGCAGCTATATACCGCCCGTGGAAACGGGGTCTCCGGAATTTCCGCTGACGCTCGATTTGAGGCGACCGGCAGGACTTTAGACTTAGGGCTTATGGGCAAGAAACCGGCAAGAGAGCTGAGGGCAGACATCAAGGACCGTATCGGCAACGATGCGGCGGTCAACTATGCACCCTTCCCTGACGTCGCCGACGAAATGGTCGACAACACAGGCGCCATTCGACCGGTCTGGCAGCGGTTCATCAGGCACCTCGAGGAAATGCCCGAGAGGGAACTGACGGAGCGCTTCGCTCGCGCGGACCGCTACCTGCGCGACGCCGGCGTCTTCTATCGTGCCTATGGCAGCACCGGCACCGGCGAACGATCCTGGCCGCTCTCGCACATTCCGGTGCTGATCGACGAGCGTGAATGGGAAGCGCTGTCGGCCGGCCTCGTCCAGCGCGCGGATCTTCTCGAAGGGATCGTTGCCGATATCTACGGCGACAACAAGCTCGTCGAAGGCGGCGTCCTGCCGCCGGCCCTGATTGCCGCCAATCCGGAATTCCAGCGTCCCCTGGCGGGTGTCACGCCGGCAGGCGGGCACTATCTGCATTTTTGCGCCTTTGAAGTGGGCCGCGGGCCTGACGGCAACTGGTGGGTGCTTGCCGACCGGACGCAGGCGCCATCCGGCGCCGGTTTCGCTCTCGAGAACAGGGTTGCCACCACCCGCGCCTTTTCGGATGTCTACGCCGAAACCCCGGTCCACCGGCTTGCGTCGTTCTTCGGCGCTTTCCGCGATGCGTTGCAGGGAATGAAGCATAGCGGCGACGACCGCATCGCCGTCCTGACGCCGGGACCGGCGAACGAAACCTACTATGAACACGCCTACATCGCCCGCTACCTCGGCTTCATGCTGCTCGAGGGCGAGGATCTGGCGGTCGTCAAGGGCAAGGTGATGGTTCGCACCGTTGCGGGCCTTAAGCCGATCGGAGTCCTTTGGCGCCGTCTCGACTCGGCCTACTCCGATCCGCTGGAACTGAACCAGAGCTCTCACATCGGCACGCCCGGTCTCGTCGAGGCACTGCGCGCGGAAAACGTCACCATCGTCAACGCACTCGGGACCGGCATTCTGGAAACCCGGGCGCTTCTTGCTTTCATGCCGACGATCTGTCGCGAACTCTTCGGCGAGGACCTGAAGCTGCCATCGATCGCGACCTGGTGGTGTGGCCAGAAGGACGAACGCGAGCACGTGGCCGCCAACATCGAGAAGATGGTTATCGGGCCTGCCTATTCGCGTGCGCCGTTCTTCGACGACAACGGCGAATCCGTTCTTGGCTCGACGTTGAGGACCAGCGCCGTCGAGTCGATCGGCGAGTGGCTGAACACCGATGGCGCGAAACTGGTGGGCCAGGAAGTCGTCCGGCTTTCGACCACGCCCGCGTGGATCGGCGGCAAGCTGGTGCCACGGGCGATGAGCCTGCGCGTCTTTGCCGCCCGAACGGCGAACGGCTGGCAGATCATGCCCGGCGGCTTCGCCCGCATCGGCGGCAGCGACGACGTTGCCGCCATCGCCATGCAGTCGGGCGGCGGCGCCGCCGACGTCTGGATCGTCAGCGACAAGCCGGTCGAGCGTCACACGCTTCTACCCGGCGAGGGCAGCTTCACCCGCAACATGCCGGGCAGCCTGCCGAGCCGTGCGGCGGACAACCTGTTCTGGCTGGGCCGCTACATCGAGCGGGCCGAAGGCGCCTTGCGCATCCTGCGCGCCTGGCATGCCCGTTTTGCGGAAGCCGCCGATCCGAGCCAGCCGCTGCTCGCCGACGTCACCGATTATCTCGCCGCCGTCGACATTGATACCGCAGACGCTGTTCCGGAAACGCTGCTGCGTAACATCGACAGCGCGGTCTATTCAGCAAGCAACATCCGCGACCGCTTCTCGCCGGACGGTTGGCTGGCGCTGACCGATCTGGCAAAGACCGCACGGCGCTTTCACAGCACGGTTTCCCCAGGCGACGACGCAAGCCACGCCATGACGATCCTGTTGCGAAAGCTTGCGGGCTTTGCCGGTCTCGTGCACGAAAACATGTACCGGTTCACCGGCTGGCGTTTCCTGTCGCTCGGGCGCCATATTGAACGCGGGATGCACATGACCCGCCTGCTTGGCCATATGTCCGGTCCCGAGGCGCCCGACGGCGCACTCGACATGCTGCTGGAGATCGGCGACAGCGTCATGACCCACCGCCGGCGCTACAACGTCAACACCGCACCGCTGACGGTCACCGACCTTCTGGCCCTCGATCCGCTCAATCCGCGGTCCATCCTCTTCCAGATGAACGAAATTCACCACGAGGTGGAAAAGCTTCCGAACGCCGTCGTCAACGGCCAGATGTCGCCCTTCTATCGCGAGGCGATGCGCCTGCACTCCGGCCTCGCCGTGATGACGCCCGAAGCGATGAGCGTCGAGGTCTATCGCCGGCTCGAGCGCGAACTCGAACACCTTTCCGACCTGCTTGCGCAAACCTATCTGGGGTGAAGGCTGTGCTCTACGATCTGTCACTGCACATGGGCTACATCTACGACACACCAGCCTCGGGCGCACGCCACATCATGCGCCTGATGCCGCTTTCGCTGCCAGACCGCCAGCGCCTGGTGGCCGGATCGCTCAAAGTTGAGCCGGCACCGGAAGAACAGTCGCATTTCGTCGATTTTTTTGGGCATCCGGCGACATCGTTCATGGTGCGCGCGCCCCACGAAAGGCTCGACATCCGCATGCAGGCCCGCGTGCAGGTGGAAGCCCATTCAATTGCCGCGGACTTTTCGCCGCTCCTGTCGCAACTGCCGGACGAGGTTGCCGGCATCTGGTCGCTGAAGCCAAATTCGCCGCATCATTTTCTCGGCAACAGTCCGCGCCTGACCGAAAACCGTGCGATCTCCGACTACGCCCGGGAAAGCACTGGACAATCGCTGACGGTGCTGCAGATCGCCAACGCGCTGTGCGCCCGCATCAATGCCGAGTTCACCTACGACGCCGATGCGACGACCGTGGACACCACACCGATTGAGGCCTTCCGGCTGAAGCGCGGCGTCTGCCAGGATTTCGTTCATGTCATGATTCTGGCGCTGCGCAGCCTCGGCATTCCTGCCGGCTACGTCTCCGGCTTTCTGCGCACCATCCCGCCGCCGGGCAAGGAACGCCTCGAGGGTGCGGACGCTATGCATGCCTGGGTGCGTGTCTGGTGCGGCGAGACGATCGGATGGGTCGAGCTCGATCCAACCAACAACATCCCCGCAGGCACCGATCACATCGTCGTCGCCTACGGTCGCGACTATGCCGACGTGGCGCCCGTCATCGGTGTGCTGAAAAGCTACGGCAGCCAGCGTTCCGACCAGGCGGTGGACGTGATACCGCTGAATTGATCCCGTATCACCGAAATTGCGCCAGGAAGGGTCAAATTTGACGGTCTGGCGCAGTTGGCCTGGCTATCGGGGGCCGATCGAGCAACAAAGCCGGTTCGGAACAATACGGAGCGACTTTCGTTTATCGCAATCGCCGATATCAGAATCGGAAAACCGATTGAAATCAAGTTCTTTCATCGCCGTGATCCGAAGCGTCGTCAATTTTTTCGTTTGCACAATTCCCTTGTTGCAAGTGCGTAGTAACGGTGCATAAACTGCATTCTAATCGCGAGTACAATCGATTAAATCACGCATAACATACTGAAAATAAGACCGAATTGGCGAGGACTGACGATGAATACCGTTTCGAAGCCCACCATTCCCTCCCCCGCCCCGCGCAGTTCGAAGCCGGAAATCCTCGCAGAAGAAATCATCGAGCGCCTGACCTACCGCATCGGCAAGGACGCCAAGGTCGCCAAGCCGCATGACTGGTTGACCGCAACCATTCTTGTCGTGCGCGACCGCATCATCGACAAGTGGATGGAGTCGACCCGCAAAGTCTATGCGACTGGCGACAAGCGCGTCTATTATCTATCGTTGGAGTTCCTCATCGGCCGCCTGATGCGCGACGCCGTGTCGAACCTCGGGCTCATGGAGCAGGTTCGCGACGCGCTCGCCTCGCTCGGCGTCGACGTCGCCGTCATTGCCGGGCTGGAACCTGACGCCGCCCTCGGCAACGGCGGCCTCGGTCGCCTCGCCGCGTGCTTCATGGAGAGCATGGCGACCGTCGAGATCCCGGCCTATGGCTACGGCATCCGCTACGTTCACGGCCTCTTCCGCCAGCAACTGGCCGATGGCTGGCAGGTGGAATTGCCCGAAAGCTGGCTCGCCCATGGCAACCCCTGGGAATTCGAGCGCCGCGAAAGCGCATATGAAATCGGCTTCGGCGGCTCGGTCGACGTCGCCAACAACGCCGAAGGCGAACCACGCTACGTCTGGAAGCCTGCCGAACGCGTCATCGCCGCCGCCTTCGACACCCCTGTGGTCGGTTGGCGCGGCAAGCGCGTCAACACGCTACGCCTCTGGTCGGCGCAGCCGATCGATCCGATCCTGCTCGATGCGTTCAACGCCGGCGACCACATCGGGGCGCTGCGTGAAAGCAACAAGGCTGAGAGCCTGACACGCGTCCTCTATCCGGCCGACGCTACGGCGGCCGGCCAGGAACTGCGGCTGCGCCAGGAGTTCTTCTTCTCGTCCGCCTCCTTGCAGGACATCCTGCGCCGGCACCTGCAGCAGTACGACGACTTTACCTCGCTGCCCGACAAGGTAGCGATCCATCTCAACGACACGCACCCGGCCGTTTCCATCGCTGAACTCATGCGCCTGCTCTGCGACGTGCACGGGCTGGAGTTCGATCAGGCCTGGGACATCACCCGCGGCACGATCGCCTATACCAATCACACGCTGCTGCCGGAAGCGTTGGAGAGCTGGCCGATCCCGTTGTTCGAGCGCCTGCTCCCGCGCCACATGCAGATCATATACGCGATCAACACCAAGATCCTGATCGAGGCCCGCAAGACAAAGAATTTCTCCGACACCGAAATCCGCTCGATCTCGCTGATCGAGGAAAGCGGCGAGCGCCGCGTACGCATGGGAAACCTTGCCTTCGTCGGCTCACACTCGATCAATGGCGTATCCGCCTTGCATACCGAGCTCATGAAGATCACGGTTTTTGCCGATCTGCATAAGCTCTATCCCGACCGCATCAACAACAAGACCAACGGCATCACGCCGCGTCGCTGGCTGCAGCAATGCAACCCGGGTCTCACGAACCTTATCCGCGAGTCGATTGGCGACGACTTCCTGGACGATGCCGAAAAGCTGAAGCCGCTCGAAAAGTTCGCGGACGATGCCGGCTTCCAGGAGAAGTTCGCGGCGGTGAAGCGTGCAAACAAGGTCGCGCTATCGCAACTCGTCGCCAGCCGCATGGGCGTGAAGCTCGATCCGTCGGCAATGTTCGACATCCAGATCAAGCGCATCCATGAATACAAGCGGCAACTCCTGAACGTCATCGAGGCTGTTGCCCTCTACGACCAGATCCGCTCGCGCCCCGAGCTCGACTGGGTGCCGCGCGTGAAGCTTTTCGCCGGCAAGGCCGCACCGAGCTATCACAACGCCAAGCTGATCATCAAGCTGATCAACGACGTCGCCCGCACGATCAACAACGACCCCGCTGTGCGCGGCCTGCTGAAGGTCGTCTTCGTGCCGAACTACAACGTGACGCTCGCCGAAGTCATGGTCCCGGCCGCCGACCTTTCCGAGCAGATCTCGACGGCCGGCATGGAAGCGTCCGGCACCGGCAACATGAAGTTCGGGCTGAACGGCGCACTCACCATCGGCACGCTGGATGGCGCCAACGTCGAAATGCGTGACAATGTCGGCGAAGACAACATCGTCATCTTCGGCCTGCGCGCCGACGAGGTCGCCAAGCTCCGCTCCGATGGCCACGATCCACGCGCCATCATCGAAGGCTCGCGTGAACTCTCCCAGGCCCTGTCCGCCATCAGCTCCGGCGTCTTCTCTCCCGACGACCGCAACCGGTATACCGCCCTTATCGATGGCATCTATGCCCACGACTGGTTCATGGTTGCGGCCGATTTCGACGCCTATGCCCAGGCGCAGCGCGACGTCGACCAGATCTGGACGAACCCGTCCTCCTGGTACTCGAAGACTATCCTCAATACGGCAAGGATGGGCTGGTTCTCGTCCGACCGGACGATACGGCAATATGCCAAGGAAATCTGGAGAGCGGGATGAAAACGCCGAAAGCTGCCGCTGAAGCCAAGCTTCCCTGGGAAATTTCGGCAGACGAGATAGCGGCTATCCTTGCGGGTTCGCATGCAAATCCCTTTGCCGTCCTCGGCGTACACAAGTCGGGCGATGCCTACGTCGCCCGGTGCTTCGTCCCCGGCGCGGAGGAAATCACCGCGATGTCGCTGGATGGCAGCGTTGTCGGCGAATTGAAACAGCAGCATTCGGACGGCTTTTTCGCCGGTCCAGTTTCCTTGACGAAGCAACAGCCGGTGCGCTATCGCGCCCGCCGCGGCGATGCCGAGTGGGCGGTGACAGACCCCTACAGCTTCGGTCCTGTACTCGGCCCGATGGACGACTACTTCGCGCGTGAGGGGTCGGATCTGCGGTTGTTCGACAAGATGGGAGCGCACTGGATCAAGCATGAGGGCGCGCAGGGCATCCACTTCGCCGTCTGGGCTCCGAACGCCCAGCGAGTCTCCGTTGTCGGCGATTTCAACGGCTGGGACGGCCGCCGTCATGTCATGCGCTTCCGCACCAGCGCCGGCATCTGGGAGATATTCGCGCCCGATGTCCCGACGGGCGTGCCGTACAAGTTCGAGATCCGCGGCCAGGACGGCGTCCTTCTGCCGCTGAAGGCGGATCCTTTCGCCCGCCGCAGCGAACTGCGCCCCAAGACTGCCTCGGTCACTGCACCGGAGCTCCTCCAGGAATGGGACGACGAGGCGCATCTCGAGCACTGGCGAACGATAGACAAGCGCCGGCAGCCGATTTCGATCTACGAGGTGCATGCTGGCTCCTGGCAACGGGCGGAGGATGGCTCGTTCCTGTCGTGGGATGAACTCGCCTCCCGCCTGATCCCGTACTGCGCGGACATGGGCTTTACCCACATCGAATTCCTGCCGATCACCGAGCATCCCTACGATCCCTCCTGGGGCTACCAGACGACCGGCCTTTACGCCCCAACGGCCCGCTTCGGCGAACCGGAAGGCTTTGCCCGCTTCGTCAACGGCTGCCACAAGGTCGGCATCGGCGTCATCCTCGACTGGGTGCCGGCCCACTTCCCGACCGACGAGCATGGTCTCGGCTGGTTCGACGGGACCGCGCTCTACGAACATGAGGATCCACGCAAGGGCTTTCACCCTGACTGGAACACGGCAATCTACAATTTCGGCCGCACCGAGGTCGTGGCCTACCTTGTCAACAACGCGCTTTATTGGGCCGAGAAGTTTCATCTCGACGGCCTGCGCGTCGACGCCGTGGCCTCGATGCTTTACCTCGACTATTCCCGCAAGCATGGCGAGTGGATCCCGAACGAGTACGGCGGCAATGAAAATCTGGAGGCCGTCCGTTTCCTTCAGAGCATGAATACCCGGATCTATGCGGATCATGCCGGCGTCATGACGATCGCCGAGGAATCCACATCCTGGCCAAAGGTCTCGCAGCCGGTTCACGAGGGCGGCCTCGGCTTCGGATTCAAGTGGAACATGGGCTTCATGCACGACACGCTGAGCTACATGGGCCGCGAGCCAATCCACCGCAAGCATCACCACAACGAACTGACGTTCGGGCTTCTCTACGCCTATTCGGAAAATTTCGTGCTGCCGCTGTCACACGATGAGGTCGTGCACGGCAAGGGTTCGCTGATCGCCAAGATGCCCGGCGACGACTGGCAGCGGTTCGCCAACCTGCGTGCCTACTACGCCTTCATGTGGGGCTATCCCGGCAAGAAACTTCTCTTCATGGGCCAGGAATTCGCACAGTGGAGCGAGTGGAACGAGGCAACCTCGCTCGACTGGAACCTGCTGCAGTATCCCATGCACGAAGGTGTACGCCGCCTGGTGCGGGATCTGAATTTTACGTACCGCAGCAAGCCGGCACTTCATGCCCGCGATTGCGAAGGCGACGGTTTCGAGTGGCTGATTGCGGACGACCACGAGAATTCGGTCCTCGCCTGGCTGCGCAAGGCGCCGGGAGAAAAACCGGTCGCAGTCATCAGCAACCTGACGCCGGTATACCGCGAGAACTATTCTGTCCGTCTGCCCTTGGAGGGGCGCTGGCGGGAAATCCTGAATACCGATGCCGACATTTATGGCGGCAGCGGCAAGGGCAATGGAGGACGGGTGCAGGCCGTCAATGCCGGCGGTAGCATCGCCGCGACGATCACCTTGCCGCCCTTGGCGACGATCATGCTTGAACCTGAGACTTGAAGACTGGTGGGAGGACAAAAATGGTAGAAAAACGCATTCAGCCACTTGCCCGCGATGCAATGGCCTATGTTCTAGCCGGCGGTCGGGGAAGCCGCCTCAAGGAACTCACCGACCGCCGCGCAAAGCCGGCGGTCTATTTCGGCGGCAAGTCGCGCATCATCGACTTCGCACTATCGAACGCGCTGAACTCCGGTATCCGCCGTATCGGCGTTGCGACCCAGTACAAGGCGCATTCGCTGATCCGCCACATGCAGCGCGGCTGGAACTTCTTCCGTCCCGAGCGAAACGAGAGCTTCGACATCCTGCCGGCGTCGCAGCGCGTCTCGGAAACGCAGTGGTACGAAGGCACCGCCGACGCCGTCTACCAGAACATCGACATCATCCAGGATTACGGCGTCGAGTATATGGTCATCCTCGCCGGCGACCATATCTACAAGATGGACTACGAGAACATGCTGCAGCAGCATGTCGATTCCGGCGCGGACGTCACGATCGGCTGCCTTGAAGTGCCCCGCATGGAGGCTGTCGGCTTCGGGGTCATGCATGTCGACAAGACCGATCGCATCATCGACTTCATCGAAAAGCCTGCCGATCCGCCGGGCATTCCCGACAAGCCGGAATTCGCGCTTGCGTCCATGGGCATTTACGTCTTCCACACGAAATTCCTGATCGATGCGCTGCGCCGCGATGCTGCCGATCCGAATTCCAGCAAGGATTTCGGCAAGGACATCATCCCCTACATCGTCAAGAACGGTAGGGCGATCGCCCACCGCTTCGCCAATTCCTGTATCCGCTCCGATTTCGAGCGCGAGCCCTACTGGCGCGACGTCGGAACCATCGACGCCTATTGGCAGGCCAACATCGACCTGACCGCGATCGTTCCCGAACTCGATATCTACGACAAGTCATGGCCGATCTGGACCTACGCCGAGATCTCGCCGCCGGCGAAATTCGTGCACGACGACGAGAACCGCCGTGGTTCGGCGACATCCTCGGTCGTCGCCGGCGATTGCATCATCTCGGGGGCAACCCTCAACAAGAGCCTGCTTTTCACCGGTGTGCGCGCCAACTCCTATTCCAAGCTGGATGGCGCCGTCGTTCTGCCGAGCGTCAAGATCGGCCGCCACGCCCAACTCAAGGACGTCGTGATCGATCATGGCGTCATCATTCCCGAAGGCCTCGTGGTTGGCGAGGATCCGATACTTGACGCCAAGCGCTTTCGCCGCAGCGAAGGCGGCATTTGCCTGATTACGCAGCCAATGATCGACAAGCTGGGTCTGTAGCACATGAAAGTTCTTTCGGTTTCGTCCGAAGTCTTCCCTTTGATCAAGACAGGGGGCCTGGCCGACGTGGCCGGCGCCCTGCCAATAGCACTAAAGCGGTTCGGCATCGAAACGAAGACCCTCATGCCCGGCTACCCCGCGGTGATGAAGGCCATTCGCAATCCCGTCGTCCGACTGCAGTTCGACGATCTCTTGGGTGAGCCTGCGACGATCCTGGAGGTGGAGCACGAGGGAATTGACGTCCTCGTGCTTGATGCACCCGCCTATTACGATCGCTCCGGCGGTCCGTATCTTGACCGGTCCGGAAAGGATTATCCGGACAACTGGCGCCGCTTCGCGGCCCTTTCGCTTGCCGGCGCCGAAATTGCCGCGGGGCTGATGCCCGGCTGGCGGCCGGATCTCGTTCATACGCATGACTGGCAGGCCGCTATGACCTCGGTCTACATGCGCTACTATCCGACGCCGGAGCTGCCAAGCATCCTGACGATCCACAATATCGCGTTCCAGGGCCAGTTCGGCGCCGAAATATTCCCCGGCCTCCGGCTGCCGCCGCATGCCTTCTCCGCCGAAAGCATCGAATACTACGACAGTATCGGCTTCCTGAAGGGAGGCATGAAGACCGCGCACGCGATCACCACGGTGAGCCCATCTTATGCCGCCGAAATCCTGTCTCCCGAGTTCGGCATGGGGCTTGAGGGCGTCATCGCGAGCCGCGTCGATTCCCTGCATGGCATCGTCAACGGCATCGACGCCGATATCTGGAACCCGGCGACGGACCCCGTTGTCCACACCCACTACAATGCATCGACACTGAAGAACCGTGTCGAGAACCGCACCTCGATCGCCGATTTTTTCGGCCTTCATCACGACAGCGCTCCCATCCTCTGCGTCATCAGCCGCCTGACCTGGCAGAAGGGAATGGACCTCATCGCCGCTACGGCCGACGAGATCGTCGGTATGGGCGGCAAACTTGCCATCCTCGGCTCGGGCGAAGCGGCGATCGAAGGCTCGTTGCTTGCCGCTGCCGCGCGTCACCCGGGCCGGATCGGCGTCTCCATCGGTTACAACGAGCCGATGTCCCACCTGATGCAGGCAGGCTGCGACGCGATCGTCATCCCCTCTCGTTTCGAACCCTGCGGGCTGACGCAGCTTTACGGATTGCGCTACGGTTGCGTGCCGATCGTCGCCCGCACGGGCGGGCTGAATGACACGGTGATCGACGCCAACCATGCGGGCCTTGCGGCCAAGGTGGCAACAGGAATACAATTTTCGCCTGTAACCGTGTCTGGTCTGTTGCAGGCAATCCGCCGTGCGCTAAATCTCTACAGCGATCAAAAGGTCTGGACCCAATTGCAAAAGCAGGGCATGAAATCGGATGTTTCGTGGGAGAAAAGCGCCGAGCGCTATGCTGCCCTCTATTCAAGCCTCGCCCCGAAAGGCAAGTGACAGAAAATGAACAAGTCCGTATCCACTACGCCCTACCAGGATCAGAAGCCCGGCACCTCCGGCCTTCGCAAGAAAGTTCCCGAATTCCAGCAACCGAATTACGCCGAGAACTTCATCCAGTCGATCTTCGATTCGCTGGAGAGCTACCAGGGCAAGTGCCTCGTCATCGGTGGCGACGGACGCTACTACAACAAGGAAGTCATCCAGAAGGCGATCAAGATGGCCGCCGCCAACGGCTTCGGCAAGGTGATCGTCGGCAAGGGTGGCATTCTGTCGACACCGGCAGCGTCCCATGTCATTCGCAAGTACAAGGCTTTTGGCGGCATCATTCTCTCCGCCAGCCACAATCCCGGCGGCCCGACCGAAGACTTCGGCATCAAGTACAACATCGGCAACGGCGGTCCGGCGCCTGAAAAGATCACCGACGCGATCTATGCGCGCACCAAGGTGATCGACAGCTACAAGATCGCCGACTTCGCCGACGTCAACCTCGATCGCATCGGCAAGGACGAACTGCCGGGCGGTATGATTCTGTCGGTCCTCGATTCGGTCGAAGACTACACGGCGCTCATGGAAGAGCTGTTCGATTTCACAGCCATCCGCAATCTCATCAGCCTCGGCTTCCGCGTCGCCTTCGATGCGATGAGCGCGGTCACCGGCCCCTATGCCAAGGAGATCTTCGAGAGCCGCCTCGGGGCGCCGTCGGGATCGGTCCGCAATTTCATGCCGCTGCCCGACTTCGGCGGCCACCATCCCGACCCGAACCCGGTCCACTGCAAGGAACTCTACGACGAGATGATGGGCGACGACGCGCCCGACTTCGGCGCTGCCTCCGACGGCGACGGCGACCGCAATCTCATCATCGGCCGTGGCATCTTCGTGACGCCGTCCGACAGCCTGGCAATCCTCGCAGCCAATGCCCACCTTGCTCCGGGCTATTCCGGCGGCCTCGCGGGCATTGCTCGCTCCATGCCGACCTCGGGCGCGGCCGACCGCGTCGCAGAAAAGCGCGGCATCGGCATGTACGAGACGCCGACCGGCTGGAAATTCTTCGGCAACCTGCTCGACGCCGGAATGGCGACGATCTGCGGCGAGGAAAGTGCCGGCACCGGCTCCAACCATGTACGCGAAAAGGACGGCCTTTGGGCGGTTCTGCTGTGGCTCAACATTTTGGCCGTGCGTGGCGAAAGCGTTCAGGACATCGTCACGCAACACTGGCAGACCTACGGCCGCAACTACTACTCGCGCCACGACTACGAAGGTGTCGACACCGATGCAGCCAATGGGCTGATGGCAAACCTGCGTGAACAGCTCGCCACGTTGCCAGGCAAGACGTTCGGTTCTCTGAAGGTCGAAAAAGCCGATGATTTCGCGTATCACGATCCGATCGACAAGTCGGTGAGCGAGCATCAGGGCATCCGCGTGATGTTCGAGGGCGGCTCGCGCGTGGTGTTCCGCCTCTCCGGCACGGGCACCTCGGGCGCGACGCTGCGCGTCTACATCGAACGCTACGAACCGGATTCGAGCCGCCACAACATCGAGACCCAGGAAGCGCTTGCCGACCTGATCGCCGCAGCCGAAACCATCGCCGATATTCGCAGCCGAACCGGACGCGACGCTCCTTCCGTCATCACCTGACGACATGGCGGCGCGCAATCCGGGTCAAGGCGGAGCGGTGCTTTTCGAAACAGGCGTAGACTTCGCCGTGTGGTCGGATCACGCCGCCCGGATCGACCTCTGCCTCTTCGACGAGGCCGGGAAGGAGATCGCCCGCCTACCGACGGCAAGAGGGGATGATCATGTTCATCGCCTCTTCGTCGATGGCCTGAAGGAAGGTGCGCGCTACGGCTACCGCGCCGACGGCATCTATGCACCGGACAGCGGCCTCTGGTTCGACCCGTCGAAGCTGCTTGTCGACCCTTACGCCAAGGAGTTGGACCGACCTTTCCAGCATGACCCCGTCCTCGGCACCTTTGGTAGTGACACCCAGCACCTGGTACCAAAAGCGATCGTTACCCGCGATGTGGAGGCTCAACCGCAGAAGCCGGTCTTCAAGCCTGGCGGCTTCATCTACGAGGTCGCGGTCAAGCCCTTCACCATGCTGCATCCCGAGGTACCGGAAAAGCAGCGCGGCACCGTTGCAGCACTCGCTCATCCCGCCGTCATCGCCCACCTGAAGCGGATTGGCGTCGACGTTGTCGAATTGATGCCGATTACCGCATGGATCGACGAGCGCCACTTGCCCCCGCTTGGCCTTCACAACGGCTGGGGCTACAACCCCGTGGCCTTCATGGCGCTTGACCCGAGACTCGTGCCGGGCGGCGTGAAGGAACTGCGCGACACGGTGGCCAAGCTGCACGCCGAAGGCATCGCCGTCGTTCTCGACCTCGTCTTCAATCACACCGGCGAGAGCGACCGCTACGGCACCACGCTTTCGTTCCGCGGCCTCGACAACCCTTCCTTCTACCGCCACGCCGCAAACAACCCCGGCTGCTTGGTCAACGACACCGGCACGGGCAATACCGTCGCCTGCGATCATCCCTATGTCAGGCAACTAATCATCGACAGCCTTCGCCATTTCGTGCTGGGCGCCGGCATAGATGGCTTCCGTTTCGACCTGGCGCCGGTCCTCGGCCGCACGGAAAGCGGCTTCGAAGGCCATGCCGAGACGCTTTCGGCCATCCTCGCCGACGACGTGCTCGTCGATCGCGTGTTGATTGCGGAGCCCTGGGACATCGGTCCCGGCGGCTACCAGCTCGGCAATTTCCCGACGCCTTTCCTCGAATGGAACGACCGCGTGCGCGATGATGTGCGCTGCTACTGGCGAGGCGACGACTACAAGACCGGTCCGCTCGCCACAGCCCTTGCAGGCTCCTCCGACATATTTTCGCGAAACGGCGGAACGGCGACACGCAGCGTCAATTTCCTCGCCGCCCATGACGGCTTCACGCTGAACGACCTCGTCTCCTACAGCGCCAAGCACAACGAGGCAAACGGCGAGGACAACCGCGACGGGCACAACGCGAACCATTCCTGGAACAACGGCGTAGAAGGCGAGACCCCCGACCCCGGCATCCTCCAAAAGCGTCGTGACGACCTGATGGCGCTGATTTCGACGCTCTTTGTCACGCGCGGCAGCGTCATGCTGACAGCCGGCGACGAGGGCGGACGCACCCAGCACGGCAACAACAATGGCTATTGCCAGGACAACGAGATGACCTGGGTGGACTGGAGCAGGCTGGACGACAATCTCATTGCCCATACCGCCTTTGTCTCGGCGCTGCGCAAGCGCTTTTCGGTATTTTCCGAGACATCCTTTTTCTCCGGCAATGGCGACGTCGAATGGATATCGGCGAGCGGCCAGCCAATGACCGTCAGCGAATGGGAGACGCCGAACTTTGCAACGCTCGGCATGCTGCTCGCCACCCGAGACGGGCAAACGGTGACGCGTCTGGCCGTGCTTTTCAATCGGTCGACGGAGGCAGCCGCCTTCGCGCTGACGGGCTCGTGGCGGCGCATAACGGCCGATGGCTCGAACGCTACCGACATCTCGCCGATCGTCCCGCCGCGCGCCGTCGCTTTCTACCTCGAAAATTGAATTGCACTACCCATACGCGCAAATCCTTGTCGCAATCGTCACAAAGCCAATGTAAGCCTTTGGGCACGCGGCCTTCTTCAAGAGGAATCAATGATCAATGAAATTTCGCTCGCGGACGTCCGCGGGCTTATCGGCACTGAAACCGGCCTTTCGGACTGGCTTCTTGTCGATCAGACGATGATCGATGCTTTCGCGCACGCGACTGACGATCACCAGTTCATCCATGTAGATCCGGAACGCGCCGCGGCCGAAAGCCCGTTTGGCGGCACCATCGCCCACGGCTTCCTCACACTCTCGCTACTTTCGACGATGAACTACAATTGCCTGCCCAAAGTCCGTGAGCAGACCATGGGCATCAACTATGGTTTCGAGAACGTCCGCTTCGTGGCGCCGGTCAAATCCGGCGCCCGCATCCGCGGTCATTTCATTCTCGCCGACGCCCGTTTCCGCGGCGCTGGCATGCTGATGACGACCTACGATATCTCCATCGAGGTTGAGAACGAGAAGAAGCCTGCTCTCACCGCCAAGTGGATCACCATCATCCAATTTGACCCAAAGAACAGGCCCGAGAACATCTAATTTAGACTGCACGCTGCCGTCTCGGCCCATGGTTGATCCGCCCAGCGCGCCGTGATCCCATCGGTCGCGTGCGGCAAGTATTAACCACGGGAACTACAACCGCTGAATCTGATGCACGCTTAACTAGAATTTTACGCTCGCGGACGACGATAAACCGAAACAACCCGAGGCGGGAGATATCGGATGTTCGGCCATGCAAAGCGTCAGACCCAGCCATTCTGGCTCGTTTGGGTGACGACCTTCGCTTTTGCGTGCCTGACTGTCGCCGTCAACGCGTTTGAAGCGGACCAGTTTCTGATCTTCTTCCTGTTTCCAATCGCCGCCGCCGCCCTTGCACTTGCGGGGTTCGGACGTACCGTTTCGAAGAGCGAGATCAATAGCGGCTGGTGGTTGCCGATGCTGCCTCTCGGGCTCCTGATGATCTGGTACATGTTCATCTGCGTCTTCGGGCAGTTTTCCATTTCGGCGATCCTTTTTCATTTTCAGTACGACCTGGACTCGAACGGAGTCGCCGGGGAGATCGCCTACCAGATCTTCTCCAGTTCCCTGCCGTTCGGCCTCATCTTCGTTTGCTGGACGAAACTTTCCCGAGGTGGCACGGTCCTTCAGAGGTTGGGAAAGA
Source organism: Rhizobium sp. Root1220 (assembly GCF_001426265.1). Lineage (GTDB taxonomy): Bacteria > Pseudomonadota > Alphaproteobacteria > Rhizobiales > Rhizobiaceae > Rhizobium. The sequence goes on from NZ_LMDG01000034.1 coordinate 217,976, forward strand.
TCCTGTTCGTTCCGCTAATGCTGCTCAATCCCTTCACGTTGGCGATCAGCACCTACGTCGCCAGCGCTTACGCGTCCCAAAGCCTGTCGCTTCTCCAATACTATGTGGATCCGCGCCTCGCTCACCTCGATGAAGGGATCAGGAAGAACCTTGTTCACATCTACCTGGAAAGCACAGAGCGAACACTTTGGGACGAGCGCCTCTTTGACGATGTCGCAGCCCCCTTGAAGCGGCTGGAAGCCAACGGTTTTTCGGCGACGGGACTTGACCAGGCGGAACTGACTGGCTGGACACTTGCCGGCGTCGTATCGAGCGGCTGCGGCGTCCCGCTTTTTAATCTTGGGGCACTCAACGGCAACAAGTTCGAGCACACCACCCATTTCATGCCCTCGGCTTTTTGTTTGGGTGACCTTCTTTCCCGGGATGGCTATGACCTTGTCTTTATCAAGGGAGCGCAACTCTCCTTTGCCGGCACCGACCGTTACCTGCACGGTCACGGTTTCAAGAACGCCTTTGGCTACGACGAACTCGCGATCGCGGGGAAAAGTCCGCCAAATGCATGGGGTCTGGACGATGAGGATGTGTTCGGCTTCGCTTTCAGAGAGATTGAAAGGTTGTCTAAGTCTGCGAGACCCTTCGATCTGACGTTGACGACACTCGGAGGGCATAGCCCATCAGGCTACGTCTCACGGAGTTGCAAGACGCGGCCGGAAATCATGAAACATGAAAGTGACACCATGCAAGCTTTCGCTTGCACGAATCGGCTGACCGAAGAGTTCGTGCAGCGCCTTTCGAACGCCGGCCTGCTGGAAAACACCGTTGTCGTGATCCAGAGCGATCACCTGGCGATGCGCAACGAGATTTCCAGGAAACTGCAAAGCGAGAAACGCCATAACACCTTTATCGTCATAGCCGAAGGTCTCGCCGGCAAGACCTCCTCGGTTGGGGCCACCATGATCGATGCCTATCCGACAATCCTTGAAGCGCTTGGCTACACCTTGCCGGATCACAGGGCCGGACTCGGCGTCTCCCTGTTGTCGGATCGCAAACCACTGATGGAAGCGTTCGGCCTCAACGAGCTGAACAAGGCAATCGTCTCGGACACGGCGCTCCGGGACCGATTGTGGAATCTGAAGGCCAGAAGCTAATCCTGCCGCCCGCAAAGCTCAACCGAAACAGGACTTTTGGCTGCAGGGATACCGCTATGGCGCACCGTTGATTTCGACGATGTTGCGATCTGGATCGAGCAGGTAGGCTTGCAGAAAGCCGGCCGGCCCGTTGCGTCTGACCCGCAACCGCCAGGGATCGCCCTCCGGCGCATCCTCCCGAAAACCCTTCGCTATCAGGTCGTTGACGCAACCGTCGAAATCATCGGTGCGGAACGCAAAATGTCCGTCCGTCGTGTCGATGGTAGCCGCCCGCCGGAAGGTCCCGGCCGGGTTGAGGATGATGTGGATTTGCAGCGCGCCGCATGCGAACCACGCGCCAACGCTATTGAAAGGCGGCCTCTCGATTTGCTCTATTCCAAAGACATCGCGATAGAAGGCAACCGAGCGATCAAGATCCGTCACGACAATGGAAACGTGATGCAGCATCATCGAAGACACCCCCGCACTCCCTGCGATGGCGTGATGATTGTAGTGCACGCCACCGGTGGATGATGACACGAATGGCGGCGGTCGTGCAACTTGAAGCCGATTGGAGACGGTAGAGTGCACCGCTCCAGATCGAAATTGCAAGCGAACGGCGCTTAATGCATCGCGTCTTCCGCACCCTCGGCCAGCAAGCCGAAGACGAAATCGGCGAACGATCGCCAGCATTCGACGCGGAATGTGTCTTCCTCGGTCCGTAACACAACGATTTCGGCTTTGCCGAACAACGTGCGCGAGCAGGCGCCGACCGGGAAGGCTTCGAGCGACAGGTCCTGCGGGCAGCCAGCGGAAATCGTGTTCTCCGCGCCCGGACCGGACACGATGATCGCGACGTTGCGGTGCGACACATCGGTGGCCGAATGGGCCACGCCTGCGTTGGCAAGGCCGCTCATCAGGTCGGCGCCACTCTCGTCGATGATCAGCCACTCGTCCGGGCCAAGCCAGAGCGCCGCGCGACCTTGCGATCGACCTGACGTCTTTGGCGCATTCGGCACCTTCACACCGAGTGAGGCGGAAAGTGCAGCCAGCGATTCCGCCGGTGCGCGCAACGCAACGCGGGTCGCTGCGGGTGCAGGTGTCAGGCGCACCGCGGCCGAGCCGCCATGGCGACCGGAAAGCACGGATTTGCGAACTGCCGTATCAGCCATTGATGCGGCCTCCTTCCTTGTCAAAGAACACCATGTCCGTCACCTCGACGGCGATCGTCTTGTCGGGCATCGGCACGTAGAGTGTCTCGCCCATCCGTGCGCGGCCACCGGCTACCAGAGCGAATGCGATCGACTTGCCGAGATTTTCTGACCAGTAGGACGATGTCACATGCCCCAGCATGGTCATCGGCTTCGGCTCATTCGGGTTGGCGACGATCTGTGCGCCCTCCTCGAGCACCAGCTTCGGATCCCGGGTGACGAGACCGACCAGCTGCTTGCGGCCGTCCTTCACCAGATCCAGCCGCTTAAGACCACGAATGCCAACAAAGTCCGTCTTCTTCTTGGACACGGCCCAGGAAAGACCGGCATCGTCGGGCGTCACGGTGCCGTCCGTGTCCTGTCCGACGATAATGTAGCCCTTCTCGGCGCGTAGAACGTGCATCGTCTCGGTGCCATAGACACAGGCGCCGAGCGGTTCGGCGTTGGCCCATACCGCTTCCAGCACCGACTGACCGTAATCAGCCGGCACGTTGATTTCGAAGCCGACTTCGCCAGTGAACGACACCCGAAACAACCGCGCTGGAACACCCATGACCGTGCACTCGGCAACGCTCATATGCGGGAAGGCGTCGTTGGAGAGATCTACACCCTCGACCAGCGGCGCGATGATTTCGCGCGCCTTCGGTCCCTGAACGGCAATGACGGCCCAATGCTCGGTCACCGACGTCAGCCAGACCTTCAGGTGCGGGAATTCGGTCTGCAAATAGTCTTCCATGTGGTTGAGAACGCGCGGCGCACCGCCCGTCGTCGTGGTCACGTGGAAGCGATCGTCGGCCAGACGCCCGACCACGCCGTCGTCGTAAACGAACCCGTCCTCGCGGGTCATGATGCCGTAGCGGCACTTGCCCGGCTTCAGCGTGTCCCAGGCGTTGGTGTACATCAGGTTCATGAATTCGGCGGCGTCGGGGCCGACAACTTCGATCTTGCCTAGCGTCGAGGCATCGAACACGCCGGCGACATCGCGCGCCGTCTTGCATTCGCGGGAAACCGCCTGGTGCATCGTCTCGCCGGCACGCGGATAGAACCACGCGCGCTTCCAGTTGCCGACATCCTCGAACACGGCACCCTGGGCTTCCTCCCACAGGTGCAGCGGCGTCTTGCGCGTCGGGTCGAACAGCTCGCCACGCGAATGGGCGATCAGCGTGCCGTATGTGACCGGCGTGTAAGGCGCGCGGAAGGTGGTCAGGCCGACCTGCGGAATCTCCCTGCCCAGCATTTCGGCGGCGATCGCCAGGCCGTGCATGTTAGAGAGCTTGCCCTGGTCGGACGCCATGCCGTTGGTGGTGAAGCGCTTGATGTGCTCGATCGAGTGCATGCCTTCGCGCACAGCAAGGCGAATATCCTTGGCGCAGACGTCGTGCTGGAAATCGATGAACGCCTTGGCGCTGGTCTCAGGCCCGGCCCCTTCGGCAGCACCGATCATGCCGCCCGTCCACTGATAGGCCTGCTGGGAGGAGAGGCTGATCTTGCCGCCCCCCGACTTACCTGCCGCCCGCGCCATCAGCTCGCCGGCAGCCAGCGATTCCTCGATCGTCTGCTGCAGGTCATCAGTGCCGTTACAGGCGCCGACAGAGAGGCAATCCTGGGCATAGGTGCCGGGCAGGAAGCGCTGTGTCTCGGGCTCGAAGGCCACCTTGCCTCGCGACTGCGAGAACAGATGCACCGACGGCGTCCAGCCGGCCGAGACCAGCAGCGCATCGACCGCGATCTTGCGCGGCGAGCCTCCGCCGTTACGGGCAACGGTCATCGAGGAGATCCGCAGCTTGCCCGAGGTATTGACCACGGACTGACCGGCAAGCACGTCGATCCCGAGCGAACGTGCTTCGGCAAGCACTTCCGCACCTGGCGTCTGGCGGCAATCGACGATCGCGGCGATCTCGATACCGGCACGCTTCAGGTCGAACGCGGCCTCATAGGCCGAGTCATGCGCGGTATAGACGCCGACCTTCTGGCCGACGGCGACGCCGTACTGGTTGAGATACATCCGCGCGGCCGACGCCAGCATGATGCCCGGACGGTCGTTGTTGGGGAACACCATGTGGCGCTCGATCGCGCCATTGGCGAGGATGACGCGCTTGGCGCGCAGCTGCCACAGACGCTCGCGCGGCAGGTGGCGGTCAGGATTTGCAACATGATCGGTGACGCGTTCGGCGAGACCGACGAAGTTGTGGTTGTAGTAGCCGAAAGCGGTTGTGCGGGTGAGAACCTGCACATTGTCCATCGTCTTCAAGCTGGCAACGGTCTTCTGCACCCACTCGTAGCCGCCGAGACCATCGATCCTGACGCCGCTATCCAAGCGCAGCGCCCCTCCGGCTTCCGCCTGCTCGTCACAGAGGATGACCTTGGCGCCGGCGTGTGCCGCAGCAAGGGCTGCCGATAGACCTGCAACACCGGCGCCGACAACCAGCACGTCGCAATGCGCGTAGCGGCTGGCATAGTGATCCGGATCGGCTTCCTTCGGCGCCACGCCGAGGCCGGCTGCGCGGCGGATCATCGGCTCGTAGACATGCTTCCATGCCGCCTTCGGCCACATGAATGTCTTGTAGTAGAAGCCGGCCGCGAAGAACGGCGACATGAAATTGTTGATGCCGCCGATATCGAAGGCCAGCGACGGAAAGCGGTTCTGCGATTCGACGATCATGCCGTCGAACACCTCTTGTACCGTGGCGCGCACGTTCGGCTGCTTGCGGGCGCTGTCACGCGCCACGTCGATCAGCGCGTTCGGCTCTTCGGCACCGGCCGAGAGAATACCTCGCGGGCGGTGATATTTGAACGAGCGACCGACCAGGTGGATGTCATTGGCGATCAGCGCCGAGGCGACGGTGTCGCCCTCAAGCGCCGTATAGCTCTTGCCGTCGAAGGTGAAACGCGCGGTTCTGGCCGGCGTCAAGCGACCCTTGCCGGCGATACGGTTCGGACCGCTCATTTCGCTTCTCCCTCTAGTGCTTCGTAGGTTTCGATGGGAGTGTGTGGAACGTTGGCGGCGCCGATCTCGGGCTTCGGCTCTCCGGCTTTGTAGGTCATGATGAACTTGTCGCTGATCGTGTCGCGCGCCGCGTTAAAGAAACGGCCGCATCCGTGCTGGTGGCGCCAGCGCTCGAAAATCAGGCCCTTCGGGTTGTCGCGCAAGAAGAAATATTGCTCGAATTCCTCGTCGGAAATCGCCGCGATATTTTCCGGCCGCACGATATGGGCGTCGCCTGCGCCACGGAATTCTAGCTCCGAGCGCTCTTCCTGACAGTATGGGCAATAGATAAGAAGCATGGTGTCCTCGTGTCAGTGCGCGACGGCGGCGGCGGCGGCTTCGTCGATCAGACGGCCAGTGCGGAAGCGGTCCAGCGTCAGGCCGGCATTGAACTTGTGCGCCTCGTCGCGGGCGATCAGGTGCGCGAAGAGATTGGCCGAGCCCGGCGTCGCCTTGAAGCCGCCGGTGCCCCAGCCGCAGTTGACGTAGAGCCCCGGAACCGGCGTCTTTGACTGGATCGCCGAACGATCCGGCGTGTTGTCGACGATACCGCCCCACTGCCGCATCATCTTGACGCGGCGGAACATCGGAAACAGCTCGCAGATGGCGTCCAACGTATGGGTGATGATCTGCAGGCCGCCGGTCTGGCTGTAGGAATTGTACTGGTCGGTGCCGGCGCCGATGACCAGCTCGCCCTTGTCGGACTGCGAGATATAGGCATGCACCGTGTTGGACATGACGACGCAGGGGAAGATCGGCTTCAGCGGTTCTGACACCAGCGCCTGCAGCGGGCTCGACTGCAACGGCACCCGCACATCGGCCATCTTCATGATCGTTGTGGTGTGGCCCGCCGCGGAAACACCCACCTTCCTGGCACCGATGAAGCCGCGGCTGGTCTCGACACCGGTGACGCGGCCATCGGGACCACGGCGGATACCGGTGACTTCGCAGTTCTGGATGATGTGGACGCCACGATCGGACGCCGCGCGCGCATAGCCCCAGGCCACCGCATCATGGCGCGCCGTGCCGCCGCGACGCTGGAGTGCTGCGCCGTTGATCGGGTAGCGGGCACTGGCGGAGATATCGAGCGGCGGACAATAGGCTTTCGCCTGCTCCGGCGTCAGCCATTCATTGTCGATGCCGTAAAGTCGGTTGGCGTGGATATGACGCTTGAACGACTGCTGGTCGTGCACATTGTGCGACAGCATCATCACGCCGCGAGGCGAGTACATGACATTGTAGTTGAGATCCTGCGAGAGGTTCTCCCAGAGCTTCATCGAATGCTCGTAGATGTGCATGCTCTCTTCGTAGAGATAGTTCGAGCGGATGATGGTCGTGTTGCGACCGGTATTGCCGCCGCCGAGCCAGCCCTTTTCGAGCACCGCGACATTGGTGATGCCGTGTTCCTTGGCGAGATAATAGGCCGCACCCAGACCGTGCCCGCCGCCACCGATGATGATGACGTCGTATTCGGCGCGCGGCTCCGGCGAGGTCCACTGCCTGTCCCAACCCTTGTGCCCCCTCAGAGCCTCCCGTGCCACGGCAAAAACCGAGTATCTGCGCATCCGCCTTCATCTCCTTCGGGGAAAGGTCCCTTCTCGTCGGCCATACAAATCGCAAATCCAAAAGCGGCACAACGTTTCTTTTGCGACGCGCAGTGGCTTTTGTTTTGACACGGCGGGAGAATGCAGCGCACGGCTCTGCGCCGCCATGGACTGAAGTGCGGCATGTACAGCTGACACATGTCCTGAGCCCGGGTGGCACAACGGCAATGCCTTCGCGCGAACAACGCAGGCACGACTCCATGGTAGCATCGTCAAGCCGGCGCCCTCACTTGGCGGGCAGGCCAAGACTGGCGAGATCGGAGACTTCGCGTTCGAGGATGGCGGGATCGCTGTAGAAGAACAGCTCGCGCCATTTGGCCTGTGTGAAAACGGGGTCGATGGTGAGGCCCTTCTTCATCGCCGCCGCTGCTTCCTCGGTTCGTCCGAGGCGATTGAGAGCGATTGCCTGCATCAACGGACTAAAGAAATCCGTCTGGTCTACCTTCAGTGCGACAAGCGACTCCTCGAACTTGCCTTCGACCACAAGGGCCCATCCTCTGTAGAAGGCCAACTCCTGCAATATCTGGGGGTTTGCCGCCTGTCTGGCCTCTGCCCGGTCGATCCATTCCAACGCCTGTGCGGGCTTTCCTGCCGCGATCAGGACCTGGCTGAGAGCTCCAAGCATTTCGGCATCGTATGGCGACAGATTGATCGCAGCGTCTGCTTCGATAAGCGCGTCGGCGAACTTCCGTTCCGTCACGCGGACGAAGGCTGACAGATAGTGACCCGACCGCCGCTCCATTGGCGAGAGCGTCGGCTGAGCCATCGCCTCCCTGGCAAGGGTGGCGGCCTGCTGATAGTCGGCCGGGAGGTTCTCACTCCAGCCGTTCCAGCCGCGTATGAAATAGGCAAGTCCGAGCTTGATCTTCAACAGAGCAGAATCCGGGAACTTCGAGAGCCCCTCCGTCAATAGCCGAAGCGCCTGCTCCGTCGTTTCACGACTGAGCTGCACCAGCAGATCATTGCCGCGGAGATAGTAGTCGTACTCCTCGAGATCGGTATGGTCTTTCCCCCAGACTTGGCGATACTGCGCCTGCTTCAAGGTGCCGGCGTCGCCCGCGAGTGCGGCTACGATCTTTTCCGTGATCTCGTCCTGTATGTCCCATGGGTCGGTGCCGTCGCGGTCGAAGCGTTCGGCCCAGACTTGTTCGCCGGTTCTGGCCTCGACGAGCTGCGCGATGATGCGCAGCCGGTCAGCGTCCTTTCGAATACTGCCTTGGAGGATATGTGAGACGCCCAGCTCAGCGCCGATCTTGCGCACATCGACCGGCTGGCTCTTGAAAGCGAATGACGAGTCGCGGCCCAGCACTTTCAGGTCGGGAACGCGCGACAACATTGAGATTATGTCCTCGGCCACGCCGTCACCGAAATACGCAAGCGTCGCCTTGCCACTCATGTCAGTGAAGGGAAGAACCGCGATCGACGGAGTGTTCGTAGCGACGATTTGGTCCGTACCCGGCCGCAAGAGCGAGTACCAGCCGCCAGCTGCCAGGCCGACGGCGATCAGGACCGCGGTCCATCCGACGCGAGCCGAATATTGCCGCAAGCGCACCCGCCAAGGCAGCCTGCGTCCATCCATCCGCACGCTGTAGGAACGCAGGGGCCTGGTGATATTTTTCACATGCTGAATGCCGGCAAAATCGAGCGGTAGAGTGAATTTCCCCTGTAGATGATCATAGGCAGTGCCGGAGATCAGCACGCCTCCAGGTTCGCAAAGCTGCTCGAGGCGGGCGGCGATATTAACGCCATCTCCGAGCAGATCGCTGTTCTCTACGACGACGTCTCCGAGATTGACGCCTATGCGGAACACAATCCGTTTCCCGCATGCAATATCCGCCTGCCGTGCGGCAACCGCGTTCTGCACTGCGACGGCGCAGGTAACCGCATCCACCACCGACGCGAACTCAACGAGAATGCCATCGCCCAGCAGCTTGATCAACACACCATGGTGCTCTGCGAGGAGCGGTGCGATGGCATCTTGCTGGATATCCCTCAGCGCATGGAGTGTACCGACCTCGTCCTGTTCGACGAGGTGAGAATAACCGACGACATCGGCCATCAGTATCGCAGCAAGCCGTCGCTCGACGCGCGCTGTTGCCATTGCAAGTGTTCCCCCGATCGAGAGCCGGCACCTTGCCGCAACACACCAAGGCACAAGGGTCGCCCGCTAGTCTGCACTCTAGCACCAGCAGGTTGTAATCGCGAGATTTGTTGATGTGGGGGTGCGCTGCGTGGGCATCGGGTGTGCTCATGCTGCTGCAGCCTGCTGGGCATCTCTCGATGCAGTCACATGTGTCAGTGAATAGAGCCGGAGAAGTCGAGGCCCTGTTCCACCGGTGGAACTCCGACAGAGCAAATCGATAGCCAGAGCAGCGTCAAGCACGCCCCTCGGTCGGAAATAGAGCCTGCGCTCCCGCGCATAATAGCGCAGCGAGGCCGGTCGGGCTGCATTGGGCCACTGCGGAGAGATTGAGAGGCAGTGGCACAGGCACAACAAGGCCTGGTGCCATTGCGGATTTTTTTTGGAGTGGGGGTGCGCCGGCGGACGGGTCCTAGGAGGACGATGCCAACTTGGACGCCGCCCGCTTCTTCTTCGCGGGGGCGGCGGCCGGTGGTGCTTCGGCTTCCTGCTGCAAACGCAGGGCCTTCAGCTTTTCCGTTTTCTTTTCGCGAGCGGCAGTCTCGGCCGTCACAATTGCTCTGGCCGTTGTGTCAGTGGCAGCCGCCTTGTCGCGCGATGAGAGCTTGGCTGGATTGAAGAATTCATTTTTTGAAGTCATCTGCACTCTCTCTATCTAGACGAATCCTGCCAGATGGCAGGTCAGCGCGCCGGGCGTACGGCCTTCTTGGGAGCCGGCAGCAGGCCTTCGCGCTGAAGCTTCTTGCGCGCGAGCTTGCGTTGGCGGCGCACGGCTTCGGCTTTTTCGCGAACGCGCTTCTCGGATGGCTTCTCATAGGCGCTACGCGCCTTGAACTCGCGGAAGAGACCTTCGCGCTGCATCTTCTTCTTCAGAACGCGGAGCGCCTGATCGACATTGTTATCCCTGACGAGAACCTGCAAACTCTTTCCTTTCATGCGGCAATCAGATTGCCAGTTGGGTGACGACGGAGCCGGAGACTATTTCCTGACCCTGATGCTAGAAGACTTGAGCCAAGACCCGGTCTCGACACTCGTCACGGTTTCGTTGTTTGGCACCGATGATGCCGACTGAGTCACGTCGATATCGCTTTCGATAATTCGACGGTCAAAATTTTCGGTCTCGAAGCGGACCCGGTATTGCGCACGGCTGCCATCGAACGGAAGAACGCCCGAAATCGTGCATGTTCTTCCTGCGCTGTCCGTCCGGACGAATCCATCCTTCAGAACGATCTTGTCTCCGACAGCAAATCTGGGACTGCGTGCCATAATGTTTTCACCGAGCCATCGTCGTGGTTTTTGAAAAGCACAAAAGGCCGGGCGTAACCCCGACCTCTTACGTCACTGCCCGCGGCCGCCGGTGAACCCGTGGTCAGCCAAGGCGAATGACAATTATGCCGCGCGCAGATTGTCTGCAGAATTCTTGCCCGACTTCTGGTCGCGGACGAGGTCATAGGTAATCTTCTGACCGTCGGCCAAACCGCGCATACCAGCACGCTCGACCGCCGAAATATGGACGAAAACGTCGGCTGCACCATCATCCGGCTGGATGAAGCCAAAACCCTTGGTGCTGTCGAACCACTTTACGGTACCTGAAGTCATAACGATCGCCTTTCAATGCTCGTTATTACCCGGCGAGTATTCGCTGAGCTTGATCGATTTTGAGAGGAGATCTGACGGAGCGATAGGCTCTTTGACAAAGGTCACAAGCAATAGTCGATACCGTCACTATAACGCAAAAGGCCGCGGATGCAAGGAATGAACCGGAAATAACGGGGATACTCTGGGCAAGCTGGCCCCAGGCCCAAGCGCTTTCCTGGCCAGTTTGCGCGGTAACACGGCGAATGCGCATGGCGACCAATTGAACCGGCACCCAGAATTTTGCCGTCAAACCCGCCAGCCTATATGGACTTTTACCACATGATCTGTTATCCGCACACCAATCGCAAGGCTGCGGCCGCGCGAACGTGTATTTTTTTGCCTCTGGCGCCATGCTGAAACAAGCTTCAACCAAACCAAAGGAACGTGACACTCGTGCAGGTACTTGTCCGCGATAACAATGTTGACCAGGCTCTCCGCGCTCTCAAGAAGAAGATGCAGCGCGAGGGTATTTTCCGCGAAATGAAGATGCGTGACTTCTACGAAAAGCCTTCGGAGAAGCGCGTTCGCGAAAGGGCCGAGGCTGTTCGTCGCGTTCGCAAGTTGGCTCGCAAGCGGGCCCAGCGCGAAGGTGTTGTGGCGCACTAAGCGCTGCGGTCGTTATTTCGACGTTTTCAGATGCATTTTGGCGGGGGCGATCTGGTCGCCACCGCCTTTTTCATTTGCTACTGAAGCTTGCCCGTCCGCGGTTGGAACGGGCTGCACTGGGGGAAAACGAGCCCGCATGGCTGATATCATGTTGAACATCCATTCCTTGCGCCCGCCAAAAATTGCCGTTCTACCGGTATTGGCGTTTGTTGCAGCACTCGGCCTTGCCGGCTGCACCACCAGCAACACCTCCGATGCCGTCATAAGTATCGACAAGGCACAAGGCTCGCAGGAAAACATCGCCTCGCTGACATCGGTGATCAATGCCAATCCGAAAGATCCGGAAGGCTATAACGTGCGCGGTTCGGCCTACGGTCGCGGCGGCGATTTCCGACAGGCGCTGAACGATTTCAACACGGCGATCCAACTCGACCCGAAGTTCTATCAGGCTTACGCCAACCGCGCGTTGGTGTATCGCAACATGGGCCAGCAGCAGCAGGCGGTTCAGGACTACAACGCCGCGCTGCAGATCAATCCCAACTACGACGTCGCCCTTATCGGCCGCGGAAACGTCTACCGCACCGCCGGCCAGGACGATGCCGCCTTGAACGATTTCAACAAGGCGATCCAGAACGGCACGACCGACGGCCGCGCCTATCATAACCGTGGCCTGATCTATCAGAAGCGCAATCAGCAGGACAAGGCGATCGACGACTTCTCGAAGGCGATCTCGCTCGCGCCGAATTCGCCTGAGCCTTACAACGGCCGCGGCATCTCCTATATCGCGCTGAACGATGACGACAACGCCTTTGCCGATTTCAACCATGCAATCGAGCTGAACGGAAACATTGCCGAATCATGGGCCAACCAGGCTCTGGTGTATGAGCGCAAGGGTGACAAGCAGAAGGCCGCCCGCTCCTATCGTCATGCGATCGGCCTGGACGCGAAATACCAGCCGGCGAAAGACGGCCTGGCGCGCGTCGGTGTCCCCACTGCCGGTTAAGAGCAACCGGATGTCAGCCGAGCCGCAGGCACTGTTGTCGTGCGGCTCCGGGATATGTTCGCGAATGCTTACGGCTTGCGGATAGATCACCCGCGATCGGCTATCGTCGCATCCCGCAGGATGGCTTTCCGGTAATCGGCAATGTCGGATAGCAGTGCCTCCACGTCGCCGTCATGCGTTCGGGCGCACCGCTCGCGCCTCTTGCGGAGCTACTCGCGTCATGCGAGATTCTGAACGGTGAGCAGGATCCGCTCCTCGTGCCGTTTCGACCATCCAGATTCGGCCAATTTTTCCAGCGAGCAGAAATATCCAAAATGCCGACAACATGTTTTAGTGTGTTGCAAGCGGGAAAAGCTGCCCCTAACATGGCAGCGCTTCGATAGCAGGCTATCAGGAAATCCGGGAGCGCGTGAGGGCAAGTGCGGTGATCCAGATTTTTGCTTTCGTGTCAGTTGGTTGTAATCGCGCCGGCTTAAGCGGTGGCGCGCGTGTGCGAAACACGCGCCCATGAGGTTTCGGCTGTTCCCGAAGGCATCGATCGGCACCTATCTGATCGCGATGGCGGTGGCGATAGCCCTGCCGATTTTCGCCTTGGTGGCACTTCTGCTGGCGCAGCTCGAGGACAATCAACGGTCCATACTCAAGCGTGAAACAGCGCAGGATGCCACGGCGCTTGCCCGCTCCGTCGATCGCCAGCTTCAGGACATGGCCACAACCTTGAGGTTGCTTTCCACGTCGCCCGAACTGGAAAACAATGACTTTGCTTCCTTCCACGAGCGTACGGCGACGGCTCTGCGGGCAAACACGTTGTACATCATCGCGGTCGATGGGACGGGCCAGCAGCTTGTCAACACCCGAGTCGATTACGGCACCCCTCTGGGCAAGGCGGGAAACATGTCCGCGGTTGAATCGGCATTCCGATCCGGCCGTATTGAGGCATCGGATGTGTTCATGGGCAGGACCAGCGGCGAATGGGTCTACAACGTCACAATGCCACTCGACCTCGTGCGCGTCAAAGCGCTGATCGTGACGCAAAGCGCCAAGGATCTTGTAAGGCTTGTGACGATCGACAGCCTTCCGATGGGCTGGTCGGCGGCCATCATCGACCAGAGCGGCCATGTCGTCGCCTCTGCCGGCGCCACCAGTATCGGATTTGGCGAGGCATTCGATCCGCGCATCCTGCCAACGCTTGTCGATTCGAGCGGTGTCTACGAAAACCGGACGGCTCTTCCCAACGCCATGCTGGGCTACGCGCAGATCCCGGGGTGGTCCTGGAAAGCCGTCATCTGGGGGCCGGTCGCCAATGCGCAGGCATCGATTCTAACAACGTGGCGCTTCCTGATCATCGGCGGCATTGCCCTGATGCTCGTGGCGATCCTCGCGGCCTACGCGGTGGCGCGACAAGTCCGCACCACCATCCGCTCCATTGCGGATATGGCGAACAGGATGGGCGAAGGCCATATCGTTGCCCCGATCGAGACCAGTGTCATCGAGGCTAACCAGGTGGCGGTCGCCCTTTCGAACGCCTCCTTCGACCGCAGCCAGACCGAGGACCGCCTGCATTTCGTCATGAACGAACTGGTACATAGAACCAAGAACCTGCTGACACTCGCACAGGCGATGACGCGTCAGCTCGTAAAGCAGAGCCGAACGGTCGAGGAATTTCAGGCCGCTGTCGCTGACCGGCTAGACGGTTTGTCGCGTTCGATCGATCTTCTGACCAGCGAGCAATGGGCAGGCGCCTCGTTTCGGCGTGTGATCAGCACGCATTTTGAATCCTTCCCTCAGGCGGCCGAGCAGATCGAGATCAGTGGTAACGATTTTACGCTCAAGCCTGATGCCGTTCAGAATCTCGGCCTGGCGCTGCATGAGCTGGCGACCAACTCGGTCAAGTACGGCGCGCTATCGGTGCCGCAAGGCCGCGTGCTCTTCAGTTGGTGCAACGTGCAGGAAGAAGGACACGTCGAGACAATGCTCCGGATCACATGGGAAGAACATGACGGTCCGGCGGTGATAGAACCGCTCCGCGCCGGCTTCGGCACCACCGTGATCAAGTATCATGCCGCAGCGGCCTTCAGCGGAAACGTCCAGGTCGATTTCCGACCCGGCGGGCTCTATTGGGTGCTCACCGCGCCACGTCGGATCCTGGAACGCGCATAGAGCACTGGAACAATCGCAGTGACCGTCCGTTTCGAAAGGTATTCGAAAGGAGAGCACTATGTTCAGGAAAACGATGATCGCCGCGGCAGCGGCAACAACGGCGGCTCTGGCGAGCCCTGTCGGAGCGGCAGACTATATCACGCTCGGCCGACTTGTCTGCGGGTCGGATGGCGGCCAGGGGCTTATCGTGACATCGCAAAAGAATCTGTCCTGCACCTTCACCTCCGCGGCAGGTGGGCCGAAGGTGGTTTACGCCGGGAAGATACAAAAGTTTGGGCTTGATCTTGGCGAGACCGGCAAGAGCGTGATGATCTGGCAGGTGCTGGCAAAGACAGGCACGAATATCCCCGATTACGCGCTGGCCGGCGAATATTACGGCATCGGCGCCGACGCGAGCATTGGCGCGGGTGGTGGGGCCAAAGTCATTGCCGGCGGCACAAACAAATCCTTCATGCTGCAGCCTCTGAACCTGCAGGCCCAGGAGGGCCTCAATCTGGCGGTAGGCGTCGAGAAAATGACGCTGGCGCCGGCCGCGATCTGAGACCAGCTCGCGCCCGACGGAAAAGGCTCGCCTCAGGCGGGCCTTTTCTTTGCGCCATGGAGCCGCTCGATGCGGGCGATCGCCGATACGTCAGTGGTTTATCGCCTTGTTGATTTCTTCCGTTACCTTCTTGGCATCGCCGAGCAGCATCATCGTGCCATCCTTGTAAAACAGCGTGTTGTCGATGCCGGCATAGCCGGAGCCAAGCGATCGCTTCACGAAGATGCAGGTCTTGGCCTTGTCGACGTCGAGGATCGGCATGCCGTAGATCGGCGAGGTCTTGTCGTCGCGCGCCGCCGGGTTGGTGACGTCGTTGGCGCCGATGACGTATGCGACGTCCGCCTGGGCGAACTCCGAGTTGATGTCTTCGAGCTCGAAGACCTCGTCGTAGGGGACGTTCGCCTCGGCCAGCAGGACGTTCATGTGACCCGGCATGCGGCCGGCGACAGGATGGATCGCATATTTCACTTCGACGCCGTTCTTCTTCAGATTGTCGGCCAGTTCGCGAAGCGCGTGCTGCGCCTGCGCAACGGCCATGCCGTAGCCGGGAACGATGATGACCTTCGACGCATTGGCCATCAGATAGGCGGCATCCTCCGCCGAACCCAGCTTCACGGTCTTGTCCGAATTGTCGGCCCCGCCTGAGACCGTCTCGCCGCCGAAGCCGCCGAGGATGACCGAGACGAAGGAGCGGTTCATGCCCTTGCACATGATGTAGGACAGGATCGCGCCGGATGAACCGACCAGGGCGCCGGTGATGATCAGCGCCAGATTGCCGAGCGTGAAGCCGATGCCTGCGGCCGCCCAGCCCGAATAGGAGTTCAGCATCGAGACCACCACCGGCATGTCGGCACCGCCGATCGGCACGATCAGCAACACGCCAAGCACCAGCGACAGGGCGATGATCGCCCAGAAATCGAAGTGGCTTTCAGTCACCGCAAGGCCGATCACAAACAGGACGATCAGCACCAGGAGCGCGGCATTGATGAAGTGCCGGAAGGGCAGCATGATCGGCTTGCCGGACATGCGTCCGTCGAGCTTGAGGAAGGCGATGATCGAACCGGTGAAGGTGAGCGCGCCGATCGCCGCACCTATCGCCATCTCGACACGTGCTTCCGCGTGGATCGAACCGACATTGCCGATGCCAAAGGAAAGCGGCGTGTAGAGAGCCGAGGCCGCGACCAGCACGGCCGCGAGGCCAACCAGCGAATGGAAGCCTGCCACCAGCTGCGGCATCGAGGTCATCGGGATGACACGAGCGATATAGGCGCCCGCACCTCCCCCGATCGCAAGACCGAGGACAATCAGCGCGAAGCCGAAAAGGGATGGCGTGGCCAGCACCAGCGTCGTGAGGATGGCAATCCCCATGCCGACCATGCCGTAGAGGTTGCCCTTGCGGCTGGTGGAGGGATGAGACAGGCCGCGAAGCGCCAGGATGAAGAGCACACCGGAAACAAGATAGAGTAGAGCTGCGATACTGTGCATGCGGTCCTCACCTGTCCTTCTTTTTGTACATCGCCAGCATGCGCTGGGTGACAAGGAAGCCGCCGAATATGTTCACCGACACGAGCACCAGCGCGACGAAGCCAAAGCCGGTTGCCAGGCCGCTCGTGGAGATGCCGACGGCAAGCAGCGCGCCGACGACGATGACCGAGGAAATCGCGTTGGTGACGGCCATCAGCGGCGTATGCAGCGCCGGCGTGACCGACCAGACGACGTAGTACCCGACGAAGATCGCCAGCACGAAGATCGCGAACTGGAAGACGAAGGGATCGATCACGCCGCCTGTCGCAACGCTCGCTGCCTCCGGGGCGTTCGCGGCGGCAGCGACCACGGCACTGACGGCCTGGTCCAGCTGGTCGAGCGCCTTGTCCATTGCTTCACTGGCCATCAGTTGTCCCCCTTGCTGGCGCCGCCGAACGCCGGATGCACGACCGCGCCGGCATGGGTCAGGATCGTCGCCTTGATGAGCTCGTCGTCGAGGTTGACCATGATCGCCTTCGTTTCCTTGTCGATCATGGTCTCCAAAAAGGTGACTATGTTCTTGGCATAAAGCGCAGATGCGCTCGCCGCGATCCGGCCAGCCATATTGGCGAAACCGATCACGCGGACACCATCGACATCGGCCACCTTGCCGGGCTTGACACCCTCGATGTTGCCGCCGCGTTCGACCGCCAGATCTACGGCGACGGCGCCCGGCTTCATCGACTTCAGCATGTCACGCGACACCAGCCTGGGCGCCGGGCGCCCCGGGATCAAGGCCGTGGTGATCACGATGTCCTGCTTGGCGATATGTTCGGCCACAAGTGCCGCCTGCTTGGCTTGATATTCGCCGGACATTTCCTTCGCATAACCGCCCGCGGTCTCGGCCGCCCTGAACTCGTCGTCCTCCACGGCGATGAACTTCGCGCCGAGCGAGGCGACCTGTTCCTTGGCGGCGGGACGAACGTCGGTCGCCGAAACCGCAGCGCCGAGACGCCTTGCGGTGGCAATCGCCTGAAGGCCAGCGACGCCGGCGCCCATCACGAAGACCTTGGCGGCCGGAACGGTGCCGGCGGCTGTCATCATCATAGGCATGGCGCGGTCGTAGACCACGGCCGCCTCGATAACGGCCTGATAACCGGCGAGGTTGGCTTGCGAGGACAGGACGTCCATCGATTGCGCGCGGGTAATGCGCGGCATCAGTTCCATCGCGAAGGTGGATAGACCGGCCTTCGCCATGCCGGCGATCGGCTCGTCGTTCCCATAGGGGTCCATGATGGCGATGACGACGGCGCCGCTCCTGTAGGCTGATATCTCTGCCTCGGTCGGACGCCGCACCTTCAGCACGATATCGGCAGATGCAGCGGCATCGACAGGTCCGATCCGTGCGCCGACCGCCTGGTATTCGCTGTCCGGTATGCGGGAAAGCTTGCCGGCATCCGTCTCGACGATAACGTCGAGACCAAAGCTCCTCATCTTCTTCACGGTTTCAACGGACGCGGCAACGCGCGTCTCGTTTCCCGTGGTTTCCTTGGCCACGAAAACAATATTGCCCAACCGCCCCCTCCTCCGGGTCAGCAAGACCGCAGCAGATCTCCCTGCTCGCTCAAGCGTTCATTCAAAAGCTTTTGAAAACCGTCTTTCGCGTTCGCTCAGCGAAGCAGGACGAGACCGGCGATAAAGATAATGAGGAGAACGACGAGGCCGCCGAGCAGCCCGGCACCGGCGAAGAAACCTGCAGCCATGCCGAACAGCAGCGCCACCAGGAAAAGCGTGCCGTATTTCGCGGCCGCCAGGAACATGTTGTACGTATGTTCATGTTCCTTGTAGTCCATCTGCGCGCCAACTTCGGCAGGCCCGGTGTGGTGCTCGGCCATGATTTTCGTCTCCCTCATAAATGCCCGGCCGGCTTGATATGCGGCCGTTCGACTGCCGTGATTCCCTCGATCCCACGATGGGAATTCCCTCAGGAGGCTTACACAAACGCTGGCAAAAGCGCAATGCACGAGAACGCCGCGGCCCGGCGGCGTTCTCGTGCCAGAATCGGCAATCAGATCAAAGCGGCAGGTCGGTTCCAAGCTGCCCCACGGGCACGAACCGCGCGGTCGGGATGATGGTGAGCGGTGGCAGGGTATCCGACGGATCGCTGCGCGAATACATCATGCGCTGCTCGCTGGCGCTGGAGATGAAGAACGGATAGCGCGTCAGAAGCTTGCGCCCCACCTCGATGACATTGGTTGCCATCAGCGTCAGGTCAAACCCGTAGGTCTCGGTCATTCGGCTTTCGACGACCGTATCCGCATAAAAGACTCGCTTGTAGAAAGCCGCATGCGCTGGGCGTACGTGCTGCATCACACGGTCCGCGCGAAAATGAGCAGCGGCGACGATGTTCGGACGCAGCGTGAGATAGGGAATCCACGGCATCTCGCCACTGAGTTCCGGGTCGACCGCAAATCGGGCTGGGTCGATCAGGCTGAGGCCGGCATCCAGGAATGCATCCATTTCGACCGGAAAAATTCCGCCGGACTGGGAAACGCGGTGATCCGGCGTCACGTGGTGGATGCGAATCGTGCTGACGAGCTGTTCATAATAATACAGCCCGAAAACATAGGCCTGACTGTCGAAATCCTCCTCGTCAATCATGCTTTTGGCGGCAACAGGCAGGACTTCGCGAGCCTTGTAGGCCTTGTAGCGCAGGCGTTCCACCGCTTCCATGTCTTCGCCGTTCTCGATCCGACGGTATTCCACGTGATCCATTATTTCGAGAATTTTAGTGCTGAAATCACTCGTCTTTAAAGGGTTGTCCGCCATTGTTTCCCGGCCCGCTTGTTAACGATTCATTAATCATATGAAACCGGCGGGAGGGCAAGACGATTAGAAAATTTGCCTTGGATTTTAGTTGTTAAGGTTAATGATCGGAAGTTTTCGCAGGGTCGATCGCGGCCCATTGAACGGCAAGTCGACGGCTTGGGAACTACGCAACCTTCGGTCGACGGCGGGGCGGAGTGCGGCCTGCGAGGCTCTGCGACAGGATGGCGATGTTCTGCGACGGTACGGCCGGTGAGAAGACATAGCCCTGCACGAGATCCGTCGCCTTGTACTTGTTGAGAAGGGCCAACTGCTCCATCGTCTCGACGCCTTCGGTCACGATCTTCAGACCGAGCTCGCGCGCAAGGTTGACGGTGCCGCGCAACAGCTTCAGGCGACGTCCGTCCTCGACAATGTTGCGCAGGAACGAACGATCGATCTTGACGATATCGAGCGGCAGCGTGTCGAGGTAACTGAGGCTCGAGAAGCCGGTGCCGAAGTCGTCGATGGCGATCGTGATCCCGCGGGCACGCAGTTCCGCAAGGATTGCGCGCACGGCAGCCGGCTCGTCGATCAGGCAGCTTTCGGTGATTTCCAGATGCAGCCTGGAGGGCGCGAGCCTGGATGCCTGAAGTGCTTCCGACACGACGGCAAGAATGTCCGCATCGCGCAGATCGCGGGCGGAGAGATTGACCGAAACCGCAATGTGCTCGGGCCAGGTCATGCAGTCCGCGCAGGCCTTCATCAGAATGAAGCGGGTGATGTCGGAGATGATCCCCATCTCCTCCGCGAGCCTGATGAAGACATCCGGTGGAATGGCGCCCTTCTCGCGATGAACCCACCGCGACAATGCTTCCGCGCATTCGATCCGCGAGCCGTCGGCCTTGAACATGGGCTGGTAGGCGACGCTCAGGCCCTTGCTGCTTACTGCCTCGCGCAGGTCCGCCTTCAGCTTCTGCTGTTCGATATAGCGGCCATCCATCTCCCGCTCGAAGCCCGAAATGCCGCCGCGCTCCTTGGACTTGCTTTCGGAAAGGGCGAGATCGGCCTTGATGCTCCACTCCTCCATCGCGAAAGCGTCGCTCTCCAGAAGCGCAAAACCCGCGCTCAGCGAAACGAGGAACGTCACGTCGTCTGCTTCGTAGTTGCCCTGTATCGCTTCATGCACGCGGCGGATTTCGGCATCCAGCGCGGTCATGTCTTTCGCATGGGGGAAGAACAGAATGAACTGGTCGCCCATCAACCGGCCGACAATGGCCTTGCCTGCCTCCTCTTCCACTCGCGCGGCAATCGCGCAAAGCAGGCGGTCGCCCGTGATGTGACCGCGCATGTCGTTGACATGCTTGAACTCGTCGATATCGAGGACCATAAAGCCGACCGGGCCGCGTCTCTTTGGATGACGGGTCAGATAGTCCTGAACGAGATGGCTGAAGTAGTCGCGGTTTGGAAGCCCGGTCAGCGAATCGAAACGGACCATGTGCAGGATCTTCTGCTCGGCCTTCACGCGGCTCGATACATCTTCGAAAATCAGCACCGCACCGCCATCTGCACGACGGCTGGCGGAAAACTCGAGCGACAGATCCTCCGGAAAGTGAATGAGCGTTCGCGAGAGTTTCCCTTCGGCCACGTGCGTCATCTGGCGCAAGATCAGCTCCGGCTGGGTCGAATCCATAAAACTGTAGCGCGCGCCGTAGCGCAGCACGGCGCCGAGATCGCGATCCTTGAGCCGCTCGGGATCCCCTATCTTCAGCAGGTCGCACGCCTTGCGATTGATGACCTGGATGCGATTGTCCGGATCGACCATCACCAGCCCGTGCGGCATGTTGTTGAGGGCGGTATCGAAGCGGTCGGCGATCAGCGAGATCTGCCGGTGTGCGATGACATTCTCATAGAGAAACTCGCGCACGCCGTTCGCCATTGCCCGCGTGGTGAGGCCGAAGGGAATCAAGAACGCCGACAACACCGCGCGATAGAGATCCAGCGCCATCAGGCTGCAGATGATCATCGGCAGGCAACAGGCAAGCGTCTGCAGATCTATCGCCTTCTGCGAACCGTAGTTGCGGCCGACGACGGAAACCATGGATGCCATGGTAACTGCGATACAGGCGAGTTCGGCAAACGGGTCCTGCAGCATGAAGATGGCATAGCCGCTGCCGATACCGAGAATCCCGGCCGTGGAGGCCGCTCCAATGACGTAGACCGTTTCCCAGTGTTCGATCCGTTCGCGCGTCAGGTTCCGCTTGTCGACCCTGTCGAACATGCGGAATGTGACCATCCGGCCGGCAAAGACAGCGAGAAAGCAGATCGAGAGAAAAACATAGAACGGAGAACCGGCCTTTGCCGCGACGGCAAGGAAGGCAACCACATGCACGACGACGCCCGCGACGAGAGTCATGCGATTCCCGAAGAGGGAACTGACAAACGACAGATAAACGTCGGTAGGGACCCTTGTCGGGTTATGTGGCTTCATCCATACTTTCCCTGTGCGGCGAAACCTTAACGCCAACCCTTTAAAAATTGATTTCAGGCAAACCATACATTTGGTGTAATTTTCTAAAACCCAGGGATGAATTTGAAGAATTATAAGGGCTTATGCAGCCTGACAGGAAGCCTTTCCTACGTTTTTCGACATCCATGGGTTGTTTCCGGCAGGCAACCGCGAACAGCGGATCGGATAATCTTTACATGTCATAAGGGTCGCAGCGGCATGTCCATGAAGACGATATGCGGCATGAGATCGGCCGGATACTGATGGTAAGGCGAACAGTTGCCAAAGCCGACGGATCGGTAAAGCGAGATCGCTTCGATGAAAAGTGCCGCAGTATCGAGGCGCATCAGTCGAAAGCCGTCGCCGCGCGCGGCATCGATCAATGTCGAGCAAAGGTGTCTTCCGGTGCCGCGCCCATGGCCAGCCTTTCGCACGAACAGCCGCTTCATCTCGCATATCGTATCGGACTGCCTGCGGAAGGCGCCGCATCCGACGACTGCACCATCCGCCAGGGCAAGAAACGCACGCCCGCGCGGCGATCCATATGATGACGAAAGCGCGGCCAACTCCTGTTCAAGCAACTGCGTCCCGAACACAGCGTCGACAAACCAGCCGAGTTCGGAATAACGCTCGCGGGACCACTCCACATATTCGCGAACCATCGACGCGAAATGCCGATAATGCTCATCCGTGGTTACCGAAATAATGGTCACCATTGCTATCCGGCCCCCCTTCGGAGTCTCCACCTGTCCCCCGCATATAAGACTATAATCCAAGGCGGAGCCATTATCCTTTCAATTTGAAAACCCCTAGTCTACACCGGTTGCAAAGCAAAACGCGCCGCAAAGACGCGACAATACGGGGGAAAGGCATGCCGGTATTTCTGACCGTCAGCCGGTTGATCGATGCGGTCAGCCAATTCATGGGCAAGCTGTCCGAATACATGGTGCTGTTCTGCTGCCTGATCAGCGCCGCCAACGCGCTGATCCGATATTCGTTCAACTACAGTTCGAACGGCTGGCTCGAGATCCAATGGTATCTCTTTGCCTTCGTCGTCTTGCTCGGGGCCGCCCATACGCTGCGCATGAACGAACACGTGCGCGTCGACCTGATTTACGGGGCCGTGTCGAACAGGGCGAAGATCTGGATCGACACCGTGGGCCTCGTCGTCTTCCTCATCCCGGCCTGCATCTTCCTGACGTGGCTCTGCTGGCCATTCTTCCTGCTGTCATTCCAGCAGCAGGAAGTATCGGCCAATGCCGGCGGCCTGATCCGCTGGCCCGTCAAGCTCATCCTTCTCCTGGGTTTCGGTCTTCTCACCCTGCAAGGCATCTCGGAGTTGATCAAGCGGATCGCGGCGCTGACCGGCCATATCCAGATCGACTCGACATACGAAAAGCCGCTTCAGTAAGCCGCCCCCGGAGGAAACCCTTTGTTTGATTTCGGTATCATTCCGCCGGCAATGTTCGTGGGCATGGTTATCTTCATGCTCTACGGCTTCCCGGTCGCCTTCTCGCTCGCCGCCGTCGGCCTGTTCTTTGCGATTATTGGCATTGCCACCGGCCATTTCAGCGAAGCCTTCCTGCAAGCCCTGCCGCTGCGGTTCTTCGGCATCGTCTCAAACGATCTGCTGCTTGCCATTCCCTTCTTCACCTTCATGGGCGCGATTCTCGAGCGATGCGGCCTTGCGGAGGATCTGCTCGAAGGAATGGGCAAGCTTTTCGGTCGCATCCCCGGCGGCCTCGCCTATGCGGTCATTCTGGTGGGTGCCGTTCTCGGCGCCATCACCGGCACAGTCGCTGCCTCTGTCATCACCATGGGTGTGATCTCATTGCCGATCATGCTGCGCTACGGCTACAGCCCGAGGCTGGCAACCGGCGTCATCGCTGCCTCGGGCACGATCACCCAGGTCATTCCGCCCTCGCTGGTGCTCGTTGTGCTTGCCGACCAGCTCGGCAAATCGGTCGGGGACATGTACCTCGGCGCGATCGGGCCATCGATCCTGCAGGTCGCGATCTTCATGCTCTACATCCTCACCCTGTCGATCGTGAAGCCGAGCTCGGTGCCGCCGCTGCCCAAGGACGTGCGCGGCGACTTCACCTGGGCGCTTCTGTTCCGGGTACTGGCGGGCATGGTGCCGTCGATCGTGCTGATCTTCCTCGTGCTCGGCACGATCTTCATGGGCCTTGCGACCCCCACGGAGGCTGGCGCGCTGGGCGTCGTCGGCGCCATGGTACTTGCCGCGATGAATCGTCGCCTGACCTGGCCGCTTGTGCAGCAAGCGATGCGCTCGACCATGCACATCACCTCCATGGTGGTGATGATCCTGATCGGCTCGACCTGCTTCAGCCTCGTCTTTCAGGGCATGGATGGATCACGCTGGATCGAGCACATGCTGTCCGGAATTCCCGGCGGCCCGGTCGGCTTCCTGATCTTCGTCAATATCTTCATCTTCGTGCTGGCCTTCTTCCTCGATTTCTTCGAGATCGCCTTCATCGTCATTCCGATGCTGGCGCCGGTGGCATCCGCACTCGGCATCGATCTCATCTGGTTCGGCGTTCTGATCTGCGTCAACATGCAGACGAGCTTCATGCACCCGCCCTTCGGCTTCGCACTGTTCTATCTGCGTTCGATTGCTAGCCGGGACGTCAAGACCTCCGACATCTACATGGGCGCCCTGCCCTGGGTCGGGATGCAGCTGATCCTCGTCGCGATCGTGATCTTCTGGCCGCAATCGGTCACCTACTGGCTCGACAAGGGTCCGCAGGTCGATCCGAACTCAATCAAGATCGAAGTCCCCGGCTTCGGCAACAACGGCTTGTCACTGCCGCCCATGAGCGCGCCGGGCGGTGCCTCGCCGCAAATCCCCGGCCTCACCCTACCGCCGATGAACGGGTTGCCCGAGCAACCGCCCGCGTCGGCACCGCCGGACCTGAGCAAGCCACCGGAGATCAAATAGAAATGCCGAAAAGTCGCCGAGAGACACCTGTGGGCTCGCCGGCTGGCTTCCAGCCAACGCTTCGAGCGGCCACCTCCCCGGTTCGCGAACCTGCGTCCGAAGGCTCCCAAGGTCAATCCGGGCGGCTGTGCATGACCAAGGAACTGTGGCATAACTGAGCCATGGCAATCAATGTCTTGGCGGTCCATCGCGACACGGTCGGGACGGAACAGGCGGCGGGCAATTCGCTTGCGGCCGCCTATTCCGTGGGAGTTCTGTGCTGGCTCCTATCGGCCGGTGTCTACATCGCTGCGAAATGGGTCTCCGCCGAGATGCCGCCCTGGGCGCTCTGCTTCTGGCGCGTCCTGATCGCCTGGGCGATCCTGATGCCGATCGTGCACCGGCATTTCGGCGACATGATCGCTCTGATGCGTACGCGCGGCCTCGAACTGCTCGCCATTGGCGGTATCGGGCTAGCGATCTGCCAAGGCATGATTTTTGTCGGCCTCGAACATGCCGATGCCACCACCGCCGGCATCATCATCGCCTTGATCCCGATTATCACGATGATCCTCGCCCGTTTGATTTTGGCTGAGCCGATGGGACGCTGGCAGGTGATCGGTTCGATCGCGGCCTTTCTCGGGATCGTAGTTATCATCGTCAAGGGAAGCCCGACCGCACTGATGCGTCTCGATCTCAATCCCGGTGAACTGTGGATCGTCGCCGGAGCGTTCTGTTTCGGCCTTTATACGGTGTTGCTCCGCCGGGCAAAATTCGACGCGAACCGCCTTTCGCTCCTGGTGTTGCTGCTCGGTGCGGCGGTGCTGACGGCGCTTCCCTTCTACCCGTTTGAGCTTTTCTCCGACGAGCGCTCGACACTCAACCGCCGTGGGTTGATCGCCCTCGCCTATGTCGCAATCCCAGGCGGAGCGGTTATGTACTACCTCTTCAATCGCAGCATCGAGGCCCTGGGTGCGGGCCGGGCCGGCATGCTGCTGTACGTCCAGACGATCTTTATCGCGGTACTCGCCTATCTGATCCTCGGCGAGCAGCTGCAGACTTATCACCTCGAGGGTGCGGCACTCATCATTGCCGGGTTGCTTCTGACCATTCTGCTGAAGCCGAAGGTGACGGCAAAAGGCTGACGGCGTCTGGGGCTTTCCCGTTGGGTGGCTGGAGCCGGCCGTATCTTCGTCCTGCTGCCGTCACTTTTTCTCGGTCGGGAAAGGCACTCGTCGAGGCCGGGCACGCTGGAGGGTCTGCCGCTTCATCGCGCAACTTGCGTGCATCGTCCGCTTGATTCACGGCGACAAGCTCGCTTCCCTGACGGCCTCTTCAAATGAAATTCGAGCCAGATAGGTGGGTAACCAACTCCGCAAGACGTCGTTGCAGGTTTGCACTGCAGTTCTAAACGCCGGTCCATCGCTCGGCCATTTATTGGCGAGCAATGCGGCCGCTCGTCTCGTCGTCCCGACGAATTCGAGGCCGCCTGATGCGCCCGTCCTCGCAAGCACGCACTCGTTCCACGGTCCAGGGCTGTTCGGCTGATCCATGTCCGCCACCATTCGTAGGGTGGCCGCCTCGGCCACCCGGCTTCGTCGTCGAATTCAGTTGTGCTCTCGCCCTCAATGAGGGGTGGGGTGAGGAGCAGCACGGCACAACGTGCCGGTCGCCCCGCACCCAAGCCGCTTAGATCTTGCCCGCCCGCTGCTGGATCATCATGAAGGTGTCGAAGGTGTATTCCGACAGCTGCATCCAGAGATACGCATCGCGCTTGAACGCCGTCTGGTCCTCGTAGATCTTCTTGAAATACGGATTGGACGCCGAGATCTCGCCGTAGATCGACAGAGATGCCTGGAAGCACGCTTCCATGATCTCCTGGCTGAAGGGACGCAGCGTGGCGCCTTCGGCCACCAACTGCTTCAACGCCGGCGGGTTCTTGATGTCATACTTTGCCAGCATGTTGGTGTTGGCAAAGGCGCAGGCATCGTTCAGCGCTGCCTGGTAGTGTTTCGGCAGGCTGTTCCACTTCTCCAGATTGAAGAAGGCGTGGACGGTTGGGCCACCTTCCCACCAGCCCGGATAGTAATAGTACTTGGCAACCTTGTGAAGCCCGAGCTTCAGGTCGTCATAGGGACCGACGAATTCCGACGCATCGATGGTACCCTTTTCCAGCGCCGGATAGATGTCGCCACCGGCGATCTGCTGCGGGATGACGCCAACCTTGCTGATAACCTGTCCGGCAAGGCCGGCAATGCGCATCTTGACGCCCTTGAGGTCGTCCAGCGTGTTGATTTCCTTGCGGAACCAGCCACCCATCTGAGCGCCGGTGTTGCCAGCCGGCAGACCGTAGATGCCCTGCGTGGCATAGAATTCGTTCATCAGCGTATTGCCGTTGCCCTGGTAGAACCAGGCATTGGTCAGGCGGCCGTTGAGACCGAAGGGGATCGCCGTGCCGATCGCATAGGTCGGATCCTTGCCGACGAAATAATAGGAACAGGTATGCGCTGCCTCGACCGTACCGGCGCTCACCGCGTCTGCGGCCTGCAGGCCCGGAATAATTTCGCCGGCGGCAAAGGGCTGGATGGTGAAATTTCCGTCCGTAGCGGCAGCAATATGCTTGGAGATATCCTCCGCACCGCCATAGATGGTATCGAGGCTCTTCGGAAACGACGACGTCATGCGCCATGCTATCTTCGGATTTTCCTGTGCGATGGCGGGGGCCGCCAACGCCGTTGCCGCAACCGCACCTGCACCTGCAGTTCCTGCCTTCTTTATGAACGAACGACGATCCATCAAAAACCTCCCAATAGATGGCGCTGCGCGGCAAAACCCTCGTCCCTACCCCGCAGATTAGGTGGAGCTAAGCACGCGGACGCACCCGTTTCAAGCGTCATGCCATTAGTCTTTGGCATCAAGACGCCAATATGGTGGCAGGAGCATTTCCATCAAAATCAGCGTCTTAGGGAAGTGGACCCGACCGACGGACAGAACCTCGCCGCAATTCCGCCCACGATTGCACCGAAACGTTGACTTCTAACTCGTTCTGGTCTCTCAGAATAGAAGCTCGCACAGATTTCGGAACAGACATGACAAAGCCGATCGTCGCCATCCCCGCCGATATCCGCGCCTTCGATGGCGCTACCTGGCACGCCGTTCAGCATCAATATCTGCGCGCGGCGCTGAACGCCGCCGGCGTTATGGCCCTTATCGTTCCCGCCTTCGAGGAAGGCTACGATACCGACGCGATCCTCGATCGGGTCGACGGCGTGCTGGTCTCCGGCTCGGCAAGCAACGTGCACCCCGCCTTGTACGGCAACCAGGCAACGGAAGCGGATGGCCCATTCGACGTCGCCCGCGATGCAACCAGCCTGCCGTTGATCCGGCGCGCGATTGACCGTGCGATACCGCTGCTGGCCATTTGCCGCGGCATTCAGGAACTGAACGTTGCGCTCGGCGGCACGCTTGCCAGCGAGATCCAGGAACAGCCCGGCATCTGGGACCACCGCAAGCCCGCCGACGTCGACCGCGACGGAATGTACGCGATCCGGCAGAGCGTCTTCGTCCGGGAGGGCTCCTGCATCGCCGGAATCATCGGCACCGGTGAAGTGCAGGTGAATTCCCTGCACCGCCAGGCGATCGCGCAAACGGCGCCTCGGTTGCAAGTTGAAGCCGTGGCCGAAGACTGGACTGTCGAGGCGGTCTCGGTCATCGACGCCGCCGCTTTCGCTGTCGGCGTGCAATGGCATCCCGAATATTGGGCGGAGACAGACAAGCCTTCCAACCAGATCTTCGCCGCCTTTGGCGATGCGGTCCGCGATTATGCGGCAGGCAGATCGCCGCGGGTCCGGACACAGGCATTTGCCTGACCGATGGCCTGCAATGCGCTTGCATTTTTCGGGGCGATCGCGGATCACTTCGTCATGACGAAATGCGCATGCCGGCCCCGGTTGCCGCGTCACCGATCCCAGGTGTTCGCGGGGTAAAGCCTCGGTTTCCGGCGAAGGAGCGATAGCATGAGCCACACCTTCGCCATCGGCGATATCCACGGCTGTATCGAACCGCTGAACCGCCTGCTTGATCGCATTGACGCCTACGCATCCGGCGGCACCGTCGTCTTTCTTGGCGACTATGTGGACCGGGGGCCAGATAGCCGGGCCGTCGTTGCCAGACTGATCGCCGGTTCGAAGTCACCCGGCTGGCGATGGCTGGCGCTCAAAGGCAACCACGAAGACATGATGGTTCGGGCAAGCAACGGCGAATGCGACGAATCCTGGTGGCTCGAAAACGGCGGAGCCCAGACCCTGCAGTCCTATGGCTCCGAGATACCTGAAGCACATCTGCATTGGGCACGAGATCTTCCGCTCATCCATATAGACGATTACCGGATCTTCGTGCATGCGGGGGTCAGGGAAGGTGTCTATCTTGAGGACCAGAAACCCCGGGATATGATGTGGACGCGCGTAGAGCCGGACCATTCCGGCACCTACTGGGGCAAGCACCTCTGTCATGGGCACACACCCTCGCCCAAGAACCCGGTCACGGTCGGCGACCGCACCAATATCGACAGCGCCTGCGTGTTCGGCGGCAAACTCTCCTGCGCAGTATTCGATGATAGTGTCCCGGGCGGACCGATCGAATTCCTTGAGGTGCGCGCCTAGTCAACGATCGCGCAAGGCGCGGAGGAATTTCATGAACTCACTCTTCGATCTCAAGGGCCGGCGTGCACTGGTTACCGGTTCGACGCAAGGCATCGGCTATGCGATGGCCAAGGGGCTTGCTGAACACGGCGCCTCGATTGTCCTGAACGGCCGCGATCCGGAAAGGCTCGAAGAAGCCGGTGCGCGCCTGCGCGACCTCGGCCATGACGTTTCAACCGCCGCTTTCGATGTTACAGATGCTGCTGCGGTTGCAACGGCCGTCGCGCGGACGGAAGACGATGTCGGGCCGATCGACATCCTCGTCAACAATGCCGGAATGCAGTTCCGCACACCGCTGGAGGATTTTCCGGTCTCGAAGTGGGAGCAACTTCTGGCAACCAACATCACAAGCGTGTTTCTCGTGGGGCAGGCCGTTGCCCGCCACATGATCAAGCGCGGCAAGGGAAAAATCATCAATATTGCCTCGGTGCAGAGCGAGCTCGCCCGCCCCGGCATCGCGCCATACACGGCCACCAAGGGCGCGGTGAAGAACCTGACACGCGGCATGTGTGCCGATTGGGCGAAGCATGGGTTGCAGATAAACGCCATTGCACCGGGGTATTTCAAGACGCCGCTCAACCAGGCGCTCGTCGACAACGCGGATTTTTCGCATTGGCTGGAACAGCGTACGCCCGCCGCCCGCTGGGGCGAAGTGGACGAACTCATCGGCGCAGCCGTTTTCCTTGCGAGCGACGCGTCCTCTTTCGTCAACGGACACACCCTCTACGTGGACGGCGGCATCTCCACCTCGCTTTGATAGTGGTTCGGACCGTCTCGCCGCTCACGAAGAAGGGATTAGCGGATCCTGCACCAGATAGAACTCGGCGACCGGCGTAACGTCGGTGACGAAAAAACCGAATGCGGTCCGATCGAGCGGATCGGCGTGGCCGCTTTCGAAAGCCAGTCTGTCAAAGCTCTCGAAGTGACTTTCGAAACGGGAAAACCGATCGGACGAAATGTAATCCGGATTGGGATTGGTCTGACCGAATGAGAGGCCGTCACCGAAGTCGCTCGGTTTGCCGCGTGTCTCCTGCAGCTCGAATTCGAACCCGATCCAGGCCAATCCGCTCTTGTTCACAGCGATAACCCGCACGTGGAATGCGCCGCCTGGAAACCTCTGCGACTGCTCTGGCCTTGCAGCCCTGATTACCAAAGTGACTGGGGTGGCCAAGTCGAGTTCCTCACTGATCTCGATCGGATCGGCCCGTGTACCGGAGCCTTTGACGGACAGGATGCGGAAACCGCCAAGTTCATCGGAGAAGGAATAATCCCCCGCATACCAGCGCCCATCGTCGGTCAGCCCGGCGCTGATGAGCGACAGAGACAGCAACGCAGCGAATATCCGCAAATGGCGCATCATCGTCGTCGTTCCTCCGCGGCTTCGCGCGAACCTTCCGGTGCATCGATCGTCCGCACGCCGGGAACCATCATTTTCGGCGGATCGAGCTGCCGTTTTGCGCGTTCGCCCTTCACCAACAGATCGCGGATCGGCCAGACAGTCTCCGTTGTGCTCTCTCGCTCCGCTCGTTCTTCTTAATAACTACATGGGCGATCGTTATTGAATCCGAGGGCGCAAGCCGTGTTCAGTTGAAAATTCGGATCCGCTTTATAGCTGGTCGAAGTGCAGCCCGTTGCGATCATTGCAAGGCCGACAAGCGCACCAGCCAGTACAGATGTACGAATATGACGCATTTGAAGGTCTCCTTCGGAGGCTGCGCGATAAGTTGGCGCCGAGCCGAACATACACCGTCCCGATGATCATCGTTCTATGCCTGTTATACCCGACCCAAGGCGATTGCGCACCGGCCTTGATCGGCAGGTACCGTTTACCTTTTCGCACAGGCGGACCACTGGCCGGCGCCGGAAAAGGACAGTGCGCCGTCTTGCCTCAGAAGCCTAGCTCTCAGATGGACCGTGGCTCGGTTGCAGCTCCGGCGGAGTGGCCAGCCTGGCATGCACTGGAGAAATGCCGAACTGTGCTTTGAAGGCCCTGCTGAATGCCGCGTCGGAAAAGTAGCCGACCTGTCGCGCCACGTCGCTGACCCTTGAATCGGCCTGGCGCAACATGCCGAGCGCGAGGGTCAGCCGCCACCGGCTCTGATATGAAAGCGGCGCTTCCTTGACCAACGCGGAGAACCGTTCGGCAAAGCTCGAGCGCGACATGCACGCCACATGCGCAAGCTCGACCACGCTCCAGCGTCGGAACGGCTCGTCGTGAATGGCTTTCAGCGCTCGGCTGATGCGCGGATCGGCCAGCGCCCCCAGCCAGCCGGTATCACCCGCTTTTTCCGTCTGCACCCAGGTGCGCAAGATGCGGATCACCAGCACGTCGATGAGCCGCGAGATCATGATCGACGACCCGGGATGGACCTCCTGCGCCTCGACCATCATGAAATGCGCGAGACCCTCCACCCACCTTGCCGTCTGGCCGCCCGCTTTTGGAATGTGGATCACCGCCGGCAGCGATGAGACGGCCCATGGCATGGACTCGTTCTCGAAATGAAAGGCCCCCGCGATAAGTTTGGTTCGGACACCATCGCCGCCGTGCCGCACGCTCAGGCGCTCGGCCGTAAATTGCTCCTTCATCAGTTCGCTCACCGCCGCCGCGGCTGAACCGCCGCCGTCGTTCAGGAGATGCCCGACGCCGCGCGGCAGCATGACCAGATCACCGGTCACGGCGCGGACCGGTGGCCCGTCAGCGGCCAGAACGGTCAGCTCGCCCTCGAGAACGACAAAAAAATAGGCCGATCCGGGCTCGAAGCGCAACGCCCAAGGGCAGGTCAGCTCCGCCGAGAACACCAGCTCGCCCTCAAGCCTGATCAGCGTCAGCATCTGCGACAAGAGATCGACTCGAGCCGCAAGCATCGCCACATTTCCGGACGATGGAGCATGACTTGCGGGGTTCGGATCATGGCGGGCCATCGCTGAAAATCCTATCTCTAGGGTGTGTTCAGCGAATAAAATGCTGAACATACAGATGCTTATGAACGATTGTCGGATGGCTCTGTCAGAACGGCTGCTTGGCCGGAATATTGCAGATTATCCAAGCCGAAATCAACCCGCTGCCAATACAACCCCATGGAGCCTCAGATGAAAAACCTCTTTTTCTCCGCCCTCATGCTGTCCACCGCCGTTTTCGGTGCTGCGCCAGCTTCCGCCCAGCCGACGCTTCCCGCCGGCGTCGTCAAGAACATCGTGCTGGTTCACGGCGCCTTCGTCGACGAGACCAGCTGGAACGGCGTCGCCGATATTCTCACGGCCAAGGGCTATAACGTGACCGCCGTCAAGAATCCGCTGACCTCGCTTGCCGACGATGTGGCCGCCACGAATGCTGTACTGGATGCGCAGGATGGGCCGACCGTTCTGGTTGGTCATTCCTGGGGTGGCGTGGTGATCGGCGAAGCCGGCGTCAATGCCAAGGTCTCGTCGCTGGTCTATGTCTCGGCCTTCGCGCCTGACAAGGGTGAAACGGTTTCGGCCCTGGCGGCAAGCGGACCGGCGACCGCGGGCGTCAAGGCGATCCGGGCCGACGCCAAGGGCTATCTGACCATCGACCCGGCAGTCTTCCCGGCGGCGGTGGCGCCCGACCTGCCCGAGGATGTCGGGGAGTATCTCGCAGCCCATCAGATGCCGCTCAATCACACCGCCTTCGATGAGGTCACCAAGATCGCCGCATGGCATGTCAAGCCGAGCTGGTACGTCCTTAGTGCACAGGACCAACTCCTTGATCCGCACGCTCAGGCCTTCTTTGCCGAACGGATGAAAGCCAAGGTCACGACCGTCGATGGCAGTCATGCCTCGCTGGCGTCGCACGCCGAAGAGGTGGCTGCGGTCATCGAATCCGCTGCGGGCGCGAAATAGGCCCACCGCATTGCGACGCTGTCGGTTACCGATAGCGTCGTCGGCGTTCCGGCAATTACCGCATCGACCGCAAGACCGGTTCCCCCGGTGCGAAAGCCTTCAATCCCGGACAATAGGTCCTGAGGCTAGCTGCGCATTGCCCATCGAATGCCGGCCACAACGGCAATGGCGAGAACCGGCCAGATCGCCCAGAAGATCCCGTGCCATGACAGAAGGTTGATGCCGACGAATCCCAGTGCGACGACGGCGAGCGAGGCAATGCGTTTGTCGATGCGCGCCTGGCTTCGAGCCCAGCCGATCCCCGAGAGAACCGCAAGCACGAGCAGCGGCCACGCTGCCCAGAACTCCCCTTCCCAGGACAGGGCGTTGATAGCGACAAGGGTAAGCGTAACCACGGCTAGGAGACCAAGTTTCCTGCGCCTGCCCCGGGCAGGTTGCTGCGCGACGCCTGCCACCGCAGCGGCGGCACGCGGCACCTCGGTCGGCGGCGGCGGCAAACCGTCAATGTTCTCGCCGATGCGCACGGCATAGCTCGGCACCGCGTCTGTGACATTCTTTACCGTCAGAGGTCCGAGGAAATCGAAGCTCACGGCTACCTTGTTGCGCACTTGATCGTAGACAGTGTTCGATATGACGACCCCTCCGGCAGGCGCCGACGCCTGCAGCCGCGCCGCAATATTGACGCCGTCGCCATAAATGTCGTCGCCATCGACGATCACATCCCCGAGATTGATCCCGATCCGGAACAGCATGCGCCCATCCGTGGGTCGCGTGGCATTGAGGCCGGCAAGCTCGTTCTGGACGTCCACCGCCGTACGCACCGCCTCGACAACGCTCGGGAACTCGGCGATCAATCCATCGCCCCATGTGTTGATCACCCGTCCGCCATGCGAAGCGATCAGCCGCGACATCGCATCGCGATAGCGCTTCAGCGTCGCAAGCGTGCCCTCCTCGTCGGCTCCCATCAGGCGGGTATAGTCCTGAACATCGGCCGAGAAGATGGTCGTCAGCTTCCGCTGCGTTTCATTCATGATCCCTCGCCCCCGGCCCGAGAACCCATCTGCCTACCAGCAGCAATCTAACGCAGAAATTTCTCCATACGAAAGTTCTGCAATACCTGCCCGCGCTTTTCAACGATCTGGCGCGCCAGGACGACAAAGCCCCGTCCCTCAAAGAACAGCCGGGCGGTCAGGCTCGCGTCGGTCGACAGGCGCGAGAGACCTTTCTCCTTTGCTGCTGCCTCCACCTTGGCCAGAAGCAAAGTGGCGGCGCCGACGCCTTGATGGTCAGGACACACGAACATCATGTCCAGGTTCCCCTTGGGCTCCAGATCAGCGAAGCCCACCGGCCCGGTCTTGTTCTCGACGATCCAGGTCGGCCTGCTCGATCGCCGTGCGGCCCAGGCACGATGGTCCTCGACCGTCGCCCATGCATCCACCTGCGCCGGACTGTAGTCCTTCGATGCAACTTCCCGGATCGCCCTCAGGAAGATCTCGACGGTAGCCTCGGAGTCCGCTGGAGAATACGGCCTGATGGTGAACGCGGTTCTGGAATGCCTGCCATCATCGCTGTTCACGCATCCCTCCGCTCTACGTCTTGACCGGCGTTTCCGGAACTGGCGTCAATGCCCTTCCCTTTGCAAACCATTCTGTGAGGTTATCCACGACGAGGTCCGCCATCGCATTGCGTGTCGGCACCGAGCCCGAGGCGATGTGCGGCAAGAGGACTGCATTCGGCAGCGCCAAAAGCGCTGGCGGGATGTTCGGCTCGTCGTAGAAAACATCGAGGCCCGCGGCGCCGAGGACGCCGGAGGCCAACGCCGCGACAAGCGCATCCTGATCCACCGACCATCCGCGCCCGACGTTGATGAAGACGCCCTCAGGACCCAGTGCCGCGAGAATATCGGCATTGATCGTCTTGTGGGTCTGCGGCGTCTTCGGAACGATGGCGATCAGCGTATCGACGGCTTCGGCGAGATCCTTGAGTGTTGGGTAGTAGTCGTAAGACACATCGGCGTTGCGCGACCGGGTGTGATAACTGACCTTCACCTTAAAGGGTTCCAGCCGCAGGGCGATCTCCTGGCCGATGCGGCCAAGGCCATAGATGCCGACGTGCCGCCCCTTGAGCGAAAACCGCGACAGCGGATAATTCTGCCCCGGCTTCCAGTTACCGGCACGCAGCCAGTTTTCTGCGCGCGGAAGCTCTCGGATCGCGTTGAGAAGCAAACCGATCGCGGTGTCCGCGACTTCGTCGTTGAGCACGTCGGGCGTGTTGGTGACGACGATCCCGGTGGACGCCGCATGCTTGGCATCGACTCCGTCATAGCCTACCCCGAAGCTCGAAATCACCTCGACGTTCGGCAACGCGTCGATCGCCGCCGCGCCAAACCCACCGGAAACCGCTACACCGCGAATACGCCCGGCGGTCTCGGCATCGAGCGTCGAGACGTCGGCCTGGATGACATCGAAGGTTTCCTTCAGGCGCGCGAGAACGCGCTCGTGTATCTTCCCCGGGACGAGAATAGCGATGCGGGACATGGGCATTTCCTCTGTGATCTACAGGCGTGCCCTATAGGGGCTGGTGGATTGGCGGATGCGCATCTCGGGCTTGATGAGATGGATACCGTCGGGCTCGTGACTGCCGGCCAGGCGGTCGAGCAGGGCGCGGGCAGCAAGCCGCCCGACCTCGGCCTGACCGTTCCAGACGGTTGTCAGCGCCGGCATCGAGATCGAGGCTTCCTCGAGGTCATCGTAGCCGGTGACGGAAATATCGGTGCCCGGCACCAGGCCGGCGCGGGCGATGCCATTCATCAGGCCGATCGCCACCAGATCGTTCCAGCACACTGCCGCCGTGGGTTTCTGCGGCAATGACAGGAAATGCACCGCGGCCTCGAAGCCGCCCTGCATCGAGCGCGGGCCGGGAAGGCGCAGCCCCGGATCGACTTCGATCTCTGCCTTGCGCAGTGCGTTTACGTAACCCTGGTAACGATCGCGACCGGTCGAGGTCTGATCGGTCCCGCCGATCATCGCAATGGAACGATGGCCGAGCCCGATCAGGTGATTGGTCGCAAGCGAGATGCCGTAGCTGTCGTCGCCACGAAAGGTCGGCAAGTCCGAGCCCTCCAGCGAGCGCGCGACCAGGATCGCCGGCATGCCGTTATCCTCGGCAAGCTGCATGTCCTCGGGAGGCGTGCCGATTGCCGGCGACATGATAACGCCGTCGCCGCCGAGCTGCAGCAGCGTCTCGATGAACGTCCGCTGCTTTTCGACGGAGTCGTAGTGATTGGACAGAATGAAGGTGTGTCGGCTGCGGTCGAGCTCGCTCTCGATGGCCTTGAGGATTTCCCCGTAGAACGGGTTCATGATGTCGTGCACGACGACGCCGATAATGCCTGATCGGGAGGTCCGAAGGCTGGCGGCGCGGCGATTATAGATATAACCGAGGGCGCGCGCCTGCTCCTTGATCTTGTCACGCGTAGCACCGGCAACGAGCGGGCTGTCGCGTAAGGCCAGGGATACGGTTGCTGTGGAAATACCGAGTGTTTCGGCAATGGTAGAAAGCTTGATCTTCTGAGCCACGTGTCCTCCCC
Organism: Rhizobium sp. Root1220; assembly: GCF_001426265.1. Lineage (GTDB taxonomy): Bacteria > Pseudomonadota > Alphaproteobacteria > Rhizobiales > Rhizobiaceae > Rhizobium. Next base: position 254,858 of record NZ_LMDG01000034.1, read on the forward strand.
AGGCAACGCGCAGTCTTCACCCGGCCATGGAAAAACCAGACGCATTAAAATGTTTAATTAAAAGATTAAACGCAGGGAGGCAATTCGTAATTTCACAAATCCGTCAGATTTCGTCGGGTTCTTCGAGTTGAATGGCCTCTGCCTGAAGGTTGCCGTCCATCGCCTTCAGCAGGCGGACGAGATTGCGGATTTCCTTTTCTGAAAACTCCTGCGTTGCCAGCCGGTCGCAGGCTGAAGCGGCCATCTCGATCGCCTGGACGCTGCCACGCCCCAATTCGGTGAGATAGACCTTGGTCAGCCGCGCATCGTCGGCATCCGCCTTGCGCTCGAGGAAGCCCTGCGCCTCCATCCGTCCGATGGTGCGGGTCATTGTCGGCGCCTTGACGCCGAGTTTCTGGGCGAGACCGCCGGCGGTCATGCCGTCACTTTCGGCGAGCAGAAGGATCACCCCGTCCTGACCGGCATAGAGGCCGCTCTCGAGAAGGTTGCGCGACAGCACGGTGCGCATGGACCGGGCAGCCTGGATCAAAGCCGGCGAAAGATCGACAACCGTGTATTCGGTGTGGTCCTTCTTCTTGGATTTCTGCTTCTTCCCGTCCTTGCTCTTCTTTCCCATCGCCATCCCTTTGATCTTTAAGCTTTGAGAGCGCTACGTTATGACATTGCGCATGATCTCGTCATAAACAAGGGGCATTAGCCGGATGATTGTGCCTTCACCAGACTTCGAAGACAACGACCCGAGCCTCGTACCCGCCGACCGCAACCGGTGGATCGCCGTCCTGCCGCTCGGCGCCCACGAACAGCACGGTCCGCACCTGCCCTTCGACACCGACACCCTGATAGCCGAAGGCATCGTTGCCCGGCTTAAATCCGCGCTGCCGGCCGGACTGCCTGTGACGTTTCTATCGGCGGAAACGACCGGTTATTCCATCGAGCATATGGACGTGGCAGGCACGCGAACGCTGGGCTTCCACGAGGCCGCCGATCGCTGGTTGGCTATTGCCCAGAGGCTATCCGCGCAGGGCATTCGCAAGCTCGTGTTGCTCAACGCGCACGGCGGCAACTCTCCGCTGATGACCATCGTTGCAACCGAAGCCCGCGTCCGGTTCGACATGCTGGTCGTTGCCACCAGTTGGACCCGATTTGGCCTGCCGCCGGGCATCATCTCGCCAGAGGCCAAGGCAATCGACATCCACGGCGGCGATATCGAGACGTCGGTGATGCTGGCCCTGCATGCCGACAAGGTGGACATGGATAAGGCCGCGAATTTTCCGTCACGGCAATCCGAGTTTGCCGCCCGCTTCACGCACTTGCGTGCCTACGGCCCGCATGCGTTCGGATGGAAGATGTCCGACCTCAACCCCCAGGGTGTCGCAGGCAATGCAGCAGCAGCCACAGCGGCAAAAGGCGAAGCGTTAATCGCCCACTCCGTGAAGGGGCTCGTGGAATTGCTGCAGGATGTGGATGCATTTGATGCATCCGAGCTCGGCCGGAGCGAACCAGGCGCAATGTGATCTTATAACATACAAAACCCTTTGAACTGCCGCGCTCAACTCCTTATATGTGACCGACGAATTTTTGCCCGGGTTCCCCTGGACAAGCCCCCATCCTTCGAGGTTCTCATGACCGACGCAATCGCCACGCAGCAGAAGCCTATCCCCGTTACCGTCCTCACCGGCTACCTCGGTGCCGGCAAGACGACGTTGCTCAACCGCATCCTGTCGGAAAACCACGGCAAGAAATATGCGGTCATCGTCAATGAATTCGGCGAGATCGGCATCGACAACGACCTGATCGTCGAGTCCGACGAAGAGATCTACGAGATGAACAACGGCTGCGTCTGCTGCACCGTGCGCGGTGACCTGATCCGCGTCGTCGAAGGCCTGATGCGGCGCCCGGGCCGTTTCGACGGCATCATTGTCGAAACGACCGGCCTTGCCGATCCTGTGCCGGTCGCCCAGACCTTCTTCATGGATGACGACGTGCGCGCCAAGACAGAGCTGGACGCCGTTGTCGCCCTCGTCGACGCAAAGCACCTGCCGCTGCGCCTGAAGGACAGCCGCGAGGCGGAAGACCAGATCGCCTTCGCCGACGTCGTGCTCATCAACAAGACCGACCTCGTCACGCCTGAAGAGTTGGCGCAGATCGAGGATATCGTCCGTGCCATCAACCCATCGGCCCGCGTCTACAAGACCAGTCGCTCCGGCGTCGATCTTGCCCGGGTGCTCGATCAGGGCGCCTTCAATCTGGAGCGCGCGCTGGAGAACGACCCGCATTTCCTCGATCATGACCATGACGACCATATCTGCGGTCCAGATTGCGATCACGACCACCATCACCACGCACATGGTCACGATCATGACCATGATCATCACGACCATGAGCATGACCACCATCACCACGGCGCCGTGTCGCCGATCCATGACGTGACGGTACAGTCAGTATCGCTGCGCGGCGGCGAGATGAATCCGGAACGTTTCTTCCCCTGGATCCAGAAGATCACCCAGACGCAGGGCCCGAACATCCTACGCCTCAAGGGCATCATCGCGTTCAAGGACGATCCCGAGCGCTATGTCGTTCAGGGCGTGCATATGATCGTCGAAGGCGATCACCAGCGTCCATGGAAAGAGGGCGAGAAGCACGATACGCGCCTCGTCTTCATTGGTCGCGAACTCGACCGAGAAAAGCTTGAGGCATCCTTCAAGGCATGCGAGGCCGCCGCCTGATGCCGACAGTTGCCCCGTTCGATCTCGACGGCCATATCCTGGCCGTCGAATTTTTAGGTGATGTCCCCTTCTTCGCCAATGCCACCGGCAGCTTTCACCGGCTGGACGGCACCGAGAAGGTCACGGAAGCCCATCGGGGCATGATCGCCTGCATTCGAGATCCCTATAGCGAAAGCCTGATTTCAGGCGGAGAAGACGGCAAGGTGCTGCGTGTCTCGGCTGATGGTGGCGTGACCGAGCTTGCCAACGCCCCGCGCAAATGGATTTCCCAACTTGCCGCAGGCCCGCAGGGCGCGGTCGCCTACTCGTATGGCAAGAGCTCCATCGTCCGTCTCGCCGACGGCACGACAAAGGAATTTGCGGAAGAACGCACCGTCGAAGGTCTCGCCTTCGCGCCGAAGGGCATGCGGATCGCCGCCGCCCGTTACAACGGCGTGTCGATGCACTGGGTCGGAACGGATGCAAAGCCGGTCGACCTCGAATGGAAAGGCGCACATACCGGCGTCACGTTCTCGCCGGATGGCAACTTCCTGGTGACGACGATGCAGGAAAACGCCCTGCACGGCTGGAAGCTCGACGCCAAGGCCGGTGCCGACGCCCGCCACATGCGCATGACCGGCTACCCCTCCAAGGTGAAGTCGCTCTCCTGGTCCGCCAAGGGCAAGTGGCTCGCCTCGTCTGGCGCGCCGGCGGCGATCGTCTGGCCGTTCCAGGGGAAGGATGGCCCGATGGGCAAAGCCCCGCTCGAACTCGGCACCCGCGCCAACATCATGGCAACCGCCGTGAAATTCCATCCGGCCGAGGACATCCTCGCCATCGGCTTCATCGACGGCATGATCCTTGCGGTCCGGATCGCGGACAAAAAGGAGGCCCTGCTCCGCCGTCCCGGCAAGGGCGCGATCACGTCGATGAGCTGGAGCAAGAACGGCAAGCTGCTCGCCTTCGCCTCCGAAGCGGGCGATTGCGGGGTCGTCGACATCGCGGCTTAGCCACAACGGACGGCGGGATGCGGCAGCCCGACATCATAAGGCTTGAGATGGAACATATGCGAGACGCCGCAATGCTGCGACGTCTCGCTCTTTGGGCGCGGCTCCCTTGGCTGTCGGACGTTCACACTCCGGAAGAAGACAAGGACTACTGGCGCACGCAGCTCCTGCCCCGCCGCACCATACTCGGCGCTATCTTGGACCACCGGCTCGTCGGTGTTATCGCCTATGGCGAAAACGAAATCGAACAGCTCTATGTCCTCCCCGACTTTCAGGCGAAGGGCATTGGCACGCTGCTCCTTCAGCGGGCTCAGGAAGATATGGACGAGATAACGCTCTGGACGTTTCAAAGGAACGCCACCGCGCGACGCTTCTACGAGCGCCACGGCTTTGTCGCCCAGAAAGAGACGGACGGTGCCCGCAACGAGGAGCGGGAGCCAGATGTTCTCTATCACTGGCGCCGGCTGCCGTAGATGTAACGACATCGCCCGACGCTTGGGCGGCCTTACGCCGCTTGCTCGCGCCCTGACCACGCTTCGACACGGTTCCTGCCCTGGCGTTTGGAATAATAGAGGGCCTCATCGGCTTTCTGCAGAAGCCGCTCGAAACCGCCGTCGTCGGGTGTAGAGATAGCGACGCCGATGCTAAGCGTGGGAATGATCGTCAACCCAGGCACTTGCGATGCGGCCGACGCAAAAGCCAAACGTATGCGTTCCGCGGCGCCCACGGCACCATCGTCTGCTACATCTTTCAGGACCGCCAGGAATTCGTCGCCCCCGAGGCGGGCGAGCAGATCGCCGGGGCGCAGCGCACTCTCCGCCACCTGGACAAGGAGTTTGAGCATCTGGTCGCCGACCACATGGCCATGAAGGTCGTTCAGCTGTTTGAAATGGTCGATGTCGATGGCCAGCAATGCCAGCGATTGCGTCTTCCTCTCCGACAGACGCTGCGCCAGGCCGCCGCGGTTCAGTGCGCCGGTCAGCGAATCGTAGTGCGCCAGGCCAATTAGCTGGTTTCTACTGCGCTCCGCCGCCATTAGCACGATCACCATGCTACGCAGCGCCATGAAGACCACGGCAGTAGCGGCCATCCAGCCATGCGCCATGCTACTTCCGAACGGATTGGGTCCACCGATTTCGCCCGTGGCCGCAAGAAGACCGCGAACGAAAAAGATCGCCGCCGTTGGTACGTAGAGCCATGCGAGAAGGCCGGCTGAGAACAGTTTCTCGCGCCGAAAAATGCCCACGCCCTCTCGCAGGACGGCGAGGTCACAGACACAGCAAACGATGGAAACATAGAGAAGCCGTTCCGACACGGCGCTCGGATCGATCGTGAACATCAAAACGGGTAAGCTGATACAAGCAACGACAAGCGCGCAATAGCGCTTTTCGACCGGGCGGTCCGCAAAGACCCGGACGGCAAAGACCATCAGCACATAGCCCACGATCGTCATGACGTTACCGGCATCCACCGAGATGAAGGAAGGAGCCACCTCTCGCAAGGCGACGCAAAACGAACCGATACCGACTAGGAGATTGCTCGCACCCCACCAGGCCGGCCAGCGTCCGAAACGCCCAGTATGATGGGCCGCCAGGTGAACGCTGCCGAGGACCAGGCATGTCATAGCAGAAACGACGTAAATCGTCCGCAGATCCAGAATCATCACGCCCCTCAAGATAGATGATTCGGGTCATACACCAGGTCGTTTGCAATTTGATTTGGGCAGTGACTAAAATTTTAGGTGCCTATCAAAAGCCCGGGCGGAAGCCATTTCCACCAGTCATTGTCGCACGCACTCGCGCTTCATTTGGCTTCTTCTTTGTGCCTTGGTGAACTTCGCAATCATGCCGGCGGGGCACTTCTTGTCGTTATAGAAAACCGATTCGCCGGGAGCCAGCGTCGACAAGCTCGGCGGCGCGGTGACCACCTTCGTCGCCGCGCCTGCTGACGGGATGTCGAAAGCCACGCAAAGAAACGCAGCCGAAACGAGAATTGCGATCGCACGCGCCATTGGAACACCCATCAATTATAGGTTGCTGATACATTGTGCTACAGGGCGCCAACGCACGCAAGCCGGCGTCGACTGGAATCACCGGTCCAAGCACCTGCCGTTTGAGCTCTGCCTGAGCGATAGGGAAGCTGCATTCATTTCGCTGAACAGCACCAGATACCGCGCTGGAGGAGTCTCCGCGACGGTCTCCGCAAGGTGGGAGCGGGCAGGTGGCTGCATGCCGGGATGGTAGATGTCAGGCGGTTCCGCCTGCCCGATCGCCTCAGGCTTTCCAGCTTGCCCAGATCGGCAGGAGCGTCTCCCGATCTGGTTTCGCGGGACAATCATCCGCCCTGACGGCGTCTGGTTGACCTTCCACGACCGCCATCGAGCGCCGAAATATGAACCGAAGGCGTACCGGTTCATGAACCCGGCTCCCTGCTCGATGACGAGCCAACCATAACAAGCAAAGCGCCAGCGAGGAAAATTTCTGCTGAAATTTTCAGCCAAATGATTGAATTTGTTGCAATTTGATACGAACAAACCATGAAAATCATCCTCACACGCCAACATCTCAGGTGTTGCTAAAATATCATTAATATTTGGTCTCACAGTTTTTTGTTCATCTGGCGTTCAGAAAACTCTTGGGAAAGCCAGTTTTTGAGCCCACATTGAAGGCCTGAGAATAGGAGTGCATGAATGATTCTAAAGGCCACTGCCGCAGCGACTATCTTCGCGGTCTATGCTTTCACGATGTTTTTCATCGCCGCTATACCCGAAAATGTCGTCCAGACTGCTGAGACACACCTGATCGACGCAAGCGTCGTCAAATAACCGGGTACCTAGGGGATAGGCACCGGTAAAACCTGAGGGACTTTTGTCCGCCGGCTCTCCCGGCGCCCATTGGATCTGATTTTCCCAAGATGGAAATGCAAAAAAGCCTCCCCCCTGCGGGGAGAGGCTTTTCCCATCACGCTGCCTTGCGGACCGGCACGCTGGCCAGCGCCCGTCCCGAGGGGACGATCATGCCGGCAGCGCCGTCAAGCCAGCCCTCGACCAGTTCCAGCGCCAGAAAGCGCGAACGTTCGAAGGGACCCGGCATGACGAGATGTTGAGCCTTCTGCGCAAAAAAACCGAAGCGTTCGTAGTAAGAGGCATCGCCGACAAGCAAGATCGCGCCGTGGCCCCGGTTCTTCGCTTCCAGAACGGCGGCGCGCATCAGCGCCGAGCCAACGCCCTTGCCCTCGAAACTGGAATCGACCGCCAGCGGACCGAGCAACAGCGCATTGATCGCCGTCGCGTCCGCATTGACGCCAGCCTCGACGTTCCAGAGACGCACGGTGCCGATGACATGGCCGTCGCGATCGCGCGCGACCAGCGCCAGGCCTTGGGCCGGAACGCGACCGCGCCGGATCTTTTCCGACGACTTCTTGCGGCGGTTCGGACCCATGGCACGGTCGAGCAAATTCTCGCGTGCCACGACATCGCCGGGGTTCTCGGCGTCGATGGTGAAAACAGACGGCGCAAAATATGCGCGGACAGAATCAAGAACAGCGGCCATCTTGGCCTCCCGTACCCAAAACCGTTATGAGCGGCGATTGATATGAATTGTGAAGGTGCCGCCCCGGCTGGCTACGGGGCGAGCTCTCTTAGATAACGTAGGCCTTCAGCGGATCGAAGCCGTTGAAGGCGACCGCCGAGTAGGTGGTCGTGTAGGCGCCGGTGCCTTCGATCAGGATCTCGTCGCCGATCGAAAGGGTGATCGGCAGCGGGTAGAGATTCTTCTCGTAGAGCACGTCGGCCGAATCGCAGGTCGGGCCGGCAATCACGCAAGGCTCCATTTCGTCGCCGTCGCGCTCGGTGCGGATCGGGTAGCGAATGGCTTCGTCCATCGTCTCGGCGAGACCGCCGAACTTGCCGATGTCCAGGAACACCCAGCGGGCATCGTCATTGTCCGACTTCTTCGAGATCAGCACGACTTCCGTCTTGATGACACCGGCATTGCCGACCATGCCGCGGCCCGGCTCGATGATCGTCTTCGGAATCTGGTTGCCGAAATGATCGCGAAGGCTCTGGTAGATCGAACGACCGTAAGCTTCCGCCGACGGAACGTCGCGCAGGTACTTGGTCGGGAAGCCGCCGCCCATGTTGACCATCTGCAGGTGAATGCCCTGCTTGGCCAGCTGAACGAAGACGCGCTTGGCATCGGCAAGAGCCGAATCCCAGGCATCGACCTTGGTCATCTGCGAACCGACGTGGAACGAAACTCCATAGGACTCGAGGCCGAGCTGATGCGCGTAAACGAGAACGTCGACAGCCATCTGCGGCACGCAACCGAACTTGCGCGACAGGGGCCATTCGGCGCCTTCGCCATCGGTCAGGACGCGGCAGAACACGCGGGCGCCGGGAGCGGCACGCGAGATCTTCTCGACTTCCTCGTGGCTGTCGACCGCAAAGAGGCTGACGCCGAGCGCATGCGCGCGGGCAACGTCGCGTTCCTTCTTGATCGTGTTGCCGTAGGAGATACGGGCAGCGGTCGCACCGGCATTCAGCGCCATTTCGATTTCAGCGACACCCGCGCAATCGAAGTTGGAGCCCATGTCGGCGAGCAGCTTGAGGACCTCAGGAGCCGGGTTTGCCTTGACGGCATAGTAGATGGCGCTGTCCGGCATTGCATGACGGAAGGCGGAGAAGTTGTCGCGCACGACGTCGAGGTCAACCACGAGGCAGGGACCATCGGGACGTCGGGTTGCGAGAAAGTCGCGGATGCGCTGGGTGGTCATATCGATTCCCTCTTCCAATTCCAGAGCTCCGGCAAAAACCGGAGGACAAAGGGCAATCAATCACTCGCATAGGAACCAGCCGGTGGAGACCCCGGAACCTTAGCAAGCGCTTGATGGCGCGAATGATGGATCAACGCCGCGTGAGCGACATCAATCCGGCTTTGTCTGCCATGGATTGGAGGGAATTCCCTACCGCACTTCCGGCAATGAAGGTGTGCCTCTTCAGTAACCCCCGCTGATGGAAAGCAGGGAGAGAACAAAAAGGCCCGCACCGTCGTTGCTTCAGGCGTCCTCGCATTTCTCAGAAGGCCGAGATAGCGACTGGAGGGGTTAGTTCCAGGTACCTTACCGTTTCCTCACCAATTAGAGGGACGGCGGACACCCATGGGCACGTGCGACTTTGGGCTGAAAACGAGATAAGAATATTCGCGGTCATAATCAAGAATTTTTTTCTTCGTGGCCAAAAAATAAATTGAACAAGCAGGCCAGATTTGTTCAATATTCCTCAACAGTGGAGGAAAGCCATGGACACCCTGACCCGCATACGCGCCTTCATCGATGTTGTTGAGGCGGAAGGCTTTTCGGCGGCGGCCCGACGCACCGGCCGCTCCAAGGCGCTACTGTCCAAGTATGTGCGCGAGCTGGAAGACGAATTGGGTGCCCTGCTGCTCAACCGCACCACGCGCCAGTTCTCGATGACGGAAGCCGGGCACACCTATTATCGCACTGCTTCAGACATCCTGAAGGAGATCGACAACCTTGCCGACCTGGTGCGCGAGAACAACGCGCAGCTCAAGGGGCGACTGAAAATCTCGGTCCCGCGCACCTTCGTCGATGCAGAGGTCGGCCAGTCGCTGATCGACTTCGCCAGGGAAAATCCCGACCTCGCACTGGAGATCGCCGCCGACGACCGGTTCGTCGATCTGATCGAGGAGGGCTTCGACGTGGCGATCCGCGTCACCAAGCTCGAGGATTCCGGAATGATCGCCCGCAAGATCTCCGATTTCCGCGTCCATATCTGCGCAACGCCGGAATTTTTGGAGCGCCACCCGAACATCGCCCATCCATCCGATATTGCCGACGTGCCCTTCATCATCGACACCAATTCGCGCAGCCAGGGCAGCATCCGATTTTACAATCCGGACAGTACATTCTTCTCGGTCAACGTTTCCGGCCCCATGGAAGTCAACAGCCCGCACGCAACGTTGCGGGCGGCGCTGGCGGGGATCGGCATCGCGCTGATCCCCGATTTCATAGCACGCAAGCCAATCGAGGGCGGTGAACTCGTGACGCTGTTCAACGACTATCTCCCGACCGATCGCGGCATCTATGCCGTCTATCCGCACCGGCGCTATCTGCCCGCAAAGGTGCGGATCTTTGTCGATTACCTCCATAACTGGTTCAAGAAGCACCCCTGATTCAGTTTGTCGCCTTGAGTCCGGTCCCAATTCCGTCCCATTTTCTGGCATGATCACGGCAACCGATTTGGGCAGCGCGGTAAGCGGATACATGAAGACAACGACTTTCCTGATGGCCGGGCTTTTCGCGCTCGCGCCCGCCGCGGCTTTCGCGCATCCGCATATTTTCGTGGAGGCCCGCCTCGAGGTGGTCGCCGGCGACGACGGAAGTATCGCGGAGTTTCGCAACGTCTGGCGCTTCGACGAGGTCTTCACCTCGTCGGTGGTGATGGATTTCGACAAGAACACCGATCTGAAGCTGGAACCGAACGAACTCGCCGAAGTCGGCAAGACAGTGCGGGATTCGCTCGTCGATTACGACTACTACATGAACCTGACCATGAACGGGAAGAACATCACCGTTCAGAAGCCCGACATCATTCACGTCGACTACCGCGACGGCCAGTTGCTGATGTTCTTTGCGGTCAAGCCGGCGGAGCCAATGCCACTCAAGGGCAATCTCACCTTCGGCGTCTATGACCCTACGCTCTACACCTCCGTTGACTTTCCAACCGACAACGAGCTTCTCCTGGTTGGCGACGCTTTCAAGGCCTGCAAGCATCAGGTCGTGCGTCCCGATGCCGACCAGGTGATCTCGCAGAACAAGCAGTCGCTGACAGACGCCTTCTTCAACGACCCGACCGGCACCAACATGTCGAAACTCTTCGCCACCAAGCTGGATGTGACATGCTGAGCCGCCGCCCGTCGCTCGCCATTTCGAGCGCGGTCCTCATGCTGCTTGCCGGCATCGTCGCCGCGCACGCACAATCTCCGCTAGGCATCGGCACAGCGGAACCAAGCTTCCAGCCGACGGGTGGCCCGCTGGCACCGCTACTGCTCTATATCAACCACGAGCAGCAGGCGTTCTATCGCGCCCTGACCGGCGCGCTGAAGGCAATGCGCCACGATCCATGGAATCTGTCGGCACTGATCGGCCTTTCCTTCGCCTATGGCGTCTTCCACGCCGCCGGTCCCGGCCACGGCAAAGCCGTCATATCCTCCTACATGATCGCCAACGAGATCGAGCTGAAACGGGGCGTGGTGATCTCTTTCGTCTCCGCCTTCGTCCAGGGCATGGTCGCCATCGCCCTGGTCGGCGGCGCCTGGGTGATACTGCGTGGCACAGGCATCACGCTGACGGCTGCGACGCAGGCGATGGAGATCGCAAGCTTTCTGATGGTCATGCTCTTCGGCTGCTGGCTTCTGTTTCGCAAGCTACGGGCGATATTCGCCGAGATGCCGCGCCGCGAGGTTATGGCGACCGCATCCGGCCCGGTCAGCATGATGCTTGACTGGAAAGACAACGAGATTCACAGGCAGGACGGCAGCTACGCCTTCGGCGAGGCGCAAGCCCTGCAAGCCGGCCACAGATTCATATCAGGCATGGCCTGCGAAACCTGCGGCAAGTCACACATCCCGGATCCGTCGACGCTTGGCGCGGAAAAATTCAACGTTCGCGAGGCCTGGTCGGCGATTGTCGCCGTGGGACTGCGCCCTTGTTCAGGCGCGCTCCTGGTCATGACCTTCTCGCTGCTGAACGGCCTCTACCTCGGCGGCATCCTCTCGGTGATCGCCATGTCCTTCGGCACGGCAATCACCGTCGCACTACTGGCCACGCTGGCGGTAACCGCCAAGGGGACCGCCATGCGGTTGGCCGGGCGCGGCTCGGCAGCCTCCATCCGGATCGGCAATGCGATCGAGATTCTCGGGGCCGTGCTGGTGATCGCGATGGGCGCTCTGCTGCTCGGGGCATCGCTACAAGGCTAGCGAATGGCTATTTCCCGCGTCGCCGCTGATATCTCGCCCTCAGCCAGAAGACGGCGAAGAAGGCCATGACCAAACACACCCCGACCGCGGTCGCGAGATAGGGCGAGTAGTTGCCCAGCCAAAGGACGACACTCGGCATGAAATAGATGACGAGGCCGGCACAGAGGAGGATGATCGCCGCCGCGATTGCCGGTGAACGGCTTTCCGGTTTGAGCTCCTTCATGCCGGTTGTTCCCTCGAAAGATCGGCACGGATATCTTCAAGCCTGCGCTTCTGCCTTCCATCAGCGTCGAAATTCCCGGCGGAAAGCCAGGTCTCGAAGGCTTCGTTGGTCACCGGCCATTCCGAATCGATGATCGAGAACCATGCCGTGTCACGATTGCGTCCCTTGGAGATCATGTGCTGCCGGAATATGCCTTCGAATTGGAAACCATAGCGGGCGGCAGTGATCTTGCTCGCCTCGTTCAGGTTGTCGCATTTCCACTCGTAGCGCCGATAGCCGAGGTCCTCGAAGATGTGCTTTGCCATCAGGTAGTGGGCCTCGGTCGACAGCGACGATCGCTTCATGGCAGGGCCGTGCGCAACGCCGCCGATCTCGACCGAACCATTGGCAGGATCGGCGCGCATGTAGTTTGCCATGCCGACGACCTTTGCGGTCCCGTTGTCGCGGAAGACATGCGTGAGCCATCCGGACTTTGAGTGAATGCTGTCCAACCAGCCGGAAAAATCGTCGATCCCGGTGAAATCATCCTGCGCGAAATAAAGCAGCAATGCATTGATGCCCATGCCACCGAGTCCGTCCCAAAGATCCTGAAGATGCTGCTCGCGGACATAGGGCTCGACGGTGACAAACCGGCCTTTCAGCGTCACCGGGTGGGGTGCCGGGCACCCCTTGAAATTCGACAGATCGCGCATGCGCTCCTCCACATCAGGAGCCTTGGCTTAGGCCAGCCGCCTTGGAAAGGCAACTGGCCTAATAGATGCCGTCAGAGGCTAACTTTAGCAGAGGAGACCGTAGCCTCGATATGATCGACCAACGGGTCGGGAAGTCCGAGGCGACCGGCCAGAAGATCGAGGTAACCACGCTCGGCCCGTGAATCCGGTTCGATGGTAAGGCGCGAAGCGGTGTAGAGTTCGACACGCTGCTCTTCAGTGACGGCGGCTGCGACGAGAGCATCGATATCGGTTGGCGACGAAAGTTCACGCTCTATAAAAGCCGCGGCCTCGCCGCTGACATCCGCTGCCTTGACCTTGTCGAGAATGAGCGCCCTTTCGCCGGCATCGATATGGCCGTCCGCCTTGGCGGCGGCAATCATCGCCCGGATGAGGACCAGGACGAACTCGTTGCTCTGCGCGGGCGAAGCCGCGCCGAAGCCGGAATCGACAGGCGCCGGCAATACGGCGGTTTCGGGCTGCGGGACATTGGACGGCGTTGTGGGCGTCTGGCCGGCCTGGTAGTTCTTGTAGGCCTGGTAGCCGAGGCCAGCGATCGCCGCAAGCCCGCCAATGGCCAGCGCATTGCCAGCGAGATTGCGACCGGTTTTCGTCCCAAGCAGCGCGGTAGCAAGCGCACCGGCTTTCCAGGGATTGTCCTTGGCCATCTGGACCGCACCGCCCGCCCTGTCGCGGACACTGCCGCCGACCCCCGGTACCTGCGAACCCATGAATTGCTCAAGAAGCTTCTTCGCGTCGAACATCCCTCACCATCTCCCTGTTCTAGAGGCCAGATGGAGATAGGTACTGACGGCAAAAATACCAATGCAGGCGAGAAACCCGCCTGCATCACATAAGAGTTATCTCGACATCAGGCCTTCAGCGCTGCCGCTTCCGCAGCAAGCTTGGTGATGCCGGCCCAGTCACCGGCCGCGACCAGTTCCTTCGGCGCAACCCAAGAGCCCCCGACGCAGATGACGTTCGGCAGCGACAGATAGTCGTTGGCGTTCTTCAGCGAGATGCCGCCGGTCGGGCAGAAAACCGTACCCGCGAACGGCGAGGACAATGCCTTGAGATAGGCGGCACCGCCTGCCTGTTCAGCCGGAAAGAACTTCAGAACCTGATATCCTTCCTCGCGCAAGGCCATCACTTCGCTGGCCGTGGCAGCACCGGGCAGAAGCGGAACGGCGGATTTGCGTGCGGCATCGAGCAATTCCTGCGTCGCACCCGGACTGACGATGAATTTGGAGCCTGCCGCAACCGCCGCGTCCCAATGCGCCACATTGAGGATCGTACCGGCACCGACCTCGGCGCCTTCGACCTCGTCGGCCACCGCGCGTACAGCGTCGAGCGCCGCGGACGTGCGCATGGTGATCTCGATCGCCTTGAGGCCGCCTGCGACAAGAGCGCGCGCGAGCGACACCGCAGACTTGACGTCGTCGACGATCAGGACCGGCACGACGGGCTGGAGTTTCAGGATGGAAAGGAGCTTTTCTGTCTTCTCGCCCATGGCCGCATGGTTCCTTTGAAACGATTGAAATTCGGGTCTGGAGATAGCGCCAAGGGTACACTTTGTCGAGACAAAAGCCATGTTTGGAATAGAATGGGTTTCACCCGCCCATAAATTGCGATAGCGTGCATTGTCGTCACAAAAGGTTCACCGGCATGGCGAAAGAGATCGAGCGGAAGTTTCTTGTACGCAACGATGGCTGGCGCTCCGGGGCCAAGACGAAATCCATTTTCAAGCAAGGATATATAGCGTCGATGGACGACAGATCCGTCCGCGTTCGCGTGCTCGACGAAACGACGGCCCGACTGACGATCAAGATCGGCCGGAGTGCGATGACCCGCGAGGAATTTGAATACGATATTCCGGTTGCCGATGCGGTGCAGCTTTTGGACGACGCCATAGGCATCGTGATCGAAAAGACGCGGTATCGCGTGCCTCATGAGGGCTTCGTGTGGGAGGTCGATGTGTTTTCCGGACAGCACCAGGGATTGGTGATCGCAGAGGTCGAACTGCGCTCGGAGAGCGACAAACCACCCCTGCCGCAGTGGCTCGGCCGCGAGGTAACGGGTGACTTTCGTTATTCAAATCAAGCGCTTGCTACGGAGTTCGAACACGATCGGCATGCCATTTCGCATTCGGCCTGACCGCGACTTCACAGCAGAATTCAAGAAAGCCGCTGGCGGTCAGCTACGGCATGCCATCCGCACGCTTGAGGAGATGCCGGAAGGCAAGCATGAGGCCATCCATGAATTCCGCAAGAGCCTCAAGCGCCTCCGCTCTCTCTATCGTCTCGTCGCCGCGGAAATCCCGGAACTGAGTCGTCGGGAATGCGCGCGGCTTCGTGACGTTGCAAAGTCGCTTTCCGCGATGCGCGATGCGGCAGCGCTGCTGGAGACGACGCGATACCTCAAGCAAAAGGCACGCAGCGCAGACGAGGCCGAGGCTCTTGGCCGCATCGTCTCGGCGCTGGAATGCAGGCGCAATCACATGGCCGAAGCCGAAGCGGATATCGACCGGAGGCTTGCCGATGCGCCCGGCGTCCTGAAGAGCGCCGTCGCGACGCTCGAAGACATCGACTTCCACCGTGGACACCGCCGGCATGCGCGGCTCGTCGCCAAAGGCTGGCGTAAGGCAGCGCGAAAGGCGAAAGAGGCGATCGCGCGCTGCCGGGCGGAGGGTTCCGCCGAGGCTTATCACGCGCTCCGCAAGAGAACGCAGGATTACCGCGCTTACCACATTCTGCTGCGACCGCTCTGGCCAGCGGCGATGGAGGCAAAATACGAGGTCACGAGCAGCCTCATCGACCTGCTGGGCCATATTCACGACCTCGACGTACTCTGCGAACTCGTGGAGGCCGAACCACGACATTTCCCCAATGCCGACGACCTGGCCCATCTGCTCGACTGCATCATCGTCCGCCAACTGGAGGATCGGCGTGCCGCGCTGATGCACGCCGACGAGGTGTTCGGAGACGATCCGGACGAAGAAGCCAGCCGGATCGAAGTGCTTTTCACCGCGATCGCAAGTCGCGGATGAAACGCTGACTCGCTTCGAGCCGGGGGATCCGGGCTGCCAGCATCCACGACGAGGAAACGGGTGCAAGCTTCCGGGATTGCGTAGCGGGCGGAGAGGCTGTATTTCCAGCCGCATGACAGACACGCTGACCCAACCAACGTCCGCGACGAGCCCGTTTCTCGTCGCGGCACTTTACCACTTCGTTTCGGTGCCTCGCTTCGAGAGCTTGCGCGATCCGCTGCAGGCGCTGTGCGAGCAAAACGGCGTCAAGGGCACGCTGCTCGTGGCGCACGAAGGCATCAACGGCACGATCGCCGGTCCGGATACCGGCATCCGGACGGTACTCGCCTTTCTGCGCGCCCAGCCCGAATTTGCTGGTCTGGAGCACAAGGAAAGCCGCGCATCGAAGATGCCGTTCCTGCGCATGAAGGTGAAACTGAAGAAAGAGATCGTCACCATGGGCGTCGAGAACATCGACCCCAACAAGGTGGTCGGTACCTACGTCGCGCCTGGGGATTGGAACGCGCTGATTTCCGATCCCGACACCATCGTCATCGATACCCGCAACGATTACGAAACGGCGATCGGCACTTTCCGAGGGGCGCTCGACCCGAAGACCAAGACCTTCCGCGAGTTCCCGGAGTGGGTGCGCCAGAACACCGGCCTGCACAACAAGCCGAAGATCGCCATGTATTGCACCGGTGGCATCCGCTGCGAAAAGGCGACCGCGTTCATGAAGGATCAGGGCTTCGACGAGGTCTATCACCTCAAGGGCGGCATCCTGAAATATCTCGAGGAAGTGCCGCAGCAAGATAGCCTGTGGGACGGCGCCTGCTTCGTCTTCGACGAGCGGGTCTCCGTCGAACACGGGCTGAAGGAAGGCGAGCACAAGCTTTGCCACGCCTGTCGCAACCCGATTACCGCCGAAGAAATTGCCTCGCCCCATTACGAGGAAGGCGTCTCCTGCAGTCACTGCTATCAGACACGCACGGAAGATGACCGCTTGCGGTACCGCCAGCGGCAGCACCAGATCGCTCTCGCCAAGGCGCGCGGGCAGAAGCACATCGGCACTTAGGCGGCGCTGGTTCGGCGGGTGCTTGCCATGCTGGCCCGCGCCTCCATCACCCGTTGGGTGATCTGATCCGCCGGCATCGGACGCCCGAAGAAATAGCCCTGCAGCGTATCGCAACCAAACAGGCGAACTGCAATCGCCTGCTGCTCGGTCTCGATGCCTTCGGCAGTCACCGGAATATCCAGCGAACGGGCAAGTGCCACGGTTGCCTGCAGCATCTCGCGTTGCCGGTCGCTTTCCAGGATGTCCATCACCAGAGATCGATCGATCTTGATGCGGTCGAAGCCGAACTGGCGAAGATAGCCGATCGACGAAAAGCCCGAGCCGAAATCATCGAGCGCCACCTTGACACCAAGCGCCTTCAGCCGCTCGATGGCCTGTCGTGTCCGCTGCGGGTTTTGGATCATGTACCCTTCCGTGACCTCCAGCGTCACGCGCTTGGCTTCCACCTCGGTCTGCTTCAGCACATAGCGGACATAATCGGCGAAAGCCGGGTTGCGGAACTGTCCCGGCGAAACATTGACCGAGATGCGCAGTTCAGGCCAGAGCTTGGCCGTCTCGCAGGCCTTGCGCAGCACGAACAATCCAAGCGCCTCGATGAGGCCGCTGGTCTCGGCAACAGGAATGAAGACCTCCGGCGAAATCGGCCCATGGCCGGGACGGTTCCAGCGGACCAGCGCCTCGACACCGGTCATCGCGTGCGTAGCCGCATCGATCAGCGGCTGATAGGCAATCGTGAGATCGCCGCCTTCGATTGCCATCCGCAAATCCAGTTCAAGCGCATTGCGCTCTGCCCGGTCTGTGTCCATTGCCGGATCATAGAGTGTCATGCGCGCGCGGCCGGCCTCCTTCGCCTTGTACATGGCAAGGTCGGCACGACGCACCAGTTCCTCGCGATCAACCGCTCCACGCGCCGACATGGCAATGCCGATGCTTGCACCGATCACCACCACGCGGCGGCCGATCTCCAGGGGCTCGGCGAGAAAGTCGAGTATCTGCTCGGAAAGCTGGAGGGCCACCGCCTGCTCGCTGTCCGAGAGGAACACGATGGCGAATTCATCACCGCCGATGCGGGCAAGAACGGCGTCGCTCGGAATGAGCACCTGGAGGCCCGCCGCGACAGCCCGGATCAGCTGGTCGCCGGTTCCATGGCCATAGGCGTCATTGACTTCCTTGAATCCATCGAGGTCGAGGTAGAGAATGAGGACGTTGCGCTGCGTTTGTGCGGCTTCGGAAACGAAACCGTCGACGGCAACGCCGAGACCATCCCTGTTCAGGAGCCCACTCAACCGATCACGATGCGCTTCTTCGCGGGCATTGACTTCCTCGGCCTTGAGGCGCTGGCCAGTCAGCCAGCCAATGATCAGCAGCACGACGAAGAACAGTCCGACAAGGCCGATGGCCTGGACGACCATCGGGCGGACCTCGCCATAGCCGATATCGCCGGGAGCGCGCGACACCCAGATCAGCTTGCCGAGGGAGGTGCCACGCGCATCGCTGATCCCCACCGAAAAGGCGGCGGCCCGATCCGCTGCAACCAACTGCAGACCGTCGATGACATAGATGGTGCCCAGTTCGCTGATTTTCGAAGCGTTGAGATGGCGCGCAAAGATGAGATAGCGATGCTTGCCAGGCGGCACATCCAGAACGCCAGACTTTTTTCGGACCAGCGCTGCACCGACCATGGCAATTCCGGACTTCGTGGCAACGAAACCGGTTGCCTCCGGTATATCCTGCGGGCCAGCGATCTTCGCCTTGTTGAAGAGCGTCCCGAGCGCCGGAGAAAAGAAATCGTCGAGCGCGCCAACCATCGGCTTGCCGTCGCGATAGGCCATGATCGCTTTCATGTCATCGTCGACGACGATCGCCATGTCGAACAGCGAGCTGTTGACGGACATATCGCCGTAGTTGCTGATCGTCCACCCCATGCCGTCGGCGGCGTAGACATTCGTCGCAGCGTCATCCCAGGCCGCATAGTCGTTGAGTGTCGCGCCCAACTGTGCTTCGAAGGTCTTCAGCGCGCCAGACATCGTCTCACGCGAGCGCTCGTCGTCAAGCACGTTCGACTTTTCGGCAACGCGCCCGAGCGCGGTAAGCACCATGATC
The DNA here is from genome assembly GCF_001426265.1 of Rhizobium sp. Root1220. Classification (GTDB taxonomy): domain Bacteria; phylum Pseudomonadota; class Alphaproteobacteria; order Rhizobiales; family Rhizobiaceae; genus Rhizobium. The sequence continues at coordinate 273,703 of NZ_LMDG01000034.1, forward strand.
GTGACAACCGCCACGACGACCGCGAAGGAAAAAAGCACGCCGACAACCGTCACGTGGCGACCAACGCCTGCGACTTTTTTCCTACCCCTAGAAATTGCAGTCATGCACCACTCCCCGATCGACGGAGTGTGCATGCCAAGGGTTCAAAAAACGGTTAAAACGTCGATATAACGATTAATCATCGTCAATTTTTTGCGACGCGCCCAATCCAGATAGGCCAGGCTCTGGCCTATCTGTTTTCACAGGGAAATTTGGGCGCGACCGTCGCGAACGAAACTCCCGAATGAAGCCGCTCGAACCCGCGTCCTCAGGCGACCTTGTGATTGCCCTTCGGGAACTGATCGGCAAGCTCGGCGTACCATTTGCCACTCTTCTTGAGCGTGCGTACCTGCGTCTCGTAGTCAACGTGAACGAGGCCGAAGCGCATGCGGTAGCCTTCCGCCCATTCGAAATTGTCCATCAGGCTCCAGGCGAAATAACCGCGCATCGGATAGCCGTCCTTGATGAGGTCGGCGACGATCGCGAGGTGATCGCTGTAGTAGTCGAGGCGCGGCTGGTCGTCGACCACGCCGTTGACGATGTCCATGTTGTAGCAGGCGCCGTTCTCGGTGATGTAGCAATCCGGCAATTCGTAGCGCCGGTAGAGATCCTCGACCAGCAGCTTCAGGCCCCGCGCATAGACTTCCCAGCCGATGTCCGTCTTCACGTCGCTTGCAGGCGCGGCTTCCACCGTCCACGGGAAGTCGCCGGTCCTCTCGGAGTCGTCGTGGACGCGCTCGGGTTTGTAGTAGTTGAGACCCCACCAGTCGAGTTTCTGGCTTATGATCTTCAGGTCTCCGTCTTCGATGACCGGCATGCGGTCGCCGAGCGCTTCGACAAATTCCTTGGGGTATTCACCCTTGAAGACCGGATCGAAGAACGCGCCATTGTGGAACTGGTGCGCGCGCTCTCCGGCGGCCTTGTCGGCGGCGCTGTCGGAACCCGGAATGATCGACGAGGCGTTGAGAACGAGGCCGACCGGCACGTTCGGCGCTTCAGAGCGGATCGCCTCGACGCCGAGGCCGTGGGCGAGGTTCATGTAGTGCATGGCATGGAGTGCTGCCTGCATGTTGCGCTCGCCCGGCGCGTGGATGCCGTAGAGATGGCTGAGCCAGACGATGCACCAAGGCTCGTTGAAGGTCGCGACGCTGTCGAGGCGGTCGCCGAGGCGGGCCATCACGGTCTTGGCATAGCGCTGGTAGGCATAGGCCGTCGAGCGCGCCGTCCAGCCGCCCTCGCCCATCAGCGTCAGCGGCAGGTCCCAGTGATAGAGCGTCGCGAAGGTCTTGATGCCCCGCGCCTTGCACCCGTCGACGAGCCGATCGTAGAAGTCGAGGCCGGCCTCGTTCACCGGACCCGTACCGTCGGGAATGATGCGCGGCCAGGCGATAGAGAAACGGTAGGCCTCGACGCCCATCGACTTGATGAGATCGAGATCCTGATCGAGGCGATTGTAGTGATCACACGCAACGTCGCCGTTGTCTCGATTGTGGACCCTTCCCGGCATGTTGCTGAAGGCATCCCAGATGGACGGCTTGCGGCCATCTGCCTTGCTGGCGCCTTCGATCTGGAAGGCGGCGGTGGCCACACCAAAGGTGAAATCGCCGGGAAAGCGGGCGGCAAGAGTCTTCGGATCGATCATCTGGAATCCCATCTATTGTGGTTTCGGAGGCGGTTTAGCCAAGCAAGTCGCGATTGTACAGTCTCGAAGTGACATGACTGCAACGTTGCAGTCATCTGCGGCTCGACGACAGTGGCTTGCATTACCGTCCATTTCGCGAAACAAACGCCCGATGAGCATTCCGACAACTCATCCGTTCGCCTTCGACCCGACCTACGGCATGAAGCTCGGGCAGCTGCTGGCAATCGTGCCTCCGGAAGCGCCACCGGGCTTCGACGATTTCTGGAAGAAGCGATATCGCCGGGCGATCGCCATAGACCCCGGGCCGGTGCTGACCAGAAGCAGGCTCCACCATCCAACCTGGCAGGTCCTCGACATCGTCTACACCTCCACCGATGGGCTCCGGATCGGCGGCTGGCTGCTTTTGCCGCACGACAGGCCGGTGCGCCGCGGACTGGTCGTCGGACACGGCTATGGCGGGCGGGAAGTGCCGGAGTTCGATCTGCCGGTGGAAGAAACAGCCATCCTCTTCCTGTGCTCCCGCGGCATGTCGCTGAGTGCCCACCCGCCGATTCCGCCGGATGCTCCCGGACATGTACTCTACGACATCGACAAGCCCGACGACTATGTCATCGGCGGCTGCGTCGACGATGTCTGGCTTGGCGTCTCGACGCTTCTGGCGCTGTATCCCTGGATTGCTGGCCGCATCGGCTATATCGGCGCAAGCTTCGGCGGCGGCCTCGGCGCGTTGGCGATCCCCTTCGACGAGCGCATCGACCGCGGCCACCTCATCGTCCCGACCTTCGGTGACCGAAAGCAGTGGCTGAGCCTGCCGACGGTCGGCAGCGCCGATTCCGTCCAGACCTATCAGAAGACCCATCCTGACGTGCTTGAGCACCTGCGCCTGTACGATGCAGCGACTGCCGCCACAAGGATCATGGTGCCGATGCTGGTCGCCGCCGCACTCTTCGACCCCGCGGTGGCACCACCCTGCCAGTTCGCCGTGGCAAACGCCGTGCCGGCGTCAAAAGACAACGAGATCTTCGTGCTCGATGCCGGCCACTTCGATTATCCCGGCATGATGGAGCAGAACTATGCCCTGCGCGAGAAACTTCGCGCGTTTATGCGGCTGTTGTAACAGGACAACGCAACACGCCGCTCTCCCCGTGCGGGGAGACAGATAACGCTCATGTCAGAAGTCGTGAATTGCCATTGCCGCAACCGCGGCTAAACGCTGAAGGTAGTCTTCCTCACGAAAGGTCTGCCATGTTCGCTTCGATCAGCTCCCTGCAACCGCATCTTCTCAGCCTGCTGCGCATCGTCTCGTCGCTCGTGCTCTTCAGCTACGGCACGCAGAAGATCCTGCACTTCCCCGCCGCCGAGCGCGTGCCCGATGTCGGTTCGCTCTCTTGGTCCGCCGGGCTGCTTGAGCTTGTGCTTGGTTTTCTCGTGCTGATCGGCTTCCAGACGCGCGCTGCGGCCTTCGTGCTGTCAGGCTTGATGGCCTTTGCCTATTTCATCGGCCACGCATCGAAAAGCTTATATCCCGCCCAGAACGGTGGCGTCGCCGCCATTCTGTTCTGCTTCGTCTTCCTCTACATCGTCGCCGCCGGTGCCGGACCATTCAGCGTCGATGCCTTGACGAAGCGCAAGCAGGCGACGGCCTGACCGATGCCGGTTCGAAGCGGCGCACTGCCGCTTCGGCCACGCGAGGAACACTTATGGGTTCTGTTTCGCGTCCTTGAGCTTCACCGCCATGGAGACCGTGCCGCGCACGATGATGTCATTGCGCGCGCCATCGCCACGCGGGTAGCGATTGAGATCGGCGTTGCTCGTAAGATTGGTGATCTGGCAGCTCTCGGCCAGAGTTTGCAGGATGAGCTCGCACTGTCCACCCGCCATCAGGTAGAAACCCTTTTGCGCAGCGTTGATCTGCTCAGCGGTATCCTTGTCCGCTTCGACAGGTACGGCGAGCGACATCGTCGCCTGCACGTTGACCATTCCTGGCATACGCTGGCCGGCATAGAAATTCGGCATGCGGTTGGGCGCGTCCTGCGACAGCGCCGGAAACGCAGCAAGCGCGAAGCCGCAGGTCAGCACTCGGGCAGAAGTTTTCATCGAACGTCTCCCCATTTTGTTACGCTCGTTTCTGCCACAGCATTGTTAAACGACAATGAGCGCACTCCCTAACATTGTAGGAAATGCGCCCATTAGTTGTATTGATCATCTGGGATTGCGAGGATCAGACCTTGACCCAGGCGCCGTTCTTCTTCGAGGACGCGACGCAGGCCTCGACGAATGCAACGCCCTTCACACCGTCATCAACCGTCGGATAGACCACAGCCTTGTCGACCGCCTTGCCCTTCTTGTGGGCATTGATGGCGTGGGCCGCCTCCGTGTAGATGGTCGCAAAGGCTTCGAGGTAGCCTTCCGGATGGCCGGACGGGATGCGCGAGACGCGCGCGGCAGCCGGACCGGAGCCCGCACCGTTGCGGGTGATCAGCCGCTTGGACTCGCCAAATGGCGTGTACCAGAGATAGTTCGGATCGGCCTGCACCCATTCAAGACCACCCTTCGTTCCATAGACACGGACCTTCAGGCCGTTCTCGTGGCCGGGCGCTACCTGGCTGCACCAGAGCATGCCCTTGGCCGGCTTCTCGCTGCCCTTCGCCTTGAAGCGCAACATCACGTGGGCGTTGTCGTCAAGGCGACGACCTTCGACAAAACTGTCGAGATCGGCGGCGAGGCTGTCGAGTTCCAGGCCGGAGACAAACGAAGCGAGGTTGTAGGCATGTGTGCCAATGTCGCCCGTCGAGCCGCCCGCACCCGACTGCGCCGGGTCGGTGCGCCAGACGGCCTGCTTGGCACCGGTCTGCTCAACGGCTTCCGTCAGCCAGTCCTGCGGATACTCCGCCTGCACGACGCGGATATCGCCCAACTCGCCATTAGCGATCATCTCGCGCGCCTGGCGGACCATAGGATAGCCGGTGTAGTTGTGCGTCAGGATGAACAGCGCGCCGCTCTCGTCGGCAACCTTCTTCAGCTTCTTGGCGTCGGCAAGGTTCGAGGTCAGCGGCTTGTCGCAGATGACGTGGATGCCACGCCGCAGGAACTCCTTGGCGGCGTCGTAGTGCACATGGTTCGGCGTGACGATCGAGACAGCCTCGATGCCGTTCTTCAGCTTCGCCTCGCGGATCGCCATCTCGCGATAGCTGGAATAGGTGCGCGACGGATCAAGGCCGAGATCACGGCCGGATGCCATTGCTTTCTCATGCGTCGACGACAGCGCGCCGGCAATGAGGTCATACTGATCGTCGATACGGGCGGCTATGCGGTGCACCGCACCGATGAAAGCGCCGGCGCCCCCCCCGACCATGCCAAGACGGATGCGCGGCTCGCGCGTCTGTTCCGTTGATGCTTCGATTGCCATTGATTCCTCCTGATCATTCTTCCCATGGGAAACATAAGTCCCCTCTGCCCTGCCGGGCATCTCCCCCACAAGGAGGGAGACGATTCGCGGCGGCGCCGCAAGCAAGCCCCTCCCCGTGCGGGGAGGAGTTGGGGAGCGGCATTTCTTGCTTAGAGCCCCAGCATGCGGCGGTTGGCCGCCTGGTCTGTGCCACTGCCGGCGAAGTCGTCGAACGCCTTCTCCGTGACGCGGATGATGTGCGCCTTGACGAACTCGGCACCTTCGCGCGCGCCGTCTTCCGGATGCTTCAGCGCGCATTCCCACTCGACCACGGCCCAGCCGTCGAAATTGTTGGCGGTCATCTTCGAGAACACCGCGCCGAAGTCGACCTGGCCATCGCCAAGCGACCGGAACCGACCGGCCCGATCGACCCAACCCTGGTAGCCGCCATAGACGCCCTGACGTCCGGTCGGGTTGAACTCGGCATCCTTGACGTGGAACATCTTGATCCGGTCTTTGTAGATGTCGATGTTGTCGAGATAATCGAGGCACTGCAGAACGTAGTGCGACGGATCGTAGAGCATGTTGGCGCGCGGATGGTTGCCGACGCGCTCGAGGAACATCTCGAAGGTGATGCCGTCATGCAGGTCTTCGCCCGGGTGGATTTCGTAGCAGACGTCGACGCCATTTGCGTCGGCATGGTCGAGGATGGGCTTCCAGCGACGGGCCAGTTCGTCGAACGCGGCCTCGACCAGACCAGCCGGGCGCTGCGGCCACGGATAGACAAACGGCCAGGCGAGAGCACCGGAGAACGTTGCATGGGCCTTGATGCCGAGATGCTTCGACGCCGTCAGCGCCATCTTCACCTGCTCGACCGCCCATTCCTGGCGAGCCTTCGGGTTGCCGCGCACCTCGGGTGCCGCAAAACCGTCAAATGCTTCATCATAAGCCGGGTGCACGGCCACCAGCTGTCCCTGCAGATGGGTGGAAAGCTCGGTCACCTCGACGCCGTTCTGGCGCGCCACGCCAGCAAATTCGTCGCAGTAGTCCTTCGACGAAGCCGCCTTCTTGAGATCGATGAGCTGGCCGGCCCAGGTCGGAACCTGCACGCCCTTGTAGCCGATGTCGGCTGCCCATTTGGTGATCGAATCCCAAGAGTTGAAAGGCGCCGTGTCGCCAGCGAACTGCCCGAGGAACAAGCCTGGGCCCTTGATCGTTTTCATGTCAATTCCTCCCTGAATGATGACCGTAAACGTTTATGGAAGTGTTCTAGCACGCAAATTTCTATCGGCAAGCCGATCCAAGAACATATTTCGCATTTGCCAATAGGTCAGAAATCGAAACGCTACCGACTTAATCATGGCATGCCCTCAGCTGCAAGATGTACGTACCGCAATTGTACAGGACCGATCGCCCTGCTGCCTGTCGCAAGCTGCCGCCGACAGCAGGCTTCCGACCGTGCCCGAACCCGTTTCGATGGACTTCCCACCATCCCGTGTTACTCTCTTTTACCACGGAGGTTGGCGCATGACGCGGCGACTGGCAGCAATACTGGATGCGGATGTCGTCGGCTTCTCCCGGCTGATGGGTCTCGACGAAGCAGGAACCTTCGCGACGTTGAAGGCGCATAACGCCGAAATCATCGTGCCCGCCATAACGCAGCATCACGGGCGGGTCGTCAAATTTCTGGGCGACGAGACCTTGGCGGAATTTGGGAGCGTCGTCGATGCGTTGAGCTGCGGCATCGAAATCCAGAATGCCCTCGTCCTTCGCAACGCCAGCGCTCCTCCGGAGCATCGCATGATCTGGCGCATCGGTATCCACATCGACGACATCCTGGCGGAGGACAATGACATCTTCGGCGATGGCGTGAACATCGCCGCGCGCTTGCAAGCGCTCGCGCCGCCCGGCGGTATCTGCGTCTCGCAGCAGGTTTGCGACCAGATCGGCACGAAGCTGGAATTCCATGCCACGGACTTCGGCAATCGCAGGCTCAAGAACATCGATCATCCGGTGCGGATTTGGCATTGGCTCCCCGCAGGGCAAGAGGAGATCGCCCCGGAGGCGCCATCCATCGCCTCGGTGCCGATGCAGAAGCGCCCTTCGATCGCGGTCCTGCCGTTCGCCAACATGTCGAGCGTGGAGGGGCAGGAGCACTTTTCGGACGGTTTTACCGACGAACTCATCGCAACCCTGGCGCGCTGCCGCTGGTTGCTCGTTGCCGCCCGCAACTCGTCCTTCAGCTTCAAGGGCCGCGCCATCGATGCACGCAGGGTCGCCGAGGACCTCAGTGTGAAATATGTGCTGGAGGGCAGCGTCAGGCGATCGGACACCAAGATTCGTATCACGGCGCAACTGTTGAACGGCAGCGATGGCACGCTGCTGTGGGCGGAGCGCTACGACCGCACGCTGGCCGACATCTTCGAGGTCCAGGACGAGATCGCTTCCGAGATCACCGGGACGATCGAGCCCGAACTCGGTGCGATCGAATTCGCGGCGCTGCGGGGGAGCCCGCCACACGACATGACCGCATGGGAGATCTACCTCAAAGGCCTCTGGCACCTCTACCTTTTCACCCGCGACAATCTTGAAACCGCAAAGGACCTTTTCGAGCAGGCGATCGAAATTGACCCCACCTTTGCCCAGGCTCAGGCGCGATTGGCCTATGTGCACATTCAACTTGGCTGGTACGGCCCGCTGGAGGAACGGGAAGAGCGCATATGCAATGCGATAGACCTGGCGGAACGGGCGATCGTGCTGGACCAAAAGGAACCGGCAGCGCATCTGGCGCTTGGCAGGGGACTTGCACTTGACGGAGCGACGCAGGCCGGAATTGCCCATCTGCGCAATGCCGTCAAATTGGACTCCAGCTTCGCACAGGCGCATTTCGCGCTCGGTCAGGCTCTCTGCTACGCTGATCGGCCGGAGGAAGGAATACCGGAAATCCGGGAAGCGTTTCGGCTGAGCCCTCGCGATCCACATCTTTGGACATTCCATAACATGCTCGCTATCGCGCACTATCAATTGAACAGCATGGATGAAGCGGCCGAGGCCGCATACACCTCGTTGCGCTCCCCAAACGTCACTTTCTGGCCGGCCATGGCGCTTGCGGCGGTACTCGGCCGGCAGGAAAAAATCGCCGAGGCACGGGAGGCGGTCATGAAGCTTCATCGCTTCCGTCCCGGAATGACCCAAGCTGACGCGCGACGGGAATTCTATTTCGGTGAAAATGCCGTGATGGGCGAGGCCTTCATCGACCAGTTCATCGCCGACCTCGAAAGCGCCGGTTTGCCGGAATGACCGGCAGAAAAAGCGCCCGTCCGAATAGACGGGCGCCATTGGATCGTGAGGATCAGAACGGCGAGTCCGGGAAGTAGAAGTCCTTCGCGTTATCCTTTGTCACCAGCGTAGCGTCGAGGATATAGGTGCCGCGAACCGGAACCTGATCGTAAAGCGAAGCGGCCGTCAGTTCCATTGCCGTGCCAACCATTGCCGGCGGATAGAGAACGTCGACCGGGATCAGCTTGTCGCCGTCCATGACCTTCTTGACCATGTCCTTCGAGCCGGCGCCGGCCACGACGTACTGGATATCGGTGCGCTTGGCCTGTTCGATCGCCTGCAACACGCCGACGGCCATGTCGTCGTCCTGGCACCATACCACGTCGATCTTCGGGTACTTGGTCAGGTAGTCCTGCATTACCTTGAAGGCATCGTCGCGGTTCCAGTTCCCGAACTGTCGGTCGAGAACCTTGACGTTGGAGCCGGCGATACCCTTGTCGAAGCCGTCCTGGCGCTGCTGATCGATCGGAATCGGCAGACCGCGGATAACGACGACCTGTGCGTCTGGCGTCGTGTCCTTGATGTATTTGCCGGCAACTTCGCCGAGCGCAGGATTGTTGCCGGCGATGTAGATGTCGCGGACGGAATCGTCGTTGGTGCTCGGTGCGCGGTCGACCAGCGCGACAAAGGTGCCCTTGTCCTTGACTTCCTTGATGGCGTTGACCAGCGGATCCGGATCCGACGGCAGGATGACGAGGGCGTCGATGCCCTGTGTCGCAAGATCCTGTACCGCATTCGCCTGGCTTGCCGCATCCGGCGAAGTCTTGACGATAACGGTCAGGTCAGGGTGCTCGGCCATCAGCAGCTTGGCAACGCGCTCGGCATGGAACACCACGCCGGAGGTCCAGCCGTGGTCGGCGGCCGGAATGGAAACGCCGATCGTCTTCTTGTCCTGCGCATGGGCGACGCCGGCGAGCAAGGCCGCCGTCACGATCGCTAAGCTGAACATTGTCTTACGCATGTTATTCTCCTCCCAGTGAACTTCAGGGCTTGCAAACCTTCCGATCGGGCGCCCCGTGGACCCAATCAATTCCTTACCTGCGCGCCAGCGACCGCTGGACGAGCATGGCGATGATGATGATGGAGCCCTGGATGGCGCCGATCAGATACTCGCTGATGAAATTCGACAACAGCATGATGTTGCCGACGAGTTCGAGAATGAAAGCGCCGCAGATCGTGCCCCAGACGCGGCCGGCACCACCCTTGAGCGCCGTGCCGCCGACAACGACCGCAGTGATCGCCTGCAGTTCCCACAGAATGCCGGTGGTCGCAGAGGTCGAGCCGAGGCGCGGCACATAGAGTAGCACGGCGATGGCGACGCAAAGCCCCTGGATGACGAAGGCGATGGTACGCACGCGGTTGACCGCGATCCCGGAGTAACGGGCAACATCGCTGTTCGAGCCCACGGCAACGACATGGCGACCGTAGCGGGTGCGATAGAGAATGAACGCGGCAACGGCGGTGACGGCCAGGATCACGACGATCGGCACCGGCACGCCGGCGATAGAGCCGAAATAGACCGGACGATAGAGCGACTGCTGCTCGGCGGAACGCAGTGTGATCGCCCCGCCCTGCGACAGCCATGTCGTCAGGCCGCGATAGATGCCCATCGTACCGAGCGTCGCGATAAACGGCTCGATCTTGCCCAACGTCGTGATCAGGCCGTTCGCGAGGCCGCAAAGCGCGCCGGCAACGATCGTGAAGACCACGGCCACGGCCAGCATCAGAGCCGGATTGGCGATTACTCCTGAATTCATCAGCAGAATCATCAGGCTTGCGACGAACGCCACCATCGAACCGACCGAAAGATCAAGGTCGCCGGACGAGATCACAAACGTCGCGCCGACGGCGATAATGGCGATGAAGGCGCTGCGGGTGGCGACGTTTGCAAGGTTGGTGATGCCGATGAAATTTGGATTCACCAGTGCGCCGACCACCAGCAGCAGCGCGAGAGCGGCGAAGGGCGCAACAGCCCGCAGGTCGATATCCCGCCAGGAGCGCCGTCTGATTTCCCTGGTCTCCTCGTTCACACTCATCTCCAAACCAACCTCCCGTCCCTGCTGGGCATTCTGTCTGTCGTGCCGCCTGAAGCGGCCGCTTGTCGCCGCCTCAGGCGGCTTTCTTCTTCAGGCCGGCCGCATAGCGCATGATCTCCTGTTCGGAGATCTCGTCGCCCTCGAGCACGCCGACGATCCGCCCCTCGCGCATCACCGCCACCCGCGTACACAGGCCTATGACCTCCGGCATTTCGGATGAAACGACGACGATCGCCCGGCCGTCGCGGGCCAGCGCCGAGATGAAATGATAGATCTGCTGCTTGGTGCCGACGTCGATGCCACGCGTCGGCTCGTCAATGATGATGATCTCCGGCTCGGTCTCCATGACCTTGGCGAGAAGCAGCTTCTGCTGGTTTCCGCCCGACATTCGGCCGGCGACGATATTGCTGTCGCGAACGCGGATATCGAAGCGCCGCCGCGCCTTTGCGAGCGCCGCCGCCTCGCTGCCGGGGCTGAGATAGCCGTGCCGCGAATGTTGCTCGAGCGACTGCAGTGTCAGGTTCGCCACCATATTCGATCCAAGCAGCAGGCCCTTCGACTTGCGGTCCTTGGTCATATAGGCGAGCCCGCAGCGGTTTGCCGCATGCACGTCGCCGGACGCGACGGCCTCTCCCTTGATGACCACTTCACCCGATGCGCGCGTCCGCAGACCGGCAATCGCTTCCATCAATTCGGTACGACCGGATCCGATCATGCCAGAGAAGCCGATGATCTCGCCCTTGCGGACCTCGAAGCTAGCATCCTGGACATAGCCCGTCGAAACGGAATCGACGCGCAATACGACTTCCTCGTCGACATCGGGCTCGACCTTGGTCGGATAAAGACTGGAGAGCTCACGCCCGACCATCAACTGGGCAATCGATTCACCGTCGAGGATCGATGTCGGCGAGGTCTTCACCCACTGCCCATCCCGAAGCACCGTCACGCGATCGGTGAGTTCCATGACTTCGTCGAGCTTGTGCGAGACAAAGACGAAACTCGTGCCTTTGTCCCGCAGTTTGCGGACCTGCTTGAACAGAAAATTGGTTTCCTCGCGCGACAGCACCGCCGTGGGCTCATCCATGAAAACCACCCGCGCGTCGCGGCTGATCGCCTTGGCGATCTCGACCATCTGCTTGTCTGCGATGGAGAGCGTGCTGATCAGAGCATTTTCATCGACATGCGAACCGAGCAGGTCGAGCGCCTTGCGCGCCTCGCCGCGCATGTACTTGCGGTCAAGGACGCCGAAACGCGTGACCTCACGCCCGAGGAACAGGCTCTCGGTGACAGTCAGGTGTTCGGCAAGATTGAATTCCTGGTGGATGATGACGATGCCGAGCGCTTCCGCCGCACCATTCGCGGGGAGCGTCACAGGCTTGCCGTCGAGAAGGATTTCGCCCGATGTCGGCTGCTCGAAGCCGGACATGACCTTGACCAGTGTCGACTTGCCTGCACCGTTCTCGCCCATGAGAGCATGTATCTCACCGGCGCGAAGGTCGAAATTGACGCTGAAAAGCACCTGCACCCCATTGAAGGATTTGCAGATGCGCTTGGCCGACAATACCACCGGCGCTGCCTCGACAGGCTCCACAGTCATGACATCCTCCATGCGGACTCCCATCCGCTTGGGTGGTATGTAAACCTTTACATACGGCATGTAAAGGTTTACATCGTGGCTTTACACAGATCTGCCTGGTTCCACCTTTGACGTGCCATTCAGTCTGTGTAGTGTCGCCGCGAATGCAGCCCCAAGGCAAGAACGCAGTGTCGAATTCCTCGCCCGCTACCATCGAAGACGTTGCCCGGATCGCCGAGGTTTCCATCGCGACCGTATCGCGGGCGATCCATACGCCGGAGAAAGTCGCGAACTCCACGCGTCTCAAGGTGAATCAGGCAATCGCCATCACCGGCTATACGACCAACGCCATGGCCCGCAGCCTTCGGCTTGGCCGATCCAACATGATCCTGGTCGTGGCACCCGACATCGGCGACCCCAATTTCTCGAACATTCTCGTCGGCCTCGAAAACGAAGCCCGTTCCCACGGCTACGGCATCCTCATCGGCCATACTCAAAATGATGCCCAGCGCGGTCTCGAATATCTCAAGTTTCTCAATTCCAACCAGGCCGCAGGACTGATCCTCTTCACCGGCATCCTACCCTTCGGCCACCAGACCATGACGGCCAGACTGCCGCCAAGCGTGGGCGTTTTCGAGCCGGTTTTCAATGGCGGCATTCCCTACGTCGGCGTCGACGATACCGAGGGCGCGCGCAAGGTGGTCGACCTGCTGCTTGCTGAAGGCCACCGGAAGATTGCCTTCATCGGAGATTCCCGAACCCGCCTCGCCTATTCGAGACGTCGTCAGGGTTACGATGAAGGCCTTGATGCGGCCGGCGTTGCTCCGAGCCAGCGCATTGTCCTGGAGGGTGAAGGAACGCTGGAAAGCGGTCGCCATGCCGTCGAGCAGCTGTTCATGCGCGACACCCTGCCGACCGCCTTCATGTGCGTCAACGACCAGACAGCCATCGGCGTGATGATCGGCCTCGGCGCGAGAGGCTACGACATCCCGAAAGACTTCTCGGTGACCGGATTCGACGACGTGCCGCAAGCCGTGTTCATGTCGCCTCCGCTGACAACCATCCGTCAGCCGCGAACAGCGATCGGCAAACAGGCCATGTCTCTTCTGTTGGAGTTTCTGTCCGACGGCCAACCCACCGAGACCGAAATCCTGCTGCGCCCCGACCTTGTGGTTCGCAATTCGGTATCCGCGCCTTCGCGCAAGTGGGACAAGCGTTGATTTGAAAGCTGCAGTGCAGCCGTTCGTGGCCGGGCACCCGTTTGGCGCGATCGGCTTCGGACACTTTTCCACCACCGGATTTGGCGTGACGGCGCGTATCAGCCGGCATACTGCCCCGAACCTCCATCCGTACTGCCGGGTTTGACATCCGGCATCGCTGCGGCGATCAATACGCGATACGGGGCTGGAGAATTTGCAATGTGGGAATTTGCCTCCGATTGGTCCGGAGCGTTATTGATCGCTCCGCGGCTGCTGGCTGCTGCCTTTCTGGGCGCGCTGGTCGGCATCGAACGCCAGTGGCGACAAAGATATACTGGCTTGACCACCCACGCGCTTGTCTCGCTTGGAGCAGCCATCTACACGTCACTCCCCGCACTTCTGCACGACATTCCCGATGTCAGGATGGGTGGCCAGGTCGTCACCGGTATCGGTTTCCTCGGCGCTGGCCTGATCATGCGCGACGGAACGAATGTGCGCGGCCTCAGCACCGCCGCCACGGTCTGGGCAACCGGTGCGATCGGCGTTCTTGCCGGTTACGCAATGCTGATCGAGGCCATCGAGGCGACGATCCTCATCATCGCGATAAATGTCGGACTTCCCCGACTAGGCATCTACATCAGCTCGCTGGCGCCAGCCCACGACGCCATCGAGCGCTTTTATGTCATCGAATTGAAATGCGCCGCACACGATGAAGCAACGGTACGTACCCAGCTGCTGCAAGCGTTGAGCCCCAGCAAACTTCGTCTCCACTCCATGGAAAGCCACGCGGTCGACGATACCGGTTCGGCGGAGGTGAAGGCCGTCGTCTTCAGCACGCGTGAAGAAGACAAGCTGATAGAGCAGCTGATCGGCCAGCTGAGCCTTGCTCCCCATATCTTCTCCAGCAGCTGGACCTCTACCGCGCCGCCGGAATAGGCATCTTGTTCCGCCTGAAGGATATTGTCTCGCATCAGGGGCCGAAGCAGCTCCTTCCCCCGGCAGCCTGCAGGCGTTCCTGCAGCCAGAATCCAAACAGCCGGAAAGCATCCGCTCCCCGGCTCTCTTTTGTTCAATCAGACAGGCATCAGACGTAACGGTTGACGACGTTCTCCAGCAGTTCCTGCTGGCCGGACTTCGGCTGTGGGTTGACGTCCTGGCTTTCCACCCGGGCCGCAATCTGTTCGAGCGAGTATTCGCCGCGCAGCATCTTCTGGCTCTCGGCCGAGTCCCAGCCCGCATAGCGGTTCGCCAGCGGCTGCGACAGCGCCTTTTCCTCGATCATCTTCGCCGCTGCCTTAAGGCCGCGGGCGCAGCAATCCATGCCGCCGATGTGGCCGATCAGGAGATCTGCCGGATCGAGCGACTGGCGGCGCAGCTTCGAATCGAAGTTGGTGCCGCCGGAGGTGAAGCCGCCGCCCGCCAGGACCTGGTAATAGGCCAGCGCCATCTCAGGCACGTTGTTCGGGAACTGGTCGGTGTCCCAGCCGGACTGGTAGTCGTTGCGGTTCATGTCGATCGAACCGAAGATGCCGAGCGCATTGGCAAGCGCCAACTCGTGTTCGAAGGAATGGCCGGCAAGGATCGCGTGACCCTGCTCGATGTTGACCTTCACTTCGTTTTCGAGACCGTTCTTCTTCAGGAAGCCGTAAACGGTCGCAACGTCGTAGTCGTATTGGTGCTTGGTCGGCTCCTGCGGCTTCGGCTCGATCAGGATCGCGCCCTTGAAACCGATCTTGTGCTTGTACTCGACCACGAGGTTGAGGAAGCGGCCCATCTGGTCGAGTTCGCGCTTCAGGTCGGTGTTGAGCAGTGTCTCATAGCCTTCGCGGCCGCCCCAGAGAACATAGTTCTCGCCGCCGAGCTTCTGCGTGGCGTCCAGGCAGGTCTTCACCGTCGCTGCCGAGAATGCAAAGACGTCCGGATCCGGATTGGTTGCGGCACCCGACATGAAGCGGCGGTTGGAGAACAGGTTCGCTGTGCCCCAGAGCAGTTTGGTGCCGGTTGCGGCCTGCTTTTCAGCGAAATAATCGACGATCTCGTTGAGGTTCTTGGTGTTCTCGGCAAAGTTCTTGCCTTCCGGCCGCACGTCGGCGTCGTGGAAGCAGTAGTAGGGTGCGCCGAGCAGCGAGAAGAATTCGAAGGCAACGTCAGCCTTCAGCTTCGCAGCCTTCATTGTGTCCTCGAACCAGGGGCGCTGGAACGTCTGGCCGCCGAAGGGGTCACCGCCCGGCCATGTGAAGGTGTGCCAGTAGGCAACGGCAAAACGCAGGTGGTCTTCCATCCGCTTGCCCATGACGATCTCGTCGGGCTGGTAATGACGGAAGGCCAGCGGGTTGGTGCTGTCCGGGCCTTCATACTTTATCTTCTGGATGTCGCCGAAAAATCCGGTGCTCATTGTACTGTCTCCTTGGGTTCGACTCTATTGTTCTTGCCGCGAGCGTCCCTCTCCCTGTCAGGGCGAGGGACAGCCCAATCCTAATGTGCCAGCGACTTGATCGCAGGGTAGAGCGCACGGTAACGCGAGTAGGCATCCCCGTAGGCACCGCTCAGAGCCGTCACAGGCTCGATCGTGCCGGCCGTTTTCGGTGGCGTGCAGACGGCAACGGGATCGGCTCCCGTCGCGGCGATCAGGCCGAGGCGGGCGGCACCGAAGGCGGCACCGAAATCGCCGTCCGCCGGCAGATCGACGGGAACGCCAAGCGCCGTCGCGATCGAGGCCAACCAGTAACGCGAGCGTGAGCCACCGCCGATGGCTGTCACGCGGCTGATATCGGTGCCTGCGGAACGCAGCGCTTCAAGATTGTCGCGAATGGCGAAGGACACGCCTTCCAGAACGGCCTGGGTGAGCACAACACGGCTGCTCTCATGTCCGAGACCAATGAAGGCGCCGCGTACTGTGGCATCGTTGTGCGGCGTGCGCTCCCCCGAGAGGTAAGGCAGGAAGGTAACGCCGGAAGGTACGTTCAGCGTTTCGCCGAGTTCGGAGGTGAGATCCGAAGCCGATTTGCCGGTGACACCGGAATGCCAGTTCAGCGCATCGGTCGCCGAGAGGATGACACCCATCTGGTGCCAGGTATTTGGCAGCGCGTGGCAGAACGCGTGGACGGCGCTTTCCGGCTTCGGCAGGTAGGCGGCGTTGGCGGCAAAGAGCACGCCCGAAGTGCCGAGCGAGACAAAGGCGGCGCCATCGCGGACCGTGCCCATGCCGCAGGCGGAAGCGGCATTGTCCCCAGCCCCGCCGGCAACGACAGCATCGCCTGCGATGCCCCACTTGGCGGCAAGTTCGCCGCGCAGCTTGCCGCCTTGCTCGGTGCCTTCGATGAGTGTCGGCATCTGCTTCTCGTCAAGGCCGGTCGCAGCGAGGAGTTCCGATGACCACTTGCGCTTGCCGGTGTCGAGCCACGAGGTGCCGGCGGAGTCCGACATTTCGGAGATATGTTCGCCGGTCAGCCAGAGCCTCAGGTAGTCCTTCGGCAACAGAACCTTCGCCACCTTGGCGAAAATCGCCGGCTCGTGCTTGGCAACCCAGGCCAGCTTCGGCGCCGTGAAGCCGGGGAAAACGATGTTGCCGGTTAGCTTGCGGAATTTGGGATCTGCGTCGAGCGCTGCAGCCTCGACGTGGCTGCGCGTGTCGTTCCAGAGAATGCAGGGACGCAGCACCTTGTCATCGGCATCCAGCAGCGTCGCGCCGTGCATCTGGCCGGACAGTCCAATACCCCTTACCGCTTCAAGTTCCTTCGGATGCTTGGCCTTTAGCCCGGCCACGGCCTCTTCGGTGGCACGCAGCCAATGCGACGGCTCCTGTTCCGACCAGCCGGAATGCGGACGCGAGACGTCGAGCGAACCATTGGCCGAGCCGATGATCTTCTGATAGCCGTCGATCAGCATGGCTTTGACGCCGGAGGTTCCGAGATCGAGACCCAGATACATGTCATTCTCCCTTTGCCGTTACGGCAGATTGTCTTTTAGGAATATATCGAGACGGATACGCTCCTGCCCGTCGATGACGGCGAGCCCGTCCGCCTTCGCCTTGAGAACGCGGATCGCGCTGCGTACCTCATGCCCGGCATCCTGATTGAGGATTGCGTCGATCGTACCGTCGATAAGCGCGGCGCGCGTATGTGCCGTCAGTTCATGCGCCACGACGGTCAGCGAACGATCGGCCGCCCTTGCCTTCAGTGCCTTGATAAGACCGCGGTTACCCGCACCCAGGCTATAGACGCCGACGATCCCGCCCTTCTTCGAGAGCGCATCGGCCACCAGCATGTACGCCATTTCCGGATCGTCGCGTCCCTCCAGCACCGGCAGGATGGAAAGCGATGGAAACTCCCTGGCAATAACCGCTGCAAACCCCTCGAGGCGTTCGCGATGATCCCGAACCAGCATTGAGCCGGCGAGAACAGCAACGTCCCCCTCGGCGCCGCCAAGAAATCGCCCGAGAAGCCGCGCGGCTGTGCGTCCGGCCGCGATGTTGTCGACGCCCGCATAGTGATGACGCCGCGAGCCGGTGAGATCCGATACCAGCGTCACGACCGGGATACCGTTCTCGACCAGTTTATCGACGGCCTCGCGCACTTCCGGCGCATCCGTTGCCACCAGCGCGATCCCCGAGGGACGCTCCTCGCCGAGCATTTCGAGCGCGGCGACAAGTGCATCCGGATCAAAGGCAGGGATTTCGATCGTGCGGATCTCCGTCCGATCAACCGGCGCGCGGGCGACGGCGGCGCGCACTTCGGCGTTCAGCCCGTGCATGAAGGAATTGTCACTGGCGGGAAGAATGAAGACAAACGGGTAGGTGCGCCCTTTCGCGAGATTGGCGGCGGCGACATCGCGCACATAACCAATCTCGCGAATGGCGTTTTCGACCTTCTCCCGCGTCACATGGCGCACGCCCGGACGCTGGTTCAGCACCCGGTCGACGGTCGCAAGGCTGACGCCCGCGGCAGCGGCGATATCGTGAACTGTAGGCCTCATGACTCCTCCTGCCGAGACCTTTAACTCCAAATTTGATGTACGTAAATCAAAATTTGCGAACAGATATTTTTTGTCGGGGAATCCATATTGCTTTTTGTGATGTCCGACTATCCCCGGCTTGAATCGCGCCGCCGTTCCTCACGGTCTCGCAACATCTTCGGTGGGCACAACTGCCACGTCAAGCTCGAAGCGAGCGGGTGCACTACCCGGTAACCAACTGGACTCTATACGGCGGACAATCCGCGGCGAATGAATTCTCGGGGAAACAACCCATCGCCATCGCGGCGGGCGGGGCGACCTTCGATGTCTCGCAGAGCCTAGTGGCCACCGCCTCCACCGCCGCCCTGCGGAGCGGGTTTGTCGATCAGGACGATGCCGAAGATCATCGCGAGGAAGAGCACGGTCAGCATCAGGAAGATATCGCTGAACGACAGGACCATCGCCTGCTTGGTCACCAATCCGACCATCTGCTTGATCGCAACCGCGGCACCGTCCATGCCATAGGCGTTGTAGTTCGACGTCATGTTTTTCATCTGATCCAACGCCACCGGATTGCCCCAGTCGAGGCCCTCGCGAATCCGCTGGTAATGCACGTCCTGCCTGTTGGTCAGCACCGTATTTATCACAG
Organism: Rhizobium sp. Root1220; assembly: GCF_001426265.1. Lineage (GTDB taxonomy): Bacteria > Pseudomonadota > Alphaproteobacteria > Rhizobiales > Rhizobiaceae > Rhizobium. Next base: position 292,524 of record NZ_LMDG01000034.1, read on the forward strand.
CGAGACCAACCGCTCCGCCGAGGTTACGCGTCAGGTTGAACAGGCCGGAAGCACCCCGCATACGCGCCGGCGGCATCGTGCCGAGCGCGATGTTGTTGATCGGCACCATGCACATCATCAGGCCGAAGCCACGGAGGATCTGCGGAATGAACAACTCGCGAAAATCCCAGTCGGTGGTCACGCCGGTCATGAGATACGTGCCGGCGGCAAAGCTGGCGAAGCCGAGTGCCATCATCAATCGCAGATCCATCTTCGTCGACAGCTTGCCGGCGATTGGCGCGGTGAAGAACATGGCAAGACCGGAGACGAACATAGTCTCGCCGATCATCAGCGAATCATAGCCGCGGATGCGCCCGAGGTAGACCGGATAGATATAGGTCAGCCCGTAGAGACCGATACCCATGACAAAGGAAAACAGGGAGCCCACCGCGAAGTTGCGGTTGGAGAACGCCCTCAGATCAACGACGGGGAAATCGACCTTGAAAGCACGATAGAAGAATACGACGCAGCCGATAGCCGAGGCGACCGCACCGATGACGATGTTCCTGTCGTTGAACCAGTCATTGGAATTGCCTTCTTCCAGCACGTATTCCAGCGCGCCCAGAAACACGCCCATCGAGAACAGGCCCCACCAGTCGAACTTCTTGATCAACGAGAATTCCGGCTTGTCAAAATCGATGAAATTCCAGGCCACGATGGTGACGATGATGCCCGGGATGATGTTGACCAGAAACAGCCAGTGCCAGGAGAAGGCATGGCTGAGATAGCCGCCGACGGTCGGGCCGATCGTCGGCGCGAGCGTGGCGATCAAACCGATAATCGGCGATACGATGCTGCGCTTGGAGGGCGGGAAGATCGTGAAGGCAGCCGCGAAGACCGACGGAATCATCCCACCGCCGATGAAGCCCTGGATCGCACGGTAGACGATCATCTGGTCGATGTTCGTCGCGGTCGCACAGAGCGCGCTGGCCATGGTGAAGCCTGCAGCCGAGACCGCAAAGAGATAGCGGGTCGAAACGATGCGGGCGAGCGTGCCCGACAGCGGAATCATGATGACTTCCGCAATCAGGTACGAGGTCTGGACCCAGCCGATTTCGTCCGTGCCGGCGCTGAGACCGGCCTGGATTTCGGCAAGCGATGCAGACACGATCTGAATGTCGAGGATCGACATGAACATACCGAGCACCATCGCAATGAACGCAATGAGCTTGCGGGGATCCATGTGGTCCGCAGCCGGATTGGCCGGAACGGTTCCAACTGTTGCGCTCGCGGCCATGGGGCTACCTCGTCAGGCTATTACTTGGCCGCATCCGGTGCAGTGCGCGTGTCGACATCGACAACGACGCTGAGACCGGCGCGCAGGCGACCGCTGTCGAGAACATCCTGCGGCAGGGCAATGCGGACCGGAACGCGCTGGATGATCTTCGTGAAGTTACCCGTCGCATTCTCCGGCGGCAGCAGCGAGAACACGGATCCGGATGCCGGGGCAATCGACTCGACGGTACCGACGATCGGATGATCGTCATAGGCATCGACGTGGACGGTCACCTTGGAGCCCGGAACGAGATGCTGGATCTGCGTTTCCTTGAAGTTCGCGTCGATATAGAGCTGGCGTACCGGCACGAGCGCCATCAGGCGCTGGCCGGGCGATACGAGATCGCCTTCCTGCACAGAACGGTTGCCGACGACACCGTCATAAGGTGCCTTAAGAACGGTGAATGAAAGATCGCGGGCAGCCTTGTCGCGGGCAAGCTCCAACTGGCGGATCGTACCCTCGGCCTCCCGGCGCTGCGCATGCATAAGCGTGATGTTCGCCTCGGCAGAAGCAATGGCGGCGTCGCCCCCAACTAGGTTGGCACGTGCCTGATCGAGCGCAATGTTGGCGCTGTCGAGAGAGGCCGTTGTGCCGACCGATTTTGCCTGGAGGTCGCTGGCGCGTGACTGCGTGATCTCGGCACCGCGAACGGTCGCTTGCAGTGCGACCTTCTGGGCCTTTGCCTGATCGAGGCTTGCCTGGCCGCCGGCGATCTGCGCGTCGATGCGCTGCAACGACAGCCTCTCTGTGTCGAGAGATGCTTCAGCCTGTTCGAGCGCGATCTTGTAGTCTCCGTCGTCGAGTGTCGCGAGAACGTCGCCTGCCTTGATCTGCTGGTTTGCAACAACATTGACCTTGGCGACGTAGCCGGTGACCTTCGGTGAGATCGTGGCGATATCGCCCTCGACATAGGCGTCGTCGGTAGAGACCATGAAGCGGCCCGTCGTCCACCAGTCGTAGCCATACCAGCCCGCACCGGCCAGAAGGGCAAGCCCGATGACCGGCATTGCCAGGCCACGCTTCTTCTTCTTCTCGCCTGGCACGGCCTGCGTATCGGCGGGCGCCTGCGGAGCCTTGGTGGCTTCGGCCGTGGTGACTGCTGCTTCCTGAGCCTTATCCTCGGTGTCGGCGGGTTCGGTGACGATTCGGGCGACATTGGCTTTTTGGCTGGACGACATGGGCGACTACCGGTAAAACGAGTGAAACCAATCGAACTGAACGGTTCGGTTTAGTTGACATAAAGCCTTTTTACGTTCATATCAAGACTTATCGAACCGCCCGGTTCGATTTTGTTAACGAAACATTCGTTGCTACGAATATGGTTAAGGAGCGATGACAGAGCTTTCCCACACGGACACAGACGAATCCCCCTCGACCGGCGGCAGATGGGCCGCTGGCGAAGACCCTGCGAAGCGCAAGCAGATTCTCGACGGTGCCCGACGCGTTTTCATGAAACTCGGCTTCGACGCCGCGAGCATGAACGATGTAACGCGCGACGCCGGAGTGTCAAAGGGGACGCTGTATGTCTATTTCGCCAACAAGGAAGAGCTCTTCACCGCGATGATCGAGAGCGAGCGCGCGGCTTTTGTAGCCTCGATGCGCACTGCTCTCGCCGAGCACGGCGATATTGAGAGCGGCCTGCACGATTTCGGGACCAGCTTCGTCATGCACCTGACCGACGAAAAGGTCATCAGCGCCATGCGCACGGTACTCGGCGTTCGTGATCGGATGCCGGCTCTCTGCCAGCGCTTCTTCAACGGGCCGGAAAACCTGAGAACGATCCTGTGCGACTATCTCGCGCGCTACGTCGAGGCCGGAAGGCTTGAGATTAGCGACATCGATCTCGCGGCTGGGCAGTTTCTCGACCTGTGCAGCGGTGGCTTCTTCAAGTTTCGGCTGTTCGGCAGCATGGAGCATGCTCCACCGCGGCATGAAATCGAGCGCGTCATCAATGGTGCCATCCGCGTTTTCATGGCTGCTTACGGCGCAAATCCGCGCCGCTAACCGAAATTGTGCGTCCGCCCTTTGATTTCCTCGCACGGCGCACCAAAATCCCGCAATAGCGATCAAACCCCGTTTGCGGCTATTCCCTATGAAGGGAGCCGCAGCCAAGGGAATGAAAATGAGCGCCATCGGACGGGCAGTCTGGTTCATCGAAAGCCATTTCGGCGATGATATCTCACTTGAGGAGATATCTGACGTCGCCGGACTTTCGCGCTACCACCTGTCTCGTGTCTTCGGCCTCGTGACCGGCCATTCGATCAGCAGCTATATCCGCGCCCGCCGCCTGAGCGGCGCAGCACTTGCGCTGGTCGGCTCACCGAACATCCTCGAGGTTGCCCTCGACGCGGGCTACGGCTCGCACGAGGCCTTCACCCGTGCCTTTCGCGACCAGTTCGGCGTGACGCCGGATGCTGTCCGCAAGCAAGGGCACACGCGCAACCTCGTACTTCTGGAGCCGATCAGAATGGACCCCGCTCGCCTCACCGAACTTGAACCGCCCCGTTTCGAAGCCCTGCCGCCGATGCTCTTTGCCGGCCTTCAGGAAATCTACCCCTATGGCGGCAACGCCGCGATCCCGTCGCTTTGGCAGAAGTTCAACGCCTACGACGGCAGCATCCCGCGACAGAGCGGCAACGCTGCGTATGGTATCTGCACCCATATACCGGGCGAAGCGGAGAAGTTTCGCTACATGGCCGCTGTTGTCGTCAGCGACGTCAGCGACCTGCTGGACGGCTTTGCAACGCTGAAGATCGCCGGTCAGCGCTACGCCGTCTTCGCCCACCGGGGCCACGTCTCGGGAATACCCGCGACGATGCATCAGATATTCGGGACATGGTTGCCCGGCTCCGGCATCGAATTTGCCGACATGCCAGACATGTTCGAGCGCTACGACGAGCGTTTCGACCCCTATACGGGCATGGGTCTCACGGAAATCTGGATTCCGATCAAGGAATAAAAGCCTTTCGGCTTTCGTATACCCCCTTGCGCGCTTGCCAAGGCAGGCAGCGTCCTTACATTGCGAGCGTCCGTTCATGTGGCGCAAGGGGATATACGCCGATGCAAGACATCATGATGCTCGTTCAGGATCCAGCCGCCTGGGTGGCGCTCGTTACCTTGGTGGTGATGGAAGTGGTCCTCGGGATCGACAACCTCATCTTCATTTCCATTCTGACAAACAAGCTGCCGCCGGAGCATCGCGAGAAGGCCCGCAAAGTGGGCATCGGCCTAGCGCTTGTCATGCGCCTGGCACTGCTTGGCACTCTCGCCTGGATCGTCAAGCTGACGACACCGGTCTTCGAACTGTTTGGCCATGGCTTCTCGTGGAAGGACATGATCCTCATCGCCGGCGGACTCTTCCTGCTCTGGAAGGCGACCAAGGAAATCCACCACAACGTCGATCCCGCCGATCACGATGAGGATTTCATCGCCAGTTCGGCCACGACTGGCTTTGCCGCCGCGATCGGCCAGATCCTGTTGCTCGACCTAGTGTTTTCCGTCGACAGCATCATCACCGCCGTCGGCATGACGCCACACCTGCCGATCATGGTCGTCGCCGTCGTGGCCGCCGTCACCGTCATGCTGCTGGCAGCAACGCCGCTTGCAAACTTCATCGAGAGAAATCCGTCCATCGTCATGCTGGCACTGGCCTTCCTGATGATGATCGGTACGACGCTGATCGCCGAAGGCATGGGTTTCCATGTGCCGAAGGGCTACGTCTACGCAGCCATGGCCTTCTCGGCTCTGGTCGAAGTGCTCAACATGTTCGCCCGCAACGCGCGCAAGAGAAAGAAGGCTGGCGTCCATTAGGCCAGAGCCACAGAGGGGCGCCGCCGAGCGGTCGCGCCCCTAGAGCATGTCCCCAAGGCTCCAGTGGTTGGCCCATCGCGCGTCGATCTCGTCCTCGACATTCTGATAGCGGATGTCGGTGGAAAGCCTGATCCTGTCGTCGGCGCTCTGGTTCGTAGTCGAAGCATGAATCATGTAGGGACTGTGAAGGACGACATCGCCGGCCTCGTAGTCGGCGATCAGCCAGCGCTTGTCGAAACGCTCCGCCATGTCGGGCAGGTCCTTCGAGACCCAGCCGCCCTTCGTCATATTCCGATTGAATGCGCTGATCCGCTCGTCCGGTGTCAGCGCAGCGCTTTTCGCCTGAAACTCGGCCTCCATCCGCGCGCCGACGGCATGCGACCCCTCGAGATAGACCAGCCCGCCCATCTCGACAGGCGTGTCGCCAAGCGGGATCCAGGCCGTCACGATCCGGCTGGTGCCGCCGCGCAGATAGACGAGATCGTAGTGCGCCGGGGTGACGGTCACGGTTCCCGGCTGCGTGAAGCGCATGATCTTGCGCTTGTGCAAATAGGAAATGCCCGAAAGGAACTCATCCATGAAGCGTGCCAGCCGCGGCTGTGCGCAAAATCCCTCGAAGGCAACCGAGCGAACGAGCGACATCAGGATGCGATCCACCAACGCTTTTTTCAAATTACCCTTGGAAGACAACCCAATTGCCGGATCCGATCCGTTTTCTATGAGCCCGGCGGCAGCAAGATGCGAAAACACCCAGCCGCGAAACTCGACGACGTCGCTGCGCTTCACGAATCCGTTCAGCCAGACGTAGCCGTGCTCTTCATAGCGGGCGCGGATTGCCTCCAGGCCGATTTCCGGATCGGTGGGAAGCAATGGACCCATCCGGTTTGCCGCCGCCGACAGAAGCTTTCCGTTGGCAACGAGACCGATGCGCGGCATCTTGGCCTGCGGAGCAGAACTTGACATTTCGATCACTCCTGAAGCGAATGTAATGTCAGTAATCTACCTATAGCGGGCACTCCGCCATGGATGAAAAATATAGCTGGACTTTTCGCTCATGATTGATGCGCCTATCGCACTGTATCGATCGCCAACCGTCGGCAATTCCGCACTCTCCATCACCGGCTTTGGACGACAGCGCATTGGCATGCGGATCAAAGACCGGCGGCTGCCGGCACATGCCGTCGTGCTGGTCGAGAAAGGACGCGGAACGCTGCACACGGAGCGGGCAGGGACGCGGGAAGTCGTCGGTCCAGCCCTGTTCTGGCTGCTTGCCGGCACAGCGCATAGTTACGGGCCGCTGCAAGGCGAGAGCTGGGAAGAGCGCTGGGCGCTCTTCACCGGCTCGTTTGTCGCCGAGTTCGTCCGCCAGAAGCTGATTGTGGAGGCAGCGCCATTGGTACCGTTGCACAATCCTCGCGACGTACAGCACCTCTTCGGCGCGCTTCAATCCGAGTTCGCCGCCGGCGATCCGCTCAACCTCGCCTCGTCGGCGGCGACGCTGCACCGTATCGCCGTCGAAACCGCCCGGCAGGCAAAGTCGCCGCACGACAAACGGGCCTCTACCACCATCGAACGAGTGATCGAAGCGCTGGAGCAGCGTGCTTTCCTGCAGATCGACATGAACGCGCTGGCAGACGAGTTCGCGTTGTCGCCGGCAACGCTGCGCAGGCACTTCGTCGCGACGGTCGGCATGTCACCAAAGGCATTTCAGCTGCGTCTTCGCATCGATCAGGCAAAGCAGTTGCTGGCGACGACGACCCTGACGATCGAAGCGATATCGGCAGCCGTCGGCATCGACGATGCCTTTTACTTCTCAAGACTGTTTCAAGACAGGGAGCGGTGCTCGCCGAGCGAATTCCGCCGCCGCCACCGCCGTCTGTAGGCCGGCCGCAGGCAGTCAGCCGGCCGCAAGCTCCCGGTCGATCGCCGACACGAGCCGCTGATCATCCGCAGTCACATCCGGCGCAAAGCGCGCAACCACCTGGCCGTTGCGACCGATCAGGAATTTCTCGAAGTTCCACAGGATGTCAGTATCGCTGCCCTGCTCGCCGTGACTACGCAACCTCTCGCGCATCGGCCCATCACCGGTCGTGGGAACCCCCGCCGTCGTCAACCCCTGGTATAGCGGATGCTGGTCGGCGCCCTTGACGGAAATCTTCGAAAAGATCGGGAATTTCACATCGTAGGTCAGCGTGCAAAATTCGACGATCTCGGCGTCGGTTCCCGGCTCTTGGCCTTTGAAATTGTTGGCAGGAAAAGCCGCGATGACAAAGCCGCGCTCGCGCTTGTCCTCATAGAGCTTTTCGAGGCCGTCATATTGCACGGTCAAACCGCATTTCGACGCGACATTGACGACAAGCATGACCTTGCCACGATATTCGCCCAACGTCGTCTCACGGCCGTCGGCCAGCCTCACGGGCACTTTCAAAAGATCGGTCATTGCCATTCTCCAACATATGATCGCGACGCGGAAGCTACACTCGTGCCCTCGTTTGTCCAGATCGATCGCGCTGTTCCGGCAGAAATCTCTCGAGCCAGCCAAAGGGTTGCTTGCGGCGATCCGGGCGCCAGGCAGCGCCGCAATGCCGTCGGCTCGTCGCGCCGCGACCGGCATTCCGGTTATGCGGCGCGACGTGGCTCGCGACGATCAGCGCACGGTGGTCGTCGGCCAGTCTATGAGGTCGGCTTTCGAGCCGGCCAATGAGCCCTGGCTGCCGGCAACGAGATCGTATGGAAATCCAAGCGGGATCGCACTGGTCGCATCCAGCCGCTCGATCTGCGCCGTCGTCAGCCGAACGTCGAGTGACGCGAGATTATCGGCAAGCTGTGTCGGCGTGCGCGGCCCGATGATCGGTAGCGGGCCCTTCTGCAGCACCCAGGCAATTGCGACCTGACCGGCGGGGACACCGATTTCCTCACCGATCGCGAGCACTGCATCGACTGTCGCAGTTTTTCGAGCGTCGCTCTCGCCGTGAATGACGACACCGAGACCCTGTTGCCGCCCGGTCTCGCCCTTGCGATACTTGCCGGTCAGCAAACCGCCGCCGAGCGGCGACCAACTGACCGTCCCGAGGCCAAATGCCGCCGCCATGGGCAGAAACTCGCGCTCGACGGTGCGTTCGACAAGGCTGTACTCGATCTGCAATGCCGAGAGCGGTGCCCAGCCCCGCAGTTCGGCAAGCGTCGCGCCTGTCGCTACCCGCCAAGCCGGGAAATCGGACAGGCCGGCATAAAGGATCTTGCCGGAGCGGACGAGATCGTCGAAGCCGCGCATGATTTCGTCTATCGGCGTGACAGAATCGGGCATATGCGCCCAGAAAAGATCGATGCGGTCGGTGCCGAGCCGCTTGAGGCTGGCTTCGACCGACTGGACCATTGCCTTGCGGCTATTGCCAGTGTGCTGCAAACCCGCGCCATGGCGATCGCCAAGCGAGAACTTGGTGGCGACAACGACGTCGTCGCGATCACTAGCGATGAACTCGCCGAGCATCGTTTCGGACTGCCCGAACTGGTATTGGTCTGCGGTATCGAAAAAGTTGCCGCCGGCGTTGCGATAGCCGTCAAAGACGACCTTCGCCTCATCGCGGCTTGAGCCATATCCCCAGCCCGTTCCGAAGTTACCTGTGCCGAGTGCCAACGTAGAGACGCGAAGCCCTGTTCTGCCAAAGATTCTGTAGCGCATTGTCATCATCCTATCGTTTCTGAGCTCATTTTTAAATGACGACCGTCATTCATTTGCATTTAAATGACGGACGTCATATGATTTGTCAAGACCAATCGATGAGGATGAACCATGCGCCCTACAAAGGAGCAGGCAAAGGAAAACCGCCAGCGGATCGTCAACACCGCCGCTAGGCTGTTTCGCGAAAAGGGAATTCATGCCGTTGGCGTCGACGAAGTGATGAAAGGAGCGGGCCTCACGCACGGCGGCTTCTATGGTCATTTCAAATCGAAGAATGATCTGGCAGCAGAAGCGCTGAGCCACGCCATGCTTGAGAGCCTGCGCTCTGAACCGGAGTTCGAATCCTTCGCCGATTTCGCCAAGTCCTATCTGTCGAAGGCGCATCGCGACGCGCCCGATAACGGCTGCACCGTCGCCTCACTTGGCCCGGAGCTTTCCCGGCTGCCCAAGGGTCAGCGCGGTGTGATCTCCGACTATATCCGCACGCTCATCGAACAGGTCGAGATGCTGCAGGCCAAGGCCGGAAACAAGAAGGATCGCGGCAAGGCCATTGCCGATCTGTCCAGCCTCGTCGGCGCCCTCGTCACAGCCCGGGCCGTGGACGACGAAGCGCTGTCCGACGAGATTTTGGCGGAAACCATCAGGGAAGTCTCATCTGGGCGCTAGGGAAATCCATCGTTGGATCCGTTGAGCGGGAATCTCAGGGAGGATTTTCAACCACCGCCTCGCGCTCATGCAGGCTGCCGCAAGCAATTCGACGCACTGCCGGGCAATTGCGTCGGTGGCGAAGAATCTCAAGCCGCGCTGTGTGCGTCCGACACGTCCGCTATCTAGGAAGCAACTGGTTCGGTTGGCGCATTTACGCTTTCTAGGCATTGATTAGCCGACCGAGTGGCACAGTTATGCGGCACGGCTGGAGTTTTCCGCGCCGCTCAGTCTCAGTTTTCGGGAAAGCATGACAACCCAACAGATTCTCGCTTTCGGCGTCATCGGCCTGATGATGGCAGTCTTCATCTGGGACCGGTTTCGCTACGATCTCGTTGCCTGTTGTGCACTGGTGCTGGCCGTCGCCGTCGGTCTCGTTCCCTTCGACAAGGCTTTCTCCGGATTTAGCGACGATATCGTCGTAATCGTCGGTAGCGCGCTCGTGGTCAGCGCCGGCGTCGCGCGATCAGGAATCGTCGATAGCGCGATCAAGCGGTTCTTTCCCAACCTCGACACGCTGCATACTCAACTGGCCCTGCTGCTTGTCGTCGTCGCCGTCCTCTCAGCCTTCATCAAGAACATTGGCGCGCTGGCGATCATGATCCCCGTCGCCTTCCAGTTTGCCAGGAAGAGCGGCAAGTCGCCGTCGCTCTATCTCATGCCGATGAGCTTCGCCGCCCTTCTCGGCGGCCTGATGACCCAGATCGGCACGTCGCCCAATATCGTCGTCTCCCGCCTGCGTGGCGAAATAACTGGCACGCCCTTCACAATGTTCGACTTTACGCCCGTCGGCGCGACGCTGACACTGGTCGGCGTGGCCTTCCTGATCTTCTTCCATTGGCTCGTCCCCGAGCGACGCAACGAAAATCCGTCCCTGGAAGAAGCGCTCGACGCCAAGGCCTATTTCTCCGAAGCAACCGTCGTGGAAGGATCCGGCATCGAGGGCAAAGCGCTGAACGAGCTGCTGAAACTCGGCGATGATGATGCGGTCGCCACCGCGATCCTGCGCGGCCATACCCGCCTGTCGCCGTTTCCCGATGTCGAGTTGAAGAGCGGCGATACGGTTCTGCTCGAAGGCAGCCCGGATGCGCTTGACCGGATTGTCTCCAACGCGAAGCTGAAGCTGGCGGGCAAGCCTATTGCCAACCCGACCGAGCGTAGCGACGTCATCTCGATCGAGGCCGTCGTCACATCGGAATCGCAGCTGATCGGCTGGTCGGCCCGAGAGCTCTCGCTATCCAATCGCCGCAGCGTCAATCTGCTCGCCGTTTCCCGGCACGGCCATCGGCTGAGCGAGCGACTGAGCGAGATCAGGCTCCGCGCCGGCGACGTGCTGGTTCTACAGGGCAGCCGCCGGACCTTGCCGGGCTTCCTGCAGGAGTTCACCTGCCTGCCGCTGGCCCAGCGCGAAATCCTCCTCGGCACGCCACGTCGGGCCTACCTGCCGCTGCTGATCCTCCTTGCTGCGATGGCGGTCACGGCCGCCGGCCTCGCGCCCGTTTCCGTCGCTTTCTTTTGCGCGGCGCTTGCCATGGTGGTTTTCCGGGTGATCCCGCTGGTCGACGTCTACAAGTCCCTCGACGCGCCGATCCTGATCATGCTGGCGGCTCTGATCCCGGTGTCCGACACGTTGCGCACGACCGGCGGCAGCGAGCTGATCGCTGGCTGGCTAGGCCATCTCGCTGCCCAGATGCCGCACTACGGCGCGCTTGCGCTGATCCTGGTGACGGCGATGGCGGTGACGCCGTTTCTCAACAATGCTGCAACGGTGCTGGTCATGGCGCCGATCGCCGCAAGCTTTGCCCACACGCTCGGCTACAAGCCGGATGCCTTCCTGATGGCGGTCGCTATCGGCGCCGGCTGTGATTTCCTGACGCCGATCGGTCACCAGTGCAACACGCTGGTGTTCGGCCCGGGCGGCTACCGCTTCAGCGATTACCCGCGTCTCGGCCTGCCGCTCTCGTTCCTGATCATTCTCGTCAGCGTGCCGCTGCTGCTCTACGTCTGGCCCGTCACCTGACGGCATTTTCCTTGACGAGCGCAATCGAATATGGCCTTAAAGCCAGCCAAATGGACAATTGGCGGAGGTGGCACGCAAAATGCCCTTTTCCGGCCGGTTTCCTGATCCAGTTATCTGCATTCTTTCCGGCCGAGCGTCGCTTTCTCTGGGAAAGCCGTCCGGCATTCATTTGACGGGCACATAAAATGACAGCTTCCGGCGTCCGCGTCCGCATTGCTCCCTCGCCGACCGGCGAGCCGCATGTCGGCACCGCTTATATCGCACTCTTCAACTACCTCTTCGCCAAGAAGCACGGCGGCGAGTTCATCCTGCGCATCGAGGATACCGATGCGACGCGCTCGACGCCGGAGTTCGAGACAAAGGTGCTGGACGCGCTGAAGTGGTGCGGTCTGACATGGTCGGAAGGCCCGGATATCGGCGGCCCCTACGGCCCCTATCGCCAGAGCGACCGCAAGGACATGTACCAGCCCTACGCCCAGCAGTTGCTCGACAAGGGCCATGGCTTCCGGTGTTTCTGCACGCCGGAGCGCCTGACCGAAATGCGCGAAGCACAGCGCGCCGCCGGCAAGCCGCCGAAGTATGACGGTCTCTGCCTGAAATACACAGCCGAGGAAGTCTCCGCCAAGATGGCATCAGGCGAAAGCTCGGTCATCCGCATGAAGATCCCGACCGAAGGCTCCTGTGACTTCACTGATGGTGTCTACGGCGACGTGTCGATCCCGTGGGATTCCGTCGATATGCAGGTGCTGATCAAGGGTGACGGCATGCCGACCTATCACATGGCCAACGTCATTGACGACCATCTGATGAAGATCACCCATGTGGCGCGCGGCGAGGAGTGGCTGGCCTCCGTGCCGAAGCACATCCTGCTTTATCGCTACTTCGAGTGGGAACAGCCTGTCTTCATGCATCTCTCCCTGATGAGGAATGCCGACAAGTCGAAGCTGTCGAAGCGCAAGAACCCGACCTCGATCTCCTACTATACGGCGCTCGGCTATATCCCCGAAGCGCTGATGAACTTCCTCGGCCTGTTCTTCGTGCAGATCGCCGAAGGCGAGGAACTACTCGATATCGACGAACTCGCCGGCAAGTTCGATCCCGAAAACCTATCCAAGGCCGGTGCAATCTTCGACATCCAGAAGCTCGACTGGCTGAACGGCCGCTGGATCCGCGAAAAGATGTCGGAAGAGGAGTTCCAGAGCCGCGTCCTGACTTGGGCGATGGAAAACGACCGCCTGAAGGCAGGGCTTGCCTTGTCACAGTCGCGCATCTCGAAGCTCGGCGAACTGCCAGATCTGATGGGCTTCCTGCTGAAATCCGATCTCAACCTCGACCCGTCGGCCTTCGCCAAGATCAAGTCGCCGCCGGAAGAGATCCTCGAGATCCTCAATACCGTGCAGCCGGATCTGGAGAAGATCCTCGAGTGGAACGTCGAATCCATCGAAGCCGAACTGCGCGCCATCGGCGACCGCATGGGCAAGAAGCTCAAGGTCATCGTCGCGCCGCTTTTCGTTGCCGTCTCCGGTTCGTCGCGCTCGCTGCCGCTGTTTGACTCGATGGCGATCCTCGGCCGCTCGGTCGTGCGCCAGCGGCTGAAGCTGGCCGCGCAGACGGTTGCTTCGCTCGTCGGCCCGAAGAACTGAATCGGATAGAGAACAATGACCGAAAAGACCGAAACAGCGGCCCTCTCCTCCGACGCGACGGAAGTCCGTGCCCAGAAGCTGAAGCTGCTGCGCGAACAGATCGGTGACGTCTATCCGGCGCATTTCCACCGGACGATGACGAACGCCGAACTGATCGAAAAGTACAAGGATCTCGAATCCGACGTCGAGACGCAGGACATCGTCACCGTTGCCGGCCGCGTCTATTCCTCGCGCAACTCCGGCATGTTCATGGACATCCATGATGCCGGTGGCAAGATCCAGATCTTCAGCCACAAGGACGTGACACCCGAGGAAGCCCGCAACATGCTGGCGATGATCGACATTGGCGACATCATCGGCGTCACCGGCACGGTGCGTCGCACCAAGCGCGGAGAGTTGTCGATCAACGCCCGCGAAATCACCATGCTGACCAAGTCGCTGCTCCCCATGCCGGAGAAGTGGCACGGCATTTCCGATATCGAGATCCGCTATCGCAAGCGCCACCTCGACATCATGACCAACGTGGAATCGAAGCTCCGCTTCCAGCAGCGCTCGAAGATCGTTTCCGGCATCCGCCGCTTCATGGAAAACGACGGCTTCATGGAAGTCGAGACACCGATGCTGCATTCGGTCTATGGCGGCGCCACGGCCGAGCCCTTCAAGACCCACCACAATACGCTGAAGCTTGACATGTACCTGCGCATCGCGCCGGAACTGTTCCTGAAGCGCACGCTCGTCTCCGGCCTCACCGACAAGGTGTTCGAGATCAACCGCAACTTCCGCAACGAAGGCGTCTCCACAAGGCACAATCCTGAATTCACGATGATGGAGTGCTACTGGGCATACGCCGACTACGAGGACATCATGGACCTCGTAGAGCGCTTGTTCTCGACGCTCGCCATGTCGATCCACGGCACCACCGAGTTCGCCTTCGGCGACAAGGAAATCTCCTTCAAGGGGCCGTTCAAGCGGGTGCCTATGCCTGACGCCGTCAAGGACGCGACGGGCATCGACTTTCTTGCCATGAAGACCGACGAAGAAGCCCGCACCGCCGCCAAGGCCGCCGGTTTCGCAGTCGAGAAGGACTGGACCTGGGGCGAATGCCTCGCCTTCATCTTCGAGGAGAAGGTCGAAGGCACGCTGATCCAGCCGAGCCATGTCACGCATTTTCCGAAGGACATCTCGCCCTTCGCCAAGGAAGTGCCGGGCGAACCGCGGCTCGTCGAGCGTTTCGAGACCTATTGCAACGCCTGGGAACTCGGCAATGCCTTCTCCGAACTGAACGACCCGGAAGAGCAGCGCAAGCGCATGGTCGAACAGCTGGAGCAGGCGCATGCTCGCGGCGAAAAGGAAAAGCAGCTGGACGACGAATTTCTCGATGCCATCGACCAGGGCATGCCGCCCGCCGGCGGTCTCGGTATCGGCGTCGACCGCCTGATCATGCTCTTGACCAACGCCCCTTCGATCCGCGACATCATCCTCTTCCCGGCCCGCCGCGCCAAGGCGGACTGAGGCAGGTCAAAGACATGCAAAAGGCGGCGGCCCGAAAGGGCACGCCGCCTGTTTATACCACCGGTCTCAGTGACCTGCAGCGGGAGCAGCCGCAGCTGGCGGCTCTTCTGCCGGCGCCGCACCGTGGCCACCCGCTTCCGCAGGCTTTTCTTTCTTGGCTGACGGCTTGCCCGACTTGCTTTCGCCGCCTTTGGTTGCAGCGACCGCAATAGGGTCGATGCAGTCGGAATAGTCCTTGAAGGATGCGTTCAGCGTGCTGATCTCGTCCTCGGGCAGATCGACGCGCTCACCGAAGAAGAGGCCATTTGGCGCAGCCTCGCCATCGTAGTAGCGCGCGGAATAGGTCTTGCCGTTCAGGGTCTCGACGATCGGATCGGGATGCGGAATGTAGACCACATCAGCACCGATCGCCCGCCCCCTGATGTCGGAACGCAACGTCGGCCCGTTGGCGTCGAGAACGACAACCTGCACGAGATCCGGCTTCTGCGCCTCATAGACCGCCTTGGCGACCCTCAGCGCGGTCTTGACGCGCGTCACGCCGTCGGTCGGCTCCGTCTTGATGTACTTCCGGATCCAGATCCGGTCCTGCTTCTTGATGGTAACGAGGTTGACGTCCGTGCATGCGGTTCCGTTCACGGTCTCCAACGAGGGGCCGAGGATATTGTCCTTGCCGATATACAGTGCTGCACCGCCGGAAATGCCCGCGAGAAGGGCAATTCCGCCGATGATCAACACCAATTTCCGGGAAGGCCGGAAGATGCGCAGTAAGGCCTTCACGCCAACTGCTCCGCCATTAACAAACTCCAACGCAATACAAGTGGTCCTAACGCTAAAGAAATGACGTTTCGGAATGCTTAAATGAGGAGACCAACTTTGTGCCAGTAGGGGATTAGCACCAAAAAAGGTCCAGGCTTTTCGTGTGCTTGCCATCACTCGCCTGGCCATGCTCTAACACCGCATGGCCTTCACGCTTCGCCAGATTCAATATTTCATTGCCGTCGCCGAACAGGGTTCGATCACACGGGCTGCACAAAACCTTTCGATCTCGCAATCCTCGGTTACGGAGGCATTGAAGGAGCTGGAAACGGATCTGGGCGTCGAGCTTTTCGACCGCCACCCGCGTGGCCTGACGATCACCCATAATGGCCATCAATTCCTACGCCACGCGACGAAAATCCTCGCCAGCGTTTCTGACGCGCGCGGCAGTTTTTCCGGCAAACAGAGCGAGCTTTCCGGAAAGCTGAACATCGGTGTCACCTCGCTGGTTGCAGGCTATGTCTTGTCCGACTTGCTCGCCCGCTACCGCCGTGCATGCCCGGGTGTCGAAGTCAGCGCCACCGAGGACAACGGCGGCTATCTCGAGCACCTTCTTGTCGGCGGCGAACTCGATGTCGCCGTCATGGTCATTTCCAACCTGCGCGACCGGATGGCGCTGCAGGCTGAAATCCTGGAGACCTCGCCCTACCGCCTGTGGTTGCCGATGGGGCACCCGCTCGTTTCCGCCGACATTATCTCGGTCGCCGATATCGCGCGCGAGCCGCTGATCATGCTTACGGTCGATGAAATCGAGGAAAACACCGGCAAGCTCTTGTCGGCACTGGGCGCGCGCCCGCATGTTGCCTTCCGCACGCGCTCCGTGGAAGCCGTGCGCAGCCTCGTCGCGACAGGTGCCGGCGTGGCGCTGTTGCCCGACCTTGTCTACCGTCCATGGTCGCTGGAAGGCGACCGTATCGAAAGCCGCGATGTCTCTGGCTCGCTGCCGGTCGTGCAGGTCGGCATGGTCTGGCGAAAGGGGTCCAGCCTGCCGCAGGCGGCGCGTGATTTTGTAGGCATCGCCGAAGCGCTGCGTTCGGGTCGCGCGAGGTAATGCGATATCGGAAAAATTGATATCGACGTTCTGATAAATGAATTTGCGAAACCTAATTTTTCAGCGCACCTTTTCTGCCGGGAACAAAACGCCACAAAAGTGGCATCCAACCGGGAGACAGATGATGAAGCACCTTCTGAAATCGTGCACGGTTGCGCTCGCGAGCTTGAGCTTCGTGACGCAGGTTGCAGCCGCCGAACCGCTGAAGGCCCTGGGCAAGGGCGAAGGTGCGGTCAGCATCGTCGCCTGGGCGGGCTATATCGAGCGTGGCGAAACCGACAAAAACTATGACTGGGTCACCGCTTTCGAAAAGCAAACCGGCTGCAAGGTCTCGGTGAAAACCGCCGCGACCTCCGACGAAATGGTTTCGCTGATGAACGAAGGCGGCTTCGATCTGGTCACCGCCTCGGGCGACGCCTCGCTTCGCCTCATCGCCGGCAAGCGTGTCCAGCCGATCAACACCGACCTGATCCCGAGCTTCAAGAACGTTGATCCGCGCCTGCAGAATGCTCCCTGGTACACGGTAAACGACGTTCACTACGGCGTGCCATATCTCTGGGGGCCGAACGTTCTGATGTATAACACCGATGCGTTCAAGGATAAGGCACCGACCAGCTGGAAGGTCGTGTTCGAGGAGGAAACCCTTCCCGACGGCAAGTCCAACAAGGGTCGCGTACAGGCCTATGACGGCCCGATTTATGTCGCCGATGCCGCCCTCTACCTGATGGCCCACAAGCCGGAACTCGGCATCAAGGATCCCTACGAACTGAACGAAGACCAGTACAAGGCGGCCCTTGACGTGCTGCGCGGCCAGCGCTCGCTCGTATCCCGTTATTGGCATGATGCGATGATCCAGATCGATGACTTCAAGAACGAAGGGGTCGTTGCCTCCGGTTCATGGCCTTTCCAGGTCAACCTGATGCAGGCCGACAAGCAGAAGATTGCCTCGACTTTCCCTGAAGAGGGCGTCACCGGCTGGTCTGATACCACCATGCTGCACGCAGACAGCGAGCATCCGAACTGCGCCTATATGTGGATGGAGCACTCCCTTTCCGCCAAAGTCCAGGGCGACGCTGCCGCCTGGTTCGGCGCGGTCCCCTCGGTTCCGGCTGCCTGCAAGGGCAACGAACTGATGACCGACCAGGGTTGTGCAACCAACGGCTACGATCATTTCGACAAGATCAAGTTCTGGAAGACACCGACCGCGAAGTGCACATCGCAGGGCGAATGCGTTCCGTATCATCGCTGGGTTTCCGACTATATCGGTGTGATCGGCGGGCGTTAACGGCTTCTATGCCCTCCCGGCGCGGGAGGGAGCTTAAAGGCGGGGCCTCTTAAAAGGCCCCCTCAACCCTTCCTGAAGTGAAGGGAAATTCATCCGGGAATTCCGTACCCAATCTCTGCACTGTTCAGAGATGCTTTTTGCATGCTTAGGAGCCCAAAATGACACCCGCCGTCCGTTTCCAACAGGTCTCGCGCCATTTCGGCCCGGTTCGCGCCGTCGATAGCGTCGATCTCGAGATCGCACCCGGCGAGTTCTTCGCGATGCTCGGCCCGTCCGGTTCCGGCAAGACCACCTGCCTGCGCCTCATCGCCGGCTTCGAGCAGCCGACCGCGGGCCATATCGAGATCTTCGGCGAGACCGCCGAGGGCATTCCGCCCTATCGCCGCAACGTCAATACCGTCTTCCAGGACTATGCCCTCTTCCCGCATCTCAACATCCTCGACAACGTCGCTTACGGGCTGATGGTCAAGGGCGTCGGCAAGGCCGAGCGTACGAGGGCGGCAGAACAATCGCTCGATCTGGTGAAACTCCCCGGCTATGGCGCCCGCAAGCCCGGCCAGCTCTCGGGCGGCCAACGGCAACGCGTGGCACTTGCCCGGGCTCTGATCAACAAGCCGAAAGTGCTCCTCCTCGACGAGCCGCTCGGCGCACTCGATCTGAAGCTGCGCGAGCAGATGCAGGAAGAGCTGAAGGGCTTGCAACGCGCGCTTGGTATCACCTTCATCTTCGTCACCCACGACCAGGGAGAGGCGCTGTCGATGGCTGACCGCGTCGCCGTCTTCAACGATGGCGGCATCGTCCAGGAAGGCACGCCGCAGGATATATACAACAGGCCGAAGACCCGCTTTGTCGCCGATTTCGTAGGCTCCTCCAACGTCATCGCCCCCGACCTGATGGGTTTGCTTGGCGGCGAAAAGCGCTGGGCAAGCCTGCGTCCGGAAGCCATCCGCCTGTCCCGCGACGGCATCGAATCCAGGGTCGAGAATGCCAGCTTCCTCGGTGCCGCCACCCGCCTCACTGTCGATGTCCGCGGCACGCGCCTGCACGTCATGATGCCGGCCGGCGCCGATGTGCCCGATGTCGGCGCCAATGTCCGCCTCGCATGGCAGCCGCTCGACATCCACTACATGGATGGCACCGCATGACCACGCTGGTGCTTGCCAATCCAGATATGCCAACCTCGATCCTGCCCGGCCGCGGCGGTTTATTCGGCGGCCTTTCCGACGCCTTCTGGCGACACCCGAAGCTGTTGTTGTTGCTGATGCTGGCGCCGCCGCTGCTCTGGCTCGGCGTCATCTATATCGGCTCGCTGCTGGCGCTTCTGCTTCAGAGCTTCTTCTCGATCGACGATTTCTCCGGGTTGGTGAACTACGAATTCACGCTGGCGACCTATGCACAGCTGCTCAGCCCCACCAATTTCGACATCATCCTGCGCACCATCCTGATGGCGGCGATGGTGACGCTGGCCTCGGCCGTCGTCGCGTTCCCGATTGCCTATTACGCGGCGCGTTACGCCAAGGGAAAATGGAAGGCACTGTTCTATCTCGGCGTCATGCTGCCGCTGTGGTCGAGCTATCTCGTCAAGATCTACGCCTGGAAACTGATCCTAGCCAAGGAAGGCATCCTCACCTGGATCTTCGCCAAGCTGCATCTCTCCTGGCTGCTCGACGGCGTCCTCTCGTTGCCCATCGTCGGTGGCAACTCGCTGTCGGTGAGCTACATCGGCACCTTCCTGGTCTTCGTCTATGTCTGGCTGCCCTACATGATCCTGCCGACACAAGCAGCGCTCGAGCGCGTGCAGGGCAACCTGATCGAGGCCTCGTCTGATCTCGGCGCCACGCCGAGCCAGACCTTCCGCACCGTGCTGTTTCCGTTGGCGCTGCCCGGCATCGTCGCCGGTTCGATCTTCACCTTCTCGCTGACGCTCGGTGACTACATCATCCCCCAGATCATCGGCTCATCACGCCTATTCATCGGCCAGGCGGTCTACGCCCAGCAGGGCACGGCCGGCAACGTCCCGCTCGCCGCCGCCTTCTCCGTCGTCCCGATCGCCATCATGGCCATCTATCTCTGGCTGGCCAAGAAACAGGGAGCCTTCGATGCGCTCTGATAGTGGCCAACGCTCGCCGCTGCTGTTGAAGATCGCCGCCGCCGGCGGGCTGCTGTTCCTGCATCTGCCGATTCTGCTGATCTTCGTCTATGCCTTTACCACCGAGGAGAAGAGTTACCAGTGGCCGCCGCCCGGGCTGACGCTGCAATGGTTCACTGTGGCCTGGAACCGGCCGGATGTCTGGGCCGCACTCGGCCTCTCCGTGCAGGTCGCCAGCATTGCGACCGCAATCGCCTTGGTACTCGGCACGCTCTGCGCCGCCGCCGTCAGCCAGACGAAGTTCTTCGGCCGCGAGGCGATCTCGCTGCTCGTCATCCTGCCGATCGCGCTGCCCGGCATCATTACCGGCATCGCGCTGCGCTCCGCCTTTAGCCTGTTCGACATTCCGTTCTCGGTCTGGACGATCGTGCTCGGCCATGCCACCTTCTGCGTCGTCGTCGTCTATAACAATGCCGTCGCCCGCTTCCGCCGCACGCAGGGGTCGCTGATCGAGGCGTCGATGGATCTCGGCGCAGATGGCTTCCAGACATTCCGCCACGTCATCCTGCCGAATATCGGCACGGCACTTCTGGCCGGCGGCATGCTGGCCTTCGCGCTGTCCTTCGACGAGGTCATCGTCACCACCTTCACCGGCGGCCAGCAATCGACCCTGCCGATCTGGATGCTCGAAGAACTCATCCGCCCGCGCCAGCGTCCGGTCACCAATGTGGTTGCCATGGTCGTCGTGCTCGTCACCTTCCTGCCGATCCTCGCAGCCTACTACCTCACCCGTGACGGCGATCAGGTCGCCGGCGGCGGAAAATAGCCTGGGCGGGATGCCCCATCCCGCTCCACAAAAGACAAGGGAGAACATCATGGACACCGCGATGCTGATTGGATCCCGCTTCGAAGCGGGCACAGAGATCGAAGAAAACATCCTCAACCCGAAGACCGGCGAGACGGTGCTTAACCTGCCCGAGGCCTCGCTGGGCCAGATCGACGCCGCCGTCGAGGCTGCCGAAAAGGCCTTCACCGGCTGGTCGCAGACGACGCCCGGCGAGCGCTCCGGCTATCTCCTGAAGATCGCCGATGCCATCGAGAAGGACGCACTCGGCTTCGCAACTCTGGAAGCGCTGAACTGCGGCAAGCCGATCAACGCCGTGCTGAATGACGAGATCCCGGCGATCGTCGATTGCTATCGCTTCTTCGCTGGTGCCGTGCGCAACCTGCATGGGCCGGTTGCCGGCGAATACCTTCCCGGCCACACCTCGATGATCCGCCGCGACGCCATCGGCATCGTCGGTTCGATTGCGCCGTGGAATTATCCACTGATGATGATGGCCTGGAAGCTGGCGCCGGCCATAGCCGGCGGCAACACGGTGGTCTTCAAGCCCTCCGAGCAGACGCCGCTGACGGCACTGAAGATGGCGAAGCTGCTTGCAGAAATCCTGCCCGAGGGCGTCGTCAACGTCATCTTGGGCCGCGGCGAAAGCGTCGGCAATGCGCTGATCAACCACCCGAAGATCGGTATGCTGTCGATCACCGGCGACGTCGCCACCGGCAAAAAAGTGCTCCAGGCCGCCGCCAAGACCGTTAAGCGCACCCATCTGGAGCTCGGCGGCAAGGCGCCGGTCATCATCTTCGACGACGCCGATATCGATGCCGTGGTTTCCGGCATCCGCACCTTCGGTTATTACAACGCCGGTCAGGACTGCACCGCCGCCTGCCGCATCTATACCGACGCCAAGGTCTACGACAAGTTCGTCGCCGATCTCTCGTCGGCCGTCTCCTCGATCAAGTTCAATCTTGCGGACGACACCGAAAACGAGATCGGCCCGCTGATCTCCAAGCGCCAGCGCGACCGCGTCGAAAGCTTCGTGGCGCGCGCCTCCGAGCACAAGCACATGGAGATCACCACCGGCGGCAAGGTTTCCGGCGACAAGGGATTCTTCTACGCCCCGACGGTCATTGCAGGCGCCACGCAGGACGACGAGATCGTCCGCCGCGAGGTCTTCGGTCCCGTCGTTTCGGTCACCCGCTTCACCGATGTCGAGGATGCCGTCAGCTGGGCCAACGACAGCGATTACGGCCTAGCCTCATCGGTCTGGACCAAGGATATCAACCGAGGCATGAAGACGGCGGCCCGCCTGCAATATGGCTGCACCTGGATCAACACCCACTTCATGCTGACCAACGAAATGCCGCATGGCGGACTGAAACAGTCAGGCTACGGCAAGGACATGTCGGTCTACGCGCTGGAGGATTACACCGCCGTTCGCCATGTGATGATCAATCACGGCTGACTCAGCCGCCGCCTCAAAATCCAACGCCGCCATGGCCGCCAGCGGCGGCGTTTCGGATCCTCGGGAAATACTCGCTCGGAAGAGCCTCTTAGGCACGGCTGATGGAACAAATTCCGCCGTGCCGCGTCATCCTGCTGTCGATCCAAGAGGAAAATTCAATGCTGAAATGGGCTCTCATATTCTTTGTCATTTCGCTGATCGCCGGCTTCTTCGGCTTTTCGGGCGTTTCCGCCGCCACAGCGACGATTGCGCGCCTTCTCTTTGGCATCGCACTGGTGATCTTCCTGATCTTCCTCGTCCTGGCATTAATGGCCGGCCAGGCGGTTCTTTAGGTCACCTGCGTTCCGCCGAAAACATCAGCACGGAATACTCGAATGGCTCGCCCGCGCGCATACCGCTAAAGCAGGCTCGCCCCGACATTGATGGCGAGCGCCAGGATCGTCGTGTTGAACAGGAATGACAGCACCGAATGCAGCAGCGTCAGCTTGCGCATGGTTGTCGTGGTCGTCGCGACATCGGCGGTCTGCGATGCGACGCCGATGGTGAATGAGTAGTAGAGAAAGTCCCAGTATGCCGGTTCCTCCACCGCATCGGGAAACTTCAGCCCCTCGCCCTTGCCCTCTCCTGCGTAGAAGCGGTGAGCGTAATGCACCGTGAAAAGCGTGTGGAGAAACACCCAGGAAATCAATATCGTGACAAACGCCGCGAAAGCTCTTGCGACCGCAGTGCTTGGCGTCGCGTCCTTTACCGAATGCAGTTCGAGGCCGATACCAGCAATACTCGCGAGGGCAGCGGCGATCGACAGGAACAGCAGGAGCGAATCGGAAAAATCAAGATCCGCCGACCGCTTTCGGATCGTCTCCACAGTTGCCCGCAACATCCGCCTCCATGTGGCGGCGATGAAGATGACCGCAGCGACGTTCCAGCCCGCGAGCAGGTTGCGAGCGTTGAAGTCTCGTGTCGTAAGCAGCAGGAAGACCAGAAGTCCTGTCAGTGTAGCGACCACAAAGATCGACTGCTTGCGTACCATCAGTACGAGGCGGTTTCGCGAGCGTTTTATTTGGTCTGCCATTGCTTGCTCCGCCAATCCCGGATTGCTTTTGGTATCAGCTTGATACCGGCAAGAGCAATATAGCGTTAGCCTGTCCAGCCACCATCGACGACGTGGATCTGCCCGGTGGTGAATCCGGCTTCGTCACCGGCAAGGTAGGTGACCAGCGCAGCGATCTCCTCTGCCGTCGCGATGCGGCCCATCGGCTGGCGACCGATGAAATCCTTCAGCGCTTTCTCGTAGTCTCCGGTGGCACGCAGGCGGTCATGCAGCGACGGACTATCAACAGTACCCGGGCAGATCGCGTTGGCACGAATGCCCTTTGCGACGAAATCGGAGGCAATCGACTTGGTGAGGCCGATCACAGCCGCCTTGGAAGCGCTGTAGGCGAAGCGGTTGGGAACGCCCTTCACGCTGGACGCGACCGAGGCCATGTTGACGATAGAGCCCTTCCCCTTTTCCAGCATGCCGGGCAGGAAGGTGCGGCAGGTCGTGTACATCGCCTTGGCATTGAGATTTAACGAGAACTCCCAGTCCTTTTCGTCGCACTCCAGGATCGTTCCTGAATGGACGAAGCCGGCACAGTTGAAGAGCACGTCTATTGGGCCGATTTCCGCGGCAAAGGCGCGAACGGCATCACCATTGAGCACGTCAAGCACATGCTTCTCTGCACCCTCGAGCGTGGAAAGCGTCTTTTCGTTGATGTCGGTGGCATAGACATGGGCGCCGAGCGAGATGAACCGCTCCGCACTGGCGCGGCCAATCCCCTGCCCGGCCGCCGTGATAACCACCTTCTTGCCTTCCAAACCGTGGCTCATAACCTCTCCCATGCTGTATGGCGCGCTTGCGGCGCATTCATTCATATGCAAACATTATATTCATTATTCAGTCAATCACATTGTCCGAAGCCGGGATCTGATGCAGCACACGGGAGGGCTGACCAGGGTCCGGCCACTGACAGAACGCCGCGTCGAGACCGCCGTTTGGCAAACCGAACAAACGGCGTATCTTGCGCAGCACCGCAGGGAGGAATCGCATGTTATTCGACACACATCTGCACATCGTTGACAGGGTGAGCCTCGACTACCCCTGGCTCTCCGACGCGGGTGCGCTCGATCGCGACAGCCTCTACGAGGAATATTCGCGCGATGCGCTGCGATGTGGCATCTCCAACGTCTTGCACATGGAGGTCGACGTCGCACCAGGGCGAATCGACGACGAGACCAGCTACGTCTTGCAAATCAGTGAGCGCCCAGGCAGCCTCGTTCGAGGCGCGATCGCGGCCTGCAGGCCGGAAGATGAACGTTTCGCCGCCTATCTGGAGCGATGCCTTGCCGATCCCTTCGTCAAGGGCCTTCGGCGCGTATTGCACGTGGTTCCCGACGATACCTCCGAGCGGTCGCTCTTCCGCGAAAACATCAAGCGCCTTGCAGGAACGCCGCTGACCTTCGATCTCTGCGTATTTCCGCATCAGTTCGAGCGCATCCTGACACTCGTTGACCTCAATCCGGACGTCCGCTTCATCCTCGATCATTGCGCCAATCCGCCGATCCGGAACGGCATGAGCGCCGTCTGGCACAAGGGCATCACCGAGTTCGCGCGACGCCCTAACGTGACTGCAAAAATCTCCGGCGTCATCGCCTATGGCGATCTGGACGGCTGGTCGGTTCAGAGCCTGCGGCCCTATGTCGAGCATACAATCGAAAGCTTCGGCTGGGACCGCGTCGTGTGGGGCAGCGACTGGCCGGTTTGTACCCTGGGTGGTGGGCTGACGCCATGGGTCGCGGCAACCCATGCACTGACGGCGGGCTGCAGCGCCGAAGAGCGCGACAAGCTCTACCAGGCCAATGCCAAACGCATCTGGTCGGTCTGAAAAGCGAAGGGGCGGCGCCATCGGCACCGCCCCTCGCTATTTCGGATGCTCGGTGGCCTCAGGCAGCCGCGAGCTGCAGTTCCTTCTGAACCATGGTGCGAAGGATACCCAGATCCTTGGCGAAAGCGCGGATGCCCTCGGCGAGCTTCTCGGTCGCCATGGCATCTTCGTTCATCATCCAGCGGAAGGTCTTTTCATCGACGTTGATCTTCGTAGCAGGCTTGGTGATCTCCGGCGACAGCTTGCGCTCGAGCTTCCCTTGATCCTTGGCCAGTTCATCGAGCAGGTTCGGCGCAATCGTCAGGCGATCACAACCAGCCAGTGCTTCGATTTCGCCGGCGCTACGGAACGATGCACCCATGACGATCGTCTTGATGCCGTTGGCCTTGTAGTAATTGTAGATATCGCGAACGGAGAGGACGCCCGGATCTTCCTCAGGCGCGAATTCCTTGCCGGTCGACTTCTTGTACCAGTCGAGGATCCGGCCGACGAAAGGCGAGATCAGGAATGCCTTGGCGTCAGCGCAGGCAATCGCCTGGGCCTTCGAGAACAGAAGCGTCAGATTGCAATCGATGCCTTCCTTCTGCAGCACTTCGGCAGCGCGAATGCCTTCCCAGGTGGAGGCGAGCTTGATCAGGATACGATCCTTCTCGATGCCGCGTTCCTTGTAGCGGGCGATGATGCCATGTGCCTTGTCGATCGACGCCTTGGTGTCGAAGGACAGGTCGGCATCGACTTCGGTCGAGACGCGGCCGGGAACCAGCTTCGAAAGGGCTGCACCGACGGAGATGGCGAGACGGTCGGCAACGGCCGACGAAACGGCTTCGGGAGAACCGCCCTGCTTCTTGCCCCAGGCAACGGCTTCCTTGATCGAGTCGGCGAACATCGGCGTGCCGAGTGCCTTCAGAACGATGCTCGGGTTGGTCGTGCAATCGACCGGCTTCAGGCGGGCAACAGCTTCGATGTCGCCGGTATCGGCAACGACCGTGGTAATTTCGCGGAGTTGGTCAAGCTTGGATGTCATGATCGATAGTCCTTTTGACTTGAGCTGCGATCGGTGCGAATTCCGCCCCGGAAACAAGGTAATCCACGGACCGGTGGTCCGCATACTGCGCATGAAATTCGTCGTTTCCTATCTCGGCTGCGGAACAAGAAACCGCGTGTGGGCACTTTAGCCTGCCGCGCCACGCCTGTTGTGGCCTTCCGCGTGTCCGCGCATTACCTCCCCGGATCGATAGAACGACTTCCTGCAAAGACTATCGCTATTCCGGCTTCGACATGTCAAGGACATTTGTGCATTTCAATTGACATAAGTGTCACAGTCGTCATTATCGCCGGGACAGAGGTCATGCCTGGATCGAAGATAGATCTAGGGCGCAATTCGCGTCGGAGGAGATGTGGTCAAGCTTAAACGCGGCACGCACACCGCTTATTCCGAAGCCTCCTCCCTCAGACTGCGCGCAGCCTGGCTCTACTACAATCAGGGACTGACACAGAAGGATGTCGCCGAGCAGCTTGGCATCAGTCGAACCACCGTCATTCGCCTGCTCGACGAGGCGATGAAACGAAGCGAAGTCCAGATCTGGATCAACGATTCGATCGGCGATTGTGTCGAGCTTTCCGTCAAGCTGGAGCGCGCCTATGGCCTTGACGAGGCGATCGTCGTGCCCGCACCGGCAAGTTGCGATCCCAATGCGCTGGCAAAGAGTGTCGGCCTGGCCCTCGGCCAGTTCTTGTCCGAGGCCATCCCCGACAACTACACAATCGGCGTCGGCTGGGGCCGGACGATGACGGCATCCCTGTCCAGCTTCCGACCGCCGCGCCGCGACAACTGCAAGGTCGTGTCCCTGCTCGGCGGTATCGTTGCCGTCCACCAGACCAATCCGCTCGACTACACCTGGCGGCTGGCCAGCCATCTTGGCGCCGAGTGCTACATGTTCCTGGCACCGCTGCTGGTAGACTCGACGGAAACGAAGCGCAATCTGGTCGAAAAATGCGGACTGGATGCGATCTACCGGTTGGCCGAGACGCTCGACCTCGCCATCGTCAGCTGCGGCGACATCGGTCCGCACTCGACGTCCCTATCGGAAGGCTGGATATCTAAAACCGAACTGCAGGAACTGATCGACGCCGGCTGCGTCTGCGACACCATGTTCAACTTCCTCGACAAGGACGGCAACACGGTCGACCACTCGATCAACAGCCGCGTCATGTCGGTCGATCTCGACACGCTTAGGAAGGCCAAGCACATCGTTCTGTCATCGGGCGGCGCACACCGCGCCGTCGCCATCCGCGCCACGATCAAGCGCATCGGCTGCAACACGCTGATCACCGACGAAAGCGCGGCCAAGGCTCTGCTGGAGCTGGCGGAAGCCACAACGTGAAAGCTTCGAGAGCCGCTAGGCGTGCGCCGATTCCCAGCCGAGCATCGCCCGCTTGCGGGTGAGCCCCCAGTGATAGCCCGTCAGTGCACCGCTCTTGCCGAGCGCGCGATGGCACGGAACCACGAACGAGATCGGGTTGGCGCCGACGGCGGCACCTACCGCGCGCATCGCCGTCGGCTTCCCGATATCGTTTGCAATGTCGCTATAAGTCACCGCGGTTCCGAACGGGATCTTCAGCAGGCTTTCCCACACGCGAACCTGGAAATCGGTGCCGATCAGCACGACACGCAGCGGCTGGTCCTCGGTCCATTTGCCCGGCTCGAAGATGCGCTCGGCGTAGGGCATCGTCGCCTGCCGATCCGCGACATACTCCGCATTCGGCCAGCGGCAGGTCATGTCGTCGAGGCAGGCCGCTTCGTCGTCGATATCGCCGAAGGCAAGGCCGGCAAGGCCACGATCGGTCACCATCACCAGCGCGATGCCGAAGGGTGACGGATGAAAGCCGTAGCGGATGGTCAGCCCGCCGCCGCGTGCCTTCCATTCGCCGGGCGACATCGCCTCGTGGGTGACAAACAGGTCGTGCAGGCGGCTCGGACCGGACAGGCCGACCTCAATCGAAGTCTCCAGCAGCGGCAGTTCCTCCTTGCGCAACAAGCGCTTGGCGTGGTCGAGCGTCACGGCCTGAAGGAAAGCCTTGGGCGAAAGACCGGCCCAACGCGTGAAGGTTTTCTGCAATTGCGTCGGCGATTGATGGAGGCGCGCGGCGATCGCCTCCAGCGACGGCTGGTCACGATAATCCTCGGTGATCAGCTCGATCACCTGGCGGACGGTCTCGTAGTCGGAACCACCCGGTGTGATGTCCTGGGTCATGTTGGCTATCATGTTCATGATCTTTCTCCTTGTACCAAGGAGATAGTCAAGTGCCCGCAGTCAAACCACCCGATTCTTGCACAACGATCATATCCGCTGCTTGACCGTCGCCAGGGCGCCCTTGAAGGCCTTGGCGAAGCTTTCGCGGTCGTCCGGATTGAGGAAGGAGCCGATGTCCGTCCGTTGCCCTTGTCCCGAGATGTGCATCGACAGGATGCCAATCTCCTGATGACGGCGCACGAAGAAGCGCGTCCAGAATGGATTGAAATGATGCTCGACCATCCGGCCGGAAGGCGCGAACTTGCGTACGGAAATATCGGTGCGCGAGACCGTAACTTCCTCGCGCGCCCGCCCAGATCGGTAGTTCAGCAAGAAGGCGCCATAGAGCAGCAGAAAATCCAGCCCGAAGAAAAAGCCGATGGGCCAGGCGCCGGTAGATATGAAGAACGCCCCGTACGTCATGCACACGCCGCCCGTCAGCAGCAGAAGCACCTTGAAACCCTTTCGGCCAAGCGACCGATAGGGAAAGAGTTCCGCTGCGAAAACAGGCTTCTCCCCGGCGCTGTCGGCGTTGCTTTCCATCATGGCTGGCGAGTATAGATTGGCCATGCCCAATCCGAAACTCAAATCCGCAACCACATCGTCGCAGAATTCGAAGGTGACCGTTCGCCGAGAAAAACCGGTAACGTTCCGCTCTGCCTATACCCAAGCGGAACGGGAGGAAATCTTCCGGCGCTTCTCGATCCAGCGGCCGGAGCCGAAAGGCGAGTTGGAACACACCAACCCCTTCACCCTCGTCGTCGCCGTGGCGCTATCGGCGCAGGCAACGGATGCAGGCGTCAACAAGGCGACGCGGGCGCTGTTCAAGGTGGCCGATACGCCGGAGAAGATGCTGGCGCTCGGCGAGGAAACGGTACGCGACAACATCAAGACGATCGGCCTCTATCGCAACAAGGCGAAAAACGTCATCGCGCTGTCCCGAATGCTGGTCGATGTCTTCGGCGGTGTTGTGCCGCGGACCCGCGACGAATTAGTGATGCTTCCCGGTGTCGGCCGCAAGACGGCAAACGTGGTGCTATCGATGGCCTTCGGCCAAGCAACGATAGCAGTCGACACCCACATCTTACGCATCGCCAACCGTATCAGGCTCGCGCCAGGTAAGACGCCCGACGAAGTGGAGAAACGCCTGCTGAAGGTGATCCCCACGCACTACCTCTATCATGCCCACCACTGGCTGATCCTGCATGGCCGCTACACCTGCAAGGCACGCCGTCCCGAATGTGAGCGCTGCGTCATTGCCGACATCTGCAGGTCGCCGGAAAAGACCTGCGACATCCCGGCGCCACTGGTCGAACTACCGCCGCAGATGATCGGCGAGGCCGTCGAGTAGGGCGGCGATTGCCCGCTCATAGTCTGCCCGCCTCCCGCCGGCAGCAATGGCGATAGCCGCGCGGTCGAAGGCAGCGGAAAGCAAATCAGTCACGGGGCGGAGCATCGGGTCGGCGCCGGGAAGAAACGCTGCCAGCCCGCGATGCAGGGTGGCCTCGGCGTTTTCTTCATCGATACTCCCAGCCTCCAGCTGGCCCAGCACAGCCGGCGCCTCGAGAAGCAACAGTTTCGTTCGCCCACTTTCGGCCATGGCGTCGAAATAGGCACTGGCACCGTCAAGCAGCGCCTGCCGGGGAGTCGCCGAACCGCTGGAGCGGGCGTCGATGGCTTCCGCGACTGCCACGGCCTCTCGCTCGACCACCGCACGGAACAAGGCCTTTTTGTCCTCGAAATGATGGTAGAGAGCGCCGCGGGTGACGCCGGCCGTCGCAACAATATCGGGCGTTCCGGTATCTGCGTATCCCATTTCGACGAACAACTTCCGCGCCGCATCGATCAATGCCTGCTTCGTCTGCTCTGTGCGCTCCCGGTTGCTTCGGCTCATGGTTCTCTCTTTACATACATACTGCACGTATGATAATTATTTGAAACATGCAAACTGTATGTAATTTTCGAACGGAGGCAAGATGAAATCGACAAGCTATTACCCCGTCATCATGACAGGCGATGTGGTCGGTACGGCGGCCTTCTATTGCGCATACTTCCGTTTTGAGCCGTTGTTCACGAGCGATTGGTATGTCCATCTGCGGTCAAAGGAAGACGAGCATGTCACTCTGGCGGTGCTGGATGGCAGCCACGAGACCATCCCAACCGTCGCGCGCGGCAAGGTCTCCGGCCTGCTGCTGAACTTCGAGGTCGAGGATGTCGACGGCATCTACGACGATTGCCGGCGCGAAGGACTGCCGATTCTCAAGAAAATCTGCGACGAGGATTTCGGGCAACGCCACTTCATCACCGCCGACCCCAACGGCGTTTTGATCGACATCATCAGGCCGATCCCGCCGAGCCCGGAGTATGCCGCGATGTATGACGGCTCGGCATTGCCGGCGTGAGCGTCAAACGCGAACGCCGAGTTCCTTCCTCGACAGCAACTTGTGCAGGTGAACCATCATGCCCGCGGCAAAAAGCGGCGTCAGCAGATTGACGATCGGAACCGCCAGGAAAGCGGCAATGACGAGTCCCGCCAGAAATACCGTGGATGCGTGTTTGGCACGAAACAGCCGCGCCTCGTCCGGCGTACGAAAGCGCATCGCGGCAAACTCGAAGAATTCCCGCCCGAGCAGGTAGCCATTCACCACGAAGAACGCGATCAGATTGACGCCGGGCACGAAAAGCAAGGCGAGTGCGATGATATTTCCGGCGATGACGACGCCCAGAAACTTCACCGAACTCAACAATGCGGGCCCAAGCGGCATGGCGTTGCCTGCCACGTCGTCGGGGTAATCGCGCCTCTCAACCACGTCGGCCACGTCATCGAGAAACAGACCGGCGATCAGGGCTGTCACCGGCGAAAGAAGCAGCGCCAACCCGAGGGCAAGCCCGATAGCAGCGGCAATCGCCAGCACGAAGCCAAGCCAGCCGGCCCAGTCCGGCATCGCCGGAAGGAACGCGGCGACCCATGGAAACACGACCGATATAAAGATGCTGCGCAGCGCCAGCCAGAGGCCGATAAGAACGAGTAGTGTCAGGCCCAGCACCTTCCAGAAGACCGAGCGCGTTTCCGGCGCGAAAAGATTGGCGGCAGACAGGCGGGCGGCTTGGAAGATCATCTGGCGTCTCCGGTTGTATCAACCATGTAGGAATCGGACGAATGAACGGCAAGGCTGAAATAAAGCGCCGGAATGAACGCAAATCTTGTCGCAAAATTTATATTAATATATAGTCATCTATCATCTGAAATTGCTTGAGCCTGAGACGCAGCTTGTGGATTAGTTGCGAACGGCACGATTGCCCTCGCGCATCTCATAAATGCTTCCGGGAAGATCAGGACGGCTGCCGTGGAAGACTTCGTTCACAAGCTCCGCCAATACGCCAAGTCTGGCACTCCGGCTGAGCGGCGCATCGCCAAATATTTCGCGGAACACTTGAACGATTTGCCGTTCGAGACCGCTGCATCAGTCGCCGATCGACTGGATCTTAGCCCGATGACGGTGGGACGCTTTTTGCGCGCGCTCGGCTACCAGGGCCTGGATAGCGTCAAGATCCACATACGCGACACGACGACGATTTCGCCGACTCAACTGCAGGCGTCGCTGACCGAACTGCAAACCGATGCGTCGGCCGGCAAGCCATTGGCTGTGCTTGTCTCGGAGCAGATCCAGGCGCTTCACTACATCTATCATCTGACCGGCCAGCAGCAATGGAAAGAGGCCGTCTCGATGATCGGCGCAGCCCGGGAAGTTTATATTGCCACACATGCACGGATGTCCGGCTTTGCATCACACTTCGGTCAACGGTTGACCGAAGCCCGCGATGGCGTGCAGGCGCTGGATGGTACCGGGAGCCGCTTTGCCGAGCTTTTCGCTCGGATTGACGGCAACGACGCGCTTCTCATTGTCGTCGATTGTCGTCGTTTCGGAAAGGCCCGCCTGCTGGTGCGTACCGCACGGCGTTATGGATACAAGGTCCTCCTGATCACGGCTCAGGGCTCGAACTGGATTCCGGACCAGGCCAACCTCGCTCTGACCTTGCCACCGCCTCGCACGGCGGATGACGACAACTTGCCATCGCTGGTGGCCCTGCTCGACTGCCTCGCAAAGGCCGTCATCGCCGACGCAGGCGAGGAAGCCGTTGCCCGCGGCCGGCGTATGGCCGAATTTGGTGGCATCATGGGCGAAAGCGGCACGCGATAGAGCTACTCCATCGCTTCCAGTTCCGCGCGATGACGATACATCGCTAGCAGCCGACGGTACTCCCGGTCGTAGAGTGGCTGCTTGGCGACATCGGGTGATCGTTCCTCGCCGCCAGGATACATGGCAGTGCCGGCCGCCGCGAGATCACTGTACAAACCGCAGGCCACCGATGCCGCCATCGCGGTGCCAAGAAGCACCGCTTCATTCATTTTGGGCACGACAACCTTGCAGCCGGTAGCATCCGAATAGAGCTCCATCAGCACCGGATTTTTCACATGCCCGCCGGCGACATGAAGCGTGTCGGGCGCATAGCCATATGCCTTCATTTGCTGGAGGATGTGGCGGATGCCGAGTGCGATCGCTACCGCAGTGCGCCAGTAAAGCGCGCAAAGCCCATCGAAGGACGTGTCGAGAGTGAGGCCGCTGACGGCGCCGACCGCATGAGGATCGGCGAGCGGCGATCGATTGCCGTGAAAATCCGGCAGCACAAAGAGGCGAGCACCGAATGCGGCGCCCTCTTCAGTGCGCAGCTGTGCGATGCGCGAGACGATCTTCTGATGCAGTACCGCCGTCGGCTCGCCACCGGCTGCATGCATGCGAACAATGTGATCGAGCAGCGCGCCAGTCGCGGACTGGCCCGCTTCGACGAGCCATGAACCGGGAAACACGGTCTCATAGTAAGGCCCCCACATGCCGTGGCTAGGCCTTCGCTCCCGCGAGAACGAGACGATGCAGCTGGACGTGCCGGCAATAAGCGCCAGCTGGCGCTCCAGGAGATCGGGATCGTGCGCATTGCCACCAAGCGTGCCGAGCGCACCGGCATAGGCATCGACCATACCCGCCGACACATGGCATTCGGTCGTCAGGCCGAGCGCCGATGCCGCTTCCTGCGTCAGCGTTCCGACGCTTTGACCGACCGGAACCGACTCGGCCGGCAGACTGCCGCGCTCGAGCAGATCGGACAGACCGATCCGCTCGAGAAAGTCATGCTGCCACCCGTTCTCGAGATGCGCGAGATAATTCCACTTCGCCGTCAACGTGCAACGCGACCGCGCCAGCGACCCCGTTGCCTTCCAGGTCATGAAATCCGACAAGTCGAACAGATAACCGGTATTGGTCCAGGTGCCGGGTAGCTTCCGCTTCAGCCACATCAGCTTCGGCATTTCCATCTCCGGCGACATGAAATGCCCCGAATGCTCAAGGACCGCATGTCCGGTCGCGGTGCAGAAGTCGGCTTCCCTCAGTGCGCGATGATCGAGCCAGACAATCGTGTCGAAGCGTCGTTCTCCGCCTGTTGAAACGCTGATCTGCCCGCCATCGATATCGCGGACCACGAGGGAACAGGTCGCATCGAACCCGATCGCACCGACCGATGCGGGCGGCGCGCCGGATTGCTCCATGGCTTTGCGCACCGCGATGCAGACGGCGGACCATATGTCTTCGGAATCGTGCTCGGCATGGTTTTCACGCGGCCGGTTCATGATGATCGGGTGCTCGGCCTTGCCCAGCAGCAGGCCACGGGCGTCGAAAACGCCGGCGCGCGCACTGCCCGTGCCGATATCGACCGCGACCACATGCTGAGG
Organism: Rhizobium sp. Root1220; assembly: GCF_001426265.1. Taxonomy (GTDB): domain Bacteria; phylum Pseudomonadota; class Alphaproteobacteria; order Rhizobiales; family Rhizobiaceae; genus Rhizobium. The sequence continues at coordinate 326,757 of NZ_LMDG01000034.1, forward strand.
CATTAAAGGTGCATCCCGTCCTGATTATGTTTTCGGACAAGGTGTATCAAATCCGGCATCGCGTCAAACACCGCCTCGGGCGATAACCGGTCAAGTTCAGCACGATAGCCGGGGAAATTGGCGTGCGAGCCGCCCGTGAAGGCAAACACCGTCATCCCGGCCGCCTTGGCGGCTTCGATGCCGGCTGGACTGTCTTCAATGACCACGCAATTGACTGGATCGACATGCATTTCGCGTGCCGCATGCAGGAAGAGATCCGGTGCCGGCTTGCCATGCCTGACCATCGTCGCGCTGAAAATATTCGGCAGCCGGTCGATCAGGCCGGTGACCGTCAGCGACAGCCGGATACGTTCGACCTGACTGGAGGAGGCCACGCAACAAGGAATGTCAAGCTCGTCGATGGTTGCCGCAATGCCGTCGATCGCCTTCAACTCCTTGCGAAAACGGGCGTACAGATCGGTGCGGATCTGTTCGAGGAACGCATCGCCGGGATGAACCTTGTATTCGTTTTTCATCGTATCGATAACGGTTGCAAGGCTGCGTCCGAGGAAGCGTCCATAGACCTCATCCTCGGTGATCGGCACTCCGAGATCGTTCATCGCCTTGACGAGGACGCTGACCGAAATTGGCTCGCTGTCGACCAGAACGCCGTCGCAATCGAAAATGACCAGCCGTGTTTCAGCGTCAGCCATGGGAGACCCAATCAAAGTGTGATGCGCGCCGCGCGCCGCGTGCAGCGGCACCCGCGCCGCAATTCCATCCTTACACCGCGAGCTTGTCGTCGAGATAGATCTGCAGGGTCTCGCGTGTGCCCTTTTCCCACAGAGTTTTCAGGGCGTGCGAGAAGCGTTTCCGGAAGAGCTCAGACTTCGCCACCTCTCCAAAAATGTCGTCGAAAGCGAGGAAGGCCATTGGATCGGCCTTGGCTTTCAGCGCCGCGGCATGCAAGCGGTCGGCGCTGGCATCGTTGAAGACGATGTCCTTGCCGCTGTCGGTCTTCCCGGCGAAATAGCGGCACCACAGTGCCGAGACCAACGCGAGGCCGACGACGTCCCGACCCTTGTTCAGATTGTCGAGCGTCGAAGGAAGAATGAATTTCGGTTGGCGGTTGGAGCCGTCCTGCGCCAGACGCGGGATGGTGTCGGCGATCTTCGGATTGAGAAGCCGATGCTCGATCAGCGCGAAATAGTCCGTCAGCGAGGTATTCGGAACCGGCGGAACGATCGGGATGATCTCATCCTTTTCAAGCTTTGCGAGGAAGGCCCGGATCAACGGGTCTTCCATCGCGCCATGGACGAAGTGGATATCCATCAACGCGGCCGGATAGGCGATTGCCGCATGGCCGCCGTTCAGGATGCGGATTTTCATGTGCTCATAGGGCGTCACGTCGGGAACGAAGGTCACGCCAACATTTTCCAGTGCCGGCCGGCCGGCTGTGAACTTGTCTTCCAGCACCCACTGCTTGAACTCTTCGCAATAGACCGGCCAATTGTCCTCGATGTCGAATGCATCCTTCAGCAGGTCGATCTCGCGTTGACCCGTCGCCGGTGTGATTCGGTCAACCATTGCGTTCGGGAAGGCGACATTGGCCTTGATCCAGTCGGCAAAGGCGGGATCTGAAAGGTTCGCCGTACCGACGACGGCATTCGCGGTCACGATGCCGTTGTGCGGAATGTTGTCGCACGACATCACGGTGAAAGGCACAAGGCCTTTGTCCTTGCGGGCTTTGAGGCCGGCGACGATCAGGCCGAACACCGTCTTCGGATCCGACGGGTTCCGACCGTCGGCTGCGATCGCGGGGTGCGACGGGTTGAATCTGCCCGAGGCATCAATGAAATAGCCACCCTCGGTGATCGTCATCGAAACGATACGGATCGTGGGATCGGCGAGTTGGGCGATGATCGTCTTGGAATCGCCAACCGGCAGAATGTCGATCATCGGCGCGGTAACGCGCGCCGCTGTCTTGTTGTTGTCCTGCTCGACAACCGTTGTCAGGAAGTCCTGGGCAGCGAGCTTCTCGCGCATGGCCGCATCGGATGGCAGGATGCCGGCGCCAATGATCGCCCAGTCGTAGGCCTGACCCTTGTTGAAAAGATCGTCGAGATAGATCGCCTGGTGGGCGCGGTGGAAATTCCCCACGCCGAAGTGCACGATACCCGCCGTCAGCGACGCACGCTGATAGGCCGGTATGGCGGCCGTCTTTGCCGCTTCGGAAAGCGTTGCCAGCGATAGTTTGCACGTCATGTCTCAGTCCTCTTGAAGGTCTCGAGGCCACCATGCAGCCCCGGTTTCGCGGCGCCGGGCACTGTTGTCCGGTGCACACTTGTCGTCCCAGCCCGCCGACCCGCGGCTCAGATGGCGAGGCCGTTTTCGCCAAACTTGTGAATGCGCGTCCTGTCCGGTGTCAGATAGACGGTGTCGCCCGCCCGTGCCGGGAAATTGCCGTCGCCCCGGGCCGTCATCTGGCCCAGTCCCTCGACGTCAACGTGCAGGAAGGTGTCCGAGCCAAGGTGCTCGGCGACAATCACCCTGCCCTTCCAGTCCCCGCTTTCGGTCGAAAGCAGCAAATGTTCGGGCCGAACTCCGATCGTGTGAGCACCTTGGGCGGCCGCAGTCTGGCCGGTGATGAAGTTCATCTTCGGCGAACCGATGAAGCCAGCAACGAACAGATTGCACGGCTTGCTGTAAAGCTCCAAAGGCGAGCCAACCTGCTCGACATTGCCCCGGTTCAGCACCACGATCTTGTCGGCCATCGTCATGGCCTCGACCTGGTCGTGGGTGACGTAGATCATCGTCGTTTTCAACTGCTGGTGCAGTTCGCTGATCTCAAGGCGCATGTTGACGCGGAGCGCGGCATCGAGGTTGGACAACGGCTCGTCGAACAGGAACGCCGAAGGCTTGCGCACAATGGCGCGGCCGATGGCGACGCGCTGGCGCTGGCCGCCCGAAAGCTGGCGCGGCTTGCGTTCCAGATAGTCTGTGAGGTTGAGTACCCGTGCCGCGTCGTTTACCTTGCGGTCGATCTCCGCCTTGTCCATGCCAGCCATCTTCAGCGGGAAGGCAATATTGTTGCGCACGCTCATATGCGGGTAGAGCGCATAGGATTGGAACACCATCGCCAGCCCTCGCTCGGACGGGATCGTCTCGGTGGCATTCTTGCCATCGATGACGATTTTGCCGCCGGTGACATCCTCGAGCCCGGCAATCAGTCGGAGCAGTGTGGACTTGCCACAACCCGACGGGCCAACGAAGACGACGAACTCGCCATCCTTGATCTCGAGGTCGATCGAAGGGATGACCTTGGCTTCGCCGAAGACCTTCGAAACTTTCTGAAGGGTAATGCTGCCCATGTTTCTCTCCCTTGTTTCTTATTTCACCGCGCCGAAAGTCAGGCCGCGGACGAGTTGTTTTTGGCTGAACCAGCCGAGGATCAGGATCGGGGCAATCGCCATGGTCGATGCTGCGGAAAGCTTGGCGTAAAACAGGCCTTCGGGGCTGGAATAAGAGGCAATGAAGGCCGTCAGCGGTGCTGCTTTTGAAGCGGTCAAGTTCAGCGTCCAGAAGGCCTCGTTCCATGCCAGGATGACGTTGAGAAGAAGCGTCGACGCAATACCCGGCACCGCCATCGGCGTCAGCACGTAGATGATTTCCTTGGCAAGCGAGGCGCCATCCATGCGGGCCGCTTCAAGGATCTCGCCAGGGATTTCCTTGAAGTAGGTATAGAGCATCCAGACGATGATCGGCAGGTTGATCAGCGTCAGGACGATCACCAGTCCCAGGCGGCTGTCCAGCAGGCCCGTGTTGCGGAACATCAGGTAGATCGGGATCAGCGCGCCGACCGGCGGCATCATCTTTGTCGACAGCATCCACATCAACACGTCCTTGGTCCGCTTGGTCGGCGAAAACGCCATGGCCCAAGCGGCCGGGATGGCGATAATCAGTCCGATCAGCGTCGAGCCGAACGAGATGATCACCGAGTTCATGAAGTGGCTCAGGTAGTTCGACCGCGACTGCACCTCCGCGTAGTTCTCCGTCGTCCAATGAAAGAAGAGGAACTGCGGTGGAGAGGCGATAGCATCGGCCTCCGTCTTGAAGCTCGTCAGGAACGTCCAAAGGATCGGAAAGAAGATCAGGATGCCGATCGTCCAGGCGATGGCGGTCATCACCACCTTGCGCTGGGTTGTGACTTTTCTAGCCATCTCAAGCCTCCAGATTCTTGCCGACAAGGCGGACAAGGAAGATCGCGACGATATTGGCAAGGATGACAGCGACGATACCACCCGCCGAAGCGCCGCCGATATCGAACTGCAGAAGCGCCTGCACATAGACCAGGTAGGTGAGGTTCGTGCTCTGCGTGCCGGGGCCGCCATTCGTGGTGACCAGGATTTCGGCAAACACGGAGAGCAGGAAGATCGTCTGGATCAGGATCACCACGGTGATGGCGCGCGCCATGTGCGGCAGGATGATGTAGATGAACTTCGAGATCGGGCCGGCGCCGTCCATCTCGGCGGCTTCCTTCTGCTCTTCGTCGAGCGACTGCAGCGCCGTGAGCATGATGAGTGTCGCAAAGGGCAACCATTGCCAGGCAACGATCAGGATGATCGAGAACAGGGGCGCATTTGCAAGCCAGTCAAAAGGCTGCAGACCGACCGCCTTGGCAAGATGCGCGAAGAGCCCGTTGACCGGGTTCATGAACATGTTTTTCCAGACGAGTGCGGCAACTGTCGGCATCACGAAGAAGGGTGCGATCACCAATATGCGCACGATCCCCTGACCATAGATGTCCTGGTCGAGCAGCAGCGCAAAAAGAATGCCGCCCACAACGGTGATCAGCAGAACGCCGAGCACCAGCAACAGCGTATTGATCAACGCCGCGAAGAATGCCGGATCCGTCAGGAAATACTGGTAGTTCAGGAAGCCGACGAAGGTTTCCATTCCCGGGTTGAGGAGATTGTAGTTCAGCAGCGAGAAATAGATCGTCATCGCGAGCGGGACGATCATCCACAGGAAGAGAAGCACAACGGACGGTGCGATCATCATTCGCGCTGCGGAGCGGGTGTGTAACGTTGCCATGGCGACGACCGATCATGTCAGGAGGGGTGAACGGCTGCAGGGCAGCTAAGCAAAAAAGAGGGCCGCCGACGCAATTCGGGCAAATCGGCGACCCAGATGGGCGGAGAGGTCAAACGCCCCGCCTTCTCAGGAGGTTATCACTTGATGTAGCCAGCCTTCGTCATTTCGCGGGTGGTCAGCTGCTGTGCGCTCTGCAGAGCCTGGTCGACCGAGACCTGGCCGGCAAGAGCTGCTGCGAACTGCTGGCCGACCGCCGTGCCGATGCCTTGGAATTCAGGAATGGCGACGAACTGGACACCGACATAGGGGACCGGCTTGACGGTCGGCTTGGTTGGATCCGCCGCGTTGATGCTCTCAAGTGTCATCTTCGCGAACGGTGCTGCCTTCTCGTACTCGGCGTTCGCATAAAGCGAAGAGCGAGTACCCGGAGGTGCATTCAGCCAGCCTTCCTTTTCGGCGACGAGGTTGGTGTAGTCCTTGCTCGTTGCCCAGGCGACGAACTTTTCAGCCGCTTCGACCTTCTGCGAGCCCGCCGGGATGGCGAGGTTCCAGGCCCAAAGCCAGTTGCCGCGCTTGCCGAGGCCTTTGTCCGGAGCCAGAGCGAAACCGACCTTGTCGGCGACGGTCGATTCCTTCGGGTTGCTGACGAAGGACGCAGCAACCGTCGCATCGATCCACATACCGCACTTACCCGTCTGGAAGAGCGCCAGGTTTTCGTTGAAGCCGTTTGACGAGGCACCGGGAGGGCCGGCTTCCTTCATCAGGTTGACGTAGAAGTTCAGTGTGTCCTTCCACTCCGGCTGATCGAACTGCGGCTTCCACTGTTCGTCGAACCAACGGGCGCCGAAGGAGTTCGACATAGCCGTCAGGAAGGCCATGTTCTCACCCCAGCCGGCCTTGCCGCGCAGGCAGATACCGTAGATTTCCTTGTCCTTGTTGGTGATCTTCTTCGCGGCGTCCGCGATGAAATCCCAGGTCGGTGCATCAGGCATCTTAAGGCCGGCAGCGTCGAACAGGTCCTTGCGGTACATGACCATCGAGCTTTCGCCGTAGAACGGCGCGGCATAGAGCTTGCCGTCCGTGGTCAGACCGCTGCGAATTGCCGGCAGCAGATCATCCGGATCGTAGTTGGCGCCAAGATTGTCGAGTGGCAGAAGCCAACCCTGCTTCGCCCAGATCGGAACTTCATAGGTACCGATGGTAAGCACGTCGTACTGGCCGCCCTTGGTCGCGATATCAGTCGTGACCTTCTGGCGCAGGACGTTCTCTTCGAGCGTTACCCACTCGAGATCAATACCTGGGTTCTTGGCCTTGAAGTCATCCGTCAGCTTCTGCATTCGGATCATGTCGCCGTTGTTCACGGTCGCGATTGTCAGCGTTTCGGCCGAAGCCATGCCGGCAAACGCCAGTGCCGAGCAGGCGCCCAGCAGAAAAGTTCTCAATGTCATATCTTCCTCCCAGAAGATGGATTGCGAGCATTCGCTTTGCTCATGGGCAATTACTCATCCTGGCGCAACAAAAGTCAATCACCAATCGTTGCTGCGACAGCGAAGAAAACAGCCATCAATTTGATTTCAAAAGAAAATATTTTTGCTCACGGCTTGAGCAAAAATTCAGCCGCTTCCTCGTCGGTGATCAGAGCGTTGATTTGATGTCCCGTCAAAGCAGCCTTGATCGCCTTGAATTTACGCTTTCCCTTGGCGATTCCGATCACCGTGGATGATTCGCGCGGGGGGATGGACGCAGAGGCGACACGCTCGTTGATCGGATTGTCGAGAAGCCGGCCTTCGCTGTCGAAAACCCATCCGCAGATCTCGCCGACGGCGCCGTTGCGCATCAACTCCATCATCTCGTCTTTCTCGAGGAATCCATCGACGCACAGAGGGCCATCGATGCCGAGTTCGCCGATACCGACGAAGGTGACATCGGCCTGAGCGCTCATTTCCAGCGTTGCGCGCACCAACTGCTGACCGTGCAGCGTCTCCCGTTCGTCGGCCGAGGTTACCAGAACCGGCAACGGCATCGGAAAATGCCGGGCCTTCACCGCATCCGCCATGCTGAAGATGACGTTGTAGTACGCTGCCGAGCCATCCGGCGCGATATTGCCGGTCAGCGATACGATGCGGTGGTTGGGACATTCGATTTTGGGAAGCTGGTCGACCGCCGCCTTCAGCGTCCGCCCCGTGCCGACCGCAACCACGATCGGGTCCGAGCGCTTCAGCCATCGCTCAATCTCGGCGGCCGCCGCCTCGGCGATGCCCACCGTCATCGAACCCGAGCCCGGATCACTCGGCACGACCTCCACGTGTTTCAGATTGAACTTCTTTCGCACGGCATTGGCTAGCTCGAGACAAGCGGCGATCGGATGGTCGAGCCGGACCTTGATCAGCCGCTCGGCGACGGCAAGCGAGACCAGTCGCTGAGCCGATTGTCGCGAAATTCCCATCGAGGCAGCAATCTCGTCCTGCGTTCGCCCAGCAACGTAGTAGAGCCAGCCGGCGCGCGCCGCGTCATCCAGTCGTCCCGGGGTCTCGGATCTCTTCACCATTAAAAGCTACCGTGCATGCTGGACCGGCGACCTGCCGGAGAAGTGACGTTCGGGTTCAAGTTGCGCCAGATGAAAACAGAATTCGGGCAAATGTCGAGTGCATTGAGAAAATGCACAATCGATTTTGAACGGTTGATGTTGGGGGAGAGCGTCATCGCACTGCCATCTTTGGCGAGGAAGCCTTGCTTGACCGAAGGTCCGGCCGCGCGCTAACTGTCGTTGAGGGAAAAACTGTGCGAATTCTGCTGGTTGAAGATGACAAGATGATCGGTGAGGCGGTGCGCGACCATGTCAAAGCCGCCAATCACGCCGTGGACTGGGTCCGTAATCTCGCCGACGCCGATGCAGCGGCCCGGCCGATCGACTACGGACTGATCCTCCTCGACTTGCAGCTTCCGGATGGGAGCGGCATCGACTTCCTTCGTCGTCTTCGCGCCCGCGACGCAAAAACGCCGGTGATTATCCTGACGGCTCGCGACCAGATCTCCGACCGCATCGAAGGTCTCAATGCCGGCGCGGACGACTATCTGGTGAAACCCTTCAATCTCGGCGAACTGGAAGCCCGCATCATGGCGGTGGCGCGCCGCTATGATGCCAACCCGCATCCTGTCCTGCGCATCTCGGACATCGAGATCGACCGCCCCTTGCACAAGCTCTCGGTGGCCGGAGAAACAATCATCCTGACGAGCCGCGAATGGGCGGTGCTCGACCTGTTGACAGCTCGTCCCGGCGCGATTGTTCCCAAGCTCCGCATCGAGGAAGCTCTCTACGCATTCGGCTCGGAGATCGAAAGCAACACCGTCGAAGTCTACGTCAGCCGATTGCGCAAGAAAATCGGCAAGGACCGAATCCGCACGGCGCGCGGCATCGGCTACACACTCGGATGAGGAAGAAATACGAGCGCAGCATCACCCGCCCGTTGATCCTCGCGCTGACGACGGTGATGGTCGTCTTCTGGCTCGCGGCGATCGGCCTCAGCTTCCGCGTGATGCAGCATGAATTCGCCGAAATTTTTGATAGTGCCCAGCAGGAAACGACACAGCGCCTGCTCGCTCTGATCCTGGACGATCTCAATCAAAGCACGGAAACCGACCCGCGCAGCGTTGCCATCCTAAATACGGCGGCGAGCCGCGAGTACCTGACATACCAGGTGCGCGATGCATCGGGACGGGTGGTGCTGCGCTCGAACGATGCTGCGGCCGAGCCCTTCGATGCACCGCTGGTGACCGGATTCCATGACACGCCCAATGCACGAATCTATACCGAAATGACGGCCGACGGCTCTCTGTTCCTACAGGTTGCCGATCGCTTCACCAACCGCCGCGAGGCTGTCCGCGAAAGCGCCGTGACACTGCTCATCCCTCTGATCGCACTGATCCCGGTGAGCATTTTTGCAATCTGGTTCCTCGTGGGACGTGCGCTCAAGCCAATCGATACGCTGCGGCAGGACATCGGGGCGAAGGACAGCGGCAACATGGCCGCCGTAAAGGGCAGCGATCTGCCCAGAGAACTGAAGCCGATCGCTCACTCCGTCAATCTCCTGCTCAGTCGTCTGCGCGCAGCACTCGAGGCGGAGCGCGAGTTCACTGCCAATAGCGCTCACGAACTCAGGACACCGATCGCCGGCGCACTTGCGCAGACCCAACGGCTTGCCGAGGAGCTTCCGCCTGGTATCGCGCGGACGCGGGCCGATCAGGTCGAGACTTCGCTCGTCAATCTCGGACGGCTGACCGAAAAACTGCTGCAACTCTCGCGTGCCGAAGCCGGCATCGGCGGCAGCGCGACGGCTGCCGACCTCCGTCCCGTCCTCGACATGATTGTCGCGGACTTTCAGCGCGACAGCCGTACACAAGGCAGACTGCTTTACTCCGCCAGACCGGGCGCGACGCTGATCCGCAACGCCGACATGGACGGTTTCGGCATTGTCACCCGCAATCTCATCGAAAACGCGCTGGTCCACGGCGACCCCGGCCTGCCGGTGACCGTCACGCTGGAAAGCGACGGCATCATTCGCATCATCAATGACGGGCCGGCGGTTCGCGAGATGGATATTGCCGCGCTCAAGAAGCGTTTTCGCCGGGGCGAGACCAGCGCCTCGGGCTCCGGACTGGGACTTGCGATCGCCGACCGTATCGTCTCGCAGATGGGCGGCACTCTGGAATTGCTGTCGCCGGCGAGTGGCGAGGCAACCGGCTTCGAGGCAAGAATAAGCCTGCCGGGCTGAGCCAGGAAATTGGCTTGCAAATTGGGCGGAACGGTGCGAGCAGACGCAGGGTCCATCGAACCGGTAGAAACCGAATGATCATCTCTTTCGACATCGGCGGCTCCGCCATCAAGGGTGGCGTGGCTCGCTCGGAAGCCGACATCACACCACTTGGCCGCCGCCCTACGCCAAGGGACGACTTCGACGCCTTTGTCGCAACGCTTCGCGATTTCATCGCCGAGGCTGGTCAACAACCGACCCGCCTTGCCTTCTCGATTGCCGGTGTCGTCGATCCCGACACGCAGCGGCTGACCTGCGCCAACATTCCTTGCATCCACGGTCGCAATCTCGCCGCGGACCTCGAAGCGGCACTCGGCCTACCAGTTCTCATTGCCAACGACGCCGATTGCTTCGCCATAGCGGAAGCGGGCCTGGGCGCTGGTCGCGGTCATCGCATCGTCCTCGGCGCCATCCTCGGCACCGGCGTCGGTGGCGGTCTTGTCGCGGATGGCCGACTGATCAACGAAGCGGGCGGCTTTGCCGGCGAATGGGGGCATGGGCCGATCCTCGCTTCGCATGCCGGGAACCCGCCCGTCGAGATCCCTGCCTACCCTTGTGGCTGTGGCCAGAAAGGCTGCGTCGACACCGTCGGTGGCGCCCGCGGCCTCGAACGCCTGCACAAGACCCTGCACAATCTGGATTTTTCCAGCGAGGAGATCATCGATGACTGGCTCAAGGGCGAGCCGCGAGCCGCGCGCACCATCGACGTCTTCATTGATCTCGTCGCCTCGCCCCTCGCACTGACGATCAACATCACGGGCGCGACCATTGTTCCGGTCGGCGGTGGTCTCTCCAACGTCGAACCGCTGCTTGCCGAACTCGACAGGGCTGTCAGGCAGCGGATCCTGCGCAAATTCGAGCGTCCGCTCGTCGTTTGCAGCGAATGCCGCGTTGAGCCGGGCCTGATTGGTGCAGCACTGCTGGGACTGAAGGCAGAGGCAGCCTGAGTCTCACCCAGTGACGAAAATGGCGCGATTTGCACCGCGCCATTTCCCATTTTCATTCGGCAGCCTGGGCCGGCGGATAGCGGTCGTCGGCGTCCTCGTCGTCGACGCTTGCCCGACCGGCATCGTCTTCGCCTTTCGCCTTCGGCTCCTTGCCGAAGAACAGAGCGTAGGCTGCCGGCAGAACCAGGATGGTCAGCACCGTCGCGACCAGGATGCCACCCATCATCGCGTAGGCGAGCGGCCCCCAGAAGACGCCGCGCGAGATCGGGATCAGCGCCAGCACCGCCGTCAGCGCCGTCAGCATGATCGGCCGGAAGCGCCGCACGGCGGCGCCGATGATCGCTTCCTGTCGGTCCATCCCCGCCTTGATATCCTGATCGATTTGGTCAACGAGGATGATCGAGTTGCGAATGATGATGCCGAGCAGGGCAATGACCCCGAGGATGGCGACAAATCCGAACGGTGCACCGCTGATCAGCAGCGCCGCAGCCGCCCCGATAATGCCGAGCGGGCCCGTTGCCAGAACCAGCATGGCCTTGCCGAAGTGCTGCAGCTGCGCCATCAGAAGCAGCACGATGACGACCAGCATGATCGGCGCCTTGGCGGCGATCGACGCCTGGCTCTCGGCCGCGTCCTCCGCCCCACCCTGGATCTCGATCTTGTAGCCGGCGGGCAGGCTGTCACGCAGTGGCTTCATGTCCGCATACATCTTCATGGCAACATCGTTGGGCTGCACGTCGTCAGGCAGCGTCGCGCGCACCGTGATCGTCGGCAGACGATCACGCCGCCACTCGATACCCTGCTCCAGCACCGGCACCACCTTGGCAACCTGCGAGACCGGAACGAAGCCGCCGAAGTCCGTCGGGACATAGACGGAGTTCACGGCGGACAACAGCGAACGGCTGGCATCCGGCTCGCGCGCGACGATCGACACCGTCTCCTCGCCGTCCCGGAAGTCGTCGAGCGGCGCACCGGACACGGCGGTCTGCAGCATCTGGCGGACGCGCTGAGAGGTGACGCCGAGCGCGCGGGCACGGTCCTGGTCGATCACCAGCTTCATCGCAGGCACCGGCTCCAGCCAGTCGTCGTGAATTGCGCCGAGCTGCGGATTGGCCTGGAACTTTGCCTTCACCTCGTCGGCGATCTTCCGCACCTCCTGGCGGTCCGGCCCCATGATCCGCATCTGCACCGGCCAGCCCGTCGGCGGGCCGAGGAAGAGACGATCGACCTTGCCGCGGATATCAGGGAAATCTTCCGCAAGAATTGCGCGCAACTTGACGATCATCCGCTCGCGGGCCGGCTCGTCATTCGCCATGACCAGAAGCTGTGCGAAATTCGGATTGCGAAGCTGCTGATCGAGCGGCAGGAAGAAGCGCGGTGCGCCCTCGCCGATATAGGTGGCGACGAACTTCTTGTCCTTGTCGTCCATTATCTTGGCTTCCAGCGCCTTCGCCTGTATCTCGACCTCCTTGATGCTGGTGCCTTCCGGCAGCCAGAGATCGACGAGGATTTCGGGGCGCGACGATTGCGGGAAGAAGTTCTGCGGGATGAACTGGAAGGCCCAGAGGCTGGTCGCAAAGGTCATCAGCGTCATGGCAATGACGATGATGCGATGGCGCACGGCCCAGCCGACCGTTGCCCGAAGACGTCGATAGAAGCGCGTATCGAAGACATCGTGATGCTCGCCCGCATGGTGGCGCTGCTTCAGGATCATGTAGCCAAGCCAAGGCGTGAAGTAGACCGCGACGAACCACGATACGACCAGCGCAATGCCGACGACGTAGAACAGCGAACGCACATATTCGCCGGCGGTCGATGCCGCGAAACCGACAGGAATGAAGCCCGCCGTGGTGATCAGCGTACCGGTCAGCATCGGGAAAGCGGTCGAGGAATAGGCGAAGCTCGCCGCGTCGATCTTGACGAGCCCCTCCTCCAGCTTTCGTTCCATTAATTCGACGACAATCATGGCGTCGTCGACCAGGAGGCCCAGCGCAATGATCAGGGCGCCGAGCGAGATGCGCTGCAGATCGATGCCGAGTTCGTACATGATGGCGAAGGTCGCAGCCAACACCAGCGGAATGGCGATCGCAATCACCAGGCCAGAGCGCCAGCCGATCGACAGGAACGAAACGATCAGCACGATCACCAACGCTTCGCCGAGCGCATGCATGAACTCGCTGACAGCATCGGTCACGACATCCGGCTGGTTGGAAATCTGATCGACGGCAACGCCATAGGGCAGCGATTCCTCGAAGCGCTGGTATGTCGCCTCGACGTCCTTGCCGACATCGGTGACCTTGAAACCCTTGGCCATGACGACGCCGACCTGGACGCTCTCGTGACCGTTGAAGCGATACTTGCGCTGGTATGGATCCTCAAGGCCGGAGTATACGGTGGCGATATCGCCGAGACGTGTCACCTGGCCGCCTGAGCGCAGTCGCAGTTCGCGGATATCCGCAGCCTTCGTGACATCGCCTTCAACGGCAATCCGGACCGAGCGGGTTCCGGTGTCCACCGAGCCCGCCGGGTCGACGTTGTTCTGGCCCTTGATGGCGTTTTGCAGATCAAGGACCGTGAGCCCTCGCTCGGCCAGTGCCTTGGACGAGACGTCGATGTAGAGTTTTTCCGGCTGGTCGCCGATGATAACGGCCTTCTCGACGCCCGGCGTCGTCAACAGCATGTCGCGCGCCTTGATCGCGAATTTCTTCAGTTCGGGATAGCTGTAGCCATCGCCGCTGATCGATTGCAGCGTGATGAACGTGTCACCGAACTCGTCGTTGAAATAGGGGCCGCGCAGGCCCTGCGGCAGTTCGTTGGAAATATCGCCGACCTTCTTGCGCACCTGATAGAAGGCATCCGCGACCTGGTTCGCATTGGTGTCACCCTTTACCTGCAAGGTAATGATCGCGCTGCCGGCACGCGTGTAGGATTTGACCCAATCGATATGCGGCGTTTCCTGCAGCTTGCGCTCGATCTTGTTGACTACCTGATCTTCCATTTCCTGGATCGACGCGCCCGGCCACACGGCCTGCACCACCATGACGCGGAAGGTGAAGTCAGGATCCTCCTTCTGTCCCATACGCATCAGGCCAAGCACGCCGGTAATCAGGATCAGGCCGAACAGGAAGCGCGCGATGCTCGGATGCCCGATTGCCCATCGCGACAGGTTGAAGGGCCGTTTTTCTGTGGTGGAATTGTCCATGGTCCCGTTCCCCTCTCTTGTCCGCGCCTAGCGAATGATGTCGCCGGTTTCGACAGACGCCGACTGCTGGTCTGGCAGCTTGACCTTGAGGTTCTCCGTCATGAACTGCGTCCCCGCGGAAACGACGAGATCGCCGGTCTTCAGGCCATCGGAAACATTGACCCCATTGCCGGTGAAGTCCCCGACCGTGATGTCACGCGCATGGACGGTCTGCGCGTCGCGGTCGACCACCCAGACGATCTTCTTGCCATCCCTCTCGGCCAACGCCGCAAGTGGTATCGCGACGTGGGTTTTCGCATTGCTGACTTCGGCTTCGATCGTCGCCGTCATCCCAAGCAGAACGCGATCGTCGTTGGGAAGGCTGACGCGAACCGCAAACGTGCGCGACTGCGCATCGGCACTGCCGGAGACTTCCCGCACCTTGCCGTCGAGCACGAGTTTGCTGTCGGACCAGAAGCTTGCCTTCACGGCCTTGGCCGGCTTGAATTCCGCGATGTCATTTTCCGGCACCGCGATCTGCACTTCCTTTTCGCCATCGAGCGCGACGGCAGCAACCGGGGTCCCCGCGGCGACGACCGTGCCTGCATCGGCGCTGATTGCCGTAACGATGCCGGCCTGATCGGCCCTGAGCTCCGTATAGGTCACCTGGTTTTTGGTCTGGTCCAGCGAGGATGCCGCAGCATCGCGCGTCGACACCGCCTGGTCGTAGCTCAACGAGGCCTGTTCCATCTGGGACTTGGCGGTGACGCTCTTGTCGAAGAGCTGCCGCGCTCGCTTGTTGGCAAGATCCGCAGTGGCAACACCCTTTTCGGCAGCCGCGAGATTGGCTTCGGCGGTCTTTACCGCGAGCTCGTAGTCGGTGGGATCCATGCGCGCAACCAGATCGCCTGGCTTGACGCGATCGCCGATATTGACCAGCCGTTCAGTGATCTTTCCGGCAACGCGGAAGCCGAGATTCATCTCGACACGCGACTTCACGGCGCCCGAATAGTCGATCGCGCGCGTGTCGCCAGCCTTGGCGATCTCCACCACCTTGACCGGCCGCAGTATTTCCTTCGTCTCTTCTTTCTTCTCATCGCTGCAGCCGGAAAGGGCGAGCGTAGCTGCGCCGAAGAGCGCAAAAATGACAACGGACGGCAACTTGACTGTCTTCAGCGAAATCATATTTCGCACTCCCGAAATCGTTTGTGTTTGAGGTGCGCGGCGGCTTTGCCGTCGGGCTATTTCTTCAGCGCCCTGATCGAAAAATCGATCAGTTCATCCACCGTCGCGCGGTTGGTCTTGGCAAGGCATTGAGCCACCATCTGTGGGTGGCAGAGCGTGACCGTTGCGGCGCCAAAGCAACGCGATGCAACGGCAGGATCCTGTTCGGCGAATTCGCCGGCCTCGATCCCTTCGCGGATTACCTCCGCAAGCAGATCGTGAATGCTGTCGATATGCTTTTCGATGACGTGCCAGTCGCGCTCGATGGCGACGACCACCATCTCGTGGACTTTCTCCTGATCGAGCATGGTCTCTACCGTCATCTCGTACTGCCCGCGTACAAAACGACTGAGGCGCTCGGAAGGACTGATGGGCAGATGGCAGACCTGGTAGGCCTGCTCATAGCCCGCAGCAAGCATCCGGCCGCAGACGGCCTGGTGGATTTCAACCTTCGATGCGAAGAACCGGTAGACGTTGGCCGGCGACATCCCGAGATCGCGGGCAACATCTGCAACCGTCGTCTTGGAGTAGCCATAGTGACGGAACAGCCGCTCGGCAGCATCGAGAATACGCGTTACATTCTCCTGCCTGGTCAATTCCAGAGCATTTTCCGCAATGTCATTCATGGGCTTCCGCACACCTGGCTTACGACTGACGATTTTTGAATTTCGTCAGTCGTAAGCCATCAGAGACCCTAAGTCAATCAGTTGCGATGCAGCAGAAAGTGCCCGTTCGCTGGAGGAAGCGCCGGATAAGGAAGAGCTGCCAAAAAGAAATTGTTTGGATGCCGCGATGGGCTCGTCCCGGACAGGACAAGCGAAGATCGCTTCAAGGAAGGAATTGGTTGCAAGATGACTGTGCCGCGACACTGAAAGCCGCGGCACACAAAATCACGGGAGGTATCACCGATCAGGCAAGCTTGACGTCGAGCGAGATCGGAACAGCCGAAAGCGCCTTTGAAACCGGGCAACCCGCCTTTGCCTTGTTGGCAAGCTCGGTGAACGTCGCTGCGTCTGTGCCGGGGATGCTGCCGGTCAGCGAGAGATGGATGGCGGTGATCGCAAAACCTCCCTCGACGCTTTCCAGCGTAACCTTCGCCGTCGTCTCCATGCTGGTCGCCTTCAAACCGGCCTCATCGAGGATCAGCGACAGCGCCATGGTGAAGCAGCCGGCGTGAGCGGCGCCGATCAGTTCTTCCGGATTGGTGCCGGGAACACCCTCGAAGCGGCTGGCAAAACCGTATGGATAGGATTTGAGCGCGCCACTCTGGGTCGAGATTTGCCCCTTGCCGTCCTTGAGGCCACCGGACCACTGCGCTGAGCCTGTGCGATTGATCTGCATGCCGTTCTCCTGTTGAATTGGGTTTCCGCGGACGCAGCGAACGAGCCGCGCCGGTAGACAAAGAGGCGCAACGTGCCCCTCCGCCGCTGGATATAATCTTCTAAAGCCGGAAGGCGACAGTCTTGTAAAATTTGATTGCGCCGCCGAAACGCTCGGATGCGAAGTTGGGCGAGCCGACACTAAGGGTCACGCCAGTTCAGCTCGTCAGCCGCGCAGTGTCGAGCGTGTAGAGTTCCTGCGGCCTTTGGACGCCACGCAGGGCGTATCGACCAATACAGGCAAGTGCTCCGCGCTCAGCTTCGGGAAGCGTCGAGACGAAATCGGACGACATTAGCACGTTGAAGTCCACCGATCGGCACATCGATGCAATGCGGCTGACCTCGTTGACGGCAGGTCCGATCACTGTGAAGTCGAGTCGTTCCTGACTACCGATATTGCCGTAGAACACATCGCCGATGTGAAGGCCGATGTAGACGTCGGTCGTCGGACGCTCTTCGAGAGCCCGCTCGTCGTTCAGTGCGACGAGCTTCTCCCGCAGACCTCGCTCGGCACCGAGCGCTGAACGGCACGCGTCGGACGGCTCTTCTGCCTTGAATATCGCAAGCACACCGTCGCCGATCAGCTTCAGCACATTGCCGCCTGCCTCGTGCACAGCCGAGATCACGACGTCGCTGTATGCGTTCAGCATCGGCAGGATCTCCTCCGGCGAGGCGCTATCGGAAATCTTAGTGTAGTTCACCAGATCCGAGAACCAGAGAACGGCTGAAATCCGCTCCGACTTGCCGCGCGTGATCTTGCCCTCCAGCACCTGTCGGGCGGCGTCCTCACCAAGATAGACCTCCGCGATCGTCCGGGCGATGCGACCGAGCGCGATGCATTTGATTGCCAGCGCGAGCACCGGTACCAGCTTGCGCAGGATAACAAGGTCATGATCGGAAAAGCCCTCCGGTCGGCGCGTCGCGAAATGCGAGAAGAAACAGTCCATCTCACCGATGGTGCCGGCCTTGGCAAAGCGGTGCACCATAGCGATGAAATCAGTGTGACCATCGGCAGCCATCTTCTCAAGCATCACGAAGTCGGTCGGATCGCCAAGGCCGATGCGGCGGCGCACCTCGTTCTCGTTCCCAGCCCAAAGGTAATAGAAGGCCGACTTCTGCCAATTCTCCAGTGAGTTTCCTTCGCTGCCGGTCGGCCCGTATTCGAACTCCGTTTCGACCTCCTCCTGGCTGTCCCAGCGGAAGGCCCGGCCTTCGTGCACCGGATGCAACGTGTCCATAAGCGCCATGCCACGGTCGAGCGGAAGGCCGAACTCGCGGCAGGTGTTGCAAAAACCTGTCAGCAATTCGGCTTCCGAAGCGCCTTTGAGGCCCTGTTCCGTAAGCCATGCAGCCACAGTTCCGATGTCGCTGTATTCCATGCCACTCGTCCTCGCGTGTCAAAAATTTCTAGCCTGATTTCGCTGGCTAGGGAAAGCCAAACCTCGACAGGCCTCCTTATTCCGGGCGACACCATCTGCGTGCCGGCAGTGAAAGGCTATGAAACCGCCAGCAATTGCCTCTCGTCTGGCGGGAGGTTATTGCCTATCGTAACCACTACTCAGGGAGGAACCAAATGACCACAGACCACAGCCGTCTCGACGGCAAGATCGCGATCGTTACCGGGGGCACGCAAGGGCTTGGCAGCACCATCGCCCGCCTCTTTGCGGAGCGCGGCGCCAAGGGCATTGTCATCTGCGGCCGCAACGAAGAGAAGGGTAAGGCCAAGGCCGAGGAGATTTCCACCGCGAGCGGCACCACGGTCGTCTACGTCAAGGCAGATCTCGGCAATGTCGAAGATGCTCGCAAAGTCGTGCAAGTCTGCGACCAGACGTTCGGCCGCGTCGATGCGCTGGTGAACGCTGCCGCGATCACTGACCGGGGTACAATCCTCGACACCAGCCCGGATCTCTTCGACAGCATGTTCGCCATCAACGTTCGCGCGCCATTCTTTCTGATGCAGGAAGCGGTGAAGATCATGCGACGTGAACAGATCGAGGGAACGATCGTCAACATTGGCTCGATGTCAGCCAAGGCAGGACAGCCGTTCATCGCTGCCTATTGCGCCTCCAAGGGTGCGCTCGAGACCCTGACGAAGAACACCGCCTACGCTCTCCTGCGCAACCGCATTCGCGTCAATGGCCTCAATATTGGTTGGATGGCGTCCGAGGGCGAAGACCGCATCCAGAGGGAGTATCACGGCGCACCCGCCGACTGGCTGGAAAATGCCGCCGCCAGCCAGCCCTTTGGCCGCCTCGTCGATCCGGAAGAGGTGGCGCGCGCTGTTGCCTATCTGTCGTCAAGCGAGTCAGGCCTGATGACCGGTTCCGTCATCTGCTTCGACCAGTCAATCTGGGGTGCCTATGACGGTTCGCCGCACCCCGTCGCTGCGCTCTGAAAAAATGCCGGAGCCCGGTACTTTTTGCTGTGCCGGGCTCTGGAACGCGCTGCCGTTTACGTTTACGAAGAACGTCAAATCGCTTTGGGAGGAGCAGGCTGTGTCACAAGATGCACTCTATGACATTCGTGATGACCGTTTCCGCAGCCTGATTGCCGGCAGTGCCAGGCTGGAGGAGCTGTATTCCGGCTGCCGCTGGGCGGAGGGTCCCGTCTGGTTCTCCGACCTCAACTGCCTTCTCTGGAGCGACATTCCCAACGAGCGCATGATGCGCTGGGTACCCGATGGCAGTGTCTCCGTCTTTCGTTCCCCCTCGAATTACGTCAACGGCAACACCCGCGACCGCCAGGGACGGCTCGTCTCCTGCGAGCATGGCGGGCGTCGTGTGACGCGCACCGAGTTCGACGGCCGGATCACGGTGCTTGCCGACAGCTACCAGAGCAAACGCCTGAATTCGCCGAACGACGTGGTCGTCAAGTCGGATGGCTCCATCTGGTTCACCGACCCGAGCTACGGCATCATGTCCGACTACGAAGGACACAAGGCGGAACCCGAGCAGCAAAGCCGCAACGTCTATCGCATCGATGCCGCCACCGGCGAGATCGAAGCGGTCGTCACCGACTTCATCCAGCCCAACGGCCTCGCCTTCTCGCCGGACGAGAAGCAGCTCTACATTGCTGATTCCGGTTCTTCAGACCACGAGGTTCCCCGCCACATCCGCGTCTTCGATGTGGTCGATAGCAGAACACTTACGAACAGTCGCTTCTTCTGCTCGATCGATAACGGCATACCGGACGGCTTCCGCTTCGACGTACAGGGCAATCTGTGGAGCAGTGCTGCCGATGGCGTGCACTGCTTTGCGCCCGACAGCACGCTGCTTGGAAAGATCAAGATTCCACAGACGGTATCCAACATCGTCTTCGGAGGCCCCAAGAAAAACCGGCTGTTCATCACCGCGACGCAATCGGTGTACTCGATCTATACCACCACCAACGGTGCCCAGTACCCGTAAGAGGTTGCGGACGAACTTTGCCATCCCGCCATATCCGAAAGTCCGTGCATTGGCCCGGTAGCTGCGCCGAACCTTGAAATGCACAACACATCGAGAGAGAAACGATGTTCGAATTTTCATGCGCCTGTGAAGGGCACGACCCTGTCTCCAACGTCTTTGTCATGGGAGCCTGAGATGCGATCAGTCGTCTCCTTCAACGAATCCTGGAGCTTTCACGAAGGCTTTGGCCAGCACCTGCTGGATGCCTTCGAGGGTCATCCAACCATCAGCCTGCCGCATACCGCCGTCGAACTGCCGTTCAATTATTTTGACGAGACCAGCTATCAACGCGCTTTTACCTATCAGAAGGCACTGCGTTGGATGCCAGAGTTCGAGGGGCGTGAGGTCTCCGTGGTTTTCGATGCCGCCATGGCTGATGCCGTGGTCTATCTGAACGGTGAGGAGATCGTTGCCCACAAGGATGGCTACACGCCGTTCGAAGCCCGTTTGACCGGCAAACTCCTGAAGGGTGACAACCTTATTACCGTGAGGATCGACGGCAGCGAGAACCCTGAGATACCGCCGTTCGGCGGTCGCATCGACTACCTGACATATGCCGGCATCTATCGCGACGTGTGGCTGAAGGTGACTGATCCCGTGTCGATCCGGAACCTCAAGATCGAGACACACAATGTCCTCTCCGACGAAAAATCGGCGACTGTCCGCATCGACGTCGCCAATCCACAAGGGCTGGCCTGCGTGGGAACGATCTCCGCATCGCTCAAGGATACGGACGGACATGTACTCGCGACGGCCTCGGGCGAAACTACCGACGAGAGTATCACGCTGTCCTTCGACAACTTGACGGACATTTCGCTCTGGGACATCGCCAACCCCGTTCTCTACGAGATTGCGGTCGAGATGAAGACGAGCAACGGCTCTGACCGTGTGTCCTCTCAATTCGGTTTTCGCACGGCCGAGTTTACTCCGGAGGGCTTCCTCCTCAACGGGCGCCCGCTGAAACTGCGCGGTCTCAACCGTCATCAGGCCTTCCCCTATGTCGGTTACGCCGCCGGCCGCTCCGCACAGGAGCGTGACGCCGACATCATGAAGTCGGTCCTGAAATGCAATATCGTCCGGACCTCGCATTACCCCCAATCCAAGTGGTTCCTCGACCGGTGTGACCGGATCGGGTTGCTGGTATTCGAGGAAATCCCGGGCTGGCAGCACATCGGTGATGAGGAATGGCAGCAGGAATCGATCCGCAACGTCCGCCGCATGATCGAGCGCGACTGGAATCATCCGTCGATCATCATCTGGGGCGTTCGCATCAACGAGTCGCTCGACAGCCATGATTTCTACGTCGAGACAAACCGGCTCGCCCGCGAACTGGACCCGACGCGCCAGACGGGCGGCGTGCGCTACATCACCGACAGCGAATTGCTCGAAGACGTCTACACGATGAACGACTTCATCCTTGGCAACGAGGAGCTTCCGGGTGCCAACCGTCCACGCACGGCACTTCGCCCGCAGCAGGAAAACACGGGTCTGTCCCGCAAGGTGCCCTACATGATCACCGAGTTCGGCGGCCACATGTACCCGACCAAGATATACGACCAGGAGGCGCGGCAAGCTGAACATGTCCGCCGCCATCTGGAAGTGCTGAACGCTGCTCACGGCGATCCGGACATTGCCGGCGCGATCGGCTGGTGCATGTTCGATTACAACACCCACAAGGATTTCGGCTCCGGCGACCGTATCTGCTATCACGGCGTCATGGACATGTTCCGGGAGCCAAAATTCGCGGCCTGGGTCTACACCAGCCAATGTGACCCCGCCGACGAGATTGTGATGAAGCCGGTCACTTTCTGGGCGCGCGGCGAGCGCAACATCGGTGGCGTCCTGCCGCTGATCATCCTTACCAACTGCGACGAGATCGAACTGAAATACGGCAACCTCACCAAGCGAATCGGCCCCGACCGCGAGAATTTCCCGCACCTGCCGCACCCACCCGTGGTGCTCGACCATCGGCACTTCACGCCCGACGAACTCGGAACCTGGGGGCTCGAATGGATCGACGGCGAATTTACGGGTCTTATTGATGGCGAACCGGTCGCCAGCTTGACACTTGCCGCAGATCCCCTGCCGACATCCATGCAGGTCGTTGCAGACAGCACCAGCCTGAAAGCCCGCGAGCGCGACACGACGCGCGTGATCATCCGCGCGCTGGACCAGCAGGGGCAGCGCCTGCCCTTCATGAACGACAATATTACACTGCGCGTCGAAGGTCCTGCCAAGATCATCGGCCCGTCGTCCGTCCCGCTACAAGGCGGCACGACCGGCTTCTGGCTGGAGGCGACCGGGCTTGTCGGAAACATAACCGTGGAAGTCACCTCGCCCCGCTTCGCTCCCGTGCAACTGGACATCGTAGCCGTCTAATCGCTCGAGCAGGTGCCTACCCGACACTCGGCGGGGGACCTCCACAGCAGATACGGTTCAGGCCGGCTGCACCGAGCGGACCGTCCCGTTATTGTCGACGATGCAGGCGAACTTGCGGCCGCCGGCGTCGAGATCAACGCCGAAGGTTCCATCCGGCAACTGGCGGGATCCAATGGGCAGCACCTTGGTGCTCGTCGAGCCCGAAGCACCGGCGGCGGCGTTGGCGCAAAGGAGTTGCAAGTCCGCCGGCGCGGTCTGCAGGGTCGTGCGCGCCATGCTGTCAGGCGCTGGCGGTGTCGTTGTGTTGCAGGCACAAAGCAGCGTGGCGCTCCCCAGTGCCAACACTGCCCGGCCGCGTAAAATGCTCTTCGCAATGTTCTCAAACAAATTCCTGTCCCCCCGGAATGACGTGGTTATTTCCCTCTTCGGCTTGCGCCGGCAGTCATTCTCAAACGCCCTTGTAGAGCGCTGCCCCTTGCATGAGCACGATCACCTTGGCGCCGATCTTGATCCGCGAATGCAGGTCGGTGATGTCGTTGTTGTTCATGCGTATGCAGCCGGAGGAAACATCCAGCCCGATCGTCCACGGCTCGGCAGTCCCATGGATTCGGTAGATCGTGTCCTGGTTGCCGTCGTAAAGATAGAGCGCCCTTGCTCCCAAGGGATTTTCCGGACCGCCCGGCATGCCGGCCGCCCATTTCGCCGCGTTAGGGTCGCGGGCCACCATCTCTGCCGGCGGCGTCCAGGTCGGCCACTCGGCCGTTCGTCCAACCCGCACGATGCCCGCCCAGCCAAAGCCCTCGCGCCCTACGCCGATCCCGTAGCGGATCGCCTGGCCACCCGACTGCACGAAATAGAGAAAGTGCTGGTTTCCGTCGATGATGATCGTACCTGGAGCTTCGGCCGTACGGAAAGGCACGGTCTGCATCCGGAATGCTTCCGGCGGCTGATTGTTGCGCGCGTAATACTGGCGCGCCTTCTTCTTGTCGTAGTCGACCCATGTGCGTGTCTTGGCATCATAAATCTGCGTTTGCGCCAGCGCCGCAAGCGGCCAGAGGCAGGCGGCACCCAGCAAGGCCAAGGCCAGTTTCCGACGACCACTCAACGACGCCAGCCTCGTTTGAAGTTGGAACGGTGTCTTCATCGTTTCGCCCACCCATCGACCCGCGCTGCGTTCCCCTCGACCCATTTCTTAGCATATCCGAGGGGCGCCTGATGTTCCACTTCCAGCGCATAGCTCATTGCCGTCGCTTCCTCCGGCGAGAGATCGACCTTTTCGAGGAATGCCGCGATGTCGGGGTGTTTTTTATCGAAAGCGGTAGCGTATGCGATGTTGAAATGAGCCGCATCCCAGGCAGTTGACGCGCTCGACTTGCTGATCCAGAGCGGATCGTCACCGCTGGCGAGCTTCCACTTGGCAGCGTCATGCGGCGGTTCGGCGATGCGCACGATTTGGTGCAGATCGAAAATGAAGTGTGGCGCATAGCAGGCAAAAACCATCGGCTGATTGGTTGCGACCGCCGCATCCAGGCCCGCCATGGCAACTTCCTCTTCCGTCTCCACAAGCGTCAGGTTCTTGGCATAACCGTAGGTATTGGCCCGAACCCGCTCTATGCCGGTCGACGACCAGGCAGGAGCGCCTATCCACATTTCGCCTTTGCCGTCGCCATCGGTATCCAGAACCTTGGTCTTTTCGGGATCGCTGAGATCGGCAATCGTCTTCAGCCCCTTTTCAGCCGCGGCCGATGTCGCACAGATGCCCTGCCATGCAGGCACACTGTGTTGGCTGAGAACCACGGCGCCCTTCTCCGTCACGAACTTCTTGATCACGTCCTGGAGGTTCGGTTGCCAGACTTCGGGGTGGATATCCACCTTGCCATTCTCAAGGCCGACGAAGGCGTTGAGCGTGCCGATTTCCTGCACCTGGGCGTCAAGCCCGAACTCCTTGGCGATGGCGACCTTGAGAATATTCGCCGTCGCCTGTCCCGAGGGCCAGTTCGGCATCGCGATTAGCAAATCGGCAGACGATGCCGTTCCGCAGAGCCCGAGCGCTGCGGTAAACACAGATATGAAGAGCCTTGATGATGCCACGCACTTCGCCATGCCCTGCCCCCAAACATGCGTTGTAGGATCGAAGGAAATGCCCCGTACACTCTGGGCGCGAGGATGCATAATGCGGCAAGGTCAGTCAACCGCGTAGTTGCTAAAACAGCAACCATACATGAAGAGCAGTCCTTCAGGCCCGAAGGAGATCTTTCGCCCACGCCTTCACATGTACCGCCATTGTCGCCAGATGGTCGGCCTCCGAGAACCCGGAGATTTTCTTGCGCGGCGCAAGATCGTGATCACCGTCTTCCAGCCAGAGAATATCGATCTGCGCGGAAAGCCGATAGCTTTCGACCTCGTTTTTGGTTCCGAATTCGTCCCGTGTGCCCTGGCATATCAGCGTTGGCGTCCGCAGTTCCAGCAGGTGCGCCGTGCGCAGTTGCGCGGGCTTGGCCGGAGGGTGAAACGGATAGCCGATGCACAACAGGCCGGCAGCCGCACCGCGATCATGAAGTTCATCCGCGACCATGCTGGCGACCCGCCCGCCCATCGACTTTCCGCCGATGACGAGCGGACCGTCCGCTGCCAGTTCCATGACGGCAGCCAGGTACTCGGGAATCAATGTATCGGCCCGCGGCGGAGGCGTCCGGGCGCCCGAGACCCTGCGCCCAGCCATGTAGGCAAACTCGAAACGCGCGACACGAAACCCCGCCGCCGCGAGTGCGGCTGACACAGCCGTCATCGATTTGGAATCCATCGCGCCGCCTGCGCCATGCGCGAGCAGAATGGTTGTCTGGGCATCGACTGGCCCGATAATCAGGAATTTGCCGCTCATGGTCGAAGTCTTAAACCAACGCCCTGTGCGCCACAACGCATCGAGGTCGCCACCGACATCAATGAAGCTTCGGCATGTCAGGCAGCGCGGCGAACTTCTCGCCGATCAACTCACTCATCGCGAAAAGAACCTCCTTGCGGGAGAACCCGACGTTTTCGAAACGAGCGATGACTTCATCGAGATCAAGCTGAACTTCGACGCGGCAGGATGCTACGCGGTCTGCGGAAACGAGGAGAATTTCTTCAAGGGTCAACATCACTTCGCTCCTTTTGGTAAAGCAACCGGTGACCGCGCTAAAAGTTCCCGACGATCGGATTGCGGCTTCCACACCGTCACCTCGGAAGCAACTGCGCGGCGACATCCCGCAACACGGCGGTTATCTCCCGGAGAAGGCCGGCCATTGCGGCATTCCTGCGCCAACAGATACCCACCCGCCGGCTGGGTATGGAATCGCTGAACGTCAGCAGGTGTATATTGGCCGGCACGGGATGAAGTGTTGCGAGCTCTGGCAGAAGCGTCATTCCGACGTCGGCAGTGACCATCTGGCGGAGCGTTTCCAGACTCGTCGCGCGAAACGACGTCCGCTCGGCTGCGCCGGACAGACG
Organism: Rhizobium sp. Root1220; assembly: GCF_001426265.1. GTDB lineage: Bacteria > Pseudomonadota > Alphaproteobacteria > Rhizobiales > Rhizobiaceae > Rhizobium. The sequence continues at coordinate 352,683 of NZ_LMDG01000034.1, forward strand.
ACAGACATTGAGTGCCTGGTCACGCAGGCAGTGACCGTCCTCAAGCAGCATGAGGTCGTGGCCGCGAAGCTCGTGAACGGTGATAGCATTGCGCCTTGCAAGCTCATGATGGGCGGGAACCGCAAGAAGGAAGCGCTCCTCGAACAGAAATTCGGTGTTCAGCCCATCGTCGTCGATCGGCAACGCGAGAACAGCCGCGTCCAGTTTGCCGTCACGCAGGCGCGACAAAAGGCTCTCGCTTTTCTCCTCCACAAGCAACATTTCGAGATCCGGAAACTGGGTGTGGAGACGCGGAACAGCATGCGGCAAGAGATAGGGCCCAAGCGTTGGAAAGATCCCGAGGCGCAGGCTGCCTTTTTCAAGTTCCTGGCTGCGCAGTGCAGCGCTGCGCATTTCATCGATCTCGGCCATGATGCGTTGCGCCCGCTGCGCGGTATCATGCCCGAGAGGCGTCAACATTACCGACCGCGCGCCGCGCTCGATGAGCGGAGCGCCCAGGTCCGCCTCGAGCTTCCTGATCTGCATCGACAACGTCGGTTGGCTGACCAGACACGCCTCGGCGGCACGGCCGAAATGCCGGTGTTCAGCCAAGGCGATTAGATATTCCAATTCACGCAGTGTCATGATGGCCGGGAGTTCAAGCCGCCTTGACGACGTCTGTGTCGGGCGCGGTGGTGCGCACCAGGTGATCGAAGGCGGCTAGCGAAGCCTTTGCCCCCTCGCCGAGCGCGATGACGATCTGCTTGTAAGGGACAGTCGTGCAGTCGCCTGCGGCAAAGACGCCGGGGATGGAGGTCTTGCCGTAATGATCGACGATGATCTCACCGCGCGGCGAAAGCTCGACCGTACCCTTCAGCCATTCGGTATTGGGAAGAAGCCCGATCTGGACGAAGATGCCTTCCAGGCTGAGCGTGTGGCGCTGTCCGGCGACGCGATTCTCATAGATGAGCCCAGTCACCTTCTGACCATCACCCAGAACTTCGGTTGTCTTGGCCGACAACAGGATGTCGACGTTCGGCAGGCTGCGGAGCTTGCGCTGCAGCACATCATCGGCGCGGAGCGTGTTGTCAAACTCGATCAACGTTACGTGGCTGACGATATTGGCCAGGTCGATGGCAGCCTCAACGCCCGAATTGCCGCCGCCGATCACGGCAACCCGTTTTCCCTTGAACAGCGGACCGTCACAATGCGGGCAGTAAGCCACGCCCTTGTTGCGATAGTTATCCTCGCCCGGCACTCCCATTTGCCGCCAGCGTGCACCGGTCGAAAGAATAACGGTCTTCGAACGAAGGGTCGCTCCGTTTGCCAGTTCGATCGCGACCATCCCATCGCTGCCGGGCACCAGCTTCTCGGCCCGCTGCAGGTTCATGATGTCGACATCATACTCCCTGACGTGCTCTTCAAGAGAAGCCGCAAACTGCGGACCTTCGGTGTGGCGAACGGAAATGAAATTTTCGATCGCCATCGTGTCCAGCACCTGACCGCCAAAGCGCTCGGCCGCGAGACCGGTGCGGATACCCTTGCGTGCAGCATAGACCGCTGCGGCTGCGCCTGCCGGCCCGCCGCCGATGACAAGGACATCATAGGGCGCGCGCTCGTTGAGGCGAGCGGCCGCGCGGGCGGACGAGTTGGTATCGAGCTTGGCGACGATCTCCTCGACTTCCATGCGCCCCTGCGCAAAGACTTCGCCATTCAGATAGACGGTCGGCACCGACATCACCTGCCGGCGCTCCACCTCCGCCGGAAAGACGCCCCCGTCGATCGCAACATGCTTGATCCGAGGATTGAGGACCGCCATCAAGTTCAGCGCCTGAACGACATCGGGGCAATTCTGGCAGGACAGCGAGAAATAGGTCTCGAAGGTCAGATCCCCGTCCAGATCCTTGATCTGGTCAATGATCGCCCGCTCGGTACGCGGTGGGTGGCCGCCGACCTGAAGCAAGGCCAGCACAAGCGACGTGAATTCATGGCCCATTGGAACACCGGCAAACCGAAGATGGATATCCTGCCCCGGGCTGTTCATGGCAAAGGAGGGAGTGCGCTCGCCGTCGCCACGGTGTTCGGCAAGGGAAATCTTGTCGCAGAGCTCGACCAGTGTCCTCAGGAGAGCCGTCATCTCGGCCGATTTCGGGCTGTCATCGACCGAAGCCGTGATCTCGATCGGTCGCACGACCTTTTCCAGGTAGGCTTTCAGCTGGCTTTTGAGATTGTCGTCGAGCATGCGGCACTCCGTTGCAATGGCTTTGGCTACCACGAGCCTCGCAGCCCGCGATGTCGTTGCCGCCCCGCGACGAGGGGCGGCATTCGCTCTGATGTCAGATCTTGCCGACGAGGTGCAGCGACGGCGCGAGCGTCTTTTCGCCCTCTTCCCACTTCGCCGGGCAGACTTCGTTGGGGTTGGCGCGAACATATTGCGCTGCCTTGATCTTTCGCATCAGGTCAGCCGCGTTGCGGCCAATCCCTTCCGCTGTCACTTCCATCGCCTGGATCACGCCGTCCGGATCGACGACGAAGGTACCGCGGTCGGCAAGGCCTTCGCCTTCGCGCATGACTTCGAAGTTGCGGGTGATCGTGCCGGTCGGATCACCGATCATGGTGTACTCGATCTTTCCGATCGTCTCTGAACTGTCGTGCCAAGCCTTGTGGGTGAAATGCGTGTCGGTGGATACCGAATAGACCTCGACACCGAGACGCTGCAGTTCGCCATAGTGGTCGGCAACATCGCCGAGTTCAGTCGGGCATACGAAGGTGAAATCAGCCGGGTAGAAGAAGAAGACAGCCCATTTGCCCTTGGTATCGGCGTCGGTCACTTCAATGAACTTACCCTGCTTGAAGGCCTGCGCTTTGAACGGCTTGATGGTGCTATTGATGAGGGACATTAAGGCTCCTGTAAAATTGCTGCAAAGCGAAGTAGCGCTTTCGCGGCGCAACATAAACAGGTGCTCACCATAAATAAAATAGATAACTTATCGAATTTCGATAGGCACTGCCTATCGGATTCACGGTGCCTTGCTCACATCTTAAACCGATCGGTTGACAATTGGCGGGCGACGGCTATATTAAACCACATGGTTGATCATTCAACACAGCTCGACGCGGTTTTTCACGCCCTTTCCGATCCGACACGACGGGCCATGCTTGGCCACCTGGCGGAACGCGAACGGACAATCGGAGAATTGGCAACGCCGTTCAGCATGAGTTTTGCTGGCGCATCCAAGCATGTGCGCGTGCTGGAACGCGCCGGGCTGGTCACGCGCATAATCCGCGGCCGCACGCATTTGTGCAGCCTGCGGGCGGCGCAACTGGCGGAAGCCGATGCCTGGCTGAAGCACTACGAGCGTTTCTGGAACAGCAAGCTCGACACGCTGGAAACCCTCCTGCGTGAAGAGGACAGGACGAAAGAAGAGAAGGCAGTACCAACAAACGAGAAGGACTAGCACGATGGATACCGCAGCAGAATCCTACGCCCGCGGCAAAACCGCGGAACCATATGGTACCATGCTCGCGCCGGAGACGGTGAGAATCGAACGTCTTCTTCCCGGCCCGATAGAACGGGTATGGTCATACCTCACGGACTCGGACAAGCGGGCCAAATGGTTCGCCGGTGGGCCGATGGAGCTTCGGCAAGGCGGCGCAGTTTCGCTCACCTTCCGCAACAGCGACCTGTCGGATGGCGAGACGCACCCGGACAGCGTCTGTTCCGCAGATGGGGTCGACCATGTGATGACGGGAGTGATCACCAAATGCGAGCCACCGCGCCTGTTGTCTTTCAACTGGAGCGCCGACGGAACCGGAACGGACACCACCTTCGAGCTTTCGCAGGAAGGTCCCGATACACGGCTTGTCGTCACGCATCGCCGCATCCCCAACCGCATGCAGTTGGTCAACATGAGTGCCGGATGGCACGTCCATATTGGAATCCTGATCGACCTCCTTTCGGAAACAACGCCACGCCGCTTCTGGCCCGAGCAGATCAGGCTCATGAAGGTCTACCAGGCGCGCTTCGCCGAGTAGGCACCAGAATAGCTCTGCCTTCCATCGGCGCCGCAGCCGTCGGGATGTCGCATACCGGAAGCCCGTGCGTTCCTGCGCGGGTTTCCCGCTAAAAACCGACCCGGACGGTTCAGATCTCCTTCAGGGCAGTCGCGTTGTCGATGCGTCCGATCAAGGTGGCACTTGCCTGATTGAGCCCAACCACGTCCACCGGAATGCCATGCGCCTTGAACCGCTGCACGACCCTCTCCAGCGCCGCAACCGCCGTAATGTCCCACAGATGGGCCTGCGACACGTCGACGAGAACAGTCATGCCGGCAGCGTCCCTGATATCGAACGCCTCGATGAAGATGTCAGCCGACGCGAAGAAGACCTGTCCGGAAACACGATACACCAATCGCTTCGCCACGACATCGGGTTCCACATCAATCCGCAACAACCGTGCGACCTTGAACGTGAAGAAGACACCGCTCAGGAGCACGCCAACCGCTACGCCAAGAGCAAGGTTGGCGCTGAACACGGTGACAATCACGGTCGCCACCATTACGGCGCTCGATGTCTTCGGGTGGATCACCACGGCACGCAACGACGACCAGTCGAAGGTGTCGATCGAGACCATGATCATTATGGCGACCAGGGCGGCGACCGGGACCTGGGATACCCAAGGCTTGAGCAAAACCATCAGAACCAGCAGGAAAGCGCCGGCAAAGAGGGTAGAGAGACGGCCGCGACCACCGTACTTCACGTTGCTGACCGTCTGCCCGATCATGCCGCAACCGGCGATACCGCCAAACAGGCTGGACGCGGCATTGGCAACACCTAGGCCAGTGCATTCCCGGTTCTTCGAACTCGGCGTATCCGTGAGATCGTCAACCACACTCGCTGTCATCATCGATTCCAGCAGTCCCACCATGGCGATGGCAAGAGCAGGCCCAGCAATGATGCTCAACGTTTCGACCGTCAGTGGGACGGCGGGCCAGCCAAAAACCGGAAGCGAATCCGGCAGTTTTCCGAGATCCGCGACGGTCTGAACCGGAAGGTGCAGGGTGACGGAGGCGACGGTCATGAGGAGAATGCAGATAAGTGGCGAAGGTATTGCCGTCGTGATGCGGGGGGCGAGATAGATGACCGCAAGCCCGGCGGCCAGTACGCCGTAGGCGATCCAGTCGCCACCCAGAATATGCGGCAACTGGGCGCCGAAAATCAATATCGCCAGCGCATTGACGAATCCCGTGCGGACGGATTTCGAAACAAACCGCATGAGGACGCCGAGACGCAGGAGGCCGAACATGATCTGGAATATGCCCGCGAGCAGCCCGGCGGCAAACAGGTAGGGCAGTCCGTGGGCATGAACCAGCGGCGCGGCCACAAGGGCAACAGACCCGGCCGCCGCCGAAATCATCGCAGGCCGCCCGCCAGCGAATGCAATGACGATACCGATAACGAACGAAGCGAAAAGGCCGACCTGGGGATCGACGCCGGCGACGAACGAAAAGGCGATGACCTCGGGAATTAATGCGAAGGTCGCCACCGCCCCGGCAAGCATTTCGCGTGTCGGATTGGTGGACCAATCCCTGAAAATATGTGGAATTTGCATGTGGTTCTCGCAAAGCATGCCGAACGTCCGCTCTGTCGAGCAGTTGCGTCAGTGGCGTTCAGGTTTTGCGTTGTCTGGCGGATCGGCGGCCAGAAGAGCCACCCGGAGTCTCACCGGGTCCGTGGTGAATGCCCCGTGTATAATCTTCTTTCGTGCTGCGGTGCAATATCCGGGCGTCTTGCGGTCGCCAAAATATTCCGCCGCTCCACCACGACGCGGATGACAACAAGGTATTTCCCGACAATACTGTGGTGCGGCTGAAACCTTGGAGCGTGCGATGTGGAGAACAGTTTCGGCTTCATTTTCCATACTGATGATGCTGTGGGCCGCGCCTGCCTTCGACACGGCACACGCCACTCCAGGAAGAGAGCTACCGGTCAACGTCATCGGCAATGTGACGGGCGACTTCGACACGATGGCAAAACACCGCCTCGTCCGCATTATCGTACCCTACAGCAAGACCATCTACTTCATCGATAAGGGCGCGCAATACGGCACCGCGGTCGATTTCGGTCGCGAGCTGGAAAAAGTTCTCAACAAGGGCAAGGGCAAGGAGATCGACCATATCCGAATAGCCTTCATCCCAACGGCGCGGGAAGACCTTATCTCCGCACTGAACGAAGGCCGCGGCGACATCATCATGGCCAACATGACGGTGACACCCAAACGCCAGGCACAGGTGGATTTCACGGCACCGCTTTTCGACAAGGCATCTGAAGTGCTGGTTACTGGACCGGCAGCCCCGGCCATCAGCTCACTCGACGATCTCGGCGGCAAGGAAGTTTTCGTTCGCGAATCCAGCAGCTACCATGAACACTTGACCGCGCTGAACGAAAGCCGGAAGGCAGCAGGAAAGCCGGAGATCACTCTGCACCTGATGGACGAAAGCCTCGAGGACGAGGATCTGATGGAGATGGTCAACGCCGGTCTTCTGCCCTGGACCGTCGTCGATCAGTACAAAGCTGTGATCTGGATGTCGGTTTTTCCTGACATCAAGGTACGGGACGATGTAGCGATTGCTTCCGACGGTCAGATCGCATGGGCCATCCGCAAAAATAGTCCGCACCTGAAGGCCATTCTCGACGATTTCGCGACCACTCATCGGGTCGGCACGGCCTTCGGCAATATGCTCCGGACCAAGTTTTACAAAAGCGACAAGATCGTGCGTCGTGCGAGCTCACCGGAAGATCGCGAGAAATTTCGCAACCTGATCGCCATCTTCCGTCAATACGGAAACCAGTATTCCTTCGACTATCTCATGCTCGCAGCACAGGGTTATCAGGAATCCCAACTCAACCAGTCGCGCCGCAGCCCGCGCGGCGCGGTCGGCATAATGCAACTGCTGCCGTCGACGGCGGCCGACAAATCCGTAAACATCAAAGGTATAGACAAGAACGCCGAGCGCAACGTCGAAGCTGGCGCCAAATACCTGCGCCATCTCATCGACACCTACATCGACGATCCGGACCTGACGCCGCGCGAGCAGGTCCTTTTCGCCTTCGCCGCCTACAACGCCGGCCCCGGCAATTTGAGGAAGTTCAGGCACAAGGCGGAAGAAATGAACCTCGACCCCAACGTCTGGTTCGGAAATGTCGAGAACGGCGCGGCAGCGATCGTCGGTCGTGAGACGGTGCAATATGTCAGCAACATCTACAAATACTACATTGCCTACAGCCTGCTGTCCGACAGGGTCGAAGATTCAGCAACGAAACCGCAGCAGCAGGTCGAGTAGGTCAAATCGTCAGAGAAGCAGCAGCTTCTTGAGCACCGAGAAAACCTCCTTGTAGGGAAGTCTGGTAGCACCGACGACCGCGAAGGGCAGCAAGGCAGCCGCGGCAACCGGCAAAACAGCTGAACGATTTATCAGCATCGCCGAAAGCTTGCGCGTCGTATCATACTGCTTGCCTAGGTCGACGATCTCGACGGGCTCTGCGGCCTCTTCCGCGCTGTTGGCAGCGACATTCGCGCCGATAGCCTTCCGCTCCGCGGCGCGCTGGAACGTCGTCGCCTTTGCGGCCAGCACGAGCAGGCTCTGCTCCTTGAGCATGGCAAGCGGTTTGGAGAAGGCCGAAAGCGGATGCGCGAAGAATGCCAGCACGACAACCAGCCACGCGCCCATCATTGTCGTGAATGTCCCGGTTGAAAGCGTTTCCTGCATCAGGTGTTTTGCAAACGCGGCGGCGATGGCCGCACTGATGCCGAAGACGAAGAACATGTAGGCGTTGGGATACTCGGCGAGAAACGATAAGCCCCCCTTGCCGTCCGGGTGGGTCGCGACAAGACGCAATTCCAGCTTGGCGATCCTCCTGAGCAGCAACGCCCACACTAGGTGCCGCCAGACCCCGCGAAAAAACAGGAAGACAAACAGCGGAAGGCTTACAAAGATGGTCCACCAGCCCGCGAGCGTCACCTGGTTGCCATCCGGTGTCACCGTGACCGTCCAGGACGATGTGGCGACATGCTCCCAATTGGCATAGGCGATGACCGAGGCGAACACAGCCAGTGCAAGGCAAGCAATTTCCGCCGTTCGCGAGTCCCGCTGTCGCAAGGCCCGGTTCACCGCGATGATTGCATCTTTCGTCGCTGCTGGCGCGATCAACGGCGCACGCATGAATTGTCGGAGCTTGTGGCGAAGACCCCGCTCGACCTGTTGTTCTGCGAGGACGAAAGCCCCGATCGCGATCATGAACTTTGCCCAGGCACCCGGATCACTCAGATAGGTCGTCACGGTCGGCGCAGCGGAAAACAGCGAAGGTATCGTGAGAAGGAGCGGAACGAACCAGGCGATCCCGACGAACAGCAACGCTCGCCGGCCTGTTCGCAGCGCGCGTTCTTGTAGGAGATTCATTCGCCGTTGCAGCTCGTAAAACGGACCGCCGTGCGACGCCAGGAAGTCGATCGTGCTCTGTTTCTCGGGCACCGACTGTTCCGATGACGGGTGGCTCTGGTTGCCTGCAGCACTCATGGCAGCTGAGTCCGCGCATGTCGAGAAGACGTGGTCATCGGCCGTGGATCAATCAGAAACATGGATGCCAACTCCCCGCGACCGCATTCGCCTTCAAAACCAGCGGCCAGAACCAATTTGGCCCCCGGCTCAGTCACCCCTGCAACCGGCGCAGCAGTACGCCAAGGCGCTCTTCCGACGGGCAATCTTCGAGGTCTAGCCGAATTGGTATCCCGCCTCCGCCTCGGTGCCTCACCTCGCTCGGGCTGTCGCCGAACGCTCGTTTGAACGCGCGGCTGAACTCTGCGCCGTCGCTGAAACCGCACTCTTCGGCAATCTGAAATATGAGGCGCCGATCGTTGGGGTCTGTCAACGCAGCATAGGCACTCAGCAAACGGCGGTGTTGAATATAATGCATCACCCCGCCAAAGGGCTCGAACAGGTTGTAAAGCCGCGTACGCGAGATACCGAGTTCCCGCCGCACCAGCTCACTCCCTAGTTTTGGGTCGAGCAACCGGCTGCGTACCAACTGCCTTGCCCTTTCCAGCAGGACATTGGCGATCGGTCCCTCCGCAGCCTCAATATGGTCGGCGCATGGCGACACGCATGCAAGTATCATCGCCCGCGTTGCCGCCGCGAGCCCTGGGAGATCACTCTGGGTAAGCATTGGCAGTCGATTTGCGACATCGATCAGGTAGTCCGAAAACAGTCGGCCCATGCCGGTCCCAAGCGTGGAAAATTCGGCCGCGCCAAGGGTAGCCGCGGTTTCAAGGGACAGATCGCGCGGCACAAAGAGCATAAGCATCTCGCTTTTGTCCACTGCGCCAGTGAAGGGGCGACCAAGCGAATGAATCTGGACCTCACCCGGACCTGCCGCAAACGCGGTCCTCTCGGCATCTGTCCGGATCGATCCGGACAGCAGGACGGTCATTGTCCAGTGATCAACGGGATCCCGTCGAACATGCCCGGGCAAGCTCGCAAACGCCAGGCTGTCGGTGCTGATCTGCGCGAGGACGAGGCTGCCCAGATCCCAGAGTTTCTGTTGGCCGCTGAATTCAGCGGTCGTGGGATCCACGTCAGCCAGCTCGAGCATGGCGGCGAAACTATTGCGCCATGCGGCAAACTGATCCGAGCGCGCCAGCCCGGCTGTCGAAAATTCGAAATGCGGCAGGAACGACGACTTGCCCGCCACTGGTGCATCGTCAACTGCGTCGCAGTCCGCAGTCGTGCCGCTCTGGTTGTTCAGTTGCCCTTCGAGTAACGCAGCATCCCGGATGATATCTTCGGTCATCATCGCGTCACCTCCAGTTGGCCGATGGCGGGACGCAATCGGCGCTGAGTTTCGGAAAGTTCTCGCTTACGGAAAACAGGCACGCGGCGGTCGTCGGACGTGACGAACGCTTGCACACCACCGGGAAAAACAGGAGATGCGGTTTGTGGGAAGAGGCTGCCGTCAGAACTCCTCAAGTTCCCGACAGCTGCCAGACCCGAAGCCGAATTTACAGCAGTGGAAAAGGCGTTTGAGGGAACGTAAGAAAATGTGCATTTCATTCGTACTCTCCTCTCGGGCCCACGAGGTGGGCCGGATGACGTCTGAATGATGCAAGCGATATGTTATTCCCAGACCTGGAAGGCGACCTTTCTTCGCCCGCAGCGGAAAGCGCCGACGCGCTTTACAGCCGCCTTTTCAGTATATTGCGACGTGCCCCTCTGGCAGTCGATCTGAGCCCCCGCTTGCAATCTATCCTTTTCGACCTCTCTTCTCAACCCTCAGATGCAGCAACGCTTATGTAACGTCGCTGCGAGGCATGCAGGCTGCGCCCGCGCCCAAATTGACTGCATCGCACAAGGCGATGCGCCGAATTCATACCTTGCTGTCCATGTCGCTGCTTGAACCGCCAGACAACAATGTTGCGACCCATTTTCCCGACGGCGTCCCGGCGCAATAGACGATGAACGCGATCAGGATCGGCACGCCGATAAAGGCACCCGAAATTCCCCACATGAAGCTCCAGAAGAATACCGCGAAAATGACCGCGAACGGCGATATCGCCAACGAAGCCCCCGTCAGCCGTGGCTCCAGATAGCTCCCGATGATGAATTGGATGATGTTGAGGCTCGCGAAGATCAATCCCGCGGCCTGCCAGGAATCGAATTGCGCGATGGCAAACAGCGTCGGAAGCGCCGTCGCGACAAACGCGCCAAGAAATGGGATGTAGTTGAGGGCGAATGCGATCGCACCCCACGCCCCGGCGAGTTCTAGTCCCGCGCCGAGTGCAAAAAGCCAGACCACCAATCCGGTGAGAACGCTGGCGAAGGTGCGGACGATCATGAACCGTCGCAGCTTTGTACCGATGACGCGGTTAGCCGCCAGTATACGCATTCCGTAAGGCTGGGCGGCGGGCGCGACGAGGCGTGCATTGAAGTCCTCAACCTCGAGCAGGCCAAGCATGACGAAGATGAAGATCAGCAGGGCAAAACCGGCGAAACTGTTCACGCGCCCAGCCATCCCCTGCACAAAACGGACCAGCCAGGTAACATCGAACCTGTCCGCGAGGGGACCCGCGACGGCGAGACCATGCCCTTCAAGCCAGGTTGTCCAGTCCACATAGATCGTCTGGAACCGATCGGCGTTGAGAAAGAGCCATTGTGCAAGCTTCCCAAAACCCCATGCCACCGACGAACCGATGGCCAAAATCACGACCATGGTGACGACCAGCGTGATCAGAAGTGCCACGAGTTTGGGCAGCCACCGCTGCAAGGCCGCCTGGCATGGCCACACCAGTGCAATGACGAACAGGGAAAAGATCAGCGGCGCAAAGATCGACTGTGCGACATAGAGCAAAGCCAGTACGAGGATACCGGTCGCTACCGAGCCGATCATTCGACTGCCGCCTGCTTCAACCATGCTTGCCCCTAGAATATTGCACCGTCAGCCCCGAGCGCAGTCTCGCAAATCGTTGTCGTATTGGATCACGCGGAGACCAGTCTCCACCGCCGCGCGAAACAGCCAATACCTTGGCCTCGTCCCGCGCGGGTCGTTCGATGCGGTTGATAATCGGAAACTAGCTTGCCGCGGTTGCCTTTTGCAGAGCGTCACGCAGGACCTGTTCCTTCGTTTCGTCGAGAGAGGTCTTCAGCACGACTCCGCCGTAGGCCGATATTTCCTTGAGCACCTTGTCCGCGGTCATCTCCTGGATCAGCACGAACAGCGCCCCGTTCCCCGGCTGAAGGTTTGCGGCGAGATCCTTCATGAAGGCATCGTTGATACCAACGTCGGTCAAGGCTCCGCCAATGGCTCCCGACGCCGCACCAACCGCTACCCCCAGCAGTGGATTGAGAAACAGGACACCGATCAGCAGGCCCCAGAAACTCCCGGACGCTGCACCGGCAGCCGTCGTGTTGACCAACTGGTTCAATTTGATTTTGCCGCCTTCCGTCTTCGTGGCGATGACGGCATCTCCGACCTTGATCAAGTATTCCTTCTGCAATTCGAAGAGACGTTGACGCACTTCCTCGGCTTTTGCTTCGGTAGGATAAACAATTGCAATCAGATCAGACATGATTACTCCCCCTTCGACAGGGCTTTGAACAGGATTGCCAACGCCAAATCATAGCCGGGAATGTACCGAAGAAATTAGCATAGAATCCCGCAGCTTTGCATTCCGTCTCTTTCTTTCGCCGCCGGAGCCGCGCGGACGCCTCTCCGCAACGCCGCGCACAGACGAACCGAACCGCCGCAGCCGGTCCCGATACTCCGGCACTGACCAGATGCGAGCGCCGTCAGCCCCCAGCCGCGGCTGGCGCCGCCACGCTCGCCTTGACCTTGTCCGGCTCGGCTTCCGCGGGAATTCTGAACCACAGTACATAGAGCACCGGCAGGAAGATCAGCGTGAGTGCCGCCGCAACCACCAGACCGCCGATGACGGTAAAGGCAAGGGGTGACCAGAATGGATCGCGTATGATCGGCAGCATGCCGAGGACTGTGGATCCCGCCGTCAGAAAAACCGGCCGCAACCGTTGCGCGGTGACGTCGATAACGCTCCGCCAGCTTCGGCCTTTTTCCTCGATCGCGAGATCGATCTGGTCGATCAGCACCACGGAGTTTCGGGTAATCATGCCGATAAGCGCGATCATCCCGAGCACGGCGATGAAACCCACCGGAGTGTTGGTCAAGAGCATAATCAGTACCACGCCGATCAGTCCCAGCGGCACGACGCTGATCACGAGCAGCAACCGCTGCACGCTTTGCAACTGAAACATCAGGACAATGAGGATGACGATCCCCATCACCGGCAGCATGTCGACAACCGAGGCTAGCCCCTCTTCGGCACCTTCGACGGCGCCGCCAACCTCTATCGGGTAGCGCGGGTTGGCCTTGCGCACCTCGGCGATCTTGCTGGCTGCGGCTTCGACGACGCCGGCGGCCAGCACGCCTTCGGCCGTATCCGCTTGAACAGTTATTGTGGTTGAACCATCGCGGCGCCAGATGACGGGCTGCGTCGTCTGATAGTCAATCGTCGCGATGCTCGAAAGCGGCACCGTGTGATTGGGGCCGACCGGGATTTGCAGCGTGCGGATCGTGCTGATGTCGACACGCTCCTCTGCCGTGGCCCGGGCAACCACGTTGACGAGGTAGATCGAGTCCCGGACCTGCGTAATCGGGATGCCGGATGCCGTCGCAAACAGCGTCTGGGCGATCACGGAGGAATTCAGTCCCACCAGGCGAGCGCGGTCTTGATCGACGTTGATGACGATTTTCCTGACTGGTTCATTCCAATCCAGATTTGGCTGAACCACGCCCGGAACCTTGCTGATGGCATCGGCCACTTGCCAGGCGACATTGCGGACGCCCGGGATATCAGGTCCGCTCACACGATACTGGACGGGCCAGCCGACCGGTGGTCCCATTTCGAGCGGCGATACACGCACGACGATGTCGGGCAGCTTTTCGTCGAGCACCTTCTGCAAGCGTGCCTGCAGCGCATCACGTGCGCCGACACTCTTGGCGATGACCACCGCCTGCGCGCGGGATGGAGCCGGAGCCTGAAGATCCATCGACAGATAGAAGCGAACCGGATCGGAGCCGACGTAGAAACTCCAGTCCGCCACATCCTCGTCGGCGGCAAGCACCTCTTCGGCCTTTGACACTTCGACGGCCGTTGCCTCCTGCGATGCACTCTGCGGAAGGGTCAGTTGCAAGATGAGTTCAGGCCTGTCGGATGCCGGAAAGAATTGCCGCTTCATGGCGGACGATCCGATGAGCGCCACCGCAAACATCGCCGCCGTGGCGAGAACCACCACGACGCGCATCCGCATGCACGCACGCAGAAAATTCTTGAAGCCTCGGATCAGCGCGCTATCCGGCTTAGGGCCTGTTGCAGTGCCCGATTTGAGGACGGCAAGACCGATGATCGGTGTCAGCAATACGGCCACCAGCCAGGACACGATGAGCGCAAAACCGATGACCAGGAAAAGGGATCGCGCATACTCGCCCGACGAACTCCTCGCAAAACCCACCGGGATGAAACCGGCAATTGTCACCAACGTGCCCGCGAGCATCGGAAATGCAGTCGAGGTATAGGCGTGAGATGCCGCCTGAACGCGCTCATAGCCCTGCTCGAGTTTGGCCATCATTGTCTCGACGGTTACCATCGTGTCATCGATCATCAGCGTCAGCGCGATGATCAAGGCGCCGAGCGAGACGCGCTGCAGGGCGATACCCGTAATGTCCATGAACAGGAAGGTCAGTGCGAGAACAAGCGGTATGGAGACGGCAACGGCGATGCCGGCACGCAGCCCTAGCGCAAGGAAACTGACGCCGAGAACGATAACGACCGCCTGCCCCAGCGACGTGGTGAAGCCGCGAATGGCAGTCTTGACCACCGCCGGCTGGCTCGCCACATGCGTCAGGTTGATACCGAGCGGCAAGTCATCCTCGAGCTTCTGCATCATCGCATCGATGTTTTGACCGAGCTGCAGAATGTCGCCGCCGGACGCCATCGAAATGGCGATGCCGATCGCCGGCTTGCCCTTGATGCGGAAGCGTGGCTGCGGCGGATCAACCGTTCCCCGCACCACGCTGGCGATATCGCCGAGACGTACGAAACCGGACGTGGTCGGAATGTTCAGCTGTCTGAGGGTGGTCTCGTCGGCAAGGCTGCCGGATACCTGCAGGATGGTCCGATCCTGCGCGGAGGTTATGAGCCCCGCAGGCAGAACCGCATTCTGCGCCTGGATTGTTCCGATCACCGTCGACGCACTGAGGCCCAGGCTTGCCAGCCGCTCGGTCGAGAACTCGATGTAGATGGTTTCGTCCTGCGTGCCGATCAGCTGGACCTTGCCTATATTCTCGATCTGGAGCAGGCGGTTGCGGGCCTCGTAAGCCCAGTCGCGCACTTCGCGATCGCTGAAGCCGTCGGAGGTAAAACCGTATATGATGCCGAAGGTATCGCCGAAATCGTCGTTGAAGAATGGTCCTCGCACGCCAGCCGGCAGCGTCGACACCATGTCGCCGACTTTCTTTCGGGCCTGATACCAGGATTCCCCGACCAGATCAGCTGGGGTCGAATCGTCGAGCGTTACGTAGACAATCGATTGCCCGGCCGTCGTCAGGCTGCGCAGGCTGTCGAGATGTGGAACCTCCTCGAGCGTCCGCTCGAGACGCTCGGTAATCTGATCGGCCGTCTGCTCTATCGTCCCTCCCGGCCAACCGGCGGAGACGATCATCGTCTTGAAGGTGAACTCCGGGTCTTCGTCGCGACCCAGGTTGATGTAGGCAAGAACGCCCGCAATGGCGCTCAGAAGCACGAGGAAGATGACAAGACTCTGCCGCTGGATCGCCCAGCCCGAAAGGTTGAAGCCATCGTTCATTCTGCGCTTCCTTCAAGCAAGCGAACAGGCATTCCGGGGCGAAGTTGCTGCACCCCGGCGACGACGACGTTGTCCCCGCTCGACAACCCCTTGGTCACAAGGAAATCGTTGGTGTCGAAGCGATGCACCTCGACCGGCACAAGCTTGGTCGTCTTGCTGGCCGCATCGACAATCCAGACGGCACTCTGGTCACCCTGACTGAACAACGCCGTGATCGGCAGCCGAGCCGCGGGGTCACCGGAGAGCCGGATCGTGCCGCGAACGGCGCTGCCGAAACGGAATTCGTCAGGCGCCGTATCGAGCCCGACCCGAACGGTAAAGTTCCGGGTGATCGGGTCGGCGGTCGGAGAAATCTCCCGCACCGTTCCCGTCGCTTTGATGGTGGGGTTGCTCAAGAGTTGCACGTCGACCCGTGCATCGCCGCCAGTGGTCTGGATCGTGGCTTCGGGAACCTGGAACACGGCGTCTCGTGTTCCGAGTTGCGCAACCCGCACCACCATTTGTCCGCCGCCTACGACCTGCCCGACTTCACCCCCGATCGCGGTAACGACGCCAGCGGCGTTCGCCTTCAGCACTCGGTTGTCGAGATTGGTCTGTGCTATCCGCAGGCCGGCTTGGGCCGCATCGACACCAGCCTGCGCCATGCTCGCTTGAGCGGTCGCCGCGTCGAAAGCCTGACGAGTCGACGTTCGCGGGTAAAGTTGCTGCTGCCGCGCCCGCTCGGTTTCGGCGTTCTGCGATTGAGCCTGTGCCGCAAACAGATTTGCTTCTGCCTTGCGCATCGCATCCTGCGCATCCTCGGCGTCCAGGCGGGCGAGAACGGTCCCGACCTCCACCAGGTCGCCAACCTCGACGTCGCGCTCCCTGATCTCGCCACCCTGACGGAAGCTGAAGTTGGTTTCGATGCGCGGTCGTATCTCACCGACAAGCGACCCGTAAGTGTCCTCGGGATTGAAGGAAACCGTAATCGTTCTCACCGGCCGTGGTGGCCGCTCGGCGGTGTCCTCCTCACGCTGGCAACCAACCAGGAAAAATGCAGCAGCCAGAACTGCGGCGGACGCGCCGACTGTCGCGCGGAAGCTCGGTGCGGCAAGGCGTATGTTCATCGGCGATTTCCCCGAATAATTTACCGGTGCGACGTCTCGCCGCCACGCGTGGATGATTGCAGAAATGAAATAGAATCAACAGGGTAACGTGGACCGGGCCACTCGGGCCATGCTGCACCACGCGGTCGATGTGCCGCCTGGCGGGCGACCTCGGGGTGGTGGCGGCACCCGCAAGAGAGCGAGGCGGCAAAAGAATACGCTCTTCATTCATCCATGCGCGTGTCCTGGTGATCAATACGAACGCTGGAACTCCCGAATGGGAACCCAAATGACGAGGCTCCCTTCCACCCCGGATCAGCTTGCGCATTGTTCGGAAACCCGAAAACGCAGTGCTCCGTCCCCAACTATAGTGCGGTTCAAGAAGTGAAGTGATCAGCATAGAATCCAGCAAACAGGCCTGACGTCCAGATTTGGTCGCAGGCGTCGGAGAAGACGTCTCTTCAGGCAGGATTGAGGCGACGTATATCTGTCGCCTGAACAACACGAAGCCACCAGATACAGCAAGCACACCCGGAATTCGTCTTCCGCATCGGCCGCGGATGGCTTAGAACTTGGATGCTTCGCCGAATGCGTGCAACCCGGGTGAAAGCGGTCCGAACCGATTGTCTGCGAGGCGCTTTGCTGTTCACAAGATTTGAAGATCTTGCCGGGAAATTGAACAGCGCTGTGCCGACGATGCGTTTGTGTTTTATTATGCTGGTGCTGTTGGCACTCGGTGGCTGCGGTGGACCCCGGGCGGTGCTCGGCCTTCCCGTGGCCTCATCATCGGCGGCGCAGCCTCAAGCAATCGTCCCGATCTACGTCGCCACCACCCGGGCAAGATCCGACAACCTTTCGCTGCCCTATTCGGCCGAGCGTTCAAAGACGTTGAACTTCGCAAAGCTCGATATCGGAATTCCCCAAAACCACGTGCCCGGACGCGTCGAGAAAAGCGGTCGCGTTCCAGATCCCAGCCGGCACTTTTCGGCAAGAACCTTCCAGCCGATCGAACAGCGTCAGGAGTTTATCAGGCAACTGAACGCCGCTCTTGCCCAACGCGCGCCAGAGAACCGCGAAATCTTCATCTTCGTCCACGGATACAACAACAACTTCGCCGACAGCGTCTTCCGCAACGCTCAGATCACGTACGACTACAATATCAAATCGGTCTCGCTGCACTATGCCTGGCCGTCCGGAGCGGCACTCCCGCTGTACGTCTTCGACCGCGACAGCGCCCTCGTCGGTCGGCGGGGACTTGCAGAGACGATCGAAATCGCCGCGCAGACCAATGCAAAGAGAATCGTGTTAGTCGGCCATTCCATGGGTGCCTATGTCGTCACCGAAGCCCTGCGGGACCTAGCGCTCAGGGGGCGGACGAATACGCTCAATCGGTTGGGAGGCGTGGTGCTTGCCGCGCCTGACATCGATGTCGACGTGTTTCAAAGTCAACTCGATGACATCGGTGACATCCCGCGACCGTTTACGATCGTTGTTTCGCGACGCGATCGCGCGCTCGGCTTTTCCCGACGCCTGGCCGGCGGCCATCCGCGGGTCGGCAGCGGCTCGGACATCGCCATGCTCCAGGAGCGAGAAATCGCCGTTATCGATGTCTCTGACGTAGACGGCGGCAGGCACAGCGTTTTTGCCAGTTCACCCACCTTGATGGATGTCGTGAACAACGATGCCCTTATGAGAAGCGTGCTTCGAGACGACCAGGGTACGGCCGGTCAGACGATGCTCGCAGACGGCGCGTCGGTGATCGAAGGCGCTGCGTCGCTGGTGATCTTTCTTCCGAGCCGCATTATCGGCGGGATTGCGCAAGCCACCGCCGGGCAATAGCCGACCTCGGGCTTGGCCTAAACGTGGCTGGTGCCTCGCGCCTGCGTCAGCCGGCCAGAAGACGCCAGGTGCCGAGCAGGTATATCGCAATGACATAGTACAGCACGTGCAGCGCGTATGTCTGGCCATTGCCGGTGTAGATTTGACGCACCAGTCCGGCTGCACCAATCGTCAGGCCGCAAACACCATCCCAAAGGAGGTTGGCGAGCGGGGTCACCAGAGGGGCGAAGATTGCCCGATAGAAGCCGTAGAAGTGCGCCGTGCTCACCGGAATTGTGCGACCTCTTCCGGTCCGGTAGATCAGCAAGAACACGCCGAACAACGCAGCCGCGGCCGCCACGCTCGCAGCCATGACAGGTATGGGGTTCCAATAGCCGTAGATGGTCTCGAGCGACATGCCCTCCCAAACCAGCGTCGACGCGAAATACGGATCGATCGCAGCCGACACCCGATCCATCAACAGCTTGGGGAAGAAGGACAGCACGAAAATGGCCAGGACCAGAACGAACTGCGAGACGAGCAGAGGCAAGGGCGCCTCGCGAACGTCGGCGTGCGCAGGCTTTCTCGGTCCCAAAAAGATCGAATAGCCGAAGCGAAACATGTAGAGGAAACCGATAAAGGTCGCCAGAATGCCGACGATGGCAAGGCCATACCAGCCCCGGTCGACCATCGCGCTCAACAGCAGCCATTTACCGCCAAAACCGGCAAGCGGCGGCAGCCCGGACATCGAGATGAGGGCAATTGCCACAGCGGCAAAAGTGAGCGGCATTTTACCGGCCAGACCGCCGGTCTGATCGAACAAACGGGTGCCGGTTCGCAGGATGACGGCAGCAGCGGCGAGGAACAGGATGCCCTTGACCATCAGATGGTTGGCGACCAGGTAAAACGCCGTGACCCAGCCGAGATGGCTCATCAGCGCGATCGCGGTGATGATGTAGCCGATCTGGCTCATGCTGGAATAGCCGAGCATGCGCTTGATGTCGCTCTGCTGAAACGCCATCAGAGCGCCGGCAATCGTCGTCAACAGGCCGATCCAGCCCATCACATGCGCCATCTCGAGCCCGACCTCGGAGCGAATGGCGAGATAGGTGACCATGAACAGCCCGAAGACCGCGACCTTGCTGACAACGGCCGACAGCATTGCCGACAGATCGTCATCCGCCTCGGCGTAGGCCCCCGGCAGCCAGACATGAACGCCAACGGCACCGGCCTTGATCAGAAAACCGATCGCCAGGAACATGAAGGCCGGAGCAGCAGCCGGGCCGGCCGTCGCGAAAGCCGCGAGTGCTGTCGTACCGTTGGCGCTGGCTGCGATACCAAAGCCTGCGAGCAGGCAGAAGGCCGACACCAGCGAGAACAGCAGGAACTGCAACACATAGGGGTGGGCATCGCGTCGTTGGGCGATCAGGAAATACGAGGAAAGTGTAACGATCTCCCAGTGAAAGAAGAATTCTAGGCTGGTCGACGCGCGCAGCAGGCTGGTAATCGACAGCAGCAGGATTGCCATCATCGGATAGAAACCGCGCCGAGGATCAGTTCGATAGAGGCTCGCGAAAGCAACGACCAGCCCGCCAGCGAGCAACAGCATGGCAAACAGCCGGCGCAAACCGTCGATGTCGTGCGCGATCCACAGACCGACAACCAGCACCGCCACCAGCATAAGCACGCACTTGATCCGGCCGGGAAGCCAATCGAGAAGGCAGAGCGCCATTCCGACGACGAGCGGTGCGGCAAGCAACAGCGAGGCCGCTCCGGCAAGGGTGGCCGCGCCGCAGCCGCTTGCAAACAGCAGGGCGGCGCACGCGGCCACCGGCCCGAGCCTGCCCGCTTGCGGTTTGACTTCCGCTTCCCCCGTCAGCGGACGGGTGGCATGCTTGAACCAGCGGAACATATAGGCTGCCTCAAGCAGAGACCCGACCAGAATGACCGCGATCCAGACGTATCGCTCGCCTGCCGCGGCCTGCATGACAAGCTCCCATTTCGCCCAGAAGCCTGGGAAGGGAGGCAGCCCTGAAATCGCAACGAGGAACACCGCAAGAATCGTGAGCAGGAGAGGATTGCGTGCGATATCGGACCAACCATCGATATCACGGCGCTGGACGATCCCGGCGAGCCAGAACAGACCAGCCTTGGCCAGGAGATGGTTGACGAAGAGCCCGCCGACGACCAGCGGCAGCGCCTGCACGGCGTCCAGCTGATGCAGCAGTGCAAGCGCAAGCGTCAGAAGCCCCATCTGGGCGATCGAGGAATAGCCTAGCATCCGCTGCACGCTCGTCTGCCTCAAGCCGACAAGGTTGGAAAACAGGAATGTGATCCCGCCCGAGACCGCCAGGATACCGAGGTGGTCTTCGAAAAGCGGCAGCAACTTCAGGAGGGCAAAGAAAACACCGGCCGAGACACCCACCGAGACGAGCGCTGCTATGCCGCTGTTCGCCGTCTCGTAGACGTCGAGGCCCCACCCGTTTGCCGGGAACGGCTTCAACTCGAGGACCAGGCAGGACAGCACGAACAACAGTGCCGTCACACCGATTGGTCCAGTGATCATGGCCCGGTTCGTTATCATGCCGTCGATATTGAGCGTGCCTGTCACATGGTAAAGGAGGCCCGCCCCGAGCAGGAAAAAGGACGAGGCGAGCACCGTCGCCATGATGTATTTGAAGCTTGCCGCAAGCGCCGCCGGCGTTCGCTCGAGCCCGAGCAGCCCATAGGTGCCGATCGACATGATTTCCAGGAACACGAACTGGTTGAACAGATCGCGGGTCATCACCATGCCGTTGATGCCCATGATCAGGATCAGGTAGAGCAGCAGGGCGGCATAGCTTGAACGCAGGCGCCCCCACAGATGCCAGGCGCCAAGCACTGCGACGATGTTGACACAGGCAGAGAAAAAGCCCTCCCAGGGGCCAAACCGCAAGTTGATAGAGAAGGGCGGCGCACTGCCCGCAGTCAGGACCTCGATGGTCGACCCACCGTTGTGAACCTTCCAAAGACAGACGCAAGAAATGGCAGTCATCCCCAGAAGCGCAACAATGAACCCCACCGCCGGCAAGGGCTTGGCGATGCGGTAAAGCAGCGGAATGAGAAACCCGCCGCCGAGACCGAGCAGGAATATGTTCAGCGGCTGGAGAAGACCATCTACCATTTAGACTCCGTCAGTGCGTCGATCGAAAGGGTTCTCCTCACTGCATGGAGCCGGATCGCGAAGGCCAGCATGATCGCAGTCACCGAGAAACCGATGACGATTGCAGTCACCACCAGCGCTGCGGGAATGGGATCTACCGCGCGCGTTGCCGCATCCGCAGTGCCCAGCGCGTCATCGATGATTGGCGCCGTGCCCCCGGTTATGTAGCCGGTGGCCACCAGAACGATATGCATGCCGGTATCGATGAGGGAAAAGCCGATGATGATCCGCAGGATGTTGCGGTGTCGCAGCATCCCCCAGAAGCCGATCAGCACCAGAAGAAATCCTGTGGTGAGAAGTATCTGCGATACCGGCAGTCCCATGGCGCTCCTCGTCCCTCCGGTTCAGCTGCGGAACCGGTCGATAATCACACTCAATTCCGCCCCTACCTTGATGCCGAGCAGGGCTGATATCAGCGGGATGGCCCCGGCACTGAAGAGCGTCCCGAAATTGCCTCGCGGCAGAATGTGGCTGTCGAGGAAGCCACCGGCAACGACCATGCCCAGGATGCCAAGAGACACATAAAACACGCCTGCGAGCGACTCGGTGATGCTGAGGAAACCATGGTGGATAGGCCCGGACGGATAGGCGAGCATCAGGAGCATGACACCGGAGGCAACCACCGCTCCCCCCTGGAAGCCGCCGCCCGCCGACAGGTGGCCGTTCATGATCACATAGGCGCCGAACAGGAAGATCAGCGGAAGCACCACCTCCGCGCCATTGCGCACCAGCTCGCTCGGCGCGTGCCGCGTACCACCTGCGGCAAGCCGGGGCAGCGTTTTTTCACCCGGCTCGCTTGCCAGCAGCAGTCCGACGCTGGCCGCCACCATGAACAGCACCGCCACCTCCCCCAGCGTATCGAAGCCGCGAAACGAGATCAGGATCCCGGTCACGACATTGGGTGCGCCGAGATCGGCCGGAACCTGCGTCAGATAATGCAAAGCCAGGCCCGACAGTGTCTGGCGCTCGTCGTAACCACCCGCAATCCCGCCGAAGATCACCGCGAACGTCAGAACCGCAAGCAGGCTGAACACGCGCCTCATGAAGACCTCCCCTCGGCGACGTCATCCTCCTCGTCCCTCAGAGCGTCGACGGCGGTCGTTGCGGCCATCGGCGTGCGGATCGCGTGGGCGGCGCGTGACAGCGCATGCGACGACAGCGGATTGGTCATCAGCACGAAATACGCGATGATCAGCAACTTGAGAGACCAGTCCGGATGATAGATGCCGAGCCCGGCAAGAACGAGGATGTTGCCGAGCGTCGAGGCCTTCGTCCCCGCCTGGATGCGCGTAAAGACATCAGGCATGCGCAACAGGCCGACACCTGCGGAAAACAGGAAGAACGCGCCGACAAGGATGACCAGACTGCCGATCAGCTCACTCATCCGCATGTCCTCCGCCTCTGGTCTTGCGGATCGCATAGAGGAAAATCAACGTTGCCAGGCCCGAGCCGATAGCAGCCTCGGCCATGGCGACATCAGGCGCTGCCAGAAGAACGTAGGACGCTGCCGCAAACAAACTCGCCAGCCCGGCACTGACCATTGCCGCCATGAGGTTGCTGAGCACGACGGCCAACACACCGCTCACCAGAATGCTGCCGCAAACCAAAAGGATCAGCATTTCGAGCATGATGGCTAAGGCCCCTTTTCGAGAAAGCGGGCAATGGCGAGGACAGCCAGGAAACTCAGCAACCCGTAGACAAGAGCAACGTCGAGATAGACGAAGCGCCCCGATATATGGGCGTAGATTGCGATCAGGGAGATCGTGACGACGGTCAGCATGTCGATGGCAACCACCCGGTCAATCGCCGTCGGTCCAATCGCCAGCCGCAGCACGCCGAAGACGATGCTGAAGAAAATCAGGACGACAGCGATCTGCAGGATGACTTCAGCCAAAAACCGCTCCCAGATGCTTTTCGAAAGGCCCGACGATGATTTGGGTCGCCTCCTCCGGATCGGTGGTCTTTACATCGAGCCAATGAATGAACAGCGCGTCCCCCTTGAGATCCATCACCAGCGAGCCTGGCGTCAGCGCAATCGAGTTGGCGAGAGCCAGTCGTCCGATCGGCGACTTGAGCGGCATCCTGACCTTTACGATGCCCGGCCGGATATCGATGCGCGGCGCGTAGACGTAGCGCAGCATGTTGATGTTCGCTTTCACCAACTCCACCAGGAAGACACCGGTATAGGCAAGAAAATGAAAGAGCTTGCGTGGGGTCAAGCCGATCCGCCAGACATCGCCGCGGCGTACGAAAATCGCTGCCACGACCAATGACACCACGGCGCCCGTTGAGGTGATCGGCAGTTCCACCGAGGAATTGATCACGAGCCAGACGGCGAACAGAAATCCCCAGAGAAGAAACAGGCTTTGTGGCAATCCCGATACCCGGCGTTGCGTCGTTCCCTTGTCTTCTGTCATCGCGCAGGCTTTCAGCAGGTGGTGAAGGAATGGTAGCGCGCACTCACGGCAGGAAAACCCAACTCACGTACCCCTCCGATCGGCCTCAATCCGATGGCTGGACCACGGCGTGTCAACAGCTTAGCATCGCCTGCATCGCGCTGTGATCGGCTCTCAGTCCAGAAACTTTGCTTCTGGTCCGATATGCCGTGAAGCTACCGCGCTTTTCGGCGCCCAAGGGCCTTGTCGGCGGCGACCGCTCTTGACCCGTCCTTAAAACGGGGAAATCAATCACTCACAAGCTAACAGAGTACTGAACATTTGCAGCGCTCGAATTGCGCATCGTCGAGCCGGTATTGTCGAGGGGCAAGCTCGCGATAAGGCGGTTGCTAAGGGTGACGGAGGAAATCATCGCATGAGCAGACCCGTCCTGAAAGCCCGCCGGCCATTGCAGGAATCGCCGGCGAGCACACGGGAAGTGACCACACCGCAAACACCCGAAACGAGGACCGAAAGGACGTCGGGGCCATGAACGAGAAAGCGCCGCCGACTGGATCCGCCGTGCCCGTCGCCTCAACAATTGCCGGTTTCCACCCTCTTAGCACCGCCGAAGCCAAGATCGTTGCGCATCTGCAACTCGGCGATTTCGACAGGTTGGGCGACGGCTTGCGGCCACAACAGGAAGACCCGGAAAGAACTGTGCGCGCGGACCTCCTGCGCCTGCTTATCCTTGGAAGCGAGGGCCACCGTTCTCACGAAAAGGGACTGAGGCTGAGCGGAGCATGGATCACCGGCATCCTCGACCTGGAGGGATGCCGAATTCCCCGCGATATCGGCCTCAAGGACTGCCACTTCGAAGCTTCGCCGGTGCTGCGTTCTGCCATCATCGACAATTTGTTCCTCGATGGCTCGTCCCTACCCGGATTGCCAGCTGACCGGCTCGAAGCGCGGGGCTGTCTCTCCCTGCGGGGCGCAACGGTAACCGGCGAAATCCGGCTTCCCGGTGCACGCATAGGGGGGAGCATCGAGGCGGATGGGGTGTCCATCGCTTCACCCGGCGGGCTTGCGATTGATGCCGACGGGTTGGAGGCCCGAGGCGGTGTTCTCTTGCGCGGCGCGGATGTGCGCGGCGGCATCGATCTTTCTGCGGTTCGACTCGGTGGCGACGTCAACGCAGTCGGGGCCCGTATAGAACGTCCGGGCGAAGTGGCGTTGAACGGCGATGCAATCGTCGCAGCGGGCGACCTGGCCTTGAGGGGAGCAACCATCACCGGCGAGGTCCGCGCAATGGGCGCCCGCTTCGGCGGCGACATCGACTGCACGTCAGCATCGCTCTCGCAGCCCGGTGGCTATGCGCTGAGGCTCAACCGCACCACGATCGTTGGCGCCTTCTTCCTGCGCCAGAACGCGTCGGTCGTCGGCACGCTCGACCTGACCGCCACAACGATGGGGGCGATCGACGACGAACAGACAAGCTGGCCGCAGAAAGGTGATCTGCTGCTGAACCGTTGCCAGTACGGTGCCTTCATCGGCGGACCCGTTGACGCTGAAAGCCGGCTCGACTGGCTATCAAGACAGACCCCGGATCGATGGAAGGCGGATTTCTGGCCGCAGCCTTACGAACATCTCTCGGCGGTGCTGCGAGAGATGGGCCACGATGAGGATGCCCGTGCCGTCCTGATCACCAAGGAGAGGCTGCAACGGCGTGCCCGCCGAGCGCGCGCCAAGAACCCGGCGCTACGCGTCACACTGTCGATCATGGATGCCATTCTCGCCGTAACCCTGCGCTATGGGCGACAGCCATTGCTGGCATTGGTCTGGCTTATCCTTTTCTGGGCGGTCGGGACAGTTGTCTTTGCTGTTGCCTATAACACGGGCGCGATGAAACCGAACAGCCCGGTCGTGCTGCGCTCCGCCGAATGGACGATGTGTGATCTCGAACGGACAGAGAGCCGCTTTATGCCGTCCAGCGGACAGGCGTTGGACGGACGCGCCGATGCCGGAGAGAACCAGCTCACGTGTTTTCGCAACCAGCCGGAAGCTGCCAGCTACCCCGAGTTCAATCCGTTGATGTACTCTCTCGACGTCCTCCTGCCGGTGGCATCGATCGGGCAGAAGGAATACTGGCGGCCAGACTCGCTCAAGCCCAATGGCACTTTCACCTTGAAATACTACTTTTTCCAATCGGTGATCGGCTGGGCGCTGAGCCTGCTGGCTGTGGCCGGGTTCTCGGGGCTGATCAAGTCGCACTAAGCGGGCAGGTCTCCGGTGACCCGAGCCACCGGCCTCCGGCTTAGAGAGCCCGACTCAGTCCGCCGAATTCGGCAGCACCGAACTGATGTCAGAAGCGCCAGATCAGAGGGACGATGAACACCGAGACGACGAAAAACCAGATCAGGAGAGGCAGTCCGAGCTTCCAGTAATCCGTGAAGGCATAGCCACCCGGCCCCATCACCATCAGGTTCGTCGGCGTTGCTATTGGTGTCAGGAACGCTCCGGCGGCAGCCACTGCTGTACTCATCAGCACCGGGCGCGGAGAAATACCCATCGCCGTCGCTGCGGCCACGCCGATCGGGATGACGATCAGGGCTGTTGCGGTGTTGCTGATCAGCTGTCCCATGACTGCGGTCAGAATGAACAAGCCGGCGAGCAAGGCGAGCGGGCCGGCATCGCCGACGAGATTCACCAGATGCTCCGCCATCAGCTTGGCTGCTCCCGTTTCCACCATTGCCGTGGAAAGCGGCATCATTGCGCCGACAAGAATGACCGTCGTCCAGCCGATGGCGCGGTAGGCTTGTTCGACACTCATGATCCCTGACAGGATGATCGCACCGGCCGCGAGCAAACCGGCAACGGCGGGCGGCACTAAGCCCGTGGCGAGAAGCAGAACCATTGCAATCAGGATGACGACGGCCTGGCGCGCGCCCGGCCCCATCGGAACGGCCTGGCGGCGGACCAGTTCCGGCGAATTGACCACGAGCACGTCGGGATCATCCAAGTGCACGTCGAGCGCCTTCCATGTCCCCTGCAGAAGCATGGTATCGCCTGCCTGTAGGACGACGCCGCCGGCATCCTTGGTCGCGCTGCCGGCAGCAATTGCCTCTCCAGCGCGCTGTACCGCCAGAATGATCAGGTCGCCACTGTCCGTGACCATGCCCGGGAAAACACTTTGGCCGATGAGCTTGGAGCGCGGCGGAATAACGACTTCAGCCAAGCCCGAACTGCGGTTGAAAAGTGTCTCCTGCCCCTGGCCTGCGGCATTCTCGTCGCGAAAGGCGAGATGCATCTTCGTGGAAAATGCAGCTGCGGCTTCGGCATCGCCGCGCACGAGGAGATGATCTCCCTCGGCCAGCAAGGGCCTGCGGAGCGGTCCGGCCGTTTCTCCCTCCTGAATGGCAACGAGTTGCAGCCCGGAAAAGGACGAAAGATCAATTCCCGACGATGACGCGCCCACGAAAGGCGAGCTTGCGCGAACGCGCATCTGGTAGATTCCATTCGCGAGGCCGTACTGCTCGACCAGCGTCTTGGCGTGCTGGCTGAAATCGGCAGGCATGGTCGCACCATTGCGCTCGGGTAGGAGCTGCTTTCCGAACAGGACGATGATCGCCATTGTTCCTGCGAGCAGCGGCACGCCTACAAGCGCGAACTCGAAGAAACCGAAACCACCGACCCCGGCATCGATGCCGGCTTCCGACACCAGCACGTTTACGGGCGTTCCCGTGAGCGCAAGCAGGGAGCCTGCGTGGGCCGCAAAGACCAGCGGCATAAGCAGTTGCGACGAATTCCGCCTGAGACGTACGGCGATGACGACCACGACTGGCAAAAGGGCGGCGACGGCGCCGTTGACGCTAATGAGCGCCGTGAGAAGTGAAACGAGCGCCATCGTCAGAATGAGAAGGCGCGTGCGACTTTCTTCGCCGGCGCCGCGGATCAGCAGCTGACCGGCCCAGGCTGTCACGCCGGTGACCTCGAGTCCCGAGCTGACCACGAAGAGCGATGCGATGAAGATGACGGCCGGGTCGCCGAAACCACCGAGCGATTGTCCGAGCGTGAGGACACCAGTCGCCCACAGTGCAAGGGCGGTCAGCATCGCCACGAAGACGACGGGCAATTTGTTCCAGACGAACAGTACGACAACAACTGCAATGATGGTGGCTGTGTATGCTATCGGACTCAAACGTTCAGCTCCTCGTTTGGTCCGGTCGGACCATCAAAACCTTGCAGCGTCGCCAAACCCGCGGTCCGGGGCTCGTCTTCAGCCAACCACCCGCATCCGCCACCGAAGCGCCCCGATCGCACGCACCTCGGCGTTTGGCCTACGAGGCACCCCCCGGTCCACCCGAGCTAGGCCGAAACGGCAGCTAGTCGTCCATCGTCGCCATCAGGATGCCCAGACGGCAGCCTTTTTCGTATTCCTTCAGGTTCACATATTCCTTGATCGTATGAATCTCAGCCTGTCCCGCACCGATTGTAATGGTGGGGACACCATGCTTGTCGAGCCAATTGGCATCGAGGCCGCCATTCGAGAATACGTAGACCGGCTCGATGCCGAGTATCCCCAGCGCCTTGGTGGCGCGCTTCACGATCGGCGTGTCCTTGCCCAGTTCGAATGGCGGATAAGACGCGACGTGGCTGAATTTGACCAGGGCCTTGTCGCCCTCGTCGGTCGTCACCTCGCCCTGCGCCGTGGCGAAGGCTTCCTTGTAACCGTTCGCGATTTTCGTCGCGAATGTCGCCTCCGGGCTACGCGCCTCGCCTTTGATGTATGCGTAGTCCGTGACGACATTGGTGGCATCACCGGCCGGCTTGTTGTCCTTGCCACCGAAGATGCCGACGTTGCTGGTGCCCCGGCCATCCGGTTTGACAACCTTGCCGAACCAGCCGTTGCGCTTCGCCTCGGTCAGCGCCATGGCACCGACCAGCGTCGCGGAAATTCCCTTTTCCGGTGCAACGCCCGCATGCGACGCCCGGCCCGTGATCTCGACCTCCCAATTCTCCTGCCCGACCGCCCCGACGATGAGGTCCGAAGCAAGCTGGCCATCGACATTGATACACATGACGGCACCGTTGAGATCGGCCGGATTGAGTTCTCTTGCTCCGTGCAGCCCGCTCTCCTCGCGCACGGTAAACAGCAGTGTGATCGGCGGATGCGGCAGCTTGTGCTTGATCAATGTTTCGGCGACCACCACGAGGAGCGCGACGCCGGTACGCGCGTCGCCGCCGAGCGCTGTAGTGCCGTCTGACACGATACGGTCGCCATCCCGCCGCGGCTTGGCGCCGGCGCAGAGCGGCACGGTATCCAGGTGTGTGGAGAAGAGCAGCCTCGGCCCCGGCCGTGTACCAGGGATATCCACGATCAGATTGCCCGTTTCCGTCGGCAGCGGAATCCGCTTGTTGACGTCGTCGAAGCGTATCGCTTCCGCCGGCACTCCGATTTTCTTCAACGCGTCGCTAACGGCAAGGCCGATGTTCTTTTCCTGTCCAGTGACGCCTTCCACAGAGAGGAACCGCATCAGGTGTTCTTCTGCCGCGGCAACGTCGAGAGGAATAGAGGTGTTGCTCATGATATCCATCCCATTATTTGCATGTTGAACCGTTCAGACGTGTCGCGGCGTCGCCTCAGAGACCCCACGGCAGACCAAGAGCCTTCCAGACCGCGAAGAGACCGGTCCAAAGCACGAAGATCAGCACGACATAAGGAAGCATCAGGGAAACGATTGTGCCGACACCCGCCGACTTGTCGTATTTCTGGGCGAAGCCCACGACGAGCGCAAAGTAGGCGTTGAGCGGAGTGATCGCGTTCATGGGCGAATCGCCGACGCGATATGCGGCCAGAACCGCTTCGGGCTCCACCCCGAGTTTCATCAGGAGCGGCACGAAGACTGGAGCGAAAATCGCCCATTTCGCAATCGCTCCTGTCAGCAGCAGGTCGATGATGGCAACGACAACGATGAACCCGATCAGCAGCGGCAGAGCGCCTACATTGGCAGCCTGCAGCACGCCCGAAAGGCTGAGCGCCATGACCGTGCCGATATTGGTATAGGTAAAGTAGGCCACGAACTGACTGAGGACGAAAAATAGAAAGATGGTGCCGCCCATGTTCTTGATCGAATTTTCGATCGCGGCGATCACCTCAGCCAGCGTTTTCATCGTGCCGGCGCCGATGCCGTAGGCCCATCCCGTCACCAGGAAGACCAGCATGATGAGCGCGATGAGGCCGTTCATAAACGGTGAATTGCCGATGAGTTCACCGGTGGTTGGATTGCGAAGCGGCGCGCCGCTCGGAAGCGTCAGAAGCAGAAACACCACAAGCAGCCCGATAAGCCCGTAAAGGGCAAACCGCAGCCCGCGCGATTCCTTGTCGGAGAGCGTAGCGCCTTGATTCTGAACATCGCCTCCGGCCGCTTCAGGATTGTACTCTCCCAGCCGCGGAGCGATGATGCGATCGGTGATGAAAGCGATCACGACCGTCAAGAACAGCACCGACGCGATGGAAAACCAGACGTTGGACGCTAGGCCGATCGACCGTGCAGGATCGACAAGATGCGCCGCATCATTTGTGAACTCGACAAGGACGGCGTCGAGCGGCTTGATCAGCATGTTGACCGTGAAAGCCGCCGCTACCGCAGCGAAGCCAAGGGCAAGACCGGCAAGAGGATGCCGCCCGACTGCGAGATAGGCCACGCCGGCCAGAGGTATCAGCACCAGATAACCGGCGTCGGCCGCGATGCTTGCGAGAATGCCGACGAAAGCCAGGATATAGGTCAGCGCCCAGCGCGGCGAGACGATAACGAGCTTGTGGATCAGCGCCGTGACCAGGCCGGATGCCTCGGCGACGCCCGCGCCGATCATCGCCGCGATCATCAGACCCACGGCGGTGAAACTCATGAAATTGGGAATGAGCGACGAATACAGGAAGCGGATGCCCTCGATGTTGAGCAAACTGCGGATCTCAGTCGACGCCCTTTCGATCTCATGCGTATCGGGGTTGATCCGCTCGTAGCTAACGGCGGCTCCAAAAGCCCCGAGCACGGCAGACAGAACGATGACAATGCCGATGAGAATCAGAAAGATGACGACCGGATGGGGAACCATGTTTCCCACCTTCTCGACGCCATCGAGAAATCTCTGCATCGTGGTCTTTGATGCTGCGTTGGCAGTGGCCATGTCTTGCCTCCAATTGAGCCGGAATGTTCCCCACAGGGCATTAATACCGAGGTTTGAATGGGCACGCTTTACTGGCAACGGTTGAACAGCGAACGGGCAAAACCCCTATTGCCCGGCGCGCGGTTCATATCGGCTCATACTTCATCTGCTCCACCATCGACGGTGGTCGAGAGCACTACCTTCGGTCATCCCGGACTGAAGCACTCGCATTCCGTGATAAGCTGACGGAGACGTCCCAAATCTCGTCGATTTCGTTGGCCACCAGCGCCGCGGTTTTTCGACATAGCTCTAGGATCAAGGAGGGGCATCGCCGAAGCCAGGCGAAGTTGGGCAGCCCGTGAGAGGCTCCGTCGACGTACCGCCGCTTGCGCGAACGCTGCGATCGCATGTCGGTCACCGTCAGCGCGGGCAGGCCGCAACGTAACGTCGTCCATTGCGATCCTGGAATTCGCATTGTCCTGGACGACCAGCGACGTTGCCGATCACGGCGCCGGAAGCGCCGCCAATGGCAGCACCCACGGCCGCGCCACGGACATCATTGGTCACAGCACCACCCACGACTGCACCGGTAGCGGCGCCGATCCCGGCACCCTGTTGAGTGGGCGAGCAACTGGCAAGGGCGAGCCCGGCCAAGGAACACAGCAGCAACGTCTTCATTACTCTCCCCTATGTAACGCCAAATCCGAAGGTCGTCGCAGCAGTTATATCCGCCACATTTCAACTATAGTGTTGGCAAAGACTGTCTGTGATCGGCATAGAATCCCAAAACCAAGCGCTAAGTTCAAATCTCTTGGCACAACCGGCGGGAGATGACCGAGCAAAAATGAGAAAACGCGATAGCCGGACCGAGAAGTCAGGGCTCCGAAACATCGCTCCTATTCCCGCTCGGGCGGCGGCGGATGGGCCCGAGCAGTTGTCAAAGGCCTTCAGATCTCCCGCTGATCACATGCGGAGTTTGGCGCGCTCCGCCGTTCGCCATGCCCGCGGCGTCTCGCCGGTCTGCTTCAGGAAGAATCGCGAGAAATAGGCCGGATCGACAAAGCCGAGCCGGTAGCCGATTTCCTGTACGCTGCCGAAGGAGAAGACCAGTTCGCGCTTGGCTTCTTCGGTCAACCTCCCGGCGATCAATTCATGTGTCCCGTGTCCGGTTACCGCTCTGACGACACGGCTCAGATGCGTCGGCGAGATGCCCAATTCCCTTGCGTAGAACGCGGCGGTCTTGTGGGATCTGAGATGCCGGTGGATCAGGCTTTCCAGCAATTCCATCCGTCGTCCGGTCTCGTCGAGGAGTTCGACACCGCTCCCGGAAAGCCGCATCGTCAGTTGCAACGCGACGGTGACGTAGGCTTCCAGCAGGTCCGCTCGCCCGCTCGCGTGACTTGCGAACTCCGAGCCGAGGCGCGACAGAGTCTGTGCCACATATGCCGCTTCGGGATCATCCATGTCGAGCTTCGTCAAATGCGGATGCGCCAGCCACGCGCCGAGCGGACTGCGCCCGCCCGGCAGCGTCTTCAGCTGCGACGTCAGCACCGTAATGACAAAGCCATCTATATCCCGGGAGAAACGGAACCCATGGCCCAGGCCCGATGGCACCGTGATGACCATGTGTCGCGTGATCTCGCGACGCTCGCTTCCGAAGATCGCATCACCCGAACCGGCACTGATGTACAATATCTGGAAGAAGCCATCATGCCGGTGCTGCTGGATCTCCCAATGGTGCAGGCGGCTGCGCGATGGAATCGTCTCGCAGTGCAGCCAGAAATCCCGCTCTCGGCCGGCACTTTCGCCGTAGAGTTCATAAGTCGGAACAGATTTCTTCATCGCCCTAACCTTCCCTGATGTTCGATTAGTGCAATTTCAGGCATGAAATGTCCATTGCCCGCCCGCCTCGCCGCCCACACAATTTGCCGCACATATGTAAGGGAGGGTATATGCGCACCAAGGTCGCCATCATCGGCTCGGGGCCATCGGGATTACTGCTCGGCCAGCTGCTGACGGAAGCTGGTATCGACAACCTCATTTTGGATCGCGTCGGCAAGGAATACATCCTCGGCCGTGTTCGAGCCGGCGTGCTTGAAGAAGGCACGGTCGGGCTTCTCGGCAAAGCGAAGTCCGATAGCCGCTTGCTGTCCGACGGTTTGCCCCATGACGGTTTCTCGCTCGCCTTCGACGGTCGCGACCATCGCATCGATCTCTTTGGACTGGCTGGCGGCAAGCGCGTCATGGTGTACGGCCAAACCGAGTTGACTCGGGACCTGATGGACCGACGCGAACTCGCCGGTGCAAAGACGATTTATGAAGCGGGCAACGTCACGCCCTGTGATTTCGATCGGAGCACGCCCTACGTCACCTACCAGAAGGACCGCACGACGCACCGCATCGATTGCGACTTCATCGCCGGCTGCGACGGCTTTCATGGCGCAAGCCGGAAAGCTGTTTCGGAGAGATCGATGCAAACCTTCGAGAAGGTGTACCCATTCGGCTGGCTCGGCATCCTTGCCGAAACGCCACCCGTTAGCCACGAGCTGATCTATGCCAACCATCCGCTTGGCTTTGCGCTCTGTTCCATGCGCTCTGCCAGCCGCAGCCGCTACTACATCCAATGCCCGCTGGACGAAAAGGTGGCAGACTGGAGCGACGACCGTTTCTGGGATGAGTTGCGCCGGCGGCTGCCTGACCATCACGCCGAGGCTGTGGTCACTGCCCCATCCTTCGAAAAGTCGATCGCCCCACTGCGTTCATTCGTCGCCGAACCAATGCGTTTTGGGCGACTGTTCCTCGCGGGCGATGCCGCCCATATCGTCCCTCCGACCGGGGCAAAGGGCCTGAACCTCGCCGCCAGCGACGTCCACTATCTCTTTTCCGGGCTGATCGAATTTTATACCGACCGTTCCAGCGCGGGCATCGATGACTATTCCGCTCGTGCGCTGTCGCGCGTCTGGAAGGCCGTACGCTTTTCCTGGTGGATGACGACGATCATGCATCGCTTTCCCGATACAAGCGATTTTGACCAGAAGATTCAGGAGGCCGAGCTGGACTATCTCACCCATTCACGCGCGGCTTCCACCGCGCTTGCCGAAAACTATGTCGGCCTGCCGTATTGAGAAGCCGAGACGGCGTCTGCGCAGCAAAACCGGTGCAGCTCCGAGAGCACCTAAGTTTTATAGGATACTTCGCCGGCCGCTTCGCGGATAGTCTGCACGAGGATGGATAGCGGTAACGATGGAATGGTGTCGTTGCGCATCGTCAGGCCGACAGGCCCCTTGGTCTCGCTGGTATCAATCGGCAGAATATCGAGGAACTTGTCCTCCACATCCTTGGCAACGACGCCTTTCGAGATGATCCAGACGGCATCGCTGGAGCGGACGAAAGCGCGTCCAAAACTGTCGGAAACGGTCTCGATCTGGTTCGGCAGGCTAGCAACGCCATTGGTGATCAGCAGCCTCTCGACGAAAGGTCGGATGATCGAGGCACGCGTCGGCATCAGCACCGTAAAGTCGGCGAGCGTTGCGAACAGTGACGTCTTTGTCTCGAGGAGTGGATGACCGGCGCGAACGACGAAGACGACCTGTTCCGAATAGAGATGCTCGAAGGAAAATCCCGTCATCTTCTCCGGACCCGCCAGACGTCCGACCACGAGATCCAGATCGCCGACACGCAGTTGCTCGAGAAGAACCGCATTCTCGCCGGTGACGATCTTGATGCGGCTCCAGGTATTCTCCTTCAGAAAGAGCTCCATCGCCCGGGGCATGATGCGGGTAGAGACAGTCGGGAGTGCCCCGATACGGATCGGCGGCGCATCGCCGACCCGCTCCTGCGTCACCGAATCGAGACCTTGTCTCAAGGCCGTCAGTGCCGCGCCCGCATGTTTCAGGAAGACTTCGCCGTAGCGGGTAATCTTGATGCCACGGCCATCGCGCTCGAAGACCTGCACGCCCAGCACCTCCTCGAGCTCGCGGATGGTTTTGGTCACAGCAGGCTGACTGACATGCAGCAGCTCGGCCGCTTTCATCACGCTTTTCTGGCGCGCAACCTCGACAAAGGTTTGCAGATGGCGGAACTTGATGCGGTTGTCGATCATCGTTCACATAACTCTGGAGTTATCGGAAAGCCACGAAATATCATTTTACCTAACCAGATTAAACATTCAAATTCCCGTTCGGAGGAGTTTCCAGTGCAATTTGCCCGCGTCAACGACATTGCCATCCACTATCAGGTCATCGGCGGTCCCGCCGACAAGCCGGTGCTGGTGTTTGCCAATTCGCTCGGTACGGATTTCCGCATCTGGCGCGACGTGATCGTCCGGCTGGCGGGTGATTTTGCTATCCTTCTTTATGACAAGCGCGGCCACGGACTCTCGGATATCGGGCAAACGCCCCATTCGATCGAGGAACACGCCTCCGACCTTATCGGCCTGTTGGAGGCGCTGGAGGTCAAGCAAGCGATCATCTGTGGCCTCTCTGTCGGCGGACTGATCGCCCAGTCGCTTTACCAGCAGCGTCCTGATCTGGTGCGCGCGCTGATCCTTTGCGATACGGCCCACAAGATCGGGACGCCCGAAATGTGGAACAGCCGTATTGCCGCCGTCGAGAAGGATGGCATCGCAAGCCTTGTCAACGGCATCATGGAGCGGTGGTTCACACCTGCATTCCGCCGCCCGGAAAACACGGCGTACGCCGGCTATTGCAATATGCTCGCGCGGCAGCCCGCCATTGGCTACGCTGCCACCTGCAATGCTATCCGCGATGCCGATTTCACGGAAGCTGCCCGGAAGATCGCCGTGCCCACGATCTGCATCGTCGGCGATCAGGACGGCTCGACGCCGCCGGATCTCGTAAAATCGCTGGCGCAGCTTATCCCCAACGCCCGCTTCGAGATAATTCGCGACGCCGGCCACCTGCCCTGCGTCGAACAGCCGGAGGCATTGACCGCCGTCATCCGAGCCTTCATCGATTTCGCCCTGCACGGAGAAAAGAGCCCATGAACGAGACTTCGCCTCCCTCCGAGCGCTACAAGCAGGGCATGTCGACCCGGCGAGCCGTTCTGGGCGACACCCATGTCGACCGCGCCGAAGCAGCATCCACCGCCTTCGACAAACCGTTTCAGGACCTGATTACCGAGGCCGCCTGGGGTCATGTCTGGTCGCGCCCCACCTTCACCAGGCGCGAGCGCTCGATCGTGACGATCGCGCTTCTGGCCGCCTTGGGACAGGATGACGAGGTGGCGATGCATGTGCGGGCAACCGTCAATACCGGCGCCAGCCGCGACGACGTCTGCGAGGCGCTTTTGCATGTGGCGATTTATGCCGGCGTTCCCGCAGCAAATCACGCCATCAAGATCGCCAAGCAGGTTTTCGAGCAGATGGACGCCGAAAAAGCGGCGTAAGAGGAGCACATGTCCGATATCCCCAACCGCAGGCCGGAAACCGGCGCCTTCTTTGGTCGCGATCGCAGCTGGCATCCACCAGCGCTGACCCCTGGCTACAAGACCTCGATCCTGCGCTCGCCGCAGCGCGCGCTGCTTTCGCTCGACGGCACCATCTCGGAAACGACCGGCCCGGTCTTCGGCCATTCGATAATCGGCGAGATGGACAATGATCTGATCCACAATTTCGCCAAGGCCGGAGAGAGCGCGATCGGCGAGCGCATCATCGTCCATGGCCGCGTGCTCGATGAGCGCGGCCGCCCGCAGGCAGGCGTGCTCGTCGAATTCTGGCAGGCCAATGCCGGTGGCCGCTACCGTCACAAGAAGGAAAGCTATCTCGCGGCCATCGATCCGAATTTCGGCGGCTGCGGCCGTGCGATCACCGACGGCGAGGGCTGCTACGCTTTCCGCACGGTCCGGCCCGGTGCCTACCCTTGGCCGAACGGCGTTAACGACTGGCGCCCGGCCCACATCCACTTCTCGATCTTCGGTCACGGCTTTGCCCAGCGACTGATTACCCAGATGTATTTCGAAGGCGATCCGATGATCTGGAAATGTCCCATTGTCGGTTCGATTGCCGACAAGGCAGCCGTCGAACAGTTGATCGCGCCACCCGACTGGGGCAATACGATCCCCATGGATGCACGGGCCTACAAGTTCGATATCGTGCTGCGTGGCCGCCGTTCGACCATGTTCGAGAACAAGCTGGAGGGCAACTGATGGTGCAGGAGCTTCGCTACCTCAAGGAAACACCCTCCCAGACGGCAGGACCTTATGTCCACATCGGGATGACCCCGAACTTCTGTGATATCGGCGGCGTCTACGAAGCCGATCTCGGCAACGCGATGGTCAACGACAGGACGCTCGGCCAACGCATCACTGTCACCGGCCGCATCTTCGATGGCGCTGGCGCCTTGGTGCGTGACGCCGTGATCGAGATATGGCAGGCCGACAGCGCCGGCTACTACAACAGCCCTTCGGAAATGCGCGGCGCGGCGGATCCGAACTTTACAGGGTGGGGCCGTTGCCCGACCCGTGCCGAGGACGGCGTCTACAGTTTCGAGACCGTCAAGCCTGGCAACGTCCCGTTCAAGGACGGCCGCCCCATGGCGCCGCACATTTCGTTCTGGATCGTTGCGCGTGGCATCAATATCGGCCTGCAGACGCGGATGTATTTCCCTGAGGAAACCGAAGCGAACAATGCCGACCCCCTGCTTGCCCGCATCGAGCACCGCGAGCGCGTCGCCACTCTGATCGCGGCGAAGGAAGGCCCCGTGTACAGCTTCGACATCTATTTGCAGGGGCCGAAAGAAACCGTGTTTCTGGACATTTGAGGATGGGTATCTCGCCCTTCGACCACCCCTATCTCTCCGGTCTTCTCGGCGATGCCGAAATCGAGCGCTATGTCTCGGCGGAAGCCGACCTGCGCGCCATGCTCACCTTTGAAGCATCGCTTGCAAAAGCAGAAGCGCGGCATGCGGTTATCCCGGCCGACGCCGCCAATCGCATCGTGGCCGCTTGTGCTGGATTTGCGCCTGATCTGAATGCACTGAAGGCGGCCACGGCAAAAGACGGTGTCGTCGTACCGGAGCTTGTGAGGCAGTTGCGTGGCGCCATCGGGGGCGACGCCGCTCAGCACCTTCATTTCGCCGCGACCAGTCAGGATGTGATCGATACCAGCCTGATGCTTCGGCTGAAATCGGTGCTCTTCATCTTCGCAAACAGGCTCTCGGGCATTGCCGGTATCTTCGACGATTTGGACCGCAGCTTCGGCGCAAGAATGCTGATGGGGCATACCCGCATGCAGGCGGCCGTTCCGATACTGGTTTCCGATCGCTTGCACGCCTGGCGCGCGCCACTGGAAATCTATCGCGACAGGCTGACCGAACAGACCTTTCCGCTGCAGTTCGGGGGTGCTGCCGGAACTCTCGATAAACTCGGAAACAAGGCGGCGGCGGTGCGCTCCTCGCTCGCACAGGACCTCGGACTGACCGACGAGCCGCAGTGGCAGAGCCAGCGCGGCCGTATCGCCGACCTTGCCGACCTGCTGTCGCTGATATCAGGCAGTCTCGGAAAATTCGGACAGGACGTCGCTCTCCTGGCCCAGGCAGGAACCGAAATCGCCCTTTCAGGCGGCGGCGGCTCGTCGGCGATGGCGCATAAGCAGAACCCGGTTGCGGCTGAGACACTTGTCGCACTTGCCCGCTTCAATGCCACGCAGCTCTCCGCCATCCACCAGTCGCTCGTACACGAGCAGGAGCGCTCCGGCGCGGCATGGACGCTGGAATGGCTTGTATTGCCGCCGATGGTGATGGCAGCGGCGGCCGCGCTGCGCCTTGCTCGGGACCTTACTGAAAATATCCAGAGTCTTGGCAGAGAAACATAACCGAAAAATGATGAATCACGGCATTTATTTCATTTTACATTACCGTTTTGCATGACAAACTGCTGCGAAAACGTTTAGCTGCGCGCTAGAACGGCGCTGGAGTACGCCGACAAAGGGAGAGAGAAAGAATGAAGACGCTGCTTTTGGCCGCCGCTGCGGCAATCATCATGGGCACCGGTGCCTATGCCGACACAATCAAGGTCGGCGTCGTCGGGCCGTTTTCCGGCCCGTTCGCGCTGCAAGGCAAGAATTTCAAGGCCGGTATCGACGCCTACATGGCGACCAACGGCGACAAGATCGGCGATAGCACCGTCGAGATCATCTATCGGGATCTTCCGGCGGCAGATCCGGCGCAGTCCAAGGCACTGGCCCAGGAACTGGTCGTCAAGGAAAAGGTCCAATACCTCGCCGGCTTCTACTTTACCCCGGACGCCATGGCCGTCACGCCAATCCTGAAGCAGGCCAATACGCCACTGGTCATCATGAACGCCGCCACCTCGGCGATCGTCACCAAGAGCCCGCTGGTTGTCCGCACATCGTTCACCACATGGCAGACATCGACGCCGATGGCGCAAGTGGCGTTCGACAAGGGCGTCAAGAAGGTCATTTCGGTTGTTAGCGACTATGGCCCGGGCGTCGACGCCGAAAACGCCTTCAAAGCCGGCTTCGAAAAAGCCGGTGGCGAGGTTGTCGAGGCGATCCGCATGCCGCTTGCGACCAATGACTTCAGCCCGATCATGCAGCGTATCAAGGACTCCGGCGCGCAAGGCGTCTTCGCCTTCCTGCCGTCCGGCCCGACGACGCTCGGCTTCGTCAAGGCCTATAACGAAAATGGCCTGAAAGCAGGCGGTATTCAACTCTTCGCGCCCGGCGACCTGACGCAGGAATCCGACCTGCCGGCGCTCGGCGATGCCGCGCTTGGCATGCTGACGACCTTCCACTACGCCATCTCACATGACTCTCCTGAGAACAAGGCTTTCGTCGAAGCCGCCGGCAAGGCGATCGGCAACCCTGCCGAACTTACCTTCCCGGCTGTTGGCGCCTATGATGGCATGCATGTGATCTACAAGATGATCGAGGCAACCGGCGGCAAGCAGGACGCAGAGAAGGCCGTCGAGGCCGTCAAGGGTCTTTCGTGGACAAGCCCGCGCGGCCCGGTTTCCATCGATCCGGAAAGCCGCCACATCACGCAGAACATCTATCTGCGCGAAGTCGCCAAGGATGCGGACGGCAAGTTCATCAACAACGAGATCCAGACTTTCGAGAAGCAGGGCGATCCGGGCCTTGCGGCGGTGAAGTAAGGTCCTATCCTCCCTCCGATAACCGTGGCGGACCTTCAGATATCCGGGACACAAAGTGGTTTCGGACGGTGCACGGCCTTAAGGCCCGCCACTAGAGCATTGGGATAACCTCATGCAGACTGTCTTCAGTATCGCGGTCGACGCGCTGGCCTACGGCATGGTGCTCTTCGTCATCTCGATCGGCCTTTCCGTGACGATGGGGTTGATGCGCGTCGTCAACCTCGCCCACGGCGCCTTTGCGATGATCGGCGGCTATATCGCCTCCTACGCGGTGCGCGATCTCGGGCTCGGTTACGGCTTCGGCGTCATCGCCGCCGTCGTCGGCACAATCATCATCGCGATCCCCGTCGAACGCTTTCTCTACCGCCGCATTTACGGTGCACCGGAGCTGACGCAGGTATTGATGACCATCGGCATCACCTTCTGCATCATCGGCATTGCCAACTACGTCATGGGTCCGACGTTGAAGACCATTCCACTGCCTCCGGGCCTGCAAGGCTCCACCGATCTGGGGTTCCGCACCATCCCGGTTCACCGCCTGTTTGCGATCGCCTGCGGCCTCGCAGTTGCAATGGCACTCTGGTTCACGATCGAGAGAACGAGTTTCGGCGTCAAGCTGCGCGCATCCGTCGACAACGCCGCGATGGCTGCTGCCCTCGGCGTCCGCACCGAGATCATCTATGCGCTGAGCTTTGCGGTCGCCGTCGGGCTTGCTGCTTTCGGTGGAGTCGTCGGTGCCGAACTGCTGCCGGTCGAGCCTTATTATGCGCTGCGCTACATGGTGACCTTCCTCGTCGTCGTTTCGGTCGGCGGTGCCGGCTCCATTCCGGGCGCCCTGATCGCCTGCCTGGTGCTCGGCGGCATCGATACGACCGGGCGCTATCTTATGCCCGAGTTCGGAGAATTCTTCTTCTACCTCGCGGTTATTGCGATCATCTGCGTCTTCCCGCGCGGCTTTGCCGGAAGGACGAAATAGGATGACACTCACCATGAACACAGAAACGACTGGCGCCGCCTCGGCCCGCCGCCATCGTGCTTTCGGCCGCGACCTGGCTGGTGTGATCGCCATCATCGTATTTACAGGCATCGGCTATCTGCTTTTCCCGGACAATCTGGCCCTGCTGACGCGTATCGTCGGCATCGCGCTGCTCGTGCTCTCGCTCGATCTGGTGACCGGTTATTGCGGCGTAGCAACACTCGGGCACGCCGCGCTGTTCGGCTCCGGCGCTTATGCGGCCGGCATTGTCTCGGCACATTACGGCATTACTGATCCGCTCTTGATGACACTGGCGGGCATTGCAGGCGGCGCGATCTCGGGCCTCGTGTGCGGCGTCGTCATCCTGCGCGCCCATGGGTTGCCGCAGTTGGTCCTGTCGATCGCGCTGATCAACCTGTTTCACGAATTCGCCAATAAGGCCTCCTCCTGGACTGGCGGTAGCGACGGCCTCTCCGGTATCTCTGCGAATCCGATCTTCGGCTATTTCGAATTCGACCTCTACGGCCAGACGGCCTACGTTTTCGGTGTCGTGCTGCTTCTGATCGTCTTTGTTCTTCTTCGCCTGCTGGTGCGCTCCCCCTTCGGCATGCTCTGCCGCGGCATCAAGGAAGACCCGGTGCGTATCAGCGCCATGGGTGCTTCGCCGAAGGCGGTGATGATGAAGATGTATGTCATCTCAGGCGCCGTCGCAGGTGTCGGCGGCGCGCTGAACGCGATTTCCACGCAGGTCGTCGGCCTCGACAGCCTGTCCTTCACGCTCTCGGCCGAAAGTCTTGTCATGCTGGTTCTGGGCGGCACGGGCTCACTCTTCGGCGCGCTCTCCGGTACGGTGATTTTCATGCTGTTCGAAGACTATGTCTCGGCCGCCAATCCCTTTCATTGGCTGACGATGGTCGGCGCGCTTCTGATCGCCGTCGTTCTCTTCGCGCCGAA
The DNA here is from genome assembly GCF_001426265.1 of Rhizobium sp. Root1220. Lineage (GTDB taxonomy): Bacteria > Pseudomonadota > Alphaproteobacteria > Rhizobiales > Rhizobiaceae > Rhizobium. Next base: position 394,799 of record NZ_LMDG01000034.1, read on the forward strand.
GGGCATCTACGGAACGGCCGCAAGTCTGCTATCGCGCTGCAAGGAGGCTTCGCAATGAGCGCCGTCTTCGAAGTCGTCAACCTCCGAAAATCTTTCGGCGGCCTTGCGGTTACCAATGACGTTTCGATTTCGATGCAACCGGGAGATCGTGTGGCACTGATCGGGCCGAACGGCGCCGGCAAAACCACCTTCGTCAATCTCGTCACCGGCAATCTGGCGCCCGATTCCGGCGAGGTTCGTCTTGGCGGAGAAATCGCCACGAAGATCGATGCGGCCGGACGCGTCAAGCGCGGTTTGGTCCGCTCTTTCCAGGTGACCCGGCTTTTCCAGGATATGACACCTGCCGAACATGTTGCACTTGCCATCCTGCAACGCGACGGGCGCGCGACACGCATGTTCGGAAATTTTCTGGCGATGCCCGCCGTCATGGCAGAGGTGACCGGAATGCTGAACACGCTCGGTCTCGGCGGTCTTATGCATCGCAAGGTCAGTGAGATCGCCTATGGCCAGCAACGGCTTTTGGAGATCGCCGTCGCCATGGCGCTGAAGCCCAAGGTGTTGCTGCTTGACGAGCCTGCAGCCGGCGTGCCGCAGAGCGATACCGGCCGCATAGAACAGGCGCTCGCCGAGCTGCCTGCCGATCTGGCTGTACTCATGATCGAGCATGACATGGACCTCGTCTTCCGCTTTGCCAAGCGCGTTATCGTGCTTGCCGCAGGCGCCATCATCTTCGACGGCTCGCCCGCCGACGTAACCAAGGATGCCGGCGTCCGCGCCGCCTATCTCGGGAGCTATGCCAATGCCAGCCACGCCGCTTGAGGTTGAGAACCTGTCGGCCGGATATGGCCCCACGCGCGTTCTCGAGGGGGTGTCCTTCTCGGTTCCAGCAGGCGCCCGGCTTGCCGTATTGGGTCGCAACGGCATGGGCAAGACCACGCTGCTTGCAACGCTCGCCGGACAGACGAAACATTATGAAGGCCGCATCAGGCTTGGATCTTCCGACGTGACCTCATTGCCGACAGCGGGCCGCGCTCACCGGGGGCTCGGCTATGTGCCGCAGGCCCGCTGCATCTTCCCGACGCTGACCGTCGAGGAGAACCTTTATGTCGGCCTCAAGGGGCGCCCGAAAACGGCCATCGAAGAAGCCTACCAGATGTTCCCACGACTCAAGGAACGGCGAAGCAATCTCGGCAGCCAGCTCTCCGGCGGCGAGCAACAGATGTTATCGACCGCACGCACCATACTCGGGCGTCCCTCGGTCCTTCTGCTGGACGAGCCACTGGAAGGCCTTGCCCCGATCATCTGCGAGGAATTGATGGGCGCTTTTGCCGAGCTGGCCAAGACGGGCGACATGACGATATTGCTGGTCGAGCAACGTATCCAAAGCGCTCTGGATTTTGCCGATCGGGTGATCATCCTGGAGCGCGGACGGATTGCATGGAACGGCGCGCCGGAAGCGCTGTCACAGGATCATGATACCGTGGAACGGTTGCTGGGTGTCGGCGGCCTGCACTGAGGCAGGCAGCGATCAGCTTTACGATTCGGAGCCGCGCGAACGCGAAGCGCGAAACCAGGAAGTTGGACTGCCCGGGTCGCTCGCCTGCGCCACCAGCGGCCGCATCAAGAAACGCGACGGCCAAGCCAACGCGCGAGCCAATGATCGATCGACAGTTTGCCCGGCCCCCACGCCATGAGCGACAATGCCATCGCGGCCCAGGTGATGTGGATCGGCCATCCTTCGGGTATGGTCAGTTCGACGACCAGCGTCATGAACAGCAGGCCCGTCGCGGCAAACCGCGTAGCGAGGCCAAGGACCAGCAGGATCGGAAGGCTGATCTCGGCGGCACCCGAGAGGAAAGCCATGGTTTCGGGTGCCGGATAGGGATAGGGGCCGCCCGGTAGGTGCAGCATAAATTCGTCGGTAAAGAGGGTGATCGCGATATCGTTGAGTTGCAGGAAGCCACCCCATTTCAGGATCCCGGACCTCCAGAAGGGCACGGCGAGGGCAACGCGCAGAACGGCGCCAACGACAGTCGGTTGCGCGACGGCCTTAACGAGATTCTGCGCCTTCTCCACAAGTGTCACGATCGGTTGTAGCCTGTCTTTCAGCGAAGGCTGCCGGGTTGTGGTCGCTATCATCATGCGTCTCCAAGGGTAATGGCGCAGAACACGCCGGATTCGATCATGCCGGCGATACTGGCCGCGATGTCGAAGGACGGGCAGGCGTCGACCGCCGTGGCTGCTGCGAGCCCCAAGGGCTTGCCGGCAATCAATGAAATCAGGAATTCTGCACCGCCGGGAGGAAGGTGGCGCACGACCACCTCCATGTCGGGTCGAGTGATGAGCGCGTCCTCCGGCTCGCTCGTCTCGATCGGTCCGGTGGGGCCCTCGCTGCGGTAGGCGGCAAAGATTGTCAGCGCCGGATAGGCCGAGCGAACGATCCTCGTTGCCGGATGCACCGTGAATAACAGATCGCCGAGCCGCTCTGGCTGCACGGATGCCACGGCGACGGCGGCCACTGGCCCGACATTCGCCGCATGGTAAGCATCGAGCCAGGCCCGCTCGATCCTGGCTACGTCCGCGAGCCAGGGGACGGACTGCGCGTATTCGTAGCGTTCGATAAAATCCGGAAAATCATGGCCGTACTGGAAGAGAAGCGGCGAAGTCGGCGGCGTGGCGCGCAGATGGAAGCGCGCCATGGCACGGAAGAAATCAGGCCCCACAAGGCGTTGCACCGCCGGGAAAATCCCGACCAGCGTATCGATCAGGCTGACGGTGACGTTGTTGCGATAGACGTTGTAGCGCTTGACCGCTCCCTTGCCGTTGGGGCCGACGACGCCGGATGGCGTTCCGGCATCAGGATCGATCAGTGCCGGTGCGAACTCGGCGCTGTAGGCAAGACACTGCGCGGGTTCCCGTGTGACATCAAGCTGCGGCATGGCTCTGATCCTGGAGCGTGATGGAAGTACGGCGGTCAAGAATTGCCTGCGCCGCCATTGCCTCGGCCCTCAGTATCGGCCAATCGGGTATGTTGCTGTCCCATTCGATGAGCGTCGGGATCGGGCCGCAGCGGGCAAGGACGATGTCGTAAAGCTTCCAGACGGCATCCGCGACTGGCCCGTCATGGCTATCGATCAGGAGCAGATCGCCCTCGTCGTCGGATTGTTCGGCGTGGCCCGCTAGGTGGATTTCGCCGACTGCGGCAAGCGGAAAATCGCATAGGTAATCCAGCGCCGAAAACCCGTGATTGATCGCGGAGACGAAGACATTGTTGACATCGAGCAGAAGTCCGCAGCCGGTGCGCTTGGCGATCGACCGGATAAAGTCGGTCTCGCCCATCGTCGACTCGCGGAACATGACGTAGGTCGAAGGATTCTCGAGAAGAATCGGGCGTCCGATGGTCGCCTGCACTTCATCGATGTGATCGCAGACTTTTGCCAGGCTTTCCCGTGTGTAGGGCAGCGGAAGCAGATCGTTGAGAAACGTCGCCTGATGCGTCGACCATGCCAGATGTTCGGACACCAGTACCGGCTCGTATCGCTCGACAAGGGAGCGGAAGCGTTCCAGATGAGCCTTGTCGAGCGGCTGGGGTCCGCCGATCGACATGCAGACACCGTGGAGCGACACGGGGTTGTCACGGCGAATCTGTTCGAGGATTCGATGCGGAGGACCACCAGCGCCCATATAGTTTTCGGCATGGACTTCAAAGAAACCGCGATGCGAGCCGTCGGCGGTGATCGCGGGAAAATGTTCGTGCTTGAAGCTGGTTCCTGCCAAACCGGCAATCGGGTGCGCAGGGAAGCGGAGAGTATCTACCGCGAGCGCGGCTGTTGGAATAAAATCTGCGGTCATGGCGTTTCTCCGCCTCCCGATTGTTTAAGGCGCGTAGGTTCAGATCGCCTTCAGCGAACCGTGCTGACCGTTCGGCACAACGATGGAAGTGCAGGTTCCGCCCTGTACGAACTTCCAGGCGTTGCCCTGGAAATCGACGGTCGAGGTGCCTTGGCAGGTTGTACCAGGACCAGCTGCACAATCATTCTGACCCTTGAGGGCAACGCCGAAGCACTTTTCCTTGTGGGCGGCAACCGCAGCATCACCCTCGGCCTTCGTGAGCGGCGCAGCATTGACCATCGACGCAAGGGCGGTGGCGACAGCGCCGGCGAGGACGACAGAGCTGATGTTGGATTTGATAGACATTGCGATCTCCATAATCGGATAGACGCTCTTGCTGAGCGCATATCGGGGTTCGCAATCTCACCGACATTCGTTACCGGTGCCGCGTTCACTAGTTTGTGACGGATTTGGCAGGCTCTGGTGATCCGGCTTCAGTCGGCAGCCGGCCGCGATAGCTGAAAACATCCTCGGCCCCGGTATTTGCCGGGGTCGGCGTCGATGCGTGACGCCAGGCAGGTTGGCCAATGGATTTTAGGGAGGTGAGACTTTCCCCGGCCGGCTTGCTTCGGGCTCTAGCAGCCACAGTACCGGTTTTATCACCCCCTCTAGAAGCTCTCTCTCGGGTCTTGTGCGTGCCAGCACCCGAATTCCGAGGAGCGCACTCAAAAGGGTGCGCGCCATATCGTCAGCGGACTGGCCGGTGCTGATCGTTCCGTTGTCCTGCCCGGCCTTGACGCAGTGACGGAAGAACCCTTCCAGCTGATGGAGCACCTCTCCTACCACTCGTTGAAATTCCGGGTCGTGGGGCGCCACTTCGAGAGCCGAGTTGACAACCATGCAGCCCTTCCGTTTGGTGTCGCTCAACGAGCGCTCGATGATCTCGTCGAAGAATGCATCGATCGCCTCCCGTGGTGGCTTCTGCGACAAACGCCTTATCCGCTCACCGAGGCTGAGCTGAACGTAAAAATCGAGTGCCCGACGATATACGGCCTTCTTGTCCCCAAAGGCATTGTAGATGCTCGCCGTGGTAAGACCCATCGTCTCGGCAAGGTGACGTATCGATGTCGCCTCGTATCCGCGTTCCCAGAAAAGCTCGACGGCGCGCAGAAGTACCAGTTCCTCGTCGAATTCCCTCGGCCGGGCCATTTGCTACGTCTCTCAAAATTTTGATCGCTGCGGCGAGCAAGCATCCAACTTGATGGATGAATTTTATAACAAATGCTTTAAAACTCAAACTGCTGCCGTTGGCAGCTGCATCGCGCTCACATGATGATGCAACCATCAAAAGCTCCACCCGAGCTCGGCTTTATCCCGGGTAAGGAAATCCCGCGACGAACGATCATTGCGCGGACGTAGGCAGACGCCGTCAGCAGCTATTCCTCACTCTGAATATCCAGGAGAAAAAAGATGACCAAGGTTGCAATCTACGTTGAACTCAAAGCAAAGGCGGGCAAAGAGGACGAAGTCGCCGCGTTCCTCAAGAGCGCACAGGGCCTGTTGGATCACGAACCACTGACGGTCGCATGGTTCGCGGTCCGTTTCGACCGGTCGACCTTCGGAATATTCGATGCCTTCGACGGCGAAGAGGGACGCCAGGCGCACCTCAACGGTTCGATCGCCTCAGCGCTTGTGGCAAAGTATGACGAACTGTTCGACGGGCCGTTGGAAATCAAGCAGCCCGAAGTCCTGGCGGATCGTCTCCTGGGCTGAATGCTCGTTGCGGGGGCGCGCCGGTTTGCGCCGACCGATCCGCAAACCTCTCCCGTCGCGCGTGCCTACCAAAAGCGCCCGCAAATCTTCGGGACGTGAGCCGCCGCGGCTATGTCGCCTTGCTCGCCTTCATCCGTCCTTTCCCGCAATTTTGTCCTGTGTCTTCGTCTCGAAATCACTGGCCTCATGACGTTCGTGCAGTTGCTCGAACGGTTCACCCGATAGGCGATTGACCATACGGCCACGCTTGACGGCCGGGCGGGCCAGGAGCGTGTCGGCCCAGCGGTGGACATTCTTGTAATCCTGTACAGACAGGAACTCGCCGGCGCCATATTGCCAGCCTTTGACGAGACCGCCATACCAGGGAAGTACGGCGATATCGGCAATCGTATAGTCGGAACCCGCGAGGTATTCGCTGTCGGCCAGCCGGCGGTCGAGAACGTCGAGCTGACGCTTGACCTCCATGGCGAAACGATCGATCGCATACTCGATCTTGGTTGGCGCATATGCATAGAAGTGACCGAAGCCACCACCCAGATAGGGAGCGCTGCCCATCTGCCAGAAGAGCCAGGAGAGGCACTCCGCGCGGTTCGGCTGATCCTTCGGAAGGAGGGCCTCGAACTTCTCCGCGAGATAGACGAGTATCGAACCGGACTCGAATACCCTAACCGGGTGCGGTCCCGAGTTGTCGGTCAGGGCCGGAATTTTTGAGTTCGGATTGACGGCTACGAAGCCGCTGCCGAATTGATCGCCATCGCCGATCTTGATCAGCCATGCATCGTATTCGGCGCCGGAATGGCCAAGGGCGAGCAGCTCCTCGAGCATGATGGTAACTTTTTGGCCATTCGGTGTCCCGAGCGAGTAGAGCTGCAACGGATGCCTGCCGACCGGCAGTTCCCTGTCGTGCGTTGCGCCGGCAATCGGCCGGTTGATGCTGGCGAATGTGCCCCCGCTCGGCTTGTTCCAGGTCCAAACCTTGGGCGGGATGTATTGGGGGCTGTCGGTCATTGTCATCTCCAGAAACTTGCCGGCTGGTTTCAGTTAGCCGGCGGATAGTTCGACGGAAACAGCGCGCGCTTGGTTTCGTCGTCATTGATCCGCTTGAACGGATGTTCCTTGCCGACGTCACGCGCGCGGGCAGCCGCTGGTCGGGCATCGATGGTGTCGAACAGGTGCTTGAGGTTGGGATAGGCGCCCAAGGGATTGTCAGCGCCTTTGAGAACGCGCGACGCCCGATCCAGCCAACCCCAGGCTGACATGTCTGCGATCGTATAGGTTTCACCGACGATGAAAGTCCGGCTCTCGAGATGATCGTTCAGAACCTGGTAGTGACGCTCTGCTTCCCGGCGATAGCGGTTGACCGCATAGTCGGACCCCGCCGGCGCGGCATGCTGAAAATGCACTGCCTGCCCCGAAAAGGGTCCGAGGCCAGATGCGAGGAATAGCAGCCACGAGAGCAATTCGGGGCGATCTTCGGGCCTGCCGAGAAACGTGCCTGTCTTCTCGGCAAGGTAGATTAGAATTGCCGTGGAGTCGAAGACGCGAGTAGCCCTGCCGCCTGGCCCATCGGTGTCCACGATCGCCGGAACCTTGCCATTGGGATTGATTGCACGGAAGCCGGGCGTATGTTGCACACCCTTGCTGGTGTCGACCGGTACGGTCTCGTAAGGGAGCTTCGCCTCTTCGAGAAAGAGCGCCACCTTTGCCGGGTTCGGTGTCGGGTGAAAGTAGAAGCGGATCATCGAAGGTTCCCGTCGCTGCAATTGGCCCCTGTAGCGTGATCGAGGCGGTCCAGCGGAATGTTTTAGTTCGATCGTTCTAAAACACAAGGCATCCATCGATCAAATACAGGTCAACTCGACCAATCCGCCGCCGCGCGTCAATCGCGCCCAGAGCGGGCTTGATCTGCCTGAACAGTATGCAACGTTTCGCTAAACGGATTTCCGCCTCGATTTGCCTGTCACCTTCACGGCCCGCCCATATGTTTTCGGATAGGCGATCCTCTGGATTGAGATCGTGCGTGCCGGGGCGATCAAGCTCTCGGCTCGCCAGGATGACTTTGAGAGCGGTTTCGATTGCCTCTACAACGACGCATTCGTCGCTGTGTCCAGACGTTACGATCGGGCAAGCGTGTTCCGGCAGACGTGAAACGACGAACGAACTTCTTCGGCTGTCCAATATGTGCAGCCGCTCGGGTCAGGAAGGCTGTCGGAGCCAGGCTTCCTGGAATTCTTCCAGAGCAGGTCGATGGCTCTGCCTTCGTGAATTCGCTCGCCTCTCCCGTTTCTAGACGATCTTGAGTCCGGGTACGGCGCCTTGAAACTTACCGCCCAGCTTTATAGCCACGTACAAGTCTTCAGCCTTAGCAGAACGGTCCGGTTTCGCAATTACACACCAACGCCTACCAGTACTCGTAGCAGAATCATCTGGCTCTATTTTTACTTCTGGAACGTCATCAGTACCGTCTGGCCTCCTGCATGCATATACACGCATTTCACTACTGAAATTAGCCCCTATGATTTTGAAATGCGGTTGAGCTCCGATTACCGGTGCAACCACTTTCGGCGGATCTAGCCGTATAGTTTCAATTTTTGTGACGGACGACATATTCGCCTCCCAGTTCTCTCTCGATGTGTAGACTAGTCGTTATCGCCGGATCGGCGAGAAATGAACCCGCCGGATCTTGACATGACACCGCCGGAGCGAGACAACGCGCCGCCCGATCGGGACATTCCGCCACTCGCCATTCCTCTGGGATCAGCGGAAGCCTCGACAGACAATAGGATTTGCTCAAGGGTTCCTGTTTCGGCATCGAGTCTCATGGAGACGTCAGCCTTGTCGTAAATCCAAACCTTCATATCCCCGGCAAGAGCTCCGACTTGTGAACCGAGGCCTGTTAGGCCCGTTGAACTTGGGGACCTATACAATCTGTCGAAATCGATATCATCGTTGGCGTTCCTCGCAGGGGGGTCGTCGGGAAAGGCGCCATCGCCATGGACGACAAAGATTGCCGGTCGACTGAGTTCAATGAATGACCCCTCGAAAGAGAAGGCATAGATCCGCGCCAGACCCGCGTCTGCCGCACTCAGCTGGTTCATCAGAAGTTGGTTTGCTCCCGATGGCCGTACGTCTTGAGTCGGATAAATGGGTGCGCCCCTAAGAGTTAGATCACTCAGTAGACGCCCGAACAGATATACAGCTGATACGCCAAGCAAGGTTTCATTGTTTGCCACGTTTCCCTCCATCTACATGGTTATTAACGGCCAGTTTGTCGCGACAGCAGAACTCTCTCGCGATAGTTCATCTTCGGAAGCTCTAGATGATCTGTCGGCAGCAATATGCGCGCAGAGTGGACATGGCTGCGATGCTCGCCACCTTTGAGGTGGACGCCGGCGTGCAATTCGCCGATGGCCCGCCGCCTGAAGTTTCTGCTGATGATCCTGGCGAACTGGCCGCCACTTTCGTCCCGATCAATCGCAAGTATCGCTCTCGCGACGTCGCCGTAGTCCAAGAAATCGGGAGCGAGAGCCCACAAGGTTTCCGCCAGATACGTGCCGACGATATCGCGTGCATCAAGCAGCGCCTCGACAAATCCGTCTGAGTTCCGCGCAAAAGCCCGGTCGAAAGCGTGCTGCACCTGTGCCTCGGCAGCCTGGTCGAACTCGGCAATATCCGCGAGATCCTCAACCGCACGCGAGATCAAGCCGCGAGCCACCAGGCTCTCATGAAAGATGTCGACAAGGATGTCGAAGATCGCACCGGTGAGCGGTTGCGAGAGCTCATGCTCGTCCTTCCATCCATGAACGAAGTCGGCCATCGTCCGTTTGTTGCTGGCTGAACGTATCTGGCGATGTGGCGAAAATTCCGAAAACCGCGCCAAGCGATTTGCACGATAGAGATTGCCGCGCGTCTCCATGAGAACATTGTCGATCACGGAGGGAAAATGCATGGCTGCGATCAGCGACACGCAGTCGGAGACGGCCTCCTGGAAGCCAAGATATTCCGGGTATTCGGCTTCAGGCTGCGGCACGCCAAGCACGCTGAAGATGATTGCATGCCCCACCTCATGAGCGATGACGTCGAAGTCCAGGCTGAAGGGGAGGACGCGCCCGTCCTTCTCGAACTGGCTCCCAATTTCGAGGAAGCCATAGCCGTACTGGGCGTTGTTCCATTGCGGCAGGATCGAGATTTGCAGACGGTCGAAGTGATCGTGAAAATGCCAGACAATAGGCTGTCCGAGAAAGCGCTCCCACACATCCAACGTGAACCGCACGCAACCAAACACATGCGCGGCTTCGAAGCCTGGCATCCAAGGTTGGAGGTGGTCAAAATTGCCATACTCGTCAGAGGCGGCCGGCTCCAGGACCTTTCCGGTCCAAGGTGGCAGATAAATGTACGGCGTTCCCAGCGGCCCGCGGTTCACGCCGTAGGGACGGCTCTTTCCGACCGGCTCCAAAACAAACATGCAGTCATCGGCTGGACCAGCTTTCAGACTACCCAGCGGAGACGACACCTCAACGATCTCGGGGCTTGACCGAGCATCCTCAAACGGTGGCTGTACAAAAAGTCTGAACCGGGTGCCCATTCGCCCCCCCCAAAATACTTTATTTGGTCAGTTCAACTTAAAGTTTCGCAGCTTGATCCAAGGTTTGGCAAGTCATTCAATGGTGGTATATATCTAAGCTAATGGTAGGAGCCGTCACTCGGAAAGCTCGACCAAACGTGAATAGCGCGGATGGCTACGAATTGAATCGAGGTCGGAATCATTCTTGAACCAGAGCCTCATCTCCGCGCCGATTTGGGGCATCCAAACCTCGAGCAAGTCGATCGCTCGGTCGATTTCGCCAAGCAGCGCATATGTGCAGGCGGCATTGTATTGAATGTTTATATCGTTGGGATCGGTCGCCAGAGCGCGCGCCAACCATTCCAATGCCCGATCGCGAAGACCGAGAAAGGCCAGCGCGGTCGCTCCAAGGCACGCAACATTGGCGTTCTCCGGATGTAGCCGCATTTCGTCCTCGGCTTTCTTTATTGCGATGCGGGCGTAGCTCTCGGCCCTGTCTACCTGCCCGAGCGAACGAAAGACATTCACCAGCATCATCGGCGCGCCATAATCCGCGGGCTTGATTTCCAATGCGCGCTGAAAGTAAGTCGCCGCCGGTTCGAACTGACCGTTGGTGACGCAAAACTCGGCATAGTACCGATTGGCCTCGTGGCAATTGGGGCCGAGCGACAAGGCCTGCTCGAATGCGGAATCTGCCTCGGCGCGATTGCCGGCAACCGCCAATGCAAGCCCCCTGGCCGCATACGCCTCCGCGAGATTGGGGTCTATCGCGAGCGCTTTCGCGGCGTTCTCAAGAATGTCATTCACCGGAAACTTCACGCCAAATTGGGACCGCAAACGCGCATCGCAAACCGCTGCGCCCGCATAGGCGCGGGCATAGCCAGGATCCAGTTCGATCGCTCTGGCGAAACTCTGTCTGGCCATGAGATAATTTGATTTCGAGGCAATGTGGTTGTACTCCCGACCCCTCAGATAGTGCGTGTAGGCTTCCACGCTCTCTGTCGGCGCCTGCTCGATCGCCCGCTTCTCGTCAGGGAGCAGCTTGACCTTAAGTTGTTCGACGATCGCCTTGGCGATCTCGTCTTGAACTTCGAATATGTCGGTGAGGTCCCGGTCGTAACGCGCAGCCCAAACGTGACCGTCACTGGCTGCGTCGATCAATTCGGCATTGATCCTCACATGGTTGCCGGCCTTCCGGACACTGCCTTCGACGACATAGGCAACACCGAGTTCCCTGGCGATGCGCTGCAGGTTCTCGCTTCGGCCTTTCCACGTGAAGACAGTGTTGCGGCTCAGCACAAACAGACCTGAGACATTCGATAGATCGGTGATGATATCCTCGGTAATGCCGTCGCTGAAAAACTCCTGCGAGGGATCGTTGCTGATGTTAGCGAATGGCAGGATAGCAACCGACGGCTTGCTGAAGGATGCCTGGGTGTGCCAGTTTGCAGGCAAAGCTTCGCCGATCGAGGCTACGTTGCCCCAATCGGCAAAATACACGTGCACTGGACGGGAAATATTCTTGACGGTCCTGTCGCCCTGGTCTGCAAAGTCGACACCGAGCTTGTTTCCGATTTCGTGGCGCACAGCCGCCGAGCATGCAATTCCCCCAGGAACAGCAAGAGCCTGTAGTCGGACGGCTACATTAACGCCATCCCCGTGAAAGTCATCCCCATCGAAGACGATGTCGCCCAGATTCAAACCCATCCGGAACACGAAGTGCCGGTCCGCCGGAATCCCTATGCTCCGCTCCAGCATGCCGCGCTGGATTTCGACCGCGCAGCGTGCGGCATTGAGCACGCTGCCGAACTCGATGAGGAAACCGTCGCCCATCACCTTGATTATGTGCCCGCCGTGGCTTGCGACGGCCGGATCGAATAGCTCCCGGCGGTGCTGACGGAGAGCGTTGAGCGTATCCTCTTCGTTTGCTTCCAAGAGCCGGGTGTAACCGACAAGATCGGCGGCTAGGATAGCTGCCAATCGACGTTCAACATGCTCCGCGCACATGCCCGTCTCCCCAACTTGTTGGTGGCAATATTACTTAGTTCAAGCGGCTAGCCAGCAATGTTGCAGGACGGTTGTTTTGCTGACAACCGAAATCTCGCTCTGCAGCCAAACTGCCAGTTAACATCTGCCGAATAATCTGTGCTACCGCGATGTCGCCCGCCGCCTTGGAGCGCGGAACTGTTGTCTCGCATGATACGGCGATCGGGGCAGAATTTCGGACCGGCATACCAAAACAATTTGGTTGCAAGAACTTCGCGCTGGGATGATTGGCGCCCTGCTGTCGGGCGTCGGTGCGTGTATGTTACAGGAACATACACCACATTGGCTTGCCAAACCAGGCACGGGGGTATGTGATAATGACGTCCTGCGACTTTGCGCACTCAGCGGACACGCGCCTACTGCAGGCCAAACACAATTGACATCACCGCACTGAGGTCCTTGCAGGAGATGGAGCCTAATGCGCGTCAAGGATGTGATGACCACCAAAATCACCAAGGTGTCGCCTGACAATGGCGTCAGACAGGCAGCGCAGGTCATGCTGGACAATCATGTCAGCGGGGTCCCCGTCGTCGACGACGAAGGGCGTCTGGTAGGTGTCCTGAGTGAAGGAGATCTGATCCGTAGAACGGAACTGATATCTGCGACGATAACCTCATCGGAGGACATGGCATTGCCATCGGAAGCGCGGGCGAATGCCTACATCAGGCGCAGCTCCTGGCGCGTCGGCGATGCAATGACCCCCGATCCTGTCGTCATTGACGAAGAAGCCTCGCTTGCGCACGTTGCAAAACTCATGCACGAGCGGCACATCAAGCGAATTCCTGTCGTGAGGGATGGCAAGCTGGTCGGCATCGTCAGTCGCGCAGATCTCCTTCAGGCAATTCTGGTGGCGCTGCCAGATGATACCGCTGGCGGGGATGAAGGCATCCAACGCAGCATCGTCGCCCGGTTCGGAGAAAACACCGGGCTGGAGGGTTTGGATCTGAGCGTGACGGTCGACCAGGGGATAGTGCATATCTGGGGTAGCGTCGAAAGCGTGGAATTCCAGAGAGCGGCTTGCATCGTCGCGGAAGGTGTCCGAGGCGTCAAGGGGGTAGTCGAGCACTTTAACGCCCCGCATCGCTGATCCCCCTTTGCATAGCGGGATGGAGGCACCTAGCCGCTCTGGACTGCAAGGTTGGCCAATCCGATGGGCCCGGACATGAGGGTGTACGCTTTGTCGCTGCGGCGGGAGCCGGCGCAAAACGAGTAAAAGAGGGCAATCAGGTCGTCACGCGGCTGTTTGATTGATAGCGCCGGAGCAAGCACGCAGATTTGCGGGTCAACGTCAGTTTTTTTCGGGAGATTGAGATGGGTTCGACTGCAGCGAATGAAACCGTGTCGGGCATAGCCCGTCCATCTGGCGCGATTTCAGCGAATGAGCTTCGTTCGTTGGATGCCTACTGGCGGGCTTCGAATTATCTTTCGGTCGGCCAGATATATCTGCTGGACAACCCTCTGCTGCGCGAGCCGTTGAAGCGGGAACACATAAAGCCGCGGCTGCTCGGGCACTGGGGAACCTCCCCCGGTCTGAACATGCTCTATGTGCATCTGAACCGGGTGATCAAGCGCGATGATCTGAACATGATCTACGTGATCGGTCCGGGTCACGGCGGACCGTCACTGGTGGCTCATGCCTACCTCGAGGGTACCTATAGCGAGTTCTATCCGAATATCAGCCAGGATACGGAGGGAATGCAGCGACTGTTCAAACAGTTTAGCTTCCCCGGCGGCATCCCGAGCCACGTCGCACCGGAAACGCCAGGCAGCATCCATGAGGGCGGCGAGCTCGGATATGCGCTCAGCCACGCCTATGGAGCGGCTTTTGATAATCCTGACTTGATCGTCGCTTGTGTCGTCGGTGATGGCGAAGCTGAGACCGGTCCGCTTGCAACCGGCTGGCACGGCAACAAATTCCTCAATCCGGCGCGCGATGGCTGCGTTCTCCCCATCCTGCATCTCAACGGCTACAAGATCGCCAACCCGTGCTTTCTCGCCAGAATTCCGAAGGAGGAATTGCAGAAATTCTTCGAGGGGATGGGCTACAAGCCCTACTTCGTCGAGGGCCATGAGCCAGACCACGTTCACCGGGAACTGGCGGCTGTGCTGGATACGGCGGTGGCCGATATCCGAAATATCTGGGCCGATGCGCGCGAGAACGGCAACCTGAAACGGCCCGCCTGGCCGATGATTGTCTTTCGAACTCCGAAAGGCTGGACCTGCCCGCCGGAGATAGACGGGAAAAAGTGCGAGGATTACTGGCGATCTCACCAGGTTCCGATGGGCGATATGAATAAGTCGGAACACATCCGCATCCTCGAGCAGTGGATGAAGAGCTACCGCCCCGAAGAACTGTTCGACGATTCAGGCCAGTTCAAGCCCGAACTGGCCGCACTGGCTCCCGCCGGCCATCGCCGAATGAGCGACAACCCCCATGCCAATGGGGGGCTACTCATGCGCGATCTGAAAATGCCGGACTTCCGGGATTACGCGATCGATGTCCCTACCCCCGGCGCCGTGACGGCTGAAGCGGCACGAGCCATGGGCAAGTTCCTGCGCGACGTGATGAAGTCGAACCTCGACGCCAACAATTTCCGCCTCTTCAGTCCGGACGAGAACAACTCAAATCGCTGGCAGGACGTGCTGGATGTTACCAACCGTTGCTACATGGCGGAAATCTATCCGGAGGATGACCACCTTTCACCGGACGGACGCGTCATGGAGGTACTGAGCGAGCACCAATGCCAGGGATGGCTGGAGGGATACCTCCTGACGGGTCGCCACGGCTTCTTTTCCTGCTACGAGGCCTTCATCCACATTATCGACTCCATGTTCAACCAACATGCCAAGTGGCTGAAAGTCTGCAACGAAATCCCGTGGCGAAGACCGGTCGCGTCCCTGAACTATTTTTTAAGTTCGCATGTCTGGCGGCAGGATCACAACGGCTTCAGCCATCAGGACCCGGGGTTCATCGATCACGTCGTCAACAAGAAGGCCGAGGTCGTACGGGTATACCTGCCACCGGATGCCAACACATTGCTGTCCGTCACCGATCACTGCCTGCGCAGTCGCAACTACGTCAATGTGGTCGTGGCGGGAAAGCAACCCGCGCCGCAATGGCTGACGATGTCCGAGGCTGTAAGGCATTGCAGCATGGGTATCGGTATTTGGGAATGGGCCAGTAACGACAAGGGCAGTGAGCCAGACGTGGTGATGGCATGCTGCGGCGACGTTCCGACCCTCGAGACGCTGGCCGCTGTCCAGTTGATCCATGAACACCTCCCCGAGATCAAGGTGCGGGTCATCAATGTCGTTAACCTGATGAAGCTGCAGCCTGAGAAAGAGCACCCGCACGGGCTGTCCGATGCGGATTTCGATGGCCTGTTCACCAAGAACAAGCCGATCATCTTCGCCTTCCATGGCTATCCCTGGCTGATCCATCGGCTGACCTATCGACGGACGAACCACGGCAACCTGCACGTTCGGGGTTACAAGGAAGAGGGCACCACCACCACGCCCTTCGACATGGTGGTCCTCAATGAAATGGACCGGTTCCATCTTGTCGGGGACGTAATCGATCGGTTGCCGCAACTGGGTGCCCGTGCCGCCTACTTCAAGCAGGCGATCCAGGTGAAGCTGCTCGAGCACAAGGAATACATCGAGAAATACGGTGACGACATGCCGTCGATCAGCGGTTGGAAATGGGGTGTAGCGGATAAGGCGGAAGCGCCGAAATCAACATCCACCGAAGGCGACAACGCCTGAGGACGTCGTCGCCTTTGCTCATTTGTCAGGTCAGCGGAGTGGAATCCCGGAACTCGTCAACGGTCGTCTGAAGGATCCGTCTTATGATGCGATCAAGCATGGAAACGGACGCGGAAAGCAACCGTCACTCTGCAGGCGCGCCCCCAAGCGTCGCGCTCCTCTCTAACGGTCGCTATTGCGCTCTCGTCACCGAGTCCGGCGCGGGCTATGCGTCGTGGTCCGGCCTCGATGTGACGCGCTGGCACGAAGATGGGACGCGTGATTGCTGGGGCCAATTTTGCTACATCAGAGATCTTGACGGCAACGAGATCTGGTCAGTCGGCAAGCAGCCGCTCCATCGGGCAGACTGCATTTACGAACACTTGTTTGAAGGCGATCGAGCGGAACTTCGTTGCTCGACCAAAGACATCGATATTCGCTGCACGATAGGCATAGCATCCGATTGCGATGCGGAAGTGCGGCTGCTTCGAATATCGAATCTTGGCTCCACGCCAAAAGAACTCGAACTGACAAGCTATAGCGAAGTCTGCCTGAACGACCGCCGTGCCGACAGCGCACATCCGGCGTTTGCAAAGCTTTTCGTTGAAACGTGGATCGAGCCGGAAACTGGTGCGTTGTTTGCACGAAGACGGCCGCGGAGCATCAACGAAAAACCGGTTTGGGCCGTTCATGTTTCTGCTTCCAGCGCCGAGGCTGACCATGCGGTTGAATACGACACCGATCGCTATCGTTTCCTTGGCCGAGGCCGCACGCTGGAGAATCCGATTGCATTTGACGGTGCCACAGCCCTCTCAGCGACGACTGGACCCGTGCTCGATCCGATCTTCAGCTTGCGCAGAACCCTTCATCTGCAGCCCGGCGCTACGGAGTGGATCGCCTTTGTAACGGGTGCCGCTGACAGCGAAGCGACCGCCAGACAAATCGCGGAACGCTTTTCACGCGTGGAAGCAGCCGACAGAACGTTTTCCGATACGGCCGAGCGGACTTGCACCCACTCTCCAGAGGAAATCGCCCTCTACTATGAGCTCGCCAGCAGCCTTGTGTATGCGCATCCTGGATTTCGGGATAGTGCTGCGTTCCTGAGCATGGACCTCAAGAAGGACGCGCTTTGGTCACGCGGTATATCGGGGGATCTTCCCATTTTACTTGTGCGCATCGATGCCACCGATGAGCCTCTCGTCCAGGATGCGATAGACGCACATGGGTTCCTCTCCGCTCGAGGCTTGTCTTTCGACCTTGTCCTTCTCGACGAACGCGGCGCACGCCAGGCGCAAGAATTGACTGAGCAGTTGACCGCAAGTCAGGTGACCGAGACGGTCGGAAAACCGGGAGGTCATCATATTCTGGCAACCGCCAGCATGCCGGACAAGTCTACCAGTGCCATCGTTGCCGCGGCGCGCGTCGTGGTCAGTTGCAGTCGTGGATCGCTGGCGGAACAGCTTCGAAGCGGTCAAGCGACTGCGTCGTTGCAACAGGCACCTCCAGCGCCAGGCCCTCGGGACACGGGCGTGAAGTCTCGCCCGTTGGCAAGCGCCGATCTGCTCTATTGGAACGGGTTCGGGGGATTCAGCCCAGATGGACGACAATATGTAATCGCCACGGACGGCGCCGCCCGAACACCGACGCCGTGGTGCAACGTCATCGCCAATCGGAAGTTCGGCTGCCTGACCGGAGAAAGCGGCCTCGGCTATACGTGGTCAGGCAACAGCCAACTGAACAGGCTGACACCCTGGTCAAACGACCCGGTGTCGGATCCGCACGGCGAGGTCATCTACCTGCGCGACGAGCAAACGGGCAAGCTCTGGACGCCGACGCCATTGCCATTGGGGGCTTCGTCCACGTGTACCGTCGGCCATGGACAAGGCTACAGTCGATACGAAAGCGATGACGGATTTCTGCATCATGAAATGACCGTGCACGTTCCCATCTCGGACCCGCTCAAGGTCGTTCACCTTGTGGTCCGCAACAGCGATACGCAAACACGCCACCTCACGGCAACCTATTTCCTCGAATGGGTTCTCGGGTCGCTGCGTGACGATGCCGCCATGCGGGTGGCGTGCGAGTTGGATGTTCGCTCAAATGCGATCATTGCCTGGAACGTCTGGCAAAATGACTTTTTCGGTAAAATGGCGTTCGTAGCCTCAAGTGCGCCTGTGCGATCGGTCACCTGTGACCGCAGCGAATTTCTGGGTACGAATGGCTCGGTATCTCGACCGGCTGGACTGGCACGTTCCGACCTCAGTGGAAATATGGGCCCATTGATCGATCCCTGCGCGGCCCTTATGGTCGACCTTGCGGTCGCTCCCGGCCAAAGCGCTGAAGTCGTGTTCGTTCTCGGCCAGGCAGACAGTCGCGACGGTATTCGCAGGCTCGTTGAACAGTATGCCGATCCCGCACGCGCAAGGGATTCCTTGGCGACGGTTTCTCGTGATTGGGACCGCATCCTCAGCACTGTGACAATTCGAACGCCCGACAGGGCCTTCGATCTCATGATGAACCGCTGGCTGCTCTATCAGGTGTTGGCTTGCCGCG
This sequence comes from Rhizobium sp. Root1220, assembly GCF_001426265.1. Taxonomy (GTDB): domain Bacteria; phylum Pseudomonadota; class Alphaproteobacteria; order Rhizobiales; family Rhizobiaceae; genus Rhizobium. The sequence goes on from NZ_LMDG01000034.1 coordinate 413,310, forward strand.
TCTGGGCGCGATCGGCCTTCTACCAGTCCGGGGGCGCGTACGGTTTCCGCGACCAGCTTCAGGATGTCATGGCATTGGTGCATTGCGCGCCGGAGGAAGCCCGAAGTCACATATTGCGCGCCGCATCCAGGCAGTTCGAGGAAGGAGACGTCCAGCACTGGTGGCATCCGCCGTCGGGCGTCGGGGTACGGACCCGCATCACCGATGATCTCTACTTTCTGCCCTATGTCGTTCATCACTACGTCTCGGTGACCGGCGATCACGGACTTCTCGATGAGCGCGTTCCATTCATCGCGTCGCCTGTTCTCAAAAGCGACCAGGAAGAGACGTTTGGCGTTCCGCAGGTGAGCCGCAAGGAAGGCACTGTCTACGAACACTGCTGCCGCGCATTGGAACATGGTCTGCGCCTTGGACGCCACGGACTTCCCCTCATGGGAACGGGCGACTGGAATGACGGGATGAACAAGGTCGGTGCGGAGGGCAGAGGCGAGAGCGTGTGGAACGGCTGGTTCTTCGTGACGGTGCTCCGATCCTTCGCCGTGCTAGCCTCGGCTAGTGGCGACGAAAGCCGGGCGGAATGGTGCCATGAGCGTTCCGACGCCTTGCGCGCCGCTTTGGAAACCCACGCGTGGGACGGTGACTGGTATCGCCGCGCGTATTTCGACGATGGAACACCCCTCGGCTCGCGTTTGAACGACGAGTGTCAGATCGACGCGATCCCGCAGGCATGGGCTGTCATTTCTGGCGTAGCGGACGGCGCGCGCGCGTCGACAGCAATGAAGGCCGTCTGGAATCGGCTCGTTCGCCCTGACGATAAGCTGATCCAACTCTTCGATCCGCCCTTCGACAAGGGCCCCCTCCAGCCAGGCTACATCAAGGGTTACGTTCCCGGCATAAGGGAAAATGGCGGCCAATATACGCATGCGGCAGCCTGGGTCGTTTTGGCCACGGCGCTTCTGGGAGACGGTGATCGTGCGCTTGAGCTCTGGCACTTCCTCAACCCTATCAGTCATGCGCAGACAAAGAGCGATGCCGAACACTATATGGTCGAACCTTATGTCGTCACTGCCGATATCTACGGTGCGCAACCGCACACGGGTCGAGGAGGCTGGACCTGGTACACGGGATCGGCAGGCTGGCTGTATCGCGTCGGCCTCGAGGCGATTCTCGGGATACGCCGGCAAGACCAGTTTCTTTTGATCGACCCCTGCATTCCGAGAGATTGGCCGGAGTTCGAGTTGGATTTTCGGCACGGCACCTCGACCTATCGTATCCATGTCGACAACAGTTTCGGGACCGGAGGTGCCGTGAGCTCGCTTATCTTGGATGGCAAGCAGGTCAGCGGGGCGAAGATCCCGCTTTCCGATGACGGCAGCGATCACACTGTCCACGCGATCATTGGCTCGCCATGACGGACCCACTTTCGACCGACCCCGCGCTTAACCGGATGCCAACCGAGGAGGACTTGGCGCGCCTGCAGTTCACCACCCTCCTCTACTATCTCCACTGCACGAATCCGGACAATGGCCTTGTCCGCGACAAGACGCACCCGGACGCACCGGCGAGCATTGCCGCGATCGGCATGGCTCTTGCAACCATCCCGGTCCTTGTGGAACGGGGCATCATCATTCGAAAATTCGCGGTAAAGATCGCACGCACGCGCCTGAGGTTTTTGCTGGACAGTCCGCAAGGACCTGAGCCCGATGCGACGGGATACAAGGGATTCTTCTATCATTTCCTCGACATCGAGACCGGTCGACGCGTCTGGGAATGCGAATTATCGACCATCGACTCCGCGTTTCTGTTTGCCGGAGCGTTGACGGTTGCCGCCTATTTCGATGGCGATAGTGCGGACGAGGCTGAAGTTCGCCGGCTGGCCAATGCGCTTTACGATCGCGCGGACTGGACATGGGCATGTGATCACGGTCTCACCCTGACCCACGGCTGGCGTCCGGAAAGCGGATTTATCCCCTACCGCTGGCGCGGCTACGACGAGGGCTTGCTCCTCTACATTCTTGGCCTCGGCTCGCCGACCCATCCACTGCCCCCGGAATCCTATGCGGCCTACACCGATAGCTACGAATGGCGGAACATCTACGGACGCGAACTGCTCTACTCAGGCCCCCTGTTCACCCATCAGCTTTCGCATATGTGGATCGACTTTCGCGGCATCCGTGACGAATTCATGCGGGAGCACAACAGCGACTATTTCCAGAACAGCCGTCATGCGACGTTCGTGCAACAGGAGTACGCGATCCGCAATCCCATGAAATTTGCCGGATACGGCGAACACTGCTGGGGCTTCACAGCAAGCGATGGGCCGGGGTGGACGAAACGAAATGTTGCGGGGATAGAGGTGGAGTTCTTCGACTACATCGCCCGCGGCGCGCCCTATGGTCCGGACGATGGAACGGTATCACCATGGGCAGTCGTTGCTTCTCTACCGTTTGCACCAGAGATAGTGATCCCCACACTCCGGAACTTCGCGCGCATGAACCTGGGCATGACGCGACTTTATGGCTTCAAGCCCTCGTTCAACCAAACCTACGCGACGGAAGAAAGCGACACGAGACCGTGGGTCAGTCCTTATCACTTCGGGATCGATCAAGGTCCCGTTGTTCTGATGATCGAAAACTACAGGAGCGCGTTCCTATGGAACATCATGCGTCGCTGCCAACCAGTCGTCGTGGGATTGAGGAAAGCAGGCTTCGCAGGCGGCTGGTTGTGAAGACCGCCAAAACAGCAAGCCAAGTGCAGGAGCAACGTGACCATCGCCGCCCCCTGGCGGGCGAAGCGTCGGTCATGAGCCGGGAGAAACATTCATCCGGCGGAGCATTCGCGCAGTCCCCGAATGCCGTCTCCAATCCGCATGATGACGAGAACTGTATTGACGCGACGGCAGCGATTCCGCCGGTCCATATGTGGGAGCGGTTCAGGCCCAACAGCGAAATCCAAGCGCTCATGCCGTGTAACTGCGATGCCTCCGATTTGGAGCCAAAAGCGGTCATAGCGGTCAAGACCGTTCACCAAGCGAGATGATGTGTGGATGCGCTACGGGGCGGGGTGAGGTGACATCACTAATGCGAACCCATGTTAACTCGCTATGCTCATCGCCTAATAATCTTGGACGATCATTCGGCTAGTCAGTGACGATGTAGAGGTGGTAGTCGGGTTCAGACTCGTCGTTAAAAATCCCAAGATGATGGAAGGTGGTGGGTATCAGACCAACTTCCTCTGCAGCCTCCCTGACAAAGGCGGCGACGTCGAAAGCTTCATTCTAGTCGATGTGCCAGCCAATCAAATCCCAGCGTTCCGGGATATTTCTTATGGTCGGCTCGTCGCGCCATCAACACGCGACCGTCTTCGATAAATGCCGCTAGTATGATGGCTGTCATTTGCCCCTCCACAGAACGTGGACCAACGGTGCGAGATTCTTCGGATGACAGCAATTGCCCCCAAGCGACAGCTTGCTGTCCCTGATACTAACCTGTCACAGCTCCCTCATTGGCCGGTCTGACAAGCGCGGCAAATTTAGCCAGCACGCCTGCAGTATATCGGGGTTTCGGTTGTTTCCATTCAGCACGCCGCCGCGAAATTTCTTCGTCTTGCAGATCGAGTTGCAGCAGCTTGCGGTGCGCATCGATGGTGATGGGATCACCTTCGCGAACCAGCGCAATCGTGCCTCCGACAAAAGCTTCCGGGGTGACGTGGCCGACCACCATGCCCCAGGTCCCCCCCGAGAACCGCCCGTCCGTGATCAGCCCCACGCTATCGCCAAGGCCACGGCCGATAATCGCTGCTGTCGGGGCGAGCATTTCCGGCATACCAGGACCACCCTTTGGTCCGAGGTAGCGGAGGACGAGAATATCGCCCGGCTTGATCTTGTCGGACAGAATGGCATCCATTGCTGATTGCTCGTCTTCGAATACGCGTGCTGGGCCAGTAATCACCAGCTTCTTCAGACCGGTGATCTTGGCGACCGCCCCGTCTTCCGCCAGATTGCCTTTGAGGATCGCGAGATGGCCCTCACTATAGAGCGGCGCATCCAGGTTTCTTATGACCTTCTGGTCTGCCCTAGGCTGGTCCGACACCGTCTCCAGTTCTTCAGCGATCGTGCGACCGGTGATGGTCAGGCAGTCACCATGCAGGAGCCCGGCATTGAGCAAGAGTTTCAGCACTTGGGGAATGCCGCCCGCTTGATGCAGATCTACCGCCATGTATTTTCCGGACGGCTTGAGGTCGCAAATAACCGGAACCTTGCGACGAACTCGCTCGAAATCGTCCAGAGACCATTCGACCTCGGCGGCGTGGGCGATCGCCAGGTAGTGCAGGACGGCATTGGTGGAGCCGCCGGTTGCCATGATCAGGGCCACCGCGTTCTCGATGGCATGGCGCGTGACGATATCGCGGGGCGTGATGCCTTTCTTCACGGCTTCGACCAGCACTTTGGCGGAGGAAGCCGCACTCTCGACCTTCTCGTGATCCGGATTGGCCATGTTCGAGGAATAAAGCAGCGACATGCCCAGCGCCTCGAATGACGAACTCATGGTATTGGCCGTGAACATGCCCCCACATGAACCCGTCGAAGGACAGGCATTCCGTTCGATCCCTTCAAAATCTTCCTGGCTGATTTTTCCGGCCATGAACGCGCCCACCGCCTCGAAGGAAGACACCACGGAAAGCTCTTCCCCTTTCCATCTCCCCGGCTTGATCGTGCCGCCGTAAACATAAATCGCCGGAACATTTGCCCGCAGTATCCCGATCATTCCGCCTGGCATATTCTTGTCGCAGCCACCGATGACGAGGACCCCATCCATCCATTGACCCTGAACGGCAGTCTCCACACAATCGGCAATCACCTCGCGGGACACCAGCGAGTACTTCATGCCCTCGGTGCCCATGGACATACCATCAGAAATCGTCGGCGTACCGAAAACCTGGGGATTGGCTCCCGCCACCTTAATCGCCGCGATCGCCGCATCCGCCAATGGTTGTAGTCCCGCATTGCAGGGCGTGATCGTGGAGTGCCCGTTGGCAATGCCGATCATCGGCTTTTCGAAATCGGCTTTCTTATAGCCCAGTGCATAATACATGGCACGATTGGGTGAACGAGCCACCCCTTCGGTAATATGCTTTGACCGATCATTGAAGGGCATCGCATGCCTCCGACCTATGTCCACGTGAACTGACGAGAGAAACATACCATAAGATCGGATGGCTCGTTCTTGTTCCGGCGAGCCTGTAGGACTGTTTTACGCCCTCATCCCGACCATATCTTGTATCCTTGCCGCGTGCCAGCAGCGGTCGTTTCGGTGAACCGGAGACGCAGTCGGCCTGTGTCACAACGCAGTATTGGATCGAAGCTGTTCCCAATGTGTTCTCCCTGTCAGAATTCCACTGATCCGTTTGCTACTAATTGGCTTGGCGGAGCACGACCACGCTGCGTGTCGCCAAGCGATGCGCCCTGTTGTTTTAACCTTTTTTTACCCCCGATGCAGTGCTTTGAATGTTAGCAATGCGGGGAAGCGCTTGGAAGACATCGGCACCGGCGGGCCGGTTGCAAGAAACCGGCCAAGATCGAAATGTTGCCATTCTCGAAATGCTGACCGCGATGACGGTCAGGACGATGAAGTGTGCCTGAGCTGAAACGACTGGAATCTAGATCGAAGCGAAGCGAGAACGACGATGCCACGCTCTCTCAATACCCTGACGCTTTCAGATGCGAAGCGGATGCTCGAGGCGGCCGAAGTAAAGGCGGCAAAGATCGGTATCGCCTACAACATCGCTGTGGTCGACGTTGGTGGGGCTCTCATCGCTTTTGTGCGTCAGGACGGCGCACTGATCGGAAGCATCGATCTCGCCATTCACAAGGCAATGACTGCCCGCATCTTCGACCAGAGCACGGCGGATCTGGCCGGTATGGCGCAACCTCGTGCGCCGCTCTTCGGGATCGAGCAGAGCAACGCAGGAAATGTCGTCATCTTCGGCGGCGGCCTGCCGGTTAGGTTCAGTGGTGAGATTGTCGGCGCGGTCGGCGCGAGTGCCGGAACGATCGAGCAGGATATTGCCGTGGCGGAAGCCGCGGTCGCGACCCTCAATGGCGTTTGAACGATCAAAAAAGGGAGAAGCAAATGAAAGCGGCACGTATCCTTGCTTATAATAAACCGCTCGTTTTCGAGGACATACCGGTTCCCGACATCCAGCCCGACGAAGTTCTTGTCAAAGTCGCGGCATGCGGAATGTGCAGGTCGGATGTACTCCTGGTCGATGGTTTCTTCCAGGGCTATGGCGATATTCCGCCGCCGGTCATCCCCGGCCACGAGATCACCGGAACGATCGAGAAGATCGGCAGCGCCGTTGCGAAGGCGGCGGGCATCGAAGAGGGCGACCACGTCGTCGTTGCGCCAGGATGGGGCGACGGGACCTGCCGCCATTGCCAGGTTGGGAATACCCAGATCTGCGCGAACGTGCGCTGGCCGGGGTTCGGCACCTATGGCGGGTTCGCGGAGTATATTCCGGTCCCGGCACGATATGTTATCAAGGTTGCGAAGCACCTGAAGTTCGAGGAGCTTGCTCCTCTAACCGATGCGGGACTTACGCCGTATCGCGCCCTCAAGAAGATGCGTGACGCCGGTGGGCTCGGACCTGATAGGGTGATCGGCATATTCGGCGTTGGCGGCCTCGGCGCCTATGCGGTTCAGTATGCCAAACTGCTTGGCGCCGGTGCGACCGTCGTCGCATTTGCCCGCAATCTAGACAAGCTGACGGTCGCAAAAAAATATGGCGCCGACCACATCATATCCGTGAAGGACAAGTCTGCCCCCGATGTCGGCAAGGAGCTGAAGAAGGCCACAGGGCAGGACAAACTTGATGCGATCATGGATTGCGTCGGCGCGCCGGAGATGATGCAAATGGGATTCGCACTGCTTGCGATCAGCGGCCACTATGCCGACGTCGGCTTCGTGGGTGATCGTATCGACGTCCCGTTGTTCCCGCGGGTGTCGGGCGAGCAGACCTTTCACGGGTCTTTCTGGGGCAACAATGCGGATCTCAGCGAGGTCATGGCGCTCGCCACGGCAGGCAAGATCCAACACACCATCAAGACCATCGGCTTCGAAGAGATCAACGAATATCTGGATCTCCTGCGAGATAACCAGGTCGTCGGGCGGGCGGTCGTGACGTTTTGATCTGCGTGCCGCCTTCGCTATCATCTGCCAGATCGCAGCTTTTTCATCAACTGAACTTAGGAGGATACAATGAGTAAGGGAAAAGTGCTTATTGTCGGCTCGAATGCCACTCGTATCGAGATTCAGGGCGGCGGCACAGGACCGACCGGCCAATACCTCAACGAGACGGTGGTGCCGGCAATGGCCCTCGTCGACGCCGGATACGAGGTCGTGCTGGCCACTCCGGCTGGCACCAAGCCGTATATCGATCCTGTGTCGGACGCGGCCCAGCATTTCGACGGCGATGAAGCCGCCCACAAGCGCGGCCGCGCCTTCTTCGAAGAGAATCCCGGAATGAAGAACGTCCGGACACTGAGATCGGTGATCGAGGAAGGGCTCGATGGCTATGCAGGCGTATTCGTGCCTGGCGGTCAGGCCCCGGTCGTCGATCTCATGCAGGACGGTGATCTCGGTGAAATCCTGCGCCACTTCCATGCCCGCAAGAAGCCCACCGCGTTCCTCTGCCACGGACCGATCGCTTCGCTCGCCGCCTTGCCAAAGGCAAAGGAATATCGGGCTGCCCTGATTGCCGGCGACATGGCGAAGGCATCCCAACTGGGGGCGGGCTGGCAATATTCGGGATACAAGATGACGGTATTTTCGGCGAGTGAGGAGAAGCCGATCGAAGAGCATGTCCTTCACGGCAAGCTCTATTTCAACATGCCGGAAGCCTTGCATATAGCGGGCGGTGACGTCAGCACCACCCCGGTCGATTTCGCGCCACATGTCATCGAGGATCGGGAGTTGATCACCGGCCAGAACCCGCGGTCGGATCATCCGCTTGGCGCAAAGTTGGTCGCAGCCCTCAACCGGGCGACCGTGCCGGCTTGAGCGGAGGTGCTATGGAAGGGCCGCGCGTCCTTTCATAGCACCGCATTGGCGAAATCCCGCCTCGTCCGCTCGTACGAACTGCTTTCCGTCAGGAGCATTGCCATGACCCAATCGCCAGCCAAGATTACCGCCGTCCTGACCGCACAACCAGGCAAAGGAGCCGATTTGCGGACGCTGCTCGTCGGCATGGCGCCGCATTGCAGGGCGGAACCCGGCAATCTGCGCTGGGATGTTTGGCGTGACCCGAAACAGACCGATTGCTACGTGCTGGACGAGCTTTACCTGAACGCTGGCGCGGTCGAAGCGCATCGTAAAACACGGCACTATCAGGACTACCTCGCTCGGATCCCCGAGCTGGCCGACCGGACGGCGTGGGTGCTGGAGGCCGTGGAAGTGGAATGATCCGCCGTTTGGCGGGCTGCATTTTGCTGCTGTCATGGCGAGAAATTGGAGGAAGACGATGATCGAGGTCGTGCAAGCCTTCGACCGCGCACATATTGCCGAACTGCCGACAGACGATGCCGCGGCGCTGGAACGGAAGTTGGCAGCGGCGCAGGCCCGGTTCAGGGACCGGGCCGGCTGGCTGCAGCCGCACCAGCGGATTGCGGTTCTCCGCAAGCTCGCTGGGCTTGTCGAAAAGAGCCGCGAGGCGTTCGCGATGCTGATCGCGCGTTAAGGTGGAAAACCTATTCGGACGCACTGGTCGAGACGAGTCGGCCACGGCAACGCCGCTCTGCTGCGTCCAACTCGTCATGCCTTTTGCCGGCCGCCGCGAGTCGGGACACGGTGTCGGTGGCATTCCGTTTACGGCGGCGGAAATGACCGCGGAAAAAATGATCGTCTTCAAACGGTAAAGTCGGCCGCATCCTGGGATGGGCGCTTTCGTCCGGCCGGCCTCGGAATGCATCATTCCGCCTTCCTAGCCGGATGAATACCGGAGAAGCACGCTCTCCTTCCAGGCGATATTCGGACATCCACTTTCTCCGATTTTGGTCAGGGCCCCAGCGGAGCAAAGCTGAACGCCTAATAGGACGGTGCGAAGGGTTCCTTGAGAATCTACGGCAGCAGCCTCAGCAGGGCTCCGCGCGAGCAGGTCCAAGACCTGCACCTGGGATCATCGGCCTATTTTCGCTGCCGGCCGGCTGCGTCCGCTGGTCTTAGGATTGTTGTTGACCTTGCATGGGTTGCTGAAAGAGATACGTTGCGCATACCTGTCAGCGCATTGGTGCGATTGCCCGAACTACCGTTTCCGGCGAAAGGAAGTCTTTGGTGAAAGGAACTGACTTCGCCGAGTTCAGGAACGGCTGGCAGATAGTTCTGGCTGCCCTTCTTGGAACGGCTTTGGGCCTGCCTGCCATTCCGTTCTACACGATCGGCGTCTTCGCGCCGATCTTCGCGAAAGAATTCGGCTGGTCGTTCACTGCAATTTTTGGCGGCCTGTCGTTGTTGGCCGGTTCAGTGCTGATTATAGGGCCATTTTTCGGGACGTTGGTCGATAAGTTCGGCGCGCGCTTGGTGGCAGCGACCTCCCTGCCGTGCCTGGGCCTGAGCTATATGACGCTCGCGGCATCGAACGGCTCGATCGGACAATATTATCTCTCGTGGCTGGCTATCGCGATCTTCGGGTTGGGAGCGACGCCGGTCGTCTTCACGCGAGTGATCAACAGTGCGTTCGAGGAGCGCCGGGGTCTTGCCCTTGGCATCGCGTTGTCCGGCGCGGGCGTGTTCGCCTTCGTCGTGAAGCCGCTGGCTCAATTGTTGATCGAGACCGGCGGGTGGCGTGTCGCGATCCTCATAGTGGGCGCGATGCCGATGCTCATCGCATGTCCGATCGTACTTTGGGGCTTTGCCGGATTGCGCAGCAGGAATGTCGACGCGGGACCAGCGCCGAGGAAGGCGTCGGAAGGCATGACTGCACGTGAGGCGTTCCGCTCGCGCTCGTTCTGGCTTCTGGCCATCGTCTTCATCCCTATGTCGCTGGCCGTCGCGGCGCCGTTGCCCAACATCGAGAACATACTTCGCTCGCTGCGCCTGTCGTCAACAGAAGTCGTCCAGCTCGCCTCGCTCGTCGGAATAGCGGCTGTAGCCGGTCGGCTGCTTGGCGGCGTTCTGGTCGACAGGTTTTGGGCGCCCGCGGTTGGCACGGTCATATTGACGCTGGGCGCGGTCGCCTGCCTTATCCTTTCGCTGGACGATGTGAGCTTCTTCATGGCTTGCATCGCCATTCTATTGCTCGGGCTTGCGTCTGGAGTGGAATTCGACTTGATGGCTTATCTGGTCTCCCGCTATCTCGGGATGCGGAGCTACGCCACCACCTATGCAACGTTGTACGGCATCTTCGTGGTAGGCGCGTTCGTAGGGCCCAGCCTGTTTGGCTACGCGTTCGACCGCACGGGCAGCTATTCCGGAATCCTCGCGGCCTGCGCGGTGCTGCTCATCGGTGGCGCGACAACGGTTCTTTTCCTAGGGCCTTATCCGATCCGGAAAACCCAGCCTTTCGCGTAATGCCGCCATACCGATCCCGGCCGTTACGACCACTTCGGTTTTTACCTCTTTTAACCAGCCGTCCCGCAGTCGCCACGATATCATCCCCGTGGTTCCTCGGACGGCTCGGCTTCGGCCCACCTTCCACGGCGAAACATCAGGGGGCTTTGATGAGCAAGGGGAAAGTGGTGATACTGGGTTTGAACGCGACTTGGATCGAGACGAAAGGCGGCTGTTGGGGTGTTACTGGTCAATACCTCAACGAGACCGTCGTCCCGACGATGGCTTTGATCGGGGCCGGCTCCAAGGTCGTGCTCGCGACCCCGAACGTCGACGTCGCGCCGCAAGATTGAAGGGCTTCGTCCATGTCATTGCATGTCAAGATCATGGCCACCCTGGTTGCCAGGCCGGGCAAAGCCGGAGAGCTTGAGGCACTGCTCTTCGGCATGGCACCCTACTGCAGGATGGAGCCGGGCAATCTACGATGGGATGTCTGGCGGGATCAGGCGAAAGCTGATCGCTATGTTCTGGATGAACTCTATATCGACAACGCTGCGGTGGCCGCGCACCGCGAGACGCCACATTTTAAAAAATACCTGTCCAGCATCCATGACCTCGCCCAGCGCAGCGCCTTTGTCCTCGAACCTGCGCTGGTCGCGAACAAGAACGGCAGCTAGAGTCCAGTGCGCAGGGCGATGTTACGCCGCCCGAGAGCTTCGAGCAGTTGACGCGCCTTCACCACGTTCATGCAGGGTAGTACGTCATCGAACTCGGCGCATACTGTCGAAAGCAGTTCGGCCGCCGCCGCGTGCCGGTCGGCGTCCGCCCATAGTTCAGCTAAGGCCGTCGTCGCCCGAAGCCGGAAGAAGAGCGAACCGCTTTCCCTCGCGGTTTCTGCGGCAAGCAGCAGGGTTTCCGAGGCACCTGAAAGATCGCCGTCCAGTCGCTGCAGCATCCCGCGCACACGCAACAGCTCTGGCCGGGACCAGTGTTCGCCCTGTCGGTCGGCACGGTCTAAGGCGGCGCTCAGGCTGTCGCGGGCGAGCGCGATTCGCCCATGGCGCAATGAGGCTTCCGCGAGGATGGTGAGATAGATCGGCACCCTAACGAGGAAATTGTTGGCGATGAGTTGCTCCATTGCGAGCCGCATCGTGTCGACCCCTTCGGAGTCGCCGTCCATACTCCCGACGGCGCCCTCGTAGAAACGACAGACCGGTCTCCAGATGGAGATTTCACGCAGCTTAAGATTGCGGGCAAGCGCCGTAACATGCAAGCGTGCGATCTCGATCTCCCCGGACCAAAAGGCGATAGGTAGGGCCGCCTGGGCCAAAGCGTTGGAGTGCGAGACCGCATGGTCGAGCGCGAGGCTATGGTCGAGCGCATCCTGGAGCGCCGCCGTCGCCTCGCCGCGATCTCCCACTACCCAGGCCGTTATCGCCAATGCCACCCGGATAGACACGAACCGGTCGATCTGGAAGCGGGCGACGCCCGAGCGCTTCGCGGTGGTCGCATGGTCGCGCGCGAGCCGCTTCAGGTCATAGTGCGCGCGCCGGACATCGCCACGATAGAAGACGGCCGTCAGCCTGACCCGTTCTCCTTCCGCGACAGCCCGCCGGTCATCTTCCCGGCCGGCAAGTTGGGCGAACTGCCCAAGCGTCGCGATCGCCTGCCGGTGCCGCCCGGTAAAGCTCTGCAATATGCCAAGGCCCCACAAGGTGCGAAGCTGATAATCGACATTGTCGATCTCGCGCGCCAGTCGGTTGGCTTCCGTCCACGCCGCATCGGCCTCTGGACCGAGATGATCGGAGAAATTGAGGCCTGAGGCATAGGACGCGATGAGCTTCATCTTGACGGCGGGGTTGCAGCGCGACAGGGCTTCCGCGGATTGCAGCGCCCGTTCGACACGTCGCCGGCTTTCGGCGACGGTCGACAATTCGTCCCAAAGCGGGATTGCGGCGCTGGTGAGGCGCACACCGACCTCGGGTTGTGCGCCATCGCCAAACGTCCAATCGACCGCCTTGCGCAAATCGTTCGTTCGCGGTGCGTAGGAGGCGGTCCATTCGTTCCTCGGTCGCCATTGCCACTCCGCCTCGGCTCGCTCGAACAGCCGGAGAAGATAGCGCGCGTGGCTGGATCGCGCGTCGGCGGCTTCTCCACTCCTGTCCAGCCGCTCAGCCACGAAGCAGCGTGTGCTGTCGAGCAGACGATAGCGTGGACCCCCGGCGTCGTGCACGGCCGACAAAAGCGATTTCGCCGCTAGACTTTCCGTGCAGGTCGCGATCTCCTCGATGCTTCGGCCGATGTGGTCCGTCACGCCGATAACATCGAAGAGAGAGAAACTCGCCGAGAAAACCGACAGGAGGCGCAGAAGGCGGGCCTCATCCTTGGACAGGAGCTGATAGCTCCAGTCCAAGGTCGCGAGCAACGTTTGGTGTCGTGGGGGAGTTCCACCGGAACTGGCGACGAGCGGCTCGAAACTGTGTTCGAGAAGACCGAGCAGGGTTGCCGGTTTCAAAGCCGGCAACCGCGACGCGGCGAGTTCGATTGCAAGCGCAATTCCGTCGAGACGTCTGCATATGGCCGCCACGACAGGCCCGTCCGCGTCATCGAGTTGGTAGCCGCAAGCCTCGTTTGCCCGCCGAACGAAGAGCTGGACGGCGGGGAAGGTCAGGGCTCCCGTTCGGTTCTCGCCGCTGTGCTCGTCTGGATACGGGAGCGGGGACAAGCGATAGGCGCTCTCCGACCGCGATCGAAGCGGCTCCCGGCTCGTGGCGATGATGTGAAGACCCGGAAGCGCCAGCGTCAGGTGTTCCGCAATCGCCGAGGCGGTGCTGAGAACGTGCTCGCAGTTGTCGAGCACGAGCAGCATTTCGTGACCGTGCAATGCCTCGACGATACCGGCAAGCGTATTCGCCCATTTGCCGCCGATGCCCAGCGACGCCGCTATCGTCGCGTCTACAAGCTGAGGATCGCCGATGGCGGCGAGATCCACGAAACAAACACCGTCCCGATATTGGTCCAGAAGGCTTCTTGCCGCAGCGACGGCGACCGTCGTCTTGCCGACCCCCGCAGGTCCGACAACAGTCAGCAACCGGCTTTCCGGAAGCCTGCCAGCAAGCTCCGCGACGACGTCGTCGCGACCGACGACGTGGGGCAGGCGAGGCAACTCGCGGGTGGAAGCATTGGCCGGATCGAAGGAGTGTTGCGGTTGATCTCCTCCATAGGTGCGCAGCGGCGCAACGAAGCGGTAGCCGCGCCCGGTCACGGTGGCAATGCACGATAGGCCTGAAGCCGTTCGTGGAAGAGCACGGCGCAGCGCCGCTATGTTGACCTTCAGGTTGCCCTGGTGAACGAAGGTGTCCGGCCAGGCGAAACTCATCAGTTCGTCCTTGCCGACGACTTCGCCCGGGTGGCTGACGAGCACGTGGAGCAGATCGAGAGCCCGACTTCCTACACGCAACGGGTTGTCGCGAAGCATCAGCAGTTGCCGGTCCGGAATGAACCGATAGTCACCGAAGCAATATGTCTTACCGTCTGGTCTGCCGGACCGTTCCATGCACCCTCAAATCACTCCGCGTGAACGTGCTGTTCCGAGTTGCATTTGGCCGAACATATTCAAGGCTCAATCTAGTGAGCTTTGCCGGCCCGCGAATTTACCCTCTTTTCATCCCAGCGTCATCCACCCGTGTGTTAGCTAGGCAAGGCTTGAAAGTTTACAAGTCTCAGTGCGATGAGCCTGGGATCTGCACCTGGAACCATTGCGAGAGATCGGGAATTATGTCCGCGGCCGGAAGGCGGCTTCCACATGTGGGATTACTTACGGCCGCTCGACAGTAACGCCAGCCTGAAGTTACCTATAGGCCGGAAGCCGAAAAACGAGCCTATAACGAGCACTTCGGAAGCTGGAGGTACTTCAGACATTAAATCGACGGACACCCCCGCTCTTAATTCCTAGATGTCGAAGCCGAGACACCGAGCCATTTCGGCCGGTGGAGTATTCGGTCACCGCCACGAAAAATGTAAGAGCGACACGTTGCATCTTTCCCTACGCACCAAGCAAATTGCCACTGTCGGAAGCACCCTCGGGGAACGCTCCACGTACCAGCACCAACAGGTGTCACCCGGCACTGCCGGGTGACAGATCGTCCGGCCGACGTTGGATGAAGGCCGCGGTCCGGTCGATGTCGTCAAGACCTGATGAACGAGAGCAGGTCGGGGTTAAGGACATCTGCATGTGTGGTCAGCATGCCATGGGGGTAGCCCGGATAGGTCTTCAGCGACCCGTTCTTGAGCAGGTCGACCGCACGCGGCACGGAACTTGCGAAGGGGACGACTTGATCGGCCTCGCCATGCATCACCAGCACCGGCACGGTGATCTTCTTGAGGTCTTCGGTATAATCTTCCAGCCAAGAGTCGACAGTCGCGTAGTGAGCCAGGGCACCACCGGCCATGCCCTGGCGCCACCAGTTCGCAATGATCGCCTCCGAAGGTTCGGCCCCGTCGAGGTTGTAACCGTAGAACGGGTTCTCGGGGACGAACCGGAAGAACTGCGACCGGTTGCCCAGCACGCCCGCGCGGATCGCTTCGAACCACTCCTGCGGTTGACCGGACGGGTTTTCCTCGCTCCGGTACATGTTTGGCGTCAGGGAAGCGACCAGTACCGCCTTCGCGACGCGCGCCGGGTGGCGGGCGACATAGCGAGCCACCTCACCGCCACCTGTGGAGTGGCCGATGTGGATCGCGTCGCGCAGGTTGAGGTGCTCGGTCAGGGCCGCGAGGTCGGCAACCCAGTGGTCCATGTCGTTGCCGGTGCCGGGCTGGTCGGACCGGCCATGGCCGCGCCGGTCGTGGGCAATCACCCGGTAGCCGTGGCGAAGGAAGAAGGTCATCTGGGCGTCCCAATCGTCCGCCGACAGTGGCCAGCCGTGGCTGAAAACGATCGGCTGACCTGAGCCCCAGTCCTTGTAGACGATGTTTACGCCGTCCGTGGTCGTGATTGTAGGCATCGTATCGCTCCATCTGCCTGTTAAACATTCCCTTTGGAATACAGTTGATTGCGAAATACCTCCGGTGAGGCCTGTTCGATCATATCCCAAAATTGCGACGTTGATTAAATTCCCCCTTTATCAAAGACAAATACCTTGTACGTTCGAGCTATGCCTTGAAAGTATAGCGAGGACCCGATGGAACTGAGGCATTTGCGCTATTTTGTTGCTGTTGCGGAAGAGGGAAGCTTACTGACTGCAGCCGAGCGGCGGCTACACACTTCCCAGCCCTCACTCAGCAGGCAAATTCGCGATCTGGAAACCGAAATCGGTGTAAAACTGCTGGAACGGCAGCCGCGCGGCGTGACGCTCACCGCCGCCGGTAAAGTGTTTCTTGATCACGCGCGGCTGGCGTTATTGCAAGTCGAGGCGGCTGCGGAAGGGGCACGGCGGGCAGAACGGCCGGAAAAGCAGTCGTTCGTTATCGGTTTTCTCGCAGGACAAGAGGTTGTGTGGCTACCCCATGCATTGCGCATTATTCGTGAGGAAGCGCCGGAGGTTGAAATCATACTGTCCAGTCAGTCTTCCCCGGACCTTGCTCTGGCACTGATGCGAGGCAAGCTGGACGTCGCTTTCCTTCGCCCCGAGACGCAGAGTGTTGGTGTGTCCTTCAAGTTTTTAGCCAAGGAGCCGCTGATCGCCGTATTGCCGGCGGACCATCGCTTGACGTCGCGCAAAAAGATCCGGCCGCAGGACCTTGCACGCGAAACTTACGTCAGTTCGGCTAGAATTTCTCCCGTATTGCAATCCGTGATCCAGGATTACGCGTCGAACGTTGGGATCACACTAAAGGCAGAGTACGAAGGTGAAGGCCTACCATCAGCAATGTCGCTCGTCGTGTCCACAGGTGGAATAACGCTTATTCCGCTCTATGCGCAAAACATGCTGACGCCAAATGTCGTTGCTAGAGCACTTGAGGGTGTGCCTCCGACAATTGATCTCACCTTAGGATACAACGATTCGAACTCCTCTCCTTTGCTCCGCCGATTTTTGTCTCGTTCTGATGAATTAGTCGCCAACGTACAAAATCAGAGCATCATCCGCTATGCTGAAGTTCCATAGTAGAGATCACACTCATGCGATTTCTGCTTCCTGATAGCGGAAGGCACGGCCTGCGCGGGCGTCGGCGCGCGTTCTCGCCCAAAGATCCGGATCAATCAGGACAATGTCAGTCAATATTCGCCAGGCCCTCGACACTCGTAGTCACTCCCTGAACAAGGAGCCGGCCAAAAGCCACGTCCGCTATAGCCAAACTCTTGCCAATTGCGGTTATTCCGGAATCGGCGCCTTTGTGGTCTTTCCTACGCACCATTTTTGATGTTGCGTAGACCGCTCCCCGTCGGCGGTTCAGTCCCCAAGGCTGAACAACAGCGAAGGATCGGCGGTGACCGGCGGTGAGACGAACGTCAAACGCACCGCTTCCATGAGAAGAAGGGGCGGCCGCATTTCGCCGGCAAGCTCCGTCACCCGACCTTGCAGTTCGCGGACCTTGTCCGGATTGTTGCCGGCAAGATTGGTCGTCTCGGATTTATCCTTGGAAAGGTCAAATAGCTCGATGCTTTGAGGCAACGACGCCTTCCATACCAGTTTCCAATCGCCGCTGCGCACAGCTCCCGCCATTGGATCGACGTTGTAAACGACCTCCTGGCGCGGAGAGGGTCGACCCTCGCTGATCGTTGCCCATAGGTCCATGCCGTCAAGCGGCTTGTTGTGGTCGAGCTTGGCTCCGGCAAGGGCAGCGAGCGTCGGATACATGTCGACGACATGGATCATGCCTTCGACCACGCCCGGTTTGATTTTCCCGGGCCAGTTGGCCAGCGCCACCACGCGTGTGCCGCCTTCATACAGGGTTCCCTTTCCGTCGCGGTAAGGTCCGTTGTCGGCGGGAAGTCCACCCGACACCTTGCTGTCGCCGGCAAATAGCGAACTTCTCACGCCGCCATTGTCGCTATGAAAGACGATGATGGTATCGTCGCGCATGCCGCGCTTGTCCAGCGCCGCGACCACCTTGCCGATGCCATCGTCCATCACCGAAATCATTGCCGCATAGGCCCTGCGGTTCTCATCCTCGATGTCTTTGTAACGATCGAGGTACTCCTGGGGTGCCTGGAAAGGCGTGTGCGGCGCGGTGAATGCCAGGTAGAGAAACAGCGGGCTGTCGGCATCGTGCCGTTCGATCACGCGTGCGGCCTCGTCGCCGAACAGGCTATTGTCGAAGCCGTGCTCCTCGAGCGGCTTGTTGTTTCGGTACCAGTCCTTGACGCCGTGAGACGAGTGCTTGAAGTGATCGATTTCGCCGACCAGTGCGCCGTAGAAGGAATCGAAGCCGCGCTGCCGCGGCCAATATTCAGGCTTGGCATGACCGAGATGCCATTTACCGACAAGCGCCGTCCTGTAGCCGGCGTCCTTGAGGGTCTGCGGCAGGAGATATTCGTCGAGCGGCACCCCGTACGTACCCGCCGCGGGAATGACGCCGGTCTGCAAGCCATATCGCAAAGGATAACGCCCTGTCATGAAGGCGGCTCGCGTCGGCGTACACATCGGTTGAACATAGAACTGCTCGAAACGCGCACCCTCTTTTGCCAGCCTGTCGATATGCGGAGTCTTGATATCGGAACCTTGAAAGCCGGCATCGCGCCAACCCATATCGTCGGCGATAATATATACGATGTTCGGTCTCGCCACCTGAGCGGAAGCCGGTCCCGTCGCCGCGAGACCGCCCAGCAGTCCCGCCGTCAACGCCAGACCAGACGCTGCAAACGCCGCACTGCTCTTCAAGATTTGTCGGCGGGATTTCATATTGCTCTCTCCCTCCCCAGCGGCAATGTATGCCCAAAAGCCATGTCCAGGGTCCCTCACTCGCCCTGGTGGACTTATGGCCCAGACTATGTACCAGCGCGGTGTTCTAGCAAGCTCGTCTTTCGAGGGAGGAATCGCTTCAAACGACGCGGCTTTTCGAGGGTGTCTGCGCATCCTCAATGACAGCCTGTAGGGCGTTGCCCTCATCGCTGGCGTTCTCTGTCGGCCCATCCTGATCCGCTCTTCTAACATTCGCCATGAACCGTTGGCGCGCCCAACCACACAAATCAAGGTGAGGGTTGTCGGTCTGCACGGGCGAAGGGCGAGATTGTGCAGGCATCTTCAAACCCTATGCCGTCGGGATGTGGCCGCGTGACATTGCACAATCCTCGATCAGGGAGTGGCGCGATGCCGCGATCCGCGGCCACGTCAGTCGTGGGTCCGGTATCCTCAACAACGAGACCTGCATCGGACGCATGGTCTGGAACAAACGCAACTATCGCAATCCCCATACGGGACCGAGGACCGCTTGCGTCAACGATGCCGGCGAGTGAGTGCTGGCGGAGGCGCCGGCCAAAGCGGCAACGATCCTGGAGAAGCAGTTCGAGGCGCTCAAGCAGCACGATTATCTGGAGAAGATGACGGAGCAGAAACAAAAAAAGCTCCTCGACGCTTACGCGGAGGAGCTTTTTGTGAAGCGACTTGAATGGCAAAATATACAAGTTTCGTTGGTTGCGGGGGCAGGATTTGAACCTGCGGCCTTCAGGTTATGAGCCTGACGAGCTACCGGGCTGCTCCACCCCGCGTTACCAGGTTTNCAAGTTTCGTTGGTTGCGGGGGCAGGATTTGAACCTGCGGCCTTCAGGTTATGAGCCTGACGAGCTACCGGGCTGCTCCACCCCGCGTTACCAGGTTTTTGCCGTAAGGCAAAATACCGAACCCGACGAGCCGCTTGCGGCTTGTCGTGCTACCGGGGCGACTGCTTGCAGTCGCTCCCGTTCGACGTTTCCGTCGTCTGTTCCGCTCTTCTTGCCCCTTATAGCAGAAAGGACCGCTTTAGGCGGCCCTTTTTGTTTCGGCTGGGCCGAAGAAGTGTGATGAGAAGATTTGTTGCGTTTYGCAGACCTGGCAGCGACCGACTCTCCCGCGTCTTAAGACGAAGTACCATAGGCGCTGGGGCGTTTCACGGCCGTGTTCGGAATGGGAACGGGTGCAGCCGCCCCGCCATA
>NZ_LMDG01000035.1 GCF_001426265.1 Rhizobium sp. Root1220
GGCGGTGTGGCGAGAATGCCTCGTCGAGTTGAGCTCCGGACGTGCCTGTGTGGCACACAAGGCCCCTCCAGGGGGAAGCGCAGGCTTCTCCCGACGAAGGTCGGGAGGGGAGCCAGAGGGACCGGAGTTGCGGGCATAAACCGCCGAACGGGACGCTGGGAAGCGCCATATTTACTCTACTCTCACGCGGCAATTTCCAGTGCCCCGTCCGAGCAAGCCAGCATGGTCACACCACGGGTGAAAACCGCGTAACCGCGAAGCTGCGTCTAGACGGATGCGGGCGTGAAGCGTGCCACCAGCGCATGCCGGTCACCTGGATAGGTGAAGCGCACATGCGTGACCGGACCGACATTGCTCCAGGTCCGGCGCTCGACGATGAGGCAGGCGGTGTTACGGGCGATATCAAGTGCGGCCGCCTCCCCGGTACCGGCCGAGACGGCATGGATGCGATGCTCGGCGGTGCTCCACGGGATCTGGTTGATGAGCCAGGCGCCAGGCGCGATGTCGGAGAAATCGGCGTTACCAGCTTCGGGTACGGTCGCCAGGCTGATCAGACGCTCTTCCAGGCAAAACGGACGCCCGGCCGCGTGATGGACGCAGATCACCTCCAGCACCGAGGAGCCCGGTTCGACGTCGAGCCTGCGGATATCCTCGGCCTTGGCCTTGCGCTGGACACGCCTGATGACCGCGAAGGAGTAGGCAAGGTTGAGCGATTGCACCTCGGTCTTGATGTCATGGATTTCGAGAACGGCGGATTGCGCCTGTGGCTGGGTGACGAAGCTGCCGGATTTGCGGCGTCGCTCGATAAGGCCCGCTTTGGCAAGCTGGGTCATCACCTTGTTGACGGTCATCCGCGAGCAGTCGTATTGCCTTGTCAGGTCGCTCTCGAACGGGATGCGGTATCCGGGCGGCCACTCGCCCGAGACGATGCGGCCTTCGATATCGCCGAGGATACGCTGGTGCAAGGTTGCGTCCTTGCCTTGGCTCATTGTCACGCTCCGGTTCCTTTTCCCCCCTCTAGTGGCAACCCTCGCCCGAGGAAAGCCCATCAGGCCGCCAGCAGTTCGCCCATTGCCTTCAGGAAGCGACCGTTGATCTCGTCCCGGCCGACGTGCCGCCCGCCCTTGACCTGCTTGCGGCCAAGCGCCCAGACGCTGTCGACGCCCACCCCGCCGGCGAAAACCCAGTGGTCGAGCAACCGATCGCCGGAAAGGTAGGGCACGGCACTCGCATCGAGCGACACGATGTCGGCGCGATTGCCGACAGCCAATCCGCCCGCCGCCTTCAGCGCCGCGCCGCCCCCGGTAATCGCGTGGTCGAAGAGGCTGCGCGCCGTCGAGCCGCCGGGTGCGGCGACGACGTTGCGCGCCTTCAGCGCCAGCCGCTCGGAATATTCGAGCTGCCGCAACTCGCCCGGCAGCGAGATCAGCACGTTGGAATCCGAACCGACGCCATATCGCCCGCCCGCTTCGAGAAACAGCGGCGCCGGAAAGGTGCCGTCGCCGAGATTGGCCTCGGTGATCGGGCAGAGCCCGGCGATCGCGCCGCGCGCTGCCATGCCGCGGGTCTCGTCGTCGGTCATATGCGTCGCATGGATCAGGCACCAACGGCCATCGACCGGCGCGTTTGCCAGCAGCCATTCGACCGGACGCGCGCCGGACCAGGCGATGCAGTCCTCGACTTCCCTGACCTGCTCGGCGACATGGATGTGGATCGGCCCGTCACTAGCCATCGGCACGAGCTCCGCCAGTTCCTCGGGCGTCGCCGCCCGCAGACTGTGCGGTGCAAGCCCGAGCTCGGCGCCGTCGAGCCTGCCGGCAATGGCGCGGCAGCCTTCCATCAGCCTGGCAAAACTGTCGAGGGAATTGATGAAGCGCCGCTGGCCGTCGATCGGGGCGGCGCCGCCGAAGCCGGAGTGGGCGTAGAAAACCGGCAGCAACGTCAGCCCGATGCCCGCCTCGGCGCTCGCCGCGCCGATGCGTTCGGCAAGCTCGGCGATGTTCCCATAGGTCTGGCCATCCTTGTCATGATGCAGGTAGTGGAACTCACCGACGCGGGAAAAGCCGGCTTCCAGCATCTCCATGTAGAGCTGGGCGGCCACCGCCTCGACATGCTCCGGCGTCATCGACAGGGCGAACCGGTACATGACGGTGCGCCAGCTCCAGAAGCTGTCATTGGCCGGTCCCCTCACCTCGGCAAGTCCGGCCATGGCGCGCTGGAAAGCATGGCTGTGAAGGTTCCCCATAGCCGGAACCAGCGTATGATAACGCTCGTCGGTGCCGCCTGCCGCAACGTCCGTTTCGATCCTGGAGATACGGCCGTCGATGAGCGTCAGGCGCACGCCCGTCTGCCATCCATGCGGCAGGAGGGCCGCGCCTGCGTGAAGTGTGGTCACTGCCGTTTGTGCCATGATCGCTCTTTCTCCTCTTTGGCGCCGCGCATCCTTCTCTCACGAAGGCGCACAAATTTCTACTTGTCACCAGTTTATTATGTATATACATATACCAGCATAAGGAAAGGCGCAAAGCTGATGAACGGGAACAGTTTTCCTAGCGATAGTGCATCCACAGAGGCACGTCCTCACCTCTGGCGCAATGCGCGCCTGGCAACGCTCGACCCACGGAAGCAGGGCCTCGGCATCGTCGAAAAGGGCGCCGTCGTTGTCGAGAACGGCCGCATCGCCTTTGCCGGTCCCGAAAGCGAGCTGCCCGTCCAGGCGATCGAGCGCGGCGAGATCACCGATCTCGAAGGCCGCTGGCTCACGCCCGGCCTCGTCGATTGCCACACCCACATCGTCCATGGCGGCAACCGCGCCCGCGAATTCGAAATGCGCCTCGAAGGCGCGACCTACGAAGAAATCGCCCGTTCCGGCGGCGGCATCGTCTCCTCGGTGAAGGCGACCAATGCGCTGTCCGTCGAGGGTCTTGTCGACGCCGCCCTTCCCCGCCTCGACACGCTGCTCGCCGAAGGCCTGACGACGATCGAGATCAAGTCGGGATACGGCCTAAACATCGAGGCCGAGCTCAAGATGCTGCGCGCCGCCCGTAAGCTTGGCCAAGTCCGCCCGGTCCGCGTCGTCACCTCCTATCTCGGCGCCCATGCGACACCGGTCGAATACAAGGGCCGCAACGGCGACTACATCACTGACGTCGTGCTGCCCGGCCTCGAGCAGGCGCATGCCGAAGGCCTCGTCGATGCCGTCGACGGCTTCTGCGAAGGCATCGCCTTTTCGACCGCCGAGATCGCTCGCGTCTTCGACAAGGCGAAGGCTCTCGGTCTGCCGGTGAAGCTGCATGCCGAGCAGCTCTCCAATCTCGGTGGCGCGAAGCTCGCCGCCTCCCACCGGGCGCTGTCGGCCGACCATCTGGAATATCTGGATATCGAGGGCGCCGTCGCCATGGCCGATTCCGGCACCGTCGCCGTGCTTCTGCCCGGCGCCTTCTACGCCATCAATGAGAAGCGGAAGCCGCCGGTCAAGGTGCTGCGCGAGGCGGGCACCCATATCGCCATCGCCACCGACTGCAATCCCGGCACCTCGCCGCTGACCTCGCTGCTGCTGACGATGAACATGTCGGCGACGCTCTTCGGCCTCACCGTCGAGGAATGCATATCAGGCGCCACCCGCGAAGGCGCCCGTGCCCTCGGCCTGCTCAGTGAAACCGGCACGCTGGAAGCCGGCAAGTCCGCCGACTTCGCCATCTGGGACGTCGAGAGCCTGGCGGAACTCGTCTACCGCATCGGCTTCAACCCGCTTCATGCACATGTCTTCAAGGGCGAAAGGATCGACCGTTGACCATTACCCTTCATCCAGGCTCCGTATCGCTGAAGGACCTGGAAACCATCTACTGGACCGGCGTACCGGCGAAGCTCGACGCCTCTTTCGACGCCGGCATCGCCAAGGCCTCCGCCCGCATCGCCGAAATCGCCGCCGGCAACGCCCCTGTCTACGGCATCAATACCGGCTTCGGCAAACTCGCCTCGATCAAGATCGACAGCGCCGACGTGGCGACGCTCCAGCGCAACCTCATCCTGTCGCATTGCTGCGGCGTCGGCGCGCCGCTGCCGGAAAACATTGTCCGGCTGATCATGGCCTTGAAGCTCGTCTCGCTCGGCCGCGGCGCCTCCGGCGTGCGGCTGGAGCTGGTGCGGCTGATCGAGGGCATGCTCGAAAACGGCGTCATCCCGGTCATTCCGGAAAAGGGTTCCGTCGGCGCTTCCGGCGACCTCGCACCGCTCGCCCACATGGCCGCCGTGATGATGGGCGAAGCCGAAGCCTTCTTCGCCGGCGAACGGCTGTCCGGCGCGGACGCCCTTGCAAAGGCTGGCTTGAAGCCCGTCGTGCTCGCCGCCAAGGAGGGCCTGGCACTGATCAATGGCACGCAGACCTCCACCGCCCTTGCCCTCGCCGGTCTCTTCCGCGCCCACCGGGCAGCCCAGGCGGCGCTGATCACCGGCGCGATGTCGACGGATGCGGCCATGGGCTCCTCGGCGCCCTTCCATCCCGACATTCACACGCTGCGCGGCCACAAGGGCCAGATCGACACTGCCGCAGCGCTTCGGGCCCTGCTCGACAATTCCATCATCCGTCAGAGCCATATCGAGGGCGACGAGCGCGTGCAGGATCCCTATTGCATCCGCTGCCAGCCGCAAGTGGACGGCGCCTGTCTCGACCTGCTGCGGTCGGTCGCCCGCACGCTCGAAATCGAAGCCAACGCCGTCACCGACAACCCGCTGGTGCTCTCCGACAATTCCGTCGTCTCCGGCGGCAATTTCCACGCCGAGCCGGTCGCTTTCGCCGCCGACCAGATCGCCATTGCCGTCTGCGAGATCGGCGCCATCGCCCAGCGCCGCATCGCGCTGCTGGTTGACCCTGCCTTGTCCTACGGCCTGCCGGCGTTCCTCGCCAAGAAGCCCGGCCTCAACTCCGGCCTGATGATCGCCGAAGTCACCTCCGCCGCACTGATGTCCGAAAACAAGCAGATGTCGCACCCGGCCTCGGTCGACTCAACGCCGACTTCGGCCAACCAGGAAGACCATGTCTCCATGGCCTGCCACGGCGCCCGCCGACTGCTGCAGATGACCGACAACCTCTTCGCCATCATCGGCATCGAGGCGCTGACCGCCGCCCAGGGCGTCGAGTTCCGCGCCCCGCTTGCCACCAGCCCGGAACTGCAGAAGGCGATTGCCACGATCCGCAGCTCAGTCGCGACGCTGGAGGTCGACCGCTACATGGCGAACGACCTGAAGGCGGCGAGCGAACTGGTGGCGACCGGGGCGCTCAACGCGTCGGTGTCGAGAGGCATTCTGCCAATTCTGGAAGGTTGATGGCAATGGCTTCAGAACTCTTGGGCCTGGCCCCTTCCCCAACCCCTTGCTGGGAATGGTTTCCCCGATGAGCACCCCCCACGAAATCCGCCAGGGCACGTCGCCCGTCATCCTCGGCCTTCCCCACACCGGAACCGAGGTGCCGCCGGAGATCTGGAACCGCCTGAATGACAACGGCCGGCTGCTCGCCGACACCGACTGGCACATCCACCAGCTCTATGACGGCCTGCTCGACGGCGTGACCACCGTGCGCGCCACATTCCACCGCTACGTCATCGACGCCAACCGCGACCCTGAGGGCGTCAGCCTCTATCCCGGCCAGAACACCACCGGCCTCGTTCCGGATACCGACTTCGACGGCAAGCCGATCTGGAAGAATGGCAAGGCGCCGACGCCGGAGGACCTCGCGGAACGGCTGCGGGATTTTCACGCACCTTATCACGCTGCCCTCGCCGCCGAAATCGAGAGAGTCAGGGCGGTCCATGGCGTAGCGATCCTCTACGATTGTCATTCGATCCGCTCGCACATCCCATTTCTGTTTGACGGCAAGCTGCCGGATTTCAACATCGGCACCAACCTGGGCAGGACCTGCGACAGCACCATCGAACAGGCTGTCGCTACAGTGACGTCGTCTGCCGAGGGCTACGACAGCATCCTCAACGGCCGCTTCAAGGGCGGCTGGACCACGCGCCATTACGGCAGGCCGGAAAGCGGCGTGCACGCGATCCAGATGGAACTGGCGCAATCCACCCATCTTACGACCGAGGCGCCACCCTTTACCTACGACCGGGCCAAGGCCGACCGCCTGCGCGTTCACTTGAAAGACATTCTGGCGCGCCTCGCCGAGATCGCACCAAGCCTGAAAAGATGAACCTGAAACGATAAGCCTTCAAACCCAGATCAGGGGAACCACAATGACCAGCAATCCACGCCACAACATTCGCGAAATTCGCAGCCCAAGGGGCAACGAGCTCACCGCCAAGAGCTGGATGACCGAAGCGCCGCTGCGCATGCTGATGAACAATCTCGATCCCGATGTGGCCGAGAACCCACATGAACTGGTAGTTTACGGCGGCATCGGCCGTGCCGCCCGCACCTGGGCCGATTTCGACCAGATTGTTGCGACCCTGAAGACCCTGACAGAGGAAGAGACACTGCTGGTTCAGTCCGGCAAGCCGGTCGGCGTGTTTCGCACCCACAAGGACGCGCCGCGCGTTTTGATCGCCAATTCCAACCTCGTGCCGCACTGGGCGACCTGGGACCACTTCAACGAGCTCGATAAGAAGGGCCTTGCCATGTACGGCCAGATGACGGCCGGCTCGTGGATCTATATCGGCACGCAGGGCATCGTACAGGGTACCTACGAAACCTTCGTCGAGGCCGGCCGCCAGCATTACGGCGGCAACCTCAAGGGCAAGTGGATCCTCACAGGTGGCCTCGGCGGCATGGGTGGCGCCCAGCCGCTGGCGGCTGTCATGGCCGGCGCCTGCTGCCTCGCGGTCGAGAGCGACGAGACCCGCATCGATTTCCGCCTGCGCACCCGCTATGTCGACGCCAAGGCGAAGACGCTCGATGAAGCGCTCGCCCTGATCGACAAGTGGACCAAGGCGGGCGAAGCCAAGTCCGTCGGCCTGCTTGGCAACGCCGCCGAAATCTTCCCGGAGCTCGTGCGCCGCATGAATGCCGGCGGCCCGCGTCCCGATATCGTCACCGACCAGACCTCGGCCCACGACCCGCTCAACGGCTATCTGCCGATCGGCTGGACCGTCGCCGAACACAAGGCCAAGCGCGAAAGCGATCCGAAGGCTGTCGAGGCCGCCGCGCGCGCCTCGATGAAGCAACATGTCGAAGCCATGGTCGCTTTCTGGGATGCTGGTGTGCCAACGCTCGACTACGGCAACAATATCCGCCAGGTCGCCAAGGACGAGGGCCTGGAAAACGCCTTCGCCTTCCCGGGCTTCGTGCCGGCCTATATCCGCCCGCTGTTTTGCCGCGGCATCGGCCCGTTCCGCTGGGCAGCGCTGTCCGGCGATCCGGAGGATATCTACAAGACCGACGCCAAGGTGAAGGAACTGCTGCCCGACAACAAACACCTGCACAACTGGCTCGACATGGCCCGCGAGCGCATTGCCTTCCAGGGCCTGCCGGCGCGCATCTGCTGGGTCGGTCTCGGCGACCGCCACAAGCTCGGCCTCGCCTTCAACGAAATGGTCCGCAACGGTGAACTCTCAGCCCCCATCGTCATCGGTCGCGACCATCTCGACAGCGGCTCCGTCGCCTCGCCGAACCGCGAGACGGAAGCGATGAAGGACGGATCCGATGCCGTCTCCGACTGGCCACTGTTGAACGCCCTGCTCAACACAGCATCCGGCGCCACCTGGGTATCGCTCCATCACGGCGGCGGCGTCGGCATGGGCTTCTCGCAACACTCCGGCATGGTCATCTGCGCCGACGGCTCGGAAGAAGCCGACCGCCGTCTGGAGCGCGTGCTGTGGAATGACCCGGCCACCGGCGTCATGCGTCATGCAGATGCCGGCTACGACATCGCGATTGATTGCGCCGGGGAAAAGGGTCTGCGGCTGCCGGGAATCCTGGGGAACTGACGGGGTCCGCTAGATCATTCGCTTCATGCGTTCGCAAGATTGGAAGCTCGATGCCGCGCGCCACCGTTTTGAGAGCCAGCACCTACCGCCGCATGCCCTGGAAGAACGGCGGCGGCGAGACGGTCGAGATTGCGATTTCACCGGAGGGCGCTGCGCTCTCGGAATTCGACTGGCGCATCAGTATGGCAACGGTGGCGACCGATGGGCCGTTTTCGATCTTTCCCGGCATCGACCGGACGCTGTCGATCATCAAGGGCGACGGCATGTCGCTTGCGATCGCGGGTCGCCCGCCGGTGCTGCTTACGCAGGAAAACCATCCCCTCGCCTTCCCGGCAGACGTTGCAGTGTCCGCAACGCTCGCCTCCGGACCGATCACCGACCTCAACGTGATGACGCGGCGTGCCGGTCTGCGGCACGACGTCGAACGTGCCGAGGTGAACGACCGCTTCAAGGCTGGCATCGGTACCCTCATATGGCTTGTGTTGTGCCACAGAGGCTCTGTCTCCGTGGAATGGCAGCAGGAATCCGAATTTCTCAACTCGGGTGACACGCTTCTCGTTGAAGGCGCGGTTGGCTCCGACGTCACTCTCAGTGGCAAGGCGCTATGCTATCTCATCTCCATCGGCCCCGCCTGAGTTGTCAAATGGTTGCCGTTTCGGCAATGCCCTCATCGGTGACTGGGAAATCATCTCGATGTAGTTTCCTAGTCAACAATAAGGGAAAGTCGATGGTCCCCGTATCCGACCTGACCTCGCATCTTGGCTATTGGCTGCGGTATGTCTCGAACCACGTCTCGCATGAGTTCGCACGCAAGCTCGAGGAGCGCGGTGTGACGGTTGCCGAATGGGTGCTGTTGCGGGGGTTGTACGATATAAAGCCGGCGTCGCCGAGCCATGTCGCTGAGCGACTGGGGATGACGCGCGGCGCCATCAGCAAGCTTGCCGATCGGCTGATCGACAAGAGGCTGGTGGAGAGACGGGCCAATCCCGACGACGCCCGAGCGCAGACGCTTTCCTTGACGCAGGGGGGACGCGCCCTCGTGCCCGAGCTTGCATCGCTCGCCGACAAAAACGACTCCGAATTCTTCGGTCATCTGTCACTTGGCGAGCGCCAGTTGATCCAGCGGATACTGGAAGACGTCGTCAAGCGACGAGACTTGAAGGCGATACCGACAAGCTGACCTCCAGATAAAAGGGATGACCGCGATGCACAATCACGTGAAATCGATCGTCGAAGAATGCAGCAAAGGCTCCGAGGAGAACCGTCTGAACTTTCCGCAGGTGATTGCAAAGTTAGCCGAAGCCGGTGTTGAAGGCTACTTTGCCGATCTGCGTCGATCCAACAAGATCTACTACCTGCCGGATGGGACCAGCATCGAGATGGCGTCCGCGCCGGTCGAATTTCCCGTCGCCGCCACATTCGATGCCACGGGCGTCGAAACGGCAGTCCGCCAGGCGCAACGGTCGGAGATTACCTACAGAATCTTCTGCGAAAGCGTCATGGCCGCCGGCTGCGCAGGTTATCTGGTCTCTCTCCCCGGTCGTCGGGTCGTCTATTTCGGCCGCACGGCCGAGCTGCACGTTGAACATTTCCCAAGCGCCAACTGAAGCGTGGCTGGCACTCAGGCGGAATTGCCGCCCGTGCTAATGGGCAGGACGCGGTTGTCATCCGGGATCACTGCGGAGAGGCGTCGCTTCCCTTGCGTCGCGTTAGCAACGCAGCTCGTATTTGCTCTGTCCTGCTGAGCACAGGCGCGGAGTGCGATACGCTTTCTGCAGGCGATGCGCTGGTGCGCTTCAAACTTTGGTATCGCTCTTGTGCCGCCAGCCTGTCGACCTCGGACACCGGTTCGGCCGGATTGCCTTGCAGGTCATAGCGCATGGCGCCGGGTTGGGCGATCGCGAAGTGGTATCGCTTCGAATGCAGGTAGGCGCCAGTCGCACGCCGAAGGGCCGTGACGCCGGTATCGGGATTCAGGAGAGGGCGGATCTCATTCCAGAGGCCGAGCGCGAACGGTTTGATCGGATCACCGACTTTTGCCGGCAGAATCTCGATCGCGCGCTGCAGCATTGCATTGATCGCCTGCGCCTTAGCGAGATCTGCTTCGTTTGCCGTCACAGGTCCGCGGTTTGTTGTCCAGGGTTTGGTCATGATCATATCCACTTCAGGGCCATACCTAGATATGGATCGTGAAGGGAATTTGAAAGTCCGGCCTGCCGAACGGCAGGTGCATTTAAAATGCCTTGGAGACAATACGGCCGGAAGCCAAGCTTCCGGCCGTGTTTTTCACCCGAATTTTACCAGGTTGAGTGCGGGTAGAGGGCCACCTGGAAACTGGACAAGTTTCCCACCTATCGAGATCGGGCCAAGATCGACGCCGCAAAAGCCGAGTTTGACGATCAGCGCGCCCACTTCGGCCTTCGACCGCGCATCGTCTCCCGATTAGAAGAGGACGCGGCTTCCACCCTCGGCACGCGGATCGCCGGAGATCAGATGCGGAGGAAGATGATTGAACGCCTTCACGACACGGGCGCCTCGTACCATCCCCGCGAAAATTTCCGTCGACAGGCGGCCGTGAAGTTCGACCGGTTTGAAGAGCGGACGCTCGATCGGGTTGTTGGCGTCGATCACGATGCGGCCAGCCCAATCGGGAAGCATCGCCAACGCCTGGGCCAGTTTCGACCACGGCACAGCGACCAGAACGAGATCGGCACGCGCTGCTTCCCTGACCGTCCCTGCCGTAATGTAGGGTGTGAGTTCGCGGGCGAAGTCCTGAAGCGTGTCGGGACTCCGGCTGTTGGAGATCGTTGCTGAGATACCGTTGCGAGCAAGCGCGCGGGCGAAGGCCGAGCCGATCTCGCCGCCTCTGATGATTCCGATGGACATTGGTCCCTCCGGGTTCGATTGATGGTCAGGCGGTGAAGCCGCCATCGGCAACGATGTCGGCGCCCGTGACGAAGGCGGCTTCCGGGCTGGCGAGATAGGCCACGACGCTGGCGATCTCGTAGTCCTTGCCGTAGCGGCCTATCGCCATGCCGGGACCGACGATTTTCGAAACCGGGCCACCGTCGGGGTTCATGTCGGTATCGGTCGGACCGGGATGCACGGTGTTTACCGTGATGCCCTTCGGGCCGAGATCTCGCACCAGGCTACGATTGAAGCCGGCCACCGCGCCCTTCGTCAGCGTATAGAGCGAGGCCGTCGGAAACGCCGCATAGCGGACCATGGAGGAGCCGATATGGATGATGCGGCCGCCTGGTTTCATGCGACGCGCGGCTTCCTGTGTTCCGACGAAGACACCTGTCACGTTGACGGCGATCATACGCTCATAGTCTTCGAACTTGATTTCCTCGATCGGACCGCCGAGCGCGATGCCGGCATTGTTGACGAGAATGTCGAGGGAACCGAATGTCTCTTCGGTCTTGGCGATCGCGGCCCGGACAGAGTCTGGGTTACCGGAGTCGGCATGGATGGCGATGGCACGACCCCCGGCGTCTTCGATTTCCTTCACGACTGCGGCGGCCTTTCCGGCAGACGCGCTGTAGGTTATGGCAAGCGCCGCACCATCGGCGGCGAGGCGCTTTGCGATTGCCGCACCTATCGAACGCGAACCGCCGGTGACGAGAGCGGTCTTTCCGAAGAGTTTCAAGGAAGTGTCAGTCATTGCGATAACTCCATGTTTGGTTTCGGTGGAGTGAATATCGTCTTTCTATTCCGCTATTATTAGACAGAAATTCCTGTTATTAATTTCAAACAATTCTTGAAAAGACCGTGCCGTGGAAACACTGACAAATCTGGAATCGTTCGTTCGTAGTGCGGAGCTCGGCAGCTTCTCGTCGGCCGCCCGCAGGCTTGGAATGACGCCAGCGGCGGTCAGCAGGAACGTCGCCACCCTCGAATCGAACCTCAAGCTTCGACTCTTCCAGCGAAGTACCCGCAGTCTTGCGCTTACGGAGGCCGGCGAGCGCTTTCTTCATTCCATTCGTGATCAACTGGAGAGTCTTCAGGGAGCGATTGCCGAGGCATCCAACGCGCAGAGCGAACCCGCAGGTGTGTTGAGGTTGAGCATGAGCCCCACGTTCGGAGTTGAGTACATCCTCCCGACGCTTCCCGAATTCATGCGAAAATACCCGCGAATCAGACCGGAATGGATGTTCGAGAACCGGCAGGTGGACCTGATCGCCGAGGGATACGACGCTGCAATCGGTGGCGGCCTCGACCTGACGCCGGGCATCATCTCAAAGACACTCGCACCGGCTCACATCATTGCGGTTGCCTCTCCGGAGTACATGCAGGACCGTGTTCCGCCTAACGATCCATCGGGACTGGTCGAACTGGACGGGATCGTTATGCGCTCGATGCGCACCGGTCGAATTCGACAATGGCAGATGCAAAGCGTCTCAGGCGAAGAGCAGCCGGCGCTGTTGACGGAAAGGATCGTCGTGAACGACCCGGCCGCTATGCGACGCGCAGCAATTCTCGGGCTCGGCGTAGCAATGATCGCCAAGCCCGATGCCCTGCTGTATCTCGAAAACGGCGAGCTTATCCGGCTGCTACCCGCGTGGTACGCGGACGCCGGTCCAATTTCGATTTACTACACGAACCGAGCTTTGCTACCGGCGAAAACCCGGGTGTTTATCGATTTCATCGCCGAGGCTTCTCAACGTGAAAGATGGCCGGAACGGCTTGCAGGCACTTTGGGATAGCGTCTTTCCGCCGCGTTCCGATGCATCCGAAGGCGGTTCGTGCGCCAGGGTAAAACGCGGTCAACGTTAGAGAAGGACGGCCGGTTAATTTAGTTAAATGCGATTCCATCCTCGTCCGATTATCCTGCAGGCAGGTGGAGCCCAATGCCGCAGCTATTCACATGAGGTCCAAATGACACGGAAACCGGAACGATCCAGCACCGCTCAACGCCAACAGCGCTTTGAGGAAACCGACCGGACCGCGGCGAAAATGATCAATGCGGAAACGTTGGCCCGGAGGAAGAAGACAGAGCGATTGCAGGCCGCTCGCGAGGAACGCCGGGCATCCCAGTCGAAGACCGGCTGATTGCCTGGATTTGCCTTGCAACCACGCATGCTTTTGTGTCGGCTTGCGCGAAGCGATGCAAACGGCCGCGTCATGGACAAGGGCGCGTGAACTGACCTGCAACGGTGATCCGGGCCGTGCCGCAAAGGCGTTGCGACCGGATCACAAGCCAGTCCGAGATGAGCGATCTGCTTCGTGAACGTTACTCATATTGGAGGTCTTGAAGTTGGCGGGCGGGCGGCGAAAATCATCCGATCACGGAGAGTTGATTTGATGGTGCAGCCCTTGGAACCAAAGCGCTTCGATCATCGCAAGGGACGTGCGAGCAGGCTCTACGCCGCACTGGAGCAAATTCAGGCAGATGAGAGGCAGCTTCGCGGCGACGACCCTGCGAGAAACGCCCATCATTTGACCCATGACGGCGATCTCGTGACCCGCGTGGATGAAAGCCACTTTCTGATCATGCTCAGGGAACCGTAAATCGGTTAGGGCATGCGCGGCTTCAGGCACCAAATGAGGTAGGTCGTTGCTCGAAAGGAGATCGTGCCATCGGTGCGCGATTGCCTACACTCACGCGGCCTCGAGGCCAATCGGGGCGCTCCTGTTGAAGGCCCGCCTCTCACCCATCCCCAAGGCGGGCCTTTTTCCAGAATGATTTCGTCCCGCTTGATTCAACCGATGTTATGCGCCTCGCCGCAGCGCAGACCGCAACGGCGCTGCGCGCGTTCCCCCCTGTCGTTCATGTTCGGCGCTCACAGTCGTCGAACGCAGACGGGAACAACCCTTCTGCCATGTCGTTTACAAACACAGTGAACCGAAAGGGAAAGTGCAATGGCAAACCCGCCACCTCCAGTGCCGACGCTCGCGCTTGAGCAGACGAAGCACGTGCGTTTTGGAAAGAACGGATCGAGATTTTTTCCAATGGAGAGCGACACGAAGTCATTTCGCACCTTCCGACGATAAGTACGGTGTGACTGGATGGCGGCCGTGAAGCGAGGTCCCAGATATTGCTTTGCGAACTTCGACGTAGCCCGATCATCAGGGACCACCTTCCTTTTGGTCGACAACATCAGTGCATTGAAATCGCTTGGTCATTCGTCCTATGGAGTGAGTGCTTCGGCGAGACGTGCATCAATAGAGGAACTGGCGCATCCATCCGCTGCCAGTTGGACTGAAATGGAAGCAAGGCAAACTCCGCGCAGGCGGACTTTTATCGGGGGTAAGATACTCCTTAACGGCGGCGCCAGCGTTTTTGATTGCACGGTGAAAGACCTGTCTACCGGCGGTGCACGTCTCTCGCTCGATGGCGCTTTGGCCGTCCCATCTGAATTCGAATTGTTACTTTCGGATGGACGGATGTTTCACTGTGCCGTCAAGTGGCGCCGGTTGAATACATTGGGCGTCAGCACGTTGCCGAAGGAGGGCAGCTGACCGACAGTGCACGACGCCCCTTGAGCTTGTCGGATCGATCGCGGGGACCACTTAATACGAATGTATGGCCGGCGGTGTCAGGCCATGCATATCGGTTGGCTCGCATCAATGAGACACGTACCGGGGCTTGCCTTTTCGCTCTGTCGAAGCGAAATCCTCGAGCTCCTTTTCGCTCATGGATTCGACCATTTGCTTGGAAGCGCCCTTGAGTTTCGATCTCGGCGCTTTACCGCGCTTGGCCGACAACGCGGCACCTGCGGCCTGTTGCTGGGCTTTGGACTTTGCTGGCATGACGGTTCTCCATGTTCCCATGCCAGAGTTCAGAACACCGATCATCGCGATCTACGAGCTTCCCGAAACCCGCTTACCGGCTAGCTATCGAGATCTGGGGCGGTCTCCATGATGACAAGACCCGCTTCGAGGGCCGCCAGCACAAACGCTTTGCGCGCTTCAACCGCCGGAAGTCCAGCGGTGATCGTATCGAGGCATGCTTTCACCGCATCGAAGTATGCCTCACCGTCATCGAACGGCCAGTCGTGCAGGAGAGCACGTGCCGCGTCGAACGTAGAATTAATGACGAGATAACGGCTTCGTCCTTTGCGTGCCAACCCTACGGGCTTAAACTCATGAATCTGTGCCATTTCGCGACGAATGCCTCTTCTCATACTCAATAATGAGGGAGACTTGCAATTTCCGTGCCGCAGATCACCTCTTGGCGGTGGCGGTACTTCTGCAAACCGTGTCGCCGTCCGCGGTGTTTAAGCCGCAGGATAGCATCTCCGCGCGCGCATTGCCCGACGAGCCCTATCCGCCGCCAACAGCCTGACCGACGCCCTTGTCGGCGGGATTATCGATGTCGGCGACCCGCACTCTGCCCCTGCAAGGGCCGGAGGAACGGCGCTCGATAATCCTGGAAGCAACGTTTATGCGGCGAGCAGGATCGCTTGGCAGTCGCGGCCGCTCAATGCGCTCGAGCAGGAGGCGCAGGCCGACAGCGCCGCATTCCTGGCCTTCCATGCGCACGGTGGTCAGCGACGGCGAAATCTGGGTGGCGGGGGAAAAATCGCCGAAGCCGACGACCGAGACGTCGTCGGGGATGCGATAGCCCTGACCCAGCAATTCGGAAACAACCGTCAGGGCAAGACCGTCGTGCGCGCAGAAGAAGGCGGTCGGCTTCACGCCCTTTTCCTTGAGCGCCCGATAGGCGTCGCCGAAACCGCCCTGCTCGTCGAATTGCATGACGTGCAGCGTGACATCGGGATGCGCCTCGGC
Organism: Rhizobium sp. Root1220; assembly: GCF_001426265.1. Lineage (GTDB taxonomy): Bacteria > Pseudomonadota > Alphaproteobacteria > Rhizobiales > Rhizobiaceae > Rhizobium. The sequence goes on from NZ_LMDG01000035.1 coordinate 15,663, forward strand.
GATCTCGCGGGCGCCATAGAAGCGCTCGCGGCGGCCGCGGTATCCGGGCACACCATAGACATAGGCGATGGAGCGGTGACCGAGTTCGACCAGATACTGGATGACAGCCTGGCCCGCCTCGTGGTCGGTGCCCGACACCTGGTCGGCCTGTTCCAAAGGATCCACCCAGCCGAACCGCACGATCGGAATGCCGGTGGCGGTGGCGGCGGCGATGGCCTCGCGGTCATGTGGGCCGACGAGCAGCAGCCCGGCGCAAGCCCGCGCCAGATCTTCCAGCTGTCGGGCGCTATGGGTCCAATGCACGCGCAACCCCATGCCCAGCCTGTGCGCCTCGCCTTGTACGCCGTTCTGGATCTGCATGTAGAGTTCGCTGTTGACCGGGTCGAGATCGTGGAAGGCCACGGCGATGTCATTGGAACCCGACTGGGCGGCAGGCTTGATATAGCCGAGACGCTCGGCCATTTCACGAATGCGTTCGCGCGTCTCCTCACTGACCCCACTCTTGCCGGCAAGCGAACGCGAGACGGCGTATTTCGAGAGACCCACCTCCCGCGCGATCGTCTGCAACGTCACCCGTCCCCTAGTTCCCACATCGCACCTCTGCGTTATCTTTCGATCGCTGCTTCGCTACACTGCTCCAGGCAAGAATGCAAATTCACACAATAACGAAACATAACGCTTTACCTAACAGTATCCAAGTGTAATCTTTCCTCATCCAAGCCCGGGAGCAGAACAATAACAAAAGGGCGCGGATCTTTGGAGGAGATATCCATGATCAAGCTGAAACGTCGTGCGTTTCTGGCCGGGACCTCGGCCGTTCTGATTTTACCGGCATTGCCGGCATTTGCCGCCGATTACAAAGAGGCGGATGTACTGAAGGAAAAGGTTTCGAGCGGCGCGCTGCCTGCACTCAAGAACCGGTTGCCCGCAAACCCCCTCGTCATCAAACCAGTCGAAAGCGTCGGAAAGTACGGCGGGGACTGGAATATGGCGCTGGTCGGCGGCGGATCGCTATCGATGCTGTTCCGCTATCAGGCTTACGAGCCGCTGCTCCGCTACACCCCGGATTGGTCCGGCGTGACGCTCAATGTCGCCGAGGCTTTTGACGGCAACGCCGATTCCACCGTCTATACGATCCGCCTGCGCACGGGCATGAAGTGGTCGGACGGCCAGCCCTATACGACGGCCGACGTGAAATTCTGGTACGATACCGTTCTTACAGACAAACGCGTCGCGGTCACCAGCCAGGGTCACTGGAAGACGGCCGGTAACCCGGCGAAACTCGAAGTCGTCGACGAGCAGACCTTCAAGGTAATCTTCGCGAAACCTAACGGTATGTTCCCGTTGCAGGTAGCCTGGGCCAATAACGACCATACGACGCGTTGCCCGAAACACTACCTCGAACAGTTCCACATCGACTACAATCCGAAGGCCGACGAACTGGCCAAGCAACGCGGCTTCGAAAGCTGGATTGCTGCCTTCCAATCTGCCTCTGGTTTCCAGGACGACAATGCCTTCTTCCTCAATTCCTCGAAGAAGCCCTGTCTCAACGCCTGGATGTTCACGGTCGCGCCCGGCGAGAATACCGAACGCGTACTAGCCGAACGCAATCCCTTTTACTGGAAGGTCGATACCGAGGGCAACCAGTTGCCCTACATGGACCGGATCGTCTACCAGATGGTCTCCGATCCGCAGGTGTTGCTGCTCAAAGCCATGCAGGGCGAGATCGACCTGATGGACCAGTATATCGCCACGCCGAACAACAAGTCGGTGCTCTATGATGCGCGCCAGCAAGGCGGCTACGATTTCTACACGCTGACCTCGACAGAGGCCAACGTGATGAACTTCATCTTCAACCTGAACCACAACGACCAGACCAAGCGTAAGCTTTTCCGGAACAAGGATTTCCGTGCGGCTCTCTCGACGGCGCTCGATCGCCAGGCGCTGATCGATGCCGTGCTCGTCGGCCAGGGAGCCCCGGCCCAACCTTCCATCAAGCCGGAAGATCCGCTCTACAACGAGCAGCTCGCCACGCAGTTCACGACCTATGATGTCGAAAAGGCGAATGCCATGCTCGACCAGATCATACCGAAGCGTGACGACCAGAACTTCCGCCTCGACGACGAGGGGCGGCGAGTGACGGTGATCTTCGAGATCGACCAGGCACGTGCAGTCTTTCTCGATCTGTTCCAGCTGGTCATCCCGATGTTCCAGACGGTCGGGATCGATGCGCAGATGCGCACGATGGACCGGTCGCTTTGGGAAACCCGCGTCCGACAGGGCCGTGATTTCGATGCTACGGCGCACCAGTTCGGTGCGAACGGCGGCATCGCTGCCATGCTCGACCCACGCTACTATGTGCCGACGGATTCGAACGCGATGTATGCCCCGGCCTGGCAGCTCTGGTATCTCGACCGCAACAACGAGAATGCGGAAGAGCCGCCGGAAGAAACGAAGAAGCAGCTCGAGCTCTACGACAAGCTGAAGGCGACATCGGACCCGGCCGCCCAGCAGGAGGTCATGAAGCAGATCCTGCAGGGTGCCGCCGACAGCTTCTATGTCTTCGGCATTTCGTTGCCGCCCGACGGCTACGGTGTCGTCAAGAACAACATGAAAAACATCACGCGGACCATGCCGAATTCCTTTGGCTGGCCGACGCCTGCTCCCACCATGCCGGAGCAGTTCTACAAGGCCTGACGGCCTTTCAGGATCAGATAAGCGTCAGACGCCGGCCGGCATGGCCGGCGGCTGATCCCTCTTTGCCTTTTTTGCCAACGATCGGATGAAGCGATGCTCGATGCCAGAAAACAGAACACCGGAACGCTGAGAACGCCGGACTGGTTCAAGACCGCGACCCGCTGGACCCAGCTGACCTTCGTCGAGGATGATCCGGAGAAATACGACCCGGCCTTCTGGGTCGATGTCTTCAAGCGCACGAAGTCCAACGCGGTCTGCCTCAGCGCCGGCGGTTACATCGCTTTTTACCCGAGCGAGGTGCCGTTTCACTACGTCAGCAAATATCTCGGCGACAAGGATATTTTCGGCGCGCTGGTTGATGCTGCCCGCAAGCTCGACATGCATGTGATGGCCCGCGTCGACCCGCATGCCATCCATGACGATGCGGCCAAGGCCCACCCTGAATGGGTGATGATCAATGCCGACGGCACGCCGCGCCGCCACTGGGCCTATCCCGACGTCTGGGTTACCAACGCTTACGGCGATTACAACACGGTCTTCATGCCGGAGGTGGTGAAAGAGATCGTACGCAAATACGACATCGATGCGGTTTTCGCCAATCGCTGGCAAGGCCACGGCGTCGACTACAGCGAGGACAGTGCTCGCCGCTTCAAGGATATGTTCGGCCACGCCCTACCGACGAAGCCCGACGCCGAGGATCCGGCATGGCAGGCCTGGGTGCAGTGGCGCCGCCGGGTGCTCACCGACATGATCGCCCAATGGGACGACGCGGTGAAGGCGATCCGCCCGCATGCAAGCTTTATCCCCAACATGGGCGGCGCCTCGCTGATGGAATTCGACCTTTCCGTCATCGCCAAGCACTGCCCGTTCCTCGTCGTCGACCACCAGGGCCGAAAGGGTCTGGAACTCGGCTGGTCGGCAGGGCGCAACGGCAAGCGCATCCGCGCGACTTTCCCGGACCGCCCCGTCGTTCTCATCACCTCGATCGGTCCGGAAGAAGAATATCGCTGGAAAGATGCCGTCACCTCGGGCGAGGAGATGCAGCTCTGGATCAACGATGGCACGGCTCATGGCCTGTACGCCTGGTTCACCAAGTTCAACGGAGTGGTGCCAGACGAGCGCTGGGTGGAGCCGGTGGCCGACGCCTTCGCCCTGCAGGCAGCCGTCGAGCCGGTCATCGAGAGCATGAAGCCGACCGCCGAAATCGCTGTCATCGACCCGTCCACGACGCTGCGCCACTGGGCACCCGAGGAGCGACCCAACGCCGAGAAGCACGACCTTGGCTTTTACCACGCGCTTGTCGAGGCCCGCCTTCCCTTCGAGCTTCTTTCGGACCAGGTTCTGACGGAGGAAAATCTCGATCGCTTCAGGCTCATCATCCTTGCCAACACCTCCTGCCTGTCGGATGAACAGAACGCGGCGATCCGTGCCTACGTGGAGCGCGGCGGCAGCGTGATTGCATCCTACGAAACGTCGTTGCGCGACGAGCTTGGCAAACAACGCCCGGAATTCGGCCTGTCCGACGTGCTCGGCGCCAAATTCGTTTCAGGCCCGCGCGGCATCGTCAAGAACGCCTACGTGGCGCTTTCCGGCGATCATCCCCTCAACGAGGGCTATGAAGGCGCCGAACGCATCATGGGCGGTACGCGGCTGCTCCACGTCGAACCGGTGAACGGCGCCGAGACGCCCTTCCTCTACGTGCCCGACTTCCCGGACCTGCCGATGGAGGAGGTTTATCCGCGCAAGGCGCCGGAAGGTGCTGCCGTCATCGCCCGAGAGACCGGAAAGGGCGGCCGCACTGTCTATATTCCCTGGAATATCGGCGAGATCTTCTGGGAAGTCTTTGCCGTCGACCACGCCCGCCTGATTGCCAATGCCGTCCATTGGGCGCTAGGCAAGACGCCACGCATCACCGTCAACGGGCCGGGAGTCGTCGACCTGTCGCTGCGGGAGAATGCCGACGGCATTGCGCTCAGCCTCTTCAATCTCACCAATCCGATGATGATGAAGGGTCCGATACGCGAAAATTACCCACTGGCGGCGCAGTCCGTTTCCGTGGAAATTCCCTCCGGCAAGTCGGTGGCGCGGGCCTGGCTCGTCGTCGCCGACCGCGCCGCGAACGTCAGCATCAGGGATGGCCGTGCACAGGTGGAGGTGCCGGGCATCGAGCGGCTGGAGGTGCTGCACCTCACCTGGAAATGAGGTGTGCTGCAAGGAGGAGCGCTTCTGGCCCCAACGGGCCGGAGGCGGATGGATATCCGAAGAAGGCGGCTGTCAGGCGCTCTCAACGGGAGGAGAAACATTCCGATGCTTGGCTATATCTTCAAGCGCATGCTCTACATGATACCGACCCTGTTCGGCATGTCGTTGATCTCTTTTCTGATCATCCAGCTGCCGCCGGGTGATTATCTTACGTCGATGATCGCAACGATGAGCGACAGCGGGCAAGCCGTCGATCCGGCGCAGATCGAACGGCTGAAGCATATCTACGGCTTCGATGATCCCTTCTATGTCCAATATTTGAAATGGATGTGGGGGATCGTCAGCCGCGGCGACTTCGGCTGGTCCTTCGAATGGAACCAGCCCGTATCGGGCCTCATCTGGGCGCGCATGGGCTCGACACTGGTGATCTCGCTGCTGAGCCTGATCTTCGTCTGGATCGTCGCGTTGCCGATCGGCATCTACTCGGCGGTACGCCGCCATTCCATCGGCGACCACGTGTTCACCTTCTTCGGCTTCATCGGCCTTGCCGTGCCCAACTTCATCCTGGCGCTGACGCTGATGTACATTGCCTACAAATATCTTGGCCTCAGCGTCGGCGGCCTTGTCTCGCCGGAATATGCGGACGCGCCCTGGAGCTTCGCCAAGATGGGCGATTTTCTTGCCCATATCTGGATTCCGATCATCATCATCGGTGCCTCGGGAACGGCAGCGATGATCCGCATCCTGCGCGCCAACCTTACGGACGAACTGCACAAGCCCTATGTCGTCACCGCCCGCGCAAAGGGCCTGCCAGAATACAAGGTCATCCTCAAGTATCCTGTTCGCATTGCCCTGAACCCTTTCGTTTCGGCGATAGGCTGGGTATTGCCGCATCTGGTTTCGGGCGTGACGATCACAGCCATCGTGCTGAACCTGCCGACGGCCGGCCCGCTGCTTTTCCGGGCGCTGGTCTCGCAGGACATGTACCTCGCCGGCAGCTTCATTCTGCTGCTCTCCGCGCTGACCCTCGTCGGCATGCTGCTGTCGGACGTGCTGCTTGCGCTGCTCGATCCGCGCATCCGGTTCAACTGAGGAGAGCCCGATGAGTACGCACGAAACATTCGGAACCCACACCGGTCCGGTCCTTGTCGTCGCCGAAGGCCCGTCGATCAGCCCGTTGAAGCAAGGCAAGGCGGTCTCGACCGCCGCGGTCGGCCCCTGGCGGCTGGTTGCGGGCAAGCTGATACGCCAGAAAGTGGCCATAGTCGCCGGCGGGATCATCCTCTTGCTCTATTTGGTCGGCCTCTTCGCCGAATTCTTGGCACCCAGCCTGCCGTCCACCTCGAGGCCGCAATACACCTATGCGCCGCCACAGGGCATCAGCTTCTTTGTAACCAAGCCCGACGGCAGCTCCGAATTCAATTTTCATGTGAAGGGCTACAAGGTCGAGATCGACAAGGTGGCGCTCAGGCGCACCTTCGTCGTCGACGATACCAAGGTCGTGCCGATCGGATTCTTTGTCAAAGGCCCGGCCTACAGCCTCTGGGGCCTGATCCCGATGAACCGACATTTCATCGGCCCGGTCAATCCGAACGATCCGATGTATTTGCTCGGTGCAGACCGCCTCGGTCGTGACGTCCTTACGCGGTTGATTTACGGCACCCGCGTCTCCATGTCGATCGGGCTCGTCGGCGTCGCCATGTCGCTGATCCTGGGTGTCATGCTCGGTTCGATTTCCGGCTTTTACGGCGGCTGGGTCGATACCATCATCCAACGTGTCATCGAGGTGGTGAGCGCCATGCCGACAATTCCGCTCTGGCTCGGGTTAGCAGCGGCTATCCCGCTGACATGGTCTCCGCTCAACGTCTATTTCGTGATCACCATCATCGTCTCGCTGCTCGGCTGGACCAGTCTTGCCCGCGAAGTGCGAGGGCGATTCCTGGCGCTGCGCAGCGACGATTTCGTCACCGCCGCAAGGCTCGACGGATCGAGTGAGGCGCGACTGATATTCCGTCATATCTTGCCGTCGCTGACGAGCCACATCCTGGCCGTCGTCACGCTCGCGGTGCCGACGATGATCGTCGCGGAAACGTCGCTCTCCTTCCTTGGCATCGGCCTCAAGCCGCCGGTGGTGAGTTGGGGCGTACTGCTGCAGGACGCCCAGAACATCCGCACCGTCGCGACCGCGCCGTGGCTGCTGATCTGGCCGTCGCTCGCGGTGGTCGTTGCCGTGCTTTCCTTCAATTTCTTCGGCGACGGCCTCCGTGACGCTGCCGACCCCTATGACAATTGAGGAGGAAGCCATGCCCGACCTTCCCGACGACGTCGTTCTTTCCGTCGAGGACCTCTCGATCGACTTCCGGCTGCGTACTCATATCCTGCACGCGGTCGAGAACGTCAACTTCCAGCTCAGGCGCGGCCAGACGCTTTGCCTCGTCGGCGAAAGCGGTTCCGGCAAGAGCGTTACCGCTCGCTCGCTGCTGCAGATCGTCGACAGTCCAGGCCGCATCGTCGGCGGCCGGATCCTGCTGCGCAACGGCAGCGACATCACCGACGTCGCGACATTGACGCCTGGCAGCAGCGCCATGCGGGCGATCCGCGGACGGCGCATCGGCCTGATCTTCCAGGAGCCGATGAGCTCGCTGTCGCCCGTCCATACCATCGGCTCGCAGATCGTCGAAGCGGTGCGCCTGCACAGCAATCTCGACAAGAAGGCTGCCCGCGACCTGACGGTCGAACTGTTGCGCCAGGTCGAAATCCCCAATCCCGACAAGATGGTGGACCGCCATACCTTCGAATTTTCCGGTGGCATGCGTCAGCGCGCCATGATCGCCATGGCGCTGGCCGGCAATCCGGATATCCTGATCGCCGACGAGCCGACCACGGCGCTCGACGTCACCACCCAGGCCGAAATCCTCGACCTCATCAAGCGCCTACAGGTGGAGCGCGGCATGGCAATGCTGCTCATCACCCATGACATGGGCGTGGTGGCGGAAGTGGCTGACGAGGTCGCGGTCATGCGCTTCGGAAAGATCGTTGAGCGAGGCCCCGTCGACAAGATCTACCATGCGCCGGAGCACCCCTATACGCGCCAGCTGCTGGCCTCGACGGTCAAGCTCACCCATCATGTCGAAGGCAGGTTGCCCGCCGTCGCGCTGTCGTCCGAGGCGCCGCGACCGATCCTGTCGGTCCGCAATCTCGGCAAGACCTTCGGCTGGCACGGAAGCACCAATACCCTGCGCGCCGTCGACGACGCCAACTTCGATCTCTATCCGGGCGAGAACCTTGGTATCGTCGGCGAAAGCGGCTCCGGCAAGACAACGCTCGGACGGCTCATCCTGCGCACCGTCGAACCGACCAACGGCAGCGTCACCTACCACGGCAGGGACGGAGGCGAGACCGAGGTTACCAAGCTCACAAGCAAGGAGCTGCGCGGCTTTCACCGCGAGGTACGGCTCGTTTTCCAGGATCCTTTCGCCTCGCTCAATCCGCGCATGACGGTCAAGGAGATCATCGGCGACCCGCTCATCGTCAACGGGCTGGCCAAGGGCAAGGCTATGGAGGGCCGTGTTGCCGAACTCATGCGGCTGGTCGGCCTCGACCCGATGGGCATGGAGCGATATCCGCACGCCTTCTCCGGTGGCCAGCGGCAGCGCATCGGCATCGCCCGTGCGCTTGCGCTTGATCCGCGCATCATCATCGCCGACGAAGCCACGTCAGCGCTCGATGTCTCCATCCGCAGCCAGATTCTCGACCTGCTGCTCGACCTCCGCCAGCGACTGAACCTCAGCTTTATCTTCATCTCGCACGACATCTCCGTGGTGCGCTACTTCTGCGACCGTGTCGCGGTGATGCATCGCGGCAAGATCGTCGAACTCGGTGAGGCCGAGCAGATCTGCACCGCGCCGCGAGAAGCCTACACCAAGAGCCTCATCTCAGCCGTTCCCAATCCCGACCCACGCGACAAGCGCATGCTGCACCGGCATCGTTTCGTCGCGCCTGCCAATGCATAAGGACGCTCCAGTGCCCAAATTCTCCGCCAATCTCTCGTTCCTGTACCAGGAGCTTCCCTTCCTCGACCGCTTTGCTGCTGCAGCCAGAGATGGATTCGCTGCGCTCGAATATCTCGGCCCCTACGCCGAGCCGAAGGAGAAGGTCGTGGAAGCGCTGAAGGCAAGCGGCTTGCAGCAGGCGCTCTTCAACGTGCCCTCCGGAGACTGGGCAGGCGGTGAGCGCGGCATCGCCTGCCTGCCCGATCGCATCGACGAATTCCGCAATGGCGTCACATTGGCGCTGGACTACGCAAGGGCGCTCGATTGCCCGCAGATCAACGTCATATCTGGGCTCGCGCCCAATGGAAGCGATCTTGAAGTGCTGGACAGGGTGCTGGTCGAAAACCTCAAATATGCCGCCGAACGCGCAGCCGATGCGGGTGTGAAGCTGCTGATCGAACCGATCAACCTGCGCGACATTCCCGGTTTCTTCCTGTCGACGACCGCCCATGCCGAGCGCATCCTCGACAAGGTCAACTCCGGCAATCTCTACATCCAGTACGATTTCTACCACATGCAGGTCATGCAGGGCGACCTGATCCCCACCTTCACGCGGCTCAAGGACAGGATCGCCCATGTGCAGATCGCCGATAATCCCGGCCGCAACGAACCTGGAACCGGCGAGATCAACTACGGCTTCATCCTCTCCGAACTCAACCGCCTCGGCTACGACGGCTGGGTCGGCTGCGAATACAAGCCGAAGGCCGGCACCAGCGAAGGCCTGAACTGGATGAAACCATATCTGAAGTGAGCGAGAACAGCATGAACATCGGATTTATCGGACTGGGCGTCATGGGCCGCCCGATGGCGGAACACCTGATCGATGCGGGCCACACGCTGCATCTGAGCCGGGTGAAAGAGAGCTCTCAGCATCTCGTCACCAAAGGCGGCAGGGCGGCTTCATCCGCAAAGGCGGTGGCGGAAGCCTCCGACATCGTCATCCTGATGCTGCCGGATACGCCAGATGTCGAGGCGGTGCTTTTCGGCGCGGACGGCGTCGCCTCGGGCCTGTCTGCCGGCAAGCTCGTCATCGATATGAGCTCGATCGCGCCTGTCGCCACCAAGGGCTTCGCCCGCCGCATCGAAGCGCTCGGCTGCGCCTATCTCGATGCCCCGGTCTCCGGCGGCGAGGTCGGCGCCAAGGCGGCTTCACTGACGATCATGGTCGGCGGCACCGATAAGGCCTTCGAACGCGCAAGACCGCTCTTCGAGACGATGGGAAAGAACATCACGCTGGTCGGCAGCGTCGGCGACGGCCAGACGGCCAAGGTCGCCAATCAGATCATCGTCGGGCTGACAATCGAGGCGGTCGCCGAGGCCCTGCTCTTTGCGAAAAGGGCCGGCGCCGATCCGGCCAAGGTGCGCTCCGCGCTAATGGGCGGTTTCGCCGCTTCCCGCATCCTCGAAGTGCATGGCGAGCGCATGGTAAAGGGGACCTTCGAGCCCGGCTTCCGGATCCGCCTGCACCGCAAGGACATGACGCTGGCTGTCGATGCCGCACGCGCGCTCGACCTCGCGCTTCCGAATACGGCTGCGACCCAGCAGCTGATGAACGCCGCGATCGCCAACGGCGACGGCGAACGCGACCATTCCGCCCTCATCCGAACGCTGGACCTTCTTGCCGGAGGGTCGCGCTAGAAAACTGTTCATAGGCAATACCGGACATCATCGTCGACTGCCTTGACCGAAGCCGGGCTTCGGGCGGCGCAGCCATGTCCGAACGCGATCGAAAAAGGACAAGACCATGCTCAACAAAGAAATCCAGTTTCCCTTTGGCGCCGTCTATTTCCGCAAGTCGAACCCGCCGCGGGAGGACTGGGAGAAGGACTACGCAACGGCCGGCGAAGACGGTCTCAACATCTTCCGCCACTGGTTCATGTGGAGCGCCATCGAGACCGCGCCCGGCGTTTACGACTGGGAGGAGTACGACCGCCAGATGGACCTCGCCGCCAAAAACGGCATCAAAACCATCATCGCCGAGTTGATCCACGCCGTGCCGGACTGGGCAGTGCGCAAATATGCCGATGCCCTGCAGGTCAATGCCGACGGCACCAAACTCGGCTCCTATATGGGGGTCTCAGCGGCAACCGGCGGCTTTTCCAACAATGGCGGGGGTGCCGGCGCACTCACACTCAATTGCCCGGAAGTGAAGGAGGCGGCCTGTAAATTCCTGACGGCGCTTGCCACCCGCTACAAGGACCACCCGGCGATCTACGGCTACGACGTCTGGAACGAGTGCAATTATTCCGCCGATGTCGATTACAGCACCTATTCAAAAGCGGCTTTCCGCACCTGGCTCGAAAAGAAATACGGCAGCCTGAAAGCGCTTGCCAAGGCCTGGTACCGCTACAGCTACGCCGAATGGGCGGATGTCGAGCCGCCTGTGCATATGGCGCCCTACCCCGAATGTATCGACTGGCTGCAGTTCAAGCGCGATAATTTCTACGATCAGATGCAGTGGCGCATCGACACGATCCGCGCCGTCGATCCGACGAATGTCATCGCCGCCCACGGCATCTCCGGTGCGATCCCGAACATGGCATCCAACGGTTGCGACGACTGGCTAGCCGCCTCCAAGGTCGAAGTCTACGGCTTCACCTGGATCCAGGCCCGCAAGGGTACCGAACCCTGGAAGACCTGGTACGGCGTCGACATCAACCGCGCCGCCGCACGCGGAAAGCCCTTCTGGCATGCCGAACGCCAGGGCGGGCCGCTCTGGCTGCAGCCCCAGGTGATCGGCCGCGACAAGGAGGACGGCCGTGTCGCCGAGCCCGAGGATATCCGCATCTGGAGCATGACCTCGCTTGCCGGCGGCGCCCGCGGCGTGCTGAACCTGCGCTGGCGCCCTCTGCTCGACGGCCCGCTTTTCGGTGCCTTCGGCGCCTACGGCATGGACGGCTCGCGCACGCCGCGTTCGGACATGCAGAGCGCGTTGGCAAAATGGGCGAACGACCCGGCGCAGACAACCCTGTGGGAGGCAAAGCCGGTGCGCGGCGAGGTCGGCATCCTCGTCGTGCGCGAGACGCAGGAGTGGGACTACCTGCTGAACCATGACCGCAAGGAGAAGCCCTATCCGGACGCCATGTGGGGTGCCTATCGCGCCTTCCTCGACAACGGCCTGCAGCCGGACTGGGTGCATATCGACGACATCGACGCCTACGATTTTCTTTACTTCCCCTATCCGATCATGTTCACCGCCGAACAGGCGGGTAGGCTGAAGATCTGGGTGGAAAAAGGCGGCACGCTGATCGCCGAAGCCTGCCCCGGCTATTTCGGCGACCGCGGCCATGTTGGCCAGGTGCAGCCGAACATGGGTCTCGACGCCGTCTTCGGGGCGCGCGAGGAGGAGGTCGAATTCATGCCCGACATCGGCGACCGGATCCATTTCGAGATGAACGGCCTTGCGGTCGACGGCGGCGGACTGCTGCAGTCCTATCGCCTGACCGGCGGAACAGCCCGTGGCACCTTCACCGACGGCCGTCTCGCCATCGTCGAGAACAGCTTCGGCAAGGGGCGCACCCTGCTGATCGGCACCAACCCCTCGGTCGCCTACTCCCGCACCGACGGCAGGGCCAATGGTGCCTTCTTCGCGGCACTCATCGCATGGAGCGGTCGCGCGAAGCATGTGGCGCTCTCCAACAGCACGCTTTTCGCCCGTGTTCACAAGGGCGAGAACGGCAGTTTCCTGTGGCTCGTCAACCCGACAAGAAAGGCACAGTCAACGGAGGTTATACTGGCCGATGGTCTTGGCGAACTCCAAAACAGCAAAGCCGCCTGGCCGGTTGCCCACGTTTACACTGGCGGCAAAATCGAGGTCCCGGCGCGCGACGTGCTGGTTTTGCCTCTTGGCTAGTCCGAGCAGCCGGGAAGTTTCGCGATTTCCCGGCTGGTCTCTTCCACCTTCAGAACTGCTCGTCGGCGAATCGGGCGGCGGGTCGGCATCGGCGGACCGAAGCGGGGCGGTCTCCCGGCATTCAAATCGCCACGAAATGATGCGGTGAGACCTCGCGGTAATGCTGTGCCCGCAGTTCGTAATCGACTGGCCGGATGGGACTCTTGAGCTCGTCGTAGGCGACCATGCGTTTCGTCGACCGGCGATCGGGATCGGGGACGGGGACGGCCGCGATCAGTTTCCGGGTGTATTCGTGCTGCGGGTTGCCGAAGACGGCGGCGCGCGGCCCGATCTCGACGATTTCCCCCAAATACATGACGGCAACGCGATGGCTGACGCGTTCGACGACCGCCATGTCATGGGAGATGAAAAGGAAGGCAAGGTTGAGGCTCTGCTGCAAATCGAGCATCAGGTTGATGACCTGCGCCTTGATCGACACGTCCAACGCCGACACGCTCTCATCGGCGATGATGACCTTGGGATCGAGCGCAAGTGCGCGGGCGATGCAGATGCGCTGGCGCTGGCCACCGGAGAATTCATGCGGGAAGCGCGATGCCATATCAGGCGAAAGACCGACCTTCGTCAGCAGATCCGCGACCTTTTCCTTCGCCTGCCTTTTGGTGCCCATTTTGTGCTCCAGATAGGGCTCCGCAATCGCCGCCCCGACCCGGATGCGCGGATTGAGGCTCGCGAACGGATCCTGGAAGATCATCTGCACGGTCTTGCGCATCTCGCGCATGCCGCGTTTGTCGAGCGCCAGCACATCTTTGCCATCGACCAGAACAGAGCCGCCATCCGGCTCGATAAGGCGCATGACAGCACGTCCGGTCGTTGATTTGCCGCAGCCGGACTCGCCGACCAGCGATAACGTCTCGCCAGCCCGGAGATCGAAGGAGACATTCTCAACGGCGTGAACGCGCCCGCTGACCCGGCCGAGGAGCCCGGAATGAATGTCGAAACGCTTGGTCAGGCCCTTGACCTCGAGGACCGGACGGGCCATCGCGGCCACGGTGTCTGCAGCCTCTACAGGCAAATCGGATTCTCCGGTTGCTGCATTGACGACGGGAAAGCGCAATGGCCGCTCGCGTCCTCCCATCGAGCCCAGCACAGGCACCGCCGACAGCAGCGCGCGCGTATAGGGATGCCTGCCGCGGTGGAAGATATCGGCCGTCGCACCGGTTTCCACCTGCTCGCCCCGATACATGACGACCGTACGGTCGGCGATCTCGGCGACAACCCCCATGTCGTGGGTGATGAAAAGAACCGAGGTCCCCTCTTCCTCCTGCAGCACCTTGATCAGGTCGAGGATCTGGCCCTGGATGGTAACATCTAGCGCGGTCGTCGGCTCGTCGGCGATCAACAGTCTTGGTTTGGAGGCCAGCGCCATGGCAATCATCACGCGCTGGCGCATGCCGCCGGAGAAACGGTGCGGGTATTCGTCGAAACGCGAGGCTGCGGCGGGAATTCGAACCTTTTCGAGAAGGCGTATGGTTTCCGCACGCGCCTTCGCCTTCGACATCGCCGAGTGGCAAAGCAATGCTTCGGAGATCTGGTCACCGATCGTAAAGAGCGGATTGAGGCTCGTCATCGGCTCCTGGAAGATCATCGCAACCTCATTGCCGCGCACCTGCCGCATCGCGCTTTCCGGCAATGACAGCAGGTTGCGCCCGCCGAGCATGATCCTGCCCTCGATCCGGCTCGAATCCGCCTGTAGCAAGCGCATGATCGACAGCGATGTGACGCTCTTGCCAGAGCCGGATTCCCCGACGATGGCGACCGTTTCGCCGGGCGCCACGTCGAAGGAAACGTCGCGCACGACAGGCTTCCATTCACCCTCGACCAGAAACGATGTCGTCAGATTCTCAACCGATAGAACCGGTTCTGTGCTCTGGATCGCCTGAGCCTGGAAGCTTGCCATTGTCATTTCCTCTTGGTTGCGCAGGATGCGGACGGATCAGTCCGGCCAACGCAGCGCACCGTCGAAACGGTGCTTGCTGCGGTTCTCGAACGGCGTTGCGATGATCTCGTTGGAGGCGCGCGCCTTGTCGAGCTCTTCAGCAAGGCGACCGGCAACGATCTTTTCCTGGCCCGGATGCAGGTTGCAGGGGTCGAGGTAGAAATATCGATGCTCGACCTCGTGGTCACGTACGATGATCGGCGGCGTGCCTCGTGCAAGGGCATCGGACAGATCCCAGGCAGTGATATGCGCCTCCTCGGGGCTGATGATGACGCGCATGCGATCGAGAGGGTTATTGGTCGGGTCTGGTTCGATCAATGCCGTCACGCCCGGCCGACCCTCGAGTGTCTGCTTCCAGAGATTGAGATAGTTGGTCTCGCGTTCGCGGATGCCGGCGTGGTCGCGTTTTTCCCAGGCCTCCAGCGCCGCCATGACGCCAAAAATGCTTTCCTTGCCGACCTTCATACCGCGGCCGATGCCCATGTTCTGCAGGAAGGCACTGCGCACGAGCTCCTTCTTCCCCGCCACGATGCCGGAGGTCGGGCCACCCAGAAACTTGTGGCCGGAGTAGATCGCAATATCGGCGCCCTGCGCCAGGAAGATGCGCAGGTCATATTCCGAGGCGGCATCTACGATTACCGGTACCCCTCTGGCATGGGCGATCTCGACAAACTCCTTGAGGTTCAGCAGCCCGTAGTCAACGACGTGGTGCGACACGACGTAGACCGCCGCCGCGGTTCTTTCGGTGATTGCTTGCTCCATATGGTAGCGATGTGCCGAGGTCGCCTGGCCAACGAGCACGACCTTGCCACCGGCAAGGCGGATTGCCTGGTCAACTGGCGCGCCGTAGCTGACCACATGGCCCATCTGAACCAGCACTTCATCCTTGCCGGCGGTAACCTCCGGCAGCTTCTCGATCGCCAGAAGATTGTTGCCGGTGATGGCGCCGGCGACCGCGAGCGAAATGCCCGCCGAGCACGATGCCGTGACGAAGCCTGCTTCACCACCGGTGAGCCGGTTGATGACGGCGCTTGCCTTGCGCTGCAGGTCGTTGATTTCGACGAACTGCGGCAGGATCGACGACATCGCGGCGATTGCCTCCGGAACCACAATCGATGCGCCAAGACTGGTCATCGTGCCTGAGACGTTGATGACCGGGCGAAGACCGATCGACGTGCGAATATCATCTGACATGCGTATCTCCAATTTCGGCCGGGAACGGGCGCTTATTGTAATCTGCCCTATCGACGGCTATGCCATAGTAATGTAATAGACTCATATTCGAACGCGAGGAACGTGCATTGGACGGCAAGACATCAATCGCAGCCCACCCCGAAGTTGATGCCTTGGTTGACGGCGCCGACGCCAAGGGCGCGCGCCGCTCCCGCGTAAGCGGAATCGACCGGGCGCTGCAGATCATCGACTACCTGTATGAAACCGGCGCGCCGGCGGGAGGCTATGCGATTGCAAAGGCCGTGAACGCGCCGCTCTCCACCGTCTATGTGATTGTCGACGACCTTGTCGAAAAGAACATGCTGACGCGCCACGCAGACGGCTCGGTCTGGCTCGGATCGCGTCTGTACCACTATGGCCTCGCCTATGCCCGCTCCCTGGATTTCATGAGCGTTGCCACGCACGAGATGCATGACCTCTGCCGCGAGGCCGGCGAGACGGTCCAGGTTTGCGGTCGCGACGGCGACCACATGCTGGTGCTCGCCATGGCGGATGGCCCGAGCCATTTCCAGGTTGCGTCCCGTGTCGGAACGCGGGTGCCGCTGAACTGGACGGCGTCGGGCCGCCTGCTCGTCGGCCACCTGCCGCAGGCCGAGCGTATCGAGCTCTTCAAGCGGTGCGCCAAGTCCTCGCCGACCGGCCGGGCCGAGATGGACCCGGGCGTGCTTGCTTCGTCCGCTGGTGACGCATTCCAATCGCGTCTTTCCATCCAGGCCGGCGAATCCGACTATGCGGTTGCGTGCATCGCCTCGCCGATCTGCGACCGGGACGGCCAGTGCGTTGCGACAATTTCCATCGTGCTCCCGGAGCAGAAGGCTTTTTCCTCCGACAACCGCTACACCGCGCATGTGCGCGCATCGGCGGAACGCATTGAAAAGGTCATGGGCTGGCGCAACCACTAGGTTTTCCTCTCAATCGTACAAGGCGACGATCGCCTCGATCTCGACGGTAATATTGCCGGGAAGCGAGCCGAAGCCGACGGCGGAGCGGGCGTGTTGTCCAACCTGCTCGCCGAACACACCGATGAAGAGATCGGAGCAGCCGTTGATGACGCTTGGGTGGTCCGTGAAGAACGGCACGGCGTTCACCATGCCGAGCAGCTTCACAATGCGTTTGACGCGCGATAGATCGCCAAGCGCCTCGTGCATCACCGCAAGCAGATTGATGCCCGTCAGCCGGGCATGGCCATAGGCATCCTCGATCCCGATCTCGGCTCCCACCTTGCCTGTATGCAGGAGGCCATCGGCTTCGCGCGGGCCTTGACCGGACAGATAGAGAAAATTCCCCTCTCGCACATGCGTCACGAAATTGGCGATCGGCGGCGGCGGCGGCGGAAGTTCGATGCCAAGTGCCGCCAGCCTGTCATAAGGCGAGCCGGGCGGCGTCTTGGCCGTTGCTGGAGACGTGTTCACGTAGGCTCCTGTCATGCGATTTGCGTGTTTTAACTAGCGGTACGAATAGCCGTGGCTGTGGCGGACGAGCTTGCGGGCTCGCGGGATGTAACGGCTGGCCGTAATCGCCTCGCTGCCGATCACCGCATATCGCGGGTCGAACAGCTTCTTGAGAACCGCGACGTCACCATTGGAATCCGTCGCCTCGATGTCGGAATCGATGAGGTCGAAGACGGTAAAGTCTGCCCGCTGGCCGACCGCCAGACGATCGTCCATGGACAGCTTGATGACCGACGCCGGCGCATGAGTCACCGCCTCGACCACCTTGTCGAACGGCATGCCAACGGAAAGCAGCTTCGACATGGTCGTGGCCAGATCCCAGACGGGGAAATTCATCGAATGCCCGTGCAGATCCGTCGAGATCGAGAAGGGCAGAAGCCCCCGGTTGATTGCCGCCTCGGCAACCTTGAAGGAGAAGGAAGCACCGCCGTGACCAATATCGAGCCGGATACCCTCGCCGGCGCAACGCTCCGCAAGATTGTAGAGGTCCTCATCTTCCATAATGCTCGATCCCGCCTTGCCGTTGAAACAATGCGTGACGACGTCTCCGGGGCCAAGAATTTCCAGAACTTCATCGTAAAGCGCCGGCGGTTCGCCGACATGTACCATCATCGGCACCTTGAGAATCTTGGCGATCTTCTTGCCTAGCTTGACCGGGGTCACGCCCCAGGAGCCGGTAATCACATGGCTGGCGCGCACCTTGAGCCCGACGATGTGCTCGCTGTTTTCAGCATAGCATTCGAGAATCCGGTCGAGGTCGATGTCGCGAATGTCGCGCAATTCGGTCACGCGGTTGCAGGCGACAAGGCCGATCGAACCCAGGTTCAGGAAGGCCTTGATGCGCTCTCTCGATGGCTCGATGATATATTCGCGGAAGCCATGGAAGTTGGCTTCGCCAGCAGAGCCGGCATCGACCAGCGTCGTCACGCCACGCTCGGCACCGCACTCGGAGGGGCGGATCGAGATATCCGTGCCGCCGTGCCAGATATGGACGTGAAGATCGACCCAGCCAGGCGAGATAAAGGCGCCCTTGCCGTCGACGCGCGTGACGTCATCCGCGACGGAAAGTTGCGGACCGATCTGGGCAATCTTGCCCTCGCCATCGACTAGAATATCGATTGCGCCCGCCGGCGTGCCTGCGCCGAAAGCCATCGGCTTCACATTGGTGAGGAGGAGCGGCTTGCCCGCTTTTTCACCGGTCATTTACAAGTCCTTTCGAAGTTTTGGATCGAGCATGTCGCGTAGCCCGTCGCCGACCATTTGCAGCGAGAGTACGGAAAGAATGATGGCAACGCCGGGAAACAGAGTCATCCAGTCGGCCTGGCCGATATACTGGCGGCCGGCGGCGATCATCGTCCCCCAGGTCGGAATCTCCGGACTGACGCCGAGGCCGAGGAACGAAAGGCCGGCTTCGGCAAGCATGGCGCTGGCGAAAAGAAAGGTCGCCTGGACCAGGATCGGCGACAGCAGATTTCGCAGCACGTGCCGGGTCATGATGTGATAGGTCGAAATGCCGAGCGCCTGGGCTGCTTCGACATAGGGAAGTTCGCGAATGACCAGCGTCGATGCACGAACGATACGGGCGAGACGCGGCGAATAGACGATTGACAGCGCAACGATCACCGTCGTCAGTGACGGCCCGAGCGCGGCAACGAGGGCGATTGCCAGCAGAATATCCGGAAAGGCCATCATCGCATCGATCAATCGTGCAATCGGCGTATCGAGCTTCTTGAAGAAGCCGGCAAGCAGCCCGAGCGTCACGCCGATCAATGCGGAAAGCACAACGACCGCAGCGCCGACCAGCAGAGAAAGGCGCCCGGCGAAGATGGTACGCGACAACACGTCGCGACCGAATTCGTCGGTACCGAACAGATATGCATCGCCCGGTGGCTTCAGGCGGTTGACGATCGAGAGCTTCGACGGTGAATAGGGCGTTATCCACGGCGCCAGAATGGCAAGCAGCACGAAGATGACCAGGATCAGAGCGCCGACGGCAACCGTCTTGCGCTTGAACAGCCGGCGAACGAACTTGCGGCCATCGCTTTCGGCGGGTTTGATTGATAGATCCGACATCAGTAGCGCACCCTCGGGTCGACCAGCAGGTAGAGCATGTCGATCGCAAAATTGATGAGGACATAGAGCGCGGCAATCACCAGCAGCGCTCCCTGAATGACCGGGTAGTCGCGGCGCAAAACCGCCGAAACGACAAGATTGCCGACGCCCGGAAGACCAAAGACGGTCTCGGTGACAACCGCTCCCGAAATCAATACGGCAGCAGTCAGCCCAAGCACAGTGAGGATCGGGATCAGGGCATTTTTCAGCGCATGCTTCAGGATCACGCGGCGTTCGACCAGGCCCTTGGCGCGTGCCGTGCGGATGTAATCGTCGCCCAGCACGTCGAGCATCGATGCGCGCGTGAAGCGCAGGATCAGCGCCGACGAAACGAGGCCGAGCGCGAAGGCAGGCAGCGTCAGGTGATACATGCGGTCGAGGAAGGTCGAGTCGGGACCGCCGTAACCGGAAACCGGGAACAGATTGAAGCGTACGGCAAAGACCTGCATCAAGATCAGACCGAGCCAGAAGCTGGGGATGCTGGCCGCGAACATGGCGAGCATCGTGGCTGCCTGATCGAGGAAGGATCCCCGCCTGTAGGCGGCATAGATGCCGATCGGCAAGGCGATGGCGCTTGCGATGATCAGCGAAAACAGCGTGAGGAAGAATGTCGGTTCCGCGCGCTCCAGCAACGCGGACGTCACGGGCATGTTAAGGAAGATCGACTGGCCGAGATCACCCTTCAGCATCTGCCCGAGGTAGTAGACGTACTGAACGACGAGCGCCTGATCGAGTCCAAGGCGGGTACGAAGCTCGGCGATGTCCTGGGGCGTGGCATCCGGCCCCAGCATGACGGCAGCCGGATCGCCGGGCGTGACGCGGACGATGATGAAGACGATCGTCACGACGAGGAACATGACGACGATCATGCCCGCAAGTCGCTGGAGAATATAACGTATCATGGATGTCTGATCCCTGTGCCGATCTGGGGCACGATGGAACACGGGTATCGGCCGGGCTGGCCGATACCCTGCGATCAAATGCTTACTTCTTGATCGAGGCGTTCCAGAAATACGGCCAAGGAGCCGGGTCGACGCCCTCGAGCTTGTTGGACTCTGCCGCCACCGCGTTGAAGTCTCCGATCTTCATGAACGGCGCATCATCGTAGATCGCCTTCTGGACATTGGCCCACAGGGCCACGCGCTTGGCCGGGTCGACTTCCGAGGTGAACGCATCGACGGCGGCCTTGCGCGCTGGCGTGTCCCACCAGCCCGGCGCACTGGTCGACAGCGAGCCGATAAGGGCCGGCTCCGGGAGGAACGGACTGTGGCTGATGTAGATATCCCAAAGCTTCGGATCAGTACGGCGTTGTGTCAGCGTCGCCCAGTCAACGACCTGCATGTCGACGGTGAAACCGGCAAGCTTCAGATATTCGGCGGCAACCTGCGCCATCTTGTAGTGGAACTCATACTGGCGGCTGGTGAGGATGCGCACGGGCTCGCCGTTGTAGCCCGCCTTCTTCAGTGCTTCAGCCGCTTCCTCGGGTTTTGCTACATTGTAGTTGCCTTCAACGCCTGCATCCGTGTGCCAGGCATAGGCCTCGGGATAGATGTCGCCATCCAGCGCATAGAAATCGGTGCTTCCGAAGGCTGCAGCCATCATGTCTTCCATGCTCAGCGCATGGCGGATCGCTTTGCGCACCTCGACATTCTTCGCAACGCCTTCCTTGGTATTGAAAACGAAGACCGGATAACCGAAGGGCTTCAGCATGACCGGCTGCGACGCAGTGGAACCCTTCAACTTATCGAAGGATTCGACCGGGATGGAATCTACATAGTCATACTGGCCGGAAACCGCTGCCTCGACACGGGTATTCGGATCTGGGACCGGCACGAAGCGGATTTCGTCCAGGTACTGATGGCGAGCGCCGCCGTAGCCGTCGCTCTCACCGTCCCGCGACTTGTAACCATCGAAACGAACCAGCTGGATATACTGGTCGGCCTTGCGCTCCTTGAGCATATAAGGGCCGGTACCGATGAATTCCTTCATCGGCTCGTCCTGCTTCTCGGATGGAATGACGATTGCCGCCGAGTTGTTGAAGGCCAGTAGCGAGGTAAGCGGCGCATAGGGCTGCTTGAGCACGATCTTCACGGTCGCGGGGTCGACAGCAGCGATCGAGTCGATAAAACCGGCAACCTGCTTGCCGCGCGAGGCGATCTTTGTCCAGCGGTTCAGTGACGCGACGACGTCGTCCGAGGTCATGTCGCTGTTGTCGTGGAACTTGATGCCGGTCCGGAGCTTGATCGTATAGGTTTTGCCGTCCGCGCTGATTTCCGGCAGACTTTCGGCCAGCAGCGGCGTCACATTCCATTTCTTGTCGAACGTGTACAGCGTCTCGAAGATATGCTGCGTCACGATACCTACAAGGTCGGCCGTCGACGACATCGGATCAAGCGTCGGCGGTTCGCCGATGGTCGCGACGTTGATGACGCCACCCTTGTCCTGCGCCATCATGGCGGTCGGCATGGCGACGAGCGACGTGCCGAGAAGGAATGCGACGAAATTCTTCATGACTGGTTCCCTATTGTTCTATAATTATGTTGTAGCTAGTCTTACAACAGAATATCGAATGAGGCCCACCTGTCAATGGGCGACCTGGGATTGGCTGAACGTGCCAGTGGGCGGGATCGTCGGAACATGATTGCGCCACCACGCTGAAGCGGTCCCGATACTAAATTTGTGCAGTGCAGCAACTTTTGCTCTTCGATCTCGTTTAGGCTCATCATTGCCAACTTGGCCATGACAGCTAGGAGACCAAATGCGATCCCTGTGCGACACGCTCGAGCGCCTTGCTCGCCTGAGTCGCCATACCCATCCCCATGAGCCCGCTTCCCGGCTTGCCGATCTGGCATTCAGGCCAAACCCGGGTGAGCTGTCCGCAAGGTTATACGTACCGACGGCACTGGCCCACCAGCCAGCGCTCGTGGTGGTGCTCCACGGCTGCACTCAAACTGCCGCGGGATATGATGACAGCTCAGGGTGGTCGACACTTGCCGATCAGTTCGGGTTCGTCGTCCTCTATCCAGAGCAGACACGCGGCAACAATCCCAACCTGTGTTTCAACTGGTTCCAAACGGACGATATCCGTCGCGATCAGGGGGAAGCGCTTTCGATCAGGCAGATGATCGAGACCGTCGTGATAACACACGGAATCGATCGGAAGCGGATATTCGCGACCGGGCTGTCCGCGGGCGGCGCGATGGCCAACGTGATGCTCGCAACCTATCCGGACGTCTTTGCCGGCGGAGCAATCATCGCCGGTCTGCCATACGGAACCGCTTCCACCATTCCAGAGGCATTCGACAGGATGCGCGGTCACGGACTGCCTCGTGCTCCCGAGCTTGCGGAACTCCTCGTCAAAGCAGCTCCCTCTGTCCGCTCTTGGCCGACCGTTTCCATCTGGCACGGCACGGCGGACAAGACGGTCTCCTCGGCCAACGCTATCGCTCTCCTGGACCAGTGGCGTGGGGTTCACAAGCTGAATTCCGAACCAACGGCGATAGAGACGGCAGATCGAGATACGACGAAAGTGTGGAAGGACGATGCGGGCCAAGTCCTTATCTCGTATCACGCCATATCTGGAATGGGCCACGGAACGCCGATCGACGTGGCCAGCACCGGTGAGAAGGCGGCGCCTTTCATGATCGACGTGGGTATTTCCTCCACCCGCCAGATTGCCTACGAGTGGGGTCTTACTCCATCCTTTGAGAAACGACACGATAGTCCCACTGGCAATCCTTCACCGGACAATACCGGGCGACCCGGTGGTATTCAGGAAACGATCGAAGCAGCATTGCGATCGGCGGGGCTGATGAAATGACCTTCCCGGGTACCCATCTTTGTGGGAACCAGTACTTCACTGGCTTTACTGTACTCGTGATTGGAGCCCGGCAATGTTGGTACACCGATGGAAAAAACCGCTCGTGCTGGGGGATAGCCGTATGCGCATCGTTGTCGGCTCTCCCGAAGAAGCCTTGACCTGGCTTATCCATGAGCCGAACCAGGGCACGACCAAATGGCAGCGTGCGTGGACAGCTTGCGTGGCGTCCATCAAGGGTCAGGTTGGTGCGGAAGACGCCAGAACCGCGGTTCAACTCGCGGCCATGCATTAGGCCGACTGTTCGGACGCTGTTGGAGTTCCGACCGCCGCCGCGCGGCCTTCCCTGTTCGATCCGCCGGTTTGCTGGAACCGTTTTGTCCTATCTCCGTTTCCGTTGGAATCGGAAGACAAAAGGTATGGACGGAACCGAGTTCGCATGGTTTGCGGACCGGATATGGCGAACTGGGAATCGTATTTCTTCTCACAGCCGGTTTGGCAGTCTTCTCGGGATCCGGGAGTGGAAAACCGGATACGAAGGCCGCTCTGGATACCCTGTTGAAGCAACCGTTGGGGAGGTATGGCTTAGCCTTGCGGCGGTTGGCTTGCTTGGATTTGTAGCCTGGCGACTGGCTCAAGCGCCCGCCAACGCGGACAGCCATGACGATAATCATCAGGGCTACTGCATACTACGAGCCGTAACCCTCCCCGGCAGACGTGCCCTTGATTGCTCCACAGGCGACGGGCCGTTTTCGCGGGCGCTAGTTCAAAAGTCCCGCCGGTTTCCGGTTCGCAAACTGATAAACGAGCATAATGCCTTGTTCGAGGAGCAATTCGGCCGCCTTCATATCGCGGGCACCAAGGTCTCCAGTCAGGCCTCGGATCGTATTCGCGACGCTCATGGAGTTTGCAACGAAACGGGTATCGCCCTCGTCATCGGCTTCCCCGGCGCTTGCTTCCAGGGCGTCGGCAACGGTGTCGAGAAGGCTGGCCCGTTCGAAAATCGTCATCTCATCCAGTGTCTTAGATATGCCATTCATGATTGTCTCCTCGCGCGGACCGTGGGGGTCGCAGCGTCGGTTGCTCGATGAAGCCTTGGCGGTAACCGGGAGATGGAGATGGCCATGGCCGGACGCAAGTCATGGCTGCCGTGCGCTTGCCGCATGTCAACTGCCCAGCTCTCGCGGACAAAGGCATTCGGCTATTCATCTGCGGTCCAGTAGACGGTCCAGGGGTCTATCCGAGTGTTCGTGCTGCCGCCGGTGCACCACAAGATCTGGCCGGTCAACATGCCGTCAAATGGTTTGGAAGATGGCGACAGGTTGGCAACGAGCTGCAACCGACGTTCAGCGCCCAGTGTCCAGGTCACCCTCAGAACATCGTCCGACGAGGAACCAACGGCCTTGCAATCTCCAAGGTATGGGACGAGCTCCCTCTGACGGATCTGGATGAGATTCCGATACAGTTCAAACCTCTCAGAAGACTCGCTGCTGGATAGTTCGTTCCAATCTAGTTTGGCTGAAAGGAAGGTCTGGATATCGGCTGGGTCGGGCGTCGACTCCGCGCATTTTTCGCTGAACCCCGGCAACTTCGAGAGCTCCTCGCGCCTACCCTGGCGCACGACCGCGTTGAGCTGGTCATCGAAATCGCAGAAGTAGGGAAAGGGCGTTGTGGCGCCCCATTCCTCGCCCATGAAGATCATCGGGATTTGCGGAGAAAGCAGATAGACGCCGGCGATTGCTTGCATCGCTTCAGGTGTCGCAGTGTGTGATAACCGATCGCCGAACGCACGGTTGCCGATCTGATCGTGGTTCTGGATGAAGGAGATAAATGCTGTCGGCGGGAGGTGGCTGCTTGGTTCGCCACGAGGTGCTCCTCGATACGCCATCTCTTCGCCCTGGAAGACAAAACCTTCGGCCAGCGCTTTGGCGAGCTTTGCGTCGTCATGAGCAAAATCGGCATAATAGCCGAAGTCCTCTCCGCTTGCCGTCGCATGCAGGACGTGGTGGATGTCGTCATTCCACTGCGCGGTAAACAGGAAAGCTCTCCCCCTTTCGTCGCGCTCGAGGAGCGAGCTGGCGTTGTCCTCGTTTTCGACAACAAGATGGAGATGGCGGCGTCCCGCTGCCGCGCGTGCGTTTCGGGCAATAGCCTTCAACAGATGTTCATCGCTGTCGTCCTTGATGGCGTGTACGGCGTCGAAGCGAAGTCCGTCGACCCGAAACTCGTCGACCCAGTAGACAACGTTCTCGACGATAAACTTCCGGACCTCAGCCGAGCCTTCGTCATCGTAATTTATGCCGGCACCCCAGGACGATGCGTGCTTGTCGGTAAACAGCGGGGCGTAGGAAGGCATATAGTTGCCGTCGGGTCCGAAGTGATTGTAAACCACGTCGAGAAAGACCGAGATGCCCCGCCGATGGGCCGCGTCGATCAAGTCCTTCAAGTGTTCCGGCCGTCCGTAGCTCTCGTCCGGAGCATAGGGGAGCACGCCGTCATATCCCCATCCCCGCCTTCCTCGGAACTGGTTGACGGGCATGAGTTGGATAGCCGTGACGCCAAGGTCGCAAAGGTGGTCAAGCCGCTCGATGGCGGCGAGAAAGGTGCCTTCCTCCGTGAATGTGCCTGTGTGAAGCTCGTAGACCACCATCTCGTTCCACGGTCGCCCGACCCAATCCGGGTTGGACCAGGGATAGGCTTCGGCACCGACAACCTCGCTCGGGCCGTGCACGTCGTCGGGCTGCGAGCGGGACGCAGGGTCCGGCACGGCCGTTCCGTTGCCCAACACGAAGCTGTAGCGTGTGCCCTGCCCTGCCCCTGCGACACAGAGTTCGAACCATCCCCCTTCCGCAGTCGTCATGGGGGTGTCCGTTCCTTGAGACCGCAGGGAAACCGACACCTCCTTTGGTGCCCAGAGCCGGAACGTGACCCCCTGCTCATCGAGCATTGGTCCGAACGAGAATCCTGTCATGGCTGCCCTTCCCGGAATTCGAGTGAATGGGGATGAACAGCCGCTGCGCGGCAAAGTTCCGCTCGACCTCCCGCTGTACTCAAGCGCAAGACTCGATCAATGCTACTGGCTGCCCTCCCAAGAGTTCGGCAAGCGGCAATATGCCGCCGGGATCGAGGATCCGCCCGGTCAACAGCTCGCATTTCCGGCCTTGAAGCAATTCGGGAAGGACAATGTGGGTATCTGCCCAGAATTCCGGACCTGCAAAGCGCGTTCCAGGGTCCACCCGTCGCAGCATCAAACGCGGCGCTACAGTGATCGTATAGTCTCCGTTTAGTACTCTCGCAAAGGCGACGGCGTGTTGCTTTCGGCTGCCGGTTGCCATCAGCGGCAGGTAACGTCCATTGGCGAACAAGGCGGGGCGACGGTTGCGAAGGTGCAGGCCAATCTCGACGACTCGCTGTTTCAGGGCCGCAGCCGTCAGTTGGCTGGCAGATCCGCCGTCGACGAGCATGGCGGAAAGCACCGTCAGGTCGACCGGCCGGCGGTTATCGGGATCGACCAAGCTGAAATCCAAAGCCTCGGCGCCTTGATAGATGTCGGGAATACCGGGTGCTGTCAGCTTGATTGCCGTCTGGGACAGGCTGTTCACGTAGCCGGCGGCCACCAACGGCTTCAGCACCTTCGAAAAGTCCGTTTCAAAGGCGAGGCGTGCAAAAGATGAAATTGCCGCAGCATAAGCCCTTACAGCATCTTCATAATCCGGATCAGGTTCATCCCAGCTTGTCCGGAGCTTCGCTTCGCGAACCGCCTTTTCCGCATAGTCGACAAAGCGATTGCTCAATCCTTGGTCCAAGCCTTGACAGAGGTCGTCCGGCCAGACGCCTGCAAGCGCTTGATATAGCATCCACTCCACATCCGGTGCCGGAGCTACCCCGGCATGAAGCTCGACCACCTGGTCCCGGTTCATCTGCCGCCAGCGGGCGACGCCGCTGCTCCACATACCGGGGTCTTCGCTCAGCGCATAGAGGCGGGCACGAGCGTCTTCGCCGCGCTTGGTGTCGTGCGTCGACGTGGCCGAAAGTCCGTGCGGCTGCAGCTCGGCCCGTTCCTGCATCAGCTGGTGGAAGGCATTTATGCCACCTGGCGGCTCACCTGGCTCTCCCCCGACCTCATTTGCCGCGAGCAGGCGGTTATGGCGATAGAAGAGCGTGTCCTCCATCGCCTTGGCCATGATCGGACCGCTCAATTGCTGAAAACGGCGCTGGAACTCCTCCGACGGAGACGCGTTGCCGACCAGCCGCGCTACCGCATCGAGGGCTTCTCGGTCAGAAAGCTTATCTCCGGCTTTCGATGCGATCTCGGAGAGCAGCCTGGAATCCGTTGCTTGCATTTCGCGCGCGCGGCCATAGGTGCGGTAAACGGGAAAGGCGATCAGCAACTCCTGGATTGCAGCCGCGAGTTTCGATCCTTCCACCTCGGGCCGGGTGATACCGGCCAACCGAACCAAGCGAGAAACTTCACCTTCAAAGTTACGCTCCACCATCCGTTTTTTGGCGGCACGCAGCCCAGCGGCGAAGTCGGCGGTTTCGGGCGAGATCGCGCCGTAGGCGGCGCCGAGGTCCCTGAGCCCGTCGCCATCGATGTAGATTGCGCTGAGCGCCGCGATGAATTCGTATCCGGTCGTTCCCTCGACAGGCCAGTTCTCGGGCAGGCTTTCGCCCCGGCCCAGAATTTTCTCGACGACGATGAAGGTTTCCGGACCCGTCTCCGCGCGCAGCCTGTCGAGATAGGCGGCTGGATCGGCAAGGCCATCGATATGGTCGATACGCAAACCATCGACGTCGCCGGAGCGGACGAGGTCGAGCACCAGCCTATGGCAGTCAGCGAACACCGCTTCATCCTCGACACGCAAGCCAACGAGCCCCGTCACCTCGAAGAAGCGCCGATAGCTCAAATGCTTCGCCGCCTCCTTCCAGTGGGTGAGGCGCCAATGCTGGAGATCGTGGAGGCGCGAGATCGAGGCGGTATCGCTCGGAATTCCGACGATCCCCCCCGTGCTTTGCGGTTCCAGCGGCAAGGTGGTCTCAAGATATGAAATAACCAGCTCACCGCTCTGCGGATCGCGCTGCAGCCGCAGGTCGCCATCAGCCAGTGCATTGTCAAAAGGCTTGCCGAGGATGGGCAGTGTTACGCGTTCGTTCCAGTCGATATCAAAATAACTCGCGTAGCGGCTCTTCTGGCCATGCTTAAGCATATCGGCCCACCACGCATTCTCCACCGAAGCGGCCATATGGTTCGGCACGATGTCAAGAATCATGCCAAGACCGGCATCCTTCAGCGCCGCGCAGAGACGTTGGAAGCCGTCCATCCCGCCAATGGCGGGATCGATCTCGTTGAAATCAGTTACGTCATAGCCATGGGTTGACCCCGACGTTGCGGTGAAGATCGGAGAGGCATAGAGGTGGCTGATACCGAGCCTCTTGAGATAAGGTACCCATTCGGTCGCGCGGTCTAACGTCATGCCGTTCCGAAACTGGATTCGGTAGGTTGATGTGGGGAGCTTCATGTGCCGTCTTTGTTTGGAGGACGGTGGCGAACGGGTGAAGAGAGTTTTTGTTCCGTGATGATCTGCGCCGGGTGAGGACGGACCATGACGTTGTCGGAACTCGACGGCCTTCACACCTCGCCTCTAGATCACGCTTCTCCTCCAGTCTGCCGAGTCCCGAGGCAGGGAGAACGGGGCGGCTGCAACGATCAGGTGCGTGCCGGAGAATGGCCGATCAATAATTTCGCTCGAGACAATTTTGGGTTGGCAGCGCCCTCGGAAAATTGATTGCAGATGGGAAGCAACGTGGTGACTACGTCGGGCTCCTCACCGTTGGCCTCGAGAAATTCAACGAGGCTTATGCCGGCCGCAAGTTGCCAATAGATCGCACCTTGTGCGGCAGCCTGTCGCATTGCTTGATCAAGCAGGTCCCTGACAATCGACGGGGCGCTAGCGCCCTGGTCCCGGAGAATTTCTCCTTTCTTTCGCAGGAGTTCCGGCACCATCCATCGGCAGCCCTTCTCCTCTGCGAAATCCAGAGCCCCTCCAACTTCCAGCAATGCCTCGTTGAAGCGCCCCAAACCCTGCAGGGCTGATGCAAGCTCGCTGAGAAAGAAAGGATAAAACAACAGGTACGTCGCTTCTCGCATCTCGTTGAGACCCGACCTGAGAGCGGCGATGCCATCCGCCGGCTTGCCTCGCCTGGATGCGAGGCTGCCTTCGACGCACAAGCCTACCGCATGGAAGGGGCGCAGGCCGTGTTTGATTGCGTGTTCCTTGAGCTCGTCGCCCCACTCTTTCGCTCGATCAAGGTCATCGAGGCTTAGCGAAACGAAAGCCGCCGCCCAAGCGAGAGCAACACAAAGAACGAACGGCTGCCGGGTTTCTCGGGCCTCTCGAATGGATAGCTCCGCTGTTCGGGCCGCAGTATCGAGCATCCCGAGCGAAATCAGGTTCACCGAATTATGGGCCATGGATGACGTCCGGATGTCCGCGCCAAGTCTGAGCATGTCGCTCCGACGATTGTCGGAGGGAAGATGCCCGGCAGCCCATTCAAGCTGCCGCAGAGCTTCCCTGTGTGCAGCCCGGTATGTTTCGGGTATTCCAACCAGCCAAGCAGCAGTGGCCCTCGAATGCACGTCGCGTTCCTTGGCCACGCTTTCGTACTCCCGCGCAAAGGCAAGGGCATCGCCCAACTCCATCGACCGGGCGGAAAACAGCCACAGTGCGCAGGTCACTCGCTGCTGATAGTCGAAGTCGCCGAATGTCTTCGCCAGGTCTAGCGCACGGACAAGCACCTCCCTGCCACGGCGGCTCATGCCTTCGGTGTAGATCAACGCGAAACCCAAAGCGCATTTCAATATCATTTCCGTGCGGGTTCCGCTCTCCTCGCCCATGCGATCAAGCGCGCGTTGTGCCCATTCGCCCCCCTCCCCGACCAGAGAAATGGCAGTCCAGAAATCGGTCGTAGCGGCGGCGAGCCTGCCACCCAGAATTCGATCCCCGTCGGAAGATAGCGCCCAATTCAATGCGGCTCGGAGGTTGTCTATTTCTCGCCGGTAGATGCCCGTGTTCTCGATCGCGGCCTGGAGTTCGCGTTCGTCGGAGAATGGCCGGTACAGCTTGAGAAAATACTTTGTAAAACGGCGCATGGTGCGACGGTAGTCTTCTTTTACGCCCAGTTTATCCAGCGAATAGGCTCGAACCGTTTCCAGCAGGCGCCAGCGCGGAGCGGAATCGGAACCCTCGAAACTTATCAGAGACTTGGACACGAGATTGGAGATACCGAGAGCTGTTTGCGCTTCACTTTCGTTACCGACAGCCGTCGCAGCGTCCAAAGTAAATCCGGCAGGAAACGTTGCCAGGTTGCAAAGAAGCCGGCGTTCGTTCTCTGGAAGGAGTTCATAGCTCCAGTCGAGGGTGGCGCGTAGCGTCTGGTGGCGTGGCAATGCCGTTCGTCGTCCCCCCGTCAGCAGCACGAAACGATCGTCAAGTCTCCCCGCTATTTGTTTTATCCCGAGTGTCGCAGCGCGGGCCGCGGCGAATTCTATCGCGAGGGGAATACCGTCCAGATGCCTGCAAATCCCGGCAATTGCAGAGAGCTTCTCCCGATCGGGAGCAAACTCCCGCTGCAAGGCGCGCGTACGTGCGACGAAGAGCTGTATGGCACTGTGCTGCAATGCATTGCTTGCCTCTCCATCGGCGGGCACCTCGAGCGGCGGGACACGGTAGGCGAATTCCCCGTCGATGCGCAGAAGCTCTCTGCTCGTTGCCAAGACCGAGACATTTTTGCAGGTCCGGACGATCGCTTCGATGATCTCTGCCGCTGCATGGACAACGTGTTCGCAATTGTCGATGACCAGGAACATCTTTCTGCTGCCGATGGCCCGCGCAACCAGATCCACGGAAATCTCGTCGCCCTGGAGATGAAGGTCGAGCGCCTGCGCCAAAGCCGTCGGAACCAAGCCCGGATCCGAAAGCGGGACGAGTTCGACGAAGAACGCATTGCAATCGAGCGTGGGCAGCAGTCTTCGCGCAATCTCCGACGCCAGCACGGTTTTTCCGATCCCACCAGGCCCGGTTAGCGTCACCACCCGATAGGCCGATGTCAGCGCTTGAACTTCGCTGATTGCAGCCTCGCGACCGATGACATCGGAGGCCGCGGCGGGAATGTTTGTATGGAATGTCTCGTCGTTGAAACGCAGTGATAGGCCGTGGGACGTCGGCGGAGGTCGATGCGCCGGACCATGACACGCCCAGTTTCCGAGGAGGCGATACCCGCGGCCAGACACCGTTTTTAGAAGGTTGCGATCCTTGCCTAGAGCTTTGCGTATGGCTGAAATGTGAACCTGAAGCGTGTTGTCCTCGACGATCACGCCCGGCCAAACCCGTTTCATGAGGTCGTCTTTGAAGACCACCTCTCCCGCGGAAACGACCAGCGCCTCCAGAATTTCGAATGCCCGACTTCCAATTGGAACAGGCGCTCCGAGTGCACGTAGCTCGCGCTTTGCGAGATCGAGTTCCCACCCACAGAATTCGAAAAGGCCGAGCTCGATCTGTCCCAATGCAATCCGTTCTCTGTTGTTTGAACCATGATAATTTAGGGGTTATGAAATCACAAGGAACCGACAGCCAAATAAACACCACATCGCCGCAAGCATTTCAGAAATTTTCAGGTTCTCTCATGCCACTTAAGACGACCGCGCTCCCGCGATGCGGTACAAGCATGCATGCAGTGCGTAGCGACCGCCCAGTTCAACCACTGGCAACGAAAATCATCCAGAGATGGCGAGCCGCAAAAAATTCTCACCGACTAGCACAGGAGAATGGCATGTACAGTGGCGATATATTCCAGCGTATTAGCATGAAGAATCGTGCGCCAGAAAGAGATGTTCCGACGGTCTTTGTTGTCAGTAACGACGACGTGATCAAAGAAACCCTTTCCAGCAGTGTCATCTTGCATGGATGGCGGTCGAACATCTGCACGTCCGCTAGCGAGTTCCTTGAGATCGAGCGATCCAAGACGTTTGGATGCGTCGTGATCGATGCCAGCATTCCCGACCTTACGGCGCCAGCCTTGATGCAGCTCTTGCTTGCCGCGATCCGGTGGCCAGTCATCCTCCTAACTGGACCGGACGAGGCTATTGCAATGGGTGACGCGGCGAAATTGCATGTTGCTCTCGTACCGAAAAGTGCGGAGGGCAGCACGCTGCTCAATGAGATCCATTCTGCGATTGATGCAAGCGCCGAGACAAGACATCTCGACACACGCTTTCACTCATTGTCGCCTCGTGAGCGCCAGGTAATGCAGTTTGTGGTCGAGGGTCTGCTGAACAAACAAGTCGCCTACGAGCTTTCCATCAGCGAAATCACTGTAAAGGCGCATCGCGGACAGGTTATGCGAAAGATGAATGCCCGTACCTTGCCAGATTTGGTTCACATGGCAACGAAGCTCGACCTCGGTCGCCGGCTTGCGCAAATGGACGCCTGACAACGTTGCACAAGGACATCATCCGTTGGTTCGTGGCGACATCGAAATACAACGCAGCTTCGAAAAGGAAGATACCCTGCCCCGTCTCGTGGAGCCGGTGCCTCGGTTGTTCGAGCATCTGCCGTTTTCAACACAATCCATCCGATAGCGAACATTGACGTCCGCAATCGGATGGATTCTAGGGGACCGTAAAACGACGCTAGCGGCGTTACCCCGCTTTTTTGACCGCCGGGATTACCCATGATCCGTTGAGTATCGACGGCGGCTTGTCGTCCGGCCAATAGAGCCGCATCATCAGAATGAACTTGCCCTTTGGTGCGGGGAGCCAATTGGATTCCTTGTCGGAACCCGGGGATTTGTTCTGGATGTAGATGTCGACCGAACCATCCGCATTGGGCTTCAGATCCTGACGCGCGCTGATCGAGTAGCGGTCGATCGGATTCTCGACGAAAAAGTACTTCTCGTTATACATCGTTATCGACCAGAACCCACGCACGGGTGGCATCTGTCCTTTGGGGAAGTTCACGACGTAGTTCTCCGATCCGTGATAGGCTCGGGAGAAAAGTCCGTCTTTCGATTTCGTCGACGTCGGATAAATGGCATCCTCAGGGCGGTTGGCCCCAAGCCCGATGGCTGCAATGAGAGCCCGCTGCACATAATCGGTGCCGTAGATGCCGGTCTTGGTGGTGTAGCCCCAGCCGTTGATATCCTTGACGTCACCGTCGCTGAGCTTGAAATGCAACATGATGCGCCCGAAGCCAATCTCCGGGATGCGCTTGATGAACCGCGCGTCCAGCTTGCTCTTGTCGAAATCTTGTCCCGGAACAATGCCGATTTCGGCCATCTTGGCCACCATGTCGGCGTCGGCGGCAGTTGGCGGATTGGTCTTCAGCAACTCGCTGAGCAGCGTGAAATACTCGACCGCATCCATTGCGTTGACCTGCTCGCGGACCGCCGTCTTCATATCGATCTTGGGATTGACCTTCCCGAGCGGGGGAGTCCATTCCTTGCCGTAGCTGCTCAGCGGGACCAGCTTGCATTCGTCCTGCAAGGCGTGCACCGCCTTGTAGTCCTCCGGCGTGCCAGTGCAGTAAATGCGTCCGAGTAACCACACGATGCTGGTCGTCGCCTTGTATTCGGTGACGCCGTCAGGCAGTTTTCCTTTCCAGCCGGGACCGGTGATGGCGTATGTCTGCGCTCCACCGCCTGTCGTTCTCTTGCCCGGCACCTCAAAGACGGTGGTCCATCCATCGAGCAACGGGAACAGGAAATACCGGTCCTTCATCTCAGGGATCGATAGCACCCACGGTTCCTTCTCCACGTCGATGAACGCTGTCGTGTACAGCGTATCCGCATTTGGCGCCGTGACATCGGTAAACGATGCGTCTGGGTATTCGCGCAACTTGATGATCTGGCCCATCGGCCCTTTCGTGCCCTTGACCTTGGCGACGTTGGTAATGACCCGCCGCGTCATCTCCATTGTGACCAGCGGATAGCCGTAGATGTATGCATCGACCGCAAGCCAAAAATCGCTTTTCCCCTCGAAGGGATCAAGGAGCGGATCGTCGAGAGCATGCGCAGGTGAAAACGAGGTTGCAGAAAGCAATGCGAGGCCGCCGAGCGACGCGGTACGACGTGTGACTTTCATTTTTTCCCCCCAAGGTCTGGCTTCCGTTCCGGGCCCGAATTGGCCTGCCAACGACTAAGCCACTCTCCAGTATTAGCATCATCTAAATCGATGATAAATACCAGGGAAGACCTATTGGGGAATGTGCCTGCGGGAGCATTCGAAGCTGAGACAGCGTCTGTCTCCGCTACCTATGGTATGCTCAAAGCGAATCCTCGTTGCATTTTCGCGAGGACGTCTCGGCAGCACTTGACGAACGCAATTGCTCAGGGCTTATTATACCGCATTGACGGATACAAACCGGATAATTCGATATACAAAATGGGGGGAGCATGGAGGCTCGAGTTACGGCGCACGCGCGCTATACGATCGCGGATATCGACAAGAGATTGTACGGATCCTTTCTCGAACACCTTGGACGGGCCGTCTACACGGGCATTTACGAGCCGGGACACCCGACGGCTGACGAAAACGGCATGCGCCGTGACGTTCTCGATCTGGTTCGAGGGCTCGACACGCCAGTCTGCCGCTATCCGGGCGGAAATTTCGTTTCTGCCTACAACTGGGAAGACGGCATCGGTCCCAAGAGTGAACGCCCCACCAGGCTTGATCTGGCCTGGCGCACGGCCGAGTCCAACCAGGTCGGCATTCACGAATTTGCGGATTGGGCGAAAGCTGCCGGCACCGAGATGATGCTTGCCGTCAATCTTGGATCCCGCGGGCTGGATGATGCGCGCAACTTTGTCGAATACGTCAACCATCCAGGCGGCAGCTACTGGTCTGACCTTCGCCGCAAGAACGGGCAGGCCGATCCCTGGAATGTGAAACTCTGGTGCCTTGGCAACGAGATGGATGGCCCCTGGCAGGTCGGCCACAAGACCGCGGTGGAATACGGTCACCTGGCAAACGAGACGGCAAAGGCGCTGCGCGCGTTCGACGACAGTCTGGAACTCGTCGTCTGCGGCTCGTCACATTCCGACATGCCGACCTATCCCCAATGGGAAGCGACGGTCCTGGAAGAGACCTATGATCAGGTCGACTACATCTCGCTGCACATGTATTTCGAGAACTACGAGAAAAAGACCTCGGAGTTTCTGGCCCTCCCAGAGAAACTCGATCGCTACATCGGCACGGTCGGCGGCGTCATCGACTATGTGAAGGCGAAGAAGCGCTCCAAGAAGGATGTTCGCATCTCATTCGACGAGTGGAACGTCTGGTACCACGAGCGACGCAGCGACTCCAAGCGCATGAAGGAGTGGGACTGGCCGCATGCGCCAGTGCTGCTGGAGGACGTATACAATTTCGAGGACGTGCTTCAGGTCGGCTGCATCCTCAATACCTTCATCCGAAGGGCAGACGTGGTGCGGATCGCCTGCATAGCGCAGCTGGTCAATGTCATAGCGCCGATCATGACCGCCCCGGGCGGCGCTGCCTGGCGCCAGACCATCTACTTTCCGTTCCAGTTCGCGTCCAACCATGGACGCGGCACGGCTCTTCGCCTCGATGTCGACTGCGCCCACTACGACGCCGATATCGCCGCAGGTGTCTCCTACCTGGACATCGCCGGCGTTCATGACGCGGACGCAGGCACGCTGACTTTCTTCGCGATCAACCGCCACGGCGAGGAGGCC
The DNA here is from genome assembly GCF_001426265.1 of Rhizobium sp. Root1220. Lineage (GTDB taxonomy): Bacteria > Pseudomonadota > Alphaproteobacteria > Rhizobiales > Rhizobiaceae > Rhizobium. The sequence goes on from NZ_LMDG01000035.1 coordinate 51,823, forward strand.
ATGACGATCGATCTCTGTGTCGAGGGTTTCGGCAAGGCCAAAAGTGTCGAGCATACGCTGATCAAGCACGACGATCTCGAGGCCCGCAACACAAAGGATGCACCGGAGACGGTTGTCCCGGTGAAGGCCAACGGCGCGACAATCTCAGGCAACGGCGCACAGGTCACCGTGCCTCCATACTCTTACTCGATGATCAGGATCACGCTTTGACTTTGGGGTGAAACATGTGAGCGGCGGGAGGCCGCGAGCAGAAAAGGGAGGAAAATACGATGAGAATGCTCAAACTTGCAAAGTGCATGCTGGTCGCAACCGCGCTCTTCGGGTCGGCTGCGCATGCGCAGGAAACTGTCGCCTGGTGGGATTTCCTCAGCGGTGGTGACGGCGTGCGCATGAAGCAGATGATCGCCGATTTCAACAAGGCCCATGATGGGAAGATCAAGATCGAGGCAACCACTCTGGAATGGGGAACACCGTTTTATTCCAAGGTCCAGACCTCGGCATCGGTCGGCGAGGCACCTGATATCATGACCTATCATGCCAGCCGCATTCCGCTGGCGGTCAAGCAAGGGATTCTGCAGGAGATCACCGCGGACGACTGGTCCAAGATGGGTCTTGCGAAAGACGCCTATGCCAAAACCACGTGGGGCGCCGTCTCGATCGACGACAAGCAGTATGCCGTCCCTTTCGATACCCATCCGATCGTGCTCTACTATAACAAGGATATTCTGAAGAAGGCGGGCCTACTGACCGAGGACGGCAAGCCGAAAGGGCTCGACAGCCGCGAGAACTTCGAAGCGACCCTGAAAGGGTTGAAGGCTGCTGGCGTGAAGTTCCCGCTCGGATCGGTTACCGCCGATGGCAACTTCATGTTCCGGACAATCTACTCTCTCATGGGCCAACAGGACGGAGAGCTGTTGACCGACGGCGAATTCCTCGCCGGTGACAACGGGGAGAAACTGCAAAACGCGCTCGCCCTTCTCCAGGGCTGGACCAAGGATGGCCTGCAGTCCACCTATACCGACTATCCGGCGACCGTCGCACTCTTCACCTCGGGTGAGGCCGCGATGATGATCAACGGGGTATGGGAAGTGCCGACCATGGTCGACCTTAAGAAGCAGGGTAAACTCTTTGAATGGGGTGCTGTGGAACTTCCAGTGCTCTTCGACCACGCTTCGACCTATGCGGACAGCCACACGTTTGCCATCCCTGCCAACAAAGGAAAGGAAATGACGGCAGAGAAAAGAGCCGCGGTCCTGGAAGTCATCTCATGGCTCTCCAAGAACTCGCTCTACTGGGCAAGTGCCGGCCACATCCCGGCCTACGGGCCGGTGACGGAAAGTGCCGAATACAAGGCCATGGAGCCGAACGCGAGCTATTCTCCGCTGACAGCCCACATGATCTTCGATCCGAAGACGCCGCTTGCCGGCGTGGCCGGACCGATCTTTGACGTGATGTCCACTTACTTCGTCCCCACGCTCAACAACGAGATGGATCCGGCCGAAGCCGTCAAGGAAATCAAGGTCGAACTCAACGATCTCTGATACCTCCCTCGACAGGTCGCGGTGCGTTGCCGCGGCCTGTCGAGACCCTCCCGACGCCCCGGATGGCGTCTTTCTGGAACGACGGAAGCTTGCGACAACCATGCTCAGGAACAAACGAAGCGAGGCCTTGATCGCCGCCGTGTTGGTCGCGCCTTTCGTCGCAATCTACGGTCTGGTCTTCATCTACCCGATGGTCAACCTCTTCATCACCAGCTTCACGGATGCCCCGCTGATCGGCAGCGGCGCCTATGTCGGGTTTGAAAACTATGCGCGCCTATGGGGCGAACGGCGCTTCAACATAGCCCTGTGGAACACCGCTTATTTCGTCTTGCTGACGGTCGTACCCGGGACCTTTGCAGCCTTTGCCATCGCGCTCGGAATAAACCGGCTTGCCGGACGGCTGCAGGCCTTCGTGCTGGCGCTGTTCTTCTTGCCCTATATTCTCCCGGTGTCGGTCGTCTACTTGATCTGGGACTGGACACTGAATTTCCAGTTCGGCATCGCAATGTATCTCTTCGACATGGTGGGCATAAGCCGGGTGCCGGTTTTCAAATCGACGACCTGGTTCATGCCGGCTGTCGCTTTCATCACCATCTGGTGGACTGCCGGCTTCTCCATTCTTCTGTTTCTCGCCGGCCTCCGCGCAATCCCGGCGGAGATCTACGAAGCAGCCGCTCTCGACAATGCGGGTCGATGGGCAACGTTGCGGCGGATCACCTGGCCGCTGATGTGGCCAATCACGGCCTTGGTTCTCACCATCCAGTTGATCCTGCAACTGAAGATCTTCGATCAGGTCTATCTGTTTTCGACGGGTGGCCGCCCCAACGACAATCTCGTTCTCGTGTACTATGTCTTCCAGCGTGCCTTCCAGTCCGACCAGGGAGGTCGCGCAGCCGCAGCGGCAGTCGTCCTGTTCGTGATTGTCATCGTCGTCTCGGTGATCAACTTCCAACTCACACGATTGTCGAAAGGAGGCGCGCGATGAGCCCGACCACGGCCAAGCGGCTCAACCTGGCGGGTTTTGCCATCACGCTGACCACCGTCATCATCGCCGTGCTATGGGCATTTCCGCTCTACTGGGGGGTCGTTTCTTCCCTGAAACCGGAGGACGAGGTTGTCCGGCCGTACATCGAATTGTGGCCGGACACCTTCACCATCTCGCATTACGTCTTTGCACTGACCCAGACACAGATCGGCACCTGGTACGTGAACTCGATCGTTACGGCGCTGGCGATCACGGTGCTGACCGTCGCATCGTCTCTGCTTTGCGGGTATGCGATTTCGCAGCTTGAATTTCCGCTCCGGCGCCCGCTCTGGTGGCTGATCCTGGCAAGTTTCATGGTTCCCATGCAGACCATGATCGTCAATCACTTCGAACTTATCGCAAGCCTCGGACTTCTCAACACCTGGAGCGGCATCGTTCTTCCGCAATTGATCCATCCGGTGATCATCATCGTCTACAAGCAGTTCTTCGACGGGGTGCCGAAGGATTTTCGCGAGGCCGCTGTGATGGACAATGCATCGGAATGGCGCATTCTGACGAGGGTCTACCTGCCGATGAACTGGGGGGTCACGGCGGCACTTGCGATCGTCACCTTCATCTGGTCCTGGAATGCCTTTCTCTGGCCATTCCTGGCCGTGACGCAGACCAACATGATGACCATCACCGTGGGCATTACGCAGGTCAACGATGCCTTCGGGGTCTATTATGCCCGACAGCTCTCCGCGGCCGTGCTTGCCGGCCTGCCTGTCGCAATCGCCTATCTCGTGTTCCAGCGCAGGGTGACCGAAGCGATCACCTTGTCGGCCGGCATCAAGGGGTGACGTCGAGGAAAGGAATTGCGAGCGATCCCTCCCCTCTCCGTCGGTGCGGAGTTTCTGCTGGTCAGTGCACGTGATGCGCCTTGCCGTCCTGGTCGAACAGGTGAATGGCACTCGTGTCGAAGGCTATGAAGACAGTATCGCCCGGCTGGATATTGCAACGCCCTGAATCCTGGGCAATCACTTCGGTTCCGTCCTTCAGGCTGCAATAGAGAAGCGTACGGTCGCCGAGCCGCTCAACCACACCAACCTTAGCGGGACTGCCTTGCGCGCTGGCACCCTCGCCTTCCAGGACCCGTACGGATTCCGGCCTGATCCCGAGTTCGTAACGACCGGGGCCTGACGGTGGCAGTGCGATTTTCAACTCAGGCCCCTCTCCCAGCCGCAGAGCCCCTCCGGGCAGCAAGTCCACAGGGAGGAAATTCATCGCCGGGCTGCCGACAAACCCCGCGACGAAACGCGATGCCGGCTTCAGGTAGACCTCCATCGGCGTGCCGATCTGTTCGATCCGGCAGTTGTTGAGTACGACGATCCTGTCGGCGAGCGTCATGGCCTCGGTCTGGTCATGCGTCACATAGATCATCGTCGACTTCATCCGTTGGTGAAGCTCCGCCAGTTCGACGCGGGTGCGCACCCGCAGCGCCGCATCGAGATTGGAAAGCGGCTCGTCGAGCAGAAAGGCCGTCGGATCCTTGACGATCGCACGGCCGATGGCGACGCGCTGTCGCTGCCCACCCGAAAGTTGGGCCGGCCGCCGTTCAAGCAGTTCATCCATCTCCAGCATTCTCGCCGCTTCGCTAACGCGCAGGTCAATGTCCCTTTCCGGCATGCCAATGTTTCGCAGCCCGAAAGCCATGTTCTCCCTGACGGTCATGTGGGGATAAAGCGCATAGTTCTGGAAGACCATGGCCAGGCTGCGCTGGCCGGGCGCCAACGTTTCGCTTCGTACCCCGTTTATGCTCAAGGCCCCACTGGTGATTTCCTCAAGACCGGCAATCATCCGCAGCAGAGTTGATTTTCCGGAACCAGAGGGGCCAAGAAACACCAAAAGCTCCCCGGATATTACTGTCAGCGATATGTCCTCGATGACCTTGACGTTGCCGAAGCTCTTGGAAACATTTTCAAGCCTGATTTCTGCCATTGGTTCCTCCCGAATAAACCATTCTTTCCGATATGTACCGGAAGTCAAGATATCATCGGGGCAAGGGAAGCCTCCACCACCAGACGGAAGCGTCGGCAGCCGCGAAACCGATCAGGCCGCCCGTGTCAAGGCGGCCTCTAGCCGCTGAAGGCTCCGGACCAATGCGCTGGCAGCAATCTCGCTGCACCGAGAACAAGGTCACGTTTTGGTTCTGTACCCTAAACAAATCCGTCAGGCCCCCTAGTTTCTGAAGCGGCTTCGCGCGCCCCTGGCCGCCGGCCTTTCCAAACGAAGCGAAGTGGAGCTGGACATGCAGAAACTTGTTCAACCGGAACTTTCCCGCCGGGAACTGCTTATCTCGTCGGCTGTGACCATCGCGGTCACCGGATCGGTCACCAGAGATGTGGCGGCACAATCAACAGGGAAAACAATGGATTACTCATCGAACGTGTCTTTTTCCGTCAACGGCGCGGCAAAACATCTCGACCTTGACAACAGGACGACGCTACTCGACGCGTTGCGGGAGCATCTTCATCTCACGGGTACGAAGAAGGGATGCGATCACGGGCAGTGCGGCGCATGCACAGTCATGGTCGACGGTCGCCGGATCAACTCCTGCCTGACCTTGGCCGTCATGCACGAAGGAGACGACATCACAACGATCGAAGGCCTTGGCGGTCCAGGCGATCTGCATCCGATGCAGGCCGCGTTCGTGAAGCACGACGGTTTCCAGTGCGGCTACTGTACGCCGGGCCAGATCTGTTCGTCGGTGGCCGTGCTCGCGGAGATCAAGGCAAACATACCGAGTCATGTCACAGGGGACCTGAACAGCCCCGTGCAGTTGACCGCGACCGAAGTTCGCGAACGCATGAGCGGCAACATCTGTCGATGCGGTGCCTACTCCAACATCCTCGACGCCATTTCCGAAGTCGGGGGGATGCGAGCATGAGAGCCTTCACCTACGAACGTGCCTCGTCAGTCGAAGCCGCGGCCAAGGCAGCCGCAGCAAATCCTGAAGCCAAGTTCATCGCCGGCGGCACGAACCTTCTCGATCTCATGAAGCTCGAGATTGAGACGCCGACGCACCTGATCGACGTCAACGGTCTCGGCGTGAACAAGATCGAAGCAACTCCGGAAAGTGGGCTGCGTATCGGCGCCCTCGTAAGCAATACGGACCTTGCTGCTCACGACGTAGTTCGTCGCGATTACGGCTTGCTGTCACGGGCGATCGTCGCGGGTGCGTCAGGGCAACTCCGCAACAAGGCAACGACGGCTGGGAACCTGCTGCAGCGGACGCGCTGTCCGTACTTCTACGACACCAATCAGCCGTGTAACAAACGGCAGCCAGGTAGCGGTTGTTCGGCCATCGGCGGATTCAGTCGCCAGCATGCGGTGGTGGGAGCGAGCGACGCCTGCATAGCTACCAACCCCAGCGACATGGCGATCGCAATGCGGGCGCTCGATGCGACGGTCGAGACGGTAAGCGCCGATGGGAGCGGACGTTCCATCCCGATCGCTGACTTCCATCGCCTGCCCGGCGAGACGCCTCACCTGGAGACGGTGCTGGATAGAGGCGAATTCATCACGGCGGTTCTGCTCCCGCCGCCCATCGGTGGCAAGCATATCTATCGCAAGGTCAGGGACCGCGCCTCCTATGCGTTCGCGGTCATATCGATTGGAGCGGTGATCCAGCCAGACGGAACGGGACGTGTCGCCGTGGGCGGCGTCGCCCCCAAGCCATGGCGGGTCGAGGCCGCGGAAGCCGAGCTTCCAAAGGGCGCGCGGGACGCGGCGCGGGGCATCCTTGCGGGCGCCCGACCCACGGAACAGAACCGTTTCAAGGTCGACCTCGTCGCGCGCACGCTCGGTGCGGTCCTTTCTGAAGCCAGGAGTTGAGCCATGAAGTTCGATAGCCCCGCCACGACAAATCCGATCGACCGTCTGAAGGTCGTCGGCCAGCCGATCCACCGCATCGATGGCCAACTCAAGACAACAGGTCGGGCGATGTACGCCTACGAGTGGCATGACCCGATGATACCATACGCCTACGGCTATCCCGTCTGTTCGGCGATCGCCAAGGGCGTCGTCAAATCGATTGACGCCTCGGCCGCGAAGAAAGCGCCGGGCGTGGCGGCCGTGGTCACAACACTGGACGACGGAAACCTGGGGAAAGGCAAGTTCAACACCGTGAAGCTTTTCGGCGGCGACCAGATCCGGCACTACCACCAGGCGATCGCAGTGGTTGTCGCGGAGACCTTCGAGCAGGCACGAGCAGCCGCTGCCCTCGTTCAGGTTGACTACGTCGAGGACAAGGGCGTTTACGACCTGAAGGAGGCGATGAAGACTGCGGTCATGCCGGACAAGTCAAAGAAGCCGGATTCCGGCGTAGGGGATTTCGACACCGCTTTCCGAACTGCTCCGGTCACGATTGACGAAACCTACACGACTCCCGACCAGTCTCATGCGATGATGGAGCCGCATGCTTCCATCGCGGCTTGGGATGGCGACGAGGTTACGCTCTGGACCTCCAGCCAGATGATCGACTGGTGGCGATCCGACCTCGCGACTACGCTCGGCGTCGAAAAGGAGAAGATCCACCTGATGTCTCCCTTCATCGGTGGTGGTTTTGGTGGCAAGCTGTATCTGCGCGCAGACGCCGTGTTGGCAGCGCTCGGGGCACGGGCGGCGCGACGGCCCGTAAAGGTCGCGCTGCCCAGACCGCTCATGATCAACAACACGACCCATCGGCCGGCGACGATCCAGCGCATTCGGATTGGTGCCGAGCGCGATGGCAAGATCGTCGCGATCGCCCACGAAAGCTGGAACGGTGATCAGTCCGGTGGTCGCCTCGAGGAAGCCGTCGGCCAGACCCGCCTGCTCTATGCCGGCGCGAACCGAATGACGGCCATGCGTCTGGCGACGCTCGATCTTCCCGAAGGCAACGACATGCGTGCTCCGGGCGAAGCGCCCGGCATGATGGCGCTCGAAATCGCGATCGATGAGGTGGCCGAAAAACTCGGCATGGATCCGGTTTCATTCAGGATCGCCAACGACACCCAGGTCGATCCGGAAAAGCCCGAGCGGCCTTTCTCGCAACGGGACCTCGTCGGCTGTCTGAAACTCGGCGCGGAACGCTTCGGCTGGAGCAACCGCCCCGAGGTCGGGTCCCGGCGCGAAGGGAAGTGGATGATCGGGATGGGAATTGCGGCCGCGTTCCGCAACAATCTGGTGCTGCCGTCCGGTGCGCGGGTAATACTCGACAAGGACGGTGTCGTTACGGTCGAGACCGACATGACCGATATCGGAACTGGCAGCTATACGATCATCGCCCAGACGGCGGCCGAAATGATGGGCCTCGGCATCGACAAGGTCGCCGTCAAGCTCGGCGATTCCCGGTTCCCGGTGTCGTCTGGCTCCGGTGGGCAGTTCGGGGCGAATTCGTCCACTTCGGGCGTCTACGCCGCATGCATCAAGCTTCGCGAGGCGATCGCGCAAAAACTCGGCTTCAACTCCGAAGACACCATCTTCGACAACGGCGAGGTCCGATCCGGAAACCGCTCGGTTCCTCTTGCGCAAGCCGCCGGTCCCGAGGGGCTCGTCGGCGAGGACACCATGGAATGGGGCGACCTTACGAAGACCCACCAGCAGTCCACCTTCGGCGCGCACTTCGTGGAGGTCGGTGTTGACGCCGCGACCGGTGAGACACGCATCCGCCGCATGCTGGCGGTCTGTGCGGCCGGCCGGATACTCAACCCTATTACCGCCCGTAGCCAGGTGATTGGAGCGATGACCATGGGAGCCGGCGGCGCCTTGTCGGAGGAACTGGCCGTCGACACTCGCCGCGGCTTCTTCGTGAACCATGACCTCGCCGGCTATGAAGTTCCGGTGCATGCTGACATTCCACGCCAGGAGGTCATTTTCATGGAAGAGACCGATCCCATGTCATCGCCGATGAAGGCGAAGGGTGTCGGCGAACTTGGCATCTGCGGCGTCTCCGCCGCGATTGCCAATGCCCTATACAACGCGACTGGCATCCGTGTCCGCGACTATCCGATAATGCTCGACAAGCTCATCGAGGGCTTGCCTGACGTAGCCTGACGTAGATGCGCGTAGCCGGGGGTTTCGACAACCGGCCACCCAAAACAGCCAAAGCCATGCCCGATGGAACTGCGTCCATCGGGCACTCGCCGCGTAGCCCAGGGGGAAAGCGCCTCGCCCGCCGTTCATCCGACGGGCCAGAAGATGGAAAATCCGCTGGATTCTAACGCACTGGAACCGTTTCAATCGATTGCCAAACGGAATCTATTTGACCATTTACTTCCGTTGTCGAAAGCAGGCTCAGCGAAGCCCCCTTCCCTGCCTTTCAATCCGCTATCCGCGTAGGCTGAACGTGGTCTTCAGCAATGGATGCGCTTGACAAGCAAGCGAAGGTACTAGCAACCTCTCCTACACTACGCAAGAATACAAAAATTGCTTATTTTCAATTGGTTATACCAGTGGTCAGTTGACCACCGGACTTGAACCGGCAGCCCAACTCGCAACCGAAGCTGCGCTACGGACGCCACATCACAGAAGCTGTAGGCCATTTCCGTCCTACTCTTTGTCTTTCCGTTGATCCTTGTCGCGGTGCTCCTGATAGAGCGCAGGCAAGTGCTCCAGCACGAAGGCCGCAAAATCCGGTGTCGCCTTCCTGTCGATCGTGATCTCCAGCTTGGCCTTGCTCTGCGTCACCGTTGCCAGTCTTTTGCCATCGGAGGTCGACATGACCTGCGGAAGCCCGCGGGCAGTGCGGCGTGGCTTCAACTGGCCAATCACTGCTTTGAACCGGTCCGCCGACGGCAGCGCCTGCACTTCCTCGGATGCAGCGTATCTTGACGCGTCCAACGTGGACGATGCGCTTTCCACCAGTTCCGCCAGTTGCTGCCAGTTGGGCCTTCCGACGCCGGGCGCAGGGCCGATCGCATCGATCATTTCGGCTGGAAGGGCGTCGACAAGCGACAGCATCTTCGAGAGATTGCTTTTGTCGATCGACATTGCTGCAATAACGACCTCGCGGCGGAATTGCTTGTTGAGATGATGCGCAAATCGCGCCTTCTCAATAAACGTCAGGTCTTCGCGCTCGTTGTTTTCCTGGCCTTGCGCAACGACCAGCTGCTCGTCCGTCAGGTCGCGGACGACTGCCTTGACTGGAAGGCCGAGCTCCGAAACCGCCCGCAAACGGCGGTGGCCGAATGCGACCTGATATCGACCTGCCCCGTCGGGATGCGGACGAACCAGGATCGGCACCTGCTGACCTTGTTGCCGGATCGAGGCGAGAAGCCCGTCGATATCACCCGGCATCCGGTCCTGTACGAAAGACGGCTCTATCGTCGAGGCGTCCAGGTCGACCACAGCCTGCCCTTCGGCAAGGCGGCGTTCGATCTCCTCGGCACGGCCCAGGCGATCATTCTGCTCCCGCAGGGCGTTACCGATATTGGCCGTCAGTTTCGTTGCCGGATCGCGTTCCTTCCTGGCCACGCCAAGCAGAGGCATCGAGCGTCTAACGGCGTGACTGTCGATTTTCGGCGGTTCGGGAGCGTCTGTCGAGACGCCCAGGATGTGCTTTCTGCTCATGTGGATCTCCCCCATGCTTTCTTGACGAGAGTCTCGATCTCGTCATTCACAGCGTTCATCGCTTCCAGAGCGCGATCGTAGGTCGACCGCGTAAACTGGCCGCGCTCGACTTCGAAAAGGGTCTGGTTCGTCAGACCGGCGTCAGATACCGCGGTCGTTTTCAGCATCGGAAAGTTGAGAACATTCTCGCCGAAAATCGAGCGCAGATAGCCGACCATCTGGTTTTGCGGCCCGTCGCTCGGCTCGAAGCGGGTGATCAGATAGCGCATCCAGTTGAACTTGAACGCAGCGCCGGCGTTCTCGATTTCACGCAGCAGGCTCGATGTCATGGCCAGGAACTGGTTCATGGACATCACATCCAGCATCTGAGGATGAACAGTAACCAATATGGATGTGGCGGCCGTCAGCGCGGAAAGCGTGAGATAGCCGAGCTGGGGAGGGCAGTCTATGACGACGACATCGTAGTTGTCCGCAATGTCTTCAATCACCTGGCTGATGCGCCCGTAGAAGAGCGTGTCGCCTTCCTTGCGGTTCATCAACGCACGCGGTGTGTCGTGCTCGAATTCCATCAGCTCGAGATTACCGGGAATCAAGTGCAGATCAGGAATGTATGTGCCGCGAACAACCTGTTCGATCGGCACCTGCTCATCGTCATATCTGATCGCGCCGTATAGCGTTTCGTTCGGACCAACATCGGTTTCCGGTTGACTGCCGAAGAGGGCGGAAAGACTTGCCTGCGGGTCGAGATCAATGGCCAGGACTCGGTAACCGCGCATCGCAAGATACTGCGCCAAATGCGCAGCCGTGGTGGTCTTTCCGGATCCGCCTTTGAAATTCATCACCGAGATGACCTGAAGCTGCTCACCGTCGCGTCGATGCGGCAGGTAGCGCCGACTTCCGCGGCCAACGTGGTCCATTTGCTTGCGGATGGCGTGGATGTCTTCAATCGAAAACATCCGCCGACCGCCGGGGCTCATGCTGACATTCAGCTCTGGCATCTCGGTCGCGATCTGGCGCAGATACGACTCGCCAACGCCCAGCAGTCTGGATGTTTCCGAGGGGCCGAACGTCCGGATGCCTTTTTGAGCGGTGGGCGGAAAGACCTTCAGATGGTGAGCCTGAAGCTGGCTGGACAAAGCATCGGCGTGACGTTCCATCAACGCGGTCAGTCCTTCGACCACGGGCACTGTATTTGCGGCGCTTTTCGCCATCTTGAAATCCATTTCCTGCCACTGGCGATATTTTTCGAGAATCCGGTAGACTTCCGCCATTGGCAATAGGCTACGATTCTCGGCCGACGGGCAAGAGTTTTTTGGTTAACGATTTATTAACAACGCCTTAGTTCCACGGCGACATCGGCCTGCGGCCGACAGCGGAAGTCAATGTTTCACCGTGATCGCGCGTGAATCGGTGTCGGCGAGACAGGATCGCATTCAGCGACGGTACGACGGCAGGCATGTTGGATACCTGTCATGATTGGAGAAGCGTCGTGGAACAAACACGCGCTCTGGGCGTTACCGATAACTCGGTAATGTTTTCCGAGCGGCAATCAATCACATTTCAGGGGATTCATATGGAAAACGCAGGAATCGGCTGGATAGCCGCAATCATCATCGGCGGCCTTGCCGGCTGGCTCGCCGAAATGTTCATGAAGAGCAACATGGGCGTGTTGATGAACATCATTCTCGGGATCGTCGGCGCGCTCGTCGCCAATTTCATCCTGTCTCTATTCGGCGTCGTGCTTGGCGGGTGGCTTGGCTACCTGATCGCCGGCTTCATCGGTGCCTGCATTCTTATCGCTCTTGCTAGAATGGTCAGACGGACAGCTTGAGGAAAAGGGAGGCGGCAGCGTTCAAACGATGCCGCCTTCTTCTTTATTGGTCACGCGCATCGCCTGATCCGGGAATGTTGGCGAAGCTCTTTCGATGAACTCAACGTCCGGCCACCGGACTGCTTGACTCGGAGAGCTTATGGTAGCGGCTACTTCAACAAAAGCTCGTCTCCTCTCTCGAGTGACGAGCCTATTTTGTGTGGGCCTGTGCCTTTAGTTTGCCGCCGCGTTACCCACGCGATTGCCGGCATTCTGGGTGGCGTTCACCGTATTCGCTGCGTCACGACCGACCCCTTTGATCGTGTTTGCGCAGGAAGCGAGGGCGAGCATGATCAAGCATGTGGCTGTAAGCATCGGTACGGCTCTCATTTCTTCAATCCTTTGTTTTGGATGCGTTCATGGCTGGGTGGGGATGACGTTGCATTAATCGTTCTCGGAGATTTTTGTTCCAACGAGCAAAGACGAAGGGGAGCCTAGCCTTCACCACAAACCCGATACCCCACCTGTGCGCAAGGGCCATGAACGCCTCAGCGCGGCTTTGCCGCCCACTGCACAGGTCGCGTTCCCTAGCGCCTGCTCCATGCCAAGAATGGCCGATAGTGTCGCTGAACGATCAGCAGCGTTCGATCCGGTTGTATAACGTAAATCTCCTCGACCTCTCGTCCTGTCTGATCCGTGAACGTATGGGGAAACGACGAGCCGATCGGCGATTTGGTGAGTTTCGTTCGAGGCTGGCCGCCATAGGTGATGCTACCGGGAATAGGCGCATAACCTTCCGAGGAATAGGAGCCAGAAACGACCGTGCAGCCTGCGACAAGAACTGCCGTCACGGCAGCCGCTATTATCTTAATCATCCTGTGCCTCCTGCCAGTTCATCGATGATGATCGGCCAAATGGTCGCCGATCACTGGTTTACCCGATTTCACCGTCCAAGTCTTTCACGCAACGGGTGAACCTGCGACCTTCGCAATGACGGTTCGCGCGGCCAGCCATCCGGCTCCGAATTGCGTCGCCGAGGTTGCCGCTGTCTTGCGTTGGGGATCAATTCGGCTTCTCCATGAAACCAGCTGAATCGACAAGCGTTAACCTCGACAAATCAGGAGGCACATCATGTCCAAACGACAACTCATCGAAAACGGAGCCGACCTGCATTCTGTGCAGGGAGAGGAGAACACCAAAGCGGGCGAGGGCGTCGATGCAGATGATCACGCGAGCAGCGCAGTGATGGTCGAACCGGATGCTCCGAGCCCGTACGGGCAGGTAAGTGAGGCCGAGCTGCAGGCACATCTGGCAGAACTCGAGGCGGAAGCAATTGCCGAGGACTTGGTCGCATCACCCGTCGATTACATTTCCCCGCGCGCCGAATTCGAATTGCGCCTGCGCGAAGCCCGCGATGAGCTGGACAATCTGCGCGGCCGGCTTGCCGTCATCAAAGAGCGCGCCGCAACGGTGGTCAGCGAACGAGCGAAATGGGCAGACGCCAGCGCCCGTGATCAACTTGGTCCGTATCCGTGGGCCAAGTTGGCAGGAGCCATGGCTGGAACCTTCCTGGTTTCGCGTGTGCTACGAACCCTGCCTTTCGGGGCGGTCGCTTCCGCTGCCATGCCGATGGTGATCTGGGCAATCCAGGCAAAGGGGGAGGGGAACCGCAGAAGATAGGCAAGTGGCCTCGGTCGCGAATGTTGAATGCAGCCGGCACCGGGCAGGCGAACTTGGCCCACCACGGTTTTTCAATGGACATGGGGGCAAGAATTCAGCACGACCGTTCCATGCCGTCCGCATCGTTCGGCAATCTCGCTGGTGGTCGTTGGAAAAGTGGCGGCGGACGCTATATCCCGTTTTTACTCAAAGTCGGTCTGGATCAATCATGCTGCCTGAAGCGACCACCGAAACCGCGGTGGACGACCTTTATCGTGTATCTGTCGACGGGAGCACCGACTACGCGATCTATATGCTGGACAGGAACGGCTATCTCAGCAGTTGGAATGCCGGCGCGCAGCGTTTGAAAGATTGCGACGAGAAGGAGTGCTCCGACGCCCATTTCTCTCACTTCTATCTGGCGGAAGACCGTGAACGGGGACAACCGAAGCTTGAACTGGATATTGCCACCAGGGAAGGCAGGTTTGAGAACGAGGGATGGCGTGTCCGGGAGGATGGAGAGCGTTACTGGGCGCATGTGATCATCGATGCGATCCGTGACAGGAACGGAGCGCTACACGGCTTTGCAATGATAAGCCGTGACCTGACGGAGCGAAAGAGGGCGAAAGACGATCTGCGGCGAAGCGAAGAGCAGTTCCGCTTGCTCGTCCAGGGCGTCACGGATTATGCGATCTACATGCTCGACCCGGAAGGCAACGTCTCGAGCTGGAATGTCGGCGCGCAACGGATCAAGGGCTATTCACCCGACGAAATCATCGGCCGGCACTTCTCGCGGTTCTATACCGAAGAGGACCGTGCTCAGGGTCTGCCTGCAAGAGCGTTGAAGATTGCTGCCGACGAGGGCCGCTTCGAGCACGAGGGCTGGCGGCTCCGCAAGGACGGTACCCGCTTCTGGGCAAGCGTCATCATCGATCCGATCCGAGCCGAGGACGGCACACACATCGGTTTTGCCAAGGTGACCCGCGACGTCAGTGAAAAGCGGGCAGCGCAGGAAGCGCTTATCCAGGCGCAAAAGATGGAAGCGCTTGGGCAGCTTACGGGAGGCATGGCGCACGACTTCAACAATCTTTTGACTGTGGTGCTCGCGAGCCTCGAAATGGCCCGAAAACGAGCACTGAATGGAAACGACGTGGTCGGACTGATCGATAATGCCATACAGGGGGCTCAACGCGGCGCTGCCTTGACGCACCGTCTTCTTGCCTTCTCCAGACGGCAGGAACTCTCGTTCGAATCGGTCGATGTGAACGACCTTGTTCGAGGAATGGCCGATCTGCTCCAGCGTGCCGTCGGTCCCGAGACAAATATCCAGACACAGTTTCCGCTTTCGCTGCCTAAGGTGAAGACGGATCCCAACCAGTTCGAAAGCGCGCTGCTGAACCTTTGCGTCAACGCCCGCGACGCCATGCCTGGAGGAGGAACGATAACAATCTCCGCCGAACGGACGATTGTCGCAAAGCGTTCATCACATGATGACGTTGCCGCTGGAGAGTATGTCTGTCTTTGCGTCAAGGACGAGGGCGAAGGTATGGACGACAAGACCCTTGCAAGCGCGACTGAACCGTTCTTCACCACGAAAGGTGTCGGCAAGGGAACGGGATTGGGGTTGCCGATGGTGCAGGGGCTGATGGCACAGTCAGGAGGCAAGCTTGTCCTCAAGTCGCGCAAGGGCGAGGGCACAACCGCCGAACTCTGGCTGCCGCTATTTGAGGCCGAACAGCCTGCCGCGACTGAAACCTCGCCTCTTTATCCTGCCACCGAATTGGACGATCAGCCGCTAACCGTGCTGGCTGTCGACGATGATGGACTTGTCCTGATGAACACCATTCTCATGCTCGAGGACCTCGGTCATGAGACCGCTCAGGCGTCGTCGGGAATGGAGGCCCTCCGGTATCTTGAAGGGGGCTTCGTTCCTGATGTCGTTGTCACCGATCATGCCATGCCGGGAATGAACGGCTCGGAGCTTGCCGAAAAGATCAGGCAGCAGTTCCCTCGGATCCCGATCATTCTCGCTACCGGCTATGCCGAGCTTCCTGCCGGGGCTGATCCTGACGTTCTTCGCCTGCCGAAGCCGTTCAGCCAATCGCAATTGACCAGCGCGCTGAGACAGGCTGTCCGCAAAACGCCGGCTCTCCAGGACAACTAGACCGTTCCGCAAGCACAGGTTCGTGAGCGGGCATGAAGCTCCGCATGAGCTTTGGTCGAAATTGTTGGCCACTACGGCGTCGCGCCGGCCACTTGGACCAGATGGCCGGGGGTGATCTCGCTGTAGATGCGCTTGGGGGCAATATAGTCGATGGAGCGGATGGGGCTTTTCAGCTCGTCCGTGGAAAGTCCGCGCCTGATGCCGCGGCGAGCAGGATCCGGCACGGGAACAGCGGCAATGAGATTCTTCGTGTAGGGATGTTGCGGGTTGCCGAAGACCGCATCGCGCGGACCAATCTCGACGATTTCCCCAAGGTACATGACAGCGACACGATGGCTGACGCGCTCGACCACAGCCATGTCGTGCGAGATGAACAGGAATGCCAGTTTGAGGCTCTGCTGCAGGTCCAAGAGCAGGTTGCATATCTGCGCCTTGATCGAGACATCAAGCGCGGAAACGCTTTCATCGGCGACGATCACCTTCGGATCGAGAGCAAGGGCACGGGCAATACAGATGCGCTGTCGCTGGCCGCCTGAAAATTCGTGCGGATAGCGCGCCATCATGTCAGCCTTCAGGCCAACTCGCTCCAGCAGGTCGGCTGCCTTTTCACGCGCCTGGGCGCGGGTTCCCAGCCCATGCTCTATAATTGGCTCGGCAACCGTGTTGCCGATGGCCATGCGTGGGTTGAGGCTCGCGAAAGGGTCCTGGAAAATCATCTGAATGCTGCGGCGCATGCGCCTCAGGCTCGCCTGATCGAGCCCGGTGACGTCATAGCCGTCGAGATTGACTTTGCCGCCATTGGGTTCGATGAGACGCGTGATGGAACGGCCGGTCGTCGATTTTCCGCAACCGGACTCGCCGACTAGCGACAATGTTTCGCCCTGGAAAAGATTAAAGGAAACATCCTCCACCGCATGGATCGCGCCGGTCCTCGTTCCGAAAAGTCCTCCGCGAACGGCAAAGCGCGTCGTAAGGTTCTTCACTTCGAGGACTGGTGTTTTGCCGCGATCGACCGTGTCGGCGACTGCAACCGGAACGCTCAGCTCGCCGGTCGTCGCATCGACGATCGGAAAGCGTAGCGGCCATTGTTGGCCGCTCATCGATCCCAGTTGCGGCACGGCCGACAAGAGGGCGCGTGTGTAGGGATGCTTGCCGCGATGGAAGATATCGTCTGTCAGCCCAGTCTCGACAGCTTCGCCGCGGTACATGACTATGGTGCGGTCGGAAATTTCGGCGACGACCCCCATGTCGTGAGTGATGAAAAGGACGGCCATGCCTTCCTCTGCCTGCAGGAGCTTGATGAGGTCGAGGATCTGGCCCTGGATAGTGACATCAAGCGCCGTCGTCGGCTCATCGGCGATCAGCAGCTTTGGTCTCGAGGCCAGGGCCATGGCGATCATGACCCTCTGCCGCATGCCACCGGAAAACTGGTGCGGATATTCATCAAAACGTGAAGCCGCATTCGGAATGCGCACTTTCTCAAGCAGCCGTACGGTCTCGGCGCGCGCTTCCGTCCTCGACATTTCACCGTGGCAGGTCAGCGCTTCCGAAATCTGCCGCCCGATCGTGAAGATCGGATTGAGAGATGTCATCGGCTCCTGGAAGATCATCGCCGCATCGTTGCCGCGCACACGGCGCATTTCCTTGTCTGACAGTGCAAGAATATCCTTCCCGTTCAGGACTATGCTGCCGGCGACTCGGCTTTGGTTCTTCGCCAGCAGACGCATGACGGAGAGCGACGTGACGCTCTTTCCCGATCCGCTTTCGCCGACGATCGCGACCGTTTCCCCAGGCATGACATCGAAGGAGACATCGCGCACGACCTGCTTCCACTGGCCATCGACCAGAAACGATGTCGTGAGATCCTTGACCGAAAGTACCGGTTTCGCAGTCTGCCCCATTTCATTTCCCTGCTTCATTGTCCGTGTCCCGACCGGGCCGAGAGCCGTCATGGCCTACCTCCCGACCGCATAGGCCTGCATCAGGCGCGGCGTTGCCGCCGCCCGCAACAGCCCGTCCGCATCTCGGCGGGCGGCGGTCAGGCGCCCAACCGTCCACTGATCGGCGACAGTGAGATTGTGTCCTTTCCGCTGCAGCGTATCCAGCACATCGGTCCCGAAGTTGGCTTCCGCCATCAGGCTGCCGGGCTCGCGGGTTCGCGGGTAGAAAGAGCTTGGAAAGTGCGACGTGTGAAAGAGCGGCTGGTCGATCGCCGCCTGAAGGTTCATGTTGTGATGAACATAGCGCAGGAAGAACGCGAGCTGCCACTGCTCCTGCTGGTCGCCGCCAGGTGTTCCGAAGGAAAGCGTTGGGCGCCCTTCGTAAAGTGCGAGCGACGGCGTCAGCGTCGTCCGCGGTCTTTTGCCCGGCGCAAGCGATGTGGGCAAGCCCGGCTTAAGCCAGAACATCTGGGCGCGAGAATTCAGGCAGAAGCCAAGACCTGGCACCGTGGGCGAGGATTGCAGCCAACCGCCCGATGGCGTGATGGAGACGATGTTTCCCTCCCGGTCGATGACGTCGATATGCACCGTGTCTCCGCGCTTTTCCGAAAGATGCGCCATGGTCGGCTCGTAGACGGCGCCGGTCCTGGAGGTCGCGCCCAACATCTCCATCGTCGCATCGTACTGATCTTCGAAGCCGGGAATTTTACCTGGCCTGAGATCGAGCGAGGCGTCCGCCGCGATCAGCTTGCGCCGCGCCGCGGCATAGGTGTCGGACAGCAGCTCCGGCAAGGGGACCGGGGAGAATTTCGGATCGCCATAATAGACTTCGCGGTCGGCGAAGGCGAGTTTCATCGCCTCGGTGACGGTGTGCACGAAGTCGGCGCCGTTTGGATCCATGGCGCCGATGTCGAAGCCCTTCAGGATCGAAAGCGTCTGCAGGAAGACCGGGCCTTGCCCCCATGCGCCGATCTTGGCGACCGTCCAGCCATGATAGTCATAGGTCAGCGGTTCCTCGACCGTCGCCGACCAGTTCGCCATGTCGTCTGCGGTGATCACCCCCCGGTGGGGAGTGCCGCTGGCATCCATCACCTCGGTTGAACCGACGTACTTGTCGATCGCCTCGGCGACGAAACCGCGATAGAAGGCATCACGGGCCGCCTGAATCTGTTCCTCGCGGCCGCTTACTGCCTCTGCCTCGGCAATGATGCGTCTCCATGTTTCGGCGAGCGCCGGATTCTTGAAGTTGGAATGCGAAGCAGGCACCGACCCACCAGGGAGCCACGTCTTGAAAGAGGTTGGCCATTCCTTCTCGAAGAAGGATGCAAGACCGGCGATCGTTGCCGAAACGCGCGGCAGTATAGGGTGGCCGTTCTGCGCGTAGTAGATAGCGGGCTCGAGCACGTCGCGAATGCTGAGGCTGCCATAGTCGCGCAACATCAGCATCCAGCCGTCGAAAGCACCGGGAATGACGGTTGCGAGCAAGCCGTCGCCGGGAATAAGATTCAGCCCCTCGGACGTGTAGTGTTCGATCGTCGCACCGGCAGGAGCCGGTCCCTGCGCGCAGATGACTTCGACCTTGTCCTTCTTCTTCGAATAGAGGACAGCCGGCATGTCACCGCCGGGACCGCAAAGGTGCGGCTCGACGACCTGCAATACAAAACCGGTGGCGACCGCGGCGTCGAAGGCGTTGCCGCCCTTTTCGAGGATGCTCATTCCGACCGCCGAGGCAATCCAGTGCGTGGAGGTGACGACGCCGAAAGTGCCCAGGATCTCGGGACGGGTGGTAAATGCAGTCATTTCAGATGTCCTTTCGAAAAATCATGCTTCGCGCGGATCAAGAGCGTCACGCAGGCCGTCACCGAGCAGATTGAAGCCGATGACGACGAGGAAGATCGCCGCACCCGGCCACATCGCCATCCACGGCGCTTGGGACAGGAAGTTCTTCGCAACGTTCAGCATCGAGCCCCAGCTCGCGG
Source organism: Rhizobium sp. Root1220 (assembly GCF_001426265.1). Lineage (GTDB taxonomy): Bacteria > Pseudomonadota > Alphaproteobacteria > Rhizobiales > Rhizobiaceae > Rhizobium. The sequence continues at coordinate 71,491 of NZ_LMDG01000035.1, forward strand.
CGGGGGGCTGCTGGCCGAGGCCAAGGAAAGAGAGGCTGGCTTCGGCAATGATCGCGGTCGCAATCGTGAGTGTCGCCTGGACCAGGATCGGCGCCGCGACGTTGGGCAGGATGTAGCGGGTGATGATGCTGAGGTGCCTCAGCCCGATTGAACGCGCACCTTCGATATACTCCTCCGTCTTGACTGCAAGCACCTGTCCGCGCGTCAGCCGGATGAAGATCGGCATTGCCGAAAGACCGATCGCGATCATCGCGTTGCTCAGGCTGGGGCCGAGGAAGGCGGCAAGCGCGATGGCAGTGATCAGGAACGGCATGGCGAGGAAGGCTTCGGTGATCCGGGAAATGATCTGATCCACCCAGCCGCCGAAATAGCCAGAGAGCAATCCGAACGGCACCCCGATCACGACTGCGATGGCAACCGAGAAAACGCCGGCCATGAGCGACGCCTGGGCACCCCAGATCATCCGTGAGAGAATGTCGCGGCCGATATCGTCGGTGCCCAGCCAATGTGCTGCCGAGGGCGCCTTGCGGATCGCCGACCAGTTCGTGGCGTTGGGATCCGGTATCGGCAGAAGCGGTGCCGCCATCGCCAGAACGGCGAAGAATGCGATGATGCCAAGACCGACCAATGCACCCTTGTTTGCCTTGAGCTTGCGCCAGGCGCGGCTGGGTGCGCGTCGTTCAGCGATGACGACCACCTGATCGAGTGTGCTCATAGGGCGGCCCTCATGCGTGGATTGAGGAGGACGTAGAGCACGTCGGCGATGAGATTCATCAGGATAAAGCCGATTGCCGTGCACAACACCACGCCCTGGACCACCGCGTAGTCGCGGTTGAAGACAGCGTCGACAATCAGCTTGCCAAAGCCCGGGATCGTGAAGATCTGTTCTGTCAGGACAGCGCCGGCAAGGAGCTCGCCGAACAGCAACGCACCGAGCGTCACGATCGGAAGAACGGCATTGCGGAAGCTGTGTTCCAGCACCACGGCTCGTTCCGGCAGCCCCTTTGCACGTGCTGTGCGGATGTAGTCGGCGCTGAGCACGCTCAGCATCGCCGACCGCGTATGGCGCATGAGTGTGGCAGCCAGCGCGTTGCCGAGTACGAAAGCAGGCATCAGCATGGTCTGGATCGATCGCAGCGGGTCATTGAAGAACGGCTCGTAGCCTGAAGCCGGCAGCCACCCGAGTTTTACCGAAACCAGCAGGATCAGCATGATACCAAGCCAGAAGTTCGGGATGGAGAGGCCGGATAGCGCGACGAGGTTCGCGAGATAGTCGAAAATCGTATTCTTCTTGACCGCAGCAAGAATTCCCATCGGCACGCCGATCACCACGGCGAAGATCATCGACATGATAGCCAGCTGGATGGTGACGGGAAGCTTTTCGCCGACAAGCTCGAGGACCGGCTGGTTGGTACGCAGCGAGATGCCGAGGTCACCCTGGAGCACGGACCCGAGCCATGAAACATACTGGTAAGGCACGGGATCATTGAGCCGGTATTTCTCGCGCAGATATTCGATCACCTGCGGATCACGCTCTTCCCCTGCCATGGCGAGGATGGGATCCCCCGGCAGGAGCTTTTGCAGCGAGAATACGAAGACCGAAATAATCAGCAGCGTCGGTATGGCGACCAGTAGCCGCTTGGCGATGTAGGTATACATGAGCGATCCTGACAGGCGCGCGGGATGTGCGGCGGAGGGGTCTCCGCCGCACGGGGCCGTTCTATTCGGATTGGCTGGCTTTTTTCACGCCGGTGAGGCGGATCATGCCATCCGGCGACGGTACGAAGCCGGTGATGTTCTTGTGAAGTGCCCAGATCCAGGACTGATGGCCGAGATAAATGATCGGCATATCGTCGTTCAGGATGACCGCAGCCGCATCGTACTTCTGCTTGCGGACCGCATCGTCGGTGGAGGCGCGTGCTTCGTTGAGCAGCTTGTCCACGTCCGGGTTGCAGTATTTGGTGTCGTTGATGCCGCCCTTGCATGTGATGAACTGGTGAATGTTGCCATCGGGATCGACGCGGCCGGACCAGTCCGAACGGCTGAGTTGATAGTTGCCGGCCGTCTGCTCCGACAACAGCGTTGCGAATTCCGTCGACTTCAGGCTGACGTCAAACCCCGCTTCGGCCACCATCGACTGCACGATCTGCATCATCTGCGCAGCGACCGGGTTGTTCGGGATCTGCATCTCGACCGGTACACGATCGAAACCGGCCTCCTTCACCAGAGCCTTCGCCTTGTCGAGGTCACGCGCAGGTACCGGGATGTCCTTGTCGAACCAAGGACTGTTCGGGGGAAAGGGCTGATTGCCACCGACTGCAGTACCTTCGTAGACGATCTGGTTCAGCGCATCGCGATCGATCGCAAGCGAGAACGCCTGGCGCAGGCGCTTGTCTTTGCCGAACGGATTGTCGGCGCGCGGACCGTTGGCGATATTGGCGTAAAGTGCCATGTAGCCGATGTTGACGACGTCGGCATATGTGAGGCTGGTGTCTTCCTTGACGGAAGCGGCGTCGGTCGCCGCAAGCCGCTCGATCATGTCGAGATCGCCGGAACGGAGGTTTGCGAGCCGCACCGTCGTATCGGGGATCGGCAGATAGGTGACCTTGTCGATGAACACATTATCCTTGTCCCAGTAGTCCTGGAACTTCTCGAGCACGATGCGGTCCTGTTGCACACGCTCGACGAACTTGAACGGACCTGCGCAAACCGGATGGCTGCCGAAATTGGCGCCAAGTTCCTTGGCAGCCTTTGGCGAGACAATCATGCCGGCGCGGTCGGAAAGTTGCGCAAGCAGGGTCACGTCCGGGCTCTTCAGCGTAAACTTCACCTCATGATCGCCGGTTGCCTCGACCTTCTCCACCGAAGTGAGCTCGCTCTTCCGACGGGACTCCGGCAGCGTCATGTTGCGCTCGATCGTTGCGACGATGGCTGCAGCGTCCATCGGCGTCTCGTCGTGGAACTTCACACCTTCGCGAAGTTTCATAGTCAGAGCCTTGCCATCCTCGGACCACTTCCACTCGGTCGCGAGCTGCGGCACGATTTTCAGGTCTGGCGATACGTCGACCAGCTTGTCGCACATCGCCGTATACACGATGCGGCCGACGAAGGTTCGCGACTGCGCCGGATCAAGCACATCGGCATCGTCCTGGAGGCCGATCTTGAGATCGGTTGCAAAGGCAGGGAGAGCGATGAGCGCTCCCGCAAGAAGGGTCGTCACGCGTGTGGCATTCTTCATTCCGTTCTCCTCTGTTTTCTTGTTTGGTGTTCGGCAGACAATGCGCCGTTGGGGTTCGGCTCTTCAGATGAGCTCTTGTTCCTTTCCGGCTGCTGATGGTCGAGCGACGTGATGCGGACGAGGCTTTCCTGCAACGTCAAAAGGTGCAGGCGCATGGCTTCGCCCGCCGCCCCAGGATCACGCGCGGCGATCGCATCAACGATCGCGGTATGCTGGCCGTAGGTCACCGTCCGGGTCCCGTTGGCACTGCGGGCGCGTTCCCGGATCGCCTGCCAGGCTTCATCCTGGCGCACGCGGTTGATGACGTCGAAGATCGTCAGGAAGAACTGGTTGCCGGCGCATTGCGCGATATGCCGATGCAATGCCCCGTCCCAGAGTTCGCGGCCGTCGGCGTCGGTGCTTTCATAAATCTTCTTGACGAGTTCATACATCCGCGTGACCTCGCCCGCCTTGGCGCGCATGGCGGCGAGCTGGGCGAGCTGTGGTTCAATGCGCAGGCGCACTTCCATGATTTCCATCAGGTCCGTGCCCGCGACGATCGAATCCACGTGCTCGCTCCAGCCGTCGGGGCGCCGCCCGGCAAAGGTGCCGGATCCCTGGCGGCGCCAAATGAGGCCCTCGGCTTCGAGCACTTCCAGTGCCCGGCGCACCGCGCGGCGGCTGACGTCCAACATGTCCGAGAGGGCGCGTTCGGTCGGCAATTTGCCGTCGGCATCCAGGCTGCCCGAACGCAGCAGCGTCCGGAGCTTGTCCAAGGCGTAATTTGAATTGCCGGTGGCTTCATCCATGCAAATGGCTCGAACCAATTTCCTATTGGTTCAATCCAAACCCATATTGGTTCGGGACGTCAAGTGATTTTTTGGGCACATTTTGCATTGCACAAATTTTGTGCCGGGATATCCCCTGCGGCATCTCACGGTCGCGCAACTGTCGACAGTGACACACGTCAAAAGGCCCGTGGTCTCGCGGCCACGGGCTATTGCGCATATGGTGGCGCACCGTGCGGCACGCGCTATCTCATCGAGAGCTTGGCAAACTCGCAACGGTAATGCGGAACGCGATCACTGTGCGGTTTCCGGCATGGCTAGACGGATACTCCTTACAACCGTCGTCACACGGCAAGGGGACGCTTCCCGTCGAGTTCATCCTCGATGTAAACCTCGATGATCTCGTCGAAGGATCTTTCCGCGGTGAAGCCGAGTGCGATGGCGCGTTCGGCCCCGAAACCCGGCGCCCAGCCCGCGCACATGCGCATGATCATCTCGTCGGGTTCCCGGCGGATGAGCGCAACTGCCTTGTCGCCTGCCACCCGCCGCAGCGCTTCGATCTGCTCTCCCACCGTCGCGCTGAGGCCGGGCATGGAGAGGTTACGGCGCGGGCCAACCTTGTCGACGTCGATTGTCGCGCCGTGGATCAGGAAGCCAACAGCCGAACGCGGCGAGGCGTGCCAGTGGCGAACGTCGTCGGAGACCGGCAGAACGGCGGGCTGGCCCACCAGCGGCTCACGCAGGATGTTGGAGAAGAACCCGGAGGCCGCCTTGTTCGGCTTGCCCGGGCGGATGCAGACGGTCGGCAGGCGGATGCCGATGCCATCGAAGAAGCCGCGACGCGAATAGTCCGACAACAACAGTTCGCCGATCGCCTTCTGGGTACCGTAGCTGGTAAGCGGTGTGGTGTGAAATTCGTCCGGGATCGGATAGGGGAGGGGAGCGCCGAAGACCGCGATCGACGAGGTGAAGACGACGCGGGGCTTGTAGCCGTCCTCCCCATTGGCGATACGGATGGCGTCAAAGAGGTAGCGCGTACCGTCGAGATTGATGCGATAGCCTTTGTCGAAATCAAGCTCGGCCTCGCCCGAAACGATCGCCGCAAGATGGAATATAACGTCGGGCCGACCGGAGACCAGCCGGGCAGCCTCGCCGGGCGCGGAGAGGTCGGCGGTCTTGAGTGCGACCTTGCCGGCAAAGCCATCGGGATTGTCGGGTGTGAACACATCGACCAATGTCATGGCTTTGATCGCACGCCCCCCGAGGGTGCCATCCTTCGTCAGGCGCTGCGCCAGTTTGCGACCAACCATGCCAGCGGCACCGATGATGAGAATGTGCACGATATTCCTCCCTCAGCCATGTGCGCCGACTTCCCGGATGCCGAAGCGACGCCACAACAAAAATATTGTAAGGTTGTCTGATAACCTTATATGACACTCTTGAAAACAGAATTGTTGATTGCGCGCAGGGATTGGCCGAAGGAACTTCGGTTGTGCCGCTCGAATAGGTGGATACGGGAGGGGATCGTGAGCGGAGCGGACTACGTGGCCGACGGGACGCAATTCGTCGAGAGGCTGAAGCACGCGCTCGGCACCGACATGGTGCTGTCGGGAGAAGCCGTCGAGAAGTATTGCCGCGATTGGCATGGTGACGTAACGACAGGCGCGGTCGCTGTCCTTCGCCCACGCTCGACCGGAGAGGTTTCGACTGCTGTAAGGGCTTGCGTGGCGCTCGGCCTGTCGATTGTCCCCCAGGGCGGCAACACCGGTCTCGTGCTGGGCGCCACGCCCGACCATCCGGCGGATCAGGTGGTAATCAGCCTCGAGCGGATGACGCGCATCCGGCGAATAGATCCCGACGATTTCTCTGCCGTGGTCGAGGCGGGTTGCATCCTTTCCGACTTCAAGGACGCCGTAGCGCACGCCGGCATGTTCTTCCCGCTAGCACTTGGCGCACAGGGGTCCTGCCAGATCGGCGGCAACGTTTCGACAAACGCGGGCGGCATCAACGTCCTGCGCTACGGGATGACCCGCGAACTTGTGCTCGGGCTTGAGGTGGTCCTGTCCGATGGCTCGGTCTTCGATGGCCTGTCGACCCTTCGCAAGGACAATCGAGGCATCGACCTGAAGCAGATATTCATCGGCGCCGAAGGGACGTTGGGAATTGTCACCGCGGTTTCGGTGAAGCTGATGCCGGAGCCGGAACAGATCGCAACCGCGCTTCTGGGACTCAATTCTCTCAACGACGCTATCAAGCTTTTCCGCCGGGCGCGCCGCGACTGCTGCGACCTGATGTCGGCCTTCGAATTCATGCCGACACTCGCCTTCGTCCTCGCCCGGGAGGCCATGCCGGACCTTGTGATGCCAATGTCCGACGACTATCCCGCCTACGTGCTGTTGGAGATCTCCGGCTCGGGTCTGGTCGACATCGGCGATCTGATGGAGCGCTTCCTCGGTGCGGTGATGGAGGAGGGCCTTGTGACCGACGGGGTTATTGCCAGATCCGCGGCGCAGGCCCGCAACCTCTGGCTCTTCCGCGAAGGCATGAACGAAGGTCAGGCCAAGCGTGGCCCGCACTTGCGGACCGACGTGTCCGTGCCGCTATCGCGCCTCGCCGATTTCGTGCGCGATGCCGAAAAGGCCGTTACCGAGCGACTGCCTGATTGCATATGCGTTTCATACGGCCACGTCGGCGACGGCAACGTGCACCTTAATGTCCTACCTCCCGGGGATCTGCCGCGCGCCGAAATCGATGCAAGCATCTACCGCGCGAAAAACGCGATCAACGCGGTGCTTGACGCGTATGAGGGGTCGATCAGCGCTGAGCATGGCATTGGCCGGCTGAAGAAGTCCGACTACAGTGCTCGTCTTCCGGCGGTTCGGCGAAAGCTGCTAACCGCATTGAAAGTCGCCATCGATCCGTCGATCGTGATGAATCCGGGTTGCCAATTCGACTTCGAACAGCATTCATAAGCCGGGGAACCCAGAAGGACAGGGCATGTCAGCGGATTTTGGTCAGATCAGGCGCAACGAGCATTTGCCCGCGCGTATTGCGGGGCAGATCGCGCGGGAAATTACCGAGGGCCGTATCCTTGCGGGTGAAAAGCTGCCGACCGAGCATTTTCTTGCCAACAGCTTCGGAGTCAGCCGTTCGGTGGTGCGCGAGGCGATCGCTCAGCTGCGCAATGAGGGCCTGGTGGAAACGCGCCAGGGGGTCGGGGCTTTCGCGACCGAACTCAAGGCGCGCCAGTCGATCCGTATCGAGCAGGACGATCTTCACGACCGGGCAACCTTCAGGGATCTTTTTCAGCTGCGTATACCGTTGGAAATCGAAGCCGCCGGTCTCGCCGCGATCCACCATACCGACATCGACCTTGCCAAACTTGATGAAGCGCTGGCGGCGATGACGGGCACCGCAAAGTGGACCGATGAGGGAATCGTCGCGGACCTTGCTTTTCATCGCATCGTGGCCGCCGCAACCGGCAACGAGTATTTTGCATTGTTCGTCGGCTTCATAGCGGAGCGGATAAGCCTAGCGATCAACGCAGCCCGGGCCGCTGCGGTCCTTGAGGAAATCGTCGAGGTTACCATTGCGGAGCACGTGGCAATAAGGGATGCGCTCGCGACCAGGGATCCGCACAAGGCGCGCGACGCCATGAGGAGGCACCTGCTTGGGGCCGCGAACCGCATCGATCTCACACTCGAATCCTACTGACTGCGCATAGCCGCGATGATCCGCGGCTATGACTGGATACCTTTTCAAGGGGTAGCATTTTCGGTGCTGGACAGCCGGGAGAAGTATGACTAGAACAGTGCAACATTGTTGTCAGACATCCTGACAATATGGCAAGGTGACTGGGGGTCGACTTTGCCGGGGAGAATGAGGAGGGCTTCACTTGAATTCCACAAGATCGCTTCACGCTGCCGCAATTTTACCTGAGGATGCGGACGGGGCACTTCTGATCGGCCGCGTCTGGTCCAAGGCTGCGGATGGCCCGTGCCCGGTTCTCGTTCGTGACGGCAGGCTGTATGACCTCTCTTCGATATCGGCGACAGTGTCGTCGCTAGTGGAAATCGATGGTCTGGTTGAAAGACTGAAGACCGTGGGCAGCCTTGTCGATCTCGGCGCCGTGGACGATTTTCTGTCGGGCGAGGCTGGCGAGTTGCTGGCGCCGATCGACCTCCAGGCCATCAAGGCCGCAGGTGTGACGTTCGCCGACAGCATGCTGGAGCGCGTGATCGAAGAGCAGGCGAAGGGCGATGCGACGCGCGCGCTCGACATCCGCAAGCGACTGGCTCCCGTGCTTGGCGACAGCCTTCGCGGTGTGGTCGCCGGCTCGGAACAGGCGGCCCGCGTCAAGGCGCTGCTGCAGGACATGAATCTATGGTCGCAATATCTTGAAGTCGGCATCGGACCGGATGCCGAAATCTTCACCAAGTCGCAGCCGATGTCCGCGGTCGGTTGCGGTTCGCTTGTCGGTATCCATCCAATATCCGAATGGAACAATCCCGAGCCGGAAGTGGTGCTGGTGCTGCGCTCATCCGGCGAGATCGTTGGTGCGACGCTCGGCAATGACGTGAACCTGCGCGACGTCGAAGGACGTTCCGCGCTGCTGCTCGGCAAGGCAAAGGATAACAACGCCTCCTGCTCAATTGGTCCTTTTATCCGCCTGTTCGATGGGGATTTCACCCTGGAAGAGCTCGGCAGGGTCCGGGTGTCGCTACGGGTCGAGGGTAAGGACGGTTTCGAGATGACGGGCGAGAGCCCGATGGAGGCGATCAGCCGCAAGCCCGCCGAACTCGCGGGCCAATTGCTCAATCGCAATCATCAATATCCCGATGGTGCGGTGCTGTTCCTCGGTACGATGTTCGCACCCGTCAAGGATCGACGCGGCGCTGGGCAAGGCTTCACGCATGAAATCGGCGATCGCGTGGAGATCGCAACACCGACGCTGGGGCGGCTTGTCAACTGGGTGGACCGCAGCGATGCCTGCCCGGAATGGACCTTTGGCGTTGGCGCTTTGATGCGAAATCTCGCCAAGCGCGGCTTGTTGTGATTTGAAGGGAGGGAGCACGGGTGCAAAAGGCAAAACCCTCGAACTCCTGCTGATCCTCCTTCTTTCGGGAATGGCGATCATGGTCTTCGTGAACGTCGTCCTGCGATATGCGATGAACTCCGGCCTCACGGTGTCGGATGAGCTGGCGCGCTATATCACCGGGGGTGTCACGGCACTTCCAGCGGACCGTCCAGCTGGCGCTTCTTCAACTGTCGCTCGCGGAAGAAGATGAACATGCCCGACCCGATGATCAGCGCGGCGCCGAATATCATGGTCAGGCGCGGAACATCGCCGAAGAACATCCAGCCGAAAACGATCGCCCAGAGCAGGAGCGTATACTGAAGCGGCGCAACGGTCGCAGCGTCGGAGATCTTCAGCGCACGATTGACCAGCATGTGCGCGCCCATGGCGACGACCCCCAGGAGGCACAACAGCGCAAATTCCGGAGCCGAGGTCAGCGGCGTCCAATCGGATGGGGCAAAGACGAGGCCTGCGAGCCCGGCGCCTGCCAGTTGGAAGAGCACCAGCGTCTTGTCCGGCGTGGAACGCAGGCTGCGACCCGAGAGCAACATGAAGGCGAAGGCGAAGGTGCCCACGATCGATATGATAGCCGGCATCGTAAACATCGCACTCGACGGTTCGAGCGTGATGATAACGCCGATGAAGCCAACGAAGATCGCCGTCCAGCGCCGCCAGCCGACCTTCTCGCCCAGCAGGAGAGGGGACGCGGCAGCGACATATATCGGTGCCGCAAGCCAATAGGTCATGACATCCGCCAGCGGCAGATACATGACCGCATAGTAGAAACAGAACACTTCCATTGTCGAAAACAGCACCCGCGATGCCTGCATCAGCGGCCTCTCCGCCTCGACGACCGGCTTCCAGCCGGCGCGCCACAGGAAGGGCGACAGGATGAGGAGTGCTGCCAGGCTGCGGACGAAGACCACCTGGCCGAGTCCATAGCTGGCGACCAGCCATTTCCCCATCGCGTCATTCAATGCGAACATCAGCATGCCGAGAAGCATGAGCCCCGGTCCGGCGATCGAATTCAGGCGGCTTCCGGTCACAGTCGTCTCACTCGTGTTGGTCATCGATTTCTTGTCCGCATGTCAGATCGTCGAGGTGTCTGAAACCCGGCGACTGACGGTGAAGGCACGCTCAAGCTCTGGGTTGAGTTCCATGCCCAGGCCGGCACCGGGCGGCACGGTTATCATGCCGTTGCGGACCTCGGGAAGGGCCGTCACCAGGTCGCGGTACCAAGTGTTGTAAAAAGCGCGGACGCTTTCCTGCACCAGCGCATTGGGCGCGTTGAGCGACAGATGCGTGGAGGCGCAGAGCACGACCGGGCCGGTGCAGTCGTGAGGCGCGACGGGAAGGTGCCAGGCTTCCGCCATCGCTGCGATCTTGCGTGCTTCCGACAGGCCACCGCACCAGCTGACGTCGAGCATCACGACCCCTGCTGCGCCGGTCTCGAGATAGTCGCGAAACGCCCAGCGGGACCCCAGCGTTTCCGAAGCCGAAATCGGCGCCGGCGAAACCTCGGCATATCGCTTGAGGCTCGCGAGACTGTCCATCTTGATCGGATCCTCGTGCCAGAAAGTCTGGTAGGGGGTAAGTGCCTTGGCGATCTGCATCGCCGGCAAGAGTTGCCACATCGAGTGGAACTCCACCATGATGTCCATTTTGTCGCCCACGGCGGCGCGGATTTTCTCGAAGGGTACGAGGGCCTGTTTCAGGTCGGGCATGGAGATATACTGTCCGCGGGTCTTTTCCGCGGCAGCGTCGAAGGGCCAGATCTTCATCGCCGTTATGCCATCTTCCAATAGCGAATGGGCAAGCTCGTCGGCGCGGTGCAGGAAGCCGTTGAGGTCATCGTAGTCCCGGCCTTGCGAGAGCCCGTAATTTCCCGTCGTCTGGCCCGTCGCCTTCTTAATGTATTCGGTACCCGCGCACGTGTTGTACGTCCGGATCTCGCGGCGTGTGAAGCCACCGAGCAACTGCGCGATCGGTTGATCCGTAGCCTTGCCGAACAGGTCCCAGAGCGCGATGTCGAAGGCGGAGTTGCCCCGCACTTCGGCGCCGGACGAACGAAAGCCGAGGTAGCCGACCAGGTCGGCCGCAAGACCGTCTATCTCCAGTGGATCGCGGCCGATGACGCGCGGCGCAATGTATTCATGCACATAGGCCTCGACTGTTTCGGCACCGAAGAAGGTTTCCCCAAGACCCGTCAGGCCCTCGTCGGTATGGACCAGCAGCCAGAGCAGGTTGGCGCGCTCGGCGACGCGCACTGTTTCAAGACGAGTAATTTTCATAATTTCCTCCCGCGCGCGCTATCGGCGCACAACCTCCGCAAGTCTGACTCCGTTGTCATGTTGTCAGACTTCTCCGGACGGCAATTTGCCGACGATCGCGGGCAAACACAACCGCCTCCGCTGATTCATCACCGTTCTCCGGCGAGTCGGGCCTGTTGGGAACGAAGATTAGAAGTTGCGCACGATCCGTACAGCGCTGTTGCAGTGCGCTATCTCACCAGATGATCCCGGACCGAGAGGGCATTCGCTACGAATAGCTATTCCGAAAGCCAGCGCTCGAAATAGTGCCGGACTGCCGCACCCGCGCCGAAATGATCGGTGGTATCCAGCCTAGCGACCGCACCACGTACCACATCGGCCAGTTTGGCCGCCGGCACGACATCCGACTTGGCCAATGTCTGGAACAGTTCCTCGATCAGGATGAGGCTGCCGAGCGCCTCGTCCTCGGCCCTGAAATCCACCATCGCTGAGCTCCCTTTGCGGTGTGATCAGGCATAAAACCAGTCCGCTTGTCGTTAGTCTAGGGGCCACCCCGCGTCGTTCCGTTTAACTGGAGGAATCGCAAGGACCTACCGGCGACGGAAGCGGATCGGACGGATTTCCCGATGGGCGATCTTCAGCGACCTATCCGGCTGGATGATGTAGGTCTCGTCGACCTGCTGGCCGTACTGGTCAATGAAATTGTGCGGGAAGGACGACCCGATCGGCGATTTGGTCAGCTTCGTTCGGGGCTGCCCGCCGTAAGTGATGCTACCCGGGATCGGATCGAGACCGGGCGACGAAAAGTCCGTCGCGGTGCATCCGGCAAGCGCGATGATGCCAACCAAGGCGAAGGCTCTTTTGTTCATGGCATCCTCACGTGCAACGCTCCACCGCTCTGATGCATATAAGCGAACACCGCGTGACAGACAGATGGTAGACGCGAGCGGGCGGATATTTTTTCGAGGCCGTCGCCAAAGCCTTCACACGAGAACGACCGCCTGCATGCTCGGGATAGAGGTGTTGCCCCATGCCTCTTGAGACCCGAGCCGACGAGAAGGCGAATCGTTAGAATGGTGGAAAGCGCGCCGTTCAGGCGCGCTTCACGTCTAGTGGTTGTCGCGCGGAATGCCCATGGTCTGCGCGATACGCTGATACTTCACCGCGGGTTCCAGCACGGCGCCGGTCTCCAACTGGCCGACATAGGAGCGCTGGATTTCCTGCCACGGCGTCTGGCTTTCCGGAAAGGCGTAGCCGCCGGCCGTGTCGAGTGCCGCGCGGCGTATGGCAATCTCTTCGTCGCTGATCAGGATATTGGCGGTGCCCTTGTTGAGGTCGATGCGCACCTGGTCGCCCGTCTTCAAAATGGCAAGGCCACCGCCGGCCGCGGCTTCCGGCGACGCGTTGAGGATTGAGGGCGAGCCAGAGGTGCCTGATTGGCGACCGTCTCCGACGCAGGGCAGGGAGGAGATCCCCTGCTTCAGCAGATAGTCCGGTGCACGCATGTTGACGACTTCGGCCGCACCCGGATAGCCGATCGGGCCTGCGCCACGCATGAAGAGAATGGTCGTGCCGTCGATGGCGAGTGACGGATCGTCGATGCGGCGGTGATAATCCTCGGGACCGTCGAAGACCACGGCACGGCCGGTGAAAGCTTCCGGATCGTTGGGATTGGAGAGATACCGGCCGCGGAATTCGGGCGAAATCACGCTCGTCTTCATGATTGCCGACGAGAAGAGGTTGCCCTTGAGCACGCGGAAACCGGCTCGCTCCTTCAGCGGACGCTCGAACGGGCGGATAACCTTTTCGTCCTCGATCATCGAAGAGGTGTAGTTCTCACCGACCGTCTTGCCGTTCACCGTCATCGCGCCGGTGTGCAACTGATCGTGCTTGATCAACTCGCCCATGACGGCGGGAACGCCGCCGGCGTGATAGTAGTCCTCGCCAAGATACTCGCCGGCCGGCTGCAGGTTGACGAGGAGCGGGATTTCCTCGCCATAGGTCTGCCAGTCATCGACGCTGAGTTCCACGCCGACGTGGCGCGCGAGAGCGTTCAGATGGATCGGAGCATTCGTCGAGCCGCCGATCGCCGAGTTCACCTTGATCGCGTTGATAAAGGCCTCTCTGGTGAGAATATCGGACGGCTTAAGGTCCTCGCGCACCATCTCGACGATGCGAAGGCCGGTTTCATAGGAGATTTCCTGCCGGTCACGGTAGGGCGCCGGAATGGCTGCCGCACCCGGCAGCTGCATGCCGAGTGCTTCGGCAAGCGAGTTCATCGTCGTCGCCGTGCCCATGGTGTTGCAATAGCCGGTGGATGGCGCAGAGGAAGCAACGAGCTTGACGAAACCCTGATAGTCGATCTCGCCGCGCGCCATCATTTCGCGAGCCTTCCACACGATCGTGCCTGAGCCCGTGCGCTCGCCGCGGAACCAGCCATTCAACATCGGGCCGACGGACAACGCGATCGCAGGAATGTTCACGGTTGCCGCGGCCATAAGACAGGCCGGCGTCGTCTTGTCGCAGCCAATGGTCAGGACCACGCCGTCAAGCGGATAGCCGTAGAGTACTTCGACGAGACCGAGATAGGAGAGGTTGCGGTCGAGACCGGCGGTCGGGCGCTTGCCCGTTTCCTGAATCGGATGCACCGGAAACTCGATGGCGATACCGCCTGCATCACGGATGCCTTCGCGCACGCGCTTTGCGAGCTCGATATGGTGACGGTTGCAGGGCGACAGGTCCGAACCGGTCTGTGCGATGCCGATGATCGGCCGTCCCGACTGCAGCTCTTCCTGGCTTAGTCCGAAGTTCATGTAACGCTCGAGATAGAGAGCGGTCATGTCGGGATTGGCGAGATTGTCAAACCAGGCTTTGGAACGAAGCGTCGGTGCCTCGGTATTTTCCTGGACTGCGTTTTTGTCGTGCTGGGCAGGCGTTTTCTCAACCACGATCATTTCCTTGCGTTGGCGCCGTTGTTGTCATGCATTTAGCTGATCGATACTGGATTGTATAATCAGACTTTCGTATCTTGGTATGCGTATATCTTATATCAAGCGAGGCGCGGGTGGGACTAGACGGATTCAAGTTGCGACATTTGCGGATGCTGGTGGCACTGAGCGAACACGGCAAACTCGGGGTCGTGGCGGAAATGTTCGGCATCTCGCAACCGGCGCTGTCCAGGACATTGAACGAACTCGAACAGATGTCCGGTCACCAGCTCTTCGAGCGGCATAACCGGGGACTTGCCGTTACCACGCAAGGTGAGGTGATCGTCCGCCACGCACGGATGCTTCTCGCGGAGGCGCAGCGGGCGGAGTACGAAATGGTGGTCGCTGCCGCGGGGCAGGGCGGCAGCGTCGCGTTCGGGACGATCATCACGCCGGCCGCCGACTACGTCACGCCGGCGCTCAAGCGGCTGTTCGAAACGCATCCGACCATCGATGTCAGCATTACCGTGGGCAGCAGCGACGTGCTTTTGGAAGATGTTCTCAGCCGCCGTCTCGATTTTGCCGTCTGCCGTATCCCCAGCGGCATGAACCCGTTGTTGTTCGACAACACGCTGCTCGGCAAGGAGACACTGCGCGTCGTCGTTGCGGAAAACCATCCGCTGGCCGACAAGGCCGACGTCACCGAAGCCGATCTTCGCCAGCAGGGCTGGGTGTTGCAGCCGCATGGATCGTTTCTACGCCATGTCGCCGATGATTTCATCCGCCGCCATGGCATCGTTCCCGAAAGCGTGGTCTCGACCTCAGACGCGCTGCTGACGATGCTGCTCATGGGCCAGAGCCAGCGGATCGGCATCCTCGCCGAGCCGGTCGCCAGAATGATGGAACAGCACCGGCTGTTGCGCATCCTTTCGATTGATGCAGATATCTCCGTCCCTGATTTCGGCTTGCTGAAGCTCAAGGACCGCGAATTGTCGGCATCGGCGGAGCTGCTCTACAAGCTGTTCCAATCGCTCTGAGCCAGCCGCGTCAGGCCGGCACATATTGTGTGATGCAGCGCGCATCACGGCGGAAGTCCGATGGTGACATGCCGGCGATATGGCGGAAGGACTTGTTGAAGGCGCTGATCGAGCCGAAGCCGCTATCCATCGCGACTTGCAGCACATTTGCCTCGTCGTTCATGAGCATGGCCTGCGCCCGCGACAGCCGCAGCAGGCTCACATACTTATTGAGGGTCATCCCCGTCGTCTTCTTGAAGACGTTCATCGCGTATTTCGGATGCAGCTCTGCAGCGCGGGCGATATCGACCGAATCGATTTCCTGCAGGAAGTTGGCAGCGATGAAATCGCACATGCGCGCGACGCTGCGCGACGATTGCGGATAAGCCTGCTCGATGTCATCGGTGGCAGACAGTCCGTTCGGTGCCAGCATCGAATAGGGCTCCAGCACAATCCGCTCGATCCGCAGCAGCATCTCCTCGACGGCGTGTTGCGCCTTGGCGGCATCTCCGGATTTGGCATAAGCGACCCAGCGCGGAAAATTCTGGATGTCGGCGGCATCGGTCGAAGAGGTGAACAGGATCTCGCCCTTCATCAACCGGCTGGAGACATTGATCGGCAGCCGCATGCGGAAGAAATAAACCAGCGGCAGGTGCCCGCCTGCATAAATCGCATCCTCACTGCTCTGGTCCATCTGATGCGGCTGCCCGCCCCAGAAAAGGCACATGTCGCCTGCCTTCATGCTGATGTCGTGGCCATTCAGACGATAATGCACATGGCCGCGCATGATGTAATTCAACTCCACCTGGACATGCCAATGCGGCATCAGCATCCTCGGCGGATGGTTGTGAAACATCTGGAGCGCCGTCGGCAATCCTTCGATGCTGCTGGCACCCGGCTGATAGACAGCCCTCTGCTCAATCTTACTTTCCGCCAAATCGATGTTCCCTTTTTAGGAGACAGCGGCTCCCTTGCGGTTAGTGTAGCGTCGTTCGCTAAAGGACGGCAATTGAAAAGGGAGGATTTTCAATGCGCTTCAAACTTATCGGTGCGACCACTGCGGTCGCGCTGCTCGCATCCGGCTCTGCGTTCGCGCAGTCCGCCGATCTCACCATCTGGAGCTGGAACGTCGCCGCATCGGCGCTGAAGTCGACGCTCGAAGGCTTCAACAAACAGCATCCGGATATCAAGGTCACGGTGGAAGACCTTGGAAACCAGCAGGTTTTCGACAAGATGCTGGCCGCTTGTGCCGCCGGCGGCGAGGGCCTGCCTGATATCGTTACCGTCGAGAATTTTGAAGCAGAAATCTTCTGGAACCGCTTTCCTGATTGCTTTGCCAACCTGAAGGACCTCGGCTACACGGCAGATATTCAGGCAAAGTTCCCGGAATTCAAACGCACCGAGCTTGAGGTCGGCGATGTCGCCTATGCGATGCCCTGGGATTCCGGTCCTGTTGCTGTCTTCTACCGTCGCGATTTCTACGAAAAGGCCGGTGTCGACCCTGCGACCATCAAGACCTGGGACGATTTCATCGCAGCCGGCAAGAAGATTTCCGCAGCCAATCCTGGCGTCGTAATGGCGCAGGCCGATTTCAACGGCGACAGCGAATGGTTCCGCATGATCTCGAACGAACAGGGCTGCGGCTACTTCTCGACCGATGGCCAGTCGATCACCATCAACAAGCCCGCCTGCGTCGCAACGCTCGAAAAAGTCAAGGAAATGAAAGACGCCGGCACGTTGACGGCGGCGATCTGGGACGAGAAGATCCAGGCAAACACCGCCGGCAAGGCGGCAAGCCAGATGTATGGCGGCTGGTATGAGGGAACCGTCCGTTCCGGTTCTCCTGACCTGTCCGGCAAGTGGGGCGTCTACATGATGCCGAGCCTGACGCCAGATGGTCCGCATGCTGCCAACCTCGGTGGCTCGTCGCTGGCGATTGCTGCGAACTCGCCGAACAAGGAAGCGGCCTGGACCTATATCAACTACGCGCTCGGCACCAACGAGGGCCAGGTCTCCATGCTGAAATCCTTTGGCCTGGTCCCGTCACTGCTGTCCGCGGTTCAGGATCCGTTCGTCAATGAGGCCCAGCCATATTGGGGCGGTCAGAAGGTCTGGGCCGACATCCTGTCGACCCTTCCGAAGATCTCGCCAAGCCGTGGCACGCCGTTCCAGACGGATGCCGACGCCATCTACAAGGCAACGCAGACCAAGTACTTCGCCGGCGGTTATCCGGATGCCAAGGCAGCGCTCGACGATGCTGCCAAGCAGATTGCGACCGCCACCGGCCTCCCCGTTGCGGAATGAGTAAAGACGCCGGGCGCTGATATGGCGCCCGGCCTCCATCCCTCGGGATGCTCGCTTCGTATTTGAGGAGAATGAAATGCCGATCCGGAACCGGAGCGCATATGCGTTTCTTGCGCCCTATCTGCTCGTCTTTGCCACCTTCTGGCTCTGGCCGATCATCAGCTCGTTTCTGATTTCCTTTCAGAACACGCGCGTCAATCCATGGAAGTTCAGTGCGTCCGTGAACTGGGGGCGCCTGATTGGCGACCCGGCGTTTTACAATGCGCTTTACAACACGCTGATCATCCTGGTCATCCAGGTTCCGGTCATGATCGCAATTGCGACCGTGATGGCCGTCCTGTTGAATTCGCCGCTCCTGAAGGCCCGGCCGTTGTTCCGTTTTGCCTTCTTTGCGCCGGTCGTCGTCGGTGAGGTGGCCTATGCCGCCGTCTTCCGGCTGATGTTCAGCATCGACTTCGGCATCATCAACAAGCTGATTACGGCGGTTGGCCTGCCGGCCGTTTCGTGGTTCGACAATGCCAATGCCGCCATGGCGCTGGTGATCATCGCCGTGACGTGGCGCTGGGCAGGCTACAACGCCATCATCCTGCTCGCCGGGCTGCAGTCGATCCCGGACGACGTCTACGAGGCGGCGACGCTCGACAAGGTCTCAAAGACCCAGCAATTCATCCATATCACGCTGCCGCTCTTGAAGCCGATCATTCTCTTCTGCGTCATCCTGTCGGTGATCGGCACGATGCAGCTCTTCACCGAACCTTTCCTGATCACCAATCGCGGCGGTCCCGGCGGCGGTACGGAAACGCTTGGCCTGCTGCTTTATCGCCAGGGCTTCCTGTCGCTGAACTTCGGCTACGCCTCGGCAATCGCCTACACGATGGCCATCCTCGCGATCACTCTCTCGCTTCTCAATCTTTGGGTCGGGAGGGAGCAGAAATGAAGTCCAAGAAACAATCCCAGTTGCTGAAGACAATCGCCCTGCATGCGGCGTTGACGCCACTTGCAATCATCTGGCTGTTTCCGATCTGGATGATGTTCGTCTTCTCGACCATGCCCGACTACGGCATCTTCAGCCCGGAGATCGTGCTCTGGCCGTCCACGAACTTCATCGAGAACTTCAACAATCTGCAGGCCGACACCGATTTCGTGAGGGCCATGTTCATCTCGGTCGGCGTAGCCGCCATCTACACGTTCCTGTCGGTGTTGCTGACCTCAATGGCAGGCTGGGCACTGGCACGATATCGTTTCGTTGGCCGGTCCGTGGTCATCGCGATCATTCTCGGAACGATCACTCTGCCGTTCGCCGTTGTCGTCATCCCTCAGTTCATCATGGTCGCCCGCGAGTTCAAGCTGGCAAACACCTGGGTCGCGCTAATCGTGCCACCTCTGTTCAACTCGCTTGGCGTTCTCTTCATGCGCCAGGCCTTCTCGATGATGCCGGGCGAACTTTTCGATGCGGCCCGTGTCGAAGGCGTCACGGAGCGACAGATATTCCTGCGCATTGCGCTGCCGCTCGCCCGGCCGACGATGGCGGCACTTGCGATCATCCTCTTCCTGGCGTCGTGGAACAATTACCTCTGGCCGCTGCTTATCAACTCCAAGCCGGGGATGATGACGGCACCGGTGGCGCTAGGAACACTGATCGGCCTTACCAGGGTTTCCTGGGGCGGCATCATGGCCGGCGCCATACTGCTGACCGCACCGATCCTGATCGTGTTCGTGTTCCTGCAACGTCACTTCATCGCTGGCATTTCGGCCGGCGCCGTCAAATAATCGGGGAACGCCTGATGTCTGAACTTTCTCTGAAAAATGTCGTCAAGCGCTTCGGTGCACTCGAAATCGTCCATGGTGCCAACCTTGAGGTAAAGGACGGCGAGTTCGTTGTCTTCGTCGGTCCGTCCGGTTGCGGCAAATCCACACTGCTGCGCATGATCGCCGGCCTGGAGGACATATCCGGTGGCGAGATCAACATCGGCGGCAAGGTCGTCAACGACGTAGAGTCGGCCGATCGCGGGATCGCCATGGTGTTCCAGTCCTACGCGCTCTATCCGCACATGACGGTCGAGGAAAACCTGAGCTTCGGCCTTCGCATGAACGGCAATCCGAAGGCGGATACCGAAAAGCGCGTCAAGCACGCCGCCAATATCCTGCAGATCAACGAACTGATGCAACGCCGGCCGAAGCAACTGTCCGGTGGCCAGCGCCAGCGCGTGGCGATCGGTCGCGCCATCGTGCGCGAGCCGCAGGTGTTCCTGTTCGATGAACCGCTCTCCAATCTCGACGCCGAACTGCGCGTGCAGATGCGCGTCGAGATCTCGCGGCTGCACAAGCAGCTTGGCACGACAATGATCTACGTCACCCATGACCAGACGGAGGCGATGACGCTCGCCGACAAGATCGTGGTGCTGCGGGCCGGCAATATCGAGCAGATCGGCGCGCCGCTCGATCTCTACGACGATCCGGCCAACCAGTTCGTGGCCGGCTTCGTCGGCTCGCCCAAGATGAATTTTCTTGAAGCCGAAATCGTCGAAGGTGGCGGCGGGAAAGCCACGGTTGCGCTTGTCAACGAAAAAGACGTTCGCCTGACCTTGCCGGTGATGGATCCCGTCGCGCCAGGCACGCGGGTCACACTTGGCATCAGGCCCGAGCATTTTTCCGACGCGGGGGAGGGCGATACCGACTTGACCGTCAGTATCGATGTTGCCGAGCACCTTGGCAACACAAGCTATATCTATGCCACCACCGCCGACAACGAGCCGCTCATCATCGAGCGGCCTGAATCGCGCACCGTCGGCAACCGCGACCAGCTGACCGTCGGCCTCTCAGCCAAACACACCTTCCTGTTCGACAGCGCCGGCAAGCGCCTGCGCTGATCGCGTTTCATCCCAAGACCCAAGCAATGAAAGAGGAATTTCCATGAGCTCAGATCAACCGATCCGCTGGGGCATCATTGGCCCCGGCACCATCGCGCGCACCTTCGCGGACGGCATCGCTCATTCGCGCACCGGCAAGCTTGTCGCCATTGCCACACGCAATCCCGAAAAGCCCGGCCTCGCCGAAAATTTCCTTGGCGCCCGTATCGTCAACGGCTATGAGGCGCTTCTGAAAGAAGGCGACATCGACGCCGTCTACATTTCCACCCCTCATACCGGCCACGCCGAATGGGCAATCAAGGCAATTCGCGCCGGCAAGCATGTACTCGTCGAAAAGCCTATCGCGCTCTCGGCTTTTGATGCCGACGCGATTTACTACGAGGCACAGAAGGCTGGCGTCTTTGCCGGCGAAGCCTTCATGTACCGCGTCCATCCGCAAACGGCAAAAATCGTCGAGTTGGTGAAGAGCGGCGCGATCGGCACTGTCCGCATCATCCGGTCGAGCTTCGGATTCAATATGGGCGGCTTTAGGCCGGAACACCGCCTCTTCGCCAACGAGACTGCCGGCGGCGGCATTCTTGATGTCGGTGGGTACCCGGTATCGATGGCGCGTCTGCTCGCGGGCGCGGCCGACGGCAAGCCTTTCCTCGAGCCGGAGAAAGTTGCCGGTGTCGCCCACCTCGGCCAATCCGGCGTCGACGAGTGGGCGTCCGCGGTGTTGAAGTTTCCCAACGGCATCGTTGCCGAAGTCTCGTGCTCGATCATGGCGCAGCAGGACAACACGCTGCGGATCATCGGCTCCGACGGTCGCATCGAGGTCAAGGATTTCTGGTTTGCATCCGGCCACAAGGGCGGTGTCGGCAAGATCGAGATCTTCAAGGGCAACGAGCAGCAGACCATCGAGGTCAGGGAAGACCGCTGGCTCTATTCGTTCGAGGTCGATGCCGCAGGCGATGCCATCCGTGCCGACCGGAAAGAGTTCGCCGCGCCCGGCATGAGCTGGGCCGATTCCATCGGCAACCTTCGCGTACTCGATCAATGGCGTGCCTCGATTGGCCTGGAATACAGTGTCGAGAAGGCTGCAAAGCGCACCGCCAATCTTGCAGGCGGCGTCGTGCGCCGTGGCGACGGTATTCCCCAGCGCCAGATTCCCGGCATCTCCAAGCCGGCATCTGTCGTCGCCCTCGGCTTCGAATTCTTCCCGAACTTCGCAGCCGCATCGTTGACCCTCGACGCCTTCTACGAGGCCGGCGGCAATGTCTTCGACACCGCCTTCGTCTATGGCGGTGGCAAGACGGAGAGCATCTTCGGCGATTGGCACACCAGCCGCAACGTGCCGCGCGAAGAGATTGTCCTGATCGGCAAGGGCGCCCATTCGCCGCTTGTCTATCCTGATATCATCGCCAAGCAGCTTGACCAGTCGCTGAACCGTCTGAAGACGGATTATGTCGACATCTACTTCATGCACCGCGACAACACCGACATTCCGGTCGGCGAATTCGTGGATGCCATGGATGCGGAGGTCAAGCGCGGCCGTATCCGCGGCATCTTCGGTGGCTCGAACTGGACTCGCGAGCGGATGGACGAGGCGGCGGCTTACGCGGCGAAGAACGGCAAGGCCGCACCGGCGGCGCTCTCCAACAACTTCTCGCTGGCCGAGATGCACGACCCGATCTGGGCCGGATGCGTGACCTCCTCCAATGACGAATGGAAGACGTGGCTGAACGCCAGGCAGGTACCGAACTTCGCCTGGTCGAGCCAGGGCCGCGGCTTCTTCACTGACCGCGCCGGGCGCGACAAGCATGATGACGAGGAAATCGTGCGTTGCTGGTATTCAGACCGCAACTTCGAACGCCGCGACCGCGCCATCGAGCTCGCCAACAAGTTAGGCCGCAGCCCGATCCATATCGCGCTCGCCTATGTGATTGCCCAGCCGTTCCCGGTCGTGCCGCTGATCGGGCCGCGTACGATTGCCGAGCTGGAGGATAGCCTCACGGCGCTGGACATCAGGCTGACGCCAGAACAGGTGAAGTGGCTGGAAGCTTAGGCCGGGACGCATTGTGCGACGCGGGTGAATATCGAATGCGTCCACGGGCGACTTCATGTTCACCCGCTCCGGGCATACGAAGTGCGCGCCGAACAATCGCTGCGCACTTCGGTCGACATCCGTGACCGCGCTACTGGCGCTTGAGACTCTCGATCACGCTGCGATACTCATCGGCAAGCGAGATTGCCGCTTTTGCAACCACCGGATTGACCGATTTGCGATCAAGCGCTGCGGAGCATGCTTCAAACACGCCGCGCAGTTCACGTTCGATCACAGACAGTTCCGGGTATTGCTTCACCAAAACCTGTGGAAGCAATTTAGCCTTTGCTTTCATCGATTTGGAACTCGTCAACGTGTCTGGTGCACTGACGGTTACGTCGAGAATTGCTGCTTCAAGTTGTCCGGTCGCGCTGACGATGTCGGTAATCAAAGCCATCATTTTCCCTCCAAGCAAGGAACCCCACAACATACCATGCATTCCTCGTGCCAAACTGGTGCGCGCTACGCACAGCGCGCGCCGATCCAATCTCGATGCGCAAATAAATAACTATTTAGATACAAATTTTTACGCAATACTTTCCGTATGTTAACGCCGATTCACGATCGAGGGGCGGTCAAGGTAGCCTTGACAGTACCAAGGTTTCACTGTCTGTTTTCGACAGGAGCGCGCCCACGGACCCAAGGCCGGGCGCGGGAGTTTTGCAAGAGGACATTATTGCCATGCTGAGATTTGCCGTCGTCGGAATCGACCATGGGCACACCTTCGATCACGTGAAGGGCTTGCTCGCATCCGGCGGAGAGTTCGTCGGCTATTGCCCGCAGACATCAGTGCCGGCGTTGCTTGAGACCTTCAGGAAAACCTATCCAGACGCCCCGCAGATCGACCGCGAACAACTCTTCGCCGATCCGTCCATCGATGTCATCTGCATCGCCGCCATCCCGCGCGATCGCGCCGGCCTCGCTGTTCGTGCCATGAGAGCCGGCAAGGATGTGATGACCGACAAGCCGGGCGTAACCACATTTGCCCAGCTGGAGGAGGTCAAGAAGACGGTCGCCGAAACGGGCCGCATCTTCTCGATCTGCTTTTCTGAGCGCCATTGTGTGCGCTCCGCGGTCAAGGCCGGCAAGCTGGTCAAGGAGGGCGCAATCGGCACGGTCATCCAGACGCTCGGCATGGGACCGCACCGCTTGCAGCTGCCGACACGTCCCGACTGGTTTTTTGATCCGGAGAAGTTTGGCGGCATTATCGTCGACATCGCTTCCCATCAGGTCGATCAGTTCCTCTTCTACACGGGCTCGACAAGCGGCGAGGTCGTGGCCAGCTCCGTCGGCAATTTCGGGATGCCCGAGAAGCCGGCATTCCAGGATTTCGGCGAGGTCCTGCTGCGTTCGGAAAAGGCATCCGGCTATGTTCGTGTCGACTGGTTCACACCCGAAGCCCTGCCGACCTGGGGCGACGGTCGCCTAACGATCCTGGGGACGGAAGGCTACATCGAGCTCCGCAAATACATCGACATCGCCGGCCGCCCCGGCAAGGATCATCTCTTCCTCGTTAACAGCAAGGAAATGACCCATATCGATTGCAGCGACGAAAAACTCGACTACTTCGACGCATTCACGGCCGACGTGGGTGCACGTACCGAAACGGCAATGTTGCAGACCCACGTCTATGAGGTCTGCCGTCTGTCGCTCGAAGCCCAATCCAGGGCCACTCGTCTAGGCCACCGCTGAGGAAGCCATCATGTCCAAGAAGTTTCGTGTCGGCGTCATTGGAGCGGGGATCGCCGCGCGTCATCTGGCCGGCTTTGCCTGGAACAAGGAACTATTCGAGGTTCTGGTGCTCTGCTCGCTTGACGAGGAGCGCGGCCGGGCGCTCTGCGAGGAGTTCGCCGTACCCGAATATACCCAGGACGCGGAAACGCTGATCGCGCGGTCCGATCTCGACATCATCGACATCTGCACGCCGCCAAGCTCGCATTTCGAGCTTTGCCGAAAGGCGATCGAGGCCGGCAAGCATGTCATCTGCGAGAAGCCGTTGTTCGGGTCCATCGCGGAGGTAGACGAGACGAGCCGCATTGTCGCACGAGCCGAAGGGCCGAGGCTGATGCCGATTTTCCAGTATCGCTACGGATCCGGTCTGCAAAAGCTCAAGATGCTGATCGACCTTGGCCTGACCGGCATGCCGTTCCTGACGACGATCGAAACCCATTGGTGGCGCGGGCCGGACTATTATGCCGTTCCCTGGCGCGGCAAATGGGTGACGGAACTTGGCGGAGGGTTGCTCGGTCATGCCATTCACGCCCACGACATGCTGAACTACGTGCACGGCGCCTGTGCAGAGGTCTTTTCCTACGGCACGACCCTGGTGAACCCGATCGAGGTCGAGGATACAGCGGCACTGTCGGTCAAGATGAAGAATGGCTCACTGGCGAGCCTGTCCATGACGCTCGGCTCCCGCAAGGAGATTTCGCGTCTGCGCTTTTGTTTTGGCGATCTCGTCGTCGAAAGCATCCTCGAACCCTACACGATGGGCCGTGACCCCTGGACCTTCATTGCTGGCACAGAGGAGCACCAGAAGCGTGTAGACGAGGCACTGGCAAGCTACGAGCACAACGAAGACGGTTATACTCGCCAGTTCGAGCTCTTCCACGCCGCACTTATGCGTGGCGACGAGCCACCGGTAACGCTCGAGGATGCGCGAAACTCGCTGGAACTCGTGACGGCCGCATACCATTCACAGCGCACCGGCCTTTCGACGCCGCTACCCATCCTTTCGGATCATCCGCTCTACCATTCTTGGCTGCCTGAAGATCCGACAGGGCCGGACTAGGAGCCTGATGCATGGAGATTCCTTTTCAGGGGTTGGCTGCTTCCGTCGAGGCCGCGAAGAGATAAATGCCGCGTTGCGACGACCAGCAATTCGTCGCGGCCGATCCGGGATCGGCCGGACACAATACGCGCTGCAGCCGCCTGATCTCGACGCGCATCTGAACACGCAGCTTCGCGTCCCCACCGCCAGGCAGTCGAGAGCGCTCGCCTTCATTGGGCATGACCCTCGTGGCCTCCATGGACCGCGGCGCCCGCGTCGTCGGCCATCATGACGGTGCCTTCGAAGCTGGCGAAGATTTTGAGAATCGTGGGGTCAAGTGCTGCTTCGGCATCGCTCAGCTTTGCGGCCAAGGCTTCCGCGTCATCGGCGGCCAAGCCTATTTTCTGAAGAGCGGCAGCATCCTTGATGCCATCGCCGCTGCACAGATAAACGGTCCAGCCATGATGGCCTCGTTTCAGGAGCGCACGGCCGCCACGCCCATCCTGCTGCCAGCCGGCGATCGCCCAATCATTCTGGACGACGACGGGATCGATGCGCAGCGGCTTGTCCGCAGTCTCGAACATCGTTTTCAACGTGGCCGGGATGGTCTGGTTGGGACCATCGGACATCTCCATCCCCGGCATGCTCGCCATGTCGCTGTCTTCGCCGGTAGCGAGGGGACCGGCGATCTTGCCCACGGCAAAACGGACCTTGACGTCGCCTGCCTTCTCGAAAGTCAGCGTCGCCTCGATCTCTTCCCCCTGCTTGAAGGGCTCTCTCACGTCCAGGAACATTAGATGATAGTTCGGCTTCAGTTTGACGGTCTGCCCGGCGGGAATGTCGAGGCCGCCCTTGAGAGCGCCCATCATCATGATGCCGTTGTCGATCTTCATTTCATGAAGCTGCACCAGACCGGCGCGCTCAGAACGCGCCGCGATCAACGTGTCCAGCTGATCGCCATTGTTGGTGATGGCAAGAAAACCGTCACCGACCTTGGCGCCTGGCACCATGGCGTGGGACGCTGGATGCGTGACCGTGATGTTCCCCGCCTTGTAATCCTCGGCGAAGGCAGACGAAGCGAGGAGCAGTCCAACAATCAACGTAACGAATGTCTGCATTGTAAATCCCCTCAGGCCAAGGCGCGCTTGAGCCGCGGAACGAACCGGACGACGACCTGATCGAAGGCGATCGTCAGCAGGATTGCCAGACCGCTCATCGGAAAGGCGAGGGCAAAAACAAGCGCGATGATCCAGAGGCCGGTATAAACCGACCGCTGCTTTGGCATCGGCGGTACACCGAGGCGGCCCGCTGGGCGGCGTTTCCACCACATGACGATCCCGGTCACGCAGGACAGGATGATCATCAGGCAGGTCGCGAGCATCAGGAACTGGTTCAAAGCGCCGAATTCCTGCCCCTGATGGGTATTGATGCCCCATTCGATGGCCCTGCCCAGGAAGGGGTATTGGCCGAAGGACACGTCGACGAGCGGTCTTCCGGAATACTGATCGATATGGATGGTGCGTTCCTTGGAAAGATCGTCGGGATAGATCGCGGCGGTATAGACGCCGGTCTCGTTCGAGGGCAGGGCGAGATCAAAACCCGGCACCATGCCATGGCCCCTGGCGATCTCGACCGCCCTGTCGAGCCCGATCGGCTTTTTGGATTGCGCCGCCGCGATATCCGAAAGCGGGACCGGTGCCTTTTCCACGATCCAGCCGGCCTTCGGCAGGATATCTTCCGTCACCTTCCGCGACTTCGGCACGTCGTCCCACAACTGGACAGGATAGCCGAGATCATTGCTCGTCAGCCAGGCGTTGACGTTGGCGCCCCAATAGCCGGACCAGGGCATTCCGGTGATCGCCATGAAAAATATCAGAATGCCGGCGAAGGCGCCGGTGACGGCATGGAGGTCGCGCCAGAAGACGCGGCGTGCCGGCGTGCCCCGCACACTGACGACCCCTCCTGTCTGCCGGCGCGGCCACCAGAGATAGATGCCGGTGACGACCAGCACCATCGCGAAGCCACCGGTGATCTCAATCAACTTGTTCGTCGCATCACCGAAATATGCAAGGCTGTGAATGCGCTTGACGACGTAGTTGAACTCGTCGGTCGAGCCCACGGTATCGAGAACCCTGCCGTCATAGGGATTGACAAACACGAGTGTCGAGCCCGCTTCAGAGGAAACGGTGACGATCGCCGAGCGATCCGGGCCAGACGGATCTTTGTAGGACGAGGCGACGGATCCGGGCACGGCGACCACGGCGGCATCGGTAATTCTCTGTGGCGACAGTGGTTCTCCGACCGGCTGTACGAGGTAGCGGTAGGCAAATACGGAATTGTTGATCTCGTCCTTGAAGAGATAGAGCGATCCGGTGATTGAGAGGTTCAGCAGAAAGGGAATGACGAGCAGGCCGGCGAAGAAATGCCAGCGCCAGATGGCGCGATAAAGCGAGACGCCGCTTTCGGTGGTCTGCGCCGGTCCGGCGGCAGCGATGGTCGACATGATGATTGATCCAAATCCGCGGCCGCTAGCGCTCGAGCTGGCTGGCCGGAAATGCAAGGCGCGCGTCACGGCGCCTGCCGCAACGCGGGTTCAGACGAGGAGAGGATCGGATGGTGGCGCTCTGGGGCCCGTATTCGGCGGGTAAAGCTGGCGATGAATGGTTTCGATACGGCGCTGTAGTTCAACGGCGCGGACAAATCCAAGCCGCGCGCCGACGATATCGGCAGGCATCGGCAGCAAGGCAGACGCATTGATCCGGCAGGCTTCACAGCCTTGCAGATGCCCGACCTTGCCGTGCTTCTCGCCGGCACCGTCGATGACGGTGGTGCAAAGTGGCGCCAGGGTGCCGTCCGGGAGCAAATATTGCGCAAGCTCCACAGAACCACGCGCCTCGCCGGCAATTGCCGGAACCTGATGCGCAAACCCGACGAACACGAGCGCTATGGCGCAGACGAGGCGCATCATACATAGCTCGAGCATCTTGATTCGATGTGTCATGGGCCCCCGCCGCTTGGCGTCACCACTCTGATAACGTTCTCGCGGCCAAACCTCAATGCGGCAATATTGCATGCGTGCTGTCGCTCCATATATCGGCGACCCGTGAGCAGAGCCGATTGCACCAAAGCCGATCCGCAGACCGCTTTGGCAAAGGTGACATTCAGCATGCAGATAAGGGCGTTGATAGTCACGCCGGCGAAAGCAGCCGCGCGCGGGGCGTTGGCCAACATCTCACCGAAAGCAAACCGCAAGGGGCTTCTTCTCATTCTCGCACGGGTTGGGTGCTCGGTTGACAAATGACGGGCAGTCCATAATCTGCGTGCACGCCATTGAGAGACGCAACCTTTTTGCGGAGATGGGATCATGCCGATGGTCAAGCACGTGAATCGGTTTGTGCTCGCGAATATTGCCCTGTGCTGCCTTTCGGTTTTCGCGGCAGGCGCTGCGACGCTCGACACGCTCGCGCAGCGCGGTAATCTGCGTATCGGATACATCGCCGACCAGGTGCCATTCTCGTCCAGCGAGGCAGGTGCCAATCCGGCGGGATATTCTATCGATCTGTGTGGCAAGATCGCCGACGAAATAGAACACCAGATCCCGCAGCTGAGGCGTGAATACGTCGAGATGACGCTCGCCAATGGCTTCGATGCGGTGAAGAATGGGCAGATCGACCTGCTTTGCGGGGCCATCACTGTCAATTTGGAGAGGCGGGAAATCGTCGATTTCTCACAGCCAATCTTCCTGACCGGGGCGACCGCGCTGCTCCGCAAGGATTCGCCCAGCTATCTGCAGCCGCTTTTCCTGGACCAGCCGGCGGTTCGCTCCGTTAGCGAGCGTCCATCCACACGGGTCATCGGCGTGCGCGCCAACACGACGACGGGCGCGACCCTTCGTCAGGCGCTGACAACCCAGGTGTCGAATACGACGATTGCGGATTTCGAGACGCATGAGGACGGCCTCAGGGCGCTGGAAGGTCACAAGATCGATGCCTATTTCGCCGATCAGGTGCTGCTCATGAATCTGGTCACTCGGGCGCGCGATCCATCCTCGCTCGAGGTTGGCGATCGCCTGTTCACCCACGAACCTTATGCGATCGCGCTGCGTCGTGACGACGCCGACTTTCGCCTGCTGGCCGATCGAGCGCTGACGGATTTCTATCTGTCAGACGGCTTTCTGCCCATGCTAACCACCTATTTCGGAGCCGATGCGCCGATGCTGCACACACAAATCATTATGGAGCATGTGCCATAGGCGAGACTGCTCACAGCTCGATGATCAGCTTGCCCCTGGCTTCGCCCGCCTCCAGTTTGCGATGGGCGTCGGCAGCCTCTGCCAGGACAAAACGCTGGGGATCCAGGCGGGGCGCGAGTTTGCCGTCCTCAACCAATCGGGCGATCCGTTCGAGAATCCGGCCCTGCTGCGGCCGCGCCAGACCAAACATGATCGGAGCAAGAACCAGAACCATGTGCAGGTTGGCGCCCTTCAGGTAAAGCGGCGCAAGGTTGTGGCTTGCCGCACCGACCACCGTAACGATGTCGCCCGTCGGCTTGACCATCTGGAATGCGGCGTCGAGCGCGGCCCCGCCGACCGTATCAAAGATCAAGTCGAAGCCATGTCCATCGGTGTGGTTCTCGACGATCTCCTGCGGCGTCGCGTGGGTCAGATCAACGCACGCCCGAGCGCCGGCGGCTATCGCGACTTCCGCACTCTGTGTTGACCGCGTGACGGCAATGACGTCGGCTCCGGCGGCATGTGCGAGCTGCACGGCCATATACCCCACGCCGCCCGCGCCACCGGTGATCAGCACGCGGGTGGTCGGCGTGATCGTCACCTTTTCGAACAGCGCCATCCAGGCGGTCGTAGCCGTGAGCGGCAGCGCGGCAGCGGTGCGGAAATCGATATTCTTCGGGATCTTGGCAATGAGGTCCGCGTCAAACACAGCAAATTCCGCGAGCGCGCCGGGGATGTCGCCGTCAGGGCCACGGAAACCCCCAGCAAAGCCGAACACTTTATCCGTTGCAGCGAAACGGGTCACGCCAGGGCCAACGGCTTCAACTGTTCCCGAAAAATCCGAGCCTAGCACCGCTGGGAAGGATGCCGGCGTCATCGGCAACTTTGCCTTTCGCACCTTTGTGTCGATAGGATTGACGCTCGTTGCACGGATCCGCACAAGAACCTGTCCAGCACCCGGCACCGGCTTCGCCAGATCGACGACTTGAAGTATGTCTGGGCTTCCTTGCTCGGCCGCTATCACAGCTTTCATAGCCAGGTCCTTTTCTGTTGTGGATGGCGGCATGCTATTCATCTATTCAGGAATAACAATACGATCTAAATTCAGGAGACTTCTTCTTCATGGGCAGCAATGGTCGTTTGCATCACAAGGCTGCGGGGATCGAGGAGTTCCTGCGTGTCGCTGAAGCGTTGAGCTTCAGCCGTGCTGCGGAATCGCTTGGACAGGCATCATCCGCCACCTCCAAATCGATCGCTCGTCTGGAGGAGCGGCTCGGGGTCCGCCTCTTCCATCGCACCACCCGGAGCGTCAAGCTGACCGAGGAAGGTACGATGCTGTATGCACGTGCAAGCAGGTGGGCCGATGAACTGGACGACATGCAGAGCGCGCTTCCCCGGGACCCTGAAGAATTGGGTGGCCTGATCCGTCTCGAAATGCCGGTATCGCTCGGCCGCGCTCTGTTCATGCCCCATCTTGGTCGCTTCCTGGCAGAACATCCGAAACTAAAGGTCGAGGTCCGCATGAATGACCATCACGTGAATCTCATCGCGGAAGGCGTGGATTTGGCGTTGCGTCTCGGCCAGCTTTCAAACGCCGAGCTTGTATCGAAGCCGCTCGGATATCTCCGGCAGGGAACCTATGCTTGTCCAAACTGCCTTTCACGATATGGCCACCCCCAGTTCCCGAATGACCTCCTCTCGCATCGACTGATCGCCTTCCTGCCGCCCTCGGGCCGTCACAGGTCTATGGTCTACATGACAGCCGGAAAAGAAATTGCGATCGATACCCGTAGGGCTGTCGCGACCTTCACCAATGGCGAGGCGCTGGTCGACGCCGCGATCGCCGGTATCGGTATCGCCCAGGCACCAGAGATTTACGCCAGGCAAGCAGTTGCCAGAGGCGGGCTCGTGCAGGTCTTGACCGGCCAGGACGCGCCCGGCACGCCGGTCCAGCTCGTCTATCCCTCCCGCAAACAGCTACCGCGGCGTGTCCGTGCTTTGACAGATTTCCTGATGGACGCCTTTTCGGATGAAAGCGTTTCGGGTCAACACAGAGCATTGATCACGGCTGGCGCGCCTTGATAACGCCGATTACAGGACGCTTACCCAACGTCTGAAATAGGGTTGACGAAGGCCGGTTTCGATGTGGTGTGCTGGGCTCGCGAGGTCAGCGTCGCTATTTCCGCTCCACCTATCATCTTCGTCCTGTTCCAGGACCAAGGCGGTGTAAGAGCTCAGGCAATGCGGCGCGCCGCATTTTGCCTTGGCTCAGGAACACGGTATCGAACTTGCAAACCTTCAATATTTCTTCTTGCGGGCTATCTTGTTGCCACGTGGTCCGCTGACCACCGGCGTCCGGTCGCGGTTTTCCGCAAGCAGGCTTCGCCAGCGCTCCAGGCGATCGGCGGCCAGAGCACCGCTTGCGACAGCTGCCTGAACGGCGCAACCCGGTTCATGGGCATGGGTGCAATCGCGAAATCGGCAACGCGGCGCCAACTCGGTTATTTCAGCAAAAAGAGTATCAATACCGTCGGTAACATCACTGATGTAGAGCGTTCTTATTCCCGGCGTATCAATAACCCAGCCGCCGCCTTGAATGGCATGCAGCGATCGGGCCGTCGTGGTGTGCCTGCCCTGTGCGTCGTATTCGCGGATGGTCCCCGTTTTCTGCTTGGTGTCGGACGCAGTCCCCGTCATGGTGTTGACGAGGGTTGATTTTCCGACGCCGGAGGATCCCACCAGCGCCACCGTCTGGCCAACGCCGCACCAGGGCTCCAACAGGGAAACGGCAGCGGTGGAGCGGGCATTCACGGCAACGACTGGCAGATCGCGTTGCAAAGCCTTGGCCTGCTCCTCGAATATGGCAGCATCGTCGGTGGTGTCAGCCTTCGTCAGCACGATCACCGGATTGCTCCCGGCCTCGTTGGCCATGATCAAGTAGCGTTCCAGCCGGGCCAGATTGAAATCGGCGTTACACGAGGTCGCGATCAACAGGCTATCGACGTTGGCGGCAACGAGTTGCTGTCCATTGCCGCCTTCCAAGCGCCGTTGAAACACGGTTTTTCGCTCGAGACGGCTGACAAGCATGCCCGTCAGGGGATCGGCAAGAACCCAATCGCCCACCGCGAAGTCAGCCGTGTTGGTATTGGCCGGAAGTTCCAGCGCGAGCGGGCCGGTGACATCGATTGCATCGATGCGTGCCCGATGAACCGAAGCGACGCGCCTGGGCACGAGATCCGCTTCGCTGGGCTTGACCTGATCCGCGAAGAAATCGGACCATCCAAGCAGTTCCAGTGGCGAAAGGGGGGTGGAACTGGTCAAATGTTGCTCCGCATTGAGACTGTCATGAGCGTTCCGCAGGTTGAAATTGGAGGACTACAGCAAATACTGGTCGGTGGGAATGCCAGAGGGCGCCAGGCATTCGACTCGAAGCTGATCGTGCATCTCGCTAGCTAGGAATGGACATTGTCGGAGCTATCTTGACGTCGTCGGCAGCCATGCATTGTTCCTGTACCGATAAAGCCGCGTTCGCTGATCGGGCAGTTTGAGCAAGCCGTGCGGGACGGACCGCTATCTTTAACAGCGGCCTCACCCTTAGTTCCCCTCTACTTCACCGCGCAGCCCGAGGCCGTAATGCGGGTATCCGGAGCGTTCTGTCAGATGGCGCTACATGTTTCTTGTCGTGCGAGCGAGTGCCTGTATTTTCTGGAACGCATCGTAGCGGCGCGCGTGTGTTTCCACGATCAAGCCGTCAGCGGGAGGATATTCATCAGCGGCTCTGGACAGGCTCGCCATGGCGAGTTGCACAGTGCCGAACGTCCCTGCCGCAACAGCGCCGAGCATCGCAGCACCCAACAGGACGGGTTCATTCGAACCGGATGCCACGACCGGCTTGCCGCTGGCATCGGCCAATAGCTGCCTGACGAAGGGATGCTGCCCTGCACCACCGCTGATCACAATTCGGTCGATGACTGCACCAGCGCCAGCCTGGGTGTCGATGATCTGCTTCAGTCCGTAGCCGATACCGGCCAATCCTGCGACATAGAGCGAAATCAGGCTGTCGAGGTCACGCTCCATGCCGAGACCGGTGATTGCGGCGCGCGCGTGGGGATCGGCAAATGGCGCCCGGTTTCCAAGAAATTCGGGCACAACATGCAGCCCCTTGGCCAGTTGAATAGCGTGGGACGGGGCGTCAAACTTTGCTGCCGCCAAATCCGCCAGCATGACTGGCAATGGAACGGACTTCTGCGCAGCAAGGCGCGCTGCTTCCGTTGCCGCGGGGTGGTAGGAGAGCAACTGATCGATTGCCGCCCCTGCCGCGCTCTGGCCGCCTTCGTTCAACCACATGCCGGGCACCATGGCAGAATAATAGGGCCCCCATACCCCCGGCACAAACACCGGCTCGACCGTCGAGGTCATCGTGCAGGACGAAGTGCCGAAAACATATGCGAGATTGCGGTCAGGCCGACCATCAATGCCAACCGTGCCGATACCGCCGGCATGCGCGTCGATCATACCGGCACCGACCGCGGTTCCGGGCCGGAGGCCCAGTGCCTCGGCGGCCTCCGTCGTCAACCCCTTCCCGAGCGGAGTGCCGGGCTCAACGATCCGGGTACCAATTCGACTGAAGCCTTCCTGCGCCAGCGCCCCGAGGCCAATTTCTTCGAAATAGCCGGCGTCCCAGCGGCTCTCGTGCGCCAGATAAGTCCACTTGCAGGTTACGGTGCAGGTGGAACGTGCAAGGTCGCCCGTCGCGCGCCATGTCAGGAAGTCCGCAAGATCAAAGAATTGCCAGGCCGCGTCAAAGGTCAGCGGGCGGTTCTCTTTCAGCCACAGCAGCTTTGGCGTCTCCATTTCAGGCGAGATACGCCCGCCCACATATCGCAGCACATCGTGGCCCAGGGCATTGATACGCTCGGCCTGATCGACCGCGCGATGATCCATCCAGACGATGATGTCACGGTTTGGATCATCTGATGGCCCGATCGCCAAGGGGGTGCCGCCTTCCCCGAGGACGACCAGTGAACACGTTGCATCAAAGCCCACGCCGACAACCGAGTCCGCGCTGATGGCGGCGGCAGCGACGACCTCGCGCACGCTGCTACAAACGGCCTGCCAAATCTGCGCACTCGATTGTTCGACGATCACGCCCGCTTCGCGAAACAATGAGATGTCTTGCTTGGCAGTGGCGAGCAGGCGTCCGGTCAGATCAAACAACCCTGCACGGGCACTGCCGGTGCCCACGTCGACGCCCACGACATAGTGGTGCGCGTCCGGCACAGATGTGTTCGGTGTATTTGTCATGATCGTCAGCTCTTCGTGTTCTGCAGACTTGGGAAGACCGTCGGCGGCCTTATAGATCGACGCTGTTGGGCAGGATCACAAGGTCGCGGATGGTGACATTGCGGGGCCGCGACAGCATGAACAACACACATTCCGCCACTTCTATCGGCTGCATCAGGCTTCCGTTTGCAAGTGCCTCCTCCAACTTGGCTTTCGGCCAGTCGTCCAAAAGTGCTGTCACCACTGGTCCCGGCAGGACGGCGCCGACACGAACGCCATGCTGAGCGACCTGGCGGCGGGTCGAGTGCACGAAGGCCTGGACTGCAAACTTGGAGGCCGTGTAGATCGGCTCCCAGACGACAGGAACAACACCGGCGACCGAACTGGTGAAAAGGATGTCGCCCGACTTCTGCGCAATCATATGCGGCAGAACCGCGTGCACCGATCTAAAGGCAGCGTTGATGTTGAGGTTGAGCATGCGATCCCAGGCATCGGGATCCCCTTCCGCCACCGCTCCGCCGATATAGGCGCCCGCGTTGGCGTGGAAGATGTCGAGGCCGCCAGCAATCTCAAGAATGCGCGGCAGCATACCCGAGACGCCCGCAGGATTCAGCAAATCGACGACGAGCGGCCGGGCGCGGTCGCCAAGCTCCGCACAAAGCGCGTCCAGCCGATCTCTGGCCCGATCGACGAGCACCACCGTCGCTCCTTCCCGGATCAACGTGCGGGCGCATTCAAGCCCGATACCGGATGCCGCGCCGGTGATGGCGGCAACCTTGCCCTTCATGAGTTCGGTCATGAGAAATACTCCTTGAAACGATGTTATGCGCGTCCGTGGCTGACGCGGGATCGGCGTGCGAGCGAGTCGACGATGACAGCGATGGCAAGAACCGCGCCGGTGATCATGTAGCGCAACGACGAGCTCAGATTCAGCAGCGTCAGCCCATTGGAGATCGCCTGGATGACAATGATCCCAAGCAGAGCCGAATAGGCGCTGCCGCGGCCGCCGAAGAGACTGGTGCCGCCAATGACGGCCGCTGCAATCGCGTTCAGATTGACGTCGCCGGTGCCGGCCTGCTGGCTTGACGATGCCAGCCGCGAAGCCGACAGGATGCCGCCGAGTGTCGCCAGCGTCGAGCAGAGCATGAAGGCGCTCATATAGATGCGGCGCACGTTGATGCCGGAACGGCGCGCGGCTTCGCGATTGCCGCCGACAGCAAACATCGACCGACCCCAGCGGGTACGGGTGAGCGCATAGTTCAGCACCACGACCAGTACCACAAGAAGGCCAAACATCCATGGAACGCCGCGACCGAGATTGAGGTAGTAGGCGGCGAATTCCAGGGCAATCGTCAGTATTCCGGCCTTGAGCGCCAACGCACCGATAGGCTGCGACGAGAGATTGGCAACCTTGCGGCGCTCGCGCGTCCGCATGCCAACCACAACCATTACCGCACCGGGCAACAGCGCCAGAACATGCGATACCCAGGCCGGCATGACGAGGATTTGGCCAAAGCGCACGAGCGGTGACGCATAGGGCAGGTTGATGCTGCCTGTCGGTCCGAGGATATAGAGCTGCAAGCCGAGAAGCGCGAGAAGACCTGCCAGCGTGGCGACGAAACTCGGCATTCCGAGCCGGCTGTAAAGTGTCGCATAGAGCGCGCCGACAGCTGCGCCGACTATGAGGGCAACGAGAATGGCGCCTCCTACCGGCCAACCGGCGTTGACCCAGAGAACACCGATGATCGCCGAAGACAGACCGCTCATGGAACCGACGGAAAGATCGATTTCCCC
Source organism: Rhizobium sp. Root1220 (assembly GCF_001426265.1). Classification (GTDB taxonomy): domain Bacteria; phylum Pseudomonadota; class Alphaproteobacteria; order Rhizobiales; family Rhizobiaceae; genus Rhizobium. Next base: position 108,124 of record NZ_LMDG01000035.1, read on the forward strand.
GAGCAGCAGAACGCAGACAATACCCAGCGAGATGATGCCGACTGTCGCGCAATCGAAGAGAAGGTTGACGAGGTTGTTGGGGAGAAGAAAGACAGGGTTCAGGATGCTGAAGACCGTCGAGATAACGATCAGTCCGACGGCAACCGGCAGCATGCCGAGATCACCCGACCGAATCCGGTCGATGAAGGCCTTTGCCAAGTCAACGATGCTGTCATTGTGCTTGACGCGCTCGTCGCTGCGATCAAGCCTGGCGCCGGGTTGTGTCGGCGCGGTAGCGTTTTTCTGCTGGTTCATGCGGGCCTCCCGCTAGTCTCGTTGGAATGACCGGACTTGCGCTCGATGCGGCGCGAGACCGAATTCTCCGTTGCGCCGGTAATCGACGCGACGAGTTCCTGATTGGATGCATCCGGCGTGAAAATGCCATTGTTGCGTCCAAGGCGAAGGACGACGATGCGATCGGCGACCGCGCGAACGTCTTCCATGTTGTGGCTGATCACGATCACTCCAAGTCCTCGATCGCGCACGCGCTCGATGAGGTTCAGCACCTCTGCAGTCTGGGCGACGCCAAGCGCGGCCGTCGGCTCGTCGAGCATGATGATCTTGGGATCAAGCAGCAGCGAGCGTGCGATTGCCACCGTCTGCCGCTGGCCACCTGAAAGCGACGCGATCGGCTCGCGAACTGACGGAATACGCGCGGCAAGCTCGCGCAAGAGCGTCCAGGCGCGAACTTCCATTGCCACCTCGTCGAGGCTCCATGGCGACAGCTCATGCCCAAGAAAAAGGTTGGCGACGACGTCGAGATTTTCGCACAGCGCCAGGTCTTGAAAGACGGTGGCGATACCCAGCTCCAACGCGCTGCCGGGGCTGTCGAGCGCCACCTGGCGGCCCATGAACTCGATGGTGCCGGACGACGGCTGGTGCACGCCCGCCAGAACCTTGACAAGGGTTGACTTGCCGGCGCCGTTGTCGCCGACGAGCGCCACGACTTCGCCGGCCTTCACTTCGAGATCGATATCGGTCAAGGCGGAAACGGCGCCGAAATTCTTGGATATGTTGCTCAGCCGGAGAATGGTCTCGCCCTTCTCCGCCTTTAAACCTGTATCACGCATGGCTCTTGGCCTCTCTGGGGATGAGCTCGCCCGACCACGCAGAGCGGGTCGGGCGATACTGGGAGGATATTACTGGATACCCAGCTTCTTGCACCCTTCGGCATATTCGCCAGTGCAAACCTCGGCAGCCGTTTGGATGCCCTTGTCGAAGATTTCGGCCTTGATGTTCTCAGCCGTGACAACTGCCGGCACGAACAGTTCGGACGGCGTGTCGTAGAGTTTGTTTTTTGCCTCCGGCGTCTCACCCTTGATGAGCTGGAACGCGACCTTGGCCGCGGCTGCGGCAACGATTTCAGAAGGTTTCGAGATCGTATTGTACTGATCGCCGGAAATGATCAGCTGCAGCGCGGCAATCGTCGCGTCGTTGCCGGTAACAGGAGGCACCGGCTTCACGCCAGCGGCCTTGAAGGCCGCAATCGCACCGCCGCCTGTGCCGTCGTTTGCGGCCACAACGCCCTTGATGTCGGCGCCAAAGCGGGTGATCTGGCCAGCAGCCCATTCCTGCGCCTTCGGCGGCGCCCACTCCGGAGTGTCGTATTCAGCGAGCGTCTTGTAGCCAGAATCCTTGAGGCCACGATGGATGCCGTCCCGGATCAGGCCGGCGGCTGCGTCGGTAGGTGAACCGTTGATCTGCAACAGGCCCGAACCTTCGGCAACGCCCGTGGCCTTCATGTGGTCGACCAGAGACTTGGCGATAGCGTAGCCGATGCCCTCGTTGTCAAAGGACACGTAGAAATCCGCCGGCTTGGCCGGGATCGGCCGATCGTAAGCGATAACCTTTACACCCTGCGACTGGGCAATCTCGACAAGGCCGGCTGCCGCGGACGAATCCACAGGATCGAGAACGATGACCTTGGCGCCCTGCGCAATCACCGAGTTGAACTGCTGCTGCTGGAGCGAGGCATCGGCATTGGCGTTCTGATAAATTACGGAGCATCCGGCGCAAAGCTTTGCCATCTCCGTCTTGAACCCGGGGAAATCGTGCTGTTCGTAGCGGGTAGACGCCTGGTCAGGCATCAGGAACGCTACTGTAGCAGTATCATCCGCAAAGGCGGTGCCGGCAAAACCGGCAAGGACCGCAGCGGTCGTCATCATGAAATTACGGTATGCCATGCTCTCCTCCATATGATCGGATTTTTTGTCAAAGGATGACTTCCGGTCGGCCTCCGAAGATACGATCGGCATCGAATCGCGATCGCACTCGTCTCCCCGGTCAGCTCTCCACAACTAACCTACTCCATCGATTGAGCTTTCTTGCTCAATCGATGGAGCAACAATTGCCACTTTCACATATTGATGTCAAGCTGCGCCGAAATGGAGACCCATATTTGTGAACCGCGACAAGCAGCCCAAGAGAACGACCATCTACGATTTGGCGGAGTTGGCCGGCACTTCAGCGAGCGCAGTCAGCGCGGTGTTGAATGGGAACTGGAAAAAGCGGCGGATCGGCAGCCAGCTGGCGGAGAAAATCACGCGGCTGGCCGAGGAGCAGGGCTATGCGGTGAACATGCAGGCAAGCCTGCTGCGTCGCGAGAAATCCAAGATCATCGGGATGATCGTGCCGAAGTACGATAACCGCTACTTCGGTTCCATCGTCGAGACGTTCGAGAACATGGCGCGGCAACGCGGACTTTTTCCCATCGTCACGTGCACGCGCCGCGATCCGGAGTTGGAAATAGAAGCGGCTCGCGAGATGCTATCTTACCAAGTGGAATGGGTCGTTTCGACGGGTGCCACCGATCCCGATCGCGTCACGGATCTCTGTGCGGCGTCCGGTGTCCGCAGCCTCAATCTCGACTTGCCGGGATCAAAGGCACCGTCGGTGATTTCCGATAATTTCGCCGGTGCGCGTGAACTGACCCGCCGTGTTCTTCTCAATCACGAGCGCAAGCTAGGCCACAAATCGCCGCTGCTTTTCATCGGCGGTCGTGGCAGCGATCACAATACCTCCGAACGCGTGAAAGGGTTTCTCGCCGCCCATGCCGAGATGGAAATTACCGTCCACCAACACCACATCCTGACCTGCGGCTATGCACCGGAGAAAGCCGACGATGCACTCAGCGCTTTGGCCCAGGCCGAAGGGAGCGTGCCGATGGGAATGTTCGTAAACTCGACGATTTCCCTTGAAGGCGTCATGGGTTGGATCAGACGCTCCGGCCACTACAGCACGATAGCGCCTACTCTCGGGTGTTTCGACTGGGATCCATTCGTCGCGTTGCTCTGTGACGACATCCAGATGGTCCGGCAGGACGTCCCGGCAATGCTTTCATCCGTCTTCGACATCATCGACAACGGAGCAAAGACAACATCATTGATCGAGATTCCTCCCGTGTTCGTGACCTCGCCTTAGCGCATTTCTCGCTGAAAAAGGGGCTCGTCCACCGAGATTTTCCATCGGCCCTGCAGCATGGACAGTCACTGCGGCTTGGGTGGCGGGGCGGCGACGGAGCGGCGCTTGACGAGCGAGCACTCGAGCTTCGCAATCGGGTAGCGCCTCCTGTCGGGTGCCGGGTCGAGATGTTCGATTGCCCACTGCCCCATGGCGAGATGCGGTAGGACCGAAGTCGTCAGTGGGGGTACGAGATGTCGCGAAATCTCCTCGTCGTCATAGCCCACAACCGACATGTCGCGGGGTATGTGCAGACCGGCGTCCTTGAGCGCTTCGTAGCAGCCGACAGCAGTCCGGTCGTTCTGGCAGAAGATCGCCGTTGGCGGCTCTTTCAGACCAAGCAATTTCATTGTGGAGGCATAGCCTGCACTGGCCGACCAGTCGCCTTCGATGACCAGTTCCGGATCGAAGGGTATATCGGCGGTTGCCAGGGCGCGGCGGTATCCCGTCAATCGGTCCTGCGCGGCCTGCATCCAGATTTCGCCGGTAATCGTCGCGATGCGATGATGCCCGTGCGTGATCAGGTGCCGCGTGGAACTCTGCCCTCCCGCGATTTCACTCGGCACCACGGCCGGAAAGGCATAGTCCGCCGTATAGCAGTTCAGCAGTACCGTCGGGATGTTGAGTTCGTAGATATAGGAGGGAAGCTCGATCTCGCGGGTGTAGATTGTCATGTAAATGAGCGCCGATATGCCGCCGCTCGTCAACGCCCTGATTGCCCTCGGCTCCATCACGGGATCGCTGAGCGTCTGTGTTACCAAGAGGACATTGCCGCTGTTCCACGAGGCCTGCCGCGCGCCTTCGATTGCAACGATGGCTTCCGGGCTGGTGGCCAGTTGGTCGACGGCGAAACCAATTACGTTGTCTAAGCCCGAATAGGTGGCCGCCATCGCGTAGGTTGCCCCCACATAGCCGAGCGCACGCGCCGCCTCGAGTACGCGGTCGCGGGTCTGCTGAGAGATGCGGGTTCCAGGCGTGTTGTTCAGAACGAACGAGACGGCCGCCTGCGAGCACCCAGCCGCAGTGGCAATGTCCATCATCGTCACGCGCTCACCGGGGCGGGAACCTTTTCGCCTGCGCACGGGCTTTTCCCTCGCAGGCTCTATTCCCTCTGTGCTCTTGGGGCTTCGCATTCGTGAAAACCGTCTCCGCTCGGATGTTTGGGTCAGCGTCAATGATGTTCGCTGTAGCTAATTAATATTAGCATTGGTCCGAAAGCGCTAGCAATTTGCAGAAATTGCTACAACCTCAGCAGTTACTGGCAATGTGCCAGCAAGAAATAGCATTCCGGGCCGTTGCCTGATGAAATGTTTTGATTAGCATTGATAATACTATTTACTAATTAAGATTCTTGTATACCGTCAGCAAGCGATCGGACCTATGCCACTCGTCGCTTTGCGACAGCCCTAGGAGGGGGCGCGCATCCGGCCGGCCGTAAATCGCAAACGGGCCCGTGCAACTGCGGCCCCTCGGGAGGTGTACTATGAAACAGCTGAAACGCAATGCAGCCTTGTTCTTCGCCGGGTTGATGCTGAGCGCGGCACCGATTGCAGTATCGCGTGCCGACGACAAGCCGACGCTCGCATTCGTGGTCAACGGGGCGTCCGACTTCTGGAAAGCCGCCGAGGCGGGGGTGAAGAAGGCGCAGAGCGAAATGCCTGACTACACCATGGAGCTGAAGTATCCTGAGCAGGCGGCTGTCGCCATTCAGCAGCGTCTCATGGAAGATCTCGTCAGCGCCGGCGTCAAGGGGATCATGGTCTCCGCCGTTGATCCCAAGACCCAGACGGATGGCCTCAACAAGATCGGCTCGCAGACGGCCCTGTTCACCACCGACAGCGACGCACCGAAGACCAACCGCGTCGCCTATATCGGTTCTTCGAACGTCGACGCCGGCAAGCAGGCCGCCGAAATTGCCAAGAAGGCAATGCCGGACGGCGGCAAGTGCATGGGCTTCGTCGGTCTCCTGGGCGCCGACAACGCCCGCGAACGCATCGAAGGCATGAAGGAGGGGCTCAAGGGCACCAAGATCGAGCTTGTCGATGTTCGCGGTGACGACATCGACCAGACGCGCGCCAAGAAGAACGTCGAGGATGCGTTGGTGGCCAGTCCCGACTTGACCTGCATGGTCGGCTTCTACTCCTACAACACGCCGCGCATCTATGAGGCGCTGCGTGACGCAGGCAAGCTCGGCCAGATCACCGTCGTCGGCTTTGACGACGATCCGATCACGCTCGGCGGCGTCAAGGAAGGCACGATCGCTGCGACCGTCGTACAGCAGCCGTTCGAATGGGCCTATCAGGGGATGAAACTGATGGCCGCCCACCTCAAGGGCGACAAGTCCGGCGTTCCCGCCGACGGCTTGATCATCATCCCGACCGTGATCATCGGCAAGGATGACGTTGACAAGTATGCCGCCAACCTGAAGGCCATGGCCGGAAAATAACCCTGCTTCGCGGCAGCGGTACTTGCCGCTGCCGCGAAAGGCGTGCCGACAGCATCAGCAGCCATGGACAGGCGATGAATCATACCTCCGAAATCCCGTCACGGGGCGCGCCCGTAACGCCATTCCTTTCGCTTTCTGGAGTTGGCAAGACCTATCCAGGCGTCGTTGCGCTCGAAGGCCTGTCATTGGACATCATGCCGGGCGAGGTCATCGGCCTTGTCGGCGAGAACGGGGCTGGAAAGTCGACGCTGATGAAGATTCTCGGCGGCGTGATCGCACCCGATCGGGGCACGATCCTGCTCGACGGGACAGAGCTAGGTCTCCTCACCGTGCAATCAAGCATCTCGTCTGGCATCGCCTTCGTGCACCAGGAGCTCAATCTCTTTGAGAATCTCGACGTTGCCGCCAATATCTTCCTGGGCCGCGAACCGCTGAAGGCGGGACCGTTCAAGCTCGTTGATCGCGATCGACTGCGCGACATGGTGAAGCCGCTCCTGAAGCGCGTAGGAGCGCATTTTTCCGCCGACACTCCTGTTGCGGCACTTTCGCTTGCCGAGCAGCAGATGGTGGAAATCGCCAAGGCGTTGTCCATCAACGCAAGGCTCGTCATCTTTGACGAACCGACTTCCAGCCTTCCGCTGGCTGAAACCGAACGGCTCTTGAGTATCATCAAATCACTGAAGGCCGATGGCATCAGTGTTATTTTCATCTCTCATCGCCTTCACGAGGTTGAGCGTGTGGCCGATCGGGTCGTGGTGCTGCGTGACGGGACGCTTGTGGGTACGCTTCCAAAACAGGACATCGGCCACGACCAGATGGTCAAGCTGATGATCGGCAGGGTGCTTGCGGCCCGGACCGCAAAGCCGCAGCGCTCAGCTGGCACGGTTGCGCTGAAGGCAAGCGGCGTGCGAACCGAGGCCTATCCCAGCCACCCCGTCGATCTGGAAATCAGATATGGAGAAATCCTGGGGCTTGCGGGCCTCGTTGGATCGGGCCGTACCGAGCTTGCTAGGGTGCTCTTTGGCATAGACCGAAGTTATGGCGGCGCAATCCTGCAGGACGGACAGCCAATCGCGATCAGTTCGGCGCGGGATGCCGTCGCTCACGGTATTTTCCTGGTGCCAGAAGATCGCAAGCGCAACGGCATTCTTCTTGATTTGTCGATTGCCCAGAACATAACCCTTGCCGATCTTCCCGCGCTTGCCAACCGCTTCTTGGTCTCGGCTGATCGAGAGACAGCGGCGGCCGAAAAACAGCGGGGGCGCCTCGGCATCAAGGCGCCCTCGGTTTCGACCCGAACGGGTACTCTGTCGGGCGGCAACCAGCAAAAGGTGGTGCTCGCCAAATGGCTGTCGATGAACCCGAAGGTGATGATCCTCGATGAACCCACGCGCGGCATCGATATCGGCGCGAAAAACGAGATCTACGGTCTGATGCGGGCGCTTGCTGACGCTGGTGTCGCGATCCTGATGATCTCCAGCGATATGGAAGAGGTGATCGGCGTTTCCGACCGCATTGCCGTGATGCATGAGGGCCAGATCGCCGGCATTTTGGAAGAGGACGAATTCAGCCAGGAAAGCGTCCTTTTGCTTGCTGTCGGCAAAAGGGTAAAATAGCCGCTGCGGCCAATATGAATAAATATCGGGGAATGGATCTCGAATGATCAAGAAAGATCTTGGACTGCTGCTTTTGATCGTCGTCGTCGGCATCGTTGTCGCCATTATCAATCCGCGCTTCCTACTGCCGATCAACCTGGCCAACACGGCCAACCTGATCGGCCTGTTTGGTATCCTGTCGATCGGCCAGGCCTTCGTCATCATTACCGGCGGTATCGAACTTTCTGTTGGCTCGCTTGTAGCGCTTCTCGGCGTGCTGTTCGTCGATTTCATCGCGGTCCAGGACATGTCCTGGATGCTGGCACTACCGCTCATTCTCATGCTCGGCGCCGTCATAGGCGCCGTTCATGGCTGGCTGATCACGCGGCTGAACCTGCAGCCCTTTGTCGTCACCCTGTGCGGTCTCCTGATTTATCGTGGGGCTGCGCGCTTCTATACCGCCGACGGGACAGCAGGTTTTGCGTTCGGCCAGAATTTTCCGGACCTCGAATTCCTCACCGCCGGCCGGTCATACGGCGTCCCCAACACCTTCATCGCGCTTGTCATCATTGCGGTCGTAACGTGGGTAGTGCTGCATCGTTCTGTATTTGGGCGCTATCTCTATGCGATCGGCAAGAATGAAGAGGCCGCCCGATATTCCGGTATCCGCACCGATCGCATGGTCATGTCGGCCTACATCATTTGCGGAGTTCTTACGGCGCTTTCGGCGATCTATTTCGCCATGTACACACGCTCGATCTCGCCAGCGAGCCATGGGCAGTTCTACGAGCTCTACGCGATTGCCGCAGCGGTACTTGGGGGCTTTTCGCTACGCGGCGGCGAGGGGTCAATCGTCGGCGTCGTGCTCGGCACTGTTCTGCTCCAGGAGTTGCAGAACCTCGTGAACCTGCTCGGTATCCCCTCATCGCTGAATTTCGCCGTCATGGGTGGTGTTATCCTCATCGGCGTCCTGATTGATCAGCAATGGAACGCGATCCGCGAACAGCGCCGTCTCGTCGCTGCCGCCCGGCAGACCGAAACCCGCCTGCAGGGCGATGGTGTAGTGACGGTGGTCGCCAACGAGGACTAAGCGAGCCCTCGTGAACAGGGTTGCCGCCAGCGCGCCGTATCTCTGGATTCATGCCACCTCAGCGCGGCGGCAGCATCGTCTCTGTTGCGGGGATCATCGCCGACACTGATGCATCGAAGCTACACCGCGACGGAACTCGCTGCGCCTTGGTTGACCTCAGCAGGCACACTCTGCATATTGGATTCTCTTGATTTTAAACGTTCCTGCATCGCCACGGGGGATGGATGCATACTCTGTATCACGGGCCAAGGAGCCCGATCGGACTTGCCCGTTCGCACCGTTTGAATAAGATCGGTAGGGCGGCGGCTCTGGTGAGCGCGATTTTTTCAATCGCAGCGACGCAAGCGTACGCGCAGGACGCAGCAGGGGCAGCGTCCCCGACAGAATCGCAGCGGCCCAGCCAGTGGATCGTGACGATTGGCGGCAGCGTTGAATACAGTCCCAAATACGAAGGGTCGAAGCACTACACAGTGAGCGGCCTGCCTTCCTTCGACTTTCGCCGCCTGGGCGAGCCACCCGAGCAGGATGTCCCCGACGACAATTTCGACCTTCCGCTCTTCAACTACAAGGGCATAGAGATTGGTCCGGTGGTGGGTTTCCGCAACGGTCGGTCGCGCTTTGACGACGGTCGTCTGGAAGGGCTGGACCGAATAGATTGGAGCTTGGACGCCGGCGTCTTCGTGCAATACTGGCCGATCGAGGACCGGTTGCGGCTGCGGGTTGAGGCGCGCCAGGCGCTTTGGAACGGTGGAGGCCTGGTCGCGGATCTTGGTGCCGACTGGTTCCAGCCGGTGATGGAAGGCGTTGTGGTGTCAGCAGGCCCACGCATGACACTCGGCAATTCGACCTTCATGAAGCAGAATTTCGGCGTGTCGGCAACAGAGGCTGCCAATAGTAGTTTCCCGCAGTTCGACGCCGGCGCCGGCGTGGAATCCGTGGGTTTCACCGTCGCTGCGACTTACACGATCAACCCGCAATGGAGCGTGCAGCTCTATAACCGGTATGACCGCCTCGTGAGCGACGCTGCCGACAGCCCGATCACCAGCGACGTCGGGAGCAGAAATCAGAACACGATCGGCTTTACCATCAACCGGTCATTCCAGATCGGCTTCTGAGAAGGTTGGGACGATCGAGGATGTAGTCGCGTGTCACCGGCAGACTGTCGTTGCGCTTGCTGATCTGGATCTGGAAGACCACGAGGTCCTCGTAGCGGAACGCGGCCTCTGCTGTAGACAGGTAGTATTCCCACATCCGGCAAAATCTCTCGTCATAGAGCGTCGCCGCCTCAGTCCAGCGCGCCGCGAAGCGTTCCCGCCAGGCAGCGAGCGTCCAGGCGTAGTGGAGCCGCAATATTTCGACATCGGTGATGATCAGCCCAGCCGCCTCGACCTCGGGAACGATCTCGGACAGTGACGGAATATAGCCGCCGGGAAAGATATACCTGTCGAGCCAGGGTGTGGTGAAACCGGGCGTTGCGGAACAACCGATCGAGTGAAGCACCATGACGCCGTCATCCGCCAAGAGTTCGGCGCACTTGCGGAAAAACGTGCGGTAGGAGGAGCGACCGACATGTTCGAACATACCCACCGACACGATTCTGTCGAAGCGTCCTTCAAGGCTGCGATAATCCTGCAGCAAAAAGCCAACCTTTCCCATGCTCGGACCTGCGACGCTCTGCCCACGCTTTGAAGCATAGTCGAACTGCTCTTCCGACAGGGTGATGCCAAGGACATTTCCGCAGGGCGCACTCTGGGCGAGGTGGCGCGCGAGCCCGCCCCACCCGCAGCCGATATCGAGAATGCTGTTGCCCGGCTCGATCAAGAGCTTGGCGGCCAAATGCTTCTTCTTTGCCCGCTGGGCGTCCTCCAGGCTCTGGCCCGGATACTCGAAGTAGGCGCAGGAATACTGCCGGTCCGCATCAAGAAAGACTTCGTAAAGCCGGCCGTCGAGATCGTAGTGATGGGCGACGTTCCGCTTCGAACGACCGGGGAGATTTCGGTGGCGAAGGATTCGAAGGCGCGTCCTGACCCGGTCAATCAGCCGCGCGACGAGCGGATGCTTCTGATTTTTCGCTTCCCGCAGCATCATGGCCACGAACTCATAGAGCGAACCTCGCTCGACGATGAAGCGGCCATCCATGTAGAGCTCGCCAAGCCTGAGATCGGCGTCGATAAGAAAGGCCCACTGTGCCCGGGTATCAGTAAAGCGAACGCGAACAGGACTGCCGCTGTCGTCGCCGAAAACCAGGACGCGACCGCTTGCAGTGGCGACTTCTAGCGAACCGCTCGTCACGATGCGTGACAAAGCGCGCCTGAGAACATGGTCAGCGATTATCGAGGTATCGAAACGTCGACGATTCTGCTGTAGGGGTAGCGTCATTGTGCCTACTCCGGTCCCGGTTCGCGACGATGCCTGCTCCATCGTCGAAGTGCCGTCTTGCGTCTCTTCGGTAGCCCCGGCGATTAGCCAAACGCCTAAAAGGATCAGCCCGCTGCCAATGATCTGTAGGCCAAGGATTGGTTCTCCGAAGGCGAACCAGCCACTCGCAACAATCAGCACGTAACTGGCGCCGCTTAACGGGAAGGCCTTGCTGAGCTCCAGTTTGGAAAGGATATTCATCCATATGAAAAAGCAGAGTATTTCGGTGAGGATCGCGGCCAAAATCCAATAAGAGGCGAATGCTTCGAGCCAGCCGATGCCCGCAGACACGCCCTCAAGGGAGAGGGCACCTTTCTTGAGGAAGATCTGGAACAGCGTATTCAGAACCGGAACCGCAAGCCAGGACATGCGCGAGAGCTTCATGAGGCACTCCCATCAACGGAGAGGAAGCGCGACACCCGCTTCAGCAGCCTTTGAACCAGCCAATTGCGGTGATGGAAGAACATCGCATTCGAGGTGAGCTTGCTGCCCAGCCGCACCTTGTTCTCATAATATGCTTGGCCGCTCTGGTACCGTCTCATGCCATGATCGAGGCAATAGCGAAGGTTGGTGAACCAGCTGAGGAAATAGAGATTGTACGGCCTGCCGGCCTCCCCATCCATGCAGAAGAACTTGTCAACGAGCGTGTGCCCGTTGTGGACAAGAAGGTTGGCGGCGAGTAGCTGGTCGCCGACAAAGTACAGCATACAGAACGACCGCTCCGGCATGTGCCTCAGCACGCCTTGGAAATAGTCGGGTGTCAGCTCCTCGAACTGCCATTCACTGCGGTTGCGGGTGTCGTGATAGAGCGCCATCACCTGCGGAAGCAGATTGCCGACATCCGACGTCAATTCGACGCGGACAAGCTGCGAGGACTTCAACTTCCTGCGCATGTCCTTGCGCGTGCCGGATGACAACCGTTCGAGATAGCTGTCGATGTTATCGAAATCGATGTCGAGCCAGGCAGTCGGCAGGCCGTCGATAACGGCATACCCGCGCTCTTCGAGCGTTGCGGCAATGCTGGCAGCGGTTTGTTGGTCGATATCCTTCATACCGACGAGCGGGCAGTTCTCGGCGGCGGCATGGCGCTCGAACGCCGTGAGTAGCTCGGAAAACAACGTCGCGCGGCGTGCCTCGGAAATATCCGGATGAAATCCGACAACCCCCGTTTCCGTGCAGGGCGAGCCCAGGCAGGCAAGCCTAAGCGACAGGAACCTCGGAAACAGCTTTCGAACGCGGCGCATCATTCGCCGCGGCAGGCCGTTCTCCAGCGTCGTATCGAGCGCATAGTCACAAAGGAACGCCGGCATCGCGGCGCAGGTGCGCCCGTTTTCGACGACCGTGACATAGCGCCATTCAAAGCCGCCGATTCCTGCGTCCTCTATGGCGAGCAGACAATCATAGTCCTCCACCTGATCGACAAAACAGGCATTCCAAGCATCGCGCCCGACGTCACGGATACTGTCGACTACAAATGCTTGGGAGCCGCCGGAGTGAACGACCAGAGTGGCTCCCTCTGCCCGGGGATGGTCAAGGACGTGCTGGAGCATGGGGCGCCTCGAAAAACTCCGCCGTGTAGTCGGCGACCTCTTTATGATGCCGGTCGACATGGATCATGTGGTAGCTGTCCTTGATCCAGCGTAGCTCGTGTGGTCCCCCGATATGGGCAGCGATATGGCGTGCATTGCGGGGATTGCTGAGATCGTCTTCCAGGGCGTGCAGGATGAGGGTTGGGGTCTGAAGATACGGCAATCTGTCTTTGAGGGCATTGCCGAGCTTGCGCATCTCGACGATGCCCTTGCCGGGAAAGCTCTCGAGAACACCTTCGCCCGTCATCACTCCGATCTTCTGCCTCAGCCGGTCGTCCTTGATGCCGAGCGACGAGGTCTCGCGAAAGTTCAGCCGATCGAGGAACGGAACGTGCGACAGCCAGCCGATATGCGGCGACAGCAGCTGATAGGAGACGGGAACGTTCCAGCCATCGTAACCGAAGCACGGAGAATAGATGGCAACTGCCCCCACACGATCTGGATCGCGGTCTGCCGCCATCATCGCAAGCTTGCCGCCAACGCAGATTCCGGCTGCAAAGACAGCGTCTGTCCGCGACCGGAGCAGTTCTGCCCCTCCCTGCACGCTTTCCAGCCAGTCCTGCCAACGCGAACGCCGGAAACTGTCGAGATCGGCGCCGTGTCCGGCAAGCAGCGGCGCATAGACGCTATACCCGCGACGATGCAGGTAGCGCCCAACCAGCCGCATCTCAGCCGGTGCACCGGTCATTCCATGGACCAGGACGATACCCCTGCCATTGGTGCCCTCCAGGAAGAAGCTCATTTCATCGCGCGTCATGCGAGGCCTCCGTGCTGCTTCCCTCGAAGCCCAGGTTCTCCTTGGCCATGAAGCCGAGCGCGTGGCAGGTGCTGATAACATGGACGCCGGCCTGCTCCTGCTCCTCCTTGATCTGCTCGTGCAGGGCGTGAAGCTTGGTCCAGTGTGTGCGCGGGCGGTAGTGATGCTCGGCGTGATAGCCGTTGCCGAACCAGAGCCAGTTATAGAAGGGCTTGTGGCTGCTGACGCCCCAGGCGATCGGCTCGTCCGGGTCGCCGTGCAGGTGTTCGTAGTAGCCGTTGAGCGACGACAAGCAATTGCCGAGATAGTAGAAGGGTACGAAGAACAGCAGGGCCTTCCAGTCGTAGACGAGCGCGGCCAGCGCCAGCGCTAGGAAGAAATAGAGTTCGAACCGGCCCCATTTGGCCTCCAAAGGCCGCGTTCGGGCGATCGCCTTGTGAATATCGCCGATGCTGTCGCGGAAGAAGCTCACGAACGTGTAGGACCAAACGTTTTCCGGCTCGCCGTTGCGGCCGTGGCGGTAGATCGACAGCAGGTCGATGGTATCGCCCTTTTCATCCGGCCGGTCGCTGTTGCCGGAATGGTGACGCATGTGGACCCAGTGGTAGTAGGTCTGGGAAAAGCCGATCGCGACCGATTCGAGCAGGCTGAAAGCATAGTTCATCCAGCGCGGTTTAAAGTAGGGTGTGTGAATGAAGTTGTGGGATATGCTGTTGATATTCCACGATATGGAGATGGCGTACAGTACGCCGAGGACGGCTGAAAGCCAGAGCGGCCGACTTCCGAAACCCACGATCAGATAAATGTTGAAGGCCAGATGAGCGACGGCCGCCAGCACTGGAGCTACATCCCAACGTGTGTGTGCGAATATCTTCATAGTCCGGTTACTCCCACGCATGCCACGCCGGCCGCGACGAGAAACACTCCCGTTGCGTGACGCAGGTTTACTTTTTCCTTGAACATGATGGCGCCGGCGAAAACGACGACGACGTAGCTCGATGCCATGAGTGGAAAGGCGACCGAAAGCGGGACCCATTCGAGCACGACCGTCCAGGCCAGCAGTTCCACTGCCCAGAGCAAGATACCCAGCCAAATAAGTGGCTTTACGAGCAATGACAGGAACCCACCGTCGGCGGACTGCTTGAAGCAGACCTCCGTTGCCGTCTCCGCGAGCACGCAAAACAGGATCAGGCCGATCATTGAGGGCGTCAGGCTTCCGCTCATCCCATCGCCTCCGCGAGAACGTCGAGCAGCGCATGGTTGGCCGCAGAATTGATGTGGCGAACCGCCGCCAGCTCCGGGCGCTTCCGTGGCTGATCGATAAGGACTTCGGCCTTCTTCGCCACCCGTGTCCAAAGATTGCCGCCATATCGCGGGGCGGAATAATCGCCGGTCACGTCGGCGCCGACGATGCGGCAGCGCCGGCCGATCTCGCTTATCAAGGTCAGGACATAAGGAAGCCGCATACGACCCTGGTCCCAGTTGGTGACCGCATCCTCGGGTGCCAGGACGTCCTTGTCGATGGTAACGTAAACGGCCTCGGTTTCTATCCTGTCGAGGAACCAGCCGATGAAATTCTGCTCGCCAAGATTTGCGATTGACCTCCAGTGCAGGGCGCCTGCATCTTGGCGATGGCTAGCGCCGCAGCCGTAGTCGGCGGCAACGCGGCTTGGCGGATGGGCATAGGGATACAGCTCAAGCCTCCCTTCCGACAACAGTTTCAAATTGCCGCCCTTGCGCTCCGGGCTGCAAAGATCGTCGCTGCAGACGCCGAGCGTGATGACCTTTCGAACATTCTGATTGTCGAGGGCGCGGTTGATCCACGATCCGCAATGCATCCCGTCCTCGAACCTCACCCAGTCAGGGTGGTTGTCGAAATGGATCAGCGTCGTCGGAGCCGGATGCCGCGCCAGCGCACGCTCCAGCAGGAGGGCCGATACATGATGAAAGTCGCCGGAGCCCAGAAACCAGAGCGGCGCCTCCTTGCCTACCGCCGGCGTGCGCCGGTCGAGGGCGCAGGCGAGCTTGTCGAGCGCCCCCCATTTGCTCCAGAGGCGTATCGCCCTGCCGCTCTCCTCATCCGAAATTTGGTGCGCGCCGGCCTGTGTGCAGGCGCGCACAAAATCTGGCTGCAACTCCAGCGCATCGTCGAGGTGAAGAAGCAGGAGCTGCACGGTTCTATCTCCGCGCGGCGCGGGTGAAGAGTTGATCGAGCAGCTTCAACGCCAAGTCAATCTCCTCGTAAGTAATGAGCAGATTTGGCGCCAGCGTAATGACGTTCTTGTGGTAGCCGCCGACATCCAGCACCAAGCCGTACATCTGCGTCCCGACTTGAAGATCACCCTTCATGCCCTCGTCACAGAGCCAGTCCATGGTCGCCTTGTCGGGCGTAAAGCCGTCCTCCTGGCAGATTTCTGCCCGCAGCGCGAGACCCAGCCCGTCGACGTCGCCGATGATGGCATGGCGCCTCTGGAGCTGCTTCAACCCGTCGAGGAAATAGGCGCCCTTGGCCATCACCGTTGTGCCAAAGTCCTTCTCCTCCAGCATCTTCATGGTCTCCAGCGCCACTGCGGTCCCCATTGGATTGCTTGCGAATGTCGAGTGTGTCGATCCCGGCGGGAAGATATCGGGATTGATCATTTCCTCCCGTGCCCAGACACCCGAGAGGGGGTTGAGGCCGTTCGTGATCGCCTTGCCGAACACGAGGATGTCTGGCTGAACGCCGAAATGCTCGATCGACCAGAGCTTGCCGGTGCGGTAGACGCCCATCTGGATCTCGTCGACGACGAGCAGGATGCCATGCTCGTCCAGCACCTTCTTAAGCTCTGAGAAAAAGTTCATCGGCGGGATGACATAGCCGCCCGTGCCTTGGATCGGCTCGATGTAGAAGGCGGCATATTCCGCCTTGCCGACTTTCGGATCCCAGACGCCGTTGTACTCACTCTCGAACAGCCGGGCGAACCTGCGCACGCATTCGTGGCCGTATTCCTCCTTCGACATGCCCTTCGGGCCGCGGAAGTGATATGGAAACTCGACGAACTGCGCCCGTTCTCCGAAATGACCGAAGCGGCGGCGATAGCGATAGCTAGAGGTGATCGACGAGGCCCCGAGCGTGCGCCCGTGATAGCCGCCTTCGAAGGCGAACATCAGGCTCTTGCCGCCGGTATAGTTGCGCACCAGCTTCAGCGAATCCTCGATCGCCTGCGAGCCGCCGACGTTGAAGTGAACGCGGCCCTTGCGCCCGAACTTGTGCTCCGCATCCCGCGCGATCATGGCCGCGAGTTCGACTTTCTCGCGATGCAGGTACTGGGAGGCGACCTGCGGCAGCCGGTCGAGTTGCCGATGGGCGGCCTCGTTCAGGCGCTCGTTGCGGTAGCCGAAATTGACAGCCGAATACCACATCTGCAAATCGAGGAAGGGCGTACCGGCTGCGTCGTAGAGGTAGGATCCTTCGCATTCCTCGAAGAATTTCGGCTCCGGGGAATAGTGGACGGTGTCGCCGAACGAGCAGTAGGTCTCCTCAAGGGAGCGCAGTTCTGCCTCGCTTCGGGCCGGCGATGGGCGTACGCCGCCCGTGATGTCAACAATGTTGGTTTTCATTTTGCGCCTTTTGTCTGTGTCATACGGTGATGGGTTGAGTGATGACGCGGTCCCGCTCGAGGATGCCGGGCAGGATCGTCTTGAATGTCTCAAGAAGGTCGGTGAAGTCCGTGAAGCCGTAGTAGGGGATGCCTTGCTCGATGCAGTGGTCCGCAAGCTTGTCTTTCGCGAAGACGACGCTTGCCCGCGCGGATACGCAGAAGTCGCTTCGCCCGTCGCCGATATAAATCTGCTGCGTCGTGCCATTGATGACGGCACACTTGCAGACACCGGCATCGGCAGTGCAACAGGAAGCACTGAACGGCGACGTCAGCGAATAAAAGGCATCGTCATCGTCATGCAGCCGAACCAGCCGGTTCGCGATGATGGGCAGGAGGTGGATGCCGTGGGCGACGAGAATGCGACGAATGAAGTAGTCGACACCGTCGCTGACGACTGCCACCGGGATGCCGAAATCTACGCAGGCGTCCAGAAAGCGGTCGAAGCCGGGATCTATCGCCACTTTGTCCAGCAAGCCGTCGAGTTCGCTCCGGCTGGCGCGAATGAGGGCGACCTGGCGACGCATGCATTCGGCCGAGCCGATCAGCCCCTGCTTCCACTCGCTTTCGATTGCCTCCCACTCGGGGCTGGCAAAGCGGGAGAGAACCAGATCGGTTGCATCCTCGACGGAGATCGTCCCGTCGAAATCACAAAACACCTGCATGAAGCACTCCAAAACTTACTTTCTGGGAGTGTTTAACAAGCGTCGATGATCGCGACCTGAGGCGAAGATGAAGCGAAAATGAAAAAGTCGATTATTTGCTTTTTTGCAGCAACAAATCGACCTGCAGTCCCTTGCCCCAATTGGGTGTGGCGAGCGCAATCATCGCCGACAGGCGATCGGCGATATCCGCAACGATCGCGAGTCCAAGGCCACTTCCCTCGGATTGAAGGGTATTCAGCCTGTAGAAGCGCTGAAAGACGGCGTCGTAATAGTCCGAGGGGATGCCCGGTCCGCTGTCACGAATCGACAATCGGCAAACTTCCTTTTCTGACGAGACGACGACTGCGATGCGACCTCCGACCGGAGTGTACTTGATGGCGTTGTCAACGAGATTGCTGATCATCAGGGTCAGCAACAAACGGTCGGTGTTGGTTTGCGCATGCTCATCTCCCTCGAGCGATACGTCCATCTGACGGTCATTGATGACGTTGCCGAACTGCGCGAGCACCGACGCTGCCAGATCGTGGAGGTTGACGGGAGAGAGTTCTATTTCGTGGTGGCTCACTCGTGCCAGACGAAGCAGCTGCTCGATCATATGAATAGCGTGATCGTTGCTAAGCACGAGATCGGACATGATCGCGCGGCGCTCTTCGTCGCCATCAGCCCTGTCCAGCAACTGCAGCAGCAGCTTCATGCCGGCCTGTGGGGTGCGAAGCTGGTGAGCAGCAAGATCGGAGAACCGCCTCTCCAGTGTCAGCGAGTGCGCAAGCTTGTCGAGGAGATGGTTTATCGAAGTACCGAGCGGAAGAAGATCCCGGGGCAGGCCTTCCACCGGAATGGCCGAGAGATCGTCCGGCGAGCGGATACGGATGTGGTGCACGAGACCTCGCATGGTGCTCAGTCCATTGTTGATGCAGTACCATATGAGAAACCCGATGATCGGGAGGAGCGCGACCAGCGGGAAGAAGAGATTGAGCAGGATATTGGCGACCAACGTCTCACGGACAGCAATTTTTTCGCCCACCTCAAACACGATTGCCGTGCCTGGTAGCGAAGTCGAGTAGATCCGCCACATCTCGCCGTGATGGGCCAGGGTCGTAAAACCCGCCTTCTGCCGAGGGACGTCTTCGCCAAACGCATTGTTGCTGTAGACTGCGATGTGTTCGTTGACCCAGCCGCGAAACATATGGGCGTCCGCGAAATCGTCGGAATCCTGCCCGAAACCAGACTGGTTGTTCGCGGTGAAATCGATATCTGGTATCTCGCGCGCTCCTTTCCCGGTCGGCTTTTGGAGCGAGTGCTGCAGCAGTGCCAGAAGCACGTCCGCATCGTCGACGAGCTGTGCGTCGTAGATCTTGTTGATCTCTCGCGTTGCGCTATCGAATGCAAAGACGGCGACGAGCGCTATGGTGACCGCAACCACAGGCGCAATCCTGAAGAAAAGCCTGCGTGTGAGGGTAGACCGGCTCATCGTTCGATCAGGTAGCCGACGCCGCGGATAGACTTGATGAACTCACTGCCGAGCTTCTTGCGCAGATTGTAGATGGTGACCTCGGTGGTGTTGCTTTCCACCGTGTTGCCGGCGTCATAAAGCGAATACTCTATGTCATTCTTCGTCACGTAGCGGCCACTGCGCTCCATCAGCAGGCTTAGAAGGTGAAATTCCTTAGCTGTGGTGTGGACCTGCGAACCGGCTTTGCGCACGATCATGGCCGACGGATCCACTTCGACGAGTCCGCACCTGATGATCGTTTCCGCTCGGCCGTCCCTGCGTCGCGTAAGAGCCCTTACCCTGGCAAGCAGTTCGTCCAAGTCGAAGGGCTTAACCATGTAGTCGTCGGCCCCCTCATCAAGACCCTCGACCTTCTGGCGAACTGTATCGAGCGCAGTCAGCAAAAGGACGGGCACGCGATTGCCTCTGCGGCGGATGCCCTTGAGAACCTCAATGCCGCTCAGCTCCGGCAGGTTGATATCCAAGACGACGGCACCGAAATCAAGGCTCTCCAGGCAAAGGAGTGCAGACTGACCATCACGTAGCCAGTCGATTCCATAGGCATGCTTTTCCAGCGCCTTTTTCAAGGACGCTCCGAGGATTTGATCATCTTCAACAAGCAACACGCGCAACTCTCACCTCTTATCACCGGCGACAGGCGGAGCACAGGAGCCCAGAGTCGCCTTTACTGTTCCTGAGCGTGCAATCCACACGGATGGCCGTCCCTCGTTCATGAGGCTGAGTGGGGCGGTCCCACGGCTTACGGCCGTGGGGACGTCGGCGCTGTGGAGTGGGGGGTTTGACGTAAAACGGAAATTGGCTTGCTGATGGCTCCAAAACGAGGGCCAGAACAGCCGATCTCGTAAGAATCCTGACATCTCGTCTCCGTTTTATCTAACGGTCGGAGTCTATGATGGGAGAGGCAGCCACACACCTATACGCAAGTATAGCCGGCTCTGACGAAAGGTTTACACGCGACGGCCGGCGCCGATGGAAAAGGACGGCATGTGATGTCCCGGCATGTGATTATGGGTGTGGTCCCCAGACGATCGAGTACGGTGCTGAGTTCATAGCCCTAACGCGCAGAATAGATATGCAAACGTATCATTTGCCAGTCAATGATCCTTTTTCGTTGCATTTCTTGACAAGCTGCCGCGTGCGCAGTGAGTGACGCTGCTTCCATGCCTGTTGAAGCTGGAACTAGGCTTCTCCCGATCTGATTGAGGAATTGGTGAGTGGTTGAATTCGTTCAAGAGCTCGGAGCGCTCTTCTGTTGGCCAACCTATGACGCTCTTTCCCGAGTGCCGGGCAGGGCGGCACCCAGCGCGATCGTGAAGATCGTCATGAGGCGCTGATCGAAGCACGTGATAAAAAGCGACGCGACGGCGCGCAATTTCTCGCGTGGCGTCTAGCGCTGAAGTCGGTTCCGACGCTCCATCAGAAGCTCATGCTCAACAAGCGTCTTGCCCGCCGCACTCAGACCCGCTCCATCGACTGCCTTATCAATCAAGCCAAGCTTGCTGAACCTCTGGCTTTGCCCTGTCGGGATTTCGGCCGTTTCGTGCCTGTAGATATGCAGCAGGCAATTCCATTCCTCATAGGTAAAATCTCGTCGAGCGATCATCATCGTGGCCTCCCCGTCGGGTCGCTACCAGCCAGCAAGGCCGTAACGTTCGTCAATGGCTTAAACTCTTGCCGCGACACGTCGCCGGGGCCGGCAAAGCCTCGTGCGCTCTCGCCAGCGCCTCCAACCACGTGCCCAATTCGGCCGGAACAGTTTCGTTTCCGACCTCCAAAGCTTCGATCCATGACAAGTCGCACTGCAACGCCGACGCAATGTTGATCGGCGTCCATCGGATGTGCAGAAGGCATTCGCTAAATCGTTCTGGCGTCATGGTTTGCGCTTTCCGACTGGTCTCGAATACCGCTACACTCTCATATGCGCGGTGGGAGTCAATCGTCGCTTTGAATTGCAAGGTGGGGCGGCGAAGCGTCTAGCGGAGCAGAAGAAGCTGGCGGCACGTCAAACCATCTGCGCCCAATGGGAACGAAAGTCGTGACCTAACCGTTGATCTTGTCCGCAAGCAATGTGGAGGAAGTTCAATGGGTATAGAAAACGCTGAAACGGAAAAGGGCCGGCAATCGGCTCGCGGACTTCGTAAGAGCGCAGCAATGGAAGAGAAGAAGGTCGAGGCCCAAAAGGGTTCTGACCTGGCCAAGGGCGCCGAGCGATTCGATGAGCACGAAAAGCTCCGACGGCAAGAGCGCTGAAGAAAAGCAACGGCTTTAGCGGCGTCAAATTGCATGGCAGTCGTGGCGTGGCTAGCTCGAACTGCAGAAGGCAAGGCCGGGGTCAGCGCGCCTCATCTTTCCTTTTGGCGCCAACGCGCTAGTTGTAAACTATCGGCTCCGAACTTTTACGGCGGGGACCGCTTGGGAGATCATAAGAGCTTCTGCCGACAAACGGAGGAAGCTACATGTCTTTGTTGAGCCTTATCGATCTGAACCATGACCAGCTCGAATCTGTTATGGGCGTGGTCACTTGCTGGTGCCAAGATCACGCCGTGTCGGTTGATAGTGTTGAGGGTCGCGAAGCGATTGCTGCAGCTGTGGAGTGCGCGGTACGAGGGGAGCAGTCGCCTGTTGCACTTTCCGAAGCGATCAACGCCGCCTTAACTGCTCGATCAATGCCAACTATTGCCGCTCCAAATGATAGTCACGAACCTGCTGATTGTCGTTCTCAGACAATCGATCCCCATTTCGACAATACGCGGCCAGAGCCTATAGGAGCTCGAAATCGAGCTTTGCCGCACTCACCGCGGCCATGAAGGCGACTTGAGCGTCATAGGGTGTCTTCTGTCCTTCGGCGACTGCTGTGCAAACTTCCAACGCGGAAAAGTAAGGTTGCCCGTCGATGACAGGCCAATCGTCAAACAAGACGAGCAGTGCATCGTGGGTACAGGTCACAGCGCGGGTCCTTGAACCCCGTGCGCAAGCTATGGATACGGGAGCGCTCCAAGGGTGTTTCATTCCTGCTTCGCGGTCTCTCATCAAAGTGAGATAGCGCCGTATCAGGTGATTGCAACTTGGTTGGCCGCAAGCGCTATTCCCAACTGTAGCCCGGAGAGCATGAGAGCTGAGGCCAGCCAGACGAATACCCGTTGGTATACGATTCGAACGGTGAACCCGGACATCATATGCCTACCCGCTGCCACCGCCAGGCGGGCGCCTCATACAGATTTGTCGGCAGTGAACGCCTTCGCCGCGTGAGCACTGCGCCACAACGATCCGGGATCAATCCGGTCCGGGTAAAGCTCGATCATGCGATCATAAAGCTCGCGTGCGGAGGAAGTCTCGCCGTCCAGCCGATCAAAGTCCTGCCTCTAAACCCTGCCGCCCGAGGACTCACGACGGTTTGGCCGCTCCCCTCAAGCGACCAACCTAGAAGTCTGAGGGAGGACAATGCGAAATGTCGCGCCCCTGTCCTCGTTGTTGAACGCCTCGACTTTACCACCATGAGCTTCCGCGATCGTTCGACAGATGGACAGCCCTATGCCCATGCCATGAAGCTTTGTGGTGAAGAACGCGTCGAACAGCCGGCCCGCGACCCCCTCCGTTATCCCATGCCCCGCGTCCCGCACTTCAACGGCAACACTGTCCTCGCAATTTCGCGAACGGATTGATATCTGACGCTCGCTCTCCGGAGTCGTTGCCATGGCATCGAAGCCGTTCATCAGGAAATTCACGAGGATTTGCTGCAGCTGCACCTCGTCGGCCTCCACCAGCTTCAGATTCGACTCAAGATCGATCAGGCACCGGATGTTTCTGTCCTGGGCTTCCCTCTGCAGGATTTGTACGACGTCGGCTACGACATGGTTCATATCAAGGGCCCTCGTTTGAACCTCTGCCTTTTTGGTCATATTCCGAAGATTGGAGATCAAGGCTCCTGTGCGTCCTGCGTTATCGACGATGCGGGTCAAACTCAGACGGACGTTGTCCAATTGAGGCGGTTCCCGGTCAAGCCATCTTGCGCCGGTCTCTGCGTTCAACTTGATGGCTGCGAGCGGTTGATTTATTTCATGGCTTATGGAGGCAACCAGTTCTCCCATTGCAGTCAACCTGGTGACATGGGCAAGTTCGGCTTGCGATTTCCGCAGCGAAGCACTTATGCGTTTTGCCTCGGTCACATCCATAACCGCCGCCGAAACCCGGATCTTTCCACCCCGTTCGAGTTCGGCCTTGCCAAGTACAGCAAGCTCCTTGAGGGTACCATCCGGCATCACGATCCGATGTTCGAAATCGATGCGTTTCGCAGGCTCTGTCAGTTGGAAGAACCGGCTCTGTGCCAAAGCGATATCGCCGGGATGTACACGTGCAATCATGCGCTGCACGCTTGGCGAGGTGTCGTTGCTATAGCCAAGTACTCGATATGCCTGCGCGGACCAGAAGACTTCGGCATCCGGCACAATGAAGCTCACGCTCCCTGTCTGGCTCAGTGCCTGGGCGTCTGTCAGATATGCTTCGCTTGCTCTCAGCTTTTCCTGGGCGCGTCGCTGGGCCGAGCCAAGCAGCCAGAGTAGCAGGATAGCCTCGCTGAAAAGGAGAAATACACGCAGTTCCTCGTCAGGCAGAGCGAAGGGATCAATTGTGTAGAGGGGCTCAAGCAGAAAGAACCTAATGCTGAAAATCGTGAACACCGAAGCCACCAAGCCAGGCCCAATACCAAATCTCCACACGGAAAACATGACGGCGAGCAACATGGTCGCAAAGGCCGTGGGAACATGGAAGCTATTGAGTGTCAGCGCTATCGGTAGCGTGACGGCAATTACAAGAACCATAAGTCCGTAGCGGATGGCATGCTTTTTCGGCATCGCGACTGCCTCAGATATTTTTAATAGCATGAAATTCTCCGGGGGTTAGAAACGGTCGGGCTCAGCAGGGGCAAACGGGCCCCACATCGGCAATTCTGCGGTGATGGCTTGTTGTGGAGCTTCTCGTGGGCGCGAAATCTCACTTAACCGTGCGCGAAAGGCAGTGAGAAATGAGTTGCTAAAAGCAAACCCAAATGTTCCGCTGGAGACCTCGTGGACGGTCCTGTGACCTTCCGAAGCGATCTCTGAGGACGGCCGGCGAACGGCGAAATGGCACCATCGAATTCGTGCCTCGATTAAGAAAAAACTCGTTCCACTCACTCAAGGTGATTGGCATGGCAATCGTCTCCTGTAGCAGGCAAGCGTGCAACTGCTGTCGGCAGGCAGACCAAGGGTGGCATGCCTGAAATCGGATCAAGGCATCGCGGCAATATCCGCGATGGCACCGAAACCTCACTTCGCGTCTTGGGTGAGCAATCGGGATGAGTAGTTGCAACTACCCGTTATTCTCCGGTCAGACTATTCCCCCGTGGGGGATGAAAAGTTTTGGATGCATGTCCAGCTACATGCACTTCAGCTGTGACGAAAAACCCGACTTCCGCACTGTGCCGTTCAGCGATCATCGCAGCGCGAATAAATGGTGGCGCGCGGTATGGCGTTCAATTCTGAAGAGACGGAAGCAATCTTGTAGCACACGGCGCTATGCGCCGACGGCGCATATCAAATCCGCTATCAGATCTCGCGGACCATTGGCGGTTCAAAACGGTGTCGAATTTCCCGGCGAGTTCCGCGGCCGCTGCAGCGCCACCGCTAGGTCTTCCCACGAATTCACCCCAACTACTCGATAAATGGCGGAAAGATGCTTCTTTAGTGCCTCCTTGCTAATCCCCGTCGAGTTCAGGCAGTCCGCACGGGACCCGTCCTCAGCAGCAACCAGTGCGATCAAGCGTTGAAGCGGCGATATTGGCAGGTCCAGGATCGCATGGATAATCCGTAGGCGTTTGGGCACCTCCATCTCGAGCGAGATGAGCACCCGTTTCGTAGCCTCTGCTGAGAATTCATGCATTTGCGTGGCTGTAGCACGAAGCCGACCCCACGGGATGTCCAGGATATCGCTCGTCACACCTGCCGTCTCCAGGCGACGACAGAGGTCCTCGGCAAATCGCGGGGGAAGCGTTGCGGAAGCTGTAACGCGGATATCCTGCCCGACGATCGCACAGGCGTTGAGAAGCTGGGATGCTTCATCGCTCACCGCCAACAGCTTTGTGCCAGACCAATCGACAAGTATATGACCGGGAGCATTGGGTCCCTCCCAAGGCCCTTCCGGTGCGTGCCTTTCAATAGCATGTCGCAGGTAGGGGAGTGCCTGTCTGAAATGCGAAGCGTCGTGTTCATCAAACGCCGTTTGCCCCTTGCGAAACAACATAAAAACCGCTCGTGTCTGATTTTCAACGTCGACCTTCAGATCAATGGAGTGCAGGTTTGCACTCGCCTTGACCATAAGATTGAAGGTTTTGGAGCAAAAATAGTCCCGCCGTGGATTCATCAGGATTCCGACAGGCTCGTCATTCTCCGGGGATGCGCTCAAGCCATTCAGCTCTGATGGATCAGAAAAGAACCGGTGATAATCATCACCGAATACCTCAGCTGCGCAATCTGCGGTGCTCTCGTAGAAAAGCCCCGCAGGCAGGCCGTTCTGATCGAGCCAGAACAGCAAGATGGAGTCTGCTCCAACGAGCTCGCGGACTATCCTGCAGGCCGCAGGCGCGATGGGTCCAATCCCCGCTCCAGCTCGGCACAAGAGATCAAGCTCGTGCCATTTGCGCTTTTTACGGTACCGTTGGACATTCATTCTGCACTGACTCGGCATTTTCATATTGCCGGCATGTATTTACCGGCAACGTACTGGACTCTGCCCCCACCGGAACTTTCTTAAGGGACTGCTTATTCACGTTCAAATCACAACAACGAACGGTATCGGCACTGCATCGGCGGCAGGGCAGGGATACTCTTAGTCCCGGACTAAATCCTGCCGCCGGCATTCGGGTTGTGGTTCATTCGGGACGCGCAAACTCCATGATCCAGTTGGTTTCCCAAGTATTTCCATCATCATAGGAAAACGACTGGCTCCAGCGCGGGCTCTCGGTATCGGTGCGGCTCCAATGGAACTTTACCTTCACCGGGCGGTCACCATCCGTGTCGTCGCCGGTGAATATACCCACGCCCTTTTCGAAGCGACCGAAAACCGGCGGCTGGAGGATACCGTCGCCAGAATTGATCCAATAGATCGCCCATTCGTCCTTTTGGGGATTGTAGGTCCGCAGGCTCATACCGCGGAAACCCTTCGTCGGGAAATCGCTTTCGTCGATCGAAACCATGCCACCCATCCAGAGCTGCGCCTTCTCATAGGAGGTGAACACCTCCCACTCATGAGAGTTGGCGCCGCGCTGAACCAGTCGCTTATTGGTAACGACCCAATCGCCGTGGTTGAAATCGAAGTCATGTGTTGCCCCGCCGACCATAAGCTTCCCCTTTTTTCGTTCTGACAAGGCAACTTGATCACACCGGCCCTGGCGCGACTAGGTCATCAGCCGCCAACTCCTGACATCTAGTGTCAGTTGTATCTCGCAAACGGCGCCCACGGCTACCTGAAACCAAAATCGCAACCTCGGTGGCCATGCCCCCGGCAGAGAACTGACGAGCCGGAAGGTGCTGTGAAGCTGGCTTTTGGCGATCAACTTGTGTTGGCGCTTCTGCCGGTGTTCGCGCCATCGCTCATACTTAGTGACCAAGGATCATCCGCGTGGTCTGCAAGAAAGTCGACGACGACACCACGGAATTTTTCCGGCTCCTCCGAGAACAGGAAGTGGCCAGAACGGTCAAACAGGACAAACTTGCTTTGCGCAATGCTCTTCGCAATCGCACGGCTCGCCCGTGGTGGGCAGACCCAGTCGTATGCACCGACGAGTACCAAGGTTGGAACGGCAATCAGATGAAGTTGTGAGGTCAAATCATACTGTGGGGCAATCTTTGTCATGAAATGTTTCATCATATCGACGTTTTTCGAGGTTGCCTGCAACAGCGTTGCGGTCAGCCCCATCTGCGCGGGAGCGGCATAGTAAGGGCCTACCTTTTCGAAGAATTCCGCCACACTTTCCGCGGTGATGTCCCCTGAAAAAATTCTAGCGGCTACTTCCATCGTCTTGGGTGGGGCTCGGTCCGCGAGGGTGGGCGTGGGCTGGTTGGGCTCATCTTGTATCGGCGCGACAGTTGGCGCGGTCCCCGACAAAATCAGGCCAGCAATCGATCTGGAATGCCTCAGGGCTAGGTGCAACGCTACGAAACCACCCGCCGAATGACCGAAGATATATGGCTTATGGGGTCCGAGCATACGGATGAGCTCCGCAACGTCGTCGGCCATCTGCTCCAGTGTGGCTGTTTCCAGCGCCGGACGGCCTGATCGGCCTTGCCCCCTCAGATCCACATAGATGATTTGGGCGATATCCTGCAGACGTCCAAGTCCATCCCGCAAGTAGCCATGATCGAATCCAAGGCCCCCATGCAGAGCCAGTATTGTGGGTACTTCGCACATCTGTCCGTCGATCTTTCGCAACGCACTGCCTTCGATATCAAAGAAGATGTCTGTCCCATTGATCCTCGTTAGCATTTACAGGGCCTTTCAATTGGGAGAGGGAGCAAGTTGCCGCTCGTTTGATGTCGCTGGCGGCGTGGCGACACGACCATCTGGGCCAGCCGTTGCGGGTCCCGATGTCAACAGGGCAATACGTACCACCGTTGACGAGCGCAAACTCGCTGTCGAGGAGTCGCGATGAAATCGTCGCTTCGCCCTTTGTCTAACTGCGCTTGAGATTAGGCAAGACAGCATTGCTGAACATCTAGACGAAGATATAGGAGTGCGAACTCTTGAATGTTCTCAAGGAACTCCCACGCCAAGAAATGACCTCGGATAGGAACCGAGGCGATCGCGCCTTCAAACGAGCTTGGCGATTGTGCGCAACCGATCAGCGGTTGTCGCCGGGAAATCGAAGAACTCCAGGTAAGCCGGAATCTGTTCAAACAACATGTCCGTCCCCACTTGAAACGTGCAGCCACGCGCTTTTGCAGCCTCGAGAAGAGGTGTCATTTGGGCGGACATCACGACTTCGCCTACAAAGGTTGACGGGGAAATATGGTTGACATCGATGGGGAGCGGGTCGTCGCGCCTCATTCCAAGCGGCGTCGCGTTGACCACAATATCAAAGCCAGCCGGATCGGCGGAGCCGGTTGAAACCTGAAGGCCTGGATGGTGCTTCTTAAGTCTGTCGAGCAGCGCACTGGCGGTCCCTTGATTTGCATCGAAAATTGCGAGACGGCCCACGCCGCCATTCGCCAATGATGCTGCTATCGCCGATCCGACACCGCCAGCGCCGACTACCAGGACACTCGTTCCGGCAATCGGCCTTCCCTTTCGCATCACGCCGCGCACAAAACCCTCGCCGTCAAACATGTCTCCGATGAGCCTGCCATCCGGGTCGAGCCGTACGGCATTGCATGAGCCCGCGATTTTTGCGGCTGTCGACGCTTCGTCGATAAGGTCCATCGTCGAAACCTTGTGAGGCATCGTTATCAGTGCGCCATGGATATTTGACAGCCGAAAGAGCAGCTTCAGGAATGCCGGATAGTCTTCCGGTCTACAGCCCATGGGCATCACCACGGCATCGATGTCGCTTGCCTCGAAATACGGATTGTAGATCAACGGAGCCTTGAATGAATCGGTGGGGTAGCCAAGGTGAGCAATGAGCTTGGTCTTGCCGGTGATCATGACACTCGTCTTTCTTCGGATCGAATTGAGTAACGTCGCATATCCGGATCTCGCTCCAAGGCTGGCCGAGTTCGTGGCCGCCGTTGCGAAGCTCACTTCCGGAGGATCTCCCCGAGAAACTTCCTGGTCCGCGCATGCCTCGGATCGGTGAAGAATTCGGCAGGAGGCGCCTCCTCGACGATCGCTCCGCTGGCCATGAAGATGACCCTGTCTGCCACTTGCCGGGCAAAACCCATCTCGTGGGTGACACAGATCATCGTCATGCCGTCGTCTGCCAGCGAAATCATGGTGTCCAGGACTTCCTTGACCATCTCAGGATCAAGCGCCGAGGTAGGCTCATCGAACAGCATGACTTTCGGCTGCATGCAAAGCGCACGCGCGATGGCAACGCGCTGCTGCTGACCGCCAGATAACTGTGCCGGATACTTGCTGGCCTGCTCGGAAATCTTGACCCGTTCGAGAAGCCCGCGAGCCCGATCTTCTGCCTCGGACTTGCTGATGCCAGTGGCTCTGACAGGAGCAAGCATGCAGTTCTGCAGCACTGTCAGGTGCGGAAAGAGGTTGAACTGCTGGAACACCATTCCGACCTCGCGTCGGATCGCATCGATAGCTTTCGGCCGATCTCCAAGGACGATGCCGCCGACACGAATCTCGCCCTTCTGGTAGGTTTCGAGATGATTGATGCATCGGATGAGTGTCGATTTTCCGCTGCCGGAGGGACCGCACAAGACAATCCGCTCGCCACTGCGCACCGTCATGTTGATGTCATGCAACGCTTGAAAAGCGCCGTACCACTTCTCCACCCGTTCCATGACAATCATCGGTGCGGCGACTTCGGCAGGCTTTGAATTTGGCATCGATGGAACTCCGGTGGGCTTGGTAGGTAGCTTCGAAGCAGGAGAGGGAGGCTAGCGTGCCGATGCGGCGAACCGTCGTTCCAATCGCGCTCCAAAAATCGTCAGAGGCAGGCACATGAGGAAGTACAGCACCCCAACAATCCCAAAGACCGTCAGCGGCTGGAATATCTGATTGGAGATGATGTTGCCGGCGCGCGTCAGCTCGGTGAACCCCACGATCGAAGCAAGCGAAGTTCCCTTGATCAGTTGGACAAGAAAGCCGACCGTTGCCGGCAGCGAGATACGCAATGCCTGGGGAAGGATAACGTCTCGCATGCGCGACATGTATTTGAGGCTCAAAGCCTTTGCTGCCTCGGTCTGGCCGCGGGGCACGGCTTCTATGGCGCCGCGCCAGATTTCGCCAAGGTAGGCACTGGCGTGAAGCGTCAGGCCTATGGAGACTGCAACCCATGCGTCCAGGCGCAAGCCAACAAGCGCCAGTCCATAGTAGACGACGAAAAGCTGCATCAGCAGTGGCGTCCCCTGAAATATCGCGATGTAACCAGCCGTTAACCGCTCGAGCAGAGGAAGGCTGGAAGTCCGCGCAAGCGCCACGCCGAGCCCGGCCACGCAGCCACAGGCAAAGCCGACCGCCGAAAGTACAACGGTCCACTTCAAGCCAATCAGGAGAAACACGAATTCTTCGGGGCCCATCACACCGCTCCTACCTAACCGGATATTTGAAGTAGCGCGCCGAAAACAGCGCAAACAGGCGCATCATCAGCCAGGAGATCACGAGATAGAAAACCGTAACCGTGAAATAGACTTCGAAGCTGCGGAAGCTCTCGGACTCAATGCGCTGGGAGACCGAGGTCAGCTCGTAAGCCGAGATAGCCGAAGCAATGCTTGTCGATAGCGTCAACAAGACAAACTGGCTGGTCAGCGACGGATAGATCGCCCTCAATGCGGGCTTGAGGATGATCAACCGGAAGACCTGAGCCTTGTGGAGGCCTAGCGCCAAGCCTGCTTCCATTTGTCCCTTGGGGATCGACTGCACCCCGCCGCGGATGATCTCGATAGCGTATGCGCCACCGTTTATACCGAGTGCGATGATCGCTGTTGGCGTCGGATCGAGTCTCACGCCAATGAGGGGAAGCGCGAAATAGATGAAGAAGATCTGGACCAGAAATGGGGTGTTGCGGATCACTTCAACGAACCCGATGATCAACCAGCGCACTGGCTTGAAACCGGAATCGCGCAAAGCCACGCCGCCGATTCCGATGACGATTGCCAGCGCCATTCCGCAGATTGCGAGCAAAAGCGTACCGAGGCAACCGAGCAACAGGCTCGGCAGGGCATCAATCACCGGCGTGAAATCCAACTGGTAGTTCATTGCGACCTTTCTCGTCCGTGATCCTGAAACTCAATCGCGCGTGACCATTCCAGCCATCGCCTGGATGGCCAGCTCGTAGCCATCCGCTCCGAAGCCGATCATGATCGCCGTTGCGACGCGGGAGATCAAAGAGTTGTGATAGATGCTCTCCCGCGCATGCACATTCGAGATATGCAGCTCGATCTTGGGTGGATCGAAGGTTTTCAAGGCATCGAGAATCGCGATCGACGTAAAGGTGTAGGCTGCTGGATTGATAATGATGCCGCAAGCGTCGGTGCGTGCCTGATGCACGCTTTCGACAAGCTCACCCTCGAAATTGCTCTGCCTGAAATCAACTGCAAACCCCAAAGCCTTTGCCTTGTTCAAGCATCGCTCACGAATATCGGCGAGCGTGGTTGTGCCGTAGATGTGCGGCTCGCGTTGGCCGAGAAGGTTCAGGTTCGGCCCATTAAGGATAAAGATCGGCTTGTTCATGAACATGGTTCCACGCACGGATCATATCCGGCTTCTCGACATCAAGGCGACGGTGACGGGCATCGTTCACGATGCCCGTCATCTATCTAAATGGTAGCTGGTTCCGGTTTACTTGGCGGCGAAGGGGATGCCTTCGAGGCTTTGCGGGAATTCCGGGACGGGAACCTTCATCCACTTGTCGTAGACTTTCTTGAGTTCGCCGTTTGCCTTTATTTTATCGATAAAGGTATTGATTGACGCGTTTATCTCGGTTTCACCGAGACGCGTGCAAGCACCGTTGTAGAGCTTCTGGAATTCGAGTTTGTTTTCGAACTCGCCCGGACGGGCCTTCTCGACGCGGTCCATGTAGAAGATGTTTCCACCCAGCGTATTGACCTGTCCGGATACCAGGGCCTGAACGCTTGCGGCGTCGCCGTCGTAGCGGCGGATCGTCGTGCCTTCCGGCGCGTTCTTGGTAACCTGCGTGTCTTGGGCGGCGCCCTTTGCCACGCCTACGGTGAACTTCGCCATGTCGACATTGGTTTTGATTTCAGCGGATTTGGGTCCGATCAGGACGATCGCATTGGCAACATAAGGCTTGCTGAACTGAACTGCCTTTGCTCTGTCCGGCAACATGGCCATCGTCGCGAACAGAACGTCCACTCTTCCCGCCGTGAGCGCGGGAATGCGGTTGTTCACTTCAAGCGGCACGAATTCCACCGGAACGCCGAGTTCGTTTCCGAACAAAGTGGCGATGTCGGCGTCAAGACCGTCTTGCTTGCCGCCACTGGTAACGAAACCCCATGGTGGGTTATCGCCTTGAATTCCGACGATCAGCTTACCACGAGCCTTGATCTCGTCTGGCGAAATCGCCGAGGCCGGCTGTGACATTGCAACGGATGCAAGCGCGGCAGCAACTGAAAGCATGGCGTTGCGGCGCGATAGAGTAGATTTAAACATGCTAATCCTCCTCCTTTTTTGGTCTTTTGACCGAACAGCCACCCTCATCCTTGGCTGCGGGCCTATCGTTGCCTGAGAGCGGCATCGAAATCAACAGAGTTTTTTCAAAACCTATGATAATTTATCATATGACAAGCTAATTGAAATTAAATCTACATTTGCGATAATAGTGGCGAGATATCTGCTGACCCGAACCGACGACCCGGAACTCATATTTTCTCGCGCTAATTGGAAGAGCTTAGAATGAAGACCTCAATCGCGACCGTTACGATCAGCGGCGAACTCCCGGAAAAGCTGGAGGCAATCGCCACGGCTGGTTTCGATGGTGTCGAAATCTTCGAGAACGACTTCCTCGCGTTCGATGGCAGTCCCGCCGACGTCGGGCGGCTGGTGCGTGACCACGGCCTCGAGATCACGCTCTTCCAGCCTTTCCGTGACTTCGAAGGAATGCCGGAACCTCTTCGAAGCCGTACCTTCGATCGTGCAGAGCGCAAGTTCGACCTGATGCAAGAACTTGGCACCGATCTTGTGCTGGTCTGTTCAAACGTATCTCTGGCGTCACAGGGTGGCATCGATCGTGCGGCCGCCGATTTCCACGAACTTGGAGAACGGGCCGCCAAACGCGGGCTGAGGGTAGGCTACGAGGCACTGGCTTGGGGGCGCCACATCAATGACCACCGCGACGCCTGGGAAATCGTCAGGCGTGCCGACCACCAGAACGTAGGTCTTATTCTCGATAGCTTCCACAGTCTGGCGCGTAAGATCGATGTCAAGTCGATCCGTTCGATTCCAAAGGAGAAGATATTTATCGTTCAGCTTGCCGATGCTCCTTTGATCGACATGGACCTTCTGTACTGGAGCCGACACTTCCGCAGCATGCCGGGAGAGGGTGATCTCCCGGTCACCGCCTTTACCGAGGCAGTGGCGGCAACAGGTTATGATGGATATCTTTCGCTCGAAATATTCAATGACCAGTTCCGCGGTGGATCGTCACGTGCCATCGCCGCCGATGGCCATCGATCGCTTGTCTACCTTGGAGATCAGGTTCGTCGCAGCCTGGGAGATAGAAATCTGACGGGTCCCGCAATGCCGAACAGGGCGCCAGTCAAAGGCGTCGGCTTTGTGGAGTTTGCTACCGATGCGGAGGAGGCGGTTGAGCTGATCGAGCTGCTACGCACGCTGGGATTTCGACAAACGGCTGTCCACCGGACAAAGGATGTCCTTCTTTTCGAGCAGGGACAAATCCGGATATTGGTCAATATCGACCAGCTGGGCTTCGCGAGCGCAGCCTACGCGGTCCATGGCACCTTTGCATATGCCGTTGCGCTCATCGTCGATGACGCCGCCGAGGCATATGAACGGGCTGTTGCGCTGGATGCCGAAGCGTTCGTGCAGGCTGTTCAGGAAGGCGAACTGGAGTTGCCTGCCATACGTGGCGTCGGAGGCGGCGTCATCTATCTTATTGATGAAAAGACAACGCTGGGTCGGTTCTCAGAGATTGATTTTCGCCCGGTTTGCGACGATAGCGGTGTAGCCTCGGCGGGCCTTTTGCGCATCGACCACGTCGCGCAGACAGTTGCCTATGACGAGATGCTGACGTGGTTGCTCTTCTACACCTCGATCTTCGAGACGCACAAAACGCCCATGGTCGACATCATCGATCCGGCTGGCGTGGTGCGCAGCCAGGTCATAGAGAACGAACCTGGTACAATCAGGATCACCATGAATGGGGCGGAAAATCGCCGCACCCTGGCGGGGCATTTTATCGCCGAGAAGTTCGGGTCGGGAATACAGCACATCGCGTTTGAGACGCACGATATCTTTGCGACTGCCGAATGCCTTCAGGTGTGCGGTTTCAAATCTCTGCACATTTCTCCGAATTATTATGACGACGTCGAGGCTCGTTTTGGTCTGGATCCTGAATTGACGGAGCGGCTGAAGGCAAGGAACATTCTTTACGACCGCGACGAAAACGGCGAGTATTTCCAGCTCTACAGCGGGACTTATGGCGAGGGTTTCTTTTTTGAAATCGTCGAGCGTCGCGGTTATCGCGGTTACGGCGCCTCGAATGCGATTTTTCGGATCGCTGCCTTAAAAAAGCAGATGCGGCCTGAGGGCATCCCGAAAGATGCTGGCTGAGCCACTTTAGGGGATCCGGCCGCTTTTGAGCACATGCTCGACGCCGCTCTGGACATGCCGCCTCACGACAGCAGTAGCCCCCGCGACATCGCGTTGAATCGAGAGGTCAAACAGACGCTTGTGGTCATCGACCACTGGCTTTCCACGAAAACTCTCGGCCAGCATGTGATATCGCAGAAAGCGGTCAAACACAGACGATAAGGTCGCCAGCAACGTGGACGAATTGCAGGCCGAGACAATCGCCTGGTGGAATTCCCAATCATAGCGCACCCAGTCAATGGTGCGTGACATGTCGCCGGCAAGAAGCTTTTTCTCAGCCGCCGCAAGACGGTGATGCGCTGCCACGATGCGGCCTTCCCATTCCAGGTTTCCCTCGGCAAAGGACAAAGCGATTGCGTGCGTTTCCAGAACAATCCTGAGATCTGCAAGTTCGAAAAGCTCCTGCCGCGAGGCTGGACTGACTTCGAAGCCACGCTGCCCTTCCGCGACAACCAGGTTTTCGGTGGTCAACCGGCTCAGAATTTCACGCAGCGATGAGATTCCGATGGAGTAGCGCTCCTTGGCCTGCTCCAGCTTGATCTTTGCCCCCGGCGGTAGCTTGCCGGAAATTATATCCTGCCTGATCTGCCGGAACACGACGTCGCTCACGGTCTCGCTTACGTCCCTTATTTTTCCCAGCATCTCTATGTCAACTTTCCTCTCGCCAGAGCGTGCTCGACGCCTCCCTGGATATGTATCTCGAGAACGCTGATTGCAGTCTTGGCATCCCGCATCAAAGCCGCATCAAGAAGCTGTCGATGTTCCTTCGCAGCCACATCCCCGCGGTAGGAGAGCGCAACCATTTGGTATCTGAGGTATCGGTCGAAGATTACCGAGTGGGTCTCCATGAGCAGTTTCGAGCCGCAGGCGGCTATCAAAGCCTGATGAAATTCCCAGTCATAGCGTTTCCAATCTTCCGTTTTGCTTGTCTCGCCGGATGCCATCACCTGTTCCATTCGCGCCAGCTTGTAATGCGCCGATGCGAGGGAGGCCTCCCACTCCACGTCACCATGAAGGAACGACTGTTCGAGCGCATGCGTCTCCAACAGAAGCCTGAGCCCGGCTGTCTCCCGGAGATCCGCCACGGAAACGGGCGACACTTGGAACCCTTTTTGCCCTTCCGCCACCACCAGACCTTCGGCAGAGAGACGGTTCAACACCTCACGCAATGTGCTGATACTGGTATCGTAAGCGCTTTTGAGTTTGTCCAGTTTCAGCCTTTGCCCGGGTGGCAGGCGACCAAAAATGATGTCCGCACGAATCTTCCTATAGCTGTTTTCTGCGATGGTTTCGTCGGCACTGACCTGCGGCATCACGATCTCTGACGTTTTCAATTTCATCAGATATATCGCGGAATATGGACATGGATCAAGGTGGCAACTTCAGCCTTTGGGTTTGCTTTTCAAGCGGCTTTCCGAAGCCGAGTGCACCGTCCGATCACATGGCGATGGTATCCCCGGTTTTCCGTTTGGCCGCCAGTTCATCGAGCGCATCGGCATTTGCCCGCCCCCAGCCATAGAGTAGCTCGATTGGCTCGACGAAACGCCGGCCGAGCGGTGTCAGCGTATAATCGACGGCAGGCGGCACGGTTCCGTAGACCCGCCGCGTCACCAGCCCGTCGGACTCCATGTCGCGTAGCGTCTGCGTCAGCATCTTCTTGGAAATGCCGGGCAGGCTTCGCTGCAGCACGCCGGTGCGGGCGCATCCGTCCAGCCGCGTGTCCAGCACGTGCAGGATCATGCTCGTCCACTTGCTGGAAAAGATCTCCAGCACGCGGCGAGGCGCACAATCTTCGCGCCATTCGTGATCGGGAGAACCTATGCGCATGTGGTTACCTCAGGGTGTCTATGTCTCGAATGGGTGCCTTCTAGCCGCAAACGATCGAAATGACTACATCCACCGAAACAACAGGAGACAGTTATTTGAACAAGGCATTGATCGCAGGCGCAAGCGGCATCGTCGGTACCGCCACGGCAGAACTGTTGAGCGGTAACGGCTGGCAGGTCTTCGGCCTGGCGCGCAGGCCGCCGCATATCGCGGGCGTACAGCCTGTTGCCGCCGACCTGATGGACCCGGCCGCGCTGGCCTCAGCGCTAAAAGCCGTCGATCCGACACACATCGTCATTTCCAGCTGGCTGCGACAGCCGACGGAAGCCGAAAACATCCGCGTCAATTCCGCCATGGTGCGACACCTGCTTGATGCCGCCAGGCCGTCGGGCTCGGTGCGTCATGTCGCACTCGTTACCGGCCTCAAGCACTATCTCGGTCCTTTCGAGGCCTACGGCAAGGGCAGCCTTCCGCAGACGCCGTTCCGTGAAGAGCAGGAACGGCTGGATATCGACAATTTCTACTATGCGCAGGAAGACGAAGTCTTTGCCGCCGCCGCAAAAGACGGATTCACCTGGAGCATCCATCGTCCGCACACCATCGTGGGGAAGGCTGTCGGCAATGCCATGAACATGGGCACGACGCTGGCGGCCTACGCCACCATCTGCAAGGATACCGGCCGCCCCTTCCGCTTTCCCGGCGTCGCGGCGCAATGGGAAAGCCTCACCGATATGACCGACGCAAGGCTGCTCGCGCGGCATATCGAATGGGCATCGACAACGCCTGCTGCCGCCTGCCAGGCCTTCAATGTCGTCAACGGTGATGTCTTTCGCTGGAGCTGGATGTGGGGCCGGATCGCCGACTGGTTCGGCATCGAACCCGTCGCCTTCGACGGCGTGGTCCGGCCGCTCGAACGGCAGATGGCCGACGATGCCAGTCTCTGGCGCGACATCGCCGGTCGCCACGGGCTCGTCGAACCCGACATCCACCGTCTGGCCTCGCCATGGCACACCGACGCCGATCTCGGTCGCCCGATCGAAGTCGTCACTGACATGTCGAAAAGCCGCCAATTGGGTTTTCTGGATTATCAGTCCACCGCCGATGCCTTCTTCGCCCTGTTCGAGCAACTGCGCGCTGACCGGCTCATCCCGTAACACGGTCGGTGGCAGCGTCCCGCATGTGGTGCCAGAAGTACTCGGAGAGATCATTCGCTGTTATCGCACGCGATCGAGATGGCAGGTCGATGGGTCCGCAACAGCGGGCAAACCGCTCAGATGTTCCATAATATTTGTTATGCTTCTTAATTTGTGTAGCTGGTGGGTTCAAAGTTGAAGTGTCGTGCTTCTGCAAAGTTGGAATGTCACACTCCCCGCCTTTGGACGGCTCGGAAAAGACCTGCTTCGCGACACCTGGTGGTGGCGCGAGCAGAAAGGAATACCCATCTCAGGACTGATACAAGCTGAGAAGACTGTGGACACAAGCAGAGCGGGCCTTCGCAAAGGGTCTGGTCGTGTTATGGCGGGTTCTCATCCAGGGAGCTTCGATGGTGATCGTTGACATTTTGATGTCTGCCGCAGTTGCTGCGACCTTGAATGCATCCGTTGCGCCGGCCGATATGGCAGCGCTGTCCTTCCGCCCTTTCGGCGTCTCTCAGGATGCTCGCCCGTCGGCGCTCGGCTGCACGCCTATGGACAGCGACAAGCCGGACAGCACCGGACAATATTCCTGCAGCAGCCTGCCGGACGCCAACGGCCTGTTTGATCAGTACATTCTCGCCTACGTCAGGGATGTCGGAATATGCAACGTCGTTGCGGTGTCTCGCTATCTCAACGACGATCAGCGAGGGACAACGACACGCGAGATCTACAAGGAAGTTGCCTCCTTATTGACGGAAGAATTCGGCCCGGCCGACGAGAAAGTTGATCACACCGCGTCGCCGCGCTTCGCCAAGGATAGCATGTTCCGCCAGGCAATCATTTCCCAGGATCGGCAGATCTTCCAGCAATGGGCGAACCTGAATTCAAAGTTCCCCGACGCTCAATCAGCGAGTGTCACAGTATCGGGAAGCGCGGAATTGGGATTGGCCGTCTACAGTATTTTCCGCTTTGCCGATAACGACTCCTGCCTCACGGAACTCGAACGCCAGACAGGTGCGAGGGGTGATGATAGCCAGTGACGTGCGGCAAGCTTGTTCAGGCACCGCTCAGCGAAATTTCGCGACGAGCGGGTGTCTTCCTTCGTCTGTGTCGACGTTAGGTAAGCAACCGCCCGGCTCCACACGCTGCCTTAAACGGCCGCCGTTTCATCGCGTCTTTGACCCGATAGCCTCACCCGAGCGGAGGTTCGCCTCGTACCTCGTCGTTGACCTTTCGGTCAGGCAGTCTTGGCCGCGCCGATCTCCTGCCATGCCTCGTAGGCAGAAAGAACCGTTTCCATCTGGGCTTCATGGCCCGCGACAAAGGCATCGCCATAGATGGTTTCATCGGGATATTCGGTAATCAGCGTCATCGGCACCGTGTGGCGGTCATCCACCGAGGATAGGCACGGAAAGCCATTGATAACGCGGAAACCGGTCTCTCCCGCATGAATCTCGTAGAGCGCAACCTGTCGGTCGTTGAAGGCGAGCAACCCGGGGATTTTTCCGAGATGGCGCGTCACGCGATCGAGCAAGATTTCGGCGTGCTCTTCAAAGTTCGGGTGGTGGCGCATGATAAGGAAAAAGCCCTTTGGCAGCGTCCACATGCCAAAGCCTCGAGGCACATAGCCAGACAGCGGTCGCGTCCATTCATGGCTCGGATAACCGTGCAGGTTGACATGCAGCTGCGCGCCGCTCAGAACCTGCGCCTCCAGCCGAATCTGTTTTTCGTTGAGATGCTCGCCCGAATTTTCCACTGTGCGATATTCCAGATCGTCGCCAAGGGCTGTGTAGCGGGCGGCGTGGTGCATGTGGCGCGGGTTGTCGAGGCGAAGGCGCTGGTGGACCGCGTAACCATCCGGGTTTTCCAGCGGCGAAATGGTGAAATGCGCGCTTCTTCGCGCCTCTTTCAGTCGCGCGGCGGCGCGAAGCGCGCCGACAATGCCGGTCGTCTCGTTAGGGTGCTGGCCAGCACTGATCATTACCGGCAGATCGGAGCCCCTGACATAACGCGCGGACACTGTGCGACCGGAGCGGGCGCTCGCGATGAAGGTTTCGCCGCCGATTTCCGCCAGCCTGCCAGCGATCTGGCGCGCAGCAAGTGGCTCTTGCGCTGTGTCGACCTCCTGGTCCGCGCCATCGAGAAACGCCGTTGAAAAGGCGCGCGTCGAGATGCTGACCGCAACCTGCGTGTCGCTCTTGACGACTTCCGGGACGATCTGGCCGGGCTTCAGGCTTCGGTCGCCGAGCGCCCGCCCGGATTTCCGCTGGAATAATTCGAGCAGGGAAAAATAGAAATCCTCGTGCAGCGCCTCGCGCAGGCTTATAACCTCGTCGCCAAAAGACAGCGGCTCGTCTTCGGCCGGATAGCTCACCTTTATGTTCAGCTCTTCGAAATAGGGCTCCTCGCTACTCCAGGAATGCGCGGCAACTGCGCTGATGGCAGCCTTGAACAGCGCTTCGTAGTCGGTCTCAAGCCGTCTCCCCTCGTTTTCGCCGGCCCATTCGAGCCAGCCGGTCGGCGACAGGTTTGTTTCACCGACGGCATCGATATGAACCCAGTTGGGCACCAGCACCCGATGGTTTTCTGCCTTGCCGGCGCGCACCAGTGTCACGTCATAAACCATGTTTTCATCGGCACGCGACAGAAACGCGATGCTTGCAGGTTTCACCAACCCGGCCAATGGATAGGCCTCCAGCCGGAAGCGGTTTTCAGGCGCTGCCGGATGTACCGGATAGCGGATTTCGATCGCATCGACGCCGGCAAGATCCACTTCTTCGAGGAAGAAGCAAAGCAGGGGCTTGTAGGCGCTGCGAATACGAGCGGTGATGCCCTTGTCCGCCAGTGCCTGTTCGGCGGCCCGCCGGCTCTTGCGGTCATCGAAGGTCCAGGCCTGAAAATCCCGTCCGGCCGCGGACTGCGCCACAAGGCGATCCAGAGTGCGCTCGAAGGATTTGACGAAAATCTCGGTCATGAATTTACCTCGAGGTTCTGCCGGTCGGGTCGAGGCTGTCGCGCAGCCAGTCGCCGAGAAGGTTGAGACCAAGCACGGTCAAGAGGATAGCAAGGCCCGGAAAAACGCTGACCCACCAGGCGATCTGCAGATAGGTGCGTCCATCGGCCAGCATGCCGCCCCAGCTTGGAATGGTCGGATCAACGCCGAGGCCGAGAAAGGTGAGACTGCTCTCCAGAAGAATGTTGTTGGCGACATTCAGCGTCATCAGCACGATCACCGGGCCGATCAGATTCGGCAAAAGGTGCTGGAAGATGATGCGCCAGTCGGCAACGCCAATCGCGCGTGCAGACAGAATGAATTCGCGCTCGCGCAGAGTCAGCACCGAGCCGCGCACAAGGCGCGCATACTGCACCCATTGCGAGACGATGAGCAGGATGATGGTGTTGGTCAGGCTGCCGCCGACGATGGCGATGAAGGTGATGGCCAACAAAATGAAGGGCATGGCGAGCTGGATATCGGCAAAGCGCATGACAAGCATGTCCCAGAAGCCGCGATAGTAGCCGGCGACCAGCCCCATCAGCACGCCGAAGAGGACGGCGCCGATCACCGAGGTAAAGCCGACCAGCAGCGAGATCTTACCGCCCGCCACCACGCGCGCCAGCACGTCGCGCCCCAGGGGATCGGTGCCGAAGGGGTGGGCAGCAGTGGCGAACGGTTTTGCCAACCGCGCCATCAGGTCGATCTTTTCCGCGCCGCCGGGAAACAGAATGTCGGAGAAAAGGACGGCAAGGCAGATGACCGTGGTGAGCGTCGCGCCAAGCACGAATTCGAGGCTTGCGAAGCGAAAGTGGCGGGCGGGTGTGGTGGCCATCTTGACTACTCCGTCCGGATGCGCGGATCGACGAGCCCGTAAGCGATATCGACCAGAAGGTTGATGCCGACGATCATCAGCGACAGAACGGTGATGACGGCCTGGAGCACGGGATAATCGCGGGCCGCCACCGCGTCGAACGCGAGCGTGCCCATGCCCGGCCAATTGAACACCCGCTCGATGACGACGATGCCGCCCAGCAGACCGCCGAATTGCAGGCCGAAATAGGTGATGAGCGGAATGGCGCAGTTGCGCAGCGCATGCTTGTAAAGCACCTTGGTTTCGCTGAGCCCCTTGGCACGGGCCACCATGACATACTGCGATTGCAGGGTTTCCAGCATCGAGGTGCGCACCAGCCGCACATTGGTGGCGGTCAGAATGATGCCCATGGTGATCGCCGGCATCACATAGCTTGCGGGCCCCGACATGCCGCTTGGCGGCAACCATCCGAGCGTGATGGCAAAGAGAAGCACCAGCATGGTTGCCAGCCAGAAATTGGGAAATGAGAGCCCGACCAGCGAAAAAATGCGGATCGCCTGATCGGCAGCCTTGCCCTTGGCGGTGGCTGCCTTGATGCCGAGTGGGATGCTCAGCACGATCGAAACGGCCATGGAAATGAAGGCGAGCAACAGCGTTGCCGGCAGCGCATTGCCGATGAGAAGCGAAACGGGCGTGCCTCCGGTGAAGCTACGCCCGAGATCGAGGGTGACGAGGCCTTTTAGAAAATTCAGATATTGGACGAAGAACGGCTGGTCGGTGCCGAGGGCAACACGGATGCGCGCAAGATCCTCCTGCGTCATGCTGCCGCCACCTTGGAACATCATGGTTGCCGGATCGCCGGTGAGGCGAATGGCAAAGGAGACGACCAGTGTTATGGCAATGACGACAAAGATCGCTTGCAGCAATCGCTTGATGAGAAAACCGGCCACGTTTTTTCAGTCCTTAGCATCGGGGAGCGGTGCCGCCCCTGGGAGCGTGACGGCACCGGAAGGTTCAGATCACTCGACGGTAACGTCGGTGAGCTTCAGGCGGCTATCCGGTGGTACGACAAAGCCCTTTACGCGCTTGGAAATGCCGTAGATGGACTTTGTGTTGTAAAGCGGCAGTTCGAGAGCCCTGTCGGCGGCATATTTTGCCACGTCCTGAAGGATCTTTTCGCGCTGCGCCCTGTCGGTCAGCGGGCGCTGCGATTCCAGGAGCTTGTCGAGCGTCTCGTCCTTGTCATACGGGTTCCACTTCTCGCCGGAGTGGTACATGGCATAGGCCGTATTGTCGAAATCGAAGGTCCAGCCGCCCCACTTCTGCTGGAACATCGCGCCCGTCTTTCCCTGCGGGATAATGTCGTTCAGCAAGACATTGGTCTCGTAGGGCTTGATGGTGGCGGTGATGCCGACCATCTGCAGGTAGCTGGCAATCACCTGCGCCACCTCGTTCATCGTCGCGTCATTGCCGCGAATGTCGATCTGCAGCGTAGCACCCGGCTTGACGCCTGCTTCTTCGAGCAGCTTCTTGGCACCAGCCGGATCATAGGGCAGACCCTTCAGGTCCTTGTCGTAGCCGAAGGAGAGCGCGCCCTGGAAGCTGACGATTTCGGTCGCCTGGCCGGCAAGGATCGAATTGACAATGGTGGCGCGATCGACCGCCATGATTATGGCCTTGCGCACCTTCGGGTCAGCGGTGATACCGTCGCGCGTATTGAAACGCAGCGCATCGACCGTGGGGCCAGCGACGCTGACGACCTGCAGCTTGGAATCGCCTTCGATGACCGGGATCATTCCGATCGGAATGGTCGGCGGGATGACGAGATCGACGCGGCCGGCCTGCAGTTCGGCAACGGCGGTCGCCGGCTCCGGGATGAATCGGTATTCCAGCTCCGACAGTTTTGGCGCACCGCCCCAGTAGTCCGGATTTGCTTCCAGCTTGATATTGACCTTCGGCTGGTAGGAGACGAACTTGAATGCGCCAGTGCCGACCGGATTGGTGTTGAAATTGTCCTCGCCCTTTTCCTTGATGTATTTCGGCGGAACGATCATGGCGCCGTAGCCGGCAAGCTTGGTCAGGAGCACCGGATCCGGCGCCTTCAGCTTCATGTCGACCGTGTAGTCGTCGATCACCTCGACGCTGTCGATCGCGGTATAGTTGGAGCGCTGCGGGCCTTTGGCACCCTGTTCGCCGAGAAGGCGCTCGAAAGT
Organism: Rhizobium sp. Root1220; assembly: GCF_001426265.1. Lineage (GTDB taxonomy): Bacteria > Pseudomonadota > Alphaproteobacteria > Rhizobiales > Rhizobiaceae > Rhizobium. The sequence continues at coordinate 151,807 of NZ_LMDG01000035.1, forward strand.
GAACTTGACGGCCTCGGCATTGAAGGCTTCGCCATCGTGGAACTTGACGTTCTGGCGCAGCTTGAAGCGGATGCGCTTGCCCTCGTCCAGTTCTTCCCAGGACTGGGCAAGGCCCGGTACGATCTTCAGGTCCGGGCCGCGATAGGTCAGGCCATCGAAGACGTTGGTGGCAACGGCTGCCCACTGCACGAGAAATGTATCGATCGGGTCCCAGCTGCCCGGATCCTGGGGACTTGCAATCGTCATCTTGCCGGCCGCAACTGCCGGGGCTGCGTAAAGGGCCGTGCCGCTGAGGGCAAGGGCCATGAAAGTAGCGGTCAGACCGCGCTTCAGACTGTGCATTCTGCTGTTCCTTTTCACATGCTTTGCGATTGTCTCGCAGTTTTCAGGCGCGTCTTGCGACGAAATGCCCTGTCTTGATTTCCTCGTGGAGGAGAATGGCGGGTTCTTCGCCCACCTTGTGGACCGGGTTCGGTATCTCTCCCTCGATGAGGGCGGTGCCGCGCCCGCGGGCCGGATCGGCCACCGGAACGGCGGAGAGAAGGCGGCGGGTGTATTCATGCTGCGGCGTTTCGAAAACCTGCCGGCGGCTGCCCATTTCCATGATTTGACCGAGATAAAGCACCGCCACACGGTGGCTGATCTCTTCCACCACCGCCATGTCATGGCTGATGAAGAGGTAGGCGAGACCACGCTCGGCCTGCAAATCCATGAAGAGCGCGATGATCTGCGCCTGGATCGAGACATCGAGTGCCGACAGCGCCTCGTCCGCGATGATCAGCTTCGGTTTGGAAGCCAGCGCGCGCGCGATGCAGACACGCTGGCGCTGTCCGCCGGAAAACTCGTGTGGATAACGGTCGGCGTGCGCAGATGTCAGCCCGACCCGTTCCAGCAGTTCATCCACCTGGCGGCGCACCGCTCTGGTGCCGGAAAGCAGGCCGTGCGTATTGATCGGCTCGGAAATCGAAAAGCCGACGGTCTTTCTCGGGTCGAGCGAAGCGAACGGGTCCTGAAAAATATACTGAACGTCGCGGCGCAGGCGAAAACGTTCCGCCGAAGACATGGTGGAAAGCGGCTTGCCGTTGAACCCGATGTCGCCGGATTGGCTGGCCTGCAATTGCTGGATGGTGCGCCCGATGGTGGATTTTCCCGAGCCGGATTCACCGACAAGCGCCAGCGTTTCGCCCGGATAGATATCAAAGCTGACCTTTGAGACCGCATTCAGCCGGTGCGTGACCTTACCGAACAGCGTGCGGCGTATATCGAAAGTGACGGACAGATCCTTGACCGTCAGAAGCGGGCTCTCCTCATAGCGTGCCGTATCCTGCACGCGCTCCTCGCCGATCAGAACCGGCTTGCCATCCTGAAGCACGGTGAGCGGCATGCGCTTGGGGAACACTTGACCTGCCATGCTGCCAAGGCGCGGCACAGCGGCCAGCAGCGTGCGGGTATAGGGATGCTGCGGATTGGCGAAGATTTCAGCAACCGGGCTTTCCTCGACTTTCTTGCCCTTCCACATCACCACCACATCATCGGCCATCTCCGCGACCACCCCCATGTCGTGCGTGATGAAGATCATGCCCATGCCAAGCTCGGCCTGGAGATCGCGCAGGATATTGAGGATCTGCGCCTGGATGGTGACGTCGAGCGCCGTCGTCGGCTCGTCGGCAATCAGGAGTTTCGGCCGGCAAGCTAGCGCCATGGCAATCATCACGCGCTGGCGCATGCCGCCGGACAGTTGGTGCGGATAACGCTTTAGCAGCTGCTGCGAATCCGGCAGGCGCACCATGTCGAGCAAGCGACGTGCCTCGGTCGTGGCTGCCGTCTTGCTGATGCCTTCGTGCAGCAGCAACACTTCGCAGATCTGGTCCCCGATGGTGAAGACCGGATTGAGCGAGGTCATCGGCTCCTGAAAGATCATGGCGATCTCTTTGCCCCGAATGCGCCGCATGTTCTTCTGCGCGGTCTTCAAAAGGTCTTGCCCGCCAAACAGGATACGACCTTCCGTAAATTTTGCGCCCATCATGTCGGCAAGCCGCATGATGGAAAGTGAAGTGACGGATTTGCCGGAGCCGGATTCGCCAACCACAGCCATGGTCCGGCCGGCTGCAACTGAGAAAGAAAGGTTGTCCACCACACGGTTTTCACCAAAATCGACGCTCAGATTTTCAACCGAAATCAGTGGTTCGCGCTCGTTCATCGAAGTGGTCATTTTGACGCCTCCGGCCGCACTCTGCCCTTTGGTGTAGATGAGAGGGCCTCAGATGCCGGCCGGATATGAGCCAGAACTGCGCCGGCCTGCTGAAAGGAACCAGCCTCGGCGGCAATAGTGAGAATGCCGGCATGCGGCGCGGAAACATTTGTCTCCATCTTCATCGCATCCATCATCGCAACCACGGTTCCCTTTTCCACATGATCGCCATCTGCAACGGTCCAGTGAACGAGATTTCCGGGAACCGGTGCGAGAAGCGCCGTCTCGTCGCTCTCGACCTTCTTAGGTTTTTCTTCAGCGGGACCGGCCCTCCTCCCGAGAAGAGCGAGGAAGGTGACCGGCAGGCGCAGCGCCACGCGCTTGCCGTCGATCTCAACATGGCCGGTGAACATCTCTTCGCAGTCTTCCGGCTCCGGCCGCTGCTGGGCGTCCAGATGACCGGCAAAGTCCGTCTCTATCCAACGCGTGTGGACACGGAAGTCGCTACCGGCAAAATCCGGATGGGCAAGCACCGCGCGGTGGAAGGGCAGCACGGATGGCACGCCGTCAATCTCGAATTCCGCCATGGCCCGGCGGGCTCGGGCGATAGCCTTGTTGCGATCCGGTGCCCAGACGATGAGTTTTGCGACAAGCGAGTCGAACATCGGCGGAACGGCCGAACCGCTTGCGACTCCCGTGTCCAACCGCACGCCTGGACCGGATGGTGGCGAAAACCGCGTGATTCGGCCCGCAAAGGGAAGGAAGCCGCGTACGGGATCCTCAATATTGATGCGAAACTCGATGGCGTGGCCGCGTGGCTCCGGCATCTCGGCAAATGGCAGCGCATGGCCTTCCGCAATGCGGAACTGTTCGATAACGAGATCGAGTCCCGTCGTTTCCTCGCTCACCGGATGCTCCACCTGCAGCCTTGTGTTGACCTCGAGGAAGGAGATGACGCCATCGCTGCTCAGCAGGAATTCCACCGTACCGGCGCCGACATAGCCGGCTGCCGTGCAAATATCGCGCGCAGCCTTGTGGATCACATCGCGCTGTTCGTCTGACAGGAAGGGCGCCGGCGCCTCCTCGACCAGTTTCTGGTTGCGGCGCTGCAGCGAACAATCGCGCGTGCCGACCACGAGCACAGTGCCGTGTCGGTCTGCCAGCACCTGCGCCTCAATGTGGCGCGGACGGTCCAGAAACTGCTCGACATAGCATTCGCCGCGCCCGAAGGCGGCAATGGCCTCGCGGGTGGCAGAGTTGAACATCTCTTCCACTTCGTCCAGATGCCGTGCGATCTTCATACCGCGACCGCCGCCGCCGTGTGCCGCCTTGATGGCGATCGGCAGACCGAAACGGCGGGCAAAGACAAGCGCGTCGGCTGCGTCCGAAAGGGCGCCGTCGCTTCCAGCCACCAGCGGCGCGCCCACCTTTCGAGCAATCTCGCGCGCCTTCAGCTTGTCACCCAGCGCTTCGATGGTGGCCGGGTCAGGGCCGATCCAGGTCAGGTCGGCTGCGACGACCGCTTTCGCAAACGTCGCATTTTCCGAGAGGAAGCCATAGCCCGGATGCACCGCATCCGCGCCGGAGCGCCGCGCAATAGCGATCAGCTTTTCGACATCGAGATAGCTGTCCTTCGGGCTTAATCCGTCCAGCGCATAGGCCTCATCGGCAAGAGAGACGAACAATGCGTCGGCATCGGCATCGGCAAAAACGGCAACAGAAGCGACGCCGTGATCGCGGCACGCCCGGATGATGCGCACGGCAATCTCGCCGCGGTTCGCTACCATCACCTTCTTCATCGCTTGTTTCCTGACATGAGGTGGGGTGTAAACGGCGACACCGCCTTGAACCGAATGCGCTGACCAACGGGCACCTGCCCCGCGAGATCGAGATGATGGCCAGCGATATTTCCGATGACAGGATATCCGCCTGTCAGCGGATGATCGACCAGAAACAGCACCGGCTGGCCGCTCGCCGGCACTTGGATAGCGCCGCGAATGGTGGCTTCGCTTGGCAACTCTCCGGCTATCTCGCGCTCCAGCGTCGGTCCCTGAAGCCGAATGCCGACGCGGCTCGATTGCGCGGACACCGTCCATTCTTCATCTAGAAACAGCTCGACGGAACGTGTGGTGAACCAGTCGGTGCGAGGCCCCAGCACGATATCCAGCGTCACCGTTTCATCCGCGCGGGGCATTGCAAAGGCAGGCTCTCCGCCAACCGCAACGACGGAACCGGCAGGGGCATCAAGAATGCCAATCATTTCACCCACCCTCAACGGCTCCGGGCCTATCTGCGCCAGCATGTCCGTCGAACGGCTGCTCAGAACGGGGGCCAGATCAAACCCGCCGCGCAACGCCAGATAGGCACGCATGCCGGCGGTGGCCTCGGAAAGGCTCACCGTGTCGCCATCCTCGACAGGAAAGGCATGACGATGGGGCACGTCGATGCGTTTGCCGCCCGCAGTAATTATCGCGGTTTTCACTTCGGCACCCGTTACCGCCATCACGCCCTGACCATGCATCCGCACCGAAAATCCGCCATACGTGATTTCGAGCGCTGCCGTTCCCGGCGCATTGCCCACGAGACTGTTTGCCGCCTTCAGGCTTTGCCTGTCGGCCGCACCCGAGCGGCTGATACCTTGCGCTACAAGCCCGGTGCGCCCGAGATCCTCAAACAGAACCGGGAGACCAATGGCAAGGATTTCAATTGCGTTCTTCTGCTGGACGGCCGGCACTGTCGCCCGTTTCGAAAACGAGGCTTCGCTGGCACTGGCAAGGACTTTGTAAGCCCGGTCCTTTGCGACATCTCGAAAGCGCACGCGCTGGCCCGGCTGGAGCAGGGATGCCCGCTGGCGCCCGATATCAAACATTGCAAGTGGCGTAGTGCCGATCAGCTGCCACCCGCCGGGGCTCGCCTTCGGGTACACGCCACTGAAGGCACCGGCAAGGCCAACGGAACCGGCCGGCACCAGCGTGCGCGGCGATTGCCGGCGCGGCACGGAAAGGCGCGGGTCGCCATTTGACAGGTAGGCAAAACCCGGCGCAAAGCCGGTGAAAGCCACGAGATAATCCTGGCCCGTATGAAGCCGCACAACCTCCTCGCGGCTCATCCCCAGCAGGCCGGCCACGGCATCCAGATCCTCGCCGTCATAGCGCACCGGGATTTCTACCAGTTCGCCCTCGTCCGCTTCGCCCGCCGGTCTGCCGAGCGCGCCGATCGCCAATTTGAGCGCTTCGAGCGAAAGAACGGCGGGATCGAATGCGATCATCAGCGTCCGAGCAGCGGGAATGATGTCGCTGACGCCAGCGAGCTTTTCGCGGCCAAGCGCATCGTAAAGCGCAAGCGTTTCCGAAAGATCTGCAACCTCGAGCAGAACGCAGCCGGCTCGCATTGGAAGGATGCGCCAATTATTACCCTCGCTCATACGGCGTTCGTGAACGCAGCGATCGTAAGGCCCGCTTCCTGCAGCCGCACCCGCAGCAGGCGGGCGATATCGACTGCACCGGGGCTATCGCCATGCACGCAGATGCTATGCGCCTTGATGCGTGTGGGCTTGCCATCGATGGAGGTGATGACGCCTTCGCGCACCAGCTTCACCATACGGCTTGCCACGTTTTCCGGGTCATGCAGCACGGCACCTGGCTCGCGACGCGAAACGAGATGACCATCCGCCGTATATGCGCGGTCGGCAAAGGCTTCGGCAACGACGCGAAGACCGGCGGTCTCCGCCTGCTCCACCAGCGGCGAGCCGGCCAGTGCCATCAGCACCAGTTCGGGATCGACCGCCTGGATGGCCGTGATCACGTCAGCGGCCTGGCGGGCATCGATGGCGATCGTGTTGTAAAGCGCACCATGGGGCTTGACGTAACTGACGCGGGTGCCGGCGGCGCGGGCTAGGCCTTTCAGCGCACCGATTTGGTAGATCACGTCGCTCACCAATTCGTCGCTCGTTGGGTCCATATTGCGGCGACCGAAACCAACAAGATCCCGGTAACCTACATGCGCGCCGATGGCGACGCCGCGCTGGGCGGCCGCCCGCAAGGTCTTAAGGATGCCCGCTGGATCGCCGGCATGAAACCCGCAGGCGACATTGGCGCTTGTGACTACCTGAAGCATGGCTTCATCGTCACCCATTTTCCACGGGCCGAAGCTTTCACCGAGATCACTGTTGAGGTCGATTGCCCTCATCCGCCAACATCCCAAAACTAAACAAGCTTTGAAGCTATCAAAGGAGAACAATCATGTCCACCGTGTTGAACAATATTTGCACATTGCCCTACAGATAATCAAATGCCACGTTGTTGGGCAGTGTATCAGAATGCGGGACAGCGCGCCTTTCCTGTTGATGTTGCCGCGCCATCGCGCCTAAGGCAATGTGGCACACGCAACGAATGACAAACGGCGCCGGGGATGAGATCAGATCCGGATAAATGAAAACGGCAGCGCCATGTGGTGGGCGCTCATACAGACGAGATGAGATGAAGGTTTTCAGCGAAGCCGCAGACGTGACATCCGCCCCTGCTCAGCCCGATGGGCCGATGTCCGGGCTGATATCCGGCCAAGCACCCGGCCAGACTTTGGCCGAAACAGTGGCGGACAGGATTCGCGACCAGGTGGTCTCCGGGCGCCTCACGCCCGGCAGTCACCTTTCGGAGCTGGCGCTGAGTGAGGAGTTGCAGGTCTCGCGTAACACGCTGCGCGAGGTATTTCGCATGCTGACCAAGGAGGGCCTGCTGCGCCACGAGGCCAACCGCGGCGTCTTCGTGGCCACCCCCAATATGTCCACTATCATGGACGTCTACCGGGTGCGCCGCATGATCGAGTGTCCGGCACTGGCGCAGGCGCACGCAAGCCACCCCGCTGTTAGAAAAATGCGTGCCGCGGTGGAAGCTGCCCATCGCTGCCGCACAGAGGGCGAGTGGCTGGGCGTCGGCAGCGCCGACATCGCCTTTCACGCCGCGGTGGTGGAACTGGCCGACAGCCCGCGCCTTTCGGCCTTTTTCTTCGAGGTCTCGCTGGAACTGCGGCTGGTGTTCGGCCTGTTGCGCGATCCCGAGTTTCTGCATGCCCCCTTCGTTGACCAGAACCTGAAGATCCTCACCGAGTTCGAGGAGGGAAAGGCCGCAAAGGCTGCCGAAACCATGGAGGCCTACCTCAACCAGGCCGAGCGCTTCATCATGGGCGCCTATGGACGGCTGTCCTCAAAATCCTGATTTTTCAGAATATCTGGTCCGGCGTTGCCGATGAACAGGCTGGTCAGCGGGACGCTTTGATTGTTGGTGATGCCCCCGCGCCAGCATCGTCTTCGTGAAAGTAAATAACTGATTAACCATAAGTATTTACCATAACGGAAATGAGGCCGCCACTTTGTTCCGTCAGGTGACCGCCTGCCACACCGGTGTTTCTACCGCGTCAACGGTTGGTGACCCATGGTCGGGATTTCCGGAAACGTGCATGTTCCACACTCGCCATCTTAATCAGCCTGTCCTACGCGAAACCGGACCGTTGGCGCGCGCCAGCGCCATAAGCATGGGCCCGATCGCAAACTCGCCACGTTCCGCTCGCCGTGTCAGGTCGCGCAGATAACCACCAGCCGAGTTGATGTGGCCTCCCCTCTCCAGCACGCAGGCCATGACGGTTGCAGCGTTCTCTGGCCCCAAGACATCGCAGGCCTCCTGATAAGCCGACGGACTGACTCCCAGCATCGACCGCGTCACGACCGCCGCCGCCATCAAGTCGCGCCAGCTTCCAACGGTTCCGCCAGGCCCATATGCCATTATTTCGGGGCACGCCTGCAGGACGAGTGCCAGGGGGAAAGATTTTAGTTCGGCCCGGCTGTTTGAGTGAGACCCAGAACTCGGCCGGGGCGGCCCCCCATTCATTCTCGCCTCATCACGCGGTTCAGCAGGCTGTTCCTTGTTGGCCGTCGACGTTTCGCCCTGCTTCTTTTCGAAGCGAGGTTCAAGTTCAGTAATAGAGTCGGGTTTTGAATTCTGTATGTGCCGCTCGATCTGGAAGTCATTGGCGCTCGTTTTCTGCACTTTCAGCTGAAATTCCAAATGATTGACGATATTTTCCCGCATGAACTCAAGTTCGCCTAGCGTCCCCGCTGCCTGTTCGGCTGTAGGTGTCCGCGGTGCAGCGTCTACGATCGCTCTGAATTGCAGATGGATGGTCTCCCAGTCGCCTATGGTGCCTTCCTCAATTGCGGCCTCCACCAGCTTGGCGATATCGCGGCGGCAAAGGGTGACCTGCTCACGCAGCCGCTGAAGCTGCAGCCGCTCCGCCTCGACCTCACCGGCCAGGCGTTCTATCTCGTCGGCCCGCGCAAGCAGCGGTGCCAGCGAAAAGCCAAACGCCGCGTTGATCTCGCCGCCCCTGTCCTTGCGGGCGTATCGTTTTCCATTAGGGCTATCTTTGCGGATAAGCAGGCCGGCTTCGATCAGTACCGAGAGGTGTCGGCGGATTGTCTGCTCTGCCATGCCATGTGCGCGGAGCGAAAGCTGTGCGTTGGAGGGAAAAACAATCAGGCCGCTCTCCTGCGACAGCTCGACTTTCGGATGAAAGCTCAGCAACGCATTCAAAACGGCCAGGGCGCGGTCGGTAATCCCGAATCGTGCCCTGGCCTCGCACAGCGCCCGATAGATCTTCCATTTGTCCACTGACCGACCGGGTTCGATCTCCCCGGCCATGACCTGGCTTGCAAGCATGCCAAACGTCATCGACCGCTGCCCGAAGGGCGTCGTTACATTTCCGCTTTCCATTTTCTTCGCCTTCTTGAAGGCAAAAGATTACAGCCCGCCTGAAATAAGCGCCGAAGACTCTTGACTATGATTCGCGGAAATGTGATTCTCTGGTTGTCTAGATCAGAGAGGGCTTCCGCTACGGCAACGTTCGGGGGCCTTTTCTTTTGCTCATTAGTCTCCGTTGTTTCCTGAAATCTGTGCTTTCTCGAACGCCTCGTAGAGACGATCCAGATTGTCGGCGATGTAGGCTCCGAACGCTGACGCCTTCTCTGCCCGCAGCGCAATCGTGAACTGTCTACCGTCGCTCCGGAAGTTGGCCCTCACCGAGCCGTCCCGCCGCTGCCACCCTTCGATCGCCTGAGACACGCCCTGCGACGGTACGGCCTGCTGTCCGCTCCTGTTCAGCAGCGTCACTAGCATGTCGAAACGAGCATCAGGTGCCGCTGCTTCAAACTCAGGCGCCGCGACGATGTCTCTCGCCCGGTCGGCAGCATTCTCCGTTTCGAAATTTACCGAGAGATCGTGCCACCGATCGCGGCCGATCGCACGCGCAGCGCCGATCGCCGCCAAAACGTCGGCCGGGATGCGTTTCGTCACGGACAGCATCTTCGACACAGTCGTCTTGTCCGCGCTCAGCGCTGCCATGATCGTCTCGCGATCAAAGCCGAGCCTGTCAAGCTTGCCGGCAAACATGGTGCGTTCGATGAAGGCGAGATCGGCACGCGCCGAGTTCTCCTGCCCTTGGGCAATGACATGGTCCCGGTCATCGAGCTTCCGGACGACCGCGCGAACGGGACGGCCAAGCTCTCTCGCGGCCCGTGCGCGCCGATGGCCAAAAGCGATCTGGTAGTGCCCTTCCTTCTCCGGGTGCGGGCGCACGAGGATCGGCGAATCCTGACCTCTAAGCCGAATGCCTTCGACAAGCTCCTGGAACTGCTCGTCGGTATGGACAAGTCTGTCCGTTACGAATGAATCGACGATAAGGGATGGATCAAGATCGACGATTGTTTCGCCGCTCGCCAGTTTCTCCTCGATCGCGCGCGCTGCATCTGCTTTGGCTGCCAGCGCATCAATGCTGCGCGTTACTGCTCCAAGCGCTCCGATGCCCTTAAATGCGATTTGCTGCTTTTCCTCGGATTCCACGACGGCCGGCTCGTGGTTTACCGCGGTAAACTTCTTCGAATCGTCCATCAGACCCGAAAGCAGATTCTTACGCGCCATCGCCCACCTCCGGACTCGTCCGATTGACCGATTTTACTGCGCCAAACTTCATTTCCGCCCCCAAGCCTTGTGGATCAGGTCGGTGATTTCGCTGTTTACCGACCCCATCGCCTCCATTGCGCGGTCATAGGTCGCCCGGGTGAACTGGCTTCGCTCGACTTCATAGAGCGTCTGGTTCGTCATCGCGGCATCGGATATCGCTACGCTGCGCAACATCGGATTGGTCAGCACGTGATTGCGGAACATGGACCGCATGAATGCCACCATCTGCGTCTGCGGCCCGTCTTGCGGGTCGTAACGCGTTACCAGGTAGCGCAGCCAGTCCAGGTTCATGTCACCCCCGGCACCCTTTAGCGTATTCAGCACTTCGCCGAGCATTTGCAGGAACTGGCACATGGACATCACGTCGAGCATCTGTGGATGCACGGTGATCAGGACAGCGGTCGCACCGCAAATTGCGCTCATCGTCAGGAAGCCGAGCTGCGGAGGGCAATCGATCACCACCACGTCGTAGTCGTCGGACACGGAGGCGAGCGCCTCGTCGAGGCGAGCAAAGAAGATGCGGCCGTAATCGGCCGCCTTGCCCTGCGCGAGGACGCGGGGGGTGTCGTGTTCGAACTCCATCAGTTCCAGATTGCCCGGAACGAGATCGAGGTTGGGGAAGTTCGTCTTTCGGATAATCTCCCGCAAGGGCCGTCGTTGGTCATCGTAGCGAATGGCCGCATACAGCGTTTCGTTTTCGCCTACGTCGAATTCCGGCTGAAAGCCGTGGATCGCAGACAGCGACGCCTGTGGATCCAGATCAACGGCCAGCACGCGGTGGCCGGTCAATGCCAGGTGTTGCGCGAGATGCGCGGCACTGGTGGTCTTGCCGCTGCCGCCCTTGAAGTTGACCACTGCGACGACCTGCAAATGCTCGCTGCCCCTCCGGCGCGGCACGTAATGCGTGCCGGCTCGAGCATTCTGATCGAGGAAGAGCCGCATTTCATCCATCTGCTCCGCTCGATAGGACCGCCGGCCCGATGGGGTGACCTGAGGCAGAGGCCCCTTGCCCTCAAGCGAAAGATTGCGCAAGTATCCGCTTGTCACGCCAAGATAGTGTGCCGCCTCGGCAAGCTGAAATTCACGCAGACCCTTCATGGCACGCGGCGGAAACATCTCGAGACGGTGCTGCTTCAACTTGTCGGACAATTCCTGCGCTTGACCAATGATCAGTTGATCGACGTCAGAAATTGCCTTTCCAATTAAAGCAGCCATATTCATGGAAATCTCGAAAATGCGATTTTAATGCCCTATGGGCCGTGAAACCGCATTTAGCGCCGATTCTCGTTTTGTGGCAAGGCAGTTGGGCTTGACGCAACCGGATAAGCGAATTGCCCAACAGCTATTCACGGGTCCGAAGGTGCCGCCGAGGGATTTGGAGGCAGACCGAGTGTACCGATCCCCGCCGACGTCCACGCTGAAAAGGAAATGCGAACATCAGGCCATCCGACTCACTGCCTTGGTCTATAGCGACCTTATCAACGAAAAATCGCCAACCAAATGATGCGGCGTGCCCCGGCGCCCAGAGGGCTACCGGGGCACGTCCTCCCCTCTTTTAGTGCAGGGCCATCGCTGTCGCCTCCGGCGATGGCTTGTCATCGAACACAGCCGCGTCATCAAGCTCGCGCAGCAGCCCGCCCAGTGCGGATTCCAGGCAAGTGGCAGGAAACTCCGCGCCAAGGTCCCTCGCGGTTTCGCACGCGAAGGCCACCAACCGCGCAAGGGCTGCGAGGTCCTTCAATTGCGCCTCACTTCTGGATGAAGCTGAGTCACGAGCCGCAGAATCCATTCCAATCTCCGTTTCGTGGTAGAAATTCCTACCCGATAGAGAGAGCGTAACCCAAACAGGGCGGCAATGCGCGTGACACAGACGTGACACGCCTTTTTCTTTTTACAAACATATGCTTAGATAAACAAATCGGCCGCACCGACGACGGTGCGCCCGCGCTGCGGCACGTCAGACAAAAGGACCAGGCGTGGATTGAGCTCCAACGGTGCCCCGTGCATCCTGCGCATGCGCCATTGCCTTGACGAGCGCAACAATCTTCTCGCGAAGCTGCGCGTCGGTGATCTTCAGGAAGGCGCGGTTGAGTGCCAGACCCTCTTTCGACTGAAGAAATTCGGCAACCGGATCAGCGTTGACCGCAACATCCAGCCCGGCAAGGGTGAGCGGCTCCGATTCATCCTGCTGAAAAAAGAAACTGGGAGATGTGCTCAGAACCTCGGCGATTCGCTGTAGGCGGCTGGCACCGATCCGGTTCATGCCCTTTTCGTATTTCTGAACCTGCTGGAAGGTTACGCCAATCTGATCGGCCAGTCTTTCCTGGCTGAGACCCAGGAGTTGCCTGCGCATTCTAACCCGGGAACCGACGTAGGTATCTATGGCATTCGGTGTTTTAGCATTCATCGTAAATGTTCCATATGCCTGCCGGTGTAGCATTCTTTCGCTCGGCTAACGGGTACCGCACCCGAACAAGTGTGTCTTAGCCGCTAGCGAAATTCAATTATTAGTTCGTGCAGATACGATAATACTCGCTGGCGGGGATGTGACAAGGCCGCAAGAAATCCGCCGCCTCTGTGGAAACAGCTCATAAGCGCCGCAGGGCGCGCAAGACAGCAACGGCAGTGCATCCATCAGTCAGGCGTGCTTGTACAACAGATCCGACGCCTTTCGAAAAGCCGACCCACGGCGCTGCCGCAAGGTTCGCGGCCGAGTGTTTCTGTGCTACGGGAGCCGCGCAACGCGAGGCACGACAGACATGCTCCCTTGGATCCAGCTCGATTCCGCCACCATTCCCGGAGGAGGCGGTGAACTGCGTCTGAAGCAACGAGGTAGCGAGTTCTCGATCATGCTCGGTGCGAACGAACTGATGAACAGCCGGCTTAGCGGTTCGGAGGAAGCGCTTGCGACCCTTTCCCATGAGCGTATCAAGGATCGCGCCGGTCCGCACATGCTGATCGGCGGCCTTGGCATGGGCTTTACTCTTCGTGCCGCCCTCGGCGTCCTTCCACCGGACGCCACTGTGACGGTTGCCGAACTGGTTCCGGAGGTAGTCGACTGGGCACGCGGGCCGATGTCGTCGGTGTTCAACGGTTGCCTCGAGGATTCACGCGTTGTCGTTCACCACGGCGATGTCAGCGAACTGATCCGGTCGAGCAAGGCCACGTTCGACGCGATCCTTCTGGATGTCGACAACGGCCCCGACGGCCTGACGCGCCAATCCAACGACCGGCTCTATGACCTACCCGGCCTACGCGCCGCCCGGGACGCACTGCGGCCGCGCGGGGTGCTTGCCATCTGGTCGTCCGGGCCGGATACCGGCTTTACCCGGAGGCTTCGCGACAGCGGCTTTGCGGTCGAGGTTATCAACACCCGCGCCAACGGAAAACGTGGCGGCGCGCGTCACGTTATCTGGCTCGCCGTCAAATAGCCTCACGAAGCCTGACCCTTTCGGGCAGCAGAGATTGCGCTGGCCGCGCCCAGGCGCAATTGCTGGGTATCGGCACCCGCGATGACGAAGTCGAACCCCATCTTCAGCAATTCGCCGGCGCGTTCGCCATTGCTGCCGAAGACGCACGCGAACTTTCCATGGGCGCGGCAGCGGGCCACGAGGTGCTTCAGCACGCCATCGATTTCCGCGGTATCGGGTGCCAATCTCGCGCCATTCGAAAGCGCGATTGAAAGATCGGATGGACCGATGAAGATGCCGTCGATGCCCTTGACGCGCAGAATTTCATCGGCGGCATCAAGCGCGGCGCGCGTTTCGATCATCGCGATCGCCACGGTCTGCTCGTTCGCGGTCGCAAGATAATCCGCCGCGGAAAGCCCTGTGTGATTGATCGCCAGTGTCGGTCCCCAGCTTCGCTCCCCATCCGGCGGATACTTCGTTGCCCTGGCGAAACCCTCGGCGTCCGCGACAGAGTTGATCATCGGCGCGATGATGCCCGAGGCACCGGCGTCGAGTAGTCTCGATGCCAAGGAAAACTCTCCGACCGGAATGCGCGCCAGCACCGGCTTTCCGGCCAGCCTCCCCTGGCCGATGCCGTTTGCCGCCGCCGCCATGTCCCATACGCCGTGCTGCATATCCAGCACGACCGCATCGAAGGCTTCCTGTGCCAGATGATTGACGAACAGCGGATCTGGAATGCCGATCCAGGCGGAGATCATCCCGCCCCCCTCACCACTTCTGATCCGCTTCGCAAAGCCCTCAATCGCCGTTGCAACGCTCATATTATCCTCCCTATGCAGTTCATCCTATGGCGCGCTGCTTGCCCTGATAGAGCTCTTCGATAAAGGCCCTCTGCAGCAGGATGCCATCCCATTCGTCGACGAAGAAGGGCGAATCGTAGATTAGTGTGAAGGGCCCCTCGTAACCTGCCAGCCGGCAGGCCTCCAGCGACCTGCCATAGTCGGCGGCATCGAGGCCTGCCCGATTGTAGTCTGCCTTGGCATGGCAGATTTCCGCACGGCGCATGATATCGGCCAGACCGGCGTACTTTTCCGGAGCCGCCCAGTTTCCAAGGTCGCCATTGAGGCCGACCTTGCCTTCAAGCTGGTCGAGGAGCCAGTTCGTTTCCTTCGGTGACGGCAGCAGGTCGAACCAGTTTTCGCTGACGATGCGCACGCCGCTGCCCTCTGCCTGCGCAGCCAACCAGGACAGATGCCCCGCCGCGCGCATCAGGTTCGCCTCGCTCGGCGGCTGCTTGCCGGCAATAACGCGCATGTTGCGGGCACCGAGGCTCGAGGCGATCTCCACCCATCCGGCGATCCAGCCGATATCCCGTTCCGCAGTCCTCGGATCGCTCGGATCTCCGTCCTCGACCAGCAGCGTCTGAAGCAGAATGCCGGCGTCATCCAGCGCAGCCCTCAGTTCACCAAGATAAGCCCGGTCAAGGCTCGGCAGATGGAAGGAGCAAATCTCAAGCCGACCGATATCCTGTCCGGCAAGCTGCCCCGGAATTTCGATAAGGGCAGCACGGCCCGGACCGTAAGGCTCCTTGCGCGCGGCACTCTTGTCGGGATCCGGGCTGTAGGGATAGGTCGGCCCCAAGAGCCTGTGCAACGACCATGTCGAGACCGCAAAGCGCCCGTTCTCCAAGTCTTCTGCCAATATCTCCTCCTTCTGGCCGGCCGGACGGCAATGTCCGACAGCCTCAAACAAAATCTCCGCGGATCACCGCCTCAGCCGACAGAGCGACACCCAACAACGACTCGTCGCGATTGGCTCGAGCGGACAGCAAAAGGCCGACCGGCATATCCGCATCGCCAGTGCCGCAGGGGATCGACACACCGCACCAATCGAGGAAGTTGCCGAGCATGGTGTTGCGCAGCGTCTTGCCGTTGGTTTCGACGAAAATGTCGTCACTGTCTTCGAGCGGCGAAAGTGGCGGCGCCACGTGGGCCACGGACGGGAACGCAATGAAGCTGTCGCCGACAAGGCGCTCGACGTCGGCGATCATTTGTTCGCGCGCTTCAAGAATGGCGAGATAGTCAGCGAGTGTCGTTCGCTCGCCGAGACGAGTCCGCATCACAACACGACGGTCCATCTCGGCAGCGGCAACCCCAGCCAGTCGCTCGCGGTGAAGCGCGAAAGCTTCGGCCGTAACCATGGCACCGTATCTCGCCATCAACGCCAGAATCTCGTCGAACGCCGGGATCTTGATCCGGCTGATCGAGGCGCCGGCAGCAGCCAGCCACTCGACCGAGGTCTCGAATGCGGCAACGACACCTGCCTCAGCCCCGTCGAAGACGACATTGTCGGGGATCACGACTTCGAGACCTTTGATCGGTAGATGCTTGACGGCGGGCGCTGTCAGCCCGCGCATCGCCGCATCGATCCAGACGGCGTCCTGCACGGTCCGGCAAAGCGGGCCAAGCGAATCCAGGCTCTTGGCCAAAGGAAAGACGCCGTCCATCGGATACCGACCGCGCGTCGCCTTGTAGCCCACGATACCATTGAAGGCGGCCGGGATGCGCACGGAGCCACCCGTATCGGTCCCTATCGCCGCCGGGACAAGGCCGGCCGCGACGGCGACGCCCGCACCCGACGACGAGCCACCAGGAACGCGCGCAACGTCGGCGCCCCGCGGATTGCGTGGGGTGCCGTAATGCGGATTGATGCCTAGTCCGGAGAAGGCGAACTCGCTCATGTTCGTACAGCCGATCGAGACCATCCCAGCCTGCTGCAAGGCGGTGACGACAGTCGCATCGGTTTGCGCCACATGTCCTTCGGCAAGAATTCTGGAGCCGGCCGTCGTTGCCCGTCCTTGAATGTCGAACAAGTCTTTCCAGGCGATCGGGATACCGTCCAGCATCCCGCGCGAACGTCCCTCTCTCAGCCGTTTCGACGACGCCTTCGCCTCTTCCCTTGCCCTTTGGCCGAGGAGGACAGTAAAGATCGCCTGATCGGGATAACTCTCGATCCCCTGGAGAACCGCCTCCGTCACGTCGACCGGATCGACCGTCGCTGATTGAATGAGAATGGAAAGCTGCGCGACGGACATCGCGCCAAATGATTTTGTCATGGGGTATCCGCGATCTGGCTGCCGTGCGAGCTAAGCCCAATTTCGCCGAAGAGCCAAGCCCTTAAAGCATGCACGGACAGATTGTCTCAATTTTATGAACACTGAGTTTGCGTATCCGGGCTTCAACTTGGACACGCGCGAGCACACATGCACGCGGCATGCTCGATATTGCCGGCGTAGGGAATTGTGCGTTCGTCGGTGAGAGCTGCATTGTAGGAGTACACAAGATGACAACAGATGACACTTGGACCGCTCCGCGCGGCGACGTGGTGCACCATCATGCAACGGATGACGAATTGGACGGCATGGGCGAACGTGAATACGCCGAGCACGTGAGTGCTCATAGACCCTCTATCTCCGAGCGCGTGATCGTTCTCGGCGCGCTGGTTTTACTGGGCATTGCCGGTTTCACGGCGCATATGACGGGCTCGATCGCTTCGGGCGTCGACACTGCGACGGTGGGATCCATCTCGGATTCACTTCCGTCGGTCGACTACTGCCGCGAACATAGCCCCTATGCCGACAAAACCTGCTGATAGCCACCGCGCGTCTCGGGCATGGACAGACTTCTTTGCCGATTTAACTATCGGTGAGGAGGTGCACTATGCCTGCTGACATTGACTATAATCTCATGCGTTTCATAGATGCCCAAGGCGGCACCTATGACAAAGCGCTGGCGGAACTGCAGCTCGGGCGCAAACGATCGCACTGGATGTGGTTCGTCTTTCCTCAAATTGCTGGCCTGGGATCATCGCTCATGGCGGAAAAATACGCCATCCGGTCCGCAGAGGAAGCATCTGCCTATCTCGCCGACGCCATTCTGGGTAGCCGTCTTCTGCGATGTGCCGAAGCCGTACTTGCAGTCAAGGATCGCTCTGCACACGACATATTCGGCTCGCCTGACGATCTCAAGCTGCAGTCGTCAATGACCCTCTTTGCAGCCGTTAGTGATCACGGGTCACCTTTTCACGCAATCATCGATCACTTCTATCAGGGAAATTTCGATGGCCGCACGATCGAGTTGCTCGATGCCGCCAACTAGCCGGCGGTGTGTTCCAGAACATCAATTTCAGCTGAAATCTCATTGATCCGCTGACGGAGATCGCGGTCCGTACCGTCATTGACATCGTCGTCGCCAAAGCAATCACGCGCGTCGTAAAGCTCCAGCTTGGCCTCAAGCTCGGCTCGTCTGGCATACAGGCGATGAAGATAAATGTAATTCATCTTCCCACTTCCTTTCCACGTCAGGTGGAAAACGGACGCAATGACGGAAGGTTCCCGCAAAGGCGATGAAGCGCTTTAGGCAAAGGCTGCAATGGCCGCGCTGCAGGCGTTGGAAAAATGGCTGCAGCAGCTGTCGTTGCCCATCGCTTGCCGGGTGACGCGAGCGCCTTCGAGAAGGAGCGTCAGAGTATCGGCAAGAAGTTGGGGTTCGCGCGCGCCGGCTGCAAGACAGAGCGCCTCAAGCCTGTCACGCTGCTCGGCTTTGTGACGCTCGATGACGCCATAGGCGGGATGCCCCTCGCCTTTCAGCTCGATCGCGGCATTGGCCAGGTCGCATCCGACATGTTGTCCGCAGAGGCTTTGCGTGCGGGCTTCGACCCACGCTAGCAGCTGCTCGCGCGGCGCCCCCGGATGGGCCGCATCCAGATCACGCCAGATCGTCTCGGCCTTTTCCGACGCTCGGCGCAAGGTCTCGCAGACCAATTCGTCCTTCGAGCCGAAGTGCCGGTAAAGGGTCATCTTGTTGGTTAGCGCCGCATCGGCGATGGCATCCACGCCAATCCCGCGAATGCCGTGCTCCCGAAAGAGGTCGGCGGCGGTCGAGACGATACGCTCCCGCGGGGGGATCTTTTGGTCTGTGTTCGCCGGAAGGAATACGCTCGAAGTTTCTGATTTTTTTGAGGACAAGGTCCTTGACATCCATGTGACCGATCGGTAACAAATGCGTTGTTACTTACCGGTAACACCACTTCTTGCGAAAGTCAACGCCGAGGAGCCTTGCTGCAGGAGTGGAACACGGGCGACCGCCCACGAAAGGAGGATGTACCATGAGAAAGACCAGAGACGACCTGACGATAGCCGAAGCCCTCCGTGACCCCCTGATCGCCATGGTGATGCGCGCCGACGGCGTGAAGCTTGACGACTTCAAGCAACTCCTCGAGACGGCAGCCGGCAAACGCGAACATCGCGCTTCTCCTGTGAGCAAGTTCTTGAACGCGATTTCCACCAATCCTGCTGCGACCTGCAGCTACTGCTGAGTTTCGGGCTTTTCCCTGCCCCTGCAAGAGCCGTCGCTGACGAAGCGGCGGCCCTTTCTGCTTGAGCTCCAGCCGCTCCGCTATCATTTTTCCAGCAGCGTGTATTGCAGCTTGTTCAGGCGATCCGGATCGGCGATGGCATCGATGGCGGAGATCCTGTCACCGTCAAAGGCAAGCATCAGTACGACGCGTAGTTCTCCTCGGATAGCGACGACGAAGCAGATCTCGCCGTCGACCAGCGCCGGTCGAGCCCCCTGCGCCCTGCCCTTGAATGTTTCGGCAACTGCCTCCGCACCGCGAAGCTCGCCAACCGCGCCGAGGCTGATCGCCGTCGCATCCGGAGTAAAGACGACCTGCGGATCGAGGACGGCAAGCAGCGCCCTGAGATCTCCGGTGCGCGACGCCGCAAGGAAGGCGCTTGCGAGCTTGCGCTTGCGCGTGGCGTCAGCCTCCGGCGCCTCGCCTTTGCCCTGCACGCGGCGACGCGCCCGGCTGGCGAGCTGCCGTGTCGCCGCCGACGATCGTTGGATGATCGGTGCGATGTCATCGAAGGGCAGATCAAACATGTCGTGCAGCACGAAGGCGACACGCTCCGCGGGCGCGAGTTGTTGAAGCACGACGAGCAGAGCGACACCGACCGTATCGGCAAAGACCAGTTCGCGCTCCGGATCGGCAGTCGTCGCAGTATCGGCAATGCCGCCGTGCACCGGTAGATCGAGCGGGTCTTCGCGCCGCGACTTTCTTGATCGCAGCACGTCCAGGCAAATCCGAGCGACAACCGTCGTCAACCAGCCGCCAATATTGCCGATTGCATCGGCTTCGGAGCGCCCCAGCCGCAACCACGCCTCTTGCACGGCATCATCCGCCTCGGCACGCGATCCCAGCATGCGGTAGGCGACCCCTCTGAGATGCCCCCTGTTCGCCTCGAATTCCGCCGCCAGCCAGTTTCTCTCGTCCATCCGTCACATTCCTCCATGCTCTTCCGTCAACACCATGACGAACGAAACCGGGACTGTGTGACAGTGCACCGCCGGCGGCGTCAATTGTGGAAAACACCTCAAGGAGACACATGATGCAAGCAAGAATGGGAAATCCGGCAGTCGTTCTTCCGGAAGCAATGCAGGCGCTGATCGCGCTCGCCTCGGTGCCGGCCAAAACAGGCCTCTCGCCGATCCTGCTCGAACTGGTTAACCTGCGGGCCAGCCAGATCAACGGCTGCAGCGTCTGCATCGACGGCCACCCGCGTATTGCCAGGAAAGCGGGCGAAACCGACGAGCGGCTCTTTGCCGTCAGCGCTTGGCGCGATACGCCCTATTTCAACGACGCCGAACGGGCAGCCCTTGCGCTGACCGAAGCAGTAACCCGTGTCAACGATCGTGCCGATCCGGTCCCGGACGAAATCTGGGACGAAGCCACGCGGCATTTCGACGGCAAGAGCCTTGCCGCCCTCGTCATCGCCATTGCCAATATCAATGTCTGGAACAGGCTGAATATCGCAACCCGGCAGATCGCCGGCGAATGGAGACCCTGAAACGCAATCGGGCCGCTGCGCGCTTGGCAGCGGCCCGGCCAAGTCGCCTTGGGAGGCTTAGACGATGCCACCGCTTCCGCCCACGGACGCGGGACGCTCAGTCGCAACCTTCTTGCGGTAACCGCTGGCACGGTATGTCGCGATCGGATCGATCGCACCACCGGCACGCCGGCGGGCTTCCGCCAGGATCGGTTCGACGTCGGCGCGGTAGGCGCGCTTCAGCGCTTCGCTCGCCATCATGGCGTCATTCTGGTCCTGGTAACCGGCCAGCGCCTTGCGATCGACGATGAGCGCCTGTGCGTAGGCACGGCGGATTTCGTTGGCGCTGTTGATCAGGCTTTCAATCGGGTCGGTCACGTTGTGCGACTGGTCGATCATGTGGGCCGGATTGAAGTCGTTGACACCGCGCTGTTCTGCTTCCACCAGCTCGTTGAAGACCAGGAACAGGCGATAGGGGTCGATCGAGCCGGCATCCAGATCGTCGTCGCCGTATTTCGAATCGTTGAAGTGGAAGCCGCCGAGCTTGCCGAACTGGATCAGCCGGGCAACAATCATCTCGATATTGGTATTCGGCGCATGGTGGCCGAGATCGACGAGGCAATGCGCCTTCGGGCCAAGCGTCTGGGCGATCATGTAGTTGGTGCCCCAGTCCTGCACGACGGTCGAATAAAAGGCCGGCTCGTACATCTTGTGCTCGGAAAACAACTTCCAGTCGTCCGGCAGCGCCTTGTAGATGTCGGCCATGGAGGCGAGGTAGCGTTCGAAGGCGCGGGTGAAATTGCTCTGGCCGGGGAAGTTGGAGCCGTCACCGACCCAGACTGTGAGCGCCTTCGAGCCGATCGCCTTGCCGATCTCGATGCATTCCAGATTGTGCTCGACAGCCTGCGCCCGCGTTGCCGCGTCCGTGTGGCTGAGCGAACCGTATTTGTAGGAATGCTTCTGGCCGGGCGCATCCGAGAAAGTGTTGGAGTTCATCGCGTCGAAGCCGAGGCCGAGCTGATCGCCCTTTGCCTTGAGTTCCTTCGCATCCGTCTTGTCCCATGGAATGTGGAGCGAGACATTCGGCGTTGCCCGCGTCAGCTCGTTGATGACGGAGCAGTCGTCCAGCTTGTCGAAGATGCCACGCGGTTCGCCGGTGCCGGGGAAGCGGGCAAACCGGGTGCCACCGGTGCCGACGCCCCATGAGGGAACGGCAACGAAGAACTCCGACACGCGCCGAGTGATGGTTTCTATATCGACGCCGCGGCGGGAGAGATTGGCGCCGAGCGCCTCGTAATCGGATTTGAGCGCAGCTGAGCGCTTGTCGTTTTCCTGCGCGATCAGATCCTGCGCAATTCGGCTATCTGTCATCAATTCCTCCCTTGCCGCATTGAACCAACGGCTCCTGTCCGCGTTTCGATGCGTGAAATACTGAAATCATGAACGAGGCAACCTTGGACATCGTACGCATTCTTGTCGCGATCATCCTGCCACCTGTCGGCGTATTCCTGCAGGTCGGTATCGGCCTGCAGTTTTGGCTGAATATTCTGCTGACGCTGTGTGGCTACGTCCCGGGGATCATCCACGCAATATGGGTGATCCTCCGGAAGTAGGGATCAGCGCGGGAAACTCTGTGCGTTGCCGGCATCGACGTTGATGATGTTGCCGGTGGACTTGGCGGACACATCCGAAGCCAAGAAGTAGATCGCTTCGGCAATGTCTTCTGGGAAGACGTTGAGCTTCAGCATCGAGCGCTTGCGGTAGTGCTCCTCCAGATCGGTGATTTCGATCTTCGAGGACGCCGCACGCTGTTCGCGCCATTCGCCGTTCCAGATCTTCGAGCCACGCAGGACCGCATCCGGGTTGACGGTGTTGACGCGGATGCCGGCCTCTGCGCCTTCAAGCGCCAGGCAACGGGCGAGATGGATCTCGGCCGCCTTGGCGGTGCAATAGGCAGCTGCGTTCGGCGAGGAGGCTAGGCCGTTCTTGGAGGCGACGAACACGACGTTACCGCCGAGATCCTGCTTGCGGAACAGGCGGAAGGCTTCGCGCGAGACGAGGAAGTAGCCGGTCGCGAGAATGTCGATGTTCTTGTTCCACATCGCAAGCTCGGTGGTCTCGATCGGTGCCGACGAAGCGATACCAGCGTTCGACACCAGAATATCGACGCCGCCGAATTCGACGCAGGCCTGCGCGAAGGACGAGATCACTCCGTCTTCCTTGGTGACATCGAGCTTGACGCTGCGCACCGCATCGCCGCCGAACTGCTTCGCGAAATCGGCTTGGGTGCCATCGAGTGCTTCCTGGTCGATATCGGCCAGAACCACGCAAGCTCCTTCGCCGATCAGGCGGGCAGCCGTCGCGCGACCGATACCGCCGGCGCCGCCGGTAACGAAAGCGACCTTGCCGGCGAGGCTCTTCGGTTTCGGCATGCGCTGCAGCTTAGCCTCTTCAAGCAGCCAGTACTCGATGTCGAAGGCTTCCTGTTCCGGCAGGCCCTGATATTCGGAGACCGTCGAGGCGCCGCGCATGACGTTGATGGCGTTGACGTAGAATTCGCTGGCTATTCGGGCGGTGGCCTTGTCGCGGGCAAACGACACCATGCCGACGCCTGGGACGAGGAAGATGACCGGGTTCGCGTCACGCATGGCGGGCGAATTGGCATGCTTGCAATCGTTGTAGTAGCGGGCGTAGTCGGCGCGGTAGTCTTCGAGCGCCTTGTCGAGACCGGCAACGATCGCGTCCACATCCGGCTTGGCCGGATCGAAATCGACGATCAGCGGGCGAATCTTGGTGCGCAGGAAGTGATCTGGGCAGCTGGTGCCGAGCGCGCCAAGCGGCTGCAGGTTCTTCGAGTTGACGAATTCCAGCACGGCGTCCTGATCGTCGAAGTGGCCGAGCTTGCGTTCTGCCTTGCCGATGCGGCCGCGGATCTCAGGCATTAGGCGGGCGGCAATGGCGCGGCGTTCTTCCACCGGCAGGCTCTGGGTGACGGCGCCGCCGAAGATCGTCTTGCCTTCGGTCTTCTCGGCAAACCAGACGATCGCCTTGTTGATGATGTCGAGCGTCAGCTCGTAGCAAACCTTGGCATCGTTCGCCCAGGTGAAGAGGCCGTGGCTTTCAAGCACGACGCCCTTGGAATTCGGGTTTGCCTTGACGAAGGCTTCGAGGTCCAAACCGAGCTGGAAGCCCGGGCGACGCCACGGCAGCCAGCCGATATCGGCGCCGAAGATTTTCTGCGTCAGTTCCCTGGAGTTCTTCGACGCGGCAATCGCGATGATCGCGTCCGGATGCATGTGGTCGACATGCGTGAAAGGCACGAAACCATGTAGCGGCGTGTCGATCGAGGCGGCGCGGCTGTTCAGGTTGTAGGTGCAATGCGGCAGGAAGCCGACCATGCGGTCTTCGTCCTCGACACCCTTGTAGATGCCCTTCAGCGAATCGAGCTTGTCCTGGTAGAGTGTCGCGAAGCCGTCGAGCTTGATCGTGCCGACGTCGCCGCCAGAGCCCTTCACCCAGAGAACCTTGACCTTTTCGCCGGTCAGCGGATCGGTTTCCATGACCTTGGCCGAGGTGTTGCCGCCACCGTAGTTGGTGATGCGCTTGTCGGCGCCCAGCAGATTCGAGCGATAGAGCAGCTTTCCAGGCTCATCGAGGCCTGTCGCATACGAATCGTCCCAACGATTGTCAAGAAGCCGGACAGTTGCCGCCATGTCATCCTCCCATGTCAATTTCTTTGAAGCGCGAACAAACTCAGCGCTCCTTTGCGGTGACGGTATCGCTCATCAAAATGGGCATTGTCAATCGAAAACGATCAAATTCGATTATTGTGCAGCGCAATATGAAATTTCTTGATCGTTTTTGATTGACACTTTGTCACAACTGCGAAATAAGCAAGCTAGGAGGAACCCATGCACGAACGCGAACGCCATCGCATCATATTGAGCGCCGTTCAGGAAAAGTCGGTTGTTACGATTCAGGATATTTCCGAATTGACCGAGGCTTCCGAGGCGACGATCCGGCGTGACATCGCGGCCCTCCACGTGCAGGGAAAGATCCGGCGCGTGCGTGGCGGCGCAGAAGCCGTGCATCCGCCGCAGCTTGGCAATCTCGCCGGACGACCGTTTCGGGTTTCCGAATCGGTCAACATCGATAAAAAACGCTCAATCGCGCGAGCAGCCGTAGATCTTTGCGATCCCGGCGATGCGATCATCATCAATGGCGGGACGACCACGTTCCAGATGGTGCATTTCATGGCCGCACATCGCATGCAGGTGATGACCAACTCGTTCGCGATCGCCGAGCATCTGGTCAAGCACTCGAAAAACACGGTGACAGTGCCCGGTGGCGTGATCTACCGCGAACAGAGCCTTATCCTGTCGCCGTTCGACAACGACGCGATCCGTAATTTCTATGCTCGCCGCTTCTTCATCGGCGCGCAGGGAGTCGGTCCGCTCGGCATCATGGAAGCCGACGCGCAGATCATTCAGAGCGAACAGAAGCTGATGCATCAGGCCGACGAACTCATCGTCATGGTCGATTCCAGCAAGTTTCACCGCCGGTCGAGCCTTATCCTTTGCCCGCTCGACCGCGTTTCGACAATTATCACCGACGACGGAGTCCCCGAGGACTCCGTCCGGATGATCGAAGATGCGGGCGTCAAGCTCGTCATTGCGAGCATGGTCTCGCAAGCGAAGGAGGATTCCTCGTCGGTTGCTTGAGTGGCGCCGTCAGGATGTAGTCAAGTCTTATCAACGTGGGAGGATGAAAGAATGAAACTCGCAAAGACACTCGCCGTCAGCGTCGCGTTCGCCGTGGCCTTGATGGCAGGCGCCGCAAGCGCCAAGGACATCAAGATCGGACTGGTGGTGAAGTCTCTCGGCAACGGCTTCTTTGAAGCCGCCAACAAGGGCGCTCAGGAAGCAGCCAAGGAACTCGGTGGCGTAGAGGTGATCTACACCGGCCCGACCTCGACCACAGCCGAAGGTCAGATCGAAGTCATCAACTCGCTGATTGCCCAGGGCGTTGATGCCATCGCCATCTCCGCCAACGATCCGGACGCTGTCATTCCGGCCCTGAAGAAGGCCAAGCAGCGCGGCATCAAGGTCATCTCCTGGGATTCCGGCGTCGCAAAGGACGGCCGCATCCTGCAGCTCAACCCTTCGTCCAACGAGCTTATCGGCAAGATGTGCCTGACGCTCGCCAAGGATCATCTCGAAGGTGGCAAGGGCGACTTCGCCATCCTGTCCGCAACCACCACCTCGACGAACCAGAACATCTGGATCGACCAGATGAAGAAGCAGCTCAAGGATTTCGACGGTCTGAACCTCGTCACTACTGTTTACGGCGATGACCTGTCCGACAAGTCCTACCGCGAAGCCGAAGGTCTGCTGAAGTCGAACCCGAACGTCAAGGTCATCGTCGCTCCGACGACGGTCGGCGTTCTGGCCGCTTCCAAGGTCGTTGAAGACAAGGGCCTCGTCGGCAAGGTCTACGTGACCGGCCTGGGCCTGCCGTCCGAAATGGCTGGCGCGATCAAGTCCGGTGCGACGAAGGAATTCGCCATCTGGAACCCGATCGACCTCGGTTATTCGGCAACCCAGATCGCCTACCACCTGGTCAAGGGTGACGCGACCGGCGAGCCCGGCACGGAGATCGAAGCAGGCCGTATGGGCAAGATCAAGATCGACGACAAGGGCGAAGCCGCCATGTCCGATCCGTTCGTCTACAATGCTTCGAACATCGACCAGTTCTCGAAGGTCTTCTAAGGCCTCGTCCATCCCAGCAAAACCCGGCGGTTCGCGCCGCCGGGACTTTCCCATTGAACACTGGTAAACGCTGATGAACACTGCCCTTCAACAACCCGTCGCGGGCACAAAGGCGGGTAATGCCCCCGCAATTCTGGAAATGCGCGGCATTTCGCAGATCTTCCCCGGCGTGAAGGCTCTCGATAACGTCAGCATCGCGCTCTATCCCGGCAAGGTCACCGCGCTCATCGGCGAGAACGGCGCCGGCAAATCGACATTGGTCAAGATCCTGACAGGCATCTATCGGCCGAACGAAGGCGAAATCATTGTCGACGGCAAGCCGACGACCTTCGCCAATGCACAGGCCGCCATCGACGCAGGTGTCACGGCCATTCATCAGGAAACCGTGCTGTTCGACGAGCTGACGGTGGCCGAAAACATCTTTCTCGGCCATGCGCCGCGCACAAGATTCCGCACCATCGACTGGAAGCAGATGAACAGCCGCGCCAAGGCGCTGTTGACCTCGCTTGAAAGCAACATCGACCCGACGATCCGCCTGAAGGACCTCTCGATCGCGCAGCGCCATCTGGTGGCGATCTCGCGCGCACTATCGATCGAGGCTCGAATCGTCATTATGGACGAGCCGACCGCAGCGCTCTCGCGCAAGGAAATCGACGATCTTTTCCGTATCGTCGAAGGCCTGAAAGCGCAGGGCAAGGCCATTCTCTTCATCAGTCACAAGTTCGACGAGCTCTACGAAATCGCCGACAATTTTGCGGTCTTCCGCGATGGCCGCGCCGTCGGTCACGGCGATCTCAAGGAAACGCCGCAGGACGAAATCGTCAGGCTGATGGTCGGCCGGGACGTCGAAAATGCGTTTCCGAAGATCGACGTTGAGATCGGAGCACCGGTCCTGCAGGTCGAGAAATATTGTCACCAGACGGAATTCCGGGATATTTCGCTCAGTCTGCGCAAGGGCGAAATCCTGGGCATTTACGGCCTGATCGGTGCCGGCCGGTCAGAACTCTGCCAGTCTCTTTTCGGCATAACCAAGCCACTCTCCGGCAAGCTGACGCTCGACGGCAAGGAGATCACCGTCAACTCGCCGCAGGATGCGATCCGCGCCGGCATCGTCTACGTGCCGGAAGAGCGTGGCCGCCATGGCCTGGCGCTGCCGATGCCGATCTACCAGAACATGACGCTGCCGTCGCTCGGCCGCACCTCGCGCAAGGGCTTCCTGAAAGCCGCCAACGAATTCGCACTCGCCCGCAAATACGCCGAGCGCCTCGACCTTCGCGCCGCCGCACTCTCGGTGCCAGTCGGGACGCTCTCCGGCGGCAACCAGCAGAAGGTCGTGATCGGCAAGTGGCTGGCAACCCTGCCCAAAGTCATCATCCTCGACGAGCCGACCAAGGGCATCGACATCGGCTCGAAGGCGGCCGTGCATGGCTTCATCAGCGAGCTCGCCGCCGAGGGTCTTTCGATCATCATGATCTCGTCGGAGCTGCCCGAGATCATCGGAATGTCCGACCGTGTTCTCGTG
Organism: Rhizobium sp. Root1220; assembly: GCF_001426265.1. GTDB lineage: Bacteria > Pseudomonadota > Alphaproteobacteria > Rhizobiales > Rhizobiaceae > Rhizobium. The sequence goes on from NZ_LMDG01000035.1 coordinate 179,593, forward strand.
ATGAAGGAGGGCCTGTCAGCCGGCCTCTTCGACCGCTGGCACCTGACGCCGGAAACGCTGGTGCGCGCTGCCACCGGTAACGCTTGAGGTTATCTGCATGTCCAGACTCCTGAAAAAACGCGAAACGCTGCTTTTCATCATCATCGTGGTGATGATTGCCGTCTTCTCGACGCGTGCCCAGGGCTTCGCGACGCCCGGAAACCTTGCCGGCATCTTCAACGACACGTCGATCCTGATCATTCTGGCGCTGGCGCAGATGACGGTGATCCTGACGAAATCGATCGACCTGTCGGTCGCCGCAAACCTTGCCTTCACGGGCATGGCCATCGCGATGATGAACGCGACCTATCCCGATCTGCCACTCGTCGTCCTGATCCTCGCTGCAATCCTGATCGGTGCCTTTCTCGGCGCTATCAATGGCTTCCTTGTTTGGGCGCTCGAAATCCCGCCTATCGTCGTGACCCTCGGCACCCTCACCATCTATCGCGGCATGGCCTTCGTGCTTTCAGGCGGCGAATGGGTGAATGCACACCAGATGACGCCGACGTTCCTGAATGTCCCGCGCACCGTCGTTCTCGGCATGCCGATCCTGAGCTGGGCCGCCATCATCATCGTCGCTCTCATCTATGTGCTGCTGAAATACACCCAGTTCGGCCGCTCCACCTATGCTGCCGGCGGCAATCCGACCGCTGCCGTCTATGCCGGCATCGATGTAGGCTGGACCAAATTCCTCGCCTTCGTGCTGTCGGGCGCACTCGCCGGTCTGGCAAGCTATCTTTGGGTCTCGCGCTACGCGGTAGCCTATGTCGATATTGCCAACGGCTTCGAGCTCGATAGCGTTGCAGCCTGTGTCATTGGTGGCATCTCGATCGCCGGCGGTGTTGGCTCCGTCATCGGTACGGTGCTCGGCGCTCTCTTCCTTGGTGTCATCAAGAACGCCCTTCCCGTCATCGGCATCTCGCCGTTCACGCAGATGGCGATCTCCGGTACCGTTATCATTCTCGCGGTTGTCTTCAATGCAAGGCGCGAGCGCAATCGCGGTCGCATCATCCTGCGCGACAAGGCCGCCGCTGAAAGCCCAGAGGTGGTAGCATGAGCACCGTCGTTTCCACCCCGGCCGAAAAGCGCGTCATCCCCGATCGCCTCGGCACGCCGTTCAAGCGCATCATGTCGAGCTGGGAAGTCCTGCTCTTCGGCGTCGCCGTGCTGATCTTCATCTTCAACTCGCTCGCCTCCCCCTACTTCCTGGATGCCTGGAACCTGTCCGACGCGACCTTCAACTTTACGGAAAAGGCGATGATCGCCTTTGCGATGGCGTTGCTGGTCATATCCGGAGAGATCGACCTGTCGGTCGCCGCCATCATCGCGCTCGCCTCGACCGCCATGGGAGCGGCAGCGCAGGTCGGCGTCGGCGCGCCGGGCCTCGTCCTCATCGGTATCGGCGTCGGTTTGCTCTGCGGCATGTTCAACGGTTTCCTTGTATCCGTCATGAAACTCCCGTCGATCGTCGTCACCATCGGCACGATGAGCCTGTTTCGCGGCATTTCCTACATCGTGCTCGGTGACCAGGCCTATGGCGGCTATCCTGAGGATTTTGCCTTCTTCGGCCAGGGTTATGTGTTCTGGGTCTTTTCCTTCGAGTTCGTGCTGTTCATCGTCGTGGCGATCCTCTTCGCGGTCCTGCTGCACGCCACCAATTTCGGCCGCCAAGTCTATACGATCGGCAACAACGATTTCGCCGCCCGCTTCTCTGGCATCCCGGTCGAGCGTGTGAAGTTCATCCTGTTCATGCTTACCGGTGTCATGAGCGGCGTGGCTGCCGTCTGCCTAACCTCTCGGCTCGGTTCCACTCGTCCTTCGATTGCCCAGGGCTGGGAACTCGAAGTCGTGACCATGGTCGTGCTGGGCGGCGTCTCGATCCTGGGCGGCTCCGGCAAGATCGGTGGCGTCGTGATCGCTGCATTCGTCATGGGCCTCGTGACCTTCGGCCTTGGCCTGTTGAATGTCCCCGGCATCGTCATGTCGATCTTCATCGGCCTGCTGCTGATCATCACCATCGCGATCCCGATCATCGCGCGACGCATCAAATCCATGAGTTCCAAATGACGATGGAAAAACACGCCTTCAAGATGATGCTCAACCCGGGCATGGAAGCCGAGTACCGCAAGCGGCATGACGAAATCTGGCCGGAACTGGTCGATTTGCTGCACCAGTCCGGCGCTAGTGACTATTCTATCCATCTCGACCGCGAGACGAATACTCTGTTCGGCGTCTTGACCCGCACCAGCGACAACACGCTCGCAAGCTTGCCCGAGCATCCCGTCATGAAGAAATGGTGGATGCACATGGCCGATATCATGGCGACCAACCCGGACAGTTCCCCCGTCCAGAGCGATCTCGTCACCGTCTTTCATATGCCATGACCGCTAACCCACAATTCGCCCGCGTTGCCGTTCTCGATATCGGCAAGACCAATGCCAAGGTCGTTGTGCTCGACAGCGCGACCGGCGCGGAAATCGCCGGCGTCAAGACGCCGAACACCGTCGTGGAAACAGGTCTTTATCCGCACTACGACACTGATGCGCTGTGGGCCTTCGCGGTTGGCGCGTTCAAGCGCTTTGCGACCTCGCCCGGGTTTGATGCAATCTCGATTACGACCCATGGCGCTTCTGCCGCGTTGCTTGACGCCACCGGAGCATTGGCCATGCCGGTGCTGGACTATGAGTATGAATATCCGCAGCCGATCATCGACGCCTATGCAGCGCTGCGCCCACCCTTCGAGGAAACCTATTCGCCTCCCCAATCGATGGGGCTGAACGTCGGCGCACAACTGCACTTTCAGCAGGTCGCGTTTCCGGAGATCTTCGCGAAGGTAACTACGATCGTCACCTATCCGCAATACTGGGCGGCACGTCTGACCGGCGTCGCGGTGAACGAGTTGACGTCGCTCGGCTGCCACACGGATCTCTGGAACCCGCGGACATCGACATACTCGAGCCTTGTCGACAAACTCGATATCAGGACCCGAATGGCGCCGATCCGCTCGGCTTTCGACGCGCTCGGTCCCGTCTTGTCCGCCATCGCCGACGAGATCGGTCTCGCTGCCCCGATTCCTGTCTATTGCGGCATCCACGATTCGAACGCGTCGCTGCTCCCGCATCTCGTCAATCGCCAGGCACCCTTCGCCGTCATTTCGACAGGCACCTGGGTCGTCAGTTTCGGCGTCGGCGGCGATCTCGATCACCTTGACCCGAAACGCGATACGCTGGCGAATGTCGATGCCTATGGCCGCGCCGTACCCTCCTCCCGTTTCATGGGCGGGCGAGAATTCGAGACGCTGTCAGCCGAGATTGGCCCTGTGTCGAAGGACAAGGCTAGCATTGCGATCGCACCGGTGATCGAAAAGGGCATGATGCTGCTGCCCAACGTTGCACTGGGATCCGGCCCTTTTTCAGGCCAAATCCGACGCTGGATCAACGACGACGGTGCGACTGCGGAGGAACGTTATGCGGCCGCCTGTCTCTATCTGGCGTTGATGAGCGAAGCGTGCCTGGACCTCATCGGCGCGAAAGGACCGGTCGTTGTCGAAGGCCCGTTTTCCATCAACGAGACGTATCTCGCCGTGCTCGCCAGCTTGATTGATCGAGACGTCATTGCCGTCCCAGGCTCGACCGGCACGAGTGCCGGAGCGGCGCTGCTGGCCGGCATCCACCCGGTGACTGGTGCCGAGCAAAATTTCGTGCCCCGCGATATTCCGGGGCTGCGCGATTATCGCCGCCGCTGGTATGCCGAGATGGCATGACAGTCTTTCCCTATCGGCCCCTTGCCCCATTTACCAATGCCGGTAGTGTGGCATGACAGGATCAGGTGAGGAAAATACGACATGGCAGTTTCATCCACCGAGGATTTCGATCCACGGGCGCTCGCAGCGCGACTTCACGGCCTTCAGAAGGCGGGCAAGGAAGCCCCGACCGCAGACTTCGTTTTGCCGGGCACGCTAAGGGATGCCATGGATGCGCAGAATTTTCTGGCGGCGGAAGAGCGCATCTCGACAGCTGCCTGGAAAGTGGCGATGTCGCCCGACGGCCATCCGGTTACCGCGCCACTCAATCCCTATTTCGAGGCGTCTTCAGGAGCAACGATTGGCTGGCAGCCGGGCATGAAGTTCGAGGCGGAGGTGGCGGTGCGCCTAGGCAAGGATTTGCCGGTGCGCACCGACGGCATTTATACCCGCGCTGAAATCGCCGATGCCATTTCCGAAGCCTATCTTGGTGCAGAGCTATTGGCGAGCAGCATCGAAGAAGCCGGCGCGCTGTCCTTCCTGCTCTTCCTGGCGGACCGGATCGGCAACAGGGGTTATGTTCTCGGTCCAACGTTGCCGAAGAGCGTGATCGATACGATCACGAACACGCCCATCCGTGTTACCCTGAACGGTCAGCCGATTTATGATGGTCCGGCGCAGCATCCGAAGGGCGATGTGCTGGTGTGGCTGCTGGACTACGCCAATGACAAGGTCCGGCCTCATACGTCGCTCAGAAGCGGCGCTCTGATTACAACCGGTACACTTTGCGGGGCAATCGAACTGACCTCGCAAGGCGACATGGAGATTGTGCTCGGCGAAGGGACGCATCTCAGCTTTTCCGTTGCCTGAGCACGCCTGCGACTTGAGGCTACCGCCGTTGACGAGATGACACTAGCCTTCGCCAGGAACCTTGGGCCTGGTGACGCATTCCTGGCAGACATGACATCTGGGAGGAAGTGATGAGGAGTTTTTGTCTAACTGCGCTCGCAACCTGGCTGCTCGCCGTCACATCTGCCGCAGCGGACGAGGGGCCGTTTCTGAAGTCGCTGGCCGGCGAGTGGACCGGTGGCGGAATGATGAAACGAAGCACGAGTTCCTCGCCCATCAATCTCAATTGCAGTTTTCAGTCGAAGGCAAATGGCGAAGTGTTTTCGATGAACGGGACATGCCGAGGGATGATCGTCGTGTCGCGCGAGGTTTCGGCACAGCTGACGGCGACCGACAATCAATATGCCGGCAGCTACATCGGCCCCTCCGGTGGAGTCTCAGGCCTCCAGGGCAAGCGCAGCGGTGATGCGATCAATCTTGCTGTGCGATGGTCCAGGATCATCAATGGTGATCGCAGCGCCAACATGACGATCCAGCGCGTCAACGCCAATACAATTCGCATCCAGACGATCGACAAGGACCCGACGTCCGGAGAGCGAGTGATCACCAGTGAACTCAACCTGCGCCGCGATTGATGGCAACTCTCGCAGCAACAAGGATGGCACCCTATATAAATCGCAAAAAGCCGGCGATTTCCGGCGGCTGAACCGGAGACATGTATGAGCCGCGATCCATACGAGCTTCTGGGTGTGAAAAAGGACGCCACGCAGAAGGACATTCAGAGCGCCTTCCGCAAGCTGGCGAAGAAACTTCATCCCGACCTCAATCCGGGCGACAAGAAGGCTGAAGAGCGTTTCAAGGAAATCTCCGGCGCTTACGAGATCCTGGGCGACGAGGACAAGCGCGGGCGGTTCGACCGTGGTGAGATCGACATCACAGGGGCCGAACAGGCGCCGCGCAACTATTACCGCGACTATGCCTCCGCGGCCGGCCCCGGCAACCCTTATCAAAACAGCTCCGGCTTTGCCGATTTCGGCGACAGCGACGATATGTTCTCCAGCTTTTTTTCGCGCAGGTCACGCGGCGGGGAATTTCGCGCGCATGGGCAGGACAGGCAATTTTCGATGGAGGTTGACTTCCTCGACGCCGTCAACGGGACAAAGACCCAGATACGGCTTCCTGACGGACCGGCGCTCGAGCTTCAAATTCCGGCCGGAACGCGCGACGGGCAGACGTTGCGGCTAAAGGGCAAGGGCGATCCCGGCATCGGCGGTGGCCCGTCCGGGGATGCGCTGGTCGAGATCAGGGTCCGCCCGCATCGCTTCTACGTTCGCGACGGCGACGATATCCGCTTCGACCTCCCCATTTCGCTATCCGAGGCGGTACTGGGCGGCAAAGTGCGGGTGCCGACGCCGTCCGGCGCGGTCAACCTGACCCTTCCACCCAACTCAAACACCGGAAAGGTTCTTCGTCTGAAGGGCAAGGGCGTGGCGAAGCGCGACGGCGTGGCGGGTGATATCTATGTGACGCTCAAGATCGTCCTGCCTGAGGCGCCCGACCAACAGCTTACGGATTTCATGACGAGCTGGAGTCCTGCCAACCCGCAAGATCCGAGAAACAACATGGGAGAATAGCCATGGATGATCTTGAGTTCCGCCGTTTTCTGAAGATCGACGTGACCGTGCTCGAAGTCTGGGTCGAGCAGGGATGGCTCGTTCCCGAAACACGTGGCGACAACCGGGAATTCCACGATGCCGACATAGCACGCGGCCGGCTGATACTCGATCTGACCCGGGATATGGGTGTCAACGAAGCCGGGGTCGATCTCGTCATGGACCTGATTGACCAGATCCACGGGCTACGGGGAACACTTCGCGAAATGCTCGCTGCCATGGAACAGCAGGATGAGGAAGTGAAGCGCAGGCTTCGCGGCAAACTCGATGAACTCCGCGGGGTGCGCGGTCTCTGACACCGCAACATGCAAGGGAGGCGGAATTGACGCACGATCACAACAACGGTGACGGTGATCCCCAACACGAGCATCCTGCCATCGACTGGCGGGACAACGGCGTGAAGGTCATCCCCGGAAATTCACTCGACCCCAATACAGCACAGACCCCGGGAATGAACCGGGCCACGGCGATCAACAATGCCCGCGCGGGCGCCGAAAAGATCTGGGCCGGAACAGTCACTATCCATGCCAACGCCAAGACCGGTGCGCACCATCATGGCGACCTCGAAAGCATTATCTACGTGGTGAAGGGCAAAGCGCGAATGCGCTGGGGCGAGCACCTGGAATATACCGCCGAAGCCGGACCGGGCGATTTCATATACGTTCCGCCCTTCGTGCCGCATCAGGAAATCAATGCCAGCCGCGACGAAACACTGGAATGCGTCCTGGTCCGCTCGGGGCAGGATCCCGTTGTCGTTAACCTCGACATCGAGCCGGTCGAGAAGCCTGAGAACGTTCCGTGGATCGATCCGATCCACAAATAGCGCCTCGACTACAGCGAGTCCTTGAGGATCGCGGCGAAGCGAGGGTCGAATGCACGGCTGATCGGATCGGCAGCCGCCCCCAGCGCCACGGCCCATGGGTCGGTCATGCCAAGCTGGAACCGTGGAATCGATCGGTTCGGTCGGTCCGCGATCGACGGAAGGAGGGGTTCCATCGCCTCGACGAGGCGTCTCGCCAGCGCCTCCGGCGCACCGCCGCAAAGAATAACAGTCTGCGGATCGAATATGGTCTCTAGCAGGTGCAGGCTCCAGCGCAGATCCGTGACTGCTTCCTCGATCCAGGAGAGTATCCTCGGATCATTCCTGGAGGCGAGATCATTGACCTTGGCGTAAAGGGAGGGATCCGCCGGATCGATCGTTAGATGCTGGTACAGCGACGCGAGCGAGGCGCGGTGCTCGAGCGGTGTAGGGTGACCACTGGCGGACAGCAGCGCCATGCCGATCTCACCGGCATTGCCGTTCGCCCCGCTATAGAGTTCGCCTCCCAGGATCAGGCCGGCGCCGATGCCGTATCCTAGATAAAGGCAAACTGCGTGATCGAGCCCATGTGCGGCGCCGACCATGCGCTCCGCGGTGGCGCAGGCGGCCGCGTCATTCTGCAGGCCGACGTTCAGTCCCGTTCCCGCCGCCAATGTTTCAAGCAATGGAAACTGCTGCCATGCCGCCATCATCCAGGGATCGTCTCCGGCGGTCGCCACGCCGAAAGGACCCGGCATGGCCGCCCCGAGGCCGACCAGCCGACGCTCCGACTGAACCACCAGAGCCCCCAGCTCCCGGCGGACGGTCCCAACCAGATCGAGGATGACCGTGACGCCGCTCGACGGCCCATCCGGCGGCAGGTTCGCTTCGGCACGGGTGAGGATATTTCCGACCAGATCGACGGCGATCGCCCGCGTGACGTGGCGATCGATCTGGAGACCGATTGCAAAGGCTCCTTCCGGGACAAGCCGATAAGGCGTCGAGGGCTGGCCCCTGCCCTTGCGGACAACCTCCTGCGCGGTCACGAGCCCGTCCCGTTCGAGTTCATCGATGATGTTCGACACCGTCTGCTTCGTGAGCTTCGATGCGCGCGCCAGGTCGGCTCTGGAGAGCGCTCCATTCACCCTGAGGGCATCAATCATCACACGCCGGTTGTGGGCGCTGGTGCCTTCGTGATTGGTGCCGCTCTTGGCCCTTATCGGCCGCGCTTCGTTCATGTCGAATTCCCTCTTGACAGCAATTAGATATTGAAGAAGAAATAAGTCAAGACAATTGACTTATTAAGGAACCGAAGAGTTCCAGGGAACGAAGCGGGCCGCCAAAAGGCTCCGACGACGCTCCGAAATATGGCAGCCGGCAAGCCGGGTGTCGTTACGACAGCCGATGGCGACGCCTTGTCGCCAGCGGAAATCGCGTGAATGTCAAAAAACACTGGAGGCTGGAATGTTGAAATCCCTAAACGAGACACTGCTCGGCGCAGCATTGATCGGCGCATCCTTCGCACCGCATGCCTTTGCCGAAACGACGATCAATGCGCTGTTCATGGCGCAGGCTGCCTACAGCGAGGCGGACGTCCGCGCCATGACCGAGGCTTTCGCCAAGGCGAACCCTGACGTCAAGGTCAATCTCGAATTCGTTCCCTATGAAGGCCTGCACGACAAGACCGTGCTGGCACAGGGATCCGGCGGTGGATACGATGTCGTCCTGTTCGACGTGATCTGGCCGGCCGAATACGCCACCAACAAGGTGCTTGTCGACGTCTCCTCGCGAATTGACGACGACATGAAGAAGGGCGTCCTGCCGGGCGCGTGGACCACCGTTCAGTATGACGGCAAGTCCTATGGCATGCCGTGGATCCTCGACACCAAATACCTCTTCTATAACAAGGAAATCCTTGAAAAGGCCGGCATCAAAGCCCCTCCGAAGACCTGGGACGAATTGACGGAGCAGGCTAAGACCATCAAGGACAAGGGTCTGCTGGCAACGCCGATCGCCTGGAGCTGGTCGCAGGCGGAAGCCGCGATCTGCGACTACACGACGCTGGTCAGCGCCTACAAGGGCGACTTCCTGAAGGACGGCAAGCCGGACTTCCAGAACGGTGGCGGTCTCGACGCGCTGAACTACATGGTCTCCAGCTACAAATCCGGCCTGACCAACCCGAATTCCAAGGAATTCCTCGAAGAAGACGTCCGCAAGGTCTTCCAAAACGGTGATGCCGCCTTCGCGCTGAACTGGACCTACATGTACAACATGGCCAACGACCCGAAGGACAGCAAGGTCGCAGGCAAGGTCGGCGTCGTTCCGGCCCCGGGTGTTGCGGGCAAGAGCGAAGCCTCGGCCGTCAACGGCTCCATGGGGCTCGGCATCACCGCCGCCAGCAAGCATCCCGACGAGGCCTGGAAGTACATCACCTTCATGACGTCGCAGGCGACACAGAACCAGTATGCCAAACTCAGCCTGCCGATCTGGGCCTCATCCTACGAGGACCCCGCGGTGACGAAGGGCCAGGAGGAACTGATCTCCGCCGCCAAGATCGGTCTCGCCGCCATGTATCCGCGCCCGACGACGCCGAAGTACCAGGAACTCTCGACCGCGCTTCAGCAAGCGATCCAGGAATCGCTGCTTGGCCAGTCGTCGCCTGAAGACGCGCTGAAGTCCGCCGCGGAAAACAGCGGCCTCTGATACTGCCTCCAGGCGGCCGGCAAGGCCGCCTGGTCCCCCGTTCCATTCCGATGAACTTGAGAGGGCGCCTTATGTCCGGCACCTGGATGACAACCCGTGCGTGGCTCTTGATGCTGCCGCTGCTCGTGGTGATGATTGCCGTCATCGGATGGCCGTTGATTGATACCGTCGGCCTCTCCTTCACCGATGCCAAGTTGGTCGGTACAGCGGGCAATTTCGTCGGCATCGACAACTACGTGAAGATGATTTCCGGCACTAACTTCCAGCGTACGCTTGTCACGACGACGTGGTTCGCGGTCGTTTCGGTTGCAGCTGAAATGGTCATCGGCGTCCTGGCCGCGCTTCTTCTCAACCAGAATTTCCACGGCCGTGCTGTCCTTCGCGCCCTGATGATCCTCCCCTGGGCGTTGCCGACCGTCGTCAACGCCACGCTCTGGCGCCTGATCTACAATCCGGAGTATGGTGCACTGAATGCAGCGCTCACTCAACTCGGCCTTATCGACGCCTATCGTTCCTGGCTCGGCGAACCCGGGACCGCGCTTGCGGCGCTGATCGTCGCCGATTGCTGGAAGAATTTTCCGTTGGTGGCCCTGATCGCCCTTGCCGCCCTGCAGGCTGTCCCGCGCGACATCACGGCAGCCTCGCTGGTCGATGGTGCCGGCCCGGTTTCTCGGTTTCGCTTCGTCATCCTGCCCTATCTCGCCGGGCCTTTGATGGTCGCGCTGGTACTGCGCACGATCGAGGCATTCAAGGTCTTCGACATCATTTGGGTCATGACGCGCGGCGGCCCGGCCAACAGCACGCGCACCCTTTCGATCCTTGTCTATCAGGAGGCGTTCTCCTTCCAGCGGGCGGGCTCAGGCGCATCACTTGCGCTGATCGTAACACTGCTGGTGACGGTGCTTGCCGCAGCCTACGCCGCCCTTGTCCGCAAGACCGCCGGGAGTGCCGCCTGATGGAACGCAGAAGCCCTGTCTTCACCGCCTTCATCCATGCCTGCGCGCTGCTTCTGGCGGCCGTCATCCTGGCGCCGATCCTGTGGCTCTTCATCATGAGCATCTCGCCGGCTGCCGATCTTGCAGCAAAACCGCTTCGGTGGTGGCCGCAGTCGGCGGACTTCTCCCGCTATGGCATCCTGCTCTCAACGCTGGAAAACAGCGCCGGCGCCGCCTTTACCTCATCGCTGCGAAATAGCATCGAGGTGGCGGCCATGGCGACGATCGCGGCAATCGCGCTCGCCATCCCCGCCGGCTGGGCCGTTTCGCGCACACCCTCGGTGGGCTGGTCGTTGTCGATGGTGATTGCCACCTACATGCTGCCACCGGTGGCACTCGCCGTGCCGCTATACATGGGCCTCGCGCATCTCGGCATGCTGAACAACGTCTTCGGCCTCGCGCTGGTGTACCTGACGATCCTCGCACCCTTCACCACATGGCTGATGAAATCGGGTTTCGATTCGATTCCGAAGGAAATCGAAGCTGCGGCGATGATCGATGGCGCGGGCCTGTTCCAGACCTTGCGGATCATCACGCTGCCGCTTGCCATGCCGGTCATGGCCACTTCGGCGCTGTTCGCTTTTCTGCTCGCCTGGGACGAATTTTTCTATGCGCTGCTGTTCACCTCCGACCAGCGCGCCAAGACACTCACGGTCGCCATTGCCGATCTGGCCGGCGGCCGTGTCTCTGATTACGGACTGATCGCGACCGCCGGTGTGCTGGCCGCCCTGCCACCGGTGTTGGTCGGTCTCGTCATGCAACGTGCCCTGATTTCGGGGCTGACAAGCGGCGGCGTCAAGGGATGATCATGACCCAGCAAAACACACGACCCGTCGGCCTCGTTGCAATCGACCGGGAGATGGCACGCCAACACGACGATGCTCTGGCTTCCTACGAAAACGCGAAGGCTGTCGCCGAGACAGTCGCGGTATCGTTGAGAAAAACCGGCAAACTGCTGCTGCTCGGCATGGGCGGCTCACACGCAGTCGGCCGCGCCGTCGAACCGCTTTATCGCGGACTCGGCATCGATGCGATTGCCCTGCCGCTGTCCGAGCAATTGGGACAACCGCTCTCGCTCGACGGGCGCACCGTTCTCGTGACCTCCCAATCGGGCGAAAGTGCGGAAGTCGTCCGCTGGTTCAACGAAACCGGCGGTAGGACGGACACGTTCGGCCTGACGCTCGAAGGCGGATCATTCCTTGCCCGTTCAGCGACGTCGCTGATCGGTGCCGGCGGCACGGAACTGGCATTTGCGGCAACCCGCAGCCTGACGGTCAGCTTTGCGCTCCATCTCGCCGTCCTCGCCGCTCTCGGCGAGGATCCCGCGGAAGCGCTTGCCGCACTGGCATCTCCAGAAACGCCCGCCATCGAGGCCGCGCTGGCTTCGCTGGAAGACGTCGCCACAGCCGTGACATCCGGGCGCCGCCTGCAGGGCGTTGCCGAAGCGTTGGCGCTTGGTCTCACCGAGCTTTCGCGCCTTCCCTGCTTTTCGCTGGAGGGCGGTCAGCTGCGGCATGGACCCATGGAAATGCTGGGGCCAAAAATCGGAGTCATTCTCTTCCGTGGCAAGGACGATACGACAAGCCTTGTCACCGCAATGGCCGTTTCCGCAGTTGAAACGGGCGCTCCGGTGGTCGTCTTCGACGCGTCCGGCGAAGATCCGGTTGAAGGCGCGGTGACCGTAGGCTTCAAGCCAGCCACGGGGCTAGCGGCCGTCTTCTCGATGCTCCCGACGGCGCAGCGATTGATGATCGCCTTTGCCGATGCGCGTGTCGAGAATGCCGGAACGCCGGTGCGCACCACCAAGATCACCCGGAGCGAATAACATGCGGCCCCTCGCTGTCATCGGCAATGTCAACGTCGATCTCATTCTCGGCCCTGCAGCTCCCTGGCCGAAGGCAGGAACGGAGATCATCGTCGACCACGACGAGTTGCGCGTCGGCGGAGCCGCCGGAAACAGCGCCCTTGCCTGGGAAGCGCTCGGGGTCGAGTTCGAGATCGCCGCGAATGTCGGCAACGACCAGTTCGGCCGCTGGCTGAGCGAGGCCTTCGGCGGACGCGCTGCTAAATGGCCGGTGCGACCGGAGGGAACGACGTTATCGGTCGGCATTACGCATCCGGACGGCGAGCGCACGTTCTTTACCACGCGCGGACATCTGCCCCGCTTCAGCCTCGCTGATGTCTTCGCTGTCCTGGACGATACAAGGCTTTCGGGCGGTTACGCGCTGCTTTGCGGCTCGTTCCTCACGGACGAACTAACGCAGGAATACGATGCCTTTTTCGACTGGGCGGACAAGCACGCCGTAACCGTTGCGCTCGACACCGGCTGGCCGCTCGAAGGCTGGACGGTCGAAAATTGCGACGCCACGCGGGACTGGCTTTCGCGTTGCGGGATTGCGCTTCTGAACGAGGTCGAGTCGACCATGCTCGCAGGCCTTGAAGATCCGATCGAGGCGGCCCGTGAAATCCGATCGCACATGCCCGAAGGCGCGATCGTCGTCGTCAAGCGCGGCCCGGATGGAGCGCTTGCAATCGGCTCTGACGGCCAGCTGGTTTCGGTGGCGGCTCCTTCCGTTAGGGTAGTCGATACGATCGGCGCAGGCGATGTCTTCAACGCCGCATTTCTCGCGGCACTTGCCGACGGCAAGTCCGTTTCTGCCTGCCTGTCAGCCGGCACCACGGTCGCGTCGCGGGCCATTTCCACCCTCCCCCGCAGCTATGGCGGACAAACAGCTTCCGAGGAGACCGTTCGATGAGCGCGCTCGAGATCCAGAACATCCGCAAGACGTACGGCGAGGTCGAGACGCTGAAAGGCATCGACATCGCCCTTGAGAGCGGCGAATTCCTGGTTCTGCTGGGCTCGTCTGGTTGCGGCAAGTCCACCCTGTTGAACATCATTGCGGGCTTGGCTGAGGCAACGAGCGGCGATGTGCGTATCGGCACCCGCTCGGTACTTGGCGTGCATCCGAAGGATCGCGACATCGCCATGGTGTTCCAGTCTTACGCGCTCTACCCGAATCTGACGGTTCACCGGAACATCGGCTTCGGCCTGGAGATGCGCAAGGTTCCGGCCGACGAGCGCGACAAGGCCGTGCGCGACGCCGCCAAGCTACTTCAGATCGAAAGCCTACTCGATCGCAAGCCCAGCCAGCTGTCCGGCGGTCAGCGTCAGCGCGTGGCCATCGGCCGGGCGCTGGTGCGCAAGCCGCAAGTATTCCTCTTCGATGAACCGTTGTCGAACCTTGACGCCAAGTTGCGCATGGAGATGCGCACCGAACTCAAGCGTCTGCACCAGATGCTGAGGACGACCGTCGTTTACGTCACACATGATCAGATCGAGGCGATGACCCTTGCGACCCGCATCGCCGTCATGCGCGACGGCCGTATCGAACAGCTCGGCACACCGGCCGAGATCTACGACCGTCCGGCAACGCTCTACGTCGCGACCTTCGTTGGCGCCCCGCCGATGAACCTGTTGAACGTGACGATGAGGGGCGGCGGCCTGGAAATCGACGGCTCGGAGATCGTCCTGCCGTTGCCAGCTGATCTGACGACGCAACCAAAAGACGGGCAGAAGCTGGTTCTCGGGCTGCGCCCGGAAGCGCTGCGGCTTGGCGGTGGCGGAACGACAATTGCTGCGAATTGCGAGGTCGCCGAACTTACTGGCCCCGAACTTGTCGTAACGGCCTTCGTTGGTGTTCAGCGGCTGATGGCCTGCCTGCCAGCCCGCACGCCATTGGACAGCGGTCAGGCGTTGGCGCTTTCCGTCGACCGCGAGGCGATACACCTCTTTGATCCGGCTACCGGGCTGCGTTTCGACTGACGCTGGGCAACAAAGACCAGACAGCCATCGATACCAACGACCTCAATCAGCCCGGCGCATCAAGGCCGATGTCGAGAGTGGGAGCGCTGTGCGTGCACCAGCCGACCGAGATCAGGTCGACGCCGGATGCGGCAATTGCAGCAGCGGTCGCGAGTGTGATCCGGCCCGACGCTTCGGTAATCGCTCGACCACCGACGATATCAACCGCTTCGCGAAGCTGCGCCGGCGTCATATTATCGAGCAGGACGGCATCGACACCGATATCCATGGCCTGGCGAAGCTGATCAAGCGTATCGACCTCAACCTCGATCTTCACCATATGGCCGACGCCAGCCCTGGCAAGGCGGATCGCTTCCGCTACGCCGCCTGCGATCGCCACGTGGTTGTCCTTGATCAGAACCGCATCGGAGAGCGCAAACCGGTGGTTCATGCCTCCCCCGGCCCGCACGGCATATTTTTCCAGTGCGCGCAGGCCGGGCGTAGTTTTACGAGAGCAGGCGATCGACGCTTTCGTACCGCTCACGGCGGCAACCAGCCCAGCGGTTACCGTCGCGATTCCGGAGAGATGACCGAGAAAATTCAGCGCCGTTCGTTCACCGGTCAGCAATCCACGCGACGGGCCGCTGACCGTAGCGATCACATCGCCGGCCTTGACTGCTGCACCATCCGGCAGATGGCGCGCGAGCGAGATCGCCGGATCGACGAGCGCGAAGGCAAGTTCCGCGGCGTCGAGCCCGGCAATCACGCCGGGCTGCCGCGCCACCATCACCAGCGACGAGTGGTGATCGGCCGGTATGACCGCAGCCGAGGTAATGTCGCCTGCGAGGCCAAGATCCTCCCCGAGTGCGGTTCGCACAATCGGCTCGATGACGAGGCGCGGGAGGGGGGAAAGGATCATGTCAGGCACTCCGGGCAAGAGAATGTGTGGCGTTGCGGGCAATTTCGATTGCAGCGGCAAGGGTCTTCGTCTGCCGCTCTGCGACCGCGAGCTTCAACGGAAAATCGGTACGCGCATGCGCCCCGCGCGTTTCCGTACGCAGCATTGCGAATACTGCTATCAGCAAGCCGACAATCGCGGGATCGGCGCTCGAGCCATCGGCTTCGACCAGCGGCAGAAGCGCAGCGATCGCCCCGTGCAGTGCTCCGCCATTGCGCAGAACGCCAAGGTGACGCGACACGATCGATCGCGTGGCAGATATGTCAACGGGCGGCGGAAGGACACTCACGACAGGCGTGACGCGCAGTGGGCCTGTACCGCGAACGTCCCGCGCCGCCCGCATGCCCATGACAGCGGCCTCAAGCAACGAATTGCTGGCGAGCCTGTTCGCGCCGTGCAACCCCGTCGAAGCCGCCTCGCCGACGACCCACAGGCCGGACACCGAGCTGCTGCCGTTCCGGTCCGTCGCAACGCCGCCCATGTGGTAGTGCGCAGCCGGCCGCACAGGAATGAGTTGGCGTGCCGGATCGATGCCAGCCTCTCGGCACAGTCTATGGATCGTGGGAAAGCGGGAACCAAACCGATCGCCAAGGGCGCGACGGGCGTCGAGAAACACCCGTTTCCCGCAGGACAGCTCGGCGCTGACAGCCCGCGCAACGACATCGCGAGGCGCCAACTCGGCACCGTCGATGCCAGACATGAAACGATCGCCCCTGTCGTTGACCAGAATCGCTCCCTCGCCGCGCACCGCCTCGCTGACCAGAGCCAGCGGTCGGCGCGGCGAATCGAGACCGGTCGGATGGAACTGCACGAATTCCATGTCGGCAAGTGTTGCGCCCGCCCTCGCCGCCAGCGCGATCCCCTGGCCAAAATTGGACACTGGATTGGTCGTGGCGTCAAAGAGGCCACCAATGCCACCGGTCGCCAACACCACCCTGGACGTTCGGATGACAGCAGTGCCGCCCCCCTTCGCCATGACCAGACCTGTGATCGAGGGACCATCGGTCAACAGAGCACGCACATCCGACCGGTCGAAAACCTTTATCGAGGGTGTGTTCAGGACGACCCGCACCAGCGCATCGACGATTGCAGCCCCCGAGCCGTCACCGGCAGCGTGGACAATCCGGCGCCGCGAATGCGCCGCCTCGAGACCAAACAACAGCTCGCCCGCGGCATTCCGGTCGAAACGAACACCTGCGCCTTCCAGTGCGGCGACGACATCCGGCGCCTCGGCTATGATGCCGGCGGCCACCTGCGGGTCGCACAACCCGTCGCCGGCGGCAATCGTGTCGGTCAGATGAAGATCGACGCTGTCGTCGGCTCCGAGGCACGCGGCAATCCCGCCTTGCGCCCAGGCGCTTGATGTCTCCCCGCCGAGCGCAGCGCGTGTGACGATGACGACAGGCTGCGGCGCGAGCGTCAGCGCCGTCACCAACCCGGCCAGTCCACTGCCGACTATCACCACGTGGTCTGCAAACGCGTCGAGGATCGCCGTCATATCGAGAGCATCCTCTCGACAGCACGGCGCGCGGCAACCGCCACAGCCGGATCGACCGCAACTTCGTGACGATTGTACTCGAGCGCCTCGCGGATATTGGCAAGCGTGATACGCTTCATGTGCGGGCAGAGATTGCACGGCCGAATGAATTCAACATTCGGGTGGTGGACCGCGACGTTGTCGCTCATCGAGCATTCGGTAAGCAACACCACGCGCGAGGGCTGCTTTCGCGCGACGAAGTCCGACATGACCGCCGTGGAGCCGGCGAAATCGGCCGCGGCCACGACATCTGGCGGACACTCCGGATGCGCGAGCACCGTGACGCCGGGATAGTTCTCTCGCAACTGCCGGATGTCGTCTGCCGTGAAGAGTTCGTGCACCTCGCAGTGTCCGTGCCAGGCCAGGATTTCGACATTCGTTTCCCGCGCAACGTTGCGGGCAAGGTATTCGTCCGGGATCATCAGCACGCGCGGAACGCCGAGCGACTCGACGACCTGCTTGGCGTTTCCGGAGGTGCAGCAAATATCGGAGGCCGCCTTCACCGCCGCGGATGTGTTGACATAAGTGATGATCGGCACGCCAGGATGGGCTTGGCGCAACAGCTCGACATCCGCGGGCGTGATGGAGTCGGCGAGCGAACAGCCCGCCGCCATATCCGGGATTAGCACGGTTTTTGTCGGGTTGAGGAGCTTTGCCGTCTCCGCCATGAAGTGCACGCCGGCAAGCACGATCACGTCGGCATCGACGTCAATCGCCTTGCGTGCCAACGCCAGGCTATCGCCGACGATATCGGCAACACCGTGGAAGATCTCCGGTGTCTGGTAGTTGTGGGCCAGGATCACGGCGTTGCGCCGGCGCTTCAACTCAAGGATCGCCGCGACATCGTCCTCGAAGGACAGCCACTCGGCTTTGGGGATGACACGCTGGACGCGGTCATAGAGCGAGGATGCGGACAGGCGATGGTTCATAGCCGACTCCTATTTATGCTCTATTTGAGCATATTAAGAGCAAATAGATATTCTCGTAGTGAGCATATGTCAATTGCGAGAGAGCGGCAATTTTGACCCGGCAAGCGATCGCTCTTCAAGGATAGCGTGTCGATAGCGGAAAAGCTTCGCTGGCCGGCCACCGGTCTCGCTTGTCGTATCGCCGGTCTCCTCGACCAGTTCCTGTTGCTCCACCAACCTGCGGAAGTTCTGCTTGTGCAGCGTCAGGCCGGCAAGGGCCTCGACGGTGCGTTGCAGCTGCAGCAGCGTGAAACTCTCCGGCATCAACTCGAAGACGACGGGGCGGTACTTGATCTTGGCGCGCAGTCGCGCGATGCCGGTGGCAAGGATGCGCCGATGATCGGCAAACATGGAGCGACCCGGACCGCTCTCGGAGCCAGCCTCCGGAACAAGACCAGCCTCATAAAGCAGTTCATAGCGTTGCAGCACCAGATCCTCGTTCCACGCGGCGTTGCCAAGACCGAAGGCGAAGGCCACGCGGCGCGCTCGCTCCTCGCGCCGATCCAGATCCCGGCCCGCCCATTCCATGAGGCTGGGCTCTATGCCCCTCAGAATAGCGGGCTTGCCCAATCGCCAGTCTTCCCATGGAAAATACTCGTACCAGCCATGCCAGCCCGGCCGACCGCCGCCGGGCGCCGCCTGCTCGCGCACCAGGCCGAGATAGCTGATGGAAATCGTTCTGCCACCGAGGATCTCGTTGTTCCGGTCCCGGTCTGCGAAGGTATAGAGCTGCTCCAGATAACCGAGCGGGTGGGCTGTCTGCTCCTGCACCCACTCCCTGAGTCCGCTTTGCAGCGTGCGATGCCCCATCTCAAACGATCCGGAAGGCAGAGCCACTCCAGAGCGAATGGTCATGACACGCGGCTCGCCGCCCGTCACCGCCGCAAGCACAGCTATCAATTCTGCGTGAGCAAATCCGATCGTCAAGGCAGATGCGAATCCTGTTGTTATCGAACAGGCAATCTCTGGCACATGGAATCCATGCACGAAAGCCTAACCGTGCCATCGCTGTCTGCATTTTTGTCAAGCGCTTTACAGGCGCTGCAAAATCCGGAGGGAATTGCCCAACACGCCCGGCACCTCAGCGTTTGTCGGGACCCGCAACCGCGTACCCGGCTACGATCTATGGTTGATCGCGACGGTGGCAAGAAATGTGACGACGCAACCAGACGCCGTGTGCCTGAACGATTAATCTTCAATGTGTTGCCAACGGAACAACACCCGGCGACAAAAAACGAATCAACACAATTGATCCGTTCAAATATCTCCGTTAGGTTGTTCACTGGTATAATAGTCGCGCAACAACCGGCGTCGAAAGGACAAGGCGATGACAGACGGGCCCCATGCAGTTGATGTTCACGTCGGAAAGACAATCCGTATCAAGCGCCTCATGCGCAAAGTCTCGCAGACCGAGCTTGGCGACCGGGTTGGTGTAACGTTCCAACAGATTCAAAAGTACGAAAAGGGCTCCAACCGCGTTTCAGCCAGCATGCTGGTAGAAATTGCCGGCGCACTTGACGTAGACGTTCGCACATTCTTCGAAGATATGGCGCACGGTACCGCGAACGACAATCCGACACCCAGCGAAGAATTTGTCGTCTCGCGTGACGGCGTGCTTTTGAACGCCGCCTTTCTGTCGATCAAGAACGAGCAAATCCGTAAGAAGATCGTAAAGCTCGTACAGGCAATTGCTACGATGGACGATATCGACGTCGACGTTTCCGAATAGGCGACCGGTCTCAAGATACCCCCGCTCTGACGGTCAATGGCAGTCGATGAGGACCAGATTGTTGCTGGCGTCTTTCATTGCCATCTGCGTCTTTGTGCCTATCAGCTTCTCGAGATTGACGTCGAGTTCCCGTTCCGGGTCGATGCCATCCCAATCGATGACGACCTGAAGAAGAGCCATGTTGGTCAAGTGTGTCAGATTGTTCAACTTGAGCTTCTGGGCTTCATCTTTTGCGGCCGACAACAACCGGAATATCCTGGCGTACTCGCTGCCAGTGCCTTCGTCCCTCGTCTGTATGTTCATTTCATTTCGCCTTCCCTGATCGCCCCCAAGGCTTCTCTGGAGACATCATTCAGCGTCGGCGTTATTCAAGCGTTACAGGCGTGACATTGCTCGCCATCTCGGCGCGCAGTGTCTCCCAATGCGAGGTTGCGGCAAAGCCCCAGTGGCGCTCGCCAACGGCAAACTCCGCGTCCTGCAGGTACTGTAGAACACGGTCGGCATCCTGCCGCTTGCGCTCGATCTTGCCTGCCCGGATAGAACGCAATATCTCCTTGGCCCGGCTTTCGCTTGCAAAGGCACAACCTTCGACGGCCTTGGGATAGGTCCGCTCGGAAAAATGAAGCGATCGGCCCGCAAGCAGAAGCATCTTATGCTCGCCGAGCGAAAGATCGCCATGCCGAAACAGGGCGTCGATGGTCGGCTGAAAATCCACCCACGGGATCGAAAGCGGCAACCAGCCGAGTTCCTCCGGCGCATGCACCAGCGCAACGGCCTCGTCATCGATCAATCGACCGTCGGCGTAGTCCTCATAGATCGTTCCGAGCCCTATCATGCCGAAAGCGGCGCACTCAGCGGCGCGCAGCGCGCCCATGCTGGCGCCACCGACCACGATCACGTCCCGCTGCAGCGCATAGAGGATTTCCTTGTGCCACACCGAGGGGACTTCGCCGAAGTATCCGTCAACGATGCCGATCGCACTCGCCCCATCCTGCACGGCCTGCAATATATCGCCGCGCGCCGCCGGCCCGCGAAATTCGATCGAGGGATTTTCGGCGCGAAGCTTGCCCATATCCGCCCCGAAGCTCGGACCTGCGAAAATCACCTTCATTGTGCTACTCCCTGCATTGCGCTGACGGCGCGCAATCCGAGTTGAATGAACTCCCCGCTGACATCCACCTCAAGACCTGGAACAATGACGCGGACGACCGAGACAGGAAGGCGTGGATGCGGCAGAGGCACCGCCACAACCTGTTCGATCCCCCTCGCCCGGAGGCGAGCGATGATGTGGTGGATGTTTTCCTGGATGCTGCGCTGTGACGGCTCGGCGCTAAAGCTTGGGGCGACAGGAGCCTCCCCGCAAAGATCGATCAGCTGCTGCATCGGCCCATTGGCATCGAGCCGCTGGTAAAGCCGTGGCGAGAAGTCGTCGCGACTGCCGGCAATCGCCGTTAGTCGGCTCTGCGCCGCTTCGGTAATTGCACGAAGTGCTGCGCGCACCGGGTCCGGATGGCACCCGCACCCGCCGCAGACATGCGTCCAGCGAGCATCGACGCGATCGCCAAGATTGTCTGGCACGATAACAGCAAGAAAACTCGGGACGCCGATATCCGTCGTCATGTCGAGCAGCAACAGGCGCATGCCGGCGCGCTTGATACGGTCGACGATGATGTCGAGAACCGCATCACCGAACACGGCCGGGTCGACGCGCGCGCCACGCAGCTGCTCAAAGGGCCTCAGCTGGGTCAGCGCCCAGGCGTCACGCTCGACCAGTTCGCAAAGGCCGTGCAGCACCGCTTCGGCAGGCCGGTTTCCGGACGCAAGGCCGTCGCTCGACTGCTCGAAGCCGGATGGTCGCACGCCGCGATGGTCAAGCCCGACAAGCGACCAGGGAACGAAAACCGGGCGGTTCGTGACAATATCCAGGCCCTCGCACCACGAAATCGGTTCGGCGCCGATTTCGGACGGAACGCAACGGGCAACCGAATCAAGGTCGATGATGGGTGCTCGCTCGGCCCGCATGCCGTCGACCGTTGCGACGATCAGATCGCTTGGTTGAATTTCGGCAACACGCGTTTCCACCGCCTCCATGGCCGCCGACGTCATTGCCGCTTCTTCGTCTATACCCTTCCCCTGGAAGACCGAGAGCGTGTAGCTGTTCGGCCTAGTAGCGAAGGCGACGGGAATTTCCAAAAGGTCCAGCGCTGTCAGCAGGCCGACGCGGGTGATGCCGAGTTCGGCGAAGTGAGGTTTGATCGCCGCGAATGTCTGCCCAGGCGTCAGCGAGCGGTCGTGGTACGTGTTGACGCCGGCCGATGAATGGCTGAGATCCTCTACCATGCGCTCAAGTGTGGACTGGACAGACATTCGCATCGATCTCAACGGAACTTCAGTGCGTGGACGATGCTGGCCGTTGCGTTCGTGTCGAACTGCACGGATTCCTGCTTCAGGACCGCTTGTGCCGCTGCCGAGAGGCGCACTGCTGTCGGCTTGATCTGTGTGGTCGTCATTGTTTCATCTCCTGTTGGAAGCAGTGTTGCACTGCGGACAGGAAGATGATGCACATATGGCGTTATTCCGGCGTGACTGAGATCGGCGCCAAAGCGGCGCCACCGGCACCGAATATGTAATGCTTTAGGACAGTCCCGCCATGCGAAGCCCGTCAATCAGCTGGCGGGTGTCGTCGGGCTTCCGATCGGGTACAAATTTCCAGACGTCATCAGTGCGGAAATCCGGAAAATTATCGAGCACGATCGCGGCATAATGCTCCGCCGTCTTCAAATCGCCGTTCTTGGCATGCGCTGCGGCGAGAAGCCGCGATGTAGCCGGGCGATCCTTGACGCGATCCAGAACTTCGATCGCCTTTGCATAGTTTTCCTGGACGAAATGGATGCCCCCGAGGTTCCAGTAGTAGTAGTCGGGCGGGAGCGGGTTCAGCTTGAGCGCCGCCAGGCTGAGCTCTAGCGCCCGCTCGGTCTGCCCGTCGTGCAACAGCGCATCAGCGTGATCTGCCAGAATGTCGGCATCGTTGGGATTGAGCATCTGCGCTTCGGCAAAGAAATCGAGACTGTCGTCGAAACGGCGTCGATAAAGCGCCACGAAGCCCAATTCGCGCATCGCCCGGCCGCTGTTCGGATCGCTGTCGCGTGCGAGCCAGGCCGAACGATCGGCCTCCTCCAGAAGTTCCGTATCCTTCATGCCGCGCACCAGCCACTCCATGCCAAGCACACGCGCCATTCCCGCATGCGCCGACGAGAACCTGTCATGCCGCACAAGCGCGGACTTGAACCATTTGCGCGCTTGGCGCAGATGCTGCAGGTCGGTTTTCGAAACGAGCCGCTTCCCCTCCAGATACAGGCGGTAGGCCGATGGATTGACATCATGCATCATGTCCACCAGCTCACGTCGCTCGATGGTGTCGGCAAGCGTCATCACGATGCGCCGCGCAAGCTGGCCAAAGGATTGGTTCAGCTTCTGCATGGCAAGCGGGAGGTCTATCGCCCAGAGCACTTCGGCGGTCGACGTCTTTGTAAGCCGGCAGCTCGCGCAGATATCATCCTCGCGGCCGTGGATCGTCACGTAAACGGTGTAGTCGAAACGCAGCTCCTGCGGCGTCGGCTGGATGGCGCCGCCGGCGAGGTTGCGGGTGAGGATCTCGACACTGGTATGGGCTGCGATGACCTTGAAGCCTCGCTGCTGGCTCAGGCCGATCGTCACATCCTCCAATAGCGCACGGCCGACGCGCTGCAACAGCGGATCGGACAACATGGTCTCTGGCGGCAGGATAAGTACGCGCGGCTGACCCACCGGGTCGAGCAGCGGGCCAGCCTGCGGAGCAACAGCCAATGCGGCCGGAGCAATGATGCCGAGTTCCCGAGCGAGGGCCTGGGTCGCGACATCGGGCTCAGCGCCATACTCGGCCTTTAATTCGTTGCGGCAACGGAAATAGGCCTGACGCGCAGCTCCGGCATCACCAGCGTCTGCGTGTGCTCGCATGAGAGCGCGGCATCCAACTTCATGCGCTGGGTCGCCCTCGACAAGCAGTCCGGCGAGCAGCAGGATTTCCGCCGAGGTGCGCTTGTCCGCCGCTTCCAGCAGCCCGACGATATGGGCGTCGCGACGCTCGGCAATACGCTGGCGCTCGACGGTGATGCGCTCGTCGGCTTCGATCGTCGGGGCCTTGAAACCCTCCAGAAGGTCGCCCTTCAGCAAGCCCCAGCTTGCTGGTGCCAGCGGCGGCGCGGTGTCCCGCAAAAGCAAAAGATCGGCGTCCCAGCCCTCATCGTTGAACAGAACGTGCGTGTTCGTCGCTTTGATTAGGCGCGGCAGGTGGTCCGCAACACTGCGATCGATACGCGCAAGAAGTTGACGCAGGCTGCCGGCGCGCTGCTTGGACAGATCAGACTGCCAGAGGATGCCCCGCACGATCTCGCGTTCCATGGAAAACTGCGGCGAGGTTACAAGAAGAGCCAGCAGCGCATAGGCCTTTTCAGGCAACGCAATTTCATGCCCATCCGCGAAGAGCGCAGACGTTCCGAGCAAGCGAAGGAGGCGGCCTTGTTTACCTGCCGATGTCACGGGCAACTCGCGATTGGATATTCCAACGCGAGTATAAGGAGAAACGATCGCAACGCAAAAGGATAATGCCGACTCGGTTGAATTTTTCAACCATTGGATGCTTCAAGCATTTGCCGTCAGCTTCCCCAATACAACCTTCTCCCGTCGCGAAAAGCCAGCTCGACGCCGAGCCCGCGAAACGCGCCGATCAAAGCGTAAAAAAGAAAACGCCGGCCTCTCGGCCGGCGTTTTCAAAGCAATTATCGGAGCTACCCTTAGGCGGCAACCGAAGCCGAACCCGAAAGCGGAACTTCCGAAATTGTCTTCAGAACCTGCGAAGCGATCTGGTAGGGGTCGCCCTGAGAGTTCGGGCGGCGGTCTTCCAGATAGCCCTTGTAGTCGTTCTTGACGAACGAATGCGGTACGCGGATCGAAGCACCGCGGTCGGCCACGCCGTAGGAGAACTTGTTCCACGGAGCCGTCTCGTGCTTGCCGGTCAGACGCTTGTCGTTGTCTGGTCCGTAGACGGCGATGTGATCCATCAGGTTCTTGTCGAACTGCGCCATCAGGGCTTCGAAATATTCTTTGCCGCCGACTTCGCGCATGTACTTGGTCGAGAAGTTGCAGTGCATGCCCGAACCGTTCCAGTCGGTGTCGCCGAGCGGCTTGCAGTGATACTCGATGTCGATGCCGTACTTTTCAGTCAGGCGCTGCAGCAGGTAGCGAGCCATCCAGATTTCGTCGGCTGCCTTCTTGGAGCCCTTGCCGAAGATCTGGAATTCCCACTGGCCCTTGGCCACTTCGGCGTTGATGCCCTCATGGTTGATGCCGGCAGCGAGGCAGAGGTCGAGGTGCTCTTCGACGATTTCGCGCGCGACATCGCCGACGTTCGAATAGCCGACGCCTGTATAGTACGGACCCTGCGGAGCCGGGTAGCCCTGCTCTGGGAAGCCGAGCGGACGGCCGTTCTGGTAGAAGAAGTATTCCTGCTCGAAACCGAACCAGGTGCCTTCGTCGTCAAGAATGGTGGCACGGGAGTTGGATGCATGCGGGGTGACGCCATCCGGCATCATGACTTCGCACATGACGAGAACGCCGTTGGTGCGGGCCGGATCCGGATAGATCGCAACCGGCTTCAGAACGCAGTCAGAGCTGCGGCCTTCAGCCTGCATGGTCGAGCTACCGTCAAAGCCCCACAGCGGAAGCTGCTCAAGCGCCGGAAAAGCGTCGAATTCCTTGACCTGCGTTTTACCGCGGAGATTTGGTACCGGTGTGTACCCGTCGAGCCAGATGTACTCGAGCTTATACTTTGTCATTTGCGAGTCTCTCAAACATAAGGTGTGAGCAAATCCTCAAGCGAATGTGACTGCCGAAGCGATCACAGCCGCGAAGGGATAAGGTCTGCAATGCACATGGCGTGCCAGTTTGCCTGCGGCGGCTCACAAGGCTGCCGCAGGCAAAAGCCAAGGAAGGGCCGATCGTCCCTGAAAAGCAGGTTTTGCGTTTGCGGAACTGATAGCGGACTCAATCAGTTAGTAGGCATAGGAATTTTGCCAGGCGCAGCACTTTTCCTGGCCATCAAGCTTGAGAGGTGACCGCAACATTTTTCTGCACCAAACGCCATTTGACGTATTTTTATGCATATGACGCTTTTATGGACTTTATGAAAATCTGATATAAACGTCAGCAAACCGAAGTGCTTATATTTCAAACAAATATTGCACTTTTTTCAATCATTTCGCGCAAACTCTGTGCATCTGTGATATGTACTCATCAGCGCTAAGGAGCGTTACTTGGTTTGGAGGCATTAAATGGCCACTGGTACGCATCACGGATCAGCAACGATCTACACCTTCCCCGGCGGGCGCTTTACGTCCGCGCGTCTCCGTCAAAAAGCCGAGCTCGAGAAGGATATCGTACACTCGGTTTACGATAGCTGCTGGTATCATGAAGAGGCAATGAAGGAAGCTGACGCGCCGGCAAAGCCGAAATTCGCGCCTCGGATCATTGACTGAATCCAATCTCCTCCTCCGTTCGTCCGCTTGCCCGGCTGGATAGGCGTGTTCTTGAGATCAGCTGACGGACCGTCACCGCGTTTGGCTCAACGGTTTCGCACAGTCTTCAAATTCAACCGATCTTGCGCAACAACCACACTCGCGTCATGAGAGAGTTCGAAGATCGAGTTCGGGCGCAGTCATGACGAAGAAAGATATCGCGATCATCGGCGGTGGCCCGGCGGGCCTGATGGCCGCTGAAATATTGTCATCAGCAGGCCACCAGGTCACCGTCTACGAGGCGATGCCGACAGTTGCGCGCAAATTTCTTCTTGCTGGCAAATCCGGTCTGAACATCACCCATTCCGAAGACTATGATCGCTTCGCGACGCGGTTCGGGGCATCGTCCGACCGCCTGCGCCGTGCGCTCGACGCCTTCACCCCGGATAAGGTCAGGACCTGGGCCGAAGGTCTTGGCACCGAAACGTTCGTGGGGTCCTCGGGACGTGTGTTTCCAGTGGTCATGAAAGCCTCTCCGCTTCTTCGTGCCTGGCTGAGGCGTCTTGATGCCCAGGGGGTGAAAGTCCTCACCCGCCACCGCTGGATCGGTTTTTCCGGAGACGGCTATCTCGTCGAAGCAACTGACGGCCGAAAGGTCGTCCACCCCGATGCGGCGCTCCTGGCGCTCGGCGGGGAAAGCTGGCCGCGTCTCGGCTCCGACGGACGTTGGACACCCTGGCTGAAGGAACGGGGTATTGCCATCGAGGGTTTCCAGCCGGCAAATTGCGGTTTTGACGTCAGCTGGAGCGAAGCCTTCAGACAGCGTTTTGCTGGCGAGCCGGTCAAATCGGTGCTGGCGACCTCCTCCGCGGGGGCGATCTCCGGAGAGTTCGTCATCACAAGGCACGGCATCGAAGGCAGCCTTGTGTATGCTCACGCCCACGCGCTTAGGGAAGAGTTGGCAGCGGGCGGAAAGGCCGCTCTAGAAATTGACCTGGCGCCTGGGCGCACGCACGAACGTCTCATGCGGGACCTTGGTCGGCAGGATCCCAAGGCAAGCATGGCAAGCCGACTGCGCAAAGGTGCCGGCATCGACGGCGTCAAGGCGAACCTGCTGCGCGAAATGGCCGGCAACCTCGACCTCAGCGATCCCGGCCAGCTCACGGGCCTGATCAAAGCCCTGCCGATTCCCGTTCAGCGGCCGCGGCCAATCGCTGAAGCGATCTCCTCGGCGGGCGGCATCGGATGGGACGAAATCGACGAGACCTACATGCTCAAGGCGTTGCCCGGCCTTTTTGTCGCTGGTGAAATGATCGACTGGGAAGCGCCGACGGGCGGTTACCTGCTGACCGCCTGCTTCGCCACCGGGCGTGCCGCGGCACACGGGATCGAAGCTTGGCTCGGGCCGCGATGACGGCTCAATCAGCCGCCCATAGTCCGTAGTCAACTCGACGAGCCTGCCTTGCGCGCTGCGGCGAGATTGCCGGATACAGCTGTACCGAGAAACATGGTGTCGCTTGCGAGAATGAAGAAGCTGATGCCTGCTCCTCGCCACCTGCCGATATCGTCGGGCGATGGCCGGAAAATGCCCACGGCGCGGCCCGTGTTTAGAGCCGCCGACGTGATCGCCCCGATAGCCTGGTCCAACTTTTCATGGCCAGCCGGTCCGAGCGCGTCGATCGAAACAGACAGATCACCGGGACCGATGAAAATCAGGTCGACGCCGTCGACGGCGACGATTTCCTCGATATTGGCCAGCCCCTCGGCGGTCTCGACCTGTATCGCCAGCACCAGTGTCTCGTTTGCCTTCGCCAGATAGGTCGGGATACGGTAGCCGTAACCCGCCGCTCGCCCAGGGCCAACGCCGCGGTTGCCGATCGGTGGATAGCGCGTGGCGGACACTGCCGCCCTCGCCTGTTCGGCAGTCGAAACCCTTGGCACGAGGACGCCCGACGCCCCGGCGTCGAGCACCGCCGCAATGGCTTCCGGCGCATGACCGGGAACGCGCACTATCGCCGGCACCGCATGCACGTCCGCCGCGCGCACCAGATCCTCGATACGCTCGCGCCCGATCTGGGCATGTTCCCAGTCGATGCAGATGAAATCGGGAGCGGCCTGCGCCATCACCTCGATGGCCACCGGATGCGGGATCGCCGAAAAGGTGCCGACAAGCAGCGACCGGTCGAGGCACTTCGTGCGAAAATCACTCATCTAGAATCTCCGGTCGGTTCTGGTGGCCCGTAAAATAAAAGGTTTAAACATAAAGCAAATTGCCCTCAAGCCGAAAACATGGTCAATCTGAGGCAGAAGCAGCACCAGACTGCGCAATACAATGAGGGAGGAATATCGTGAAACAGCATCCGCTCAAGGGGGCAAACCCTATCAAGCTCGGTGTTTTCTCCACCAACGCCGATGGCGGTCTTGCGATCACGGATGTCCCCGAGCGCTGGACCGCTGGCTGGGCCGACAATCTGACCGCCGCCCAGATCGCCGATCGCGCCGGTCTAGAATTCCTACTTCCAATTGCCCGCTGGCGTGGCTTCGGTGGCAAGAACCGCGTCCGAGAGTGGTCCTTCGAGACGTTTACGTGGGCAGCAGCCCTTGCGGCGTCGACCGAACAGATCGGGCTGTTCATGACCGTGCACGTGCCGCTGGTCCATCCGCTCTATGCCGCAAAGGCGCTGGCAACGGTCGATCATGTCAGCGGCGGACGGGCGGGTTTGAACATCGTCTGCGGTTGGAACCCCAAGGAATTTGCGATGTTCGGCACGTCGCTGGTTGAAAGGGGATATGATCAGGCGAACGAATGGCTGCAGGTTCTGGAGCAAGCGTATGTGTCGGATACACCGTTTGACTACGATGGCACCTATTACAAGCTGAAGGAGGCAATCAGCCGACCGGCAAGCCTGCAGACGCCACGTCCAGTTACGATGAACGCAGCGTTCGGCGGACCCGGACGCGATTTCGCGGCAAGGAACTGCGACTATCTGTTCACGACTTTCACCGAGATCGCCGACGCGGGCAAGCATGTCGCCGACATACGTGCCCGCGCCCAAAGCATCCAGCGCGAGGTCGGCGTGTATACCGTATGCCACGTGGTGTGCCGGGAGACGCAAGCCGAGGCGGACGACTACTATCAGCGCTATGCCGTTGCGCTGGCCGATCACGAAGCGGTCGATGTCCACATGGCCGGCAAGAAAGAGTTCTCGCAGTCGCACGATCGCGAGGCCTACGATCGCTACCGGCAGCGCTTTGCCGGCGGTGCGGGCAGCTATCCGCTGGTCGGCACACCCGAACGCATTGTCGAAGACATGATCGCCATTTCAAAGCAGGGTTACGCCGGTATCGCGCTCTCCTTCGTCAACTATACGCAGGAACTGCCCTTCTTCTGCGATCGCGTTCTGCCACTGCTGAGGCAAGCCGGCTACCGACAATGAGCGACCAAACGGAGCTTGAAGAGCGGCTTCAAGCGCGGATAGATTGATCGCCCGGATCGAATCTCCACGGCAGGAAGAATAGGATAGTGCGGATGGCCCTTGGCCCTGTTTCATCACGGACGACGATCCAGGAGGCGGTTTACCAGCAACTCCGCAGCGCTTTGATGGGGGGAAGGTTCGACCCGGGGCAAACGTTGACGATAGCCTCGCTCGCCGAAACATTCGGCACCAGCAATATGCCGGTCCGCGAGGCTTTGCGACGCCTCGCGGCAGAAAATGCGCTCGAAGTTGCACCGAACGGCTCGGCACGCATTCCGCCGGTGACCGCTGCGAGGCTGGACGATCTTGCGCGCGCCCGCATCGCTGTCGAGGGTCTTGCCACCGAGCTCGGCGGTCCACGGCTGTCACCCGCCGACATGACCCTGCTCGAAACGATCATTGATCAGCAGCATGCCACGGCCCGAGAGAACATTTATGAGCTCATCGACATGAACCAGCGCTTCCACTTCACCATCTACCGGGCGTCGGGATCCGAAGTTCTTTTGCAGTTGATCGATACACTGTGGCTTCGGCTCGGTCCCTACATGCGCTTGCTCGCGGGCTCCGTAGGCCCGTTGATCCAGAAAGGCGAGCTCGATCCGGCGGGGTTCCACGGCGTCATCATCGAGGCATTGAAGAGCGGGGATTTTGTCGGCGCGAGGCAGGCAGTCGGCAACGACATTCGCCACACGCATGAAATTCTTCGGAATTTTTGCGGTGGAAACGGCAACTAAACCTCAGCCACACATCGTCGAAATGGCTCTGAACGGAGGCCCGTCCAAAATTAGTTGAACTGTCAAATATTTTGTGATCAAATGATCAAATGTTGGCGCGAGGTGCACTCAGAGCAGCGTCAGTCAGGCGATGGCATTGCAGGAGCGACCATGAGCGTATCGGTTTCCACCAAGAGTTTTACTGGCCAGAACAGCTTCCCCGTCGACGAAGTTCGCGCCATGTTCCCTTCCATCCAGAAGGCTGGGGACTTCATCTTTCTCGACAATGCCGGTGGTGCACAGGTTCCCCAGGCTGTCGTTGACGCGGTAGCGAACCATCTCGTCGACTTCAACGTTCAGCGGATGGCAAAGTACCAGCATAGCCAGGGCGTCGACCGAAATCTCGATGAGGCCCGCGAAACCGTGGCACTTCTCGTCAATGCCTATCGCCCTGAAGAAATCTCCTTCGGCCTCAATGCGACGTCCTTCATCCGCCTGGTCAGCCTCGGCATTGCCAAGATGCTTCAGGAACGCAACGAGATCGTCGTCACGGACATGGATCATGACGCCAATATCGCCACCTGGCTTGCGCTGGAAGCGGACGGCGCCAAGGTCGTATGGTGGCGCATGCGCGACGACGGCACCTTGCACGTCGAGGATCTGAAGCCGCTCCTGAACGACAGGACCCGCCTTGTCGCCTGCACGGTCACGGCGCATTCGATCGGCACCATCGTCGACGTCGAGGCCGTGGGGAAACTCGCGCACGCCGCCGGCGCGGAGGTGTTTCTGGATTGCGTCCACTACGGTCCGCATGGCCTGATGGATGTTCAGGCTTGGGATTGCGACTATCTGGTTTGCTCCGGGTACAAGAATTTTTCCCCACACATGGGTTTCCTGTGGGGACGCTATGATGCGCTCTGCAAGCTTCCAACGTTCAAGGAAGACTTCATTCCTGACGTACCGCCCTACAAGATCGAAGTGGGCACGTTCACCTACGAGAACGTCGCAGGCATGAACGCCGCGGTGAAGTATCTCGAGGCCCTCGGCCGCCGCTTCCTGTCCGGCGCCGGCCATTCGCGCCGCGAAGCGCTGGCGGCGGCAATGGGTGCGATCCGCGAGTATGAACTGACCCTGTCGCGCGACATGATAGCCGTCCTCAAGAAGCACGGCGCCGTGATCTACGGGGTCTCCGACGAAGAGCGGTTGTCACAGCGCGTTCCGACCATCTGTTTCAACATTCCCGGCATCACGCCACAGCAGATCGCCGCGGACATGGGAGAGGCGGGCATCGGCTTGCGCGACGGTCATATGTTTGCGCCACGGCTGATGAAACGGCTTGGCTTGTCGATGGAACAAGGCGCCATCCGCGTCTCGCTCGTTCATTACAACAAGACCGAGGAGATCGGCCGGTTCGACAAAGTGCTGGGCGAGATTCTTGCAAAACGGAAAGTTTAACGGCAAGCCGCTGACGACAAAACCATCTCGGGCGCAACAAGACCTTTGAAACTTAAAATTTCTCTTGAATTGCGCCCGACTTCGAATAACGTTTTTAGCCGGGCGTTGATCTTTGCTTGTGAGGCAGGAGGCGTCCGCTCAGAGCTGTAAGGACTGATTCTTGTCTTTTTTGCCGCCACCCCTTTCTGCGGAAACAGCGAAGGCTCGCCATGCTTTCGAAGGAATCCGCGCGCAGATTCGCGATCTCAGAACCGAAAACATAGCAGCGCTGGCAATGCGTGCCCGCGAGCTCGGGGATGTCATCCCGCTCTGGTATGGCGAAGGCGACATGGTGACGCCGGCCTTCATCCGGGACGCCGCCAAGGCAGCACTGGATGAAGGCTCGACCTTCTACATTCCGAACATGCGTGGCCTCGATGCGCTCAATCAGGCGCTCAGCCGATATCAGTCAGACCTGCACGGCCGCCCAATTCCGGTCGAGCGGACGACTGTGGCGCCTAGCGGCATGCAGGCGCTCTATATTGCCCTGCAGCTTCTCGTCGATATCGGCACGAATGTCGTTTATGTCGCGCCGCAATGGCCGAACATCCACAATGCCATCCATCTGATCGGCGGCGAACCGCGCCCTGTTTCGCTCGACTTCGATACCGATTGGCGCCTCGATCTCGACAAGCTCTTTGCGGCCTGCGATGCCCGCACGCGGGCGATCTTCCTGTCGACCCCATCCAATCCCACCGGCTGGACGGCAAGCGCCGCCGAGATGCAGGCACTTCTGGAATTCAGCCGTCGCACCGGCATCTGGATCATATCGGATGAGGTCTACGGTCGGCTATATTTCGAGGGCAACGTCGCGCCCTCGATCCTCCAGATTGCCGACGACAGCGACCGCGTGATCTCGATCAACAGCTTCTCCAAGGCCTGGGCGATGACCGGCTGGCGGATAGGCTGGCTATCTCATCCGTCAGGGATTGCCGATCAACTGGCGGCCATGACGCAGTATATGAACAGTGGCACGGCGGGCATGATCCAGGCCGGCGCCGTTGCAGCCCTCACCGACGGCGAGCCGCTTGTGGCGGAAATCCGCGGTAAGGCGAAAGCCGGTCTCGACCTTGCCTACGAGCGCCTTGGCGGGATTCCGGGCATGATCCTTCCCGACAAGCCACGGGGTGGCATGTATGCGTTCTTTGCGCTCGAGGGTCGCGCCGATGCGCGGGAGGCCTGCGCGGATATTCTCGAGAAGGCCCGCGTGGGTCTGGCGCCGGGTCATCTCTTCGGCAATTCTTCCGCGGCTTTCCTGCGCATGTGCGTATTCCGCGACATCGAACAGATAGGGATTGCGCTCGATCGCATGGTCGACGCGATGACATGACGTTCCGCCACAAGGCGGAACGGGAAATACCGGCGCCGGCGAGATCCGGCGCAGGCCGACAAACCAGAGGGAGATAAAAAATGAGCCTGACCCGTCGAAACCTGTTGGCCCTTGCGGCCGCCATCGGCCTCGCCGGTGGAGTATCCACCGCCTATGCGGCCGACGTCCTGAACGTCGGTTCGTATCCGAGCAACCCCCCCTTCGAATACAAGAACGACAGCGGCACCTTCGAAGGCTTCGAAGTCGACATCGTCACCGAAGCGGCCAAGCGTATCGGCCTGAAGCCGGAAATCGCCGATTATGGCTTCCAGGCCCTTTTCGCGGGCACCACATCGAAGCGCATCGACGTCGCGATCTCCTCGATCACCATCACACCGGATCGCCTGAAGTCGCAGTCGTTCACCCAGCCCTACTACGATTCCGACATGGGCGTCGCCACCAAGACCGACAGCGACATCAAGGGTTTGGGCGATCTCAAGGGCAAGACAATCGGCGTGCTCTCCGGCTCGACCGGTGACAAGTGGGTCAAGGATAACACTGCAGCCAACGGCTTCGGTGACGTCAAGGGCTACAATGCCCAGCAGGAAATGTTCCTCGACCTCGGCGCCGGTCGTGTCGATGCCGTCATCAGCGACATCCCCGGCATGGAGTACCTCTTCGTCAAGATGAAGGGCTTTGCCGTCAAGGATCGCATCAAGACCGGCGAACAGTACGGTCTGATGATGACGAAGGATCACCCGCTGCTCGAGAAGATGAACGGCGCGATCACCGAAATGAAGAAGGACGGCACCCTCGCCGCCATCCACAAGAAGTGGTTCGGCAGCGATGCACCGGCCGGCTCGTCGACGATCACCGAGCTGCCGATCCCGAAGGCATAAGCTCACGACTGAGTTCGAATCCGTCATGCCGGCCTGCGGGCCGGCGTGATGCCTGACTCTGTTTCTGCGAGGAATGCCCATGTCGCTGGTCGAGACTTTCTTCAACGCCGATGTCCTGCTGTCCAGCCTGCCGGCACTCCTTCGTGGTCTCTGGAACACCCTCCTGCTCGGTCTTCTTGCTATCATCGTCGGCGTTCCCGCCGGGCTGGTCGTGAGCCTGATCCGGCTCTATGCGCCAAAGCCGTTGCGCCTTCTGACGACGATCTACATCGACATCTTTCGCGCGGTGCCGGTGCTTGTCGTCCTGATCCTGATTTACTACGCCCTGCCGTTCCTCGGAATCCGCCTCTCGTCCTGGGCTTCGGCGGTTCTGGCCTTCTCGATCGTCATGGCCGCCTATTCGGCCGAAATTTTCCGCTCCGGCATCGAAAGCGTCCCGCGCGGCCAGTTCGAGGCGGCAGACGCTCTCGGCCTGCCCTTCCTGGTGACGCTGCGCAAGGTGATCCTGCCGCAAGCGCTGCGCATCGTAATCCCACCGACGACCAGCAACTGCGTCTCGATGTTCAAGGACACCTCTCTCGCCTCGACCGTGGCGTTGCCGGAACTGCTCAAGGAAGCAACAGATGCGCAGGCGCTCTACGCCAATCCGACGCCTCTGATCGGCGCAGCACTGGTCTATATCATGTTCCTGTGGCCGATGGTTCGGCTGGTCAGCCTGCTGGAGAAGCGCTTCAAGGCAGAAAAGACCCGCTGAGAGCGGTATGCCGACTATTCGAAGTCCGTACCGGAAAGGTGGTTGCTGACGGAAGCCTTGACGGCCCCGATCCGGGACCAGAGGGCCGCCACATCCGCCGGGTCGACATCGGCCATCATATCGCGCAGCCAGCTCTCGTGAGCCGCCGCCATCGTCGCGAAAAGATCGTCGCCCTTGGCTGTCAGCTTGGCGACCGTCACGCGGCGATCGTCGTCCGGTGTCTCGCGAACGATGAGCCCATCCGTCTCAAGCCGCTCCACCAATCCGGTCACGTTGCCGTTCGTCACCATGGTGCGCTTGGACAGTTCGCCGAGGCGAAGCCCGCCATGCTCGCGATAGAGTTGGGCCATCAGATCAAACTGCGGCAGGGTTGCGCCGAACTCGTTTCGCAGGCGGCGACGAACCTCCTGCGAGATCAGCTTCGTGGTGGAAAGCATTCGCAGCCAGAGCCGAAGCTCCTGCTTTTCATGGGCGCCCCGGACAATGGTCTCCAGGTCGACGGTATCGACTTCCGCCTCTGCCATTTCACTCCACTCGAACCATTTGGGATAGTTCCGATGGTCTAGGCATCAATATTTGAAATGTCAAAGGAATTGCTTTTGATGGAGGCCGTTATGACCGGGAAAGCATCTTTGCAAGCATGAAGCCCGACCCTGCTCCCGTTCCCGCGCCCGGCCAGGTGGAGGCGCCGCACATATAGAGCGACTTTACCGGCGTCGCATAGCGCGAATATCCGGCAACCGGACGGAAGATGAAGTTCTGGTCGAGATGATGGCTCCCCGACAGATTGTCGCCGCCGATCAGGTTCGGGTTCTCGCGCTCCAGGTCTGTGGGCGAGAAAATCGCGCGGCCGAGGACTTTCGAGCGCAGGCCCGGCGCATAGCGCTCGAGGATGTCGAGAACGCGCTCGGCATAGGCCTCCTTCGCATCATCCCAGTTCCGGGCAGTGATTTCGCCGGCCGCGTCACCATGGAATTCGGCGGGCAGTACCCGCACCTGCACCCAGAGGACATGCTTGCCATCCGGCGCGCGCGTCGGATCGATCGCCGTCGGCTGGCCGACGACCAGCGCGGGTTCGGATGGAAGCAGCCCGGCAGCGGCTTCGGCGTAGACACGTGACATCATTTCGAGGTCGGGTGCCACGTGAACATAGGCGAAGCGCTTGAGTTCCTCGCCGGCACGCCAGTCGGGCAATCCGTCGAGGGCGAGGTGAAGCATCATTGTCCCAGGCCCGGCGCGAAATTGCTGGATCTTGCGATCAAAATCGGCGCGCGCCGCGTCGGCCGCGACAAGTCGGCCAAACAGGTTCCTGGGATGAATATTGGCGATCACCGCTTTCTGGGCTTCCAGGATTCTCCCGTCGGCAAGCACGACGCCCGTCGCCCGACCTCCGGACAGTCTGATGTGCTCGACGGGAGCGCCAAGGATCAATTCGCCGCCCCTGGCCTTCAAGACGCCTGTCATCGCCGCGATGATCGTGTCGGCACCACCCTTGCCGATCACCATGCCGAACGCCTGGTTGGCCATCGATTCAAGATAGGGGAACAAGGCGCCGCCGGCGACATCGGGGGAGAAGTCAAGATGCAACCCCCAGGCCGCCATCATCGTCTTGAGCTTCGCGTGCCTGAACCGTGCATCGAGAAAATCGCGTGGAGAGGCGAAGAGAAGCCGCAGCGTGTCGTAGAGCCAACCGGTTCCCTTCTGTCGCCAGGCTTTCCAGACAACCTTTGCAGCGGCAAATGACGGCATCGGCGCTCCGAGAAGACCAAAGATATGGGGTGCATCGGAACCGAATTCCGCAAGCATCGCCCGCCAGGCGAGGGCGTCCTCAGGGGAGAGGGCGGCAATGCCCGCGCTTGTCTTTTCGAGATCGGAATTGACGCCAAGAAAAGTGTCGTCGCGAAACACCGTCGCAAAGCAGTCGGCAGCGGGAACGAAACCAAGGCCATGTGCGATCAGCGCTTCCTTGTGCTCGGCAAAAAAGCCCGAACCGGCAAACATTGACAGGTTCATGGCGGCAACGTCGTGACGGAAGCCCGGGATGGTCATCTCACGCGTCTTCACAGCGCCGCCAGCTTCCGCATTGGCCTCCACCACGGCAACTTTCCATCCCTTCGTCGCTAGGTGGACGGCCGCGGCGAGACCGTTGTGACCCGCGCCCACCACCACTGCATCGTAGCTCATCCTGAACCCCTCGTTCACTTTGATTTTTATTCGCACATGCATACATCTTCGAGAGTTGCATTCAAGAGCCCGACGGTCAGCAAGCCCTCGGAAGCATCCCAGTGGTCCACTTGATCTCTATCAGATGCCCTTTGTTTCGGAACAAACGTCGCGGTTTCGTCATGTCGAGGCAAATGCAACGCGTGTCTTTCTCGCTGGCTGCAGATACTTGCAATATCATATGTCGTGGCATAGGCTCCCATCATCCAGCAGCCGCGGGCATAGACAAGAAGCCTAAAAGCCCTTTGCACCGTCGCGCTGGCATCTCGCCAAGGGGAACCCTGAAATGTCGTCTACAGCTCTTTCCAATCTCGCAACTGCACTCATCTCCGGCGCCGTGAAGGTCGTCGATCTCACTGCACCGCTCGGCCCCGATACACCGGTGCTCTACCTGCCGCCGCAGTTCGGCAAGAACACCCCGAACGTCAAGGTGCACACCATTTCGGCTTACGACCAGGACGGCCCGTTCTGGGCTTGGAACTGGCTTGAACTTGGCGAGCACACCGGCACGCATTTCGACGCGCCCTGTCACTGGATCACCGGCAAGGACAACCCGAACAATACGACCGATACCATTCCGCCGCAGAACTTCGTAGCGCCGGTCAACGTCATCGACCGCTCGAAGGAATCCGCCGCCAATCCCGACTATCTGCTGACCGTCGAGAGCATCAAGGAATGGGAAGCCGAGCATGGCGAGATCGAGGCCGGCAGCTGGGTACTGCTGCGCACCGATTGGTACAAGCGCAACGGTTCCACCGAGACCTTCCTGAACGCCGATGAGAATGGTCCGCATTCGCCCGGTCCGACCGCCGAGGCGATCGAATATCTGCTGACCAAGAACATCATCGGCTGGGGACAGGAAACCATCGGCACCGACGCAGGCTCGGCCGGCGGCATGAACCCTCCCTTCCCGGCGCACAACCTGATGCACAAGGCCAACCGCTACGGGCTCGCCAGCCTTTGCCAGCTCGACCAGCTCCCGGCAAAGGGTGCAGTCCTGATTGCTGCTCCCCTGAAGCTCGTCAAGGGTACGGGCTCGCCCGTTCGCGCACTGGCGCTTGTCACGAAGTAACTTCCACGGGCCGGAGCCAGGCTCCGGCCCGTTTCAGATTTCTAGCTGCGCCGGGGCGACGCAATGGCTGAATACGACTACATCATCGTCGGGAGTGGCATCAACGCGCTGGTGGCAGCCGCGATGCTCGGCAAGAAGGGCCGCAAGGTCCTCGTTCTCGAACGGAACGAGCAAATCGGCGGCTGCCTGCGCAGCGAGGAAGTAACAGAACCCGGCTTCGTCCATGACGTCATGGCGACGACGATGGTGCTGTTCCTCACTTCGCCGGCCTATGGTGCACTCGGCAAGGATCTCGAAGCGCGTGGACTCGAATTTGCGCATGCGGACCTGCCGACAGGCGTCCTGCGGCCGAACGGCTCGCATGTCATTTTCGCCAAGGACCGGCAACGCAACGTCGCAACCTTCGACGGTCTCAGCGCCGGCGACGGCCAGGCCTTCTCCAGGGAGATGGACAAGCTCGGTGCCGATGCACCCTTCCTGTTCTCACTTCTCGGTGGCGCGCTATGGTCCGGCACGACGCTGAAGACGGTGGCAAAGCAGGGCTGGGGACGCGGGCTACGCCAACTCGCCGCCTGGTTCGGCGAAGCACTCGTGCCCGCCCGTGGCTACCTGGAAACCACTTATAAATCTGAAGACATGCATGCCCTGTGGGCGCCGTGGGTTCTGCATTGTGGACTGGGACCCGAAAGCGCCTATTCCGCCGAGATGCTGAAGGTCATCGGCTTTGCCATTGAACTGGCGGGCTGCCCGATCGCCAAGGGAGGCGCTGTCTCTCTTCTGAACGCCTTCGAGAAACTGATTTCCGATCATGGTGGCAAGATCCGCACCGGCGCCGACGTCGCGGCAGTTACGGCAACCGCTTCAGGTCAGGCCGGCGGAGTCACACTGGCGAGCGGTGAGACCCTTACTGCCAACCGCGGTGTGATCTGCTCGACAACGCCGAACCAACTTTACGGGCGGCTGACCAAGGACTGGCCGCAGCCCCTGCCGGTGGAAACCGCCGAGAGCGTTGCCCGCTTCCGCTACGGAAAGGGCAACATGCAGATCCACTACGCGCTCGCGAAGCCACCCAAATGGAAGGCAAATCCGGAGCTCGGCAAGGTGGCGCTTCTTCATCTGACATCCGGCCTCGACGGGGTGTCGCGCGCCGCCAACGAATGCGAGCGTGGCCTGCTGCCGACCGAGCCGACGATCTGCGTCGGCCAGCCCGCATCCCTGGATCCGAGCCGTGTGCCTGAAGGAAAATCGATCCTCTGGCTGCAACTGCCAGAGGCACCGCGCTTCATCAAGGGCGATGCGGCGGGCGAGATCGCGACCGGGTCCGAAGGACTGTGGACGGAAGCCATCCGTGAGCGCTACGCCGATCGCATCGAGGCGATCCTGTCGAACCACATCGAGAATTTCGAAACCATCAAGCTCGCCCGCAGGGCCTATTCTCCAGCCGATCTCGAGGCAATGAACATGAACCTCGTCGGCGGCGATCCCTATGGCGGCTACTGCGGTGTCGACCAGTTTTTCCTCTGGCGCCCGTTTAAGTCTTCTGTTAACCACCGCACCCACATTCCGGGCCTCTATCATATCGGCGCTTCCGCCCATCCCGGTCCGGGGCTGGCAGGCGGTTCTGGATTTTTGCTGGCTTCGTCGCTCTCCTGACGCAGGACAAGGAAACGCTCATCCATGGAAGAACGGTTTTCAGGCACGGTTCTGCGGCGCAAGGAGGACGGTTACGAGACGCGCCCGACAATGGGCGAGATCGGTCTTAACCATTTTGCCCCATACCTGATGAACCGGCTGATGGCGCGCTGGAACGCCAACCTTGCTGATGAACTCAAGGAACAGGATATCAGCACAGCCAAGATGCGAACGCTCGCCGTCCTGAGCGTCGCATCGTCGGTGACGAT
Source organism: Rhizobium sp. Root1220 (assembly GCF_001426265.1). Taxonomy (GTDB): domain Bacteria; phylum Pseudomonadota; class Alphaproteobacteria; order Rhizobiales; family Rhizobiaceae; genus Rhizobium. The sequence continues at coordinate 219,779 of NZ_LMDG01000035.1, forward strand.
CAACGAACTCTCCGTCTTCGCCGTTACGGAGCAATCGACCATGAGCCGGACACTCGATTCGCTCGAGGAACAAGGCTACATCCGACGCCAGCCGCGTGCGGAGGACCTGCGCATCCGCGACGTCTCGATCACGGAAGAAGGCAGGGCTGCGTTCGAAAAGCTCTGGCCGACCATGTACGACCTCTTCCTGCAGATGTTCGACGGCGTGGACGAGGTCGAATACCGCGCCTTCCTTTCGACGCTGCACAAGGTTCTCCACAATATCCGCAAGCATGAGATTTGAGGCTGCGTGCCCTAAAGCGTCGCGACCGTCTTCAACGCCCCATCCAGCGCGATCCCGTTCTCATCGAGCAGTGCCGCTTGCCTCAGGCGCCGCATCCACGCAGCGCCATCGTCGCGGCGCTCAAGCAGCGGCAGGGCCGACATCACCCGATCGAATTTGGAAAGGCCACGGGCGTGGGTGTCGGAATAGCCTTTCACCAGGCGCCGGTTGTTGAGAACTTCGACCGCCAGGTCATAGTTCTCTGCAAGCAACCGTACAGCCGCCTCGAGCCAGGTTTCGCGATGCTCGACCTCGCGCATGTTGCGCAGGGTGCCGCGGCGCGTGCTTCGTAGCGCCGAGACGACATAGAGGCCCAGGAACCAGAACAGCGTACCGGTCTTGACGCGTCGCCCCTTGTTGACGAACCGGTCGAGGCGATTGAAAACAGCCGGCCGGTTTTCGATCCAGAGGCCGACGTGCTTCGGCAAGGTGCCGCAAACCTCGTCCATGCGGGGGTGCATATACTCCGTCATATAGACAATCTGATCGTCCCTGGCGCCGACTTCCTGACGGACGCGGTCGAAGCGAGAGCCTCGTACCTTGAGGTCCGCGACACGAATGACGTCGTCATAGGCCATTGCCACGGCGACATATTTTGCCGCCTGGACGGTGAAGGCATAGTCCTTCTCCGCTCCGCCAGAGGCCTTGTCGCGGAGGAGCAGCGCGCCGACGCGGCTCAGATACTCGTCGGCATAGGCCGGATCCTGAAAGTCGGTGAGCTTCCTGACGCCGGCGTAGAGGAGCACATGGGCCGGCTCGGGAAACTCACGGCGAATCCTGTCGAGGAGCGCATCAAGCTTCGCGTGGCCAACGGTTGACGGCAGTGGATCGAGGCGCTTTTGCGGCTTGTCGGACACCGGATCGCGTGGTTTTTCGATGGTGCGTTCATAAGCGGCGTTGAAGGCGCGCAGGCTGGGCTCGATGCCTTTGCCGCCCGCCCTGATCATCGCCTCGAAAGCCTCCTTAGCGAACGGCAGCACGCCAGCCGCCGCGAGAGCACCGAACATGGAAGCGGAGATCACGCTGCCATTCTTGACTGCCAGCGCTTCCATGTCGAAAGCAATCGTCTTCTTCGCTGCGAAATCCGTCGCGTCCATGACGACTACGGGATTGCCGATGCCATCGCCCGGTTTCTCCTTTTCGCCGACGGCGAAGGCGCGATGCGTCGATGCGATCAGCGTCGTCCTGTCGGGTGTGACCAGGCCGCGAAGCACCGAGCGTCCCGCTTCCATCAGTTCGGCGGCAAGCACGACATCGACATCGCCCGGAGTCGGCATCAGCGCGAAGATCGGTTCATGGCCATCGCGCGCGGGCAGCAGTTCGAGATAGTAGATCGTCGCGCCGGTTCGCTGCGCGACACCGGGAACGGAGGTCGTTTGCGCCATCCAGCCCTGGGATTCGGCAAGCCCGACCACCCAGTCGGCCAGAACGCCGCCGCCCTGGCCACCCATGGCAAGGATCGCCAGCGAGATCGGCTTGTCGGTCGAAAGGCGGGTGCTCATGCTGACATGCTCGTTCATGGCCGGTCTCAATCCGCAAAGACGATACGACGGGAGGCACGGCGCGCCTGCAGCCAGCCGATGACGGCGCTGCGGACGCGAGCGGTGAAACGATCCCAACCCGTCGGATTGTGAATAATGTCGGCGCGATAGAAGGACGGACAGAGTACCGCCGCCTCCGACACTTCGCCGCAATTGCCGCAGCCGACGCAGTTGTTGTCGATCGCCGCCACCGGATCGTCCTTAAGCGGATCGTCGGTGTGCTTGATCGACAGCGACGGACAGCCGGAAAGGCGAATGCAGGCGTGGTCGCCGGTGCAGACGTCCTCGTCCACCCCGAAACGCTCCTTGACCATGCGCTGACCGTCCTTCACCGCCTTGGCGAATTGCGGCTTCACGCGGCGCTGCTTGTTCAGCATGCATTCCGACGAGGCGACGATGATCTTCGGGCCGGGCTCTTTTGTCGTCAGTGCCTCGCGCAGCGTATCGCGCATCTTGGCGACGTCATACGTCCGGTCGATCTGCCGAACCCATGTCGCGCCGATGCCCTTCACCGCATTGACGATGGAATTGTTGGTCTTCCGGCGCGGGTTGAGCGCGCGCGACGACATGACGTCCTGCCCACCGGTCGCGGCGGAATAGAAATTGTCGACGACGAGGATGACGCCGTCCTGTTTGTTGAACACGGCGTTGCCGACCGATGTCGCAAGGCCGTTGTGCCAGAAGCCGCCGTCACCCATGACAGAGATCGACCGCTTGTCCGCCTCAACATTGAAAGCCGAGGCCGACGCCGGGCCGAGCCCGTAGCCCATCGTCGTTCCACCAATATTGAAGGGCGGCAGGATCGAGAACAGATGGCAACCGATATCGGCCGAGACATGGTGCTCGCCGAGCTCCTGCTCCACGAGCTTCATGGCCGCGAAAATCGGCCGTTCCGGACAGCCGATGCAGAAGCCCGGCGGACGCGGCGGCACAACTTCGGCCAGCGCCTTGACCTTGGGGTCGTTGAGAACCGGCGTCGGGTCGGGCAGCGGCGGCTGGTTGCCGAGAAGCACGCGCTGGTGCGTTTCGAGGAAATCCCTGATGCCCTTCATCAGCACCGGCGCGGTATACTCGCCACCGAGCGGCAGGACGTCCTTGCCGGATACCTTTGTCTGGATGTCGCGGCGACGCAGAATGGTGTTCAGCGACTGCTCGATGTACTCGGGCGCGCCTTCCTCGACCATGAGCACTGCCCTCTTGCCGACACAGAAATCGGCGACCTGATCATCGACCAGCGGATAGGCAACGTTGAGAACATAAAGTGGAACCGAACAGTTGCCATAGACATCCGCAAGGCCAAGCTGCTGCAGCGCGCGCATGACGCCGTTGTACATACCGCCAAGGAGAATGATTCCGACCTCGCCCTCGGAGGGGCCGAAGTATTCGTTGAGTTCGTTATTCTTGATGAAATCGACCGCGGCCGGCCAGCGCTTGCCGAGCTTTTCCTTCTCATGGAGGAAGGACGCCGGCGGCAGGACGATGCGGTTGACGTCGCGCACCGGGTTTTCAAGCGCCTGTTTCAGCGTGAACTCCGGCCGCTTGTTGTTCTTGGCTTCGAACTGGCCGTGAACGTGACAGCTGCGGATGCCGACCTGCAGCATGACGGGCGTGTTGGAGGCTTCCGAAAGCTCGAAACCCTTTTCAACCGACTGCACGATGGACGGCAGATTGGGGCGCGGATTGAGAAGCCACATCTGCGATTTCATCGCATAGGCATGGCTCCGCTCCTGCATGATCGAGGAACCCTCGCCGTAGTCCTCGCCGATGATGATCAGCGCGCCGCCGGTCACCCCGCCGGACGCTAGATTGGACAGGGCGTCCGATGCGACGTTGGTGCCGGCCGTCGACTTCCAGGTGACGGCCCCGCGCAGCGGATACATGACGGAAGCCGAAAGCATGGCCGCTGCGGCAGCCTCGGACGCAGAGGTCTCGAAATGGATGCCGAGATCCTCCATTACGTCCTTGGCATCCGCCAGAACGTCCATCAGATGTGAGATGGGCGATCCCTGATAGCCGCCGACATAGGACACCCCGGACTGCAGGAGGGCTTTAGTGATTGCGAGGATGCCTTCGCCGCGGAAGATTTCGCCTTCGCCCAGCTTCAGATCCTCGACTTCACGCGCAAACGAGCGTTCGGCCATTGCATTCCCCTTCGTCCATTCGGACTGCTTCTCTATTCATTTGCAAAAACATATTTCGGCTCGCGCTTCGCTGTCAATCGGCAAATGTCTGCTGACTCTTTTCCCCGTTACACTCTGGCATCGATGCACCTGCCTGCGAGACTTAAAATTACATGCCTACGCATATTGTTTGTAAGCAACGAAGATTTTTCAAGTTGCAACAAAGCGCTTGCCGGTTCCCAATACTTATTTTAAGGTTGAAACATTCCGACAATAAATCGCCAGCGGCAGGCGGGTGCAAAGCCTCCTTCCGCTCAACAGGGGAACGGATTGACTATGACGACGCTTACTCGGCGCGAGGCATTGAGCCTGGGCGCAGCAACCTTCATTACTGGGATTCTCGCAGGTCGAAACATTGTTTCCGCCTCTGAAAACGGCACGCTGACGATAGCCTTCAACGTCAATTTGCCGTCCTTCGACCCCACGACCGGCCCGTCGGCGGTCAATCCGACCATCCAGGCAATCTACCGGTCGGTCTTCGACCAGTACATCGGCCAGGGACCGGACCTGAAGTTTCAACCCGGCCTGCTGACGGACTGGGGCTGGAACGACGACAAGACCAAGGTCTGGATGGACGTCCGCGAAGGCGTGACGTGGCACGATGGCTCTCCGTTTACGCCGGAGGATGTCGTCTGGTCGCTGACGCGCGCAGCGGACCAGAAGGGCGGCAACCCGATTTCCTTTATCTGGTCGACTGCCGGCAACTACAAGATCGAAGGCAACCGCATCACTGGTGATGTGCTGCGCTTCGAGCCGACCTACTTCAAGTGGATGGCGTTTCTGACTGGCTACGTCCTGCCCAAAGCCTATTACGAGAAAGTCGGCGCAGAAGGCTTCGAGAAGAAGCCGATCGGCACCGGCCCCTATATGGTCGACGCGTATGAAGGCAACGCCTTCCTGCGGCTAAAGGCAAACCCCAAGTACTTCGGTGGCAAGCCGGCCTTCGACACGGTCGTCTTCAAATTCGTGCCTGATACGACGAGCCGCGTTGCTGAAATCGAATCGGGATCTTCCGACGTCACGCTCGAAATTCCCTACGAGGATTTCGATCGCCTGAAGACGAAATCGGGACTGGCGGGCGTCGCTACGCCGATCTCCGATATCGGGATGATCTTCATCAACAACGTCGACGTGATGCTGGACAAGAACGTGCGTCTGGCCGCCCACCACGCGATCGACAAGAAGGCGATCGTTGCCCGCTTGCTGCGCGGCTACGGCGTGCCGATCGACACGCTCGAGGCGCCCGAATACGATGCCTTCGATCCGTCGATCGTCGTCGGCTTCGACGCCGAGAAGGCAAAGACACTGCTCGCCGCGTCCGGCTACTCGCCGGAGAAGCCGGCCAGGTTCAAGATCCAGACCACCCGCGGGTTCAAGCCCAAGGACTACGAGATGATCCAGGCGATCGTCGGCATGTGGCGCAAAGTCGGAATCGAGGCCGATATCGAGGTCTACGAAATCGCCAAGCACTACGAATTGCGTGCCGCCGACGCTCTGGCGCCTGCCGCCTTTTACAACTGGGGCAACGCGATCGGCGATCCGACCACATCGACGGGCTTTGCGATGTTCGGCCCCTCGCCGCACTCGGTCTGGAATACCGACGACCTCGACAACATGATCGCACCGCTTTGGGGCGAGAAGGACGAGGCAAAGCGCATCGCCGGGTGGAAGGCTGTCAGCAAGTACATTGCAGAACAGGGTTACGTGATCCCGCTTCTCCAGTACGCCCAGCCGATTGTCTACAAGTCGAGTCTGAAGGTCACCCCGAACGTTTCGGGCGCTCTGCAGCCGACACTGGTCGCCAAGGCGTAGACATGCTTCCAACCGGATGATGAATCCGGCTACGGGCGGGTCGAGTGGCCCGTCCGCATTCCGAAATGGCATCCTTTGCAGACGCTGCTGCCGCATCCTGGCGGCACTCGGTGTCCTGCGAGAAATATGAGCTGATGATAGCGCTTTCTATCTTCAATCGCGTCGTCATGGCCGCCGTCACCCTATTCGGCGTCGCCCTGATCGTGTTCGTCCTTCTGCGCGTCGTGCCGGGCGATCCGATCGCCATGATGATTTCGCCGGGCGCAAGTGCCGCGGACATTGCCGCTCTGCGCGCGCATTATGGCCTCGACGCAAGCCTGACCATGCAGTTCGGCTTGTGGCTGAAGGCTATGCTGGGCGGCGACTTCGGCACGTCGATATCCCTGAAACGCAGCGTGATCAGCCTGCTCGGCGAACGTCTGCCGGCAACGCTCGAACTCGCCATCGCGGCCCTTGTCGTCGCGGTCGGATTGGGGGCGGCAATTGCGGTCGTCGGCACGCTGCTGCGGCGCAGCCCGCTCGAGCCCGTCATTGACGCATTGAACGGCCTCTTCCTGGCCGTTCCGGATTTCGTGTGGGCCCTAGCACTCGTTCTGGTGCTTGGCGTCTTCTATCCGCTGCTTCCGCTTTCCGGCCGCATCGACCCGATGATCGACTTGCCGTTTGCGACACCATTTTACCTCATCGAAAGTCTCGTCCGGCTGCGGTTTGCCGTATTCGGCGATGTACTCGCGCATATGGTCATGCCGGTTCTGGCGCTTGCTCTGCCGCTTGCCGCGATCATCGCCCGCGTCCTCAAGGCGGCATTGTCCGAAGCAATGGTGCAGGACTATATCCTGCTCGCAAGGCTGAAAGGCATGTCGGAGCTTCGCCTCGTATTGCAGGAGGCACTGCGCAATGCGATCGGCCCGACCATCGCGCTAACTGGCGTTCAATTCACCTTTCTCATCGGCGGCACGGTCATCGTCGAACGCATCTTTTCCTATCCCGGCATCGGCAACATGGCGATCGATGCCGTCATCAACCGCGACCTGCCTCTGATACAGGGACTGGTGCTCGTGTTCGGGGTGCTGTTCATTCTGGTCAACCTGCTTGTCGACTTGCTCGTCGCTGCGTTCAATCCGAGGCTGCGTCATGGTTGATATTGCCTCCCGACCGATGCATCCGGCGCCTGTGCGGCGGCGCCTTCGCGCGCTTGCAGCCGAACCAAAGGTCGTGTTTGGCGGGGCCTTCATCCTTCTCCTCATCGTCTTTGCCATCTTCGCCCCATGGCTCGCGCCAAAGGATCCGCTCGAGCAGGACCTGATGCTCGGCACTCTGCCGCCTGCCTGGATCACTGGCGCCGAGCCCGGCTATTGGCTTGGTACGGATGATCTCGGCCGCGACGTGCTCTCCCGCCTGATCTTCGGCACCCGCATCGCCCTGGTCGTCGCCTTGGTCGCGGCAACGCTTGCTGCGGCGATCGGCACTTTGCTGGGCCTGATTGCCGGCTGGTACGGCGGCTGGGCGGACCGGGTCATCTCACGCCTCGTCGACATATGGATGGCCTTCCCGCCGGTCCTGCTGTCAATCCTTCTCGTTGCCGTTTTCGGCGCCGGCGTTCACTCCGTTATCGCTGCCATCGTCATCATCGACTGGACGCGCTTCTGTCGCGTGGTGCGATCCGAGACGAGATCGCAGGCGCAGATGGACTATGTGACGGCCGCGCAGACCATCGGCTTTTCGCGTGTCCGCATCCTGTTCTCGGAGATCCTGCCCAATGTCGCGCCGGTCCTGATCGCGCTGATCAGCCTGGAAATGGGCATTGCGGTGATCGTCGAGGCGATTCTGTCCTTCGTCGGCCTTTCCGTCTCTTCGGATACTCCGACGTGGGGCGGCATGATTGCAGCCGGTCGACAGATGATCTACCAAGGCTGGTGGGTGATGGTCGCGCCCCTGATCGCGCTGTTCGCAACGGTCCTTGCGTTTAACCAACTGGGTGACGGCCTGCGCCGTGCCCTTGACCCGGTGATGCGCCGATGAGCCACGAACCGCTGCTCTCGATAACCGGACTGACGGCCGTTTCCGACCGCGACGGCGGCACTCCGATCCTCAGGAACGTGTCGCTGACGCTAGCGCGCGGCGAAGTACTTGGCCTAGTCGGCGAAAGCGGTGCCGGAAAATCCACCATCGCAAAGGCGTTGCTCGGCATCCTGCCAGCCACCGTTCGCGTCACCGGCGGCTCCGTCCTATTCGAGAATCGCGATCTGCTGACCCTTCCTTCGGCTGCGTTGCGGCAGATCATGGGAAGCGAGATCGCGCTGATACCGCAAGACCCGCAAACGGCTCTCAATCCCGGACGGCGCATCGAGGCGCAGTTGACGGACGGCCTCAGAATGAAGCGGGGGATGTCCGGCAGGCAGGCGCATGCACGGGCAATCGCGCTTCTCGAGGAAGTGCATATCCGCGATCCCGAGCGTGTGCTCAGGGCCTATCCGCATGAGCTTTCCGGCGGCATGCGCCAGCGCGTGCTGATTGCCGCCGCCTTTGCGCTCGAGCCCAAGCTCGTTGTGGCCGACGAGCCGACGACGGCCCTCGACGTGACCGTCCAGAAACAGATCCTGCGTCTGATCCGCGGCATGCAGGACAAGCACGGGACGGCAGTGATCTTCGTGACACATGACCTCGGCGTCGTCGCTCAGATCTGCGATCACGTGGCACTGCTTTATTCGGGCAAGGTCATCGAGGCCGGATCGACAGCCGATGTGCTCGACCGGCCGGTTCACGCCTACACCCAGGCTCTTCTTGCGGCGAGCCCGCGCTACGATCGGCCGGACGCCGGGCTGACGCCTGTCCCACAGGCTGTGTTCGCGCAGTTGCGGCGGGAAATCGGAACTGATGCGAGGCCCCATGTCTGACCTGCTGCTGACTGCATCCGGCATCGAAGTCACCTACGGTGCGACCCGCGGGCTGCTCGGCAAGCCGGGCGGCGGCCACAAGGTTTTGCATGGCGTCGACATCTCCGTTCGGCGCGGCGAAACGATCGGCATCGTTGGCGAATCCGGCTCCGGCAAGACGACGCTCGGACGCGCGCTGCTCCGGCTCGTCAATGTTTCGGCCGGCACCATTCGTTTCGACGGGATCGACATCACGAGAGTGTCCGACGCTGCGCTACGGCCACTGCGCAGGCGCATGCAGATGATCTTTCAGGATCCGATGGCATCGCTCAATCCGCGTCATACGATCCGCCGCATTCTCGTGGAGCCCCTGCTGCTGCACCGGCTAGCGGACGACACCAGAACCGCCGAACGGCAGGTCGCCGCGATCTTCGAGCGCTTCATGCTGCCGACCGCCTGCCTTGACCGCAATCCGCACGAGCTGTCGGGCGGCCAGCGCCAGCGCGTCGGCATCGCGCGGGCGGCGCTGCTGGAACCGGACTTCGTGCTCGCCGATGAAATCGTCTCCGGGCTCGACGTCTCGACGCAGGCGCAGGTGCTCAACCTGATGAAGGAACTCTCGCGGGACCTCGGTCTCTCCATGGCCTTCATCAGCCATGACCTGTCAGTGATCCGAGCGGTTTGCGATAGGGTCTACGTGATGCGGCACGGCAGCGTGGTCGAGCACGGCTCCTGTGATCGTGTCTTCTCTGCACCCGAGAACGCCTACACGCGCACCCTGCTGGACGCCATCCCCCTGCCCCGCATCGAACCCGGCTGGCTCGACCGCGTCGCCGAGGCATAGCCGGCCCGTCGGGGATGCGGGCGAGTCGCGATGAACTGGACCGTGGATATCAGGGCCCCGCAACGGCAGCTGGATATCGTGGATTTAAAGCTTGACGCCTCGCATTGCCTCGATATATTTTAAACTTCAAATAACTTGATCCGCCGTCGCACGGCGCGGCGTGACTGGGAAGGAATGAAGATGCGCATCGTCTGTATCGGTGGAGGTCCGGCGGGCCTCTATTTCGGCCTTTTGATGAAGAAGCTTCACCCCGAGCACTCCATTCGCGTCGTCGAGCGCAACCGGCCCTACGATACCTTCGGCTGGGGCGTCGTCTTCTCCGATGCGACCATGGCGGCGATGCAGGAATGGGATCCGGAAAGTGCCGCTGAAATCCAGGATGCCTTCAACCACTGGGATGATATCGAGGTCTGGTTCAAGGGCACCCGCCAGCGCACCTCGGGCCACGGCTTCGTCGGCATCGGTCGCAAGAAGCTGCTCAACATCCTGCAGAAGCGCTGCGAGGACCTCGGCGTCGAACTGATCTTCGAAACGGATGTGGGCTCGGACCTCGATTTCCTCGATGCCGACCTGGTGATCGGCTCAGATGGGCTGAATTCGAAGATCCGCAACCACTATCCCGAAATATTCCAGCCCGACATGATCACCCGGCCAAACCGATACATCTGGCTCGGCACCGACAAACTGTACGACGCCTTCACGTTTGACTTCCGCAAGACGGATCACGGCTGGTTCCAGGCGCATATCTACAAGTTCGACGACAAGACCTCGACCTTCATCATCGAGACCACCGAGGAGGCCTATCTGGCCCACGGTCTCGACAAAATGGATCAGGACGGTTCGATCGCGTTCTGCGAAAACCTGTTCTCCGAGGTGCTTGACGGCGCTTCGCTGATGACCAATTCGCGCCACATGCGCGGCTCCGCGTGGCTCAACTTCAATCGTCTGATTTGCGGCAAGTGGAGCCATTTCAATGGCAATTCGCATGTCGTATTGATGGGCGATGCAGCTCATACCGCGCATTTCGCCATCGGCTCCGGCACCAAGCTTGCAATCGACGACGCGATCGAGCTGACGCGACAGTTCCAAATTCACGGCCATGGCAAGCAGGCGATCCCGGCGGTCCTCGAAACCTACGAGGAAATCCGCCGCGTCGACGTCGCACGCATTCAGAACGCGGCGCGCAACGCCATGGAGTGGTTCGAGGTGGTCGGCCGCCGGTACGCCGATACGCTCGAGCCCGAGCAGTTCATGTATTCCATGCTCACCCGCTCGCAGCGCATCAGCCACGAGAACCTGCGCCTGCGCGACAAGACCTGGCTGGAGGGCTACGAGCGCTGGTTCGCGAAAAAGTCAGGCGTGGCGGTCGGAAACGACCGCTGCCTGCCGCCGATGTTCACGCCTTACCAGCTGCGCGGTACGACACTGGTCAACCGCATCGTCGTCTCGCCGATGGCCATGTACTCGGCAGAGGACGGGTTGCTGAACGATTTCCATATCGTCCATCTGGGCTCCCGGGCGCTCGGGGGCGCCGGCCTGGTGTTTGCGGAAATGACCTGCGTCTCACCCGACGCCCGTATCACGCCCGGTTGCCTCGGCTTGTGGAACGTAGAACAGGCGACGCAATGGCGCCGACTCGTCGATTTCGTTCACACCAACAGCGCCGCCAAGGTCGGACTCCAGATCGGCCACGCCGGCCGCAAGGGGGCCACCAAGCTTGCCTGGGACGGCATCGACCAACCCGTCGGCGAAGGCGGCTGGCCGTTGATCTCCGCTTCCGCCGTGCCTTATCTCAAGAACAGCGAAGTCCCGAAGGCGATGGATCGCGCCGACATGGACCGGGTCAAGGCCGATCATGTCCGTGCCGCGGAGCTGGCGGTAACGACAGGCGCCGACTGGCTGGAACTGCATTGCGCCCATGGCTATCTGTTGTCGAGCTTCCTTTCGCCGGTCACCAACCTGCGCGATGACGAATATGGCGGCAGCCACGAAAACCGCGCTCGCTACCCGCTCGAAGTGTTCCGTGCGGTGCGTGCCGTCTGGCCCGAGGACAAGCCGATGTCGGTGCGGCTCTCCTGCCACGACTGGATGGATGGCGGCAACACGCCAGAGGATGCCGCGATCTTCGCGGCTATGTTCAAGGATGCCGGCGCCGATCTGATCGATTGCTCGTCGGGCCAGGTGTCAAAGGAGGAGCAGCCGGTTTACGGTCGCCTTTTCCAGACACCCTTCTCCGACAAGATCCGCAACGAGATCGGCATTCCGACCATCGCCGTCGGCGCGATCTCGGAGGCGGACCACGCCAATTCGATCATCGCCGCCGGCCGCGCCGATCTGTGCGCGGTTGCCCGTCCGCATCTTGCCGACCCTGCATGGTCGTTGCATGAAGCTGCCAAGATCGGGCTGACCTCGATTTCCTGGCCAAAACAGTACCAGTCCGGCAAGTATCAATACGAAGCCAACCTCGCACGCGCCGCCACCGCGGCGCCCGGCAAGTAATCGAGGCATGATGACCAGTTCCGGTAAACTTTCAGGTCGCCATGCCCTCGTCACCGGCGCCGGTTCCGGTATCGGAGCGGCGATCGCTCGTGCGCTGGTTTCGGAAGGCGCGCGCGTGACGCTTGCCGGTCGAAGACGCGAGCCGCTGCAGGCGCTCGCCGACGAGATCGGAACAGGGGACGCCCATGTCGCGGAGGCTTTCGACGTGACGAATGCCGAGGCGATCGCGAAGGGCTTGGCGCGAGCGCGCGCGGCGTTTGGTCCGGTCGACATCCTGGTCAACAATGCCGGCGAAGCGCCGAGCGCTGCTTTCGAAAAGACCAGCGTCGAGATGTGGAATCAGGTGCTCGCCGTCGACCTGACCGGCGTCTTCCTCGTAACCCAGGCCGTCTTGCCGGATCTCAAGGCGCGGGGCGTCGGCGCACGCATCATCAACATCGCATCGACGGCGGGCCTGACCGGCTACGGCTACGTGTCAGCCTATGTCGCGGCCAAGCATGGCGTCGTTGGGCTGACCCGGTCACTGGCGCTGGAACTGGCGAAGACCGGGATCACGGTCAACGCCGTCTGCCCTGGCTTTACCGACACACCCATCATAGCGCGATCGATCCAGACAATCGTCGCGAAGACAGGACGCAGCGCCAAGCAGGCGCTCGCCGAATTCACGAAATCCAATCCGCAAGGCAGGCTCGTCAAGCCTGAGGAGGTTGCGGATACGGTCCTGTGGCTGGCGGCACCCGGCAGCGCGTCGATCAATGGGCAGGCCATCGCGGTGGCCGGCGGGGAGGTTTTGGCGGGATGAGCGACAAGGACATGACGATGCAGGGACACCTGCGCTCCTTCAAGGACTACCAGGCACGGCATTTTCTCTGGGAGGTCAGCGAGGATAGCCGCGTGGCGACGATTACCCTCAATCGACCCGAGCGAAAGAATCCGCTGACCTTCGACAGCTACGCCGAGTTGCGCGACCTGTTTCGCGATCTCGCCTATGCGTCGGACGTACGGGCGATCGTGCTGTCCGGCGCCGGTGGCAATTTCTCGTCCGGCGGCGACGTGTTCGAGATCATTGAACCGCTGACACGCATGGCGATGCCTGAACTGCTCGCCTTCACGCGCATGACGGGCGACCTCGTCAAGGCAATGCGAAAATGCCCGCAACCGATCGTTGCCGCTGTCGACGGTATCTGTGCGGGTGCTGGCGCCATTCTCGCCATGGCGTCCGACCTCAGGCTGGCGACACCTGAAGCCAAGACCGCCTTCCTCTTTACGCGCGTTGGGCTTGCCGGAGCCGATATGGGCGCATGCGGGATTCTCCCGCGCATCATCGGCCAGGGTAGAGCCGCCGAATTGCTTTACACCGGCCGTTCAATGACGGCCGCCGAAGGCAACGCCTGGGGGTTCTACAATGCGCTTTACCACGGCAGCGATCTCGACGGCGAAGCGCACAAACTTGCACGTTCGCTGGCCGATGGCCCGTGGTTCGCTCACGGCATGACCAAGACCATGCTGAACCAGGAATGGGCCATGGGCATCGACGAGATGATCGAGTCCGAGGCGCAGGCGCAGGCCCTCTGCATGGCAACGCAGGATTTTCGCCGAGCCTTCGAAGCCTTCGCCGCCAAGCGCAAGCCAGAGTTCCAGGGAAACTAGGCGATGAGCACGCCCACCACATTGACCGGCCCGTCCCGGGATCATCTTGACTGGCCCTTCTTCGAAGGCAGCCATCGCGATCACGCAGGCCGCCTCGATGCCTTCGCCACCTCGAAGGCGCTGGCAGCGATCGATCACGCCGATGTCGATGCAGCTTGCCGCAAACTCGTCAGGGGATTGGGCGATGCGGGCATCCTGACCGCCGCAACCGGCGTTTCCGAGACGGACCCCCTGATCGATTCACGGCTCGTATGCCTGACCCGCGAAACCCTTGCCTGGCACGACGGGTTGGCCGACTTTGCCTTCGCGATGCAGGGGCTCGGAACCGGCGCCATCGGCCTCAGTGGCTCGCCGGCACTTCGCGCCGCTGTCATGCCGAAGGTGCGCAGCGGAGAATGGCTTGCGGCCTTTGCACTTTCCGAGAAAGAGGCGGGATCAGACGTCGCGGCGATGGCCTGCGCGGCGCGCGCCGATGGCGACCACTATGTCCTTGATGGCGAAAAGACCTGGATCTCCAACGGCGGCATCGCCGATGTCTATACCGTCTTCGCGCGTACCGGCGAGGCGCCCGGGACGCGCGGCATCTCCGCCTTCGTCGTCTTTGCCGACGATCCCGGCTTTTCGATCGCCGAGCGCATCAACGTGATTGCACCGCATCCGCTGGCGACGATCCGTTTCGAGGGGTGCCGCATCCCCGCGTCGCGCCGGCTTGGCAATCCCGGTGAAGGCTTCAAGATCGCCATGCGCACCCTCGACATCTTCCGGGCTTCGGTCGCCGCCGCTGCGCTGGGCTTTGCCCGGCGTGCGCTCGACGAAGCATTGGCACATACAAGGGCACGGCAGATGTTCGGTGCAACGCTCGCCGATCTCCAGCTGACGCAAGCCGCCCTTGGCGATATGGCCACCGGGATCGACGCCGCAGCACTTTTGACCTACAGAGCAGCCTGGCGGCGCGACGTGCAGAAGTTGCCGACGACGCAGGCAGCCGCGATGGCGAAGATGACCGCGACGGAAACCGCACAATCGGTGATCGACCGCGCGGTGCAGTTGTTTGGCGGTCGCGGCGTGCGAACAGGCGAAATTACCGAGAAACTCTACCGGGAGATCCGTGCGCTGCGCATTTATGAAGGCGCAACCGAGGTGCAAAAGCTCATCATCGCGCGCGAACTCCTCAAGACCAAATGATGGGAGATCCAGGAATGTCACATTCACGCGCCGTATTCGATTGGTCCGATCCGTTTCGGCTTGTCGAGCAACTGACGGACGAGGAGCGCATGGTGCTGGACACCGCCCATGCCTATGCGCAGGAGAAACTGGCGCCGCGCGTGCTCGACGCCTTTCGCCATGAAAAGACCGATCCCGGCATCTTTCGCGAGATGGGCGAACTCGGCCTGCTTGGCCCCACGATCGCCCCGGAATATGGCGGCGCCGGCCTTGGCTACGTCGCCTATGGCCTGATCGCCCGCGAGGTCGAGCGCGTTGACAGCGGCTATCGCTCGATGATGAGCGTGCAGTCGTCGCTGGTCATGGTGCCGATCGACGCCTTCGGCTCGGAAGCACAGAAGCAGAAATACCTGCCGAAGCTGGCCACCGGCGAGTGGATCGGCTGCTTCGGGCTGACCGAACCCAACCACGGCTCGGACCCGGGCTCGATGGTCACCCGGGCGAAGAAGGTCGACGGCGGCTACAGCTTGACCGGCGCAAAGACCTGGATCTCCAACGCCCCGATCGCCGACGTCTTCGTCGTGTGGGCAAAGACCGAGGATGGCATCATCCGCGGCTTTATCCTCGAGAAGGGCTGGAAGGGCCTGACGGCCCCAGCCATCCACGGCAAGGTCGGCCTGCGTGCCTCGATCACCGGTGAAGTGGTGATGGACGCCGTGTTTGTACCGGAAGAAAACCTGCTACCCGACGTCTCCGGCCTCAAGGGACCGTTCACCTGCCTGAACTCCGCCCGGTTCGGCATTGCCTGGGGCGCGCTGGGGGCCGCCGAGGACTGCTACGCCAAGGCGCGGCAGTATACGCTCGACCGCAAACAGTTCGACCGGCCGCTGGCCGCCAACCAGCTGATCCAGAAGAAGCTCGCCGACATGGCGACCGAGATCACGCTCGGGCTGCAGGGCTGCCTCAGGCTCGGCCGAATGAAGGAAGATGGCCATCCACCGGTTGAGCTCACCTCGATCGTCAAACGCAACTCCTGCGGAAAGTCGCTGGAGATAGCCCGCATGTCTCGCGACATGCTCGGCGGCAACGGCATCTCCGACGAATTCGGGGTCGCACGACATCTCGTCAACCTCGAGGTGGTCAACACCTACGAGGGTACGCATGACATCCACGCCCTCATCCTCGGTCGCGCCATCACAGGCATCGCCGCTTTCGCGAATTGAGGCAGGCCGTGGGGTTTCGTATGACAAGGCCGCTGCGGTTCGGAGACTGCGATCCCTCGGGGATCGCCTATTTCCCGTCCTACCTCAACATCCTCGTCGGGGTGCTGGAGGATTATTTTGCCTCGCTCGGCTTTCCCTGGAAGGCGCTGATAGCGGACCGCAGGATCGGAATCCCCACCTTGCGGCTGGACTTGACCTTTTCCTCACCTGGCTTCCAGGGCGACGAACTCCAATTCGAGATTGCGGTTCGTGGCATTGGCCGTTCCTCGCTCGATCTGGAGCATGTTGTCTCGGCGAACGGCAAGCGACTTTGGACCGCCCGCCATCGCGTTGTCGCAACCTCGCTCGACACCCACCAATCACTTGCATGGCCGGACGATATCCGCGCCGCGCTGACACACCACCTGGAGACGACTGATGCACATGATCCTGCAGCCTGAAGGCTGGGTGAAGCCGATTGGATACGCCAACGGTATGGCAGCGACGGGCCGTATGGTTTTCGTCGGCGGCCAGATCGGCTGGAACGAACGTTGCGAATTCGAAACTGACGACTTTGTCGAGCAGGTGCGCCAGACGCTGAAGAATGTTGTTGCCGTGCTCGCCGAAGGTGGCGCCAAGCCGCAGCATATCACCTCGATGACTTGGTACTTTACCGACAAGGCAGAGTATCTAGGCAATCTGAAGGGTATCGGTCAGGCCTATCGCGAAACCATTGGCCGGCATTTCCCGGCGATGGCGGCACTTCAGGTCGTGGCGCTGATGGAGGATCGCGCCAAGATCGAAATCCAGGCGACGGCCGTCATCCCGGAATAGGATCTCCCCATGGACACGCTAACCTTCTCTGACTCCATCTCGGCGACGACAAGGGACGGCGTTCTGCTGGTATTGATCGACAATCCGCCCGTCAACGCCACCTCACTCGGCGTCCGGACAGGATTGATGGCTGCGCTCGACTATGCCACCCAGGATACCGTCCGAGGCATCGTCATCACGGGTGCAGGCAAGACCTTCGTCGGCGGCGCCGACATCAGGGAGTTCGGCAAGCCACCCGAAGCGCCTTTTCTGCCGGATGTCTATCTCCGCTTGGAGCAGTTCGGCAAGCCGGTGGTCGCCGCAGTCAACGGTGCGGCGCTCGGAGGCGGTTGCGAGTTGGCGCTTGCCTGTCACGGACGCGTTGCCTCGCCGACAGCGAGCTTCGGACTGCCGGAGGTCAAGCTCGGCATCGTCCCGGGTGCCGGCGGCACGCAGCGCCTGCCGCGTCTGGTCGGTGTCACCACAGCTGTGGAGATGATCGGCACCGGCCGCTCGGTGAAGGCGAGCGAAGCACTCCGCGTCGGCCTGGTTGACCGAATTGCTCCCGAGGAACTGACCGCAGAGGCGATCGCCCTTGTTGAGGCCTTGACCGGCAAGGACCTTCGCAGGACCGGTGAGCTTGTCGCCACGCGGATCAGCGATGCCGACATTGATGCGGCCGCCGCGAAGATACTTGCCAAGGCGCGCGGGCAAACCGCCCCCGGTGAGGCGGTGCGGCTGGTGAAGGCTGCGCTGACGCTCCCATTCGCGGATGGTCTTGTCGAGGAACGGCGGACCTTCCTTCGCCTGCGGGACTCTCAGGAGGCCGCAGCCCTGCGACATGTCTTCTTTGCCGAGCGGGCTGCGGGAAAGGTCGAGGCCCTGGAAAAAGCCACGCCGAGAACCATCGAATGCGTCGGCGTCGTCGGCACCGGCTTGATGGGCTCCGGTATCGCCGTATCGGCGCTGAATGCCGGCTATCGGGTTATCGGCGTCGAACAGAGCGTCGAAGGTGCCGCCAAAGGACGGGAGCGCATAGCCGGACTTCTCGACAAGGCAGTGCAGGCCGGCCGTTTCGACGCGGCCGGTCGGGATGAGCGGCTGCGCCGGCTGACCGTCGCCTCGGACCTCGGCGCCCTTCACGACGCCGATCTTGTCATCGAAGCGGTGTTCGATGACTTCGATGTCAAGACTGACCTCTTCCGGCGCCTCGACGAGGTCGTGCAGGCCGACGCGATCCTGGCCACCAACACCAGCTACCTTGATCCCGACGCCATCGCCGCGGCAACCCGCCGCCCCGAGCGCGTCGTCGGGCTGCATTTCTTCTCGCCCGCAAACATCATGCGGCTCGTGGAGGTGGTGAACTGCACACGCACGCAGAGCGACGTACTGGCGACGGCGCTCGCCTTTGCGAAACGCCTTGGCAAGCTTGCCATCGTCTGCGGCGTGACCGAGGGGTTCATCGGCAACCGCATCTTTTCCGCCTACCGGCGCGAGGCAGAATTCATGGTAGAGGACGGCGCCCTGCCGCACGAGGTCGATCAGGCGATGGAAGCCTTCGGATTTCCGATGGGGCTGTTTGCCGTCTCGGACATGGCCGGACTGGACATCGCCTGGGCGCGTCGCAAGCGGCAGGCAGCAACGCGCGATCCGAACGCGCGCTACTTCGAGATTGCCGACCGCCTCTGCGAGGCCGGGCGCCTTGGCCAGAAGACCGGACAAGGCTGGTATGCCTATCCCGATGGAAAAAGAACAATCGATCCCGACGTGACCGCCCTCATCGTCGCGGAGCGGGCGAGGAAAGGCATTGCCCCTCGTTCGCCTGTGCCGGGCGAGATCGTGAAAAGGCTGCTGACCGCGATGGCCGACGAGGGTCGCTCGCTTCTGTCGGAGGGCATCGCGGCACGTGCAAGCGACATCGATCTCGTGATGATCAACGGCTATGGTTTTCCAGCCCACAGGGGCGGCCCGATGTTTGCGGCAGAGACGACGAACGCGGCGGCGGTGTAGTCCCGGTCAGGTCTTGGCCGGCCGCTTGACCTGAAACGTATGCTCCTGGCCGGGGAACAGCCCGCCACGGACCTCCGTGGCGTAGCTCTCGACAGCCTGCGAGATCAATGGGCTCAGATCGGCAAACCGCTTGACGAAGCGCGGCTGGAAATCGTTGAAAAGCCCGAGCATGTCGTCGGAGACCAGCACTTGCCCGTCGCAGGCCGGCGACGCGCCGATACCGATGGTGGGAATGGCAAGCGCCGCCGTGATCTCACGGGCGAGCGGTTCGACGGTACCTTCGACGACAACGGCGAACGCACCGGCATCAGCGACTGCTGAGGCATCACGACGGATCTTCGCCGCCTCTGTCTCCGAATGACCGAGCGAACGGAAGCCGCCGGCGGTGTTGACCAGTTGCGGCATCAGTCCGACGTGACCGAATACCGGCACACCTCTTGCGGTCAGGAATGCGATGGTCTCGGCCATCTCCTCGCCGCCCTCTAGCTTGATGCCATCACAACCGGTCTCCTGCAGGACGCGGACCGCATTCCGCAAGGCTTGCTCCTTCGATTCCTGGTAGGTTCCGAACGGCAGATCGACAATGACGCAGGCATGCGAGACGCAGCGCATGACCGCTTTGCCGTGTGCCATCATCATGTCGAGCGTGACGCCGACCGTCGTCTCCATTCCGTAGAGCACCATGCCGAGCGAATCGCCGACGAGCAGAAGATCGCAATGCGGATCGAGCAGGCGCGCGACCGGCGTCGTATAGGCGGTGAGGCAGACAACGCGCTCGCCTCCCTTCATGGATCGGATCGCCGCCGTCGTCAGCCGCTTCGGCCTGCCATGAGTGCTCATTATGCCGCCCTCGTCGTGCTGGCGGTTTTGATGCCGACCACGCGGTTATCAAGAAGTCGTGTCGCGCCAATGCGGACAAACAAAGCGACGAGCGCAGGCCCCGATTGCAACGAAGTCAGGGGCTCCAGGCTGTCGGGATGCCGCACGGCAACCACCTCCGGAACCGCCAGTGGTTCAGATGCGATAAATCGAGTGAGCGCCGCTTCCAGGGTTGCGGCATTGTCACAGCCGGCAGCGTAAAGCCGTTCGGCCTCTTCGAGCGCTTTCGGCACGATTACTGCTGCCGCCCGCTCGTTTTCGCTCAGATACACATTGCGTGACGAGCAGGCGAGGCCGTCGGCTTCCCGAACGGTCGGCACGGCAACGACCCGAACCGGCTGGGCGAGGTCTTCGACCATGCGCCTGATCAGCGTGACCTGCTGGAAATCCTTTTCCCCGAAATAGGCGGCCTGCGGCTGCACCAGATTGAACAGCTTGGTGACCACTGTCGCAACGCCTGCGAAATGCCCGGGCCGAACCTCGCCCTCCAGGCGGTTGCCGAGACTCGGAACATCGACAACGGTAAGCATTGGTTGCGGGTACATCTCCGCCGCGTCGGGAGCAAACAGCACATCGACATCCGCCTCCTCGAGCACGGCACTGTCGCGGGCAAGATCGCGCGGATATTTCGCCAGGTCCTCCTTTGCACCGAACTGCAGCGGATTGACGAAGATCGACACGACCGTCACGTCATTTTCAGACTTGGAGCGCGAAACAAGCTCCATATGGCCAACATGCAGAAAGCCCATGGTCGGCACGAAACCGATGGCTCTTCCTGCGCGGCGAAAAGCCGCGAGGCAATCTCGTAACTCCGCGATCGTCCGGATAACCTGCATGCGAACCTCCTCCGAACTGCCAATCCTGCAGCGCAGGCCGGACAAGCGGTGGCGGATAGAACTCGATTTGCCGAAATGCGTCAACGCGGACGGCGCCATTATATCGATTAAGCGACCTGCAATATACGCACTATCGCGTGGCCGTGCACTTTGTGTGCAACACCCGTATCACTCGACTTTGTTCATTCTTTTTGTCCAAACTCCGCCCCACTGATGGTAGAAGAAGTCGCTCGATGGACGAAATGCCATTCTTGGGTTTCACGCAGTGTCCGAACAACAACGGAGGGATGGTGACCAATCCTTATGAGATTCTCGGCGTCCGGCGGGATGCAACGGACGATCAGGTCAAGGCCGCCTACCGACGGCGGGCAAAAACCACGCATCCTGATTCGGGTGGCGATCCCGAAGCGTTCAGCCGCGTGCAGAAGGCATACGAGCTGCTGCTGGATCCTGTCCGCAGAAAAGTGTTCGACGATACCGGCTACGATGTCGAGCTAGCCGATCCCGTCGACTTGCAGGCTCTGATCGTCATCGAGAAACTGGTCAATCAATTGACGCTGGACGAACGCGAGCCGGGCACGTTTGACCCGCTGGCGCGCATGCGAACCGATCTCTCGGAGGAGATGCGCAAGGCCCGGTTCAGCAAACGGGAGCTGGAGCGCCATTCGTCGCGTATCGAACATCATCTGGAACGCCTTGAGAAGCGGCCCACCACCGATATTCTCGGCTCGATGCTCCGCGCCCGCATCAAGGCGATCGCGACGGCGATCGGCGAAACGGAAGCCAAGATCAAGGCCAGCGAGCGCGCCTGCGAAATGCTTTACGACTACAGCTATGAGGTCGACGTGCAGGAAAACGACGAGCTACTTCTCGTCGAAGGAGAAGCCTCTCCCGCTCCCCGCGCCAAGCGGGAAGAACGCCCGCTCTGGATCGTCCCCGCTGCGCAGGAAGGTTGAGGTCGCCGCCTGTCGTCAGGCGGCGCGTTGCTCCGTGCCCTGGATGGCGGCGAGTTTCCAATCGCTTCGCTCCCGGCGCGTGAAGGTCCAAACCTCTGTCGTTTCAGTCGGGCGGGTGTTGTCGCCGCTGACAAGCCGGCCGTTGGTCCGCTCGACCATTGCGTCGATCGACGAGTAGCGCATCGCAAGTGTCGCGTAGTCCAGCCCGTCTTCCCGCCATGCTTCGGCAATATCGCCCTGCAGCAGCTTGACATCCGACACCGCGTTACGAACGCCATTGGTGGCGTTCTCGCCGAGCTCTTCGGCAAGGTAGGACATGGCCTCCGGCGTCGTCAGTTGACGCAGCGTGCCGTAGTCTTCCTTACCATAGGCCGTCTGCACCTCTGTTAGCAGTTGCTCGAACTCATCCAGATCGCGCTGGTTCAACCCGATCTCGTCCATCGGCTTTGCGTTTGCCTGTCGCTGCCCAAGGCCGGCTGCCGCAGCAGCACCAGCACCGGAGCCAATCGACGGAATCCGGAATGAAGAGTTACCGTTCGAAGCCATGTTATAGGCGTTGCTCTGGCCCGAAGAGCCCAAGGCAGGCTGACGGCGGTTTGCGAAAAAACGTACCGCAAATGAGATTGCGACGGCAATCAGCGCGAATTGCAACAGCATGCCAAGGAACCCGAAGCCACCGCCGAAACCATGGCCGAGCAGCATGCCGAGAAGACCACCGGCAATCAGGCCGCCGATCATCGACCGGCCGAAGCCGTTAAACAGGCCGGGCCTCGGCGCATTCAGCGGCTGCTGGCCGGCATAGGGTGCATTGGCTTGCGGACGAGGTGTCATCGATCGTTCGATCGGAGCGGCAGGCGATGGAGCAGTGCTCGTCGCCGGCGGCGCCTGAAAGGTACGCGTACCCCGGCTGCCAAACCCCATCCCCCCGGCGCGGCGCGCATCGGCATCGCCGATGGACGCAAAAACGGTAACGCCCGTCAGAGCGGCAATCGCCGCAATCCTGGCAAAACGCAAAACGGCACGAGGCATCCAAACTCTCCTGTCATGACAAATGATAGATGTCGGCACGTATATAGGTACGGCACTCCCGTGTTTGAAGCGCGGGAGGTGAGATTCCTCACTGGCAGACGTCGACCCATGTCGCGCTCGTCAGTTCGGCCAGCCGTTCAGTCGATATGCGAACGGCCGAATTGGTCGAGCCGGCCGCAGGCACGACCTCATCGAAACGCCTCAGGGAAACGTCGCAATAGATGGGAAGCCGTGACGGCAGTCCGAAAGGGCAGACACCGCCGACCGGATGGCTGGTCACCTCGACAACCTCGTCGGGTCCAAGCATCCGGCCCTTGCCGCCGAACGTATCCTTGAATTTCCGGTTGTCGAGACGAGCAAGACCGCTGGCGACGACCAGCATGGTTTCATCCCCGACCCGCAGGCAGATCGTCTTGGCGATCTGCGCCGGATCGACGCCGTGCGCCTCGGCGGCAAGGGCCACCGTCGACGAGCTTCCCGGCGTCTCGATGATCTCTATGTCGGGAGCATGTGTACTGAAAAACGCGCGGACGGTTTCTAGACTCATGGGCAAACGCTAGCGCAGGAGCGGTTCGAAATGAACCCCAATGGTGATTCAGTCATGAGCAACCCCTGTCTCGATCAGCTTCACGCTGTTTTCCTGGCACAGACGGCGGATCGAGGGTGTGATGCAGTGGTCGGTTATGAAGGTATGCACCTGCGGAAGCTGCGCGATCCTGACCGGGGCGGTCCGCTCGAACTTGGTGGAATCTGCGACAAGTATCACATGGCGGGCGTTGGCGATGATGGCCTGCGCGACCTTCACTTCGCGAAAATCATAGTCGAGCAAGGCGCCATCCTCGTCGATCGCGGATGTCCCGATGACCGCATAATCGACCTTGAACTGCCGGATGAAATCGACGGCCGCCTCCCCGACGATGCCACCGTCGGATCCGCGCACGACACCGCCGGCAATAACAACCTCTATCGTCGGAAGCAGCCTCAACCGGTTGGCGACATTGATGTTGTTGGTAATGACCATCAGTTCCTGATGGTTTGTCAGCGCCTCGCCGACGGCCTCCGTCGTCGTTCCGATATTGATGAAGAGCGAGGCGTTGTTCGGTATCAGACCTGCCGCGGCAACACCGATTGCCTGTTTTTCAGCTGCCGCAATCTGTCGCCGTGCCTCGTACTGCACGTTCTCCGTGCCGCTCGGAAAGGTCGCGCCACCATGCACCCGCGTCAGGATCTGCGCGTCACAGAGATCGTTGAGGTCCTTGCGGATCGTCTGCGGCGTGACCGAAAAATGCGCCGCCAGCTCCTCGACAAAAACACGCCCCCTCGACTTGGCCATCCCGACTATTTCCGCTTGGCGATCGCTCAGGAACATTGGCACCGACTCTTTCACTTCTGTTTCGTTTCAG
Source organism: Rhizobium sp. Root1220 (assembly GCF_001426265.1). Classification (GTDB taxonomy): domain Bacteria; phylum Pseudomonadota; class Alphaproteobacteria; order Rhizobiales; family Rhizobiaceae; genus Rhizobium. The sequence goes on from NZ_LMDG01000035.1 coordinate 243,795, forward strand.
AGATTGAAAATGCATAACAGAGGGCGGTAGCGCCGCAAAGCATGATCGTCCGATCGCTTTCAGGCGGTTTCGATCTTGTCGCTTCGACGTGCCTGCGAAAGGCCAGCAAACTGGTTTCCCACCGCCGATAAAACCCGCTGTCGCGCGAAAATGCATTCACGACAACACACACGCGGGTTATATCACTTTCGTTGCTGAACATGCATTGGACCTCCCATGACCGACACCGTGACCGACCGCTTCCTCCGCTACGTCGTTATCGACACCCAGTCAGATCCTGTGTCATCGACACAACCGTCGACCATGAAGCAGAAAGACCTGGGCCGTCTTCTGGTCGAGGAACTGCTGGCGATCGGCCTGCCCGATGCACATCTGGACGACCACGGTTACGTCTATGCGACCATACCGTCGAACGTTGACAAGGCCGTGCCGGTCATCTGCTTCTGCTCGCACATGGATACGGCGCCGGACTTTACGGGGACGGGCGTAAGGCCGCAGATCGTAGCCAATTATCGCGGTGGCGACATCCAGCTCACGGGGGACCCGAAGCAGATCATTCGTGTCAGCGAAAATCCCGCCCTCAAGGACCAGATCGGCAACGACATCATCACAACGGACGGCACCACGCTGCTCGGCGCCGACGACAAGGCGGGGATCGCCGAAATCATGACGGCAGCGCAGATCCTAGTCGACAATCCGGGCATCAGGCACGGAACCATCAAGCTGCTCTTTACGCCCGATGAGGAAATCGGGCGCGGGGTGGACAAGGTCGATCTGGCAAAGCTCGGCGCGCGCTTTGCCTACACCATGGATGGAGCGACGGCAGGGCATATCGAAGACGAGACCTTTTCAGCCGATGGCGTGGAAATCACCGTCGAGGGAGTCGCCATCCATCCGGGCTTTGCCAAGGGCAAGATGGAGAATGCCATCAAGATTGCCGGCGCCATCATCGACCGGTTGCCCAAGGACGCGACGCCGGAGACGACGGCCGGGCGCGAAGGCTTCATCCATCCAACCGGTGTCACCGGTTCGATGGAAAAGGCGGCTATCAGTCTCATCGTCCGCGACTTCGAGGAGGCAGGCCTTGTCGCCAAGGAAGTGCTTCTCGAAACGCTGGTGAAGGAGGTTATGGCGGGCTTTCCCGGCTCGTCCCACACCTTCGAGGTCAAGCAGCAATATCGCAACATGAAGACCGTCCTCGACCTTCATCCGGAGATCGTCGAAAACGCCATCGAGGCCGTCCGACGTGCCGGCATGGTGCCGGTGAGCGGCAGCATTCGCGGCGGCACGGATGGCTCGCGCCTTTCGTTCATGGGCCTGCCGTGCCCCAACATCTTCGCCGGCGGCCACGCTTTCCATTCGCCACGGGAATGGGTGAGCTCGCAAGACATGGAGAAGGCCGCAAGGACCATTGTCGAACTGGCAAAGGTCTGGGAGGAACGGGCGTAGCCTTCGGAACGCAATGTCGCGCTAAGGATTTCGTGCCGTCAAAGCAGTTCGGTAGCACGTGCCGATTGCCTTACTTCCCGTGCGCGGGGTTGGGAGTAAATATCCCGCCCCTGCTTCAGAGTTTCAACGTCGGGTCGAGCCAAACCCGGAAACCGCCGAGAAACGCGTTCTCGTTGTCTCCCCGACGGCAGCCGTCCGGCATCTCCTTGAGCTTGTCGACGTTACCGCCGCCAATGACGATGTAATCCGGTTGGAAAGCCGCTTTCAGACGTTGCGTGACATCGACGACGGACTTGCGCCACTTGCTCTTTCCGCGTGCCGTCAAACCTCGGAACCCGACGACGTCCTCAAAGGTCTGTTTTCTCTTGTAAGGAAGATGAGCAAGTTCCATCGGCAAGCAGACATTGTCTGCCACCACCGCCGAACCAAGTCCCGTTCCCAGGCCGAGAAAGAGCATCCTGCCCCCCTGATAGCTGCCGATCGCCTGCAGCAGCGCATCGTTCACCAGCCGGACGGGTCTGCCGAACGCTTTCCCGAAGTCGTACCCTTTCCATCTCGGCCCAAGGTTGTGAGGGTCGAGGGATGGCACATTCTGTAAGACGGGACCCGGGTATCCCATTCCTATGACGTCGTAGTCCCAGCCCTCAGCCATCTCCTTGACCGCCTTGACCATCGCGTCCGGTGTCATCTTGGGGCCTGACGCCACGCTCCGCTTTTCGCCACCGGTGCTGAGGTGCACCTTTACATGCGAACCGCCAAGGTCAATGGCGAGGACCTTTTTCGTATCCAGGCCGGTTTTCGTTTCTCTGGCGGGCGCATCCATCGGAGTATCCTGTTTTGTGCGGATGTATTTGCGTTTTGAAGCGAGTGGACCGCCGTTGAGCAGACGGGCTTCCTCTTAACATAGGACACCGGTCCAAGCGGCAAGTGCTTCGGGCTGCCCGGTTGTCTAGGCTTGCGTCACCTCGATCTGAAAGTCGCGACCCTCCCATGTGTCCCTTTGGGTCCAGAAAATTGTAAATGACACGGTCGAGCCGATGGGCAGGTTCGCACTCGGCACATCGGCGATATATGTTCCCACCCCTGTGGCCACGGTAACCAAATCGCTGGCCGTCTCCCACGCGTCCGCGGACCAGCGCACGACGGCCTGTTCGAGAAGGTCCAGGCGCAAGATACGTCCGACACCGAGCGTGTCTATCATCAGGTTCGGGCGCCAGACCCGTCGTACCGGCGCTGGGATGTTTTTCACGTACCTGTCGAGCGTCTGCGGCGGCATGTCGAAGACGACGCCGTCCTTGATGGATCGCAGCAGTTTTATGTGCTCGGCATGGGCCCACACCAGAGGCATGGCACTTCCCGAGGGACGGCCCAGGAAAAGTTCCTTTTCGGGAATGTCCGGCTCGTCCCAGATCTGCTCGGGCAACAGCCCTCCCGAGCTGGCAGAGGCTTCGAGGGCTGCCAGCAGGCGCTTCGCCTCGTCCATCCTTCCGGCGGCAATTTCGAAATGCGCGCGCTCGCCGGTCAGGAGCGGCCACAAGCGACCGATGCCTACTCCGTCAAACGGTGAGCCGTCTTCCCCTTCGCCGTACCCGTCTTCGTTGTAGCGGTACCAATAGGGTCCGGCCGGGAGATCGCGCTTCAGGAGCGAGTCGATCGCTGTGACCGTGTTGGCGATCCTTGGATCGTCCGCCGCACGCAGACCGAAGCGCACCAGTGCCAAGGCGTCCGGGCTGACAAGCAGTCCGGCTTCGAGCGTCATTGCGGCGTCGCTGCGGTTCTTGATAGGGACCAATGCCGGCGAGCGCCAGTGACCTTCTCCTGTGAAGCTGCCGATGCGCATGTAGTAGCCCTCGATGCCGAGGTCTTAGGAAAGGGCAGTGTCGGTCGCGTATGTCCAGTTTTCGATCTGTTCATTCCAGCTGTCGGCGACCTCTCTGAGGTATCGGGCGACCGGCCCGTCGGCGGCAGCGTCCATTGCGTCGGCGGCTGCCAGCAGTCCCGCGATCTCGACGGCAAGGGTAAATGGCGAATAGCCGCCGTCTTCCTCCCATCGATCCTGCTGTGTGGCAGGGCCGTTTTGCACGATGTATCCGGCGGCCGCCCTAATCATGCCATCGTAGCGTCCGGCGTCGGATGGATCGATCACTTCCGCCCGCAAGAGCATGTCATAGAGCAGGATCGGAAAGGCGGTTTCGTCCATCTGGATTCCGCTCCAGTACGGCCGGCCGTCAAGCCAGGAATTCTGCACCCAGTGGCCATCGTCCTCCTGTGTTGCGACAAGATAGTCGAGCACTTCAAGTGCGTCGTCGGCGGCACCGGCAGCCAGGAGTCCGCTCGCCGCCTCGACGAGATCGCGGGTCCAGACAAGATGGTATCCGCCCAGGTTGTCATCGCCTTTGGACGACCCCCACGGAATGGAAAGGCTCGCGATAATTGCGCCCGAATCGTCGTCCCGATGCGTCGCCAGAACTGCCGTGCTGACGCGGTAACGATTGAGTTCGCACGGGTCAGGAGGCTCGTCGAGAGGAATAAGTCCGCGCTGCCACCTGCTCCACCCGGACCGGTAGGATTTCATCGCGGGTTCTATTCCCTGCTGCAGGCTGAGCAGGACCCTCAGCGCAGCCTCTTCCGGTTGCGTTCCGAAGCCGAGCGCGATCAAAGCGCGACCCTCGGCAATCGCCAGGTCTATCGTGCCTGCGAGGGCGATGTTTCCGTTTTCGGCGAGTTGATAGTCCTCCCGCAGCCCCTCACCACGCGACAGCGTCTGCCAGGCATCGGAGGTTCCTACAAAGCCGACCGATCGGGCAAGCCAGGGCACCGACGAAGCGACGGCGAGCGCGCGGCCGGACCCCTGCGCAAAGAGCATCGGGTGACCCTTGAACTCATCGTACCAGCCCGTATTGTTCGCACCGCCGTTGACCAGATGGGGCGAGACGAGTGCGTGGAGGCGGTAGTCGGAGAGTTGGCCGATCAGTGCTTCGAAGTGGATGTCTTGCAAAACGACTTCACGATCGGCGTCTGTCAGGATCGTCTTGGTAATCCGATAGCGTCCGTCCGCGGATGTGTTGACGAGGCGAAAGGCGGGAACACCATCTTCGATGGTCTCGACAGTGTGACGGGTGTCGCGCTTTTCCTCCGAAAAATAGTCTTGCGCCGTCACGATGAACCCAAAATCCCGAATACTCGCCTGGTCCAGGCGTGGTGCGTAGACCTCGTTCAGAATTCCGTGGCTCGCGGTGAACCACACGCGGCCAGCTTGGCCCGCGGCCCGGCCGACTGCTGTCTTGGCGCTCGATGTCCAGCGCGGAGCTATTCCGGGCGCGCCCGGTGGAGTACAGGACTGGGGCAATGATTTCCTCCCTCATTGACGCTCGTTTGCGAAGGTCGGCTTCGGTCCTCGCCCGGACGCTCTGTTGTCTTGCACCTAAGAAAGCAGCTTAGTTGATAACTGTCGAGATCGGACAGTTGATGCCGGCTGCCCGCAAGCGCTCTGAGATTTATGGAATTTCCCGATTGCCGATCTAGTTTCCTCCCGGCACACTGACATACCGACACCCTTGGGAGGACCAGAATGATCAGAAATGTCGCGCTTGCCAGCGCTCTTATAGGCGCTCTTGCATCCTGCACGGCGACGGAGAAGGGAACCGCAATAGGCGCCGGCTCCGGCGCCATTATCGGCGGTGTCGTTGGCGGCAGTTGGGAAGGCGCTGCCATCGGTGCCGTCGCTGGCGGTGTCGCAGGCGCCCTGATCGGTCGCTCAACGGAACGTCGTGGCTACTGCGTATATAGGGATCGCTATGGCCGGACCTACGAGGCGCGTTGCCGCTAACGCACGCCTCTGAACAAACTGCCGCTTCTCCCGCAAGGAGGGGCGGCTTCGCGTTGCGCGGATGCCCATGCTGGCGGCCAGCGCCGAGTGCTGACCAATCCGTTCCCCTACACCGCAATTTCCGCCCCTGACAACGCCACGGCGTATTCTTGGCCAAAAGCAACCGAAAGTGTTGCATTGGGCTGGCGATCGCGTATCCTCACTTGCATTAGCATTTCGGCATACAGCCGTTAATCGAGGCGCCCGGTGCGCCCGTTCCGCTTCTGGATACACTTCACACGCAGACGAGGTAGTAGATGGTTCGCGTCATCGATACCGATCTCGTTTCACCGTGGCGTACGGTTTGTGCAACGGTGCGCTCTGCAGCGGTAGTGTCCGAGCAGATCGCGAGACACCCGCGATGACCCGGGCCTGGGCTCATCTCTCCCTCATTCTTGCGGCCGCTTTCTGGGGCTTTGGAAACATATCCCAGAAGACCGTGCTCGAACACCTCGGGCCGTTGAGTGCTACCTGCCTGCGCTGCGCGATCGCCGCGGTCGTCCTGTTGCCACTCGCCTGGGTTGAACGCAGCCTGGAGCGGGAAACTGGATGGTGGAAAAGCGCCGTCACGGTCGCTGCCGCCTTCGCGACCGCGATTGCCCTGCAACAGACGGCCTACGTTTCGACAACGGTGACCAACGCCAGCTTCCTTGTCAACACAGCAACCGTTCTTACGCCGCTCTTTGCATGGCTCCTGCTTGCCGAAGTCACCGGCAGGCTTGGCCTTGCAGCCGCGGCAATAACGTTGGTCGGCGTCTTCTTCATGGCAAACGGCCCCGCCGGATTTGATGCCCTTCGATGGGGCGACCTCATATGCCTCGCATCCGCTATCTTCTATGCGCTTTGGATGGTGGCGCTGGGATATCACGCAAAGCGCTTCGGCCACCCCTTCCGTACTGCCCTTGTCCAGTTTGCATTTGCCACGGTAGTCGTCTTGTCTCCGGCTCTGCTTCTGGAAAATGCTTCGGTTTCGGCCATCGCATCGGCGGCACCGGACCTGGCGATCCTCGGTCTCTTGTCCACCGCCGCAGCCTTTTGCCTGCAGACCGTCGCACAGCGCTACACGACGGCATCGACCGCAGCCGTGCTCGTCTCCGGCGAGAGCGTTTTTGGCGCGATTGGAGCCTACGTGGTGCTCAGCGAGCGACCGACACCAACCACGATGGTTGGCGCGGCTCTTATCTTTGCCGCGATTGTCATCATCGGCCTGTTCTCTGGGGTACCCTTGGCAACCAAGCGTCAAGATGCCCGCAATGAGCGGATGGAATGACGTCGGGACGACGGTCATCGGCTTGATCGAGCCTATAGCAACGCGTGTTAGTGGTTGACCCGATCACATGACGCTGTCAGGCAATGGAGGAACGATTTGAAAGGCTGCCACCATGGATCAAACTCTCTTCACTAGCCTGTGCAAGGCCGGCAAATTCAAGGAGGCGCTCGGGCTCGCCATTCAGGGACATGAGAACGAAAAATTCACACCCAGCCGTTTCTCCATGGACAAGAACACCGGGCTTCCAATCTTCTACCGCGGCAACAAGCGCGTCGCGATCGATGAGACAGGCGAGTGGCAACTCGCGAAAAACCCGAATCCATAGCCGGGCCACGCGGCGCAACTGGACCCGGACCTAGTTGTGCTGGAAGCCCAGACCCCACGCGGATATCCTCCGCGAAGGGTATTTTTCCAAACGCCTGGCTCAGCCGATCGACATCAAGCTGGCGTTTCCGCCGGCAGCGGCCGTGTTGATGGATGTCGACACTTCCTCGAGCAGCCAGTTGAGGCAATAGGCTTCCGGATCTCGCATAAGCTCCTCCGTCGACGCCGACTGCGCCAGCAGCAACGGCCCCGACATCTCGGCGATCTTCACAAGCATCGCGGACACGCGATCCGCGTTTCCTTCTATCAGGGCTCCTGACATCGATTCCGTGGGTGCGGATGCGCTTGCCCAGGAAATGCGTTGTGCGACGCTCGCCGGGATACCGCTCAAACTGCTGCGAAGCCCGTCGTCGCAATCGATGACCGCGCTGTTGCCGGTGGCCAGCACCGATGACACCTGTCTGTGAAGACCGGTCGGCGAAACCGGAGCGCAGAGGATCGTTCCGCGGGGGTGAAGCGCGTAAATGTTGCGCTCGCCGACTGGGCCTGCAAGTTCGGTCTCCAGGCCCAGCGCCGACTGGCTCCCCAGGTGGCGCGCCATTTCCACCTCCTCGGTGAAGCCCTGCTGGCCTAGCCATTTTGCGAAGTCGGAGAGAGCCGGATCGCTGTAGACGGAGCTGTGCTGCGGCGGGATCGGCGGGGTCGTGACCAGCCGGCCCAGATAGAGCGGCCCGCCGGCCTTTGGCCCCGTTCCGGACAAGCCGCGTCCGCCGAACGGCTGGACGCCGACCACCGCGCCGATGACGTTGCGGTTCACGTAGATGTTGCCGACCTTTATCTTCGACGTCACATGCGCAATTGTCTCATCCAGGCGCGTGTGAAGCCCGAAAGTCAGGCCGTAGCCGGTTCCGTTGATCTCGTCGATCAAATGGTCAAGATCCTGGCGACGCCACCGGATGACGTGGAGCACCGGGCCGAAAACCTCGCGCTTCACCTCCGATATCTGGTTGATTTCGATAATCGTCGGCGCGACGAAAGTTCCATGCTGCGTTTCCTCCGGCAGGGCGACGCGCTCGACGGTCAGGCCGAGGCTGCGCATGGTGTCGACGTGCGCTTCGATGATCCCTTGCGCCTCCGCCGTGATCACGGGGCCGATGTCGGAAGCCAGCCTGTTGGTGTTGGCAATCGAGAGTTCGCGCAAGGCACCCTTCAGCATCGCAAGCGTCCGGTCGGCCACATCTTCTTGCAGGCAGAGAATGCGTAGCGCCGAGCAGCGCTGCCCGGCACTGTCGAGGGCCGAGGCTATGACGTCGCCGACGACCTGCTCGGCGAGCGCCGAGGAATCGACGATCATCGCGTTCTGACCCCCGGTCTCGGCAATCAGCGGGATCGGCTTGCCGGTCTTTGACAAACGCTTGGCAAGTTCGGCCTGAATGATCCGAGCGACCTCCGTCGATCCCGTAAACATCACCGCTGCCGTTTCCGGTGCTGCGACGAGTGCCCCTCCGACCCGTCCGTCGCCCGGCACCAGCTGGACAACGTCCTGCGGAACGCCTGCCTCATGCAGGATGCGAATGCCTTCCGCGGCGATCAACGGGGTTTCTTCGGCGGGCTTGGCAAGAACGGGATTGCCGGCCACCAGTGCTGCGGCGACCTGTCCTGTGAAAATCGCGAGCGGGAAGTTCCATGGGCTGATGCAGACGACGGGGCCGAGCGGCGCATGTGACGGGCCGAGCGTTCGACGGGCCTGCTCCGCGTAGTAGCGCAGGAAGTCGATCGCTTCCCGCACTTCGGCGACCGCGTTCAGCACCGACTTTCCGGCTTCGCGAATGATCAATCCCAAAAGGATCTCCATCCGTGCCTGCATGATATCGGCAGCACGATCAAGCAGCGCTGCTCTCGCGCTTGGGGATACCGCGGCCCAGGCCGGCGCGGCCTTCAGGGCGGTCGCTGCGGCCAAGGCCGTTTCCGCTGTGCTCGCCTCGCGCACGCTGCCGACCACGTCGCGCCTGTCAGCAGGGTTGAGGACGTCGCGCGCTGCCTGCCCGGCATCCACCTCCTGCGTGGGCGTTGCCGACCATGCCCTTGTCGCACTCGTCTCCAGTGCCTCCGTCAACGCCCGCAGTGAAGCTTCATTGGAGATATCCAGACCGGCGGAATTGCGGCGGGCGCCGTAGAGATCAGCTGGAAGCGCAATCTTGTCATGCCTTTGGCCGGCGACTGTCATCCTGGCGATCGTGTCGACCGGATCGGCGACGAGGTCGTCGATGGAGACGTTGGGATCGGCTATTCTGTTAACGAATGAGGAGTTGGCGCCGTTTTCGAGAAGGCGACGCACCAAATAGGCGAGCAGCGTCTCATGGGTGCCGACGGGGGCGTAGATGCGGCACGGGCGATTGAGGTTCTGCCGGCCCACGACCTCGTCATAGAGCGGCTCTCCCATCCCGTGCAGGCACTGGAACTCATATTTGCCGACATGATAGTCGGAACCGGCGAGGTGGTAGATGGTCGCCAGCGTCTGGGCGTTGTGCGTGGCAAATTGCGGGAAGACGGCATCCGTCGCCGCCAGCAGCTTTCTCGCGCAGGCGATATAGGAGACGTCGGTATAGATCTTGCGGGTGAAGACCGGAAAGTCCTCCAGTCCGTCGACCTGGGCGCGCTTGATTTCCGCGTCCCAGTATGCGCCCTTGACCAGCCGCACCATGATGCGGCGGCCCGCGCGGCGCGCAAGATCGATAATGTAGTCGAGCACATAGGGGCAGCGCTTGCCGTAGGCCTGAACGACGAAGCCCATGCCGTTCCAGCCGGAAAGATCCTCGTCGAGGCACAGCGCCTCCAGAATGTCGAGCGACAGTTCCAGCCGGTCGGCTTCTTCGGCATCGATGTTCAGGCCGATGTCGTACGACTTGGCGATCAGCGCCAGCGCCCTCACCTTCGGCAGCAACTCTCCCATGACGCGGGCGCTCTGAGCGCGCGAGTAGCGCGGATGCAGCGCCGACAGTTTGATGGAGATGCCGGGTCCCTCGTAGATGCCACGGCGATCCGATGCCTTGCCGATCGCGTGGATCGCGGCCTCATAGTCCCGGTAATAGCGCTCGGCATCGGCGCCCGTCGTCGCGGCTTCCCCGAGCATGTCATAGGAATAGCGGAACCCGCGCTGTTCGAGCGGTTTGGCGCGTTGCAGCGCCTCGTCGATGGTTTCGCCGGTGACGAACTGCTCGCCCATCATGCGCATCGCCATATCGACGCCGCGCCGGATCACCGGCTCGCCGCAGCGTGCGATCAACCGCGTCAGTGCGGCGGAAAGACTGCGGTCGTTGACAGTGGAAGTCAATTTGCCGGTGACGACGAGCCCCCAGGTTGCCGCGTTGACGAACAGCGAACGGCCACCGCCGAGATGCGCCTTCCAGTCCCCTTCGGCCACCTTGTCGCGGATCAGCGCGTCGCGCGTCGCCTTGTCGGGAATGCGCAGCAGCGCCTCGGCAAGACACATCAGCGCCACACCTTCCTGGCTCGACAGCGAATACTCGTGCACAAGCCCTTCGACGCCGGTGCCCTTGTGCTTGGCGCGAAGCGCCTCGATGAGCTTGCGTGCCGTTGCCGCAGCGCCCTGCTTGACCTTCTCGGGAAGACTTGCAGCCTCGACAAGCCGCGGAACACAGACGGTTTCAGGCGTACGGTAGGAAGCTGTTATGGCGCGGCGCAAATCGCTCTGCGGCTGGATCGGCGGCGCAAAGCCCTCGAATGGATTTACGGCGCCCTTCGGCTTTTGAATGGTGGCCTCGGTCGTCACCGTGCCGCTGCGGATCGTCATCTCTTTGCTCCTGATCAGAACGTGAACCAATCATAACAGAACTCAAAAAGGCAATTTCACTTGAATGCAGCACCATCTGACGATATTTTCCCAATTGCGGCGCAAGACAGAGGGTATATTTGTGAATATGGTTGCAAGTGGCAGGGAAATCGACCAATTCGATCACAAGATCATCGAGGCTCTGGTTGCGGACGGACGCATGTCGATTACCGACCTTGCAAAGAGGGTCGGACTATCGAATACGCCTTGCCAGGTGAGACTAAAGCGATTGATCGAGGATGGCTACATTCTCGGCTTTCGCGCAATCGTCGACGTCAAGAAACTCGGCAGAAACCATGTGGCCTTCACAGAAGTGAAGCTCTCCGATACCCGCGAGCATGCCCTGAATGCATTCAACGTTGCGGCGAGGAAACTTCAGGAGGTCGAGGAATGCCACATGATCGCCGGCGCCTTCGACTACCTCCTCAAGATTCGCACCTCCGACATCGCCAACTATCGCCACGTGCTTGGCGAGAAGATATCGAGCCTCCCCTTCGTGTCCAGCACCTCCACGTTTGTCGCCATGGAAGCGATCAAGGAGAACGGCGCCTGAATTGGCGTCGTCGCGGAACAAGCCCACATTTTTTGTAGTGACAGCTCATCCGTTGTCTGCGACAAGATCGGTGATGAGAGACAGGGGCGTCCGCCGAAAGGTGGGCTGAGAAGCACCCTTTGAACCTGAACCAGATCATGCTGGCGGAGGGAGTCGCTCGGGACCTGCCGCATCTTGCGTGCGTCTCCCGCGCCTCGCCCCGCTTGAAAGGGGCAATATGCCAGACCAGACCTCACCGGGCACCCTGCTGACAGCCTTGCGCGAGCGCCCACCACTCGTCCAGTGCATCACCAATTTCGTTGCAATGAATATTGCCGCCAACGTGCTGCTCGCCACCGGCGCGTCGCCTGCGATGGTGCATGCCGAAGAGGAGGCCGGCGAGTTCGCCGGTATCGCAGGCGCACTGACGGTCAACATAGGGACGCTCTCGGCGAGCTGGCTTAGGGGCATGCAGGCCGCTGCGACAGCGGCAAACGATATCGGTAAACCGTGGGTTCTCGATCCGGTCGCGCACTACGCGACGGCGTTTCGCCGGGAGGCGACGGAAGCACTCCTGGCACTTGGCCCCACGGTCATTCGTGGCAATGCATCCGAGATTATCGCGCTAGCCGGTGGCACAGGCCGTGGACAGGGCGTCGATAGCGGCGATGCCGTGGATGGTCACGCCGAGGCTGCCGCCCGGCTGCTGGCGCGAACCCACGGCAGCGTCGTCGCCGTCACCGGCGCTGTTGATTTCGTTACCGATGGCGACAGCGCCGTGCGCATCGAGGGTGGCTCGCCCCTTATGCCGCAAGTCACCGCGCTTGGCTGCTCGCTCACCTGCCTTGTCGGTGCCTTTGTTGCCGTTCGCCCGGATTTGCCGCTCGAAGCGACTGTTGCGGCCCTCGCGACCTTTGCCGTCGTCGGTGAAGACGCGGCCCACAGGGCCGAAGGTCCCGGCTCCTTCTCATGGCGCCTTCTCGATGCGCTTGCCGCGCTTGATGGTCCGGCGCTGGACGACCGCGCAAGGATCCGGATGGCATGAAACATTTCGATCTCTCCCTCTACCTCGTCCTCGATCCCGAACTCTGCGCCGGGATCGGCATGGTCGAGACGGCACGGGCCGCTGTTGCTGGCGGCGCGACGATCGTCCAGCTGCGTGACAAGCACGCCGGCACGGCGATGCTGATCGAAACCGGACGGGCGCTGAAGGCGGTGCTCTCAGGCACAGGTGCAAAACTGATCATCAATGACGACGTCGAGGCAGCGATCGCGATCGGCGCCGACGGGCTGCACATCGGGCAAGAGGACATGGACGCGCGCACCGCCCGCACGCGGATCGGGGCCGACATGATCCTCGGGCTTTCGGTGGAAACCGAGGCGCTTGCGGCGGCGGTCGATCCGGCAATCGTAGATTATGCCGGCATTGGCCCGGTCTTTGCGACGCCGACGAAGGCGGACCACAAGCAGCCGATCGGTTTCGATGGTCTTGCTCGCCTCGTAGAGCTCTGCCCCGTTCCGTCCGTCGCTATCGGCGGGCTGAAGGCGTCGCATGTCCCGCGGGCGTTTGCAGCTGGCGCCGACGGCCTTGCCGTCGTCTCAGCGATCTGCGGAATGGCCGATCCCGAAGCAGCAACCCGCCTCATCGCCGAAAACATCGGAAAGGTCCGCAGATGATCCGCAACGTTCTCTCCATCGCCGGTTCCGACCCCTCGGGTGGCGCCGGAATTCAGGCGGACCTGAAGGCATTTTCGGCTCGCGGCGTCTATGGCATGGCGGCGTTGACCGCCCTGACGGCACAGAACACCCAGGGTGTCTCCGGCGTCCATCTGGTTCCCGCCGCCTTTGTTGGAGACCAGATCAAGGCGGTCCTCGCCGACGTGCGTGTCGATGCAATCAAGATCGGCATGATTGCCAACGCGGAAATCGCCGAAGCGGTCGCCGATGCGATCGCGCCGCACAAAGGGATTCCGATCGTCCTCGATCCGGTGATGGTCGCCAAGGGTGGTGCCGCCCTTCTCGATCCTTCTGCGGTCGATGTCCTCACCCGCCGCCTGCTGCCGCTCGCGACGCTGTTGACCCCCAACCTGCCCGAGGCTGCAGCGCTGCTGCATCGATCCTCAGCTGAGACCCGCGCGGAAATGGCGGATCAGGCGCAAGGCCTGCGCGCGCTCGGCCCGGAGGCGGTGCTGGTCAAGGGTGGCCATCTGTCCGGCCACGAGAGCCCGGACGTGCTGGCGACAGCTGCCGGCCTGAGCTGGTTCGAGGCGGCACGGGTACCAACGGCGAACACCCATGGCACCGGCTGCACGCTGTCGAGCGCGCTGGCCGCCGAGCTTGCAAAGGGGGCGCCGCTGCACACGGCGGTGGCGGATGCGAAGGCCTACCTCGCCCTGGCTGTCGCGCATGCTGACGGGTTGTCCGTCGGCTCCGGGCACGGGCCGGTCCAACATTTTCACGAACTTTGGCAGATGAGAGAAGGACATTCCCAATGACATCGGCGATCAGCGAACAGACGGTCATCGTCACCGGTGCCGCGCGCGGCCTGGGGGCAGCCATTGCCACCGCATTTGCCCGCGAAGGCGCGAAGGTCGCGATCAACTATCGCAACAGCCGGGCCGAGGCCAAGAGCCTGGCCGAGAGCCTCGGCGATCGTGCGCGAGCGTTCCAGGCCGACGTCCGCGACCCGGACGCCGTTCAGCGCATGGTCGCCGAGATAGAAGATACCCTCGGCGCGCCGACGACGGTCGTGCATAACGCCCTGACGGATTTCAGCTTCAACGGCGATGCCCGCCCGAAGCTCGATCAGTTGACGTGGGAGAACATGACATCCCAGCTCGACACGGCGGTGAAGGGAGCGTTGAACCTCATTCAGGCAACCCGCCCGGCCATGGCATCAGCCGGTTTCGGGCGGATCGTCACGATCGGCACCAATCTCTTCCAGAACCCGGTCGTCCCCTATCATGACTATACAGCCGCCAAGGGCGCCCTGCTGTCGTTGACCCGCACCGCGGCGGCTGAACTCGGCCCGCTCGGCATTACCGTCAACATGGTCTCTGGTGGGTTGCTGAGAACCACCGCCGCCAGCAGCGCGACACCGGAGGCGGTTTTCGACCTGATCGCCGCCAGCACTCCGCTTCGGCAGGTGACCACGCCCGAGGAAGCCGCCGACGCGGTGCTTTTTTTCGCCAGCCCCTGGGCCCGCGCCGTCACCGGACAGAACCTCATCGTCGACGGCGGCCTGGTGTTCGGCTGAGGCGCTTCCCCAGCCGGGATCGCATCATGACTTGACCGCGCCGGCGGTCAAGCCGGCAATGATGTGCTTCTGCGCCAGGAAGAAGACGATGATGGTTGGCAGGATGGTCAGCGTGATGAAGGCCAGGACGAGTTGCCACGCCGTGCCGAATTCGCCGCGATAGACCATGATGCCGAGCGGCCAGGGATACATCGTTTCGGAATTCAGCATGATCAGCGGCAGGATGTAACTGTTCCAGCTGCCGACAAAGGAGATGATGCTGACCGTTGCGATGATCGGGCGGGAGAGCGGCAGCGAGATGTGCCAGAAGAAGCGCATGTAGCCGCAGCCGTCGACGACCGCCGCCTGGAACAATTCTTCCGGAAGGTTGCGAAAATAGTTCCTGAAAAGCAGGATGCTCATGCCGAGGCCGAAAGCGACCTGCGGGAGCACCACGCCCCAGTAGGAATTGAGCAACCCCAGATCGCGAATACGGATGAACAGAGGCAGGATGGCGGTTGCAGCCGGGAACATCAGCCCGATCAGGAAGTAGTTCAACAAATAATCCGAGCCGAAAAACTTCACGTGCGCGAAGGTGAAAGCCGCCATCGCCGACACGGAAACCGTCAGGAACACCGTCAGCACGGCGATGATCATCGAATTCATCATCTGCCGCCAGTAGCGGTCGCCAAACAGGATGTCTGTATAGTTCTCGATATGCCATTCAACCGGGAGGCCGAACGGATTCGTCCTGAGATCACCGAGCGACTTGAAGCCGCCCAACGCCGTCGTGACAAGCGGGATCAGCACGATCGCGGCGATGATCGTCAGCGATGCGTAGAGATAGAGCTTCGTGCCGGCATTCAGCCGCGTGGATGAGGCCATGTCAGTCATTGCGCATGAAAATCCGTTTGTAACTGAAGGCGAGCGTGACGCAGATCACGAACAGGACGACGCCGACGGCGCTGCCGAGGCCGACCTGCATGCGGGTGACGCCGAAGTTGAACAGGAAGGTGACCATTGTCTGCGTCGCGTTGAATGGCCCGCCGCCCGTCAGAGGCATGATCAGGTCGAACAGCTGCAACGAGCCGACAACGGCGAAGAACACCGACAGGCGCACCGTCGAGCCAAGCAGCGGCAGGGTGATGTAGCGAAACCGCTGCCAGCCGCCAGCGCCGTCGATCTCGGCCGCTTCGAGTACGCTCTTGTCGAGCGACTGCAGCCCGGCAATGAACAGCATCATGTGGAAGCCGAAGTATTTCCACACGATCACCGCGAGCACCGCGTACATTGCAAGGTCCTTGTCGGCGAGCACGTAGGGCGTCTCGACCCCGAGAACATGGGCCACTGATGCAAACAGCCCGTAGTCGCCGTCATAGACGAAGCGCCAGATCAGGCCCGCCGCCACTTCCGCCAGCACGTAGGGCAAAAAGAAGATCAGGCGGAAAAGCACGACACCCGCAATGCGGTGGGCCAGCATCATCGACAGCCATATAGCCAGGGGAATCTGGATCGCGATCGAGACGATGATGATCAGGGCATTGTTCTTGAGCGCGGTCAGAAAGGCGCTGTTCTTGAACAGAACCTCGAAGTTGCGCGTCCCGACGAACTGCGTCGGCAGCCCGTAGCCATCCCACTTGTAGACGCTGTACCAGGCCGCCTCTCCCATCGGGAGAATGACGAAGATGGTGAACAGCAGGAGCGCTGGCGGCAGGAACAGGAGCAACACCGGCAATCGCCCTGCGACGGTCGGATCCTTGCGCCGGACGGACGGTGCGGCCGCCGCCTGCGGGCGAATGGCGGTCGTTGCGCTGATTTGGGTCATGACAGGCCCTTACTGGAAATGAAAATGGCGGCGCGGACCAAGAAGGCCGCGCCGCGATGATCTTTCGTCAGAGCTGGTCTTGCTCGAAGGCGTCCTGGATCTGTTGCGAACCGTCCTGCGGACTCATCTGCCCGGAAACGATCGCCACGGCAGCGTCATTGACGACGCGACCAACCGATGGCCCAAGATCCTGGTCGAAGAAGTTCTGGTGCCAGGTCGAGTGCGCGAGCTGTTCAGCCGATTCGTGCAACAACGGATTCGTCACGCCGTCCAGCGCAGCCGTTGCGACAGGAATGAGCATGCCGGCCTTCGCCATCTCGCGCTCGTTGTCGGCGTTGGTCAGATAGGCGAGGAAGTCGAGCGCTTCCGGCGGTGCCTTCTTGGTCACGGCCCAGCCGTTCAGTCCACCGAGCGTGTCGGTGACCGCGCCGGCGCCACCGGCTACGGCCGGGAATGCGAAGCGGCCGATGTTTGCAGGATCGAGCCCCTTGCCATCACCGGCATTCGTGCGCTGGTTGGCGGCAGTGTTTTCGAATGCGAGGATCATCGCCGCCTTGCCGTCACCGAAGACGCCCAGCGTCTGTGGCCAGGTGGCGCCGAGATAGCCCGGCTGGAACGGCTCGAGCTTGCCGAGTTCGGCCAGCTGCTCGCCAGCCTTGATGATTGCGGGATCGTTGAAGCCTTCCCCCTGACCGGTCTTGGCGGCATCGAAGACCTGCTGGCCGCCGTTACGCATCACCAGATAGCTCCAGTAGAAATGGAGCGGCCATTTCTCGCCGCCACCGCCCGCAATCGGCACGATACCGGCATCCTTGAGTGTCTTGACCGCGCCAAGATAATCGTCCCAGGTCTTGATGCTTGCCGCGTCCACACCTGCCTTGGCGAAGAGCGCCTTGTTGTAGAAGAAGGAAACTGTGCCCATCTTGAAGGGAACGGCGCCGATCTTGCCGTCATAGGTCAGGCCCTTGACCGCGGCCGGGTTGTAGGTCTTTACCCAGGCGCCGTCCTTGGCGTTCATCGCCTCCGTCAGATCCATGAGCGTGCCGGTCGCCAGCTGCTGCTTCAGAACGCCGCCACCCCAGCTATAGAAAAAGTCCGGCGCGTCGCTGGACTGCAGCAATGTCGGGAGCTTGGCCTTGAAAGCCTCGTTTTCCAGGAATTGCATCTCGATCTTCACGCCGGGATGCTCGGCCTGGTATTTGTCCGCAATCTTGCGCCAAATCGCGACGTAGTTCGGATCGAGCTCGAGATGCAGCCACTTCACTGTCGTATCGGCCGCAGCACTACCGGCGGCAATCAAGAGCGCCAGTCCGGTGGCAGCGGAACGAGCGATTAAACGGCTGCGAAACAGGGCTTTCGCCCTCATCTGATCAAACATGGGGTTCTCCTCCTCAAGGCAAAAATCGTCCTCTACAATTTTTCCCTTATACGGATTAAATCATCCGGAGGTTTGGCCGAATGTCAACTCCCATTGCTAAAATAGGCAGATTTGGCTTGACAGGAGGGTGGACGGTCACGCTATTTAATTCGCATACCGACGAAAATACTCGCCTGTTTCGGCAGCGATAGGAAGAGCCCGGCCAGACCTCATGAAGACCGCAGATCCGGAATTGATGCGCGCGATCAATCGCTTGAACGTGCTGGATACGGTCCGCCGACACGGGCCGATCTCACGCGTCGAGATCAGCGAGCGCACGCAACTGTCGACGACGACGGTCTCTGCCATCACGGCCTCCCTGCTCGATGACGGGCTTATCCTGCCGCGTCATGAGGGCGATATCCGCAACGAGGCGGCGCGCGGCCGGCCCCGTGTCATGCTGGAACTCAATCCGGATGCGGCGCGCGTCGTCGGGGCCAAGATCGCCGCAAACAGGCTGGTGTTCGTGGTCACCGATTTTCGCGGCGACGTGCTGTCCAAACTGGCCCTGCCTATCCGTATCGACCGCCAGCCGATCGGGGTCATAGCCGATCTCGTCGAAGACGGCGTACGCCGCTGCGTCGTCGATGCAGGCTTGTCGCTGGAGGATGTCGATACCGTCTGCCTCAGCTTGCCGGGCGTCATCGAACATCGCACCGGACATATTCGCAGCAGTCCGATTTTACGCGATACCAACGTCGACTTTGCCGGCGAGATGACCACCCGGCTCAATACGCCGACCATCGTCGAAAGCGACGCCCATGCGATCACGCTGGCGCACCACTGGTTCGGCAAGGCCCGCGATCTCGAGGACATGGTGCTGATTTCGCTGGAGCAGACGCTGGGTCTCGGCGTGCTCCACGGCAACCAGCTGTTTCGCGGCGCCGGCGGCCTCAGTCACAATCTTGGCGACCTTGTGCTCGGCATGGGGCCGCAGGGTATCGTGCGCTTGTCGAGCCAGGCCGGCGAGAACGAGATACTCGGCGAGCAGCCGGCCGGTGGCCGCTTTGCCGAGGCGATCCGTCTCGGTCGCGGCATGACCCATGCCCAGGCGCTCATCAAGGCCGAGGACACCGCGCTGATCAGCGCCGCCATCCGCGCCGGCGAAGCCGTCGGCGTGGCAGTTGCCAACATCGTCACCATCTTCGCGCCGCCCCGCGTCATTCTCGTCGGATCCAGCCTGGCGCTGGGCGACCCCTTCCTGGACAGCCTGCGCAATGCCTACGCGCTCGCCATTCCGCCGTCGCTGACGGGCGTCGCCGAACTCGTCTTCGACGATTCGACAGACGATTTTTGGGCGCAAGGCGCCGCCGCGGTGGCGCTGTACGAACTCTACGAGTCGCCCTGGAACACCACCGGACCGGCGCTCTGAACCTTCAAACCAAAAAATCCATCGGGAGGAAATCATGGATAAGGTCGGCATAGGCATCATCGGGTGTGGCAACATTTCCGGCGCCTATCTGAAAGCGATGGCCTCGTTTCCCATTCTGGACATACGGGGCGTGGCGGATCTCAATCAGACACTCGCCGAGGCGAAGGCCGCCGAATTCAACGTGCCCGCGCGCAGCATAGACCAGCTCTTTGCCGACCCCGCCATCGAGATCATCGTCAACCTGACGGTTCCGAAGGCGCATGTTGCCGTTGGCCTGCAGGCTCTCGCTGCCGGCAAGCATACCTATTCGGAAAAGCCGCTCGGCATCAATTTTACCGAAGGCAAGACGCTGGCCGAGGCCGCCAAGGCCAAGGGACTGCGTATCGGTGCGGCACCTGACACCTTCCTCGGCGGCGGCCACCAGACGGCACGCGCGCTGATCGACCAGGGCGTGATCGGCCAGCCGGTCGGCGGCACCGCAACGTTCATGTGCCCCGGCCACGAGCGCTGGCATCCGAACCCGGCCTTCTACTATGAAATCGGCGGTGGCCCGATGCTGGACATGGGCCCGTACTACATCACCGACCTCGTCAACCTATTCGGTCCGGTCGCGCAGGTCGCCGGTTTTGCCGTCACGCCGCGCAAGGAACGCGTCATTACCAGCGAACCCAGAAACGGCGAGCGTATCCCAGTACAAGTGCCGACCCATGTGTCGGGGCTCATGGCGTTCGCCAACGGCGCGGTCGTGCAGATCGGCATGAGCTTCGACGTTGCCGGCCACAAGCATGTGCCGCTGGAAATCTACGGCACCGAGGGCACGCTCATCGTGCCCGACCCCAACCACTTCGGCGGCGACGTCGAGCTGCTGAAAAAGGGCGGCGCCTTCGAGCCGCAGCCCCTGACAGCGCCCTATGCCGACGGAAACTACCGCTCCATCGGCGTTGCGGATCTCGCCCACGCCATCCGCTCGAACCGGCCGCACCGGGCAAATGGCAGCCTTGCCCTGCATGTCCTGGAAGTCATGGAGGCATTCCAGACCGCGTCCGAGACCGGGCGCACGGTCGCCATCACCACTCAGACCGAGCGGCCTGCGCCGCTTTCGGAATCCCTCGTCGGCGGACGGCTGGGCAAGTAATCATCAGGAGGAAGTTTTATGCGTGAAGCACTGATCGTATGGGGTGGATGGAGCGGCCACGAACCGCAGGAATGCTCTGCCATCATCAAGGACATCCTGGAGGAGGACGGCTTCAAGGTCTATGTCGAGCATACGACCGAAGCGTTTGCCGACCCGTCCGTGCATGATCTCTCGCTTGTCGTGCCGATCGTCACCATGTCGAAGATCGAAAAGGAGGAGATCAAGAATCTCGCCGAGGCGATCGAAGGCGGCGTCGGCCTTGCCGGCTACCACGGCGGCGCCGGCGACAGTTTTCGCGAGTGCGTCGAATACCAGTTCATCGTCGGCGGCCAGTGGGTCGCCCATCCCGGCAACATCATCGACTATACGGTCAACATCACCCGACCGGATGACCCGGTCATGTCGGGCATCTCCGACTTCCCGTATACGTCCGAGCAGTACTACATGCACGTCGATCCCTCGAACGAGGTGCTGGCGACGACGACGTTCACGGGCGATCATGCCTACTGGATCGATGGCGTGGTGATGCCGGTTGCGTGGAAGCGCAAATACGGCAAGGGCCGCGTGTTCTATTCGTCGCTCGGCCATCAGGCGAAGGAGTTTTCCGTTCCCGAGATGAGAACCATCTTCCGCCGCGGTGCCAACTGGGCCGCACGCTGAGCGATATCGGATGAGAAAAGCCGGCGGGAATTTCCGCGCCGGCTTTTATTGGATTCTGCGCCCACCCTCTGCCGGATCGAAAGGTGGTTTTCAGACCGGTTTCTGTCGGCCGTAGAGCAGCAGCATGCCGATAATCACCGCGCCGTAGATCAACTGGCGGCCGGCCTCTTCGATCTGCATCACCGAGAGGATCGACTGCAGCAGCGTGATCAGGATCACGCCTGCGACCGTCCCCAGATACGACCCCTTGCCGCCGAGGACATGGGTTCCGCCGAGGACCACGGCTGCGATCGACGGTAGCAGATAGGCATCGCCCATCGACTGCGAAGCCTTGGACGCATACCCGGCGAGCAATACGCCGCCAAGCGCGCTGAGCGCACCCGAAATCATGAAGGCGAGCAAGGTGATGCGCCGGGTGTCGATGCCCGACATGTAGGCGGCCCGCTCCCGGTTTCCGATTGCGTATAGCGAGCGGCCGAACGTGGTTCGGGTGAGCAGGAAGACGGCGAGGATGCCGACAACAAGCCAGACGAGGACGCCGTTCGGAACCGACGGTATGATATAGCCGGTAGCAAGGAAGCGCATCGTCGGCGAGGCCGAATCCTGCGGTGAGAAGCCGCCGGTATAGACGACCATCAACCCCTGCACGACGGCGTTGGTCGCAAGCGTGATGATCATCGAGGGAATGCGCAGGTACGCGACGGCAAGCCCGTTGACGAGACCGATCGCCGCGCCACAGGCAATGCCGAAGGGGATGGCAAGAAATGAGCCGCTGGTTCCATAGGCAGTCGCCGCGCAGGCCATCATCGCGCCGGCGGTCACGGTCCAAGGAATCGAAAGATCGATCTGCCCGAGCAGGATGACCATCATCATGCCGGTCGCGATCACGCCGAGGAACGACGCGACTTTCAACTGTTGCAACAGATAGTCGGGCGACAGGAAGTTGGAGGAATAGATCGATCCGCCCAGAAGCAGCAGCAGGATGCAGCCGAAGGCGATCGCCACCGCCGGATCGCTCCCTCGCAATCGGAGGCGGACGGTTGATTGCCGCATGCTGGATGCATCCTCGCTCATTGGAACCATTCCAGTCGGTTGCGGACCCGCGCCAACCCGATCGCGCCGACGCCGATCGCCAGCATCAGCACAATGCCTTGGAACAACGGCTGCCAGAGGGGGTCGAGATCGAAGACGAAGAGCAGGTCGCCGATCGTGCGGAAGGCAAGCGCTCCGAATACGGCTCCGATAGCGCTGCCCTTGCCACCCGCCAGCGACACGCCTCCGAGAACGACCGCTGCAATCGAATAAAGCGTATAGGCGTTGCCGCTCGCGAAGGCCGCCTCGCCGGTATAGGAAAAGAACGTTAGGTAGAGCCCGCCCATGGCCGACAGAAGCCCGGCAAGCGCATAGGCGGCCAGTTTCGCCCGCTTCAGCGGCATGCCCGACATGTAGGCGGCATTTTCCGCGGAGCCCGCCGCATAGGCGGCCCGGCCGTAGACGGATCTGCTGAACGGCACCCAGACGAGGAGGATCGTCGCGGCAAGCACCAGCAGGCTGGTGGGAAATATCCCGAACAGCTTCGAGGTAAAGACGTCTGCCAGCGCCTCGTTGACAGATCCGCCCGGTGTTGGACGCAGCAGCAACGCCAACCCGAAGAAGATTGCGCTTGTGGCAATGGTGGTCACGATCGGCTGCAGTCTGCCGAAAATGATGATGAGACCGTTCAAGGTGCCGCATGCCAGCCCCGCGCCCAGCACTGCCACGATGCCGACGCCGGTCTGCAGCGGGGTGCCCACGACCAGCCAGGACGCCAGGCAGTTGCACAGCACCAGCACCATGCCCGCCGACAGGTCGATGCCCGCGGTGATGACGACAAGGCACTGCGCCATCGCGACAAAGGCCAGCAATGTCGCTTTGTTCGAAGCCGTCTGCACGACATTTGGCGTAAACCCAGCGGGATGGTTGGTCACGTAGATCACGAACATCACGACGAAGAGGATGGCGGCAAGCAGCGTTCCCCTGTGCAGTTCGTACCAGAAGCGCCATTCGGCGGAAGTGCCTGTCCTCACTGCATTGTCCTCCTCTCCGCAGGTTGCACGGCAATGTTCAACGCACTCCCGATCAGCTCGCGTTCGTTGATGTCCTCGCCTTCAAGCGTGCGAATGATGGTGCCGTCGTACATGACGAGTACGCGGTCGCAGCAGCCGATCAACTCGTCGTAGTCGGTGGAATAAAAGATGATCGCGGCGCCGTCATCGGCAAGCTGTCGCAGCAGTTGATAGATTTCCTGCTTGGTACCGACGTCGATGCCGCGCGTCGGATCATTCAGCAGAATGATCCGCGGCCGGTTCATCAGCCATTTCGCGATCACCACCTTCTGCTGGTTGCCGCCGGACAGACTGCTAACCGGCATGTCGATGGTTGCCGCCTTGATGGCAAGGAGCTTCAGCAGTTCATCGATGCGGGCAGCCTCCGCTCCCCGGTCGATGATGCCGTTGCGCGAGACGCTGCCGAGTGCGGCGATCGACAGGTTCTCGCGGACGGTCATCGGCAGCATCAAGCCTTCGGTCTTTCGATCCTCCGGAATGAGCGCAATGGAGGTCGCGCCGGACTTTGCCTCTTTGGGACTGCTCAAGCGCACGCTGCGACCGTCGATCCGCACATCGCCCTTGACGTCGCGAAGCACGCCGAACAGCGCGAGCAGGAGTTCCCGCTGACCTTGACCATCGAGGCCGCCGACGCCGACGATTTCGCCCGGGCGGGCATCGAAGGTGATGTCCGAGAGACGCCCTCCCCACGACAGGTCCCGGCACGACAGCACCGGAGCCTTGCTGCCGTCTGGCCCGGGCTTCGCCGGAAAGACGCTTTTGTATTCCCGCCCGATCATCAGTTCGACAACCTGCTGGTCGGTCTTGCTGCCGGCCGGGTAGGATTCGATGCTGCGACCGTTGCGGAATACCGTGCAATCGTCAGCAAGTTCCGCGATCTCATGCATGCGATGCGAGATGTAGACCAGAGCCAATCCTTCCGCCCGCAGCCTCTTCAGGACGCTGAAGACCCGCTCGACATCGGACTTTGTCAAGGCGGACGTTGCCTCGTCGAGGATCATCAGCCGCGGCTTGCGGGCGAGCGCCTTGGCAATCTCGACCATCTGCCGGCGGGAAAGCGGGAGGTCCTTGACCAGCGACGACGGATGAATGTCCGAAGCGCCGGCACGCGCAAGGGCTTCCTCGGCGATCTGCCTCTGGGCGCGCCTGTCGATCATGCAGAAACGGCGCGGTGGATTGCTGATGACGATGTTGTCGGCAACGGAGAGGTCGGGTATCAGCGACAGTTCCTGGAAGACCGACACGATCCCCGCCGCATTTGCCGCTGCGGGCGATGAGAAGGCGACATCCCTGCCGTCGAGAAGCATGCGACCCTCATCGGGTGCGGTGACCCCTGCCATGATCTTGATCAACGTCGATTTACCGGCACCGTTTTCGCCAAGCACGGCATGAATCGCGCTGGCGCGAATGGCAATATCGGCTTGCTTGAGTGCGATGACGCCGCCGTAGCGCTTCGATATGCCTTCCATCCGGAACAGCGGTTCTGACAAGATCACGCGCCCAACCTCCCATCGGGTGCATTCAGCCTCGGACTGCGGGCGCGAGCGCCCGCAGTCCGTTTCAACAGCAGCGATTGCTACTGGTTTTCCTTGCTTTGCCCCATGATTTCCTGGGCCGTGAAATTGATGCCGCAGGTCGGGAAGGCATTGCCGACGAAGAAGTTGTCGGATTGGTCAGGGTAGAAATCCTGGTCCTTCTTGAAGTCCGGGTGCGCCACGAGCGCCGTCGGTAGCTTGACGGCCTGCGGAACCACCTGGCCTTCAAGCGCGGCGATCGCCGTCTTGATGGCGACTGCGACCTGGGCGGGGCCGGTTCCTGCCGACGAGCACACCAGACCGTCTCCCGCATGGGCGGCGCACAGCTTGCGGAAGCCGTTTTCCGTCTCGCCCCCGAAGGGCACGAAGGGATGCTTCGCGTCTATCATCGCCTGCACGACGCCGGTATCGCCGCCCTGTGCGGTGATGCCGTCAAACGGGCCGTTCGTCGCGATCGCATCCGCCGTCGCCTTCTGGGCAACGCCGTCGTCCCATTTGCCCACGACTTCGGTCACATCGAACTTCTTGCCGGAAGCGGCAAGCGTTTCCTTGATGCCGTTGTGACGGTCGGTATCGACCGAAGTGCCGGCAACGCCCCTCACTTCGAGAACCTTGCCGCCGTCAGGCATGTGCTTGATGAGCCACTCGGCCCAGGTGACGCCAAGCCCCTTCTGGTCGACGTTGACGTTGATCGCGTCCTTCGTATCCAGCGTGTTGTCGAACGCCACGAGCACGACGCCAGCTTCCTTGGCGCGCTTGATCACGGGACCGAAGGCCGTCGGATTCTGGGCGTTGACCACGATCGCATCATAGCCGGCATCGATGAAGTTGTTGATTGCCGAAATCTGGGCCGGCACGTCCTCTCCCGTCGAGACGACCTTGAACTCCTTCAGCTTGGCCTTGACTTCCGGTTGTGCCGCATAGGCCTTTGCAGTCTGTACCATCTGGATGCGCCAGGTATTGGCGATGTAGCCATTGGCCAGCGCGACGCGGTACGGGCCTTCCTTCTTCGGATACTGCATGAATTGGGTGTCGGACGCCCAAGGCGTCATGCACTCCGGATCTGCGGCCGGTCCGGCAACGATTTGCGGTTCGGCATAGGCGGCACTGCAGAGCAGCACCAGCATGGGTGCGGAAACTGACGCAATGCGCGCAGCTCTTCCTTTCACGTCTCTAAGCATGGATGTTCTCCTCCTCGGGCGGTCCAAGCCGCCCCTCCAATATTCTGATTGGCATGCTTGGTCCGAAAGGTCTCCATCCCGTCCTTTGCGGAACAGATAAAAAATTAACACAGATGATAGCGCTGTCAAATTCTATTTGATAGCGCTGTCAATTGTGGAGTATCTGTTGATAGTACTTTGCCGCTCGTCTGTTCAATCCGCTTTACTGGGTAATAATTTATGCGTCGAATAACTCTGGATGACGTTGCCAGTCTTGCGGGTGTCAGCCCGATTACCGTTTCACGGGTATTGCGCAAGCCGGCGTCCGTCTCGGAAGCATTGCAACTGCGGGTCAACAGCGCCGTCGAGAAACTCGGCTATGTTCCGAATGTCGCGGCAAGCAGGCTGGCTTCCTCCCGCACCCATACGATCGGCGTGATCGTGCCGACGCTCTATAACGTCATCTTTGCCGAATACCTGTTTGCTCTTCATGAGGTGCTGATCGCGGCAGGCTTCCAGGTCATTGTTATGAATAGCCGATATTCGGAAGTCGAGGAGGAGAATGCGATCAAGGCATTGCTGGGGCAGCGGGTGGAAGCAATCATCATTGCCGGCATTCACCACACCCCGATGTCACGCCAGCTTCTGATGCATGCGCACCTCCCGGTCGTTCAGACATTCGAATTGTCCGACGATCCAATCAACCTCAACATCGGCATGTCCCAGGAGCGCGCGGGTCATACCGCGACCCGCCACCTTGTGGACCGGGGGTTCCGGCGGATTGCCTTCCTGACCGGCAATCTCGACCATCGTGCCCAGTCGCGGTTTGACGGCTATCACGCGGCGATGCAGGAGGTCGGCTTGCGCAGCCTGGAAATGATTGCCCATCGGCCGCGCCACAGTTCCGTGGCGCTAGGGTCCGAGCTCTTTGGCGAAATGCACGACCGGGGCGATCTTCCGGAGGCGATCTTCTGCACCGACGACAACCTGGCGCTCGGCGCCATGCAGGAATGCCGGAAGCGTCGCATCCGCGTGCCGGACGACATCTCGATCATCGGCTTTCACGATCTCGAATTCTCGGCCTGTGCGGCCCCTTCCCTCTCATCGATCGCCACCCGGCGCTACCAGACCGGCAGGCTTGCCGCCGAGAAAGTTCTGCTGACGCTTGATGCGTCGACGAGGCCCGGCGTCGAGCGGATCGATATGGGGTTCTCTCTCGTCCCCCGCGAGAGCACGTCGGGGGAGACCCGTCCCTCTTCAACGCGCTGATGTGCGGCCGACAGTCAGCCCGCTACGCCGCGCCTCAATCCTGCGGCGCGATCAGTTCCACCGTGGGGAAATAGGTTCGATAGCGGGCCTTGTCGCGAGTGAGCAGCGGTAGGCCTTGGACCGCTGCATGCGCGCCAATGAAGAAATCGGGGAGCACGCCGGTGCGGGACCCTCCGGCGCGGCGGTACTGCGTGAAAACCTTGCCGGCGAGGAAAAGCGCCGGGCGCGGAATGTCTATCATCTCAAGCGTCGCGGTCTCAACGAATGCGTCGAGCGCCTCGATCCCGCCATAGCGAACGGAAAGTTCCGCATAGATCGCACCGTTGATGAAAAGAGGCCCGCGCAGCGACGCTGCTTCCAGCTGTGTTATCGACCAGTCGGCCCATTGCGGGTCGTCCGTCACAAGGTCGAGGAGAACGTTGGTATCGACGAGCGTCACTCTTCACCGCGGGTCAAAGCCATGATCGCGTCGGTATCGAGGCCACCGCCCGCCTGTCCCCGAAGCCTGGCAAAACGGCTCGCCGGTCGCTTGTCGTCGGCGCGCGTCAACACGATCGTGCCGTCGGCGCCGCGCCGGAAATCGACCTTCGTTCCGGGGACGATACCCAGAAACTCCCGCACTTGCTTGGGAATGGTCACTTGACCCTTTGTCGTTACGGTCGCGCTCATCGGCTTTCTCGGTAAGGAATGATTTCTACAAGGTATTACATGGGAAGCGGTATTTCAACACCGATGCCCGCATCGGGTAAAAGCGCTTGCGAAAACCTCGGGGGCTTTCCATCTTGGAGAAAATGGGAGGTTTCATGAGCCGCAATATCATTCTTGTCGATCCGCTGCCGCGAACGCTCGACCTTATCATGACGCCGGACGTGCGCCGCCGGCTCGAGCAATTGGGCGAGGTCGTCGTCTCCGAGGACCGTCAGATGCCGGCCGAACAGGTCGACGCATTGTTGCCCGATACCGTGCTGATCTTCGGCCAGACCGACATGCCGAAAGAGCGCCTGGATCGGGCACCGCGCCTGAACGCGATCATCAATGTCGAATCGAACTTCCTGCCGAACATCGACTATCAGGCCTGTGTCGAGCGCGGTATTTGGGTCATCACGCCGGCTGCCGCTTTCGCCGCGCCGGTCGCCGAGGCTGCGCTTGGCATGGCCCTCGATCTGGCGCGCGGCATCACAAGGGCGGATCGCGCCTTTCGCAGCGGCGACGAAGAATACGGTCTCGCCGGCAACGAAGGCACCTTTCGCTTCGCCGGGGCGCCGGTCGGGCTGATCGGTTTCGGTGACCTTGGCCGGCAGCTGCGCGACCTCATCCGCCCCTTCAGGAACACAGTGCGCGTCTTCGATCCCTGGCTGCCGAGCGAGATCATCGACAGGCTTGACTGCCTCCCGGCGTCCCTTGACGCGGTCCTGAGCGAAAGTCGCGTCGTCTTTGTCTTCGCCAGCGTTACAAGCGACAATGAAGGCTTCATCGGCAGGCGCGAGTTCGCGATGATGCAGCCGGGCTCGGCCTTCCTGCTGATGAGCCGGGCGGCGGTCGTCGATTTTCCGGCGATGCTGGATGCGGTAAGCTCGGGCCACATCCGCGCCGCCACCGACGTCTTCCCCGAGGAACCCGTAGCACCCGATGACCCCGTAAGAAAGGTCGACGGACTGCTGCTCTCGGCGCACCGAACCGGCGGCACGCGCGATGCCTTCTACGCACTCGGCTCCATGGCGGTCGCCGATGCGGAGCTCATCATGAAAGGCCTGCCGCCGCAACTCTGCCGTCGGGCGGATCCTGCAACGGCAAGCCGCCTTCGATCGAAGCCGGTGAGCGTTTCCTGACCAATACGGGCATTGATTTTTTAGAAGGGCGACGAAACCGGGACGGACTTTCCTTTAATCCATAAGTTTTATAGACAATATTGTCGCCTAGTATGCTGGTGTGCCTCAAAGGAAATGCAATGTCCGCTCCCAAACTTGTCGGCCTCGCGGGAAGCTTCAATCGCCCCTCGAAGACCTATGCGCTGGTGCGCACCGTTGCTGACCGCGCCGGTGGCCGCTACGGCTTCAACAACCGGATCTATGACCTCACAGACGTGGGTCCATCACTCGGCCAGGCGCAATGGCGCAAGGACCTCGACGACGCGGCGAAGCGGATCATCGACGATATCGCGAGCGCCGATGCGCTGGTCATCGGCTCGCCAACCTACAAGGGCTCCTATCCCGGCCTGTTCAAGCATCTGATCGACCTGATCGATCCGCACGAGCTGCGCGCCAAACCGGTCATCATCACCGCAACGGGCGGCGGCGATCGTCACGCGTTGATGGTCGAGCATCAACTGCGCCCGCTGTTCGGTTTCTTCATGGCACATACGCTGCCGACGGCGGTCTATGCGTCGGACCGCGACTTCAGCGACTACCAGGTCACGTCCGAACCGCTGTCAAAGCGAGTCGACGAGGTGATCGGCGAACTCGCAGCGTTCTTTCCGCGCCGCGATTCCGTCCTGGCGGCTGCGGAATGACGTCATAGCGGCACTGTTTCGATCACCACGGAGCCAGGATTTCCGGCATTGTGGAGCAAGTGCCATCGCATGACAGAGGCGGCCGCCAAGTTGGTCGGTTGCACTCCAGGCTGTCCCGTCGAGAGGATCGGGTGTATGCTCCTCGGCTGCCGTGTTGGCAGAGGGAGAGAGAGATGCGTGGGCTGATAGCAAGCGTACTCATCTACTTGAGCGTTCTCGCAACTTCACAAGCAGGCCCGCTTCACGAGGCCGCGACAAGCGGCGACTTGGCTGCCATCGCAGTAGCCCTCGATGCAGGGGCTGACATCGAGGCGCAAGACAAGGGAGCCACTCCTCTCTTCCTCGCCGTTCGTAGCGGCCACGCCGACGCAGCCGAATTGCTGATTAAGCGCGGGGCAAGCGTGACCAAGGAGTCGGCGATCGGCCTACCGCTAACCGGTGCGGTCCTGACGAACTCCGTCGACCTCATGCGGCTACTGTTGGCGCACGGTGCCGACCCTGACTCCGCGGTGAGAGGCGAGCGCATGCTGCACTTCGCGGTTGCGAACGGCTGTCTCGATTGCGTCAAGGTGCTCGTTGAGGCCGGTGCGGATGTCAACGCCATCTGGGTGCGAGGAGACCCCACGCGCCTACCAACCATCATCACTCCCTACCACCTTGCAAGACACGACCATCATCCCGAAATCGCCGAGTACCTGCTGGCTCATGGCGTCGTCATTCAGAAACCCAAGCCGATCTCCACAAAGCTGGTCAACGCTGACCCGATAAAGGGCGCGGCGTTCTTTGCCTCAAACTGCTCCTCCTGTCATGTCACGCGTGTGCAGGACGCACCCACTAGGAGAGGGCCAAACTTGTGGAATGTTGTGGCACGCGACAAAGCCTCGACAAAGTTCGGCGGCTACTCTCCAATCCTGTTGGATTGGGAGGGTTCATGGACCTACGAGGACCTCAACATTTTTATCGCCGGGCCTACCCTCACAACGCCAGGGGTCAATATGGACGTTCGTGGTGCGCCGGATGAAACTGATCGGCTGAACGTGATCGCCTATCTGAGAACGCTTAGTGACTCGCCCGTTCCGCTGCCCTGAGAGGTTCGATCAACGCAACGTCAGCACACGACGGCAATAAATGTGTGGCTCTACCAACCCGCCAGGAGCGACTTGGGGCACTCGATAACAACGAGGCCTTCCTGCATAAATTATCCTGAGGCTCTCTCGCCCCGCACGCCGTTGAGGTGATAGCGTGCGGCAAAAGAAGAATGCCGGAGGATGAAAAATGACGAAGAAGACGCTTGGCGATTGGCAGGCGCTTGCCGAGAAGGAGCTTCGCGCTTCACCCGAGACGCTCGTCTGGAAAACGCCCGAAGGGATCGACGTCAAGCCGCTTTACACTGAAAGCGATGTCGAAGGGATCGCCCATCTGGGTTCGCTGCCGGGCCTTTCCCCGTTCACCCGAGGCCCGCGCGCGACGATGTATGCCGGTCGTCCATGGACGATCCGGCAATATGCCGGCTTTTCGACCGCCGAAGCCTCGAATGCTTTCTACCGGAAGGCGCTTGCCGCCGGCCAGCAGGGTGTTTCGGTGGCCTTCGACCTCGCCACCCATCGCGGCTATGACAGCGATCACCCGCGGGTCATCGGCGATGTCGGCAAGGCGGGCGTCGCGATCGACAGCGTCGAGGACATGAAGATCCTGTTCGATGGCATTCCGTTGGAGAGGGTGTCGGTTTCCATGACCATGAATGGCGCGGTGATCCCGATCCTGGCCAGCTTCATCGTCGCCGGCGAGGAGCAGGGGGTTCCGCGCGCGGCGCTCTCGGGCACCATCCAGAACGACATCCTCAAGGAATTCATGGTCCGCAACACCTACATCTATCCGCCGGTGCCATCGATGCGGATCGTCGCAGACATCATCGAGTACACGGCGCGGGAGATGCCGAAGTTCAATTCGATATCGATCTCCGGCTACCACATGCAGGAGGCCGGCGCGACGCTGGTACAGGAACTCGCCTTCACGCTGGCTGACGGGCGCGAATATGTCCGGGCAGCGCTTGCCAAGGGCCTGAACGTCGATGAATTTGCCGGCCGCCTTTCCTTCTTCTTCGCCATCGGCATGAATTTTTTCATGGAAGCCGCCAAGCTCCGCGCCGCGCGGCTGCTCTGGACGCGTATCATGCAGGAATTCAAGCCGCAGAAGGCGTCGTCACTGATGCTGCGCACGCATTGCCAGACGTCGGGTGTGTCACTGCAGGAGCAGGATCCCTACAACAACATCATCCGCACCGCCTTTGAGGCGATGTCTGCCGTGCTTGGCGGTACGCAATCGCTGCATACAAATTCCTTCGACGAAGCAATCGCCTTGCCGACCGAGTTTTCCGCACGCATCGCCCGCAACACGCAACTGATCCTTCAGCACGAGACCGGAGTGACCAGGGTGGTCGACCCGCTCGCCGGCTCCTACTATGTCGAGAGCCTGACCAAGGACCTCGCCGACAAGGCCTGGGCGCTGATCGAGGAGGTCGAGGCGCTCGGCGGCATGACCAAGGCCGTCAACGCTGGCTTGCCGAAGCGGCTGATCGAGGAAGCGGCAACCCGCCGTCAGGCCGCCGTCGACAAGGGTGACGAGGTCATCGTCGGGGTGAACAAGCACCGCCTCGACGACGAGCAGCCGATCGATATCCTCGAAATCGACAACAGCGCGGTCCGGGCCGCCCAGATCAGGCGACTCGAGGATACCAAGCGCCGGCGCGACGCCGCGGTGGTTGGCGAAACACTCGATCGGCTGGCCGCCGCGGCAAGCAGCGGAACAGGCAACCTGCTTGAGCTTGCCGTCGGCGCGGCGCGGGCCAGGGCGACCGTCGGAGAAATCTCCGACGCGATGCGACGCGTCTTTGGCGACCATGCCGCGACGCCCGAGGTCATCAGGGACGTCTATGGCGAGGCCTATCGCGACGAGCCTGAGCTGGCGGTGCTCAGGACCCGCATGTCGGATGTCAGCAAGGCGCTCGGACAAACGCCGAAAATCATGGTGGCCAAGCTTGGCCAGGACGGCCACGACCGCGGCGCCAAGGTGATTGCTTCGGCCTTCGGCGATATCGGCTTCGACGTGCTCGCCGGCCCCCTCTTCCAGACGCCTCAGGAGGCGGCCGACCTTGCAATTGCCAGCAAGGTTCATGTCGTCGGCATGTCGTCGCTGGCGGCCGGACACAAGACACTGGCACCGCAGCTGATCGACGCGCTGAAAGCGAACGGCGCCGGTGATGTTATTGTCGTCGTCGGCGGCGTCATACCACGCCAGGACTATCAGTTCCTCACCGACCACGGCGTTGCCGCCGTCTTCGGGCCGGGAACCAACGTGCTGGAAGCGGCAAACTCGGTGCTCGATCTGCTTGAAGGAAAACGCCGCAATCAATAGCAGGTTGCTGCCATGTTCCGTTCGGGAGGGCTCCTTTTATGGGCGACCTGCCCATTCCATTTGCAAGCTGGCCGGGCTCGACACCATCCGTTCATACGCCGTGAATGGGCCTTTCCCCGTGAAAGTCAAAATCCCACCGAAACAAGCGCTTATGAAAATCAATTTCATGGTTTCAACTTTTTCTGTGTTTCGTGTTGACGCCTTCGAAATTTTGTCCCAACTTGACGAAAATAAATTACGTAAGTGGGAACGAGAACGGCATGAAAGTGGGAATTATCGGGCTGGGTTTCCGGCTCGGCTATCTTGGCTATGTCTTCAAGTCTGTTGACGAAAGCTTCGAGATCGTCGGTTACGTCGATCCCGATCCGGCGGGTCTGCCTGGCCTTGTCGAACAGGGAATTTCCGCTGGCACTGCTTACGCTTCCCCCGAAGAGCTGATCGCCGGCGAAAAGCTTGATCTCCTCATGATCGGTTCACCGAACCATATGCATCTCGACCACATCCGGCTCGGCCTCGAGTCCGGGCTCAAGGTCTTCTGCGAAAAGCCCATCGTCACCACGATTTCCGAGAGCGTCGAGCTGGCGCGCTTGATGGCCAGGTTCGGTCATGAACGCTTGATGGTCGGCCTCGTGCTGCGTTATTCGCCGCTATACAAGGACCTGCGCGCCATTCAGGCCACCGGCAAGCTCGGCCAGATCGTTTCAATCGAGGCTTCGGAGCACATCGAGCCCTATCACGGCGCCTTCTTCATGCGCGACTGGCGCCGCTACGAGCGTTATTCCGGCAGTTTCATGCTGGAAAAATGCTGCCACGACCTCGACCTCTACAACGGCGTCGTCGGCGCTCGTCCCGAGCGCGTGGCAAGCTTCGGCGGCCGAAAGAGCTTCACGCCGGCAAACGATCCGGCCCGCGAAGGCATAAACGACCTTGAACTCTTCCATCGCAAGCCGAGCGGCTGGATGGGCTCCGACAAGGTTTTCGACAGCGATGCCGACATCATCGACTATCAGGTGGCAATCGTGGAGTATGCGAACGGCGTGGGCATGAACTTCCATACCAATCTCAATGTACCGGACCAATTCCGCCGCTTCGCCATCATGGGCTCGCGCGGCATGGCCGAGGGCGATTTCGTGCGCGGCTATCTCGATGTTCACGAGCAGCTGACCGGCAAGAAGGTCGTCGAGAACAAGTATGTCGCGACCGAGCTTTCCCAGCACTACGGCGCCGACGAACAGATGGCCGCCGACCTGCTCGACAGCGTGCGGACCGGCACCGAGCTTCCCGTCTCGACATTGAATGCACTGGAGGCCGGCATCCTCGCCCTGTCGATGGACGAGGCGCGAATGAAGAAGGCGGTCATCGACCTGCGTCCCGTGTGGGACAGGTTCGACGAGGCCCTGCACGCCAGAGCGGCTTGAGGAGGGCGGCAAGATGAGTGTTCAAAGAAGCACGGTCATCTTCGCCTGGATACTGCTTCTCCCGGCTGTCCTCTATGTCACGGTGATCGTCGCCTACCCGCTGGTCGACACCTTTATTCTTTCCTTCACCGACGCCTCGCTGAAGAAGACGACCAACTGGGTCGGGTGGGCAAACTACAGCAAGATCTTCAACGCGACCTTTGCTGAAGTGATCATCAGGACCTTCATCTGGACCTTCTTCTCAGTCTCCATCAAGATGATCATCGGCGTCTTCGGCGCCACGATGCTGAATTCGGCAGTACCCGGCCGTGCGCTGTTCCGGGTGCTGACCATGCCGCCCTGGATCGTCCCCATGGCGATCGGGATCTTCATGTGGGGCTGGATGTACAACGGCCAGTTCGGAATGATTTCCGGGCTTCTTCAGCGCTCCGGGCTCGCCTCCGGGCCTGTGGCTTTCCTTGCTGAAGGTTCGACCGCCTTCTGGGCGACCGTTATCACCGACGTCTGGATCGGCGTGCCTCTGGTGACCCTCTACATGCTCGCTGCCATGCAGGCGATCCCGCAGGATCTCTACGAGGCCGCGTGGACGGATGGGGCTGGCCGTTTCTATCGCTTCCGCCGCATCACGCTGCCGCTCATCGTCCCCTCGATGATCACCATGTCGATGCTGTCCCTGATCGCGACCTTCAACTCCTTCGACATCATCTGGATCCTCACGCGCGGCGGGCCGAGCGGCGAAACCACGACGATGATCATCGACACTTACCGGACGGCGATCGGCTCGAACAAATACGGCGAAGGCGCGGCGCGCGCCGTGCTGATCTGCATCTTCCTGTCGATTTTCTGCCTCTGCTACTTCCGCGTGACCAGCCGCCTTGCCTCCGGAGACAAGCGATGAAACAGCCGCACATGATGATCAACCGGTACAAATGGTATGAGATCATCGGCATCTATGCCGGCATCTTTGTGTTCCTGACCTTCGTGCTAGCGCCGTTCGTCGAAGGCTTCCTCGTTTCGCTGAAGCCGCTCAGCCAGCTCTTCTCCTCGCCTTACCGTTTCATTCCCGAGAATGGCTCCTTCGAGGCCTACCGGACGATGTGGGTGAGCGTGCCGGGCTTTGCCCGCTACATCTTCAATTCGTTCTTCATCTCGACCATCGTGACGGCTGTCGTACTGGTGCTCGTCGTTCCCGCCTCCTATGCGTTCGCGCGGTTTGAATTCAAGGGCGCAGGGCTGTTGCTCGGTGCGTTCCTGGCCGTCAACATGTTTTCGGGCGCCGTGCTGCTCATCCCGCTGTTCAGGCTGATGCGCACGCTTGGCCTGCTCAATACCTATTTCGCGATCATGGTCCCGGGCATCGCCTTCCTGATCCCCTCGGCGATCTGGCTGCTCAGAACCTACATGATGCGCATTCCCCGGGAATTGGATGAGGCCGCCTTCGTCGATGGCGCCAGCCACTTCTATACGCTGCGCCGCGTTATCCTGCCGATTGCCATGCCCGGTATCACCGTGGTGGCAATCACCACCTTCATCGGCTCCTATGCCCAACAGTTCATCTTTGCGCTGACTTTCAATTCCAAGACCGAGTTCGCGCCGCTGCCGGTTGGGCTCTTCGCCTATTTCGGCCGTCAGGAAGTCATATGGAATGAGTTGATGGCCGCGAGCTTCGTCGGCATTGCGCCGGCGATGATCGTGATCTTCTTCCTTCAACGGTATCTCGTCAGCGGGCTCACCGCGGGCGCGGTGAAACAGTAAGCCAACCACCAGAGAAAAAACGGGAGCTAATAAAGTGACAATTCAATTCAAAACCGGGCTGATGGCCCTTGCCCTGCTCGGCTCCACCGCGCTCGGCGCCATGACCGCGCACGCTGCCGACCAGGAAATCACCTGGATCTATTGCGGCGACAAGATCGACCCGATCCACGAGAAGTACATCAAGGAATGGGAAGGCAAGAACCCGGGCTGGAAGGTCACGCCCGAGGTTGTCGGCTGGGAACAGTGCCAGGACAAGGCGACGACGCTCGCTGCTGCCGGCACGCCCGTCGGCATGGCCTATGTCGGCTCGCGCACGCTCAAGGAATTCGCCCAGAACGAGCTGATCGTTCCGGTGCCGATGACCGACGAAGAGAAGAAGAGCTACTATCCGAACATCGTCGATACCGTTACCTTCAATGACACCCAGTGGGGCGTGCCGGTCGCCTTCTCGACCAAGGCCCTCTACTGGAACAAGGACCTCTTCAAGCAGGCCGGCCTCGACCCGGAAAGCCCGCCGAAGACCTGGGCTGAAGAAATCGCCGATGCCAAGGCCATCAAGGAGAAGACCGGTATCGCTGGCTACGGCCTGCCGGCCAAGACCTTCGACAACACCATGCACCAGTTCATGCATTGGGTTTACACCAACAACGGCAAGGTCATCGACGGCGAAAAGATCACGATCGACAGCCCGGAAGTGTTGGCAGCGCTGCAGGCCTACAAGGACATCACGCCCTATTCCGTCGAAGGTGCCACCGCCTACGAACAGAACGAAATCCGCGCCATCTTCCTCGACGGCAAGGTCGGCATGATCCAGGCAGGCTCGGGTGCCGCCGCCCGCCTCAAGGACACCAAGATCAACTGGGGCGTCGCCCCGCTGCCGCTCGGCCCGTCGGCCAAGGGTGAAGGCACGCTGCTGATCACCGACAGCCTGGCCGTCTTCAAGGGCACGGGCGTAGAGGAAAAAGCGACTGAATTCGCCAAGTTCATCACCTCTCCCGGTCCGCAGGGCGAATACGAGCTTCAGGGCGGCGCCGGCCTCACGCCGCTGCGCCCGTCGCCGAAGGTCGATGAATTCGTCAAGGCCGATCCCTCGTGGAAGCCGTTCATCGATGGCATCGCCTTTGGTGGCCCCGAGCCGCTCTTCACCGACTACAAGGGCTTCCAGAACTCGATCATCGAAATGGTCCAGTCCGTCGTGACGGGCAAGGCCGAACCGGCCGATGCCCTCAAGAAGGCTTCTGGCGAAATCGACGCGTTCAAGTAAGCCTTTGTCAGGATCGCGGGCGCAACACCCGCGATCCTCCAACTATCGAGTGCAAACGCCGTCCGCGCAGCGGCGACCGGAGACAGTTTTGGGACAGCTTTTTCTCAACAAGGTTCAAAAGTTTTTCGGCGACTTCGAGGTTCTGAAGAGCGTTCAGCTCGAGGTGAAGAACGGTGAATTCGTCGTATTTGTAGGCCCTTCCGGCTGCGGCAAGTCCACGCTGCTTCGCATGATCGCTGGCCTCGACGGCACATCGGGCGGCGATATCGTCATTGATGGCGTCAGGGTCAACGACCTTCCGCCGGTCAAGCGCGGGATCGCCATGGTGTTCCAGTCCTATGCGCTTTATCCGCACATGACCGTCTTCGAAAACATCGCCTTTCCGCTGCGAGTCGAGAAGATGGAAGAGGAAAAGCTCAAGGCCAAGGTCGAGCATGCCGCACGGATCCTCCATCTCGACCAGCGCCTGCAGCAGAAGCCGGGCATGCTTTCGGGCGGCCAGCGCCAGCGCGTCGCCATCGGCCGCGCTATCGTGCGCGAACCCAAGATCTTCCTGTTCGACGAACCGTTGTCCAACCTCGACGCGGCGCTGCGTGCAGACATGCGCATCGAGCTCGCCAAGCTGCATCGGCAGCTGAAGGCGACAATGATCTATGTAACGCACGACCAGGTGGAAGCCATGACCATGGCCGACCGCATCGTCGTGCTCAACGCCGGCGACATTGCCCAGACCGGAGCGCCACTGGAGCTCTATCACAAGCCGGCCAATCTCTTCGTGGCGAGCTTCATCGGCAATCCGAAGATGAACTTCCTGCCCGTGACCTGCACCGGTACCACCGATGCCAGCGTCACAATCGAATACAAGGGGCAGAAGGCGACCATCCCGGTCACGCCGCGCGACGGCATCGTCGGCAAGTCACTGACGCTCGGCATCCGCCCGGAGCATATCCAGATGGGTTCGGGAGACATTGCCCTGACGGTTGCGCCGACTGTGATCGAGCATCTGGGTGCACAGACCGTCGCCTATGCGTCGGTCGATGGCGAGGGCGAGAATTTCTGCGCCACGCTGCCGGGCAGCGTCGGCGTTCGCCTGGATCAGCCGCTGGTGACCGGCATAAATGCCGCCGACTGCCATCTCTTCGATGAAGCGGGGATCGCCTTCGAGCGCCACGTCGAGTTGACCGACATCGACATGAACCTGCTCAATCCGACCGCTGCAGCTTGATCGCAGTCAGGCTGCTCAGCGGTCCAGGAAGTGGTAGAAATAGTTGTTCGCCACGTAGGAGTATGATCCGCGGTCGATGATGTTCAGCCTGGACATGCAGCTTCGCAACGCGGTGACATACAAGAGGCTGTTGGGATTGGAAGATCCGCGACGGTAGGCCTCCGGCTCACAATAGCGCAGAGCACGATCGAACCGTGCCGTAAGCATAGGATCGGAATCGACCCTGACGCCATGGTATGTCTGCCATTGCCATGGAGCTTCGGCTGCCGAAATGCACGCCAGGCTCGCCACCATTCCCAATGCCACCCAGACTCTCATCGATTTGAACTCCTGATCGTCAATACCGTTGCTGCACAACAGAAGATGCGCTCCCCGGCAGCAACGTCAAGATGTCTAAGTCAAAGGAATGCGTTCGGTTTTCCGGATGGTTACCAGACCAGGCCGCGGGCCGCCACATCCTCGACGCGCGTCACCACGCCGTCGCGATGAAAGACCATGGTGTCGAACAGGTTGGAGACGACGCAGGTGTGGTTCGGAATGATACGGATCTTCTCGCCGATCTCCGGACGCTTGCCCGTGCACCTGGACAGATCGATCACCCCATGCTCTTCCGAGAGGCCGGTGATGACCGCGTCGGGATAACCGACAACGGTACCGAAGTCCGCGAAGCCGAGCAGGTCCGAGGTCAGCGCCTTCGAGCCGGCATCGACAACGGCGCGGTCGGAGGTTGGACGGGAAACCACGGTTGCCAGCACGTGCATGGCGCAGTCGTCCTCACCGCAATGTCCGGCCCGAACCATCGAGCGGTCGTTGTAGATATAGGTTCCTGCCCGATGCTCGGTCGCGGCCGTCACCAGATGCGCCTCGAACAGGCTGGGTGTCCCGCCGTTGCTGACGATCGCGCAATCGATGCCTTCGGCCTTGAGGACCGACACCGTCTCGCTCAGGAACGCCTGCACCTCGGACGCTGAACCCGGCTTCGGATAGTTCAACAGGCCGCCGAATGTCAGGCCCGGTGCTTCGTGGATATGCCGCGCAAGGGCTGCGGCTTCCGATGGCGTCTGCACACCACAGCGCCCCCCACCGGTATCGCATTCGACGAGGACGACAAGCGGCCGGCGCGAGGCGAAGTGTGCGGAGAGACCGTCAACGGTCACGTCGCTGTCCGCCACCACCTTCAGCCCGGAAATCCGGTCGTTCAGGCCCGAAAGGCGCGTGAGTTTCTCGGGACCGAGAATGTTGAAGGTGATGAGGATGTCTTCGAAGCCGGCGGAGGCGAACACTTCCGCCTCGCTGATTTTCTGGCAGTTGATGCCCTTCGCCCCTGCTGCTGTCTGTTGGGCCGCAAGCGCCGGTATCTTGTGGGTCTTGATATGCGGCCGAAAATTCAGCCCATGCTCGTCCATGTAGGCTTGTAAGCGCGTGATGTTCGCTGCCAGCCGGTCCTCGTCGATGATCGGCCGCGGTGTGGAGAGATCAGAAACCTTGTCGCCGACCTTGGCCACGACGGCAAACGGGTTGTCCTGCATTGTCACGCTGCTCCGTGTTGGATGCCGTGCGGATCGGCAATCATCGGCCAGATGTTCTTCGGTGCGCGACGATAGGGCGTCTTGGCCGGATTGTTGGGATAAGGCGTCCCGGCCGAACAGTAAATGATTTTCGCGGCGATTTGCGAGAAGGACGCGAAGAAGTGGTTGGTCGACTTGATCACCAGAATCTTCTTTGACAACGGATCTATTCCCATTGCCGAAAACAGGCTGGGGTCGAAGCTCTGCGCGCGCGTCGAGTTCAAGATGATGTCAATGCCATTGAGGACAACGTGCGCGGCGTCGCCGAATGGCGCGAAGCTCTCGCCAAAGCGCATTTCGGCATTCGGAACTAGCTTCACTACCTTGACGATGCCATCGATCGGATTGCCGGTGCCGGGCGCGGATTTCGCACCGAACCGCAGTGGGATTCGCGCCCCCTCGCCGGCCGCCATGCAGATCTGCACGGCCATCGGATCCCAGATCGTGCCGATGGCTGTCTCCGTGGCGCCTTTATCGAGAAGTTCCTCCAGAAGCACCGTCGCATCGCCCGCCGTGCCGCCGCCGGGATTGTCCCAGACGTCGGCGATGACAACCGGCCACGACGTTGCGGCCAATGCTTCCTCGACGGCCTGCTTTTCATCGATCTGCGGCATGATGAAGGTGCCGCGCTTGGAGAAAAGTTCGAGCCCCAGTTCGCGGGCGAGCGCGTCACCCTTTTCTTCCCTGTCGTTCGTCACCACGAGAAGCTTGGTTCCCATCTCCGGCACGTCGCCAGCCATGAAGCCATGGATGACCGAAATCGAGAGAATATCCGCGTCCTCGTTCTCGATCCGCATGATCTTGTCGACAACGGAACGCATCGGATCGCGCGAGGTCGGGTAGACGTCGATCATTCGGCAGTCGAAGACCGACATGACGGGCTTGACGCGGCCTTCCAGCGTGTCGACGGCAATGCGCCAGAGATCTTCCGCCCGATCAACGAAATCGGTATGCGGGAATTCCTTGAAATAGACGAAGAAATCAGCCGCCTTGATTCGCTTGGCGGTCAGGTGGCTGTGCGGGTCGAGTTCTGAGCAGACCAGGATATCGGGGCCGACGATCTCGCGCACGCGTGCAAGAATATCGCCTTCGCTATCCTCGTAACCGTCTGCGACCATTGCTCCGTGCAGGCCGAGCACGACCGCATCCACCGGCATCGCCGCCCTCAACTGGTCGAGCACTTCATCGCGCAGGCCTTCATAGGCCGCGCGGTTGAGGAGGCCTGCCGGATCGGCCCAGGCGGCTGTCCCCTCGATCAGGTCCCATCCCTTTTCCGCGCAGACTCGCCGTCCGACGGTGATCGGGGCGGAGCAGAGCGTCGGTGTTTCGGGATGCTCACCGGGAGGCGCGTAGAGGGAAGCTTCGAAAGCCCGGCGATCGACGCAAATGGGAGAAAAGGTGTTGGTCTCGGTCGCGAGCGTCGCCGTGAAAATGCGCAAGGGTTCGGCCTTTGTGTTGATCAGCCCATCGGGTTCGGCAGGTATCCGGTAAAGCCGGAAATCCTCCAGTGACCTTCGTGCAGGCGGCAATAATAAAGTGTCTGCCACTGCATGATGTCTCGGCTGCCATCAGCCTTGTCGATGCCACCGTCGAACTTCTTTCGCACGAGTGCCATCTCGCCCTCGATCTCGATGTCTTCTAGCGTCGTCGTCGTGAAGATGGCGGTGCGGGTGTCCTCGGCGAAGGACTGCGTCGCAAAGTCCTTCGCCTGGCGCAGCCACTCGTCGCGATAGGCCGCGAGGGTCGGGAATGCCAGGCGCCATTTGTCCGGGCTTGCGTCCTTGCGGCCGTCGATGCCGATGAAACCGTCCTTCACGAAATCGCGTTCCACCATCGACCAGTCGGCAGCGAGGAAAGCGTCGATGTCACGCGGAACGAGCATTTCCCAGATGGAGTGTCTGGCGACGTCGGACTCGGAGAAGGGGTTTTTGAAAGGATCGCGCATAAATTCCCCAGTATTGAAATTCTTTTCATGAACGGCGTTTTTCGCTGGCCAAATTCGGCTTTCTATGGTCACTTGTCAACTTATCACGAAAATAATTTGCAGGATTGATCGATGTCCATCAAGCGCTACGGCACGGTTCAAAAGGGTGCGGGCGGCAAGCCATTGCCTTTCGCGCGCGCGGTTGAGGCTGACGGATGGCTCTATGTTTCGGGCCAGGTCGCCATGGAAAACGGCGAAATCATTGACGGCAACATCGTTGCACAGACCCACAAGACGATCCAGAACGTTCTGGCCATACTTGATGAGGCCGGTTACGGCCTCGAGCATGTCGTGCGTTGCGGGGTCTGGCTCGACGATCCGCGCGATTTCTGGACCTTCAATGGCATCTATCAACAGTATTTCGGTGAACATCCGCCGGCACGCGCCTGTGTCCAGTCGTCGATGATGGTCGATTGCAAGGTTGAAATCGACTGCGTCGCCTATAAGCCCAAGGGCGAATAGCGCGGAAGTCGGAGGGGAGCCGGATGGATATTTTCTCTACGCTGCAAGAAGAGAAGGCCCGGCTTTCCCCATCCGAAAACCGCATCGCCGATATCCTGCTCACCGACTTCGAGTTCGCGGTCAACGCCTCGATTATCGGTCTTGCCGAAAGGGCGGACGTCTCGCCGCCGACCGTCACCCGCTTTTGCCGGCGCCTCGGCTGCGAAAGTTTCGCCGATTTCAAGATTCAGCTGGCGCGCACCGCCTATGTCGGCATGCGCTACCTGAAGCCGGAACCGAAAAGCACGGACCCCGCCGATGTCGCGCAGGACATCATCACCAAGGCGCAGAACGCTCTGTTCCTGCTCCACCGCTCGCTCGACATGGCTGCGGTCGAGCAGGCGGCCGAACGGATAGCCCGAGCCGGGATGATCTATGCCTTCGGATCGGGCGGCAACTCCTCGATGATCGCCACTGAGTTCCAGAATCGCCTTTTCCGTTTTGGCCTGCACGTCACCGCCAGTTCCGATCACAGCATGCAGTTGATGATGGCTGCTGCGGCAAAGCCCGGCGATGTTCTGATCGGCTCGTCCTTCTCCGGCAGAAACGCCGAACTGGTGCGCGCCTTCACGCTTGCCCGGGAATCGAAGGTTCCGACGATCGCGCTCACGCAAAGCAACAGCCCGGTTGCCAAGGCCGCCGATGTCGTCGTGGCGATCGACCTGCCCGAGGGAAACAATATCTACCGCCCGACCTCGACGCGCATCGCCTACCTGGCGGCAGTCGATATTCTCGCCAGCCTCGTGGCCTACAGTATTCAAGCGCAGGCGACCGTCTCGCTTCGGCGGATCAAGCAGCAACTCGTTACCCACCGCGATGGCGATGATGACCGCCAGTTGCTCGGGGACTGAACGTTTCATGACAGGAAGGCACGCGGAATGACAAAATCGGTAGCGATCGTGACGGGTGCTGCAGGCGACATTGGGCGGGCCATCGCCGGCCGGCTTGCCGACGATCACGCTGTCAT
Organism: Rhizobium sp. Root1220; assembly: GCF_001426265.1. Lineage (GTDB taxonomy): Bacteria > Pseudomonadota > Alphaproteobacteria > Rhizobiales > Rhizobiaceae > Rhizobium. The sequence goes on from NZ_LMDG01000035.1 coordinate 287,409, forward strand.
TCTGCTTGTCGACATCGATCACGCCGCTGCCGAGAAGGCCGTCCGCTCGCTTGGCCCTGCCGAGCGGTTTGTCGCGATGGGTTGCGATGTCACCAATGCCGAAAGCGTCGCCGACATGGCGACAGCCGCGGCCAGGCTCGGCACGGTCAAGACGCTCGTCAACAACGCCGGTGCCGCGCGCGCCGTCAGCCTGCACGATACCACGCCGGAAATCTGGCGCATGGACAACGCCCTCAATCTGGAAGCGGCCTTTCTCTGCTTTCGCGCTGTCGAGGACATGCTGACGGCATCGAAGGGATCCGTGATCAACATCGCGTCGGTCAACGGCATGAACGTCTTCGGCCATCCGGCCTACAGCGCCGCCAAGGCGGGCCTCCTGCATCTGACCAAGCTGATCGCCGTCGAATACGGCAAGTTCGGTATCCGTGCCAACGCCGTAGCTCCAGGCACGGTGCGCACGCAGGCCTGGGAAGCGCGCGCCGCCGCCAATCCCAATGTCTTCGAGGAAGCGCGCCGCTGGTACCCGTTGCAGCGCGTCGTCGATCCGGCGGATGTCGCCAATGCCGTCAGCTTTCTCGCCAGCGCACAGGCCGCCGCCATCACCGGCGTTTGCCTTCCCGTCGATTGCGGACTGACGGCCGGCCAGGCCGAACTTGCCCGCACCTTCACACAATCGGACCACTACTGAAAACGACACACGATAATGAGAGAGGATTTGAGATGAAAACGGTTTCTTATCGCCTGGAAAGCAAGTGGCACCCCGAGGGCGGGCCCAACGGGCGCTTCACCTTCATCCTTTTCAATCTCTCTGGCGCGCCCCTCTCCGGCTTCAGGCTGGTCTACACCTCGCTGACGCGCGTCAACGACCCGAAGGCTTGCGAGAATGCCACTTTCTTGCGCCGCAACGCCAATTTCCACGAGTTCGAGCCCCTGCCGGGATTGATCCTGGAGCCCGGTGCAAGCTGGACCTTCACGGTGAGCGGCCTGCATCGCCCCGCCAAGCACTGCACGGATGGCGCCAAGTCGGCCTATCTGACGCTGTCGGGCGGCGAGCATGTGCCGGTCGCGGTATCCGATCTGCTGCTCGAAGGCCGCGTCAGCGAGCCGCCGCCGGTGCTCTTGCCGGAAGGCAAGCTCGACCTGCCTTTCGCCCTGCAGCCCTGGCCGGCCAAGATCGACGCGAAACCGGGCACCGGGTTTCCGGTCGTTCTCTATCCGGCCGAAGGCTCCTCCATCCAGGAACTGGAGGCGGTCTCGACGGCGCTTTCGCTCTTTCATCGCCTCTTCGAGAGCGGTCACGCGCCGTTCAACCTCTCCATCTCACCACAGGGCCGGGCACTGCGCTTCTCCCACGACACTTCGATTGCGCGGGAAGGCTATGCGCTGAACTTTGCGGCAAATGAAATCACGCTCTGCTATTCCCATTCTGCCGGTCGGCAATACGGCCTGACGTCGCTGGCGCAACTGCTACACGGCGCCCGCAGCCAGCCCGGCACCTTCCGTTTCCCGGTCTCCGGCACAATTTCCGACCAGCCGCGCTACGGTTGGCGCGGTTGCCACCTCGACGTCTCCCGCCAGTTCTATCCGGTCGCCGACGTCAAGCGGCTGATCGATATCCTCGCCTGGCTGAAGCTCAACATCTTCCATTGGCACCTCAGCGACGACGAAGCCTGGCGGCTGGAAATCAAGGCCTATCCGCAGCTGACGACCACCGGCGTGCTGCGCGGCCCGGACGAGCCGCTGCTGCCGCAGCTCGGCAACGGCGCCGAGCCCGTCGGCGGTTTCTATTCGCAGGACGACATTCGCGAGATCGTCGCCCACGCCTCGTCGCTCTCGGTCGAGATCATTCCGGAAATCGACATTCCCGGACACAACACCGCGACGCTTGTGGCCCTGCCGGACCTGACCGACGGCCAGGAGGCGCCCGACAGCTACCATTCCGTCCAGGGTTATCCGAACAATGCGCTGAACCCGGCCGTGCCCTTCACCTATCAGTTCCTCGAAACCGTCTTCGACGAAATGGTCGAGCTCTTCCCGTCGGCCTATATCCATATCGGCGGCGACGAGGTGGCCGATGGTTCCTGGCTCGCCTCGCCGCTCGCCAAGAAGCTGATGGAGCAGGAAGGCATTTCCGGCACCTTTGCGCTGCAGTCCTATTTCCTGACGCGCATCAAGGACATGCTGACGGCACGCGGCCGCAAGCTGGCCGGCTGGAACGAGGTCGCCCATGGCGGCGGCGTCGCGGCGAAGGACACGCTGCTGATGGCCTGGGAAAACCCGACGGTCGGCATCGAGCTTGCCCGCGAAGGCTATGACGTCGTCATGACCCCCGGCCAGGCCTATTATCTCGACATGGTGCAGGCCGAAGCCTTCCAGGAGCCAGGCGCAAGCTGGGCCGGCACCGTGCCGCCGGCGCATACCTATGGCTACGAGGCGGAAGGCGAATTCCCCGAGGAGCTGAAGGAGCGGATGCGCGGCGTGCAGGCCTGCATCTGGTCGGAGCATTTCCTGTCGCGCGGCTATTTCAACCGCCTCGTCTTCCCTCGCCTTCCGGCAATTGCCGAAGCCGCGTGGACGCCCAGGGCGCAGAAGGACTGGCATCGTTTTGCTGCCATCGTTCCCCTCAGCCCGAATTTGTAAGGTCCAGGCATGCGCATTGCAGTTGGCGGAATTCATACGGAATGCAGCACTTATTCACCGGTGCTGATGGGCGTCGAGGATTTTCGCGTCATGCGTGGCGCAGATCTCATCGGCTCGGAGTATTTCAGCTTCCTGGCGGCGGACGGTGTCGAGCCTTTGCCACTCCTGCATGCCCGCGCCGTCCCCGGTGGTCCGGTCTCGCGGGTAGCCTACGAGGCGTTCAAGGCGGAATTCCTGGATCTCCTGAAGGCGGCGCTGCCGCTCGATGGGCTCTACCTCGCCATGCACGGCGCGGTGAATGTCGAGGGCATGGACGATGCCGAGGGTGACTGGATCTCGTCGGCCCGGTCCGTCACCGGCCCCGAGTGCGTCGTTGCCGCAAGCTACGACCTGCACGGCAATGTCAGCCAGCGGGTCGTCGACCAACTCGACATCTTCGCGGCTTATCGCACGGCGCCCCATATCGACGTGCGCTCGACCATGGTTCGCGCCTGGTCGATGCTCGTCGATGCGCTGACGTCAGGCAATCGCCCGGGCGTCGCCTGGGCGCCGGTGCCCGTGCTGCTGCCCGGCGAATGCACCTCGACGGAGGATGAGCCGGCAAAGGGCATCTATCTGTCGCTGCCGGAATTTGACGCCCGTCCCGGCATTCTCGATGCGAACCTGATGATCGGCTATGTATGGGCCGACGAACCGCGGGCGACGGCCTGCGCTGTCGTGACCGGCTCGGACCGGCAGGCCGCCGCAAGGGCTGCCGAGGAAATTGCGCTCTCCTATTGGAACGCCCGTGATGATTTCCGTTTCGGCCCGATCACGGGCCCGCTCGAAGACATGCTCGATATCGCCGAAGGCGCATCCACCGCGCCCGTCATTCTTGCCGACTCGGCCGACAACCCGACCGGTGGCGGCGTTGGCGATCGGGCCGATGTATTGAAGGCGTTGATCGCTCGTCGTTTCAGCGGCGCTCTGGTTGCTGGCATTACCGACCGGCCGGCCGTCGAGGCTTGTTTTGCCGTCGGCACGCGTGCGGCGCTCAGGCTGGACCTTGGCGGAAGTCTAGATCCCTCGAGCGTCCCCGTCGCGGTCGACGCTGAAGTTCTGGTGCTGGATGATCCGGGCGCCGCCGCCGAGCGGCAAGCCGTCATCCGCGTCGACGGCATTACCGTCGTGCTGGCCGCTCGCCGGCGGCCCTATCACAACATCGCCGATTTCAACCAGCTCGGCCTCGATCCGAAATCGGTGCGGCTGCTCGTCGTCAAATCCGGTTATCTATCGCCAGAGCTGGCGCCGCTCGCCAATCCCAACCTGATGGCTTTGACGGACGGTGTTGTCAATCAGCACATCGAAGGCCTCGCCAGCAACCGGCGGATTGGGCCCGTTTTTCCGTTCGACCGCGACTTTGCCTTCGAAGCGCATGCCCGCCTTTCGGCACGCTGGCAACAATGATATCCCGATCCCGCCTTGGCATGTTGGCCGACCTGCCGGGGCGCCGCCATACGCATGCGATCACCTTCCCACCCCCCTCGATCGAGACCATGACCCGCCTTCTCCCTGATGTATTCCGCAACCCGACGATCCGGGTCAGCATGCTTGCGATCTTTACCTTCGGATTCGCCGGCGCTGCCACGTCGCCCTATCAGTCCGTGGTCGGTATTCGCGAACTCGGTCTCGGCAACGGTCTGTATTCTGCGCTGATCTTCTCGGCCGCCGCGGTGAACGTGATTGTCAGCGTCCTGCTCGGCAACCTGGCCGACCGTCTCGGCGAGTATCGAACCATGATGCTGACCGTAAGCATCTTCGGCATCCTCGGCTACGGTGCGATCTACGTGTTGCCGACACAGGCAACGTTCGTCGTGAGTGCACTGCTGTTGCTCCCTATCTACGGATCCCTCAATTCGCTGCTTTTTGCCAATGTCCGGGCGGTCACCAGCGGAATGCCCCGTAACGATGTGGCGACGATAAACTCCGGCGTCCGGGCGATGATCTCGCTTTCGTGGGTCCTGGTACCCGGCATCACGGGTGTAATGCTGTCGCAATCGACCAGCATGCTCCCGGCCTATCTCTTTGCCGGCCTCGCATGTGTCGTCTGTCTCGTCCTCATCGCAGCCTTGCTGCCCCGCCAGACGGGCACCGACCGGGCAGCAACCCATCACCTGACCTACCTCGGGGCCCTGGGTGAGGTGGTTTCGCCGGCTGTCTTTGTCAGGGTGATCGCCATCGCGCTGATCAGCAGCACGCTGCACGTGAACGGAGCGATCCTGCCGCTGATCGTCACCGGTGAAGCACACGGCACCGTTGCGGATATCGGCATTCTCGTCGGTATCGTCGCCTTCCTCGAGGTTGTGTTTATCGTCGTCTGGGGACGCGTACTGCGGGTGATGAGCGCGATCAAGGCGCTGGCGATCGGGACGATCATCTACCTGGTCTACCTGGTGCTGCTCGCCTTTGCCTCTGCACCCTGGCACGTCTACGCGCTCACGCTGATCAGCGGCATCGGGGCCGCCGCACTGATCAGCATTCCGATTACCTACCTGCAGGATCTGATCTCCGAGCGCCCCGGCCTCGGTAGCGCATTGATCTCGGTCAACATATTCCTGAGTGCAGGCCTGAGCGCCCTGCTGTTCGCAATTGGCACCGGCTTCAGCAGCTATTCCGGGACATCGCTCATCGGAGCGCTTGCCGGTTTAGCTGGGCTTGGTCTCCTGCTTTTCTTCGATGGAAGCAAGCGGCGGCGCTGAACAACCTATACTGTCTTTTTTTGCAACACTACCGCGTGCGACAAAGGGTTGCATTATGCATATGGATTAAAATATAGGACTTATTTGGTAGGTATTTATCCGAATCATATGTGGATAATACGTCAGCAATATAGTATTTTTTCACAGCGATAAAGACTTATCGTCGGCAGTGCGTTTACTAATGTTATGATGTCGACCGATGTTCGCAATCCTGAGATGATTTCACGCCAAAAGGTTGTGAAATACTATACTTGGAGCTTGCGTGGCCGCGCCTCACAAAATCTGCAACTATCACTAGCTCGGGTTGGAAAACTGATCGGATTCGGCTGCTGTAGTACAGGGATTTTGCCTGCAAGACTAAACACGCTCACATGATGTCTTTGACGCTCGATGGGAGGGCAAGATGGTTCCATTCCGGGATTACGCTTCATCCGCCTGACAATAAGACGATCGGAAACATGGACGCAACGTTTTCCGGTGTTGTGTCGAGCGCGCCTCCATCGGGTGCGCACAGCGGAATACACGCTGAAGGCCGCTGTTTGCCTTGAATTTCTTTCCTGGGGTTGGGACACGATGACACGTCGAGCACTCGACGAGGATCATCATTTGGGTGCGCTTCTTGGTCGGGCGCATGCCTATAAGAAAATATCCTAGGGAGTAGGTCCGATGATCAATGCGTTCGGTGAAGATACCTATCTGGCGCTTGTGCAGTCCATTTACGAGACGGTCGTAACCCCCCACGAATGGGACAAGGTTATCGCGGAGACAATCGAGATCACGCAGGCCTCCGCGGCGGCGATCGTAGGTTTCAGGAGGCCTGACGATCGAAGGGTGTCTGGTTTCGCAAAGGGGATTTCGAAGGCGCAGCTATGCAGCCCGCAGGTGATTGGCGCGCTGTACGCCTGCACACTGAACGCAGGCCAGGGTGCAGTGGTGAACATTGATTTCAAAACGCGACTTAGCCCGCAATGGGGCGCTTCGCTGCAGGAATGCTTCGGCAACGAAGGCATGCTGCTCGTGCTCGTCGTGATGAAGGAAAGCGGTCGGCAGATTTCCCTCATGGTGCATTTCAACCGTGCCGGCCGGACTGAGATCGAGCGGGCAACCGAGGCCTTGATGAAACTTCTTCCGCATTTTCAGACTGCGTTCGCCATCCAGAAGGCGACCCTTCTGGAGCGCGAACGATCCTCCAATATGGAGAGTGCCTTCTTTAGTTCGCCGGTTCCCTCAGCGATCATCACAGCCGACTACCAGGTTCGCCTGGCCAACACCGGTTTCGAGAAATTCGCTGAAGCATCCCACCAGCTGATCGAATACCGGGATTCCATTTTGGATATTACCGATCCTGAGCTTCGCGATGTCATCGCTCGCCTCGTCGGCATGTCGGGGCAGCATAGCCGCATGCGGCATATCGCCTGCGCAGAGGACCGGACCAAGAGTGTCAAATGGCTGGTCAGCATCGATGCCTTGACGGGACGCTGCGCCTTCGGGGCACAATTCAAGAGCGTGTTTGCCAGCAGCGATCCGGTCTATATGCTCACCATGCGTGAACTGGGCAGAAACACGCTGCTTCAACCGGAAATGATAAGATCGGTTTTTGGCCTGACCTCGACCGAGGCCAATCTCGCCCATTGCCTGCTGAACGGCGAAACAGCTTCCGAGATTGCGCGGCAGCGCGGCGTGTCGAAAAACACGATTCACAACCAGCTCGCGTCGGCAATGGCCCGCATAGGCGTCAATCGGCAGACACAATTCATGCACTGCCTCGCCGAGCTCTCGTCCTTCACGTTCTGAGAGGGTGGAGGGCCGGGATCAGAAGTGCCACGTCACGTTGACTGAAGCATTGTAGCCAAGGGCATGGCTCATGTCGATCGTCGGGGAAACGACGCCGGCATCATTGACGTACTTGACCGTGGGAACCTTGCTGGTGAAATCAACACCCGTGTTGAAGCCGATTTCAACGTTCTCTTTCACGGCATAGCGCACGCCGGCATTCAGCCCGGCCAGCAGGGCAGCGCCGTTGCGCGTTTGCTCAAGCGCATCGAAACTCCCATTCGCCGCATTGGGGAGCATTGCCGAAAATTGACTTCGGTACTTCGAATGTAGATAGGCGCCACCCAATCTTGCATCAAGCGAGACACGTAGATCCGGCTGCACCCATTTCGTTATCGTCAGCCCACCGATCGCGCCGACATAGCGCGCATCCAGTTGATCGTTCTGGGCAAAACCAAGCGTGGGGACGTTAACTCCCGAGATGCTTTCGCCGATGTCGATCGTTCGCGTGAAGTCGACATCACGATCGATCGACCGATAGGTCGGCCCGAACTTGGGCGTCACGGACCAACCGTCGCTGAGGTCGATCGGCGCACCGAGCAGCAATGTCTGGTCGATGACGGTGGTATCTTCCGAGCGCGAGTCTATCACGGCGCTGTTGCTAAGGTCGCCCAACGCGCTGAAGGTGAAGCCTGTGTTGTCGCCATACGCGGCATAGGCTGCGGCACTCGGAGTGTCGCCATTCGTGACGAGCGCCGTAAAGGCACCTCCGGTTATCGTGGTGCTCGATGCAAATTGGGTAACTTGTCCGCCTGCAGGAGACGAGGCGGATGAAGCGATGGTTGCCGTCCCACCCGCGCTATCATTGACGGTCACGAGGGCCGTAGCGGCAGCCGGCAGCACGCCGATCGCCGAAGCGGTCAGCGCGATGCTGCCGTTGGCCCTGTTGCCGAAGCTCATGTCGAACGTGTTCTGTCCCGCCAAGCTCGTCCTGCTGTTTGAACTGGAAGACAGATCGGCGATGCCGCCGTTCCATTCGAGGACCAGCGGCTGAGAGCCGATTTCTCCGAGCGGTATGTCCAGGCTGTAGCCAACGCCGAGCCCGTTGTCGGTCAGTCGGCTGCCCTCGCTTCCTCCAAAGAAATCCGTGCGTCGGGAATCCCAACTCGGCAGGTTCAGCCAGTTTACGCCGATCACGATGTCCAGCGATGAATCCGTTGGCGCATCACCCACTGGCTGCGGAGATTTGTTGTCGTCGGCCAAGGCGTCCTGACCGACCAAAATTGCGAGTGTCGCGAGAACAATAGCGACCGGTCTGCCCGACCGAACGGCTGCGCGGATCCCCATTCTCCTCCGTCACCCCAGTATGCGCCGGGAAAACCACGGCCGACTCACTGCGAGCAATTGTTACTATATATTAGAATATAATCAATCGGCTGCACGCTTCTGTTCATCAAGCGATGACAAGCGGTGCAGAAATGTCACGGGACCGAGACGGTGCAGAGTTTCTCTCCATCCGGGCCATAGACCGTCAGACGGGCGGTCCAGCCGCCTTTCGATATTGTCGAGCGGGATAGTGCGAGGCGCCCCGAATCCGTTTTCTCGAAGTCGCCGCCTTGCGAGTTGCTGGATCTATTGCCTCCGGAGCTGGAAATGATCTCGAATTGAAAGGTCCCCTGGGTGCGACCGCCACCCACAATCGTAGGAACGACGGTCGTCATCCCGCCTTTGTCCTGATGCTCGATAGTGCAATGCATGGGAGGAAGGGCAGCCATCATTGTTTGCCTCCTGGAAGGAAGAAGGCCAGCGGTGTCAGCGCTGGCCGTTAGTTGTGTACGAACTAGTACTGAACCGTGACAGAGCTGTTGCCCTTGCCGTTCTGATAGGTTGAAGAGTTGTTGCCATGGCCGAATTGCAGCGTTCCGGAGACGTTGCCTCTGCCGTTCTGATCGGTATACGAGGTGTTACCGAAACCGAATTGGGCAGTGCCGGACACATTGCGGCGGCCGCTCTGGACTGTCGTCGAGTCGTTCCAGCCACCAACCTGCAAGGTTCCGCTGAAATTACGTTTGCCGGATTGACCTGTGCCAGCCATGTTGCCCCAGCCATTCTGGCTGGTAACGGCGGTGTTGTCTGCCGCATAAGCTGCAGTAACCGATGCAATTGCGATAAGTGCGGAAAATACTACGACCTTGATTCCCATTGTCTTTCTCCTATCCTCCCCGTCGGAATTGACGGTTGAGAAACACTACCGCAGAGTGTTCAAGACACGACCGTCAAAGCTTACCTACCCGAGAGTTGAAGTTCACAACGAGGACCAACGAAAGCATGATCGCCGTGATGTAATTGATGGAACGCCATTGCCGTTTGCCTCGTCGCAATAGCGAAACATACTATGTGGCTGGTCGCTTTCACCGATCAATCGAAGGGCCAACGAATATTTCAAGTTGAAGAATTCGGGCGCGGCCGCCGGAAACACCTCGCCTTGATTGTCGCGCAACAATCTACACGTCGCTGCCCATATCGGATTGTGCCCGCCGGAAACGGGAAGGCGTCAGTTCTCTCTTCGTCTTGAAGGCCTTGGCAAAGGCCGCTTCGGATTCGTAGCCGACAGCGACGGCGATGTCCGCGACGCTGCGGTGCGTCTGCAGCAGCAGGTCGCTTGCCATGCTCATCCGAAAATCAGTCAGAAAGGCGCCGACGGTGAACCCCGACCGGTCCCTGAAGCGCCGCGCGTAAGTCGCGCGGGACATTGCGGAAAGCCGCGCCAGATCGTCGATCGTCCAGGGATGCGACGGTGCAGCCACGATCGACCTGACCGATTTGCCAAGCCTGGGATCCGTGAGCAGCGGCAGCAGTCCCGGCACCTCAAGCGGCGAATTGCCGGTGGTTCTGACTGCCATGACGAAGAGGGCAAGACACATGGCGGTCACAACGGTCAGCGCGCCGGGCAGCTCGAGCGCAGTCTCCTGACGCAACAGCGAAACCATCGTCCTCAGCGTTTGCTCCGACTGTGCATTCGACAGGGACGCGTGAAAAACATCGGGCAAGGTGTCAAGCAGCAGCGTCGAGGTGGCGGAGGCCGAGGTGAAATGACCACAAAGCAGATCGACGTCCGGGTCGCCATCGCCATTTCTGCGCAGCGGCAACATGCCGTCCACCGTTACCTCCAGAGGTGCCGCGCGCCCATGCGGATGTGCGCCGACGATGGCGTGCGCCTCGCCTCTCGGGAACATCAGGAAATCGCCGGACTTCATTGTCACCTGCCGGCCTGCGCCCGTGCGGATGATGCATTGACCTCCGAGGACGAGGTGAAAGGGAATTGTCCCGCCCTCGACGATATCGTGTTCGATCTGGAACGTTCCCCTCAGCTTGCAGCGTATGTCCAGCGATGGCTGCAGGCGCGAGAGATCAATGAGGCGGCTGAGGACATCCATGAGACGATCGCACCATAAAATGAGAGTCTGACGCATTTAAAGAAGCACGCGGCAGGTTCATATTCTCTTTCAACAGCACAGGCAATGACGCCCACGCTAATGGCAAAGGAGAGTTTTATGTTGAACTGGAAAGAGTATCGCACCCAACTTCTCGGCCGCATCGGCGAGATCGCCAAAGTCGCTCCGGACACCATAAGGGGCTACCAGACCCTGTCGTCTGCCGGCCAGAAGACCAACCATCTCGACCCCAAGCAGCGCGAGCTGATTGCGCTTGCCGTTGCCGTTTCGCTGCGTTGTGATGGCTGTATTGTCGTCCACACGACCGAGGCCAAGAAGCTCGGTGCGACCAACGAAGAGATCGCCGAGGCGCTGGGCGTTGCCATCGCCGTCAACGCGGGCGCCGCCCTTGTCTATTCGGCACGCGTCATGGATGCTGCGGAGGCTGTTGCCGCATAGGAGCAAGGCGGCCGGCGGGCTTCATCCCGGCCGGCCGCGCTCACCAAACCGGAGGCCTTGAGATGACCATGGATTCCTCGCTGAAGCCGCCGATCGAGCTCGGTTCACGGCCGGTCCCGCGCACCATATTGCCGCGCGTCCCTGCTTCCTTCTTCGGAATTGTCCTCGGCACGGTCGGGCTTGGGAGCAGCTGGCGGACCGCTGCCTCGATCTGGTCGCTACCCGTCAATATCGGCGAGATCCTGAACCTTGCTGCCGTCGCCATCTGGCTGGTGCTGGTGGTGCTGTACGCCGTGAAATGGATCGTCGATCCGAAAGCCGCGCTTGCCGAGGCGGAAAACGCCATTCAATGTTGCTTCATTGGCCTCGCCGGGGTGGCGACGATGCTGGTTGCGCTTGCGCTGTTGCCTTATTCGCGGCTCGCCGCCACGCTGCTCTTCGGGCTGGGCGCGCTCTTTACACTGTTCTTCGCATTGTGGCGCACCGGTGTCCTGTGGCGCGGCGGTCGCGACCCGACAACGACCACCGCCGTTCTTTACCTGCCGACCGTCGCGGGTTCCTTCGTCACAGCTATCGTTGCTGGCGCGCTCGGCTATGCAGATTGGGGTCAACTGGCGTTTGGTGCTGGCTTCTTCTCATGGTTGTCGATCGAATCCGTTTTGCTCAATCGCCTGTTGACGGCGCCGGCCCTTGCCGAGCCGTTGCGCCCGGCGCTGGGCATCCAGCTCGCGCCACCGGCCGTGGGAAGTCTGGCCTATCTCAGTGTCACCGAGGGTGTGCCTGACATGCTTGCGCATGCCATGCTCGGTTACGCCATCCTCCAGGCGCTGCTGTTGTTCCGGATGCTCCCGTGGATCGGCAAGCAGCCTTTCGCCGCATCCTACTGGGCCTTCACTTTCGGCATCACCGCGCTTTCAACGGCGGCCCTCAGGATGGTGGCCCGCGGCGATCCGGGCCCGGTGCACCAGCTGGCGCCTGCCCTCTTCGTGGTCGCCAATGTCGTCGTTTTCACGATTGCCTTCTGGACGGTTCTGCTGCTGGTTCGCGGCAAACTCCTGCCGGCGGTCGCTCCCCCTAAATGAGCCGGGGCCAATAGAAAAAGTCCCGCGGCAATACATTGCCACGGGACCTCTTGAGACCACCGACCGGGAGAGAGATGGTCAGGCGGCCTGAACCTTGCGGGCGGTGCGCGCCCATTCCGGCAGCCAGTCGCCATGGGCGGCAAGCAGTTCGTCCGTCATCGCCCAGATCTGGTCGAGATCGAGCTCGGCGGCCGTATGCGGGTCCATCATCGCGGCGTGGTAGATGTGTTCGCGATTTTCCGTCATCAGCGCCTGAACTGTCAGCTCCTGCACGTTGATGTTGGTGCGGATCAGCGCCGTCAGCTGCGGTGGCAGATCGCCGATATAGGTCGGCTGGATACCCGACGCGTCAACCAGGCAGGGAACCTCCGCGGCGCAATTATCAGGCAGCGAAGTGATGCAGCCGTTATTGCGGACGTTGCCGTAGATGACGGAGGGCTCGCCCGTCCATACCGAGTTGATGATCGAGGAGGCGTACTCCTTCGACTGCGCGACCTCGATCTTGTCGGCGGATCGATAGGCTTCCGCCTGCCCTTTCCAGCGTGCGATCTGCTCGATGCAGCGCTTCGGATACTCATCGAGCGGAATGCCGAACTTTTCGATCAGGTCTTCGCGACCTTCCTTGATGAAGTAGGGCGTGTATTCGGCGAAGTGTTCCGAGCTTTCGGTGACGAAATAGCCGAGGCGGGTCAGCATTTCGTAGCGCACCTTGTTCGGGCAACGCGGGTTCCAGCCGGGCTTCGGCGCACGGCCTTCGCGATAGGCGCGTACCAGATCGGGATAGAGGTTCTTGTAGGAACCGTCGGCCTGGCGATGCTCGAACTTCAGATAGAAAGCCATGTGGTTGATGCCGGCCGAGCGGTAGCGGATCTCCTCGTAGGGAATGTCGAGGTCGTGCGCCAGCTCCATTGCCGTGCCCTGCACCGAGTGGCAGAGGCCGACCTGCTTGATCGTTGGATACTTCTCGGCGATTGCCCAGGTGTTGATCGCCATCGGGTTGACGTATTGCAGCATGATCGCCTCCGGGCAGACGGCGAGCATGTCCTCGCAGATCTTCCACAGATGCGGCACGGTGCGCAGCCCGCGCATGATGCCGCCGACGCCGAGCGTATCGGCAATCGTCTGGCGCAGGCCGAATTTCTTCGGGATTTCGAAGTCGGTCACGGTGCAGGGCTCATAGCCGCCGATCTGGAAGGCGACGACGACGAAGTCAGCGCCGGTCAGCGCTTTGCGCTGGTCCGAATAGGTCTCGGCCTTGGCCTTGACGCCAAGCGTCGAGATCAGCTTGTTGACGACGATGGCGCTTTCTTCAAGCCGCTGCGGGTTGATGTCCATCAGGGCGATGGTCGCCCCGGACAGCGCGGGACGCTGCAGCACGTCGCCGATGATGTTCTTCATGAAGACGGTGGAGCCCGCTCCGATAAATGTGATCTTGGGATTTCTTGCCATTATAACCTCCGGCATGTGCAATCAGGCTACTTCGAAAGCGGCTTTCACGAGCCGTTCGGTGTAGGCGGTCTTGGGATTGGTGAGAACTTCGTCGACGGGTCCCTCTTCCATGATCTTGCCATGCTGCATGACAATCACCCGGTGGCAGAGAGCACGCACGACCTTGAGATCGTGCGAAATGAAGAGATAGCTGAGACCCCGCTCGTCCTGCAGCTTGCGCAACAGTTCGATGATCTGCGCCTGAACCGAAAGGTCGAGCGCTGAAGTCGGTTCGTCGAGCAGGATGAATTCCGGTTCGAGCGCGATGGCGCGGGCAATGGCGATGCGCTGGCGCTGACCGCCGGAAAATTCATGAGGAAAGCGCGACAGGATGTTGCCGGGCATGCCGGCCGCAATCAGCGCCTCGCGAACACGGTCCAGCCGCTCGGCCCTGGTGGAACCCAGCTTGTTGACCACCAGCCCTTCCTCGATGATCTGGCCGATCGTCATGCGCGGGTTGAGCGAGGAAAAGGGGTCCTGGAAGACGATCTGCATGCGCGAGCGCAACGGCCGCATCTCGGCACGCGACTTGCCGTGGATCGGCTGGCGATCGAAATAGATCTCGCCATTGTCGGCATCGTTCAGCCTCAGCAACGCCTGGCCGAACGTTGTCTTGCCGGAGCCGGATTCGCCGACGATACCGAGCGTCTCATGCTTGCACAGCGTCAGGCCGAGGCTGTCGACGGCAACGAGTTCCTTGAGCTCCGGCTTGAAGAAGGTGCCGTGCCGCATCATGAACGAGACGCGGACATTCTTGGCATCGAGAATGACCTCTGAGCCCTCGGGCAGTGGATTGGCCTGGCCGCGTGGCTCGGAGCTCAACAGATGCTTGGTATAGGCGTGCTGCGGATTGGCGAAAAGCTTTTCCGTGGTGTTGTGCTCACGCATCTCGCCGTGCTGCATCACGTAGACGTAGTCGGAGAACTGTCGCACGACCGTCAGGTCATGGGTGATCAGGATCACCGCCATCCGCATTTCCTTCTGCAGGTTGCGGATCAGGTTGAGGATCTGCGCCTGCACCGTGACGTCGAGCGCTGTCGTCGGCTCGTCTGCAATCAGCACGTCGGGCTCGTTGGAGAGCGCCATGGCGATCATGACGCGCTGGCGCTGGCCGCCGGAGAGCTGGTGCGGGTATTGCCGCAGCCGCGCTTCGGGATCTGGGATCTGCACGTGCTTCAGCAGTTCCAGCGCGCGCGCCATCGCCTGCTTCTTGCTCATCTTCTGATGCACGCGGATCGCTTCGACGATCTGGCTGCCGATCGTGTAGATCGGGTTCAGCGAGCTCATCGGCTCCTGGAAGATCATCGAGATCCGGTCGCCGCGCAGCTTGCGGCGATCGCGCTCGGAGTATTTCAGGATGTTGGCACCGTCATATTCGACGGTGGATTTCGGCGCGATCACGGCGCGCTTCGAAAGCAGCCCCATGACAGTGCGTGCCGTCACCGATTTGCCGGAACCGGACTCGCCGACGATGGCGATGGTTTCACCGCGATAGAGCTGGAAGGAGATGTCCTTCACGGCCTCCACGGTGCCATGCTCGACCTTGAAGTTCACGCCGATGTTGCGGGCGTCGATGACGGGGCTTTCCGTGCGTCCGTCGTGATCGAGGCGAACAGGCGGGGCGAAGGAATTGACGAGTGCAAGAGCCATGTTCTTCACCTCAATAAGGATCGACTGCATCACGCAGACCGTCGCCCAGCGCATTGAACGCAAAGACGGTGATCAGGACGAAGCCGACGGGCGCGAGGATCCATGGGTAAGTGCCGATGACGGAATAGTTGGCCGTATCCTGCAGCATCAAACCCCATGAGATCAGCGGCGGCTTCACGGCAAAACCGAGGAAGCCGAGGAAGGATTCCAGCAGCACGACGCTCGGGATGTGCAGCGTAACGGCAACGATGACGTGGCTCATCACGTTCGGAAAGATGTGCTGAAAGATGATGCGCCGGTCGGTGGCGCCGACAGCCATTGCAGCCCGGACATAATCGATGCGGGCGAGCGCCAGCGTCTTGCCGCGAACTTCGCGGGACATCTGCGCCCAGCCGAGCGCCGACATGACGATGATGACGAAGCCGAGGAAGACATTGGTCGGCGCCGTCACCGGGATCAGCGAGGTCAGCGCCAGATAGAGCGGCAACTGCGGGAAGGCCAACACCACTTCGACGAAGCGCTGCACCCAGGTGTCGAACGAGCCGCCGAAATAGCCGGAAACCATGCCGACCGTGGTACCGATGACGGTGACGATGAAGACAACGGTGAGCGCAATGGTCAGCGAAATCCGCGAGCCGATGATGGCGCGAGACAGTACGTCGCGGCCGAACTTGTCGGTACCGAGGAAATGTACCGGCTGACCGTCGACCGAACCGAAGAAGTGGCGGTCGGCAGGGATCAGCCCGAACAGCTTGTATTCAGCGCCTTTGACGAGGAATCCGAGGTTTCGCGGATTGTCGTAGTCGGGACCGACGATCGGCTGGAAGGTCACAGGGTCGAGCTCCTCGGATTCGCCGAGCGCATAGACGCGCGGCGGAAAGGTGAGGTTGCCGTCCTTGTCGTGGAAGCTGATCATTTGCGGCGGGGCGAAGCCGACATCGGTCGCCTTCGGGTCCATCGGCGCAAAGAAATCCGCGAAGATCGCCATCAGCAGCAGCAGGCCAACCAGGATGAGGCCGATCATGCCGGTCCAGGACCGTCTCAACCGTCGCCAGACGAGCGACAGGTAGCTCTCATTGCCGTGCGGCGCGTTCTTGACGGTTTCTTCGTGCGGTGGCGGAGGGGAAGAGTCGAAAGCGAGCATATCAGGCTCCTCCGTACTGGCGGACACGCGGGTCCAGCATGGCAAGCAGCATGTCGGCGATGATGTTGCCGACAATCAGCGTGGCCGAGAGCACCATCATGAAGGTCGCGGTGACATAGACGTCACCGACCGCCATGGAACCGACGATGGCCGGCCCGACTGTGGGCAGCGAGAAAATGATGGCCGTCTCGATTTCACCTGTGAGCATGTAGGGAAGCACGACGCCCTGGTACATGACGAGCGGATGCAGCGCATTCGGCACCGCATGGCGCATGACAACAGCACTGCCCGACAGACCTTTTGCCTTCGCTGTCTCGACATACTGCGCATTCAGCGTATCGAGCAGATTGCCGCGCATGACGCGCATGTTGTAGGCGAGGCCGCCGAAAGTGGCGATGGCGACGACCGGCCAGACATGGTGGACGAGATCGACGAACTTGCCCCAGGACCACGGCGCTCCGCCATATTGCGGCGAGAAGAAGCTGCCGATCTCCGAGACGTTGAAATGGAAGACCATCAGGTAGACGATGATCAGCGCCATCAGGAAGCGCGGCACCGTCATGCCGAGGAATGAGATGCCTGAGAGCAGGCTGTCGATCCAGGAATACTGGCGGGTGGCCGCCCAGATGCCGAAACCGATGCCGAGCACCGATGCGAAGATGTGGCAGACCAGCGCCAGCAGCAGCGTGCGCGGCAGGCGCTCGCCGACCACGTCGGCGACCGGCTTGTTGTAATACATGCTGTAGCCGAAATCACCTTGGGTAATGATGCCCTTCATCCAGGCAAAATATTGGATGACCATCGGCTGATCGAGACCATGAGCGATGCGGTAGGCCTGGGCCTGTTCTTCCGCCTGAGCGAAGGACGCGCCACTCTGGTTGATCAGCTGGGAACGGATATAATCGGCATAGTCACCAGGCGGGGCCTGGATGATCGCGAAGGTCACGATGCTGAGGATGATCAGCACCGGAATCGCGGAGGCTATGCGCACGAGCAGAAATCGTAACATTGGAGGGTTCGCCTCTCCTTGCGGCCTGTCGCGCCATGTCGGTGCGGCCGGCTTGTTGGGGTCTTGTCGGCCGCGCATCACTCGCGGCCGGTCCGTTTGCTGGGAGGAGGAAGCTTAGTTGATCGGGCCTTTTTCGCCGGGCTTGCCAGGCAGCTGTTGCGGGAACAGCTCGTACTTGCCCTGCTTGTCGGCGGCCACCCAAAGACGTTCACGGATGACCGAGTCTTCGGCCCAGTTGAACATGAAGATCGGCGTACCCTCCGGCACGTTCGAGAAGCGCTTGTTGATGATCAGCGCACCCGGGTACTCCGTGAGACCGACCGTATCGACATTCTCGGTCGCGATCTTCTGGTACTGCTTCATCAAGGCGACGCGCTCGTCATTATCCTGGCTGGTGCGGAACTTGTTGACGATATCGACCAACTGCTGCTCGTAGGGCATCAGATCGACCTTGTCGTCCTTGCCGGCACGGTGCTGCCAGCTGGTGCGCGGTCCCACCGGAGCAAGCTGCTCTGTGTTCTGCACCACGGATGCAAGTTCCGTCGTATTGCGCTGGATCACCCAGTCGAAGCGGCCGCTGTAATGAGCATCGTCACGCTTCGGGCCATCGAGCGCATTGATGATGACCTTGATCCCGAGCTTCTCCATCTGCCCGACGACGCCTTCTGCAAGGCTCTTGTCGGTGGTGTAGGTGTTATTGACGAGAAGCACGACCTCGAGGTTCTTGCCGCCTTCGGTGGCCGCTGGGAAATTCACGAAGCCGTCGCCGTCCGTATCCTTCAGCCCCACCTTTTCGAGCAGCGCCTTGGCGCCCTTGAGGTCGAACGGATAGTAGACCACCGAGTTGCGATCGTAGAAGCTGGTGCCTGAGGACAGGCCACCCGGATAGATCGCCGTGAACGGACCCTTGACCAGCGAGTCGCCGATTGCCTTGCGGTCGAGCGCCATGGTGATGGCCTTGCGGAATTCCTCGTTGCGGTTCAGCTCGCGGATCGCCTGGCTGCGTGCATCGGGTTCGCCCCAGCCATTGGCCGAGAAGTTCATGCGCATGTTGTAGCCGATCAGGCGCGGACCGAAGGCAAGGCGTGCGGGTGCGGTCTTTTCGGCCGCACGCTTCAGCGATGCCACGAAGTTTTCGGGCTGTTCGAGGTTGGAAATGTCGCCGGAGCCGGCCACGGCCTGCACGTCACGGTCAGCCCACGTGGAGAGCTTGTAGTGCAGCTCGTTGAGGTAAGGCAACTGGTTGCCCTTCTCGTCGACCTTCCAGTAGTAAGGGTTGCGGCGCATCACGATGATATCGTCCGCACGATATTCGACCGGCACCCAGCCACCCATCACAGGCATGTTCATGAACTCTGGCGGGAACGCGTTCTTGAACTGGTCGTAGGTGTTCTTGGAGTATTTCGGATGCTGCGGCTTCAGGATATGCGACGGACCCGGGCAGAAGTTCGGGTACGCCATCGCGTAGAGATACTGTTTCGGGAAGGCTTCCTTGAAGGTCCATTCGACGGTGTGGTCGTCGATCTTCTTCAGCGTCGTTCCGGCGCCGAAGGCCTCGGGGGACGCACCGCCGCCGAGCGGCGAAACGTTCGGATCGATGACCTCGTCTTCCCAGTAGAACATGATGTCGTCAGCACCGAACGGCGCTCCATCGGACCACTTGGCGCCTTCGACCAGATGCATGGTCAGCTTGTGCCCGTCTTCGGACCAATCCCAGCCCTTGGCGAGGTTCGGCAACGGCTCGGTATCCTTGGCCTCAACCTGGAACAGCGGTGCGGTACGCGTCAGGCATTCGGACAGGCCGATATCGATACCGCCCCAGCCCTGTGTCTGGCCGGCGCCGTAGTTCCAGCCTTCCGGCCGGCCGCCGATGACATGGCGAAGCGTGTCGCCATAGACGCCGATGCCATCCACCATGTTGTCGGTCTTGAAGACCAACGGCTCCTTGGGAAGACGATCCTTGACCGGCGGCAGCTTGCCGGTGTCGACGAAGTTCTTCTTCACCCAGTCCGGTTCGTTATACGAAGGGAGCGCCTTGAACTCTTCGATCGAATCTCGCGATACGTATTTGATCTTGCCTTCCGCCGGGAATTGCGGCGGAGCGGGCGGTGCCGTCGGCTCGGAGGCGTAGGCGCTTAAAGCCGAGACCGAGACGCTCAGCGCCAGTCCGGCAAGAACGCCAATGTTACGGAAATTTCTCATCGTCTCTCCCTCTTGTTTCGAGGTGCTTGCGGCGACCCCGGTTCTCCTCAACGATCCGGAAACGGGCTTGCGGCAATGAGGTCCCTCCCGGAGCCTCATTGCCACCCGTCCTCCGGGAAACTCAGACGGCCTGCTTGAGCGCCGCTTTCTCGGCGCGAAGTTCGTCGATCGAGCGGACTTTACGCCGCGCCGCACCGGCCCATTCGCGGGTCTTCACCGTCGATTTCGCCAGACGCTCCTTGGCGGCAGGAACGGCATCCGCATATTGCGGCAGCCAGCGTGCCTGGGCGACGACCATTTCGTCGACCATCTGCCACACCTCTTCCGGCGTCGAGACGGCACCGACCAGCGGATCGTGCAGCACGGCAAGCTTCAGAAGGTCGATGTCCCCGCTGACCGCCGCATGCACCGACATGCGCTGGACATTGATCGACGCCATGCAGGTGGCGGCGCAGGCTTCCGGAATGGTGATGCCGGAGACCATGTTGATGCCGAAGCGGTCGACGAAGCCGGGCGATTCGATGATCGCGTCAGCCGGCAGGTTGGTGATGACGCCATTGTTCTTGACGTTGAAGTGGCCGCGATAGACGCGCCCTGTTTCCAGCGCCTCGAGAATATGGCTCGCATGCTCGTTCGAACGCTTGGACGGATCGATCGGCTTTTCGGCCGACGTCAGGAACTGCGGAAACTCCGTCTCGAACCAGTTACGGGTCTCGGTGGAGTGGCGCAGGTAGCCGCCGGTCTCGCCGTGGATCCAGTCGGACATGTCGATCCACTTGGTGATCTCTTCCGGCCGCTTGCGATACCATGGCAGGTATTCCGAGAGATGGCCGTTGCTTTCCGTCGAGTAGACGCCGAAGCGTTTCAGCACGTCGATGCGCAGCTTTTCCTGCTGCGAGAACACCGGATGCGCCTCGAAGGCGGCAACCAGCTCGTCCTTGCCGATCTTGCGACCGTTGAGCTTGAGATCGACGAACCAGGTCTGGTGGTTGATGCCCGAGCAGATGTAGTCGAGTTCGGCGGGAGACTTTGCACCGAGCACTTCGGCGATCTGTTCGGCGCCATGCTGGACGCCATGGCAGAGGCCGACCGTGTCGACCTTGCCGTATTCGATCGCAGCCCAGGTGTTCATCGCCATCGGGTTTGCGTAGTTCAGGAATTTGGCGCCTGGCTCGGCAACCTCGCGGATGTCCTTGCAGAAGTCGAGGATGACCGGAATGTTGCGCTGGCCGTAGAGAATGCCGCCGGCGCAGATCGTGTCACCGACGCACTGGTCGATGCCGTATTTCAGCGGGATGCGGATATCGTCGGCATAGGCTTCAAGACCGCCGACGCGCACGCAGCTGATGATGTAGCGCGCGCCCGTCAGCGCTTCGCGGCGGTTGGTGGTGGCGGTCACCTTGGTCGGCAATTTGTTGGACGAGACGATCGTATCGAGGATCTGCTTGATCATCTGCAGATTGTGCTCGCTCATATCGGTGAGCGCGAACTCGATGTCCCGGAATTCCGGAACGCACAGGATGTCGGTGAACAGCTTTTTCGTGAAGCCGACGCTGCCGGCGCCGATGATAGCGATTTTGAAACTCATGATCCTAACCTCGATGCGATCAAAATGCCGGCAATGGACGACGAGAAGAAGATTTGCACGCAGGCTTGCGCACTGCGCCAAAAAGGGCCAGAAATCAGGCTCATTCTCCTCCCCGCCACTTCTCGATGCTGGCGGTGTGCTCTCTCTTGAGGGCGGATTATGCGCAAATTCGGCGATGCCGCCAGAGAAGGATTATGCTTTCATGGGTAATTTTGTGCTGCAAAAACTGATTGAGAATGGACCGGTCATGCGGACCGTGTCACTGCCACGCGGTCGACAGAGCCTGCACACCATGCCGACCAGCACCGGCTATGAGATCCGCGAGAATGCTACCTATGACTGGGATGGCCGCAAGCGCGGCCAGACGCCGTTCACCGTCTTGCAGCATACGATTCGCGGCTCCGGAAACCTCCGATACGAGAATCGCGAACTGCGCGTGAAGGAAGGCGAGACGCTGCTTGTCCTGGTGCCGCACAATCATCGCTACTGGCTGGAGGACGGCGATCGTTGGGAGTTTTTCTGGATCTCGATGAACGGCGAGGAGGCCTTGCGAATCCATCGCTCGATCCTTGCGGTGACCGGCCCGATCCTCCGGCTGCAGCCTCATACGATCGAGCATCTCGCCGATTGCAGCCTGCGGCTGATCACCGGCGCCGAAACACCGGGGCTCGCCTCGGCGATCGCCTACGAGGCGGCGATGGCGCTGTACGACGACGTATTCGGCTCACATCCGGTCTTCAGCGAAGAATACCGGACGATGCAGCACGTCATCGACTACATCATGAGCAATCTGGAGCGCCCCTTGCCGGTCGAGGACCTTGCCAGGGTAGCCGGCCTCAGCCGGGCGCATTTCTCACGCATGTTTGCGGCGAACGAAGGTCTGCCGCCCGCCGAGTTCGTGTTGCAGAAGCGATTGAAGCGGGCGGTCAAGCTGCTGACGAAGACCGCCAACATGCCCGTCAAGGAGGTCGCGATCCGCTCCGGCTTCGAAGACGCGAACTATTTCTCCAAGGTCTTCCGGCGCGTCTATGGCACCAACCCGACGGAATTCCGCACGACTGGCATGTATGCCAGTGTCGGCAGGCAGGGCTGACGCCCGCGACCGCTTGGCCTCGGCCCTAGTAGGATAGCTTTGGATACCAGGTCGGCGGCCGTCCTTCCGGGGTTGTGTCGAGCACGGTCCAGAGCGGCATGAAATCCGGCGCACCGCGCGGATCCTGTCCGGGATCGGCGGTCACCGGCCCCATCTCCTCGCTCCAGAAATGGCGGATCCGGCCATCCCTGCGCGTGAAGACGTTGTAGGCCGCATCGTCGCTGCCCTCCCGGCCGACGGCGCGATAGTCGCGGCTGTACTCGTCGTCGATGTCGGAATAGAGGGGAAGATGATGCCAGCCACGCTCCCTCTTGAAGGCAAGTAGCCGTTCGATTGGAGAGCGACCGACAACTGCGAAGGCCGCCTGTTGCATGATATCGGGAACTTCGCCGTCGAGCGCCGAAAGCATCGAGGTGCACATTGGGCATGGGCGTTCCCGCTCCGGTCCGTACATGTAGCTGTAGACCACCAGAGTCTGCTTGTCGCCGAAGAGATCACCAAGGCCGACCGGCCCGTCAGGTCCCTGGAAACGGTAGTCCTTGGTCACTTCTCCGCCCGGTGGCAAGGCGCGGCGCATCTCGGCGACGCGCTCGATGTGCCGACGCAATTCGATCTCCTCGGCGAGCAGCACCTCGCGCGCCCTGCGGTAGTCCGCACTTTCATTCGGAATGCGCACAGTATTCCTTCTTGCCAACTCCACTGCCGAAACAAGACTTTGGGCATCCATCGAACGGTCCTCCTTCTCTCGTTCACATCAGACAACCTGCCGCCAGGCACGTAGGCGACACGGCGTGTCCTTCAAGAACGTTCGAGGAGAGAGAAAATCGACACCCCTCTGCATAAAAAGACGGGTGAAGACTGTCACGTCCCGCGCGGGCCTTCTCGTGGAGGGCATTTCGCCATGCCTAAGGAACGTCTCCGGCGCAAGGCGGACGGCTGCTTTCGATCCGTGGCGGTCGGATGCGCCGCGCTTGTACGTCGTCATTTACCGTAACGTACTTCCAATAGTGCAAGATCTGGTTTGTTCTCGGCGGAGAGATTGGAGCCGTGGAGGTGTTCGCCGACATGTCGAGCTCTCCATTCGACGCGGCAAGCAGGTGGAAAGCCCGAGCACTCTCCAGATGAATTGGTGGAAAGGAACGGAAGTATGGTTCGGATCGCAATCGAGACGGCCTTGGTCTGGATGCTGGTTGCCGGGGGTGCCTTAGCGCAAGCCACCGGGAAGGATGTCATTCCGGTTACGCCCGACAACTTTCCACGCGCCGAATCCGATCTCTATTTCGGAAATATCGCCAAGGACGATGGCTTTGCGAAGTTCAAGCACCACCGCGAACTGAGCCCTATCGATCACCAGCTTGTCATCCGGACCAACCGCGACACGCTCTATTCCGGTGCCGTTTTCGACCTGGATGCCGGGCCAGTGACGATCACCCTGCCCGACGCGGGCAAGCGCTTCATGTCCATGCAGGTGATAGACCAGGATCAATACACGCCTGAAGTCGTCTACAAACCGGGGAGCTATTCGCTATCCAGGGAAAAGATCGGCACACGATACGTGCTGACCGCCGTTCGCATGCTTGTAAACCCGCAGGACCCCGAAGACATGAAGCAGGCGCGTGCCCTCCAGGACGCCATCAAGACCGAGCAGAAGGCACCGGGAAGCTTCGACGTTCCGAAATGGGATCCGGCAAGCCAGAGCAAGGTCAGATCGGCACTCCTGGAACTGGCCGCGACACTGCCCGACACCAACCGCATGTTCGGGACCCGGGACGAAGTCGATCCCGTTCGACGCCTGATCGGCTCGGCTTCCGCCTGGGGCGGCAATCCGCAGAAGGAGGCGATCTATCTCAATGTGACGCCTGAGAAGAACGACGGCAAGACCATCTACAAGCTCGACGTAGGCGATGTGCCGGTTGAGGGTTTCTGGTCCATCAGTGTCTACGACGAGCAAGGCTACTATCAGCCAAACAAGCTCAACGCCTATACGCTGAACAACGTCACGGCCAAGAAGAGCAACGACGGTTCGGTGCATATCCAGTTCGGTGGATGCGATGGAAAGACGGTTAACTGTCTGCCGACAACGAAAGGCTGGAACTACATGGTTCGCTTGTATCGCCCGAGCGCCGATATCCTGAACGGTAAGTGGAAATTTCCTGGGGCAAAGCCCCAGGCGGGCTGAAAACCGTCCATAGCCTCCGGTGGGCGAGGGCAATCTCGCCCATACAACAGCGGCGCCGGCAGCGCTTAGACCAAGATATAGGCTTTTCACGACCTCCGTATGATTTCACGGCCGTGGCAACAAAAATAGCGTGACCGTCGAAGCAGGAAATCGATTTTGCCTTAAGGAGGAAAAGGGAACATGCCATACCGATCAACGGGAAGGTTTCGTCCAAAAGTCGCATTGTACTGCACGCTGGTCATGGCCCCGGCCATGGCCCTCACGGCCTGCACGACCACCGAGAGTGCTGTTGCAACCAAGGAAAGTAATCTCGCAGCCGCCGGCTTTGTGGCCCGCCCGGCCAACACTCCGAAACGTCAAGCCATGCTGAAGCGCCTGCCACCGAACACGTTCCTGTCGGGTGCGCGGGGCAGCAACGTCACCTTTGTCTATGCCGACCCCGTCGATTGCAAGTGCCTGTATGTCGGTTCGCAGCAGGCCTACGCCCAGTACCGTCGCTCGCAGCAGCAGGCAAGGCTCGCCACACGGCAGCGGCTCGCCGCGCAGCCCTATGCGGACTCGGATTGGGACTGGGGCGAATGGGGTCCGTGGGTCAACGACTTCAGCGGCCCCTTCGGGCCCGGCTCCGGTTGGTAGTCGCGACAGCGGGCGCCGCTCTCCCCGGCCAGGCGCTTGCCATCGAAGGCGAAAGATTTCCGGAATTCTGTAGCAAATGCCACCGATGTCCGGACCCAAAGTGGACAAACATATTGCCCTTCAACACCACTGTCGGTAGCCTCCACACATGGACCGATCCGCAACGTTTCTCGCTGTTTTGGCGCTTTCAACGTCTTCCCCTGTGGTGGGAGCGGGTGCCCATATTCAACCGCAGGCCCCTTCGACGCTGTGTCACAATGAGGACACTACCCTATTGATATGGCAGAGCCAGAACACAATTCTGTCGCTCGACTACAATCGCGAGCCCGCGATCCTAACTGTCGATGGAAGGCAGTGGTTGCGGCTTCCTTCCAACATACAAACATCAATTGCATTATCAGCTTATTGTCGCCTCAAAACTTCCGACGTTGCGCGCGATCTGGAAATTCGCAATCAAGGTGGAAATCTCTTCGGCACGGTGAGCCGAGGCCAATGGCGAAATCGGCTTACTGGGCAATGACTGCAGTTGGTGTAGGAAGGTCAATTGGGAATGACCCCAGTCGGGCCCTACGCCTACAATGGGTTGCGCGAGACTCTAAGATTGCTACACATTACGCGGTGTAAAGAGGGGCCAGTCGGGGTGAGAGCTCTAAAAATTGATCATGTTCACATCGAAGTTCGCGATCGGGATGCAGCCGCGGACTGGTATCAGCGCACTTTGGGCCTCGTACGTTACAAACAACTAGCCTCTTGGGCGGACGATAAAAATGGCCCTCTGATACTTAGTGCTGGGGATGGCAATCCCGCACTTTCGCTTTTTCGAAGAGATTGCGGCGCCCTTTCACGCGACGCAACGATTGCTTTTCGGGTTTCAGGCGAACAATTCGTGGCATTCATGGATGAGTTATCCGACCTCCGATTGTTGCATCGCTCTGGAAAGATTCTTTCTAGGGGCGATGTCGTTGACCACGCGCTTTCATGGTCACTCTATTTCCTCGACCCGGATGAGAACCGCCTTGAAGTTACGTCCTATGATTACGCTCAGATCGCAGGTGCTGTTGGCGGTCAATGACCGCAACTAGCGCAAAGCGGACGATTGCCGCCAGTTGGTCTTTATGCTTACAAATGGCAAGCGCCGCAGCGCTGTCAGTTGGTGGCATTTGCTGAATAATTCCGAAATTTCGCCTTCGATTTTCCCCTCCCATCACCGCCATGCGATCATCCCCTCGTTCCGTCATCGGATACCGCAAGGCGTTGCGGCGAGACGGGACCGGCGCCGGGTGGTTGGGAACGACGCATGCTCTCTCACCCGGAGTCCGCGGAAAATGGTCTCCCTCCGGAG
>NZ_LMDG01000036.1 GCF_001426265.1 Rhizobium sp. Root1220
GATACTGTTGAAAAACTATTGGTGGTGAGAATCTCATCTGTCCCCTTAGAAATTAGCGTCCGTGACACGAACCGCCCGCCGAGATATCGTAATGCCTTTCTAGGAGGCTAATGTGTGTAACTCGGTTGTGGATGGCGAAACAATTTATGAGACGCCGCGCGAGTTGGCGACGCTTGTCGGAATAGATGGCCTCGTGTGGCGAGACAAAAATCCTTTTGTAAATTGGTCTGTTGGCAAAGATTGGCACGACCTCGACCTATGCCTTTGCGGCGTCGATATCTCGGCCTCTCTGGCGCGAGTAGGACTTCAGTGTGAACGGATGACAGCGGGCCCGATGGAACTGAAGATTGTTCGGTGATGCCGGATGTAGCCGTATTGCCAAGGAATTCGCATTGCTTATGCAGGAAAGCCCTGATTCAATCGTCGTATTGATTTGCGGAGGATTGAGCGATGATGGGATGTCAGGCAGCTCCGGCGCAGCTCTTTTATGACTTCTGTATTGATGATCACGTCCCCGCCGAGCACCTGTTGCGGGGAATAGACCGTCATCTCGAACTCGATAGCGTTCGAGAGCAGTTGAAGCCTTTCTATAGCAGCACTGGCCGTCCCTCGGTCGATCCCGAACTGATGATCCGGATGCTGATTGTCGGCTACGCCATGGGCATTCGGTCGGAGCGGCGGCTGTGTGAAGAGGTCCATCTCAACCTTGCCTATCGCTGGTTCTGCAGACTCGGACTGGACGGCAAAGTGCCTGATCACTCCAGCTTCTCGAAGAATCGCCATGGCCGGTTTCGGCAAAGCGATATCCTGCGACACATGTTCGAAACAGTGGTGGAGCGCTGTCTTGCGCAAGGGTTGGTCGGAGCAGAAGGATTTGCCGTCGATGCCAGCCTTATTGCAGCGGATGCCAACAAGCAGCGTTCGGTACCAGGAGCTGAGTGGGAAGCAAAGGAAGGCGCTAGCCGCTCGGTACAAGAGTATCTGGCTGTTCTCGATGATGCCGCTTTCGGTGCTGCGTCGCCGGTGACACCAAAGTTTATCTCCCCGTCTGATCCTGCCGCCCAATGGACCGGTGCTCACAAAGGCCATGCCTTCTTCGCTTACTCCACCAATTATCTGATAGACACCGATCATGGTGTCATTGTCGATGTGGAGGCGACGCGTGCGATCCGTCAGGCCGAAGTCGGGGCATCCCGCACGATGCTCGAAAGGACCGAGAACCGCTTCGGCTTACGGCCGGACTATGTGGCTGCTGACAGTGCTTACGGTTCCGCCGACAACTTGGCATGGCTGGTCAAGGAGAAGAAGATCGCGCCGCACATTCCGGTCTTTGACAAGTCGAACCGGACAGACGGCACCTTCTCACGTTCGGACTTCACCTGGGAAGCCGAGAACGAGCGATACATCTGTCCGGCCGGGAACGAACTGAAGCAGTTCCACCGCACTTACGATACGCCAAGATCGGGGATCACGGCCGAAGGGACACGGATTTATCGTGCCAGCAAAAAGGACTGTGATGTCTGTGACCTGAAGCAGCGTTGCTGCCCGAACACGCCTATGCGCAAGGTGCCGCGCGATCTCCATGAGGATGCGCGCGATGTTGCCAGAGCGATTGCGGCCACACCAGAATATGAACTGTCGCGTCACCGCCGGAAGAAAGTCGAGATGCTATTCGCGCATCTCAAACGCATTCTACGGATGGCGCGTCTTCGGCTTCGGGGACCCTGTGGTGCGAGAGACGAATTCCTGCTTGCCGCAACCGCACAAAATCTAAGGAGGTTAGCTAAACTCAGGCCACAAACGACGTCATATGGCGTCATTGCCGCATGAGAGCGGCATGAATTGAGACCCTGCGCCGAGGCGCGGGGCAGAAACGCGTTGGTACTCCGCCCGGAAAAACAAAATGGGCGGATGAGAAGCTAATGCGGCGAGTTTTTCAACGATATCCGCCCGAGGCGCGGGGCAGAAACGCGTTGGTACTCCGCCCGGAAAAACAAAATGGGCGGATGAGAAGCTAATGCGGCGAGTTTTTCAACGATATCCGCCAAAAGCGGCCATTGCGGTAGCTGCAAAATTGCCTATTTTCGCCGCAGGAAAAGTCAGGGAGACACGCATAGCAGCTCGGGCATGTTGCGTAAAACGGAAGGCTACCTTCAGCCGTTTCGGTCATTGCCTTCCCAAATCGCCGTTTCAAAAGGCCGTCATTTTTAAAGGTTAGAGCAGCGCAGGTTCTTGAAGAAAGGCAGCAGATGCACAGCGATCAAATAGGCATTAAAGCAGCCCACGTGAGTGAATTGATAGCCGACCAGTTTCCGCAATTTCAAGGCGAAGAAATTATTGAATTGGACACGGCAGGCACAGTCAATGCAGTCTTTCGGATCGGTACCAAGCACGCTGCTCGCTTTCCTCTGCGGATGATGGACCCTGCCGAGTGTACCCGTATGCTGGACGAACAAGCCAAAGCCAGCGCGGAATTCAACGAATTGTGTCCCTTTCCCAGCCCAAAGCCAGTCGGTATCGGGCGGCAAAGCGGTGTGTTCCCTCTTCCGTGGCTCGTACAGACTTGGATCGAAGGGAAAGTCGCTACACCGATGGGACTATGTAACTCATCGGTTTTTGCGCTCGACCTTGTCCGACTGATCACCACACTTCGTGCGGCGGATCTGGAGGGGCGGACATTTGACGGTCGAGGCCGGGGCGGTAACTTGACGGATCACGATGGGTGGATGGAGGTGTGCTTCTCTAAAAGTGAACACCTACTTGATGTTGAACATCTGCGCCGCATGTGGGGAAGCTTTCGCGAATTGCCATCTCCAACGCGGGAAGCGATGAGCCACAAGGACCTCATTCCGGGAAATCTCCTGGTTCATGGCGAGCACTTAGTTGGAGTGCTTGACACTGGTGACTTTGCTCCTGCCGATCCATCGCTGGACCTCGTCGCCGGATGGCATCTGCTAGATCGGGATACCCGGACCATCCTGCGTGAAGCTCTGCAAATAGATGACCTTGAATGGCGCAGAGGCGCGGCATGGGCATTCCAGCAAGCGATGGGCTTGGCTTGGTATTATGAAAGCACGAACCCCGTCATGGCCGAGCTGGGCCGAAGCACAATTTCTCGCCTCATCGAAGATTGCCCAGCGCAGGTCTAGTGTGCAGTTCTCAGCGAGTGGTCATGGATCGGCAGACGACGGCGTAGCGGTCATCACGACGATCTCGCGCTCGGCACGCTCGGCCCGAACGAACCCTCGAATGGAAATCCCCTTCCCACCTGCGAAACCGGACATGAGGTCACTTCTTGTTGTCTGGCGCGATGCGCACCATCACCGCGTCCAACGCTTCCGACAGTGCGCGTAAGCCGCCGTTCCCTGTGAAATCGGCGAGAACCTGTTCGTTCAACCCTCCCTTTGTGGAATGCCCCTCCACAAGAGCGTCAAAGCTGAGCCCCGATCTAGCCGATCCGGCAAATGCGAGCCCAGCAAAAAGCTGTCGGAGATAGGCATCGCCCACGGGTTTCGGCAGTCCGTTACGTTCCAGCCAGCCGGAAGTGGCATCCAAGATTCCGAAATAGGTCCCCATTAACGAACTTGCCCCTGCAAGAAGGTCATATTCGTGTTTGCTCGCCACCTGGGCTGAAGTGCCGAGCGCCGAGAAAATGGCGGCGGCCTTTTCGTCGGGTGGATAGATCGCTGTCGCACCTTGGAGATCGGCGACGAATGGCAATGGAATTGCCTGGCTCAGGCACGCGGGTCGCTCATCCACCCATTCCATCAACCGATCAAGAGGGGTAGCGGCAACAAAACTGACGATATGGTGGTCGCGCCTGAACCGGAGCGAACGCACGACTTCCTCGACGATCTGTGGCCGGACCGCAAGAAATGCAAGATCGGCACGATCAAGCACATCTTGATTGTCTGTGGCGACTTCGACATTTTCGTATGCTGCCGCCAACTTTTTGGCGACGGTCTCGTTCCTTGGCGACACAACAATCCGGTTGTCACGGAATTTAGTCCTGCTCAGTCCTGTGACCACGGCTTCCGTGATCGTGCCAGTTCCAACGAAACCGAGTGTGAGACCACCGAGCGCAAGTGTCATTCCAAACTCCTATGTAACGGCTGGCGCTCCTGTAATTCTCCACCAGCGAGCAGCGCACAATCTCGGCTTACTGGAAGCTTACGAATATGGCCGAAGGATAGCGGCTGTCCCAATATACTGCGGCCGCCCTCTGCCCAGGCGAGATACATACTCTGATGTTAGACTTTGGTTTCGGTTGGGGCAGCAATACGCCAATTGCGGTCATAAGCGAATTTACTTAGTGCACGTGCCTGAAACGAAAACCAACCCCGTGTGGGTCCGGCTTCTCACGGTTGGAGGACGTTTAATTCACCAGCTCCGTTTCGGGAAACTTCCAGCTACCGTTTTGCAGCTCGGCTCTGGGGCGATACAGACGAACTGTGTAGTTCCACCCCTTATTGGTTGGGATGCAATTCGGCGTCGTCTTCTCACATCCACCAAATTGCACCCTGACAGTCCCGTCGGGGTCTTTCTTGGCAGTTAGATTGTTGAGGGAATACGAATTGAGGGCGTTTTTCTCGAAGAAGCCCTTCGCGTTGTAGACGCTGACCGACCAGAAACCATCGACGGGGACATCCTTGACCGTCAGTTTCTCGACGTGTGTGCCATCTTCATTCTTGGGGTGCCCGGTGAGATAGATCGCTGCCGAACTCGGGTTGCCGCCCCACCCAATTGCAGCGCCAATCAGATGCCGGATTGGATCGACTTCCTGCTTGGTCCCGAAGGTATGGTCGGTATTGGTAAGTGTCGAACCCAAAACCTTCAAGGCGTCACGAACCTTTTCCTGAGAGACCGCATCCCAGTTGGGAACGACCAAGGTACCCGGTTCCTTCTGCTCGACTTTAATTGCATCCTGCAGACTGTGAACCTGCTTCAAGTCATTTTCACTTTGCGGATCGGCGAGCGTTCGGACGATGACAATCATATAGCGCGTGCCAATTTCGTTTCTCGTATAGGTCTTCGATCCCGGTGCGTAGTTGATGTCGTGCGTGTAGTGGTCTTGATCGATGACTTGGGCCATCATGTAGCGCTCGTCGGTATTTGGAAGAGATAGAGTGACCGGTCCGGCACCGAGATCAAATATTCCGAACGAGTAAAGTGTGTCGCGGTTCATGCGCACGACCTTCTGATCGTCCACAGACGGCGGGGTTCTTGCGTGAACAAATTTGCCGAGTGCGCCCTCCTTCGCGTAGGCGTCCATGGTGACGTCCGTTTCGGCGCGAACAAAATTGTCTACCGTGACCGGAACAGGATCGGAGGCGTAGGCGTAGGCGGGCGCTATGAAAGAGCCAACCATAAATGCAGAACCTGCAAGGCGTCCTGAAAATCTCATCGATGCCACCTTCAATCTCGTCAGTTGCAAGGTGTCCGAAAGACAATTGAAAGGCAAGTGGTTCACCGAGACGTGGTGATCCAGAGGCAGCTAAGGGCCGGAAGCAGTCATGTGTGTTAGACCGCTTTCGCTTTAAAAGCGGACTGCCGAAGCATTTATCGCTTCGCTTGCTGCCCTTGGGCTATCATAATCTAAAAGAATGGAGGAGCACATGTCGCGCATATTGGTGATTGGCGGTAGCGGTCATGTCGGCAGCTATCTGCTGCCGCGTCTTGTCGAACGCGGGCACGAAGTCGTCAACGTTAGCCGAGGCACGGCGAAACCCTATCGTGCGCACTATTGCTGGGACTTGATCGAGAACGTTGCGCTCGACCGCGCGGCCGAGGAGAAAGCCGGAACGTTCGGCATCAAGGTCGCCAATCTCCATCCCGACGTGATCGTCGACATGATTTCATTCGATCTCGCCAGTACACAACATCTCGTTGAAGCAATACGTGGCAAGGTCGAGCACTACCTTTTTTGCAGCACCATCTGGGTTTACGGTCGATTGTTCGCCATCCCTGCGACGGAGACGGAACCCACCAACCCGATCGACGAATACGGAACTGGCAAAGCCGAGAGCGAAGCTTGGCTGATGAAGGAGGCTCGTCAGAGCGGTTTCCCGGCCACCTGCTTCCGACCAGGTCACATCGTCGGCGAAGGCTGGAACCCCGTTACGCCCCAAGCCAACGCAAATCCCGACACGTTCTCTCTCATCGCGCGGGGTGAGGAATTGGTGCTGCCCAATCTCGGTTTGGAAATGGTCCATCACGTGCACGCTGACGACGTAGCTCAGTGGATCATCTGCGCCATCGAAAACCGCGCCGCCTCGATCGGCGAGATATTCAACACGGTGTCCAGCCAAGCGGTCACCCTCAAGGGTTACGCGGAAACGGTCTATCGTTGGTTTGGCCGAGAACCGCGCATCGCGTTCAAGCCATTTGAGGAATGGCTTCTCGATCTCGACCCCGACGCTCGCGAGAACACTCGCGGCCACGTCATCCGTAGTTCATGCCACTCGATTGAAAAGAGCCGACGGCGCCTTGGATACAGCCCGCGCTACACAAGTTTGGAAGCGGTACATCAGGCCGTTGAGGCCCTGATACGCGCCGGGAGGGTTGTGGCCCCAGATGGCTTGAACATAAGGGCGCGGCGGAGATGTCCGCCTCGGGCCAATAACAATCATCCGCGATGCGCCTTTGGTCCAATAGCGGCCATCCGATCAGGCGGCCGCTATTGGGTATTCTCATTGAATCTCTTCCATATCACCGGGCTTCCAGGTTCCGTCGAGGGCTGGCTTACTGGGTGTATAGAGCCGAAGAATTGCGAAGAAACCACGATCGGGTACAGTCGCCAGTTCATGGACCGCATCGCTATGCCGGCAGAACTCTCGGATGACGGGAGAGGCCATTTTGGGGTCTGCTAGTTGCGGCGCTTCGATGGGTGTAGACTGCCAACAC
This sequence comes from Rhizobium sp. Root1220, assembly GCF_001426265.1. Taxonomy (GTDB): domain Bacteria; phylum Pseudomonadota; class Alphaproteobacteria; order Rhizobiales; family Rhizobiaceae; genus Rhizobium. The sequence goes on from NZ_LMDG01000036.1 coordinate 6,904, forward strand.
TGTTGCATGATCATGCAAGGCAACGATGATGAGTATCTCGGCTCTCGACCGGAAGTTACTCGCGATACTGGCAGCGGATATGGTCGGCTATTCAAAGGCGATGGAAGCCGATGAGGCGGGAACCATCAAGCGACTGAAAGCCATCCGTGCCGACCTGATCAATCCCGCCGTCTCCCGGCGTCGTGGCACGATTGTCAAGTTGATGGGGGACGGCACGCTTGTCGCCTTCGACAGCGTGGTTGATGCGGTCGGCTGCGCGGCCGAGTTTCAGAATATCGTGGCAGCGCGTAACGCCGACGTACCGGAGCATGAGCGCATCGTGTTCCGCGTCGGGATCAATCTGGGCGATGTGGTGTTGGTGGATGGCGATGTCTATGGGGATGGGGTAAATGTCGCCGCGCGGCTCGAACAATTGGCAGAACCGGGCGGCGTATTGGTGTCTGGGACAGCATACGATCATCTTCAGGGCAAACTCGACTGGCCGCTTGATTTCGTCGGCGAGCAGCAGGTCAAGAACATCAGCCGCCCCGTTCGGATGTACCGGCTGAGACTGGACGGCAAACGGGCACGTCGCCCACTTCTCGGATCGATCCCGCGCTGGGTTAGGAGGGCTGTGGCAGCGGTCGTGGCGCTTGCTTTGGCGGGCGGCGGGGTCTGGTGGTTCCTGCAGCCCGCGCCTTTGAGCGACAAGCCATCTGTGGCGGTACTTCCCTTCGAGAATTTTGGCGGCGACCAGGCAACCGGGCGTCTGGCCGATGGCTTGACCGAAGACATCATCACCGACCTCGCGCGGTTTCCCGAATTCGAGGTCGTGGCGCGGAATTCGACGGAAGTCTATAAAGGCAGGACTGTGGATGCGCCAAGTTGCAAATGCGCTCCACGTGGGCTTTGTACTGGAAGGCTCCATTCAGCGGCAGAGTGACAGGGTCCGGATCACAGCACAGTTGGTCGATACGAAGACCGGCCACCATCTTTGGTCGGAGAACTGGGACCGGCCCGCTGAGGACGTGTTCGCCGTTCAGTCCGAAATCGCGGACCAAGTCGCCAACCGTCTCGGCGGCGGAGTGGGGCTAATACAAGAGGCCGGACGGGCGGCAGCCAAGCGTAAGCGGCCTGAAAAGCTGAGCGCCTACGATTTTTATCTTTTGGGGTCCGAGAAGATAGAAAAGCTCACCAAAGAGGACGAGGAGCAGGCCGTCACCTTTCTCAACCGCGCCGTAGAGCTGGACCCGGCGCTGGCACGGGCCTGGGTGGAACTTTACCATGCTCATGAAATATTGGAGTTGTTTGGCGTTGATCCAGAGAGCAACCGCAAGGCGGCGGCCGATGTCGCCGAACGCGCTGTGACACTTGACCCGAGCGACGCTGAAGCACACGCGGTGTTTGGTATGAGCCTTGCAAATAAGGGCGACATGGGCCGAGCCAGGTCTGAATTTGAAAAGGCCCTTCGTTTAGCTCCTGGCTCGTCCGAAATCCTAACTTTCTATACCGGCTTTGCAGCACGCTTCGGTGAACCCGAACGCGGCGCTCAAATGGTCGACCAGGTAAAGCGGCTGGACCCAAACTATCCGATGTGGGCGTCCAATTTCTTCGCCCCTGCTTATTTTATGGCGGGCCGGTATGAGGACGCGGTGAAGATGTTGGAGCGCATGACGCCTGGCAGCTACCAAAGGTGGACTTGGGTGGTGCGCAGCAGTTCCCTCGCGGCCCTGGGTCGTACCGATGAAGCGGCTGCCTCGGCTATGGAAGCTCTCAAGCAGCACCCGGACTTGACTGTAGAGAGCATGATCAATGAGCCCGGCCTAAGCACAGTGGAGCGCAGTCGGTTCATGGAGACGATGCCCCTAGCTGGGTTCCCGACGTGCTCCAAGTCCGAGGTGTTGGCGAAGCTCGACAAACCTGTGCGGCTGCCGGAATGCGAAACAGGAAATCCGAACCCCGGGCAGCCTTAAACCAGTTTTTGTGAGCGACTGAACGGGACGTTCACAGACCGTAATGGTGCTCAATTTGGACTGTTTGCTGCTTCATAGACCCACAAGGGCGCAACGAGAAAATCCATGTAGCTGTTTCTTAAAAACGACCGTCGGTTGCTTTTGAAGCGGCGTAGCGCAAGCCATTGACGTTGCCTGACCGGACGGTGATCATCGTTGATCGCATAAGGATTCGACGAGATGAATTCTGATCAGGGCAGCGCAATCGCGCCTAGTGTTAAAGCTCCCCAACTGGCTGATTGAACAGCGCGAGTACGACCGGCAGGAGCAGAGGCGCCAGCCTCCAGTTGATGGCCTTCAAAAGCTGCGCGCGATTCGTTGGAAACGGCCCTCCGTATCCAGCGCTGTAGCGAGTTCTCTTTCTAGCAGCCTCCAATTCTCCGATGAATTGATGAAAAGATTCCGCCACAGAGCACAAGCGATTTCTTGAATGGGTAGGCGAATGATCGACGGCGCTGAGCTTGCAGGTCTCAATGAGCGAGGCAATGGTCGCCAGTTCTCCGCACCCCCGTCATGGCACACTCCGTCTCTATCCGATAGAGTTCGCCGATCCGCCGCTCGTAATCTCGACGAAAGCCGATCACAGATTATGGCGGCGAGGGCAACGCGGGAGCGGGACACCGGCTACTCGCCTTGCTGCTGAGATCGTAGATCTCGCCCGTGAGCCACGCAGGCCAGTCGCGTTCGAAGAAGGACTTTGCGGATTCATCGAACTGACGGTTGCTCCGTGTCGACACCGCCAGCTTGTCCCCGTAGAGCTGGACGACAATCTGTTCGTCTCGATGGGCCTCCTGTTCCTTTCGGAAGCGAAACTCCACGAGCGAGCCGGAACGAGAGTCCGGAATAAACTCACCATCACTATCGCAGACCGCTCTGGCGCCCCGGCTTCCACCGCCGCTTGCGATAAAGTGGTCGAGAGCAGTAAGGACGGCCTCCGATGCGAGCGCCACCTGCCGCCACTGGACGGCCCTTCCGGCTTCTGCGGCGCGATCATAGGCGATGCCCTTCTCGCGGAGCGCGTTGTTCAAGCGCCGCGCCTCCTCAAGCGCGCCGCTGACGCTTTTCGCGTCGCAGATCAGTCCCGCCTTGTCGCTCATTCGGGACTGCACTTCCGCTCGCACTGTCTTCGCAGACAGGGAGCTGTCGGGCCTTAGTGTTGCGAGCACCTCAAAAACCCCTGCACCCGCAATCTCCCGAATATCAGCCGCCGAAGCGTGGCGCGCTCGGCCGCTTGCACCCACATGTTCTGCGACGCGCGTTCCGAAGACCTGTCCGGCATTGAGGGCGGCCCCACCAGGTCGGGTCACGCCGTGGGTTCCCGCAGCTTCGCCGATGGCGTAGCAGCCAGCGAGGCTGCTCCGTCCCCATATATCGACCATTACGCCGCCGTTCATGTGCTGATTGTTCACCGCGAACTCGAGCGGTTCGGCGGCAATATCCACCTTGTATCGGCGGTAGAGTTCGATCGACAGCGGATTCATATGACGAAGGCGCTGGATTGGCATGTCCTGGCTTGCCCCGGCACTACCGAGATACTTCCGCACATCATCGTCAAGCCGCTCGAGGTCGAACGGTTGATCGCCGGGCACAGGAAGAGGATTCCGGTTGAAATCCATGAACACGCGCCGTCCCTTGGCGCTTTCCCGGTAGATTGCGAGATCGACAAGGCTTGAGCCGAAGTCAAGCATCCGCGTCGAATGGAACGGCCACTGGTAGCCTTTGCGGAACACGTTGGAAGCCATTTCCTTCGTGGTCCGATAATACTCTGCAAGGAAGTGATGCTCGGCGCCTTCGCTGTCGACCGAGTAGATGTGCGGGATCGCCTGCACATAGGTGCCCGAGAGGTTCCAGGGGAACCCTTCGCGACGCGTTCCGATCCCGAACTGGCTCTCAGTCAGGTTGACCAGCGCGACACCCGCCTCCAACGCCAGCCCGAGGGAGCCGAAGCATCCGTTCGGATACACGCTGTCGCGGTAGAGTTCGCCTGGCCCCCCGGCTGCCAGGATGACAATGTCGCTTGCGAACAGCGCGACGCCAAGAGGGTTACCGTCGGCGCGGTCGTTCGCCCGTATCGCGAGCAGCCCAACAACGCGACGAGCGTCACCTTCGCCCTCAACCAGGATCTTGACGGCCGTGGTGTGATTGAAGAAGGGAATGTCCAGACGGATTGCTTCCTCGGCGAGCACCTTGACCATCAGTCGCGAAGTCCTCGGACCGCAACTCGTCGCTCGCCCAACTTCGTCGTGATCTGTCTGGTAGCGGAGCGTTCCGCCCAGCCCATCTTGAGGGAGAGGCAACCCGAGAAACTGCAGAGACGCCATCACTCGAGTGGAGCCGACCGCCTCGATGTAGGCCGTATCCTCGTCCATTGCCCCGCCTGCACGAATTGCTCGGGCCATAGCCTTGAAGTTGTCGCCCTGATCGGCGGTGTTTGCGGTATGGAGGGTCTGCTTGTCGGAACCCGAGCAAGCGGACGTGCCGCCCCAAGCGCTCTGGCTGACGATGACGACATCGTCGCCACGACGCTTCATTTCAACGGCTGCCCTCAGACCCGCCGCTCCAGAGCCAATAATCACGCAGCCTGCCCGGTAAACTGGCACGTTGACGCCAACAAGACGGATCGTCTCCGTTGGAGGGGCCTCCGGCTTCAACCGTGGCATATCGACGTCGGTCAGAGCGTCGAGGATTTCCTGTGGAACGTCGATGGACATGCTGTCTATCCCTGAATCTTTTCGCTGAGGTCCGGTCCTATCGGACGTTGACTCGCGCTCGCGGACGGGCGTCATTGCGCTCATGCGAGAAGATCGCAGACGGCAACGGCTGCAGGCCTCGGATGATATCTGAGCCCTTTTCGCCGACCATGATCGTCGGCGCGTTGGTGTTGCATGACGGAACCCGCGGCATGACCGATGAGTCGCAAACGCGTAGTCCCTCGATACCATGGACCTTCAGGTCGAGACCAACGACCGCGTCGGCTCCGGTTCCCATTTTGCAGGTACCCACCGGATGGTGGTCGGTCTTGGCATTCGCGCAGCCATATTCGAAGAGCTGCTCCTCGGTGACGACCTTCGGGCCAGGGAGGCGTTCGGCAAGCACGAAGGGCTTCAAGGCGTCCTGCTGCATGATTTCGCGCGCCACCCTGAGCCCCTCCAGTGACATCTTCCTGTCGTGTGGGTCCGACCAATAGTTCGGGTCGATCAAGGGCAAGGCAGCTGGATCTGCTGACGAGAGGCGCACCGTCCCACGAGAACGGGGATGCAAATAGGCGGAGTTCAGTGTAACGCCCGCGTTCTTGAGGCGCTCGACGCCTGCCTCGATGCCGGAGCCGAGGCCAAGGTGGAATTGGATGTCCGGCGAACGAGCGTCCGGGTCAGCATACCAGAAGCCGCCCGTCTCGAAGAGCGACGAGGCAACCGGTCCGGTCTTGAAAAGAGCGTACTGTATCCCTGCCCATAACGTACGGTGAAGCTTAGCTACCCCATCGTACGTGTGATCGCCTGTGCATTCGGAAATGACGAAGAGATCGAGATGGTCCTGGAGGTTGCCACCTACGCCCGGGAGATCGTGCAGAACCTTCAAACCAGCTGACTTCAGGTGATCGCCCGGCCCGATGCCCGACTGAAGTAGAAGTTTTGGCGAGCCGATAGCGCCGGAAGTCACAAGCACCTCGCGTTCGGCGCGCACCACTTCGAGGCTGTTCTTCGTCGCGATTTCGACCCCGACCGCGCGGCTACCTTCGAGAACGATCCGAGTTACTCTCGTTCCCGTGCGGATCGTCAAATTCTTTCGATCCTTTATCGGCGAGAGGTACGCGAGCGAGGCGGAAGACCGACGCTTGTTGCGCTGGGTTAGCTGATAGAACCCAACCCCCGCCTGCCGCCTGCCGTTGAAGTCATGGTTGTAGGGGATGCCCAGCTCTTGTCCGGCGCGAATGTAGGCATCGCAAATCGGAAGGGGCGAGATCGGCATCGAAACACCAAGTGGGCCGCCATAGGAATGATAGTCGTCGGCGAAGCGCTGATTGTCCTCCGCCCGCTTGAAATACGGCAGGATCGAACGGTAATCCCAACCTTCGCAGCCGTCCTCGCTCGCCCAGAGATCGTAGTCCGCCGCGTTTCCTCGCGTATAAAGCTGGGCATTGATTGACGAGCCGCCACCGATAACCTTGGCTTGAGTGTAACGCAGCACCCGACCTTTCATATGCTTCTGCGGCACCGTTTCCCAACCCCAGCTCGCGACGCCCTTCGTCATCTTCGCGAACCCGGCGGGCATATGAAACAGCGGATTCCAGTCACCCCCGCCTGCTTCCAGAAGCAGCACGTTCACCTCCGGATCCTCGCTGAGGCGGTTGGCGAGCACGCATCCGGCAGGACCGGCACCGCTGATGATGTAGTCGAAGCGCATCTTGCTTATCCTGTTGAATGCTGTGGGCTGTCTGTTGTCGACGCCGCGGAAGCGGGATCAGACACACTGGAAATCTTGAGATCCGTCGAGGCGATATGATCGGCGACGCGCAGCGCCTGGCCGGCGACCGTCAGTGCCGGATTGACTGCGGCCGAGGTCGGCAAAAAGCTCGCATCGACCACGAAGAGGTTCTGGTGATCGTAAGAACGGCAGAAAATGTCCAGCGGGGCACTTGCGGGATCGTTTCCGATCCGGATCGTGCCGCATTGGTGGGACGGCGTCCGCTTGTCGAACGGCCGTGTCAGGACGATGGGGAAGCCGATCGACTTCAGCACGTCCTTCAGCTTCGATACGAGGGCGAGATGAGCCGCCCAGTTTGTGCGATGCCATTGAAGGACGATGCGGTCGCCGTCGACCGTAACCCGACTCTCAGGGTTCGGCACGTCCTCGCTCATCGCGTAGAAATCAATCGAATGCCCGGTCACCAGATCCAGAAGCCACTCAGGCGCAAGTGGAAGCGACCCCTTTAGGATCTTCGCTGAAAGGCGTCCTAGCAGCTGGACGTTGCCAAGCGGCGGACCGCCCGCCCCGTCGGACAGATAGAAATCGTTGAAGGCGAACGTCTTCTGATAGATCGAGTTGTTGTGAAAGGTCGGCGACACCCCAATCACGGCGGATGCGTTGTGGTTCATGAAGTTGCGACCCACCTGGTCAGACGAGTTCGCCAATCCATTTCTGAACCTGTCATTTGCCGATCGCAGGAGGATTACGGACGACTGCACCGCGCCTGCGGAAAGGATGACGATCTTCGGCTTCGCCGCCATGGTCGCACCATCCTTCGTGTAGATCACTTTCTCGATGCGGCCGCCGTCTCCCGTCTCCAGCCTTAGAACCCGCGCGTTGGTTTCGATGCTGACGTTCGAATGCTCAAGCGCTGGCAGCAGGGCAGCCGTCTCGGCGTCCATCTTGCCGTCGCGCGAATTGGGATGGGCGTCCCAGGGCGTCTTCGCTTTCGCAAGCCACCTGTCGATATCGATGCCCAGTGGTAGGGACGAAGGATACAGCCCCTTCGCCTTCAGCCTCGCCCGGACATTGGCGATGGGCGGCTCATCAGGAACCGCAGGATAATCGTAGGCGCTGGAGTGAGCTGGCTCTGTCGGGTCTTCGCCCAGCGCCCCGCGGACATGAAAGAGGCTTTCCGCTTTGCCATACCAGGGCTCAAGAACGTCGTAGGGGAAAGGCCAAGCAGGCGAGACACCCTCAAGATGCCTGATCTCGCCGAAATCCTCTTTTCGATAGCGAGAGAGAACGGCGCCGTAGAACTTCGAGTTTCCACCGACATTGTAGTAATTCCCCGGATTGAACCCTTGGCCGCTGGGCTCGTACCAAGTTTCCTTCGGGCGAAAGTGCCCGCGTTGGAAGATGGCACGCTGATCCCTGTTTTCCGGGCGGTCCTGAATAAAATCACCGGCCTCAAGTATCAAAATTTCTGCTCCCGTCGCCGCTAGGCCAGCAGCGACGGTGGAACCTCCAACTCCCGAGCCGACGATAACGATATCCGGTGAAGCGCTCATGTCTTTCACGTCTCAAGGTTCCTACTAGGCGATCCGAATTTGGCTTTGCGGATCGAAGAAGACGACCTTGTCGAGATTGAAAGCAAGGCGGGCACTCTGGCCAGCCTGTATCCGAGCATCGGCCCGAAGCCGCGCGACGACCTCTTTCCCCCCGAGCTTTGTGACGGCAAACGTATCGGAGCCGGCGGGTTCGACCACCTCGATGAGGCAGTCGCCTTCCGCCAGGCTCTGGGCGTTGCGGTCGGCACCATCCGGGTCCGTCAGCGCCTCGGGACGGATACCGAACACGATCTGCCGTCCTGCATGCGCTTCGAGCGCAGCCTTGCCGTGCGCGATCGGAAGGACCATCGGCTCGCCGCCGGGACGCGCCAGCGAGACCGAGAGGCCCGAAGCGCCCTTCTCTATCGTGCCCGAAAGCAGGTTCATGGCCGGGGAGCCCATGAAGTCGGCAACGAACATGTTGGCCGGGTTGTTGTAGATCTCCGCCGGCGTCCCGAATTGCTGCACCTCGCCGTCCTTCATCACGGCGATCTTGGTGGCGAGCGTCATCGCCTCGATCTGGTCGTGCGTGACATAGACGATCGTCTTGCCGGTTGCCTGGTGAAGCCTCTTGATTTCGATGCGCATGTCGACGCGCAGCTTGGCATCGAGATTGGAGAGCGGCTCGTCGAAGAGGAAGAGCTTGGGGTCGCGTACCAGCGCCCGGCCCATGGCGACGCGCTGCCGCTGGCCGCCGGAAAGCTGGCTCGGCTTGCGGTCGAGCAGATGGCCGATCTGCAGCACCTTGGCGACCTTGTCGATCGCCGCCTTGCGCTCCTCGACCGGCACGCCGCGCATCTCCATCCCGAAGGAGATGTTTCCGGCGACAGTCATGTTCGGATAGAGCGCATAGCTCTGGAACACCATCGCGATATCGCGCTTGGAAGGATGCAGGTCGGAGATCGAACGCCCCTCGACGCGGATATCGCCGGCGGTGATGGATTCGAGCCCGGCGATCGTGTTGAGCAGCGTGGACTTGCCGCAGCCGGAGGGACCGACGAGCACGAGGAAGCCGCCCTTTTCGAGTTCAAGGTCGATACCCTTGAGGATTTCCAATGCGCCGAAGCGCTTTCTGAGACCGGATATTTCGACGAAAGCCATTGGATCATCCTTTGACGGCGCCCGCCATGAGACCGCGCACGAAGTAGCGGCCGGCGAGAATGTAAACGAGGAGTGTCGGCATGGCGGCGATCATCGCGGCTGCCATGTTGACGTTGTATTCCACCACGCCGGTGGACGTGTTGACGACGTTGTTGAGCGCCACCGTCATCGGCATGGAATCGCCGGTTCCGGCGTAAGCCGAGGCAAACAGGAAGTCGTTCCAGATATTGGTGAACTGGTAGATGACCGTGACCACGATGATCGGCAGCGAATTCGGCAGCATGATGCGCCAGAAGATCTGGAAGAACCCAGCGCCATCAACCTGCGCCGCCTTCACCAGTTCGGTCGGGAACGCTTCGTAATAGTTGCGGAAGAAGAGCGTCGTGAAACCGAGGCCGTAGACCACATGGACGAACACCAGATTAACCGTGGGATTGCCGAAGCCGAAGGAAAGACCTGTGGCGTTCTGAAGCGTCATCCCGAAGCGCCCGAGGCTGCCGAGAATGGTCGCCATCGGCAGCAGCACGGACTGGAACGGGATGAAGCAGGCAAACAGCATCAGCCCGAAGACCAGGGTGTGGCCCGGAAAGCGCCATTTGGTCAGCACGTAACCGTTGAGCGAACCGAGAATGGTCGAGATCGCCACCGCAGGGACGACCATCTTGATCGAGTTCCAGAAATAACCCTTGATTCCGGCGCAGGTCAGGCCGACGCAGGTCTCTCCCCAGGCCTTGAACCAAGGCTCCAAGGTTGGCGCGCTCGGCAGCGACAGCATGTTGCCATTCTGAATTTCGTCCATGGTCTTGAATGAGGTGACCAGCATGACGAACAGCGGCATCAGATAGATGATCGCGAAAATGACAAGCAGACCGTAGATGGATACGCGGTTGAGGATCTTCGCGCGTGACGTTTGCGGCGCACCGGAAACTGTCGAGGTAACGGCGCTCATCGCGTTTTCTCCCGAAGTTCTGAGTAGAGATAGGGAACGATGATCGCCGTGATCGTCATCAGCATGATGACCGCGCTGGCGGAGCCAACTGCCATTTCGTTCCTCTTGAAGGTGTATTCATACATGAAGTTGGACGGCAGCCAGGCGGAACCGCCGGGCCCTCCACTCGTCAGCGCAACGACAAGGTCGTAGGACTTGATCGCCATGTGGGCGAGCACGATGAAGGCGGACAGGAAGACGGGCCGAAGCAAGGGGATGATGATGCGCCGGTAGAGCTGGATCGTGGTTGCGCCGTCGATCTGCGCCGCCTTCATGATCTCGCTGTCGATGCCACGAAGGCCGGCAAGGAACATCGCCATGACGAAGCCAGAGGCCTGCCACACCCCGGCGATTACCACGGTGTAGATCACGAAATCCTTGTTCTTGATCCAGTCGAAATGGAAGCTCGTCCACCCGAAATTGTGTAGCGTCTGCTCGAGGCCGAGACCAGGGTCGAGGAACCACTTCCAGGCAACACCGGTCACGATGAAGGAAAGCGCCATCGGATAGAGGAAAATCGGCCGCAGCAAGCCCTCGCCGCGAATTTTCTGGTCAAGCATGATCGCGAGGAAGAGCCCGAGGCCTAGGCAGATCCCGATGTAGAGAAATCCGAAGATGCCCATGTTGGTGATGGAGGTGTACCAGCTGGATGGCGGATCGCTTTCGAATGTCCAGCGCCAGAGCCGTTGATACGCCCGCGGCCCTGTCAGCACATATGACGGGAAGGTCTTGGAGTTCGTAAAGGACAGATAGACCGTCCAGAGGATGAATCCGTAAACGAAAATCAGCGTGACGGCGAAGCTTGGTGCAAGCACGATCTTCGGCAGTGCGTCCTGCAAACGCGCGCGGATTGAAACGGGCATTCCACGGTGCGGCGTGAGAACGGGTTTGGTGGTAGCGATGGTGCTCATGAAGTTCATCCCCTCCCAAGGGTGTCGTCCGTAGTCGAAATCTTCCCCGCCGCAACGGGCGGGGAAGACCTTTGTCAGCCGCGCTTACTTGGCGTCGTCAATTGCCTTGACGAGCTCTTCGACAGCCTGATCGGAGGTCTTGATCTGGCCATGCACGAACTTGGACACAACGTCCTTATAGGCATTGGCAACAGCCGGAGGAGCGCCGTAACCCTGCGCCAGCGAGCCGAACAACGTGCCGCCTTCGTTGGCTGCCTTCAGGTCAGCAATGCCCTTCTTGCCGCAAGCATCGAAGTCCGTGTCAGGAACGTCGGTACGAGCCGGAACCGAACCCTTGACGACGTTGAACGCAGACTGGAAGCTCTTGGAGAGCGTTGCCGTGGCAAGCGCGACCTGGGCCGCCTTGCGATCGTCCGGAACGTTGAACATGCCGAACATGTCGGAGTTATAGATCACGCTGCCGTCCGTGCCCGGGAAGCGGTAGCAAAGGAAATCCGTGTTCGGCGTCTTCTTCGCCGCTACGAATTCGCCCTTGGCCCAATCGCCCATGACCTGCACGAGTGCGTCACCCTTGATGACCATGGCGGTCGCAAGGTTCCAGTCACGTCCCGAGAAATTCGGGTCGACGTAGGTGACGATCTTCTGAAGGTTGTCGAACGACTTCTTCATCGTGTCCGACTTCAGCGACTCTTCGTCGAGATCGTTGAACGCCTTCTTGTAGAACTCGGGGCCACCCGTCGAAAGAACGATCGAGTCGAACATCGTGGCTTCCTGCCAGTTCTGGCCGCCGAGCGCGAGCGGGGTGACGCCCGCCGCCTTGGCCTTGTCGAGAAGCGCGATCAGGTCGTCAAAAGTCTTCGGCTCGGTGCCGCCGATCTTGTCCATGACTGCCTTGTTGATCCAAAGCCAATTGACCGAGTGAACGTTGACCGGTGCAGCAACCCACTTGCCGTCGTAGACTGAGAACTTCTGCAGAGCCGCCGGAACGGACTTGTCCCAGCCTTCCTTCACGGCTGTCTCGGTAAGGTCGCCCATGACGCCGGCCTGTGCATAGTCCAGCACCGTATAGCCGAGCATCTGGGAAGCCGTCGGATAGGTTCCGGCTGCAACCATGGCCTTGAGCGCGGTCATTGCCGCGTCACCGCCACCGCCGGCAACCGGTACGTCCTTCCAAGCGAATCCTTCCTTGGAAAGGTCGCCCTTCAGAACGTTAAGCGCCGCCGCTTCGCCGCCGGATGTCCACCAATGGAGCATCTGCACTTCTTTTACATCGTCAGCGCGCGCCAATCCGCCCGCCGCGGCCATTGCGACGACGACCATTGCAGTCGTCCTAAGAAACTTGCGCATGTTATTCCTCCCAGTTGCAAGTTCGCAGAACGGGACCCATTCCCGTTCCAATTACCCGCCCTCCTCGAGCGTGGTCCCTCAAGCCAGTTGCGCTGGCCTTTTAGCCTCGTGGCATCCACCAACCCGTGCGGCTACCGATATGCATGTTCAACGTCTTCGTCTCGGTGTAGTCCTCGACCGCGTGGCGGCCGAGTTCGCGTCCAAGACCGGACTGCTTGTAGCCGCCGAATGGAAGCTCAGAAGCGCCGTCCATGAAAGTGTTCATCCACACGGTTCCGGCGCGAACCCTGCGACCTATAGTCAGGCAGGTGTCGAAATCTCTGCTCCAGACCCCTGCGGACAACCCGTAGTCGATGGAGTTTGCGATCTCGATTGCCTCGGCTGTGGTATCGAACGTCAAGACGGACAAGACGGGTCCAAACACCTCTTCGCGCGCCACCGCCATCGCCGGCGTTACATGGGAAAGGATCGTCGGAGCCATGAATTGCCCCATTCCGAGGTCGAGCGTTTCACCGCCATGGGCGACTTCAGCGCCTGCGCGCTTCGCCCCGGCCACGTAACCCGCAATCTTGTCGAGGTGCTGGGGTGTAATGATCGCGCCAACCTGTGTCGTCGAATCGAGCGGATCGCCGACTTTGACGCTCTTCGCCAATTCGGCAATTCGCGCAACCACATCGCTGGCAATACTCTTATGAAGGATTAGGCGTGAACCTGCGTTGCAGCACTCACCGGCGTTGAAGTAGGCACCGAACACGGCGGCATCGATGAAGGCATCGAGGTCGGCATCCGGAAACACGATCTGCGGATTCTTGCCACCGAGTTCCAGCGAGACCTTCTTCAGGGTCTGTGCGGCATTGGTCATTGTCAACTTGCCGACACCCGTAGAGCCGGTAAACGAGATCATGTCGACTTCGGGATGCGACGTCAGCAGCGCGCCGACCTCCGGTCCGGTACCTGTCACGATATTGACAACGCCGGCAGGAACCCCGGCCTCCAGCAAGATCTCACCAAGAACGATCGTCGAGCCGGATGTCATTTCCGAAGGCTTGACAACTGCCGTGCAGCCGGCAGCCAACGCGAACGGAAGTTTCTGACCGACGATCAGGAAAGGAAAGTTCCATGGTGTGATGATAGAGACGACGCCAATTGCCTCACGCAACACAACGCCAAGCGTAACATCGCCGAGCGTGTTGTAGCTCTCTCCGTGGAGATCGCGCGCAAGCGCCGCGGCATAACGCCAGATATCAACCGAACCGGCGATCTCACCGCGAACCTGCGCAATCGGCTTTCCGGCCTCGATCGCATCAAGATAGGCCAGTTCCTCTGACCTCTCGGCGATGAGATCCGCAGCCTTCAGCAAGACGGCCGAGCGTTCCGCCGCGGTCATACGCGGCCAGGGACCGGTATCGAACGCCCTGCGCGCGGCGGCGATAGCACGTTCCGCGTCTACCTTGGATCCGGATTGATAGCGGCTAACGACCACGCCATGGCTAGGCGCAACGCGCTCGATCAGCGCGCTGCTTTCCGCCGAGCCGACCCATTGCCCGTCGATCAGCATCTTGAAGTCGCGCGGCTTCTGATCGCTAAGCGCTTTGGGGTTTACCAGTACGGTCATTACCATTCTCCCTTGAATTTGGCGGGGCGCTTCTCGCTGAACGCAACAACGCCCTCCTTCAGGTCCGCAGTCTTGGCGACAAGGATCGACCCCAGCGCCTCGACCGCCGTGCCATTGTCTTCGCCGTTCGCGGACGCGATCATCAGCTTCGAGATTTCGAGCGCGGCCGGTCCACGGCCGGCAATGCGGTCGGCGTATGCCCGGGCAGCCTCCATAGCGTCGCCGGTTGCAACCACCGCATCGACGATCCCGAGAGCGCGAGCTTCCTCGGCGGTGAACATTTCTCCGCCTAGGACCATGCGCCGCACAACCTGGGCACCAAACCGCTTCACGAGTCTTTGGGTGCCCGACCACCCCGGAATCATCCCGAGGCCGGTTTCCGGCAGGCCGATCTTGATCTGCTCCTCGGCGATACGGATATCGGCCGTCCCGGCGAGCTCGAGGCCGCCGCCCAGGGCATGGCCGTTAAGCGCGGCAACAAGAGGAATCCGCAGCGTGGCAAGCCGTTCAAAAACACGATGGCCGAAGCGAACCCAGGCATGTCCGAACTCGTTTGCCTGCATTCCGCCCCACGCCTTGATATCTCCGCCTGCGGAGAATGCCTTCCCTTCGCCTGTCAGAATTGCCGCACGCACGGCCGGGTTTGCTTCGACTTCGTCGCATGCTGACGAAAGCGCCTTGAGCATGTCGATGTCCAGCGCATTTAGCCGCGCTGGCCGCGAGACCGTTATGACGGCGACGGCTTTGTCAACGTCCACGCGTACCGTGCCCTCACCCATTGAACGTCCCCCCCAGAACGCGAGGCTTCTTCTGCGGAAGCGACAGACCGATGAGGTCGTCAGCGAAGAGTCTCGCCTCCATCATTCTCAGATCACGGGCGACAATCAACGGGAATTCCGACTGATCGAGAATTTCCCTCTGCAAATCGACACCGGGGGCGATTTCTGTCAGCACAATACCGTCAGGCGTCAGTTTCAACACGCAGCGCTCCGTGACGTACGTGATGTCCTGCCCCTGCTCGACCGCGCGCGGCCCCGAAAACGTCACATGCTCTACCTCGTTGACCAGCTTCTTGAGCTTGCCTTCCTTTTCGATGACGAGCTTTCCGTCGGCGATGGCCAGCTTCGCCCCCGCGTTGAACATACCAGAGAAGACGATCTTCTTGGCGCGGGCGGTGATGTCGACGAAGCCGCCTGCTCCCGCCGTGACATGAGGGCGGAAAGAGAGTTTGGAGACGTTGACAGAGCCGTCCTTCCCGATCTCCAGGAAGGAGAGCAGCGAGGCGTCGAATCCGGCTCCCTGGAAATAGGTGAACTGGTAGGGAGACGGCATGTAGGCGTCGGCGTTGGATGCGCAGCCAAAAGCGAAGTCGAGAAGTGGCACACCACCGACGGCGCCCTGCTCGATGACCCAGGTGACGGACCCATGCAGCCCCTCTTCCAGAAGGATACGGGGAACATTCGCCGATATGCCAAAACCGAGGTTCACACAGCTTCCTGCTTCGAGCTCCTGCGCGACGCGGCGGGCGATGACTTTCTGGATGTTGAACTCAGGTACGCGGAACGTGTCGAGTGGACGGAAGATCTCACCGGAAATCGCGGAATCATAAAGCGTCAGCGTTGTCTGCTTTTGCTCGGGGTCGACAATAACGTAGTCGACCAGCATGCCGGGAACACGCACGTCGTGGGGCTTGAGCGAGCCTTCTATGGTGATACGCTTCACCTGGGCGATGACGATACCGCCGTTGTTGCGGGCTGCCAGTGCCTGATCAAGGCCTCCGAGATAGGCGCCTTCGTGTTCGTATGTCAGGTTGCCACGCTCATCCGCGGTTGTCGCACGAATGATCGTCACTTGCGGGACGATGGAAGGGAAAAAGAGATAGTCGTCGCCCTCGAACAACACGCGCTTCACCACGGGTTCTTCAGAGGCGAGTCCGTTCATCGCGCAGCCCTGGCGCTTCGGGTCTACAAACGTCTCGATACCGATCTTGGTTAGGACGCCAGGACGCTTGGCGGCAGCCTCCCGATGAATGTCGAACATGATCCCCGACGGAATGTTGTACGCCGGAATTTCGTTGTTCGTGATCATTTGCCAAATAAGCGGCGGCTCCGCGCTGGACGGGCCGGACGGATAGGAACCGCCGATGATCTTCTTCAGCAGGCCTTTCTTGGCGATGTAGTCAACGCCCTTGATGCCGCTCATATCGCCGGCTGCAATTGGGTGAAGCGTCGTGATCCCGCGCGGATGACCGGTGGCTTCGAACCGCTCGCCGATCGCCTTCAGCATCAGATCGGGGCACCCGAGGCCGCTCGACGACGACACGGAGACGATGGCTCCGTCCGGTATGAGTGCTGCGGCTTCAGCCGGTGTGATGTGCTTGCTCATCTTACTACTCAAAGTCCTGGTTTGACGGCAACGGCCGTGCCACTTCTTGCGGATTCTACAATCGCGAGCCCCGTCGCCAGCGACCAGATTCCATCTTGCGCCGTCGCAGCGGGCTGGCCTTTGCCAGCCACCGCCTGATGGAAGGCCTCGAGTGCGGTTTCGTAGAGGTTCCTGTCCAACGTCTGCAGCGCGTGCTCGCCGTCGGCGTTCCGGAGGACCACCGTTCCGACGGGGCGCTGCGTCATCACGTTGCGGGCGATCAGCGAGCCTTCGGTTCCGAGAACCTCGAAGCCCGTCTCGGCGAACTTCGCCGTGAACGCATCATGGAACTGCGCGATCGCGCCGTTCTCGAAACGCATGACGCCCATAACGCCATCTTCGATGCCCGACTTGCCCATGCCGCCCTCCTGCGAGAAGGCGGTGACTTCGACCGGATCGCTTCCAAGCACAAAGCGCAGGGTGTCGGTGTCGTGGACGGTGATGTCGAGGATCACACCGCCGCCTGCGTCGGCACGGTCAAGGCGCCATCCCTGGAGGTGAGGAGGCAGGTAGACTGCATGGAAGACACGGGCCGCAAGTGGCCTACCGATCTTCCCGGCAGCGATCGCGTCGCGCATTGCCTTATGGGTAGGCGCGTTTCTGAGATGATGATTGGTTGCGAGGACTACCCCAGCGTCCTTGGCAACCTGCGCCATCTTGTGTGCGTCCTCGAGCGACATCGCAAGCGGCTTCTCGCAAAGCACGTGCTTACCTGCGCGCGCTGCGGCTATCGCCTGGTCGCGGTGTAGTTCGTTGGTTGTCGAAATGTAGACGGCGTCGATCGTAGCGTCGGTGAGCAATTCCGAAAGATCGGTCGTCGATCTCGGAATGCCATTCTCCTTCGCGTAGGCAGCGCCGCGCTCGGCACTCGCGCTCATGACGGAGACGATCTCACCGCCTGTCGCACGAATCGCGCCAATCACCCACTCGCGGGCGATCGTGCTCGCACCGATAAGACCCCATTTTGCAGTCATGCCTGTCTCCTCCCGAGACTGTCGTGGAACGGCGCTCCGCAGCTTTCGCGGACCACCAGTCGCACTGACGAAATAATGGATTCAGCTTCCGCCTTCCCGGCGTTGATCTGCTTGAGCAGGAGCTGCGCAGCACGGCGGCCCATGCCCTGCGGATCGACCGAGATCGTGGTCAGAGCAGGCACTGCCGTCTTCGCCTCGATGACATCGTCGAACCCCACCACCGCGAAATCACGGCCCGGCTCAAGCTGTCGTGCCCGCAGGCCATCGCAGACGCCGAAGGCCACGGCATCATTGAAGCACACGGCAGCAGTCGGTTTTTCGGCGATGGAAAGCGCGCGGCTGACGGCATCGGCGCCGCCTGCCCTCGACGGCGGCGCGTCTACGACGAGATCTTCGTCGAACTCCAGCCCGCAGCTGGCGACGGCGGCGCGATAGCCTTCCAGACGGTCATCGAAGACACCTGTGTCACGAAAGCCGCCAAGAAAGGCTGTGCGGCGGTGCCCAAGCGAAGCGAGGTGCCGGACCCCGGCGAAGATTCCTTCACGGTTGTCGGACACGACGGATGAAACCTTCGCGCCAGCCACACTGCGGACAGCGACGACGACCGGAATTCCAGCGGACACGAGGGGCTTGAGATCCTCAGCGTCGGTGCCGCGCGCGGGCGACATGATAAGGCCGGATATTCCGTGCTCGCGCATGGAGGCGATGACCTCCCGCTGCCGATCGAGACTCTCGCTGGTATTGGAAAGGAACTGCACGAAGCCAGCGGACTGGACGACCACGTCAACGCCCACGGCGAGTTCCGCAAAGAAGCCGTTGGTCAGGTCGTTGACTACGACGCCGATAATCTTGGACTTGGAACCGGCCTGCCGGAGATTGGCGGCGCCACGGTTATACACGTAGCCGAGCTCGCGCATCACCGCGGTGACTTTGGCGCGCGTTCCGTCGTTCACCAGCGACGAACCCTGGAGCACCAGCGAGACCGTCGATTTCGACACGCCCGCAGCCTTCGCGATATCGATGACGGTAACCCGTCCCTTAGTCATGAAATCCTCCCACGGCCAGCGGCCACGTGCAGTGATTAGTTGGAACGTTCCAATTATGCAAGCAAGATTTATTGATTTGACCTCACTTATGAAGCAAAACGCAGCGCGAATCGTCGATTTAAATCGATTTTTCTGCCGCAAATAAAGGGTTATCGCGCGAAGAACCGCTAGAAAAAATTGGAACGGTCTAATTATTCGTTGACAGGGCATGAAAAAGCTTTTCAGGCGAGCGCTTCGAGCTTGCCGCCAAGCGGCACATTGGGAGCGAGGCTGTTTTCCACGACGACCAGTTCGTAGCCGCCACCAGACTTGAGACGCCACTGGCCACCGACGAGCGGTGTCTTGGCGACGTTCTTCTGCGCAAAGGGCGGAAGCTTGTCGCTGCCCCAGGCAACCGGTCCGACGATGGTATCGAGCTTCGTTTCACCGATTGCCTTGGCAACGGCATCGCCATCGCCGATATCTCCGGCCCGCTTCATCACATCGACCGCCAGTTCGAACAGTGCATGGGCGAAGCCGATAGGCTGGGTCCACGGGCGACCCGTGGCCTTTGTGAAGGCATCTGCAACAGTCGCGGCCGTATCGCCACTCAGCGACGACTTGAAGGGGTGGCTCGGCGTCCACCAGACCTCCGTCGACAGGTTGTGACCCGCATCGCCCAGAGCCTCGACCGTCTGTGGGAAAAGCAGCGCCTTGCCGATCGAAGCGATCTTCGGCTTCAGGCCCTGCTGCTTTGCCTGGTTCCAGAAGGTGGTCAGGTCCGGCGGGATCATAACGCCCGTCAGGATGTCCACCTTGGCCTGTTTGAAGGCGTTGATCTGGGCCGAGAAATCGTCCGTCAAGTTCTGGTAGCGGCCCGTATCGGTCAGACCGAAGCCAAGCTTCTCGAGAACAGGCGGGAAGCCGACAACCTTGTCGCCCCATGCGTTGCCATCGCCGTCATTGGGGAACAGGCCGCCTACCTTCTTGTTCGTTTCGATCTGTCCCCACATACCCGTGAAAACAGCGATGATATCCTCAAGTCCCCAGAAGAAGTGGTAGGAGTAGTCGAACGGCTTCCACGATGCCGGATCACCGGGATTTCCTTGCTGGCCGATGAACCAGGGTTGCCAAGGTGCGACCGTCGAGATGCATGGCACCTGCTCGCTTTCGCAAGTGGTCGAGACCGGGTTGGTCGTCTCCGGAGTGGACGAGACGAGCATCAGATTGATCTCGTCCGTAACGATCAACTCCTTGGCAACTTCCGCGGCTCGGTTCGGATTAGACTGGCTGTCCTTGACGACAACCTCGTAGTTCAGCCCGAGCTTCTTGGTCGTTTCCAGGAATGTGTCGATGACGAACTTGTCCGCCTCGCCGAATGCAGCAAGGGGCCCGGTCTGCGGGCTGACATAGCCAAGCTTCACCGCCTTGTCCTGGGCGATCGCAGGCGCGGCCAAACCCGGCGTAGCGATCATGGCACCGCCCGCTGCCGACGTTTTCAGAAAATCGCGTCTCGTGAACATGTTTCCTCCCATTGTCGTCTCTCCTCCCAAAGAGCGCACCAAGCAGTGCGTAAAAAAATTATTCAGATGGGGCGGTTGCCCTCCCAGGCATTTTGCAGAAGCTGCCTGATTGATTTTCGGTCGATCGGCTGTGGATTCCAGTAGGGGTTCTCCACAGCAATCTCCGCCGCTTTGTCGAGGTCAGCTTCGGTCAGCCCGAAATCGCGAAGCGACAGAGGCGCCCCGATCGCCTTAGCGAAATCCCAAAGCCCCCCAGCGACCGATCCGCCGAATATCTCCGCAACAGGAGCAAGCGCCTGCGATGCCGCTACGGCGTTGAAACCTGCCGTGTGCGGCAGCATGATCGCGTGAGTTTCCGCGTGCGGCGTGTCGAACGATCCGCCAAGCGTGTGGCAGACCTTGTGATGAAGCGCCATCCCAACCGTACCGAGCACCGTCCCGCACAACCATGCGCCATAAAGAGCATCGCTTCGCGCTTCTCCGCTTGCAGGGTTCTCAACGATCTTCGGCAGACTCCGAGCGAACGCACGCAATCCTTCAATGGCCATCAGAGTGGAGATCGGGTTCCGATCCTGCGCGTAAAGACCCTCGACGGCGTGAGCCATCGCATTGAGGCCGCTCGTCACGCTCATCGCCACAGGCAATCCATGCGTCAGAAGAGGGTCATAGATCACGATTTCGGGGAGGATCTTCGCAGCCTTCACCGTCGTCTTTCGCCCGCCCTCGGTCTGCCCGAGAATTGGGGTTGCCTCAGAGCCGGCATATGTGGTCGGAACAACGATCTGCGGCAAATCAGTCCTATAGGCGATCGCCTTGCCGAGACCCGTCGTGGAACCGCCGCCATATGACACAACGCAATCGGCCCGAGTTTCTTCTACCACCCTCATTGCTGCCAGAGTAACCTCAACAGGTGTGTGCATGGCTGCACCAGAGAACACTCCGCAGGCAGCCCCTCCGATCTGGCGCGCCAATGCTTCGGCATCAGCTTTCTGATGGGGCGTGGAGAGCACGAGGGCGCGTCTTGCACCCGATTTTGCAATCCAGTCAGCAACGCTGTTCTTTGCGCCATCGTGGAAAACAATGCGCGCAGGACTGCCTGAATATAAGAATTCTCGGGTCATACGGATCTCCGTTGCTTGGCGCGAACCATGATGAAGGTTAGCGCGACGCTCTTCCCGGCACGACCATCGACGACTGCCCGCTCGAAGCAATAGACGAGCTCAGGCCGTACGCTAAAAACCGCGTCCTCGCCGAGGTTCGGGTCTATGGCGTCATAAATGTGAGTTGTGATTGTCTCGAAACCCGGTGCTCGCACGACAAAATGCAGGTTGGCGGGTCGACGGAGAGGAAGGCCTGCATTCGCAAGAAGCCGTCCGACGGGGCCGTCACAGGGAACGCCATAGCCTGAAGGTACGACGGATCTATAGGTCACGCAGCCATTGGCATCCGTCCGGAATGAACCACGGAGATTGTGTTCGGGCTGCAGGTCGGGCTGCTGGTTCTCGTACAAGCCTTGGGCGTTCGCCTGCCAGGTTATGAGTTTCGCTCCCTCTATGGGGAGCCCATCGAGGTCTTGAACCTTTACGGAAACCATCAGCGGTTCTCCAAGGCCATCAAGGGATATTGATGAGCCGGAAACACGCTCAGGAGCGTCGTCTCGAAAGAACGGCCCACGAATGGTGTTGGGTGTCGCGCCAGTCGGTCTGCGAGAGTTGATCTCCTCGACGAGTGCCGAAGACCCCGTGAGATCGGAAAGTAGTACCCACTCCTGGCGCCGTTCGTCGGATGCGTGTCCGACGTCGGTGAGGAACGCGATGACCTCGCGCCACTCATCTTGAGTCGGGCGAAACTTCTTGATGAGGTCGTGAATGTGGCTCACCGTGGCGGCAATGATCTTCGCCGCTTTGGCGTCACTGTCCAGCGTCAGTCGCTCGGCGAATGCTTCCGCGGAATTTGCCTCGCTGAAACTCCTCGCCGGAACATGTCCCGCCATTTTCGTCCTCCCAGTTGCTTGGCAACCTCGAAGCAAAAACTAGCACCACGGCGCACCGCAGTTGATGATTTCTGACAGGTTCAATATAACCGATCGTTATGAAGATCGATGAGCGACATCTTATCCAGCTTGCCGCGGTCGTTAAGACCGGAGGGGTGACAGAGGGTGCAGCGTTTCTGGGCTTAGCCCAGTCTGCTGTATCTCGGACGCTTTCGATGCTGGAGAAGCGTGTCGGGGAGCCGCTGTTCATCAAGGGACGGCGTCCTCTGCAGCCGACGGCCTTTGGGATTGCACTCGCCGAACATGGCTTTGTGATGCTGGCTGCATCGCGAAAAGCGTCTGATCTTATCGAAGGCTTCCGCATCGGCAACAGCGGTGTGGTGAGAGTGGGCGGAACGCCCTTTTTCATGGACTCACTTATCGCCGGAATGTGCGCCGAGTTTCAGATTACCCATCCGGATTTGCGCATCGACCAGAGTTACGGGTATTTCCCCGAACTTCGAGCGCGACTGAAGGCTGACCAGATCGATATCGCCATTTGTCCCATCGACATCCTGGAAGAGGGTTCTGGCCTGGAATTCCAACCGATCCTGCCAGGGCGCAATGTGATCGCTTGCGGCGCCACCCACCCGCTGCTGCTCAAAAGGAAGCCCCAACCAAGCCAGATCCTGAGCTATCCCTGGGTTGCTCCTCCACCTGGCAGCCCACTCCTGGCGGATCTTCGCGCGCTTCTCCTGTCTTTCGGCGGTACGGAGATAAAGGTTCGCTATTCCGGTGGCTCCCTGATGGGCGTCATCAACTACCTGAAGGCCTCCGAAGCGCTCACCGTGATGCCACACAGCGTCGTCTTCGCGCAGCGGAAGGAAAGATCAATCACCGCATTGCCCATAAACATCCCACATCCCGAGCGCGCCCTGGCAATACTGAGGCGAACGGAAGCCCCCAGGGCGCCTGCCGTCGAACAGTTCGCGAGCCATATAAGATCCGGCTTCCAAACCCTGCGCCATCTTATCAAGCGTCATGAGGACGCGGTCATATGGGGAGGCTAGTAAGGCGACCGCGGTAAACTTCTTCGCGTCTTGAATCCAGATAACATCATAGAGCGATGGATGGCAGCAAGGGCCACTCTTGTGGATCGAGCCCCGTTCCCGGAGCCGACCGAGAGGGCTGGCGTCGCTGCGGCCACAACGTTCGTCATGGGTCTCAGCTGACGCAAAGAAACATGCACATCCCGTGGTCGATCAGCAGCCACGGCTCGCGAAATCTCTGAACTTGGTAGCCGGGTCGGACCACGCTGAAACGTGCACGGTCCCTTGCCAGGGTCGGACGAAAACCTTTGCCCGGCGTATCCCCGTGGCCGATACCACGATTGCGGACGACCCCGGTTCCTTCCACAAAGCCATTACGGCTGTAGAAAGTGAGCCTGGCCCGATGCACGCAACTGATCGAGTGTCTTGCCCAAACAGTTCCCTCCGTTTGACCCGCCAACCGCTTTGGCATGCCCATCAAGGGAAATCGTGCCCGCAAGGCGTTCCGACGCGACGTAGGTCGCCAATCCATCAGGGGTTATTCTCGAAAGGTAAAACGCGTGGAACATACCCTTGTATTCGCAACTGATTACAAATGGGAAGTCGGCAAACTTATCCTCGGCAGCTCGTGGAGAGGCGACAGCAGAAAGCTGAAGCGCGACGCTGGCACCGATTAACATTGCCGTGCTCATTCTGGTCGGGGTGATGCACAGCCTTTCCCAAATCGACATATGGGACATGTTTCAAAACTCCTCCGCTTGTTGATGAATCGCACGTCTCAATCTGGTGGCAATCGCCGATTTTACCTCGACACGATAGTTTGGCAATTGGCAGACCGACAGCGAGGTTGGCGCGCTTCGAGGGGCTCTATAATCCCTCGCTTCCTCCTCGTTGCAAATCTCAATGCATCGACGCCGCCACCATTGATTGGACTGAGGCGCCTATGTGCCAATTAGCGCAGCCTGCAGTGAGCCCACTGGAAATTCACGCCACAGGGTTTTTTCGTGCCCCCAAGCTTGCTTGAAGAAACGCACCTCTCAGGGTTGCGGTTGTTGCAGCGCATGATTGCCATACCGGTAAATCGACGTATACTAAAACAGGAATGTTTTTACTCTGTGTCGAGGGCGTCATGGGAGTTGCAGACCTGACATCCACCTGCCCCGGTCAACCAACCGAGACGGAAGTTCGTCAACAGCTGGATCGCATATTTGCAAGCCCGGAGTTTCACTCCCCGCAGCGCGGCAGGGCTTTCTTGCAGTTTATCGTGAATGAGACGCTGGCAGGACATTCGGAGTTTCTCAAAGCGTTCACGATTGCAAACGTCGTTTTCGGCCGAAACGTCTCATTTGATGCGCAGAACGACCCGGTCGTCCGCATCGAGGCGGGACGAATGCGCAGGGCCTTGGAGCGATACTATCTGGTCGGCGGAAACGCCGACCGAGTGGTCGTTACCATACCAAAAGGTGGCTACGTACCATCATTCGATTACGCAGACGGTTATAAGACCACAGGCACGCAACCTGCATCCGCCCCGATATCGGCAATCGGGATTGAACCGACGGATCACTACCCGTCACCAGATGACCTTGGCAACCATTCCCGGGCCTGGGCTGGATATGCGTTGCCGGCGGGCGCTGCATTGCTTGTCTTGGCAGCATTCGGCTATATCCCCCTCAATCCCTCGCGGCTTCCGGAAGCGTCCCTTCCTGCTGAGACGACGAACGCAATTCCGCCGCAGATTTTCGTCGAGCAATTCGACAATATCGTGACCTCAGAGGGGGCGCCGGACATTGCGGATGGTCTGAGGGATGAGGTTATTGGGCAGCTTGCCAAATTCAAGGGTATTGTCGTTATCGCGAATTTGCCGACCACGAAACGCCAAGACCTAAGTGTCGAACCACGCTACGCATTGCAAGGAAGCGCTCGGCTCGAGGGGAACACGTTCCGGTCACTCATTCGTCTCGTCCGCAGGGCCGACGGAGCAGTCCTCTGGGCGAACAACTACGACGGCGACGTGCGATCGCAAGGGGTGTTTCAAATCCAGGAAGACATAGCAGAGCGTATAGCAAGCACCCTCGCCCAGCCACACGGCACGATGTTTCTATTGGATGCCGGTGGCCTTGCCAATCAACCAGCCAACCGCAAGTGCTCCGGCTACGTGTGACTTGTATTGCGTAACCATCCCGTCACTAAATGCCTTCACAGCTTGGCTCCGACCCCTTGCCGGAAGATTGAGATGCGGTGGTTGCCTCATATCGGTCAATGCCGGCACGAACAGTGGAAAACATCCGGCCCTCCCCGAGCCGCTCGGCAAAACCGGATGCCCGGACATATTCGAGAACGTCGGGGTTGAGACCGGCGAGCCAGAGCGTCACACCCTGCTCCTCAAGGCTTTTCTCGCTTTCCATCAACATCTGCAGCGCGGAGTACTCAATGTCGAAGACCCTGCTCAGATCCAGCATGAGAACGCCGGGTCTTGCCTCAACGACCAATTCGCGGACGCGGTCGGCAACCTGCTGTACATTGACGAAGAAGAGCCGGCCTTCCGGCCGCACGATCAGCAACCCATCGAAGGTTTCGTCGTCCGGATGCTCCGCCGATAGCGGGCGCAAGATATCCTCACCGCGCTTGCGACCGACCACGTGGATACGCGGGTTCGCTGCCTGGCTGGACAAACCGACCAGGGACAGCACAATGGCAACGACAATGCCTTGAAGTGTGCCGAAGACAAGGACGCCCAGGAAGGCTGCGAGCGCCCACCGGAATTCCATCCTGCGAACCTTGCGGATCGATGCGAACTCTGCGGGTTTGATCAAACCGACGGAGTAGACGATCACAATTGCCGCAAGCGCTGCTTGAGGCNCATCCTGCGAACCTTGCGGATCGATGCGAACTCTGCGGGTTTGATCAAACCGACGGAGTAGACGATCACAATTGCCGCAAGCGCTGCTTGAGGCAGAAGGCCGAGCAGCGGCGCAAGAACCAGCATCGTCGCGACGGAGACGGCCGCCGTGACCAGCGATGCCTTTTGTGTTCGGCCCCCGACGGCACGGACCACTGCGGTCTGCGATGTACCGCCGCCCGCGGGCATCGCCCCGAAAAAGGCACCGGACAGGTTCGCGACGCCGGTGGCCACCAGCTCACGGTTTGCCCGGATCGGTGGTTCGGACGGGGCAGCAAAGGCGCGGCCCGCGGCAATTGTCTCGGTAAAGCTCATCAGGGCAATGCCGATCGCCCCCGGAAGCAATTGTGTGACCAGGTCGACGCTTGGCAGCGTCAGTGAGGGCAGCGCCTGGGGGATGTACCCGACGATCGCCACGCCATGCGTGCTCAAGCCGAATAGCCAGGAGACGGCAATAGCCGCTCCGACCACGGCAAGCGGCGCAGGCGAGTGTGGCCGCACCCGCTCCATGATGAGTAGGAGCACAAGAGCGACTGCCCCGACCAGGGCCGTGACTACCGAGGTCTCGGGAAGATGCTGCAGAAGGTTCAGCACGTCCCGGAAGAAACCCTCCTTGGCAATGTGAAGGCCGAATAGCTTCGGTATCTGATCCAGGACGATCACCAGTCCGATGCCAGCCTTGAAGCCGGTCAACACGGGCGACGAGATGAAATTTGCGACAAACCCCAGCCGCAGGGCTGCCGCGGCGATCAGCAACAGGCCCGTCAGCGCGGTGAGCGTGGCCGTCGCCGTGACGAGCCTGCCAGCATCGCCGTCGGGCACGACAAGCGCTAGTTCTGCAGCGGTCAGGATCGCGAGGGTCGTGGTCGAACTGACGCTGAGGACACGCGACGTCCCCAACAATGCATAGACGATCATTGGGACAAACGCGGTATAGAATCCGACGCTCACCGGCAGTCCGGCAACGGTCGCGTAGGCCATGGCCTTCGGTAAGACGACCGCCGCCGCCGTCAGCCCCGCAACGAGATCCGGTCGCCATGCTTCACCTGACAACGTGGACGACTTGTCACCAGCCGGCGACCCAAACATGATTTTCCCCTTCATCCGTTTCAACCAGCGCGTCGAAAGTTCGAAGATGGCCAGAACGCCCCCGCGGTTTTCGAACGGAAAACAAGTGGCGGACCACTTACGCGTTGAAGAATGCGGTACGAAAGCCGCCTTCCGGAGCCGTTTGTCTTGCGTCGTGGCATGGTCACGGAGTCAAAGGCAAGGTCACTCAACAACCAGTACTTGCGAAGTAAAATACCGTATTATACCGTCGGCAACCCGTATCTTACTGCCCTCCGATGTCCGACCGGACTATCCTGGGGATAGCGATATGGAGGGCATAGTGATGGTAGAGCCTACAGCCGGCGGTCCGCGCGCATCGATTGAAAGCGCGGAAGAACTGCGCAAACGTGCCTTGGAGCTTCAACTTGTGGAGTTGGAGCGCGCGGAGAAAATCAACACCCGCCAGGCCGCGAAGCACGCGGAGTTCGTCGAAGACTTCTTCAGGAAGCATATCGGTGACAACGAACGCGCCGTCATAAAGCGGCTGGTCATGAAGGCGGCCGCTGACGGAAAATACGAGGCAATGGTCTACAGCTTTCCGTCAAGCTTTTGCACTGACAGCGGCCGGGCAATCAACAACGGTGTCCAGGGCTGGCAAAACACATTGCAGGGCAGAGCCCGGGAAGTTTACGATCTGTTTGAAACCGTAGCGCGGCCGCAAGGCTACTCGCTGAAGGCCATGGTGATAAATTTTCCGGAAGGTATCCCCGGCGATATCGGCTTCTTCCTCGGCTGGGAACCGCCGGTGGAGTAATCCGAAATAGGAGAAGTCGCGTCCGACGGGCGCGGTCATCTGGGACTTGGCAATGAAGACGATTGAGATCGAGCGGAAGTTCCTCGTACTCAATGAGGACTGGCGCGCCGGTGCTACATCCACGCATGCGCTGTGTTGCGCCAGCCGACGTGGCAAAACCCGCTTATCGACCGCGATCGAATGTCAATCAGGATGAAATTGGACCTTCGATACGCGAGGGCGACATAGCGTTCGACTACGGTTTGGGCGAGACCCTCTTGTGCCGTAGGTGGATGATTTTGGCCCTGGAAAGGGCCTCTTCGATCTCACTGCTCAGGCTTGAGACCAGTTCCTGGTATTCCAATCGCCGTGCGTCACGGACGTCATCAGGAAGTCGAGCGATTTGCCTCAAGGTATTCGCCGCGTCCGCCAGGTCCTCACATAGCCCCCGGAAACTTTCGTCGAATTCAAAGAGATTCTCAATCTGTCGAGACTGTGCTGGAAAAAGTTCGAGCGCAGCAGCGAGAACTGGCGAAGGCGGTGATTTGTTTGAATTGGACCCCATCGCACACCTGCAATAACGTTCACCGGCAAGAGACGAAGACATGGTATTTCACTTGGGGTTGGTTAGGGATGTATAATACATGAAGATACAGGATGCATCTGGGCATCCATAATACTGTGGTGGCTGCAGCCCTCCGGCCGCCGTGACGCGACACGAGCGACGTCCTCAATATCTCGCGGCAAGTAACCATAGATACTACATGATGTTACGGGCAACGGAGCTTCATCCGAGCTAATATCCGCCGGATTGACTGTGACCGGCACTGGATGCCGTCGCAGGTTGATGTCTTGGACTGCAGTCTGGGGGTTAGCTCCGGGCGGAGGGCGCAAACGGTACCTGGATTTGCATGGCAGCTTAGAACCCCGCGCTCCGGAGCGTCGGCATCTCAATGCATCAAGGGAGGGAAGCATGAGCAAGACGCATCAGCCTGACCATGAACAGTCGGCCAAGGTGGAAAAGAAGAAGAAGGACAAGCCCTGGAACTACGACACGGAAATCGAGAAACTGCAGGTTGAGCTTGCCCATCTTCAGGCATGGGTCAAGAAGTCGGGCTTGAGAGTCGTGATCATTTTTGAAGGTCGCGATGCCGCGGGCAAGGGCGGAATGATAAAGCGCATCCTTGAAAAGGTCAGCCCGCGTGTGTTCCGGGTCGTCGCGCTGCCGGCTCCGACGGATCGTGAAAAATCTCAAATCTACATGCAGAGGTACATCGCGCATCTACCGGCCGCTGGGGAAATCGTTATCTTCGATCGCAGCTGGTATAATCGACCTGGTGTCGACCGAATAATGGGGTTCTGCAGCGAGAAGAAAGCGCAACGCTTTCTCGAACTTGCTCCACGCTTTGAGGCGGCGATCGTGGAAAGCGGCGTCTTGCTGTTGAAATATTTCCTCACGGTCAGCGAGGAGGAGCAGGAACGCCGGTTCAAGAGGCGAATTGAAGATCCCCTTCGGCAGTGGAAATTGAGCCCCATGGATGTTGAGTCCTATCGTCGGTGGTGGGACTACACTCACGCCTACGACGAGATGCTCCGAATGACCGACAGTGAACACGCCCCGTGGTGGATTGTCCCGTCGGACGACAAGAAAAAAGCACGCATAAATTGCATAACACACATACTCAAGTCGATCCCTTATGAACGCGTCAAATTCGAGGCTCCGGATCTGGGAAAGCGGCAGAAACGACCGAACGACTATGTCGAGGATCAGCACATCCGCCATGTCGTCCCCGATCTCACGACCTAGTTTTTGAAATGCCGTGGCGATCAGAGCCGGCGATCGTGAGGTGAGTCAGGACGATGAATGTCGACGCATCGGTGAAAGATGAAACTCCGGTTGTAGCGCGATCGAGCCAGATATCCATCGAGGCACGGGTCAGTGACCTTGTTCGCCTCGGTATTATCGCCGTCTTCGCTTACTGGTCGGCGCAGATAATAGCGCCCTTCGCCCTGATCGTAGTTTGGGCGGGCATCTTGACTGTCGCGCTCTACCCCATCTTCGATTTCCTGAGCCGGCTCTTGGGTCGCCGCCCGATATTGGCAGCGATTGCCCGGACCCGGCCTCATTCTGGTGCCCGCAATCATTTGGGCCTGGTTCTCGTGGCCGGTTGGCGTGTCGTTCGCGTTCACGATCGTTGCTGTACCTGTCATGCTTATGGACAACATCCTGAAGCCGCTCTTGATGTCGCGGGGACTCTCGACGCCAATGTCGGTCATTCTTATAGGGGTTATCGGCGGTACGATCTCGCATGGTCTGATAGGCCTGTTTCTTGGGCCGATTGTCCTCAGTGTCTTCTACGACCTGCTGCTCGCATGGGCATGGCCTTTGCCGCCGTCGGTGCCGATCGACGGTGGTGGGCAAATGGATAAAAGCCGCGAAGTCCAGGGAGAAAGGCAGCCCTGACATATCGTCCGGGGAACATCCTTTGATTCAGGAAGCCGTGCCGGCCCCGCAGTCATCCCGGTAGGGCCCGATGCAGCCGACGCCGACACGGCAAGTGACCGCAATCCTCTGACCGCTGCCTTGGCATCGCGGAAACGCTAGTCCTCTGCGATCTTCCAGTTGGCGTCCGGATTGAACTCTTTGATCGCCGCGGCGCGTTCCTCGGTACGCGCGCCCAGATCCATCTCATAGACGATGCCCGCGTTGTTGACGATGAAAGTCTGGACTCCAGTTTCCCTGTACTTGACCGGCCATGCAATCAGCGCGAAGCCGCCTGTCAAATTGCCGTTGACGACGTAGTTCTGTTGGCCGCCAATCACGTTGGAGCCCTGAGCCGTCAGGATACGATAACGATAGCCGTAATATCCCTCGCCGCGTTTGGCTTTGTTGAAGGCCGCTGCTTCGATCAGAGAACCCGCAGGACTCGCTTCGTCGGAGACGTCGGGCTGCCAGTACAAGCCATCACGTTTGCCGGGAGTGCTGATCAGGCGCTGCGCGTATTCGTAGACGCCGTCCTCATCCTGGTCGATGCGCGCGTATTCATACTGCGCGGTCACGTAATCATGCATCGCCTGAATGGTCGCGAGTTCGTTCTGGCCGATCCGGCGGTTGACAATTTCCTGCAACCCGACCTCGGTATCGAACGCCCACTTTCCGTCTTTTCCCTGGGACAGAGGGAATGGCAAGGGCCAGAGGATGTCTCCCACGGCAACGACCTTGCGATCTCCTACATCCTGAAGGCGCAACTGCCGGGCTGCCCCCTCGCGGATGAGGTCATAGCTTGCCATGGCGTCGTTGCTGGACCTGAGCTTGGCAGCGTCCAGACCAAGGAGACTTGCCAGGCCATCGATATCGTTGGCGCTGAGCACCGCTTTGAGCCGCTCGAGGGCGGCCGACGGGTCGTCGAATGACGGCGGGTTGCCGGCAGCGAATTCAGAAATGCTTGTCTGCATCTGGGCCGTGGAAGGAACTGCGGACACCACAGCGAGAGACGTTCCGAGCAGCAGCGCAGTCAATTTCAACTGTGGTCTCATTGTTCATCTCCGAAAATCTGAGGGCTGCAACCTAGCGCCGTCCGCCACCACCACCACGGCCGCCGCCACGACCGCCACCGCCGCCATGTGGCATTGGGCGCGAGCGATGTTGCGCGGCGCGCGGCGCGCCACGTTGCCCGCCTCCCATGCTGTGCCCGCCCCGCTGGGAAGCAACTGCTTCGCGACGCCCGGACTGCATGTTGCCGAGAGCGCTTGGTTGGCGTGGACGGTTGTCCGCACGCGCCGCCATCTTCGATGCGGCTGCCTTCCTGTTGACATTCGCGGCCGGCTTCGAGGGACGGTTGGCCGCGTTCGCAGGGCGGTTGGCCGCCCTGTCAGGGCGGGCATCCGGACGCGAAGCGCCAGGCCGGTTCGCGGCAGCAATTCCCGCACCGGTCCTCGGATTTGCCTTTAGTCCCTCCACAGTGCCCTTGCGAATATCGTTGGCACGGACGCCGACATCCCTGCTGCCCGGTCCGCGGTTCGCCTGGCGATCGCTGACCTTGTTCTTGAGCTGGTTGCGGTTGTCGGACTGTAGGCCGGACTTGATCGCCGAGCGATCGAGCTTGGCGAGCTGATCCTTTCCGATGCTCAACTTGCTCCGGTCCACCTTGGACCAGTCGACGTCGTTCCACTTGACCTTGCCATTGAAGTTCCGGTCGTTGAAGCAGTTGTTGCAGTCGATATCGAGGTCGTTGCCCCAGCCGCCACCCCAGACGCCCCAATCATCCCAGTTGACGATGGCCGCCCACGCGACGCCCGTCACCGCRCCGGCGAAGAAAGCGGCGCCTGGATAGTAATAGCTATCGTAGTGATTGGGATAATAAGAGATCGGCTCTGCAACATATCCCGGTTGATAGAGCATTTCCCCGGCGAAGAAAGCGGCGCCTGGATAGTAATAGCTATCGTAGTGATTGGGATAATAAGAGATCGGCTCTGCAACATATCCCGGTTGATAGAGCATTTCGGGTGGGTATTGCGGAATGTAGACCTTTTCCGGATCGGTCGGACGAATGACGACATTCTCGTTTTCCACCACCACCGTGACCTTGTCGTCGGTTTTGATGACGTTTTTCNTGCGGAATGTAGACCTTTTCCGGATCGGTCGGACGAATGACGACATTCTCGTTTTCCACCACCACCGTGACCTT
This sequence comes from Rhizobium sp. Root1220, assembly GCF_001426265.1. Taxonomy (GTDB): domain Bacteria; phylum Pseudomonadota; class Alphaproteobacteria; order Rhizobiales; family Rhizobiaceae; genus Rhizobium. The sequence goes on from NZ_LMDG01000036.1 coordinate 39,274, forward strand.
GTCGTCGGTTTTGATGACGTTTTTCGCCACCGCCTCGTCACGAAGCTGCTGGATGGCGATCAGCACATCCTTCTGCTGATTGGTCAGCGCATCGCCCAGCGACTGGGTCCAGTCGAGGTCCTCGCTCATCATCTTGACGATATCGGGATAATTGAGCAGCGAGATGACGCTTCCGTCCCAATCTTCCTTCGGCTTGAGATCGCTTTTTGTCTTCCTGGCCTCCAAAGAAAAGCCGCAGCTGAATGAAGACGGTGCGTCGNCCAGTCGAGGTCCTCGCTCATCATCTTGACGATATCGGGATAATTGAGCAGCGAGATGACGCTTCCGTCCCAATCTTCCTTCGGCTTGAGATCGCTTTTCTTCTTCCTGGCCTCCAGAAACCGCTCGGCCTCGACGATCTGCAGGGGGAAAAGCGACGTCGCTGAGATTGCGGCAACGAGCTCGTCCGGATAGAGCGCTATGCGCGCGACAAGAACCGCGAGTTCGTCGTCGGAAAGCAGACCGGTTTCCGCCTCGGCCGCTGTCGGCGCGGAAACCGGCTTCGACGCGGGTACTGGCGTCTGCGGATAGGCTGCCGGACCGAAAAACGTCGAAACGAGCGCCAACGCGGACAGTCCGGCAAGCAATCTGAAGGATCTTGCTTTCATCACGGGTCGACCTCCTCTCATCTAGCGTCTGGGGATTTGGAGCATTTCGGCCAGCCTAGCGCGATTGACCACGCAGCACTACCTTGATCGGATTGAGCCGCGGCAAGCGCTGCTGGCCGACGCGTTGCGCGAAAATGCTGCCTTTGATACGCTCCCTCCCCGGACACATCGAAACACTATACTACCGGACTTTCGGAGAGGCGTAACTTACGCGATGCTACGGTCCTGTCCAACATTTACGGTGGGTACCATCCCGAAGTTTGTCACCAAAAATGTTGTGGCGCCCAGCCGGCAAACGAATTGCGCAGAAGTCCGTTCACTCTGTCTCAACGGGCTGACATTTTGATACTCGAATAGCATGCATTGCCAAGTTGCGCTGAGGCGCTTGCATCGTATCTGATTGCACATGCATTCCGCTTGGCCTCCCGACTCACAACGGCGCCCCTTCACAAGAAGGCGACCAAGCCGAAGACCCGGCGCCAAGTTCGCCGTAAGTTACAGGATACTACGGGTAAACCGCGTGATCGCCGCTTATTGTTCCCTGAGGCTTGACTGAAGGGATCGAACCACGGAGGTGGACAAGTCGCATTGAGAGCACAAGAGAGCGATGTACCGGCAATCATGGCGCGTCTTTCGGCTCTTTCGAAGCCATGGCGCCATCATGCGACAACACTCTTTTCGATCAGTGCAACCTGCCGCCTCCGACAGATCACCATGACACCGGTATCCCGCGCCCGCGAAGATGCCATTGAGATCGACGCTTCGACGATCGAGGTAGCACGCGACAAACGGGCGGCGCAGTGGTCAACGTCGGTCGCGAGAAGTGGCCTGCGAATATTTCCAACCTCACAGAAAGGAGATTCAGACGATGCAAGCTCTTCACCCGGCAGCAGTCGATCACTTGCCAGGCTTTATCACAGAGCCCGGACAGACCGACTACCTCTTCGTCGGCGTTGTCATCTTCCTGGTCCTGGTTATCCTGATCATCGGCAATCTATACTTTCAGCTTCACGCGGTTCCCGAGCGCATGGCACATCGCACAAGCAAAGTGCAGATGGAGGTCGTCGCGGTGTTAGCGCTGATTTCTTTGTTTACACACAATCACCTCTTCTGGATCGCCGGCTTGCTGCTCGCCTTCGTGCATATTCCCGACTTTTCGACACCGCTATACTCGATCGCACAATCGCTCGGAAAGCTGTCCGGCCGCACCCTCGAAACCAGCGGCGACCCAGCGTTGGTCCCAGATGAGCCCTCGAAGCCCGTCGAAGAAAGTTCGGAGAGTGCCAGCGATCGTGAAGGAATCTGACCATGCTTGAGCTGATGCTTTGCTCCCTGCTGACCATTTTCCCGGACTATCTCTATCGACGGTATGGTCAGGGAAAGCGAATTGGCCGTGAAATCACCCTTTATTCCATGTGGTACGAATTGCGCTGGGGCATCTCGGCCTGCCTGATGCTCACCATTTCATTGATCACGATGATCTTTTACTTCCATCCCTCGACCCAAAGCGTGACGGCGGTGTTCCGCACGGTGACCATCCTGCCGGAAACGGTCGGACGCGTCGATGATGTCTATGTCGGCATTAACGACAAGGTCGCCGCTGGCGCACCGCTCTTCCGGCTGGACGACTCTCAGCAGAAAGCGGCCGTGGAGACGGCACGGCGGCAGATCGCGGAACTCGAGGCTGAAGCCGCGGTGGCCATGACGGAGCTCGCGACAGCGGATGGGCAGATCCAGGAAGCGCAGGGAGCTCTTCAGCTTGCCGAAACTGAATACGAGATGAAGGCTCAACTCCTGGCAAAGGACGCGGTCGCCCGCCGCGAAGTCGAGCGTCTGGCCAACACCATCGAAAGCCGCAAGGGAAGCCTGGCTGCTGCGATTGCCAAGAAACAGACTCTGGAAGCCAAGATCAGTGCACTGCTGCCAGCACAGAAAGCCAGCGCCGAAGCCGCTCTCGCTCAGGCGCAGGTGGAGTTGGACAAGACCATCGTGCGCGCAGGCATCGCTGGTACTGTTCAGCAGTTCACGCTTCGAACGGGCGACGTCGTCAATACGATGCTGCGCCCTGCAGGTATTCTCGTTCCGGAGGCGGCGGGTCGTGGCACGCTGATCGCAGGCTTCGGCCAGATCGAAGCGCAGGTGATCAAGCGGGGGATGATCGCGGAAGCAACCTGCATCGGGAGGCCGTTCACCATCATCCCACTTGTTGTGACCGATGTGCAGGATGTGATCGCAGCCGGCCAATTGCGTCCGACCGACCAGCTTATCGATGTAAGGTCGATTTCAACGCCGGGAACGCTGACGGTCTTCCTGCAACCCTTGTTCGAGGGCGGTCTGGACGGCATCCCACCGGGTAGCAGTTGTATCGCAAATGCCTATACTAACAATCACGATGTGCTTGCCGATCCCAATATCGGCACATTGCGTTGGCTTTTCCTGCATGTGGTCGACGCCGTCGGGCTCGTGCACGCCATGTTACTCCGGATGCAGGCACTGCTGCTTCCAGTACAGACGCTGGTGCTATCGGGCCACTGAACAGAGGTAGCTGGGTTTGTCCAACTTCGACACGCTGGTGCCATCGGTATCAGCGTGTCGAAGCAAGCTGATCCGGCGTCAGGGTGTCAAGGAATGAGAGGCGATTGATGGTCAATGACCTGCGAGGCACTGTTGGCAAATCGGTCACACCCTTGTAGGCGGTTGGCTGCAATGATCAGTGCGCTCCCGACGGGGATGGCTCATCCATTCCGAGCGCTTATCGATCGAATTTCAATTGATATAAAAGTGTCACAAAACTGTTACGTACAGTCTTTAGAGGGTAGCCGACGCCCTAGCGTCTAACGGAATTCTACCGGAGTAAATCCATGAACAAGTACTTTGGAAGCTGCGTCATCGCCGCAGCTCTGCTCACCACCACAGGTGCGGCGTCCGCACGCGACCAGGTCCAGGTCAGTGGTTCGTCCACGGTTCTGCCTTACGCAAAGATTGTTGCCGAGACCTTCGGCGAAACCTTCAAGGACTTCAAGACACCGGTCGTCGAATCTGGCGGCACCGGCGCTGGCCTCAAGGAATTCTGCAAGGGCGTGGGCCCTGACACGATCGACGTTGCCAACGCATCGCGTCCGATCAACGCCAAGGAACTGGAAGCCTGCAAGGCAGCTGGCGTTACCGACATCCAGGAAGTCAAGATCGGCTACGACGGTATCGTCTTCGCGACTGACTCCTCGAACCCTGATGTCGCTTACGTTCCTGCCGACCTCTACAAGGCTCTGGCTGCCCAGGTTGTTGTCGATGGCAAGCTCGTAGCCAACCCTTACAAGAAGTGGTCTGAAGTCAACCCGGCTCTCCCGGCTGTTGATATTGCTGCCTACATCCCGGGCGAAAAGCACGGCACCCGCGAAGTTTTCGAACTGAACGTTCTGCTTGCTGGCTGCAAGGACTCCGGCGCTTTTGATGTTATCGCCAAGGAAATCACTGACAAGGCTGCTCAGAGCAAGGCTTGCGTTGCAGTTCGTAAGGACGGCGCTGCTGTCGACATCGACGGCGACTATCCGGAAACGCTGGCACGCATCGCTGCCAACAAGACCGGTGTTGGCGTATTCGGCCTGTCCTTCTACGAAAACAACGCTGACAAGCTGAAGGTTGCCACCGTAAAGGGCATCGTTCCTAGCCCGGAAACAATCGCTGACGGCACCTACCCGGTTTCCCGTCCGCTGTTCTTCTACGTCAAGAAGGCTCACCTGGGCGTTATCCCGGGCCTGAAGGAATACGTGAATTTCTTCGTATCCGACCAGATGGTTGGTCCTGACAGCCCGCTCGTCGAGTACGGCCTGGTTGCTGCTCCGGACGCCGAGCGCGAAGCGACCCGTAAGTTGGTCGAAGACGGCAAGACCATGTAATCAACTTTGCCGGCGCGCCCAGACAGGCGCGCCGGCATTGCCTTTGTCCGTTCCAAGGGAACGACGAAGTTGAACGACTCCATGATTGGAAGCCGAAAGCCGGCGGGTTGCCGTTTTCGCGTTTTGGGGCCAAGAGCCTGGGGACCTTAACGAATGAGTACATCCGTCTTACTCTTGTGCCTCGTCCTACTGGGCGCCGTCGCCTTCGTGGCCGCGCGCAGCCGTGCGACAGCGCTTGCCGGAGGGAAATCCTCGGCGCTGCATTCCCGGCCTGGCTACTACGGTGCCTATGCCGCCATCTGGGCAGTCCTGCCGGCACTGATCGTGTTGTGCGCCTGGCTCGCCATCAGCCCATCCATCATCGAATCCTCCGTCCGCGGCGCCTTCCCTGAAGACGTCAAGGCGCAGTCCTCTGCACAGCAGAACCTCAGCTACGGCATGGTCAATGCCATCGCCCGCGGCCTGCCGCTGCTGGAAAAGGAAGACGTTGCGTCGGCTGCAAGTGACCCGGCCGGCCTGCAGGCCAAGCTTGCAGCCAAGGGCGTTCCGCTTGCCGGCGAACCGCAGCCCTACATGATCGAAGGCGCGCAGAAGCTCAACGCGGAAAGCGGCATCAGCCGCCTCATCATGACCTTGGTGGTTCTGGCAATCGCTGTTGCCGGTGGCTTCTATGCCCTGCGCGAAGTCGCCCCGCGCTTCCGGGCCCGCAACCGTGTCGAGCGCGTCATGCTCTGGGGCCTGTTGCTGGCCTCGTCGATCGCCATTCTCACCACCATCGGTATCGTCCTGTCGATGCTGACCGAAGCGGCCCACTTCTTCGCAGAGGTTCCGGCCGCTGACTTTTTCTTCGGCACGGTCTGGGATCCGCGCTTTGCCGGTGCCGGCAGTTCCTCCTTCGGCCAGTTCGGCCTGATCCCGCTGCTGCTTGGCACACTCTATATCGGTCTCGTCGCTATGCTTGTCGCCGTCCCGGTCGGCCTGTTTGCGGCGATTTACATGGCGGAATATGCAGCGCCCAAGGTTCGCTCGGTGGCAAAGCCGCTGCTCGAAGTACTGGCCGGCATCCCGACGATTGTGTACGGCTTCTTCGCGCTGATCACCGTCGGTCCGTTCCTGCGTGATCTGTCGTCCCAGGTGAACGGCCTTCTGACCGGCGACTACAGCAACTTCATCCAGGCCCAGAGTGTTCTGACCGCCGGTGTCGTCATGGGCATCATGCTGATCCCTTACGTCTCGTCGCTTTCCGATGACATCATCACCGCCGTGCCGCGCGCGCTGCGTGACGGTTCGCTCGGTCTGGGTGCGACCCGCTCGGAAACGATCAAGAAGGTCGTGCTTCCGGCCGCACTCCCCGGCATCGTCGGCGCTCTCCTGATGACGGCATCGCGCGCCATCGGCGAAACCATGATCGTCGTGCTGGCAGCCGGTGTCGCGGCCCGTATCCAGATCAATCCGTTCGAGCCGATGACCACCGTGACGGTCAAGATCGTCAACCAGCTCACGGGCGACCTCGAGTTCACCTCGCCGCAGACACTGGTCGCCTTCGCGCTTGGCATCACGCTCTTCTTCATCACGCTTTGCCTCAATATCTACGCGCTCTTTATCGTGCGCAAATACCGGGAGCAGTACGAATGACCGATGTTGTTTCCTCCGGACAGGGCGTCGTCGTCTCCAAGGCGCCGGCCCGCCGCGATATCGGTATCAAGCGCCGGTATGCCGCTGAACGCCGGTTTCAGGCCTATGGCATCGCTGCCATCTCCTTCGGACTGATTTTCCTCGCCATCCTGCTGACCACCGTCATCCGCCAGGGCTACACGGCCTTCGCACAGACGGCGATCACGCTGCCGATCGAGTTCTCCGAAAAGGTGCTCGATCCCAACAACAAGCGAGCAACCGATCCGTCGGTCCTGATTGCGGCCAACTATCCGGTCCTGATCCGCGACGCCATGGTCAAGACGCTTGGCATCAACGCCTCGAGCCGTCCCGAAGTACGCGACGCAACGGCGATGATCTCCAAGGGTGCGCCGATCGTGTTGCGTGACATGGTCGAAGCCGATCCGTCGCTGATCGGCAAGACCGTCAACGTTACGCTTCTTGCTGACGCCAATGTCGACTCTGCCAATAAAGGTCAGATCGACCTGACCGTCGATGAGAAGAACCGCAAGGTCAACGATCGTCAGGTCGGCTGGATGCAGCAGATGACCGCCAGCGGCACCCTGCACAAGCAGTTCAACACCGGCCTCTTCGTCAACGGCAATTCAAGCCGCCCTGAAGCTGCAGGCCTGGGTGTCGCGCTTATCGGCTCGCTCTACCTGATGCTGATCGTCCTCGTCCTGGCCCTGCCGATCGGTGTCGCCGCTTCGATCTACCTCGAAGAATTCGCACCGAAGAACAAGTTGACCGACCTGATCGAGGTCAACATCAACAACCTCGCGGCTGTTCCGTCGATCGTCTATGGTCTGCTTGGCCTCGCCGTCTTCATCAACTTCGCAGGCCTGCCGCGCTCCGCGTCGCTGGTCGGTGGCCTGGTGCTGACACTGATGACCCTGCCGACCATCATCATCGCTACCCGCGCAGCGCTCCGCGCCGTGCCGCCGTCGATCCGCGCCGCGGCCCTCGGTCTCGGTGCCTCGAAAATGCAGATGGTGTTCCACCACGTTCTGCCGCTGGCAATGCCGGGCATTCTGACTGGCACCATCATCGGCCTGGCGCATGCGCTCGGCGAAACCGCACCACTGCTGTTGATCGGCATGGTCGCCTTCGTCGCCAATGCACCGACGACCCCAATGGATCCGTCCACGGCTTTGCCGGTACAGGTCTACATGTGGGCAAACGAAGCCGAACGCGCTTTTGTGGAGCGCACATCCGGCGCCATCATCGTCCTGCTCCTGTTCCTGATCGTCATGAACTTCGGAGCTATCCTCTTGCGTCGTCGCTTTGAGCGCCGCTGGTAAACGGAGTAAACATCATGAACATGTTGACGGAAGCCGCAGTTGAGAAGGCGCTGGACCAGAAGATGAACACAGTTCCGTATAAAATGATCGGCCAGGACGTTTCGGTTTACTACGGCGACAAGCGCGCGCTGTTCGACGTCAAGCTGAACATCCGCGAAAACACCGTGACGGCACTCATCGGTCCGTCGGGTTGCGGCAAGTCCACCTTCCTGCGCAGCCTGAACCGCATGAACGACACCATCGACAACTGCCGCGTCACCGGAAAGATCACGCTCGATGGCGATGATATCTACGATCCTGACATCGACGTCGTCGAATTGCGCGCCCGCGTCGGTATGGTGTTCCAGAAGCCGAACCCGTTCCCGAAGACGATCTATGAAAACGTCGCCTACGGCCCACGCATCCACGGTCTCGCCAAGGCGAAGGCCGACATGGACGTGATCGTCGAACAGAGCCTGCAGCGCGCCGGCCTGTGGAACGAAGTCAAGGACCGCGTCCATGAATCCGGCACCGGCCTCTCGGGTGGTCAGCAGCAGCGTCTGTGCATCGCCCGCGCCATCGCCGTCAGCCCTGAGGTCATCCTCATGGACGAACCGTGCTCGGCGCTTGACCCTATCGCAACTGCCAAGGTCGAAGAGCTTATCCACGAACTGCGTGAAGCCTACACCATCGTCATCGTCACGCACTCGATGCAGCAGGCAGCTCGCGTGTCGCAGCGCACCGCCATGTTCCACCTCGGCAACCTCGTCGAGGAGAACGATACCGACAAGATGTTCACCAACCCGGATGACCCGCGCACCCAGGATTATATTATGGGCCGCTTCGGTTGATCTCCGGCGTCGGAAACCCTCAGGACATTCAAGGATAAGCCCCATGGCATCGACACATATCTATTCCGCCTATGATGACGACCTCAAGTTCCTGACCCGCCGTATCTCGGAAATGGGTGGCCTTGCCGAACAGATGGTCGGCGACGCCGTTCGCGCGCTCGTCAACGGCGACACCGCGCTTGCCCAGAAAGTCATCTCCGACGACGTGATCCTCGATCACGCCGAGCGCGAAATCGGTGACAAGGCGATCATCACCATCGCCCGTCGGCAGCCGATGGCAGCCGACCTTCGCGAAATCATGGGTTCGATCCGTATCGCGGCCGACCTAGAGCGGGTCGGCGACCTGGGAAAGAATACGGCCAAGCGCGTCATCGCCGTGCAGAGCACCGGCGTTCCACGCAAGCTCGCTCGCGGCCTCGAGCATCTCTCCGAACTGGCGCTCGTCCAGCTCAAGGAAGTGCTCGACGTCTACACCAGCCGCGCCGCGGACCGCGCCAAGTCGATCCGCGAACGCGACGAGGAAATCGACGCGATGTATACCTCGCTATTTCGCGAGATGCTGACCTACATGATGGAAGATCCGCGCAACATCACCAGCTGCACGCATCTGCTCTTCTGCGCCAAGAACATCGAGCGCATCGGCGACCACGCCACCAACATTGCCGAGACCATCTACTATATGGCGACCGGTGCCCAGCCGGAAGGCGAGCGTCCGAAGGACGACACCGCCAACACCGTCGGCGCTGTCACGGAATAAGCGCTCCGGACCCGTGCCCCCAGGAGACCAAGACGAATGATCCCAAGAGTTGCAGTCGTTGAAGACGAAGAAGCACTGAGCGTACTTCTTCGCTATAACCTCGAGGCCGAGGGCTTCGAAGTTGACACCATCCTGCGTGGCGACGAAGCCGAGATCCGGCTTCAGGAGCGCACCCCCGATCTGCTCATCCTCGATTGGATGCTGCCGGGTGTGTCAGGCATCGAGCTCTGCCGTCGTCTGCGCATGCGACCGGAAACCGAGCGGCTGCCGATCATCATGCTGACGGCCCGCGGCGAGGAAAGCGAACGCGTTCGCGGCCTGTCGACCGGCGCTGACGATTATGTCGTCAAGCCATTCTCGACGCCGGAGCTTGTCGCGCGCGTCAAGGCGATGCTGCGCCGTGCCAAGCCTGAGGTTCTGTCGTCGCTGCTGAAATGCGGCGATATCGAACTCGACCGCGAAACGCATCGCGTTCACCGCAAGAGCCGCGAAGTCCGCCTCGGCCCAACCGAATTCCGACTTCTGGAATTCCTGATGGCATCGCCCGGCCGCGTCTTCTCGCGCTCACAGCTGCTCGATGGTGTCTGGGGTCACGACATCTATGTCGACGAACGCACTGTCGACGTCCATGTCGGCCGTCTGCGCAAGGCGCTCAACTTCTCCAATATGCAAGATGTCATTCGCACCGTTCGCGGCGCCGGATACTCAATGGAAGCCTAAAGGGACACGCGATTGTCGCTCAGGATACTGCTTGCCGAAGAGAACGAGGAACTGTCGGTCACGCTTCAGCGCGCGCTGGAGACCGAGGGCTACGCGGTCGAACCGATGCGTCCGGGCGAGGCCCTTGTGAGGAGTGCCGTTGCCCGACTTCCGGACGCCGTCGTCTTCGGGGCTCGCGCTCCGGGTTCGGCCGCGATCGAGGTCTGCAGGGAGTTCCGGACGACCCCTGCAACTCTACGCCTGCCCGTCGTGGTGCTGCTTGGCTCCTCCTTCGAACAGGACCGCCTTGCGGTCCTGTCGGCGGGCGCCGATGACTGTCTGATGAAGGACGTGTCGCCAGTGGAGCTGCTGATCCGGCTGAAGAACCTGCTCCGCCGCCTCAATCCCGCTCTTCTGGACACCACCCTCAAGGTCGGTGACCTCGTTCTCGACAAGAATGCGCGGCGAGTGCACCGACAGAAGAAGGAAATGAAGCTAGGCCCTACCGAGTTCCGACTGCTCGAATTCCTCATGAAGTCTCCTGGCCGAGTTTACTCCCGGGCGGAGCTTCGTATGTCGCTTTGGGGCGACGAGGCCAGCGTCGACGAACGGGCGGTCGACGTCCACATAGGGCGGCTTCGCAAGGGCATAAGCTTCGGAAAGACGGACAGTGTCATTCGAACGGTGCGCGGTGCCGGCTACGCGCTCGGCGACTTCTAGGGCGCGCGTCGACCAGTCCATCCCCCACCTCCGGTCCGGCTCGCGGAACGTTGCGGGCCTTGGCGGGGCTGACCCGCCAGCTCACCCACCAAGAAATATCGTCCACGCCCCTCCCTCACCCGCTGCTTGTTCTACTTGGAGCATGCGGTGGTCTGTTTCGTCATTCCGAGGCGTTTTGGCTCGCCCCGTACGGCAACTGGCGCCTGCGCGGCGAGGACGACTCGCGAGAACAATCAGGTCAGCCGAAGGCGCTGGCGTCCGATGAGCCAGCGTCAAACTCCCACGGGCTAGCTGCCGCGGCGGTTAGTCCCCATGAGGCGGGAGCGAAGCGCGTTTGATGCCGTGTCGAAGATGTAAACGACCAGAAGGATCAGCAGCACCATGTAGGCGACGTTTTCCCAGTTGGCGTTGGTGCGCATCGCTTCCCACAGCTTGAGACCGATACCGCCGGCGCCGACTGCGCCGATGATGGTGGCGCCCCGGACGTTGGATTCCCACTGGTAAAGCGTCTGGCTGACGAAGACAGGGACGATCTGCGGGATGATGCCATAGCGATGGGTGAGCACGGTGGCGGCCCCGGTCGACCTGATACCTTCGCGCGGCTTGTTGTCGACGTTTTCCAGACCTTCGGAATAGAGCTTGCCGAGCGTGCCGGTTTCCGTGAGGAAGATCGCGCCGGAGCCGGCCAGGGGGCCTGGGCCGAAGGCGCGGGTCAGGAAGAGCGCCCAGATCAGCATGTCGACCGAACGCAGGAAGTCAAAGAAGCGCTTCAGCACCTGGTTGACAAGACGGTTTGGTGTGATGTTGCGGGCGGCGAAGAAGGCCAGAGGAAAGGCCACAAGCGCACCAAGAAGCGTACCGAGGAATGCCATGACGATGGTCTGGAACAGCTTGGTCCAGACGTCGCCATGCTGCCAGGCGCTGTTGTGCCAGATGTTGTCGAAGGCAAGCGACAGATTGGACTGGCCGGGCTTCAGCTCCGGTCCCGAAACGATCAGGCTGATAACCTCGCTCGCCGACTTGTCGAAGAAGGGCGACTGCGTGTCGAAAACGAAATTCGCCCAACCGAGGAAGCGTTTGCGGACCTTGACGCGATCGACCGAGATGCTGACGTCGCCGGCAAAACCGAGATCGGCGAGCACGTTGTCGTCATAGACGGTCATCCAGGCGGGGACCGGGCCGACGACTTTCGGAGCGCCGCTCGAGACTTCCACCGGTACGCTCATGCCATGGGCGGTAACGATCGTTTCCGTTTTAGAAACGGTGACGGCGCGATGTGTGCCGCTGATGGAAACGGTGACGCTGCCATCCGGATTGTTGATCACCCAGTCGGGATGCGGGTTGTCGCCAAGCGGCGAGAAGCGCGGATACTTGACGGTGATGCCGGTATCTCCGATGCGGAACTCCGGCTGCACGTCGTAGCTCACCCACTGGCTGAGATAGAGCCCGACGCGCTCCCAATGGGCATCGGCCAGCAGCTTCGGCAGATCGAAGAACCAGGTTGCGTAAAGCGCATAGACAAGCGTGGCGATCGCGATCATCAGGCCGCCGAAGCGCTGCTTGAAGGACCGTTTGAAATATTCCGGGTACCGTTGCTCGATCTCGTGCATCCGGTTGGCGTCGATCACCGTCATGGCGGACCTCAATGCTGCAAAAGGAAGGCATGCTCGCCGACGAGGCGGCGGCGCAGCCATGCGGAGAACTGGTCGACCGCAACGATGGTGATGAAAAGCAGGAGAACGAGCGCCATCGTCTTGGCGCCGAAACCACGCGAGATGGAGAGCTTCAGCTCCTCGCCGATACCGCCGCCACCGACGGCACCGATGATGGTGGAGGCGCGGACATTGATCTCGAGGCGCAGCAGCGCGTAGGAGACGAAATTCGGCATGACCTGCGGCAGGGCGGCGAAGCGGACACGCTCCGACCAGCTGGCGCCGACAGCCTTCATGCCTTCATCCGGTTTCATGTCGATGTTTTCGACAACTTCGTAGAAGAGTTTGCCGAGCGCACCGATGGTATGCAGGCTGACGGCAATGATCGCGGCGACCGGACCAATCGACAGAATGGCTGAAAACAGGCCGGCAATGACGATCTCGGGAAAGGCGCGCAGGAATTCGGTGAGCCGCTTGGCGACGATGCGCAGCGGATTGGACGGCGCCAGATTTCGGGCCACGAGGAAGCTCAGCGGCACTGCAAAGATGAAGCCGATCAGGGTGGAAACGAGCGCGACGTTGATGGTGATGATCATCAACTCGAAGTACTCGGGGATGTAGAAGCCGCCCCAGACGTAGACGCGCCCCTGAGCGAAATTATACTCCTCGCCGGTCTTCTGGATCGGGCTTGCGATATCGAACAGCGCCCGCCAGACATCGTTCCAATCCTTTGGAATGAGCCAGCTCAGAAAGTCGAAGAGATGCGGCAGCCGGTCGAAGAAATGGCCGGCATTGCTTTCGTCGGCAAAGCGCACGGAGGCGACGAAGGCTGCCAGCAGGATCGCCATGCCGAGGCCGGTATAAAGGCGGCGACGTGCCACCATCTTGTCCCAGGCGTCGCCGATTTCACGGGCGCTTTGCGGCGCAGCGGGCGCGTGGGCGTTTGGATCGGCAAAAGTCATGAACGGTGTCCGCTTTCTTCGCAGGAAAAGGGGCGGCCTTGCGGCCGCCCCTCAACTATCAGGATCGATCAACCGCCGATGGCAGCCTTGCGAGCGTCGATGATGGCGTTGTAGAAATCGGCCTGCACCTTGGTGTAGCCCTTGTAGTCGCCGCCTTCGATGGCTGCGAAGCACTTGGCATCGGTCTCAGGCAGCTTCATGAAGAAGTCACTAAGCTTGGCCTGCCAATCAGAGCCGAGTTCGTTGCGAACGACGAGCGGGCCGTTCGGGATCAGCGGCGAGCGCCAGACTTCAACCAGCTTGTTCGGGTCTACGGTGCCCTTGTCGACAGCCTTGCGGAAGGTGCCGGAGGTGAAGCCGTCCTTGAAATCGCCGATGCCGGAGGAGTCGTCGACAGCGATGTCGACCTTGCCGTCGTAGGCTGCGAGCAGGTTGTTCTCGTGGCCGCCGTTGAACTGCGTGGAAGCGAAGTAATGGTCATTCGGCATGCCAGTGTCCTTCGGGATCTGCGTCAGCGGAATGAGGTAACCCGAGGTGCTGTCCGGATCGGCGTAGCCGAGCTTCTTGCCCTTGGCGTCCTTGATGTCCTTGATGCCCGAGGACTTCAGAGCGAGACCGATCGAGTGGTAACCGGTCGAGCCGTCCTTCTGGACGGTCGTCAGGATCGGGGTGACGGCCTTTTCGTCCTTGATGGCGATGGCAGCGTAGCCGGAAGCGCCGAGTTCCGCGAAGTCGAGCGTGCCGCCGAGCAGACCCTGGATAACGCCGTCGTAGTCAGCAGCCGGGAAGAGCGAAACCTTTTCGAAGCCGAATTCGGTCTTCAGGTGGTCGGCCAGGCAAGCGTAATTGCGCAGGCGGTCGGTTTCGTTCTCGCCGCCGAGGATGCCAACGCGGAATTCCTTGAGGTCTGCCGCATGCGAAACGCCAGCCAGCGCAAACAGCGCCGTCGCGGCAAAGAGTGCTTTCTTCAACATGGTACTCTCCTGATTGACCGGTGTTTCCGGCGATCTCTGGTTAAGAAGAAGTGTGCCCATAACGCGGGCTTACGATCGAGGCCGCCCCTCTCAGAGACCGGCCAACGCCAGCGGTTGCAAGCCGGCGGATTGATTGGCGGCGACAGCCGCAGGAATGTTGATTGAGGTCGAGGTCATCGCCTCGTCGATACCGGCGCCGTCCTTGTCGGTGCCATAGATCTGCTTGACGGCGTCGGCCGTCAGTTCGGAAGGCTTGCCATCGAACACAACGCGGCCACCAGCCATGCCGACGATGCGTTCGCAATAGCTGCGCGCCGTATCGAGCGTATGAAGATTGGTGATGACCGTGATGCCTTCGCGTTCGTTGATGTCGCGCAGGGCGTCCATGACGATCTTGGCGTTCAGCGGGTCGAGTGAGGCGATCGGCTCGTCGGCGAGAACTATCTTCGGGTTCTGCATCAGTGCGCGGGCTATGGCCACACGCTGCTGCTGGCCACCCGACAGCGTGCCGGCCATCTGCAGCGCCGTCTGTTCGATGCCGAGACGCTCGAGGGCCGCGATCGCATGTGTGCGCTCTTCGCGGGTGAAAATGCCGAGCAGGCTCATCGTCGTCGATCGATGGTTGAGGCGGCCGAGCATGACGTTGGTCAGCACGTCGAGGCGCGGAACGAGGTTGAACTGCTGGAAGATCATGGCGCAGTCGCGCTGCCAATTGCGCAGCGCCCGGCCACGCAGGCCGGAAACCTCGACACCGGCAAAATGGATCGAGCCGGAGCTCGGCTCCTGAAGCCGGTTGATCATGCGAAGGAGGGTCGACTTGCCGGCACCGGAGCGGCCGATGATGCCGACCATCTGGCCCTGAGGAATGTCGAGGGTTACGGAGTCGACGGCTGTTCGGCGGTTGAATTTTCGTGTGAGTGCTTCCAGACGCATCCGGTCCCCCGTCGTTTAGTTCGGGGCTCATTAGCGGTTCTGCGTGAACCTACGATGTCGCGTGGATGTCAGTTTTGTGAAAGCGCAGCCAAAGTCTGCGGGTCTTGGACCGACTCGACTCACCTCGCTTGCCCAAGGAAATTGCGCATCAGCAAGGTGACTTCGAACAGCTCCTCGCACATGTCCAAGACCCGGTCCCAGGCCGACGCCTTGGTTTCAACCCGGTGTGGTCGATGGAACCGACCTTGCGATCTGGCGTTTCCCTCGCACTGTGGATCAGAACGCATCTTACAAAAAGAAGTATCGGACCAAGCTGCCATTCCCGGCGCTCGCAGAAGAGCCGGCAGGGACAGATTTGGTGTTCGTTTCCAGCCTGGAGAATGGCATTCTCAGACGGGCCGGAAAGAGCGGCTTCCTTTACTTTGATGTCGATGGCAAGCGCGTCAGCGAAGCAGGCGAACTCGATCGGATTGCCGCTCTCGCCATCCCTCCAGCTTACACCGAAGTGCTGATCTCGGCTGATCCCAACTCGCATTTGCAGGCGATCGGCCGCGACGCTCGCGGTCGCAAGCAGTACCGCTACCATCCCGCTTGGACCGCCGAACGTGGAAAGGAAAAGTTCGGCAAATTGGCGGAGTTCGGCTCAGCCTTGCCCGCCATTCGCGAGAAGGTCGACATGGATCTCAAACTTCGGTCGCCGGGGATGGACAAGGCACTTGCAACCGTCGTCTGGCTGCTGGACAACCTTTACATCCGTGTTGGCAATGCAAGTTATGCCGCCGAGAACAAGTCCTACGGCCTGACGACGCTACGCAGTCGTCACGTCAAGATCACCGGTTCGAGCCTTCATTTCCGCTTCACGGGAAAATCCGGCAAGGAATGGCGCCTGAGCCACTATGACAGGCGCATAACGCGGGCCGTACGGATGCTCCAGGAACTGCCAGGCCAACAGCTTTTTCAATACATCGACGAGGAAGGGATAGCGCATCCGGTTCGCTCGCAGGACGTCAATGCCTACATTCGCGAGGCTGCCCGCGCCGATTTCAGCTCTCGGCAATTTCGCACGTGGGGCGCAACGCACATGGCGGCAACGGCGCTTTCCGTACTCGAGCCGCACGAAACCTCCCGCGGGCGCACATTGCAAATCAACCAGGTGGTCGATGGCGTAGCGGCCCGTCTCGTCAATACGCGTGCAGTCTGCAAATCGTCATACATCCATCCCAAGGTATTCGAGGATTTCCAGAGCGGCGAATTGGCGAGGCTTCCAACGATGCGTTCGAGCCGCAGCGCACGGTTGCAACGCTTTATGGAACCCGACGAGATTGCGGTGCTGCGTTGGCTGAGACAGACGCAGCGTGTGAGCCTCTGACCACAACAGAGATTCTCGCAGTGTTGGCGGCGCCACTTCGGAACCAAAATCGAAATCATCCGTTACTGGCAAATCGCCGGACTACGGCTTGGGAGATGGCGCGGGCGCGTCAGGGGAAATATGGCAAGGCAAACCTATTGGAAGGGATACCTTAAGCTGTCGCTCGTAACGGCAGCCGTTTCACTGACACCGGCAACGACCGACAGCAATCAGATCCGCTTTCACGTCCTCAACCGCAAGACTCGGAACCGGGTCGAGAGCCGCTACGTTGACAGCGTCACCCACAAACCGATCTCCGATAAGGACCAGGCCAAGGGATATCCGCGTAGTGAAGACGAGTATGTCGTTCTCGAGGACAAGGAACTTCAGGACGTCGGCCTTGAAAGCACGCGTACGATCGATATCGACACTTTCGTGCCACGCGGGTCGATAGACTGGATCTGGTACGACAAGCCTCACTTTCTGGTGCCCGAAGACAAGGTGGGCATGGAGGCGTTCTGCGTCATCCGCGAATCGATGAAGGCCAGCGATGTGGTCGGAATTGCCCGCCTCGTGCTCTACCGGCGGGAACGTGCAGTGCTGCTCGAGCCACAAGGGAAAGGAATCATCCTTTGGACGCTTCATTTCGGCGACGAGCTCCGCCAGCCGGCCTCCTCGCTCGATACGGAAAACAGCATCGACGCCAAGGTGCTCTCCCTCATGAGCAAACTCGTCAGCGATAAGACGGAGGACTGGAAGCCGTCGATGGTGCAGGATCCGATCCAGAAGCGCCTGAAGGCAATGATCCGCGCAAGGCAGAAGAGCATGCCGAAGGCGCCCGCCCCGAAGCGTCAAACGGCCAAGCCCACGGGGAACGTCGTCAACATCATGGATGCCTTGAAAAAGAGCATCGCCAAGGACCCCGGCCGTCCGAAAGCGCATTGAGCCGAAAGCGAGAAGCGAGCAGCCTTACTTGAGCTTCTCCAGCGGCACCGCCGACGCAAAAAACGCTTCCCATGGGTCTTTTGCCAGGCTCTCGAGCCGAGCTGGTGCATTGTCTACAGTGAAATAGGCGGGACCAATGTCATCGGTCAGTTCGCTCCATGCCAGTGGCATCGATACCGCTGCCCCCGGACGCGCGCGCGTCGAGTAAGCCGCAACTGCCGTGTTGCCGCGCCCATTGCGCAGATAGTCAATGAAGATCTTGCCGTTGCGTTTCGCCTTTGTCGCCGTTGCGAGGTATCGGTCGGGATAATCGCGCGACATGCCGTCTGCAAGAGCCTTGGAAAAGGCCTTGACGTCGACCCATCCTGCCTTCGGCTTCAAGGGCGCCACCACATGCAGGCCCTTGCCACCCGAGGTCTTGACGAAAGCAGCAAGGCCGGCAGTTGCTAGCCGCACTTTCAGTTCCTGCGCGGCAACGATCACATCGGCCCAGGAAACATCCTCGGCCGGATCGAGATCCATGGTGATCATGTCCGGCTTTTCCCAGTTGCCAGTCGTCGCACCCCAGGGATGGATTTCCAACACGGCCGATTGAACGAGGGCTATCATGCCGTCGAAATCGGCAATCCTCAGCAGTTTCTCGCCACCCCGGTCTTTCGGATCGGTGATCTGCTCGATGTGCGCATTCATGCCTTTCCACGCGTGCTTCTGGAAGAAACGCTGGCTTCCCGCAATGCCATCCGGGCACCTTAGGAGTGCCAGGGGGCGGTTGACGACATAAGGCTCCATGAAACGCCAGACCTGGGCGTAGTAGCCGGCAAGTCCCTGCTTGGTGACACCCTCATCGGGCCAATAGATGCGGTCCGGATGGGTGAGCACAATGTCGGATTGAGGCAAATCCCTTGCACTCTCTTCTTGCGTCTCTCGCATAACATCCCCTGCCGCCTTGTCCTCGCGCAGCCCGCGAAAGGCCGCGTGGCGCAAATTTCCGTCACCGGACCATGCCTGAAACTCAACCTCCGCTACAAGCTCCGGCTTGACGTAGACAAGACCGCGACGCGCTTCCGCCGTCAGAGCGTCGCCAAAGGGGCTCGCCTTCTGTTCGATCTCCGACAAGCGTTTGTAGAGCATCTCGGCGGTGGCCGCCGTGTAACCGGTCCCCACTCGGCCGATATGTTTCAGCTTGCCTTCGCTGTAGTAGCCCATGGCAAGCGATCCGATGGCGTTTTTCATCGATGTGGAAGGTACATAACCACCAACTACGAACTCCTGCCGCTTGGAGCATTTGGACTTGATCCAGTCGCCGCTGCGGCCCGAAGCATACTCGCTGTCTGCCCGCTTTGAGATCACACCTTCAAGACCAAGATGGCAGGCATGACTCAGCACCACGCCACCATTCTCCGCGAAGTGAACGCTGTAGCGAAGCTTTTGCGCCGCGTCGGCAAGCACGTTCTGCAAGAGGCGTTTGCGCTCGACCAATGCCGCCTTCCTCAGATCGTATCCGTCGAGATAGAGCAGGTCGAAGGCGTAGAAGACAAAACGATCGTCGCGTCCTTCGCTCAAATCGCTCTGAAGCGACGAGAAATCCGAGGCGCCGGTTTCGCGCTCGACTGCGAGTTCGCCATCGATCACAGCAGACCGGACAGGCAGCGTGGAAAATGCATTGGCAATCTCCTTGCCGAACTTTTCCGTCCAATCCAGCCCGCTACGCGTCAGCATCGTGACCTTGCCGCCCGTTATGCGAACCTGCAGCCTGTAGCCATCGAACTTGATTTCGTGAATCCAGCCCTCGCTGGCAGGAGGCTTGGGCTTGAGTTTGGCGAGCGCAGGCTCGATGAATTCGTGCAGCGCCGCCTTCTCTGCACCCTTTGGCCAATCGTGGCGAGCCGGTTTGGGCGCACGTGATTCAGCCTGCGTGGCGACCTTGGCGTTGCCTTTTGGTCTGGAGTTCCATGTTGCGTCAGGGTGCCTGGCTACCTCCGCGATCTTGCGTCCGGTCTTGGCCGATTCCGGGCGCTGCTTGAGAATGTCACCCTTGCGTTGCACCTCCTCGTCCTCGGCCTTGATCAGCAGCCAGTTCTCCTGCTTCTCATCGGGTTTGCCGTGCATCCGCACAAGATGCCATCGCCCTTTCAGCTTTTCGCCATCCAGGTCGAACTCCATGTGGCCTTTCTTATAGGCCTTGTGCGCATCTCCATGCGGCGTCCATGTACCGCGATCCCACACGATCACCGTGCCGCCACCATATTGCCCCTTCGGGATGATGCCTTCGAAATCTCCGTAGGCGAGCGGATGATCCTCTACGTGCACGGCAAGTCTCTTGTCGTCGGGATTGAGGCTTGGTCCGCGCGTCACTGCCCAGCTTTTCAGTACCCCGTCCAGTTCCAGCCTGAAGTCGTAGTGAAGCCGTGTGGCATCATGCTTCTGAATGACGAATGTGAGAGCATTGCTGCCTGCCTCCTTGGCGCCGCGCCGAGCGCCGCGAGGCTCGGGCGTGATCTTGAAATTCCGCTTCGCCTGATAGGTTTCGAGAGCCATTGTCAGCTCGCCTTAGTCTGTCCGTTGTCGGCGCGCCGGCGCACCTTGCCGGAGGGCGCCTTTGCGCTGGCCTTCGCACTTTGACGTAGTGCCTCCATCAGGTCTATGACCTTACCTTCCGGCTTTGGCTTTCTCTTGGGCAGTTCCCTGCCCTCTATCTTCGCCTTCACCAGCTCGGCCAGCGCCGCTTCATATCGATCCTCGTACTCCTGTGGATTGAAGAAACCCTTCTTGGTACCGATGATATGGCCGGCCAGTTCAAGCATTTCCTTGTCGAACTTCATCTCCGGAATATCCTTGAAGACGGACTCTGCATTGCGAACCTCGTAGTCGAAGCTCAGCGTCGTTGCCACGACGTAGTCGTGCTGTGGTCGGATCAGCACCGTCCTGTTCCGGCGGAAAAGCACCGCCTCGGCGATGGCCGCAACCTTGCGTTCGCGCATCGCCCGGGTAATGAGAACAAGCGCTTCCTCGTCGTCGTCGCTTACAGGCGCGAGATAGTAGGGCTTGTCGAAATAGAGCTTGTTGATTTCGTCATAGGGAACAAAGTTCTGCACGCTCAGAACCTTGTCGCTGTCGGGCACGAGCCCCGCGAGCTCATCACCCTCGATCATGATATAATCACCGTTTTCCAGACGATATCCCTTCACCTGATCGTCGCGTTCAACAGGCTTGCCGGTCTCGCTGTCAACGAACTGGCGTTCGACACGGTGACCGGTCTTGCGGTTAATGATGTTGAAGGAGATGCGATCGGACGCTGAGACCGCCGTGTATAACCCCACCGCGCAAACAAGATCGCCCACCTTCAGATGGCCCTTCCAGCTTGCCCGAGCCGCCATGATAATCCCCTCTCAGCTTTTGGCGCGCTGCCCGCGCCCGCGTCGTTCACCTATTGCAATGATCTTTTCCACGGATGCGATATCGTCGCTGGCAACCACCGGGACAGGATCGGCGGCAATAGCCTCCAGCACCTCCTTGGAAATCGCGCCGTTTCGGATCATCCACTCCAGGGTTTCCCGCGTATTCCGCTCGGCCTTCAGCTGCGCATAGAGTGCGACGATCAGCCGGTCGCGCGCATCCATGGCGCTGCTCTTGCTGTCCACTTTCCGCACGTGAGGCATTGCGACCCTGCCGATGTTCCTAAACAGCCGAATCAACTGCTCAAAGCCGGAAAAGTTCCGTAAGTCACCGAAATAATGCCGATTTCACCCCTCACATCCGATCAAAGCATGTGGTCTTGCCGCCTTGCTCTGACCGTCCCCTAAGCCAAATCCCAAAAAAATAGCCACCGCTCTGAACGGTGGCCGAGTCATAAAGGTCGAAACCTCCAGAGGGGAACAGCTGCACCATCGACCGGGAGGACTAACCGACAGTATGAGCAACTGCCTCAACTATGACGGCCGCACCCAGTTCGCTCAACCAACCGACGGCTGAAATGCCGACCCCATGGAGATCTTCTTTCCAAGGTTTGGCGGAAACGCGCGATATTCTACCAGGCCCCGCATCCGGTGGTGCAAGGCCACTGTCGGGTGTCGGCGGGTGCCGCTGCTTCAGACATCAACGCAATACAGGACGAAAATCAGCTGCGAGCCAGGCTGAATCCCGTGGCTGCGCAACTTGTGCGGCACGCAATCCGCTGCTAGCTGGGCTGTTGCAGATGCACCACGTTTGAATCGAAGCGCTGGCTTTCCACGAGCCGTCGATCAGGCTGTATTTTATTTTCGTGCTCAGGGTCCGCCATCGGAATGACGAGAATATCGATATCTTCCGTAACCAGTCGCTCAGCCATGCCAGCAATACCGCAGACAACGTGGGTCGCTCAGGTCGGGGCTCCCTTACGGTTTCACCAGATCCGGAGGCGCTCGAAAGTAGGACGCTCACATGCTCAACGACAGGTGACGGTTCTTTCCCGGCTCCGATTGGCGCACCGCCGACGGCGCGCCTACGGTTGAAGAAAGCAGGAGATTGCACAGATTCAACTCGATAGTATCCACAAGGGCGCAAGCGCAGCCCGGCACATCGACCAACCAAGGGCTGACCGCTTTCCCATCGGTCCCGTCCACCATTCGAACGAAGGAGTATTGACTTGGCTATTCGCACGATTGTCTGGGGTGAAAACATCCACGAGACCACCAATGACATCGTTCGGGGCATCTATCCCGAAGGCATGCACACAACCATCGCCAATGCGCTTAACACCGACCCAGCGATCAGCGCCACGACCGCGACGCTACAGGAACCGGAGCATGGCCTCGCCGAAGCCCGCCTTGCCGAGACCGATGTCCTGACGTGGTGGGGCCACAAGGACCACGGCGCCGTATCCGATGAAGTCGTCGAGCGCGTCGCCAAGCGGGTCTGGGAGGGCATGGGCCTGCTCGTGCTCCATTCCGGCCACTTCTCGAAGATCTTCAAGCGGCTGATGGGCACCCCCTGCGCGCTTAAATGGCGCGAGGCCGGCGAACGCGAGCGTTTGTGGACAATCAACCAGCGCCACCCGATCGCCGCCGGTATCGGCGAGAATTTTGTTTTGGAAAACGAAGAGATGTATGGCGAACAGTTCTCCGTGCCGGAACCGCTGGAGACGGTCTTCATCTCCTGGTTCCAGGGCGGCGAAGTGTTCCGCTCAGGCCTGACCTGGCGCCGCGGCGCCGGCAACATCTTCTACTTCCGCCCCGGCCACGAGACCTATCCGACCTATCATGACGCCAACGTCCAGAAGG
This sequence comes from Rhizobium sp. Root1220, assembly GCF_001426265.1. Classification (GTDB taxonomy): domain Bacteria; phylum Pseudomonadota; class Alphaproteobacteria; order Rhizobiales; family Rhizobiaceae; genus Rhizobium. Next base: position 61,849 of record NZ_LMDG01000036.1, read on the forward strand.
TACTCACCAACGGCGTGAAATGGGCGTACAACCCGCAGGGCGACCTGAAAAGCATCACAGATGCCCCGAACGTTCCGGTCGAGGAGGCCCACGAGCCGATCGTCGAGCGTGGTCCGAGATTGCACCAGGCCGGCGAAGCCGGTTACCGCTGAGGAGAATAGCGATGCGTCTACTCGTTCTTGGCACAGGCGTTATGGCCAAAAACCAGGTTTCCAATTTCCTCGCCATCGATGGTGTCGAGGTCGTCGGCGCCGTCGACACGGATCAGGCCCGGCTCGACGAATTCGCCGATCATTTCAGCATCGAAAAGCGGTTCCGCTCGCTGGACGAAGCGATCGCCTGGGGGGATTTCGACAGCGCTACCAACGTAACCCCCGACCGCATCCACCACCCGACCAGCCTGGCGCTGATTGCCGCTGGCAAGCATGTGTTCTGCGAAAAACCTCTGGCGGAGCACTATGCCGGAGCGCTGGAGATGACGGAGGCCGCGGAAGCTGCTGGTGTCATCAACATGGTCAACCTCACCTATCGCAACGTCGCACCGCTGCAGCGAGCGCGCGAAATGGTGCTGGCCGGCGAACTGGGCACGATCCGTCACGTCGAGGCCTCATACCTCCAGAGCTGGCTGGTATCTCGCGCCTGGGGTGATTGGCGCACGGAATCTCGCTGGCTTTGGCGTTTGTCGACTGGTCACGGTTCGAACGGCGTGCTCGGTGATGTCGGCATCCACATCCTCGATTTCGCTGCCTATGGCGCAGCGACCGATATCGACCACGTCTTCGCTCGCCTGAAGACCTTCAACAAGGCACCTGGCGGCCAGATCGGCGAATACCTGCTCGACGCCAACGACAGCTTCACCATGTCGGTCGATTTCACCAACGGGGCGCTTGGCGTCATCCACGCAACGCGTTGGGCTACCGGCCACCTCAACGAACTGAAGCTTCGCATCTACGGCGAAAAGGGCAGCCTGGAGGTAACCCATCGCCCGGACGGTTCCGAACTGCGAGGCTGCCTCGGTGACGACATCGAGAACGCCGTCTGGCGGGATATCGAGGTCCCGGAGGTACTGACAAACTACCAGCGCTTTGCCGAAGCGGTCAGAACCGGAAAGCAGGACGACCCGACCTTCCGCCACGCCGCAAACCTGCAGAAGGTCATCGACCTTGCGATCGTCTCGGAGAAGGAGCGGCGGGAGGTCAATCTCCTGGCTGCCTCTGAACAAGAAACCCCGGCAGACAAGCGTACACCGCCGCTGACAATCGTCGTATAACTCATCAAAAATCTGCACCACCAAAGGCCCGCCTCGGAGGGCCTTTGTCGTTGCGGAGCAGCGTTAAGCCAACCGATCCGCTAGCAGCCCGATCGATGCCGCGTCGGCGTTCGCGAACGCCAATCGGAGGTAATGCTCCTGCCCCTCCCCGAAATAGCTTCCGGGCAGGCAAACGACACCGGCTTCCTTGGCCAGGCGTTCCGCGACGGCTGACGAGCTCAGGCCTTCGAACGGATGCCGGATAAACGCGAAATAGGCGCCAAGCGCGCCGATCTCCCAGCCGGGCAGTTGCGCCATGACGATTCGCAGGGCATTCGCGCGCCGCGCGATCTCGACGCGGTTGCCGGCGCGCCAGTCCGAAAGGAGCGGCATCGCCTGGGCTGCAGCAACCTGTGCCGCCCGCGGAGCGCAGATTTGCATGTTGTCCATCACCTTGGTGATCTCGGCGATGACGTTCGCACCGGCGGTGATCGCTCCGAGGCGGTGCCCGGGAATACAGAAGGACTTCGAAAAGCTGTAAAGCAGGACCAGCGTCTCGTCCCAGCCCGGGATTGTCAGCAGTGGGTGTGGCGCCCCGTGGGCATCAGGCAGAAAGTCGCGGTAGGTTTCATCGACGATCAGCCATGCCCCATGTCTCTGGCAAAGCAGGAAAAGGTCAAGCAGCAACGCCGGCGGATAGATGGCCCCCGTCGGATTGTTCGGCGTGACGATCGCAAGGACTTTTGCACCGCCCGCCAAAGCCTTCTCGGCGGATTGCAGCTTCGGCAGAAAGCCGTGCTCGGCGTCGCACTCGACCAGCACGCGCTTGATGCCGAGCATCGCAAGCGTCGTTTCCTGATTGAAGTAGAAGGGATTGGTCAGGGCAACCGTATCGCCGGCACCGGCAAGTGCAATCGCCGCAGACATAAAGGCCTGATTGCAGCCTGCGGTGATGTGAATATTATCGGATGAGACCGATGCATCGTAAACCGAAGACATATGCCGCGCATAGGCGTCGCGCAAAACGCCCTCGCCTTCGATCGGCCCGTAACCGGTTGTCTTCGGCGACGCAGCCGCTTCTCCGAGCAGCCGCAGCATCTCGGGATGGGCGGGGTAGCCCGGCACAGCCTGAGAAAGATCGACCAGCGGCCCCTTTCCACCGCGGTATTCGCGAGCCCAGGCAAGAACGGAAGGGATCGGCGGTGGCGACAGTCGGGCAACGAGCGGATTGGCTTGGGCGGCGGGCATGAATGCTCCCAGGTGGTAGAGGCGCGACAGGGATCTGCACTCCTGCACAGAATCGATGTGCTGGGCAACACGCATTGGATTTCCTACCCGACGCGTTCCGTCAGGAGCCGCAGCAAGCCTTCAACCTCGAAAGGCGCGGTATCTCGATATGCCGGTTGGCAACGATCAAGATTATGCCGTCAGCCTTGAGCCGCGACATCTGGCGCGACACCGTTTCGATCGTCAGCCCGAGAAAGTCGGCGATGTCGGCGCGCGACAACGGCAGATCGAAGCGGCGACTGTCGCCTTGCGCCTCGGGGTCGAGATGAGTGGCGATCAGCATAAGGAAACTTGCGACCTTTTCGGCGGCGGTCTTCCGCCCGAGCGTCAGCATCCAATCGCGCGCCTCGTCCAGCTCACGCAACGTCTGTGTCATCAGTCGGCCGGCGAGCGTCGGGTTGGTCTTGACGATGCGTTCCAGCGCCGCCTTAGGCACCCGACACAGATTGACATCGGAGGCAGCCTCGGCCGAGACCGCATTCTCGACCGCATTTAGCCGCCCGATAAAATCGGGAGCGAACTGCAGGCCGACGATTTGCTGGCGTCCGTCTTCGAGGGTTTTCGTCAGCTTCACGACGCCGCGAATGACCGTGGCATAGGATTCGGCCGGCATCTTCTCACCCGCCAGTTCGTCACCGGCTTCGTGGTTGACCAGCCGCGTGTGGGCCGAAAGCGCAACCAGCTCGTCTTCGCTCAGCGCGCCGCACATGCCCTTGTGACGCACCTCGCAGCTGAGGCAACGTACTGGTATATTTGAATTATGTATGTCTCTGCGCATCAATTGGCTCCTCGCGGAGCATAGACTACCGCAACGCGAAGAGAACAGTCTTTTCTTGATCGAGATCAAAGCACTGGCATCGGCACGCCGCTACTTGTTGTCGAAAAGGACCAGTCATGAATGCCGATCTCATCGCCCGCTACGCAGCTCCCGTGCCGCGTTACACCAGCTATCCAACTGCCCCGTATTTTCACGACGGTATCGACGAAACGCACTATCGGCAGTGGCTCGGCGAAAATACCGATGGTCCGCTCTCGCTGTACCTCCACATCCCGTTCTGCGACCGGCTCTGTTTCTACTGTGGCTGTCACACCAAACAAGTTCGCCGCTACGATCCGATTGCAGCCTATCTTGATGCACTGAACATCGAAATCGAGCTCGTCGCCGAATGCCTCGCCGGTCGCAGGAAGGTCAGCGCCATCCACTTCGGCGGCGGCTCGCCGACGATCGTGAGCCCGGTCGACCTGCAACGACTGCGCGTCACCCTCGATCGGCACTTCGATATCCAGCCGGATTGTGAGATCAGTGTCGAAATAGACCCGACGCATGTCGACGCCGAGCGGCTAAGCGCCTGGAAATCGTTCGGGATGACTCGGGCGAGTGTCGGCGTGCAGGATTTCGAGCCAATCGTGCAGGCCGCCATCAATCGTCCGCAGAGTTTCGAACAGACAGCGGCCGTCGTGGGAATGCTCCGTGAGCTTGGCATCGGCTCAATCAATCTCGACATCGTCTATGGTCTGCCGCATCAGGATCGCCAGATGCTGCTCAACACCATTGAACTGTGCCTGGCGATGACACCCGACCGCATCGCCATGTTCGGCTATGCGCATGTTCCCTGGGTGAAGAAGCACCAGTCGCGGATCGACACCGCAACGCTCGCGAGCCCCGTCGAACGGTTCGAGATGGCTGCGACCGGTACAGAACTCCTTCTTGACGCCGGTTTGGTAGCGATCGGCATCGATCACTTCGCCAAGCCGCACGACAGCATGGCACGAAAGCTCGCCGACGGCGCGCTGCGACGGAATTTTCAAGGCTACACGACGGACGTTGCCAACATCTTGATAGGGTTGGGTGCGTCCTCCATTGGCAGGCTCCCTCAAGGCTATATCCAGAACATCGTCGCCACGGGTCAATACTGCCGCGCGGTTTCGGAAGGCCGCCTGCCGGTTGTGCGCGGCTTCGCACTGTCGGACTCCGACCGCGCATCGGCATTGGCGATCGAAAATCTGATGTGCCGCCATGCCTTCTCCCTGGCCGACCTGCGCGCCCGCTTCCGGCGGGCGGCGGACAGCGCTTGCAATGATGCGATGCGAACTCATTTTCTCGACGACGACGGCCTTACAAGCTTCGACGGCGATACGTTTGCGATAAAGCCGGAAGGCCGTCCTTTTACCCGCGCCTTCGCTTCGAAATTCGATCGATATCTTCATCAGGGCGCGGCGAAACATTCATTGGCTGTTTGATCCAGATCAAATTGCATCAAGTGAATCTGCCTATGACTGACAGCGACACCAAATTGCCGCAGTCTCCACTTGCCGATTGTTCCCGCCACCCACCCAGTTATAGTAATTTCAGAAATTTCTGAAATCACAGATATAACGGAAATCAAAATGAACCTTCCGCCGCTTGTTCAATCCTTTGTTCTGCACTTCGGTGAAATGGGTTCGCGTTGGGGCATCAACCGCACCGTCGGCCAGATCTATGCGTTGCTCTACGTCTCACCCTCGGCGCTCTGCGCCGAAGAGATCGCCGATTCGCTCGGCATTTCGCGCTCCAACGTATCGATGAGCCTGCGCGAGCTGCAGGCCTGGAACCTGGTTCTGCTCAAGCACAAGCCCGACGACCGCCGCGACTTCTTCACCACGCCTGACGATGTCTGGCTGATCCTGCGAACGCTTGCCGAGGAGCGCAAGAAGCGTGAGGTCGACCCAACGCTATCCGTCTTGCGGGAAATCCTGATGCAGAGGCCGGCCAGTGATGCCGAACGGCATGCGCAGGAACGCATGAGCGAGATGCATGGCCTGATCGAACAGCTAACGCACTGGTACGAAGACGTAAAACAACTTGAAACAGAGCGGCTTGCAACGCTACTCTCGCTGGGAGCGAAAGTGACGAAGCTGTTGGAGGCCAAGGACCGAGTCGTTTCGCTCGGCCGCAGCCGCCGGCCCAATCCTGCGAACAAGAGTTAGCGCCATGGGGAGTGCTTACTTCGACGCAACTGCGAAGCAGGCTTCCGGAAAGCCGGGAAGTTCTGCGCCGAAAGTCGCAGGGCTGCACACGGCGGCAGCAATCCAAACCATCGCCACGCTCCTATGGATCCCGCAGGCTGCGCTCCTTTCCACGGCAGTCGGCCGGATTGCCCAAGGCGGCGGCGTCCCTGATGTCCTCTGGCCCGCAATCTTCATTGCCCTTCTTGGGACAGGAAAAAGCTGTCTCGACGCGGCTGGCGGCCGCATGGCTTTTCACGCGGCGCGGGCGGAACTGACCGGGCGACGCTCGATGGCCATTGCAGCGCTGGCCCAGCGCTCGCCCCTCGACAGCACCCGGGCGGCCTCCGGTGAAGCTGCAAGCGTCATCGGTGAACAGGCGGAGCTGATTGTCCCGTACCTGTCACGGTTTCAGCCGGCCCGCTTCAAGGCGACGAGCGTGCCACTGGTCATCCTCGGCTGCGTCTTTCCGATTTCCTGGGTCGCAGCACTCATTCTACTGGTCGCGATGCCACTGATCCCGATTTTCATGGCGCTGATCGGCTGGCGCGCGCAAGAGGCCAGCGAGAAGCAGTTGGCTGCCACCGGCGGACTGAATGGCTTTCTGCTCGACCGCCTGCGCGGCCTCGCCACCATCCGCTCGCTCGATGCCGTCGACAGAACCGCCGACAAACTGCGAGCAGACGCGGAATCGCTGAAGAGCCGGACGATGGCAGTGCTGAAGATCGCCTTCCTCTCGTCGGCGGTTCTCGAACTCTTTGCAGCACTCGGCGTCGCAATGGTCGCCGTCTTCGTCGGCTTTTCGTTGCTGGGAGAGATCCGCTTCGGTTCCTGGACAAGCGGTCTTGATCTGGCAAGCGGCCTGTTCGTCCTGCTCCTCGCACCGGCCTTCTTCGAGCCGCTGCGCGAGCTTTCCTCCGTCTGGCACGATCGCGCCTCCGGCGAAGCCGCCATCAAGGCTTTGGATGCCTTGAGTGCCGACGGCATGACGCTCGCGCTGGCCGAAAGCACGACGCCACGCCTAAGCGATGGCGACATCCACCTCGAAAATGTCAGCTTCCGTTATGGCGAGGGCGCATCGCTAGCGATCGAAGCATTCGACCTGCACATCCGCGCAGGTGAACATGTCGCCCTTCTCGGCGCCAGCGGCTCGGGCAAGTCGACCCTGCTGGCATTGATTGCGGGGCTGGCCACTAGCGAAAGCGGCGAGATCAGGATCGGTGGGCAGCCTGCCGGCTCGGCCGCGCAAGGCAGGATTGCCTGGATCGGTCAGAAGCCGCACATCTTTGCAGGCACGATCACGCACAATGTCGCTCTCGGTCGGCCAGGCGTATCACCGCAACAGGCGGCCGAGGCACTCGACGTCGCCAAGCTCGGTAGTCTCGCCTCCACCTATGCATGCCGCCCGCTCGGTGACGGCGGCACCGGCCTCTCCGGCGGCGAAGCGCTCAGGCTCGCCATCGCGCGCGCTGCCGCCAGCTCCGATGCCTGTATCGTGCTTGCCGACGAACCGACGGCCCATCTTGATGCCGCAACGGCTGACGACATCACCGACAGCCTGCTTGCTCTAGCGAGACATCGGACGCTTGTGGTCGCAACACACGATCCGCGCCTCGCCGCACGTATGGACCGCACGATTGAAATCGGCGCCGAAGCGGCGCGGGAGGCTGCGGAATGAATACATCCCTCCGGTATCTCAAGCCGATCCTCAAGCTGTTCATATCCGAACAACGGCGCGGCCTGCTCATCGGTGTTGCGCTGTCTGCGACCACGGTTGCGGCCGGGATCACGTTGCTCGGCCTCTCCGGATGGTTCATCACCGCAACGGCAATCGCCGGGCTTTCCATGGCGACAGCTGTCACCTTCGATGTGTTCGCCCCCTCCGCCAGCATCCGCTTCCTCGCCATCGGCCGCACATTCGCGCGGTACGGCGAGCGGCTCACAACACATGACGCCACGCTCAGCGTCTTGGCCGCCCTGCGCGAACGGCTTTTCCGCGGCTGGGCGCAGGCCGGCGCCGCGAGGGAACTGGCGCGTCGTCCCGCGAAGCTGCTTTTTCGCCTGACCGGCGACATCGATGCGCTTGATTCGCTCTATCTGCGGGTGATCGTACCGGCAGGTGTCGCGGTCATTGCCGCCATCGCAACGGGCGGTGCACTTGGTCTCATGCATCCCCTCTTCGGCTTGCTGGCGGGCACGCTGCTGCTGACGGCCGGTCTCGGCATTCCCATGTTTGCCGGGCGTCTAGCGACAAAACACGCACGACGCCGAGCTTATGGTGTCGAGGCTATCCGCGCGCGTACGATCGACTTCGTCGCCGGCCAGACGGACCTGCTGATGGCCGGCCGATTGCACGCGCAGAGCGCGGCCATCGCGGACGCCAACCGATACGCCGCGCATGCCGACGACCGCCTGAACCGCATGGAAGCCGGCGTCGCGCTCGGCCTCGGCTTAGCCTCGACGCTACTGCTGAGCGGCTCCCTGCTTGCCGTCGCGGCCCTTGCCGGAACAGGCGCGATCACGGCCCCGGTGGCAGCACTCGGCATCCTGATTGCATTTGCCGCCGTCGAGCCGTTCGGTGCCCTGCGTCGCGGCGCAATGGAGCTCGGCCGCACGCTGCTGGCGGCCAGCCGCATCGCGCCACGCCTGTCAGTCGACGACGCGCCATTCCGGAATACCGCGCCAATACCCGGCCTGGCGTTCCAGCTTTCCGATGTCTGTACCCGGTATGGTCCATCCGAAGCGACAGTGTTGAAAACCGTCACGCTGACGCTGGGGTGCGGCGAGAGGCTTGCCTTGGTAGGCCCAAGCGGGGCAGGAAAATCGACGCTTCTCGCACTTCTCGCGTCTGAGATGCGGGCCGACCAAGGCAGTGTCGCCAGCCTTGGGGTGACGTTGCTGACGCAACGGACCGAACTCTTTCAGGATACGCTGCGAGGTAACCTCAAGCTCGCCAATCCAACCGCGACTGACGATCAGCTCCGGCAGGCACTCAGCGCGGCCGGCCTGCTTGCCGACGTTGTTGCACTCCCCCGCGGCCTGGACACGTTGCTCGGCGAAGGCGGCATGGGTCTTTCCGGCGGACAATCGCGCCGCCTTGCGCTCGCGCGCCTTTTTCTCCGCGACACGCCGCTTTGGCTGCTGGACGAGCCGACAGAAGGGCTCGACGCCACAACTGCTCGCGACGTCATGACCTGTCTTTCGGACGAGGCCGATGGCCGGTCGCTCGTCGTCGCCACGCATATCCGCCGGGAAGCCGCGATCGCCGATGTGATCGCCGTCCTCGAAGGCGGGTGCATCATTGAAGTTTCACGCCGCGGAGAGGCGGCGTTTCAAAAGGCTCTGAACCGGCTGAGACCGGACTGAGCTGCCGCGCCTAACCGCCACGCAATCCGGCATGGCGGAAACTCTTCGTACCCCGTGGGGCCGTGGGAGAAAGACAATGGAACTAGACATCGTCGCGCTATCGCGCTTCCAATTCGCGCTGACCGCGCTTTATCACTTTCTGTTCGTGCCGCTGACGCTCGGGCTTTCCGTGCTGCTCGCCATCATGGAAACCGTCTACGTCATGACTGGTCGCCAAATCTGGCGGCAGATGACAAAATTCTGGGGCGTACTCTTCGGTATCAATTTCGCCATCGGCGTGGCCACCGGCGTCGTCATGGAGTTCCAGTTCGGGATGAACTGGAGCTACTACAGCTACTATGTCGGAGACATCTTCGGCGCACCGCTGGCGATCGAAGGCCTCATGGCCTTCTTCCTCGAGGCGACTTTCGTCGGCCTGTTCTTCTTCGGATGGGACAAGCTCTCCAAGGTCGGTCACCTTGTGGCGACATGGTGCGTGGCACTGGGCTCCAACTTCTCTGCGCTGTGGATCCTGATAGCCAACGGCTGGATGCAGAACCCCGTTGGCTCAGCGCTCAACCCGCAGACGATGCGCATGGAGATCACCAGCTTCTTCGACGTGGTCTTCAATCCGGTGGCCCAGGCGAAATTCGTCCATACAGTGTCGGCCGGCTATGTCTGCGCGTCCATCTTCGTTCTCGGCGTCTCGGCCTGGTACCTGCTGAAGGGCCGCCACATCGAAATCGCCAAGCGCTCGATGACCGTTGCCGCTTCCTTCGGCCTTGCCTCGGCGCTCTCCGTCGTCGTGCTCGGTGACGAAAGCGGCTACCTCGCCACGGAAAACCAGAAGATGAAGCTCGCCGCAATCGAGGCGATGTGGACGACGGAGCCCGCACCCGCCGCGTTCACCGCCTTCGGTTTCCCCGATCAGCAGGCGCGCGAAACCCACTTCGCGGTCCACATCCCATGGGTCATGGGTCTGATTGGAACGCGTTCGCTGACCACCGTGATCCCGGGCATCGACCAGCTTGAGCGGCAAGCGGAAGTCCGAATTCGCGAAGGCATCAAAGCCTACGATGCGCTGATGCAGATCCGTGCCGCGCCGGCGCAGGATGGTGTGTCGGCGTCGGTTCGCACCTCGTTCGAAGACCTTGGCCACCAGCTCGGCTATGCTCTTCTGCTGAAGAGGTACATCGACGATCCGCGTCAGGCGACGCCGGAACAGATCACCCAGGCAGCCAGGGATACGCTCCCGCATGTGCCGACGCTGTTCTGGTCGTTCCGGATCATGGTCGGCCTCGGCATGCTCTTCATTGCGCTGACGGCAACCTTCTTCTGGCTGTCCGCGCGCCGGCATCTGGATAAGTATCCGTTGCTCCTGAAAATCGCCGTGCTTGCCATACCGCTTCCATTCATCGCCATCGAGGCAGGCTGGATCGTGGCAGAGATCGGCCGCCAGCCTTGGGTGATCGAAGGTGTGTTGCCGACGGCAATGGCCGTCTCCAGTCTCGGCGCAAGCACCGTCCTGCTGACGATCATCGGCTTTGCAGCGCTCTACACCGTGCTGATCATCATCGAAATGACCTTGATGATCCGGGCGATCCGAAAAGGGCCGGAACCGGACGATCAGCCGGAAGCCAAACTTATCTCAGAAACCCTCGTTCCCGCTGCGGAGTGACCGACATGATCCTGCACGAACTCATCGACTACCAAACCCTGCGCTTGATCTGGTGGCTGCTTCTCGGCGTACTGCTGATCGCCTTTGCCACTACCGACGGCTTCGACCTCGGCGTCGGCACGCTACTTCCCTTCGTGGCGAAGACGGATACCGAGCGTCGCGTCGCAATCAACACCGTCGGCCCTGTCTGGGAAGGCAACCAGGTTTGGCTGATCCTCGGCGGCGGCGCGATCTTCGCCGCCTGGCCGCCGCTCTACGCGGTCTCCTTCTCCGGCTTTTATCTGGCGATGTTCGCGATCCTGTTCGCACTCATTCTGCGGCCGGTCGCCTTCAAATACCGCTCGAAGCGCGAGAGCGCCCGTTGGCGGAATAACTGGGACTGGGCGCTCTTCGTCGGCGGCTTCGTTCCGTCGCTGATCTTCGGTGTCGCGGTCGGCAACGTCCTGCAAGGCGTACCCTTCCGCTTCGATCCTGCTGACATGCGTATCTTCTACGAAGGTACGTTCTTCGGATTGCTCAATCCGTATGCACTGCTTTGCGGCCTGCTTTCGGTCGCCATGCTCGTCATGCACGGCGCCTCCTGGCTTGTCCTGAAGGCAAGCGGCCCTGTCGCCGAGCGGGCAAGGGGCTACGGCAGCGTTGCCGCCCTCGCGGTCATCGTTCTTTTCGCGCTGGGTGGAATCTTTCTGATGTTCGGCGTGAGCGGCTACACCATCACCAGCGAGATCAATTCGATGGGCCCGTCCAACCCGCTGTTGAAGACCGCGGTGCACGAAGGCTCATGGTTGGCAAACTATGGCGCCCATCCCTGGATGATGATCGCACCTATCCTCGGGTTCGTGGGCGCTGCGGCAGCATTCATCGGCATTCGAGCAGGGTGGGAAATAGCGACGCTGCTTTTCAGCAAGATCGCCATCCTTGGGATCATCTCGACCGTCGGTCTCTCGATGTTCCCGTTCATCCTGCCCTCCTCGCTCGATCCGAACTCAAGCCTGACGGCCTGGGATGCTTCTTCAAGCCACATGACCCTGTTCATCATGCTGGTGGTGTCGGCGATCTTCCTGCCCATCATCGTCGCTTACACCGCTTGGGTCTACAAGGTTCTCTGGGGCAAGGTCGACGCGGATACAGTCAACGACAAGAGCGGCCACGCTTACTGAAGGAGAAAAACGATGTGGTATTTCGCATGGATCCTTGGCCTGCCGCTGGCAGCCGCCTTCGCCGTCCTCAACGCCATGTGGTACGAGCTGATGGATGATGGCGCCAAGAAGAAAAAGCAGTGAAACCTGCGGGATGCGCCGGAATTCTGGCGCATCCCGTGCTGGCTTGTATCGTCAACGTCGCCAGCTGGTCATGTGCCCTATCACGCGTCGACCGCGCAACCACTCCGGCTCAGTAGCTAGCTTCGACCCAGATTCTTGCCAACGCTTCGATACCGGCCTGATCATCAGTATCGAAGCGTGATGCAAGCGGACTGTCCAAATCAATGACACCCAGGATGCCGCCTTGGTGATGAAGCGGCACAACCAGTTCCGACCTAGACGCTGCGTCGCAGGCAATGTGGCCGGGAAACGCGTGCACATCCTCGACAAGCATCGATACGCCTTTCTGTACCGCGGCTCCGCAGACACCGCGGCCGACAGGGATGCGAACGCATGCGGGCTTCCCCTGGAACGGCCCGAGGACGAGTTCATCCCCCTCCTTCAGAAAGTAGAAGCCCGCCCAATTCAGATCCGGCATCATCTGGAACATCAGGGCCGACGCGTTCGCGGCGTTGGCGATCGCATCACGCTCCCCCTCCAGCAGGCCCTTCAGTTGCTGAGCGAGCTCCCTGTAGAATTCTTTCTTGTCCGCGAGATTGATCGTTGCAGTCTGAAACATGTCGGCCATCGCTTCTGTTCTGTTTGAGCGCTCCATATAGTGGCCGCAGCTGGCCTTGCCAATTGGCTCTCAGCTTGGCGACGCGACGCACCCCCTGTCACTAAGTGGTGATAGCAAGCAATTTCTACCTTGCCAGCAGGTAATCCGGCCATATCTACTTTGTCTGTCGCGACCGATTGAGGATCGCGGAATCGGGCCGATCGCCTGCTGGAAGCGGCGATCCGCATGCGGTGCCGGGCGAAAGCCGACCGACCAAGTGGCGGTTTCACAGGGGCATTCCGATGAACGGACGGAGCAGCTGCTTCTCGGCCAGGCGCGTGAGAAGACGCAATGCATTGTTCCAGCCGGATAGATAGAGCCATTGATTTCAAATTGAGGTAAGCACGATGACACCGGAAGACAGACGGACGGTATTTAGCCACCGCCAGATCGCAGCAGTTATCGAGGGTATAGCCCAGGAGGATGGCAGCGAACCGCCGATCACAGGCAAGTCGCTTGGCGAAGCGATACTCTTCGTATCGGAAGAGGCGGCGACCAGCGCGTCCAGCGCCCATGTCATCTACGGCGAGAAAGGTTCACTCAGCTACACCGACTGCCTGAGCGTGTACCGCGACTATGCGGCAGCGCTCCGCCAGGCAAACTGAGCGTGCCGTAGCAACCAAACCGACAGATTCACGTAGCAGAGGACGTGGTCGAATGGCGAAGCGAAGTGCCGGTCTGTTGATCTACCGCATCCATGAGGGCGCCTGCGAGATTCTGCTTGTTCATCCGGGTGGGCCTTACTGGGCGAAAAAGGATGAGGGCTCCTGGTCGATCCCCAAGGGCCTGGTTGATGGGGCGGAAGACGGGCTTGTCGCGGCACGGCGTGAAGCCAGGGAGGAACTTGGCGTCAATGTCGAAGGCAACTTCGATCATCTTGGAGAATACAGGCAACCCAGCGGCAAGGTTGTTGCCGCCTGGGCTGTCGAGGCCGATCTTGATGCCGAGGCGATAGCGAGCAACAGCTTCCAAATGGAGTGGCCGCCGCACTCCGGCGTCGTCGCCGAATTTCCCGAGGTGGACAAGCCGCGATGGTTTACCCTTGTGGACGCTGAACGAAAAATCCTGAAGGGACAACACCCGCTGATTGCCGACTTCGTGAAATATCGGTCTGGCAGCCTGGCGCCCCGCGCGGACTAGCGCCACTATACGTACGATTGTGCATGGCAGCTATTCGCAATCGGCTCTCGCATTGCACTCGCGTCTGGGTATGACGGAGTGAGCCCTCCTCTAACGATTCTGATCTCATGACAGCAATAAACTCACCGTTGCGCGGTGTTGTCATCGCGTTTGCCGCCTATGCGGTGTTCGCTTTCAGCGACGCCTCCATCAAGATTCTGCACGGCGGCATTCCAGCATATGAGATCGCCTTCATCGGCTCCCTGTTTGGCTGCGTCGCCCTCCCCTTCATCAAGGGCCGGGACGACTCGTGGCTCGACATCGTCAGGAGCTCGAACCGCACGCTTTGGATGCTTCGCTTCGTCTGCGGTGCGGTTGGCGCCATCGCCTCGATCATCACCTTCACAAAGCTGCCAATGGCTGAAGCCTTCTGTCTGCTCTTCCTGTTGCCATCGTTTGTGACCATCCTCTCTGTCGTCTTCCTCAAAGAGGATGTGCGCTGGCAACGCTGGGCCGCCGTGATCGTCGGCTTTGTCGGCGTACTGGTTGTGCTGCGGCCGGGTTTCCGCGAATTGTCGGTCGGCCACCTTGCTGCAGCAATTGGCGGGCTTGTCGCAGCGATATCGATCGTCATCCTCCGAAAAATGGGCCCTGCGGAAAAGCGCTTGTCGCTCTACGGCGCGGCTCTGCTGGGTACATTGATCGTCAGCGGCTTGCTGATGCTCTCGGAAGTGGTCGTACCGACGCCCCGTCAATGGGTCTTCATTGCGAGTTATGGCGTGCTCGGCGCGGCCGGCAACGTATTGCTGATGACAGCTGCACGGCTGGCACCGGCCAATCTTGTGGCGCCGCCGCAATACAGCCAGATGCTATGGGCGATTGCTTTCGGCTATCTCGTCTTCGATGACACGATCGACCTGCCGATGGCTGCCGGCATAGTGCTGATCATCTTCTCCGGCCTGCTGACGCTGGCGCGGGAGAAGAAGCGCGGGACGCCGCTGCCACGCGCCGTTGTTTCGGCTGACAACCAGGCGCCGCTTGCCACATCGGCAGACAACCGCGTTGAGCAGCCCTGACACTGCCGCCCCAAAAAAAGAAGGCCGCCATTGCCGATGTCTGAGACACTGGCAATGGCGGCTTCCATTCATATCCGAAACTGCGCTGCTAGCGGCGCAAGACCGGGCAACCGCGGACGTTGCCGAAGCTGATCTCATCTGCGCCACGACGCGACCAGCCCTGAACGATCACGCGGCGAGGTGTGACGTCAACGACGTGCGCGCGGCGGAAGCCGTAATCACGGGCAATGTCTTCGGCGAGCCGCGGATCACAGCCACGCGGACGCGGTGGCGGGCGACCGTAGTCAGGCGGTGGCGGGCGATAATAGCCGGGAGGCGGTGGCGGACGGCCGTTGCCAATATAAACGTCTACTTGAGCGGAAGCCGGTGCAACCGCCCCGGCAAGCGTGCCAGCGGCGAGCAACGTCGCAAGGCCCGCCTTGGCCAGAAATTGCATCATTGAGATCTCCAATTAGGCTCGGCTGGTGCCGCAGCCACTTCGATTCACTAATACCGGTGGGGATCAACCTTCCCGGACATGCATACCTCTATGCGATTCGCACAAAGCAGGCCGAAAATGGCACGGCCAAGGCAAGCGGGCCGCGCCGTTGTGAACTCCACCGACTATCGGCGGATCACCGGGCAACCGCGAACGTTGGCGAAAGTCATCCGGTCCCAGCCGTGATAGCTGCGTCCCGAGACCACGACCCGGCGCGGCGTAAGATCGGTGATGCGCGCATTGCGCAGCCCGGTCCACCGCGCCTTCTGAACCGCCTGTACGGGCGAGCAACCACGGACGATCGGGCGGTATTGGACATCGATGACAGGTGCACGATCCCGGCCCGAAGCGGCAGCGGCCGGCGCCAGCGCGGAAATCGAGCCAATTGCGAGAAGAGCGGCAAGCGAGGCCTTGGCAAGAAAATGGGTCATGGCAATACCTTCCGGTCTGGTTGCATCCACCTCCCCCTGAGGGATTGCCAAGACGATAAGCCTATGAAAATGAACGATGTTCGAACCGGTTATTCACTTTCCGTTCAGCCACCGAGATGCAGCACGATTTCGCGCCGATGCGGCATGTCACGATGCTCGAAGAGATAAATTCCCTGCCATGTACCCAGAGCAAGTCGTCCGTTCAATACCGGAATGCCGATCGAGACTTGCGTAAGCGCTGCCTTGATATGCGCCGGCATATCGTCAGGCCCCTCCGTCGTGTGCACGATCCAGCACATCGCAGGATCGGAGGAAGGCGACACAAGTCGTCGGAAAAACGCGTTTAGATCCGTGCGGACGTCGGGGTCGGCGTTCTCCTGAACGAGCAGCGAGCACGAGGTATGGCGCACGAACACCGTCAGGAGCCCCTCGCCCACGCCGCTGGCGCGGACGAAGTTCATCGCATCCGCGGTAAATTCGTAGAGGCCTTGTCCACAGGTGGAAAGGGTGAGAATCGTGTGGGGCATGGGCAGAACTCCCGCAAAGCTTGTTTGCCGAGAGGTGCCTCTCGCTCCGCCTCATGTCAATGTGATTGCGACATCACTTGCTCAAAGGCGCAGGAACGGCACGAAACCTCCAAAAATCATCCGCTTTCCGTCGAAAATCGCCTTCCAGTCGTCACCTTGCATTCGGGAGTCCGACATCACTTTTGGCATGATCGCGTCGCGCTCCTGACGTGAATTATAGATGATCCAGGAGAAGATCACGACCTCATCTTCCGCCGCCTGCACGGCGCGTGGAAAGGACGTCAGCTCGCCGTAAGGTACGTCATCCCCGATGCACTCGACATATTCTATGGCGCCATGAGACTTCCAGATCGCGCCGGTTGTCGCCGAAAATGCCTTGTAGGCCTCGATGTTCTTCTTTGGAACGGCTAAGATGAACCCATCGACATAGGACATGTTTTTCTCCCTTGCGTTGTTGCACACGTCAAGGACGAACGAACCAGACCGGAACCGACATCCCTGCTAGTCAAGTGAGAATAGGCGCAATGGCTGACAGACAAGGCCGCCGTTGCAACCAATTTACGAAGTCGTCACCACTTGTGGCGCAGCATTCAAGAGCTCTGGCGGGGCAAACCGGATCGCGGGCTACGCCCCGGTTGCAATCGTCGTTGCGCGAAGGGTCCGAAATTGCTCCACAAGGAAGTCGACAAGCGCTCGAACAGCGCTGGGCAGGCCGCGCGAGGCGGTAAAGACAAGATATATTGTCGCCTGCGACATCTGATAGTCGGGAAGCAAATGCACGAGCGTTCCTGCCCTGAGGCCTTCGGCGCAGACGTGGTCTGGCAGCAGCCCCACCCCGACCCCGGCATAGATGGCTTCAAGCACTGCGGGAACGCTACGACAACTCATACGAGGTCTGTGCTCATGCCTGTAAGGCATTCCGTCGGGCCCCTTGAACTCCCACACATCCGTGTCTTTGCATTCGCCCATCGCACTGGTGAATGACACCGTCGGCACGTCGGCCAGGCATTCGATACCGCGGCTTGGCGAGAGCGTTCGCGCAAGGTCTTTGTTGGCTACCAGAATGAGATCCACCTTGCTGAGAACCCGCATGGTCAATTCGGAATCAGTCTCCTCCGCCAACTGCGCGCGCACGGCAAGGTCCAGACGGTCGTTGATGATATCGACGCGCTGGTCGGTGGCGAGAACCTTCAGCTGGACCTTGGGGTACCGGATCAGGAATTCCGGAAGCATGGCGCTCAACGAGCCTTCCAGCAATCCGGTAGGAACGCTGATTCTGACCGAACCTTGTGGTTCGCCGCTGGCTTCGTTGACGGCCTTTGCAGCACGATCGACCTCGCGCAGCATGTTCTCGCAGTAGCCATATAAGGACTGACCGATTTCCGTCACCCGAAAACGATGCACGGTGCGCTCGATCAGCCTCACTCCCAGCCGCTCTTCCAGCGCCGATATATGTCGGCTCAGCTTCGATTTCGGTAATCCCAAAATACGCGCTGCAGCAGAAAAGCCGCCATGACGAACGACCGCTGCAAAGTAGGCGAAGTCGTTCATATCCGGAAATGTCAGTTCTGCCGCATTCACCCAGGCACCTCGTTTATGTACACAGTCAAGCCCTCCGTGCGGGTGGCTTACGCCTCCTGACAGTGGATGCCAACCCGCCGCAATGAGCCTTTCGTTCCAAATTTGGAACATTGCGTTCCAATTGGCAGTCTTCAGTTTGCTGCGGCGCAGTATTATCTCCCGGCTGCAAATCTCCTCGATATCGCTCCGTCGATGTTGTCACAGCGCTCGTTTCGAGCCTCAACGATAGTTTCCATTTTTTGATGCGCCGTTGCCGACGGCGCAGCGGAAAAATTCGTCTAACCATTTGATATTGTTGCATAAAAATCACAAATACCGCCAAACGATGCAATTCAGTCGGGTTTCTTTCACATGAGAATTGATAGATTTACTTTGAAATGAGATTACGGCGCCAGCGGTTCGCTGATCCGCGCGCCGAAAGGCAATTACCGGAACCACCGCCAATGCGCTCTTGCGTGAAAGCGGCGTTCCTTCGAAAAGGAAATGGATTTTAAAATGAACATACGGATGGTTTTGTTGACGTCGGCAGCAGCCTTTGCTGCCGCCTCGTCGCCGGTCTTCGCTGCTGACGCCATCGTTGCAGCTGACCCGGAACCGGTAGAATACGTCCGCGTCTGCGACGCGTACGGCACGGGTTACTTTTACATTCCAGGAACCGAGACCTGCCTGAAGATCAACGGTTACATCCGCTTCCAGGTTGACGGAGCTCCGGATGCCAAGGGCACGAGCGACTGGAACGCAAAAACACGCGCACAGGTTCAGTTTACGGCCAAGAGCGACACTGAATACGGTCCGCTCACCGGCGTGATTGTTTTCCGCAACAACGGCGACAACACCTCGACCTCCACCATTCTAGATTCGGCCTACATCGACGTCGCCGGCTTCCGCGCCGGTCTGTTCTATAGCTGGTGGGATGACGATTTGAGCGGCGAAACGGACGTACTGTCCAGCTATCAGACGCTGCACAACTCGATCCGCTATCAGTACGAAAGCGGCGACTTCTACGCCGGCATTTCGGTTGATGAACTCGAAGACGGTGCATCGATCGAGCCGAACGACGTCGGCATCGCGCTGGGTGTTGGTGGCAAGGCTGGAGCATTCTCCTACCAGGTCATCGGCGGTTACGACACCGACACCGAAGAAGGTGCGATCCGCGCAATGGGCTACGCTGATATCGGCCCCGGCACAGTCGGTCTCGCTGCAGCCTGGGCTAGCGGCATCAACAGCTACTACGATCAGTCCGAATGGACGGTCGCTGCCGAATACGCTCTCAAGGCGACCGACAAGCTGACGATCACGCCTGCCGCTCAGTACTTCGTCAACTACGATCACAACGCGACCAACACCGACTTCGGCAATGGTGATGCATGGGCGGTTGGCCTGACGGTCGACTACCAGATCGTCGACAACTTCTACGCCAAGGCGACAGCTACCTACACGAATCCGGATGACGCCAACGACGTAACGACGGGCTTCTTCCGTCTGCAGCGCGCGTTCTAATCTGAAATCCCGGCGCCCTGGATCAACACTGGGCGCCGCCAAGTACTACACTTTCTGATCCGATTGACCTCCGATCAGTTACGGGGATTGGTCCGGCTTCCCTGCCGGACCATCCTTGCCCCCGATCTTCCTGTCCCGTGACCTGCCAGTTCGCCTCCTCCCGACCGGAGCCGGGCAACTCGCTGCCGCAGGCGCACTTGTCATTTTTTCAAGGCATCTCCATCCTCGCTGCATTGATCCCCCCAATTGCGAGAGCGAAATGGAACTGCGCACCGACCCTTATCCTCCGAATAGCGAACTGAACGCGCTTTGGCAGGCAGCATGGGACGAAACCGGCGAGAGAGATTTCATGCCGGTCCTGTCGCGAAGTCTGACCCATGTAGGCGCATACGACGGCGAACGCTTGACTGGCTTTGTGAATGTGGCCTGGGATGGTGGAATGCATGCGTTCGTCCTTGACACATGCGTGCATCCCGAGTTTCGTCGTCGAGGGATAGCAACGGCTCTTGTCGGAGCCGCGAAGAATCTTGCCAGTGCGCGGGGCGCGAAATGGTTGCATGTCGACTTCGAAACCCGCCTCACCGAATTCTATCGCGGATGCGGCTTCGTGCCGACGAGCGCCGGCATCATGCGCCTGGCTTAGACGGGCAGTTCTTCGATCGAGTCGACGCGATCGGGGTAGAAGGCGAAATGCATCTTGATCTCGCTGACGGCAGCATAAGGCTCCTCGTAAGTCCATATTGCGTTACGGGAGCGTTCTCCACCGACCGGAATGCTGAAATAGGAAGCCTCGCCCTTGTAGGGACAATGGCTTTTATGATCGGTCCGCTCGACGAGCGTCATGTCGACGTCCGTACGCGGTATATAGTAAACCGCCGGATAGCTGGCTTCCTTGAGCGTCAACACATGGCGACTATCGGCGACCACGTGCCCGCCGAGCTTGACGACGATGCGTCCGGCGTTGTGCGTGACCGTGATCGGATGGTCGGGCCCGGGTATCTTCATCGACTGGACTGACATCGGCGGCTCCTTTTGACGATAACCGGATATAGGAACCCAAGAGCAAGATTTGCAGGCAAATCGTCGTCGCTTGCACGACAGTGATCAGTGGACGGTTTCCGGGTGCGCTTCGCCGGTCAGGATCGAGAATGTCTCCTCCAGCGAGGCTACCAGAATATCGGTCAGCTCATCGCCACGGTTTTCGATAAACGCCACCTTGGTGGCCTCGTCCAGCAACTCGAAAAAGCGCTCGATATCTGTCGACATTCCATTGTCCTTTCGTGTGCCGCGAATCTCCGGCAATTGGACAAAAGCTAGGCGATCTTTCTTGTGCCGAACTGGAGCTGTGATGCGCCGTGTTCCGTCGTCCGACACGACCAACCTAGTGCAGCTATGCGCGGCTTCCAGGTGTCGGCCCGCACTTCCTTGTTTGGCTGGCGACGACTGCAGTTCTACTGCGGGAACCCGCGGCTTCTCCATTGGCTTTTGGGGACAGGATCTCCGACGTCGAAGGCAAAGGACATGACCTTCGTAGCATCGGCGTCGACCTCGCAACGGTAGCTCATATCGTACCAGCGGCCACTGCCCCTGAACGCGCCACGCTTCACCTCAAGGACAGTACCGCTGGACAGCCGGTAGGACGGCAGCAACTCGGGACGATAGCCTGACGGCGAATGCAGCAGTTGTTCACGCAACTCGGTTGTGCAGAGCTCAGCCACACGCATACCTCGCGAAAGGTCGTTCATGGCGGTCTTGGCAACGGGATCATCCGTGGCATTCCGCGAGAACAATGTCTTCGCCTCGGTCAGGGCATCGGGCGCCGACTTGGTGGCATCAGTCGTCTCGGCCTTGGCCACTTCGGTCGGTTTTGCTTGCTCGAAGGCGGTCTTGGCCTCGCCCGTGGGTTCTGCCGGCGGTCCGTTCTTTTCCGCATGCGTGGCACCCGCGTCGACTTGCGGCAGATCGACGTCGTCCGGCACCGGGTTTGCGGGCGGCTTGTCTTCCGTGGGCGGCTTGGCTGCCGCTGTTTGCGCCGGTTTTGGTTCCAGCTCCTCTGTCGGCGGTTTGGCTATCGGCTTGGCACTGTCAGCCGAAGCGTCTCCGGTGTCCGATTTCCGCGGGCCGCTGTCTTTGTCGCCGAATTCGAAGACCGGCCGCAGCGGCTGTATAGGTTGTGGTTGCCCGCCGTCAGCCGCTTGCTTGGTCGGCTCCTCTGGTTTCTGTTGCTCCGCCTTTGGCTGCTCTGGGGGCTTCTGCTCCGGCGGTTTTTCCTCCGGCGGCTTCGGCTTTTCTGGCGGCGGTGGTGGCGGCGGAGGCGGTGGCGGCTCCTCGGCCTTGGCTTCTTCCTTCGGCGTTTCGGGCGGCTTCTCAGCCGGCTTTTCCTCCGCCTTCTTTTCCTCGGGTTTCGGCTCCTCCGGCATCTTCAGCTCGGGCGGCTTTTCCTCGGGCTTCTTCTCCTCGGCCTTCTGCTCCTCCGGCGGCGGCACCAGTTCAACGCTGACCGCTTCATCTTCGGGCTTCTGCTGCTGTTCCGGCAGCTTCAGGAAAAACAGGCCCGCGACGGTAAGATGCAGCAGTACCGAGGCGGCGACGCCCCAGCCGAATACTCCCCAGCGCTTTTCCAGAATCTTGGCCATGCCCACGTACGATGCTCTACCACAAGCTGCCGATGTGGCCTTTTAAAAAGGCATCATCAAGCCTTAAAACAAAAAAAAGGCATTCGGCAACATCCGCTTGTGGAACAAGCAGTCATACAGGCCCACGATCGATCTGACTGCAAGTAACGGGGTGGCTTGCCGGCCAGGCCGCCAAGTCTATCCTTGCGGACAGCCTTCGCGCCGCCAGCGCTCCCACCAAGCCAAAGCTGCGTAGCCGCCGAACACCACTCTCGCGGCAACGCAACTTTGCAACACCATCCGACGATCGGAACTATCCCAGCGACCCTATAATTTCCCGATAGGCAGCCTCCGGGAAGGCCTTGAGCGTGCGCGTCCGGATATTTCCAGCCATTCCGAGCGACAGGCCGAACCGTGCCATCACAGCATCATCCGGCGCATCGCAGATGGCAACGAGATCATAGTCGCCCATGGTGAGAAAGAAATTCTGGAAGGAGCCGCCCACCTCGCCGAGCGCCTTCTTTGCCGCGTCCAGGCGCTTTGCCGAGTCGCGTACATTGCGAATACCTTGATCGGTCCAATTCATGAGCACGATGTATGTGGTCATTGCACACCTCCCGACGGAGGGTTCGGTCCACGCAGGCATGTGGCGACCATCGCTTGCGCGCTGCGGTCGGTCCCTTCCCCCGTGACCGGCATTCTACTCCTGTCGCACCGGGGAGACAACAAAAGCGACATCGTCAAACGCACCCGGAAAACCAAAAAGCCGGGCACTGCGCCCGGCTTTCGGATTGTGAAGCCAGCGATCGCTTGACCACCGACGTTAGCTGTCGAGGAAGCTCCGAAGCTTCCTGGAGCGGCTCGGATGCTTCAGCTTGCGCAGCGCCTTGGCTTCGATCTGACGGATACGTTCCCGGGTCACCGAGAACTGCTGGCCGACTTCTTCGAGCGTGTGGTCGGTGTTCATGCCGATGCCGAAGCGCATGCGCAGGACGCGCTCTTCGCGCGGCGTCAACGATGCCAGAACGCGGGTCGTCGTTTCACGCAGGTTCGCCTGAATGGCGGCGTCGATCGGCAGAAGCGCGTTCTTGTCCTCGATGAAATCGCCGAGGTGCGAATCCTCTTCGTCACCAACAGGGGTTTCGAGCGAGATCGGCTCCTTGGCAATCTTCAGGACCTTGCGGACCTTTTCGAGCGGCATCGCCAGCTTTTCGGCGAGCTCTTCCGGCGTCGGCTCGCGACCGATTTCGTGCAGCATCTGGCGCGATGTACGAACGATCTTGTTGATCGTTTCGATCATGTGCACCGGGATACGGATCGTGCGGGCCTGGTCGGCGATCGAGCGGGTGATCGCCTGACGGATCCACCACGTCGCATAGGTCGAGAACTTGTAACCACGGCGGTATTCGAACTTGTCGACCGCCTTCATCAGGCCGATATTGCCTTCCTGAATGAGGTCGAGGAACTGCAGGCCGCGGTTCGTGTACTTCTTGGCGATGGAGATAACGAGGCGAAGGTTGGCTTCGACCATTTCCTTCTTGGCGATACGCGCTTCGCGCTCACCCTTCTGCACCATCGACACGATGCGACGGAATTCCGCGATCGAGATGCCGGTTTCGGTCGCCAGATTCTGAATTTCCTGACGGATATCGCGGATCGTCGTGTTTTCGCCCTTGGCGAATTCCTTCCAGCCGCGCGCCGCCAGATTGCCGATCGACTTCATCCAGTTCGGATCAAGTTCGGCACCCTGATACTGCTCGAGAAAGCTGTCGCGCTTAACGCCATAGGATTCGGCCAGACGCAGCAGACGGCCTTCGTTCTGCATCAGTCGCTTGGAAATGTCATAGAGCTGCTCGACGAGGGCGTCGACGCGGTTCTGGTTCAGCGACAGTGACTTGACGGCCTTGATGAGCTCGTCCTTGAGTTCCTTGTAGCGACGCTCCTGAGCGGACGAGAGCGTGCCCGTCGCAGCAAGGCGCTGCTCGACCTGCTGATCCTGCAGCTTGCGCAGCTTCTTGTAGGTCTCGGCGATGGTGTCGAGCGTTTCCATGACCTGCGGACGCAGTTCGGCTTCCATGGCGGCCAGCGAAAGATTGGACTCGTCTTCGTCCTCTTCCTCTTCCTCGCCCGGAAGGCCCTCGCCGCCGACATTGGTGATGTCGTCGTCGCCGATGCGCACCCGGCGCGTCTTTTCCTTTTCTTCGGCGGCCTTGCGGTCAGCCTCGATCTTTTCGGGACTCTGGAACTGCGGAGCAGCCTTTGCCTCGGGACCGGAATAGGTGGTCTCGAGATCGATGATCTCGCGAAGCAGCGTCGTGCCTTCGTTGAGTTCGTCGCGCCAGATAATGATCGCCTGGAAGGTCAGCGGGCTCTCGCAGAGGCCGCCGATCATCGTTTCGCGGCCAGCCTCGATGCGCTTGGCGATGGCAATTTCGCCTTCGCGCGACAATAGCTCCACCGAACCCATTTCGCGCAGGTACATGCGCACCGGGTCGTCGGTACGGTCGGTCGGCTCCTTCTTCTTGGCGGTCGCAAGCGCGGTGCCGCCGGAAGGAGCAAGCTCGCCACCTTCGCCTTCCTCGTCGGAGCTGGAATCATCGTCGTCGCCGCCGCTGGCGCCGGCTTCTTCCGCTTCCTCGTCCTCGATAACGTTGATGCCCATGTCGGAGAGCATCGACATCGTGTCTTCGATCTGTTCGGATGTCACTTCTTCGGACGGAAGAACGGCATTCAGCTCGTCCATCGTCACATAGCCGCGCTTTTTCGCGGCCTTGATCATTTTCTTGACCGCGTCATCGGAAAGATCGAGAAGAGGGCCGTCGGTCCCGCCGTCGCGTTCGACTTCCGCTTCTTCGTTCTCTTTGACCTTGGTTGCCATGTATATCGTCGCCTTCCTGACGCTATTCAAACTCGCTGCGGTAAACGGCCATATCAAGGCCGGATCGCCGCAAACGACCGTCTCGAATCACCTAATCCCCAACTAACGGGATGAGATTTAATGCCTGATTAACCACGATTGCCGGCGCCGAACGACAGAGCTTCATTGTCTTCAAATGCCCGGCCATGGTTGTGCAACTCGCCCTTGACCCAGTTCACCGCTATCTAGGATGAACGGTGATTCCCACATTTTTTGTTCTCGTCAAGCTTTTCCAGTAAAAAAGCCCCAGAAAACCCGGAAAACGCCTTATCCACAGGCTCAGGTCAGCTCAAGCGATTGCCATCCATAGATAGGAGGTCACCACGGGAAGACAAGAGCACTCAGAAAGCGAGCCAGTTCGAACGACCAAAGCCGATCCAGATCCAGCTCGATATCACCAGTCCATGACGACCTTGCCGGAGTTACCCGATCGCATGGCCTCGAACCCCTCACGGAAATCATCGATCCCGATGCGATGCGTGATGACTGGCGCCAGATCGAGTCCGCCCTGGACAAAGGCGATCATCTTGTACCAGGTCTCGAACATCTCGCGGCCATAGATGCCCTTCAGGTTCAGCATCTTGAAAATAACCTTGTTCCAGTCGATCTCGAAACCGGCCGGCGCAATCCCGAGGATGGCGATCTTGCCTCCATTGTTCATCTTGTCGATCATGTCGCGAAAGGCCGGGGCCGCGCCAGACATTTCCAGGCCGACATCGAAGCCTTCCGTCATGCCGATCGACTTCATCACATCGGCAAGATTTTCCTTGGATGCATCGACGACGTGATCGATGCCAACCTTGCGGGCCAGTTCCAGCCTATGCGGATTGATGTCGGTGATAACGACCTTGCGGGCGCCCGAACGCTTGGCGACCATGGCGCCCATGATACCGATCGGACCCGCACCGGTGACAAGCACGTCTTCACCGACGAGATCGAAAGACAGTGCAGTATGTACTGCATTGCCGAACGGGTCGAAGATCGCGGCAATCTCGTCGGGAATGTCATCCGGGATCGGGACGACATTGGCCGCCGGAATGCAGACGAACTCGCCGAAGGATCCCGGACGATTGACGCCAACGCCGAGCGTGTTGCGGCAAAGGTGCCCTCGTCCCGCCCGGCAGTTGCGGCATTTGCCGCAGACGATGTGGCCTTCGCCCGAGACGCGCTCGCCGACGTGATACTTCGTGACCGCGGAACCGATTTCGGCGATCTCGCCACAGAACTCGTGGCCGACGACCATCGGCACTGGAATGGTCTTCTGCGCCCACTGGTCCCAGTTCCAGATATGCACATCCGTACCGCAGATCGCGGATTTCTTGACCTTGATCAGCACGTCGTTGGGGCCGACTTCCGGCACCGGCACATGCTCCATCCACAGCCCGACCTCAGGCTTCGCCTTGACCAGCGCCTTCATCATGTTCGACATGATCTTACTCTCCCAAACTCTTCAAATGATTCCGAGTTCGCGGCCCGCTTCTGCGAAAGCCGAGATCGCCCGCTCGACATCGGCGCGCGAATGCGCCGCTGACATCTGTGTGCGGATACGCGCCTGCCCCTTCGGGACGACCGGGAAGGAAAAACCGATGACGTAGACACCCTTTTTCAGCATCAGAGCGGCCACGTCCTGCGCCAGCTTGGCGTCGCCCAGCATGACGGGAATGATCGGATGCCCCTCACCGGCCAGCGTGAAGCCAAGCTTGGTCATTTCCGATCGGAACAGGTCGGCGTTCGCGGAAAGCCGATCGCGCAAAGCGTCGCCGTTGTCGATCAGATCGAAGACCTTCAGCGAGGCGGCCGCGATGACAGGGGCGAGTGTGTTCGAAAACAGATAAGGACGCGAACGCTGGCGCAACCAGTCGACGACCTCAGCCTTGGCGGACGTATAGCCACCGGAGGCCCCGCCCAAGGCCTTGCCGAGCGTACCGGTGATGATGTCGACGCGGCCCTCGACTCCGCAATACTCGGCCGATCCGCGCCCGTGCCTGCCAACGAAGCCGACTGCGTGGCTGTCATCGACCATGACCATCGCGCCGTATTTCTCGGCGAGATCGCAAACCCCCTGCAGATTGGCGATGATGCCATCCATCGAGAACACGCCATCGGTCGCGATCAGCTTGAATCGGCTGCCTTCCGCTTTCTTCAGTTCTTCTTCCAACGCCGACATATCATTGTTTGCATAGCGGAAGCGCTTTGCCTTGGAGAGGCGCACACCATCGATGATGGAGGCATGGTTCAAGGCATCGGAGATGATGGCATCCTCTTCGCCGAGCAGTGTTTCAAACAGGCCGCCATTGGCATCGAAGCAGGACGAATAGAGGATGCTATCTTCCATGCCGAGGAAGGAGGAGATACGCGCCTCGAGTTGCTTGTGCTCCTCCTGCGTTCCACAGATGAAACGCACGGAGGCCATGCCGTATCCATAACGGTCGAGCGCCTTCTTGCCAGCTTCGGCGAGCTCGTCGTTATTGGCAAGACCGAGATAGTTGTTGGCGCAGAAGTTCAGGACACGCTCGCCGGAGGCGATTGCGATCTCGCCGGCCTGCTTCGAGGTGATGACGCGCTCAGCCTTGTAGAGGCCGCCATCCTTCAGCGCTGCTAGTTCAGTACGCAGATGGGAGAGGAATTGCGAGGTCATTGATGGCCCTTCTCATGGTGCTTCCCGATGTCGCCGGACTAGCACATCGCCACCGGCTTGTCTTGCTCGTGCTCAGTATCGCGCAACGATCAACAGAAACATCGGCCTGTCCATTTTCTACTTCATTCCGGATGCCAGCGAATTGGACATGCGCACCGCAAAGACGACAACAATCGGGTGGCGCGGACCCTTCGCGTAGTCACCATGCGGCCAGATCCACCACTCTTGATCATCGTCCACGTCAACGAGGGGCACATTCCATCTAAATGGGGCGCCGATCAACGTTCGATAAGGCCGAAGCGCTTCTGGATGGCAAGAATGCTTTCCGGAGTATCGGCGCCGCGACGTTCGAGCTCTGCGAAGACGCCTTCGAAGCCACCGGGTGTCACAACCCCCATAGACCCCCAGAAGCTCTTCAACGCTGGCCTCGACGGCAACGCCGACGGGCGTTTGATTTCTTCGAAGGTGACAAGATGAATGAGCGTGCTCTGGGAAATCTCGTCCGAGCCGCGACCGACTACACAGCTCAAGGGGCGTGTCTAGTCATCGTGACCTAAAATTACATCGAGAAACGCATCGCCATAGCGTTCGAGTTTTGATTGCCCGACGCCCGAAACTCCAAGCAGTTCCTTATGCGTACGTGGGCGCTCAGTCGCGAATGCAATAAGCGTCGTATCGGGAAATACGACATAGGGCGGCACGCCAAGCGACCGCGCAATCGCAGTGCGTTCGGCCCGCAATGCCTCGAACAGGACTCCATCCGCACCCGACAAAACCGAACGCCGCTCGGTTTGCGCCGCCTTCTTGGTCCGGCGCTCGGCAGCCGGGCGATCCTTGCGGAAAAATACCTCACGCTCACGCTTAAACACGACGCGCGCCTCGGGCTCCAGCTTCAATGCGCCGAAGGCTCCGTGATCGACACGGACAAGACCCATGGCAAGCAACTGACGGAAGACCGACTGCCATGTCCGCGATGGAATATCGCTTCCGGCGCCAAACACCGGAATGGTCGTATGACCGAACCGCTCGGTCTTCTCGTTGACGTTGCCGAGGAGCACATCGACCACATGGCCGGTTCCGAAACGCTCTCCGGTTCGGTAGATCGCAGCCAGAGCCTTGATTGCCGCATCCGTCCCATCCCAGGTCTCGACAGGCTTCAAGCAGGTATCACAGCCACCGCAACCACCTGCGTGCGCCTCGCCGAAATGCGCAAGGATTGCCTGGCGACGGCATGATGCCGTTTCGCAGATGGCAAGCAGCGCATTGAGCTTCGAGCGCTCCACGCGCTTGATCTCCTCGGCTGCACTGCCCTCGTCGATCATTCGCCGCCGCTGGATGACATCGGCCATCCCGTAAACCATCCAGACTTCGGACGGCAGCCCGTCACGCCCGGCACGCCCCGTCTCCTGATAGTAGGCTTCGACCGAGCCCGGCAGGTCGAGATGCGCGACATATCGCACGTTCGGCTTGTCGATCCCCATGCCGAAGGCGACGGTGGCGACGAGGCAAAGTTCCTCCTCTTTCAGGAAAGCATCCTGGTTCGCATCCCGACGCGCGCGGTCCATGCCGGCATGATAAGGCAGTGCGCGGATGCCCTGCCCGTTCAGCCATTCGGCCGTGTCCTCGACCTTGGCGCGAGACAGGCAATAGACGATGCCGCTGTTGCCCTTGTGGCCGGCAAGGAACCGCAGCAACTGTTGGCGCGGCTGGTCGCGCTCGACGATTTCGTAGGAGATATTCGGCCGGTCGAAGCTGGTGGTAAATATCTCGGCATTGTTCAGCCCCAGTCTAGCTGCGATGTCGTCGCGCGTATGCGGATCGGCCGTCGCCGTCAGCGCGATGCGTGGAACGCCGGGATAGTGTTCTGCAAGCTTGCCAAGTTCGCGATATTCCGGCCGGAAGTCGTGGCCCCATTGAGATACGCAGTGGGCTTCGTCAATTGCGAACAGCGCAATCTTCGAATTGCCAATGATGTCGCGGAAGCCCTCCATCAGGATACGCTCTGGCGTCACGTAGAGCAGGTCGAGATTGCCTGATGAAATCGCCCGCCGGACCTCGACATACTCTTCACGCGTCAGAGACGAGTTCAGTGCGGCCGCCCGGATGCCGAGCTGCGTCATCGCCTCCACCTGATCGCGCATCAGCGCAATCAGCGGCGAAACGACGATACCGACGCCATCGCGGCAGAGCGCCGGGATCTGGAAGCACACAGATTTGCCGGCGCCGGTCGGAAACAACACCAACGCATCGCCGCCGGCCACCACATGCTCGACCACCTGCTGCTGCTTGCCGCGAAAGGCCGGATAGCCATAGACACGGTTCAGGATTCCAAGCGGCGAACGCTCCGCGCCGAACAGCGCATCTCCTGTCGAAAATGCCGTACCGCCTGCGTCCATCAGTGGCTCGCCGCCCCTTTGACGCGACCCGAAAGGACGCCGAAGCCATCGATGATGGCTTCCTGGTTTTCAAGGCGAAGGCCCTCGAAATGGACCTCCTGCAGCGCCCGCATCAGCTGGTCAATGACCTCTCCGTTGCCTGCCTCGGTCGCCTCGGCAATCTCGCGCTCAAGCTCGATCTTCTGCCAGCGCAGCGCCTTGGCACGTTTGTGAAAGGCCAGTGCCTGGCGATATCCCTCGCGGGCATCCTCCATCGCCGCCTCTTCGGTGGCGATCCACAGACGGGCATTGCGAATCTGTTGCTCCAACCCTTGGATAAGCCCGGCAAACCCTTGCTCCTCCAGGCGCTCGATCAGGTATTCCCTCGTGAGATGCGGACCCGCGACGGCGGCCGCCGCGCCCAACATGCCCGACCAGAGCCGCTGGAGCTCCCGGCTGTCGTAGTCGATCGACGCAATCTCGTCGTACTCGTCCTGCATCAGAGCCGGATGATTGACGACCGTGAGCGCAAGCACGCTTTCGCGCAAAGCCGGCGTCTCCTGATGGCCACGCACCAGCCCTGACCGCGCAAGCCGCTCCGAAATGCCGCCACCCGAGACCCGCGCGCCGCGAGGACCTTCGTTACCGCGGCCCTTGTTTTGCCCCCCGCCACGCTCGAAATTGCGCCTGTCATTGCCGCGGTTCTGAAATTGCGGCTGGAAGAAGCCATTCAGCCGGTCACGCATGTCCTGTTGATAGTGCCGCCGCACATTTTCATCCGCGATAACAGCCACCAACTGTTTCAGCCGCGACTCGAGCTCGGCCTTGGCCTCCGGCGTATCGAACCTTCCGGTGTTGATCTCGCGGCTCCAGATCATCTCGGCGAGTGGCTTGGCCTGGGTCATGACCTTGTCGAACGGCGCACGCCCCTCGTTGCGGACGAGATCGTCCGGGTCCTTGCCATCAGGCAGCAGCGCAAAACGCACGGTGCGGCCGGGCTTGATATGGGGCAGTGCCAGATCGGCGCCACGATTGGCGGCACGCATGCCGGCGCCATCGCCATCGAAGCAGAGCACGGGCTGCGGCGTCATCTTCCAGAGCAATTCGAGCTGATTTTCGGTGAGCGCCGTGCCGAGTGGTGCAACCGCGTTCTCGATGCCGGCCTGATGCAGGGCAATGACATCCATATAGCCTTCGACGGCGATGATCGTGCTCTCGCCGTTCGCCCCCTGCGTCGCGCGGCGTGCGCGGGCAAAATTGTAGAGCACGTTGCCCTTGTGGAAGAGCTCGGTCTCATTGGAATTGAGATACTTGGCCGGCGCATCCGGCGACATGGCACGACCACCGAAGGCAATCACCTTCTCGCGCGACGACGGGATCGGAAACATGATGCGGTCGCGGAAGCGGTCGTACGAGACCGGAATTTCGGGTCCATGCACGACGAGCCCGCAGGCTTCGATCTGTTCCTTGGGAATCCCCTTGCCTGCCAAGAATTCCTTGAGCGCATTGCGGCTGTCCGGCGCAAAGCCGAGCCGGAAGGTTTCGATGGTGCGCCCCGTCAGTCCGCGGTCCCGCAGATAGGCGCGTGCCCTTGCACCATTCGCCGTCTGCAACTGGTCCTGGAAGAATTGGGTCGCAAGCTCCATCACGTCGAGAAGCGACGTCCGCTCCTTTTCGCGCTTTTCCATAACAGGGTCGGCGATCGGCATGGCAACGCCCGCCATGTCTGCGATCTGTTGCACCGCCTCCGGGAAATTCAATCCTTCCAGGTCGGTCAGGAAGCGGAAATGATCCCCCGTCACGCCGCAGCCGAAGCAGTGATACCGGCCCTTGCGGTCCTCGCAGTGGAAGCTCGGCGATTTCTCGCCGTGGAACGGGCAGCAGGCCCAATAGTCGCCACGCGGCACGTTGGTCTTGCGCTTGTCCCAGCTCACGCGCCGCCCAATCACGTCCGAAATCGGCACGCGGTCGCGTATCTCGTCGAGAAAGGAGTTTGAAAAGCGCATCTAAACCTCTTGGCTAGCCTCCATATAAGCAACTTCGCCAGCCCGCGCCACGACCTTTACCGGAAAGGCGCGCTATTCACAGGCTCCGCGAGACGATTGCGGTTTCCTTCAACCCTCTATTCAACAATGCGTTACCACCCCTGCGACAGGGGGTGCGACAACGACAACCGCAACCTCCAATTTCTTGCGCCCGATGGGGCCTCCGCCATTTTGACGATTGTCGTGTTTCTCGACGAAAGTGATTGCAAAACAACACGTTCGCGACGGTGTAGCGGCGTCAAGAAAGCGCCGACGGCGAGTGGGCACAGTGACCCGTGGCGGGTTTAAGGCAGGTGCGCAGGCCAATCATTATTTTTTTGTAATTTGAATCACTTGCCGCATCGCAATAACTTCATTCTCAACAAAGCGATCCCCGAGCGAGGCACCATCCCTACCCCCGGCGCCGCCTCGCAAGGGTGCCTTTGCAAATATCCGGTCGACATGGATTTCAGGTCCTGCGTTGTCAACCGGAAGCAAAGAGCAAGAAGGCAGGAGCTCCCCCAGCTCCTGCCTTCTTAAATTCAGCCAAAGGTTTTAACTTCCTCTTTGTTCGGCAAGTCGAACGTCTAATAAAACGTTGACACTGCCTCACGTTTGCCCAATTAAAGCGGCCAACCGGGATGGTCGAATGCTCCACAGAGTTGAAGATTTCTTAGACAACAAAGCGTTCTTCGCTGCTGTGCTTCATTGCGCGCGCGAAATGCTGGCAATCTATCGCGAAAGCCCGCGGATTGCGTCGATCTTCGCCGCGCAGCAGCGCTGGTTGATGGCCCACGCCGGGTTCGCACTCCATTTCGGCTATCCTGGCGAGCCGAAGCTCGGGCTCTATTCCGGCCGTTTCATAGCGTTTGCCGTCAACCACCAGATTGCGAGTCGCAATACGGCCGCCGCCTTCATGCAGGAGATGCTCGCGTATCGCTTCCTTCGCGCCGTTGACAGTCCCTCCGACAAGCGCACCCGCTTGCTGGAACCGACCCAAACCGCCCATGAGCATTTTTTCAAATGGTTGGCCACGCATCTGCTGATCCTCGACAACCTCGACGGCGGCAGCCGCCTGGATCAGGCGCTGGCGGATCCTCTGGCGTTTGCCCGTATTCAACCCCTCATCGCCAGGTCGATCATCGAGACGGACGCGGTACGCAACCCGGGGGTTACCTACAACCTCTTCAACTGGGCTAATTCCGGCGGTCTAGTCATGGATTACCTGATGAGCCGCATCGCCGCCTTCGACGGATCTGCGCAGCGCGTCGATATCGGCCGGCTCTCGCTCAAGGAAATCCGCGAGCAGTTCATGATCTCCAACACGCACCTGAAGCGACTGCTGACGCAGGCATCGGAGCTCGGCAGCATCGGCTGGGCAGAACCTTCGTTCAAGGGCGACGCCTGGCTTTCCCGCAGCTTCGTCATGGAATACTGGCGCTATCAGGCGGCGAAATTCACCGTCATCGACGCAGCCGCCGAGGCGATTCTCGGGCCCGCAGCCGTCAGGACCGCGGGCCGCGGTTGATCAGTTCAGCTGTTCTTTCACCGCGCCGGAAGCCTTGGAGAAGTCCATCTGGCCGGCATAGCGTTCCTTGAGAACAGCCATGACCTTGCCCATATCCTTCGGACCTGCAGCACCTGTCTCCTTGATGATCGAAGCGATATTGGCTCGGACGTCTGCGTCCGAAAGCTGCTTCGGCAGGAAATCCTGGAGGACGGTTATCTCGGCGCGCTCCTTGGCTGCCAGTTCCGGACGAGCGTTCTCTTCGTAGATCTTCGCCGATTCGTCGCGCTGTTTCACCATCTTGGCAAGGATCTGCAGAATCTCGTCGTCGCTCGCCTCGTCCTTGGCCGCGCCGCGATTGGCGATGTCGCGATCCTTGATCGCCGCCTGAATCAGCCGGACCGTGGAAAGCCGCTCGGCATTCCTGGACTTCATCGCATCTTTGAGGGCGGCGGCGAGCTGATCGCGCAACATCATAATCACTCCTGTTTGAATGGCGCTTCATAAACCAGGCGACTGCTTCGGATCAAATAAATTGCGAGTAACGCCATAAAAAGCGCAAGAAAAGCGGCTCTCCCTGCGGTTCAAAGATTGACCTCGGGAAATAGCGTGCGTATTTACCGCCACCTGCACCAAAATTCGTGATCAGGCCTGACAGCGCGCGCCCTGCCGCGTCCACACGCTTGCGAACCAAATGGCCGGCCAACGTTGCCCAAGGACGTGTGGCTGCCGGAAACGGGATGAAGATGACCTCGACAGCACCCTGGACAACCGAAAAGCCGACCGCCCTGCTCGTCCTGGCAGACGGTACCGTGATCGAAGGCAAGGGGATCGGCGCGATCGGCAAGGTCCAGGCTGAGGTGGTGTTCAACACGGCGCTGACCGGCTACGAGGAGATCATGACCGACCCCTCCTACCTTGGCCAGATCGTCACCTTCACATTTCCCCACATCGGCAATATCGGCACCAACGAAGAAGACATCGAGGACCTGACGCCGGCAGCACGCCACGGCGCGGTCGGCGTCATCTTCAAGGCCGACATCACCGAGCCATCGAACTACCGGGCTGCCAAGCATCTCGATAGTTGGCTGAAGGCTCGCGGCATTATCGGCCTCTGCGGTATCGATACGCGCGCGCTGACGGCCTGGATCCGCGAGAACGGTTCGCCGAACGCCGTCATCGCCCACGATCCGAGCGGCGTCTTCGACATCGAAACGCTGAAGGCCGAAGCCAAAGGCTGGAGCGGCCTCGAAGGTCTCGATCTTGCCAAGATCGCCTCCTCCGGCCAATCGTCGCAGTGGTCTCAGACCCCGTGGATCTGGAACGAAGGCTATGGCGAGCTGAAATCCGGGGACGCCAAATATCACGTCGTCTGCCTCGACTACGGCGTCAAGCGCAACATCCTGCGCCTGTTTGCCGGTCTCGACTGCAAAGTCACGGTGATGCCGGCAACCGCAAGCGCAGAAGACGTGCTGGCCATGCAGCCGGACGGTATTTTCCTGTCGAACGGCCCGGGCGACCCCGCCGCCACCGGCGAATATGCCGTTCCCGTCATCCAGAAACTGATCAAGACCGACATCCCGGTCTTCGGCATCTGCCTCGGCCACCAGATGCTGGGCCTCGCGCTTGGTGCCAAGACCGAAAAAATGCACCAAGGCCACCACGGCGCCAACCACCCGGTCAAGGACCATACGACCGGCAAGGTGGAGATCGTGTCGATGAACCACGGCTTCGCAGTCGACACGAAGTCGCTGCCGGAAGGTGTTGAGGAGACTCACGTTTCGCTGTTCGACGGCACCAACTGCGGCCTGCGCGTCGCCGGCAAGTCCATCTTCTCCGTCCAACACCACCCGGAAGCCTCTCCCGGCCCGCAGGACAGCCACTACCTCTTCCGCCGCTTCATCAACCTGGTGCGCGCGAAGAAGGGTGAGGAAGCCCTCGCCGAGCGCTGAGACGCCTCCATTCGGCCAGTTCGAGAGCCCGCTTCCGAGCGGGCTTTTTGCTTTTGGGCCGTGGGCTTCAATCGCGGCGTTCATCAATATTCGTTTGAATCGCGCTGGGAGTGCTGATCTATTGAACGCCAATCAGGGAGGCGACCATGAGATACTTGGTTTTGGCGGTTGTGTGTCTGCTCCCAACGGCAACTCTTGCCGCCGGGCCTGTGAAGGTTGACGCAAAAGACTACAGCTGCAGTCAGCTTGCACAGATCATTCGGCAATCCAAAAAGGTGTACGTGCGCCTGGGCTTCGGAGGCCGAAACTTCCGCTATCCGCCTGCCCAGTGCGGGCCTGGGGACAAGCTGAGTACGGCGAGTTTGCGCGATCGCACCGGCCAGCGCTGCCTCCTGGACTACGCCTGCGTGAACGACCCTATGTCGATGTATAATTACTAGCGGCAATGCAAGGAAGGAGATGGCCGACTAGGCGTCGGCCATTTCGTTTTCGCGCTTGAGAAGCACATAGAAGCGTCCGCACAGCATCACCGCGGCGGCGGCCAACCCGACCAGAAAGCCGAACCAGATACCCACGCCACCGAATCCCATCGGGAAGGCAAAAACCCAGGCAAGGAAGAAGCCGATCGGCCAGTACGCCACCAGAGCCATGATCATCGGCACGCGAGCATCCTTTAGGCCGCGCAGCAGTCCGTTGGCGATCGCTTGCAGGCCATCCACCAGTTGGAACAGACCGGCGACCACGATCAACGGCCCGGCGTAAGCGAGCACCTGCGGCGCTTCGGCCGAACTCGTGTCGAGGAACCAGCTGCCGAGGAATTCCGGCAGCAAGGCAAAGAGTATGCCGCCTGCCGCGGAGATCGCACAGGCGATCACAAGCACCGCGATGGATGCCCGGACCACCGCCAGATGATCGCGTTGCCCGTGCGCGACGCCGACCCGAACCGTCGCCGCCTGCGACAGACCAAGTGGGATCATGAAGGCGATCGATGCCCACTGAAGCGCGATGCCGTGGGCTGCGAGCTCGATCGTCCCAATGTATCCCATCAAAAGCGATGCGGCCGTGAACAAGCTCACCTCGGCGAGTATCGTTACGCTGATCGGCAATCCAAGACGGATGACCTCCCAGAAGGCTTTCCAGTCGGGACGCCAGAAACGCACGAAGATCTCATAGCGCCGCGTCTCCTCCCTGGTCTGGACGTAGCCGAGGATGAAGAAGAAGCCAGCGGTCTGCACGACCACCGAAACGATTGCAGCGCCCTCGAGCCCCATGGCCGGAAAGCCGAAGTGACCGAGCACCAGCGCATAGGCGAAGAAGGCGTTGAGCACCAGCATCGCAATCGTCACGTTCAGAACCACGGCCGCTCTGCCGATCGCACTCACCAGGGCCCGCATCACGTTGAACAGCAGACCTGGAAGCACGGCGAACTGGCCGATCAGGATATAGCCATGCGCCAGCGAGGCGACCTCCGGCTTCTGTCCTGCGGCCAGGAGAATCCGCTCCGAATTGAAGAAAGCCGGCAGCATGATCACCCAATAGGCCAGCACGACCCACAGCCCCATGCGCAGCGACCGGCGAACGCTGACGATGTCGCCGCGGCCATATGCCTGCGCCACCATCGGGATAACGGCGATCGCAAATCCCGAACCGAACACGAGGATCGTAAACAGGAACTGCGCCGACAGAACCATGGCGGCCAAATGCTCGGCACCGAGACGTCCAACGATCATTACGTCGGTCGTGTTGATGCCCAACTGGGCAAGCTGCGCGCCGATCAGAGGAATTCCGAGCGCCAGCGTGGCGCGGAAATGCGCAGCCCAACGGTTATCGGTTTTCGGCGCAAGCTTGCGCGCGTCGATCGGCGTGTCCATGACACTAATCCTGTGGTTGAATCGGTAAAGGCCGCTAGGGCGGCGAGTATCATGCAGGGCTTAGATCAAAGCCCGGCAAAGAACCATCTGAAAACGTGCAGATGATCAAAAATTCATCATCGCATCACGAAATCTTATGGTTCACTCCGCCGGCTGTTCGGTGGCCGCCGCAGTTTTGTCCCGACTGACTTTGACCAAAAGCACGACGGTCGCGATCAGGATGAAGAACGCAGCGGTCAGGTATGGCGCCCCGGCAAACGTGATCGGCGCATCGGCTTTCGTGAAGTAGCCGAACATCTGCGTGAAGATCAGCGGACCGATGATCGTCGTGAGGCTACTGAGGCTGGTCATGGCCCCCTGCAGCTCACCCTGCGCGGATGGCGGCACCTTGCCGGCAGCGATGCTTCGCAGCGGCGGGTCCGCGACGTTCTCCATCACCGTGAACACGATTACCGCATAGACCACCCAGCCTTCCCATGCAAAGGCATAGCCAGTCAGGCCTGCAACCGAGAAACACAAGCCGAGGACGGCCGTCTTCCATTCCCCGAGCACCGGTACGATCCTTGGCAGCACGACACCCATGACGAGTGCGGCGCCGATACCGTATATTCCAAGCGACAGTCCGATCTGTCCCTCGCTCCAGCCGTAGCGGTAGGTCGACACAAACGACCAGACCGCCGGATAGACCGCATGGGCCAGCCAGAACAGGAACATCACGGCACAGATCCAGCCGATACCCGGATAGTTTCGCATCTGCTTCAGTGCACCGAGCGGGTTTGCTCGTTTCCACTCGAACCTCCGACGGTGTTTTGCATCGAGCGTTTCCGGCAGCATGAAACAGGCTGCGATGAAATTGATGAATGAGAGCGCGGCCGCGCCGTAGAATGGTACTCGCGGTCCAAATTCGCCCAGAAAACCGCCGATGACAGGGCCGATCGTGAACCCAACCCCGAAGGCGATGCCGATCAGGCCGAAATTCTTTGCTCGATTTTCGTCATTGCTGATGTCGGCGATATAAGCCGAACACGTTGCAAAGCTGCCGCCGCTGATGCCCGCAAGCATCCGTCCGACGAACAGCATCCAGAAGCTGGTTGCAACCGCGCAGATGAAATTGTCGATCGCGAACGTCAGCACCGACAGAAGCAGGATCGGGCGCCGCCCGAAACGGTCGCTGAGGTTGCCGAGCAGCGGCGCGAACAGAAATTGCATCACGGCATAGACGACCAGCAGCCATCCGCCATCGAGCGCAGCATCGCTGACCGAGCCACCCGTCAACTGCTCCAGATAGGCTGGCAGCACAGGCATGATGATGGCGATGCCGATCACGTCCAGGAAGAGGATCATGAAGACCAGGAAAAGACCGCGGCGAACGAATTTCGGGTCGAGCATGAGATATCTCTACAGGCGTTAGCTTTGTGGAAAGACGATCTCGTCGCCGAAGATGTTACATATCCCAAGCGGAAAAATGAAACAATACGTGAACATTTCAATTCTTTTGATGGGCTTACCAGTTATGTTGATTGCTAAACGGAACAAAAGGGGCACCTAAGCTGACTTTCGTTGCTCCGCCTTTACGAAATCCACGAACGCGCGAAGCGCTGGCGGCATATGCCTGCGGCTTGCGTAGTAGAGAAACGGACCGGAAAACTCGGTCGCCCATTCATCCAGGATCGGCAGCAACATTCCAGCTTTGATCGCGGGCAACAGCAACTCTTCGAATGTACGGATAACGCCTAGCCCGGCAACGGCCGCGCCGCGTTCCATCTCGATCACGTTGGCAACGATGGGGCCGGTGGGGGTAATGGAAAGAACCTCCCCGTCTCGTTCGAATTCCCAAGGCAGCACAGAGCCACTGAGGAAACGATGGCGGATGCAATTGTGGTCGAGCAGGTCCTTCGGGTGCTTCGGCATGCCGTGACGATCGAGGTATTCCGGCGCCGCCGCCGTTATATAGCGCTGCCGGCGTGGGCCGATCGGCACCGCGATCATATCGCGTTCGAGACGCTCATCATACCGAATGCCTGCGTCGTACCCCCCAGCAAGAACGTCGATGAACGTATCCTCGCCGACGATTTCCAGGGTGATCTGGGGAATGGAGCGCCAGAAAGCGAGCGGCGAGATCGGGCAGGAACAGTCGCGCGGCAATCGTCGGAACATTGAGCCGCAGGGTGCCGCCGGGGCTGTCGCGGAAGCTGTCCAGTTGTTCGAGTGCGGACGACACTTCACCCAGCGCCGGAGCCAGGCGCTCCAGCAACCGCGCGCCAGCCTCTGTCGGCGTCACGCTGCGGGTGGTGCGGTTGAGGAGGCGAACGCCAAGACGTTCCTCCAGACGCCGCAGCGAGTCACTGAGCGAGGAAGCGGAGACGCCGCGCTTACGCGCTGCCGCGCGAAAACTGCGCTCCCTTGCAATCGCCGTGAAGGCATCCAGTTCAGTCAGTGGGAGATCGTCCATTGTACATTTTTCCGTACAGCTTGTACACATAAGTTCGGATTATCGCACAAAGCGATTTACGATAAAACCCGTGTCCTGGCGCCGTTCAGCGTCGATCAAGGAGAACGAAATGCACACTTATCGTTTGGGAAAGACCGGCCCGGAAGTTTCGGCCCTCGGCCTCGGTTGCATGGGAATGTCAGGCATGTACGGCCCGTCGGATCGCGCCGAAAGCATCGCAACCATTCACGCAGCCCTCGACGACGGTATCAACCTACTCGACACCGGCGACTTCTATGGCATGGGCCACAATGAAATGCTGATCGGAGAGGCGTTGAAGGGCCGCCGCAGGGATGACGTTGTGATCAGCGTCAAGTTCGGCGCGCTGCGCGACCCCGCCGGCAGCTGGGTCGGTTACGATTCCCGACCCGCAGCGATCAAGAACTTTCTTGCCTACACGCTGAAGCGGCTCGACCTCGATTACATCGACATCTATCGCCCTGCACGGCTCGATCCCGGTGTGCCGATCGAAGAGACTGTCGGTGCCATCGGCGATATGATCAGCGCCGGATACGTCAGGCATGTCGGCTTGTCCGAGGTGGGGGCGGAGACGATCCGAAAAGCGGCGGCAACCCACCCGATCTGCGATCTGCAGATAGAGTATTCGTTGATCTCGCGTGGCATCGAGGATGCCATCCTGCCGGCCTGCCGCGAACTTGGCATCTCCATCACCGCATATGGCGTTCTGTCACGCGGCCTCATTAGCGGCCATTGGCAGAAAGGCCACGGAACCAGCGCCGGCGATTTCCGCGGCGCAAGCCCGCGCTTCCAGGACGGAAATGTCGATCAGAACCTCGCTCTGGTGGAAGAACTTCGCAAGATTGCCGCGGAAAAGCGGGTTTCCGTCGCTCAGATTGCGATTGCCTGGGTCGCTGCACAGGGAGCCGACATTGTTCCCCTGATCGGCGCACGCAGCCGCAACCGGCTGACCGAGGCGCTCGGATCGCGCGCCGTCAACCTATCGTCCGGCGACATGGCTGCAATCGAACGAGCAATACCGAAAGGCGCGGCCGCAGGCGATCGCTATCCCACGGCAATGCTAAGGCACATGGACAGTGAAAAGTGAGACG
Organism: Rhizobium sp. Root1220; assembly: GCF_001426265.1. Taxonomy (GTDB): domain Bacteria; phylum Pseudomonadota; class Alphaproteobacteria; order Rhizobiales; family Rhizobiaceae; genus Rhizobium. The sequence goes on from NZ_LMDG01000036.1 coordinate 102,485, forward strand.
CCCATCGGCCTCCGCAAGGAGGCCGATTGCTTCGATCAGACCGGACCGGAGAACGTGTCGCAATCGGACAGCCTGCCACTGTCGAAGCCGCGCTTGAACCATTTGGCGCGTTGAGCCGATGTCCCGTGGTTGAAGCTCTCCGGGACCACATAGCCTTGGCTGCGTTTTTGCAGCGTGTCGTCGCCGATCTGCTGTGCGGCGTTCAGAGCCTCCTCGAGGTCGCCGGCTTCGAGAATGCCCTTCTGCTGCGTGAACTTGCCCCAGATGCCGGCAAAACAATCGGCCTGAAGTTCGACACGCACTGACATCTTGTTGGCGTCGGCTTCACTCATGCGTTGGCGCGCCTCGTTGAACTTGGGCAGAATTCCAAGGAGGTTCTGCACATGATGGCCGACCTCGTGCGAAACCACATAGGCCTCAGCGAAATCCCCGGAAGCCCCGAACTGGCGGCTGAGTTGTTGGAAGAAAGCGGTATCGAGGTAGACCTTGTGGTCGCTCGGGCAATAGAACGGCCCGGTTGCCGCGGAAGCAAAGCCACAAGCCGACTGGGTCTGGCCCGAAAAAAGCACCAGGCGCGGCTCTTCGTACTCACGCCCCATGGATTGGAAAATACCGTTCCATGTGTCTTCCGTTTCGGCAAGGACCGTTCGCACGAATGCTGTCATCTCGTCATTGGCAGGGGTCTGTCCGCTGGACTGACCCTGCTCGTAACCCGACCCGCCGGTTGAGCTGCCACCATCCACGACCTGCATCAGGTCGATGCCCATCGCCTTCAAGATGAAATATATGACCACCAGAAAGATGATCGTTCCGATGCTGAGGCCGCCGCCGCGTCGGCCCATGCCGCCGCCCGATGGAAAGCTGAAGCCCCCGCCTCGGCCCAATCGTCCCATGGATGGATCACCGCGGCGATCCTCGATGTTGTCCGACTGACGCCGGCCTTTCCACTCCATGACAATCTCCCCGACAGGCCCTTTGGCACCCTTCGCATATTTATATATCCCGGCGACCGGAATATTCCAGACCAATCCGCTGGCCTTGCATGCCCCTCGTCTCACGCAGGCCGATCCCAGAGGGAAGAGCGGTAAATCGCTTGACCTGCATCTGGCTTTTGACCTTTCTACCATCGGGAGGAATGGTGGAGGATCAAAAGAATGAAAGCTGTCCGCCTCGAGGCAACGGGAAAACTGTTTTTGCGAGAGGTCGAGAGACCTGTGCCCGCACCTGGCGAATTGCTTGTGAGGATCGAGGCTTGTGGCATCTGCGGTACCGATCGGCACCTATACCATGGCGAGTTTCCATCCAAGACACCCGTCACCATCGGTCATGAGTTTGCGGGCATCGTCGAAGAACTGGCCAGCGGCGTTTCCGGTTTTCGTGTGGGCATGCGGGTAACCGGCGATCCCAATATCGTCTGTGGCCGCTGCGCCGAGTGCCAGCGGGGGCGCGTCAATCTATGTGGGAACCTGCAGGCGATCGGCATCCACCGTGACGGTGGTTTTGCCGAATATGTCTGCATTCCGCAGGAGCAGGCGTTTGAACTGCCCGCAGCGCTCGATCCCCTCCATGGCGCATTTTGCGAACCCCTGGCCTGCTGCCTCCACGGCATCGACTTGGCCGACATCAAGGCAGGCTCATCCGTGATCGTGCTGGGCGGCGGCGTCATGGGCCTTCTTGTGGTGCAGCTTGCCCGGCTCGCCGGCGCCACTCGGGTCGTTCTCGTAACCCGCAGCGAGGAGAAGCGGCGGCTGGCCATACAGCTCGGCGCAACAGCGACGGCCGATCCCTCCTCCGGCGATATCGCCGTCCGATTGACCGCCGAGGGCGGCCTATTGCCCGGTGGCGCGGAGGTCGTCATCGAGTGCGCCGGCGTTGCCGAAACGATCGAGCAAGCGCCACGCCTTGCACGTCGCGGCGGCACCGTCGTCATCCTCGGCGTCATGCCTCAGGGAGCGAAAATTACCATCGAACCCTTCGACCTGCTCTTCCGCGAAATCAAGCTGGTCAATTCCTTCCTCAATCCCTTCACGCATGGGCGCGCCGCCGCCCTGATCGCATCGAATGAGATTCGGATTGAACCGTTGATCTCCCGGCGCATCAGCTTGGGCGAGGCGGTGGAGGCGATCGGTAATCCAGCTCGCCAGGGAGAGATCAGGGCAATTGTCGTGCCGAGCCTGCCTTAGGCTGGGGCAAGCCTTCGAATTCCTGTCGATTCCGCAAATTATGGGGTTCCGTTTGCAAATACATTTGCCTATAAGCCGCTTCTAGCCTGAAAAGACCATCATATGCGCGAACCGGCCGGTGCCTCCCACCCTGGCCGGCTTTCTGTGCAGCTAGGAAACGGAAAAAACCATGCCGAAGCGCCAAGACATCAAATCGATCCTCATCATCGGTGCAGGACCGATCGTCATTGGCCAGGCATGCGAATTCGATTACTCCGGCACTCAAGCCTGCAAGGCGTTGAAGGAGGAGGGCTACCGCGTCATCCTCGTCAACTCCAACCCGGCGACGATCATGACCGATCCGGGTCTGGCGGATGCCACCTACATCGAGCCGATCACCCCCGAGGTCGTCGCAAAAATCATTGCCAAGGAACGACCCGACGCGCTGCTGCCGACCATGGGCGGGCAGACGGCCCTGAATACCGCCCTCTCCCTGAAGCGCATGGGCGTGCTGGACCGCTACAATGTGGAAATGATCGGTGCCAAGCCCGCCGCAATCGATATGGCCGAAGACCGCGCCCTCTTCCGGGAGGCGATGGAGCGCATCGGCCTGGAAACGCCGCGCTCGATGCTGGCAAACGCCACCGACATCAAGGATCTCGACCGGAAGACGCATGAGGCCGAACGCAACAAGCTCAAGGAAAGCCTCTCCGGTCCCGAACTCGACACAGCGCTCGACGCACTCGAAAACCAATGGAACCTCGGCGAGACCGACCGCAAGCAGCGCTATATCAGCCATGCCATGGCGATTGCGGCCCAGGCGATCGACGTCGTCGGCCTGCCCGCCATCATCCGCCCCTCCTTCACCATGGGCGGCACCGGCGGTGGCATTGCCTACAACCGCTCGGAGTTCTTCGAAATCATCGGCGGCGGCCTCGATGCCTCGCCGACGACGGAAGTCCTGATCGAAGAATCGGTTCTCGGCTGGAAGGAATATGAAATGGAAGTCGTCCGCGACAAGGCGGACAATTGCATCATCATCTGCTCGATAGAGAACATCGACCCGATGGGCGTCCATACCGGCGATTCGATCACCGTCGCCCCTGCCTTGACCTTGACGGACAAGGAATACCAGATGATGCGCAACGCCTCGATCGCTGTCCTACGCGAGATTGGCGTCGAAACGGGCGGCTCGAACGTGCAGTTCGCCGTCAACCCGGCAGATGGTCGCCTCGTCGTCATCGAAATGAACCCGCGCGTCTCGCGCTCGTCTGCGCTGGCATCAAAGGCCACCGGCTTCCCGATCGCCAAGGTCGCCGCCAAGCTCGCCATCGGCTACACGCTCGACGAACTCGACAACGACATCACCGGCGGCGCAACGCCAGCCTCGTTCGAGCCGTCGATCGACTACGTCGTCACCAAGATCCCGCGCTTCGCCTTCGAGAAGTTCCCGGGCGCCTCGCCTGTCCTGACCACCGCCATGAAGTCGGTCGGTGAAGTCATGGCGATCGGCCGCACCTTCGCGGAATCGCTGCAGAAGGCCCTGCGTGGCCTCGAAACCGGCCTGACCGGTCTCGACGAGATCGAGATCCCCGGCGTCGAAGAAGGCGAAGGCAGCCAGAACGCCATCCGCGCCGCCATCGGCACGCCGACGCCGGATCGCCTGCGCATGGTCGCTCAGGCACTGCGCATGGGTATGAGCCCCGAGGAAGTGCACGAAGGCTGCAAGATCGACCCGTGGTTTATCGCTCAGCTCAAGACGATCGTCGACATGGAAGCCCGCATCCGCGAACACGGCCTGCCCACCGACGCCATCAACCTGCGCGCGCTTAAGTCGATGGGCTTCTCCGACGCCCGCCTCGCCACGCTGTCTCGCAAGCGTCCGAAGGAAGTGGCCGAACTGCGCAACAGCCTGAATGTTCGCCCGGTGTTCAAACGCATCGACACCTGCGCTGCCGAGTTCGCTTCGCCGACCGCCTACATGTACTCGACCTATGAGACGCCGTTCGTGGGCGCGGCGCGCTCCGAGGCAGACGTTTCCGATCGCAAGAAGGTCGTCATCCTCGGCGGAGGTCCGAACCGCATCGGCCAGGGCATCGAATTCGACTATTGCTGCTGCCATGCCGCATTTGCTCTCCGCGATGCCGGCTATGAAGCCATCATGATCAACTGCAACCCGGAAACGGTCTCTACCGACTACGACACCTCCGATCGCCTCTACTTCGAGCCGCTTACGGCCGAAGACGTGATCGAGATCCTGCGCGCAGAGCAGGAAAAGGGCGAAGTCGTCGGCGTCATCGTACAGTTCGGCGGCCAGACCCCGCTGAAGCTTGCAGAAGCACTCGAAAAGAACGGCATCCCGATCCTCGGCACCGCGCCCGACATGATCGACCTTGCCGAAGACCGCGACCGCTTCCAGAAGCTGCTGGTCAAGCTCGACCTGACGCAGCCGAACAACGGTATCGCCTACTCGGTCGAGCAGGCTCGCCTGGTCGCCACCGAAATCGGCTTCCCGCTGGTCGTGCGCCCGTCCTACGTTCTCGGCGGCCGCGCCATGCAGATCATCCACTCGGAATCGATGCTGCAGACCTATCTGCTGGATACGGTTCCGGAACTGGTACCCGAAGACATCAAGCAGCGTTACCCCAACGACAAGACCGGCCAGATCAACACCCTGCTCGGCAAGAACCCGCTGCTGTTTGACAGCTATCTCAGCAACGCCATCGAAGTCGACGTCGATTGCCTCTCCGACGGCACCGACTCCTATGTCGCCGGCATCATGGAGCACATCGAGGAAGCCGGCATCCATTCCGGCGATAGCGCCTGCTCTCTGCCGCCGCGCACGCTGTCGAACGAAATGCTTGATGAACTCGAGCGCCAGGCAAAAGCCATGGCCAAGGCGCTCAATGTCGTCGGCCTGATGAACGTGCAGTTCGCCATCAAGGACGGCACTGTCTACGTGCTCGAAGTCAATCCGCGCGCTTCGCGTACGGTTCCCTTTGTCGCCAAGACCATTGGCGCACCGATAGCCAAGATCGCTGCCCGCGCCATGGCGGGCGAAAAGCTCGACGCGACCTTTGCCGCCTACGGCGAAAAGCCCGATCCGCGCAACCTCAAGCACATCGCCGTCAAGGAAGCCGTCTTTCCCTTCGCCCGCTTCCCCGGCGTCGACATCCTGCTTGGCCCGGAAATGCGTTCGACCGGCGAAGTCATGGGGCTCGATACCGACTTTGCCCTGGCTTTCGCCAAGTCGCAGCTGGGCGCCAGCGTCGAACTGCCACGGGACGGAACGGTCTTCGTCTCCGTTCGCGACGAGGACAAGCCACGCGTGCTGCCGGCAATCAGACTGCTGGTCGAACAAGGCTTCAAGGTTCTGGCAACCGGCGGGACGGCCCGCTTCCTTGGCGAAAACGGCATCAGCGCCGCAAAGATCAACAAGGTGCTCGAAGGGCGCCCGCACATCGAGGACGCGATCCGCAACCGGCAGGTCCAACTGGTCATCAACACCACGGACAGCAACAAGGCGATCTCGGATTCCAAGTCACTTCGCCGTGCAACGCTGATGCAGAAAGTGCCGTACTACACGACAATGGCGGGCGCCGAAGCTGCCGCTCAGGCAATCAAGGCGCTGAGAGCCGGCAACCTGGAAGTTCGTCCGCTGCAGAGCTACTTCGCCTGATACGACAATCAAACGCCCGGCACTGCCGGGCGTTTCGGCATGCAGCAGCTGGTTACCTTCCGGCACATTTCGAGGCGATAGCTATCGAAGGATTCAGCCCATGAGGCCCCGGACCTGCAACATATCGTCTTGAAACCGAACCATCTCCTCCGCCTTCAACCGCGGATCGGGAATACGCAGCAGATAGGACGGGTGCACCGTCACGAATAGCGTTCGCGCCCCGGATAACGGGATCGCCTGACCTCTTACATCCGAAAGCTTGCGTTTCGCATCAGTCAGCGATGCGAGTGCCGTCGCCCCCATCGCCACGATCAGCTTCGGCTTAATCAGATCGATCTCCAGATTGAGCCACCAGCGACAATGCGCCACCTCGCCCAGATTCGGCCGCTGATGGATACGACGCCTGCCGCGCGGCTCGTATTTGAAGTGCTTGACGGCATTGGTGACGTAAATTGCCCGCCGGTCGATGCCGGCGTCGCCGATGACCTGATCGAACACCTTGCCTGCAGGCCCGACGAACGGATGTCCCGCCAGGTCCTCCTGATCGCCGGGCTGCTCGCCCACGAACATCACCTGCGCGTCCTGCGGCCCCTCGCCGAACACAGTCTGTGTCGCCGTCTGGTGCAGCGGACAGCGCGTACACACCGACGCCTCCTCGCGCAGCGCCGCCAGCGTCCCGGCCGGCAACTTCGGCGCGGCAGGAACATTGCGAGCGGCCTGCTGCAAACGACCGTGAAACGGCAGCGGCTCACTTGCCTGACGAGCCGCCATTGCCAGCACCTTGCCTTCGGCAGCGGCGATGAGACCGGGGATGAGATCGGCCTCGGGCAGGTTCTTCCAGTATTTCTTCGGCATTTCGGCCTGCATCGCCTTCACCTTCAGCCGCGCCGGATTGAAGATATTCGCATAATAGGTGCGCCAGAGCTGATCCGCCGGATCCGTCAGGTCCGGCTTCTCGCACGGGTCGCTGCTGAGCGTCAGCGTCACCCCGTCCCAAGCCGCCGATCCCCGTGGTGTCGCGATGATCCAGTCCATGTCGTTGAAACGCTTCTGGAAGAACGGCGCCTTGCGGGCAAGGATGTGATGATCAGGCTCGAACCAGGCGAGAAACTTCCTTCGACCGTTGACGGATAAACCCGTTCCCACCTCCTTGAAACGGACGAAGGCCGACATCTTGTGGGCATCGCGCCGCACACTTTTTTCCATCATCCGCAGGCGAGACACATCCTCGTCTGAGGCGACGTCGAGCAGTGTCCGATCTTCCTGCAGCCGCCACAACAGCCGGTAGAGCAGCATGAACCGTATCGGATCGGAATGACAGATGACCGCTTCCGCCAACGCGATAAAGGCCGGCGGCACCGTCATCGGAGCCTTGCCGCTGGCCGGCGATGGCGGCAACGCCTCCGGCTCGGCAAACAGATCCGTCCCACCATCCCTCTCCCGCCAATCTATCTCTTCAGGCGGGATGCCGGTCGCCGCAAGGGAGCGGGCGGCATTCCGCCACTCGGCAAAATCTCCACGGCCCTCCAGCAGCACCCGGCTCATCAAAGCAACGAAAGCTGTTCGGGTTTGGGCTCGAACATCGCCCGTAAATCCTGCCTGTCGGCCAGCCGCCGTGGCGACCATCCCTCTGCCGAGATGAACGCCTGGACCTTCTTGATCGATACGCCGAGCCGCGTCAGGTCCTCGATCCTAAGACGCCGGAAACGGCGGGCCGATAGGATCGATTTTACCGTCTTGGTCCCCAGCCCAGGAACGCGCAGCAACGTCTCGCGCGGCGCCCGGTTGATATCGACGGGGAAGCCATTGCGATTACCTAGCGCCCAGGCGAGTTTCGGATCGAGATTGAGATCGAGCATGCCGCCCGCCTGCGACGAAGTGATCTCGTCGATGCCGAAACCATAGAAGCGATAAAGCCAGTCGGCCTGATAGAGCCGATGCTCGCGCATCAGAGGCGGCTTGATCAGCGGCAGGTTCTTCGACGAATCCGGGATCGGGCTGAAGGCGGAGTAGTAGACGCGCTTCAGGCAATAACTGCCATAAAGCTGCGCGCTGCTGCCAAGGATCGTTGCGTCATTGGCACCATCGGCACCGACGATCATCTGCGTGCTCTGCCCGCCCGGCACGAAGCGCTTGCGACGCTTGGTCTTCAGCGTCGGGTCGGCAGCCGCCTCAATCATCAGTCTCAGCTCGCCCATCGACCGCCGAATACTGGCCGGCTTCTTCTCCGGTGCCAGTTCGGCAATACCACGATCGGTCGGCAGTTCGATATTGAGCGAAAGCCGGTCGGCATAGAGCCCCGCCTCCTCGATCAGATGCGGCGACGCCTCCGGAATGGACTTCAGATGGATATAGCCCCGGAAATTATGCGTGGACCGAAGTTCGCGAACGATGCGCACCATCTCCTCCATCGTGTGGTCCGAGGAGCGGATAATTCCCGAGGAGAGGAACAGGCCCTCGATATAGTTTCGGCGATAGAACTCGAGCGTCAACCAGATAACTTCGTCAGGGGTGAAACGCGCCCGTTCGACATTGCTGGACGACCGGTTGATGCAATAGGCACAGTCGTAGATGCAGAAATTGGTGAGCAGGATTTTCAGCAGCGAGATGCACCGACCATCCGGTGCATAAGCATGGCAGATACCCGAGCCTTCCGTCGATCCCAAACCGCCGCTGACTGCGGAATCGCGCTTGGTCGTACCGCTCGAGGCGCAGGAGGCGTCATACTTGGCCGCATCAGAGAGAATGGCCAATCGCTCTTCTAAAGACTTCTTCATCCTTATGTTCACTATATGTTCTGAAAATAGAAAGCAATATATGGAGAACGAGACGCAGGCATTTCAAATTTTACGGGAAACCGAAAAAGCTTTGCACGCCGCCGCATTCGAATTATCTGGAAATCCGCAGCCTCGATCTGCTATAACGCAAATCAATGATGTTGCACGGTTCCGGAGCTTGCCTTCGGGACCTGTTTTCTTTTGTGTCTGCCGCTAGGCGGGCGCGCGGGGAGTGAAGGACAAAAAAATGGTTGATAAGGTACCGATGACACAGGGTGGTTTCGTCAAGCTGCAGGAAGAACTGCGCTGGCGTCAGCAGGAAGAGCGCCCGCGCATCATCGAGGCAATTGCCGAAGCGCGCGCCCATGGCGACCTGTCGGAAAACGCCGAGTATCATGCTGCCAAGGAAGCACAGAGTCACAACGAGGGCCGCATCGGCGAGCTTGAAGACCTGACGGCGCGCGCCGAAGTTATCGACCTTTCCAAGATGTCCGGTGCCAAGATCAAGTTCGGCGCCAGGGTTAAGCTGGTTGACGAGGATACCGAGGAAGAGAAGACTTACCAGATCGTCGGCGATCAGGAAGCCGACGTGAAGGCCGGCCGCATTTCGATTTCCTCGCCGATCGCCCGCGCCCTGATCGGCAAGGAAGTCGGCGATTCGATCGAAGTCAACGCGCCCGGCGGCGCCAAGGCCTACGAAGTTCTGTCCATCTCCTGGGGTTGATAGCCTGTGGCAGATAACGGCCAAAAGGCCATCATCGACATTCGTGACGTCGAGATCATTGCGCCGAACTTCAAGAAGCGGCTTTCCGGCGTCACCTCCACCATCATTCAACTGATCCCGGTTCAGCGCAGCCTTGGCCAGAAGGTCGCGGCGCTTGGCCCGGGGTTGCCCGACACATTGCCGCACATCCGGCTTCGCGACCTCCGAAAGCTGTGGCATCCGCCGCGCACCAAGCCGTTCCGTATCTGGCATGCGCGCCGCAATATCGAAATGCTGCCGGCTATCGTCATGCGCGATGTGCTGCGTATGCCGCTGAGGATCGTCTTCACATCAGCCTCACAACGCCGCCACACCGGCTGGACGAAATGGCTGATTTCGAAGATGGATGCCGTGATCGCAACCAGCGGCAAGACGGCCGACTATCTCGAAGTCCCAAACAGCGTCGCTCTGCATGGCATCGACACCCGGCGCTTTGCGCCACCCGCCGACATGGCAGCCGCGAAACAGGCCCGAAACCTCGATCTAACGAAGAAGATCGCGGGTTGCTTTGGCCGTGTTCGCCATCAGAAGGGCACCGATCTCTTCGTCGACAGCATGATCCGCTTGTTGCCGGCCCGGTCGGAGTGGATCGCTATCGTCGCCGGTCGCGCCACCTCGCAGCATCTCGATTTCGAAAGCGGCTTGAAAGGGCGCATCGCGGCCGCCGGCCTAGCGGATCGGATCCTCTTCGTCGGCGAGCATACCAATATCAACGACTGGTACCAGGCCCTCGATCTCTTCGTCGCACCGCAACGTTGGGAAGGCTTCGGGCTGACGCCGCTCGAAGCCATGGCGACGGCCGTACCTGTCGTTGCCACCGACGTCGGCGCGTTTCCGGAACTGCTGGTGACAGGCGAAAACGAGACCGGCGTCATCATTCCTCGCGACAATCTCGACGCGATGATCGAGGCCTGTGCTGCGTTCATGGACGACCACGCGAGGCGCCGCCAAGCTTCTGCCAGCGCGCGCGCCCACGCGGTCGACAACTTCAGCATTGAAGGTGAAGCACAGCGGCTCGGCGCAATCTACCGATCGCTGTGACAGAAGCTAAGGTTTTCGCTTGAAGAGTTCGATATAGGCGCTTGCGATGGCATCCTCCGAAAACTGACCCATCAGCGTTTCATGGCCACCGGCCGCAACCTTCGCCGCAAGCACCGGATCGTTGATCAAACGCTCGATCGCATTCGAAAAGCTGTCCGTATCGCCGATCTCGGCAAAGAGCCCGTTTTCGCCCTCGCGCATAAACCAGGTCGGCCCTTCCGACCGGCTGGAGACGACCGGTTTTCCCTGCGCCCAGGCCTCCAGGATTACGTTGCCCAATGGCTCGTGATTGGAAGGCATGACGAAAACGTCGGCTGCCGCCACATAGGGCCGGGTATCCTTCTGCCAGCCGAGAAAGCGAACACGGTTGGTGACGCCGAGATCCGCCGCAGCCTTTTCGACATTCTCCCTTTCCTCGCCGTCGCCCGCGAGCCAGAGGTACACACCAGGCAGCTTGGCGACCGCTGCAGTCAGCAGTGCAAACTGCTTGCGCGGCACAAATCGCCCCATCGACATCACGACCGGCGCGTTCTCCGGTGTGTCGAGCAAGGCGCGATCGACAGGTGCGACACGTTCCGTATTGGTGAAGTTCGATATCACTTCGACGCCGCGCGTCCAGCCGATCCTACGCACATGTTCGCCGATGCCGGGTGTATTGCAGACCAGGATATCGGTATTCCTGAAATAGCTGAGGTTGGTCGGATAGTCGCCGAGGCGCGAGATCTTGACGCAACCTTTGTAGTTCGGCATCAGACGGCTCGCACGCGTTGCCCAGGAAAATAGCGCGTTTGGCTTCTGTACCCGAGCCATGTGCTTCACCCTCAACGGCAAGAGAATCCGATCGGGTGAGAGATTCCGGAAGTCGCTCTCGATGATCCGCGTCGAGTTCTCTATGTCTTTGCGCCAAAGCCGGTTTGGCCGGATCACGGCCGTCTGCTCGATTCCGCGCCGCCCCAGGGCATTGACGAGGTGAACAAAGAACCGCTCAGCACCGCCATCCTTGCCGAAATGATAATGCATGACTTTCATGTTTGAGCCCGCCGGACCTATCTGTTCTGCGCGTCGTCGACGTTCGGACGCTGTTTTAACGCGTGGCGCTGATAGATCTTGGCCTGGGTAAGGAAGGCATAGACAGCACCGGTCATCGCCTCGATAAAGCCTGACGGCCCGCAACGCCATAGACTGTGATGGAAATACAGCCGCATGAAATAGAGCGGCGGGCTGACAATCAGCTTCAGGAAACTCGGCGCCTCCCCCTCCGCGGACAGTTGGTCCGCCTTCAGTGTCGAATACTTGTTTTCTTTTAGGATCTGCTGGTCGATGATAAGCGGCCGGTAGTGAAGCAAGCTTCCGGCCTTTGCCTCCTCGACACGTCCATCTGGCACGATCCCTTCGTGAACAGCCCGGTTCAGATCATAAGCCCCCTTCCCCTTGCGGATCAGGCGCAGATTCTTGCGCTCGCGCACATGCTCCGGCGTATAGCCGTAACCGATGAGATAGGGCCGCCGCGCGACCCGCCAGCCGACGATGTCCGAGGACGCGGCGATCAGTTTCGGCAGAATCTTGCGCAGCGCCGCATCCAGCCGTTCGTCGGAATCGATGTTGAGGCACCAAGGTTGGGTGCACTGTTCGAGGGCGAACTGCTTTTGCCCCGCATAACCGCGCCACTTCTCGTGCAACAATCGGATCGGCCATCCCCGGTCGATAAACGACTGCAAGAGCGCAACCGTTCCATCCGTCGAGCCGGAATCTACGACGACGATCTCGGCGCAATCGCCTAGACTTTCAATGCACTTGCCAAGGTAGGTTTCTTCATCCTGGCAGATGACGAAGGCTGAGATCGGTAGTGTCCTCATGCGGCTGTCTTCGCATGTCGGACCAGTGGGCGCGCGGGTGAGCAGGCACCTTGCGCCGTCCGGTCGAAAAAATAACCAACTGAGTAAGCCATGCTGCTCATAAAGCCTCGTCCCACAGCTAGCGTCGAAGCGCCTAAACCTCGACCAGCCCCAGCCTCTTGACCTGCCGAATGGTCAGCATCGTGCGCACCGTGTCGACATGCTCGTTAGCAGTCAACACTTCGATGACGAAGTCCTGAAATCGCGTCAGGTTCTCAGCAACGCAATGCAGCAAGAAATCGCTATCACCAGACACCATCCAGGCCTGGCGGACAAGCGACCATTGCACTGTGGCCGCGGCAAATGCCTTCAGGTTTGCTTCCGACTGATGCTTCAACCCCACCATGCAGAAAGCCACCAGGTCAAATCCGAGCTTCGGGCTGTTCAGCATCGCATGATAGCCCTCGATAATGCCGGATTCCTCCAGCTTGCGAACGCGACGCAGACACGGTGGAGCAGAGATACCGACGCGATCGGCAAGCTCGACGTTGGTCATGCGACCGTCGCCCTGAAGCTCACGCAAGATCTTTATATCGATAGCGTCGAGTTCGGCACGAAGCACAATCTTGCCTTTCCTTTAATTTCTGAAACCCAGCTTCTATATAAAGCAACGGAATACGCAAGAATGTTTCGTCGTGTTGACGGATACCCGCATAGGGGCCATAGGCCACGCTGAATGCCTTGTTGGAAACGCAAGGCTGCCCTTGAATAAAAGCATTGGACGTTCATAAATGGCGGATGGATCGCGAGACGGCCCATTCGCCATTTAGCCGCCTCCTCCTGCCAGTCGAAAGGAAATACCATGTCCGCCCGCCACACGAAGGTGCTCATCATTGGCTCCGGCCCTGCCGGCTACACGGCAGCCGTCTATGCGGCGCGTGCGATGCTGAAGCCCGTGCTGATTGCCGGCCTGGAGCAAGGTGGGCAGTTGATGATCACCACGGACGTCGAGAACTATCCGGGCTTTGCCGATCCGATCCAGGGTCCATGGTTGATGGAGCAGATGCTGCAGCAGGCCAAGCACGTCGGCGCCGAGATCGTCACCGACATCGTCACCGAAGTCGAGATGAACCAGCGACCGTTCGTGGCGCGTACAGACAGCGGCCAGGTCTGGACTGCCGACACGCTGATCATCGCGACCGGCGCCAAGGCGAAATGGCTGGGTATCGAAAGCGAACAGCACTTCCAGGGCTTCGGCGTTTCGGCCTGTGCGACCTGCGACGGCTTCTTCTACCGCAACAAGGATGTGATCGTGGTCGGCGGCGGCAACAGTGCCGTCGAGGAAGCGCTTTATCTGTCGAACATCGCCAAGTCGGTAACGGTCATTCATCGCCGTGACTTCTTCCGCGCCGAAAAAATCCTTCAGGAACGGCTGTTTTCGAAGGAAAACGTCAAGATTCGCTGGAACACCGAAGTCGCGGAAATCATCGGCACGCCGGCCAAGCCGCCGATGCCGCCGTCTGTTTCCGGCGCCCGCCTGCGCGACACCCACACAGGCACGATCACCGATATCGCCGTTGATGGCGTCTTCGTTGCGATCGGTCACGCGCCGGCCACAGAGCTTTTCAAAGGCAAGCTGAAGCTGAAGGACAATGGTTATCTCTGGACGGCTCCGGATTCGACCGCCACGAGCGTCGAAGGTGTTTATGCCGCTGGCGATGTGACGGACGATACCTTCCGTCAGGCAATCACTGCGGCTGGCCTGGGCTGCATGGCGGCTCTTGAAGCCGAGCGATATCTGACGGCGCACATGCCCGTCGCCGTGGCCGCGGAGTAAGATCGGTATGAGGGGTGGGGGAATGCCATTGGATTGGGACAAGCTGCGTATTTTTCACGCAGCTGCCGAAGCGGGATCGTTCACGCATGCGGCCGATAAACTGCATCTGTCTCAATCCGCCATCAGTCGCCAGGTCAGCGCGTTGGAACAGGATGTCGGCACCAAGCTTTTCCATCGTCACGCGCGGGGCCTGATTCTCACTGAGCAGGGTGAGTTGCTCTATCGCACCGCCCATGACGTGCTGCTGAAGCTCGAAACCGTCAAGATGCAACTCACCGAGACGACGGAAACGCCGTCCGGAAAACTGCGCGTCACCACGACCGTCGGCCTTGGCCAGGGTTGGCTGACGGACAAGATTCAGGAGTTCATGCAGCTTTATCCGGATGTACAGATCCAGCTGATCCTCGACAACGAGGAAGTCGATGTGAATATGCGGCATGCGGATTGTGCAATTCGTCTGCGCCAGCCGGTGCAATCCGATCTGATCCAGCGCAAGCTCTTCACTGTGCACATGCATGTCTACGCGGCCCCCTCCTACATCAATCGCTACGGCGAACCGCAAAAGGTCGAGGATCTCGACAATCACCGCATCATCACCTTTGGCGAACCGGCACCCAACTATCTGCTGGATGTCAATTGGCTGGAGGTTGCCGGACGCTCGTCCGACAACAAACGCATCCCGCACCTTCAAATCAACAGCCAGACATCCATCAAGCGCGCGTGCCTGCTCGGCATGGGGGTGGCATGCATGCCCGACTACATCGTCGGCCGCGACCCTGGCCTCATTCAGCTCGCGATCAACGCGGACGTTCCGTCCTTCGATACCTACTTCTGCTATCCGGACGAAATGAAGAACGCGGCAAAGCTGAAAGCCTTTCGCGATTTCATCGTCAGCAAGGCGCGAAACTGGAACTTTTAGTTGTTTTTTTGGAAAAAACACAAGTTATGCATGCGGCGCATGACTGGCATGCATAAAAGAGGGTTGCTGTTTGCCCATTAATGCACCAAATAGCACTCAGCTGATGCACACGGTGGCTTTTCCTCCCAGTTCCACCGCATTAGCTGTTCCCCTCTGGAGGTTTTGACCTTCATACCTATAAAGGGCCCCGGCTTTCCGGTGGCCCTCTTTTTTTGCCCTATTTTTTCGCAAATGCAGCAAAAATTGCTGCAACGCATAGCAGACATGCACAAACAGCCATTGAAATATGCCTGCCAAAGCATCATATCCACCTCAGCTGATGCACATGGTGGTTCTCTCCCAGTGCCACCGCGTTAGCTGTTCCCCTCTGGAGGTTTATTGACCTTCACACCTTAAAGGGCCCCGACATTTCGGTGGCCCTCTTTTTTTGCCCAAAATTTAGCCACGGCAAAAATCGGTGCAACTCACTCCGTCGTGACTTGCATGTCGACAACTGTCTGTCCATATATCGTCAAACAACGATTTATAATTCGGAAATCGGCGATGGATAAAGACGAAATCCTCAAGGCGCTTTCGCATCCCACGCGCCTCGAAATCCTGAACTGGTTGAAGAACCCCCAGGAGCACTTCAGTTCCCAGGAGCATCCGGTCGAAATGGGCGTTTGCGCCAGTCAGTTCGAGCGCTGCGGCCTTTCGCAGTCGACCGTCTCCGCACACCTCGGGACATTAAGCCGAGCCGGCCTCGTCACCACCAGAAGAGTCGGCCAGTGGATCTTCTACAAACGCAACGAAGAAACAATTGCTGCCTTCCTGAAGCAGCTGGCACAGGATTTGTGACGATGCCCCTTGCCCTCCTTGTCCTTGCCTTGAGCTCGTTTGCGATAGGCACGACGGAATTCGTGATCATGGGTCTCCTGCCCGAGGTCGCCGCTGACCTTTCCGTCACCATTCCACAGGCCGGCTGGCTCGTTACCGGCTACGCACTCGCCGTCGCCATCGGCGCCCCCATCATGGCCGTGTCGACGGCACACCTGAAGCGTCGTACCGCGCTGATCGCGCTGATGGCGTTTTTCATCGCCGGTAACCTGCTCTGCGCACTCTCTCCCAGCTACTGGGTGCTGATGGTTGCCCGCGTGGTCACGGCGCTTTGCCACGGCGCGTTCTTCGGGATCGGTTCGGTCGTCGCCGCAAACCTGGTGGCTCCGGATCGCCGCGCACGGGCCGTCGCGCTGATGTTCACCGGCCTGACGCTCGCCAATGTGCTCGGCGTTCCGCTCGGCACCGCCATCGGCCAGACATACGGCTGGCGCTCGACCTTCGCGGTGGTGACGGCCATCGGCATTGTTACCATCGCGGGCCTGATAGCCATCCTGCCAAAAGACAAGCAGGATGAGCAGGGTAACATCTTCCGCGAAATCGCCGCTCTGAAAAAAGGCCATCTCTGGCTGGCCCTGTCGACGACCGTCTTCTTCGCGGCCTCCATGTTTGCACTTTTCACCTATATCGCCCCGCTGCTTCGGGACGTCACCGGGCTTTCACCGGAAGGCGTGACGTGGACGCTGTTCCTCATCGGCCTCGGGCTGACCATCGGCAACCTGTTGGGCGGCCGGCTTGCGGACTGGAAACTCGGCACGACGCTTGCCAGCATGTTTGCATTGATCGCCATCACCTCCGTTGCGTTCAGCTTCACGAGTCGCTTCCTCATTCCGGCGGAAATCACGCTGTTCCTCTGGGCCATGGCAAGCTTTGCCGCCGTCCCTGCCCTGCAGGTCGGCGTCGTGCGCTTCGGCAAGGATGCGCCCAATCTTGTCTCGACGATCAACATCGGCGCCTTCAACGTCGGCAACGCACTCGGCGCCTGGGCAGGCGGAATGGTCATCAGCGCCGGTTTCGACATGACGCGCGTGCCATTGGCAGCCGCATTGATGGCCTTGATAGGCCTCGCCGCCACGGCTTTTACCTATCTCTCGGCCAAGGGGCAGGCAGAACCTGCTCCAGCCGAATGATCTTTCGATAAACGCAGAAAGGACTCCCATGACCAAGCTTTTTGAACCGATCAAGGTCGGCGATATCACCCTCAAGAACCACGTTGTCATGGCACCGTTGACCCGCAACCGCTCCCCGGGTGCTGTCCCCAACGATCTCAACGTTGAATACTATCGTCAGCGGGCAACGGCTGGCCTGATCATCACGGAAGCAACGGCGATCACCCCTCAGGGCCAAGGCTATGCCGACGTGCCCGGCCTCTACACCAAGGAAGCGCTCGACGGCTGGAAGCGTGTGACGAATGCCGTTCACACCGCAGGCGGAAAGATCGTCGTACAGATGTGGCACGTGGGCCGTATCTCGCACACCACGCTGCAGCCTAACGGTGAAAAGCCGGTTTCCTCGACCAACAAAGTCGCGAACTCCAAGACCTATCTCGTCAATCCGGACGGTACCGGCAGTTTCGCGCCGACCTCCCAACCGCGTGCGCTGGAAGCTTCGGAACTCCCCGGCATCGTCGAGGATTACCGCAAGGCAGCCCGCGCAGCAATCGAAGCCGGCTTCGACGGCGTCGAGATCCATGCGGCAAACGGTTACCTGATCGACCAGTTCCTGCGCTCCGGTATCAATGACCGCACCGACGCGTATGGCGGCTCCATCGAAAACCGCGCCCGCTTCCTTTTCCACGTGGTGGATGCGATCACTGCGGAGATTGGCGCGCGTAGGACGGGTATTCGCATCTCGCCGGTGACGCCTTCCAACGACGCCTCCGATCCCGATGCCCAGTCGGTCTTCACCTATGTGGCCAACGGGCTGGCAAGGTACGATCTTGCCTATATCCACATTGTCGAAGGCGCCACAGGCGGTGATCGCAACTACCAGCAGGGCGACAAGCCCTTCGACTACAAGGCGTTGCGCGTTGCCTATGAGGCGGCGGGCGGAAAAGCGAGCTGGATGGTCAACAACGGTTACGACCGCCAGACAGCGATCGACGCCGTGGAAAGCGGCCGCGCAGACCTCGTGGCGTTCGGAAAACCGTTCATCTCGAACCCGGACCTTGTCCAGCGCCTGAAGAGCAACACGCCTCTCACTGGTCCTGACCAGGCAACATTCTATGGCGGCGGCGCAAACGGTTACATTGACTATCCGACGCAGGAAAAGGCCGCCTGATCCTTCATTTCATGCTCGTTAAGAAATCCCGCCGTGCCGGCGGGATTTCCTTTTTCGCTGTCGTGGCTAGCATGGCCGGATGTTCGAATCCTATATCGAGCGCTGGCGACTGACCATCGACGGCGAGTTAGTGGTCACGCACTCCAGCCAGCTCCTGCCGGTACTCTGGAACGGCAGGCCGGCCATGCTTAAGATCTCCGGCGACGCGGCGGAGAAGGCCGGCGGGGCGCTCATGCACTGGTGGAATGGAATCGGCGCGGCCACCGTCTATGCTCATGACGACGAAGCCGTCCTGCTCGAACGGGCCACCGGCAGCCACTCGCTGCTGGCGATGGCGATGAGCGGCGGCGACAACGAAGCAACACGCATCCTGTGCCGCACGGCCGTGAAACTCCACATACCCCGTGGCACGCCTCCCCCGCCACTCATCCCGTTGTCGCAGTGGTTTCGCGAACTTGAACCGGCGGCAAGACGTCATGGTGGCGTGCTCACCGACTGCAGCAGGATTGCGGACGCCTTGCTCGCCGATCCGCCCGATCCGGTCGTGCTGCATGGGGACGTTCATCACGGCAACATTCTCGACTTCGACGAACATGGCTGGCTGGCAATCGATCCGAAAGGGCTCCTTGGCGAGCCTGCTTTCGACTTTGCCAACATCTTCGCCAATGAGGATCTCCCGACGATCAACGCACCCGGTCGCCTGCAACGACAGCTACCGATCGTTTCCAGTGAAACCGGTATTGAGCCGAAACGCCTGTTGCAATGGATCGTCGCCTATTCCGGTCTGTCAGCGGCCTGGTTCATCGGTGACGGCTCGTTTGCATTGGCGGAAAGTCCCCTTTCCGTCGCGCGCATCGCGTTGGCTGAACTGCAATGAAGCTAGGCGCTCTGCGTTAGGCGCATCGCCGCCGTTTCGCGTTGCGGCACAGCCAGGCAACCGAGCGACACCAGCGACGCCCGAACGGCGTCGTCGATGGGCGTGTGTGGCTCGCTGCCCAGTTCGGCGATCAGGCGCTCGTTGGTCATCCGCAATGGCTCCCGCCACAGGTAGCGCATTTCCTTCAACTCATGCATCAACGTCGCGAAGGGCGCCACGAGTGGCACGATCCACCATGGAAACGCACGTATCTTCGCGCTTTGGCCGACCACCCGCCCAATCGCAGAGACCATCTGCGTGCCGTCGGCATCCCAGAAACCCTCCATATGGTAGACGGCAAACGGCGGTAGCCGATCAGCGCGCTCGACCAGACGGATCATCGTTTCCGCCACGTCCGGCAGGTAAGTCCACTGGTGCCCGATACCGGGTGTTGACGGGTTCCTGATGGTTGTCACCGGTTTTCCCGCCGTGACCATTACCTGCGAGAACCAGCTGCTGGCAGCACCTGGCCCAAAGAAATCGCCGGCGCGGACGATGATGACCCGGATGCCTTCGTTTGAAGCAGCCTCCAGCCGTCTTTCCATCTCGACGCGAATCCTCCCCTTTTTCGTAAGCGCTCGCTGTGGGCTATTCTCGCGAAGAATCGGGAACGAATCCGGCCCGAAATTGTAGATTGTCCCTGGCAGCAGGATGCCTGCCCCAACCGCGCGTGCCGCCGCAATCGTATTGTCGAGCATTGGCAGCACTAGCTTTTCCCAATTGCGGTATCCGGGAGGATTGACGGCGTGAACGATGAGGTGCGCACCCTGTGCCGCCTCCATAACGTCAAGCGCGCTCATCGCATCGCCCTGCAGCCACTCGAGGTCGGGTCGGCTCGCCTGGGCCTTTGTGGCGTTGCGGTTCAGGGCCTTCACATGCCAACCGCGCGCAATCAAGCTACGGCAGACTTCCCCGCCAATGCCGCCTGTCGCACCAAGGACCAGTGCGATCTGCCGTTTATTCTCTGTCATCATAGCCTCCGTCAATTCGATGGACAGAGTATTGCTCAGGGGCGCACTAAACAAAATTGACTGAAAATGTATCGCCTATATACATAAATAGATGAGCAAAGAACCGAACTGGGATTTCTACCGCACCCTGCTGGCGGTGCTTCAGCACGGATCACTGTCGGCTGCGGCTCGTGATCTAGGCCTGACGCAGCCAACGGTCGGCCGCCATATCGACGCACTGGAGCAGATGATGGGCGCGCGGCTTTTCGTCCGATCCGCGAACGGCCTGCTGCCGAGTGATACGGCACTTGAGCTGAAACCCTATGCCGAGACGCTGGCAGCGACATCTGCAGCTTTGCTGCGCACGGCATCAGGTCACCGCGACCGCGTGGCCGGCACCGTACGTATCAGCGCCAGTGAGGTAATCGGTGTAGAAGTGCTGCCGGATATCCTGGCACCGCTCATGGAAGCCCATCCCGAACTCAACATCGAGCTCTCCGCATCGGATGTGATCGAAGACCTGCTCAATCGAGAGGCCGACATCGCCGTTCGGATGGCGGAGCCTACACAAGACGCGCTTATCGTGCGCCGCATCGGCGAGATCCCGCTCGGATTCCACGCCCACCGCCGCTACCTCGAACAGCGCGGCATGCCGCAGAGCATTGCCGAACTCGCGAACCACCGCCTCATCGGCTTCGATCGCCAGACGGCCTACATTAGGGCGATGTTGAAGAGATTTCCTGTTCCCGAGAGTCTCAGCTTCGCATTCAAAGCCGACAATACGCTTGCCCAGTTTTCGGCAATTCGTGCGGGATTGGGGATCGGCATATGCCAGACGGGGCTTGCCGCGAAGGATGCCGACCTTCTGCCTGTTCTGCCGCAAGCCTTTGAGATACCACTGGGCACATGGGTGGTCATGAACGAAGGGATCAAGACGTCGCCACGCTATCGCGTGACTTTCGATGCTCTGGTTGACGGCCTTACGAACTACATAAAGACGACGACCCGCAAATCAGGCCCATCGGTGTGCCCAGACTAGGCTAGGGCTTCAGGCGCGCGGAGACGCGTCGCTGGAGCGGCTTTTCCAGTTCCCGTCGACCACTTCGGTCTCCGGCCGGTCGCCACCCTCGGCATATTCCTCATGCCATTTGCCCTTGTCGTCCTGCCAGCTGATCTCCGCGGAATCACCGCCAACCTGCTGTTCGGCCGCGACGATACGCGCTGCTTCGAGCGCCTCGGAATGCGTTGGAAATGCTTCGGAATAAACGCCATCCAGCCGGTAGGCCCAGCCCCCGTCATGCGGGACGACTTCGTAGACCACCTTGACCATGCACTTCACTCCTCTTCTTTTTGTCGCGCGGCCAAACGCAGGCCGGATTGAATCCGGTTTACGCGGCGGGCCGCTTGGCAGGGGGACGACATTCGCCGCCATGTGCTTCCGGCTTACCGATGCATTGAGTATTCCATTAAATCGGCAAGACTGCAAACTCGCTCCCGATCGAGGCTCGCTTGCCATGTGAAATCATCAGCTTAGATTTGACAGGTGAATCAAAACCGGAGCCAGCCTTGGGAATAGCGTCTCGTTTGAAAGAAGAGAAGTTCCTCGCCGTGGCGCTGGTCGTCGGCGTGATCGCATACTCCTCGGAACACGCCATATTGGAATTGGGCCGCGGCGCGGCTCTGCTGGCGGCGGCAGCGCTGGTCGGCACCATCGTACTCGTCTCCATGCGCGTCGCGCATCACGCCGAAATTCTAGCCGTCAAGGTCGGCGACCCCTACGGCACGATGATCCTGACACTCTCGGCAGTGGCTGTCGAAGTGATCATCCTTGCCATCATGATGACCGGCGAGAGCTCGCCGACGCTCGTGCGCGACACGATCTACGCCGCCCTCATGCTGGATATCAACGGGATCCTCGGCCTCGCGGCGCTGCTGGGCGGCCTGAAGTATGGCGAGCAACCCTATAACGACAATTCGGGAAAAACCTACGGCGTGATGATCCTGACCGCTATCGGCATCTCGATGATCGTTCCGGAATTCGTGCCGAGCGACAAGTGGCACTACTATTCCGCCTTCACCATCCTGGCGATGCTCGCGCTCTATGCGCTCTTCCTGCGCATGCAGGTTGGTCAACACAGCTATTTTTTCAGCTACAGCTACCCGCGCGTGGAGCGCAAGGGGGGTAGCGACGCGGAAAGCCATGACGAGGAAAGGACCTCGACGTCGATCGCCCTGATCCTGGTGGGAGTGGTGATCATCGGCGTCCTTGCCGAGTTCATGTCCACTCTCATGAGCGAGGGGCTAAGGGACAGCGGAGCGCCCGTGGCCGTTACCGCGATCGTGGTGGCAGCGATCTCAGCCGCACCGGAAATTCTGACCGCGCTCCGCGCGGCCCTGCGCAACCGGATGCAGGCGACCGTGAACATCGCCATGGGCGCGTCGCTGTCAACGGTCATCCTGACTGTCCCCGTCATGGAGACGATCGCTCTCTACACCGGTCAGCCCTTTATAATGGCCATGTCGCCGGTCCAGACGGTCATGGTCGCGATTACCCTGATCGCCGCGGCCATCAATCTCAACGACGGCGAAACCAACGCCATCGAGGGCATGACGCACTTCATCCTTTTCGCGACATTCATAATGCTGACGGCGCTTGGACTTTGATTCCGATTTCAAGAGCTTGAGGCGGACGCTTGATCAAACCGAGCCGCTAACAATACCGCAGAAAGGAAAGCCCGCCATCGCTGACAGGCTTTCATGGACCGATCGCGAGCTTACTTGCAAGCGCCGCAGAAGCGTTGGATGCGCTTGCAGGCTTCCTCGAGCAAGGCCTCCGAGGTCGCATAGGAAATGCGGAAGTTCGGGCCGAGACCAAAAGCCGAGCCGTGAACAACCGCAACGCCTTCGCTTTCCAGAAGTTCGGAAACGAAGTCTTCGTCGGTCTCGATGACCTTGCCCGACGGAGCGGTTTTGCCGATCAGGCCGGCGCAGGACGGGTAGACATAGAAGGCACCTTCCGGCGACGGGCACGTGATGCCCTTGGCCTGGTTCAACATCGACACCACCAGATCACGGCGGCCTTCGAAGATCTTCTTGTTCTCGGGAATAAAGTCCTGTGTGCCGTTCAGCGCTTCGACGGCAGCCCACTGGGCGATCGAGGTCGCACCGGACGTCTGCTGGCCCTGGATCATGTCCATCGCCTTGATCAACTGAATTGGACCTGCTGCATAACCTATACGCCAGCCGGTCATGGCATAGGCCTTGGAGACACCGTTCATGGTCAGGGTGCGGTCATAGAGCTTCGGCTCGACTTCGACAGGTGTCACGAACTTGAAATCGCCATAGGTCAGATGCTCGTACATGTCGTCCGTCAACACCCAGACATGCGGATGCTTGAGCAACACGTCGGTCAGCGCCTTGAGCTCGTCATGCGTATAGGCTGCGCCCGAAGGGTTGGACGGCGAGTTGAAGATGAACCACTTCGTCTTCGGCGTGATCGCCTTGTCGAGATCGGCTGGCTGGAGCTTGAAGTTGTTTTCCTGTGTCGCCGAAACGATGACAGGTGTTCCGCCGCACAGCGCCACCATCTCAGGATATGAGACCCAGTAGGGCGCCGGGATGACGACTTCATCGCCCGGGTTCAGTGTCGCCATGAAGGCGTTGAAAAGAATCTGCTTTCCCCCGGTGCCGACAATCGTCTGCTCCCAGGAGTATTCGAGGCCGTTCTCGCGCTTGAACTTCGCGGCAATCGCCTTGCGCAGTTCAGGGATGCCGGAAACCGGCGTGTACTTCGTCTCGCCGCGGTTGATCGCGTCGATGGCGGCTTGCTTGATATTGTCAGGCGTATCGAAATCCGGCTCACCGGCACCAAGGCCGATCACGTCACGTCCTTTGGCTTTCAACTCGCGCGCTTTCTGGGATACGGCGATGGTGGCTGAAGGCTTCACACGGGAAAGAGCATCGGCAAGAAAGGCCATGATATCGGTCCTATACGGTTGATATGGGCAGAAACCCGGGACCGGAATTCTGCGCTAAGGTCTATGTCCAATGTAGGCAGGCATTTCAAGCGCAAAGGCGTGATGGAGCCAATGATTCTTCGTGATCGATTGGTCGCGGAGATCGCTGATTCGTTCGATTTCCCGCTTGGCGGGATCAAACGCCTTGCAAGCTGCTTGAATCAGGTTGCGAGCTCGTCCGGATTTCCGTCCTGAAATCAAAAACTTCGTCGATTTCCGCCATTGCCACGAATTGGCCGCAACAAATGCCATGGCATGCCGCAATTCGGTCGCGAGCGTGCCGAGATCGAAGTCGCATTTTAGTGACATCCGAAATTGGTCATTGAGGGATACCATGTTTCTGGAAGACGAATTTGTTGTCAGGCGCCTGCGCACCAGTCGCGTTTCCATGTCTTTGCTGGTTGCGGGCGCGACGCTGGGCGCGTCGATTCTGATGACGTTTGGGCTGGTGACGGCCGCGTGTGCGGCAGCCCCGACGAACACCCATTCCGTCGCTGGATACATGGGATCCACGGACGCGTCACCGACGAGCCGAAATTTCGCGCAGCTCGCCACATACAGCGTGGCTGCCACCGCCGAATCCACGAGCACCACTGCGCAGCAACCGAGCCCCGTGAAACTGCCGCCAACGGCCACCCGCGCAGATCAGCAAATCATGCAGGGCCTCACGCTGCTGCTCCTGGCCCTGAGCGCGACCAGCGGCCTCGCCGTGTGGCGACGACGCGTGCGCGGCATCTTCTCAGGAGCCACGCACGATGCCGGCTAGACTGGGCCAGGCCACCCGAATTGCGGACTCGGACGCATTTTCTCCACTGCCGACCTATCTCGAGCTTGCCATGGCAGCGGCGGCGGCAACCGCCTACGACGGCACGAATTCGAAGGAGCGCCGCGCGCTTTTGTCCAGCCTCTCCACGGTTGAGAAGCTGATTGCCGCAAGCATCACTGCCCTTGCCTTGTATGGCTTCATCCTGATCGGCGATGGTCTCTACATCAAGGCGAAAGCGGAACTGTCCCAACTTCACCTGAAGCGGGCATTCGCGGCCGAACCCCACGTAGAGGAAACCAACCCTGGCCATTGGCGGACTTCACCCCAGAGCCCGAAGTGAGCGCCCCGCGCGCCGGCAAGGACGCGCCCATGGTCAGCGGACACAAAGCCGTTATCGACAACGCCGCAAGGTTGAAGCGGCCACCTGCCGCCCCACGTTGAAGTCAGAAGGCAACGGGATGGACCATGAACACGTTTCGAAACATTCAATTCGGCTCACTGCTTGCGATCGCGGCAGCCGCTACGTCCCAGGCTTTTGCCGCCGACGTCATCCCAACCAAGAGGGTGGAAGTTCAGGTCGAAACGATTGCAGATGGTCTTGAGCACCCCTGGGCGGTCGAAGTGCTTCCGGACGGTTCCTATCTCGTCACCGAACGACCGGGCCGGATGCGAGTCATTCGCAATGGAGAGCTTTCCGTTCCGATAGCAGGTGTGCCGAAGGTCAGCGCCCGGGGTCAGGGCGGCTTGATGGACGTAGCACTCTCGCCGGATTTTGCGGCTACCCGGAAAGTATTCTTCACCGCCGCAACCCAGCGGACCGGCGGTTCGGGCACGGAAGTCTTCAGCGCAAGCCTATCCGCCGACGGCACCACGCTTCACGACGTCAAATCGATCTTCGCGATGAACCGCTTCACCAGCGGCAACATCCAATACGGCTCGCGCATCGCGGTCGCGAAGGACGGCTCGCTTTTCATCAGCATTGGCGATCGCGGCAACCGCGATCGCTCGCAGAACTGGAGGGACGATGCCGGGTCAATCATCCACATCAACGCCGACGGCAGCATCCCGCGCGACAATCCCTTCAAGGACGGCGTCAAGGCGCTTCCCGAGATCTGGTCGAAGGGCCACCGCAACCCCCAGGGAATTGCCTTCGATGCTGCTGATGGCAAACTCTACACGGTTGAGCACGGGGCCCGCGGCGGCGACGAGATCAACGGCATCGAGCCGGGCAAGAACTACGGCTGGCCGATCATCACCTATGGCCGCGACTATTCCGGCGCCGAGATCGGGGAAGGTACGGCCAAGGAAGGGCTGGAGCAGCCGCTGTACTATTGGGATCCCTCGCTCGCGCCTGGAGCGCTGGCAATCTATCGCGGCAAGATGTTTCCCGAGTGGGATGGCGATTTCCTGGTCGCTGCGCTGAAATTCCAGCTGTTGTCCCGCATGCAGCGCGACGATGCGGGCGCTTTTGTCGCCGAGGAGCGCATGTTCGACGGTGCTTATGGCCGAATGCGCGATGTGGTAATCGCGCCGGACGGGTCGCTTCTGATACTGACCGACGCAGATGACGGCACCCTCCTACGGGTTTCGCGCACGCCGGCAAGCAACGGCTGACGCCGACGTGTGACATGCAGACGCTGCAGGGATTTCCGCTCAGGCTTGCCCAGCCTGAGGGTAACTGCTAACGCTCGCCCGCAATCCGGACTATCCCTATCGAGGATGAAATGACGCGCATTCAGGCGAACCTCCTTCTATTGCTTGCGGCAGCCATCTGGGGCGGCGGCTTCGTCGCACAGTCGACGGCGATGAAGGTGATCGGTCCGTTCTGGTTCATCGGCCTCCGCTTCGCCATCGCTGCACTGGCGGTTTTGCCGTTCATGCTGCTGGAGGTCCGCAAGGCTCCGGTGAAGACGTCGTCGCGCCACTTCAAACTCTACCTCATGACAGGTCTCGCGTTGTTCGGCGGCGCAGTAACCCAGCAGATCGGCCTGCTGACGACGACGGTGACCAATTCAAGCTTTATCACCGGTCTCTACGTCGTGATCGTGCCGCTGATTGCCGTCGTCTTCCTGCGACGCTCGCCGCACTGGATCATCTGGCCAGGCGCGATCATGGCCGTGTCCGGCATCTATCTCCTGTCAGGCGGCGAGCTGTCCGCTCTGTCCACAGGCGACCTGCTGACCGTCATCTGTGCGATTTTCTGGGCGGGACAGATCACGCTCGCCGGCATTGCCGTATCCGAGACAGGCCGCGCGCTAACGCTCTCGTTCGCACAGTTTGCGACGACCGCCGTGTGTGCATTGGCCGTTGCCATGGTAACGGAACCGATCGGTTGGGCGGCAGTATGGGACGCGGCACCCGAAATCCTCTACGTCGGCATCTTCTCGTCCGGCGTTGCATTCTCATTGCAGATTATCGGCCAACGCTACACCACCTCGTCGCAAGCCGCGATCTTCCTGTCCTCCGAAGCACTTTTTGGGGCGTCGCTCGGGGCGCTGCTGCTTGGCGAAACGATGCCGGCGCTTGGCTATGTCGGCTGTGCGCTGATGTTCGCAGCTATGCTTCTGGTTGAAATCGTGCCGGAGATCGCCCGGCGCCGCGCTCCCGAGAGACTGAAACCGAGCCAAAACCTGGGTTGAATACCCAATTGTCAAAAAAATTAGGTGTGACGGGATGGTCGCGTCAGCGTTGCATTTTTGGGAAAATCTGCTCCCATATTATATTGCTGACGATATAAAACGTTAATCAGCACCTGCTTACGAGCGTTTTTTTGCTTTTGCGTCGCAAAAGCGCGTCCCCGACCAGCGTGTAAGCACAGATGCGTTAAAAAACTTTTGCTTGCCAAATCCTAGTAACCGCAGCACTCTCACGGCGTTCGGGCATTTTGCGAGCATGGGAAGTCCTTAAGAATGTGCGCGACGGAGACGCCAATACTCCGGCAGCCGGTTCCAATACAGCGGGCAATGTCCGTGGTGAACATGGTTGAGTTAGAGGGGACCTTTTTCTCACATTTCAATATTTGCCTGCTAGCGTCTCCGTGAGGAGGCAATATCAGTGATGCTGCCCGTGTGGATGGCGGGCAGATATAAAAGGACCTGACGCATGGCCGAAACTGGCACTGTAAAATTCTTCAATACCGACAAAGGCTTTGGCTTCATCAAGCCGGACAAGGGTGGCGCCGATATCTTTGTTCACATTTCTGCCGTTCAGGCTTCCGGCCTGGCCGGACTGACGGAAAATCAGAAAGTAAGCTTCGACACCGAGCCGGACCGCCGCGGCAAGGGCCCCAAGGCTGTTAACCTGCAGATCTCAGGCTGATCGCCACGCCAAAGCTGTCATTCGATTTGAGGCCCGGCAAGTCTGCCGGGTTTTGTCGTTCAGCCTGTATTCAGACGCCGCCCCCTACTTTGCCCTCATCACAGTGCAAGACCGGCACACGGCCTAGACAGGACACGACATCATGAACATGCTCGCCAAAACCGCCCTTCTGACGGCAACGGCTGCTGCCCTCACCCTTTCTTCGACGGGCGCCGCGTCGGCAAACGATTGGAACCGTCGTCACTATCATGGTGACAATGATGCACTGGTTGGCGGCGCAGTGGGGCTTGCAACAGGCTTGATCGTCGGATCGGCGATTGCCAATGCACCGCGCTATGACGAGCCTCGCTATATCGATCCGCCAGTCTATGAGCCTGAATACGATGCTGCTCCGACCTATCGCGCGCCGCCGCGCTACTACCGCCCCGTTCCGGTGCGCGCCGAGCTCGAACCGTGGACGCCGCAGTGGGAGCGATACTGCTCCTACCGGTATCGTTCCTTCGACCCAGGTAGTGGAACGTTCGTCGGCTATGATGGTCGCAGCCACTTCTGCACGGCTGGCTGATAGACGCCACAGCGGATGATTTGCGAGGCGCCGCTCCTAAGCGGCGCTTCTGTTTTCAGCGGCGACCCGAATCAGATGCCGCGCAGATAGGGGTTGTTGCGCCGTTCGTCGCCAATGCGGCTGCCGGGGCCATGTCCGCAGATAAAGCCGACGTCGTCGCCAAGCGGCAATACCTTGTCTCGAATGGAATCCAGCAATTGCTGCTGATTGCCGCCCGGCAGGTCGGTGCGGCCGATCGAGCCGTTGAAGAGAACATCCCCCAGATGGGCAAAGTTCTGTGCGCGGTTGAAATAGATGACGTGGCCCGGAGCATGGCCCGGCGTATGGTAGACTTCGAACTCATGGTCGCCGAAGGACACCTTGTCGCCATCGTTTAACCAACGATCGGGAACAACGTTCTGCATTCCCGGTGGCAAGCCATACTTTTGCGACTGCGTTTCGATGCGCTGCAACAGCGGAAGATCGTCCTCGTGCGGACCGACGACGTCGACACCGAGTGCCTCCTTCAGCTCCTTCGCCCCACCGGCGTGATCCAGATGGCCATGCGTGAGCCAGATCTCTTTTATCTGGAGACCGTTCTCCCTTATCGACAGCAGAATGGCCGGCACGTCGCCGCCTGGATCGACCACCACCCCCTCTTTTGTCTCGGGATCGAACAGGATCGTGCAGTTCTGCTGAAAAGCTGTCACCGGAATAATGCCGGCTTGGAGCATGCCCATTTGTGCCTCGTACAGTATCTCTGATGCGGTCGGTATAATCGGAAATCGCATCGCGTGCAGCCGCGATTTTAATCGAGGCGTTGTTTTTGCTGACACTTCACAAACGTAGGTCACAGGAACTGACGCCTCGCCAAGCGCGCGAAGGCGCTGGCTACGCCTCCCAATACGCGTGATTGCGGAACCTCGTCTTCACCCAAACGTTACCAGCCCATCGGAAAAAGGAGAAACGAGATGACCTTGAAGCGAAATCTTTTCCTGGCTGGCGCGATCGTCGCGGCAAGCGCCGGTCTGGCGCAGGCGGAAATGGCGGCCACTGCCGTCAATGACCTTACGATCCGTTCCGGTCCAGGCCCGCAATATCCCTCCGTCGGCGTCGCGACACGCGGATCTCAAACGATACTGGATGGATGCGTTCAAGGCAGCCGCTGGTGCCGCGTCGATGCGAATGGTGTCCGAGGCTGGGTGTATGCCGAGTATTTGCAGGTGAATCAGGGAGGTAGCTCGATCATCGTCGAAGACAATCAGGCCGATCTTGGTGTTCCCGTAGTGACCTATGAGTCGACGGCAAGCGTTGCGCCCGCCGACCCGGCGCCAGGCGACGAGTTGCTCGGTCCCGTCGGCTCCGTGGAAGCAATAACGCCACCGGAGACAGTCAGAACCTATGTCGACACCAACCCTGGTCAGACTGTTCAGCTTGGTGGCGACGTAGTGGTCGGCGCTGAGGTCCCGGGTGACGTCACCTTCCAGCAGATTCCGGACTACCAGTATCGCTACGTCCGCATCAACGACCGACCGGTTCTAGTGGATCCCGGCACACGCCGCATCGTCTATGTCTATCAATAGATCAGATTGACCAGGGAAGGCGGCCGCGAAGCCGCCTTCCCTGCGGCTACTGGGGAAAAATCTCCCGTAAGGGTTGCCCTCCATTTCGCTCCGATTTCAAATATGATAAGATACTGAAATTCAGACGATATCCCTGCCCCGATCGGACGTCGGATCGCCTGTGTGGCTGGCTGTCTTTGAGACAAGCGCAGCCGGCGATAGCGTTTGAGGAAACGCGAAGGAGGGAATCATGGAAGCCTTGATACCTATCATCACACAGGCAGTTGCCGGCGCGGTTGGTGGCAACGTCGCAAGCGGCGCTCTGAAACAGGTTGCGATCAATGCGATCGCCCGAACGATCGCGGGTGCGATCGGCGGCATTGGTGGCGGCATGCTTCTGAGCATGTTCGGCGGCGAAGCTGGAATGACTGGCCTTATTGCTGACGGCATTGGCGGACTGATCGGCGGCGGCATTCTGTCGACGATCGTCGGCGCCGTAGCCGCAAAGGCAAGATAAGCGGGCATGCTCAGAACGGCCGGATGCTCCGAGGGCAATGCATCCGGCCGTATTCTTAAATGGCGGCCGGATAGACTTCCTTCATGTAGTCGTTCATCAGCGTCTCGGAGATCCCCGCAGGCGTGAACCTGTGTGGGCCGATTTCCGAGACCGGGGTTACCTCGGCCGCCGAGCCGGTAAGGAAGCATTCGCTGAAGGAAGAAAGTTCTTCCGGCAGGATGGCGCGCTCGACAACCTCGATGCCCCGGCGCCTGGCAAGCTGGATGACCGTCTGGCGGGTGATGCCGTTCAGGAAGCAATCCGGTGTGGGTGTGTGAATGACACCGTCCTTGACGAAGAAGATGTTGGCGCCGGTCGCCTCCGCAACCTGTCCGCGATAGTCCAGCATCATGGCATCGGCGTAACCCTTGGCCTCGGCGGCATGCTTGGAAATCGTGCAGATCATGTAGAGCCCGGCTGCCTTGGAGGCGCAAGGTGCAGTCCTCGGATCCGGCCGACGGTATTCAGCGATGTCGAGGCGGATACCCTTCAGCTTTTCGGCAGGATTGAAGTAGCTGCCCCACTGCCAGATGGCGATCGCGACATTGATGCGGTTCGACTGCGCGGAGATACCCATCATCTCGCTTCCGCGCCATGCGAGGGGTCGAACATAGGCGTCGGAAAAGCCCTGACGCTTGAGCAACTCGATGGTCGCAGCATCCAGTTCAGGCACAGAGTACGGCACCTTGAAGCCGAGGATCTCCGCGGAGGTGTGGAGACGCTGGTTATGCTCAGTGAGTTTGAAGATGCGACCGCCATAAGCGCGCTCCCCCTCGAAAACGGCACTGGCATAGTGCAGGCCATGCGTCAGCACGTGAATCTTGGCATCCTTCCACGGCACGAACTCGCCATTGAACCAGATTTCGCCATCCAGTTGATCGAAGGGAACCGAAGCCATGCTGCACTCCTCGGGCGCGCTTGCACGCCCTGCCTGTTGATTGTTGTCCCCATTACGTTTTATCCACTCATATAGGGGAAAATGACGCATTGTGTTGGACCCTCGCGAGGCAGGACCGTTTTCCAGTGGAAATAGGATATAGTCCGGCTTCGCCAAGGCTCGGGAAACTAACAACGCCGCAAATTTATGTCAATAATGCTGACATATTTTTGCGAATCGTACGAACAGTGCGCCGATCAGGAAGGAAATGCCAAATTGGCACGACAGACCAGCCCGAAAGCAGCCAAGCCTGAGCCGCTTAAGATGCCGATGGAAAACACCGAAACCATCGATTTCGATATCATCGAGCTGTTGTTCTTTTCCTATCGCGACTTCGTTTCCGACCCCGACGCCATTCTCGCCGAGAGTGGTTTCGGGCGAGCCCACCACCGCGTGGTGCATTTCGTTAACCGAAATCCCGGCATGACCGTTGCCGATCTGCTGGATACATTGAAGATTACCAAGCAGAGTCTCGCAAGAGTGCTCAAACAGCTGATCGATTCGGGGTATATTCATCAGATTGCGGGACCGGAGGACAGGCGCCAGCGTAAGCTCTATCCGACCGGGACCGGGCGCGAGCTGGCATTTGCGCTGGCGGAGCCGCAATCGCGCCGCATTGAGAGAGCATTCGACGGAGCTTCTCCCGAGATACGTGACGGCGTAAAAGCCTTCTTGAAAGGCATGCGAAACAAACCGAACTCGAAAGCGGACTGAATGGCGGTAAAGACAGTTATTTCGGACGATGCGGCACATTTGCTTGTTGTTGATGACGACACGCGTATCCGTGCCCTGCTCAACCGCTACCTGACCGAAAATGGATTTCGCGTGACCGTGGCGGCCGACGGCGCGGAAGCACAGCGCAAGCTCGCTGGACTGGACTTCGATCTCATCATCATGGACGTGATGATGCCCGGGGAGTCCGGCATCGACGTGACGAAGGTGCTGCGCACCATCAAGAACGTGCCGATCATCATGCTGACCGCTCTGGCGGAGTCGGGTAGTCGCATTGCAGGTCTCGAAGCGGGTGCTGACGACTATCTTGCCAAACCCTTCGATCCTCGCGAGCTGGTCTTGCGCGTCAACAACATCCTGCGACGCAACGTTTCCAACGATGCCCCGAAGATCGAGCAGGTGATGTTCGGCCCTTACACCTTCTCTCTTACGCGCAAGGAACTGAAGAAGGCGTCCGAAGTCGTCCGGCTGACCGATCGTGAGCAGGAAATCATGCTGCTGTTCGCCAAACGAGCAGGAGACACCATTCCGCGTCACGAGCTGATCGGCAACGACGTCGACGTCGGCGAGCGCACGATCGATGTCCAGATCAATCGGCTGCGGCGCAAAATCGAAGACGACCCGGCAAATCCGGTCTGGCTGCAGACGGTTCGTGGTATAGGATACCGGCTGAGTATCGATTGACAGGTTCAGATGTCAGGACCGGCGACTAGATGGTGACACTCGACTCCCTTCGGCGAGAGGAGCGCTCTGCCGCCCGCGGTTGGCGTTGGCTGAGCCGTTGGCTGCGCCGTCGCCTTCCAACCGGCATCTACGTTCGCTCCCTGCTCATCATCATCATTCCGATGGTGCTGCTGCAGTCCGTCGTCGCCGCTGTTTTCATGGAACGGCACTGGCAGATGGTGACGCAACGGCTATCCATGGCCGTGACGCGCGACATCGCGGCGATCATCCAGATCATCGAAACCTATCCGCAGGATACGGACTACAGCGAAATCACCCGCATCGCGCGCGATCAGCTTAACCTGCAGATATCCGTCGAACCGGACGGCGATCTGCCGCCGCCGCGGATCAAGCCATTCTTCTCGATCCTTGACGGCATCCTCAGCGACGAAATAAACGACCAGATTAAGCGGCCATACTGGATCGATACCGTTGGCGACTCCAACCTCGTCGAGATCCGCATCAAGCTCGAGGACAAGATTTTGCGCGTGCTCGCACGACGCAGCCAGACCTACGCCTCGAACACCCATATCTTCATCGTCTGGATGGTGGGCGCGTCTCTGGTGCTTATCGGCATATCGATCCTCTTCCTGCGCGGCCAGATCCGCCCGATCGTGTCGCTGGCAAGCGCCGCCGAAAGCTTTGGCAAGGGCCAGAAGGCCGAAAACTTCTATCCGCGCGGCGCCGATGAGGTTCGCCGCGCCGGCCTCGCCTTCATTCTGATGCGGGAGCGCATCGAGCGCCAGATGGAACAGCGTACCGCAATGCTGACGGGCGTCAGCCACGATCTGCGAACCATCCTGACGCGATTCAAGCTGCAGCTGGCGCTGGCCGGCGACAATCCGGATCTGCACGGATTGAACGATGACGTCAACGATATGCAGTCGATGCTTGAAGCCTACATGGCCTTTGCCCGAACCGAGGTCGAGGAGGATGTCGGCGAACTCAAGCTCAGCGAGCTATTCGAAAAGCTCGAAGCGGACTTCAGCCTGCACGAAGGAAAGGCGCTGACTTTTTCGATAGAAGGCGACGACAATATTTCAGTGCGGCCGAACGCCTTTACGCGCCTTGTCACCAACCTGGCCTCCAACGCCCGCCGCTACGCCAACACGCTCAGGATTGATGCCCGACACAGCGCCAAATGGCTGACACTCACCTTTGACGACGATGGCCCGGGGATACCCGAAAAGAACCGCGAGGACGTCTTCAAGCCGTTCTTCAGGCTCGACGAGGCCAGAAACCTCGATGCGTCCGGCACCGGCCTCGGCCTCGCCATCGCCCGCGACATCGCCCGCAGCCACGGCGGCAACGTTACGCTAGGCGACAGCCCGCTTGGCGGCCTGCGCGCAACCGTTCGCCTCCCCGCATGAGTCCGCAAATGACGATCGATCCGATGCAGATGAAATGGTTCAATCCGCCCCCCTTCGCAGAACGGCGCGAAGACGGGTTGCATGCCCGCTCAGGCGCGAGGACCGACTTCTGGCAGGGCACCTATTACGGCTTCCATCGCGACAACGGACATTTCCTGCATCAGCAGCGCCGAGGCGACTTCACCGCCGAGCTCTGCTTTTCCGGACGCTACCAGGAACTCTACGACCAAGCCGGCCTTATGGTGCGCGCCGACGCTGCCCACTGGATGAAATGCGGTATCGAATACACCGATGGCGCCATGCATTTCAGCGTTGTCGTCACCAACGGCAACTCCGACTGGTCGGCCTTTCGCATCGATCACGACTTCGAGCGGATGTCGGTGCGCGTAACGCGAAACGGCGACGCGCTCTTCATTCAATACAAGACCGAAAGTATGGCGGTATGGCGCATGGCCCGGCTCGCCTGGTTTGATCCGTCATTCGAAGAAGTTGGCGTCGGTCCGGTCTTCTGTTCGCCGCAGCGCGAAGGCTTCGAAGCCGTGTTCCATGATTTCTCTTTGGCGGACCCGCTGTCGCGCGACATCCACTGACTACATCAGTTTCTTGCCGTTCGGCACCGGCTTGTCGGTGGCCGCGAGAACAATCGCACTCGCCTCGTCCTCGAAGCCAAGCGTCAGGACTTCCGAGCGGAACGGACCAATCTGGCGTGGCGGGAAGTTGACGACACCCAGCACCTGTCGACCGACCAGGCTCTCCAGCGTGTAGTGGACGGTGATCTGTGCGGAGGACTTCTTGACCCCGACTTCCGGCCCGAAGTCGATCAGCAGCTTGACCGCCGGTTTGCGCGCTTCCGGAAATGGGCTCGCCTCGACAATGGTCCCGACACGAATGTCGACGCGCTCAAAATCGGAATAGGTGATTTCGTCAGCCATTTGTGCCCTCAGCCAGCAAGCTCTTCGGCGCGCTTGCGCGCAGCGGCGAGCGCCTTGTCGAACAGCGGCTGCATGGCATCATCGGCCATCAGCACAGAAAGCGCCGCAGCGGTCGTGCCGCCCGGCGAGGTAACGTTCTGGCGCAAGCGCGAAGCGTCGTCGGGGGACTGGTGCAAGAGTTCACCAGCCCCCGCGACCGTTTCCCGCGCAAGACGCATGGCAAGGTCCGCCTGCAGGCCAAGTTTACGGCCTGCTTCTGCCATGCACTCGACGAGATAAAACACATAGGCGGGTCCGCTGCCCGACAACGCCGTGACGGCGTCTATGTCAGACTCGGCCGGAACCCACTCGACTGGACCGGATACGCTCAGAAGAGAATGAACGCGTCCGCGCTGGGCATCGCCGACGCGGTCGTTGGCAAACGCGCCGGTTACGCCGCGACCCACCATGGCGGGCGTATTCGGCATGGCACGAACCATGGCAGCTTCGCCGAGATGCGCCTCTAGAAAACCGAGCGTCTTGCCGGCAGCGACCGAAACCACGACCGTTTCAGGACCGACTGTACTCCTCACCGGCGGAAGCACGCTC
Source organism: Rhizobium sp. Root1220 (assembly GCF_001426265.1). Taxonomy (GTDB): domain Bacteria; phylum Pseudomonadota; class Alphaproteobacteria; order Rhizobiales; family Rhizobiaceae; genus Rhizobium. Next base: position 138,564 of record NZ_LMDG01000036.1, read on the forward strand.
TCCATCACCTGCGGCTTGACTGCAAGGAAGAGAACACCGGCGATCAGATCGGCAGGCACCGCTGTGACATGCGTTGCACCAGCATCATTGATCGTCTTCATCATCTGCGCGGAAGGGCCGGGATCGACAACGACCACGGACGAACCCGGGACGCCGCTCTTCAGCCAGCCGGTGAGCATCGCGCCACCCATATTGCCGGCACCGATGAGAACGACAGGCCCTGCGGATTCGGATGACATTTATGCCTCGCCGACCGTTTCGAAAAGCACCGCTTCCATGGCGCGGTTCGCGTCCATACCGGACCAGATGACAAACTGGAACGCTTGGAAATAGGCTTCGCAAGTATCGAGCGCACTGCCCAACAGCACTTCGACCTGGCGGTTGGTCGGCTCTGCACCGCCAGCCAGAAGCAGCGACTGTCGGAAGATGATCACATCCTCCTGGCGCCACACGTCGAAGTGACCCATCAGCACCTGGCCGTTGATGGCCGCGAGCAGCTTGGTCACCTCATTCATCCGCAGGTCGGGAACCCTGACGTCGAAGGCGCAACCGAGATGCAACGCTTCGAACTCTTCCATCCAGGAAAAGGAAACGTGGTAGTCGGTCCACTTGCCTTCGACCGTCATGGCGATCTCGTCATCGCCCGACCGCTCGAAAGCCCAGTCGTTGTTGGCGGCGACGTACTCGATCATATCGACCGGGTTCGACTGACGCTCGACTTCCAATTCCATGAGGCTCATGCAGCACCTTCTTGACCGGAGTGAATACGAACCGCTTGGTCAACGACGACACAAGAAAGAACAAACTCAGCTACCGGAAACCACCAACCCAGATGATCGTTGAACCGCTGTCAGACTTACGCAACTAACCTGTCCGAAGCTTACCAACTGTACGAATCATCATTTAAAATCAGTGTATAACGGGCTTGCCGACACGCCAGCCCCCTGAGAGCCGATTTAGCGAACGGCACTGTGGAAAGGTGTTGGGAATTCGATTCAGGAGGAGGGTTTAAACGACTCTGCGCATTGGCTTTTTTGGCAGTGTCCACAGGTGGAAAAACTCACACCCAATTTCGGCTGTAGCCGCGGCGTGTCTCATAAAGGCCACACCGCAGGCTGTGCCAGATCGGGAATTACTTCCCCTTGGCTGCAAGCTTCGCTTCCAGCGCCGCAATCCGGGCGAGAAGCGCATCATTTTCATCACGCGCCTTGATCGCCATTTCACGAACGACCTCGAATTCCTCGCGCTTGACGACGTCCATGCTGTTCAGCCAGCGTTCGGCCTGTGCGCTGAAGGCCGTCTCGACCTCCTTGCGCACGCCCTGGGCGGCACCTGCTGCATCCGTCATCAGCTTCGCGAACTCGTCCATGATGCGGTTTGCTCCAGTCGTCATGGCGGCTTACTCCCTTTGCATAGATGAATTATGGCCTTTTCCAGCCTCTGAAGAATGAGGTAGGGCCTGGCCATCGAGGATGCAAGCGCTTTGCTCTGGATAAGCCAGCCTCGCCATGCACATCGTCAACAATCGACTTGACCGCTTTTGCTGCCAGGGTCATCTTCCGCGCTCATCAACGGATGGGAACACCTTGCCGACAGCTGCCAATCTTCTTGCCATCATGCCCTTCCCCGACATCGACCCGATCGCATTTTCGATTGGGCCACTTTCGATTCACTGGTACGGGCTGGCTTATGTCGCCGGCATCATGCTTGGCTGGTATTATGCGCGCTTGCTCGCCGGCAATCGCAAGCTCTGGCCGGCCGATAGCTCGCCAATCACCAGGACGCAGCTCGACGACTTCATCGTCTGGGTCGCGCTCGGCATCGTTCTCGGTGGCCGCATCGGCTACATCCTGTTCTATGATATGCCCGCAATCATCGAAAGCCCGATCCGGGCGATACAGATCTGGAACGGCGGCATGTCCTTCCACGGCGGCCTGGCTGGCACGACGATCGCGATGATCATCTTTGCGCGACGCAACGGCATACCGTTGTGGAGCCTGTTCGATATCGTTTCGGCCGTGGTTCCGATCGGCCTTTTCTTTGGCCGCATTGCCAACTTCATCAACGGCGAATTGTGGGGTCGGCTGACCGATGTCCCCTGGGCGGTGGTATTTCCGACCGGCGGCCCGTTTGCACGCCATCCGAGCCAGCTCTACGAAGCTGGTCTTGAGGGCATCGTGTTGCTCCTCGTCCTGGGCGTGCTGATCTATGCGTTCCGTGCGCTGAAAACGCCTGGGTTCATTACCGGCGTTTTCGTTTGCGGCTACGCGCTGTCGCGCATTTTCGTTGAATTCTTCCGCGAACCGGATGCCCAGCTCGGTTATCTTCTTGGCACCGACTGGCTTACCATGGGCATGGTCCTTTCCACTCCCATGATTCTACTGGGCATCTGGGCCATGGTCCGCGCCCGCCGTCAGGCTGCCTTGCAGCACTGATCGCAGCCATTGGAGGGAGGACTACCATGACCACCCCGCTCGGTGAGAAGATCAAGGCTATCATCCAGGCAAACGGGCCGATCAGCGTCACAGACTATTTCTCTCTGTGCCTTGCCGACCCCGAACAGGGCTATTACAGGACGCGCGAACCATTCGGCAGCGCCGGCGACTTCGTAACTGCCCCCGAGGTCAGCCAGCTTTTCGGCGAGATGATCGGCGTCTTCATCGTTCATGCCTGGCAACAGCATGGAACCCCCACCGGTGTTCGTCTTGTCGAGATCGGCCCCGGTCGCGGCACCATGATGGCGGACATGTTGCGCGTCATTGCCAAGCTCGCGCCACCGCTCGCCGAGAGTATGACCGTGCATCTTGTCGAAACCAGCGAACGACTGCGCGATATCCAGAAGGAAACACTCGCCTCACATGGCGACCAAGTCAGCTGGCATGAAAGCTTCGATGAAATCCCGCCCGGCGTCAGTTTGATTGCCGCCAACGAGCTTTTCGATGCCATCCCGATCCGGCAGTTCGTCAAGACGGCGACGGGCTTTCGTGAGCGCATGGTCGGCCTGGATGCTGACGGCGAACTGGCATTCGGCGCCGGGGCAGCAGCCATTGATCCGGACCTTCTGCCCGGACCCGTGCAAAACGTTCCGGCCGGAACGCTGTTCGAAATCTCGCCGGCCCGCCAGTCGGTGATGCTCGCGATATGCGAACGGCTGAAAGCCTTTGGCGGTAGCGCTTTGGCCATTGATTACGGACATCTGGTGACAGGTTTCGGCGACACCCTGCAGGCCGTGCGCATGCATGAATTTGACCCGCCACTGGCTCATCCAGGCGAAGCTGACCTCACCAGCCACGTTGACTTCCAGGCGCTTGCGGAGACCGCGGTTTCTGCCGGGATGCATCTCAACGGTGCGCTGCATCAGGGCGACTTCCTCGTCGGACTGGGCATCCTCGACCGAGCTGCGGTACTCGGCCGTGACAGGGAACTACACACGCAACAGATCATACAGACCGCTGTAGATCGGTTGGCCGGGGAAGGAGAAGGACGAATGGGCGAATTGTTCAAGGTGATGGCAGTCTCGCACCCTGCGCTCGATCTCATGCCCTTCCGTCCAGTGGATTGACATCGCACGCGTCGAAGCCAACATTCGGCGCAATCCGCAATGCCTTGCCAAGCGAACGGCACAAACACCTCAAGCAACCCTGGAATTTTCTATGACGCATGCTGTATCTCCGGCACCAATCCAAAGCGCGCTGCTGACAGAAGCAACCGGCGACACAATTCTCCACGGTTACTTCACACGCCACGGCGGAGTTTCCGAAGGCATCTACCGCGGACTGAACGTTGGCCTCGGCTCGAACGATGAGCGCGACAGGGTTCACGAAAACCGCCGCCGGGTGGCGAGCTGGTTCAAACTGCCTGTAGACCGGATGGCGACAGTGCATCAGGTTCATTCCTCCGATGTCGTCACCGTCGATGAGAACTATGACGGGACGCGTCCTTCGGCCGACGCGATGGTCACGGCAGCACCCGGCATCGCGCTTGGCGTGCTGGCTGCCGACTGCGGACCGATCCTCTTCGCAGACGCGGAGAAGCGCGTCATCGGCGCAGCACATGCCGGTTGGAAGGGAGCGCTGACCGGCGTCCTCGAAAACACCATCGACGCCATGACACGCCTTGGTGCGCGGCGGGAATCGATCGTAGCCTGCCTCGGTCCTTCGATCAGCCAGGCCAGCTATGAAGTCGGCCCGGAATTCGTCGATCGTTTTGTGGCGCAGGATCCAACCTACGAACGCTACTTCGTGGCTTCACCCAAGCCGGGACATGCGATGTTCGATCTGCCGGCGCTCACGGTGGATCGGCTCCGCGCTGCCGGCGTCAGGGCGGAATGCCTCGGGATTTGCACCTATCCCGACAGCGAGCGCTTCTTTTCCTACCGCCGGACCACACATAACAAAGAGCCTGACTATGGCAGGCAGATTTCAGCGATTGCCATAAGGGAGATTTGAGCGGCATGGCCCTCCATTTCGAAAAGCCCGAATTTGCCACTCGTCTGGCGCGCCTGACCGACAAGATGCGGGAGGAGAAACTCGACGCCATCCTGCTCTTCGCCCAGGAAAGCATGTACTGGCTCACCGGATACGACACGTTCGGCTACTGCTTTTTCCAGACGCTCGTTGTCAAGGCGGATGGCACCATGGCGTTGATCACGCGCTCCGCCGATCTGCGCCAGGCAAAGCAGACATCGATCCTTGACAACATCCAGGTCTGGGTCGATCGCGTTAATGCCGATCCGACACTGGATCTGAAGAACCTCCTGGTCGAGATGGACCTGCTTGGCGCCCGGATCGGCGTCGAGTACGACACCCACGGCATGACGGGCCGCGTCGCGCGGCTGCTCGATGCGCAGCTGATGGCGTTCGCTCAGGTCGTCGACGCCTCCTATCTCGTCAGTCGCCTGCGCCTGATCAAGAGCCCCGCCGAGATCGTCTATGTGGAGCGCGCAGCGGCGCTTGCCGACGATGCGCTCGACGCCGCCATTGCTCTGACCAAGCCGGGCGCCGACGAAGCGGATATCCTCGCGGCGATGCAGGGCGCGGTTTTTGCAGGCGGCGGCGATTATCCCGCCAACGAATTCATCATCGGCTCCGCCGAGGACGCACTCCTCTGCCGCTACAAGGCCGGCCGCCGCAAGCTCGACACCAATGATCAACTGACCCTTGAATGGGCCGGAGCCTTTGCGCACTACCACGCGGGGATGATGCGCACGATCGTCATCGGCGAACCCACCTATCGCCACCGAGAGCTATACAACGCCTGCCTCGAGACCATCCGGGCGATTGAAACCGTTCTGAAGCCGGGCTACAGCTTCGGTGATGTCTTCGACATGCACGCCAGGATCATGGATGAGCGTGGCCTCGCCCGCCACCGGCTCAACGCCTGCGGCTATTCGCTTGGGGCGCGTTTCTCTCCGTCATGGATGGAGCACCAGATGTTCCATGTCGGCAACCCGCAGCTGATCGAGCCCGACATGTCGCTGTTCGTGCACATGATCATCATGGACTCCGACACAGGCACCGCAATGACGCTTGGCCAGACATACCTGACGACCGGCGACGCGCCCCGCGCACTCTCCCGCCATTCGCTCGACTTCATCAGCGCCTGACGCAAACCTTCACCGGCAACAATCCGGAATTGACCTGGACAGTCCCGACCGTCATAAAGTGATCGGGGCTGACGAATGCATGACGGAAGGACGAAATAAGGGATGACGCGAGCTGCGACTGCTCCGATGCTCTTTGCCTGCCTTGCCCTGCTATCAGCCTGCAACACGACCGACGCCCTCGTTCCCCTTGTCGACATCGGCGATTCCTCCGCAAGCATTCGGTCCTCTCCCGTTACCCAGAGCGAGGCCGAGCGCATGGCGGGCGCCCGGCCGCGACAGGCGTTCACGGCGGAACCGCGGCAAGGCGGATATCATCCTCTTTACAATCAGCAGGCCTATGTACGCGGCTCCGGAGCGCCTCCCACCACGATGGAAGCGCAGGCACTGGCACTGAACAGCAGTACACCGTCTCCCGGCACTTCCGTGCCGATCGAGGCACAGCCACTTTCCGAACCGGTATCGAACGCCCAGGCCGAAGAAGAAGACATGGTGGAAACACCGGCGCGTCAGCCGACGCGCACGGCGGCGCTCAATACCAGCACGCCGGAAACGCGCACGACTGTCCGGTTCCTGCCGATCATCGGCGCTCCTGTTCAGGCCGTCACGCCGCTCTCCCGCCAGCTGGGCTCTGAAGCCAGGTCGCACGGCTTTTCCATCAAGAGCTCGAACGACAACAGCAGTGCATATATTCTCAAGGGCTACCTCTCGGCCTTTTCCGACAGCGGCAAGGTAACGGTCGTCTACGTCTGGGACGTGCTCGACAATACCGGCGCTCGATTGCACCGCATACAGGGTCAGGAAAGCGTACCCTCGGCGGCACAGGATCCATGGGCCGCCGTACCCGCCTCCGTGATGCAGCAAATCGCCTCGAAAACGATCACCGAGTTTTCCTCGTGGCGACAGGCTCGGGACGGCTAAGCCACAGGGTTTTCAGAAATATGGAGGCATGTGGCTCCTTTGCCCTTGCATTCAGGAGCAAGCTGGCTAAAAAGCGCGGCTATCAGCAGGTAATAGGCGGACCAAGATGAAGGTTTTCGCAGGCAATTCGAACCGGCATCTCGCCGAAGCGATCTGCAACTATCTTAATGTGCCTTTGGGCAGAGCAACGGTCCGAAGATTCGCCGACCAGGAAATCTTCGTGGAAATCCAGGAAAACGTGCGCGGCGAGGATATCTTCCTCGTCCAGTCCACGTCCTTCCCGACAAACGACCACCTGATGGAGCTGCTCATCATGATCGATGCGATGCGCCGCTCGTCGGCCCGCCGCATCACGGCCGTTATTCCCTATTTCGGCTACGCCCGCCAGGATCGCCGCGCCTCCGGTCGCACGCCGATCTCGGCCAAGCTGGTGGCCAACCTGATCACCGAAGCCGGCGCCGATCGCGTTCTGACGCTCGATCTCCATGCAGGCCAGATCCAGGGCTTCTTCGACATTCCGACAGACAACCTATACGCCGTGCCGATCCTGACCCGCGACATCAAGGCGAACTACGATCTCGGCAACGTCATGGTGGTTTCGCCTGACGTCGGCGGTGTGGTGCGCGCCCGCTCGCTTGCCAAACGGCTGGACTGTCTGCTGGCGATCGTCGACAAGCGTCGCGACCGCCCTGGTGAATCCGAAGTCATGAACATCATCGGCGACGTAACCGGCAAGGATTGCCTTCTGATCGACGACATCGTCGATTCCGGCGGCACCCTCTGCAATGCTGCGGAAGCACTGCTCTCCAAGGGCGCCGCCAGTGTCACCGCCTACATCACCCATGGCGTCCTGTCCGGCGGCGCGGCTACCCGCATCACCTCCTCCAAACTGAAGGAGCTGGTGATCACCGACAGCATCCAGCCGACGACCGGCGTCCAATCCGCCCACAACATCCGCGTCATTTCGACCGCAAGCCTGATCGGCGAAGCGATCAACCGCACCAGCCAGGAAGAGTCGGTCTCCAGCCTGTTCGACTGACCTTTCATGAAATTAGCAACGATTGCAGCAGTTTGCGCTTCCGGGTGAATGCAGCTTCCGCTTGTGTTATGCGAAATTCCGGCCGGAAGGGATGATGATGAGGTTCGAAAGCCTGGTGCAGCTACGCAAACTCGCGCTGCTTCTCGTGCCTCTCCTTTCTGCCTGCACTGTCGATGTCGATCCCGGCTATTCCCGACCACCGCCCAACCCTCGCCCGCCTCAGCCCCAGATGTGCACGATGGAGTATGCTCCCGTCTGCGGCCAGCGCGGCGGTCGCGTACAGACGTTCGGCAATGCGTGCCAGGCACGCAGCAATGGTTTCCACATCATCGGTCGCGGTGAATGCCGTGCCGAACCGCCGGTAACGCCGCGCCCGCCGCGTCCCGAGCCATCGCGCCCGGAACCTGATAGACCAGGCGGCGTCTGCACCCGCGAGTACCGGCCCGTTTGCGGCCAGCGCGGTCCGCAGATCCGCACCTTCCCGAATGCCTGCGAAGCGCACAACGACGGCTTCCGCGTCATCGGTGAGGGGGAATGCCACAGGTAGGATGGCATCCTTGGAAGCCCGATGACGTCGCCTCTGCAACTCAGCCCACGATATGCGACGCCGCCGACATGACCTCATGTGGCGCCGGAATACCGAACATGCGACGCCCATCGTCGGGGACCTCGGTGAAGCACCATCTGACGACACCATCCCGGTCAAGGAGAAATTCGCCGACCAGTTGGCCCTCGCCTGTCGCGATCATGTGCCGGTCGTCGTCGGTGAAGTCGTAGCCATCTGCCTTGTCGAGATAGTCGACAGCGGCCATCGGCGCCATAGGTTCGGGCAAATCCGCCATCTCGATGCGCATCGACGTAAGGGCATCCAGACCGACCTTGTACGGCCAGACAGTCTCCGACTCCGTGAATTCCAGGTTGGGAAGGCCGAAGGCGCGATGCGAAATCCGGTCGGGATCGGAAGCAGCGACCAGGTTGGGCAAGGGATGGAAACGGAAATAGAGGCGTGCCCGGTCGATTGGTGTATTGACGATCGTCAGGCTGTCCACCCCCTTCTCGTGCAGGTCGCCGGCGAGGCTCGCCATGGCGGCAATCTGCCGGCGGCAGAACGGACAGTGAAGTCCGCGAAACAGCCCGACGAGCACGGGCTTCTGCCCTCGAAAATCATCGATGGCAATTTTGCCATTGCGGGTGATCGCATCGAGAACGACATTCGGAGCACGGTCGCCGGGCTGCAGCGGCCTTTCGCTTTGATTTTCGGGCATATCACCCTCCTTGATTTGCTGTCCGGCACCTGTTAGCGCCCGCTGAGAAAGCCCATCCACACAAATAGTCTTGAAAATCAGCGATTTACGCGTCGACCTTGAATCAATCAAGAAACGGCAGAACGATCAACGCATCCGGGTCCAGCCCATGCCTCGCACACACGTCCTGGGCCAGCGTGAAGTAGCGCTCCGCCTCGGCCATGTCGTCCTTTTCGAGATTCAACGTGGCAAGCCCATCATAGCACGGAAAGAGCAGCTGCGGTTCGCCGATCTCATGCGCAAGTTGAAGTGCCTCCTCGTAGTAGGTCCAGGCCAGATCCGGCTTGCCATGGCATTGATGGATCTGCCCAAGGACGATAAGCGGCACGGCCAGATGGTCGCGCAGGTCAAGAGCCCGGTCTATCTCGATCGCCTTCTCTGCTGCCGGCACGCCCTCACGGGCGCAATTGTCCGTGAACGTGCAGCATGCCACCGCGAGATTGGCGAAGAGCCGCGCCTGATAACTCAGGTCGGCGATCTGCGTGGCGACATCGAGCCCGCGCCGGCAAACGTCAATCGCCCGTACTGGATCTACGATCGTGTAGAGAACACTAAGGTTGGCATAGGCCCGGCAAACACCGCCGAGGAGCCCCGCTCCTTCCGCTACCTCGAGGCTTCCCTCGACCTCATGCAATGCGTCGCGGTGGCGGCCCAGCCGGGCCAGCGCGACGCCCTTGGTGTTCAGCGCCTCTGCCCTTACTCGCGCTACCTCAGAGGCAACCGAACTCGCCATTTCGAAGGTAGCGGTATTGAGGCAGGCAAGCGCATCGTCCGCCCAGCGCGCAGCCGCATTCGGATCTCCCATTCGAAACGCAAGGTGGCCGCGCTCCTGCAGCAGGTGGGCAAGCTCTATTGGAGCCTCGGTCTGAGCGAGTAGCGCAGCCGCCTGGGCATAGTCGGCATCGGCGAGATCCCACCTGCCGGCGGCCACATTCAGGCGACCGAGTTTTCGCCGGATGCGCCCGGCACCCGGCAGATCGCCAGTCTGGCGAAAGTTCTCCAATGTCCACAGGTAGTGCTCGCGTGCCGCATCGCGTTCACCGGCGGACCCGCACAAATCCGCGAGCCGCTCGGAAAGCGCAAGGCGTTCGAGCCGCACGTCGGGACTGTCCGCGATCGCCGCTAGCGCCTCCCGGTAGAGGCGCATAGCGTCGCCATTAGCATAGGTCTTGCGAGCGAGATCCCCGGCGGCCATGAGATGGCGGGCGCCCTTTCCCAACACCTCTGCCATACAGAAGTGGTGGCCGAGCTGCACGATATCGTCAAGCCGGTCGGGCGTGCCTTGATGCATCCGCTCGATTGCCGCTGCGATGCGGCCGTGCAGTTGCCTGCGGCGCTGCAGCAGGAGATTGGCGTAGATGGCGTCATGCAACAAAATTTGCGGGAAACGATAGGACATCGTCGTTCCCACGGCGCTACCGGGTATCTCCTCAAGGATTTCTGCCTTGCAGAGAAAATCCAGACCGGCATCAATGCCGCCGGCATCCGACGCCACTGCGCGCAGCAGCGCGTCGTCGAAACGCGGACCAATGACTGCGGCCTCCTGCGCCAGCCGCTTCATCTGCGGCAGCAGCCGATCGACGCGCGCAAGCAGCATTGCCTGCAGGCTCATCGGTATCTCCGTTTCTATGTCGCTGTCTGCAACGCTCCAGCGTCCGCCATCGAAGCGCAGCGCGCCGGTCTCGATAAGGGATCGAACCATCTCTTCGATGAACAGCGGATTCCCGCCTGCGCGTCCCAGAATCCGCGAACGGGTGCCCCGTGGCACCGCGTCATCGGCGCCGAAGAACTGCGTCAATAGTCTCTCCCCATCCCTTGGGGAAAGCGGTGCCAGACGCAGCACCGTGCGGCTCGTCCGGTCGGATTCGAGCCCAACGCCTTCGGCGACCGAACGCCCGGTCGTCAGCATCATCAGTCGCATGCGCTCCGACCTGTCGAGCACGAAACGAATCGCCTCGATCGAGGCTGAATCCGCCCAGTGAAGATCCTCCACCACCAGCAACAGCGGGCTGAGCGACAGCCGCCGTTCGATGATTGTGCGGGTAGCATGGAGTATCTGTCGCCGCAGTTGTTCCGGTTCAACGTGGCGCAAAGCTCCGTCGGGATCGCCGAGGCCGAAGACATAGGACAATGGGGGCGCCAGCGCCGCGACATCGTCGTCAGCAAAGCCCAGCTCCCTCAAGCCGGATGCCATCAGTTCCGCCGTCCTCGATGCAGTCTCCCGCTCCGCAATCCCGTATGCGCTGCGCAGGACAGATGCGAGCGTGCCATAGGTCTGCTCGCCCAACGGCGAGCAGACCGCGCGCCGAACAACGACATCCTGGAAACGGCCGGCCGCCGCAATCGAGTCAAGGAACTCCCTGACGAGCCTTGATTTGCCGATCCCGGCCTCGCCGACCAGTTGAACGAGCTGGGCCTTGCCGCCACACGCGAGCTCGAGGCAATCCGTCATTCTGGAGAGCTCCGCATCGCGTCCAATGATCTCGGCATGAAGCCCGAGGCTCTCCAGGCCGCGCGCGGCATGCGGGGAATCCATCGGCCCAATCAGGCGGTAAACCTCGACCTGACCGGCTTTCCCGCGAAGAGCTTGAGAGCCGAGATCTTCGAAATTGAATGCATGCCTTGTCAGGCGATAGGTTACCGGTCCCACCAGTATCTGACCTGGGCCGGCGATGGTTTGCAGCCGCTGAGCCGTGTTCACGGTATCGCCTGTAACCGAATAGGATCTGGCCGCTGCAGCGCCAAAGCCACCACTGACGACGGTGCCTGTGTTGATGCCGACGTGGAGCAGGAGCGGCGCACCGCCCCCCTGCCATTTGGCGCCGAGGCGGGTCGCGCTGGCGATCATCTCGAGCCCGGCGCGAAGTGCTCGGTCCGGATCGTCCTCATGTGCGGCGGGGGCGCCGAACAAAGCAAGCAGCGCATCGCCGACGAACTTGTCGACAAAACCGCCAAAGGCTTCCACCGCACGCGTCAGCTCTTCGAACAGCTCGTTTTGCAAGGCGCGCATGAGTTCCGGGTCGGTTTTCTCGCTGAGAGTCGTGAAACCACAGAGATCGGCAAACAATACGGTGAGCAGTCGTCTGTCAGCACCTTCGTCGGCTGTCGGCACGGCAAGAAGCCTTTCCGAAACCGTATCAGAACCACCGCCACGCACGGCCGCTCCGCCGATAGCCGCTCCACACTTCGGGCAGAACGCGAAGTCGGGCTGGCACGCTTCCCCGCAGGCAGCGCAAGCGATGGGCTGCCTTGCACCGCATTTCGGGCAAAACGCAAAGCCGCTCTCAATCGCAAACCCGCAGGCGGCACAATTCATTGAAACCGACCTTACGAAACCAGGCGTCAGCCGCTCCGAGTGTGCCTCATCGCCTGCGCCGGCAAGCTACAATGAACCTGAGGCGAAAACCCCGCAAGAGCGTGCATCGCGACCAGCGGTGGCGATGCTCAAAACGCCCGGGTGGGCCGGAAGCTAGTCGGCGCCTTTGATCACCTGACCGTTGACCGTGACCGCACCGCTGCGCGCGACGTTGATATCCCACCTCTGCCGTCCATCTGGCTCAGTCTTGGCAAATCCCTTTGCCATCATCAGGCCGAACGAGACATGGTTGAGATCGGGATTGGTCTTTGCGAGGTCCTGCACAGCGGCGATCGTCTTGTCAAAGTCGCGCGCGAGGATCGAGGCATCCATGGAGTAGTCTTTGGCGCTATCGATCCGGCCATGGATATTTCCCGAGACCTCTGCATCGTAGACACTGGAAACAGCACTGATCTTCGGGAAATCGATAACCAGATCGCCGCCGTTGAAGAGGGCTTCGGCAGCCTTCTGGCCGGCGTCATCCGAAGCATTGGATCGCGTCAGGTCGACTTTCATGAATTCCTCGCCGAAGGCGGCAAAATCGAGGTTGGCGACAGCGAACTGCACCTGCATTGCCTCCGGCACGAACGCGGAATAGCCGGCCGGAACAAGCGGACTGTCGAAACTAACCTGCTGTGCCGCCAGGCCAACCCCCAGACGCATGGCGTTGCTCGGTCCGTCGATTGACACCTCGTAGGTCAGTTCCTTTGCAACACCGCTCCCGGCTTCGCTCGATACGGTGAAATTGCTGAGATCGATCGTTTCGCTCAGGCTGGTGAGCAGCGGAAATGCATCTCGCAACGTCGCCTTCAGCTTCTCGCTCTCAGCCGGCCTCAGCGTCTTGTCCTCGGCGTGTTCCAGTGCGAAAACGACGATATCGCTGATTTCCTTTGCTGGCAGGCCATTCACAGCCGCGGCAAAATCGATGGTATCGGCGCGAATCTCGACCGGAGGCACCTGTTTGCCGCTGATCCTTTCGACAAACGCCGTGGCTCGACCGCTGGCGGCGAAATTCGTCCTGCCAGCGGTGGCTCCATTCGACGACGTTAGCTTGTATTGGCTATGATCCACGCTGGCGCTGACCTCCTCGGCATCGGTTTTCGAGGAGAAACGGACACCCTTGGTGGTAAAATCGCCGGAACGAAAGTAGCGGATCGTGGTGTCGAATACGCCGCTGTAGACGAGTGACTCGATGACATAGGTGAAGTCGGTCTTCGATTGGTCCGCAGCCTTCACATGTCCGGAGACATCCAGCGAGTTATCGCCGTCTATCTTCCAGAGTCCGCTATCCTGTGGCGTCGCAAACATCGACCAGGGCGTGAGGCCGCTGATTGCGAAACTTGCTGGATCAATGCTGTTCAGCAACCTCGCGAAGTCGTAAATAATTTCGTACCGAGTCCCCGCTGGATTGACGGTAACGAAGCCATCCCTGACTGCTTCCGGTGGCAGCAGCCTCGTCAGGCCTTGCTGGATCGCCTTTGCGCCGTCCTGGTTGATGTCGACAGCATATGCCGTCGAGGCCAGACCGAGCGCCAAGACGCTGGTAGCCGTGATGATGTTGAGCCGCATCGTCAAGTCCCCCGCCGCTTCGCTTCAGGATATGTGAAGTTTCCCGACAGAGGATGTCAACCCGTCCGTCCGGTCGTCAGGCAGCCGCGTCGCGCTCACCCGGCGTTGGATTGACGTGCGCCTCGATCCCCGCGCGTGGTACCGGCTGGCCGAACAGAAATCCTTGTACCTGCAGGCACCCCTCGCGTCGGAGGAAATCGATGTGCTCTTCCCTTTCCACACCCTCGGCCAACACCGGAATGTCGAGGCTTTGCGCAAGGATGAGTGTTGAACGCACGATCGCCGCGGACTGCTTGTTGCTGACCACCCCGTCGACGAATGCGCGATCGATCTTGATCTTGTCGAAGGGAAAGCTCTGCAGCGTCGACAACGACGAGTAGCCTGTTCCGTAGTCATCCATCGCCACCTTTACGCCCAGCGCCTTCAACCGACGGATCGCGTTCAGCGCGTGTCCGTGGTCGGCAATGATGCCGGTTTCGGTGATCTCCAGTTCGAGCCGCGATGGTGTCAGCCCCGTGTCAACGAGAATCTGATGGACGATCTGCGGCAAGCGGCTGTCGGCAAGCTGTTGAGCCGCTACGTTCACGGCGATGCCAAGCGGCTTCTTCCAACTTGCGGCCTCGGCGCACGCACGACGCAGGACCCACTCCCCGAGTTCCATGATGAACCCGGTCTTTTCCGCGATCGGAATGAACTCGACCGGCGAGATGTATCCGCGCGTCGAGTGCTTCCACCGCAAGAGCGCCTCGAAACCAATCACTTCGCGACTCATGGTATCATTCTGCTGCTGGTAGAATAGCTCGAACTCCCCCCGCTTAAGCCCTTCGCGCATCTCAATTGCTAGCGCGTTTCGTGCGCGGGCGGCCTCGTCCATCGAGGGGTCATAGAAGCAGATGCTGCTGCCGGCAGCAGCCTTTGCCCGATACATCGCAACGTCGGCTTGAGACAGCAGGTCGTCAACCGTTCTGGCGTGATCGGGAAAGCTCGAAACCCCGATGCTGGATCCGACGCAGAGCGATTGGCCGCTCCATTCTACTGGCAGCTCGATCTCCTCGAGAAGCCGCTGAGCCAGGACGCCTGCCTCGGACCGGCCAACGGGATCTCGGATCACGACAACGAATTCGTCGCCGCCGACGCGAGCGGCGAACTGCCCTTTGCCCATGATCCTGGTCAGTCGTTCGCCAATTGCCCGCAGCACCGCATCGCCCGCCGCGTGGCCGTGGACATCGTTGATTTCCTTGAAGCGATCGAGGTCGAAACACAGCACGACGACGTTATGCGTCGTATCGTTCAGGTTCTTGATCAGCTTCTGGAGATGGTCGTTCAGGGCTGTACGGTTTGCCAGATTGGTCAGTGGGTCGTGAAGCGACAAGTGGCGGTAGAGGGCAACAGCCGCCTCATTCGACTGCATGTCGATCACGTATGTTGATGCGCCGAGAAGGAGGATGATGATCATGACTGCGCCCACAAGGCCAGTCATCACGCCGCCGGACAGAATTTCCTGAGGCACGGCGATCGTCGCGTTCGGCACGATCGTCATCGCGGCCATGCCCAGAAAATGCGCGCAGACGATCGCAAGGATCAGCGGAAAAGCGGCGCCCAACCTGCTGAACCGGCTTTTCGGACGCGCGACAAGATTGGTCGCCAGCGCGCCGAACCCAGCTGCCGCGATCAGAGAGCAGATCACGAGGCCCCTGCTCCACTCTACATCGCCCGCGACACTGTAGCCGGCGATCCCGGTATAGTGCATCGCGGCAACACCGAGCCCGACGATTGCACCGCCAGCTTCGACAAGGCCATCCTGCTGCCGCGTGGAGGCGATCGCGAAGCCGGTCATCGTCGAGGCGATGCCGATGAACAGCGACAGCAGCGTCAACCCGGGCTCATAACCGCTCAAGGCCGGCGCCTTGTATCCCAGCATTGCAATGAAGTGCGTCGTCCAGATGGTTGCGCCACCGACGAAGCCCGACAGGAACAACCAGTTCAGCTTCTGCAGCGCTTGCGTACGCCGTACCCTGGAAAACAGGCGCACGGTGAGCAACGAGCCAAGCAGGCAGATGACCGTTGCGAAGATCAGGTGCGGCAAACTATGTTCTACGGCGATACAGGAGATAACTCGGAGCATGACGGGACCAGATTGGAAAACGGTTCCTTCATATCGCCACGCACATTAGCAATCCTTAACTCCGGCGGAATTGCTGCTACATGGTTAAACGTTGACGAGCCGCTTCAACTTCTGGCCGCTGGTGAGCAGCGCCGCTCGCGCGGAGCTTGTCGCCACGGCCGGCAAACCCACCCCGCCGCAGCGACTTGCCTTTCAGGCGCATCTATACTATAGCGCACGCGTCCGTGTAGACACCCTTGGAGGCAACACGGATGAGGATGGGGAAACCCGCCTCCAGTTCAGCGGCAGGCGGATGCCTTCGTCGAACTCTCCATATAACCTCGAAAGGTAATGTCATGAGCCACGAAAGCTACGAGCTCAAGGCCGAGGCGCGCGAACGGGTTGGTAAGGGGTCCGCCCGTGAACTCCGCCGCAAAGGCTTTATTCCCGCTGTCATCTACGGTGACAAGCAGGCCCCAATTTCTATCGCTCTCAACACCAATGAGGTGACGAAGCGGATCCATGCCGGTGGTTTCATGACCACCATTGCAACGATCGAAGTCGACGGCAAGAAGTACAAGGTTCTGCCGAAGGACTACCAGCTCGATCCGGTTCGCGACTTCACGATGCACGTAGACTTCCTGCGCGTGTCGGGCAACACAAAGGTCACCGTTGAAATCCCGGTTCACTTCGTCAACGAAGCGAAGTCCGAGGGCCTCAAGGTCGGTGGCGTTCTGAACATCGTTCGTCACGAAATCGAAGTTCATTGCCCGGCTGATGCCATCCCGGAATTCTTCGACATCGACCTCAGCGGCAAGAAGATCGGCGACAGCATCCATATCTCGGAAGTCACCCTGCCGAAGGGCGTGACTACGGTTATCGATCGCGACTTCACGATCGCAACGATCATTGCCCCGGCTGGCGGTATCGACGAAAGTGCTGCAGAAGCAGGCGAAGCAGAAGCCTGATAGCTTCCACGATTTGTAAAGCATAAGGCCCGCTTTCTCCGGAAGGCGGGCCTTTTCATTTGGCCGTAAGACCCCGTTTCAGCAACATTTAATACATTTGAGGGAAGCATAACTGACCGCCTTCCAAGACACTGCTCTTGTAGAAGCCGGCAAGAACTGAAGGCGGCAGGGGGTAGACGGAACGATGCACAATTCCGTTGAAAATCGATTTCTGGGAATCATCTTCGGGGCGCTTCTCCTCTTCGTCGGTCCTCTCTTTATTCTGTTTCTCTTTCTTTCGTCCGAGCGTGCAGACAAGGAAATACGAGACCACATCTCCGTCCTTCTTGTTGCCAACGCACAGGCACTTGCCAAGCCCCTCTGGGATCTCGACGAAGACAGCGTAACGCAGATCAGCGCAACGATCGTGTCGCAGGGCGCCATCGTCAAGGTTCAGGTCCGCGACCAGTCCGGCCAGCTTGATGTGACGCAATCGACCATCCCGCGATCCTTCGGCGGCCACCTGGTAGAGGTGTCGCGCGCCATCATCTACAACACGCTCGACGGTCCGAAAAATCTCGGCACCATCGCGGTCTTCTACCCGGCGCTCGGCCTCTTCTCAGGCCTGAAGCACGAAGAGATCGTCTTCATGTCGATATTCATCTTCGCCGTCCTTGCCGTCTTCAGCGCCGCACTGATTGGTAATCGCATCTTCGTCATCCGACCGCTGATGCGCCTGACCGCAGCCATCGAAGCGACCTGCCAGCTTGGCTCGCGCCACCACGTGGACTGGCAGTCGAACGACGAGATGGGCCGTCTTGCCAGCGGCTTCAATGAGATGCAGGCAAAGCTGGCGAGCGAGGAGCGCGAGCTCAAACTTGCCCACCGCCGGGCGATCGATATCTACGACCTCACACCCGCGATGCTGTTTTCGCTCGACGAGGCCGACCGCATTACAGCCGTCAGCGACTATTGGCTCGTCGCCACAGGGTACGAACGTGCGCGCGTGGTCGGCTCAAGGTTTGCCGATCTTGTGACCTTCGACACCCGGGACGCCTTCCTCAACCGCAAGAACGAAGTCGATGGGGGCACGGCGCTTGACGTGACTGTCAAATTCCTGTGCGCGGGCGGCATGGTCATGGACGTACTGATCCTTGAATCACATGCAGCATCCGGAAACGACCATCAGCTATCGCTTTCGGTTATGACCGATGTCACCGAACTAAAGGCATCCGAGGCAAGAAATCATCGACAGGCGATCAGCGACCATCTGACCGGCCTGCTCAACCGCCAGGGCTTCGAAGCCGTGCTGGACCGGAAGATCGGTGAGGCCGACATCGTCGGCCACGAACTCGCCTGCCTCTTCGTTGATCTCGACCGCTTCAAGTGGATCAACGACAATCTCGGGCACGCGGAAGGCGACCGGGCGCTGCGTGCATTTGTCGAGCGACTGAAGGCCCATCTCGCGCCCTCCGATGTAGCGGCACGCCTTGGCGGCGACGAGTTCGCAATCCTGTTGCCTGCGAAGGATGCAGACCGGCGGGCGAACGCCATGGCGGAGCAGATCGCCTCCATCTTCCTCGAGCCTTTCGGCCCGGAGCTTCACCTAAGTGCCAGCGTCGGCATCGCCATCTATCCGCGCCACGCCTCCAACGCGGCCGAGTTGTTGCAGAAATCCGATATGGCCATGTATGCGAAGAAACGCGACGGCAAGAATGGCGCGCAGCTTTTCGACAACAGCATGCTGGACCACGCGCGCGCCCGCGCCGAGATCGAGACCTGCATCGAGGCCGGTCTCGCCGAGGACTGGTTCGATGCCTATTTGCAGCCGATCGTCAGCCTGAATGGCCGGCACATTGCCGGCTTCGAAGCACTCATGCGGCTCAATCATCCGCAGAAGGGGTTGATGGCACCGGCCGCCATCATCAATGTCGCGGAAGAAACGGCAAAAATCGTGCGTGTCGGTAACGTCGTCATGGAAAAGGCGATCGCGCATCTGGCGACCATTTCGCGCCTGCCCGGCATGCAGGATAGCTACCTCGCGATCAATTTTTCGCCGCTGCAGTTCGAATTGGCTCTGCCTGCCCGGCTTGCCGCCTTCCTTGGTCGCCACGGCATTCGCCCCGATCGCATCGTGGTCGAGATCACCGAGGCCGTGCTGATGCACAACAACCCCGAAATCCGCATGGTTGTCGCCGAGATGCGCCGTTTTGGCTGCCGTATCGCGCTCGACGACTTCGGCACGGGCTACTCGTCGCTCAGCTATCTCAACCGCTTTCCCGTCGACATCATCAAGATAGACCAGTCGTTCACCCGGTCGATCAACGACGCCAACGAAGATGTCCGCCACAAGAGCCGCATGCTGGTCGAGAGCATCACGACGCTCTCACACAAGATGGACTGCACGGTTATCGCCGAGGGTATAGAGACCGAGGACGAGTGCCGTACGCTCTGCGACATGGGGCTGGATTTCGGTCAGGGATATCTGTTCCACCGTCCGCAGAACGCCGCGGATCTGATCGAGCGACTGAGGGCCGACGAACGTTCGATAGCGCGCGCTTCATGACGCCAAACCGGGAAGGCAACACGATGAAAAGGCTGATGCTTCTCGCCCTCCTCGGCGTCACGATCACGTCGCAAGCCTATGCGGCGACCGTGACCCTGACGACGGAGGAATACGCGCCCTTCAACTATCGGGATGGCAAGGCGATCAAAGGCACCTCCGTCGAGCAGGTCGAAAAAATCATGGCGGCGGCAGGCATCGACTACACGATCGAGATGCTGCCATGGGCCCGCGCCTACAGCCTGGCGCAGACGACGCCGATGACATGTGTCTTCACGACCGCGCATAACACGAAGCGGGATCCGATGTTCCGATGGGTCGAACCGCTGCTGGTCGACAATAACATACTGATCAAGAAATCCGGCTCCAGCGTATCCGCCAGCAACCTCGAGGAAGCCAAGAACTACACAATCGGAACACAGCGCGAGGATTATACCGAGACTGTGCTCAAGGAGAAGGGCTTCCCCAAGCTCGATGTCGCCACCGATTTCAACGCGACACTTCGCAAACTTCTCAACGGGCGCGTCGACATGATGCCGATCTCCGAGATTTACTTCGCAAAGCTGAAGGCGGAACAACCGATAGAGAAAGTCACGACCCTGTCCTCCCAACCGATGGGAATTGCCTGCGAGAAAGGGTTTCCGAGCGATCTGCTGACGAAAATGCAAGCGGCGCTCGACAGACTGATTGCCGACGGCACCCAGGAAGCCATCTTCATGAAATATGGCCTTCGCCCTTCGGATTGATTTTCCGTTCCTTCTCACCGCTTGTGCTTGACTTTGCCACCGTTTCGCGGTGGTGAACCTCTAGAG
The DNA here is from genome assembly GCF_001426265.1 of Rhizobium sp. Root1220. Classification (GTDB taxonomy): domain Bacteria; phylum Pseudomonadota; class Alphaproteobacteria; order Rhizobiales; family Rhizobiaceae; genus Rhizobium. The sequence goes on from NZ_LMDG01000036.1 coordinate 158,780, forward strand.
TATTTTGCAAGGAACGAACGAGCCATGCTGATCATTGCGGGCCTCGGCAACCCCGGCGGCAAGTACGCCGGCAACCGCCACAACATCGGCTTCATGGCCGTCGACGCGATCCATCGCCAGCACAGCTTTTCGCCGTGGCAAAAGAAGTTCAGGGCCGAGATCGCCGAGGGCGAGATCGGTGGCGAGAAGATCTTGCTGATCAAACCGCAGACTTACATGAATCTCTCGGGCGAGTCGGTCGGAGAGGCGATGCGCTTCTACAAGCTGCAGCCTGCCGATCTGGTCGCCATTTACGACGAGCTTGACCTGCTCCCCGGCAAGGCCCGCCTCAAGACCGGCGGCGGCCATGGTGGCCATAACGGCATCAAGTCGCTCGACGCCCATTGCGGCAAGGACTATCGGCGCCTGCGCCTCGGCATCGGCCACCCCGGCGTCAAGGAACTGGTGCAGCATCACGTGCTCAGCGATTTCGCCAAAGCCGATCGCGTATGGCTGGAGCCTCTGCTGGAAGCGCTCGCCGACAATGCGGACATGCTGGTCCGAAACGAGGACTCGCAACTCATGAACAAGCTGGCGCTTGCAGTCGGCGGCAAATCCGACGAGGACAAACCAACGGCCGAAAAGAAGCCGGTGGCAAAGTCGCATATTCACCAAGCGCGTGGCACCAACCAGCCGAAGCTGCCGACGACGGGACCAATGGCCGAAATGCTCAGGAAGATGTTCGGCAACAAGGGCGAATAACCGTGCCGATTCCGAACCTTTCGATCCGTGCCGCTGAGGCGGGTGATCTGCCCGCGCTGCTTTCGCTCTATCGCGAACTGAACCCTGCCGATCCCGTCATCGACGCCGCATTGGCCGAGGCGCGCTTCGCCGCGATTCTCGGCCATCAAGGAATGACCACGCTGATCGGCCTTGCTGGCGAGACACCCGCAGCCTCAGTGACGTTGATCGTCGTGCCAAACCTGACAAGGAACGGCGCGCCCTACGCCGTGATTGAGAACGTCGTAACCGCTGCAGCCTATCGCAAGCGTGGTTATGCAGGCGCGCTGATCCGTCACGCGATCGCCGCCGCATGGCAAGCTGGCTGCTACAAGGTCATGCTGCTGACAGGGTCGAAAGAGCCAGCAACACTGCGTTTTTACGAGGATTGTGGTTTTATCCAGGACAAGACGGGGTTTCAGATCCGGCGCCCGTAGGCGCTACTCTTCCGGCTCGGTGACGAACATCAGCGGAAATCCCGCTTCCTTGCCAAAATCCACCGCCTCCTTTGCCTTGGTCTCGGCGATATCTTTTGCGCAGACGACAACCACCGACGTCCCAAGTTTGTGGGCCGTGAGCATCACGCGATACCCCGTTTCCTCGCTCATACGGAAAACCGCCTTGAGAACCATGATGACGAACTCGCGCGGCGTGAAGTCGTCGTTGACCAAGATGACCTTGTAGAGCTTCGGCCGATCCAGCTTCGGTTTAGACCGCGCCTTCGGTTTCAGGGCAATGTCGTTGTCGCTCATCGGAAACCCGCCGTTGATGACATGGAAATGCGAGAGAATGCTCGCTGGCACCTATATTGCGCCGCAAAGCCCGGCGTTCAACCTCCGAAGACGAGAGATGTGCGCGAAAAGCTTGACCGCACACCGCCTTTTATCCCATACGCAGGCCAACGAATTCAAGAACAGCAGGTTTCAGGCCATGGGCTTCAAATGCGGTATCGTCGGTCTGCCGAATGTCGGCAAGTCGACCCTCTTCAACGCGCTGACCAAGACGGCGCAGGCGCAAGCGGCGAACTACCCGTTCTGCACGATCGAGCCGAACACCGGCGAAGTCGCCGTCCCCGATCCGCGCATGCAAAAGCTCGCAGCGATTGCCGGCTCCAAGGAAATCATCCCGACACGCATCTCCTTCGTAGATATTGCCGGCCTCGTGCGCGGCGCATCGAAGGGTGAAGGCCTCGGCAACAAGTTCCTCGCCAACATCCGCGAAGTCGATGCAGTCGTCCACGTGCTTCGCTGCTTCGAGGATGACGACATTACCCACGTCGAAGGCCGCATTAACCCGGTCGGCGATGCTGACACGATCGAGACCGAGTTGATGCTCGCCGACCTCGAAAGCCTGGAGCGCCGCGTCGAGCAGACCCGCAAGCGCGCCGCCAGCAAGGACAAGGAATCGCTGGCGCAGCTTCCCGTCATGGAAGCCGTAATCAAGCTGCTGAACGAAGGCAAGCCGGCACGTCTTCTCCTGAAAACGCTTGCCGTCGAGGATATCGAAATCCTCAAGGGCCTGAACCTCTTGACGTCGCACCCGGTGCTTTATGTCTGCAACGTCGCTGAAGCCGACGCCTCTTCAGGCAACGAGCATACGACCGCAGTGGCCGCCATGGCCAAGGAACAGGGCGCGGAATGCGTTATCATATCGGCCGCGATCGAATCCGAGGTCGCTCAGCTTCCTGAAGAGGAAGCGACCGAGTTCCTGTCGGCACTGGGCCTCGAGGAAGCCGGTCTCGACCGGTTGATCCGCGCCGGTTACCATCTGCTCGACCTGATCACCTATTTCACCGTCGGCCCGAAGGAAACGCGTGCCTGGACCATCGTCCGCGGCACCAAGGCCCCTGCCGCTGCCGGCGTGATCCACACGGACTTCGAACGCGGCTTCATCCGCGCCTTTACCGTTGGCTACGACGACTACATCAACTTCAAGGGTGAAGTCGGCGCCAAGGAAGCCGGCAAAGGCCGCGACGAAGGCAAGGAATACGTCGTCCAGGACGGCGACGTAATCCATTTCCGATTCAATACCTGACTTGAAAACAGGACTGCCGCCTACGCGGGCGGCAGTTTCTCCTGCATTGCGACCGGCAGCTGCCTCATGACGAAGCGTCGAAGCGGCATCCATCCTGTTCCGATGACAAGCACGATCACGCCGACCGTGAGAAGCGTGATGAAGATGTAGGTGTCGACACGCGCGTCGCCCTGACGGAAGATACCGTAGAGCGCAAAACCCAACGACAGCAAACCCGACGTTACGAACGCGCGGCGGTCGATGACCAGACCGACCAACATCAGCGCTGCAACTGTCGCGACGACCAGCGGTGTGCGAAACGACACGGTCTGCAGCGCGGCAAGTGTGCCGCCATTGAAACCGGCGAGCGAGACGACGCTATAGAGCAAGGCCGGCGCTGCTCCGAGATGGAGCCAGAAGGCAATATCGGAATTGATGGTCCGGCGGAGCGGATCGCGCACGTCGAACCTCATGGCCAGCGCGAAAAGGCCAACCGCGCATACGATCGCAATGACCGACAACACCACCGGATGATTGATTTCAAAGAGCGGATCATCGGTCAGCCAGCTGAGCAAGCGCAGTACCAGTTGCAGCACGACTACAGTTGCCCCGATAACCGCCAGCGCAAGGGCAAGCGGTATGCGATACAACAGGTAGAAGAGGCCAAGCACGACGGGAAAAGCAAGGGTAAACTGCAGCGCCCTGTTGCCGCCTATTGCAATGAACGTAGATGAACCGTCCAGCCAGCTCGCCGACGTCACCGCGGTCCAGACAGCAAGCATCACTGTCAGCGCAACGGCGGGCAGCGCCAGCCTTTGCCGCCGCACAAGGACTTCGGCAAGAACGATGATCGCCGGTAACACCGCGTAGACCGATGCAATACCCCACAACCCTGCCAGCGCGACGACAACGCCGATGGTGATCAGGACGTCGTGGAAGCCCCGAACGAAGCTAGGCGTCTCGGTGTCCGAGAACGGCTCCATCGCCCCGCGCCGCGCCACCTGCACGGTATCGGCCTTCACGCCGCGCTCGATCAGAAACGGCAAGAGCCGCTCCGCGGTCTGCGCCGGAATGATACCCTCACGCGCGGCCTCGTCGAGGATCAGCTTCAATTCGGACATGCTCGAAATCTCGCGGGAATCGTTGAGTCTCGCGGCATGCTATTGTAGTTATTGTGAAACTCCTATGAGGTAGAACCGAATTTGTCCGACAACAAACTTGCCTTCGAGGATTTCCAGCCGGGACGGCGCTTCGCGCTCGGGCCGAAGACGGTAACAACAGAGGAAATCATCGAGTTCGCCCGCGAATTCGACCCCCAGCCCATGCACCTCGACGAGGCCGCGGGCCGCGCCAGCATTCTCGGTGGACTGGCGGCTTCCGGCTGGCACACCTCGGCGTTGTTCATGCGCATGATGGCAGACAGCTTCCTGCTTGCCTCGCTATCGCACGGCGCGCCCGGTATCGATTTCATGGAATGGCGGAAGCCAGTGCTGGCGGGGGATACGCTTTCGGGCCATTCGACCGTCATCGAAACCCGCCCCCTGCGCTCGCGGCCAGGGGTCGGCATGGTCAAATTCCGGCACGAGATCGAGAACCAGAAAGGCGAACTCGCCTGCCTGTCGGAGAACTCGATCATGTTCGCCATGCGCCAGTCTCTGGAGATGACCTCATGATCATGGCTGAACGCTATGCCATCGGCGAGAAGTCCGAGCTCGGCAGCTATGTCTTCACTTCAGAAAATATCATTCACTTCGCCGAACGCTTCGATCCCCAGACTTTTCATCTGGATGCGGAAGCCGCAAAGGCGTCGCTGTTCGGCGGCCTCTGCGCTTCGGGCTGGCATACCTGCGCTGTATGGATGCGCATGTTTCTCATCTATTGGGAGAAGGAAAGTGCCCGCCTTGCGAGCGAGGGCATCCTTCCGCCGCGCCTCGGCCCCTCCCCGGGCTTCATCAAGCTTCAATGGCTGCGCCCGGTATTCGCTGGCGAAGAAGTCGCCTATTCGGTGACCTTCCTCGCAAGTCGCTCCCTGTCTTCAAAGCAGGGTCGGCGGCTGAACACGATCCTTTGCGAGGGACGGCTTCTCGACGGCACACCGGTCATCAGGTTCGAAAGCACCGTCATCGACTTTGAGTAGGCTCGGGTCTCAATGGCCCGAGAATTCCACCAGCGTGCGAACATCGACACCCAGATCTTCGAGCTTCTTGCGACCGCCGAGATCCGGCAGGTCGATGACGAAGCAGGCAGAAACGATATCCGCGCCCATCTGCCGCAGGAGCTGGGTAGCCCCGACTGCCGTACCGCCGGTGGCGATAAGGTCGTCCACGAGAATGACCTTCTCGCCCGGCTGCACGGCATCGCGATGCATCTCCATCTCGTCGACGCCGTATTCCAGGCTGTAGGCAACCCGTACGGTATCGCGCGGCAACTTGCCCTTCTTGCGGATCGGCACGAAGCCTGCCGATAGCTGGTGCGCCACCGCCCCGCCGAGAATGAAGCCGCGCGCCTCCATGCCGGCGATCTTGTCGATCTTCAGTCCGGCATAGGGCTGAACGAGTTCATCGACAGCCCGGCGGAACGCCCGCGGATTGCCGAGCAGCGTCGTAATGTCACGAAAGATGATACCGGGCTTGGGATAGTCCGGGATGGAGCGGATGCTGGCCGCAAGCTCCGAAATGGTATCGCTCATGGAAGTTCCATATTCTGCAGGGTCTCAAATCGGCTGCACCCTACCAACTGCGCCTGCCGGAACCAACAAAAAAGGCGGCTCGAAAGCCGCCTTTTCCCTTAACTCTGGGGCAAAGGTCTCAATGGTCCTTCTTCGAATAGACCGAGCGCTTCGTCAGGTAGATCAGGAACGCGAAGATGATCAGGAATACCATGACCATGAAGCCCGTATGCTTGCGATCGACCAGATGCGGCTCGGCTGCCCACATCAGGAAGGCCGAAACATCCTTGGCGTACTGATCGACGGTCGCCGGCGCGCCATCGTCGTAGGTTACCTGGCCATCCGCGAGCGGCTTAGGCATCGCAAGGACCGCGGCCGCATGGAAATACGGGTTGTAGTGCTGGCCCTGTGACACCTGGAAACCGGCAGGTGGCTCTTCGTATCCTGTCAGCAGCGAATAGATATAATCCGGTCCCGCTTCCTGATACTGCGTGAAGATGTCGAAGACGAACTGCGGGAAGCCACGTTCGACTTCCCGCGCCTTGGCGAGCAGCGACATGTCAGGCGGTGCCGCGCCGTTGTTGGAGGCCGCGGCCGCTTCCGCATTCGGGAAAGGCGAAGGGAAATAATCCGACGGAACAGCCTTGCGGGTGAACATGTCCCCACTGGCGTTGGGACCGTCCTGGACTTCATAGTTGGCGGCGAAAGCCTTGATCTGGGCATCCGAATAACCAAGATCGCTCAGCGTGCGGAACGGCACCAGCGACATGGAGTGACAGGCGGCACAGACTTCGGTGTAGACCTTCAGTCCACGCTGCAACTGACCCTTGTCATAGTGACCGAAAGGCCCGGCAAAGGTCCAGTCGACCTCCTTGGGCTCCTTCAGCGGATAGTGCGGCGTCGCCTCGTGGTGCTCGGCGGGTGCGGCCTCCTGAGCGTAGGCCGCGGTCCCGAGACCAACAACGACTGCGAGCGACAGAATGCTTGCAACAAGCTTTTTCATTTCTCTATTCCTTCCGTCGCCCGCTTATGCCTTGGCCGTTGCAGCAGAGACAGTCTTGTTGCGCTTTTCAAGCACGGCTTCCGTGATCGAGTTCGGCACGCGGCGCGGTGTCTCGACGAGACCAAGCACGGGCATGACCACAAGGAAGAATGCGAAGTAAAGGAGCGTACAGATCTGCGAGATCGTCGTGTAGAGGCCCTCGGCCGGCTGTGAACCGAGCCATCCGAGGATGATCGCGTTTATCACGAACAGCCAGTAAGCAAGCTTGTACCAAGGACGATAGACCGCGGAACGGACCTTCGAGGTGTCGAGCCAGGGCAGGAAGAACAGCACGATGATCGCGCCGAACATCACCAGAACGCCGCCAAGCTTGGAGTCGATCGGACCGACATTGAAGGTGATCGAACGAAGCATCGCGTAGAAAGGCAGGAAATACCACTCGGGAACGATGTGAGCCGGCGTCTTCAACGGGTCAGCCGGAATGTAGTTGTCGGCGTGGCCGAGGAAGTTCGGAAGGTAGAAGACGAAGTAGGCATATACCAGCAGGAAGATCGAAACGCCGAGCGCATCCTTGAGCGTTGCATAGGGCGTGAACCGAACGGTATCCGTCTTTGTCTTGACTTCGACGCCCGTCGGGTTCGTCTGGCCCACGACATGCAGCGCCCAGATGTGCAGGACGACGACACCGGCGATAACGAAAGGCAGAAGGTAGTGCAGCGAGAAGAAGCGGTTCAGCGTCGGATTGTCGACGGCAAAGCCGCCGAGCAGGAACTGCTGCACCCATTCGCCGACTAGCGGGAAGGCCGAGAAGAAGCCGGTGATGACGGTTGCGCCCCAGAACGACATCTGACCCCAGGGCAGAACGTAACCCATGAAGCCGGTTGCCATCATCAGCAGGTAGATGAGAACACCGAGGATCCAGAGGATCTCGCGCGGCGCCTTGTAGGAGCCGTAGTACAGGCCGCGGGCAATGTGCAGGTAGACTGCGACGAAGAAGAACGACGCGCCGTTGGCGTGCATATAGCGCAACAGCCAACCGTGGTTGACGTCGCGCATGATCTTTTCGACGGAATTGAAGGCGATGGACGTTTCGGCCGCATAGTGCATGGCAAGCGTCACGCCGGTCAGGATCTGCACGATCAGCATTACCGCCAGCATGGCGCCAAAGGTATAGGCGTAGTTCAGATTGCGCGGAACCGGGTATGCAATGAAGCTGTCATAGACCATACGCGGCAGCGGAAGCCGCGCATCGACCCATTTTTCCAAGCCGGTTGATGGCTCGTAGCTGGAATGGCCACTCATGTATCAGTCTCCCCTCAACCGATCTTTATCTTCTTGTCGGAAATGAACGAAAAGGTCGGTATGGCCAGGTTTTCCGGCGCCGGACCCTTACGGATACGGCCGGCCGTGTCGTAGACAGAACCATGACAGGGACAGAACCACCCGTTGTATTCACCCGCCTGGCCGAGCGGTACGCAACCGAGGTGCGTGCACGTGCCGACCATGACGATCCAGTTTTCCTTGTCCTTGCCTGCCGAACGGTCGAGATCCGTCGCCTGGGCATCGGCCGGAAGATTGGCGTTGCGGGCGACCGGATCCTTGAGATCCGCCAGCGGAGTGTCCGCAGCGGCCTTGATTTCTTCCGGCGTCCGATTGCGGATGAAGATCGGCTTGCCGCGCCACTTGACGGTCAGCGACATACCCGGCTCAAGCGTCGTCACGTCGACTTCGATCGAAGCCAGGGCCAGCGTCGAAGCGTCCGGACGCATCTGATCGATGAACGGCCAAGCGACCGCAACGGCGCCTACCGCTCCGGCCATACCAGTGGTGAGATAAAGGAAATCACGGCGCGTAGGCTCTCCCGAGACCCCGCCTGTCGTTTCGTGTTCGCTCACGGCTTACCATCCTCTGCGCAAATTTTGCGGAACTCCGCCTTGCCCCTCACGGCGGCGAATCTGTCGCGACACAATCCGAACATAGATTCCCCACCAATCCCGGCGCGTTCTAAGCTTGATCGCAAATTATGTCCAGCCTTGGCAAGGCCATGTGGGCACAATGTCGCGGGAATTTTCAGATGATTTTTTAAGACAATCACATGCTTGCAACAATGTTGCATTGCAACAAATCCAGACCCATGCTAGGCGATCGGTTCATTCCCCTAACCGTACCGGCACCCAGCGATGAGAGACAGGTTGTTCTGCGTAGTCAGTGTCCTGATCTCGCTCGTGCTCGCGACAATATCGCTCCGCTACCTGACGCACGTCTGGCTTCTAGCCTTCGTTTACAGCTTCCAGGTGCATTTCGCCCTGGCAGCGCTTGTCGGTGTTTTCGCGCTGCTGCTCATCAAGCGCCACTGGTTCGGCTATCTCCTCCTCGCCGTTGCCCTGGTGCTGCTGGGGCACGGCGTGATCATGATGAAGGAGTTCGCAGTCGCGCCCGCCAACGCGGCGACGAAGCCGCTTTTCCGGCTGATCTCCTTCAATATCGAAAACGACAACTTCGCCAACGGCACCGGTATCGCCGATATGATCATCGCCTCGAATGCCGACGTCGTGAACATCCTAGAGGCCGAACCGCTCCGCAGAGAACTCCCCCGCCTCTCCGCCACCTATCCCTATCACCTGGGCTGCGCTGCGGGGTCCGTGGAGTGCGACACGCTCGTGCTTTCAAAACGCCCCTTCGTGGAACAGGAGACGAGCAGCCTCGGAGATCTCTGGCGCAACCGGCTCACGCGATCAGCCATCGATTTCGACGGGACGAAGATCAATTTCCTGGCGGCACACCTCGCCAAACCCTACTTCGATGATTTTCAAGCTGACGAGCTTCTCGACCTGCGAACGGCTGTCGCGGCAATCGACGGCCCCCTCGTGCTTGCGGGCGACTTCAATTCTGCAGTCATCGATCCGCATATTCAGCGCTTCATGCGGCAGACCGGCTTTCGCAGCACTTTCCCCGAACCGGCCACCTGGCCGATCAAGGCTGGTCGCCTCGGCATCAGCATCGACCATGTTTTCGCTCGACCACCGCTCAGGCTTAAATCCGTCGAGCGCATCGAGGACAACAAGGGCTCAAATCACTTTGGCCTCATGGCCGAGTTTACCCTCGACCGCTGAAGCCGGCTTGGTCTCTTCATACTCGGAGGCGAGGAAGCCTCCCGACTGGCGCGCCCAAAGCTCGGCATAGAGGCCACCCAGCTTGAGCAGGGTTTCATGCGTGCCTTCCTCGATGATCTTGCCCTTGTCGACGACGATGAGGCGATCGAGCGCGGCGATTGTCGAGAGGCGGTGCGCAATCGCCAAAACCGTCTTGCCTTCCATGATCTGGAGCAGACTGGATTGGATCGCCTCCTCCACCTCCGAATCGAGCGCCGAGGTCGCCTCGTCGAGGACGAGGATCGGAGCGTCCTTCAGCATGACGCGCGCAATCGCGATCCGCTGGCGCTGACCGCCGGAGAGCTTGACGCCCCGTTCGCCGACATGCGCGTCAAATCCGGTGCGACCCGTCTGATCCTGCAGACGTTCTATAAAGCCCAGCGCCTCGGCGCGTCGCGCCGCTTCAACAAGACGAGCCTCACTCGCATCAGGGCGCCCGAAGAGGATATTGTCTCTGACCGAACGATGCAGCAGTGAGGTATCCTGGCTGACGACGCCAATCTGCATGCGCAGCGACTCCTGCGTGACGGCAGCAATATCCTGGCCATCGACGAGAATGCGCCCTCCCTCGAGGTCGTAGAGGCGCAGCAGCAGATTGACCAGCGTAGACTTTCCCGCCCCGGAACGGCCGACGATACCGACCTTTTCCCCAGGGCGAACAACCAGCGAAAAGTCATCGATGACGCCGTTCGACTGGCCATAGTGAAAGGAGACGTTTTCAAAGTGGATGCCGGGTTGTCGTATGGCGATATCGGGCGCTCCCGGACGGTCGACCAATCCGAGCGGCTTGGAAATCAGCTCGGCCGCATTCTGGATCGTGCCGAGATTGCGCATGATGCCGTTGAACTGCGTCATCAGCCGCCCGAGAAGAAAGTTCAGACGAAGGACCAGTGCCAGAGAGAAAGCCACCGCGCCGGAACTGATCAGGCCCTGGAGCCACAGATGCACGCTGAGGCCCGCCATCATCACAATCATCAGGCCGGAGAGAAGCGCCATCGACGCCCGCACGCCGGTGATGAAGCGCGTGAAGCGAAGTACCGTTTCCTGGTAGAAATCGAAACCTTGCCGCATGTAGCGGTCGGTCTCCTCGTCTCGTGCAAACAGTTTCAGCGTCTGGATGTTGCTGTAGGCATCGACCATGCGGCCGTTGATCATCGACGCGGCTTCTGCCGTCTCGCGGGAATGAAAGCGGATACGCGGCACGAAATAGCGCGCCAGGACGCCGAATGCACAGAGCCAGCCAAGCACGACGACGGCAAGCGATAGGTCGAGCCGGGCCACCAGCGCAAGCGTGGCAACGGCGTAGATTCCGACGAACCATACGCTTTCCATCAAAGAGGTGACCAGATCGCCGGTCGCCTGACCGGCCGACCAGACCTTGGTGACGATGCGCCCCGAAAAATCGCTTTGGAAGAACGACAGCGATTGACGCGAGACATGCAGGTAGGATTGCCAGCGCGCCAGATTATAGAAACCGGGCATGATTACCTGTTGGTCGACAAGTGCGATCAGGAACGCAACGACGAAGCGAACGATGCCGATGAGGACCAGCATGCCGGCCATCTCGGCCCCGTGTGCGGCAAGAAGGCCACTCCATCCCGCCGAGGGCGTGACGGTCGCCAGAATGTCCACCAGACGGCCCACGAACCAGAAGAGCGCCGCCTCGATTGCCGCCGACATCCCGCCGAGGACCAGCATGGCGATGAACGGCGCCTTGGCCTGGCCAATGTAAAACCAGATAAATCGCAACGTTGACCGCGGCGGCTGAATATTGTCGCGCGGTTGGAAGGGGTCAATCCAGCTTTCGAAGACACGTAGGAGTCGTTTTATGAGCATATTTGCGATATAGGCTTAATGGACGAAGCGGGGAAGGACGAGCCCGCCGGCTGCAACTTATATTTCGTAACAATCGGTAACATCGGCGGCATTGCCGTTGAACGGGACCAACCTCGTCACAATCTCGGGGTACGTTGGGTTTTTACGGAGACGGTCGCAATGCAGACTAGGACAATTCTGTCGAGTATTCCGTTGCCGCTTGCAGAACAACTCGACGCCATCGCCGAGCGGTTCGACATATCCTACGACGAGATTGTTGCGGATGCCATTTCCGTATGGATTGCCCGTGAAGAAGAACGGCGTTTCGTCGCGCTGCGCAATCTCGTATCGACCAACGGCATGTTCGTTGAAGTCAACAGGGTGATCGACTGGGCCGACAGCCTCTAAGTCACAGCAATTCAGATTTGGCCGCATGGGCCCTCCCCGCAATTCGCAGGGAGGGCCCTCGTTTTATTCGGCAGCCTCCTCGGCCTCCGAGTGATCGGCCAGAAAACCGCCGGATTGGCGATTCCAGAGATCGGCGTAGACGCCGCCCTGCTGTGCCAAATCCGCATGCGATCCGGCCTCGATGATGCGGCCCTTGTCGAGGACGATCAGGCGATCCATCTCGGTCAGCGTCGACAGCCGGTGGGCGATTGCGATTACCGTCTTGCCTTCCATCAGTGCGAACAGGTTTTCCTGGATCGCCGCTTCCACTTCGGAATCGAGCGCCGAGGTCGCCTCGTCGAGCACCAGGATCGGCGCGTCCTTGAGGAAAACGCGAGCGATCGCGACGCGCTGGCGCTGGCCGCCGGACAGCTTTACGCCCCGTTCGCCAACCTGGGCATCCAGGCCCCTGCGGCCTTGCATATCGACCAGACCCTCGATGAAGTCCCAGGCATTGGCACGCTTCGCAGCCTGGATCACATCGGCGTCGCTGGCATCCGGACGCCCGTAGGCGATGTTGTCGCGTATCGAGCGATGCAGCAGCGACGTATCCTGCGTCACCACACCGATCAATTCTCGCAGGCTTTCCTGCGAGACATGAGAAATGTCCTGCCCATCGATCGTGATGCGACCTGCCTCAAGGTCGTAAAAGCGCAGCAGCAGGTTCATCAACGTCGTCTTGCCCGCACCGGAGCGACCGACCAGACCGACCTTCTCACCCGCCTTGATGTCAAGGGAGAGATTGTCGATGATGCCCTTGCCCTTGCCGTAGTGGAAGCCGATCTGTTCATAGTGGATCGCCCCCTTCTTGGCCGTGATCTGCGGCGCGCCGGGCTTGTCGACGATGTCGTGCTGCTTCGTCATCATTTCCATGCCGTCATAGACCGTGCCGATGTTCTCGAACAGAGCCGAGACCTCCCACATGATCCACTGCGACATGCCGTTGACGCGCATGGCAAGACCAATCGCAATCGCGATCGCACCGACCGAGATCTGTCCGTTCAGCCAGAACCAGATCGAAAGACCCGAAATGACGAAGAGCGCCACGCAGTTGTTGAAGTAGACCGACGCATGGAACAACGTCACCTTGCGCATCTGCTGGTGCACTGTCTGCAGGAATTCGTCCATGCCCTCCTTGGCATAGGCTTCCTCCCGCCCGGCATGCGAGAACAGCTTGACCGTCGCGATGTTGGTGTAGCTGTCGACGACGCGGCCCGTCATGATCGATCGCGCGTCCGCCTGGGTGGCGGCGATCTTGCGAAGGCGCGGGACGAAGTAGGCCACGATGGCGACATAGACGCCGAGCCAGACGAGAATCGGGATCATCAGCCGCCAGTCGGCAGCCGCGATGACAATGATCATCGTCAGGAAGTAGGTGACCACATAGACGAAGACGTCGAGGATCTTCATCATCGTTTCGCGCACCGCCAACGACGTCTGCATCACCTTCGTTGCAACACGTCCGGCAAATTCGTTGGCAAAGAAGGTCATGCTGTGCCGCATCAGGAAGCGGTGCATCTGCCAGCGCGCGATCATCGGATAGTTGCCCAGTAGCACCTGATGCATGATGAGCGAATCCAGAATGGCCGCCAGCGGCAGGCCAATCAGGATCAGCGCCGCCATCCAGGCAAGCCGATGCCATTCCGTCTGCAGGAAGGTAGCCTTGTCCGCGTTGGTCAGCCAGTCGACGACATCGCCGAGGAACTGGAAAAGAGCCACTTCGCCAATTGCGATAAGCGCCGTCAGCACGGCCATCATGCCGAGCCAGGGCGCTGCCGGCTTTGTGTAGTGCCAGCAGAAGGCAAAGAGACCTTTCGGCGGAGCCAGCGGCTCCTCGGTCGGAAAGGGATTTAGTCGCTGTTCAAACCAGCCAAACATGACAAAGCTCCGAGACTTCAGCGTTCCGGCCCGGCCCTCGCGAGAAACGTCGCGCTGAAGCACATGGGAACCGGACGTTCAAGGGACGAGGCCACGACAGCCGCGCAATGGATTGGAAATGGGAATTCAGGAAATATATGGCACTAGGAGTGCCGGATCGCCACTCGCGGATTCACGCACGGGAGGCGGCGCATATGCAGCAATATTTCCATCTTGGCGCTCCCTGCTGGCGATTAAAAGATGTGCACCGATAACGCGAATCTGGCGCAATTTCCAGCCCTGATTTGCTGGAAATTGAACATTTTGGGGTCATAATCCACCCTGTTGCGCCGAAACTACAGGTGGAATAGGTGTCCGCCGATCGAAACGCGTGAAAGAGATCAGAGATGCCCGACCTGAGACTGGCGTTTTACCAACCGGATATCCCTGGCAATACAGGGACCATCCTGCGGCTTGCAGCCTGTCTGGGCTTCGGCGTCGATATCATCGAACCCGCCGGCTTCGACATCTCGGACCGCACCCTGAAACGCGCCGGAATGGATTATATCGCCGCCGCCGCTCTCACGCGCCATGTCAATTGGGTCCGCTTTGAAGCGTGGCGAGGCACAACCGGACGCCGGCTTGTTCTTGCATCGACCAAGGCATCAGGCCGCTACACCGATTTCAATTTCCGCGCCGACGACATCCTGCTCTTCGGCCGTGAGAGTGCCGGTGTTCCTGACAATGTCCACGATGCGGCCGACGCTCGGATTGTCGTTCCGATGGTCGAGGGACAGCGTTCGATCAATGTCGCCGTGTCTGCGGCAATGATTGTCGGAGAGGCTTTGCGGCAGACCGTCTGGGGTTGATTTTATGCCGCGCTGACGCAAATGCCGGTAGCGCTGAACAATATGTCGCGAACGGCGTTGTGAAATTGCAGGACCGGCGTATAGTTTTTAGCCGGGCAATCAAAAATTCTCCCGGAACGCCGCGATTCCAACCGCTTGACGGAAAGAGATTCGACTGAAATCCGCGCTCCCGCGCGCAAGAAACGAAGAAAAGACAGAATGGAATCGACAATCGTCATGATCAACCTGTTCGGCGCGGTGGCTTTGCTGCTGTTTGGCCTTGCACAGGTGAAGGACGGCGCTTCCAGAGCCTTCGGAGCCCGGCTGCGGACCGGGCTCGCGACAGGCACCCGCAGCGGGCTGCGCTCCTTCCTGTCCGGCTTTTTCGCAACGATTGCACTTCAGAGCTCGACCGCCACCGCGCTGATGGTTGCGTCCTTCGTGGAGCGGCAACTGGTCAAACCGCGCATGGCGCAGATCGTGCTGCTCGGCGCCAATGTCGGCACGGCGGTAACCGCCTGGATCGTCGCCACCGGCATCGCGTGGCTGTCGCCGCTGGTCATTCTTGTCGGTCTCGTGCTCTACCGCAGCAGCTCCTCTTCCCGCCAAGGTGGTGGCACCGCGCTGATCGGCATCGGCCTGATGTTGCTGTCCCTGCACCTGCTCAGCAGTGCCACGGAACCGATGCGCCAATCGCCGGCGCTCGCCGCATTCATCGGTCTGCTCGACAATGCCTGGCCGGTAGCACTGGCCTTTTCAGCCGCGATTGCCTTCATCTCGTCTTCGAGCCTCGCTGCCGTCGTCCTTATTCTGTCGCTGGCCTCGACCGGTATCCTCTCGGCAGGGCTGGTGATCGTGCTGGTGCTCGGCGCCAATCTCGGCGGCGCCATTCCCCCTGTCGTTGCGTCTCTGGGCGGACCCGCCGCGGCCAAGCGCGTGACGCTCGGCAACCTGATCGTCCGGGCGATCGGCTGTGTCATCGCGTTGCCCCTCGCCGGCTACGGCGCCGACCTTCTGGAAATGCTGCCGCTGTCAGCTGCCAAGCTGCCGGTCGACGCCCATCTCGGCTTCAACCTCATTCTCGCCGCCCTCGCCTGGCCGTTCTCGCGCCCTCTCTCGCGCTTGATGCTGAAACTCGTGCCAGAAGAGGCACAGCCGGAAAACGGGCCTAAATATCTTGACCCACAGAGCCTCACGACCCCCGTCGTGGCGCTCGCCAGCGCCACCCGGGAGGTGCTCGGCGTCGGCGACCTCATCGAGCGGATGCTGATGCGCACTGCCGACGCCTTCGAGCGAAACGATCTTTCGCAGCTCAAGGAAATACTCGCTCTGGAAAAGAGGGTCGACAGCCTGCAGCAGGAGGTAAAGATCTACCTCTCCAAGCTCGGCCACGGCGGCCTGAGCGAGGAAGACGGCCGTCGTTCGATCGAGATAATCGACTACGCGATCAATCTCGAACATATCGGCGATATCATCGACAAGGGGCTGATGCCGCAGGTGACCAAGAAGGTTACACTGGGCCTCAAGTTCTCGGAAGAGGGCTATCAGGAACTCAAGAAGCTGTTCCATCTGACGATCGATAACCTGCGCATCGCCCAGACGATCTTCGTCACGCGCGACTTCAACCTTGCCAGGCAGCTGATGGAAGTGAAGGTCGAAGTCCGGCGGATGGAAAAGCAGTCCTCCGAGCGCCATCTGGAGCGCCTTCGCGATGGGCGGGCCGACAGCCTGCAGACGAGCTCCCTCCATCTCGACATGTTGCGCGATCTCAAGCGCATAAACGCTCACATCGTCTCGGTCGCGCATCCGATCCTCGACGAAAGCGGCCTGCTCATCGAGAGCCGTCTGCGCAAGGCAGCAGAGTGAGAGTTCAGTCGGCCGAGGGAAGCCGCCGCATGGTGAATTCGATCTGGTCGCCGTCGAGCTGGCGCCAGCTCTCCACTTCGGTCCAGTACGCGGCTTTCGGGTATTCCTCGAACCATTCGCGGGCCTTAGCCCGGGCATCGATGAGCGCCAGACAATATGTCTGCCGCACGAAGCGGTCATTCTTCCGGGGCGTACCCTCGGCTCGATGCGCGGCAATCCTTCGCTTCAGGCCGTCAAAGGACGGAGGTCCGGGGATCTTTGTCATAAAACCTACCTCTTCAAGGAAAAGGTAATATTGAAGATCGCTTTTTGCGAGTCGAATCTGAGCGTTCGCTCAGCCTCGCGACTGGTGCTGGCGAGAGGTCAGTGCAGCTGCTATCAGGGTCGATGATCGCAAACTACGAGTCGCATCGGATGATGCCAGCTCAGCGGAGACGAGCAGCATGGAAAGACCGGAACTTCCGAGCGGACTGCCTGACGATATCGAGGAAAAGAAGGTGGTCGCCCGGACATGGTTCGAAGGGCTCCGCGATAGCATCTGCGCCTCGTTTGAAGCCATCGAGGACGAACTGACGGGGGCCCTTTCCGATCGGCAGCCGGGCCGCTTCGTCGCCAAGAATTGGCAGCGTGAGAACGGCGCGGGCGGCGGTGGCCGCATGTCGATGATGGAAGGCCGCGTCTTCGAGAAGGTCGGTGTCCACACCTCGACCGTATACGGCGAGTTCGCACCGGACCTGCGCGCACAAATGCCCGGCGCCCAGGAGGATCCCCGCTTCTGGGCTTCCGGCATTTCGCTGATCGCACATCCGGTCAACCCGAACGTCCCGGCGGTCCATATGAACACCCGCATGGTTGTCACCTCCAGCCGCTGGTTTGGCGGTGGCGCCGACCTGACGCCGGTGCTCGATCGTCGCCGCACGCAGGAAGACGAAGACAGCGTGCTCTTTCACAAGGCGATGGAAATAGCCTGCCGCAGTCATTCGGCCGTCGCCGACTACGCCGCCTACAAGAAATGGTGCGATGAGTATTTTTTCCTCAAGCACCGCAATGAGGCCCGCGGCATCGGCGGGCTGTTCTACGACTGGCTGCATTCCAGCGACGAGGCGGGCGGCTGGGACGCCGACTTTGCCTTCACCCGCGACGTTGGAAGAGCCTTTGCGATGGTTTATCCACGGATTGTGCGCTCGAACTTCAACAAACAGTGGACAGAGGCCGATCGTGACGAACAATTGATTCGCCGTGGCCGCTATGTTGAGTTCAATCTCCTCTATGATCGTGGAACGATTTTCGGCCTGAAAACGGGGGGGAATGTGGAATCCATCCTCTCATCTTTACCCCCTCTCGTCCGCTGGCCGTGACCTCGGAAAATTGATCAGTAAAACTTCGTGAAAGGCCTTCAATTCCGAAACTGAGCTACTACCTCTGGCATGTACGCGTGCCACAATCAGGAGGTTGTCATGACGATACAAAACAGCCCAACGGCATCTGCGGATGTTCGACAGGCATCTCGCTTGGATACTCCCGAGTTCCTGAACCGCCTCGCTGAAGAGTTCAGGGCAAAGAGCGGCTCCGACTTGCCTCTCTCGTGCTTTGTCGAGCAAGTGAAGCTTCAGCTTGCCGGCGGCAGGACTCCCGAAGAACTGGATCGTTTGGCAAAAGGCCAAGACAACAAGGCTGAGGTTGATTGCTACCGAGCCTGGGCGATGCCCGAATAGCCAGCGAATGATCACGCGGCTGGCACTCCGAAGGGAACCTTCTCCCGACCTCGGACATTCAGGCAATACGCGAACGCGCAGTGCCTATCGAACTGAAAACAGGAGGAAAGAATGCGACTTTTCGAATGTGGAACGCTGGTCCCCGGATGCGACTGGCATACCCGGGCGAGCAACGATGCAGAAGTCGTGCGTCGCGCCGTCGAACATATGAGGGCCGCGCACGGGGAGACGATCATCCGCGAAAACATGGTCGACAACATCAAGGCGCGCATTCGCAACGAGGCAAACGCGGCCTGATCTAGCTGACCAGTTCGTCAAGCCGGGCGAGCAGCGCCGCCCGGTCCGAACGGAAGTTCCCCTCCACCCACTGGTCTTCCAATGCAGCGAGGATTTCCCCGACGCGCCTGCCCGCTGGAATCCCGGCTGCCACCACGTCGCTGCCGCTGATCGGGAGCTGTGGCTTCGTCCACTGCGCGGCATGGTCGAGAAGTTTACCGAGTCGTCCCGAACGGGCCATCTCGCTCATATCTCCTTCCGCCTTGCCCCGCGCCAATGCCAAGGCGAGCTTTAGCCGCGTTGCGATACCGTCAGCACCGTTCCTGTAAAGAAGCCGCTCAAAGGCTGCGGACGACAGTTCGTCGTTCACCGGAGCCGCATTTGCCCATGATTTGAGGTAGGCCGCCTCGGCATTCGAGAGTTTCAGTCGCGCAGCCATTTTCTCCAGTCGTGCGGCGTCAGGGGGGACAATGGCAGCGAGGCGCAAAAGCGGATCAGGTTTCCAGCCGAGTGCCTTTTCGGTCGCAATCAGCGCCGGGATCGCGTCGATGCCCCATTTCTCCGTTTCCGGCAGGATTTCGGCAAGCACCGTGACCTGCCGCATCCACAAAAGCGCACGGCCCGGATCTCCGGCCGAAAGCAGCTTGCGAAGCTCCGACCACACCCTCTCGGCTGAAAGCGTCCCGAGCTTCGACTTGGCTGCTGCGCACGCCCTCAGACCATCCGCATCCGGCCGGCCCGAGCCGTAATAGGCAAAGAAACGGAAGAACCGCAATATCCGTAGGTAATCCTCGGCGATGCGTGTCGACGCGTCGCCGATGAAGCGGATATTGCGCTTCTCAATATCTGCAAGCCCCCCGATCAGATCGATGACATCGCCAGCGGAATCGAGATAGAGCGCATTGATCGTCAGGTCACGGCGCTCCGCATCCGTCTGCCAGTCCGTGCTGAACGCCACCTTGGCGCGTCGACCGTCTGTCTCCACGTCCGTTCTGAGTGTCGTAACCTCGAATGGCTTTCCATCGACGACGAGGGTCACCGTGCCATGCTCTACGCCTGTCGGGATGGCTTTTATCCCAGCCGCCGCGGCGCGCTCGATCACCGCGTCAGGTGTCAACGTCGTCGCGACGTCGATATCGCTAACCGGCAATCCCATGATGCCGTTGCGAACCGCGCCACCGACCACGCGCCCCTCGCCGCCATCGGCGTTGAGCAACGAGAATACGCGCGCCAGCGCCGGATCCTTGAACCAGGCTTCGTGGGCAAGGCTGGTCATGCGTAAAGCCTTTCATAGAGGGTGCGGACGATGCCGGCGGTGATGCCCCAGATCATCCGTGTTTCATAGGGCATCCGGTAAAAATGCCGCTCAAGGCCGTCGAGCATGCGCTTGTCACGCGTGTGATTGGCCGGATTCATCAGGAAAGACAGCGGCACCTCGAAGACATCGTCGACTTCGCTCGGGTTGAGCTTCAGTTCAAAACCACGCTGAACGACGGCAAGGACCGGTGTAATGCGGAAGCCAGTCGACGCCAGATAGTTGGGCAATCGCCCGACCGTCTCTACAAACGCGTCCTTCAGCCCGATCTCTTCATCCGCCTCGCGGATCGCCGCCTTTTCGGGAGATCCGTCGACATCGTCGATCTTGCCACCGGGAAAGGCGATCTGCCCGGAATGCTTGCGCAGCGTAGAAGTGCGCAGCGTAAAGATCACATGCGCCTCGTCGCCGTCATCGACAACCGGCACCAGCACGGCGGCGTCACGCAGCTTGAAGGTTTCCACCTGCGCGACGATATCCGGATTGAGGATGTGATCGCCGTGGTCGCGCCAGGAGTGATCCACAGGCCCACCGCTCTGGTGCAACGCCCGTCGACGGAATTCCGAAGCGGAATAAAGCGGATGATGGTCGGTCAACGCACGGGTCATCGCGAAAGCGCATCCAGTTCATCGGCGGGCATGACTGGAAAGGTCCTGCCGCCCGAGCGCAGGCAAAACATCCTTATACCATCGATATCGAGCGTTTCGCCGCGCTCGACCAGTTCATACATCACAGCGCGCGAAACGAGGGCTTCGAGCCGGCCGCGGACGTGCAGGTAGGGCTTCAATTCGCTGTTTTCTCCCTGGATCACAAAGCGCAGCGGATGGTCCGCTCCGGCTTCGATGACGTCGCCGACATTGGTACGAAAAGTGAGCAGCGGCTCTCCAGCCTGTTCGCCCGCATTCATTTCGGTGGCGATGAAGGGTGCGTCCACGACCCTGACGCCGACCTTTTCCACAGGAGTCACAAGATATGTCTTCCCGTCCTCGTCCTTGCGCAGGACGGTCGAAAACAGCCTGACGAGCGGGGCGCGACCAATTGGAGTCCCCATGTAGAACCACGTCCCGTCTGCCCGGATCTCCATGTCGATATCGCCGCAAAAGGGCGGATTCCATTTCTCGACCGGCGGTGGACCCCGTTTTTTGTCACCGGCGTCACCGGCAGCGCGCGAAATCAGCGCGGCAAGACCCGCCGCATCCGTCGTCGCCTTGATATCGTCGGCTGCCATTGTTCCGTCCCGGTTTGCACTTAACTCAAGAATGTCACGAGATAGTCATTCGAAACGAACTTGTCAGCCCGTAACAATCTCATAACTCTATCGGGTATGAGGCACAGGTGTAAGTCCGCCGATTCGTGACGAATGAGATCAGCCGCTGGAGATGCCTGATGGGTATGATGAAGACCGACGCCCCCCTCGATGAAAAGGCGATCGTCGCCGCAGCCGAAAAAGCGCTTGCCGATATCGCCACCGTCCGGGGCGAGGTCTCGAAGGTGATCTTCGGCCAGGAAAGCGTCGTCGAGAATACGCTTCTCGCCGTCTTATCTGGTGGCCACGCCCTTCTTGTCGGCGTCCCTGGCCTTGCTAAGACCAAGCTCGTCACCACGCTCGGAGAAGTGCTCGGTCTTGGCGCCAACCGCATCCAGTTCACGCCAGACCTGATGCCGTCTGATATTCTCGGCTCCGAGGTCATGGATCAGGATGATAGCGGCCGCCGCTCCTTCCGGTTCGTCAAGGGCCCGGTCTTCGCCCAATTGCTGATGGCTGACGAAATCAATCGCGCCTCGCCGCGCACCCAGTCGGCGCTGCTGCAGTCCATGCAGGAATACCACATCACCGTCGCGGGCCAGCGCTACGACCTGCCGACGCCGTTCCACGTCCTCGCCACCCAGAACCCGCTGGAGCAGGAGGGGACCTATCCCCTGCCCGAAGCACAGCTCGACCGATTTTTGCTGCAGGTGGACGTTCACTATCCCGAGCTTGCCGCCGAGCGCCAGATCCTGCTGGAAACGACGGGCCTCGGCGAAACCAAGCCGCAAGCCGTCCTCAACGCCGAACGCTTGGTCGAGATCCAGACCCTTATCCGCCAGATGCCGGTCAGCGACAAAGTGGTAGATGGCATCCTCTCCCTCGTCCGCTCCGCCCGTCCCGGTCAGGGCAATGCCTCCACCGACAAGAACGTCGCCTGGGGCCCCGGCCCTCGTGCCGGCCAGGCAATGATGCTCTGCGCTCGTGCCCGCGCCCTTTATGAAGGCCGCCTCGCGCCATCCCTCGACGATGTCCACGCGCTCGCCGAGCCCATTCTCCAGCACCGTATGGCGCTGACGTTCGCCGCCCGTGCCGAAGGCATGTCGGTCCGTGACGTGATCGCTGAACTGGTCAAGCAGGCCAAGGGATAAGGAAGCCTCACGCGTGGCATCTATCGGACAGACCGTCAATCCGACTTCCGGCAGTGATGCCCTTGCACGCGCCCGTCAGCGTGCCAGCCTCGTGCCGGACTGCCTGGTGGAAGCCAAGCGCATAGCCAACTCGGTGATCGCCGGCTGGCACGGTCGTCGCAAACGCGGGATCGGCGAAAACTTCTGGCAGTTTCGTCCCTATACCGAAGGCGAAAGCCTGTCACGCATCGACTGGCGGCGTTCCGCCCGCGACGACCATACCTATATTCGCGACCGAGAATGGGAAGCGGCCCACACCATCTGGCTATGGGCCGACATGTCACCGTCGATGATGTACAAATCGACCTTCGCCAGCGCTTCAAAGGAGAGCCGAGCCCTCGTCATCATGCTGGCGCTGGCTGAAATCCTGGCCCGTTCCGGCGAGCGCATAGGATGCCCAGGTGTGATGGAGCCGGTCTCGGCACGCAATGCGGCCGAACGTCTCGCCACAGCGCTGATACATGCTCCATTGACCGGCGGACTGCCGGAAACAGCAATGATCCGGGGCTGGAGCGAACTTGTGCTGATCGGCGATTTTCTCGACGATGCGCGCGCCGTCATGGCCCGCATCTCCCCCCTAGCCCGGCGTGGCCTGCGCGGTCATGTCATCGAGGTCGCCGATCCCGCCGAGGAGCTTTTCCCCTACAACGGACGAACCGAGTTTACCGACCCCGAGACGGGTTCGAAGCTCACCTCCGGCCGCGCCGAGAACATTCGCGATGCCTATAGCCGCGCCTATCTCGCCCGCCGCGACGAACTCGGCCAGGCGCTGCGCCATATCGGTTGGACCTTTGTAAGCCATCGCACCGACCATCTCGCCTCCGAGGCCCTGGTTGCGGTTCACATGTATCTGTCCGGCATGCCCGCCAAGGCAAACCACGGAGGGCAACTTTGAACGCCCTCCCCTTTGCGTTTGCCTACCCCGCGATCCTTGGCGCGCTCGCCGCACTTCCGGTCATCTGGTGGCTGCTGCGCCTGACGCCGCCCCGGCCAAAGAGCGAAGTCTTCCCACCGCTGAGGATTCTGGCAACGGTGCTGAAGCGCGAGGAAACGCCGGCGCAGAGCCCTTGGTGGCTGACGCTCCTGCGTATGCTGCTTGCAGCCGCGGTTATCCTCGCCATCGCCGATCCCGTCTTCAATCCGCGCACGAGTTCACTCGCCTCGGGCGGTCCGCTCGTTCTCTTTGTCGATAATAGCTGGGCGACGGCCCCCGATTGGGAGCGTCGTGTAAAGACGGCTGATGCGCTGATAGACGATGCCGAAGCGGCAGGAACGCCGGTTGCCATAGCCTTCACCGCAGATCCGACCAACGACGCCGTTCCCGGGACCGCAGCCGCAGCTCGCGACAAACTGCGGGCCGCGGAGCCGAAGCCCCTCGTCCCCGACCGTCAACGGGCCTTCGAGGCACTGCGCGCTGCGCTCAACGGCGTTCACCCCGGGACGCTGGCCTTTCTGACCGATGGCGCCGCATCACGCGACAACGACGCGACCGTCCGCCAGCTCTCGGACCTGCAGCCGGCGCAACTGCGGCTGGTCGAGGGTGACGCGGCGGAGACCATTGCCATCACATCGGCGAACAACGCTGCGGATTCGATGACCGTTACCGCCACGCGGTTGAACAGCGGCGCTGCCGCCTCACTGCCGCTGACGGCGCAAGATGCGCAGGGCCGACCGATTGCCACGGGCTCTGTCAACTTTCAGCCCGGCCAGGCTGTCGCCACCGGCGCCATCGCCGCCCCCTTCGAAATGCGAAACGACTTCGCCCGCCTCAGCATCGACAATCATGCGACGGCAGGCGCGGTCCATCTACTCGATGACGGCTTCAAGCGTCGGCGCGTCGTCCTGCTCTCGGGCGAAGCGGGCGATACCTTTCAGCCGCTGCTGTCGCCGCTCTACTATATCCAGCGCGCCCTGCAGCCTTATGCCGACCTGATCGAGCCGAACACGCCTGATCTCGCGACGTCGATCCCCGACCTCCTCTCACAAAATCCGTCCGTCATCGTGATGGCCGATATCGGCAGGCTGCCGCAGGACACCTACGAACCGCTACAGCGCTGGATCGCCAACGGCGGGACGCTGATCCGTTTCGCCGGACCACGCCTCGCTGCCGCGCCCGCCGATGACCCGCTGGTTCCGGTCACGCTACGCCAGGGCGAGCGCGCGCTCGGTGGCGCGCTGTCATGGGCCGAACCGCAACCGCTTGCCGAGTTCCCGAACTTCGGCCCCTTTGCAGGAATGCCGAAGCCCACCGACGTGACCATCAAGCGCCAGGTCCTGGCGGAACCGACGCCGGACCTCGCCGAACGCACCTGGGCAAGTCTTGCCGACGGAACGCCATTGGTGACGACGAAGCCGATCAGTGCCGGCCGGATCGTGCTGTTCCATGTCAGTGCGGAGGCAACCTGGTCGGATCTGCCGATCTCCGGCAACTTCGTCGAAATGCTGCGCCGGCTTGTACAACTCTCCCGCTCGGGTGGTGTAACCTCGGAAACCGGCGGCGCCGCCACCGCCGAAGCCCTGCCGCCGTTTCGCCTGCTGACGGCATTGGGGGCACTGACCACGGAAACAGGAACCGCTCGGCCGCTGATTCCCAATGCGAAGGTCACCCCTGTCGCCGGATTTGACAATCCGCCCGGACTCTATGGTTCAGAAGAAGGCTTTACGGCGTTGAATGTCCTACAGAAAGATGCCGAGCTGAAACCGCTCGACACCTCGGGTGTGACAGCCGTTCGTGAAGGGCTGATCGGCGGTGAAACGTGGTCAGCCAAGCCGGCTCTTTTCCTGATAGCATTCCTGCTCCTGCTGGCAGACAGTCTGATTGTGATGTTCATGAGTGGTGCTTTCTCTCGCCTGCGCCCCGCGGCCCGCACGGCCGCTCTGGTCGCCGTGGCTCTCAGCGCTGCGCTTCTGCTGCTGCCCGACCGTTCCCGGGCCGATGACTCCAAACCGGGTGACGACCAGATATTCCAGCGGCTGGACAATACGCATTTGGCCTATGTCGTCACCGGCGAGCAGGATGTCGACAACATTTCGGAACGCGGGCTCGAAGGTCTGACCGAGTTCCTGACGTTCCGGACAACGCTTGAGCCGGCACCGCCCGTCGGGCTCGACTTGACGAAAGACGAACTGGCCTTCTATCCAATCATCTACTGGCCGGTTACGGCCACAGCGCCGATGCCGTCGGCCGCTGCGATCAACAGGATTGACGCCTACATGCGGTCCGGCGGAACAGTGCTGTTTGACACGCGTGACCAGTTCAGCGCGCTTGATACTGGCGGCGGGCCGGCCAGCGCCAATGGCGAGCGCCTGCAGCAGATTCTTGCCAATCTGGACATTCCACCACTTGAACCGGTTCCGACCGACCATGTTCTGACGAAGTCCTTCTACCTGCTTTCGAGCTTCCCCGGTCGCTACGCAGGCAGCCCATTATGGATCGAGGCCCGGCAGGACAATCACGCCGCCAACCCCAAGTCGACGGGGTCGGCCGACGGGGTGTCCCCGATTCTGATCACCGGCAACGATTTCGCCGGCGCCTGGGCTGTCGACCAGAGCGGCATGCCAATGCTGCCGACGGTGCCGCCGGATGAAATGCAACGCGAATACGCCTACCGCAGCGGCGTCAACATCATGATGTACATGCTCACCGGCAACTACAAGACCGACCAGGTCCATATCCCTGCCCTGCTGGAACGGTTGGGACAGTGATATGACAGTTGATTTTTCGCCGTTCATTCCATGGCCGATCCTGGCGGCACTGACGTTTGTTGCGGTTGTCATCGCAGCCTTCGCTATCTGGCGCGGCATTCGTGGCGCCTGGATTCGTTCGATCGCCGCGCTGGCCCTGCTGGCCGCCTTGGCCAATCCCCTGCTGCTTCAGGAGGATCGCGAGCATCTGTCGACGGTCGTGCCCGTCATCGTCGATCGCAGCCAGAGCCAGCAGACACCCGAACGCATCGAGATGACGAATGACGCTCTGGCGCAGTTGAAGGATCGCCTTGCGCGTTTCCCGGATATCGAGCCCCGTTACGTGGATGCAACGGAGCCGGAAGGGTCCGACGCCCCGTCGACCCGCCTCTTCAACGCGCTTTCCGCAGCTGTCGCCGACGTTCCGCCTGCCCGTATCGGCGGCGCAATTATGCTGACCGATGGCGAGGTGCACGATGTCCCCGGTGTCAATCAGGCTCTTGGATTCGACGCACCCATCCACGGTCTGATCACCGGCAAGGCCAATGAATTCGACCGCCGCATCGAGGTCATCAAGGCACCGCGCTTCGGCATCGTCAATGAGGAGCAGCAACTGGTGCTGCGCGTCTTCGACGACGGCCCTAGCCCCGGCGGCACCGCCAACGTCACCGTGAAGTTGAACGGCGACGAAATCGCCACGCTGCAGGCCACCCCGGGCCAAGATACGCCCTTCTCCTTCAAGGTCTCTCGCGGTGGCAGCAACGTTCTCGAATTTTCCGTTGCCGGTCTGCCCGGCGAAGTCACGGAGGCAAACAACCGGGCCGTCCACGTCATCGACGGGATCCGCGAGAACCTGCGCGTGCTCCTCGTCTCGGGCGAGCCGCATGCGGGCGAACGTGCATGGCGCAATCTGTTGAAATCCGACGCCTCGGTCGACCTCGTACACTTCACGATCCTGCGTCCACCGGAAAAACAGGACGGCACGCCGATTAATGAACTGTCGCTGATCGCTTTCCCGACGCGCGAACTCTTCGTCGACAAGATCAAGGACTTCGACCTGATCATTTTCGACCGTTATCAGCACCGCGGCGTACTGCCGATCCTGTACTACGACTACATCGCGCAATATGTCGAGAACGGGGGCGCACTGCTGATCGCGGCCGGCCCTGAACATGCCGGTCAGGATTCGATCGCTCTGACCCCGCTGTCATCGGTCCTGCCTGCTGCCCCGACCGGCCAGATGGTCGAGAAGGCCTTTTATCCGCGCCTCTCCGACGAGGGGAAGAAGCACCCAGTCACCCGCGGCCTCGACGGTTCATCCGACGAGCCGCCGCACTGGGGCCGCTGGTTCCGCAGTGTCGATGTCGACCCGCCGCAGGGCCAGACGGTCATGGTCGGCGCAGACAATCACCCGCTGCTTGTGTTGAACCGTGCCGGACAAGGCCGTGTCGCCATGCTGCTCTCCGATCAGGGTTGGCTCTGGGCCCGTGGCTTCGAGGGCGGTGGTCCGCATGTCTCGCTCTACCGCCGGATCGCCCACTGGCTGATGAAGGAGCCTGCGCTTGAGGAGGAAGCACTGACCGCTCGCGCCTCCGGCCGAACACTGGAAATCACCCGCCAGACGATCGGTGGAGCTCCCGGCGATGCCACCGTGCGCTACCCGTCCGGACGGACCGAAACCCTTCCGCTGGAACAATCCGAGCCAGGCCTGTTCAAGGCCGAGAAAAAGATGGACGAGATCGGCCTCTTCGAGATCCGCAATGGCGACTTGATCACGCTTGTTCATGTCGGTGCAGTCGACGCTCCGGAATTCAAGGCGATGATCTCGACGACAGAGGCGCTGAAACCTATCGCCGACAAGACCAGGGGTCTCACCGCCCGCGTTTCTGACGCGAACGGCGCAATCAGCATTCCACCGATCCTGCCGGTTCGTGGCCAAATTCGCGTCGCCGATGGCGAGCGGATGCAGCTCCATATGACAAACGAGACGGTGCTTAAGGGCATCAACACCTTGCCGCTTTTCGCAGGCTTTGCCGGTGTCGGCATTCTGTTGCTTGCGTTCGGTTCCATGTGGTGGCGCGAGGGTCGATAGACCATGGCCGGCTTGGAGCTGACAGCCTCGCCCTCCCCCGAGGACCTTGCCGCGATCGGCGACGCACTCGCCGCATTCAACATCAGCGATGTCGGCCCTGCGGAACGGCAGGTGCTCGCCGTTCTCATTCGCGATACCGACGGCAAGATAACGGGTGGGCTGTCAGGCTATACTGCCTGGGGGTGGCTTTTCACCCAGTGGCTCTACATCCCCGACAGCGAGCGCGGCAAAGGGTTGGCAGCCAAGATTCTATCCATGGCCGAACAAGAGGCCGCCGCGCGCGGTTGTCACGGCGCCTGGATCGATACATTCAATCCGCGGGCGCTCCGCGTCTACCAGCGGCATGGGTATGAGGTCTTCGGAGAACTGCCCGACTTCCCAAGGGGCCGAACGCGCAGCTTCCTGCGAAAGCTGCTGGACCAGTAGCCTCAGGTCAGCACTGTCTGACGGGTCTCCATGTCGATCGCCGTCGCCGCAAGCGCGGCAATGACCAGCAGGCCGGCAAACAACCCGATCGCAACGCCCAGCCCTTCGGCGACTACGAACGCCATCAGCGACGGCGCGATAAGCCCGCCGAGCCGCGCCATGGCGCCTGCCGTCCCCATGCCCGTCGCCCGCGACGCCGTCGGATAAAGCTCCGGCGTATAGGCGTACAAGGCTCCCCAGGTGCCAAGCAGCGCAAAACTCATGACGAGCAGCGATGCACCGACCAGCACGTCGCTCGGTGATACGACGAAAAGCAGGCAACCGAGCGCGGACAACAGGCAAAAGCCGATCAACGTCGGCTTGCGCCCCCAGGCTTCGACACCGTAGGCAGCAAGGACATAGCCCGGCAGTTGGGCGAGCGCGACGACTACGAGGAAGCCATATCCGCGCACGAAACCAAACCCGTCGCCTGCGAGCTTGGCGGGCATCCAGGTGAAGACCCCGTAGTAAGAAACGGAAACGAGGAACCAGATTCCCAAAATCATCAGGCTGCGCCGCCGAAGCGGCTTCGAGAATATTCCTTCGCTCACCTGCGGCGCGTAAACGATTTCGTCTTGCCACCCAAGCGGCGCCTTGCCGTGGCGCGTGAGGATCTGGTTGACAACCTCCTGCGCTTCGGCGGCCCGCCCTGTCCGCAAAAGGTAAAGGGGCGATTCCGGCACTAGGAAGCGCAACGTAAGGCCCAGCAAGGCGGGCAGCGCGGTGACAGCGAAGATGTAGCGCCAGGCATCCTGAACGCCTGCCGCATTTGCCGCCCAGGCTGCTAGCGCAACGATCAGCGTTCCGATCGCCCAAAAACCCTCCAAAGCCACCAGCCAACGCCCGCGGCTCTTGGCAGGCAGGAATTCGGCCATCATCGCGTAGTCCACCGGCAGCGTGCCACCCACCGCAATTCCCGTCAGGAAGCGAAGGGCCAGCAGGCTCGTGAAATCGGGAGCAAAGATCGAAAGTGTGCCGAAAATCGCATCGCAACCGACGGTCAGGATCAGGACATGCCGCCGACCGATCTTGTCGGCCAGGCGACCGAACAGGACCGCGCCGATCAGCATCCCGAGGAAAAACAACGTGCCTGTCTGCAAGGCCTGCGGCACGGTCAGCCCGAATGTCCCCGCGATCGATGCGGCCGTAAAGCCGACCGCCAGCACCTGCATCGCATCGGCTGCCCAGACCAGTCCGAATATGCCCATGAGACGCAATTGGAAGGGACCAGTGCCGGCACGGTCCAGCGCTTCGTCCATAGAAATGCTGCTCATGTGGTTCCCCCAAGCCCCTGAAACATCACATGAAGCGCACTTCAGACCCAAGGCAATACCGCATGCTGGCTATTTTCGCCAGCCGATAATTCCGTGCAGCCTGCCATGAGTATCGTCTGCGAACGGAACCACGAGAACGCGGGCAGGATCGACCGGACCGGGGAATGCAAGCGCGTTGTGTACGACCTTCTCGAAGCCGAGCGGGCCGTAGTAAGGCGGATCGCCGATCAGAATGACAGCTTCGGAGCCCTTGCGCCGCGCCGCCTCGACAGCAATGCGGACGAGCTCCCGACCGATACCGCGGCTCTTGTGTGAAGGCCGAACCGCCAGCGGTCCGAGCAGATGTCCTTTGACCGAACCTGCCGTTACAGGCGTCATCCGCACCGAAGCGATCGTCTCGCCATCATCCGCGCAGATGAACGACAACGACAGGTCGTGTGGTCCCTGCTCGCGGATACGGGCAGCGGCACGGGCGTGCCGCCCGGGGCCGAACGCTTCTTCGTTGATATGTTCGATAGCTGCGTCGTGCGACGCGTCCTCGGTGAGGTAGACCAGATCGTGCTTGTGCATGATGAGACGGAAACCGGATAGACGAAAATGATGGGTTCTCGAGCACGCCCTCAGGCGTTCGGGAGCATTAGCGTCGTCGCAGGTTTCTCGGTAGAGACATCAATCAGGTTCCAAATGTGGAAACGCCGATAGCAGGAAAAAAATCGGTCGTCCATTGGAAAAAACAGCCGGGCCACATGCCGCGACGCAGTGTTCAATTTTTCTTGGCCTGCCAAGTCGCGCGAGATGCGATACGTTCCATCGCAACAAGGCAATATGAAGGATGGAAACATGGGCATGCTGGTTGACGGCGTCTGGCATGACGTCTGGTACGATACGAAGGAAACCAAGGGGCATTTCAAGCGCGCAGCGTCACAGTTTCGCAACTGGGTGACCATCGACGGCGAAGCCGGCCCTTCAGGCGTCGGCGGATTCAAGGCCGAGGCCGGACGCTATCACCTCTACGTGTCGCTCGCCTGCCCGTGGGCGCACCGCACGCTGATCTTCCGCAAGCTGAAGAAGCTCGAAGACCTGATCTCGGTTTCGGTCGTTGATCCGCTGATGCTGGAAAACGGCTGGGAGTTCAAGGTCGGCGACGGAGCCACCGGCGACAACCTTTTCGGTTCGCGGGCGTTGTGGGAAGTTTATGTGAAGGCCGACCCGCATTATTCCGGTCGTGTGACCGTGCCGGTGCTCTGGGACAAAAAGACGAACACGATCGTCAACAACGAATCCGCGGAGATCATCCGGATGTTCAACAGCGCCTTCGATCCCCTGACGGGTTCGACGCTGGATTTCTATCCGCAAGACCTGCGCTCGGAAATCGATGATCTGAACGCCATCGTCTACGATACGGTCAACAACGGCGTCTACAAGTCGGGTTTCGCGACATCGCAGGAAGCTTATGCCGAGAACGTGATCAAGCTGTTCGAAACCCTGGACCTGCTGGAAGAGCGGCTCGGCAAGGGTCGCTACCTGCTCGGTGATCAGTTGACCGAAGCGGACTGGCGCCTGTTCACGACGCTGGTGCGTTTCGATGCGGTCTACGTCGGCCACTTCAAGTGCAACATCCGTCGGATCGACGACTATCGCAACCTTTCAGCCTACCTGCGTGACCTCTACCAGGTGCAGGGCGTCAAGGAGACGGTCGACTTTCACCATATCAAGAACCACTACTACCGAAGCCACGGGACGATCAATCCGACCGGAATCGTACCGGTCGGCCCGGCGCTCGATCTCGATCGGCCACACGGTCGCGCGCGGCTTGCGGCGGCCTGAGCGAAAGTTCTACCAGATATGGGCCGGCGCATGCTCCCCGGCGAGTTCCGCCAGGCGTCGGCGCGTTGCCGACGTCGTCCCCTGCGGTAGATCATCTAGTGCGAAGAAACCGCATTCGATGATTTCGCGATCAGGCGCGCGTGGCGCCGTCTGCGTCACCTTGGCCCGATAGAAAAGGACATGATCCCGTCGGCTCGCGGATGTGTTGAGGTAGACGTGGAATAGCTGTGGTCGCCCGACGATCTGCAGATTGCCTTCTTCGCGAAGCTCCTTGATCAGAGCTTCCTCGGCTGTCTCGTGGCGCTCAAGCCCGCCGCCCGGCATGTGCCATCCGGGCACGTAACTGTGTCGCACAAGAAAGATTCGCCCGGCGGAATCGAAGCACGCGGCCCGAACCCCCATCGTCATTCCACGAGCAATTGCGAAATAAGTGTGCGCGATGCGCATCAGCAGCCGTGACTGCCAGGGGCGAATGTGTCTGTTCACGCTTCTTCCAATTTCATAGTCCGTTCAAGCAGATGTGTTTGAATTGCAGACTTCCTGGGCTATGTGTCGTCGGATGTTCAAGCTTGCGCACATTTCAGACATTCATCTCGGGCCATTGCCCCGCCTTTCAGTCCGCGAACTGTTCTCCAAGCGCATCACCGGCTTTGTGAACTGGCATCGCAATCGGCGCAAGCACCTTTTCGGCAGCACGCTTGACGTGCTGCTAGACGATATCCGCGCCAGGCAAGCCGATCATCTTGCGATAACCGGCGATCTGGTAAACCTCGCAAGCGGCATCGAAATCCGCGCCGCCGCTGCCTGGCTGAAGGAGCTGGGCGACCCAGCGGACAATTCCGTCGTACCTGGAAATCACGACGCTTATGTGCCCGGTGCCTACGAAAAATCGATGCGCGCCTGGTACGACAATGTCCGCGGCGATCTTGCTCCACCGCACTGGGAGGAGGATCGTCACGTTTTTCCGTATCTGCGCGTTCGCGGCAAAGTCGCCATCGTCGGCTGTTCGACGGCGCTGGCTACCCCACCCTTCGCCGCCAGCGGCTTTTTCGGCGAGAGGCAAGCCCGCGAGACCGTCAACATGCTGCGCGCCGCTGGCGAGGCCGGGCTTTTTCGCGTCGTGATGATCCACCATCCCCCGATCCGCGGCGCGACGTCATTTCACAAACGGATGATCGGCATTCGCCGCTTCGCCGCAGTCGTATCAACGGGCGGCGCCGAGCTGGTGTTGCACGGCCATACACATCTGAACACCCTTCACTGGCTGCGCGGACAAACCGGCCCCGTGCCGGTGGTCGGTATCGCCTCCGCTTCGCAGGGCCCCGGTGGCATCAAGCCACCCGCCGCCTACAATCTCTTCAACATCGGCGGTTCGCCCGGCTACTGGGAACTGACTGGCGAACGTTTCAGCATCAACGAAATGGGCGATGGCGTGTGTCAGGAAAGCGTTGATATTTTCAGGCCTTAGCGCACCAGACGGAATCTCTTCGTCAACGGTTTGATTCGGCGTCTGAAGATGGCACTATGCCCGCGACGATCCGCATTCACCCCCTTGGTATTTCGCGATCAAGAGGTACAATCCTCGTCTCTGCGTCACCCATCCATGGAGTCATCGCATGTCCTACGCTCTCCCCTCGCTTCGTACCCTTACTCTGGCCGGCTGTCTCGCTTTCACCTTTTCAGCACCGGCGTTTGCCGTTGGTGACGAGAGCGATGAGACGAAGCCGCCACCGAAGACCGAGACGACCACCAGGTGCGCGAACGGCAAGGTTTGGGACAAGAACAAGAAGCAATGCGTGGTTCCGAAGAAGAGCAGCTTCAACGACGACGATCTTTACAACGCAGCCCGCGAATTTGCCTATGCCGGGCAGTACGACAACGCGCTCACCGTGCTGCACCTCGCAAGCAACCAGAATGATCCCCGCATCCTGAACTATCTCGGCTATGCGAACCGCAAAGCGGGCCGGATGGAACTGGGAATGTCGTACTACCGCAAGGCCCTGCAGGCAGATGAGAACTATATTCTTGCCCGGTCATACATGGGACAAGCTTTGGTGGAACAGGGAGACGTGCAGGGCGCGCGCGTCCAGCTCGTGGAGATTCGCGATCGCGGCGGCGATCAGACATGGGCGTACCGCTCTCTGCTGCAGGCGTTGAACGGATACCGAACCTACTGAACGGACATGCTACCGAAGAAAAGCTTTGAGAAGCCGTAGGATACACCGACCGATGCTTGCGAAGCATCAGGGACTTGTATCATAAAGGACACAGAGCCGGTATAAGTCTGTTTACTGCTGGACGGTCGTCCGACCGTCCAGGCATTACTTTGGAAAGACTATGCGTCAACCCGTGACGACAATCGATATCAGACGCGACCTGGTTGGCCTTCTGCCCCGGCTGCGCCGCTTTGCTATGACCCTGGCAGGCAACGCCGCGGTCGCCGACGAACTCGTACAGGCCGTCTGTGAACGCGCCGTGGCCAAGAGCAACCAGTGGAACGGTGAAGGGCGGCTGGAAAGCTGGATCTACACCCTGGCCCGCCAGCAGTGGAACGATGACAGCCGCCGGCGCAGGCCGCATGCCACGCCGAAAGCCAACGTCACCGATATCCGCGACGCAAGCCGCGACCGCACGGCCGGTTTCGATGCCGACACAATTCACCGCATGATAGCCGAGATGCCGGAAGGGACCTGCAGTGTCCTTCTTCTGGTTGTCGTCGAAGGTCACACGTACCAGCAGACGGCCGACATCATGGGCATCGCCATGAGCAACGTCGTTTCACACCTAACCGCGGCAAGACTGCATTTCGCCAGCGTCGCAGACAACTATCCTCACAGGTACTGAATTGCTCGATTTCAAGAAATTGCCGCTCGATGCTCAGCTGACCGCCTTGCTGGATGGCGAAGCGTCAACCGAACAGAAAATGGACTTGGAACAGCGGTTGGCAACCGACGACGGGGCAAGGCGGCTCTACGACAAGCTGCGCCAAGGCGCCGACTTTGGAAGGCACCGCCTCGACGACGTCCTCAAGGAGCCTGTGCCGCTGGCGCTCGTCCGCTCGATCAAGAACGTGCAGCCGCCGAAGGCTCCGCTCGCACCGCGCCTCTCGCGTCCTTCGCTGAAGCTTGCGCCGAGCGGTCCGCAGGCTTTGGCAGCGGCGATCATTCTTTTCGTCGTCGGCTGCGGTATTGGCTATCTCGCCGCCGATAATTCCGGCGGCGCTCCCAATCCACCTCAGACGGCTGATGCGGCTTCCGACGCGAACGACTGGCTCGTCGACGTAACGGCCTACCAGCGCCTGATCGCGCGTCAGCCGCGCCATATCGTCGAGGTGGCATCGACGCAGGCCGAGGAAATTTCCAGCTGGCTGACGTCCACCGTGGGCGTCGCCTTCCGGGTTCCCGACCTCACGAGCCAAGGCTGGACGTTCCAGGGCGCTCGCGTTTTCCTCTCCAACGGCCGGCCGGTCGGCCAGCTTGTCTATACGAGCGCGGACGGCGACCTCGCTTCCATCTGCTTCCGCAAGGACAGTCAAGCGGCGGAGACCGAGGACTTCAAGGAAACCATCAAGGACGAGATTGGTCTGGTCGGCTGGCACAATGCCGGGACCTCCTACGTTCTCGTCGGCCCATCCTCAGAAGCCTCGCTTGCGCAGCTCGCCATGCAGATCGCAACCGCGATCTAAGGACGCTCCGGCGAAATTGTCCTCAACGGCAATTGGCCCTAACTAAGGCGGCGGGATTGAAGTGCATTGCGCAGCGGACTTAGTCCGCTGCGCTGAATAATCAGACCTTGCCGGCTTTCACGTCGAGGACGCGGTTCGCCGCCGACACAATCGCTTCAAGCGAAGCGCCGACGATGTTCGTGCTGATACCGGCGCCGAAAAGCCGGCCACCCGGATAGGACGTCTCGACATAGGAGATTGCGGCTGCATTCGAACCGTGCTGCAGCGAGTGCTCCGAATAGTCCTCGACCGACATTTCGATGCCGAGATAGTGGGAGAGCGCGTTGATGAAGCCGTCGACTGGGCCGTTGCCTCTGCCCTCGATGCGCTTCATCTCGCCGTTGTCGGTAATCTCGGCGGCGACGATACGCTGGCCTTTCCGCTCCGGATCGGCATAGGTGTGATGATCGACGAACTTGATACGGCCTTCCGGCTGCGCCACGTAACGCTCGATGAAGCGGTCGTAGATCTTCCGCGACGGCAATTCCTTGCCATCCTCGTCGGTGATGCGCTGGATGTCCTCGCGGAACTCGACCTGCAGGTTTCGCGGCAGGTTGAGGCCGTAGTCCTGCTGCAGGATGTAGGCGATGCCGCCCTTTCCGGATTGCGAATTGATGCGGATGATCGCTTCATAACTACGCCCGACGTCCCGCGGATCGATCGGCAGGTAGGGCACTTCCCAGACCGGGTGGTTGGCCACCTTGATCGCCTTCATGCCCTTATTGATGGCATCCTGGTGCGAGCCGGAGAAGGCCGTGTAGACCAGTTCGCCGACATAGGGGTGACGCTCGCCGATCGGCATCTGGTTGGAATACTCGAAGACTTCCTTCATGCGCACGATGTTGGAGCAGTCGATCTCGGGGTCGACGCCCTGCGTGAACATGTTGAGTGCCATTGTAACGACATCGACGTTGCCGGTGCGCTCGCCATTGCCGAACAGCGTGCCTTCGACACGGTCGGCGCCAGCCAGCAGCGCCAGCTCGGCGGCGGCGATACCGGTGCCGCGGTCGTTGTGCGGATGCAGCGAGATGATCAGGTTCTCGCGATTGTCGAGATTGCGGCACATCCACTCGATCTGGTCCGCATAGACGTTCGGCGTCGCCATCTCGACGGTCGATGGCAGGTTGATGATCAGCTTGTTGTCGGCCGTCGGCTTCATCACTTCGATCACCGCGTTGCAGATTTCCAGCGCTACATCCAGCTCGGTGCCAGTGAAGCTCTCCGGCGAATATTCAAACCGGTATCCGCCACCGGCCTTGGCCGCCATGTCGGAGATCATCTTCGCCGCATCGACGGCAATCTGCTTGATGCCCTGGACATCCTTGCCGAACACCACACGGCGCTGCAGTTCGCTGGTAGAATTGTAGAAGTGGACGATGGGCCGGGTTGCGCCCTCGAGTGCCTCGAAGGTACGCGTGATCAGCTCCGGACGGCACTGCACCAGGACCTGCAGCGAGACATCGTCAGGAACATTGCCCTGCTCGACGCACCAGCGCGCAAAGTCGAAGTCGGTCTGCGATGCCGACGGGAAGCCGATCTCGATTTCCTTGAAACCCATGTCGAGCAGCAATTGGAACATACGAGCCTTGCGGTCGTGTCCCATGGGATCGACCAGAGCCTGATTTCCGTCGCGCAGATCGACCGAGCACCAGACCGGTGCCTTGGTCAGGGTTTTGGATGGCCATGTGCGATCGGGAATGTTGACCTGCGGATAAGCGCGGTATTTCACCGCCGCATCGGGCATGCCGTTGGTCTGAGAGCGGGTGTTCGTGTCCATGTCTTCTCTTCCTCTTCCCGTCATCTGGCCAGCCGCGTAGTAGCGCATAGCATGCCGCTTGGCGATGACGAATCCGGAGCGAATGCATCCGGTTGATCAATTCTGGGGGTTGGCGAGAGGAGCTATGGCCGGGCGGGCTTTCGGCCGCCGGGCGCTC
The DNA here is from genome assembly GCF_001426265.1 of Rhizobium sp. Root1220. Classification (GTDB taxonomy): domain Bacteria; phylum Pseudomonadota; class Alphaproteobacteria; order Rhizobiales; family Rhizobiaceae; genus Rhizobium. Next base: position 195,950 of record NZ_LMDG01000036.1, read on the forward strand.
CTCAACGGACCCGGCAACCGCGCGTAAGGCCGAGGAGAAGAAGCGATGTCAGGGCGCGCGTATTGTCGCGCAGGGCAATACGCCCGCGTGCAATATGCTCAGAAATCATGATGCCCGTGTTCTTCATAGTGGCGCTTATAGCCGCAGGCCAAAAAACTGGCAACCCCCCGTCTACCTTTTTGCCAACTGCACAAAATGCGACAGCACCATCATCAAGCCGCCGGCCAGCAATCCCCAGAAGGCGCCCGATATGCCACCGAAGGAAACACCCGACGCCGTCACCAGGAAAGTGATCGCCGAGGCTTCGCGCGTTTCCGGAGCCTGGAAGGCCGACATCGCCGAGCTCGAAAAGGCTCCGACCAGTGCCAGACCTGCAACCGCCTGAATGAGGATCGGCGGCGCCAGCGCCACAAATGCGGTCACCGCGCCCGCAAGAAGTCCGAAAATCACATAGCCAATGCCGGATATCAACGCCGCCCAGTAACGTCGCGCAGGATCAGGATGGGCATCATGACCGGCGCACATGGCAGCAGTGATCGCCGCAAGATTGACCGCATGGCCGCCGAAAGGCGCCGCGAGCAGCGAGAAGAACCCGGTGACTGCAAAAAGTGGCCCGGGCTGCGGCTCGTATCCGTTGACCTTCAGCACGGCAATACCGGGAATGTTCTGCGATGCCATCGTGACGATGAACAGCGGCAGCGCGATTGAAACGAAGGCCGGAAGATTGAACACCGGCGAGACGAACTCCACCGGCGGCGCAAGCGAGCGCTCGATCGAAACCATCGCACCGTCTGGAATATCGACGCCGAAGGCGAGCACCAGCACGAAGGCCGCGAGCGCCGCCGGCACCGCCCACAGGCGCTTGAAGGCGCCTGCAACGATCCAGGCCAAGACGATGGGCAGTCCAAGCAACGGGTTGAACCCGATTGCCCTGACCGGCGCAAAGCACAGGCCGATCAGCACACCTGCAAGCATGGCATTGGCAAGAGGTGCAGGAATAGCGGCAACGGCGCGGCCGAGTGGCTTGAACAGCCCGGCGATGATGATCAGCAACGCACAGATCAGGAATGCCCCGACAGCCGCATTGAATCCTCCCTCGACGAGACCGGTGCTGGCAAGCAGCGCACCACCGGGCGTCGACCATGCGATGCTGATGGGCAGCCGCGTCACAGTGCAGAGGACAATGGCGCAAACACCCATCGCAACCGACAGCGCCATCAGCCCCGACGCCGCCTGCCCGTCAGTGGCGCCGACCGCCTGCAATCCGTGCAGCACAACGGCGAACGAACTGGCGAAGCCGACAAACGCCGTGAGAACGCCCATGAACAGGCTTTGGATAGAGAAGTCTTTGAGCATGGCGGTACTCTTGCGAAAGAAATGCCGCATGGAGCCGCATCGAGAGGAGTCGCGCAAGTGCAGTCAGACGTGATTTCGTTCATGCCGACGGTTTGGTCACCGCAGCTCTACGCGTGGCGACCGACGAAAATCATCTCCGGCGACGTTCTCGGATCGAAAGGTTGCCCGTTCCAATCGCCCATGACGGTCTCGGTCGACAGTCCTGAAGCGCCGAGCCACCCCTCGATCTCTTCGCGCGACAGGAACAGCAGTTCGCTCTTCGACACCAGTTTCCTGTTGGGGAATGTGTAGCGCAACTCGAAAGACATCCTGTTGCCCGCCATCGACATAAACCGCCGCGCCTCGTGCACGGGAGCCCCGCCAACCTCAAGCACCAGGTCGCCGTTCCACCGCGCGGGCCAGTCAATCGCCGGGTTTCTCGATTCGAACACGATCCTTCCGCCGCGAACCAGATGCTCGCGCATCGTGGCAAAGGTGGCCACAACATCAACGTCATCGAGCAAGGTTTGAAAGGCATGTCCTGTCATCACGATGAGGTCAAAGCGATCATCGGAGCGGAAGGTCTGCGCCGAAGCCTGAACCCAGTGGACACGTTGTCCGTTCGGCTTGCCACGCCCGACCTCAAGCATGGCCGCCGCCGGATCGACGCCTGTCACCGCGTGCCCACGCGCGGCATAGGCATCGCAAAGAAGCCCGGTGCCACATCCGAGATCGAGAATGTGGATGGGGTCGGAACCGGCAAGTGCAAGGTAGAAATCCCGGTCTGCCGACCAGCCGCTGTCGAGATCGTAGAGCTCCGCCAACTGCGGATCCTCATAGTGCAAATCGGGCATGCCGAGGCCTTTCTGCGCTATGGCGATGCTCCACAAACCACAAAAAAGCGCCCCACCCGCCGTCCGGCAAGCAAGGGCGCCCTTTGCGCATCAATCAGATGTCGCTTTGCGACGTCACAATCCGCGAAACGAGGCCATAAGCCTTGGCCTCTTCAGCGGACAGCCAGTAGTCGCGGTCGGTATCGGCAGCGATCTTGTCGTAGGTCTGGCCGGTGGCTTCAGCCATGATCTTGTTCAAGCGCTCGTTCATCTTGATGATCTCGCGAGCCTGAATCTCGATGTCGGACGCCATGCCGCGCGTGCCGCCGGACGGCTGGTGCAGCAGGAAGCGCGTGTTCGGCAGGCAAAGGCGTCGTTCCTTCGGTGCCGCGACGAAAATCAGCGCACCTGCGGAAGCGACCCAGCCGGTCCCGATCATCCAGACCTTCGGCTTGATGAACTTGATCATGTCATGGATCGAATCGCCGGATTCGACGTGGCCGCCGGGCGAATTGACATAGATGCGGATATCGTCGTCGCTGGCTGCGGCAAGCGCCACCAACTGCGAGCAGACCTTCTGCGCAAGTTCCTGATTGATCGGTCCATAGATGAAGATGGAACGCGACTTGAAAAGGTTCGCCTCCGTTTCCTTGCCGAGCGGCAGTTCCTTCGTCTTGTCGTCCTGGTCTTCGTCGTTCATTCGAACCTCTCTCACGTAAATTCGGGTTCCCCGCACATAGTGCGACTCCATGCGTAAAACAATGCGGGAAAAAGACAAGCCACGGAACGGATGAAGATATCGTCAGGTCTTTTCGGCTTACGGAAATGTAACGCAGCAGAGCTTTGAAAAGCTGGAAGTCGTACCTACCTCATCACTAGGCGACATCTGATCGTTTGCAACAAGGAGACAGGCCATGTCACCCGAAGAACGCCAATTGCTGACCTCCCTTTTCGAGCGCGTCGGTACCGCCTCGGCCACGCCCCGCGATCGCGAGGCGGAGGCGCTGGTCGACCAAAGCACCCGCGAGCAGCCCTACGCTGCCTATTATCTCGCCCAGGCTGTCATAGTGCAGGAAAAGGGGCTTGAGGCGGCATCCAATCGTATCAGGGAACTGGAGGACCATGTCCGCCAGATGGAGGCAGAACAAAGCGAACGTCACCAGGCGGAACAGGGCGGCGGCTTCCTGAGCTCGATTTTCGGCAGCAGCCAGGCGCAACAGCCGGCACCCCCCGCTTCCGGCCCCTGGGGAAATGCGCCTCGCCAGGCACCACAACAGAATCCGGCCTACGACACCAACACCCGCCCAATGCCCCAGCAGCCGGCCGGTCCGTGGAACCCGCAGCCCGCCGCGCCTTCCGCCGGCGGCAGCTTCCTGCAGGGCGCGCTCGGCACGGCCGCAGGCGTCGCGGGCGGCATGTTGCTTGCCAATTCGCTGAGCGGCATCTTCGGCAGCCACATGTCGTCGCTAGGTCTGGGATCGCCGCTGGGCGGCAACAACCCGCTCAGCAGCGCGCCAACCGAAGAGACCGTTATCAACAACTATTACAACAATGACGGCGACAAGCAGCAGGCTCCGACCGACACCAGTAGCCAACCGCAGGCTACCGACGACAAGGACGACGCCGGCCTGCAACAGGCGGACTACAATACCGGCGATGACGATCAGTCAGACGACGACCAGTCCGATTTCGGCGACGACGACAGCTTCAACGCCTGACGGTCCCGCGTGGCACAATGGGCAGGTATCCGGGTAGCCGGATATCAGCCGCGACCACGGTATGTCGCAACGCCCTGGTCAGGCAGCCACACGCCCTCCGGCGGAGTGCCGGTCTGCCAGAAGACGTCGATCGGAATGCCGCCTCGCGGATACCAATAGGCGCCGATGCGCAGCCACTTCGGATCGAGCAGCTCGACCAGACGCTTGGCGATGTAGATCGAGCAATCCTCGTGGAAGGCGCCATGATTGCGGAAGGAATGCAGGAACAGTTTCAGCGCCTTCGATTCCACCAGCCACTCGTTCGGGATGTAGTCGATGACGATGTGGGCAAAGTCCGGTTGGCCGGTCATCGGGCAGAGCGACGTGAACTCGGGAGCGGTGAAGCGGACGACATACTGGGTACCAGTATGGTTCGAGGGCACCTTCTCCAGCACGGCTTCCTCAGGCGACTTCGGCGCCTCCGTCTGGTTGCCCAGCATGGAAAGGCTGGATACGTCGGTATTGGGCATTCAAGCCTCCTTGATGACTTTGACGCGGATGCCATGGGCTTTTTCGCCCTCGGGCTCCACGTGAATGGCGATGCTGGAGCCCGGATGCACGGCACGGATGGCATCTTCAAGGCGGTCGCAGATATCGTGTGCCTGCCTTACAGACATCGCGGCCGGCACGACAAGATGGAAATCGATGAAGGTGACCGCGCCCGCACGACGTGTCTTCAGGTCGTGCACGCCGAGCGAGCCCCCCGCATGCGTCGCGATTGCCTGCGTGATCGCTTCTTCCTCATGCGCCTCGACGGCCTGGTCCATCAGGCCGCCGATGGAATTCGAGATCACCTTCCAGCCCTGATAGAGAATATTGACGGCCACCAGAATGGCGAGGATCGGGTCGAAGATCGCGTATCCCGTGGCGATCGCCAGCAGGAGGCCGATCAGCACGCCGATCGACGTTATGACGTCGGACATGATGTGCTGGCCATCCGCCGTCAACGCCGCCGAGCGATACTTGCGGCCTGTCCGAATCAACAGTCGCGCCCACACGGCATTGATCACGCCCGCCGCGAAGTTGATCGCAAGTCCCAGCACTGGTGCGTTGAGCATGCGTGGATCGGCCAGATGCCCGATCGCCTCGTTGACGATCAGCAGCGCCGCCACGACGATGAGGACACCCTCGGTGACCGCGGAGAGATACTCCGCCTTGTGATGCCCGAAAGGATGGTCGTGGTCGGCCGGCTTTTGCGCATAGCGGATGACGAAGAAAGCGATGAAGGCGGCAACGACGTTGACCGTCGATTCAAGGCCGTCGGATAACAACGCCACCGATCCGGTCACCCACCACGCAACCATCTTCAGGCCCATCACGCCGAGAGACATGGGAATACCCCAAAGCGCCAGCCGTCGAACCGTGAGATTGCCCTGTCTTTCCATGTCGATCCCCTGCATCAGTCTCAGTGCGGATGCGAACGAATTGCAGAAAGCATGCCATTCAAACGCAAAACCGCCCGCACGAAAAAACGCGCAGGCGGCCAATGAGGGCCATATGGGCCAGAAGCGCGCCTTTGTCAAAGGGACAGAGTAGTTCCAAGGGTTTTACCCCGGCAACTTACCCATTCCTGACGCCAGCGACAGAAGTCCCTTAAGCGAATCGCATCGCTGTTCGTGCGCGCGCCTTTGCTGCGACTTCCTCGCGATCGCGAGGAGGTTGAGTAGTCTCCAGCGAATCAAGCAGCTCGCGGGCACATGCCGCGACCGAATTGACCGCACGCTCGAACGCAGCCTCATTGCGCTTCGATGGTTTGGTTGTCCCGCTCACCTTGCGAACAAACTGGAGCGCGGCATCATGAATCTCCTCGTTCGTCGCCGGCGGATCGAAATTGAACAGGGGTTTGATATTTCGGCACATGACTTGCTCCCGCGTGTTTTTCCCTGCCACCGATCGGAGGGTGACTAAGTGTGGAAAAATAGTCGCATGAGAGGCAATTGCAACGGGCCGGCCGGACTTGACGACAGCGGAACGCTGAGCAGCCAGGCAGGGTGGCGCCTTCACTTCGGGCTGACGGTCTCAGATCCGCTATCGGTGGACGGACTGCCGGCGCGTGCCGTGGCGGATGGCTAGGCCTTGCCGAGGATGGCCAGCCTCGCGAGTTCGTTCCCGATGACTGCGTGGGTCGTCTCGTTGCGCTGGACCATTAGCGCCGTGGTTGCGCCCGGGGCCTTGTCGGGATGCCCGGCATCGAAAGGGGGAGACGGATCGTACTCGATTGCGAGCTGGATCGCTTGCGCGACCTCCGCTCCGGCAAGCTCGGAGACGATGTCGAATGCGAAATCAATTCCCGCACTGACGCCGGCCGCGGTGACGACGTTGCCGTCACGCACGCTTCGCCCTTTTCCGTGGCTCGCGCCAACCAGGGGCAAAAGGTCGACATAGGCCCAGTGCGTCGCGGCCTGGCGTCCTTTGAGCAACCCGGCTGCGCCAAGGAGAAAAGCACCTATGCATACGGAGGTTACATAGTCTGCATCCTCGCCCTGCCGGCGAATGAAGTCGATCGTCTCGACATCGGCAAGCGCGTCGACAACGCCTGCGCCACCCGGCACGCAGATAAGATCGAGCGGGGGACAAGTTTGAAACGTGCAGATAGGCAGGATGCCGAGACCGCGGTCACTCGAAATCGGCAGCATGGTCTTTGCGACGACGTGCGTTTTGGCTTGCGAGAACCTGCTCTGCGCCGAGATCGACGGCGGCGTCCCAAGTCGGCTCAGGACCTCAAACGGGCCGGTGAAGTCGAGCTGGGTGATACCTGGGAAGATCACGAAACCAATGTCGAAATCGGACATGCCTTAGCCTCCTCCACCATGTCGCGAACAGGCATTCCATTGAGTGCGCGGAATGCCTCACGAAGATACTTCCGTCAGCGAAAGCCGCCCGCAAAAAAGCCATGTCGCGGGCAGCCCGACGCTACATGCCCTCTCAGGCGGCCTTGGTGCTGGCCTTGCGGGCCAGATGCGCCACCACGTTCTCGATCATCCGCATGCCGGCATCGCCGCCCAGAGTCATGATCGATTCCGGATGAAACTGTACGGCTGCGATCGGCTCCCTGGCATGCTCGATGCCCATGATCGTGCCGTCGTCGCTTTCCGCCGTGATGATGAACTCGCGCGGCAGCGTCGAAGGGTCGGCGAAGATCGAGTGATAGCGACCGACCGTCACCTCTTTGCCGAGACCGGAGAACACCAGACCGGGCTCCAGCACGCGGATGCGCGACGGCTTGCCGTGCATCGGCAGCGCCAGATGGCGTAGCTCGCCGCCATAGGCTTCGGCAATCGCCTGCAGGCCGAGGCAGACACCGAAGATCGGCAGGTTGCGCGCCCTCGCCTTCTTGATCGTCGCCTTACAATCGAAATCCTTCGGATTGCCCGGCCCCGGCGAGAGCACGACCAGATCGGGATCCAGCCTGTCGAAGATCTCCTCGGGCACCGGCGAGCGCACCGTCGATACCGTCGCCCCCGTCTGGCGGAAATAATTGGCCAGCGTATGCACGAAGCTGTCTTCGTGATCGACCAGCAGAATCTTGACGTCCTTGCCGACGGCAGCGACGTCGCGGCTGACTTTGCCGGAGTTACCGGCCTTGGCATCGCGAATGGCGGAAAGCATGGCAGAGGCCTTCAGTTCGGTTTCGGCTTCTTCTTCATCGGGAATGCTGTCGTTGAGCAGCGTCGCCCCTGCCCGGACTTCGGCAATCCCATCCTTGATGCGCACCGTGCGCAGCGTCAGGCCGGTGTTCATGTCGCCATTGAAGCCGACCATGCCGATCGCCCCGCCATACCAGGCGCGCGGGCTTTTCTCGTGGCCCTCGATAAAGCGCATCGCCCACAGCTTCGGCGCACCGGTGACGGTGACGGCCCATGCGTGGCTCAAGAACCCGTCGAATGCATCCATATCGTCGCGCAAACGGCCCTCGATATGGTCAACCGTATGGATCAGCCGCGAATACATCTCGATCTGCCGGCGACCGATGACCTTCACCGAGCCAGGCTCGCAGACACGGCTCTTGTCGTTGCGGTCGACATCGGAGCACATGGTGAGCTCCGACTCGTCCTTCTTCGAGTTCAACAGCTTGAGGATCTGCTCGCTATCGGCGATCGGGTCCTCGCCGCGCTTGATCGTGCCCGAGATCGGGCAGGTCTCGATGCGGCGGCCGGAAACACGCACGAACATCTCAGGCGACGCGCCTACCAGATATTCCTGGTTTCCTAGATTGATGAAGAACGAATAGGGCGACGGATTGATCGCTTTCAGCCGCTTGGAAATGTCCGACGGCTTGCTGTCGCAGCGCTCCATGAATTTCTGCCCCGGCACCACCTCGAACAGGTCGCCCTTGCGGAAACTCTCCTTGGCCTTGGTCACCAGCTCGGCATATTCGCCGGGACGGTGATCGCTCTTCGGTGGAATGGTATCGGTGCGCTGGAACGGCTCGGCCTGGATGTCACCGGCCTTGCCCTCGGTGGTCAGCCCGCCCTTTTCGAAATCGTAGCGATCGATCCAGGCCTTGGCCGAATAGTTGTCGACCACCAGGATCTCGTCCGGCAGGTAAAGCAGCATGTCGCGCTGATCGGCTGGGCGCACCAGCTTCAGGTTGATCGCATCGAACTGGAAGGCCAGATCATAGCCGAAGGCGCCATAGAGCCCGAGGCTGGCATCGGCCTTCGAATAGAACAGGTCGGTGACGGCGCGCAGCACGGTGAACACAGTCGGGATCTTCGAGCGCTCCTCTTCGGTGAACGCGCGCTCCGGCGTCTTCACCGTCAGATCGAGCCGCCTCGCGGTCGACGTGCCGAGTTCCAGATCGGCAAGTGTCTTCAGCCGTTCGGTGACGAAGCCGAGGATCACCTCGCCGCGCTCGTTATAGGCTTCGATCCAGACCTTCCGGCCGTTGCAGGAAATCCCAAGCGGCGGGTCGACCACGGCGGTATCCCAGCGCGTATAGCGGCCCGGATACTCGTAGTTCGACGAAAACACCGCGCCGCGGCGCTCGTCGAGCTTGTCGATATAGGAGGAGACCGCATCGCCATAGGGGATCGCTCGGCGCTGGCGGGTGACCGTGATGCCGCCCTTGGTCTCGTAAATCTCCGCTCCGTCATCCCGCAGGATCGTTACCATTGTTCCACTCCGTTATCGGGCCCGGATGACAGGCAGCCTTTAAAAACAAAAAAGCCGCCTGGGATTTTCCGGGCGGCTCATCGTCGTCTTTGGACACGATTGGTCGAGGCCGCCTTAGCGAGCCCACCACCAGATTGCGATGTTCAAGGACATGTTCATGGGAAAATTGTTAGCGCGAGATCCCGGCAAGTGCAAGAGGCGATTGTGGCGACGTATAAGGGCGGCACATCGGCCGCCCTTGCGTAGCGTGATCGGAACACTCAAAAGACCTTGGTGAGCGAAATCTTGAATGTGCGGCCAGGCTCCGAATAGTAGTCGATAGGCTGGTTGGCTGCCGAATTCGGGTTGAGATCTCGCAATGCCAATGCGTTGAAGTACTTCTGGTCGAAGATATTGTAGACACCAGCCTGCACGCGCAGCCCCTTCAGGCTCTCCGGGTTCCACCAACCGGTCAGGTCGACGATACCGTAGCCCGGAGCATCGAACGTGTTGCGAACATTGTCATCCGGCATCGCTGCGGAAGCGGTCATGGATAGATCGATACCGTACGTCTCCTGGCTGTACCCGGCACCGACGATAGCCTTGAACGGCGCGACCGAACGCAGACGCTTGTCGGTATCTTCGTTCTTGCCGTAGGCGTAGGCCAGTGCTGCGTGAACATTGAAGCCGTTGTCGAACGTCTTGGTCGCGCTTGCCTCGACACCCGAAATCGTCACGCTGGCCACGTTGGTATAGTTGAATTCCATGATACCCGTGACAGGATTGACCGTCGTCACCGTCTCGATGAAATTCTTGTATCGATTGTGGAAGAGCGCAACGCGCCCACTTATGTCATCGTGGTTGAAGTTCGAGCCGATTTCAAAGCCGTTGCCGATTTCAGGCTTCAGGTCTGGATTGCCAAGCTGCGCATAACCCGCGCCGGCGTTGTAGAAGCGGCTGTAAAGTTCATCGACCGTAGGCACACGATAGGACATGGACCATTGCGCAAAGACCTCGACATCAGGCGTGATATCGTAGGTGGCCAGCAGCTTCGGCGAGACGCGCGCGCCATCCTTGTCTTCAAGCGGTCCAAACACTCCAAGTGCCGGGTTGCTGGCGAAGCCGCCGGTCGCCGACGGATCGTACCGGTACCAGTCGAAACGCGCACCGGGTGTCAGCTCGAAGCCGTTGCCGAAGGAAATCTTGTCCTCGATCGTTGCACCGACGGTGGCGCTTTCGACATTCGGGATTTCCGATTGGTTGTTGAGCGCGGGGCACGTTGTCGGTGTGGGGCAAAGTGCCCAGGTGTACTGCTGCCAATCTGAAATCGCCGTATCGAGGCCGACGCTCACAGAGTGGTCGTAACCACCGTATTCGAAGTCCTTTGTCGCACTGCTTGTAAAGCCCCAGGTCTTGTTGCTGATCGAATTGTCACGTCCATAGCGGACATTGGCAACCGTGCGGCCGTTCGAACCGGCAGAGCGTTCCAGTTCTTGCCAGTAGAGTGTCGCGCGTGCCGTCGTGAAGAACGCATCCGAAGATATCGCCTCGTAGTCATAGTCGAGCGAAACGCGCTTGCGATCCCGATCGTCGAAACCGTTATAATCGCCAATTTTGTATGAGCGGGGAGTACCCTGATCCGTCCTGAGGTCGATATCCGCATCACGGCGGAAGCTCTCGGCCGTCAGCCCGATACGATGGCCACCTTCGAGTTCCTGGCGAACCTTGAAGAGCAGATTGTTCTGATCGAAGTCGAGCGGATTGGGCTCCGTGCGATACCGACCGTAGCTGTCGTTGGTTCCCTGGTTGTCCCGTTCATGCCCTGTGCGGTAGCTGCCCTGGAACAGGACCGAGGTTTCGCCAACCTTCTTCGCAGCCGCAACCGAGCCGCCGATGCTTTCGTCCTCGCTGTCATACGTCGACTTGACGATGAGACCCCAGTCCCGGCCTTCCGGGATGATATCTTCCGGCTCGAGCGTGCGCAGAACGATCGCGCCGCCCAGCATACCGGAGCCACCCAGGCTCGAATCCGAGGCGCGGACAACATCGAACGCCGAGAGCGACGAGAAGTCGAAGGTGTCGCCGCCGCCGTTTGCATTAATCGATGCAAATGCGCCCTGGCGAGAACCGTTGGAAAGATAGGGAATAGGAATGCCGTCGATGACTGTGATGATCCGCGGACCTGAGAGACCGCGCAAATTGACGCCGGCATCCGCTTTCGAGACGTTGACGCCAGGATCGATATTGCGACCGATATCGCTGAGGTTGGTGATCTGCTGCCGATCAATCTCCGTCCTGTCGATTTCGGTTGCAAGCGGCGTGTCTGCGATGCTGCCCTTGGGGGCCGTCGTCGTCCGCCTATTCCCCTTGACAACAATTTTCTGCAGCGGCGTGCCGTTCTCGTCCGTTGCTGCGGTCGTCGTTGCCGGCGCGCTCTGCGCCAACGCTTGTGAAACAGGAAGAGCAGATATAGACGCCGCGCAGACCAGTAGTGCCGAGCGCCAATGCCGGATAATCATTTAAACCAACCCTCTAGATAAGAATTTACCGGGCTGGCTGGTCGGCACGCGCTCGCGCGTTCGAGGGGCTGGCTAGGCTTTTCAGCGGAGATTTCCGCCTTCTTTCTGCCGCATAAAAAACATGACTATATTTGTCAATATATAGAGTTCGCGTTATCTTGATTTATTCAGTCATGTTTTCAACATAGTACCCAACGTTGCGAAATTGCAACGAAATCCGCGTCCGAACGTTCCTCCTTTCGCTGGGACCGAACGACGGGTGGATACGTGAAGAATATTATTGCAGCGACGACGGCCCTCGTGTGCCTTTGCCTTCTGACCAGTGCGCGCCTGCCTGAGCAGGCTCCCTTGCCGCAGATACGCCCCCCCGAATTGAACACGACCACATCCAGCCCTGAAGCGGTACCGACGCCCGAGCCGAAGCCGAAGCCCGCATCCGAGCCGCGGGAAACCGGTGTCGAGAAGCCGTCGCCCACCGGCCAATCCCCGGGCCAATCGACCGCCGAACCGGAGAAACAGGGACCACAACTCCCCTCACGGCAGACCCTCGAAGCACAACAACTGAAGATCGAACCGGAAAGCGATGCCGACCATTCGGAATGCGTCACGGAACTCAAGAGCCTCGGCGTGGCTTTCACCGACATATCCCGAATAGACGACGGCAACGGCTGCGGCATCGACAAACCCATCAAGGTTTCCGAGGCGCTCCCGGGCATCAAGCTCAAGCCCGACGCTGTCTTTCGTTGCCCGGTGGCGCTTGCGCTTGCCCGCTGGATGAAGGAAAGCGTCATTCCCGCGGCGGCGGTCGCAGCGAAAGACCGGGGCAACATCACAACCATCAACCAGGCCTCGTCCTACATCTGCCGCCTGCGCAACGGCGCTGAAGCCGGCAAGATTTCCGAGCACGCCCGTGGCAACGCGATCGATGTCGCCAGCTTCAGCTTCGAGAAGGGGGAGGACATCGCGGTCAAGCCGCGCCGGGAGGATTCGACGCTTGTCGGTGCTTTTCAGCGCACGGTGAGCGCAGCCGGCTGCCTGTACTTCAGGACCGTGCTCGACCCCGAAAGCGATGCCGCGCACGAAACCCACTTCCATCTAGATGTCTTGGAGCGCAAAGGTGGATTTCGCTATTGCCATTAATTTACAGAGACTTGGAAAACCCGCCTGAATCGTCCCGTCAGCTGCTTGAATCAATTCATCAGCATCGCGTCTGAACCTGCCGGGCCTAAAACAACCCTTCAATATATCCCTGCTCGTTAAGATAGATTCGCTCCGCCGAAGGCGATTTCGGCAGCCCCGGCATGGTCATGATTTCACCGGTGATGACCACAATGAAGCCGGCGCCGGCGGAGAGGCGCACCTCGCGAACCGGCACGATATGCCCCTCGGGGGCACCTCGAAGGTTAGGGTCGGTCGAAAACGAATACTGCGTCTTCGCCATGCATACGGGAAGATTCCCATAACCCTCGTCTTCCCAGGCCTGCAGCTGATCGCGCACGGCCTTGTCGGCCGTCACCTCGCCAGCGTGGTAGATCTTGGAGGCGACGACTTCGATCTTCTCGAAAAGCGGAACATCGTCCGGATAGAGCGGCTCGAACTTCGCCTGCCCGGATTCGGCAAGTTCGACCACCTTGTAGGCGAGATCCTCGATTCCGGCCGAGCCCTCCGCCCAATGCCGGCATAGGATCGCTTCCGCACCGAGACGCGACACATATTCCTTCACCGCGGCCACTTCGGCGTCGGTATCCGAAATGAAATGGTTGATCGCGACGACCACGGGGACACCGAACTTGCGGACATTGGCAAGGTGGCGGCCGAGATTGGAACAACCCTTCTTCAGCGCGCTCACATTCTCCGTTCCGAGATCTTCCTTCCTGACACCGCCATTCATCTTCAGCGCTCGCACGGTCGCGACGATGACAGCCGCGTCGGGCTTCAGCCCCGCCTTGCGGCACTTGATGTCGAAGAATTTCTCCGCGCCGAGATCGGCTCCGAAGCCGGCCTCGGTCACGACATATTCGCCGAGCTTCAGCGCTGTCCTGGTAGCAATCACCGAATTGCAGCCATGGGCAATGTTGGCAAAAGGACCGCCATGCACGAGCGCCGGGTTGTTTTCCAGCGTCTGCACGAGGTTCGGCTGCATGGCATCCTTCAGCAGAACGGCCATCGCACCATCGGCCTTGAGGTCGCGGGCATACACCGCCGTCTTGTCGCGCCGATAACCGACGATGATATTGCCGAGACGGGCTTCGAGATCCCTGAGATCGGAAGCAAGGCAAAGGATCGCCATCACTTCCGAAGCGACGGTGATATCGAAGCCGCTCTGTCGGGGAAAACCGTTGGCGACGCCGCCGAGCGACGAGACCATTTCGCGCAGCGCCCGGTCGTTCATGTCCATGACCCGGCGCCATGTGACGCGGCGGATATCGATATCCTGCTCGTTGCCCCAGTAGATGTGGTTGTCGATCATCGCAGCCAGCAGATTGTGCGCCGAGGTGATTGCATGAAAGTCCCCGGTGAAGTGCAGGTTGATATCCTCCATGGGGATGACCTGCGCATAACCGCCGCCGGCTGCACCGCCCTTCACGCCGAAACAGGGGCCGAGCGAGGCCTCGCGGATGCAGACCACCGCTTTCTTGCCGATCCGGTTCAGTCCGTCGCCAAGCCCTACGGTCGTGGTCGTCTTCCCCTCGCCCGCCGGCGTCGGATTGATCGCCGTCACCAGGATCAGCTTGCCATCCGGTCTGCCGGCCAGGCCGGCGATGAATTCGGCACTGATCTTTGCCTTGTCGTGCCCGTAGGGCGCTAGCTGTTCGGCAGGGATCCCAAGCTTGGCACCGATGTCGAAGATACGCTTCTTGTCTGCAGCGCGGGCGATTTCGATATCGGATTTGTAGGCTGCCATGGCTATTTCCCCACTTTGTCTCGTTGCGCTCGGCGAACGCCATATGTGCTACAACGGGGATAGCGAAATATGCCGGAACTGTGAATAGTGTCGCGTTGCGGAACGCTTGCCCAAGCCGCTATCTGTAGATCGACCGATTCTATATTTGCGAGGACAAGACATGAAATCACTCGAACTTGTGGTCGAGCGCATCATCCTTTCGAGCCGCTGGATACTGGTGGTCTTCTATATAGGTCTGGCTGGGTCGCTGGCGCTTTACGCCGTTTCCTTCGGCTACAAGTTGCTTAAGGTCGCGGGTGGCGTATTCCTGCTCGATGAGGGCGAAATGATCCTTGCCATGCTGGGTCTCATCGACGCGGCGCTGGTCGCCAGCCTCATCGTGATGGTGATGATCTCGGGATATGAGAACTTCGTCAGCCGGTTCGAGGAAAGCGAAGACGACGTATCCTTCATTGGCAAGCTCGACGCCGGTAGCCTCAAGATCAAAGTCGCCTCCTCGATCGTCGCGATTTCCTCCATCCACCTGCTGCAGGTCTTCCTCAACGTCGACCAGTACACGGATGGGAAAATCATGTGGTTGACGGCCATGCATCTGGCGTTTGTCGTGTCCGCGGTTCTGCTCGGTTATCTCGAGTTGATTACCAAGAAGGCGAAGGGTAGCGAGAAGGCGTGATGATTAAACGATTCGGCAAAGGCCGTGTCGACTTGGCAAAGTTTCCGCCAAGACCGCTCGGGTGTAGCTTTTTTCGCTACACCGATACAACGAAAACGAAACACTCACCCACATCGGTTGTTATTCCTAGCCCGAAAAACACAACCAATAAGAGATTTTCTGTGATTAATTCCGGATGACGCAATTAATCACCGCGTGCTCCGCTGTTTCTGCTAGCAAATATATCGGATTCCATATTTCATGGCACCGAAATGACGGTAAGCAGGGACGTATCGATGTCTTACATGACTACCTCGGAGAGGCAACTGTCTTTGTCCGTCGAGATTTCCGCTGCCAGGACCAGGGCTGAGTTTGCAGAAATTCTCGCCAAAGTAGCGCGAGCGTTCGGCTTCAGGTACATCACCCTGATGCACGCCCCATCGCCCGAAATCCTACTTCTGAAGGCACTTCTGATAGAGACCTCGCTTCCGGCTGCATATTTCAGCCGAGCCGATCGCGCGGCGGTAGCGCACAGTCCGCTTATCCCCGCTGGCATGCAAGACTCGGCGCTGCCTCGTGTGTGGAACCTGACCGAGCCAGCGCCTGCTTACCCGTTCCCCCCTGAGTTGCGTGATTTGCTGGACGCTTTCGACATGCAGACCGGCGTCGCTATACCGACCTACGCGCTAAACGGCGAGCGCCTGCTTTTGTGGTTGGGCGGAGATCGCGCGCCGCTTGGTCAAACCGAGCTCAACGAGCTCGTTATGGTCACGTTACAGGTGCTCGACGCCTACAATCTCGTGAAGCGCGCCAAGGCTGCCGAGCACCCGGCACTCTCCGCTCGTGAACACGAGGTCGTCCGCTGGACTGCACAGGGCAAGACATCGATCGAGATCGGGCAGATCCTCTCCCTGTCCGACCACACGGTGAACGCCTACATGACCAGCGCGATCAGGAAGCTCGACTGCGTGAACCGCACCCAGTTGGTCGCAAAGGCGATCCGGCTCAAGCTGATCAACTGAGCGCTCAGCGATCGAGCACCGAGCGAAGCTCGACGAGATTTGAGCGCACCCTCAGGATATAGAAGCCCATTGTCGCCAAATGGCTAGGCATGACCAGACCGTCCTCGCGACCGTTGGAAATGATCGCTGGCTGGATCCGCAAGGCCGCCTGGAATTGCCGCATCGTCGCACCGAAAATGGCGCCGAGGTTGCGCTCTGCAACGACCTGCGAAAAATCCGATTGGGCGGCGGTCAGGATTGCATAATAGGCATACAGCTGACCATAGGCGAACCAGAACCGATCGTCGGCACGCGTATCGAACCAACCGCGATGATGGTTTGCCGAGCGGTCCGCAAGCACGTCGGACGTGCTGCCTAGATCGTTGGCAATGCGGTCGATGAATTGGATGAGGTTGTCCGCACGCGTATCGAAGATTGCGTTGCAGCTCGCCAGGTCGGTGTTGAATTTCCGCAGGCTCTCGAGCGCGGACCGGTAATAGCTAGGCGTCGGCGTCTTGGGGCCGAACGGATTGAGGCCGAAATACCAGCTGTATTCATCGAACTGCAGTTTGCCGCGGGCATCCTGCAAATCGCTGTTGATACCCGATGTGCCGCGCACGCGCCCAAGCGTATCGACGAGTTCAGCGGACGTGCGACGAACCGCCTGATTTACGCCACGCTGAAACGACGCCTTGTTGTCCAGGAACGGCGTGTGGTCCCAGTCGACGCCGAAGAAGCCGAGGCGATAGAGCAGCATGGATGAAATCCACGCATTCTGGTTGACGTTGAAATCGGTCAGATCCGCGGCAACGTCCACGATTGCCGAGCGCTGGCAGGCCTTGGCCGCGGGCGCGGTAGCGCCATCGGCCACCGGCAGTTCCTGCCCAGCCGGAATCTTGCGTTCCGACAGCCGGTATTCGTTGACGAACGAGGGATTGAAACCGGTCCATACCTGCGTCTGCCAGACGAAGTAGCCATAGAGAACGACAAGCAAGGCAACGAGACCGATGATCGGCAGCCGAACCATCCATGTCCGTTGAACATACCACCCTCTTGCAGCCATGAACGGCCAGAAGGCCCACGCAAAGAAGACCCGAACCCAGCGACCGATCATGCGTCCGATCAGCCTGAAAAAACCGGCAATCCGGTCGAGCATCCTGTTCTCCTTGCGACGGCGGGCGAAATATTTCCTCAGCACTCACATATGTGCTCGACCGCGCAAGCACAACATCACGTCGATGTTATTGTCTTGCGCGGGCTACGAGCGCAGAAATCTGAATCGCAGGCGGGTGGAGATCTTCGTCGTATCGAGAATTGGCGTCCCAGGAGCCGTGTCGTGATCCGGCGCGAAAGCGGCGAACGCCTTGCGGAAGATGCCGTCGGCGGCCCGCTTGCGATGCTCCAGCTCCTGCGGCACCAGCATTCCGCGTTCGAACAGCGAGATCGGTCCGGCGATATTGGGAAACAGCTCCGTCGATATCTGAACCTTCGAGCCGGGAATTTCGGTATCCACCTGTGACTGGTAGATCAGCAATCGCTCTTCCGTGTCGATCATCTGCTTGCGGGCAAGCGCGTTACAGAGACCGATCTGATTGTTGAGCGCATCGACGAAGAGCTGGAAGATGTTGATGAACCTTTCACGCCACTGACTTTCGTCGCGCATCGCGTGTTCCTCGTTGGAAATGCGATCTGCTTCCGACTTCAGTGCGCGGCGCTCCTCTTCCATTGTCTCCCATTCGGCCTTGCTGCCATAGAGGCCGATCCGCCCCTGCGTCGTCAACGCCTTGGCATTCAACTCCTTGATGCGGAGGCGCGCGATGTCGATCTCGTCGACAAGACGCCGGCGGTGCTCGACGATGTCGATCAGCCGGCGTTCGGCGGCCTTGTGCGTTACGCGCGCCAGCGCGCGATGGTTCTCGATCAGGCCGGCCACGGCATCCGACTTCAGCAGAAGATCGCGTAACCGTTCCACCACCGGCGCCGCTCGCACCCGGGCGCTGTGGCGACGCCACATGCGTTGCCGCGATAAGCGTCCTATCAGCTTTTCGGCCCTTGTGAGACCTCGAAAACCGTCGAGGTCAGCGGAGACCTTCACCGTCATCGCGTCGAGGGCGGAGACAAGCTCAGCCAGTAGTTTGGCAAGGTTCACGCCGGCTGCGGCAAACCCCTGAAAGCGTCCATTTTCGACGAGAAAACGCTCGTCGTCGGTCTGTGCGCCGTAGCGGGCGAACTCGTTCATGAACTCCGCGCACAGCTTCGCCTCCGGGCGCAACGCTTCCGCTAGTGTCCGGGCAGCCTCGTATTGGGTGTCGAAGGAGAAAGGCTTGCGCACCGGACGCCCCCTGGAATCAATTGGAAGAAACTACCCGGTCGCCCTGACAAAGAAAACAGTCAGACCGCTTCGGCGATCCATTCACCGTTCATGGCATCGTCCCAGTGACGACGGCATAGCGATACGTACTTCTCATTTCCACCGACTTCGATCTGGGCGCCTTCATGTGCCACGTTTCCGTTCGCATCGAGACGAACGACCATCGTCGCCTTCCGTCCGCAATGGCAGATGGTGCGCACTTCGCGCATCTCGTCGGCAATCGCGAGAAGCTCCTGCGAAGCGGGGAAAAGCTTCCCTTGGAAATCGGTCCTCAGCCCGTAGACCATGACGGGAATATTCCTGCGGTCGACAATGCGGGCGAGCTGCCACACATGTTCCCGCGTCATGAAATGCGCCTCGTCGACGAAGATGCAGGCGATCGGTTCCGCCTCCCGGCCGAGATCGCCGACGAGGGCGTAAAGATCGGTTTCCGGCTCGAAGGCGATGGCATCGGCTTCAAGCCCGATCCTCGAGCCGATGACACCCTTTCCCATCCGCTCGTCGAAGGCCGCAATCAGGAGAACGGCGCGCATTCCGCGTTCCTCGTAGTTGTACGAGGCCTGTAGCAGCATCGTCGACTTGCCGGCATTCATGGTTGAGTAGTTGAAATAGAGCTTTGCCATCGTTTTCTCCGTCTTTTCGTTCTTGAAAGCTCGAAAGCGGGAAGAAAAGCCCCGCATTTTGTTAGCCACAGGAAATTCACGTCCGACAATCGCGGAACCCTTTGAAATCTTGGCTTTCCAAGAAAAAGCGCGAACGTCGCAATCGGGTACTGCAATGCGGCGCAAACGCGCTGAGGTCGCTTGTAAAACTCGGCTATTGATGATTGGCTTGGGAACGTAAGACTGGGAGTCTAAAATGAAAACGACAAGCGCATTCAAACTGACCACTGCCACCGCAGTTGCCGCTCTTTCCGTCGCAACCGCGGTTTTTGCCGCAGATCCCGATAGCTGCTCTGCCGTGCGTCTTTCAGACGTCGGCTGGACGGATATCACTGCAACAACCGCTACCGCGGCTGTTCTTCTGAAGAACCTCGGCTACGAGCCGGACGTCAAGGTCCTCTCGGTTCCGGTGACCTATCAGTCGTTGAAGAACAAGGACATCGACGTATTCCTGGGCAACTGGATGCCAGCGCAGCAGAAGGATGTTCAGCCCTATCTCGACGACAAGACGGTTGAATCCATCGGTGCCAACCTCGAAGGCGCGAAGTACACGCTGGCCACCAACGCCAAGGGCGCTGAACTCGGCATCAAGGACTTCAGCGATATCGGCAAGCACAAGGACGAGCTTGACGGCAAGATCTTCGGGATCGAGCCGGGTAACGATGGCAATCGCCTGGTCATGACCCTGATCGAAAAGAACGAGATGGGAATGGGCGGCCTTGAAGTCGTCGAGTCCTCCGAACAGGGCATGCTGGCACAGGTTGCCCGTGCGGAGAAGGACGGCAAGCCGGTTGTATTCCTCGGTTGGGCACCCCACCCGATGAACGAGAACTTCAAGATGACCTATCTGACCGGTGGCGACAGCACCTTCGGTCCGAACTTCGGCGGTGCGACGGTCCACACCAACACCCGAGCCGGATACACGACCGAATGCCCGAATGTCGGCAAGTTCATCTCCAATCTGAAGTTCAATCTGGAAATGGAAAACAAGATCATGGGCAAGATCCTCAACGATGGTGAGGATCCGCAGGTCGCGGCGACTGAATGGCTGAAGGCAAATCCGACGGCAGTCGATCCATGGCTTGCCGGTGTGACGACGAAGGACGGCAAAGACGCCCTTTCGGCCGTCAAATCGGGCCTCGGCCTCTGAATCTGATGAACGGGGGCGGCCAGGGCCGCCCCTTTTTGCTTCGTCCTGATCTCTGCTCTTTCGGATAGGCGCGCTCCTTGAACTGGATCACCGACTATAAAATTCCCATCGGCCCTTTCGCCAAATATACGGTCGATTGGCTGACCTCGAGCGGCGAATGGTTTTTTGACTGGCTGGCTTCGGTCCTGTCGCATGTCATCGGCGCATTGCTTTTCGTCCTGCAGGCGCCGCATCCACTGATCGTCCTCGCGGTGATTGTCGCAATTGCCTATTGGCTCCGGCGCTCGATCGGCGTCGCAATCTTCACGCTGCTGGGATTGCTGCTGATCATGAACCAGGGCTACTGGAAGGAAACAACCGAAACGCTGGCGCTTGTCCTTGCCTCGACGTTCGTCAGTATGGCCATCGGTATTCCGCTCGGCATCGCCGGCGCCAGGCGCGCCTGGGTGTTCTCGATCATGCGTCCGGTGCTTGACCTGATGCAGACGATCCCGACATTCGTCTATCTGATCCCCGCCCTCATTCTGTTCGGCCTCGGCATGGTCCCTGGCCTGATTGCAACAGTCATCTTTGCCATCCCCGCGCCGATCCGCCTTACGCGCCTCGGCATCATCTCGACCCCTCCTTCCCTCGTCGAGGCTGCCGAATCCTTCGGCGCGACGCCGACGCAGGTTTTGCGCAAAGTCGAGCTTCCGTTTGCCATGCCGCAGATCATGGCGGGACTGACGCAGACAATCATGTTGTCGCTTTCGATGGTGGTTATCGCCGCTCTGGTGGGCGCTGACGGCCTGGGCAAACCTGTCGTGCGCGCGCTGAATACGGTCAACGTGGCCATGGGCTTCCAGGCAGGTCTCTGTATCGTCATTCTCGCGATCATTCTTGATCGCATGTTCCGCTCGGCTGGTGAAGGAGAAGGCGTATGACGGCCGTCCGCTTCGACAATGTCAGCATCGTCTTCGGCGACAAGCCGGCCGACGCGCTCGCGCTGGCAGACCAGGGCAAGAATCGCGACGAAATCGGCGCTGCCACCGGGCTTGTCCTCGGTGTCGCCGATGCATCTCTGTCGGTCCAGGAAGGCGAGATCCTCGTGCTCATGGGGCTTTCCGGCTCCGGCAAATCGACACTGCTGCGCGCCGTCAACGGACTTGCACCGGTGGTGCGCGGCGAGGTCTCGGTCGCAACCAGCACCGGCATCGTCAATCCCTACAAGACGAGCGCCAAGGGCCTGCGCGACCTGCGCATGCATACCGTCTCGATGGTGTTCCAGCAGTTCGCGCTGCTCCCGTGGCGCACGGTCGCGGACAACGTCGGATTCGGCCTCGAACTCGCCGGCATGCCCGAGGCCGAACGCAAGCAGCGCGTCGGCGAACAACTCGAGCTCGTCAACCTGACGAAATGGGCGGATCGCAGGGTCAATGAGCTCTCTGGCGGCATGCAGCAGCGCGTCGGCCTTGCCCGTGCTTTCGCCACAGGCGCCCCGATCCTCCTCATGGACGAGCCGTTCTCGGCACTCGACCCGCTGATCCGTACCCGCCTGCAGGATGAACTTCTCGAATTCCAGCGGCGCCTGAAAAAGACAATCCTCTTCGTCAGCCACGATCTCGACGAAGCTTTCCGCATCGGCAACCGCATTGCGATCATGGAGGGCGGTCGCATCATCCAGTGCGGGACCCCGCAAGATATCGTCAAGAACCCGGCCGATCAGTATGTCGCCGACTTCGTCCAGCACATGAACCCGATCAGCATGCTGACCGCACAGGACGTCATGCAGCCCGGGCTCGGCAGCGCAGGGGTGGGGAGCGTCGTCAGCGGCACGGCGCGCGCGCAAACGCCGCTGGTCGACATCCTCGACGCACTGGCCCGTCAACCCGGCAGCATCGGCGTCGTCGAAAATGGCGCCGTCATAGGCACCATCTCGGCGCAGGACATCGTTGCGGGCCTAACCCAGCATCGACGCAAAGAACAGGCTTGATCCAGCCTCCCACTTCGGCCAGAAAGTGGACATGAAAGATCAAGCTTCCGTCCTTCGGGAAACGGATGGAGAGGCCCGCAAGCTCGCTCGCACGCTCCTCCGCTCTGCCCGCTATGCCGCAATTGCCGTTCTCGACCCGGAGAGCGGCTTCCCCTTTTCAAGCCGCGTCCTGCTCGGCACCGACATCGATGGCGTACCCGTCATTCTCGTGTCCGGCCTGTCGACGCATACGCGCGCGCTTGACGCTGACCGCCGCGCTTCGCTGCTGACCGGCGAACCCGGCAAGGGCGATCCCCTCGCTCATGCACGGCTGACGACGCAATGCCTGGCCGAACCGGTGGAACGCGACACCGACGTTCACGCCCGAATTCGCGGTCGCTTTCTGAGCCGTCATTCAAAGGCGAAGCTCTATGTCGATTTCCCGGATTTTCGGTTTTTCAGGCTCGTACCGCAGTCAGCAAGCCTCAACGGCGGTTTCGGGCGGGCCTATGTTCTGGACGGCGAAGACCTGATGATTCGATCATCAGGCAACGAGGCGTTAGCAGCGCGGGCCGATGCGATAGTGCTAAATTTAATAGAAACCGACTCCGATCTCGCGAGGAGAGCGGCAGGCGCCAAGGCTGAAAAACGGATAGATTGGCGCATTTGCGGGCTCGATTGTGCCGGAATTGACGTGATTTCGGGTGATTTCCTGGTGCGCTACGAATTCGACGAGGTTGCGGAAGGGGTCGAAGGCGCTTGTTCACACATATCTAACATAAAATACGCAATACCTGAAATTTAGCTATATACAATCTTGAGGCGCTGTTGATAGTTTTTGCCGTCCGACATTCTTTGGCAGGGCACGTGCGTTTTTGAAATTAGTTTCACATCAGAAAGACGATTATGGACACAATTGATTTAGCCGCCCACGCAAACATTGCCGCCGCCCTCCTCTCCGCAATGGCCAATCCGAAGCGCTTGCTCATTCTCTGCAACCTCGTCAAGGGCGAAATTCCGGTCGGCGCGCTGGCAACGGAGGTTGGCCTCAGCCAGTCGGCACTGTCTCAGCATCTCTCGAAGCTGCGTGCGCAGAAGCTGGTCAAGACCCGCCGCGACGCGCAGACGATCTACTATTCCAGCAGTTCCGAAGCCGTCCTGAGAATTCTCGAAGCGCTCGAGGACATCTACGCCGTTCAGACGCGTATTCGCTCGGCTGCATGACACTAACGCCGGCATGACGTCGGCGTGAGGCCGCTCACAACGGAATGTTTCCGAAATGATGCGGCACCGGGTATTTCAGCACCTTAAAATTAAACCGGACCGGCAAATCCAGAAGGTTTGCCGGTCCGGGCATTTTATCGGTTAGCTACCGACAACGCCGTTGTTGCTGCGGCTCACAACCACCAGTGCCGGGCGGGCGGGCATGCCCGGCTTGAAGTCCGGCCAGTTGGTACCGGCATCCTCCATCGAGGTTGCATCTTCATTGTCCGCCATGCGCAACTCGCCAGGATGCTGCACCGAGAGGAAGACGCTGCCGCCGTCCGAAGTAAAGGTCGGAGAACAGCACTCCGAGCCAACCGGCGCGATGTAGAAGAGCTTGGGCAGCGCGCGGTTCGCGCCTTCGGTCTCCATCACGTAGACCGAATCCGCGATGCCTTCCGGCGGCGGGCCGTCGGTGGTGACCCAGAGGCGTCCGGCCGGATCGACAGCAAGGTTGTCCGGATCGGTAAACCAGCCAGCGGACGTCGTGCCCGGATGGAACATCGCCTGATCCTCGGCCTTGGCGGGATCGCCGCAGAGAACGAACACATCCCATTTGAAACTGTCGGCCGCATAGTCTGGTTTCTCAGGCGAGCCCGGCGTCACCAACTCCAACAGATGGCCGTGCGGGTTCGGGCCGCGCGGATTGGCATCGTTGACCATCTCTTTCGCACTGTCGCCCTGGCCCTTCGGCAGACGGTCTTCGTTCTCCGTCATCGCCACATAGAGCTTGCCGGTACCAGGATGCGCAATGAAACCTTCAGGCGCATCCATCGGCGTGGCGCCGACGAGATCGGCCGCGGCGCGCGTTGCCAGCACCACGTCGGCCTGTGTCTTGAAGCCGGCTTCCGCCGTCAGCGGCCCCTGCCCGGCTATCAGCGGGATCCAGTGCATCGTGCCGTCGCTTTCGAACTTGGCGACCGACAGCGTGCCGTTGTCGAGCAGGTCCTTGTTGGCGGCGCGGTCGTTCGGGTTCCAGGCATCGCGAGTGACGAAGCGATAGATATATTCGAAGTCGTCGTCATCACCCATGAAGACCACCACGCGGCCGTCAGGGGCGACGCAACATTGTGCGCCTTCGTGCGTCATGCGGCCGAGCGAGGTGCGCTTGACGGGCTTGGCGGTCGGATCGAATGGGTCGATCTCGACCACCCAGTCAAAGCGCATCCATTCGTTCGGCTCTTCCTCAAACTTGAAGCGCGGCTCGACGCGGCTGACGGAATAGATGTCGTTTTCGTCCTCGTCCCAGCCCTGGCGTTCGACCAGTTCCTGGTTCGGCAGCTTCTTGTAGTCGCCAGCGAAAACGTCCATCGCGCCTTCTTCGCCCGAAAGCATCGTACCCCAGGGCGTGATGCCGCCATTGCAGTTCGAGATCGTGCCGAACACCACGGTTCCCGTCGGGTCGGCCTTGGTTTTCAGCCGGTCGTCGCCGGCAGCTGGACCGGAAATGCCGATTTCCGTGCTCATGTGGATGCGGCGATTATACTGGCCGTCTTTGACCACCGCCCACTTGCCGTCCGTCTTCTTCACTTCAAAGATCGACACGCCGAGCGCCGCCATGATGGCGCGGATCTGGTTGTCGTTCAGCTTCTCGCGATAGTCCTCGTCGGTCAGGCCCGGGAACATCAGGAAGGGCGTCGCATATTCATGGCTGACGACGATCAACCCGTGATCCGAGCTCTTCTCGCCCCAGGGCAAGGGTAGGAACTGCGTGAAGTCGTTGTTGTAACCGAACTGCCGCTCGGCAGCCTTGCCATCCAGCGTCGCGATGTCGAATTCGGGGCTGTCGGCAAACAACGCATCGCCCCAGCGCAGCAGGATCTGACGATCATAGCCTTCCGGCCAGTGGTCGGCGGTGTCGCGCACGCGCTTCAGTTCAGGAAAGGTCAGGCTGGAATCGGCAGCCTCGGCACGTGGCGCACCCAGCGCCGGCGCAAGTGCCGCGGCGCCCATGGCCGCAAGGAAGCCCTTGAGAACGCTGCGGCGGCGGACGCCCTCTTCGAGAACGGCGCCGTAGCTGGGCGCGAATGCACGGCGCGGATTGGGACGCGCCCTCGTCTTCTGACGGTCAGACATGGTTTTCTCCGGTATAAATGTGTTTAATTTCAAGCGCTTGCAGGAAATTTGAATTGGCTCAATGGGCCGGCAATTCCTGTAGCAAGGCGAGGCGAAGGCTTGATGACAGTTTCTTGTTCACCCCGGCAGAAGCGACACGGTCACCGCGGCGAGGTGCGGTTTCCGGGACATTTCCCGTTGACGCCTTGGGAAGCCCTGATAATTTGACCGGGCAGTAAAAATATGGGCCCAAACCGCCCGGGAACGGCCACTCAGCGGCCAGGAGAACAGCATGTCCAACCGCCTCAATGCACCGAACGATCTTCGCGCCTTCTGGATGCCGTTTACGGCAAACCGCCAGTTCAAGAAGGAGCCACGCATGTTCGTCGGCGCCAAGGACATGTACTACACGACCCATGACGGTCGTCAGGTGCTGGACGGTACGGCGGGTCTCTGGTGCGTCAACGCCGGCCACTGCCGCCCCAAGATCACCGAGGCGATCGCCCAGCAGGCCGGCGAACTTGACTATGCTCCGGCCTTCCAGCTTGCCCATCCCAAGGCCTTCGAGCTCGCTAACCGCCTCGTCGACATCGCACCCGATGGCCTGGACCACGTCCTCTTCACCAATTCCGGTTCGGAGTCGGTCGAGACCGCGCTGAAGGTGGCGCTGGCCTATCACCGCGTGAAGGGAAACGGCTCGCGCTTCCGCTTGATCGGGCGCGAGCGCGGCTACCACGGCGTCAATTTCGGCGGTATCTCCGTCGGTGGCATCGTCTCCAACCGCAAGATGTTCGGGACGCTGCTGACCGGCGTCGACCATATGCCGCACACCCATCAGCCCGACAAGAACCGCTTCACCCGTGGCGAGCCGGAGCATGGCGGCGATATCGCAACCGAACTCGAGCGCATCGTCACGCTCCATGACGCCTCAACCATCGCGGCCGTCATCGTCGAGCCGGTTGCAGGCTCGACCGGTGTCCTCATCCCGCCGAAGGGCTATCTGCAGAAGCTCCGCGAGATCTGCACCAAGCACGGCATCCTGTTGATCTTCGATGAAGTCATCACCGGTTTCGGTCGCCTCGGCGCCCCGTTCGCCGCCCAATACTACGACGTCAAGCCAGACATGATCACCACCGCCAAGGGCCTGACCAACGGCGTCATCCCGATGGGCGCCGTCTTTGTCACCTCCGAGATCCACGACGCCTTCATGACCGGTCCCGAGCACATGATCGAGTTCATGCACGGCTACACCTATTCCGGCAACCCCATCGCCTCCGCCGCGGCTCTTGCGACGCTCGACACCTACAAGGAAGAAGGTCTGCTGACGCGCGCCGCCGAGCTTGCCGACTACTGGGCCGACGGACTGCATTCGCTGAAGGATTGCCCCAACGTCATCGACATCCGCAATACCGGCCTGATCGGCGCCATCGAGCTCGACCCGATCGCCGGCGAACCGACCAAGCGTGCCTTCACGGCCTTCCTGAAGGCCTACGAGAAGGGCCTGCTGATCCGCACCACGGGCGACATCATTGCCCTGTCACCGCCATTGATCATCGAGAAGCACCATATCGACGAGCTGTTCGGCAAACTGCGCGAGATTCTGCAAAACAACATCTAAACCGCCACAACCAAGGCCCGTTTTTGTCGATATGGCAAAATCGGGCCTCATTTTTTTATCTTCTTGCGTAAACCTCGGTAAATTCCTAAGAAACTTGCCGTGCATCCCTCGAAGCCAAACATGGCAGTGGGCTGCATTTGCCGCGCGCAATCCGTCGTCTCTTGGCGCATCCCCATGAGGGCTGTTGTACGACCTGGGTTCGTCGCTTCGGCAGAGAAGTCGCGGGTTAGAAACCCCACCCAAGGAGATAGAAAATGAAGCTGAAGTCATTGTCGGGAGCGACGCTGGTTGCCTCCCTCGCTTTCGCGCCGCTCGCCCACGCGGACATCACCATCGGCCTGATCGCACCGCTGACCGGCCCGGTCGCTGCTTATGGCGATCAGGTGAAGAACGGCGCCCAGGCTGCTGTCGACGAAATCAACAAGAAGGGCGGCATTCTGGGCGAGAAGGTCGTCCTGAAATATGCCGACGACGCTGGCGAGCCCAAGCAGGGGGTTTCCGCCGCGAACCAGATCGTCGGCGACGGTATCCGTTTCGTGGTCGGCCCGGTGACGTCAGGCGTTGCCATTCCGGCCTCCGACGTGCTGGCCGAGAATGGCGTGCTGATGGTCACCCCGACCGCCACAGCGCCGGACCTGACGAAGCGTGGCCTCGCCAACGTTCTGCGCACCTGCGGCCGCGATGACCAGCAGGCCGAAGTCGCAGCCAACTACGTCCTGAAGAACTTCAAGGACAAGCGCGTCGCGATCATCAACGACAAGGGTGCCTACGGCAAAGGTCTTGCCGACAGCTTTAAGGCCACGCTGAACGCCGGCGGCATGAAGGAAGTCCTCGACGACGCACTCAGCCCGGGCGACAAGGACTTCAGCGCGCTGACCACCCGTCTCAAGGCCGAGAAGGTGGACGTTGTCTACTTCGGCGGCTACCACCCGGAAGGCGGCCTGCTTGCCCGCCAGTTGCATGACCTCTCTGTCAACGCAACAATCATCGGCGGCGACGGCCTTTCCAACAGCGAGTTCTGGAACATCGGCACCGACGCCGCCGCCGGCACCGTCTTCACCAACGCGATGGACGCGACCAAGAGCCCGGACTCCAAGGCTGCAGCCGACGCACTCTCGGCCAAGGGAATCCCGGCGGAAGCCTTTACATTGAACGCTTATGCCGCCGTGGAAGTCATCAAGGCCGGCATCGAAAAGGCCGGCAGCGCCGAAGACGCTGAAGCTGTCGCAACGGCGCTCAAGGCCGGCGAACCCGTCTCAACGGCCATCGGCAAGCTGACATACGGCGAAAGCGGCGACCTCTCCTCGCAGAGCTTCGCGCTTTACAAGTGGGAAGCCGGCAAGATCGTCCCGGCCGAATAGGCACAGGGCTTTAGACAGGCAATCGACCGGGCGCCCTCATCGGCGCCCGGTTTTCGTTTGTGGACGCCGTGCGCACGTGCCTCGGCCAGCCTCGCTTTGCCGCGCGCATGGGCTATAGTCCACCAAACGTGCAGAACGAGGAAGCCCATGACCGCCAAGCTCGAACGTCTCATCGACCAGGGAACCGGCCGCGAGCCAGCCGATATCGTCCTGAAAGGCGGGCGCTTTTTCGATCTGGTGACCGGTGATTTGGTACAGTCCGATATTGCCATCTGCGGCGATAGCATCGTCGGCACTTGCGGCAGTTACGAAGGCGTGACGGAAATCGACATATCGGGCCGGATTATCGTACCCGGCTTTATCGATACCCACCTGCACATCGAATCCTCGCTCGTTACCCCGCACGAATTCGACCGCTGTGTCCTGCCTTACGGCGTCACCACAGTCGTCTGCGATCCGCACGAGATCGCCAACGTCCTCGGCACGGAAGGCATCCAGTATTTCCTGGATTCGGCGCTGGAGACGATCATGGACATCCGCGTCCAGCTCTCCTCCTGCGTACCGGCCACCCACCTAGAGACGTCAGGCGCCGACCTGCCGATCGAAAAGCTGCTGCCCTTCCGCGACCACCCGAAGGTCATCGGTCTGGCCGAGTTCATGAACTTCCCGGGCGTGATCCACAAGGATCCGATCTGTCTGGCCAAGCTCGAGGCCTTCCAAGGCGACCATATCGACGGTCATGCGCCCTTGCTCAGAGGCAAGGATCTCAACGGCTACCTCGCCGTCGGCATCCGCACCGAGCACGAATGCACCACGGCCGAAGAAGCCCTGGAGAAGATCCGCAAGGGTATGCACATCCTCGTGCGCGAGGGCTCCGTCTCCAAGGATCTGGCCGCCCTGACGCCTATCATCACTGAGCGCCTGTCCCCCTATCTGGCGCTCTGCACCGACGACCGCAACCCGCTCGATATCGCCGAGCAGGGCCACCTCGACTACATGATCCGCACCGCGATCAAAAACGGTGTGGAGCCGCTCGCTGTGTATCGCGCCGCGTCGATCTCGGCTGCTCGCGCCTTTCGCCTGAGCGACCGCGGTCTTGTCGCGCCCGGCTGGCGCGCCGACCTTGTCGTCATCGACAGCCTGGGAAATTGCAAGGCGGAAATGGTCTTCGCGGCCGGACGCCGCGTCACGACCGAACTCTTCGCCACCCGCAAACCGATATCGCCGGTCGGCCTCGACAGTGTCAAGGCGCGCACAGTCAACGCCGCCCATTTCGGTGTACCCGTTGCCGACGGAGAAACGCCGGTTATCGGCGTCATGCCCGGCAAGATTATCACCGAGCATCGCCGCTATCGCCTGCCGGTCAAGGGCAACCAGACAGCCGTGGACCTTGCCAACGATATCATCAAGGTCGCCGTCATCGAGCGGCACGGCAAGAACGGCAACCACGCCAACGGATTCGTTCAGGGCTTCGGCCTGAAGAAAGGCGCGATCGCCTCCACGGTCGGCCATGACAGCCACAACATCTGCATCGTCGGCGTCAGCGAGGATGACATGGCCTTGGCCGCCAACCGCCTCGGCGAGATCAACGGGGGCTTTGTCGTCGTCGAGGACGGCAAGGTCACCGGCGAAATCGCCCTGCCGATTGCCGGCCTGATGAGCCTGGAACCCTACGAGACGGTTCGCGATACGCTCCACGATCTGCGAAAATCGGCCTATGCGCTGGGTACGACGCTCGAGGAGCCATTCCTTCAGGTCGCCTTCCTGCCACTGCCGGTCATCCCGCACCTGAAGATATCCGATATGGGAATGGTCGACGTCGACAAATTTGCGCTCATTGGATAGACAACGGAAGCGGCACGGAGCAGACGACAGGCGTCCGAGTATCTCACCTCGGCGATCTATATTGCCGCAATCACCATCTTCCGGCGTTGATCTAAGCCTTACCCAGATGCTTCGGCCAGAATTCATGATGGACTTCGGCGGATTCGTCTTCGAGGTTCGTGGGGCCAACCACGGTGACGATGCGCGCGCCGGTTTGCAGCACAGCCCGGCTCGGCACGTTCAATCCGATCCCTGCGATCTCGCCAAGCCGCACTTCCGAGCACGCAAACACCATTCGCCCGATGCCCGACCAGTAGATCGCCCCGGAGCACATCGCGCACGGCTCCGTGCTGGTGTAGAGCGTGCAGTCAGCCAGAGAGGCAGTGTCGTATTGCCGCGCTGCCAGTCTGATCAGGTTCATCTCGGCATGGTTCGTCATATCGTGGCCGGTGTAGACGCTGTTTTCGGCGCGCAGGATTACTTCACCTTCCTTCACCAGAACCGAGCCAAACGGTTCGTCGCCGTGTTCCATCGCGGATTTCGAGAGCGCAATCGCTTCCCGTAAAAACGGCTCGTGGTTTTCCATCAGCGTCCCCCTGAAATGCTGGCGCGAGATGATTTTGCCTTGAATCGGAGCGATTTCCAAGGGGCTGCAAATAGGACAGGCCGGCGATCCATATCGCCGCTACCGCATCTTCTGGCTCGGATCAAAGCGTCATGGGCCGGGCGAGACGTCGATGCGAGCACAAAAGCCATCCAGTGCCCCGACCTTGACTGAACCCGCTGCTGCCGTCCCGCCTGCCCCCGGCATCGCCAGCCGCTCGCCGATCACCATGCCGACCGGCAATCGGAACATCGCCGGCTGTCGCGTCAGGTTGAATACGAAAAGTAACGTCTCGCTGTCCTTCGTTCGCGTGAACGCCAGCAGATCCTGATTGGTTTCGATGAACTCCATCGTGCCGTCATGCAGCGACGGGTGATGTTTGCGGAAGGCGAGAGTCTCCCGGTAATGGTTGAGCACCGAATGCTGGTCGTTTTCCTGCGTATCAACGGAAAGGGCGGCCTGCTCGTAGGGCACCGGCAGCCAGGATTTCTCCGCTGTCGTAAAACCCGCATGCGCCTTTGCAGCCTCCCATGGCATCGGCGTGCGGCACCCGTCGCGTCCCTTGAAGGCCGGCCAGAAACGGATGCCGTAGGGATCGCGCAGATCCTCGAAGGCAAGCTCGGCCTCCGGCAAGCCCAGTTCCTCGCCTTGGTAGAGGCAGATCGATCCACGCAATGCTGCAAGCACCGAGATCGCCAGCTTGGCGATGATTGGCCTCTCCTCCACCGTCTTGGCGAAACGGCTCACGTGGCGGTTGACGTCGTGGTTGGAGAAAGCCCAGCACACCCATCCATCCACAACGGCTTTCTGGAAGGCATCGACGCAATTGCGGATATGCGCTGCGGTGAATTCCGGCCCGAGCAGGTCGAAGGTATAGCACATGTGCAGCTTGTCGCCGTTGCTGGTGTAAGCAGCGACAGTCTTCAACGAACGTGCCCCATCCCCTACTTCGCCAACGGTGGTACGCCCCTCGTACCGGTCGAGCAGCGCACGGAAGCGCCTGAGGAAGCCGATGTTTTCTGGCTGGGTCTTGTCGTAGAGGTGGTTCTGCATGCCATACGGGTTGGAATCGGGCGCATCGAGCCCGCCATCGCTGGTATCCGGTTCGTGCGGGGGGTTGTCGCGCAGCAGCTTGTCGCAGAAATAATAGTTCACGGTATCGAGCCGGAAACCGTCGACGCCGCGGTCCAGCCAGAATTTCACCGTCGCCAGCAGCGCGTCCTGAACTTCCTTGCTGTGAAAATTGAGGTCCGGCTGCGAGGTCAGGAAATTGTGTTGGTAGTATTGCCGGCGCACGCCGTCCCATTCCCAACCCGGCCCGCCGAAAATCGACAGCCAGTTGTTCGGCGCCGTGCCATCGGGCTTAGGGTCCGCCCAGACGTACCAGTCGGCCTTGGGATTGGTTCGGCTTGAACGGCTCTCGACGAACCAGGGGTGGGCATCCGCCGTGTGCGAAATAACCTGGTCGATGACCACCTTGATGCCAAGCGCGTGGGCCGCCGCCATCATCTCGTCGAAATCGGCAAGCGTCCCGAAGATCGGGTCGACGTCGCAATAGTCCGAAACGTCGTAGCCCATGTCGGCCATCGGCGACTTGAAGAAGGGTGACAGCCAGATTGCATCCACGCCAAGACTGGCGATATGCGGCAGCCTGCGGGTGATCCCCCTGAGATCGCCGAGCCCGTCACCGTTGGTGTCCTGAAACGACCGTGGGTAGACCTGATAGATAACGGCGCCGCGCCACCAATCCGCATTCCCGCTCACCTGCAATCCCATCTGTTGTAGTTCCCCGCGCGATTTGAATCGCAGTCAGACTAAAGCGCACATCGCAAAAGACAACCGCGCTGGCGCTTTTTGCCCGGCAGATCGCAGGCCTGGGACAATCAAGCTCGCCGTTCCCCGCGACGTATGCGCTTGTCACCGCTCCTCTCTGCGCGTATCAGCGAAACGCGGAAAATCAGAGGAGGCAAGGGTTTGAGCGGACGTTTTCTGTCAATCGGTGAATGCATGGTGGAGCTCTCGCAGGCCGGTGCGGGCCTTTTGCGCAAAGGCTTTGCCGGCGATACGCTGAATACCGCCTGGTATGCCCGGTGCTGCCTATCGTCGGAGTGGTCCGTCGACTATTGCACCGCGCTGGGCGACGATGCGATGTCCGATGAGATGATCGCCTTTTTCAGGGATGCCGGCATCGGCACCAGCCTGATCCGCCGCATCAAGGGCAAGGCTCCCGGCCTTTACATGATCAGCCTCAAGAATGGCGAACGATCGTTCAGCTATTGGCGGGACAGTTCCGCGGCCCGCCAGCTCGCGGCCGACCCGGATTTTCTGCGCGAGGCAATCGAGCTCAGTGACGTGGTCTATTTCTCCGGCATCACGCTTGCTATTCTGTCGCGCGACCACGCCGATACGCTGCTTGCCGAAGTCCGCCGCGCAAAGGCCGCCGGCAAGCTGGTGGTCTTCGATCCCAACATCCGGCCGCGTCTCTGGTCTAGCTACGACGAGATGCACGCGACGATCAGCGAGGGAGCACGCGCATCGACCCTCGTCATGCCGAGCTTCGATGACGAAACCGCGCATTTCGGCGACTCTACCATCGAAGCTACCATCGACCGCTATCGTGCGCTCGGCGCGGCACACGTCCTGGTGAAGAACGGCGCTGAAGGTGCAACCCTGAACTTCGACGGTATCGAAACCTTTGTCCCGGCCGAAAAAGTGCTCCAGGTTATCGATACCACCAGCGCCGGCGACAGTTTCAACGGCGCGTTCCTCGCCCGCTACCTGGAGACCGCAGATGCCCCTTCGGCAGCGCGCTTCGCGGCAAGGGTAGCCGCCCGCGTTGTCAGCGAGCACGGTGCGTTGATCGCCAGGGAAAAGCTCGGTTTGGAAAGGCCATAACCTCCGAAGCCGCAGTCATTGCCGCGTGGCGGGTGTTGTCCCGTCACGCCTGAAGGCAGTGTAATATTCCCGTCATCGTTGCCCCGCAGACTAAAGGACAGCGGGAATCGATCGTCCGGCACCCGCCCGGAGCTATGCGCCGCCTTTTTCCGGATAACGGCGCGGATGGAAGTCGGGTCATGCTGCCACGTCTGCCGAACATTCCCGACGATGAGAATGCCGCCGCATTGCCGCCAGGCAAACACGAGCGGCTGGTGATCGTCAGCGATGCCTGGCATCCGCAGGTAAACGGCGTCGTGCGCTCGATCGAAAACACCAACCGAGAACTTGCAAGGATGGGGATCGAGGTCGCGATGGTGACGCCGCAAGGCTTCAGGAACATCCCGTGCCCCACCTATCCGGAAATCCGTCTGTCGATCGCGAGCTACGGCAGTGTCGCCGCGGAAATCGAGAAACACAGGCCATCCTATGTACACATCGCCACCGAGGGCCCTTTGGGGTTGAGGGCGCGGCGCTGGTGCCTGAAGAACCGCATGCCGTTCTCGACCAGCTATCACACCCGCTTCCCCGAGTATGTCGCCGCCCGACTGCCCATCCCGAGGCACTGGCTCTATGCCTTCGTGAGGTGGTTCCACAACTCAGGCGCCGGATGCATGGTTGCCACGCCGAGCCTCGCCCAGGAACTCTCCCAAAAAGGTATCCGCAACCTGATGCCCTGGAGCCGCGGCATCGACGCCAACCAGTTTCACCCGATGCCGCTTGACGACACCCCCTTCGATCGGCCGCGTCCGATCTTCATGACCGTCGGCCGTGTCGCATTGGAGAAGAACCTGCCGGCTTTCCTGGACCTCGACCTGCCTGGCTCGATGGTTGTCGTCGGCGACGGACCGGCCCGCGCCGAGCTCGAAAAACGCTATCCGAACGTCCTCTTCACCGGTCTGAAGTTCGGCGAGGAATTGGCAAAAATCTACGCCCAGGCGGATGTCTTTGTGTTCCCATCCCTGACCGATACCTTCGGCAACACCATTCTGGAGGCGCTTGCCTCGGGCGTCCCCGTTGCGGCCTATCCCGTTACGGGTCCGCTCGACATCATCGGCGAGGACAGCGAGGTCGGCGCACTGAACGCGGACCTGCGCGCCGCTTGCCTGGATGCCCTTTCCTGCTCGCGCGACAAAGCGCGCGAGCTTGCCGTTCAATATTCCTGGGAAGCGGCGACACAGCAGTTCATCACGAACATTCGCGCCGCCAACGGCGTCATTACGCCGAAATGGAAAAAGGCCTGGAATTTTGCCGCAAAGTCGCTGCCGAAGAGCAAGAAGCTCGGCGACGCGGAGACAGCGGCATAGCTTGAGTAGCATCCGGACCGGCGAGATGATTGACGCCGGTCCGGTCGCCATTGCGATAAAAGCTTATGTCGGGGATGCACCGAGCACCGGCCGATTCGCTTCGCGAGGCAGGGCCGGAAATGCGAGTGCAATCGCCGCTGCACCAAGACCGACCATCGCCGAGCCGATGAAAAGCCAGGAGTAGTTGGCGAAGGTATCGAAGATCCAGCCGCCGATCAGCGGACCGAACGCCATCCCAATGCTGGAAAGCATCGTGGCAGCGCCGAACACCGTACCGATGATGCGGGGTCCGAAGTACTCTCTCGCCAGCACCGCGTAGAGCGGCATGACACCGCCATAGGCGCTCCCGAAAATCACTGCCAACGCATAGAACTCGCCGAGTTGGCTGACGAAAAGATAGCTGGCGAGTGCCAACGCCTGCACCAGCAGGCCACCGACCAGGACCGGTTTCACGCCAATCCGGTCCGAAAGCGCGCCATAGAAAAGCCGGCCGCCAAGCCCTGCCAGTCCCTCGACGCTATAGATGCTGACCGCCGCCATCGGCGCGACACCGCAGATCGTTGCATAGTTCACCATATGGAAGATCGGGCCTGAATGCGCCGCGCAGCACGCAAAGAAGGTCAAGCCCAACACGATGAACTGCGGCGAGCGAAACACTTGCGACAAGGGCGTTGGCGCATTCTGCGTCGGGCTGTCTGCCGCCGCATCGCCAACCGTCTCGGCGGGCCGCCGTCGCACGAGCAGGGCCGCTGGCACCAGCAGGACCCATGCCCCGATACCGATGATCAGCATGGCAGGGCGCCAGTCGTAAGCTGTTATCAGCCAGCGGGCAAACGGCGAGATCGTCATCGGCGCGACGCCCATGCCGGCGGAGACGAGCGACACGGCAAGACCGCGGTTCTCATCGAACCAGGCGGTGGTTGCCGCAATCATCGGCGCGAAAAACGTGCTGGCCGCCAGACCGACAAGGATGCCATAGGTCAGCTGAAACTGCAGAAGCGTCTCGGCACGGCTTGCCAACACAAGTGCAAGCCCGAGAAGCACCGAGCCGATCAGGACGACAATACGCGGGCCGAAACGGTCGCTTGCGGCCCCCCAAACGAACCCGCCGATACCCATGACGATGAAATTGAGGGTCATTGCGCTGGCAATGCCGACATGCGACCAGCCGGTCGCCGTCGCAATGGGCTCCTGGAAGATTGCCAGCGAGAACATTGCGCCAAGCGCAACACACGTCATCAATGCACCCACACCGACAATGACCCAACGATAGGACATGCTCATGGCCACGTAACCTCCCGTGCCGACAATCGATCATGCGAGCGCCGGAGACTGGCCGTCAACAGCGCTACAATCCTAAGACGTTCGGCCACGGACCTTTTCGACATTGCCGCTGCACTTTTTGTGCCGTGGCCCCTTTACGGAAGGACCCGTTGGCTTCGCGGACGCACTCGCTTTGGCTTTTCTGTTTGCCGGATGGACCACATCACCGTCAGCCGATACCAGCTAGCTGTCCCTCACCAGAAACGAACGGAATTAAGATATATTAAAATAGTACTATTAGACATAACGGCGCCGCCATGAGATTCTG
The DNA here is from genome assembly GCF_001426265.1 of Rhizobium sp. Root1220. Lineage (GTDB taxonomy): Bacteria > Pseudomonadota > Alphaproteobacteria > Rhizobiales > Rhizobiaceae > Rhizobium. Next base: position 232,737 of record NZ_LMDG01000036.1, read on the forward strand.
ATTCTAGTAGAATCGGAAGGTGAAATGGCCGGCGAACGTTATCTATACGATTACAGATCGCACAAGGCGGTCATGTATCAGGCCGGCGAACACCTGTATCCTATTTCAGGCAACAAGGCGCAGCATTGGGTCTCCGGAGATTACATATTCTCCATGGAAACGCAGTCTATTACTTACTGGATGCTTGGAAACGACGTCTACGGCCACATCGGCAACGGAGAATTGACGCGCGAGCCGATTTATTATTTTGGCGGTTGACGCCAGGCTGACCGAGAGACTTGCAACGCTGGCGGATCCGGCAGAGGAAAACCTCTCATCCCGGCAACCAGCGGCAAGCACCGCCCGCAGGCGGCACCCCATTCTCATTCAACGATCGTTGTTCGGGCGCCTGCGTCCACCGCTCTTCGACTCGTAAGGATTTTCCTTCTCGCGATAGAGGATGCGGATCGGCACGCTCGGTAGGTTGAAATCCGTGCGCAGGCTGTTGATCAGGTAGCGCGTATAGGATTCCGGCAGCGAATCGGAGCGCGTGCAGGAGATCATGAAGGCCGGCGGGCGCGCCTTGACCTGCGTCATGTACTTGAGCTTCAAGCGGCGGCCGGAGACGGCCGGTGGCGGATGCTGCGTCGTCACCGAATCGAGCCAGCGGTTGAGCTTTGACGTCGAGATGCGCTTGTTCCACACCATGTCGGTGTCGATGATCGCCTGCATCAGCTTGTCGAGACCGCGACCGGTCTGGCCGGAGATCGGCACGGCGCGGATGCCACGCGCCTGCGGCAGCAGTCTCTCGGTCTTTTCGCGAAGATCCGCAAGCACCGCCTGCTGGTCCTCGATCAGGTCCCACTTGTTGAAGGCGAGCACGGCGGCGCGGCCTTCGCGGATCACCAGGTCGGCCAGCTGCAGGTCCTGCTTTTCGAACGGGATGGTCGCATCGAAGACGATGACCACGGTTTCGGCAAAGCGGATCGAGCGCAGCGAGTCGGCAACGGAAAGCTTCTCCAGCTTTTCCGTCACGCGCGCCTTGCGGCGCATGCCGGCGGTGTCGAACATCTTGATGGTGCGGCCGCGCCAGTCCCATTCAACAGAGATGCTGTCGCGGGTGATACCCGCTTCCGGACCCGTCAGCAGACGGTCTTCACCGAGGAAACGATTGATCAGCGTCGACTTGCCGGCATTCGGGCGACCGATGATCGCCACGCGCAGCGGCTTGGTGTCGTCGTATTCGGGCTCGTAATCCTCGTCCTCTTCCATCTCCTGCGGAAGATCGACATTGGTGATGGCGATGTCTTCCTTTTCCTTCGGGTAGGCGCGCTCTTCACCGATCGCGGCAACGATGGCATCGCGCAGGTCAAGCATGCCCTGCCCGTGTTCGGCGGAGATCGGCACCGGCTCGCCTAGGCCGATCGTGTAGGCATCGTAGAAACCGCTGTCGGAGCCCTTGGCTTCCGACTTGTTGGCGACCAGCACCACCGGCTTGCCGCGGCGGCGAAGCATCTCCGCCAGTTCCTTGTCGACGGGCGTCAGGCCAAACTTGGCATCGACCACGAACAGCGAAATATCCGCTTCGTCGATCGCCGCTTCCGTCTGGGCGCGCATGCGGCCCTGCAGGCTTTCCGCGTCCGCCTTTTCGAGGCCGGCTGTATCGATGATGGTGAAGTGGAGACCCATGAGCCGCGCGTCGCCGGGACGGCGGTCGCGGGTGACGCCGGGCGTATCATCGACCAGCGCCAACTTCTTCCCAACCAACCGGTTGAAAAGCGTCGACTTGCCGACATTCGGGCGACCGACGATCGCGACCGTAAAGCTCATGAAAATTCCTTAAACTCAGCCCTGTGCGGCGGGCGCCTTGCCGGATGCGGTAATGATATCAAGCATCATCTGGGCGCGATTGGCAACATTGCGCGGGCTTTGCGCATCGTCGGCGATCGCCTGGTACCACTGGCGCGCCTGCGCCATGTTGCCGGCCTTGTAGGCGGCAAGGCCGAGCGCTTCGCGGGCGGAGTGACGGAAGGCGTTGGTGGGAACGGCCATTTCCTCGACCTGTGCCGAGACCTGCTCATAGGTGCCGTTTTCGATAAGCAGCCAGCCGGCGCGCATCTTGGCGGCATCGCGAATGGCCTGCGGAGCGGCGGCATCCTTGCCGATCACGTCGAAGGCGGCCACGGCACCAGCCGTATCGCCCTTCTGCGCCAGCACGCTGGCGGCGCGCATGCGAGCAAGGATCGGATAGGCTCCGTGGCCATCCTTCTCCAGCTTGTCGAGCGCCGCAAGCGCCTCGTCGCTCTTGTTCGCGTCGGCAAGCTTCATGGCGGCGATGAACTGATCGCCCGTGCCGGAGGACTGGTTGTCGTCCCAGTATTCGAAAACCTTGTAGCCGACGGTGCCGAGCACGACCAGAACGGCGAGCGCAATCAGGTAGCGCCCGAACCGGCGCCACGCGCCCTTCATCTGGTCGGAACGCAGTTCCTCATTGACTTCACGAATGAAGCTGTCGTCGTTGAATGCCATTCTCGTCTCCAGCCACGGATATGCCTGATCATGCGGGTTGCACGCACATTGTGGGGCCTTCTACCCCATTTTGCGGCCGTTGTAAGGGGGATGTGAAAGATTCGTTACATGACCAACGGGGAAACGCCGATCAGGAGTTCGTGCAGCTTGAAAGTGATCAGCGCCCAGGCGACCGCGCCGAGGATCACGGCATAGAGATCGTACTTCGCCGAAACGAACGGCCGCAGCGTGACTTCACCTGCCCGTTGACGGCGTTTCAGCGAAATCCGCAGGATGACGCCCCAGCCCAAAAAGGCACCGAACAGCAGGACCGACGAGGTTTCGCCATTGGCAAGCAGGTGCGAAAGCGCCCAGATCTTCACCGACAGCACCATCGGATGCTTGGTCTTGACCGCGATATGCCCCGCCGGCAAAAGCGAGGCGACAAGACAGATCATAGCGATCAGCATCAACGTGATCGCGATGTGGGCCATCCAGACCGGCGGATTGTAAAGCACGCCGGTGACCAGCCGCGCCTGACCGAAACCGTAGATCAACAGGATCAGCGTCAGGATGCTCGCTATGGAGTAGCCGATCTTCCAGCCGTTCTCCCCGAGGCTCGCGATCATGGACCGGCGAAGGACCGGTGCGACGACCCGCAACAGATGAAGCCCTAGGAAAAGGATGATGCCGACGATAAGCAATGTCATGGATGCGCCTCCTGTGCGTTACCTGACTTAACGGCAGGCACGCAAAAACACCAGCGCCACCGCAGCTTTGCCGCAATTCTGTAACAGGAAAGCCGCAAACAAATTGTCGCGGTGCCCATGTTTCGTTCCTTTTTCCAGGCCTCCCTCGCCGTTTCACTTCTGATACCTGCTTCGGCCACGGCTTCCGACCGGCCGAAGCAGCTGGTGATGATTTCCTTCGACGGCGCGCATGACAACGCGCTGTGGCAAAAGAGCCGGGAGATGGCCGCGAAGAATGGCGCACACTTCACCTATTTCCTTTCCTGCACCTTCCTGATGAGCCAGACCGCCAAGAAGGCATACCAGGCGCCGCACCAGAAACCGGGCAGATCCAATGTCGGCTTCGCCCAGAGCGACGACGAGATTCGCGATCGCCTCGGCAACATCTGGCATGCCCATCTCGAAGGCCACGACATCTCGAGCCATGCCTGCGGACACTTCGACGGACGCCAGTGGAGCGAGGCGGACTGGTCGCGGGAATACGCGACGTTTCACTCCACGCTGAGAAATGCATGGAAGGGTGTCGACCTCGCGGAGCCCGAAGGCTGGCAGGATCTGGTCGACCATGGCATTCATGGCTTTCGCGCACCCTATCTCTCGGCCACCGCTGGCTCCGACATGATCTCGGCGGAGAAGAAAGCCGGCTTCACTTATGATGCTAGTCTCGTGACGAAGGGACCGGCCATGCCGGTCGAGGAAAATGGCATCATCCGCTTCGGCCTGCCGCTGATCCCCGAAGGCCCGCGCGAAAAGCCTGTTATCGGGATGGACTACAACCTCTTCGTCCGCCATTCCAAGGGCGAGGAAGACAGGGCCGACACCAGGGAGTTCGAGGACCGCGCCTACGTCGCCTTCAAGGAAGCCTTCGACAAGCAGTACGCCGGCAGCCGCATCCCGCTGCAGCTCGGCTTCCACTTCGTCGAGATGAACGGCGGCGCCTACTGGCGCGCCCTCGACCGGCTGGTAAGCGATGTCTGCCATCGTCAGGACGTCGCCTGCGTCAGCTATTCGGAAGCGATCCCCGTCATCAAGGCGCGCGGTAAACTGCAGCAGACGCAGGCGTCGGGGCTGTGATCAGGCGTAGCCTGCGCTAGCATCTTTTGCGAAAGCCGAGCGGCGCACGTGTCACCCCACCCTGCACCAAGCGGGGACGCTCATCGCCTTTGAAAACAATATCTCCCAGCCTTCCCAATGGCCTAGTCCTCACTCTTCGACATTTTCATCCACGCCCGCAGAGCCGCGATCATACTCTGGACGTCATCGCACAGGGAGCCGAGTCGCGAACCGGAACCTCCACGGGTCGAAATCCGGCGTGCGATGATGGTTGCGAGGGTGGATCACAAGCTGTCAGAGCCGACGATCCACCGGCGAGATCGATCCGGGAGACGCTCCTGCCGGGTCGGGTAAGCCGGAAACCGAAGCAATCGGGCAGGCAGATAGCCTGACAAAACCACCTCCAGACAGACTGCCTGCCCTTCCCTCTTTTACGAAGTCGCTGTTGCGGAGCCAATCGCTCCGCACGCCGCGTCGCTGTGCCCAAACGAAAACGCCGCGCATCTCTGTCGATACGCGGCGTTCTGTTATCTAAAAACCGAACCAGCTTGCTAGCCGTCGGCGTGGATGATGCCACCGTCGCGCTCCAGGTAGCGCTGATCGATATCGGGCAGCGGCTCGCCGTCGATCGCGGATTCGAACGTGCGAAGGCGCTTGTAGATCGAAAGCAACTCGACGATCGTCGTCCATGAGTTGACGAGATACTGGAACGATCCGCGCACCTGATCGAAGACGTTGTTGATCTGCGTCAGCAGGCCGAGCGTCAGTTTGCCGGCGACGATCGAGGGGACGAGCACGATCAGGCTGAACAGGTTGTCCGCTTGCAGGTAGAAGATGCGGGCGACGTTGAAGTACATGTAGTGGAAATAGAGGCGGAAGTAGTTGCGCCGCACATTGGCGAACAGCTCGGCCACCGTCGGTGGCGTGGCGCGGTCCGCATGGTCTTCGCCGTAGACGAGTTCCTTACGATAGGACGCCTCGACACGCTGGTTGCGGAATTCCAGTCCCGGCAGCTTGATGCCGACGAACCCCAGGAAAACCGTGCCGAAGATCGACCAGAAGATCGCCGCCCAGACGAGCGCGTGCGGGATGTTGCCGATGATCGGCAGCTCCGTGATGTTGGCGCCGATCTTGAACAGCACCGGCAGAAAGGCAATCAGCGTCATGACCGAGCTGACGAGACTGACACCGAGGCTTTCCACTGTGGACGAAAAGCGCATCGTGTCTTCCTGAACACGCTGCGAGGCGCCTTCGATGTGGCGCAGCTTCGGCCAATGAGTCATGTAGTATTCGTTCATTGCCGTGCGCCAGCGGAAGATCCAATGGCTGACGAAGAACAGGTTCAGCACGCCCACCGTAATGGCGATGAAGGCGATGCCGGCAAAGCCAAGCATGCCGAGGTACAGCTGGGCAGCCGTCACCGGCGCCGTCTTTGCCAGCGCCTGCTGGATCAGGTCATAGAACGGTCCGTACCAGGCATTGATTGCAACGCTGACCTGCACCGAGAAATAGGTATTGAAGATGATCAGTGCGGATCCGAGCACCGACCACATCTGCCAGCGGTGTGGGCTGTAGGTGAACCAGAAGCCTGCGAACAGCGCAACGAAGACCACGTAGTAGATGTAGAACCACAGGAACGGCGACGACCAGAACACCGACGCGCCGATAGGTGCATCCTGCCCTTGCGGCAGCGGCGGCAAACCGATGACAGAACCCAGGCTGGAGCCTCCGAAATACCACAGCAGAACGGCAAGAAGCGCCCAGACCACGGCTGACGTGAAGAAGAGTTTCGGTTTCGGGAAATAGGATAGGAACACGGGGGACGGTGCTTTCCTGGACTGGAGGCTTCGGAGTCTCTGTAGACCGATTGCCCGGGAAAGTAAGATAGTTCACCGAATGTAACAATGGGCTCAGCCGATTGTTACGCAATTGTAACCGATTAATTACGCAATTGTAACCACTTAGGAGGGTTTCCTGACCACTGGCATGACGACGAGAGCGCAGACCACGAGAGCCAACGCCGCAACACAGGTCGGCGCGGTGAAGCTCCCGGTCCACTCGGCCATCCAGCCGGCAACGATCGGGCCGACGATCTGGCCAACGCCGAAGGCGGCCGTCATCGTCGCGAATGCCCTGCGCGGGCTTGCCGGCGCAAGCGTGCGACCGATCTGCAGCCCGTAGGCGGTAATCGCGAGGAATGTCACGCCGAACAGGGCGCCACCGATGAGCGGCGCGATCGAGCGCGGCAGGAGCACCGTGGCGAGCACGCCGGCCGCCTCGACCAGCAGCGCGGCAATGTAGACCCCGCCCAGCCCCAGCGGTCGCACGAAAGGCTTCCAGAGGAAGAGCGCACCCGACGCCGTGAGACCGGCAATGAACCAGCACAGGAATTCGACCGTTCGACCGGCGGCATCCATGCGCGCGATCGTCACCAGGAAGGTTGCGGTGATGACGTAGCCGAAGCCGAACAGCCCGTAGGACCCGGTCAACAGAAGCATCGGCCGGTTCCAGGCAATCGCCGGTTCCTCGCCTGTCTGCGCCGCGGTGACCGGGCCTGCGGGCAGAAGGTACCACACGGCGACGAGGCTGATCGCGGCATAGACCGCTCCACCGATCCAGTCGGCACGCCATGCTTCGGGGCTGCCGTGATACCCCAGGCCGATCAGCATGATCATTACCGAAGACAACGCGATACCCGCCCCCGGGCCGCCGAAGTGCGCCGCCTGCACGTGGTCGTTGCCGGCCATTGCACCGTGGCTGAGCACGATCGACGACGTGAAGATCATCGCAAAGGCACTGGCGCCGCCGGCAAGGAAGCGGATGATGGCAAACACCATGACCGAATTCGTCATGGCCATCGCGGCAAGCAGCAGGGCGGTGGCCGAGAGCGCCAGAAGTGCAACCTTGCGCTCTCGTCCGGTGGCCCAGCCATAGGCGGCAAGCACGGCCCCGGCGAGATAGCCGACGAAGTTCGCCGAAGCGATAAACCCGGCGTCGGCGGCAGACAGCGGCACGGCGCTCATCATGCCTGGAAGGATCGGCGTGTAGGAGAACCGCCCGAAACCCATGGCCGCGGCCATGGCGATAGCGCCAGCCAGGGCGGTGCGGAACAGGTCTGTGGGGAGGGTCTCATTGCGTACCAACATGCTTCGCTTATCGCGCTGCACAATCACGCCGACAATCAAGATTTTCTGATCGATCGATCAATTCAGGAAATCTTCATCGCCGCCTTGAATTCTAATATCTTACGATATATGTTTTACGACATAGTGAACGATATATCAAAGGAGTGACCTATGAGAGGTTTCAAAGGTGGAATGATGGGCGGTGGCGGTTTCCGCATGGGTCGGAAGTTCGCGGCCGGCGACTTGCAGCTGGTGATCCTGGCGCTATTGGCCGAACAGCCGCGCCACGGCTACGAGATGATCAAGCTGTTGGAAGAGCGGTCGGGCGGCTTCTACGTGCCGAGCCCCGGCGTCATCTATCCGGCACTGACATATCTCGAGGAAACCGGCCTTGCCGACGTTGAAAGCGAGGGCACCAAGAAGCTCTATCGCATTACCGAAAGTGGTCGCAAACTCGTGGAGGAAAACAGGTCCATGATCGAAATGACGCTTGGAAAGCTCGAAAAAATCGGCGCGAAGATGGCGCATGTTCGCCGCATATTCGATCCCGAGAGTCGCGGCGGCGAGCGCGAGGACGACGTCTTTCCGGAAGACAAGAGCGAAGTCGCCGCAGCCCGCATGTTGCTGAAATCAGCCCTGCGGCTGCGCTATCCCTGGTCGAAGGACGAGGCCAGGCGCATCGCCGGCATTCTGGAGCGGGCAGCGGCTGACATCCTCAGCGGCGGCAACCGCTCTGGCGAGTAACAATCAGGCGACCCCGTCCGCGAGCGTCAGGATCAGTGGACCATTGCGCGTGGCAACGACCGTGTGTTCATATTGCACGGTCGGAGCCTGCGGATCGGCATAAAGCGTCCAGGCATCATCACCGCCTTCCGCCCAGGTCGCGCCGAGAGAAAGAAACGGTTCGACGGTGAAGACGAGACCTTCGGTCATCATCCGCTTCTCGGACGGGTCCGGCCAGGTCGACAGTTCGGCCGGCTCCTCGTGCAGAGAGCGGCCGACGCCGTGGCTGGCGAGATTGGCCACAAGCGTATAGCGGTTCTTGACCGCGAAGGCACCGACAGCCTGCCCGATCTTGGCAAGCGGTTCGCCCGCCTTCACCTGGTTGAGCCCTACCCAGAGCGCCCTCTTGCCATCGCGGCAGAGCTTCTCAAGCTTCGGCTTGAAGGGTGGAACCGTGAACGACGCACCGGTGTCGGAAAAGAATCCGTCCTTCTCCGCCGAGACATCGATATTGACGAGGTCGCCGGGACGGATCACCCGCGGGCCAGGAATGCCATGGGCAATTTCCTCGTTGACGCTGATGCAGGTGGCACCCGGAAACTGGTAGCAGAACTCCGGCGCCGAGCGCGCCCCCGCATCATCCAGCACCTTCCGGCCGATTTCATCGAGTTCGAGCGTCGTGATCCCCGGCTCAAGCGCGGATGCCATCACCTGCAGGGCATTGGCGCAGATGCGGCCGATTTCCTTCAGCTTGAGGAGTTCGTCTTCGCTTTCGATGATCATGAATCCGCTCGCGGCCTCCGCGGCCGGTGGGCCGGCTCTCATTGAAAATGAGAGCATGACGTCGATGGAATTCCAACTTATCCTTTAAGGCATCATGCTCTTGCTTTAGGCGGTGGCTTTCGCCCCTCCGCCGCTTTCAGTCAATGCTTTTCTGACGATCGGCGCCACTTTCGTACCGTAGAGTTCGATGCCACGCATGATCTGGTCGTGAGGCATCAGCCCGATCGCCATCTGCAACAGGAAGCGATCGTTCTTGAAAAGCTGGTGATGGGCAATGATCTTTTCCGCAACCAGTTCCGGATCGCCGACGAAGAGCGCGCCGCTCGGACCGCGCGACATGTCGAAATGCGCCCGGCTCGTCGGCCCCCATCCGCGCTCGCGCCCGATGCGGTTCATTACTTCCGCCTGCGGACCATAGAACTGATCGGCAGCCGCATCCGTCGTATCGGCGATGAAGCCGTGCACATTGATGCTGGTCTTCAGCTTCGACGCCTCCTGCCCCGCCCGTCGCGCCGCCTCGCGGTAGAGATCGAACAGCGGCGCAAAACGGCGCGGCTCTCCGCCGATGATTGCGAGCGCCACCGGCAGCCCCATGGCACCGGCACGCGCCACCGACTGCGGCGTGCCCCCGACGGCAATCCACAGGGGCAACGGATCCTGCAGCGGACGTGGATAGACGCCGCGTTCGTTGATCGGAGCCCGCATCTCGCCCGACCATGTCACCGTCTCGCCATCGCGCAGCGCCATCAGCAGATCAAGCTTTTCCTCGAAGAGCTGGTCGTAGTCTTCAAGCTTGTAGCCGAACAGTGGAAACGACTCGATGAAGGAACCCCGCCCGGCCATGATTTCGGCTCGACCGTCGGAGAGAAGATCCAGCGTCGCGAACTGCTGGAACACCCGGACGGGATCGTCGGAACTGAGCACCGTCACGGCGCTGGTCAACCGGATATTCCTCGTCTTCACTGCCGCCGCTGCCAGGGCGACTGCCGGAGCAGACGCGGCGTAATCCGGACGGTGATGCTCCCCGAGACCAAAGACATCAAGCCCGACCTGGTCGGCTAGCTCAATCTCCTCGATCAGATGCCTCAGCCGCTCCGCGCCTTCGGCGCCCTTGCTCCGGCTCGGATTGGGGTTGACGTCGGCAAAGGTATAAAGGCCCAGTTCCATGGCTTGCATCCCGTTGAATTCATGGCTGGTGATAAGGATGGAGCAGACCGGGCGCAAATACAAATTCTGGAACGCATCGATCGAGATTCTCGATGCTGCTATTTTGCGGCAGGCATCTCGGGCAGGTTTTGCAGGCTGTCGATCTGCAAACGGATATGAGCCGCCTCGGTCGCCGAATGGGCAAGGGCAATCGCCCGATCGAAAGCCTCGTGGGCCTCGCGGGCGCGTCCGAGCTGCTTCAGCAGACCCCCGCGCAGGCCATGATAATAGAAATAGTCGTCCAGCCTCTCGCCGAGCGTCTCGACGAGATTCAGTGCCTCCTCCGGCCCCCTAAGCTTCGCGACCGCAACCGCCCTGTTGAGCGTGATGACAGGCGACGGCTGGATGCGCTCCAATGCGCGATAGAGCAGTTCGATCTCCTCCCAGTCGGTGTCCTCGGCCCGCTTGGCGCGCGAATGCAGCGCCGCGATTGCCGCCTGAAACTGGTACGGCCCGGGCTGGCGATGGCGGATCGCCTTGTCGAGCAACGCCAGCGCCTCGTTGATGAGTTCCCGGTTCCAGCGCGACCGATCCTGATCCGCCAGCAGCACGATATCGTTCTCGCCATTGAAGCGCGCCTCGCGCCTGGAAATCTGCAGCAGCATCAGCGCCAGCAGTCCCATGAGCTCCGGTTCAGACGGGAAGATGCGCAGCAGCAGACGGCCCAGGCGGATCGCCTCGTCGCTAAAAGCGCAGGCATCATGCTTCGGATCCGCCTGGCTGTAGCCTTCGTTGAAGACGAGATAGATCATCGTGCCGACGATCGAGAGCCGCTCCGCCCGTTCCCGCGCATCGGGCGTCTCGAACGGCATGCCGGCCTTGGCGACACGCGCCTTGGCGCGGGTGATGCGCTGCTCCATGGCGCTCTCGCCGACCAGAAAAGCGCGGGCGATCTGCTGCACCGAAAGTCCGGAGACGATACGCAGCGCCAGGGCGATCTGCTGCGTCGCCGGCAGGTCCGGATGGCAGCAAATGAACAACAGCCGCAGAATATCGTCGCGATAGTTGGAAACGTCGAGCCGCTCGGCGATATCGGCCTCGGCATCGCCCGTATCGGAGATCAGGTCCTCGTCCGGAAGTGCCTGGGTCTTCGAGCGCTTGCGTACGACATCGATGCCGCTGTTGCGGCCGACGAAGATGAGCCATGCCGTCGGATCGCGCGGCGGCCCCTTGTCCGGCCATGTGCGGATGGCGCGCAGGCAGGCCTCCTGGAAGGCCTCTTCGGCGATATCGAGATCGCGAAAATAGCGGAGCAGCGCGCCAAGCGCCTTCGGGCGGGCCGAGGAAAGCGTTACGTCGATCCAGGCAATATCCGTCATGTCGCCCCGCCATTGCCGTCGAACCTGTCCGGTCCATGGAAGACGTAGAACGGCCGGATCTCATAGGACGTCGAGCCAGGATTAACCGCAGACAGTTCCTTGGAGAAGGCGACTGCTTCCTCCAGCGTATCGAAATCGACCACATAGAAGCCGAGAAGCGCTTCCTTGGTTTCCGCAAAAGGACCGTCGAGCACCAGCGGCTCCTCCTTTCCCTTGCGCACGGTCGTCGCTGCCGTCGTCGGCATCAGCCGGCCCACCGGCCCGAGCTTGCCGCGTTCGGCCAGTGGCGCCTGCACCGCACGAAGCTTCGCCATCACGGCGTCTTCCTCCTCCCTTGTCCAGGAGAAAACCGTCTCTTCATTGGCGTAGCATAGGATTGCATAAAGCATGTCTTGTTCCTCTTCCTGAATGACGAAGGAGTAACCCGGCTGCCGACAGCGCGCAGCAAAAAATTGAAACGTAATGAAGGAGATGTACCCTGCTGGCTGGCAAGTATTGCCTCTGCCCGGTTCGTAGGGAGAACCTGTCGCGATGAACGGCAACGCGAGGGGTGTCGACAGAATTTGATCGACGCTTGTCGAATTACCGTCCGGCTGTTCGTCATATAATGAAGGCAGGGCGACAGGCCCGGCTGAAGACGGTTGCAGGAGGATTCATGACGCAATATCTGGTCGCCATTCACCACGCCGACGACTACGACCCTTCCATCGCGGAGGACGAGGCGATGTCCCGCGATATCGACGCACTCAATGACGAGATGAAAGCTGCCGGTGTCCGGATTTTCGTTGGCGGCCTGCACCCGGCAAGCAGGGCGATCTCGATTCGGGGTGGATCCGATGGTGAGACGCTCGTCACCGATGGGCCATACCTCGAGACAAAGGAGCATGTAGGCGGCTTCTGGGTGCTGGAAGCCGCCGACATGGACGAGGCACTGGCGTGGGGACGCAAAGCCGTGGTCGCTTGTAGGGCGCCGGTCGAGGTGCGGCCGTTCCACTGACGGACGACTTCCACGTATGCAAGCGAGACAGATGGGGGCCTCGACCCGACTGTGCCCTATTGGTCAACGGCTGGTCATACCTAGCCTAATCGATTTCCTCCGGAATAAAGCCGCCGATCTGACGTTTCCACAGCCGGGCAAATAGGCCATCCCGTTCCACCAGTTCATCCGGTGTGCCTTCTTCCACGATGCGCCCCCGGTCCAGCACGACAATCCGATCCATCCTCGCAATCGTTGAGAGCCGGTGCGCGATGGCAATGACCGTCTTTCCGTTCATCACGACGTTCAGTTTTTCCTGAATAGCGGCCTCGGATTCGCTGTCCAGCGCGGCGGTCGCCTCATCGAGCACAAGGATTGGCGCGTCCTTCAACAATACGCGCGCGATGGCGACACGCTGGCGCTGGCCGCCGGAGAGCTTGATGCCCCGGTCACCGACGAAAGCGCCATAGCCTTTGCGGCCTTCGGCATCTGCAAGATCGGCGATGAAGGCATCGGCCCGTGCCGTCTTCGCCGCCTGTTCGATGTCGTCCTGCGTCGCATCGGGCCTGCCGTAACGGATATTGTCGCCGACGGAACGGTGCAGCAGTGCGACATCCTGCGTAATGACCCCGACGCTGCGGCGAAGGCTCGCCTGCGTGACCGTGCGGATGTCCCGCCCGTCGATCAGGATTCCGCCGTCGCGAATATCGTAGAAGCGCAGCAGCAAGCTGATCAGCGTGGTCTTGCCGGCTCCCGATAGCCCGACCAGACCAACCTTCTCGCCGGGCTGGACCGTCAACGACAGCTCGTCGATCACCGACTTGCCGGTCTTGTAGGCGAAGCGGACATTTTCGAAGCGAATCTGCCCACGGCTGACGATCAGTTCATCCGCGCCAGGCCGGTCGATGATTGTGGGCGGCGTCGTCATCACCGGCATGGCATCCTTGATGGTGCCTATCGCCTGGAAGATCTGCTGGCCCATCTGCAAGAATGTGAAAGTCTGCCCCGACAGCCGGTGAAGGATGTAGACCGCCGCGACGAAATCCCCGACCGTAAGAAAGCCCTTGAGGAGCCCGGAGAATCCGATCGTAAGTATGGCCAGCCAGAGCACCATGTTGAGCACAACAACGATCAGCTCCGAGGTCCGGTAGATGCGCTGCTCGCTATGCTGCGTCCTGACTGCCTTCTGCAGGATGCCGCGGATAGCGCCGGCCTCGCTGTCCTCGGCAGCGAACTGCTTGATCATCTGCATGTTGCTGTAGAGGTCATTGATGGCGCCTGCGACGAGGCTTCTCTGCTTGGCGGTACGGCGCGACCGTTCGGCAAAGGTCGGTGCGAGCTTCACCGCCAGCACGACATTGAGCGCGATCCAGATCAGGACCGGCAAAGCGAGTTGCCAGGACAACGCGCTCATCAGTACCAGGGAGCCAACCATCTGCAGAATGAAGCGCGGGATGGATTGAAATGCCGCGATGATCTGCTGCTGGACGGCGGACGCCACCTGCGACAGGCGCGAGGCGACCTGTCCGGCAAAAAGATCATGAAAGAAAGCCAGGTCCTGCCGCTCCACCGCCTTGTGGCCCTGCCACTGGATGGCGGCCGGCATGCCGACATTGAGCGTATGCGACGTGAGGGTGTTCGTGAGGAACGAGGCAACCGGCATGACGGGAAAAATCAGCAGGCCGAGGAAAGCGAGCAGTGGCCAATCTGCTAGCAGGAAGGCGTGCGCGCCTTGCGTCGTCACGCCGTCGACAATGACCGAAAGCCCCCAGACGATCGTCAGATTGATGGCCTCGATCGCCATCGAGGAGAGCGCCAGGACAATCAGCACGCCGCGAAACATCGATACGAAATGCAGGAGAACCGATACCGGGCCCTTTGTGGGCAGTGGTCGGTAGGGAATGTCGAGTGGCCGGATCAGTGTTTCGAAGGGGCGGTATATCGCATCTGAAATAGACATGGCTCGCTCAGGTCCAGAGGGAAGGAGGCGGGACTCAGCTACACGCAGCGCGATAGGATCATCTTCGAGCTGCAATCTCAACTGGACAATCTCGCGAATTGCTACCGAGGCGCGGGTACGTCAAGCAACAGCCCCGCAGTGCCATCCGCAACGCCATCATGCTGCCTGCTTTGCCGCAGATTGCTTGGCCAGCCGATGGTCATCGGCACGCCGCATCTCGGAAAACAACTCGGGACAATAATGAAGACGCATCTCAGCCTGATTGCCGCCTGCGCCCTGCTGATCGGCGCCTGCGATACCGCCCTCGCCGCATCCGCCCCGCAAAACTTCATCTATACAAGCTCCGGCGATCTCGAAGCGGCGAGCAAGCTCGTTGGCCGCCCCGATATCGCAGGCGTCCAGATCGTCTACAACTGGCGGAAGCTGGAGACCGGCAAGGGACAGTACGACTTCTCCGCCATCGAAGCGGACCTCGCCATCGTCAAGAGCCTGAACAAGAAGCTTTTCATTCAGATCCAGGACCGTTTCTTCGATCCACAGGCGAGGAACGTTCCCGACTACCTCATGGCCGATCCGCAATATGGCGGCGGCATCAGCCCTCAGTTCGACAATCCCGGTGAAAACAAGCCCGTAGGCTCCGGCTGGGTGGCACAGCAATGGAAGCCGGCGGTGCGCGAACGCTACCAGGCCCTGCTCAAGGCGCTTGCCGGGAAGTTCGACGGCGAGGTCTACGGCGTCAACCTTCCGGAAACGGCAATCGATCTCGACCCGAAGCACGTACCGGAAGGCTATACCTGCGACGCCTATTTCGAAGGCGAGATGGAGAACCTCGCCTTCGCCCGCAAGGCCTTCTCCAAGAGCAAGGTCGTGCAATACGTCAATTTCTGGCCCTGCGAATGGGAGAACGACCACAACTACATGGGACGGCTCTTCGACTTCGCGGCGAAGAACAATATAGGCCTCGGCGGCCCCGACATCGTGCCTTATCGCAAGGGCCAGATGAAAAACTCCTACCCCTTTTTCAACAAATACAAGGGCAAGCTCGCCTTCGTTGGCCTCGCGGTGCAGGAGCCGACCCTGACCTACAAGAACCCGAAAACGAAGAAGCCGTTCACCAGGGCGGAATTCACGGCCTTCGCCGATGATTATCTCGGAGCCGACGCGATCTTCTGGAGCACCGCGACACCCTGGCTGAAGAAATAATGCAGGTGCCAGCCGGCATGGGCAATGCGGCTAGCCGGCATGCTCGATGGTCACAGGAATACCGCGTCGCAACGAGTTGCTGACCATGCAACTCGCTTTGGCCCGCTCGATCACGTCGAGCGCGCCTGATCCATCTGCCTTGGCGCACGTCACCCTCATAATCATCGATGTGGCGAGCAAGGGACTGCCTCCGAGTTCGACTGTCACGCATACAGCGATCTTGCCGAGTACAATTCCCATCTCTTCGGCCGTGTAGCGCAGATCGTTGCAGAAGCAGCCGCCAAGCGAGAGAGCCAGAAGCTGGCCGCCGTTGAAGCCAAGCCCCTGCCCTCCCGCCTTTCCCTCCGGGCGGTCGACAACGATGGTATGCCCGCCCGCCCAGCCCATCGACGCCTGCGTGCCTTCGACATTCCGCAACTCAACCGTCATGGCAACCATGGCGTGGTCCTCGTGTTTTCCTTAAGAGAAGCGCTAGGCCTCACTCAGCGTCCGCTTCACCGCATTCTTCCAGCCCTTGAGCTTCGCCGCACGGATCTTCTCGTCCATATCAGGCTCGAAGCGGCGGTCGCGCTTCCACTGCTTTGCAAAGCTCGCGCGATCCGGCCACACCCCTGCTTTGCTCCCCGCAAGCCATGCCGCGCCGAGCGCCGTGGTCTCCAGGATCACCGGCCGGTCGACGGGCGCGTCGAGAATGTCGGCAAGCCGCTGCATCGTCCAATCGGAGGCGACCATGCCGCCATCGACGCGCAGGACGGTGCTATCCACCGCGCCCTTCCAATCCTTGTGCATGGCGTCGAGCAGGTCGCGGGACTGGTAGCAGACAGCCTCCAGTGCCGCGCGGGCAAATTCGCGCGGACCGCTGTTGCGCGTCAGCCCGAAAATCGCCCCGCGGGCATTGGCATCCCAGTGCGGCGCGCCGAGACCCGTAAAAGCGGGAACGAGATAGACTTCCTGCGTCGGATCGGCCTGATCGGCGAGTTCGCCTGTGCGCGAGGCGCTGTCGATGATGCCGAGGCCATCGCGCAGCCACTGCACCGCGGCACCGGCGATGAATATCGAACCCTCCAGCGCATACGTCGTCTCGCCGTTCAGGCGGTAGGCGATGGTCGTCAGCAACCGGTTCTTCGAACGGACGATATCGCTGCCGGTGTTCAGCAGGGCGAAGCAGCCGGTGCCATAGGTCGATTTCATCATGCCCGGTTCGAAGCAGGCCTGCCCGATCGTCGCCGCATGCTGGTCGCCGGCAACCCCCAGGATCGGGATCGCCGCGCCGAGAATACCGGCATCCGTCACGCCGAAATCGTCGGCACAGTCCTTCACCACGGGCAGCATGGCAGCAGGAACGCGCAGGATGTCGAGCAGGTCCTTGTCCCAGCTGTTATCGGCAATGTTGTACATCAGCGTGCGCGAGGCGTTGGTCGCGTCCGTTGCAAAGCTCTTTCCGCCGGTCAGCCGCCAGATCAGGAACGTATCGATCGTTCCGAAGCACAGTTCACCCTTGGCGGCGCGCGCGCGGGCGCCCTTCACGTTGGCGAGCATCCAGGAAAGCTTGGTGCCGGAGAAATAGGGATCGAGCAGCAAGCCGGTCTTCTTGGTGAAGGTCTTTTCGAGATCCTGCTTCTTCAGCTTGTCGCAATAGCTTGCCGTGCGGCGGTCCTGCCAGACGATGGCATTGTGGATTGGCCGCCCGCTCTCGCGTTCCCACACGACAACCGTCTCTCGCTGGTTGGTGATGCCGAGCGCCGCGATATCGCTGGCTTTGATCTTCGCTTCGCGAATTGCCATCTTGATGGTGGACACGACGGAATCCCAGATTTCTTCCGGATCGTGCTCGACCCAGCCGGAGCGCGGATAGATCTGGGTGAATTCCTTCTGTCCCGCGCCGGCGATCTTCATCTCGCCGTCGAATACGATCGCCCGCGTAGATGTCGTCCCCTGGTCGATCGCCAGAACATATCCGCCCATGCCAGTCCTCCCATGCGCATCGTGAATGTCGCATCAAATCAATAGGACAGCACGTCGGGTGAGGAAAGCGCTGCGTGCCTGTTTGGACACAAGAGATTTACCCGGGGCTCAATTGCCAGCGCCGCCGCTTTGCGCATAACCTCATTCGCGAACGGAGTGCAGGGAAAAGCATGAACAGAACAGTCGTCGTCACCGGATCCACCAGCGGCATTGGTCTTGCGATCGCGACGGCGTTTGCGGGCAAGGGCGACAACGTCGTTATCAACGGCTTCGGAAAGCCTGACGAAATCAAGGCGATAACCGAACGACTTGAATCAGTTTCCAAATCCAGGGCGATCTATCATCCGGCCGACATGACCAGGCCCCGCGAGATCGCCGACCTGATCGAAACCGCAGCCAAGACTTTCGGTTCGGTGGATGTTCTGGTCAACAATGCCGGCATCCAGCATGTCGAAAAGATCGAGGACTTCCCGATCGACAAGTGGGACCAGATCATTGCCATCAATCTGTCCAGCTCGTTTCATACCATGCGCGCATCGATACCACTGATGAAGGCAAGGAAGCAGGGCCGCATCATCAACATCGCATCGGCGCATGGCTTGGTGGCCTCGCCGTTCAAATCCGCCTATGTGGCGGCGAAGCATGGTATACTGGGCCTAACGAAGACGGCAGCGCTGGAACTCGCCGAATTCGGTGTCACGGTGAATGCGATCTGCCCCGGCTACGTGCTGACACCACTGGTCGAGAAGCAGATACCGGATACGGCCAAGGCTCGCGGCATGACCGAGGAACAGGTCAAGACCGAGGTGATCCTGAGGGCACAGCCGACGCATGAGTTCGTCAAGGCAGAAGAGATTGGCGCGCTGGCTCTCTATCTGGCAAGCGACGAAGCCCGTCAGGTCACCGGTACCCATATCTCGATTGACGGTGGCTGGACGGCGGCATAACCATTCTGAATAAACATAAAAACAAGGCACGACATGAACGATAGCATCCGGTTCATTCTGAATGGTGAGGACATTTCGCTGAGAGATGTCCGGCCAACCGATACGCTTCTCGATTTCCTGCGGTTGAAGCGCCGGCTGACGGGCACCAAGGAAGGATGTGCGGAAGGAGACTGCGGCGCCTGCACGGTCCTCGTCGGTCGCCTGATCGACGGCAAGCTTCACTATGAATCGGTCAATGCTTGCATTCGGTTCATGGGCTCGCTTACGGCCACGCATGTCGTCACCGTCGAGCACCTCGCCGCCAAGGATGGAACGCTGCATCCCGTGCAGCAGGCGATGGTCGATTGCCATGGCTCGCAATGCGGCTTTTGCACGCCGGGCTTCGTCATGTCGATGTACGGCCTCTGGCTTTCCAACGAGAAGCCCAGCCGGGCCGATATTGAAAAGGCCTTGCAAGGCAATCTCTGTCGTTGCACGGGCTACGAGCCAATCGTCAAGGCCGCCGAACAGGTGAGCCAAACCCGCCCGAGCGCATTGTTCGACCCGCTGCAACGAACCCGATCCGATATCGTCGCCAGGCTCTGGGCAATGCAGCCGGACCAAACCATCGCGATCACCACCGCCGACGAACGGTTGATCGTTCCGAACTCGGAGGAGGCGTTGGCGCAGATCCTGGCGGACGAACCCGACGCCACCGTTGTTGCCGGATCGACCGATGTCGGCCTTTGGGTAACCAAGCAGATGCGGGCGCTGAATCCTGTCGTCTTCATCAACCACCTTTCGGAACTGCAGGCGATCACCGCCGGCGAAGGCGGCTTTGCCATCGGCGCCGGCGTCACCTACACGCACGCCTTCGAAACGATCGCTCAGAAGGTGCCGACACTTGGACGGTTGATCGACCGCATCGGCGGCGATCAGGTGCGCAACATGGGCACGATTGGCGGCAACATCGCCAACGGCTCGCCGATCGGCGACAGCCCGCCGCCGCTGATCGCGCTCGGCGCCACCGTCAGACTGCGCTCGGCTTCCGGCACCCGCGTGCTGCGGCTCGAGGACTTCTTCATCGATTATGGCAAGCAGGACCGTCGTCCCGGCGAATTCGTCGAAAGCATCTTCGTACCCTATCCGGCCGAAGACACGCATTACGCGGTCTACAAGATCACCAAGCGCCGCGACGAGGATATAACCGCCGTCCTGGGCGCGTTCTACTTGACGCTGGACGGCGAAGGTGACGTCAACGACATCCGCATCGCCTTCGGCGGCATGGCTGGGATACCAAAGCGCGCGCGCGCCGTGGAGAACGAACTGATAGGCCGCCCCTGGACCGAAGCCACCGTTGAAGCAGCCCGCGCCGATTTTGATTCCGACTACCAGCCACTCAGCGACTGGCGCGCGACCGCCGAATACCGGCAGTTGACCGCGAAGAACCTGCTCACGCGTTTCTATCTGGAGACCTGTGGCACACCCGCCGAACTCAGGCGTTTCGAGGAGGTGGCCTAGATGGACAAGTCTACTCTCCCCGATCCGCAATTCGTTGTCTCAGGCGCCATGCACGGTTCGCTGCGCCACGATTCGGCACACAAGCACGTCACGGGAGCGGCGGATTACATCGATGACCTGCCGGAGCCGGCGGACTTGCTGCATGGTGCGCTCGGCCTGTCTGATCGCGCCCATGCCGACATCCTCGGCATGGACCTTTCCGAGGTCGCGGCCACGCCCGGCGTCGTCTGGGTTTTCACCGGCAAGGACGTGCCCGGCGTCAACGACGTCAGTTCCAACGGCAGCCACGACGAACCGCTGCTGGCCGAAACCAAGGTCGAATTCCACAACCAGCCGATCTTCGCCGTCATCGCCGAAACCCGCGACATCGCACGCCGCGCCGCACGCAAGGCAAAGATCGAATATCGCGACCTGCCTCACTGGAGCGACATCGACGGCGCGCTGGAAAACGGCAGCCCGCTGGTCATCACGCCGATGACCCTGAAGCGCGGTGAAGCCAAAACCGAGCTGGACAACGCACCACGCCGGTTGAAGGGCCAGATGCGCATCGGCGGCCAGGAGCATTTCTACCTCGAAAGCCACATCGCCATGGCGATCCCAGGCGAGGACGACGAGGTCACCGTCTGGTCGTCGACGCAGCACCCGAGCGAGATCCAGCACATCGTCGGGCATGTGTTGAACATCCCGTCGAACGCGGTGACTGTCAACGTACGCCGCATGGGCGGCGGCTTCGGTGGCAAGGAGACGCAAGGCAACCAGTTCGCGGCGCTCGCCGCCATCGCCGCCAAGAAGCTGAAACGCGCCATCAAGTTCCGCCCCGATCGCGACGAGGACATGGCGGCAACCGGCAAGCGCCACGACTTCCTGGTCGACTACGACCTCGGTTTCGACGACGAAGGCCGCATCCACGCCGTTGACGCCACCTATGCGGCGCGCTGCGGCTTTTCTTCCGACCTCTCCGGCCCGGTGACCGACCGCGCGCTTTTTCATGCGGATTCCAGTTACTTCTACCCACATGTTCACCTGACATCGAAGCCGCTGAAGACCCACACCGTCTCCAACACCGCCTTCCGTGGATTTGGCGGGCCTCAGGGCATGGTCGGAGCGGAACGCTTCATCGAGGAGATCGCCTATGCCGTCGGCAAGGATCCGCTCGAGGTCCGCAAGCTGAACTTCTACGGTCAGCCGGGATCCGGCCGCACCCTCACCCCCTATCACCAGGAGGTCGAGGACAGCATTCTGGAGCGCATCGTCGGCGAGTTGGAGGAAAGCGCCGGTTACCAGGCGCGCCGCAACGCCATCATCGAGTTCAACCGCAACAACCGTTACATCCGCAAGGGCATCGCCCTGACGCCGGTCAAGTTCGGCATCTCCTTCACCATGACGGCCTTCAACCAGGCAGGCGCCCTCGTCCACGTCTACAGCGACGGCTCGATCCACCTGAACCATGGCGGCACCGAGATGGGCCAGGGCCTCTACACCAAGGTCGCGCAGGTTCTTGCAGACAGTTTCCAGGTCGATATCGAACATGTGAAAATCACTGCCACGACGACCGGCAAGGTGCCGAACACCTCGGCAACGGCCGCCTCCTCCGGCTCGGACCTGAACGGCATGGCGGCCTACGATGCCGCCCGCCAGATCAAGGAACGGCTCGTCGCCTTCGCCGCGGAGAAGTGGCACGTGCCGGCGACTGACGTCGTCTTTCTGCCGAACCGCGTACGCATCGGCGACAAGGAGCTGCAGTTCCCGGATTTCATCAAGCAGGCCTATTTCGCACGCGTCCAGCTTTCCGCCGCAGGATTCTACAAGACGCCGAAAATCCATTGGGACCGCGCCGCCGGCCGTGGAACGCCGTTCTACTATTATTCCTACGGTGCATCCTGCACCGAGGTCTCGATCGACACGCTGACCGGCGAATACCTGATCGACCGCACCGACATCCTTCACGACGTGGGCCGCTCGCTGAACCCGGCAATCGACATCGGCCAGGTTGAGGGCGCCTTCGTCCAGGGTATGGGTTGGCTGACCACGGAAGAACTCTGGTGGGATGCAAAGGGCCGGCTGCGCACCCACGCGCCATCGACCTACAAGATTCCGCTTGCCTCCGACCGCCCGAAGATCTTCAACGTTCGCCTCGCTGAATGGTCGGAAAACGCCGAGGCCACCATCGGCCGCTCCAAGGCCGTTGGCGAACCGCCCCTGATGCTGGCGATCTCGGTGCTCGAGGCGCTCTCGATGGCCGTCGCCAGCGTCGCCAACTACAAGGTTTGCCCGCAGCTCGACGCGCCTGCGACGCCGGAACGCGTGTTGATGGCGGTCGAGCGGATGAAGACGGTTTAGCCATGACGCGGCGCGAAGTCCCGTCCGGTTTTGTTCCCAAAGGGGATTTCCGCTCCTTCCTGGCGACGCATGCCGCCACAACCCTCATCGAGATCATCAGCACGCAAGGCTCAACCCCGCGCGAGGCCGGAACGTTCATGTTCGTATCCGAACGCTCCCTGTGGGGCACGATCGGCGGCGGGCAGTTCGAATTTCTGGCGATCGCGAACGCACGACAGCTGCTAGACGGTTCCGGCGGCAGCGAAATGATGGACATTCCGCTTGGTCCCGAGATAGGCCAATGCTGTGGCGGACGCACGCAGTTGCGCTTTCGGCGTGTGAACGCCGCGGTTATCGCCGAACTGGAGCGGAAACGGAGCAGTGAGGCCGAAAGTCAGCCGGAAGTGTATCTATTCGGCGCGGGGCATGTTGGTCGCGCGCTGGCGGCCGCGCTCGCGCCTCTGCCGGTTGCGGTCACGGTAATTGAAACCCGCCAGGAGGAACTCGCGAACCTGCCGACGGAGACGGCAACCCGTCTGACCCCGATGCCGGAAGCATTGGTGAAGGGTATGCCCGCCGGCGCGGCCGTGGTGATCCTCACTCACGACCATGCGCTAGATTTCCTGATCGCCCGCGAGGCGCTCGCCCGCACCGACCTAGCCTACACCGGCATGATAGGCTCAGCCACCAAGCGAGCCACCTTCGCACGCTGGCTGGTGCGCGAAGGGACGGGCGAAAGGGCATGGGTGGATCGGCTGACATTGCCGATCGGCGGCTCGGCGGTGCGTGACAAGCGGCCGGAAGTGATCGCCGCGATGACCGCTGCCGAGATTCTCACCGCTCTCGCCGCCTACCGCCGCAGTTCCGCATCATAGCGCGGGTCGCGCCCGTCCATGAAGCCAAGATCCCGCTTGACGCGATCGGGCATGCCTTCGAGATCCAGACGCTCCGATCGTGCAAGGCGCCACGCCAGCCTTCGGCCCATAG
This sequence comes from Rhizobium sp. Root1220, assembly GCF_001426265.1. GTDB lineage: Bacteria > Pseudomonadota > Alphaproteobacteria > Rhizobiales > Rhizobiaceae > Rhizobium. The sequence goes on from NZ_LMDG01000036.1 coordinate 256,039, forward strand.
TCGAAAGCCATTGGGATAGGCCGGAAACAGTACTCCGTTGCAGTCGTTCAATATGGGTGCTGTCCATCACGTCACCTCAATGAGTTTATGTGTTGACTTGCAGTTTGCGACGGAAAATGCTGCAATTCCAATCGAACAACCGTCTGCATGCATCAAGAACACTTATCCATAGAGAACTTATCCATGAAGCTATCGAAGCAGTTTCCGCTGAATGCGTTGCGCGTCTTCGAGGCCGTTGCCCGGCTCGGCAGTTTCACCAAGGCCGGCGAAGAACTCGGCATGACGCAGACGGCAGTCAGCTATCAGGTAAAACTGCTGGAAGAGAATATCGGTGAACTTCTGTTCCTCCGCCGCCCGCGCCGGATCGAACTCACCGACGCCGGTGCGCGAATGCAGCCCAAGGTGACGGACGCTTTTTCGCTGCTGAACGAGGCGATGGCGGAAGGACGAGGCGAGATCCAGTCGACATTGCTGATCAACACCATCGCGACCTATGCGTCGCACTGGCTGGCGCGCCGTCTTGGCTCTTTCCAGCTCGCGCATCCGGCCATTGCAGTACGGCTGTCGACGTCGGAGACGCTCGTGGACTTCACCAGGGAATCCGTCGATGTCGCGATCCGCTCAGGCACCGGCAACTGGCGCGGCCTGTTGGCCGATAGGCTGATGGAGACCGATTTCACGCCTATGCTGAGCCCTAAGCTTGCCGAAAGCGTCGGCGGCATTCGGCGGCCGGAAGATCTGCTGAAGCTGCCCATCATTGGCGCGACCGACCCATGGTGGCAACAATGGTTCGCAGCAGCCGGTCTCCAGGATCTTGGACTGGAGGCGCGACCGCGCAGCCAGTATGGTTCACAGACCTTCGAAGCGAGCGCGGCAATGGCTGGCCAAGGGGTCGCGATTCTCACCCCTGCCTTCTACGGCGACGAGATAGCGCAGGGACGACTTTTTCAGCCGTTCGAGATGACCTGCAACGACGGCCGCGGATACTGGCTGGTGTATGCCGAAGGTCGCCGCAACGTCCCGAAAATAAAGGCGTTCCGAAACTGGATCCTCGAGGAGATCAACCGAAGCGACCCTGCCGGGCTTCAGTACCCCATCTCCGGCGCATAGAAGCAACGTGGTGTGTCTTCATTGGGGAAGAGGCACAGGTGGTAATCGCCGTCACCCGATTTCATCGCCCGGGTCATCGGCAGAACAAAGACATGGGCGTGGGTGACAAGGCGATGATCCCCAGGCAGCAACGTGACACGGTATCCGTGTGGTGTAATCACGACGGTCTTTGGAGGAATCATCTGGCAATCGCCGGTCTCTTCGTCGCCGTTGCAGCAGAAGGGCTCGTAGGTCCAGCCCGATGGCGCGTCATGGGCATGGACACCTGATGCAAAGGCAATCATCAAAAACACAAGAATGCTGCGCATCGGCATCTTCTCCGTCGATGAATGCATCGCCGTAGCGATGCGGGTTCGACCTCATCCGGCGGCCTCAAAGAAAAGTGTAACCGAGTCTTCGTATTTCAATACTTGCTAAATTTTGAATGAGTAATATTTCGCGTAATTGCAAGGGGAATAAAAATACAACCTGCAGAACTACGCCAATCCATTGAACTGGGTTGCGAGGGCCGGTAAGGAGAGGCTGACCATCTATGTTCGCAAGCTTGAGATCGTCGCAATGACGCCAGCTGCCCTGGCTCTACTGGCTGGCTGCTATGCGCCCCAGGTCGATTTCGGCCGTCTGAAGCCGGGGGACCTGCGGCCAGCTCGCTCTCTGATCGACAGGCATTTCGACACCTTGTGCAGCCTCGGACCATATCAGGAAAGGCTGGACAAGAACCTAGCGGTGAGCGAGCGAGTGAACGCGCATCTGTCGCAAATCCGGTATCAAGGTGGTGAAGGTGACTGGGCACTCGTTCTTGTGCGCGCCAGCGATGTGGAAGTATTGCACTTCAGGCGCAGTGCCACGCTGGACTGGCTGACGATCGGGCCGGATGATCGCCTGCCGGAACTGCCCGGGCAATTCGCACCAGCATCCCGCGTCGATGCCGCTGCAGCCGTTTTCGGTAAAATCCAAAGGGACGACCGCACCTTCATCATCCTGGGGAAGATGTCGGAATAACGTGTTTCCCCTTTCCTCCGGGTTCAACTTTTTGCACAGTACTGAATCGGAGGAAGTACAGGGGACCTCGATGTACGAATACGCCATAGCGTGGGAATGGTTGGCCTTTGCCGCCCGCTGGTTCCACGTCGTCACCGCGATCGCCTGGATCGGCTCGTCGTTCTATTTCATCGCGCTCGATCTGGGGCTGGTAAAGCGTCCGCATCTTCCGCCGGGCGCCTACGGCGAGGAATGGCAGGTACACGGGGGCGGCTTCTACCATATCCAGAAATATCTCGTGGCGCCGGCGCAGATGCCGGAGCACCTGACCTGGTTCAAGTACGAGAGCTATTTCACCTGGCTCTCCGGCTTCCTGATGCTCTGCATTGTCTACTACGGCGGTGCCGATCTCTTCCTCATCGATCGCCATGTACTCGATGTCAGCGCGCCGGTCGCCATCCTGATTTCACTGGCGTCGCTCGCCGTCGGCTGGATCGTCTACGACCTGCTTTGCAAATCGCCGATCGGCAAGAACACCTGGGGCTTGATGGTGGTGCTTTATGCCGTGCTGGTGTTCATGGCCTGGGGCTATACCCAGCTCTTCACCGGCCGCGCCGCCTTCCTGCATCTCGGCGCCTTCACCGCGACGATCATGTCGGCAAACGTTTTCATGATCATCATCCCGAACCAGAAGATCGTCGTCGCCGACCTGATCGCCGGCCGCACGCCGGATGCGAAATACGGCGCCATCGCCAAGCAGCGCTCGCTGCACAACAACTACCTGACGCTCCCCGTCATCTTCTTCATGCTGTCCAATCACTACCCATTGGCCTTCGGCACGGCCTACAACTGGGTGATCGCAGCGCTCGTCTTCCTGATGGGCGTCACCATCCGCCACTGGTTCAACACCACCCATGCCCGCAAGGGACGCCCGACCTGGACGTGGATCGCCACGGTCATCCTGTTCATCCTGATCATGTGGCTCTCGACGGTGCCGAAGGTGTTGACCGGCGAGAAAGAGGCCGCGGCGGAAGCCGTGGCTCCGGCGTTTAAGCAATTCGCCGGTGACCCGCATTTTCCTGCGGTGAAGCAACTCGTCTCGACGCGCTGTTCGATGTGCCACGCCGCCGAGCCCGTCTATGAGGGATTGTCGCGACCGCCAAACGACGTCGTCCTCGAAACCGACGCGGAAATTGCTGCCCATGCCCGCGAGATCTATATTCAAGCGGGCCGCAGCCATGCCATGCCGCCCGGCAACGTGACCGACGTTACGCCTGACGAACGAAAGCTGCTGGTTGCATGGTTCGAAAGCGCCGTTGACGGAACACAGCAATGAAGGCGGCTCCCGGAGCGACGCGCGTCCTGGTCTGCGCCCTGACCTTCTGCGGCCATATGGCGACCGCTGCGGTGGCGCAAGATTCTGGCCCAGAGGCGATGGCAAGCGAGCTTGCCGGCGACCTCAATGCGCTGGGGACGGAACCGTTCTGGGCGGTCAGGATCCGTGCCGACGCCGTAACCTTCAGCCGACCGGGCAAGGACGACGTCAAAAGCGCCAACCCGGGACCGGTCACGGTTGAGGGCGGTGCGGTCTGGACGGTCGGCGGCGGGCCGTCTCCCTTCAAGCTGACGCTCTTGAAGGCGGAGTGCTCAGACGGTATGTCCGATCGGAACTATGGCTTCAGGGCAACGCTGGTATTCGATAGCAAGACGTTATACGGCTGCGCCGCGTCACCGGCGGCAATCGCCGCACAGCCGGCGCCGTAAATCGTCGTCTGAAGGTCGGGACACCTCGTTCTTAGGCGATGCAACACCGGTCCGCCGTGATGCCGATCATTCGGCGCCGGAATGCAACGACAACATCCGATCGGCAAAGGAAGCCCATGACATACACCCTCCTCCGCGGCCGGCTGCTGTCTTTCCTGCGGGCTCCGCAGAGCCTGGCCGATACCGACAGCTATCTCTATGAAAGCGACGGAGGGCTGCTGCTCAACAACGGGCTGATCGTCGCCTGCGGCGCCTTTGACGAGGTTAGCGCCGGTGCGCCGGCGGATACGATCATGATCGACCACCGGCCGCATCTGATCATGCCCGGCTTCATCGACATGCACCTGCACTTCCCACAGATGCAGGTGATCGCCTCCTATGCGGGAAACCTCCTGGAGTGGCTGAATACCTATACCTTCCCCGAGGAGTGCCGCTTTGTCGAAAGCGCACATGCCCAACGCATCGCCACGCATTTCTACGATGAACTCGTCCGCCACGGCACGACGACGGCGGTCGCCTATTGCTCCGTCCACAAGACCTCGGCCGATGCCTACTTCGCCGAGGCCCTGAGACGGAACATGCGCATGGTCGGCGGCAAGGTGATGATGGACCGCAACGCACCGCAGGGCCTGCTCGACACGCCACAGATGGGTTACGACGAAACCCGGCAGGTGATTGCGGACTGGCACGGCAAGGGCCGCAACCACGTTGCCATCACCCCCCGCTTCGCCATAACCTCCACGCCGGCGCAGATGGAGGCGACCCAGGCGCTGGCCCGCGAGTTTCCCGACCTGCACATCCAGACCCACCTCTCCGAGAACCACGACGAGATCAGGTTCACCTGCGAACTCTACCCCGAAGCAATCGACTACACCGACATCTACGCCCGCTACGGCCTGCTGGGCGACAGGACATTGTTTGGCCATTGCATCCACCTCTCCGAGCGCGAGGCGGATGCGATGAGCGAGGCAGGCTCGGTCGCGGTGCATTGCCCGACCTCCAACCTTTTCCTCGGCTCGGGCCTCTTCCCGCTGAAGGCGCTGGCCAGCCGCGACAAGCCGGTTCGAATAGGTGTCGCCACCGATATCGGCGGCGGCTCGAGCTACTCCATGCTGCGCACCATGGATGAGGCCTACAAGATCCAGCAACTCCTCGGCGAGCGCTTGAACCCGCTGGAGAGCTACTACTACATGACGCTGGGCAACGCCCTCTCCCTCTCGTTGGCCGACAGAATCGGCACGCTGGACACTGGCACGGACGCCGACATCGTCGTCCTTGACGCCGCCGCGACTCCTGCCATGGCGCTGAAGATGGAGGTGGTGAAAACGCTGGCGGAGGAACTCTTCCTGCTGCAGACAATGGGCGACGACCGGGCGGTCGTCGAAACCTATGTTGCGGGCGTCGCCGCCAAGAGCACGATGTGAAGGCGGATCGCTGCGAGCGTCTTGCTGATCGGCGACATTTCTCCGTCAGCCGGATGGGCGGCATCCGAACAACCGTCAGGCGCCCGGCCTCGCGGAGGCAATCATTGCTCGCTCGCTCGCCACCGCATCATCGGAATTTCCAATAACACTTGCCCTGAAATCATGTTAAGGCCATCGCACTATTCAGATGTGAAAGTCTTGTCCATGGCCACTCCTCTCACCATCGCCGACCTCAAGGACCGTGCCCAGCGCCGCGTCCCGAAGATGTTTTTCGACTATGCGGATTCCGGCGCGTGGACGGAATCGACGTACCGGGCGAACGAGAGCGATTTCGCCAAAATCAAGCTGCGCCAGCGCGTGCTGGTCGACATGACGAATCGGACGCTCGAGACAACGATGATCGGTCAGAAGGTGTCGATGCCGGTCGCTCTCGCACCCACCGGCATGACCGGCATGCAGCGCGCCGATGGCGAAATGCTGGCGGCGCAAGCGGCCGAAGAGGCTGGCGTTCCGTTTACACTATCGACCATGAGCATTTGCTCGCTCGAGGATGTCGCCTCAGTTACGACGAAGCCGTTCTGGTTCCAGCTATACGTGATGAAGGACAAGGACTTTGTCCTCAGCCTCATCAACCGCGCCAAGGCTGCGAAATGCTCGGCGTTGGTGCTTACCGCTGACTTGCAGGTCCTCGGCCAGCGCCACAAGGACTTGCGCAATGGCCTCTCCGCCCCACCGAAGTTCACGCCAAAGCACATCTGGCAGATGGCGACGCGTCCCCTGTGGTGCCTCGAGATGTTGCAGACCAAGCACCGCAGCTTTGGCAACATCGTCGGCCACGCCACGAACGTCTCGGACCTCTCGTCGCTTTCCGCCTGGACCGCCGAGCAGTTCGATCCGCAGCTTTCGTGGGAAAACGTCGCCTGGATCAAGGAAAAATGGGGCGGCCCGTTGATCATCAAGGGTATCTGCGACGTCGAGGATGCGAAATCCGCAGCGGAGACCGGCGCCGATGCCATCATCGTTTCCAATCATGGCGGCCGCCAGCTCGACGGCGCGCCTTCCTCGATCAGCATGCTGCCGCAGATCGTCGACGCCGTCGGCCACAAGATCGAGATCCACCTCGACGGCGGCATCCGCTCCGGCCAGGACATTCTGAAAGCCATCGCCCTTGGCGCCAAGGGTACCTATATCGGTCGCCCCTTCCTCTACGGCCTCGGAGCCATGGGCAAGGACGGCGTCAACCTGGCACTCAGCATCCTGCGCAAGGAACTGGATGTGACCATGGCGCTTTGCGGAAAACGCGACATCAACGACGTCAACTCGTCGATCATCGCCGGACGCCAATAGAAGCTGCTGCTGCTTGCCATGGCGGCAGAACACATCGGTCAGCTGCCGCGGTAGGTCGAATAGCCATAAGGCGAGATCAACAGCGGCACGTGATAGTGCGCCGCCTCGTCCGCAATGCCGAAGCGGATCGGCACCAGATCGAGGAAGGCCGGATGCGGCAGTGCGACGCCAGAGCCTCGCAGATAGTCGCCGGCATGAAACATCAGCTCGTAGGTGCCCGACTTGAAGCTCTTGCCGGCAAGGATCGCGCCACCATCGACCCGGCCATCCGAATTGGTGATCACCGTCTTGATGATGTGCCGAACGTCGCCTTCGATCCGGAAAAGTTCAATCCGTAGACCTTCGGCCGGCTTGCCGGAGGCGGTGTCTAGGACATGGGTGGTCAGTCCGGTCATAGGGCAGGCTCTCTAATAGTGAAGGGCGTTTCGAAGAAGAATTCCTCCAGATTGTTACCCGGCCCGTCACGATCGACGACGACGAAATCGCTGACGGCGCCAAGCGACATCAATGGATGATGCCAGACATTGCGGTGATAGTTCACGCCTTGGTCACCGCGCGCCAGAAAGACCCGCGGCCGCCCCGGACGACCGTCTTGATCCTCGGATACGACGACGAGAAACGGTCCGCCCGAAATTGGCGAGAAGCTCTGGCTGCCGAACGGGTGCCGCTCCATCATCCCGATCTGGTAGGGAAAGCTGCGCGGCTGGCCGCGAAACAGGTTGATGATGACGCGCGCACCCTCGCCCGTCGCCTCTGCCGCGGCCAGCGCGTGAAACCGTTCAGTCGTGCCGTTGTTGATATGCCGCATAGTTGCCGGATCGGCTTCGATGACATCGCCGAAGGGCGCGAAGGCAGCCTTGGTGAGAGGCTGGATGTCGAGAAAGTCTGCCACGTCTATTCACCCTCCCTATGCCAGTGGCGAATAGAATTGAGTGCGGCCAGTAGGTCCGGGATATCGTCTTTGGCGGTTGCCCAGACCTTTTCTAGGTCGATGTCGAAATATCCATGCGCAATGCGATTTCGCATGCCGCGCATCGCACTCCACGGAAATTCCGGATGTTCATCGATGAACTCTGGATGCGCTTTAAGCAGTTGCGTCGCAATCTCCGATGCCATGAGCAAGCTCATGCCAACCGCACGCTGCAAAACCAGATTGTCCAGAAAATCAGCCTTGCTGACATTCTTTAACATGGAGTGAGCGTCAGACGCGGACTGGCCCATGCGATCCAAAAGATAGGCAATGCGTTCTGGACTCATATGGGCTTGGCTTCCTCCAGCACACGGCAGCGGATGGCCTCTGGAAAATCTCCGAGTGTAAGCAGATGTATCGACGTCCCGATCATCATCTGATCCAGTGCATCCTGCAGGCCACCCAATGTCAGCAACGTGCTTCCCGGCAGTGCATCCACCAGAATATCGAGGTCGCTATCTACGCGATCCTCGCCCCGCGCCACCGAGCCGAACACGCGCGGGTTAGTCGCGTTAAAGCGCTTCGTCGCCTCGCGGATCGCCTGCCTGTTTCTCTCCAGCACCTCGGATGGCTTCATCGCGGTCGACCTCCTGTTTCGCAACTATAAGCCACGGATGCAAAAGAGAAAAGTGGCACTGTGACGCCACTCAGCGGTCGGGCAGCAGCGCCGTCAGCCGAAGCAATGCAATCCGCTCCACCTGCGCCGTCGCCGTCGCAAATTCCTCGTCGCGGCTGTTGTCGATCCGCTTTTCGAATGCAGCCAAAATGTCGTCCTTGTTCAGACCCTTCACGGCGATGATAAACGGAAAGCCGAACTTTTCGACATAGGCTGTGTTGAGCGCTGTGAAGCGTGCATGCTCCTCGATACTCAGCCGGTCGAGACCGGCGCCCGCCTGTTCCTTTTTGCTGTCCTCAGTCAGCTCGCCGGCAATCGCCAGTCGCCCGGCAAGATCCGGGTGCGCGCGCAGCACGCCGAGCTGCTCCTCCGGGCTCGCCGATCGAAAGATCGCCACAAGTGCCGTGTGAACCCGGTCGACATCCAGCTTTTCGCCGACGAAGCCGTCGTCGTAGGTCCGCTCGGCAATGAAGGGAGAATGCTCGAACACACCGCCGAAGCGGGACACGAATTCGTCGCGTGAAATCATCAGATCGTTTCCGGTTTGTGATGCTTGTGCCAGTGCTCGGCAATCTCCACGCGGCGTGGGATCCACACCTTGTCGTGCTTCAACACATATTCCATAAACCGCCTCAGCGCTGCTGCACGGCCGGGACGTCCGACGAGGCGGCAGTGCAGGCCAACCGACAGCATCTTCGCGCTGCCTGCCTTGCCCTCCTCATACAGCGTGTCGAACGCATCCTTGAGATAGGCGAAGAACTGGTCGCCGGAATTGAAGCCTTGCGGCGTCGCAAAGCGCATGTCGTTGGTTTCAAGCGTGTAGGGAACGATCAGGAACGGCTTCTCGTCCACTCCCTTCACCCAATAGGGAAGATCGTCGGCGTAAGAGTCGGAAGAATAAAGGAAACCGCCCTCTTCCTGCACCAGCCGCAGGGTGTTGTCGGAAGGCTTGCCCTGATACATGCCATAGGGCCGCTCGCCGGTCAGCTCCGTGTGCAGCCGTACCGCTTCGAGAATGTGCTTGCGCTCCAGATCCTCCGGAAAATCCTTGTACTCCAGCCAGCGGTAGCCGTGGCTGGCGATCTCCCAGCCTGCTTCCCTCATCGCAGCAACCGCCTCCGGGTTGCGGGCCATGGCGAGCGTCACGCCGTAGACGGTGGCCTGCACCTTGAGTTCGGTGAACATCCGCCATAGCCGCCAGAAGCCGGCCCGAGAGCCATACTCGTAGATCGATTCCATGTTCAGATTGCGTTGACCCGGCCAGGCCGCTGCGCCCACGATTTCCGACAGCAGGTTCTCGGCAGCCGGATCGCCATCGAGGATCGAGCTTTCGCCACCCTCCTCGTAATTGATCACGAACTGAACGGCCACGCGCGCATCGCCCGGCCACTTCGGATCGGGGGTATTGCGGCCATAGCCGACAAGATTGCGCGGATAAGTCTCGGATACCATGAAATCACCTTCCGGAAAGTCGCGCGAACGGTAGCATCCGGGGGCGGAATGTCGAGGCGGAAAGTAGGAAACAGGGTTTTACGTTTACGGCACAACCTCTTAGACCGCGACCGCCACCCGTTCCTTGCGTGCGCTGACCTTGCCCATCGGATGCAGGGAATGCACCCTGAACGGCCCGCCGTTGCCTTCCTCGACCATCAGCGCGACACTCGACACCCTGATCGGATCGGCGAGAACCGGTTCGAAGACGTTGCGGAGCGCCAGCTCGATCCGCGGCATATCGACATGGTTGACCGGACCTGTCAGCGGCATGTGAAACCGAAACTCATCCATCACGTAGGGACTTCCCCAACGATACAGATTGGCGAACTGCGCAGCAGAGAGACCATCGGGATCGCTGCGTTCGATGTCCGCTTCGCTGAGTGGTGAACGGAAGCGATCGAACTCCTGCACCACCGCCGACGCGAGATAATGGACATGTTCGCAGGGCAACGACGGCGCCAAGCTATAGAACCCGCCCATCCGTGCGACTTCCAGCTGTCGGATGTGAAACGGTGCCAATGTCCCGCAGAACCGCATCATGTCGCGCAAAAGTTGAGCTTCGGAAACATCCGGCGCAAGCCGAAACGGCGCCTTGAGAACTCCGTGGAATCCGTACCGTCTCGGCACCGCCGTGTGGAACGCGATCTCGTGTATGCTCAGCCCGCGTATCGACGTAGGTTCGACCATCTCGCCGGAAAACACGTTCCGACCCAACCAATTCGCGGCCACGTGCGAAAGGGCATCGCCCGCAGCAGGCGTGAAACAGATGGCGTAACGCATGCGGCTCCCTCCCTCGGCAAACGGCGCAGCACCTCCGCCGCTCCGTTGTTGCGTTAGCAGATAGGTGATTTGCATGACAGAATGACGAAAGGCAGGGAATGCCGATTCACGTCTAGCGTGAAGCCACGCGAATGTGACTGGCAAGCAGAAAGCTGTCAGGCAACCTGAAGGATGGCGTCTGGCCGATAGCTTCGTGAACGGCGGCCTCCGCCAGGCGATGCGCCAGTCCGAAGCTGACCTTGAAGCCGCCGGTCAATGCAATGAGCTTTTCATGTGCGGGATGACTACCCACCATGGGGTCGCGATCAATCGCTTTCGGCCTGAGACCGGCCCAGCGTTCGATGACCGGTGCTTCCGCGAGCGCAGGAACGAGTCGCCTTGCGGCCTCGAGCAATCCGTCCAGCTGGCCGTCGGTGGACAAAGGATCGTCGAAGCGGTTCTCGCTGGTGCTGCCAACGGCGACATGGCCACCCTCGTGCGCAACGACATAGAGACCATCACGGAAAATTGTCGGGTAGCACGGGTCGACGTCCGCCTTGAGCAACGCCGCCTGCCCTTTGACCGGCTGTCCGAGCGGCTGCGTCAGGTCACTCGTGTATCGCTCCAGCAACGGAAAGGAACGGTGTCCCGCAGCCACGATACACCGGCCGAAGGCAATGTTCCCGGCGGACGTCTCGGCGATACCGCGCCGGAGATCAAGATTGCCAATGGTGACATCCTCAAAAATCCTGACATGCCTTGCGCGCCGCAGAAATGCAGCCAGGACGCCTATGAGCGACCTCGGAGCGACCCGGGCGGCAAGCGTGTCATGCACGAAGCCACTCGCGCCGGCAACAGGATTGAGCCAACCTGTGACCGGCGGCACATCGACCACTTCCCACTGGAAGCGCCGCTCGTCGGCAATCCAGCGCACGTCGGCATCGCGAGAATGTCCTAGCCCAATGTCGCGCAAATGCGGCTTGGGCAACGGAATGAGCCGCCCCGAGCGCCGGTACCCGGCCGAAAGGCCAGTCTCGCCTTCCAGAACCGAAATGTCGGCTTCGAGTGAGACGAGCGCGTCGAACTGGAACTGCTTCTTGGCATTCCACTTGTCCGGCATGTGCGGCATCAAGGCGCCCAGCAGTCCACCGCTGGCACCCTGCCCAAGCCGTCCCGCGTCGACCAGCAGCGTATCGATCCCCAGGCGTTCCGCGTGAACCGCAGCCCAAAGGCCCATGATGCCGCCACCGACGATCAGCAGTGCTACGCACGATTGACCCGAAGGCAAGGCCGGACTATCGGCTGTTGGCATGACAGATACAGATCCCGATCAGATTGGCAGGGCAAACCAGCCGCTTGAATGGCGCGACGGCGATATGCCCTATTCACCGGCTTTTGGCGACCACTTTTATTGCCAGACCGATGGACGACTGGAATGCGATCACGTCTTCCTTGCAGGCAACGGCCTGCCGCAACGCTGGCGTGGGTCGAACTCGTTTCTGATCGGCGAGCTGGGCTTCGGCACCGGCCTGAACTTTGCCGAGACATGGCGACAATGGAAGTTGCAGCGCTCGCACGGCCAGCACCTGCATTTCATGTCGTTCGAGCTCTACCCCATGCGCAGCGACGAGATCGATCGCGCCCTGTCGCACTGGCCGGAGATCGACGCCGAGCGCCGGGCTTTGGGAGACGCCTGGCCGGAAACGCCGCAAGGGACGGTTTCCCTCGCATTGGACGCCCAAACCACGCTCAGCGTCGTCTGTGGCCGCGCCTTCGAGGGAGTTGCCGCGGCACGGCAAGGGTTTGACGCCTGGTATCTGGATGGCTTCGCACCGTCCCGCAACGCCGACATGTGGTCGGCGGAACTGCTGCATCTGGTCTGCGAAAAAACCATTCCTGGCGGCAGCTTCGCCACCTACGCCGCCGCCGGTTTCGTCCGGCGTAACCTGATTGCCGCCGGATTTGCCGTGGAGCGCCGCGGCGGCTTCGCTGGCAAGCGTGAGATGCTTTGCGGCATCAAATCCTGACGGACTGAACGGCTGGACTGCTGCTCGCGTCGCCCAACCAAAGCCTGAGCTTTGCCTCAAGCAGTTCGGGGCTGATCGGTTTCGACATGTAGTCATCCATCCCTGAATCCAGGCAGAGATCGCGGTCTGCCTCGAGCGCGTGTGCGGTGACCCCGATGATCGGTACGCATTGTCCCTGCCCGCTTTCCCTCTTCCGAATGGCGCGCGTTGCGTCATGCCCGTTCATCACCGGCATCGACACGTCCATCATGATGATGCGCGGCGTATGCTTTTCCCAGGCGTGCACGGCTTCCTGACCGTTTCCGACGACAAGGAAGCTCAGGCCCGTTTCCCGCAGGATTTGCGTGAACACGATCTGATTGACTTCGTTGTCCTCGGCGACAAGCACGTCGATGGACGCCGCCGAATGGCGGTCAGGCAATGACAGCGCAGCCTGTCTTGACGGTGAAGTCACCTCCGGGAGCGACCATGCGGTCACCTCTTCGGAAAGCTGCCCCATCCGGCTGGCCCTGACCACGTCGGCAATCGTATTGCGAAGAACCTTCGCCCGGGCAGGCTTCATCAGGTAAGCCTGACCGTTGAGCGCCGCAAACTCCTTGTCCGTCCCGGAAACGTCCATCGACGTCAGAAATATGATCGGCAGCCGTTCGAAGCGGTGATCCGCTCGAAGCTTGCGTGCGATCTGCGCGCCGTTCATGCCGGGTATCTGGTAGTCGAGCACCAGGGCGTCGACTTCAACATTCGCTTCGCGAGCGGCTTCAAGAATGGCAATCCCAGCGGGACCGTCCTCCGCCGCTGCGCCATCGAAGCCCCATAGTGCCAGTTGCTCGGTCAGGATCTGGCGGTTGACCGCATTGTCGTCGATCACCAGGATGCGCGCGTCCTTCACGTTTGCTGGCAGCTGCTTCGGCGCAAGGCGCGCTGCCGCCACGGCAAACGGCAGGGTGACGGTAAAGACCGAACCCGCGCCCGGATCGCTGTCGACCTCGATATAGCCGCCAAACAGATCAACGAGACCTGCTGTTATCGCGAGACCGAGCCCGGTGCCTTCATGGCGGCGCGTGGAGGACGAATCGATCTGAGAAAACTTGTCGAAGATCGCTTCGAGCTTGTCCTGCGAAATGCCGATGCCAGTGTCCTCGACCCGCAGGCTCGCCATGATCTCGCCGTCCGCACCGGACACGAACCCGAGATCGACGACGACGTGGCCGCGCTCCGTGAACTTGACGGCATTGCCGACGAGATTGGTGACGATCTGCCGAAAGCGGCCCGCGTCCCCCACCACCGCGGAGGGCAGATCCGGCGCGGTACGCACCAGCAATTCGATGTTCTTCTCCGACGCCGACGAGGACATCAGCGTCGCGACGTCCTCGATTGCCTCGACCAGATCAAAGGTGGTGCGGCGCAAGGTCATCTGACCTGCATCGATCTTCGAGAAGTCGAGGATGTCGTTGATGAGGGTCACCAGCGCGCTGCCGGATTTGACGATGATGTCGACGAAAGTCTTTTGGCGCGTGTCCAGATCGGTCTTCGCCAACAGTTCGGCCATACCGAGCACACCATTCATCGGCGTACGGATTTCGTGGCTCATGTTGGCCAGGAATTCGGACTTCACCTGATCCGCCGCTTCGGCACGCGAAAGCAGGCGCTCCAGTTCCGCCTCCCGCTGCTTCATCTCCGTAACGTCGGTGAAAAGCGCGATCCAGTGTTGCCGCTCGCTGATGGTGGCATCCAGATTGACCCAGCGCTCGCCGGCGACATGAAAGGCTGTCGAAATTGGCCTCTTGGCGGCGATATTGTCGCGCCACCCTTGAAGGATACCGTCATCCTCGCCGTGAAAATCGCCGCGGCGGGCGCAGAACTGAAAGAGGTCGATCCATCCACGTCCGACAGCCAGGTATTCCGCCGGGATCGACAGAATTTCGCTGAGCGGATCGCTGGCGAGCAGGATCGTCCCGTCCTGAACGATCAGCAGGCCCTGCGACATCGCACGCGTTGCGTCATGCATCAGGTCTCCCGGATGCTCGAGCGCGCAGTACTTCCCGTCTATCTCGTTCTCGCCCTCGCGAACGGCCGAAGCATCCATGTACGAATGCCGGATACGACGATTGGAAAGGCGGCTCTTGTCGAAAAGACCGAGCACGTAAACGCGGTTCTCCGACGGCGCGAAACTCTCGATCCGGACGCGTTCGTGGCCGGTGCCATCGGCGCAGAAGCACAGCGCATTTTCCTCGCTGCCAAAGACAAGAGCGCGACGCTCCTTGTCCTCCCGCTCCTCTTCCTCCGGCAGATCGAACAGGTCCCGGCTGCGACGGCCGATGAAGTCCGAAATCTCTTTACCGAAGAATGCCGCATAGGCGTCGTTGACCGCTACGTAGCGAAGCTCGCTGTTCTTGACATACGCCGGGCTGTCCAGATCTGCGATCCGGCGACATGCCAGCTCGAGAAGGTCACCGCTCGATTTCAAAAACGCGCCTCGCAATCCGAAAATCTGTCCTTCCTCAACTATAGACGCAAGCCGTTTAACAAGGCTTTAACCATACGACCGCGACGGTCGATGGGCCCGGCACAAATGTGGCTTTACGATTGGCGGCATCCGGCGACTTGTCTGCAAGCAAACCATTTTCATCTGTGGTAGAATTTCCCGGTGAGGCTGGACTGGTTCAGTTGGCCGCTTTTGCGACTTCCTCCTGACAGCTTCAAAAACAGGCTTCGTCGACGAGAGGAGGCGATCATGTCAGCAGTTTGCAATCGCATGACGACTGGACTGATGGCGCTGGCTTTGGCGGGTGCTTCGCTCGTCACGGCGGGGCCGACGGAGGCCAATGACTTCTGGGGTGGCGTCGCAGCCGGTGCGGTCGGCGGCGTACTGCTCACCCAGGCCCTGCGTCCTTATCCCTACACCTATGGCTACCCCGACGGATACGGCTACCCGTATGCCTACGGTTATCGCTACGGGTATCCTGACAGGGCGTACCGGCCCTATCGACCCTACTATGGCGGCTATCCTGCCTACCGGACCCAGTACCGCTACTATCAACCCGCTCGACGCTGTCACGTCGAATGGCGGCGCAACGGATGGGGACAGGCTTACCGCGTTAGCGTCTGTCCTTATTGAAAGGCGATGCGGCTCGCGGGCGCCGCTCATCGGCGGCGCCCGATGCGGCTTTCCCAGACGCTCCCCCTTGACTTTCCCGTCGAACTAGACCAAATGCAGGTCAGCTTTCACCTTCCGGCCGCCGCGTGAGCGTGCCCCTGCCAGCAAATAGGATGCAGGAAGAAGGACAAAGCGCATTTCGTATAGACCGCATCCCAAGACGCGGCAGAAGCGCTGGAAAGCTTTTTCCAACAAGACAAGTTCCCACTTCACGCGGGGTGCTTGACGCCAGAGTAACACCGGATCGCAAACCCGCGTTTCGGCGATATTGTTTTGGCGCGCCCTAAAAAGGTTATGACTTGACCAATTTTGAATCGCTTGGTGTTTCCAAGCCGATCGTCGCTACACTTTTCCAGCTCGGCATCGAAACGCCGACCCCTATCCAGGAAAAGGCAATCCCGCTTCTCCTCGCAGGCCGTGACCTCATCGGCCTCGCACAGACCGGCACCGGCAAGACGGCCGCCTTCGGCCTGCCGCTGATCGAAAAGCTGATCCCGGAAGAACGCCGCCCCGACAACCGTACAACCCGTACGCTGATCCTGGCGCCGACCCGCGAGCTGGTGAACCAGATCGCCATGAACCTGAAGAACTTCCTGCGCAAGTCGCACCTGCGCATCAACGTCGTCGTTGGCGGGGTCTCGATCAACAAGCAGCAACTGCAGCTTGAAAAGGGCACCGACATTCTCGTTGCCACGCCGGGCCGCCTGCTCGACCTTATCAACCGTCGCGCCATCGGCCTGACGGCCGTGCGCTACCTAGTGCTCGACGAAGCCGACCAGATGCTCGACCTCGGCTTCGTGCACGACCTGCGCAAGATCTCCAAGATGGTGCCGAAGAAGCGTCAGACGATGCTGTTTTCGGCCACCATGCCGAAGGCGATTGCCGATCTCGCTGCCGACTTCCTGACCGATCCGGTCAAGGTCGAAGTCACGCCTCCGGGCAAGGCCGCCGACAAGGTCGAACAGTATGTTCACTTCGTCAACGGCAAGAACGACAAGACCGACCTCCTGAAAAAGTCGCTCAGCGAAAACCCGGATGGCCGCGCCATCGTCTTCCTGCGCACCAAGCATGGCGCCGAGAAGCTGATGAAGCACCTCGAGCATGTCGGCTATTCCGTTGCATCGATCCACGGCAACAAGAGCCAGGGCCAGCGCGAGCGCGCCCTGAAGGCATTCAAGGACGGCGACATCAAGACGCTGATCGCCACCGACGTTGCCGCTCGCGGCATCGACATCCCGGCCGTCAGCCACGTCTACAACTACGACCTGCCGGAAGTTGCCGAAGCCTATGTCCACCGCATCGGCCGTACGGCCCGTGCCGGTCGTGACGGTATCGCGATCGCCTTCTGCGCGCCTGACGAAACGCGCCTGCTGCGCGACATCGAGCGCCTGATGAGCATAAACATCGCTGTTGCCAGCGGCGCAGCGCCTGCCAACATGAACGCAACACCCAAGCGCGCCAACAATGGCGGCGGTGCCAACCGCGGCCAGGGTCGTGGTGGTGAAGGTCGCGGCGGCGAAGGCCGTGGCGAAGGTCACCGCGGTGGCGGTCGTCCCGAGCGTCGTCCGCGTCCGGAGCGCCAGCCGATGTCGGCGCGCAACGAAGATTTCCGCGGCCAGCGCCGTGGCGAAGCGGCACCGGCAACGGCAGGCCCTGACAACGATCTGGTCGCAACCTCGGACTTCCGTGGTGCGGGCGGCCCTGCCCGCAAGCCGCAGCGCCCGCAGCCGCATGGCAACAACACCAACGGCGGCGACGCAAACCGTCACCACCCGGGTGCCGGCGCCCGCAACGCTCACGGCCGCCCGGCCCGCAAGCATGGCGAGGACCGCGGCCCGCAGCAGAACGCTGGTGGCGAACGTCGCGAAGGCAATGGCGGCAATCGCCGCGGTGGTCCGTCGCGCGGCGGCAACGGTGGCCAGCGTCGCGAACGCGCATAATCTTCGCGCTTTAGCAATGAACGGACGGCGGGAGAAATCCCGCCGTTTTTCGTTGCCTGCGGCCGTCTGACAACCAGCGGTCGATGACTGTCATGTTTCGCGGGTGTTCGATGCCACTCGTGGAAACGACGAACGCTCTAAATTGAATCGCCTGGCTGCCAAAAACAAACCAGATGCCTAAGCTATGGGCTGGCGGAAACGATTGGCGACCGGGCCTGTGATGCGCGATCTCGATAAATGCCCAGTTTTTCGGCTGTTTTTGGCAACCAGACGTAATTACGAATCTTGCCACGCAAATGAGCATGGTTCTTGCATTGCCATTTGCGTTGTATTCAAATGAAGAAAAAAGGGGAGCCACACCTTTGGCATTTGATGAAATGATCACCGGGGACGAAAGTCCGCGAACGCCTTACGAGAAATACTTTGAGTGGTACAATAGCCAAGACCGGGCTCATCTGATTGCCAAGTCCCGCGATGCGGAGAACATCTTCCGGAAAACCGGCATCACCTTCGCGGTCTACGGCCACGCCGATTCTTCTGAAAAGCTTATCCCCTTCGATATTATCCCGCGCATCATCTCAGGCCGCGAATGGCGCAAGCTCGCCCAGGGCATCGAACAACGGGTCATCGCCCTCAACGCCTTTCTCGATGATATCTACCACAAGCAGGAAATCATCCGCGCCGGCCGGATCCCGCGCGAACTGATCGAGCGCAACGATACGTTTCTGCCCGAGATGATCGGCTTCCGGCCACCGGGCGGCGTCTACACCCACATCGTCGGCACTGACATCGTGCGCACCGGCGAGGACCAGTTTTACGTGCTGGAGGACAATGCCCGCACACCGTCCGGTGTCAGCTACATGCTGGAAAACCGGGAAACGATGATGCATATGTTCCCCGAGCTGTTCCACGAGAACAAGGTTCGGCCGGTCGAGGACTATCCCTATCTGCTGCGCCAGAGCCTGGCGTCGCTGGCACCTCCGGGCTGCAAGGGCAAGCCACGCGTCGCGGTACTGACGCCCGGTATCTACAACTCGGCCTATTACGAGCATTCGTTCCTCGCCGACACCATGGGCGTCGAGCTCGTCGAGGGCTCGGACCTGCGCGTCATCGACGGCAAGGTGAAGATGCGCACGACGCGCGGCTACGAGGCGATCGACGTGCTCTACCGCCGCGTCGACGACGACTTCCTCGATCCCCTCACCTTCCGCCAGGATTCGGCCCTCGGCATACCCGGGATCATGGATGTCTACCGCTCGGGCAATATCACCATCGCCAATGCGCCGGGCACCGGTATCTGCGACGACAAGGCGATCTATTCCTACATGCCCGAGATCGTCGAGTTCTATACCGGCCGGAAGGCAATTCTGGAAAATGTCCCGACCTGGCGTTGCTCGGAAGCGTCCAGCCTGAAATACGTGCTCGAACACCTCGAAGAGCTGGTCGTCAAGGAAGTCCACGGCTCCGGCGGCTACGGCATGCTGGTCGGCCCGACGGCCTCCAAGAAGGAGCGCGCCGAATTTGCCGAGAAGCTGAAGGCACGGCCGAGCAACTATATCGCCCAACCGACGCTCTCGCTCTCTACCGTCCCGATCCTCGTCAACAAGGGTATCGCGCCCCGCCATGTCGATCTCCGCCCCTACGTGCTGGTTTCCGACAAGGTCCAGATCATTCCCGGAGGACTGACGCGCGTCGCGCTGAAACAAGGCTCGCTCGTGGTCAACTCAAGCCAGGGCGGCGGCACAAAAGACACCTGGGTATTGGAGGACTGATGCTCGGAAGAACTGCAAACGGACTCTACTGGATGTTCCGCTACATCGAACGCGCCGAGAACATCGCGCGCCTCGTCGATGCCGGACTGCGCATGTCGCTGACGAGAAGCGCCGGGGCCGATGACAACTGGGATGGCGTACTGCAAAGTGCAGGCGTTCGCGAGGCGTTTGACGAAGGTCACGGAAAGCTGACGAGCGCCGACGCTATCGACTACCTTCTGCGCGACCGCTCCAACCCTTCGAGCGTCATGTCCTGTGTCGACTATGGCCGCAACAACGCCCGCATGGTGCGTACGGCGCTGACGCGGGAGACCTGGGAAGCGACCAACGAGTTCTGGATCGAGCTGAAGACGCTGTTGTCGAAGCGGTTGAAGCCCGCTGAAATGCCGGAGGCGATCGATGTCATCAAACACCGCGCCGGGCTGATCCGCGGCGCCCTGCATGGTTCGATGCTGCGCAACGAACTATACAATTTCGCCCGCATCGGTACCTTCATCGAGCGCGCGGACAACACCAGCCGCATTCTCGACGTGAAATATTACGTGCTGCTGCCGGCCGTATCGGCTGTCGGCACGTCTATCGACAATGTCCAATGGGAATCGATCCTGCGCTCCGTCTCCGCCCACCGCTCCTACAGCTGGGCCTATGACGGCGAGTATCGCGCCATGAACATTGCCGACTTCCTGATACTCAACGGCCAGATGCCGCGTTCGCTCGCCTATTGCTACGAGAAGATCAACAGCGAACTCGGCTACCTCGCCAAGGACTACGGCGAGCAGCTGCCGGCGCACAAGACGGCGGAGGCGATCCGTCAATCGTTGAAGACGCGAGCGATCAAAGACATCATGGATCAGGGGCTGCATGAGTTCCTCGAGGACTTCGTTTCGCGCAACAACCAGCTTGGTCAGGAGATTTCCGATGGCTACCGGTTCTACGTATAGGCGGATGCAGACATGAAACTGAAGATTAGCCACGTCACGGAATACCGCTACGACGAACCCTCGGCTTTCTCGCTGCAGCGATTGCGGCTGACGCCCCCAACGGTTGGCGGCCAAACGATCCTGAACTGGTCGCTCCATGTCGAGGGTGCAAAGCCCGAGGTCGAATACGACGATCAGTTCGGCAATCACGTCACTCTCATGTCTCTCCAGGGAGAACAAAAGGTGACACGCATCGTTGCGGAAGGCGAGGTCGAAACGGAAGACCGCAACGGCGTCATCGGCCCTCATGCTGGTTTTTGCCCGCTATGGCTTTTCCTGCGCGACACGCAACGAACGAAACCCGGCAAGCTGACCAGGGAATTGAGCAAGGGTATCAACGGCGACAACGATCTGGCGCGCCTGCATGCACTGATGGCTGCCATCCACGAGGCGGTGGACTATCGACCGGGCACCAGCAACACCGACACGACCGCCGAGCAGGCGCTCGAAAAAAAGAGTGGTGTGTGCCAGGACCACGCGCATATCTTCGTGACCGCCGCACGCGCTTTGTCGATACCGGCGCGCTATATTTCCGGATACCTGATGACCGAGGGCAAGGCGGAGCAGGCGGCGACCCACGCCTGGGGAGAGGCTCATGTCCCCGGCCTCGGCTGGGTGGGTTTCGACCCCGCCAACAATGTCTGCCCGGACGACCGTTACGTGCGTGTGGCTTCCGGCCTTTGTTACCGCGACGCGGCACCGGTTTCCGGCATGCGGATCGGCATGCCCGGCGAGAATCTTGCCGTCAACGTCACGGTCGAAAGCACCGGCCAGACGCAGAGCCAGAGCCAGAATTAGGGCTTTTCAGGCGAGATATCTCGACCAATTCGCTCAAAAATCCGTCAAGGCGACGGAACAGGGGAAAATGTGGACCCGGAGCCGAACTGCGCCTGCATATTCACGACGTCATTGGCAATCTCGTCGGTAACCACATCGAACTGAGCGAGCGTCGCCGGACCGAAAGCGGTGGACAGGGCAACGTCCGTGGCGTCGCGGCCCGTCGCCATCAGGATGCGCCCGATGCGCGGCATATTGTGGCGGGCATCCACGGTATGCCAGTGCCCGCCGAGATAGACCTCGAACCACGCGCTGAAATCCATCGGCGCTGGATCGCGCGGCACTCCGATATCCCCGAGATAGCCCGTGCAGTAGCGGGCCGGTATGTTCATGCAACGGCACAGCGCGATCGCCAGATGCGCGAAATCGCGGCAGACGCCGGTTCTGTCCGTATAGCCCCCGTGCGCGGTTCGCAGCAGATCGGCCTTCAGGTAATCGAACCTGATATGGCCATGCACGAAATCAGCGATGGCCTGCACGCGGGGCCAGCCTTGTTGAGTGCTGGAGAAATGTTTCCAGGCGAAATCAGCAAGCCGGTCGGTATCGCAGTAGCGACTGCCGAGAAGGAACACCAGGACCTCGTCGGGAAGATCCTTGATATCATGCTGCACGGCGTTCAAAGGCACGACATCCGGCTGACCGGCGTCATAGATATCGAATTCGGTCGAAATCGTCGTGAGCCCCGCCGGCGCGACTATCCGCGTGCACGCATTGCCGAAATTGTCCGTGTACCCCCATGCATCGATCGGCTGGTTGAAGGTGAGCACCTGATCGGTCAGCAGGTCGCCCCGTCGGGAGGGATGAATATTGAGGACAAGCAGCATCGGCGTTGGTTGTACGCATTGATAACCTATCGTGAAACCGGCGTGGATCTTCATGATGCTTCCTTTGCAGCGCAACGCCGATCGGCGGGTTATCAGGAACGTCAGCGAAACCGATGAGTTCCATGCGGCACCCGCTATCGGGAAGCCGACGGCTCGGTGGTGACATTGACTTGCACGACCATGTCGTCGAAATCCTCGGCCTCTCCATCGTAGCTGCCCCAGAGCGGGATTGCCTGGCGCGGATCGCGCGCCACACCCACGCGGATCAGATCACGATTGCCGACAATCCCGTTGGTCGGGTCGAATTCGACCCAGCCGGCGCCTGGAAGATAAAGCTGGCACCACGCGTGCGTCGAACCTCCACCCAGCGTCCTGGAGCCATCCCGGTCCCGCACATAGACATATCCTGTCACGAAACGCGCGGCGAAGCCGAGCGAGCGCGCCGCCTCCATCATCAGCAAGGCAAAATCGCGGCATGTGCCTTGCCGCCGACGCAGCGTCTCTATGGGGGTCTGCGTGCCCCGCTCCAGGCGCCTGCTGTAGACGAAACTCTGGTGGATTGCGAAGCAGAGCGTCATCAACACATGGCCGGTCCGATCGGAAACGCCTGAGCCGACGAATTGCTGCGCCCATTGGGCAACCTCGCCGGCCGGGTCGTCATAGTACCGGGTGATGGTGCAGGCGAGATCGGGTATTTCCTCCTCGTCATAGGAGAAGGGATAGGTAAGCGCATCGCTGTCGATCTCGAAATGGACAGGCACCTCCGGGGTATGGTCGACACGGATGTTGGTTTCGAACCGAAGATGGTCGGATGGGCCATTCATATCGACCAAGGCGATACAGTTCCCGAACACGTCATGAATCCACCGGACCTGCGCCGGCGCGGGCTCGATTGTCATCGTCGCATCCAGAAGGCGCTGGTCGAAGCTGTCGCGCGGCCGAAACAGCACACGGTGCTGGCCGAATGTCACCCGCCGCTTGTAGGTGTAGTGAGTAATATGTCTGACGGAATAAACGGTCATTCTGCCCTCGTCCGTCGCGGGCCGAATTGACCTGCACCACCAGTCTAGTCGAATTCCGGCACTTGTCCCGATTGAAATAAAATGACCGACGGCCCCTGCTCGCCGATGGTTACATTTCCCTCGCGGCACCAGACGACTACCCCGGCATAGTCGTTGACGAGAGTCTGGGCGACGTAGACTGCTGTCTCCTCACCCTTCATGCACCGTGGCTCGAATGCCGGTATGAGTGCGCCATCGTCATCGCGATTGAACGCGCTCAGCACTATCAGTTTTCGAAATCCGGGCATGGCGCTCTCCTGACGGAATAACGAAGAGGGTGGCGGTTTCGTTCCGACATGGTGCCCTGAGAACACGCGAGCGTCATGGCGCTTCGGTCAGGCACTGCGCGCAGGTGGGGACTTCCCTCGCCCCGCAACGCAGTCCCTCAGCCCCGCCGCGCCGCCTCGATCGCGGCAACGTCGATCTTACCCATCGTCATCATCGCCTCGAAGGCACGCTTGGCCTCGGCTCCGCCGACGGCCATCGCTTCGGTTAGCACTCGCGGCGTGATCTGCCAGGAGATGCCCCACCTGTCCTTGCACCACCCGCATGCACTTTCCTCGCCGCCATTGCCGACAATGGCGTTCCAGTAACGATCGGTCTCTTGCTGATCATCGGTGGCGATCTGGAACGAGAAGGCCTCGCTATGTTTGAACGCGGGGCCGCCGTTGAGTCCTATGCAGGCGACACCCGCAACGGTGAACTCGACCACGAGAACATCGCCCTGCTGACCAGACGGGTAGTCTCCGGGCGCACGGACTACGGCACCGACGTAACTGTCGGGAAAGGTCTCGGCATAAAATCGCGCGGCCGCCTCGGCGTCCTTCTCGTACCATACGCAGATCGTGTTCTTGGCCATCTACATGCTCCTCCAG
The DNA here is from genome assembly GCF_001426265.1 of Rhizobium sp. Root1220. GTDB lineage: Bacteria > Pseudomonadota > Alphaproteobacteria > Rhizobiales > Rhizobiaceae > Rhizobium. The sequence goes on from NZ_LMDG01000036.1 coordinate 279,977, forward strand.
CTTGTCCATTTCGCGATGAGATAAGGGACAGGCAATCTTTCTCCAGCCCCCCGCTTCCGAAATGGCCAATCAAGGTCCGAAGTTGTGCTCTCACCAGACCACGGCACCGAGAATCAAAAAGGCGGAGCTCCCGCCCCGCCTCTCGTAAACTCTTGTGACGACCAACCCTTAGTGGCTGTCCTTGCCCACCGCGTTTCCGCGACATCCCTTGAGGAAGTCGAGGTCGGCGCCGGTATCGGCCCCTTCGACGTGCTGCTGGTGCAGGAAGGCGTAGCCCGAGGTTGGCAGGTCGTGGTTCGGCTGCCATTCGGCAAGACGACGCGCCAGTTCAGCATCGGAAATGTCGAGATGCAGGCGACGGTTCGGTACGTCGAGCTCGATCATGTCGCCGTTCTTCACCACCGCAAGCGGGCCACCGACAGCGGCTTCCGGTGAGGTGTGCAGCACGACGGTACCGTAGGCGGTACCGGACATGCGGGCGTCGGAGATGCGCACCATGTCGGTAATGCCCTTCTTCAGCACCTTCGGCGGCAGACCCATGTTGCCGACTTCGGCCATCCCAGGATAACCCTTCGGCCCACAGTTCTTCATGACCATGATGCAGGTCTCGTCGATGTCGAGACTGTCGTCGTTGATCTTGGCCTTGTAGTCGTCGATATCCTCGAACACCACGGCGCGACCACGATGCGTCAGCAGATGCGGCGAAGCGGCGGACGGCTTCAGCACCGCGCCCTTTGGCGCGAGGTTGCCGCGCACGACGACGATGCCGCCCGACTGCGTCAGTGCCTTTTCAGCCGGCAGGATGACGTCCTCGTTCCAGTTGACGACGTCCTTGACCTCGTCCCAGATGGTTTCACCGGAGACCGTCAGCGCATCCTTATGCAAAAGGCCGGACTCGCCGAGGCGCTTGATGACGACCGGCAGGCCGCCGGCATAGAAGAACTCTTCCATCAGGTACTTGCCCGACGGCATCAGGTTGACGATGGTCGGCACGTCGCGGCCGCAACGGTCCCAGTCGTCGAGCGTCAAATCGATGCCGACGCGGCCGGCCATGGCGAGCAGATGGATGACGGCGTTGGTCGAACCGCCGATCGCCGCATTGGTGCGGATGGCGTTCTCGAAGGCCTGCTTGGTCATGATGTCTGATGGCTTCAGGTCGTCTTTTACCATCTGTACGATCCGGCGGCCGGTCAGCTGCGCCATCACTTTGCGGCGGGAATCGACGCCCGGGATCGCGGCATTGCCGGACAGTGCCATGCCGAGAGCTTCGGCCATCGAGGCCATGGTGGACGCGGTACCCATGGTGTTGCAGGTGCCCGACGAACGGCTCATCGAGGCTTCCGCTTCGAGGAATTCGGCCTGCGTCATCTCGCCGGCCTTCACCATTTCCGAGAATTTCCACAGATGCGTGCCCGAGCCGACGCGCTCGCCGCGGAAATAGCCGTTCAGCATAGGACCGCCGGTGACGACGATCGACGGCAGGTCGACCGAGGCAGCCGCCATGATTAGCGACGGCGTGGTCTTGTCGCAGCCGACGAGCAGCACGCAGCCGTCCATCGGCTGCCCGCGGATCGTCTCTTCGATCGAGAGAGCAGCCAGATTGCGGTACATCATCGCGGTCGGGCGGAAGGTGTTTTCCGATGCCGAGAATACCGGCACTTCCATCGGGAAGCCGCCGGCCTCCCATACGCCTGCCTTCACCTTCTCGGCGAGCTCGCGCAGATGGCCGTTGCACGGCGTCATGTCGGACCATGTATTGAGGATGCCGATGACAGGGCGTCCGTCGAACAGGTCGTGCGGGTATCCCTGGTTCTTCATCCAGCCACGGTGGTAGATCACGTCACGGCTGGTGCCGCCGTACCATTCCTGCGACCTAAGCTTGCGCGGCCATTCCGCTTTCTTAAACATTATCTCTGTCCTTCAGTAGGCGCCGAGCCGCCTCGCGCGGCCGGAACGCCAATCGTGCCATTACGCCAGCGTGTAGCTGGTCTTGACCGTTGTGTAGAATTCAGCGGCGTACTTGCCCTGCTCGCGAGGACCATAGGATGAGCCCTTGCGGCCGCCGAACGGAACGTGGAAATCGACGCCTGCCGTCGGCAGGTTGACCATCACCATCCCGGCTTCGGCATTGCGCTTGAAGTGCGTCGCATGCTTGAGGCTGGTCGTCGCGATGCCGGACGACAGGCCGAACGGCGTGTCGTTTGCCGTCGCCAGCGCCTCTTCGTAATCCTTGACACGGATGACGGAGACGACGGGTCCGAAGATTTCCTCGCGGCTGATGCGCATCTGGTTGGTGGCTTCGGTAAACAGCGTCGGCTGCAGGTAGAAACCGGGGGTGTCGCGAGTGATCAGCTCGCCGCCGAAGGCGAGCTTGGCGCCCTCTTGTCTGCCGATCTCGATGTAGTCGGTATCGGTCTTCAGCTGCCGCTCGTCGACCACCGGACCGACATGTGTGCCGGGCTTCATGGCGTTGTCGACGACAATCGTCTTCAGCTTCTCGGTGAGTGCAGCGACGAACTTGTCGTGGATGCCTTCGGTGACGATTAGGCGCGACGATGCCGTGCAGCGCTGGCCGGTCGAGAAGAAACCGGAATTGGCCGCCGCTTCGACGGCGACTGTGAGGTCGGCGTCGTCGAGAACAACCATCGGGTTCTTGCCGCCCATTTCCAGCTGGAACTTGCGGTTATGCTCGAGCGAGGCAGCAGCGACACGCTTGCCGGTGCCGGTGGAACCGGTGAAGGTGATGCCGGAAACATCCGGGCTGTCGAGCATCACCTGACCGACCACCGAGCCCTTGCCCATGACGAGGTTCAAGACACCTTTCGGCAGACCGGCGCGGTGCAGGATGTCGACAATTGCCCAAGAGCAACCCGGAACCAGTTCGGCCGGCTTGAAGACGATGGTGTTACCATAGCAAAGCGCCGGCGCGATCTTCCACGCAGGAATTGCGATCGGGAAGTTCCAGGGCGTGATGATGCCGATGACGCCGAGCGGGTCGCGCGTGATCTCGACACCGATGTTCGGGCGTACCGACGGGATGATTTCGCCGGCAAGACGCAGCACTTCGCCAGCGAAGAATTCAAAGATCTGCGAGGCACGGATCGTTTCGCCGATCGCCTCGGGAAGCGTCTTGCCTTCCTCGCGCGCGAGCAGCGCACCCAGTTCGTCCTTGCGGGCCATGATCTCGTCGCCCGTCTTCTTCAGGATAACGTGACGCTCCCAGATGCCCGAACGTGACCAGGCAGGGAAAGCAGCCTTGGCAGCGGCAATGGCGTTTTTCGTGTCCTCGGCCGAACCGTCGGCATAGAGGCCAACGACTTCATTGGTGTCGGATGGGTTGATGTTCTTCGTCGCGTTTGCGCCGACCCACTCGCCGGCGATCAGGTTCTGATAAATGGTCATTGGCTAAACAAGCCTCCCTTGCCGTATAGGAAAGTATGGCTCAGCAACAGATGCCGCCGGGCCTTGAGACACTCAGAGCTGCTTAACGACGATCTCTTCTTCGGCGTCGATCTTCAGCGGATTGCGCAGCGGCAAACCGAACTCGGCGACTTCGATTTCGAAGACGTCGCCCTCTTCCGCCTTGATGCCGTCGGCAAACGACAGCGTCGCTGTGCCGAACATGTGGACGTGAACGTCGCCAGGCACGCGGAACAGACCGTACTTGAAGTGGTGGTATTCAAGGTTCGCGAAGGTGTGCGACATGTTCGCTTCACCCGACAGGAACGGCTTTTCGAAGATCACCTTGTCGCCGCGCTTGATGCGCGATGTGCCGCGGATATCCTCAGGCGCCGCACCGATGCGGATTTCCGGGCCGAAGCTTGCCGGGCGCAGCTTCGAGTGCGCGAGATAGAGGTAATTGATCCGCTCGGTGACGTGGTCGGAGAATTCGTTCGACAGCGCGAAGCCGATGCGGAACGGCGTACCGTCCTCGGCGATCACATAGATTCCGGCCATCTCGGGTTCTTCGCCACCATCGAGCGCGAAGGACGGAGACACCAGCGGCGTGCCGGGAGCGGCCGAGCCGTAGCCGTTGCCCTTGTAGAACCACTCGGGCTGCACGCCCTTTTCACCTGACTTCGGCTTGCCGTTCTCGAGACCCATCTTGAACATTTTCATCGAGTCGGTGAGGGTTTCCTCGGCCGCCTCGGAGGTCTTCTTGTGCATGGAATCGCGCGTGGCCGCCGATCCGAGATGAGTCAGGCCCGTACCCGTTAGGTGCAGATGTGCAGCATCCGGATGCGTCATCGGCGGCAGGAAGCGACCCTCGGCATAGGCCTTGTCGAGATCGACTTCATCGCCGAGGCCATGCGCTTCGATAACGGATACCAGCGACTTGCCGGCGTTTGCGGCTTCCATGGCCAGCGCATAGACGCTGCCGGCGTTGTTGACGGCTTTCGCGGCACCGCCCGGCTCGCGCACGGCGACGATGATCTCTCCGTTCGAACCCTTGATCTGCGAAATAAGCACGGTCTTCATCCTTTTCGATAACGCGGATAATGCTCCGCCGTTCCGGCTCCCGAAGGAGCCGGACTGGTTAGGTCATGGGACTGCGAATGCATGGCCGGCGCCTTTGCGCTTAGCCCTTGTTCTTGTTGTAGACGTCGAAGAAGACGGCGGCCAGAAGCACGAGGCCCTTGACCATCTGCTGGAAGTCGATGCCGAGACCGACGATAGACATGCCGTTGTTCATGACGCCCATGATGAACGCGCCGATAACGGCACCGGTGATCTTGCCAACACCGCCCGATGCCGAAGCACCGCCGATGAAGCAGGCAGCAATAACGTCGAGCTCGAAGCCGACACCAGCCTTCGGGGTCGCCGAATTCAGGCGAGCCGCGATGATCATCCCGGCCAGACCGGCCAGAACACCCATGTTCACGAAAGTGAAGAAGCTCAGGCGCTCGGTGTTGATACCCGAAAGCTTGGTCGCCTTCTCGTTGCCGCCCATGGCGTAGATACGGCGACCGATCGTGGTGCGGCGCGTTACGAAGGTATAGGCCGCGATCAGGATAAGCATGACGACGAGAACGTTCGGCAGGCCCTTGTAGCTAGACAACTGATAACCGAGGAACAGGATTGCCAGCGACAGGATGACGTTCTGTGCAACGAAGAAGCTCATCGGCTCGACATCGATGCCGTGGCTTTCATTAACCGCGCGGCGACGCCAGGCGAGATAGAACAGCACCACCGGAATAATGACAGTCAGCACGAGCGAGGTTGAATGCAGCGGCGTTCCGGCGACGTCGATCATTTCGCCAGGCAGGAAGCCCGTCGAGATAACCTGGAAGTCCTTCGGGAACGGGCCGATGTTCTTGCCGCCAAGCACGAACAGCGTAAGACCGCGAAAGACAAGCATGCCCGCCAGCGTGACGATAAAGGCCGGAATGCGGTGATACGCGATCCAGTAGCCTTGCGCTGCGCCGATGGCTCCGCCGATGATCAGGCAGAGAATGCCGGCAAGCACGAAGTTCATTTGCCAGTTGACGGTCATGATGGCGGCCACCGCACCGACGAAGGCGACGATCGAACCGACCGAAAGGTCGATATGGCCGGCAACGATGACGAGCAGCATGCCGAGCGCCATGATGACGATGAACGAGTTCTGCAGAACGAGGTTGGTCAGGTTGACCGGCTTGAAGAGAATGCCGCCCGTGTAGAACTGGAAGAACACCATGATCGCGACAAGCGCGATGAGCATGCCGTACTCGCGGATGTTGCTGCGGATGTAGTCGGCAACGGAAACGACGTTGCTTTCCTCGGTGGTTGAAGGGTTGACCGGAGTCATTGTTTCTTCTCCCCAGAGCGCATGATAGCGCGCATGATGGTTTCTTGGCTCGCCTCTCCCTTTGGCAGTTCAGCAACGATACGTCCTTCATTCATGACGTATATGCGGTCGCACGTGCCAAGCAGCTCGGGCATTTCCGATGAGATCATCAGAACGCCTTTACCATCGGCGGCAAGCTGGTTGATGATAGTATAGATTTCGTATTTTGCACCGACATCGATACCGCGTGTGGGTTCATCTAGAATCAAAACGTCAGGATCGGAAAACAACCACTTGGAAAGAACCACCTTTTGCTGGTTCCCGCCGGAAAGGTTGACTGCTTCCTGGAAGATACTGGAGCTACGGATGCGCAGCTTCGAGCGGTAGTCCGCCGCGATCTTCGATTCCTTGATGCTGTCGATCACGGTGCCGCTGGAGACGCCGGCAAGATTGGCGAGCGTCGTGTTGTGAACGATGGTTTCGTTCAGCACAAGGCCGAGATGCTTGCGGTCTTCCGTGACGTAGGCGAGACCGGCATCGATCGCCTTTCGAACGGTGCCGACGTCGACGGGCTTGCCGTGCATCAGCACTTCGCCGGTGATCTTGTGACCGTAGGACTTTCCGAAAACGCTCATCGCGAATTCGGTACGGCCCGCGCCCATCAGGCCGGCGATGCCGACCACTTCACCCTTGCGGACGGTGACGTTGATATCATGCAGCACCTGACGATCACGGTGATGCTGGTGATAGGCGTTCCAGTTCTTCACCTCGAGGATCGTCTCGCCGATCGGCACGGAGCGCGGCGGATAACGATCGGCGAGCTCGCGGCCCACCATGTTCTTGATGATGATGTCTTCGCTGATCTCTTCGGTATGACAGTCAAGCGTCTTGACCGTCATGCCGTCGCGCAGGACGGTGATCTGGTCGGCCACCTTGCGCACTTCGTTGAGCTTATGCGTGATGATGATCGAGGTCAGGCCCTGGTTGCGAAACTCGATGAGAAGCTCGAGCAGCGCATCGGAGTCCTTTTCGTTGAGCGAAGCGGTCGGCTCATCGAGGATCAGCAGCTTGACGCTCTTCGACAACGCCTTGGCAATCTCGACGAGTTGCTGCTTGCCGACACCGATGTCGGTTACCAGCGTTTCCGGAGATTCCTTCAGGCCAACCTTGCCGAGCAGCTGCTTGGTGCGATTGAACGCTTCCTGCCAGTTGATGACGCCACTCTTGGCGACTTCGTTGCCCAGGAAGATGTTTTCGGCGATCGACAGTAGCGGCACGAGCGCCAGCTCCTGGTGAATGATCACGATGCCGATTTCTTCTGAGTCCCTGAGGACCTTGAAATTGCGGACGTCATTTTCGTAGACGATCTCGCCATCATAGGTTCCGGCTGGGTAAACGCCGGAGAGAACTTTCATCAGGGTCGACTTCCCGGCCCCGTTTTCACCCACCAACGCGTGGATCTCACCCTGGCGAACCTTGAGGTTCACATTCTCCAGCGCTTTCACGCCCGGGAACGTCTTGGTGATGTTCCGCATTTCGAGGATTGTTTTGTCCATAGTCCATATCCAACGCCAGCGGCCGGAAAGACGGCACGGCGATCATAAAAGTGAAGACCGGAACCCGCAAGCAGCGGGTTCCGGCCAACTTGGAACAATTACTTCAGCTGGTCAGCCGTGTAGTAACCGCCTTCGACGAGGATCTTCTCGTAGTTGGTCTTGTCGACTGCAACCGGGGTCAGCAGGTACGACGGAATGACCTTTACACCGTTGTCGTAGGTCTTGGTGTCGTTGACTTCAGGCTCCTTGCCTTCCATCAAAGCGTCAACCATGCCCACGGTAACCTTTGCGAGGTCACGGGTGTCCTTGAAGATCGTGGAGTGCTGCTCGCCAGCGACGATCGACTTGACCGACGGAACTTCAGCGTCCTGGCCGGAAACGACCGGCAGCGGCTGGTCCGGGGTGCCGTAGCCGACGCCCTTCAGCGAAGAGATGATGCCGATCGACAGGCCGTCGTAAGGCGACAGAACAGCGTCAACCTTGGCGTCGGTGTAGTTAGCCGAGAGCAGGTTGTCCATACGAGCCTGGGCCGTTGCCGGATCCCAACGCAGCGTACCGACCTTGTCCATGCCGGTCTGGCCAGACTTCACGACGAGCTTGCCGCTGTCGATGTAAGGCTGCAGGACAGACATTGCGCCGTCATAGAAGAAGAAGGCGTTGTTGTCGTCCGGCGAACCGCCGAACAGCTCGATGTTGAACGGGCCCTTGCCATCCTTGAGGCCGAGGGCGTCAACGATGGAACCGGCCTGCAGAACGCCGACCTTGAAGTTGTCGAACGTCGCGTAGTAGTCGACGTTGCCGGAATCGCGGATCAGACGGTCATAAGCGATGACCTTGATGCCTGCGTCATGAGCCTTCTGGAGAACGTCGGAAAGCGTCGTGCCGTCGATAGCGGCAATAACGAGAACCTTTGCGCCCTTCGTGACCATGTTCTCAATCTGAGACAGCTGGTTCGGAATGTCGTCGTCAGCGTACTGCAGGTCGGTGGTGTAACCGGCGTCCTGAAGCTGCTTGACGATGTTGTTACCGTCGTCGATCCAGCGCGCGGACGACTTGGTAGGCATTGCGATACCGACAGTCCCCTTGTCGGCAGCAACAGCCGGCATAACGAACGACGCGACGCCAAAGGCCGCCGCTGCCATCAATGAGATAATGGATTTCATATCTCTCTCTCCCTTAGTTAATTAAATGCGCGGACGAAAAATCGCCCGCCCCGAAACTGTGGCAGGTTCCGTCTTGGATCATACTTCATAGTGAGAAACGAAGTAGGTCTCCTCCACGCTCTCACACGTGTTGAGTGCCAACCAGCACACGGCGGCAAACTGGTATGGAATCCTATAACTGTCAAATAGAATAACTGGCAAAGTGCATATCAAATTTGGTATATCGTTAAAAAGTATTACTTTTGATGGAACGCAATAGGAGGGTTACAACCATGACGTTTAATTCGAGGGCATTGGCGGCCGATCATGTGGATATCCACACCGACATTTTTGGAGACGACAGCCTTCTAAGGTCGGGGCTGAAGCTGAATCACCTGCGAATGATCGTCGCAATCGAAGATAGCGGCCAGATTTCCGCCGCCGCGGAGGCACTCAACATTTCCCAGCCCGCGGCATCGCGCATGCTGTCGGAAATGGAGTCGATTTTGAAGACTGCCCTCTACGAGCGCGTAGCGCGTGGCGTCGTTCTGACGACGTTTGGCGAAGCGCTGGCAAGACGCGCCCGAAAGATCATGCTGGAACTACGGGAAGCAAGCCGGGAGATCGGCGAACTGAAGACCGGCAAGGGTGGCTCCGTGTTCATTGGCGCGGTAACTGCGCCGGCCATGAGCCTCGTGGTACCGGCCATCAAGCAGGTGCGAACTGCATTTCCCGGCATCGAGGTCAACATCCAGGTCGAGACAAGCAACGTACTCGCACGCGAATTGCTCGCTGCACGCCACGACTTCATCATCAGCCGCATTCCGGACGATCTGAACCCCCGCCTGTTCGAGGTCCGGGAGATCGGTGTCGAGAGGGCTTGCCTGATCGTGCGCAGCGGCCACCCGCTCCTGAAGAAGCAGGCGGCAAGCCTCACGGAAATGTCGCTATATGACTGGGTATTCCAGCCGCCCGGGACCCTGCTGCGGCGGACGGTCGAGGATCTGTTTCTCGCTCATGGCGTTCGGCTTCCAGAAAACATCGTCAACACCTCGTCGCTGCTGCTGACCTGTGCGATCGTCTGCCAGACCGACGCCATCGCGCCCATCGCGATCGACGTCGCCCAGTTTCTGGCCACCCAGAGATCGAGTGCTGCCGATGTGCGCATCCTGCCGATCGATTTCCAGATCAATGTGAGGCCCTACAGCATCATTACCGCCAGAGAGCGGGCCCTGCCCCCGAGTGCGCGGCTTCTTTACGATACGGTTCTCGCAGAGAGCAAAAAGATCGCCCTCGCCTGACAAGCCCTGCACCATGTTGCACGGCCTTTATATGCGCCACCAGAAGAAAGTGCGCATATGCTGTTTGGCCAGTCCGTGTTCCAGTCCGTGCTCGACCGCCTGAAGGCGGACGACGAAGACGGCGATGCGCCGGAAGCGACGGCTTCTTCTCGCATCCACGGTTTTACGACCGGGCTCGCGTTCGATGTCATGGAGGGCGTGTCGGTCACATCGGCCCGGCCCGACCAGGCTTATCTCGACAATCTGGAATTCGAGGTGCAAGCCGCGATCGAAAAGGACCCGCCGCAGGAACCCGAGCCCGTGATGCCCGAGCACCTCGGCCGCATCGCTCCACACGAGGTAGCCGCAGAGCTAGCGATATCGTCGGACGACACAGTTCAAAGCCTCGGCGAGAAACGCCGCCGTTTCGCCAAGGCCAATCACCCAGACAGCGTCGAGGCTTTGTTCCGCGACAATGCCACCCGTCGCATGACCGTCGCCAATCTTTTGATCGACGAAGCGGTCCGCCGGCTCAACCGCTGACTATTCGGTGTCTTTGGGGCCGTCCTGATTATCCGGCGCTTCGGCGGCTTTTTCTTCCGTGGGCTCCGGCGGCTTGTAGCTCCACAGCAGGACATAGGCCGAATAGACCCCGGCGCCACCAGCCAGAACCGCCCAGAAGGGATCGCCTTTGATGGCCTCCATCGCAGTCCAGCCGAAGCAGACCGCGACAATGAGAATGCGCCCCCAGAGGGGACGATAAGACGGATGGTTCGGATCGATCAGCTGCATCGCATTTCCATGTGTAAACCTGTCACATGTCTTTAGGATGGATTGCGCAAATGTGAAAGAGCGGCAGACTTGACGCCGAACGGATAAAATGGAATGAAAATTCCACAATGACAGCAATTCGGCTCATTCATTCCGAATTCCAGGGAGGTACTCATGACAGTCAGATTTGGTCTTCTCGGCGCCGGTCGCATCGGCAAGGTTCATGCCAAGGCCGTCAGCGGCGATGCCAACGCCAGACTCGTCGCCGTCGCGGACGCTTTTCCGCAAGCTGCCGAAGCGATCGCCTCTGCTTATGGCTGCGAAGTCCGCAGCATCGACGCGATTGAAGCCGCAAAGGATATCGATGCCATCGTCATCTGCACGCCGACCGATACGCATGCGGACCTGATCGAGCGGTTTGCCCGCGCTGGCAAGGCGATCTTCTGCGAAAAGCCGATCGATCTCGACGTTGCTCGCGTCAAGGCCTGCATCAAGGTTGTAGATGAGACCAAGGGCAAGCTGATGGTCGGCTTCAACCGCCGCTTCGACCCTCACTTCATGGCGGTTCGCAAGACCATCGACGACGGCCGAATCGGCGACGTCGAGATGGTGACCATCACTTCGCGCGATCCGGGCGCGCCGCCGGTCGACTACATCAAGCGGTCCGGCGGTATCTTCCGCGACATGACGATCCACGATTTCGACATGGCGCGATTCCTGCTCGGCGAAGAACCCGTGGCCGTCAGCGCCACCGCAGCCGTCCTCGTCGACAAGGCAATCGGCGAAGCCGGCGACTACGACAGCGTCTCGGTGATTCTGCAGACCAAATCCGGCAGGCAGGCGATCATCTCGAACTCCCGGCGCGCGACCTATGGCTACGACCAGCGCATCGAAGTGCACGGCTCCAAGGGCATGGTGTCGGCCGAGAATCAGCGCCCGGTTTCGATCGAGGTCGCCAACGGCGACGGCTATACGCGCCCGCCGCTGCATGACTTCTTCATGACGCGTTACACCGAAGCCTACGCCAACGAAATCGCCAGCTTCATCGCGGCGATCGAAAAAGGCACAACGATTTCACCCTCCGGTGCCGACGGCCTTGCGGCATTGGCGCTTGCCGACGCCGCTCTCCAGTCGGTCAGGGAAGGCAAGCTTATCAAGATCGGCTGACGGCCCTCTCCCGACCGAAAGCCACACATGAGATGGCCGGGCAATCGTCCGGCCATTTCTCGTACTCCAAGGACGGTCAATCCATCCTTCCGTCGGTCAGTGCGCTGTCTGTATCCCGGACAGGACGATATCTTCATCGATCCGCGACAGAGCCCTGTTCAAATGCCCCTCGAAGACCAGATTCTGCTCGTCGGCCGCGAGCCGGATATCCGGCATCCCCTCCATGCGCACCACGTGCGACTGACCAAGCCCTTCCTCGATCCCTTGGCGCAGCAGATCGTAGTAGCGCGTGCCGGGGCCGGTAACGGCGATCGGCATGCGCTCCGTCAGGCTCAACATCCGCGACAAGCCATTGCCGAGTGCAAGGCCCGCCTGCCGAAAGGCCAAAGCCGCCGTCCGGTGACCCTGGCGGGCCCGAACGGCGATCTTGTCGAGTTCGGCGATCGGAACGAACTTGGCCGGAATCGTATCGACAGGCACTTCGAAGGCGGCGCGCAATATCGCGTAAAATCCGGCATAGGCCTCGATACAGCCCCTGCTGCCGCAACGGCAAAGTGCGCCGTTGGCCACATGCAGCATATGGCCAAAATTCGGCGCCGAGATTTCACGCTGTCCCTGCTCCGTCCACTTGACGACACCGAGCCCGATGCTGTGGCCGAGCGAAAGCGCTGCAAGCGACCGAAAACCGGCACCATGGCTATCTTCTTCATGCGCACCGAGCGCGGCGGCGACCAGCAGGGTTTCGTTGTCTAGAATAATCTTGGCCTGCCAGTCCGGCGCCAGCGCAGCTTCAAAATCGATCCGGTCGCTGCCGAAGATCGGCGACCAGACGAGAACAGGTTCACTCGAACTGACCAGGCCCTTGCTGCTGACCGAGATCAGCAGGACCTTGTCCTGCTCGATCCGCGAGCGGCTGAGAATGCGCGCCAGACCTTCCTTAACGGCAGTCAGGAATTGCGCCGCGCCGGCTGGGTCATGCGACCGCCCCTCGGTGAAGCGATCGATCAGTTTGCCGGCGTAGTCCACCAGCGAATACTGGACACCGTCGGATGAAATGATGACGACGATCAGGTAGCCGCAATCGCGCCGCTGCCGGAACAGGACGCGCGGACGTCCGCGCCCGCTTGCAGCCTGCTGCTCCGACTTCTCGATGATCTGCGCTTTTTCAAGATCGGCGGTGATGGCCGAGATCGTGGCTGACGAAAGCCCGGTAAAACCTGATATTTCCGTATGCGCCAGCGCGCCATGTCGTCGCAGTGTGGAGAGCACGAGCACACTGTTTCTCTGCCGAACCAACTCGGCACTCGACTTGGTCAGCATATATGCCGCCCTCTTCCCCGCGCATTCCGCCCTCGTTCACACCCCATCTCCAGCAACTTTTCCGCGAAGGAAATTTAGCCGGTAGTGCAGTGTTGACAGTTGAAAAAATCTCTGACACTAAATTTCTCGACTGTCGAGAAAATAATTCGAACCTTTCTCGTCAGCGAACCGCGGCGGCTGGAGGAACCACTGGCTGGGGATGGCCGCAATTCACTCGGGAGGATCTAATGAAGTCTATTTTGAAGCTGATGGCCGGCGCGGCCATCCTCGTTTCCGTGCACACCGCCGCCATGGCTGCCGATCTCGTCGTCGGTGTTTCCTGGTCGAACTTCCAGGAGGAACGCTGGAAAACCGACGAAGCTGCCATCAAGAAGGCACTGGAAGCCAAGGGCGCCAAGTACATTTCCGCTGACGCGCAATCGTCGGCCGCAAAGCAGTTGACGGATGTTGAATCCCTGATTTCGCAGGGTGCGAACGCTCTGATCATTCTCGCTCAGGATAGCGACGCTATCGGCCCGGCCATCGAAAAGGCCGCTGCTGAAGGTATCCCGGTCGTCGGCTACGACCGCCTGATCGAAAATCCGGCTGCCTTCTACCTGACCTTCGACAACAAGGAAGTCGGTCGCATGCAGGCGCAGGGCGTTTTCAACGTCAAGCCGGAAGGCAACTACGTATTCATCAAGGGCTCGTCGTCCGATCCGAACGCTGACTTCCTCTTCGCAGGCGCGATGGAAGTTCTGAAGCCTGCGATCGACGCCGGCAAGATCAAGAACGTCGGCGAAGCCTACACCGATGGCTGGCTGCCTGAAAACGCACAGCGCAACATGGAACAGTTCCTGACCGCGAACGACAACAAGGTTGATGCCGTTGTAGCCGCAAACGACGGTACGGCCGGTGGCGCAATCGCTGCTCTCGACGCACAGGGCCTCGCCGGTTCCGTTCCGGTTTCCGGTCAGGATGCCGACAAGGCAGCACTCAACCGCGTCGCTCTCGGCACCCAGACGGTTTCCGTCTGGAAGGATTCGCGCGAACTCGGCAAGCGCGCCGCCGAAATCGCACTCGACCTCGCCGGTGGCAAGAAGATGACCGAAATCGAAGGCGTCCAGACCTTCGACGGCGGCGCCAAGAAGGTCGCCATGGAATCGGTCTTCCTGAAGCCGCTGCCGATCACCAAGGACAACCTGAACGTCGTCATCGACGCAGGCTGGATCTCCAAGGCCGAAGCCTGCCAGGGCGTCAAGGCCGGCACGACGAAGGCTTGCGACTAATCGCCAGCCGCAAGGCATGAATTGCCGGCGCCGCAGCGGTTTGACCGTTGCGGCGCCGGATGCGGATTTGAACTGTCAGTCGATGGTCACTCCGCCTCACCGAACCATCGCGTGTTTTGATTCCCTGCCGGTATCATGTCGCGGCACCGAGCGACCGAAATTCCGGAAGCGCGGCGATGGTCATTACGAGAACAGGGCGCAACGCCGGCATCGGTACGATGCCGCCGACCAAAGCGACCAAACAGTGGGGGAACGGCAAACCCATGGCCGAAATGGTAAAATCCACAACTTCGAGCGGACCGACTGCGACTGAAGGCACCGCCATCAGCCGCTTCTTCCGCGCCACCGAAATCGATACCCGCCTGCTTGGCATGATTGGCGCGCTCGTCATCATCTGGATCGGTTTTCACATCATCACGGGCGGTCTGTTCCTCACACCGCGCAATCTCTGGAACCTCTCGGTCCAGACCACCGACATCGCGATCATGACGACCGGCATGGTCCTCATCATCGTGACGCGCAATATCGACCTTTCCGTCGGTTCCGTGCTCGGCCTCTGCGGCATGATCATGGGCGTGACCCAGGCAAAAATCCTGCCCGACCTGATCGGTTTCGACAGCCAGTTCACCTGGCTCATCACGCTCATGGTCGGCCTTGTCGCGGGCGCTTTGATCGGCAGCTTCCAGGGTGCGATCATAGCCTTTCTCAACGTGCCGTCCTTCATCGTGACGCTCGGCGGGCTGCTTGTCTGGCGCGGCGCCACATGGCTCGTCACCAGCGGCCAGACAGTGGCCCCAATGGACCAGACCTTCCGTATCATGGGCGGCGGTGCCGAAGGCTCGATCGGCGCGACATGGAGCTGGATCGTCGGCATCGTCGCGTGTCTGTTCGTGATCGGCAGCATCGTCAACTCGCGCCGGCAGCGCAAGCGTTTCGGCTTCCCGCGTCGTCCGATATGGGCTGAATATTTCCTCTCCGCGCTGTCCTGCTTCCTGATTCTCGGAGCCGTGTGGATCGCCAACAGCTACTACTGGCCGATCAACATCGCCAAGAAGTATGCCGAAACCAACGGCATCCCCTGGCCCGAGACCGGCCTGGACATCCCCTATGGCATCGCCGTGCCGGTCCTGATCGCCATCGTCACCGGCATCATCATGACCTTCATCGCCACCCGGCTGCGCTTTGGCCGCTATGTCTTCGCCATCGGCGGGAACCCGGAAGCGGCTGAGCTCGCCGGCATCAAGACCCGCTGGGTGACAGTCCGCATCTTTGCGTTGATGGGCATCCTGGCGGCAATTGCCGCCGCGATCTCCACCGCCCGCCTCAACGCCGCCACCAATTCCCAAGGTACGCTTGACGAACTTTATACGATCGCTGCAGCCGTCATCGGCGGCACGTCGCTCGCGGGCGGCACCGGCACCATTGCCGGCGCCATGCTCGGCGCGCTCGTGATGCAGTCCCTCCAGTCCGGCATGGTTCTCGCCCATGTCGACACGCCGCTACAAAGCGTCGTCGTCGGCGCGGTGCTGGTCGTGGCCGTCTGGCTCGACACCGTCTATCGCTCGCGTGCCAAGTAAGAGGAGTCCGAACAATGACTGATCAACGTACTCCCCCAGGCCAAAGCGCGCCTCTCGTGGAGCTGAAGAACATTTCGATCTCGTTTGGTGGCATCCACGCCGTCGACAATGCATCCGTCGACCTCTACCCCGGTGAAGTCGTAGCATTGCTCGGCCACAACGGCGCCGGCAAGTCGACCCTGATCAAGATCCTCTCCGGCGCCTACAAGCGCGACAGCGGCGAGATCTTGATCGAGGGCGAACCGGCCGACATCCGCAACCCCCGCGACGCCAAGAAATACGGTATCGAGACGATCTACCAGACGCTCGCAGTCGCCGACAACGTCGACGCCGCCGCCAACCTCTATCTCGGCCGCGAGATCCGCACCAAGTGGGGCACGCTCGACGACGTCGCCATGGAGGCCTCGGCCCGCGAGGTAATGGGACGCCTGAACCCCAACTTCCGCCGCTTCAAGGAGCCGGTAAAGGCGCTCTCCGGCGGCCAGCGGCAATCGGTGGCGATCGCCCGGGCCATCCTGTTCAACGCCCGCATCCTGATCATGGACGAGCCGACGGCAGCGCTCGGGCCCCAGGAAACGGCGCAGGTCGGCGAGTTGATCAAGCAGCTGAAAAAGGAAGGCATCGGCATCTTCCTGATCAGCCACGACATCCATGACGTCTTCGACCTCGCCGACCGTGTCTCGGTGATGAAGAACGGCCAGGTCGTCGGCCACGCCCGCACCGAGGATGTCACCAAGGATGAGGTGCTCGGCATGATCATCCTCGGAAAGGTGCCGCCCAAAGCCATCCCGGGGCCCGGTGCCATGCAGGTCTGACCTGCCGAAATGAGACATAAAAGTCCGCCGCTCGCAAGAACGGCGGACTTTTCATTTTGTAGATTGAAGCCAAGCAAAAGCTGGGCTAAGAACCACCCATCGGACAGGCGATTCACCCCGCCTCAGGCATGCACCCGTAGCTCAGCTGGATAGAGTGTTGGATTCCGATTCCAAAGGTCACAGGTTCGAATCCTGTCGGGTGCGCCATTCCTTTTGATTTTTCTAAAATATTATTCTTGTCCGGCGGCTCATAGCTATCGCGAACAAATGACAACATTCGAAAAGGAGGGAAATTCATCATTTTAACACATTGTTTTCATTGTAGTTTGCGAAATGCAAAGGATTTGCAGGCGCAAACCTACGCGGATTTACTACCGGCCGGGAGCGGAGCGGAGCAGCAAAACTGGGCACTGATATGTGGATTTGTCCGAATGCCACCGTTACGGCATCGCTGGCGCCACGTCCGTAACGGGCATGCTCCGGAAGTGATAACGTCTCAGCATAACCGGGTCCGGCCGCCGCTTCTCGCAGACAACTCGCAGACGGCTGCGCGTTATTCCGGGTAGGCTTCAGCCCCGCTCGGCGTCGCCTGATTGAACAGAATGAAGGCGAGTACATTGCCGGGCTCCGACGTGGCGTCGCTACGCAGACCGCCAATCTCACCAACGACCGGACTGGTATACTCCGCGACAATCTCGCCGAACATATCGCGCTGGATTGCGATTTTCTGGCCGGGGCTGACCGCGTCCGTAAGCTTCACGAGATGTTCGACAATACCGCCTGCGGTCGCAAGAACCGGGAAGAGGCTGTTGCCCACGAAGATTCCCGTATCGCGTCCGGTGCGTCCAATTGGACCCTCGATGATGCCGTGCAGCTTGAGCACGTTCATCGTGCCCTCCACGAAGAGAGGGATCATCGACAGATCGAGGCTCCGGGCATTGCCGATCTCGGGCGTGAAGGCCGGAATACCCACCTGAAAGAGGGCGTCCGTAAGAAGACCGGGATACCCGGCATTGTCGAAGATCTGGTCGATGGGGAAGAGCNATCTCGGGCGTGAAGGCCGGAATACCCACCTGAAAGAGGGCGTCCGTAAGAAGACCGGGATACCCGGCATTGTCGAAGATCTGGTCGATGGGGAAGAGTTCCGCCATGGCCCTGACCTCAGGCACGTCCATCTTCGCCAAGTGAAACGCTGCGGCATCGAGGCCGGTCCCAGCGGTATGAAAATCAAGGACATAGTCCGAGTTCGGACGGATCAGCCGATTGAATAGGAGACCGGCATGGCGCGCCGGCGCGCCCGGCCCGTTCTCGTCGCCCGGCCAGACACGGTTGAGATCGACCAGGTCCGCACCGCGACCGGAGTTCGGCCAGCGCCGCCCCATGCTTTCGATCGCAGGGCGGGACACATCGCAGACCGCCATGACGGTGCCGCTCATCGCGAGCGGGTCGAGCCCGTTGATGATGGTCTGGACGGCGCGGATTGAGCTCATCTCGTCGCCGTGGACGCCGCTCACCAGCGTGACGCGCCTGCCCGGTTTAGCTCCCCGCAGGACGGCGACCGACACCAGCCAGGGCTGGCCCGATGGGCCCTCGACACCGCGGAAATAGAGGCGATGGAGCTTCCCCGGCTCGAGGTCGGCGACACCGAGCGTGCTGACGACCGGCTTTCCGTCCACGGTATCGCCCGTGTAGACCGTTCCTCCCGGCAACTTGGCCGTCGCGGTTTGTGCCGCAGCACGATCCGAAGCAAGAGCAATCGACGCCGCAGCGCCGCCGAGGGTTAAAAGCATGAAATCGCGACGATCGAGGCTTGAATCATCTGTCATGGCGAGGTCCTCCGGACGATACGTCGACCGCATCCATTTAGCACAGCGCTTCAAATGCGTCCTGAACGCCTTTGTGTCAGAGGAAGGTGCATTCTCCCGAAGGTCTCTTCGGGGTCGAAGCTTGACTTCTCTGCACGCCGCTATTGGGTCCGCACGCGGCGTACAGCATACCGCCGCTTAGAAGTTGATAGCAATAACAATGGCATAGAGGTGCCCAGTTTCATCTTCTCGGGTGCGCCAATCTTTGTATCTTTACTTTGTGCATCGCCACATAAGCGTCGACTGGACTAGATATTTAGTCCCGGCATTTGATGGATCGGATCGATGATGAATCGTTCCGGCTCTGTTTTCCACCGTTTGCAGATAAACTCGAAGGGCGTAAAGCCATTCAAGGTCCTGAGGCGACAGCCAAATTTGTACGGGGCGATGAAGCTTCGGCGATGGGCTTGGATTTGATCATGGCCGTCATAGTGGAAGCGCTTGAGGCTGGCTTACTTTACCGTGCGGTTCAGGCGTTCTACCTAGCCATTGGGCCAAGGTGCTTGGGCCTTGTCAGCCTGTGCTCGATATCGTGGTTTTGACTTTGGTTCCACGTGACTAGCGCAGTGTTGGCGCCGAGACTGTATGAGCAGGGGCTTGACCCTAGCCCATCCCCTTCGGTGTAGTGGTAGTGCCAGAATTGACTGGCGAGGACCGAGATGAAATTGCCTCGCGTGGACCGTCGTCTCTGCGCACCGCACATCCACAAATCAGTGTGCAGACATCATGGTTATGCGTCTCGAGCGATCGAACCTGAATATCTCCAGCTGGGTGGTAGCTTGTCCGTTGCGGGTGTTGTTTGGCTATGGACCAAGGCATTGGCGCCGAGGACCGTAGTAAGGCTGAAACGTGTTGTCATACGCCCGATAAGATCGATATCGAGAATAGCACCAGTCTGTGTGCGAGTAGTTGCCGTAATATCTGGGTGCATCATAGTACCTCGGCTGAGCGAGCGCGCCGCCGATTATCGCGCCCGTGGCCAGTCCACCTAACAGCAGCCCGAAATCGTTATAACCGCCGCCATAGTAACCGCCGTAATAGCCGCGGCCATAGTAGCCCCCGTAGCCTCCGTACCGGTAGCCACCATAGGGGCGATAGCCACCGTAGTAGCTCCGGCCGTAGTTTCGATAGCCGCCCCATTGGCCACCATAGTTCCGGCCGTAACGGGGGTAGTACCTGCGATACTGGATTAGTTGCGGGTCCGAGGTCTGAAACGTCGGCCGGTTGAAGAAGGGGACGGCTTGCGCTGGCATCGCCGCCGAGAATGCGGCGATCAACGACAGCATCAGAACTGCGTGCTTTCTCATTTTATTCACCTGTGAGTTCGAATCGCGCAAGGGCTAACGGTGATGTGCAACCTCAAAATTGTCAGCAGCCGCGGCGATATCGCATCTCCCCCGATCTTAAAAGCTGCATGAGCCGTCGCCTCTGGCTCTGAAGCCATCCGCGCAGGCGATGTTCAAAGGTTCGTTTAGCGAGCGTGCCCCCGGCCCACCGGGGCTACATGACGAACTGATTGCGATGAGCAAGAGAAAAGCGAAAGCTGCGATTGGCTTGTGCAAGCGGATCATGGGAACTCTCCATATTGAGCATCCTACAAAGCCTGAACGCGGAAACCGCCCGATCTCAAGTTCGGGGACCTCCTCCTGAAACCGCTAAGCAGCGGCAGGCATCCATGTCCCAAACACCTCGTGTTGTTCAAGCGATGCCTAGAAAGAGCAAAGGACAGCCCATGACATGATGAACCTGTACTCGCTCGTTGGAAAGAGGGACAGGAGAGGATCTTATCGCGGGGTACGCATGATCTAGGAGACCTCGCATATGAGCGGACCGTGACCAAACGCATCACCACAAGCTGTCAACTCGTTGCGATCGCGGCGGTTTCACTACCAGCTTCAGGACGACGAAATCGCCTGCGGCTTCATGTGGGCTGCGGGGATCCCCGGTGACATTTTGGAACCGTCTTCGTTAAATCAAAAACTGTTCCACGATCGCGGCAGCCCTTCAGCTAGGCCCCAAAATTAAACTGCAGTGCGAGACCGCCGATAAATATGCTGAATGGCAGCCTCCCGGTTAACCTGACTTCGCCGTTTGGTCAGGTTCCAAACCAGCGTTCAGGGTATAGCTGCGATGTGAGATTTCACGTGCTGCAGCGGTGTGCTGTTCTACCATGAGAACCGCGACTCCTGACCGATTTATTTCCACTATCTGTCTGAGCACCAGTTCCACGAGCCGTGCTGCAAGGCCGGCAGTTGGTTCATCCAAGAGCACGACTTTGGGCTTTGGCATCAACGCTCGCGCGAGCGCCAACATTTGCCGCTCCCCCCCGGAGAGACTCCCGGCCAATTGTTTGCGACGTTCTCCGAGGCGTGGAAACCATGCGTACATTTGATCCCTCCGAGAGTTAAGAGGTAACTTCGTTCTCGAACTCAAGCCGATCTCGAGGTTTTCCTCTACGGAGAGCGTTTCAAAAATGCTATTGTTCTGCGGTACATATCCCAATCCACGTTGAACAAAGACGCTCGGGGACAGGCCGGTCATTTCCGAGGAGCAAAGCGATATACTGCCGCTGCGTATCGGTACAAGCCCCACCAAAGCTTGGAGCAAGGTTGACTTTCCCGCGCCATTAGGCCCGACAACGGTAACGATTTCGTTTTGGTAAATTGCTATGCTGACACCGTTCAGGACATTCGCATAAAGCGAGTAGCCCACGACAAGATCCTTCGCTTCCAAAACAGCGACAGTCACTGGAAATCCCACTTTCGCATATCGCCCATATAGGCGTCGATTACCTGGGAATTGGAGGTGATCGCTTCAGGCGTTCCAGCCCCAATCACGCGGCCCTCCACCATTACGACGATTTCGTCGGCACGCCGCATGACGACGTCCAGATTGTGCTCGATGAAGAGAAATGTAGTCATGCTTTGCTGCCGTGCCGAGGCGATGATGTCGAAGATATCCGCCGCGAGACCCGGGCCTATCCCAGTCAAGGGTTCGTCGAGCAGAACAATCTCCGGCTCGGTCATCAGTACCTGGGCCATGCCCAGCAGTCTTCTTTGCCCACCAGACAATGTTCCAGCGAATTCATCCGACCATGCGTTCAAGCCAAACAGCCGCAGGAACTCCTTCGCCGCGATATGAGCAAGTGCTTCGCGGTCACGAGCTAGTCGTGGTCTCGCAAGCATGGATAGAAGGTGCTCACCGGTCTGGCGCGGTGCTGCCAGAAGCACGTTTTCCAAAACCGTCATCCCGGCGAGAACTCGGGGGAACTGAAATGAGCGTACAAGCCCGCGGCGTGCGATACGATGAGGTGGTAGTCCTGTAATGTTGTGGCGTGCCAGGCGTATCTGACCCGAATCCGGTCTGGAAAAGCCCGCTATCATATCGAACATCGTCGTTTTACCTGCCCCATTTGGACCGATGAGCGCAGTGATCGAGCCACGTCCGACGTCAAAGCTTGCGCCACAGACTGCGCGCCAGCCTTTGAAGCTCTTCGTGACATTGGCTATCTCGAGAATGGGGATGCCTATGCTCACAGGCGCGCTCTCATCTCTTTACGGCTGCCGAAGATCCCCTGTGGACCTAAGCGACCGAGGACGATCAGCAGTAGGCCAACGACAATGAAGCGCAGAGACGCTTGTTGGGTCGCGGAGAGTTCCGTCTCAAAGAGACGACTGCCTTCAAGAAGGCTCCAAAAAAGAATACTTCCTACCGCCACCCCCCAATAACTACCAAGCCCACCAACCAGCAAAATCGCATAGCCGAAGAAAGTGAATGTGGGGTCGAATATGCTAGGATAGAGATAAGTCACGTCCAACGCCACGAAAAAACCGGCAACCGCGGCTAGCGCCGCGGCCAACACTAGCGATTGGAGCTTGTACGAAAGCGTGTTCTTTCCCAGGGCTGCAGTAGCCTCTTCGTCTTCGCGAATAGCTCGAAGCACTCGTGACCATGGCGTGCGTTCAAGGATTTTGAGCAATAACGTCAGCATGAGAAGGGTTGACCAAACAGCAAGGAAAAGCGGGATCTGCTGGTGGTCACCGAGGCCGATGGCCACGAGCTTCGACGACATCCATCCACTCGCCTCCCGCCAGTTCGCGTCGAACCCTATTAGACCTTGGTTGCCACCAGAAAATTCGCTGTTCTGGAGAGTATAGCGTACGATTTCAGCGAAGGCGATTGTCACGATGGCGAAGTAATCGGCGCGCAACCGGAGCATCGACAAGCCAACAACCAATGCCGCAGCAACTGACAATCCCAACGCAAGGAGGAATGCTAGCCATAGGGGAAGCCCACCGCTGACGACAAAAACCCCAACGCCATATGCGCCGATTGCCATAAATCCTGCTTGGCCAAAGTTCAGTAGCCCAGTGAAGCCCGCATTAACCTGCGAACCGAGCGTCAGTATGCCGTATATTCCCGCGAGAACGCCGACGTTGACCCAGAAATCGACGCTCATGATTGCCGCTGTGAGCGGCCAAATATGCCGTTTGGCATTGTAAGGAGCATCGCCACCAAAAGCGCCAACCCAATTGCGGGCTTCCACCGCGCACTGAAGAGCAGCGTTGACCACTCCTGTGACAGGCCCATGACAATCCCTCCTGCCAATGCACCGTAAGCGTTGCCGATCCCGCCGAGGATAGCCGCCGCAAAAAGACTCAACAACAAGGCAACACCGAAGTTTGGATTGAAACTGCCGATAGCTGCCGCATAGAGAACACCGGCCGTGCCTGCTATCAAGCCAGACACTATCCAAGTAACGTCAATAGTCTTACTGGCATTGATCCCGGAAACTTCGGCAAGTGTTTGGTTGTCTGAAAATGCGCGTATCGCTTTGCCCATCTTTGTAAAGCGTAGAGCGAGCCCAAAGACCATCACGGCGGCCACGCCAAAGAGCAACGAGAGGGCTTGGAGCGTGCCAACTCGAATGGGTCCCAGTATTATGGTCGATGTAACGTCTGCGCCTAGTGTTCTCGATTGGCTGCCGCCAAAGAACTGTATTGTGAAGCGAATTACGAAGCCAAGCCCGATGGCGGAAAGTAGACTTTGAAGAGTGCTTGCGCCTGATTTGCGCAAAGGACGCCACACAAATTTCTCGGTTGCAAGCGATATAACTGCAGTGCCTAAGACGGCAAGCACCATGGCAAGCGGAAGCGGCGCACCCATCCAGCTGAACATGATTGTGAGATAAGCGCCTGCTACCAGAAGGTCGCCATAGGCGAAGTTTACGAGCTTAAGCACGCTTAGAATGAGTGTTAGCCCAATTGCTCCAAGACCAATATAAGTGCCCGCGACAAAGCCATTGACGGTCGCCTGCGATGCCTTGGCGGTGCCGTAGACAATGATCAGGCCGGCCAGGACCACTATCACCAACAGAAGTAGGAGTGCTGGACGCGAAAGCTTTGCAACATGAGATCGCGCAACGCCTAAGAACCCTGGGCGTCCATCTGTTGGTGCGGTCACCAGCTACCTCACATCTACTTGTTTCACAGTAACCGGTCGCCACCTTGATACTGAAATATGTCGTAGAGACTGTTTGTCGGATCGCCGTTCGGACCGAAACGGAAGGCTCCCGATACGCCGACGTAGTCGATGGGTTCGCCTGCTGCGGCGTGCTTCACGGCCTCCGATAGATTTTCGATCGTGAACCGACGCGCCCCGTCCTGTGTGACGCTGCGCACTTTGTCGCGAATGCTGCGGGGTTCCGTCGAGCCTGCTTCGACCGCCGAGAGAAAGCATAAAATGCCGGCGTCGAAAATGTTGGCGGTATAAGAGCCGTCCTCCACCCCTCCCGCGTCCTCCCAAAGCTTGGCAAAAAGATCGTAAGCGCCGGTCCCTCGGGGTGATCCGCCAGCAACCCCATGAGCTCCCTCGATTGCCTGTGCCGGAATATTTCCCGGCACCTTCGCGAAAGACAAGGCGTCGGCCACGAAGAGCTTTCTTGGGTCAAACTTACCGGTTCGGACGAGTGCTGCACCCAACTTCGCATAGGTGTCGGGGTAGTCGATCACCAAATATGCGTCCGGATCGTGTTCGAGCGCCCGCGACGCCTCGGAATCGAAACCCTCTTGCTGCGGATCGAACGCTATATTCGCTACAATCGCTCCGCCTTTGCCCTGCCAGTCCTTGGCGAAAATTCGTGACAGCGCATCGCCGTATGGCTCGTTTCGAAAAATTATTGCGACTTTTTTACCTACGCCAATGTAGTTCTCGATCGCGAGCACCAGAGCCTTTGATTGAAGATCGTCCGCAGCAACAGTGCGAAATATTGTCCCCTGGTCCTCAACGCTCCGCAATCGAGTGCTCGATGCCTGCGGCCAGAGCGTGATCTCGCGTTGCATGGTAACGCTATTGAGCACAGCAATTGTTTCCGGCGTGGTTGCCGGCCCCAGGATACAGGATGCGTTTCTATCGACCAGGGTACGCGCGGCGGAGACGGCCGCTTGCGGGTTGCCTTGGGAGTCAGCAGCAACGAGATGGACGGTCAGATTGATCCCAGCTTCTTTTGACGCTCTATTGGCAACCTCGACAGCAAGCTTCGCTGCTTTTTCAACCGACGGGCCGACGTCCGATAGCGGTCCCGTCGCTTCAATCATCACCCCAATGTTCAATTCTGACGGTGAGACCTGCGACACGCCCGCGCCAGTCGCAAGGACTCCTGCCAACAAAACCGGATACATCGCGACTCTTGAAACTACCCGCATCGATAAAATCCCGCTTCCAAACGAATTTACTAGAGATTGGCGATTAATAAAGTACGGACTTTGCCGCCGGATGAGACGATATATCGAGTGGGATCATGCGCAATCGACCTCACGAGATTTAATTCGCTAGCGTAAGCAATTGACTTCAGCTGATTTCTTCGCCCACTTTTCGTATGGCGAAGCTGGGGGATGTGCAGGGTTCATTAAGCGCATGGAAGGGGTGGCTTACGATGGCGAGTGACAGCGAACTTGAATTCGGGGACAGCTTGTTTTTTGGGCCGTTTCAGTTGATCGCCGCCGAGCGCTTCCTAGCTAGAGACGGCGTGGCAGTTCCCATTGGTGGCCGTGCGCTCGACATTCTGATCGCACTGACCCGAAGACCGGGGGAAATCTTGAGCGGCGACGAACTCACAGAGATCGTTTGGCCGGGCCTCACCGTAGAGCAATCAAACCTCCGCGTTCATATGGTTTCCTTGCGGAAGGCTCTGTCGGCAGGCCAGGATGGTCCACGCTACATACTCAACGTCGCCGGCCGGGGTTATACCTTCACGGCACCGGTTCACCGAATGGCTGTCCTTCCTGCGCAACCGAGTTCGGTCGGAAGTGTGCCGCCTCGGTCCCAAGACCTCCCGCCGCCGTTGCCCTTTCTCGTGGGCCGAAACGAAACGGTCGATGCTCTGGCATTGCTGACCTTGTCGCAGCGCTTTGTAACCGTTGTCGGTCCAGGCGGTATTGGGAAGACGACCGTAGCCGTGGCGGTCGCAAATTCACTTCGGCAAGAATTTGGTGATAATGCCGTCTACTTCGTGGACCTGGGGCTGATTACCGATTCTCGGCACGTCCCAAACGCGGTTGCCTCGGCGCTAGGTTGCTTTGTGCAAGGACCCGACGTCGAGCCATACATTGTGGCATTCTTGGCAGACAAGCGAAGCCTTATAGTGCTCGACAACTGCGAGCATGTGATTACCGCGGTGGCCGCGTTGACGGAACGACTCTTTAGATCGGCGCGGGCAGTGCACCTTTTGGCAACCAGCCGGGAGGCCATACGGGTTGAAGGCGAAAACGTACACCTGCTCCTCCCTCTCGATACTCCACCAAACGACTTTCCTTCTGCCGCTCAGGCGCTCAGTTCGCCTGCTGTCAAGCTCTTCATGGAAAAGGCTGCATCCAGCGGTTATCGGGTGGCCCTCACCGACCGTGAGGCACCCATTGTTGCAAATATCTGCCGAAGACTTGACGGGATCGCTTTGGCGATCGAACTCGTCGCGAGTCGCGTTGCGACCTATGGCATCCAAGGGACATTTGATCTCCTTGGATATGACGCAGAACTCCAGTTGCAAGGTCGTCGCAGCGCGTTGCCTCGCCACCAGACTTTACAAGGTATGCTGGATTGGAGCTTCAACCTACTCTCAGAACTTGAACAAGAGATCCTCAGCAAGCTTGCCGTATTCGTTGGTCAGTTTACGCTCGAGGCTGCCATCGCAGTGGCCGGCTCGCCTGATGATAAGGCTCGGACCACAACTGCCATTGCAAGTCTGGTCGATAAGTCGCTCGTTTCGACCTCTCCGACGAAGGACGCAGTGACCTATAGGCTTCTCGACACGACTCGGGTTTATGCGGCTGCGAAATTGGCTGCGGGGGGTGAGATCGACGGGGTGGCGATGCGGCATGCGCGCTATTTTGCCGATTTTTTGAAGGCGCAGGAAACGCCGGGGCTGGTCTCGCACGGACACAACGCCGCTGGCTTCACGCCTCATCTGGGAAACATTCGCCAAGCGTTGGCATGGAGTTTCTCTCCCGCTGGCAACGTGTGCATCGGCATTGAACTCGCGTCTCATGCAACTCCGCTCTTCTTGGCATCTTTTCCACTTCTGGCAGAGTGCAGGGATTGGTGTCGACAAGCATTGGACGTTCTGCTGCCAAGCGATCGAGGTCAGCAAAGGGAACTTTATCTGCAAAAGGCTTTAGCTCTTTCATCAATGTATCTTTGGGAAGATAGCAAGACAGTCAGGGTTGCGATCGAACGCGGTTTGGAGCTTGCCGAGGATTTAGCGGACGCGCGCCTGCAGCACTACTTGCTTATTGGCCTCAGTGTCTTTTTAACACGTCGCGGTGAGACAACCGGTGCCCTTGCAATTGCCCAACGTGCCTTGGCCATTTCCGAAAAATCAGGCGGAGCCGCGGAGAACGCGATGAGCGAGTGGCTTTTGGGGGCATCGTTTCATGTCGCAGGGAACCAATTAGCTGCTACCTCTCATTTCGAACGTGGCTTCATGCTTGCTACCGACGTTGCGCCCTCTCAGTTCGTATACTTCGGGTATGATTACCACACGAGGGCGCTTGCCTCATTCGCGAAATCGTTGTGGATACGGGGCTCCCAAAACAGAGCTGTCTCGATCGCGCGCCAAGCAAACAAGCGGGTCGAAGGATCCAGCCATCCCGTATTGTACTGCGCCGTTCTCCTCGATTCAGTGCCAGTTCTCTATTGGAGCGGTAAAATCGAGGAAGCTTCGGAGTATTGCGAAAATGCCATCGAGTGCGCGATGAGATACTCACTCAGTCCCTACCTGGCTGTTGGCCTCGCACTTCGAGGCGAACTCATGATTGCAACAGGCGCGGTTGACACAGGTGTCGCGACTCTTCGAGCTGCCTTGCAGGCGACAGGCGAAAATCAGAATCATGTCCTGACGGCACCAACACAACGAGCCCTGGCGGAAGGCCTGTGCCAATCGGGAGGCGTTGAGGAAGCACTCCTTATCGTAGACGACGCATTGTATCGCGCGGGGCAAGCCGGCGCCTCTCTTTGGTTGCCTGACATCCTGCGCGCCCGAGGGGAGATCATACTCGCAATGTCGAGCCCGGATCTTTCGGAAGCGGAATCAAGCTTGCTGCGTTCCGTCGAGAAAGCCCGTGAACAGAATGCTTTGAGTTGGGAGTTAAAAGCGATCGCTTCCCTATCCAGCATTTGGAGGCGGATCGGTCGGGCAGATGAAGCCAAAACGCTGGTCAACGGGCTCCTTAGCCGATGCGACGGCGAACTGAAAGACAAGATTCAGTCGTAAGCGCGATTTTCCATGCACATTGACGTTGGCGGCATCTCCGAAACGGCTGTTTTTGCGAAGCGATATCCGGCTCTATCAGTCGGCGGAGGGTTNTCGTAAGCGCGATTTTCCATGCACATTGACGTTGGCGGCATCTCCGAAACGGCTGTTTTTGCGAAGCGATATCCGGCTCTATCAGTCGGCGGAGGGTTTGGAGAAGTTGAACGGCAAMAGGTTGCCGATGTCGTCGGCTTCTTCGCGCTGAGGCAACTCAGTGAGCACGTGGCGCAGCCAGGTGAGTGGATCGACGCCGCAGGCGCGGCAAGTYAGCATCAGGCTGTAGATCACGGCGCTGGCCCTGGCTCCGTCGGCGGTATCACTGAACAGCCACGATTTTCTTCCGGTCGCAAAAACTCTGATGTCACGTTCCAGAATGTTGTTATCGATCGGCATCCTGCCGTCGCTGATGTAGCGCGTCAGATAATCCCATTGGTTCAGGGTGTAGGACACGGCATCGCCGAGCTTGGTATCCGGTACGACCTTCGGCGCGATATTGTCGAGCCATGACTTGAGTGCGGCCAGGACAGGCAAGCTATGCTGTTGCCGGAAACGGCGAACGCAATCGGCCTGCGTTTCACCGATGTTGGGCTTGCTCTCTCGTGCCTGCTTTTCGATCCGATAGAGCTGCTCGAAGATCCCAGATCGGAAGAGCGTC
>NZ_LMDG01000037.1 GCF_001426265.1 Rhizobium sp. Root1220
GCGATCCCCCCATAAGACACGTCGCTAACGACGTCGTTAAACACGTGTCTTAGGCCATTAAGGCATTATGCGGCAGGCGGTGCCAATCGGGCGGTTACATTCCGGTTAGAGATTTCGGTGGCGTGTAAGACTTTCTAAAAAGCGCTCTTTATTTTCCTCGTTCCATTTCGATGCGAGCGTGCGTTTCCGCTTTTTTACGTCGTCTCTTGAATGATAGGCAGAGCTATACGCCTTCGCCTTATCTGGATTTTTAGACCGCCATTGATCGGTGTTAGCGCGCCTAGCCTCTGCGTTGTTTTGGTAGAAGACAACGGAATTGATCTTCAACGAAGCAGGGCATACGGATGCACCGCAATTATTACGCTCGTTGTGATAACGGCGAATGCGATGATTATGGTTGCCGTATTTTAGGAAGCGGCGATAGTGGATGTTGCACATGCCACGGCGTGAACCTCCCCATAGCATTGATAAACTGAGCAGATTTTCATGACGGACAGGTTACCCTGCCGCAGATCGGACCGGTAGGGCTATCTGTGGCAGTATGTTCGGCGGATACTTTTGGCTCAGCGTCTATTGGCTCTTCTTCACGGTCTCGTACACTAAAAACACGACGCGCGACTTTCGGAACGGTTTCCGCATCATAGGCCGTTTGACGAAGAACTATTAACGGTCGGAAACGCCGCTTTAGGTCAGCGGTGATTGGCCCATTGAATAAGCTCATCGGTGATTTTCAGAGGCCGTTTGTCCGCTAAGTCAGCGATCTTTTGGAGCCTAGACATTGGTGACGCGTCGAATTCTACCACTACCCCAAAGCGTTCCCTGAGCGTCTCACTTGATTGGTCCGCAAGTTCTAGCATTTTCCGCGCGAGATTTTCACTTTTAGCAATTTCGAATGAACCAACCAATTTCTCTGGGATATCGTTTTGCCTTACGCGTGCCGAGTAACTCTCCACGTCCTTTATTGGGCTTTCAAACTCTTCAGCGATGATTTTTGCCGCCTCTTGTCTGCCCTTGCTTAGTGGTAGTCTGATAGCGTCCGACATCTTTAAGCACATGTCGAAGAGGAACACGTCTTCAACACGCTTGCGAAGGTCACTGAAGTCAAACGTCGCCCCGGGTACGGGCTTGCTGCCTGTTAGATCGTTGAAAAGCTTCCAACGGGAGCCCCATTCCGCCCCGTTGCCACCCATGCGCCCGCTCATGACGCTGCCCATGACGATTTCGTTTGTGTAGGTCTTGAAGAGATCGATGAGGTCTGCCGCCTCTTGCTGCTTCTCTTCCCAAAGTTCTGCCTCGAAACCAAGTCCCTTGAATTTTTTGAAACGGGCTAGGTTCGAAAACGCTAGGCACATAATGCCTATCAGCGCCACTCCGCCTGCCGCCGTGACGCTGTCTACCCAAACTTTTGCGAGAGCGAAAAGAAGGAAGACTAGGCCGACAAAGAAGAGGACGCTTCTTTCAAGATTAATGTTGTTTAGCAAAGCAATGGGCCCCGTGAGTTACCGGGATTGATGTTATCCATGAGTGTAAGTTGCACAACACGTGCGCGCTATCTTATACAACTATCTGTACACCTTATCCGACACTATTTTCGCCCCAAAGGTACCAAGTGGCAGCTGATTGATTACCCAATCTGCGGGTGGTAAACGATCGCCGCGCGGTTACGGTCTTGCCAACGCTCTTTGCATATCCACCCGCGTCGGGTGTGGTGAAGGGTGAAATTAATATCAAGTAGCGCGTGAGAGGCGGGGGATTGCAATTGACCGCCTCACCATAGCTCTGTGGTCATTGCCAACCCTCTTAACGATCACTGGATAGTAGCGTACAAAGCACCTCCTATTGGTCGCAGTTGCTCTGGTAGTCACGAACCGCGCTTTCAAAATCGTCTTGGCTATTTCGTAGCCGTCTGAACTCGATTGAGCAATCATCGCTTCCGCGACTGTCAGCAACACAGTTCGCGTATCTATGCAGGTAACTGCTAATGTCCTGTGTTGCGCTGTTGTATGCGTCGACCGCGTCGTTGCATTCGCTCGCCCAAGAGGCGTGTGCCGCAATTAGGAGGCCCACTGCGGACATACACGCCGCTTTCTTCAATCCACGCCCACTAACGCCGAAGCGGCTCCGCATCTGCCGCCATTTGACCGAGATTGTCTGCCAAGAAGACTTAGTATCGCCTTGCTGCTGGCAGTGCTTTCTCAAGCGAGAAATCAATAGACAGGCCGCACGCGATGGAAATCGTGTCGGCATCATCTTGAGCTTTTCAGCACCGCTGCCGCGTCGATTGCGTTGCTGGGAACGTTTGGCGATTTGAACATCGCGACGACGATGGAGGTCTGCGATTGCCGCCTGTATATCGCCTGTCCGCCGGTGTAGGTCGTGTTTCCGTAAGCGGTGTTGCCGACGATGTTGACGTTGGTGTTCGCATAAACCGGCATGTTGCCTGCGTAGGTGCGCGAGTTTTGCGTGTCCGCAGCCTGTATCACATAGTGGGTGAAGCCCTTGTCGAGGGTGAGTTGCGCCACGCGACGTTGCGCCTGTCCCTTGGCAATGCTTGTTCCGATGAGGCCGCTGGCATCGATATCCAGCTTGTAGACGTTGTTCGAAAGCGCCATCTCGCTTTGGCTGACGCAACCTGCCAAGGCCGCTACGGCCAGCAGCACCACAAATCTCTTCATGACTTCCCCCAGTTGTGGGGTCAAGCCTTGAGGGCCTTCGCGCGCCAAGTCAACGAGGCGGACCTAACGCAGGCAATCAACCACAGGTTTTTTGATGCAACGGGGATGTTGCTAGCGCTTCAGCAACGCTGACATTCGTCAACGTTCGCCATTATTCGCTGGCGATTTTGGACACTGGATTTGGACACTATGTCATAAATATTTGAAAAATGACAATATTTTTTCAGCGTTCACGCATTTGCAGGGCTGGCGGAAATGGAAGTATGTCTTCACGCGTAGCCCTCCTTTCTCAGTGCGCCAATCACTAGCACCGGTTATGCAAAATTTCAACCGTGCTGCTCGTAGCAGGTAATCAGGAATATTCCATCCGCTTCGATTTCCCGCAAGATGGCGCCGCCGTCGCTGCGGCAGATCTGAAGTTCGCAAAGCACGCCGGCAGCCTCGAACAGGATGATGTCGACCAGCGGCCCATAGGGGTCGGGCTTTTCCTTGTCATCGAAATACGCCGAGGCAACCGGGCGAGCGGCCGCGCCTGCCGCAAGATCAGCTTTGTCGCGAGGCCGTAGCCTGATCGAACCGAAAGCATCGATCTCCGCGGCCCGATAGTGCTCGCTGTCCCATGTGGCCGGGATGTTCCCGTGCGAGGCGTGCCGCACCAGTCGTTGTATGATCTGCCTTTCAGCAGCGGTCAGTTCTCTCCAGATCACTGTCACGACGTCGCTTCCACAAAAGGAGGGAGACTACCGTTTCAAACTGCCGAGAATGCCGCGCACCAGTGCCCGGCCAACCTGCGTTGCAACAGTGCGCGCAACGCTCTTCATGGCTGCCTCGACCACAGATTCGCGCTGGTAGCCGGCGGAGCGCGTTCGGCCTTGGCTGCCGCTGCTTTTCTCGTCGCTGCTGTCGTCCCCGAAACCGGGCAGCGTCCAGCGACCCGACACGCTGCCTTCGGTCGGCTGGGTTGGCTGGGCCTGTTTCGCGGCGTCGGCGTCGGAGGCTTTTTTCGCACGGGCGGCCAGGATTTCGAAGGCGGATTCACGGTCGAGGTCTTCGTCATAGACGCCGAGCACCGGGCTTCTGTCCATGACCTGCTGCCGCTCGGTATCGGTGAGCGGCCCGACGCGGCCCGATGGCGGCCGGATCAGGGTGCGTTCCACGATGGAAGGAGCGCCCTTCGCCTCCAGTGTCGAAACGAGTGCCTCGCCTGTGCCAAGCGTGGTGATCACGGTCGCGCAATCGAAGGCCGGGTTGGGGCGGAAGGTGTCGGCAGCTGTCTTGACGGCTTTCTGTTCGCGCGGCGAATAGGCACGCAGCGCATGCTGCAGGCGGTTGCCGAGCTGGGCGAGCACGGTCTCGGGCACGTCAAGCGGGTTCTGCGTCACGAAATAAACGCCGACACCCTTCGAGCGGATCAGGCGCACGACCTGTTCGACGCGCTCGGTCAGCACCTTGGGTGCATCGTTGAAGAGCAGGTGGGCCTCGTCGAAGAAAAAGACGAGGTTGGGCTTCTCAGGATCACCCACTTCTGGCAGTTCCTCAAAGAGCTCGGAAAGCAGCCACAGCAAAAATGTCGCGTAGAGGCGAGGGTTCATCATCAGTTTATCGGCGGCAAGCACTGAGATCTGGCCATATCCCCGATTGTTGGTGCGCATGATGTCGGCGATCTTCAACGCCGGCTCGCCGAAGAAGTGTTCAGCCCCCTGCTGCTCGAGCACCAGCAATGCCCGCTGGATCGACCCGACCGACGCCTTCGAGATCAGCCCGTACTTGCTGGACAGCTCGGTGGCGTTCTCGCCCATGTAGTTCAGGAGCGCCGAGAAGTCCTTCAGGTCGAGCAGGGGAAGACCACCCTGATCGGCGATCTTGAAGGCGATATTGATCACGCCTTCCTGCGGCTCTGACGCATCCATCAGTCGCGCGAGCAGGAGAGGCCCCATTTCGGCGATGGTGGTGCGGACGCGGTGTCCCTTTTCACCGAACAGGTCCCAGAAGATGACCGGGAACTGGTCGAACTCGTAATCGTCGAAGCCGATCTGTTCGGCGCGCTTGGCCAGGAAGTCCTTCGGTTCGCCCTTGGCCGCGATACCCGAGAGGTCGCCCTTGATGTCGGCGCAAAAGACCGGCACGCCAGCCCTCGAAAAACCCTCGGCGAGCACCTGCAGGGTCACCGTCTTGCCGGTGCCGGTCGCCCCCGTCACCAGTCCGTGTCGGTTTCCGAATTTCAGGTCGAGATATTCCGGCTTGTTGATGCTGTCATCCGGCTTGCGGCTGACGCCAACGAAAATCTTGCCATCCTCGAGCATTTCGAAAATTCTCCCTCCGGCTGTCGGCGCCGATTGCGTCAAATATGCGGGGCATGGCTTTTGGCATGCCATTGTATTATCGCCCGCCTGTTATAAGCAGGGAGTTCGGTGCGGACAACTGTCTGCATTAAAAGCAAAACTGGGATAACGCCTGTTGTCGCGGTGGGTGGCTTGAGCTGCCCCGCAAACTCGACTAACGTTGACGTTAACGTCAAAAAACTGGAGGCTGACGATGAATGACATGGTAGACCAAATTGCCGCACGTGTAGGCATTCCGGCTGAAGTTGCGGAAAAGGCAGTCGGCATGATGCTCGGCTTCCTGCAGCGCGAGGCTGCCGACGGCCCTGTCGCCAAGATGATAGAGTCCATTCCGGGCGCTTCCGAACTCGTTGCCAAGTATAACGGTGAAGGTGAGACCGGCGGCGGCGGTATCCTCGGCAGCATCATGGGTGCCTTCGGTGGCGGGGGAGTTATGGCGCTTGGCCAGCAGTTGATGGCCGAAGGTCTTGGTATGGGCGAGATCACCACGCTTGCCAAGGAAACGATGGCGATTGCCGAGCAGCATGCAGGCAAGGACGTGGTTGAAGAGGTCGTCTCCTCCGTGCCTGGCCTCAGCCAGTTCGTCTGAATTGGAACGCGGGCGGCAAGCATCCGCCCCTTTCCCTCTCTAGTGCGTGACACCCAGCAACGTAAGCCAGGTTTTCGCTTTGGCTTGCGCGGCGAGCCGGCCGGAATCGTCCAGTCGTTTCGGCCCGCAGAACGTGTCCAGATCGATCCTGTCGCCGTGGTTCAGTTTCGGGTTGCCGGAGGCCACGACGACATAGCGCCAGGCGCAACCCAGAACTCGATCTTCGACGATGCCGTCGTCGCAACCGGTGCTCAGGCACAACGCGACCGTGCGCTGGCTTTCGTACTGTCCGGTGATGGCATTTGCATAGGTTTCGTCCCACACTGCCCGAACATGCTCGCAGGTTTGCGGAGATGACCTTTGATTGCAGCTCATCCCGGACACGAAGTCTTCTGCAGGTGGCCAATCCGCCACCTCAGCCAGACTGACGCATCCACAAGCCAGAAGCGCGGCGGCAAGCAACTGCAAATCTACCTCCCTTGCACGAAGCACACGGAATCACCGGAGACGAATCTCAAGCGTTTCTCTATTCGCTAAAGGAGCATACCTGAAGTTGATATTTTCCGGAAATGGTGGCGGGACAACCGCTCAATGCTTGTTCTTCGTTTCCCTGGCCAGCTTCAATATGACGTCGTCGGCCGCATCGGCCAGCGCCATAGCGATTTCGGCCGCTTTCCATCCCCTTTTCTCACCGTTCCTGATGAGTTCGAAGAGAATGGGTTCCAATTCCGACCTGCAGGTCTCCATGCGCTGATCGGAAGTCGAGCGATTTTTGGAATGCATGTCCGTCATATGAATACCCCAAAGCCCAGAAGATAGATTTAGCAAGGCCGCCGAAGAGCGCAAGTAAATATATTAATCGAACATTAACAATTACGAATATTTTATCGTTTATACGATTTTCGGTTGAAAAAAACAAGAAAGGCTCGCCGGGGTAGGACGAGCCCCGCCTTCTTTGTCGCAGCAAAAAGCAACGCAGTCAGCAATAAAATCTTCATCCCATGATCCGCGGCGGTCAATTCATCCTTATTTTGTATAGTGTACCATCGTTATGTTGATTTGAGGTAGGTTAGTCATTGCAGCGGAATATTCTATGTGAATTCAGAGGAGAAGTGCCGATCTTCTATTTCGCGTTACTTTAGTTATGCGTGTATTTTTTACGTTTTATTATGGGTCTGGTTGTGCAACATAACGCCCAGTTCGTGCCATTCTCTTCCGTCCTTGCGTATCAGGTCTTCCGCGCTGGCCGGTCCCATGCTGCCGGGTGCGTAGGGATCCGGCCGCTCGGCACTTTTCGCCCAGATATCAAGAAACGGTTGAACTGCGGCCCATCCGGCTTCGATGCCGTCGGCCCGCTGGAAGAGTGTTTGGTCGCCGATGAAGAGATCGTAGAGAAGGGACTCGTAACCGGTCATTTTGCCGATATCGAATTTGTCGGCATAGCGAAAATCGAGCGAGACCGGCACGGTATCGACCGAGAGTCCCGGCGCTTTGATGGATATCTCGATACTCAGCCCCTCGTCCGGCTGAACCTGGATCACCAGCTTGTTCGGCGGCAGGTTGCGCTTGACGTCGGTCTCGCGAAACTGGGCGAACGGAACCTGGCGGAAGGTTACGACGATCTCCGTATCGCGTGCCGTCATCGCCTTGCCGGTTCTCAGATAGAAGGGCACCCCGGCCCATCGCCAGGTATCGACGTAGAGCTTCGTGGCGACGAAGGTCTCGGTCTTGCTGTCCGGCGATACGTCCTTGGTCTCCCGAAAGGCCGTGATATTGCTGCCGTTGAGCGTCCCGGCGGTATAGGTGCCACGCACCGCATGCTCCGTCGCCTCCTCGGGCGTATAGATGCGAAGGGCGCTGAGCACCTTGCTCTTTTCGGTCCGGATCGCCTCGGCACCGAAGCCGTTCGGCGCTTCCATGGCGATCATCGCCAGCAACTGGAACAGATGATTGGGGACCATGTCGCGTAAGGCGCCGGTTGCGTCGTAGAATTTGCCGCGCGTGCCGACATCGACCGTCTCCGCGGCGGTGATCTGCACATGGTCGATGTAGTTGTTGTTCCACAATGCCTCGATCATCATGTTGGCGAAGCGCGCTGTCAGGATGTTCTGCACCGTTTCCTTGCCGAGGAAATGATCGAGCCGGTAGACTTGGCTTTCGGCAACCTTGCCGAGGATGCAGGCGTTCAGCGCGCGGGCGGAGGCGAGGTCGGTTCCAAAAGGCTTCTCGATCGCAATACGCCGGAAGCATCCGTCGACCTCACGCGTCAGGCCATGCTCCGCCAATTTCTCGACGATTGGCCCGAAGAACTGCGGTGGCACGGCCAGATAGAAGGCTGCATTGCTGCAGTGGGCGCTCTCTAGACGCTTTTTGATGCTGAGGAAGATCTCGTCCTTGGTGAAGTCGCCGGCGATATAGGAAACGCGTTCGCGCAGGCGCCGCCAGGCGTCGTCTTTTTCGGGGAGAACGGGCTCCTCCAGCCCGGCGAGAAAGCTGTCCAGACGCGTGACCAGCGATGCGTCGTCGCCAGGCTCGATGCCGACACCGAGAATGTGGAGATCGTCGCCGACCAGACCGCTACGCGTGAGATTGATGATGGCGGGCACCAGCAGGCGTCGGGTGAGATCGCCGCTGGCGCCGAAGATGACAAGCGTGACTGGCGGAGTAGGGGCGGTGGCCATGAAGGATCTCCTCGCTGTTCTGGGCGACTATAGGGCTTGCAGCCGTTGCGGCAAGGATGGTGAATTCACGGCGTCGGCGGGTAAGTCGCACGCCCCAGGCCGCCGCGGCGCCAAGGCGTGGCGCCGCTCGCCTTGCCGACAGCCTCAGCCCTTGACGGCTACCATGAAGATTCGCGGAAATCTCAGGAGCACCCGCCCATCGGCCATCTTCGGATAGGCCTTTTCGACGCGCGCGACGTAGTCGGCCAGGAACGCTTCGCGATGGTCCTCACCGGCGTGATCGAGATAGGGCCGCAAGCCGGTCCCTTTTACCCACTCGACGATCGCTGCCGCATCCGCCATCGGATGGTTGTAGGCCGTATGCCAGACATCGACGCGCGCAGCCTTTCCGATAAGGCGACTGTAGTAGGTCGCCGGCGGCGGCAGCGGGGTGCGCCGAACGCTCCTGGTCTCGAATGCCGTCGTCCACGGACCGGCATGTCCGGTTTCCTCCATCAACAGATGCGTCGGTTCCGTCAGGTTGTCCGGCATCTGTACGGCGAGCACGCCGCCGGGAGCCAGCCCGTCCATAAGGCGTTCGAAGATGTCGATATGGTTCGGCAGCCATTGGAAGACGGCATTGGCGAACAGCAGGTCCACCGGCTCGGCTGGGTGCCAGGTGGCGAGGTCGGCTTCGACGAACGCCGTCCCCGGAAGGCGCCTGCGCGCCGCCTCCAGCATGTTCACGTCGCTGTCGAGACCTGAGACGCTCTCGGCGCCGTATCGGTCGATGATCAGTTCAGTCGAATTGCCGGGACCGCAACCAAGGTCGACCGCGTGATTGACGCTGTCGAGCGGCACCTGAGCAAGCAGGTCGCGCGCCGGGCGCGTCCTTTCGTCCTCGAACTTCACATATTGGCTGGCAGACCATGCCATGGAATGTCTCCTTGCTTATGCGGCTTCATCGATGCGCCTGACGCGCACCTTGTCGATATTGCGACCATCGAGCTTCACGACCTCGAACGAAAGATCGGCGGAGGCAACGTTCTCGCCCTCGTGGGGAAGGTGGCCCAGCCGCCACAGGATGAAACCCGCAAGCGTCGAATAGCGGTCCGCCTCATCGACGAGATCGACGTCGAGCAGCTTCGAGGCATGTCTGATGTCGATCCAGCCGTCGACCGTCAGTGAGCCGTCCTCGCCGCGCTCGATGGTCAGCTTCTCCTCGTCTTCATCAGGGAATTCGCCGGCAATGGCCTCAAGCAGGTCCGTCGGCGTCACCATCCCTTCAATAGCGCCATACTCGTCAAGGACGATGGCGACCGCCTGGCTCGAGTGGCGCAACTGTTCCATAAGCTTCAGCGCGCTGATGCTCTCGTGAACCACCAGGGGCTGGCGGATGGAGCGTTCCGGATTGATCGCACCTTCGACAATGAGGTCGCGCAGCAGGTCGCGGGCGCTGGCGACGCCGATGAAATTGTCGAGGCTTCCCCGTGCGACCGGAAAGCGCGAATGGCCGAGATCGACGATGCGGCGCTGCAATTCGTCCTGTGGCGCGTCGAGGTCAAGCCAATCGATGCCGATCCGTGGCGTCATGATCGACTTGGCCGACCGCTCCGCGAGCGCCAGCACACCCTGGATCATGTCCTTTTCCTCGGGTGTGAAGACTTCTTCTTCGGCAGTCTGTTCGGCGATCATATCTGCCGTCGAGCCGAGCGTAACCTGCGGACGCTTGCCGCCCAGCAGGTTCAAAACCGCATCCGCAGTGCGCTCGCGGATATTGCTGGGCGTGATCAGGCGTTCGCGGTTGTGCCGTGCCAGCTGGTTCAGCGCCTCGATGATGACCGAGAAGCCGATGGCGGCGTAGAGGTAACCCTTTGCCAGGTGGACGCCGAAGCCTTCGACGATCAGCGAGAAGCCGATCATCATCAGGAAGCCGAGGCAGAGTATGACGACGGTCGGATGCTTGCCGACGAAGGTCGTCAGCGGCTTGGAAAGCAAAAGCATGACGCCGACGGCGACAACCACGGCAATCATCATGACAGGCAGATGCTGAACCATGCCGACGGCGGTGATGACGCTATCGAGCGAGAAGATCGCGTCCAGCACGAGGATCTGCACGATCACCTGCCAGAAGACGGCGTGGACAACCTTCTTTTCGCTGGTCTCGGTATGGCCCTCGAGCCGTTCGTGCAATTCCATCGTTCCCTTGAAGAGCAGGAATACGCCGCCGCCGATCAGAATGATGTCCCTGCCGGAAAAGCCACGGTCGAAGACCGAGAAGAGCGGTGCTGTCAGCGTGACCACCCAGGCAATGGACGCAAGCAGCGCCAGGCGGATCAGCAAGGCGAGGGCAAGACCCGTCCGCCGCGCACGGTCGCGCTGGTGCGGAGGCAGCTTGTCGGCCAGGATGGCGATGAAGACGAGGTTGTCGATGCCGAGAACGATCTCGAGCACGATCAGCGTAGCAAGACCGACCCAGGCGGAAGGGTCGGATATCCAGTCGAAGAACATCAATGGTTCAATGCGGCCACTTCAGATGGCCGCTCCTTTTACTATGAAAATAATAGCTGCGGCCGCGCGTGGCACTCAGGCACTCGTCTGCCGCAGGGACAGGCGAGAAAACCGCAACGCAGGCGGTCGGAAAATGCGCGGGAACCCCGTGCTGGCAGCCGCATCTTCTACAGTAGTCGCCGCCGTCATCGGCCGGGAGTTCCCGGTTGGGATGGGCGGAACTGGTACTGGAAGGGTCGCTGTCGGGCATGCCACAATTTTGAAGATGAACGGGTTTCAGCGCAAGGGGGCGCGTGCAAATTCGTTTATACGATCTTTATGTGACAACAATGCGAGGAGCGGGCAACCGCCCGGGGAGCCATCCCCGGGCCATTGCGGAGGCTTCAAGCGGCCAGAATAGTGATGCCGTGAGCATTCGCGGCGGCGGTTGCGCGCGCGGTCGTCTCGGGCGAAGGCGCAGCCTTCGGCGGCTCCTGCAAGCCGGCGGTCTCGAAGAATTCGACCATGTCGCTATCGACGATCGCCGAGAAGACCACGGGCTCGGCACTGGCGTTGACATAGCCATGCGGCTGGTTGGCGTCGATCCGGACGATGTCGCCGGCCGTTGCCTCGAACTCTTCCAGGCCGCTATCTGTCATCCGGCGCACGTTCAGCCTGCCTTCGACAATGCGGAAGACCTCGGGACTGTTGTGCCGGTGCATCGGCGTCCTGCTACCGGGCGGCACGGTAATGTCGAAGATATTCAGCCAGGTTCCTTCCAGGCGAGCCCGTCGCTCGACCCGGTCGCCCATCACGAAGAACACCTTCGCTCCGGACGGGGCATGCGGTTGCACAAATGAGTTGGACATCATGTCTCGCTTTTCTTTTTCT
Organism: Rhizobium sp. Root1220; assembly: GCF_001426265.1. GTDB lineage: Bacteria > Pseudomonadota > Alphaproteobacteria > Rhizobiales > Rhizobiaceae > Rhizobium. The sequence goes on from NZ_LMDG01000037.1 coordinate 11,648, forward strand.
TGGCGGCGAGCGCGATAGACCTTTCGAAAGATCTTGGCAACCCGCCAATATTCGTCGCGAATGCCGCGATTCACCGGCCGTGAAGTGGGAACTGACCCGGTCATCATCAAGATAGCGCTCGGTACGAGCATCAATGTTTTTCGGCGACAATGCGTTTGGCGACAGCATCGAGCGCGCGTCCGTTATCCCTGATCATGTCTCCCGCGATGCTCTTCAGTGCCATGATATTGCCGGGCGATGCGTCATCGAGCGCGTCGTTCTCCTGCGCCGTCAATTGCCGGTCGAGCCGGAAATAACTGAGGCTGTCGACGTTCTCCTCCGTTACGACCGTGGAGTAATCGAGGCCCGTATCCACCGGGTTGAGGAGCTTGTTGGCCTGGTAGGCGGCTGTGCTCGCCTGGCCTTGCATGAGGATCGAGATCAGCGGCGTGTCGCGCAAGGGATCCATCCAGCCGAGCACGCCCCAGCTCTTCGCCTCCTGATAGGGCACCACGCGGTTCTGCTGCCCGGTTCCGAGCGAAAGAAACGTCAGCGTGTCTCCCTGCTGTTCCCACGGCCTTTTTCGTGCCTCGACATAGGCGCCGAGAATGGGATCATTGGCAAACACACCGCCGTCTATCAACGCCACGAAACGCTCCTCGATATCCTCCGTTCCCACGCGTTCGATCAGCGCTGGCGGGAAGTAGGTGGGGGCTGCCGATGTCGCGCGCGCCGCTTCCCAGTAGCGAAACCTGCTATTCTTGTTGTCGGCATTCGTCAGAAAGAGAGCAGCCCGCTTCTGTATGTCGTAGGCGGTCAGGAAAACGGTCGAAAGCCCCTTGTCCAGCGTGGCTTCGCCGAGGCGACGTCTGAGCTTCTCGGCCAATGCCTCTGGCCGATACTTCGCCGCATGAAGGCCGAGAAAATTGGCCACGCTGGAGACGATGTCACGCTTGAAGATCTCCTTGCCTTCGTCTTCGTAGAGGCTGACCAGGTCCTCGGGCGTGCAGGCTGCTTCGCCCAGCTCCGTTGGGTGCGGGCACGTCAGGCCGGCGGCGATGATGCCGCCCGTCGATGTGCCGGCGATCATGTCGAAAGCCCGGTGCAGCGGTATGCCCGAGAGCCGCTTCGCGAGATCGACAAGGATCATCGCCGGGATCAGGCCGCGTATGCCGCCGCCGTCGATCGAAAGAATAAAGCGCGTTCCCATTCTCTCCTCCAACCCGGATCATCCGGTAGAGCAAAGTATGGGATATAAACCAAAGATTGCAATAAACCAAAAAGCTCTCTTTGATTGTGATTGGTTGTGCGCACTTCTACTCAGAACTGCGTGATTACGCTGATCCCGGTGGCTTCCGCCTTGTCGAGGGTCATCAGGGCCGGGATTGCCTCGAGGAGGTTGATGCGTCGTCTGATCAGCTTCTGCGGCGCGATCTTGCCGGCCGCGAGCATGGACAGCATCGCGTCGTAGCGCCAGGCCTGCATGCCGTGGCTTCCGTAAATCTCCAGTTCGTGGCCGATGACCTGCGCCATCGGGATCTGTGGTGTCGCGTACTCGCCGAGCATGAGGCCAACCTGCACGTGCCGGCCGCGCCGGCGCAGGTTCTTGATCGAGTTGAAGCAGGTGACGGGATGACCGAGCGCATCGATCGAGACATGCGCGCCGCCCTTGGTTATGTCGCGCACGGCCTCCGCCACGTCGGCAACGGTTGTCGCGTTGATCGTCGCCACGGCACCGCATTCGCGGGCAAAGGCAAGTTTCTCGTCGGAGACGTCGATGGCGATTGCATTGGCGCCGAGCGCCGTCGCGATCATGATGGCCGATAGACCGACGCCGCCGCAGCCATGCACGGCAATCCACTCGCCGGGACCGGTGCGCGCCTGATCGGCGACGGCGCGGAACGATGTCGCGAAGCGGCAGCCGAGGCTCGCCGCAGTCGCATCGTCGATCGTCTCAGGCAGGTGGACGAGATTGGTATCGGCATAGTCGATCGCCACGTACTCGGCAAAGGAGCCCCAATGGGTGAAGCCGGGCTGGAACTGGTTGGGGCAAACCTGCTGGTTGCCCGAGTGGCACTCGCTGCAGTGGCCGCATCCGGAGACGAAGGGCACGGTGACCCGGTCCCCGATCTTGAAGCGCACGACACCCTTGCCGGTCGCAACCACCTTCCCGGCAAGTTCGTGGCCCGGCACATGTGGCAGGCGAATATCGGGATCGTGGCCCATCCAGCCGTGCCAGTCGCTGCGGCAAAGTCCGGTCGCGCCGACGGCGATGACGACGCTGTCCTCGCCGGGTGTCGGATCGGGCAAGGTACGGATTTCCGGCGCCCTTTCGAAGGCATCGTAGAACATGGCTTTCATCGCGTCGTGCTCCGGTTTTGCCTGCGTTGGCGCCGCCCCATGATGGCATGCCGCTGCTGGTGCTTCAAACCACGCATCCATGATATTCGTTGATGCACCCATCGCGCGGATGTGGACCAATGCGAATGATTCTTGCCGAGAATGACTCCTCGAAGGCATTTTTCTTGCTTAGCATTTTTCGTCGTGCATTTCCCGCTTGACCGCGTCTTCGACTGGGGATTTTGCTCTTCGAACATTTGAAGGAGGAGTCTCATGGCCGTCGATACATCGCCCCGCTCAACCACCTGGACCAATGTTGAAGGAGAGTGGCTTGCCGGCAATCCTCCGTTGATCGGGCCAACCTCGCACGCCATGTGGCTGGGTTCGACCGTTTTTGACGGCGCCCGCTGGTTCGATGGCATCGCGCCCGATCTCGACCTGCACTGCCAGCGCCTAAACCGCTCCGCCGTCGCCATGGGACTGAAGGTGATCAAGACCGCCGAGGAGATCGAGGCGCTCGCCTGGGAGGGGATCAAGAAATTCGATGGCAAGACGCCGATCTACATCAAGCCGATGTATTGGGGCGAGCATGGTTCGCCGGGCGGCGTTGTCCGGGTTGACGGAGAATCCACCCGTTTCGCGCTCTGCCTGTTCGAGGCGCCGCTGGGCAACAACGCGCCCAATTCGCTGACGGTTTCGCCCTATCGCCGCCCGTCGCCGGAAACCGCGATGACGGATGCCAAGGCAGGCGCGCTTTATCCAAACAGTGGTCGTGCGATACATGACGCCAGGAGCCGCGGCTTCGACAACGCGCTGATGCGCGACATGAACGGCAACGTTGTCGAAACCGCATCCTCCAATGTCTTCATGGTCAAGAACGGCATCGTCTCGACCCCGATCGCCAACCGCACCTTTCTTGCCGGCATCACCCGCGCGCGTGTCATCCGCCTGTTGCGCACTGCAGGCTTCGAGGTGCGTGAAGTCACGCTCTCGGTCGAGGATTTCGCCAATGCCGATGAGATCTTCACGACGGGCAACTACTCCAAGGTCGTCGGCGTCAATCGCCTCGATGATCGCGATTTCCAGCAGGGGCCGGTAACCCGCAAGGCGTTCGAGCTGTACATGCACTGGGCTTTTGGCCGCAGCGAAAGCGACAGCTGACCACGATCACCAATCCTGCTTTAATGTGAACCGGCCGCGCCCGCCGCGTCCGGACAACCCCGCTGGCGGGGAGGTCGGCATCCCCTAATCCGGCAAGGAGCGAAATGGCTGTGTCATGATCGTGCGCCCCCGTCCAACGCTGCTTCGCCTTTTCTTCATTCTTCGCGGCTCTATCATCCAGCAGGTGTTTCCGCAGATCCTCATCACCAGCGTGATTTCCGCGTTGGTGGTGTTCGCCCATACCCTCCGGCCGGGCCTGTTGCCGGTGATCAGTGGCGCGCCTTTTGCGCTTCTCGGCATCGCGATCTCGATCTTCCTCGGCTTTCGCAACAACGCTTGCTACGACCGTTGGTGGGAAGCCCGCAAACAGTGGGGGCAGCTCGTCTTTTCCGCGCGACATTTCGCGCGCCAGACGCTGGTCCTTGAAGCATCTGCGGGCAGGGGCGGTAGCGATGCCCGCGAGCGCCTGCTCATTCTGGTTATCGCCTTCATCCAGTCGCTGGTTCCGCATCTGCGCACCGGCAGCACTCGCGACAAGGTCGAGCGACTGTTGTCCGAGGACCTGAAGGCGCGCTATCGGGCGAGCCGCGCGCCGCCCGAGGCACTTTCACTGGCAATCGGAAGCGAGCTTGCCGACCTTCGCGCCAGGGGCATGCTCACCGACATCTCCTACCAGTTGCTCGACAGGACGCTCGGCGATCTGATGGCCGCCCAGACCGCATGCGAGCGTATCCGCTGGACGCCAGTGCCCTTTGGCTACACGCTGCTGCTGCATCGCACGGCGTTTCTCTTCTGCGTGCTGCTGCCCTTCGGATTCGATGATGTGCTGGGCTGGTTCATGCCGTTCGCCACCGCGCTGGTCGCCTACACCTTCTTCGGTCTCGATGCGCTCGGCGACGAGCTGGAAGAACCCTTCGGCAACCAGCAGAATGCATTGCCGATCGGCGCTTTGGCAGACATGATCGAGATAAACCTGCGCGAGGCCATGGGCGAGAAGGACCTGGATCCGCTTCCCGTGCCGGTGGACTATCTGCTTATGTAGAGCGGCGGCAATTAGCCCGCCGCCGTCCTCGGTCGCACCGCCCACGCGTAAACCGCGCCCGCGATCAGCAGCACGCAGGTGCCGAGAAACACCGCCCGCATGCCGATATGGCCGCCGACGAAGCCGCCCAGCACCGGTCCGGCGACTTGGCCGACATACTGTGACGACACCGACAGACCGAGGATACTGCCCGCCGCGCTATCCGGCACGCTGTGACGGATCACGGCGGAGATGCAGGGGAGCAGCCCGCCGAGCGCCACGCCCATCAGGAAACGCAGGATGATCAGCTGCCAGGAGCTGGTGACGAGCGCCTGCGGGATCAGCAGAACGCCGGCCACCGCCAGCGCACCGGCAATAACGGGCCAGTGGCCGATGCGGTCGGCAAGCTTGCCGAGCCGTGACGCCGACAGGATGGCGCCGAGCGCCGCCGCCGACATGACAATGCCGGCGGTCATCGTCACAGTTTCCGGATTGCCCACCAGTTGCGCCACGTAGACGGTAATGATCGGCTCGATCGACATGTTGGCGAGCATCAGCAGCATGCCGGTAGCGAGCATCGCAATAACCGGTCGCTTGTCGGGGATTGAGGCCCAACCGCCGCTTGCCTTCGCCGCCTGCTTGCGGGCAGGGGACTTTTCCTCCTTGATCAGGAACGTCGTTGCCAGGAAGGCGAGGAAGATCATCGCACCCGCGGCCAGGAACGTGCCGCGAATCCCGATCAGCGGCGGCAACGCTCCGCCGATCAGCGGCCCGACCAGATTGCCAGCCATGATGCCGGACGCGAGCGTGCCGAGCGCCCATGCCGAGCGATCCTTCGGCGTCTGTGTCGCGACAAGCACCATCGACCCGGAGGAATAGCCGCCGGCAAGCCCGACGAACAGGCGCAGCGCCACCAGTTGCCAGATATTCCCGGCCATGCCCATCAGCGAAATCGCTACCGTCATCCCGAGGCTGGCACGCACCAGCATCAGCTTTCGTCCATAGATGTCGCCCAGCCGGCCCCAGAGCGGCGCGACGAGGGCGGCGGCAAAGAAGGTCGCGCCATAGGCGATGCCCGACCACTGCACGATCGCCGCATGATCGCTGACCCCGAGTTCCTCGACATAGAGCGGCAGGAACGGCAGCAGCAGTGTCATGGCGACGATGGTGGTGAAGGAGCCGATCAACGAAACCGCGAGGTTGCGCTTCCAGTGGATGGAGCCGGGCTCGGCGGCGGCTGCATCCCATTTGGTATCGGACATGTCGTGGCCTTCGCATTGGTCGTGAATGTGGGCTGCGCCGCGTGCGAAACCATGTTGCCTTCGCCGCGCAAGAGAATCGGCACTGCAGCCGAGGCTGTCAGCTTCTTTGCAGGGCGAGGTGGGTGCCGAGGCCCACCAGCATCGCACCCCCGGCTCGCTGCACAAGCCGCTGGGCGGAGCTCGACCGTCGCAGTCTTGACGTGACTGCGCCCGCCAGCATCACGCAGACGATGTCGGCTGAAGAGAAGGTTAAATTGACAATTGTCCCGAGGATGAAGAATTGCAGCCACACCGGAAAGCTCGCCGAGGCGTCAATGAACTGCGGCAGGAACGCCATGAAGAATATGGCCGTTTTCGGATTGAGGACCTCGACGGTGATGCTCTCGAAAAACGCGCGTCGACCCGATTTTGGCTGCAAGCCGCTGACGGATGCATCCGGTTGGGTTCTGGCGCGGAACAGCGAGACGCCGAGCCAGACAAGATAGCCGGCGCCGATCAACTTCACCGCCATGTAGAGCACGGGGACCGCGTGGAAGATGATCGACAGTCCGGCCGCAGCCGCGACGACGTGAACATAGCATCCGAGGTGAATGCCAAGCGTTGCCATCAAGCCCGCTTTCCGGCCACGCGCCAATGTCTGCGCGGCGGCATAGAGCATCGCCGGACCCGGAACATAGGCAAAGAGAGCAGTCGTGACGAAGAATGTGATGAGCAGTTCGGTCGATGGCATTGGTTGTTCCTGTCGGATGCGCAACCGACCTTGGACCATCGTCGCGAACTTTCCAAGCCATAGCGGAGGCGGAACAGTCCTGTGTGTGCCAGCGAAGGGCTTTCGCTGGGCCTATTTCGCTTTCTTCGCCACAGGCGAAAGGTTTGGCGTCGTCAGCGCGTATTGCTTCATCTCCTCTTGGGAGAGGTAGTAGAGCCGGTCGGGTGCCGTCTCCATCGCATGAATCCACAGCCCCGGCTTGATACCCATCGCGTCCAGATGGCGGGTAACGTCGGCGGTCATGCGTTGCGCTTCAGACATGGCGCGTTCCGCCGAAAGCCTTTCCGTGGTGCCGTTGAAGACCTGATGGACACCGATCACCGCGTCCTTGTCGGCGACGCGCATGATGCCGCCTGCCATGATGATCGGACACGAGGACGCGCACAACGCGCCGTCAGCCACCCGCGTTCCGATCCCGCGCTCGCGGATAAGTCTGGAGATTGCCAGCGCGTCGTCGATCGATCCGCCGGGCGAATCGAGCGCGACCGACTTCACGTATTCGCCGCGCGCGTCGATTTCGGCCTGAAAACGAGCCGCTGCGCCAGGCTCGATCGTGCCTCGTGCCAGCAGCACGCCGCCCTGCTGCAGTTCGAAGCGGACCGGCTTGGCGAGCACATCCGCGTCGCTGGTGATTTCGACCGGTGCGTTCTGCGGTTTTCCCTCTGTCAGCGCAGGTGGCAGCAGCGGCATGCTGCCGGGCATCGGATCGTAGCCTGGAAGCTTTCCATTCGCCGTGCTGATTTCATGCCAGTCGATAAGGACGAAAGCTATCGCCGCGGCGAGAAGCGCATGGAAGACGTGCCGCATCAGCGTGCCGTCGTCGGCCACCAGCACGTAATCCTTCAGCCGTTGCCCCGCCGTCTCGAACCTCATGCAGGTGGTCCCTTCCTGGGTCCCTTGCCGGATAGGTCAAGGCTAGCAACGTTCGATTGACCCGGCGTGGCTGCATCCTCGGCGTTGGCCAATGCCGTTCCGATATCGACGCCACGCTGCTGGATGGCGCGCTGCACTTCCAGCGCCTGCAGCAGTTCGGCAGCGGTGATCCGCTCAGCGAAGGGCAGGGTCTGTTCCTGGCGCCGCAGCGTCGAGTGCACGATCGACAGCATGAAGATCAGCACTGCAGGCAGGATGTCGATCGAGATCGCGCCGGCCCAGCTGGGAATGAAATCGGAGGCATAGCGCAGCACCGCTTCGGCCGATGAAAGCGGTACGAAGCGGCGTTCCGCCACCGGCGGGCGGGCGAGGATCTGCTCGGCGGCCTGGGACAGCACCTTCGATTGCGCGGCAACGGAAGACCGGATCGTCTCCATCACCTCGTCCTGCCGGTTGGCAAGATCCGCCTCCCGCCCGTCGGCAACCGGCGCGATGAAGCCGAGCGACAGATCCTCGGCCGCGCGCTTGACCGACGGCGCGATCGAGGTCTGCTCGAGCGAGGTGATGACGCCGGACAGCCCGACGACCTCGGCAGCGAACTGATCGGCGCGCGGGTCGATCGGTCCCGGCGCCGACACCAGTGTCCGCATCGTCTCCAGATGCTTGCGTCCTTCATCGAAAAGTGTCGTCACCCGCTCTCGCGAGGCGTTGATGCCGTTTTCGAGTTCGGTGAGTTGCGAGGCCATCTGCGAGAGAAGCTGGACGACGCTGCCGGCGCCGGTCGTGCCGGTGAGCGCTCCGGTCTCGCGTTCCTGGTCCGCAAGCCGCTGGAAGCGCTCCTGCGTTCGCTGGATATCGGGCAGCAGGCTCTGGGCGGCCAGCGCGTTCTGATGCGCCTGGTCGAGATCGGCGGTGTAGCCCTCTAGCGTTTCGGCAAGGTGCTGCTCAAGCGCGGCCGACCCGGCGAGCGCCGCTGCATTCAGCCAGCTCGACATGGCGATGATCATCATGCAGCCAAGCGCCATGACGCCCAGCATCTTGGCGCGTCCCGCCGCACCCGTCACATGCGGATAGAAGCGCGCCATGTAAGTCCAGAAGGCGTAGATCGCGACGGAGACGGCGCTGGAATAGATCAGCGCCGCAAAGAAGACGGCGGTGGCCGAACCGTCGAGGATGCTGCGCACGCCGAGATAGGTGTAGACGCCGGACGCGAGCGCCAGCACGGCGAGCGCAAACCGCGTCATGGTCTCGACGGCCTCGATGCCGTCCTGCAAGCGATGCGATGTGCCGAGCGCCATGGTCTCCTCCGGGCTAGCCCCTTAAGAAACCATTAGAATACCGGCAAAAGCAAGGCTTGGCACCGGGCTCGGATCATCCGGGCTGGACGCCGGTGCAGGTCGGCCTATTCGGCTGGCGTGATGCGAACGAATTCGGGTGTATCGGAGCTCAACGTCCCGCTTCCCGGACGCAGCGACTTTTCCGAGATGTCGATCAGCGGCGTATAGCTTGCCGATGGCATCCGGACGTCGTCGGTCTGCTCGTCGAGCGCACTGGAGGAGGAGACCGCGGATCGGTCGCTGCGAGCGACTTCGAGCTGTCCGGTCAGGATTGCCCGCTCGGCACGCAATTGGCGGATTTCCGACTTGGCGATCTCCAGGCTGGTACGCAACTGGCCGATCTCGTAGCGGTCCGAATCCATCCGCGTATCGATATCGCGCCGTAATGCATCGGTATCCCGGTCGCGCCGCACGCGAAGGCTCTCCGCCTCGCGCAGCTTTATTGTCAGCTCGTTGGCCTGCGAGGCGAGTTCGCGACGAGCGGTTTCGCTTTCGGTCCCCGAAACGCGCGCCCGCTTCAGTTCCTCGTCCAGACGCTCGGAGCGGGAAAGAGCCGTTACCAGATCCGATTTGACACGCTTGAGGTCGGTCCGTGCCGCCTGCAGTTCCTCGTCAGTCATCTTGTTGCGGCCGTTCGCCGTAAGCAGCAGCTTTTCGACCAGTTCGGCCTTCGAGCCAATCGCTTCGTGCCGTGTGGTCAGATGTGCGATCTCCAGCGCCGATGAGCCCTGCAGCGTCTCGAACTCGACTTCGAGGCGCTTGTGGCGCTCTTCGAAAAGCGACAGGTCCTGCTTGGTGTTCGCGACCGCCATCTGCAGATTGCGCACCATCGCTTCCTGTTCCAGCAGACGGCTCTTCAGGTGGCCACGCTCTTCGTTGAGGCGGGCCATCTCACGGGTCTGGACGCCATTTTCCCGCCGCGACGTTTCGATCAGCAACTGATGAGCGGTCGACTCGCTGTCGAGCCTTTCGCGCGTGGCGGACAGTTCACGGCTTCGCTGGTCGAGCTCCGACTGCGCACGCTTGAGAAGGGTCGCTGCCTCGTCGAACTGGATGGCTCGATCGCTAAGCTCACGCTCGGCATCGAGCAGCCGGTTCTCGATAATGGTGAATTCTTCGCGGGTGATCTTGTGAAGGCTCTGGAGCTTCGTCAGTTCGTCGCGCAGGGCGTCGATCTCGACGCGCAGCTGCGCGTTGTCGGTGCGAAAGTCCTTGTTGTCGGCCGCGAGACGAACATTGTCCTGATCGGCCTTCTGGCGAGCGTTGCTTTCATAGTCGAGGAGCGAGCTGATCCGTGCGCATTCGGCACGCAGCGAGCCAGTCTCGTTGAGTGACTGGCTGTGGGTGCCAAGCAGCGACGATACACGATCCTGCAGCGACGAGAGGCTGGAGAGCAGGTCTTCCGAGGTGCGCTGGTTCTCTTCCAGCGCGGAACCGAAGGCAGCGAAATCGTTGACGTCCGGGATGGCGTAGCGCACCGGCTCATCGGCGCCGGGGCGTTGTTCGGTGATCGATGCCGGTCGGTATCCGCTCGTCGGCAGCGACTTGCCGCCTTCTTCTCCGCGACGAAAAAAGCTCATGACCATGACGTGTGCCCCAAAGTACCCTGTCAAAACGCCGGCGAAATATGGATTTCAGCTAAATAAGCGAAGCCTATCGAAAATTGCTTTGATTCCGTAAACGCATGCTACCGGTTGCATCTAGGAACGGCTATGTGTAGCTGTCAAAATACGGCATGTGACAATCAACAGCTTTGATGATCGAACCTGTGATATTTGCGCAACAGGCGCTCGGATACGCTATTTTTCACGCAAGGCCGCATCTGGCAGCTCGCCAATTTGTCGCCGGGTTCGCCGGATTTCGTCTCGTTGTCATCGATGCGGAAGCAGCTGACGAAGCCGTTTGCCACCTCGGGCTTCCCGTCGCCGGCTCCATCCCGTAGTGCTCGCTGCCGAAGAAATCGACGACGGCATGCGCGTCGCCCGCTGCCCCCGGGCACCGAGCCCTGGAACGGAGTGCAAACATCCTTGCCACCCATCGTCGGTCCCGCTCTGGCGCCTGAGGCAGCAACCCGCACGGCGAGCGATTTGCGCCTTTGAAGCCAAGTCCTTAGCGCGGGTGAATTTTCCCCGCAGGCAACCTTTTTTGACATTTCGCCGGTTGCCTCGCGGGGCTTGCGCTCCTATGTTCCGCCACACCTGCCGATTACGCAAACTATTGCCAAAAGGAGACGACAATGGCTTTTGAATTGCCCGAACTTCCCTACGACTATGAAGCGCTTGTCCCGTTCATGTCGAAGGAAACCCTGGAGTTCCACCACGACAAGCACCACAAGGCCTATGTCGACAACGGTAACAAGCTCGCAGCCGAGGCAGGCCTCTCCGACCTCTCCGTAGAGGAAGTCGTCAAGAAGTCCTTCGGCACCAATGCCGGTCTCTTCAACAATGCTGCCCAGCACTACAACCACATCCATTTCTGGAAGTGGATGAAGAAGGGCGGCGGCGGCAACAAGCTGCCGGGCAAGCTCGAAGCGGCTGTCAACTCCGACCTCGGCGGCTATGACAAGTTCAAGGCCGACTTCGTTGCCGCTGGCACGACCCAGTTCGGCTCGGGCTGGGCCTGGCTCTCCGTCAAGAACGGCAAGCTGGAAATCTCCAAGACCCCGAACGGCGAGAACCCGCTCGTTCACGGCGCCAGCCCGATCCTCGGCGTCGACGTATGGGAGCACTCCTACTACATCGACTACCGCAACGCCCGTCCGAAGTACCTCGAGGCTTTCGTCGACAGCCTGATCAACTGGGACTACGTCCTGGAGCGCTACGAAGCCGCTGCCAAGTAAGCGGTTTTCGCGAGAGAGCATTTCAATCACCCGGCGCGGCGAAGCGTCGGGTGTTTTTGTTTGGGGTCACGCGGGATCGTTTGCGTGGTCGGAACGCCGTTTTGCCGCTCCGGCCGAGAAGCATCATGCAAGCAGCGCGACCAGCGGTAGCGTCAGCACCGACAGGATCGTCGAACTTAGGACCAGCGCCGACGCGAGTTCCGCATCGCCTCCGAAGCGGGTGGCGAAGGCGACGGCGAGCGGCGAGGCCGGCAATGCCGCAAGCAGCAGGGTGACCTCGTGGTCCAGGCGCGGCGGCGCCAACAGCCAGAGCAGCAGCAGCACGAACAGAGGCTTGCCGATCAGCTGGATCAATTGGCTGATCGCGATCAGCGGCAGCAGCCGGCGCCAGTCCACATTCGTCAGGCTGAGGCCGGTCACCATCGCGGCGAGAAAGGGCAGGGACGCTCCCGTCAGCGTTAGTGCGCCGAACAATGGGGCGGCTGCCGAGCTGGTTGTCGTGATGCCGGACAGGCTCCAGGCGATCCCGAGCAGGAGCGCGATCACCACCGGGGTCAGGAGGAAATTGAGAACGCCGCCCGGGCGCTGGCCGCCGGACCGCATGCCGATCCAGAGGCCCAGCGTATTGTTGGGGACGCCGACGCCGAACTGGCCGATCACCATCCCCATGCCGAGCACGGCGCGGCTGCCATGGAAGACGATATCGAGCAGCGCATTGCCGATCAGCGAGGTCGATCCGAAGCTCGACGTCAGGGTGAAGCCGCCGAGCGCGGCGCGGTCCAGCCTGAGGGCGCTTCCGATCAGCGCAGAGACCGCCAGCGCGACGCATTCGGCGGCGCCGATGACCGCGGCCATTTCGAGGAAGTCCAGCTGTTCCCGGGCGCGCGCCACATAGCAGAAGATCATCGCCGGCAGCACGCCCTCGGTGATAACGGCGGAAATCGATGCCCCCTGCGCGCGCGCCAACACGCCGCGATACCTGAGCCACAGGGTGATGCCGATCATCAGCAGGAAGATCACGACAAAGGATCCCACTGCGCCGGCCAGCCCCATTTGCCTCTCCCCTGGCTGCCCGTTATGGACGCAGCCACCCCCGATGAATCGAGCGGTCCGTGGTACGGCCTGGCGTTCCAGCGCTTCTGCACGTCTGGAAGGCGACGGCTCCGCGTCCGCATATTTTAGAGTGAACCACTTCGGCGGCAATGTGAAGAAGGCCGATATCATCGACGTCACGACGCAGTTCGGCTCCGGCTGGGCATGGCTCTCCCAAGCTGGAAATCTCCAAGACTCCGAACGGCGAAAACGCGCTGGTTCACGTCGCCCGATCCTCGGCGTCGACGTCTGGGAGCACTCCCACTACCTCGACTACCGCAACGCTCGTCCGAAGTACCTCGAAGCCGTTTCCAGGTAAGCGCTTTTCGCGAGAGCGAATTTCAAGCACCCGGCAGCGCGAAGCGTCGGGTGTTTTTGTTTGTGGGAGTGTTGGCGCGTGTTCTGCACGATAGAGACGCAGTTTTGGCGGCTTGCGGCCCACCGCAGACTTATGAAAGTGTCTGAGGCGCAGTGCCGTCATTTGCGCCTGCATTTACTGTAACGTACTTCCATGTCGGCCCTCTTCCATCTTCTATTAGCGAGACGTTAACGCCGCAGAGCGGCTAACCCCGGCTAGGAGATATACGATGTTGAGATTGCAGTTCCGCGCGGCAACTGCCGCCTCGTTCGTCGGACTTGCGGTCACAGTTGGCCTCCCGACCAAAGCTCAGGAAACCACCAGCCAGATTCCGCCCCTGATGGAGCAGATCAACAAGGGAAACTGGCTGCCGCAACAGGAAGCCGAGCAGCTTCGTGACGAGTTTTACTATCAGAACGCCGTGCAAGCTTACATCCTGACGATCCCGATCCTCAATACCGTCGGCATGAAAGATGGCTCTGAAGCCGCGTTCGGGGCGGGATACAATGTGCTGCCGATCTGGAAGGATCGCATGGATAGCCGCGCTTGGGTTCCGACGCCAAATGCCGACGTCATCTATTCAATGAGCTATCTGGACCTGAAGAAGGATGGTCCTCTCGTCGTTGCAGCACCGCCGAACGTCATCGGCATGTTCACCGACTTCTTCCAACGGACAATCACGGATGTCGGCGCAATCGGTCCGGACGGGGCGAAGGGCGGTCTCTACCTGCTCCTGCCCCCAGACTACGATGGTGAGGTGCCCAAGGGCTATTTCGCCTTCAAATCGCCCACTTATAACGTGTTCCTGTTCTTCCGCACCATCATGCCCAAAGGCGAGAATGGGCCAGATCCAGTACCTGCGGTGGCAAACGCAGAGCGCACCCGTGTCTATCCGCTTTGGTCACCGGAGAAGGACGTCAAGGCGATGGAGTTTCCGAATGGAAGCGGCAAGCAGTCAATATGATGTACCCGACCGGCAGCACGTACTGGGCGAAGCTCAAGGCGTTCGTCGACTACGAGCCCGTTGCGTCCATCGATCCGGTAACGCGCGGTGTTCTTGCCTCCATCGGCTTGGTCAAGGGTGCCCCATTCGAGCCCACCGACAAGCAGAACGCGGCCCTGCAAAAGGCAGTTGAGACCGCGCCGAAAATGGTCTTGGCGAGCCGCCAGCTCGGTCGTCCCGACAAGCGCGATCTCTACTACAAGGACCGGCAGTACCAGAACACCTGGGCGGGTGCCACCGCCGAGTGGATGCAGGACAGCTATCTCGATATCATCCAGCGTGCCTCTTATTTCCAGATCGCCTATTCGTCAGCCCCTGCCATGGTTATGCGCACGCTCGACGCAGGATCGAAATACCCGTTTGCGACACGGGATGCAGACGGCGATTTCCTGGACGGCTCGAAGTCCTACAGGCTGCACCTGCCGCCACATCCGCCAGCCGCGCTCTTTTGGGCAGTGACGGCGTACAACATTACGGACGGCACGATGACGGCGGCAGAGCAGCTCATGCCTTCGATCAATGCCTTCAACAAGGTGAAAACCAATGGTGACGGATCGGTCGATCTGTTCTTCGGGCCAAGCAAACCCGTAGAAGCGCCGGAGTCAAACTGGATTCAGACGGTCGACGGCCGCAACTTCCTTGCCGCCCTGCGCCTCTACGGAACGGGCGTCGAGTTCTTCGATCAGAGTTGGAAACCGGATGATCTGGTGAAGCTGAAGTAGCATCTCAGCTGGATGCCCAGGATTTTCGACGGATCATCTAGTGGCGGCGCAAAGTTCCCATGACGCTCTGTCAGAAAAACACCTTACAGTCGCCGCCGCATGCTTCTGCTCGCGCCGCCGCTTGCAACGGGTGCCACGACACCAATCCACCGCCTGCACCCGTCACAAGCCTGTCATTCCCAACGCCTAAAGCACCCCCATGACATCCTCTTCCGAACTTCCCCTTTTCCGTTTCGGCGTCGTCGCAGACCCGCAATATGCGGCTATTGCACCCCATGCC
Organism: Rhizobium sp. Root1220; assembly: GCF_001426265.1. Lineage (GTDB taxonomy): Bacteria > Pseudomonadota > Alphaproteobacteria > Rhizobiales > Rhizobiaceae > Rhizobium. The sequence goes on from NZ_LMDG01000037.1 coordinate 26,684, forward strand.
GGGATGGACCGCTACTACGCCAACAGTCTAGCGAAGCTCGGCGATGCCATCGAGGTGTTCAATGGCGAGGACCTGAGCTTTGTCGTGACGCTCGGCGATATCGTCGACCGCGATTTCGATAGCTTCAACGACATCCTGCCGGTTTACGGGAAGCTGAAGCACGAGAGCCTCTTCCTGCTTGGCAACCATGATTTCTCCGTAGCGCCCGAGCATCTGGCGCATGTCGCCGCCCGCCTCGGGCTGCCGGCACCCTATTACAGTTTCGTGCGCCACGGTTGGCGCTTTGTCGTGCTGAACGGCAACGAGGTCAGCACCTTCGCCCCGCCGGAAGGTCATCCCAATCGCGATATCGCAGCCCGGAGGTTGGCGGAATTGCAGGCCATCGGCGCGATCAATGCCAACGCCTGGAATGCCATGGCAAGCGACGAGCAGTTCGCCTGGCTCGCCGACGAGATCGAGGCGGCACGCAAGGACAACCAGCGCGTCATCGTCATGAACCACTACCCGGTGTATCCGCCCGACCGGCACGACTGCTGGGACCGCGAGCGCATCATCGACCTGCTCTCGGCCCATGACCACGTCGCCGCCTATCTCAACGGTCACAACCACGTGGGAAACTACGGCGAAACCGGCGGCTGCCACTTCGTCAATTTCAAGGGCATGGTCGACACCGAGACCGAGAACGCCTTCGCGATCGTCGAGATCTGGGCGGACCGCATCGAAATCCGCGGCTTTGGCCGCGAGGACAGCCGCACGCTCGGGTTTTAGCCGTTGGCGGCTGCTCGTTCGGTCCAGCCCGACGTCCAGAGATCCCGCAACCGGTCGCCTTCACCCTTGAAATGGTCCTGGCCTATCTCGCAGCGCTCCACCCGGTCGCTGCGAAAATTGCGGATCGCCTGCCGCAGGTCGCACCAGGCGACGATGTTGGCGGTCTGCGAATAGTAGATGAGGGCAATTGGTCGAATGGTGCGCTCGCTGGCGCGGCCGCGCTCGTCGCGATAGTCCAGCGTCAGCTTCTGTTCGTCGCGGATAGCGCGTCGAACCACGCCGAGATCAAAGCCCGAGGGCGCCTGTGCGACTGATCCCCAGGCATAGAGCGCCTTGCCGTCCATCGCCCGCCGCAGGGGTGCGGGCACGGCGCCGGCGATCTTCTGGTTGACGCGTCTGGCGGCCTGCTTCAGCTCCTGGTCGCCGGTGCGCTCCAGCAGCGCCAGCGACAGCACGATCGCTTCCATCTCCTCGATCGAGAACATCAGCGGCGGCAGGTCGAAGCCGGGCCGCATGATGTAACCGATGCCTCGGCCGCCCTCGATCGGAACGCGCATCGCCTGCAGGGCCGCGATGTCGCGATAGATCGAACGCACGGTCACCTCGAGCGTTTCGGCCATGGCAGCCGCCGTCATCGGCTTACGGGCAAGCCGCAGAATCTGGATGATCTCGAACAGCCGAGAAGCCTTGCGCATTTTCTTGCCCTCACTGTCAACGCTCCTGACAATACACTGTCAGTTGGGTCCGCGTATGGATTTTTCTATCGAATTGAAAATCAACAATGTCTGAGATTTATACCTCGGATCCTGCGACAGGCAACTGACATGACTTACAGCGAAAACCTCTGGCTTTATTTCACCCTTCTTTTCGGCATCATCATCGTTCCCGGCATGGACATGCTTTTCGTGCTCGCCAACTCGCTGACCGGCGGCAGGCGCACCGGCATGGCGGCCACCGCCGGTATCATGGCCGGCGGGGCGGTGCACTCGCTGTACGGCGCGATCGGCGTCGGGATACTGGCGACGCTTTTGCCGACGCTCTTCAATCCGCTGCTTTTCGCTGGCGCTGCCTACATGGCCTGGATTGGCTACAGCCTTGTCCGCAGTTCCATCGTTGTCGGCGCGGTCGATGCCGCCGGCGCCCGCTCCGGCTGGCGGGCGTTCCGACAAGGCGCTGCGACCTGCCTGATGAACCCGAAGGCTTATCTCTTCATGCTCGCTGTCTACCCTCAGTTCCTGAAGCCGACCTACGGTCCGATCTGGGTGCAGGGCCTCGTCATGGGGCTGATGACGATGGCCACGCAGGCCGCGATTTATGGTACGTTGGCGCTTACGGCTGCACGAAGCCGCGCGCTGCTGATCTCGAATCCGCAGACGACGATTCTTGTCGGAAGGATCGCAGGCGGACTGCTGATTGTCGTCTCGCTTCTCACGGCGTGGCATGGGTGGCGTGTGCCGGCGTGAGGAATGCCGTGCGAGACGGCCGGATGCACAGATCGGTTGTGATGTCACCCATTTGTTACTTCTTAGGTGATAGAAATTTGCCATGATGCCACCGTTCCGCCAAGCGCCGGGCTTTGCGGATATTGTTATCGAATAGGAGTGGAGACATGAGACTGAAAGCTATCGCCGCGGCAGTGCTTGTCGCCGGGCTGGGGGTAACTGCTGCGTTCGCCGCCGAAGACGGTACGCATGACGCACGCATCGCGTTGATGAAGAAGATCGGTGGTGCCGCCGGCGCCCTCTCAGCAATCGCCAAGGGCGAGAAACCCTATGACGCTGATGCGGTCAAGGCTGCCCTGACGACCATTGCGGAAACCGCGAAGGTCTTTCCGGATCAATTCAAGCCGGGCACCGAGACCGGTGACAAGGAAGCCAGCCCGAAGATCTGGGAAAACATGGACGACTTCAAGGCCCGCGCCCTGAAGCTCTCCACCGACGCAAGCACGGAAATAGCCCAGCTCCCGTCCGATGCGGCGGCGGTCGGCGCTGCGTTGAAGACGCTCGGCGGTAATTGCGGCAGCTGTCATGAGAGATACCGCCTCAAGGTCGACTAGTCTCCGCAGCCTTCCAAATCGTGCGATCCGCTCCGGCCTTGCCGTCGAGGCGGATCGCTTTATGTGAAAAGATGCGGATCGGCAAAAGGGAGCGGCGCATGGTCCGCAGGTTCATACGGTTTCTGCTCTGTCTCGTCGGCATCGTCTTCATCGGCGGAGGTGTTTTTTATTTCATTACGGCGCCCAACCCGCTGCCTGAAAGCCACTGGGCCGGCCTGGGGACGCCCGACACAAAGAATGGCGAGATGGTTTTCTGGGCAGGCGGCTGTGTCAGCTGTCATGCCACCCCTGGCTCAGAAGGTGACGCGAAGCTGACGCTCGCGGGCGGTCTCGCACTGAAAAGCCCCTTTGGTACCTTCCATGTCCCGAACATCTCGCCGGACGAGAAGGCCGGCATTGGCTCCTGGACGCTGGCGCAATTCGGCAATGCGATGAAACGCGGTGTGGCGGCGAATGGCGAGCATCTCTACCCGTCCTTCCCGTACGGCTCATACACACGGATGACCGACAAGGACGTCAACGACCTGTTCGGTTACTTGAAAACCTTGCCGAAAAGCAGCAACGTCGCCCCGCCGCACGATCTGCCGTTCCCGTTCAACATCCGCCTCGCGCTTGGCGGCTGGAAATTCCTGTATTTCAATGACCAGCCACGCGTCGTGATCGCGAATGCCGACGATACGATCAAACGCGGGCAATACCTAGTGGAAGGTCTGGGCCACTGCGGCGAATGCCATACCCCGCGCGATTTTCTTGGCGGTTTCCAGAGCAATATGTGGCTGGCCGGCGCGCCGAATCCGGAAGGGCCGGGCAGAATTCCGGACATTACACCCGGGTCGAAAGCCGTGGGCTCCTGGACCCAGGAGGATATCGCCAGCTATCTCGAAACCGGCTTCACGCCCGATTTCGACTCCGCCGGTGGCTCGATGGCCGAGGTGCAGCGAAACGTCGCACATCTGCCCAAGTCTGACCTCGAGGCGATCGCCGCCTACCTGAAGGCGGTGCCGAAGCACTGACAGGCGATATCAATCTATCTGTTGCTGCCAAGGCAATACATGCCGAGAGAGCCGGGCGCGCTTGTCGGCGGCCTATTGTTTTAGCAACTTCTTAAAAATGCCGCATTGCAGCATAGCATCAGGGACCGTGCGATCTGCATGTCTTTGACGAGCCTTCCGAGGTCCGTTTCCGAACGACGCCTAACACGTCTTCTGAAAGGATAACTGCATGAATGGCCTGCAAGCTGCCCACCCAAGTAAAGTCGCTCCCGCAAAGGATCTGGAAACGATCGCCCGAAAGGGCGGAAGGCTCCGGCGAATGGCTGTACGAATACCGACCTACCTGGCCGATGTTCGCGAGAACCCCGCCTGGCTGCCGATGTTCCTGTTGGCGCGAACCATGGCGGCGCGGCGCGCCCATTGGTTGACGGCGCGACCAAGCAATGGCGCGATCGAGGGACTTCCCACCATCTTCGAAGGGCTGGATGTAGATGCCGCCGTCGAGGCTTTGAGGCGGGATGGGGTTTTTCCAGGACTGGTGTTGCCGAACGCGATCACCAACGAGATAGCAAGATTTGCCGATGAAACGCCGTGCTTCGGCAATTTCGATCGGCGGATCGAGTTCCGGGCCTCCGAACACCGCGCCGCGGAGGACCGATGTGGCCGCCCGATTCTCAGCGGACATCACTTTGAGCGGGCACTCGATTGCCCGGCGGTGCTGGCGGTCCAGCGCGAACCGTTGCTGTCCGAGATTGCCCGGCGCTATCTCGGCGCCCAGGCACGGCTGATTACAACACGCATCTGGTGGAGCTTCCCGACGAGAGCCAGCGAGGCCGACCGGCGTCTCGCCTCGCTCGACAAATACCACTTCGATCTCGACGACTGGCGGATGCTGAAGTTCTTCTTCTATCTCGTCGATGTCGATGAAGGCACGGGCCCGCATGTCTACGTTCGCGGCAGCCACAACAAGCGGCGGGTGAAGCATCAGCTGACACTTTTGGTCGGGCATCCGGCAAACGAGATTCTGGATTTTTATGGGAAGGACAGCCCTGTGACAATGACGGGCGATGCGGGCTTTGGCTTCGTCGAAGACCCGTTTGGCTTTCACATGGGAACGGTTGCGAGGACGAAACCACGCCTGATGATGGAGGTCGGATTCGGTGTCTCGAAGGCCTCGCGGCGGCGTTTCCACGGCGAACCCGTGCTGCGCTAGCGTCAGGCGGCGTGGGCTGTGCCTAGGCCGCCTTCAGCCGATGCTCGGCGCCGAACAGCAGGACGTACTGATCGAGTTCGTCCCCGCCGAGCCCGAGGGCGCGATAGATCTCTGCCGCAAAGGTCATCGGTGCCGAACCCGGGGCCGTGATCAGCCTTCCGTCGCGCACCGCCTGTGGCGTGTCCCGATAGTGCGCCTGACCGGCATAGCCCTCGGCACCGGCAAGGAAGTCCGGTGCATTGCTGGTATGGGCAGCCGCATTGAGAGCACCAGCGCGTGCAAGTGCAAGCGTTGCGCCGCAAATTCCGGCTACGAGTGTTCCGTGATCGAGGAAGTCGTTGATGACGGGTTTCATGTCGGGTGCCTGTTCCGTCTCCCAGATCGTTCCGCCGCAGACGACAAGAGCGTCGAAGGCGTCGCCATGCAGCCTCTCGACAGCGGTATCCGCCGTCACCCGCATTCCGCCCATCGAACGCACTTCGACCCCCTGGGGCGTCGCCGTCACCACGTCAAAGCCGAAGTGGGAGCGCGCTGACGCCGTCAGCAGCGCAACCTCCCAGTCGGCGAATCCTTCAGTCAGCACGATAGCAAGTCGTGTCATGGTCTTGTTCCTCAAGCAGGATGGGCGGTCACTGCCGCCTATGCCAGAGCCTGCATATAGCGCATGCCGGTGACCGGGCGAGGGACGAAGTCCATGTTCTCGTAGAAGCGATGCGCCTGCACATTGCCAGTGGCAGCGCTGACCGAGAGGTAGCCGCAGCCGGCGTTTCGAGCCGTCTCGCGAGCGCGATTGACGAGATGCTGTCCGACGCCGTGACCGCGATGGCCATCGCGCACGAAAAGGTGATGGAGATCCATGCCGCGCGTACCTTCCTGCGCCCTGTAGAGCGGCACGAGGATGGCGTAGCCGATCAGTCCGTCGTCGGTCTCGGCGACAAGCGCGGTGATCCAGGGCAGGGGGCCGAACAGATCGCGCTCCAACTGCTCCGCCGTCGATGCAGCGACATCGCCGTGGTGCCGGGCAAGCAGGGTGATCATGTCGCTGAGTTCGGGAAGATCGCGCGGCTTTGCGGTGCGGATATTGATCACCGGCGGGCGCATCAATGAGACTTCGCTGTCTTCGATTTCAATCATGGTCTTCGCGTCCTTGTGTGGTGTTCTGCCGTCAGGACGCTGCCGATACAACAAAGCCGCCTGACGGCGGCTTGTTGACAATATGATCTGTCCAGCCGCCCCTTACAGGTACAGCCAAAAATACGAGCTGGTGATGTGCGCGTTCTTGATCATGCAGGATACATTCTCCAGAACGCGCCGTTTGTCAATGGCTGCTTCACGCAGCGTCGGGGGATACCGCACAGCGCCCGTCTTCACAGCCGCCCGCGACTGCTTCGTCCGTTGCGTCGGAGACGGGTTGCGCGAGCGCCATGGCTATGCGGGCGCCGACCGCCATGTCGTCTTCAACGCCGAAAGCCTGATGCAGGATCGTTCCGTCGCGCCCGATGAGCACGGAGGAGGGCGTGCCGCGAAGGCCGTAGCGGCGCATCGTCACCGGGATATCGGAGGTGCCGTCCGCCCGGTCGACGCCGACCGGCGACGTGATGCGGTACTCGTGGATAAATGCCTTCAGGGTCACAGGCGTCATTGCCGCATGGTGTTCGAAGACCGTGTGCAGGCCGATCACTTGCAGGTCGGAATTGGTGAACAGGCGTTCGATCCGCCGCACCTGCGGCAGGCTCTCGGCCACGCAGCCCGGGCAGAGCAATTGGAAGCTGTGCAGGAAGACAACCTTGCCCCGCAAGGCTTCGAGCGTGAGTGGCTTTGCCGTATTGAACCATTCGCTGACCGCAAGCTCGGGCGCGATCTGAATATTCTGCTTGGACATGTCACTGATCCTTTCGCGAGGTCGATCCATCCCGGGCGTGCATGTTGCATCTCATGCCGGCTGCGGAGTATGGCTCGCTGGTTTTCTCTTTTCGGATTGCCTGGAGAGGGGAACATGCCGGTTCGGCGATGGCAGCTGCCGAACCGGCGCCTTGCTTCAGTTGGCAGGGACCACCTTGCCGGGCAGGCTGAGATTGCCCGAGGCGACCTTGAAGACGTTATCGACGCACAGCAGCGGTGAATGCAGGTTGCCGTTGATCTTGAGTCCCGCGGTAACGCCGTCATACGACGCCCCGGCAATGCCGCCGATCAGCTTCAGCGGAATCGAGACATCCACGGTATTGCCCTTGAGGGCCGTAGGATATTCGGGGCTATCGATCAGCAGCGGCACGCCGGGCCAGGTTTCCGGCAGCTTCGGCTTGGCGTCTTTCGGGATGTCGGTGACCTTGAGACCGCCGGCGCAGGCCTTGTCTTCATTCAAAACGACCCAATGCGGATGCCAGACGGAGCGGTTCTTTTTGCCGTAGGCGGCATCGTCGAAGTCGGGATGGAAGGTGACCGCCAGCGCGACGATACCCTGGTCTTTGTCGAAGCCGATATCGCCGCTGTTCAGCGATGTCGGCCACACATAGGCGTAGACACCCGAACCCTCGAATTTGCCGGTCGTCTCGGGCTTTTCGGCTCCGGCTTCACCACGCACGCGAGTCGAAAAAATTGCCGTGTCCTTGCTTGTCACGATACGCGTCTCGATGATGTCGAACGCTGCCTTCACGGATTCGCTCGCCTCTGCGGTGACCGGATGGGCATTTGCGCTTCCTACCCAAAGGGAGAGCGCTCCGGCAGCGATGGCGCCGGTCAAAAGTTGCTTTAACATGTTGCTTTCCTTCTGTTTTCCTTGTTGCCTGGAGAGTTTTGCCTATCCTCTTTGAAAGGCGTCCCAGGTGGCAGCCCGGGTTGCCGGATCGGCAGCTTCATGCTCGCGACAATCGATGCGAAACTCGCTTTGGCCGAAGGCCGCGTTCACGAAATCACAGTGGTGCGGCTTTACCGCACCGTTATGCAGGTAGGGCCGGAAATACCGGCAGGTGGCGCACATGCGCTGTATTGGAATTGCGTCGGCTTCCTGAAGATGCCGGATCATCGTCACCAGCGACATCAGAAGATCCTCCTGAGCTTGCGCCGGCAGGGCGCGTGCCGCGGCGGTCGCGGAGCCCTCTACCGTGTTGGCTGCGCTCAATGCCGCGCGCCCCTCTGCGGTGATGCCGATCGTGGCCGAGCGTTTGTCGTCTGCGGAGGTTGTCTTGGCGATGAAGCCCTTTCGTTCAAGCGCCAGTATCGAATCTGTCGCCGTTGGCTGCGATACGCCGAGATAGTTGGCAATTTCCTTCACCCTTGAGATCGCTTCGCGCCCGGCAAGGTAATCAAGGATAGCGAGCTGCGTCGGCTTCAGGCCGGTTGCCTCGGCCTTTGCCCACTCATCGCTGCGCATGACCATTGCCAGCCGCGCGAGTCCTTCGCTGATGCGGTTCGAGATCGGAGTTGGGTCGTTCGGCGTTTCCATGGGAGTTATATATAGGAGTCCTATTTAAAATTCAAGAGATCCCTGAGTGCAAAAATTGTCTCCCAGCCCGGCTTCAGTGGGGCGCCTGATGCGACTCATGGCGGCCACAATCACGCTCTAGCCCTGAGTTCATTGATTCAGGGAGAGAGATTTTATGGGCAATTTTTCAATCCGCCGCCGGGCACTCCTCGGTTCAGCATTGCTTTATCCTGCGTTGTTGTTGGCGCCGGCAGTCGAGGCCTCGGAAAGTGACGATGAAATCGAACGCCGGATGGGCGCGCTCGAAAAGGCGATCGGCGGTCGCATCGGTGTCTCGGCGATGGACACGAAGACCAGCATTTCCTTCGGCTACCGCCAGACGGAGCCATTTCCTCTGTGCTGCACTTTCAAGGTTCTGGCGGCCGGTCTCGTGCTCGCACGGGTGGACAAGGGCGAGGAGAGCCTCGAGCGACGCGTGGTCTACGCCAAGGAAAAGCTGGTCTCCTACTCACCGGAAACCGAAAGGCACGTCGGCGGGGAGGGGATGAGCGTCGGCGACCTCTGCAAGGCAGCGATCACGCTGAGCGACAATACCGCCGGCAACCTGTTGCTCGAAAGCTTCGGCGGACCGAAGGAACTGACGAACTGGCTGCGAACGCTTGGCGACGGCTCAACCCGTCTGGATCGCTGGGAGACCGATCTGAACGAGGCAAAGGACGGCGATCCGCGCGACACGACGACGCCGGACGCGATGCTCGACACGCTTGGCAATATCGCTCTCGGCACGGTGCTTTCGGAGCCGTCCCAAGACCAGCTCGCCGAGTGGATGGTGGCGAGCACGACCGGCGGCGCGCGCCTGCGGGCCGGCCTGCCGGACACCTGGAAAGCCGGGGACAAGACCGGCACCGGCGACAATGGCAGCGCCGCCGACGTCGCCATCATCTGGCCTCCGGGGCACGGCGCCATTCTCGTCGCTGCCTACATGACGCAGACCACGGCGCCTATGTCCGAGATCAATCCGGTGTTCGCGGAAATAGGCAGGATTGTCGCCGGCATGGTCGGATAAGCATTGTTCGTCAAGGAGATGCGGCGGGAACATGAATTCCCGCCACATCGACCTGAAACACTCCATGAGGCCTAAAGGGTCGGAATGTCATCCGTCGCACTGGTGTCTTTGTCATCGCCGCCGGTCACCTGTCTTTTGATCTCGTCCGCGATCTGCTTTTCGATCGCTTGGCGCTCTTCCGGTGCCATGCTCTTGAGTTCGTCTTCGGACCGCCCCATTTTTTCCAGTATCTTGGCGCGGATCCATTCGGCTGGCGTCATGTTGACCATGTCCGAGAACTCGGAGACCAGCGCATCGTGATCCGCATTGGCAGCATCGTCGCTGCTGCCGTCCATCTTTGTGCTTGCTCCGCTTTGCAACGCCCACATCGTGCTCGAGATCGAGGGTGGGGTGGTGCTCGACTGAAGCCCCGCGCCGCTCTGGCGCACGCCGCTGTCGAGCTCGATTGCCTGCTGCTTGCTGCGCTGGCCCGATTGGCCGAAGAGGCTGGTCAGCCCATATGTGCCGGAAACGCTGCTGTTGATCTTCATGAAAATTCTCCTGCGAACAATGCGCGGGAGAATTGCGCGCGGAGCCTGTCCCAGCCTTGCGATCGGCGAAACGACGTCAGGGCGAGGTTACGTTCCGCAGAAGGTCTGCAGGACCCGTTCGTCCGGTTTCGGAGGCCCCATGTAGGCGCTGAAGGCCGGCTGCTCTTCGTAAGGTTTGGCAAGGACTGTCAGCAGTGCCTCGAACAGCGAAAAGTCGCCGTCCTCCACGGCTGCGGTGATCGCCTGCTCGATACGGTGATTTCGCGGGATGAAGGCAGGGTTGACGCTCAACATGGCCGGCCCGCGTGCGGCCCCGGTTTGCGATTCGCGCGACAGCCTCTGGCGCCAGCGCAATAGCCATTCGCGCGCCGCCGACGGGTCGCGGAAGGTCGCCAGGAACGATGCTTCGGCGCTCTCGTCCGCCGCCAGATGGGACAGGCGCCTGAACGCCAGCGTAAAATCGGCTTGCCCGGCCTGCATTGCGGCGAGCAGCGACTGGATCAGCTCGAGGTCGTCATCTTCCACGGATGACAGCCCGATCTTTTCCCGCATGCCGCGCAGCCAATGGATCTGGAAGCGCTCGCCGTAATTCCCGATCACGACATTGGCCGCCTCGACTGCTTTCTCCGTATCTGCATCGATCAGTGGCAGCAGGGTTTCGCCAAGCCGTGCCAGATTCCATTGCCCGATGCCGGGTTGGCTCGCATAGGCATAGCGGCCGTTCTGATCGATCGAGGAGAAGACGGTCGCCGGATCATAGTCATCCATGAAGGCGCAGGGGCCGAAATCGATTGTCTCGCCCGATACCGTCATGTTGTCCGTGTTCATCACGCCGTGGATGAAGCCGATATGCAGCCACCTGGCGATCAGCGCCGCCTGCCGCTCACAGACGGCCTCGAAGAGCGCGAGATAGGGATTGGCGGCGTCCTTCAGCTCCGGGTAGTGCCGGTCGATGACGTAATCCGCGAGCGCCCTTGTACCGTCAGCGTCGCCGCGTGCGGCGAAGAACTGGAAGGTGCCGACCCTGACATGGCTTGCCGCAACACGGGTGAACACCGCACCCGGAAGAACGCTTTCGCGGTAGACGGGCTGGCCGGTTGAAACCGCTGCCAGCGCACGCGTTGCCGGTACGCCAAGCGCATACATCGCCTCGCTGACGATATATTCCCGAAGAACCGGTCCGAGCGCGGCCCGTCCATCGCCCCCGCGGGAGTATGGCGTCTGGCCAGCGCCCTTCAGCTGGATATCGCGGCGCTGCCCTTGGCGGTCGATCACCTCGCCAAGCAGGATCGCCCGCCCGTCGCCGAGCAGCGGCACGAACGAGCCGAACTGATGCCCGGCATAAGCCATCGCCAAGGGATCCGCGCCCTCAGGTACGAGGTTGCCCGCGAAGATCGCAGCACCATCCCGCCTCAGCGCCTCGACATCGAGGCCAAGCTCCGATGCGAGAGGCTCGTTCAGCTTGATCAGCCACGGCTCGGTGACTTCGGAGGGCGCCTGGCGCGTAAAGAATTGTTGCGGCAACCGCGCATAGCTGTTGTCGAATGCGAAGGGTTGCGCGCTGGATGCATTGAGAGCGATGGTCATTTGTTCTAGGTAGGGCTCCGGCCGGTCTGGCGCAAGCGCTGCTCAGGTCTGATCGCACTACCGATTGCCACCGCCGCCACCGCCACCGCCACCGCCGCCACCGCCACCGCCGCCGCCGCCGCCACCGCCGCCGCCACCGCCACCGCCACCGCCGCCGCCACCGCCGCCGCCGCCACCGCCGCCACCGCCACCGCCGCCACCGCCTCCGCCGCCGCCACCGCCTCCGCCGCCACCGCCACCGCCGCCGCCACCGCCACCGCCACGACCACCGCTACGTCCTCCCCCTGTATTGCCACGGCCGCCGGAGGCGGACTGGCTGCCGTCGCCGTGGTCCTCGAAATTGGAGTCGGCAGGGGCAGAGGCCTTGGCGACCTTGTTTGGACTGTAGGGAATGACTTTCGCATTCTGCAGATCGCCATCGTACTTCTCGCAGCTGTAGTGCGTGCTGCCGCCGTTGCGGATCAACACGTTGCTGCCTTTGTTTCGCACGAAGACCATGTTGTGGCCGACCAGCCTTGTGCTCTTCTTGCCGAGCCTCTCGGACTTCATCTGGAAGAAGACGCCGTTCACGCTGATGACGGACCTTTCCCAGAACACATGGACAGCGGGATTGCCGCCGCAGTTCTGGTTGGCCGCCTGAGCGGCACCTGAGGCCAGAATGGTTGTAGCAACCACAATTACGAGCAGACGCATATGGCCTCCAGCACGGTCGATGTGTATCGCGCGCGATGCCGATCCTGAACCGGCGAAGGCGGAAAGCAATTCGGAAATTGGAGGTATGCGACATGCCGGGACCGTTGCCCTGGGTCCCACTGGGTCCCCGCGGGGTCATTGCTATTCGCAGAAGGCAGGTCTGCCCTGCCATATAAGCATACCGACGGCACATTTGCGCGCTTATATGAAGGTTGTGCCCGTTGGCTTGACGCCATACCAAACCGTGTCCGTGCTCTCCGCGCGGCGCCATCGCGAGTGATCCCTGACGATGTCGGATCAGATCTACCAAGCCGCTGCCGTCCGGCGGCCGAAGCCTGACTTCCGCGTTATTGCGATGATCGTAGCGAGCGCCATGTTCATGGAGCAGCTCGACGCGACGGTGCTGGCGACAGCGCTCCCCACGATGGCCCGCGATTTCGCCGTCAGCGCACCATCCATGAGCATTGCGCTGACCTCGTACCTTCTGAGCCTCGCGATCTTCATTCCCGCAAGCGGCCTGATCGCCGACCGTTTCGGATCGCGTACGGTGTTCCGCTCGGCCATTGCCGTCTTCGTCGCCGGATCGATCCTCTGCGCGCTGTCGCCCAATCTTTTATGCCTGGTGCTGGCCCGCCTGCTGCAGGGCCTCGGCGGCGCCATGATGCTGCCGGTTGGACGGCTCGTGCTGTTGCGGAGCGTCTCCCGCAAGGACATGGTCAACGCGATGTCCTGGCTCCTGGTGCCGGCATTGATCGGCCCGATCCTCGGCCCGCCTGTCGGCGGTCTGATCGTCACCTATCTCGATTGGCGCTGGATCTTCTATATCAATGTGCCGATCGGCATTATCGGCTTCACGCTGGTCTCGATCTTCATCGAGGATTTCAAGGGCAAGGCAAGGGGCCGGTTCGATACCATTGGCTTCATCCTATCGGGCATCGCGCTCGGCTCGATGCTGTTCGGCTTCGAAATGTCGAGTCGTCCGGGCGAGGGAATGTTCTCGCTCTTCCTGATCGCCATCGGCCTGCTGTTCGGGATCGCTTATCTTCGCCATGCGCGCCGGCATCCGTCGCCGATCATGGATTTCTCGCTGATGAAAGTGCCGAGCTTCGGCACCTCCGTCATCGCCGGCTCGCTGACGCGCATAACGCAGGGCGCCCAGCCCTTCCTGCTGCCGCTTTATTTCCAGCTTGGATTCGGTCTCTCAGCGGCAAAGGCCGGCCAGCTGGTGGCCGCCGCTGCCATCGGCTCGATGGCCATGAAGGCGTTTGCGCCGAGAGTCTTGCGTCGCTTCGGCTTCCGCACCAGCCTGGTTGCCAATGGCATCATTGCGACCGTCGGCTACGCGCTGTGCGCCGCCTTCCGGCCCGACTGGCCATTGGGACTGATTTTCGCGATCCTGGTGATGTGCGGCTTCTTCATGTCGTTTCAGTTCACCGCTTACAATACCGTCGCCTATGACGAGATCGACCGCGATCGCATGAGCTCGGCCACCAGTTTCTACACGACGTTCCAGCAGCTGATGCTGTCGCTCGGCATCTGCATCGGCGCGCTTGCTCTTCACACGTCGATGTCGTTCTACGGGAGCGAAACCCCGCAATTGCATGATTTCTCTGCGGCATTCCTTTTTGTCGCGGCGATCTCCATCACCGCCACCTTCTGGAACCTGCGCTTCTCGCGGACGGCTGGCGCCGACATTAGCGGCCACGGGGCTGAGAAGGTTCGGCAACCCGACTGAAGTCGTATCAGGCGTGCGCGAGTTCGGGCATGCAGGCCGCACAGATCGCCTCCACATGCCGGTGATCGGTACCGCAGCAGCCGCCGACGATCCGCACCTGCGGCAATTTTAGCATCAGTTCACGGTAGCGCTGCCCGAGATCGGCGGGGTCGCCTGCGTCGAGCGTTTCGCTGTCGTCGAGTTCCGCATGGCTCATCCGCGAGGCATTGGCACGCAGCCCGTAGATCCGCTTCGTCCAAGCGCTGCCATGGTCGAAGGCATCCGAAAAATGGGTCGGGTGCGCGCAGTTGATCATGTAATAGGCCGGCGATCCGCCGGTGGCCGCATCGGTGGTCTCGATCGCATCCTGCATGCTGCGCCCGGTCACCAGTTTGCCGTCGGTCTCGACGGTGAACGAGATCGCGCACGGCATGCCTCTGGCCGCTGCCGCCCGCGCCACACCGATTGCTTCATCGATATTGGTCAGCGTGAATGCCGCCACCATGTCGGCGTCGCCATCCGCGAAGCTACCGATCTGGACGCTGTGGTAATCTTCGGCCTCCGCCGCATCCATGCTGCCAGCCTTGTAACCATCGCCGCGCGGCCCGATGGCGCCGCTGATGACGATCGGTTGGTTGGCGTCCTGGTATCTGCCGCGTAGTCCTGCCAACAGGCTGACGCCCGCGACGTTCGCGGTATGTAGCGCCTCCGCAGTGTAGCCCAGTTTTTTGCCCCAGTCCGGGTTGGCGCGCCAGGTCGGTGTGTCGAGGATGAAGCCTGCGCCGTGTTTGCGGGCAATATCGAGATAGCGCCGGTAATACGCCTGCAACCGATCGCGTCCTTCTTCCGATGCGAGCATCACGAAGGATGCGAAATGCGGCAGCTGCAGTCCGTCGTGGAATATGAATGTTGTCTCCATGCCTCCGTCGGTCACGAAGACGCCGCCCTCAAGTTGCGGCAAGCTGTTTCGGTATGCTGCCATCGTCGTCTCTCCTGTTCTGGGCGAAAGAGAATGCGACGCGAGAGTGATGGTTTAGTATGTTCTAAAATAGGCGACCCGCGAGGAAACTCAGCGGTCCTCGAGCGCCGCGGCCAGCTCCGCCAGCTTGCGCACGGTATTCAGATTGCGCGACGTTCCGGGCTTCAGGGCCGGCAGTTTGAGCTTCGATTTGCCCGAACCGATCGGATAGTGAACATAGACCTCGCGCCCTGCGAGCACGGCTTCCTCGCCATCGGGCGCGACCATCCTGTCGAGCGCATCGCCAGGTGCGGCATGCGGCAGGAAACTAACCAGCAGATAGCTCGGCTTGGCATGCGGGAAGGGGACGTTCGCAACGATGGTATCAAGTTCTTCGCGGCTGCGCAGCATCACGCCGGGCCTCTTGCCCAGCGTCTTGCCGAGAGCCTCGTCCAGCTGTCGCTCGACGTCCGCTTCCGCATCGTCGGAGCGAAACAGCACATTGCCGCTCTGGATGTAGGTCGTGACGTCTGCAAAGCCCAGGGCCTCGCAGATCGCCTTCAGCTCTGACATCTGCAGTTTGCCTGCGCCGCCAACGTTGATTGCCCGCAGCAGCGCCACGTAGACAGTCACGAACTCCTCCTGTCGCCGATGCTTACAGCTTCCCCGCTACCTTGATCGCAAACGCATATTCGAACGCAATCTCCTCAAGCCGCTGGAAGCGGCCCGAGGCGCCGCCGTGGCCCGCATCCATGTTTGTCTTTAGCAGGATCGGTGCCGCGCCCGTGGTCTTCTGGCGCAGCTTCGCGACCCACTTGGCCGGTTCCCAATAGGTGACGCGTGGATCCGTCAGGCCGCCGAGCGCCAGGATCGGCGGGTAGGGCTTCTCGCTGACATTGTCGTAGGGCGAGTAGGCGGCGATCTGCTCGTACTCGTCCTTGCTGTCGATCGGGTTGCCCCATTCCGGCCATTCCGGCGGCGTCAGCGGCAGCGTGTCGTCGAGCATGGTGTTTAGCACATCGACAAAGGGCACGGCGGCGATGACGCCGGCGAATTTCTCCGGCGCCATGTTGGAAACAGCCCCCATCAGCATGCCACCGGCCGATCCGCCTTCGGCGATGATGTTGGCGTAGGAGGTGAACTTCTCCTGATTCAGATAATCGGCCGCCGCGATGAAGTCCTTGAAGGTATTGGTCTTCTTCTCCATCTTGCCGTCTTCGTACCAGGCAAAGCCCTTGTCCTTGCCACCGCGGATATGGGCAATGGCATAGACGAAGCCCCGGTCGACGAGCGACAGGCAATTGGTGTTGAAGCCGGCCGGAATGGTGACGCCATAGGCGCCGTAGCCATAGAGCAGGCAGGGCGCCGAACCGTCGAGCGGCGTGTCCTTGCGATAGAGCAGGGTGACAGGCACCTCGACGCCATCCCAGCCGGGCGCGAACACGCGGCGAGTGACGTAGTCGTCCGGATTGTGCCCCGACGGCACTTCCTGCGTCTTCAACAGCGTGCGCTTGCGGGTCACCATGTTGTAGTCGTAGAGCTGCGATGGTGTCGTCATCGAGGAATAGGAGAAACGGATCTCGTCGCTGTCGTATTCCGCCGCACCCTGCAGCCCGAGCGAATAGGCCTCCTCGTCAAAGCCGATCGCGTGTTCCTCGCCGGTCGCCCGGTCGCGGATCATGATCCGTGGCAGGCCGTCCTTGCGTTCCAGCCAAAGCAGATGGCGCTTATGGGCCATGTGGCTGATGATCAGCGTGCCCGGCTTGTGTGGCACGACCTCGCGCCAGTTTTCCTTGCCTGGATTTCCAACCGGCGCTTCGACGATCTTGAAATCCTTCGCGCCACCTTCGTTGGTCAAGATGTAGAAGACCTCGCCACCTTCGGTCAGGGTATACTCGATGCCTTCCTCGCGCTCTGCCACGAGCTTGGGCTCGGCAGTCAGGTCTGTGGTCGACAGCAGACGGTATTCGCTGGTCTCGTGGTCGTGAATGTCGATGAAGATGAAGTCGTCGAGCAGCGAGGCGCCGACGCCCATGAAGAAGCCTGCATCCTGCTCCTCGTAAACCAGCCGGTCGTCGGATTGCGGCGTGCCGATGATATGGTGGAACACCTTCGATGGCCGGTGGTTTTCGTCCAGCGCCGAATAGAAGAAGCTCTTGCCGTCGGGCGCCCAGGCGCCGCCGCCGCCGGTGTTCTCGATCACATCGGGCAGATCCTCGCCGGTGGCGAGATCGCGGACCTTTAGCGTGTAGAATTCCGAGCCCTTGTCGTCGTAGCCCCAGATGCCGCGGTCGTGGTCTGTCGAATGGTCGATGCCGGCGAGCCTGAAATAGGCCTTGCCCGTCGCCTCCTTGTCGCCGTCGAGCAGCACGGTGCGAATCGTCTCGTCCTTGATATTGCCGTCACGGGCAATGCGGAAGTAGCGCGGTTGCTCGCCGCCGGTGACAAAGAAGGTGCCGTAGGCATAAGCGCCGTCCTTCATCGGAACCGAACTGTCGTCTTCCTTGATGCGGCCTCGCATCTCGGAAAACAGCGTCTTCTGCAGCGCCTTGGTGTCTTCCATCGCCGCATTCATGTAGACGTTTTCGGCCTCCAGATGCTTGCGAATCTCTGGATCGAGGATCGACGGATCCTTGAACATCGCCTGCCAGTTGTCGGCGCGCAGCCATGCATAGTCGTCGGTCCGGGTGATCCCGTGTCGCGTATCGGAAAGCGGCTTCGTGGGAGCGATTGGCGGGTTCGGCAGGTTCTTGAAGACGGACAAGGAAATCTCCGGGTCGGAATTTCGGCTGGGCAAGAGATAGAGATGCGCGGGCAGCGGATCAAGCTCTGACGGGCGCAGCGGTTTGAAAAGCAAATGGTCACTCACGTTGCCTTGATGTCACCACATTATTTAAGAAAGTCCGCTACCGTCGCGCGGATTTTTGCCATTGTTCGGCTATCATTCCCAACGCCGATCCGCGCCCGATTCGTGAATGAGCATGCAAAGGATTCCCCGATAATGCCGAAACGCATAGTGTTGCTTCTGTCTGTTTTGAGCCTTGCAGCACCCGCCTTTGCAGTCGATCCCGCCATCAAGAAGCAGCTCGAAAAACTGGATCCCTCGACCCGGCTCGAGCAGAGCTGCGATACCGAGGCGATGAGCCGAATCAACAACGACAAGACCGGCTACAGGCCGGACAAGGTGATTGCCTACACATTCAAGGACCCCGTCGCTTCCGACGACAGGATTGATGCCCCGGGTGCGGTCTTCCGCAGCAAGGGGGACTGGTACCACCTGTCCTACACCTGCATCACCGGGCCGCAGCACATCAACGTGCGGGAACTGGAGTACAAGATCGGCGAGAAGGTTCCGCGCGAAAAGTGGGCCGGATATTACCTCTACGACTGATCAACGCGCCCGGCATGGCATCGCCTTCATGGCGCCTTGGTTTTTGGGCAAGGAAGGAGCCTTGCTTGTCCACGACGCTCGCTCATGAGGATCGCAAGCGGCATCCGGCCACATGGCGCATCGGCGTCTTGTGCCTTATGTAGCGCTTGAACGGTCAACGGTTTCGATCTGTTATGAAAAGTATTTTTCTCGCTCCGCTGCTGCTCACTGCTTCGCTCTCGGGTGCCTTCGCGGCGGAGGTTGCCGCGCTGCCGGCATCACCGGTTGTCGCCACACAGCAAAAGACACCCGCGGCCCTCAAGCTTGTCGAGCCGCACCTGCGCATCGCGCTTTCGGGTATCAAGGGTCATCCGCGCGTCGCGCTGACCTTCGATGCATGCATGGGCAAAGCCGATGACCGCATCCTGTCGGTACTGGTCAGCGAGCGCATTCCCGCAACGATCTTCGTGACCGCGCGCTGGCTGAAGCACAATCCGCAGGCGCTTCAGGTATTCCTGCAGAACCCGGATATCTTCGAACTGGAGAACCACGGCCAGAACCATATACCGGCCGTCGACAAGCCGGTTTCGATCTATGGCATTGCGTCCGCCGGTTCACCCGAAGCCGTTCGCCAGGAAGTCCAGGGCGGGGCCGATGCCATGCTTGCGGCAGGCATCACGCCACCGCACTGGTTCCGCGGCTCCACCGCCAAGTACGACCTTTCGTCGATCGCCGAAATCCGCGCCATGGGCTATCGCATCGCCGGCTACTCGGTGAACGGCGACGGCGGCTCGCTGCTCGGCGCCGCGGTGACGGAAAAGCGGATCGCTGCCGCCAGGGACGGCGATGTGGTTATTTCACATATCAACCAGCCGACGCATGCGGCAGGCGAGGGTGTAGCGAGGGCCATCCTCGACCTCAAGGCCAAGGGCACCGACTTCGTCCGGCTGCAGGATGTCATGGACACCGGCGACGACCAGACGACTGAGTGAGCCTGCCGAAGGCGTGAACCCGTAGATCTGCCGGTAAACGGCTTGATCGACTCTGCTTTGCAAAATGTAGACGCTGGAGACTTCAGACACAACTCCAAGTCAAATTAGCACTTCACCATCGATTTACTCAGGCAATCCGGCCAATCGCAATCCCTCGACATATTTGGCGAGGAGTGCCTTGTCCCGATAGGGAGCTCGGGAGGTGTATCGCTCAATCGAGAAGTCCGGATTAATTTTCAGCAGTTCACTCGCTGCGCTGCGCGCCTCCTCAAATCGCCCCAATTGTGCATAGGTCGCCGCCAGCAATCGGTAAGCGGGGCCGGGTGCCGTCATTTTTTCCAAGAGAGACAGCGCACCGAGGTAGTCGCCGGAAAGATACTTGCTGGCCGCAATGTCCCAGAGATACCAGTCGGGTCGACTTGGATTGAGCCTGACAGCCATCTCCCCGATCCGAATCGCGTCTTCCAGTCGCCCCAAATAGCCCAATGCATCGCAATACTCGGCGAGTAGATCACAGTTGTACGGTGCCAGCTCGCGCGCGCGATCATAGCAACCTACGGCGCGCTCTGCCTCTCCTCTCCACAAGTGGATCACGCCAAGTGCCCAATGCGCGTCGGCTTCTATAGGGTTGAGTTGCAGGGCCTTGCTAGCACACTCGAACGCAGTGGCAAGGGCGGTATCGATCTCGACGCTTTCATTCCATTTCAACTTATGCAGTTCGATCCAGGCAAGCCCGAGGTGTGGGCGCGGGTATTTCGGATCATCAGCGATGGCGGCATCGAACATCGCCTTTGCAGTCGCGGCGTCCTCTGGCCCCCTGCTCTGTTGGAGATGTTTGCCACGCAGATAAAAGTCATAGGCCCTTAGAGCCGTTACCGGTTTAGCGAGAACGCGTTGACGCTCAGCCTCTTCAATTTTTACGTTCAGCGCGGCTGGGATCGATTGAGCCAGTTCGTCCTGGATGGAGAAGACGTCGACAAGGTCGAAATCGTATCTTTCCGCCCAGATGTGTTCGCGTAGGACATTGGTCAGGCTTGCGTTAACCCTGACGCGATTGCCGAGCCGCCTGACACTGCCCTCGAGGGTGTAATAGGTAGGCGACCCGACAGGTCGGGGTTCTAAGCGGGGCGGTTGGACGATTACGTTCAACCTTGAAAAGCGCGACAATGCAGCCACGACATCCTCCGCTATGCCAGCCGCAAAATAATCCTGATCTGGGTCGCCGCTCAGATTTGAAAACCTTGAAACATAAAGGATCGTTCTGTGCGACTCGAAAACCGGATCACCCGGTATTCTGGCCGATGGCGCTGCCAGAGCAGAACCGGAGGCGTCCTCTGGTTGCCGAGATTCGCTATCATCGAGGATGACATTGAAGATGCGGAGCGGACGTTCAATGTTCTTCAACACCTGCTCGCCCGCATCCTCGAAGCCGATTGCCAGACGGTTGCCCAAGGTGTCGCGCATCGATGCGGATACCGCGATGCCTCCGGGCCTAGCGATCGTCTCGATGCGCGATGCAACGTTCACGCCGTCACCATAGATATCGTCATCTTCAAAAAGGATGTCGCCGATATTAATTCCGATCCGAAACTCTATGCGTCGATCGGAAGAAACATCCGAATTCCTCGTCCGCATTTCTCGTTGGATTTCGATAGCGCAGAGGACCGCCTCTTCTGCGGTCCTGAACTCGGTCAGCATTCCGTCCCCGACGAGCTTGATGATGCGGCCATGATGCAGGGCAATTTTGACATCGAGGAGTTCATGTCGGTGCCGTTTGAGAGCCGACAAGGTGCCTCTCTCGTCGATGCCCATCATTCGGCTGTAGCCAACGACGTCAGACGCCATTATCACTGAGAGCTTTTGTTCCATCGGCACCCTCAAATCACTCGCGTGACTAACCACCACATAACAACTTCATTTTCTCGGCGTCAAATTTCGTCTCTTGCGGGTCACACAGGTGCGTACTTCAATGGACACCACGTTCTCGGCGCTGGCTTGCCAGTTGGAGCCCCAGCTGAGGTGATAGGCGATCAGGCTTCCAGAATTTCCTCCGCGGTCATGCGGCCTAATAGGGGTGCCAAAATGACACCGGGATGGCCGACTGCGAGGTAGAGGTTGCCGACTTCCGACAGCAAGCCCAGTCGCGGCAGGCCATCGGAAAAGACTGGACGTTCACCGACCTCTGCATTTTTCAGCGCGACGTCGCTGGGCAAATCCAACTCTTCCTTCATGACTGCAAGAAACTTTTCGCCGATGAGTTGCGGGCCATTTTCGTCTCCGGTTGCAACGTACGACTTCGCGACAAGCAGAGCGTTGTCAGCGGCCTGTCTGATTTCCAGTCGGGGACCTCGCAGGATATGGTTGATGATGGGGCGGTTGCATGCGTAGCGGAGAAGCAAGGCTGGAGACGTCGTTAGGTCCGTTTCAATCCCGAGCCGGTCTGTTAGAGCTTGTATATCAGCGCCTGCAGCCATAACGACGACGTCTGCCTTGATCGTCTCATCTCCGACCCGTACGCCGGAGACTTTGCCGTTTACGGCGTCGATGGCACAGACTTCCGCGTCAAAGCGCGTGGTGCCGCCGGCGGCAACTGCGGCCGTTACCAAGTCTTTGGCAAGATTCCGTGGGTCCAGTGCCAAATCATTCGGCGACAAGGCGGCAACATCCGGAACCTGACGAAGACGAGGCACCAATCTGCGCAAATCGCTTGCTTGCAGTAGTTCGACATCTTCTCCAGCGTCCCGGTGAAGCTCTGCAAACTGCTCTGTTTCCTGTGCTGTAGCCTTCCAGATAAGGGAGCCGGAACGTGCGCTTGAGAAGGCCGTTGGAAGGGCGTCTTTCAGATGCTGATACTCGACGACTGCCTTGCGCCAGAGGGCATAGTTTTGGTCACCAGGCGTGCCATTGATGACGTTGATCCAACCAAAGGCCCGAGCCGTGACGCCACAACCAGCCGAGTGTCCTTTCTCCAGAAGCAGGACGTCCGCGCCCCGAATGGCAAGATTGTATGTGATCGCTGAACCGATGATACCAGCGCCGACAACTACGATGCGCGGCCGATACTTTGCCAAGAGGATAACCTCGCCAACGAGAAACATGCACCGACGGCTAGGCACCGAACATGACAAAGGTGTGAATTGAACGACGACGTTCGGAGCACTAGCGGAAAGCCATGTGTTCATTGTTGCCCCAAGTCACCACAGAAAGGGTTTGGCAACTTGCCACAGAATTGAGGCTTATGACCGCAACGGGCCGACAGCAGTCATTGACAGACCGCGGCTTTGCGCCGTCTGCCAAACAGCAAAGCTCGTTTGTCGCAGGCGGGGACGGCGATGTGGTGATTTCACACATCAACCAGCCGACGCACGCGGCAGGCGAGGGTGTAGCCAGGGCCATCCTCGATCTCGAGGCCAAGGGCACCGACTTCGTCAGGCTGCAGGATGTCGTGGACAGCGGCGACGACTAGACGACTGAGTGAGCCTGCCGAAGACGTGGGCGAGCTTAGCCCCTACAGCTTGCCGAATGCTCCGGCATTTGCACCTCGCGGTTCTCTTGTGAATCCCGCCGACCGGCACTTGGCAGATACCCACACCTGTGGAATGTTTTTTCAATGTTCTAGGGAGAGGATATGTCATGGAAGGCCTGCAAGCTTTTATTCTGGAAGCAAAACGGGCGACATACGTTGGAGGCGGCAGCGCTTCGCATGCCTGTCGTCGCGCCTCACATGATATCCGTTACGAGTGTGGTCCCTGGAGCTATCTGGACAGCTATTTTGGAGGCACTGATTTTCTTGGGCAGGAAGTCGTCTGGAAAAATGATGACCCTGTTTGGGCCATGAATTATTATGGCCGCATCCTAGATCAGGAACTTATCGACGGGGCCATCGCCGGTACGGTCATACAAGAAGCGTTGTCGGCCTTGTACCGACTCGGCAGATTCCTTGGCGCGTTCGAATATGTCGTTCGACAGTACCGCTATGTTGATAACAGTAACGAGAGTGTTGAAGGGTTTGTCGGGATCGAGCGGATCTACGTCGAGGCCAAGGAGGTCTATCGGTTAGATTACCACGGCGGACTTGTGAAGCCATAACCACAGATGCATTAGGCGCGCTTGTTTCGCGACCAGCTGTTGCTCGGGTCGCTTGGTTCCGTGCTGGCGCCTACTTCGGAAACAGGAACGTGATCACTGCCCGAACTCCCCAGCCGTCCGGCCCGTTTTCCGGTGAATCCGCCCAGTAACGCGCACCCACGCCAAAACTAACGGGCTGTTCGCCAAACTTGACGATCTTGGAGACCTGGAAGTTGATAGGAACTGACCACGCGTCATTCTCCCAGTCGTAAGTGCTTTCCGTGTTCAACGTAAAGGTCCAGGCGTGGACGGTGGTGTAGGAGATGAACGGCTGAAGATACGTCGAGCTCACGTCCTGCCGATCACTTTGCCCGGCGAACGACCAGATATGGTTTGCCAGCATCCCGACGGTCCAGGGACCTTCCTGCTTGAGAACAACGCCGGTCGGACCCGCGCCCCATTTCCCGGTTCCCAGGAACTCGTCGGTTGCGGTGGGCAGCAAGAACGCAGGACCAACGCCCCAGATAATCCCACTTTCAGTTGGCTTGGCTGGCGACAGAAAGAAACTCTGTAGTGTGTCACCGAGCCCGAACTGCTCTCCCGACGGGCCAGCGATATCGTCTTGCCACGCCACCGGCAGGATTGTTCGGGAAATGAGGTTCCAGTCTTCGTTGAGTGAAAATGGAATAACCGGCTGGATGTTGACGAGATTGTGACTGCCGTCCTGCGGTCCATATCCCTGATCGTAGTTGTATTGGAACGGAACGCTGATCAGCGAGGAAATCGGGTTTGAAAGTTTCTTCGCCAGTTCCTCGCTGCTGGACTGCGCATACGCTGCCGGTGCGACGGAGATCAACAGGACGGCGTAACCCAGTATCTTGGTCGAAACAGATGCCACGGTATTGCTCCCACCTGCACATATTTGAAAGAAACCGGGCGGAGCCATGCAGGAAACCTCCCAGTTCGCACGCTACGGCCTTATGTTGATTGAGTCCGAACGCCGCTGCAAGTGCAGGGCGGCAACACATGGTACAGAGAAAAGGGCGCCGCTACGGGCCGACAGCGGTCAACGCTGCTTTCGACCTGCACCGGGCGGAATGCCGAGCGCCCAGGGGACATCCCTAGCCAAGGGCGCTCTGTGCGGCGCAAATCCTGTCGATCAGGGCATCGAGTTCACCCCTTGGCGGACGATTTTTGGCAAGGCGCTGCTTAAGGTGCATGATCGGCTCCGCCAGGATTTCATCCAGGCTCTCGGCGCAGGTGAAGTTGCCTGCCACTTGCTTGACCTTCGAATTGTCGAAGATCGCAGTCCAGGCCTTGTCGCCGTTGAGCGGACCGACCCAGTCCGGATTGTACTTGATCAGGGTGTCCGTCGGCACGTGGACGATCTTGGCCTCCACCCCCAGCAATCTGGCGATGGTCTTTTGAATGTCGTCCCAGATGTGCGCGCGATCCGAGGTGATGTGGAAAATCTCGCTTAGCGCTACTTGCTTGCCGAAAAGCCCGACGAAAGGCACTGCGAAGTCGACCGAGCGCGTCAGTGTCCAGGGCGTGTGCCCATCGCCCGCCACGATAGTGGGCTCGCCATCCAGCATGCGTCTCGCCATGACGTCGCTGTCGCCCATCATGATCGGCAGGCCCGTGCGAACGGTGTGGCTGGGGCGGACGATCGTCCAGGCCAGGTTATTGGACGTCTTGAGCAATTCCTCGCAGGCAATCTTGGCCTGGCTGTACGGCCAGTAGGGATTGATCGCCGGCGTCTTCTCGGTAATGACATAGTGACGCGCCGGCTTCTCGTAGACCGAGGCCGAAGAGATGAAAACGTATTGACCGCAATTGCCCGAGAAGACCGCGATGTCGCGCGCGACCTGATCGGGCGTGAAGGCGATGAACTGGCATACGACGTCGTATTTGGCCCTGGCGAGATCCGCGTAGGCCGGCGATCCAAGGTCGCCGACGATCGAGGTCACACCCGCGGGCAACGGGTTGCCTCTCAAGCCGCGATTATAGACGCTGACCTGATGACCCTGGGCAACGGCGCGCTCGACGCATGGATACGAGATTTGGCCGGTGCCGCCAATGAAAAGTACGTTCAACGCCATGGGGAGAGACCTCGGTGGTTGTGATCCGCAATCACTCTTCATAACGCCAAAGAACTTGATCGTCTCCCCGCAAATCTTGCAGTCTTGATTGGGCGGCGAGCATCCGAACGTCCGCTTCGGGTCGCAACTCTTTGCATCAAGGCGACCAAATTCCGACGCGCAGGCGAGGGACGACGGAGGCTTGGAGGGGGAATCCTGCGCCTAGGCCATGGCCGTGATTACATGTGCCTGAATTTTGGCAGCTATCTCGCCGCTGCCATGTCTGTTGGCGATCACGGATGCGGCGTAGTCGGTTGCGGCTTCGAGCTTTCCGCCTCTAGCCTCGATCTCGTTGCGAAGAACAGTTCCCTGGCAATAGGCAACAGCCGGAAGGCGCGGTGAGGATGCGCGGCTTTGCTCGGCTCTGGTGTCTATTTCCACATGGGAGAAACCCGCGTCTTCCAACTCGCGACGGATGAGTGCCGTATCGTGGTAGCCGTGCGGCGTGCGTGCCAAAAAGCGCGGCGGATCGTCAGGAAAAATTGTTGCAAGAGCATTGGTGACGTCATCCGCAAAGACGTTCTCCTCGATCCGGTCCCATACGCTGAACAGGAAATGTCCACCGGGCTTCAGGACTCGCCTCGCTTCGCGATAGCCAGTGGGGCGGTCCGGAAAGAACATCGCACCGAATTGGCAGCAAACGAGATCAAAGGTCGCATTTTCAAACGGCAGCGCCAAAGCATCCGCCTGATGCCATTTGATGCGGATGTCGGGAGGCTGTTTCGATGCGGCGTAGTCGAGCATCGGCTGGTTCAGGTCTGTTGCGGTATAGCTTGCACCCTGGGGCAGCCCTGGCGCCAAGGCCCGGGTGACAACCCCGCTGCCGGCTGCCGTTTCCAGGACGACATGTGGTGAGAAGGCCAAAGCTCTTTGCGCAATATCCGCGGCATATGGCGCGAAAATCAACGGCACCATGTAGCGGTCGTAATTTTCCGGAATCGATCCGGCGAATTCCTTGTCAGTCTCCAACATCGCTATAGCCAGCTTCGTTTGATGGCTCACAGGACATGATGCGAACTATCGGGGCACGTACATCGAACGCGCATCATCGGCATAAGGTCGCGCGTCTGCGGCTCCTAGCTGACCGCACTTTCAAGGCGATCGTATCGGACGGCGGCACCGCCGGTGCCGGGCCCCACGCGATCCAGTGCGAAATCCTCGAACCACTCCCGGTACACACCACCGATCATCGCGCCGATCATCTGGGATGCAAGATAGGAGAAGGTGATGCCGTTGCCGCCATATCCGTAGGCGGCATAGACTTGCGGCATCGAGGGAACGGGCCCGATCAGCGGCAATCCGTCAATGGTCTCGCCGAAGGTGCCGCACCAGGCGTTCGCGACGCGCGTATCCGCCTTCGGCCACAGCCGCTCCATCTTTTCGCGGATCGTCATGATCTTCTCCGGCAGCTTCTCGTCGCGGGCGTTAGGATCGACGGTATCGTCGTCCTCGCCGCCGGCGACGATCCGGCCATCGGGTGTCGTGCGCATATAGAGGTAGGGATGGCTGTCTTCCCAAATTAGCGCCCGATCGCGCCAGAGCGTTGCCGGGTCCTGCGGTACCGTCGCCAGCGCCCAGCTCGAGGTTGTGCGATGCAGCTTCGGAATATCGATGCCGGGCATGGTGTAGCCGGTCGCGAGCACGACGCTCTTCGCTTCGATCACGAAGGACCGATCCGTCTCGGCCGTGACATTGCCGGCCTCGCTATCCAGCCGTGTGATGGAGGCATTGAGGAGGCGTGCGCCCTGCTGGGTGGCCAGCGCCAGAAGCGCCCATGTCAGAAGCAGCGGATCGGCCTCGGCCGAACCACGGGAAAGGATTGCGGCGTCGCGGTCGAGTTCGAATTCGGTGAACAGGTCGCAATGCTCCAGATAGGTGCTTGGCAGCCCGGCTCGCTGGCGCAGGTCCACCTCGGTCAGCAAATCCCGCGCGCCCTCGTGGTTACTGGTGAGCAACAGCGATTGCCTGGGTCGGAAGCAGCAGGGAATGCGATGGGCAGCGATAAGCTTGGCAAGGCCGGCGACGGAAGCGGCGCTGCGCCGGTAGATGCCGACGGCGCGTTCGAAGCCGTAGAAATCCTCAAGCTCGGTAAGCGTCCGATCGATCTCCCACTGGAGCATGGCCGTGCTGGCGGCTGTGCTTCCAAGGCCGGGCTCCTCGCGGTCGACGATCACGACGGAAAGGCCGCGCTCTGACAGGTTTTGGCCAATCAGGGCACCGGTAATCCCGCCGCCGACAACGAGCGCGTCGACCTTGATATTTTCTGCAAGCGGTTGATAGGTTGGCCTGACGCCGCCATGTCCCCAGAGCGAATAGCCGCTCATCAGTCGGTCATGGGTGGACTCTCCAAGGTCAATATCCGCCATCTGACGCGTCATACCCCGATTACTTAGGCAGTTGCGGCTGTACTTTTTCTTCGATGAAGAGTTCATCGATGATGGTCATTACGATCAGTGATAGTGGCAACGCGAGCATAGCACCAACTGCGCCCCACATCCAAGTCCAGAACAGTATGGCGATAAACACCACGAACGGGTTGATTTCCAGGCGACGACCCATCACTGCCGGAAAGATCAGGTTTTCCATCACAAGGTGCACTGCAAAGAAGGCGGCCGCCGGGATCAGGCCGATCAGAAAACCGTCATGCGTGATGATGCCGGCTATCGCGACGGCCAGCGTCATCAGTGTAATTCCGAGATAAGGAACGAAGCTCGACAGGAAGGCGAAGAAGCCCCACAGCACAGGCGCCGAGAGACCTCCGAAATAGGCGATCACGACCATGGTGACACCGAGGCACACATAAATCAGCGATGCGGTGGCGAAATAGAAGCCGAGAACCTGCTCGACGCCATTGATGACGCGGATGGCAGCGAGCCGCTGCGGTCGCGTCCGGAACACCATGATAATGGATTTGCGCAGGTTGACACGCCCTGCCAAGAACAGCAGCAGTGCCGCGAAGAAGATCAGCGCCTG
Organism: Rhizobium sp. Root1220; assembly: GCF_001426265.1. GTDB lineage: Bacteria > Pseudomonadota > Alphaproteobacteria > Rhizobiales > Rhizobiaceae > Rhizobium. Next base: position 55,226 of record NZ_LMDG01000037.1, read on the forward strand.
GATGAGAGCGGGCGTCAGGTTCGCGGTGACGACATGCAGCACGTTGCCGGTGTTCTCAAGCAGCTTGTCGATCGACATGGGGCCGCTCTGGAACGTGGCGGGCGTGATGTGCAGCCACTTGATCCGCTCGAGGTAGGGCATCAGCCGTGCCATCGTCTTTTCGGCAAAAGCCGGACCTTCGTTGGCGAGTGTCGTCAGCGGACTGGCCAGCGAGTTGGCGACAAGGAAGATGACCAGCGCAACGCTGGCAGACAGGATCACCGCATTGGTGATGCGCGGAACGCCGAGCTTGCTGAGTTTTTCGGCCAGCATCCCGAGGATCATGCCGACGACAATCGCCAACGTCAGTGGGATGAGGATCAGCGACATCGTGTAGACGGCCGCAAGGCCGAGAATGGTGAATATACCGATGATGGCCCAAGCCATCGAGATATCCAGCCCGTCCTTCTCCACCCGGCGCACCGGCGCCTGGGGCAGCTCTTCCGTCGCCTCGCTAAGGCTTGTCGCCCAGCTGCTGAGGCGACGCTCGCCGATCGCTATCTTGCTCGCTTGCTTGCGGATGCCAGTGGCAAAACCCATGGATGGTAGTTCCCCGGAGGTACAATTCCTCGGCACCCTAACGCGCGGATGAGGTTTGAGTTCCCGGGGGCTGGCTTCCGCAGGGTGGTGACAGGCCGCGCCCTTCGGCGCGGCCCTTCATTCAAGCTGCTCGCCGCCTAGCGGTCGATGGTTGCCATGATCCAGTCTGCATACCGCTTACCGGAGACATTGGCGGGCGCGAGCGCCTCGTCGAGCGCCTGCATTTGCGATGGGCTGAGCGAAATGCCTGCGGCGCCGATATTCTCCTCGAGATAGCTGCGGCGCTTGGTGCCGGGGATAGGCACAACGTCCTCGCCCTTGTGCAGCAGCCAGGCAAGCGCAATCTGGCCGGGCGTCGCCTGCTCGTCGCGGGCAACGGCATGCACGATTTCGACCGATGCGACATTGGCGTCGTAGTTCTCGCCCTGATAGCGCGGATCGTTGCGCCGGAAATCGCCTTCCGGATACTCTTCCGCGCGCATCATCTTGCCGGTGAGGAAGCCGCGGCCGAGCGGCGAAAACGGCACAAGGCCAATGCCGAGCTCGCGCAGCACCGGAATGATCTCGGGCTCGAGGTTGCGCTCCCATAGAGAGTACTCGCTCTGCAGCGCCGAGACCGGGTGGACGGCGTGGGCGCGACGGATATTGGCGACGCCCGCCTCCGAGAGCCCGAAAAAGCGTACCTTGCCCTCGCTCACCAGTTCGCCGACGGTCCCGGCCACCTCCTCGATCGGCACGGTGCGGTCGACGCGATGCTGATAGAGAAGGTCGATGTGATCCGTTTGAAGGCGGCGAAGCGAGCCTTCGACGGCAGCGCGGATATCCTCAGGACGGCTCGTGGTTTCCGTGCCGACCTGCTTGCCGTCGCGGATGCGGAAGCCGAACTTGGTGCCGATCACGACGTCCTGCCGCCGACCCTTGAAGGCGCGGCCGAGCAGATCCTCGTTCGTGTGGGGGCCATAAACTTCGGCAGTATCGAAGAAGGTGCAGCCTATCTCGATTGCCCGGTGAAGCGTGGCGATCGCTTCCTTCTCATCCGCCGGTCCATAGGACTGGCTCATTGGCATGCAGCCGAGGCCGATGGCCGAGACCTCGAGGCCCTGCCTGCCGAGTTTGCGTTTCATAAGGCTCATGATGCATCTCCATGCTCTATTCCGGCAGGGAGATTGCGCCTGGAATTTCGAATTTAAAATACTTGTAAATTCCAATTGCATGCGTGAGAATTCGAAAATGTCCGATGATCCCTTTTCCGACCTGCTGACGCTCACCAATGCGCAGTCGGTGATTTCAGGTGGCTTCACGATCGGTGGCGACTGGTCGATCCGCTTCCGGCCGGAGAGGATCAAGTTCTACGCCGTTCTGAAAGGCCGCTGCTTGCTCGATGTTGAGGGTGCGGCGGGACCGGTCCGATTGGAAGCCGGCGACACCTTTCTCGTTTCGGGCCGCCCGTTCCTGCTTGCCAGCGATCTCGCCATCGAACCCAGGGAAGCAAAGCCGCTCTTTGCCGGCTGGGCCGGCAAGATGACACGACTGTCGGAAATCGAAGAGGTCGAGCTGATCGGCGGCCACGCCGGGCTTGATCCGGTGCGCGGTGCCTTGCTGATGGATGTGCTTCCGCCTTTCATTCATGCCAGGGCTGGAGGTGCGCAGGCGACCGTCCTGCAATGGCTGGTCGGTCAGATCGTCAGTGAACAGATGTCGGATTTGCCGGGCGTCGCCGTGGCCTCGACGCAGCTTGCGCAGTTGATGCTCGTGCAGTTGCTGCGCGTTCATCTGGAGGACGGCGGGCGGCTCGCTGCCGGTCTGTTGCGTGCCGTCAGCGATCGCCGGATCGCACCGGCACTGCGATTGATGCATGCCGATCCCGGCCGCGCCTGGCAGCTCGGGGAACTCGCCGCCGCGACTGCCATGTCGCGCACGACCTTCGCCGTCTATTTCAAGTCTGTCGCAGGAGTTGCGCCGCTTGCCTATCTGACGGAGTGGCGGATGCGGCTGGCGGAGAAATTGCTGCGTGAGGAAAACCTGCCGGTCTCAACGCTCGCACGTTCGCTTGGATACACCTCCGAAAGCGCCTTCAGCAACGCCTTCAAGCGCATCACCGGCCGCGCACCGAAATTCTATCGCAGCGAAATGCGCGCCGTCGCAGAGGCGGCAGAGTGAATTGATCAGGCCGACAATGTCAGGCCGATGCCCCACGGATCGCGCAGGAACACGCCGCCATCGCGCCGCTCGCTCTTGATTTCGAGCTCGTCGAGCTTGGCGACAGCCGTGTCCAGCGCCGCCTTGTCGTTGAAGCGCAGGGCATAGTCCGAGAGGCCGGTCATGCCGTCCGCACGGGCGCCGGCGCCGCGACTGTTCCAGATGTTGGCCGCGACATGGTGGTGGTAGTCACCGGTGGCAAAGAAGCTCGCGCCCGGGTAACGCGCCATCAGCTTGAGACCGAGGACGTCGCGATAGAAGGTATCGGCTTCCGGAATATTGCCGACCTGCAGATGGATGTGGCCGATTGCCGTGCCATCCGCCATGCCGTTCCAGGAATCCTGTGGCGCGCTTTCGTAGAGTGATTGCAGATCGAGCCGCAGCGTTGCCATTTCCACCTGGCCGTCCTGATGGAATTTCCACTGCTCGTGGGGACGGTCCGCGTAGATCTCGATGCCGTTGCCTTCCGGATCAGCAAGATAGATCGCTTCGCTCACGAGATGGTCCGAAGCGCCGTCCAGCGTAACGTTGTTGTTTGCCGCATGGCGGAGCCAGCGGGCAAGCTCGGTGCGGTTTGGCATCAGGAAAGCGGTGTGGAACAGACCGGCTGCATTGCGCGGCGCGGCGCGGACATCCGTGCCGGTCGTCAGTGTCAGGAGTGGTGTGCCGTCGACACCCAGGACTTCGCCGCTTGCAGTTTTTTCCAGAACCTTGAGGCCCAGCATCGACTGATAGAAGCTCGAGACCAACCCAAGATCGCGGACGATCAGATGTGAGTGATCGACATAGGCAGGGCGTGTCAGTGCGTAGGACTTTTCGGTGGTCGTCATGCTGGGTGCTCCTGCCCTTGAATATGAAGGCGTACCGGCGGTGGCAGCGAGAGCGCTGCCTGTAGCGATGCCAAGGAATTTTCGCCGGTCCATTGCCTCTAAGGTCCCCTTGGCCGCTGTACTTGATTGCAATATGGCGGATTTCGATTGTTCACAGAAGGCCAGTTTTTGGCGATGAAGCGTTCAAAATATGTTGACGGCAGATGAGCTGATGTCTTGATCTTGATCAAAGCGCCTTATCTACTTTCTCGGAATGATGCCCAACGAACCGCAATGGGCGATATGGAGGGCGTGAATGTACAAGAAGATTGTTGTTGCCGTGGAGATTGGTGCGCTGGCGTCGGGTGAGAAGACCTTCCGCAAGGCTGCGACGCTGCTTGATTCCGGGGGCGAGATCATCCTCCTCAACGTTGTCGAGGATGTACCGACCTACGTCGCAATCGATCTTCCCGCTGAACTCATTGAAAATGCGATCAAGGACGGTCGCGAAAAGCTGGAGGCATTGGTTGTCACCACCGGAATTCCGGCCAGCATCGAGATCAGTCACGGACGCCCGGCCAGCGGTATTCTCGCGGCAGCCGAAGCCCATGGCGCGGACCTGATCATCCTTGCCTCGCATGTGCCGGACTTCAGCAATTACTTCATCGGCGCCACGGCCGACCGCGTGGTGCGACACGCCAAATGCTCGGTGCTGGTCGACAGGCAACGCTAGGAAGAAGCGCCATGGAGAAAAATCGGGAGCGTTACGACAGCTATGAGAAGATCCTGCGTGATCGGCAGCGGGAGCTTGAATCGCGCCTTAACCGGATCGACGTCGATCTCGGCCGCACCAAGGAACAGGACAGCGACGACCGCGCGACCGAGAGCGAGAACGACGAGGTCCTCGAAGGACTTGGTCAGGCCGGTCAGGCGGAACTGCGCGCGATCCGCGCGGCGCTCGATCGGATCGACAATGGAACCTACGGGCTGTGCGCGCGCTGCGGCGAGCCGATCTCCCCGGAGCGCCTCGCGGCCGTCCCCTACGCACCGCTTTGCGAGGATTGCATGAGCTAGTGGCGTGCGAATTCGCAAGAGAAGATTTGTCGACGCGGCAAGGCTCTTCTGTTGCGCACGTCCTTTATCGGTGACACGATTGCATCGGACATGATGAGGATTTCGTGCATGACCGAGTTCAACGGCATCCGCTGGGCTTACGACAAATATGAGCTGATTGCCGATGGTATCGTTCACGGCGTCGGGTTGGCGCTCGCCCTGGTGGGCGCCACGGTACTCATTTTCTACGCCTCCGTCTGGAGCACCCACGGCGAGCTAGCGGCTGCGTGGATCTACAGCGTCGGTCTGGTCCTGACGCTCGGTATCTCGTTTTCCTACAATGCGTGGCCGGTGTCGCGGACGAAGTGGTTCCTGCGCCGGCTGGATCATTCGTCGATCTTCATCCTGATCGCTGCAACCTACACGCCCTTTCTGGAGCGTGGTGCCGACAACCCGCTGCTGCTCGGAATGCTGATCGGCATCTGGTCTATCGCCGCACTGGGCGTCTTTCTGAAGTGCGCCTTTCCCGGACGCTACGACAAGCTCGCAATCCTGCTCTATCTCGGCATGGGCTGGAGCGGCGTGCTGGTTGCCGGACCGGTGGCGGAGCGCATTCCGTTCGCGTCGATGCTGCTCATCGTTGTCGGCGGGATCATCTATTCGCTCGGCGTCATCTTTCACGTGTGGGAAAAACTGCGCTTCCAGAACGCAATCTGGCACGGCTTCGTTGTCGCCGCGGCGGCGGTTCACTACTCGGCTGTTTTCACCTGTCTGAGCATGCCGGCGCCCAGTCTCTGATCATCGGCAGCGCCGCGGCGCGGAGAGCGTCCTTTTGCCGGGAGCCTATCGCTTTCAGCCGACCTTTGCGACCGTCACCACATAGCGGCAATCTGTGGTGCCGTCGTTGCGAAACTCGCAGTTCGCGGCAGGTCCGAGCAGCAGGCAGTCGCCGGCATGCAGCGTGTGAGTGGTTTCCCCCTCGACGAAGGTAAGCTCTCCCGCGAGCATCCATATGCATTGCCGAAGAAAGACGAAGGACGAAGCCGGATAGGCGACGGAAGCGCCTGCTGGCAGGTCGATCTCGACGATGTCGAAGGGATTGCCGTTTGCAGGCGAAATCTGGCGGCGTGAATAGCCCGTTTCAGGGTCGGTCCAGACATGTTGCTCCGAACGGCGCACGAGGCGCTGTCCACCCGCTTCCGCGCGTGCGACGAGGGAAGACACGGTGAGGCTGAACGCGCCGCAAAGCTTGCCGAGAAGCGAAGCGGTCGGGCTGCTCTCGCTGCGCTCTATCTTGTGAATCATGGCGCGCGAGACGCCCGACTGGTTGGCGAGGTCGCTGAGCGACCAGCCCCGCAATTCGCGCTCCGCGCGGACCCGTTCCCCTAGACAGCGATCGAAGTCATTTGATATAGTGGACATATTGAAATAATAGTGGACTGCAATTTATGACGCAAGCCGTTCTCGTACGCGACGCGACCGAAGCCGATCTGCCCGCCATCCGCGATATCTACAACCACGCGGTCGAGCACACGACGGCGATCTGGAACGAGACGGTCGTGGATCTCGACAACCGCGTCGATTGGTTCAATGTTCGAAAGGCAAGGGGCTTCCCGGTTCTTGTGGCGGAGACTGCAGGCAAGATCGCCGGCTACGCATCCTATGGAGATTGGCGGGCCTTCGACGGTTTCCGTCACACGGTCGAGCATTCGGTCTATGTCGAGAAGGACCATCAGGGCGCTGGTGTCGGCAAGCTGCTGATGGTGGCGCTCATTGCGCGCGCGGCCGAAAATGGCATCCACGTCATGATTGCCGGTATCGAGGCCGGCAATGTCGCGTCGATCAAGCTTCACGAAAAACTCGGCTTCCGCAACGGCGGCACGTTTTTCGAAGTTGGCACGAAGTTCGGGCGTTGGCTGGATCTGACGTTCATGGAGTTGCGGGTTCCCCGCTGACTTCCGTTCGTTCCAACCGGTGCCGGCAACGGTCGGCCGTTACGCACCTGGACAGCCGCGCACGCAGCAGACGCGACGATAAGCTCGTGCCGGGAATGCCGCAATGCCCCCCCCGGCGCGCTCATTTTGATTCGTCTTGAAGCCCGCGGTGCGCCGGAGCAGATCGATCGACGGCGTACGCCTTTCAGCGAAGGCGTGGCTTCCGTCTAGACAGAATAGATGTGTTTAATACTTTAGATATTTAACGTATTGCTAATAATATTCGTCGATGCGGTAGGAGGGTGCCGTGTTTTCAAGTTTTATGTTTGCTGGATATTTTGCTGTCTCGTCCATTTTTCTGCTCGTTACCCTTCTTGAGGGGTGGGCAAATCGTGACGGATGGACGCTATACAGAGCGGCGGGTGTGATAAGCGTTTCCGTGTGGCCGCTGATGCTTGTTTTCTTCATGTTTCATGCTCGGCTGTGGTGGCGTTTTTCTGGTTCGGCACATCCCGTTCTTTGCCATTATCGCATGGCAAACGGCGTTTCCCCACCAAAGAAGGCTTGAGATGACGCTGGTCTTCTCCTAAACCTGACGAACGCTTCCGGCCCGGCCGGATTCCGGGCAGTCGAGGAGGGGACATGGCCGATGTCACGGCTCTGACATTTGCGGCCTTGTGTCTGCCTTTCCTAGCCGCCGTCGTCGCACCTCCACTTGTCCGGGCGCTTGGCGCGAACGCGGCCTGGCTTCTCGCGCTGGCGCCGTTGCTTGCCTTCCTGCACTTCTTCAGCCTGCTTCCTGCAATTGCCGGCGGCGAGGTCATCACGGGCGGTTACGCCTGGGTTCCGAGCTACGATCTGCGCTTCTCATGGCTGCTCGACGGCCTGTCTGTGACCTTTGCGCTGCTGATCACCGGTATCGGTACGCTGATCGTTCTCTATGCAGGGGGCTATCTCAAGGGACATGCAGACCAGGGACGCTTCTTCTCGTTCATTTTTCTGTTCATGGGCGCAATGCTCGGTCTGGTCGTTTCCGACAACCTGCTGATGCTCTTTGTCTTTTGGGAGCTGACCTCGATCACGTCCTTCCTGCTGATCGGCTTCGACCACACGCGTGAAGCATCGCGCCGCGCCGCGCTGCAGGCGCTCGTGGTCACCGGCGGCGGCGGGCTGGCCTTGCTCGCAGGTCTGCTGCTGATCTGGAGCACCACGAACGCGACGCAACTGTCGACATTGCTCGCCTCTGGCGATCTGTTGCGGGCCAATCCCTACTATACGGCCATGCTGCTGCTCGTCCTCGGCGGCGCCTTTACCAAGTCTGCGCAGTTTCCCTTCCATTTCTGGCTTCCGAACGCCATGGAGGCGCCGACGCCCGTATCCGCCTACCTGCATTCCGCTACCATGGTGAAGGCCGGTGTCTATTTGTTGATGCGGCTCAATCCGGCGATGGGGGGAACGCCAGAGTGGGAAATCCTGTTGCCGGTCTTTGGCGGCACGACATTGCTGGTCGGCACGCTCCTCGCTCTGCGGCAGACGGATCTCAAGCTGAGGCTCGCCTATACGACCGTCTCGTCGCTCGGTCTCCTGGTGCTGCTGATCGGCTTCGGATCCCCTAATGCCGCGGAGGCGGCAGTGCTTTATCTGGTTGCCCATTCGCTCTTCAAGGGCGCACTGTTCATGGTGGCGGGCATCATCGACCATGAGACGGGGACGCGCGATGCCACCCGGTTGCGCGGTCTGAGACATGCCATGCCGCTGACATTCGCGGCCGCTCTCGCTGCCGCCATCTCGATGGGCGGCCTGCCTCCGTTTTTGGGCTTTCTCGCCAAGGAGGAAGTCTATGCCGCGTTGGCCCACGGCGATCTCAGGTCCATCGTCTTTACGATCGTTGCCGTTTTCGGCAATGCGCTGATGTTTGCGATCGGCTTCGCGGTGGCGCTGAAGCCTTTTGTCGGCACGGTCATTGAGACGCCGAAGCACCCGCACGAGGCGCCGCCATTGCTCTGGGCAGGGCCGGTTCTCCTGGCCGTTCTCGGACTAGCCGGCGCACTTTTTTCCGGAATTGCCCATCACTACATTTCGTCTCCGATGGCCTCTGCGGTCGGGGGTTCGCCAGTCCAGATCAAGATTTCGGTCGTTCCGCATATCGGTGTGCCGCTGCTCCTTTCCGCCCTGACGATCGTGCTCGGCATCGCCGTCTATTGGCAACTCGACCGCGCACGGTTCCTGATGATCGCGTTGCTGCGCAGGCTCGGTTCAGGGCCGGATCGTGGCTTTGACTATTTCATTGCCGGCTTGGTCCGGATTTCCCACCATGTGACCCGCTTCGTCCAGCCCGGTCGGCTGGAACTCTATGTCACCTGCACTTTCATCTGCGTCGCCGCCGTTCTTCTTGTTCCCCTGTGGCTGTTCGGCGAATTGCCGTCACTGCCGGCATGGCCGGTTGGCGTGCAGGTTCATGAATGGGCGATCTTCCTGCTTGCCGTGATCGGCCTTGCAACAGTGGTCGTTGCGCGCGATCGGCTGACCGCAATCGTCTCCCTCGGCATACAGGGCTTTGCGGTCGCGATCCTGTACCTGCTCTTCGGCGCGCCCGATCTCGCCTTCACGCAATTCATGGTGGAGACACTGTCGGTCGTCATCCTGGCGCTTGTCATGACGCGCCTGAAGCTGTCGCCGACCGACCGGCGGCCGCCCGGCCAACGGCTCTTCGACTCGACCATCGCGATCGCGTGCGGCTGCGGTTTGACACTGCTTCTGATGAAGGCAACGGAGATGCCCTTCAACACGACGCTGACCGAATTCTTCAACACCTTCTCGAAAACGATCGCCCACGGTGCCAACGTCGTGAACGTCATCATCGTCGATTTCCGCGGTACCGATACCCTCGGCGAGATCGCCGTCGTCGCAGTGACCGGTCTGGCGATCCTGGCGTTGATCCGGGTCCGGGCGCAGTCCGAGCGGAAGCTGGCGGAGAACGATCCGGATGCTCCGGAAGATCTCGGAGTCGAACGCCCATGAACACGCTGATCTTCCGCACCATTGCCCCGGTGCTGACCGCTTTGATGCTGCTCTTCTCGGTGTTCGTGCTTCTGCGCGGACACAACGAGCCGGGAGGCGGCTTCATCGGCGGACTGATCGCGGCCTCGGCGCTGGCAATCTTCGGCATTGCCCGCGGCGTCGGCTCCGTGCGCCGCGCCGTGGTCTTTCATCCGCTGGCGATCGCCGGCACCGGCCTCCTGATGTCCTGCTGTGCCGGCCTGCTGTCGCTCTTCTTCGCCGTGCCGTTCATGACCGGCCTGTGGGTTTACCCGGTGGTCTTCGGCGTCGAGGTGGCGCTCTCCAGCGTCCTGCTTTTCGATATCGGGGTTTACCTGGTGGTGGTCGGCGCCATCACCTCGATCGCGCTGGCGCTTGAGGAAAGGGAGGTCGAGTGATGGAGCCTCTCTTTGCGATCCTAGTCGGCCTGTTTTTTGCCGCGGCGGTCTACCTGATGCTGTCGAAATTCTCGATCCGCATCATGCTGGGCATCGCGATACTTGGCAACGCCGTGAACCTCCTGCTCTTTACCGCCGGGCGGCTCACCCGCGAGGTGCCGCCAATCATTCCGCAACATCTCGATACGCTCCCGGCCGGCGCCGCCAACCCGTTGCCACAGGCATTGATCCTGACGGCAATCGTCATCTCGTTTTCGTTCCTTGCCTTCCTGCTGGTCCTCACCTACCGCGCCTATCAGGACATCGGCACCGACAACACCGACGAGATGCGTATCGCCGAGCCCGCCAACCCGCCACTACCGCCGCTGGGATACTAGGAGATGGCAACCCCAACCGATGTGATAGTCGATCTTTCCGCCGCCCTGGTGGCCGCGCCCGTTCCAATGGCGAATTGGCTGGCAATCGCGCCGGTCGCGCTGTGCATCGCGATCGGCGCAATCCTGCTCATGCTGCGCGGATCGCTGCGGCTGCAGGCCCGGATCGCCATTCCCGGGCTTATGGTCCTGGTGCTTCTGGACGCCTGCCTGCTGGCCCGGGTGATCGCGCACGGTCCCTTTACCATGGTCATGGGCCGCTGGCTGCCACCCTTCGGCATCGCCTTCACCGTCGACGTTTTCGGCGCCCTCATGGCGCTGACGGCGGCGATCGCGGCTCTCGCCGGCGGCGTCTATGCGCTGGCGGATGTGACGGACAGCGGCCGCCGCTACGGTTTCTTTCCGTTCCTGATGCTGCTGATGGCCGGCGTCAGCGGCGCGTTTCTCACCGGCGACATCTTCAACCTCTATGTGTGGTTCGAGGTTTTGCTGATTTCGTCGTTCGGACTGCTGATCCTGGGGTCGGAGCGCGGCCAGATCGACGGAGCGATGAAATATGCCGTCTTGAACCTGATCGGCACGACGCTTTTCCTGATTGCTGTCGGCATCGTCTATGCGGTCTTCGGCACCCTCAACATGGCTGACATCGCCACCAAGGCGGAAGGGCTGCGCGCGACGGCGCCGCTGGTCACGCTGTCGGCGCTGATACTGCTTGCCTTTGCCATGAAGGCCGCCGCCTTTCCGGTCAATTTCTGGCTGCCGGCCTCATATCACACGCCACGCATAGTCGTGTCGGCGCTGTTTGCCGGCCTGCTGACCAAGGTTGGCGTCTATGCGCTGATCCGCATCATGGTCATGCTGTTGCCGGCGGAACGCGAGCAACTGAGCCTGCTGATCGCCGCCGCCGGCGCGGCAACGGTCGTCGTCGGTGCGCTCGGCGCGCTTGCGCAGGACGATATCCGCAAGTTGCTCGGCTACGTCGTTATTTCTGGCATCGGCAACATGCTGATCGGTATTGCGCTAGGCACCCCGGGCGGTCTTTCCGGCGCGGTCTTCTATGCGGTTCACTCGATGATCCTGATGACCGCCCTCTACCTGCTGGCCGGGCAGACTGCGGCCCTTGGCGGCAGTTTCTCGCTGACGGCGCTCGGCGGCCTCTATCGGCGCAATCCCGGCTTTTCCGCCGTCTCCTTCATTCTCTTCGTTGCCGCCTGCGGCCTGCCGCCATTCTCGGGTTTCTGGCCGAAGGTAATCCTCGTCAAGGCGTCGGTCGATGTCGGCGCGTGGTGGATGGCAGCGACGATCCTGATCGGCAGCTTTCTGACGACGGTTGTTTTCGGACGGGTCGTCATCCTCGCCTACTGGCGTCCGGCGACAGTCGGGGCGGGGGAAGCGGCAACGCTGGGCTGGCGTACAGCCCTGCCGCTGCTGGTGCTGACGGCCATCGTCGTCGGCTTCGGTATTCTGCCCCAACAAATGTTCGAACTGACCCAGTCCGCCGCTGCGGGTCTTGCCGATCCGTCGGCCTATGTCTACTCGGTGTTCCCCGGAGGCGTGGGGCCATGATCGGCTTGCTTCTCAACCTCCTGCTTGCGATCGCCTGGGTTGCTGTCACGGGCGGCGCATCGGCTCACAACTTCCTCTTCGGCGCGGTCCTCGGCGCAATAGCCTTGTCGGTCGTGCGTGAGCCTTATGGCAGCAAGGGGTACCTTCGCCGGCTGCTCGCCATCCTGTCGCTGGCATTGCTGTTCTTGAGGGAGTTGACGCTGTCGGCGCTTCGGGTCGCTGTCACGGTCTGCAGTCGCGACATGCAGCTGACCCCCGGCATCTTCGCGTTCCCGCTTACCGTCGACCGAGACTTCGAGATTACCCTTCTCGCCAACATGATTACGCTGACGCCCGGCACGCTTTCGGTCGACGTCTCCGACGACCGCAGCACCCTCTATGTTCATGCCCTCGATTGCGCCGACCCCGAGGCCGTCAAACGCGATATCGCCGACGGTTTCGAGCGCAAGATCATGGAGGCGTTTCGATGATGTCGGCACCCGCGATCGTATCCTTCGCCGCCGCCGTTGCGCTGGTCATCCTCAGCCTTGCTTTCCTGCTGGCGGCCTGGCGGGTGATCGCCGGCCCGACGCTTCCCGACCGGGTATTGGCGCTCGACACTTTGTCCGGCACGGCCATCGGTTTCATCGCCGTCCTGGCAGTCAAGACCGGTTTTCCGCTTTACATCGATATCGCCATTTCGTTGGGTCTCGTCGGATTTCTGGCGACCGTCGCCTTCGCACGCTTCGTGATGTCGCGCCCGATTGTCCCGGAACGGGACAGAAAAAAACACGGTTCTGCCCCGAAAATGCCCAAAGTTGGGGGCAAAGGCGGCGGGCGCAAAGGCGGTAAGGGTAAGAAATGATAAGCTATGCGGTCGCGATCGTTGTGTCTTTTCTGCTGCTTGCCGGCTCCCTGTTCGCGCTGGTGGCTGCGATCGGCATCGTGCGGCTGCCGGATCTCTACACGCGGATGCACGCCGCTTCCAAGGCAGGAACGGTGGGCTCCGGCCTTCTTCTCCTTGCTGCGGGTATCGGATCGGGAGAGGTCGCTGCTCTTATCCGCGCGCTTGCCGGGTTTGTCTTTTTTCTACTGACTGCGCCGGTTGCGGCGCACCTGCTTGCGAAGGCGGCACACAAGGCAGGTTATAGACTGGGGCCTCAATCGGTACGGGATGATCTCGCTAAAAGATGAGAGTATTGCCGATTCAGTATTTTAAGCAGTTTTTTGCAGTGTGACATAGATGTTTCAATGGTTAATGTTTAGGCAGTTGCCCATCAATTCTTGGAGAGCAGGCATTTTTCGGTAGATATATATGAAATAGTAATTGGCGTTTTCGCAAATCGGTGATATTTGGAAGTTCAAGTAGAGTTCTGATATTGAATTAGAAACACGTTGCTTATTTCCTCATTATCATCGCATTTCAGTGTTTAATTGAGGAAGTGACCTGCGTGAGAGCGTACTAATTCAAAATCGGGCAGTATAAGAACGGGTTTCGGCCTCAGGAATCTAGGGGTGGATTTCAGTTTTCCAAAACAGGTAGCCGTAGCCTGAGTTCTTTTGCTGTTGGCTCTACGATGGCGGTCTTGGCTGAATAGGCTTTAGACCTTTCGAGCATGCAAACAGGAGAAACGAAATTATGACGGATACTGCAGCCGGTAGCGGGCCGGAATTGCTGGTGGAGCTAACCGCGGATATTGTCGCCGCCTATGTCAGCAATCATGTTGTGCCTGTTAGCGATCTTGCCAACCTGATCTCTGACGTACATTCTGCTCTGAGCAGTACTTCGACGCCGCAGACTGCCATGGCGGTTGTCGAAAAGCAGAAGCCAGCGGTTTCGGTTCGCAAATCAGTTCAGGATGAGCAGATCACCTGCCTGGAATGTGGCGGCAACTTCAAGTCGCTCAAGCGACACCTGATGACCCATCACAGCCTTTCTCCCGAAGAATACCGCGAGAAGTGGGACCTGCCGGCGGACTACCCGATGGTCGCCCCAGCCTATGCCGAAGCGCGTTCGCGCCTCGCCAAGGAAATGGGCCTTGGTCAGCGCCGCAAGCGCGGCCGCGGCTGACATCGTCAGAATGAAATTGAAAAGCCGGGCGAAAGCCCGGCTTTGTCGTTTGCAGGAGAATGAACGAGGAAAATAATCCCATTTATTTCTGCTGCCTAGCGAAATTGCCAAACTAAAACAACAAAAAGTTGCATGCGTCGGCTTTTGTTTGTCCCCTTTGCTGTGTAGGGTGTATGAATTAATTCCTATTTGTAGGAGTGTTCATATGCCAATTGGAAACCTCTCCCTGCCGGACGCTGCCGCCGGATCCGTTGCTTTCGGGTCGGTGCAGGCCGACGGCGACCCTCCCGGTATCGTTCCGTCTCCGGCGACTCTGCCTGTTCGCGTCGTTTGTCGCATATGCGCGCAGATCACCACCGAGATGGTCATGCTCGCCGCACATCGCATCCAGATGCGGCGCGACCGCCGGCGCACCCTCTGCCACGTGCGCCAGATCGCTATGTACGTCTGCCATGTTGCCCTTCAGATTCCGCTCTTTGAGATCGCCAGGGCGTTTGGTCGCGACCGCACGACGGTCGGCCACGCCTGCCACGTCGTCGAGGATCGCCGTGATGATCCGGCCTTCGACGAGTTTGTTGCCGCAGTCGAACGCACGGTCAATTCCGTCTTCCGCACAAACGGAGCGCTTGGGCATGAGTAACAGCAAGCCGATGGTTCGGCTGATGCGGTTCCTACTGCGCGGCGAGGCGCAAGCCGGATCCTGCGAAGGGGGAGGGCTCTCGCTCCATCTCTCCGACGGCACACGTCATGCGGTTTCCCAAACGCTGCTGGCGGAAGCGATATCTTCGGGGCTGGCTGGCCGGGAAAATGGAAGGATCTTCCTTCGCCCGACTGCCCGCTCCTATCTCCGCCGTGCGGTTGCTGAGCGCGAGGAGGCCTTTATCGCGCAGCATGGCGCGCTCGATGATGTCCTGGCCGATGTGGATGGGACGACCCGGCGTTTGCGGATCAACAGGGAGGAGTCACCGCTTGCGAGCCTCGCGCGGCTCAAGGAGAAAAGCGGAAGCCCGTTCCTGCCGCAGCCCGCTCTCGCCGCCGGCGAGAGGCTGCTGGTCGATTTCACGCGGGGCCAGCTTCAGCCGCGGATCACCGCCGCATGGGAACCGCGGCTTTCAAGCGTCACCAAGGGTTCTCGGGGCGGCATGGCGGATCTGACCGACAGCGCGGCGGCGGCGCGCCTTGCGGTCAATCGCGCGGTCGATGCGATGGGGCCGGAACTGTCCGGCGTGGCGCTCGATGTCTGCTGCTTCATGAAGGGGCTCGAAGCCGTCGAACGCGAGCGCCAGTGGCCCGTCCGTTCCGCCAAGCTTATGCTTCGCACCGCATTGCTGGCGCTGTCGCGGCACTACAATCCGCCGGCGCCGACACACCGGGCACGCATGGAGCATTGGGGGATGGAAGGCTATCGGCCGGAGCTATGACCCCATGGGAGACCCGCGCCGCGTTAGGCCGCAGCGCGTACCCGGGCTTCCTCGCGGATCCGGTTGACCATCGAACGCAGCCCGTTGGAGCGTTGCGAGGAAAGATTCTCCACCAGTCCGATCTTGGAAAACACCTCAAAGGCATCGAGCGCGACGATCTCCGAGGCGGTCTTGCCGGAATAGGTGGCAAGCACGATGGCCACGAGCCCACGCACGATATGCGCGTCGGAATCGCCTTCGAAGGTCATCAGCGGGTTGTCGCGGTTGCCCTCGGTATGCGTGACCAGCCACACCTGACTGGCGCAACCCATCACCTTGTTCGCCGTTGTCTTCTTGTCGTCAGCCAAGTCGGGAAGCGCCTTGCCGAGCTCGATCACATAGCGATAGCGATCTTCCCAATCATCGAGGAAGGAGAAATCGTCGATGATCTGATCGAGCGTCGTCATGGATAATGGCCTTTCGTTATCACGATTCATATAGGTGAAGCATGGCCAGATTTGAACCGTTAAAAAGAACGCCGCGAAGGATGGGCATCCTCGCGGCGCAGCAACAAGCTGAAAAATAAACAGGGCAGGCACGTCAGGCACAGAGGCATCCGCATCGGGCGGATACCGGTGCAAGCTCAGCGGGAAATCCCGCAGGATTCAGGTGGCGGGGCGCGGTGTCGGCAGCGGAATGGCGCCGGTGGTCACCGTATCGGAAGAGGCTTCGTCATCGACCGGCGGTCGGTAAGGCATCGGCTGGTTCAGTGCGGCGGTCTTCTCGTCACGCGCGGGAGCGGCAGCCTGTACCTGGAATTGCGAGGGAGCGAGGGCCGCGGCCGGCACTGAAGCAGCAGCCGTGGTCGGGTTGGCGGGCGTATCCTCACCGAACCGGCTGTCGAGCAGATCAAAGGCGACACGTGCGCCGTCGCGGGCCCGGTGGCCTAGCGCCGACATGGTCTCGGCGCCCTTGACGCAGACCTCGGGCTTTTCGCCGCACATGCCAGTCAGATAATCGTAGGCGCCGGTTGCGGCGACGAAGGCGTCGGAGATCTGCAAGTTCGGTTCGTTCGCAAGCTTTGTTGAGCTTTCGCCGCTGAAAAACGACAGCAGCACGAGCACAAGCCCGAACCAGAATGTTCCTTTGATCAGAAACCACATAGTCGTTGCCCATCCTGTTTGACCGTTCGGTCTTGATGCCGAATCGGTCCGGTTCTCCGGTGTGCTTTCACTGTAGAGAGAACTTGCAAATGCCGGTTTTCGAAACTCGTCGGCATTTGCGGCAAATTTAGTTCAAATTTTAATCGACAGCATTTGCGCCGCATTTCAGTCGAATTGCAGCGATCGCCGTTAAGCATGCCAGTGGCTGCGCCCTGTAATTGCAGGCAAACCTTATGGCGAAGCTGCCACAAAAGTTAACGCGTTGCTGAAATGTGAGCGAAATCCGCTGCTTACCGCCTGTTAACCGTAAAAAACAATGCCGCTTCGGAATGCTCCAAAACGGGATTTTTCGTCATTCTGAGCTGTGGAGCCGGCTTTCCCCTTATCCTTTCCTTAAGCGCCGGAAGACTATTCTTCGGTTCAACAGAGAGCCTTTTTTGGGCGGTATTGCGTGCTTGTATTGAGTAAGATCGCAGATCGGGCGGCAGCCCTTGTCGACCGGGCAGCCGAGAGCTGGCTATCCCGGACGGGCGGCGGTGCGGCTGTGCGCCAGCGTGAACTGTCGATCCTTCGCCGCCTCGTCTTCTTATCGTCGGCGGCCCTGGTTGCGGCTCCTGCCGCTCTTTCGATGGTCACCAGCCCTTCCTTGGCACTTCCGGTCGGCGTCGCGACGGTCTGCGCCGCCTTCCTCTTCTCCGCTGTCGGAAGTATCGCGCTGTCGCGCCAGAGCGTCACCGTGGCGAATGTGGCGACGCCAGGCGCCGAGGACTTCTTCATGGAGGCGAGCCCCGGCCTCGTCTTCTTCCTCGATGCACAAGGCGGCGTCACCGCCGTTGGTGGCCGGGACAAGCGGGAGTATCTCGCCTGGATGCGCGAGCCAGCCGGCAAGGGGTTCCTCGAGCAGGTGCACGTGTCTGACCGCATTCTCTTCCTCCAGGCGCTCGATCGGCTGCGCCAGGGCGATGAAGGTGCATCCGTCGATCTGCGTCTTGAACGCCAGGCGGTCTCCCGCGAGAGCCGCCAGTTCGTCCATCTCCGTGTGGACCTGACGGCGCGGTGCGACAACGACGGTGAACTCCTCAGCGTCGTCGCCCAGCTCCGTGATGTCTCGGTGGAACAGCAGTTGCGAACCGAGGCGGAGAACCACGCTGCGGAGGCGGCATCGGCCAATGACGCCAAGTCGCGGTTCCTCGCGGCGGTGAGCCACGAGCTGCGCACCCCGCTCAACGCGATCCTCGGCTTTTCCGACATCCTGCTCGGCGAGTATTTCGGCAAGCTGGAGAACGACCGGCAGCGCGAGTATGTCGGCCTGGTGCGCGATTCAGGCGCGCACCTGCTCTCCGTCGTCAACACCATGCTGGACATGAGCAAGATCGAGGCCGGTCGCTACGAGCTGTGCCTCGAGCCCTTCGATATCGCAGCCAGCGTTCGCTCCTGCGAGGCAATGCTGGCGCTGCAGGCAAAGACCAAGGGATTGACGCTGACGAGCCGCATCCAGCGTGGCTTGGACGAAGTCGTCGCCGACCAGCGCGCCATCCAGCAGATCCTGATCAACCTGGTCGGCAATGCCGTGAAGTTCACGGATGCCGGCGGCGCGATCTCGATCGACGCCTCGATGCGGGACGGCATCCTGACCCTGTGCGTCAGTGACACCGGCATCGGCATCCCGATCGACAAGCTTGCGATGCTCGGCCAACCTTTCGTCCAGATCCACAGCGACTATAGCCGTCGATTCGAAGGGACGGGACTCGGTCTGTCGCTGGTGAAAGGGCTCGTGGCGCTGCATGGAGGTGACTTTGCAATCGCCAGCACGCCGGGAGCCGGCACCATCATTACGATTTCGATTGCAGCCGATGGTTCCGGCATTCCGGCTTCGGGTGCAGCGCGCAACGATCTTGTCGAGTTTCCGCCACGCCTGAAGACCGTGCCGGGTCGTGTCGGCATCCTGGAAGAGGGGCATTTCGATGGCCGCGAGCAAGCGAAAATCGCCTAGGGGACGAAGAGGTCGGCAGAAGCCGGGTCTGCTTCTCACCGGGGCAACCGTTGTAGGCGGACTGGGCCTGCAGGGCGCAGGCGTGCTCGGCGGTGTCGTTGCCCGCAATCCCAGTATGGCAGGCGGCACCGCGGCGTTCCTGGTCATCTTCAGCTTCGTCGCCGCAAATGCCTTATGGTATCAGCCGGGCGCTCATCCGCATCCGCTGCTGCGCACCCGCGATCCCCTTTTTCCGAGCGTGCTTGGCCCGCGCCCTATCGTCGAAGAGCACACCGGCAACGTCACCACGTTCAAGATCGAGCGGCAGGACGAGGTGGACCTAGCGCAAACCACCAATGCCACGCCGGCGGCGCCCGGCACCCCGCAGACCAGCCAGCTTGTCATGGATATCCAGCAGGAGCTTGTGCGGCGTGGGCTCTACAATGGCGCTCCGGACGGCGTGATCGGTCCGCGTACCAGTGCGGCGATCCTTTTCTTCGAGGAAACCGTGGGCATGCCGCAACGCGGCGATGCGACGCCGGATGTGCTTGCTGCTCTGAGAATGGACGCGGCGCGTCCGTCGGCAATTCCGGCTGAAAGGCCGCGCGAGGATATCAACTCGACCGCCGAAGACCCGGTCGCGGCGGCCATCCGTAGCGCCGAGACGACCATCAAGACGGCTCCTACACCCGCAAGGCAGGTTCAATCCGCCGAGCTGACAAACGTTGGCATCGTGCTGAAGATCCAGAAGGGGTTGAGCAACATGGCCTACACCAATGTCGGCGTCGATGGCGTCGCCGGCGAGCAGACCCGGATTGCCATCCGCCGTTTCCAGAAGCACTACAACTTGCCGGAAAACGGCGAGCCCAGCGAAGCGGTGCTGAAAAAGCTCAAGGAAATCGGCGCATTGTGACCGTTGCAGCGTACGGCGTTGCCGATCTGCCTGTGCCCGTCTATATGCGAGCGATGAGATTACGCACCGACATCTTCGTTTCAGCACTCCTGCGCCGCGTCTTCGCCAAGGGCGACTTTGCCGCCGTCGAGCGGAAAGGGGCGGAAGAGGCCGGCGCGATTTTCATTCGTCAGCATTTTCGCGATGGGCTTGAGACGGTTTTCGGACCGGCCCCGCAGAGCGTGTTCAGTGAGGAAACGAGCGGTGACCGTCTGTTCGAAGCCCGGCTGATCCGCCAGCAGCCGGACAAGGTTCGAGACATGCTCGATCGTGAACGGCGATTCGATCCGGACCTCTGGATCATCGAACTCGAGGCCGATGACCTGGGCGATATCGTTCCTGTTGCCGACGAACGGCAGAATCCCCTGTGAAACACGGCAACAGATAGAGATCAGCGGCCGCGACCGCTGGCGCGCGCCGCGGTCGGCTGACGAACCTGCGGCAGGTAGGTGTAGTTGTCGGCTCGGCGCCAGGCCTCGACGCGGGCGTTGCACTCTTCGGGATCGAGCGCATCGAGCACCATCCAGGCCCGCGTAACGCTGTGCTGCGGCTCGGCGAGGTGCGGATAGAGCTTCTCCAGTACGAATACGGCATCGGGGAAGGCCAGGCCAAGGCTGGTCAGCGTCGTGGCGAGCTGCTGCCCGGAGATATCGAGCATGATGCGTTCGGCAAGCCAGCGGCTGGCGGAAAGCGCGTCGGCAAGCGCCGTGGCGAACAACGTCGCGTCCCTGGTGCGCGCGAAGCGGACGAGCAGGGCGGCCTGGATAGCCGAGAGGCTCCTGAGGCCCAGCCGGTCGTCATCGGTTCGGGGGGCACGCCCGGCCAGATCCCGGATCCTGTCGCGCATCTCCTCTTCGTTGGCAAGGCGCGCGGCCGCATCGCCAGCGTCGACCGATGCCCCCAACGGCGGGGTGGGCGAAGGAATACTCTCCGCCGCCGTGGGCTCCACCGGTAGTGCAGCCAATCGCCGTTCTGCCTGCCGCAAGCCGACAAGCGCATCTATGACCCGTGGCGAAAGTGCGTCGCGGCTGACGATCGCCTTCATGTGGGCCGTACCCTGGGTCCGCGCGATCGTAATCAGCGTATCGTCGTCGATCGCCGGCGAGGCGGTGAGGAATGGCGCCGCGACCGCAATAGGCTGGCTGCCGACGAACAGGGCGACGGCCTGTGGGATCTGCGGGCACTGGGACAGCGCAGCGACGGCCTGCCTCTTCGCTTCGTCGGAGGATGCCTGGAAGAGCGGGGTAAACAGCTCGGCGAACTGGCGCAGTTCTGAGCGCGTCGGTGGCTGCAATCCCTCGAAACTGCTGACGGTCGCCATGAGAACCACGTCCTTCTTCCGGCTGGCGGAGGGGGCCTCTAGGTCTCGAAACCGATCACGCACAAGAACACACCCTGGAAACGCAAGACAAAGGGATGCCGCAGGACTGGACGCGCTGCAGAGCGGTCCGTTACCTCATACGGGGTTATGAACAAATCCTACACGGGCAGGGTTAATGCTTGCTGAAGACGTTGTGAAATCTGTACGGAAATGCGCCATGACCCGCGCAATGGCACAGGGCACGCCGGGAAGGGCGCCCCATGATCAGACACAGCTGTCCGGGCCTCGGCTAGGACGATTTGCTGCCGCGCAGCGCGATCAGCAGCTTCTCGGCGTCATTGTGCCCGGACTGATAAAGATCGAGCACAGCGGAAGCCGCGAAGTGTGCTTCATCGCTTTTAATGTCGATCTCCCTTTCCTCGCACCACGCGTCGAGCGCGCCCCGAAGTACATCCAGATCTTCAGGAGAGAATGTCGAACCGATAAACAAAGACATCGCATGCCCTTCCTTGCCCACCGCCAGAGCGCAGCGCTCTCGATTGGCCAGCGGATCCATCCGCGGCTCACCTCGAAACTTTACGGCGATCCGCGTGAACTGCAATTAATATTTTTGTGACGTAAATTAGCAACACCGCGGTATTTTGCCGCGCTGTCGCCGCTTCCAGCGGTTAAGTACATGAATTAACGCTAAATTACATATCGTGTTGTTTGCCAATTCGTCGTGTGAGACGTTGAAACCAAATTAGGAAGCCGCACATTAATAGAAGTCGTGCGGTAGCTTCCAACGGCAGGCCTCGAATTAACAATCTGTTAACCGTCATATGTCTCAATTCGGATAAGAACGGCGTGGTCGAGTGCTTCGATCGTAAGGTTCACATCACGGTTCAAACCAGGTGCCGTGAGAAAGGCGCGAATGCCCTTGGGGCCTAAAGCCCGAAGGACGCGCTGGCCCGCAAGGCGGGCAGGGTGGGATTCACGCGCATCATCCGTCTCGGGCAGTGCATTGGAGACGAGAATGGCAATAGTCGTCGCATTGGCAGATCGTCTCTCCAGGACGCAACGCTACAAGGACAGAAAGCCGGTCGAGGCGCAGATTCTGCTTTTTACCGGCGTCCGTTACGAGCGGCTAGCGGAGAGCTCGAAGCGTCCGTCGGTCCGCCGCGCTTCGCGTGTGAAGAACAAGTAGGCCGTCGCTCAATTTGGCGCCGCCGCGAACTCGTCGCATCCGGCGTCCGCCAGGAAGCTTGTCGCCGCGGCGTCGAAGCTCGGCTGCGGCGCCAATGTCCTTAGGACCGCATAGCCATCCGGTCGCGCCGTTTCCACCAGGATCGTCTTCTGCAACTCGGCCGGCAATGCTTTGCGAAGCTCCGTCAACTGGATCGGGCTGCCGACCAGAATATCGAGAGCCCCTCCCACCGATGTCCGGTCGTTCATGCTGAACACCTCGTTCGAGGCAGCATCGTAAAGCGCGACCGACCAGAACGGCACATTGCCTTTCGCCGTGAGGCGCACTGGATTTTCCTCGACATCGAAGGAGCACACAGCGGTTCGCACATAGGGATCGTCGTTAGAAAGGCCGGCTGCGTCGTCGATTGCGCCGAGCAGGTAGAATTTGTCGAGATCGCCTTCAGCTGCAACGCGGGTCGCTGCATCCTTGCCGGTGAAATGCGGCAACGACAGAATGATGACGAGGTGTAGAAGCGCCGCGCCGAACAAGCCCGCGAGAAGGGCAAACAGCATCCTAAGCATTGCCGCACCCGATCTTTTCGAGCTTCGGCATCGCAAGGTCGATGACGCCGGAACTGCCGGCCGTCGGCGTGTCGAAGAGGGTCAGCACAAGCTGGAACGTGCCGGCCGCGGGTACCGCCAGCCAGTTGCCAGGTCGTGCCTGGGCGGAAATGTCGATCGAAAAGCTGCTGTCGGGCTGACGAAGCACAGTCCAGGAGTTCATCGCGCCGGGAAGCCCGTCCCGCAACGAGGCGGGATTGCCGCTGTTGTCGGCGGTGAATAGCGTCCAGATGCGGGCGGGAGGCGTCTGCCCGACAATGCGGTAGTTGCAGGCGGCGTTCAGCCGTTCGCCGGTGTCGTCGACCCTGGCGGTGAACATCAGGCCCTCGGCGTTTCCATAGAGGAGGCGCCCGGCGCGCGCTCGGTGCGATTTCGCATAAGGGTCCGCGCCTTCGGTTTGCAGTTCGGGAAAAGCCTCCCAGGCGCCGAGCTTGATCGCGCCGAAACCGGCGGTCGCATCCAGCGCATACAACGAGATCATGATACCGCCGCCGAAGGCAATAATCAGGGTCATCGCGATGAAGAGAGGAAACCGAAACACTGCGCGCCCTTGAGAGATAAATCAGTTGAAAGGGTTACCACTGATTCTGGCGGCGCGGAATGGCGGAGAGGCAAAACCCACGGTTTCACGACGCATGACCGGGTTGCGGCAAAGACATCCTATCCGGCCTGGCGACGGATCAATCCGCGCTTGCGACCTTCTGTGCGGCGAGCGGCGGCGCGGCCTTCAGCGCTTGCCCGATGTCCTTGAGGATCTGTGTCGACTGGACGGAGAGCATACGCGGACGAACCAGCGGCGGAGGGGCGCCTTCGGCAGGCTTTGCGGCAACGGTCTTTGCCTTCTTGTCCGCCGGTGGCGTCGGCACGCCGGGAATTTCGCGTAGCGTGATGCCCTGGTGGGCGTAATCCATCGCACGCTTGAAGGTCATGGCGGGCAGCGAACCACCGGTCATCTTGTTGGTCGACGTATAGTCGTCGTTGCCGAACCAGACGGCGGTAGTGAAGTTGCCGGTGTAGCCTATGAACCAGGCGTCGCGATAAGCCTGGGTCGTGCCGGTCTTGCCCGCGGTCAGGATGCCGTTGTCGAGCGCCGCCTTCCTGGCCGTGCCGACGTAGGGTACGCGCGACAGCATCTGGTTCATGTAGCCGTCCGCCTTTTCGGATAGGACCCGCTTGGCCGGCGGTTCGTCACGGTCGAAATCGTAGAGAACGTCGCCGCCATAATCGAGGATCTGGTTGATGCCATGGCGCCGCGATTGATAGCCGCCTGCCGGAAAAACGGCATAGGCGGTCGCCTGGTCCATCACTGTCACTTCCGAGGTTCCGATCGGGATCGTCACGTCGTTGCGAACAGGTGACTCGACGCCGAGATTCTTGGCCATTGCCCGGATCGGCGCAATACCGAACTTTTCCTTGGCGAGGCGAACCGGGATCGTATTGATCGACTGCGCGATGGCGGTGGCCAGCGTCACGCGCCCGGCATAGCGGTTTTCGTAGTTGTGGGGGCTCCAGTTGCCCCAATAGATCGGTGCGTCCACCACGATGCTATCCGGCGTCATGCCGCTCTCCATCGCCACGGAATAGGTGTAGACCTTGAACGAGGATCCCGGCTGGCGCAGCGCCCTGGTGGCGCGGTTGAACTGGCTCTCGCCGTAGTCCCGACCGCCGACCATGGCGCGCACCGCACCGCCGTTTTCGATCATCACCATGGCGCCCTGCTTGGCGTGGTAGCTCTCGCCGTACTCTCGCAACGAGGTCTCGACCGAATCCTCGGCGGCGTTCTGTAGGCCCATGTCGATGGTGGTGCGCACCACCAGCGAATGCTGGTGGAAACGCGGCGATAGGCGCATGACCTCGTCGAAGGCCCAATCGAGGAAGAAGTCGGGCGATTCCACCGTATTGCGATCGACAATGGTGGCAGGGTTGCGGCGGGCGGCGATAACCTGTCCCTCGGTCATCAGCCCGCTCTGCACCAGATTGGTCAGGACCTCGTTGGCGCGGCCGCGGGCGGCCGGTAGGTTGACGTGCGGCGCGTATTTTGCCGGTGCCTTGAACAGGCCGGCCAGCATGGCAGACTCTGCAAGGTTCACATCGGTGATGCTCTTGCCGAAATAGAATTGCGCCGCCGCCGCCGCGCCGAAGGTGCCGCCGCCCATATAGGCGCGGTCGAGATAGGTGGAGAGGATTTCCTTCTTGGAGAGATTGGCCTCGAGCCAGAGCGAAAGGAAAGCTTCGGTGATCTTGCGGTCGATGGAGCGCTCGTTGGAGAGGAACAGGTTCTTGGCAAGCTGCTGCGTCAGCGTCGAGCCGCCCTGCACGACTTCGCCGGCCTGGGCGTTGGTCACCAGCGCGCGGAACAGGCCGATGAAATCGATGCCGAAATGATCGAAGAAGCGCCGGTCTTCCGTGGCGATGACGGACTTGATCAGAGCGTCCGGCAACTCGTCGATCGGCACCGAGTTCTGGTGAATGACGCCGCGATGGCCGACGACGTTGCCGTAGCGGTCGAGGAAGGTAACGGCATAGTCGCCGCGATTGCGCCAATCTTCCTTGGTAGCCTCGAAAGCAGGCTGGGCAAGGGTCAGCATCAGGACAGCACCGACGGCACCGAGCGTCAGGCCTTCGCCGCCGAGTTCGAAAACGATGCGTTTCCAGCCGCGGACGCGGAAGCGGCGGAAGAAGATGGTGATGTCTTCCCAGATTTCGGCGGAGCGGAAACCGGCGTTCCAGATGGTCGAATCGATCCACGAATCGATCTTCAGCAGGAGATGGCGTTTCCTGGGAGGTCGCTTTTCTGGATTGTCCGGATCCGTCACGTCTTATATTCCCGCCCGATCAGTCAGCTCGACGCCGGACAAACCTGACGCCGGACTGTGGCAAAACTTCCGACTGCGTCAGCAGTAGCTGCGCATCGTGAATGATTGGTTGATTTGGCTGGGAAGAACAAGAGAAATGGGAAGCCCTCACGCGATTTTGCGGGGCTGTTGCAAGAACGGAATGATGGAAGAAGCACCCTTCTGGAAGGAAAAGACATTGGTCGAGATGACCAATGCCGAATGGGAAAGCCTCTGTGACGGCTGCGGGCTGTGTTGTCTCAACAAGATCGAGGAGTGGGACAGCGGCGACATCTACTTCACCTCGATCCGCTGCAAGCTGCTCGACGATGGGAGCTGTCGGTGCTCGAGCTATGAAAACCGCTGGGACTTCGTGCCCGACTGCGTTCAGCTCACCAAGGAAAATGTCGACGAGATCCCCTGGCTGCCGCCGACCTGCGGCTACCGCCTGATCAACGAGGGGCGGGATCTCTACTGGTGGCATCCGCTTGTTTCGGGCGATCCGGAAACCGTCCATGCCGCCGGCATTTCAGCGCGAGGTCGGACGATCAGCGAGACCGAGGTTGACGTTGAGAACTTCGAGGATCACGTCGTCGAGTGGCCGCTGACAGTGGGCGACGGGCCACGGGCGAAAGCGCCGAAAGGTGTCAAAAGGTAAGCTTTCCGCCTCCTGCGGTTTCGAGGAAGCAGCGCAGCTCGTCGCGGACGTAGTCTTCGATGGAGCCTGCCGGCTCGAAGCCCCACCAGAGCAGACAGCCCTGCCACTGCGACAGCATCAGCCTGCTGAGCCGGGTGCCTTCCGGGGAGAGGCATTGATCGAGCGCGTCGGCAAGCGTCGTGCCCCAGGCGGACCCGCGGGCACGCAGCGCCGGATCGCGCAGGTCCTCCCTCAGCAACAGCAATCCATCGGCGTAGGATACCGCATCGTCGCCATAGTCCCTGGAGAGGCCAGTCAGCAGCGCAATGGCCCCGGCGTGCGTCTTCGGCACCGACTGCGCCAGCCGCGCCGTTTCCGCGTCCAGCCGATCCCAGGCCCGCAGCAGGGCGGCGCGCAGCATCGCTGCCTTGGTGCCGAACCGCTGAACGAGCGTCGAGCCGGAGAGGCCGCTCGCCTTGGCCACGGCCCCAAAGGTCGCGGCGTCCGGTCCCTCGGCGTGGATCAGACCGAGCACCATATCGAGGAGCTGTTCGTCGGAAAGCGTGCGGTTGCGCGGCATGAAATTCCTCTTGCGTTTGCATCAAATATGAACGAACGTTCGTTTATAATCAAGTACGGTTCCGGCATGGAGGAAAGCCAGGTGACAATGGATTTGTCGGGAAAGATCGCCCTCGTAGCAGGCGGGACGCGCGGCGCGGGACGCGGGATTGCGGTGGAGCTCGGTGCTGCCGGCGCGACGGTTTACGTGACTGGCCGCACCACGCGGACACAGCAGTCGGAATACGGCCGGCCGGAGACGATCGAGGAGACTGCCGAGATGGTCACCGTTGCCGGCGGCCGCGGGATTGCCGTTCGCGTCGATCATCTCGTGCCGAACGAAGTCGAGAACCTTGTCGCCCGCATCCGCCGGGACGAGGGAAGGCTGGACATTCTCGTCAACGACATCTGGGGCGGCGAGAACCTCGTCGAGTGGAACAAGCCGGTCTGGGAGCACGGGCTCGACAAGGGGCTGCACATGCTGCGGCTTGCGATCGATACGCATCTGATCACCGCGCACTACGCGCTGGCGCTGATGATCGAAAGGCCGGGCGGACTGATGGTCGAGATGACCGACGGCACCGCGGATTACAACGCGACGCACTACCGGCTCTGCGCCTACTACGATCTCGTCAAGACAGGCGTGACGCGCATGGCCTGGGCGCATGCGAAGGACCTGGAGCCGCACGGTGCGACGGCGGTTTCGCTGACACCGGGTTGGATGCGCTCGGAGATGATGCTGGATATCTATGAGGTACAGGAGGCGAACTGGCGCGACGCGACGGCAGTGCAGCCGCACTTCGTCATTTCGGAGACACCGCGCTTCACCGGCCGGGCGGTGGCATCGCTCGCCGCCGATCCGCAGCGCGCCCGCTGGAATGGTCAGTCCTTGTCGAGCGGCGGGCTCGCCAAGGTTTACGGCTTCGACGACATCGACGGGTCGCGGCCGGATTGCTGGCGCTACATGGACGAGGTGATGGAGGCGGGCAAGGATGCCGATGCCACCGGCTATCGTTGAATCGCTTTATGGAGACGGGATGACAACGAATTGTCTTTGCAGCGTTTTCGGCGCCGCATTCTGCCATGACTTGCGCACCAGATCCTGGACCAGCGCCTCGCCGGCAAGCTGGTAGAAGAGCCGCGTCGAACCGCGCAGGCCCCAGCCGCCCGGCACCGCGGCGGTCTCGTCTGGCGCGACCGCCAGTGTCATGTGCTGCTGATCCGACGTCAGGCGAACGACGCAGTAATCTTGATCGGGCATGGTCAGAAATATCTTGCTGCGCACGCGAAAGTCACGTGTGCCGTGATGCGCGCTTTCGACCGCTTCAGGCAGGCTGAGCGCAAACGATACGAGCTCTTCGCGGGTCATGCCGCTTATTTTAGCACATTCCGATGGTTTGCGGCCAATCAGAAAAACTCAAGCAGCCGCGCTTGCCCCGACAACGGGCTCGCTTAGCGTCAGCGGCGTCTTGCGCAGCGCGCGTTGCAGTGCCTCGATGCAGATCGGATCGTGCGCGCCGCCGGCGCCCTCCCAGAGAATCGCGAACGCCTGGGCGATCGGCATCGCCGCACGATACGGCCGGTCGGCGGTGAGTGCGTCGAAGACGTCGGCGGTGGAGACGATGCGCACCTCCATCGGGATCTCGTCTGCCGTGAGGCCGCGGGGATAACCCTTGCCGTCGAGGCGTTCGTGGTGCGCGCCGCCGATGCGGGCGACATCGGCAAAGGCGCCGATATGCGACAGGATCTCTTCGGAGAATTCGGCATGGCGTCGCATCGCCAGCCATTCCCCGTCGTCGAGCTTGCCCGGTTTGTCGAGCACGCTGTTGCTGACGCCGAGCTTGCCGATATCGTGGAGCAGTGCCGCACGGTGTAGGAAACGCCGGCCTTCGGCATCGATGCCCATCTCTTCGGCGATCAGGTCGGTGAACAGCGCCACGCGGTCGCTGTGGCCCGATGTGTAGGGGCTCTTGGCGTCGATCACCCGCGCAAAGGCGGCGGCGATGTCGTCGAGATAGTCGTCGTCGGCCATGATCGCCTGGCGGCCGGGCTCGCTTTCGAGCACGACCGTCTCCAGCTCGGGCGAGCGAAGCGTTTCCCAGAAGGCCGGCCGCGCGGCGGCGCGGGCGAAGGCGGCAGTCAGAGCCGGGTCGAACCAGCTGCCGGCCCGCTTGCGGATTTCGGCCATCGCGGCCTCGGGGCCGCCGCTCATCTGGAAGATATCGGCGACCTGCGACAGCAGCGCTATACGCGAGAACAGCGGAATGGCTTCACCGACGATGCCGAGCGGCCGGCCTCCGCCGTTCCAGTGTTCGTCGAGGTTCAGTACACCGCCGGCGACGTCCTCGGAGAAACGCATCTGCCGGGCGATCTCGGCGCCGCGCTGGCAGCGGGTCTGGATCAGGTCGGTGACGATCTGGCCCCCGTTCTGCATGATGTTGAGAATGCTGCGGAAACGCCCGGCGAGGCCGGCCTGCAGACCGGTATGGCCGAGCACGAAGCCCAGCACCTGGCTGAGGCTGCCGTCGATCAGCTTGAAGTCGCGCTTGAATGAAATGTCGTCGGCCAGATAAAGCTCGCAGATACGCGCCGCATTGCTGCTGCAGCCGAGATCCTTGAGAAGCAGCGTGTAGTAGAGCTCCTGCAGCGCCGCATCGGGCATGCCGATCTCGCGGCCGATATGCGTGCCGATGAAACAGGCACGGATGCAGTGCCCGGGCGGCTGGCCCTCCGTCATGTCCAGCGCCTTGCTCAGCGCCTCGATGATCTCCGCAAGCCTGATCTGGATCGTCCGCATCTCGACCGCCCTTTTGCCTGCGATCGGTGTACTGGTTATTCATTTAGGAATGATTGAAATTAGCGATGGCAGAGAAATACCAGTGATTTTCCAATCGGTTAGATATAGCGTAAATGCGATGCAACACTGGGTCGACTGCAAACTTTTAAAGAAATAGGAAAATAATCCTTGACGGCGTCACGGTGGTTTGGTAGGGTTATGGCACAGTCGGAAAGTTGCGGGCGCGGCACAGTGGGGCGCCAAGGCTTTTCGAGTTGGCAGCCGGGCGTTTGACCCGGCTTTTCTGTTTCTGGCGGCTGGGCATCCCCCGCTGCCCGAGGGGTTCGGATGAACGATATCGAGAGTTTCGTGCCGGAGCTTTATGGCTTCTGGCCGCAGACGCACGCCTATGGCGATCCTGTACGGCTCGAGACGGAAGACGCCGAAGCGCGAGCGGCGGCGGAAGCCTATTTCCTCGAAACCAAGTCGGGAGCGGCGCCACCCGCCGAGGAGTTGCGGGTGCTGCTCAACGAGATGACGGCGGAGATGCGCGATCAGTTCAGCGCCTTTCGCGAGCTGCGCCGGGCGGCTGAGGCTGCGTCCGCAAGCGGTGACGAGGCTGCTGGAAAGCTTGCTCGGGCCGACCTGAAGGCGGCGACCGATGCCATGTCACTCATCGTGCGCACACTGGAGAAGGTCGATCAGCTGCAGCGGCAGATCGCGCGCGATCGGGAGCTTGCCGCCGAAGAGAACGATGTCGCGATGGGGCTTGAGGATGCGAAGACGCGATTTCTTGAGCGCATCGACGAGTTGGCGCAATATCGGGCAGAACAGCTCGCTACCGAGTGGAAGGCTACCGGTCCTCCCGGTTCGGGTGCCGCCGCTGCCGCCGCTGCTGTCCGTTCGCAAGGTCCAGGTTGACCAGCCGGCGTCGCGATCCTTCACGCGGCTGGTGGGCAAGATGGTAGCGCAATATGGCCACGGGATGACAGCCCTCACAGCGAAGAGGGAGACGATGCGTGGCGCCATCGGTGCTAGCCTGAAGCAGGGCACGGCGCTCGCCAGCGCTATAGCGGCGCCAGCGCCGGTCCGTGTGCAGGACCCGCAGCTCGGCCACGCCGATGCCGTTAAAATGGCCGACGGCTCCTCGGAGGGCAAGGTGCCGACGCCTGATCCGTTGGTCAGTCTTGTCGATGAGCGAGCTCTCTGGGGTGCGCTTGGCGGCCTGTGGACGTTCGCCGGGCGCCCCGAGCAGCAACCGCCGCCGGGCGACTGGCGCACATGGCTGATCCTCGGCGGACGCGGCTCCGGCAAGACGCGGGCCGGGGCCGAATGGGTTCATGCGCTGGCGAGCGCTGGGCGCCGGTCTGGCCTGCGCATCGCGCTGATCGCCGAAACGCTCGGCGACGCGCGCGAGGTGATGATCGATGGGGTTTCCGGAATTTGCCGGATCGCCCGCCGCTGCCGGCCGGAATTCGAGGTTTCTCGCCGCAGGCTGGTCTGGCCGAATGGCGCGGTGGCGCAGATATTCTCGTCGGAGGATCCGGAAAGCCTGCGCGGGCCGCAGTTTCACCTTGCCTGGTGCGACGAGCTGGCGAAATGGAAACATGGGCAGGAGACGTGGGACATGCTGCAATTCGGCTTGCGCCTCGGCACCCATCCGCAACAGCTTGTGACGACGACACCGCGGCCGCTGCCGCTGCTGAAGGCGCTGATCGGCGATCCCGGCACGCGCCTGACGCGGATCAGCACGCTGGCCAACGCCCACAATCTGGCGCCGGGTTTCATCGATGCGCTTGCCGGTCGCTATGGCGGCACGCGGCTCGGGCGCCAGGAGTTGGACGGCGAGCTGATCGAGGACCGCGAGGATGCCCTGTGGCGGCGCGAGATGTTCGAGGCGGCGGCGATCCGCTTCTCCGGAGATCTCAGGCGCGTGGTCGTTGCGGTCGACCCGCCTGCAGCGGCGGGCCTGCAATCATGCTGCGGCATTGTCGTCGCGGGGCTGGAGGCATCGGGCCGGGCGGTGGTGCTGGCCGATTGCTCGGTCGAAGGCGCCAGCCCGGCCGGTTGGGCAGGAGCCGTTGCGCGAGCCTACCGGCGCTTCTCAGCAGACCGCGTGGTGGCCGAGATCAACCAGGGAGGCGACATGGTGGTGTCGGTGTTGAAGAGCATCGACGAGAGCCTGCCGGTCTCGACGGTGCGGGCCACACGCAGTAAATATCTCCGGGCCGAGCCTGTCGCGGCACTCTACGAGCAGGGGCGTGTTGCCCATGCAGGCCGTTTTGCCGCTCTCGAAGACCAGATGTGTGACTTCGGCCCGGACGGTTTGTCGTCGGGCCGGTCGCCCGACCGGCTCGACGCACTTGTCTGGGCGCTCACGGCGCTGATGCTGGAGGGTAATGGAGAACCGCGGGTGAGGGGAGTTTGAAGGTTCAGCGCTGCGGCTGTTGCGAGGTCGGACGCGGTGGCTCGCGTTCCGGGCGAACCTGCCGCCACTCGCTCTCGAGTTGATCGATCACATGCTGGGGAATGGTAGGCTGGCTACTGTTGGCGGGCTGCTGCATTCTCGCCTCCGTTGTCCGGGTTTTAACGCTGAATCAATCAGTGGCATGCTCCAAATAAACTGTAAATCAGGTGCTTACGGTGTTTAAACGATTGAATTAATTTAAATCGATTGAGGTGGCGAGAGCCGTACCACTTTCAGAGGCGGAGCATATGGTTATCCACATCGACAGGCCCTTCTTCTTCGATATCGTGCGCGACGCCCTTTTTAAGGGAGTGCTTAATCAGCCGCAGGTCGAGGGAATGACGGCGATTCTTGATTTCTGGGAAGCGCGGCTGCCGGAGGCCGATCAGCGCTGGCTCGCCTATATCATGGCGACCGCCTACCACGAAACCGCCTACACGATGCAGCCGGTCCGCGAGACGCTGGCGCTGACCGACGGCGGCGCCATCGACGTTCTCGAGAAGGCTTTTGCCGGCGGCAAGCTCTCCTGGGTGAAGACCCCATATTGGCGGCCGGACGAGGACGGAAAGAGCTGGCTCGGCCGCGGCCTTGTCCAGCTCACCCACAAGCGGAATTACGAGGCGATGAGCAAGCTCACCGGGGTCGATCTGGTGGCCGAGCCCGACCGGGCAATGGAGATGGACACGGCGGTCTCGATCCTGATCGAAGGCATGGTCGACGGCAGCTTCACCAACCACAAGCTCGCCGACCACCTGAACGAAACGACGGACGACTGGGTGAATGCGCGGCGGATCGTCAACGGCACCGACCGCGCCGAGAAACTGGCCGGCTACGGCAAGACCTTCCTTGCGGCGATCCGCCACGAGCGACCGGTGGGGTGGGTTGCGCGGTTGAAGGCCTGGCTTGACCGTGGTATCGCGCGGATCATCGGCTAGAGAGTATCTCAGGAGTTCCGCGTGATCCGCCATATCGTTTTCTTCACGGCGCCGGCCGAAAATCTGGAAAAGGTCCGTGCCGGCCTGTCCATCCTGACGGCAATCCCGCATGCGCGCCTGCTGGAGATCGGGACGAACGTCAAGACTGACCAGCTGGGCACCGATGTCGATCTTGTTGTCTACGGTGAATTCGACGACGAGGCGGCGCTTGCCGCCTACAAGGCACACCCGGACTACCGGCGATCCATCGATCTCGTGCGGCCGATCCGCGAAATGCGGATGGCGGCAGATTACGAGAGCGATACGGCGGTGAAGCAGCCGCTGCGGTAGTTGCCGGCTGCAGTCTAGTGACGGACGAGAGTCTGGCCCGGCGGGTGTTCAGTTCGCACGCGCGGAAAAATCGTCGACGGCATCGGAAACGCGTGCGGTGCGGACAAATAGTGCCCGGAACTTGTCCCAGAAATGTCCGCCAAGAACGATGAAACTGGCCAGGAATATCAAGTCGCCAAGCACCTGGAGCTGCAAAAGCTGCGGACGAAGGCCGGGCCACGCCGCGTCGATGTAGGGCTCAAGCACCGCAGTCACGAGCGGAAGGACGAACATGACCAGCCCGAAATTGTACCGTGCGGGGCTGACGGCGCTTTCCGGGGGAAAGCGAAAGGCTCCGAATATCGTGGTCTTGAGCTGCTGGAAACCGGGCTTCCCCATCACCGCGACGGCCAGAAGGATAACCGCCTTGTTCCAGATGAAGATGATTCCCGTCGCCGTCGCGATGGTAGCGGCAGACGCCTGCATCCATGCCAGGATCGGCACCAGTAGCCATGCGGCTCCGACCAGACATATCAACAAGACGCCGAGCTTGAACCGCCAGGTCGCCTTGCTCGGCTCCGGCCTTCCTGCGATCTGGCCTGCCATACTGCTATCTCCACCAAGAGTGCTTCACGCAGTGCACTGACCTTGGTTGGCAGGCTCATAGTGCGTCGCTTGCGAGTGGCACGATGTTGACTTGCCGGGACGAAGCCAGTGAAGCACAACCACTTTGACGCAAGCGCATTGCGCCTGTCAAACGCACGGCTTCAGGCGCAGGCCTCCATCATCGTGGCGGCGAGATGGCTGGCAGATTCTGAACCTCGCCGAATTTTAGGAAAACAACCATGAAATTCCGATCGTTTCTGCCGTGGGCTTCCATGGCGGCCCGCAAGCCCATGTCCGAAAGAAAAGCTGCTTCCGGCTTCATGTCGCTCGCGGCCGAAGGCCGGGCAAGCTGGACCGGCCGCTCCTATGCAGCACTTTCACGCGAAGGCTTCATGCGCAATCCGGTGGCACATCGTTGTGTCCGGCTGGTCTCGGAAACGACCGCTTCCGTGCCGATACTGCTCTATGAAGGCGATCGCGAGCGTCCGGATCATCCGCTGCTGGCGCTGCTAAGGCAGCCGAACGGGCGGATGGGCGGGCCCGATTTTTTCGAAGCGCTCTATGGTCATCTGCTGCTGTCCGGCAACGCCTATGTCGAGCCGCTCGCCATCGGCGGGCAGTTGCGGGAGCTTCATCTGCTCAGGCCTGACCGGATCAGCATCGTCGAAGGGCGCGACGGCTGGCCGGAGGCCTATGACTACCGCGCTGGCGGCTCGGTGCGCCGCTTCCCCTTGGAGACTGACGGGCTCGGGCTACTGCACCTGAAGCTGTTTCATCCGCTCGATGATCATCTGGGCTTTCCGCCGCTGGCCGCCGCACAGGTGGCGCTCGATCTCTCCAATGCGGCGGCCACCTGGAACAAGGCGCTGCTCGACAATTCGGCGCGTCCTTCCGGCGCGCTGGTCTACCAGCCGAAGGAGGGCGGTAACCTCTCGCCCGATCAATACGAACGGCTGAAGCTGGAGCTGGACGAGGGGTATTCCGGCCCGATGCGCGCCGGCCGGCCGCTGCTGCTCGAAGGCGGGCTCGACTGGAAGTCGATGGGGCTATCGCCCCGGGACATGGATTTCGTCGAGGCTCGCAACGGCGCTGCCCGCGACATCGCGCTCGCATTCGGCGTGCCGCCGATGCTGCTCGGCATTCCCGGTGACAACACCTACGCAAACTATCAGGAAGCCAATCGCGCATTCTATCGCCTGACCGTGCTGCCGATGCTGACGCGCACCGCCGCCTCGCTCTCCGCCTGGGCTGCAGGCATCTACGGTGACGGGCTGCGGCTGGAGCCGGATCTCGACAGGGTCGCGGGGCTAGCATCCGAGCGTGATCAACTCTGGATGCGCGTCGGCAGCGCTACCTTCCTGACGGACGAGGAAAAGCGGCAGGCGGTGGGGTATTGAGCAGCCGCTGCGCGAACTTTTACGAGATACCGCCAGATTGACGCGTTCCGATGTCGCGCCATCAGGCTGATGCGGCATCTGAACCTCCGGACTCTGCCTGCGAAGATATTCGTGCAACCGATTGAAAAGATTCGCTGAAGCAGACGAACCGGATCCAAACGAGAGACCTCAAGATGGCTGATTTTTCCAATGATGCCGGGCTCTGGGCGACCAGAGCGCTGGGCGCGTCGGCGGGCCTGCCGTGTCGCTTGTCTATCTTTTTCCGAAAAGCCGGCGCGAGGCGGCGAGCCGCTTCTTCACCGGTCTTGCCTGCGGCACCATCTTCGGTGGGCCGACGGGCATCTGGATCGCCGAGCGACTGGAGCTTGTCGATCGGCTCTCGGCGTCGGAGGTGATGCTGTCGGGTTCGGCGGCATCGAGCCTCTGCGCCTGGTGGGGTCTCGGCATTCTCTCGCGCATCGCCGGGCGCTACGGCGCTCGCAACCGCTGAGGCGACACGGCATTTCGACAACGAGGAGCATGATGATGACCGCAAGCCGCGCGCTGGCGCGATCCCCCATCGGCGCGGATACGCGCAAGTTCGCCAATCTGGAGCTGCGCGGGCTGAGCCGCGACGGCACCTTTTCCGGCTATGCCAGCGTCTTCGGCGAGGTCGACCTCGGCAAGGACGCCATCGAGCGCGGTGCCTTCCGCAAGTCGCTCGCCGAGCGCGGGGCAGGCGGGGTGCGGATGCTCTTCCAGCACGAGCCGGCCGAACCGATCGGCGCATGGAAGACAATCCGCGAGGACAGCCGCGGGCTCTATGTCGAGGGCGTTCTGGCCGATGGCGTCAGCCGTGCCCGCGAGGTCCACCAGTTGTTGAAGAACGGTGCGCTCGATGGGCTCTCGATCGGGTTTCGTACCGTGCGGGCGCGGACCGATGGGAAATCGGGCGTACGCCGCATCCTCGAGGCCGATCTTTGGGAAATATCCGTCGTGACCTTTCCGATGCTGCCGTCGGCCCGCGTGCAGAACATCAAGAATGCGCGGTGGTTCCGCGACAAGGAGACCGAGCTTGTCCGCGCCATGCGCCGGGCCGCGCGGATGATGCTGACCGAAACCTTCAAATAGGATGACCCCATGACCGACAAGCAGACTGCCGCCAAGACCGCGCCCGAGATCAAGGCGGCCCCGGAGATGACCGCCGCATTCGACGAGTTCATGGAAGCCTTCGAGGCATTCAAGGAAACCAACGACCGCAGGCTCGGCGAAATCGAGGAGAAGCTGACCTCCGACGTCGTCACACGTGACAAGATGGACCGTATCAACCGCGCCATGGACGAGCAGAAGAGGGTGCTCGACCAGCTTGCATTGAAGAAGGCCCGGCCGCCGCTCGGGCGTGCCGCTGCCTCCGGCGCCGAGGCGACCGAGCACAAGGCGGCCTTCGAGCAGTATATCCGCCGGGGTGACGAAGCCGGGCTGCGCGAGATCGAGGCAAAGGCGATGTCGGCGGGGTCGGGTTCCGATGGCGGCTACCTTGTGCCTGAAGAGACGGATACCGAGATCGGGCGCCGCCTATCGGTGGTTTCGCCGATCCGCGCGCTGGCAACGGTACGGCAGGTGTCCGGCTCCGTGCTGAAGAAGCCCTTCTCCACTGCGGGCATGGCCGCCGGTTGGGTGGCGGAAACCGCGGCGCGGCCGCAGACCAGCAGCGCCCAGCTGGCCGAGTTGTCCTTCCCGACCATGGAACTCTACGCCATGCCGGCGGCGACCCAGGCGTTGCTTGACGATGCGGCGGTCGATATCGAGGCCTGGATTTCGGGCGAGGTCGACACCGTTTTTGCCGAGCAGGAAGGCACGGCCTTCGTCGGTGGCGACGGCACCAACAAGCCAAAAGGGTTCCTCACCTATACGGCGGTGGCCGATAGTGCCTGGAGCTGGGGCAATCTCGGCTATATCGCAACTGGTGCGGCCGGTGCCTTCAAGACGACCGGGGCCTCCGACACGTTGATCGATACGATCTATGCGCTGAAGGCGGGCCACCGGCAGAATGCCAACTTCGTGATGAACCGCAAGACGCAGGCAGAGGTACGCAAGCTGAAGGACGGCGATGGCCGTTACCTCTGGCAGCCGCCGGCAACGGCGGGCGAGGCGGCATCGCTGATCGGTTTTCCCGTGGTCGAGGCCGAGGACATGCCGGATATCGCGGCCAATGCCTTGCCGATCGCCTTCGGCGATTTCCGGGCAGGTTATCTCGTGGTTGACCGCACCGGCGTACGGGTGCTCCGCGATCCCTATTCGGCCAAGCCCTACGTGCTGTTTTACACCACCAAACGCGTCGGCGGCGGGGTGCAGAACTTCGAGGCGATCAAGCTCATCAGGTTTGCCGTCAGCTGATCGAACGTCGAAGTACGCGGTGCTCCGGCCGCCGGTTTCTTCTCCCCGACAGGGAGGAGAAGCTCGCGGATCATGCGCCGGACGACAAGCCCGCCTTGATGGAACCAGGAACCCTTATGACCTACGCACCCGTTACTCCGCCCGCGGTGGAGGCACTGACGCTTGCCGACGTGAAAGCCCACCTGCGGCTCGACGACGGCCTCGAAGACGCGCTCCTTGCATCGCTGATCCGCGTCTCGCGGGATCATCTGGAGCGCACCACGGGTCTGTGTCTGATAGCCCAGACATGGCGGCTCTATCTTGATTCAGCACCCGAAGATGGCGTGATTCAAATACTCAGGGGACCGGTGCAAGCCGTTGAAAGCCTGACCCTTTACGATGTGTCCGGCGAAGAGCTGGCTGTGCCGCTTACGGGTCACATCCTCGACGGCACCGCCCGCCCGGCACGCCTCGTGCTGAAGCTTGGGCCGAACGCGGCACGGCCAATCAACGGCATCGAGATCGATTTCATCGCCGGTTTCGGCGAGAGCGGTGTCGACGTTCCCGATGCGCTGAAGCGAGCGATGTTGATGCACATCGCCCGGATGTTCGCCTTTCGCGGAGCCGTATCTGTCGAGGATCAGCCGGCGGACGTCCCGCCCGGGTATGACCGGCTGATCGCGCCGTTTCTGATGCGGAGGCTATGATGCGTTCGGTTTTCTTTGATCCCGGCCAGATGACCGCGCGGCTGGAACTGGAAATACCAGACGAAACGGCAGACGGGCAGGGCGGCGCCATGATCGCCTATGCCGTCGTAGCCTCGCTTTGGGCTCGCATCGAGCCGCTTGGCATTCGTCGGGAAGAACAGGCCAGCGCCGATGTCGGCACCCTCACGCATCGTGTCTGGATGCGTTTCCGCAGCGATATCCAGCCCGGCATGCGGCTGCGCAAGGGCGCGCGGATTTTCGTGATCCGTTCCTGGCACGATCCTGATGAGACAGGCCGATACCTCGTCTGTCTTTGCGAGGAGGACCGGCAATGACCGTATTGTCGACCATCACGCTGCCGGCGCTGATTGCCGCACTGGCAAAACTGGCGAGCGATCTGAAGCCGAAGGACCCGAACAGGGAGGGCCGCGATGAGCGCCGCAAATGAACTACTGGCAGCAGTCCATGCCCGGCTGACCGGCGACGCCCAACTCACAGCCCTGGTTGGCGCGGACGCTATCCGCGACCGGCTTGTGTCCGGCCGGAAACTGCCGTCGATCGTGATCGGCGATCTGGTGAGCAACGACTATTCGACTTCGACGGAGGCAGGCGAAGAACATCTGCTGACGCTCGAAATCTGGTCGGATGCAAATGGCCGAATGCGAACGCAGGATATTGCCGCTTGTGTCTTCGCGCTGCTGCACGATGCGCCGCTCGACTTGGCCAGCGCGCATCTCGTTGCCCTGCGGCATCGCTTGACCCGGACGCGCCGCGAGCCGAAGGCGAAATTGCACGTCGCGGAAATGCGGTTCAGGGCAGTGACGGAACAGGCTCCCCGGCCCCCCGCACCATAAACATCAGCGCCAGGATGAAACCGAGCGACACGATGGCCAAAACTGCGCAGATCGCGATCGCCACCCCGCTGCCGGCGCGATCCAGAGTGGCGGTGAAGACGACCGGCGCAACAGCGTTGGCAAGGTTCTGCGGCAGCGACAGGCGGGCTGATTGCAGCCCATATTCGTGTGGCGAGAAGAGCGCCAGCGGCAGGAGGGCGCGGGCCACGGTCATGACGCCGGAACCGAAGCCGTAGAGCAGGATGAAGGTCACAAGCAACGGTGTCGATGGCGGCATGACGATCATCAGCAGGAAGCTTGCGACCATCAGGCTGACGCCCATCGCCGCGCTGAGGATGGGGTTGCCGCGTTTCCCGAGCAGCATGTCCATGAAGCGTGCGGAGATGCCGATAATGCCGCGCGCCGAACCGAGCTGCAGTGCCAGTGCCGGCGAGGCGCCCGACTGACGGAAGATTTCGAGTAGCGACGGCGATACGCCGAAGGTGATGAAGGTCGAGATCGTCGTCGCTGCGGCGATCAGCAGAAACGCCTTGCGTTGCGCCGTGCGTGAAAGCGCTACGGGCGAGATATGTGCGGCGGTGCCTTCCATATGGTTGGCAACCGGCTTTGGCAGCGCGAAAAGATGAAGCGGCAGGCATATGCAAAGCTGCAGCGCCGCGCAGATCAGGAAGGTCATCCGCCAGTCGACGGCTTCGTTGAGGGAGTTGAGAATGGGCCAGAAGATAGCGCTCGACAGGCCGGTGAACAGCATCAGGATCGCGATCATCCGCTTGCTGTTCGGTCCCTCACGCTCGACGACGGCGGTGTAGGCGGGCGCCGAGAGGCCGAGGGCGCCGCCGGCGCCGATCGCGACCTAGGCAAGCGCGTAGACAATGGGACCGGTCGCCGTCGCCAGAAGCAGCAGGCCGACGGTGAACGTGACCGAAGCCGCGGCGAGAATGCGTTGAGCGCCATAGCGTCCAAGCCATTTGCCCGTCGTCGGACCGACAAGGGCACTGACGATCATCATGATCGTCAGGCCGCCGAACACGATTTCGTTCGGCAGGCCGAGCTCGGGTGCAATGACGCGACCCATGACGCCCAGCATGTCGAAGCTGGTACCCCAACCGATGAGCTGTGTGACGGCGAGAACGGCAACCGTCTGCGCCGAGCGCAGGGAGAAGGATCGGGACATGGCAGCGGGGGACTTTGAACAAGGAGACCGGTGGTTCGTAACAGCAACATCGGCACGTGGAAAGCGACAAGTTGATGACAGTGGCGGGCGCTTTTGGGCGCTGTTTCTTTGAAGGGATCAAGCGATGGTGGCGCAAAAGGGCAAGGACCTGCTCCTCAAGATATTCAACGGCACATCCTACGAAGCGGTGGCGGGCTTGCGCTCGAAGCGGCTCGCTTTCAACGCCGAAACGGTCGATGCGACGGATGCTGAAAGCGCAGGCCGCTGGCGTGAGCTTCTGGGCGGCGCGGGCGTGCAGCGCGCGTCGGTCTCTGGCGCTGGTATCTTCAAGGATGCCGCTTCCGACGCGCTGGTGCGTGGCGCATTCTTCAACGCTGCGATCCTCGGCTGGCAGATTGTCGTTCCGGGTTTCGGGACAGTGACGGGGCCGTTCCAGGCGAGCGCTCTGGAATATTCTGGCCAGTACAACGGCGAGGTGATGTTCGAACTCGCGTTGGAATCGGCCGGCGCAATTGTTTTCGAGGCGTTCTGATGCGGTGCGCGGGCGCCAGGGCGAACCGCCATCGCGGCGAGATCGAGGCGGTGATCGATGGTGAGAGGCGCATTCTCTGCTTGACGCTTGGTGCTCTGGCCGAACTCGAAACGGCCTTCTCCGCCGACAACCTGGCCGGCCTGGCGGAGCGTTTTGCGCAGGGCCGGCTGAGGGCCGCGGACATCATCCGCATCGTAGGAGCCGGCCTGCGCGGCGGCGGCAATCTCTATACCGATCACGAGGTGGCCGAGGCAAACGTTGAAGGCGGCGTTGCCGGTTTCGCAGCGATAGTCGGCGACCTCCTGACCGCGACTTTCATCGGGGCGGGTAGCGAGAACTCCGCCCGCCCCCTTTAGCCGCAGCAGGCATCGAGCCGGATAGCAGAGCGCCGCCATTCCCCTGGGCGCGCGTACTTCACATCGGTCTCTGCCTGCTGCGGCTTCCTCCCTCGACCCTGTGGGCGATGACGCCTGTTGAGTTTCACGCCGCGTCCGGCGGGCTGGTTCCGCGCGATCCCATTGCCGTCACGCGGGCCGAGCTGGGCGACCTGATGGCGCAATTTCCCGATGCAAGCGCGAAGGCATGAATGAAGGAGAGACAATGGACGACGACGAAACCGACCTCTCAGCGATGGCTGGGCAGACCGAGACGCTGCAGCGTGCGCTGGACGATCTCGAGGGCCGCTCGCGGTCGTTCGGCTCGGCCCTTTCGGGCGCTCTCAGAAGTGCCGCCGACGGCGGCAAGGGACTGGACGACGTGTTGCGCAGCCTCGGAAACCGGCTGGCGAACATTGCGCTTTCGGCCGGATTGAAGCCGCTTGAGACGATGCTATCCGGCGCGGCGTCCAATCTTCTCGGTGGCTTCGGAAAGCTCTTGCCCTTCGCCGATGGAGGGATCGTTTCGCAGCCAACCTATTTCCCGATGGGTGGAAACATGGGTCTGATGGGAGAGGCTGGCAGCGAGGCCATCCTGCCTTTGCGGCGTGGGGCAGACGGCGCGCTGGGTGTCGCAGCATCCGGTGCGGGCGCCCGCCCACAGATCATCTTCAATGTGAGCGCGACCGACGCCCAGAGCTTTCTAAGGAGCGAGGCGCAGATTTCTTCCATGCTGGCGCGCACGGCTGCGCGCGGCCAGCGCAACCTTTGAGGCGACCATGACAGGCGGCTTTCACGAGGTGCGGTTTCCGCTGCGCCTTTCGCTATCGACGAGCGGCGGCCCGGAGCGGCGAACGGATATCGTCAACCTTTCAAACGGGCGCGAGAGCCGCAACAGCCGGTGGCGGAACGCGCGCCGCAGCTACGACGCTGGCTCGGGCCTGCGGTCGATTGCCGATCTCTACGATATTCTGGCGTTCTTCGAGGCGCGCAGAGGGGAGCTCCACGGCTTTCGGTTTCGCGATCCGGTGGATTGGAAATCGAGCGGTCCGGACCGACCGGTTGCCGAAGGCGATCAGGTGATCGGTACGGGCGATGGAGAAAGGGCAACCTTCCAGCTGGTGAAGACCTATGGCGATGCCGCGGCAAGCAGCACAAGGCCGATCAGCAAGCCTGTGGCGGGTTCGGTGGTCGTGGCTGTGGACGGGCTGTCGCAGGCGCCGTCGGCATTCGTCTGCGATCCGGTGGCGGGCATCGTGACATTCCTGCCCGGCAACATTCCGGCAACGGGCGCATTGGTCTCGGCCGGCTTCGAATTCGATGTACCCGTTCGCTTTGCCACCGGTCGCATCGACTTCAACCTGTCGGCTTTCAACGCCGGACGAATCCCGACCATCCCGTTGACGGAGATCATGCCATGAGGACGATCGATCCGGGGATGAAGGCACACCTCGACGGCGAGGCCACCACACTGTGCCACGCCTGGCGGGTAAGGCGCAGCGATGGCATTGTGCTGGGGTTCAGCGAGCACGACCACGATCTCGCCTTCGACGGGACCACGTTCTTTGCGGCGAGTGGGTTTTCCGCAAGCGCAACGGACGAGGAGGCAGGTTTGCCGGCCACCACCAGCGA
This sequence comes from Rhizobium sp. Root1220, assembly GCF_001426265.1. Lineage (GTDB taxonomy): Bacteria > Pseudomonadota > Alphaproteobacteria > Rhizobiales > Rhizobiaceae > Rhizobium. The sequence continues at coordinate 97,970 of NZ_LMDG01000037.1, forward strand.
GGTCGCGGGCGGCTTCTCCAGCACCGCCATCACCGACGCGGACCTTGAACGAGGCTGCTTCGATGGCGCGCGGGTCGAGGTGTTTCTCGTCAATTGGTCGATGCCGGATCAGCACATGCTGCTCAAGGTTCAGGAGATCGGCGAGGTGACACGCGATGCCGGCCAGTTCCGGGCCGAACTCCGCAGCTTTGCTCATCGGTTGAGCCAACCACAGGGGCGTGTCTATGGACGTCGCTGCGATGCCAGACTCGGTGACGCGCGATGCGGATTCGACGTGGCGCGTCCGCAGTTTCGTGCGGAAGGCGCGGTGGTATCGGTGCTCGACGCGAGCCGACTGGTGGTTTCGGGTATCGGTGATTTCGCCGATGGCTTCTTTCGCTTCGGGGAGATGACGCTCCTTGACGGCGGGAACGCCGGCGCACAGGTCGATATCGAGGCTCATTCGCCGACTGGAAATGGCATGGAGATCGTCCTGTGGCTGCCGCTTGCGACGCCGCCGCTGCTGGGCGATCGCGTCATGTTGACAGCCGGTTGCGACAAGTCCTTCGCAAGCTGCCGACAGAAGTTCGCCAACCATCTGAATTTCCGCGGCTTCCCGCACATGCCGGGCGCCGACTTCGCCTACACCTATGCGGACGGCGAGACCGTTCACGACGGGAGCGCGCTGTTCAAATGACAACGATGGAACGACATGTCCTGGCGATTGCCGAGAGCTGGATTGGCACACCCTATCGGCATCAGGCGTCTCTGAAGGGCGTTGGTTGCGACTGCCTGGGTTTGGTCCGGGGCGTTTGGCGGGAACTCTATGGCGCTGAGCCCGAGCTGCCGCCGCCCTACGCCCCGGACTGGGCGGAACGCAGCGGCGAAGACCGGCTGATGAACGCGGCCCGCAGGCATTTCGGGGCATCCTTGCCGTTGGCGGAAAGACGACCGGGCGATCTGCTGCTCTTTCGCTGGCGGCCGGAAGTCGCGGCAAAACACGCCGGCATTTTCGTCGGCGAGCGAGAGTTCATCCATGCCTACGAACAGGCGGCAGTCATTCGCTCGCCGCTGGTGCCCAGCTGGCGCCGGCGGATCGCCGCAGTGTTTCGCTTTCCGGAGAAATAGATGGCAACTCTTCTTTTCCAGGCTGCGGGCGCCGCGCTCGGCAGCGTGTTCGGGCCGGTCGGCGCGATCATCGGGCGGGCAGCCGGCGCTCTGGCCGGCAGTGTCATCGATCATGCGCTGATCGGAGGGGGGAGGACCGTTCACGGCGCGCGGCTGTCAACGGCGCGAATTCCGGGCGCTGACGAAGGTACTGCCATCAACCGTGTCTACGGCACGGTTCGTATCGGCGGCACGATGATCTGGGCCACGCGATTCGAGGAGCAGGTCACGCGCGAGAGGACGGGCGGCAAGTCCTCGAGCGGACAGCGCGTGGAAACGTTCCGCTACTTCGCCAATCTCGCCATCGGGCTCTGCGAGGGGCCGGTTGCACACGTTCGGCGCGTCTGGGCGGATGGCAAGGAACTCGATCTGAGCCGGATCGAAATGCGTTTCTATCCCGGCGACGGCGAGCAGCAGCCCGATCCGCTTATCGAGGCGAAGCAGGGGCCGGGGATGGCGCCTGCCTATCGCGGGGTTGCCTATGTGGTGTTCGACCGTTTGCCGCTCGATGCCTACGGCAACCGCATTCCGCTGATGCAGTTCGAGGTTGTCCGGCCGATCGGTGCGCTGGAGCAGAAGATCAAGGCGGTCTGCATCATTCCGGGTGCAACCGAACACGGCTACAGCACGGTTGCTGTTTCGGAAGAAACCGGGCCCGGCAGCGCGCGCCTCGTCAATCGCAACAGTCTGCAGGGACTGACCGATTGGGATGTTTCCATCGACGAACTGACCGCTCTCTGCCCGAATCTCGAAAGTGTCGCCCTGGTGGTTTCCTGGTTCGGCAGCGATCTGCGCGCCGGGGAATGTCGGCTCGCACCGGGTGTCGAGGTATCGGTTCGCAAGGAAAGCAGCCTCTGGTCGGTCTCAGGCTACACCCGCTCGACCGCCTATCTCGTCAGCAGCAACAACGGCGGTCCGGCCTATGGCGGAACGCCGGACGATGCGAGCGTGGTTTCCGCGATCGCCGATTTGAAGGCACGGGGCCTGAAGGTCTACCTCTACCCGTTCCTGATGATGGATATCCCCACCGGCAACGACTTGCCTGATCCGTACGGCGGTCCGGCCCAGGCCGCCTATCCCTGGCGCGGCCGTATCACCTGCTACCCGGCGATTGGCCAGCCGGATTCCGCCGACCGCACCGATCGGGCGGGATCCCAGGTGCGGGTCTTTGCGGGTGCCGCGCGACCGGGCGATTTTTCGATCTCCGGCCAGCGGGTCATCTATGGTGGCAACGAACGAAGCTATCGGCGGTTCGTCCTCCACTACGCGCATCTGGCGAAGGCATCGGGCGGTGTCGATGGCTTCATCCTCGGCTCGGAGCTGCGCGGCCTTACGCAGGTGCGCGACGAGACCGGAGCGTTTCCCTTCGTGCAGGCGCTCGCGACGCTGGCTGCGGACGTGAAGGAGGTGCTGCCTGCGGCGACGCTGACCTATGCCGCCGATTGGAGCGAGTATTTCGGCTATCACCCGCAGGACGGCAGCGGCGACGTCTATTTCAACCTCGATCCGCTGTGGTCGTCTCCGGCGATCGATGCGATCGGCATCGACAACTACATGCCGCTCGGCGATTGGCGGGATGAGGATGTGGCAACCGGCAATCCAGACGGCTTTCGGACAGCGGATGACCGAGGGGCGATGATTTCGGCCATGACGTCGGGCGAAGGATTCGATTGGTTTTACGCGAGCCAGGCCGCGCGCCGTGCACGGGAGCGAAGTCCGATAGAAGATGGGCTCTTACACAAGCACTGGGTGTTCCGATACAAGGACATCGCTGGCTGGTGGTCCAATCCGCACCATGAAAGGATCGGTGGCGTCGAGAGCACGACGCCGACGGCATGGGTGCCTGGGGGAAAGCCCGTCTGGTTCACGGAACTGGGCTGTGGCGCGATCGACAAGGGTGGCAACCAGCCGAATGTCTTCGACGATCCGAAATCGGCGGAAAGCGCCGCACCGCATTTTTCCAATCGCATGCGCTCCGACAGCATGCAGCGCCGCTTTCTCGAGGCGCATCACGATCACTGGTCCGGGCAGGCCGTGTTGTCGGGCATGGTCGATCCTGGCCGTCTCTTCGTATGGTCCTGGGACGCGCGACCCTATCCGGCTTTTCCCGACACCACCTCGGTCTGGAGCGATGGTCCCAGTTGGCGCACGGGACACTGGTTGAATGGAAGGCTCGGTGGCGGCACAATTGCAGAGGTTCTCGCAGCGATTCTTCGCGATCACGGTTTCGTCGATTTCGACGTCTCCGAGGTCAGTGGCGACCTGACCGGCTACGTGCAGGGTGAGATCATCGCGGCACGGAGTTTGATCGAACCGCTGTTGCACGCATTCCTGATCGACGTCTTCGAAGACGCCGGACTCCTGCGTTTTCGGTCCCGCATGAAAGCCAGTCTTCCGGCTTTGTCAGTGGAGGTCCTCGTTGATCGCGCAGAAGAGCCGCTATGGCAGGAAACGCGGGGTCACGACAGCGATTTCGCCGCCGAAGCCGTGCTGACTTTCTATAACCCGCAGCTCGACTACGAGCAGGCAAGCGCGCGCTCCCATCGCGCGGCTCAGGCGACAAACCGGGTGATCAAACAGGATCTCCCGGCTGTCATGTCGGAGGAGACCGCTCTCTCCGCCGCCGAGGCCCTGTTGCGCGACAACCGCCTTGCCCGTCGTTCGGTCCGTTTCTCCCTTCCGCCGAACGAGATGCGCATCCAGGCCGGCGACGTGGTGACGCTCGTGGACGGGCCGCCGGGGCGCTTCCTCGTTTCACGCATCGAGGACGCGGACGCGCGCTGGGTCGAGGCGCGGGAAATCTCGCCGTTCGCCGGTGGCGGTCCGCGGGAGACGCTGGGCGGCAAGCATGAGACCGGCGATCCTTCGAGCCTGTTTTCCCCGGTCGTTCACCTTCTTGATCTTCCCCGCCTAGACGGCGGCGAGGCGGCAAGCTTTGCGCGTGGCGCTGCCTTCGCAAGACCCTGGACGCCGATAGGGCTTTCGTCATCGGCAACCGAGGAGGGGTACAGGGGACGGGTAGTGCTCGATCGTCCTGCACGGATCGGTAAGCTTGTGACGGCACTCGCTCCCGGCGTCAGCGGTCGCTTCGATTGGTCCCGACCGCTTGAGCTGGACTTCGCCCACGGCGGGCTGTCGTCGGCAACCGCGATGGCCGTCCTGAATGGCGCAAACCTTCTGGCCGTCCTCTGTGCAAACAGGAGCTGGGAAGTCGCTACATTTCGGAAAGCCGAGGAAATTGCGAGCAAGCGCTGGCGCTTAGAGGGTTTTCTTCGCGCTCTGGGCGGGACGGATGATGCGATGCAGTCGGGCGCTCCGGTCGGCTCAGCGGTGGTCCTGCTGGATGAGGCCGTCAGACCATTGGGGCTCGACCGCGACGAGATCGGGCTGACGCTGAACTGGATCGCGGAGACAGCAAAGGCCGTCGGCAAGTCAGGGCCATACACGTTCGCAGGCGGCATACGCGCCGAAACCCCCCTTTCTCCGGTGCACCCCAAAGGTTCTCGCAATGGGGACGGCGCGGCCGTGATCTCCTGGATACGCCGCGGGCGTGACGGCGCGGATAGCTGGCTTGCCGCCGATATTCCACTTGATGAACCGTTCGAACGCTATCGCGTCGAGATAGTGGATGGCGGCACTTTGCTGAGGACCGCCGAAACCGACCGGGCGGAGTGGATCTATCCGGTCGCGGACGAACTTGCGGATTTCGGAAGCAGGCAGGACAGCCTGACGATCCGCGTCCGGCAACTGGGGCAGCGCGTGCCGCTCGGCATCCCACTGACGGCGACCCTTGCCTTGCAACCCTGACCAAAAAGGAGAACGAAGATGCTCAGCTTGAAGTACTGGTACAGTTCGAAGACGATCTGGGGCGCACTAATTTCCGTTGCAGCCTCGCTGTTGCATATTCGCGGCATCGACATTGCTGCTTCAGACCAGAACCAAATCGCGGACGCGATCGTCAATATCGTCGGCACGCTCGGCGGCTTGCTCGCTGTCTATGGCCGCCTAACGGCGAAATCGGCCATCAAACCCGCCTCGTAGAAGCGAGCCGAAGTGCGGCATGCGGCGCCCTCCGCAGCCGCACAAAGCCGCGTTTTTACTGCCGAGAGCAAGACTTCAAAACAGTTCTAAACCACGGGCATTACAGTGCATTCATTTGCCATTCAGGTCGCTTGAGTACATAGTTGGACCAACTTGAAATACATTGGAAGCGTAGCACATGGCCTCTCCCTTGAGCGTCGCAGCACTGGCCTTCGGGCTGGTAGCGTCGTCGCCCTCACCGGACAATCCGCGCAATCTTATCGTGCGCGTTGCAGGCGATTGCAGCGAGGCGGCTCAGGAGGTCGTGGAGAAGACGGGTGGGCAACTGCTTTCCGTCCAGCCAATCGGCGACAACTGCATCATCACCGTTCTGGTCCAGGGCAACGGTCAGCGGCCGCGCAAGTTGACCGTCAAGGTTCCGATGTAGGCAGAATCGGCCTATTAGATGCCTAAGAGATCAAGCGGAGCAAAGCGGACCGATGCGCATTCTGGTAGTCGAAGACGACGTCAATCTGAACCGGCAGCTAAGCGACACCCTGAAGGAGGCCGGTTACGTCGTTGATCAGGCTTTCGACGGTGAGGAAGGCCATTTTCTCGGTGATACCGAACCCTACGATGCCATCATCCTCGATATCGGCCTTCCGGAACTGGACGGCGTGACAGTATTGGAGAAGTGGCGCGGCGCCGGTCGCGGCATGCCGGTGTTGATACTGACGGCCCGCGATCGCTGGAGCGACAAGGTTGCAGGCATCGATGCAGGTGCCGACGACTATGTCACCAAGCCTTTCCACGTCGAGGAAGTGCTGGCACGCATTCGTGCGCTGATCCGCCGAGCCGCCGGACATTCCTCGTCCGAGATCATGTGCGGACCGGTTCGCCTCGACACGAAGAGCTCGAAGGCAACCGTCAACGGCGTTGCGCTGAAGCTAACCTCCCACGAATACCGGCTGCTATCCTATCTGATGCATCACATGGGTGAGGTGGTATCTCGCACCGAGCTGGTGGAGCACATGTACGACCAGGATTTCGATCGCGATTCCAATACGATCGAGGTCTTTGTGGGTCGCCTGCGCAAGAAAATGGGCGTTGATTTGATCGAGACGGTGCGCGGGCTGGGTTACCGCATCCAAGCGCCGACAAATGCCAATTAAGTCGCTTACCGCACGCGTCCTGCTGCTGACGACGATCTGGTCGACAGTGGCGCTTGTCGTTATCGGTCTACTGATATCGACGCTCTACCGCAAGAGCGCCGAACGCGGATTTCAGGATCTGCTGCGTGCACAGCTTTACAACGTCGTCAATTCGGTAACGATCGGCGACCAGGGAGCCCTGAACGGTAGCCCGCAGCTTGGCGACCTGCGTTTTGCCCAGCCGAAGACCGGCTGGTACTGGGTGGTGGAACCACTCGGCACCTATACGGCGGCACCGCTTGTGTCACCCTCGCTAGGATCGGCGACAATCCCCGTTCCCTCCGTGCTCGAGGCGCCGTTCGACAAGAACTACGAACGCTATTACCAGGTGACTGACGCCTCGGGAAACCGGATCCAGGTTGCCGAAACAGAGGTCGTTCTGGATACCGATGGTCGAGCCGCGCGTTTTCGCGTCACCGGCAATGTCGACGTCGTCGAGGACGACGTTCGCAATTTTTCCCACAGCCTCTATCTCGCGCTCGCCGGTTTCGGCGTTGGCAGCCTGATCGTCAATGCTTTGGCAATTCTCTACGGCCTCAAGCCGCTCGACAAGGCGCGCGCGGCGCTGGAGCGCATTCGCGCCGGCGAGAGCGAGCAGTTGAAAGGCGAATTCCCGCGCGAAATCCTGCCGCTGGCCAATGAGGTCAACGCGCTCATCGACAGCAACCGTCGTATCGTCGAGCGCGCCCGTATGCAAGTCGGCAACCTTGCACACTCCCTGAAGACACCGATTGCCGTGCTCCTCAATGAGGCGCGTGTCCTGGAGCGCTCTCATGGCGATCTGGTGCGCAGCCAGGCAGAGGCGATGCAGGGGCAAGTTCAAACCTACCTGAACCGTGCCCGGATCGCGGCGCAGCGCGAGTCCGTGCTTGCCCGCACCGATGCCGAGCCCGCCCTGGAACGACTCGTGCGCGTGATGCGGCGCCTGAATGTCGACAAGGAATTCGAGCTTGTCGTCTCGCAACCACATATAGCGGTTGCGATGGAGCAGCAGGACATGGAAGAGGTGGTCGGGAACCTTCTCGAGAATGCTGCGCGCTTTGCGGCGACCAAGGTCCGTCTGTCGGTATCGGAGGCGTCGGGCGAAATCAAAGGTGTGGAAACCAGCGGCCGCCGCCACTGGATCGAGCTCGTCGTTGAGGACGATGGTCCCGGGCTTGAGCCGGATCAGATTCGCGAAGCGCTGAAACGCGGGAAACGGCTGGACGAAAGCAAGCCCGGCACGGGCCTCGGCCTGTCGATCGTCACCGAGATCTCCAACGAATATCAAGGTCGGCTCGAGCTGTCCCGTGGAGAATGGGGAGGGTTGAAGGCTCGCCTTATTCTGCCCGGCATTACAAAGGATGTTGCGTGAGGAACTGCTTGATGTCACAAAGAGATAGGCGCCTGCATAGCATGCTTTGCCTTGATGCCGGCACGGCGCGGTGTTCTCGTGGCGGCGTATTGACACCTGATTCTGGTTCGGCTGAATGATGCTACGTTCGCAAGGCATGATCGTTTCCTCCCTGCTTCTCGTAGCGGCGCTGTCCGGGTGCCAGACGGCGAAAAACGAGGGTTCCGGCGGCCTTTTCTCCCGAAAGCCACCTGCATCCGCTGCTTTCATAGCAGCACTGGACGGCGGCATCGTCGGTCGCAGTGGTGTGACGCTTAGCGACAGCGATCGGCAGCGTGCGCTTGAAGCCGAATATCGCGCACTCGAAGGAGCTGCAGTCGGGCAACCTGTCGTCTGGAGCGGTCGAAACGTCAGCGGAAAAGTGGTCGCGGCAGCCCCCTACCAGGTTGGTTCACAGAATTGCCGCCAGTACACTCATCGTGTGACTGTCGATGGCCGTGAGACGGTCGCCCGCGGGTCGGCCTGCCGCAACGACAATGGTAGCTGGTCGCCGCTCGGCTAGGGCATTCCGGAACGGTCGTGGATGATCTTTGGGATTATTGCGGCCAAACGCCTCAAATAAGCGTCATCACGGCTTTGCTTGTTGGAATGCGGCCCCGCTTCGAGTATTTGGCGCCTATGTTATTCTGGATTTTAGTGGCCACTCTGACGGCCGTTGTTGCCGCCGTTCTGCTTTACCCGCTCTTGCGCGGCGCGAGGGCGAGCGAGGATATGCGTGCGGGCGAGATGGCGGTCTACCGAGACCAGCTCGGCGAACTCGACAAGGACCTCGCCGGAGGACTGATATCGGCGGACGAAGCTGATTATGCTCGTGCCGAAATTGGCCGCCGGCTGATTGCGGTTTCGGGTCCGGAGACCGCGCCGCGCGGCACGGCACCGCGTCACCATCGCTTTTCCGAAGCTTTTATCCTGTTGTTGCTGCCGATGATAGGACTCTGTCTGTACACGGCCATGGGCAGACCCGATCTGCCATCGCAGCCCCTGGAAGCGCGGCTACAGAACCCCGGCAATGACATGGCGATGCTGATCGCCAAGGCCGAGCGGCATCTGGCGCAAAATCCCGAAGATGGCAAAGGATGGGACGTTCTAGGACCGATATATCTTGGCAGCATGAGGGTTACCGAAGCGGAGACCGCTTATCGCAACGCCATCCGTCTGCTTGGGCCGAGCCCGGCGCGTCTTGACGGCCTGGCCGAGACCATGATGGCGGTTTCGAACGGTACGGTGACAGAGGATACCCGCAAGGTGCTCGATCAATCGCTGCAACTGGAACCCGAAAATCCGCGTGCCCGATTCTACATCGCTCTCGGCCTGGAGCAAGCGGGCAAGGCGGACGAGGCGCGTGGGGCCTTCGAAGCCCTCGCCAGGCAGTCGCCCGCCGATGCGCCATGGATGCCTCTCGTCAACCAGCACATAGCCGCGAACGGCGGTGCGCCGGCAAACGATACCGTCGATGCCAAGGCGCCCGGAAATCCGACGCAGGCCGACGTCGCGGCGGCAGACGCAATGAACTCCGACGATAGACAGCAGATGATCCAGGGCATGGTGAAAAGCCTGGATGGCAAGCTGGCCGAGAACCCGAACGATCTCCAAGGCTGGCTGCGGCTCGTTCGTTCCTATGCGGTGTTGGACGATAAGGGGCGTGCGGCCAGCGCCTTGAAACGCGGGCTCGCCGCCTTTCCGGCGGATGGGGAGCAAGGCAAGCAGTTGCTGGCGCTGGCGCGGGAACTTGGCATTGCGACGGAAGGATTGCCCGAATGACTCGCAAGCAGAAACGCCTGGCAGTGATCGGTGGCGGGATGAGCTTCATCATCGTCGCCGTTCTGCTTGTGATGTTCGCGTTTAGCCAGTCGGTTGCATATTTCTACATGCCGGCCGATCTTGCCAACAATCCCGTGCCGCCAGGAACGCGGATCCGGCTCGGCGGGCTCGTCGGCGATGGGAGCGTCGTGCGAGGCAATGGCTCGACGGTGCAGTTTGCGGTGACCGATGCGGCCGGGGGTCTCGTCAGGGTCCGATATACCGGCATTCTCCCGGACCTCTTCCGTGAGGGCCAGGGGGTGGTGACGGAAGGACGCTTCGAGGCTGGCAGCGATGTCTTCACCGCAGACACCGTGCTTGCCAAGCACGATGAGAAATACATGCCCAAGGAAGTTGCCGACAGGCTGAAGGCGCAGGGTTTGTGGAAAGAAGGGGAGGCGGCACAATGATCATCGAGCTCGGCCACTATGCTCTCATTCTCGCGCTTGCGACGGCGATCATCGTGTCCTTTGTGCCTCTCATCGGCGCGCGACGCCGTGATCAGGCCATGATGGATGTTGCGCCGGTGGGCTCACTGCTCATGTTCGCGCTTGTCGCCGTCTCGTTCGGCGTCCTTACCTACGCCCATGTCGTCTCGGACTTTTCGGTTAAGAATGTCTGGGAGAATTCGCACTCGCTGGTACCGTTGCTCTACAAATACTCTGGTGTCTGGGGCAACCACGAGGGCTCGATGCTGCTGTGGCTGCTGATCCTGACGCTGTTCAGTGCCTTGGTTGCAGCTTTTGGCCGCAATTTGCCGGATGCGCTGAAAGCCAACGTCCTTTCGGTGCAGGCCTGTATTTCAATTGCCTTCACGCTGTTTATCCTCCTGACTTCCAATCCGTTTACACGCCTCGACCCGGCGCCGGCGGAAGGCAAGGATCTCAATCCGGTTCTGCAGGATATCGGTCTCGCCATCCATCCGCCGCTGCTCTACCTCGGCTACGTTGGGTTCTCCATCTGCTTTTCATTCGCGGTCGCCGCTCTGATCGAGGGGCGCATTGATGCCGCCTGGGCGCGCTGGGTACGCCCATGGGCTCTTGCTGCGTGGACGTTCCTGACGCTGGGCATCGCGATGGGTTCCTATTGGGCCTATTACGAACTCGGATGGGGCGGTTGGTGGTTCTGGGATCCAGTCGAAAACGCTTCATTCATGCCTTGGCTTGCGGGAACCGCGCTGCTGCACTCTGCGTTGGTCATGGAAAAGCGCGAGGCGCTGAAGATCTGGACGGTGCTGCTCGCGATCCTGACATTCTCCCTGTCATTGATGGGGACATTCCTCGTGCGTTCCGGGGTCCTGACCTCCGTTCACGCGTTCGCCAGCGATCCGTCGCGCGGCGTTTTCATCCTCTGCATTCTGCTGATTTTCATCGGGGGTGCTCTGTCTCTGTTTGCATTCCGTGCTCCGCGGTTGACCGCCGGGGGCTTGTTCGCGCCGATTTCGCGCGAGGGCGCGCTCGTGCTCAACAATCTGATCCTGACCGTCGCCTGCGGTACGGTGCTGACCGGTACGCTCTACCCTCTGTTGCTGGAGACCCTGACCGGCGACAAGATCTCTGTCGGGCCGCCGTTCTTCAACATGACCTTTGGGCTACTGATGGCACCATTGCTCGCAATTGTTCCCTTCGGACCGCTGCTTGCCTGGAAGCGCGGCGATCTGCTCGCCGTTTTGCAGCGGCTCTATCTCGTCGCCGGCCTTTCGTTTGTGGCGGCGATCGTGTTCTTCTACGTTGAGCATGGCGGTCCGGTGCTGGCTGTATTCGGCCTTGCCGGCGGACTTTTCCTCGTGCTCGGCGCAATCGCCGACCTCTGGTATCGCGCGGGCGTGGGCAAAGTTGCCGTCAACGTCGCGTGGCGGCGCCTGGTGGGCCTCCCGCGCTCGGCCTTCGGCACGGCCTTGGCACATGCGGGCCTTGGGGTCGCTGTGCTCGGTATCGTTGCGGTCACCACCTTCGAAACCGAACACGTCAGTGAAATGAAGCTGGGACAGACCACCGAGGCTGGCGGCTATACTTTGCGTTTCGACGGCACCCAGCCGGCGACGGGGCCTAACTACAGCGAGGAGCGCGCGCATTTCAGCATTGGCAGGGGCGGCGTCGAAGTTGCCGAGGTCTGGTCCTCCAAGCGGATCTACACGGCGCGCCAGATGCCGACGACCGAAGCCGGCATCCTGACTTTCGGCCTGAGCCAACTCTACGTCTCGCTCGGCGACCCGACCAACGACGGCGGCATCGTCGTGCGGATATGGTGGAAGCCGTTCATCCTGTGCATATGGGGCGGAGCGGTCATGATGGCGCTCGGTGGTTTCGTTTCCCTCAGCGATCGCCGCCTGCGCGTCGGGGCACCGCGCCGGAAAGCCAAGCTCGCGCTTCCGACCATGGAGCCGGCGGAATGATGGCACGCCTCCTCATCGTCATTGCGGTCCTCCTTGCCGCTGCGCCGAGCTTTGCGGTCAATCCGGACGAGGTCCTCGCGGACCCGAAGCTGGAGGCGCGTGCTCGGGCGATTTCGGCGGAACTGCGGTGCATGGTTTGCCAGAACCAATCCATCGACGATTCCAACGCGGATCTTGCCAAGGATCTGCGTCTGCTTGTGCGGGAGCGAATCACCGATGGCGATAGCGACGAGCAGGTGGTGGGCTACATTGTTTCGCGCTACGGCGAGTTCGTTCTCCTGAAACCGCGCCTGGAATCCAAGACGCTCCTCCTATGGGGGGCGCCGTTGTTGCTGGTCGTTGCCGGTGGTATTTCGCTAGCCGTCTTCGCACGCCGTCGAGCCGGACGCCCGACGGGCTCCAAGCTGACAGCAGACGAGCAGGCCCGGTTGCGCGATATCCTCGAGAAGTGATGGCGCCGCTGCGTCTTATTCACTGAGGCGCCGCTGCCGGGAAAAGACGACCATCAGAACGGTGGTCAGCGCCAACACCACGCTGCCGGCCATGACCGGGCCGGCGGACAGGGAGTAGGTATCCATGACGGCGCCGACTGCTGTTGACCCGGCTGCGCTTCCTGCCGCGTAGGCGAGCGCAAATGCTGCGCTTCCGGCCACCAGCATGTCGCCAGTATAGCGTTCGCCAAGGATCGTCAGTGCGCAGGTGTAGAGCGAAAAGCTTGCTGCCCCCAGGACGCCGAACGCGACGAGAATGGCCGCTTGAGATTCAAGGAACGGGATTGCGATGAAGCTCAGTCCTGCAAGAAGGCCCGAGCAGATCGACACGCCAGACCGCGACGTATGGTCAAGGAACCATCCGACGATCGGCTGAGCCAAAGCCGTCGGCAGCGCAAGGATCGTCACGCTGATCGCCGCAAACGCCTGGGAGTAGCCGAGTCGGATGAAATAGACCGGCATGGCCGAGACAGCGGCGATATCCGCAAACGCAAACGCGACCACCATGCAGGTAAGGACCGGTGCGCTCTTGATGAACTTGAACAGCGCGCCTGACACAGCCTGCTGCGGCAGTGTTCGTGCTCTTCGACTGAGAATCACGGTCAAAAGCGCGACGCAGGCGACGTAGATCGCCAGGAAAGCAAAGGCAAAGCCTTCCTCTGTCCCGAAGATCGGGATCGCGAGCGGGCCAGCGGCAAAGCCACTGCATATGCCTGCACCGTAGAGACCGGAGACCCGACCGCGGAGCCGATCCGGGCAAGCGGTATTGAGCCATGCTTCGCTTAGCATGAAGATTACGCTGACAAAGATGCCCAAGAAAAAGCGGGCGACGCACCAAACCCAGAAAATGTCGAATGTGGCGAACGTGGCGAGGCTCAGCGCGCAGCCGATCAAGCCAGCGACGATCAGCCGGTCACCGCGGACCCTGCGTGAGAGCCAGCCAATGGCGAACGTCGCGGCGGCCAAACCTGCGGCAAAGCATCCGGCATTGAACCCGATGAGGCTCGCAGTAACGTCTCGATGCTCGAGTACCAGAGAAATCAACGGGTAGGTTAGTCCCTGGGCAACCGCGAAAGCCGTTACACCGAGGATAACAGCGGCGAGTGCGGCCGTGTCGGGCGCAAAATCCTCCGCCGTGTTTGCATGGCTCATGGTTCTCCCCAATCAGGTAGCGAACCCAACGCTTACCTATTTCAGGTGGTATAGTCGAGGGCGGAGCGGTCCGCCTGCGTTCCCTTGTGGATACTACCGGCTGTATTACGCACATTACGAATTTTTCATCGTGCGGACAGTTCGCAGTAAGGTGCGCCGTCCTATATCTCCGTTCATCCACCGATCCGGTGACTGATGATCCTGTAGATGTGAAGAGAGGAACACCCCACATGTTTAAGAATATCAAAACGCCGTCGCTGAGTACCGCGCTGAAGGCTTCGACTGTCGCAGGCCTCGCCGCTGCGGTGCTCGCGACAGGTATTCCCCTCGAGATCACCCGTTCCTATGCTGACGCCGTCAAGGTTCAGGCTCCCTCGGTTCCGAGCTTCGCCAATGTCGTAGACGCAGTATCGCCGGCGGTCGTGTCGGTGCGCGTTGAAAACCGCATCAAGCCGGTTTCCAACGACGACTCCGGCAACGGCTTCTCGTTCGACTTCAACGGTCGCGGCTTCGATGACCTGCCGGATGCTCTCAAGCCATTCTTCCGTCAGTTCGGCGAGCAGGGGCCGAACGGCCAGCAGGGTCGCCGCGGCCCGCAGGGCAACCATGGTCCGCAGGATGGCAAGGGCCGTTTGCGCCCGGTCGCCCAGGGCTCCGGATTCTTCATCTCCGATGACGGCTACATTGTCACCAACAACCACGTCGTTTCCGATGGAGCGGCATTCGTTGCAGTCATGAACGACGGCACAGAACTCGATGCCAAGCTGATCGGCAAGGATCCGCGCACGGACCTCGCTGTTCTCAAGGTTGACGGCAAGGGCCGCAAGTTCACCTACGTCAACTGGGCGGACGACAACAACGTGCGCGTTGGTGACTGGGTTGTTGCGGTCGGCAATCCCTTCGGTCTCGGCGGTACTGTGACTGCCGGCATTGTCTCGGCTCGTGGCCGCGACATCGGCTCCGGTCCTTATGACGACTATCTGCAGGTCGATGCTGCGGTGAACCGCGGCAACTCCGGTGGTCCGACGTTCAACCTCAACGGCGAAGTCGTTGGCATCAACACCGCGATCTTCTCGCCGTCCGGCGGTAGCGTCGGTATCGCCTTCGCTATCCCTGCCTCGACCGCGAAGGATGTGGTTGCCGACCTGATGAAGGACGGACAGGTGTCTCGCGGCTACCTCGGCGTCCAGATCCAGCCGGTCACCAAGGACATCGCGGACTCGCTTGGTCTTTCCGAGGCAAGCGGGGCATTGGTCGTCTCCGCACAAGCCGGCACCCCGGGTGAAAAGGCTGGCATGAAAGCCGGCGATGTCGTCACCGCCGTCAACGGCGAAACCGTAAAGGACGCCCGCGACCTGAGCCGCCGTATCGGCGCGATGACCCCCGGCAAGAAAGTCGAGCTGTCGATCTGGCGTTCGGGCAAGGCTCAGCCTCTGACTGTCGAGCTAGGAACGCTGCCGGCAGAGCAGAAGGATGCCTTGGCTGATGATGGCGACCAGGCACCGGATGCACAGGCTCCGGCTACCGACAAGGCGCTGGCAGATCTCGGTCTGACGGTCAGCCCTTCCGACGATGGCAAGGGTATCCAGATCACCGGCATCGACCCGGATTCGGACGCAGCCGACAAGGGCATAAAGGAAGGCGAAAAGATCACCTCGGTAAACAACCAGGAAGTCTCCAGCTCGGAAGAAGTCGTCAAGGTCATCAATCAGGCCAAGAAAGATGGCCGCACCCGTGCGCTCTTCCAGATCCAATCGAAGGACGGCAGCCGTTTCGTTGCGCTTCCGATCAACGGCCAGGGCTAATTCCCAGTTCAGCCGCACAAGAAAAAGGGAGCCGCGCCGCATGGCGCGGCTCCTTATCGCCAATGTATCGTGAGTGATCGCAATGACCTCTGTGCAGCAGGAAGCAGCTTTGAGCCTTGCCGAAACGCATCCGGCGGGTAATGTCGGCCACATGAAGATTCTCGTTATCGAAGACGATCTGGAAGCGGCGGTTTACCTGACGAAGGCTTTTCGTGAGGCCGGTATCATTGCGGATCACGCCAGCGATGGCGAAAGCGGGCTCTTCATGGGCTCGGAAAACACTTACGACGTCATCATCATCGACCGTATGCTGCCGCGTCGCGACGGCCTCTCCGTCATCAGCGAACTGCGACGCAAGGGCATTCATACACCCGTTCTCATTCTTTCCGCGCTCGGCCAGGTAGACGACCGTGTTACCGGCCTCAGGGCCGGCGGCGACGACTATTTGCCGAAGCCCTACGCCTTCAGCGAGCTTCTGGCGCGCGTGGAAGTTCTCGGACGTCGCAAGGGTACGCCGGACCAGGACGTCGTCTATCGCGTCGGCGATCTCGAACTTGACCGGCTTGCCCACGAGGTTCGCCGGGGCGGGAAGGAAATTGCGCTGCAACCGCGCGAGTTCCGCCTTCTGGAATATTTGATGAAGAATGCGGGACAGGTGGTGACCCGGACGATGTTGCTTGAGAATGTCTGGGATTATCATTTCGACCCGCAGACCAACGTCATCGACGTCCATGTCTCGCGGCTGCGGTCCAAGATCGAAACGGACGTCAGCCAACCGCTGCTCAAAACGATCCGTGGCGCCGGCTACATGATCAAGGACGAGGGATGAACCGTTTCTGGTTTCTCTTCAAGTCTACTGCAGTCCGCCTTTCGGCACTTTACATTTTGCTCTTTGCCATCTGCGCGGCAACGCTTGTCTTCTATGTGACGGCAATGTCCGAACGACTGTTGACCAGCCAGATACGCGAGGCTGTACAACAGGAGGTGGATCAGGTTCAGCGCGCCTATGACACAGGAGGCATGAATCTCCTGTTGCGCACCATGGAGCGCCGTGCACGCCAGCCGGGTGCCAATCTCTATATTGTCGCGGGGCCGTCAGGCGATATCCTGGCCGGTAATGTCGCCTCCGTGCAGCCGGGTGTTCTGGACGAGGAGGGGTGGACATCCGAGCCGTTCACGTACCAGCGCTATGCCGAAAGCGGCGCCAGCCGACGGCATATGGCCGTCGCCAATGTTTTCGTTCTGGACAACGGCCTTCGCTTATTGATCGGTCGCGACCTGGGCGAGCCCGAGGCATTTCGTGTGCTCGTCCGGCAAGCGCTGATGATCGCGCTCGCGATCATGGGGCTGGGCGCCATCGTCATCTGGTTCGGCATCGGTCGAAATGCGCTGAAACGGATCGACCGGATGTCGGATGCGAGCAAGAAGATCATGGCCGGCGATCTTTCCCAGCGCCTTCCGGTGGGCGGATCCGGGGATGAGTTCGATCGCCTCTCCGTCTCGCTCAACACCATGCTCGGCCGCATAGAAAAGCTGAATGAAGGCCTTAGACAGGTTTCGGACAATATCGCGCATGATCTGAAGACGCCGCTGACCCGGCTGCGCAACAAGGCCGCTGACGCGCTGGACACCGCTGATCCTGAAGTGCGCAAAGGAGCGCTGGAGGGGATCATCTCCGAATCCGACCAGCTGATCCGCACCTTCAACGCGCTGCTTATGATTTCTCGCGTGGAAGCTGGCTCCGTCGCCGCTGAAATGTCGGCGATCGACTTGTCCGCGATCGTCGCCGACAGCGCGGAACTCTACGAGCCCGTGGCGGAGGAGGCGGGACTTCCTCTGACCTCGTCAATCGAGCCCGGCATCTTCGTGCAAGGCAATCGCGAACTGATCGGGCAGGCGATTTTCAATCTCATCGACAATGCGATCAAGTATTCGTCGGACATGGACGGGGGCGAGATTTCGCTGAAGCTCCTGCGCCGCGCCGACGGCATCTGCCTTTCGGTTGCCGATCGCGGTCCCGGCGTCCCGATCGAGCGGCGTGAGGACGTGCTGAAGCGGTTCGTGCGGCTTGACGAAAGTCGCTCAAAGCCGGGAACCGGTCTTGGTCTTTCGCTGGTCGAAGCCGTCATGGAACTGCACGGGGGCAGACTGAGCCTCTCTGACAGCGAACAGGGCAGTGCGAAAAACCGTGGTCTGACGGTGAGCATGATCTTTCCAGCGAAATAGCGGCTCGCTCGCGCAGACAGCGCTCGCACGTGTTTGATCGAATTGGATATTGGCCAATGCGAGCACAAACCCTACCTTAGACGGCAGTTGCCGGAAGTTGCTGATTCTCTCCCCGGCTTTTTCGTTGTTGCTTGCCAGGGAGGCTGCATGCGGACGAACGTCGACGCCGGGCATAGCCTTGGCTCTGTGGCCGAGGGAATGCTCAAGCCGCTGAGCAAGGCAGAGTTGAAGTTGACGCAGGCCGATCTTCAGAAGGCCGGCAAGGCGGAACCGGCCGTTGCCGAGATGCTGAAAACGGAGGGAGCGCTTCGGGATTTCATCACCGCCGCCCTTACGTTGTCGCCGTACCTGCGGGACATTGCGAACATTGACACTGCCGTTCTTGCGGCCGCGATTTCGGAGCCGCTCGAACCTCAGATCGAAGCGCTGATCGCAGAGGCACACGATTGCTGGCGGCCGACAGCCGATGGCAGGACGCCGAGCGAGAACGAGGTGATGAGCCAACTGCGTACCATCAAGCGGAAGGTCGCATTTCTCGTGGCGCTCGCAGACCTCGGTCGCATCTTCGACGGCCGCATGACCACGGCTTGGCTGAGCCGGCTCGCCGAAGCCTCTGTTGGCGCTGCGATCAACCACCTTTTGTCTGCTGCTCATGAGGGCGGAAAGGTAAGGTTGAAGGACATCGCGGAGCCGAGCGCCGGCTCCGGTCTGATAGTCCTAGGCATGGGCAAACTCGGTGCGTCCGAGCTCAATTACTCTTCCGACATCGATCTTGTGGTGTTCTTCGACCAGGAGGCGGGGATCGTGCCTGACCCGGACGATGCGATAGAGATTTTCCCGAGGATGATGCGTCGCCTTGTTCGAATCATGCAGGAGCGAACGGCCGACGGGTATGTATTCCGCACCGATCTGCGGCTGCGGCCGGATCCCGGATCCACCCCGCTTGCCATTCCCGTCGACGCGGCAATGATCTACTACGAGGGAAGGGGGCAGAACTGGGAGCGGGCAGCATTCATCAAGGCGCGGGCTGTCGCTGGTGACCTGGAAGCGGGTGAGTCTTTTTTGCGCGGGCTGGCGCCCTTCGTGTTTCGGAAGTACCTCGACTATGCGGCGATTGCCGATATTCACTCCATCAAGCGGCAGATTCACGCCCACAAGGGATACGGTGCAATTGCCGTCAAGGGCCACAACGTCAAGCTCGGGCGTGGCGGCATCCGTGAGATTGAATTCTTCGTCCAAACGCAGCAGCTGATAGCCGGCGGGCGCATGCCCTCCTTGCGGTGCCGCGGAACGGAGGAAACGCTGGCCGAACTGACTAGGGCCAACTGGATCGATGAAGACACGCGCGAAGAACTCACGGAAGCCTACTGGTTTCTTCGCGACGTCGAGCACCGCATTCAAATGGTTCGCGACGAACAGACCCATCTTCTACCCGAGACAGAGGCGGATCTGAAGCGAATCGCCTTCATGATGGGTTTCAGTGATACGCCGACTTTCGCAGAAAGACTGGTTGAGGTTTTCAGATCGGTCGAGCGGCGCTACGCGCGTTTGTTCGAGCAGGAGACCAAGCTTTCGACCGGAACCGGCAATCTCGTTTTTACAGGGCAAGGAGACGATCCCGATACGCTCAACACGCTCCGAAATTTGGGTTTTGAACGACCCTCGGATATTTCGCGTGTCATTCGGACCTGGCACTACGGGCGCTACAGGGCGACGCAGTCGGTCGAGGCCCGGGAGCGCCTGACGGAGTTGACACCGGAGCTGTTGCGGGTGTTCGGCGAGAGCAAGCGCGCCGACGAGGCCATCCTGCGCTTCGACAGTTTTCTTTCCGGCCTGCCGGCTGGCATCCAGCTTTTCTCCCTCCTGGGCAGCAATCCGGCGCTGCTCTCGCTTATCGTCAACATCATGTCGTCTGCGCCCAAGCTCGCGGAGGTGATTGCCGCAAGGCCGCATGTGTTCGACGGGATGCTCGATCCGGGTCTTATGGCCCAGCTGCCAACACGCGAGTACCTTGCCGAACGACTGACGGGTTCGCTTACGCAGGCGAGATACTATGAAGAACTGCTCGATCGCCTTCGGATTTTTGCCGCGGAGCAACGCTTCCTGATCGGCATTCGACTGCTGACCGGCACGATCAACGGCGCAATGGCAGCACGCGCCTTTACCCACCTTGCCGACCTCATCGTCGAGGCGGCGCTCAATGCGGTTATCCAGGAGATACGCGCCGCGCATGGCGATCTCCCTGGCGGCCGAATAGCCGTCGCAGGCATGGGCAAGTTAGGTAGCTTCGAGCTGACAGCAGGGTCCGATATCGATCTCATCATTCTCTATGACTACGACGATGCTGTTTCGGAATCAGATGGAGCGAAGCCGCTCGATGCGACGCGCTACTTTACCCGCATCACGCAGCGGCTGATTGCAGCTCTCTCCGCGCCGACAGCAGAAGGAGTGCTGTACGAGGTGGACATGCGCCTGCGCCCGTCGGGCAACAAGGGCCCCGTAGCCACCCGCATCAGCTCGTTCGAGAAGTATCAACGCGAGGATGCCTGGACCTGGGAACATATGGCGCTCAGCCGCGCCCGGTTGATATGCGGGGACCAAGACCTGATCGAAAAGACCGAGCGGGTTATCGGTCAGGCCCTGTCGGAAAAGCGCGAGGTCAGCAAGATCGCGCACGACGTGGCCGAAATGCGTGAGCTGATCGACAACGAGAAGCCGCCGGCGAGTCTCTGGGATTTGAAGCTGATCCCCGGCGGCCTCGTCGATATCGAATTCATCGCGCAATACTTGGCGCTGATCGCGCCGGCAAAGGGCATAGACGCCTCGGTCAACGCGTTGAATACCGGCGATGCGCTAAGGCTCCTGGGTGACAAGTTGATGGTCGCCGCCGATCTCGATCTCTGCATCGAAGCGCTCTCTCAGTATACCGAGCTTTCGCAACTGATCCGCCTCTGCATCGACGGCGTGTTCGATCCGAAGGAGGCCCCGGCGGGCCTGATCGATCTCGTCTGCCGAGCCGGCGATTGCCCTGACATCAAGACCCTCGACAGCGAGATCAAGCGTCTCTCGAAGGCTGTACGCAAGGTATTCCAGGCGACGGTGAAGCCCTAGAGGGACGCGCTCGGGATGCGTAGCGATATGATGGTGCCAACTGCCTCGCGCGATCGGATTTTCATGTTTCCACCGTGAAGGGTGGTCAACGAACGCGAGATCGCAAGACCAAGGCCGGAGCCTCCCTTGCTTTTTGCATACTGACTTTGCACCTGCTCGAACGGCTGGCCGATCTTGCGGAGCGCCGCACGAGAAATGCCGATGCCGGTGTCTGCAATAGTCAGTATAACCGCACCTTCGGTATGGCGAGTGCGCACGGCGATACGACCGCCCTCATCGGTGAATTTCACGGCATTGGACAAGAGGTTCAGCAGGATCTGCTTCATGGCGCGGCGATCCGCTGAGAGCTTCATGCCCTCGCAGATGCGCTGTTCGATGACAATGTTCTTTTGCGCGGCGGGAATGGCTGTGAAACGCAAGCTTTCTTCGATCAGCGGCGCAAGATCGACCGTCTCGCATTCGAGCCTCATGTGGCCTGCTTCGATCTTTGACATATCGAGAATGTCGTTGATGACGTTCAGCAGGTGCTTGCCGCTGTCGTGGATGTCGCGTGAATATTCGTCGTATTTGGCCGATCCCAGAGGACCGAACATCTGGTCCTGCAGGATTTCCGAGAAGCCGAGGATAGCGTTGAGTGGCGTCCGCAATTCATGCGACATGTTGGCGAGAAATTCCGACTTCGCCTTGTTGGCCGCCTCGGCCCGTTCCTTTTCCGCTAGGTAATTGGAATTCGCGATCGAAAGTGCTGACTTCTGGCTTTCCAGCGTCTGCCGAGAAGCCGAGAGATCGCCGATCGTCGCCATCAGACGGCGTTCGGAATCACGCAGCCGCTCCTGGTTCCGCTTGAGCAGAGTGATGTCGGTCCCCACCGAAACCATGCCACCATCGCGGGTGCGGCGTTCGTTGATCTGCAGCCAGCGTTCATCGGCGAGTTGAACTTCAGTCGTGCGTGAGTAGCCGGAGCCGTCGGCATCCGCGATACGACGTTCGATGACGGGGCGGGCAGCTGCGGCAGTGACCATGGCGCGCTCGGTGCCTGGAACGAGAACGCTGTCGGGAAGGCGGTAGGCTTGCTGAAAATGGGCGTTGCACATGACAAGCCGATCATTCTTGTCCCAGAGTACGAAGGCCTCCGACGTGCACTCGATGGCATCTGCCAGTCGCTGGTCGGCTTCGGCGTAGCGCTGGGCGAGGCGGTGCTGTTCGGTCACGTCCATTGCGATGCCGATCAGGTGAACACGCCCGGAGTTGGTGCGAATGACCTGCGCTCGGGCGCGCATCCAGACGTAGTGGCCGCTGGCATGGCGCATGCGAAAAATCTGGTCAACCTGACCGGCATCTCCCCGCGCAACCGACCGCGCGATCTCGTAGATGCCGCCGTCATCCGGATGCATCAGCCGCGCTGCATCGCCGAAGCACATGGTGCGGTCAGAAGCAGGAAGCCCGAGCATGTCGTACATGGAACGGGACCAGAAGAACTCGCGGCTGTCGAAGTCGAAATCCCACAGCCCGCAGCGTCCGCGCGAAAGCGCGGTTTCGACGCGCAGATTGGACTCGAGGAAGATATCGTCCGCGTCGCGAGCGCGCCGGACCTGCATATAATAGGCGTAGAGGATAACGAGCAAAATCGAGGAAATGCCGGCAAACAAAGTGACGTTCAGCGTCACCTCTTCCCGCCAAAGTTCGCCGATCCGCTCGAGCGAGGTTGCAGCAACGATGTAGCCGCCAGAACCGCCTATGAGTGTGATCTCGGCATAGTGCGGACGACCGCTGATGGTCGTTTCGATGACGCCGGCACGATCACCGAAGCGACGGATTGTGGAAATTTCCGAAAAGAATTCACCGACGCCCGCGCCAATGTAGGACGATCCTGCGGCGGTAGCCGCAAAAACCTTGCCGCTTGGCTGAACGAGCAGAACGAATGCATCATCGTCCAGGCGATCCTGCGGCAGAAAACGTGCGAGCCGTGCTTGCGCCTGAATGTCGTCGCCGGTCTCGAATACCTGGTCGGCGTCAGCAAAGGCTGCAGCGGCGGTTGCAGCGGCAAGAGCGGTCGAATGCCTGGCGGCAGCCTCTGTCCGTCCGTATTCGGCTACCATCCCAAAAATACGCGATGTCGCCACAACCATAAGGAAAGCGATGATCAATATCGGGATGATCCGCTTGAGGATGCCTTCAACATGGGAAAGTCGGCGGGCGGGCGATGGAACAACGCCACCTGCCTTGTCTGAGAAGGTATCACGCCAGGCCCGGAGGCCGTCGAAGTCGACACGCAGCCGTCCGCCGGCCACGGTTGCCCGCCGCACGTTCATCATCTCTTTAGCCTTGACCCCTCGTGTGATTCGCTGCGCCGCTCGCCCGAACCTAACCCAATGAATCACCGGTGATTCGCCTTGTCCAGAGGAAAAGGTAAAAATCTGTTAACCGATTCTAGATGCTGATTTTTCTTTGGCGCGCGTCACGCTGCTGCAGTGGGTGCAGCGGCGTGACGCGGCAAATCATCCCTTGAGCGTACGCTCAACGATGTCGCGCACGTCGGTTGAGAGACCCTGTGTCCGCTCGATCCCCAACAGGGCTGAGCGTGCATGGTCGGCTCGTATCGGCTCCAGCGAGCGCCAGGAACGCATGGACGTGAGAATGCGCGCGGCAAGCTGAGGGTTGCGGCGATCGATATCCAGAATCTCGCGGGCGAGGAAGCGATAGCCTTCTCCGTCGGCACGACCGAATCCCGTGGGATTGGTGAAGACGAATGTGCCCACGAGGGCGCGAACTCGATTTGGGTTTGTCCGCTTGAAAAGCGGATGCGCCATCAGATTCTGTACGCGGTCGAGCGTGCCGGTTCCCGGTATAGCCGCCTGAACAGAAAACCACTTGTCAACAACTAGGGGATTTTCGGCGAAACGCTCGCGGAAGGTCGACAGCGCCTCGCTTGCGTCTTCGCTGTCCGGAAAGCGGTGAGCGAGGATCGTCAGCGCATGCAGCAGGTCGGTCATGTTGTTGGCCGCATTGAATGCGTTCTTGGCGCGCGTCGGAGAGTTCTCGGCATAGGAAAGATAGGTGAGGGCTGCATTGCGCAGAGCGCGACGCCCGGCGCTCGCTGCATCCGCGGTGAAAGATGACGGCGTGGTCATGGATTCATAAAGCGAGCTGAAGACGTCCTTGCCGGCATCTGCGATCTGCGTGATCACGGCCTGGCGTCCTGCATGAATCGCATCCGGATCGTTGTTTCCTCCGAGTTCGCGGGCAATATCGGATTCACTTGGCAATGCCAGCGCCTGCGCTCGGAAGGCAGGTTCAAGGCTCTCGTCGGCGGCAGCCGCAAGAAGTGTGTCTACAAATGTCTGTTCGACGACCACCGGCCTATCCTCGCGTGCGTCACGCGCGGCAGTCAACAAGTTGGGAAGTGCCAGATCGGTAAAGGCTTGCCAGCGAGCGAAGTGATCACTCTCGTGGCGTGCCAACAAGGCCAAATCAGCTGGCATCTGGTCGAAGTGGAGGTTGATCGGCGCGGAGAAGCTGCGATTGATCGAAACGACCGGGCGCGATGCGATACCGTGAAACACAGCTGTCTGGGCACGATCAGTCAGGTGCAGCACGCTGCCGCTATACTCGGCGCCGTCAACGGAGGTGGGGGCAAAGGCAGCGCCGTCCTCGGCGAAAAGCGCTAGGCTTAGCGGAATATGCATTGGCAGCTTTTCGGTCTGGCCCGGTGTTGCAGGAATCATCTGTTCGAGCGAGAGGCTGAACGTCTTCGCGCCTGCATCGTATGTGCCGGAAGCGGTGACAAGCGGCGTGCCGGCTTGATGGTACCAGAGTGAAAACTTTGCAAGATCACGTCCGCTGATATCCTCGAAGCACTTGATGAAATCCTCGATCGTGACAGCTTGCCCGTCATGCCGATCGAAGTAGAGGTCCATGCCCTTCTTGAAGGTTTCCTTGCCAAGCAGGGTCGCGATCATGCGGGTGACTTCGCTACCCTTTTCGTAGACCGTCGTCGTGTAGAAGTTATTGATTTCGCGATATTTCGTTGGGCGCACAGGATGGGCCAACGGGCCGCCGTCTTCCGGGAACTGTTCCGACTTCAGGTGCCGAACCTCGGCGATGCGCTTGACCGGGCGCGATCGCTGGTCGGCCGAAAACTCGTGGTCGCGATAAACCGTCAGGCCTTCCTTCAGGCAAAGCTGGAACCAGTCGCGGCATGTGATGCGGTTGCCGGTCCAATTGTGGAAATATTCGTGGGCAATGATCGCTTCAATATTGGCGTAGTCCGCGTCGGTAGCCGTTTCGGGATCGGCAAGGACGTATTTGTCGTTGAAGACGTTCAGCCCCTTGTTCTCCATCGCCCCCATGTTGAAATCGGAGACGGCAACGATCATGAAGATATCGAGGTCGTATTCGCGGCCGAAGACTTCTTCGTCCCATTTCATCGAGCGCTTCAGCGCGTCCATCGCATAGGCAGCACGAGGCTCCTTGCCGTGCTCGACGTAGATCTTGAGCGCGACCTCGCGACCGTTCATAGTGGTGAAGCTATCCTCGATGACACCAAGGTCGCCCGCGACGAGGGCGAAGAGGTAGCTCGGTTTCGGATGCGGATCGAACCATGCGGCAAAATGCTTGCCCTCACCATAGCCTGCGCCGCCAAGAAAGTTTCCGTTCGACAAAAGCAGCGGATTGGCTGCCTTGTCGGCTATGATGTTGACGGTAAACGGCGCCAGCACATCCGGGCGATCTGGGAAATAGGTGATGCGACGGAAGCCCTCGGCCTCGCACTGCGTGCAGTAGATCCCGCCTGTGCGATAGAGGCCCATCAGTTGCGTGTTTGCTTCGGGATTGATGATCGTGGTGATCGTCAGTTCGAAGGGCTCCGACGGAGGCAGGTTGCGGATTGTCAGGCTTTCAGGTGTTGCCGTATATTGTTCCGGCGGCATTTCCACCTGATCGAAAAGCAGGCCGGATAGCGCAAGCTCATCCCCATCGAGTAATAGCGGTGCCGTGCCATCGACGCCTTCGCGACGGTGGAATATCAGTCGCGATTCTACTTTGGTCTCCGTGGGATCAAGCTCGAACGTAAGGTCCACGCGTTCCAGAACGAAGTCGGTGGGTTGGTAGTCTGCCAGATTGATGACCTGGCCGATATCTGTACGCATGGTTTTCCCTGAAGAGCTTTAACGGATATTGTCTTGCGCGTAGAGTGGGCACTCCGCCACGATTGAAGGCATGATTACACTAAAGTCTGAACTAAACTTAAAGCGAATTGCGGGGAATATACGATTTGGCTACTGCAACTGGTAGCCATATCTGGGCGGGTTCGTTTCCACGTGCGAAACGGCACAATGGACAAACCTGGTGATCGAAATGCTTCTGCTCGGCGTTCGTCCCTCGCGAAAGTCCGAGAAAATTTCGAGTGACCAAAGGCTCCAACACATTTTTGGTATTTTAGGTCTGTTCTTCAGGTGCAACGACTGCCAAAGTTGTCTTGCGTCGAGTCTGACGCGTCTTCTCAAACAGCCTCGCACGAGTTTCGGACATGCGGTCGGTTCTTGGAAATCCGATGAGGGGCATTGCGTTCAAAGTGGCCTCGGTGGTCGTCTTTCTCGCAATGCAAACCTTCATCAAACTCGCCGGCAGCGATATCCAGCCAGGGCAGGTGACCTTCTGTCGTTCTTTTTTTGCGCTGTTTCCTATCATGGCGTATCTCGCCTATCGTGGGCAATTGCGATCTGCATTCTATACAGCGAACCCGATTGGCCACCTGAAGCGCGGCACGCTTGGGATCATATCCATGGGCTTGGGCTTCTATGGGTTGCTGCATCTGCCCTTGCCGGAGGCCATTGCGCTCGGCTACGCGACGCCGCTCGTTGCGGTCGTCTTCGCGGCACTGTTTCTGGGCGAGACCGTGCGTGTGTACAGGTGGACCGCGGTGTTCGTCGGCATCATTGGTGTTGCGATCGTCTCCTGGCCGAAACTGACCCTTTTCCGCGAAGGCGGCGTCGAGGCAGAACAGGCGACGGGCGCAATTGCGGTGCTCCTCGCCTCCGTTCTCGGTGGCATGGCCATGATTCAGGTTCGGAAGCTGGTCGAAGAGGAAAAAACCGCAACGATCGTTCTCTACTTCTCGATCACCGCCTCCGTCTTCTCGCTCGTGACGCTGCCGTTCGGTTGGGACCTCCTTGATCTCGTGCCGCAATGTTTCTTGATTGCTGCAGGTTTTTGCGGCGGCGTAGCGCAGATTCTCTTGACGGAAAGCTATCGTCACGCCGACGTGTCGACGGTCGCACCGTTCGAATATACGTCGATCGTGATGGGGGGCATTGTCGCCTATTTCGTCTTCGGTGACATACCCGGCGGCAGCATGCTGTTGGGCACTGCAATCGTCGTGGCCGCGGGAGTGTTCATCATCTATCGGGAGCACAAGCTGGAACTTGAGCGGCGGGCCGCGCAAGAGGCCGGCTCATAGCAGAATTGAAACACAACAGCCGCCGCCGTGAGGTTGTATCCACTGACGATCTTCCGTGGTGGGCGAAAAATAAAAAAGAATATGTTAGAGTACTCCCGGAACTGCTGCCGTGCTTTCTGAACTTGACGAAGTTTCATTTATTCGAGATTTCGAATGTTGCGCGATGATCGGAGGTCGTTTGGTAGGGTCCGCCGGCGGCGGTCGACTACGCATCCGGGAGCAAAATGCCGTTAAGTGCCGAAGAGCTTGTTGCTGATCCGAAATTTATACTGGCAGTTCGATTTCATGCAGGTCGGATGCGCGGACTGTTCGATGCTGGACCGCGACTTGCACGGCTGCTGGCATCTCAGCAGCGCTGGCTGTTGACCCAGGCCGCCTACGCGCTCGCCATGGAGCGCAACCCCCTCGATGCGTCATCGGGTTTGACGGCTGTTCGTTTGGCAAGCCTAATGACCTCGTACAAGGTCGCTAGCCGCAACACTGTCCTAAGCTTTGTCGACGAACTCCTCACCTATCGGTTCATTGCCTACGAGCCTGGAGCGCAGCGAAGGCGCCCCCGTCATTTCGAGCCAGCCGAGATCAGCCACCAGGCGATGTTCGGGTGGCTGCGCTCAAACCTGGGCGCGCTCGATCTCCTAGACGACGGCAATCGGGGTGCCTATCTCGACTCCCGCCCGGGATTGCTTTCCTTTCTGCAACCGCGGATTGCTCGCAATTGTATCGAGGACGCAAGGTGGCGCGAGCCGCCAGAACAGGTTGCGTTATTTCTTTGGAACGACGCGGGCGGGCTAATCACCGACTACCTCGTTTCACGGATTGACCTCGAAGGCGCGGATGGAGACCGCCTTCTGGTCGGCGCGGTCGATAGTCGCGCTCTCGCCATGGAATTCATGATGTCGCGCACGCATTTGCAACGACTGTTTGCAAAAGCGGCTCAACATGGATTCCTGGGCTGGCAAGCGTCGCCGACGAAGCCGCTGTTGTGGGTTGCCCGGACGTTCGTTGAGCAATATTGCCAATGGCAATCGATTAAGTTCTCTTACGTCGATGAGGCGTTTAGCTGGGCCAAGGAAATAGAGAACCCAGCAACCACTGATCTCTAAAATACTGCCAGATCCGGCTCGAGTGCCGAATCTGCATCTGTCGCGAAATCCCGCTCGTAGGCCTTTGCGGCGCAAACAGCAGCGCGAATATGCTCGATCGCGTCAATCTTGCAGAAAAGAGAAACTAGAATTGCTGTCATGGTTCTTACGCAGTCTCATGAGACGAGCGTTGCCCGTTTCGATAGATCTTAGTATTGCTGGAAATCCGCAAAGATGGCAGCTGGACGCGCGATGCGACTGCTTGCGCCGGTCCCGCGAGCGATCATCTGCTCATTGGTGGCGAAGCCGATACGGCTATGGCTTTGCGTTGTGCGAACCGAATTGTTCGCAAGCCGCAGGGTTTCAAACCCGCAGTGAATAGGACGAAAAGGTGCACTCATGTGCTTGGTTCCTGTTGATTCCTCCCAAGACACAACGCTAATATTGCAGTGCACCATAGTTTTTTCAACGTATAAGAACAGTCAACAGGTATGTGAAATTTGCATACGTTGTTTCATAAAACATTTAGATATGGCTATTTTTAATGCAGATTAGACAGCTGAAATCTTCGCCTGAAAAGCCAAAAGATCGTTCCACGCCAAACGCTTGTTGATCGGGGCGGTCAGTAGATCCTGGGGATGCAGGGTAGCGATCGCCGGAACGCTTCGTCCATCGATGCCGATTTCCCGCCACTGTCCACGAAGGCCGTGGATCATCTCGCTCTCGCCGAAAAAGACGCGTGCCGCAAAATTTCCAAGCAAGAGAATCGCCTTCGGCTCGGCGAGCGCAATCTGCCGTTCGATGAAGGGTCGGCAGATGTCCATCTCTGCAGCGGATGCGATGCGGTTGCCCGGTGGTCGCCAGGGGATGACCTGCGTCAGCAGGATACGGCTGCGATCGAGCCCGATGGCCGCCAGCATTTTGTCCAACAATTGGCCCGGGCGCCCCGCAAAGGGTTGCCCCTCGCGGTCATCCTCGGCTCCGGGCGCCGAGCCGATCACCATAATGCCGCTGCTCGAGTCGCCACTCGCGAAGATCGTCGAGCGCGCGCTGTGTTTCAGATTACAGCCGTTGAACCCTTCGATTGCGGTTCTCAGTTCGGATAGCGTGCGAGCGCCTTCGGCAGCGAAGCGTGCTTGTTGGACGGCTTCTCCATCAGGGATTGCAGGCTGCGGCCTCTGGGCAGTTTCCGGGGGAGCATGTCGTTGCTGCGCTGCCGGCGCGGATGGCGAAGACGCTGGTCGGCTCTCCTCGGCCCGTGGAGCAGGGGCGGCGCTTCGCCGCGCTGCCTTGATTGCCTCGAATTCGGCGAAGCGATCGACCGGCTCTTCCTCGATAAGCCACTCGACGCCAGCGTCCGCATGAAAATGCAGGAGCGCGGCGAGTTCGCCAGAGGAGAGGTCGTTGACGGAGATCATGCTGGAGACTGTACCGAAGCCGCAGCTTCAATGAAAGGGTGCGGCTGCGGTCAACCGACCTACTGCACTGTCCATTGCGTAATGTCGTCACGCTCGCCGATCAGCGCCAGACCGTGCGCGATCGAAAGGAGTTCGCCGCCGGTCTCGATACGCCCCTCGTCGAAGCGTTCGGTGAAGATGCGACGCACGGCAGGCACGAAAGATGTGCCGCCAGTCAGGAACACCTTGTCGATCGCCGTCGCAGGCGTGTTCGTCTTTTGCAAGACATCGTCAAGGGCTCCCTCGATCCGCGCGAGGTCGTCGGCGATCCAGGTTTCGAAGTCGGCGCGGCGAACCGTACGATGTCCGGCACTGCCGAGTGGCTTAAAATCGAAAGCCGCTTCATCAGCCGAGGACAGAGCCATCTTCGTTGCCGAAACCGCCTGATAAAGCGGGTATCCCTCGTCATGATCGACAAGATCGATGAAGGTTTCAAGTTTCTCCGGTTCCAGCGCGGTTCGCACGAGCTTCTTCAGGTCCTGAAATTCGCGCGACGTTTTGAAGATTGACAGCTGGTTCCAGCGACCAAAGCTGGAATAGTAGTTCGAGGGTACTTCCAGGATCTTGTCGAAACTCCTGAAATGACTGCCTTTCCCGATCTGCGGGGCGACGATGTTGTCGATCATGCGATAGTCGAAATGATCACCCGCAACGCCCACGCCCGAGTGGCCGATCGGCGTCGCCGCCAGCTTGCCGGCGACCGTTTCGAAACGAATCAGGGAATAGTCGGTCGTACCGCCGCCGAAGTCGGCAACGAGTACGGTGGCGTCCTGCTTCAGGTTCTGCGCGAAGTAGAACGCTGCCGCCACCGGTTCGTAGACGTAGTGGATCTCGGGAAAGCCGAAGCGGGAAAGCGCCGCATTGTAGCGCTCGGTGGCAAGCTCCGGGTCGGGGTTGGCACCGGCAAAATGCACTGGCCGGCCTGTCACGATACGCGTGACGTCGGATGGCCAGTTGTCGCCGGCATAGTTGCGCAGGCGCCTGATGAAGACCTCCATCAGATCCTCGAAGCTGTGACGCTTCGCGAAGATCAGGGTGCCCTGGAATAGAGCGCTCGCTGCGAAGGTCTTGATCGACTGCAGGAAGCGGGAATCGCCCGGATTGTCGATGAACTGGCGGATCGCCGCATGCCCTGCCTCGACCTTCAGCGCCGAAGCACCGAGTTGCCGGTCCTTCATGAAGGACAGGGCAGTCCGCATGCTGTCGGCGCTGCCCGCCGGGCTTGTGAAGACCATCGAGTGTGTGGACAGCCCATCCGCCATGGCCATGACCGTATTCGTAGTGCCAAAGTCTAAACCCAGCGCCTGAGCCATGCTCGCACCTCTTTATGTCGATGTGTTTGAGACGGGAGCCAATGCTCCGCGATGGCGCCGCGAGCGCCTCGGAAATTCAAGAGGCGCGTGATGCCACAGCAGCCCTGCTTATTCAAGACGTGGTGTGAAAAATGAAACGGGCGCCGGCTGCGCCCGTGAAATCACTCTGCTGCGATCGCCCTGGGAGTGTCAACATCAACCGCCGCTCTCCTCTTGCGGCCGAAGCTCAGAAGCCAATCGCTGAGCCTGCCCATCTCGACGAAAATGACGGGTGTGATGAAGAGCGTCAGCGCTTGCGACACGATCAAGCCGCCGACGACCGCAATGCCAAGCGGTTGGCGAAGTTCGGAGCTCGCGCCGGTGCCGAGCGCGATCGGGAGTGCACCGAGCAGGGCGCAGAAGGTCGTCATCATGATCGGCCGGAAACGGCGAACGCAGGCCTCGTGGATTGCCTCCGACGGAGACATTCCGTTGCCTGAACGCAGGTTCTCCAGCGCCACGTCAATCATCATGATCGCGTTCTTCTTGACGATGCCGATCAGCATCAAGAGACCGATCAGCGCGATGATGGAAAGATCGAAGCCCATCAGCTTGAGTGCCAGGAGCGCCCCGAGTGCTGCGGCAGGCAAACCTGAAAGAATGGTCAGTGGGTGGATGAAGCTCTCGTAGAGAACGCCAAGGACGACATAGATCGTCAAGACTGCCGCCAGGATCAGAAGCGGTGTGTTGCCCTGCGACTGTTCGAAGATTTGCGCCGTTCCGCCATAGGATGTGAAGACATCCGCCGGCATGTCGATGTCCTTCTTGATCGTGTCGATGGCCGCCGTAGCATCGCCCAGCGCTTCGCCAGCCGGCAGGTTGAACGATACGGTCGTGGAGACGAGCTGGCCGGTCTGGTTGATCGTCACCGGACCGGTTGTACGCTGAACCGTCGCGAAATTCGACAGCGGTACGAGCGTCCCGTTGTCGGATGCCACGCGGATCTCCTGCAGCTTCTGGTCGTCCCACGGCTTTCCGGTGTCGTATTCCACGATCACATCGTAGCTGTCGCCGGTCGATTGGATCTGTGCGGCAGTAAATCCGCCGAAGGATTCTTGCAGGGTTGTACGCAGTTTGCTGTCATCGATGCCGAAGGCCGCAGCTTTTTCCGTGTCAACGACGATGTTGGCCTGCAACGCATTGTTCTGGGCGTCCGATGTAACGTCCGTGAAGCGCGGATCGGCACGCATCGCTTGCTGGATCTTGTCCGCCCAGAGGTTGGTCTGGTCGGCGCTGAGCGCTTGCACCACGAGTTGGTATTGGCTCGCCGTCTGGCGCCCCCCAAAACGGAGGCTCTGCTGTGGCGTAATGAAAGCTTGCAGCCCCGGAATCTTGCTGATGCTCGCGCGCAGCTCCCTCAGTGTCTGGTCGAGCGGTGGCCGCTGATCCTTGTCTTTGAGTTCGACATCCATCGTGCCGTTGTTGAGCGGGCTGCGGGCGTTGCCGCCGGCAATCGACATAACGTGGTTCACGGCGGGATTCTGCTTCACCAGTTCAGCCGCCTGGTTCTGGAGGGCCTGCATCGCTGGATAGGAAATGTCCTGTCGTGCACGTGTCGAGATGTT
Source organism: Rhizobium sp. Root1220 (assembly GCF_001426265.1). Classification (GTDB taxonomy): domain Bacteria; phylum Pseudomonadota; class Alphaproteobacteria; order Rhizobiales; family Rhizobiaceae; genus Rhizobium. Next base: position 130,633 of record NZ_LMDG01000037.1, read on the forward strand.
CAGTCGGCCGATATCCTCCGTTGGGAAGAAACTCGTGGGCAGTGTCATGAACAGGTAGACGGTCAATCCCACGGAGCCCACGAACAGCGCGAGGATTGCGGACCGGTGGCTGAGGCACCAGCCTACAGCCCTTCCATAGCCGCGTAGTGTACGTTCGAACCCAGCATTGAACCAGCGGATGAAGAACGGTGGTTGCTCGTGACCGCTGCCGAGGCGCGAGGCGAGCATCGGCGTTACGGTGAGCGATACGATCGCCGAGGCGATGATCGCGATGGCGACAACCACGCCGAATTCATTGAAGATGCGTCCGACGACGCCCCCCATCAGCAGGATCGGGATGAAGACCGCTATCAGCGATACCGACATCGAAATGATGGTGTAGCTGACTTCGCCCGCGCCTTTGATGGCTGCATCGAGAACCGGCATCCCTTCCTCGACATGTCGAAGAATGTTCTCCAGCATGACGATCGCGTCGTCGACGACGAGGCCGACCGCGAGCGTCAGACCGAGCAGTGATATGTTGTCGATGCTGTACCCGAGGACATACATCATGCCGAAAGTCGAAATCAGCGACAAGGGAACGGCGAGCCCCGGGATCAACGTTGCGGTCAGGTGGCCGGTGAACAGGTAGATCACCAGAACAACCAGGCCGATCGTCAGCAGCAGGGTGAACTTGACGTCTGAAATGGCATCGCGGATCGGCTTGGCCGAGTCGTTCATCACCTGGGTCGACACGGAGGCCGGGATTTCGGCATGGAGTCCCGGCAGCTTCGCGTTGATGGCGTCGACCACCTCGACAGTGTTGGCGTCGGGCTGGCGCTGGATCGCCAGGATGATGCCCCGCTTGCCGTCATACCAGCTTCCCGTATTCAGGTTCTCGACGCTGTCCTGCACGTCGGCGACATCACCCAGATGCACCGGCGCCCCGTTCGGGTTGGCAATGACAAGCGTACGGAACTGTGCGGCATTGGTGCGCTGGGTATTGGCATTGATGGTCATGCTCTGCGTATCGTTCTGCAGGGAGCCGACCGGAACCTGACTGTTGGCAGCGGCAAGTGCCTTGTTGACCGTATCGATGCCGATGCCGCGGTTGAGAAGCTTGTTCGGATCGACCTCGACGCGGACAGCGTAGGTCTGTGCACCGAAGACGGAAACCTCGGCGACGCCCGGAAGGGTGGAAAGCGAAGGCGAAATGATGTCTTCCGCGATCTCGTCGAGTTTGCTGCGCGGCATGGTGTCGCTTTGCACGGCAAGCAGCATGACGGGCGCATCGGCCGGGTTCGTCTTGCGATAGCTCGGCGGCGTCGTCATGTTGTCGGGGAGTTGGCGCGTTGCATGTGAGATCGCGGCCTGAACGTCGGCCGCCGCGGCGTCGATGTTGCGGTTCAAGTCGAACTGCAGAACGATGCTCGTATTGCCGAGCGAGTTCGTGGCGCTGATTTCGCTGATGCCGGGGATTGTCTGGAACTGTTTGATAAGCGGTGTCGCAACGGATGTCGCCATGGTTTGCGGCGACGCGCCGGTCAGGGCCGCGGAGACGTTGATCGTCGGGAAGTCGACCTGTGGCAGCGCTGCCACTGGCACTAGCTGGTAGCCCGCGAGACCGGCAAGGACGACGCCGATTGCAAGCAAGGTTGTCGCAACGGGACGTCGGATGCAGAAATTCGGTATCATTGTTCCGCGCCCGCTGTGATGGTTTCGGTTTTTGGAGCCAGTTGGGCTGCCGAGGCAACGTTCAGTGCCTTGTCGTCGAACTGCTCCTTGACCTGCTGCTGATCGACGAGCTGTGCCTGACCTTCGACGATGAGGTGGTCGCCCTCTGAAAGCCCGTTGGAGATGGCGGTGAAGCCGCCGTTCGCGCGGGCAACGCTCACCGGCGTCATCTGCGCCTTTCCGCCCCTGACGACATAAGCAAAGAAGCCATCGGCGCCCGGACTCACGGCGACGGTGGGCACCACGATTTGCTGCTCGTTGCTATTGAAGTGCACGACGATATTTACGGATTGCCCAGGCCAAAGTGCACCGGAAGCGTTTTCAAACTTCGCCTTGGCGAGGATTGTGCCCGACGCCGGGTCGACGGTGTTATCGTAGAAGCTGATATGGCCCTGGCGAGCTTTCCCCTTGTTCGACTGCGGCACAGTGCTCACATCGACCTGCCCGGCTGCAAGCGACAGCTTCAACTGGCGCAGGTCGCGCTCCTGAAGATGGAATTTCACGAATATCGGATCATATTTTGCGATCGTTACAATTGCGGAGCCGGCATTGAGGAAGGCGCCGGGACTGACGGATACGTCGCCGAGACGTCCGTCGAATGGTGCGCGTATCCGGGTGTGTTCCAGAAGGACCTGATCGGCGGCAAGAGCTGCCTTGTCTGCTTGAATCGTGGCTGCGGCGGTGTCTCGCGCAGCCTTGGCCTGGTCGAAGTTTTGTTGAGTTCCAGCTTTCGAGCTCAGCAGATCGTTGGCGCGTGCCAGAGCTGTTTCGCTCTCAGCCAACGTTGCTGTGTCGCGAATGACCATAGCATTGTCCTTGGCTACTGCTGCCTGTGCCATGCGCTCGTCGAGCTTCACGATGAGGTCACCCTGCTTGACGGTCGCTCCGTCGGAGGCGAGGACGTCGGTCACGATTCCCTGTTCCTGTGCCGCCACCGTGGTGTTGTCGTCGGCTTCAGCCCAGCCCGATGCGGTCACGTCCCGAGGCAGCGTCGTCTTGATGGCTGCAACTGTCTTGACGAGGGTCGGTCCACCGGACCGGTTATGCCCCCTGGCGCCACCTTTCTGAGCGTTGGACGGCTGGCCGGTATCTCCGCCGGCACCGTGCCCGCCCGCGGCGTCCGCCTGCTGCTGTGGCCCGGAGAATTTTGCGAGGTAGGGGATGCGGTCCCTGTAGTGCCAGACACCGGCACCAGCAGCGGCGAGTATGCAGAAGGTGATCCAAAGTTTCTTCATGAGGTGAGACCGGTCTCGGGCAAAGTTGCGCTGAAATTACAGCCTCATTGAACCTCGCGTATTGCGGCGCAAAAAAGACACAATTTCGCGACGGGCATCACTAAGTGGTTAGTATAGCTTAAATTTTTGTAATAAAAGATATTAGGAATAAATAATACAACTAGTACGAAGACTACGCTACTCGCGGGCGCCGGACCCGGCGACCAATTCTCGTTGCCGATCAGACGGATCGTGCCGCGCCACCGTCGCAGCGAACGAGGCTGCCGGTGATGTAACTTGCCTGCTGGCTGCACAGAAAGGCGGCAGTCGCTGCAAATTCCTCCACGGTTCCATAGCGGCCAACGGGAATGAGCGCTTCCTTGCTGGCGCGGATTTCATCCATACTTTTGCCGGTTCTCTTCGCAGCCGCCCCATCGAGATCATCAACTCGGCCGGTCAGAATGCTGCCAGGGAGTAACAGATTTGTGGTGATTCCATAGCGGCCGATCTCCGTCGCCAGTGTCTTGCTCCAGCCGGCCAGGGCAGGGCGCAGCGTGTTGGAAAGAGCAAGGTTGCCGATCGGCTCGATGACGCCCGACGAGGCAACGGTCAGTATTCGGCCCCAACCTTGTGTTTTCATTGCCGGCAGGAGGGTGTTGGTGAGGGTGATGACACGAAGCACCATGGAGAAAAAGTAGATCTCCAGTTTCTCCGGTGTCATATCCGCCGTCGTCCCCGGCGTCGGTCCGCCGGTGTTGTTGACGAGGATGTCGACGCCCCCAAGCTTGTCGTTGGTGGATATCGCAACGCTGTCTACAAAATTGTCGTCCGACAGATCGGCCCAGATCCAATCCGCCTTGCCCTTGCCTTCGGCGTTGATCGCCTTGCAATTTGCTTCCAGCGTTTCGCCGCTGCGTCCGCACAGCAGAACATTTGCGCCTTCGCGTGCCAGCGCCACAGCAATCCCGTGGCCAAGCCCTCGTGACGAAGCGAGAACCAGCGCACGCTTCCCCTTGATGCCGAAATCCATTGTCCAGTCTCCCGTTTTCCTAGCCAACCTATAGGGCTTGGAATCATCGAAAGTGAAGGGTGGACGCCGAGAATTTTCGTCAATTTATTGACGTTAACGTAAGCGTTATATAATTCTCTTGGCAGGAGGAGTGCTGGTGCGCGAAATGGGGGATTGGCTGTCGTTTCCCGGCTCGACAATGCTTCCCGGTTTTGACAAGAGATACCTCATCAAGGGGAATATGGCTGCAATGCCGGCCGAGCGGAGATGAATGCATGACCGAGACGAGTGAACTGCCCGAACGCGAAAGCATGGAATTCGACGTCGTGATTGTGGGCGGCGGTCCGGCCGGTCTTTCGGCTGCCATTCGGTTGAAGCAAGTCAATCCGGAACTCTCGGTCGTCGTGCTGGAGAAGGGTGCTGAAGTCGGTGCGCATATCCTGTCGGGCGCCGTTGTCGATCCGATCGGTATCGACCGGCTGTTGCCCGGTTGGCGCGACGAGGCGGATCATCCCTTCAAGACCGCGGTGACGGCCGATCACTTTATCGTTCTCGGTCCCGCTGGTTCGCTACGCCTGCCGAACATCATGATGCCGCCTCTGATGAGCAACCACGGCAATTACATCGTCTCGCTCGGAAACGTCTGTCGCTGGCTCGCAACCCATGCCGAGGCACTGGGCGTCGAGATCTATCCGGGCTTTGCTGCAACCGAGGTGCTCTACAACGATGCCGGTGCCGTCATCGGCGTGGCGACCGGCGACATGGGCGTTGAAAAGAACGGCGAACCGGGACCAAACTATACCCGCGGCATGGAACTACTCGGCAAGTACGTCCTCATCGGGGAAGGTGTGCGAGGCTCGCTCGCCAAGCAGCTCATCGCCAGGTTCGATCTCTCGAAGGATCGCGAACCGCAAAAGTTCGGCATCGGCATAAAGGAACTCTGGCAGGTCAAGCCGGAGAACCATCGCCAGGGTCTGGTGCAGCACTCCTTCGGTTGGCCGCTAGGTATGAAGACCGGTGGCGGTTCCTTTCTCTACCACCTTGAGGACAACCTCGTCGCCGTCGGCTTCGTCGTCCACCTCAACTACAAGAACCCCTACCTGTACCCGTTCGAGGAGTTCCAGCGCTTCAAGACGCATCCAGCGATCCGCACCACTTTCGAGGGCGGCAAGCGGCTGTCCTACGGCGCCCGTGCGATTACCGAGGGCGGGTATCAGTCGGTGCCGAAGCTGACCTTTCCGGGCGGGGCGCTGATCGGCTGTTCGGCCGGCTTCGTCAACGTGCCGCGCATCAAGGGCAGCCACAACGCGGTACTTTCGGGCATGATGGCGGCGGACCGGATCGCTGCGGCCATTGCTGACGGTCGTGCCAATGACGAAGTCATCGAGATCGAAAACGAGTGGCGCGCCAGCGACATCGGCAAGGACCTGAATAAGGTCCGAAACGTCAAGCCGCTATGGTCGAAGTTCGGCACTGCGATCGGTGTGGCACTCGGCGGTCTCGACATGTGGACGAACCAGCTCTTCGGCTTGTCGGCGTTCGGTACGCTGAAACACGGCAAGACGGACGCGGCTTCGCTCGAGCCGGCGTCAAAACACGCCAAAATCAACTATCCGAAGCCGGATGGCGTGTTAACCTTCGACCGCCTTTCCTCGGTGTTCCTGTCGAACACCAACCACGAGGAGAACGAGCCGGTGCATCTCCAGGTCAAGGACATGGCGCTGCAGAAGTCGTCCGAGCACGACATCTATGCCGGTCCCTCGACCCGCTACTGTCCCGCCGGCGTCTACGAATGGGTCGAGAAGGACGGCGAGGAAACCTACGTCATCAACGCCCAGAACTGCGTCCACTGCAAGACCTGCGACATCAAGGACCCCAACCAGAACATCAACTGGGTGCCGCCCCAAGGCGGCGAGGGTCCGGTCTATCCGAATATGTAATTGTTCGGAGCACTGGAATGACCGGGATATCGGCCGAGAACGTCATGATTAGGCCAGGCTGCACCGGTGATCTGCCGCTACTGGCTGATATCGAGATCGATGCCTTCGCAACACTTGCGGATGCATTGGGAGTCGCGCGCGATGCCCATCCACTATCCCTCGAAGTTCTGGGTCGGTCGCTTCAGGAAAGCCTTCTTTTCATCGCCGTCGACGATGCTGACCGACCGATCGGATTTCTCGCGGGCGCCGAGATCGAACGCACGCTCTATGTCATTGAGCTCGATGTGGTCACCGAGTGGCAGAGACAGGGGCTCGGGAGGCGCTTGATGGCCAAAGCGATAGAGACGGCACGCGCCCGGAAGCTTGCCGGAGTGACGTTGACGACGGATCGCGATGTGACGTTCAACGCACCCTTCTATCATTCGCTCGGCTTTGAACTGCTTGCCTTCGAAAGCATGCCTGCATTCATGCAGAAGAAACTCGATGAGGAAATCGTCAACGGCATGGATCCGGAGCGACGGGTGGCAATGGCCCTATGGCTCGATCGGTCCAGCCGGCATGAAGACGGAGCCCGAAGGCCCCGTCAACCTGGTCAAAGCAATGTCCCGCTAAGGATCAGCAGGGCCACCGAGAAGTAGATCACCAACCCGGTCACATCGACGAGCGTTGCAACAAAGGGTGCCGAAGCACTTGCCGGGTCGAGCCGCAGCCTTTGCAGGAGGAACGGCAGCATCGAGCCGGCGAGCGAACCGAAGGTGACGATGCCGATCAGCGCGGCGAAGATCGTCCATCCGACCAAGATCCAGTGCTCGCCGTAGTCGTAGAGCCCTATGTTCTGCCAGAGTATGATGCGGGCGAAGCCGACTGCCCCAAGGATCGCGCCGAGCACGATGCCGGTTGGCAGTTCGCGCAGCAGAACACGCCACCAGTCAGACAGTTTCAGTTCGCCCAGCGCCAATGCACGGATGATCAGCGATGTTGCCTGCGATCCGGAATTACCGCCCGAGCTCATGATCAGCGGGACGAACAGCGTGAGCACGATTGCCTTCTCGATTTCGCCTTCGAAATGCTGCATGGCGCTTGCCGTCAGCATTTCCCCCAGGAAGAGGGCGCACAGCCAGCCCGCACGCTTGCGCAGCATGCCGGCAAAGCCGATCGCCATGTAAGGCTTGCCGAGCGCCTCCATGCCGCCGAACTTCTGCGCGTCTTCAGTCTGGTCGGCAATCATCGTGTCGATCACGTCGTCGACGGTGACGATTCCCAGCATGTGCTCGTTCTCGCCGACCACCGGCAACGCCAGCAGATCGTGCTTGCGGATCAGCCTTGCAACATCCTCCTGGCTCATCAGCGGATCGGCGCGCACGATGCCGCCGTTCTGGGCGACACTGGATACCTTTTCATGCGGCTCCCCGGTGATGAGACGGCGCAGCGTGACGACGCTTGTCAGGGCATGAGTCGCCGGGTCGAGAATGTAGATGGCGTAGATGGTCTCGCGGGAGCGCTCCACCTTGCGCACATGCTCCAGCGTCTGCTCCACCGTCCAGGTGGCGGGAACACTAACGAACTCCGTCGTCATGATGCTGCCGGCCGTGCGTGGCGGATAGCCCATAAGGTGCTGGACTGCGAGGCAGGTCGCTCCGTCCAGTTTCGAGAAAAGGTGCGCGCGTGCGCCTTCGCTCATCTCTTGGAAGAGGTCGGCGACGCGGTCGTTTGCCGTTGCATTCAGAAGCCGGGCAACCTGCTCGCTCGGCATTTCGGTCAGCATGGCTGCCGCATTGTGCAACTCCGGGCGCCCCAATATGCAGACGGCCTTCTGCTGCGGCAGCGTGGCGAGAATTGCCGCCGCTTCTGGGATTTCGAGTGCGTTCAGACGCTCGACGCGCTCAGCCGTGGTGATTGCACCGAGGCTGTCGCTGGTAAAGAAACGGGCGGCATGGCCTGCCCGCAGGGGGAAGCGATTGATGTTCATATGGCTCGCCTTTCCGTCGATCCGCCGTAGCGTCCAACGGGCGAGCCCGACAGAGATCGGTCAGCGCACGAGGGCCGCGTACGGCAAAGGCAATCGACTGCTACTGTCGCTTGGCATCGTGATGATGGCTCCGTTGATGTCCGCGAAAAACAGATGTCTTCCGCGTATTGCTGTAGGTGGTATGAAACATTGAAAAAGTCAAGCGCCCTACAGGCTTACGGCAGAATGCCGCACCTCCCGGCGCGGCATTCTGGCTGCTGTCGTCCGACGGCGCTCTCAGCGCGGTGGCAGGAACGAAGCTTATTGGGCGACCGTCAGAAACCCGCGAGGACGACCTTGCCCTTCATCTTGCCGGTTTCGACCATGGCGTGCGCTTTCCTAAGGTTGGCGGCATTGATGGTGCCGACAGTCTCGTTGAGCGTCGTGCGAATTTTTCCGGCATCGACAAGCGCCGACACTTTGTCGAGTAGCTTGTGCTGCTCGATCATGTCGGGCGTGCCGAACAGTGGTCGCGTGAACATCAGCTCCCAATGAATGGAGACGGACTTGCGCTTGAACGGGACCACATCGAGCGTTTTCGGATCGTCAATCAGGGCGAACCGGCCTTGCGGCGCGATGATTTCGGCGATGTCCGTGATGTGGCTGCCGGTGTTTGTCGTTGAAAAGATGAAGGCCGGCGCGCCGAGGCCGAGCGCGGCAATTTGTGGCGCAATCAACTGGCCGTGATCGACGACGTGGTGCGCGCCGAGTTGCTTGACCCACTCCTGCGTTTCCGGGCGCGAGGCCGTTGCGATGATCGTCAGATCCGTCAGCGTGCGGGCGATCTGGATGGCGATCGAGCCAACCCCGCCGGCGCCACCGATGATGAGGATGGCTGGTCCTGCGCCGGAAACCGGATCCTGTACCTTCAGCCGATCGAACAGCGTCTCGTAGGCGGTAATCGATGTAAGCGGCAGGGCTGCGGCTGCCGCAAAATCGAGGCTCTTCGGCTTATGGCCGACAATACGTTCGTCGACGAGATGAAACTCCGCATTGGAGCCGGGTCGATTGATCGCACCTGCGTAAAACACTTCATCGCCAACCCTGAAGAGCGTCACGTCGGGACCGACCGCTTTGACAACACCTGCGGCATCCCAGCCCAGTACCTTGAGTTCGTCCACGGCTGGCGCGACGCCGGCCCGCACTTTCACGTCGACCGGGTTGACGGATACCGCCTTGATCTCGACAAGCAGGTCGTGGCCCTTGGCTAGCGGGATCGGCAGATCGACATCGATCAATGAGGTTTCGGCGGAAATGGGCTGCGGGACTTTATATGCGACGGCGCGCATGGTGGACTCCTGTGTTTGTTGCACGGAGGCTAGATGCGTCCTATGTTCAGAAAACGCAAGAATGCACAAATTCTGTACGTAGTACCAAAAAGGATACTGTCAAATGTCGTTGTCCCGGGCCAAGCTCACACAGAATTTCCCCGGTTGCCCCGTCGAGGCGACGCTGGGCTTCCTGGATGGAAAGTGGAAGGGCGTGATCCTTTTCCACCTTATGGGCGGAACACTGCGCTTCAATGAATTGCGGCGAAAGCTGCCTGCGGTCACTCAGCGGATGCTGACGAAGCAATTGCGGGAACTTGAGCAGTCGGGGCTTGTCTCACGCACGGTGTTTCCCGTCGTCCCGCCAAGGGTCGACTATGCCTTGACGCCGCTTGGCGAGACGTTGAGGCCCGTCATCGTTGCGCTTGCCGCGTGGGGCGAGGAGAACATCTTTTGCCTTCCGGAAGGTCGACGCTTGCGCGCCGTTTCGGCCGACGCGTCATGCGCGCCGACTGCCGCGCTCTAGGTGTAGAGACCAGGCAAACACGAAAATTCCGAAGAACGACAGGATTGCTCCAACATAGCCCGTGGCGGCGAAACCGTATCCGCCAGCAATCACAAGGCCGCCGAGCCAGGCGCCAAGCGCATTGGCGACGTTGAACGCCGAGTGATGGGACGCGGCCGCCAGCGTCTGCGCGTCCGCAGCAACATCCATCAGCCGGGTCTGTATTGCCGGGCCTGCTGCAAAACCGCATCCAATGCAGAAAACGCAAAATCCCAGCATGAACGGATTGGAAGCGGTAAGCGAAAACAGCGTGAGCACGACGATGTTGAAGACCAGGCAACCGCCGATCGTTCCCATGAGCGACTTGTCGGCAAACCAGGAGCCGACGACGTTGCCCACGTTCATCCCGATCCCGAAGACGACCAGCATCACGGCTACCATGCTCTCGGGTAGCATTGCGACCTGCGTGGTGGTTGGCGCAATGTAGCTGAACATCGCGAACATCCCGCCGAAACCGACCGATGCCGTCGCCAGCGTCAGAAGGACCTGCGGACGCTTGAACGCGCCAAGTTCGCGCTTGAAGCTTGCACCTTTGGCAACGCGGTCGCGCGGCACGTAGACCCAGATCAGGGCAACGGTCATCAGGCCGATGATGCCGACCACGGTAAAGGCAAGGCGCCAATTGAGGGATTGGCCGAAAACAGTGGCGAGGGGTGTGCCAAGCAGGGTAGCGACGGTCAATCCGAGCATGACACGGCCGACCGCGCGTGCCCGTTTGTGGACGGGAACCATGGAGGCGGCCACGATCGCGGCAACGCCGAAGTAGGCGCCGTGCGGCAGGCCGGTGATGAAGCGCATGGCCGTGAAGCTCTCGAAGGTCGGTGCCATCGCGCTCAGAATGTTGCCGATGGCGAAAACGCCCATTACCAGCAGCAGCAGAGATCGCCGCTCCATCCTGGCGGCCAAAACGGCAATGATCGGCGCGCCGATGACAACGCCAAGTGCGTAGGCGCTGATGACGTAGCCTGCCTGCGGCGTCGTGACCGAGAACGTATCGGCGACATCCGGCAAAAGCCCCATGATGGCGAATTCGCCGGTGCCAATGCCGAAGCCGCCGCAGGCGAGCGCAAGCTGCACCAAGGCGATTGCCATGGGCGAAGGAGCCTCGGTCGCGTTTCCTATGTCAACGGAATCGTTTACGGCGATTTGGCTCAAGATAGCGCTCCTGGCATCAAGCTCTGTGGCGGCGGAACGATGGCGCGGGCGCTGCCGTAACGGATAAGCCGGATATGAAAGGGGATGGAGGTCTGCTCCAATGAGCATACATTTATTGACGATTTGCGGACAGGCGTCGAGTGCGTTTTCTGCAGTGCAGCATCCGCGCGGATGCATACGTCCCATGCGAAATTTGCACCTCAGAAGGCACCCATTTCCGTGCGCCCCGTCGCCCCTAGCTTGAAATCGTGCGCCGGGAAACCATCTCTAAGCGGCGTGCGACAGCCAGAGCGCAGGTCAAGGGGATAGCGAGAACTAGATGAAACTTATGGGCTTTTTCAATCGCGATGGTGGGACTTTCAGGACCACAGACATGGATGCCTATGAGAAACGAGCAGAAGCGGTTTTCAGGGAAGCGGGGCACGACTTCGATGCGATCGTTTTTTCCGGCAAGGAGATCGTCCCGGCCATGGAGCGTGCGGCGCGTCGAGATGACATCGACGGCATCGTCGCCGGCGGTGGCGATGGGACCATCTCGGCGGCAGCATCCATAGCGTGGAAAAATGGTGTCGCGCTCGGTGTCGTCCCTGCAGGCACCATGAACCTTTTTGCCCGCTCCTTGCGCGTTCCTCTCGATATCTGGCAGGCACTGGATGTGCTGGCTTTTGGCGAGGTCGATCAGGTCGATATCGCCAGCGCCAACGACAGACCATTCGTTCATCAATTCTCGGCGGGGTTGCATGCGCGCATGGTGCGCTACCGCAATTCGTACAGCTATCGCTCGCGCTTTGGAAAAATGCGGGCGAGCGCGCGCGCCGCGTTCGGCGTGGTGTTGAACCCTCCCGAATTCGAAATCGAGTTCGAAGCGGCGGGCATGCGCGAGCGTCGCAGGGTTTCGGCTGTGTCTGTCTCCAACAATCCGTTCGGCGAGAACGCGCTGCTCTACGCCGATAATCTCAATTCCGGCGAACTGGGTTTCTACACAGCAAATCCCCTCAAGCCACTCGGTGTGGCCCGTCTCGCGGTCGACATGCTCCGCGGCAAAGTGCGTGAAAACGTTGACGTGATGGTGATGCACCCGGCCGAGGTCCATCTCCATTTTCCGAAACTTCGGGCCAAGGCAAACTGCGTCATCGACGGCGAATTGCTGCCGCTCGCGCGTGATGTCACCCTCAAGCTCCATCCGGGAGAGTTGAGGGTGCTGGTGAAGGAGGGCCTTGCGGCGCAGGTAGCCCAGTCGGAACGGCGTGAACCTGCGAGTTAGATGCGCGGCAGGTAGGTTCGATAGTCGAAGTCCGAGACGGTGCGCAGAAAAGTGATAGCCTCCTTGCGCTTCGTGTCCCCGTAAAGTTGCTGGTATCTTTTGCCGAATACGTCTGCGATGAACGGTGAGATGCGGAATGCGTCGGCAGCGGTCAGAAAATCATGACTCAACTGTGGGGTGTGTCGTGGCGCATGCGAGGGCGTGGTTTCCTCGCCAGGGTCGAGTTCCTCATCAAGGCCGAGCAGCATCCCGCCGAGGATTGCCGTCAGCAGGAGATAGGGGTTTGCATCGGCGCCCGCAACGCGATGCTCCACACGGGCAGCAGGGCCGTTTAAATCGGGGATGCGGATTGCCGTGCCGCGGTGGCCGTACCCCCAGGTCAGATCGACAGGAGCGAAAGAACCCGGCTGGAAACGGCGGTAGGAATTCGCAAAGGGCGCGAACACCAACTGTGCTTCGCGCATGGTTCCAAGCATGCCGGCGCATACGGATTTCAGCTTCTTCGGTTCGCCGCCCTGCGCGTCGAGAACATTGCGGCCTTGCCTGTCGATGACGCTGACGTGGACGTGGAGGCCGGATCCCGCATGGTCGGAATACGGCTTGGCCATGCAGGTGGACTTCAGGCCGTGCTTTCGCGCGGCCTGCTCGGCAACTCGTTTCAGATAGATGCAGTCGTCTGCCGCAGCGAGCGCGTCGGGACGATGCAGCAGATTGATTTCGAACTGCCCCGGTCCGAACTCTGCCGTCGTGGCATCCGCCGGCAATCCCTGCGCCTTGGCATAGCTGCGCACGGTCTGCAGGTAATCGTCGAGCGCATCGACCGCGCTCATGTCATAGAGCTGGAAGCCGTTCGGATCACCCTGGTAGGTCAGGTTCCGGGGCGGGGACGGGCGGCCGGTTTCCCGCCAATCCTGCTCAACGACATAGAACTCGAGTTCGGTCGCAACGACCGGGGTCAATCCGCGTTCGTCGAAGCGTTTCAGCATTGATGCGAGGATGGCGCGCGGATCCATGAAGCTCGGCGTTCCATCGAACTCGTGCATCGTCGCCAGGACCTGCATCGAGCCATCAGGGGCCCAAGGCATGGGCGCCAGGCTGCGTTTGTCAGGAATACAGTTGCCATCGGGATCGCCGACCGAGAGCGACAAACCGGTGATGTCGTCGTTGTCGTCGCCCCAGATGTCGAGCGATTGGGTCGAGGAGGGGAGCCGGATTTCGCCCGCCCAGACCTTCTTCTGTGCCTCAAGCGGAATCTGCTTTCCTCGCAAATCCCCGTTCATGCCGACAAGCAGGATTTCGATGCGCGGATCTCCGCCGGCAGCTTGGTCGTGCAACGTGTCGGTCGCCATGATCTTGAAAATCCCCTCGCACAAGGCCAAGGTCGTAGCCCATTGGGAAGAGGCTTTCAATCGCCGAAGGTGTTTTGCAAATCATGTCCGATACTTACGCACGCTCCAACCTCGCCGCTATCGATGCCGCTCATCACTTGCATCCGTTTTCGGACATGAAGAAACTGAATGCCGATGGCACTCGTGTCATCCAGCGCGGCGAGGGCGTTCACATCTGGGACAATCATGGCAGGAAATACTTAGACGGCTTCGCGGGGCTATGGTGCGTCAACGTCGGCTACGGGCGCAGGGAGATCACCGATGCCGTCGCTCGGCAGATGAACGAGCTTCCCTACTACAACACCTTCTTCGGCACCACGAGCACGCCGACGACGCTGCTCGCCGAGAAGGTCACATCCCACGCAGGTCCGCGCTTTAACCACGTCTTCTTCACGGGCTCCGGTTCAGAGGCGAACGATACATGGTTACGCATGGCGTGTGTCTATTGGAGCGCGGTTGGTAAGCCATCGAAGAAGATCGTGATTGCCCGAAAGAATGGGTATCACGGCTCGACGGTTGCCGGCGCCAGCCTCGGCGGCATGAGATACATGCATGAGCAGGGCGACTTGCCGATCCCGGGGATCGTCCATATTGGCCAACCCTATTGGTACGGCGAGGGCGGCGAACTCTCACAGGCTGAATTCGGTCTGAACGTCGCACGTGAACTTGAGGCGATGATCGACGAACTCGGCGAGGACAACGTTGCGGCTTTCGTCGCCGAACCCGTGCAGGGCGCTGGCGGCGTCATCATCCCACCAGAAACCTATTGGCCGGAAATCGTTCGGATCTGCAAGGCACGCAACATTCTTCTCGTGACCGACGAAGTCATCTGCGGCTTCGGTCGGCTGGGCGAGTGGTTCGGCCATCAATACTTCGGGGTGGAGCCCGACCTCGCCCCGATCGCCAAGGGGCTCTCCTCAGGCTACCTGCCGATCGGCGGCGTGCTTGTCAGTGACAGGATTGCCGACGTTCTGATCAATGACGTCGGGGATTTCAATCACGGCTTTACCTATTCCGGCCATCCGGTCTGTGCGGCGGCGGCGTTGGAGAATTTGCGCATTATCGAGAACGAAAAACTCGTGGAACGCGTTCGCGACGATATCGGTCCGTACTTTGCAAAGGCGTGGCGCGCGCTTGGCGATCACGATCTGGTTGGCGAAGCCGTCAGTATCGGGCTGATGGGGGCTCTGCAGCTAACGACCGACAAGAAAGCCCGCACTCGTTTCGAAAAGCCCGATGCGGTCGGATCTCTGGTTCGCAATCATGCACTCGCGAACGGGCTCGTGCTGCGAGCAACCGGAGACCGCATGCTGGCCTCGCCGCCGCTTGTCATCCGTCACCACGAAGTCGACGAGATGGCTCGGATCACCAAGATTGCTCTGGATGCCGCGTGGGCGGAGTTGAAAAGTTAGATCCTTGGGCTATGGCGTAGCCAACGGTGCCCACTGGGTCAGCCCTTCTCAGTTGCCTCAAAGACCTGCCGGACGATGTAATTCGGGGAAGTGTCGTCACGGTAGTAGGTGCGGGCGATCATCTCGGCAAGAATGCCGGTTGTAATCAGCTGGACCGAGGAAAGCAGAAAGACGATGCCGACCATCAGCATCGGGCGGGTTCCGATGTCGTTGCCCATGATGAACTTGTCGAAGAACAGGTAGATCAGGATCAGTACGGAAATGGCGCCGAGCCCGAGCCCGAGCGATCCGAAAAAGTGCCCCGGGCGCGCCTTGTAGCGCATGAAAAACATGACGGAAAGCAGGTCTAGGATCACGCGAAACGTGCGGGAGATGCCGTATTTCGACTGGCCGTGCTGGCGCGCGTGGTGGGTCACGATCATCTCGCCGATGCGCGAGCTCGGCACCACACCGGCCACCCAGGCCGGAATGAAGCGATGCATCTCGCCCATCAACTTGACCTGTTTGATGATGGATGCGCGATAGATCTTCAGGCTGCAACCGTAGTCGTGCAGCTTCACGCCGGTGATACGGCCGATCAGATAGTTGGCGCACCAGGAGGGGATCTTGCGGAGGAGCAGGCCGTCCTGCCGGTTCCTGCGCCAGCCGACCAGGAGATCGAGCTCCCGCCGCTCAAGCTCGGCCACCATCGACGGAATGTCCTTCGGATCGTTTTGCAGATCGCCGTCCATTGTGGCGATCAGTCGGCCGGTGGCCGTATCGATCCCGGCCTGCATGGCGGCAGTCTGTCCGAAATTCCGTTGTAGCGCGACGATCTTAAGTGCCAGCCCGGCGCGGTCGACATGCAGGCGTGCGTTTGCAAGCGTAGCATCCATACTGCCGTCGTCGACGAGGATCAATTCCCAGCTATCGCGATACGCCGTCATCGCCGAACAGATCCGGTCGATAAGGGGGCCGACACTTTCCTCTTCGTTGAAAACGGGAACAACCAAAGACAACTCGACCGGACCTACCGCTTCCGTGGCGCCCTGAAGTGACTCTACCGTTGTCTGCAAGTGTGATTTCTCCTAAAAGGCCGAACGGCCACACGCGCGCCCGGTCGCTTAAGTCAGGAACGCTAGTACATGAAGTCCCCGGTTGTAGCCAGCCGACAATCCTGGTTTATCCGCAATCGCATGACGCTGCTGACGATCGCAATTGTCGCCGCCTATGCGCTGTTCATCCACTGGTTCTGGGGTTGGGCAGCGATCGTCGGACAATGGGTGCAGGTTGGAGTAGTCCCTATCCTCAGCGCGCTGGCGCTGCTGACGAGCACCTACTTCCTCAGAACCTGGCGTATCTACGACTACTTCCCGCGTGAGACCGTTGGCCGATTCACGTCGCTTTTCCGCGTGACGCAGATACACAATCTCCTGAACATCATGCTGCCGTTTCGAGCCGGCGAGACAAGCTTCCCGGTGCTGATGCGCACTGAATTCGGTATCCCACTGGTGCGCGGCACGTCTGCGCTTTTTGTCATGCGTCTCCTCGATCTGCATGCATTGCTTGCTGCTGCCGGAGTAGGCTTTGCCATCGCATCGTCACACAAGATGGCTGCCTGGCTGGCTTGGGCCGCTTTCCTGGCTCTGCCCGTCGGGGCCTTTGCAATTCGCAAGTCGTTGCTGCAACTCGGCGGTAGGATTCTGCCAACCAAAGCCCGGAAATTCGTCGGCGAGATCGAAAATGGCCTTCCCGCTAGTTCGTCATCCTTCGCGCGCGCCTGGGCCATGACGGTTATCAACTGGCTTGTGAAGGTGCTTGTGCTCGCTTGGGCATTGAGCCTCATGGGCGTTCTGCCAACGGCAGCGAGCTTTGGCGGGGCGCTTGGCGGCGAGCTGTCATCGGTGTTGCCCGTGCATGCACCAGGCGGCGTGGGTACGTATCCCGCCGGCATAACCGCCGGTGCAGTCGCCTTTGGCGGCTCCAGCGAGAGGACGGCGCTCGCGGCGTTGGCTCGAGCAAGCATCAATGCACATCTCTTGATAATCGTGTCGGCGTTGATCGGGACGGCCATTTCACTGCCGCTCGGGCGCCGCCGACAGCTCTGAAATCCGCTTCTTCAAAAACGCCTGTTCCGGTGACTGCTGGCATAGTGCCAGCGCCGTCTCATAGGCCGCGATCGCGTCCTCTGTACGTCCCAGGCGCCTCAGAAAATCCGCACGGGCCGAGTGCGCGAGGTGGTAGTCGCGAAGCTCTCCTCCCTGGAGGATCGTTTCGACCAGCTGCAACCCTTTCTCCGCTCCATCCACCATCGCGACAGCGACTGCCCGGTTGAGTTCGGCGATCACCGACGGCTGTGCCGTCAACAATAGGTCGTAGTAGCTCACGATGCGTCGCCAGTCGGTTTCGTCCAGCGTCCTTGCCTGCGCATGTTCCGCGGCTATGGCAGCCTGCACCGTATAGGTCCCAACCTCTCCCTGCCGCGTGGCGCTGCCCAGCAAGTCGAGCCCCTCGGCGATCTTGCGACTGTCCCACTTGCCGCGATCCTGGTCTGACAGAAGGATGAGTTCCCCGTCCGGCCCCCGCCGTGCGGCGCGTCTCGAATCCTGCAAGAGCAGCAGGGCCAGCAATCCCGATGCATCCGGGTGATGCAGGAGGCCGACCAGCAGACGGGCGAGGCGTATCGCTTCGGCGGTGAGATCCGCCCGGACGACCTCTTCGCCCGAGGATGCCGAGTAGCCCTCGTTGAAGACGAGGTAGATCACGTGGAGCACGCGGTCGAGCCGGTGCGGCAACTCTGCGCGGGCGGGCACCTCATAGGGAATTTGGGCGGTCCGGATCTTGGCTTTGGCGCGCACAATGCGTTGCGCGATAGTCGGGGCGGGGACGAGAAACGCGTGTGCGATCTCTTCCGTCGTCAATCCGCAGATCTCGCGCAAAGCCATTGCCATCTGCGCGTCGGCGGGAATTGCCGGGTGACAGCAGGTGAAGATCAGCCGCAACATGTCGTCTTCGATAAACTCCATGTCACCGATCTCCGCCTCATCGGGCGAGCCGTAGAGGCTGTCCTCGATATCCTTCACGGACGCGTCGAAGCGCGATCGCCGCCGGATATGATCGATCGCCCGGAAACGCCCCGCCGAAACCAGCCAACCAAACGGATTTGCCGGCACGCCATCGCGCGGCCAGGTCCGCGTCGCCGCCGCAAATGCATCGTGCAATGCCTCTTCCGCCCGATCGAAGTCACCGAGCAGACGGATGAGAGTCGCGAGTACCCTGCGCGAATGCGACCGGTAAATGTCCGTGATCACGTCTTCCAATGGTCACTCCGGAAAGGTCAACACTCTCACCGGGCGGATCTCGACGGCTCCTACCCTTGCGCAGGGGATGCGCGCGACGACTGACCTGGCTTCCTCCAGGTCCGCCGCCTCGATCACGTAGAGGCCGGCAAGATGCTCCTTTGTTTCCACGTAGGGGCCGTCCGTTATGCTGAATTCGTTGTTGCGCACCCGAAGCACGCTCCCCTTGTCGGGC
This sequence comes from Rhizobium sp. Root1220, assembly GCF_001426265.1. Taxonomy (GTDB): domain Bacteria; phylum Pseudomonadota; class Alphaproteobacteria; order Rhizobiales; family Rhizobiaceae; genus Rhizobium. The sequence continues at coordinate 149,082 of NZ_LMDG01000037.1, forward strand.
ATTTCCAACGCGTCGGCATAGATCAACGTGCCGTCACGCAGCAGTTGTTCGTCCAGCCGAAAATGCTCACGAACGGTCTCCTCGGCCTCGGCCCTTGTCTGTGTGCCGTCAATGTCAGCGGAGTTGTAGATCAGGCAAACATAGCGCATCAGGTCACCTCTCATCCTTGATGGAATAGGCGGGACGGATCTCGACGGACGCATATCGGAGGATCGGGAACGTCGAGACGATCGCCTTTGCTTTCTCGATGTCGGCAGCTTCAATCAGAACGAAACCACCGAGATGCTCTTTGATTTCAGCAAAAGGGCCATCGGTGGCAACCGGCGCCCCGTTCGTGCGGCGCAGGGTGACGGCAGCCGACGGCGCCTCCAGCGCCAATGCCGTCTGCAATACGCCGCGATCGCGCCAGTGATCGTCGCTGGCGATGCACTCCTGAGTAAGCGCCTCCCATTCTTCCTGCGGAACCAGTTTGCTCTGTTCGGTGTCGAACCAGATCTGGCAGAGATACTTCATTGTTTTCTCCTCAGTCCTCGACCGGAATCGTATAGATCGGCCGGACTTCGATCGATCCCATCTTTGCGAGCGGAATACCGGCGGCCACGCGAATGGCATCGTTCAAGTCCGTCGCTTCGATGAGGATAAAGCCGCCTAGCTGCTCCTTCGTCTCGGCAAAGGGACCATCGGTCACCGACAGCTCGCCGTGACGAACGCGGACCGTAACCGCGCTCGCCGGCGATTGCAGCGCTTGGGCGGCAATCATGTGCCCGCTCTGGACCAGATCCTCGTCATAGGCGAGCGAGTCCCGGTCCAGCTTTTTCTTTTCTTCGTCCGCCATGGCCTCAAGGATCGAAGGCTCGAACCAGACCTGACAAAGATATTTCATGGCAGCTGCCTCCCTGAGTTGCTTCTCACAACTCTTGGACGATCAGCCTAAGCGGATTTCGACAGCAAGCGAAAGATTCTTTCTGCGGATATCGCTGTCGAATCGGAGAAACCGGGTTCGACCAAGACCGTCAACAACATGGAGTGACGGTGATGAGCATATTGGAGTTCATGCTGGCGAACCAGATCTGGGCACGCCGCCATCGGGACAAGAAACCCTATCCGCTGTATCACGACTTGCCGGGCAAACGGGCGATCGCTGTCAGGCTTGCGGCCATGCTCGCGGTCTTCGCGATGTCGATTTTATTGTTGGAAGTCGCGGGCGATCGTTACGGCAGCACTACCGTCGGCGGGAGCACCGTCGCCGCTTCTCGCCAATAGGGAAACGGCCTATTGAAAGGCCGTCTCGAAGAAGCTTCTGAGCTTGCGCGAATGCAGGGCTTCCGGCGGCATCGCGGCCAGCTTCTGGATCGCGCGGATGCCGATCTGCAGGTGCTGGTTCACCTGTGTCCTGTAGAAGGCGGTAGCCATGCCGGGCAGCTTCAACTCGCCATGCAGCGGTTTGTCCGAAACGCAGAGGAGCGTTCCGTACGGAACGCGGAAGCGGAATCCGTTGGCGGCAATCGTTGCTGATTCCATGTCGAGCGCGATGGCTCGTGCTTGCGACAGGCGCTTGACTGGGCCACGCTGGTCGCGCAGTTCCCAGTTGCGATTGTCGATCGTACCGACCGTACCAGTGCGCATGATGCGTTTCAGTTCAAAGCCTTCATAGCCTGTTATCTCGGCTACCGCTCCTTCGAGCGCCACCTGCACCTCCGCGAGCGCCGGGATCGGAACCCAGACCGGCAGGTCGTCGTCGAGCACGTGGTCTTCGCGCATGTAGGCATGTGCAAGAACATAGTCGCCCAGCCGCTGGCTATTGCGCAGGCCCGCGCAGTGGCCCAGCATCAGCCAGGCATGCGGCCTGAGGACCGCCACGTGGTCGGTGATCGTCTTTGCGTTGGACGGGCCGACGCCGATGTTGATCATCGTAATCCCCGCATGCCCCTTTTTCTTCAGATGATAGGCAGGCATCTGGGGAAGGCGTGCGAGCGTGACGTCGATTTCCGGCTGGTTGGAACCTGCGTGGGTAATGATATTCCCGGGTTCCACAAAAGCCGTGTAACCATCGCCGCCGTCAGCCATCAGTTTGCGTGCCCAGGCGCAGAATTCATCGATGTAGAATTGATAGTTGGTAAACAGGACGAAGTTCTGGAAATGCTGCGCGCCGGTCGCGGTGTAGTGGGCAAGGCGTGCCAACGAGTAGTCGATGCGTTGGGCGGTAAACGGCGCTAGCGGTGATGGCTCGCCCGGCGGCGGAATATACTCGCCGTTGGCGATCTCGTCGTCCGTCGTGTTCAGATCCGGCGTGTCGAACAGATCGCGCATCGGAATATCCACGAAGGCTGCGGCGGATGCTTCGACATGAGCACCTTCTCCGAACGCGAAATGCAGCGGGATGGGTGTCGTCGATTCAGAAACAACGACCGGGACGCCGTGGTTTTTGATCAGGAGACCGAGCTGCTGTTTCAGGTAGTGTCTGAAGAGCTGCGGCCGGGTGATCGTCGTGGTGTAGATGCCGGGAGCGGTTACATGACCATAGGAGAGGCGGGTATCCACATGGCCGAAGCTGGTCGTCTCGATACTGACCTGAGGATAGAATGCGCGATAGCGCGCGGTGATCGGAGCGCCCTCGGCAAGTCTGGCAAATCTGTCGATCAGGAATGAAGTGTTTCGCGTATAAAGCTCCGTCAACGCATCGACGGCCTTGATCGGGTCTTCGAAGGTCTGCGGCACAAAAGGCGATGGGGCTGAAACTTCGAGAGGCGCGGAAGAGATTCGTTTGCTCATGCGCCATTATAGAGTGTTGTTTTTAACAAGCAAACGACGTGTCGTAGATCAAGCGGGGTGTGCGGTCTCCATGTGCCGATACGGATCAGCGCATGGCGGTGCATACCGGGCCGCTACCTTCGAGGCAGGTGTAATTGGCTCCGAAGTGTGACTGTGCACCGCCCCCGGCGTTGCGCGTGACCGCCGCCGAAAATGTGACGGCGAAGATCGCCGCGAACAGCGTAATGATAGTGAAGCGTCTTGCCACGATGAGCATGTCCATGTGCTTGCCCCGATGTCGCCTTAGCGTTGAGGCAGTTTTGCCACCTTTCGGCTGAACCTGTGCTGATATTGCGGTTCATCGTGCGTTCAGGAAACCGGCCGGCCATGGCCGCATGCGCCGCGTTTTTCCGGCGGTCGCTGTTTCAGAGACGCGTCCACGTCTGGGATTTGCAGAGAACCGCCATGACGCAGCCCTTCATCCGCAATGAACGTCCCGAAACCGTGCCCGATCCACTATATGTCTGGTCTTTCGCCGGATCGGTTATCTCGCCAACGTAGGTACCGCCCGTACCCGCGAGGATCCCAATCTTCCTGCCGGCATATCGGCCCGTCTTCAGCGTGATGCAATAGCTTCCGCTGCAGGACGCAATCACGGCCGTATCGCCGGCAGCAGTTTTCCAGTTGCCGAGAATCGGCTCGGCCGCATTTGCCAGTGTTGCCGAGACTGCCAGTGTGGTGGCGAGAATGAAGCGTCGGATCATGTGGTACTCCGTTGAAGTCGTGGTTGCGCGGAAAATACCTGACGCGAATGTAAAGATAAATGACTGATGCCGGAATGGCGGCAAAGAGAAGGTAGGAAGACCCACGAGATAGCGTTTGCGATTTCTGAAGCTGATTTCTTGGTGAACGAAGGGTTGATTTTGATATCTTAATTTTTCGTAAATGCGACAAGAAAATCCTTAATATGCAAGGACTCCGATGTTTAACAAAAAACCAAGTTTACCAAGCGTTTGCACTTTGTTTGTCTCAAATTAATCATGCATTTTAGGCGTTTTTTGAAAGCCATCCCTCATAGTGAACCCATCAAACGAGCGGGGCAAACCCGCCGGACCGAAGGGACCAAAAGCCGCGTTAGACGGCAAGGCCCGGAAGGTAAAACAGGGTAAGTCGACAACAGGCTAAACAGGGATAAACCGATGGCACGCTTTGAAATGCACAACGCTGAAATGGCCACCATGGGTGGCGAAAACAACGCCGATGTCTTCTGCGAGATGGGTCTCGTCTACGCCACTGGCCGCGGCTGCGCCGTCGATCTGGTCGCGGCTCACAAATGGCTGAACATAGCGGCAATCAAGGGCAACGACCGCGCCGCGGAGCTTCGTGCTGATGTTGCCGCAAGCATGGACAAGATGCAACTTGCAGCCGCGCTCCGCGCCGCCCGCGAATGGATGACCGTTCACTGAGAATTGCCGCAAGACGGTTGCGACAAGAAAACAACCTCAAAAGAGGGAGCTGGCGGCGCGGCTTTGCAATGCCAGGTAAAGAAGAACCGCGACCGGTTGAAACAAGGCCGGCGCGGTTCGCTGCAATTTCCCTAGCCGAGCGATTTTAGAACAAGCGGCAAGGCTTGCTCGAGGAGAGCCATATCGGCTTCCGGGCCGACGCTGACGCGGACGCAGCGGTTGAGGGGCGCGACCCCGGGCATGCGGATAAAGACGCCGTGCTGCATCAGCCCATCGACGATGGCCCGCGCAAAGGTGCCATCGCGTCCGGCATCGACTGCCACGAAGTTCGTCGCAGATGGCAGGGCAATCAGGCCGTTGGCCTTGGCAATGCCAGAAATCCTGTCGCGCGCCGACTGAATTCTACCGATCACCTCGGTCAGGTAAGGCTGATCCCGAAGTGCGGCCAGCGCCGCGGCCGTCGCGAGACGGTTCATACCGAAATGGTTGCGAATCTTGTCGAAAGCGAGTGCCGTGCCGGGAGTTGAAACGACGTAGCCGATCCGAGCACCTGCCAGCCCGTAGGCCTTCGAGAAAGTACGGGTGCGCACGATATTGGGCAAGTCGATCAACGTACCGATGGGAGGCAGCGATCCGAGCGGACCGGTTTCGCTATAGGCTTCGTCGAGGATGAGCAGCGTGGTATCAGGCAGCGCCCGGGCGAAGGAGACGATGCTGTCGGCATCCCACCAGCTGCCCATCGGATTGTCCGGGTTGGCGAAGTAGACCAGCGGTGCGTTTTCGCGCCTGACAGCGTCAAGCAAACCATCGAGATTTTCGCGGTCGCCGACATATGGGACCGTCACCAGCCTGCCGCCGAAACCCACGACATGGAAATTGAAGGTCGGATATCCGCCGAGTGAGGTCACGACCGGCGCGCCTGGTTCGATCACCAGCCGGACGATCTGCCCCAGCAGCTCATCGATCCCGCCGCCGATCGCAATGTTGGCGGCGCCCACCCCGAGATGCGCGGCCAGCGCCTCCTTCAGCTCGTAGTTTTCCGGATCGTTGTATTTCCAGATATCGCCTGCGTGCTCGCGCATCGCTGCCAGCACGGAGGGCGCCGGGCCGAAACCGCTCTCGTTGGCGCCGATGCGGGCCTTGACCTGAAGCCCTCGCTGGCGCTCGATGGCTTCGGGACCGACGAAAGGCACGGTGGAGGGGAGGGCGTTGGCCAGCGGCGTGAAGCGCGAGAAGGCGGACATTCGAAAGCAATTTCCCGGAAGCTGTGTGGAACCGCGCCAACAATATGCCCTGCCGTCGCCAAGGCAAGGAAGATTATTCCAGCGGCGCTTGGATTCTACATTCGCGCAGAGCCGCGGGCGGCTGTCGCTTCCATATTTCCGATCATGAAGTCAGCACGAACGACGCGCCGGAGTACCTCAGGCTCGATGGTATTGATGAAGCGCACGCCGATTCGCTCGTCGTTTCGGTACACCTCGGCGCAACCGATCCGGTACGCGAGACCGAGAATGTTAAGGTAGTAGTGCTTGGGCAATCCAGCGGCCGATGAAACGACGAACGTCGCGCCGCCGCGCGAGATATCGACGATCTCCGCACTGCGGATGGAAATGCCTGTCAGGCAGGGCCGAACAGCGATGATACGCGCTGGCCGTCTTACGCTGAACTGTTCCCAGCGTGTTTCATAGACCGCGGACTTGACGGTCGCCAGGTGGGTGGCGCGTAGCATCTGCATTCCACGTGTCTCCTCAAACCAGGGTTTTCCCAGTTTTACTCGGGCAGCCTCACACGAATGCTTTTCGTATTCATCAACTGAGAAGATACAATTTTAAGGAAGACGGATTTTGATCGCCGACGACCAGTCAGGCGAATAGGCGAGCGACCGTGAAGCCGCTTGCCGCAGTCAGCGAAGTGAGGAATGTGCCCCATCCAATATCGATCACCGCCATCGCAACAGGCCAGTTCCTCAACGTTGCGAGATTGGTGATCTCGTAGGTGCCATAGGCCGCGAGCCCGAGGACCGCACCGTAGACGATTGCCATGATCAAGGATCCCGCGGATAAGGCGGGAAGTACTGCAAGGATGACAACGGCTGCTGCAAAGAAAATGTAGAAGACCACGGCAATCCCAAGATTAGGAGAGGGGAGCATCATATCTCCTAACTGGTCACGGTAGAAAGTTCGCGCGACCAGGCCGAGCCAGATTGCATCCACTGCAAGCAGTGCCACAAGCGAACCACCATACGCGACAAATGCTATTTTCATGTCTTGCCTCGCTTCGTTTCGTTAGTTCTACGCGCAAAAAGAGGTTCGGATTGTCGAGCGTGAAAATTCTCTCTGAATCACCCGAACTCTTTGACCGGCCACACGTTTTTATTGGGCGACCGGCTTGCGTCGTGATGATTCAAAATGAAATAGCGAGGAAACAAAAATGGCTGACATTAGAGTCCCCTGGGAATCATGGGTCGTTGTCTGCGATGGAGCCAAGGCTCTGTTTATGCAGAACTCCGGCGATGCCGAACTGATGAACTTGAGGGTGCAGGAGACGTTGGCCCAGCCGAACGAGGCAGACAGGGAGATCGGGACCGACAAGCCAGGCCGAACACACGCCGCCGACGGATTCAGCGGGAGCGCCGTCGAAGAGACGGACTGGCACGAACAGGCTGAAGTCGAATTCCTGAAGCAGGTGGCGCGCAAGCTTGACGAACTGGTGCATCAGAAAGAAGCCAAACGCATCCTGTTGGTGGCGCCACCGAGGGCTCTTGGCACACTCAGGCCGAACATCAGCGCGGATGCCCAAGCTGCGATAACCGGTGAGATTGCGAAGGACTACACAAATCTGCCGGTCGATCAGATCGAGCGGCATCTGACCGCGTGAGGGCTGACATGATGACGCGGGCTAACAGCCCGCGTTTTGTTTCCGGATGCGTATCTCTATTCACGTCTCAAAATTCAGTCGCAGCACGTGATGCAGAAATTCCGCGTTGATCAGCATGTTGAAGCTGATTGTCACCAGCTCGCCGTCGCGCTTGACCACTGTCGACCCGATTTCATCGTGAATACCGAGGATTTCCAGGTAGAAATTGTTTGGAACTTCAAGGCTTGGGCTCACTTCCAGCACGGCCCCGGCGAGCGTGATGGTACGGATCAGGCATTTGACCTGGGTGCCCGTGCTCAGGTGATGGCCGACGAAGATGATCTTGCCCGGCCGGTCGAGAGAGAACTCCCGATAGGTCTGTTCCGGTTGCTCGGTATCGAGGTGCGTCTGAAAGGCCACGGCAGCCTCCGCCTGTTGTGTGTGTTGAGACTAACGCGATAATGCTGACAACGTCTGAACAAGCTCTTTAAAACCCCAACCTTATGCGTGTCTGGACAGAGAAATGGGTCAGTATCGGGCAAAACCGGCTGATGGTGCCTCTTATCTGTGCATCTTGACACTGCGCATGGCTTCAAGCATATCAAACGCGGTTTCGAGGCACCGGCCGCTCGCGGATGATAAATCCATGGTGAAGTCTTCGACAGAAATGGTCGCAGCCCACTGGTGCATGCTGACTGGCGGCAATGCGAGCTCCCATCTACAGTCGAATGTGGCATGCCTTCCGAAAGGCTGAACCTATGACGACGATCTATCCTGCCATCGATGAGCTGAAAGCTCAGGCAAAGCGGCTCCGCCAGGCGATGGAAACGCGCGGCACGGCAGTTTCACACAGCACCGCGCTTGAACTCGTTGCCCAGCAGCATGGCGTTCGCGATTGGAACACGCTGACTGCGCTCTCTTCTAAACCGAATGCCGACCCCGTTACCTTGCTCTCCGTGGGGTCGCAGGTGCGTGGCCGTTACCTGAATCAGCCTTTCAGCGGCAAGGTTCTGGCACTCGCCGAGACCGGTGGTGGGCTCCACAAGATCACCATCCATTTCGACGAGCCGGTTGACGTCGTGACGTTCGATAGTTTCTCGGCCTTCCGCCAGCGCGTCAGCGCCCAGATAGATGGCAGTGGTGCATCGCCACGGAAGACATCGAACGGTCTGCCGCAGCTCATTCTCAGCATCTGAGCCATCCGAACTCCTTTTTGAAACGGCAAACCTTGCAGGGTGTGCCGTTATCGCGCGGATCCGCCCATGAAAACCGATAGTGAACACAACGCATTTCTAACCGGCTCGCTGCCTGCGGTCTTTGCTCGCACCGCGGCACCTATCATTCTGATCACCACGATCAACGGCTTCTTCGCAGTCGTGGACGCCTACTTCCTTGGGGCCTATGTCGGCCCCGAGGCGCTTTCGGCCGTTACACTGATCTTCCCCGGCCTGATGTTGATCATCGCGCTGCAATCGCTTGTTTCGAACGGCATGGCGAGCATTCTCGCCCGCCAATTGGGAGCAGGCAACCGGCTCGCGGCGCGGCGGACGTTTTCCGCTGCCCACGTACTCTCGATCGCCGTCGTCGCTTTGGTCAATGCAATCTACTGGGGCGCGGGTTGCCACATCATTGATGCCGCCGCTGCCGGCGATGCGGAGGTCGGCGCAAACGCCAGACTCTTCATGGGCATCATGGTGAGCGCAGCACCCGTGGCGTTCCTACTGTCGCTGAACGTCGATGCGCTTCGTTGCGAGGGCAAGATCGGCTTCATGACCATGGTGACATTTGCCGCATCGCTGCTGAACATTGCTGCCAACTGGTTCTTCATGGCAGTCATGCAATGGGGGGTGGCAGGCTCGGCGATCGGCACGGTCTCGGCACAGGCGATCTGCCTCGTATCGATCCTCGGATATCGCTGGCGGGGGGCAATGGCACTGCGTCCGGCGAGGCGGTTTTCATTCGCGGAATGGAAAGGCATCGTCACCCTCGGCGCGCCGATGAGCCTTGGCTTCATCGGCATTTCTGCGGGCTCCGCCGCAATCATCGTAAACCTCTCCATCTGGGGTTCAGCGGACTATGTGGCGACCATCGGAGCCTATGGCGTCATCACGCGCATAATGACCTTCGCCTATTTGCCGCTGCTCGGCCTCAACATCGCCTTCCAGACGATCTGCGGAAACAACTACGGGGCGGGGCTTCAAGAGCGTGTCGGGCGCAGCCTGCAAATCGCTATGATCGCGGCGCTTGTCTACTGCACGTCAGTCGAGGTCATCGTCGAGAGCCTGGCCGGGCGACTGGGCTCGATCTTCGTCAGTGATCCTGTCGTGATCGGGGAAGTCTCGCGCATTCTACCTTGGACTGTCGGCGCGTATTTTCTCTTCGGCCAGATGATCGTGCTCTCTGGTTATTTTCAGGCGATCGGCGATGCCAAGCGTGCCGCAATCTTCGGCCTGTCGCGTGCTTATCTCTTTACGCTGCCGCTCACCTTCCTGCTGCCCCGCATCTTTGGCGAGATCGGGATCTGGATGGTGCCGGTCTTCGCCGAGGCCTCTATGCTCGTGCTGGCAGGGATAGTGCTCGCGCGTCTCGCAAGAGGGAGAGGTTGGCGCTACGGGCTATTGCCCGCGTGAAAGCCGCGCTATTGGGAACGCGGCTTTTTTCGGCAGGTATTGGAGTCCATATCAGGCCCTGGGCGTCGCTGTCGAAGCCGACGACGATTAGGGCGGCTCATGCCTTCATCAGCCACTCGTGTTCAGGCGCATTGTGGAATTTCCAGACGCGCTTTGGACCGGCCATGACATTGAGATAATAAAGGTCATATCCGTGGCAGGCGGCGCAGGGGTGATAGCCTTTCGGTACCAGCGTGACATCGCCATCTTCGAGCACCATCACCTCGTCCAGCGAACGATCGTCGGTATAGACCCGTTGGAATCCGAAGCCCTGCGGCGGGTTCAGGCGGTGATAGTAGGTTTCCTCAAGAAAGCTCTCGTTCGGCAGGTCGTCCTGGTCGTGCTTGTGCGGCGGGTAGGATGAGGTGTGGCCGCCCGGCGTGATGACTTCCACGACAAGCAACGAATAGGCCGAAGCATCGTCCTCCGGCATGATGTTGTTGACATAGCGGACATTCGTACCCTTGCCGCGCGTCAATGCAGGGTGCGTGCCGGGCGGAATCGCCTTGGCCTCGTAGGTGCCGCCGCCCGGTGCGGAGCAGACGGCGAGTTCCAGATTCGTCTCGGCCGCCACCGACCATGCCGACTCCATCGGGATGTAGAGCGCGTGCGGCTGGCCGTCGAAAGGGTTCATCCGCTCACCGAGCGTGCCGAAATCCTTGGCGCCGGCCTTGGCTTTGCCCTTGCCGCTTACCCAAACGAGGCAGACTTCGCGGTCGCCGGTTTCGCCGGACACCGTTTCGCCCGCCTTTAACCTGTGCATCTCGAACCCGACATAGGTCCAGCCGGCGTTTTCAGGCGTCACATGGGTGACGCGGCCGCTCTTGCCTGATGGTTTTACCTTGAGGTTTGGCATTGATCTGTCTCTCCTGGTAGGTTGTGGCGCCTTGCTCCGGCAGTCCGGAGAGGCACTCACCTTATCCTTTGGGGAAGCCTTCCGTTTCGACGGTATAGCCCGCGGCCGTCATAACCCGCGTCAATTCGGCATGGCCGATCTCGGCCATTTTCTGCGGCGGGGCTTTGCGCGGATCCTGCTCGGCCTCGACGACGAACCAGCCCTCATAGCCGTGATCGGCGAGCCGCTGGACGATGGCGCCGAAATCGAGCGAACCGTCGCCCGGCACGGTGAAGGCGCCAAGCGACACCGCGTCGAGGAACGATTGCCGGCTGCGATCGAGCCCATCCACCACAGGCCTGCGGATGTCCTTGACGTGAACGTGGTTGATGCGGGCATGGTGGTTGCCGATGGCGCGCAAAACGTCTCCCCCGGCAAAGGCCAAATGCCCGGCATCGAGCAAAAGAGGGATACCTTCTCCCGAATGACGCATGAACGCGTCTAGCTCCGGCTCGGTTTCGACCACGGCAGCCATGTGATGGTGATAGGAAAGCGGCATGCCCTGCTCGACGCACCACTCCCCGAACTGGGTGACACGACGCGCATAGGCCTTCATCTCGTCATCGGAAAGACGTGGCTTGGTCGCGAGCGGCTTTGAGCGGTCGCCTTGGATCGAGCGGCCCACCTCGCCGTAGACGATGCAGGGAGCATTGACCGCCTTGAACAGTTCGATCATCGGAGCGATGCGGTCCTTGTTGGCGGCAAGCTCTTCGTCGACCAGCGTACCCGAGAACCAGCCCCCGCACAGCGTCACGTCGGCGGCGCGCAGGATCGGCAGCATCACCTGTGGATCGTCAGGAAAGCGGCGGCCTTTCTCCATGCCGGTAAAGCCTGCACTTCGGGATTGCCGCAGGCACTCCTCGAGGGACACATCGTCGCTGAGCTCAGGAAGATCGTCGTTCCACCACGCGATGGGCGACATTCCGAGTTTGGCCTTCATAAACATTCTCCTTAAAGGCATTGTCTGGAGGAGCGGTAACCGCTCTTCCGCAAAAACGACGACAATCGGCTAACCGATGCGCTGGGCGGTACGCGCTGCGACATAAGCCTTGTGCGCCTTGTTTACCTGTTCGCGAGGGCTGACCTCGGGCACGGCGACATCCCACCAGTGACCGCCGGCCTCGGTGGTGATCAGCGGATCGGTATCGATCACGAAAACCGAGGTGCGGTCGTTCTTTCGCGAATCGATGATGGCCTTTTCCAGCTCGGCGATCGAGGCGACCTTGACCGCGATGGCGCCCATGCTCTCGGCATGCGCGCGAAAGTCGATTTCCGGCATGACTTGGTGGTAGGAGTCCTTCAGCAGGTTGTTGAAGTTGGCGCCGCCCGTGGCCATCTGCAACCGGTTGATGCAGCCGTACCCGCGGTTGTCGAGCAAGACGATGTTGAGCTTGAGCCCCAGCATCACGGAGGTTGCAAGCTCCGAGTTCATCATCATGTAGGAGCCGTCGCCGACCATGACGACGACATCCTTTTCCGGATGCGCCATCTTCGCGCCAAGACCGCCGGCGATCTCGTATCCCATGCAGGAGAAGCCGTATTCCATGTGGTAGCTGCCGGGAACGGTGGCAGGCCAGAGCTTGTGCAACTCCCCAGGTAGGCCGCCTGCCGCGCAAAGCGCAATCGTCTTCTCGCCGCCAATCGAGCGCGCAACCGCGCCGATCACCTGCGCATCTGAAGGCAGCGCGGCATTGGTGGCGGCCATCGCCTTGGCCGCGGCATCTACCCAGATTTTCTTTTCCTTCTCGGCCTTTGCCGCAAGGGCCGCGGGAGCTTTCCAGCCGGCAAGCCCGGAGGATATCGCCTTCAAGCCTTCGCGCGCATCGGCCACCAGCGGATGCGCGTCATGCTTGACCGCATCATAGGCCGCGATGTTGACGCTGAGGATTGCAAGCTTTTCGTTCTTGAATAGCGCCCACGAACCCGTGGTGAAGTCCTGGCAGCGGGTGCCAACCGCAATAACCAGATCAGTTTCCTCGGCAATGGCGTTGGCGGCGGACGTACCTGTGACGCCGACCGAACCGAGCGCCAGAGGATGCCGTTCGTCGATCGCCGACTTGCCAGCCTGGGTGACGACAACGGGAATGCCGTGGGCTTCGGCAAATGCGGTCAATTCCTTCGTCGCCTGTGAATAGAGCACGCCGCCACCGGCGATGATCACCGGCTTTTCCGCCTTCCTGATCAGGGCAATGGCGTTCGCCAGCTCATCGGCATCAGGACGCGGGCGGCGCGTCGCCCAGACACGCTCCTCGAAGAAACTCGCCGGATAATCGAAAGCCTCGGCCTGCACGTCCTGGCAGAGCGACAGAGTTACCGGACCACAGTCGAGAGGATCGGTCAAAACCTGCATGGCGCGCTTCATGGCCGAAATGATCTGCTCCGGCCGCGTGATTCGATCGAAATACCGCGAGACCGGTCGGAAAGCGTCGTTGGCCGAAACCGTGCCGTCGCCGAAATCCTCGATCTGCTGCAGCACCGGGTCTGGGGCGCGGTTGGCAAAGACATCAGCGGGGAGAAAGAGAACCGGGATGCGGTTCACGTGCGCGACACCCGCTGCAGTTACCATGTTCAGCGAGCCTGGCCCGATAGAGGTCGTGCAGGCCATGAAGCGCTGGCGAAAGCTTGCCTTTGCATAAGCGATCGCCGCATGCGCCATGCCCTGTTCGTTATGGGCGCGATAGGTCGGCAACTCGCCGCGCACCTGGTAAAGTGCCTCGCCGATGCCGGCCACGTTGCCATGGCCGAAGATCGCCCAGACACCGCCGAAGATCGGCACTTTCCGGCCGTCGACCACTGTCATCTGCTTCCTGAGAAAATGCGTAACGGCCTGCGCCATCGTCAAACGTATCGTCTTGCCCATGGGGCACCTCCCAATGCTCTAATTAATGCAGGCCGCGGGTTTTCAACCATGCCTCGGTCAGTTGGCGGAAGCGTCCAGCCATATCGGTGATCGCCTCCTCGTCATTCATGTTGCCGGACAGCCATGCACGGGCCGCATCGGCAAAAATCGTACGCCCGACCGCAAATCCCTTGACGGAGGGTGCAGCAAGCGTCGCCTCGAAGCCCTTGAGCAGTTCTTCGGCCGGCGCCTCGAGCCCGAGCAGCACAATACCCCGGCACCACGGATCGTTCCTGGCGATCACCGCCTCGATCTTCTTCCACGCGGCGCTGGAGGCCTGGGGTTCCAGCTTCCACCAGTCCGGCTTGATCCCCAGAGCATAGAGCTCTTCCATCGCGGTCGAAATGGTATCGTCGGTCAACGGTCCGTTCTTGCTGGCGATGATCTCGATCAGGAGCTCGCGACCAACCTTGCGCGCCGCTTCGAAGAGCGTACGCAGCTTTTCTTGTTGCTCCGTCTTCAACTCGGCGGGATCGTCCGGATGATAGAAGCACAGGCACTTGATGCAGTGATCGAGCGGCCATTCGACAAGTTGCGAGCCGATGTCCTGGCTGAATTCGAAGCGTAGCGGCTTGGAGCCCGGCAATTCCACCGGGCGGCCGATCCACGCGAAATTCTTGGTTGCGGCATCGAAGAAGGCATCGCGGCCAAATCGCTCGTCGATCAGCATCCCATAGCCGCTGCGGCCGTTCGCGACGCGCGCAGCTGCCTCGACCGCCAGCCGCTTGAAGGCAACGATCCTCTTGTAGTCCACACCCAGTTCGTCGCAGACGCTGGTCAGTTGCGAGCGATGGTCGATCGCCAGCGCCATCAATAGCGGAATCTTGCCCTTGCGGGTCGAAGCCCAGTGAATGTGGTTTATTTCCTCGTCCTTGCGTAGCGCCAGGTGCTTGCTGCCGTTCTTCAGGAAAAAATCGAGCTCCGCCCAGGTCGGGTATTCCGGCGAGCAGAGCAGTCGGGAGACGGCAAAGGCACCGCAGGCGTTTGCCCAGGTCGCACAGGTTTTCAGCGGTTCGTCCTTTAACCAGCCACGCAGGAGGCCGGACATGAACGCGTCGCCGGCGCCCAGCACGTTGAAGACCTCAATCGGAAAGCCTTCGCCGATGATGCCAGCCTCGAGGTCGTCCGAGATGGGGCCGTCATAGACGATGCAGCCCATGGCGCCGCGCTTCAGCACGATCGTTGCAGCGGAAAGGCGACGAATCTCTTTCAAGGCTCCAAGCACGTCATCGGCGCCCGAGGCGATCAGGATTTCCTCTTCCGTCCCGACGATCAGATCGCAATCAGGCAGCGTCTCCTTCATCTTGGAGGAAACGCGGTCGGACTTCACATAACGCTCGAATCCCTCCGCATGGCCGGCAAGCCCCCAGAGGTTTGGTCGGTAGTCTATATCGAAGATCACCTTGCGGCCATTGGCCTTGGCGATGCGGATCGCCTTGCGCTGCGCAGCCTCCGTATTCGGCCGGGAGAAATGCGTGCCGGAGACCAGCACTGCTCGAGACGACTTGATGTAGGCCTCGTCGATATCGCTTTCATCAAGCGCCATGTCGGCACAGTCGGAGCGATAAAAGATCATCGGCGAGACGCCTTCGGCCTCGACAGCGAGAAGCACCAGTGCTGTAAGCCGCTCCTTGTCCGTAACGATGCCGTCGGTTGCAACACCTTCGCGCGCCGACTGCTCGCGAATGAAGCGTCCCATCTGTTCATCGCCGACGCGCGTTATCAGGCCGGATTTTAGCCCGAGGCGGGCCGTGCCGATGGCTATATTGGCGGGGCAGCCGCCAACCGATTTGGCGAACGAGCCGATATCCTCCAGCCGCGATCCAATTTGTTGACCATAAAGGTCGACCGAGGAGCGGCCGATGGTGATCACATCAAGTTGCGGCTCCGGCTGTGCGCCAGGATTCGATTGTACCATGATGTCCTCCCGCTGGATTCTAGCTGCGGCCTGGATGGGTCGCCGACTTTTGACAATGAAACATCGGTTCCGTAATATTGTCAATTCGGAATGTTTATTCCATTTCGGCTTTTACGGATTTTATCTGGGCAAGCTTGCGCCGCCGCTCGGCAATCGCCACTGGTAAAGCCATGGTTAGCGCCATGGAGGCAGACAGCGAGCGGAATCCGGCAAAATCTGCTTCAGCCAGTTCAAACCAGCAGGTCGCTCGAGCCGCCAATGGCGAAAAGGCGGAATCGGTGATGGCAACGACGGGTACGCCACGAGCTGCCAACTCTTCCGCTTGGCTCAGGCTATCGGCGGCATAGGGCGAGAAGCTCGCAGCAATTGCCGCATCCCTTGGTGTTGCAAACTGCACCATTTCCGGATCGACGCCATTCGGCGACGCGACGATCTGGTGGCGGATGTTGAGCTTGGAGAAGGCATAGGTCATATGCGCCGTCAGCGGATAGGAACGTCGCTTTGCAATCAGATAGATTGTGTCCGCTGCGGCCAGGATATCGACTGCCCGCGTGAAGGTCTCTGTCTGCACGGTCGCCGCAAGGCGATTGACCGATTGGCTGGCAGCCGAGATGAAACCCGTAAGCAGGTTTGCATCCTCGTCGTCACCGCTCGATTGTTCGAGGGTGACGAGCCGTTCCTCGTAACTCAGCGTCCGATCGCGCAGACGCTCGCGAAAAATGCTCTGCAGGTCCGAGAAACCGTCGTAGCCGAGATGATGTGCCAGCCGGACCAGTGTTGACGGCTGCACCTCCGACGCAGCTGCGATGCTGGCGGTAGTTCCAAAAGCGATCTCGTCGGGATTGCCAAGCGCAAAGGCAGCGACTTGGGCAAGCCGCTTCGGCATGCTGCCCTTTCGCTCGATAATGGTGCTGCGCAGGCTTTCGAAATCGCGCGGAACTCTTGCGCGCGGCTTGGTGTCACTTTCCATGTCGTCGATCCGAAGAATGAAACAAATATTCCATGCTTCTGACCATAATTGATTTCCGCCCGTCGGCCTATCTGTTTTATTTTCACTGAAATACAAGGGTTTTGGCGACAACGATGGGGGTTCGGCCGCATTGGCAAGGGCGCAACCGCTTGTCAAAATGATCTAAATATTCCAGAAATCAAAGCGGCATCGGGAGGAAATACAATGACGCCACTCGGAATCGGCCTGATCGGCACCGGTTACATGGGCAAGTGCCATGCGCTGGCGTGGAATGCCGTCAAGACAGTCTTTGGGGACGTCGAGCGGCCGCGTCTCGTGCATCTGGCCGAAGCCAATCCAGAACTGGCCGAAAAGCGTGCATCCGAATTCGGTTTCGAAAAGGCAACCGCCGATTGGCGCCGCCTTATTGCGGACCCGGAGGTCGACATCGTCTCCGTCACCACGCCGAACCAGTTCCATGCCGAAATGGCGATTGCCGCGCTCGAGGCTGGCAAACATGTCTGGTGCGAGAAGCCGATGGCGCCTGCATACGCCGATGCCGAGCGTATGCTGAATGCAGCCAGGGCTGCGGGCAAGGTTGCCGTCCTCGGATACAACTATATCCAGAACCCGATGATGCGTCATATCAAGGAACTGATAGACGAAGGCGCAATCGGCCGTGTGAATCATATTCGCGTCGAAATGGACGAGGACTTCATGGCCGACCCCGACGCGCTCTTCTATTGGAAGAGCGAACTCTCGGCGGGTTATGGCGCTCTCGATGATTTCGCGGTGCATCCGCTGTCTCTGCTTTGGTATCTTTTCGGCCATGTCGAAGCTGTCATCACGGACATGGTGAAGCCTTACGCCGATCGACCCTTGGCGAACGGCGGCCGGCGGCCGGTTGAGAATCACGATGCAGCCAATGTTCTCATGCGTCTCGGCGGGGGCATCTCAGCGGTGCTGATGGCAAATCGCGCTGCCTGGGGGCGAAAGGGACGCATCGCACTCCAGATATTTGGCTCCAAGGGCGCAATCACCTATGACCAGGAGCGGATGAATGAATTCGAGCTCTATCGAGCGGAAGGCCATGGTGCGGAGCAGGGGTTCCGCAAGATCCTGGCGGGTCCGGCTCACCAGCCGTACGACCGTTTCATTCCGGCGCCAGGTCACGGCCTCGGCTTCAACGATTTGAAGATCATCGAATGCCGTGAGCTCATTCGAGCAATTTCCGGCGAGCCGTCGTCGATCGTGACATTTGAAGACGGTCTCAGGATAGAGAAGTCCGTTCACGCCATGGCACAGTCGTTCCACGAGCGTCGCTGGATCGAGATCGGCTGAGGTCGATCCTCTGGTTGACGACGCCGAGGGCAGGGGGTAGGCCTTTGCTGGAGCTCGCGAATGTATGCTGGGAGTGGGATCGTGACGGACAGATTGGTGATAATCGGCGCGGGCCAGGCAGGGTTTGCATTGGCCGCGAAACTCCGCGCTCTCAAGGACATGCGCCCGATCACCATCATCGGTGCCGAGGATGTTCTGCCCTATCAGCGCCCGCCGCTCACCAAGAAGTACCTGCTCGGCGAGATGAGCTTCGATCGCCTGCTGTTTAGGCCTGAGCACTGGTACGCCGACAACAATGTCGAGATCAGGCTGTCGACTTGGGCCGAGCAGATCGTGCGCGAGGCGAAGCATGTTGTGCTGCAGGACGGCTCCATACTGGAATACGGTACGCTCGCGCTGACGACGGGCTCCACGCCCCGCAACTTGCCTGCCGCAATCGGCGGAGACCTCGACGGGGTCTACGTGGCGCGCGACAAGCGTGACGCCGACCTCCTCGCCGAGGAAATGCGGCCGGGCCGTCGGGTCCTTATTATAGGTGGCGGCTATATCGGTCTCGAAGCGGCTGCCGTCGCGCGGCATCTCGGGCTCGAGGTAACGGTCATCGAGATGGCCGAGCGAATCCTCCAGCGCGTCGCCGCCAAGGAGACCGCCGACATCATAAGGGTGATTCACGAAACGCATGACGTTGTCATTCGAGAGAAGACGGGACTGAAGCACCTGGTGGGTCGGGACGGACGCGTCGTTGCCGCCGAGTTGTCGGATGGATCCACCATCGATATCGATTTTGCGATCGTTGGGATCGGCGTCGCGCCCAATGACCAGCTCGCCAAGGAGGCCGGTCTCGACGTCGCCAATGGAATCGTTGTCGATGCATTCGCGCGCACCTCCGACCCCGCGATCTTCGCTGCGGGCGATTGTGCTGTGCTGCCGTGGCAGGGTGGCAGGGTTCGCCTCGAATCGGTGCAGAACGCCGTTGATCAGGCCGAAGCGGTCGCATCAGTGATTGCCGGCGGCAACGAACCTTACGATCCCAAGCCATGGTTCTGGTCGGATCAGTATGATGTGAAGCTGCAAATCGCCGGCTTCAATCTGGGATACGATCAGACGCTCTTGCGCCCAGGCACGCGCGAAGGCGCGCATTCCATCTGGTATTTCAGGGATGGCACATTCATCGCCGTAGACGCGGTCAATGACGCCAAAGCCTATGTCACCGGCAAGAAGATGCTGGAAACGGGAATCAATCCCGACATGACGATCCTTGCCAACGCCTCGGCCGATCTCAAGCAATTGCTGAGCTGAGGACAATGGCCTGGCCGCAGGTGGAAAAGCGGAAAAAGCGCTTGCGTCACCTGTCGAATGACTCTATCAGGCTCTCGACCGGAGAGGTGGCCGAGTGGTCGAAGGCGCTCCCCTGCTAAGGGAGTATACCCGGAAGGGTATCGTGGGTTCGAATCCCATCTTCTCCGCCATCACCTTCCAGGCAATGAGTTAAGCTCAGCACATTCACAGCGACATGACCCGACTCGCGGCATCACCGCTGCATGCTACCGATGCGGTAAGGTGTCTCCGATATTCGCGTCAGCAGAATCAAACTGAGAATCACTGACTGTCAGCAAAACTGATTCTCCATCATTGGAACCGCGTGACGGCGGTCCCGGCCTGCGCAGCGCTTGCGCGGCAATGTCGAATAGCTTGATTCTGGCGGAAAATCGGTTCCAATGTGGCACATTCGACCCCATCGAGGAGGGGAACGAATTCGTAAAGGTCCGCAAAATCAGTGCTTTCTTAACAAAGTATAAAGAAACGGCCGGGGCGAATGCCGCATTTGTGACCTTTCCGCAACAGCGCATGGGGAAGGCTGTGGCAAATACCCCGAACGGCTAAGTTGGTGATTGCGTGACAGGCCCGGTCTTGTATTTTCAACTTCGGAAGCGAGGGCGGTTGATCGTCCGACTTCTTGAAACATGGGGATGGGGCAGGGAACGCTGCTCTAACGGCGAAAAACCCAGACCCGATCGAAACTTTGAATTGGAGGTCAATATGAACATCAAGAGCCTACTTCTCGGCTCCGCTGCTGCTCTCGCAGTAGTTTCCGGTGCTCAGGCTGCTGACGCTATCGTTGCTGCCGAGCCGGAACCAGTCGAATACGTTCGTGTCTGCGACGCATACGGCACTGGCTACTTCTACATCCCAGGCACGGAAACCTGCCTGAAGATCGAAGGTTACATCCGTTTCCAGGTTAACTTCGGTCCTAACCAGGCAAACGACAGCGGCAACTTCTCTGGCGGCGTTGGAACGTCCGACTGGGATGCCTTCACCCGTGGTCAGGTTCAGTTCACGTCTAAGAGCGACACCGAATACGGCCCGCTCACCGGCGTGATCGTTCTGCAGTCGAATGCCGATGCTGCAAGCAACGCGTTCCAGAACACCATCCTTGACTCCGCTTACCTCGACATCGCTGGCTTCCGCGCTGGTCTGTTCTACAGCTGGTGGGACGATGGTCTCTCGGGTGAAACCGATGATATCGGCAGCCCGGTCACGCTGCACAACTCGATCCGCTATCAGTACGAAAGCGGCGACTTCTACGCCGGCATCTCCGTTGACGAGCTGGAAGACAGCCCGTTCTACAACGGCGAAGTCTCGAACAACGAAGGCATTGCAGTTGGTATCGGTGGCAAGGCTGGTGCGTTCTCGTACCAGGTCACGGCTGGCTATGACTTCGACAACGAAGCTGTTGCTGTCCGCGCCATGGGCACGGTCGCAATTGGTCCTGGCACACTCGGCCTCGCAGCCGTCTATGCTGACTCACCTGGCGCATACTACAACGCCGCAGAGTGGGCTATCGCTGCCGAATATGCCATCCAGGCTACCGACAAGCTGAAGATCACCCCCGGTGGTCAGTGGTACAGCGGCTACGGTGTTGATGCTGATAGCGACGGTGGCTTCGGACCTGGTGGTGCCGACGCCGACTTCAACAACGGTGACGCATGGCGCGTTGGTCTGACGGTCGATTACCAGATCGCCGAGAACTTCTACGCCAAGGCTAGCGTTCAGTACACGGATCCGGATGATTTCGACGATTTCACGACCGGCTACTTCCGCCTGCAGCGTGCATTCTAATCTGATCTGACCTCGGTCAATCAGGAAAGCCCGGCTCTCGAGCCGGGCTTTTTCGTTTTATGCGGCTAGGCATTTGGGGCCGCTCTATATCGCCGCCAGAAATTGTCGGATGCGTCCAAAAACCGGATTGATGTGAATCAGTGGTGGATGGCCCTGGCCGGGTGCCAGGACCACCGTCAGTCCGGGATGATGCGCTGCCATCTCGGCCACAATCGCCGCCGAAAGCAGATCGGAGTTCTCGCCTCGGATGACCACGAGTGGCGTGTCGGCGAACATGTCGAAGTGGCGCCACAGATCCGGCAGCGGCTTTTCGAAGTCGATCGTCTTTAACTGTTCGGCGATGGCGCGATCAAAATCGCCGGCGAGCTTTCCGTCGATCTCGCGGTAAATCGCCTCGGCCATTTCCGCCCAGTCCGTCTCCGCGAGGGCAGGGAAGTCCGGGCCAAGCCGGGATTGGAGCAACGCGGGTGCGTCGCTCCAACTTCGAGGGACCGCCGCGTCGTTGAGGTCGTCGCGGATCCGCATGAGCCCCCTGGCGTTCAACTCCGGCCCTATGTCGTTGAGAATGACCGCGGCGAGAAGATCCAGTTTCATCTCGACAAGAAAATGAAGGATCAAACCGCCACGCGATGTGCCGATGAAGACCGCTTTCGCGATGCCGAGATGTTCGCAGGCCGTCAGTACGTCCTGAGCCTCCATGCGAACATTGTAGTTCGACTTGTTCTGATCGCGCTCGGAGAGCCCGCGCCCACGGTAGTCGAGCGCGATGACCCGCCGCGGCGCAGCCGTGTCCTTTGACAGGCGCAATGCCAGTGGATGAAAGTCGCGGGCGTTGCGCGTCAAACCCGGAAGGCAGATGACGGGAAGCCTCGCCAGCGCGCTTGGCGCTTCCGGTTGGTAGTCACGGAGCGAGAGTGTCAGGCCGTCGTCGGAAACATAGGTTCGTTCACGATAAACTTGCTTGTCAGTCCCAGCCATCCGCGCGCTCCTCGTTGCAACGAAGAGAGACTAACGCCCTTGAGCATATTCGCAAATGCAGCCTACGAAGAGCGTCCGCCGACTAGGTCTCGCTCGATATTGGCAGGCTGGCCGAGGCGCGCCTTGTAAACCTCGTAGTTTTCCATCACCCGCTGCACGTAGTTGCGGGTCTCGGGGAAGGGGATGCGCTCGATCCAGTCGACGATGGTGTCGATCGACTTGCCGCGCGGGTCACCGTAGCGGTCGATCCACTCCGGCACTCGCTTTGGACCGGCGTTGTAGGCGATGAAGGTCATGATGTAGGAGCCGCCGAAGGCATCGATCTGCTCGCCGAGATAATGCGCACCGAGCGTGGCGTTATAGCCGGCATCGGCCGTCAGCTTGTCTTTGGAGTAGGCGATATTGTGCCGCTTGGCGACGGCTTTCGCTGTTCCGGGCAGGATTTGCAGCAGGCCACGGGCATCCGCAACGGAAACCGCCGCCGGATTGAAGGCGCTTTCCTGGCGCGCGATCGCGTAGGCGAGCGCCTTGCCTGAGCCTGATATATTCGCGCTTCCGGGGATCACACCCAGTGGGAAGGCAAGCGCAGCGACGTCGACCCCACGGGAATAGGCAATCTTACCGACCTGCAGTGACAGATGGTGGTCGCCGGAGCGCTCCGCCTGGGCGCTGAGAATGGCAAGCTCGCCAGGGCTTTTGATTTGATCTGCCAGCGCCAGATAGAGACCGTTTGCCCGCCAACCATGGCCGGCGGCGTCGAGCCGGGCGATAGCCTGCACTGCTTCTCGGTCCTGATAGCGCCGTCGGTCCGCTTCGGATGGCGACGGGTAACTGACGTTCAGCGTCTTTCGGCCAAGTTTCTCGCCGGCCAACTGGCCGTAAAAGGTGGTCGGATAACCTGCGGCCTTGGTATAGAAATCAGCGGCCTTGCCGGGCGCGCCGGCCTCAGCCGCGCGACCCATCCAGTATAAGGCGCGTGATACCGAGATCGGGCCACTCGAGAAATCGAGGATCTTGCGGAAATGGTTCTGCGCGCTGGTCGCATCCTGCAATCCACGAAGCGCATACCAGCCGGCATGGAATTCCGCTTCCACGATGTCGGTCGGCGTTGTCGCGGCATACCTGGCGACGATGCCGTAGGCGGACTTGAACTGACCCTGATCGACAAGTCCGCGGCTGATGATCCGTTGCTCGTTCCACCATTCGCCTGCATTGACGAGTTCGTTGCGGTCCCGCGGCATCTTCTGCAGCAAAGTTGCCGCTTCCGGATATTTCTCCTGTTTGCGCAGGTATTCGATTCGCGCGAAGAGAAGACCCGGATCGCCTGCCCACCTCCCGTCGACGGCAGCCAGCAGGGTGCCAGCGTTTGGCGCCTTGCTGATCACCGCATCCCAGGCTTTGTACAGAGATTGCGCCTGTCCGAGATCGCCGAAGCGCTTCGCCTGCGCCGCACGATTGCGGTACATCAAATAATCCATCCGGGCCTTGTGATCGGCGACGGTGAGCAGGCCGGAGAATTCGACGAGGATCTTGTCTTCGGTAGACTTGTCCAATCCCTCACCACGCCAGACTTTGCGGATATATTTCGCGGCCTGATTCTGGTTGCCGGTGGCAACCAGAGCGCGCGAGAGAATCATTGCGCCTGTCGTCGTCTCCGGCGCGGTCTCGCCGAAGGCGGCCAGCACCGCGCTGGAGCTGGGGTTTTCGTCGTAGATTGCGCGTTCGGAATAGGCCCGCAATTTCGCAAGCCCCGGCCACCCCTGAAGCTCCTGCGCGGCTGCCGCGATTTCGGATGAGGGTACACCTCGTTGTCCCGATGTCGCTATTGCCCAGGTGAGGATGTGCCGGTCCAGGGTGCCGAGACGCATGCCGTTACGAACGGCGATAGCCTGCAGCGGATTCTTCGCAGCTAGGGCATCCAGGCCGGTCTTGAGTTCCCCGGCCACCGGGACAACGGTCTGGCTCCGCGGGATGGAGCCGGTCGTGATCGACTCCGGCAGGGAGGTCTGGGGCAGGAACCCGATCGGCTTGACAGTCGGCACCGGCAGGTCCTGACCTGCAAGCGGCGCCGCAAAGCCGCTCCACGCGCCAGCACTGAGGGCGAGGGCGGACAGGATGAGGACAGCTCTCTTCATAGGGGACACCTGAAACGAAATACGCCCATCCATTTGGCGGGATGCACCTTAACGAAACCTTATCGGGACCGGTAAACTTCGTTCACATTTGCTATCGGAATTTGCCCTAAACCGTTCCATGCGCGCTTGTCGCGGCGATTTCGCCGCACTATGGTGCGCAACCCATAGTCAAGGAATGCGGCCGAAGCATGGATAGCGGCCGTGAGGAGTTCTGTATGTTCCAGGGATCCATTCCCGCTCTCGTCACTCCCTTCACTGATGCCGGCCAGGTGGATGAAGCGTCGTTCGCCGCGCATGTCGACTGGCAGATCAAGGAAGGCAGCCGCGGCCTCGTTCCGGTCGGTACGACCGGGGAGTCGCCGACGCTGTCGCACGCCGAGCACAAACGGGTCGTGGAACTCTGCATCGAGGCTGCGACGAAGCGCGTACCCGTCATGGCCGGCGCAGGGTCGAACAACACGCGCGAAGCGATCGAACTCGCCCAGCATGCCGAGAAGGCAGGCGCGGATGCCGTTCTCGTCGTGACGCCGTACTATAACAAGCCCACGCAGAAGGGATTGTATGCCCATTTCTCGGCGATCGCGGAAGCGATCAAGCTGCCGATCTATATCTATAACATTCCCGGTCGCTCGGTCGTCGATATGACGCCCGAAACAATGGGAGCGCTCGCAAAGGCTCATTCGAACATCGTCGGTGTCAAGGACGCCACTGGCAAGATCGAACGCGTGTCGGAACAACGTATAACTTGCGGCAGGGAATTCCGGCAGTTGTCGGGCGAAGATGCCACTGCGATGGGCTTCAACGCTCATGGGGGCGTCGGCTGCATCTCGGTGACGGCCAATGTCGCACCCAGGCTCTGCGCCGAATTCCAGGCAGCAACGCTTGCCGGCGATTACGCCAAGGCCCTGGAATACCAGGACCGACTGATGCCTCTGCACAAGGCGATTTTTCTCGAGCCCGGCCTCTGCGGTGCCAAGTACGGACTGTCGAGGCTCGGTCGCATGAGCCGCAACGTCCGTTCCCCGCTGATGTCAACGCTCGAGCCGGGAACA
Source organism: Rhizobium sp. Root1220 (assembly GCF_001426265.1). GTDB lineage: Bacteria > Pseudomonadota > Alphaproteobacteria > Rhizobiales > Rhizobiaceae > Rhizobium. The sequence continues at coordinate 174,111 of NZ_LMDG01000037.1, forward strand.
GAATCCGCAATCGACGCAGCCATGCGCCATGCAGGACTGTTGAACTGAGACAGTGACTTTCGCGTCTCTTCCCAAGGATGACGCGTTCCCCTACATACTTGGCAGGAATAGGGGGGCGGCTTGCGCGCCCCGCAGGATTGGAATTTCGTCATGGCCCCCAAAGGCAGCCAGCGCGTCGTTAACAAGATCGTCGCCGAGAATCGCAAGGCGCGGTATAATTACGAGATCATCGACACCTATGAGGCCGGGCTCGTTCTGATGGGCACCGAGGTCAAGTCGTTGCGCGAAGGCAAGGCCAATATCGCGGAATCCTATGCGTCCGACGAAGGTGGCGAGATTTGGCTGATCAATTCCTACCTGCCAGAGTACCTTCAGGCGAACCGGTTCAACCATGAGCCGCGTCGGCGCCGAAAGCTGCTGCTGACTGGCCGCGAAATCAATCGGCTGCGTGCTGGCATCAACCGTGAGGGCATGACGCTGATTCCGCTGAAGATCTATTTCAACGAGCGGGGGCGGGCAAAAATGGAACTGGCCCTGGCGAAAGGCAAGAAGCTTCACGACAAGCGCGAATCTGAGAAGGAGCGCGATTGGAACAGACAGAAGAGCCGGCTCCTCAAGGACAACGGCTGACACCGTCGATGCGAGCTATCGAAGCGCGCATCGAGTTGGCGTTTGCAGGCGGGCTTAAGCTTCGAAGTCGCTCGGGGCCACCGTTTCGACGGGGCGTTGCGGCCGTTCGGAAGGATCGCGGCCGATCTCGCTCTTCAGCGATAGCAGATCGATGAAATGGTCCGCCTGGCGGCGCAGGTCGTCGGCGATCATGGGGGGTTGCGTCGCCATTGTCGAGATAACCGACACCTTGCGGCCTCTGCGCTGCAGTGCCTCTACGAGCGTGGTGAAATCGCCATCGCCGGAGAAAATCACCAGGTGGTCGACGGTTTCCGACTGCTCCATGGCATCGATCGCAAGCTCGATGTCCATGTTGCCCTTGATCTTGCGGCGGCCCATGGAGTCGGTGAACTCCTTGGCCGGTTTGGTCACGACCTTATAACCGTTGTAATCGAGCCAATCGATGAGCGGCCGTATGGAGGAATATTCCTGATCCTCGATCAGCGCCGTGTAGTAATATGCGCGCAGGAGGTAGCCGCGTTTCTGAAACGCTTTCAATAGCTTGCGATAGTCGATATCGAAGCCCAGACTCTTGGACGCAGCGTAGAGATTGGCGCCATCGATGAAAAGAGCAATTTTTTCGCGTGGATCAAACATCGCGTACCAATCCAATGTGAGCAATCGAAAAAGCTTCCGTTTAAATCCCAAAAAAACAATGGGTTACATGGTCGCCAGGAACAATTCTTACTTTATGAACATTTCATATAAGCAAGATTTAGGGCACGATTCGGGATATTCCAAGCAACTTTTGGTGGAAAGTCTGATTTGCCCCTAGTTTTCCGCCGCTCATTCGTTGTGATGCGGCGGGGTTCAACGAAAAACTTGAATTTGCCCGGTTTTAATTGTATCGGGCATGTTAATCCCGAGATCACGACCGCAAAGGACAGGCAATGGCCCGTGTCACAGTAGAAGATTGCATTGATAAAGTTGAGAACCGCTTCGAGCTCGTTCTGCTGGCCAGCCACCGCGCGCGGCTGATTTCCCAGGGCGCCTCGATCACCATTGATCGCGACAACGACAAGAACCCGGTTGTGGCTCTTCGCGAGATTGCTGACGAGATGCTTTCGCCCGACGATCTCAAGGAAGACCTGATTCATTCGCTGCAGAAGCATGTGGAAGTCGACGAGCCCGAGCCCGATCCGGCAAGTCTCATCGCGGCTGGTGCTGCTGCGGGCGCCGAGGGCGAGGAGCAGGACGATGTGCCTGAGGCCGTCACTTTCGACCAGATGTCCGAGGAAGAGCTTCTGGCCGGTATCGAAGGCCTTGTGCCGCCGGAAAAGAGTGACGATTACTAATCGTCAACCTTGCGCCATTATTGCTTCGGCATATTATTGATCATCATGTGCGCCAATCCGTGATTGGCGCGCTTTTCTTTTGTAATGGAGTGGCTTCGGGATGATGCGGCAGTACGAGCTCGTGGAGCGGGTTCAGAAATACAAGCCCGACGCCAACGAAGCCCTGCTGAACAAAGCCTATGTATACGCTATGCAGAAGCACGGCCAGCAGAAGCGGGCCAGCGGCGATCCTTATATTTCGCATCCGCTCGAAGTAGCAGCCATCCTCACCGACATGCATCTCGACGAATCGACGATCGCGGTCGCGCTCCTCCACGACACCATTGAAGACACGACGGCGACCCGCGCTGAGATCGATGAGCTGTTTGGCGAGGATATCGGTCGCCTGGTCGAAGGGCTGACGAAGATCAAGAAGCTCGACCTCGTCACCAAGAAGGCAAAGCAGGCAGAGAACCTTCGCAAGCTGCTGCTGGCTATCTCCGACGACGTTCGCGTGCTGCTCGTCAAGCTGGCGGACCGTCTGCACAACATGCGCACGCTTGATCACATGTCCCCGGAAAAGCGCGCCCGAATTTCCGAAGAAACGATGGATATCTACGCGCCGCTTGCCGGGCGCATGGGTATGCAGGATATGCGCGAAGAGCTGGAGGACCTGTCCTTCCGGCACATCAACCCCGAGGCCTACGAGACCGTGACCAAGCGCCTTGAAGAGCTTTCGAAGCGCAACGAAGGTCTTGTCAAGAAAATCGAGACCGAGTTGGGTGATCTGCTTGTTGCGAACGGCTTGCCAAGCGCGATCGTGAAAGGGCGCCAGAAGAAGCCTTACTCGGTTTTCCGCAAGATGCAGTCCAAGTCCCTGTCCTTCGAACAACTTTCGGACGTTTACGGTTTTCGGGTCATCGTCGACGATATTCCTGCCTGCTACCGCGGGCTGGGGATCGTTCATACGCGCTGGCGGGTCGTTCCCGGTCGCTTCAAGGATTACATCTCGACGCCGAAGCAGAACGACTATCGTTCGCTTCATACAACGATCGTCGGTCCGTCTAGCCAGCGCATCGAGCTGCAGATCCGTACCCGACGCATGCACGAGATCGCCGAGTTCGGTATCGCGGCTCATACCCTTTACAAGGACGCAACCTCCACCTCTGACAGCGAGATACTGTCACGCGAATCCAATGCCTATTCGTGGTTGCGCCATACGATCGAGGCATTGGCCGAGGGCGATAGCCCCGAAGAGTTCCTGGAGCACACCAAGCTCGAACTTTTCCAGGACCAGGTCTTCTGCTTCACGCCCAAGGGCAAGCTGATTGCGCTGCCGCGCGGAGCAACGCCGATCGACTTTGCCTACGCGGTTCATACGAACATCGGCGACACCACGGTCGGCGCGAAGATCAACGGCCGTATCATGCCGCTGGTGACCCGCCTTGCGAATGGCGACGAGGTGGAGATCATTCGCTCAGGCGTACAGGTGCCGCCGGCAGCGTGGGAGGAAATTGTCGTCACCGGCAAAGCAAGGGCGGCGATCCGCCGCGCCACGCGCTTGGCGATCCGCAAGCAATATGCCGGCTTGGGCTACCGGATTCTTGAACGTACGTTCGAACGGGCAGGCAAGATATTCTCGCGCGACGCAATGAAGCCGGCACTGCATCGGCTTGGCCAGAAGGACGTCGAAGACGCGATCGCCGCAGTCGGGCGAGGCGAGATGTCCTCGCTCGATGTGCTGCGCGCGGTCTATCCGGACCATCAGGAAGAGCGTGTAACGTCCAAGCCGAGTGGCGATGACGGTTGGTTCAACGTCCGCAGCGCTTCCGGCATGATATTCAAGATTCCCGGCAAGACCAAGGCGACGCCGGATGGCGAGACCGCCGGGCTGAACGGCGACATCGATATGGAAGCGGTGCCGATCCGCGGTATCTCGAGCAGTGTCGATGTGCAATTCGCATCCACGGGCGCTGTCCCGGGCGACCGCATCGTTGGCATCATGAATACGACCGAAAAGGGCAAGGGCATCACGATATATCCGATCCAGTCGCCGACGCTGCAGCGCTTCGACGACCAGCCGGATCGCTGGATCGATGTGCGCTGGGATCTGGACGAGGCGAACAAGTCGCGCTTCATGGCACGCATCATGGTCAACGCGCTCAACGAGCCAGGCACGCTGGCGAAGCTTGCTCAAACCGTGGCGGGTGTCGATGTGAATATCCGCGTGTTCAATACGGTGCGTGTGGCGACGGATTTCACCGAAATGACGCTCGATGTGGAGGTTTGGGACCTTCGGCAGTTGAATCAATTGCTTGCCCAGCTAGCAGATCTCGAGTGCGTCGCCACGGTTCGCCGCCTATACGAATAGGCCATTCCGGCTGAGGCAGAGGCGATTTGCACATTTTGTGATCGTTTGTTGGTCGCAATGGCACGGACAAAAGGCTAGCCATGCATATTGTGCATGGCTGCGCTTGTGTTAGAGCGTTGGTAATTGCGATCGGCAATGTCTATGTTCTGGTCATCAGAAAATGAACGGAAGATGAGACAAAGTAATGTTTACACCGATCAAGAAATTCGCCCGCGCCTTGCGCGCTCCCAGTGCCGAAGAACGTGAAATGGCATACCTGAACGGCTCGTTTGACCGTATCGATCTTGAATATCGTCAGCGTCAGGTTGATCGCGGCCTTTTCCGCACCCGCTAAACCGGGTTTTACTTGAAGAATTGAAGGGGCGTATCGCATATCACGCCCCTGTGAGTGATTGGTTGGACCCAATCAAATAGTGACTGAGATCGTTTGACGCTCTTGTCATTCCGGTGCGCGGTGCACTACATACCCGCCATGTTGTTCCGGCGCCGAAGACCTGCAAGATTTCATGAAAAGATGCGTGAGTTGCTGTGGCCTCGCAAGGGCTTCTTGCGGCCCATCCGCTATCTTGGGATGCGTGTCCTACGCCTGACGGCGTCGCCGCACGCAGTTGCCGTCGGCGTTGCTGCCGGAATCTGTGTATCCTGGACGCCCTTCATCGGTGTCCACTTCGTGATGGCGTTCGTGCTTAGCTACCTGCTCTCCGGCAACATGGTCGCAGCCGCGCTTGGTTGCGCAGCGTTCGGCAATCCCTTGACCTATCCTTTCATCTGGGGTGCGACCTGGGAAATCGGACACTTGCTGCTGAACCGCGAGGACACGCTGTCGGGCGGAGCTATCGACCTTGCGGCGATGTTCCACGAGTTGCATTTCACTCAGATCTGGCGCCCTGTTCTTGAGCCGATGCTTGTTGGTTCGATCCCGCCTGCGCTGATCACTTCGGTCGCGGTCTATTTCGCTACATTCTACGTCGTCAAGGGCTTTCAAAACCGACGCCGAACGCGCTTGCTGGAGCGCGCCCGTCTGCGCTTGTCTGACCCCGTTCAGGAAACCGTATGATTATCGGTATTGGCAGCGATCTTATCGATATCAGGCGCGTCGAGAAATCTCTCGAACGCTTTGGTGAGCGCTTCACAAATCGATGCTTTACCGACGTCGAACGCGCAAAATCCGATCGTCGCGCCAATCGCGCCGCGTCTTACGCGAAGCGCTTTGCCGCCAAGGAAGCGTGCTCCAAGGCTTTGGGCACAGGGATCGCTCAAGGCGTGTTCTGGAAGGACATGGGCGTCGTCAACCTGCCCAGCGGCAAACCGACGATGAAGCTGACCGGTGGTGCCGCCGCGGTCCTGCAATCCACGCTGCCGGCGGGCCACAAGGCCGCCATTCATTTGACAATAACCGATGATTATCCGTTGGCTCAAGCCTTTGTGATTATCGAGGCACTGCCGGAAAGCCCGTGACCCAGCGACCTCTCGTCGCTTTTGGCGTCTGCGCCATTGCCGCAAACGCCTGAAGCCGCTAGAGAGATGCAAACAAGAGTGGCGCTTTTGCTGGCGCATTTAAGGAACAAGACTGCGTGTCCGAAAAAGTTGAAACCAAGCCAAACGCCCTGTGGGAAAACATCAAGGTCATCGTTCAGGCGTTGCTCCTTGCGATGGTCATCCGAACGGTGTTGTTTCAACCGTTCACCATTCCCTCGGGCTCGATGATGCCGACGCTGCTTGTCGGTGATTACATCTTCGTCAACAAGTTCGCCTACGGGTATTCGAAGTACTCGTTGCCATTTTCGCCGAACCTGTTCAGCGGCCGCATCTTCGCAAGCGAGCCAAAACGCGGCGATGTTGTGGTTTTCCGATTCCCGCCAAATCCCGAGATCGACTACATCAAGCGGCTCGTCGGTCTGCCAGGTGACCATATTCAGGTCAGGGAAGGCGTCCTTTACATAAATGGCAAAGCAGTCCCGAAGGTGCCCGACGGCACGTTCAATTCGGATTATGCTCAGGACCCGGGTCAGGACGTCCCCGTGTTCCGCGAAACGCTCGATGACGGCGTTACCTACGACACGCTGGACCAGTCTCCGGTCTCCCGCGCCGATAACACGCGCGAATTCATCGTTCCCGAAGGCCACTACTTCATGATGGGCGACAACCGCGACAACTCTCTCGATAGCCGCTTCGACGTCGGCTTCGTGCCTGCGGAAAATCTTGTCGGCCGTGCCAGTGTCATCTTCTTCTCGCTCGGCAACGACACATCGTTCCGCGAAATCTGGAAGTGGCCAACCAACATGCGTTGGGATCGTCTGTTCAAGGGCGTTGAATGAGTAAGGCGAAGGCGCTTTCGCCGGCCGATCGCACGAAGCTGGAAGCCCTGATTGGCCACGAGTTCGCCGAGAAGGACCGCTTGGACCGTGCATTGACCCACGCAAGCGCCCGGACGGAAAAGGGCGGCAATTACGAACGTCTCGAATTTCTCGGCGACCGGGTGCTCGGCCTCTGTATCGCCGAGTTGCTGTTTCGCACGTTCGGCAACGCTGCCGAGGGCGAGCTTTCGGTTCGCTTGAACCAGCTGGTCAGTGCCGACACTTGCGCCGAGGTTGCCGACGAACTCGGGCTTTACCTCTACATCCGCACGGGTGCCGACGTTAAGAAGCTGACCGGCAAACGGATGATGAACGTGCGGGCCGACGTCGTCGAGAGCCTGATTGCTGCGATCTATCTTGATGCCGGGCTGGAAATCGCTCGGCGCTTCATCCTGAAATTCTGGGCGAAGCGGGCGGCACGCGCCGACGGGGCGCGACGCGACGCAAAGACCGAACTGCAGGAGTGGTCGCATGCCAAATTTGGCGTGACCCCCGCCTACCGGGTTGAAGAACGTAGCGGACCGGATCATGATCCGCGTTTCACCGTGACGGTTGAAGTCGCCGGCGTGCAGCCGGAAACTGGCATCGAGCGCTCAAAGCGTGCCGCCGAACAGGTAGCGGCAACGAGAATGCTCGAACGCGAAGGCATTTGGCAGAAATCGTCTGCCGGAAATTGACGGGAAAATGACAGAAGAAAACGACAAGGCGGGCGACGCCGCCGCTGAAACCGACCGTGCGACTCATTCCGGCTTCGTTGCCTTGATCGGCCCGACCAATGCCGGCAAGTCGACGCTGGTGAACCGACTCGTCGGCGCCAAGGTCTCGATCGTCAGCCACAAGGTGCAGACGACACGAGCGATCGTACGCGGCATTGCGATCCACGATAACGCCCAGATAGTTTTCATGGACACGCCCGGCATCTTCAAGCCTCGTCGTCGTCTCGACCGTGCCATGGTGACTTCGGCATGGGGAGGCGCCAAGGATGCCGACCTGATCATGCTGTTGATCGACAGCGAGCGCGGCCTACGCGGCGACGCAGAGGCCATTCTCGAGGGTCTCAAGGAAGTGCCCCAGCCGAAGATCCTGGCGCTCAACAAGATCGACCAAGTCAGGCGCGAGGACCTTTTGGCACTTGCGGCTGCCGCCAATGAGCGGATCTCGTTCGACCAGACCTTCATGATATCAGCCGAGAACGGCTCCGGCTGCGATGATGTCATGAACTATCTGGCTGCAACGCTGCCGGAAGGACCCTGGTATTATCCGGAAGACCAGATCTCCGATCTGCCGATCCGTCAGCTTGCGGCCGAAATCACCCGCGAGAAGCTTTTCCTTCGGCTGCATCAGGAGCTTCCCTATTCCTCTCACGTGGAGACGGAAAAATGGGAGGAGCGCAAGGATGGCTCGGTTCGCATCGAACAGGTGATCTACGTCGAGCGCGACAGCCAGAAAAAGATTGCCCTCGGGAAGGGCGGCGCGACCATCAAGGCGATTTCGTCTGCGTCCCGCAAGGAACTCGCCGAGATTCTGGAGCAGCAGGTACACCTTTTCCTGTTCGTCAAGGTTCGTGAGAACTGGGGCGACGATCCCGAACGCTTCCGTGAAATGGGGCTGGATTTCCCGCGTTAGCGTTTGCTGAAACCTGTTTGTTTTCGCACTGAAATATAATTGATGCACGGAACAAAGCGGCGTCCTTGCGAGTTTTGAAAATCGGCGGCTCCAACTCCGGAGACGCCGATTTTTTTCTGCTCAGGGGACCTATGGCGACGACACGACCCACGCATGCGTTCAAGACGCCCTGCGAGCAATGCCCGCTTCGTGCCTTACCGACCTTCAGGGAGTTCAGTCGCGACGAACTCGAATTCGTCTCGAAGTTCAAGCGGGGCGAACTTGTGGCGGATGCCGGCGCCACGATCCTGGTGGAAGGCGCTCACAGCGCGCATCTTTTTACCGTTCTCTCCGGATGGGGCTTTCGCTACAAGTCGCTGGAAGACGGTCGTCGGCAAATCTTGAACTACGTCATGCCGGGCGACCTGATTGGTCTTCAAGGCACGATTATGGGCGAGATGCAGCATTCGGTCGAAGCGCTCTCGCCGGTCTCGCTCTGTGTCTTCGAGCGCGACAAACTGATGACTCTCTATAACAAGCATGCGTCCCTCGCTTTCGATGTCACATGGATTGCAGCTCAGGAGGAGCGCATTCTCGATGAGCACCTGCTGAGCATCGGGCGCCGCACCGCTTTGGAAAGGGCGGCTTACCTGATCGCCTTCCTGTTTGAGCGCGCCAGCCGATTGAAACTTTTCAATGGCCGCAAATATATCCCCATCACGCAGCAGCATGTCGCCGACACGCTGGGGCTTTCGATCGTGCACACCAACAAGACCTTGAAGAAACTGGCGGCCAAGGGGCTCATTCGGTGGCAGGAGCGCGCCTGCGAGGTGCTTGATGGGGAAGGATTAAAGGATGCCGCAGGGTGGGAAGGGTTCGGCGAGAGTGTGCGTCCTTTTATATAATGCCTCTTGCAGCCATGTCTTTTTTAAATGCAAAATGCCGTCGGCGGACCTAAATTGGGCACGCAATTTTGCTTCCTGTTTTGGTTCTTGTCGACCGGAAACGAAAAAGCGGTTATCAACCCGGGTGGCAAGGGACTGCTCGCCCAACCAAGCTTGGGGCGCCAGTGGTAAAGATGAAGGTTAAGCAGGCGATGCGCGCCAAGAGCGGCGCTCAGCGGGGGGCATGTCGGTGATGAACGCGAAGCGTGTTCTCGTGGTGGAAGACAGTTTGATCATTGCGATGGAGGCCGAAGATATTCTTCGCCAGGTCGGGGTGGAAGATATTGGCATTGCCAGCAATCTGGATCAGGCGATGGAAGCTGCCACAGCGGAGGCCTATGATTTTGCGTTGCTCGACGTCAACCTCGGTGACGTGATGAGCTTCGATTTCGCCCGCTATCTTGCCGGCTTGAACATTCCTTTCGGCTTCGTCAGCGGCTACTCGGACACGAAGGAGTTTCCCGAAGACCTTCAAGGCGTTCCACTTCTCTTGAAACCGTTCGATGAATCGGCAATGCGCGAGTTCCTTCAGAAGCTTTCCCCGTCGTACGGCTAGGCATTCACATGACATCCGGCCGGCCTTGCGATAGGATGAAACCGGTAAGCTTCAAGGCACTCTTCCAATGCAGTGGCACGACCGGGCGATCATTCTGGGCATAAAGCGCCACGGCGAGTCGAGTGTCATCGCGGAGATGATGACGCGGGAACGGGGACGGCATCTCGGCATGGTCCGTTCCGGCCGCTCGCGGACCATGCAGCCGGTGCTGCAGCCCGGCAATGAAGTAGAGGTCACGTGGCGTGCGCGCCTTGACGAGCATCTAGGTGAATTCCGCGTGGAGCCTCTGACACTGCGGGCGGCGCGACTGATGGAGACGGCGACGGCCGTCTACGGGGTCCAGGCGCTGGGATCGTTGCTGCGCTTGCTGCCGGAACGCGATCCGCATCCACATCTCTTCGAAGCACTGGAGGTTATTCTTGAGAATCTCCACAATCCGGCCGACGCTGGAGAGCTTTTCGTTCGCTTCGAACTTGCGGTCCTGAATGATCTTGGCTTTGGCCTCGATTTGACCGAGTGCGCGGCAACCGGTACGCGCCTTGACCTTGCCTATGTCTCGCCAAAATCCGGCAGGGCTGTCAGTCGCAATGCGGGTGCGCCCTGGGCCGATAAGATGCTGCTTATGCCGTCGTTCCTCAGCATGGAGGAAAACCGCGCTGCGGACTTCGATAGCCTCGATGCCGCGTTTCGCCTGACGGCATTTTTTCTCCACCGCCATGTCTACGAACCACGCGGCGTGGAAGCCGCCGCGGCGCGCGATGGTTTTGTCCAGGCAGCACTGAAAGCGATGAAGGCGACCGCTCGAGACAACGGCTTTTCCGAGCGCAAACACAATGGCTGAAACCGACAGGATACGGGCCAGCGTCTAAGCCCGATTGCGCACCTTCAATGCCCAGCCGTTCGGCCGCTCCTCCAGGACCTTCACTGCATCGCCGACTGCAATCTTGCCGCTATCGCGCGGCGTGACATTCCAGCCAAAGAGCGGTCCAGGCACGCGGCGGTCGGCTGACATGCGGATACGGCCCATTGCAGGAATCGGATTGGAGACGTCACGCGAGCCAGTTGTTTGATCCTGTGTTGTCATGATGCAGCGTGCGCATGGCTTGACGAGATCGAATCGGAGGCCACCGATTTCGATGGCTGCCCAGCCGTCCTCCGACCACGCTTCCTCGGTGTCGATGACGATGTTGGGTCGGAACCGCTCCATGCCGACGGTGCCGTCCGCGTGAGCCGCAAGATCGGCGTTCAGCGCTCTTAGCGATCCAGTCGTGGTCACCAGGATCTGATATCCGTCCGCGAAGGTGACCGGCGTGTCGTTACCTGCCCACTCGGTGCTGGCAATGCGTTTAGCGCCACTATCGAAGAAAACCAGTCTGACCGCTCGCCCGAGCCAACCGGAAAGCTGTTCGTTTGTCGTCTCGTCGGCCACCGCGGCATTGACGATCGATTTCCAGATCGCGACGTCCATGCGGTTTTCCGGGTTGGGCGGTGGCACGGCAAGCTCCTTTTCGCCCATGATGAGACGAAAGCTTGAAGGCTCGGGCCGCACGTCGATGCGAGCGAGATCCGGCAACTCGCGCTGGGTGATGAAGTGGCCGTCGGGATCGGTGATCATCGCCCGACGGTCGCCCGGCAATCCGAAAGCATCAATTTCCGTCGAACCCAGCCGGATGCCTCGGCCACTCTTGAGTGGGTAGATGAAGAGATCGCTGATACGCATCATGTGCTCCTAGATTTCGTCCATGAAGGCTGCGAGGAAGTCGCGCAGGCGCTTGTCGCGTTCTGCCGCGAGCGCCCGTCCGGCATTGGTCTGGAAACCTTCTGCCAGCTTAAACAGTTTGGTCTGAAAATGGTCGATGACGTAGCGCTTGTCGTCAAGTTCACGATCAAGCGCCGAAGGGTCGAACGGATCGTAGAGCGCCGAGGACATCCGCCCGCCGATATAGAAGCACCGTCCAACGCCCACCATGCCGATCGCGTCTAGCCGGTCGGCGTCCTGAAGTATCCTTGCTTCGATCGTCTCGGGAGCAATGTTGGCGGAGAAGCTGTGCGCGGTGATTGCGTGCGCCACCGCTGCGACGTCGTCGGCAATCCAGCCCAATTCCGCGAGAATCACGGTCGCCTTCTCAGCAGCGAGTGCGGACGCTTTCGACCTCAACGGCGAGTCTTTCTCGACGGCGACGCAATCGTGCAGAAGGACGGCGGCCGCAACGATCCTCGCATCCCCGCCTTCGCTGGCCTGGATTCGGCTGGCATTCCTGAAGACGCGCAAGATATGCGCAAGATCGTGCGAACCATCGTCGCTCTCGGTGGAGTATCGGATGAGCTGCGAGGCAAGGTTCTCGAAAGGAAGGAAGGCCTTGGCCTCGAACATGGGATCACCGGATACGGAGGGACTGGGCTCCTCCATAAACGCAGGCGTTGCGAGTTGCAATGAAAGGCGCGTCAACTTGCCTTGGCGTGGCCTTGCCTGCGGGCCAGCATGAAAGGTACATCACCGGCAGGTCGCGGCGGGCTGATATGGTAGCCCTGTATTTCGTCGCACGCCTCGCGCGCGAGCAGCGCCAGCTGTTCTGCCGTTTCGACGCCTTCGACTGTAACCCTCATGCCGAGCGCATCGCCGAGGAGAATGATTGCGCGCATGATGGCGAAGGCTTCGCGGTTTTCGACGATGCCGTTCACGAATGACTTGTCGATCTTGATCTTGTCGAACGGAAAGCTGCTGAGATAGCTGAGTGACGAATATCCCGTGCCGAAGTCGTCCATGGCCACACGGATCCCGCTTTGTTTCAGGGTGTGCAGGATGGGAAGCGCCTCATCGAGATTTTCCATCAGCACGCTCTCGGTGATCTCAATCTCCAACCGACCCGGCGAAAGCTGGCCGGCGGCCAACGCCGCTGAGATATCGGCGGGGAGGTCGCTGTTCGTGAACTGTATGGCCGAGACATTGACCGCGACCTTTATGTTTTCCGGCCAGGACGCCGCATCAAGACAGGCCTGGCGAAGCACCCAGCGCCCGATATCGACGATCAGTCCGACCTCTTCCGCGAGAGGGATGAAGTCCATCGGAGGCACTCGGCCGCGAGTCGGGTGGTTCCAGCGGATAAGTGCCTCGAAGCCGCAGATCCTTTGCTGGATCAGATCGTAGAGAGGCTGATAGTGCAGCTCGAATTCGTCCCTTGCCAGGGCGTGCCGCAGGTCGGCTTCGAGCGCATGCCGCGCCTCGATCTGCGCCTCCATTTCGGGTGTGAAGAACCGTTGGCCCTTTCGGCCGCCAAGCTTGGCGTGTGAAAGCGCGACGCCGGCATGCTTCAGCAGGACGTCGGTTTCTATTCCATCCTGCGGACTGATCGCGATGCCCATCGAGACGCTGAGCTCTACTGCCTTGTCCCCGCGAAAGAATGGCTCGGAAAGTTCGCGCCGGATCTGGTCTGCGAGGGCGGTCACATTCCACGGTTGCTGACGACCGGACTGAAGGATCGCGAATTCATCGGAACCGAGGCGTGCCAACACATTTCCAGCGCCTGCCGACGCACGGATGCGTTCGGCGACTTGGCGCAGGATCTTGTCTCCCGCCGAAACGCCCAGCGTGTTGTTGACGGACTTGAAGCGGTCGAGATTGAGGTGAACAAGCGCGATCTGCTCACCCTGCTTGCGTACAGCCAGCGCCGCGTCGATCCGCTCCCTCAGGCTGATGCGATTTGGCAGGCCGGTGAGCGGATCGTGGTGGGCTAGGTAGGCAATACGCTCAGCGGCCTTCCGGTCTTCGCTGATGTCCGCGTGAATCGAGATATTGCTCCCGTCGGGCAAAACCGTGATGACGCTCTGGATTGTCCGACCGTCGTCCATCATCCACTCGCGCTGGCGGATGCGTGCGCCCTCTTGTCCCTTGAGGCGTGCCGCTTTCCCACCTGCTCGCTCCGTACCGCTGATCTTTGCAATCAGCGATCCCATGGTCACGCCTAGTGCGACCTGGTCGTCACTGAACCCGAACAGTTGCCGAAAGCGGATGTTGCAGGCGATCAGGCGTTGTTCCGTGTCGAAGACACTGAGACCGAGCGGAAGATTGTCGAGCACGACTTCAAAGAGCCGCTTCTGGTCAGCGAGTTCACCCGAGGCCGAAGCGATGGCGCCCTTCAGTTCGCTATTTTCCTGCTGGAGCAATTGATGATTGTTCTCAAGATCGCGTTTGCCGTCTGCGTGAAGTCGATATGTCTCGATGACAAGGTCGACAAGGCGCTGCGCATTGGGAGATCCGTCGGCATTGGCAGCAACGGCACATTGCTGTCGGAAGAGCACCTCAGCATCCATTTGCGGAAGCCCCTGCATGGGATCGGAAAAACAGTCTGCCAAAGGCCCACGCGTTTACTTCTGAAATGCGATTTCGACGCGGTGCGCCAGACATGGAAAGACCTTCTGAAACTTCTGAAAGCAATTGTCGTACACAATAAAGACCGGATTAATGGCAGCAACCTGCATCCAGATAATCCCTTGCGCGCATTAATATTCAGTTGCACGCCAAAAATATATCACAGTCACTATATTTTGAGGAGATTGATCCGGAATGCCTGAAACACGGGCAAGCCGGAACGATTGCATGCCTGGCTTGAACTTCAAGTCGCGGGAACTCACGGTTTGTCAATGTTCGTTAATGGGTAGTTAACAGCTTATTGACGCACTGCGCAAATCAGTTTATCGACCGGGTTAGTTTTAGTTTTCCCTATTCGTATTGCGTACAAACATCACCGTGTGAGCGGTGAATGGAGGTTTGTATGAGCCATGTTTTATCCGCTACGGATACGTCCTATGCGTATCTTGGGACGCTTTCGCGACTGGACACCAACGGCGACGGCATGTTGAGCCGTGGCGAGCGAGCGGCTGATGAAAAGCCGGGCATTTTGAAGCAATGGGGCGAAGGCGATATCACTCAGGAAATTGCACCCAAGTTTTCTGACGGTGTGCTTGCGTTCATGCTGGGAACGCGTGAGAGCGGAAGTGTCAACTTCTATCCGCAGTCCAGCCAAGACGATCTGTATCGCAGCACCTATGGTCAGTACGAGCCAGATCCGATCTTGTGATCGAATCGATGTGCATGTGAAAAGCCGGTCTCTTTTGCCGGCTTTTTTGCTTGGGATTCAGGAACACCTTCATGCCTCGCACGTTGCAAAGGCAGCAAAAGGAAAGGAAATCCCGTGAACACGTTACTCTCGGTTGCGGCACTGTCCATCATCGCCGCGACCTCCGTCGCCATGGCGCAAGACAAACAAACAGCAACCGCGGAATTCGTAGGCAAGGATGGCAAGGAAGGTGGCAGGGCCACGCTGACCGCCGCGGCAAGCGGCGGTGTCCTGATTGAGGTCGAGGTATCCGGCTTGCCGGCCAACAAGTGGGTAGCCTTCCATGTCCACGAGACAGGCAAGTGCGACGCCGCTACCCACCATGAATCGGCTGGCAAGCATTTCAATCCGACCAGTGCCGAACACGGTGTGCTGTCTGCAAACGGGCCTCACGCTGGCGATATGCCCAATCAATATGTCGGGCAGGACGGAATCCTGAGGGCCCAGGTTTTTGACGGCATGGTGAGCCTCGACGGCAAGGAGGACGGCGTCCGCGGCCGTGCGTTGATGATCCATGCCAATTCGGATGACTATCGCAGCCAGCCAACCGGCGACGCGGGAGAGCGCCTGGCCTGTGGCGTGATCAGGTGAAATGTATCCGGGGGATAAACGTGGTCGACTGTTTAGAAACCGTGGTCACGCGGACGGTTCTGTCAGCCGCAGCACGAAGGGCGCATTGCCGTCCGCGTCGGCTCCTCTGCCGATCTCTCCGACGGCGTCAATAAGGCGTCCCTTGCGGCCCAATACATCGTCACCGATTTGTACAAGGCGCGCATTTGGCGTTGCGAAGGGTGATACGGCACGCAGTCGTCGCGCCAGCGCAGTGTCGTCCTGATCGGGAAATAGCGAAAGCGCGGCAATCATCGCGGCCGCAGGTGATCGGGACACGCCCATCCAGCAATGGATGAGAAGCGGTGCGCTTTGATCCCACGCCCGCGCAAAATCGATGATCTGCCGCACATGGTTATCGTCTGGCGCAACGAGGTTTCCGGTTCCCTTAAATACAATGTCGTTCATGTTGAGCAGGAGATGCCGATGCGCGTCGATCACAGCCGGTCTGTGAAAGTTCTGCTCCTTCGCCATCAAGCTGACCATCTCACGAGCGCCGTGCCTGACCGCCATTTCGGCGATCCGGGCAAGCGGCGCAACAACGATCACGGTCATGCCTTGGTGCTCCGTATTGCTTCGATCGCGTCGAAGCGCTCGCAGAAGAGGCGTTGCGCCTCGACCGCAGGCAGGGGAGCGATCAGCAGCATTTCCGCGGTAATGCCGCGTGGCTGACCGAAAAATTTCTGGGCTTCGGCTGGACTAAAGCCGGCAAGCTGGGTCGCCTCGAAATAGGCAGCGATGGTGTCCGCCTTCTTGATCTTGTCCTTGAGTTCGCGCGAAGGGTGAGGAGGAAGGCCGAACCGCAGGTGTATCGCTGCCTCAAGCCGCTTTTCGACTGCTTTATAACCGCCGCCGACAACGGATTTGAACGGCGATATCATGTCGCCGATGACATATTCCGGCGCGTCGTGCAGCAGCGCCATCAGGTACTGGTCAGGCGGGGCCTCATTAATCTGGCGGAAGATACTTTCGACCACGAGGCTGTGCTGAGCGACCGAGAACGCATGATCCCCGGACGTTTGCCCATTCCAACGAGCAACGCGCGCCAGTCCGTGGGCGATGTCACTTAGCTCGACGTCGAGCGGAGAGGGGTCGAGCAGGTCAAGCCGCCGTCCCGAAAGCATGCGCTGCCATGCACGCGGCGCCTTTGCACTCACGCAGTTGCCTCGTCGGCGGTCGAAGGAAAGATAAGGCCCGACCACTGCGGCAATGAAAGCGAAACAGGCGTTTCTCCCGCCATAATCGGCGTGCCTGCCGCCATCGCTTCGCCGGCACGGTCGATGCGCACGATCGCAAGGCCGGCGTCTCCGACGACAGACCCAAGGGTGCCGAGAGGCTTGCCGGCGGCAGTAGTCTCGGTTCCTGTCACGGGCAGCGCTGTCGTCCCCTTGACCAAGGCTAGCCGCCGGCGCGCCGTTCCGCGATGCTGCATGCGCGACACCACCTCCTGCCCGACATAGCAGCCTTTCTTGAACGACAGCCCGCCATTGAGATCCATCAGCACGTCGTGCGGAAAGACATCCTGCAGAGCAAAATCGGCGCCGGAAACGGCAACGCCGTTGGCGATGCGCAGCGCATCGTATGTGGCCGAATCGTCCGATCCATCTTGCCCGGGGCGCCGGACAAGATGGATGCCTGCCTTGGCAAAACGGGCATCAGTGGGGGCTCCAATAGTGTCGCCGCCCCAGGAAACGGTCACGCCGTCGCCCTCCATGGAGAGGGTAACGGCAGCCCTTAGCTTGTACATCGTCAGACGCTTGAGCAAGGCATCGCGTTGGCCTTCGTCCGTCTCGATCAGGAAGTTGTCGCCGTCGCGCCAGATCATGAAGTCAAACAGGATCTTGCCCTGCGGTGTCAGCAAGGCGCCCGGCCGGGCTTCGTCGGTTTCGAGTAACTGGATATCGGTCGTTATCAGGTTTTGGAGGAAGGGCTGAGCCTCCGCACCGCCGACCCGAATGAGCGAGTGGTTTCTCAGAAATACCGCTGGCATGATTGGCACCTGTCGCGTTCGTTACCGCTCAGAAGTATGTCTTCGTCGAGCGCATCGCAAGCCTCAGTCGCCGGCGGTGAAATACTTCCACTTGCCATCGGGCGTGATGCCGAGCCGGTAGAAATTGTACCCGCCAAACTCCTGCATATCGGCGAGATCGCCGGCAGTGACGATGCGCAGCAACTCGACGCGCTCGGGCGGCGTCAATGTCTTGAGGTCTTCCTCCGCGAAGTAGGGCCAGACGTACATTTCTTCCGAGGTGCCTTGACCGACATGAACGAACCCTGTCGAGATGATGTCGAGGATGATCGCGAGGATCTCGTCGCCGTCGGGATCACCTGAAAGATCCTTGAGAGCGCTGATAGGATCGTCAGTCGGCTCGCCGACTGTCACTTGGGTCTGGTTTGCCCCGGTCCCCAGAAGTGGCCGCAACCGCTCGAGTTCGCCGGAAGCCGCGGCTTCGACGATCTGCTCGCGCATGCGACGCACAGGCTCAGGCACCTTGCTGATGTCGTAAATAACCTCGACCGGCTTCGAACCATCCTGCGCACCGGGGGTGGTGTCGGAGCCTTGCCCCGTTTTCTTGTTGACGAGCGGATCGGGCATGGGAACGCCGGGTGAGGTACTCGGCGATACAGCCGGCTGGTCACTATTGTGGGAAGGCGCAGAATTGTCAGGCTGCCCGGGGGGCTGTTGCAGTTCGGAAAGTGCTGAGGCCGTCGTTCCGGTCAGAAGACTGCTGGTGCCGAGACCGATTGCGAGCAAAAGCGGCGCAATCGCAGGCCGCGAAGCAGTGTCCTTACGGGTACGCATGGAACTCTCTGTAGTTGTTATTGCAGGGTGCGGCTCGGTGAAAATTCACCGGCGAGCATGCGTTCACGCAACGAATCCAACAACGCTTCGGCGCTATTTTCTCCATGAAGGCGAATCGTCTCGCGCAGCGCGTGAATGATTGCCGTATCTGCAATGATCTCAGGCTCGATACCGTCCGCCATGCCATCGGCCCAGGCTTCATTATGGTACTCCAAGGCCGCCTGAGTCTTCTCATGGACGATCATGTCGTCGATGTCATTGAGGCTTGGTTCCATTGTCTTTTCCTCAAACTGCATGCCTTACTGCCTAGTTAACAACTCTATCAGCCTTTTCCCAAAACGACACGTCCGGGTGTGAAAAGAGGTTAATTAAACGTCAATTTCCGAACCTTGACGTAATTTCTGTGGCGAGTGTTGCACCTTCGTTACGGTAGCGCTCTTCTGCCACGATGGCGGCTTGTGTGCAATCCGTATAAACCGACGCAAAGGCACGATAGCCGCGATTGAATGCGGCTGTCAGCTTTTCCTTCCGCTGTGGCTCATCTTTGGCTTCCGAATCAAGCAGTTGCTGCATTCGTGCCCGCCAATCCCCGCCGTTGTCGGCTTTGCAAAGCGTACGTAGGTAATGCACCGAACCTATTACCTCGGCGAGCCGCGAGAGCTTGTCGTCATAAGGCACGGTGACCGTTTTTGGCGCATTCTCTTCAGGCAGCACAGGTGGCGTTTGGCCTTGTGCCCAAACGGACACGGAAGGCGTAGCGCCGGCGCAAAGAACTAGAAACAAGAACACGCGTCGAACGGGAATCATGATGATAGTGGATACCTTCACGGTGACGGGAACAAGGCACCCACCTCAGTTTCCACTTGCTTATTCGCTGCCAGCCAGCCGCTCCGCACACTCAAGCACGCTTTGCGGCACCGGCAGTCGGCGCATTTCGTCGACGGTATACCAGCCGAGGTCCGCAGCATCGTCGCTCGCGACCGCAACGGCCCGCTCATCGGCCTGGACACGGAAGACGGACAGGAAGTAGTGGCTGCTGAGACTGCCGTCGACGGCCTGCGCTTTCAGGTCGTAGGCCGCAAAAAGCTGCGGGCTATGGGCGGCGATTCCCGTCTCTTCCAGAAATTCTCGAAGGGCGGTCTCTGTCGGCGTCTCGTCGGGTTCGGCTCGCCCACCGGGGAAGGCATACATATCGGCGGACGGTGGATTCCGGCGGAGCACCAGAAGAAATCGATCGCCGCGCTGCAGGATGGCAGAAGACGCCGGCGTGGGGTTGGAATTCATGACGAGACCGCTCCGATGCTTGTTGCCTGCTTGGCTTCTCCGTCGCTCCGCCGGATACTGGGCCGCCGATTCGAAGGAAACACTTTGTGACTTATATCATCTACGCTACGGCGGCTCTTTTCGAGATCGCTGGCTGCTTTGCTTTCTGGGCGTGGTTGAGAATGGAAAAGTCTGCCTGGTGGATCGCGCCCGGCATGGTGTCGTTGGCTCTGTTTGCGTGGCTTCTGACACTGGTGCCGAGCGAAGCGGCCGGCCGAACGTTTGCAGCCTATGGGGGCATCTACATCGTCGCTTCGCTGATCTGGCTCTGGCTTGCGGAGAGCCGCGTTCCCGACCGCTGGGATATTGGTGGAGCGATTGCGTGCCTGTGCGGCACGGCGGTTATTCTGTTCGCGCCACGCGGCTGAGCGAAGCTTGACCCCGAGGGACGACGGTGCAAAGACATCCTGATGTGTGGACGTTACGCGCTGACCATTTCCCCTGAAGAGCTCAAGGAAATCCTGGGGGTGCTGGATCTCGAGGATTTTCCCGCGCGTTACAATATTGCGCCGACCCAACCGATCCTTGTCGTGGTTTCCGATGGATCGCAGGAACCGGGGAGTAATCTTCCCGACCGGCGCGCGCTCCTGGTGCGTTGGGGCTTTACGCCGGGTTGGGTAAAGGATCCCAAGCAGTTTCCGCTGCGGATCAATGCGCGTGCCGAAACAGCCATCGGTAAAGCCTCGTTTCGCGCTGCCATGCGCCATCGTCGCGTCCTTGTTCCGGCGTCCGGCTTTTACGAGTGGCATCGACCGTCCAAGGAGAGTGGCGAAAAGTCCCAGGCCTACTGGATCAAGCCGCGGCGAGGGGGCGTTGTCGCTTTCGCCGGATTGATGGAGACGTGGTCTTCGGCAGACGGCTCGGAGGTCGATACCGGCGCGATCCTGACAACGGCAGCAAATTCCTCCATTGCTCCCATTCATGATCGCATGCCCGTTGTGATCAAGCCCCATGATTTCTCGCGGTGGCTCGATTGCAAGACGCAAGAGCCCCGTGATGTTGCCGATCTGATGAAACCGGTGGAGGAGGATTTCTTCGAGGCAATCCCGGTGTCAGACAAGGTCAACAAGGTGGCCAATGTGGGCGCCGATCTCTTGGAGAGAGCCGAGCTTGCGAAGCCTCTGCCGCCAGTAGAAAAGAAGAAGCCGGATGATGGCCAACTGAGCTTCTTCTGAACCGATATTCCCGCCTCGTTCACACCGGAAAATTTCATGTTCTCGATTTCAGCCGCACTTTCCGGCTTCTTCCTCGGTGCCTCTCTCATCATCGCGATCGGTGCGCAGAACGCATTCATCCTGCGTCAGGGATTGCTGCGCTCGCACGTCTTTGTCCTCTGCCTGATTTGCGCGCTGTCAGACGCGCTGTTGATTGTTGCAGGCGTTGCCGGGCTGGGAACGCTGGTCGCCAGATCTCCGACGCTCATGTCCGTGGTGACGCTCGGCGGTGCGGCGTTCCTGGGTACTTATGCTTTGATGGCTTTTCGACGCGCCCTGCATCCCGGCGCCATGCAGACAGGCACTCCTCAGCCGCTCGGTCTGAAGGCCGCTGTGGCAACATGCCTCGCGTTCACCTTCCTCAATCCGCATGTGTATCTCGACATGGTCGTGCTGCTCGGCAGTTTGTCCGCTGCCTATGAAGGCGCCGACCGAATCGCCTACGGTGTCGGCGCGGCCACCGTATCGTTCATCTGGTTCTTCGGGTTGGGGTATGGTGCGCGGCTGCTGCAGCCGGTGTTCGCCAAACCCGCCGCGTGGCGGGTTCTCGATGCGATTATCGGTCTTGTCATGGGGCTGTTGGCTATCAGCCTCGTCGTCCGATTCCTCGGGACTGCCTAGGCGAGTTTCTTCGTGAGCGTTGGCTTGCTTTTCAGCATCAGTGCCGCTGCAAGAACGGCCTTGAGGCCGACCGGACGGTAGTTTGCGCTGAGGTCGGTCTTTGCAGGCTGTTCCACACTCGTCTTCTTCGGGGTCACAATACTCTCCTTACGTGCTGTCCCTAGACTCTTATAATTATTGCTTTTTTGTCTGCAATAGCGACAAAATCGAGGCGAGGCTTATCAGGAATTATGTATGCGCAGCATAATTCGCGAGGCTTGAGCCAAGCCTTCGATGCAACTACAGCGACGAAAAATGCTATATGTGACGGCCGATGTCGTCTTCGCCGACACCTGGTTCCTCGATTGTCAGGGTGCCGTACTTGCGCTTCCATTTGCGTGCGCCGAACGGGAGAGTCAGCAGGTAAAAGGCTGCGGTCACCACCATGACTTCCCAGGTGAAGCTTGAAAGCAGGGCGACATAGACGACGACGCCGAGCATCATCGGCAGCACAAGATCGCGCCTCAGTTTGCTGCCCTCGGACTTGCCGGACCAGACGGGAAGGCGGCTGATGAGCAGGAAGGCAATGAGGACGGTGTAGGCCGCCGAAATGTAGGCGAAGGTTCTATCCGTGGTCAGGCCGAGAAACCCGAGATAGACGGGAAGCAGCACCAGCATGGCGCCGGCCGGAGCTGGTACGCCGACGAAATACTCCGATTGCCATGATGCCTTGTTCTCGCGTTCGGCCATGACATTGAAGCGCGCGAGACGGAGGCCCGCCGCGATGGCGTAGATGAGAGCGGCGATCCAGCCTATCGAGCGCGCCTGGTCCAGCGCGAAAACATAGACCACGAGAGCCGGGGCGACACCGAAGTTCACGATGTCGGCAAGCGAGTCCATTTGTGCGCCGAACTTCGACGTCGCCTTCATCAGGCGCGCAACGCGGCCATCGATCCCGTCGAGAAAGGCTGCGAGAAGCACCATGCCCACAGCAAGTTCGTAGCGATTTTCGAAGGCAAGGCGGATCCCCGTCAGTCCGGCGCAGATCGCCAGGATGGTGATCAGGTTGGGTATGATCAGGCGAAGCGGGATCTCGCGAAGTCGCGGCCCCCGGGCAGAATCGTCGGGACCGTTGGGCTCGAAGGGCGGGAAAGGCGTTTCCATGTCGCGCTCCAATGGTTATCAGCTGCGACGGCTTACGACCGGGCCCTTGACGGAGCCGAATTCCGCGAGAATCGTCTCACCGGCGATCGCCGTCTGGCCAAGCGAAACGCGCGGCGCAGCGCCGGCGGGCAGGAAGACATCGAGACGGGAACCAAAGCGGATAAGGCCGAAGCGCTCGCCGGCGTCCAGCGGTTCGTTGGCATTGGCCCAGCAGAGAATGCGACGTGCCACGAGGCCAGCGATCTGGACAACGCCGATCTGGCCATGCGCCGTCTCGATAACCAGTCCGTTGCGCTCGTTGTCTTCACTCGCCTTGTCGAGTTCGGCATTCACGAAGCTTCCGGAGCGGTGATTGATGCTGACGATCCGCCCACGCATCGGCGCGCGGTTCACGTGGCAGTTGAAGACATTCATGAAAACCGAGATACGTAGCATCGGCTCGCTGCCGAGATTAAGTTCGGCGGGTGGGATCACCATCTGGATGGAGGAAACCTTGCCGTCTGCTGGCGAAACGACGAGATCGTCGTCCTGCGGCGTCATCCGCTCCGGATCACGGAAGAAGTAGGCGCACCACAGTGTGAGGATCAGGCCGATCCAGAAAAGCGGTTTGAAGATCCACCCCAGTACCAGCGAGGCGACGAAGAAGGCAGCGATGAAGGGATAACCTTCCTTGTGCACCGGGACGATCGTATTGCGTACCGTATTGAACAAGCTCATTTATGCCGCGCTCCTAGGGTTTTTCTTCACCGCTGGTTACAGCTAAACCTCGGTCGGGGCAATGCTGCGGCTCCCGGACCCACATCTTTGAGCGCATTCCGAACAGCAAAACCGCCTAGGTCGCGGGACTAAGCCTGTCGATGACGCCCATATCGTCACTGTCGCGAACCTGTTTCAGATGCTCTTCGGCTTCGGTCGCTTCGCGCTGGCGATTCCACATCGAAGCGTAGAGGCCATTTTTCAGCAGAAGTGCGGCATGGGTGCCGCGCTCGGCGATCTCACCGCTCTTCAGCACGATGATCTCATCCGCACCGATGACCGTGGAGAGGCGATGGGCAATTACCAGCGTCGTGCGGTTCTTGGAAACCACGTCGAGCGCCGCTTGGATGTCCCGCTCGGTCGTCGTGTCGAGCGCCGAGGTAGCCTCGTCGAGAATGAGAATCGGCGGCGCTTTCAGCACCGTTCGTGCAATCGCGACACGCTGTTTCTCCCCACCCGATAGCTTCAGTCCGCGCTCGCCGACCTTCGTGTCGAACCCTTCCGGGAGCAGGTCTATGAAATGTGCGATCTGGGCGATTTCCGCTGCGGACTTCACCTCCGCGTCGCTGGCACCCGGCCTTCCGTAACGGATGTTGTAGGCTACCGTATCGTTGAACAGCACGGTATCCTGCGGAACCATGCCGATTACCGATCTGAGGCTCTTCTGCGTGACCTCCCGGATATCCTGGCCGTCGACGGTAACGGAACCGCTTTGTATATCGTAGAATCGATAGAGCAGCCGCGACAGCGTCGACTTGCCTGCTCCGGATGGTCCCACAACAGCCACCGTCTTGCCGGCTGGCACCTCGAAGGAAATACCCTTGAGAATTGGACGAGCCGGGTCGTAGGAAAAGTGGACGTCCTTGAACGATATGGCGCCGTTGCGAATGGCGAGCGGCACGGCATCGGGTGCGTCCTTGACCTCCGCCTGCACCTCGAGGAGGTCGAACATCTGCTCGATATCGGTCAGTCCCTGGCGGATTTCGCGATAGACGAAGCCGATGAAATTGAGCGGCACGGAAAGCTGCAGCAGCATGGAGTTTACGAAGACGAAGTCGCCGATCGTCTGATCGCCACGCTGGACGGCGAGGGCAGAGAGAACCAGCATCACCGTGGTTCCAACACCGAAAATAACTCCTTGCCCGAAGTTGAGCCAGCCGAGCGAGGTCCACACGCTCGTGGCTGCCTTCTCATAACGCTCCATCGACGCGTCGAAGCGCTTTGCCTCCATCTCCTCGTTTCCGAAATACTTCACGGTCTCGAAATTGAGGAGGGAGTCGATCGCCTTGGTATTGGCGTCGGTGTCGCTGTCGTTCATCGTGCGGCGAATGGAGATGCGCCAGTCACTGGCCCGAATGGTAAACCAGATGTAGGCCCACACCGTGAACGCCGTGACGGCGAGATAGGAAAAGCCGTAGCCCCACCAGAAGATGATGGCAGTCAGCAGGAACTCGATCAGCGTTGGAACGGAATTGAGGATCGTGAAACGCACGATCGTCTCGATGCCCTTCGTGCCGCGCTCGATCACTCGCGAAAGACCGCCCGTCTTGCGCTCGAGGTGAAAACGCAGCGAGAGCTCGTGCATGTGGACGAAGGTTTTGTAGGCGAGCTGGCGTACGGCGTGCTGCCCGACGCTGGCGAAGAGAGCGTCGCGCAATTGATTGAGCCCGAGCTGGATAAGGCGGGTCACATTGTAAGCGATCACCAGCGCCGTTGCGCCGACAAGCACGTCAGGCAGCTTGCCTGCAAGGTCCATTTTCCCGTTCAGCGCATCGGTCGACCACTTGAAGAAGTAGGGGACAAGGAGCAGTACAAACTTGGAAACAAGCAGAAAGACCGATGCCCAGACGACACGCATCTTCAGATCCGCCCGCCCGCTTGGCCACATGTAAGGCCAGAGATTGAGGAGCGTTTGCAACAGGTTGGATTCTGAAACTGTCTTGCCGTTTGCCATTCGTATATCCGGACGGGAGGCGCTGGTTGCGCTGCATTGAAGGCAAAGCAAAAAGGCGGAGCTGCCGGAATGGCCTCCGCCGGACATGATCGCCGTCACCGCCACATAGGTTATCGGCGAGACCAATACAACATGTAGATTGGGCGGAGAAAAGAACGGCCGGGCATCATATGGGCCCGGCCGTGCTGCAGAAGTGTCTAGAGGTGCTTGCCGGAAAGCCGCTTGCGATGCAACTCTTCGGCATTGGGCAGCGCATCCTTGGGCAAACCGAAGATCTGACCGGGTAGAATGCGATCGGGGTTGTTGATCTTTTCCTCGTTGGCGACATAGATCGTCGTGTAGCGAACGCCGAGACCGTAGACGCGCCGCGATATCTGCCACAGCGTATCGCCGCGGCGAATGATGATCGTCTCCTTGCTTTCGGTGAGGGGAGCCTGCTCGACCGTCGGCGGCTGGCTCTGATCCGTTGCCGTTTCGTTTGCGGCTGGTGCAGCCGGTACACTTGCCGGAGCGGTTAGCTCGACAACGACGCCACCAAGCTTGCCGAGTGCATCGCCGACGGACTTCGCGTCCCTGGGCAGTGCCTGCAGCGTCTTCAACGCGGTGTCGGCGGTTTGCGCCGCCGCGGAAGCGCGCTCCTTGAATTCGGCGGTCGCGTCGGCTGCAGCGCGGAAATCGGCGATGGAGCGCAATGCGATCTCGTTTGCGGAACGTGCCGCTGCAAGCTGCTCTGCACCCGGCGCCTTGCCGTCGGCGAATAGCCCGCTAAGCAGGGAGAACGCTTTGCTAGCATCACTCTTCAGCTTCTCGAGGGCGCGCTCGTCAAGCGGCAGCACGGCGGGCGGGGTGCTCACGTTGGGATTGCCGCCTTGAGCAGCAACCATCACCTGGTTTCCCTCCGGACGATTGAAGTTCACCGATGCACGAACGGCAACCTTGCCGGCGGCATCAACGACATCGACCCGGATCTTGTGGTCGCCGACAGCCAACGGCATGACACCGTCGATGACAAAATGACCGTCGGGGCTAACCTTGGCCTTTCCGATCAGTTTGTCATCCGCATAGGCCAGCACGTCGTAGGATGGCTTTGCTGTGCCGGCCACGAAAATCTTGTCGCCTTCGATCTCGACCGCGCTGACCATGACGTCGGAAGCAGATGCCGCGCCTGGCTGCGACCCGGCGGACGCGGGAGCGCTTGCAACATCCGTCGATGTAGGCGTCTCGGCTTTTGGTGGCGCCACCGGCTGATCGGCTGATCCGATTGCGCCGTTTGCCGCTACCTGCGTCTCCGGCTTGGGCGCGGTGATGATGCGGCTCGCCGTGCCGGGCTTGGAGACCATGGCAAGCAGGTCGGACGTCTTGCCGTCCCGTGGGATGGAGATGGTTGCGACTTCTTCGGAGGTTAGGGCTTTCCCATCCTTGCTGGTCGCCCGCAGCACGAGCTGATGATCGCCCGAAGGCAGCGGGGTGTCGAGGATGGCAGCAAAGTCGCCGGTGGCGCCGACGTCGGTCGTGGCCACTACCTTGTCGCCGTCGACGATCTCCAGCTTGCTGTTCGGTTCGGCCGAACCGGCGATCACTGTGGATCCATCCGGTTCGACGCGAAGAACGTCGAAGGTCGGCAACTTCGGACCCGCATCGGCCGCTGGGGGTGTTGCCGCGGCGGATGCCGTGGGTTCAGGGGCGCCCGTCAGCGCTGCTTCGGCCTTTGCCACGGCCACACCGGCGTCAGCAATATTTTCCGGCAGCGCCCGTATGAAGCCCAGCGCCTTTGCGGCACCGTCCCTTGCCTTCGTTGCCGCTGTCGCCGTGACCTGGTTCGTCCCATCAGGAACCACGAAGTCGGAGAGTGCCTGGAGGGAAGTGGCTGCCTTTGATCTGGCAGCTGCGAAAACTTCCTCGGTCGGCCCCTTGCCGTCGGCAAAGAGCGCCTTAAGTTCGGCGAGTGACTGGCTGGCGTCAGACGACAACCGACTAACCGTCTGTGTGGTCGATACGTCATCGGGCGCAGCCGGGCGAGAAGTTTTGGCAGATTCGGCAACGGTGTTCTTAACCTCGGAGCCGGCCTGATTTATTGCGTCTCCAACTTTTGCGGCATCGTCGCCGATGCGGGGCATGACGAAAAAGACCATCAACAGAATTGCGACTACGAGCACTGCAAGGGCCAGCAAGCCGGCACGGTTTCTCATCATTCACGTCTCCCAGGCGGCCATCTTGCCGGACTTCCTAAAATTGCTAGCGATTCCCGCTGCTTTGCACAAGCAGTCAAAGTAGGTGGAGAAATGTAAGACACGGCTTTTCCGTCATTTTTCTTGACTGGAGGCAGAGAGAATAGTTGTTTGCCCCTATGACAGATCAATCTCATTCCATTCGCTCCATCTGTGTCTATTGCGGATCTCGCCCCGGTCGCGATCCCGCCCATATGGCTGCGGGCCGTGCCTTGGGGAAAGAAATCGCCGAGTACGACCTGCGCCTTGTCTATGGCGGCGGTACCAAAGGCATCATGGGAGCGGTCGCGAGCGGCGTGCTTTCGAACGGCGGTAAGGTCACCGGCATCATCCCGGAATTCCTGATCGACATGGAAGCCACGCGCCACTCTCTCGGTCAGCTCAACGAGTTGATTGTAACCCCTGACATGCACGCGCGCAAACACGCCATGTTCGAGCGCTCGGATGCCTTCGTCGCTCTGCCCGGCGGAATCGGCACGCTGGAGGAAATCATCGAGATCATGACCTGGGCACAGCTCGGTCGGCATGAAAAGCCGATGGTGTTTGCAAACATCAACGGCTTCTGGGACCCGATGATGGAGTTGCTACGCCACATGACCGACGAGGGCTTCGTTCACACCGCCCATCGTGTCCAACCGCTGGTGATCGACGATGTGTCGGAGATCATCCCCGGCATCATCGCCCAGGCAGCTGAAATCGCATCCGCTGACCGCGACGGCGAAGAGGCAGTTATCTCGAAGATGTAGTGCCGGGCGCTGGCTCCCGGCTTCCCCTCAGCATCGACCAGCTGAAAAGGAACAGTCCTGCCCAAATGAGTGGGAAGGCTACCATGCGTGCTGTGCCAAGCGGTTCCTTGAAAATGAACACTGCGATCAGGAAGATCATCGTCGGCGCGATGTACTGCATGATGCCGATCGTCGACAGCCGGAGCAGCTTCGCGCCATTTGCGTAGATCATCAGCGGCACGGCCGTCACGACACCGCAGCCAAGGAGGAGGGCGGTGTCCGTCATTCCGGTGCGAACGAAGTGTCCCTCGCCACTGCCGAATTCGAGGTAGAGAATGTAGAACAGGGCAGGCACGCTGAGGATCAGCACCTCAAGGAAGAAGCCCTGGTTCGGGCCGAGCGGCAGCGTCTTCCGAAAGAGCGCGTAGAGACCCCAGGAAATCGTCAGGCTCAACGATACCCAAGGAACGCCGCCGCTGTCGAAGGCAAGGACGACCACCGCCAGGGCGGCAAGCGCGATCGCGGCGATCTGCATCGGGCGCAGCCGTTCCTTCAACACGACGGCGCCAAGAAAAATGCTGAACAGCGGATTGATGAAGTAGCCAAGCGCCGCGTCTAGCGAATGCCCAGAACCGATTGCCCAGACATAAGTTCCCCAGTTGACGGTAATCAGCGCCGCCGTGAGCGAGGCCATGGCCAGCATGCGCGGGGATCTCAACGCGACACGCACATCCTGGGTACGACCGAGCACGACAAGCACTAGCCCTGCAAGGGGCAGGGACCAGACAATTCTGTGCGCGATGACTTCCGCAGGCGAGATGTGGGCGAGGGCCTTCATGTAGATCGGCAGAAAGCCCCACAACAGATAGGCCGTAAGCGCGAATGCAAATCCGCGCGGACTGTCTTCATTCTTGATAGCCGGAGCGCTTGCATCCGCGGACATCGGGTGTTTCCATGATTGTTCTTGTTGTGGCCCGCTTAACCTAACGACCGTGAATAGGCCAATTCATTTCAGTGAATTGACGCCGGGCAAGGTTTCGAACAGGTGAGGTGACCGATATGGACGAGAAGGCCCTCGCAGTCTGCCGTCGGGCATTTGCGGCGCGAATGCTTGCGAAAGCGAGCATCCAAAATGACGGCGCCCTTCTGCGCGCGTTCTCCACCGTTCAGCGCGAGTGCTTCCTCGGACCGCCGCCCTGGAAGATGGCCGATTGGGATGGCTATCGGGATGTTCCGGCCACCGATCCCGGCGTAGTCTATCAGGATGCGCTCTTCGCGCTTCAGCCCGAGCGTCAAATCAACAACGGCAGCCCCAGCCTCCATGCCCGCGGGCTTCACAGGCTTGCGCTAAGACAAGGAGATACAGTCTGCCATATCGGCGCCGGCAGTGGCTATTACACCGCGATGATGTCGCTGCTGGTTGGGGCTGGCGGCCGGGTCGTTGCGGTGGAGTTCGACCGCCATCTGGCAGAACGTGCGCTCCGCAACCTCAAGAAATACCCCAATGTCGATGTTGTCCACGGCAACGGCCTTGAATGGCCAGAGCAGCCGACCGACGCCATCTACGTGAATTTCGCGGTGCATCGGCCGGCGGATCGTTGGATCGAGCGTCTGAAGCCTGGCGGGCGCCTAATCTTTCCGCTTGGCGTACCCGACGCGGACGTCGGCGGGAGATCGACCGGGTTTACCGCCTATGCAGGCTTCTTCTTGTTCAGCCGCAATGACGAGGGCTACCAGGCAGCCTTTCTCGGTCCCGTCGCTTTCGTCTGGGGTGAGGCGGCATTCGGTGCCGTGGCGCGCTATCGCAGGCTGGAAACTGCCTTCCGGAAGGGTGGAATGTGCGACGTTTGCAGCCTGCGCTGGAAGACGAAACAGCTGGCGGAGGAATGGTATTCGGAAAGTGACTGGGGTCTGGTCACCGCGCGAAATGCATGACTGTCCTACTCAGCTGCGATTTTCCCCGCCAACTGACGGTTCTTCATCAACTTGTAGATCACCGAATCCATCAATGCCTGGAACGACGCGTCGATGATGTTTTCCGATACGCCCACGGTCCACCAGCGCACGCCGTCGCTATCGGTCGATTCGATCAGCACGCGGGTAATGGCTTCCGTGCCGCCATTGAGGATACGAACCTTGAAGTCGGCAAGTACGAGGTCGTCGATCTCATGCTGGTATTTGCCGAAATCCTTACGCAGCGCGAGATCAAGCGCGTTGACCGGTCCATCGCCTTCGGCAACGGACATGATCGTGTTGCCATCAATGGCCATTTTTACAACGGCTTCCGAGACGATCTTCACGTGCCCATGCGAATCGAACCGCCGCTCGACCATGACACGGAAGCCTTCGACAGAGAAGAATTCCGGGATCGTGCCAAGCGTCCGGCGCGCAAGCAGCTCGAAGCTCGCATCGGCACCCTCGTAGGCATAGCCCGAGGCTTCACGTTCCTTGACGAGCGAGATCAGCCGGTCAAGCTTCGGATCGTCCTTGCCGACCTCGATGCCGCGGCGCTTCAGCGCGTTGATGAAGTTCGCTTTGCCGCCCTGATCGGACACCATAACCTTACGGAAGTTGCCGACGCTTTCGGGCGTCACGTGCTCATACGTACGCGGATCCTTGAGCAGTGCCGAGGCATGGATTCCCGCTTTCGTGGCAAAGGCGGAAGCGCCGACATAAGGCATCTGATGGTCCGGCGATCGGTTCAGAAGTTCGTCGAAGGCGTGCGAGAGCCTTGTCAGGTTCAGCAGCCGCTCGGCATCGATCGAGGTTTCGAAGCGCGACGTGTAGGTTTCCTTGAGCGCCAGGGTCGGTATCAATGTCACAAGGTTGGCGTTGCCGCAGCGTTCACCGATGCCGTTGAGCGTGCCCTGGACCTGCCGCACGCCCGCCTCCACCGCGGCAAGCGAATTGGCGACCGCCTGACCGGTGTCATTGTGCGCGTGGATACCAAGACAGTCTCCAGGAACGCCCGACGCGACGACGGCCTCGACTATGGCCCGGATCTCGGGTGGTTGGGTGCCTCCATTGGTGTCACAGAGGACGACCCAGCGCGCGCCGGAATCGTAGGCCGCCTTGGCGCAGGCAAGTGCGTAGGTCGGATTGGCCTTGAAGCCATCGAAGAAGTGCTCGCAATCGATCATCGCCTCCTTGCCGGCGTCAACGACCGCTTTCACGCTTTCGGCGATGCTCTCGAGATTCTCCTCGTTGGTACAGCCGAGCGCCACCTTCACGTGATAGTCCCAGCTCTTGGCGACCAGACAGATCGCGTCGCTCTTGGCCTGCAGCAGGCTTGCGAGTCCCGGATCGTTGGAGGCGGAAACGCCTGCGCGCTTCGTCATGCCGAAGGCAACGAAGGAGGCGTACTGGGTCCGTTTCTCGTTGAAGAAGGCGGTATCCGTAGGGTTTGCGCCCGGATAGCCGCCCTCGACGTAATCAAGGCCGAATTCGTCCAGCATGGCGGCGATAGCAATCTTGTCCTCGACCGAAAAATCGATCCCGGGCGTCTGCTGCCCGTCGCGGAGCGTCGTGTCGAAGAGGTAGATCTTTTCGCGTGTCATGGTGTCCGTCCCGTCGCGGCCTTGCAGCTCGTTATTGTTTCCCGGCAAATTTGTCCGTTGCACGGATCAGCTTGTCGAGGATGCCCGGCTCCGAATAGGCATGGCCGGCGCCTTCGATCAGATGAAAATCAGCTCGCGGCCAGGCCTTGTGCAATGCCCAGGCATAGCGTGCGGGGCAGGGCATATCGTAGCGTCCATGCACGATTACGCCGGGGATGTCCTTGAGCTTGTGGGCGTCGCGAAGCAGTTGCCCTTCGTCCATCCAGCCAGCATTGACGAAGAAGTGGTTCTCGATGCGCGCGAACGCGTAGGCGAATTCGGCATCCTCGAACTTGCCGCTGGTCGAAGGCTCCGGCAGCAGGGTAATCGTTTCGCCTTCCCAGATACTCCAGGCCTTGGCAGCTTCGAGGCGCACGGCCTTGTCTTCATGCGTCAGGCGTCTGTTGTAGGCGAGCATCATCTCGTGACGCTCTTCCTCGGGAATCGGTGCAATGAAGCGCTCCCACTTGTCCGGGAACATCTCCGAGACACCGAACTGATAGTACCAGTCGAGTTCGGCCCTGGTCAGCGTGTATATGCCGCGCACCACCAGTTCCGAAACCCGCTCCGGATACTTTTCCGCATAGGCCAGAGCCAGCGTCGAACCCCAGGAGCCGCCGAAGACCTGCCACTTCTCGGCGCCGGCCATCTCGCGCAGACGCTCGATATCGGCGACCAGGTCCCAGGTGGTGTTGGCGTTGAGATCCGCATGTGGCGTGGACTTTCCGCAACCGCGTTGGTCGAACAATGTCACGTCATAGAGCGCCGGGTCGAAAAGCCGGCGGTGGCTCGGAGAAAATCCGCCGCCGGGGCCACCGTGCAGGAAGACCGCGGGCTTGGCACCCGGTGTGCCGGAGCGTTCCCAATAGATCACATGGCCGTCGCCGACATCGAGATGACCGGAAGCATAGGGTTCGATTTCGGGATAGAGCGTCCGCAGGACTTCAGTCATATTTTCACGCCTTCAGCTGGCCAGATATTGGTATCGTGATCGGGATGTTGGAAGGAGATGATCGCCTCCTGCCGTGCGTAGAAATCGAGGTCGGTATGAACCGGTTGGTCGAAGATCGTCTCGACCCACGGAATGCGTGCGTCGTAGTTCACCTGGATTTGCGGCGCCAGATCGCTGCGGTCGTCGAAGGTGCCAATAGCAAGCTCAAGCCCGCCCGGGTGCCGGTAGGTCATAGGTGTCCCGCAACTCTTGCAGAAACCGCGCTCGATGTTCACCGAAGACTGGAAGTAGCTCGGCTCTCCACGTGTCCATTCCATGCCTTCCTCGGGTGCCGTCACGAGTGCTGAGAAGAACCCGCCGAACTGCTTTTGGCACATGCGGCAGTGGCAGATCGACGGTCGCCCGAGCTTGCCGCTGATGCGGAAACGCACGGCGCCACACTGGCAGCCGCCTGTTTTGACTGGTCCGCTCATGATGATGCTCCGGAGGGCCAGGCGACCGTGTCATGGTCGGGATGCTGATAGGAGACGATATCGAGCACGAAAGGCGCTGCTTCCGCATCCTCTGCCGTTGCGCGGACAGGAAGCAGGTGCAGATGATCGACAAAGCCGATCTTCCCCTCGGCTCCGAACTGGATAACCGGCGGCAGCGCCGAAGGATCGTCGAAGGCCCCTGCCGCGATCGCCATGCCATCCGGCGCCTCGTATGTAAGCGGCGTGCCGCAAGCGCCACAGAACCCGCGCTCCACGAAGTTGGACGAGCGGAAAAGCTTCCGCTCACCCCGCGTCCATTCAAACTCGGCGCCACGTACGGAGACGAGCGGCGCGTAGTAAGCACCGAAAGCCTTCTGGCACATGCGGCAATGGCAAATGGATGAGTCCTTGAGCATGGCGCGAACGCGAAACCGGATCGCCCCGCACTGGCAGCCGCCTGTGTAGGTGGTCATCGTTTCACCTCCCACTTGGTCACTCGCTCGCCGGTCGCGGCATCCTTGCCGTCCTTCAGCTGGATGCCCTCCGCAAGCAGCGTATCGCGGATCTGATCGGCCTCTGCGAAGTTCTTGGCTTTCAGCAGCTCCAGCCGCGCCTTGACCCGCGCGTCGATCTCGATCGCCACCGCTTCGTCGATCTCCGCCATCTCGGGCAGAACGCCCAACAGCAGGGCGCTTGCAGCAAACGTTGCGCGGTCGCCGGATTGGGCAATCGCGTGCAGCGCCTGAATCGCCGCGACCGTGTTGAGGTCGTCGGCGAGTGCGCTCACAACCGAAGCATCGGGTGCGGCATGTCCCGCCTCTGCGGCCGGCCACTTGGCAAGCAGCCGCTCGGCCTCCTCGAGCCTCTTGATCGAGAAGTCGATAGGTTCACGGTAATGCGTCATCAGCATCGCAAGGCGCAGCACCGGGCCGGGCCATTGCCGACCGCCGAACTTCTCCGTGTGCAGCAGTTCGTAGATCGTGACGAAATTGCCTTCGGACTTCGACATCTTGCGGCCTTCGACCTGCAGGAAACCGTTGTGCATCCAGACATTCGCCATCACCTTGGTGCCGTGGGCGCAGCGCGATTGTGCGATCTCGTTCTCGTGATGCGGGAAGATCAAGTCCAGCCCACCGCCATGGATGTCGAAGACATCGCCCAGATAACGGCCGCTCATCGCCGAGCACTCGATATGCCAGCCGGGACGACCACGGCCCCAGGGGCTTTCCCAGCCGGGTTCGCTCTCGCTCGATAGTTTCCAGAGGACAAAGTCGCCGGGGTTCTTCTTGTGCGCGTCGACGGCGATGCGGGCGCCTGCCTGCTGCTCGTCAAGATTGCGCTTCGAAAGCTGGCCGTAATCGGCCATAGATTTCGTGTCGAACAGCACTTCGCCGGCTGCCTTGTAGGCATGACCATTGGCGATCAGCTTTTCGATGATAACGATCATCTCGGCGATATTATCCGTCGCGCGCGGCTGCACGCTCGGCTCAAGGCAGCCGAGCGACGTGGCATCATCCAGAAACTGCTTTTCTGTTTTCTCGGTCACCGCGCGAATGGCAGCGTTCAGTTGCAAGCCGGGATAGTCGCGCAGGGCACGCGCGTTGATCTTGTCATCGACGTCGGTGATGTTGCGCGCATAGGTAACGTGGTCGGTGCCGTAGACGTGGTTCAGCAGCCGGAACAGCACGTCGAAGACGATGACCGGGCGAGCGTTGCCGATGTGGGCGAAGTCGTAGACGGTCGGGCCGCAGACATACATGCGGACATTCTGCGGATCGATCGGTGCAAACACCGTCTTTTCGCGCGTCAGCGTGTTGTACAGCTTGAGTTCCGGCGGATGTGATCCCGGCTGGCCGTCCATGTCTACTCTCCCAAAATGCAATGATCCGAAAAAAACACTTCCACCGGCGGGCCGGGGCGTTTCTCATCTTGGGCTTTCAGGAGACGAAAACGGCCAGGCCAGCGCGCGCTAGCGAATAATCTTCCGGCAGATAATGCAGGTAACCGTTTTCATGGCGGGTTTTATGGCTCGGGTTTAGGGTTTGGTCAAGGGGGGAGGCGCGGTCTGGCACAGCTGGCGCAATCGATCCAGAGAATCGATTGCAGCGCCGAACGCCGGAAGCGAAAGCGAAGGGCCGGCACGGTGCCGCGCATCATGTCGCCTAGAGATTTCTGCTACAGAAGACGCAAAACAAACCGAGGGAATCCACGTGAAGCCGTTTCACCAAGCCATCATCGGCATCGCCATTCTGGCGGTCGCGTCGGCGACGTATCTGGCATACGATCGTGCAATGGCACCGTTCTCTCCTCCCTCGCTCGCAGACTATCCAATCCAGGGCATCGACATCAGCCACCACCAGGGCAGCATCGACTGGAAGAAGCTGGCCACACAGCCGAATGTACGCTTCGCGATCATGAAGGCGACCGAGGGCGGAGATCACCGCGACACACGGTTTGCCGAGAACTGGCGGGCCGCCAGGGACGCCGGAATCGTGCGCGGCGCCTATCACTTCTTCACTTTCTGCCGCGCTGGCCGCGAGCAGGCGCAAAACGTGTTGACGACGGTTCCCGCTGAGCCCGGCACGCTGCCGATCACTATCGATCTCGAATTCACCGGTAATTGCGGCAAGGTGCCGACGCGCGAAGAGTTGATCGCGGAGATCAGCGGCTTCCTCGCAGAGTTGAAGGGCGTTTATCCCGGCAAGCCGATCTTCTACCTCAACCAGCAGTTCTTCGACCAATACCTGAAGGGCAACGAAGCCAGCTTTCCCGAGCACTATCTCTGGCTGAGAAGCATTGCGGAAGAACCGGCCAGGAAAGATTGCGGTGTCTGGTCGATATGGCAGTTTGCCGATAACGGCACTGTTACCGGCATCCAGGGACCCGTCGATCTCAACGCCTTATGTCCGTCGCAAACGGCTTTCTCAGATCTTTTTGGAACGCTTGCTGCTCAATGAACGGATCCGGCTATTCCGGCAGGCGGTAGTCGACCAGCTTGTTCTCACGAACGATGAACAGCTTTCCTGTCTCGGTGACATCGGGACCGACAAGCGGCAGGATCGCCTTTGCGACTTCAGACGGATGCGGCAAGGTCTCGGGATTTTCGCCGGGAACGGCCTGCGCCCGCATCGCGGTGCGCGTCGCCCCCGGATCGACGCTGGTGATGCGCAGCGGCGTGCTCTGTGTTTCCCCGGCCCAGGTTCGGGCAAGCGCCTCGACGGCGGCCTTGGAGGCAGAGTAGGGGCCCCAGAACGGACGACACTTGTGGGCAGCGCCCGACGAGAGGATCACGGCACGGCCAGCGTCGGAGCGCGCCAGCAGCGGATCGACCGAGCGGATTAAGCGCCAGGTCGCGGTTACGTTAATATTCATCACCTTGTCGAACGTCTTCGCCTCAACGTGGCCGATCGGCGAGATCACGCCGAGCACGCCGGCATTGGCAACAAGTATATCGAGCTTGCCCCAGCGCTCGAAGATCGATGCGCCCAGTGAGTCGATGGCGTTCATGTCGGCAAGATCAAAAGGAACCAGCGTCGCGGAGCCGCCTGCCGCCTTGATGGCGTCGTCGAGATCCTCAAGACCACCGACCGTGCGCGCGCAGGCGATCACGTGGGCTCCGGCCTTCGCCAACTCCAGCGCGGTGAAATAGCCGATGCCGCGCGACGCCCCGGTGACGAGTGCGATCCTGTCCTGGAGATTGACGCTCATTATGCCTTGTTCCGTATTCGCGGGAAAAAGAGGGACGCAATATGCCCCTCGCAGGAGGAAACCAGTTCGGATCAGCCGTTGCTGGCCATAACGGCAAGCTTGCGCACGTTGCTGGTGCTGTCTTGATCCAGCAGGCGGGTCGGGTAATCGCCGGTGAAATAGTGGTCGGTGAATTGCGGGTTGGCCTTGTTGCGGTCTTCACCGCCGACTGCGCGATAAAGACCGTCGATCGACAGGAATTCAAGCGAGTCCGCGCCGATATAGTCGCACATGGCCTTCAGGCTTGAATACTGGTTCGCCAGAAGCTTGTCGGCATCAGGTGTGTCGATGCCATAGAAGTCCGGGAAATAGATCATCGGGCTGGCGACGCGGATGTGCACTTCCTTGGCGCCGGCATCGCGGATCATCTGCACGATCTTGAGCGAGGTGGTGCCGCGCACAATGGAATCGTCGACGAGGACAACGCGCTTGCCTTCGATCATCGCCCGGTTGGCGGAGTGCTTGAGTTTGACGCCGAAGGCGCGGATCTGCTGCGTCGGCTCGATGAAGGTGCGGCCGACATAGTGGTTGCGAATGATGCCAAGCTCGAATGGGATGCCGCTTGCCTGCGCATAGCCGATAGCGGCAGGCGTGCCACCATCCGGAACGGGGACGACGACGTCGGCCTCGACAGGCGATTCCTTGGCAAGGTTGATACCCATGTTTTTACGGGCGGTATAGACGTTGCGGCCGCCGACGACGGAGTCGGGACGGGCGAAATAGACATACTCGAACAGACACAGGCGTTCCGGCTTCGGTGCTTCCGGCTTGCGGGCATCGATGGTGATCGAGCCGTCCGGCTGAATTTCGCAGATCACGACTTCGCCGTTCTCGACGTCGCGAATGTATTTCGCGCCGATGATGTCGAGTGCACAGGTCTCCGAACAGAAGATCGGCTTGCCGTCGAGCTCGCCCATCACCAGCGGGCGAATCCCGATCGGGTCACGGGCGGCGATGAGCTTGGTGCGTGTCATCGCCAGCATCGAATAGCCGCCTTCCATCTGACGGATCGCGTCGATGAAGCGATCGGAAGATGAAGCCTGCTTGGAGCGGGCGATCAGGTGGAGCACGACTTCGGTATCGGAGGTCGCCTGGAAGATTGCGCCATCGGCAATCAGCATGCGACGCATGGTCAGTCCGTTGGTGAAGTTGCCGTTGTGGGCAACGGCAATGCCGCCGACTTCGAGTTCCGCGAAGAGTGGCTGAACGTTGCGAAGCGCCACTTCACCAGTGGTGGAATAGCGGGTGTGGCCTATAGAGATGAAACCCGGAAGCTTCGCGAGTGTTGCCGGATCGGTGTAGTGATCACCGACAAGGCCCATGCGCTTTTCAGTGTGGAATTGCTTGCCGTCGAAGGTGACGATGCCGGCTGCTTCCTGGCCGCGGTGTTGCAGGGCGTGCAAACCCAGCGCCGTCAGTGTCGCGCCGTCGGGATGCCCGAGGACACCGAAAACCCCGCATTCCTCGTGGAGTGTATCGCCATCGAGTTCATCGTTGAGCGTGGAGGAATGGGACTGGTTCATTGATGCGGGCCTTTGCTCTCACAAGAATGGATCGGCATTTCCAGAAACGGCGTAGGCCCGGCGGAGCGGATGCCCGGCCGGACCTTTAGTCGCGTCCCGCTCAAATGGCAATTGCCATGGGCCGGGTCAAGCTGTTGAACACTGCGTCAATTAGACGGCTGCTGTGCACCATTTGCAGGGGCGGGCGCGGCATCTTCAGCCGGCACCTGATCGGAAGCGGGCGCATCGCCGCTCTCCGCATTGCCGCCCTGCGGCTGAATCTTCTCCATCACGCTCGCCCGCACCATCTGTGCAAACTCCGCCGGCAATACCGACTGCAGCTTAACGACCATCGAGTCCAGGAATGGCTTGGACTTGGCGTTGTTGACCCAACCCGGGCGGTGATCGACGTCTACAAGCCAGTTCCAGAAAGCGGTGGCAACGACGAGGAGAAGTATGCCCCTTGCTGCGCCGAAGAGAAAGCCCAAAGTACGGTCGAGTGCGCCAATGCGGCTGTCGATGATGAAATCGGCTATCTTCATGGTGATGAAGGAGATCACGATCAGCGCAATCAGAAACACTACGGCTGCCGAACCGACGATCGCGATGCGGTCGTCATCGGTGTACTTTTTTGCATAGGGAACAAGGTACGGATAGAAATAGTAGGCAGCGGCTGCAGAGCCACCCCAGCTGGCGATCGAAAGAACTTCGCGGGAGAAGCCGCGCACCATTGCAAGTACGGCGGAGAAAAGAACGACGCCGATGACAATACCGTCGAAAATCGTAATGGGCATATAAATTCAACTCCAGGACGTCCGCTTATCCGCGGTTCAGTCGCGCCTCATTGCGTGTTTCCTATATCATCACCAATGCTGGCGATGAAAGGATCAAACCTCATCTTCCACACGTCGTAGCGCGCCCTTCGACCCGGCGATCCGTGCAACCAGATCCGGCAGGCTTTCGATCTCGCTCCAGCGACCGCCCGTGCCCTTTGGAAGTTCGGCGGACCCTGACGGAAGCAACGCAGCAGAAAATCCCAGTTTCTCGGCTTCTTTGAGGCGCTGGGCAGTGTGTGCAACCGGCCGGACGGCGCCGGACAGGCTGACTTCGCCGAAATAGACACAATCGGCAGGAAGGGCAATACCGGCAAGCGAGGAAACCAGGGCAGATGCGACGGCCAGATCCGCTGCCGGCTCGGAAATGCGGTAGCCGCCGGCGATGTTGAGGTAGACGTCGTGTTGCCCGAGTCGCACGCCACAGTGCGCCTCAAGCACGGCAAGGATCATTGACAGGCGCGCGGAGTCCCAGCCGACGATTGCCCGGCGCGGCGTGCCGAGCGATGTCGGCGCCACCAGCGCCTGCACTTCGACGAGGATCGGTCGCGTTCCCTCCATGCCCGCAAAGACGGCAGCGCCCGGGGATTTCTCGTTGCGCTCGCCCAGAAACAGTTCGGAGGGATTGGCGACTTCGCGCAGTCCCTTGTCGGACATCTCGAAGACACCGATCTCGTCGGTCGGCCCGAAGCGGTTCTTGACGGTGCGCAGGATGCGGTAGTGGTGCCCGCGGTCGCCTTCAAAGTAGAGGACCGCATCAACCATATGTTCGACCACGCGCGGACCTGCGATCTGGCCGTCCTTGGTGACGTGTCCGACCAGCACCATCGCCGCGCCGGTCTGCTTGGCGAAGCGGATCATCGCCTGAACGCCTGTGCGCACCTGCGTCACCGTACCCGGTGCGGATTCGGCAAGGTCACTCCACAGTGTTTGGATGGAATCGATAATAACGAGATCTGGCCGTTTGCCCTCCGCCAGCGTCGCTAGAATATCCTCGACATTGGTCTCGGCCGCCAGCAGCACGTCAGTATCAGCCGCCTGAAGGCGTTGCGCCCGCAGTCGCACCTGTGCCACCGCTTCCTCGCCCGAGACATAGATGATCCGGTGTCCGCGACGTGAAAGTGCTGCGGCGCCCTGCATCAACAGCGTCGATTTCCCGATGCCGGGATCGCCGCCGATAAGCACGGCGGATCCACGCACGAAACCGCCGCCGAGCGCCCGGTCAAGCTCCGAGATGCCCGTATGAATGCGCGGCGCTTCCTCGATTTCGCCCGACAGTGCCGTAAGGGCCACGGCGCGACCTTTCTTCGGCGTCTTCGCCGGGCCGCCGCCGATCCCGCCCATCGGGTCTTCCTCGACGATGGTGTTCCACTCGCCGCAGTTCTCGCACTTGCCCGCCCAACGGTTGTGAATGGTGCCACAGCTCTGGCAGATGAATTGTGTCCTGGCCTTCGCCATCAATTGCCGCTTTCGTTCGGATGACCGGGTCGGTGCCGGCTCGAATCAGTTTGGTCGTTCAGATAATCATTCGCAGCACCGATCAAAACTAATGATTTCCCTATCAGGGGGTCTCGGTGGCATCTGTTCTCCACTGTCTTGGAGTGGAAATGGTGCTGGATTATTCGCTCGTACACTGGATCGCATTTCTCACGGCGGCCATTTTGCTCAACCTCTCGCCGGGTCCCGACATGGCATTTATCCTCGGCCACACGGTCAAGAGCGGCATCCGCACCGGCTTTGCCGCATTGTCGGCATCTGGACGGGTGCGTGCCTGCATGTGGCGATGGCGGCATTCGGCCTCTCGGCAATCCTCGCGGCCTCAGCATTCGCTTTCTCGGCGGTGAAATGGATCGGCGCCATCTATCTCGTCTGGCTTGGCATCCAGGCTCTGCGCTCGAATGGCGAGGGCGGGATCGTCACGGCTGCGCGGGATATCCTGCCCTGGCATCGCGTCTATAGGCAGGGCATCCTCGTTTCGCTCCTGAACCCGAAAGTCGCAATCTTCTTTCTGGCTTTCCTGCCGCAATTCGTGGTCGAAGGTGCCGGGCCGACCTGGCTTCAACTCGCCTTCCACGGTATGTTGATCATCGCTGTCGCCGTCTTCATCGAACCTCCGCTCATTCTTGCCGGAGGTCGGATTGCCGATATCGTCAGGCGCAAGAAAAGTGTCGGCGTCTGGCTCGACCGCGGGCTGGGCGCCTTGCTGGTCGCACTCGGCGTCCGTCTGGCACTGACGACGCGATAGATCGTCTCGCTATTCCTCGTCCTCAACCACATAGCGCCGCTCGTGACGCAGTCCTATGCTGGTCAGTATTTCGTAACCGATCGTTCCGGCCGATCGCGCGACATCGTCGATCGCCACGTTCTTTCCGAACAGTTCGATGTAATCGCCTACGTTTACAACATTTTCTTGCAGGTCGGTGATATCGAAGATGGTCATATCCATGGTGATCCGCCCTGCAACGGGCACCATACGGCCGGCGAGAAAGCCCTGGCCACTCTGTCGCACCACCTGGCGCAATGGCACGCCGCCGCTCGATTGGCTGCGCATGTAGCCATCGGCATAGCCGGCCGATACGATAGCCAGGCGGCTGTCGCGGGTCAGTTGCATCGCTTGACCGTAGCTCACGGATTCACCTGCCTTGGCCGTACGGATCTGGATGATCCGCGCTTCTGCCGTCACGACCGGCCGCATCGGATTGATCATCCCGTTGACCGCCTCAGCCCCGTAGATCGAGATGCCGGGCCGGGTCAGGTCGAAGTGATAGTCGCTACCAAGAAAAATACCGCCGGACGCAGCAAGGCTTGAATCGATACCTTCATAGGCGGCGCTAACCCTACGGAATGATTCGAGTTGTTGCCTGTTCATTGCCGAGCCATGGTCGTCGCCGCAGGCGAGATGGCTCATGATGAGCATCGGTGAAAAGCTCGCCGGGCGCGAGACGTCGTCGGCAAGGGCGATCGCTTCGTCCAAGGCAAGACCCAACCGGTTGAAACCCGTGTCGATGTGCAGGGCGCAAGGGTAATCGCCATAGTCGGCGAGGACCAACATCCAGAAAGCGAGTTGCTCTTCCGAGGATATTACCGGCACGAGGTCGTTTTCGAAAAATCGTCGCTCGGTGCCGGGCCATATCCCCGACAGAACGAAGATGCGCGCTTCGGGCGCATAGAGCCTCAGCGTCACGCCCTCATCGACCGTCGCCACGAAGAAGTCGCGGGCTCCCGCAAGATAAAGTGCTTCGCCGACGTCCTCGATACCAGTGCCGTAGGCATCGGCTTTGACCACGGCGCCGGCACGCGCCTTGCCGGAGTGGCGCGCCATGTCCTTCCAGTTTTCCGTCAATGCCGTCAGATCAACCGTCAGGCGCAGACCGGCAGAAGCGAAATTGTCGTCTTCGAAGGCGTCGGAAAATTCGGTCATGTTCCACATCGAAAAATAGGCCAGAGACGAGTCTCTGGCCAGCTTAGTGGTGAACCGCGAAGAACGGAAGGCCACCGCTGCATTGCAGCACGCGTCTTAGTGTTCCTCGTACTGAATGAATGATGGATCTGCGAGGTCGGCGAAGCGTGTGAATTCCGATTGGAAGGCGAGCTTCACGGTGCCCGTCGGTCCGTGGCGCTGTTTGGCGATGATCACATCGGCGGTGCCCTTCACCTTGT
This sequence comes from Rhizobium sp. Root1220, assembly GCF_001426265.1. Classification (GTDB taxonomy): domain Bacteria; phylum Pseudomonadota; class Alphaproteobacteria; order Rhizobiales; family Rhizobiaceae; genus Rhizobium. Next base: position 217,143 of record NZ_LMDG01000037.1, read on the forward strand.
CGAACAAGGCTTCCCATTCAGGATACTTCGGATCGGCGATATCGCGCGGCTCGGAGTTCTTGACGTAATATTCCTCACGGAACACGAACAGCACAACGTCCGCGTCCTGCTCGATCGAGCCCGACTCACGAAGGTCGGAGAGTTGCGGGCGCTTGTCGTCGCGGCTTTCGACCTGACGCGACAACTGCGACAGGGCGATGATCGGAACGTTCAGTTCCTTGCCCAACGCCTTCAGGCCGGTAGTGATCTGGGTGATTTCCTGCACGCGGTTTTCGCCTGACTTGCCGGAGCCCGTCATGAGCTGGATATAGTCGACCACGAGGCAATCGAGGCCGCGCTGGCGCTTTAGGCGACGCGCACGCGCCGAAAGCTGCGCGATCGAGATGCCGCCGGTCTGGTCGATGAACAGCGGAACCTTCTGCATCATCATCGAGCAGGCGACGAGCTTTTCGAAATCGGCGTCGTTGATGTCGCCGCGACGGATCTTTGAGGATGAGACTTCCGTCTGCTCGGAGATGATACGGGTGGCCAGCTGCTCGGACGACATTTCGAGCGAGTAGAAGCCGACGACGCCGCCGTTCTTCGCCTTGGTGCTGCCGTCGGGCTGCACTTCGCCTTCGAAGGAGGCGGCGATGTTGTAGGCGATGTTGGTCGCAAGAGAGGTCTTGCCCATACCCGGTCGTCCCGCCAGCACGATCAAGTCTGACCGCTGCAGGCCGCCCATCTTCGAATCGAGCGAATGGATGCCCGTCGAGATTCCGGAGAGGCCGCCGTCGCGCTCCTTGGCGACAGCCGCCATGTCGATCGCCAGTGCGACAGCATCGTTGAACGCCTGAAAGCCGCCGTCATAGCGGCCGTTTTCGGCCAGCTCGAACAGCCGACGCTCGGTGTCTTCGATCTGAGTTTGCGGCGGCATGTCGAGCGGCGCGTCATAGGCGATATTGACGACGTCTTCGCCGATGGTGATCAGCGCGCGCCGCAGGGCCAGATCGTAGATCGCGCGGCCGTAGTCTTCGGCGTTGATAATCGTCACCGCTTCACGGGCAAGACGGGCCAGATATTCCGACACCGTCATGTCGCCGACCTTCTCGTCGGCCTTCAGGAAGGTCTTGATCGTCACCGGATTGGCGATCTTGCCCATGCGGATGATGTCGCCCGCGACCTCGAAGATCTTGCGGTGAAGCGGCTCGTAGAGATGCGGCGGCTTGAGGAAGTCCGACACCCGGTAATAGGCGTCGTTGTTCATCAGGATCGCGCCGAGAAGTGCCTGCTCGGCTTCGATGTTGTTGGGTGCTTCGCGGTAATGCTGCTCTGGTTGAGCAACAGCGGCAATCTTTCGAGCGACGTCGTTCATCTTGATCCGTTCTGTCTTTTTCAGTCTCGGGTGTGCAATCCGCGACCGGGAAAATCAAGTGCCAAGCGAGTGATGCCGACGCGCTGCCGTCAAAAGGCCGAGCCTTTGCCCGTTCTTCGACTTCTCCACAGCGGAACTTGCGTTCAGGCGAAAATACCGGAAGTGTCACCCACAGGACACGGCGCAAAGCGACTCACCTGCTACGTGCTGTTTGTGCTATTTTAGCCTTTCGAACGAACAATCGCATCGAAAACTGTCGCCTTCGGACTTGAAAATAAGGGACAAAGAAAGTAGATAGATAGTAAATAATTAGTGCACTAATTAAAATAGGCTGAATCTTATGGTCAATCGTGTTCTTGGGCGGGAACTCATCGAGGATCTGGCCGCTTTCAATCGAAAGCTCAAGACGGTGTTCGACAAGATTGTTCGGGAGCGCAACATGACGTTGCCGCGGGCGCGCGTGTTCTTCACGCTCAACAAGAAGGATGGGATCAATCAGCGCGAGCTTGCGGACCGCCTTGAGCTGGAGACGCCGACGTTGGTCAGAATTCTCGATGCGATGGAAGCGCAAGGCTTTGTCGAGCGACGGGTGGCACAGAATGATCGTCGCGCCAAGGAGATCTACATTACCGAGACGGGCAAGGTCGTTGCAGGCGAGATCGACGATATTGCAGTCAGTGTGCGGGCGCAGGTTATTGCCGGTATTCCTGATGCCGATCTGAGGACCGCCTTGGATGTGATACGGGCCATGCAGGCCAATCTGCAGGGCATTCGGGGAGTGTGAGGTAGCTTGAATGAGCCTCGTCCAGACCGCCAAGGACAGTGCTGCGCCTACGGCAGCAGGAGAGATGCCTGAACCTGAACCGCAGCCGCTGTCCGCGCCGCCCACTCCGGTGGCAATGCGAGCTTGGAAGGTACCCTTCTACATGGCGGCGTCGGTGCTGCTTTTTCTGACACAGGGCCTCGGCATGAATCTGCTGACGGCGAACATATACCAGCTCCAGGGGTCTTTCTCGGCGACGACGGCAGAGGTTTCATGGCTCGCGGCGGCCTACATGGCACCCTACGCCAGCCTGTCAATTGCCCTGTTCAAAATCCGCACGCAGTACGGCCTCAGGCGGTTTGCCGAGCTTAGCATCATCTGCTTCGTCGTAGCCGCGATCCTCAATCTCCTCATCACCGATCTGCATTCGGCGATTGTCGTCAGGGCGATCAGCGGTATGGCAGCGGCTCCGCTGTCCACGTTGGGCTTTCTCTACATGCTGGAGGCGTTTCCGCCGGAAAGGAAGCTGTCGACCGGGATCAGCCTTGCGCTGATGTGTACACTATTCGCCGCACCTGTGGCGCGTATCATATCGCCGTCGCTCCTGGATCTAGGCGGCTACCACGCGCTCTATACCTTGGAAATGGGGCTCGCACTGATCGCCTTCGCAATCATTTATACGATGCCCCTGACGTCGCCCCCTCGCGCCGTCGTCATTCAGCGGCTTGATGTGCTTAGCTATCTCCTGCTTGCGGTTGGCTTTGGCTGTCTTGCTGTCGTGCTGACGCTTGGGCGGCTCTATTGGTGGTTCGAGGCACCCTGGATTGGAATTTTGCTTGCCGTCGCAGTCGCTTGTCTCTCCCTGATGCTCGTCATCGAATTGCCGCGCACCAACCCGATGCTCGACTTTCGCTGGGTCCTGTCGGGGGCAAATCTGCGCATGGCCGGCGTGCTCCTGCTCTTCCGTTTCGTCTCCTCCGAGCAGTCCTCGACAGCCGCCAGTTTCTACCAGCAGCTCGGCCTTCTCAACGATCAGACGGTTACGCTCTATGCGGTCATCTTGCTGGCGTCGCTGGTTGGTGGCTTGTTCTGCGCATTGCTGATGACGACACGCTATGTCGAGACGGCACATGTCATTGCCCTGCTGCTCATTGCGGGAGGGGCTTATCTCGACAGCCAGTCAACCAGTTTGACACGCCCCGATCAAATGTATCTCAGTCAGGCGATGGTCGCAGCCGGTGCGGCAATGTTTCTGCCGCCGGTGATGGCAAGCGGCTTCAAGGCAGCAATGGCCCGCGGCATGCCGTTCATCGTCAACTTCCTTGCGATCTTCCTGTTCACCCAGAGCATCGGCTCGCTCTTTGCGTCAGCCATGCTCGGCACCTTTGTCACCATCCGCGAGAAATTCCATTCGAATGTGCTCGCCGAACATATCCTCCTGCAGGATCCGCTCGTTGCGCAACGAGTGTCACAGCTAGCCGCGTCTTATGGGAGGATGATCACCGACAAGATGCTGCTCAATGCGGAGGGGCTATCGCTACTATCGCAGCAGGTTGCGAGGGAATCCTACATCCTGGCCTATAACGACACATTCATGGTCATTTGCATCGCCTCTCTGATGGGACTGGCCATCCTGCTTCTGCATCAAGCATGGCGGCGTCTTTCCTGGCTCCGGGCAGGCAGGCAAGACGCCGCCGCAGTTCAATCCTGATCGCGAGTTCCAAGCATGTCGAAATTCTTCCGGTCGCCGACAAGCATGATTGCCCTCCTTGCAGGTGTAGCAGGCGTGCTGCTCGTACTTTACGCTTGGCGCTTGCCGCCGTTCGTCACCTCCGTTGAGACCACCGACAATGCCTATATCAGAGGCTACGTCACGATCATGAGCCCACAGGTGAGCGGCTATGTCGTTGACGTCCCGGTGAAGGACTACGAGCAGGTGAAAGAGGGGACAGTCCTGACAAAGATCGACGACCGGATTTATGTCCAGAAGCTGGCGCAGGCGCGCGCGGCACTGGACGGCCAGAAGGCCACATTGGAAAACTCGCGCCAGTCGGAGCTATCAGCCAAGGCGACGATTGCCTCCAGCCAGGCGCAGATCGATAGTGCCAACGCCTCGCTGAAGCAAGCGCAACTCGCCTGGGATCGTATCAGCAATCTCAATGACCGGGGCATTGCGTCCGCAAGCGAGTCCGAGCAGGCGCAGGCAACACTGGAAGAGGCCAAAGCTCGGTTGAACCAGGCGCAATCGGCGCTGGAAGTGTCAAATCAGAGCCTTGCTACCATTATCGTCAACCGCTCTCTACTGGAAGCCAATGTCGCCAGCGCCGAGGCCGCTGTGCATCTTGCCGAGATCGACCTGCAGAACACCACCATCGTGGCGCCACGTGACGGCCATCTCGGAGAGGTGGGCGTTCGCTTGGGCCAGTACGTGACAGCCGGGACGCAGCTTATGGCAGTGGTTCCGAAGGATGTGTGGGTCGTTGCCAATTTCAAGGAAACGCAACTCGAAGGTATGCAGGTCGGGCAACCAGTCTCGATCATCGTCGATGCGCTCGGAAAGCAGCGCCTCACTGGCCGCATAGAGCGCTTCTCGCCCGCAGCCGGATCCGAGTTCGCCGTCATCAAGGCGGACAATGCAACGGGTAATTTCGTCAAGATCGCCCAGCGCGTCGGCGTTCGCATCAGCATCGACCCCGATCAACCCGCAGCCGAGAACCTGACGCCGGGTCTCTCTGTTGTTGTCAACGTCGACAAGAGTGCCGAGCCGGACCAGAAGACGGCCGCTAAATAAAAGCGTTAGCCTGAACAACAAAAAGCCCGGCATTGCGGCCGGGCTTTCGCTCTCAGGAGATTGCTCCCCGAAATCTTATTCGTCGTCTTCGGCGTTACCGTCAGCTTCCGGATCGAAGAAGTCTTCCGGACGCAGGGCGTCTTCGTCAACGCCGTAGATGGCGTCGACAGACGTCAGGGTTTCGCCCTTCTTCTGGCGCTCGGCTTCTTCGGCTGAACGTGCAACGTTCAGTTCGATCTTGATTTCGACTTCGGCATGCAGCTGAAGCTCGACCTGGTGCAGGCCGATTGCCTTGATCGGCGTGTTCAGGTGAACCTGGTTGCGGCCGATGTTGAAGCCTTCGGCAGCGAGGATTTCAACGACGTCGCGGGCAGCGACCGAGCCGTACATCTGGCCGGTTTCGCCAGCCGAACGGACGACGACGAAGGACTTGCCTTCGAGAACGTCGGCAACCGTCTGGGCCTCCGACTTGCGCTCGAGGTTGCGGGCTTCGAGCGTTGCGCGCTCGGATTCGAAGCGCTTCTTGTTGGCTTCGTTGGCGCGCAGCGCCTTGCCCAGCGGCAGGAGGTAGTTGCGAGCAAAGCCGTCACGAACCTTTACGGTTTCGCCCATCTGGCCGAGCTTGGAGATGCGTTCGAGAAGAATGACATCCATCTTCGTGTTCCTTTCGTGTCTCTAGATTTTCGTGTCTGTCTGTTTGGGGGCATCAGCATCCTTGTTCGGGCTCAATGCGATCGCCTTTCGGGTGTCGCTGAGTCCCAGCACAAGAATGAAAAAGGCTGGCACCATCAAAAGAAGGGATGCCAGGTAGCACAGGACGAGCGCCGGAAGACGCCAGTCCTTGCCGCGCGTGCGAAAATGCAGCGCGGCAAAACCGGAGAGCAGGAAGCCGGCGCCGAACGTGCCGACAAGCGTCGCTCCGATCATTGCCGGGATGCCGCCAACGAAAGTTGCAGCAAGCCCGACGAGAAAGATGAAGATCGTGTTGCGGTTCATCCGCAGCGAGGAGGGGATATCCTCGCGAGGACGCAGACCGCCACCGGAGGCGGCGACGATGCGCGTCGCAATGTAGTAGGCTGCGAACAGCATGACGACCCACATGCCGCCCTGAATGGCAGGGAGCAGCAGCAGAACCAGCGACTTGGTCTGTGAAATCGTTGCTGCGTCGGGGGCGAAGTCGGGTTGCTGCTGAGTGACCGAGGTGAACAGCACATCCACCATGCGGTCGATGAGATCAGGACCGTAGCCGATCATCACGCCTACGACGATGACCGCGATCGTCACCAGCGCACAGAGATGCAGCAGGATATCGGACAGCGGGTACCATGCCATCAGATGATCGGGACCGCCGAGTTCGGAGGCGGGGCGGGCAAGATTGGCAAGATGGCTGATCCACCCGGCCGGCAAAAGCGTGACGAGCGTCATCATCAGCGCGAAGGACGGCGAGATGGCGATTGCGCCAACGACGGCCGCAGTGACGACGGCAGAAGCCGCAGCCATGTTGCCCCAGCCGAGGCCGACGAGAAGAATGGGCAATGCGGAAGCGGCATAGAGAACGGCACTGAAGGACGGCTGAAGGCTTGCGCCCAGCACCAGAAGTGCGGCGGTCAATCCGGCGAGAGCGCCGAGGCCCAGCATTTTTGTATTCAATGGTTTCACGGTCGCTGTCCTGCTTTATCAAGCAGTTAGAGGGACTTTTCTGAATCAGGATCAGAAAGGCCTCAACATGGGTTTTAACAGTTCCGATCCGCGCCCATCGCGAAAGGGAGAAGGGAAGGCATCGCTGCCTTCCCTCGATTTGATAGCGTCAGCTTATTAAGCGACGACGTACGGCAGCAGGCCGAGGAAACGAGCGCGCTTGATCGCCTGGGCGAGTTCGCGCTGCTTCTTCTGGGAAACAGCCGTGATACGCGAAGGAACGATCTTGCCGCGCTCGGAAATGTAGCGCTGCAGGAGACGAACGTCCTTGTAGTCGATGCGCGGAGCGTTTGCACCGGAGAACGGGCAAGTCTTGCGACGACGATGGAACGGGCGACGGACCGGTGCGGAAGAAGATTCAGACATTCTCAGTTCTCCTTATACACGGTCTTCGCGCGGACGGCGCGGACGGTCTTCACGGTCGCCGAAGCCACCTTCACGCGGAGGGCGAGGACCACGATCGCGATCGCCGAAACCGCCTTCACGCGGGCCACGGGCGCCATCACGCGGGCCGCGATCGTCGCGGTCGCGCTTCTGCATCATTGCAGACGGACCTTCTTCGTGTGCTTCAACAGCGATCGTCATGTAACGCAGGACGTCTTCGCTGATGCGCATCTGACGTTCCATTTCGTGGATCGCAGCTGCCGGTGCGTCGATGTCCATCAAGGCGTAGTGAGCCTTGCGGTTCTTCTTGACGCGGTATGTCAGGGACTTGAGGCCCCAGTTTTCAATGCGCCCGACCTTACCGCCGTGAGCTTCGATAACACCCTTGTACTGTTCTACGAGGGCATCAACCTGCTGAGCGGAAATATCCTGCCGGGCGAGGAATACATGTTCATAAAGTGCCATGACAGCTTTGCCTTTCTTGCGTTTATTCACCCGATATTCGGCGGCTAAGCCTCAACGACTGCTCCTGATGGGCGAACCCAGGCAAGAAAAGCGTTTCCGAGACGGTCGAGAGCGGAGACACGGGAGGCTGGAACCCTTCGGTTCCGACGGTTCTCTTGCGAAAACCGGCCCTCCGTTCAGCCACCAGCCAGAAGACCGGGTTTGCGAACAGGGCGGCTTATACGGATTTCTGACGGAAACGCAAGGGGCGGCCCTGGAATGACTTCGTTCATGCCACGACGGGGAAGCCAGCTTTACTCAGACCGTCAAGAAAATGAGCGTAGTGCCCGTCATTCGCGTAAGGCGTCAGGATGTTCCAGTAGTGCTCTATGTCCGCGGGAACATTGGCCAATATCTCCGGCATCAGCCTTCGAGCATCGTCCTGGCGGTTCAACTGACCTAGGCTCGCGAGAAAGACAACGCGATTGAAGTAGGCTCGACGCAGCGATAGTCCGCGCTCCGAATAGTGGGCGGCCTCTTCGTAATTGCCGAGATGGTAGTGGGACAGGGCAATCCGATCGAGAATGAGATAGGTGAGAGGGTCATGTGGACTGAGCCGAAGTGCCATGTGCAGCGGATCGAGGGCTTGGGCAAAATGGCCGGTGAATATCCTCGTCCAGCCGAGCGCCATATGTGCTATGGCAAGATTCGGGGTCAGGTCAATCGCCTGCTGGGCTTCTGCCACCGCGTCGGATGCTTTTTGAGCAACGAAATTGGCGAGGCACATTGCATAGCGTGCGTAGGGATCGCGACCGTCGAGAGCCACGGCGCGCTCGGCGGCCAAGCGCAGTTCGGTGCTGTCCTTATCGACATCGGTGCTGAAACCATGGAAGCATCGGGCATAAAGTGAACGGGCCAGCATCATGTGGGCGCGGCCGAAATCCTGGTCCAGCGCAATGGCCCGACGATGCCAGGCAATCGCCTCCGAAAAGTGTTCGGCGGTGTCCTGCGCGTTGTGCAGCCACATTCCGCGCATGTGGCATTCGTAGGCGTCCAGATTGTCCGTCGTCCGCAACAGCGCGCGGCTGCTCTCGCCAATGATGATTTCGGGCTCGATCGCGCCGACGACCTGCTGAGTAAGTTCATCCTGGATCGCAAAGATGTCGGCGATCTCACGGTCGTAGCGCTGTGCCCAGAGGTGGACACCTGTCTCCGCTTCAATCAACTGACCGGTGACGCGAAGCCGGGTACCGGACCGTCGCACGCTTCCCTCAACGATATAGCGCACGCCAAGATCCCGGCCGATCTGCTTCGCGTCAACCGCTCTGCCCTTGTAAGCGAACGATGAATTCCTGGCGATGACGAAGAACCAGCGGTAGAGCGAAAGTGCGGTGATGATGTCCTCGGTCAGGCCGTCCGCAAAGAACTCCTGTTCCGGATCGTCCGACATGTTGACGAAAGGCAAAACGGCGATCGAGGGTTTGTCGGGAAGCGTCAACGGCCCCCCGAGCGCGCCCGCTTCGACTGGGTCTTTAAGGCTCCAATCGACCCGATGCACGAGTATGGGGCGGGGGATGTTTTTGAGCTTCCGGTCACCCAACCGGACGATCGGGAAGTCGAGCTTGCCTTCGATCTGGTCCCTGACCGTTCCGGAAATGCATATTCCGGCGGGCAGTGCGACCTCTTGCAGGCGCGCTGCGACATTTACACCGTCACCCAGAAGGTCGCTTCCTGACACGACAACGTCGCCGAGATTCATGCCCAGGCGAAAATCCATTCTTCTGTCCGGAGGCAAGTCGGCGTTGCGGCGATGAAGGGCTCGCTGGATCGCGACGGCGGCGCGCACGCCTTGTACCGCGCTTTGGAATTCGGCCACCATGCTGTCGCCGGCGGTGCCGAAAATACGCCCGCCATGCTCCGTGACCAGATCGCCAATCGTCGCAGTAAAGACGGCAAGAGTCGCAAGCGTGTCTTCCTCGTTGAAAGCAACAAGGCGACTGAAACCGGCGACATCGCCAGCTAGGATCACTGCAAGCTTGCGTTCCACAGGGTAGGCGCTCCTGCAGTTTTGCGAGTGCCCTAAAACTAGCTCAAATCAGCAAGTTGGAGAAGCGGCAAATTACGATGGCCAGCTCGGCTTGAAAACCTATCGTTGTGTGAAATCCGCTTTCCCACAGCAGATGCCGTTGCTGCCCTGCCTCCCAGGAAGGGGGCAGGGCAGTGCCGCTAGATCGGCATCGGATACTTCCGATGCACCGTCTCGATTTCGGTCAGGACGTCGTGCGATAGCTTGAGATCCGCAGAGCCTATGTCTGTCTCAAGCTGTTTCATGGTTGTGGCACCGATGATCACGGATGCCATGAAGCGGCGTGTGAGGCAGTAGGCGAGCGCCATTGCCGACGGGTCAAGCCCATGCTTTGCGGCGATCGCGAGATAAGCCTTGGTGGGCGCTTCTTGCAGGGGTTGCAATCGGCCGCCGATGTCGCTGTTGATCGAACCCCGCGATCCTGCGGGCCTGACGCCGTCCAGATATTTGCCGCTCAGGATGCCGCCGGCGAGCGGCGAGTAGGCCAGCAGGCCGACATCCTCGTGGTGGGACAGTTCGGCCATATCCAGATCGTAGTGTCGATAGAGCAGGTTGTATTCGTTCTGGACACTTGCAACGCGCGGCAGGCCGAGCTGTTCTGCGAGCGTCAGGTATTTCTGCGTGCCCCATGTCGTCTCGTTGGAAAGACCGATCGCGCGGACCTTTCCTTCCTTCACCAGTGCACCCATCGTTTCCAATATCTCGGTGATGTTGGCGACGGCCTTGGCGTGATCCTGCTTGAAGGGATCGTAGTGCCATGCCTGCCGGAAATGAAAGTGTCCGCGGCTCGGCCAATGAATCTGGTAAAGGTCGACGTAGTCGGTCCCCAACCGCTTGAGGCTTGCGTCGATTGCCAAACGAATGTTCTTGCCATCGGCACCATCGCCGTCCCGGAGGTAAGAGCGGCCTGGCCCTGCAACCTTCGTGGCGAGCACAATGTCCTTGCGCCTGCGTGTCTTTTGCAGCCAGCTGCCGATATATTCTTCCGTCAGTCCCTGCGTTTCCGGCGAGACGGGGGTGGTTGGATAGAGTTCAGCCGTATCAATGAAATTCACGCCCCTTTCGAATGAACGATCCATCTGATCGTGGGCGTCTGCTTCCGTGTTCTGCGTGCCCCATGTCATCGTGCCCAGGCAAATCTCGGACACGGAGATGTCGGTCCGGCCTAATGTCTTGTATCTCATCTATGAACCTTGACGGTGATTGAAAAAAGCGAATGGTCTGGAAGGACGCGCAAATCTAGTCTCGAATTGAGCGGGCGCAAGAGGAAAAACCGTGCCCGCCGTTGGCTGTAAAAGCCTTGGAACGCAGGCACCCGCCACTTGACTCTCCCGGAAAGAATGTCAATTGGAGGCGAAATATCAGAGGTCCGTATAAAAAGGACAAGGGATGACCATCGCTTTCACATTTCCCGGCCAAGGTAGCCAGGCCATCGGCATGGGCAAGGATCTTGCCGATAACTTCGTCGAAGCCCGTGCTGTTTTCCAAGAAGTTGACGAAGCGCTGGGCGAAAGTCTCTCCCAGACAATGTTCAACGGTCCGGAAGAAACGCTGACGCTGACTGCCAACGCGCAGCCGGCGCTGATGGCCGTATCGATGGCCGTTGTTCGCGTTCTGCAGGCCAGGGGCGTCGACCTCAAGGCAAAGGTTTCCTATGTCGCCGGCCACTCGCTCGGCGAATATTCGGCGCTTTGTGCCGCCGGTACCTTCTCGCTTGCCGACACCGCTCGGCTTTTGCGTATCCGCGGCAATGCCATGCAGGCAGCCGTTCCGGTCGGCGTCGGCGCCATGGCGGCGATCATCGGCCTCGAACATGCCGACTTGATTGCCGTTTGCGAGGAGGCTGCGGCCCATGGTTCGTGCCAGATCGCAAACGACAATGGGGGTGGCCAGATCGTCATTTCCGGGGAAAAGGCGGCTGTCGAGAGGGCCGCGGCAATCGCAACGGAAAAGGGTGCCAAGCGCGCCATCCTCCTGCCGGTTTCTGCACCGTTCCATTCGACGCTGATGGCCCCGGCTGCTGCCGCAATGCGCGAAGCGCTCGCTGCTGTCGCAAAGTCCGACCCTATCGTGCCGTTGGTCGCCAACGTCCGCGCAGCGCCGGTCACGGACGCCGGCGAAATTGCCAAGCTCCTTGTCGAGCAGGTGACCGGTCAGGTACGTTGGCGCGAAACGGTTGAGTGGTTTGCCGCCAACGGCGTCACGACGCTGTACGAACTCGGCTCCGGCAAGGTCTTGACGGGTCTGGCACGTCGTATCGACAAGACCGTCAACGGTATCTCGGTCAACTCGGCGGCCGATATCGACACGGCCGTTGACGCCCTCCTGGCCTGATTTATTAACGAATACAAGGAATGCTCCCATGCTTGACCTTTCCGGCCGCAAGGCTCTTGTTACCGGTGCCTCCGGCGGCATAGGCGAAGAAATCGCTCGCCTGCTTCACAAGCAAGGTGCCATCGTCGGCCTTCACGGCACCCGCGTCGAGAAGCTCGAGGCGCTGGCCAACGAACTGGGCGACCGCGTCAAGATCTTCCCGGCAAACCTTGCTGACCGGGATGAAGTCAAGGCGCTGGGCGTCAAGGCCGAAGCAGAACTCGAAGGCGTCGATATTCTCGTCAACAACGCCGGCATCACCAAGGATGGTCTGTTTGTGCGGATGAGCGACGAGGACTGGGACAGCGTCATCGAGGTCAATCTGACGTCGACGTTTCGTCTGACGCGCGAACTGACCCATCCGATGATGCGTCGTCGTTATGGCCGCATAATCAACATCACCTCTATCGTCGGTGTCACCGGCAATCCCGGCCAGGCCAACTACTGCGCCTCCAAGGCGGGCATGATCGGGTTCACCAAGTCGCTGGCCCAGGAGATCGCCACCCGAAACGTGACGGTCAACTGTGTCGCTCCCGGCTTCATCGAATCGGCCATGACCGGCAAGCTCAACGACAAACAGAAAGAAACGATCATGGGAGCGATCCCGATGAAGCGCATGGGCACCGGAGCCGAAGTCGCATCGGCCGTTGCTTATCTGGCATCGTCGGAAGCTGCTTACATGACAGGCCAGACTCTGCACGTAAATGGCGGCATGGCCATGATCTGAAACGGGAAACTGCCCGCCGGGCAGATTTTCCCCGCAATAGCGTGTTGACCAACCCGACGGGGTTGATTTTCTGGCTTTGCGGCAGACTTAAACCGTGTTAAGCGGGCCATGACTGTGAACAGTCTCCCGAGAAAGAAGACGGACCGGCGGCTTTCGTGCAAGCCTGGGACATCTCTGGTAGCCGGGTTCAACGAGTTTGCCGAAGCGCCTGGGGGCGCCGCAGGCTGAAACAGGGTAGGGATGTCACAAGGCATTCTGATCAGGAAATAAGGTCGAGGAAACCGACATGAGCGATACAGCAGAACGCGTAAAGAAAATTGTTATTGATCATCTTGGCGTCGACGCCGACAAGGTTGTCGAAGGCGCAAGCTTCATCGACGATCTGGGCGCGGACTCGCTCGACACCGTCGAACTTGTCATGGCTTTCGAAGAAGAATTCGGCGTGGAAATTCCGGACGACGCTGCAGACTCGATCCTGACGGTCGGCGACGCTGTAAAGTTCATCGAAAAGGCTCAGGCTTAATCCTGGGCAATTGAAAAAAGGGCGGACCCGGAGTCCGCCCTTTTTATTTCTGGCATGGTTCTCCAAAGAACATAAAAGGCGGGGGAATACAGTCGATGAGACGGGTCGTTATTACCGGTACCGGGATGGTATCGCCCTTGGGATGCGGAACGGAAGTGACGTGGTCCCGATTGCTTGCAGGCCAGAATGGCGCCCGACTGGTTACTGAATTCGAAGTCGACGACCTAGCCGCCAAGATCGCTTGCCGCATTCCCGTCGGCGATGGCACCGACGGCACCTTCAACCCCGATGACTGGATGGAGCCAAAGGAGCAGCGCAAGGTTGACCCTTTCATCATTTACGGCATGGCCGCTGCCAACATGGCGCTGGATGATGCCAACTGGCATCCGGTGACGGATGAAGAGCAGATATCGACGGGCGTTCTGATCGGCTCAGGCATTGGCGGCATCGAAGGCATTGTCGAAGCCGGCTATACGCTGCGCGACAAGGGCCCACGCCGCATCTCTCCGTTTTTCATTCCAGGACGTCTGATCAATCTCATTTCCGGCCAGGTTTCGATCCGCCACAAGCTGCGAGGCCCCAACCATTCGGTCGTGACTGCCTGCTCCACGGGTGCGCACGCGATTGGCGATGCTGCACGGCTGATTGCATTCGGCGACGCGGATGTGATGGTCGCGGGCGGCGCCGAATCTCCCGTCAGCCGCATCTCCTTGGCAGGCTTTGCTGCCTGCAAGGCGCTTTCCACTCAGCACAACGACGATCCGACCAAGGCATCGCGTCCTTATGACCGCGATCGCGACGGCTTCGTCATGGGCGAGGGTGCTGGCATTGTCGTTCTCGAAGAGCTGGAACACGCAATAGCACGCGGCGCGAAGATCTACGCCGAGGTCGTCGGTTATGGGCTGTCGGGCGACGCCTACCACATCACGGCCCCGTCGGAGGACGGTGAAGGTGCTGGCCGCTGCATGGCGGCTGCACTGAAGCGCGCTGGTCTTACGCCGGCAGACGTCGACTATATCAATGCGCATGGCACATCGACGATGGCGGATACGATCGAGCTTGGCGCGGTCGAACGTCTCGTCGGCAATGCCGCATCGAAGATTTCGATGTCGTCGACAAAGTCTGCTACCGGGCATCTCCTGGGCGCAGCAGGTGCGATCGAAGCAATCTTCGCCACCCTTGCTATCCGTGATAACGTCGCGCCGCCCACGCTCAATCTCGATAATCCCGAGCGTGATACGGCGATTGACCTCGTTCCGCATAAGGCACGCGAGCGAGAAATTAACGTGGCCCTGTCGAATTCCTTCGGATTCGGCGGTACCAATGCATCGCTGGTGCTTCGCCGCTACGCCGCTTGATCGGGCTTTTGACGGACTGGCGGGAAGGGCGGCACCCTACGAGTGGTCTTACCCGCATTTCGCCGTATTGCTCCGCAAGAAAGCGGGGCATGAGGCCAAGTTTAGAGGATTGCCCGTGAGCGACACGAACCAGAGCAACGACACCGCTGGCCGACAATGCCAGCAGTCGCAGGGTGGTCCGATTCTACCCAAGTCGCCCACTGAGGCGTTGCGTCCGGAGCGTGTTCCAGAGCCGCCAAGGCGCTCGAAAAAGGCACGAAGCCAGGTCGTCATCTTCCTGAATTTCCTGATGACGCTGATCGTGCTTGGCTGTGCTGCCGCGGTACTGCTCTTCTATTATGCGATTTCGAGCTACCGTAATCCGGGTCCCCTCGAAACGAATACGAACTTCATTGTCCGCAACGGGGCGGGAATCGCTGAGATCGCCGCAAGCCTTGAGCGCAATAACATCATCTCCGACGGGCGAATCTTCCGCTATCTCACGGCAACGCACCTGAGCGATGGTGACAGCCTCAAGGCCGGCGAATACGAGATCAAGGCGCGCGCTTCCATGAACGACATCATGGAACTCCTCAAATCCGGCAAATCGATCCTTTATTCGGTCTCGTTTCCTGAGGGGCTCACTGTCCGCCAGATGTTCAACCGCATGAACGATGATGATGTCCTGGAAGGCGACCTGCCCGCCGCGCTTCCAGCCGAAGGCAGTCTTCGTCCGGATACCTACAAGTTCTCACGTGGCACGAAGCGCTCCGAGATCATCGAACAGATGGCGGCGGCACAGCAGAAACTTGTCGATCAGGTATGGGAAAAGCGTGATACATCGCTGCCGCTTAAGTCGAAGGAGGAGCTTGTTACGCTTGCCTCGATTGTCGAGAAGGAAACCGGCGTCCCCGACGAACGGGCGCACGTGGCTTCCGTCTTCCTGAACAGGCTCGGCAAAGGCATGCGTCTTCAGTCCGATCCGACGATCATTTACGGTATCTTCGGCGGGGACGGAAAGCCGTCCGACCGACCGATCTACCAATCGGACCTCAAGAAGGAAACGCCCTTCAACACTTACGTAATCAGAGGGTTGCCGCCAACGCCGATCGCCAATCCCGGCAGGGATGCGTTGGAAGCTGTTGCCAATCCCTGGAAGACGCAAGATCTCTATTTTGTCGCCGACGGGTCTGGCGGGCACGTTTTCGCGGCAACGCTCGAAGAACACAACGCCAATGTCAAGCGTTGGCGCAAACTCGAGGCAGACAAGGGCGCCGACCCGAATATCGCGGTGGACGGGCAGCCAGAGAGCCAGGCGCAGCCGGATCCATCCGCCGCGCCGGCCACGCAGAAGAAAAAGAAGACGAACTGATTTCGGAGGCACGCATGGCTTTGCAGTCCATGACCGGTTTTGCGCGGCGTGAGGGTACGAGCGGCCGCTGGCGTTGGGCGTGGGAACTGCGTTCGGTGAATGGCAAGGGGTTGGATTTGCGTCTCCGCCTGCCGCCAGGCCTGGAGCGCATGGAAAACGAAACTCGCCGCCTCGCCGCAGAGCAGTTCAGCCGCGGCAACATGCAGGTATCGCTTTCCGTTTCCGCTGGTGAAAACCGGTTTGAAACCGTGCTGAACCAAGAAGCACTCGCTGCTGTTCTTGCTCTGCGCGATCAACTCGGTGGCATTATCGATCCGACGCCGTTGCAGCTTGATACTCTGCTTTCGATCCGGGGGATCATTGAGTTTCGCGAGACTGAAGACAGCGAGGAGGTGATCGCCTCGCGGGACACCGACATTACCGCTGGCTTGCTGGTCGCGCTTTCCGATCTGCGGCAGATGCGCGAGCATGAAGGCGCTGCCCTGTCGAGCGTGCTTCTTGATCACGTTGCGACGATCGAGGGGTTGACGCAGGTGATCGAACGCGATCCCTCGCGGTCACCGCAGGAAATCGCCGCGAGACTGTCGGCCCAGGTTGACATGCTGATGGATGGTTCGGGAAGACTGGACCGTGAACGGCTGCACGCCGAGGCCGCGCTGCTGGCGACAAGGGCGGATCTGCGCGAGGAGGTCGATCGCCTGAAGACCCATGTGACCGCGGCTCGTGAACTGCTTGCCAAGGGTGGTCCGGTCGGAAGGAAACTCGATTTCCTTGCACAGGAATTTAACCGGGAATCGAATACCATCTGCGCGAAGTCGAATGCCTCGGCGGTCACTACCGCCGGCATCGAGCTGAAAGTCGTTATCGACCAGTTCCGCGAGCAGGTCCAGAATCTGGAGTAGACACATGAAACCGGCGAAAACCGCGCCCGTTCCGATTTCCCGCCGCGGCCTGATGCTTGTCATCTCGTCGCCATCGGGCGCTGGAAAATCGACGATCGCCCGTACATTGCTTGAGACGGACAAGCAGATTGGTCTGTCCGTCAGCGTAACGACTCGAACACGCCGACCGAGCGAGATCGACGGGGTGCACTATCATTTCAACTCGGTGCGCGAGTTCGAGCGGCTTCGCGATTCCGACGCTTTGCTGGAGTGGGCGGAGGTTCATGGCAATTTCTACGGCACGCCGCGCGAACCCGTCGAGCAGGCCATGTCCGAGGGTCGGGACATGCTTTTCGATATTGATTGGCAGGGCGCGCAGCAACTCCAGGAGAAGATGTCGGCGGATGTCGTTTCCATTTTCGTTCTGCCACCGACGATGACGGAGCTTCAATCCCGCCTGCATCGCCGGGCGGAAGATTCCGAAGAGGTCATCGCGACGCGACTGGCGAACTCGCGCTCGGAGATCGGCCATTGGCGTGAGTACGACTACGTGATCGTCAATGATGACCTCAATACTGCCTTTGAAGCGGTTCAGTCGATCGTCCGGGCCGAGCGGCTTCGCCGCGATCGCCGCCACGGCATGTTCGATTTCGTCAGCAAACTGCTCGAAGAAAAGCCAGTACTCTAGAGGTTGTTGGCCAGCAGGCAGAACTCGGCGACCGAGAGCGTTTCAGCACGCCGCTGAGGGTCAATCCCGGCCTTGTTCAGCAGCGTCTCGCCCCCGACAGGCTTCAGGCTCTGCCGAAGCATCTTGCGGCGCTGGCCGAAAGCTGCATGCGTGACCTTTTCCAGATTGGCAACCGAGCAAGGGATAGGTGTTTCGTTTGGGATCAGGTGCACGACCGTCGACGTAACTTTCGGCGGAGGGGTAAACGCCTGCGGCGATACGTCGAACGCCATGTGCGCATTCGTTCGCCATCCGCAGAGCACGCCAAGCCGTCCGTAGTGATCGTCGTCCTCGGTCGCGACGATGCGCTGCCCCACTTCCTTCTGGAACATCAGCGTAAGCGACTCCCAGAACGGCGGCCACTGCTTCGGCAAAATCCAGTTGACCAGCAATTGTGTTCCGACGTTATAGGGCAAATTGGCAATGATCTTGACCGGTCCGCCGAGCGCCATTGCCTCGAAGTCCGTTTTCAGCGCATCACCTTCGATGACATCAAGCCGGCCAGGGTAATGCGCCGCTACCTCGGCCAGCGCCGGCAGGCAACGCGGATCGCGCTCGACGGCAATGACCTTCTTGGCACCAAGCGCCAGGATGGCGCGCGTCAGGCCACCCGGACCCGGTCCGACTTCGAATACGGTGATGTCCTCCAGGGAACCGGCGGTCCTTGCGACCTTTTGCGTGAGATTGAGGTCAAGCAGAAAGTTTTGCCCCAGCGCCTTGCGGGCATCGAGGCCGTGACGCTGAATGACATCGCGCAGAGGCGGCAACCCATCCAATGCAGCCATCAACGGCGGCCTTCCGCGGCACGTCCGAGATGGCCGGCGAGCTTCAGCGCTGCAACGAGGCTGCTCTCCCTTGCAAGCCCCTTGCCGGCGATGCCGAAGGCAGTACCATGATCGGGCGACGTGCGTACGAACGGCAGCCCGAGCGTGACGTTGACTGAATCGTCGAATCCAAGTGCCTTGGCCGGTATCAGTGCCTGGTCGTGATACATGCATATAGCAACGTCATAACGCGCACGGGCCTCATCATGAAACATGGTATCGGCCGGCAACGGCCCGATCGCGTCGATGCCCTCCGCCCGTAGGGCCTGAATGGCCGGATGAATGATCGTCTCATCCTCGTCACCGATTGTGCCGCTTTCTCCCGCATGCGGGTTGAGCCCGGCAACGGCAAGCCGCGGCTGCCCGATTCCGAAACGCCGTCTGAGATCGGCGTCGGCAATCCGACAAGTCTCGATAATGAGCTCGGCTGTCAGCGCCTGCGGCACGTCCTTGATGGGAATATGGATGGTTACCGGGATTGTGCGAAGCTTCGGCCCCGCAAGCATCATCACCGGCATGACCGGCTTTCCCGTCGACCGCGCCGCGAGATCGGCCAGAAACTCGGTATGGCCGGGGAAGGGGAACCCCGCCTCGTAGAGTACCGATTTGGCGATCGGGTTGGTGACAACGCCAAGCGCTTCGCCGCTCATCGTCAGTGAGACCGACCGCTCAATTGCGGCGATGGTTCCTCTAGCGGTGGCGATATGGGCTTCGCCGGCGACGACCTCAATTCCAGCAGGTACGCTGATAACCGGAAGCGCGTCGGCGAAGATGTCACAGGCATTGGCGCAGTCCGTCCCGCGAATGGGAACAGTCAAGCCGAGCAACCGCGCCCGTATTGCCAAAACGTCCGGGTCCCCGACGAACACAAACGGTGGCAGGCCAAGCTCTTTGCGCCGCAGCCAGGCCAGCAGAGTAATGTCGGGACCGACGCCGGCGGGGTCGCCCTGGCTGAGTGCAAGCGGGCGAGAGAAAGGGATTGCCATGATACTCAGGGGCGCATGATCTGCGCCTTCTTGCGCAGTTCTTCGAGGTATTTCTTGGCGTTCTCGTTTTCCGGAGGCGCGTTCTTGCCCGCCTTTGCCTTGTCCAGGTCCTCCTGACGGAAGACCATCTCGGCGGCCTGGTCATCGGATACCTTACGCTGGCTGCAGATGCCGATATATTCGACGCCTCGTTCGGTCACGCGCGTTGCGGTCGTGTTGCCCTTTGCCTGTTCGATCAGAGGCTTCCAGTCAGCTGGTAGCTCGGGGGCAAGCATCCGGCCGAGGTCGCGGACAGATACGTCGCGCATTGTCGCGGCAAACACTTTTGATTGCTCGCAACCGGGATATTTAGAACGGGAGGCTTCGGCTTCGCTCTTCCGTTTTCCGACGATCCCCTTCTTGTTGGCGGGGACGACAAAGATCATCTGCTGAAGGATATACTCGGTGGTCTCCGGCTTCTGCTTGTTGTTCTGCATCATACGCGAAACAAGATCCGCGTTCGACATGCGGCCGCTCGCGCCATAGCGAGCGTTTACCAATCGCGGCCAGCTCATCTGCACAGCAATGAACGCCTTGAAATGATCGACGCCAACGCCAGCGCGATCAAGAATTTGACCCATCTGTGCGGTGGTCATCTTGTTTCCGCTTGCAAACCGCGCGAACGAGGCTTCGACGTCGTCCTTTGAAACCGACATACGCACGCGGGATATTTCCTGCTGCTTCAGAGCCTGCTCAACCAGTTGCTCTTCCGCGGTCGCGGCGTCTGCTTTCTGATGCTGCAGTCCCAGGAATGCCTGACGCTTGGCAACATCTCCGCTGGTAATTGCCGTACCGTTGACGACCACCCTGACTTCGCTTGCAGCAACTGCCGCTCCGGTCCGCGGGGCGACCACCGCGGCGAACATCGCGAAGGCCATGGCGGCAATCATCGTTGCTGTGGTTTTCCTGGCGCCAATCATCTATCGACCCTTCCCATTGACGCCGCGCATTCCTGTCGCGGCGTGCATACCTTATCGAGACAAACGGGCATTGCCGCTCTGAAATGAAAATCCAGCATATGCCCTACCTATCAGCTGGCGACAATGTCCTGCACAGTCATACGGCGAAAGAAAGGCTCTTTCTCCCGCCGTAACCCGTATCCGATCAGTTGTTGTAGATGGTGGTGTTGGGATCGGTATACGTGCCGACATTGATGTCGCCAAGGGTACGGAAGGTTAACTTGGCGCCGATCGTCCAGTCGCTTGCCGATTCACCGCTGATGTCGCGCTTGTCAACATAGGCAATGGTGAAGATCGTGCATTCGTCCTCATACGACAATCCAACGCTTCTTCTGCTGACGACATTGTTGTTCAGGTCCCAGGCGATTCCGCCGAAAACGGACCAGTATTCCTTGAACTTTACCGTCGCCTTGCTTTGAATTTCGTCGTTGTCGTCAGCAAAACCATACGCCGGTTGTGCTGCGATGTGCGTATAGAGAAGCTGGCTCTGGAACTTGTCGGTCTGGAAGCCAGCCGTCAGGTCGCCACGGCGGAAGTCCAGGTCCTTTTCATCGAGCCTGTACGACGCCGCGAAGGCAAAGCCCTGAGGCGTTTCGATGCCACCGAGGCCGACGTAGTCGGAGCGGGTGTGTTCAAGGCCGGAGTCCGCACCGACATTAACGAGGTCGGGAGAGTCGAAGGAGTTCTTTCCAGCAAGCTGGAAGGATTGGCCGAAAATACCGTGCAGCTTGTAGCCGTTGTCAAACGTACCGGTGTACTGGAAGCCGATATTGGCGCGTGTACCGCCTTCGATACGGTCGTACCCGGAGAATTTGTCGCGGTCGAACAGATTGGTTGCATCGAAAACGAAGCTCTGTGCATCTTCGTTTGGAAGAGCGCCCGCAAGCGGTTCGTTTGGTCTTGCGTAGATCTGCATGATTGGTTCGAACAGATGCGTGCTGTTCGCTGTCGTTCCAAGGATCGGGTAACGCATTTCGATACCCGCCGTCAGCATCGCACGAGTTGCGGAGTTCCCGTCTTCGTAGTTGCCATCGTAGACGAACGCCGGGTAGTCGAGCGAATTGGGGCTGTCCATATTCAGCGCGAGAGCATCGCCACGCGCCGCAAGCAACGGCGTTAACAGAACGCCGCTAGGCATCACGTAGGTCCGTTTCCACTCAAGTTCGCCGGTGAGACGGGCCGTTTCACCGGGAAGACCGCGGAAGCGATCAAAGCCTGAGGAACTGTATATATCGTCATGTGACCGCGACAGGTTCGTGAGGTTCACGTCCGCGGAGAACTCTCCGCCCGCCAGGGGCTGCGGCGCGACGAAATGATAGTCCATCACCGGGTAGACGATCGCCTGCTGCTTCTCCGCCAGATTGGTCGGATCGCCGTTCTGAACGTCAAAGTAGAACGAGCGCAGATCGAAATAATTCCGCTTGCCGAGTCCGGTCAGATAAACTTGGTTGCTATGGGTCGTCTGGTTCAGGCCATCCAGTTCATAGGTACGAGCGAAGTTGTTGTCGCTCTGCACCATGACGTCCCAGCCAAAGGTCCAGCGGGGGTTGATCCTGAAATCCCCCTTGGATGCGATGACACCGCGAGCATCCTCTTCGGCATCGGTCGTGCCGGGCGTGAACGTATCGGGACTAAGCTGGTCGATACCGGCAACGCGCAGTGTATGCGTGCCGTTTTCAAAACGCTGCCTGTATTCGGCATCCGCAAGAAAGCCCTGCGTCGTATAGCCAGTACCTGTGACCGTCAAATCGCTGCTTGGCGAAATGACGTAGTAATAAGGCACCGAAAGGCCAAAGCCGAGATTCTGGGCTGTGACAAAACTTGGAAAGAGGAAGCCTGATTTCCGTTTGACGGTATTATCGGGCACTTCAATCCACGGCACATAGGCGAGCGGATGCCCCAGCAGCTCAAAGCGTGCTTTCTCGAGGCGAATCGTATGTTTTTCGCCGTTTTGAATGACGCGCTCCGCCTTCACCTGCCAGAACGGCGGCTTCTTCGGATTTTCGGCGCAAGGCAGGCAAGCCGTGTATACGCCCTTGTTCAGGATCATCTGGGTGCCATCGACGCGCTCGCCGCTTTCGGCGACGAGGCGCGTATTGTCGGTCGTCTCGATCCGGAGCGCGTTTATGAAGCCATTTGCGAAGTCGTCGGTAACATCCAGCTTGTCGGCATACATCCGGCTGCCGTCAGGGCTCACCAGTTCGACGTTGCCGAGGGCCATCAGCCTGCCGGTCTTCTGGTTATACTCAACCCGCTGCGACACCATCTTGTAGCCGGCGTAGTTGATCTGCACGCCGCCGACGGCTGAAACGACTTCAGCGTCCTTGTTGTAGACGAGCTCGTTGGCGGAAAGAATCAGCTTTGCTTCTTCCGCTATGTTGGGTTTGAAATTTTGCAGAGCATCTTGTGCAAAAGCAGCGGGCGTGCCGGTGGAATAGCCGCACAGAGCCGCGCCTAGAGCCAGGGCAACCAACTGCTTACCAAATGTCTTGCGGTTGCCTGCCGCCACTAGCCGTCCTCCTGATGAAGCAGAATTGTCGCACCCAAAGCCAGGGCGACGATGACCGGAATCCACGTCGCCGCGAAAGGCGGGAGAACCCCACTGCTTCCGAATGCTTTTACAAGCACGGTGACCACATAAAGCACGAAGCCCGAAAGGATTCCACCCAGAATCACCGACCTCGATTGGTTGAACCGGCTAAATTTTAGGGACACTGTTGCAGCAATGAGAGTCATCGCGATGAGCAATAGTGGTTGAGCCAACAAAGAGTGAAACTGGGTCTCCAGGGCCTTCGTCGGGATTCCGAAAGATCTGGCCGCTTCGATTCGGCTCGGAAGATCAAAAAATGCAATGGTTTCAGGGGCTGTAAGCCGCTGCTGGACGAAATCCTGTTTCAAATTGGTGCGAACGCGGACCTCGCTCTGTCGGCTTGCGACCTCTCCGGGGCGACGCTCGACGACGTTCTTAAGAAGCCAGTAACCATCTTCCAATTTTGCCGAGTCGGCGTCCTGCCTCAGGATGATGTGGCCCGTCGAATCAAAATGAACAAGCACGGCGTTTACCAGCAAGGTGCCGTTCTCGAGAATCGTCTGCGCGCCGATGATGACATCATCCTGTCCGCTGATCTGGCGGATCCATGGTGCCTGTGGAACGCTTTGCGAGGAGCTGCTCTCGCCGCGCCAGTTGCTCTCCACTTGCGCCGCCTGTCGTTGGCCCCAAGCTGCCAGAGGGTTCAGAACCGTCATGACCAGAATGCCGAGCAAGAAGGCGCCGGCAGTGAAAGGTGCCATGAACTGCCACACCGAAATGCCGGCAGCACGAGTGACGACGAGTTCGTACTTTCTGTTGAGACCGATCAGCACGGTCATGCCGACGAAGAGCGCGATGAATGGCACCGTCTGCTGCAGAATCAACGGCAGGCGTACGGCGGTCATGAGCAGACCGCCCGCGACGGTATAACCCGGCAGGCCGGACATGCGACCCGCGGTCTCGCTGAAATCCACCAGGAAGACAATGGCGATCACGCCGAGAAAAAACCACATCGTGGTTAGCGCGTAACGGCGGAAAAAGTAGCGGCCGAGCGTTCCGAAAATCATGCTCCGCCCCCAGGAGACGGACCGGCGGAGCGACTAAATCGCCGTTGCAAACGCCGCCAAACCGCAGCGAATTGGTCGCTCCCTGCAGCCAACAGCGACAGCCGCTTGTGGGAGGCGAGCGACACGATAGCCAGCAGGCTCGCGATGATGGGTATCGCGTAGAGAATGCTGATGAAGATCGGATTGGTATCGATCTGGTTGGCTGCATAAAACGCGCCCCAGCGAATAGCGAAAGCGAAGACCAGCGCCGCGACCATAGGGTGCAGTCGGGACTCTCGGTGAGAGCGCGCATCGCCTGCAATCGCAAGCGAGATCAGTGCGAACACCATCGGCAGGACCCAATCGGTCAGCCGGCGATGCAATTCCGCGCGGTAACTGCCTGGCTTGGCTATATAATCCTTGTCGGTCGTGTCTGGATTGAACAGGAACGGAAGCTCACGGTCGGCGGCGCGAAGTGTCGCCTGGCCGCGGTTCTGCGTCAGGTCGGAAAGGTCGAAGGCATAGGAATCGAACCTGATAACGGAAACGTCGCCGTTTGGCGTTTTTCGATGAACCTCGCCATCATGCATAATGAGCGAGGTGCCTTTTTCGTCCACGGCGCCCTCGCGCGCATAATAGATGAGCTGAAAAGCCGGGTCACGTTCGTCGACGACGAACAAGCCCTTCAACACACGCCCGGCGAGCCTCTCGGATATCTGCACATAGAGACCGGTATCGATGCGGCGGAAGTTCTTCTCTTCAATGACGGTCGATAGCAGGTCCGCATAGGCAGCGGCCACCATTTGACGCACGGCGGACTTCGCTTTCGGTTCCACCACGTTGTCGACGAAGAAGGAGAAAGCGCTGATGACGGCGGCGAGAATGAGGATGGGCCGAAGGATAACCCCACGCTTGGCTCCGGCGGCATCGATGACCGTCAGTTCCGAATCGTTGTTCATCGTCGTGAGCGTCTGCGTCACGCCGATAACAATCGCGAACGGCAGCACCACTGGAATGATGGACGGCAGGATCAGCGTCGCGAGCTTGGCAAACGAACCGATCGATTGACCGCTGTCGGTAACCAGGTTGATGCGCTGCAGAACTTGGGTCGTCCAGATGATCGCGAGCACCGGCAAAAGGGCGACGAGAAACATCTGGCCAACGCGCCGCATTATGTATGTTTCAAGCAGTTTCATTCACGCCCTTGAACGCTATTGCGAACTCATGCCGCTTCGCAGCGAAATTCATCTACGCTCTTTGGTTCGCTTTAGCGACAAGGCACTGTCGAAATCTCATTCAAATTTCCGATTTTTTTTCACCCTGTGGCGAATCTGTGAGAGCAGGTAGCCCGACGAAAACAACCAGAGAGAATAGCAATCCGCGGCCGTACGTCCGATAGATAGTGTGCGCCGAATGCAGGTCGCATGGCAGACGCTAAACCCGTAGGTCACAACACGGTCGATGCCGAAATCAATGTGCGACGCTATGGACTTGATCGGAGAACGGGAAATATCCGCCGAAGATAACGTAGAAACCGACGGTCGGACGATTGCGACGGAGCAACTGCGGAAGGCTTGTCTTCGGAGGTGAAAACCGAAATGATCAGCAACAAGGATTTAGAAGAATCCACTGGAGAAATCATGTCAGCCAAGTTCGCCATTTCATTTGAAAAATCCGCCGATATTACGGACGGTTACGCCATCCTGCTGAAGTCCGGTGACGCCGATCTTGCCGCTGGGGCAGAAGGCGTTGATCCCGCCGGCGTGATTGCCAAGGCCGCAAGAATCGCGGGCTTTTCCAACAAGCCTCTGACGACTCTGGATATCGTTGCGCCGGAAGGCTCGACTGCAGAGCGCATTTTCGTCGTCGGGCTTGGCAAGGCCGACGAGT
This sequence comes from Rhizobium sp. Root1220, assembly GCF_001426265.1. Classification (GTDB taxonomy): domain Bacteria; phylum Pseudomonadota; class Alphaproteobacteria; order Rhizobiales; family Rhizobiaceae; genus Rhizobium. The sequence goes on from NZ_LMDG01000037.1 coordinate 242,877, forward strand.
TGATGCCGCACGACTGGTTGAAGGCGGGCGGTGTGGCCGCCTCGAAGATCAAGAATACGTCCAAGGTCACCATTTTCGTCGATGCACCGGGTGTAAGAGTCGGCGGAAAGGAAGTGGCCGACTTTGCGCTTGGCATGCTTCTGCGGGAATATGCTTTCGATACCTACAAGACGAAGAAGAAAGACGATGATGGCAACGGACGGAAGGGCCCGGTAAAGGTCAACATCGTTTCGGCCAAGGCATCGGAAGCCGTCAAGGCTTTCAGGGTCTCCCAGGCCGTGGCCGAGGGCGTTAGCCTGGCGCGCGATCTCGTGAACGAGCCGCCGAACGTCCTGGGTCCCGTTGAGTTCGCGGCAAAGGCGAGCGAACTGACGAAACTGGGCGTCGACGTCGAAATTCTGACCGAGAAGGAAATGCAAAAGCTGGGCATGGGTGCGCTTCTCGGCGTTGCGCAAGGCTCGGTGCGTCCGCCGCGGATGGCTATCATGCAGTGGAATGGCGGTAAGAGCGGCGAAAGCCCGGTTGCCTTCATCGGCAAAGGCGTCGTCTTCGACACCGGCGGCATCTCGATCAAGCCGGCCGCCGGAATGGAGGATATGAAAGGCGACATGGGTGGCGCGGCGGCAGTCACCGGGCTCATGCATGTCCTTGCAGCGCGCAAGGCTGCGGTGAACGCAGTCGGCATCATCGGGCTTGTCGAGAACATGCCCGACGGCAATGCTCAGCGCCCCGGCGATATCGTCACGTCGATGTCGGGTCAGACCATTGAAATCATCAATACCGACGCGGAAGGACGGCTCGTTCTCTGCGATGCGCTCTGGTATTGCAATGATCGATTCAAGCCTAAATTCATGGTCAATCTTGCTACTTTGACGGGCGCTATTCTCGTCGCGCTCGGCAATGTTCAGGCTGGCCTTTTTTCCAACGACGACCAGCTTTCCGAGCAGCTGACGACCGCCGGGCTTGCCACCCGGGAGAAACTCTGGCGCATGCCGCTCGGCAAGGAATACGACAAGATGATCGACAGCAAGTTCGCGGACATGAAAAATACCGGCGGACGTCACGCCGGTTCGATTACCGCCGCGCATTTCCTCAAGCGATTCGTACAGGAAACGCCATGGGCTCATCTCGATATAGCGGGCACCGCGATGGGCTCGCCGCTGGATGAAATCAACCAGTCGTGGGGATCGGGCTTCGGCGTGCGTCTGCTCGACGAACTCGTGCGCGCCAACTACGAATCATGACGGAAGTCCTTTTCTATCATCTCACGGAATCGAAGCTGCAGGACGCGCTGCCGCCGCTGCTCGACAAGAGCGTCGAGCGCGGCTGGCGCGTCGCCGTGCAGCTGAAGGAGAAAGCGCGCCGCGATGAGATTGACGCGCACCTGTGGACTTTTCGGGAGGACAGCTTTTTGCCGCACGGAACGGATGAAGGCGGCAACGCCGACAATCAACCCGTTCTACTGACGCTATCGGGCGAAAACGCCAATGCTGCGACGGTTCGTTTCATAGTCGACGGCGCGGAGCCGCCGGCCGTCGATGCCTATCAGCGGATCGTTTTCATGTTCGACGGTTACGATCAGGAGCAGCTCGAGGGAGCGCGCGTCCAGTGGAAGAAGCTGAAAGGCGAGGGCCACAGCCTCACCTATTGGCAGCAAACGCCCGAAGGGCGGTGGGAGAAGAAAGCCTGAGCCTGCTCAGCTCAGGCCGACATCCATCAGGACTTTTCCGATGAAGTCCTTTTTCGCACCGGTATACGTCGCGCGGCTTTCCGCATGCTCGCCGGCCAATTCGACCTTCAATTGCTCATAGGCACCGGCAAGCTCGGCGTCGCCGCGAAGGACATCCCGAAAAGCGATCATCCTGTTCCAGTTATGGCCGAGATGTTCCACGATATGGACCAAGTGTGTGCGGCTCTCGCCCTCGATGCCTCTGCCGAAAATATGGTCGTCCGGGACGATGTCGCTGCCGGCATAGTCGTAGCCGATTTCTTCCATCACGCTGATGCACTCCGGGCCGTCGTCAAAGCGTTCGATCCCGACAAGTATGTCGATGATGGGCTTTGCCTTGATACCGGGTATGGCAGTGCTGCCGACGTGCTGTATGTCGATCGCTTTATCGCCCAACGCTTGCCGTATTGCCTTCGCCTCTCGAGTGTAGGCCTCCTGCCACAGGGGATTGGGCTCCGCGAGCGAAACTGCGTTGTTCTTCAAGCCCAACCCGAAAGAGGCGTCATCCCGCATGCCGAACCTCCGCGAAAAACCGTGAGTGCTTCACAGTATCATGAGGTTCGGCGTTTTCGTATCAGTCGTGAAACGCTTCCACGAATTTGCGCTTGCCGAGCATGAAGGCATCCGCGACATGCCGGAGAGGTGCAACATCGACGTCCGATTTGCCCTCCTTGATGATTTCCGCGAAACGCCGGTAGAGGGAAGGATATTCCTCTTCCGGAGCGGAGAACTTGAGTTCGCCGTTCACCGAGAGCTTCGAGCCGCCTTCGGCAAGGACCATCTGGCCGGCTGCTGTTTCTGCGATAATGTCCCAGCTCTGCTTGCCCGTTTGCCGCCAGTCGAACTCGGCGCGCGCCGGTACGTTATCCGCGTTCTTAAAATGCAGGTCGGCTGCGATCGGGGCGTCGCGGTTCTCCGGAAACTCCAGGGTGGCGCTGGTGAGGAAGATCGCCTTCGGCAGGATATGCGTGACGATGGACAGCGCGTTGATGCCCGGATCGAAGACGCCAAGACCGCCCGCCTGCCAGATCCAGTCCTGATTCGGATGCCAATGGCGAACGTCTTCCTTCCAGATGACATGCACGCTATTGATGGTCGTCGACGCGAGGAAAGACCTGGCGGCCTCGACAGCGGCAGCGTAGCGCGAATGCCAGCTGGCAAAAAGCGAGACACCTTTGCTTGCGGCGAGGCCTTCGAGATCGGCCACTTCGCTCAGTGTCGCGCCCGGAGGCTTTTCGAGAAAGACATGCTTGCCGGCCGACAGCGCCTTGTAAGCAGCGTCATAGCGATACTGCGGCGGCATGCAGAGTGAGACAGCATTGATCTCAGGCACGGTATCGAGCATCGCCTCGATTGTGGTGAAGCTCTGGATTCCCTCGACGGTGCCGTGACGGCTTGCCGTTGCGATCAAGTTGAAATCCGGGTTCTTCGCGATGGAGGGGAGGTGTTGGTCGCGGACGATCTTGCCGACGCCGACGATGGCGAGGTTGATGGGGGACATGCTGGTTGCTCGCGTTCGGTGTTTCGCTCAAAAGTATGACTTATTGTGCGGCTGTTTTATCAGAAAGAACCTGCTGGGCAAGTCGGGCATGGATTACAGTGAAGCCATTTCAGCCGACGCAGCAGCTTTCCTGAATTTCAGCGTGACGACCTTATAACCCTCGGCCTCCAGCCTTGAAAGGAGCGTCGGCAACATCGTCGCGGTCCGGTTATGGATGTCATGCATGAGGATGATGCCGCGGCCGCGCTTGTGAAGAAGGTCCATAGTCCGCTTGGTCACGGCTGCGGGGGTGGTGTTGGAGTAGTCCTTGCTGTCGACGTCGACGTCCATGATGACCATGTCGCGCATGGCTACGGCGGCGCGCAGCCTGTGGCTGTCGGCGAGATACGGGAAGCGAAAGAAATTGACGTCGACACCGGTTGCCTTCGTGACTGCTGCCGCGCCGCGTGTCACCTCTGCCATGGCAGCGTCGAATGTCAGAGTTGCCAGATCGTCGTGCTTGTAGGTGTGACTGCCGATGGCGTTGCCGTCCAAAGCCACCTTGCGGGCAAGTGCCGGATGCAGCGCGGCCATCTCGCCGACCATCATGAAGGCGCCCTTGACACCAAACTGATCGAGTGTCGCCAGCACGCGATCGGTGCGGCCGGGGATCGGGCCGTCGTCGAAGCTCAGGATGACCTCCTTGTCCGCCAACCGCAATTCATGAAGCGAGGAAACGGTCAGCGTTCGACCGACCAGGTGACGCTTGACGTCAGCCCGGGGAAGCGCCGCTGTACCGTCGCCGTCTGTCGTGACCTGATTGCCTTCTGGGGAGATAATCGACGAGGTCTTGATCGTCTTGTCGGGAGCGGGTTGCCTTGTCGTCTGGCAGCCGGCGACGGCGGCGCAGAGGATCAGACCGGAGTAAATCGCGAAACGATGCATGAAAGGTGCTCAACAAATCAGTAATGAGTGTTGAGACAACCTTTCGGATTATGGTTAACGATCGGTTTCTGAGGTCGGAGAATGCTGAATGAGAATCCCTCGCGACGGCGCTTCGCGCAACACTGTGGCTATCCTGCCATGGCCTCTTCGTATTGCGAGGAGAGCTCCAGCCATTGCTCCTCTGCTGCTGAGAGCTTTGCTGCCGCCTCGCCACGCTGCTTGGCTTTTTCGGAAGCTTTCGCCGGTGCCTTCTCGTAGAGCACGGGATCCGCAAGTTCTGCGTCAAGCGTCTGAATCAGTTTCTCCAGCTTGCCGGTCAAGGATTCGATTTCATTGATCTTTTTCTTCAACGGAGCCAGCGACGCGCGCCTGTCGGCGTTCATCTTGCGTTGGTCGGCCTTCGACGCACCGTCTTCATTCAGCTGCGGCTTTTCTTCTTTTTTTTTACCGGATGCGACGACGATATCGCGGTACTCGTCCATGTCGCCTTCGAAGGTCGTCACAGTGCCTTTGTTGACGAGCCAGAGCCGATCGACCGTTGCTTCGATCAGATGTCGGTCGTGCGAGATCAGGATGACGGCGCCTTCGTAGTCGTTGAGCGCTTCGATCAGCGCACGCCGGCTGTCGATGTCCAGGTGGTTGGTCGGCTCGTCGAGGATCAGGAGGTTGGGCGCATGAAAGGCCGCAAGCCCCATCAGCAGCCGGGCCTTCTCTCCGCCCGAAAGATCCTTCGCGGCCGTCGCCATCTTCTCGGTTGCGAGGCCCATCTGGGCGACACGGGCGCGTACTTTCGCTTCCGGTGCTTCCGGCATGAGGCGTCGCACGTGCTCGACTGCCGATTGGTCGGGGATAAGGTCGTCGAGCTGGTGCTGCGCGAAGAAGCCGATCTTCAGGCTGGGTGCGATCTTGACCTCGCCTGCGTCGGCCTTGAGGCGGCCGGAGATGAATTTCGCAAAGGTTGATTTGCCGTTGCCGTTCGAGCCCAGCAGCGCGATGCGATCGTCATTGTCGATGCGCAGATTGAGGTTTCGCAGGATCGGGTTGCCGGATTCGTAACCTACGGCGCCGCCGTTGATAGCGACGATCGGCGAGGCGGGTTGCTTCTCGGGCTCGGGAAAATTGATCGGCTGAACGTGATCTTCGATGACCGCCGAGACAGTGCCCATGCGCTCCAGTGCCTTCACTCGGCTCTGGGCCTGGCGGGCCTTGGAGGCTTTGGCCTTGAACCGGTCGATGAAGCCCTGCAGATGCTTGCGTGCGGCGTCGCTCTTCGCCTTCGCTTTGGTTTGCAGTTCGTCGGCCTCTGCCTTCTGGCGCTCGAACTGGTCGTAGCCGCCGCGATAGAACGTCAGCTTCTTCTGGTCGAGATGAATGATCGAGTTGACCGCGTTGTTGAGCAGATCACGGTCGTGGCTGATGATGATGACCGTGTGCGGGTAACGGCGGATGTAATCCTCGAGCCACAGGGTGCCTTCGAGATCGAGGTAGTTCGTCGGCTCGTCGAGCAGCAACAGGTCCGGCTCGGAAAAGAGTACCGCTGCCAGCGCCACGCGCATCCGCCAGCCGCCCGAAAAAGAAGAGGCGGGACGCGACTGTGCATCCTGGTCGAAGCCCAACCCGGCAAGAATGCTTGCTGCGCGTGCTTCGGCGGAATGCGCATCGATATCGACGAGGCGCATCTGGATGTCCGCGATCCGATGTGCATCGATGGCGGTTTCCGCTTCTGCAACGAGCGCAGCGCGTTCCTTGTCGGCCGCAAGCACGATCTCGATCAGAGCATCCTCCGTCCCGGGCGCTTCCTGCGCCACCTGGCCGATCCGCGTATTCTTCGGAATCGATATCGAGCCCGTTTCAGACCCGAGGTCGCCGGTTATGATGCGAAAGAGCGTGGATTTGCCAGCACCGTTGCGGCCGACCAGGCCGGCCTTCGTGCCCGCAGGCAGCGAAACACTGGCGTGGTCGAGAAGCAGGCGGCCGGCAATGCGTGCGGATACGTCGGTAATCGTGATCATGCGCGGCGTTTTGGCCGAAAGCCGCGATCAGCGCAAGGGCCTGTCGTTCAACGTCCGAAGGCCTGCACCGGTTGGCGACGGTTCGATTGGGCGGTATGCAGCGCGATACGCGCGTTCGCCTGCAGTTGCGATGCAGTTACCGCTTCCGCGCTCAAGGCAATCCCGACGGAGATCGTGAGCCTTGCCGCCGACGTCGTATCGGTCGCCGGGAAGACGATGCTCTCCTCGACGGACGCGCGCAGCCGGTCGGCGATCGCCATTGCCTCTTGCTTGCCGACGTTGGCAAACAGGAACGCGAACTCGTCGCCGTCCGTACGAGCCACGAAGTCGTGTTTCTTGATCGACTTGCGAAACAGGTCGGCAAGCTTCTTCAACAGCCTGCTTCCGGTTTGCACCCCGTACCGGGCGTTGAGCGCCTTGAAGTCATCTATGTCGACCATGATAAGTGCGCTTCCCGACGCGCCGTCCTCACGCTCATAGAGGTCGAGCATTGCCTTGTTGAGGGCAACGCGGTTGGCAAGACCCGTCAGCTTGTCGGTCGAGGAGGCTGATTGCGCCGCAGTAACGCCCCGTTCAAGTGCTTCCAGCTTTTCGATGTCGCCGCGAAGCTTCGCCTCGAGTTCCATCTCGGTGGTCAACACACCGCCCAGTGATGTCGACAGGAAATCCATCTCGTTCATGAATGATGCGAGGCTTTGCTCCGGATTCGCGGCGATCGACTGCAGCACAGCTTCCGCGGCGCGCACAAACGACTGTTTCCGACGAAGGCTGTCGGAAAGATGACTCGCCATGTCGTGCAACATCCGCCCCATCTCGGCCTGTGACGACTCGCCGACCAGACCGCAATGACCGAGGAGGCGATATTTAAGGCCGAGCTCATCGAGCGCCGGTTGTTTCGGGCTTGGTCCAAGGGCAGCAATGTCTTGGGCCAGTGCCGCATTCTGCCCAATGATTGCGTCATGCAGCAGTTCGTAGTTGCGCGGCAGGCCGGCGATGGCGAGCCGCGTCATATGCTGGCCGACGCGCTGAAGATCAGTCGCCGTCGCCACTGCTGGCTTCGGGGCTTCGCGTTGCACCTGTGCACTCGATGCTGCATTTCGCATGACGGCTCCCTCGCTAACTGGCCCTGTCCGGCCTTGCGTCTTATCCGCTATGCACCCGAGGGTTTAAGATAGCTTGAATTCGCACATGATTTGACGGCGGGAGCCACGTCGATCCGAGAACGCGGTTAATGCGAGCTTGATTGGAGCCACCTCTTGCCATCCTGGCGCAAGAAGTAGCCCAGATCCAGGCCGAGGCTCGGTTTTCCGAGTGCGGTCAAGGTCATGTGGCATTGGCCGCGATGGTGCGTCTGGTGGTTGAAGAAGTGGGAGAGGGCCGTCCAAAGCGGCTGGGTGATCTCGACCGGTCGGGTGATTGGGGTATAGGTGAAATCCGCGGCAAGCGAACGGTCGTCAAGCTCTGTCACCCAGTCGATTATGCGTTGATCCTCCCTATGCCTCGCGGCAGAAAGTGAGGCAAAATCGTCGTACAGCAAGCTGTCGAGCGCGGCGGGGGCTTCACCGGTGCCAGTGAAGCGTTTCATCCATATGCGATCGGCTGTGATCAGGTGGTTCAACGTGCGGTGCAGGGAGCCGAAGAAGGCGCCCTTGTCATCGCGGAACTCGGCATCCGTCAGCTCCGATGCGGCGCTGTAAACGAGGTCGTTTGCCCAGCGGTTGTAGTTCGAGAACATCTCATATTGCTGCAGCATGCGGCCCCCCATGTTCATGTTTGTCAACGATATTAGCGGCTTTTAACAATTTGGTGCTGATGAAGCCATGAAAATTCATGATGGGGCAGTGACCGTGTCATCCTGTGCAGCGGCCGTCCTTTCAAAGTGCGCAGCGACCCCACTCGTCTCGTGACAGCCACGTGAAATTACCGCTGCCCCCTTGTTTTCAGGCCATCGGGCGGGTAAAGACCGCCCACTTTTCCCCGATAACAGAGGATTTTTCACAATGGCGATTGAACGCACCTTCTCGATGATCAAGCCCGATGCAACGAACCGCAACCTGACGGGCGCCATCACCATGATGCTCGAAAACGCCGGCCTGCGCGTCGTCGCCTCCAAGCGCGTCTGGATGAGCAAGCGCGAAGCAGAAGGCTTCTACGCTGTTCACAAGGAACGCCCTTTCTTCGGCGAACTCGTTGAGGGCATGACGTCGGGCCCGACCATCGTTCAGGTTCTCGAAGGCGAAGGCGCCATCTTGAAGAACCGCGAAATCATGGGTGCGACCAACCCGGCAAACGCTGATGAAGGCACGATCCGCAAGGTTCATGCCCTGTCGATCGGCGAGAACTCGGTTCATGGCTCGGATGCTCCTGAGACCGCTGCCCAGGAAATCAAGTACTGGTTCTCCGACACCGAGATCGTTGGCTGATTCAGCGATTGCGCTGAAGGCATCGAAGCGACTGTAAAGCCGGGGCATCGCTCTGGCTTTTTTCATGTCGAGGGGCAGGTGCCGGCGGAGTCATAATCCACCGTGCCATCCGGTTTGAACACCTCCGGGTTTTTCGTATAGAGCGGCCCAACCACCAGCGGTTTGCCCGGCATTACTGATTGGTCGAGGCTGGAAATAACCTCCGTCTTCAGACTCTGCAGCGTCTTCCCGCTCGCATCGACCAACCGGACATTGACCGCATAGGGCTTGTCCTTCTTGACGCAATGCACGGCGGGGCTCTGGAGTGTGATCCTGTCCCAAAACGGAAAGATCCTCTCGTTGATCACCAGCGGCTCGCCGCCTGCCGGGTCCTCGAATTCGGCGATGGCCACCGTTCCCTCCGGAATTGTCGTCTTCCTGTTCAGCGTCACCATATAGGTCGCGACGGCCACGCGGTAGTTGAAGACGAAGACGCGTCCGCTGAGTTCGACGAACTTGTCACTCTCCCGCTGGCACCCTGCCAGCAAGGTGGCGATCATGAGCGTGACGATCAATAACGCCTTCATGGCGTTTCCTCCTCTTTCCTGCGGCGATAGTGCCGGTTCGCCTTGGCGCGGTTGCCGCAGACGGCCATGTCGCACCATGTGCGGCTCTTGTTCTTGCTGCGGTCAAGGAACAGCCAGCCGCAGTTTCCGCATATCTTCATCCGCTCGGGCTCGGGCATCGCGACCAGTCGCAACGCAGAATGTGCGGTCGCCTTGCCCAGAGAGTCGGGATTTGATCCACTGCGCAGCACCCGCGCTATCGCCTCGAGAAGTTCGGCGAGGAGCAGGTTGTCGCTACCGGTCAATACCCGACTTCGGAAGTAACGATCGGTCGCCTCGCGCAGGCGGATGAATTCATCCTTGTCCGTCGGCGCTAGCGGCGCAACTTCCCCGAAGATCGCCCGCTCGGCGCAGAATTGCACTGCTGCATCAGGAAAAGCCGCCAATTGCGTCTCGACATCAAAGCGGTCGACACGGCGAGCGTGATCATGCCGGAGGATAACGCTGTTGGCGACATCCAGCGCCAGTGCGCCGCCTGAAAAACGATGGGGAGTCCAGGAAAAGCTCATGGCAAAATATAACTGGTAAAAATGATTTTGCCAGTTATGATTTTGCAGATGGGAGTTGTTGATGGCCTATCTGCTCCAGCAATTGGCGAATGCTATACCGCTGGCCACGCTTTATGCCGCGCTCGCCTTTGGCTATTCGGTCGCCTTTGGCGTCACCAAGCGGGCCGATATAACTTATGGTGCAATCTTCGCCTTTTCAGGCCAGATGCTGCTGCTCTTCACGGACTTCGCATACAGCAGGCTTTGGCTGGTCCTGCCGGCCGCTCTGGCGCTTGGGGTGGTGGCCTCTCTGGCCTATTCGATGACGGCAGGTATGTGGATCGGTCGTTCGATCATGCTGCCGCTCGTCCGCCAGTCGTCCCACACCGTCATCGTCGCCGCCCTGGGCATTACGATCGTGCTGATGGAGGCCGCGCGGCTGGCGTCGAACACCAGAAGCCTCTGGCTGTCTCCATTTCTGAACGGTGGCGTGACGTTCTGGCGCAGCGGCACTTTCGATGTGGTGCTGACCCAGATTCAGCTCGTCAACAGTGCCTTGATGTGCTCGTTCATTGCGATTGGTGTGTTCATCATGAAGCGCACGTCGTGGGGTCGCATCTGGCGCGCCGTCACCGACGATCCACTTGCGGCGGAACTCTGCGGCACCAGCGCCAACCGCGTCTTTCTAGTCGCCTATGCCGCTGCCGTGCTGATGGCGACGCTTTGCGGCATCCTGTCGACCGCCTATTACGGCACGATGGATTTTGGTGCGGGCCTGATGTTCGGGCTCAAGGTGGTGTTGGTGGCAGCCGTGGGCGGCTATTCGGACCCGCTGAAATCAGCCGGTGGTGCAGCCGGTCTTGGTTTGATCGAAACCCTGTGGACGGCCTACGGTCCATTTCTCTGGCGCGATCTGGTCGTGTTTTCGCTGCTCGTTCTGCTCCTTGTGCTCAGCCGACGAGAGCGCGTCATTCCGTGATCACTTCCATTTGTCCCGAGCCGTATCGTCGGCATCCTTGGCCGTGATCCACTCGCTGGCGGGACCGTCTTTGCGGTGTTCTTTTTTCCAGAACGGCGCGGAGGTCTTCAGGAAGTCCATCACGAAGTTGGCGCCGTCAAAGGCAGCCTGGCGATGCGGTGCGGCAGCGACGACGAGGACGATATTTTCGCCCGCGGCGATTTTTCCAAAGCGATGAATCGCCGTCAGCCCCAACAGGTCAAAGCGCTTGATCGCGAGCTTCGTGATCCGCGTCATCTCCGCTTCGGCCATGCCTGGATAGTGCTCGAGTTCGAGTGCTGCCAGAGTGCCACCTTCGTCGCGGCAGAGGCCCGAAAACGTGACGATCGCACCGACACCCCGTGTCTCACTGCTCAGCCGCCTGACTTCGCCCTGAAGGTCGAAATCCTCGCGCTGTACGCGCGCAAGAGGGATGACCTCGCCGGTCACGTCAGCCTCCGGTCATCGGCGGAAAAATGCCGATCTCCCGCGCGCCGCCGATCGGTTCGTCGTGCTCGACATGTTCCTGATCGAGCGCAACGCGGATCACGTCGGGAAACTGAAGCGCTGTCTCATATTCTTCGCCTAGCGTCTTCAAATGACTCAGAAGATCGGAAACAGTGACGACGGATGAGGGCAGGGCGATTTCTTCCTCGCCCTTGCCGATCCTTTCGCGTACCCAGGCAAAATAGACAAGCTTGGTCATTCTTCGTTATCCACGATGTGCTTGATGCCGGCTCGGAAATAGTCGTAGCCGGTATAGATCGTCAAAATGGCGGCGATCCACAGAAGGCCGATGCCGGTCATTGTCGTATAAGGGAATACTTCGTCACCAGCGGGGCCGGCGAGAAGAAACGCGATGGCGACAAGCTGCACCGTCGTCTTCCACTTGGCGATCCGGGTTACCGGTACACTGACCTTCAACGCCGCCAGATATTCGCGAAGGCCGGACACCAGGATTTCGCGGCACAAGATGGTAATTGCTGCCCAGATTGACCAGCCCGCAATCGTCTGGTCGGCGGCGACCAGCAACAGGATCGAGGCGACAAGCAGCTTGTCGGCGATCGGGTCGAGCATGCGGCCGATGTTGGACGTCTGGTTCCAGATGCGCGCGAGGTAGCCGTCGAGAAAGTCCGTGAGCGACGCGATGATGAAGATCCACAACGCAACCCATCGGGCGGTGTTGCTGATCGCGAGCTTTCCTTCGAGGAAAAAGCAAAGCACGATGAGCGGCACTGCGAGAATGCGGCCATAGGTCAACAGATTTGGGATGTTATATGCGCGCGATGCCATGAACTGTTCTCTGAATTGATGCGCCCGTAGATGACGGCTTTGACTGCGAAGCGTCAACATTCTTTCTGTTTTTTCGCTGCCTTTGCGTGGAATTTGCGACCACCACCACTTATTTCGCGGCGTCGTCGTGAAAATGATTGTAAACCTGCTTGGCCACCGTTTCCGAAATCCCCTCGACGGCCATCAGATCCGAAAGCGCGGCGCGGGACACGGCCTTTGCCGTCCCGAAGTGCTGCAGCAATGCCCGTTTGCGGGAAGGTCCGATTCCACCGATCTCGTCGAGCGGGTTCTTGATCATTTCTTTCTTGCGCCGCGCGCGATGCGAGCCGATGGCAAACCGGTGCGCTTCGTCGCGCATGCGCTGGGTGAAATAGAGCACCGGATCGCGGGGCGGCAGGGTGAAGCTCTCACCCCCTGGCAGAAAGAAACGCTCGCGCCCGGCATCGCGATCGACGCCCTTCGCAACGCCGATTGCAATGACACTGTCGGTAATGCCGAGGTCGTCCAGAATCCCCCGAACTGCCGTCATCTGTCCCTGGCCGCCATCGATCAAAATGACGTCAGGCCAGGCAGGGAAGGGCATATCGGCAGCGTCAGCCGGCGACACCGTCTGGCTGCGATCCGGAATGCCCTCCTCCTTCATCAGCCGTGAGAACCTGCGGGTCATGACTTCGCGCATCATACCGAAGTCGTCGCCGGGGGTGATGTCGGTCGATTTGATGTTGAACTTGCGGTACTGGTTCTTCACGAAGCCCTCTGGCCCCGCGACAACCATACCGCCGACCGCATTCGTGCCCATGATATGAGAGTTGTCATAGATCTCGACCCGCTGCGGCAGATATGAAAGCTTGAACGTCTCCTTGAAGCCTTCAAGCAGGCGGGACTGGGACGCCGTCTCCGCGAGCTTGCGTCCATGGGCTTCGCGCGCGTTGCCTACGACATGGTCCACGAGATCGCGCTTTTCACCGCGTTGCGGCACGAGAATGGAGACCTTGTGCCCGGCCTTCTCTGCCAGTGCGGCGGAAAGCAGTTCCATCTCGTCCAACGTTTCTGAAAGCAGGATCTGCTTTGGCACCGGCTTGTCGTCGTAGAATTGCGCCAGGAAGGCGCTAAGCACCTCGGCGCCGGTCAGTTGCGGATCGGCCTTCGGGAAATAGGCGCGGTTGCCCCAGTTCTGCCCTGTGCGGAAGAAGAACACCTGAATGCAGGAGATGCCACCCTCGTGATGGATCGCAAACACGTCGGCCTCATCGACGCCGGCGGGGTTAATGCCCTGATGGCTGGAGACGTGCGACAGCGAGGCGAGGCGGTCGCGATAGACGGCGGCCTGCTCGAAATCGAGATCCTCTGCCGCCTGGTTCATCGCTTCGGCCATGTGTGCCTTCACCTTCTGGCTCTTGCCGGAGAGGAAGTCCTTGGCCTCCTGCACCAGTTCGCCATAACCAGCATCGCTGATTTCATGCGTGCACGGCGCCGAACAGCGCTTGATCTGGTAGAGCAGACACGGACGTGTGCGCGTTTCGAAGACGCTGTCCGTGCATGTCCGGATGAGAAACGCTCGTTGCAACGAGTTGATAGTGCGACCGACCGCGCCCGCCGAAGCGAAGGGACCGAAATAGTCCCCCTTGCGCGCACGCGCGCCGCGATGCTTCAATATGGCGGACGCCCGGTGATCGCCGCTGATCAGGATATAGGGAAAGGACTTGTCGTCGCGCAGCAGAACATTAAAGCGCGGCCGCAACCGCTTGATGAGGTTGGCTTCCAACAACAGCGCTTCGATCTCGGTCCGCGTCGTGACGAACTCCATATGCGCCGTCTGGCGCACCATCTGGGCGATACGATTGGAGTGGACACGGCCCATCGCATAGTTGCCGACGCGCTTCTTCAAGCTGCGCGCCTTGCCGACATAAAGTACGTCACCCGCCTCGTTGAACATGCGATAGACACCAGGGCTGTTCGGCAGCCGCTTGACGAATTCGGCAATCAGTTCGGCGCCGATCAACCCGGTCTCGTTGACGCCGCCTTCGTTCCAGTCGATTGCAGCCGAAAGCGGCGCAGCGGAGGCTTCGCTGTCCACTTCGATGTCGTCGTCGGTATCTTCGGTCTCGTCGTAAAGAACGCCGCCGTCCGGCAGCTTCCTTGAATTCATTCTGTAATCTCCGCCACGTCGGGCGTCTGCCAGGCAAGGTGCTGGCCGCCGTCGAGGGCAATCATTTGGCCGGTAATCGAGGGCGTTTCGTACAGGAAGCGAATCGTTTTGCCGAATTCCTCGAGTTTCGGCCCCCGCTTGAGAATAAGCGCTGAAACCTGCGCTTGGAAGTCTTCCTGCGACTGCCGTTCGCTTGGCATCGAGGGGCCGGGACCGATGGCGTTGACGCGGACGCGGGGCGCAAGCGCCTGCGCCATGGTCTGCGTCGCCGTCCACAAGGCCGATTTCGACAAGGTATAGGAATAGAAGCTAGGCCGCAGCGCCCAGACGCGCTGGTCGATGACGTTGACTACCAGTCCATCCATCTCCTGCGGCAGTTGCTCGGCAAAGTCCGCCGACAGAATCGAGGGCGCGCGGACATGGATTGCAAAATGCTCGTCCCACGCCTTGGCATCGATCTGATGAATGGAATCCTCGTGGAAAACCGAGGCATTGTTGACGAGAAGATCGATCGGGCCGATCGCCTCGGAAGCCTTTCGCATCAGTTCGCCGGTCTCGTCAAATTTCTCAAGGTCAGCTTGAACGGCGACAGCTCGGAACCCGTTCCGCCGCAATTCCGCCGCGAAATTTTCCGCCGCCTCGATAGAGCGGCTGGCGTGGATCGCGACCGAAAACCCATTGACGGCAAGATCTTCGACTATCGCCCTGCCTATTCTTTTAGCCGCGCCGGTGACCAATGCCGTTCGAAGTCTTGTGCCGTTCAAAATGGTGCCTCTTCATCGCGGGAATCTATGCGCTGCATATATAGGCGTGTGCGCCGACCTTATAAATAGGCGCAGCGATTGAGGAGAGGGATGGGATGTTGTGCGTATTATTTAAGAAGATGTTTCCATAAATTAAGTATTGCTGATTTAACCATTCGTTATGGTTAACAAATAGTTTGTTGCTGCAAAGCAACATCGAATTTCAGCCACCCGTAAGCCATAATCAAATCACAATTTGGCTCTTTCAAATCCTCAATTGGGCATCAGTTTCCGCCTCGATCCGAAGGGACATACGTAATTGCTCGCGAATGCTTCGCTGCGAAACAGTTTGGCGAAGGGCGCGGGTTTGATAAGGAGACGAGTATGCGTACTTTTATTGCTAGCCTGTTGGTTTCGACCGTTGCACTTGGTGGCTTTTCCGCTGCGCTCGCAGCAGACGCCGTTGACCAGATTCCGGAAGCTCCGATTGCTCAGAACGAGCCGGCTCCGGCAGCCAACTGGCAGGGCTTCTACCTCGGCGGTGCCGGCACCTACAACCTGGGCGGTTTCGGCAACAAGTACAACGCTCGTGCGCTCGGTGGTCAGATCTACAGCGGCTACAACTGGCAGCAGGGCCAGATCGTGTACGGCGTTGAAGCCGATATCGGCTATTCAGGTGCTGACGGCGCTGCTGGCAACGGCCAGGGCAAGAACGAAGTCAATGGCTCGGTTCGCGGCCGCGTCGGTTACGACCTGAACCCGTTCCTGCTCTACGGCACTGCTGGTCTTGCAGCAACCAAGAACAAGTTCAGCAATGCTGCTGGCTCTGACACCGATACCGCGCTTGGTTACACGGTTGGCGCTGGTGCGGAAACCTTCATCACGAACAACATCACTGCTCGTGTTGAATACCGCTACACCAACTATGCCAACAACGATTTCAACATCGGTGGCGCAAACATCTCGCGCGGCTATGACGAAAACAGCGTCAAGGTTGGCATCGGCATGAAGTTCTAAGCCGTTTCTCGAACCAAGAAGAAGCTGGGCCAAGCGCCCGGCTTTTTTGTTCGTACTAGTTGCTGGCCTTGCCGACGGTCACTTCGCCGAACTCGTCGATAATGACCGTCCAGCTTTCGGCCTCCGCATCGGGATCTGTCTTCAGGTGGACCATTGCGAACAGGCCGGGCTCCTTCAGCAGGCCGCTCGACTTCTCCGGACGGATGTCGGTCACGTAGGGTCTGAGGTCGTTCAGTTCCTGCAGTTCCACCGTCGATACGATGCTTGGCCCGTCTTCGCTCTGCGCAATCTGCTGGAGGTAGATCTTCGCGGTCCGATCGGCTTGGCGGACGGCGAAAAGCTTATAATAACCGTGGCGCGATTTCTTGTCCGTGTCAGTCGCTATCGCTGCTGGTGTGGAGGTGTCAGCGTGGGTGTAAGCTACAACCGGAGCGCTGCCATCGTCCTCCCAATAGCCTGTACTCGTGGCAAAGGTGATGGAGGCGGGCAGGATGGGGTCCCTGGCGTCCGCCGCAAACGGACTGATCGGCCAACCTGCCAACACAAGCGCGCAGATTGTCAGTCTTTGCACACCCATGGCCTCAATCCTCGAACTGTTCGGCAAGGATGCGGTCTGACCACGATCGATCGGGGTCTGAGAGTATCCGCGCCGTCATATCCTCGGATTGGGCGATGCGGATGTGCAGCACCGACTTGATCTCGGTGTTGTCGGCAACCGCGTTGACCGGCCGTTTCTCGTCCTCGAGGATATGGATATCGACAGTCACCTTGTTCGGCAGCAGCGCCCCGCGCCAGCGGCGCGGCCTGAATGCGCTAACCGGGGTCATCGCAAGCAGCGGGGCGTCAAGCGGCAGGATAGGGCCGTGCGCCGAAAGATTATAGGCGGTCGAACCGGCGGGCGTCGCGACCATCAGGCCATCGCAGATAAGCTCTTCGAGCCGCACCACCCCGTCGACCTCGACCCGCAGCTTTGCGGCCTGATAGGACTGGCGAAACAGTGAAACCTCGTTGATTGCAAGCGCGGTCGAATTCGTTCCGTCGGCGTTCGCCGTTGTCATCAGCAGCGGCCGAAACGTATTCTCCACCGCGGCATTGATCCGCTCCCGCAGGCCATCCGTTCGATAGTCATTCATCAGGAAACCGATGGATCCACGGTTCATGCCGTAGACCAGTTTTCCCGAATTCATCCGGCCGTGCAAGGTCTGCAGCATGAAACCATCGCCACCGAGCGCCACGATCACATCCGCCTCTTCGGTCGGAACATTGCCGTATATGCGAATCAGCTCGTCTCGTGCTGCGAGCGCCTCTGTGGCCGGGGAGGCAAGGAAACAAAACGTCTGAAAGGTGAGGCTCATGCAATGCCCTTTATGATGCCCGTCTAGCTAAATGATAACAGGTTCGCACGACAAGGCATTTTAAGGCATCAGCCGTTCGCCGGTGGCGTTTGGCCTACGCAACGTTGGTTTGATGGTGGCCGGGCTGCGTGCGAATAAACCTGTGCTTCCGATGCGACGCGGGTTTTTCGGGAACAGGTAGCAACGCGGCGAGGAAGCAGCGCCAAGCACAATAGTCCGGGGGCTGGGGTCTCGCCGAACTTGAAGTGTTTCCGCAACGATTGCATGAAACCATCTTGCCGTTCGGGTGTTTATGTCTCTGAAATCAATGGAGAATGCAATGAAGAGACTCATCGTCGCTGCAGCAATTGCCGTATCATCAATCGTCGCAACCACCGCGCCGTCCTATGCTGACAGCCTCACCATTCGTATCGGCGAACAGGGTCGAAGCAATTATCCCAACTACCATCGAGCCGACAATTATCGCAACGACCATCACCACCGGGTTCGTTATGATCGGTGCTGGAAGGAACCTTATCAGGTCCGCAGCCATAACCACGAGATTACGAAATATCGGACCGTTTGCCGATAGGCGCTAGAACCAAAGCGCAAGCAAGCCACCTCTGCTTTATTGAAGAGGTGGCTTATTTGTATCTGAGAGTAGGATGTCCACAATGCTGCGGTAGTTTTATTCAGGGCGGAACTGTTCGGCAGTCCTTCGTGCACGGCAATTATTGGAGCCGATCAGGACTGCCAGATCCGTACCCAAGGTGTCCCCTCTCTGGCCATCGTCGATTTAAGCACGCTGACGGCGCATTGACGGCGCTGCTTAGCGGATTGTCGTATGCGCGCCGCAATTACTGCTTCTCATTTTTTTTGGGAACGCGCCTCTTTGTAGTAGGGACGCTCTTTGCCTCTTCGGCCTCCCTGGCGAGTCTTAACTCGCGAAGTCGAGTTGTTTTGGCGTCTCTCGCCTTGTGATGTGCTTTGATCAGATCATGCGCTGCCTGAGTGGTACGATCCAACTTTTCGGTGCCTTTTAGGCCTATTTTCTGTTCTCTCATGAGGTTGATATAGTGCGCGATCCCTATGGGGCAACAAAGCGTCTGCTGATGCGCTGGTCGGCAAGGTCTAAACCAGAGAAGCACGGTGCAGGCCATCCTTCGTCGGGACGGGCTGCTTGGGGCGGATAATCAACTCATTGATATAACGTGGAACGAATCACTCAGTCGTTGGTTCATCTGTATTCTGTGTGGAGACGTAATTCCATGGAAAACGCTCGTACGCCAGTTCCGATCCTGCCGCTTCATGTTGAATTTGTTGGTGCAAGAAGGTGTCGTGAGGCTCACTCAGTCGACGATCTGGCGGCGCTTCTCTTGGGCGAGGACTGGCCGCAAGCGGGCAAGTCATCGGCAGCGTTTCATCGAGCCTTGGTCACGGCACTGGAAGCCATGGAATCGTATGTCGACGCGAGCACGGCTCGGGCTGCCTTCGTGGAGGCGGCTCACGCGGCCGGCATACCTATTTTCCCCGACGATACGGCAGGTATCAGGAAGGCCAGCTAGACAAAACTGCTGAAACGAAGGGAGTGCCGGGTCGAGGTGAAAAGAAGCCGCGTCCGGCCCTTTGTTTGCGACGGTAACCAGTTCATACGCTGCGTCGCAAGTGCGCAAAGGAAAAAGGCCGACACCTCCCTCGGCGCCGACCTTCCTCGATCTGTCTCGATAACAACTGCCAGTACATCCGTGGTCAGCCGTCAGAAACATGATGGGTTGAATGTAGCTCTTTGAAGGAATCGGTCAAGCGTGATGTCAGCACAGGTCGATCACCGCCGCGCTTGGCGACTTGCTGGCTTAAACGGCGTTACCGAGTACCTCAGATGTCCTCTGGGATGTATGCCTGGCTCTACAGGCAGCGGACATCCTGGTTGGTCTTCGGGAAAAGCACCCGTTCGCAGGGCTTCTCCCCGACACTGGGCTAGTAGAAGTTGTCACCGTCGCCGCGGACCGGGCCGATTCCGGCAGGGGTTGCGTAGGTTGTATTGCCTGCTCCGCCAGTGGTAGAGCATCCTGAAAGAGCGAAAACTGCCATTGCGATGGCGGCCAAAACATATTTGCGAGGCATCGCTTTGTCCTATCGTGGGAGACTGCACAGGCCCCAATGGCCAGAGTGAGGATTGTCCCTCAAACTATCGGCAATCGCAAGTGGGCGATGTGGGAGAAAAGCCGAGCCAGTGTGCTTCGCCGCTGCCGAGATTTCATCGCGGGCGCGTTTGTCCCGGCTTCGAGCCGTGCATGTTGCATGGATTCGCGGATTGCCGAAGGGGACGCCTGCAAATCAAGGAACTAGCTAAAACGAGCCGCAAAATGAAAAAACCGCCAACTAGGGCGGGTTGATCAATAAGCGCTTGATTTCGCTATGGAAAAATGGTGCCCCCGACAAGGTTCGAACTCGTGACCCCCTGATTACAAATCAGGTGCTCTACCAACTGAGCTACAAGGGCAATGCGTGCCAAGTAGCAGATTTTGTCGCGCTGTAAAGAAAAAATCCGCGCGGCGTTGAATTCGACACCAGAATTGATCGCGTCGGTCCAGTGTGAGCGACAAACAAGCACCATGCGCGCTCGTCGCATACTGGCCGCAGATGAGCGCCACGCGCCTTTCCTGCGACAGCCTTAACCTTTCAGATGCTGTCGCGCCGCATACATGGCGATTGCGGCTGCATTCGACACATTGAGGGACTTGATCTCGCCCGGCATGTCCAGCCTTGCGAGCGCGTTAACCGTCTCGCGCGTCTTCTGGCGCAGACCCTTGCCCTCGGAACCGAGTACCAGCGCTACCTTATGCCCCGAGAAGGTGCTCTCGAGAGGTGCCGGGCCTTCCGAATCCAGGCCGATGGTGAAGAAGCCGAGCTTTTGCAGTTCGCCGAGTGCATCTGCTAGGTTGGTGATCTGTATATAGGGAATAAGTTCCAGCGCGCCTGAGGCCGACTTGGCCAGCACGCCTGATTCCGTCGGGCTGTGGCGCTGCGTAGTGATGACGGCGCCTGCGCCGAACGCGACGGCCGAGCGCATGATGGCGCCGACGTTGTGCGGGTCGGTAACCTGATCCAGGACAAGCATCAGCGGACTGTTCTTCAGTGCCTCCAGGCGGCGCACCGGCAGGGGGCGCGTTTCCAGCATCACGCCTTGATGGATTGCCTCGGGACCGAGCACCTTGTCTATATCCTGCGGCGTCACGATCTCGACAGGAATGCCGAGGGCTTCGGCATCGACTTCCAGGCGTGCCAGCGCATTCTGCGTCACCGACAGTTTGATGCTCTTCCGCTCTTTGTTGTCGATCGCTGCCCGAACCGTGTGCAGTCCGTAGAGATAGACCTGATCGGGGGCGAGGTTGGGCGGTTTCCAATCATCGGCGGCGCGGCGGCGCTTTTGCGGTGCTGGGGTTGGTATTTCGCCACGTTCACGCTTGTTGTCGCGATGCGCCCGGCGCAGCGTTGCGTAATGCGTGTCCTTGGCGGACTTGTCTTCTGCGGGCTTGCCGCCGGTTTTATTGTCTTTGCTCATGCGGCTTTATAGCCGGGGCGCTTCTTTCCGTATAGGATTTCTTTAAGCAGCGGACCTTTCCGCCAGCCGTGAAGTTTTTCACATTTTTTCCGACGTCATCGTGTTGACATGAGGAAATCGTCCGGTCATATACGCGGCGCAGACCGAGGGGCGGCGACGCTTCGAAAGTCTGACGAGCTTGGTCTCGCGATCCGGACGAAAAACTGGAGAGATGCCCGAGTGGTTAAAGGGGACGGACTGTAAATCCGTTGGCTCAGCCTACGTTGGTTCAAATCCAACTCTCTCCACCATTCGTCATTGGATCGGATACCACCCCGCGGGTATAGCTCAATGGTAGAGCAGCAGCCTTCCAAGCTGAATACGCGGGTTCGATTCCCGCTACCCGCTCCAAGTTCCTCTCCCATTGAAATCTGCGAACTGATGGCTAATCAGTGCCACCGGCTTTTGTTGAACGTTCCGTATCAGCCCCACAGCAAGACGAAAGGCGAGGCAAGCGCGATGATGCCGGCAACTGTCCATCTTGTTCGCCCATAGGTGTTGAGCTCTTCCTTAGAAAGCCACTTTCGCACCGCCAGGAAGCCGATCGCGATGATGGCACTGTAGATCGCGGCGCGCAGCAGGATCGACCAGCCCCCTCCGAAAAGACCGATGGCGATCCCGAAGCCGGTGAGGGCGCCGAGAATACCGTACCCGACATCGAACATCAGTGTCGTGGTGGTCGAGAGGGGCGTGAGCATCTTCGGAAATGCGATCGCAACCGCGGCGGTCAAAAGCCAGATGGCGACGATAGCCTGCAATGTTGATGAACTGACGATCGAGGTAGCAAGAGCGGGAAGGCGTTCTGGCGTCGACAGGCGCACGACCTGGGCAATCCAGTCGATGGTCGCGGCCAGTATCCACAATACGAATGCGCAGGCGGCGAAAATCAGGAAGTTTGCTGCGGAGCGTTTTGCCATTTCCTTCGTTTCCATTGTCTTGTCCCCCAATAGTCTCTCAGCAGAGCGTCTCATGCAAAGTATTATCATATACTCAAGCGGTTGTGCTCGTTGTTCGGGAACATGCCTATCTTGCCATCCGGGGTGGATATTGCCAATCGGAGGTCTCGTCCCATATGCCTTCACGAGCCAGGAATACCGCCCGCAATTAGGTCTTGCGCAATTCCGCCGAAAGCCTTAAACGGCGGCACTAAACCGGTTCGCCGGGGTCATCCATTTCGTTCACAGGAAGCATTCAAATGGCAAAGAGTAAGTTTGAGCGCAACAAGCCGCACGTTAACATCGGCACGATCGGCCACGTTGACCACGGCAAGACGTCTCTGACGGCAGCGATCACGAAGTAGGTCGATCTCGTTCCATTGCTCGGTCACGTNAAATGGCAAAGAGTAAGTTTGAGCGCAACAAGCCGCACGTTAACATCGGCACGATCGGCCACGTTGACCACGGCAAGACGTCTCTGACGGCAGCGATCACGAAGTACTTCGGCGAGTACAAGGCGTACGACCAGATCGACGCTGCGCCGGAAGAAAAGGCTCGCGGCATCACCATTTCGACGGCGCACGTCGAATACGAGACGCCGGCTCGTCACTATGCTCACGTTGACTGCCCCGGCCACGCCGACTACGTCAAGAACATGATCACCGGTGCGGCGCAGATGGACGGCGCGATCCTGGTTTGCTCGGCTGCCGACGGCCCGATGCCGCAGACCCGCGAGCACATCCTGCTTGCCCGTCAGGTTGGCGTTCCGGCTCTGGTCGTGTTCCTCAACAAGGTCGACCAGGTTGACGACGCCGAGCTCCTCGAGCTCGTCGAGCTGGAAGTTCGCGAACTTCTGTCGTCCTACGACTTCCCGGGCGACGAAGTTCCTGTGATCAAGGGCTCGGCTCTGGCTGCTCTGGAAGACTCGAACAAGACCATCGGCGAAGATGCTGTTCGCGAACTGATGGCAGCTGTCGACGCTTACATCCCGACGCCTGAGCGTCCGATCGACCAGCCGTTCCTGATGCCGATCGAAGACGTGTTCTCGATCTCTGGCCGTGGTACGGTTGTGACCGGCCGCGTCGAGCGTGGCATCGTCAAGGTTGGCGAAGAAGTCGAAATCGTCGGCATCCGCGCCACCTCGAAGACGACGGTTACCGGCGTTGAAATGTTCCGCAAGCTGCTCGATCAGGGCCAGGCCGGCGACAACATCGGCGCTCTGGTTCGCGGTGTGAACCGTGACGGCGTCGAGCGTGGTCAGATCCTGTGCAAGCCGGGYTCKGTCAAGCCGCACAAGAAGTTCATGGCTGAAGCCTACATCCTGACGAAGGAAGAAGGCGGCCGTCATACGCCGTTCTTCACGAACTACCGTCCGCAGTTCTACTTCCGTACGACTGACGTGACCGGTATCGTTTCGCTTCCGGAAGGCACGGAAATGGTTATGCCAGGCGACAACGTCACCGTTGCCGTTGAACTGATCGTTCCGATCGCGATGGAAGAAAAGCTGCGCTTCGCTATCCGCGAAGGCGGCCGTACCGTCGGCGCAGGCATCGTCGCCTCCATCGTCGAGTAATC